>NZ_CP136996.1:5245000-7195578 GCF_058344425.1 Streptomyces sp. PL-29 | reverse complement strand
CTGGCCGGTGCCGTCGGTGGCGCGGACGGTGATCGTGTGCCCGCCCGGGTCGGCGTTCCAGGGGTAGGACCACTGGCGCCAGGTGTCGACGGTGTCCTGGACGGCCAGGTCCGCGTCCCGCCAGGGTTCGTCGTCGATACGGACCTCCACGCGGGTGATGCCGCGGCGCTGGGCCCAGGCGACCCCGGCGACCGTGATGGGGCCGGCGGCGGGGCGGGCGAAGGGCTTGGGGGTGTCGATCCGGGCCTGGGTCTTGACCGGCGCGCGACGGGCCCACTTCCGCTTCACCCAGTAGGGGTCGTAGGCGTCGAAGGTGGTCAGCTCGATGTCGGTGATCCACTTGCAGGCCGACACGTACCCGTACAGGCCGGGGACGAGCATGCGGACGGGGAAGCCGTGGTCGAAGGGCAGCGGTTCGCCGTTCATGCCGACCGCGAGGATCGCGTCGCGGCCGTCCATGACGTCCTCGACCGGTGAGCCGAGCGTCATCCCGTCCACGGACCGGGCCACCAGCTGGTCGGCCGGGCCGCCCTTCGACGGCGGTTTCACCCCGCACTCGGCGAGCAGCGCGGCCAGGGGGACGCCGAGCCAGCGGGCGGTACCGAGGTAGGGGCCGCCGACCTCGTTGGAGACGCAGGTCAGGGTGATGTCGCGTTCCACGAGCGGGCGGTCCAGGAGCTCGTCGAGGGTGTAGGTGCGCGGTGTGGTGACGCCTTTGCCGTGGAGGCGCAGCCGCCAGCTGCCGGCGTCGACCCTGGGGACGGTCAGAGCGGTGTCGACGCGGTAGAAGTCGGCGTTGGGGGTGGTGAAGGGGCTGATGCCGGGCACCTTCAACCGGGCTCCGGCCGGTACGGGCGGAGCCGGGGAGGCCGGTGGGGGCAGGACCAGGCCGGCGCGGGAGGCGACCGCTCCCTGCCCCTGCCGGCCGGAGAGGAACCGGCCGAGGGCGCCTGCCGATGCGGCCGCCACAGCGGTCAGGGCCGCCGAGGCAAGGAAACCGCGCCTGCTCCATCCTTCGGTGCCGCTGTGCCCGTCCCCGGCCGCCGGTTCCGGAACGGGTACGGCCTTGGAGGCCAGGACGTACAGGGCGGTTGCCCCTGCGAGTGCTCCGGCGATCGAGGGCAGTGCATCGCCGATTCCGGTGGAGTCCGGGCGGCTGAGGGCCGCCGCGGAGCCGACGATCCCGAACAGCAGCACGCCGGCGGCACCGGCCCGCCGGTGGTCCAAGGCCAGGATGCCCAGACCGACGGCGATGACGGCGAGGATCGCCAGGATTCCCAACTGCAGGACGGTCTTGTCGTTCTCCCCGAACGTACGGATCGCGAAGTCCTTCACCGCGGCCGGGGTCCGGTCGATCACCGCGCCGCCCACCACCGTCACCGGCCCGGCGGCCGGCCGCACCCAGCCGGCGACCAGCTCGGCCACGGCGAGCGCCATGGCAGCGGCCAGAACGCCGGCCGACGCGCCCAGGGCGGCGCGGGGAAGGGTGCTGCGGAAGTGGTTCACGTACCGGATTCGGCAGCATCCACCTGGCGGATTGGCCAGACACCCGAAAGAGTGACCCGCGCGCCGGAAAGGTGCCGGCGGTCCGTGGTGCGACGGGCCCGGCCGCGACCCGCGAAGGCGGCGCCGGCACGCAGCGGGACAGGAGTGCTGCCCGTGGGCACGGTGGTCGCCGCGCCGCGCCGCTCCCGCTCCGCCCCGCTCCCGCACCGCGCCGGCTGAGGGGCCTCGCGGTCAGATGGCGGTGGAGAGCGCCACGTGGCGCCACTGGCCGAGCTCACGCCGTACCAGGTCCAGCTTCGCCTCGACGCGCTCGACCGCGTCCGCGCCCAACTGCAGGCGCAGCGGCGGCCGAGGGGCCTCGGTGACGTCGACGATGGCCTTGGCCGCCTTCTTCGGATCGCCCTGCTGGAGTCCGTCGTTCCGGGCCAGCGCCTCGCGGACCGGGCCCGCCGCGGCGGCGTAGTCGGCGATGGCGGCCGGTTCGACCTGGAGGCTGGAGCGGCCGAGGAAGTCGGTGCGGAAGCCACCGGGTTCGACGATCGTGACGTGGACGCCGAGCGGGGCCAGTTCGCCGTGCAGCGCTTCGGAAATGCCCTCGAGGGCGAATTTCGACGCCCCGTACAGGCCGACCGCCGCAGCGGTGGCGAAACCGCCCACCGAGCCGATGTTCACGACGTGTCCGGACCGCTGGGAACGCAGGGTCGGCAGGGTCGCCCGCACCGTGTTGAGCAGGCCGAACACGTTGACGTCGAACAGGTCGCGGGCTGCCTTGTCGGAGGTCTCCTCGATCGCGCCCACGAGTCCGTAGCCGGCATTGTTGACCACGACGTCGATCCGGCCGAACTCCGCGAGGCCGGCCCGCACCGCGGCCGCCAGCTGCTCCGGTTCGGTCACGTCCGCGTTCACCGCGAGCAGTCCGCCGGGCTTGTCCGGGTACGCCGCGAGCACGGCCGAGGCGTTCCTCGCCGTGGCGATCACGCTGTGCCCTCGTTCCAGCGCCTCACGGGTGATCTCCGCGCCGAGTCCACGCGATGCACCGGTGACGAACCAAACGCCCATGTTCTCCCCCATTCCGATGGCCGACCGGCCCGACCGGCCGACGGCTTCACGCTAGGAGCTGGAGCCCGCTCCAGCTCAAGAGGTATGTGACGGGAGTCACCAGCAGACCGGGGCGCCCGTCGGCCGCACGCACCCACGAAAAGAGCAAATAAGTACAATTACGGCAAAATCGCGCTTGGGGTGCCGCCCCACCGACTGCCGTACCGCGGGGGTCCGCCGTGCACGACGTGCCCTACTGGCTGTGGATCGTCTTCGCCGCCACCGTCCTCGCGGCGCTGGCGGTCGATCTCCTCGCGCACCGACGGGCGCACGTCATCGGCTTCCGCGAGGCGGCGGCGTGGAGCGGGGTGTGGGTCGCCCTGGCCCTGGCCTTCGGCGGTCTGGTGTTCGTCGTCGTGGGCACGCAGGCGGGCGTGGAGTACACGACGGCGTGGCTGCTGGAGAAGAGCCTGTCGGTCGACAACCTGTTCGTCTTCGCCCTGATCTTCGGCTACTTCCGGGTTCCGCGGGCCTACCAGCACCGCGTGCTGTTCTTCGGGGTGCTGGGCGCGCTGGTGTTCCGGGGGGTCTTCCTCGCCGCCGGAGTGGCCGTCGTCAGCCGGTTCACGGCCGTGCTGTACGTCTTCGCCGCGATCCTCTTCTCCAGCACGTACAAGATCCTCAAGGAGGAGGACGACGGCTTCGACCCGGGGCGGAGCCTGGCCGTCCGGCTGCTGCGGAAGATCGTCCCGGTCGGTGAGGACTACGTCGGGGCGAAGTTCTTCGTGAAGGAGGCCGGCCGGCGCGTCGCCACGCCGCTACTGGCCGTGGTGGCCGCGATCGAGGCGGCCGACCTGGTCTTCGCGGTCGACAGCGTGCCCGCCGTGCTCGCCGTCAGCAGTGACGCCTTCATCGTCTACAGCAGCAACGCCTTCGCCATCCTGGGGCTGCGGGCCCTCTACTTCGTGCTGGCCGGCATGCTCGACCGCTTCCACCACCTGGGCACGGGACTCGCTCTGATCCTCGCGTTCATCGGCGTGAAGCTGGTCCTGCAGGCCACGCACGAGCTGATCAGCCCCGCGGTTCCCGAGATTCCCTCGCAGGTGAGCCTGGCCGTGATCGTCGCCGTCCTCGCGGCGTCGGTCGCCCTCAGCCTGCTCCGGCCACACCCGCCGGAGCCCCCGCCGAACGGCAGCGGGCCCTCCGGCGGGGCGTAACCACCCCCACCAAAGAAGGTTCAAAACAGAGCAAAGCGGGCGTAAAGTCGATGCATGGACGGCGAAAAGCATCCCGCGGCGGCGATCCCCGGACACCTGTGCCCCAGGTGCCATCAGCAACTGCCCGCGACGGTCCGGCGGCACCGGACGATGGGCATCCACGTCCCCCTCTACGCCGATGCCCCCTGCGCCAACCCCGCCTGCCCCGAGGCCGCCCCCGCCGGACGGGCAGCGCGGCAGGCACAGCCGCTCCCCGAGGACCGGGCCACCCCCTGAGGCCCCCCGCTTCGCGGGCCGGGCGTGGGCGTCGAACCCGCCGGCGCGCAGGTCGACGTTCCGGCGCTTCACCCAGAGGCCCGGAGGCGCCGACCCGGGGGGGCTGCGCCGCGCCGGAGGGTTGCCGCCGCTCCCCGTCGGTCCCGGAGTCGGGGCCGCCGAGGTCCCGCCCCTTGCTCGACCTATCGATTTTCGATAGATTTCGATCGTGGGTCGATGGAGGGATGGGTTATGGGCAAGCTGACCGTGCGGGCGTTGCGCGTCGTGCTCGGGGTGGTGTTCGCCGGCACCGTGTTCGTGCAGGCGGGGATGGTGTGGGCGTTGGTCACGGGCGAGACGGAGGGGGGATCGCTGCCGCTGACCCCGATGCGCGTGATCGTGGCCCTGGGGATGGTGGCGGCCCAGGTGGCCCTGGTCTGCGTGTGGCGGCTGACGGCGATGGTGCGGCGCGGGACGGTGTTCTCCCACGCCGCGTTCCGGTACGTGGACGGCGTGATCGGCGCGATCACGGCTGTGGCCGTGCTGTGGTTCGCGGTCACGGCGGTCAACGCCCCCGGCCAGCGGGAGGATCCGGGCGTTACTGTGATCATGGGCGGGATCGGCTTGGCCATCCTGGGGGTCGCGCTCATCGTGCTGGTACTGCGGATGCTGCTCGCGCAGGCCGTCGCGCGCGACGGCGAGGCGGCACGGATGCGGGCCGAGTTGGACGAGGTGATCTGATGCCCATCACCGTCGACATCGACGTGATGCTGGCCAGGCGGAAGATGTCCGTGGGCGAACTCGCCGACCGGGTGGGGATCACGCCGGCCAACCTGGCGGTGCTGAAGAACGGCCGCGCCAAGGCGGTGCGCTTCGCGACGCTCGCCGCGCTCTGCGAGGCGCTCGAGTGCCAGCCGGGCGACCTGCTGCGCTGGGAGGCCGGGGACACCGCCGCGCAGGACGGCGCGGGGGCCGAAGCCGCCGGGTCCGGGCTGCCCGGGCAGCACCGGCAGGGCTGAACGGCCGCGGAACCGTACCGGCGGTGCGTGGTGCCCCGGGCGATCGCGGGATGTGAGGGGCGTGTTCAGGGGCAGGTGCGTACGCCGTCCAGCCAGGCGGGGCCCTTGATGTAGATGTTGGTGATCCATGCCCGGTATTCGGGCAGGTAGGACCAGGCGTCGTTGGTGTAGCCCTCGGCGGTCACGGGTTCGGCGTGTTTCTGGCAGTCGATGCGCACCGTGGTGGGGCCGGGGAACTTGTGCACGCGCGGGCTGCCGGTGGAGGGCTCCCGGTGGGTCCACACGTCGGTGCCCCAGGTGCTGAACGTGCCGGGTGCCTGCGTCGGCGGCGCGATGCGGACCGCTCCGGCATAGTCGCCGCCGAGCCGTACGTCGGCGACGGTGATCCGGGTGCCCGATTCCCGGGCCTCGACCATCCTGCCCGCGCCCAGGTAGATCGCGATGTGGTGGATGGAGCCGCCCGAGCCCCAGGCCAGGAGGTCTCCCGGGAGGAGCGGGGCGGTCCCCTCGGCGGCGGTGAACCGCTGCCGCACCTGCGGTGCGTGGAACTGGTGGTAGGCGTTGCCGGGCAGGGGGTCGCCGCCGGCGGCGCGGGCGTAGGCGTAGCGGACCAGTCCCGAGCAGTCGAAGCCGAGCCGCTCGGGGTCGTGGGCGCTGTCCGGGTCGCTGGGGTCGACCTGGCCGTAGGTCGGGCCCGGCTGCGGCCCGTGGCCGCCGCCCCAGGTGTACCAGACGCCGATCTGTTCGCAGGCGGCCGCCACGGCCTGCTCCGCCGTGGTGGAGGCGTCGGCGGCGAGCACCCGGCACTCCCCCGCCGCCGTCCTGGGTGCAGCGGTGGCGCTGTGGGCGCCTTCCCCCGCGGCCAGGAGGGTGAGTGCCGCCACCGCCGCCACCGCTGTCGTGCGCATCGCCATGTCCGGTCCCCCGTTTCCGCCGCGCGGTCGTCCGGCCGCGGGCCGTCGTGCCCGTGGTGTCCTGTCCGGGCGCTTCCGAGACTGTCGCCCTCCTCCCCCGTGTGTCGAGCAGGCGCGGGTCGCCCGCTGCGAACGGGAAACGGGAAACTTCCGGGAAACCCCTTCCGGTCTGGGGTTTTGAGTGTCCGTCACTCGTGAGGGGGGCGGTGTCCTGGTCGGTCGGCTGGAACCCGGGCGCGGCACACCGCATCCCTTGGGGTGGCCGGGAGTCAGCCGGGGCGGTTGCCCTCGCGGGCCGGCCACGCCTTCGCCCCGACCCGACCTGCCCGAGCCTGACCGAACCGAACCGAACCGGAGAGTGCCGCCGATGAACCCTCAATCACCGCCGGGGCCCCTGGGCAGAGCGCTCCGCGTCGTGCGGAGATATCCGCGCCGTGCGCCGCTGACCCTCGCCTATGTCTGCCTGCTGCTGGCCGGCCACGCCTGGATCGGCCGGGTGTCCGACGAACGGGCGGCGGCCGTGCTGGGGTACCTCAGCACCAACCTGGACAACCTGCGCGACCATCCGCTGGCGGCGCTGGCCGGCAGCGCGCTGTTCTTCGACGGGACGCTCACCGATGTGGCCTCGACGGACTTCGTGGGCACCCTGATCACTCTGGGGCTGGGGGTGTGCTGCTTCCTGGCCTGGGCGGAGTCGCGGTGGGGGAAGCGGCGTGCGGTGGCGGTGTTCCTCGGCGGGCATGTCGTGGCGACCCTGCTCACCGCTGCCGTCATCACCGTCGCGCTGCGGTACGGCTGGTATCCGGCGGCGGTGCGACAGTCCTTGGACTACGGGGTCAGTTACGGTGCGCAGACGGTGCTGGCGGTCGGCACGCTCGCCCTGCCCCGCTGGGGGCGCCTGCCCTGGGCGGCTTTCGTCCTCGCGTGGCCGCTCGGCGGTGCCGAGTGGTCCGGGCCGCTGCCGGACTTCACCACCGTCGGCCATCTCACGGCGGCGGTGATCGGCTTCGGGCTGCTGGCCGTCCCGGCCTTCCGGCGGCCGCGGGCCGGTGCTGCGGGACCGCCCCGCACCGTGGCGGACGGCGGGCCGCGGCCGGGTGCTCTCGCGCGGCCGGCGTCGCCGGCGGGCGGATCCGGGCAGCGTTCCTGACCGGCCGCTCCCCCTTTGCGGGTTCTCCCGGGGCGGGCTATTGGGGTGTGTCGGCAGGGGCGAAGTGCACGTCGTAGCAGTCCTGTTCGGGCAGGAGCGCGGCGAAGGTGTCCAGGCCGTGCCGGATGCGGCCCAGGGTGCGGAAGTAATCGAAGCGGTCGACGGCCGGGGTCAGCAGGACGAGCAGGTCCGCCGTGGCTGCGGGAGAAGCGCCGAACGCGTGGACGTGGCCGGGCGGTATGCAGAGGAGTCCGCCGGCGGCCACGGTCGTGGTGCGGTCGTCGAGGGTGAAGCGGGCGCTTCCTTCGAGCACGTAGAACACCTCGGTCGACCGTGCGTGGTGGTGGGCGGGGGCGCCGGTGGCGCCGCGGGGGAGGGTGAGGCGGTTGGCTCCCACCGCCGCGCCGGTGTCGGATGCGTCCGCGAGGAGGCGGAACCCCCCGCCGTGGGGGAAGTCGATCCGCTCGGCCTGCTCGGCGTGCACGATCAGGGGCTGTCGGGGGGCGTTCATCGGCGGTCTCTCCTGTGGTCTGCGGCGTGTCGCGGATGCGGTTCCATTCGATCCCGGGAAGCGGTTGTGATCCACCGGCTGTTGGAGAAGACAGAGATCACCGGTCGTGACGAATCGCTGCGGGAGGCGGACGGGTGGAACTGCGGCAGTTGAGGTATTTCGTGGCTGTTGCCGAGGAGGGCGGCTTCGGGCGGGCGGCGCAGCGGCTGGGGATCGTCCCGTCGGCCGTCAGCCAGCAGATCGGCCGGCTCGAACGCGGTTGGGGGGTGGTCCTGTTCGAGCGTACGACCCGGCGGGTGCGGCTCTCCTCGGCGGGCGAGCGGTTGCTCCCCGAGGCCCGTGCGGTTCTGGCGGCTGCCGAGCGCACGGTGCGGGTGGCCGCCGATGTCACCGCGGGTGCCGACGGTGTGTTGCGGCTGGGCGGTGTCCACGGCCCCCGGGACCGGCTGGGGCGTGTTCTGGCGCTCCTGTCCGCTGCCGCTCCCCGGCTTCAGGTGCGGCTGCGGAGGATGCCGGTCGGCGATCGGCTGGCCGCGGTACGTTCCGGGGAGCTCGACGCCGCCCTGGTGCGGGCGGTTCCGTCGGCGGCCGGCCTGGAGTTGCTGCCGCTGTGGAGCGACCCGCTGCATGTGGCCCTGCCCCAGGGCCATCCGCTGGCGGCCGAACGGGCTGTGGGGCTGGACCGTTTGGCGGGGCTCGCGCTGCGTCTGGCTCCGCGCGCGGAGAACCCGTACTTCCACGATCTGGTCGTCGACGCGTGCCGCAGGGCGGGGGGCGTGCCGCCGGCCGGGCCGCCCTTCGCCGGTCTGCAGGCCACGCTCGCGGCGATCGGCACGGCGCGCGAGGCGTCGTGGACCGTCTTCTACGAGGTCCAGGGGATGCCGTCGGTCCCGCGGGTGGTGGTGCGCCCGCTCGCCGGCCTGAGCGTGACGACGTCCCTGGCGGTCCGTCCCGGTCCGCCCGATCCGGCCCTGCGCCATCTCCTGGCGGCGCTGCACCGGGTGGAGGGCGCCGTCGGGCCGGCCGCGGGGGGTGTGCGCGGGTAGGCGGGGTGCGGGCGCTCTCGGGCACGTGCGCCGCCTTCGGCGCTGGCAGCCTGTGGCCTGTTGCCGGGCCGCCGTGGGCCGGCCGTGTGCCGGGCGACCGTGCGACCGCGTCCTGTCCCCCGCAAGGAGTCCGGGCGCCCGGTCGGGCGGGATGTCCGGCCTGAGGAGGAGGAGTTCTGTGTGTTCAGCGTAGTTTCGGGCGGGCGGATGATGCGGCGTGTCGCCTGTCTCCTCGTGGCACTCGCCCTGTCGGCCGGTGTGCTGGGCGCGGCCGCGCCCGCCGCCCATGCCGATCCGGACCGGCCGCTGACGGTCGTCGACTGGGACATCAGCGGTCTCGAGCACGGCGGCCAGGGGCACCACGACCGGTACTGGAACATGATCGACCAGGTGCACCGGATCAGCGGCCACGACTTCTACCAGGTGCTGGACGAGACCACGACGACGCCCGACCGGCTGATCCAGATCCGGGTGAGTCATGCCGGGCAGTACGTGGTGTCCCTCTACTACTGGGCCAACACCCTGTACCTGGCCGGGATCTACCAGCCCGGGCAGCCCGACGGCACCGGCAACCGGCACTACGTGTTCCCCGACGGCTATCCCGACGCGTTCGAGCGGGTCCTGGGGGTGCGGGCCCACCGCCTGCCCTGGAACGGGAGTTACGCCACCCTGCCCGGCGGTGGCGCCCGCGCGGAGCGGCGGCTCACCCCCCAGAACCTCCAGAACGCGCTGCTGACCCTGCGCAACACCCAGCAGCTCCTCACCACCGGGGCCGGCCGGCAGACCGTCGGTTCGTACCTGGTGGACGTCATCGGCGCGACCGCCGAGGCGGCGCGCTTCGGGTACGTCTTCGACGTGATCCGGCAGAACATCGCCCACCACGCGTCGACGCCGATCGGCCCGTTCGGTGCCGACCTCGAAACCAGCTGGGGCCAGTTGTCCGCCTGGGTGTACGCGCGGCTGCGCAACCCGGCCGGGAACGGTTTCACCATCGGTGCCCAGGGCTACAGCAGGTACTACCCGACGGTCGCCGCGCTCATCGCGAACCTGGGGTACATCCAGCTCAACGGGCACAAGCGGGGCGGCTGACACCGGCCGCCGCCCTGTGCGGCGGCGGCTCCGGGACGGGGGTGAAGGAGGCGCTCCAGTCCCGCGGTGACATCCCGTACCGCTGCCGGAAGACCCGGCTGAAGTGGTTGGGGCTGACGAAGCCCCAGCGGTGCGCGATGCGGGAGACGGTCTTCCCGCGTCCCGGTCGGGCCAGTTCCCGGGCGGCCTCTTCCAGGCGGCGCTCGCGGATCCAGGTGCCGACCGTCGTGGCGTCCTGTGCGAAGAGCCGGTGCAGGTAGCGGACGGACATGTGGTGTGCGGCGGCGATCGAGCGTGGGGAGAGGTCCGGGTCCGCCAGGTGCAGGCCGATGTGGGCGCGGACGCGTGCCATCAGGTCCGCGGTCTCCGCGGTGACGGGGCCTTGGCCGGTGGCGGGCCGGGCTGCCGGTCGGGTGCCGGCGGCGGCCCGTTCCGTGATGAGGGTGGCCAGCATGCCCGCGATGTGGCCGGCCATGCGGCCGCCGGTTTCGGCGCCCAGGTCCGGGGCCGCTTCGGCGAAGGCGGCCAGGGAGCGGGAGACGGCGGTGTCCAGGCCCGGGGCGGGCCGGACGGTGCTCCCCAGGACGGCCGTGAGGTCTGCCTGCGGGACGGCGAGCACGGCGCGCGGCAGCCGGAGCAGGTGCGTGCGGGAGGGCTCGGGAAACTCCACGGCGAGTTCGCCGCCCGAGGGCAGCAGGGCCATGTCGCCCGGTGCCAGGCGTATCCGCCTGCCGCCGCGGGAGAGCAGTGCGGTGCCCGAGGCTTGGACGGCCACGACGACGAACGGCCCGCCGCTTTCGCCGTGGGCGCCGTCGTGGTCCGTGCGGTGGGGTGTGGCTTCGAGGGTGCGTATCCGGAGGTATCCGCAGTCGCCGGTCGCGGTCTCGGCGGCGAACAGGCCCGGCTCCGCCGCCCTGTCCGCTGCCCGGGCGGGAGGGGCTTGGGGGCGCGGGGGTGTGGGGTGGGTGCGGGCCGGTTCGGTGCGGTGCGCTTGCATGCCCGGAGCGTGCCCGGGGAGGGCGGTGGTTCGAATCCTGGAAACCTCCCAGTCTTCGCCGCCCGTCCCCCGGTCCGGCGCGGCCGGTCGGGGGGATGCCCGGAGCCGGTATGTTCAGTTCATGATCATGAGAGGCCGGGGTGCGGAGAGCGCTCTGGTGCACCGGCTGCTGGACGGCGCGCGCTCGGGTATGAGCGGTGTACTCGTCGTGCGCGGCGATGCCGGGATCGGCAAGACGGCCCTGCTGGACCATGCGGTCGGGTCGGCTTCGGGCCTGCAGGTCACGCGGGTCGCGGGCGTCGAGGCCGAGCAGGAGCTCGGTTTCGCGGCCGTGCACCGCGTCCTGCTGCCGTTCCTCGGTGCCCGGAACCGGCTGCCCGGGCCCCAGCGCGCCGCGCTCGAGACGGCGTTCGCGATGGTGGACGGGACCGCGCCCGACCGGTTCCTGGTGGGGCTCGCCGTTCTCACCCTCCTCGCGGAGTCCGCCCGCGAAGGGCCGCTGCTGCTCGTGTGCGACGACGCCCAGTGGCTGGACCGGGAGTCGCTCGACGTCCTGGCGTTCGTGGGACGCAGGCTCCACGCCGACGGCATCGTCGCCCTCTTCGCGCTGCGCGACGACACGACGGCGGCGCCGCCGGCGCTGGACGGCCTTCCCGAACTCCGGCTCGGCCGGCTGCCGCAGGCCGATGCGCTGGCGCTGCTCATGGACCACGCCGGCGGCGGGATCGACCAGGTCGTGGCCGAGCGGATCATCGCCGAGGCGGCGGGCAATCCGCTCGCCCTGCGGGAACTGGCCCAGGGGCCTCATGTCGTGGAGGCGGGGTTCGCCGGGCCGCCGGCTCTCGGGCGGCGCCTGGAGGCCCGGTTCCTGCGGCGGGTTGAGGGCCTGCCGGTGCTGACCCGGACGGTGCTGTTGGCGGCGGCCGCCGACGCGACCGGCGATCGGGACGTGCTGCGGCGGGCGGTCCGGCACCTTTCGGGGGCCGGCAACGACGACCTGGCCGAGGCCTTCGACCAGGCCGAGCGGGAGGAGTTGTTGACGGCCCGGCCCGCTCCCGGTGCGTCCTCGTTCCGTCATCCGCTGATCCGCTCGGCCGTGTACGGGGGCGCGTCGCGGGCCGCGCGTCGTTCCGTGCACGCCGCGCTCGCCGCCGTGACCGACGCGTGCGCCGAACCCGAACGGCACGCCTGGCATGCGGCGGCCGCCGCGGACGGCCCCGATGAGCAGGTCGCCTCCGCGTTGCACGGCTGTGCCGAGCGGGCCGGGAACACCGGCGGCTACCTGGCCCGGGCCGCGTTCTTGCAGCGGGCCGCGGATCTCACCGACGATCCGGTCCGGCGGGCCACGTGGCTGCTTGAGGCCTGTGCGGCGGCCCTCATGGCCGGTGCCCCGCGGCGGGCCGAGGAGCTCCTCTCCCGGCTGCCGGCACCGGGACCGGCGGTGCCCGTGCTGGGCGCCCATGCCGGCCGGCTGGGCGGGCTGGCCCGCCTGATGCTGGGCGGAAAGGGGGCTGTCGGGCTCCTCCTGGATGCCGCCCTGGTGCTCTTCGAGCACGACCCGGCGGCCGGCCGTGACACGCTGCTGGAGGCCTTCGACGCCTCGATGGTCGCTGCCGGCCCCGATGGTGGTGGCAGCCCCGATGGTGGTGGCGACCCCGATGGTGGTGGCGACCCCGATGGTGGTGGCGGTGCCGATGGTGGTGGCGGTGCCCTGCGGGTGGCCCGTGCCGCGCTCGGTGTCGCCGGCCGCGGGGACGCGGCGCCCGGTGCGGACGCGTGCGTCGCCGACCTGCTCCTGGACGGTCACGCCCGGCTGGTCGCCGTCGGCTACCGCGCGGGCGTGCCGTCGCTGCGGGCGGCCCTCGCGGCGATGACCCGGCCCGGCGCGGAAGAGGGCGGAGCGGTCCGCTGGAGCCTGCTGGGGATGGTCGCCGCCGTCGAGTTGTGGGACATCGACGCCCTGGGGGAATGCGGGCGGCGGTACGCCGATGCCGCGCGCGGCCACGGGGCGCTGCGCATGCTCCAGATCAGCGCACACGCCAACGCGACCTCGGAGGTGTTCCGCGGCAACCTGGTCGGTGCGCAGGCGCACTTCGCGGAGTTCAAGGACATCGCGGACGCGACCGGGGCCGATCCGCGGTTGTCCCACCCCACCGATGTGATGCTGCACGCCTGGCGCGGGGACGAGGCGGCGACTCTGTCGGCGGTCGCGGCGCAGCGGGAGCTGTGTCCCGAGGCGCCCGGCGGGATCCAGGCGCAACTGGCCCGTGCGGCACTGGTCGTGCTCGGGCTGGGCGGGCGCCGCTACCCGCAGGCCCAGGCCGCGGCCCAGGCGGTTCTCGACGATCCGCCGCCGCACTGCGCCGGGCTCGGCCTTCCCGGCCTGGTCGAGGCCGCCGTCCGCAACGGCGATCCGGGCGTGGCCTCGCGGGCGTTGGAGCTGCTGGCCGAGCGGGCCACGGCCAGCGGCACCCCGTGGGCGCTGGGGCTGCTGGCCCGAAGCCGCGCCCTGGTCGCGCCGGGACCGGCGGCGGAGGAGCTGTTCCGGGAGGCGTCCGCGCATCTGGAGCCGACGCCGCTGCTGACTGAGAAGGCGCACACGGACCTCCTGCACGGGGAGTGGCTGCGTCGGCAGCGCCGCAGGCACGACGCCCGGGTGCTGCTGCGGCGCGCCCACGAGCGGTTCGCCTCGATGGGGGCGGCCGCCTTCGCCGAGCGGGCCCGTCTGGAGCTGCGGGCCACGGGCGAGCAGGCGCGCCGGCGGGACGCGGGGGCGGGGCGGCAGCTGACCCCGCAGGAGTCCCGGGTCGCGCGGTTGGCGGCTCGCGGTGCTACCAATCAGGAGATCGCGACGGACTTGTTCCTCAGCGCGAGCACGGTGGAGTACCACCTCGGCAAGGTCTTCCGGAAGCTCGGCGTCTCCTCGCGCCGGCAGCTGGCGGGGTCGCTGCCCCGGGGGTAGCGGCGGGCCCGCGGGGGTGGCCGGTGCCGGGGGGTGGCCGGTGCCGGGGGGTGGCCGGTGCCGGGGGGTGGCCGGTGCCGGGGGGTGGCTGTGTCGCCGGCCGGTGGCACAAGGGCTGGTCGGGGCGGGTGAATCGTCATCTAAGATTCAAGCTGGCCGCGGGGCCGGGGCTCGTCGCTGTGTGCGGCGACCGCGGAAGGGCCAGGCCGGCCGGTCGATGAGAGCGGCCCGCGTCAGGGGTTCCGGTGCGGTCCGGACGGGGACCGTCTGACGCTGATCACGAAGCTCCCGGGGAATCGCGTGCCGTCGGCGTGCGTCTCAGTGGTGTGAGATGCCCAGCCCGCACGCCCACGCACATGAGACCGCCGGGGAGAAGTGAGGTATGGCAGTGATCTGCGTCGGAGGCATGATCGGGATCGGCAAGACGAGTGTGGCCGAACTCCTCGCCAAGGAACTGGGCAGCGACGTCTTCTACGAGAGCGTCGAGGACAATCCGATCCTTCCGCTCTTCTACACGGCGAGCCCTGAGGAGATCCAGGCGAGGCGCTACCCCTTCCTGCTCCAGCTCTACTTCCTGCAGACCCGGTTCGCCTCGATCAAGGAGGCGTACAAGCAGGGCGACAACGTCCTGGACCGGTCCATCTACGAGGACTGGTACTTCGCCAAGGTCAACCACGACCTGGGCCGGATCAGCTCCCTGGAGATGCGGGTGTACGAGGGCCTGCTGGGCGAGATGATGCGCGAGATCGACGGCCTGCCGTACCGCAAGGCGCCCGACCTGATGGTCTACCTGAAGGCGGACTTCGAGACGGTGCTGCACCGGATCGGCCTGCGGGGCCGTGACTTCGAACAGGACGAGGGCCTCGTCGAGTACTACCGCACCCTGTGGTCGGGCTACGACGACTGGGTGAACCTGCACTACTCGGCCAGCGAAGTCCTCGTCGTCGACATGAACCGCACGGACGTCGTGCACAACCCCGACGACGCCGCCCGCGTGGTCCGGGAGGTCAAGGACGCCCTGGCCGCGGTCCGGCAGAACGCCGCGGCCGGTCTCTGACCCGCGGGCCGGTGGTCTCCCCCGTGCGGGGGAGACGGCCGCGACCTGCGGACGATGCCCGGACACCCGGCGGGTGGCGACGATCAGGACTCGTCCCGTCAGATTCAGATTCCGGAACCGGAGCTCACCATGCCGAAGTGGACCCTGCGCGCCATCGCCGTCCTCGCCGTCGCCGCCGCGATCGCCGCCCCCGCGGCGGTGGCCGCGCCCGAGCCGGCGCCCGCCGCAGCGGCGGCCCCCGTGGCCGCACGGGAGGCATCCGCGGCCGCGCCGGTGGGCTCCGCCGCCGCGCCGGAGACCGGGCTCGCCTCCGCCGGGCGCGAGACGACGCCGTCGGACCACGCCGTCTCCCTCTGAGCGACGCCCGGGGGGGCGGCGCCGTACCGGGGGCGGGGGTCCTCGTCGTCGTACCCGTGCGGTGTGCCCGTGCGGTGTGCCCGTGCGGTGTGCCCGTGCGGTGTACCCGGTGCCGAGCCGGGAGGGGGCGGGTGCGCTGTCGGCCCCCGGTAGGCGGCGGGTTTGTGTGCCCGCGTTCACCCCGTCGGGGCAATGGCCGGTGGTTCACGCGGCGGAAGGTGGTCTACTGCGGCTCGACCAGCGCAAACCGGCGTGAGCAGGAGGCAGTATGAGCGGCGTGGACCTGGATTTCGAACCGGCCGCGGAAGCGGGTGGGAGCGGCACGTTCCCGATGCGGGCGGGGGCCCTGCGCAGGAACGGCCATGTGCTCGTCGACGGCGTTGTCTGCAGGCTCACCGACGTCTCGATCTCGAAGCCCGGCCAGCACGGTCCGGCCGAGGTGCATCTCGCGGGGGTCGACGTGTTCACCGGTGAGAAGCACGAGGACGTGCACCCCTCCTCCCGCGACGTGGAGGTGCCGGTGGTGGTCTGCACCGAGTACGTGCTGGCCGGTGTCGACGGCGGTCGCCTCCGCTTGGTGGACGTGTCCACGGGAGAGGCCGGGGAAGACGTCGCGCTGCCGGAGGGAGCCCTCGGCCGGGCCGTCGAGGGCGACTTCACCGCCGGCAAGGACGTCCGGGTCACCGTGACCCGTGCGCTGGGCCGGGCAGCGGTCACTGGCCACCGCGCGCGGTAGGCCCGGCGGCCGTGACCCGCGCACGGCGCCGTCCGCCCGGCCTGGGACCTCCCGGCCGGACACACGCAAGACGCCCGGCCGGGAGGTCCCGGCCGGGCGTCTTCGATGTGCGTGGGCTGCCCGCTGGCGGCTTAGTACCAGTGGTGGGTCTGCCAGAAGTTCCAGGCGCCGACGGGGCTGCCGTAGCGCTCGTTCATGTAGTTCAGGCCCCACTTGATCTGGGTGGCCGGGTTGGTCTTCCAGTCGGCGCCCGCGGAGGCCATTTTCGAGGCCGGCAGGGCCTGGACCAGGCCGTACGCGCCGGAGGAGGCGTTGGTGGCGGTGTGGTTCCAGCCGCTCTCGCGGGAAACGATGTTGTTGAAGGCCGCGAACTGCGCCGGGTCCTTGATCATCTGCTGGGCGATCGCCTTGGCGCTCGTCGGGGCCGCCTGGGCGGGAACCGCGGCGAGCATGGAACCGGCGACACCGAGGGCGACGACGGTGCCCGCGAGGGCCTTCTTGGAGGCGGCGATGCGGCGGATGACGGAGTGGGACACGGAGATACCTTCCACAGGGGACAAGGGCGGTCGCGGCATGCCTGGGGCATGCGTGAGCCACTCACGCGGTGGAGAGGGGTTCGTCGGCGGCGGGTGAGGACCCGTGCCGCCCGGCGACTCATCCAGTTCTACAGACGCCCCGACCCCCTGGCAACGACCGCCATTACTAGGGGGCTTCGCAGTCAGGGACCGGCGGACCGGTGCTGGGCGGGGCGGGGTGGGCGCAGGTGGGAGCCGGATGAGGGGGGTTACGGGAGGGGTGCGGGGTCTACTATCGCGGTTCGTGTGTGACGTGAGTCCTATGGGGCGGGTCACCCCCGGGACGCCCGGATCTCACCGTCTGTCACTGGATGTACCCCTTTGAGAAGCCGAGCGAATGTCCGTATTGCGCTGGATTCAAAGGAAATGAACAGCTTTGGGCTGTCCTTCTGTCCGGCGCGGTCCGGCACGTGGAGTCGGGAGCACGCCCACGGAGGGCCCGGGCCTGGACCCGCCGGGGGTCGAGGTCGCCGGGGCGAGCCGCCCGCGATCGCCCGGAAGACCACGCCGCGGACCGCGGCGGACCGAGGCGGACCGCGGGGGGCAGGCCGTGCGCGAGGTGCGGCGCGGGTTCGCGGCGGGCGGGGCGGCCGGCGGTAGGGTGCGGGCCGTGTCCGATCAGCAGCGTGAGCAGCAGCGGCGTGATCTCGCCGGCTACGGGGCCGAGCCGCCGCGCGCGGCGTGGCCCGGGGGCGCCCGTGTCGCCGTCAGCCTCGTACTGAACTACGAGGAGGGCGGGGAGCAGAACGTCCTGGAGGGCGACCGCACCTCGGAGGGGTACCTCCACGAAGTCGTAGGCGCGCCGCCCGTGACCGGCGGGCGCGACCTGAACGTGGAGTCGATGTTCGCCTACGGCTCGCGCGCCGGCTTCTGGCGCATCCACCGCACACTGGCGGCGCACCGTGCGCCACTGACCGTGTACGCCGTGGGACAGGCCCTGGAACGCAACCCCGACGCGGCGCGCGCGATGGGGGCGGCGGGCTGGGAGGTGGCGGGCCACGGCTGGCGCTGGATCGACTACCGGCACGTGCCCGAGAACGTCGAGCAAGACGACATCGCACGCACGGCCGAGGTGATCGGGCGGCTCGTCGGGCGCCGGCCGGTGGGCTGGTACACCGGCCGGACCAGCGCGAACACACGGCGCCTGGTCGCCGGGGAGGGCGGCTTCCTCTACGACAGCGACGACTACTCGGACGACCTGCCGTTCTATGTGGAGGCGGGCGGCCGGCGCCCGCACCTGGTGGTGCCGTACAGCCTCGACGCGAACGACTTCAAGTTCCTGATCGTCCACGGCTTCACCACCGCGGACGACATGCTCGCCTACCTGGTCGACACCTTCGAGACGCTCCGCGCCGAGGGCGCGGACCGGCCGCGGATGATGAGCGTCGGCATGCACTGCCGAATCATCGGGCGGCCCGGGCGAATCCGCGCGCTCGACGGGTTCTTGAAACACGTCGCGCAGCGGGGCGGGGCGTGGATGGCCACGCGGGAGGAGATCGCACGACACTGGCTGGCCACGCACCCGCCCGCCGACTGACTGCACACCGTGCACGCACGGCGTGCAGGACGCAGGACGCAGGACGCAGGACGCAGGACGCAGGACGCAGGACGCCTCTAGGATGCCGGGCGGGCGGGGTCGTAGCGCAGAGGTCGTCGCGCGCGGTCTCCAAAACCGTGAGGACGCCGGTTCGAATCCGGTCGGCCCCGTCCGCTCCGCCCCTCGGCCGCCTCGCGGCCGTCCCCACGTCACCCTTCGGCCGCCGGCAGGGGCCGGCGACCGAAGGGTGACGTGGGGCCCGGTTCGCGCCGAACATTCCCGGCCCTGCCGGTCGCCCCGCAGGGCCTGCGCCTGCGGGGCCTGCGCCTGCGGGTCTACGCGGGGGTCTGGACCTTGTCGGGGTTGTCCTTGCCCACGACTACCGGGTCCGGCTTGGGGGTCGGGGCGGGCTTGTCGGGCTGGTGCTCGCAGTAGACCTTGCCCTGGTAGAACTTGCAGCCCGGCATGTTCTCCACGTCGCGGACCTTGCCCTTCTTGCCGTGACGCTTCTGGTTCTTCTCGCCCTTGTCGTGCTTGTCGTGCTTGTCGTGGTTCTGACCCTTCTCCCACGCCTCCTTCTTGCCGCTGTTCTCGTGACCGCTCTTCGCGTGGGCAGCGGCCGAGGTCGCGCCGGTCGCGGCCGGGGCGGCGAAAGCGCTGGTGGGGACCAGTGCGCCCCCTCCGACGATCGCGGCCGAGACGGCGTACAGGGCGAAGCGCTGCTTTCGGGAGGTGGTGCGGAACATGAGGACGACTCCAGATGAGAGGTGGGGGGAGGGTCGGATCCAGAGAACTCGGTGCGAAATGTCTGGTTTGTTCTCTTATGGAAAAGGCTGGCTGTCTGACTTCATGGAGCTGTCCGCCGACTGTCACAGGCGCGTGACAGGCCGCGCGGCTCCTGGCGTCTGGCATCTGCGGCGCCCCTGCGGCTGCCCTGGTACGGGGGCCGGGACAGCAGGACCGGTGGGCGCGGGGCGTGGCACGGGGCCGAAGTCGGGCCGGGAGGCGTCGCTGCCTGCCCGGCTCCTCCCGCAGGAGTCGGTGGACGCGGGCCGGGAGCGCGGTGGATCGGCCCCGGCCCAGGGTCCGCGGCCGGAGGTCAGCCGGCCAGGGGGACGGCGATGTCGCAGGCGGGGTCGGCCGGGCCGATCCCGGACCAGTCCGCGAAGTAGACCTCGCGCGGCGCAGCCGCCGTGGTGCGGGCCTCGCGCTGCGCCCAGGCGTAGACCGCGTCGTAGGCGGAGAGGATCTGCGGGTAGGCCGTCTGCGCCTTGGTGAGGCGGGTGTAGGCCTGGGTGTGGGCCGGTTCGGTGCGGGAGGCCGCCGGGAGCAGGCCGGCGCGGGCCGGGTCCACCGGCACGCAGAGCTCGACGGGGCCGTCGCTGTCCTCATTGACCTCCCCGTGGTAGATGACGAACGGGTGGTCGAAGAAGCCCCCGTGCGCGTGTGCCACCTGAGCCAGTCGGCCCAGGGCGGCGGGAATCCAGTCGGGCAGCTCTTCCGGGGTGATGTGCCGCTGTTCCGTAAGGACCAGCTGCTGCGGCACCTCACGCTCCTTGATCTCGTACATGTCCGTACTCCCTTCGCCTCCGAGCAGGTGGATACGGAGGTGCGCCGCCAGCTCGCGCTGTGCCGCGTGGCGGCGCTCGACGCCGTCCCAGTACTCGGCCACCAGCCGGGCCGCCTCCGGGGCGGGGGCGGCCAGGACCGCGCCGACGTCGGCCAGCGGCATGTCCAGCCCGCGCAGCCGCACGATCAGCCGGGCGGCGGCGAGCCGGCTCTCCCGGTAGTACCGGTATCCGGTGACGGCGTCGACGTGGTCGGGCGGCAGCAGGCCGTGGCGGTCGTACAGCCGCAGGGCCTTGTGCGACAGCCGCGCCCGGCGGGCGAACGCGCCGATGCTGAGCAGTGCTTCTTCCTCCATGGCCGCTACGCTCCCCTCTCCCCCAGGGTCAGGGTCAACCGGGCGGGCTCAGCAGTCACCGGGGTCGCCCAGCAGGGGTGCGCCGACAGTAGCGGGCGGCGGCGTGCGCGACGGCGAGTAGGCCTCGGGCGGCGCGGGGCGGCGGCCCGGGACGAGTTGAGGCGGCCGGCGAGGGGGTTCCGGCGGGCTTCGCGGCCCATCGGGGGCAGTCCGCCGGAGGCCTCCAGTCCGAGGAGGGGAACCGCGCCCCCCCTTTCTCTCCCCTTTTTCCCCTCCTTCTCCCCCGTCCTGTCCCGCGTCTTCTCCTCCGTCAGGGTCCGGTCCGCGCCGCGGCTCCGGTGTTCCGCGACGGCACGGGCGCGTCCGTCCGCCGCGGCCGCGCCGAGGAACTCGGCCTGGACACCCGCCTCGCCGGGGCGGCGGTCTGCTGCGGGACATCGGCCAGCCCGTCGTCCGGCTTGCCGTCCTGCGCATCACCCTCGAGGTGGAGGTGCGTGTCACTCCACCCGAGGAGGAAGGGGACGAACGGCCCAACGGGAGCCACAAGGTCGGCGTGATCAAGCGGATCGGCTTCCGCCGGGCCGTCCTGCTCCCGAACTTGCGGGCTCCCGAACTTGCGGGCTTGCGGGCTTGCGGTGCCGCTCCTGCCGCGCTGGCCGCCCTCCGTGCGGCGGGGGCCGTCCCCGCCCTGGCCTCTGTCACCGACGACCGCCATCGGGGAACACCCGGCGCAGCCACGGGCGGTCGGGCGGTCAGGCGGTGCGGCGCGGGCGCATGGGACGGCGCGGGCGGCGGCGGACAGCAGGGGCCTCCGGGGCAGCCTGCGGTGAGGAGAACCCGCCTGCCACGGGCAGGGGGGACGCAGCCGGTGCGGTGGCCGGAGCGGGGACCGCGGCCGCGGGCGGGGCCTGGCGGGCCGGCGGTCGGGCACTGCCGAGGATGGCGGTGTGCGCGATGAGCGGCGCGCAGGACTGGCAGATCTCGGCGAGCGTCCAGACCTGTCCCACGGCCGGGTTGTGGACCAGGACCAGGAGGGCGGAGCCGGTGCACTGGGTGCGGGCCTCGTGGAAGGCGCACTGCGCGGCCCGGCAGGCGCACGCGGCGTTGGGCCGGACGGTCGCCAACCGGGCGTGGGCCCGGACGTGCTCGGCGGCGAACCGTTTCAGGGCCGCGGTGTCCTTCGAACGGGGCGGCATCCGGCAGGCTTCGGTGCTGCAGGTGACGGAGGCGCTGTGATCGGCGTGGCCGGTGAGCCGGACCGTCCAGGTCCGGCCGGGCACGCGGGATCCGGGCATGAGGGTCAAGTCGGGGTCCGATCGTCGTGTTTCAGGTGGGTCGGTCGCGGCCGGTCGCACCGACGTGGCGCCGATCGCGGCGGGGTGGACCCCGCGGACTGTCGTCCCGGGCGGCGTCTGCGGTGGCGGCGCCGGGCAGCGGAGAAACGGACATCGCGCGGCCTCGGACCTGGGGTCTTCGGCCTTTTTCGCACGTCCCGCAGGCCCTGTCAATGGCGCGTACCCGTCCGGCCGTCCGCCGGACAGGGGCAGGAAGGGGAGGGGACGGGGACCGGACGGGGCAGGACAAGTGGGCCCGGGTCCGCCCGGGACGCGCCCGGGAGGCCTGTCGGCCGTGGCGGGTGCGGGCGATTCGAGCGGCGGAGCGGGCGGGCGAAAACTCCCGGGAAGTCAGCACGCCCACGGAACGGGCCGGCGGGGCGCCGGCGCCGGCGCCGTGGCCGCCTGCGGGCAGCGCTCCGACTGCCTCGTCTGCCGTTCGTGGGCACCGTCTGCGGCGCACAATTCCCCCGGCGGGTGCGGACGATGGTCCTGTCCTGGACCGGGCCTGTGCCCCGCGCCCGTACGCGGAGGTGTACGGGCAACACGGCCGTCTGCGGGTTCGGCGAAGACGCTGGAGGCGACCCCGGCTATCACCGCGAGCGGACACCGGCGCGGGCCGCGAGGTCCGTCGTCCCGACCGGAGCGCGGCGCTGCGGGCGGCAGGCTCTACCCCGATCCGGTGCCGGCGACGACTGGGCCCCGCCCCCCTCTACGGGACGCCGCGGCCCCCGCCCGGGGCGCTGGAGATCGGCCGGCTGCCGGTCTTCGCCGCCGAGGCGCACTGATTGCGACCACAGCGCGTGGGGCAGCGCTCTCGCCTCCGGCCGCCTCGCGACTGCGGCGCTGCCCGCAGGGGCGTCGCCCGCACCGGACGAGCCCTCGGAACCGGTCGGCAGGCGCAGCACGGGTTCCGGGGCCGACGAGACACGCATTGTGGTCCCCTCAGTGATCTCCGCGTAGCACCCGGCACCGCGTCGAGTACCCGAACCGGACAGGCGGACTGGCGGTGTGGGCGGGAGGGGAAGCGGGCGAGGTACGGCCCCCGTCGCAGCCATGAGGGCCAGGACCGCACCCCGCACCAGGCACCTACCCGACACCGCCCGGCCGACACCCGCCGGCGCGGGCGGTGCCTGAGCCAGCGCCGCACATACGGCGACTCCTCGCAGAGGTTGCCTCTGCGAGGAGTCGCACTCGACCGCCGGCCGTTGGTCTGCTGGTCAGCCCTGGGTTCCGCCCTGGGTGTTGCCGTTACCGCCACCCTGCGTACCACCCTGGGTGTTGCCGGTGCCACCACCCTGCGTACCGCCCTGGGTGTTGCCGGTGCCGCCACCCTGGGTTCCACCCTGGGTGTTGCCGGTGCCACCACCCTGCGTACCGCCCTGAGTGTTGCCGGTGCCGCCACCCTGGGTTCCACCCTGGGTGTTGCCGGTGCCGCCACCCTGCGTACCGCCCTGAGTGTTGCCGGTGCCGCCACCCTGCGTACCGCCCTGGGTGTTGCCGGTGCCACCACCCTGGGTTCCACCCTGAGTGTTCCCGGTGCCACCACCCTGCGTACCACCCTGAGTGTTGCCATTGCCGCCACCCTGCGTACCGCCCTGAGTGTTGCCATTGCCGCCACCCTGCGTACCGCCCTGAGTGTTGCCATTGCCGCCACCCTGGGTTCCACCCTGAGTGTTGCCATTACCGGCGCCCTGCGTACCACCCTGGGTGTTGCCATTACCGATCTGGGTGCCACCAATGGTGTTGTTCGAACCGCCGATGATCGTGTTGTTGACGATGTTCGTTACGTTGTTGGTCACCTGGTTCACCACGGAGGGCGCCAGCCCGAGCTTCTTCGCTTCCGAAGCCGCTGCCTTTCGACCGATGGCGGCTGCCTGCTCCTTGGAGGCTCCGCCTCGCGCTGCCTGCTGGGCCGCGGCTGTGCCTCGTGCTGTTGCCACTGCGATGTCGGCCTTCGTGGAGGCGGATCCGGTCGGGGTGCATCGGACCGTGCCTACGGAGACCGGACCGCTGCCGGTGATTTCGACCCGGATGTCGCCCTTCGGTCCGGTGGCGGCGCGGGCGATGGTCTTCCCGTTGCGCTTGACGTCGTAGGTCTGCTTGAGGGCGAAGCCCTTGCCGCGGATCTCGCCGTTCTTCAGGCTGCACACCGCCGCCGCCGGGGCTGCGGTCGAAAGTGCGGAAGCCTGGGAAGCGAATGTCACTCCCGCCGTTCCGGCGAGTATCGCGGTGACACAGGACAGACCGGCAATGTTGGCGACGCGCTTCTTCCTCGACATTTAAATCTCCTTTGAATGGTCGACCCGGATTCCGAGTTTTTCTGCGAGCCGGGGATTCGGCTTGCCAGGTGCCTCAGTTCCGTTTACTGGCCGATCGGTTTATCTGTCTCCAGATTGCCGTTTTCGGGCGCGGGGAGAAAGCGACGGAGATTCGGGGCTTGACAATCTCGTATGAGGGTGGGTGGTCGTGTGGCGCCTGGCGGTGGGGGCTGGTAGCCCATGGTGTGCCTGGGGGCAGCTGCGGGGTGGACCGGGCCGCGCTCGGCGGTGCTTCCTCGCCCGTCGGGCTGGGTTTCGGGGCCTGGTACGGGTTCAGCCGTTGCCCGCCCCGACGTGGGTCGGGGCGGGCAACGGCTGAAGGGGACGGCACCACCTCGCAGAGAGAGCCTCTGCGAGGTGGTGCGTCTTTCGGCTGGCTTGGTCAGCCCTGCGTACCGCCCTGGGTGTTCCCATTGCCGCCACCCTGCGTACCGCCCTGGGTGTTCCCATTGCCGCCACCCTGCGTACCGCCCTGGGTGTTCCCGTTACCGCCACCCTGCGTACCGCCCTGGGTGTTCCCGTTACCGCCACCCTGCGTACCGCCCTGGGTGTTCCCGTTACCGCCACCCTGCGTACCGCCCTGGGTGTTCCCGTTACCGCCACCCTGCGTACCGCCCTGGGTGTTCCCGTTACCGCCACCCTGCGTACCGCCCTGGGTGTTCCCGTTACCGCCACCCTGCGTACCGCCCTGGGTGTTCCCGTTACCGCCACCCTGCGTACCGCCCTGGGTGTTCCCATTGCCGCCACCCTGCGTACCGCCCTGGGTGTTCCCATTGCCGCCACCCTGCGTACCGCCCTGGGTGTTCCCGTTACCGCCACCCTGCGTACCGCCCTGGGTGTTCCCGTTACCGCCACCCTGCGTACCGCCCTGGGTGTTCCCATTGCCGCCACCCTGCGTACCGCCCTGGGTGTTCCCATTGCCGCCACCCTGCGTACCGCCCTGGGTGTTCCCATTGCCGCCACCCTGCGTACCGCCCTGGGTGTTCCCGTTACCGCCACCCTGCGTACCGCCCTGGGTGTTCCCATTGCCGCCACCCTGCGTACCGCCCTGGGTGTTCCCATTGCCGCCACCCTGCGTACCGCCCTGGGTGTTCCCATTGCCGCCACCCTGCGTACCGCCCTGGGTGTTGCCGCCCTTGTTGCGCTTCTTCTTCTTGCCGTGGTGGTTGCCGTCGTGCTTCTTGTGGTCGTGCTTGCTGTGGCTGACGACGCTTTCCACCGATGTGGTGGGGGCCGCCATCGCGGAGGTCGAGGGGATGAGGATCCCGCCGGCGATGGCGGCGGCCGCCACGGCGGTCGCGAGGCGGAAACCTCGGCGCTTGCGGCGGGGCTGGGACGTCTCGAACTTACGGTTCATGGTTTTTCTCCTGATCGGAATTGGGCCCTGAAAGGGCCCGTCATTTCGCGGCCTCCGCGATGTGGGTTGTTTCCATCGCGTCCACGGCCTCTCCGGCTTTGCGACTTTCTGGCTTTCCGGTGGGGCCGCGTAACCAGTAAGCCCATTCACTGTGGCGGCGGTCATGTTCCGATAATTCGGGGCTTGACGTTTTCTCGTATGCGGGTTATTCGGAGAGCTTGGGGGATCCGGCCGACGGGTGTGGCCGTCCGGGGTGGCGCGAAAACGATCATCGGGGGCGTTGTCGGGGAGGGTGATCCCTATGCTGACGGGATGCTCGACATACCTCTTTCAGCGTTGGAAGTCGCGATGGTGCAGACGGGCACCCGCGCCGTGGACACCCTGCGGGACACCGCGGCTTTCGCTCAGGAGGTGGAGCGGCTGGGTTATCGCCGTCTGTGGTACGCGGAGCATCACCACTCCCCCGCGATCGGCGCGTTCCCGCCGGTCGTGCTGACGGCGCACGCGGCTGCCTCGACCTCGGTGATCCGTCTCGGTTCGGGCGGGGTGCTGGCCCCCAACCACGCGCCGATCATGCTGGCGGAACAGTTTGGGACGCTGGCCGCCTTGCATGAGGACCGTATCGATCTGGGTGTCGGGCGTGGTCCGGGCACGTTCGACGAGGGTGTCGCGCGGGCGCTTCGCCGTGGGGCGGGGCCGGCGTCGGACGCGGAGTACCGCGACGACGTGGCTGCGATCTTGTCGTTCCTGGTGGAGGAGGTCGCGCTCGGGCCGCTGCCGGAGCCGTGGCTGCTGGCTTCCAGTGTCGCGGGGGCCGCTCTCGCCGCGGCGCTCGGTCTGCCGGTGGCGATCGCGCATCACATTCGCCCGGACAACACCCTTGCGGCCGTGGAGGGTTACCGGGCGGCGTTCACCCCGTCGCGCTGGTGCGAGCGGCCCCGGGTGCTGCTGTGTGTGGAGACGGTGTGTGCGCCGACGCAGGAGGAGGCGGTGTGGCGGGCGGGTCCGATGAACGTCGTCAAGGCCGGGCTGTTGAAGGGGCTGAGCGAGGTGCCGTTCCCCACGCCGGCGCAGGCGGCGGTCCATCCGTTCACCGAGCAGGAGCGGCAGGCGCTGGACGGTTTCCGTGCGCAGCAGGCGGTCGGGGCGCCGGGGGTGGTGGTGGAGCGGCTCGCGCACCTGGCGGGTGAGACCGGGGCGGACGAGTTGATGCTGACCACGCCTGTCTACGACCTGCGTGACCGGGTCGGTTCGTATGAGTTGGTCAGGAAGTACTGGGGGGCGACGGCGCCGTAGGGCGTGTCGGCGGGGCGGGGGTGGCGGGGTGTTTTCTCGTACGCCGGGACCGTTTCCGTAGGCGTGTGCGAAGGAGTGGCGGGGGTGGCTGTTACAGGGCCGTGCACCCGTTCGGCGTAGGGGTGTGGGTCGTGGCGGGTGCCGGGGCTTGGGCGGTGGGGGGCTGCTGCGCAGGCGTGTCACGGCGGGTGGCGAACTGTCGTGTTCAGGGCGTCAATCGGGGCTTGACGGTTGCCCGATACAAGGGAGGGTTACGGACATATCCGGATTGGGAAACGGGGGTCGGGCGGGCGGTGTCCGGGGGGCGCCGGGGGCCAGAGTGTGACTCCTCGGCCAGCGCCGGGATTTGTTTCAGGCCAGACCAGGCAGCACCCGTATGCGTATTCGTGTCCGTGTGTGCTGGTGCCGGTCGGGGCCGTTCGTCGACGTCGAAGGGGTTCTTCCTCCATGTCCGCTTCCCCCGCCATCCGCCGTATCCTCGCCGTTGTCCTGGCGGCCGGCACCCTTGCCGGAGCCGCCGCCGTGCCCGCCGCGGCGGACGACCACCGCCGCGACCACCACGGCCGTCACTCCGCCCTCGTCATCGGCGACGTCAGCCACGACAGCCCGGTTCGGGGCGACCGTTCCAACCGCGCCCTGAACCGTGAATGGGTCGAGATCAGGAACACCGGCCGGAGCGGCGTCAACCTCCGCGGCTACACCCTCACCGACCAGCAGGGCAACCGCTACCGCTTCCCCGACTTCCGTCTGGAGGGCCGCTCCGCCGTCAAGGTCCACACCGGACGGGGCCGCGACAGCCGCCACGACCTCTATCAGGGCCGCACCCGCCAGATCTGGGACGACCGCGACACCGCCACTCTGCGCGACCACCGCGGCGGTGTCGTCGACACCGAGTCCTGGGGCCGTCGCGGGCACCAGCACCGCGGCTGATCCCGGTCGGTGGTCGCCCCGACGGGGACGGTGACCGCCGGCCGCCCGGGGGCGGGGTGTCACGGCCGGGCGGGCCGTGACACCCCGCAGTCGTGCGCAGGTGGGTGGGTGCGGGTGCATTCGGGTGGCGGCGTGCCGTGTCGGGCTGGTGGCGGGGGGCCGGTTGGCGATGCTGGGCCGGGCGCGGCCCGGCGGGCGGCGCGTTCTCCCCCTGTCCCACGATGTGTAGGAGTACGGCATGACGGCGGACGCGGTCGGGCGTTTTCTGGCGGCTTTGGAGCCGCTCCGGCGGGAGGCCGTGGCGGGCAGGCCGCGCGAGGAGCAGGAGCGGCTGGCGGCCGCGTGGGAGGAGGAGCTGGGTTCGGACGACGAGCTCGACACCCTCGACGAGTTGTCGCCGCCGGCGGCGGAGGCCGAGGCGGCCCGCCGGGTGATGGACCGCGAGGCCTGACCCGGCCACCGGGGCGGGTCTCGCGGCGAGGGGCGGGCCGGTCCCGGGCGGGCGGGCCTGCGGCCGGACCCGCTCGTGGTGCGTGGCTGCGGCAGGGGCAGGGGGCGCTGGCGGTGTCTTGGAGGGGCTGTGTGGGCCGGACGGTGGGAGGAGTCCGCGGTGGGGGTGGTCTGCCCTCCGGGCCCGGTCGGTGTGCGTCGAGCGGGCCGGGCGGGGGCTGGTGTGTGTGGTGGGGGGGTGGGGTCAGCGGCGGTGGATGCGGTCGATGCCGTACCAGCGGGAGACGCAGGCGGCGACCCAATCCCGGCTGTAGGTGGTGGTGAAGAAGGGTTCGGCGAGGCTGGCGATGGGCAGCGGGCGGTAGCCGATGTCCGTGGCGCCTTGTGCCGCGGCGGTGCGGATGCGGGCGTTCTGGGCATCCCAGGCGATGGAGCGGGCCACCGTGGTGGTGGTGAGTTGCTGGAGGGCGGGGACGAGGGAGGCCAGGGGGGCCAGGGTGAGGCAGAGCGCGGCGGTGACGGCGGCTGCCGGGGTGCCGGGGCTGGTGGGGTGGCGGCGGGCGGCCAGGCGGGGGCCGGCCCAGGCGCCGAGCAGGACTCCGTAGCCGCACAGGGCCAGTTCCATGGGTAGCAGGTAGCTCGTCCAGGTGCGGGCGTACGTCCAGCCGGTGGGCCCGTATCCGCTGCGCAGGCCGACCGCGACGGCGAACGATCCCAGGATGACCACGGGCAGGGGGAGCAGGAGCAGGGCGGCCCGTGTCGCCCGCCCGGGCGGCGGCGGGATCAGGGGCGGGGATGAGGGCGGGGATGAGGACGGGGGTGAGGGGCGGGGTCGGGGGGTGCGGAGGGTGGCGGCGGCCAGGCCCAGGAGGAGGCCGGCGGCCGCGGCGGCGAGGTAGGCCCACTGGCTGGTGACGGTGTCCCACATGCGCAGCCAGTCCTCGTAGGTGGCCCGTAGTCCGCTCGCGGAGAGCAGTGGTTCTTTCTCGGGCTGTTGGGCGCGGCGCCAGCGGGCGCCGGGGGAGGTGTAGAGGACGGTGAGGCCGCACAGGAGGCCGGTGCACCACAGCAGGCACCAGGTGACGGGGCGCCAGGTGGTGGTCAGGCGTAGGCGGGGCAGGCACAGCAGGGCGGTCAGGGTGGCGGTCAGGCCGCTGACGAGGGCGAAGGGTTCGCTGAGGGTGCCGAGGGCGAAGCCGATGAGGAGGGCGCCGGTGAGGCCGGCGGTGCGGACGGCGCGGCGGGGGTGGTTGATGGTGGCCAGGGCCAGCAGGAGGGCCCACAGGCCGATGACGCCGGGCAGGGTGTGGGAGATGGTGGCGGGTGCCCACAGCAGGACCTGGTAGCTGCGGGTGCCCGCGTAGTAGAGGAGGGCCTGGAGGGTCAGGGCGCAGGCGGTCAGGAGCAGCAGGGGTGGGGTGCGGCCGAGGGCGTGCAGGAGGCGGCGGCCGAGGAGGACCAGGGCGGCGGTGAGCAGGACGGTGATGAGGGTGGGGAGGATTTTGGTGCCGGCCGGTCCGCCGCTGTAGAGGAGGCCGCTGAGGAAGGCGTTGGTGATGCGGCCGTTCTGGGTGGTGTAGAAGTCGGCGGTGATACCGAGGATGCCCAGGTCGCGGGTTTTCCAGGCGGCGCACCAGTCGTCGGAGGCGGGGCGGGTGTAGAGGCCGAGGAAGCATCCGACAGCGACGAGGGCTCCGGCGGCGGCGAGGAGGGTCGCGGCGGCGGGCAGGGCGACGCGTCGGAGCGGGTGGGGGTGGGAGTGGGTTCTTGGGCCGGTGCGGGAGGAGGGGGGCAGGTGTTCTTCCTCGTCCTCGGCCGCCACGGTACTCATGGGTCTCCCCTTCGCAGTGGGGCCCCTCGGGAGGGGCGGCCGGTGCGCCCCGCCGGCTGTGGTGATCACACGGCCCGCGAACACCCATGATGTGCACGGTTTGCCGTGTGCGGCATCCGGGCGGGGCGGGTGGGGGTGCGGGCTACTCACCCGGGCGGCGGGGTTGTGGTGGCGGGGCGGGTGGTGGTCTTCGAGGATGGGCCGCAGGGGCGGGCTGGTGCGCCCGGTGTGCGGGGGCGTGGTGTGCGGGGCGTGGGTGTGGCGGAGGGAGTGGCGGTGCCCGGTGTCCTTGGCTGCTGGGCGGTGGTCGCGGCGGCGCTCGCGGGTACGGCTTTCCCGGTGTGTGGTGCGGGGGGTCATGCGCCGCTGTCGCGGTTCACGGCTCCCACCGTGGGTGTGCTGTCCAATGTGGCTGCCGCCGAGGGGGTTTCGGCCGCGCGGGCCGCCGGTGCCCGGTATGTGGAGGGCAGCAATGTGCTGCGGCTGGCGTCGGGGCGGTGGTTGTATCTGCCGGCGGGGCGGTCGGCGTCGGTGGTGGTCGCGGCCGGGGACGGGCGGGCGTTGCGGCAGATCGGGCAGAGCCGGGCCTGGCTGGCCTCCGGGCGGATTCCGGGCAGGTCCGCGGCCGAGCGGGCGGCGGCCGGGCGGGCGCTGTTGGCGATGCGGGCGCTGTTGCGGCCGAACGGGGCGATGGCGGCGGGGTGGAGTCCGGGCTGGATGTATGCGTGGCCGCGGGATTCGAGTTTCGCGTGTGCCGCGTTCGCGCACACCGGGCATGACGCGGAGGCCTTCCGGATCCTGCGGCACAGTGCCGCCACCCAGCGTGCGGACGGCAGCTGGGAGGCGCGTACGAAGCTGGACGGTTCGGGTCCGCCGGACGGCCGGCGGTGGCAGCTCGATGCCAACGGCTGGGTGCCGTGGGCGGCGTGGCAGTGGTATCGGGCGGCGCCGGCGCAGGGGCGTCGGGAGCGGCTGATGGCCCTGTATCCGATGATCGTCAGGGCGGCCGACCGTGCGGCGGGTTCGCTGGGGGCGGACGGGCTGCCTCCGGCGTCCGCGGACTACTGGGAGTTGATGACGGCCACGGCGAACATCGGTACGGCGGCTCCGTTGCTGGCCGGGCTGAACGCGTCGGCGGACCTGGCGCGGGAGGCGGGCCGGCCGCAGGATGCGGTGCGGTGGGCGCGGGCGGCGCGGCGACTGTCGGCGGGGATCGCGAAGCGGTTCCTGCCGCTGGGCTATCAGCGGACCGTCGACGGGCGGCACGGGCGTGACAGTGCGGTGGCGTTCATGGCGCCGCCGTTCAATACGGCGGCCGCGGGTGTGCCGGCGGCGCTGGATGCGACCTATCGGGCGCTGCTGCTGCCCAACGGGGGGCTGACCCCGGGTGATGACCCGGGGGCTCCGTGGGGGCCCGTGGCGTGGACGCCCAGTACGGCGTTCTTCGCACTGGCGTGGGCCGCGGAGGGCCGGCCGGCGAAGGCGGGGCCGGTGCTGGAGTGGGTGCTGTCGAAACGGAACGCGCTGGGAGAGCTGCCGGAAAAGGTGGACAAGGAGGGCCGGCCGGCGTCGGTGGCACCACTGGCGTGGACGGCATCGATCGTGCTGCTGTCGCTGGTGGCGCTCGAAGCCGGCGAGATGGCGGCCCCGCCGCTGCAGCGGTAGGAGGCCCTGTTCTCCCGAAGCTGCCGTGAAGTGACAAGTAACTCAGCATGTCGTTAGGGCCTTGGCTTCTGCGCGAGGTGCAGGAACCTCGCTGACAGTGAGGGCGGCGAAGTCGGCGTGGGCCAGTTCGACGGCTTCGGGGTACGCCGCCCGCTTCTCGTGCTCGGCGAGCGCCCGGTAGATGCTGGCGACGGAGGGGTTCCGTCCCTTGCGTTTGCCGGTGGGGATGATCAGGTCGGGCTGGATCTGCTCGACGGACTCGCCGCCCGCGCGGCGCCGCAGCACGGTGTGGAGCATGTCGTCGGTGATGACCGGGGGCCGGCCGCCGTGCTTGCCCTTGCGGGCGGCGGTGTCGAGCCCTTCGAGCGTGGACTCGCGGATGTTCTCCCGCTCGGTCTCCGCCATCGCCGCGAAGAATGCGAACAGCAGCTTGCCGGGGCCGGTGGGGTCGTAGATGCCGGGCAGGGGCCCGGCGAGCATCTCCAGGACCAGGCCGTGGGCGGTGAGGTGATCTGCGAGCGCGGTGAGTTCGGCGGCGTCGCGGCCAAGCCGCTTCATCTCGTACACGGTGAAGATGACCCGGCAGTGCGGGGCGTGTGCCTTGACCTCCCGGGCCGTTCGCAGCGCATCCTCGAACTTCGGGCGGACCCGCACCCGGGTGCTGATCTTCTCGGCGAAGATCTTCTCCCTCGGGATGCCGTGCTTGCTGAGCGCGTCGAGCTGGGAGTCGAGTTCCTGCCCGAGCGTCGAGCAGCGTGCGTATCCGATGCGGATGTCCGCGCTCGGCAGGTCGGGGTCGATCGGCGCCGGCGGCGGGGTGCCGGGCCGCCACGGCTGGCCCGGACCGCGGTCGGCCGGGGTGGGCACCCGCAGCGCCTTCTTCAACCGGGGCACCATGGTGAAGCGGCGGGTGTGGTAGGCAGAGGCGACCGCGCCGCCGCGGGAGCGGCAGGGCGAGCCGGGCTGGGCGTCACACTTCGGACATGCGTGCTGTTCGACGTCGTCGGCGTCCGGCCAGTCGGTTGGGGAGGGCTGCTGAGGGTCCGTCATGGGCCCGGATTTTCGCACAATGCAATTCTCAGAAAGGGGTCCGTCCCACTTTTGAGTGAGAACGCGTTCTGCGAACGAATCCGGGTCCGGCGGGGGTTCGTCGGCCCGTGATTGATCTTGCTCGCGCAAAGGACCGTTTATGAGAACCGTCTGGTCTCATTGGAGTTCGCTGAAGCGTTCGGTTGCTCGGGTGCGTCCGGCGACGATGATGGTGTCGTCGGCTTCGACGACGGTTTCGGGGGTGGCGTAGGTGAAGCCTTCGCCGGGGCGTTTGATGGCGACGACGGTGATTCCGTAGCGGGTGCGGACGGCGCTGTTGGCCAGGGGGAGGCCGATGATGTCGGCGGGCGGGTTGGTTTTGACCATGGCGAAGTCGTCTTCGAATTCGATGTAGTCGAGCATGCGGCCGCGTACGAGGTGGGCGACGCGCTGGCCCATGTCGTGTTCGGGGTAGACGACGTGGTGGACGCCGAGCTGGGTGAGGATGCGGCCGTGGGCTTCGCTGATGGCCTTGGCCCAGACGTTCTCGATGCCGAAGGAGATCAGCAGCGATGCGGTGAGGATGCTGGCTTCCAGGTCGGTGCCGATGGCGACGACGGCGCGGTCGAACTCGTGCACGCCGAGCTGGCGCAGGGCGTCCTCTTTGGTGGAGTCGGCCCGCACGACGTGGGTGAGAGAGCCGGAGAGGGCCTGGACGACTTCGGCCTTCTCGTCGATGCCGAGGACTTCGGTCTCTTCGTCGGCGAGTTCCATGGCCAGGGCGCGGCCGAAGCGGCCCAGGCCGATGACGACGACGGAGCCCTGGGGTCCGGTGCGGCGCTTCTTGGGGGCGGGTTTCCTAGCCAATGACGGGTCGCTCCTCGGGAAGGTCGTACAGGCGGACACGGGTGCGCAGGGCGAGCGCGGAGGCGACGGTGATGGGGCCGAGCCGGCCGATGAACATCAATCCGATCAGCAGCAGCTGCAGGCCGGCGTGCAGGTCGGCGGTGATGCCGGTGGACAGGCCAACGGTGGCGAAGGCGGAGGTCACCTCGAACAGCGACCGGTCCAGGGTGTGGTCGGTGAAGACCATGAAGGCCACGGTGGAGGTGGCAACGGCCGCGACGGACAGCAGCACCACGGTCAGGGCCTGGCGCTGGAGGTCACCGTGCAGGCGGCGGTGGAAGATGTTCACCGCGCCCTCGCCGCGGATCTCGGCGTATATGACGAAGAACAGCACGGCGAACGTGGTGACCTTGATGCCGCCGGCGGTGCCGGCGCTGGCGCCGCCGATGAACATCAGCACGTCCGTGCCCAGCCAGCTGGCGGGGTTCATCTGGGAGGTGTCGATGCTGTTGAACCCGGCGGTGCGCGGCATGACGCCCTGGAAGAACCCGGCCAGCAGCTTCCCCGGCGTGTCCAGCGGGCCCAGCGTCGCCGGGTTGGACCATTCGATCGCGGTGATGAAGGCGCTGCCACCGACCAGGAAGACCCCGGAGGCCCACAGCACGATCTTGGTGTGCAGGGACCAGGCCCACGGTCGGCGCCAGCGGCGGCGCAGCTCGAACAGCACGGGGAATCCCAGCCCGCCCGCGATGACCGCCAGCGCGATGGGCAGGCAGATCCACGGGTCGGTGACGAAGCCGATCAGGCTGTCGGAGTACAGGGCGAATCCGGCGTTGTTGAACGCCGAGACGGCATGGAAGACGCCCAGCCAAGCCGCGCGAGGCCAGGTCTCGTCGTAGGCGGTGGCGAATCGCAGGGTCAGTACCAGCGCGGTGACCGCTTCCAGCAGCAGGCTGACCTTGACCACACCGGTCACGACCGAGCGGACATCACCCAGTCCGAGGGTCTTGGTCTCCGCGGCGGCCGTCATGCGCGCTTTCAGGCCCATGCGGTTGGACACCAGCAGCACCAGCAGGGAGGCGAAGGTCATGATGCCGAAGCCGCCCACCTGGATGAGCGCCAGGATCACCGCCTGCCCGAATCCGGTCCAATATCCGGGAGTGTCCACCACTACCAGGCCGGTCACGCACACCGCGGAGGTAGAGGTGAACAGCGCCTCCATCGCACCGGCACCACCGGGCCCGGCCTTGGCCACCGGCAGCATCAGCAGACCGGTCCCGGCCGCGACCGCCGCGGCGAAGCCGGCCACGACCGCCTGCGCCGGATGCCGAAGACGCGGCCACCGACGCGTCACCACTCCAAGCCCTCCGCTTCGCGGACAGGCACCACGATTGTTCGCACTGGAAGACGATAGACAACCCCGCCGCCATTCCCGGCACCGGACTCTGCCGTGGTCCCTGCGCCGTGTCTAGGCTTGCGCCATGCGACCTCAGACCAGCACCAAACCCCTCCCTCACTGGTCCGTACCGGGCTCGCAGGCGACCGGGTGAAGCACTCCGGGCCCGGCCGCGACCTGCGGCGCATCGAGTACGCACTCCTGGTCGCCGCCGCGGTTCTGGTCACCGTCGGTGCTCTCACTGACTTGCTGTGGCTGCTGGGCATCGGGGCATGCGCTCTGATCGCCGCCGGTCTGATCGAAATGATCTACCGGCCGTGACTGACCCCGATGGCTGGCGCTCACGTCGCCCGCCCCTGGCAGCAGTCCGGGCACAGCAGCCCTGGGGAAGACGCCGGACTCGCCATGCCTTCAGGACGGCGTCTTGGCCGTGAGGCCCGCCGCCTGGGGCGCGATACGAGGACCGGGCAGCGTGGCCGCCGCCGCGGCGGCGAGGTCGAGGTGAGAGGTCATGTCCAGCTCGAACCGGCCGTAGGGGTTCACGTGCGTCCAGAACAGGGGGGACAGGGCCCGCCGGTCGGCGTCGGTCAGGCGCTCCCGCCACTTCTTCTCGCTCAGGATGTCCTGGAGGAGCAGGGTGTTGACGTGCACCAGCGCGGACTGGAGCAGGTGCAGGGCGAGCATGGAGACCTCCTGGGACTCCTTGTCGGAGCCGGTCAGGTCGCCATCCTTGCCGTAGAACAGGTCATGGTTGGCGGAGATCCAGTTCTCCACGACCTGGAGGCCGTCGTTGATCTCGCGGCGCAGGCCGCCATCCGCGAGGTAGTCGCAGATGAACGCCGTACGGGCCGCCCGCCCCAGTTCCTCGATCGCGCGGTAGGTGGGGTGCTTGGGCCCGCCGCGGGTGAAGCGGCGCAGGACCTGCTCGGCCTCGGCGGTGCCCAGGCGCAGGGCGGTGGTGTACTTCACGATCTGGTCGTACTGCTGGCGGATCAGGTCCCAGTCGATCGTCTTGGTCGACAGCACCGGCACCAGGTTCGGCCACTTCTGGTCCTCCCCGGCCGTCGGCCGGTACAGCCGCGCGGAACCGACGTTCTTCAGCCGGGGGAGCAGGTTGAAGCCGAGCATGTGGGCGAAGGCGAACGCGACGATGGAGGCACCGTGCGTGTCGGTGTACTGCCGGTCGATCTCCACGTCCGTGCAGTGCCGCAGCACGCCTTCGATCATCGCGGCGACCTCGGAGGCCGAGCAGGTTTTGAGCTGGCTGTAGACGCACAGCGACTTCTTCTCGACGTGCCAGTAGATCATCACTCCGGGGCCGCGGTAGCGCTGGTGCCACTCGGTCATGAAGTTGCTGGACCAGGAGCCGAACTTCTTGGAGTCGCTCGCGCAGGCGGTGCCCTCGCCCCACCACGCCTGATCGCGGGCGGCGAAGGTGGCGTTGACCAGCCGCACCAGCGCCGCGCGCAGGTTGGTCCGGTTGACGAACAGGTGCCGCACTCGGCGCAGGACGGCCTCGCTCTCGCCGTGCTTGCCGGTGACCGCGACCCGCTTGATGCCCATGTTCGTACCCAGCGCGAACAGCACCAGCAACAGCCGGCGCCGCAGCACCGCCTTCGGTACCGCCTCGCGTGTGGCGACCGAGGTGAACTCGGACGTGAAGCCGGTGGCGAACTCGGCCTCCTTGAGGATGTCGATCAGGTCGATGGTGCCCCAGCGGCGTTCGATCTCCGCCTTCAAAGCGACCAGGTTCTCCGGCTCCTCCTGCTTGCCAGCGGCGAGACCTTGATCCACGGCTCACCGTGCCGGCGGACGATGTCCACCCCGCCCGTGGTTCCCACCTCCAGCGCCGTGTCGAAACGGGACAGGGCCTCGCGCAACCACTGTTGAAGGGCCCCGATGAACTTCTCCGAGTCCTGCGGCTGGCGGATCGCGTCGTAGTGCACATCGCGGTTGTCCTCGAAGTCCGTTGGCAGATCGTCCTCCGGGTTCTGCCAACGGTTCGCGCCCGGCACCCAGATCTCCCGCCGCCGCAGCGCGTCCCGCAGCGCCACCAGCACGCACAGCTCGTACGGGATGCGCTCCCACCCGGCCGCGCTCGTCCACCACCGCCTTACGCCACTCATCGCGCACCACCCCCGCCAGCGGAATCTTCTCCGCCTCATCGAAGAACGCGCCCTCCCTGGCGATGGGCTGATCCAGATACCGCTTGAGCAGGTCGATCGCGTCCATCACCGGCCGGTAAGCGGTGTTGTTGCACTTCAGCTCCAACGCGTTCAGCAGCGGCGAGAGCATCCGCCGCCAGTGGCCCGAGTACGACGAGCGCAGCACCGTACGCACCCGGGCCCGGTAGCGGGCCTCGTTCGCCGCCGCCTCCGCCGCCAGGGCCTTCAGCGTCGACTCCCCGGCCACCGGATAGATCGTCTTGCGGACCGTGCCGCCCGGCTCGGCGACCGCCGCCTCCGCCAGCCGCAGCAGGATGCCCTCCTTGCCGCGGACCCGCTTCATCTCCTTGTTGAACTCGCCCTCGACCTTCTTCTCCGCCCGCGTGTTGATCTTCTGCACGAGCTGGATGAACAGCTCCACCAGCGAGTCGGTGATCTCCGTCTCCCGCACATGGCACAGCGCGGACAGCAGCGTGTAGCGCACCGGGCCGCCCGCCGCCCGCAGGTCCGAGGGGTACTCCTTCGACGCCCGTGCCCGCCAGGCGGCCACCAACTTCTCCGACACGTCCCCGAACAGCTCCGGCGGCAGCTCCAGCGCGGACCCGCTGGAGCTTGTTCACCTCCGCCAGGAGGCTGTCCAGCCCCAGCGCGCCCGGGTCGGCCTTCAGCTCGGTGAAGAACGTGCCCCCGCCGCCCGTGCTGTCCTCGCTCGCGTCAGCGTCCTCGGCGATCAGGTCATCCAGCCGGGACCGGGTCGCTGCAGACAGTCGGCCCACCGTGGTCGCGCAGAACCGTTCCTCGAAGGTGCTGACCGCCGACCCCACCAGGCGGGCGATACGCCCCGGCGTCGGCGGCTCCAGCCTGTCCTTGCGGCAGCGGGCCACCACGGCCTCCGCCAGCCGGTCCCTCGACCGCTCCACCCCGCATAGCTCCACCGCCAGCCACTCGGCGAGCTGGGCCTGGTCCTCCTCCGTGCACTCACGGAAGCCGAACGCGCCCCGGATCTCCACCCGGTGCCGCTTGATCGCCCGCCCCGCCCAGTCGTACGCGGCCCACTCCTCAGCGGGCACCTTCACCTGCTGGGCGACGTACGACACCGCCGGCGCCGGGATCTCCTCGGCGTTCTCCGGGAACCGGGCCTCCACCTCGAAGAACTTCAGCAACAGCGCGAACCCCAACCGGTTCGCCCCCGACTTGTTCCGCATCCGCTCCTGATCCTCCTCCAGCAGCGTCCAGACCTCGATCAGGTCCTCCGGCTCCCACTCCTGCCGCACCCCGGGCTCCTTCCGGTCGTCATGGCCGGACCAACGTCGCCGAGCACGGCCCCCGATGAACCCAGAAGATCGAAAACGCTGACAAGTCCACCCCAGATCCGCTACAGAGAGCTACTTATCACTTCGCGGCAGCTTCGGGAGAACAGGGCCTAGGAGGGCAGACACGCAGGCCCCCGGCAGTCGGGGGCGGTGTGGAGGTTTCCCGGGGCGGACGTCTGGCGGGGCGGGGGCGGACACGTCCCGGGGCGGGGCGGCAGCGCAGGCGCCTGTGCGGCGGCCACCACCCGCTGCGCCTGCGGCTCGGGCTGGGACTGGGGCTGGGACTGGGGCTGGGACTGGGGCTGGGACTGGGGCTGGGAGTTGTGGTCCTGGGGGCTGAGAGATGGGGCTGGACGGTGCTTGTGCTTGTTCCGGGGCGGGGTGGCGGAGGTGCTTCCGGCGGGACGGCGTCTGCGCCCGCGTCCTGGGCCGCGCCTGCGGCTGCTTCTGCGTCTGGGCGGGGCGGTGGCGGCCGGGCGCGGGGCTCTGGCCCGGTGTACCGCGTACCGCTCTCGGCCGCGAGGCAGGCCAGTGGGGACGGCAAGGGGAGGCGAAGGGCTTCGGTGCAGGCGCGCCGGGCCGGGGGGCGGCGAGGCGGTCGAGGCCCGGGGCGGGTCAGGTGAGGGGCGGGGGCGGGGCAGGTGGGGGGCGGGGGTGGGGGTGGTGCAGCCCTGGGCGGGGCGGCGGAGAGGTCGTTCAGGGGCCGGAGAGTCTCGGGTACTCCCGGGCCGGGGCGGTGTCCTCAGGGCAGGCGGCGGTGCGGGCCGCGGCGGTGGCGGGGAGGGTGGTGAGGGCGGGGCGGCGCAGGGGCACCGTCGTGCGTGGGGCGCAGGCGGGTGGTGCGGGAAGCGGTCACGGCGGCCCCGGTCGCCGGTGGCCAAGGCCGGGCAGGCCGGGCAGGCGGGGCGGGCGGTGGGGGGGCGAAGGCCGGCCGCCGCGATCTGACCCGAGGTGGTCGAGCGGGCCGCCTCGGACGGCAGCAATGGCGAGGACGGCCGGGGTGGTCATCGTCGCTCGCGCGGGGTGGCTATTCGTGGCGGACGGCCTGGGCGACAGCGGTGGGGGTGACGGCGCGGTGCCAGGGCACGGACGGTGCGGGTCCGCCGGGGACCGGAGTGGGGGCGGGGGTGGGGGTGGGGGGGGGTGGGCGGGGGCGTGGTGGTCAGGTGCAGGTCGGCGTCCAGGCCGAGGGCGGCGGCCAGACCGGTGCCGTCGGGTGCGGTCATGGCGGCCGGGGCGCCGGTGTAGAGCATCTGGGACTCGGGCCAGAGGGGCGCTTGGCCGGGGAGGGTGACGGCGGCGGTGCCGGTGGCGGCGCGGCCGGCGAGGAGGTGGCCAGCGGCGGCGACGGCGCCGTAGCCGCCTTCGGCGCCCGCTTCGGCGGGTGGGGAGAAGGAGGGGGCGGCACCGGCGGTGGTGGCCAGGGTGGTGGTGACGGTGCCGGTGGAGGGGCGGCGGAAGGTGAGGAGGATGCCGTCGTCGTGTGGTGTCGCAGACAGGACACCGGTGGTGGCGGGCAGGCCGGTGGGGAAGGGTCCGGCGAGCGGGGCGCCGGGGGCGGGTTGGGTCCAGGCCAGGACGGTGCGGTCGGTGGCCGCGTACACGTGGCGGCGTCCGGCGCTGTCGGTAGCGGTGACCGGGTCGCCTTGCAGACCGGTGCCGCCCAGGGACTGCCAGGGGCCGAAGGCGGTGTCGGGGGCGGGCTGGGTGCGGGTGTGCAGGGTGCGGCGGGAGTCGCGCATGTAGACGGTGATGCGGCCGGTGGCGTCCGCGGTGGCGGTCGGTGCGCCGGTGGCGATGATGTCGGGAGCGGCGGTGGTGTCGGGGGTGGCGAGGCTGTGCCAGGGGCCGAAGGCGGTGTCGGGGGTGTTTTGGAGGGCGTAGACGGCTTCGCGCCGGTAGTCCTGGGGGGTGCTGCCCAGGGTGGTGCGGGTGGCGAAGACGGCGATGCGGCCGTCGGGTAGGCGGGTGGTGGACGCGCCGGGGTCGATGGTGGTGCCGGGTGCGGTGGCGGGCAGGAAGCCGGGGCCCTGCCAGTCGGCGTCGGGGGTGGGGCGGGTCCAGTAGGCCATCTGGCCGTCCAGGGCGGCGAAGGCGTAGAGCCGGCCGGGGGTGCCTTCGGTCATCCAGGTGGTGCTCTCGCCGCGGCTGTAGCGGATGGTCTGGTTCCATCCGGCGCCGGTGGGACGGGTCGCGGTCTTGCGGTCGCCGCAGCCGGCGGGGCTGCCGCACCAGTCCTGGTGGTCGCTCCAGGCGTAGGTCTTGAGGTAGCCGAGTTTCTCCTCGGCGGCCTTCGCGTCGAGGGTGGGGGGCAGGGAGCTGTTGGGGTAGCTCACGTAGTTCTGGATGGAGAAGTGCGGGCGGTCGGTGGAGGCGGCGTAGCGTTCGGTGGCGGCCTGCACGAAGCGGGCCCCGTACATGTGGTCCTGGTGGTCGAGGAAGGCGCCGGCGGGCCGGGTGCGGCCGGGGGTGGGGTCCTGGGTGCGGATGGTGGTGGGCCGGTAGAGCGCGAAGACGTTCGCGATGGCCTGGACGGCCTGTTCCCTGGTGTAGGAGAAGGGGGTGGTGACGGGGGTGCCGGAGGCGAGTTGGGAGCCGAGGGCGGGGATCGTGCCGTCCCACAGGCCGCGCAGGCTGTCGGGGTTGTCACCGGAGATGCTGCGGGCTTCGCGCATCTGCATCCACACCAGGTTGACTTCGGGACGGTCCAGGAGGATGTCGATCTCGGCGCTGCCGCCGCCGGTGGTGGGTACCAGGGTGCGCTGCCAGGCGCTGGTGCGGCGGCCGGTGGCCATCTCGGCGTAGGCGGCGCGTATGCCGTTCTGGCGGGCTTCGGCGTAGGCGGCACGGTCAGCGGGGCGGGTGGGGTCCTGCAGGTGGGGGCTGTGGGCTTCGTTCCTGCCGTCGGACTCGCCGGCGGTCAGGTAGACGGTGGTGACCTTGACGCCGGTGGATATGGAGCGGCTGAGGTCGGGGTTCATGAAGAAGAGATCGTCGTCGGGGTGCGCGACGACCTGGAGGACCGTGCCCTGGGTCACACTGGGGCGCTGGAGGGTGTGGGGGGCCGCGGGCCGGGGAGTGCTGGTGTATCCGTAGGCCCAGGTGGTGATCCCGGCGGCGCCAGCGGTGAGCACGGCGAGCAGGGCCGCGGTGCGGGTGCGGCTGGCCAGGGACATCTGCGGGCGCCTTGGGGGTCGGTCCGGTGCGGGGGTGCGCCGAAGGGCGGAGGGGGTCGGGGCCCCGACGGCTCGAGCACTTCCGGAGACGACCGGGGCCGATTATGCCCGGCAGGTTTTCCACTGACACACCCTCATGCGGCATATGAAAACAAACCAGTTGAATGCGATATATAGGCTATATGTCCGCATTTGGGGGTGTTGGGTGGGGGTGCGGCGAGGGGTGGCATGGCGTGCGTCACCGCCGGGGGTCGCTCCGGGCCGGCCGGTGTGCCGCTGCCGGGCGTGTACGGGTTTCCGTGAGTTCCCGAGGGATTCTCAACAGTCGCCGCAGGCCCTGCGGGACTACAGCGCTACGGAACGGGCGGGAGCAGGCCGTACGGATTCCTTCACGGGTGCGCCGGCCAGCGGACGGCCGGAGAACGGGCAGGCATGCGGTCGCGCGGGGCGGCGGTGAGGTCGCTCACACCGGCCAGTACGGAGACCGCCAGTACGAGGGCAGCCGGTACAGGGGCAGCCGGCACGAGGGCCGCCGGCGGGCATCACAGCGCCGGTCCCGAACCAGAACCAGGGCCAGAACCAGGGTCAGAACCAGGGCCAGGGCCGGGACCAGGGCCAGGGCCGGGGCCGGGGCCGGGCGGGGCGATCACCCCGGCGCCGCGTGGCGTGGCGCGTCCCGGCTCGGCGCGGCGCGGCGCACGGGCGGGATCTGATGGACGGGCAGGAGGCTGGTAGACGGGCGGGATCTGATGGACGGGCGGGGGGGTTGGTGGCCGGTGCCGCCGGACCGGCGCGCTGCCGTGCAGCTCCCGACCGGCACACCCGCCGGTGCGGCCGCGGGCGACGCTGGGGAGCACCGCGAGCAGTCTCGGCGCACCGACGCCGCCCGCAGCAGATGCACCCCGCCCCCCGCCCCCCGCCCCCCGCCCGCCGCCCGCCGCCCGCCGCGGCAGCGCCCCGAGCGGTGTGGCGACGCACCGGCACAACGGAAACCCGATACGCAGGCAGGCCGACTCCGCCAGCGACCACCCTGACCCACCCGCCGAAACCGGCGGCCCCGACACCGAGACAGTACGGAGGTTGCTCCCGGGCAGGGCACGTCCCGACACCCCGTCCGGCCGGACAGGGCGCCGGCGGGCCGACGCCGGAGACCCGAGGACGGACGAGGGCTACGCCCGGGACGGGCAGAGCAGAGCGGCCCGGAACCGCCGCACCCGGGCCCCTGCCACACCGGGCGGCACACCACAAGGGCCCCAGCACCACAAACGGCATGCGGCCGGGCCAACACGAACACACAGCCAACAATCCCACCAACACCACGCGCCCACGGAACCCGGCGCCACTACGCCCAGGCTGGACGCAAGACGCCAATACCAGCACCGGACCCCACTCCCCCACCCCCCGGGCCGACAGCCGACGACACCACGCCTCAGGCCCAGCCGACGAACCGACCACGACAAGGGCACCTCACCAGCGCCGGCACCCCCCGGCCCCGAGACCGCGGGCACGGCCGAAGCCAGGCCGAGGCAGGGGCGCAGCCGAAAACGAGGCAGGGGTGAGGCAGAAGACGCGGCGGGGGCGGAGCGGCCTGCCCGACCGCCGCGATGCGGTGCCGTACGCCGGCTTGGCCGGCCCCACCTGCGGGCAGGGACCGCCGGCCGGCAGGAGCACCCGACACACCCACCCGGGCCAGGCCGGGCCGGGCCGGGTGCGCGGCGCGTGCCCGAACGGCGCCGGCGGGCCGGCGGGTTGGCGGGTTGGCGGGTTGGCGGGTTGGTCCTGCCAGCCGCACGAACACACGGGGAGTACGGGTGCGCGAAGCGTGCGGAGGCCCGGGGGGGTGCGGGGTGGGCGGTGGGGTGGGCGGTGGGGTGGGCGGTGGGGTGGGCGGTGGGGTTCTGACGCCTGTGTGCCTCGTGTGCCGCCGCCGGTTCCTCCGCCGGGGTGCGCCTGCCCATGTCCCTCCCGCGGGCGGGCGGGTGTTACCTCAGGCCGATCTCCTCGCAGGTGGCCTTGAGGGCGTCGGTGCAGATCTCGTCGATGGTGTAGACACCATCGAGGACCACGGTGGCGCGGATGTTGTCACGGGTCACCGATGTGCCGGGGATGAGGACGGCCGGGATGCGCTTGGCGGTCGGACTGCTGACCACCTGGTTGATAATCCCGTCGATCTTCTCGCCCCGAGCGAGGAGGACGGCGAGTTCAGCGGCGGCCTCGGCCTCGCGGGCATAGGGCTTGTAGACAGTCATGTACTGCTCGCCTGCCACGATGCGCCGCACGCCGGCGAGTTCGGCGTCCTGACCGGTGACCGGGGGCAGCGGGGACACGCCGGCGGCCTTGAGGGCGGTGATGATACCGCCAGCCATGCCGTCATTGGCGGAGTAAACACCGACGATCTTGTCCTTGCCGAGCACGGAGAGCGCGGCCGCCATGTTGGTACCTGCGTTCTCCGGCTTCCACTCGACAGTGTCGTACTCCTTACCGACGTTCACCTTGCCGTCCAAGACGGAGCGAGCACCGGCCTTGAAGCTGGCAGCGTTGGGGTCGGTGACCGCGCCGTTCATCATGACGATCCTGCCGGTCCTGGCCCGATCACCCAGGGCCGCGAGCAGGGCCTTGCCCTGGACGCGGCCGACGTCCTCGTTATCGAAGGACGTATACGCGTCAATGGGGCCCTCGGCCAGGCGGTCGTAAGCGACCACGGCGATGCCGGCCTCCTTGGCCTTCACCACCGCGCCCGCGATCGCCTTGGAGTCCACCGCGTCGATGACCAGAACGTCAACCTTGTCCTTGATCATCTCGTCGGCCTGGGCACTCTGCCTGGCCGCATCCCCCGCCGCGTTAGCGTAGAAGACCCTGCCCTTGCCGAGGGTCAGCAGGGCAACCTTCTTCTCCATCAGCGGCTTGTCAAACTTCTCGTACCGCGCAGTCTCGTTCTCGGGCAGCAGCAGACCGATCCTGACCGCATCACTACTCCCGGCATCACCGGCGCCATCCGTAGTACCACAGGCGGTAACCGTGACAGCAAGCGCCGCGACAGCCAAAGCAACGGGGGCACGCCCCAGATACACATTCACGAGGTGAGCCTCCCTAACAGGGCCGTGTCCTTACGGCCAAAGTGGAGGCAGTCAACGCGCCCCCACACACCGCCGTCAAGAAGTGAACCCTTAACAAGATGACAACGCTGTCACCACACTGCCCCACCACACCCGGTCAGCACACTCCCCCAACCGAAACCACCCAACCCCAACCATGACATCAACTCCTGAACAAACCCGAGCCAATCAACGGTCGACACCTAACACGAAAACGCCACAGACGACTCCAGCAAAACCCCAACACCTTCCCCAACCCCCAACCGTTCCGACGGACCACGACACGCGAGGATCTGTACGGTCAACGGTGGATCTTCGAACGGGAAGTGACACCTGATGACAGACGTGACGATCGCGGCTGAGGCCGTGGAGGGAATGAAGCCCGCCGGGGCGCCGGACGCTCTGGACGACCCGCTGATCAGCCAGCTGGTGGACCGGGCCAAAGCCGACGGGATCAGGCTGACCCGACAGGGTGGCCTGTCGCAGCAACTCACGAAGACGATCATCGAATCCGCTCGCGAGGGCGAGATCACCGATCACCTCGGGCACGAGAAGCACGAGAAGACCGGGGCGGGCAACACACGGAACGGCACTCGTTCGAAGACCGTGGTCACCGAGGCCGGTCCGGTCGAGATTGACGTCCCCAGGGACCGGGCGGGCAGCTTCGAGCCGCGGATCGTCAAGAAACGGCAGAGCCGGCTGACCGGCGTGGACGAGATGGCCCCTCCTTGTCCGCCCACGGCCTCACGCTCCGTGGCGGGACATGCCCGTCGCGTACGGGCCGAGGAGCCGGATCTACGACCTGTTCCGCCGGTGGCAGCGGAGCGGCACCTGGCACCGGATCATGACCCGGCTGCAGTCCCTGGCCGACGCGAAGGGGGAGATCACGTGGGACCTGAGCGTCGACTCCACGGCCTGCCGCGCCCACCAGCATGCGGCCGGGGCCCGCAAGCGGGGTGACCTGCAGTAGGAACCGTCGGGCGGTGTGTTCACCGAGCTGGATGATCATGGACTGGGTCGCTCACGCGGCGGGTTCACCACCAAGCTGCACCTGGCGGTTGAGCAGGGCCAGAAGCCCATGTCGATCGCGATCACGGCCGGGCAGCGCGGCGACTCGCCGCAGCTCGAACCCGTGCTGGAGCAGGTCCGCGTGCCCCACATCGGGCCGGGCCGGCCACGCGTCCGCCCCAATCGGGTGCGGGCCAGACAACGCTAACGCTCCCGCAAGAACCGCGCCTACCTGCGCCGCCACGGGATCCGCTGCACCATCCCGGACAAGGCCGACCAGGCGCGCAACCGTCGAAAGCTCGGCTCCCGCGGAGGCCGGCCGCCACGCTTCGACCCGGTCGACTACCGCGAACGCCATGCGGTCGAGTGCGGCATCAACCGCCTCAAAAGGCACCGGGCGGCCGCGACCCGCCTCGACAAGCTCGCCGTCCGCTTCGAAGCCACCGTCCTTGTCGCCGCGATCGGAGAATGGCTGTGACGGACGGAGCCGTCGATGCAGCCTGCCCGCGTCGAGCGCACCCTCGCCGACGATCACAGCCAGCTGGCCCAGCCGAAAGTCAGGATGTAAGCGCGCTTGACCGCGGTCCACCCGCGGCGACCGCCACCCACAGTTGCAGCAAGAGCGACGGTGAACCAGAACGCAACAGCTCCGCCAACGATCAGAGCCCATGCGGTGCCGCCAAAGGCAGCGAACAAGACCACGATAAAGACCACCACGACGAGCCCGGCATGGGCACCGCCGATGCTCACACGGAACATCTCGCGCATGACGCGGCGGTCCTCTGCGAGAACCTTCTCGTAAGCGTTCAGCTCTCGCTCTGGAGCGTCCTGCTTCCCCATCCCCCGCTCCACGAGCCCCCCCTCAACACCCCGGCCAAGCAGAGTCCGGCAATCCCATGGACGCACCAGTCCGCCACAGCGTTGCCTCTCATCCACTTTCGACGCACGCCCTAGTTGGCCCCGGTGAGCGTTGCTGTTGTCACGCAGGGTAGCGGTTGGTGCGCCGACCTGCTGTCCAGCTGGCCGGTGCACCCGCTAACGGCACACCCCCGGATGATCCGGTATCTTGAACACGTTCAAGATACCGAGTCCGGGGGTTTGGTCATGCAGGCTGCTGCGCGAGCGAGTATTCATCCATGGCAGTTCGGCCTCGTGCTGTGCGCCGTGGTCACCCCCCTACCGGTGCTGATCGTGTGGTTCGCGGGTTCCAGCATCCCGGCGCTCGCCCTCGCGACCGCCGCGGTGGTCTCCGTGCCGCTGTTCCTGTACGCCCGGCCGTCCGGCTTCGTCTACGTCGCGGGCACCATCGCGGCGCTGCTGGTGCTGTGGTCGTTCATCGGCGCGATGGCCGGGATGTTCCTGTTCTTCCCTTCGGCGCTGCAGCTCCTGCTGGCAACCGGGGCGGACCCGCGCGAACACCCCACCGCCGCCAGGGTGATGGCCGGTGCCGGACTCCTACTGTCGGCGGGGGTCGTGGTGCAGTCGTTGAGGCACTGAGGGCTCCCAGGGGTGCCCGGCTAGCGGGTGCGCGGCCGGTTGAAGCAGAGCATGTTGCCGGCGGGCTCCGCCTACTCTGATGTCGTACTCCGCTTCTATGCTCCTGCGATGACGTCTTACGAAGGCACGCATCCCACCGTTCTCGTCCGGGTGGACAACCTCCATGCCCAGATCGACGAGCAGCTCGCAGCAGCTATCCAGGCGATCTGGGAGGGTGGCATCGACACGTGCACGTGCTGCCAGGACTTGGCCGAGAGCAACTCGGATTGGCCAGGGAAGTTGCCGCACATGGCGGAGTGGGTGGAGTCCCGCCGCGGCTGGATGCTCATCGACTTTCCGGTCGACAGCGGACTCTCCTTCCTCTCGGCCGTAGCAAATGCCGGACCGCGGGATGCCTTCTACGTGCGGATGACGCACTGGGCTGCCCCCGATGCCTGGGACGTGAAGATCAAGCCGATGGACGCGGCAATGTTTCAGGGCGACCAGCCGTCGGACTTCGCCCTGCGCCTCCTGCAGGTCAGCTTTCCTGCCTTACGACCTGCCGGAACTGACCCGACGCCTCCGCGAACACATCGCAGGCCGTACGGTGCCGCCTGCCCCCGCTGACTGGAGCACGGTGGGGCGAGCTTCAGGGCTGTCAATCCAACGGCTCTGTCCCGTAATCGGCGGCAACGACGGGTGACGGGTCGCCGTTGATGTTGCATGCGAGATGTCAACGAGCTTGTGGGCGTGGTGTTTTCGGGACTGTCACCGCTGGTCGTCGAGGCTGTGACGGGCGAGGGCGAGTTCATCCGGGTGTCGGCCCGGACCCGGGAAGAGGCGGTGCCGTGCCCGGTGTGCGGGCAGCCGACGAGGCGGGTGCACGGCATCCACCGACGTACGATCGCGGACGTGCCGGCGGACGGCAGGCGGGTCGTGGTGTCGGTACAGGTCCGGCGCCTGGTCTGCCCGGTCCTGGGCTGCCCCCGGCAGACGTTCCGTGAACAGGTCCCAGGCCTGATCGAACGCTATCAGCGGCGCACACGTCGACTCGCCGACCAGCTCGGTCAGGTAGTGAAAGAGTTAGCGGGCCGGGCGTGCGCCCGCCTCTCCCGTGTCCTGGCCACAGCGATATCCCGCTCGACGGCCCTGCGGCTGCTGGCCCGTCTGCCCTTGCCCGTGGTGAGGGTGCCGCGCGTTCTCGGTGTCGACGGCTTCGCGCTCAAGCGCCGCCACCGCTACGCGACTGTCCTGACTGACGCCGAGACCGGCGAGCGGGTCGATGTGCTCCTGGGCCGCGGTGCCGACACCCTGGAACAGTGGCTGCGCGCGCATCCCGGCGTCGAGATCGCCTGCCGCGACGGATCCGGCGCCTACGGCGAGGCCGTGCGCCGGGCCCTCCCTGAAGCAGCGCAGGTCAGCGACCACTGGCACCTGTGGAAGAACCTGTGTGAGAAGCCCCTGGCCGAGGTCCGCTCCCACAGCGCCTGCTGGGCCACCGCCAACACGCCCCGTCCGGCCGGCGTGCACGAGCGAATGACACGCGAACGCTGGCATCAGATCCACGACCTCCTGAACAAGGGCGTCGGCCTGCTCGAATATGCGCCCGCCGCCTGAACCTGGCCCTGACCACTGTCAAGCGCTACGCGCGCACCCGCGAACCAGAGGCCCTGCGCCGGGCACCGCGATACCGGCCCACCCTGGTCGACCCCGACCGCGACCACCTGCGCGAACGCCGCGGGGCCGGCCCGGCCGTCCCCGTGAAGCAGTTGTTCCGGGAGATCCAGGAGAAGGGCTACACCGGCAGCTTCAACCTCCTCTACCGCTAGAACGCCCAGGGCCGGGCCGAGGGCGACCGGCCCGTCACCACCCCGCGATGGTTGGCCCGCCTCCTGCTCACCCACCCCGACCGCCTCCGGGACAAGGACACGGCCCTCCTCGCCGAGCTCACCGCCGCCTGCCCCGCGATGACCCAACTAGTGTCCTGCGCCGGGAGTTCGTTGAATTAGTAGGCTGTCTCCATGGTGAAGATGGGGCGGCCGATGGCCGAGCTGGTGTTGTCCGAGGATGAGCGGGCGACACTGGTGCGCTGGTCGCGGCGGGCGAAGTCCTCTCAGGCGCTGGCTCAGCGGTGCCGGATCGTGCTGGGGTGTGCGGACGGCAAGACGAACCGGCAGGTTGCCGACGAGCTCGGTATCTGGCCGCAGACCGTGGGCAAGTGGCGGCGGCGCTTCCTGGAGCGCCGGATGGAAGGACTTGTGGACGAGCCCCGGCCCGGCGCCCCGAGGAAGATCACCGATGACCGGGTCGAGGAGGTCGTCGTCGCCACGCTGGAGCGGTCACCGAAGGACGCCACGCACTGGTCGAGGGCTTCGATGGCAGCCGAGAGCGGACTGTCGAAGTCCTCGGTCGGCCGGATCTGGAAAGCGTTCGGTCTCAGAGGACGTTAAGTCCGTTCTTCCTCGGTTCGTGATCGCTCGATCGTGGTACTGATCGCCATGCCGGACACCTGCTAGACATGTCCATGCTGAGATGCGGGCCATGGAGAGAAAGCCGTACCCCAGCGACTTATCGGACGAGCAGTGGGCGTTGATCCAGCCGATGATCGCGGCCTGGAAGCAGGACCGGGTGGCACGGTCGGCGACCGGTGATCCCGGGTCCTGCGACCTGCGGGAAGTCGTGAACGCGATCTTCTACCAGAACCGGACGGGCTGCCAGTGGCGCTACCTGCCGCATGACCTGCCGGCCTGGTCGGCGGTGTTCTACTACTTCACGCTGTGGCGCCAGGACGGCCTCGACCAGCGCATCCAGGAACTCCTGCGCTGCCAGGTGAGGGAGAGAGCCCGCCGATTAGAGGACCCGTCCCTCGTGATCATCGACACCCAGTCCGTCCGCGCCGCGGCGGGTGTCCCGAAGACCACGACGGGGCTGGACGCGCACAAGAGGATGTCGGGCCGCAAGCGGGGACTGGCCCGTCGACGTCCTGGGGCTGGTCATCGGCGTTGTTGTGCTGGACGCCTCCGCCCATGACAACGCCGCCGGCACCGCCCTGCTCGACCAGGCCGCCGAGCGGTGCGGCAACCGCCTGGAGAAAGCCCTGGTGGACCAGGGCTTCAAGGACGAGGTCCTCATCCACGGCGCACTGCTGGACATCGACGTCGAGATCGTCCGCCGAAACCCCGCTGACCAGGGCAAAGGCTTCATTCCGCAGCCCAAGCGGTGGATCGTGGAGCAGGTCAACGGCACGTTGATGCTGCACCGCCGCCTCGCCCGTGAGTACGACCACCGGCCCGACAACTCCGCCTCACGCGTCTACTGGGCCTCGATCGCGAACATGGCCCGCCGCCTCACCACACCGTCTCCGGCCTGGCGCGACACCCTCGGGCTGGCCGCGTGAACGTCGCCGAGCTCCTGGCCGGCCTCCAGGCCCAGCACGACGAGACCACCGCCCGGGCCGCTGAACTACGCGACCAGATCCAGCACTTGACCGCCGCCCTGGCCGAGGCCGAAGCGCGACTCGCGGACCTGGCCACCACCGCCAAGGTCATCGCCGAACTTGCACCCGCTGGAGGTGACCCAGGCCCACCCGAGACGAACACCGCCTACCAGGCCATCGTGAACGCCTTCAACCAGCACCCCGACCAGGTCTTCCGAGCCCGTGAGCTGCACGAACTCCTCGACATGCCCACCGACGAGGCATCCGTCAACATCACCCGCAGCCGCCTCGGACGCCTCACCCGCCAAGGCTTCCTCACCCAGCCCGGACGAGGCTGCTACCAGAAACGGACTTAACGTCCTCTCAGGCGTCAGAGGCAGGCCAGGATTGGTGTGGAGTGGCCCTGTCGAGAGCCGCGCTGGTGCTTCCAGCACGACTTCCCACCCTGCGTCCAGGACGAGGGTCAGCCGAAAGTCGATGCTGATCCTGACGACACTCAGGCCTCGGAGGTTCAGGATCCAGCGGTCCTCGTGCTCGACCGGTTCCACTTCAGTGCTCATCACCACACCATGGTCCACTCCGTCGCAGGCACCAAGGGATTTCACTCCTCTTCGGCATCACCCTCTGCCGAGCCGTCGATGGTCACTGCCTTTGGATGTTCCGCAGAAGCCAGCTTCGCTGAGAGCGCGAGGAGAGGCGTTCGCGACCATCCCGGCAAACCGGCAGCTCAGAACAAGATCAACGGACACTGCAGTGCGACGGGACATGATCTCATTTTTCTGGTCCCGGGCAGCGAACGGAACACTTGGTCAGCCGCCCCTGCCACTGCTGCACCGGCCGACGCAGCCCCACCACTTCCGTGATCATCACCCTCTCGCCCGCCCACCTCCACCTCTGCCTGCGGCATCAACTCTGGACCCGCTCCACTCACGACATCCCGCTCCTCTCCTTGCCGGAAGTCATCGAAGCCCAGCGTCGACTCGACCAGCTCGCCCGCCGGCACGGTCAGATCAGACAAGGAGCGACTCTGTCGGGGATCTTGGAGTTCTCGGGACGAGGGCTGTTGGCGCTTGGAACACTTCGGACGGTCCTGCGTAGTTCCGTCCTCCTGAGTGCGTTGTGGCAAACCGGATCTCGTTCGAATCCTGCGGTGCGGGTGATCATTCGGGCAGAGATGTCAGTGCGGTCGTGGGCATGAAGAAACGGGCCCCTTGGTAGTGACGTGGTTGTTGAGGCCGGTCACGAGCAAGGAGACCCGTTGTGCGACGAGTTGACCATCCCTGCTGTACCCGCGTCCACCACGGTCATCCCTGAGTGTGACTGCTACGTGCACAGGTTCGGTTCGATCGCTCCGGGACGGCGGGCGCGGTGCTATCCGAGTGACATGACGGACGCGGAGTGGGCCGAGGTCCGTGCCGCGATGCCGGTACCGGCCTGGCTGCTCAAGCGGAGCGGGCGTCCGGAGGCGTACTGCCACCGCGAGATGCTCGACGCTGTGCGCTACCTGGTCGACAACGGCGTGAAGTGGATGGCCATGCCGGTCGACTTCCCGTACTGGCCCTCCCCGGCATCCACATCCGGCTCCGTGACCGCGGGCTGCTGCCCCGGCAACACCTTCTCGACGGCGGCTACCTCTCGGTCTCGCTGCTGCACCGCTCCCTCCGCGACCACCAGGTCGAACTCGTCGGCCCGGTCAAGGCCAGCGGTGCATGGCAGAGCAAGGAACAGACCGGCTTAACCCAGGACGACTTCACCATCGACTTCGACCAGCGCCAGGTCACCTGCCCCAATGGCGAGACCAGCCACATCTGGCTTAAGCCACCGGCCATGGCCCCCTACACCGTGGCCCGGTTTCGCCCATACCAGTGCAACCCGTGCCCCGACCGGCCCGCCTGCGCCCGCGGCACTGCTGCCCGCACCGTGAACTTCCTCCCACAGCATCTGCATGAACTCCAGGCCCAGAACCGCGCGAACCAGCAAGACTCCCAATGGAGACGGCTCTGCGCCACCCGGTCCGGAGTCGAAGGCACCATCTGCGAGTTCATCAACGGACACCGGGCCCGCCGCAGCCGCTACCACGGCCACCGCAAGACACACGTGCAGCACGTCCTGACCGGCATCGCCATCAACATTGAACGCCTCGCCTCACGCACAACTCGCCACCCCCACCGCCCCCGGCGCCCCACGACCTTCCAGCAGTACCTCGATGCCCGCGGCCTGACCTGGGAATGCTGGTGGCGGCAAGGCAAATGAGCCGCGCGCACAAGATCCCCGACAGAGTCGCACAGCGATCCGCCGCCCGGAGACAGAACGCGGAGCCGCCCCCGGCTGACGCGGGCCCGCGCCCTGCCCTGGCGGCCCTGCTGACGTTGCGCGAGGTGCGCGAACAGCTCGCCGGCTGGGAGAGCGGACTGATCGAAACCGCCCGCGGGCAGGGAGCCAGCTGGGCCGACCTTGCAGGCCCCCTTGGCGTCTCCAGCCGCCAGGCCGCCGAGCGCCGCTACCTGCGACTGCGCCCCGGCACGCCTGGCTCCACCGGTGAGGAGCGTGTCCAGGCCACCCGTAATTCACGTGCTGCGGACCGCACCGTCACCGCATGGGCCCGCGACAACGCAGCGGACCTGCGTCGCCTCGCCGGACAGATCACCGCCCTCACCGACCTGCCCGAGAATGCCCAGGACGCGGTCGGCGAGCTGAACCTGGCACTCGCCGATAACGACCCTGCCCGCCTCGTCCGCCCGCTGACCGCCACGCGCGCGTACCTACGGCCCGAAGACGCCGGCCTCGCCGAACGCATCGACACCCTCACGCGGCACACCGAACAGCTCCGCCAGGACACCCACGACCAACGCAGCACTTGAGCCTGGGACACCCGAGATCGCCGCTTCATGCGGCGAAGCTCTTTCGCCTGATGGAAGGGCACCCACGAACCGTTGCGGACGCCGATCTCGCCAGCGCATGACGACCCGATGTGCGCCCGCCCCGCCGTCCCATGATCCCGCCCAGAGCAGATGGCCTGGGCGGTTTCCTGAAGCGCGGGAACATGGTCCGCCTGGCAGCGGTCACGGTCGCGCCGTCTGCTCCAGCGCTCCGAGCGGAAAGCCGGAACAGACGGTTCCTCTGTGCGGGGCTGCTTCTGTGGTTACAGGGTGCGGGTCAGGTGGTCAGTGAGGAGCCGGGTGAAGCGGGCCGGGTCGGGCAGGTCGCCTCCTTCGGCGAGCAGAGCGCTGCCGTAGATCAGCTCGGCGATCTCCGTCAGAGCGGGGGCCTCGGCGTCTGCGTGGTGTGCGGTGCGAAGTGCGGTGATCAGGGGGTGTGTGGGGTTGAGTTCCAGGATCCTTTTGACGGTGGGCATCTGCTGGCCCATGGCCCGGTACATCTTTTCCAGGGTGGGTGTGACGTCGTGGGCGTCGCCGACGATGCAGGCTGCCGAGGTTGTCAGGCGTGATGACAGGCGTACCTGCTTGACGTGGTCGGACAGGGTGGTGGTCAGCCAGGGCAGCACGGCGGCGAAGTCCTGCTCGCGCTGGGCCTTGTCGGCTTCGGTTTCCGTTCCGCCGTCGGCGGTGTCGTCGAGGTCGACCTGGCCCTTGGCGATGGACTGCAGGCGATGGCCGTCGAATGCGGGGACCTGGTCGACCCATACCTCGTCGATGGGGTCGGTGAGGATGAGCACCTCGTAGCCCTTGGCGGCGAAGGCTTCCATGTGGGGGGACTTCTCGACCATGGCGCGGGTCTCGCCGGTCAGGTAGTAGATGGTGTCCTGACCTTCCTTCATGCGCTCGACGTACTCGCGCAGTGTGGTGGTCTTCTCCTGGTCGTGAGTGGAGGCGGCCGACACCAGCTCCAGCAGGGCCTCGGTGTTGTCGGTGTCCTCGAGCAGGCCCTCCTTCAGTGCTCGGCCGAACTGGGCCCAAACCTTCGCGTAGCGCTCGGCGCCCTTGGCCTGCATGTCCTTGAGTGCGCCGAGAACCTTCTTGACCAGGCGTCGGCGTACGCCTTGGATCTGGCGGTCATGCTGGAGGAGCTCGCGAGAGACGTTCAGCGACAGGTCGTGGGCGTCCACGACGCCCTTCACGAAGCGCAGGTAGTTGGGCATGAGCGCTTCGCAGTCGTCCATGATGAACACCCGCTTCACGTACAGCTGCACGCCGGACTTGGACTCGCGGGAGTACAGGTCGAAGGGGGCCTGTTCGGGGATGAAGAGCAGCGCCTCGTATTCGAAGGTGCCTTCGGCGCGCATGTGGATCGTATCGGCCGGGGGCAGCCAGTCGTGGCTGATCTGCTGGTAGAACTCGTTGTACTCGTCCTCGGTCACCTCGCTTCGAGGCCGGGCCCACAGCGCCTTCATCGAGTTGAGCGTGTCGAGGGCGGAGGTGGCTTCGCCGTCGGCATCGGTCCGGTCGGTGGCCATGCGGATCGGCCAGCGGATGAAGTCCGAGTAGCGCTTGACGGTCTGTCGGATCTTCGATTCGGAGAGGTAGTCGGCGAGTCCGTCCTCGCTGTCGACGGGCTTGAGGTGCAGGGTGACCGAGGTGCCGACGGGGAGGTCGTCGGCGGCCTGGATGGTGTAGGAGCCCTCGCCGTCGGACTCCCACTGGGTACCGGAGTCGGTGCCGGCCCGCCGGGTGTGCACGGTGACCTTGTCGGCGACCATGAACGCCGAGTAGAAGCCGACGCCGAACTGCCCGATCAGACTCTCCGTGGTCGCGGCGTCCTTGGACTCCTTGATCTTCTCCAGGAGGGCGGCGGTGCCGGACTTGGCGATCGTGCCAATCAGCTCCACGAGATCATCTCGGGTCATGCCGATGCCGTTGTCCCGGACGGTCAAGGTGCGGGCGTCCCTGTCGACCTCCAATGAGATGTGCAGGTCAGCGGTGCCGTTCTCGGTGAGGCTGGCATCGGTCAGTGATGCCAGCCGCAGTTTGTCCAGGGCGTCGGAGGCGTTCGAGATCAGCTCGCGCAGGAAGATGTCCTTGTTCGAGTAGATCGAGTGAATCACCAGCCGGAGCAACTGGCGGGTCTCGGCCTGGAATTCCAGCGTCTCGACGCTGCTGGGCATGCTGGGTCCTTTCAGCGGAAGGTCAGATACGGATGGGCCTGAGGCAGAGGCCTCGTCGGCGTGACGCGCAGGTGGTGCGCACCGCGGACGGAGGATTGCTCGGCGTGTGCGGGTCAGTCTTCGTCGGAGGCTGTCGTCGTGCGGTGGGCTTCGAGGACGTCCAGGGAGTCGACGAGAGCGGTGTGGCGGGCGTCGAGGTGGGGACGCATGCCGGCCAGGGGCGCGATGAGCTCGGCGGCGTCCGCGGCGCCGAGAGCGGTGTGCAGGGCGGCCTGCGCCGAGCGCGCTTCGGGCCTGAGGTGAGCGAGAGCGGTGATCTGTCCGGCGAGGCGACGCAGGTCGGCTGCGTTGGCTCGGGCCCAAGTGGCGGCGGTGCGGTCAGCGGCACGGCGTTCGCGGGTGGCCTGCACACGCTGCTCTCCGGTGGTACCGGCGGGGCCGGGCCGGCCGCGCAGGTAGCGGCGTTCAGCAGCTTGGCGGCTGGCGACACCGAGGGGATGGGCAAGCTCTGCCCAGCTGGCGCCTGCATCGCGGGCGGTTTCGATCAGACCGGTCTCCCAGCCGGCGAGCTGCTCACGCACCTGCCGCAGCAACATGAGTGAGGCCAGAGCCTGTTCGGGGCCGGGCCCGAGGGCGTCGGCAGTGTCGTTCTGGGCGTCGCGCAACGCGTCGTCCATGGCCACCAGGGCTGCCGCGGCAGCCATGAAGGACGCCGGACTGCGGGCCTCGCTACCGGGCGCGGACGGCTGATGGGCTGCGGTCACGGGCACCTCCTTCGAATGTCATCAGGTTGACGACGACATGATTGTCATCCACTGGATGACATGTTACAACAGGGTCTGTGCAGCGCATTGGCAGCAACCGTTCGAACCTGCTGGAGGTGTTTCACGATGTTGATGCGCACTGCCCCCTTCCGTGAGCTGGACCGGATGGCGCAGCAACTGGTGGGTCCGGGTACCTGGTCGAAGCCGTCGGTGATGCCGATGGACGCCTACCGCGAGGGTGACGAGTACGTGGTGGCCTTCGATGTCCCCGGCGTGACCGCAGACGCGATCGACATCGACATCGAGAGGAACATGCTGACCGTCAAGGCCGAGCGACGGCCGACGGCCAAGGCCGACAACGTCAAGATGGAGCTGTCCGAGCGGCCGCTGGGCGTCTTCTCCCGCCAGATCATGCTCGCCGACACTCTCGACACCGAGCGCATCCAAGCTGACTACGAGGCCGGCGTTCTCACCCTGCGCATCCCGATCGCCGAGCGCGCCAAGCCCCGCAAGATCTCCATCGGTGCCGGCTCCGACCGCAAGGAGATCTCCGGCTGACCAGTCCGGAACCGGTGCGGAGGACAGCCCATCCGATCTCCCCCTCCCTGGCCTCCGCACCCCCTGTGGAACCGACAACACCAAGGGGCGGCGGCTGATGACCTTGCGACGGAAAGTGTTCCTCGACCATGTGAAGGAACGCGGCGAATACGACATCGCGGACTAGGCCGAGCGTGCGGCGCGCGTCGTGCTTGCCCTGCTCGGCACCCACTAGATCGGCAGGGTCCGCGCCCAGCACGCGGCACGCCCTGCCGGAAGGCTTCAGCATGATCCTGCTCAACCCGCTGGAGAGCGCCGAGCCGCTTCCCCCGAGCGATTCGTCCGCGCGACCGCCGCCCGAATCGAGGGCGCCACCGAGCAGACCGCGACGAGAGACGTCAGCGCCGTGCCGGCCACCGTCGCCGACACGGCAGGCGAAGACCTGACAAGGCAGATCCTGCCTCAGCTCCCCGTCGGCTACGACCTTCTCTTCGGCCGCCCCCAACCCATCTGACGAAGACCGGGAGTGCCACGTGCCCGGCGCTCCCACGGCTCCTGAAAGGCATGCACCGCAGTGATCACCGACGCGCGCGTACCGCTCACGCACCAGCAGCCGTGCTCGACGGCCTACGAGCAGATGCTGGAGAAGGTCCGATACGAAGGCGCCTACCCCACCCGTGAACGGGCCGAAGAAGCTGTCCGCGTAGTGCTCACCGGACTCGGACGTCAACTGACCGGTGACGAACGCGTCGACCTGGCCCGCTGCCTGCCCCTTGAGGCGGCACGCGTGCTGACCGCGCAGATCCCCGACACCCGGCCACTGACCGGCTGGGACTTCATCAAGGACCTCGCCACACGCTCCGGCGCCTCTCTGGCCACCACCCGCTGGGACACCGGCGCCGTCTTCACCGCCGTCACAGCCCACGCCGGCCCCGACCTGACCAGCCGCATCCTCCACCAGCTCCCTACCGACTGGGCTCTGCTGTTCGGCCAAGCAGAAATCACCCCCGCCACATAGCCACCGAGACGCCCGCCCAGGAGACATCTCCGGGCTCGCCGAGGCTCCAGCCCCCGACTGCCGACTCCGGTCGTGCTGGTCGCGCAGATACTGCTGCTTCCAGGGTTCCTCTACTTGTTCGTAGGCTCGGAGCTGGCCGCCCGGCATGACTGTTGCCCCCTGTCGAAGGTATGACCTGGGGGTGGTGTCACCGGGTCCGGGGGTGTTCGTCGGAGACGCTGATCAGAGGTCCGGCCACCGTCCGGTCCGGCGCAATGCTGGACAGTTCGCGGGCGGCAGGTCTGCATAACGTGGATGCGCGAGCACAACACCCGAGCCGGGGCCGGCACCGTCAACACCCCCTGGGAAGGGGCGCGATGTTCGAGATCGAAGACGTGGGCGTGTTCCTCGGCCTGGACGTCGGCAAGAGCAGCCATCACGGTCATGGGCTCACCCCGGGCGGGAAGAAGGTCTTCGACAAGCAGCTGCCCAACAGCGAGCCCAAGCTGCGGGCCGTCTTCGACAAACTGACCGCGGAGTTCGGCACCGTGCTGGTGATCGTGGACCAGCCCGCCTCCATCGGCGCTCTGCCACTGACCGTCGCCCGCGACGCGGGCTGCCCGGTCGCCTACCTGCCCGGACTGGCGATGCGCCGTATCGCCGGCCTCTACCCGGGCGAGGCCAAGACCGACGCCAAGGACGCCGCCGTCATCGCGGACGCCGCCCGGACGATGCCGCACACCCTGCGCTCGCTGGAGCTGACCGACCAGATCATCGCCGAGCTGACCGTGCTCGTCGGCTTCGACCAGGACCTGGCCGCCGAGGCCACCCGCACCTCCAACCGGATACGCGGCCTGCTCACCCAGTTCCACCCCAGCCTGGAACGCGTCCTGGGCCCGCGCCTGGCCCACCAGGCCGTGACCTGGCTGCTGGAGCGCTACGGATCCCCAGCCGCCCTGCGCAAGGCCGGACGCCGCAGACTCGTCGAGCTGTCCGCCCGAAGGCCCCGCGCATGGCCACCAGGCTGATCGACGACGTCTTCAACGCGCTCGACGAGCAGACCGTCGTCGTTCCCGGGACCGGGACCCTCGACATCGTCATCCCCTCCCTGGCCGCCTCGCTGGCCGCTGTCCACACCCAGCGCCGGGCGATGGAAGCCCAGATCAACGCCCTGCTGGAGGCTCACCCTCATTCCCGGTCCTGACGTCGATGCCCGGCGTCGGCGTCAGGACCGCCGCCGTCCTCCTGGTCACCGTCGGCGACGGCACCAGCTTCCCCACCGCCGCCCACCTCGCCTCCTACGCCGGCCTCGCCCCAGCCACCAAGCAGTCCGGGACCTCGATCCATGGCGAACATGCACCCCGAGGCGGAAACCGGCAGCTCAAACGGGCGATGTTTCTCTCCGCCTTCGCCTGTATGAACGCCGACCCAGCCTCCCGCGCCTACTACGACAAGCAACGCGCCCGCGGCAAGACCCACACCCAGGCCCTCCTCCGCCTCGCCCGCCAACGCATCAGCGTCCTGTTCGCCATGCTCCGCGACGGCACCTTCTACGAATCCCGGACACCGACGGACGTCGAGCTCGCCGCCTAGCCTCAGCGAGCCCGAACCACCCGAAACCCGACACAGGCGCCTTGACGAAAGACATAGAGGCACCCCCCACTTCTCGCCCCAGGCACCTCATGTTCACTCGGGAGAGTGATGGGTGGGCCGCACGATCCAGCAGTTACACCTCGGCATCCCAGCACTGCTGCATTTACCAGAGGATCCGTAGGCACCGACGCCGATCTGAGTGGCCGTCAGTGCTAGGCGCACTCCAGAATGACCAATTATTTTCATAACGACATATTAAGAGATATGTCGGGGCAGGGAATTCTCTGCGGATGAGGCGGTGTGCGCCCGTCCTGCCGTCCCGGGGCCTCGCACCGCCGCCGGGGACCATTCCTCAGCAGAAAGGCCCTCGTGGTGACGTACAGTGACCCGGAAACCCGGCCGCGGGTCAGGCGCAGGTGGCCCAGCCCCCGCCGCCCGGAGACTCCGCCCGTACAGGTCGTCTCGGAACCCCTCGTGTGCTCACGGGCCACGCCCGCGCGGGAGAACCGCCGGAACGGCTGGCGTGTCGGGGTGACAGCAGCAGCGTGCGCTGTTCTCGTCGGAGCGGCGGCGCTGCCCGCCACCGCCTATTCCGCGGCCGCTCCACCCCCTTCCGGCAGGCAGGCGGTCACGTCCGGGACCTACACGTTCGACTACACCGGGACGCCTCAAACCCTGGCGGACGTCCCTGCCGGAGCCATCGTCACCGTCACCGCAGACGGAGCCGGCGGCGGCTCGTGCTTCGCCAGTACGGGCGGCACGGGGGCCCGGGTCACGACGACGCTACGGACCGCGTCAGTCACCACGTACACCGTCAGGGTCGGTGGAACCGGTCAGCGATGCAACTTCGGCCCCGAGGGCGGCTTCAACGGCGGTGGGAGCAGTGGAGGCGGGAGCGGTGGCCCGCGAGGCTCGAGCGGAGGCGGCGCCTCGAGTGTCACTGCCGGCACGGCCCTTCAGGTCGTTGCGGGCGGGGGCGGCGGGAGCGGCGGGGGGAGTGGCAACGGCCGTGCGGGCGGGAGCGGCGGACAGCCGGATGGCGGGGCCGGAGGCGCCGGAACCGGCGAGGCCCCCGGCTCGGGCGGTGGCGGCGGTCTGACCAGCACCGGTGCCCCCGGCTCGGGGGGAGCCGGGGCGGGTGCTCAGGAGAACTGCACTAGCTTTTCCGGGGACGGTGGGACCGGTTTCGACGCGGCAACCGGCGTGGTCGGCACGGGCGGGCACGGCGGTGACCTCGCGGGCGGATGTGCCGGAGGTGGCGGCGGAGGCGGTGGCGGGGGCGGCTACTTCGGCGGTGGCGGCGGCGGAGGAGGAGGGGACGACGCGGGCGGCGGCGGTGGCGGGGGCAGCAGCTACGCCAGCGGGACGGACACCAGCTACGGCCTGTCGACCGTCGGCACCCCGAACAGCAACGGTCAGGTGACCGTCACCGTCACGGCCTTCCCCAGCCTGACGATCGCCAATGAGCACACCGGCCACTTCACCCATGGCAGGAACGGCGCCTACACCCTCACCGTCACGAACATCGGCAGCGGGCCGTCCGGCGGCGCCGTCACCGTTGCCGACAGGCTCCCCGCCGAACTGGCCCCCGTCTCCATCCGCGGTGACGGGTGGGAATGCGTCTTCGTCAGCCTCACCTGCACCCGCAACGACAGCCTCGCCCCGGGCGACAGCTACCCTGCCGTCACCCTCACCGTGAGGGCCGACTGCAGGACCTTCGACAAGTTCGGCTTCGGACCTGGCGACAGCACCATCAGAGCGGCCAACGCAGCGACCGTCACGGGCGGCGGCAGCGCCCCCGACACCGCCGCCGACCCCACCACGATCAGGTGTGGGCGGGGCGGACTGCACCACGGCGTCTCTCGCATGCACCAGTGGCCGCCAAGGCACTGAACCCGAGTTCCATAGCAGGCCGTCAGATGTCGCGCGCGAGCCGCCGGCCCGACCGGCTGTTCCGCCCCTGAGCCTGCCGTGCCGGCCTCGTCGACCTCCACTGCGCATCTCCGAGATGACATGGCGGACGCCCCGTCTTCGTAGATATGCACGGATGGTGCGGGGAAGTGTCCAGTGAACGGTGGTTCTGGAGTTGTCGGAGGCTCAGCGGCGGGCGGCTGAGAGTCGTCCGTCGAAGGTGATGTCGAAGGCACGGCATCGTCGACGCCCTTGCCAAGGTCGGCGTCACCTGCTGGGCGGACCAGGCCTATCGGAGTGCCGGTAGAACGGTCCCCACCCCCTACTGCGGCCGCTGGGGAACCCTTACCACCGGTCAGAAGGCCGTCAACCACTCGCACGCGAAGATCCGCGCACTCGTAGAGCGGGCCAGGGCCACCCCCAAAGCCTGGCGACTCCTCCGCAAGATCCGATGCTCGACCACCCGCGTCACCGCACTCGTCCAGGCCGTCCTCGCCCTGCACCTGGCCAGCTCAGAGCGATGATGGAAAAGGCTCGGTGTCAGTCGCTGATACCCGGCCGCCCACCCCGCTGGTGGACGGCCCTGGCCGACGACAGCGGCCGATACCCCCTTCACGCGGTACCAGGCCCGGCGTACCGAGTGCTGCTACAGGACGGCCGCGATGAAACGGGCGTCCTGAGCAGTACCGACGTTGTGATCGGCGTGGCCGACGCAGTCCCCGGAGCGGCCACCACTGAGGTTGATCCCGGGGAGTGGACACCGGGTTTCATGCGGTGAGTGACAGCGTACGTGATGTGATCAGTTGCTGTTCGAACTCGGCTGGTGTGAGATAGCCGAGGGCGGAGTGCCGACGCCGCCGGTTGTAGTACGAGAGCCAGCGGAACACCTCAAACCGTGTCTGCGCCTTCGAGGTCCAGCGTCGCCCGTGAAGCAGTTCTCGTTTGAGGCCTTGGAAGAACGACTCGACGAGGGCGTTGTCGTAACTCGAGCCGATCCGGCCCATGCTGCGGCGGATTCCGTGCTGGCGGCAGACGTCGGCGAAGGCAGCCGCGTTGTACTGGGCGCCCCTGTCGGTGTGGAAGACGACGCCGTTCACCTGGCCGCCGCGGGACAGATCTCCTGACGGAAGGCATGTCATGAAGTTCGCGGTCATGGGCGGTACCGGGCTGATCGGGTCGCAGGTCGTCACGAATCTGAACGCCGCCGGGCACGAGGCGGTGCCACGGGGGTACGCCTTCACGAACCACCGCCCGCCTGCGCGGTCCTCGGCCAGGTAGTTGCGGGTCGCCGTTCCCGCCGGTCCTGTGCTGACCGCAGCCGGTGAGATCCGGTACAGCAGCGCCAGGATCCCGGCCGCGACCCTCGCCTCGGCCTCGCCGCTCATCGCGCTGCCCTCGGCGTCGGGGCGGCCCCGCGGACGGGCGCCGGGCCGGACGCCCGGCCCAGGCCCGCGGCTGGTCGGCGTACGCACGTCCTTCACCAGCCCATCTGCGCATAGGCACGGCCCTCGGCGATGCTGCTGATGGCTGTCCGGGTGTAGGAGACGAGACGGTCCGGAAGCTCGTGGGTCGGCTTCCAGGTCAGGCACTTGTCCGGCTCGCGGACCTCGGGGGTGCCCTCCCAGCGGCGTGCCCGGAAGACGAGTTGCATCAAGGGCAGGCTGCCCGGGGCGTCGACGACATGGACGACGTGCGCGAGCTCGACGTCAGCGGGGTCGATGACCAGCCCCGCCTCCTCCCACGCCTCGCGGACCAGGCACGCGAGGGCGGACTCCTGCTCGCACCGCCCGGCGAGGTAGTGCCAGGTGTCGCCCGCGTACTTCACATCGGGGTGACGCAGGCCGAGCAGCACCCGGCCTTCGGCGTCTTCGATGTGGAGGTGGACCCCGACGCCGTTCAGCACCACCCGCTCACCCCCGTCCCACACCGCAGGAGCCACGGCCCGGCCGTCGCCCGGAGGGTTCGCGGCGGCGTGCCGGTGAATCAGAGCACGGGTGGCGGGGCTCAGCCGCAGCCGGTCCAGATCATCGGGCGCGAACCAGCGCAGCAGCACACCCTCGTGCAGCGTGAGATGGTCGGGATTGCCGCGCCACCGGCCGGCGAAGACCCGGACGGGGACGCTGAGGCCGTCGATGCTGGTGGCGTCCTCCACGGCGTAGGGCGTGAGGTCCTCAAGGTGAAGGTCGGGCACCTCCTCGGACAGCTCCCGCAGCAGCGTGCCCTCAAGGCTCCGGTCCCCGTGCGTACGCCCGCCACCGAGGAGCGCGAACGCCCCCGACTCCCAGATGACGCCGGGCTTGTGGTCGCGCAAATGGAGCAGGTAACGGCCGGCCCCGTCGTGGATGAGCGCGGAGGCGTTCACCGGCTCCGGCCGGCCGTCCAGGCGTGCCTGGAGGAGCTTCGCGCGCAGGGTCGGCGAGGTGACCTCCGGCTGTGGGAGCCACTGGGCGCCGGACGCCCCCACGTCCTGCAACGCGATCGCCGGCGGCTCCTCGCCGGCGAGGTAGAAGACATAGCGGACGTCGTGGTGGCGGTGGGCCGGTTCGCCCGTGGCGGGGTTGGCGTCGACATCGTGGACGCCGATGTCGATCGGAGAGCCGAGCAGCTGCCGGGTCAGGCACAGGGCGCCCGGCGCGATCCCGGCCTGCTCCGACACCTCGCGCAGCGCCGCGGCGAGCAGTGTTCGGTCCTCGGGCTCGATGCGGCCGCCCGGGGCGGAGATGAGGCCGCCGGTGGCCCGGAGCGGGGTGTGCAGCACCCGGCCCTGCCGGTCGATCACGACGGCGCTGCACGTGACGTGCCCGGGCAGCGTCGTCCGGGCGGTCGTGTCGACGGGCCGGTCCAGGGCGGCGAGCAGCCCGGCCAGGGCGTCGCGCTCGCCGGGGTGGCGGTGGAGGTAGTCCTCGACGGTCCTGCGGACTGCGGTGGGGCTGGGGGGCATGTGACTGATCTCGCCTTCGACGGAATGGGGCGGTACGGCCGGCCGGGCTGGAGGAAGTCGTGCTGGCGGATCAGCTCACCGTCTCGTGGCCGGAGGGCTGTGCCGCGGGGCCTGGGAACCGGATTGGGTGCGGGTGCCTGCCCGTACTGGGCGGCCTGGGCGGTGAACATCCCCTGGTACAGGCCGCCCGTGCGGGCCATCAGATCCTCGTGGGTGCCGTCCTCGACGACACAGCCTTGATCGAGGACGTGGATGTGGTCGGCGTGCATGGTCGCGACGGTGGCGACCACGCCGAGAGCACTGTGGTCGCCACCGCCGCGACCGCGAGCACGACCAGGGACGGCAGCGCGTCGTGGAGCTTGTCCACGGTGGGACCGTCGGCGAACCACTGCGCCAGGACGCCGTTGACCGCGACCAGCCCCCCACGCTGCCGTGGCGCCCTGCCCGAGCTCGGCCGACACAACCCCCAACAGGGCGCGCCGGTCCGCCTTCCAGCCGGTGCACAGCACCATGCCCACCATGTGCGGCAGCGCGGCCGCCATGCGCCCGAACTTCATCCGGGTCAGCGGCCCTTCGTGACGGACGTAGGACTGGTCGTAGCGCAGTCGGCCGCCATACAGCTCCCGCTCGGCATCCGACATACTCTCCGTGTCTTCGACCCTCGGGCCGCTCGCGATCGTGTCGCTGCCTGGTGCGACCGGCGTCAACGTGTTCCCCCCTCGTGGGCATGGTGGCGTCCCCGTGTTCAACGACGCCGCGAGATTTCGAGCACCTGTTCCTTTCGGACGCGTTGCGCACCCTTTGATTCAGCGGTTTTCCGAAGGTGCGCAGTGCACCGACCCTTGCCGCGCAAGAACTGTCGGTCGGGGTGGGTTGGCCGAAACGCCGACGTTCCGCCGCAGCGGCAGCACGCGGTCAGCAACAGTTCTCGCCTGATCCCTCGCTTGTGCGTTGTCGCCATCCGGCCCGCCCGCGGGGGCCCGGGGTGACCAGGGGCACCTGGCCCGTGAGGGGCATCGGTCTGTGTCCAGCCGTTCGTGGGACACTTCGCCGGGGATTCCAGGTCCTGTTGGAACCGATGGGTCGCGTAGCGACGGAGACGGCTCAGACCGCGGTCGATGGTGGCCGGGGTTTCCGCGAGGTTGATCCGCCGGAGTCGCCTACCGGATGACAGCGCCTCCCGGGCGGCGGTGGTGCCGCCGTGGACGGCAGTCGGCACGGTTGCCCGGCCGTTCCGCGGGGAGGCGGGCCCGAATCGCCTGGTTCCTCGGCCCGAACGCCGGCTCCGAACCCCCCAGGGCTTCGGAGCCGGCCCGGGCGGAGTCGGGGCCGTGCCCGCCTTATCGAGTCGTCCGCACCCTCGGGGCCGGTTGCGCGCGGGGGACGGCGCCGGCTCATGCAGGGCTCCGACGATGGTGCGTAGGGGGCGGACACGCACGGCGCATCCCGCCCTGACGGAGGCGCCCCGGGGACGGGGACAGCGACAAGGAGGGGGTCAGTACAGGCCTTCGGGGGCCGAACTGGTGGTCTGGAGGGGGCGGACGTTGGCGACGCCGTCGGAGGGCCAGTGTCCACTGCGATGGCGGAGCGCCTGGTCGCGTTCCAGGATGTTGGGGAGGAAGAGGTCCTCGTGGAGGACGGTCAGCCGGACCTGGCCGACCGAGCCGGGCGCGACCAGGGCGGCGGGGTCGTCCTTGTCCACCACCGCCATGGTGACCTCCGGGTAGTTCGGGACGTAGCTGATGAGTTCGCCGTCCCGCTCGACGTCCAGGCAGGCCGCGTTGCCGAAGGTGTTGCCGTACGTCAGTCCGCAGATCCCGCCCTCCAGGGCGGCGGTGAAGGTCCGGTACATGTCGCCGCTGATCTGGGTGCCGCTCAGGCGTACGCCGTCGAGGGCTGCGACCAGTTCCGGCCGGCGCTGGCGGAGGGCCTGGAAGAGGGCGGGGGTGGTGTTGAGGTAGTGGACCCGGCCCTGCCGGAGCACGTCGGTGATCTGCTCCAACAGGTGGGTGGTGTAGTCGCCGACCTCGGCCAGCCGTCCGGCCCGGATGAGGCGCTTGACCCACCGCGGGTCCATGTCCACGGCGTACACCTGGCCGGCGTGGAGTTCCGAGACCTCCCGGACGCCGTTGCCGATCAGGTGCGGTCCGGTGGGGGTGGCCTGGAGCCAGGCGCGGCCCGGCGCGAAGCCCTCCCGTACGAAGGACCAGCGGCGCCAGATCGCCCGGTGCAGCAGCATGTCCGAGGTGTAGAACACCCGGCAGGGGGTCCCGGTGGTGCCGCCGCTGTCCCAGACCCGCCCGGCGAGCGGCCGGGGCACGGCCAGCGGGACGAGGTCCGCCGGGTCCTCCTCGCGGAGGCGGTCGAGCGGGAACGGGCCGAAGGCCGTGAGCTCGTCGTAGCGGGTGATGTCGCGCGGGTCGAAGTCCAGCTTGGCGGCGCGGCCCAGCCAGTAGGGGCTGCCGGCCACCGGGTCGAAGTGCCGCCGGACCACGGTACGGGTCCACGCGTCGAGGTCGGTGTCCAGCCGGCGCGCGACGTAGGCGTCCGGGTCGACGGGGGTGCCGGGGTCGGCGCGGGTGGCGGCGGTCATGACAGCGCCGTGGCGCCGGTGAGGTCGATTCCGAGGTCGTAAGCGGTGGTCAGGGCCTGCTCGATGTGCTCCGGCCGCTCGATGTGCACCACCGGGAAGGGGAACGCGAGGATGCCTTCGGGGATCGACGGGCCCATCACGAGGCCGAGCTGTACACCGTGCTCCTTCATGCCGTCGTAGACGTCGACCAGGCTGATCGGATCCGTGGAGTTGCGCTGGAAGAGGTCCCGGACCTCGTCCGCGGAGCGCAGGACCTTGGGTTCCAGGCAGGACAGCAGGGGGATTTCGGGGTCCGTGAAGGGAATCGCATCGATGCGCGGGGCCATGAACTCGCGGTAGGGGCGGCGCAGCGGGGTGTGGACGGCGATGGTACGCCCCGGGAGCGGGACGACCGTGCCCGGGGGGACCTCGGCGGCGAGGGCGCCGAGGGCGTCGGCCCGGCCGGCGAGCATCATGATGCGCTGGGTGCCGTCGACGGTGGGTCCGAAGTCGCCCGCCAGGTAGACGCCGGGGACGTTCTCGCCGGGGTGGGCGGGGGCGCCTTCGGCGAGGGAGCCGAAGGCGATGGCTATGCCCTGCTGCGGGGCGTCGGCGGGCGGTTCGGGGGTGTCGCGTGAGCCCGCCAGCATCTCGAAGAGCTCGCGCCGTCCCAGCGATCCGGCGAGGCAACTGGCGGTCATCGCGCCGAGGCTGAGGCCGCCGATGGCCGCGGGGCGCAGGCCGAACGACGCGAGGACGTCATGGACGCCGATCGCGAGGGCGGCCTCGCGGACGGTGCCGACGCTCTGGCGCTCCTCCTGGGGGGTCGGCAGGTCCTCCTTCAGGATCTGTCCGACCGTGAGCCCCGTCCAGGCAGAGACCTGCTCGTACCAGCTTTGCACGACCGGGTAGGTCCGGTAGAGCTCCAGGCCGTGCGGTTCGGTCCCGACGCCGCCGCCGAACAGGTACCCCAAACTCATGACAGCTCCCGTGAATTGTGTGAAAGGAGGGAACAATGCCGCCCCACCGTAGTGCAGCCGGGCTTCCGCTGCCAGCAGCCTGCCGCAGAATCCGACCTTCGACAGGAAGATCGGACGGCCGTCTCGTGGCGCGATATCGATACGCTATTCCGGTCTGGGAAAATACGTCGGACGCATACCGCCGGAGGGCGCTTCCGGACCTTCGGAAGAGCATTTAGGAGGTTGACCCGGGGGCGGTCCGTCCGTACGCGCTTCCCTACGCCTCAAGAAATTCCGGGAGGACGCGGGGTGGCCAGGTGCCGACGCTCAGGACGCCGAGGGAGTGCGCCCGGGAGACCAGAGCGGCCCGGTTCACGACCTGGAAATGACGGAGCATCAAACCGATGCGGTATTCGACACCTTGTCGGCTCAGATAAAGCGATGCCGCGAGCCGGGCGGTCGAGGTGCCGATCGCGATGCCTTCGAGGATGCGGACGTCCAGGGCGGCCAGCCGTCCGATGCCCGCGCGGTCGGGAGACCCCCCGGCCGCCGGCCCCCGATCCCGCAGTCCGGCGTCGTGCGCGTGCCCGGACCGCGCCGTCGGCCCGGACCGGGGCCGGGCGTCGCTTGCGGTGGACAACGGCGTCATCCTCGGCACCCCCTGCTCCTGCTGTTCCTGCTGTCCTCGGCCTCAGGCGCGCGGCGTGGCGGCGAAGTGCTCGCGCAGCGTGCCGATCACGCCGTCCGGGCGGCTGCTCAGGTAGAAGTGGCCGCCGGGGAAGACCTTGAGGTCGAAGGCGGCCGTGGTACGGGCGCGCCAGGCGGCGGCTTCGGGCAGCGGCGTCCAGGGGTCCTGGTCCCCCGTCAGGGCGGTGACCGGGCAGGTGACGGCGGAGCCGTGGTCGGCCCGGTAGGCCTGCAGCGCCCGGTAGTCGCCGCGCAGCGCGGGCAGCACCATGCCCAGCAGCTCCTCGTCCTCCAGGAGGCGCGCGTCGGTGCCGCTCATGGCCTTGACCTCGGCGATGATGCCGTCGTCGTCGAGCGGGTGGGACGGTTCCGGGCCGTCGGCGGCAGGGCCAGGGCGGCCGGAGACGAAGAGGTGGTCGACGCGGCCGCCCGCCCGCTCGATGCGCCGGACCACCTCGAAGGCAACGAGCGCGCCCATGCTGTGCCCGAAGAGGGTGAGGGGGAGGTCGTCCCAGCGGGCCAGTGCCCGGGCCACCTCGTCGGCCATCAGGTGCAGGTCCTCGGCGGCACGCTCCCCCCGGCGGTCCTGCCGTCCGGGGTACTGCACGGCCAGCAGGTCGACCGTGTCGCGCAGTTCGGCGGAGACCGGGAAATAGAAACTCGCCGAGCCGCCGGCGTGCGGAAAGCAGACCAGCCGCCGGGTGGCCGTCGGCGAGGGATGGAAGCGGCGGCACCACAGGTCGCTGTCCAGAGAGAGGGAAGTCATGTAGGTCGTTCTTTCCTTTCGGCGAAATCCGCTCGGTGCCGGTGGGCGGAGTGTGGTGATCATGCGCAACGTCATCCGTACCGACCGGTAGGCGCTATTGAGGGCGCGGTGATCAGCCGGTCACGTGCCGCGCATATCCCACCCTGCCATGCCACTTGTAAAGTCAGCAAGGGCGCGTCGTGCAGACCGGCCAGTTCACAGGTCGCGTTCAGTTCCGGCTATTTCCGCGGTGAATGGCGGGATCGTTGCGGTGCGCGGCAGTCCTGTGGGATTTACTGGGCGCCCACTTCAGCAGCAACGGTTCGGCCGGGCCGCGCGCCGCGGATCCGGCCGAGGAGGCGAGGAACACCTCATGGCAAGGCTGTACGCCGTCAGCGACCTCCACGTGGCCCATCCGAAGAACAGGGCGATCGTCGAGGGAATGTTCCCCGTCGACGAGGAGGACTGGCTGCTGCTGGCCGGGGACGTGGGCGAGCTGGCCGCGGACGTGGAGTGGGTGCTGCGGCTGCTGGCCGACCGGTTCTCGACGGTGGTGTGGGTGCCGGGCAACCACGAACTGTGGACCCATCCGTCGGACCCGGTGCGGCTGCGCGGCGATTACCGGTACCGGTATCTGGTGGACCTGTGCCGGAGCCTGGGCATCCGTACGCCCGAGGACCCGTACCCGGTGTGGACCGGGCCGGGTGGGCCGGTGACGATCGCGCCGCTGTTCCTGCTGTACGACTACAGCTTCCTGCCGCCCGGGGTGGCGGACGCGGGGGCCGCGCTGGCGTTGGCCGAGACGGCCGGGGTGGTGTGCAGCGACGAGTTCCTGCTGCACCCGGACCCGTACCCGACGCGGGCCGACTGGTGCCGGGAGCGGGTCGCCGCCACCGAGGCGCGCCTGGCCGCCTGCGACCCCGCGCTACCGACGCTGCTGGTGAACCACTTCCCGCTGATCAGGAAGCCCACGGAGGTGCTGCGGCACCAGGAGTTCGCGCTGTGGTGCGGGACCGCGGCGAGCGCGGACTGGCCGGTGCGCTACCGGGCGTCGGCCGTGGTCTACGGGCACCTGCACATTCCGCGGACCATCCACGCGGATGGGGTCCGGCACCAGGAGGTGTCCCTCGGCTACCCGCGCGAGTGGCAGCACTGGGGCAAGCCGGACCCGCTGCTGCGCGAGGTCTTCCCCGCCGGGGAGCGGCCGTGACGGGTGGCCGCCGATGATCGAGGACCTGTTGTCGGCGTCGGTCGAGGTGGCGGAATCGCTGGGGGACCTTCCGGGGTCGGAGCTGTTCCCGGAGGAGGAACTGCTGGTGGCACACGTGGTGGAGCAGCGCCGGCGGGAGTTCACCACGGGCCGCCGGTGCGCCCGGCAGGCGCTGGCCCGACTGGGGCTGCCCCGGACGCCGCTGCTGGCCGGTCCGCGCGGGGAGCCGCTGTGGCCCGACGGGGTGGTCGGGGCGATCAGCCACTGCGACGGGTACCGGGCGGCCGCGGTGGCCCGCCGCAGCGACCTGCTGGCCCTCGGGATGGATGCGGAGCCGGACGGTCCGCTGCCGGACGGGGTGCTCGACGCCGTGACCGTCGCCGGGGAGCGGGCCGCGCTGGAGAACTGCCGGCGGGCGGCGCCGGGGGTGTGCTGGGACCGGGTGCTCTTCAGCGCCAAGGAGTCCGTGTACAAGGCATGGTTCCCGCTGACGGGGCGGCCGCTGGACTTCCTCGACGCGTTCGTGCGGCTGGACCCCGTACGGGGCGTGTTCTCCGCCGCGTTGACCGTGCCCGCCCACCAGGTCGCGGACGGCCCGTCGATCAGCGGTTTCACCGGGCGCTGGGCCGTGGTGGGCGGTCTGGTGCTGACCGCGGTGATGGTTCCCCACAGCGTCAACCCGGCCCGATGGCAACACATGAGGCTCTAGGGATGTGTCTAGACATGACGGGGCCGCGTTGACCCGCACCTGGTCACACAAGACGCTGAAGGCAGTCTTTCCCACCGGTCGTACGACACAGAGGAATCCCCCCTTGAACTTCCTGTTGCTGGGCCCGCTTTCCGTCCGGCTGAACGCGCGTGAGGTGCACGTGTCGGCGCCGAGGCAGCGCGTGGTCATGGCAGCGCTCCTCCTCAACGCCAACCGGGTGATCTCGGTGGACCGGATCGCCGAGTACGTCTGGGACGGTGCTCCGCCGCCGAGCGCCGCCGCGACCGTCCGCACCTACGTGATGCGGCTGCGCCAGTCGCTCGGCGAGCACGCCTCCGCCCGGATCCTCACTCGGGCGCCCGGCTACCTCCTCGAACTCGGCGAGCACGAGAGCGATCTGGGCCAGTTCACGGCCCACCGCCGGCGCGCGGCCGAGTTGTCCGAGCGCGGGGACCTGGAAGGGGCTTCCGCCGAACTGGCCGCGGCGCTCGCCCTGTGGCGCGAGGAGCCGCTGGCCGACATCCCCTCCCGGACGCTGCGCGACGTCGAGGGGCGCTACCTGCAAGAGCTGCGCTTACAGACCATGGAGCTGCGCTTCGACGCGGAGCTGGCGCTGCTGCGGCACGCCGAGCTGATGCCCGAACTGGTGCGGATCGTCCGCAAACACCCCCTGCGCGAGGCCCTGGTAGGCAAGCTGATGCTGGCGCTGTTCCGTTCAGGACGGCAGTCGGAGGCCCTGGACCTCTACCGGCGCACCCGGGTACTGCTCGTCGAACAGCTCGGCGCCGAGCCGGGCGCCGATCTACGCGAGATCCAGCGGCACATCCTCTCCGTCCACGACCGCCCCCGTACGCCGGGCCCCGCGGAGCCGTCCGCGGCGGCGCCGGAGCCGGCCGCAGCACCGGGCTCGGACACCGCCTGGGAGCGGGCGGGCCGGCCCCGGCCGGCGCAGCTGCCCTCGGTGCCGCCGCTGCTGTCGGCGCACACGGGCGCGATGGCCCGGCTGGAGCACTTCCTCACCACCCGCGCGCAGCCCGCGGGCACGGTGGCGACCGCGGTGGTGACCGGCCGCGGCGGCGTCGGCAAGAGCGCACTGGCCCTGCACACCGCCCATGCCGTGCGCGAATCCTCGGTGGACGGCCAGCTGTACGCCGACCTCGGCGCGGGCACCCCGCCGCTGACCGCGCACGCGGTGCTGCCCCGGTTCCTCGCGGACCTCGGAGTCCCCCGGGACGAGATACCCGAGGATGCCTCCGAACGAGAGAGCCTGTACCGCTCGCTGACCTCGGGCCGCCGGCTGTTGGTCGTCCTCGACAACGCGTCCTCGACCGCGCAGATACGGCCGCTGATACCGGGCAGCGGGGGGAGCAGGCTGCTGGTGACCAGCCGACGGCGGCTGGCCGACCTGGAGGGCGCGCGCACCCTCGTCCTCCCCCCGCTGGACGAGGCCGGGTCGCTGGAGCTGCTGGGGAGCATCGTCGGACCGGCCAGGGTCGGCGCCGAACCGCGGGCGGCCCGTACGGTGCTGGCGGTGTGCGCGGGTCTGCCGCTGGCCATCCGGATCGCGGGGACCAGGCTGCTGGAGCGCCCGCACTGGAGCATCGGGCACTTCGCGCGGCGGCTGACGGAGGCCCCGCGACTGCTGGACGAGCTGTGCGCGGGCGACCTCGGGGTCCGCCCCTGTCTCGACGCCGACCACGCCGGGCTCCGGCGGCCGGCGTCGGCCGGTGTCGATCCGGCCGAGGTGTTCATCGCGCTGGGGGCCGCCGGGGACTGCTCCGTGTCCGGCACCCGGGTCGCGGTGCTGTTCGGCTGCTCCGAGGCGCAGGCCGAGGAGGCCCTCGACGCGCTGGTCGAGGCAAATCTGCTGGGCGCCCCGCACGCGGGCCGCTACCGGCTTGACCCGCTGCTGAGGGCGTACGCCGGCGAGCACGCGCAGGCGGTGCACGACCGCCCGTTCATGCGCGCCGGGTGACCTTCCGGGCACGCACCGACCCGTGCGCAGCACCCCGCGCGCTGCACCCCGTACCCACCGCCCTGCCGGCACCGACCCGTACGCAGCACCCCGTACCCAGCACCCGCACGCACCGTCGCGGCCACGGACGTCCCGTCGGCCGCTCCCGTTCGAGAGGAACCCCTGCGCCATGGCCCACCAGACGGCTGCCACCCCCGACCTGCTCGCCTACGTCCGGGACGTCTCCCTCCGCGACGACGATCTGCTCAGGGAGCTGCGGGAGACCACCGCGGACCTGCCGGGCGGGACCGCGATGCAGGTGATGGCGGAGGAGGGCCAGCTGCTCGCCCTGCTGGTCGGGCTGACGGGGGCGCGGGCAGTGCTGGAGATCGGGACCTTCACCGGCTACAGCACCCTGTGCATGGCCCGCGCGCTCCCGGCCGACGGGGTGCTGGTGTCCTGCGACATCGAGGAGCGGTGGCCGTCCGTCGGCGCCGACTATTGGAAGCGGGACGGGGTCGACGGGCGGATCGACCTGCGGATCGGCGACGCGGCCGGGACCCTGGACGCCCTGCTGACGGAGCGCGGGCCGGAGAGCTTCGACCTGGTGTTCATCGACGCGGACAAGGCCAACTACGTCCGCTACTACGAGTCCTCGCTCGCGCTGGTCCGCACCGGTGGTCTGATCGTGGTCGACAACACCCTCTTCTTCGGCAGGGTCACCGACCCGGCCGCTGTGGATCCCGACACCGAGGGGGTCAGGGCGCTGAACCGGCTGCTGTGCCGGGATCCGCGGGTGGAGCTGTCGATGCTGGTGATGGCGGACGGGATCACGCTCGCCCGCAAGCGCTGAGGGCGGCGGGCCGGGGCCCGGGAGCGCGGTGGCCGCCGGGGCGGTCACCGCGCTCCCGGGCCTCCTTCCGGCTTGGTGAGGTCGGGTGCGTCCACGCTCATGACGGTGGACACCGTGCGGGGGCCGGGGGCCAGGTGCAGGCGCTGGAGACCCGGTTGGTCCGCCAGCGTCTCCAGGCCGGCGGCGCACGGGCACGGGTTCTCCTCGATGCCCTCGAAGCCGGCGAAGCGGTAGGCGATCTCCATCATCCGGTTGCGTTCGGTGGCCCGGAAGTCCGCCACCAGGTGGACGCCGGACCGGGCGGCGGCATCGGCCAGCCAGTTCAGCAGGGTCGCGCCGGCGCCGTAGGCGACGACCCGGCAGGAGGTCGCGAGCAGTTTGAGGTGCCATAGTCCCGGGTGCCGCTCCAGCAGCAGCACGCCAACCGCGCCGTGCGGCCCGAACCGGTCGGTGAGGGTGACCACCAGGACCTCGTGCCGGGGGTCGCTGATCAGACCGCGCAGCACCGCGTCCGGATAGTGCACCCCGGTCGCGTTCATCTGGCTGGTGCGCAGGGTGAGTTCCTCGACCCGGGACAGCTCTTCGCCGGTGGCCCGGCCGATGCGCATCCGCAGGTCCAGGGAGCGCAGGAACTCTTCGTCGGGTCCGGGGGCGGCCGCCCGCTCGGCCTCGCGGCGGAAGCCCGCCTGGTACATCTCGCGGCGCCGCCGGGAGTCGACGGTGCTGGTCGCGGGGGTGAACTCGGCCAGGTCGGGCAGGGCGAGGACCTGTTCGGCCGGGTAGCACCGTACGTCGGGCAGGTGAAAGGCGACCTCGGCGCGTTCGGCGGGCCGGTCGTCGACGAACGCGATGGTGGTGTGCGCGAAGTTCAGCCGGTCGGCGATCCGGCGCACCGAATCGGACTTGGCGCCCCAGCCGATCTCCGGCAGGACGAAGTACTCGGCCAGGCCGAAGGCTTCCAGCCTGGCCCAGGCGTGCTCGTGGTCGTTACGGCTCGCGACGGACTGGAGGATGCCGCGGGAGTCGAGTTCGATCACCACCTTGCGCACTTCCTCCGGCAGGTGCACCTCGCCGTCCTCCAGCAGGGTTCCCTGCCAGAGGGTGTCGTCCAGGTCCCAGACCAGGCACTTGACCGTCGCTGCCATGTCGGCCTTCCTCGGCTCGTCGTCCGCGGGCCCGGTCACGGGGTCACCGCGGCGGAGAGGGCGTGCTGGGCCAGCATCAGCCGGCACATCTCGTTGCTGCCCTCGATGATCTCCATCAGCTTGGCGTCCCGGTACGCCCGGGCCACCGCGTGCCCGTCCCGGGACCCGGCCGAGGCCAGTACCTGGACGGCCGTCGCCGCACCCCGGGCGGCCTGGGTCGCGCTGACGTGTTTGGCGAGTACGGTCGCGACCACCTGGTCGGGCGACCCCTCGTCCCAGCAGCGGCTGGCGTGCTCGCAGGCCAGGGTGGCCGTCTGCGCGGCCGTGTAGAGGTCGGCGAGGTGCCCGGCGACGAGCTGGTGCTCGCCGAGCGGTTTCCCGAACTGCTCGCGTCCGGCGGCGTGTGCGGCTGCCGCGGCCAGACAGGCACGCAGGATGCCCACGCAGCCCCAGGCGACGGACATCCGCCCGTAGGCCAGTGCGGTCGTCACCAGCAGGGCGGGCGGCAGGCCGTATCCACCCAGGACGCTGTCGGCCGGCAGCCGCACCCCGTCGAGGTGGACGTCGGCGTGTCCGGCCGCGCGGCAGCCGAGCGGGTCGGCGATCCGCTCGATCCGGACGCCGGGTGCGTCGGCGGGCACGACGACGGCCGCCGCGCCGTCCTCGTAGCGGCCGACGATGACCAATAGGTCGGCGTAGTGGGCGGCGGTCACCCACTTCTTGTGGCCGTCCAGGACGACCGAGTCGCCGTCGCGGCGCACGGTCGTCCGCATCGCCGCAAGGTCGCTGCCGGCGGCGGGCTCGCTGAAGCCGACCGCCGCCAGCCCGCCCCCGGTGAGCCGGGGGAGGTGGGCGGCGGCCTGCTCGGCGGTACCCAGGCGCTGGATGGTCCACGCGGCCATGCCCTGGGAGGTCATCACACTGCGCAGGGAGCTGCACAGCGCGCCCACGTGGGCGGTGTAGGCGCCGCTGCGCAGGCTGCTCAGCCCCCAGCCGCCGTACTGCTCGGGGACTTCGGCGCACAGCCGGCCCTCGGCGCCCAGTTCGCGGAGCAGGTCGAGGGGGATCAGGCCGGTGCGGTCCCACTCCCCCGCCCGGTCGCCGACCCGCAGGGTGACGGAGGTGCGGGCGGCGTTCAGGTCCTCACCCATGCAGGCCTCCGGTGGCGGGCACGCGCAGCCGGTCCACCAGCTCCGCCATCCGCCGTACGGTGCGGAAGTTGTCGAGCCGCAGGTCCGCGCCGCGAACGGCTATCGCGTACGTCTTCTCCAAGTGCACGACCACCTGCATGGCGAACAGGGAGGACAGGCCGCCGGCTCCGAACAGGTCGGTGTCGGCGTCCCAGGGGGTTCCGGTGTGTCCTTCGAGGAAGCCCAGGAGCTCCTTCTCCAGGTCGTTGATGTTGGGGGTGTCGGGGGTGTCGGGCGTGTTGTCCGTGGTCATGGCTGTCTCCTCGGTGCGGTGGGGTCAGGTGTAGTCGTAGAAGCCGCGTCCGGACTTGCGGCCGAGCCGGCCTTCGCGGACGAGCCGGAGCAGCAGCTCGCAGGGGCGGCAGCCGTCGTCGCCGGTCCGTTCGTGCAGCACCCTGAGGGAGTCGACGAGGTTGTCGATGCCGATCAGGTCCGCGGTGCGCAGCGGTCCGGTGGGGTGGCCCAGGCAGCCCTGCATCAGGGCATCTACGTCCTCGGCGGTCGCCGTACCCTCCTGTACGACGCGGGCCGCGTCGTTGATCATCGGGTGCAGGATCCGGCTGGTCACGAATCCCGGCGCGTCCCGCACCACCACGGCCCGCCGCCGCAGCGCCCCGAGCAGCGACCGTACGGCGGCCATCGCAGGATCGCCGGTGCGGGCGCCGCGGACCACTTCGGCGGTCCCGATCAGGTAGGGCGGGTTCATGAAGTGGGTGCCGACCAGTTCCTCCGGCCGCTCCACGGCCCCGGCGAGTTCATCGACGGGGATGGAGGAGGTGTTGGTGACCAGCAGGGTGCCGGGCCGGACCAGGGCGGAGACCTCGGACAGTACGGCGGCCTTGGTGGCCGCACTCTCGGTGACGGCCTCGATGACGGCGGTGGCCGTGGCCGCGGCCTTCGGCGAGGTGTCGGCGACCAGGGTGCCGAGGGGAGTGCCGGCCGGCAGCGCGCCCATCAGCTCGGCCAACCGGAGTTCGGAGTCGATCCGGTCCCCGGCCCGGTCGAGCCGGTCCTGGTCCACGTCGACCAGGTGGACCGGCAAGCCGTGCCCGAGGGCGAGGACGGTGATGCCGACGCCCATCACTCCGGCCCCCAGCACGGTGAGGGCGTGCGGTATCGGCGGCTCTTCGTACGGATCGGTGGTCACTGGCGCTCCTTCTTCCTGCTTCTCTTCGCGTGCGGGGGTCGTCGCCTTCACAGGTGACCGGGTGTGCGGAGGGTGGCGCCGAGCCAGTCGGCGACGGCGTCGCCGGTGGTCGCGACGTGCTGCTCCATGATCGAGAAGTGGTCCCCGGGTACGTCGACGACGGTGTCGGCGGTGGCCCAGGACGAGCGCCAGTCGCCCGCCTCGGCGGACGGGCGGCCGAGCGGCGCGGAGGCGCGCACCAGCAGCACCGGGGCGCGGACCGCCGGGGGCTTCCAGTCGTCGAGCAGCCGGAAGTAGCCGCCCATCGCGGTGAGCCGGGTGCCGTCCATCGGGGCTGCGCGGTCCTCGCGGGCGAACATCCCGCCCAGCAGAACGTCGTTGAACTGGGTGATGCCCTGGTTGTCGGACAGGTAGGTGTCCAGCAGGACGACGGCGGCCGGGCCCGCGCCGCGGCGCTCCAGTTCGGCGGCGACCCCGTGGGCGAGGGTGCCGCCCGAGGAGGAGCCGGCCAGGACCAGCGTCCGTCCGGGCAGTTCGCGCAGGAGCGTCGCCGCCTGGAACTGCACGAGGGCGGACATGTCGGCGGGCAGCTCCTCCTCAGGGGTGAACCCGGGGGCGTCCAGGGCGGTGACGGCGTACCGGTCCCGGAAGCGGGCGGCGAAGCGGGCGTACTGGTGTGCGCCGCCGAGGGCGACGATCGAGCCGAAGCAGACGATCACGGGGGCGTCGGCGCGCTCGTTGAGCCGCAGGATCCGCGGGCCCGTGCCGGCTGCCGCGAGGTCGTCGCCGCTGTGGAACGCGGAGCGCAGCGCGGAGGCGTTCTTGAGCAGTGCGATGCCCTCGTCGATCCGGCCGAGCGCGCAGGCCTGCCGGAACAGCACGCTTGCGGGGTCGGCGTCTTCGGTGTGACCCGTGTCTTCGGTGTGGTCGGTGTCAGGGGCTGCGGGTCCGGGGCTGGCGGTGCCCTCGGTGGCGGCGGTGGCGAGGCGGGCGGCGAGCTCGGCGGGGGTGCCGCTGTCGAAGACCGCCGAGGGGCGCAGCCGCAGGCCGGTGACGGCGGCCAGCCGGTTGCGGAGTTCGACCGCGGTCAGCGAATCGAAGCCGACCGAGAGGAACGGCACCGTCGCGGACAGCGCTCCGGCATCGGCGTGGCCGAGGACTTCGGCGGCCTGGGCCAGGACGAGTTCGCTCAGGATCAGCTCCCGCTCCTGCGCGTCGGCGGCAGTGTCGAGCCGGTGCCGCAGGGCCGCGGCGGCCGTTCCCGGCATCCCCTTCGCTCCGGCCGCCGCGCCCGGACGGCGCCGGACCAGCGGGCGGAGCATCGGGTGCACCGGGCCGTCGCCGCGCACGGTGAGGTCGAGGTGGGCCAGGACCACGGGGCTGCCGTCTCCCGGGTCGGAGGCGTCCGCGGCGCACACGGCGTCCAGCAGGGCCATGGCCTCCTCGTCGGAGAGGCCGCGGGCGCCACGCCGGTCGATGCGGCGCCGTTCGGCGCCGTCGAGTTCCGCCGTCATCCCGCTCTGCCGCTCCCAGGGCCCCCAGGCCAGGGACAGGCCGGGCAGCCCGAGCCGTCGACGTTCTGCGGCGAGGGCGTCGAGCGCGGCGTTCGCGGCCGAGTAGGACGCCTGGCCCGGGCTGCCCAGTACGCCCGCGGCGGAGGAGAACACGACGAACGCCGAGAGGTCCGCGCCGCGCGTCAGCCGGTCGAGGTGCCGGGCCGCGTCGAGCTTGGGGCGCAGCACCGCGGCCATCCGCTCCCCCGTCAGCCCCTCCAGCAGGCCGTCGTCGAGCACTCCGGCGGTGTGGACGACGGCGCAGAGGGGATGGCGTGCGGGGATGTCCGCCAGGGCGGCGGCCAGTTCCTCGCGGTCGGACACGTCGCACCGGGTGGCGGTCAGTTCGGCGCCGGCCGCGGCCAGTTCCGCCGTCAGCTCCGGTATGCCGGGGGCGTCGGCGCCGCGGCGGCTCAGCACCCGGAGGTGGCGCACCCCGTGAGCGGCGACGAGGTGGCGCGCCAGGACGGCCGCGAGGGCGCCGCCGCCGCTCAGCAGCACCGTCCCCTCGGACGAGCCGAACGCCCTGGATCCGGACGGGGCTTCGGGGGCCGGGGCCACGGGGGCGATGGCCGCGAGGGCGGACGGCCGGATCAGCCGGGGCGCGTACAGGACACCATCGCGCAGGGCCGCCTGCGGTTCGCCCGCGGCGAGGAGGCCGGCCAACGCGTCGGCGAGACCGGCCGCATCCGGCCCCTCGGTGTCCAGCAGCACGAACCGGTCGGGGTGTTCGAGCTGGGCGGCCCTGAGCAGGCCCCAGACGGCCGCCGCGCCAAGGTCCGCGGACTGCGGCCGCGTGCCGAGCGGGCCGGTCGCGCCCCGGGTGAGCACCACCAAGGGCGTACGGGCGGTGGTGTCGTCGGCCAGGTGGGCCTGGAGACGGTCGAGGACCTGGGACGCCACCGCGTGGACCGCCGTGGGGTCCGGGCCCGGGGCGTCCGCGCCGGGGCTGTCCGGGGTCCCGGTGCCGGCGGACGGGGGGCAGATCAGCAGCAGCGCGTCGGGGGTCGCGGGCGGGGGCTCGACGGGGAAGCCGTCCGGCAGCAGCCGCTCGTCCCGCGGGCCGAGGAGGCCCCAGCGGGTGACCGGGCGCGGGCCGCTCGCGGCGGTGACCGGCGTCCAGCCGACGTGGAAGACGGAACCCGAGGACGCGCGCAGCGCGGCGGCGGACGCCGTGCGCAGGGTGAGCGAACCGACCGTCGCCACGGTGCGCCCGGAGGGGTCGGTGATCCGCGCGGTGACAGCGTCGGGGCCGTCGGAGCGCAGGTGGACGCGCAGGACCGGCGCGTCGGAGGTGTCGATCGCGACGCGCTGCCAGGAGAAGGGCAGCGGGACGCCGTCGGCGTTCTCGACGGTCGCGGCGCCTTCGCGCAGGCCGGTCGTCTGGAGGGCCGCGTCCAGGAGGGCCGGGTGCACGCCGAAGCCGGCGGGTCCGGTGCCGGGGATCTCGTCGGGCAGGGCCACTTCGGCGTGGATGCCGTCGGCGGCGCGCCAGGCGGCGTTCAGGCCACGGAACGCCGGGCCGTAGGCGACGCCCCGGACTTCGAGCAGCTCGTACAGTGCCTCCACGTCCAGGGGGACCGCGCCGGGCGGGGGCCACGCGCCCGGCGTGTCGGCTTGGTCGGCTTGGTCGGCTTGGTCGCCCGAGGGGTCCCAGGGACCGAGGGTGCCGGTCGCGTGCCGGGTCCAGGGCTGGTCGGCGGCGGTCTCGGGCCGGGAGTGGAACTCCACCGGACGCCGGCCGGTGCCGTCGTCGGCACCGACCCGTACGCGCAGTTGGACGGCGTGGTCGTCGGCGGCGTCGCCGGGCAGCACCAGCGGTGCGGCCAGGGTCAGTTCCTCCACGAGGGCGCAGCCGAGGCTGCGGCCCGCGTGCGCGGCCAGTTCCACGAGGGCTGCACCGGGCACGATCACGGATCCGGCGACGGCGTGGTCGGCGAGCCAGGGGTGGACGGCCAGGGAGAGCCGGCCGGTGAAGAGGGTGCCCGCTTCCTCGGGCAATTCGACGGCGGCGCCGAGCAGCGGGTGGTCCGCCGCGGCCTGTCCGGTGGCCGCCGGGTCGCGGTCGGCGGGCAGGGAGTCGAGCCAGTAGCGGCGGCGCTGGAAGGCGTAGGTGGGCAGGTCGACCCGTCGGGCGCCGGTGCCCTCGAACAGGGCCTGCCAGTCGACCCGCAGGCCCCGGACGTGGGCCTCGGCGAGGGCGAGCTGCAGCCGGCGGGGCCCTCCGGCCCCGCGCCGCAGCGTGCCGAGCACCACCGTCTCGGGGGCGCCGGCGTCGGCGGCCGTGTCCTCGATCCCGTACATCAGGGCGGGCTGGGGGCTGGACTCGATGAAGACGCGGTGTCCGGCCGCGAGAAGCGCGCGGGTCGCCCGCTCGAACTCGACGGTCTGCCGGAGGTTGCGGTACCAGTACTCGGCATCCAGGGCCTTCGTGTCCAGCAGGCCGCCGGTCACGCTGGAGTAGTACGGCACAGCGCCGGAGCGGGGGGTGATGTCCTCCAGATCGGCGAGCAACTGCTCGTGGATCGCCTCCACATGCGAAGAATGCGAGGCGTAATCGACCTCGATCAGGCGCGCCCACACTCCCTCCTCCACGAACTCCGCCACCAGTTCCGCGACCGCATCCGCATCACCCGACACCACCGTGGAGGAAGGTCCGTTGACGGCGGCCACCGACAGACGACCAGTCCACCCGGCAAGACGTTCCCGTACCGCGTCCGCAGGCAGCGGCACCGACGCCATCCCACCCCGACCCGCCAACACCCCCACCGCACGCGAACGCAACGCCACCACCCGAGCCCCATCCTCCAAACTGAGCCCGCCCGCCACACACGCAGCCGCGATCTCACCCTGCGAATGCCCCACCACCGCATCGGCCGTCACGCCATAGGACCGCCACACCTCCGCCAACGACACCATCACAGCCCACAACACCGGCTGCACCACATCAACCCGCCCCAGCAACTCCCCCGACCCCAACGCCTCCGCCAACGACCAATCCACAAACGGCGACAAAGCCCGCTCACACTCCGCCATCCGCCCCGCAAACACCACCGACCCAGCCAACAACTCCGCAGCCATCCCCACCCACTGCGAACCCTGACCCGGAAACACCAACACCGTGCGGCCCGGGACCGGTCCGCTGCCGGTCGTCACATCGGCCGACGCCGCACCCCGCGACAGCGCGGCGATCCCGGCCAGCAACTCGCCCCGGTCCGCCCCCACCACCACGGCACGCTCCGCGAAGCACGAACGCCCGGCCGCCAGCGAGTGGCCGATGTCCGCCGCGCTCAGCCCCGGCTCCGCCACCACCCGCTCGTGCAGGGCCGCCGCCTGGCCGCGCAGCGCCCCGGGCGTACGCGCCGAGAGGACCCAGGGGACGGCGGCGGGTGCCGGTACCGGTTCGCCGGGCTCGTCAACCGGCGTGCCGGTGGCGTCTGTCGAGCCGGCCGGGGCAGATGGGGCCTCTTCGAGGATGAGGTGGGCATTGGTCCCGCTGGCGCCGAAGGAGGACACGCCCGCCCGGCGCGGCCGTCCCGTCTCGGGCCAGGGGGTGGCCTCGGTGAGCAGCGCGACGGCGCCCTCGGTCCAGTCGACGCGGGGCGAGGGGCGGTCCACGTGCAGGGTGCGCGGCATCGTGCCGTGCCGCATCGCGAGCACCGACTTGATCACCCCGCCGACGCCCGCGGCGGCCTGGGTGTGGGACAGGTTGGACTTCAGCGACCCCAGCCACAGCGGCCGGCCGGCGGGCCGGCCCTGCCCGTAGGTGGCCAGCAGGGCCTGCGCCTCGATGGGGTCGCCGAGGGTGGTGCCGGTGCCGTGCGCCTCCACCATGTCCACCTCGTCCGGGGCGAGTCCGGCATGGGCGAGCGCCCCGCTGATGACGCGCTGTTGCGCGGGACCGTTCGGTGCGGTCAGCCCGTTGCTCGCGCCGTCCTGATTGACGGCCGAGCCGCGGATGACTGCCAGTACGGGGTGCCCGGCGCGCCGGGCGTCCGAGAGCCGTTCCAGCAGGAGCAGGCCCAAGCCCTCGCCGAAGCCGGCGCCGTCCGCCGTGGCCGAGAAGGACTTGCTGCGCCCGTCGGGTGCCAGGCCGCGCTGGCGGCTGAATCCGACGTACAGGCCTGGGGTGGACATCACAGTCACGCCGCCGGCCAGGGCGAGGGTGGTGTCGCCGGAGCGCAGCCCCTGGCAGGCGAGGTGGACGGCGACCAGGGACGATGAGCAGGCGGTGTCGAGGGTGATCGCCGGGCCTTCCAGGCCCAGGGCGTAGGCGATCCGGCCGGAGGCCACGCTGGGGATGGTGCCGGTGCCGAGGAAGCCTTCGAGTTCGTCGGGCACCCGGCCGAGCCGGGACGCGTAGTCGCTGTTGATGACTCCGGTGTAGACGCCGGTGCGGCTGCCGCGCAGGGTCAGCGGGTCGATGCCGGCGCGTTCCACGGCTTCCCAGGAGGCTTCGAGGAGCAGCCGCTGCTGCGGGTCCATGGCCAGGGCCTCGCGCGGGGAGATGCCGAAGAAGCCGGGGTCGAAGGCGGTCGCGTCGTGGAGGAAGCCGCCCTCGCGGACGTAGAAGGTGCCGGGGGCGTCGGGGTCGGCGTCGAAGCCTCCCTCGACGTCCCAGCCGCGATCGTCGGGGAACGGCGAGACCGCGTCGCGTTCCTTGAGCAGCAGCTCCCACAGGTCTTCCGGGGTACGTACGCCGCCGGGGTAGCGGCAGCTCATGGCCACGATGGCGATGGGTTCGGCGGAGTCGTCGCGGAGCCGCCGGTTCTCCTGCCGCAGGCGCTGGTTGTCCAGCAGCGAGGCGCGCAGGGCGGCGACCACCTGGTCCGTGTCGGTGGGCATGGCGTTCGGCTTCTCCTTCTGCGGCTGTCGGTCAGTCACGTGTGCCGCCCAGGGCCATCCGGACGAGGTCGTCGACGGCCATGCCGTCGATGTCGGCGGCGGGGGCCGGTGTCTCCGGCCGGTCGGCGAGGCTCAGGAGGGCGTCGAGCAGGCCTGCCCGGCGCAGTGCGGCGGGCGGGATAGTGGCGAGCAGCGAGCTGATCTCGTGGTCCCCGGGGTCCGCCGTTCTTGCCGTTCCTGCCGTCCCCGTGCCGCCGGGTGCGTCGGGTACGAGGCGCCCGGCGAGGTAGCCGGCGACGGCGGCCGGGGTGGGGTGGTCGAAGACCAGGGTCGCGGGCAGCCGGCGGCCGGTGGCGGCGCTGAGCCGGTTGCGGAGTTCGACCGAGGTGAGCGAGTCGAAGCCGAGGTCCTTGAACGCCTGGTCGGGGTCGACGGTCCCGGCTCCGCCGTGGCCGAGGACGTCCGCGACCCGGCCCTGTACCAGTTCGAGCAGGGTGGCGACGCGTTCCTCGGACGTGAGGGCGGTGAGCCTGCGGCGCAGCGAGTCCGCTTCGGCGGCGTCCGCTCCGGAGGCCGGGCGGCGTGCGGTGCCGGGGACGAGGCCGGAGAGCAGGGCCGGGACGGGTGCGGTCCGGGCGGCCGTCCGCAGCCGGCCGAGGTCGATCTTGACCGGGACGAGCAGCGGTTCGTCGAGGGTGAGCGCCGCGTCGAGCAGGGCCAGGCCCTCGTTGCTGCCGATGGCCGCGGTGCCGTCCCGGGACATGCGCCGCAGGTCGGCGGCGGTGAGCGTGCCGGTCATGGCGCCGCGGCGCTCCCACAGGCCCCAGGCGAGGGACTGGGCGGGCAACTGCCGGGCCCGGCGCTGCTGGGCGAGCGCGTCGAGGAAGGCGTTGGCTGCCGCGTAGTTGCCCTGTCCGGCGTTGCCGACCGTGGCGGACGCGGAGGAGAACAGGACGAAGGCGGACAGCGGCAGGTCGCGGGTGAGGGCGTGCAGGTGGAGGGCGGCGTCGACCTTGGGCCGCAGTACGTGGCCCATCCGCTCGGGGGTCAGCGACTCGACCGTTCCGTCGTCCAGGACGCCGGCCGCGTGCACGACCGCGCTCAGCGGACGCTCGGCGGGGATCGCGGCGAGCAGGGCGGCGAGGGCGTCCCGGTCCGCGACGTCACAGGCTGCCACGTCCGCCAGGGCGCCGAGTCCGCGCAGTGCGGCCGCGAGGTCGGCGAGGCCCGGGGTATCGGCGCCGCGCCTACCGACGAGCAGCAGGTTCCGCACCCCGTGCACGGTCACGAGGTGCTGCGCCACCAGGCTGCCGAGGGCTCCGCCGGCCCCGGTGACGAGGACGGTTCCGCCTGCGGCGGCGATACCGGACGGCGTCTCGGGGTCCGGGTCCGGGTCCGAGGGGCTGGTGGCCCTGGTGAGGCGGGCGGCGAGGAGTTCTCCGTCGCGTATGGCCAGCTGGGGTTCGGCTGCGGCCAGGGCCCGGGGCAGCAGGCCGGTCACGGCGGCCGGGTCGTCGGTGTCGATGAGCAGGAAGCGGTCCGGGTGCTCGGACTGGGCGGAGCGGACGAGCCCGCGGACCGTGGCACCGGTGAGGTCGGTGACGTCCTCACCGGCCGCCGTGGCGACCGCGCCCCGGGTGACGAGGACGAGCCGGGTGCCGTCGTCCCACCGCGGGTCGGCCAGCCATTCCTGGATGAGCCGCAGGGCATCGTCCAGCGCGGCGTGCACGGACGCGGCGTCGGGCGGGGACGGGAGCTGCGGGGTGTGGTCGCACCAGGCCAGCACCGCGGCGGGCGACGGAGCTCCGCCGTCGACCGCGGCGGCGAGCGCGGCCAGGTCCGGATGGCTGTCCGGGAAGAGGTCCGGGCCCCCGAGGACGGTCCAGTGTCCGAGCGGGTCGCCGGGTGCGCCGACGGGCGCCGCCGACCACTCCAGCCGGTAGAGGGATTCAGGGCCGCCGGGGCGGAGGGCGTCGAGGTCGATCGGGCGGACGGCGAGCGCCTCGACGGACGCGACCGGGAGGCCGTTCGGGTCGGCCGCGTCGATCGACACCGACCCGTCCGGCCGGAAGCCGAGCCGTACCCGGAGCGCGGTGGCGCCGGAGGCGTGCAGCCTGACTCCGCTCCAGGAGAACGGCAGTCCGGCGGAAGGACGCTCCAGACCCGGTCCGGCCTCCGGATCAGCACGCAGGAACAGTCCCTGGAGGGCTGCGTCCAGCAGCGCCGGGTGCACGCCGAAGGCGGAGGCGGACCGGTGCTGGTCCTGGGGCAGGCGCACCTCGGTGAAGACCTCATCGCCCCGGCGCCAGGCGGTGGTGACCCCGCGGAAGGCGGGTCCGTAGCTGTAGCCGGAAGCGTCGAACCGCTCGTACAGGTCGTCGACCGGGATCGGGTCGGCCCCGGGCGGGGGCCAGGAACCGGCGTCGTCGGGTGCGGGCGCGGGCTTGCGCGGCGTGGCGTCGGCGGTGAGTGCGCCGGTCGCGTGCGCGGTCCACTGCGGGGTCGCCGCGTCCTCGCGGCAGGAGAACAGATCCAGGGAGCGGCTGCCGTGCGCGTCCTCGGCGCCGACCCGCACTTGCAGCCGTACGGCGGTGTCGGCGGGAATCAACAGCGGTGTCTGGAGCGTCAGTTCCTCGACCGTGTGGCAGCCGACCTCATCCGCGGCGCTTACGGCCAGTTCCGCGAAGGCCGCCCCGGGGAGCAGGACCGTTCCGGCCACGGCGTGGTCGGCGAGCCAGGGGTGCGTACGCAGCGACAGCCTCCGGCTGAGCAGCAGTTCGCCCGTGTCCGCCAGCTCGATGGCCGCCCCGAGGACGGGGTGGTCGGCCGGGTCGAGCCCGGCCGCACCCACATCGGCCGCCGCGGTGGGCGCCGGCTCGGGCCAGTAGCGGCTGCGTTGGAAGGCGTACGTCGGCAGCTCGACCCGCCGCGCCCCCGGGAACGCCCCCGACCAGTCCACCGCCAGACCGCGCTCCCAGGCCCGGCCCACCGCGCGCAGCACCTGATCGAGACCACCCTCACCACGACGCAGAGTGCCGAGCACCGCGGCGTCCACACCCGCCGCCTCCACCGACTCCCCCACCGCGACCGACAGCACGGCATGCGCGCTCGGCTCCACGAAGAACCGGAAACCCTCCCCGAGCAGCGTGTCCGTGGCGTTGCCGAACTCGACGGTCTGCCGCAGGTTCCGATACCAGTACTCCGCATCCAGAGCCTTCGTATCCAGCCAGCCACCCGTCACCGTCGAAAAGAACGGCACCGAACCCGAGCCCGGCGCCACCCCGGCCAGATCCGCGAGCAACTGCTCACGAATCTCCTCCACATGCGAAGAATGCGAGGCGTAATCGACCTCGATCACACGCGCCCGCACCCCCTCCTCCACGAACTCCGCCACCAGTTCCGCAACCGCATCCGCATCACCCGACACCACCGTGGACGAAGGTCCGTTCACCGCCGCCACCGACAGACGACCATCCCACCCGGCGATCCGCTCCCGTACCGCGTCCACCGGCAGCGGCACCGACGCCATCCCACCCCGACCCGCCAACACCCCCACCGCACGCGAACGCAACGCCACCACCCGAGCCCCATCCTCCAGGCTCAAACCACCCGCCACACACGCAGCCGCGATCTCACCCTGCGAATGCCCCACCACCGCATCCGGAACAACACCGAACGACCGCCACACCTCCGCCAACGACACCATCACAGCCCACAACACCGGCTGCACCACATCAACCCGCCCCAGCAACTCCCCCGACCCCAACGCCTCCACCAACGACCAATCCACAAACGGCGACAAAGCCCGCTCACACTCCGCCATCCGCCCCGCAAACACCACCGACCCAGCCAACAACTCCGCAGCCATCCCCACCCACTGCGAACCCTGACCCGGAAACACCAACACCGTGCGGCCGTCCACCGTGCGCCCGCCGTCCCAGGCCTGTGCGTCGGCGTCGGCGTCGGCCAGGTGGTCCAGCAGGGTGCGGAGTCGGTCTGCGTCGCCGATCAGGGCTTTGCGGTGCTCGAAGGAGGTGCGGGCGTTCAGCGCGGAGCCGATGTCGCGGGGGTCCGCTGCGGGGCTGCCGTCGAGGTGGCGGCGCAGGCGGTCGGCCTGGGCCCGCAGGGCCTGCGGGCTCTTGGCCGACAGCAGCCAGGGCACCGCGGGCAGCGGCGTGCGGGCGACCGGCGGGCCGTCGTCCTCAAAGGGGGTGTGTTCGAGGATGGTGTGGACGTTGGTACCGCTGAGGCCGAAGGAGGACACACCGGCCCGGTACGGGCGGTCGTGCGCCGGCCAGAGCTGCTGCTCGGTCGCGAGGGCGAGCGCGCCGCGGGTCCAGTCGACGTGGCCGGACGGCCTGCCGACGTGCAGGGTGCGGGGCACCTCGCCGTGCCGCATGGACAGCACCGTCTTGATGACCCCTGCCACGCCCGATGCCGCCTGGGCGTGGCCAAGGTTGGACTTGAGCGAGCCGACCAGCAGGGGCCGGTCGGCGGGCCGGTCCTGGCCGTACGTCGCCAGCAGGGCCTGCGCCTCGATGGGGTCGCCGAGGGTGGTGCCGGTGCCGTGCGCCTCCACCACGTCCACCTCGGACGCCGTCAGGCCCGCGTCCGCGAGCGCCGCCCGGATGACCCGCTGCTGCGACGGGCCGCTGGGCGCGGAGAGGCCGTTGCTGGCGCCGTCCTGGTTGGTGGCCGAACCACGGACCACGGCCAGCACCGGGTGCCCGTTGCGCCGGGCGTCCGAGAGGCGTTCCAGCAGCAGGACGCCGACGCCTTCGCCCATGCCCATGCCGTCCGCGTCGTCTGAGAAGGCCTTGCAGCGGCCGTCCTCGGCGAGTCCGCGCTGACGGGAGAAGCTGATGAAGGCGCCGGGGGTGGCCATCACGGCGACGCCACCGACCAGGGCGAGGGAGCAGTCTCCGCCGCGCAGGGCCCGGCCGGCGAGGTGCATCGCGACGAGGGAGGAGGAGCAGGCCGTGTCGATGGTCACGGCGGGGCCCTCCAGGCCCAGGGTGTAGGCGACCCGGCCGGACACGACACTGGGGGCGCTACCGGTGAGGAGGTGGCCGTCGCCTTCTTCCGACTGGGCGACGACGGCGGCGTAGTCGGCGTAGTTGACGCCGGTGAACACTCCGGTGCGGCTGCCACGCAGGGCGACGGGGTCGATGGCGGCGCGCTCGATGGCTTCCCAGGTGGTTTCCAGGAGCATCCGCTGCTGGGGGTCCATGGCCACCGCTTCGCGCGGGGAGATGCCGAAGAATTCGGCGTCGAAGTCGGCAGCGTCGTGCAGGAAGCCGCCGCGCCGGGTGGTGGAGGTGCCGGGGTGGTCGGGGTCGGGGTCGTAGAGCGCTTCGATGTCCCAGCCGCGGTCGGTGGGGAAGTCCGAGACGGCGTCGCCGCCTTCGGCGAGCAGCCGCCACAGGTCTTCGGGGGTACCGATGCCGCCGGGGAAGCGGCAGGCCATGGACACGATCGCGATCGGCTCGTCGTCGGGTACGGGGGCGGGCGCGGCGGTGCCCGAGGGGTCGGTATGCGCCGTGGCGGTCTGCAGGCCGAGGAGTTCCGCGCGGATCTCCTCGGCGAGGGCGGTGGACGAGGGGTGGTCGAAGATCAGGGTGGACGGCAGCCGCAGTCCGGTGGCGGTGTTGAGCCGGTTGCGGAGTTCGACCGCGGTGAGGGAGGCGAATCCCATGTCCTGGAAGGCCTTGCCGGGCCGGATCGCGTCCACGGTGGGGTGGCCGAGGACGGCGGCGGCGTGGGTGCGGACCAGGTCGAGCAGCAGGCGCCGCTGTTCGGATGCGCCGAGGGCGGCGAGCCGTTGCCGCAGCTGTGCGGCGGCGGGTGCCTCGGTGTCGCCGGTCGTCTCGTCCAGGGCGCGGCGGGCTTCGGGGATGCCGGTGAGCAGCGGGCTGGGGCGGGTGGAGGTGAAGACAGCGGCGAACCGCTCCCAGTCGACGTCGGCGACGGCGAGTACGGTCTCGTCGTCGTCCAGTGCCTGTTGCAGGGCGTGGACGGCGAGGTCGGGGGCGATCCGGGGCAGGCCGTGCTGCTCCAGTTTGAACAGGTCGGCGTCTTCTCCGGCGATGCGGTCCTGCCACGGGTTCTCGGCCTGCCAGATGCCCCAGTCGACGGTGGTGGCGGTGAGGCCGCGGGCCCGGCGGTGCTGGGCGAGGGCGCCGAGGTAGGCGTTGGCCGCGGCGTAGGCGCCATGGTCGCCGCTGCCCCAGACTCCGGCGATGGAGGAGAACAGGACGAAGGCGTCCAGTTTCCGGTCGAGGAGGGCGTCGAGGTGTTCGGCTCCGGAGGCCTTGGCGGCGACGATCTGTTCGAACGCGGACATGGGTGTGCCGTCGAGCGGTGCGAGCGCGACGAAGGCGGCGGCGTGGACGACGGCGGTGACCGGGTCGCCCGCCGTCTCCAGGCCGTTGAGCAGCGCCGCCACGTCCTGGCGGTCCGCCAGGTCGCAGACGGGCAGGGTGAGCCGTACGCCGAGGGCGTCGAGTTCGGCGGCGAGTTCGGCCGCGCCGGGTGCCTGGGGGCCGCGGCGGCCCGGCAGGACGAGGTGGGTGGCGCCGCTGCGTGCGAGCCAGCGGGCGAGGTGCGGGCCGACGGCGCCAGTGCCGCCGGTCAGCAGGACGGTGCCGCGGGGCTTCCAGGGCTTCGTACGGCCGTCGTTCCGGGGGGCGTGGCGGAGGCGGCGGGCCAGCAGGCCGGAGGCGCGCAGGGCGAGCTGGTCCTCGCGGCCGGTGCCGCCGTCCGGGCCGGGGCCCGCGCCGGAGGCCGTGAGGACGGCGGCGAGCCGGGTCCGGGCGCGGGCGTCGAGGTCCGACGGCAGGTCGACGAGTCCGCCCCAGCGGGCGGACAGTTCGAGCGCGGCCACCAGTCCGGTGCCCCAGACCAGCGCCTGGCGAGGGTGGGTGACCGGGTCGTCCGCGCCCGTGGACACGGCTCCGGTGGTGGCGCACCAGAGGGGTGCCGTGAGGGCGAGGTCGCCCAGGGCCTGGACGAGGGCGACGGTGAGGGCCGTTCCGGTGGGCAGGGCCGGGTGGTTCGGGTGGGGCCGGTCGGCGATGGCGAGCAGCGAGAGCACGCCGGTCGGGACGCGGTCGCCGAGCGCGACGGCGAGGGTGTCCGCGAGGTCCGCGCGGCGGACGGCGCCGGCGCTGGCTTCGGCCGTCACGACGGTGGCGCCCGCTTCGGTGAGGGCCAGGACCGGGCCGCGGACCCGTTCGTCGTCGCCGTGTCCGGCGGGCAGTACGACGAGCCAGGTGCCTGCGGTCGTGGCGGCGGGCGGGTCGGGCAGGGGCTGCCAGTCGATGCGGTAGCGCCAGGAGTCGATGATGCTCTCGTCGCGCCGCTGCCGGCGCCAGTCGCGCAGGGCGGGCAGGACGGGGGCGAGGGCGTCCTGGTCGACGGCCAGGTGGGCGGCGATCTCGGCCGGGGCCTCGTGGTCGATCATGTGCCAGAAGGCGGTGTCGTGCGGGTCGGCGGCCGGGCGGGCGTCGGGCGACTCCTCTGGCTCCAGCCAGTAGCGCCGCAGCTGGAAGGGGTATCCGGGCAGGGCCGTGGGGCGGGCGCCGGTGCCGGCGAACACCGCGGACCAGTCGACGGCCGCACCCGCCACCCACAGTTCGGCCGCCGAGCGCAGCGCCCGGCGCAGTCCGCCGTCGTCGCGGCGCAGGGTGCCGACGACGACCGGCGGCTCCGCGACGCCGGTGGCCTCGGCGGTGTCCTGGAGGGCCATGGTCAGCACCGGGTGCGGCGACACCTCGACGAAGACCTCGTGGCCCTGCTCGACGAGGGAACGTACGGCCGCGTCGAAGCGGACGGTGCCGCGGAGGTTGCGGTACCAGTAGTCGGCGTCCATGGCCGTGGTGTCGAGCCGGTCGCCGGTGACGGTGGAGAACAGCGGGATGCGGGCCGCCAGCGGGCGTACGCCGGCCAGCGCGGCCAGCACCTCGGACCTGATCCGCTCGACCTGCGCCGAGTGCGAGGCATAGTCGACGGGGACCGCCCTGGCCCGTACGCCCCGGGTCGCGCAGTGGGTGAGCAGTTCGGCGAGTGCCCCGGTCTCCCCCGAGACGACCACGGCGGCGGGCCCGTTGACGGCGGCCACGGACAGCTTCTCGGCCCAGGGGGCGATCTCGGCGCGGACCCGGTCCTCGGACAGGGACACGGCGACCATGCCGCCGAGTCCGGCCAGCGCCCGGATGGCCCGGCTGCGCAGGGCGACGACCGTCGCGCCGTCCTCCAGGGACAGGGCTCCCGCCACCACGGCGGCGGCGATCTCGCCCTGGCTGTGCCCGACCACGGCGTCGGGCCGGACGCCCCAGGAGTCCCAGTGCGCGGCGAGGGATACCATCACCGCCCACAGCACCGGCTGCACCACGTCCACCCGTTCCAGGGAGGGTGCCGCGGGCGCGCCGTCCAGGACGTCGAGGAGCGTCCAGTCGACGTGGGCGGAGAGGGCCGCGTCGCAGGCGGCGAGCCGGTCCCGGAAGACGGGGCTGGTGGCGAGCAGGTCCCGGGCCATGCCGGCCCACTGGGAGCCCTGGCCGGGGAACACCAGGACGGTCCGGCCCTCGACGACCCGACCGGTGCCGGTGACGACGTCGGCGGGCACGGCCGGGACGGGGCCGGGGGCCGTGCCGGCGGGGAGGTCCAGGTCCGGCACGGAGAGGGCGGCGAGCCCGTGCAGCAGGGCGGGGTGTCCGTCGCCGATCACCACGGCCCGGTGTTCGAAGGCGGCCCGGGTGGTCGCCAGCGAGAACCCGATGTCGGCCGGCCGGGCGGGCGCGTCCGTGGCGAGGTGGGCGCGCAGCCGGGCCGCCTGGTCACCGAGCGCGGCCGCGGTACGGCCGGACAGCACCCAGGGCAGCACGGCGGCGGGCTGACGGCCCGCATCGGCCGCGGGTTCCGGGCCGCCGGCCGCGGGTTCCTGCCCGGCGGCCGGTTCCGGCTCCGGCGCCTGTTCGAGGACGACGTGCGCGTTGGTGCCGCTCATGCCGAAGGAGGACACACCGGCCCGGCGCGGCCGGTCGACGGCGGGCCAGTCGCGGGTCTCGGTGAGCAGTTCGACGGCGCCCGAGGACCAGTCGGCGTGCGGGGTGGGCGCGTCCACGTGCAGGGTGCGGGGCAGGACGCCGTGGCGGAGGGCGAGGACGGTCTTGATGACCCCGGCGACCCCGGCGGCGGCCTGGGTGTGCCCGATGTTCGACTTCAGCGACCCGAGCCACAGCGGCCGTCCGGCGGGCCGATCCTGACCGTACGTGGCCAGCAGCGCGTCGGCCTCGATCGGGTCGCCGAGGGTGGTGCCGGTGCCGTGCGCCTCGACCGCGTCCACGTCTCGGGCGGTGAGGCCCGCGTCGGCGAGGGCGGCCCGGATGACGCGCTGCTGGGAGGGGCCGTTGGGGGCGGTGAGGCCGTTGCTGGCGCCGTCCTGGTTGACCGCCGAGCCGCGCAGTACGGCCAGGACCGTACGGCCGTTGCGCCGTGCGTCGGACAGCCGCTCCAGCAGCAGCATCCCCACGCCCTCGCCCCAGCCGGTGCCGTCGGCCGCCGCCGCGAACGGCTTGCAGCGGCCGTCGGGGGACATCGCGCCCTGCCGGCTGAACTCGACGAACACCGCGGGCAGCGCCATCACGCTGACCCCGCCGGCGAGCGCGAGCGAGCACTCGCCGGCCCGCAGCGCCCGCGCCGCCAGGTGCAGCGCCACCAGCGAGGCCGAGCAGGCGGTGTCCACGGTGACGGCGGGGCCTTCGAGGCCGAGCGCGTAGGACACCCGCCCGGACATCACGCTCATCGAGTTCCCCGTCATCAGGAACCCCTGGACGGCTTCGGCGGCGCCGGCGCCCAGCGTCGCGTACCCCTGGTCGATGGCCGCCGCGTACACGCCGGTGCGGCTGCCCCGCAGGGTGAGCGGGTCGATGCCGGCCTGCTCGACGGCCTCCCAGGACGCCATCAGCAGCAGCCGCTGCTGCGGGTCCATGGCGACCGCCTCACGGGGCGAGATGCCGAAGAATTCCGGGTCGAAGTCCGCCGCGCCGTCCAGGAACGCCCCCCGGCCGGGGACCGTGCCGCCGGCCGGCCAGGCGGCCTCCCAGCCCCGGTCGCCGGGAACGGGCCCGATGGTGTCGCGGCCTTCGGCGAGCAGCTCCCACAGGTCTTCCGGGGTGCGGACGCCGCCGGGGAAGCGGCAGCTCATCGCCACGATCGCGATCGGCTCGCTGCTCCGGGCCTCGGCCTTCCGGAGGCGCTGCCGGGTGTCCCGCAGGTCGATGGTCACCCGGTTGAGGTAGTCGCGCATCCTCTGGTCGCTCACTGGACACCGCTGCTTTCGTCTCGGGCTGCTCGTGCTCGGGTCTCGTCTCGGGGTGCGCGGGGTGCGCGTGCGGCTTCTACGGCGGGTGCGGCGCGGGCGGCGCGGTCCGGTCGGCCGGTCATGCGGAGCCCAGCTGACGGTCGATGTAGTCGAACATCTCGTCGTCGCTGGCCGCCTCGATCAGCTCGGGGGCCAGGTCGTCCGCGTCGCCCGCGGCCGGGCCGGCGGGCGGTGTCCCGCCGGGCAGCGGGCGCGACAGCACGTCCCGTATGCGGGCGGCCAGTTCGTCGCTGATGCCCTCCGGCGGCAGCGCGTCGAGCAGGGCCTCCAGGGTGTCGAGCCCGGCCCGGACCGCCTCGTCGCCGGTGGGGCGGGCGGCGGCGGTCCGCTCGGCGAGGTGGCGGGCCAGGGCTTCCGGTGTGGGGTGGTCGAAGACGAGCGCGGCGGGCAGCCGCAGCCCGGTCGAGGACACCAGCCGGTTGCGTAACTCGACCCCGGTGAGGGAGTCGAAGCCGACGTCCTTGAACGGGCGGGCCGGACGGATCAGGTCCGGCGAGCTGTGGCCCAGCACCGCGGCGGCGTTGCCGCGCACCAGGTCGAGCAGGGTCCGGTACAGCTCGGCCTCAGGCAGCTCGGCGAGCTGCTGCGCCATCGAGCGGGCCGGTGCCGCGAACCCGCCCGTACCGGTACGGGCCGGGCGGGCCAGGCCGCGCAGCACCGCGGGTAGCCGGTCATCCGCCCGCAGCACGGCCGGGGCGATCCTGGCCGCGAGCCGGTAGGCGTACGGGGAGTCCAGCGCCGCGTCGAACAGGGCCAGGCCCTCCGCCGAGGTCAGCGCGCCCGCCCCGGCACCCCGGCCCGCGGTGACCGCGGCGGTCATCTCGCTGCGCTCCCCCCACAGGCCCCAGCCGATGGACAGACCCGGCAGCCCCTCGGCGCGGCGTTCGGCGGCGAGTGCGTCGAGGACCGCGTTGGCGGCGGCGTAGTTGGCCTGCCCGGCCGCGCCGAACTGGGCGGCGCCCGAGGAGAACAGGACCAGCGCCGCGAGGTCGAGGTCCCGGGTGAGGTCGTGCAGGGCGAGCGCCGCGTCCGCCTTGGGCCGCACAACGCGGTCGAGTCGGTCCGGGGTCAGCCCGGCGATGGTGGCGTCGTCGAGGACCCCGGCCGCGTGCACGACGGCGGTCAGCGGACGACCGGCGGGCACCGCGCCGAGCAGGTCGGCGAGCGCGGTGCGGTCGGCGACGTCGCAGGCGGCGACCGTCACCGACGCCCCCAGCCCGGTCAACTCCCGTACCAGCTCGGGCATTCCGTCGGCGGAGCCACCCCGGCGACCCGCCAGCAGTAGGTGCCGGGTGCCGTGCGCGACGACCAGGTGCCGGGCCAGCAGCCGCCCCAGGGTGCCGGTGGCCCCGGTGACCAGGACGGTCCCTTCGGGGTCGAGCGGAGCGGGTAGCAGCAGGACGTTCTTGCCGGTGCCCCGGGCCTGGCTGAGCGAGCGCAGCGCGGCCGGGGCCTGCCGGACGTCCCAGCCGGTGACGGGCAGCGGACGCAGCACCCCCTGCTCGAACAGGTCCAGGATCTCGGCGAGCATTTCGCCGATGCGTTCCGGACCGGCCTCCATCAGGTCGAACGCCCGGTAGCGCACCCCCGGGTACTGCCGGGCGACCGTCTCCGGGTCGCGGACGTCGGTCTTGCCCATCTCCACGAACCGGCCGCCGTTCGGCAGCAGCCGCAGACCCGCGTCCACGAACTCCCGCGCCAGGCTGTCCAGGACCACGTCGACGCCCCGCCCGCCGGTGGCCGTCAGGAACGCCTCCGCGAAGTCGGTGGTACGGGTCGAGGCGATGTGCGCGTCGTCCAGTCCGTCGGCCCGCAGGACGTCCCACTTGGCCGGAGACGCGGTCGCGTACACCTGCGCCCCGGCATGCCGGGCCAGCTGCACCGCCGCCATGCCGACACCGCCGGCCGCGGCGTGGACCAGTACGGAGTGCCCGCGCCGCAGCCCGCCGAGATCGAACAGGCCGTAGTAGGCGGTGAGGAACACCACGGGCACGGACGCGGCGCGGGCGAAGGACCAGCCCGCCGGGATCCGGGCGACGGTCCGGCGGTCGGCGACGACGGTCGGGCCGAACGCGCCCCTGAAGATGCCCATCACCCGGTCCCCGGGCGCCAGGTCCTCCACACCCGGGCCCACCTCGATGACGACCCCTGCGCCCTCGCTGCCCAGCCCCTGCTGTTCGGGGTCCGGGTCCAGGCCGAGCGCGGCGATCACGTCGTGGAAGTTCAGCCCGGCGGCACGGACCGCGATCCGCACCTCGCCCTTGCCCAGCGGGGCGAGGGCGGCGGGCACGGGCTCCACCGCGATGTCCTCCAGGCCGCCCCGGCCGTAGGTGGTGAGCCGCCAGGCGGCGCCGTCCGGCAGGGACAGCGTCCCGTCGGGACGGCCGCCGCGGGCCAGCCGCGGCAGCAGCGCGGTCCCGGCCCGCAGCGCCAGCTCCGGTTCACCGGCGGCGAGCGCGGCGGGCAGGACGTCCGCCGCGTCGGCGGTCCCGGCCGCGTCGATGAGGACGAACCGCCCGGGATGCTCGGCCCGCGCGCTGCGCACCAGGCCCCACAGAGCGGCCTGGGCCGGATCGACGGGCCGGTCGACCGGCCCGGTCCGGACCGCGTCCCGGGTGAGCAGGGCCAGCGTCGCTTCGGCGAACCGCTCGTCGGCAAGCCACTGCTGCACGAGGGCCAGCCCGCGGTGCGCGGTGGCACGCACCCGGTCGGCGGGGTCGGGCAGACCGGCGGTGGCGACGGCCGCCACGACCACCTCGGGGAGCACCGCGCCCGACCCGAGGGCGTCCGCCAGGGCGTCGAGGTCCTGCCAGGACCCCGCCCCGGCCACGGCACCGCCGAGGGCCGCCCAGGCGGGCACGGCGCTGCCGGCCCGCTCGGTGGCCGGGTCGGTGGCCGGGGTCCAGTCGAGGCGGTACAACAGGTCGGCGTGGGCGGTCCCGGCGAGCGGCCCGCCCTCGGCCGGGGGCCGCAGCAGCAGGGACTCCACGCCGAGCACCTGCCGCCCGGACAGGTCGTGCGCGTGCAGGGTCACGGCGTCCGGCGCGTCGGCGGCGAGCCGCACGCGCAGCGTGGTGGCCCCGGCGATCCCACAGCTCACCCCGTTCCAGCTGAAGGGCAGCCGGGCCCGGCCGTCCCGGTCGGGCAGCAGGGCGGCGCTCTGGAGGGCCGCGTCCAGCAGCGCGGGGTGCAGCGCGCATCCGGCGGCGTCGGCGTGCTGCGGCTCCGGCAGCACCACCTCGGCGAACACCTCGCCCCCGCGCAGCCACGCGGCCCGGATGCCGCGGAAGGCGGGCCCGTAGTGGTAGCCGGCCTCGGCGAACCGCTCGTAGAGGTCGTCGGTGTCCACGGGTTCGGCACCGGACGGCGGCCAACTCAGCAGACCGGCCGCGGCCGGGTCCTCGACGGGCCGGGGGGCCAGGGTGCCGGTGGCGTGCTCGGTCCAGGGCCCGTCGGCGCCCCGCGTCGTCCGCGCGAACACGCTGAGCCCGCGGCGACCGTCGCCGTCGGCCGCGGCGACGCGCAGCTGAAGGTGGACGGCTCCCTCGCCGGGGAGTACGAGCGCCGATCCGAGGGTGAGTTCCTCGACCACCGGGCAGTCCGCCTCGGCCGCGGCGCGCAGCGCGAGTTCGAGAAAGGCCGTGCCCGGGAAGAGGACGACGCCCGACACCGCGTGGTCGGCGAGCCAGGGGTGGGTGTCCAGCGAGATCCGGCCGCTGAGCAGCAGCTCACCGGAGTCCGCGACCTCCATCGCCGCACCGAGCAGCGGGTGCCCGGTCGTGGCGAGACCCGCCGAGGCGACATCCCAGCTCGTCGTCGGAACGTCCAGCCAGTAGCGGCTGCGTTGGAAGGCGTACGTCGGCAGCTCGACCCGCCGCCCGCCCGGGAACGCCCCCGACCAGTCCACCGCCAGACCGCGCTCCCAGGCCCGGCCCACCGCACGCAGCACCTGATCGAGACCGCCCTCACCACGACGCAGGGTTCCCAGCACCGCGGCGTCCACACCCGCGGCCTCCACCGACTCCCCCACCGCGACCGACAGCACGGCATGCGCACTCGGCTCCACGAAGAACCGGAAACCCTCCCCGAGCAGCGTGTCCGTGGCGTTGCCGAACTCGACGGTCTGCCGCAGGTTCCGATACCAGTACTCCGCATCCAGAGCCTTCGTATCCAGCCAGCCACCCGTCACCGTCGAAAAGAACGGCACCGAACCCGAGACGGGTGCGAGGTCGGCCAGATCGGCAAGCAACTGCTCACGGATCTCATCCACATGAAAGGAGTGCGACGCATAATCGACCTCGATCAGACGCGCCCGGACGCCTTCGGCGACCAGCCCGTCCACCCACTCCGCCACCGCGTCCGCGTCACCCGAAACCACCGTCGAGGAAGGCCCGTTGACCGCGGCCACCGACAGACGACCAGTCCACCCGGCAAGACGTTCCCGTACCGCGTCCACCGGCAGCGGCACCGACGCCATCCCACCCCGACCCGCCAACACCCCCACCGCACGCGAACGCAACGCCACCACCCGAGCCCCATCCTCCAGGCTCAAACCACCCGCCACACACGCAGCCGCGATCTCACCCTGCGAATGCCCCACCACCGCATCCGGAACAACACCGAACGACCGCCACACCTCCGCCAACGACACCATCACAGCCCACAACACCGGCTGCACCACATCAACCCGCCCCAGCAACTCCCCCGACCCCAACGCCTCCACCAACGACCAATCCACAAACGGCGACAAAGCCCGCTCACACTCCGCCATCCGCCCCGCAAACACCACCGACCCAGCCAACAACTCCGCAGCCATCCCCACCCACTGCGACCCCTGCCCCGGAAACACCAACACCGCACGACCCGAGACCAACCCGCTGTCGGAGATCACGGCGCCCTGCGACAGTGCGTTCAGGCGCTCGGCGAGGTTGTCCTCGGTGCCCACGAGCACCGCGCGGTGTCCCAGCGCGCCGCGGCCGGCGGCCAGGGAGAAGGCCACGTCCGTGGCGCGGGCACCCGAACCGTCGGTGATCCGGGCCGACAGCGCCGCCGCCTGGGCGCGCAACGCTTCCGGAGTGTGCGCCGAGAGGAGCAGGGGGATGGCGGCGGGCTCGGTCTCCGGTGTTCCGGATCCCTCGGCCAGCGTGTCCGAGGCCTCTGTTGGGGCCTGTTCGAGGATGACGTGGGCGTTGGTGCCGCTGACTCCGAAGGAGGACACGCCCGCCCGTCGCGGACGGCCCTCGTCGTCCCACGTACGGGCCTCCGTGAGCAACTGGCCGGCTCCCGCCGACCAGTCCACCTCGGGCGTCGGGCCGTCCACGTGCAGCGTCTTCGGCATCACTCCGTGCCGCAGGGCCAGCACCGATTTGATGACCCCGGCGACACCGGCGGCTGCCGAGGCGTGTCCGATGTTGGACTTGAGCGAGCCGATCCACACAGGCCGGTCCGCCGGACGCCCCTGCCCGTACGTCGCCAGCAACGCCTGCGCCTCGATCGGGTCACCCAGCCGGGTCCCCGTACCGTGCGCCTCCACCACGTCCACCTCGGCAGCCGACAACCCCGCGTCCGCCAACGCCGCCCGGATCACCCGCTGCTGCGACGGACCGTTCGGCGCCGTCAACCCATTGCTCGCACCGTCCTGGTTCACCGCAGAACCACGGATCACCGCCAGCACCGGATGCCCGTTCCGCCGCGCGTCCGACAACCGCTCCACCAGCAGCATGCCCACGCCCTCGCCGAAGGCGGTGCCGTCGGCTGCCGCGGCGAAGGACTTGCAGCGGCCGTCGGGGGCCAGGCCGCCCTGCCGGCTGAACTCGACGAAGAGTTCGGGGCTGCACATCACGTTGACGCCGCCGGCCAGGGCCAGGGAGCATTCGCCGGACCGCAGCGCCCGTACGGCGAGGTGCAGGGCGACCAGGGAGGACGAGCAGGCCGTGTCGACGGTGACCGCGGGGCCTTCCAGTCCGAAGAAGTAGGCCAGGCGTCCGGAGACGATGCTGCCCGAGTTGCCGGTGCCGAGGAATCCTTCGACGTCCTCGGGGATGTAGGGCAGCAGGCGGGCCGCGTAGTCCTGCTGCATCAGGCCGACGTACGTGCCGACCGCGGCTCCGCGCAGGGTGGCGGGGTCGATGGCCGCGCGCTCGAAGAGTTCCCAGGTGGTTTCCAGGAGCAGGCGCTGCTGCGGGTCCATGGCCACCGCTTCGCGCGGCGAGATGCCGAAGAACTCCGCGTCGAAGTCGGCCGCGTCGTAGAGGAAGCCGCCCTCGCGGGTGATGGAGGTGCCGACGCGGTCCGGGTCGGGGTCGTAGAGGGTGTCCAGGCTCCAGCCGCGGTCGGTGGGGAACCCGGAGATGCCGTCGCGGCCTTCGGCCAGCATCCGCCACAGGTCCTCGGGCGAGCGGATGCCGCCGGGGAGGCGGCAGGCCGCGGCGACGATCGCGATCCGGTCGTCGTCCGCGTCCCGGTCGCGGTCGGCGTCGGCCGGCCTCGCGGGCGCGGCGGCCGTGTCCGGGTCCGTCTCCGTCAGTCCGGCGGCCAGGAAGTCCGCGAGCGCCGCCGGGGTCGGGTGGTCGAAGACCAGGCTGGCGGGCAGCCGCAGGCCGGTGGCGGCGTTTAGGCGGTTGCGCAGTTCGACCGAGGCCAGCGAGTCGAAGCCCAGTTCGCGGAAGGCCCGTCCGGGGTCGAGGGTGTCCGAGGTCGCGTGGCCGAGGACGGCCGCGGCGTGGGTGCGGACGAGTTGGACGAGGAGCCGCGTCCGTCCGGCGCCGTCGAGGGCCGCGAGCCGGCCGCGCAGGGCGTTGTCGTCGGCCGTCGCGGTCGCGGCCGTCGCCGCCCGGCGGGGTGGTGTGCGCACCAGGCCGCGCAGCAGCGGCGGCAAGGTGCCGTCCGCGGCCGCGGACTTCAGGGCGGCGGTGTCGAGGCGCATCGGGACCAGGGCGGCCCGGTCCACGGTGAGGGCGGTGTCGAACAGGGCGAGTCCCCGCTCGGTGGAGAGCGGCGGCATCCCGGAGCGGGCGACACGTCGTACGTCGTCCTCGTCCAGGTGTCCGGTCAGTGCGCTGGGCTGCGCCCACAGGGTCCAGGCCAGGGACTGGCCGGGCAGGCCCGCCGCCCGGCGTTGGGCGGCGAGGGCGTCGAGGAAGGCATTGGCGGCGGCGTAGTTGGCCTGTCCGGGGCCGCCGAAGGTGCCCGCGGCGGAGGAGAAGAGCACGAAGTGCGTGAGGTCGCGGTCGCGGGTGAGTTCGTGCAGGTGGAGGGCGGCGTCGGCCTTGGGGCGCAGGACGGCGTCCACCCGTTCGGGGGTGAGTGCCGTGACGACGCCGTCGTCGAGGGTGCCCGCGGTGTGGATCACGGCGGTCAGCGGGTGTGCGGGCGGCAGGTCCGCGAGGACGGCGGCCAGGGCGGTCCGGTCGGCGACGTCGCAGGCCCCGAAGGCGGTCTCGGCGCCCAGTCCGGCGAGTTCGGCACGCAGTGCCTCGGCTCCCGGGGCGGCCGGGCCGCTTCGGGAGAGCAGCAGCAGGTGCCGCACTCCGTGCCCGGTGACCAGGCGGCGGGCGACATGGGAGCCGAGTAGGCCGGTGCCGCCGGTGATGAGGACCGTGCCGTCGGGGTCGAAGGCGCGTACGGGTGCGGCCGCGCCTTCCGGGGTGTCCGCGGTGTCCGGGGCGTTCCGCGGGACCCTGGCCAGCCGGGGTACGCGGACGTCGTCGCCGCGGACGGCGGCCTCGGGTTCTCCGGAGGCGAGGGCCGCGTCGACGCCCGCGGCGGTGCCGTGTTCGTCGTCGGCGTCGAGGTCGAGCAGCGCGAAGCGCCCCGGGTGCTCGGACTGGGCCGAGCGGACCAGGCCCCAGAGCGCGCTGTGCGCGGGGTTGCGTACGTCCTCCCCGGCGCTGACGGCGCCCCGGGTGGCGAACACCAGGCGCGAGTTGGCGAAGCGGTCGTCGGCGAGCCAGGTGCGGACGTCGGCGAGGGCCTGGTGGACGGCGGCGCGGACCGCCGCGGCCGGACCGCCGGCCGGGTCCGACGGGTGTTCGGCGCAGGTCAGGAGGACCGTTTCGGGAACCGGCTCCCCGGCGTCGACGGCGGCCGACAGCGCGGCCAGGTCCGCGGTGCGGTGGACGGGTGCGCCGGTTCCGCGCAGGGCCGCGGTGACCCATTCCGTTGTGTAGAGGTCCTGGTGGCGGCGGCCGTGGGCGGCGCGGTCGGCGCCGAGGCGTACGGTGCCGGCGGGCCGCAGGACGAGGGCGTCGATGCTCGCCACGGGGGCGCCGGTCGCGTCGGCGACGCCGACGGTGACCGCGTCGGGCCCGGCCGGGGCGATCCGGACGCGGATCGTGCCGGCGCCGGTGGCGTGCAGGGTGACGCCGTTCCAGGAGAACGGCAGCCGGCCCTCGGGGTGGGCGTCCGCGCCGGGGGTGCCGGGCACGCCAGTGGCGTGCAGGGCGGCGTCCAGCAGGGCCGGGTGCAGGCCGAACGCGGCGGCGTCGGAGGCGGGACCGACGGGCAGGACGGCCTCGGCGAACAGTTCGTCGCCGCGCCGCCAGGCCGCGCGCAGGCCCTGGAAGGCGGGGCCGTAGGCGAATCCGCCCGCCGCGTAGCGCTCGTACAGGCCGTCGAGGGCGAGGGGTTCGGCGCCGGGCGGCGGCCAGGGCATCGGGCCGTCGGCCGCGGTCTGGTCCGCGCCGTCGCGGGCCAGGACGCCTTCGGCGTGCCGGGTCCACTCGCCGTCATCGTCGTCGGCGACGCCGCCGGCCGGACTGTCCGGCCGGGAGTGCAGGCTGAGCGGGCGGTGTCCCCGATGGTCGGGGGCGCCGACGGTGAGCCGGAGCACGGCGCCGCCGTGTTCGGGCAGCACGAGGGGTGCTTCGAGGGTGAATTCCTCGACCCGCGGGCAGCCGATTCGGGCTCCGGCCTGGAGCGCGAGTTCCAGGAACGCGGTGCCCGGGAGCAGGGCCCGGCCGCCTACGGCGTGGTCGGCGAGCCACGGGTGGGTGCGGGCCGAGAGGCGGCCTGTGAGGAGCAGGCCGTCGCTGTCGGCGAGGACGACGACCGCGCCGAGCAGCGGATGGCCGGCGGGGGTCAGTCCGGCGGAGGTGACGTCGGCGGCGGGCGCGGCGCCGTCCTCCAGCCAGTAGGGGGCTCGCTGGAAGGCGTAGGTGGGCAGTTCCACCCGTCCGGGGCGGCGGCCGGCGAAGACGGTGTCCCAGTCCGGGGAGACTCCGCGCAGGTGGAGTTCGGCCAGGGACTCGGTGAAGCGGCGCGGTCCGCCGTCGTCGCGGCGCAGGGTGCCGAGGGCGGTGGCGTCGGCGCCCGCGTCCTCGGCGGTCTCCAGGACGCCGACGGTGAGGACGGGGTGCGGGCTGCTCTCCAGGAGGACCTGGTAGCCGTCGGCGAGGAGGGCGCGGGTGGCCTGTTCGAAGCGGACGGTGCCGCGGAGGTTGCGGTACCAGTAGTCGGCGTCGAGGACGGTGGTGTCCTCCATCAGGCCGCCGGTGAGGGTGGAGTAGAAGGGGATGGCGGCGGGGCGGGGGGCCAGTCCGTCGAGGCAGGCGAGCAGGTCGGCGCGGATGTCCTCGACGTGGGCGCTGTGCGAGGCGTAGTCGACGGGGATGCGGCGGCTGCGGATATCCAGGGCCGCGGCCTGTTCGAGGAACGCGTCGAGGGCGTCGGTGTCGCCGGAGACCACAGTGGAGGCGGGTCCGTTGACGGCGGCGACGGAGAGCCTGCCCTCCCACGGGGCGAGGTGTTGGGCGACCTGTGCGGCGGGCAGGGCCACCGAGGCCATGCCGCCGCGGCCGGAGAGGGCGCGGATCGCCCGGCTGCGTAGGGCGACGACCCGGGCGGCGTCGTCGAGGGAAAGGGCGCCCGCGACGCAGGCGGCCGCGATCTCGCCCTGGGAGTGGCCGATCACGGCGCCGGGGGTGATGCCGTGGGAGCGCCACAGTTCGGCCAGGGAGACCATGACGGCCCACAGCACCGGCTGCACCACGTCGACGCGTTCGGCGGGCGGGGTGCGGGGGGCGCCGCGCAGGACGGCTTCCAGGGACCAGTCCACGAAGGGGGCCAGGGCGCGTTCGCAGTCCGCGATGCGGGCGGCGAAGGCGGGGGCGGAATCGAGGAGTCCGACGGCCATGCCGGCCCACTGGGAGCCCTGTCCGGGGAAGACCAGGGCGACTTCGCCGCCGGTTCCGGCGGTGCCGCGGACCAGGCCGGGGGCCTGGCGGCCGGCCGCGAGGGCGTCGAGTCCGGCGCGGAACTCGTCGGGGTGGGCGCCGATCAGGACCGCCCGGTGCTCGTGCGCGGCGCGGGTCGTGGCAAGGGCGTGGCCGATCTCGGCCGGGCCGGGCCCGGGGTGGGCGTCGAGGTGGTCGCGGAGCCGTACGGCCTGGACGCGCAGCGCTTCGACGGTGCGCCCGGAGAGCACCCAGGGCAGGACGGGGGACGGCGTGCCGGGGCCGGAGGGGGCGTCGGTGTCTACGGGGGCAGTCGCATCGGCCGGCTCTGCGGGGTCGGCGGGTTCGTCGGCCTGTTCCAGGACGACGTGTCCGTTGGTGCCGCTGACGCCGAAGGAGGAGACCGCGGCGCGGCGCGGGCGGCCGGTCTCGGGCCAGGGGGTGTTCGCGGTGACCAGGCGTACGGCGCCCGCGGTCCAGTCGATCTGAGGGGACGGGTCCTCGGCGTGCAGGGTGGGCGGGACGGTGCCGTGCCGCATGGCGAGGACGGTCTTGATGACGCCGCCGACGCCGGCCGCCGCCTGGGTGTGCCCGATGTTGGACTTGAGCGAGCCGAGCAGCAGCGGATGCCCGTCCGCGCGGTCCTGGCCGTAGGTGGCCAGCAGGGCCTGGGCCTCGATGGGGTCGCCCAGCGGGGTGCCGGTGCCGTGCGCCTCGACCACGTCCACGTCGGCGGGGGTGAGTCCGGCGTTGGCCAGGGCGTGCCGGATGACGCGCTGCTGGGCGGGACCGTTGGGGGCGGTGAGCCGGCTGCTGGCGCCGTCCTGGTTGACGGCGGTGCCGCGGATCAGGGCGAGGACCGGGTGTCCGTGGCGGCGGGCGTCGGAGAGGCGCTCCAGCAGGAGCATGCCGACGCCCTCGCCCCAGCCGGTGCCGTCGGCGGTGGCGGCGAAGGACTTGCAGCGGCCGTCCCGGGCCAGGCCGCCCTGGCGGCTCATCTCGACGAATGGGACGGGTGTCGACATGACCATCGCGCCCCCGGCCAGCGCCAGGGTGCAGTCGCCGGCCCGCAGGGCCTGGGCGGCGAGGTGGATGGCGACCAGGGAGGAGGAGCAGGCGGTGTCGATGCTGACCGCCGGGCCCTCCAGGCCGAAGGTGTAGGCGACGCGGCCCGAGGCGACGCTGTCGGAGCTGCCGCTGCCGACGTAGCCGGCCACGTCGTCGGGGACCCGGCGCAGCCGTACCGCGTAGTCCTGGTACATCACTCCGGCGAAGACGCCGGTGCGGCTGCCGCGCAGGGTGGCGGGGTCGATGCCGGCCCGTTCGAACGCCTCCCAGGTGGTTTCCAGGAGGAGGCGCTGCTGCGGGTCCATGGCGAGGGCTTCGCGCGGGGAGATCCCGAAGAAGCCGGGGTCGAAGTGGCCGACGTCGTCGAGGAAGCCGCCGAGGGCGGTGTGGCTGGTGCCCTCGCGGAGTTGTTCGGGGTCGTTGAGGTGGTCCAGGTCCCAGCCGCGGTCGCGGGGGAAGCCGGTGATGGCGTCGGTCCCGTCGGTGACCAGGCGCCACAGGTCCTCGGGGGACCGTACGCCGCCGGGGTAGCGGCAGCTCATCGCGACGACCGCGATCGGTTCGCGGGCCGCTTCCTCGGCTTCGGTCAGGCGTCGGCGGGTGTGGTGCAGGTCCGCCGTCACGCGCTTGAGGTAGTCCCTCAGCTTGTCGTCGTTCACCATGGGGATCCGCCGTCCTGGTTCGCGTGTCGGGTCGGTGTCATGACAGGCCGAGTTCGTTGTCGATGAGGTCGAAGAGTTCGTCGTCGCTGGCGCCGTCCATGCGGTCCTCGATGGAGTCGGCGCCCGTGCCGTCGCGGCCGACCGTGGCGGCCGGGTCGAGGCGACCCAGGAGTTCCTGAAGCCGGGCGGCGAGCCGTTCGCGGTCCGCCGGGTCGTCGACGCCGCCGTCGAGGGCGCTTTCCAGGCTGTCCAGTTCGGCGAGGCCGGGGGCCGGTGCGGGTCCGGCGTCGGGGACCAGTTCGGCGGCGAGGTGTCCGGCGATCGCGGCCGGGGTGGGGTGGTCGAAGAGCAGGGTGGCCGGCAGTGGGTGGCCGGTGGCGGCGCGCAGCCGGTTGCGCAGTTCCACGGCGGTCAGCGAGTCGAAGCCGACCTCCAGCAGGCCGCGTCCGGGCTCGACGGCGGCCGGGCCGCTGTGGCCGAGGACCAGGGCGGCGTGGGAGCGGACCAGGTCGAGGAGGACCCGGCCGCGCTGGGTTTCGTTGAGGGATCCGAGCCTCTGCTTCAGTGCTTCGGGTCCGTCGGTGCCGGTGCCGGCGGCGGGGCCCGCGGCGCCGCGCCGGGCGGCGGGGCGTACCAGGCCGCGCAGCAGGGCGGGGACGCCGCCGCTCGCCGCCTGGGTGCGGACGGCCGCGGTGTCGAGCCGCAGCGGGAGGACCACGGGGTCGTCGAGGGTGCCGGCGGTGTCGAAGAGGGCGAGTGCCTGGGCGGGGTCGAAGGCGACGATGCCGCCGCGGGCGATCCGTCGTAGGTCGGCCTCGGTGAGGCCGCCGGTCATGCCGGTGCTGTTGGCCCACAGGCCCCAGGCGAGGGAGCGGCCGGGCAGTCCGTCGGCGCGGCGCCGGTGGGCGAGGGCGTCGAGGAAGGCGTTGGCGGCGGCGTAGTTGCCCTGGCCCATGCCGCCGAAGACGCCGGCGATGGACGAGAACACGACGAACTCCGTCAGCTCCATGCCCGCGGTGAGTTCGTGCAGGTTGACCGCCGCGTCCACCTTGGGGCGCAGGACGTCGCCGAGCTGTTCGGACGTCATGGTGGCGACGACGCCGTCGGCGAGGACGCCCGCGGCGTGCACCACCCCGGTCAGCGGGTGGGCGGCGGGCAGGGTGGCGAGCAGGGCGGCGAGGGCGTCGCGGTCGGCGGCGTCGCAGGCGGTGATCTCGGCGTGCGCGCCCAGGGCGGCGAGTTCGGCGAGGAGTTCCGCGGCGCCTTCGGCGGCGGGGCCGCTGCGGCTGGTGAGCAGCAGGTGCCGGACGCCGTGTTCGGCGGCGAGGTGGCGGGCGACGTGGGCGCCGATGGCGCCGGTGCCGCCGGTGATGAGGACGGTTCCGTCGCCGTCCCAGCCGGGGGTGCGTCCGGTGGCGGCCAGCGGTACGCGGGCCAGCCGGGCGATGTGGACGGCCCCGGCCCGGACCGCGAGCTGGGGTTCCCCGGAGGCGAGGGCCTCGGCGAGGACGGCGGGCGGGGCGGCGTGGGCGGCGTCGAGGTCCAGCAGGACGAAGCGGTCGGGGTTCTCGGTCTGGGCCGAGCGGACCATGCCCCAGAGCGCGGCCAGGGCCGGGTCCGGGACGTCGTCGCCGGTCACCGGGACCGCGCCGGAGGTGACCAGGACCAGCTTCGAACCGGTCAGGCGCTCCTCGGCCAGCCAGCCGCGCAGCAGCGCGAGGAGCGTGCCGAGGCCGTCGTGGACGGCGTCGCGCAGGGTGCCGGGCGGTGCGGACGGGGTGGTGGCGGGCGGGCAGGGCGCCAGGACCAGCCGGGGCGCCGGGGTGCCGGCGTCGAGCAGGGCGGTCAGCGCGGCGAGGTCGGTGACCGTCCGGCCGGGCAGCGGTGCGGCGCCGGGACGGGGTGTGCCGGTACCGGTGCCGAGCACGGTCCAGGACTCGGGGCCGTGGACGGTGCCCGCCGCCGTGCCGGCGCGTGCGGGCAGGGGCTGCCACTCGGGGCGGAACAGCTCTTCGTGGTGTCCGGTGCGGGTGGCCTTGAAGCGGTCGGGCGAGACGGGCCGCAGCACGAGGGAGCGGGCCGAGAGGACCGGCCGCCCGGTGGCGTCGGTCGCCCGCACGGCGACGGCGTCGCGGCCGGTGGGGGTCAGCCGCAGCCGGAGTTCGGTGGCGCCGGAGGCGTGCAGGCGCACCCCGTTCCAGGAGAACGGCAGCCAGCCCTGCGCGGGACCCTCCAGTACGTCGAACACCAGCGCGTGCAGGGCGGCGTCCAGGAGGGCCGGGTGCAGGCCGAACGCGGCGGCGTCCGGCTGCTGCCCGTCCGGCAGGGTGGCGACGGCGTACACCTCGTCGCCGAGCCGCCAGGCCGCGCGCAGGCCCTGGAACGAGGGCCCGTAGGCGAACCCGCCGCCCGCGAAGCGGTCGTACAGGCCTTCCGTGTCGAGCGGGACGGCACCGGGCGGCGGCCAGGCCTCGGGGTCGGCCGGGTCGTCCGGTGCGGTCGCCGGTACGGGTTCCCCGGCGGGGGTGAGCAGGCCGCTCGCGTGCCGGGTCCAGGGGGCGTCGGGGCCGTCGTCGGCGGCCCGGGCGTGGACGCTGAGCGGTCGGGTGCCGGAGGCGTCCGGGCTTCCGACGGTGAGCTGGAGTGCGACGGCACCGCCCGCCGGGAGCACCAGCGGTGCTTCCAGGGTCAGTTCCTCGACCTGGTCGCAGCCGACCTGGTCGCCCGCGCGGACCGCGAGTTCCAGGAAGGCGGTGGCGGGGAACAGCACGCCCTCGTAGACCCCGTGGTCGGCGAGCCAGGGGTGGGTGCGGACGGAGAACCTGGCGGTGAAGAGGAAGCCGTCGGAGTCGGCGAGTTCGGTGCCGGCGCCGAGCAGCGGGTGGTCGACCGCCATCAGTCCGGCGGCGGGCAGTCCGGCCGTGGCCGGGCCGCCCTCCAGCCAGTAGGCGTCGCGCTGGAAGGCGTAGGTCGGCAGGCCTGCGGCGGCGCGGGACGGGCCGCCGGGGTGCAGGGCCTGCCAGTCCACCGGGACGCCCGCGACGTGCAGCCGGGCCAGGGCGGCCGTCGCGGCGGGCCCCTCGGGCCGGTCCTTGCGCAGCAGTGGCACCAGCACGGGCCCGCCCGCGCCGTCGCCGGCACCGATGCCGCTCGCGGTGTCGGCGGTGTCGGCCAGGCAGTCCTGGCTCATGGCGGTGAGCGCGCCGTCGGGTCCGAGTTCGAGGTAGGCGGTGACGCCCTCGCGCTGCAGCCGGCGGATGCCGTCCTGGAACCGTACGGTGCCGCGCACGTGCTCCACCCAGTAGTCGGGGGAGCCGAACTGCTCGGCGGTGACCGGTTCGCCGGTCAGGTCGGAGAGGACGGGGACCGTGGCCGGGGCCGGCACGATGCGGGCGGCGACCTCGCGGAACCCGTCGAGCATCGGCTCCATCAAGGGCGAGTGGAAGGCGTGCGAGACTCGCAGCCGGCGGGTCTTGCGGCCGAGCGCGGCGAGCGCGCCCGCGATCTCGGCCACCGCCGCCTCGTCGCCGGAGATCACCGTCGAGGCCGGGCCGTTGACCGCGGCGACGCCGGCTTCCTTCTCGCGGCCCGCAAGCAGCGGCAGCACCTCCTCCTCCCCCGCGGCGACGGCGAACATCGCGCCACCCGCCGGGAGGGCCTGCATCAGCCGTCCCCGCGCGGCCACCAGCGCCGCCGCGTCGGGCAGCGTGAGCACCCCGGCGCAGTGCGCGGCGGCCAGTTCACCCACCGAGTGGCCGAACAGCAGGTCGGGGCGTACGCCCCAGTGCTCGACCAGCCGGAACAGCGCGACCCCGAGGGCGAACAGGGCGGGCTGGGTGTACTCGGTACGGTCCAGCAGTCCGTGGCCCGGGGCGCCGGGGGCCGCGTCGATCACCTCCCGCAGGGGGCGGTCCAGCAGCGGGTCGAGTTCGGCGCAGACCGCGTCGAAGGCGTCGGCGAACACGGGGAACCGGGCGTACAACTGCGCGCCCATGCCGGTCCGCTGGCTGCCCTGGCCGGGGAAGAGGAAGGCGGTCTTGCCGGCCGGGCCGGTGACGCCGCGCACCAGGTCCGCGGACGGCTCGCCGGCGGCGAGGGCGTCCAGCGCGTCCAGCAGGCTCTGCCGGTCCGTGCCGGTGAGGGCGGCCCGGTGCTCGAAGGCGCTGCGGTGCAGGGCCAGGGCGCGGCCCAGGTCGGCGACGGCGAGGTGCGGGGCGCCCGCCACGTGCCGCAGCAGCCGCCCGGCCTGCTCCCGCAGCGCGTCCGCGCTCCGCCCGGACAGCAGCCAGGGCAGGGCGGGCGCGTCGGGGGCGGCCGGTTCGGTGACGGCGGCCCGTTCCTGCGCCGGGCCGGTCACGACGGCCGGGGCCGGGCCCCCCGGCAGGGCTGGTTCCGGTGCGTCCGTGGGCTGTTCGAGGATGGTGTGGGCGTTGGTGCCGCTGACTCCGAAGGAGGACACCGCGGCCCGGCGGGGCCGGCCGGTCTCCGGCCAGGGGGTGTCGTCGGTGAGCAGCCGGACCGCTCCGGCCGTCCAGTCCACGAAGGGCGTCGGGCTGTCGACGTGCAGGGTGCGCGGCAGCGCCCCGTGCCGCATGGCCTGGACCATCTTGATGATGCCGGCGACTCCGGCGGCGGCCTGGCTGTGGCCGATGTTCGACTTGAGCGACCCCAGCCACAGCGGCTGTGCGGCGCCGCGCTCGCGGCCGTAGGTGGCCAGCAGCGCCTGGGCCTCGATCGGATCGCCCAGCCGGGTCCCGGTGCCGTGCGCCTCCACCGCGTCCACCTCGGAGGCGGCCAGCCCGGCGTCGGCGAGCGCCGCCCGGATGACGCGCTGCTGGGAGGGGCCGTTGGGGGCGGTGAGGCCGTTGCTGGCGCCGTCCTGGTTGACGGCGGAGCCGCGGACGAGGGCGAGGACCGGGTGGCCGTTGCGCCGGGCGTCCGAGAGGCGTTCCAGGACGAGCAGTCCGGCGCCCTCGGCCCAGGAGGTGCCGTCGGCGGCGGCGGCGAACGGCTTGCAGCGGCCGTCTTCGGCGAGCACCCGCTGCCGGCTGAACTCCACGAAGGCGCCTGGTGTCGACATCACGGTCACCCCGCCCGCGAGGGCGAGCGAGCACTCGCCGGCCCGCAGCGACCGGGCCGCGAGGTGGACGGCGACCAGCGACGAGGAGCAGGCCGTGTCGACGGTGACCGCGGGCCCTTCGAGGCCGAGGCTGTAGGAGATCCGGCCGGAGGCGACGCTGCCCGCGCTGCCGATGCCGAGGTAGCCCTCGAACTCCTCGGAGGGCTCGGTGACGCGCGAGCCGTAGTCGTGGTGGCTGCATCCGACGAAGACGCCGCTGTCACTGCCCTTGAGGGACAGCGGGTCGATGCCGGCCCGCTCGAACGCCTCCCAGGAGAGTTCGAGGAGCAGCCGCTGCTGGGGGTCGATGGTCAGCGCCTCGCGCGGGGAGATCCCGAAGAAGGCGGGGTCGAAGCGGTCGGCGTCGTGGAGGAAGCCGCCTTCGCGGGCGTAGGTGCTGCCGACCCGTTCGGGGTCGGGGTCGTAGAGGCCGTCCAGGTCCCAGCCGCGGCCGGTGGGGAAGCCGGAAATGGCGTCCTGCCCGGTGGCGACGAGGTCCCACAGCTCTTCGGGGGTGCTGACGCCGCCGGGATAGCGGCAGCTCATGGCGACCACCGCGATGGCCTCGTCCTCGGCCACGGCCGCCGCCGGTACGGGTGCCCGTCCGGCGTCGGCGGGCGCCGCCGCGGTGTCGGTGCCCGGCAGTTCGCCGCGCAGGTGGCCGGCGAGGACGGTGGCGGTCGGGTAGTCGAAGGCGAGGGTCACCGAGAGGCGCAGTCCGGTGGCTTCGGCGAGCCGGTTGCGCAGGTCGACGGCGGTCAGCGAGTCGAAGCCGATGTCCTTGAACACCTGGTCGGGTCCCACCGCCTCGGGCCCGGGGTGGCCGAGCACGGCGGCGACTTCGGTGCGGACCAGGTCGAGGAGGGCCCGGTCGAGTTCGGCCGGGGGCAGGGCGGCCAGCCGCCGGGCCGTCGGCTCGGCGCCGTCGCCCGTACGGGACCCCTGCGCGGCGTCGCGTACGGCCCGCACCTCGGGCAGGTCGGCGAGGGCGGCACTGGGCCGCAGGGCGGTGAACGCCCGGGTGAAGCGGTCCCAGGCGAAGTCGGCGATGAGGACGGCGGTGTCATCGTGGTCGAGCGCCCGTTGCAGGGCGAGGGTGGCGGTGGCGGGGTCCATGGCGGGCAGGCCGTCGCGGATCAGCCGTTCGCTGACGGCTCCGGAGGCGAGGCTGTCGCCGCCCCACAGGCCCCAGGCGACCGAGGTGCCGGGGAGGCCGAGGTCGCGGCGGTGCCGGGCCAGAGCGTCGAGGTAGGCGTTGGCGGCGGCGTAGCTGCCCTGGCCGGTGCCGCCGAGGGTGCCGGCCAGTGAGGAGAACAGCACGAAGGCGGTGAGGTCGAGGTCGCGGGTGAGGGCGTCGAGGTTGCGGGCGCCGTCCAGCTTGGGGTGCAGGACGCCGGCCGCGCGCTCGGGGGTGATCGAGTCGATCACGCCGTCGTCGAGGACGCCCGCGGTGTGCAGCACGGCGCGCAGCGGGCGCTCGTCCGGTATGCCGGCGAGCAGGTCCGCGAGGGAGGCGCGGTCGGCGACGTCGCAGGCCGCCGCGGTGGCCTCGGCGCCGAGGGCGCGCAGTTCGGTGAGCAGGTCGGCCGCGCCGGGGGCGTGTTCTCCGCGGCGGCTGGTGAGCAGCAGGTGCGCGGTGCCGGTGAGGGCGAGGCGGCGGGCGATCTGGGCACCGAGGCCGCCGGTGCCGCCGGTGATGAGGACGGTGCCCTCGGGGGTCCAGTCGCGGGCCGGGGGCGTGTCGCCGAGCGGGGCGTGGACGAGCCTGCGGCCGAAGACGCCGGAGGCGCGTACCGCGAGCTGGTCTTCGCCGTCCGGGCCGGTGAGCGCTTCGGCCAGCCGGGTGGCGGCCCGGTCGTCGAGGCGTTGCGGCAGGTCCACCAGTCCCGCCCAGCGCTGCGGGTATTCGACCCCGGCGACCCCGCCGAGGCCCCAGACCAGGGCCTGGAGGGTGCTGTCGATCGGGTCGGAGCGGCCGACCGACACGGCGCCGCGGGTGGCGCACCAGAGCGGGGCGTCGGCGCCAAGGTCGCCCAGCGCCTGGAGGAGGCCGACGGTCAGGGTGAGCCCGAGAGGCAGGGCCGAGCCGTCGCCGTGCGGTTCTTCGGCCAGGGCGAGCAGGGACAGCACCCCGGCGGGCGGCCCGCCTGCCCGTTCGTGCGCTTCGCGCAGCTGTACGGCGAACCGGGCCCGGTCGGTCGCGTCGGGGCCCGCTTCGACGAGGACCGGTACAGCGCCGTGTCCGCGCAGGGCGTCCGTGGCGAAGGCGACGGCCGGGTGGGCGGTGTGACCGGCCGGGGTGACGACGAGCCAGTTCCCGGTGAGGCGGGCCGGTCCGGCGGTCGGCAGGGGCTTCCAGGCGACCCGGTAGCGCCAGCTGTCGGCGGTCCGGTCGCTGTGCCGGCCGCGCGCCCAGTCGGCGAGGGTGGGCACCAGGGAGGCGAGGGCGGCGCGCAGTTCGCCGTTTTCGACGCGCAGGGTGGTGGCGAGGGCGTCGAGGTCTCCGTGGTCGACCGCCTCCCAGAACCCGGAGTCGGCCGGGCCGGTGCCGGCCGCGGCGACGGCGGCGGACGGGTCGGAGGTGACGGGGTCGAGCCAGTAGCGCTGCTCCTGGAAGGCGTACGTGGGCAGCGGCCGGGTGCGGGCGCCTGTCCCGGCGAACACCGCCTCCCAGTCCACCGGCACTCCGCGCACCTGGAGTTCGGCGAGCGAGGTGAGGAAGCGGGCTTGGCCGCCCTCGGTGCGGCGCAGCGTGCCGACGACGGCTCCGCCGGAGGCCCCGGCGGCCTCGACGGCCTGCTGGATCCAGACGGTCAGGGCGGGGTGAGTGCTGCATTCGACGAAGGTGTGGTGGCCGTCGGCGATCAGCGCGTCGACGGCCCGCCCGAACTCGACGGGCCGGCGCAGGTTGTCGTACCAGTACGCGGCGTCCAGGCCGCGGGTGTCGAGCGGGCCGCCGGTGACCGTGGAGTAGAAGGGGACGTCGGAGGTGCGGGGCGCGGTGCCGGCGAGGAGGGTGAGCAGTTCCTCCCGGATCTCCTCCACCTGCGCGGAGTGCCCGGCGAATTCCACGCCGGGGACCGGCCAGGTCAGCACGCCCGCCTCGGAGTACTGTGCGCACAGCCGCTCCAGGGCGGCGGGGTCGCCGGAGACGGTGACCGAGGTCGGCCCGTTGACGGCGGCGACGTCGAGGGCGCCGTCGTAGGCGGCGAGGGCGTCCCGTACGGCGTCGGCCGACAGGGGTACGAACAGCATGCCGCCGCGGCCGGTCAGGGCCAGCAGGGCCCGGCTGCGCAGGGCGACGATGCGGGCCGCGTCCTCCAGCGAGAGCGCGCCGGCCACACAGGCGGCGGCGATCTCGCCCTGGGAGTGGCCCACGACGGCGTCGGGGGTGACGCCGTGCGCCCGCCACAGCTCGGCCAGCGAGACCATCACGGCGAACAGCACCGGCTGGACCACGTCCACCCGGTCCAGCGGGGGCGCGCCGGGTTCGTCCCGCAGGACCGCGAGCGGCGACCAGTCCAGGTGCGGGGCGAGGGCGCGTTCGCAGGCTTCGATCCGGTCGGCGAACACCGGTGCGTGCACCAGGAGTTCGCGGGCCATGCCGGCCCACTGGGAGCCCTGGCCGGGGAAGACGAAGACCGTCCGGGACGCTCCGGCGACGGTGCCTTCGGCCAGGCCGGGAGCGCGCTCGCCGGCGGCCAGCGCGGCCAGACCGTCCAGCAGGGCGGCCCGGTCCTCGCCGACGACGGCGGCGCGGTGGTCGAAGGCGGTCCTGGTGGTCGCCAGCGAGTAACCGACGTCGGCGGACGGTATCTCCGGGTGCTCCGTCAGGTGCGCGTGCAGCCGGGCCGCCTGGGCCCGCAGGGCCTCGGCGCCGGCCCCGGACAGCACCCACGGCACGGCGACGGGCACGGCCTGCGGGTCGGGTGCGCCTGCGTCGGCGGGCACCGACTGGGCTGCTACGGCTGCGGATTCGGCCGATGCGGGCCCGCCCGACGCGGCCCCGGCCGGTACCGACTCGGCGGGCGGCTGCTCGATGATCACGTGGGCGTTGGTGCCGCTGAGGCCGAACGAGGACACCCCGGCCCGGCGCGGGCGTCCCGTCTCCGGCCAGGGGGTGGCCTCGGTGAGTAGGGCGACGGCGCCGGCCGTCCAGTCGACGTTCGGGGTCGGCCGGTCGACGTGCAGGGTCTGCGGCAGCTGCCCGTGCCCTATGGCCAGCACCATCTTGATGATGCCACCGACCCCGGCGGCGGCCTGGGTGTGCCCGATGTTCGACTTCAGCGACCCCAGCCACACCGGCCGCCCCTCGGGCCGGTCCTGGCCGTACGTGGCCAGCAGCGCGTCGGCCTCGATCGGGTCACCGAGCCGGGTGCCGGTGCCGTGGGCTTCGACGGCGTCCACGTCGGCGGCCGACAGGCGGGCGTTGGCGAGCGCGTCGCGGATCACCCGCTGCTGGGCCAGGCCGCTGGGCGCGGTGAGCCCGTTGCTCGCGCCGTCCTGGTTGATCGCCGAGCCGCGCAGCACCGCGAGGACCGGGTGGCCGTTGCGGCGGGCGTCCGAGAGGCGTTCCAGGACCAGCAGGCCGACGCCCTCGGCCATGCCGAAGCCGTCCGCGGAGGCCGCGAAGGACTTGCAGCGCCCGTCCTCGGCGAGGCCGCGCTGCCGGCTGAAGCCGGTGAAGGAGAGCGGGGTGCCCATCACGGTGGCGCCGCCCGCCAGGGCCAGCCGACATTCACCCGAACGCAGCGACTGCGCGGCCAGGTGGACCGCCACCAGCGACGAGGAGCAGGCGGTGTCCACGGTCACGGCAGGCCCCTGGAGGCCCAGTTGGTAGGAGACCCGGCCGGACAGCACGCTGGTGGAGATGCCCGCGATGAACAGGCCCTCCAGTTCCTCGGGGACGTCCCGGAGGTTGCCGCCGTAGCCCTGGTAGGAGGCGCCGGCGAAGATGCCGGTGGGGGTGCCGCGCAGGGAGGTCGGGTCGATGCCGGCGCGTTCGATCGCCTCCCAGGAGGTGGCGAGCAGCAGCCGCTGCTGCGGATCCATGGCGCGTGCCTCGCGCGGCGAGATGCCGAAGAAGGCGGGGTCGAAGCGGTCCGCGTCGCGGACGAACCCGCCCGCGGCGGCGTAGCTCCTGCCGGGCCGGTCGGGGTCCGCGTCGTAGAGGGCGTCGAGGTCCCAGCCTCGGTCGTCGGGCAGGCCGGAGACCGCGTCGCGCCCGTCGGCGACCAGCCGCCACAGCTCCTCGGGGGTGCGGACCCCGCCGGGGTAGCGGCAGCTCATGGAGACGATGACGATCGGGTCGTCGTCCGCGGCGGCCACGATCGCGGGGGGCGGGCCGACCGCGGCGGGGGCCGCGGCGGCGCCGAGCAGTCCGGTCTCCAGGTGCCGGGCGAGGGCCGTGGCGGAGGAGTAGTCGAAGACGACGGTGACGGGCAGCCGCAGGCCGGTGGCGGTGTTGAGGCGGTTGCGCATGTCCACGGCGGTCAGCGAGTCGAAGCCCAGGTCGCGGAAGGCCCGGCCGGGGGCGACGGCGTCCGGCGAGTCGTGCCCGAGGACGGCGGCGGCGTGCGTGCGGACCAGGTCGACGAGCACCCGGGTCCGCTCGGCCGCCGGCAGCGGCTCCAGCCGCTCGCGCAGCTCGGCGGAGGCCCCCGCGGTCCTGGCCGCCCCGTCGGGCTCCGGTTCGGCGGCCAGCGCGGCGCGGACCTCGGGGAGTTCGGCGAGCAGCGGGCTGGGGCGCGCCGAGGTGAAGACGGTCGCGAAGCGCTCCCAGTCGATGTCGGCGACCACGACCACCGTCTCGTCGTGGTCCAGGACCTGCTGGAGCCCGCTGATCGCGGTGGCGGGCGGCATGAAGAGCACGCCGTGGCCGCGCAGGGTCTCCTCGACGAGTGCGGCGGCCATCCCGGCGCCGCCCTCGGGGTTCCAGATCCCCCACACGACGGAGGTCGCGGCGAGGCCGCGGCTCCGGCGGTCCTCGGCGAGGCCGTCGAGGTAGGCGTTGGCGGCGGCGTAGGCGCCGTGGACGGCGCTGCCCCACACCCCGGAGATGGAGGAGAACAGCACGAACGCGTCGAGTGTGTCCCTGTCGAACAGCAGGTCCAGGTTCCGTGCCCCGCTGGCCTTGGCGTGCAGGGTCTCGGCGAACTCGGCGAGGTCGGTGTCGGGCAGCGGCACCAGCGACCCGGCGCCGGCGGCGTGGAAGACGGTGCCGATCCGGTGGCCGTCGCCTTCGAGGCCGTCCTTCAGGGCGCGCAGCGCTTCCAGGTCGGCGACGTCGCAGGCGGCCACGGTGACGCGGGCACCGAGCGCGGCGAGTTCCTCGGAGAGCTCGGGCGCGCCGGGCGCGTCCGGGCCGCGCCGGCTGACCAGCACCAGGTGTCCGGCGCCGCGCCGGGCCAGCCAGCGGGCGATCTGCGCGCCGATACCGCCGGTGCCGCCGGTGATGAGCACGGTGCCCCCGGGCCGCCAGTCGCGCCGCGGCGCGCTGTCCCCCAGGGCGGACCGGACCAGCCGGCGGCCGTGGCAGGCGGTGGCGCGTACGGCGACCTGGTCCTCGTCCCCGATCCCGCCGGCCAGGACCCGGCACAGGCGTGCGGCGGTGTCGGTGTCCAGGGTCTCCGGGAGGTCGATCAGACCGCCCCAGCGCTGTGGGAACTCCAGTGCGGCGACCCGGCCCAGACCCCAGAGGAGGTGCTGCGGGGCGCTGACCGGGCTGCCGGTGTCCTCGCCCGCGACCGATACCGCGCCCCGGGTCGCCCACCACAGCGGGGCGTCGATCCCGGCGTCGCCCAGGGACTGCACCAGGGCCAGGCTGAGCGCGGTGCCCAGGGGGACGGAGGGGTGGGCGGAGTGCGGGCGTTCGTCGAGGCCCAGCAGCGACAGCACCCCGGCCGCCTCACCGGGCAGCGCGTCGAGAGCCGTGCGGAGCCGGTCGGCCAGTACGGTCCGGTCGGCCTCCGCCTCGGCGAGCCGTAAGCGGACCACGGCGGCGCCGGCCCGCTCCAGGACGTCGGCGATGGCCTCCGCGCGGCGCGCCGCGTCCTCGGACTGGCCCTCCGAGGACAGGACGAGCCAGGTGCCGCCCAGGGCGGCCGGGGGGTCCTCGGGCAGGGCGCGCCAGGTCACCCGGTAGCGCCAGGAGTCGGCGACCGAGCGCTCGGTGCGGGCGGTGCGCCAGCCGGCGAGCGCGGGCAGCACCACGTTCAGCGGGTCCTCGGGGGTCACCCCGAGGGTGGTGGTGAACCGGTCCAGGTCGCCCCCGCCCAGGGCCTCCCAGAAGTCGTCGTCCCCGGAGGCCGTGCCGGAGGTGCCGCCGGCCGCCGGGCCGGTGTCCTCCAGCCAGTACGGGCGGCGCTGGAACGGGTAGGTGGGCAGCGGGACGCCGTCCGTGCGGTGTCCGGCGAACACCCGCTCCCAGTCGGGCGGCAGCCCGCCCGTGTGGGCCTCTCCGAGGGAGGTCAGGAAGCGGTCGAGGCCTCCCTCGCCGCGCCGGAGCGTGCCCACGACCACGGCGGGGCCCTGTGCGGAGTCGGCGGCACCGGCCGCGTCGGCGCTCTGCTGCACGCCGAAGGTGAGCACGGGGTGCGGGCTGGGCTCCACGAAGAACCGGAAACCCTCCCCGAGCAGCGTGTCCGTGGCGTTGCCGAACTCGACGGTCTGCCGGAGGTTGCGGTACCAGTACTCCGCATCCAGAGCCTTCGTATCCAGCCAACCACCCGTCACCGTCGAGAAGAACGGCACCGAACCCGAGCCCGGCGCCACCCCGGCCAGATCCGCGAGCAACTGCTCCCGAATCTCCTCCACATGCGAAGAATGCGAGGCGTAATCGACCTCGATCAGGCGCGCCCGCACCCCCTCCTCCACGAACTCCGCCACCAGTTCCGCGACCGCGTCCGCATCACCCGAAACCACCGTGGAGGAAGGCCCGTTCACCGCCGCCACCGACAGACGACCATCCCACCCGGCGATCCGTTCCCGTACCGCGTCCACCGGCAGCGGCACCGACGCCATCCCACCCCGACCCGCCAACACCCCCACCGCACGCGAACGCAACGCCACCACCCGAGCCCCATCCTCCAGGCTCAAACCACCCGCCACACACGCAGCCGCGATCTCACCCTGCGAATGCCCCACCACCGCATCCGGAACAACACCGAACGACCGCCACACCTCCGCCAACGACACCATCACAGCCCACAACACCGGCTGCACCACATCAACCCGCCCCAGCAACTCCCCCGACCCCAACGCCTCCACCAACGACCAATCCACAAACGGCGACAAAGCCCGCTCACACTCCGCCATCCGCCCCGCAAACACCACCGACCCAGCCAGCAGCTCCACAGCCATCCCCACCCACTGCGAACCCTGACCCGGAAACACCAACACCGTGCGGCCCGACGAGACGCCGTCGCCCCGCACCAGCCCCGGCACCGACCGGCCCTCGGCCAGCGCCCTGACCCCGTCGAGCAGTTGCTCCGGGCCGGTGCCCACGATCACGGCCCGCCGCTCGAAGGCCGTACGCGTGAGGGCGAGGGCGCGGCCGGTCCCGCCGGCCCGCAGGGGTCCGGGGCGGGTGCCCAGGTGCGTCAGCAGCCGGGACGCCTGCTCCCGCAGCGCCTCCTCGGTGCGCCCGGACAGCACCCAGGGGAGCGGGTGCGCGTCCGTACCCGCCGCGGTTCCGGCTTCGGCCGCCGGTTCGGCCTCCTCCGCCGGGGCCTGTTCCAGGATCAGGTGCGCGTTGGTGCCGCTGACGCCGAAGGCGGACACCCCGGCGCGGCGCGGACGGCCCCGGTCGTCCCAGACGCGGGCCTCGGAGAGCAGTTCCACGGCGCCCGACGACCAGTCCACCATCGGTGTCGGCCGGTCAGCGTGCAGGGTCCGGGGCAGTTCGCCGTGCGCCATGGCCAGCACCATCTTGATGACGCCGCCCACCCCCGCCGCCGCCGAGGTGTGGCCGATGTTCGACTTCAGCGAGCCCAGCCACAGGGGCTGCCGGGCCGGCCGCCCCTGACCGTACGTCGCCAGCAGGGCCTGCGCCTCGATGGGGTCGCCGAGGGTGGTGCCGGTGCCGTGCGCCTCCACCACGTCCACCTCGGACGCCGTCAGGCCCGCGTCCGCGAGCGCCGCCCGGATGACCCGCTGCTGCGACGGGCCGCTGGGCGCGGTCAGGCCGTTGCTGGCGCCGTCCTGGTTGGTGGCCGAACCACGGACCACGGCCAGCACCGGGTGCCCGTTGCGCCGGGCGTCCGAGAGGCGTTCCAGCAGCAGGACGCCGACGCCCTCGGACCAGCCGGTGCCGTCCGCACCGGCGCCGAACGCCTTGCAGCGGCCGTCGGCCGACAGCGCGCGCTGCCGGCTGAACGCCACGAACGCGTCGGGGGTCGCCATCACCGACACCCCGCCGGCCAGGGCCAGCGTGCAGTCGCCCGCCCGCAGCGCCCGGATCGCCAGGTGCAGGGCGACCAGCGAGGACGAGCAGGCCGTGTCGACGGTCACCGCGGGCCCTTCGAGTCCCAGGGTGTAGGCGATCCGGCCGGAGACCACGCTGCTCGCGGTGCCGGTGTCCAGCAGGCCCTGGACGTCGGGGAGGTGGCGGGAGCCGGCGCCGTAGCCGTTGCCGATCGCCCCGAGGAAGACGCCGGTGCCGGTGCGCCGCAGCGCGCGGGGGTCGATGGCGGCCCGTTCGACGGCCTCCCAGGCGGTCTCCAGCACCAGCCGCTGCTGGGGGTCCGTGGCCAGCGCCTCGCGCGGCGAGATCCCGAAGAATTCGGCGTCGAACTCGGCGGCGTCGTGCAGGAATCCGCCGTGCCGGGTGTAGGAGGTGCCGGGCCGCTCGGGGTCCGGGTCGTAGAGGCCGTCCAGGTCCCAGCCGCGGTTAACCGGCCAGCCGGACACCGCGTCGGCGCCGCGTCTCACCAGGTCCCACAGCAGTTCGGGCGTGTGGGCGCCGCCGGGGTAGCGGCAGGCCATCGAGACGATGGCGATCGGTTCGTGGCGGGCCTGCTCGGCCTCGCGCAGCTGCCTCCGGGCGTCACCGAGGTCCGCGGTGGCGCGCCTGAGGTAGTCGAGCAGCTTCTTGTCGTCGGACATCGGGTCCAGCTCTCTCTCAGGCGTTGCCGAAGTTGTTGTCGAGCAGGGCGAACAGTTCGTCCGCCGTGGCGGTTGCGGTGTCCTCGGCGGGTGCGGGCGGTGGGGTCCCGCCGTCCGGGGCGGCTCCGCGCCGGCCCCAGCCGCGCAGCAGCGCGTCCAGTCGTTCGCCGACCCCGTCGGTACCGGCCGCTCCGGGCGGCACGGCCGCGAGGAGCACGGCCAGCCGGTCCAGTTCGGCCAGCAGCGGCGAGGGCGGTGCGGGCGCGGCGGAGAGCTCCGCATCCAGGTGTGCGGCGAGTGCGTCGGGCGTCGGGTGGTCGAAGACGACCGTCGGCGGTACGGGCAGCCCGGTCGCCTCGACCAGTACGTTCCGGAACCGCACCGCGAGCATCGAGTCGAAGCCGACCTCGGAGAAGGAGCGCTCCGCGCGGACCGGACCGGTGCCGGGATGGCCCAGGACCGCGGCGGCGTGCCGGATGACCAGGTCGAGTACGGCCTGACGGCGGGCCTGCCGGTCCAGCGGGGCCAGCCGGGCGGCCAGGAGGACGGCGGGGGTGTCCGCGTCGTCGCCCGCGGCCGCGCCCGACTCGACGGGCTCGACAGGCTCGACGGGCTCCGTTGGGGTACGGGGGACCGTGGCGGCCGTCCGGCCGCGGGGGTGGGCAGCCAGTACCGGTCGCGCTGGAAGGGGTAGGTGGGCAGCAGGAAGGGTGTGGCGTCCGGGTCGGCGGTTCCCGTCCAGGGCGTCCAGTCCACCGGGCCGCCGCCGCTCGCCCACGCTTCGGTCAGGGAGGCCAGCAGGCGGTCCCGGCCGCCGTCGCCGCGGCGCAGCGTGCCGACCGCCGCCACCTCCCGGCCGGCGTCGCCGGCCACCGCCTCGATCCCGGCGAGCAGCACCGGATGCGGGCCGACCTCCACGAACAGGGTGTGGCCCGCGTCCACCAGGGTGCGGGTCGCGCCGACGAAGTCGACCGGCTCGCGCAGGTTGCGGTACCAGTAGGCGGCGTCGAGCGATTCTCCGGCGACCGGTTCGCCGGTCACCGTCGAGTAGAGCGGGACGGCCGAGGCCCGCGGGCGGATCCCGGCGAGGGCTTCGCGCAGTTCGTCCTCGATCTCGGCGACCTGGGCCGAGTGCGCCGCGTAGTCCACCGGGATCGCCCGGGCTCGTACGCCTTCCCGCTCGCAGGCTTCGAGCAGGGCGGCCAGCTCCTGCGGCTCTCCGGCGACGACCACGGCCGCCGGGCCGTTGACCGCGGCCACGCCCACGCGTCCGCCGTCGGGCAGCAGGCGGGCGGTCCGCTCGGCGGAGGCGGCGACCGACACCATGCCGCCGCGCCCGGCCAGCCGCAGCAGCGCCCGGCTGCGCCGTGCCACCACGAGGGCCGCGTCGTCGAGCGAGAGCGCTCCGGCGACGCAGGCGGCGGCGATCTCGCCCTGGCTGTGTCCGACGACCGCGTCGGGGGTGACCCCGGTGGCCCGCCAGTGCGCGGCGAGCGCCACCATCACGGCGAACAGCACCGGCTGGACGACGTCCACGCGGTCGAGCGAGGGCGCGCCGGGCGCGCCGCGGAGCACCTCGGTCAAGGACCAGTCGGTGTGCGGGGCGAGGGCGCGTTCGCAGGCGGCGATCGTGGCGGCGAACGCCTCGGAGGTGTCGAGCGCGGCCACGGCCATCCCGGCCCACTGCGCGCCCTGGCCGGGGAAGACGAAGGCGGTACGGCCGCCGCGCGCCCGGTCCTGCACGGCGTGGGGCGCGGGTTCGCCGGCGGCGAGGGCGTCCAGCCAGCCGAGGAGCGCGTCGCGGTCGCGGCCGGTGGCGGCGGCCCGGAACGGCAGGGCGGGGCGGGTGGTGGCGAGCGCGCGGGCCGCTCCGGCGGCGTCCCGGCCGCCGTCGGCGCGCAGGTGCTCGGCCAGCCGGCGGGCCTGGCGGCGCAGGGCCGCGGGGGTCATGGCGGACAGCAGCCACGGCACGGTTTCCGCGGTGGCCCCCGTGGCTTCGGTGTCCGCGACGTCGCCGGACCGTTCGTCGGGCGCGCCTTCGGCCGGCGGGGCGCTGTCGGCGGGGGCTTCCTCAAGGATGGCGTGCGCGTTGGTGCCGCTCATGCCGAAGGCAGAGACCCCGGCCCGGCGCGGCCGGTTCCCGTCCGGGGCGTCCCAGGGACGGGCCTGCGCGAGCAGCCGCACCGCGCCGGCCGACCAGTCGACCCGGCTCGACGCCTCCTGGGCGTGCAGGGTGCGGGGCAGGACGCCGTGGCGGAGGGCGAGGACGGTCTTGATGACCCCGGCGACCCCTGCGGCGGCCTGGGTGTGCCCGATGTTCGACTTCAGCGACCCCAGCCACAGCGGCCGCCCCTCGGGCCGGTCCTGGCCGTACGTGGCCAGCAGGGCCTGGGCCTCGATGGGGTCGCCGAGTACGGTGCCGGTGCCGTGGGCCTCGACCAGGTCGATGTCGGTACCGGCCAGTCCGGCGGTGGCGAGCGCGGCCTTGATGACCCGCTGCTGTGCGAGACCGCTGGGGGCGGTCAGGCCGTTGCTGGCGCCGTCCTGGTTGACCGCGGTGCTGCGGACGAGGGCGAGGACCGGGTGCCCGAGGCGGCGCGCGTCGGAGAGGCGTTCCACGAGCAGCACGCCCACGCCCTCGCCCCAGCCGGTGCCGTTCGCGCCTTCGGCGAAGGAGCGGCAGCGGCCGTCGGGCGAGAGCCCCTGCTGACGGCTGAACTCGACGAAGACGTCCGGGCTCGCCATCACCGCGGCGCCGCCGACCAGAGCGAACGAGCAGTCCCCGGCGCGCAGCGCCTGCCCGGCCAGGTGCAGGGCCACCAGCGAGGACGAGCAGGCCGTCTCGACGGTCACGGCGGGGCCGCCGAGTCCGAGGGTGTAGGAGATGCGACCGGACGCGACGCTGGTGACGGTGCCGCTCAGCAGGTGCCCCTCGACCTCGTCGGACGGGTTCTGCGGGCCGGTTCCGTAGCCCTGGGTCGCGACGCCGACGTAGACGCCGCCCTCGCTGCCGCGTACCGACGCGGGGTCGAGTCCGGCCCGCTCCAGCGCCTCCCAGCTGGTCTCCAGCAGCAGCCGCTGCTGCGGGTCCATGGCCAGGGCTTCGCGCGGCGAGACGCCGAAGAACTCCGCGTCGAACTCGGCCGCCCCGTCCAGGAATCCGCCTCCGGTGGTGTAGAAGGTCCCGGGGTGCAGGGGGTCGGGGTCGTAGAGGGTGTCCAGCGACCAGCCGCGGTCGGCGGGCAGCGCGGCGACCGCGTCCACCCCGTCGTCCACCAGCCGCCACAGGTCCTCGGGCGAGCGGACGCCGCCGGGGAAGCGGCAGGCCATCGAGACGATGGCCAGCGGCTCGTCGTCCACTGCGGGTCCGGCCGGGCCGCCGACGGCCGCGGCTTCGGCTTCGGTGTCGCTCAGTCCGTCGAAGAGGTGCGCGGCGAGGGCGGCTGCCGTCGGGTGGTCGAAGACGGAGGTGAGGGCCAGCGGCAGGCCGGTGACCTCGACCAGCCGGTTGCGGAGTTCGACGGCGGTGAGCGAATCGAAACCCGCCTCCCGGAAGGGGCGTTCGGCCGCGAACTCGCCCGCCGACTCGTGGCCCAGCACCGCCGCCGCCTCGCTGCGGACCAGTTCCGTCAGCAGCTTGCGGCCCTCCGGCCCGGACAGCCGCTCCAGCCGCTGCCGCCACGACGGGTCGCCGCCCGTACCGGCTCCGGCGGGGGCGTCCGCGGCGGGGCCGCCGTCCGGCGGCGGGGTCTCCGCGGCGGCCGGCAGTCCGCGCAGCAGCGCACTGGCGCGCACGGATCCGAAGGTGGGAGCGAAGCGGCTCCAGTCGACCTCGGCGACCACCGCTTCGGTCTCGTCCAGGTCCAGTGCCAGCCCGAGCGCGGCGAGGGCCGCCGCGGGGTCCATCGGCACCAGGCCGTGGCGGCGCAGGCCGTCCCCGGTGGCGCCGTCGGCCATGCCCGCGCCGAACCAGGGGCCCCAAGCCACCGAGGCCGCCGTCAGGCCGCGGCCGCGGCGCGCCGCGGCCAGGCCGTCCAGGTAGGCGTTGGCCGCCGCGTACGCGCCCTGACCGCCGCTGCCCCAGGTGGCCGAGATCGAGGAGAACAGCACGAACGCGTCGAGTCCGACGCCCTCGAACAGGGCGTCCAGGTGCGCCGCGCCCCGCGTCTTGGCCGCCGTGTCCGCGGCCAGCTCCTCCGGGGTGCAGTCGGCGAGCGGGGTGTCGGAGGTCAGTCCCGCGGTGTGCACCACGGCCCGTACGGTGTCGTCCTCGGCGCGCAGTCGCGCCAGGACCCCTTCCAGTGCGGTCCGGTCGGCGACGTCGCAGGCCAGTACGGTGCTCCGGGCCCCGAGCTCCGCCAGCGCGGCGACGAGGGCGTCGACTCCCGGCGCCTCGGGCCCGCGCCGGCTCAGCAGTACGAGGTGCTCCGCGCCGCGCTCCGCCAGCCAGCGCGCCACCTGGGCGCCGAGGCCTCCGGTGCCTCCGGTGACGAGGACCGTGCCGCGCGGGGTCCACGGTGCGGGCCCGGGCGCCGCGGGTCCCGGTGCGGGGACGAGGCGGCGGCCCAGGAGTCCCGGCGCGCGTACGGCCACCTGGTCCTCGCCGTCGTGTCCGGCCAGCACCGCGCACAGCCCTTCCAGCACGGGTCCGTCCAGCAGCTCCGGCAGGTCGACCAGGCCGCCCCAGCGCCGCGGGTGCTCCAGCGCCGCAACCCGGCCCAGGCCCCACACCTGGGCCTGCTCGGGGCGGACCGGTGTGGTGCCGTCGACCGCCACCGCACCGCGGGTGGCGCACCACAGGGGTGCGTCGATGCCGCTTTCGCCCAGGGCCTGGAGCAGCAGCAGGGTCCCGGTCAGGCAGGCGTCCAGCGTGCGCAGCCGCGGATGGGTTCCCTCGGCCAGGCCCAGCAGCGACAGGACGCCATCCAGGGCGCCGAACTCCGGTAACAGTGCGGCCAGTTCCGTCCGTTCGACGGTAGCCCCGACCCGGATCACGACCACGTCGGCGCCGTGTCCGGCGAGGGCCTGTTCGCAGGCGAGCGCGGTGTCCTCGGCGCCGGGTCCGTCCGGGGTGACGAGCAGCCAGCGGCCGGAGAGCCGGGCCTCGGCGGGCGCAGTGAGCGGCTGCCACGCGATGCGGTAGCGCTGCGGTCCGGCCGGGGCCTCGATCGCCCGGCGGGAGCGCCAGGCTGCGGGGGCCGGGTCGAGGGCGGCTTCCGGCCAGAAGCGCCTGCGCTGGAAGGCGTAGGTGGGCAGGTCGACCCGTCGTACGTCGGTGCCGCTCCAACCCGCCGACCAGTCCACCGGTACGCCGTGCAGGTGCAGCGAGGCGAGTGCGGTGCGGACCGCGTCGGTCTCGGCCCGGCCGTCGCGCAGCAGCGGCACCGTCCGGTGGGCGCTGGAAGCGGAGGCGGAAGCGGTATCGGTGCCAGGGGCGGCTTCTTCGGGACCGGCTTCGGGGTCGGCGAGGCAGGTGTGCAGCATGCCGGACAGCACGCCGCCGGGGCCGAGTTCGAGGAACGTCGTCGCACCCTCGGCCCGCAGCCGGCGGGCCCCCGCCAGGAAGCGGACGGTGTCCCGTACGTGGCGCACCCAGTGGTCCGGGGAGCGGAGTTCGGCGGCCGTGGCCGTCCGGCCGGTCAGGTTGGAGATGATCTCGATGCCGGGCGCGTGGTAGGTCAGCGACTCGGCCACGTCCCGGAACGCGTCGAGCATCCCGTCCATCCGGGCGGAGTGGAAGGCGTGGCTCACGCTGAGGCGCCGGGTGCGCCGGCCGCGGGAGCGGAACACCCCGGCCAGCCGCCTTACCGCGTCCTCGTCGCCGGACAGGACTACGGAGAAGGGCCCGTTGACGGCAGCGACGTCCACCGCGCCCCGCTCCGGGTCCTGCCCGGCGCGGGCCGCGAGGCCGTCGTGCAGGGCCTGGCGCACTTCCTCCTCCGTGGCCTCCACGGCCACCATCGCTCCGCCCGCGGGCAGCGCGTCCATCAGCCGGCCCCGGGCCGCGACCAGCGCGCAGGCGTCGGCGAGGTCCAGTACGCCCGCGGCGTGGGCGGCGGCGAGCTCGCCGATGGAGTGCCCCATCAGCAGGTCGGGCCGCACGCCCCAGTGCCGGACGAGCCGGAACAGGGCCGTTTCCAGGGCGAACAGCGCGGGCTGGGTGTACCGGGTGCGGTCGAGGAGCTCCGCCCCGGGGGTTCCGGGCGCGGCGAACAGGATGTCGCGCAGGGGCAGGTCGAGGTGCGGGTCGAGCCCGGTCAGCACCTCGTCGAGGGCATCGGCGAACACCGGGTCGTCGCGGTAGAGCCCGGCGCCGGCCCCGGCCCGCTGGCTGCCCTGTCCCGGGAAGAGGAAGGCGGTCCGGCCGGAGTGCCCGGCGCGGCCGGTGAGCAGCCGGCCCGCCGTGGTGCCCCGCGCGAGGGCGGTCAGTGAGCGCCGGACGGACGCCCGGTCCTGCCCCAGGACGGCGGCCCGGTGTTCGAGCGGGGCGCGGCCGGTGACCAGCGAGTAGGCGACGTCGGCCAGTTCGAGGTCCGGGTCGGCGTCGAGCCGGCCCACCAGCCGGTCCGCCTGCGCCCGCAGCGCCTCCGGCGTCCTGGCCGACAGCAGCAGCGGCACGGGCGGGCCGGTCCGGCGGGCGGTGGGCGTGGTCGCGGTGACCGCGGCGACGGCCGCGGTGGCAGTGGCGCCATGGGTGCCGGTCTCGTCCGCGGTGCCGGTGTCGGCCGGGTCCGGGGCAGGCACGACCGCGATGACGGGCGCCTGCTCGATGATCGCGTGCGCGTTGGTCCCGCTGATGCCGAACGACGACACGCCCGCCCGGCGCGGGCCCCCGGTCCGCGGCCACGGGGTGTGCCCGGTGAGCAGCCGGATCGCGCCACCGGACCAGTCGACGTGCGGGTTCGGCGCATCCGCGTGGAGGGTGCCCGGGAGTTCGCCGTGGCAGATGGCCAGCACCATCTTCATCACCCCGGCCACCCCGGCCGCGGCCTGGGTGTGCCCGATGTTCGACTTCACCGAGCCGAGCCACAGCGGCCGGTCCGCGGGGCGGTCGGGCCCGTGCACGGCTTGGAGGGCCTGCGCTTCAATCGGGTCGCCGAGCCGGGTCCCGGTGCCGTGGGCCTCGACCGCGTCGATCTGGTCGGCACGCAGCGCCGCGTCGGCGAGCGCGGCCCGGATGACCTGCTGCTGGGAGGGTCCGTTGGGGGCGGTGAGCCCGTTGCTGGCGCCGTCCTGGTTCACGGCGGTGCCGCTGATCAGCGCGAGGACCGGGTGGCCGTGGCGCAGGGCGTCGCTGTGGCGCTCCAGCAGCAGGACGCCGGCGCCCTCACCCCAGCCGGTGCCGTCCGCCTCGGCGGAGAACGCCTTGCAGCGTCCGTCGGCGGCGAGTCCGCGCTGACGGCTGAACTCGACGAAAAGCTTCGGTGTGCTCATCACCGTCACCCCGCCCGCGAGGGCCTGTTCGCAGTCGCCGCGGCGCAGGGCCTGGACGGCCAGGTGCAGCGCCACCAGGGACGACGAGCACGCGGTGTCCACGGTGAGCGAGGGCCCCTGGAGGCCGAGGACGTAGGAGAGCCGTCCGGACAGCACGCTGGCCGTGTTGCCGGTCAGCAGGTGGCCTTCGGAGATGCCCTCGGCGCCCTCCAGCAGGGCGGAGTAGTCCTGGCCATTGGTGCCGATGTAGACCCCGACCTGGCGGTCCTTCAGTGCGGTCGGGTCCTGTCCGGCGCGCTCGACAGCCTCCCAGGTGGTCTCCAGGAGCAGCCGCTGCTGCGGGTCCATGGCCAGGGCTTCGCGGGGCGAGATGCCGAAGAACTCGGCGTCGAACTCGGGGACGTCGTGCAGGAAACCGCCCTGCCTGCTGTACGTGGTGCCGGCCCGGTCGGGGTCCGGGTCGTACAGGCCGTCGGTGTCCCAGCCCCGGTTCGAGGGCCAGTCGCCGACGGCGTCGGTGCCTTCGGACAGCAGCTGCCAGAAGTCCTCGGGCCGGGTGACTCCGCCGGGGAAGCGGCAGCCCATGCCGACGATCGCGATCGGCTCGCTGCGGCCGGTCTCCGCGGTGCGGTGCGCCCCGGTCGCGACGGGAGCGGCGGTCTCCTCCGGCGCGTCCGGGAGGCCGAGTTCGGCGAGCAGCCGGTCGGCGAGGGCCGACGGGGTGGGGTGGTCGAAGAGGACGGTGGCGGGCAGGGCGAGTCCGGTGGCGGTGGCGAGGCGGTTGCGCAGTTCCACGGCGGTCAGTGAGTCGAAGCCGAGCGCGGAGAACGCCTTGGCGGGCTGGACCGTGTTCACGTCGGGGTGGCGTAGGACCGCCGCGGCGTGGGCGCGTACCAGCTCGGTGAGGGTCCGGACTCGGTCCTCGTGGCGAGGCAGTACGGCGACCTGCTGCCGCAGGGTGTCGGCGTCGTGGGCTCCGTCGGCGGAGCCGCCGTCCCGGGCCGGCGGTGCGCCGGTGTCGGGGGCGGCCGGGGCCCCGGCCGGGTCCGGCAGCGCGTCCAGCAGGGCGGTGGAGCGCAGCCCCATGCCCGCGGTGAAGCGCCGCCAGTCGATGTCAGCGACCATCACCAGCGCGTCGTCCTCGGCAAGGGCCCGACCGATCGCGGTGACGGCCGTTTCGGGTTCCATCACCGGCATGCCGAAGTCCCGCAGCCGCGCGGCGACGTCGTCCGCGAGCATGCCCGGCCCGGCCCAGGCGCCCCAGGCCACGGAGGTGCCGGGCAGTCCGGCGGCCCGGCGGGCGGCGACAAGCGCGTCCACGGCGGCGTTGGCGGCGGCGTAGTTGCCCTGCCCGGCGTTGCCCAGGACGCCCATCACGGACGAGAACACCACGAAGGCCGAGAGGTTCAGGCCCGCGGTGGCCTCGTGCAGGTTCCGCGCGGCGGTCAGTTTGGCGCGCAGCACCACGGCGAGCCGGGCCGGGTCGAGGGCGTCGACCACGCCGTCGTCCAGGACGCCCGCCGCGTGGATGACGGCGGACAGCGGGTACTGCACCGGGATGGCGTCGATCAGCGCCGCCAGGGCGACCGGGTCGGCTACATCGCAGGCGGCGAAGGCCACCTCGGCGCCCAGCGCCGTCAGTTCCGCCCGCAGGGCGTCCGTACCGGGTGCGTCGGCGCCGCGGCGGCTGACCAGCAGCAGCCGCTCCGCGCCCTGGCCCGCGAGCCAGCGCGCCGTGTGCGAGCCGACGCCACCGGTGCCACCGGTCACGAGGACCGTGCCCTGCCACTTCGGACCGGACCGCACCGGGACGGCCGGGCCGTCCGCACGGCCCTCCGACGGCGCGGCGAGAGGGGCAGCGGAGGAAGCGGAAGGGGCGGGGCGCAGGCGCCGTCCGTGGATGCCGGTGGACCTCACCGCCACCTGCTCCTCGTCGGCTACGGCTCCCGCGAGCACCGCGCACAGGCGGCGGGCGGCGCGCGCGTCCAGCACCTCGGGCAGGTCGACCAGGCCGCCCCGGCGGTGCGGGTGTTCCAGGGCCGCGGTCCGGCCCAGGGCCGCGGACGCGGCCTGCCCGACGGTTCCGGGCCGCTCCGCGCCGCCCAGGGCCGCCGTTCCGGTGGTCAGCGTCCAGAGGCGGGCGTCGATGCCCGCATCCTCCAGCGCCTGGGCCAGCGCGAGGGTCAGCGCCGGGCCGCCGGGGAGGTCGGGGTGCTGGGGATGGGTGCGCTCCTCCCAGGACAGCAGCGACAGCACTCCGGCGATCGGCTGTCCCCCGACGGCATCCGTGAGCAGCACGGCCAGTTCCCCACGGGTGGTGCCCGGACCGGCGACGACGCACGGAATCAGGTCGGCTCCGGCATCGCGGAGCGCGTCGAGGACGGCCGCCGCGGCATCGCTCTCGGGGCGCAGGGCAAGCCAGCGGCCGGCGAGTCCGTCCGCCGGGGCGACCGACAGGGGCGTCCAGGTGACGCGGTAGCGCCAGGATTCGGCCCGCCGTTCACGGGTCCGGGCGGAGCGCCAGGCGGCCAGGGCGGGCAGCACCTCGTCCAGGGCGTCACGGCCGACGCCCAGGGTCTCGGCGAGCCGGGCCGGGTCCTGCCCTTCCAGGTCGTCCCAGCGGTCCTCGGCGGCCGGAGCGGGTACGGGGGCGGGTGCCGTCAGCCAGTAGCGGCTGCGCTGGAAGGCGTACGTCGGCAGCTCGACCCGCCGCGCCCCCGGAAACGCCCCCGACCAGTCCACGCCCACACCGCGTTCCCAGGCCCGGCCCACCGCACGCAGCACCTGATCGAGACCACCCTCACCACGACGCAGAGTGCCGAGCACCGCGGCGTCCACACCCGCGGCCTCCACCGACTCCGCCACGGCCACGCCCAGCACCGGGTGGGCGCTGGCCTCGATGAAGACGCGGTGCCCGCTGTCCAGCAGCGCACGGGTCGCCTCCTCGAAGCAGACCGTCTCCCGCAGGTTGCGGTACCAGTACTCCGCATCCAGAGCCTTCGTATCCAGCCAGCCACCCGTCACCGTCGAGAAGAACGGCACCGAACCCGAGCCCGGCGCCACCCCGGCCAGATCCGCGAGCAACTGCTCACGGATCTCCTCCACATGCGAAGAATGCGAGGCGTAATCGACCTCGATCAGGCGCGCCCGCACCCCCTCCTCCACGAACTCCGCCACCAGTTCCGCGACCGCGTCCGCATCACCCGACACCACCGTGGACGAAGGTCCGTTCACCGCCGCCACCGACAGACGACCATCCCACCCGGCGATCCGCTCCCGTACCGCGTCCACCGGCAGCGGCACCGACGCCATCCCACCCCGACCCGCCAACACCCCCACCGCACGCGAACGCAACGCCACCACCCGAGCCCCATCCTCCAGGCTCAAACCACCCGCCACACACGCAGCCGCGATCTCACCCTGCGAATGCCCCACCACCGCATCCGGAACAACACCGAACGACCGCCACACCTCCGCCAACGACACCATCACAGCCCACAACACCGGCTGCACCACATCAACCCGCCCCAGCAACTCCCCCGACCCCAACGCCTCCACCAACGACCAATCCACAAACGGCGACAAAGCCCGCTCACACTCCGCCATCCGCCCCGCAAACACCACCGACCCAGCCAGCAGCTCCACAGCCATCCCCACCCACTGCGAACCCTGACCCGGAAACACCAACACCGTGGCGTCGGTCGGCAATACACCCTCCCCGCGCACCGGGCCCGGCTCCGCGCCGCCATCGGCCAACTGCTGCAGCAGCGCCCGCAGTTCGTCGCCGTCACCGACCAGCGCCCTGCGGTGTCCCCAGACCGCGCGGCCCGTGGCCAGCGAGAAGCCCACGTCGGCGGCCTCGGCGCCCGACCCGTCGCCGACCCGGGCCGACAGCGCCGCCGCCTGCGCGCGCAGCGCCTCCGGGGTGCGTGCCGACAGGGGCCACACCACCGTCCCGCCCGGCTGCACGGACGGCCCGTCGCCCGGTTCCCCGGCCGGTTCGTCGGCCGGCGCCGCCTCCACGATCACATGGGCGTTGGTGCCGCTGATCCCGAAGGAGGACACGCCCGCCCGTCGCGGACGGCCCGTGTCGTCCCACGTACGGGCCTCCGTCAGCAGCCGTCCGGCCCCCGCCGACCAGTCCACCTCGGGCGTCGGGCCGTCCACGTGCAGCGTCTTCGGCATCACTCCGTGCCGCAGGGCCAGCACCGATTTGATGACCCCGCCCACGCCCGCCGCGGCCTGGGCGTGTCCGATGTTGGACTTGAGCGAGCCGATCCACACAGGCCGGTCCGCCGGACGCCCCTGCCCGTACGTCGCCAGCAACGCCTGCGCCTCGATCGGGTCACCCAGCCGGGTCCCCGTACCGTGCGCCTCCACCACGTCCACCTCGGCAGCCGACAACCCCGCGTCCGCCAACGCCGCCCGGATCACCCGCTGCTGCGACGGACCGTTCGGCGCCGTCAACCCATTGCTCGCACCGTCCTGGTTCACCGCAGAACCACGGATCACCGCCAGCACCGGATGCCCGTTCCGCCGCGCGTCCGACAACCGCTCCACCAGCAGCATGCCCACGCCCTCGGCCAGGCCGAAGCCGTCGGCCGCTGCCGCGAACGCTTTGCAGCGGCCGTCGGGGGCCAGGCCGCCCTGCCGGCTGAACTCGACGAGCATGCCGACCGTGGACATCACGGTGGCGCCTCCGGCGAGCGCCAGCGAGCATTCCCCCGACCGCACCGCACGTACCGCGAGGTGCAGGGCGACCAGCGAGGAGGAGCAGGCCGTGTCGACGGTGACCGCCGCTCCCTCCAGCCCGAGGATGTAGGCCAGCCGGCCCGAGGCGACGCTTCCGGTGTTGCCGGTCAGCAGGTGGCCGCCCGCGTCGGCACCCTGTTCGAGGGAGGGCCCGTAGTCCATGGTCATCGCGCCGACGAAGACGCCCGTCCGGGTGCGGCGCAGGGTGGACGGTTCGATCCCGGTCCGCTCCAGCACCTCCCAGGTGGTCTCCAGCAGGAGCCGCTGCTGCGGGTCCATGGCCAGCGCCTCGCGCGGCGAGATGCCGAAGAACTCCGCGTCGAAGTCGGCCGCGTCGTACAGCAACCCGGCCTCGCGCTGGTAGTAGCGGCCCGGTGTCCCCGGCGCGGGGTCGTAGCGCCCGGCGAGGTCCCAGCCGCGGTTGTCGGGCAGCGCGGAGACCGCGTCGACGCCGTTCGACACCAGCTCCCACAGGTCGTCCGGGCTGCCGACGCCCCCGGGGTAGCGGCAGCCCATGCCGACGATCACCACGGGGTCGTCGTCCGCGGCCCGCACCGGCACAGGCGCGTCCGCGTCGGCGTCCTCACCGGGCCGTTCACCGGAGAGCGCAGCGCACAGGTACGCGGTCAGGTCGTCCGGGGTCGGGCAGTCGAAGACGACCGTCGCGGGGATGCGCAGCGTCGTCGCCGCGCTCAGCCGGTTGCGCAGCTCCACCGCGGTGACGGAGTCGAATCCGAGGTCGAGGAAGGCCAGTCGGCCGGGGACCGGGTCGGACCGCCCGGTCAGCGCGGCGGTCTCCGCTGCCACCAGCCGGGCCAGCGCGGCGCGTCGCTCCGCCGGGTCCATGGCGGCCAGCTCCGCGCGGAACGCGGCGCCGTCGTCCCGCTGCCCGTCGCCGTCCGCCGTCCCGTGCCCGTCCGCCGCTCCGGACGCGCCCGCCGGGACGGCCTCCGTGAGGGCCGCCAGCGGGAGTTCGGGTACGAGGGTGCCCGGCCCGGCGGAACGCGCCTGCGGGTCGGGGCCCGGCGCGGCACCGCGTACGTACAGTTCACCGAGCGAGGTCAGGAACCGGCCCGGCCCGTCCTGGTTGCGGCGCAGCGTGCCGAGGACGGCGGCCTGTGTGCCGCGCTCCTGCGCGGTGTCCGTGAGGGCGGAAGTGAGCACGGTGTGCGGGCTGACCTCCAGCAGGACGTCGTGGCCGTCCCGCAGCAGGGCTCCGGCGGCCTGCCGGAAGAGGACCGTGCCGCGCAGGTTGCGGCACCAGTAGTCGGCGTCCAGGATCGGGACGTCCAGCCGTCCGCCGGTCAGCCCGGAGTAGTAGGGCAGGTGCGGGGTGCGGGGGCGGACCGGGGCGAGGTCGGCGCGCATCCGGGGGACGATCTCGTCGATGTGCGGGGAATGGGCGGCCAGGCCCACCGCGATCCGCCGTGCGTGCACCCCGTCGGCCGCGAGTCCGTCGAGGAGTTCGGCCGCGGCGTCGCGGTCGCCGGAGACGATCACGGACCGCGGGCCGTTGTGCGCGGCGACGACGAGGCGGCCGTCCCAGCGGCCCAGCCGCGGTTCGACCTCGCCGGCCGGGGCCATCACGGAGACCATGTCCCCGCGCCCGGCCAGCGTGGCCTGGGCCTGGCTCCACAAAGCCACCACGCGCGCGGAGTCGTCCAGGGACAGCGCGCCGGAGACCTCGGCGGCGGTGACCTCGCCGACACTGTGGCCGAGCACCGCGTCCGGCCGTACCCCGTGTGAGCGCCACAGCGCGGCCAGGGACACCGTCACGGCGAACAGCACGGGCTGCACCACGTCGGCCCGGTCGGCCGCGGGGGCGCCGGGCGCGTCCGGGTCGCGGAGCACGTCCATCAGTGACCAGTCGATGAAGGGTTCCAGGGCCTGCGCGCACGCGTCCATCCGGTCGCGGAACACCGGGGAGGCGTCCAGCAGGTCGACCGCCATCCGAGGCCACTGCGCGCCCTGTCCGGGAAACACGAAGGCGACCCGCCGGGCGGACCCGGCGGCCGACCCCTCCACCAGGCCGGGCATGGTCCGGCCGTCGGCGAGCGCGTCCAGCCGCTCCAGGAAGCCGTCGCGCCCGTCCGCGACCAGTGCCGCCCGCCGGCTCCCTCCGGACGCGGTGCGCGCGAGGGTGAACGCGACGTCCTGCGGACTCCAGTCGTCACGGCCGGCCAGGTGCGCGTGCAGCTCGCGTGCTCCGGTCGCCAGCGCGTCCTTGCCGTTGCCGGCCAGTGTCCACAGCAGCGGTGCTTCCGTACCGTCGGGGTGCGCCATCGTGTTTTCGGACTCCTTCACGGCGAGCAGGACCTTCCGTCACCGGACCTGGGCGGGCGCCCGCTCCCGCGGGTCCCGCGCCGGCCGGGGCGCCTTCGTCATGCCCGGCGCGTACCTCCGCCGGACCTGCGACGCCGATCTTTCCTAAGCCGCATAGCAGCCCGATAGCGCAGGCCGCGACACGGACAGGGGTACGCGTACGGGCACGTGTACGGCGTGTGTACGGGTACGGGTACGGGGGCGGGCGGGTCGCGGAGTGCGGGAGGGCCGCGCGCACCTCGGGGGCGGGTCAGCCGTGCGTCACGGCGGACCGGCGCCAGCCCGGTGCGCGCGTCACGCCCAGCTCCTCCCAGATGCCGTCCAGGGCCGCGACGAACTCCGCAACCGCGGCGGGTTCGTGGACGGCACCGGGCGCGCTCCGGAGGATCTCCTGACCGGCCCGCACGCTCGGCGCGTTGATCGACTGCACATAGATGCCGTGGCGCTCCAGCAGCAGGCCGGAGATCCGCTGGGCGAGCGCGTCGTCCCCGACGAAGATCGAGACGATGTGGGATTCGTCGGAGACGAAGGGGATGCCGTGTTCGGTGAGCAGCCGGTGCGTCAGCCGGGCGTTCTCGCGGAGCCGGTCGCGTTCCTCGTCGGAGGCGCGCAGGTGCCGGACGGCGGCGAGCGCGCCCGCCACGACCGAGGGGGGCAGGGCCGTGGTGAAGATGAAGGAGCGGGACAGACCGCGTACCGCGTCGACCAGTTCGGCGGGGCCGGCGATGTAGCCGCCGGTAGTGCCGAAGCCCTTGGCCAAGGTGCCCATGATGACGGTGAACTCGTCGGCCAGGCCCAGGCTCGCGGCGATGCCTGCTCCCTGCGGCCCGTACATGCCGACCGCGTGGACCTCGTCGAGGAAGGTCATCGCGCCGTGCCTGCGGGCGATGGCGGCGATCTCGGCGAGCGGGGCAACGTCACCGCCCATCGAGTAGACCGACTCCATGACGATCATCTTCGGCCGGTCGGAATCGGTGGCGGATATCAGCTCTTCGAGATGCGCGGTGTCGTTGTGGCGGAAAATGCGCTTCTCGGCGCCGCTGTGGCGGAGTCCGTCGATGATCGAGGCGTGGTTCATCTCGTCGGAGAAGACGACGCAGTCGCCCAGCCGGCCGGCGAGGACCGTGAGGGCGCCGTCATTGGCGGTGTATCCCGACGTGAAGAGGAGGGCGTCGGCCTTGCCGTGCAGATCTGCGAGTTCCTGCTCCAGCAGTACGTGGTAATGGTTGGTCCCCCCGATGTTCCGGGAGCCGCCCGAGCCCGCGCCGTACGCGTCGAGGGCTTCCCGGGTCGCGGCGAGCACCAGCGGGTGCTGACCCATTCCCAGATAGTCGTTGCTGCACCACACGCTGATCTCGGAGCCGATGCCGTCGCGCAGGCTCCGGGCCGCGGGAAATTTCCCGGCGAGCCGGCTGACCTCCAGAAACTCCCGTTTCGCCTCTGCGGACCCGCCTTCCTCCATGTGCCGCGAGAAGAGCTCCAAGTATTGGTTCATGACGACCCTTTTCTCCGAAGGCTGCGCCGATACGGGGCTCGGACTGGTAGAGGGGATTGTCCCAGAGCGGAATATCACTTCGATGACGCGGTCTGCGACAATTCAAGACCCCCGATGCGACCGTTTCTTCAATTCACACTCCTGGTACACCCGCTTTGCTTGTTGTAGGCTCTGCCGAAATTCCTCGACACGGCACCACTGGAGTTCTCTATGCCGTCGAACGAAACGTATGTCAGCAAGATCCTTGAGGTAATTTCCGCCGAGCCGGAGAAAGTGGTCCTCTCCTGGCGGGACCGGACGCTGACCGCGGCGCAGCTGACCGCCCTGGTCCGGTCCGCAGCGCACTCCCTGCACCGGCACGCCGGCGGAAGCGACGCGAGCGGCGGCACGGCCGGCACCGTGGTCGCCATCCTCACCGTCACCAACACCGGCCCGACCCTGGTCCTGCGCTACGCCGCGAACCTGATCGGGGCCACCGTCGTCCACCTGCACACCACCAACGCGGTCGACCCGGCCGACCACTTGGCCGCCGACGCCAAACTCAAGGTCCTCCGGGACACCGGCGCGACGCACCTGGCGGTCGACGCGGAGAACGTCGCGACCGCCCGCGAGCTGCGCGAGCGGCTGGGCACCCCGCTCGCCCTCGTCGCCCTCGGCGACCTCGGTCCGGACGTCCTGGACCTGACGGCCGGCGACGCGGACGCGCTGGACCCGTCCGCCATGGGGATAGGGCTCGACCGGCCCGCGGTGGTCACCTACACGAGCGGCACGACGGGCGAGCCGAAGGGCATCGCCTTCGACTTCCGCACCCGCAACGGCTTCATCTCGGCCGGGCTCCAGATGGGCTGGCGGTCGGTCTACCTGGCCTGCCTCCCGCTCAGCCACTCCAGCGGCGCCACGGCCGACGACTCCCTGGCGTCCGGCGGCTCGGTGGTCCTGCGGGACGGCTTCGACCCGGGTGACGCGCTGCGCTGCATCGAGCAGTACAAGATCACCCGGATGTTGCTCTCACCTCCCCAGCTCTACCTGCTGATGGACCGGCCGGAGGTGGGCTCGACCGACCTCTCCAGCCTCCAGATGGTGACGTACGTGGGCTCCCCCGCGTCCCCCGAGCGGCTGGCCGAGGCGGTCAAGGTCTTCGGCGACGTACTGATCCAGGTGTACGCGACCAGCGAGGCGGGCTTCGTCAGCATGCTCTCGCCCGCCGAGCACCTCGACCCCCGGCTGCGGGAAACGGTCGGCCGGCCGATGCCCGGCTGGGTGCGGATCACCGACCCGGACGACCACCGCGACCTGTCGCTCGGCGAGATCGGCGAGGTCTGCGTACGGTCGGCGTTCACGATGAGCGCGTACGTGGCCGAACCCGAGCTCACCGCCCGGACCGTACGGGACCGCTGGGTGCACACCGGTGACCTCGGCTTCGTCGACGGCGACGGCTACCTCCACCTCCGCGGCCGGATCGGCGAGGTGATCAAGACCAACGGCATCAAGATCCATCCGGTGACGGTGGAGAACGCCTTCCTCGCCCACCCCGATGTCGCGCAGGCCGCCGTCTTCTGCGTCAAGGACCGGGACCGGATCGAGCACCTGCACGCCGCCGTGGTGCTGCGCGCACCGGGTGCGGTCACCCCCGAGGAGCTGGCGGAGCACATCCGGGCCACCATCTCCCCCAAGCACGTCCCCGCCGACATCCGCGTCCGGCCCGCCCTGCCGCTCACCGGCGTCGGCAAGCCGGACAAGGCGCGGCTGGCCGCCGAAGCGGGCGCGTGAGACCGCCGTGACCCTCTCCGTGGCGGCCATCCTCGCCGAGTCCGCGCTACGACGGCCGGAGCACCCGGCGGTGGTGTGCGGTACCCGGAGGATCACCTACCGTGAACTGTGGGACGGGGCACGCCGGTACGCGGCGGCGCTGCGCGCGCGGGGTATCGGCCCCGACGACAAGGTGGCACTGCTGCTGCCCAGCACACCGCACTTCCCGCTGGCCTACTTCGGCGTACTCGCGCTCGGCGCCATCGCGGTCCCCGTCCACGCCCTGCTCCGCTCGGACGAGATCGCGTACGTCCTGGAGGATTCCGGGGCGGTCGCACTGGTCTGCGCCGCCCCGCTGCTGGCCGAGGGCGGCAAGGCGGCGGAGGCGACCGGCACCCCCCTGCTCACCGTCATGGAGGAAGGAGACGGGGAGGAAGGGGCGGACGGTGAGCAGGGGGGTGGCCGCCCGCCGCGGCTGGACGCGCTCGCGGCGCGCAGCGCACCCGTCGACCGCCAGGTGCCGCGCGACCCCGGTGACATCGCGGTGATCCTCTATACCTCCGGCACCACCGGCCGCCCCAAGGGCGCCCTGCTCACCCACCTCAACGTCGTCATGAACGTCGACACCACGATGCAGTCGCCCTTCGACTTCACGCCGGACGACGTGCTGCTCGGCTGTCTCCCCCTCTTCCACACCTTCGGCCAGATCTGCGGAATGAACACCTGTTTCCGGGCCGGGGCGACCCTGGTCCTGATGCCCCGGTTCGACGGGCCGGGCGCGCTGGACCTCATGGTCCGGGAGCGGTGCACCCTCTTCATGGGCGTCCCGACCATGTACCGGGCGCTCCTCGACGCGGCCCGCGCCGACCCGCGCAGACCTCAGCTCGACCGCGCGTTCTCCGGCGGCTCGGCGCTGCCGGTGGCGTTCATGGACGCGTTCCGGGAGGAGTTCGGCTGCCCGGTCTTCGAGGGGTACGGGCTGACGGAGACCTCTCCCGTGGTGTCGTACAACCAGCGGTCGTGGCCGCTCAGACCGGGCACCGTGGGCCGGCCGATCTGGGGCGTCGAGGTCGAGATCGCCCGGGCGGATGTGGAGGACCGGGTGGAGCTCCTCGCCGCCGGCGAGGTGGGCGAGATCGTCATCCGCGGGCACAACGTGATGGCCGGCTACCTGAACCGGCCGGAGGCGACCGCCGAGGCGATCGTGGACGGCTGGTTCCGCTCGGGCGACCTCGGCGTCAAGGACGACGAGGGCTACCTGTCCATCGTCGACCGCAAGAAGGACGTCGTCCTGCGCGGCGGCTACAACGTCTACCCGCGCGAGGTCGAAGACGTCCTGGCCCGCCACCCGGCCATCGCCCAGGCAGCCGTCATCGGCCTGCCCCACCCCGTCCACGGCGAGGAGGTGTGCGCCGTGGTGACGACCCGCCCCGGCGCGGCCCCGGGCCCTGCCCTCGCCTCCGAGATCGTGGCCTGGAGCAGAGAGCGCATGGCCCCGTACAAATACCCCCGCCGGGTGGAGTTCACCGACTCCTTCCCCCTGGGCCCCAGCGGCAAGATCCTCAAACGCGAGCTGGTCTCCCTCCTGACCGACACAACAGGACGGCAGTAGCGGGTCGTACCGGGCGGTGCCCGCGTACCGGTGCACCCGCGGCCTGCCGGTCCGTAGCGCGACGACGGTCACCCCGTGCCGGCGCGGAGGCGGTCTCACCGTCGCCACACCTCTCATGGGACCCATCTGCCCCTCTGTCACCCATCCCCGCATCTCGACGGAACCTCACCCCTCACCAACAAACCAACCGCAGGGAGGCCCGCGGAGGCGGGGCCGGTGGGATGGGAAGGGCGGACGAGGGCGTGTCGGTGCCCGGCGGGCCGGGTGGCCTCCGGCACGGTGAGGCCAGTTGCCGCGCCCGCCCACCCGCGCGGAACGGCATCCACGGCGTGCATGAGGGGTTCGCATGGTCGAGAACGAGAACACCAACACCATCACCCCCGAGCTCGTCGCCTCTGCCGGTGCCGGTGGTGCATTCCCGAGGCCGCCCGGCCGCCGCGCCCTGCTGCTCGCCGCCGGATCGGCCGGCGCCGCCGCCCTCCTGGGGCGGGGCGTGCGCAGCCCCGTCCGGAACACGGAGCGCAGCCGGACAGCCCACCGGCCCCCCGCCCCCGGCCGGACGGACCACCGCGGCCGCGCCCGCCTGCATCCTCGCCGTCGAGGCAGGCGCGGGGCCGTACTACCTGGACGTGGACCTGGTCCGCTCCGACATCACCCAGGGCCGAAACGGAGTACCGCTGCGGCTGGACCTCAGGGTCGTACGGGTCGCCGCCGGCTGCCGGCCACTCGCCCATGCCGCCGTCGAGGTCTGGCACGCCGACGCCAACGGCGACTACTCCACCGGCAAGGACACCTTCCTGCGCGGCACCCAGACCACGGACCGCACCGGACGGTGCACCTTCCGCACGATCGTGCCGGGCTGGTACGCCGGGCTGGCCCCGCACATCCACTTCAAAGTCCGCCCCGACTCCCGCACCGAGACCACCTCGCAGTTCTTCTTCCCGGAAGACCTCCTGACCCAGGTGTACGCCCGCCCGCCGTACGCACACCGCACCGCCCCCGACCACCCCAACCAGCGCGACAGCCGCTACCGGGCCGCCGGTAAGACCATGACCCTGCCCCTCACGCCGGACAGCGACGGCGGCGGGTATCACACCACGTACACCATCGGCATCACCTGAACCGCCCTACCCGGGCCGGGGTGGCGGCCTCCCCCGGTCCAAGGCGCCGGCTCCCAGCAGGTGCGCGCCTCGCCCGGATCGGAGAAGCTGGGCATGGCCACAGCGCCGACGGGCGCCACGGACGGGCAAGGGAGGCCTCGTGGACACTTCAGGACACGGCCACAACACCCACCACCCCCGGTCCCGGAAACGGACCGGGATCCTGCTGAGCACCACTGCAGCCCTCACAGTCGCAGCCCTGCCAGCCTCCGCCGCGCACCCCGCGCCCGCACCCCCACCCGACCCGGTCGTCGTCGACTGCTCCTCCCAAGGCCACATACGGCCCGAGGAATACCTCCTCGCCTGCGGCGACGGCAACAACCGACTCGTCGACCTGCACTGGAACACGTGGGGCCCCAGCACTGCCACAGCCACCGGCACCGACATGGTCAACGACTGCCGCCCCTACTGCGCCGCAGGCCGCTTCCGCCCCTACCCGGTAACCGTCACCCTCAGCAACCCCCAGCCCTGGCCCGACCACCCCCAAACTCAACGCTTCACCAGAATCCGACTCCTCTACACCGACACTTCGCCCGCCCCCATCCCCAAGGACATCACCTACAAACTCGTCTACGACACCCCCGCGACCACTCCCACCACCTGACCCCAGCCCCTGGGGTGCCCGCCTCAGACCTGCCCCCGCTCTCCCACTGGGATCGCCTGGCAGGTCCATGACACGGCTGGTGAAGGACCGCCCGAGACGGCCCTCCTTCTGCAGGAGCACCCTTCGCACCAAGGGGTGCCGCTCTCAGCAAGGGCCCTGCGGGCACTGGATGTCGACGAGCTCGACTGCTGTGGCGCGTGCGGCGCATCCCGTCGCGACAAGGGGATCCGGCGCAACGAGGCACCAAACGCCGCCGGTGCTCGGCCCGCATCCGGCCAGCAAGGCAGGCGCCTGCCGCTACGCGGCGCGACCGTTGCGCGACCGACCAGCGCCAGCGCCAGCGCCAGCGCCAGCGGTAGAACCCTCAGCGGGCGCCACCCGGGATCGCGCACGATCGCTACACGCCGTGACGGTGCATGCCGCCGGCGACGCAATCCAAGCGGCTCATCCGTATGTCTCCCCGGTGGGCACCTCGCCGTCTCCTGAAAGTGCTCGCGTCCCTCCTCAGCTCCCCGTTCTCCTCCCACGAAGCGGTGCTCTCCACGTCCACCGGCACACCGGCCCCACGGCCGACTCGCTCCGGCCGAGCACAACCCGTCCCGCAGAATTCGGGGTCGACGGAACGGCAGACACCTCAGGCAGCGGGCCCTCACCGGGTCGCAACCCACCGGCTCGCCACCCCTCCCCCCCCCCGGCGACACCGCCATGTGCCGTACCGGGCGCTGCGGAACCGCGCAGTTACGCGGCCTCCGCATCCCCTCCACCCGGGCTGCCCGCCCGCCCTGCCCTCACGGCGCACTCGTCACACTCGGCGCCCCCACACAGGCGCCTTCGGACCGATCCGCGCGCCGGGTGCACCCACCCGACATCCGGCCTCCCCGGTGCAGCCGACCGGTCGCAGGGCTCTTACACGGCAGAGGGCGGCAGGGACGGCAGGGACCGCGGGAACGGCGCAGGCGGCGGGGGTGGCGGTGGCCTGTCACACGGCTGTGACAGTCGACGGACAGCCCCATGAAGTCCCGAAGCCACGCTCTTCATAAGACAACAAAAGGGACATCCAGCTAGATATCCCTACTGCTTCCGAGGACGCGAGCAGCGGTGACCGAGCCGACACGGCAGAGGAAATCCCATGACTCCCACACCCGCCACCCCCACAGCCGGACTCGCCCCCCGCGAGCAGGAAGCACTACGCCACATCGCCGCCGGGCACACCTACCTCCAAACCGCCCGCCACATGGGCCTCTCCAAGCACACCGTCGACGCATACCTGCGCCGCATCCGAGCCAAACTGAACGTCAACAGCACCGCCGAAATGACCCGCATCGCCATCGCCCTCGGCCTGTAAACCCCCACCACCGGGCCCAGCCCCGCGCCCCGATCCCCATCGACGGCATGAACGCCACCCCGAGGGCGCGGAAGACCTGCCGCGCACCGTGCGCGAGGGATGCCGAGCAGCCGCTCCCGCGCAAAGGGTGAAGCGCGGACCGACGGACCGGTTCAGGTGGGTGAAGGGGGCCGGGCGACCGAGATACGCACCAGTGAGCAGGCCCAGGACCACCTCGGCCACGGCTTCTCCCCAAGTCCCGCCCAAGAAGCCGGCCACGCCGTTCGCCGCCCCCATCGGATCCCCGCCCTGGCCATCCCCCGCAGGCTCGCACCCCCGAGCAGGGCCCGGTGCCGGTACAGACGACCCCCGCCGCACCGGAACGGCCTCCAGGGCGGTCCAGAGCCGCCGACCGCCGGCCTCCGTCACGCATCGACCAAGGGCGCGGAGGCACCCCACCTGGGCCGACCGTCACACGCAGACCCCACCACCCCCACTGCGACTTCTGGTGACATATACGACACACTCCGCCACCTCTTCGCCCAGGGATCAGGACAGGCCAGGGGCTGCTTGTGACTCCCCCCACCCTCCCTTGACCGGCAAAAGAAGGGGTACCTAACTTCGAGGGCATGGCCCCCCACACCCCCTCCCCCGACGACAACGCCGACACCGCAGCCGGCTCCGGCGGGTCGGCGTCCGCCGACTTCACCGTGGACCTCACGTCGCACGAGGTCCTCCGGCGCGCCCACATCATGGAAGCCCTCGGACCCGACTGGAACCCGGTGGAAGTCCTCCTCGGTGAGGAATCCGCATACGACCTGCTGTACTCCGGACTCGACGCCGAGCAGCAACGCCTCTACGACGGCCTCGTCGCCGCCGGCGTCCTGCCCATCCGGGGAGACGGCCGTGCTGCCTCTTGACCCGCAGGCCGACCCCGGCCGCCGCGCCTGGATCCCCTGTCCCCGTTGCCGCGACACCCACGACTGCGAACCCTGCCGACAACAGCGCACCTGCCCCACGCACTGGCGCTACCTCCTGACCAATACCGGCAGCCTGCTCCACCTCCAATGCCCCCACTGCAGCCACGCATGGGTTCACGAAAGCGGCTTCGGCGCCACCCGCCACCCCTGGCAGCACACCACCACAACCCCACCGACCCACTGAAGGCACCAACCTGACAGCCCTCTGCGCATCCTCAGCGGTGCTCGTCCGGCCCTGGGCCCACAGCCGCCCGCCCGCACCACTGCTGCAAGCCCCTCACCTCGCCCCCTTTCTTCCGGGCGCGGCGGCAGGCCGGAACACGGTGGGACCTCGCGGAACACCGTCCGGGCAGGGCCCGTCGCGGACAGCCCGGCCAAACGGCGCCGGCACCTGCGACTCCGCGCCCGTACCCACCGCTTCGGGCAAGACCGCAGCGCAGGAGTAGCCGTCGGCCGGGGCCGGAGGCACGGGGTTCAGGAGGCAGGGCGGAAGGAAGTGGCACGGACGACCGTCCCGCACACCGCGAAGTTCCCGCCGTCGTCGGGCGCAATCTGCAAGCGGACACCCGCCACACCGACCACCATCGAAGGCGCGGCGAACGGCTCGGCACCGGAAGCGCAGTAGCCGTCTGCCTCCCCCAGCACCGGCGCGAAGGAGACACGGGACACCGCCGCGCCACCGGCGGGCAGCACCACCGGGCGGGCCGGGCCCTGGTGGACCACCGTGAGAGACCGGGCGTTGGCGGGCGAGCCCTGACCAGCGAGAGCGACCGTGGGGTAGCCCCGCAGAACACACGGCGCCCCGCTCTCGTTGACGACGGTGATCCGCACGGCGTCCGCCCCCAACCGTTCGGCACCCCCCGCCGCGAGCTGCCCACCGCGACACGGGGGCACAGGGGCGGCGACGATCCCGCTCCCGACGTCACCCCCGACTGCGGTTCCGGTAGTAGAGGCGGTGGCCGGGGCGGTCCCGGCCAGCAGGGCCACAGCCGCCGCCGCTGTAGCCAGGACCGCACGCGGGCGGCGGCCGGCCACGGCACTCTTCACGGTGCAGGACATGACGCTCCTTCCCACACGCCACACTGCAGCGGTGTCCGGATGGGCCACTTTCCAGCGTGACCCTGCCGCCCCCACACCGCACGCGGGAAGGCGAGGGAACCAGAGGGGCACGGGAGCACCAGGCAGCCAGGTCGGCCGCGCCGCGCACGGACGTGCTCCGCGCCCGCCGGCTGCGGCCCTTACCGCTCCGAAGCCGCCACACGGCCGGGGCCGGCACATCGCGCGTACGGAATCACGCGATCAGAAGCGCAGAGCCGCGTCCGCGGTACGCAGCGCGTCCAACCGCCGCTCGGCCAGTCGCAGATGAGCCTGATCCAATAGAGGCAGCAACCGCAGCAGGCCCACCAGGTCCGGCCCGGTCTCCAGCGCCCGGGCCGGGTGCCTGACCTGCGTCCAGCAGTACAACGCTCCCGTCGCAGCGTCCCGGACCTCGGCCGCATTCACCCCCTGCCACTCCAGCCGCACCCGACCCGCCCCCGTCCACAACCGGGTCGCCGACACGAAATCCCCCGCCATCCGCGCAAGGTCCGCACGGATCTCCGCACACCGCACCGCCTCTGCCGAGACCCGCCCCCACCGCTCCACCACCGCGCGCTCCCACGCCCGCGCCAGCGCATCCGCCTCCCCATGACGGCCCTCCACCGCCAGGGCGTGCAGACGCGCCCGCGGATCCCCCTCCACGGCGCCCACCGGCAACGCCCCGGGGACGGGTACGGGCACGGGGACCGGGCCGACTGCGGTGCCCGGCGTGCTTCCGGTCGCAAGGACGGGCACGGGCCCTGGCGCAGATGCAGACGCAGGGACGGAAGCGGAAACGCGTGCGGGTGCGGGTGCGGGTGCGGTGCCAGGAGAGGGCGCAATCACGACTGCCGGCCCCGAGACCGGAACGCCCTGGGCAGCGGACCCGGATACGGACTCCGGTCCGGACCGCGGGCGTTCGGGCACCGGCACGGCACGCGTCTGCAGTTCCCCCGCGGACGGCACCACCAGCGTCCCCGGAGGCAGCCCCGCCGACCCGGCCGCCAGTACGTGCAGCTCCACATGGGACGGCCGCACCGGAGCGCGCCTGAGCTGGTCGATCCACTGCCGGGTGTACCCGCTGACCCCGCCGTCCTCAGCCGGCGCAGCCGCACCCGGTCCGCGCACCACCCCGAAGGCCTCCACCCCCGCCAGCACGGACAGCCCCGGCAGCGTGCCGTACTCCCCCAGCAGGGGCCACGCCGCCTTGTCCGCCACCAGATCGACCACCACCGTGGTCTCGCCCCCCGTACGCGAACCCAGCTCCCCCACCAGCCACTCCCACGGCAGCGACGTGTACCGCACGCTGCCCGTGGTCGTCCCCGCCAACGCCACGAACAACCGCCGGCCGCGGCGGTCCGCGGTCAGCCGCCCCGACACGTACACGAACACCGGGCCCGCCGCCCCCACGGCCACCCGCAACCGTGCCAGCACGGTGTTCGGATCACGCACTCCCTCCAGGCACACCATGTCCGCCGGCGCCCCGCACCCCAGCAGCGCACCCGCCGGAACCATGGCCAGCGCAGCGACGTTCGCACCGGGAGCGACCAGCACCCCACCGCGGCGCACCGCGGCGTCCCCCGCCAACAGCAGCACATGCCCCCGCCGCCCACCGCCGGCACCTTCACCACTGAAACCCATGGGCCCGACGGTACCCACACCACGTCCCCCACCGCACATGCCCCAACTGCCCACCGCGGCTTCCCGGTACGAGGGCGCCCCCGGCACCCGGGCAGAACTGCGGGGGGCGCGTCACGGCGCCGGAGGAACGGGGGACGTGCGCGGCGGATCTCCGCATCCGGCCCGGGCAGCTGCAGTTGGTCCGGTGGCGGCCTACGCGGCGGCGATCGCCCGGAACGAGGCGGGGCAGGAGTGTCAGGACTCGGCGTCGATGCCGGTGACCGCGCAAGGTCCCAGGGGGGCGTCCTTCTCCGGGACGCCCGACTCCTCGAGGGCGCCCGTCAGCAGGCGGACGGCGTCGGCCTCGGCCGTCGCCCGGTCCGGGGCGTCCACTTCGAGGCGGACGGAGAAGGCGCCGCCCTCGTGGACCGTGAGCAGTTCCACGTCCTCCGACTCGCTGAGGCCGGTGTGGTGCGACGCCAGCCTGCCTGCCAGATCGGAACGGGTACCCTCGTCGATCTCCTTCAAGAAGGTGCCGGGCACGGTGATGACGTAGGTGGTCACTGCTGCCTCCTGTCGATGGGCCGGGGCCAGATCGTACGGATGCCCCGACGCCGGGCCCCGAACCCCCGCGACCGGCCTGCCCGGTTCCTCGGGCACCGCATGCGACGGCCTCGGACGGCGGCCGAGCGGCTGCGGCGCCGGGCAGAGCCACCGGTACCGGCAGCGGTACCGTTACGGACCGCCTGTGCCGCGGGGCCGGTGGTCATAGCAGTCCGGTACAGGCGGCCATCACGCCCTCCATGCCGCGATTGTCCTCCTGCCGCTGCCGGTCGACCATCCGGTTCGCGGCGTACGTCACCGCCGTGCGGGCGCGCGCGGATCCGTCACCACGGGCAAGGCACCTCGCCCGCCGCAGACCGTGGCCGGCGCGCCGACCGGCTCGACTACCCTCAAGCGCGTGATCGAGAACATCAACCAACTCGGCGCCAACCCGCCCGCTCCGGGCCCCGCGCCCACCGCCGTCGCCCCTGTGGTGTGGGCCCTCAACACCACCATCGACACGGTCGGCGGCCACCCCGTCAAAGACGCCCACACCATCCTCGACGCCGGAGAACGCGAACGCGCCGCCCGCTTCCGCACCCCCGGCCTCGCCCACCGCTACACCGCCTCACACCTCGCCCTGCGCACCGTTCTCGCCCTCTACCTCGGCGAACCCGCCCGCACCATCCGGCTCACCCGCGAGGACTGCCCCTGCTGCGGCGAACCGCACGGCCGTCCCAACGTCCCCGGGAACCCTCTCCACTTCTCCCTCTCCCACAGCGGCGACCACGCGTACATCGCCGTCGCCACCACCGCAGTCGGCATCGACATCGAAGAGCACCCCACCCCCCACACCGTCGACGACGTCCTGCACGTGCTCCACCCCACTGAGACGCAGGAGCTCAACTCCCTCCCGGCAGCCGAGCGCGTCACCGCGCTCGCCCGGTGCTGGGCCCGCAAGGAAGCCTGCCTCAAAGCCACCGGCACCGGACTCGCCGGCGGCCTCGCCCACCCCTACGTCAGCACCCGTGCCACCCCGCCCACGGTGCCCGGGTACCGCCTTACCGACCTTCCGGCCCCGCCCCGTCATCAAGCTGCCCTCGCCACCCTCACCGACACCTGACGCACTCGGTGGCCACCGGTGACGTGCCCGGCCACGTCACGGGCTCGGCGACGTCCAGCCCGGGTCCCGGTCCGACCGGCCGACCGCCCGGTCCGGCACCGCGGCGTCGCCGGAGTTCGGCTCACCCGCCACGAGACGGGACACGACCCGGGCCTGCGCCTCCGGATCCTCCTGCTCCGCAGGGCAATGGGACTGAGGGGTGGACCGGCCGGGCGTCCGGAACTCAGCGCGGCACGAAGCGTCCGGACCGTCCAGCGTGCGCCTCGGGGCGGGCCGCGGTGTCAGGCGAGGGTGAGGAACAGCTTCTCGAGTTCCTGTTCGCTCATCGGGGGTGCGCCTTCTTCGCTTTCGGCGAGGCACTGGCGCATACCACTGGCGATGATCTTGAAACCGGCCCGGTCGAGGGCCCTGGAGACGGCCGCCAGCTGGGTGACGACGTCCTTGCAGTCGCGACCCGCCTCGATCATGGCGATCACCCCCGCGAGCTGGCCCTGCGCGCGCCTCAGACGGTTGAGGACCGCAGTCGCCGCCTCTTCCTCCACCTTCACCGTTTCTCCTCGTCACCGACCGTACTGTCCTCCCCAGGGTACCCAGCGGGGTATCCGGTCGGGCGGGTGCGCTCGTCCCGCGCGAGCGGGCTCGCGCCTCCGGATCCGCGTCGGATCGGGGCGGGCCGGCCCCCGCACACTCCTGCGGCGCGGCGTCACCGCGCGTGAGCGAGTTGCGGCGTACGGCTGTTACAGGATCCATGCCCCGTTCGGCGCACAGCGCACGGCACGGCGCGCATGAGCTGCTTATCCGGCAGAACCCGCTCACGTCGACCTATCGCCGGCGACGCGCCCGCCCCGGCCCGACGACGTCAACCGGACGGTGACGTCTGCCGCGTGCAGGCAAGGGTCACAGGCATGTCCGCATGGGGAAACACCCGTCACGAGTCGTAGCGGTTTCCGCCGGCAGGGGCCAGGGTGTGGCTCCCGGCAGGACGGCGGGAACCGCATCACGCGGTTTCGCCCGGCCCGCCCGACGCCCATCCCGACCCGACAGCAGCGCATCCGACCCCGGGAGGTTCGCATGGAGACCTGGCACTACTCCCCGTCAGCGGCAACGGTCCCTCAGCTGGTCCTCGACCCCTACCGCTTCCCGGGTGCCGCGGGAGCGGAGTTCCTCACCTGCGACGCCCCGCCGCAGGAACCGACGCAACGGGAACAGCAGATCGAGATGAACGGTCCGCCTCTCCTCGACACGACCGTTCCACAGGCCGACGCGTCGTCGTCCGCACCCTGCCCGGCCTCGTCCCTGACGGCCTGGGACCGGCGGCGCCTGGATCTCCAGGCGGCACTGACCTCCGTCGGCATCCCGCCGCGTGCCGGCGACATGGTGGCCATCCGCGCCCTGTCCGCGCTCGGCGACGCGGTCAACTCCGCCCTCGTACGGTGGATCACCGCCGGTCGCTGATCGGCCCGGCGCGTCAGTCCTCGCCGCTGCCCTCCGACCGGGCCTGCGCACGCTTGGTGACCACGGCCCCCGCGGCGAGGGCGCTGGCGGTGAAGGCCAGGACGAGCATCCACCGCTGGTCGAAGGTGTGACCGGTGGCGTGGTCCAGGGAGTACCGGCCCGCCCCGGCAAGGCCGATCGTGGCGGCGGTGAAACCGAGGAAGGCCGGGTACTCGAACCCGCCGCCCTGGGCGAAGAAGCCCGCGGGAGCGTGGACGGCGACCGCGCCCGCCATCGCACCCGCAGCCGCGGCGCCGGCCGCCGGGGTGGCCAGCCCCAGTGCGAGCAGCGCCCCTCCGCCCGTCTCGCCGAACCCGGCTGCGAGGGCGCTTCGGCGACCGGGGGTGAAGCCCATGTGCTCCATGGCGGCGGCCGTCCCGTCCAGGCCGGCGCCGCCGAACCACCCGAACAGCTTCTGGGTGCCGTGCGCCATGAGCACCGCTCCGGTTCCGGCCCGCAGGGCCAGCAGAGCGAGGTCACGTCGGTTGATACGGCTCATCGAGGTCTCCCTGGAGGTGGCGGCCCGGTCGTGGTGCGGCGACGACATCCGTATCCCGTCGGAGCAGCCGTCACCCGGCGGCGGCGGGCAAGTCCGCCGAACGGGCGGGACGCGGCCGTCCCGCCGCCGAACGCCTGCCTCCGGAGGCGGGCCGGCGCCACGCGCCGGCACCCGGTGACCGGTCCGGATCTGCGCACCCCCGATGACCTGCATGTTCGGCGAGCGCGGCACGGTGGGCCGGCGCCCGCAGGGCGCGGGCGGGCCGACACGTTCACACTGACAGGACGACGAGTGCGATGCGCTGCGCGCAGTGCGGCAAGGAGGCCGGATGAGCTGGGCATCATGGACGACCCGCGGGATCTTCGCCGGCCGGGACGGCGTCATGACCGGCGAGGCGGGGCCCGTCCTCACCGGTGAGCTCGACATCCACACCACGTGGACCGAGGACGAGAAGCTGGCGCACGTCACGGTGCAGTACAGCGGGGCTTCGGACTGGCTGCCCCTCGCCGGAAGCCCCGTCCCGTGTCCGAGTGAGGAGGCGAGCCGCGCCCTGCACGACGCGGTGATCAACTCCGTACGGGCCGGGGCGACCCGTCCGCTGAGCACCGGGCTGCCCTGAGCCGCAGCCCCCGGACCCGGCCGGCCGCAGGGCTGTGCCGGCCGTCAGGCCGCCCTGCTCATGCCGCCGCGGGCTCCGAGGGCCCGGCGCTCCTCCTCGGTGAGCCCGCCCCACACTCCGTACGCCTCTCCGGTGGTGAGCGCGTGCCGCAGGCACGCGGCCCGAACCGGGCAGCCGGCGCATATCGCCTTGGCCGCCTCGTCGCGGGCGGCGCGGTCCTCACCGCGTTCTCCCGCCGGGTGAAAGAACCGGCGCGAGCCCAGACCACGGCAGGCGGCTTCTGCCTGCCACGCCCAGTGGTGCTCGGCCCGGCCCGGGAGTCGCGACACGTCGGCCATCGCTTGTTCCTTCCGTGGGATGCTGGTGACGAAGGCTCGCCTGCTCACGATCCGGCGGATGAAACGTGTCGCGCGACGGGCTCCCACCCCACTGCGGCCGGCCGGCCCGCCGGCCGCAGTGGGGTTGCTGCGGCCGGCGGGCGTCGCCTCGGCCCCGACGCGCGGCTCAGGCGGCGTCCGTCATGCGGGCGAACACCACGACGTTGCTGTCGTAGTAGTGCTTCTTCGGGTCGAAGTCCCCGCCGCAGGTGACCAGGCGAAGCCCCGCGTGGTCGAGGTTCTTGTAGACCTCCAATGTGGGGAATTCGGCCTTCGGATATTCGCCGACCCGGTCCACCGTGAACGTGACCGTCTTGCCGTCCTTGCGCGTCACCTTGATGGTGTCACCGCCCTTCATCGTCTTCAGCTTCTCGAACACGGCTGATGCTCCGTTCCATGTGACGTGGCCTGCGATCACGGCCGGTCCCTGCGAACCGGGGGTCGGCCCCGGCTCGTACCAGCCCGCGAGCGCGGGGTCCTTCGGGGTCTGCATGGTGCCGTCGGCGTTCTGCCGCAGCGTCTCCAGGGTGCTGGTCAGGCCCAGGGAGGGGATCACGATTTTCTGCGGCTCCGATCGGGCGAGGGCGGGCCCGCCCTTGCCCGCGCCTCCCGCCGGACCGCTCTGCGAGCCGTCCGCGGGTGCCGCCGCACCCCCGCCGGCGGGGGCCGGCACTCCGGCATCGGCGCCCGCTCCCCCGGCCTGCCCCTGCGGGGTGGACGGCTGCGCGGCGTTCTGGCCTCCGCAGCCCGCAAGGAGCAGCGCGCCGAGGAGCGCAGCGGCCAGGGGGCGCGCACCGCGGTGGTATGGCCGCGCGGCCGGTGCGGGAGCCGGGTCGGGCGGGGCCGTGGCGGCGGTTGCGGGGGGCGTGCCGGGTGTGGGGGTCCGCTTCACGCGCGGCCCCCGGTGTTCTCCCGGCCGGTGCGGACGGGGACGGGGACTGCGGAGGCCCGCTTCCGGGAGAGGGCCACGGCACCGGCCGCCACCGCGAGCACGCTGATCGCCACACCGTCCCGGACCGTCACCGGCACGGACGCGCTCTGCGTGCTCTCCGGGGAGCCGCCGCCGGTCTCGATGGCTCCGACCGGGAGGGAACCGACGGCCGCGCCCTTGACCTCTCCGCAGTTGGTCGGGGCCGTGGCCTCCTGGGGCAGCTTCGCATCGAGTTCGCTCTTGCCGGCACCCTCGAAGTCGTACTTGCCGTTCTTGTTGCGGTCGATGCCGTGCTGGACGACGTGCAGGTCCTTGATGTGTTCGACCACGTCCTGGCTGACGGTCATGGTCCGCTTGTAGGAGAGTCGGCCCTTCGGGTCGGCCTTGGGCATGCGCTCGACGGCGAGACCGCTGGCGGGGGTGGTGTCCCCCGTCGTGGTGAGGGAGATGTTGATGTCGCCGTAGTCGTGCGTGGCTTCGGTGTTGCTCAGGACTCCGTCGCGGTTGGTGTCGTCGGTGGCGTCCGGGCACTTGAAGTCGTGCCCCTTCGTCGAGCCGTGGAGGTGCTGGGCGGAGGGCTGTCCGGGCACCATGCCCTCGGATTCGATCTGCACGGTCAGCTGGTTGCCGTTGAGGCTGAGCATGACCGTGCCGCGCGAGCCCGACTCGTTCAGCTGCGCCAGGTCGATCTGGTACGCCTTTCCGCCTTGCGCCAGAGCTGGTCCGGAAAGACCGAGGGTCAGGAACACGGCGGCGGGTACGGCGGCGAGAACCACGTGTCGACCGGCGCGCTTGACTATCACATTCGCTCCTGTTCCGTGGATCCCCGGGACGGGAATCGCAGATCGTACGGGGTGGAAACGAGCCCCTGGAAAGGGCCTCGCTCCTTCTTCGGCGCCCCAACGCCTCTGGATGGGTTTCTGTTTGACGGATTTCCGGCGCCCACTGCTTCGGGCAGCCTTCCCCCGGTCATCCAGATGCGTGACATCGCATCGGCCAGAGCGGGGAATCGGGCGGCGTCGCAAAGCATCACCGAGAGCACGAGCATTCCGTGCGCGGTGTATTGGGGATCACGGTTGCGGTGCAGCCACATCACCGCATCGCCGAGGGGCCGACGCCCCAGGAGTATCCCGGAACTCCGCACGCCGGCGGCCGTCTCGAGGTCCCTGCGGCGGCCGCCGAACGGCAGTTCCTGCGTGCGGCGGATGCCGGGAGGCGCGGCCGCGTCCCGCACGTGGCGCACGTACGCCTCCGGCGGGGCCTGTCCGTTCTCGAAAGTGTTGCGGAATCCGACGATGCGGGCGCCTGCGCGGTACAGGCGGAGCTCGATGTAGAGCTCGATGAACAAGCCGCGAAGTTGAATGCGGAGGGGGAGGTGGAATGCGCCCGCCCCACTCGGGCCGGCCATGCTGAAACCACCGTGAGCATCTGCGGCTCTGGACCTGATGGTCGATGTCAGGAGCCGATACTCGTCCACCGATGCGTGCGCCGAGGAAAACGTCACGGGTTTCAGCATGGCCGCCTGCATCAGGTGGAGGAGCCGAAGTCCGGACCCCTCCGCGGTAATCTGAACGGAATCGATTCGACCTTGCTGTACTCACGCACGCGCATCCACCGCCTTCGACATATTCCGAGCGCCGACGGGTGACATGGTCACCGTCGCCGGATTCGGTTTCGGTTTCGGTTCGGTCTCGACCTTTGTAGTCGCCCTGGCGGCGGCCGGGCGAATAGTTGGCCTGTGATGCCAAAAAATCAGTACGGAGCCGCGGCGTGCGGGATGCGCTCAGTGGTCCCCGCGGGCAGGCGCGGCGGCGCCGACCGCCTGCTCCAGGGCCTCCAGCACGGTGTCGCGGAACAGCGTGGTCTTGTAGCCGGTCCGCGGCAGCGGCCGGCAGCGGGTCAGCACCGTCGCGGCCGCCGCGGCGAGGGTCACCGGGGTGGCTTCCCGGCCGATCAGCGCGGCCTCCACCTCCGGCAGCCGGAGCGGGACACGTGCCACGCCGCCGGCCGCAACCGCGGCGTGCGTCACCGTGTCGCCGTCGAACGTAAGCCGCGCCGTGGCCTCCACCAGGGGCCACTCCGCGTAAGCCCTGCTGGTGGCCCGGTGGTAGGCGGCGCGTTCGCCGGGCAGCGGTGCGGGCAGCCGGACCGCGGTCAGGATGCGGTGCGGCGGCAGCAGGTGGTCGCTCTGGTGGAGCCGGTCTCCGTCGCCGTACAAGTCGCCGACGCTGCACGGCTCTTCGTCGTGGATCTCGACCTCGGCGTCGTAGGTGAGCAGGGCCATCGCCAGGGTGGACGGGTGCGGGGCGATACAGGGGCCCGCTCCGGTGACGACGGCGAAGTGGTGGTCGCCGTCCCGCGCCGGGCAGCCGGCGCCGCCCTTCTGGAGGCAGCTGACGTGCGGATTGCGGAAGTACCAGCAGCGGTTGCGCTGCAGGAGGTTGCCCCCCAATGTGCCCGCGGCGCGGATCTGCGGGGTGGCCGCCGTGCCGGCCGACACCGCGAGGGCCGGCCAGCCGGCGCGCAGTTGTGGATCGGCGGCCAGCACGGCGAGGGTGGTCAGGGCGCCGATCCGCAGTCCACCGTCAGGCAGCACCGTGGTGCCGTGCAGGGCGGTGGCGCCGTCGAGGTCGGTGAACGGCCCGGTGGAGACGCCGCTGTGCTTCCGGGCGCCGGTGTCGGTGCCGCCGGCCCGGAGTTCCCCGCCGCGGGTCCGTACGGTGTCCGAAAGGGCGGTCAGGACGGTGGGATCGGGCTCGGTGCTCACGTACCCAGTCCTTCCAGGAGCCGGTCGGGGCGGATGGGCATGTCGTACGGGCGCCAGCCGGTCGCGTCGTGGACTGCGTTGGCCAGGCATGCCGCCGTGGGCAAGGTGGCGATCTCGCCGAGGCCGACCCCGCCGCCGGGGACGTGGTCGAAGCCCTCCTGGTGGAAGTGGACGGTGATCTCCGGGGTGTCGCCGATGCCGGGGATCCGGTAGTCCTCCAGGTTCTCGGTCAGGACCCGGGCGGTGACCGGGTCGGTGCGGCGCTCCTCGTACAGGGCATAGCCGATGCCCTGGACGACGGCGCCCTCGCACTGGCTCCGGGCCAGCCGGTCTTCCTGGATGCGCCCCGCGGCGATGCCGCTCCACACCCGCAGCGGGCGGATCCGGCCGAGCCGCGTGTCCACCTCGACCTCGGCGACCTGCACCGATCCGGTGAAACCGCGGCCGACGGCGATACCGCCCAGGGAGAAGGGCGTGACGTAGCCGCGGCGGTCACGGGTGCGTCGGCCGGTCACCCGTACGCCGTGCGCCGCGTCCAGCCGGGCCGCCACGTCGGCGCCACCGAGCGCTGCGCGCAGCCGGACGGCGGCGTCCACGGCGGCAGGCACCAGGGACGGTGTGGTGCGGCTGCCGCCGGAGGTGGGGCCGTGGACGGTGTCGCTACGGCCGACCTCGGCCCGCACCCTGGTCTCCGGCAGTCCGAGCGCCTGCGCGACGGCCCGGCGCAGCACGGTCCGTGAGCCCGTGCCCATGTCCTGTACGGCGCAGCGGGCGACGACGACCCCGTCCTCGACGGTGAGTTCGACCTCGGTGACGGGGTCGAGGAAGTACAGCCAGTTGGCCGCCGCGACGCCGACTCCGCGGCGGAACCGCCCGGTGCCGCCGCGACGGCCCGTCCAGACCGGAAGGGCGGCGGCCCAGTCGTACAGGACGTGCCGCTTGGGGTTGCCGTCCCAGCGGCGGCGCAGGGCGATGGGGTCCTGGCCGAGCCGGCGGGCCATCTCGTCGACGGCCTGCTCCAGGGCCCAGCACATGGTGGGTCCGCCCGGTCCGCGGAAGGGGGCGCCCGGCGGCCGGTGGGTGACGGCGTCGAAGTCGCGGAGCCTGCGGGGGGCCTTGCCGTACATGAAGCGGGCGAGGGCCGCGACGGAGCCGCCCACCGAGACGCCGCCGTCGCTGTGCGCGTCGATGGCGAGTGCGCCGAGGTCGCCGGAGGCGTCGGCGGCCATGGCCAGCCGGATGCGGGAACCGGGCCGGTATCCGCCGTCGGTGAGCTCCTCGTCCCGGTCCAGGACGACGCGTACGGGGGCGCCGTGCAGCCGGGCGAGCTCGACCGCTGCGACGACGTCCGAGGTCAGGCCCATCTTGCAGCCGAAGCCGCCGCCGACGTGGACGGCACGTGCCACGACGCGTTCCACCGGGACGCCGAAGCGTTCGGCGGCGAGCTCGGCAACGCGTCGCACGGACTGGGTGGACACCTCGATGTGAAGGGTTTCCCCGGCCCAGTGGGCGAGACAGGCGTGCGGTTCGAGGGGGGTGTGGGTCTGCGCGGCGGCGGTGAAGACGCCTTCGACGACCCTTTCGGGGGTCTTCCTCCGCGCTTCCTGGATACGGCGTACAGCCGCGGCGGGGCGCTTGTTCATGGCGGACGGGCCGCGCAGGTTGCCGCGCCAGCGGGCGGGCACCAGCTGGGGGGTGTCGCCCGACCCGGGGGCCCGCTTGCGCGCCGCCCTGTCCGCGTAGACGGTCGGCCCGTCCCCGGTCCGGGCCTGCCGTACGTCGAGGGTCGCCGGCAGCACCTCGTAGTCCACCACGACGCGGGCGGCGGCCGCCCGCGCGGCGGCCCGGTCCGGCGCGGCGACGGCGGCCACGGGCTGTCCGACGTAGCGCACCATGCCGTCGGGGGGCAGCAGCGGCACCAGCGGCAGGTCCCCGGCCTTGAGAGAGCGTACGTGCGCGTGTGCGTGGGGCGAGCGGATGATCACGCCCTCCAGCAGGCCTTCGGGGTGCAGGTCGGTGGTGTAGCGGGCCGATCCGTCGACCTTCTCGGGTGCTTCGGCACGTGGAACGACCGTGGTCGGGCCGCCGGTCGGCGTCGCGTCGTAGGCGCCGGCGCAGGCCGCGGCCACGGCCCGGAGGATCCCCTCGTAGGCGCCGCAGCGGCACAGGTGGCCCGAGAGGGCTTCGGCGATCTGTTCGCGGTCCGGCTCGGTGGTGCCGTGTCCGGCGCGCCAGCGCTCGAAGAAGGCGGCCGCCTCGACCACGAAGCCGGGGGTGCAGTAACCGCACTGGAGGGCGTCCTCACCGGCGAAGGCGCGGGCCACGGGGTGGCCCGACAGGCCCTCCGCCGTCGTGACCCGCCGACCGGCCAGCCGGGCCGCCGGGGTCAGGCAGGACACCCGGGGCTCGCCGTCGACCTGGATCGTGCAGGCCCCGCAGACGCCGCCCGCGCACACCAGTTTGGTCCCGGTCAGTCCCAGGCGGTCGCGCACCACCTCCACAGCGGCCGGGTCGCCTTCCACGTCGACCGTGCGCCGGGCGCCATTGACCTCGAACTCCACGAGACCTACTCCTCAGCCGTGGGGCGGTGACCGCCGGAGCGTCACCCTCACCGCCCCTTGATATCCCGCCGCCCGGGACCGCGCAGTCCGGGGCACGCCGGATCGCGTACGGGCCCGGCCGGCCCGGGTCGGTGCTGCGGGCCCCGGGCGCGGTGGATCGGGCGGCCGGGGTGTTGCTCCGTGCGGGGTGCGCAGCCGGGCGGGCCCGGGACGCTAGGGGCGCGCGGCTCCGAGGCGGCACGCCTCAAGAACTCTCGCGGCCGTCTTCATGTCACTGCCTGCTAGGGAAACCGGTCAGACCCGGTCCAGGGGTCGGTGCGGACCGTTGGGAAGCTCTACTTCGATGGTGTCGCCAGGGCGCACTACGCCGCCTTCCCGCACGATGCTCATGATTCCGGCTTTGCGCACACCGTTCCCCGCCTCATCGCGACCGACGACCTGCTTCAAGAGACCGTCCCGGAAGATGTTGATCTGCAGGCAGGGATTGCGCAGGCCGGTCACTTCCAGGACGGCGGAGCCACCCATGCGCAGCAATGTGCCGACCGGCAGACCGAGCAGATCGATGCCGCCCGTGGTGATGTTCTCGCCGAGTTCGCCGGGCGCCACCTTGAAGCCTTCTTCGCCAACCTCGGCGAAGAGCTCTTCATGAATGAGGTGGACCTGGCGCAGGTTCGGCTGGGTGGGATCCTGCGCGACGCGCGAGCGGTGCTTGACCGTCACGCCAGCGTGCACGTCCCCCTCCACACCAAGTCCGGTGAGCAACCTGACGCTGTCCCGGTTCGGCTTGGTGAACGCATGCTCCCCGTTGCTACTGACCGCCGTCACTCGCCCCTTCATACCTCGCCCCCCGTCGGTAACCGTGATCAGTCACGAGCCTAGCCCTCGCCCCTCACGGCACAGCATCCACGATCCTCACGGGGTGAGGCCGTTGGTGCGGAGAAGCGGGCGAGGGCCCTGGGGCAGCCCGGGGCCCTCGTACCGTCTGCGGAGTCAGTCGCGCGCCGGTCCGGCCGGCGATCGTAGGCGGCGGGCTTCGAGGAACGTGGCCAGCGCGTAGGCGCCGCCGCACGCGGTGGCGAGGGCCCAGTGAAGGCGGGGGGCTTCGAGGAAGAGCACGGCAGCGGAGGTCAGGGCGAGCCAGATGCCGAGGCAGTAGTGCAGCACGTTGCGGCGTACGGCTCCTTCGGCGAGGTAGAGCAGGCCGACGATGATGCCGGATCCGGCGGGCCACAGGACGGTCTGGAGCTCCGGCGCGTCGAGGACCGAGGTCAGGCCGGTGACGGCGAGGGCCAGGGCGGCGAACCCCGCGATCCAGGCGGTGCCGAGCAGGGTGCCGGAGAGGATTTCCGCTGCGGGGGCTCCGCGTTGGGCCCGCAGGGCGGCCGCGGCGGCCAGGACGATGCCGGTCACGAGACCTGCGCGCCCAGCAGCACCGTGGGGAGCCATGCGGGCAAACCGAGCAGCGGGCTGTCGCCGTGAGAGGCTGCGGCGGCACCGTGGCCGAGCAGGTAGGCGAGTCCGAAGCCGGCGTACGCCGCACGGTTGTCGACCTCGCTCGGTCGACGGGGGCCGGGGTCGGGACGGGCGCCGCCGGGCGGCGGGAGGGTGGCGGTACTGGTCACGGTGGAGGTCTCCGGGAGTGGGGAGGGGAGCGGACGGGCGCCCGGGGCGGGAGCGGGTGGCGCACCTTGGCGCGGAGGGGGCTGCCGGGCTGACGCCGACGCTCCCGGCCCGGGTGCGGGGGCGCTGGTCAGGCAGACTGTTCGGCGTGGGCCTTGAGGCAGTCGAGCCAGTTCTGCAGGGACGTCCTGAGGGCCGTGGTGAGTGTGTCGGGGTCGGTGGCGACGGGGGCTCCGCTCCAGGACTCCTCGGTGCGCACGACGACGCCTCCGCCGGCCGCTTCGAAGGTCCACACGTGGATGCCGGCGATGCCCTGGACGGTCCCGTCCCAGACGATCCGTTCGCCGGGGACGACCTCGCGGACGGTGGAGGTGATGCTCATGCCGTGGGTCAGCCACGTGAAGGGGGTGCCGACCGCCATCGGGCCGTCGAGGCGGGCCTGGTCGACACCGGCGTTCCAGGCCGGCCAGGCGTCGACGTCGGTGTGCACCGACCAGACGGTGGCGAGGGGCGCTTCGATGCGCGTGCTGAGGCTGACCACGACGGGGGCGGTCGTGTCGATGGTGTACATGCGGTGTCCTTTCGTTTCGCGGAACGGGTCGGGTCGGCTGCGGTGGGGGGCGGGGCGTCGGGTCCGGGGTCAGGGGGCGGGAGCGGGTACGTGCTGCGCTGCCTCGCCCTGTGCGGGCGGGGTGGTGGCTGTGCGCGGGCGGCACGGGAGGAGCGCCCGGCAGCGGCGCCGTCCCCGGCGGGTGAGCGGCAGCGCGAGGAGCGCCGAGGCCGCGAGGATCACGGCGGAGACCGCGAAGGCGGCCTGGTAGCCGGCGGTGAGGGCTTCGAGGCTGGGCTGGTGGCCGCCCGCGCTCGCGGTGACGGATCCGGCCAGGGTGGCGAGGGCGGCGAGGCCGATCGCGCCGCCGACCTGCCGGGTGGTGTTCACCAGTCCCCCGGCCAGGCCGGTGTCCTGCCGCGGGACGCCGTCCACGGCGAGGGCGGTGAGCTGGACGAAGGCGACGCTGAGGCCCAGGCCGACCAGGACACTGGGGCCGAGGATGTCGACGAGGTAGGTCCCCTCGGCGGTCATCCGGGACAGCCACAGCATGCCCGCGGCCTCGGTGAGCAGGGCCGCGACCACGGTCGCGGTCGCGCCGACACGCCGGGAGATCCGGGGTGCCGCGACGGCGCCGAGCATGTTGGCCAGGGCGAGGGGCAGTTGGCCGGCCCCGGTGGTCAGCGGGCTCATGCCGAGGACCTGTTGCTGGTAGAGCGGCAGGAAGAAGAACAGCGCGATCCACACCGACCCCAGCAGCGCCATCAGCAGGTTGCCCGCGGCGACCTGCCCGGTGGCGAAGAGCCTCGGCGGTATGAGGGCGTCCGTCTGCCGGCGTTCGACGACGGCGAAGGCGGCGAGGAGCACGGCGGCGGCGAAGAGGGCGGCGAGCACTCCGGCGTGCGTCCAGCCCAGCGCCCGTGCGCTGGTCAGTGCCCAGACCAGGCAGGTCAGTGCGAGGGTGACAGTGGCGGTCCCCAGCAGGTCGAACCGGCCGCTGCCACGGGCGGCGTCCCGGGGTACGAGCACGGCCGCGGCCGCCAGCACCAGCCCGGCGCCGAGGACGGTGATGTGGAAGACCCACGGCCAGCCCCACGCCTGGGTCAGTACGCCGCCCAGCAGGACGCCGACCGCGCCGCCCGCCCCGGAGACCGCTCCCCACACCCCGAGGGCTCTCCCCCGGGCGGGGCCGGGTGGGTAGAGGTCCATCGCCAGGGCGAGCGCGGCCGGGGCGATGACCGCGGCACCGAGGCCCTGCACGGCGCGGGCGGCGATCATCAGGCCCGGGGAGGCGGCGAGTCCCGCCGCCAGCGACGCCGCCGCGAACACCGCCAGGCCGGCGAGGAGCACCCGGCGGCGACCGAGGAGATCGGCCGCCCGGCCCCCGGCGAGGAGCAGCGCCCCGAACGCCAGGCCGTAGGCGTTGACCACCCAGGTGGTGCCGCCGTCCGACAGGCCCGCCCCGGCCCGAATCTGCGGCAGGGCCACGTTGACGATCGAGGTGGCCAGCATGACGGTGAACTGTGCGGCGGCCAGCGCCGCGAGTGCGGGCCCCGGGCGGGGCGGGGCGTCCGGGGTGTGCTTCGTGCGTGCAAGGTTCATGGCGCACAGACTCGGGCCGGGCGGTGTCCACTTTCCATGCCCGGCGGAGGCGGCGGCTGTCCACTGCTGTCCGCACCTGTGCAGGTGCCCCCGGCGGCGCGCGGGCCCGGCCGGTCCGGTGCCCGCGCGGGTGATCGGCCGCACCGGCCCGTCCTCGCCCGGGTGGTCCGGGCGGCGCTACGGGCGGTGGCACGGGCGGCGGTGACCGTACGAGCGCGGCCGGGGGGTGGTCAGGCCGGGGCGTTCCACGCGGTTGTCAGCCCGTCCAGCCAGGCGGGCGGCAGCTCGACGGCGTCCCACTCCTCGCGCAGTTCGCGCGGTGCGGCGGCGAGCCGCTCCAGCACGGCGATGCTCGTGGCGGAGTGGAGGAGCGAATAGCGGCCGTGCACGCTGATGGCGCTGCCCGGTCCATAACCGGCGAACATCCGCTCCAGCCGGTCCTTGTGGCGGGTCGCGAACTCCGTCAGCCGGCCGGCGTACCCGGCCCGCTGCCGGGGGCTCATCGTGCCGAGGACCGCGGCGAGGACCTCGTCCGTCACCTCGGGATCCAGCTCCGAGACCTCGGTGAACGACAAGTACAAAGGGGTGACGGCCACGCGGGCCCGTTCCACCTCCATGCGTCTGGCTCTGGGGTGCTCCCCCGCCGGTCCCTGCTGTCCTGCCGCGCCGACGGCCCGTACCAGGGTCCGCTCGGCGACGGCGCCGAGATCCGCCAGGACGGCTCGGGCGCCGACCCCCTCCCCGCCCTTCTCCTCAGCAGCGCGGTGAGCGGCGCTCAGCTCGTCGTGCGCGAGAGCCAGGGCGCCCGCTTCCAGAAGCCCGAGCAGCTGCCGGGCGTCATCGGACGGGACTCCCGCCCGCGCAAGGAGCTGCAGCAGCGTCGCCCTCGCGTTCTCGACGCTGACCTCGTCCGGCCACTGCCGCCCCCCGTCGGCCACGCTCATCGGTTCCTCCTCAGCCCTCGCATGGTGCGGTGGATGCGACCTTCGCACCGCTTCCCACCCTTGACCCTGCACCGCCCCGACGGCCGGGGAACAGCGATCAAGGGCACCGTCGCCCTTGATCCTTCCAGACCGCCGTCACGGCCGCAGGCCCGCTCGCCTGAGGGCGATTTCAGACAGGGCGGAAATGACCCCCCGGTCGCCGCGGCGCCAGGCATCGGCGAGGCCGCCCGGCGGGGCGGGGACCGCCGCGAGCTCGGCCGGAGGTCCGGTGAGGGCCCGCAGCGCGAGCAGGTCCGCGCCTCCGGGGGCGTCGCGCAGGCGGCGCATGGTGGCGCTGCGACGGATCCAGCGCAGTCGGAGCGGAAGCCACAGCAGGAGCACGAGGGCGACGGGGAGGACGATCAGGCCGAGTGCGGCCAGGAACGCCACTTGGCCGACGATGTCCTGGAGTGACTGTCCTGCGTCGGCGAGCCCGCTGCCGGCGTCGGCCGCGGCCCGGAACGGCGTCTTGAGGAGGTCACCGACGAGCGGTACCCGCGAGGCCGTCTCCCCGGCGTCGTCGAGGGCGGCGGCCAGGCTGTCGCCGGAGCTCTCCACCTTCCGTCCCGGCTCGGCCAGCTGCATGATCGCGCCGTGCACGGCGAGGGCGAATCTCACCGCGGCGGCGATCAGCAGCAGCGCGATCAGGTCCGCAAGGATCTGGCGGTTCCGCCGCGCGGGGATCTGGGCGTAGAGAAGCAACGGCTGCTCCTGTTCCGGTCACGTCGTCGGGGCGGGCCGGCCGAGCCCGGCCGGTCGCTCGACCGTACGTCGCGCCCGGTCCTTCCCCGGGTGTCCGCGGGGCAGGTCCGCGAGACGTTGCCGGGTTGGCGCAGCGCCGGACGTCACGGACGGCTCGTCGCCCCCGGTGGAGCGGGCGACCCGGACCGGCGCCGGCTCGTTCCGTCGGGCTCCGGCCTCCGCCACGGCACGCCTTCGGTGTCGGAGGACGGCCTGTCGTCAACGCGAGCACGGGCCCCGCGTCCTCGTCCTATGCCCGTCGGGGGGCGGGGCGGGAGGACACGGAGCCGTTGGGGCCGACAGGGCCGTCAGGCCAGCCAGGGCTTCCAGACGGATGCGTTGCGTTCGACCCACTTCTTCGCCGCCTGCTGCGGTGACAGCTTCTCCTCGGCGATCATCAGCGACACCTCGTTCTGCTGGGCCTTCGTCCAGCGGAACTTCTTCAGGAAGTCGGCCGCTTCACCGCCCGACCGGGCGAACCGCGTGTTGAGGTACTTCTGCAGCGGCGTGTGCGGGTAGGCGCAGGCCACCTTCTCCGGGTCGTCCGCGCAGCCCTCGGTGTACTCGGGCAGCTTCACCTCGGTCATCGGGACCCGATCGAAGAGCCACTGCGGCTCGTACCAGTAAGTGAGGAAGGGCTTGCGCTCCTTGGCGAACTGCTTGATCTGCGTGATCTGGGCAGCCTCGGATCCGGCGAAGACCACCTCGTAGTTCAGGCCCAGATTCTTCACCAACGCCTTGTCGTTCGTGACGTAGGACGGCGAGCCGTCCATCAGCTGCCCCCTGCCGCGGCTCTCTGGGGTGCGTAGCTGGTCCGCGTACGTGTCGAGGTTCTTCCAGTCGGTGACGTCGGGATGCGCCTCGGCGAAGTACGTGGGGACGAACCAGCCGATGTGGCCCGTCACTCCCAGGTCGCCGCCGCGGGTGACGGTCTTCTTCCCCTCCACGTACCGCTTTTCCTGCTCGGGGTGGCCCCAGTCCTCCAGGATCGCGTCGACGCGCCCCTGGCTGAGGGCGTCCCAGGCGGGCACCTCGTCGACCTGGACGGTGTCCACGCGGTAGCCCAGCTCGTGTTCGAGGAGGTAGGCGGCGACGGCGGTGTTCGCCTGGGCGCCGACCCACGACTGAACGGAGAGGGTGACCGTCTTGGCGCCCTGCGCGGCGGCGTACGGGGAGGACTGGCGGGTCATGTCGGCGGCCCCGCAGCCGGTGAGGACGGCGAGTCCGGTCGCAGCGGCGAGGACGGCCACGCCGTTCCGGCGGCGCAGATGGCGCAAGGGGCGCAGGGGGTGGGTGTCGCGCATGTCAGGCCTCCTTCGCGGGCTGGGTGACACGGTCGAGGAACAGGCCGAGGCAGACGATCGCGGCGCCGGCCACCAGGCCGGTGGCGAGGTCGCCCTGGGCGAGGCCGAGGACGACGTCGTAGCCGAGGGCGCCGCCGCCGACGAGGCCGCCGATGATGACGACGGCGAGGACCAGTACCACGGCCTGATTGACGGCGAGCAGCAGTGCGGGGCGGGCGAGCGGCAGCTGGACCTGGCGCAGCAGCTGGGAGCGGGTCGCGCCGAGCGAGCGGGCGGATTCCACGGCGGCCGGGTCCACGTCGCGCAGGCCCTGCACGGTGATCCGGACGACTGCGGGCAGCGCGTACACGATCGCGGCGGCGGCGGCCGGGGCGCGGCCGACGCCGAAGAGCGCGACCACGGGGATGAGGTACACGAACTGCGGCAGGGTCTGGCACGCGTCGAGGACGGGCCGCAGCAGCCGCTCCGCCCTGGCGCTGCGGGCGGCTCCCACAGCGATCGCGAAGCCGAGGACGAGCGTGACGGCCACGGCGGCCAGGACCTGGGACAGCGTGTCCAGGGAGGCTTCCCACACACCGAGCACGCCGACGGTGGCAAGGGCGAGGACCGCGGTCAGTGCGGTGCGCCAGGTGCCCACGCGCAGGGCGAGCGCACCGGCCAGGAGCAGGAGCAGCCACCAGGGGGCGGCCTGGAGCCCGCTGCGCAGCGGGTCGAGTATCCAGCCGGTGAACCGGGCGGCCCAGTCGGCGGTGCCGCCGACGACGGGTACGCCGGAGTAGAGGTGGTCGGTCATCCAGGCGACGGCCGAGTTCACCGGATCGGCCAGGGAGACGGTCCAGGAGTCGGGCCATACGGTGGTGCCGGCCATCCGGCCGGCGACGGCGGCGGCGACCGCCGCGAGGAGGGTGAGCAGGCGGCCGTACCCGCCGGCGAACACCCGTCGCAACAGTGACTGTTCGCCGGCCGGTACGGTGTGGGCGCCGAGTCGGCGGCCCGCGGCATCGGCGGTGCGGTCCAGGACCACGGCGAGCAGGACGATCGGAATGCCGGCGGTGAGGGCGGCGCCGACGTCGACGGAGGCGAGGGCCTGGTAGACGCGGTCGCCGAGGCCGCCCGCGCCGATCACCGAGGCGATGACGGCCATGGACAGGCCCGTCATGATGGCCTGGTTGACGCCGAGCAGGAGCTGTCGACGGGCGAGCGGGAGGCGGGCGGTCAGCAGCCGCTGGCGGCCGGTGGCGCCGAGCGAGGCGGTCGCTTCCATGACGCCCGCGTCGGCCTCGCGCAGGCCGAGGGCGGTGAGGCGGGCCATCGGCGGGGCGGCGTAGACGACGGTGGCGAGGACGGCGGCGGGCACGCCGATGCCGAAGACCAGCACCATCGGCAGCAGGTACGCGAAGGCCGGCAGGATCTGCATGGTGTCGAGCACGGGGCGCAGCAACCGGTCGGCGCGCCGGGAGAGCCCCGCGGCGAGGCCCAGGACGGCGCCGATGGCGACGGAGGCGGCGACGGCGACGACCATCAGGGCGAGGGTCTGCATGGTCGGCACCCACATGCCGAGCAGTCCGCAGGCGGCGAAGGCGGCGGCGCAGGTCAGCGCGAGGCGGACGCCCGCGAGGCGCCAGGCGACCAGGGCGGCCAGGGCGGTGACCCCGGTCCATCCGGCGGCCAGCAGGAGGACGTACACGGCGCGGACGCACACCACGACCGCGTTGCTGACGTGGCCGAAGAAGTAGAGGAACAGCGGGTGGCTGTCGCGGTGGTCGATGATCCAGTCACCGGCGCGTCCGAGCGGGCCCGAGAGGTCGGCGGCGAGGGCCGGGGGCCAGCTGCCGGAACCCGGGAAGGCCACGGCGAGCGGGACCAGGAGCACCAGGGCGACGCCCATCGGGACGAGGAAAGCGCGGCTCGCGAGCGGGCCGCGCGGGCCTCTGCGGGGACTGTCCTGAGCGGTGGGCGCGGCCGTGGAGGAAGCCGGCCGGGCCGCCGCGGGCCGGACGGAGGACGGTCGGGCCTGCGCGGGCAGCGCCGCACGGGAGCCGGCCGGCGCATGGGTCGGGGTCGGGGTCGGGGTCGCGGTCATGCGCACCACCTCCGGGGGTCGGGGACAAGGGTCGGGGGGCGTTCGGGGCAGGTCATGCCGCCACCCCCCGTCCGGTCGGGTCCGGGAGGCCGGCCACGACGGCAAGCAGCCCGGCGTCGTCCACGACGCCCAGGCAGCGGCCGCCGTCGACGACGCGGGCCGGACCGCCGCCGCGGGCGACGGTCTGGATGGCCTCGGCCACGGTGGTGGCGGGGTCCAGTGCGGGCCCCTGTTCGCTCTCCCCGGCGGCGGCGGGGCGCATCGCAGCGCGGACGGTGAGCACCTGTTCGCGCGGGACGTCGCGGACGAAGTCCCGTACGTAGTCGTCGGCCGGTGAGCCGACGATCTCCTCGGGCGTGCCGAGCTGGACGATGCGGCCGTCGCGCATCAGCGCGATCCGGTCTCCCAGGCGCAGGGCCTCGGTGAGGTCGTGGGTGATGAAGACCATCGTGCGGCCCTCGTCGTGGTGGAGGCGGGCCACCTCATCCTGCATCTCGCGCCGGATGAGGGGGTCGAGGGCGCTGAACGGCTCGTCGAACAAAAGCACTTCGGGGTCGGCGGCCAGGGCGCGGGCCAGGCCGACGCGCTGCTGCTGGCCGCCCGAGAGCTGGCCGGGGCGCCGGTCCTGCAGGCCGTCCAGGCCGACCTTGGCGAGGAGTTCGGCGGCCTTGGCCCGGCGGTCGCCGCGTGCGACGCCCTGGATCTCCAGTCCGTACGCCACGTTGTCGAGGACGGTGCGGTGCGGGAGCAGACCGAAATGCTGGAAGACCATGGCCGCGCGGTGGCGGCGCAGTGCGCGCAGCCGGGCGGTGTCCATGGCCAGGACGTCCTCGCCGTCGATGGCCAGGCTGCCGGCGGTCGGCTCGATGAGCCGGGTGAGGCAGCGCACGAGGGTGGACTTGCCGGATCCGGACAGACCCATCACGACGAAGACCTCGCCCTTGCGGACGTCGAAGGTGACGTCGCGGACGGCGGCGGTGCAGCCGGTGCGCTCGCGCAGTTCGGCGGCGGGCAGGTCGGCGGCGGCGGAGCCGGGGATCTTCGCGGCGGCCTTGTCGGGGCCGAAGACCTTCCAGAGGCCTTCCACGGAGAAGACGGAGGACCCGGCGGGGCCGTCGGCGGGCGCGGTGGTGGGGGTGGCGGGCGCGGGGGCGGTGGCGGGGGCGGTGTTCATCGGGCGTCACCCTCCCGGGCCACCAGCTCGGCTGCCTTCTCTCCGACCATGAGCACTCCGATCATCGGGTTGACCGCGGGCATCGTCGGGAAGACGGAGGCGTCCGCGATGCGGATGCCCTGGAGCCCGCGGACCTTGAGGTCCGGTCCCACGACGGCCGCGGGGTCGTCGGCGGCGCCCATCCGGCACGTGCCGGCTGGGTGATAGACGGTGTGCGCGACGGAGCGGGCGTAGGCGCTCAGCTCCTCGTCGCCGGTGATCTCCGGGCCGGGACACACTTCGCGTCCCAGCCAGCCGGCGAGCGGCTCGGTCGCGGCGATCTTCCGGGCGAGCTTGATGCCGTCGACCAGGGTCTGGCCGTCGTAGTCGTCCTCGTCCGTGAAGTAGCGGAAGTCCAGGGCCGGTTTCACCTCGGGGTCCGCGCTGGTCAGGTAGAGCCTGCCGCGGCTGCGCGGCTTGGGGATGTTCGGGGTCATCGAGACTCCGTGCGCGGGGCGCTGGTAGCCGATGCGCTCGGGGTTGTCGGTGAAGGGGACCTGGTAGAAGTGGAACATCAGGTCGGGCCCGGCCGATGCGGGGTCGCGGCGGACGAACAGGCCCGCGTCGCTGTCCATCGCGGAGTTCTCGGGCAGGGGGCCGTCGGTCTCCCATACGATCACCGATTCGGGGTGGTCGAGCAGGTTCTCCCCGACCCCGGGCAGGTCGTGCACCGGTGGGATCCCGAGGGCTTCCAGGTCCGCGCGCGGGCCAATGCCGGAGTGCAGCAGCAGCCGCGGGGTGTCCACGGCTCCGGCACACACGAGTACCTCTCGGCGTGCGGTGACCAGGGACTCCGTGCCGTCCGAGGCGCGTACGCGGACTCCGCGCGCCCGGGTGCCGTCGATTTCGAGGCGGTGGGCCCAGGTCTCCAGGAGGATGTGGAGGTTAGGGCGTTCGTCCATGACGGGGTGGAGGTAGGCCACCGAGGCGGAGGACCGCTTGTTGTCCTCGGGGTGGTAGGCGAGGTCGAAGAAGCCGACGCCCTCGTGGAAGGGCTTGCGGTTGAAGCCCTCGACGTGCGGGACGCCCAGGGCGGTCTGCGCGGAGTCGACGAAGTCGCGTGCGATGGCGTTGCGGTCCTTCTCCGCCACCGGAACGATGTTGTTGAGGAGCTTGTCGAAGTACGGGTCCATGGCGGCCGCGTGCCAGCCCTCGGCACCCGCCTCCGCCCACTCGTCCCAGTCGGAGGGGAGCGGCTTGAAGGAGATCAGGGTGTTGTGCGAGGAGCAGCCGCCGAGAACGCGGGCGCGGCTGTGGCGGATGTGCGAGTTGCCGCGGGGCTGCTCGGTGGTGGGGTAGTCGTAGTCGAGGTCTCCGCCGAGCAGGCCCATCCAGCGGCGCAGGGTGAGCACGTCGGGGCGGTCGACGTCGCTGGGGCCGCCCTCGATGACGGCCACGGTCACGTCCGGGTCCTCGGTCAGGCGGGAGGCGATCACCGAGCCGGCGGTGCCGCCGCCGACGACGACGTAGTCGTACTCGTGCTCGGGCTCGGGTGCCGTGGGGGTGGGGACGGGTGTGGGGGTGGTCATGGTTGTGCTCCTCCTTCAGCCCGCGAACCAGCGCACGGGGCGCGGGGCGAGGTTCTGGTACACGTGCTTGGTCTCGCGGTACTCGGCCAGGCCCGAGGGGCCCAGTTCCCGTCCGGTGCCGGACTTGCCGAAGCCGCCCCACTCCGCTTGCGGGAGGTAGGGGTGGAAGTCGTTGATCCAGACGGTGCCGTGGCGGAGCAGGCCCGCCACACGGCGACCGCGGCCCGGGTCGGAGGTCCAGACGGCGCCCGCGAGGCCGAATTCGGTGTCGTTGGCGAGTGCGACGGCCTCGGCCTCGGTGTGGAAGGTCTCGACGGTCAGGACGGGTCCGAAGACCTCCTCCCGTACGACGCGCATTCCGCGGTGGCAGCGGTCGAGTACGGTCGGCCGGTAGAAGTAGCCGGGCCCGTCGGGACGTTCGCCGCCGCACCGGAGCACTGCGCCCTCGGCGAGGGCTGAGGCCACGTACTCCTCGGTTCGTTCGCGCTGGGCGGCGGAGACCATCGGCCCGCACTCCACGCCAGGGTCGGTGCCTCGGCCGAGGCGGATCCGGTCGGCCCTGCGGGCGAGTTCGGTGACGAAGCGCTCGGCGACGCCCTCTTCGACGATGAGCCGGGATCCCGCGGAGCAGACCTGGCCGCTGTGCATGAAGGCAGCGTTGAGGGCTTGGTCGACGGCGGTGTCGAAGCCGTCCTCGGTGGCGCAGGCGTCGGCGAAGACGACGTTCGGATTCTTGCCGCCGAGTTCGAGGGCGACCTTCTTGACGGAGTCGGCGGCCGCGCGCATGACCTTCGTACCGCTGGTGAGGCCGCCGGTGAAGGAGACGAGGTCGACGCCGGGGTGTGTGCTCAGACGGGCGCCGACCGGGTCTCCGGGGCCGGTGACCAGGTTCGCGACGCCGGCCGGCAGACCGGCCTGGGCCAGCAGGTCGATGAGGGCCACCGTGGACAGCGGCGTGATCTCGCTGGGCTTGAGCACGAAGGTGTTGCCCGCGGCGAGGGCGGGGGCGATCTTCCAGGAGGCCTGGAGGAGCGGGTAGTTCCACGGGGTGATCAGGGCGCAGACCCCGACGGGCTCGTGGACGACGACGCTGTGGACGTCGGGGGTGCCGGCGTCGACGACGCGGCCGGCGCTCTCGCCGGCGACGAGGTCGGCGAAGTAGCGGAAGGCGTCGGCGACGCAGTCCACGTCCACGCGTCCCTCTTCCAGGGTCTTGCCCGCGTCACGGCTCTCCAGCAGGGCGAGGCGTTCGCGGTCGCGCTGGAGCAGGTCTGCGGTGCGCCGCAGGAGCGCGGCCCGCTCCAGGACGGGGGTCTGGGGCCACTCCCCTCCGTCGAAGGCCGCGCGGGCGGCGCTGACGGCCGCGTCGGTGTCTGCGGTGCCGCCCTCGGAGACGACGGCGAGGACCGTGGCGTCCGCCGGGTCGAGGACCTCTCGGGTGGCTCCTGACACGGCGGAACGCCAGGTCCCGGCGATGTGGATGGTCGGCTGCTCGGACACGACGCGCTGTACCTCCGATTCCGGCCACCGCGGCCTTCCCGCGGTGGTGCTGCTCGGGCGCGCCTGCCCCGCCCCTCGGAAACCATGTCCCATTCGTCACTGGAAGTGACGGGAGTCACTCCCCGTTGCCTCACCGGGAAATGGAGCAAAAATGGATATATGGGGCAGTCCTCGACGGGACGCCCTGGGGACGGGCCGGTCGGCCGGGCTCGCCGACGGGACCGCACCGCGGGCATCGGGGCCACGACGGGCGCACACCCGGAGAGGCGGCCTGAGGCCGCGTCCGGCGGGAGGAATCGTTCACGCCGCCGCATTCGAACCGGCAGCCAAGGACCCGGCCAGCGGCTCGCCGGTCAGCGCCCTCGCTCCAGGCCGGCCTCGCCAACGCCCGGGCCCGCAAGACCCGCTTATCCGCCCGTGTTGAGCAGCTGGAGAAACGGCAGTCGCACACGCTGGGAGCACAGGGCATAGCAGGTATCAGGGCCCGGAGCCCCGACCGACGTCGACGAGTTCCAGCGGAAGATCACGAGGCTGGAGCGGCACAACGTTGAACTGACATCCGCGTGGGAGGAGGCCCCAGTCCGATCTCGATGCCGCGAGGGAGGTCAGCCGGGACTTGGCCAGAGCACTGAACCAACGCGGCCGCCGCCTCGTACGGCCGTTGTCAGTGCCGGCTGAGAGGATCGTCGGCACGCCACCGCTACGTTCCAATCAGCCGCGTTCGAAGCAGTGCGCGTGGCCGATGGTGGAGAAGCCGCGACGCTCGTACCACTGGCGCGGCCAGTCTGACGCATCGGCGGTCAGGAACCGGGTACTGCAGCCCTCATCGGCAGCCATGCGCAGGGCGACGGTCAGGACGGCGTCGGCGTAACCGCGCCTGAGATGGTCCTCTGAGGTGATCAGGTCCTCGATCTGGGCTGTGCCAGTGACCGGATCCGCATAGAGGTCAGCCCATGAGGCGACCTCGCCTTCCTCTGTGCGGGCACTGATGAAGCGAACGATGTCCGCCCCGCGCCGGCGAGCTTCGCGTCGGTCGACAAGGTGGCGTATGACCTCGTTGTCGACGTCCGGAAGGAGGCCCCGCCATCGCCGGGTAAGTGGATCACGTAGCACATCGAGGTCTGCCTCATCCGCGGGTCCGCCAGCCGGCACTGGGCCTTCGTGCAGCATGACCGCATAGATGGAGTGGGCGTACCCAGCCTGGGTCAGCGGCTCTGCACACGCCAGTCCTGCTTCGTTGTCAAGGACGGAGATCAGTCGGTGTGGCAGATGGCCCAGTGCTTCCTCCGCGATAGTGGGCAGCGCCTCCGGGTCGACGGCCGTATCGATGATCACCTGGTTGTTCGCGCGGGAATGGAAGAAGGCGTCGTCATATACAGCGAAGCCGCCGGGGAGGTCGACGACGCGCGTGGCCTGCCGACGGGCGAAGGCGGATACGAAGGCGTTGATCCGCTGCAGTTCTGAACTTGGCATGGAGGGAGCCTATGCAGTGCTGACCACGGCCGCCGTTGACTTGTGTCGCGGGAAGAACCTTGCCCAGGGCGCCCTCCGGCCACCCGCTTGCCCCGCGGAAGACCCCATGACCTTTTCGTTCACACGCCGTTCGAAGACCTCCCGCGCCCCGGAGCGGCACGGTCCATCGAGCGGCGCATCGTGGCGGGGGCCGAGGGGCGCGCGTACGGGAGAGGGGGTCACGCCCGCGTTCCTTCCGGCGGGGGTGGTCCGTCGTGACCGCCCGTTCACCCACGGATCAGTGGAAGGATCCGGATCACGCGGGTCCGAGGACGTCGGCGAGGTGGCCGGCGAGGCAGGAGCGCACGTCTTCCGGGGTCATCCCCTCCTCGTCGATCAGGTGCGCAACGAGGTCGGCGCGAAGGGCGGCCAGCAGGGCGTGGGCGGTGAAGTCCGGTGCGTGGACTCCAGGCACCCGCTCGAGCTCCGTCCGCAGGGTTGCGTGCCACCAGCCGTAGTGCTCGGCCCGGTACGGGCTGCTGATTCCGGCCTCTTCCGCCGCCGACATCAGGTTCCGGTTCTCGATCTTGAAGTTCAGCGAGGCGTCGAGCAGGTCCGCGACCCGCTGCCGCGGCGAGGATCCCGCAGCCTCCTGCACCTCCCGCACCGTGCGCTGAAGGGGTTCGAGGCGGGAGGTAATCACCGCGGCGATCAGGCCGGCGCGGTCGCCGAAACGACGGAAGAGGGTGCCCTTGCCCACACCGGCGGCTGCGGCGATGTCGTCCATCGACACGCCGTGGGGGCTGGTGCTGGTCGCGAAGAGAGTGTCCGCCGCCGCCAGGACCGCTTCCCGGTTGCGCTGGGCATCCGCGCGCTCCGTGCGCTCCGTGCGCTCCGTGCGCTCTGCTCGTCGGGCCACGGGTCCTCCTCGGTCTGCGGCCTCTCCGGCCCCCGGAATGATATGTGCCCGGTCCCTGTCAGTGGCCGGCGGCCGCCCGGACCTCCCGTTCGACGAAGGCGCGAAGGGTACCCGGAGGGCGTCCGGTCAGGAGCTCGACGGTGTCCGAGGTGCGGTCCTCGGCGCCGTCGGCGATGGCGCGGTCCATGGCCGCCAGCATGGTGGCGAACTCCAGCGGGATCGCGGCCGCCCAGCGGTCGCGCAGTTCCTCGAACGTCAACTGCCGGTGCACGACGGGGCGGCCGGTGACCTCGGCGATGATCGCGGCGGCATCGGAATAGCTCAGCGCCTGCGGTCCGGTGAGAATCAGGTCGGTGTCGGGGGCCTGTTCTGTGGTCAGGGCGTGTACGGCCACGGCCGCGATGTCCTCGGCGTCGACGAATCCGACGCGGCCGTCGCCCGAGGCCGTGAAGATGGCGCCCTCCTCGCGGATGGTGCGTGCGTGAGGGGCGGAGCCGGCGAAGTTCTGCATGAACCAGGAGGGCCGCAGCACCGCCCACTCCTCGAAGAGGCCCGGCATCTGCTCGTGGACCCGGCCGGCCGCCGGACCGCCCGCAGGAATCGCCGACGAGCTCAACAGCACCGCACGGAGTACCCCTGCTGCGCGAGCTTGACGGAGGAAGGGCAGCATGACCGCGGCCGGGTCCGGGGAGCCGGTGGGCGGGACGAGGTACACCCGATCCACGCCGCCCAGGGCCCCGGCCCAGGTCGCGGGTTCGTGCCAGTCGAAGCGGACAGCCTCCGCGCCGGGCAGCGCAGTGGCGGTCCGGCCGGCCGTCTTGACGCGACGGCCCTTGGCAGCCAGCCGGGCGGTGACGCGACGGCCGGTAGTACCGGTGGCCCCGATGACCAGGGTGGCGTGGGCGGTCGTCATCGGTTCGCTCCGGTGAAGTCGGCGCCGGGCAGGGACGCGGCGAGGGGGTTCCAGTAGTCGCGGTAGGAGGCGATGAGACCGTCCGCGACCGTGACCACGGCGATGTAGCCCATGTCGTAGGGGGTGTCGGTCCGCACCAGCCTGCCGACGCCGCGCATCTCGGCCACGACCGTTTCGGCGACGGTGGTTTGATGGATCGTCACCTCGGGGAAGTCGTGCAGGTCCACGTGATCGGGGTAGTGGCGCATGTAGTCGCCGATCGCGGCCTTGCCCTCAAGGCGCCGCGGCCAGCCTTCGGGGGCGAAGGGGAATTCGAGTACACCGTCGGTGTGCCACAGGTCGACCCAGGCTGTGATGTCCTTCGCCAGCAGCAGGCGCAGGCCGTGGCGATACAGCTCCTCGGCCGTCATGGAGTTGGTCATGTTCGAGGCTTCCGTTTCCGCTCGGGGTGGCAGCGACGCCCGGCGGCTCGCGCGAACGCGGCAGCCGAAGTAAACGGACCGGCAGTCCGCATGATTCGAAGCATATGGACCGTCAGTCCGTTTAACAAGTGCGCTGCCGCGCGGACCGATTGGATGGCGCGCTCAGCCACCCCCCGCGCGACCGGGGACCTCGCTCCACACCGCCGACCCCCACACAGCCCCTCCCCCACCACCACACCGCACGGTCAGGCGGCCCGGCAGAGCTCCGCGGACTTCGCGCCCGCCGCAGCCCGGGCCACGGCGGCGGGCAGGCATCCGGCGCCACGGGAGGCTCCCGCGGCCTGCGCGTGGCCCCGCGCGTGGACGACGAGGCGGAGCAGCGCGAACCGTGCGACACCGGCGAGCGCCGAGGCCGACAGGTAGACGACCTGCTCCAGCAGCGGATCGGGAGCCGCCACCAGCTGCCGCAGACCCAGCATCGCCATGCAGGTCATCACGTACGCCGCGACGGCGGAACCGGCCGATTGCGCGTGCTGACGGCGGCTCGCGCGACAGCCCGCGCCGAAGGTGAAGCGGGCATGGAGCTCGGTGGCGAGGAGCGTGGAAACCGCGGCGATCAGGGCATTGGCGAGAGCCCAAGGAAGCCGGGCGACCAGGGCGCCCACGGCGAAGCTGGAGGCGACTCCCACCCCGCCGCCACACAGGACGAAGCGGGCGAAGGCGGTGACGACGCCGGGACGCGCCGCCTGCCGCCGACTCTGCACCGCCTCCATGACCCGACCCCTTCGACAGCCCGCCCTCGACAGCGCGCCGACATCCGCGGAGCAGACGGGCGCACCACCCTTGGCGCCATGACGGCCCATCCATGGCGCCACATCGAGCCATGTCGACGTCACATTGACTTGAATTCGGCAACATCGCAGGTCAAAAGCGGTGCCAGTATGGTCACTCGTTTCGAACCCGGGCTGCTCGCGAGCGGAGGCCGGGCGTGACGGAGGCGCCAAGGCGGAGATGGGGGCGCGTGGACCGGCACCCGAGGAACGGTCACCCCCGTGCGTGCACCAGGCTGAAGAGGACCCGTCGGTTCCTGTCGGGGAAGGCGGGATCGGCCCGCTCCAGCCTGACCCGGACACCGGCCCCGAGCTCGAGGTCGGCGGCATCCGAGGTGACTCTGCCCAGCACGGCGGGCTCCGCCAACTGGGCCTGCCCCTCCCGCGGGTTCGGCTGTGCGAGTTCCGCGTCCGTATCGATGATCACGGCGTCGAAGGTGCCGCCCACCCGGTCCATCAGCAGCGCCGCCTCGACCAGGTCCACGGACTGCCGGTCGACGGCGTTCCCTTTCGCCTTCTCCATCCGGCTGGGCAGGTCGCCCAAGGCCGCCAGCACCCACTCGGGCGCCGCGCGGCCCGCCGTCGCGGCCACGCAGATTTCGCCGGCGTACCGGTCGACCAGGCGGCGCAGCGGTGCCGTGCAGTGGGTGTACGGTGCCGCGATCGCCGCGTGGACCGTCTGTGCGGGGACGTGGTCATGGTCGGGGAAGGACGTGTAGACCGATTTCAGGAGCAGGGCGCCGGCCGCCTCGTGGAGGAACGCCGCGTGTTTCCGGTCGTGCGGATCGAGGGAGCGGATCAGCTCGGCGTACGAGACGTGGTGCGGCCAGCCGATGCCCAGGCCCTGGGCGATGCGGTGCAATCGGGTGACTTCGTGGGTCGGGGCCCGGTCCTGCGTCCGCAGGATGCCGGGGCCGCCGTCGAGCATCATCCGGGCCGCGGCCATCCCGGTCATGAGGGAGATCTGTTCGTTCCAGCCGTCCACGGGCAGCGCGGCCCGGTAACCCAGCCGGAAGGAACCGTCCTCGAAGGTCACCTCCTGGTCCGGCAGCCTGAGCGAGATGCCGCCCCGCTCGGCCTCGACCGCCTCGCGCAAGGTGCCGATCTCGCGCAGCAGGGCGAGCGGCTCCTCGGCGGTGCCCGAGTCGACGGCCCGCTGCACGCCCGCGTAGTCCAGTCTGGCTCTGCTGCGCACCAGGGCACGGCTCACGCTCGACCCGGTCAGCTCGCCGTGGGCGTCGAGGTCGTGCTGCCACAGCAGGGCGGGGACGTCCTGGTCCGGCAGCAGGCTGGCCGCGCCCTCGGAGAGTACGGGCGGGTGCAGCGGCACCTTACCGTCGGGGAAGTACAGGGTGACGATCCGCCTGCGGGCCTCGTCGTCCAGGGCATCTCCGGCGGTGACGAAGGCGGCCACGTCGGCGATGGCGTAGTGGACGCGGAAGCCGCCGCCGGGCCGCCTCTCCAGGTACATGGCCTGGTCGAGGTCCTTCGCGTCGGGCGGGTCGATCGTGAAGAGCGGCAGGTCGGTGGCGTCCCTGTCGGGGAGCCGGGGCGCCCGGGCAGCCGCTTCGGCCGCCGCGAGCACGGGTGCGGGAAAGCCCGAGGGAGCCTGCAGGTCGGTCCGCAGCTTCTTCAGGGCGGTGGCCAGGGCGGCCTTGGCCGCGTCGGACATGCGCATCGGGCGGCGTGGCATGCCCCGAGCGTAGGGCGGCGGGCGGTCACCGGCACGGCGGGCGATCCGTCCGGGTGCGGCAGGGCGCCCGAGCCCCGCCGCACCCGCGCCCCCGTCACCAGGCGGACCATCGAACGGCGCCCGCGGCGCGGCGCCCGGCCCTCGCCGCCCTCGCCGCCTTCGCGCCTTCGCAGGACGGTCAGGCGCCGGTGCCGAGGACCGTACGGATCAGCGTCCGCTGAGCCTCCGACAGGCAGGGGTCCTGCAGGTCGAGCACCTCATCGTCGACGGTGATCCGGTAGCGATAGCCGTCGGGCACGGGAGCGACGGCCCGTTGGGCCAGCTCCTCCAGGTCCGCCGCGTCAGGACGTCCGGAGGTGTCGAGCGCGCTGAGCTTCTCCAGGCCCCCGGCGAAGCCTCCGGAGCGGGTGACCGTTATCAGCATGGCCGTTCCTTCCTGTTCGCTGGTGCGTCACACGGTCTGCGGTCGCAGCCATCGGTGCGCATGCCCCGAACGGCGGAGCACGGTCACGGAGCGGGCGCCGAACCGTAAGAACGTCCGGAAAGGACCGCCCCGGGGCGGTCGAGCCCGCGGGGTGTCGGCGCGGTCGCTCCCCGCGCGAGAGCCCTCGTGAGCCGCTCGGCGGGGAGGGCGCGCGGGAGTTCCGGGCGGGCGGGGCGACGGAGCCCCGAACCCGGGCCGGAATGTCCGGTTTTCGATCCTGCTGGGGGAATACCCCCTCTGTTGCCGTCAGTTCATCCGGATGGAACCGGGGGCGGGCCCGCACCGCCCGTCCCCGACCGGCTCACATGGTCAAGGAGAAATCGTGCGCATCCTCTTCACCGGCCCGGCCTCGGCCGGACACCTCTTTCCCATGGTCCCGACCGCACAGGCCTTACGCGGCGCCGGACACGACGTACTGTTCGCCGGCTCGCAGCCGCTTCAGCAGCTGCGCCAGACAGGTTTTCCGGTGGTCGAGATAGGCGACGGCCGCACCCTTCAGGACGTTTTCGAGCAGGCCATGGGGGAGGAAGTCCGTTACGTCACCACCGACCTGACCTCCGACCAGATCCTCGACCGTGCGGCCCGCGGCTTCGCGTTCCTCTCCCGTCCGACCGTGGACGGTCTTCTGGAGGTCGCCGAGGGCTGGGGCGCCGACCTGCTCGTCTACGACTCCTTCCAAGCCTCGGCACCGCTGGTCGCGGCCAAGCTCAAGATCCCTTCGGTGATCCAGAACTTCGGTGTCACCTCCGGCCACGACATGGTCGGCCGGCTCGCCGCCCACTTCACCGAGACGTACGAGGCGTACGGGGTGGAGGGCCCCGCCCGGTCCACCGCACTGAACATCGTCCCCGCCTCCCTGGGAGGCGACCCCGGCGGTCTGCGCATGCGCTACGTCCCGTACAACGGCGGCGGCTTCGTCCCCGCCGGGCTGCTCCGCCGCGGTCCCCGCCCGCGCGTGGCCGTCACCCTGGGCACGGTGCTCAGCGAGCTGGACGGGGTCCGGGCCATCGTCCGCCTGGTCGAGGCCGCCGCGTCGGTGGACGCGGAGTTCCTGCTCGCCGTGGGCGATGCCGACCTCGCACCGCTCGGCACCCTCCCGGACAACGTCCGCCCACTGCCCTGGGTCCCGCTCGCCGAACTGCTGACCACGTCCGACGCCCTGATCCACCACGGCGGGTCCGGCACCCTGCTCACCGCCCTCCAGGCCGGCCTGCCCCAGCTGCTGCTCCCCCAGGGCGCCGACCACTTCACCAACGCCGACGCCCTCACCGCGACCGGGGCCGCCCTACGCTCCGCCTCCGACGACGTCGACACCGCTCTCCTCACCCGACTCCTCTCCGACCCGGCCCTGCGGGAGGCCGCCGACCGCCTGCGCGCGGAGAACGCCGCTCTGCCGACGCCGGCCGCGACGGTCCCGGCTCTGGAGGCGCTGATCACCTCCTGACGCGTCCGCCCGGCGTCACGCGAGCCGCGCGCGCCGGGACAGCAGCCCACGGCTCGGGGCCTGGAGCCCGGAGCGGGGACCTGCCGTCCGGGCTCCGGCCGTCCGCCGGGGCGCGGACGGCCGGGTGGACCGGGGCGGGCGGTCGGCCGCGGCTGCCTCAGCGCGGCCGCCACCAGGCCTTCGAGCGGCACCGGCGCGGGGCCTGTCCGTTGACTCGCTCGCTGCCGGACACGAGGTGCGATGGGATGTCAGCGGGTGTCGGCCCCTGCCGAGGCCCCGTAGGGACCGTACGCAGAGAATGATCGTCCAGCCCATCGGTACGGCGTCCTGCGGTCGGCATCGGGCTCGGCTTCCCCTACGCGGGGCACCCGGGCGGCGCCCGGCCGGCGGGAGGACGGTCGGCCCGCCGTCAGGGCATACCGTCGGGGTCGCAACTGGCCCGCCGCAGCCCGATGGTGCGCAGCGCCCGCATCAGGGCGTCGAAGTCCCCCTCGCGCACGATGTGGACCGCCCCCTCGGCCGTGAGTCCGGACACCGCGCGGGGCACCCGGTCGGCGGCCGTGCGCAGCACCACTCCGCTCGGCGGGTCCAGATCCCGCACCCCGCGGAACACGCGCAGGACGGCCGGATCCGAATCGATGCTGTCGAGCCCGGCCGGCAGGGACAGGACGGTGATGTCGGGCAGTAGGACGCGGGCGTGCGCGAGGGCGACGGCGGGATCGTGTGCGTGCGACACGACCCGGAAGTGCGGGCTGCGCTGGATGCCCGAGCGCAGCAGCTCCAGTTGCTCGCCCTCGGGCACGCCGACCACCAGGATCGTCATCACCCTCCCATCGTGGTTCCCCGCGCGCCGGGGGGCGACCCGGGAGGGTTCTCAGGGCCGTGCGGAGGACACCGGGGCCCGGTGTTGCCCGGCCGACCCGGCCGCCCGGTCCGCCTCGGCCGCTTCGGCCTCGGTGTAGGCGGAGGCGAAGGTGAAGGCGCGCGGCGAGGGCCCGTGCGCCCGGAGGTCGTCCAGCCGCTCCAGCGCCTCGTCGACGGTGGGCAGTCGGCCGGCGGGGATCCACCAGAGCACCAGGTGCGCCTCGACGTGCCGGTCGAACCACTCACGGCGGCGCCGCATCGCCTCCAGGTGTCCGCTGCGGTAGGCGAAGTCCCACAGGGCCTCCCTGCTCTCCCAAACGGACAGGTTGACGATGACGCCCTCCCCCGCCGGACGCAGACCGGTGGCGTCGACCTCCCCCTCCTCGACGAGCCGCCACACGAAGCCGGGGGCTCCGTCGGCGGCGGAGTTGACCGGATCGAGCAGCTCGACGAACGGCGCGATGCGCGGGTCGTCGAGGGGGTGCAGGAGTGTGGCGACGTTGAACTGGGCGAGGTGGGCGGCGTGCGCGGGTTCGGTCATGGCCTCATCCCAGCACGGCCCCCTTTTCTATGTCAATGCTCATTGTTTTTAGAAGCTTCGACCACCACGCAGCACTCCCCCGGCTTGGCGTCCATACGGGCACGAACCGGCCCGTCGACGCCGAACAGCCCTTCCAACAGCGCGAGGTTCATGCCGCAGACCAGGGGCGGGAAGCGCTCGGCGACCGCATGGAACGGGCAGTTGCGCATGCGGACGACGCCACCTCGGCCCGCCTCCCCCGCACCCTCCTCCAGGTGCGGTTCATAGCCGCGGGCGGCCAGCAGTTCCATCGCGTCCTCGATGCCCCCGCAGGGCGCCGCCGCCCCGCGCAGCAACTCGCCCCGGCGGCGCGCGGCAGCGCAGAGCCCCGCGTCCAGCCCGGCCTGCTCGGCCGCCTCGGCCAGCAGTTCGGCGGCGGTGCGATAGTCGCGGGCGGGCAGCGAGACCGACCGCTCGACCCGCGCCCGTGTGTACACCTTGGCCGGCCGCCCCGCCCCCGGCCCCGAGCGCCCCGTCAGGCGGCGGCTCCCGCTCTCCAGCAGGCCCGCCTCGGCCAGCCGGTCCAGGTGGTGCGCGGCGAGCGTGCGCGCCACACCGGTCGCCTCGGCCGCCTCGTTGCGACTCACTTCGTGCCCCTGGGCCGCCACGTACTCGTACAGTCGACGGCGCACCGGGTCCTGCAGCACCGCGATCACATCGATGTCCTTCACCCGGCCATTCTAGAAACAACGCGGGTCGGAGATAGAAGCGCCGACAGCGGGGGCCCACGGGATGGTCACACTCCCGGCCGACCGCGGTCGAGGACGACCATCCGCGGGTGCTCGCGGTGCTGGACGCGTGGTGGGGCGGCTTCAAAGGCGGGGCGGGATCGGCGGAACGCGCCCTACTGCTGCCCCGGCTGCACTTCCAGCACTTCACCACGACCAGCCTCCTGGTCGAACACGACAGCGGCGAGATCGCCGCGTTCCCGGTCGGATTCCTGTCACAGACGGCGCCCGAGGCCGCGTACGTGCACTTCGCCGGCATCGACCCGACACTGCACGGGCAGGGGGATTTCGGTTGGCGCAAAAGAGGAACAATTGACATCAAGATCAGCTGTCCGCCGTCGCCCCTGCCGACATCATCAGGAGAAGCCGAGGTGCCTCTCAGCCCGGGGGCCCTGCCGGGCCAGCCCACCTCCTACCGTGGAGAGTCACACACAAGCGCGAAGGGGTGGGGAGTATGACGATATGGGGACTGGTCATCGAGACGACCGTGGGTGTCGGCGAGCGCAAGCACACAGAGGCGCACGTGGTGGCGCACATCTCCGGATCCCGAGCGGAGGCGCTCACAGAGCTGGAACGGCGGGCGCGGAGCCACACTCCCGAGCACCCCAGAAGCCCCAGGCGTCGTCGGCTCCTTCGAGAGAGCGACGGATTCCTCCTCGTCGTTGACGGGGCGTGGCAGTCGTTCGTCACGCGGTTCACGGTGGCGGAGGTGCTGGAGGACTCTGCCGCGCCCGCTGTCCCGGAACCCGTGGAGGTGTCGAGCGAGCCCGTCACGTCACCTGGCGAGTCGGTCGGGCAGGTCGAGCGGTACGCGGACGGCGTACCGGTCAAGCCGGCGTGGCTGGGCCGCGACGACCTGTCGTGAGCGGTGGCGCGAGGCCGGCTGTGCACGCAGCATCCGACCAGCGCGATCAATCTCGGATGATACAAACTCGCGTCCGTCGCGATGGGATGGCAAGCGGTCAAAGTTCGGTGGCACCGGACACCGGGGAGCGTGACGGAGGGGACGGCCCGCATGGCACTCGCCCATTGAATCGAACATGTGTTGCAATAGAGGGGTGAGACCTACGCCCCGATTCCCCGATGATCTCGTCGCGCTCCAGGAGGCGTGGCTGCGTACGTATGCCGAGCTCGCGCAGGTGGCCGCCGGCGGCGGGACCACCCTGCTGCGGCGGCGGCTGATCGCGTTGTCCGGCCGGCTGTGCGCCCATCCGCACTGGCCCGCTCCGGCCGGCTGGCGGGACGGCGGCGTCGAGCTGCGGCGGACCGCGCGCGGGCAGGCCCGGACGCATCGCGAGGCGGCCTGACGATGCCCGCGCCCGGACGCCGGGGCGGGGCGGCGCGGCGGCCGGTCGGGGAGAGTCCGGTGGCTGTCCGGTGTGTCTGCGCGGCACGTGCGGCCGGGCTCCCTTGAATGGGCAGCCTCCTACGGAAACGGGCACCGTATGACCCTCCCCTCGCCCCACCGGGCAGCAGCCCCGGCCGCCGCCGCGGCCGGCTACACCCGCCGGTCACTCCTCACGGGCGCCTTCGCCCTGGCCGGCGCGGCGGCACTGCCCGTGGCCGCGGCCGGGCCCGCATACTCGGCCGCCGGCCCGAACGTCATCGCCTGCACCACCTGGGGGGCGCGGGCCGCTTCCGAACCCGTCGTCGTCCTCGCCAACCGCCCCGAGCGGATCGTGGTCCACCACACGGCGACGGCGAACGTCACCGACTATTCCCAGCAGCGCGCCTACGCCCTGGCCAAGGCGATCCAGAACTATCACATGAACGCGCAGGGCTGGATCGACACCGGTCAGCACTTCACCATCAGCCGCGGCGCCTTCGTGTTGGAGGGCCGCCACCACAGCCTCGCGGAGCTGAACACCGGCAGGCGCCAGGTGCGCGCGGCGCACTGCGTCGGACAGAACACGGTGTCGATCGGCATCGAGAACGAGGGCACGTACACCTCCCAGGCCCCTCCCGCGGCGCAGTTCGCGGCGCTGGCGGACCTGTGCGCCCGGGTCTGCAGCCAGTACGGCCTGCCTGCGTCGGAGATCTACGGCCACCGCGACTTCAACGCCACGTCCTGCCCCGGCGACCGTCTGTACGCCCTGCTGCCGACCCTCCGCAAGGAGGTCGCCACCCGCCTCGGCACGCCCCTGTCGCAGCCGGAGGCGGAGGATCCGGTGTGGGACTTGGTGCGCCAGATCACCGACCGGCCGTCCGCCACGCTCGGGGAATACCTGCCCGCGGGCCTACTCCCCTGACGGAGCGTCTTCCAAGAAACGGTCCGACGGGGGAGCCGGCCCGATCGCACACGGCGATACCGCGAGCGGCAGGCTGCCGGGCGGACCGGGAAGGCCTCGGGGCTGCCGCGCCTGCCGGTACGCACCCGGGAAACCCGTCCGACCCGTACGTAGGACAGGCGCGGCGCACGGCGCCACACGGATCCGCGTGGTGCGGCGGACGCCACGGCGCGGCCAGGGCCTGTCCGCAGAACGAACACGTCCACGGCTTCGTCCACGAGGCTGTACGCGCCCGCCGGCCCGGATAGCGTCGGCCCTTGCGGTCACCGCCGAGGTCCGCCCGTGCACCCGAAGGCAGGAACGAGATGAACCCCCTGGCCGCCCGCGGTCCGCACAGCGTCACGCTCGCCACCCGGGCCGACCGCAGCGTCATCACCCTCACCGGCGATATGGACCTCGACCACGTCGAGCCCTTCCTCGCGGCACTCCGGGAAGCCTGCACCGCCGCCGGTGCTCCGACGCGGGTGGTCGTCGACCTCTCGCGCCTCGACTTCTGCGACTCCACCGGCCTCAACGCCCTGCTCCACGCGCGCTCACTGTGCGAGTCTCACGGGCGAACGCTGACGCTCGCCGACCCCGCCCCGCAGTTCCACCGCCTGCTGCGCGTCACGGGCGCCGACGAGGTGTTCGACGTCTCCGTCTCCGACGCGCCCGGCGCGGGGCCGGTACCGTGACCGCGGCCTCGACTCCGCCCGCTCAGCCGGACCTGAGCGTGACCGAGGGCGCGACACCGTACTCCTGGCGGTAGGCAGCGGCGAAGCGGCCCTGGTGGGCGAAGCCCCAGCGTCCGGAAATGCCCGCAACGGTAGCGGAGCCCGACGGGTCGGCGGACCGGAGCTCGGCATGGGCACGGGCCAGCCGGACCCGGCGGAGATGACCGAGCGGCGTCGTACCGGCGTGGCGGGTGAAGGCGTACTGCACCGCGCGCGGAGTGACAGGGATCGAGGCGGCGATGTCGGCGAGCGTGATGTCGCGGTGAGCGTTGGCCTCGATGAACGCGACGGCGCGGCGCAGGGTGTCGCTGTGCGCGTCGCGGGTGTCGCGCGGGCCCGGCCGGTCCGCCCGGGCGGTGTTCGGCAGCGTGTTCAGCACCGTGGCCGCCAGGTGCTGGGCGGCCGTCGAGACCAGCAGCGCGTCCGGGTCGGCCGATGCGGCGCTGTCGTCGAGGACGTGGTCGCGGAGGTAGGCGACGGCCGCGCCGAGCCGCCGGTTCTCGGCGGGGCCGACGGCCCGGGGCCCGGTGATCCGTACCTCCCCGCCACGCGGAACGGAGGCGACCCGCCCCAGCAGGCGGGGATCGAACATGGTGATCGTGTACCGGGCTTCGCGGACCTGCCCCGCGTACGGGCGGTCGTGGGGGGCGATGAGAAAGGTCTCGCCGGGCCCGAAGACCTCCTCGCGGCCCCCGGTGGTGTCCACGATGGTCCCGCTGTGCATCGTCACCAGGCACACCTTGCCCAGGCAGCCCGCGTCGTAGCCCATCGTGTAGCCGAAGGACACCCGGTCGACGCTCAGTCCGCCGACTGCGGTGCGGGAGATCCGGACGCGGGTGTCCGTGGGACGCCCGCCGATCTGCATGGGGGTGTAGGCGGCGGACAGGAAGGCTTCGGTGGCCTCCAGGTTCCCGCTCTCGAAGAAGAGGTTCGTCATCGGGCCCTCCCGCGCCCCACCCGCTCATCGGCACGGCTGCCGACGGCGGGCTCCCCCAGTATGCCGTGCCCCGCCGACCGGACCGTCTACGTGACGGGGCGGAAGGTCACCGGGAGGCTCAAGGGACCGCGCAGACCACCCGGGCGCCAGCGGATCTCCTGCGGCTCCACGGCCAGGGCGAGTTCGGGGAGCCGACGCAGCGCGGTGCCGATCGCGACCTGCCCCTCCAACCGGGCCAGCGGCGCGCCGAGACAGTAATGGACGCCGTGGCCGAAGGCGAGGTGGGCGTTGTCCTGGCGGGTGATGTCCAGGCGGTCGGGGTCGGGGAACCGGGCCGGGTTGCGGTCGGCGATGGCCGAGGCGATGAGGACGGTCGCACCGCGCGGGACGATCGTCCCCGCGATCTCCGCGTCCACGCGGGCGAAGCGGGCGATGCCGGGACTGACCGGCCCGTCGTAGCGCAGGAACTCCTCGATCGCGCTGCCCAGGAGACCGGGGTCGCCGCGCAGGAGGTCGAGCTGGTCGGGGTGGGCGAGCAGCATGGCGATGCCGCCACCGATCAGGTTGACCGTGGTGATGTAGCCGGCGGCGAGCAGCAGGAAGACCATCGCGATGAGCTCGTCCTCGCTCAGCCTGCGTTCCTCGTCCCGGGCGGCGATCAGGGCACTGAGCAGATCGCCTCGCGGGCGGGCGCGTTTGTCCCGGATGAGGTCGGTCACGTAGGCGCGCATGTGCCGCCAGGCCTCGTCCACCGCGGCGGGGTCCGGCGGCTCCCCGCCGCGCATGATCATGCGGTCGGTCCAGTGCTGGAAGTCGTGCCGGTCGTCCGCCGGTACGCCGAGCAGTTCGCCGATGACGGCGACGGGCAGCGGCAGCGCAAAGTCCGCGACGAGGTCGGCGCGGCCGGCCGGGGCGATCCCGTCCAGGAGGCGGTCGGTGATGTCCTGGATCCGGGGCCGCATCTGCGCGACTCGGCGGGCGGTGAACGCCGTCGAGACCAGGCGGCGCAGGCGGGTGTGGTCGGGCGGGTCGCTGCGGAGCATGTTGCTCAGCATCGACTCCCGATCGGTCGCGGGCAGCTGGGCCAGGAGCCGGGGGTCCGAGGCGTCGCGTACGTCGCTGCTGAGACGGGGGTCCGAAAGGGCGGCAAGTCCGTCCTCGTAGCGGGTGACGAGCCAGGCCTCCAGCCCGCCCGCGGCGACGACGCGGCGTACGGGGCCTTCCTCGCGAAGTTCCCGGTACAGCGGGAAGGGGTCCGCGAGGAAAGCCGGGTCGGCATAGGGAAGAAGGACCGGCCGCTCACTCATCGTGCGCCCAGGAATACGACGCCCCTGCCATGGGCAAGGAGGATATGCGTCCGAGTCTCCACGAATGCAGCTTTTCGGTCATGCGGACGAGCGGTAACCAGTCGTGACGGGCGTGGCGTCGGTGCGTCGACTTTTCGCCGTCAAGGGCATGCTGATGGCCCGTCGATTTCCGATGCACGCGTGATCTGGGCCAAGGACCACTCCGGAAAGTATGATCAAGAAATGGCTGACATGACCGAAACTACGCCAGGCTGGCTGACCCGTGACGAGCTGGACGCGGCCAGGGCCCAGATGCCGATCCTGTACGTCGAGGCCGTTCCCGTGCGCGTGGACGACACCGGCGAAGTCACCAGCGTCGGGCTGCTCCTGCGGATCGGCCCGGACGGGACCATCAGCCGGACGCTGGTGTCCGGCCGCGTCATGCACCACGAACGGGTCCGCGACGCGCTGCTGCGCCACCTGGAGAAGGATCTGGGGCCGGTGGCCCTTCCTCAGGTGCCGGCCTCGCTCCAGCCGTTCACGGTGGCCGAGTACTTCCCGACGGCCGGGATCACTCCCTTCCACGACCCCCGCCAGCACGCGGTCTCCCTCGCCTACGTCGTACCGGTCACGGGTGACTGCCGTCCGCGGCAGGACGCCCTGGACCTGGTGTGGTTCAGCCCGGAGGAGGCGTGCTCGGCCGCCGTGCAGGGCGAGATGCCGGGGGGCCACGCGGTGCTGCTGAAGCAGGCCCTGGCGCACGTGGGACGCGCCTACTGAGGCCGTCCCTACGCGCCGCGGTCACCGGGGCGGGGCGGGATCGGGCGGTACGGGCGGGACCAGGGCGCGTCGGCGCCGGCGTCGGCGCCGGAATCCGGGCGCAGGCCGAGCTCGCCGAGCGCGTTGAGCGCCATCATGGCGGTGAACACCGGATTGGGGTTGGCGCCGCCCACTCGGCGCTCGGCGATGGCCCGCGCGTAGCGGGTGGTGAACGTGCTCGGGCGGACCGGCCCGTCCCCGCCGGTGAGGCCGAGTGCCGCGCCCTGGAGGGCCATGGCCTGCTCCAGCAGTCCGTCGAGGTGGGACACCGCCTCGGCTCCGCGGCGCAGGGCGAAGCTGTGGCCGTCGGTGAGGATCGTGGCCTCCCCTTCCTCGAAGAGGCCGGCGACGGCGCCGAGCACACTCTGGATCTTGAGCTGGTCGGCGTCGTACATCGCACCGCAGGCGCCGTTCCCCTCATCGGACAGGTGGAGGACCCCGCAGTCCCGCAGGTGCACGATCACGTGCCCGGCGCAGTGGCCCTGGCTGCGCAGGACGCGGACGGACCCGTCGGCGAAGGTCCAGCCGGTGAAGCGCCGTGAGCCGATGCGGATCAGCTCCGGCGGCCGCTCCTCGTAGGTCCGGGTCACCGCGGCGAAGGGCCGCAGCGGCGCGAAGAGCGCCACCACCTCGGCGGCCAGTCGGGCCGGCGGCAGCGGCACCGCCCAGGCGATGCGCTCGAAGGACCGCAGCCAGTAGGACTCCGGGTCCCGCATCTGGTCCAGGTCGCGGGCGGGGACGCAGTGCTGGACGGGCACGCCCAGTTCGTCGGCCAGGTCGTTGTTGCCGATGTGGTCGGGGTGGCCGTGCGTGGTCAGCACGACCGCCCGGGACCAGGGTCCGACCCGGTCGGCCGCCGCGCGCAGCGCGGCGCGGAACGCCGTCGTGACGCCCGTGTCCACCAGCACCAGGGTGTCACCGGCCCGGTGCACGAGGGCGTTGGCGACGTCCGGCCGACCGTGTGCGAGATCGAGCTCCCGGCCGAGGACCAGTACGGTCCTGTCGTCGATCCCGATCAGGTCTCCGAGCGCGGTCATGGATCCTCCCTCGGTCCGTTCGGGCCGGGCGGGGCGGGGCCGCGGCCGCTTCCGCCGACCGTGCAGGACCAGTCTCCCGCCGCGGCGGGTGCGCCGCACGGGCACCCACGTGGCGTACCGGCCGTGGGGTTCCCCGGCGGGCGCACGGCCGGGCCGGAAGGGGCACCGTCGAGACCGGAAAGCACCGGCACCCGTCAGCGGTGCCACGTACCGCCGGTGGGTAGGGAGCTGACCGTCGCGGCCCGTTCAACGCGGCACGCCAGGTGGACGGTTCGGGGAGGGACTGTGGCACTGCTCGATCAACTGCCCGCACTCATCGGGGTCGTGGTCGGCTCGTTCGGCTCCTACGCCGTCCAGACGCTGACCGAGCGCCGCCGGTGGAGACGGCAGCGGGAGGAGCGGTGGGACGAGAAGCGCTTCGAGACGTACGGCCGCTACGCCAACGCCTTGAAGGCACAGCTCCGCCTCACCCAGCGCATCGGCGCCTCTCTCGGATACTCCGACGTGGTCGACCCGTTGGCACCGGCCGACGGTCTGCCGCTGCTCGCGGACGCCGAGTCGCACCGTGCGACGGAGTGGGAGGCCGTCCTCCTCGTGGGTGACGCGGCGACGGTTGCGGCGGCACGGCGCTGGCACGAGACGATCTGGACCATACAGCTGCTGATCCGGGAGGACTCGGTCGACGGCGAGATGTGGACCAGGGCGCACCGGATGGCGAGCGCGGCGCGTGACGCCTTCTACGAGAGTGCGCGGCGCGACCTCGGCATCGAAGGCGCTCCCCCGCCGCCGGGACAGTGGCCCCGCGAGTGGCGGGCCGAGCTGTCCGGCTGAACGGGTCCCGACCCGTGCCCTGGCGGACCGCTGCCCGGTAGCGGCCACACCGTGGGAGCGACAGGCGCGTGGCCCGTAGAGGGCGGCCCATGGGCCGCCCTCGGCGGACGTCTCGCGCCACTGGGCACTGGACCGGAACCTACGCGTCACGACCATCCTCCACCGGGGTTCCACCCCACGAAGAGGGCAGAACCCAGCACCTGCTCACGACATCACGCAGGCCCCCATCCTTCGGTCTCCAGGCAGGCCCGGAGCTCCTGGCGGCCGGGTCGGACGCCGTTCCCGCCGGATTCCGGCGTTCTCCCCCAGAAGATCCATGGGATCTCTAGGGTGGTTGCGCTGTCTTTTCGCGCGGTCGGCCCCCCTGGGGCCGGCCCGTCACACAAGGGGGAGAACGGTGCTGGTCGAGACGTTGACAGCGTTGGCCGCCGCGGGTGGCGGCGCGGTCGTACAGGCTGCCGGGACGGACGCCTGGGACGGAGTACGGCGCCGGGTGGCGGGGCTCTTCGGGCGCGGCGACGAGCAGCGGGAGCGGGCCGAGCTGGAACGGCTGGACCGGACCTCCCGGGCGCTGGAAGCCGGCGCGTCCGCGGACCCGGAGCGGGAGCGTGACCGGCAGAGCGGCATGTGGCAGGGGCGCTTTGAGTCCCTGCTGGAGAACGCGGACCCGCAGGATCAGCAGCGCGTGGCCGACGAGCTGCGGGCGCTGCTTCGCTGTGGCGCCCTCCTCGAGGGCGACCTGGCCGTGTCCACCGGAAAGGCCACGGCCACGGACGGGGGCCACGCCGTGACCGGTGTCGAGCGCACCGGCGGAGTGGGCGGGCGGCCGGCGCGCGCGGTGAACACCGGGGACGCGCAGGCCACCGGCCCGGGCTCCCGCGCCGTCAGCGGCATCACTGATTCCCGCCATGATCCACGAGGCGCCTAGGCACCGGACACCGTCCGAAGGCCGGGGAGCGACGAGGCGAGGGATCGGGAGCGGCCATGGCGAAATGGCACTGGGGCAGGCGACGTGACGGGGGCGGGCGCAGCCTGGCCCGGGGCACCGCCGTCGAAGGGGTGCGCGTGACGGGGGACATCCCCTCGTCGCCCCCCGCCCAACAGGTGACAGGGTCCGGGAACGCTGTCGCCGACAACGGCGGCATCGCGGTCTCGGGTATCTACAACGACCATTCCAGCGTGCTGCTGCCTCCCGAGGTGTTGCGGGCGGCGGCCAAGGTGAAGGCCCCGCGGGGCATGGACGATCTGCCCTACCTGCCCGGTCACTTCGTGGGCAGGGAATCCGAACTGCAGGCCCTGGACGCGGCGTTGAAAGGGTCAGGACAGGTGCGCCTGCAGGCGGTGCACGGACTCGGTGGAGTCGGAAAGAGCGCCCTGGCCGCCCACTGGGTGGCCACCCGGGCCCACTCCCACAAGCTGAGGCCGGTCCGGTGGATCACCGCCGACAGTCCCGCCGGCGTCGAGCAGGGGCTCGCCGCCCTGGCCGTAGCACTGCAGCCGGCCCTGGCCAAGGTGCTCACCACGGCAGCCCTGGCCGAGTACGCCCTCCAATGGCTTGCGGGACACACTGGCTGGCTGCTGGTCCTGGACAACGTCACCGACCCGGCTGACATCGCCGCACTGCTCGCGCGCGCCCCCGGCGGCCGCTTCCTGATCACCAGCCGGCTCGCCACGGTGTGGACCACCGCCACCACCGTCATCCGACTCGACGTCCTGGACCCGGCCGAGTCCCTGACCCTGCTCACTCGCGCCACCACCGCAGCCGGGCCCCGGGACCTGGACGGCGCCGCCGAGCTGTGCGCCGAACTCGGCCATCTGCCCCTCGCGGTGGTCCAGGCGGCCGCTTACCTGGCGCAGAACCCACTCCTCACCCCAAGCAACTACGTCGGCCTCCTGCGCGAGGACCCGGCCGGGACCTATCAACAGGGAGGCGAGGGCCGCACCTCCGCCGAGCGCACCGTCGCCCGCGTCTGGCGCGTGACGCTGGACCGGATCAGCGAACTCCAGCCGTACGCGGCCCGCGTCCTGCGCGCCCTGGCCTGGTACGGCCCCGATCGCATCCCCGTCGGCCTCCTTGACCGCATTCCCGACCATCCCTTCGAGTCGATGCCCACGCCTCGCCAGGTCGCCGACGCCGTCGGCCTCCTGAACGCGTACAGCATGATCGATGTCGCCCCGGCCACCCGCACCCTCGGCATGCACCGTCTCGTGCAGGGGCTGACCCGCACACCCGATCCCGCCGACCCCCACCGCGACCCGGTGCTCATCGAGATGGCCCGCATCCACGCGACCCTCGCCCTGCACGAGGACGTCATCCCCCTGTCCTGGCGGGACCCGGCCTTGTGGCCACAGTGGCGCAGCCTGATCCCGCACATCGATGCCCTGGCGAGCAACACGCCGACCGCCGATGACTCACCGCAGATGGCGGCACTGCTCAACCAGGCGGGGGGCTACCTCCACGGCCAGGGGCTGGCGGGCCGGGCGGTCCCGCACCTCGAACGAGCCCTCGCGTATCGGGAGCGCAGCCAGGGCCCGGACCATCCGGACACCTCCGACATCGTCAACAACCTCGCCGCCACCCGGCTCGCGATCGGTGACCTGGCCGGGGCCGTCGCCCTGTCCGAGCGGGCCGTCGCGGCGACCGTGCGGCACAGGGGCAGGGATCATCCGCTCAGCATCGGAGCCCAGGTCAATCTCGCGGTGGTCCGCCTGGAGGCCGGGGAGGTGGACCGGGCGACGGCCATGATCGAGCAGGCCCTCGCCGACAGTCTCCGCCTGGGAGGTGAAGCGCACTACGCCACCATCATGGTCCGTTCCCATCTGGCAACCGCCTACCTGGCGGCCGGGCACTTCGACCGGGCGCTGGAACTACAGACGCGGAACGCCGCCATCAGCGCCCGGGTGCTCGGGGAGGACCACCCCGACACCCAGGCCGCCCGCATCATCCTCACCCAGGCCGCCCAGGCGGCAGGAGACCCGGCCAGAGCCGTCCCGCTGTACGAACGGCTCCGCCGACGCCAGGAGCGGGCCCTGGGCGAGGACCATCCGCACACCCTCGCCACCCGTTCCAACCTCGCCTCCGCCCACCTGGCGTCCGGAAACCCAGGCCGGGCGATCGAGGAATACGAGCAGGTGGTCGAAGACCGGATGCGCGTCCTCGGCGAGGACGATCCGCACACGCTTGCCGCCCAGGGCCTCCTCGCCGACGCCTACACCGAGGCCGGGGACACCGAGCGGTCGATCCCGCTCAGCGCGCGCGTCCTGGAGGACCGGCTGAGGGTCCTGGGAGAGGACCACCCCGACACCTTCACCGCCCGCGAGAGTCTGGCCGGGGCACACCGGGCGGCGGGAGACCTCGACCGGGCGATCCTGCTCTGCACCCAGGTCCTCGACGACAGGCTGCGTGTACTCGGCCCGAACCACCCCGACACCCTCAACGCCCGGAACAACCTCGCTCTCCTCCAAGGGGGGCAAGGGGCAGAAAACAAGGCGATCGCCCTGCTCGAACACACCCTCGCCGAGAGCGTGCGCGCGCTGGGCGAGGACCACCCGCACCTTGCCGCCACCCGCCACAACCTGGCGGCCGCGCACTTGGAGGCGGGAAACCCCGGCCGGGCGATACCCCTCCTGGAGCAGGCCGTCGCCACGAACATCCGCACGCTGGGCCAGGACCATCCCCGCACGGTCGACTCCCTCCACGGACTGGCATCGGCCCACCGGGAGGCGGGGAACGCGGCCCAGGTCGCCCTGCTGTGCGAACGGATCCACGCCTCCCACAGCCGCACGCTCGGCGAGCACGACGCCCAGACCCTCACGTCCGCTTCCCACCTCGCGCTCGCCCGCCTGGAGGCGGGAGACCCCGAGCGCGCCCTCCCCCTGCTGAAAGCCGCCTTCCGCGCGCAGAAACGTCTCCTCGGCCCCGGGCACATCGACTTCCTCACGACCGCCCACAACCTGGCCCTCGCCCACCACGCGCTTGGACACCTGGGCAAGGCCCTCCGGCTCTACCGGAAGGTCCTCATCCTCAGCACCTCTGTCCTGGGCGAGGACGATCCCCTGACGCAGTCCGCCGCCGCGCACCACGCCGCCGCCTCCGCTGCGCGGGGCGCCCCTGAAGACCCCCGCATCGATCACGCCCCCAAGAGAAGCTGAGGATCGGATCGGTCCGACCGCCGCTGCCGAGGTGTCAGGCAGCGGTGGAGCGGGCCTCCAGCTGTGACTTCAGGTTGCGCAGGGTCGTCCGGATGTTCTTCCGCTGGAACTCGGCGAAGGTGTGTCCCCTCGTCGCGATCCGGTCGAACGTGTTGGCCACCGCATCGGGCCAGCTCCGGCGGTCGTCGGTCCACGTCTCGGTCACCTCGGTGCCCCCGGGCACGGCGGCGAAGCGGTACTCCCAGGTGGCGATCGGGCCGGGCAGCCACGGGCGGCGGAAGCCTATGGCGTGGACCCTGAACCGGAACAGCCGGTCCGGGTCGGCGGCCGTCACCGTGCAGCGGGTCGTCCAGCGCAGCGGGCCGCGTTTGTTGCGGCCGTCGAAGGCCATGCCGACCCGGGTCCGGGTGCCCGGCCCGTCGACCGGGGTCCCGCCGAGGTTCTCCGGGCTCCAACGCCCCATCAGGGCGGGGTCGGCGACGTGCTGGTAGACCGTCGACGGGTCGGCGGCGACGAAGACGGTGTCGTGGACGCTGAACGTACGGGGCATGTGGCTCCCTCCTCGGAGCACGACGGTAGCGGCCGCCTCGCGGCACGGGTCCGGCGGGCCCCTCTCCAGCCGGCCCCCGCACCCGTCAGGCCCGTCCCAGCATGCGGCGGCGAAGAGTGTCGTAGAGGGGTGCGCTCCCCAGCCGGTCCGCCGTCACCGCCGCGGCGAAGCAGGCCGTCAGCAGCGGCAGCAGAAGCGCGCCGGTGCCGGTCATCTCCGTCACCAGGGCGACGCCGGTGAGCGGTGCCCGCACCACGGCGGTGAAGACGGCGGCCATCCCCACGGCCGCGAACGCGGCGGGACCCGCCGTGCCGGCCGGCAGCAGGGGGAAGGCGGCCGCGTGGGTGAGCGTCCCCCACAGGGCTCCCAGGGCCAGCAGCGGTGCGAACAGCCCGCCGGGAGTCGCGGCAGCGTAGCTGAGCGGGCCGGCCACGAAGCGCACGACGAGGCAGACCACCAGCGCCGCGCCGGTCAGGCTCCCGCCCGCCAGCAGGCGCTCGCTCAGCTGGTCGCCGCCGCCCGTGAGGAGCGGGTCGAAGGCCATCAGGGCGCCGACCAGGGCCCCGATCACGGCGGCCCGGACCACGAGGGGCACCTGGGTGAGCCGGTCGCACACCTCCAGAGTCCCCACGACCAGGGCGCTGTACCCGGCGCCCAGTGCCCCGGCCGTCACCCCACACAGGAGGAAGACCGGGAGCATCCACAGCGGCGGGGCGGGAACGGCCGGCATGGGAAGGACCAGCCCGTCGCCCACGATCAGCTGGGAGACGGACACCGCGGTGACGGTGCCGACGATCGTCAGCAGCACCAGGCGGGGCCGCACCGTGCCGGTCACCTCTTCGCAGACGAACAGCAGCCCGCCCAGCGGGGCGGTGAAGGCCACCGCAAGACCGGCCCCGCCCAGCGCGGTGTGGAGCATGCGGGCGTCGCCGGCGTCCAGCCGGCCGCGGCGGCCCGCCACGGCTCCGATGGCGGCACCCATGTGGACGATCGGTCCCTCCCGTCCCAGGACCAGGCCCGAGCCGATCCCGACGACTCCGCCCGCGAACTTCGCGGGTAGCAGCCGGGCCGGGTGGCCCTGGGACTCCCCCCGCCACACGGCCTCCACGTGCTGGATGCCGCTGCCCGCGGCGTGCGGTACCCGCAGGGCGATCGCACAGGCCGCCGCCGCGCCCGCCGCGGTGAGGGCGACGGGGAGCAACCGGCCGGCCCCGCCCAGTGCGGCGGCCTCCTCCACGACCGAGGTGCGCAGCAGGTCGGCGTGTTCCAGGCACCACCGGAACGCGCCGCCGACCAGCCCGACCAGACCCCCCGCCAGCGCCGCCACCAGGAAGGCGCGGCCGTCTCCCCACCTCCGCCCGGATGCCATGGCTCAGTGCTGGGGCAGGTGGGTCTTGGCGTCCTCGTACGTCGCCCCGCCGGGTGCGGGAGCCACGGCGTAGAAGAGGTTCAGCACACCGGTGCGGAAGGTCTCGGCGGACACCAGCTCCAGCGGCACCGCTGTGGGCTCCTGGTCGAACAGGCGCATGCCGCCGCGTACGGCGATCGGGTGCAGCAGGAGGTTCAGTTCGTCCAGCAGCCCGGCGGCGATCAGCTGGCGCACGACGGAGACCGAGCCGCTGATCCATACCGGCGTGTCCGTCCCCGGCTGCTCCTTCAGGGCGGCGACGGCGGGGGCGAGGGCGCCGCCGAGCTGTTCGCAGTTGCGCCAGGTGAAGTCGAGCCGGCTGTTCGACACCACGATCTTGCGCGCGTCACCCAGCACCTTGGCGAACGGCGCGTCCTCCCCGCCCTCCACCTCCCGCTGCGGCCAGGCGCCCGCGAAGCTGTCGTACGTCCTGCGCCCGAGCAGCAGGGTGTCGGCCCGGCCCAGGGTGGCATCCACGGCGGCGCCCATCTCGTCGTTGAAGTAGGGGAAGTGCCAGCGGTCGGGCGCCTCGACGACACCGTCGAGCGAAATGAACAACTGCGCCTTGATCTTCCTCATGCCGGTCTCCGGGAGCTGGTGGTCGGTCCGTCCGCGTACGGGCCCATCCAAGGGCACGCGGGGGTCTGTACCCGGTGCATTCACCCGCACGGCGGCTGCGTCGACCGCTTGCGGACCCCGCCGACGGCGTGCGACTGCGGATCGGCGGCCGGGAACTGCAACCCGATCGGACCCTCGGCCGGAAGTGGGGATGAGGGGCCGCCGCCGCGGACCCCCGGGCACGGACGCTGTTCGCCCGACCTCCACCCATCACGGCCAAGGACTCTCGTTGAGAAAGACACCGCGCGCAAAGGCATCGCGCCGGGCCCGCTGGATCGTTCCGCTCGCCCTGCTGGTTGTATGGCTCGGCATCGGTGGAACGCTGGGACCGTACGCGGGCAAGCTCCGCGAGGTCGCCACGAACGACCAGGCGGCGTTCCTGCCGCGCAGCGCCGAGTCGACGCGGGTCCTCGAAGCCCGCGGGGCCTTCGAGGAAGCGCAGTCCGTACCCGCCGTCGTGGTGTGGACGGCGAACGGGCCCCGGGTGACCGTCGGGCAGCAGGAGGCGGCCGCTCGGGCGGTCGGGGACCTCGTGGGACGGCCCGGGATCGCCACCACGCCCTCACCGCCCGTCGTCTCCGCCGACGGGCGGGCCCTGCAGGCCGTCGTACCGCTCGCGCCCGACCTCGGCGAGGAGCTCCCGGCGGTCCTGGACGAGGTGCGGCAGGCGGCGCAGCGGGTGCCGGGCACCTCGGTCGGGATCGCCGGTCCGGCGGCCACCCAGGTGGACCTGTCCGAGGCGTTCGCGGGGATCGACGGGCTGCTGTTGGGAGTGGCCCTGGGAGCGGTCCTGCTGATCCTGCTGCTGGTCTACCGCAGTGTGCTGCTGCCCTTGGTGATCATCATCAGCGCGGTGTTCGCGCTGGGCCTGGCCTGCGCGGTGGTCTACGCGCTGGCGGCCCGGGGCGCCGTCCGCGTGGACGGCCAGGTGCAGGGAATCCTGTCGATCCTCGTGATCGGCGCCTCGACCGACTACGCCCTGCTGGTCGCCGCGCGCTTCCGGGAGGAGCTCGCCGTACGCGGCGACCGGGCGCACGCCGCGGCGGCAGCCGTGCGCCGGTCGGCCGGAGCGGTCACCGCCAGTGCGGCGACCGTGGCCCTGGGACTGCTGGCCCTGCTGGCGAGCGACCTGACGAACAACCGGGCACTCGGGCCCGTCGGCGCCATCGGGATCGTCTGCGCGGTGCTGAGCTCGCTGACCTTCCTGCCGGCCGTCCTGGTCCTGCTGGGCCGCACCGCGTACTGGCCGGCCATGCCCGGCCCGGCCGATGCCTCGGCCGAGGGGCACCGCGTGTGGCGCCGGATCGCCGCCCTGATCGACCGCTCTCCCCGCCGCGTGTGGGTCTCCACCTCCGTCCTGCTGGTGGTGCTGGCCGGCTTCTCCCCCGCGCTGTCCGCCAAGGGCGTGCCCCTGGACGAGATCTTCGTGAACGACGCGCCCTCGGTGGGCGCCCAGCAGACGCTGGCCCGGCACTTCCCCGGCGGCTCGGGCAATCCCGCCGTCGTCATCGTGAACGCCGACCGGGCCGCCGAGGTACGGGTGGCCGCCGAAGGCACCGACGGGGTCGCCTCGGTCGCACCCTTCACCGCGGGTGGCGGCAGGCCGGGCCCGGGGGCTCCGCTCGTCGTGGACGGCCGCGTCCGTCTGGATGCCACGCTGGACGCGGCGACCGACAGCGACGCCGCCAAGAGGACGGTCCAGCGGCTGCGGGAGCGCGTGCACGCGGTGCCGGAGGCCGACGCGCTCGTCGGGGGCTACACCGCCCAGCAGTTCGACACCCAGCAGACCTCGGCCCGTGACCGCGCCGTCATCGTCCCGGTCGTCCTCGGCATCATCCTGCTCATCCTCGTCGCGCTCCTGCGCTCCGTGCTCGTGCCCGTCCTGCTGGTGGCGACGGTCGCACTGAACTTCCTCGCCACCCTGGGGGTGTCCGCGCTCGTCTTCGGACACCTGCTGGGCTTCAGCGGCACGGACGCCTCCGTACCGCTGTACGGATTCGTGTTCCTGGTCGCCCTCGGCGTCGACTACAACATCTTCCTGATGTCCCGGGTACGCGAGGAGAGCCTCGCGCTGGGGACCCGTGCGGGCGTGCTGCGGGGGCTCGTCACCACGGGCGGGGTCATCACCTCCGCCGGGGTGGTCCTCGCCGCGACCTTCGCCGCGCTGATGGTGATTCCGCTGGCGTTCCTCGTCCAGATCGCCTTCATCGTCGCCTTCGGCGTCCTGCTGGACACCCTCGTCGTGCGGTCCCTGCTGGTACCGGCCCTCATCATCGACATCGGCCCGCGCGTCTGGTGGCCCGGTGCGCTGGCCCGCCCGGGCACGCGGGTCGGCCCGCGGACCGCACCGGCGGCGCGGACCGGGTGATCACCACTGCGGCCCCGGCGCGCCGGTCGCGTTCCCGTCGGCTCGCACCGGACCGAACGGACCGTCGCCCCCGGGGAGGCCGCCGGGGAACGGGGCGATACCGAGGAGCGCCGCGGTGGCTTCGGCCGTGATCCGGTGCCACAGGCCGGCGTTGCCGATCATGGCGTGACCGCCGCGGGGCATCCTGATGCCGCGGACCCGGGCTTCGGCCTTCCGGGCGCGTTCGAGGTAGGCCCAGGTGTCCGCCGCCCGGGTGACACGGTCGTGTTCGTCATGGAGGGCGACAACCGTGCGAGCGCGCAGATGGGCGGCCGGTTCGGCCGGCGGGCACCACGGAGCGAGCGCCACAACCCCCTCGACCTGGGGATCGTCTGCGGCACGCAAGGCCGCACGCCCGCCCATGGAGTGCCCCACGAGGACGACGGGAACCGGTCCGGCGACGGCACGGAGCTCCTCCAGGGCGCGTCGGACGTCGGCGACCGGATGCGCGTGGTGGCCGTTCCAGCCCCGGTGCCGGTAGCGGACGTGTGCGACGAACACGCCGGCGTGGGCGGTGGCGCGCGTGACGGCCGTCGCAAAAGGTCGCATGCGCAGGGCCGGCAGGTTCAGCAGGGGCGGCGGCCGCAGGGCGTCCGCCCGACCGCCGTGCAGCAGCAGGACGGCCGCGGGCACCCCTTGGGACAGCCGGTGGGCGGGGGCGGGGATCAGGGCGGCCGGTACGGGCCGAACCCGGTGGGCGCCCCCTCCGGGGTGGTCGGCGGCCTCGGGCGAAGGGTCCACACGTCACCTCCTGGGCTTCGAGGAGTGGTGGCGGGGCGGGAGCGGAAGGAATCCGCTGGTGCGGGCGGCGTACTCAGCGTAACCGGGGCGGTCGGCCATGTGTCTCTCCAGCAGCCGCTTGCCGCTGCCGACCGTCAGCAGGGCCGTCATGAGGACCGGGGAAACCAGGCTCAGCAGCGCCGAGGACACGCTGGTGCAGGCGAACAGGTACAGGCCCCACCAGACGAGGCTGTCGCCGAAGTAGTTGGGATGGCGGGTCCAGCCCCACAGCCCCCGGTCCATGATGCGGCCCCGGTTGGCCGGGTCCTCCTTGAACCGGGCCAGCTGGTGGTCGCCCACGGCCTCGAAGCACAGTCCTGCGGCCCACAGGGCCAGTCCGAGTGCGCCGAGCACGCCCACCGGGGCCGCCGCGTACGAGGCGGCCTTGACGGGCAGGGAGACGAGCCAGACCAGCGCGGCCTGGAGGAGGTACACGGTGCGCAGGGCGTACCAGGTCCGGTTTCCGGGTGCCTTGTCCAGGAGCGCGGTGTAGCGCGGGTCCTCCCCGTGGCCGCGGGCGCGCCGTGCGATGTGCGCCGACAGCCGCAGCCCCCACAGGATGGTTGCCGCGGCGACGAGCAGCCGTCTGACGGGGTCTCCCTGCCCGGCGGAGAGGACGTAGGTCGCGACGGCGACGGCGCTGAAGGCGACACCCCAGGCGACGTCGACGACGCGGTGCAGGCGCAGGCGTGTTCCGACGGCGAACGCGACGAGCAGTACGGCCGCCGAGACGGCTGCCGCGACCGCCAGGTTGGTGCCGAACGGGCCCCAGGCGGTGCCGTTCACGGCCCCTCCCCGGCGGCGGACGCCCCGGCGGGCCCGACGGCCCTCACCGGAAGGTCCCGTCGGTCAGGACGATCTGGCGGACGTCCAGGTAGCGGGAGCGGAAGCCGGCTTCCGAGTAGGCCAGGTAGAAGTCCCACAGCCGCTGGAAGACGGTGTCGAAGCCGAGTTCGGCGACGGTCGCCTGGTTCGCAGTGAACCGTTCCCGCCACAGCCGCAGGGTCTGCGCGTAGTGCTCGGCGAAGCCCATATCGGACTCGGTGCGCAGGCCTGCCGCCGCCGCGTGCTCGGTGATGGCACGGCGGGAGGGGATCAGGCCGCCGGGGAAGACGTACTTGCTGATCCAGGTGTGGGTGGCCGCGGTGTTCAGCATCTGCCGGTGGCCCATGGTGATGGCCTGGAGGGCGACGCGGCCGCCGGGATGGAGCGCGGTCCGCAGGGCGGCGAAGTAGGAGGGCCAGTACTCGGCGCCGACCGCTTCGATCATCTCGACGCTGACCACGGCGTCGTAGCGGCCCTCCACGTCACGGTAGTCGCACAGCCGGACCTCGACGCGGTCGCCGAGCCCGGCGGCGTCGATCCGGGCGCGGGCGAGGGCGGCCTGTTCGGCGGACAGGGTGAGGGTGGTGACGCGGGCACCGCGGGCCGCGGCGCGCAGCGCGAGCTCTCCCCAGCCGGTGCCGATCTCCAGCAGCTCGGTGCCGTCCGTGACGTGGGCGAGGTCCAGGAGTCGGTCGATCTTGCGGTGCTGGGCGGCAGGGAGGTCCTCGTAGCGCGCGGGGAAAGCGGTGAACACGGCGGAGGAGTAGGTGAGGGTCGGATCGAGGAAGGCGGCGAAGAGGTCGTTGGACAGGTCGTAGTGGCGGTGGATGTTCTCGCGTGCGCCGCGCCGGGTGTTGCGGTCGCGGCCTGGGCGGTGGGACACCCACAGCGGGCGGAGGCCGCGCAGCGGGGCCGGGACCAATTCGTCGACGTGGGTGGCGAGGACGGTCAGCAGGCCGGGCAGGTCGTCGCTGTCCCATTCGCCGGCCATGTACGACTCCCCGAAGCCGATCAGGCCGGCGTGCCCGATGCGCTGGAAGAAGGCGTCCGGGTCGTGGAGGGTGATGTCCGGCCGGGGGCCGGTAGCGGCGTCGGTTCCGGTGCCGTCGCGTACCTCCAGGGGGAGCCGCTTGAGAGCCCGGCCGACCAGGTGTGCGGCGACGGCGGTCCGGGCCGGACCGGCGGCCGGCGGCCGTGCCACGTCCGGCCAGCGTGCGGGGTCCGCGCCCCGGCCGGCAGCGGGGGTGCGGCCGGGCATGCGCCGCTGCTCCGGCATCAGCGGCGGACGGCCGGACGGTGGTGCCTGGTGGTCGGGCGTGATGGCCGGGCGGGTCACGGGACCATTCCCTTCTGCGGTATGTGCCGGGGGCGGGGTTGTAGGGGCAGGCCGCGCAGGAGCAGGCGGATCCCGTGGAAGCGGATCCCGGCCCAGACGGCGGCGGTGGACCAGGGCCTGCGGGCGGCGGCCCGCAGGAGGGCGCGGGGCGTGGCGGGGCGGGCACGGCCCCGTACGGTGGCGGTGAACGGGCGGCCGGTCTCGGTGTGGAGGTGCACCGTCAGGTCGAGGCGTTCCCCGGGGCACGGCAGGCGCATCCGGTAGTGGCCCTCGATCGGGAAGAACGGCGAGACGTAGAACCGCTTCTCGGCCCTGGCCCGGCCGCCGGCGTCCGGATGGAGGAGGTAGCAGTGCCGCTGTCCGTAGGTGTTGTGGACCTCCGCCACCACGCACACCAGGTTTCCGGACCGGTCGTGGCACCAGTAGACGCTGAGGGGGTTGAAGACGAACCCGAGGACCCGCGCGTGGGCGAGCATCAGCACGCGCCCGCCCGCGAGGTCTATGTCGCGCGAGGCGAGGAACTCCTCCAGACCGGCGCGGATCGTGGGGGCGCGGCCCGCGAAGTGGTCGCGCGGGTCGAACCGGGCCAGGGGACGCAGCGGGCGGGGCAGGACCGGCAGCCGGTCGAGGTCCACGCACCACAGGTAGGTGCGGTGCCGGAGGTCGTGGCGCAGCGGCGCGGTGCGGGCGTGGACGACCAGGCACTCGTACAGCGCGGCGGCGGGGGCCGCCTCCCCGGTCACCAGCGCACTCCCAGGGAGCGCGCGGCGGCCGCGCCGGAGCGGCAGCCGTCCTCGTGGAAGCCCCAGCCGTGCCATGCTCCGGCGTAGGCGGTCACGCCGGTGTTCAGGCGCGGCAGTTCCTTCTGCGCGGCGACCGAGGCGGGGGTGTAGACCGGGTGCTCGTAGAGCATGCGGCGCACGACCCGGTCCGCGTCCACACGGTCGTCGGCGCCCAGGGTCACCACGTAGTCGGCGCCGTCGGGGAGCTTCTGCAGGCGCCGCATGTCGTAGCTGACGCGGACGGCCTCGGTGGAGGGGGCGCAGGCCGGCATGTGGTAGTTCCAGCAGGCCCGGGCGCGGGGTGAGCGGGGCAGGATCCCGGTGTCGGTGTGCAAGACGGTGGGGTTGGGCTCGTAGGTGAAGGCGCCCAGGAGCCTTCGTTCGTCCTCGGTGGGGTCGGCGAGCAGGCGGAGGGCCTGGTCGGGGTGGGTGGCGATGACGACGGCGTCGTAGCCGTCGGTGGCTCCGTTCTCGGTGGTTATCCAGGCGCCGGAGCCGCGTCCCGCCCGGTGGACGGCTTGCACGGGGCTGTCGGTACGGACCCGGTGCACGCTCTTGGCCGCGGCCTGCACGTAGGCGGCGGAGCCGCCGGTGACGGTCTTCCACTGGGGGGAGCCCGTCACCGACAGGAGGCCGTGGTGGTGGAGGAAGGTGAAGAGGTGGGCGGCCGGGTAGGACAGCGCAGTACTCGCGGGACACGACCACACCGCGGAGACGAGCGGGAGGGCGAAGTGGCTGACGAAGTAGGGGGAGAACCGGCCCGCGCGCAGGAAGTCGCCGAAGGTGACGTGGTGGGAGGGCGGATCGGCGAGCAGCCGCCGGGCCCTGCGGTGGAAGACCGGAACCTGCGCGAGCAGGGCCAGGTAGCGGCCGCGCAGTGCGGGCCGGCCGGTGAAGAGGCCGGACGGGCCGCGGGCGCCCGCGTACTCCAGTCCGCAGCCGTCGCAGCGGACCGACATGCTCATCTCGGCGTCCTGGGTGGTGATCCCCAGCTCGCGGAAGAGCCTCAGCAGGGTGGGGTAGGTCCGCTCGTTGTGGACGATGAACCCCGAGTCCACACCCATGAGCCGCCCGTCGGGGCCGGGCAGTTCATGGGTGTGGGCGTGGCCGCCGAGGCGGCCGTCGGCCTCGTAGAGGGTGACCTCGTACGAGCGCGCGAGGATGTGGGCTGCCGTCAGGCCCGCGACCCCGGCGCCGACCACCGCCGCTTTCCGGTGTTCCACCTCAGCACTCCCGTCACTCGACGCGCCGCTGGGTGCGGTCGCTCACCCGTACTTCGCAGCGGGCGGGCGGGCGGATTGGTGGCGGATGATTCCTGATGCGTACGGGGCGGGGGCGGTCCGGCGTCAGGTGGGCAGGGCCATGAGGAGGAGGGGGGCGGTGGTGGGGCTGGGGGAGCCTCCGGCGGGTTCGAGGGTGAGGCCGACGGCGCCTGCGCCGGCAGTGTCCCCGTCGATGAGGACGGTGCCGTCCTGGTGGATGAACCCGGCCGGGCGCATGGTGCCGTCGTGGTCGAGCCAGAGCTGGTAGGTCCTGCCGGGTGCGGGCGCGGGCAGTCCGGCGGCGGTGAAGGCGGCCCTGTTCTGCCGCTCGGAGGCGACGACCGTGGTGGTCGCTCCGTTGCTCGCCCGGCCGTGGACCGCACGTGCGTCGGGTGCCGCCAGGACGGCGCTGACGTCGTCGAGCCGCTGCTGGGCCTGGATCGCACGCTGCCGGTACTGGTCGCTCTGCTGGTTCTGCCAGGCTGCCAGACCGGCGAACGAGGCGGCCGCGGCCACGCTGGCGGCGAGGGCGAGGGGGACGGCCCGGCGTCGCAGCACACTGCCGAAGCCGGCGGTCGGCGCGCTGTCGGTGACCCGCGGCGGCAGTTGGCGGACGCCGTCGACGGCGGCCAGGACGTGCTGCTTCATCCCCGGGGGCGGGCTCTGCGCGGCGGAGTCGGCCAGGCGCGCGGCGGTGGCCTCGAACTCGGCCACCTGCTCGCGGCACGTCGGGCAGTGCGGCAGGTGGTCGCCGAACGCCCGGCGCTCGGCGGGGTCCAGGGCGTTGAGGGCGTAGGCGGCGGCGAGGGCGTGTACGTCGGAGTGGTGTTGTTTCATGTGGTCACCCCCATGCAGTCGCGGAGCCGGATCAGTCCGTCGCGCATGCGTGTCTTGATGGTCGGAAGCGGTGTGCGCAGGGCTTCTGCGACCTCACGGTAGGTCAGGCCGCGGTAGTAGGCCAGGGTCACGGCCTGGCGCTGTAGTTCGGTCAGGCCGCGCAGGCAGCGGCGTACCTGTTCGCTCTCCAGGCGGGTCTCGACCTGCTCGGAGACCTCGTCGAAGGCCGTCTGGTGCTCGCGGGCGGCCTGGGCGTGTTCCCGGTCGGAGGACGCCTGGGCGGAGCGGACCCGGTCCACCGCCCGCCGGTGGGCGATCGTCCCCGCCCACGTGGTGACGGCGCCGGACTCGGGCCGGTAGCGGGCGGCCTGCCGCCACAGGTCGATCATGACCTCCTGCGCGACCTCCTCCGCCTGGTGCCGGTCGCGTACGACCCGGACGACGATCCCGAAGACCATGGGCGCGAGTGCGTCGTAGAGGGTGGAGAAGGCCTGTTTGTCTCCGTGGGCGACCTTGTCCATGACCTCGGCGAGGTCGCTGCGGCCGGCGTGACTCGCCCGGCCGGTACGACCCGGCCCGAACGGGAGGGGTTGGTTCACTGGTCGGACCCCGGCTGCGGCGACAGGGGGCTGGGGCTGGGGCAGCCGGTGCCGGCCGGCCGGGGTCGGGGTGTCCGTCGCATGGTGGTCCTTGTCCTCGTCCTGGTCCTGGGTCGTGCTCTCGGGTTCGGCGCGGTGCCTGTGGTGTGTCCGAGGTTTCTTCGTAGCGGACGCGCGTACGGATGGCCGGAAATTTGCCAAACGGATCAGATGAGCGGGTCGGCCGCGGCCCCTGATGTCCAGGGGCCGCAGCCGTCGTACTGCCCGGGCAGGCGCTACCACGTGTCGTGGCAGCTCCAGTGTCCGGGAACCCAGTGGTTCACCGGGTGTCCGGGCGCCCGGTGATCCTTCCCTTGGCCCTTGCTCCACCAGCCGTCGTGCCATGTGCCGTGGTGGTCGCGGTAGCCGTGGTGCCGGGTGCCGGCGTGCCACGTGCCGTCCCAGTGGCCCTTGACCCACGTGCCGGTGACCCAGTGGCCCTCGACCCACGTGCACCGGTCGTGGTGGCGACGGTGGTGCCGGTCGTCCCGGTCGTGACCGCGGTCGCGGTCCCGGTCGCTGGTGAGCGTGGGGTTCGGCGTGGCCGGCGCCGCCGTGGCGGCGCTCGCCGTACCGGACAGGCCCAGCAGCGGGCCACCGGCCAGCAGCCCTGCGGACACGACTCCGACGACCAGGCGCTTCTTGTGTGGTGAGGCGGTCATCGGGTTCACCTCCTGCCTTTCGTAGGGTTCGTCAAGCATGCGGTTTCACCTGCTCCTTCACCGTCTGGAGCGTCACCACCTATTCGTGATGAACGGGGTGAAGGATTGGCAAGACACTCAAACCGTCATGTCTCTCTCCCTTCGGAGTGCGTGCAGTGAACCCTGTCGCCCCTGCGCGGACCACCGTGCGCCGTGCGGCACCGGCTGCCATGTCGGGTGCGCTACCTGAGCAGCGGCCGCTCCTCCCGGCTCCCCGAGCCGTCGGTCCGGCCCGACTGCCCTGGCCGGACCCCCTCGTCCCCCGTCTGACGGCCGGACTCCTGCCCCGGCCCGCGCCCCGGCCCGCGCCCCGCCCCCTCGTGACCCGACCGGACCGGACCGTCACCGCTGCCGGCGCCCTTGCCCGTCGCCTTGCCGGTCCCAGAGCCCTGGCCGGAGCTTTGGCCGGAGCTTTGGCCGGATCCCGTGCTCGTCTCCTCCCCCGAGCCCTGGACCGGTGCCTGGCCCGTGCCGTCGCCGGGGCCGCCGCCCGCGTCCTGCTGGGGCGCCTTGCCGGTTCCCGTGCCGCGGCCGGACCCTTCGACCCCGCCTTGGTCGTCGCGCCGGCCCGCACCCTGGCCCGGTACCTCGCCGGTGCCAGAGCCGGATTCCCGCCCGGGAGCCTGGCCCGTGTCGGCGCGTGGACCCCCATCCGTCTGCCGTCCTGGCTCCTTGCCGTCGCCGTCGCCCCGGCCGGACCCTTCGCGCGTCTGCTGACCCGGCGCCCTGCCCGGCTCCTGGCCAGAGCTCTGGCCCGGTGTCTGGCCCGTACTCTTGTCGTGCCCACGGCCGTCCTTTCCGCCTCCGCCCTGGCCGGCCTCCCGGCCCGAGCCCTCACCGGTCTCCCGGCCGGGGCCGCCCTCGTCCGGCTTTCCACCGGGCTCGCGCTCCGGGTGCTTCGCCCTTGACTTCTGCTCCGGCGCGCCGGGGGCGTGGTCCTGGCCTCTGCCCGGCTCCTGCGCCGGGTCCTTCCGCGGTGTCCGGTCCGCGCCCCGTGGCTTCGCAGGCGTGTCCGGCGCCTCGGTCGTGCCCTGCTCCCCGTGCCCCTCGCGGCCCGGGTCCTGAGCCGGGTCCGGCTTGCGACCCGGTGCGACACCCGGCGCCGGGTCCGGCACTTCGGGATTCCGCTGCCGCGTCTGCGCGTCGTGTCCGGTCCGAACCGATCCCTGGCGGGCCGGTGGCAGAGCCGGGTACGGCGAGCCGGACGGGCGGCCCGGCGGCGGCTCGACCTCGCGGTCGGACCGTGCCCGCACGAGGCCGCTCGGGCGCTCGAACCACGCCTTGCGGTCCTGATCGAAGACCGTGACGGCCTTCACCGGTTTCGCGGCAGGCTTGACCGCGACCAGTTCGGCGGACCGGAACGAGGACCACTCCCCACCGCTGAGCCTGGCCTTCCCCGGGACCGCAACCGGTGGCGTCAAGGGGTTGCCGCACGCGCACCGGACCCGCGGCACACCGCGCCCGTCGACCAGTACGGACGTACCGGCCTGCAGGATCGCCTGGTAGCCGGTCGGCGCGCTGTTGCGGTACCCGTGGTTGGTGACCCGGGTGTCCCAGCCCAGCCGGACCGGTGTGAGCGACCGCAAGTATGCGGGGATCCCGGCCCGGCGGACGCCGAGCGCGGCGGCGAAGGCGTTCCCCTTCTCCGCGTGCTCCGTGAGGAACGTGATCTGCTTCTCCACGTCACAGCTCGCGACGTTCCGGGTGCCCCCGTAGAGACCGGGGTGACCGCCGTCGACCTCCAGGGTGCGCCCGCCGCCCGTATCGCCCCGCGGCGCGCCGGTATGCGCGGCCGGCACGGCGGCCCGGTTCGTCTCGGTGGCCGTCGAGGGTGTGAACGGATCGGGCCCGGCGGCCGAGGCGGCCTCCAGGAACACTTCGCCGCCGGCGGCGGTGTTGCCGCCGAGCACGGTGAAGCCGAGGACGACCGCCGAGACCACCACCGCCGCCATGCTCGCACTGACCGCCGCCCTGCGGGACCGCCAGCGGTGTTCCGGCCGCCCCGCTCCGTCGGCGGGTGGCAAGGTCGGCGCGGACGGGTGGGAGGGGGGCGGCGGCGGGGGCACTGGTGGCGGCGCCTCGGACGCCGGCGGTGCCTGGGGTCGCGGCCCCCTGCCCGAGAGCGGACCGGGCGGCGGCCCCGAGGGGTGCCCGGAGGAGGACAGGGAACTCATGACCTTCGCCCCCTGACACGGGGCCCGCGGAAACCGTTGGTGGCTTTCATGCGCTCGCTCCTTCTGGCCGTCGACTCCTCCACATCCCGGAGGGGAACACCGCAACCGGTGGCACCGATGGGGTCACGCAGCGGGCGTGAACCGTGCCTTGAGTAAGCCCCCCGATGCCCGGCCGCGTCATGTCGCGACCATTCGGGACTTGACAGAGCCCTGCCGCAGACCGCTTCCACGCCCGGGTGCGCCGCCGGGCGGGGGTCGGGAACCACCGGCCGGATGACGCCGGGCATTGACAGCCAAAAGTGTGAGTGGTTTATTACACACATGAACACGGAACGACGACGCCAGCTCTCCTCGGCCGAGGAGCGCCGCGAGACCGTCCTGCGGACGGCGGTCGGAGCCTTCGCGGCCCGCGGTTACTTCGGCACGACGACGACCGAAGTGGCCAAGGCCGCCGGAATCTCCCAGGCCTACGTCTACCGGCTGTTCCCGAACAAGGAGGCGCTCTTCACCGCGGTCGTCGAGCACTGCTTCACCCGGGTGCGGACCAGCCTCGAAGAGGGCGCCGCGCAGGCCCGGGGCAGCAGCCCCGAGGCGGTCCTGCACACCATGGGCGACACGTACGCCCACCTGATCGCCGACAAGGACCTGCTGCTCGTCCTGACCCACGCCCAAGCGGCGGCCGTGTCCGAGGTCGCCGTACGCGGGGCCGTGCGGGCCGGGTACGCCCGCATGGTCGAGTACGTGCGGGGCGCGTCGGGCGCGACAGAGGCGGACGTCCAGCAGTTCTTCGCGACGGGGATGCTCTGCCACCTCCTCGTATCGCTGGATGCGCACGAGGTGGACGCACCCTGGTCCCGGACGCTCTCGGCCGGCATCCGGCACTACTGACAGGCGACGACCGCCGGGCGGACCATGTGGTCCGCCCCGCTTTCGAACCAAACAGTGAGTGGTTAACCACACACAGGAGATCGCGCATGCACGCCCCACCGTCCGACCAAAAGACCACCGGGACCACCGGGACCACCGGGACCACCGGGACCACCGGGACCACCGGGACCACCGGGACCACCCTCGCGACGCTGGCCGCGGCCCAGTTCGCCGTCACCCTCAGCACCTCCATCGTCAACGTCGCCCTCCCTGCCGTGCGCGACGGGATCGGTCTGTCGGACACAGGCCTGTCATGGGTCGTCAACGCCTACGGCCTGGCCTTCGGGGCCCTGCTCCTGCTCGGCGGCCGAGCGGCCGACCTCCTGGGGCGGCGCCGCGTGCTGGCGGCCGGCCTCGCGCTCTTCTCCGCGGCGGCCGTCGCCGCCGGGCTGGCGAGCACCCCCTGGATGCTCATCGCCGCCCGTACGGCCCAGGGCGCCGGTGCGGCTGCGATCGCCCCCGCTGCGCTCTCGCTGACCATGCGGCTCCATCCGCCTGGGCCGGCCCGCGCCAAGGCCCTCGGTGTCTGGGGTGCCGTGTCCGGTGCGGGCGGAGCGGCCGGAGTCCTGCTCGGCGGAGTCCTCACCCAAGGCCCCGGCTGGCCCTGGGTGTTCCACGCCTCCGGCATCGGCGCGGCGGCGGTCCTGGCAGCGACCCTGCGCCTCGTCCCCGCCGACCCGAAGGAGGCAGGCGGGCCCCGTCCGCGGCTCGACCTGGCCGGGTCCCTCACCGCCACGGCCGGCCTGGTCTCGCTCGTGTACGGGCTCACCGCCGCGGGCCGCGCCGGCTGGACCGACCCTCTGGTACTCGGCACCCTCGGTGCGGCGGCGGCCCTGCTCGCCCTCTTCGCGCTGGTCGAACGCCGCCACCCGGCGCCCCTCCTGCCGCCCGGACTCCTGACCCGGGGAGCCGTGGCTCCGGCCAACCTCGTCATGGCGCTGCTCGGCGCGGTCTGGGTGGGCTTGTTCTTCTTCCTCCCCCTCTACCAGCAGCAGGTCCTCGGCGTCGGCCCGCTGGAAGCGGGACTCTCCCAACTGCCGCTGGCGGCGGCGAACATGCTCGGGTCCGGCCTGGCACCCGTACTCGCCCGGCGCATCGGCCCGCACCGGACCCTGCTCGCGGGGCTGGCGACCCAGGCCGCCGGATTCCTGTGGCTGGCCAGGATCCCGGCCGACGGCACCTTCCTCATCCACCTCCTGGGCCCGGTGCTCCTGGTCGGGGTCGGCCTCGGCGTGGCCTTCGTCCAGCTCACCGGCTCGGCCGTGAGCGGGGTGGAGCCCTCCGATGCGGGACTGGCCGGCGGCCTGGTCAACACCACCCGCCAGATCGGCGGCGCCGTGGGCCTCGCCGTACTGGGCACCCTCGCCGCCGCCCGCACCGGGTCCGCCCCGCCCGGCCTGCCGCACGCCGCGGCCCTCACCGAGGGATACCGCGCCGCCTTCCTCCTCTCGGCCGCCGTGCTGGCCCTCGGAGCGACCCTCACCCCGCTCCTCGCCCGCGGAACCCGGCGCGCGCCGGAGTCCGTCCCCACTCCCCCACCGTTCGCCGCGCCCCGCCCGTCCCACCGAACCCACCGAACCCACCGAACCCGCTGATCAGCTGATCAGCTGATCGCACCATCGAAGGAGCACCCCATGACCACGCACCCCACCGCCGTCGACGCCGAGGCCCCGGTCGTCGTCCGCCTCGAGACCACCGTGCACGCCCCGCTCGCCACCGTCTGGGACCTGCACACCGACGTCGCCGCCTGGGCCGACTGGAACGAGGGCGTCGACCGCGTGGAATACGCCGGTCCGCTCGCCCCCGGCTCCTCCTTCCGCTGGCTCACCCACGGCCTGGACATCACCTCCACCGTCCACCAGGTCGTCCCCGGAGAGCGGATCGTCTGGGGCGGTCCGGCGCACGGCATCGACGGCATCCACGTCTGGACGTTCCAGGAGACGGCGCAGAACACGGTGACGGTGCGCACCGAGGAGTCCTGGAGCGGCGAGCCCGTGGAGGCACGGCCCGCGGAGCTGCAAGAGGTGCTGCGGCAGTCGCTGGAAGCCTGGCTCGCCGCCCTGAAGGCCCGCGCCGAGACGGCTGCCGGGACCGGACGCGTCTGACCGGACGGTGCCGACCGCCCGCGAAGCCCCACACCCGCACCGCCGCCCGCCCCCTCGTGCCGCCATCGTCGAAAAGGTCCAGGACATCGTTATGAGCAGCCCCGCCAAGCCCTACCTGACCGGCCACTACACCCCCGTGGCCGACGAGATCACCGCCACCGGCCTCACCGTCGAGGGCGCCATTCCGCCCGAGCTGACCGGCCGGCTCATCCGCAACAGCCACAACCCCAAGCCCGGTGTCACCCCCACCCACTGGTTCAAGGGCAGCGGCATGGTCCACGGCATCCGCCTGCGGGACGGCCGCGCCGAGTGGTACCGCAACCGCTGGGTCCACACCCCCGCCCTCGACGGCGCCCCCTACATGACCGAGAAGGGCCCCGACCTCACCGCCAGCACGGCGGGCACCCATGTCATCGAGCACGCCGGCCGGCTCCTCGCCCTGAGCGAAGCGGCGTTGCCCTTCGAGCTGACGGCGGATCTGGAAACCGTCGGGGCCTACGACTTCGAGGGCAGGCTGACCTCGGCGATGACCGCCCACCCCAAGGAGGATCCGGTCACCGGCGAGCTCCACTTCTTCGCCTCCTCCCCCTTCCCCCCGTACCTGGTCCACCACGTCGCCTCCGCCGACGGGAAGGTGCTGGAGAGCCAGGAGGTCCCGGGCGCGAGTGCGGCACTCAAGCACGATTTTGCGATCACCGAGCACTACGTGGTGTTCCTCGAAGGCTCGGTGACCTTCGACCCGGCCGAGCACTCGGGCATCCCGTACCGCTGGAACGACGAGCAGATCTGCCGGATCGGCGTCATGCCGCGCACCACGGCGGGCTCGGGCGGCCGGGCCCACGCGATCCGCTGGTTCGAGATCGGGCAGGGCTACGGCATGCACTTCGCCAACGCCTACGAGGACCCGTACGGGCGGATCGTCGTCGAGGGCCCCTCCGTGGGCCGGGACGGCTGGCAGCGCTCCTGGAACTGGTGGGTCGGTGCCGAGGACCGCGGGGCCGAGCCGAACTGCGGATCGCGTAGCACCCGCTGGACCGTCGACCTGGCGGCCGGATCAGTCAGGCAGGACGTGACCGACGACCTCACCGTGGAATTCCCGACCGTCAACGACGCCTTCCTCGGCATCGAACACCGCTACCAGTACGCCCTGGCCTTCCCCGACGACAGGGGGATCGACGCCCACACCCTCGTCAAGTACGACCGCACCACCGGCGCCCGACAACTGCTGCCGTTCGGGGCCGGCCGGCTCCCGAGCGAAGCCGTGTTCGTGCCCGCCGACGGCGCGAGCCCGTCGCAGGAGGACGCCGGGTACCTGCTGACGGTGGTCAGCGACGTCAGGGCGAACGCCTCTCAGCTGCTCGTGCTGGACGCCTCCGACCTGACCCTCCCGCCGGTGGCCACCGTCCACCTGCCACGCCGTGTCCCGGCTATGATCCACGGCTCCTGGATCCCCGACGCCGCCTGATCCCGCCCCCTCGGGCAGGCGGCTCCTTACGAAGCCCCGAACGCGCGACCCCGCGCGCTCGGGGCTCGCGGCCGCTCGGGCCCCTGCGGGCCACTCCCCCGACGCCCGCGGGGGTGAGCCGCGTCTCACCTGTGGACCACCGCTTGTCTATGCAACAAATTGCATAGCAGGATCGAAGCATGGCGCTCGAACACGCGATCCTCGTCTCCCTGCTGGAGAAGCCGGGTTCCGGCTATGAGCTGGCCCGCAGGTTCGAACGGTCGATCGGTTACTTCTGGACCGCGACGCACCAGCAGATCTACCGCGTGCTCAAGCGCATGGAGAACGACGGGATGCTGGCCGTCCGTACGGTCCCGCAGCAAGGCCGTCCCGACAAGAAGGAGTATTCGGCCGCGGCCCCCGGCCGGACCGCGCTCGCGCGGTGGCTGCACGAGCCAATCGAACCGGAGAGCCTGCGGCACGATCTCGCCGTGAAGATCCGCGGAGCGGCCTTCGACGACCCGGCCGCCCTCATCCACGAGGTCGAACGGCACCAGCAGGCCCACCGGGACCGTCTCGCCCGCTACCTCGCCGGCGAACTGCGCGACTTCACCGGCCCCGACGCCCCCGCACCGCTCGACCCCGGTCAGGAACTCCAGCACGTCGTACTGCGCGGGGGGATCGCGCAGGAGCGGATGACGATCGCCTGGCTCGACGACGTCCTGAGCACCCTCCACCGGCTCAGCCGGCCGGCACCGCCGCCCGCGACCGCCTGAGCGTACGGCCGTCCCGGGCCCGCCGTACGGTCCGGCGCCCCCTCCGCTCCCCTCCTCCTCCCTCCGCGCACCCGCGCGGACTTCGACCCCGACCCCTCGGAAGGTGATCCGCCGTGTCCGACCCCCTGCTGTTCCACCCGCACACCTACGACCCCGCCCACTTCGACCCGGAGACGCGCAGGCTGCTGCGCGCCACCGTCGACTGGTTCGAGGCCCGTGGCAAGCAGCGGATCATCGAGGACTACCGCACGCGTGCCTGGCTGGCCGACTTCCTCGCGTTCTCCGCCAAGGAAGGTCTCTTCGAGACCTTCCTGACCCCCGCCTCCGCCGCCGGTGAGGCGGAGCCGGACAAGCGCTGGGACACCGCACGGATCGCGGCCCTGAACGAGATCTTCGGCTTCTACGGCCTCGACTACTGGTACGCCTGGCAGGTCACCATCCTCGGCCTCGGCCCGGTGTGGCAGAGCGGCAACGCCGCCGCCCGCGAGCGTGCGGCGCGACTGCTGTCGGAGGGCGAGGTGTTCGCCTTCGGCCTGTCCGAGAAGACCCACGGCGCCGACATCTACTCCACCGACATGCTGCTGGAGCCCGACGGCGCCGGCGGCTTCCGCGCCACCGGCTCCAAGTACTACATCGGCAACGGCAACGCCGCCGGGCTCGTCTCGGTCTTCGGCCGCCGCACCGACGTCGAGGGGCCCGACGGGTACGTCTTCTTCGCCGCCGACAGCCGCCACCCGGCGTACCGGCTCGTGAAGAACGTCGTCGACTCCTCCAAGTACGTCAGCGAGTTCCGCCTGGAGGACTACCCGGTGGCGGCCGAGGACGTCCTGCACACCGGGCGCGCCGCCTTCGACGCGGCGCTCAACACCGTCAACGTCGGCAAGTTCAATCTCTGCACCGCCTCGATCGGCATCTGCGAGCACGCGATGTACGAGGCCGTCACACACGCGCACAACCGGATTCTGTACGGCCGGCCCGTCACCGCCTTCCCGCACGTGCGCCGGGAGCTGGCCGACGCCTACGTCCGCCTCGTCGGGATGAAGCTGTTCAGCGACCGCGCCGTCGACTACTTCCGCTCCGCCGGCCCCGACGACCGCCGATACCTGCTCTTCAACCCGATGACCAAGATGAAGGTCACGACGGAGGGCGAGAAGGTCATCGACCTGATGTGGGACGTCATCGCCGCCAAGGGCTTCGAGAAGGACAACTACTTCGCCCAGGCGGCCGTCGAGATCCGCGGGCTGCCGAAGCTGGAGGGGACGGTCCATGTCAACCTCGCGCTGATCCTCAAGTTCATGCGCAACCACCTGCTGGAGCCTGCCGAGTACGCGCCCGTCCCCACGCGCCGGGACGCGGCCGACGACGACTTCCTGTTCCGGCAGGGCCCGGCCCGCGGTCTGGGCTCCGTACGCTTCCACGACTGGCGCCCGGCGTACGACGCCTACGCCGCCGTGCCGAACGTCGCCCGCTTCCGCGAACAGGCCGACGCGCTGGCCGAGTTCGCCGCCACCATCGCGCCCGACGAGGCCCAGGGCCGCGACCTCGACTTCCTCCTCGCGGTGGGGCAGCTGTTCGCCCTGGTCGTGCACGGACAGCTGATCCTGGAGCAGGCCCGCCTCACGAACCTGGACGAGTCCGTGCTCGACGAGCTGTTCTCGGTGCTCGTGCGGGACTTCTCCCAGCACGCCGTCGAACTGCACGGCAAGGACTCCAGCACGCCGGAGCAGCAGGCCTGGGCCCTCGCCGCCGTCCGCCGCCCGGTCGTCGACGAGGCCCGCGCGGCCCGCGTCTGGGCCCGCGTCGAGGCCCTCTCCGGCGCCTACGAGATGGCGCGGTAGCGGCACCCCGCCGTCCCGGCGGTCCGGACCCCGACACCGTACGGGCCGACCGGGACCTCGCCCGCCACCAGGGCGGCCCGCAGGCCGCGCGGGACCGGCCGTCCCGGCGGGACCCCCGCCGCCGCCCGCCGCGTAGGCTCGACCCCGTGCAAGCCTCTCGTCTCCACCGCGTCGCCGTCCTCGTCCTCGAAGGTGCGAAGCCGCTCGACGTCGGCATTCCGGCGCAGGTCTTCACGACCCGTGCGAGCATGCCGTACGAGGTGCGGGTGTGCGGTGCGGCGCCCGGGCTGGTGGCCGGCGGCGACGGCCTGTCCTACCACGTGACGCACGGGCTCGACGCGCTGGCGTGGGCCGACGTCGTCTTCGTCCCCGGCTACCGCTTCCCGGACCGTGAGGACCCACCCCGGCCGGTCCTCGACGCGCTGGTCGCCGCCCACGAGCGCGGGGCGCGGCTCGCCGCCATCTCGACGGGTGCGTTCGCGCTCGCCGCGACGGGCCTGCTCGACGGCAAGCGCGCCACGACGCACTGGCACTACGCCCGGGCCCTCGCGGCCAAGCACCCGCTGGTCCGGGTCGACGAGAACGTCCTGTTCGTCGACGAGGGCAGCGTCCTCACCTCGGCCGGCGCCGCCTCCGGCATCGACCTGTGCCTGCACATCCTGCGCGGCGACCTCGGGGTGGCGGCGTCCAACCACGCGGCACGCCGCCTGGTCGCCGCCCCGTACCGCAGCGGCGGCCAGGCCCAGTACGTTCCGCGCAGCGTGCCCGAGCCGCTCGGCGAGCGGTTCGCCGCCACGCGGGAGTGGGCGCTGATCCGGCTCGGGGAGCCCCTGACCCTGGAGTCGCTGGCCCGGCACGCCGGGGTGTCGCCCCGTACGTTCTCGCGGCGGTTCGCGGAGGACACCGGGTACACGCCGATGCAGTGGGTCATGCGCGCCCGCGTCGACGTGGCGCGTGAGCTGCTCGAACGCTCCCAGCGCGGCGTCGAGCAGATCGCCGATGACGTGGGCCTGGGCACGGGGGCGAACCTGCGGCTGCACTTCCAGCGGATCCTGGGCACCACCCCGACCGAGTACCGGCGCACCTTCACGAAGGGCGAATAGGCCGGTGGGAGGCGCGCAGGGGCCGTGAGGATCCCGCCACCCCCGTTGGCGAGATCCTTTTGAACAGTGGCGATCACGCCGCTGTCGTGGGTGGGCGCGGGCGGCGAACCTGATGGCGAACGAAAGGGACTCGCTCATGACTCGCATCGCCATCAACGGATTCGGCCGCATCGGACGCAACGTGCTGCGCGCGCTGCTCGAACGCGACAGCGACCTCGAGGTCGTCGCCGTCAACGACCTCACCGAGCCGAAGGCCCTCGCGCGGCTGCTGGCGTACGACAGCACCTCCGGCCGCCTCGGCCGCCCGGTGAGCGTCGACGGGAACACCCTGGTCGTCGACGGCCGCCGCATCACGGTGCTGGCCGAGCGCGAGCCGAAGCAGCTGCCGTGGGCCGAGCTGGGCATCGACATCGTGCTGGAGGCCACCGGCCGCTTCACCTCGGCCGACGCCGCCCGCGCCCACCTGGCGGCAGGAGCGAAGAAGGTCCTCGTCAGCGCGCCCTCGGACGGCGCCGACGTCACGCTGGCGTACGGCGTCAACACCGACGCCTACGACCCGGCCGTGCACACCATCGTCTCGAACGCGTCGTGCACCACCAACGCGCTGGCCCCGCTGGCCGCGGTCCTCGACGAGCTCGCGGGCATCGAGCACGGCTTCATGACGACGGTGCACGCCTACACGCAGGAGCAGAACCTGCAGGACGGTCCGCACCGCGACCCCCGCCGTGCCCGCGCCGCCGGCGTCAACATCGTCCCGACCTCGACGGGCGCCGCGAAGGCGATCGGCCTGGTACTGCCGCAGCTCGACGGCAAGCTGTCGGGCGACTCGATCCGCGTGCCGGTCCCGGTCGGCTCCATCGTGGAGCTCAACACGACCGTGTCCCGCGAGGTGACCCGCGAGGAGATCCTGGAGGCCTACCGCGCCGCCGCCGCGGGGCCCCTGGCCGGTGTCCTGGAGTACTCCGACGACCCGCTGGTGTCCTCCGACATCACGGGCAACCCCGCGTCGTCGATCTTCGACTCGGAGCTCACCCGGGTCGACGGCCGCCACGTCAAGGTCGTCGCCTGGTACGACAACGAGTGGGGCTTCTCGAACCGCGTGATCGACACCCTCACGCTCCTGGCCGCGGGCTGAGCAGCAGCCCCGCCGTCAGTGACCCGCGCTCCGGCCGGCCCCTCGGGCCGGCCGGAGCGTGCCGTTGTCAGCGGTCCCCGTAGCGCATCCGCCCCAGGGCGGTCATCGGCCGGTCGTGGGCCGCGACCGGGGCCGGCAGGCACGTGGAGCCCGTGAGGTAGCGGTCCACTGCCGCGGCCGCCGCCCGGCCCTCGGCGATGGCCCACACCACGAGCGACTGGCCGCGGCCCGCGTCGCCGGCGACGAACACCCCGGGTGCCCGCCCACCGCGGGCGGCGAAGCCGGCGTCCCGTGCGTAGTTGCCGCGCTCGTCGTACTGCAGACCCAGCTGCTCGCACAGGCCGCCCGCCCGCTCGGGGCCGGAGAAGCCGAGGGCAAGGAGGACCAGCCCGGCCGGAATGACCCGCTCCGTGCCCGCCAGCGGGCGGCGGCCCACCGGTTCGACGGCGGTCAGGTGGAGGGCGCGTACCCGGCCCGAGGCGTCCCCCTCGAAGCGCAGGGTGGCGCAGGCGAACAGCCGGGGGTCGCGGCCCTCGCGGCCACGGGCTTCGTCGTGGGCGTGGGAGATCCGGTACGTCCTCGGGTACACCGGCCAGGGCTCGTCGTCGGTGCGGCCCGGTCCGGGCTCCGGGTTGATGTCGAGCTGGACCACCGAGACCGCGCCCTGACGCAGAGCCGTGCCCATGCAGTCGGATCCGGTGTCGCCGCCTCCGACGATGACCACGTGCCGGCCCTCGGCGGTGATGGGCGACTCGGCCCAGTCGCCCTCCCGCACCCGGTTCGCACAGGTCAGGTACTCCATGGCCTGGTGGATGCCGTGCAGCTCACGGCCCGGGACCGGCAGTTCCCTGCGCTCCCCGGCCCCGGTGGCGACGACGAGGGCGTCGCACGCGCCACGCAGCGCGGCGGCATCGGTTTCGGCCGCCGCACCGGTGGCGGCCGCGGGGCCGCTCGTGCCTCCGACGTCGTGGCCCGTGACGAACACCGTCCCCTCGGCGCGCATCTGCTCGATGCGCCGGTCCAGGTGCGCCTTCTCCATCTTGAACTCGGGAATGCCGTAGCGCAGCAGGCCGCCGATCCGGTCGGCCCGCTCGTGGACCGTGACCGCGTGCCCGGCGCGGGTCAGCTGCTGGGCGGCGGCGAGTCCGGCCGGTCCGGAGCCTATGACGGCCACGGCCCTGCCGCTGTGCCGCTCCGGGGGACAGGGCCGCATCCAGCCTCGGCGCAGGCCTTCGTCCACGATGGCCTGCTCGACGTTCTTGATGGTCACCGGCTCCGCGTTGATCGTGAGGACGCAGGCATCCTCACAGGGGGCTGGGCAGAGCCTTCCGGTGGCCTCCGGGAAGTTGTTGGTCGCATGGAGCCGCTCGTACGCCGCGCGCCAGTCGGCGTGGGCGGCGTAGGCGTTCCACTCGGGTATGAGGTTGCCGAGGGGGCAGCCGGTGTGGCAGAAGGGGATCCCGCAGTCCATGCAGCGGTCGGCCTGCCGGGAGACGAGCGGGAGCAGGGCCTGCCCGGCGTGGACCTCCTGCCAGTCGCCGAGCCGTTCCTCGACGGGCCGGGCCGGGACGGGCTCGCGGGGGATCTTGAGGAAGCCGAAGGGATCGGTCACTCGCCGCCTCCCTGGATCGTTCGCGGCGGGGTGTGCGGGGTGCGCACGCCGGCCCCGGCGCGCGCTGTCAGTGGCGGTCCGACCAGGTTACGCCGCCCGTGTCGCGGGCGCCCGAGACCGCGCGGCCCCGGGCGCCGGTCGTGGTCAACCGCGGAGCAGAGCGCAGACGAAGTCCTCCTGGACCTCCCGGACCCGCTCCAGCAGCCTGGGGTTGTCGGTCAGGGACGTCTGGGTGGTGAGGGAGAAGGTCAGCGAGCGCCGGCCGTCGGCCGTGGCGGCCGCCAGCTGTGTGTAGCCGGGTGTGTTGCCGGTGTGGCCGTACACGGTGCCGCAGCGGGTGGCGTAGCGGTAGACGGCGAGGCCCGCCGAGGTGCGGCCGGGGCCGGGGGGCTGGGAGAGCGCGCCCTGGATGAACCGGAACTGCTGGCGGCGGGTGCGGTCGGAGACCAAGGCTCCGCCCGCGTAGCCGCGGATGAAGGCGGTCAGGTCCTGGGGGGTCGACACGATGCCTCCTGCGGCCCAGGCTCCCGAGGCACTCACCGCCTCGCTGACGTCGACGGGGCCGGCCTGCGGGTCGATCTGGTAGCCGTGCAGGTAGGGCTCGGGAAGCCGGTAGCCCTGCGGCAGGCTGGTGGCGGTGAGGCCGAGCGGCCGGTACACGAGCTCGCGCAGCAGCGTCTCGTATCGGCGCCCGGTGGTGGCCTCGGCCATCAGGGCGACGGCGATGTTGTCTGAGTTGGAGTACTGGTAGCGGCTGCCCGGCCGGAACGCGAGGTCCTCGTCGGCGACGAAGTCCAGCAGGTGCCGGGAGTCGAAGTGGTGGCGGGGGTCCGCGGAGACGATGTCGAGGAACCCTGGGGAGGCCGAGTAGTCGGGCAGCCCACTGGTGTGGTTCAGGAGTTGACGTAGCGTCACTTTGCGCCACCGGTACGGCTGGGCGGGCAGCACCTCGCCGATCGTGGCGTCCAGGCTCAATCGGCCCCGGTCGACGAGGCTCAGGGCCACCGCACCGCTGAAGGCCTTGGCCACGCTGGCGATCCGCATGTGGTCGGTGGCGCCCGGCGGCCTGCCGCTGTCCACGTCGGCGACGCCTGCGCGGTAGACCTCCGTACGGTCCCCGTCGCGCAGGACGGCGATGATTCCGGGGGGCCCGTCGGGGCGCTCGACGAGTTCCCGGAGCTCCTGGCGGAGGAACGCTGCGCGGTCCGGCGGCGGGTTGCGGTCCGCCGCCTGCGCGGGCAGTACGGAGGCGCCGAGCAGGGCGCCGCACACGGCGGTGGCGGCGGCCAGGCGCAGCAGCCGGCGGAACCGGCGGGATTGGCCGTATGGGCGTGGGGACACGGCGGAACCTCCAGGAGACGACACGGAGCGCGGCGGCCCACGATGGCAGGGGGCGCCGCGGTGCCGGTGCCGACACGGCCGGGAGCGGGCGGCCCGTGGCCCGTACGGCCGTGGCGGGCGTCCTCGGAGCGCGCCCAGGATCGCGTCCGCACCCGCCGGACGGCAGGTTTCAGGCCTCGGCGAGCGAGCAGGCGCCAGGTGACGGAACCCCGATCGAGGAGGCGTGCCGCATGGCGGACGAGGGCAAGGACCAGGACGTGGTCGCGGTGATTCTCAAGGACCACCGGACGATGGAGGAGCTGCTGCGCCGGATGCGCAGCGTCGAGGCCGACCGAGCGGCCGCCCGGGCGCAGTTCTCGGCACTGCTCGTCGCGCACGGCGAGGCCGAGGAGGCCAGGGTCTACGGCGCGCTCAAGCGCTTCAGGGACATCGACGACGACGAGGTGGAGCATGGTGAGGAGGAGCACGCCGAGGGCAACGAGGCGCTCCTGAGGCTCCTGGAGGTCGACGACGTCGGCTCCGGGCAGTGGGACGAGCGCCTGGAGGAGCTGGTCAAGGCGGTCACCCACCACCTGGACGAGGAGGAGCGCACCATCCTCAACGGTGCCCGGGAGAACGTCCCCGACGAGCGCAGGGCCCAACTGGGGGCCGCCTTCCTGGAGGAGCGGGAGAAGCAGCTCGCGTCGGACTGCGGCAGCATCGGCAACGTGCGCAGGATCGTGGGCGGGTAGGATCGGGGACCCGCCGCGCAGGCGGGACGGCCGGCGGAGGAAGGCTCGGGAGGTCCCCCGGAGCCCGCGCGGGGCCGGAGGGTCGTCCACCCGGATGATCCGGCCCGCGCGGCCGAAGGTACCTACGGGCTGGCGCATGTCCGCACGTCGGCGGCGTCCGCCCGCACGGCGAGGGAGCGCGGGGCGACCGGCAGCGGCCCGGGCAACCGGAGCGGGCGGCAGCCCGGGGTGATCGATCCCAGGACGCGGGGGCCGACGGCGCCGGTGCAGCCGGGAGCGTTGCCCGGAAGGCCGTGCAGGGTGAGGTACCCGAGCACCGCGAAGGCGTACGCCTCCTTCGCCGCGGCGGGCAGCCCGAGCTCGTCGGAGGTGCGCAGCGGCGTACCGGCCAGCTCGGCCCGGAGCATCGCCGTGAGGACCGGATTGCGCACCCCGCCTCCGGAGGCGAAGACCTCGGTGGCGCCCAGCGGCCGCAGCGCGTCGGCCACGGTCCGGGCGGTGAGGCGCGTGAGCGTGGCGACGAGGTCCTGGGGCGGGAGTTGCGCGAATTCCGCCAGGTGTGAGCGGAGATATCCTTCGTGGAAGAGTTCCTTGCCGGTCGTCCTCGGTGCGGGCAGCCGGTAGTACGGCTCTTCGAGCATCCGCCGCAGCAAGCCTTCGTGCACCCGCCCGGCGGCCGCGAGCGCGCCGTCCTCGTCGTACGCGAGCCGGCCGGCGCTGAGCTCGCGTACCGCGGCGTCGATCAGGGCGTTACCCGGGCCGGTGTCGAAGGCCACGGGGTCCGCGCGCCGGGGCACGACGGTGACGTTGGCGATTCCCCCGATGTTGAGGGCGGCCGGTACTCCTGGACGGCCGCGCAGCAGCATCAGGTCGACGAGGCCGACCAGTGGTGCGCCCTGCCCGCCCGCCGCGACGTCGCGCGGCCTGAAGCCGGAGACGACCGTGCGACCGGTGGCCTCGGCGATCCAGGCGGGTTCGCCGAGCTGCAGGGTGCCGTGGACCTGTCCGCCCGCCGCCCAGTGGTACACGGTCTGTCCGTGCGAGGCGACCAACTCGGCTCGGCCACGGCACAGTTCGCGGTCGGCGCGGACGGCGATCCGTCCGAAGGCCTGCCCAATGCGGGTGTCCAGGCGGCAGACGTCGGCGAGTGTGGTGCGGGCGGGCGGCAGGGCCTCGGCGAGCTCGGCCCGCAAGGGCTCCGGATACGGCTCGCTGACCATGCCCAGCGGGATCAGGTGCAGTGCGCCGTCCGCGGGCCCCTGGACGAGATCGCACGCGGCGGCGTCCACGGCGTCGCAGGAGGTCCCGGACATGAGGCCGATCACTCTCATCTCAGCGGCTCCCGGTGGTCGTTGCCGCGCAGGCTCAGCAGCGCCGGCACGCTGAGGGCACAGGCCGCGGCGGCGTAGTGGGCGGGTACGGCGGTGTCTCCGGTGCGGGCGGTGAGCGCGGTGACGATGAGCCCGGCACAGCCGGAGAAGACGGCGTTGGCCAGGGCATAGGAGAGGCCGAGTCCGGTGCAGCGGACGCGTCTTGGGAACATCTCGGCGAGCATGGCCGGCCCCGGTCCGGCGAGCAGGCCGACCAGTGCGCCCGCCGTGAGCACGGCCGCGACCCGGGCCGGTGCGGGCGCACCCGGCGCTTGGAGCACATGCAGGAGGGGGATGGCGAGCACGGCGACACCGGCCGCACCACCGAGCATGACGGGGCGCCGCCCGATGCGGTCGCTGAGCAGTCCTGCGGGCAGGATCGCCGCGGCGAAGCCGAGGTTGACGAGGGTGGTGGCCAGCAGCGCGTCCCGGAGGGATGCTCCCCGTGCGGACTGGAGGTGGGACGGCAGCACGACCAGGAAGGCGTACCCGGCCGCCGACCAGCCCATGATCCGCCCGATGCCGAGGACGACGGCGCGGGCCTGCTCCCGCAGGCCGGCCGTCGCGGCGCGGCACGTCGCGACGGGCTCGACCGGGGGCTTGGCCGGCGCCTCCTCCAGCGCCGTACGCAGCCACAGCGCGACCGCCCCGAGGGGCAGGGCCAGCAGGAACGGGATCCGCCATCCCCACGCGTTGAGGGCCTCGGCGGGCAGGACCGCGGCCAGGGCGGCCGCGGTGGCGGCGGCGGTCAGCAGGCCGAGGGCGACGGTGAAGGACTGCCACGCGCCGTAGAGGCCTCGGCGTCCGGGCGGCGCATGCTCTGCCATCAGGGACACCGCGCCGCCGAACTCGCCGCCCGCGGAGAGTCCTTGGAGCACGCGCAGCAGCGTGAGCAGCCAGGGGGCGGCGACGCCGATGTCGGCGCGCGTGGGCAGGAGTCCGATCAGCGTGGTCGCCAGCGTCATCAGGCCGATGACCAGGACGAGGACGGGACGGCGCCCGAACCGGTCGCCGATGCGCCCGAACACGAGGGCGCCGACGGGCCGGAAGAAGAAGGCCAGGGCGAACGAGGCGTACGTGGCGACCAGTGCTTCGGCACCGCCCTGGGGTCCCGCTCCCGGGGCCGTTCCCGCCTGCGGGGTGAAGAAGTTGGCGGCGATGACGGTGGCGAAGCAGCCGTAGACGCCGAACTCGTACCACTCGACCAGGTTGCCGGCCGAACCGGCGAGCAGGGCCCGGCGGGCCGCGGCGCGCGAGGCCGGCACCGGGAGCAGGTCGGTCGTGGTCACCTGTGCTGCGTGCCCGTTCCGCGGCGCGCCGATACCTGTCGGTGCGCCGATTCAGCACATCGGCGGTGGCACCGCCGCCGAGCCGTGGCCGGTGCGTACATCATCCCTACTTATCATCTCGAATCGAACGCAAAATCGGGACAAATCACTCCGTGTCCGATGCGGCTACGACGGGACGTCCGGGAAAACTGGTCCGCCGTCAGAGCCAAGACGACTGCCACCGAGAACAGGACCAGGCCGCTGAACTGAACTGTCGCCTGCCAACCGATTGCGGAGGTGTCACGATGTCCTGCTCCAGGACCGACTTCCGAAAGGCCCTCAAGGGCACTTGTCCGACGTGCTGTTGCCCGAGAGTGCGAGCCGTCTTCCTCATACTGCTCCTCGCGGCCGGCGCACTGACCGGCCCCACGGATCCGGCTCACGCGGCACCGTCGTACGGCGAGAAGGCCGTCGCGGTGGCCGCCTCCAAACAGGGCGCGCCGTACGCATACGGCGCCACCGGCCCGAAACGCTTCGACTGCTCAGGACTGACCCTCTACGCCTTCCAGAAGGCCGGCAAGCGCCTCCCGCGCACGGCCGAGCAGCAGTACAAGCACACGCGACACATCCCCAAGGCCGCTCGCACGGCCGGTGACCTGGTCTTCTTCCCCCGGGGAGCGACCATGGCACACGTCGGTATCTACGCCGGCGACAACAGGATCTGGCACGCTCCCCGTCCCGGCACGAGAGTGCGTCTGGAGCGCATCTGGAGCGAAGCGGTCCGCTACGGACGCGCCACCTGATCGGCAACCATCCCCGTCCGCGTCCGCGCTCACCGCCGGACCGTCAGTGGCATCCGCACGCGCGCGTGCCGGTCGGCCGTACCCGGGTCACCGGTCCCTTCTCGGTGGTACGTGTGACCCGGAAGCGGGCGACGGCACCGCGCGGCCGCCCGGCACGGCCCTCCCTAGTGCAGCCGCCAGGTGAGTTTCCCGCCGCCGACCCAGCGGACGGCGTCCGGATCGTCGAGGTCGTGGATGGTGATTCCCGCCTCCGCGGCAGCCAGGATCACATCGGTCATGGACGTCGCCATGCGGACCACCTCACCGTCGATCTCGACGATCCGGAAGGGTGGGTCGCCGGGCTGGACCCCCAGGACGGTGACCCGCGGCGAGGACATGTACGGGCTCATGCTCTCTGTCATGCGGAGATCGTTCCATGCCGAGCCCCGTGTCCCGCCGATTGGCAGCGCGTCGGTCGTCCGCAATGACACTCCCGCGGGGTGCGCGCACCGTCGCGGTGCTGCCGGAGTCCCGGGACGGGATCGTCCCTGCCGTACGTCGGGGTTCGCCCCGCGCCGGCCTGGGACCGCGTCGATGTGACCGGCGTCCCCGCAGGTCCGAGGCTCGCGGATGCGCCCTGGGCGATCATCGGGAACCCTTGCCGTGGGGGACGGACGCAAAGGAGACCGTCGTGTCGATGATGGACAAGCTCAAGCAGATGCTGCGCGGCCACGAGAGCCAGGCCGAACAGGGCATCGACAAGGCCGGCGACTACGTCGACGGCAGGACCCAGGGCAAGTACAGCAGCCAGATCGACACCGCCCAGGACAAGCTGAAGGAGCAGGTCCGCCGCGACCAGGGGAACCCGCCGCCCACCGCCTGACTCCCCCGTGCGCGCCGCCGGCCGGTGCCGTGCCGGCCGATCCGCCGCCGGGGCGGACCGGCCCCCCGCGTTCCCCGGGCGTTCCCGGCCCGGCGGCGGGGCTCGCGCCCGGCGGAAACGGGATCACGGCTCCGACCAGGCGGCGGTTCCCGTGCCCAGGCCGATCACGGCACGCGGCCGCATCGGCCCGTCACCCCGACGGGACAGCAGTACGACCTCGTCGACCCGTGCCGCCGTGCTGCCCAGCCGGGCCGCGCAGGCCGCGGCCAGTCCCTGCGGGTCGTGCGTGCGGCCGAGCGAAAGGTGCGGGGTGAACTCCGGGTACCGGCCGCGACAGGCGGGGAAGGGCTCCGCCAGGCTCTCGTGGAGGGCCGTCCACGGGGCGAGGCCGCCCGCGGCGGGGTCCAGCCACACGGTGGCGCGGACGCCGTGGCGGAAGGCGCGCACCCCGCTGAGCCTGATGGCGAAGGGCTCGCTGCCGCCCGCCGCCGCGGCCAGCAGCGGGAGGGCACGGTCGAAGTGGACCTCCGGGACGAAGCCGAAGATCAGGTTCACGTGCGGGGGCCAGCGGCGGATCTGGGGATCGTGTTCGGCACGTATGCCCTGGATCTCAGGCCACAGTCCGTCCGGCGGAAGCCACACGACGGCGGTCCGGGGCGTGGGGGCCACGGCGAGGAATCCGAGTGCGGCTCCGGGTCCGCCACCGGCTGTGGCCGAGGACGCGTTCACAGGGCCATGATGCCTCCGAACACCCCCGCAGCGCCCCGGCCCTCGCCCCCGCCGACCGGCCGGCCCCGCTGCCTCAGCCGGTGAAGCGGCCGTGGCGGCCCGCTCCGGCCACGAACCGGTCGGCACCCGCCCGGGTCTCTCCGGCCGTGAGCGGAACGAGCCCGTGCCGGTACTCCGCGGCCAGCCCCTCACGCTCTCCCAGACCGTGCTGTTCCCGGACGGAGAGCCGGTCGTGCCGCAGGCACAGCTGCGGGAATCCGGCCGTCTCGTGCGCCAGGCGTTCCGCCGCACGGCGGGCTTCGCCGGGCGGCACGAGGCGGTTGACCAGACCGATCGCATGCGCTTCGACGGCGGCGACGGGACGGCCGGTGAGGATCAGGTCCAGGGCGCGGCTCTCGCCGATGAGGCGGGGCAGCCGTACCGTGCCGCCGTCGATCAGGGGCACGCCCCAGCGGCGGCAGAACACGCCGAGGACCGCATCCTCCTCGGCCACCCGCAGATCGCACCACAGGGCCAGTTCGAGGCCGCCCGCCACCGCGTGACCGCTGATCGCGGCGATGACCGGCTTGGTCAGCTCCATCCGCGTCGGCCCCATGGGTCCGTCCCCCTCGGCCGACACCCGGTTGCCACGCCCGGTCCCGACGGCCTTCAGGTCCGCGCCGGCGCAGAACGTACCACCCTCGCCCCACAGGACGGCGACGGACGCGTCATCGTCCGCTTCGAACGCGCGGAAGGCCTCGGCGAGCAGGGTCGCCGTCGGCCCGTCGACCGCGTTGCGGACCTCTGGGCGGGCGAGGATCACCGTGGTGACGGGTCCGTCCCGTTCGATCCGTACGGAGGCCGGTTCCGCCGGCGGGGTCGCAGAGGTCGTACCGGGCGGTTCGGAGGTCGTGGGCACGTCGGATCTCCTTGGGACGGGCGGGCCTGTCGGATGCGCGGAAGGTACGGACGACACTCTGGAGCAATCACGGCACGAGCACGAGGGGGCCCGACCCACGGGACCGACACCCACCCGGGGCACACATGTTCGGATCGGGGCGAACCGGGTATACGCCCTGTCCGGACCCGATGAAGCGACCCAGGCGGTGAGACCCGTGATGTCCCAGTGCAAGATCCCCGACTACCGCACCGGCCACCGCGGCCGCCACTGGACCCATGCGCTGCGCAGTGCCCAGCGGGCCGGGGCCGTGATCGTCACCGACGACTCCCGCGAACCGGTGACCTACGCCCACGACGGCACCGGACCCGGTCGCTTCCGGCCGTGGATCACGGCCGCCGGAGACCGCTACGACAGCCACGACGTCCACCCGGAGTGGTAGCCCCGGGGCGGGAGGCCCCTGTCACCGCGTCCAGGCCGCCGCGCTCGGGCCGCCAAGGCTTGAGCGTTCAGGCCCCCGCGTTCAGGCGCGCGACGGTTCGGCCGTACAGGAGGAGCACAGGCCGCGGTAGACCACCTCGACCCCGGACACGGCGAAACCGAAGCGCTCCCGCGCCGGAAGGCCGTCCAGGAGGTCGCCGGTGGGGTGGACGTCGCGGATGAGCCCGCAGCCGGAGCACACCAGGTGATGGTGCGGCCGGTGTGCGTTGGGGTCGTAGCGTTTCGCCCGCCCGTGCGCGGCGAGCTCGGCGACCTCGCCCAGGGCGACCAGCTCGCCGAGGGTGTTGTACACCCCGGCCCGGGAGATCTCCGGCAACCGCCGGGCCGCGCGGGCGTGCACCTCGTCGGCCGTCAGATGCACGTGCTCGCCGTCGAGGACCTCCGCGACGACCCGCCGCTGGGACGTCAGGCGCCAGCCGCGCCCCCGCAGCCGTTCCAGCAGCTCACTCATTTCGGCTCACCAGTTCACGCTCGGCGGGACACAAGGGCTTCGGCGGACCCTGCCACAGGCCCGAAAAGCGAGCTACAGATTACCCGGCGGACCACGACGGCCAATGCTTTCTCGTCGGCGCAGCGATAACGATGATCGTACGATCTCTCCTTTTCCTGTCTTTCCCGTACGGCCTAGATGTCGGGAATGGTGGTTGGGCGGGTATGCCCTGCGTGTTCTCTCAGTCTCCCGGTGCGCGGTGCGCGACCATACGGACGCCGTCAAGAGCGAGCGGTCAGCAGATGGAAGCACCGAGACAGGAAGAAGGACGGACGTGTCCGGCAGCGAAAGCGAGAACCCCGCAATCCCCTCCCCGACGCCCGAGTCCACTCGTCCCAGGACGAACCGGGACTGGTGGCCGAACCAACTGGACCTACAGGTTCTCCACCAGAACTCGCCCCAGGCCAGTCCGATGGGCGAGGACTTCAACTACGCGGAAGAGTTCGCGACCCTGGACGTCGACGCGCTGAAGCGGGACGTCTTCGAGGTGATGACGACCTCGCAGGACTGGTGGCCCGCCGACTACGGCCACTACGGCCCGCTCTTCATCCGGATGAGCTGGCACGCCGCCGGGACCTACCGCATCGCCGACGGCCGCGGCGGCGGCGGTTCCGGCGCGCAGCGCTTCGCCCCCCTCAACAGCTGGCCGGACAACGCGAGTCTGGACAAGGCGCGCCGTCTGCTCTGGCCGGTCAAGCAGAAGTACGGCCGGAAGATTTCCTGGGCGGACCTGCTGGTGTTCGCGGGCAACTGCGCCATGGAGTCGATGGGGTTCAGGACTTTCGGATTCGGCTTCGGTCGGGAGGACATCTGGGAGCCCGAGGAAGTCTTCTGGGGGACGGAGGACACGTGGCTGGGAGATGAGCGCTACCGGGGCGACCGGGAACTCACCGGGCCTTTCGGCGCCGTGCAGATGGGACTGATCTACGTCAATCCCGAAGGCCCCAATGGAAATCCCGATCCGATCGCCGCGGCGAAGGACATTCGCGAGACGTTCGGCCGCATGGCGATGAACGACGAGGAGACGGTCGCGCTCATCGTGGGCGGCCACACCTTCGGCAAGTGCCACGGCGCGGTGGACCCCGAGTACGTCGGTCCGGAGCCCGAGGCCGGGCCGCTGGAGCAGCAGGGCCTCGGCTGGCACAACTCGTACGGCAGCGGCAGGGGCGTGGACACGATCACCAGCGGGCTCGAGGGCGCGTGGACGAACGAGCCGACCCGATGGGACAACGGGTACCTGGACAACCTGTTCCGGTACGACTGGGAGTTGACGACGAGCCCGGCCGGGGCTCACCAGTGGACCCCGAAGGATCCTGCGGCCCAGGACACGGTGCCGGACGCGCACGATCCGTCGAAGCGGCACGCCCCGATGATGCTGACGACGGACCTCTCGCTGAAGCTGGATCCGATCTACGCGCCGATCTCGAAGAGCTTCCACGAGAACCCGGACAAGCTCGCCGAGGCGTTCGCCAAGGCCTGGTACAAGCTGCTGCACCGCGACATGGGGCCGGTCTCGCGGTACCTCGGCCCCTGGATCCCGGAACCTCAGCTGTGGCAGGACCCCGTTCCGGCGGTCGACCACGAACTGGTCTCGGCCGGGGACGTGGCCGCGCTCAAGGGCCGGATCCTCGCCTCCGGGCTGACCGTGTCCCAGCTGGTGACCACGGCCTGGGCGTCGGCGGCCAGTTTCCGCGGCACGGACAAGCGCGGCGGGGCGAACGGCGCCCGGATCCGGCTCGCGCCGCAGAAGGACTGGGAGGCCAACGACCTGCCCGAGGTGGCGCAGGTGGTACAGACCCTCGAAGGGATCCAGCAGGACTTCAACGGTCAGGGCGGCGGCACCAAGGTTTCGCTGGCCGACCTCATCGTCTTGGGCGGGTGCGCGGCGATCGAGCAGGCGGCGAAGAACGCCGGGCTCGACATCACCGTCCCGTTCGCGCCGGGGCGCACGGACGCGACGCAGGAGCAGACCGACGTCGAGTCGTTCGCCGTGCTCGAACCGCGGGCGGACGGCTTCCGCAACTACCTCCCCGCGGGCGAGAAGTTGTCGCCGGAGACGCTGCTGCTGGACCGCGCGAGCATGCTGGACCTGACGGCACCCGAGATGACGGTGCTGATCGGCGGCATGCGGGCGTTGGACACGGGCTTCCGGCAGTCCCGGCACGGTGTGTTCACCGACCGGCCGCAGACCCTGACGAACGACTTCTTCGTCAACTTGCTGGACATGGGTACGCAGTGGAAGGTGTCGGCCTCGGACGAGAACGTCTTCGAGGGCCGGGTCGGCGGCGAGGGCGAGCCCCGGTGGACCGCGACCGCCGTGGACCTCGTCTTCGGCTCCAACTCCCAGCTCAGGGCCCTCTCGGAGGTCTACGCCTCCGGGGACGCCCGGGAGAAGTTCGTCCGTGACTTCGTGGCGGCGTGGAACAAGGTGATGAACCTCGACCGGTTCGACCTCGTCTGACGCCGGTGTCCCGGCCGGCCTTTCACGGAGGCCGGTCGGGACACCGGACGGTGCGTCAGGAGGGGTGTCAGAGTGCGCTCTTGGACGCGGTGGAGACGACGCACTCCTTGTACTCGCTGCCGTCGCCCTTGGCGGTGTACAGGGCGGTGGCCTCGGTCTGCTGGGACGCGCCGGCCTTGACCTTGAGGCCGTTGACCCTTGCGGTGGCCGCCACCGCGCTCGACCCGGCGGCCGGCTTGAACGTCATGGTGATGTTGTAGGTGTACTCCACCGAACCGCTGTTGGTGACGGTCAGGCGGGCGACCAGGTTCTTGCCGGCACCGTCCAGCTTGCAGCTGTCGATCTTGATGTCGCGCTCGGCCCTGTCCCGGCCGGAACCGCCCGTGGTGGTGCCGCCGGTACCGCCGGTCGTGCCGCTGCTGCTGTGGCCGCTGTCGCTCCCGCCGGTGCCGCTGCCCCCGCTGCTGCCACCCGAGCTGCTGGAGCTCGAGCTGGAGTGGCCGCCGCCGCAGCTCCCGCCGTGGGAACCACGGGCACCGGTGAGCGCGACGATGGCGATGCCGAAGACGGCTATCGCACGGACATGACGAAACTTCACGTTCTACCCCGTTGGAATGTCAGGAAACGAAGAGCGCCCGTTTTGACGAGCACACGTCACCCTAACAGCGCATTCGGACAACCCGATTCCGCCACGCCGACCGCCCTTTCGGACGACGGGACGACCTCAGCCGGGATCGACGACGAGGTCGGCGCGGTGGCGGCCGGGCGCGACGAGGCGGGCGTTCGCCTCGTCGGAGCGGCCCACCCACTCGCGTGCGTGGGCCGGCTCGCTGCCGTACCGCACGTGCCGCTCGACCAGCCGCCGGATCCGGGTGTCCTCGTCCGGAGCGCAGTACCAGGCCTCGTCGAGCAGCGGCCGCACTCCGGCCCACTCCCCCTCGTCGTGCAGCAGGTAGTTCCCCTCGGTGATCACCAGCGGCACGTCCGGATACACGGGAATGCGGCCCGCGATCGGCTCCTCGATGCTCCGGTCGAAGGCGGGCGCGTAGACCGCGGCGTCCCTGGATCCGGGCGTGCGCAGCCTCGCCAGCAGGGACACGTAACCGGCCACGTCGAAGGTGTCCGGGGCGCCTTTGCGGTCGGCCCGGCCGAGCCGGTCCAACTCGGCCTGCGCGAGGTGGAAGCCGTCCATCGGGACCACCACGGCCGTCCGCGGGCCGAGCGCATCGGCCAGCCGGTCGGCCAGGGTCGACTTTCCCGCGCCCGGCGGCCCGGCCACGCCGAGGATCCGCCGACCGCCCCGGACGGCCAGCCGGGCCGCCCTCTCCACCAGCTCCGTGGTCGTCCGCACGGGCGTATCTTGCCCGACCGACACGTACCGCGGGAGACGGTCCGGGCCGGGGGCAGGCGGGAGGTTCGCGACACGCCTCAGGCAGGCGACTTCCAGCCCCAGGCTGTGAGCATGCCCGGCGACAGCCCGGTGCACCGGGACGACGCCAGACAGCGCACCGCTTCGTCCAGCTCTGCGTCGTCGACGAGGCCGGTTCCCACCATCGCCCCGCGGGCCCGTTCCCAGGTGTCGGCCCAGAACCTGCTGATCGGGCTTCCCGGCAGGAGGGGTGGTACGTGGATCTCGGCGGCCACGCCTTCCAGCCCGGCCTCCCGCAGGAGCTCCGGATGCCGCGGCACCAGGGAGACGTCCGTGCCGATGCTGTCGCGCAGTCCCTCCCACATGGCCCGCATGGCACGGGTGTACGGAGTGCGGGGCGCGGAGGCCGTGGTCAGGTCGACCGCGTCGCTGACGACGAGGACGCCGCCGGGGGCGAGGAGGCGGCTGAGCCTGGCGACCATGCGCTGCGGGGAGGGCAGGTGCATGAGGACGAAACGGGCGTGGACCAGACGGAAGAGGCCCGGGGCGAAGTCGCCGGCGGTGACGTCCGCCTGGAGCACGGTCAGTCCGGGCACGGGGTGCGCGGCAAGGAACCGTACGTCACGGTCCACCGCGAGGACCCCGGCTACTTCGGCTTCCGCCAGCAGGCGGCGGGCCACCGTGCCCGTTCCCGCTCCGACGTCGAGGCAGGTCCAGCCGGGGCCCGCACCCAGTGCCCGCAGCCGGGCCATGGTGGTGTCGTCGTAGGCGAGGGCGCCGAGGTCGATGCGGTCGGCCTCGCCCTGCCGGTCGGGCCGGAAGACCTGCTCGCCGTAGCGTCCCCTGCCCGGCGAGCCGGCTCCGTCCGGCGAAGGGACGGTGTCAGCCATGGTGCCATTGTCCCCTCGATCGGCCGCGCCCGCGTGGCGCCCCGGGCCGGCGGGCGAGCGGGCGGTGAATCGCCGCCCACGCTCGTCCGGCCCATCCGGGGCCGGTGTCGCGTTGCCGGGGGCTCCCCGCGGGAAAGCGTCACGGGTGTGCGCCGATCCCCTGCCTCCCTGGCCGTTCTGGCCCTCACTGCCGCCCTGTCCTGCGTCCTCGGACCGGCCGTGCCTCGTGCGGCCGCGGCCGGGACGGTCCGGCTGACGAGCTACAACATCTGCGGCAACATGTGCGCCGCTCCCCCCATACGATCGTGCGCGCAGGATCGCGGCCGTGGTCGCCGAGGCCGACCCCGGAGGCTGGGCCGCCGACCAACTCTTCCTCCAGGAGGTGTGCGAACACCAGTACCGCGAGGTCCTCGACCACCTGGGCCCGCTGGGCTACACGGGGTCCCACTCGGCCACTCTGCCCGGCGGGAACCCCGCCGTCTGCGAGGGCCACGCGTACGGGAACGCCGTCCTCGTGCGCGGCACGGTCTCGGACACGGCCGAACTGGTCCTGACGGTGGGTGGCGAGCGTGAGCCGATCACCGCGCCCTGTGTCCTGGCACCCCTCGCGGACCGGCCCACCTGGTCCTGTTCGATCCACCTCTACTGGGACGACGGCACCCTCGCGATGCCGGAGGCGGACGCGTTGGCGGCGCAGGCCCGCCGGTGGCTGGACGACGGGTTCGCCGTCGTACTCGGTGGCGACTTCAACCACTCCCCGCGCACGGACACGTTGTCGCGCTTCTACCTGCCGGAACGGGGTGACGGCGCCCACGGATCCTTCATCGAGGCCGACGAGAGCGATGCGGAGTTCTTCGACCCGGCCGTCTGCCCGCCGACGGCCACCGTCGCCTGCCGGTCGGGCGAGACGACTTTCGGCCCGAAGAAGCTCGACTACGTCTTCCTCAGCGCCCGGCACGTCCGAACGGCGGCGGCCGACGCCCTGCCCCTCGACACGGCGGTCTCGGACCACAGCCTCCTGCGGGCCACGGCCACCACCTGACCCGGAACGGCCGGAGGCGATCCGCCGAGCCGGGGGCGGCGGGATCAGCCGGCCGCTGTCACGGCTGGTCGGGCGACGGTGCCTCGGCCGGGGGCGGGGGCGGGATGGGAGTCGTCGCAGCACCGGCGGCGGTCGGAAGCGGGGCCGGGGGCGCGGCGGCGATCAGGGTCTCCGCGAAGTTCTCCTTGCGCATCCGGAGGTCGACGTAGAGCAGCGCGCAGAGCAACGGTGGGAAGCCGAACTGGAAGAGCCCGCTGATCAGGCCGCCGACCAGGATGCAGATCAGGTACACACCGAGTCCGGCGATCGCCGCGCCCGGGTCCGGGTCAGCCCCGCCCGCATCCAGCATGGTCGGAAGGAACGCGGCCATACCGACGAGGGTGAACGGCATCTGGATGACGTAGCCCACGCCCGCCGCCACGAAGTAGCCGAGCATGGTGACGCCGAAGACGCGCCACCAGCCGTCCTTGACCAGGTGTGCGGAGCGCCGCAGCGCGGCGACGGCGCCGAGTTGCTCGCACACCGCGGCGGCCGGCGCGAGGCTGAGGCGCATCGCGAGCCAGACCGAGACGGGCAGGCAGACCAGCACGCCCAGGAACAGCACGAACAGGGCGGCCGGCGGTCCGGATCCGTCGGCGGACATGAGGACGAGCGGGACACAGATCGCGTAGACCAGGACCATCGGCCCCCCTGCGATCAGCCCGGCGAGCAGCACGGTGCCGAGCACCGAGGGCAGCCGGGACCAGCTGCGGCGCCACATCGCGCCGAACGTCGTGGGACGCCCCAGCACGGCCTCCTGGACGACGGCCGGACCGAGCGCGCTGATCAGCGCCGCGCCCACCAGCACCGTGAGCAACAGGAGTACCGCGGCCGGCACGAAGGCGAGGAGCAGGGCGAGCACGTCCTCGGCGGCGACGCTTTCGCCCGGTGCAAGGTCGAAGACGGCGGAGAACCGGTCGGACACGACCACGACCGCGATGCCGATCGCAAGGACCACGAGCAGGATTCCGATGCCCTGTACGGCGAGCATGATCCCGACCAGGGGCTTCCAGTACCGGCGGAACGACGCGAACGCACCCCCCAGCAGGTCGCCCACGCTGAGCGGCTGGAGGGGTATGACCCCCGGTTTCGGCGCCGACGGCGGCACCCAGCCGCCTCCCCACTGTGGCGTGGGCTGTCCCGGGTGGTGTGCCCACCCCGTGTTCTGCGACATCTGTCTCCCCCTCGGATCAGGGGATACCGTAGCCCGCCGCAGGTCGCGGCCGTGCACGGGCCCCGGCCCGGCCGCGACGCATCCCTCGCAGGTCGGCCGGCGGGTCCCGGCTGCCGGAGGCCTCCGCCCCACCCTCCGGCTCGGCGGAGCCTCCGACAACGGGCGCGCGTCCTAGTGGGGGCGCGGCCGGGGGGCGGGGCAGGCCTGCCAGGCGAGGTGGTAGAGCGTGCTCACGCTGGCGTCGGTGGAGTCCATCGTCATGAAGCTGGTGACGGCCTGCGGGTTGGACGTCCCCGCGTTCACCCGCAGTTCTGTGTTGATGTTGAAATTGCGTTTCTCGCCGCACGGCGCCCAGACGAGATCCGCGTACTCCGTCCTGTCGTTCGCCTGCCAGTTGTCATTGAGCGGACCGTTGAACGTATGGGTGCGCTGGGTGGTCGTCGGCATTCCCTGGAAGTAGTAGTTCGCCTTCTCCTGGCCCCATGCGCCGGGTTGGAGGAATGCGAATCCGCGGTAGTCCGCCTGGACAATGGCATAGGTGAATCCCGAAGGAACGTGCACCCGAAGGTTGAGCTGGCAGTTCTTCCGGAATCCGGTCGGCGGTGCTCCCGGCCCCACTTCCGCGAGGTAGTCACTGTAGGTCACGGTGAAGGCCGTGTTGTCGGGTGCGACGGCCACTTCTGCGGTGCCCTCCCGACAGCCTGAGCCGTTCACCGTGGCGAGTTCGATCACGATCTTGTCGGGCGGTGCGGTGATCTGCGGTGTGGGGCCGGCGGCTCCGGCCGGGGTTGCGGTGACCACCAGGGCAGCGGCCGCGGCTCCCGTGAACAGAGCGCGGGGCAAGGAATGGGACATCGTTGTCACTCCTGACCGTGAGGTGCGGGTTGCGAGGCTCACGCCGTGTCAGACCGCAGGACACTCCTTCCACGCGAAGTGGTAGACCGTGCTGACGCTGCCGTCCGTGGAGTCCATGCTCATGAAGCTCAGGGCCTGTGGGCTCGACGTTCCGGCGTACACCCGCAGTTCGCTGTTGACGTTGAGGTTGCGCTCCTCGCCGCACGGCGCCCAGACCAGGTCGGCGTACTCGGTCTGGTCGCTCGCCTGCCAGTTGTCGGAGTAGGGGCCGTTGAACTGGTGCGTCCTGCGGGTGGTCTGGGCCATGCCCTGGAAGTAGTAGTTGGCGCGCTCCTGGCCAAAGGCCCCGCGCTGGAGGTGGGCGTAGCCGCGGTAGTCCGCCCGGGCGATGGCGTACGTGAAGCCCTGCGGCACGTGGATCTGCAGGGCCAGCTGGCAGTTCTTGCGGAATTCGGTCCCGCCCGAGCCGGCTCCGGTCTGGGCGAGATAGTCGCTGTAGGTGACCGTGAACGAGGTGTTGTCGGAGGCAGCGGCGACACTCGCCGTCCCCTGGGGACATCCCGAACCGTTCACGCCGACGACGTCGACGGTGATTCTCCCGGGCGGATACGTGGCGTTGTGGGCTTGTGCCGGCATCGCCAGGGAAGACAGCGCCACCACCGCCGCGCCGACTGTGAGCCTGCGGAGCAACATCCTTCTCTTCTCCATTCATCGGGGCCGCCGATCGTATTTCGGCATGGACATGCCACCACGCGTCCACCGCCGAAGAAAGGACGGGATACGGACAACCGCCCCGGAACCGTGCGCGCAACCGTTCACTGGCCGAATTCCGTTGCGCCCGCGAGGCGCCGGCGCCCACCGCCGCTCCGGTGGCGCGACCATCGACGCAACCTGCCCGCGATGGACCGGAAAGGCCGGTTTGGGTGGAGCAGGCACCGGCCACCCCGGCCTCACCGGGCCCAGCGGACCCTGGAGTTCCACGCCCTCCCGGTCCGCACCCGTCGCCCCGGCCCCGCACCCGCAGCCGGTATCGCGTCCGCCTCCGAGGCGCCGCGACGCAGGTGGGGCGGTGGGGCGCGACGCGGTCCCGGACAGGCCCACCACCGTGCGCCGGGTGCACAACTTGGCCGGACCGGACGTGATGGCGGGCCCGGAACCGGCCCGGCACCGCGCCCGCTCCGGTCGGCGCGGTCCGGAAAACGGGTGCGGATGCCTGGGGCGGCCGCCGGACCGGGTCCGGTCCCCGCGCCGAACGCGCCCGAACCGGTGAGGGACCGCTCCCGCTCCGCCTCCGCGCGGGTGAGCGCCGTCTCGGCGGACGCAGCCGCGGCCACACGTTCGGCGAGCGCGGGCTCGATCCCGCTCCCTCAACCATACTTGAGGTTAAGCGATATGATCATATTGCCGCATGACCATGAAGACCCTCTACCTGCTCTGCTCCGCCGCCCCACCCGTGTTCGACGTCGCCCATGTCATCGAAGACGCCCAGGCCCGCGGCTGGAACGTCTGCCTCGGGCTGAGCCCCACCGCCGCGCACTGGCTCGCGGAGAGCCTCGACGGGCTCGCCGCCCTCACCGGCCACCCCGTCCTGTGGCAGTACCCGCTTCCCGGCGAACCGGAGCAGTGGCCGGCGGCCGACGCACTGCTCTACGCCCCCGCCACCTTCAACACCGTCAACGCCTGGGCGCTCGGCCTCACCGACACACTCACCGTCGGCCTCGCCACCGAGGCCCTCGGCAACGGCACCCCCGTAACCGCCGTCTCCTGCACCAACAGCGCCCTCGCCGCGCACCCCCGGTACGAGACGTCCCTCGCCACCCTGCGCGGCGCCGGGGTCCAGCTCCTTCTTCACGACAACACCCCCATGCAGGCTCCGTCCCATTTCCCCTGGGCCACGGCCCTGAACGGCCTTGGCCACACCGCTCCCCAGCACTGACGGCGCACACCACCACCCGGGGGGAAGAAACGTTCGATCCGCCGCTTGCGGGGCGTCGGCTCCTGCCCCATAGTCCGAGGTATGGACGCGCGCGAGGCCGCGCTCCGGCGGGCGCACGAGCATGCCGTGCGATGGCTCGCGAGCCTGTCCGAACGCCGGGTTCCCGCACGCGCCTCGGTCGAGGAGATCGTGCGCGCGCTCGGTACCGAACTGCCCGACGCCCCCGGCACTCCGGCGGACGTCGTCGACCTGATGGCCGCGGCCTGCGAGCCGGGACTGACGGCGTTCCCCAGCGGCCGCTTCTTCGGTTTCGTGGTCGGTGGCGCGGAACCTGCCGCGCTGGCCGCGGACTGGCTGGTCAGCGCCTGGGACCAGAACTCCGTGATGCGGGCCGCCTCGCCCGCGTACGCGGCGGTGGAAGAGGTAGCCGGCGCATGGCTGCTCGATCTGCTCGGTCTGCCCGACGAGAGCGCCGTCGGATTCACCACCGGTGCCACCATGGCGAACTTCACCTGCCTCGCCGCCGCGCGCGACGAACTGCTGCGCCGCACCGGCTGGAACGTCGCCCGTGACGGACTGCCAGGCGCTCCGCCCGTACGCGCCGTCGCCGGCCAGGACCGCCACATGGCCGTCGACCTGGCACTGCGCTATCTGGGTCTCGGCGCTCCCGTCCTGGTGAAGGCGGACGCCCAGGGGCGCATGGAGGCGGATGCCTTGCGGGACGCCCTGGCGGACGGCTCCGAGGGCCCGACCATCGTGGTCCTGCAGGCCGGAGACATCCACTCCGGTGCTTTCGACCCGTTCACCGAGGCCGTCCGCGCCGCTCGCGCAGCGGACGCGTGGGTACACGTCGACGGCGCCTTCGGCCTGTGGGCGGCCGCGTCCCCCCGCCACGCACATCTGACCGCGGGCTGCGCACGCGCCGACTCCTGGGCGACCGACGCGCACAAGACCCTGAACGTCCCCTACGACTGCGGCCTCGCCGTCGTACGTGACGCCTCCGCGCTCCGGGCCGCGATGGGACAGCGCGGCGACTACCTCATCCAGCACGAACACGGCGACCCCGTCGACACGGTGCCCGAGCTGTCCAGACGAGGGCGGGCCTTCACCGTGTGGGCGGTCCTCAGGTCCCTCGGCCGCTCGGGCGTGACCGACCTGGTCGACCGGCTGTGCCGGCACGCCGCCGCGTTCGCCGACGGCATCGCCGCGATCGACGGCGCCCGGGTGCTCAACGAGGTGGTGTTCACCCAGGTGTGCGCCGCGTTCGGCGACGACGAACGCACCGAGCGGGTGCTCGCCCGGCTGCTCGACGACGGTACGACGTGGATCAGCGGCTCCACCTGGCACGGCCGGCGCGTGATGCGCATCTCGGTGAGCAACTGGTCGACGACCGACGTCGACGTACGGCGCGCACTGGACTCGATCCGGCGCGCCGCGGCCGGAACCTGACCGGAGCCCGTGCCCGGGAACGTGACCGGGAACCCGCACCGGACGGCGTCGCCGCCGCCGCGGCCGGGTGTACGCGTCAGTGGACCACGCTGAAGCTCCGCCAGGGACGGGTCCGGGGGGCCGTGACGTTCGAGAGCGTCGTCGCCACGTAGATCTCGTTGTTCGGCTCGTCGGACTGCTTGCAGTCGAAGTTCTGGTAGAGGATGACGTCGACGAGGGTGTTGTTCTCGACGTGGGTGGCCCCGTCGGGGATGGCGATCCGGTGGCAGCCCGTGACGAGGGTGTTGGAGTAGCTGATCTCGACCGGCGAGTCGTGGCCGCGGAAGCTGAGCTGGCCGACGGTGCTCCGCCCCAGACCCGAGCAAGCGGTGCCGCCGAGCAGCAGCGCTGCGGCCCCCGCGATGATGCCGATACGTCGCCTGTGGGACATGGTGCGGTCCTCGTCTGTGCGGTGGTGTCGGTCGGTCCTTGTCCACAGCGTGGCCCGGCGTGGCGCGGGTGGCCCGCTGTGCTCGGCCGACCGGATGAACGCGGGTGCGGGAGGGCCACCGGCGGCCGGCGCACGCCCCGGAAACCGCAGCGTGGAGAGCGCACCCGAGTGCGGCGGCCGGGGAGCGCCTGCGCCCGCCCGGGGCGAGGATGAAGGTGATGAACGGGATCGAGCGCGGCCGCGGCGCGCACCGGGCGAGCGGCCGGCGCGGGCTGCGCCTCGCCCCGGAGCCGCCGCGCGGCGAAGCCGGGTCCGCCCGGAAGGAGCGGGTGCGGGATGCATGAGGAGATGCCGCTGCAGGACCTGGTCAGCAGCGCCGCCCAGGACGCCGGCGGGTGGCTGGGCACCCTCCCGGTGGCGCTCATGGCCACCAGCGGCGACGGAACGATCGTGCGCTGGAACCACGGCGCGCAGGAGCTGCTGGGCTACGACCCGCCCCAGGTGCTCGGACGGCACATCGCGGACCTCCTCCACCCCGGCGCCGACCGCAGCCTGGGCCGTTCGCTCTGGGAGACGGCCGCCACCGGTCACGGGGTGATGGGGACGGTCACCGCCTGGCACCGGGACGGTCACCCGCTGGAACTGGAGATCTGGGCCTGCCCCGTTCCCGACCGCCGCCACGGTGCCTCGGCCGTGCTGGTGTTCGCCGCGGACGCGCATGCGGCGCGCCGGATCCGGGGGGCCTCCGCGGTGTGGGACGGTCTGTTCGCCCGCTCGCCCGTCGGGATCGCCGTCCTCGACACCCAGTTGCGCTTCCTCCAGGTCAATGCGGCGCTGGAGGCGATGAACGGCCTGCCGGAGTCCGCCCACGTGGGCCGGCGGCTCGCCGAGCTGCTGCCGGAGGTGAACGGGGGCGAGATGGAAACGGCCATGCGCCAGGTACTGGAGACCGGCGAACCGGTCCTCAACCGCCGGCGCAGCGGCCGCACCCCCGCCGACCCGGACCACGACCACGTGTGGGCCTGCTCGTACGTGCGGGTGGAGGACCCCGGCGGCCGGCCGATCGGCGTGATCGCCTCCCTGCTCGACATCACCACGCAGCAGCGCGACCACACCGAGGCCGAGGCCGGGCGGCGCCGACTCGCCCTGCTCACCGAGGCCAGTTCCCGGATCGGCGCCAGCCTCGACCTCGAACGCACCGCGCAGGAGCTGGCCGACCTCGCCGTCCCGCACCTCGCCAGCGCCGTCACGGTGGACGTGCTGGACTCGCTCGCTCAGGGCAACGAACCGGGCATGGGGCTGACCGGGGGCGTCGCGCTGCGACGGCTCGGCAAGGCCCCGCTGGCCGGGACCGCGGTCACCCGGATCCTCGCTCCGCTGGGCCGGACACTCACCTTCCCGGCGACCGCGCCGTACACCCAGGCACTCGCGGCCCGCCAGCCCTTCCTGGTAGCCCACCTCGACGCGATGGCCGTCGCGACCGCCGGCCGGCACAGCCCCAAGCCCGCGCAGCTGGTCGAGACGGGCGTGCACTCGTTCCTGAAGGTTCCGCTCATCGCGCGCGGTCTCGTGCTCGGTGTGGCCTCCTTCTACCGCACCCGGCCCTTCGAGTCCTTCGGATCCGACGACGTCGCGCTCGCCGGCGAACTCGCCGCGCGGGCCGCCATCAGCATCGACAACGCCCGCCTCTACCACCACGAGCACGAAACGGCGGTCGTCCTGCAGCGCAGCATGCTGCCCCAGCACGTGACGCCGCCCCCGGGCATCGAGATCGCCCACCGATACCTGCCGGCCAGTGACGTCAACGAGGTCGGCGGGGACTGGTACGACGTCGTCCCCCTGGCCGGGGGCAGGGCCGGCCTGCTCATGGGCGACGTGATGGGGCACGGCATCGCGGCCGCGGCGGTGATGGGGCGCCTGTCCGCGACCGTCCGCGCCCTCGCCCGCCTCGACATGCCGCCGACGGCGCTGCTCCACCAGCTGGAGGCGACCCTCGCCGATCTGGCGGAGCCGATGCTCGCGACCTTTCTGTACGTGGTCTGCGACCCGGCCACCGGGCACTGCACGATTACCCGGGCCGGTCACCCGCCGCCCGCCGTGGCCGAGCCCGACGGCACCGTCTACCTGGTCAGGTCCCCGCCCGGGGCCCCGCTGGGCGTCGGCGGGGTCACCTTCACCACGACCGAGGTCACGCTCCCGCCGGGGAGCCTCCTCGTCCTGTACACGGACGGGCTGATCGAAGCCCGCAACCGTGACATCGACGAGCGCCTCGGCGAGCTCACCGGTCTCCTCACCGAGCCCCTGCAACCGCTCGACCACCTCTGCGACTCGCTGATCGCGCACCTCGTCCCGGCGTCCGCCGACGACGACATCGCCCTGCTCACGGCCCGTATCGGCACGAACCAGGGGGGCGCCCGGTGAGCCCCGGCCGCGGCACGGTCAGAGGGGGTCCACGTCCAGGAAGGCCGTCAGGACGGCCTCGCCGCCGCCCGCGGTGCCCGGCAGGGCCAGTTCCGCCCAGATGACCTTCCCCTCGGGGGTGTAGCGGGTGCCCCAGTGCTCGCTGAGCTGGGCGACCAGGAACAGTCCGCGGCCTCCCTCGTCCGTGGTGGCGGCGTACCGCAGGTGGGGCGCGGTGCTGCTGCCGTCCCACACCTCACAGGTCAGGTTGTGGTCGCGCAGGAGCCGCACCCGCACGGGCCCGCTCCCGTGCCGCAGGGCGTTCGTGATGAGCTCGCTGAGGATCAGTTCCGCCGCGAAGCCGAGTTCCGTCAGGTCCCATTCCTCCAGCTTCTTGGCGGCGACGCTGCGCATCGCTCCGACGGCGCTCGGTTCGAAGGCCACGTCCCATTGGGCGACCCGGTCGGGCCCGAGGGTCCGGGTCCGGGCGATGAGCAACGCCACGTCGTCGGTCGGCCGGGCGGGGAGCATCATGTCGAGCACGGCCCGGCAGCTGTCATGGGGATCCCGGTCGGGATGGCTGAGCGCCGCCCGGAGCAGTTCGAGGCCCTCGCCGATGTCCCGGGTCCGCTCCTCCACCAGGCCGTCGGTGTAGAGGACCAGCTGGCTGCCTTCGGTCAGCTCCAGCTCCGCGGTCTCGAACGGCATGCCGCCCAGGCCCAGCGGGGGGCCCGCGGGCAGCTCGACGATCTGCGTCCTGCCGTCGGGGGCCACCACGAGCGGCGGCAGGTGCCCCGCACGGGCCATCGTGCAGCGCTGCGACACCGGGTCGTAGACGGCGTACAGGCAGGTGGCCCCGAGCACGCCGCCGTCGCTGTCGTCGGCGTCCCCGTTGTGGTCGTGGTCGATGCGCTGTACGAGGTCGTCCAGGCGGGCGAGGATCTCGTCGGGCGGTAGATCGAGGGAGGAGAAGTTGTGCACGGCGGTGCGCAACCGGCCCATGGTGGCCGCGGCGTGCAGGCCGTGGCCGACGACGTCTCCGACGACCAGGGCGACGCGGCTGCCGGGCAGCGGGATGACGTCGAACCAGTCACCGCCCACCCCGGACTGGGCGGGCAGATAGAAGTGCGCGACGTCCATGGCGCTCTGCTCGGGCAGGGCGCGCGGCAGCAGGCTGCGCTGGAGCGTCACGGCGAGGGCGTGTTCGCGGGTGTAGCGGCGGGCGTTGTCCATGCTGACCGCCGCGCGGGCGACGAGTTCCTCGGCGAGGGACAGTTCGTCCTCGTCGAAGGGCTCCTGCTTCTGCGACCGCCAGAAGTTGACCACACCGAGGACGACGCCCCGGGCCATGAGGGGGGCCGCGATGAGCGAGTGGATGCCGTAGTCGACGATGGCGCGGGCCCGCGGCGGGTCCTGGGCCTGCCAGCCGGGCGCCTGCGACAGGTCCGGGACGAGTTCCGCCCGGCCGGTGCCGTAGCCGCGGGCCTGCGGGGTGGACGGCAGGAAGTCGATCAGCCGGCCGACGGGGTAGAGGGGGTGGTCGGAGCGGATGCCGCTGATCGCCGTGCGGCGCATGTCGGCGCCCGGGGCGGGCTCGTCGCCGTCGATGACCTGGTCGGCGAGGTCGACGGTGACGAAGTCCGCGAAGCGGGGCACGGCGACGGCGGCGAGCTCCTCGGCCGTGCGGACCACGTCGAGGGAGGTGCCGACGTCGCCGCCCGCGTCGTACAGCAGTTTGAGGCGCCTGCGGGCCGTCTCGGCCCGGGTGGTCAGGATCTGCATCTCGGTCGAGTCGCGGATGGTGGCCGCCGCGCCCTCGGGCCGGCCGCGGGGGTGGGTGGGCCGCTGGTTCACGACGAGCAGGCGGTCGCCGGAGCCGATCACCTCGTCGGTGGCCTCGCGGCCGGAAAGCAGCAGGTCCGCCATCCGGCGCTCCAGGCCGGGCACGTCACCGATGTGCCTGCCTTCGGCGTCCTCGGGCAGGCCCAGGAGGCGTTTGGCCTCGTCGTTGGCCAGCAGTAGCTGCCCGTCGCCGTCGGTGATCAGGACCCCTTCGCGGACGGCGTGGAGCACGGCATCGTGGTGCTCGTACATGCGGGTCATCTCCTGCGTGCCGAGCCCGTGGGTCTGGCGGCGCAGGCGTCTGCTGATCAGCCAGGTGCCGACGGTCGCCAGGGCCAGGCCGGTGGCGATGGCCAGGAGGATGACGGGGAGCTGGCGGTCGAGGGCGCCGGTGACGTTCTCGACGGTCAGGCCGGCGGACACCAGGGCGACGACCTCGCCGTCGGGTCCCTTGACGGGGACCACCGCCTGGATCTCCTTGCCGAGGGGGCCGTCCACGCTCTCGGTGTGGACCTTGCCCTGCAGCGAGGGCTCGATGGTCCCGACGAATCGTTTCCCGATGCGGTCCGGCTGCGGGTGGCTGTAGCGGATGCCGTTGGTGTCCATCACCACGATGAAGTCGACCCCGGCGGCCTTGCGCGTCTGTTCGGCGAGGGGCTGCAGGACCGCGGAGGGGTCGGACGTCTTCAGCGCGGGCTGGAGGCCCAGCTGGTGCGCGAAGGTCTCGGCGACGGACACCGAGCGGTTGCGCGCCTCGCGGTCGATGTCGTGGCGCGACTGCAGCACCAGGGCCAGCAGGGACCCGGCTGCGAGCAGGACCACGATCGCCACCTGGAGGACGAATACCTGGCCGGCGACGCTTCTGAATCGGTTGCCTAGAGGTGACCGCACCGACGTGCCCGGCACGGGTGGCGGCGAGGAATGGTCACGAACCCAGTTGTAGCACTTCCGGGCCGCCATGGCTCCCGGCGTGCACAATGCGCGCCGGGAGTGTCACCCCTCGTCCCGGGTCGCCGCTCAGGACGCGCGGGGGGCGCCGGCGGCGCCGGAGGTCCCGGCGGGGGCGGAGTCGGCCTGCGCCGTGCGCGCGGATCCGGGAGCGGTGGGGGCCGTCGGAGCGGCGGGGGCGGTCGGGACCAGGGCTCCCTCCGGCGCCTCCGGGGCGCAGACGACCTCGTCGCGCGGAGTGTAGTGGGTCCTGAACTCCTCGCTGCGGACTTCCCTGCCGCCCTGGACGAAGACCCGGCCGACGGTCACGTCGAAGCCCTCCAGCGGGGTCTGGACCTCGCAGGCCGGGCCGTTCCCGGTGCGCTTCGCGGGCTGCGTGACGTTGGTGCGGGGCCCCTTGGTGGCCCGTATCTCGTCGTACTTCTTGGTCCCGAGGAGCGTGATGGTCAGCGAGGTGTCGGTGGACTCGGCCTGTATGTAGACGGCGTGCCCGGAGTCGTTGATCCAGCGCAGGTCGAGGGTGCCCCACGCGACGGTGGCCTCGCGGCCCTCGGGATAACGCTCGATGTAGAAGGAGTGCGCACCGTGCTCGACGGGCTTGAGGCCCGCGAAGAAGACGGCGTTGTACATGGTCGTGGCGACCGCGGACACGCCCCCGCCCGGCGACTTCACGTACTGGCCGTCGTTGATCATGATGCCGTCGACGAAGCCGTTCTCCTTGGTGCGCTCACCGACCGTGCGGTTGAAGCTCCACTCCTTGCCGGGCTGGACCACGGAGCCGTTGATGAGCTCCACCGCGCGCCCGATGTTGGTGCTGCGGTACGGGGCGGCCGGGAACTCGACCGTGAAGGAGGAGATCTTCTCCTTGATCCCGATCCGGCGCGCCTCCTCGCCGGTCAGCTCGGGCTGCACGGCGACCGTGGCGATCTCACCGCTGCGGGCGGCGCCCGTGCGGGTCAGGAGCGGCAGCACGGCCTTGCCGAGCGCCTCCTCGGTGACCTTCCGGCCGGCACGGCTCTGCTGGGCCATGACCACGGTGCCATCGGGGTTGACGTGGGGCGTCGCGTCGAGCGGCGGCCGGCTGGCCTCCGCGATCGGGCGGGCCACGGCGGGTTCGGCCAGCAGCCCCTTGGAGTCGAGCGCGGGCACGAGGCGGCCCTGGGCGTCGGGCCGCATCTTCAGGTGCTCGCCGAGCACGGCGGGGGTGATGGACACGCGCTCGCCGGCGACGGTGAGCGCGACGGGACCCGACATGGCGGGCTGGGCGAACTGCCTCAGGGCCCGACCGGTCTCCTCGGCGCCGACGGCCGGCTCGGTGGTCTCGACCGGCAGCACGACCGGGGCCTGGTCCTTCCGCAGGTAGGCGTCGCGAAGGGTGTCGAGAGCCCGGTCCGCCACGAGGGCGGTGCCGGGGAGCGGGGTGACGGCCTTCGCCGTGCCCTTCTCGAAGGCGATGGCGCCGTCGCGGGGGGTGCGGGCGGTGTCCTCGGCGATCCGGTCGACCGCGGCGCGGCCCTTCTGCTCGTCCGCGCGGACCACCGGTTCGACGTCGCGCCGGCCGGAGGCGAAGAGGGAGCCGATGACGGTGACGGGGTCGTAGCCCTTGCGCACGGCGCGGTCGACGGTCGCGGTCGTGTCGAGCGACAGTCCGAGCGCGGCCGGATCCGCCTTCTCGACGCGGTCGCCGATCTTCATCGCGACGGGCGCGGCGGCGATGGGGCCGAGCTCCCGGTCCAGTGCCCGGCGGGCCTGCGCGGCGGTCATCCCGCCGATGTCGACGCCGCGCACGCTCGTGCCCGGGGCGATGTCACCGCCGGCCACGAGGCCCGTGACGTAGAGGCCGCCCAGCCCGAGGACGACGGCTCCACCCGCCATCATCGGCAGGGCCGTCCGCCGGTTGCCCGTCCAGCCGCGCACGCGTCCCATGTCACTCCCAGTGGCGCCGACCGTTCCCGGGCGACGCGGGCCGCTCAGCGCGGCACATAGACGACAGATAACGCGAACCATGATTGCCGCAAAAGGGGCAATTGAGGGATGAATGTAACGGTTCTCACGATCTCGCCGCGCCGCCCCGCCCCGATGATTCGGGGTGCGGCCGAACCCGGTCGCGGACCCCTCCCCCGACGGCGCCCGAACGTCCTCCCGCGACCGTCCGCCGGATCCGCGACCCCCTGTGCGGCAGCCGACTGAGAACCTCAACTCCACTACCCAACAGGCTCGTTGCTCTTGCCGGATGATCGGGATAGATTCCTCGGGACCCGTATTCGATCCAAGCAGGGCAGGCGACGTGTGGGACCTGGCGGGGAGCGGAGCCGAGCCGCTGGCGGCGGAGGATCCCCGGCGGATCGGACCGATCCCGCTCGCGGGCCGACTCGGGACCGGCGGCATGGGACGGGTATACCTCGGCGTGCACGAGGGCCGGTACGTCGCGGTCAAACAGCTGCTGGCCTCCGTCGTCGGGGAGGACGAGGACTTCCTGCGCCGGTTCGGGCACGAGCTGGACAACCTCGCCCGGCTGCCGGCCGACGCCACCGCACCGCTGCTCGCCGGCGACCGCACGGCGCGGCCGCCGTGGTTCGCCACCGCGTACCTTCCCGGGATCACCCTGCGGGAGGCCATCACGCTGCACGGTAGACCGCTGCCCGCGGACGCGTTGTGGCTGCTGCTGCGGGAAGCGGCGGCGAGCCTGGCAGCGGTGCACGCGCTGGACATGGTGCACCGCGACCTCAAGCCCTCGAACATCATGCTGACCCTGGACGGGCTGACCCTCATCGACTTCGGTGTCGCCCGGGCCGCCGACCAGAGCCAGCTGACCAGGACCGGCATGGTCGTGGGCACTCCCGCCTACATGTCACCCGAGCAGGCCTCGGGGAAACGGCAGCCGGGCGGCGCCGCCGACGTGTTCGCACTGGGTTCGGTGCTCGCGTACGCGGCGTGCGGCCGTCCGCCCTTCGGGGACGAGTCGGGGCACGGTGTGCTGTACCGGATCGTCCACGAGGAGCCCGACCTGGAGCCGCTGCGGGACCGTGAGCCAGAGCTCGCCGCACTCGTCGCGGCCTGTCTCGCCAAGGATCCGGGCGACCGCCCCGCGGCGGCGGAGCTCCTGGAGCACGCGAGTCGGAAGGGCCCGTTCACACAGCCGCTGTGGCCGGTGGCCGTCGACGAGCGGCTCACCGAGCGGGCCGCCTTCGCCGCGAAGGTGCAGGACGGAGACGTGGCGACGCTCCCGCTCAGCGGCGGGAAGCCGGGCCCGCAGGAGGAGCCGAAGGCGGAAGGGGGAACGGAGCCCGAGGTCTCAGGGCCCAAGGTCGCACCCGCCGCCGGGTCCGGCCCCGACGCCCCCGAGCGGCCCGGGCGGCGCCGCCGCACGCGCGTCCTGCTCGCCCTCGTTCCCGTGGTCGTGGTCTCCGGCGGTACGACGCTCGCCGTCCAGTACCTGCCGCACCTCTCCGCGCCGCAGACCGAGGCCCGCAACGGCCCGACGGCTCCGGTGACGGCCCCGGCCGATCCCGCGACGGTGGCCGGCGGCACCCCGTCCGGTGTGGCCCCGCCCACGCAGCCTCCTGCCCAGGATCCCGGTCGGGCTGCCGGGCAGGCACAGGAGGGCACCGGCGCAGCCCCGGTGCCGGCGGCCGGCGGCACCGGTGACGGTCCGGGCACGGTTCCCGCCGGCGGCGCCCAGCCCGGATCGGGCGGCTCCGGAGGCCTGGCGAACGCGGGGGGCAGCGGCGGCGGATCCCGCCCGTCCGCCGGAAACACCCCGACAGCGGCCGCCACGGCCCCCGCCCAGCCGCCCTCCGTGCCCGACACCGGGACCTACCGCTACCGCAACGGCAACAACAGCACGTGCATCACCCAGGTCTTCGGAGCCTCGGACTTCGGCGACTGCGCGAACGGGTCAGCCCGCTGGACCGTGCGGAGCCGATCGGACGGAAGTTTCACACTGGTCAACCAGCAGAGCGGGGGCTGCCTCTACTCCAACGGGCTCGGCCAGGCAGTCTTCGTCGGCGACTGCGCCCAGGACATCGGCCGGGTGTGGCGTACCGGTGCGAACGGCAGCCTCCGCAGCGACCTCGGCGGCGGCTGCCTCGACCTCGGCATGAGCAGCGGCCTCGTGACCAGGACCTGCGGCGGCGAGGCGTCCCAGCGCTGGACGAGACAAAGCTGAAGCCGGTGACCGGTACGCCCGCGGCCGGTGCCGCCTCAAGATCGACGGGGTGGCAGACTGGCCGGCCGTGCAACGAACCGAGAGGACGGACACCATCATGCGACGGCAGCGCAGGCGCGCAGCTCTGGCGGCCCTGGCCATGGCGGTTTCGGTCACGGCGTCGGCCGCGGCGTGCGGGGCGCCGCTGCGGGACCTCGGTCCGCTGCCCCCGCGCTTCTCGGGCCCCCCGCTGACTGCGGACGCCGCAGTGTCGGAGATGATGTCGGCGCTGGCGGCGGAGGGCATCACGGTGGACAGGGAGCCCTCGGGCTCCACGGGCCGGTGCGCCGAACGGCTGACGGGCCTGCACGCCCCCGAGACGGTGGACGCCGCTCTCCAGGCCGCCTTCGCGCGGGCCCGTTCCGAGCACGGCTGGCAGGCCGGCCCCGACGTGGGCGACGGAACGCTGACCCTCACGAAGGGGAACTGGACGGCCCTGTCGGTGCTCCCGTCCCCGGAGCCGGGCCGCGGCGCCGATTCCCTGGTGATCATGTCTCTGAGCTGCGTGGACCCAGGCACCCCCGCCGCGTCCCCGACGCTCACCCCGGCGCCGGGATCCTCCTGAACCCGAGCCGGTGGGGTCCGGGGCAGGGCGCCGAAGCCGTGCGGAACGGCCGGGCAGCGGGACGGGCCGTTGGGCAGCGCCTGCCGGAGCGGGGGTTCCGCTCCGGCAGGCGTCCGGGAACCGGGGCCCGGGTCAGAAGGCCCGCAGCAGGTACTTGGTACGGAAGCCGCCGCTCGTCGAGCAGTCGAGCGTGTTCTGCGTGCTCGTGTAGGTGAAACCGGACGGGACGGTGCACGCCCACAGACCGGTCTTCGGAGTGCGCAGCAGGTACTTGGTGCGGAAGCCGCCGCTCGTCGAGCAGTCGAGGGTGTTCTGGGTGGCGGAGTAGGTGAAGCCGGTGCCCACGGTGCAGGCCCACAGGCCGTCGGAGGGCGGCTGGACCAGGTAGTAGGTGCGGAAGCCGGTGCCCCCGCAGCTCAGGGTGTTCGTCGTCGCCGTGTAGGTGTAGCCGGGCGGGACGGTACAGGACCAGAAGCCGGCGGCCGCGCCGGTAGCCTGGCGGGCCTCGGGGGCGGGTGAGGCGGACGCGGTGGCGGGGGCGAGGGCGGCGGCCAGCATGACGGCCGCACTGCCGCCACTGAGCAGCAGCGTACGCAGTTTCGATCGGATCACGGAATGCACTCCTGGCTCGTTGTTCACCGGACGGAACCGTGCAAAGGGAGGCTGCGGGATCTGCTCCGTCCCCGGGCCTCCGCGGGGCGCGCGCTGGAATGCTGACAGCCGCATAGTCCCCGGGCAAGGGCCGCCCGGCCGCTCCCCGTCCACTTCCGGCCGCCTGGGACAGGGCCCTGACCAGCGTGATCATCAAGAACGGGTGGACCGGGACCGCTGCAAACCGTCCGGAAACTACCCGGGCAGGGGCGGCAGCGGCGCCTCGTAGAGCCAGGCCGAGTACAGGTCGTCCAGCGGATCGGACGCGTAGCGGGCGGCGTGGGCGGTGAAGGCGGCGGTACTGACGACGCCGTGGCGGTGCACGGCGGCCCAGTCCCGCAGCATGCGGAAGAAGGCCTCCTCCCCCAGGGCGCGCCGGACGGCGTGGACCGCGAGGCCCCCGCGCTGGTACAGACGGTCGTCGAACATCAGTTTCCGCCCGGGGTCCACCAGCCGGAGGTCCTGGGGCCGTGAGGTCAGCGACCGGTGCGCGGCGGCCGCCTGCTCGTGGGCGGTCCGGCCGCCGGAGCGCTCTGACCAGAGCCATTCTGCATACTTCGCGAAGCCCTCGTTGAGCCAGATGTGGCGCCAGTCGGCGATGGTCACGCTGTTGCCGAACCACTGGTGGGCGAGCTCGTGGGCGATGAGGCGCTCCGAACCGCGTACGCCGTCCAGGTGGTTGGCCCCGAAGAGGGAGAGCCCCTGGGCTTCCACCGGAACGTCCAGTTCCTCGTCGGCGACCACCACCGCGTACTCGCCGAAGGGGTAGGCGCCGAAGAGCTCCTCGAACAGCTGCATCATGGCCGGCTGCCGGGCGAAGTCGCGGGCGAACCGAGGCAGCAGGTGGGCGGGCACATGGGCGCTCTGCGTCACGCCTCCGGGTCCGGGGGTGCCCAGGAGCACCGTCTGGTACATGCCGATGGACAGGCCGACCAGGTAGCTGGAGGTCGGCGCGGGCTGCTCGTAGACCCAAGTGGTGGTGCTGGCCCTGGTGGTACGGGTGAGCAGGCGGCCGCCGGCCACGACGGTGTAGGCGGACGGTGTGTTGACGGAGATCTGGTAGGAGGCCTTGTCGGCCGGGCGATCATTGCACGGGTACCAGGAGGGGGCACCCACGGGCTGGCTGGCCACGAGCGCGCCGTCGGTCAGCTCCTCCCAGCCGAGACCGCCCCACGGGCTGCGCACCGGCTTGGGGTTACCCGACCAGTGCACGTCGACGGTGAAGGCGGCACCGGCGGGCAGCGGCTTGGCCGGCCGGATGCGCAGCCTGCCGCCCCGATGGGTGTACTGCGGTGCCCGCCCGTTGACCAGGACACGGCCCAGCTTGAAATCGGCCAGGTTCAGGTGGAACTCGGTGAGCGGCGCACGCCCGGCGATCGCGCTGAGGCGGCCGGTGCCGGCCAGCCGATTGGGGCCGGGACGGTAGTCCAGGGCGAGCTCGTACCGGTGCACACGGTAACGGGAGTCGCCGTTGGCCGGAAAGTACGGATCCGATACCGCTGTGGTCTGGCCGCTCACTGCCGCATCCGCTCCCTGCGCCGTGCTCGTACGCCGTGCTGGTGTGCCCCTGCCGATCCTGCTGCCGCTCCCGGCCCGGCCGGCGCCACCGCCCCTCAGGGCCGCCATGCCTCGATCGGGTTGCCCAGCCAGCGGGTGTCGGCGGGGACGGACTCCCCGGCCATCACCAGGGAGGCGGGACCCAGGGTGCTGCGTGCCCCGACCGTACTGCCGGGCAGGACGATTCCGCCCGGGCCCAGAGTGGCGCCCTCGCGGAGGACCACAGTATCCGTCCTCAAGATCCGGTCGTGGAAGAGGTGTGTCTGCAGCACGCAGCCCCGGTTCACGCTCACCCCGTCGCCCAGTGTGACCAGGTCGCTCTCGGGCAGCCAGTAGCTCTCGCACCACACGCCGCGGCCGATCCGGGCACCGAGCCCCCGCAGCCACAGGGTCATCAGCGCAGTGCCCGGCACGGATCCGGCCAACCAGGGGACGGCCAGGACCTCGACGAAGGTGTCGGCGAGCTCGTTGCGCCACACGAAGCCGCTCCACAGCGGGTGCTCTCCCGGCCGGTGCCGGCCCACCAGGAGCCACTTCGCGCCGACCGCAACGCAGCAGGCGGCCGTTCCGGCGGCCAGCAAAACGGCGCCCGAGAGCAGTACGGCGCCCCAAACACCCAGGCCGCTCCACGCGGTCAGCGCGCTCAGCGCCGCCACGGCCAGTACGGCCAGGGCGGCCGAACAGAACACGGGGACGAGACGGCACAGCTCCACCAGGCCGCGCGCCCACAGCAGGCGCGCCGGCGGGTCGTAGGTCCGGCTGCGGTCGGTGTCGGCGCTGGAACGGGGCAGCCTGACCGGCGGCAGGCCCAGGTACGAGCTGCCCTTCTTGGCCTTCTTCGGTGCCGCGGAGAGCACGCCGACCAGGCCGTCGTCCGGCACCGCGCGGCCGGGCGCGGCCATGCCGGAATTGCCCAGGAAGGCTCGGCGGCCGATCGCGGAGTGTCCGATCCGCACCCAGCCGCCGCCCAGCTCGAAGGGGGCGGTGAGGGTGTCGTCGGCCAGGAAGGCGCCTTCGCCCACCGTGGTGAGGCTCGGCAGCGCCAGTACGGTGGAGACCTCGGCGCCGCGGCCGATCTTCATGCCGAGCAGGCGCAGCCAGACCGGTGTGATCAGCCCGGCGTAGAGCGGGAAGAGGGTCTCCCTGGCCAGGTCCATCAGTTGGGTGACCGTCCAGGCCTGCCAGCCGATCCGGCTGTGCGTCGGATGGTTCCCGGCGCGCAGGCCGAGGCTGAGCAGGCGTACGGCGGCCAGTAGGAGCAGTGCGTAGGCGAGGCCGAAGGCGAGGGCCGCGGGCACCACGGCGCACAGCGCTCCGCGCAGGGCCGCGGCGAGTCCGGCGTCCGCGGGCACGAAGCTGCTCAGCACCAGCAGGGCGGGCACCGTGGCGAGGACCGGCAGCGCCGTGAGGCCGAAGCCGGTGATCCCGTACATGGCCCGCCAGTGGACGGCCCGCGGCGGGCGCCCGTCAGGCCAGTTCCGCTTGGCCCTGCCGAGTTTGGCGGCGGGCGCTCCGGCCCAGCGCTGGCCGGTCGGAACGGTCCCGGCGACGGCGGAGCCCGGGGCCACCTCGGCCCGCTTGCCGATGCGCGCCCCGGGGAAGAGCACACTGCGGGTGCCGACCACCGCTCCGGCACCGACCTTGACGGGCCCGATCTCCAGCTGGTCCCCGTCCAGCCAGTGTCCGCGGAGGTCGACCTCGGACTCGACGGCGCAGCCGCGGCCGAGCTTGAGCATGCCGGTGACGGGGGGCAGGGCGTGCAGGTCGACCTCGGGACCGACCTTGGCACCGAGGGCCCGCGCGTAGCGTTCGAGCCAGGAGCCGGTCAGGGCGGTCGCGCCCGCGTACTCGGCCAGGCGCTCGGCGGTCCAGAGCCTGAGGTGCACGCTGCCGCCGCGCGGGTACCGTCCGGGCCGTACCCTGCGCAGGAGCAGGCGTGCGCCGCCGGCGGCGACGGCCAGCCGGCCCGGAGGGCTGAAGAGCAGGACGGCGCCGACGGCGACGAGCCACCAGGAGGCGGTCGGCGCCCACGGGTAGGGCCCGAACCGGTGCAGCACGTTGCCCAGCGCCAGCAGCGCGACCGTCCAGCGCAGGCCGAGGACGGTGAGCAGCGGGAGCAGCAGGAGCGACTGGAGGGCCTGGGAGTGGAGGGGGACCGGTGCGACGGGGCGGATCGCGCCCTCGTGGGTCACCGACTTCTCCAAGCGGCGGGCCAGCCTGCGCAGGGTGGGCTGCTGGTAGATGTCGAGCACGGCCGCGTTCGGATAGCGGGTCCGCAGCCGGGTGGTGAGGCGGGCGGCGGCGAGGCTGTTCCCGCCGATCGCGAAGAAGTCGTCGCCGGCGCCGGTGACGGGCGCGCCGAGGGTTTCGCGCCACTGCTCCGCGAGCCAGGCCTCGGTGCCGTGGAGCTCTTCGGCCGGGCCGGCGGTCTCTAGGTCGGGCAGCGGCCAGGGCAGCGCGTCGCGGTCCACCTTGCCGGAGGTGCGGGTGGGCAGTTCGGTGACGGGCGCGAGGAGGGGTACCAGGGCGGCGGGGAGTTCTGCGCGCAGCCGTTCGACGGCTGCGGCGCGGTCCCAGCCGTCCTGGGTGACCAGGTAGCCGACCAGCAGCTGGTTTCCGCTGCGCGCGGTGCGGACGGCGGCCGCGGCGCCGGCCACGTGCGGCAGGGCCTGGAGGGCGGCGTCGACCTCGCCGAGTTCGATGCGGCGACCGCCGAGTTTGATCTGCTCATCCGCGCGGCCGAGGAAGACGAGCCCTTCGGGTTCCGCGCGGACGAGATCGCCGCTGCGGTAGGCGCGCTGCCAGCCCAGGGACGGGAGGGGGGCGTACTTCTCGGCGTCCTTGTCGGGGTCGAGGTAGCGGGCCAGGCCAACGCCGCCGATGACGAGCTCACCGCTGCCGCCCATGGGCACCGGTTCCCCGCAGCCGTCGACGACGGCGAGTTCCCAGCCGTCGAGCGGGAGGCCGATGCGGACGGGTTCGCCGCCGGTCAGGAGGGCGGCGCAGGCGACGACGGTCGCTTCGGTGGGACCGTAGGTGTTCCACACCTCGCGGCCCTCGGTGACCAGGCGCTGGGTCAGTTCGGGCGGACAGGCCTCGCCGCCGAAGACGAGCAGCCGGACCTCGGCGAGGGCCTCGGGCTCCCACAGGGAGGCCAGGGTCGGCACGGTGGAGACCACGGTGATCTCCTGCTCGACCAGCCAGGGGCCGAGGTCGGCGCCGCTGCGGACCTGGCTGCGCGGGACGGGTACGAGGCAGGCACCGTGGCGCCAGGCCAGCCACATCTCCTCACAGGAGGCGTCGAAGGCGACGGACAGGCCGGCCATGACCCGGTCGCCGGGGCCGAGTGGTTCCTCGGTGAGGAACAGTGCGGCTTCGGCGTCGACGAAGGCGGCGGCGCTGCGGTGGGTGACGGCGACGCCCTTGGGCCTTCCGGTGGAGCCCGAGGTGAAGATGATCCACGCGTCGTGCCCGGGGCCGGGGCGCGCGGAGCGGTCACCGGCGCCGGGGCGGGGCGCACGGAGGGTGTCGATGCGCCGTCCGGCACCCACGACCGCCCGCACTCCGGCTTCGCCGAAGACCAGGTCGGCCCTTTCGTCCGGGTCCTCCGCATCGACGGGCACGTAGGCGGCGCCCGCGGCGAGGACGGCCAGGATCGCCACGTACAGCTCGTTGGTACCGGACGGGACGCGTACGCCCACCCGGTCCCCGCCGCCGACCCCGGCGTCGGCGAGGGCGCGGCGGCCGCGGTCGACCTCGGCGGCCAGGGCCCGGTAGCTGAGGCGGGTGACGCCGTCGTCCAGGGCCGGTTCGTCGGGGTACGCCCGTACGGAGGCTTCGAAGACGTCGATGAGGGTACGGGGCGGGGCGGCGGGCCCGGCGCGGAACCGTGCGGACTTGCCGGGCTCCTCGTGCGGTCCCGTGCCCGTGGCCGGGGTGCCGTACGGGCCGCCGTCGTCGAGGAGAGCGAGTTCAGAGCGTTCGGGTGTGGCTGGCATCGGCCCTCGCGTGTCGTTCCGGCAGGTGGTCCGGTTCATCGGCGGAGACGCTTTTCACCCTTTTTGTTCCGGTCTGTCGCCGAACAACCCACCAGCGTAGTACGCGGTCGAGGATTTTCTCGTTGAAGCGTCGGGTGTGGCCGGTTGGCGACGGTCGGCGGGCCGGCGCACCCGATCGAGCCGGGCAGGGGCTGCGGGCAGGCCGCCGGAAGGGTCAGGTCGCCGCGATCGGGTATATAACCCGACGGGAAACCCACGACGGCCCCGCTGCGCTCCGGCGCAGCCCCCCGACCCGTCGGAGGACGCTCATGACCCCTCTGTCCCGCAACACCCTGGACCCTGTCCATACCGGGACCCCGGTGGAGGGCATCGACATCCCGGATAACCCCCTCGCCGTCAGCACCGACGACGCGAGGAGCCTGTCCGTGGCGCTCTTCCACCGTCTGCGCTCCCTGGACGAGGGCACGCCGGAGTACTCCTACGTCCGCAACACCCTGGTGGAGCTGAACCTCAGCCTGGTGAGGTACGCGGCCCGGCGCTTCCGCAACCGCAGCGAACCCTTCGAAGACATCGTGCAGGTCGGCACCATCGGCCTGATCAAGGCCATCAACCGGTACGACGTCGAGCGCGGGGTCGAGTTCGCCACCTTCGCCGTGCCGACGGTCACGGGCGAGATGAAGCGCTTCTTCCGGGACACCAGCTGGTCCGTGAAGGTGCCGCGGCGCCTGCAGGAGCTGCGCCTGGACATGGCCAAATGCTGCGACGCGATGGAGCAGGACCTGGGCCGCCGGCCGACCGACCACGAACTCGCGGAACAGCTCGGCGTCAGCGACGACGCGCTGGCCGAGGGCCGGCAGGCCGCCAACTGCTACGTCGCCGAATCCCTCAGCACCTCCGTCGGCCAGGACGCGGACGGCGGCGCGCTGCCACGTTCCCTGGGCAGTGAGGAGGAGGCGTACGAGCGCATCGAGGACCTGGAGACGCTGAAGCCGCTGCTGACCGCGCTGGGTGAGCGCGACCGGCTGGTGCTGCGCCTGCGCTTCGGCGAGGAACTCACCCAGTCGCAGATCGGCGAGCGCCTCGGCATCTCGCAGATGCACGTGTCGAGGCTGCTGAGCCGGATCATGGACCGGCTGCGGGCCGGGATGCTGGAAGACCCCGACGACACCGGGGCGCCCGAGGACGGCGACGACGGCGCACCCTGAGACCACGGCACGGCCCGGGCGGCGCCGGCCACCGGGCCGCCGGTCACCACAACACGGTCTGCGGTCCCCGAGCACCGTCCGGGGACCGCAGCGGCGAGTCGATCTCGGCCCACACGCACTTGCCGTCCGCGAGGGGCAGCGTGCCCCAGCGGCGGGCGATCCGCTCCACGATGAGCAGCCCGTACCCGCCCGGCCGGGCCGGATCCGGTCGTGAGCGCGCCGCGGGGGCGGCGGGGTCGCTGTCGGTGACCTCGACGCGCAGCAGGTCGTCCGTGCACACCAGCAGGAGTGTGCGGGGTCCGCCCGCGTGCAGGCAGGCGTTGGCGACGACCTCGGACACCAACAGCAGGACGTCCTCCGCGTCGTCGCGGGCGTCCGGCATCCACTTCCAGTCGACGAGGGCGTCACGGGTGAAGTCACGGCAACGGGTGACGACGTCCGTCATGCCCGTCAGCAGGATGCCCCGCCTCCGGTCGGGGGACCGCGGCTCCATGACGCGCTCCTCCCTCACGCGTGCCGCGGCTCGGCCAACGCGTGCGCCACGTCGGGGTGTACGGGGAAGATCCCGTCCGCACCGGTGATGCGGAACATGCGAGCCACGGGTGGGCGCAGCCCGGACAGGGCGATGCTGCCGCCGTCCTCCTGAAGCGCGAGCCGACTGTGCAGGAGCACGTTCAGGCCGGTGGAGTCGCAGAACCGGACCCCCGAGAAGTCCACGAGCAGCCTGCGTGCGCCGCCGTCGACGGCGGCGGTGAGCGCGGCCCGCAGGGGTTCCGCAGTGTCGTGGTCGAGCTCTCCGGTGAGCGTGAAGACCAGAACGTCGCCCTCGGGCCGCACGTCCACGGCGAATCGGTCACCGTGCGCCGGCGGGGCCATAGGGGACCACCTCTTCCCACGTCCGCAGGTTCGTGCAGTGCCATCGTCCTGCCGGCCTCCGCCCTCTGCGACCGGCCGGTTCTGCACGGCACCTACCCGGGCGGGCGTGGGTCAATCGGGAACGCGGGGGCGCTCAGGTCCGGGCACAGGCCGGGCACAGACCTCGGTAGGTGATCTCGGCCTCGGAGACGGCGAACCCGAAGCGTTCTGCCGCGGGCAGCGCGGCCAGCGGATCGCCGTCCGGGTGGACGTCGCGGATGAGCCCGCAGCCGGAGCACACCAGGTGCTGGTGCGGCCGGTGCGCATTGGGGTCGTAGCGCTTCGCGCGGCCGTCGGTGGTGACCTCGACGACCTCTCCGAGCGCCACCAGCTCGCCCAGGGCGTTGTAGACGGTGGCCCGGGAGATCTCCGGCAGCCGCCGGGCCGCGCGGGCATGCACCTCGTCGGCCGTCAGGTGCACGTGCTCGCCGTCGAGGACCTCGGCAACGACCCGCCGCTGGGACGTGAGCCGCCAGCCGCGCCCCCGCAGCCGCTCCAGCAGGTCACTCATCTCGACTCCCCCCCCCTCAGGTCCGGCGCGCCCGCGGCCCGCCGGCCGGCTTCCGGGATCCGATCGGATAGCGGTTTGGTGTTCATCTTGACTTGGACTGCGTCCATCGTAGGATCGGTTCCGTTGATAGCCAAGAGGCAGGAAGACTCCCGAGCGGCGGGAGTACGGGACGGTGACCACTCGGCGTCGAGTCGACCGGCGAGGCCGAGCCCCGTGCACAGGGACCCCGTGTCCCGCCTGTTCGACCGCATTCGGTCCGGAGCACCGCGATCCCCCTGGTACGGAAGGATTCCCATGTCCGAGAACCACGATGCAATCGTCACGGACGAGAAGGCGCAGGGCGGGGGCGGCTGTCCCGTCGCGCACGAGCGCGCCGCGCACCCCACCCAGGGCGGCGGAAACCGCCAGTGGTGGCCCGAACGCCTGAACCTGAAGATCCTGGCCAAGAATCCGGCGGTGGCCAACCCGCTGGGCGAAGAGTTCGACTACGCCGCGGCCTTCCGGACCCTGGACCTGGCGGCGGTGAAGCAGGACATCGCGCAGGTCCTGACGACCTCCCAGGACTGGTGGCCGGCCGACTTCGGCCATTACGGCCCGTTCATGGTCCGGATGGCGTGGCACAGCGCCGGCACCTACCGGATCAGTGACGGCCGCGGCGGCGCCGGCGCCGGCCAGCAGCGTTTCGCGCCCCTCAACAGCTGGCCGGACAACGGCAACCTCGACAAGGCCCGCCGTCTGCTGTGGCCGGTCAAGAAGAAGTACGGCCAGAGCCTGTCGTGGGCCGACCTCATGATCCTCACCGGCAATGTCGCACTGGAGCAGATGGGCTTCGAGACCTTCGGCTTCGGCGGCGGCCGCGCCGACGTCTGGGAGCCGGACGAGGACGTGTACTGGGGTCCCGAGACCACCTGGCTCGATGACCAGCGCTACACCGGTGACCGCGAGCTGGAGAGCCCGCTCGGCGCCGTCCAGATGGGTCTGATCTACGTCAACCCGGAAGGCCCGAACGGCAACCCGGACCCGGTCGCCGCGGCCCGTGACATCCGTGAGACGTTCCGCCGGATGGCGATGAACGACGAGGAGACGGTGGCCCTGATCGCGGGTGGCCACACCTTCGGCAAGACCCACGGCGCCGGCCCGGCCGAGAGCGTCGGCGCCGACCCCGAGGCCGCCCCGATCGAGGCGCAGGGCCTGGGCTGGGCCAGCACCTACGGCACCGGCAAGGGCGGGGACGCGATCACCAGCGGTCTGGAGGGCATCTGGACCAACACCCCGATCACGTGGGACAACAGCTTCTTCGAGATCCTCTTCGGCTACGAGTGGGAGCAGTTCAAGAGCCCCGCCGGCGCCCACCAGTGGCGGCCCAAGGACGGCGCCGGCGCGGGCACCGTGCCCGACGCCCACGACCCGTCGAAGACGCACGCCCCGACGATGCTGACGACCGACCTGTCGCTGCGCTTCGACCCGGCCTACGAGCAGATCTCGCGCCGCTTCCTGCAGGACCCGGCCGCGTTCGCGGACGCCTTCGCCCGCGCTTGGTTCAAGCTGACCCACCGCGACATGGGCCCCCTCGTGCGCTACCTCGGCCCCGAGGTGCCCACCGAGGAGCTGCTCTGGCAGGACCCGCTGCCCGCTGTGGACCACGAGCTCGTCGACGCGGCGGACGTCGCTTCCCTCAAGGCGCAGGTACTCGCCTCGGACCTGTCGGTGTCCCAGCTGGTGTCCGCCGCGTGGGCGTCGGCCTCGTCCTTCCGCGGCAGCGACAAGCGCGGCGGTGCCAACGGCGCCCGCGTCCGCCTGCAGCCGCAGAGCGGCTGGGAGGTCAACGAGCCGGACCGGCTGGCGGGCGTGCTGCGCGTGCTGACCGGCATCCAGGAGGCGTTCAACGCCGCCCAGGACGGCGGCAAGCGGATCTCGCTCGCCGACCTGATCGTGCTGGCGGGCGCCGCAGCGGTGGAACAGGGCGCCAAGGACGCCGGATTCGACCTGCAGGTGCCCTTCACGCCGGGCCGCGTGGACGCCTCGCAGGAGCAGACGGACGTGGAGTCCTTCGCCGCCCTGGAGCCGGCCGCCGACGGTTTCCGCAACTACCTCGGCAAGGGCAACCGGCTCCCGGCCGAGTACCTGCTGCTGGACCGGGCGAACCTGCTGAACCTGAGCGCGCCCGAGCTGACGGTCCTCGTCGGCGGCCTGCGCGTGCTGGGTGCCAACCACCAGCAGTCGCGGCACGGCGTGTTCACCACGACGCCCGGTTCGCTGACCAACGACTTCTTCGTCAACCTCCTCGACCTGGGGACGACGTGGAAGGCGACGTCGCAGGACGCGAACACCTTCGAGGGCCGTGACACCACGACCGGCGAGGTCAAGTGGACCGGCACCCGCGCCGACCTGGTCTTCGGCTCCAACTCGGAGCTGCGGGCGCTGGCGGAGGTCTACGCGAGCGACGACGCGAAGGAGAAGTTCGCCCGGGACTTCGTCGCCGCGTGGGACAAGGTGATGAACCTCGACCGGTTCGACCTCTCCTGATCACTGATCAGTGATCACCGGGTCCGGGCCCGGGTCGGCACCGTGCGGTGCCCGCCCGGGCCCGGACCGCTGTGCTCAGTCCTGCGTCGTAGCCTCCGGCAGACCGGTGACCTCCCGGACGTGCCGCAGGGCGGGGGCGGCCAGCACGTCGTTCAGCCGCTGGAAGACCTGGCGGGCGGCCACCGCGTTCCAGTCGGCAGGGAGCAGTTCGGCGGGCAGACCGGGATCGAGGTAGGGCAGCCGCCGCCACCGCGTGAGCATCGGCACGTAGTGGCGGAACGCCTCGGCGCCCCCGATGTCGCACCGGTGCGACAGGTCCGCGACGACAGGTGCGTAGGCGTCGGTGAAACCGGCGTACTGCTCCTCGATCGCGGGGAAGTCCCACCACGAACTGACCGTCCCGGGCAGGTCGCTGAAAGCGGCGTAGTCGGCGGCGAACAAGTGTACGTACGCACTGAGTCCGCGCCGCACGAGCATGTCGCGGGCGTCACCGAGGAGGCGGGCCGGCGCCAGCCACACGCCGGGGGCGATGTTCCCGAAGCCCAGCCACATCAGGCGGGTGCGCAGCTGGTAGCGGTACGCGCGCTCGGATTCCGGCACGGAGAAGACGGCCATCGCCCAGCCGTCGCTGAGCTTCGCCGGCTCCAGGCTGCCGAAGATGCGGCGGTCGCCCTCGTCGAAGACGGGGTGCGCGGCGGCGCTGAGCCGGTAGCCGGGGGCACCGCGGCGCTCCGGTTCCAAGACGCCCTTCTTCTTGAGCCGGGAGATCGCCGAGCGGGCGGCCGGGCCCTCGACGTCCAGTTCCGCCATCAGGGTCAGCAGGTCGGCGACGGAGATCCAGCCGCCCAGACGTCGCAGGAACGCCCCGTAGACCGTGTTGATCAACGAGCTGGGCCTGAGGGGACTGTCCGTCATGATCGCCTTCCGTCGGGTGCGGTGGCGATCCTACCGAGCGGGCGGCCGCGGATCCCCGGGAGCGTGCGGCGGCGCGACGATCACGCCCGGGGGCCGAGGGAGCGGCCGCGGGTGACCGCCGAGGAGCGGGCACGACGGGCTGCTTCCTTAGCGGAACGTTAGATCTGCGCGACGGAGCTTGTCCGGGTATCACGGCGGCCACATGCTCTGGATCGTTCCCCCGACCGCGGGGCCGCCCCCTCTCCCGTCAGGGATTTCCCTCTGGAGCCGCCATGTCCCCGTCCGCCGTCGCACCCGGCCCCCAGCCCGGAGACACCCCCGGCCCGACCGCCGCCGCGCCGCCCGGCGAGGAGCGCCGCACGCGCCGCCTCGCGCTGATCGGCGGCTCACTCGGCAACCTCGTCGAGTGGTACGACTGGTTCGTCTACGCCAGCTTCGCGATCTACTTCGCCGACTCCTTCTTCCCCGGCGACAACCCGACCACGCAGTTGATGAACACCGCGGGCATCTTCGCGGTCGGCTTCCTGATGCGCCCCGTCGGCGGCTGGATCCTGGGCCGCGCCGCCGACCGTCACGGACGCAAGAGCGCGCTCACGCTCACCGTCACCATGATGTCGGTCGCCGCGCTGCTCATCGCCGTCGCACCGACCTACGGTCAGGCCGGCTCCTTCGGCGCGCTGGTGCTGCTTCTCGCACGCCTGCTCCAGGGGATGAGCATCGGCGGCGAGTACGCCGCCAGCGCCACCTACCTGACCGAGGCCTCCGCCCGCAACCGGCGCGGCCTCGGCTCGTCCTTCCAGTACGTGTCGATGACCTGCGGGCAGCTGCTGGGCCTGGGCATCCTGATCACCCTGCAGCACACGCTCACCACGGACGAGTTGGAGACCTGGGGCTGGCGGATCCCCTTCGTCCTCGGGGCGCTCTTCGCGGTGGTCGTCTTCTGGCTGCGGCGCCGACTCCAGGAGACCGACGCCTTCCGGGAGGAGGCGGGTGCCGGCGGGGCGGCGCACGACGAGAGTGCGCGCGGCACGCTGAGGGCCCTGTGGCAGTACCGGCGGCAGGCCGGCCTGGTCATGGCCCTGACCCTCGGCGGCACCGTGGCCTACTACACCTACACCACCTACCTGACCAAGTACCTGGTCGGCAGCGCGGGCATGGAGAAGACGACCGCCACCCTGGTCAGTTTCACCGCGTTGACCCTCTTCGCCGTACTCCAGCCCTTCGCCGGGATGCTGTCCGACCGGATCGGCCGCCGCCCCCTGCTGATCACCTTCGCGGTGGGCTGCACGGTCGGCACGTACCCGATCATGACGGCGCTCGGGTCGGCGTCCTCGTACTGGTCCGCGCTCGGCCTGTCCCTGCTGGCCCTTGTCGTCATCACCGGCTACACGTCCATCAACGCGGCGGTCAAGGCGGAACTGTTCCCCACCCGGGTGCGCGCCCTGGGGGTGGCCCTGCCGTACGCCATCGCCAACGCGCTCTTCGGCGGGACCGCGGAGTACGTGGCGCTCTGGTTCAAAGACAGCGGCCACGAGACCATGTTCTTCTGGTACGTCTCCGGGTGCGCGCTGGTCTCCCTCGTGGCCTACGTCTTCATGCCGGACACCCGCGACGCGGCCCTCAGCCGGGCCGAGGCCGAGGCGGACGGCGCGGACCGGGCGGGCGACCGGGAAGACCCGGCCGCTGCTCCCGCCCAAGCCGTGCGCTGAACGGCGGCGGTAGCCTGGGGCCGCGGTCGCGCGCGCCGCACCGCCCGTCCGGAGGGGGCTTTCCCATGCACGCTCTCCTCGTCGAGGACGACGACAGGATGGCCCGGGCGCTGGGCACCGCGCTCGTCCGGCGCGGGCACACCGTCCGCCGGGTCGCGCGGGCCCAGGACGCACTGCGCCACGCCCGCGAGGCCGAGTTCGTCCTGCTCGACCTCGGGCTGCCCGACCTGGACGGGATAGAGCTGCTCCGGCGGCTGCGGACCGTGTGCGGCGTGCCGCTGATCGTGGTGACCGCGCGCTGCGAGGAGCGGGACGTCGTGCAGGGGCTGCGGGCGGGCGCCGACGACTACGTCGTCAAGCCCTTCCGGATGGCGGAGCTGATGGCTCGGATCGACAGCGTCCGGCGCCGCACCGATGCACACGTCGACCGCGTCGCCCCGGACACGGGAACGGGCACGGTGCGCCGCGGCGATGTGGAGGTGGATCCGGCGAGCCGCACGGTCACCGTTGCGGGTACCGAAGTACGACTGACCCGGCGGGAGTTCGACGTCCTGGCCCTCCTGGCCGCCCGACCGGACGAGGTGCGTTCCCGCGAGGAGATCCTGGACCGCATCTGGGGCGACGTCTTCCTCGCCGCCTCGCGCTCGCTGGACGTCCACGTGGCCGGGATCCGCGCCAAGACCGGCCGATCCGGACTCGTGCGTACCGTCCGCGGGTACGGCTACCAGCTCGGCGGGGAGCGGTGAGGTGAGGCGCAGGCTCCTCGCCGTTCTGACGATGCTCATGGGGGTCGCGGCGCTGCTCCTGTGCCTCCCGTTCGCCGAGGGGTACGCCCGCGGTCGGACCGAGCATCTGCTGCTCCAGCGGCGCTCCGAGGCCGTGCGCTTCGCCGGCCTCGCGGAGCGGATGCGTACCGAGGCCGACCGGGCGGAGCTGGCGGCCGAGATCGGCCGGTACGCCGAGCTGTACGGCGCGGGCGTGGTGGTGGTCGACTCGGCCGGCGCGACGTCGGCGCGGGCCGGGGCGGCGCCGGGCGCCGGGGTGGCGGAGGCGCTCGGGCGGGCACTGACCGGCCGTTCCACCGACCGGCTCCCGACCCTGCGCCCGTGGGGGCCGGGGACCGTCGTGCTCGCCGAGCCGGTGGGCCGCGACGAGCGCGTCAGCGGCGCGGTCCTGCTGGCGGTCCCCACCGATACCGCCCGCCGGGACGTCACGGTCCGCTGGACGCTCATCGCCGCCGGGGCGCTCGCCGCGTTCGCGACGGCCGCCCTGGTCGCCGCGGGAATCGCCCGCTGGCTGGTGCGGCCGCTCCTGGACCTGGACCGGGCGGTGGAACGGCTGGCGGCCGGCAGCCTGCGGGCCCGGGCCGGATCGGACACCGGCCCTCCCGAACTGCGGCGCCTGCGGCAGCACTTCAACGCCATGGCCGAGGCCGTGGCCGACTCCATCGGCCGGCAGCGCGACTTCGTCGCCGACGCCTCCCACCAGCTGCGCAATCCGCTCGCGACGCTGGTGCTACAGCTGGAGAACGTCGAACCGCACATCGCCCCCGGACCGGGCCTCGCCGAGCACGCCCGCGCCCTGGACGAGGCGGAGCGCCTGGAGGAACTGCTCGACGGTCTGCTGGCGCTGGCGCGCGTCGAGTCCGGCACGGCCGAGCCGACGGACCAGGACGTGTCGCACGCGGTACGGCACCGGGTGGTGGCCTGGGACCCGGTCTTCCGCGCGGCGGGGCTGGAACTGTCGGCCGCCGGTGTACCGGACGGCCTGTGGGCGCACGCCCTGCCCGACGCAGCCGGCCGGATCCTGGACGCGCTCCTGGACAACGCGGTCAAGTTCGTGCCGTCCGGCGGACACGTCACGGTGGAGGCCTCCCGGCAGGCGGACGGAAGCGCGCTGGTCCGGGTCGCGGACGACGGTCCGGGCGTGCCCGAGGAGCAACTGGATCTGCTGCTGCGGCGGTTCGCACGCTCCCCCGCGCACCAGAACGTCCCCGGCAGCGGGCTGGGCCTGGCCATCGCCGACGAGATCGCCCGGGTCAGCGCCGGCCGCCTCGAACTCGCCGCGAACGCCCCACGCGGCCTGGTCGCGCGTCTGTGCCTGCCGCCGGCCCAGGACTCCCGGCCGGTGCGCGGGCCGGAGGTGCGGCAGCCCTGATGCCCGGCCCGACGCAGACCCTGGAGCCGGGCACCCTGCTGAGGCATCGCCGCCTCCGCCGGTCCCCGGAACGGAGCGGCCCGGGGAGGTGACGGCCTGGACCGGCCGGGCGCCTCAGCCGTAGACCGCTCGGTAGTACGCAGCCGCGCCCGGGTGGAGGGGGACGCGTCCGGTCGAGATGGCGAAGCGCGGCTCCAGGCGGGCACCGGCGGTCACCTCCCGCAGGAGGTCGCGCCAGCGGTCGAAGACCACCCGCAAGAGGTCCCGCACGACGCCCTCGGCCACGTCGGCACGGGCCAGGAGGTAGTTGCCGACACCGATGGTGCCGACCGGTTCGGTCAGCCCGTAGACCCCGGCCGGCAGCGTGACCGCCGTGTAGACCGGTGCGTGGCGGGCCCGCAGCGGCCCCACGTAGGCGTCCAGCGGCAGGAAGCGCAGGGGCAGTTCGCGTGCCAGTGCGGACAGGGACGGTGTGGGCACGCCCCCGGACCAGAACAGCGCATCGACCGCGCCGTCGCGCAGCGCGACGACCGACGGGGCGAGGCCCAGGGGGCGTTCGTCGGCCGGTGCGGCTCCGCCGGCCGGTGCGGCCGCCCGCAGGACCCGCTGGGCGACCACCCGTACCCCCGAGCCCGGTGCCCCGGCCGCGACCGGGCGCCCGGCGAGGTCCGCCACCGCATGGACCGGGCCGCCGGCCGGGACGGCGAGGTGGGTGTAGTTGACGTAGACGCGGGCCAGCGCCGTCACCCCCGCCGCGGGCGTGGGGAAGGAGTCCCGCCCGAGGACGGCGTCCTCGGCGGCGTCCGCCATGGCCAGGGCCAGCTCCGCGGATCCCTCGTCGAGGCCGCGCAGGTTGTCCACACTCGCCGCCGTACTGACGGGGACGATCTCCAGCGGCAGGCCGCTCGCCCCGACAGCGAGCGCGAGTGCCTTGCCGAAGGCGTTGTACGGTCCGCCCTCCGGACCCGTCGCGAGCCGCAGCCGCCGGACGGGGCGGGGGTGCCGCGAGCACCCGGCGAGCGCCGTCGCGGTGGCGCCGAGCCCGGCGGCCAGCACGGCGCGGCGAGACGGTCGGTTCATCGGCCGGCCTCCGGTGTGTCGTCGGGCGAACGGGGTGGCCCCCATCATGCGCCACACGGCCGGGCGGCCGTTCGGACCGGCGAAGGATGCCCAGGTCAACTGGTCTGTCCGCCAGATGAGTTACTACCCAGAAGACATGGAACGTCGCTCAGAGTTCGGGTACCTTCCATCACGTCGCCGCCACACCCGGGGCACAGGGCCCCACGGGACTTGCGGCGCAAAGGACCCGACCCCTGTTGACGACAGCGACCGAAGTCTTCACAGTCCGGCCATACACCCCGCACTGCCAGGTGATCAACGACGAGGGCGAACACGCCGTCATCGGCATCTCGCCCGGCAACAGCTATTTCTCAGCACAGCGTGTCCTCGATCTCGCCCAGTGGGGCATGCGCAACTTCGCGCAGGTCGACCTCATCTACACCGACATGCACGTCGCGGAGATGTACGAGGCCCTCGGATACGGCGAGGACGAAGCACGCCGCAAGGCGGTGAAGAACCTGCGCGGAGTCCGCGCCAAGGTCAACAACGCCGCCGCCGAGGCCGATCCCACCGGTGTCCGCCTCCGGGCGCGCCCGATGTCCTCCCTCACCGACATCCCGGCGTACCGCACACTCCACAGCCACCTGATCAACCTGCTCGACATCGATGCGGAGTTCCGCGAGACCTGCAACTCCCTTGTCGATGCGTTCCTTTCCTCGAAGGTGCTGAACGGGAAGGCCGCCACCGCCCGTCAGCGCGAGGTCTGCCTGGAATACGTCTGCGCGGAGGCGCCGCTGTTCCTGGACACGCCCGCCATCCTGGGCGTGCCCTCCTCCCTCAACTGCTACCACCAGCTCCTGCCCATGGCGGAACTGCTCTACTCGCGCGGCTCGGGGCTTCGCGCCTCACGCAACCAGGGCCACGCCGTCATCACCCCCGCCGAAGGAGATTCCGATGCCCGCTGACACCCTCCTCGACTTCCCGTTCTCCGCGCGCGGCGACCAGCTCCCGGCCGAGGTCGAGCAGCTGCGGAGTGAGCCGGTCAAGCGCGTCCGCACCATTGCGGGCGACGAGGCCTGGCTGGTCTCGTCCCATGCGCTCTGCAAGCAGGTCCTCGAGGATCCGCGTTTCAGCCTGAAGGACACCTCGGCCCCCGGCGTGCCCCGGCAGTACGCGCTGACGATCCCACCCGAGGTCGTCAACAACATGGGCAACATCACCGGCGCCGGCCTGCGCAAGGCCGTGCTCAAGGCGATCAACCCGAAGACCGGCAACCTCACCGGCTGGATGCGCGAGCAGGCGAACGGCCTCGTCGACGACCTCCTGCGCAGCGGTGCACCCGTCGACCTGCGCGGCCGGTTCACCAATCCGTACGCGGAGAACCTCCACTGCCGCATCCTCGGCATTCCGGAGGCCGACGCCCCGCGCCTGGCCGCAAGCCTCGACATCGCGTTCATGAACTCGGCCTGCCCCGTCACGGGCGCCAAGCTCAACTGGGACCGCGACATGGCCTACATGGTGGAGCGGCTCGACGACCCGGCCACCACCGGCCTGATGGCCGAGCTCGCCGCACTGCGCGAGGATCCCGACTACGCGCACCTGACGGACGAGATGCTGGCGGTCGTCGGCGTCACGCTGTTCGGCGCCGGTGTCATCTCGACCATGGGCTTCCTGACCATGGCGATCGTCTCGCTCCTGCAGAACCCCGACGTGTGGGAGCAGCTGCGCAAGGCCCCGGAGAAGATCCCGGCCGCGGTGGACGAGCTCCTGCGCGTCAATCTGTCGATCGCGGACGGGCTGCCGCGCCTCGCGCTGGAGGACGTCACCCTCGGCGACGTCGAGGTGAAGAAGGGCGAACTGCTGCTCGTCCTGGTAGAGGCCGCCAACACCGACCCGGCCGTGTACTCCGACCCGCACGTCTTCGACATCGACCGCGCGAATGCCGGTACCCACCTGTCGTTCGGCGGCGGACCGCACTACTGCCCGGCCACCGCGCTCGGAAAGCGGCACACGGAGATCGCCATCGAGGTGCTGCTGGAGAAGATGCCCCGCCTGCAGCTGGCCGTGCCCTTCGACCAGCTCGTCTGGCGCACCCGGTTCATGAAGCGCCTGCCGGAGCGGCTCCCCGTCCTCTGGTAGCGGAATCGGCACGCGGCGGCTGCTTCGGAGAGGGGGCGGGCGGCGGCACCGGCCGGGGGGAATCCGGCCGGCCGCCGCCCGCGGTCATCCCAGGAACGCCGCGACGGCCGCGGTGAACCGGGCTGCGTCGTCCAGCCAGGGGTAGTGGCCCGCTCCCGGCTGCACGACGAGCGTGGCGTCGGGGAACAGCTGCGCGCATGCCTCGACCGACCCGGGCGGGCTGTTCAGGTCGAACTCTCCGGCGAGCAGGAGCACCGGGGCGCGGAGGGCGGCGAGGCCCGCACGGGTGGCCTCCGGGTCGAAGGCGCCGTCGGCCCCGAACAGGGCGACCGCCTCCGGGTTGTCGGGGCTGCCCGCCGCATGGTGGCGCCGGGCTTCGTCGTCCCAGCGGCCGTAGAGGAACGGCCCGACGGCCTCGCGGTCGCCGCCGGTGCCCGCGATGAGCGCCTCCAGCGCGGCGAAGGCCGCGGGGAACCACGGCTCGCCCGACCGCAGCAGGGCGAGTTCGCGCCGGGCCTCCCCGTGATCACCGTTCCGACGGCACGGGTGCCGGGGGTGATCAGGGCGAGCCGGCCGACGCGGTCCGGGTGCCGGGCCGCGTACTGCATCGCGGTGTTGGCCCCGGCGGAATGGGCGAGCAGGTCGATCCGGCCGAGCCCGAGGTGCGCACGCCGGAGAGCACCGACGAGCTGCGGCGCCTGCTCGAAGCAGACCTGAGAACGGGCGCCGGCGAACTGCCCGCCGCTTTCAGGGCCGCGTACGACGAGATCGGCCGCGGCCTCGACACCGACCCGGAGCCGGCCGCCGCCGCGTCGGGCCCGGCGTCGGTACGCCGGACCGTCGCCCGCCAGCTCCAGCGCGACCGCCTCAGGGGCGGCGCCTGATCGCGGGCGGACACGCCCCCGCCGTCCCGGCCGGCGGGGGCTCCTGCGGCGCCGCTCCGCCACTGCCCGGCCAGTTCCCGCAGGACGAACGGATAGCCGAGGAGCCAGTCCGTGGCCCCCTCGACCGCCGCGAAGGCCCGCGCACCCGCGTGTCCGGACCATGCGGTCCCCTCCGGGGGGCCACCGCCGGGACCAGATCCCTGCGACCAGTCGCTCACGGCCGCACTATCGACCCACCACGGCCGTGCGGCACGCCGGCGGCACGGGCACGGCAGGATTCAGAGGGTGATCCAGTAGCGGCGCTTGGGGCCGATCAGGGTCTCGCGCACGTCCTCCAGCACGCCACCGCCGCGCTCGATGGTGCGGACGGACCCCGTGTTGCCGGGGTCGCAGGTGAGCAGGACCCGGTCCATGCCGAGGACCCGCGCCTCGTGGAGCACGGCGGACAGGGCCCAGGTGGCCAGGCCGCGCCTGCGGGCCGAGGGCCTTATGCCGTAGCCGATGTGGCCGCCGGCGTCGAGGAGGAAGCCGTTGAGGTAGTGGCGCAGGTCGATGGCGCCGAGGTACGTGTCGTCCTCGGTGATCCACCAGTACGTCGCGTGGACGCGGCCGTGGTCGACCGGCACCGAGCGGTCCGCGTACCGGCGGAGCTTTCGTGTCCAGGCCGCGAAGCCCTCCGGGGTGTCGACGTCGTCGCCGGAGCCGAGCCCCGCACCGTCCATGTGGGCATCGGGTCCCCATTCCTCCCGTGCGGCGATCCAGGTTCCGTGCAGGTGGGGGCTGGGGGCGATGAGCTGGGGCATGGCACGGACCCTAACAGTCCGATGATCCGACCCAGCCTGCCCGGGCGGGCCGGGCAGGCGTGCGGGGCCGGGCGGGCCGGGCAGGCCCTCAGCCGGACCTCGGCTCCGACGGCTTGCGGCCGGGGTAGACGTTGTCCGGGGTGACGATGGAGGTGATCGCCTCACCGAAGAGCGTGCTGGGCTCCTGGCCGTCGTGGAGGATGTCGGTGTTGAGGATGACGACCAGGGTCGCCTGGGCCTGCGGGAGGTACACCGCGAGGCTCTGGTAGCCGGGGAGCGAACCGTTGTGCCCGATCCAGCCCTGGACGTCGAAGAGGCCCAGCCCGTAGCCGGCGCCCGGGATGCCGACCGACTGGGTCTTCAGGCGCTGGGCCTGGGTCGCGGGCGTCAGGAGCGTGCCGGTGGCGAGCGTACGGGCCCAGCTGCGCAGGTTCTGGAGGTCGGAGATCATCGCTCCGGCCGCCCAGGCCCAGGACGGGTTCCAGTCCGTCGACACCTCGACCTTCCCCGACGCGGTCTGGTCGGTGTAGCCCTGGGCGTGCGGAGCGGGGAACTCCGCGCCGGTCGGGAAGAAGGTCCGGCGCAGTCCGGCCGGGTCCACGACGTCCTCGTCGACCACCTCGGCGAGCGGTCGGCCGGTGATCTTCTCGATCACCAGGCCGAGCAGGATCAGGTTGGTGTTGGAGTACTGGAACTTCGCGTCCGGAGCGAACTGCACCGGGTGCCTGAAGGAGTAGTCGAGCAACTCCTGCGGGGTGAAGGGGCGGTCGGGGTCGGCGGTGAACGCCTTGTCGAAGTCAGGATCCTCGCTGTAGTTGAACAACCCGCTGCGCATGCCGGCCAGTTCGCGCAGGGTGATGGCGCCGCCGTTCGGCACGCCGGAGATGTAGTCGCCGATCGGGTCGTCGAGGCCGACCTTGCCCTGGTCGACCAGCTGGAGGAGGGCGGTGACCGTGAACGTCTTGGTCAGGCTGCCGATGCGCGTGTTGAAGTCCGTCCGCATGGGCTCGCCCGTCGCCTTGTCGGCCACGCCGAAGGCCTTCACGTAGCTGCCCTTGCCGGGTGCCCACAGGCCCACGACCACACCGGGCACCTGTGCCTCGCGCATGACCTGGCGCACGGCGGCGTCGAGCTGGCCCGCGACAGCCGGGGTGATCTGCTTGAACTCCCCGTCCGCGTCCGGCGAGGGCGTGGCCGAGGCGGACGGTCCGGGGGTGGGCGCCCCGTAGGCGGGGGCCGTGACGGCCCCGGTGAGGAGCAGCCCTGCCGCGGCGGTGGCCGCGCAGGTCCGGCGAAGCCGTAGTTGCGTCGTTTTCACCAATGCCTCCTGCGGTACGGGGACCAGGGTCGGCATACACGGTCAGGCTAGGCCCGTACCGGCGCGGCCGCGAGACGGGAGTCCTGGGTCAGGGACCGTGCGCGGGCGATGACGAGGGCCACGTCGTCGTGGTCGTCGGGGCGGCGCAGGGAGTCCAGGAGCCGGTCGCAGGTCTCCTCCAGCGGGCGCCCGGTGTCGGCCAGCAGGTCCAGCAGGAGACCGAGGCGCTCGTCGATGGGCTGGTCACGGGTCTCCACCAGGCCGTCCGTATAGAGCACCAGTTGGTCGCCGGGGGCCATGGCCACGGTGGTCGCCTCGAAGGGGATGCCGCCCACGCCGAGCGGCGCTCCGGTGGGCAGGTCGAGCAGCCGGGGTGCGTGGCCCGCCCGGATGAGCACGGGAGGCAGGTGTCCCGCGACGGCGATGCGGCATTGCGCGCGGTGCGGGTCGTGGACGACGTAGACGCAGGTGGCGATGGTCTCCTCCAGGGCGGCCGTGGTGCGGTCCAGCTGCTGGAGCACCTGGGGCGGGTCGAGGGCGAGTTCGGCGAGGGTGCGGGTCGCGGTGCGCAACTGCCCCATACTGGCTGCCGCGTTGATCCCACTGCCCATGACGTCGCCGATGACGAGGACGGTGGTGTCGTCCGGTCCCGCAATGGCGTCGAACCAGTCGCCGCCGATCTCGCTGCTGGCCGCGGCAGGCCGGTAGCGGGAGGCCACCTCCAGACCGGGTGTGGGCGGCGGGTGGTGGGGCAGCAGGTGGTGCTGGAGGGCGAGTGCGGTGTGGTGGGCGTTGCGGTACCAGCGGGCGTTGTCGATGCACACGGCTGCGCGCGCGGCCAGTTCGCCGGCCAGCACGATGTCGTCGTCGTTGAACGGGAGCGGATTGCGGGTGCGTTTGAGGTCCAGGGCGCCCAGGACCTCGCCGCGCGCGATGAGCGGGACGGCCAGGTAGGAGCGCAGTCCGGCGCGGGTCAGGAGGGAGGCGGCGTTGCTGTCGCGAGCGATCCGGGAGATGTCCCTGGCCTGCACGTGGGCGACGAGGACCGGGTGGCCGGTGGTCACGGACCGGGTGACCAGCCGGTCGGCGGCGTAGCGGGCGATGTCTCCCGGCGGGTCCGCGGCGCGGACGGCCTCGCTCGGATAGGCGGCGGCGACGGCGAGGGCGCGGAACACGGCCGGCTCGTGGGCCGACGACCTGAGCGTGGGCCGCCCTTCGAGGACCGAGTCGAGGATGTCGACGGCGGCGATGTCGGCGAGCTCGGGCACGACGACGTCCGCGAGCTCGCGGGCGGTCTGGTCGAGGTCGAGGGTGGTGCCGATGCGGACGGTGGCGTCCGCGATCAGCGCGAGGCGGCGGCGGCTGCGGGCGATCTCGAGGGCCGCCTGGTGGCTCTGGGTGACGTCGACCACCGAGGTGGCCAGGCCCAGGACCCGTCCGGTGGCGTCCTCGAGCCGGTAGTAGGACACCGACCAGGCGTGTTCGGTGCGGTGCCCGCCGTGGGTGCGTCCGGCCGTGAACTGCTCCAGCAGCGGAGTCCCGGTGGCCAGGACCTGGCGCATCGCCGACTCGGCGGCCTCCGTGTCGTCGAGGAAGGACAGGGCCTCCCGGACGCCCCGGCCGATGTGCTCGGAGGCGGGCAGCCCGTTGATCCGCTCCAGCGTGGGGTTGACCAGGACGTAGCGCAGCTCGGTGTCCAGGACGGCGAGCCCGATCGGGGACTGGGCCACGAGGCGGGCGGAGAGGGCGAGGTCCCGCTCCAGCTGCCGCAGTGTGGTGCGATCGGTCGCGATGCCCAGGGCGTACAGGTCGCCGCGATCGTCGAGCAGCCGCATGTTGCGGAACTCCACGAGGCGTGTGCTGCCGTCCTTGTGCCGTACCGGGAAGGCGCCCGCCCAGTCTCCGGCGCCGCCCATGACCCGGGCGAACAGCTCCGTCACCAGTCCGACGTGCTGCGTGTCGGCCAACAGCCGGGCCGCGGGCTGGCCGAGCGCCTCGTCCGCCGCCCAGCCGAACAATTGTTCTGCTTGTGGGCTCCACAGGGCGACCCGGCCGTCGGAGTCGAGCACAACGGCGGCCACGTTCAGGACGTCGAGGAGGCCGCTCGGCGGGGCGATCCCGGCTGCGCCGGGCTGGCTCTCGCTGGTCCCCGACCCGTCGATCGCACCCATCGGCGATGCTCCCTTCCGGCACCATCGGCCCGGCGGCCACCCGCCCCGGCCCGGCCCCGTCCGGGCGGTCCGGGGCGCACGGTCACCTCTCATCGTCCCCCGGAAACCGCCGGGAAGCGTCCGGAGCGGCCGGGCCCGGGCCCCGGCGGCGCCGGAGCGGCCGGGGCTCGGAGGCGGTCGGACGTGGTCGAAGGCGGTACCGGCGACCGCGTAGGCTCGGCGGATGGCGAAATACTTCGACGTGCACCCCGAGAACCCGCAGCGGCGCACCATCGACAATGTGGTCGGCATGATCCGCTCGGGCGGGCTCGTCGCCTACCCCACGGACTCCTGCTTCGCGCTGGGATGCCAGCTGGGCAACCGGGACGGCATCGGACGGATCCGCTCGATCCGCGATCTGGACGACCGCCACCACTTCACCCTGGTGTGCCAGAACTTCGCCCAGCTGGGGCAGTTCGTACGGATCGACAACAACGTGTTCCGCGCCATCAAGGCGGCCACTCCCGGCAGTTACACCTTCATCCTCCCGGCGACCTCGGAGGTGCCGCGCCAGCTGCTGCATCCGAAGAAGAAGACGGTCGGCGTCCGGATCCCCGACCACGTGGTGACCCAGGCCCTGCTCGCGGAGCTCGGCGAACCGCTGCTGTCAAGCACACTGCTGCTGCCGGACGAGGCGGAGCCGATGACCCAGGGCTGGGAGATCAAGGAGCGTCTCGACCACGAGGTGGACGCCGTACTGGACTCGGGTGACTGCGGCACCGAGCCGACCACGGTCATCGACTTCTCCTCCGGCGACGCCGAGATCGTCCGTCGCGGGGCCGGCGACACCTCGCGGTTCGAGTAGCCGGCGCTCGGATCGTCGCACGGCGGGGCGGGCTGCACACAAACCGGTGGACCGGTATGTATTCACCGGCAGGCGGGCATGCTGCAAGGGCTCGCGTTCTCGGGAAGGAGCGATGTGCTCACTCAGGTTCTCGACCGGATCCGACGGCTCCTCGGACGTTCCACCTCCACCACCCCCGACGGTGATGCCGTCAGCCCGGCGAGCGCCCGGGCCCCGGTCTTCACGGCGGACTTCGGCTCGACCCGCCAGTGGGTCGCCGGCCGTTCCTGGGCCTATCCGAACGGCGGCCCCACCAACCCCGGCGACAACAAGCTGGACCACCTGGTACCGGACCCCTTCTACAGCCGCACCGGCACCTTCCGTGCCGTCCGCCGCCCGGACGGCAAGTGGAACGCCGGGCTGCTGACCACCGAGGGCAGCGAGGAGGGCTTCATGGTGCGGACCGGCGACGTACTGGAGTCCCGCGTACGGCTGCCGGCCGAACTCGGGGCCTGGCCCGCGATCTGGACCTGGCTGGACGGCGGCAACGAGATCGACGTCTTCGAGTACCACCCGGACAACCCCGACCTCCTCGAACTGTCCAACCACGTCAGGGGCGGCTCCCGTTACCACCGGGACCCGACCGTCGGCCACGGCCGCTGGGTCGACCTCACGGTGGAATTCGGGTCCCGCTCGGTGGTGTGGTGGGTCAACGGCAAGCAGGTCTTCGCCGACCGGCGCGGTGTGGGACGGCGCTGGCGGGCCTATCTCATCGTCAACCTCTCGGTCTGCGCAGGCCGCTACCACCCGGCACCCGAGGCGGGAGTGTCCGAGATGGCCTTCGAGGTCGCCCACCTCCGCGTGTTCCGACCGTAGACACCGTAGAAGAACGAGTCCACATGGAGGTGCCCTCACTCCACGGCAGCATCCAGGAGAATCTGCGCCAGCTCGCGCGGCTGGGAGAACATCGGCCAATGGCCGGTGTCCATCGTGACCAGCCGCCAGAGCTCGCTGTTCAGCAGCTCAGCCACATCCTCGTCGGGCTCGGCGTCGTCAGGCTCGGCCCCCGGCATCACGCATAGGACGTAGGTCGCCGGAAGTTCACCGAGCGGCCCCGACAGCACAGCGGGCTCGGTCAGCGTGGCACCTGGGTGGGGCGTCGAGCCACGCACGAGGCGTGCGATCTGCTCTTCGGTGAGACCCTCGCCGTCGTAATGAGTAGCCGGCGCGAGCGGCCAGAACCCCCCGTTCTCGGCGATCGCCGCCTCCACCGCCGGCCCGCCGTCCGGCCAGGCGGAGACAAACGACTCGCCGTCAACCGGAACGCTTGAGTCGACGAATACCACGCGGGCCAGTCGGTCACCGATCCGCTCAGCGGCCTGACCTACCGGGATGCCCGAGTAACTGTGACCCACCAGGACCACGTCACGCAGACCCTGGCGTTCCACCTCGGCAACGATGTCCTGGACGTGAGTCGCCTGCCCCGCCGGTACACCCCGCTTGTCAGCAAGACCGGACAGCGTCAACGGATGGACGCCGTGGCCGGCCGCGCGCAGATACGGCACCACGTCGCCCCACGCCCACGCCCCGAGCCGTGCACCGGCAACCAGCACGAAATTCACCATGCCCGCACGGTAGCCGGGCAGCCTGACGATCATCTAGGAAATATTCTCGATATGCGCCCTGGTCCGCGGCCGGCCTGCTCAGCCCTCGGCCCCGATGGCGGCGGCCGCGCAGCTCTCGTGGCCCCAGCGGCTGCCGTTCTTGGCGATCATGTCGCCGACGGCGTACGGCGCACCGCAGGGGCAGCTGCCCGGGAACTTCGCCTTGATGGCCCGGCTCCCCCGGCTCGCCCGGCCCGCAGCCGATCCCGCACTCGATCGCTTCTTCGCCGTGGCGGCTCCCCGCCGTGCGGGCGCCGCGGGGGCCGGTACCGGCAGGTCCGTGTTCCCCAGGGCCGTGCCCGCCGCCTCCTGCCTGAGCGCCGCGTCACTGGCGGCCTGGTCGGCGATCGCGTTGAGGTGGTCGCCGTCCTCGCGGTGCGCGGGAACGTACCGGAAGGTCACGTCGCGCTCGGCGAGCAGGCCGTCGATCTCCTCGACGAGTTCGCGGTTCGCCACGGGCCCGCCGGAGGCGGTCTTCCAGCCGTTGCGCTTCCAGCCGGGCAGCCACTGGGTGACCGCCTTCATCGCGTACTGCGAGTCCATCCTCACCTCGACGGACGTCCCGGGCTCCAGCGCCTCCAACAGCCGCTGGAGCGCGGTCAGCTCCCCGATGTTGTTGGTGGAGCGCCCCAGCGGACCGGCCTCCCAGCGTTTCGGGTGTCCCTCGGCGTCGGCGATGACCCATCCCCAGCCGGCGGGTCCGGGGTTCCCCTTCGCCGCTCCGTCACAGGCGGCAATGATGCGATCAGACATCCTCCGATCATGCCTCATCCGCGGAGCGGTACGGCCCCGGCCGGCCAGGCTCACGGCCCGTCCCCCGGCGCGCGGCCCGCGCGTGCCGGAGGGGCCCGCGGACTCGGAGGCGGAGGAGACGAAACAGGGCCGTGCGGCGATGCCGCACGGCCCTGATCGTCCCTCCACCGGTTGGCCCCGAGAGGAGGAAACGGTTCTCCGGTACCCGGACCACGGCCCGGGTCGACCGGGGATCAGGCGGGGGTGATGTTCTCCGCCTGCGGGCCCTTCTGGCCCTGCGTGATGTCGAAGGTCACGGCCTGACCCTCCTGGAGCTCACGGTAGCCCGTGGCGTTGATCGCCGAGTAGTGGGCGAAGACGTCCGGGCCGCCGCCGTCCTGCGCGATGAAGCCGAAGCCCTTCTCGGAGTTGAACCACTTCACGGTTCCCGTAGCCATGTTCATGCCTTCCCGTTGACGTACGCCCTCCACACGGCGTGGAGGACGGAGGTGATCGCCCTGGTCCTACGGCACAACACAGCAAAACTGCCCACACCTGAAGGCGCGGGCAAGGCACTTGGAACCACGACAGCTACCGGAGAAGGTACACGCCTGCACGCACTGTCACCAGGGGGAATGATCACGCCTGCGCGGCGGGAATTCGCCCTTGTACGGACTTGCCGGGCGCCGCCGCCCGAAAAACCCGCCGCGGACCGTCCCCCGGATGCCGTAGGGTGAGGTCCACCGACGCGGGGTGGAGCAGCTCGGTAGCTCGCTGGGCTCATAACCCAGAGGTCGCAGGTTCGAATCCTGTCCCCGCTACTGCTCCCAAGGGCCCGGATCCACGAGGATCCGGGCCCTTGCGCCGTTCCGGACGGTCGCCGCGGCCCGTCCCCGCGCACGGCGTGACCGGCGTCACAGGATTTCCCGTCATCGGGTGTCGACCGGATCCGGTGCGCCGAGCGTATGCCGGGTGAGAGCGATATACGGATTCGGGAGCGATTTTTGACCGTCGAGGAGTTCGAGGCGTTCTACGCACAAGCGGCGGGGAGGCTCACGGGACAGCTGTACGTGATGCTCGGCGACCACCACGAGGCACAGGACGTGGTGCAGGAGGCCTTCGTCCGGGGGTGGGGGCGCCGTCGTCAGCTGGACCGCGAGGGCCGCCCGGAGGCATGGATCCGCACCGTGGCGTGGCGGCTCGCGGTCAGCCGCTGGCGGGTGCGCCGGCGTTCGGCCGAAGCCTGGCGGCGCAGTGCTCCGGCGGCGCACGTCGAGGGACCCGGTCCCGAGGCGGTGGCCTTGGTCGAGGCGCTGCGACAGCTGCCACTGAAGCAGCGCCGCACGATGGCGCTGCACTACCTGTGCGACCTGACGGTCGAGCAGATCGCCGCCGAGACCGCGCTGTCCGCGAGCACGGTCAAGACGCACCTGTCCCGCGGCCGGGCCGCGCTCTCCCACCATCTGCAGGATCCGCGCACCGAGGAGGCTCCCGATGCCTGAGTCCCACGACCCGCTGCGGTCCGCCTTCCGCGCCGCCGCCTCGGCCGGGCAGGCCGCGGCGGCACTCCCGCCCGTCACCGTCATCGCACACCGGGGCGAACGGGTCCGGCGGCGCCGGATCGTCGGCATCGCCGCCGCCTGCTGTCTGCTGTTCGGCGGATCCGGCGCGGCGCTGGCCGCGTTCCTGCCGCAGGACTCCGGCCGCCCGACCCTTCCGGCGACCACCCCGTCTCCCCCACCGGCGTCCGATCTGCCGACCACCGCGCCGACCACCGCGCCTCCCTCCGCGCAGGGCACCGCGTCCTCGCGGACCCCGCCCACCGCGACCGCCGGAGTGGGCGATCCCGACGCCACCCGGACGATGAGCGCCCGTCCGCCGCACAACCCGACCAACCCCGGCGCGCCCAGCGCCACCACCGCGCCACCCCGCTAGCGGGGTGTCCCGCGGATCGGGCCTGATCCGCGGGACACCTCCCGGCGGGCGCCCGGCCCCCACGCCGCGCCCGCCGCGCGCCCGCCCCGGGTGCGCCACCGCCCACACCGCCGCCTGCGGACAGCGGCCCGGAAAACCGGGCCGGTGGTTCCGCACGCCCTCAGACGGCCAGGAGATCCCCCGTGCCCGTTTCCGCACCGCACCGGCCGGCCGCAGCCGGCCGCTCGCGGCCCGCCCCGCCGGGTCGGCCGGCGCTCCCCCGTTCCCGCCGCGCGCTCCGGGCCCCACGGTGGCTCGGGCCGGCCGACCGCGAGGTGCTGTGGCTCTACCTGCTGACCCGCGTCGGCCTGTGGACCACCGCGGGGGCCGTCGGCTGGCTGTTCCCCTCCGACGGCGAGAGCCGCCGCCCTCCGTCGCTGCTCGGGCCCTGGGAGCGCTGGGACTGGGCGTTCTACCTCCGCATAGCCCGGGACGGGTACTTCCCCGATGCGACGGGTCCCTGGACGGTCGGCTGGGACAACAGGGAGGCCTTCCTGCCCGGTTTCCCTCTCGTCCTGCGCGCCGTGCACACGGTGGTCCCCTCCTGGGCCGCGTCCGGAGCGCTGATCTCCTTCGTCGCGGGTGGCGTCGCCGTCCTGGCCCTGGCCCGCCTCGCCCGAGACCGGCTGGGCCACGACGACGCGGGCCGGCGTGCAGCGGCCTTCCTGCTGGTCTCGCCCTGCGCGGTGTTCCTCGCGGCGGGCTACACCGAGTCGCTCTTCCTCGCGCTGGCCCTGCCCGCCTGGCTGGCGGCGCAGCGCCGGAGCTGGGCCGCCGCCTCGGTCCTGACCTGCCTGGCCTGCTCGGTGCGGGTGACCGGGTTGTTCCTCGCGGCGGCGCTGACCCTCCACTTCCTGATGACCGTACGGATCCGCACCGCCTGGCGGGCGGCCCCGTGGCTGCTCCTGCCGGCCCTCCCCCCGCTGCTCCACACCTGGTACCTGCATGCGGGGACGGGCGACTGGCAGGCCTGGAAGCACTCCCAGGAGCGTGGCTGGTACCGGGAGTTCCACCTGCCGTGGGAGGCCTGGTCCCACACCTGGACGGCCGCCTTCGGCCACACCCGGCCCACCGGCTACGCGATCATGTGGCAGGCGGAGCTGCTGGCCATGGTGACCGGGCTCGTCCTGCTCGCCGTACTGGTGCGGGGCCGCCACTGGCCGGAGGCCCTGTACATCGCCCTCACCCTGTGGGCCCTGGGCACGTCCTACTGGTACACCTCCGTGCCCCGCTCCACGCTGCTGTGGTGGCCGCTGTGGATCTCCCTGGCCGGCTGGAGCCTGCACCGCCGGTGGGTACGCGGTGCCTACCTGTACGTCGCGAGCCCGCTGTGCACCACGGTGGCCATCACCTTCCTCTCCGGACGCTGGGCCGGATAGCGCGTGCCCCGGCGCGGCGAACAGTCCCCCGGCCGGCCACCGGGCGCGCATACTCGGAGGATGGCCGACACCACCACCGTCGAGGTCGACACCGACGTGCGCGACCGGCTCGCCGCACTCGCCGCCGACCGCGGACTGAGCCTGCGCGCGTACCTTGCCGAACTCACCGCCGCCCAGGAGCACGCGACCGCGCTCGCGCTCGCCGCCCGGGCCTTCGAGGAGGCACTGGAGCGGCCCGGCTTCCGCGAGGGCTTCGCCCGCGACTTCGGAGGCCTCACGGCTCACGACTGACCCTCCGGCGCGCTCCGCCGACACCCGGGTGGCTCCACCGGCGGGCCGGTCCGCCGGACGGTCCCTAGGCTCAGGGTGGAAACGCTTCGAGCGCTGGAGGACGGCTGTCATGACCGATGCGGGCGAGGCGCGGCAAGCCGACCGCACCCTGAAGGCAGGGCACCGGGCGATGTGGGCGCTGGGTGACTATCCGTCCGTGGCCTCCCACGTCATCCCCCGGCTGGGACCGCTGCTGGTGAAGGAGTGCGGGGTCCGGACCGGTGACCGGGTCCTCGACATCGCCGCGGGGTCCGGCAACGCCGCCATTCCGGCGGCGCTGGCCGGCGCGGACGTCGTGGCGTCCGATCTGACCCCCGAGCTGCTGGAGACCGGGCGGCACCTGGCCGCCGTGCAGGGCGCGAAGCTGGAGTGGCGGGAGGCTGACGCCGAGGACTTGCCCTTCGCGGACGGCGAGTTCGACGTCGTGATGTCCTGCGTCGGCGTCATGTTCGCCCCGCACCACCGCACCGCCGCCGAGGAGATGCTCCGCGTGTGCCGGGCCGGCGGGACGGTCGGGCTGATCAACTGGACCCCGGAGGGCTTCGTCGGGCGGCTGTTCGCCGCGATGAAGCCGTATGCTCCGTCGGCCCCGCCGGGTGCGCAGCCACCACCTCTGTGGGGGGACGAGGAGTACGTCCACGAGCTGCTCGGCGACGCGGTCACCGATGTCGTCGCCCGCCGCAGGACGGTCCGCGTGTCCCTCTTCAAGAACCCTTGGGACTTCAGGGAGTTCTTCAAGGCCTGCTACGGGCCGACGATCGCCGTGTACCGCGCGGCGGGCGGCGATCCCGACAAGGTCGCGGCCCTGGACGAGGTGCTCGACGCCCTCGCCGCCGAACACACCACGGACGGCGTGATGGAGTGGGAGTACCTGCTGCTGACCGCCCACCACCGCGGCTGACCACGCCCGCGCCCGGGTCGGCCGGCCGGCCGGTGCGTCAGTCGACGACCGGGTGGACCTCGGGGTGCGCGTCCCACCACTCCCGGTGGAAGCGGTTGTTGTCGATGTTGGCCAGGTACGCGCGGGCCGCCGCCCGGTAGAGCTGCTGGGCCTGGTCGGCCGAGAGCGCCGAGCGGTTCCAGGCCAGGCGGATGCGTCCGGTGACGGGGCTGCCGACGAGGGGGCGCAGCACCGTGCCCGCGGCCGTCGGCGCCGTCGGCTGGCTGAGCGAGACCGCGCGGCCCGCCGCGATCAGGTCGTAGTGCATCTTGCGGTCGGTGATCCGGTAGCGCAGTGACGGGCTGAACCCGGCCTCGGCGCAGGCCGCGACGAGTGCCTCGGGGCCGCCGTCGTCGTCCTCCACCGGAGTCATCCACGCCTCCCCCGCGAGGTCGGCGAGGTCGATGCGGTCCGCACCGGCCAGCCCGTGGCTCGCGGACAGTCTGATCCCGAAGGGCTCCTTCGCGATCAGCGTCCTGGACAAGGTCCCTTCCGGCAGCGGCACTTCGTGGCCGTTGACCTCGCCGTAGACGATGGCGTCGTAGCGTCCGGCGCCGAGCATCCGGGCGAGCGCGGTCACCGAGTCCTCCAGATCGACAGCGATCTCCCGCCCGGACATCGACAGGTCGGTCTGAGCCAGCAGGCCGTCGAGCAGCACGAGCAGGATGCAGCCGAGGCGCAGCGGGCCGGCGGCCGAGAGGGCGCGCGCCTCGGCCCCCAGGGCGTCCATCTCGCTCAGCACCCGACGTGCTTTGGCCAGGACGAACTGTCCCAGCGCCGTGGGCTCCACGCCGCCCCTGCCCCGCACGAACAGGTCGCCACCGGTGACCCGTTCGATGCGCCTCAGCTGGGCGGACAGTGCGGGCTGCGAGACTCCCAGCCGCCGCGCCGCGCCCCCCAGGCTGCCCGCCTCCGCTATCCGGAGGACAGCTTGCAGATGCCTCAACTCCAGCTGCATCCGGGCAGCGTACGCAGGGCGCCCGCGACCGCACCATAACGCGGACCTTATGCCTGCCGGGATGTCCCATTCTCGTCATGCACACACTCATACTCGGCCGCGAACGACCACCACTCATCCCCGAACCCCCCACGATCGGAGTGGACGTTGCAACCCACCAGATGGACGGCGGCCGTGGCAGCGATGGCGCTGACCGCGAGCCTCGCCGGCGCCCTGGCCGGGACGGCATCGGCAGCGCCGCAGGCGCAGCCCGCACCGTCCCAGAAGGACACCCCCGCCGCACGCGCGGTCGCAGCCGCCGACCAGGCCGTCGACAGCGGTCTCGACTCCCTGGTCAACTCCGCGCAGGAGCAGTACGAGCGCAGGCTCGTCACCCCCTGGGTGAAGGACCTCTATTCGGTGTCGTACGAGCGCAGCTACCGCGGCCTGCCGGTCGTCGGCGGCGACGCGGTCGTCCTCGCGGACGGCGCCGGGAAGGTTCGAGCCCTCCAGTCCGCCTCTTCCGTACGCATCGACATCGCTACCCGGGCCACGGTGTCCGCGAAGGACGCCGAGGCCACCTCGCGGGCGAAGCTCGCCGCGGTCGACAAGGTCGAGAGCAGTCGGCTCGTCGTCCGGCTCAAGGGCGACAAGCCGGTGCTGGCGTGGGAGACCGTGCTGCGCGGCCGTACCAAGACCGCCCCCAGCAGGCTCCACGTCTTCGTCGACGCCCGCACGGGCGCGCTCGTCGACACCTACGACGACGTCGTCGCGGGCACCGGCAACAGCAAGTGGAACGGGCCCGGCCCGATCACCATCGACACCACCAACTCCGGTTCGACGTACACGCTGCGCGACCCCAACCGCACCGGCCTGAGCTGCGCGGACTACAGCACCGGTACGGTCTTCACGAAGTCCTCCGACTCCTGGGGCACCGGCAACCCCACGAGCAAGGAGACCGGCTGCGTCGACCTGATGTTCGCAGCTCAGAAACAGTGGGACATGCTCTCCCAGTGGCTGGGCCGCAACGGCGTCAGCGGAAACGGCCGCTCCTTCCCCGCCAAGGTCGGGCTGAACGACCTGAACGCCTACTGGGACGGCAGCTCGGTCACCATCGGACGCAACACCGCGAACGAGTGGATCGCCGGCGTCGACGTGGTGGCCCACGAGTACGGGCACGCCATCGACTCCAACACCCCCGGCGGTACCAGCGGCCAGGAGGCCGGTCTCGGCGAGGCCACCGGTGACATCTTCGGCGCGCTGACCGAGGCCTACATCAACCAGCCCGCCCCGTACGACACGCCGGACTACACCGTGGGCGAGGTGATCAACCTCCAGGGCCGGGGCCCGATCCGCAACATGTACAACCCGCCGGCCGTCAACAATGACCCGGCCTGCTACAGCTCCGCGATACCCGGTACGGAGGTGCACGCGGCCGCCGGTCCCCTGAACCACTGGTTCTACCTGCTGGCCGAGGGCACCAGTCCGGGCGGTGGCAAGCCCAACAGCAGCACCTGCAACGGAACCACGCTGACCGGTGTGGGCGTGCAGAACGCCGGCAAGATCTTCTACGGCGGCATGCTGCTCAAGACCAGCAGCATGTCGTACCGGAAGTACCGCACGGCGACGCTGAACTCGGCAAAGTCGCTGGACGCCACCTGCGGCCTCTTCAACACGACGAAGGCGGCCTGGGACGCCATCAGCGTGCCGGCCCAGTCCGCCGACCCGACCTGCACCCCGAGCGGCCAGAACAACGACTTCTCGATGGCGCTGACCCCCTCGTCGGGCACCGTCCAGCAGGGCGGCACGGTCACCACCACAGTCGGTACCACCGTCACCACCGGCACCGCCCAGTCGGTGACGCTGACCGCGTCCGGCCTGCCGGCCGGAGTGAGCGCCTCCTTCAACCCCGCCACCGTGCAGTCCGGACAGTCCTCGGTGCTGACGCTGACCGCCGGCTCCAACGCCGCGCCGGGCACGTCCACGGTCGTCGTCAAGGGCCAGGGCACGGCGCTGTCCCACACGGTCGACTTCACGCTGAACGTCGGCGGGACACAGCCCGGCAACGACCCGCCGGACATCGACGTCGCCAACGTGCGAGCGCACCTGTCACAGTTCAACACCATCGCCTCGCAGAACGGCGGTCACCGCCGTGCGGGCAGCGCCGGCTACAACCAGTCGCTGGCCTACGTCAAGGGCAAGCTCCAGGCGGCCGGCTACACGGTCACGGAGCAGTACTGCTCCTCGTGCGCCTACCCCTCCAACAACCTGATCGCCGACTGGCCCGGCGGTCCCACCGACCAGACCGTCATGTTCGGCGCCCACCTGGACGGCGTCTCGGCCGGCCCCGGCATCAACGACAACGGCTCGGGCTCCGCGACCCTACTGGAGAACGCGCTCGTCCTCGCCCAGAAGAACCCGACGATGACCAAGCACGTGCGCTTCGCCTGGTGGACCGACGAGGAGCAGGGCCTCAACGGCTCGAAGTTCTACGTCAACCAGCTCAGCAGCAGCCAGCGCGCGGCCATCAAGGGCTACTACAACTTCGACATGGTCGGCTCGACCAACGGCGGCTACTTCATCAACAACCTGAACTCCGCCACCGCCGCGCCGCTCAAGGCGTACTGGACCTCACTGAACCTGGCGCCCGAGGAGAACACCGAGGGGCAGGGCCGCAGCGACGACTACTCCTTCCAGCAGGGCGGCATCCCCACCTCCGGCTACGCGGCCGGAGCCAGCGCCCGCAAGACCTCGGCACAGGCCTCGAAGTGGGGCGGCACCGCGAACGCCGCCTACGACTCCTGCTACCACAGCTCCTGTGACACCGCGAACAACATCAACGCCACGGTGCTCGACCGCAGCGCGGACGGCGTCGCCTACGCACTGTGGAAGCAGGCCGTCGGCGGCGAGACCCCGGCGCAGGACTTCTCCATCGGGGTCAGCCCGGCCGCGGGCAGTGCGGCTCCGGGCGGTTCGGTCTCGGCGACGGTGAACACCGCCACCGTGAGCGGCACCGCGCAGACGGTCGCGCTCTCCGTCTCCGGCGCACCGGCCGGCGTGACCGCCTCGCTCAGCCCGTCGTCGGTGGTGTCCGGCACCTCCTCGACGCTGTCCGTCCAGGTCGGCGCGGGCACGGTGCCCGGCACGTACACCCTGACCGTCACCGGCTCGGGCACCGTCGCCCACACCACCACCTACACGCTGACCGTCACGGGCGGGGGCAGCTGCACCCCGCGCCAGCTGGTGGTCAACGGCGGCTTCGAGAACGGCTCCAGTCCGTGGAGCGCGACCGCCGGCGTGATCACCAGCCAGTCCGGCCAGGCCCCGCACAGCGGCAGCTACAAGGCCTGGCTCAACGGGTACGGCTCACCCCACACGGACAGCGCCTCGCAGTCGCTGGCCATCCCCTCGGGCTGTGCCTCGTACCGGCTCTCGTTCTTCCTCCACATCGACACGGACGAATACGCGAGCGTCGTCTACGACCGGTTCACGGTCTCCGTGGCCGGCCAGACGCTGGCGTCCTTCTCCAACCTGGACGCGAAGCCCGGATACGCCGAGAAGACCTACGACCTGTCGGCGTACGCGGGCCGGACCGTCACCCTGAAGTTCAACGGCGTGGAGGACCAGTCCCTCCAGACCTCCTTCGTCGTGGACGACGTCGCCCTCCAGGTGAGCTGAGCCCCGGGCTGAGCCCTCCCGACCCGACGCAGCCCGGCCCGGCCCCGCACGCGGGGGCCGGGCCGGGCCTCACGCCGTACGGTCGCCGGCGAACTCGGCCTCGAGGACCTGCGTGAACAGGCCGATCGGGTCGTTCCAGTCGCCGTTGACGCTCTGGGCGAGGAGGTGCCCGCCGTCGCGGGTGCCGTAGGTGTAGCAGTACGAGCCGTTGATGGCACCGCCCATGCCCCAGACCGTGGCACCGGAGGACAGCGCCATCGACGACATGCCCAGGCCGTAGGAGGCGCCGGGGATCCACTGGCCCGCGGGAGCCGGTCGGACCGCGAACATCTCCGCCTGCTGGGCGGGCGGCAGCAGCCGGCCGCCCAGCAGTGCGGCGAAGAAGCGGTTCAGGTCCCCGGCGGTGGAGACCATGCCGCCGGCCGACCAGGCGAAGCTGGTGTTCAGCTCGGTCACGTCGTGGATCTCGGCGTCGGGGGCGGTGAGGAAGTTCTTGCTGTAAAAGCGGGCGTGCGGGCCGCGCAGTTCGTGCTCGTCGGCACCCCGGGCGCGCTGGCCCGCTCCCGGCCACCATCCGTACGACCCAAACGCCCCGGTTGACCCGTCCGCCCGCCGCTACGTGCGGCGGGATCCGCGGCCCCCGCCCTCGGGGGCGATCATGGCGATCAGCCCGTAGTCCAACTCCGCGCCGTCGACGAGCAGGGCCTCGATGGTGCGCGTGGTGGGGTCGATGTCGGCCTCCACGCCCTGCCCCCGGTAGCGGGGGTATCCCGAGGCCCCTCGCTCTCCGGTCGCCTCGACCACGGCCGACCTCAGGGCGCGGTCCGCCGGCGAGGCGCCGCGGAGGTTCTCGATGTGCTCGGGCACCACCAGGATCTCGAAGCTCTGCGGCTCAGTGGTCATGGAACCGAAGCTACCGGATGGGGCGCCGCACATCCGGTTTCACACGTCGCGGCGCCGCACCGCGATCACCGCGAGAGCCGCGGAACGCAGCACGCAGCACGCAGCACGCAGCAGAGCCTCCGGCCCGGTCGGGCGGGAGGCTCTGCGGTGCGGGGTTCGGTGCCCACGTCGACGGCCGTCCGGCCGGCGCGCGCCGTTCTGTGCGTCGGATCGGTGGATCCGGGTGGAGCAAGCCGGGGCCTCGTGGGCACTCGCGCAGGCGTCGGAGGCCCCGGCTCGTACAACTCTTGCAAGAAGGGGACTGCGTCAGCTGCCGGCCGAGACGTTGCCCGAAAGGACCGGGATGTTGTCCAGGATGTGGGAGAGTGGCTCGTCGCCCTTGGCCTGGGTGGAGTTCTCGGTGCACTGCTGGTTCTGCGGGTTGGACAGGACGTTGATGTCCTGGACGCCGACGTTGACCAGGGCCAGGATCGACTGGGCGTTGACCTTCGCCGGCAGACCGATGCAGGGCTTGTTCAGCGTGCCCTGGACCAGGCCGAGCTGCGGGCTCTGGTCGCCCGTGGTCTTCTGGTTACCGTAGATCTGCTGGGCACCGTTTCCGTTGACGGTGTTGACCCCGTTGTCGTTGCCGACGGCCATGGCCGGGGCGGCGACTGCGGCGCCCGCGCCGACGATGGATGCGGTGGCGGCGGCGGTGGCCATAATCTTCTTGAGCATCAGGTGTCCTTGTGTCACACGGGTGCATGAGGGTGAGCGCCTTGATCAACGGCCGGAGGGACGCCGGGTTCCGGGGCTTCACCCGATTGGCGGCACGCCCTGTCTCAGCGGGCCCGGACGGCCACGTTCAGCTCGACCACGTAGCGCTCCTCGACCCACCCGTCGGGGAAGCGGAGCATGAGCAGGGCGCGTTCCTCGGCCAAGAACGCCTCCGTCCCGGGCTCGCCGACGAGGAAGAGGGAGTGCGTGGACAGTTTGGCCAGGTGCGTGTCGACCGGGACCCGGCGCGACCAGGACAGGTGACGGCCCGTGAAGCGCAGCCCGTCCTGGGGGCGGGCCCGTTCGTTGATGTACCAGCCCGGCCCGAACCGGGCCTCGATGCGGGCCTGCTGCTCCGCGATCCATCCGATCGTCACGTCCGGGTCGTTGTGCCAGATGGCCAGTGCCCCGCCGGGCCGCAGTACCCGCAGCGCCTCGGGGACGGCCCGGTCCGGATCGGTCCAGTGCCAGGACTGCGCGTAGGTCAGCAGGTCCAGACATCCAGACGACAGCGGCAGCCTGTTGCCGTCGGCCCGCACCAGCGGGGTGCCGGGATTACGCCGCCGGAACTCGGCGGCCATGCCCTCGCCCGGCTCCACCCCGACCACGCGGGCGCCGCGCGCCTCCAGTAGCGACGTGGCGATTCCCGTACCCGCGCCCACGTCGGCGACGCGGGCGCCGTCCAGGGGGAAGCCGGCCAGTTCCGCCAGCGTGTCGAAGAGCTCGGGCGGATACGAGGGGCGGCTCGCGGCGTAGCGCGCGGCCGCGGAGCTGAATGAACGAGCACGGGATTCGGTCGTCATGACGCCCATGATGCCGCTGGGCCGGCCGTCCGTGGAGTGCGCCGCCGGTGTGGTGGGAGCCGGCTCGGCGGGAGTGACCGTACGATCGCCCTCGGTACGGCGAGAGGCGGATCGCACGTGGTGGCCGCACGGTATGTCACGGACCTGGTAGGGGCGTTCGAGCGGTATGCCGGGCGGCCTGCCCTCGGGGTCGGTCCGGTCGTGCTGCGGTTCGAGGAGGTGCTCGACGCGTCCTGGCGGCTCGCCGCGGTGCTGGCCGAGGCGGGGATCGGGCATGGCTCGGGGCTCGCCTGCGTGGCGGGCACCAACCGGACCGAGGTGCTGCTGCTGCGGATCGCCGCACACCTGCTGGGTGCGCGGCTGACCCAGGTCGTGGCCGGACCTGCCCTGTACGGGCTGGACTTCATCCTGCGGGACTGCCGGCCGGACCTGGTGGTGCACGACGTTCCGGTACCCGGCACCGGGGCGCTCCGGCTGGGCCTGGACGAGGCGATCCGACGCTCGGGGCGGCGCGCCGCCGTACCGGTGACCGTGCGGGCGCGGGACGACGACGTGGCGCGGGTGACCTACACCGGCGGGACGACGGGGCGGCCCAAGGGGGTCGCCTCGACCTTCGGCGCGATGGCGGCGCGCAACTCCGTACGGCCGGCCGGCTGGGCGAGGACCGGCTACCTGTCGGTCACCTCGCTCGCGCAGCGGTCCGGGGGGCGGTGCCTGGAGCAGTTCCGGGCCGGCGGGCGGGTGGAGATCCTCGATCCCTTCGGGACGAGGGAGTTCGCGGCGGCCTGTCAGCGTCTGGGACCCGTCTCCACGTACCTGACGACCTCGATGGTCTACCGGCTGCTGGACGATCCCGCGACCGCCCACGGAGTGCCCGGGCTGGCGATCGTCTCGTACGGGGACTCGCCGGTCCATCCGGAGCGGCTGCGGGAGGCGGTGACGCGCTGGGGCGGGCGCTGGCGGCAGGGCTACGGCACGAACGAGGCAGGGGTGATCTGCCGGCTGACGCCCGCCGACCACGACGCGGGGGTGGGCGGGCGGCCCGAGCTGCTGGCTTCGGTCGGCAGGCCCGTCGCGGGGGTGGAGGCCGAGGTGCGGGACGGACGGGGTGCGGTGGTGGCCGCCGGGCAGACGGGTGCGGTGTGGATCCGGTCGGCGGCGATGATGTCGGGCTACTGGGGCCGGTCCGGGACGACGGCTGAGGCGGTGCGCGACGGCTGGCTGCGGACGGGTGACCTCGGGCACTTCGACGGGGCCGGCTACCTGTACCTCGACGACCGGGACGCGGACGTGGTGATGGTCGACGGGGACAACGTGTACTGCGTGCCCGTGGAGGCGGCGCTCGCCCGGCATCCCGCGGTCGCGCAGGCCGTGGTGGTGGGCCGGCACAGCGAGCTTACCGGCGAGCAGGTGTGCGCCTTCCTGGTCCCGGCGGCCGGTCGCGTGCCGGGGCCGGGGTTGGCCGACGAGGCCTGCGACCTGGTGGAACGGACACTGGCGCGGGCGCACCGGCCCACCGCGGTGTTCTGGGTACGGGAGATCCCGCTCACCGCGCGGGGCAAGCCGGACAAACGGCGGCTGCGTGAGCGCGCGGCAGCGGCGGCGCGGTCGCCGGGCGGTGGGGAGTAGGCGGGCCGGGGCGGGTGGTTGACTGGGGGGCATGGATCTCGCGCGAAACGGGCCCGGACCCGACTCCGCGGTGCGGTGTGCGCCGCCGTTCGACGCCGAACTGGCCGCCGCGCTGGCGGTCTCGGCGGACGGGGCGGACGGGAAGGCCGGGGAGCCGTTCACTCCGGAGAACCTCGCCGCCCGGCAGGAGCGGGACGTCGCCGAGCGGCCGCGGCCGACCGTGCCGGAGCTTCGCGCCGGCGGGTGCTTCGAGGTCGACGAGCTGTGCGTGCCCGGGCCGCCCGGCGGCCCGGACGTGACGCTGCTGAGCGCGCGGCCCGCCGGCCTCGACGAGGCTCTTCCACTGCTCTACTACATGCACGGCGGCGGCATGATCCTGGGCAACGCATCGGTCGTGCTTCCCCAGTTGCTCCGCGAGTGGGCCCTACCTCTGGAGACGGCCGTCGTCTCCGTCGAGTACCGGCTGGCTCCCGGGGTACGCCATCCCGGACCGGTGGAGGACTGCTACGCCGGTCTGGTCTGGGCGGCCGCGCACGCCGCGGAGCTGCGTATCGACCCGGAGCGCATCGTCATCGGCGGGAAGAGCGCCGGCGGCGGCCTCGCCGCGGCGCTCGCCCTGCTCACCCGTGACCGGGGCGGGCCCCGGCCCATCGGCCAATTGCTGCTGTGCCCGATGCTCGACGACCGCGGCGACACCTTCTCCAGCCGCCAGATGACCGGCGTCGACGTCTGGGACCGGTCCTCCAACGCGACGGCGTGGCAGGCGCTGCTGGGCGACCTGTACGGCACCCCGGATGTGCCGCCGTACGCGGCTCCCGCACGTGCCGCGGACCTGTCCGGACTGCCCCCGGCCTACATCGACGTCGGGTCGGCCGAGACGTTCCGCGACGAGGACGTGGCCTACGCCAACGCGATCTGGCAGGCGGGCGGTCAGGCCGAACTGCACGTATGGCCAGGGGCCTTCCACGGGTTCGACACCGTCGCGCCGAACGCGGCCCTCAGCCGGGAGGCCCGTGCCGCCCGCACCCGCTGGCTCCGGCGCGTCCTCAGCCGGTCCGCGGGCGCCTGAACGCCTCGGCGAGCGGGGCCGGTGCGCGGCCGGGCCCAGGGCGCTTCGCGCGGCGCGGCTACGGCTACGACGGCAGCTGTTCGCTCAGGCGGCCGGGACCACCGAGGCCCGCATGACCGCGGCCCATTCCCGGAGCAGGGCGGCGTGACGGATGCGCTCCGCGTCGGAGAGGCGGCCTTCGGCGCGCGCGAACAGACAGCGGATGTCGGCGTTGATCTCGGCGAGGCTGCGGTCGGGGGCCGGGCGCTGGTCAGGAGTCGGGCTCACGTGATCAACAGTAGGGCCGGGGGCCGACAACCGTGGACCGTGTCCGGCATGCGGACGGCGGGTTCCCACTTCGGACACTCGTGCGTGCCGCCACCGCATCGGGTCCCGTACCCTGCCGCCGTGAAGATCATCGACCTGGAGCCCGGTGACGCCCGGCTCGTCTCCGACCTGCTCCCCGTGCTGCTCGAATTGCGTCCGCATCTCACCGAGGAGCTCTTCCTCTCGGTCGTCGCCGAGGGCCGGGCCCAAGGACTGCGCTTCACGGCGGCCTACGACGCGGACGGTGCGTGCGTAGGCGCGGCGGGCTGGCGGATCGTGGCCAACACGTCCATGGTCCGCAAGCTCTACGTGGACGATCTGGTCACCTCGGCCACCGCCCGTTCCGGCGGCGTGGGACACGCACTGCTCACGCACCTGGAGCAGCACGCCCGCGCCTCCCGGTGCACCGCCCTCACCCTCGACTCCGGCACCCAGCGGACCGACGCGCACCGTTTCTACTTCCGCGAGCGGATGGCCGTGACCGCCTTCAGCTTCGAGAAGCCGCTCGGCTGAGGGCGGCCGCGGGACCGGCCTGCCTCCTCCGTGACCGGATCGTCGCCGCCCCGAGGCCCGATCGGGCTCGTGGGGCCGAAGCTCGCCTGTTAGGTTCCTGACGTCGTCGACCCCGGGGGAACCGAACCCATGCCCGTAGCCAGACCTCGCCGCCGCGGCCTGCGTGCCGCGGCCGCAGCCGCCGCCCTGCTCGCCGGATGTTCCGGATGCGGGAACGGGGACGGCGGGGACACGCAGGCCACGCCGGCGTCCTCGTCATCCCCGTCGCCGTCGTCATCCCCGTCGGCATCGGCATCGCCGTCGGTGTCGGCCACGGCCGCGCCCACCGTCGCGGCCACGACCGCCGCGCCCCGTTCGGCGGCTCCGCCGGTGACGCCGCCTCCGGCTCCGACCCGCCTGACCGCTGCCGTGGCCACCCGCGGCGGCCGGCTCGGCCTCGTACGGGGCGGCGCCGCGCAGGAGTTCACCGTGACCCTGCGGAACGGGAACTCCGCCGACTACCGGCATCTGCTCGTGACCTTCCAGATGGAGATGCTCGTCGGCGAACCGGGTGACCGGCCGGACGACGGTCCGGGCTTCCTGCTGGAGCGCCTCGACCAGGCCTCCGGCACCTGGCGTCCGGCCGAACTGCGCGTGGCGAACGATGTCAAGCCCCTGTCGCTGTTCACGGGAGGCCGTCCCCTCGCCCGTGATGCCGTCCGGGTCGAGCGCTACCGGCTGCGCGCGACCGCCGGCGGCCCGACGGGCAGCACCCCGTTGGTGGTGTCCTTCGTCGACACGGATGCCGATCGCGAGGCCACGCCCCATGTCCTGCTCGGGCACAGCACCGCCTGAGCCGTCATCCTGCCGCGCGGGCCTCCCCGACGGCGGACGCGGCGGTGCGCCAGGCCTCGGTGACGGCCTCACGGACCCGGTCGGTCGCCTCGGGTACCCCGGCGGGAAGGTGCAGCGGCGCCCCGATGTGTACGTGCAGGCAGGGCCGGCGCAGCGGCGCCGTGAGGACCCCGGCGAGTTGCTTCGCGCGGCTGCCGGAGCACAGCCGGCGGGAGCCGGCCTGGCCCACGGGTACGACGGGGGCTCCCGTGGCGGCGGCGAGCCGGGCCAGTCCGCTGCGGAAGGGGCCCGGAGCGGACTCCCCCGCGTCGCGGCGCGTCGGCAGCCGGCCCTCGCCGTAGAGCAGCACGCTGCGGCCCGAGGCGAGGGCCACGGCGGCGGCGTCCAGCGCGTCGCCGGCCCGGGCGGTGCCGCGGTGAACGGCGATGTGCCCCTCGCGGCGCAGTGCGGGGCCCAGCAGAGGTACGCGCCAGAGACCAGCGGTGGCCAGGATGACCGGCTCGATCCCGTGCCGGCGCAGGGCCGTGACCACGACGGCGGGGTCGGCGAGCGAGGTGTGGTTGGCCACGAGGATGGAACCGGTGGCGGGCCGGGCACCGGGGTCGGCGGTGACGGTGAGCCGCCCGAAGGCGGGGACCAGGGCGGCGGCGATTCGGCTGAGCATGGGCGGGCCCGTTCGTTCGTGCGGTGGGGTCGCGCTCCATGGTCGACGGCGGCGGCGGTGCGGTCATGAGTAGGCGTACTCACCGAATATGACCGAACGGTCACAAGATCGGGGTCGGGGAACGCGTGGTGCGGGGCCCGCATCTAGCAGCGTGGCGGGGCCCTCTCGGCTGCCCGTCGAAGGTATCTGCACGGTGTGAACGGCAAGGCGGGGCTTGGATGAAGGCGGTAACAGTGACGGACGGTTCCTCGGACGACCCGAAGGACACGGGAACCACCGTCGCGGGGGCGGAACCCGGGAAGGCGGGGTCCCCTTCGGCGGACACGAACGCGGAGGCCGAAGACACCGCGGCGGACGCATCGCGGCCCGCGACGGGGTCGGACGACGAGCCGGAGGACACGGCCGAAACCAAAGCGGACCAGGAGTCCGCGCAGACCCCTTCGACGGCGCGGAAGGAAAGCCGGGCGGAGGCCGGCGCGGGGAAGACGCCGGACGCCGCCTCGGCGGACGACGAGCCCGCGGCCGACACACCGGCCGACACACCGGCCGACACCGATGCCCGGGACGACGGGCCCAGCGCCGCCGCCCCGGACGCCGAGCCCGCGGCCGAGGCACCGGCCGGCCCCGACACCGACCCCGAGGCCGACGCCGACGCCGACGCCGACGCCGACGCCGACAGCGGTGCCCGAACCGAAGACCCCCGGGCCGACGCCCCCGACGACGACACCGACGCCGAACCGGCAGCGGACGCCGGGGACTCGCGCACGCAGATCCTCCGCCTCCCCCGCGCCACCGCCGAGGACCGCAAGGCGCGGAGCAAGCCTGAACCTGAGGCCGAGGTCGAGGCCGACGCCGACGCCGACGCCGACGCCGACGCCGAAGACTCGCGCACGCAGACCCTGCGCGCGCCGGGCGCCGCCGCTCCGGACCGCAAGGCTGGGGAGACGCCCGGCACCGCAGGCGCCGGTGTGGGCGAGAAGGCGTCCGCCGCCGGAACCGCTCCGAAGGTGCCGTCCTGGGCGGCAGTACGTGACAAGGCGGCACGTGAAGAGGCGGCGCGTGCAGGGGAATCCGATCCGGTGTCGGACTCCGATCCGGACTCGGATGCGGTTTCCGACCCCGAACGGACGAGCCGGTTCGTCGCGCTGAAGGATCCCGACGCGCCGGCGCCCGTCGCGGCGCGCCCCCTGCCTCAGGCGCCCGCGCAGCCGGCCGCGCCGGGCCCCCTGCCGCCGCTGGACCTGCTGGCCGAGCTCACCAACACCCCTCCCCCGCCGGAGACCCCTCGCCGGACCGTGCTGCGCCGCGTCAAGGTGTGGACGCCGATTCTGCTGTTGCTCGCCGGTGCCTGCATCGGCGGCCAGATGCTGCGGCCCCTGCCCGCCCCCCGGCTCGTCGCCGCGGAGACCGAGCACACCGTCGACGGGCAGTTCTCCATGCCGTGGCCCGGCCAGGGCCAGGGAGCCGTCCGCGTCGTCGGTTCCGGCGACATCGGCACCTTCGGTGAGCAGCGGCCCGTACCGACGGCCAGCGTCGCCAAGATCATGACGGCCTACGTGATCCTCAAGGGCCATCCGCTGCGCAAGAACGAGGCCGGCCCGGACATCACCGTCGATGCGAAGGCGGTGGCGGACGGAAATTCCGAGCACGAATCCCGGATCAGGGGTCTCACCGCCGGGTCGAGGTTCAGCCAGCAGGACATGCTGAAGATGCTGATGATCCCCTCGGGCAACAACATCGCCCGTCTGCTGGCGCGCTGGGACACGGGCACCGATTCCGAGGCCGCGTTCGTGGAGAAGATGAACGCCGCCGCCCGGGAACTCGGCATGAAGGACACCACGTACACCGACCCGAGCGGTCTGGACGCGGGCACCGTCAGCACGGCCGCCGACCAGCTGAGACTCGCCGAGGCGGTGATGAAGGACGACGCCTTCCGGGCGATCGTCGCCCTGCCGGAGGCCTCCATCAAGGGCCTGGGCGAGAAGCTCGTCAACAACAACCACCTGCTCACCGACTCCAACCTCAGCATCCGCGGGATCAAGACCGGCTCCAGCACACCCGCCGGCGGCACCTTCGTGTGGGCGGCCTACAAGACGGTCGGCGAGGAGACCGAGCTGATCGTCGGTTCGTTGATGGAACAGCGCGCGCCCGCCCCGGACGTGGACGCCCTCAACAGCCTGGCCCTGGTGAAGACGAACAGCAAGAAGATCATCGAAGCGGTACGGACGGCCCTCGCCTCCGGCCCGCTCGTCCGCAAGGGCGACGTCGTCGGCTACGTGGACGACGGACTCGGCGGCCGTACTCCGCTCGTGGCAGTCAAGGACCTGAACGTGACCAGCGTGCCCGGGCAGCGGTTCAGGCTGTCCCTCGACGCCGGCTCCTCAGCGCTCCCGCGCACGGCGAAGTCCGGGACGGAGGTCGGTGTGCTGACGGCGGGTGAGGGTGAGGGCGCCAAGAGCGTCCCGGTGGCCGTCAAGGGAGCTCTGGCGGAGCCCTCGTTCGGGACGAGGCTCACGCGTCTCGGCTGAGCAGGGTCCCGTCCGCCGGTTCGGCCCCGAACCGGCGGCAGGCGGCTGAGGACGGGCGACGACCGTCCGTCACATGCCGTCCGTGAACAGCAGTCGGCCGGGGCTGCCTGCGTCGGTGCCGGTCAGGACGTCCTCGGTGGCCTTCTCCACGAGCCACCCGGCGACCTCCTGCGGGGCGGCCGCCGGATGGGCCGCCTTGTAGAGGGCGCCCGCTCCGGTGACGTGCGGGGCGGCCATGGACGTGCCGTCGAGGGCGATGGTGCCGCCGCCGAGCAGCGCGGAATCGATCTGCTCGCCGGGGGCGTGGATCTCCACGCACTCGCCACGGTTGGAGAAGCGGGACTGCTCGTCGCGCCGGCTGCTGGCGGCCACGGTCACCACCCGCTCCGCCGAGGCCGGGGAGACCGTGCAGGCGTCGGCCGCCGCATTCCCGGCGGCGACGACCGGGAGGGTGCCGGCCTCGGCCACGGCGGTGGCGGCCCGGTTGACGGCCTCGGAGCGGCCACCGCCCAGGGAGACGTTGAGTACAGCGGGCTGCCGGGCGTTCGCCGCCACCCAGTCCAGTCCGGCGATGACCGCCGAGTGGTCGCCCCGGCCGTCGCAGCCGAGTACGCGGACGCTGACCAGGCGCACGGAGCGTGCGACGCCGTACGTCCGGCCGCCGATGGTGCCCGCGACGTGGGTACCGTGGCCTTCGCAGTCCTGGCCGCCACCGCCGTCCCCGACGGCGTCGAAACCGGGCTCGGCCCGGCCCTCGAACTCGGGGTGGGAGTAGTCGATGCCGGTGTCGAGGACGTAGGCCGTCACGCCGGCGCCGTCGCCGCCGGTGGTGAAGTGACCGTCGAGCGGGAGGGTCCGCTGGTCGATGCGGTCCAGGCCCCATGTCGGTGCAGGGGCCCGGGCGGTGGACGGTGCGGCCGGGCCGGGCGGCGTCGGTGGGGCCGAGATCTCCGCGTCGGCCTCCACCGAGCGCACCCCGGGGGTGGTGCGGACGTCGTCCAGCTGGCCGGGGGTCAGCGGCACCGCGAAGCCGTTCATCGCCGATTCGTAGACGAAGGTGGGCTCCAGTCCGAGCCGGTGTGCGAGGGCGGCGGCGTCCACGCCGTCGTCGAGGCTGACGATGAACGCGCCGGGAACCGCGGCGGCGGGCAGCAGGAGCGGAGCCGGCACGGGTTCCGGAACGTCCGCGGCCGCGGCGCCGGCGCGTGCGGGGGCAGCCGCGATCAGGGCGGCGACGGTCAGGCGGACGAGCAGGCGCATGGAGGTACTCCCCGGGAGATGGGCGGTCATCAGGAGACGGCCGCGCCCTCGCCGGTGTCCAGGTGCGGCCTCCCTCTCCTTCGGACAGGGCCCGGGCGGGCTTGAGGAGCCGCCCTCACATGGCCCAGCACTCCTGCCGGGCCCGGCCTCGGACCGGGCGGTCACGACCGGGGCGGCGACCGCCCTCCGCTCGCCCGTCACCGGCCGTTCTCCCGCCGAGGGCGGGAGAACGGCCGGTGAGCCGGGGTCAGGCGCCGGGCGGCACCCGGGACGGGCGGCCCCGGCCGCGCGTCAGGGAGTAGCCGAAGATGCCCGCGAGGGCTCCGAGCACTCCGCCGGCCGCCGTCCAAAGCCAGCGGTCGGACCACCAGCCGCCGGACCAGCCGTCCTCCGGGTCGCGCAGGGAGCCGGTCACCGTACCGGCGACCAGCGGTTCGGCGAGGGCCCCGTCCACCGCGAAGGCGCCTCCCTGCTCCCGGGCGTCGGCCTCGACGGCCACGCGCACCGGCAGGCCCAGGTCCTCCTCCGGCAGGTCCACGACCGTCAGGCGGACGTAGTAGCTGCCCGGGAGCGGGTCGTTGGCCCACGGCTCCGCTCCGGCGCGTACCGTGCGCAGGGTGCAGGACAGCTCGACCGAGGCCGCCTCCTTGGCCGCCGCCCTGCTCTGCATGCCGTACGTGCAGGCCTGCCGGCGGCGGAGCCCGTCGTACACGTCGAGCCGCCAGGTCGAGGTGCCGTGCCGGGCGGCGGACTCGGGCAGGGTGACGTCGGCCTTCACGGTGACGCGCTGCTGGGCATCGACCGGAAGCACCCAGTACAGGTAGTCGCCGCTGGAGGCGCCGGCCGTGGCCTTCTGGCCGGGCCACAGCGGTGTGGCGGTGCGGAAGCTCGTGCCCGCCTCGGTCGGGGCGGCGGCCCCGGCGGTGTCCTTTCCGGGGGTGGCACTCGGCGACGGGGTGTCGGCGATGGCCGTACCGGCGGCCGTACCCGCCACCGCGAGGGCGGCGGCCGCCGCGAGCAGGCCCGCGGCCAGTCTGCGTACGGTACGCATCAGTTGGTCCTCCAGACGGAGATGCGCCAGCGGGAGATCCATCCCCACACCAGTCCGGCCAACAGTCCGGCCAGCACCAACACGGCCAGCGTCCACCAGCCGCGCCCGAGGCCGAAGGCCGCGGCGTCGGAGGCGTCACGCGGGCCGTCGACCAGGTCGATGGTCAGCTCGACGGGCATGCCGGGAGTGGTCTTCACGGAGGCGGGAGCGGAGAAGGAGTTGCTGACCTGGAGGCAGACGGTTTCGGCCGCGGGCTTCGCGTCCGAGCCGGTGTCGTCGGTCTCGGCCTTGGGGTAGCGCAGGCCGGTGGAGAGGACGTCGGTGCGGCCGTCGCCGGCCTCCGAGCCGCGGACGATCTCCCGCCCGTGGATGGTCGTGGCGCGCAGCAGGACGCCGTAGTCGTTGTTGACCGCCCTGTCGGCTCCGATGCTCACCGAGGCGCGCAGTTCCTGGCCGGGCAGCACGTCCACCCGGTACCAGCGGTGCTCGCCGAAGGTCTCGCGGTCGCTGTAGAGACCGGCCTTGAGCTGCGGGGCACTCGCGCACTGCTTCGCGCCCTCGGTCGCCACCGGGTTGACGACCGGGTCGGCGGCCCGGTCAACGAGTTGGCGGACCCGGCCGGAGAGGTCCGCCTTGTGCTGGACGGAGGTGTAGGTACCGCCGGTGGCTTCGGCGATGCAGGTCAGCTGGGCCCGGGTCTTGGCGTCGGGAACCAGGCCGAGGGTGTCGATGACCAGGTGGATGCCCTTGGCCGCGATGTCGCGGGCCACTTCGCACGGGTCGAGCGGGGCACAGGTGTCCTCGCCGTCGGTGATGAGCACGATCCGCTTGGTGGCGTTGCCTCCCTCCAGGTCCTGGGCCGCGCCGAGCAGGGCCGGCCCGATCGGGGTCCAGCCGGTCGGGGCGAGGGTCGCCACGGCGGTCTTGGCCTCGGTCCGGTCGAGGGGGCCCACCTTGTAGAGCTGCTTGGTGTCCTTGCAGCCGAGCGTGCGGTCGTCACCCGCGTAGTCGGCGCCCAGGGTCCGTATCCCGAGCTGGACTTCCGCGGGGACGGCGTCGATGACCTCGTTGAAAGCCTGCTTCGCGGCGGCCATGCGGGACCCGCCGTCGATGTCGTTGGTCCGCATGGAGCCACTGACGTCCAGGACGAGGTCGACCTTGGGGGGTTCCTTCGCCGCCGGTCCGTCGGCGGCCGTGGCGCTCGCCGGGAAGAGCCCGACGGCCAGAGCGGCGAACAGGGCGCAGGCCCTGGCCGCGAGCCGTTTTCTTGTGATCATCGCCGGATCGTATTGAGGATCGTCCGGCAATCCAAAAACGGGGGTGGGGCGGACCGGTCGATATCCGGATGCGGGGTACGGAGCCCCCGTCCTAGGCTGCGCGGATGAGTACCCGTACTTTCCGTATCACCGTCCGCGGCGCGTTCGACGGACTGACCGACGACCAGCGGGCCGAACTGCTCGCCGCCGCGTCCGAGCACGACATGCTCCGCGCGGAGTTCACGGCCGAGGGGCATCTGACGTACGACCTCGCGGCGCGCCCCTTCTTCACCTTCCGTTTCTTGGACTCGGGGGAGGCGGAGGAGGACATCCTCGACGCGGCGGCCCGGGCGGAGCTGGCGGCAGAGGCCTGGCTGACGGAGCGCGGCTACGGTTTCAAGCAGCTGCGGTCACAGGCGCAGGACCTGTCGCTGGCGGCGCTGGGCAAGCGGGGGCGCCGGGAGGCCGCGCGCGCCGGGGCGCGGGACTGACGTCCGGCGAGGAGCCCGTCCGGGCGGGCCTCCGAGGGGTCAGCCACGGACGTCCCGGGCGAACACGGTCGCGAGATGTGCGGCCAGTCGCCCCGGGGTCGGCGGGGAGAGCCGGGCGCCGAGGTATCCGTCCGGGCGCACGAGGAGCGCGGTCGGCGGCCGGGAGGCGTAGATGCGGGCGAACTCGCCGCCGGTGTCGTGGTACGCGGGCAGGGCACCCGGGCCCGCCGGGGCGTCGGGCGGGGTGTCGGCCGGCAGGACGACGCACGTCTCGACCCGGCCGCCGGAGTACTCCCGCGCCGTCAGGGCGAGTTCGTCGAGGCCGGTACCGTGGAGCAGGAGGACGTGTTCGCGCCCGCGGAGCAGGTCGGCGAGGCGCAGCGGGACGGCCGCGATCGGCGAGGTGAGGCCGCCGCAGTCCGGGGCCCGGTCGCCGGGACGGGGTCCGGGGCCCTCTCCCGGGGGGTCGGTGATGGGGCTTCCGCGGTAGCCGACGAGCAGTTGGGCCTCGCGCAGGATCAGGGTGCGGGCGTTCTCGGGGTCGGACTGGACTCCTCGGGCGGAGGCATGGCGCACCGTGCGGCCCACGACCTCCTCGCCGACGGGGCGGCGTTCGGCGTCGTAGCTGGGCAGGAGGCCGGGGTGGGCGGCGCCGTCGACGGCCAGGGCGAGCTTCCATGCCAGGTTCCAGGCGTCCTGGATTCCGGTGTTCATGCCCTGGGCGCCGGTCGGCGGGTGGATGTGCGCGGCGTCGCCGGCGATGAGGACGCGGCCATGCCCGTACCGGTCCACGATCCGGTGGCTGATCCGGAAGACCGAGGACCAGCGCATGTGCGAGGCGGTGGCGGGGGTCGGCGAGAGCCGGTCCAGGACGGTCTGGATGTCGGCCAGTTGCGGAGCCGGGCCGTTCTGGAGGCCGTGGGCGACACCGTCGGCGGCCTGTTCGGCCGTGGACAGTTCGGGCGGTACCTTCATGGACATCCGGTAACGGGCGCGGCCCGGCAGCGGGATGCACACGAGTACGTCGTCCACGGCGCCGGCGGCGTCCAGGTGCATGGCGCGCAGGGAGTACCCGTACGGCAGGTCCCCGTCGGCCTCGACGTCGGCGAGCATGTACTCCTCGGGGAAGGCGCCGCCCTCGAAGGACAGCCCGAGTCCCTTGCGCACGACGCTGTGGGCGCCGTCGCAGCCCACCAGGTAGCGGGTGCGCAGCTCTTCCTCGGCGCCCGAGCGGGTGCGCAGCCGGCTGGTGACGCCGTCCGCGTCCTGGCGGAACGAGACCAGTTCGGTGCCGCGTTCGACGGCGGTTCCCCAGCGGGCCAGGTGCTCTTCGAGGATGCGCTCGGTCTCGTACTGCGGCAGCGCCGCGAAGCGGTAGGGCACTTCGGGCGGCAGGACGAGGTCGATGCGGGGCTGCTCGACGCCGTTGACGTACGTGAGCTGGCCGCGCAGCGGGACGGCCGCGTCCAGCACGGGGCGGACCATCCCCATCCGGTCCCAGATCTCCAGGGTGCGCGGCTGGATGCCCACGGCCTTCGCGTAGGGCAGCCGGGCGGGGAGCCTGTCGACGATCCGGCAGGCGACGCCCCTGCGGCGCAGCTCGGCGGCGGCGGTCAGGCCCACCGGACCCGCGCCGACGACCAGTACGTCCGTCGTGTTGGTGTGCGCCACTGGCGCCTCCCGGCGTGCGGCCCCCGTCGGAGTCGGTCCGACTCCATGGTGGCCGCACGCCGGGCGTCCGGCATCTCCGCCGGTCCCCGGCAGGTTCCCGGCCGGACGGCCCGCGTCACTCGATGACGAGGTCGACCTCGATGTTGCCGCGGGTGGCACGGGAGTAGGGGCAGACCTCGTGGGCCTGCTTGACCAGCAGGGCGCCGGTCTCACCGGCGAGGGAGTCCGGGAGTTCGACGCGCAGGGTGGCGGCGAGGCCGAAGCCGGCGCCGTCCTTGAGGATCGAGACCTCCGCGGTGACCGAGGCCTCGCTGGTGTCGACCTTGGCCTGGCGGCCGACCAGGCCGAGCGCGCTGGCGAAGCAGGCGGCGTAGCCGGCGGCGAAGAGCTGCTCGGGGTTGGTGCCCTGTCCGTTGCCGCCCAGCGCCGGGGGCATGGCCAGGGCGAGGTCGATCTGGCCGTCGGAGCTGACGGCGCGGCCCTCGCGGCCGTTGGCGGTGGCGACAGCGGTGTAGAGCGCGTCCATGAGAGTTCCTCTCGCAAGCGGTGAACCGTGGTGGCGGCCGAGGCCGGCCGCGCCCCATCAGTAGAGCACGCAATTAAGTTGTGCGCAATTCAATGCCTCTCCAGGTCTTGCCGGGTAGACTGGCCGGCATGACCGAGCAGCCCACCTCCATCGGCTCCGACCAGGACTTTCTGCGCCTCGACGGGCAGATCTGCTTCGCGCTGAACGCCGCGAGCCGCGCCTTCGGAGGCCTCTACCGCGTGGTCCTCAAGGACCTGGGGCTCACCTACCCGCAATACCTGGTGATGCTGGTGCTCTGGGAGCACGGCCAGCTGCCGGTCAAGGAGATCGGACAGCACCTGCGGCTGGACTCGGGCACCCTGTCCCCCTTGCTCAAGCGGCTGGAAGCGGCCGGGCTGGTACGCCGCGAGCGCAGCACCGAGGACGAGCGCTCCGTCCGCGCTCACCTGACCGAGGAAGGTGCGGCGCTGCGCTCCCGCGCGGCGGAGGTGCCCCGGCGGATCGCGGCGGCCACCGGTTTCGAGCTCGCCGAGGTGGCCGATCTCCAGGACCGCCTGGGTCGGCTCACCGCCGCGCTGGACGCCGCCGTGCCCCTGGCGGAGGCGCAGGAGGCGGCCCAGGGTCCACGGGAGGCGTAGCCGCCGTCCGCGACGGACACTGGGGCCACCCCGTGCGGCAGGAGGTGGCCGATGGACCCGGCTGCGGCGCTGGACCGGATCGCGTTCCTGCTGGAACGCGCGCAGGCGCCCGGCTACCGGGTGCGGGCATTCCGCACCGCGTCCGCGGTGGTCGTGCGCCTGGGGCCCGAGGAGGTGGCGGAGCGGGCCGCCGCCGGCTCCCTGGAGGCGGTCAAGGGACTCGGCCCCAAGACGGCCGCAGTGGTACGGGAGGCACTCGCCGGCGGGGTGCCGGCCTATCTGCGCGGCCTGGAGGACCAGGCCGCGGCGCTTCCGGAGGGCCCCCCGCCGTCACCGGCCGCCGCCGCACTGCGGGCGGCCCTGCGCGGGGACTGCCACCTGCACTCGGACTGGTCGGACGGCGGCAGCCCGATCGAGGCGATGGGCCGGGCGGCTGCCGACCTGGGCCACGCATGGGCCGTGCTGACCGACCACTCGCCGCGACTGACCGTGGCACGCGGCCTCTCCCCCGACCGCCTGCGCGAGCAGCTGGACGCCGTGGCTGCGCTCAACGCCACCTGGGCGCCCTTCCGGCTGCTCACCGGGATCGAGTGCGACATCCTGGACGACGGGGCCCTCGACCAGGAGCCGGAACTGCTGGACCGGCTCGATCTCGTGGTCGGCTCGGTGCACTCGAAACTGCGGATGGACGCGCCCGCGATGACCCGGCGGATGCTGGCCGCCGTGCGCAACCCGCTGATGGACGTCCTGGGGCACTGCACGGGGCGGCTGGTCACCGGCCGGACCCGGCCGGAGTCCCGGTTCGACGCCGAGGCGGTGTTCGCGGCCTGTGCGGAAACGGGCACGGCCGTGGAGATCAACAGCAGGCCCGAGCGGCTTGATCCGCCGCGGCGGCTGCTGCGGACGGCCGTGGCGGCCGGGACCTTCTTCGCCATCGACACCGACGCGCACGCCCCGGGCCAGCTGGACTGGCAGGTCCTCGGCTGCGAACGGGCCGTGGAGTGCGGTGTTGCGACGGAGCGTGTCATCAACACCTGGCCGGCCGGCCACCTCCTGGCCTGGACCCGCACCCGCCGGGCCCCCTGAGGCGCGACCGACCGTGAGGCCGTCGCGGGGGCGGACGTCGCGGGGGCGGCCCGGCCCCGCCGGGCGAACACCGCCCGGCGGGGTGCTCAGGGGCGGAGCTCGGCGACCAACAGGACCACGTCGGCCGCGGCCACCGCCATCACCGTCAGGAACGGGAGCTTCCCCGCGGGCCTGCGGGACGCCAGGAGCAGTGCCGCCGCCGTCGCGCCCAGTAGTGCCCAGCCGTACGCCGTCACCCGCCCCGGCGGTCCGGCGACCAGGGCCGCGGTCGAGCCCAGGACGAGCAGCCCGGCCACCGTGGCCGAGCGCCGGGCGCCCAGCCGCTGCGGCAGCCCGAGCACCCCGGTGGCCAGGTCGTCGTCGATGTCGGGCAGCACGTTGGCGAAGTGGGCGCCCGCCCCGAGCAGGGCCGCCGCCGCCATCAGCCACGGCGGCGGCCAGGGCCCACCGGGCAGCCCCAGGGTGACGAAGGCCGGCAGCAGGCCGAAGGCCAGGGCGTACGGGGCCCAGGAGGCGGCCGTGCCCTTCAGCCGGAGGTTGTATCCCCAGGCGGCCGCCACGCCGACCAGGTGCACCGCGCCGGCGAGCCCGCCGGCCGCCAGGGACAGCGGCACACAGAGCAGGAGCGCGACGACCGCCGCCCGTGCCACGGCGGCGGCCGACACCCTGCCGGCGACCAGGGGCTTGTCCCTCCGGCCCGAGACCAGGTCGCGCCGCAGGTCGGCCCGGTCGTTGCACCAGCCGACCGACAGCTGGCCGGCAGCCACGGCCCCCGCCGCGAGGGCGGCCCCCGCCGGCCCGTGCCCCGCCGCGACGGCCAGCACAGCGGTGAAGAGCGTGACGGCCGCCGCGGGCAGCGGGTGGGAGGCCGCAGCCAGGGCGGCCAGGGCGCGGGCGGCGCCGACCGCGCCGGGGCCCTCGGCATTCTCGGGGCGCTCGGGACGCTGGGCACTCTGCGCGGTTCGCACGGGCACGGCGACACACTAGGCGGCGCCGCGCCCGAATCAGCGCATTCGTAACGAAGTGTCAGTTCTTTTCTATGGTGACTCAATGACACGTGTTCTGGCAGTGCGCAGCGTGTTCCCGCCCCACCGCCATTCCCAGGCCGAGATCACGGAGGCGCTCGTCCGGTTCCAGCCGCCCGGCGCCGACACCGCCCTGCTGCGCCGGGTCCACGCCTCGGTGCGCGTGGAGAGCCGTCATCTCGCCCTCCCGCTGGAGCGCTACGGGCCCGCCAACGACTTCGGCACGACGAACGCCCTCTTCCTGGAGACGGCCCGGGAAATCGGATCACGGGCGCTGGAACTGACCCTCGCCGACGCCGGTCTGACGGCCCCCGAGATCGATCTGGTCATGTCGACCACCGTGACCGGGCTCGCCACCCCCTCGCTGGAAGCGCGCCTGGCCGCACCCGCCGGGCTGCGACCCGACGTACGGCGGCTGCCGCTCTTCGGCCTCGGCTGTGCCGCCGGGGCAGCCGGAGTGGGCCATCTGCACGAGCTCCTCGCCGGCCGGCCGGGTCACGCGGCCCTGCTGCTGTCCACCGAGCTGTGTTCGCTCACCCTCCAAGCCACCGACTCCTCGATGGCGAACCTGGTGGCCGGGGCCCTCTTCGGCGACGGTGCGGCCGCCCTGGTGGCGGTGGGCCGCGGCCATCCGCTGCACGCGACAGGCACCGGCCCCGAGGTCGTCGCCACCCGCAGCCGCCTCTACCCGGGCACCGAGCACGCCCTGGGCTGGGACATCGGCCACTGGGGCATGCGCATGGTCCTCGGCCGCGAGCTCCCCGATCTGGCGCGGCTGCACGTGGCCGAGGAGGTGGAGAGCTTCCTCGCCGCGCACGACCTCAAGCCCGCGGACGTCGACGCGTGGATCTGCCATCCCGGCGGCCCGAAGATCCTCGACGCCCTCTCGGACGCACTGGCCCTGCCGGAGGCGGCCTTCGCGGCGAGCCGGCGGTCACTGGCCGCCGTGGGAAACCTCTCGTCCGCCTCGGTCCTGCACATCCTGGAAGGCGTCCACCGCGACGGACCGCCGCCCGGCTCCGTCGGGCTGATGCTCGGCATCGGCCCCGGCTTCGCCTCCGAACTCGTCCTCCTGCGCTGGTGAACCCCGTGAACTCCCTGAGCCTGTACCAGCTGCTCGTCTGTCTCGTCGCCGCCGAACGGCTCGCCGAGCTGGCCACCGCCCGCCGCAACACCGCGTGGAGCCTGGCGCGCGGCGGCCAGGAGTACGGCCGCGGCCACTACCCGGCCATGGTCGCCCTGCACACCGCGCTGCTGGTGGGCTGCGTCGTCGAACCCTGGTCGGCCGGGCGGCCTTTCGTCCCCCTGCTCGGCTGGTCGGCCCTCGCCGTCGCCGTCGCCGCCCAGGGCCTGCGCTGGTGGTGCATCGCCTCCCTCGGCCCGCGCTGGAACACCCGGGTGCTCGTCGTCCCCGGACTTCCGCTGGTGGAGAGGGGTCCGTACCGGGTGCTGCGCCATCCGAACTACGTGGCGGTGGTCGCGGAGGGCGCCGCGCTGCCGCTCGTGCACTCCGCCTGGCTGACCGCGCTCGGCTTCACCGTGCTCAACCTGGCCCTGCTGAGGGTGCGGATCGGCTGCGAGGACGCCGCCCTGACGGACGGCGGACGGCTGCGGGCGCCCGCCTCCGTCCCGTCGGCGGGAGCGCCGTCATGATCGACCTGCTGGTCGCCGGCGGCGGTCCGGCCGGGCTGGCGACCGCCATCCACGGCGCCCTCGCCGGCCTGGAGGTCGTGGTGGCGGAGCCGCGCCCCACCCCGATCGACAAGGCCTGCGGGGAAGGCCTGATGCCCGGGGCGGTACGCCGCCTCGGTGCGCTGGGCGTATCCGTCTCCGGACAGCCGTTCCGAGGCATCCGCTACGTCGACGGCACCAGCGGCCTGCGCGCCGAGGGGCTCTTCCGGTGCGGGCCGGGCCTCGGATCCCGCCGCACGGACCTCCAGTCCGCGCTCGCCGGCCGGGCCGCGCAGCTGGGGGTACAGTTCCTGCCGCGACGCGTCGACCGGGTGCACCAGAGCGCTGAACACGTCACCGCGGCCGGATTGACCGCCCGCTATCTCGTCGCTGCGGACGGCCTGCACTCCCCCGTCCGGCGCGGGCTCGGCCTGTCGGCCCCGGCCGCCCCCCGCCGTCCGGCCCGCTACGGACTGCGCCGCCACTTCACCGTCGCGCCGTGGAGCGACCTGGTCGAGGTGCACTGGTCGGCGCGGTCCGAGGCCTACGTCACCCCGCTCGCGCCCGACCGGATCGGCGTCGCGGTGCTCACCGCAGACCAGGCGCCCTTCGACGAACAACTCGCTCACTTCCCCCACCTGGCGGACCGACTGAGCGGATACGCCGACACACCGGTGCGCGGCGCCGGTCCGCTGCGCCAGGGGGCACGTGTCCGCGTCGCGGGGCGGGTGCTGTTCGTGGGGGACGCAGCGGGCTACGTGGACGCCCTGACCGGCGAAGGGCTCACCCTGGCCGTGACGGCCGCGGGCGAACTCGTGCGGTGCGTACGGGCCGGACGACCCCAGGCCTACGAGCAGGCCTGGCGGGAGCTGTCGCGCAGCTACCGCGCGCTCACCGAGGCGCTGCTCTGGGCGCGGCGGCGGCCGCGCCTCGCGCCCCGCATCGTCCCGCTGGCCGCCCGCCTGCCGAGGGTGTTCACCGGGGCGGTCAACCTGCTCGTCTGAGGAGCGCGCGAACGCAGCGGCACCCCGCGCGGTGCGCGGGGTGCCGCTGCGGCGGTCGGAGCCGCCCGTCAGGCCGAAGCCTCCTGACGGTTCCTCAGTGCCAGGCCGGCAAGGACCGCCCCGGCCGCCGCGCACAGCATGACGGCGGCACCCGCCCAGGCCAGGCCGCCGCCCACGGTGCCGGCCAGCGGGTCGAAGGCCAGCGAGCCACCGAGGACGTGCAGGGCCACCACGCCCACCGCCGTGGCCGCGCCGGCCCGCCACACGGCCGTGGTGTCGCGCAGCGCCACGAGCGCGCCGACGGCGAGGCACGCCAGGGTGACCAGGAGGGGCAGCAGGCCGAGGGGGCCCGCCGACGACAGGGCCGTCAGGTCCTGCGGCAGGTGCAGGGCGCCGCTGACCAGCAGGGCGATCGCCACGGGCCAGCGCAGCGCGTGCCCGCGCGCCGCACTGCCGGCCGGTGCCGGGACGGGAGCCGGCGGCCGGGGCTTCGCCCGGCGGGGCGCGTCGTACGGCTCCCTGTACGTGGGCTCGTGAGGCTTCGCGTACGGCCCCGGCGTCGGCGCAGGGTGCGGCTCGGCGGCGGGTGCGGGCGCCTCGGCGGGTCGGGCGCGGTTCTGCTGCTCCGGCTCGCCGGGCGCGTCCCGGCCGAGGATGTTCACCAGCAGGGCGACGTCCTCGATGGACCGCCCGACGGCGGCGGCGCGCAGCGTCATGTCCGCCTCGCCCACCTCCTGCGGGGCGTCGCCCAGCAGGGTGACCATCCGTTCCACGTCCTGCACGGGCCGGGTCACGGCGGCCGCGCGCAGCGCCTCCTGTCCCGCGTCGGGCAGCCGGCCGTCCTCCTTGAGGAGGCCCACCAGAGCGGTGACCTCCTCCACCGGGCGGCAGGTGGCGGCCGTTTCCAGGAGGGTCCGCATGCGCAGCGTGCTCGGCGCGTCGGAATCGTCCGGGACATCCGGGCCGGCTGGGGCGACCGCTCGGTCCGGGGCGGCCGGCTCCGGTGGGGCGTCGGGGGCATCGGGGGCATCGGGGGCGGTGTTGTCGGGGGTCCCGCGGCTGCTTTCGTGCTGCGTCGCCGAGAGAGTGATGGGGTCATTCATGGAAAGCTCCGTTCGCCGACGCGCGGGTCTAGGCAATCGCACGCCGGTCATCGTGCGTCATGGTGAGCGCACGCTTTGTTACATTGAGTGCCACTTCCGCCCACTGCGCCATTCGGGGCGGGCAAACGGGGGTCGCCGTGACGGGCCCCGAGGGGAAGGGCGAAGCCGTGCCCGACATGCGAGGGGTCCGACGCCGGTGCGCGCTGCTGCTGCCCGTCGTGCTGCTGCTGACGGGCGCCTCGGCCGGGCCGGAGGGACCCGTCGTGGACACCGACCGCGGTCCGGTGCGGGGCCGGACCCACGGGGCGTACAGCACCTTCGAGGGGATCCCCTTCGCCGCTCCCCCCACCGGCCCGCGCCGTTGGCGGCTGCCGGAGCCGGCAGACCGCTGGAACGGCGTACGGGACGCGGGGACGCCCGGCGCCCGCTGTGTCCAGCTGCCCGTACTCGCTCCCGGCGGACCGGTCGGCTCCGAGGACTGCCTGTACCTCAACGTGACCGCCCCGGCCGGCCCGGCGGTCCGGGCTCGGCCGCGGCCGGTCATGGTCTGGTTCCATGGCGGAGGCTTCTTCAGCGGCTCCGGAGACGCCTACCGGCCGGACCGCCTGGCCGTCCAAGGTGATGTGGTCGTCGTGACGGTCAACTACCGGCTGGGCGTCTTCGGGCTGTTCGGTCACCCGGAGCTCGGCGGTGCCCCCGGCTTCGCCCTGGCCGACCAGCGGGCGGCACTGCGCTGGGTAGGGGCGAACGCGACGCAGTTCGGCGGGGACCCGGGCAACGTCACCGTCTTCGGCGAGTCGGCGGGCGCACTGAGTGTCTGCGCACACCTCGCCTCGCCCGCCTCGGCCGGCCTCTTCCACCGGGCGATCGTGCAGAGCGGCTCGTGCTCGACCGCGGCACCGCCGTCGGCACTGCTCGCGGACGCCGGGACCTACGAGCCCTTCGTGCCGGCGCGGCGCACGACCGAGGAGGGCGCCCGCGCGGCGGCCCGGCTCGGCTGCGACCGGCCCTCGGGCGTGCTGGACTGCCTGCGCGCACTGGACGCCGGCACCCTCGCGACCGCCGACCTGATGCAGCGTTTCTCACTGGTTCCGTACGGCGACGGCACCCTGCCGACGGAGCCGCGCCGTGCGCTGGAGGCCGGACGGTTCCACCGGGTGCCGGTGGCACTGGGAACCACGCGGGACGAGATGCGGCTCTTCCTGGCCCAGACCCTGGCGGCGTACTCGATCGGGGACGAGAACGCCTATCGGGCCCGGACCGAGCGGTCCTTCGGGGCGGAGACGGCCCGCGCCGTGGAGGCCGCTTACCCGGTGTCGGCGTACCCGACCCCCGCGATCGCCTGGGCCACCGTACTGACCGACGCGTCGTTCATCTGCCCGACGCTGCGGGACGGCGCGGCGCTGGGGCGGCACGTGCCCACGTACGGCTACCGGTTCGACGACCGCGACGCACCCGACTTCACCGGGCTGCCGCCGGTGCCGGGGCTGCCGCTCGGAGCGGCCCACGGCTTCGAACTGCCGTACCTGTTCACCCTCACCCCACTGGCGCGGCCACAGCAGCGACTCGCGGACCGGATGGCCGGCTACTGGACCGCCTTCGCCCGGACCGGCGTGCCGACGGCACCCGGCGCGTCGGGGTGGCCGCTGCTGGGCGTGCCCGCGCGGCTGCTGTCGCTGGCTCCCGGCGCCGACGGGATCCGCACGGTGGACGGGCGCGCCGAGCACCACTGCGGCCTCTGGGACGAGCGGTGGCCCGGTGTCACCACTGCTGAGTGAGGACCTCCTGCTCCGCGGTGCGCAGGGTCAGGGTGCCGTGATCGCCGTAGATCTCGCGGCGCCACCGCGTGAACAGGGCGGCGACGGCCCGTGCGTCTCCTCATCCGTCGTCGCGTCCAGGTCGCAGTCGGCCGGTGCCGGCGTGCGCACCCCGGTCTGCTGCGCTGCGGTCCGGTCCGCCCCGGTGGTACCGCACCCCGCCAGGACCGCGCACAGGAGCCCCGCCACCGCCAGGCGTCCGGCCCCGGACACCGCTGTCTTCGTCATCGCGTGCATCCCCCCTCGGGCTCCAAGAGGTGTTCACGCGCGCAGCGGTTCCCTCCGACCCCTCGGCCGGGGCCCGGAAGGCCGAGGCGCATCCGGGCCGGGGACCGGCCGCCGGAGACCTCACGGCGCTGCGGGCCTACTTGCGGTCGGTGCGGCCGTCCACGACGCGGCGACCAGGGAGCGTTCCGCCGCCGCCAGGTGTGTCGCCGCGGCCAGCCAGGCCCAGGCGTAGCCGTCGGACGAGGGGTCGGCGAGCCGGCCGAAGGCGTCGCGCGGGCGCCGGTCGGCCTCAGCCGCGAGGGCGGCGGCCAGGTCCGCCGCGCCGGTGAGCCCGGCCCTGCGGAGCGGACCGTACGCGGCCGGCGGCGCCGTGCCCCGGGCCGCCTCGGCAACGGCGCGCCGGCCGCCGGCGACCCCGGTCTCAAGGAGACGGCGCACCCGCCACAGCGGGGAGTCCGCCAGCGGGTCCGGCGCGCCGGCCGCCGCCACCGGGCCGAGCTCGGGCGCGGGACCGGCGGCGTCCGGCGGGGGGAAGTGCTCGCCTTGGAGGCGGTCGTAGCCGAGGTCGGCCCGTGCCAGCCACTCCTCGGGCAGCCGCAGCGTGTACGGCTCGCCGGGCACCGGGCCCACCGCCACCGGGCGGAGGGTGGCGGCGCGGCCGAGATCCGGACGGCCCAGGACGCGCAGCCGCAGTCCGGGGTACGAGGCGATCCGCCGCAGGTTCTCGGTGTGCCGCAGCTCCGGGTGCGGATGCGCGGGCAACAACCTCAGCAGGGGCGCGTCCGGCCGTGCCTCACGGACGAGGAGGTGGTCGCCGGCCGGCCCGGCCACCACGACGTCGCAGCCGATCAGAGCGGTTTCCGCGTCGGCCGCCTGGGCCGGGTCCGCCAGCAGCGCGGCGACGGCCTCGGCGGCGGGCCGGGCAAAGAGCGCGGCCGCGGGCCCGTCGGCCCACGCGGCGCCGGTCAGCGGGGTCGCCTTGACCCCGCGTCCGGCGCCGAGCCGGCCCTCCGCCGAGACCGTCGCGCCGACGATACTCAGGCCGCCCCGGGCGAGTCCGGCGTGGTCGAGGGTGGCGCCGCCGAGGGCGACGGAGGCGCGACCCGCCCCACGGGCACGGGCCAGGCCTCCCGGTCGGACGTCGGAGATCGAGTAACGGGAGCCGTCCGGGGCGAGCAGGTGGGTGACGACACCGCCGTAGCCGGTGGCCGAGAGCACCGGCTCGCGGCACAGTCCGTGCACCCGGAGGCTGCCGCCCGCCGTGTAGGCGCGCCGGGAGGTACCGGTCAGGGCCGGATCTGCCGTACCGGAGGCCAGCACCCCGGCCGTGTGCAGGAGTTCGCGGAAGGATCCGGTGAGGTCGCCCAGCCGGTGTGCGGTGTGGCGTTCGCGGGCCGCGCGCAGGCCCCGTACGACGCGCAGGGCGGCCGCTTCCGCGCGGGGCAGTCCGGCGAGGCGGGCGGTGTGCGCGGCGCGCAGCAGCTCGGCCTGGACGACGGCGCCGCCTGCGGTGACGCCCGCCGCCAGGGCTTCGGCCGCAGCATGCCAGAGCGCGGCTGCGGCGCCGAGCTGTGCCGGTGTGAGGGCCGCAACGGGCTCGGCGGTCGGGGCGGCGCCGGCGGCGGGCGGCGCCGCCGCCTCGCGCGCTCCCGCGGCCACGGCACCGGCACCGGCACCGGCACCGGCACCGGCACCGGCACCAACGATGGCGACGACCGCGTCCGTGTCCGGTTCGGGCTTCGGCGGTACCGCGTCCGCGAGCGGGGCGGCGCCCAGCGCCGCGGCCCGGTGCAGGCACCGGGGTGCCAGCAGGCACGTGCAGGTGGCCTGTCCGGCCTCGGTCACCGTCCCCGACGGGCCGGGGCGCAGGGTGACGAGGGCGTCCGCGCCGAACCGGAAGGCGACGCTTCCGTCAGCTGCGCGGAGGGCGGCGTCCGCACAGCCGGCGGTGGCGTCGTCCAGCTTCTTGCGTAGCCGTGCCGTCAGGTTTTCGACCGCCTCGGCGAGTACCTCGGGTGCGACGGGCGGCAGTGCGGTGCTCAACGGGACTCCCCACGGAGGCGGTCGCCCACCCAGCGGGCGAGGGCGAGAGGGCTGAGGGCGGCCACCGGCATGCCGGCCGCGACGAGTTGCCGGGCGACCGGGACCGAGTAGCGGGGGTGGCCCGTGTCGTCGAGCGCGGCGCAGCCCATCAGGTGGGCACCGGAGGCGGCCAGCGCGCGGACCTCGCCGAGTAGGCCGCCGATCGGAGCGCCCTCCTCGAAGTCGCTGACCACGACGACGAGGGTGCGGCTGGGGACGGTGATCAGGGAGCGGGCGTGGGCGAGACCGGCGGCGATGTGGGTGCCGCCGCCGACGCGCACCTCCAGCAACAGCGACAGCGGGTCCTCGACCCGGTCGGTGAGGTCCACGACCTGGGTGGAAAAGGCGAGGAAGTGGGTGGACAGGGTGGGGACGCCACCCAGTACCGCCGCGGTCAGGGCCGACCAGATGACGGAGGCCTCCATGGAGCCGGACACGTCGACCACCAGGACAAGCCGCCAGTCGGCCTCGCGGCTCGCCCGGGTGCTGAAGACGGGCCGCTCCGGCACGACGACCACCGTGCCGTCGGCACGACGGCGGGCGTGTGCGAGGTTGGCGCGCAGGGTCCGGGCGAGGTCGAGCGCACCACCCGGGCGTCGGGTGGGACGGGGGGTGCTGAGCCCGGACAGGGACGGGCGCAGCCTGGTGGCGAGCTCTCGGGAGAGCTCGTCGACCAGCCTCTTCACCAGGGGCCGGAGACGGGCGAGTTGGGCCTCCGGCAGGCCGCCGGCGAGGGACAGTACGGAGCTCAGCAGTTCCACGGAGGGCCGTACGGCCGCCGGGTCGAGTTGGGCGAGCACGTCGGTGCGGCCCGCGTCGGCGGCACCGGCCAGGACCTCTTCCCGTACGTCGGCGCCGAACAGCGCTTCGAGCTCCTGCGACCATGCGCGGGCGGTCGGGAAGGAGGCCTCCTGGCCGCCGCCCCGGCCCGGCCCCCGGCCGGTGCCGAGGTCGCCGGCGCCTTCGCCGTGTCCCGTGCCGTACAGCTCGTCCAGTGCACGGGCATAACGGCGGGCGCCGGCGGGGAGCCGGTCGCGTTCGCGGCCGAGCAGCAGCCGCCAGCGGTCGGCCGGGGCGAGCCGGCGCTGCCCGGCGTCGGACCCGGAGGTCCGGACGGGCGGTGCGCCGAGGGCGGCCGAGTCCGCGGCCGGGACCGCGGGCAGGGCCGCGGCCGGGTCCCGCGGCGGGGGCAGCGGGAGGGCCTTGAGTGCGGCGAGGCCCGCGGCATCGGCGGCGGCCCAGAGGCCGAGCAGGGCGGGCGGGGCGTCGAGCGCGAGGTCCACGCGGTCGCCGAGACGTTCGGTGACCGTGTCCAGCAGCCGGTCGCGGGCAGCCGGGGCGAGGGCGTCGAAGCCCCCGCGCAGGGCCGGGAGCCGGTCGAGGAAGTCCTGGTCGGCGAGGTGGTCGACGCGGTCGAGGAGCGGCGTGAGGGCGGTCGGGGAGGACTGCAGCAACGGGCCTGCGGCGGTGAGGAGTCCGGCGAGCCGGCGGGACAGCGCGCGGCGGCTGTCGGCGGTTCCGGCGCCGTCGATCCACCCGGCGGCGCGGTCGCCGAGCGCCCCGGCCGGGTCGAGGTCGAGGAGCACCCGGACGGCCTGGGCCGCGCCCTGCATCAGCGGGGACGCGGAGGCGGCGAGGGCGGCGAGCGCGGCGTCCGTGCGCAGCCCCAGGTGATGGGCGGCGGCGCGATCGGCGAGGGCCACGAGGGCGGCGGCGTCGGACGGCTGCTCGCTGCCGGCGAGGCCGGGTAGGGACCGCACGGCGGCGTCGAGGAGGTCGTCGGTGAGGGCGGCGCAAGCGGCGCGGGACGCGGCGGAGGTGCCGGGGAGGTGGCCGCGGTGCAGGGCTTCCAGGAGGTCGAGTGCGTCCAGGAGTTCGGGCAGGGCCGCCGTCTGCGGCAGGACGGTGGCCGCCTCGTGGAGGCGTACGTCGACCAGCTCGGGCAGATCGCACCGCGCGGCGGCGGCCAGACCGGTGAGGATCTGCGTCGGGGTCGGGCCGCCGTCGGCGGCGGCCCGGCGGGCGTCCTCGCCGAGCGTCCCCGCCGCCGCCTGGGCGGCGGTGACGCCGCGCACGCCGGTGAGGTCGAGCCGGGCCGGGACGGAAGGCGTCCAGGAGAGCCGCCATCTGGTGCCGAGGGCGGTGCCGTCCCCCGTGGCGGCGACGGTGAGGGGCTCTCCGTAGGCAGCCCCGCACACGAGGAGCCGCTGGAGGAGGACCTCGCGCCGGCCGTCGAGGGCGGAGCGGAGCGGGTCGAGGCGGATCTCGCGGGGCGCGGGATCCGCCGGGCACGGCAGGCGCAGCTCGGCGAGTTCGGCCTCGACGGAGGGGCCGAGGCCGGAGCGGGGGGCGTGCGGGGTGATCCGCCCGCGGCCGGTGCCGACGAGCACGGCTTCGAGGGCCTGGGCCAGTGCCCGGCCGCGGCCGAGGGGTTCGCCCTGGCCGAGGACGGTGGTGACGGCCTCGACGAGTTCTCCGCGGCCGGGTGCGGGCAGCCCCCGCAGGACGGCGAGGTCGCAGGCGAGCCGCAGGGTCTCGGCGGCCTCGCCGGTCCCGGCGGTGTGTCCGGCCCGGCGGAGTTCCCGGCACAGGCCGGTGACGGCGTGCGAGGCTGCCTCCCTGAGCCGCTCGGGGTCGCCGCCGGCTTCGAGGACGGCCTGCTGCCAGAGCGGGTCGCGGATGCCGGCGGGGTAACCGGAGCGGGAGTCGAGCAGGTCGAAGGAGTACGGCACGAGGGAAGTGACGGCCGCTTCCCCGCCGCTCCCCCGCCCGGAGGCCTCGCCGACCGGGCCGCGGCCGGGGGTCGGGCGTCCGCCCGTCGCGGAGGGCCCTGCGGGCGGGGCGCCCGCACCAGCGGCCGATCCCGGGCCGGTGCTGCCGCTCGGAGCGGTCCCCGAGCCGAGCGGCCCGGCGCCGCCGGGGGCGCCTTCCGTCCCGGTGGGGGAACCGGCTTCCGGGGCGGGTTCGCCCCCGGCGGCCGGCGCCGTGACGGCCGTGGAGTTGCCTTCGGGGCCGAGGAGGGCGGGGGCGTGGAAGGAGCCGATGACGGCGGCCACGCGCCGGCCGCCGGCGATGGCGCCGGCGATCACGGCGTGCATGTGGGCCTCGCGGGCGAGGTCCCGGGCAGGGACCGGGCCGTCCTCGCGCAGCGCCCAGCCGACGCCGAGCGCTGCGCGGCGTACGGCCTCCGGGCTGCAGCCCGGGGCGAGGACCTCGACGGCACGGTCCCACAGGTCGTCGCCGTCACGGCCCGTGCCCGCGGCGGTGAGGGCCGCGGCGAAACCGCCCGCGGGCCGCGGCGCGCCACCGGATTCCGCGGCCGTGTCCGTCCGGGTGGCCGTGCCCGTGGCCCGGACCGGGACCGTACGGGAGGCCGCGTTCGAGGTGGCGTCCGCCGCCCGGGGCGAAGCCTCGGGCACGGTGTCGGGCCGGTCTGCGGGTGAGGAGGGGTGCGGGACGGCGGGGCGGGGGGTCCAGCCGGGGTCGGACAGCGGGAGGTCGCAGCACAGGACGACCGCGCCCGAACGGCGGGCCCAGCGGATCGCCGCCAGTTCCGGGGAGAAGTCCGCGAACGGGTAGAAGGCCAGGCGTCCGTCCTCGCCGCTGCCCGCGAGGGCGACGGGCGCGACGGTCTCCGGGTCCGCCAGGTGCTCCACCCAGTTCTGGAAGTCCGCCGGGAGCTCGACGCAGACCGCGTCCGCGCCGGATGCGTCCAGCAGGGCCGGTACCACCGCGGCCAGCGCGGGGCTGTGGTGCCGTACCCCGATCAGGAAGGGAGCGCGGGCCGCGGCGAGCCCATCGACCGCGGTCCGGGGGTCGGTGTGCGTCAACGCAGGCTCCCGCGCAGGTCCCAGAGACGGCGCCACATCGCCGAGCCGTCCTCGGCCCGGCGCCGGACCGGGCCGTCCCAGTAGCCCAGCAGCCGTGCGTGGTCGGCGGGGTCGTCCTTGCGGACGACACCCAGCAGGTGCCCCGGCAGCAGGTCCAGCACGTCGCCGTCCGGCAGGTACGCGGCGGCGACCCCCAGGGAGGCCGCCACCTGCACGGCTTCGGCGGTGGACATGACCGTACCGGGGCGTTCCACGTCCCAGCCCTCGGCGGAACGTCCCGAGCGCAGGTCGCGGAAGACGGTGACGAGTGCGTCGAGCACCGCGTCGTCGACTCCGAAGGCGGCGCCGGCCCGCTGTACGGCGGCGACGGCCTGACGGCGGATCAGTACCGCCTCCGCGTCCGCGTCGGCGATCGGGGCGACGGTCTCGAAGTTGAACCGCCGCTTGAGGGCGGCGGACATCTCGGAGACGCCGCGGTCGCGCAGGTTGGCGGTCGCGATGACGGTGAAGCCGGGGGCCGCGCAGACCACCGCGTCCTCCGTGGCGGTCAGTTCGGGCACGCTGACCCGGCGGTCCGACAGGATCGAGACCAAGGCGTCCTGGACCTCAGGCAGGCAGCGGGTGATCTCCTCCACCCGGACCACGCGCCCGGTACGCATGGCGGAGAGGACCGGGGAGTCGACCAGGGCCTGGGGGGTGGGGCCCTGCGCGAGCAGCAGCGCGTAGTTCCAGCCGTAACGGAAGGCGTCCTCGGTCGTGCCCGCGGTGCCCTGGACGGTGAGGGAACTGGTGCCGCAGACGGCGGCCGCGAGCAGTTCGGAGAGCATCGACTTGGCGGTGCCGGGCTCGCCCGTGAGGAGAAGTCCGCGCTCCCCGGCGAGGGTCACCACGCAGCGTTCCACCAGGGCGCGTTCACCGACGAACTTGGGCGTCACGGTGAGCTTGGCCGGGAGGCCGGCGCGGCGCCCGGGCAGGGTCAGTTCGGTTCCGTCGCTGCCGCAGACGAAGGTGACGACGGCGCGCGGGGTGAGTGCCCAGCCGGGCGGCCGGGGGCCGGAGTCGTGGGCGGCGAGGAAGGCGAGCTCGGCGGCATGGCGCTCCTCGGCGGGCAGCACCTGCCGGGCGGCGGGGGCGGATGGGGCGTTGACGGTCATCGGGTTTCCTCTGCACGGGTACGAAAGGGGTGGTGCGGTGCCGGCGGGGCCCACCGGCGTCCGGTGGGCCCCGCCGGCGCCGGGGGTTCCGGGCCGGTCGGGTCAGCGGCGGCGGGTACGGGTGCGCTTCACCTTGAGCTCCTGCAGGCGCGGGACGTCGCCCTCACGGACCCGCCGCCAGGCCCGGCGGTAGAGCGCCGCGGCCGGTTCGGCGGGTGCCAGTACGCCCAGGAGCGGCCGGCCGGCGGGGGTGAGGTCGTACATCGGGAGCTTCCACTGCTCCACCGGCAGGGCCGGGGAGGCCAGGTCGGTCCAGGCGCCAGGCAGGAACAGCGAGCGTCCGGCGCGGCTGCGGTCGGCGGACACCACCAGGTCGGTGGCGGCCAGTTCGGCTCGGGCGGCCTTGAGCCGGACCGGCTTCCAGCCCGTCCACCGGGCGGTGTTGCGGTCGGTCGGGTCGGGCATGGCGAGCAGGGCCAGGTACAGGGCGGCCGCGTCCGCGCCCAGTCCGTACGCGGCGCGGACCTCCTCCACCAGCTCGGGCACCGAGCGGCTCGGGTCCTGCGGCCACCAGGTGCCGGCCGGGTCGGTCTCGCCGGCCGCGGGCGCGCCGGGGTCGGCGAGGAGTGCCGCGAAGCGCGGGTCGTGGGCGGTCCGCAGGGCCGTCTCGGCCGCGGTGGGCTGCTGGTCCTCGCCGCGCAGTGCCGGCAGGTAGGGGTCGGAGCCGGTGGAGTCCAGCAGCGCCGTCCGTACCGCGGGCCTGGGCTGGTCGTCGTGGGTGGCCATGACGACCGCGCCGTAGCGCTCGTAGCCCTCGCCGGTCTCGGTCGGGGCGCCGGCGACCTTCCGGAAGTGCGGAAGGCTCGTGTAGTGCGCGATCTCCAGGAGCAGTTCGGGCGAGGCGAGGCGCTGCCGCACGGCGGTCAGTGCGGGCGGCAGGACCGCCCGCACCGGGTCGCCGGCGGGCAGCCGGTGGGCCAGCCACACGCTCATGGCCAGGGTCGCCATCAGGACCTGCGCGTCGAAGGGGTCGGTGGCAGCGACGGCGGGCTCCACGTGGTCGCCCTTGACGATCCACGGCACGTCGACGGAGAGCTCGCGCGCGGCGTCGGGGGCGAGCAGCGCCGCCAGCACGCGGTGGGCGGGCCGTCCGCCGCGGACGGCGCGTGCCGCCTCGGTGGCCAGCCAGTCGGGGACGGGGGTACGGCGGCCGACGTGCCGGTTCCACACCTCCGCGGCGGCGGCCGCGTCGGGGCCCTCGCTCCACAGGCGTACCGGATCGGCGGGCAGCAGGGCCGCGACCACGGCGCGCCGGACGTCCGCGCCGAGGGCCTTGAGCTCGTCGCGGGCACGGGCGGCGTCGGCGGCCTTGACGCCGAGGGCGGCGCGCACCTGCGCGGGCAGGAAGTTGCGGTCGTAGCTGTCGATGTGCGGGAGTCCCGCGATCACCAGGCGGGCGAGGGCGCCGGAGACCCCGGTGAGCCGGGAGAACTCCTCCGCTGCCTCCGGTCGGAAGGGCGCCGGGCCGTGCTCGGCGGCTGCGCCGAGGAAGGCGGTGAGCCAGCCGGGGTCCCGGTCGGGGTCGCCGAGGGGCGCCGTGCCGCGCACGGTGTAGGGGCCGGGGAGGGTGAAGCGGCCGGTGGGGTCGTGGAGGAGGGCGCCGAACTCGTGCCCGTCGGGCAGGGAGGTGCCGTACCCGGTCACCGCGAGGACGGCTCCGCCGCCGAGCGGCAGCAGGCTGCGGTGGTGGAGGTTGCGGTCGAGGCCGTCGGGGCCGCGCAGGTGGGCCTGGTCGAGGTGGGCCCGGACCTGGCGCCAGGCGCCGGCCGAGCCCTGTGCCGAGGCCATGCCGAGCGCGTCCACCTCGCCGAGGACGGTGAGGAGGGCGGCCCGCTGTACGTCGGTGGTCGTCGCGGCGACGGCCCGGTAGGCGGCGGCCGCGGGCCGGTCGAGCAGCGGCGTCCAGACGAAGTCGTAGTACGGCAGGCCGGGCGTGTCGAAGTGGAGCAGTCCGGGCACCACAGCGGCGTCGGTCCCGGCGCGCGCGGCGCCGAGGAGGGTCAAGGTGTGGTGAGTGCCGTCGGTGTCACCGGCGTAGTGGTGGTGGGTGTGCTCCAGCAGCCCGCTGAGGGCTTCGCCGAGCAGTCGGTCGGCGGGTCCGGGCTCGCGGTCCGCTGCGGGTGCGGTGTCCGCGGCGAGCCGGGCGGCGATGCCGTCCAGGGCCTTCTGCTGGGTCAGGGCGAAGCGCAGGACCTCGACGATGCCGCCGATCAGCTTCGGATCGGTGACCTGCGGCAGGGCGGCGCTCACCAGGTCCGGCAGGTCGTCGGCCCGGGCCGCGGCGGCGGCCGCCTTCAGGAGGGCTCCGACGGTCTCGCGGTCGGCCGTGCGGAGCGCGGCCGAGCCCTGCGGGTCGCGGGGACGCAGCGCGTACCAGTGGGAGAGCGGCGGGAGGTCGACGCTGCCCGTGCCGAAGGGGGTGTCGTGGCGGTCCTGGCGGGTCTTGGCGGTGACGACGCCTTCGGGGTCGGTGAGAGCCAGTTCGCGCCAGCTGTGCGAGAGGGCGCGCGGCCTGTCGTCGCCCGGGAAGGTGAGGGCGGCCACCGGCTTGTTGCCGTCTTCGGGGACGGTGACGGTACGTCCGGCCGTGTCGGTGCCGACCCAGCCGTTGCCGGGGAGGCGTACGGCGTGCCAGCCCAGGAGGCCGTCGGCGGGCGCGCCGAGCACGGAGCCCGCCACGGTGGGCGCGGGAAGCAGTCGGCTGGAGTGGCCGGACGAAGCGCTCCCGCCGTACGCCCTCGCGGTGTCGGCGAAGAACGCGGGCATGGAGGAGCGTCCACAGGCGCCGCTCGCCGGGTCGTACTCGAACCAGCCGCCGTCGTTGTCGTGGTCGCGCTGCCGCCACACCCAGTACGAGGTCCCGTCGGACAGGACCGGCCGCTCGTCGGGCAGCCGGGTGTCGCCGCGGTACAGGACTCCGCCACCGGTGGTGCGTCCGCCGCCGGGCAGCGGGAGGGAGAGGTGGTCGCTGCGCAGGGACCAGTAGGTCCGGTCGGCGTCCAGGGTGAAGACGGTGGCGGGCGAGGAGTGCCAGTAGCCCTCGATCCGGTGCGAGCTCCAGTCGGCCCAGAAGACGAGCAGCTCGCCGTCGACGTAATGGAACCCCGTGCGGCGGTGGGATCCAGCCGGGATGCGCAGGTCGTGCGTGAGGACGGTCGAGTCGGCGTCGATGACGCGGACCTGGGCCGCGTTGGCGACGATCAGGTACGGCCAGGCCTCCACGACGGTGAGGCCGTGGCGGTCCCTGCCGGGGGTCAGTTCGCTGACGGCGCTCTCCCAGGCAGGCCAGGCCAGTTCCTCGAAGAGGCCGCCGCGCAGGGTGCGTGCGAGGGTTTCTCCCAGGTCGGTGGCGGCCGCGGCGGCGACCTCTTCGCGGGCCAGCAGCAGGGCCTCGGCGGGCAGCCAGGTCAGCCGGTCGATGGCGTCGGGGACCGCGGGCAGGCCTGCGGCGACGGAGGCGCGGGCGACCTCGCCCGTCCACTCGGCCAGCAGCCGGCGGGCGCCCGGCGAGGCGGCCACGCGGCGGACGACGTCGGTGCAGCCGCTGCCCAGGCTGTTCAGCGCCCGGCGGAAGGCCGGCTGGAAGCGCGGGTCCGCCGCCACCGCGGCCAGGTCGCGGCGCTCGTCGCGGTCGGACCAGTCCGACAGGTTCAGCGCGTCGTGGCGGTGCCGGGTGGTGTGGTCCTCGGGTGCGGCAACCGGGACGTCGAGGGTGAGAAGCAGGTCGAGGAGGTCGGCGTCCTGGACGCCGATGCGCAGGCCGCCCTCCCGCTCGGGCCGGGCGAGTTCGGCGCGCAGCTGCGGGGCGCAGCGCTCGACGACGTCGAGGAGGGCCGGGTGCGAGGGGCGGCGGCCCCAGCCGGAGTGGCGGGCGGCGTGGAAGCGCTCCAGCCAGCCGGAGGTGCCGTCGGTGCAGCGCTCCTCGTCGGGCAGGGTGGCGTCGGCCAGGCCGGCGGTGGCCCCGGACTCCTCCAGGACGTCCAGCCACAGGTCGGTGAGGTCGACGTCGCCGCCGGGCGGCGTCAGTGCCAGAAGTGTGCCGCGTACGGCGGGGATGCGGCGGGCGAGTGCGACGAGGGCGCCGCGGTGGGCCTTCCACCAGCCCAGCGCGGCGCGCAGGGTGGCGGGCAGGGGCAGCAGTTCGGCGAGGTAGTCCTGTTCGGGCTCGGTTCCGGTCAGGCCGGCGTTGCGGGCCAGGCGGCGCAGCTCGACGGCGGCCTGGGCGGAGGGCGGCAGGCCGCCCGCGGTGCGGCGTACGCACAGGCGGCGGAAGCGCTCGTATGCCTCGGCGGGACTGACCCGGCCCGCCAGGGCCTTGCCGTAGCCGGCGAGCACCTTCACCGGCAGGGCGCCGGCCAGCGCGAATTCGAGGAAGACGGAGTCGAGGCGGTCCTCGTCGACGGCCAGGCCGTAGCGGGCCTCGGCGGTACGGGCGCGGCCGAACAACTGGGCGGCGTAGGTGGTGTTCTCGACGCCGAGGAAGACGCGCGCGGCCTGCTCGTGGAAGAGGGGCAGGAAGTGCGGCACGGACGCGGCGAGGCGGTCGGCCAGTTCGGTGCACGCGTCGAGCGCGGCCTTGGGCTTGGTCTTGGCCTGGCGGGCGATCCGGTCGAGTTCGGGGACGACGGCGAGGGCGTGGTGTCCGTCCTCGGGGTGGTGCACGAGGATCCATTCGGGGAAGCCGAGTGCCTGGCGGCGGCTCAGGCCCACGACGGGCGGCTCGGCCTCGTCGCGTACCAGGCCCAGGAAGCCTGCGGCGAGGTCCTCGGCCGCGCCGAGTTCGGCGGCGGCGAGCCGGACGACGACGCGGCCCTCGTCGAGGCCCGGGTGCCGGTAGGTGCGAGCGGTCAGGTCGACGGCTCCGGCGCCCGCCCCGGTGGTGCCGTGGGGGAGGACCGCGCCGGCCTGCAGCAGCAGTTCGGTCTCGTTCGCCGCGGTGTCCTTCAGGTTCCTGCTCATGCGTCCCCGCCCTCCTCGATCTTGCGCCCGGCGTAGAGTGCCGCGGCCATGCGCATGCCCTCGGACCAGGCCACCGGTCCGACCTTGGTCAGCGGCAGCGCCCGGCCGTCCGCGTCGTGCCAACTCAGGGCGCCGGTGCTGGTCTCGTCGTCGTAGTAGGGCTCGCCGATCCAGACCGTCGCCTCCGTGCCGGTGCCGGCTCCGGCGTCGCGGACGCCGCAGGTGGCGTAGCCGCCGGAGACCCGGTAGCCGAGGGCGGTGGCGCGGGCGGCGAGGCTGAAGCGGGTGGGGAAGGCCCCGCCCGCGTAGTCGCGGACCTCGGTGGCCGTGGCGGCGACGTCGTGGGGCTTGCGCCAGGTGGCGCGGTGGATCTGCTCGACCTGCTGCACGATGCCCAGCTCGGCCGCGAACTCCCGTACGTCGTCGAGGTCGGGCAGCAGTACGGGGTGGGGCAGGGTCACGGTGCGCGGGGAGAGCCGGACGGTCTCGCCGTCCAGGTTGACCACCTTCAGCTCACCGGCCGCGGTGGCGTCCCGCAGGAAGCCCACCTCGCCGGGGTCGTCGCCGACGACCGCCAGGTCGCGCAGGGCCTTCTGCCAGGCCTCGTCGGGCCAGACCCGGGCGAGCAGTTCGGTCGGCACGGGCAGCGAGGAGACCATCCAGGCGTCGACCTGGGCGACGCAGGCCGCCTCGTGCCGGTCGAGCCATTCGGCGAGCCGGCGCAGCCGGTCGACCTCGGGATGGTCCTTCAGCGCCTTCGGCAGTGTCTTCAACTGCCGTCCCGCCGCCCGGCCGGTGACGGACCTCGCCGCCACCCGCCCCTCCACCAGGGCGATCTCGTACCCCTCGCCCGCCGCCAGCCATGCCATCAGACCGTGCCCCTCCGCCTGTCCGTACGTGTGCGCGCAGCCCTGACAGGGGGGTGCGAACCCCCTGAGCTGCGGATGTCGGGAGACTAGCGAGGGCCACTGACATTGATGCCGTCGGAGGGGCACGCGGAGGTGGTTGTCCGGTTCTGGGTAGTCTTTCCCGGACAGTGGCGGAGCGGTATCGGCTCGTGGTGGGGTTATGGGACGTCAGATACATGTACCGGGTGCGCTGGTGGCGGCCCTTCTGCTGACGGCCGCGGCCGGCTGCTCGGATCCGGGCACGCCGGGCGGCGGGGACCCGAAGCCGCAGCCGTCCGCCTCGCGGGCCGCGCCGCCGGCGGGCGCGCCGGCCGCCGGGGACGTGCTGCCCGGCATGGTCACCACTGCGGTGGCCCGTGGCCAACTGGCCGAGCTGAAGGTGGCTCCGGTGGGCACGATGGCCGGCTACAGCCGGGCGAAGTTCACGCACTGGGCCGAGCAGGGCAACAAGTGCGACACGCGCGAGACGGTGCTCAAGCGGGACGGTACCGAGGTGACGCAGGACGGCGAGTGCCGGGCCGTGTCCGGCACCTGGACGAGCCTGTACGACGGGGTGGTCGTCAACGACGCGTCCAAGATGGACATCGACCACATCGTGCCGCTCGCCGAGGGCTGGCGCTCCGGCGCATCCGGCTGGGACGCCGCCCGGCGCAAGGCCTTCGCCAACGACCTGACCCACCCCCAGCTGCTGGCGGTCAGCGCGTCCTCCAACCGGTCGAAGGGCGATCAGAGCCCCGACCTGTGGCAGCCGCCGGACCGCTCCAGCTGGTGCCAGTACGGACGGGCCTGGACCACCGTCAAATCCACCTACGGGCTGACCGTCACCGAACCGGAGAAGAAGATGCTCACCACGATGCTGGACACCTGCACCTCATGACGGGGGCGGAGCACTGGCAGGATGACGTGCTCGCCGGACCGGGCGGAGCCATGACCGACGAGGTCGGCGTCGTCACCGGCCCGCTCACCCTGCGCACCACGGCCGCCGCCGGGGGCACGGTCCGGTTCGACGTCCAGTACAAGGACGCCGACGAGTGGTACACACTCACCGGCAGCCCCCGACCCCACCACGGCGCCCCGGCCGCCCTGCACGCCGCGGCCCTGGCCGCGATCCGCGCGGGCGGCGCGGCCGAGGCGCCCGCCGTCGGCTCCGGAGGGGGCGGGGCCAGGCGGCTTCCGCCTACCGGAAGGTGACGTCCGAGCAGGAGTAGAACGCTTCCTCGCTCTGGAAGGAGCCGTCGGGCCGCTTCAGCCCGTGCCAGATCGTGTAGATCAGGTGCTTGCCCTTCTTCTCGGGGAGCACCGCCCGGAACGTGAACGCCTTCGCGCCGAGGAATCCCGAGGGGGCCGCTGTGGCCGCGGTGTTGTCGGCGCTGAGGAAGGGCGTGTCCTCCAGGTCGGACCACTTCAGCGGCTTCTTCGGGTCGTAGCCGTCCTTGGTGACGTACATCTCCATGCGGTACGGGTTGTGCAGCGCGCTGATGTCGTAGCGGAGGTCGTACTCGGCGCCGCCGGGCAGCGTCGTCGAGGGGAAGTCGTCCCGGGCCAGGTCGAGGCCGGAGAACTGTGCGTTGCCGGCGCTGCACAGCTTGCCGTCGGGTATGCGGGCGCGGTGCTGCGGCGAGGAGGTGGGGGTGCTGTGGTCGATGGCGCGGCCCTGGACGATCGACTTCCAGTCGCCGGGGATGCCGGGGCTCTGGGCGAGGGCGAGTCGGCAGGCCTCGCCGACCTTCGGGTTCTTGGTGCAGGCCACGCTGCGGCTGACCGGGTCGGCGGTGGATCCGTGCGCGGAGGCGGGCGCGGAGCCGAGGGCGGTCACGGCGAGGGGGAGGGCCACGAGCGCGGTGAGGCGCAGGAAGGCGGTCCGGCGGGCCGGGAGCCGTGCCTGGTCGGGAGTGCTGGTGGCGGGGCGGGCCGTGGTCATGAGGGGGACGCTCCTGGTCATGAGTCGGTCGTGCGCGTGGGTCGGTGGTCGGCGGCCGGTCAGCCGGCTGTCTTCACGGTCAGCTCGCGGGAGAACGCGCCCCATGTGCCGTCGCCGAGCCGCGCCCGGATCTTCACGGTGTACGTCGTGCCGGGATGGGCGCCGACGAGCACCTCGCGCGAACCCCTCGTCGTCGGTACGGGCAGCACCGGGTCGCCGGTGCCCCACATGAAGGTCTGGGCCGGCTTGCCGTTCAGGTAGACCTGGTAGGTGGTGATCTGGCCGACGCCCTGCGGGACGGACCAGGTGAGGTTCAGGTAGTGCTGGGTGACGGCGCCGTCCTGCTTCGTGGCGGTGGTGGCGGCGAGGTCGCCGGGGGCGGCGGTGCCGCCGTTGCCGTCGGGGGCCGCGGTGGTCGTCACCTGGGCTTCGCGGGTCGGGTCGGACTCCTTGCCGGAGGAGTCCACGGCGGTGACCTTGAAGCGGTAGGCGGTGCTCGCGGTCAGGCCGGAGACGGTGGCCGAGGTGGCCTTGGCGTCCGCCTCCTGGACCTTGGCACCGTTGCGGTAGATCCGGTAGCCGGTGACGGCGACATCGTCGGTCGCCGCGCGCCACCGCAGGGCGGCCTGGTACGGGCCGGAGGCCGCCGCCTCCAGGTCCGCGGGGATGACCGGCTTCGCCCTGTCCTGGCCGGGCGCCGCGTGCGTGGTGAGCACGATGTCCTTGCTGAAGCCGGTGGTGCGGCCGTCGGCGCGGACGGCACGGACCGTGAAGGCGTAGCGGGTGGCGGGAGCCAGCCGCTCGATGTCGGTCATCGTGTCCTTGACGGTCTTGATCTGCTTGCCGTCCTGGAAGACCTCGTAGCGCACGATCTCGGCGCCACCGGCGGGCGGCTTCCACATCAGGTGGACGGCGGTGTCGTCCTTGACGAAGGAGCCGCCGTCCGCGGGGACGGCCGCGCTCGTGCCGGTGTCGCCGCCGCTGCCCGAAGGGCCGTTCACCTTGCATCCGGTGATCTTGGGTATGCCCTTGCCTGCGGGGTTGATACCGACCTTGACCACCCGGTTGCCGCTCCCGGCCAGGTCGGCGCGGTCGGCGACCGGCTTGACGGTGACGTGCCGGCCGGTCTGGCGGAGTTCGTACGCCCAGGGGTTGTCCAGGGTGACCTGCCCCTGCGACACGTCGAACTCGGCGGTCCAGTCCCGTACGGGCCGGTCCCCCTTGTTCGCCAGGGAGACCTCGCCGGTGGCCCACCACACGGTGGCCTGGTCAGCGACGCGGCAGGCGGCGTTGAGGCCGTTGTCCTCCTCTCCCGCATTGGCGGCCACGGGGACGACGACGGAGCCGATCCCTACGACCACGGCCGCACAGGCCAGGGCAATTCGCTTTCGGGACATCAGAAACCTCTTGGTAGAGCCGATCCGCCGGTGCAGCGGCGGTATCGGAAGTGCCTCGGTCAACACCCGTGACCCTAAGCGCGGTTCGCGCCGCGACCGGGCCTCCGACGGGCTGCCGGGCGGCTGTTATACGTCCCTTAAGGTCCGGATAGGGCGCCCTTGATCCCCTGTTGGCGCCCTGCGACCCTGCGGCTTTTGAAGATCACTCTCTGTGTCCGGTGCACTGTTGCGGGGCCCCGGGCCCCGGATCAGGCCTCGTACTCGGTGAGGTCGATGCCGTGAATGTGGACGGGGTGGCCGTGGCGGGGGTCGGTGGTCTCGCGTTCCCGCACCATGTCGAGCTTGCGGATCGCGTTCTCGGAAGCGGTGTCGCCGAGCCGGTTGACGGCGACGACGCGGTCCAGGCCGCGGTCCTGGAGGGCGAACTCCAAGGTGGCGTGGGCGGCTTCGGAGGCATAGCCCTGACCCCAGTACTGGCGGCCGAGCAGCCAGCTGATCTGCACGTCGGCCCGGGCGTCCGGCAGGCCCTCGATGACCGAGAGACCGACGGCTCCGACGAGCTCGCCGGAGCCGAGGAGCTCGACGGCGAAGAGCCCGAAGCCCTCCTCGTCCCACTCCTCCTGCCAGCGCTCGATCGTCTCGGCCGTCTCGTCGAGACCGAGGGTGGATCCGTCGCCGACCCAGCGCATCACCTCCGGGTCGGCGTGGATCTCGGCAAGGGGGACGAGGTCGTCGTCGGTCCAGAGGCGGAGGAGGAGGCGGGGGGTACGGATCTCGGTCATGTGCCTCATCCTGCCGAAATTCCCCGGACCAGCGGTAATCGGCCTTCGAGGCCGGACCACGGGCCCGCGTCCGGCCGTGCTCGTGCTCCCGCGGGCGGCGCCCTCGCGGCGGTACCGTGGGCGGCGGGAGAGATCGGCAGGGGCGGGGCGGCGGCTGCGGCAATCGATGTCGGGGCCTGGCGGTGACGCCCCGCGCACGGCACCCCGGCGGGTCGTCACCCCACAGGTGGATCGGGCACCTCTCTCGCCCCCTGGGGGCTTCGGGCGGCGTCAGTCCGTGGGACTCGTTCCGGTCGGAACGGTGATGGCCCGGAGCTTCTCCCGCAGGTACGTGTGCGAGTCGACGGGGTCGTGCAGCACGCGGCCGATGGGGGCGGGGAGGGACTCCACCCGGGTGTGCGCGTCGCATTCGTAGAAGTAGACGAGCGAGATCAGCTCCTCGGCGGGGGCGTCGGCCGGTGGGGGCAGTACGCGGTGGCGGCCGGCGCGCCAGCGGTCGCCGGTCCAGCGGGCCATCAGGTCGCCGATGTTGACGGTGAGCGCGGCCGGGTCGTAAGGGGCGTCCTGCCAGCCGTCGGCGTCGGTGTGGATCTGGAGGCCGCCGGAGCCCGGCTGCCGGTCGAGGACGGTGACCGTGCCGAAGTCGGTGTGGGCGCCGATGCGGAACTGGCCCGGCAGGGGCGCGCCGACGGTCTCGGTCCCGGGGTACCAGTTGAGGTTGAACCCCCAGGTGGGGTGCCCCGTGTGGCGCGTGAAGCGGTCCTCGGCGAGCCCGAGGGCGGTGGCGAGGAGTTCGAGCAGCTCGTCGCAGAGAGCCCGCATCCCGGTCAGGTAGTCGGTCACCAGCGGCCGCAGCTCCGGCGCCTCCTCCGGCCAGGTGTTGGGCCGGAACCACTCGATGTCCACGGCCGGGTCCCCGGTCGGTTCGTCGGCCGCGAAGGACCACGACTCCTTGAGGTCGGGCGGCGAGGCGGTGCCTTCGGCGTAGCTGTTGGCCTCCGCTCCCGGGCCCAGCCAGCCCCGGCCGCCGACCGTGACGGTGTACGGCTCTTTCAGGGCGGCCGGCAGCCGGAAGAACGTCCGGGCGGTCTCCCGGATCCGTTCCGGCAGCGAGGGGTCCACCCCGTGGCCGGTGACCAGCAGGAACCCGGCCACCTGCAGGGCCTCGTCGACGCGGGCGGCAGTCCGGGCCCGCTCCTGCGGCCCGCCGGACCACCACCGCCCGAGATCGATCACGGGTACCTGGGATCCGGCCATGGGAGACCTGCCTTCCGACGCCGCGCGGTGGTGTCCGGTACCGAGGCTATCGCCGCTCAGGACCGGAGAGGCTCGACACGGAACGACACGGAACGTGGTTCTCGGCCACTTTGTGTGCGCTTCGACGGCCGCGGGCCGCGATGATCGTCACGATAAGGACCAGAATGGTACGACGGGTGCCTCAGGGACGGAGCATGCGGTGGAGATTTCGACACGGGAGGTCTTCGGGGCACCGTGCTGGGTGAGCCTGATGACGCGGGACCTCGAGACCGCACAGCGCTTCTACGGCGCGGTGGCCGGGTGGCGGTTCCGGCCGGCCCGCCTCGGTGACGCGTTCTCGGTGGCGTTCCTGAACCGGGTCCCGGTGGCGGGCATCGGGGCGCTGGCCGCGGATCTGGGGGTCGCGGCGGCATGGACCCCGTACTTCGCGGTGGACGACGCCGACGTCGCGGTGGACCGCATCCGGGAACGGACCGGCACCATCGCGGTCGGCCCGGTGTCCTTCGAGTCCGGCGGCCGCGCGGCGCTCGTCGCCGATCCGGACGGCGCGGTCTTCGGGATCTGGGAAGGCGATGTGGCCGCGGACTGGCGGGCCGGCAAGGGTCCACTGCCGGCCTGGCTGGAACTGCGCACCAGGAATGCCCTCGACGCCGCGATGTTCTACGGCGCGGTACTGGAATGGGCCACCGACCGGCCGGGCTGCTGCACGGTCTCCTACGAGGAGGACCAGGTCGTCCTGCGGCAGAACGGCGAGCCGGTCGCCCGCCTCAACAGCGGTCCGGTCGAGCTCGCCGCCTACTCCCCGTACACCCGGCCGCGGTGGCACGTGCACTTCCGCGTGCCCAGGCTCCGGCCGGCGATCGAGGCGGCCGTCGTGCTCGGCGGCCGCATGGTCTCGGACATCACCTCGAACGCCACGGAGCGGTGGGTGACCCTCCGCGACCCGGACGGGGCGCTCTTCACACTCACCACCGGCCTCGGGGCGGATTCGGACGAGGACCTCGCCCGGCCCGGCCTGTACTGACGGGACGGGCCGGTACCCGACCGCACGGGCCCGTACCCGATCGCACGGGCCCGTACCGGCCGCAGGCGCGGCGGCGCCGGATGTCCGAAGGCGGCCGGGGCCCGGTAGGGGGCGAAAGGCGGCTCGCGCGACGGACGCGCACCCGCCGGGCGTACGTCCCCCTCGGACCTGCGCGGTGGCCGCTCCGGCGCGCGTCCGGGCGAGGGCGCGCCGTTGGCGGGTGTGGGGCCGCGACGGGGTCCGTTCGGCTCACCACCGCGTGTTCAACCGCGGCCCGGGGTCCGGCGTCCATGGGCAGGTCGGGCGCGGCGGATCACCGTCGGTGACGCTTCGAGATGCGGGCGTACCGCAGTGCTGGTTCGCTGATTCCGCCCGCTCTCCCCCACGGACACAAGGAGCGATCATGAGCGTTTCAGGCGAGTCCCGCGGCCGGTCCCAGCAGATGCGCACGAAGGCCAAGGAGCTGAACGAGGCCGCCGAGCGGTCCACCGACCCGGAGGAGCGCCGCCGGCTGAAGGAGAAGGCCCGCCGCCTCCAGGAGCAGAGCGAGCAGGAGAGCCGGATGGACGACCGGGGCATGGACCCCATGTAGTCCGAGCCTCACTGGTCCGGAGTTTCAGTAGTCCCGAGTCCCACCCCGCGGGACCGCGCATCGGCCGGTGTCCGCCGCGATCCCCCGTCGCCGCGGCACCGGCCGCCGTGCAGCCGGTGCCGCGGGCCCGGCCCGGCGGGAACGACCGGTCCCACCGCCGTCCGGCGGGGCGCACCCGCCCCGCCGGGTGGACGCCCGTCATGGCGGACCGGCGCCCCGCCACTCGGCGAAAGGCCGGGCGTCCTGTCCGGCAGCGATCTATGGTGGCGGTCCGATGCCGGAACACGGGAGGGCGACGGATGGCCGTCGACGGTTTCACACTGCTCGCTGACGCACACGACTACCTGCTCGCCGCCGTCCGCGGTGTTCCCACCGCGGCATGGGGGGATCCGACGCCGTGCACCGGGTGGACGGTGCGTCAGGTGCTCAACCACGCACGCCTGGACCAGCAAGCTCTGGTCATGCAGATCACGGGCGTCGCGCCCGCGACCGACCCCTTCGAGCCCCCCGACACGACCAGCGGTGACCCGGTCGCGGAACTGGCGGCCGTGCTGAAGGAGACGCTGGCGGCGTGGGAGTCAAGGAGGGGCGACGAAAGCGTTCCCACCCCGATGGGACCGATGCCGGCCGATGCCGGCACGGCCGCCGCGGCACTCGACGCCGGCATCCACGCCTGGGACATCGCCCGGGCCACCGGGCAGGACCTGCCGCTGACCGAGGAGATGGCCGAGGCCCTGGAGGACATCGCGGCGAGGATCGTCGACTTCGTCCGGGACTCCTTCGGCAAGTACGCACCGCCGCTGACCGTTCCGGAGGGGGCGAGTCGCGCGGAGAAGCTCCTTGCGTTCACCGGGCGGGACGCCCACTGGTCGCCGCGCTGACCCCTCGGCGCATGCACGCGCACCCTCCGGGACGGGCCGCCGCGCCCGGCACCCGGTGAGCCGGGCACGAGGCCGTGTGCGGCCGGGGACGGCCCGGCGCGCCTAGAGCCTGACCTGCCATTCCACCGTGGAGCGCAGGGCGCGGATGGTCTTCGGGTCGCGGACCGACGGCGTGCGGTCCTCGGCCGTCACCGACAGGCGGTGGGTCCGCAGGTCGAAGAGCCACAGTTCCGCCACCGACACCTCGGTGCGCCCCGCGAACCTCGCCAGCTCCCTGCCGTCCAGGTACCAGCGGACCACGAGCTGCCGGCCGTCCGCTCCGGAGAGCCTCGGGACAGTCACTCTGGCCGTGTTGCGCAGCCTCAGGGTTCGGTCCGTCGGCGTGACCGCCGTGGCGATCCGCGCGTGCCGGTGGAAGCCGGCGATCATCGCCTCGACTCCGGGCAGGTTGAAGGCCTTGCCCAGGGTCCGCATGAGGGAGCTGTCCGTGGGCCGGTACAGCCCCGTCGCGTAGTAGTTGCCGCCCTCGTACGCCCCGACCTCGCCCCCGTCGGGGGACTCCTCGCCGAGCCAGCGGTACCACTTGGCACGCCGGGAGGCCATCCGGTCGGCGGTCAGGCCCGAGCTGTTGGACTCGGCGGGTTCGGGGCCGGTGTACTTCTCGTAGTCCGGCACGCCAGGGTAGAAGTACTCGTCGGCGAGCTTGCCCAGCGAGTGGCCGGTCTCGTGGATGGCGACCTGGCCGGACTTCGGATGGCCGGCCGAGGCGGTGGATATCCCCTCGTAGCCGAGGGTGGCGCTGGGCTCGTTGTAGCCCGCTCCGCCGTACTTCGCGCTGTTCGCCAGCACGATGACCAGGTCGGCCTCCGGCGCCTTCGCCACGTACGCGTCGACCCTGGGCTGATCGATGCAGAGCAGCCGTTCGATGCCCTCGCACCAGAAGTACGAGCCGAGGGCGGTGTCGCGGACGGTCTCCGGTTCGGGGTCGCCGGAGACGCCCGACTCGCGGGAGACCGCGTCGACGGTCCAGACGTTGAAGAGGCTTCGGTAGGTGGTGTACGGCTCGACTGCGGCCACCTCGGCCCATTTCTGCTCGGCGTCCGCGTGGAACTGCGGCAGTTCGGCCGCGGTGTAGCCGTCCCCGATGACGACGACGTCGAGGCGGTCCGCGGTGGAGCCGTTGTCGATGATCTTGGTGAGCTCGCCGTCGGCCGACCGCTCGGCCTCCGTGAGCCGTCCCGCGCTCTTCGCCGGGCTGTCGGCAGCGGGCACCAGGGCATGCCCGGATCCGGCGTCACCGCCCTGTTCGGGCCCGGGGATCTCGACCTCCACCCGGAGCCCGGCCGGGTCGGCCGCCGCGTCCGCCGGGCCCGCGGCCGCGAGCGCGGCGCTCACGCAGAGGATCGCGAGCAGCGTCCGCAGCGTCGGGCGCCCGACCGGGCGGCGGGCCGCCCGTCCGATGGCCCCGCCAGTGACCGGATCCATGAAGTCCTCCCCTGGGACAGGAAGTTAAGCAGATGGATAAGCGTGTTGAATCGGCTGCTTAAACTAGGCGGGGCGCGGGAGGTGCGCAATGGCGTACTCCGGCTGAATACTGGGGACTTCGAGCAACCAGGGGGTACTTCATGGACGAACCGGGCGAGATCGGCCGTCGGGTCCAGCGCATGCGCCTCGAACGTGGTCTGACCCAGAAGCAGTTGGCACACCCGTCGTACACCTCGGCCTACATCTCCACGCTGGAGTCGGGCAAGGTCCGCCCATCCGAGACCGCGCTGCGCTTTCTTGCCGGCCGCCTGGGCACGTCGTACGAGGAGCTGGCCACCGGCCGCCCCGCCCACCTGGCCACCGAACTGCGTCTCGCCCTCACCGACGCGCAGCGCACGCTCACCACCGGCGCGGCCGACGAGGCCGCCGTACGCTACCGCCGCCTGCTCACCGAGGCGGCGGAGCTCGGGCTGGTCCCCGAACAGGCACAGGCACGGCTCGGGCTCGGCGAGTGCGCCCTGGAGTCCGGTGAACTCCAGTCTGCCATCGAGCACTTCGAGGAGGCCGAGCGCCTCCTGGCCGACGAGCCGCTGACGCACCGCGTCCGCCCGCTGCGCGGCCGGGCCGTGGCGCACCTGCTCGCCGGCGAGCTCCGCTACGCCTGTTACCTGCTGGAGTCCGCCATCGACGAGCTGGGCGCGAGCGGGCTGGCCGATCCCGACGCGCTGGTCCTGCTGCACGCCGCGGTCATCGGTCCCTACATGGACATGGGCGCCCACGCGCGGGCCGCCCGCTCGGCCGAGCTCGCACTCGCCCTGGCCCCCCGGGTCAGCGATCCGGCGCTGGTGGCGGGCATGCACCGGCAGGTGGCCCGGACCTTCCTCGCCGAAGGGCGGGTGGCCGAAGCGGACGCCTCGCTGGCGCAGGCACAGGCGATCTACGGCAGGCTGCAGCTGAGCACGGACCTGGCGCACTGCCACTGGATGCGCGGCTACGTACTGGCGCAGAACGGGGAACTCGGCCCGGCCGAGCGGGAGCTGAGCACGGCCCGGGACATGCTGTCGGCCCGGCGCGCCGGCCTCTACACGGCCCAGGTGGAGGTGGAGCTGGCGGACGTACTGCGCCGCCTGGGCCGGACCGAGGAGGCCGTCCGACTCCTCGCGGCGCTGCTGGAGCTGGGCAACAGCCACGGGGCCGTGCACGCCGGCGGCGCGCACCGGCTCCTCGGCCTGATGGCCGAGGAGCGTGGTGAGACGGAATCCGCCGAGGAGCACTACGTACAGGCGCTGGCGCTGCTGGAGCGCAGCGGGGCCACGGGCGACCTCGCCGACCTGTGCCGGCTGCTGGGCGACCTGCTGCGGCGCACGGGCCGGGTCGAGGCGGCCCTGGACGCCTACCGCACGGGCCTGGGGCACCGGGCGGCGCCGGGCACCACCACCCTGGGCCCAGCGCCCGCGGCCGCGTTCCGGCCCGGTCGGATCAGTGGTTCTCGGTGGGCCGCAGATCGCGGGGAATGAGCGTCCAGGTCGTGGCAGCCGCGGCGACAGCGAGACCGCCCGCCATCAGGAACGCCGGGGTGATGGCGAGGGTGTAGGCGTGCGAGGCGGTCTCGAGCAGAGCCTGTCCGACAACGCCCCCCAGCCGTTCGGCGATGTGCGCCGCCTCACCGACGGAGTCCCGTGCGGCGGCCGCGGTCGGGCCGTCCAGTGCGAGGTCGGGCAGGTTGCCGCGGTAGAGCGCGGCCGCGGTGGAACCGAGGACGGCGACCCCCATCGCGGAGCCGAGCTCGTAGCACGTCTCCTCGATGGCGGCGGCGCTGGAGACCTCGGCGGCCGGGGCGGCGGAGACCAGCGTCACCGAGGCCACGGTCGTGGCGAGGCCGGCGCCCAGTCCCATGACGGTCAGAGCGGCCGCGAAGGCCGGGTAGCCGAGGTCGGTGAACTGCTGCAGGGTCCACGGCAGGGCCATGCCCGCGGCCAGGACGACGAGTCCGGCACCGAGCACGTGGCGGATCGCGAAGCGCTGCATCAGCGCGGGCGCGACCATGGAGGCGGCGATCAGGGCGAGCGGAGCCGGCAGTAGGCGCAGACCGGCCTCCAACGGGGCGTAGCCCTCGCCGTACTGGAACCATTGGGTGACCAGGAACAGGATCGCGCCCATGCCCACCATGGGCAGGAAGATCGCGGTGGCGGCCACGCTGAAGGCGGGCTCGGTGAAGAGCCGCACCTGGAGCAGGGGGTTGTCGATCCTGGTCTGGCGGCGGACGAAGACGGTCAGCGCGACGGCCGCGACGAGCAGCAGGGCCCAGGGCAGGGGGTCGGCGACCCCGCCCTTGCCGAGCTGCTTGATGCCGCCGGCCAGGGCGAGCATGCCGACGACGGACTGCCCGACACCCCACCAGTCCCACGCGCCGGTGCTGCGCGGGGAACGCGATTCGGGCAGGTAGCGCAGGCCGGCCGCGACGATGACGGAGGCGACGGGCAGGTTGAGGAGGAAGGCCGAGTGCCAGCCGTGCTCCTGGACCAGGAGGCCGCCGACGACCGGTCCGAAGGCCATGCCGCCACCGAACACGGCGGCCCAGACGGCGAGGGCGAAGGCGCGTTCCCGGGCGTCGGTGAAGACGGTGCGCAGGATCGAGACGGTGGCGGGCATGATGGCCGCGCCGCCGATGCCGAGCAGGGCTCGGGCCGCGATCAGGTGCCACGCCTCGGTGGCGCACACGGCCATGAGCGAGGCTGCCGAGAAGATACCGAAGCCGGCCATGAGCAGCCGCTTGCGGCCCCAGCGGTCACCGAGGGCACCCGCGGTGACGAGCAGGCCGGACAGGGCGAGCGCGTAGACGTCGATGATCCACAGCTGCTGCACGGCGCTGGGCCGGAGGTCGCCGACGAGCGAGGGGAAAGCCACGTTGAGGATCGTGGTGTCCATGGAGATGAGCAGGAGACTGCCCGAGAGTATCGCCAGGACGATCCACCTGCGGGGGTCCGGCGTGGGGGTGTGCATGGGCTTCCGTTCGGGGTCTGTACGGGGTGACGGGCGGGTCGGGGTGCAGGGCCGGCGGGGAAGGCGGCGCGAGGGGCTGCGTCCGCCGAGGAAGGGGGTCAGATCCGGACGGCCGCACTGCCGGGTGGCGAGGTGCCCGTCCCGTGCACGCTCGGGAACTGCGTCGCGAGGTCCTGGCAGGGCGTACCGGATCCAGTGCGGCGGGCGGGTGGCCCGCAGCCGTCCCGGCCGCCCGCCGGGGCCGGGGAAGGCGAGGGCCCTCCGGGGCCGGCGGTCCGCTCCGCCCAGGAGCCGGGGCGGGCGCGCACGGTGACGTCGCGTGAGTCGACCACCTCGACCGGCCGGCCTGCGGCGGTCGCCGGCCGGGCTTCGCGGGGCGCGCGGCGACGGCCGGGCGCGGCGCGGCGGGTGCCGGCTCCGGCGGCGATCCGCACCATCGAGGAGCTGTGGTCGCCGGCGAGGACGCATGCCGCGCCGTTCAGCGGTTCTTCTTCGTGCGCCATATCGAGCCTCCTTCGCCTCGAACGATACAAGAATGTCTCATTCGAGCCAAAGGCGACCCATAACTGGTGGACCGAAGGGGCCTCCGCCGGCGATTCCTCTCCCACCGCCCTCCTCGACCGGTCCGCGTCGCCGCCACCAGCGCCGGGCCGGGCGCGGAACGGCAGGTGGGGATAGGGGGACAGGCGGGGCGGGACAGGCAGGGCGGGACAGGGGGCGCCGCCGGGACGGCGGCACACACGTGCCGTCGCGCCGATTCACCGAGGAGTCGTCCCGCGGGCGACCCAACGGGGCCCACGACGACACCTCGGCAGCACGTCACGAAGCGGTCGCCCCGCGGGCGGCCGAACGGGACGACCCCTGATCACATGGGCCGTTCCCTGCGCTCGCCGTCGGTGCGGGCGCGGGCTCCCGATCGGGTGCGCGCGGCGGTCTGGGCTCGCTGCGGATGGCGGCGCACGTACTCGTGCTCCAGTTCGTTCATCCGCTTCGTGTGCGTGACCAGGGCGTCGTCGGACCCGTACAAGAGGGTCTCGTGGCGCGTGCGGTGGATGGCCTCCAGCTCCTTGAGCAGCCGGCCCTCCTCCAACGTGCGTGCCGACGGACCGCCGTCGTGCTCCGTCATGGCAGGTGCACCTCCTCCTCGTCCCCCGCCCCACCATCATCCTCCGCGCCGCGCCGCGCGTCCCGTCAGCGGCCGCCGCTCCGGCCCGACCCCCGGCGCGAGCGGTAGACACTGTCTACTCCCGCTGGTAGACAAGGGTCCATGAACCAGGAGAGACATCTGCGGGAACGACTGATCGACGCCGGCGCCGAGCTCGTTGCGAGCGAGGGCACCTCAGCCCTCGGACTGCGGGAGATCGCCCGACGGGCGGGGGTCTCGCACGGGGCGCCGCGGCGGTACTTCCCCAGCCACCACTCCCTGCTGTCGGCGATCGCCCGGCGCGGCTTCGCCGATCTCGGCGAGCAGGTCGGCGCGCTGGAGGCCGCGGCGGGGCAGGCATCGCCGCGAGAACGGGTGCGGGCGATCGGGCGCACTTACGTCGGCTACGCACGGGAGAACCCCGGAATGTTCGAGCTGATGTTCCGCCACGACCTGCTCGACAGTACGGGCCGGGACCCGTCGGACGAACCGCGGCTGCGGGAGTCGACCCTGCCGCTGTTCACCCTTCTCGTCACGCTCGTCGCCCGCTGCGGGGCGGCCGAGCCGTCCCTCACCGCCGCCGCGCTGTGGGCCAACCTGCACGGCGTGGCACAGCTGTGGCGCTGGGGCAGCCTGCCCCTGGCCCTGGGCGAGGACCCGGCCGTGGGTGCGGACCGGCTGGTCGACGCGGCCGTCGACGCGCACCTCGGGGGTACTCCCGCGTGAGGCAGCGGGCCACCCTGCTGGTCAGTGTGACCGGAGCGATGCTCGTCGCGCTCGACGGCACCGTGTTGGCGGTGGCGCAGCCGAGCCTGGGCCGCGACCTCGGGGCAAGCGTCGCGCAGGTCCAGTGGACCAGTACCGCCTACCTACTGGCGGTGGCCGCGTTCCTGGTGCCCGCCGGGCGGCTCGGTGACCGGTACGGGCACGCCCGGCTGCTGTTCGTCGGCGTGCTCGGGTTCGCCGCGGCCTCGGCGGGCATCGTGTCAGCGCCGGGCGTGGGCTGGGTGATCGCACTGCGCGCCGTGCAGGGCCTGTTCGGTGCGCTGCTCCAGCCGGCGACGCTGGCGCTGCTGAGGCTGGCGTATCCGCCCGAGCGGCTGGCCACGCCGGTGGCCGTACGGACCAGCGCGATCGGGGCAGCCGCGGCCGCCGGTCCACTGCTGGGCGGTCTGCTGGCGGCCTGGTGGGACTGGCGGGCCGTGTTCGTACTCAACGTGCCCGTCGCCGTGCTGACCGCCGCGCTGACGCTCGCCGTTCGGACCCCTGCGCCGCCGGCGGGTGCGCGGGCGCGACGGTGGGAACTCGGTGGCGCGGCTCTGCTCGCCACTGCCCTCGCGGTCTTCGTGCACGCGCTGGTGGGCGTGCCCGAGCACGGATGGACGGCGACGTCGACGCTGCTCGGGTTCGCGGGTGCCGCCGGGCTCGCAGCCTTGTTCGTACGCCGTGAGCGGCGCTCGGCGCGGCCGCTGCTCCCCCCGGCCGTGGCCCGGGCCCGAGCGGTCACGGCCTCGATGGCCTTGCTGCTGGCGGTCTCCGCAGGCATGTTCGGGGCCTTGTTCACGGCGGCGTTCCGGCTCCAGGACGTCTACGGGCTGGGCCCGCTGGACACCGGACTGCGGGTGCTGCCGCTGACGGTGGCGATCATCGCCGGTGCTCCGGTGGCGGGGATGGCACTGCGGCGGTTCGGGGCGCGCCGGACCGCGTTGACCGGTACGGCGCTGGTCGCCGCCGGGATCGCCGGGCTGGGCTCCGCCTCGGGGCCCGCCTTCGCGGTGCTCGGCGCCGGCTTCGCCACCGTCATGGTCACCGCCACCGGCGCGGTGGTCGGCGAGGCCCCGGCCGAATACGCCGGGGTCGTCGGCGGGCTGAAGCAGACCGCCATGAACGTGGGCCCGGCCCTGGGCATCGCGGTCGCCGCGGGCACCGGAGTGCGGGGGCCGTCGCTGACGGCCCTGGCCGTGCTGGCGGCGGCCGGTCTGGCGGCGGCCTCACGGCTGCCCGGCCGCGCGCGCCCGGCAGCTGCGGGCCACCTCGTCGGCGAAGACGAGGGCCGGCGGGGCGAGGGCCGCCCAGCGGCGGACGGCCCAGCCGACGGCGAGCGGCGGCAGGGCGGGGACCGGCACCAGGCGCAGCGGGCCGTCGGAGCCGGGGACCTGCCAGCCGGGCAGGGCCGGCACCACGGCATGGCCCAGGCCTAGTTCGGCGAGCAGCAGGGCGGTGTCCCAGTCCGCCACGCTGGTGTCGGAGCGCACGTGGATGCCGGACTCGGCGAAGGCGGCGTCGAGGTGGGCCCGGGAGGCGGAGTTCCGGGGCAGCCGGATGTGACGGATCCCGGCGAGGTCGGCCGGGGTGAGTGCGTCCCGTCGGGCGAGGGGGTCGTCGGCGCCGACCGCGAGCACCCAGGGCAGTTCCATCACGGGGCGCTGCTCGATGCCGCGGACGGGGCCGCCGATGGTGATCCAGGCGAGGTCGAGGTCGCCGGAGGCGAGGGCGTCGAAGCAGCCGCTGCTGGAGTTCTCGGTCTGGAACTCCAGGCTCACCCCGGGGTGACTGCGACGGAAGGAGACGACGGCCTCGGACATGAAGTGCCGCACGGTCGTCGCGCCCGTGGTGACACGCACGCTGCCGCCGCCGCCCCGTACCAGCTCCTCCACGCGGCGCAGGGCGCCGTCGAGACCGGCGATGCCATCGGCTGCGGCCGCTTGCACGATACGGCCGGCCTCGGTCGGCACGACGCCGCGGGCGTGCCGCTCCAGCAGGCCGGTACCGGTCTCCTTCTCCAGACGGCGGACGTGCTGGCTGACGGCGGACTGGGTGCAGCCGAGGTCGCGGGCGACGGCACTGAGGCTGCCGGCGCGGCAGACGGCCACGAACACGCGGAGGTCGTCGAGGGTCATGAGACCCAAGGTATTCCTTGGATGTGGGGAGGAAACCAGAGGATTGACTTGGGTTTTGGGGTGGATCAGGATCGGTGCAGGGCCCGGGCGGCAACCCGTCCCCGCCTTCGCCACGGGGTCCGGACCCCCGGCGAGAGGTGCGGACGGGTGCCGACCCACCACCCCGAAGCCGGTTCCCGGGAGGGTCCGTGTCGGACAGCACGGCCGCATGGCTGCGGGAGCACGGCCCGGCGGGAGTGCCGGGCCGTGCTCGGCGGCGGCCAGGGGTCAGCGGTCGGGGGCGGCTCGCTCCGGGGGCCCGGCGGCCCGGCCGGTGAGGGTGATCTCGGCGGCACTGGTCCAGGGGCCGCGGCCGCCGGCCTCGGTCAAGGCTCTGAGTCGGAGGTGGCGGCCGGTCTTCGGGGCGAGGACGGTGGTCTTGGCGGCGGCGGTGTCGGCGAAGGTGCCGCTCGCCACCGGCGCACCCCAGTCGGCGCCGGTGTCGCGGACGTAGACCTCGTAGCCGCCGATGCGGCCGTTGACCCCGCCGTCCTGGCGCGGGAGGTAGCCGAGGGAGTCGAGGGTGTAGCGGGCGCCGAGGTCGATCCGGATCTCGTGCGGGAGCGCCGCGGGCGTACCGGAGGACCAGGCGGTGTGCCACATCGTCGCGGGGTCGCCGTCGAAGGCACCGACGGCGGCGCCGTTCTCGGCGGCCGTCTCCTGGCTGTCGGCGTGGATCAGGGACCAACCCGCCCGGTCGATCGGGGCGGAGGAGGGCAGGGGCTCGGCGGCGGGGACGGCGGTGCCGGCAGCCGAAACGGTGAAGGCACCGGACGTGGTGCCGGTCTTGACCCTCAGGACGCCCTCGCGGTCGGCCGGATCGAAGAACCAGCCGGTGGCGGCGGAGTCGTAGGCGGAGGAGGAGGCCAGGCGCGGCACGGCGGCCCGGTCCACCGTGACGGCGGTGGGCGCGGCGGACACGTGGAGGGTGAACTCGTAGCCGCGGGCCGCCGGTTTGCCTGCGTAGCTGCCCGTGGGGGCGCCGACGGAGACGGTGACCGTGCCGGTGCCCGTCGTCGGCGCGGTGACGTCGACCCGCTGGAGGGCGTAGGCGCCGGACTCGTGGGCGCGGGTGCGGCCGTCGTCCTCGTAGAGGCTGAAGGAGGAGGCGCCACGTGGGTGGATGTCGTAGGCGAGGGTGGAGACCGGCTTCTCCCCCGTGTAGTTCATCTGCGGCCACATCGGCACGATGCCGCCGCCCTTGACGAACAGCGGGAGGATATCGAGGGGGGCCGGGTACCCGTCGAGCCAGCCGGGGCCCGCGTACGTGCGGCCCGTCCAGTAGTCGGTCCAGGTGCCGGCGGGCAGGTAGACGCCGTCGCGGACCTCGGTGTCGGAGACGACGGGGGCGACGAGGAGGGAGTCGCCCGCCATGAACTGGCCGCTGGTGGCGTTGCCGCGGGCGACCGGGTCGTCGGGATACTCCAGCACCATGGCACGGGTGCTGGGAACGCCGGTCTCGTGGGCGACGCGGCTCATCGTGTAGAGGTAGGGCATCAGTCGCATCTTCAGCTGCAGGTACTTGCGGTTGACGGACAGGTACGGCTCGGCGAAGCGCCACGGCTGCTTGTCGCGGTAGCCGGCGGACGGGTTGACCGCTCCCCAGCCCGACATGGTCATGAAGGCGGGGGTGAAGGCCTTCCACTGGAGGTCGCGGGTGTACGTCTTCGGGCTGCCGCCGAAGATCCCGTCGATGTCGCCGGCGGCGTAGTTGAGGCCGGAAAGGCCCGCGCCGGTGATGGCGGGGACGTGCCAGCGCATGTCGTCCCAGGTGCCGTAGGTGTCGCCGGTCCAGACGACGGCGTTGCGCTGGGTGCCCGCCCAGCCGTCGACGGTCCAGACGAAGCGGCGGGCGTCGGAGTTCTTCTCGATTCCTTCGACGGCCTGCCGCACGCCGTCGAAGGCGTGTTTGTAGCCGCTTCCGATCCATGCGACGTCGGTCTTCACAGCACGGCTGCCGGCGGTTCCCACCTCGTCGGTGATGGCCCCGAGGCCGGTGGAAGTCCACAGGCCGGTCTGGAAGCCCTTGGCCCTGAGGGCGTCGACGGTCGGCTTCAGTGGTGCGGTGTAGCCGCAGCCGTAGCCGTCGTTGGGAAGGAACCAGCCCGAGGGCATGTCGGCGGCGCGGGCGTCCGACGCGTAGCCGACGACGTCGGGGGTGCTCTGGTGGCGGGGGCGGCCGTGGTCGCCCTGGTAGTCGGGGTTGGAGGCGTTGAAGCAGTCGGCGTTGCCGAGCTCGAAGCCCCACAGCGGCGCCAGGAAGGGTTTTCCGCTGACGTCGGTGTAGGCGTCGAGCACGGATTTCGGCGAGTCGCCCGTGAAGTACCAGGCGTCGAAGCGCCTTTCGTCGTGGGTGAGGGTGGTGGGGGCGTTGAAGCCGTAGGAGCCCGGGGCCCAGGTGTTGCGCATCACGCCGTAGCCGTTGGTGGACATGTAGAAGGGGGCGGGGCTCGCGTTGTCGTTCTCGCGCCACTTGTTGTCGACGGCGATGGGGACGGTGCGGCCGCGCAGCGCCCACGCGCCGAGGCGCAGGCCGGTGCCGTAGAACTGCTCGTCCGCGCCGAGGGCGAGGTGCTGTGTGGTGCGGTTGCCGGTCCAGCTGGTGGGCCGGGTCTCCTGCCAGACGGGGGTGGTGTCGTCCGCGCGGTAGACGGAAAAACGCAGCGGCGACTTGTCGACCCTGATCGAGAGGGAGCCCGTGCTGATCCGGTGGTACGCGCCCGCGTCACTGTGGGTTGCCGCCACCGAGCCGAAATCGGTGGTGACGGCGAGGTCGGAGCCTGCCGGGTCGTCGGTGAAGGTCCCATCGGGCGAGAGCCAGAGGCGGAAGATGTCGGCGCGGGCGACGACCACGCGGGCCTTGGCACCACTGGAGGCCGTGATGGTGAAGGTGTTGCCGGACCGGGTGAAGCCGGTGACATCGCCCGCGGTGGCCGTGGCCCCCGAGGGGACGGCGGTGGCGGGTGCGACGAGTGGTCCGGCGGCGGCCAGTCCCGCGACGGCGAGGGCGGCGGCGAGCAGGGCGGTGCCCGGGGTGCGGGGGCCCCGTCGCCGTGGTGTGCGCGGCCGTCCGGATAAGGGGACCCGTCGGCTCCTGCTGAAGCTTGGCAGTCTCATGGGGCAGCTCCTCGTGCGGTCCGGAGACGGACACAGCTCTTTGGCATGCACCCGGCAAGATAGCGTTCAGGGCCGCCCGCTTGAAGGATTCTGCTCGAAATGGCTTCCGCTCAAGCATCTTTGAGCATCTATCAGACATGTGCGGGTGCCCGGAAACCGCACGCGGCAAGGGGCGGTGCAGCGGTGCCGGGCAGCAGTGGGCAGGCGTCGAGGCGCGACGGACGGGGCTGCGGGAAGCGTCCTGAGCGGACGAGAAGGTCGACGAGAAGAGTCAAGGAGGTGAACCCACTCCTTGCCACTCTCAACTTATAGCGCACCGGGGGGCTTGCGGCAAGGCCCCGTCGGCGGGGCAAAATCGCGCACCGAAACCAGAAGCTGCAGAAATGGGAGATTCACGAAGTGCATGCGTTCTTGCCGGTTCACCCATCGTGCGGCGACGTCGAGCCGGTTCCGGCCGCCCCGCGGACCCGCAGCGCGTTCGACCTTCCCGACCATCTCTCCCCCAAGGCCGACCCGGCCCTGACCGACGGCGACGAACAGCACTTCGCGGCCGTTTCGGAGAGCCTCGCCCAGTCCATCGCCGAACTCTCCGCGCGCCTCGACGCCGAACGCAGGGCACCCGGACGCATCGGCCGTGAGGCGATGGACCGGGACGCGGAGATCCACCGCCTGACCGCGCGCCTGCGCACCCTGCGCCGCTTCGGACTCGACCTGTGCCTGGGACGCATCGTCCCGGCCGACGGCCGGGAGCCCGTGTACGTGGGGCGGCTCGGCCTCACCGACAGCGCGGGGCGCCGGCTGCTGCTCGACTGGCGCGCCCCGGCGGCCGAGCCGTTCTTCGCGGCGACCCACGCCGACCCGATGGGGCTGGCGAGCCGCCGCCGCTACCGCTGGACCAGTGGCCGGATCAGCGACTACTGGGACGAGGTGTTCAGCAGCGACGCGCTCGAGGGCCACGCTGCTCTGGACGACCAGTCCGCGTTCATCGCCAGCCTGGGCGGTGACCGGTCGCCCCGGATGCGCGACGTGCTCTCCACCATCCAGGCCGACCAGGACGCCGTCATCCGGGCGGGCTCCCGCGGCGCCCTCGTCGTCGACGGCGGACCCGGTACGGGCAAGACCGTCGTCGCACTGCACCGCGCGGCCCATCTCCTCTACTCCGACCCCCGCCTCGGCCACCGCCGCGGCGGCGTCCTGTTCGTCGGCCCGCACCAGCCCTACCTGGCCTACGTCGCCGACGTGCTGCCCAGCCTCGGCGAAGAGGGCGTACAGACCTGCACGCTGCGCGACCTGGTGGCGGAGGGCGCCGGGGCGGCGGAAGAGCGCGACCCGGCCGTGGCCCGGCTCAAGTCCTCGGCGGACCTGGTGAAGGCGATCGACGCGGCCGTCCGCGTCCACGAGGAACCGCCGACCCGGGGGATGACCGTCTCCAGTCACTGGTCCGACGTCTGGCTGAGCGCGGACGACTGGGCGGCGGCGTTCGACGCGGTGGAGCCGGGAACCCCGCACAACGAGGCCCGTGAGCAGATCCTGGAGGAACTGCTCACGGTCCTCATGGCCCGGCACGAGGACGGCGGCGAGGGCCACGACGTCCCGCCGGAGCTGCTGCGGCGGTCCCTATTGCAGGACAGGGAGTTCACCAGGGCCCTCAACCGGGCGTGGCCGATGCTGGAGGCGACCGACGTCGTCGGGGACCTGTGGTCGGTGCCGGCCTACCTGCGCAGGTGCGCGCCCTGGCTGGGGCCCGAGGACGTGGCCAGGTTGCAGCGGGCGGAGGCCCAAGCCTGGACGGTGTCCGACCTGCCGTTCCTGGACGCGGCCCGGCAGCGGCTGGGGGACGCGGAGGCATCCGTGCGCCGGCGCCGGCACGAGGCGGCCGCGGCCGCCGAGCGCGCACGCAGGGCCGACGTCATCGACAGTCTGCTGCAGAACGTCGAGATCGACGAGAGCGAGGGCGCGATGGGGATGCTGCACGGTCGCGACCTCCAGGAGGCCCTGGTCGACCGGAGCGCGCTGCCCGGTGCCGAACCGGACCTCCTGGCCGGCCCGTTCGCGCACGTCGTCGTGGACGAGGCGCAGGAGCTGACCGACGCCGAATGGCAGATGCTGCTGGCCCGTTGCCCATCGCGGAGCTTCACGGTCGTCGGCGACCGGGCCCAGGCACGGCACGGGTTCGCGGAGTCCTGGACGGATCGACTCGAACGCGTCGGCTTCGACCGGATCACGGTGGCCTCCCTGAGCATCAACTACCGCACCCCGGAGGAGGTCATGGCCGAGGCCGAGCCCGCCATCCGGGCCGTGCTCCCCGATGCCAACGTACCGACGTCCATCCGCAGCAGCGGCATCCCCGTCGTCCACGGATCCGTCACCGACCTGGAACCGCTCCTGGAGAGCTGGCTCAGCACGCACCGCGGGGGGATCGCCTGTGTCATCGGCGACCCGGCGTTCCGGCCGACCCCGCGCGTCCGTTCGCTGACGCCGTCGCTGTCGAAGGGGCTCGAATTCGACCTGGTCGTCCTCGTCGACCCGGATCGGTTCGGCCAGGGGATCGAGGGAGCCGTGGACCGGTACGTCGCCATGACCCGCGCGACCCGCCGGCTCGTCGTCCTCAGGAGCTCATGACCGCCCCGGCGGGCTCCCCCGCGGCCTTCCCCGTCGGGCCCGGCGCGCCCGGCCCGGCTGTGCCCCCGCACCGTCCGGCGTCCGGCAGCACCTGGAAACGCGACTCCACCAGGGCCGGCATCGCGGTCGGCGGCGACCGGGTCGCTCAGGTGCTCCCGGGCGGGTACGAGGCACGCGCATCCGTCGGCTCAGCCGGCGTCGGCGTGACCGTGCGCCCGTGGTGGGGTGACCGCGAGGACGGGCGGAGCTGGGGTGCTCCAGTGGTGACCGCAGGGGTCGAAGACCAGCCGTACCGGCTGTGCCGGTCGCTGGCGCCAGGAGATGCGCTCCGGCACTCCGCCACACACCGGACAGCACGGCAGCGGACCGGCCCCGGGCAGGCAGCCGGGGGCGGCCGCGAGCGGCGTGACGTGCGGATCGCGCATGGTGGCTCCCTGGTCGTGCGGGCGGGCTGATCGCACTGTGCCATGGCCGAGGCCTCCTCCGCACGGGCGAATCATCCAGTGTTCCGGCTGGTCAGAGGTAGGGACACCAGGAGGATTCCGATCCTCTTGCGGGCACTTGGTGATCAACCGCTCCCGCAACCTGCCTCCACCAGGCCCGATTCGTAGGCCGCGATGACCGCCTGAGCACGGTCGCGGACGCCCAGCTTGCCGAAGACGCCGGTGATGTGGTTCTTGACCGTGGAAACGCTGATGTCCAGTTCCGCGGCGATCTCCGTATTGTCGAGGCCGGTGGCCAGGAGCCGCCAGATCTCCCGTTCGCGCGGAGTCATCCCGGGTGGGACGGACGCCACGGCGGCCGCGGCCGGGCGGGCCGGCGCGGGGGTGCGTACGTAGGCGGAGAGCAGCCGGGTGAGCAGCCGGGGTGCGACGACCGCCTCGCCGTCGTACACGGTGCGGACCGCGGCGGAGAGTTCCTCCGGGGAGACGTCCTTCGGGAGGAAGCCGTACGCTCCCGCGCGCAGGGCGGAAACGACGTACTCGTCCATGTCGAAGGTGCTGAGCGCCAGGACGCGGACGTCGGGGAGGGTCCGTGCCAGCTCCGTTGTGGCCCGGACGCCGTCGAGGACGGGCATCCGGATGTCCATGACCACCACGTCGGGCCGCAGCTCCCCGGCGAGGGTGACGGCTTGGGCGCCGTCCTCGGCCTCGCCGACCACCTCGATCTCGGGGTCGGGGCCGAGGATCAGGGCGAGACCCCGCCGGACCAGCGGCTGGTCGTCGGCTATGAGCACGCGGATCATCGGTGTGGCTCCCCGCCCTCGCCGCCCCGCCCCGACGGTGCCGGAAGGCAGGCCGCCACCCGGAATCCGCCGCCGTCCCGTGCGGACGCCTCCAGGGTTCCGCCCTGGAGTGCTACGCGTTCGTGCATACCGATCAGACCGTACCCGGTGGCCGCTGCGGGCCGGGCGGGCGGCGGGGACACACCGGCCCCGTCGTCGCACACCTCCACACAGATCTCGTCCCGTCCGTAGGTCAGCCGCACCCGGGCCCGGGCCTGATCGGCGTGCTTGCGGGTGTTGGTGAGCGCCTCCTGCACGATGCGGAAGACCGTGAGGCCGACGCTGGGCGGCAGCGGGCGCACGGTGCCGCCCACGGTGAACTCCGTCTCGGTGCCCGCCAGCCGTGACTCGGTGACGATCCGCTCCAGGTCGGCGGCGCCCGGCTGGGGCGCCGGAGGGGTGTCGTCCGGTTCCTCTCCGGCGCGCAGCACGTCGAGGAGTTGGCGCATCTCGCGCAGGGCGGTGCGGCCGGAGTCCTCCAGGCTGACGAGGGCCTCGCGGGCCGCCTCGGTGTCGTGTGCCAGATTGGCCCGGGCGCCGCCCGCCATCAGCTGCATGGCGGTGATGTGGTGGGCGACGATGTCGTGGAGTTCGCGGGCGATCCGGCGGCGTTCCTCGGCAACCGCGCGCTCGGCCCGGCGGGCGTGGTCGGCTGCGGCCTCCCGATGCCAGCGGTTGACGACCAGGGCAGCGCCGGCGACCAGGGCCGTGGCCGCAGCGCCGGCGACGAGCGTCCAGCCGGCCGGTACCAGCCGGCCGCCCTGGCCCACCGTGGCCAGCGGCACGGTGAGGACGGCGGCCGACGCGGCGACCGCGGGTCTGCTGAACCGGACCACCGAGTACAGGGCAACGGCGAGGCCGAGCGGGATGTGCGGTGCGGCATCCGGGACGGCGAAGTTGGGCACGACCCCCAGGAGCAGCACCGCCGCGAGCACGGCGACCGGGCGGCTGCGGCGGGCGAGCAGGCACACGGCCGCCGCCACCAGCGCGCAGACGGCCGGAACGGGCACGGACGCCCCCTCTGTCCGGATGCCGAGCGAGAAGCCCAACAGGTCCACCGCGGCGACCCCGAGGGCCACCAGTGCGTCGTTGCGCGTCCAGCGCAGCCTGTCGGCGCCTGTGTCCATCCCTGCCGGTCCTCCCCGCCGGCGGGCCTCCCACCGGTGCGGGGAGCGGTTCGTGCCGGTTCCTCTCGTTCCATTCTGGCAGCCCGGCGGACCGCTGCCGTCGTCCCGTGGGCCTGCCGCGGACCAGGACCGTGGTCCTGGTCGGGGCCGGACCCCGGACCCTGCTCCCGGGTGCGGTTCCTCCCGTGCGCCGACGTGTCGGCCGCCCGCTCCTGATGGTCTGGAGACCGGCCGGGAGCCCCCGGTCCGCCCGCAACCTGAGGAGTACCGTGATCCGCGCCCTGACCGGGTTCTCGACGAGGAATCCGTGGAAGGTGATAGCCCTCTGGGCCGTGCTCGGCATCGCCCTGGCCATCGCCGGCCAGGCGTTCGTCTTCCGCGCCACCCAGAGCAGCACCGGCAGTTTCCTGCCTCCGTCCTACGACTCGGCGGCGGCCCTGAAGGTCGCCGAGGAGCGGTTCGGGGTGGAACCGGACGCCAACACGCTCACCGTGCTGGTGGCTCGACCGGACGGGGCGCAGCTGAGCGCCGACGACGAGCGGCGCATCGACGAGGAGGCCGCGGAGCAGGGACGCCACCGGGTGGTCATGCCCACACCCGAGAAGGAGATGCCGTTCGCCCAGGACCATTCGCAGACCCCGGAGGTCGCCGGACTCGTGACGGCTCCCGACCGCAGCGTCCGGCTCCTGTCCGTGGAGCTGAAGGGCAACCCCATGGACCCAGGAGTCCAGGACACCTACCGGGCCTTTCGCGAGCAGTCACGGGCCGGATTCGCGGAGGCCGGGTTCCGGACCGGCTTCACGGGCGGGCTCGCCTCGGCCGTCGACGGCGTCGACGCCGAGGAGAGCCGGGCCCGGGTGATCGGCGTCGTGATGCTCGGTGTGATCGTCCTGCTGCACATCCTGGTGTTCCGCGGCGTGCTCGCCGCGCTGCTCCCGCTGATCGCCGTGTCCGTCATCGGCGGCGCCGCGACGGGCACGGTAGTCGGTGTCGCGATGCTGACCGGTACCGCCCTCGACCCGTCCACCCCTCAGCTCATCAACGTCGTGCTGGTGGGCATCGGCATCGACTACTTCCTCTTCCTGCTGTTCCGCCTCCGCGAGCAGCTGCGCCGCAGGCCAGAGCAGTCGGGCAAGGCCGCCGCGGCCGAGGTGTCCGGGCGCGTGGGTACGGCGGTGACCTCGGCGGCGCTCACCATCGTCGCGGCGTTCGCCACGCTCGGAGTGGCCTCCTTCGGACAGTTCCGGGTGCTCGGTCCGGCCATCGCCGTGTCCGTGCTGGTGATGCTGCTCGGGAGTCTCACCTTCATGCCGGCCCTGCTCGCGGTCACCGGGCGCAGGATGTTCTGGCCGTCCCAGGCCCACCGGCGCGAGCCCCGCGGCGGCTCGGCCGCCCGGCTGGGCACCTGGCTGGCCCGGCGTCCCCTCACGGCGGCCGTCGCCTCCGTCCTCCTGCTCGGCGCCCTCGCCGCCGGCATGGCCGGCATACGGATGGACTACGGGTCGGGTGACGCGGGCGGTGAGCCGACGGCCGCCGCGGCCACCGCGGCCGAGATCTCCCGGGCGATGCCGGCCGGGGTGTCGGACCCGATCAGCGTCTACGTCACGACGTCGGACGGCGCACCGCTGACCGTCGGCCGGGTCGAGGGTCTGTCCGGCGCACTGTCCCGGCTGGAGGGGGTGGGGCAGGTCGCCCCGACGGTGCTCAGCGAGGACCGTCGGGCAGCCCGCCTCGACCTGTTCCCGAACGTCGACCCGCACGGCCAGGAGGCCCGCGACCTGGCATCGGGCACGGTTCGCGACGCGGTCTCCGCGCACCGGCCGGACGGCACCGAGGCCCACGTGGGCGGCACCGCGGCGGTGTTCGCCGACGTGTCGGCGGCCGTGGACCGGGACCTGCGGCTGGTGTTCCCGGTCGCGGCGGCCCTGATCGCGCTCATCCTCTTCCTGCTGCTGCGCAGCCTCCTCGCCCCGCTGATCCTGATGCTGGCGGTGGGTCTGGGATTCGCTGCGACGCTGGGTGCCGCGGCGCTCGTCTTCCAGCACGGGCTGGACCAGCCGGGTGTGGCCTTCACGCTGCCACTGGTGCTGTTCCTGTTCGTGGTCGCGCTGGGCACCGACTACAACATCCTGGTGACCGACCGGATCCGGGAGGAGATGGAGCGGCCCGGTCCGGCCCGGGAGGCGGTGGCTCGGGCGGTGCGGCACACCGCGCCCGCCGTCGCGACGGCCGGGGTGGTACTGGCCGCCTCCTTCGGCAGCCTCGCGGTCAATCCGGTCGCGGCCACCCAGCAGATCGGCTTCGCGACGGCCCTCGGGATCCTGCTCTCCGCCTTCGTCCTGTCGATCGTGCTGGTCCCGGCGTGCGCGGTGCTCCTGGGCCGGTCTCTGTGGTGGCCCGCGAAGCCCCGGCCGGCGGCGGCCGAGCCGGCATCGGAGACCGGGACGCCCGAACGCGCCTTGGTGCCCTGAGCGCGGCGGCCCGGCCGGATAGCGACCGCGCCGCCTCGGCCGGGCGGCCGGACTACAGGACGCGGAATCCGGCAACGGCGGGGTGGCGGCGGTCGCGATGGAAGGTCAGGTGGTCCCAGGTGGGGAAGGCCAGGTCGGTCACGGCCAGCAGCCTGCCGGAAGGATCCTGGACAGTACGGCGTACGGTCAGGCCGCAGGCGGGGCCCGGGGCCGGCGGGTGGACCGTGCGGGTCATGGTGATGGTCTCGGCGACCCGCCCGGCCGCCGAGACCCGCTCCAGCCAGCCCCGGAGAGGAGCCGGGTCCGCGTCGCGGGAGTGCTCCGCCCGGTTGCGGCAGGCGGCCAGTTCGGGGGTGCGCGCGACGGCGTCCGGGCTGAAGTAGGTGACGGCGTGCCGGAGGGTCTCCCCCGCCCGGCCCTGCTCCCGCCGGTGATGGACCAGGGTGCGCTCCCCGCCGGACATGCCGAGCGGCACGGCGATCGACGGCGGGACGGTGACCACCGTGACCCAGCTCCGAGTGGGGCCGGGCGCGGGGGACGCGGGCCCGAAGTCCACCGGATCGGCCGCCGTGGGGAGGACCTCGGCCGTGACGGCGGGGCGGGAGCCGCGGCGCCCGGTCACGACCAGTCCGCCTTCGCGCAGGTGCTGCAGCGCGGCCCTGATGGTCTGCCGGTTGACCTGGTAGCGGGCGGCCAGGCTGCGCTCCGAGGGCAGCCTTCCGCCGGGGGTGCGCGCGGCTCGGTCGAGATCGCGGCGCAGCGCTGCGGCGATCCGCTGGTACTTGGGCACGGCGGCCGGGCCGCCGCCCCGTGAAGGGGAGGGCATGGCTTCTCCTCTGACGGGCGGTCAAGGACTGCGCGGTCTGCCCGACCAACCTAGCATTGGTCTATACCTTTGAGTGAGAGGGGATCGGGCACGTCGCCCACCTTGGCCGGTTCCCGACCCCGCGCCGCCCGACCCGAGCGTCAGTCGCGGTAGACGAGGACGAAGTCCCCGCAGGGGTGCGTGCCGCGGCGGTCCGCCGTCTCGTCGAGGGCCCTGCGCAGGGCGCGCAGATGGTCCGCGGTGAGCTGGAGCGGCGGCTCGTCCGGCTGGTACGTGGTGCCCCGGGGATAGTCCTCGCCCGGCGTGGCGGTCATCTCGATGTGACAGCCGAGGACGTGGCGGACCGGCCGGGTGGAGCAGAAGTCCAGCAGCCGGTCCACGGTGGCCGAGTAGGCCTCCCGGTCCTCGATGTAGAGCCGCCCGGGGTAGAGGGAGTCGCCCGTCAGCAGGAGGCCGGTGTGGCGGTCGTGGAAGACCAGGGCGGCCCGGTGGTGGCCGGGGCCGGGGATCAGGTCGAGGACCCGACCTCCCAGGTCCAACGTCCCGGTGCGGTGGGGCCAGTCGGTGAGACCGAAAGCGGCCGTGACCTCGGCCAGCCGGGGGCCCACCAGCGTGGTGCGCGGCCGGTCCGTGAACTGCCCGTCCGCCGCGACGTGGTCGCCGTGCCCGTGGGTGTGGGCGACCACCAGCGAGTACCCCGGCCTCGGATGGCGCTCCAACCAGTCAGCGACGAGCCGGTCGACGGTGTCCCGCAGGGGGAAGTGGGCCGGGTCGGTGGAGGCGCCCGTGTCGAGGAGCAGGGCCCGTTCGTTGCCGAAGAGCAGGAAGAGGAACGGAGCTTCGAAGTGCACGGACTTGTTCTGCCGCAGAATCACCGTGTGTTCGGAGTAGGCGTGGACCTGGATCTCCGGAGCCGGGTCGTGCTTCGGGGAGGGCCAGCCCGCGTGCCAGACGACGTCGAGGCTGCCTGCGACCGGGGCGCCCCGGCGGAAATCGATCACCCCTCCAACCTATCCTCACCGCCCGGCGCCCGGGAGCGGGCCGTCGGCCGGACCCGCCCGGATCGCGCGCCCGGCGACGGAGGCGACGGACAGACCCTAGGTACGCAGGGGGTTCGGCAGGGGGCGGTAGCGGGCGTCCGCCCCGTCGGCGCGGGTCCAGCGCAGCAGCAGGTTGGTCTTCGCGGGCAGCGCGGGGGCGGTGAGGAGCGCGGCGATTTCGGGAAGCCCGCGCTGTTCCTCGTAGCGCAGCAGTTCCTCCCGTACGGCGGGCCACAGGAGCGGTGAGACGTCCGGGTACCGGCCGGCGAGCGCCCCCGCGATCTCCGCCAGGTTGTTGACCACCAGGCAGTACACCAGGCGTTGCCAGGCGTCCGCGCGCGACAGGTCCGGGAGGAGTTTGACTCCTTCGGCGTCCCGGAAGAGGGCCTGCACGGGCATGCCCGACGCGTCGACCGCGACCAGGGTGTTCTGCAGGTGCGCCTCCAGTACGACGCCGTGCCGGGCGAAGAGTTCGAGCACCGGCGGCACGACCTGGCGCAGGTAGGCCCGCCACCACGCCAGCGGGTCGCCGGCACCCGGCGGAGGGCTTCCGGGACCGCCCTCCGCCAGCGCTGCGGCCAGCAGCGGGGTGCCTCCGGGCACGGTGTGGGCGCGCAGGCCGTCGCGTACGAGGACCGCGAGCTCCTCGAAGGCGAAGGCGGCGGTGCGGTATCCGCGGTCGGCGAGCCAGGCGGCGTCCGAGCCGGCCTCTCGCAGTGCGGCGAACCCGGCCTCCACGGCCGCGTCGGTCCGGCGCAGCTTGAGCAGGTCGTGCCGCCAGAGCCGGCGCACGTCGTTGGTGATCCGCACGTCGAGGCTGAACTTCACGAACAGGTCCGCCGACGGATCCGGAACGTGGAGGGTCCGGATGGACGCGGTGGGCCAGGCCGGCCGCCGGCTCTCACCGAGCGGCAGCAGCCGCCCGTCGGCGAACGCCTCGCGCACCGCGGGCCGGTCCCCCGCCAGGCGGAGCTGCCAGGGGTGGGCGGGCAGCAACCGGTAGCCGGCGGGAGGGCGCGGCCCGTCGAGGAGATCGGCGAGGGAGTCGATCGCACCGGTCGCGGCCGCGCCCCCCTCCTCCCAGCAGCTGTCCTCGCGCAGCCCCAGGAAGACCAGCGGGAAGCGGGCGTGCGCCTCGGGTGCGTACGGCAGCCAGCTCCCGGCCGGCGCCCCGCCGCGGGCCTTGGGGGCGGGGTGGTGCGGGTGGCCCATCACCAGGGACTGCTCCGAGAGCAGATACGGGTCGGCCGGGGGCTCCGCGCAGGCCCGGGCGGCGAGCAGCGCGGCGAGCGCGTCGCGGCTGTCGGTGATCTCGACCGGCAGTTCGTCGTTGGTGACGCCCGTGAATCGGCCGAGCTCGTCGGAGACGAGTTTGACCAGTTCGGTGTGGCGGAGCGGGTGCCAGCCGCTGGCCGTGCGCAGTTCGGGGCACACGGGGCGGCGGCCGCCACGCACGCGGAGCAGCCGCCCGCTGCCCCGCAGCCGGTGGACGGCCGTGCCGGCGGGCCCGTCCGGCCCCGCGGGCTCGGCCGCCTCGCGGAGCAGGCAGTTCAGGAGCGGGGTGGCGGCGTAGGCGTCTGCGGCGGCGTTGAGGTCCACTGGTTCCATTCGGTCCATCCGGTGGGCAGGAGGTCCGCGGAGCGGGACCACCGGCCGTGATCGTCGGTATCCGCAATGATTACTTGATCATCCCGTGAAGCGACATTCGAAGCGAAACTCGAAGCGCCATTCCGAAGGCGGAGCCCAGCATGCCCTTTCCCTCCTCCGCGGCCGAAGAAGCCGTCGCCGCCGAACTGGCCGCCGTACGGCCCGCGCTCGTGCCCGCCTACGCCGCCTCGCTGGGCGGCGCCCGGGCGGCCGTGCTCACCCGGCTGTGGCGGGCCCTGGCCTTCGAGCCCCTGCCCTGGATCGCGGGCCGGAAGGGGGCGCCGGACGGGCTGACGCTGCTGCTGGCGGGGGGCGGCCGGCTGGAGGGTCCGCCGCCGGACCCGTACGCGACACGGCCCTACGTGGAGGAGCTGCTGCTGGACGGCACGGCCCACCACCGGGCCGGACAGCTCGTCCGAGCCCTCGGGATCCCGCACGGGGAGGACTTCGCTGCCGAGCTGGACGCCAGTACGGCCTCCCTGGCCCTCTCCCGGGCCGGACAGCCGTCCGACGGGCAGGACTCTGTGCCGCAGAGCACCCGGGAGTGGGAGCAGCGGGTGGTCGACGGCCATCCCTACCATCCCAACTGCCGTTCCCGGCCCGGCTTCTCGGTCGCCGAGGAGCTGGCCTACGCACCCGAGCACCGGCCGGTGGTGGAGCTCGGCCTGGTCCCCGTGCGGGCCGAGGAGTGTCTGGTCACCGGCAACTGGCCGGAGCGGCTGCGGGAGGACGGGCGGATCCTGGTCCCGGTACATCCGTGGCAGGCGGCGCACGTAGTGGGGCGCGAGCGGGTGCGGTCCGGCTTCGCGGCCCACCCGCTGATGGCGCTGCGCACGCTGGCTCCCGCCGACGGCGGCGCGCACGTGAAGACCGCGCTGAGTGCCCGGCTGACCTCCTCCGTCCGGGACATCTCGGTGTACTCCATCGAGACGGCGGCGGCCGTGTCCGGCTTCGCGCAGGGGCTGGCCGAGCGGCTCGACGGGCGGCTGCACATCACCCGCACGCTGGGAGCGGCGACCGCGCACAGCCCTGACCTCGCGGCCGTGCTGCGCGAGCCGCCCGAGCTGTACGCGGACGCCGCCGCCGGTGAGCGCGTGCTGCCGGTGGCCGCCCTGGCCTGCTATCCGCCCGCCCGGTCAGCGGCGTGGCGGGCGCGGTTCGCCCGCCTCGCGCTGTCGGTGTGCCTGCAGGTGCTGGAACTGGGGGTGGCGCTGGAGGCCCACGGGCAGAACCTCCTGGTCGTCCTGTCCCCCACGGGCGCGCCCCTGCGGCTGGTCTACCGCGACCTCGCCGACATCCGGATCAGCCCGGCCCGGCTGCGGGCGCACGGACTGCCGGTGCCGCCGCTGTCGGGCAGGCTGGTGACGGACGACGTGGCCGTGCTGCGCCGCAAGCTCTTCGGGTCCCTGTTGACCGGGGCGCTCGGCGCCACGGCGGGCTCGGCCGGAGCCTTCGCCGAGGTGCTCGCGGAGGTGGCCGGCCTGCCGGCCACCTCCGACACCGAGGCCCTGCTCACGGGCCTGCTGCCCACCAAGGCCCTCACCCTCATGCGGCTGAGCCCGGACGTCCCGGGCGACCAGTGGGCGGAATTGCCCAATCCGCTGAGCGGAGGATGATCCGGGGCCCCGGGCGGGCTACTGTTCAGGGGCATGACAGCTTCCTCGTACTTGCACTCCGTACGGGCGTACTACGACGCCGTCGCCGTCGACCACGCGCGGCGACACCGCACGGAACTGGCCGGGAAGCCGCTGGACAGAGCCATGCTGGCCGCATTCGCCGCGTGCGTGCGCGGCGAGGACGGCGGGGCTGGCCGCGCGGTCGCCGACCTGGGCTGCGGTCCGGGGCGGGTGACGGCACATCTGGACGGCATCGGGGTGCGTGCCTTCGGCGTGGACCTGTCCCCGGCGATGGTGGCGGTGGCCCGCCGGACGTATCCGGGGCTGCGGTTCGAGGTGGGGTCGATGGCCGCGCTGGACATCGCCGACGGGGTGCTCGGCGGGGTCGTCGCCTGGTATTCCACGGTGCATACGCCGCCCACGGAACTGCCCTCGGTTTTCTCGGAATTCGCGCGCGTGCTGGCGCCGGGCGGTCACGCCCTGATCGCCTTCGAGCCGGGCGACGAGCGGTCCCGGCCGCAACGCACGGCCGGGGACCCCGTCGGCCTGGACGTGTACCGGATACCGCCGGACCGCATCGCCGCCCTGCTGTCCGGGGCCGGCCTAGCAGAGGTCGCCCGCCTCCTCCGCGAACCGACCCCCTGCGAAACCTCCCCGCAGGCCTTCCTGCTGGCCCGCAAGGGACGGACGGGCGCGGAGCCGACCGCCGCTTCCGCCCGGCACGCGGACCCGTCCGGGACCCCCGGACCACCCCCGGCCGCAGGCCTCGCCGGTCGGCGACCGACGGCCCGCCGCCGGGGCTGACGCCCCTGATCGCGCACCGCTGCCGGTCGGTCGGAACCGCGGCCACAGGACGCTTCGAGGCGGACCGGTGGTCACCTGTCCACCCGCCCGGCAGCCCGGCCGGTCCGGCCCTCGGCGATCGGCGGGGCGGCTCCGTACACTGCCCGGCATGGCATGCCGCATCAGTGAGCTGGTCCTGGACTGTACCGAGCCCGAGCGGCTCGCCGAGTTCTGGGGCAAGGTCCTCGGTTACGTCGAGCTCGGCCGCGAGGACGACGGGAGCATCGAGATCGGGCCGCCCGGCGCCGGGTTCGGCGGCCCGCAGCCCACGCTCGTCCTCAGCCCGAGCGACGATCCGCGGACCGGCAAGCTCCCACTGCACATCGACGTCAACGCCACTGACCGGGACCCGGCCGCAGAGCTGGAACGGCTACTCGCCCTCGGTGCCCGGCCCGTCGACATCGGCCAGGACGGCACGGAGAACTGGCACGTCCTGGCCGACCCCGAAGGCAACGAGTTCTGCCTGCTCCAGCGCCGCCTGCCGCCCCTCGGGCCACCGGCTCCCTGACGCCCCGCACCCCCTCTGAACGCCGGCTCCCTGACGCCCTGCACCCCTCGGGCACGACCGGGTGCCGACACGGTCCGCCGCCCCGGACCGATCCAGGCGCCGGGTCACCAGCACAGGGGCAACCGTGTCACGCCACGCATCAGGGTGCCCGGGAGCCAGTCGCGCGGTCCGGCCTCCGGGTCCTCGGCCAGGCCGGGGAAACGTTCCAGCAGCGAGCGGATCGCGATACGGCCCTCCAACCGGGCGAGCGGTGCGCCGAGGCAGTGGTGGATGCCGTGGCCGAAGGCCAGGTGGCCCTGGCCGGTGCGCCGGATGTCGAACACCTCCGGTCCGGGCAGCCCCGGCGCGGTGAACCGCGCCGGATCTCGGTCGGCGGCGGCGAGGGCGACCATGACGGAGGATCCGGCCGGGATGGAAACGCCACCGAGCTCCAGATCGGTGTCGGCGAACCGGTACGTGGCATGCTGCACCGGCCCGTCGTAGCGCAGCATCTCCTCCACCGCGCTGCCGATCAGCCCGTCCGGGTCGGCACGGAGCGCGGCGAGCTGCCCGGGATGTGCGAGCAGGGCCCGCACCCCGTTGCCGATCAGGTTGACGGTGGTCTCGTGGCCCGCGACCAACAGCAGGAAGGCCATTCCGATGAGCTCGTCCGGGGAGAGCTGATCGCCGTCCTTGTCGCGGGTCCGGATCAGGGCGCTGAGCAGGTCCTCGCCCGGCTCCTGGGCCTTGGCCGCCACGAGTTCGAAGAGGTAGGCGGTCATCTCCTCAAGGACGCGGGGGTCCGCGCCGGCGCCGTCGAGCGGGGCGACGATCTCGCCCGACCAGTAGCGGAAACGGGCGCGGTCCAGGTTGGGGACGCCCAGCAGCTCGCAGATGACGGTCATCGGCAGCGGTACGGCGAAGGAGGCGATCAGGTCGGCCCGGCGTCCGGGCAGGGCCTCCATCGCGTCCAGCAGCCCGTCGGTGATCTGTTGGACCCGGGGCCGCAGGGACTCGACCCGGCGGGCGGTGAACTCGCGGGCCACCAGACGCCGCAGCCGGGTGTGGTGCGGCGGGTCCGTGTCCAGCATGTTGGTGGCGACGGCGGGGACCTGCGTGACCTCGATCAGCTCGGATCCGAGCCAGTTCTTCGACAGGGCCGGGTGGTTCAGGGCCTCTCTGGCCTCTTCGTGGCCGACGACCAACCAGGCGCGTTCACCGCCCAGCACCAGCCGGTGGACGGGGCCGGCGGCGCGCAGGGCCTCGTAGAAGGGGTACGGGTCGGCGTTGAACTCTTCGGCGTGCGCTGTGAGGTCCACAAGACTCATGGGGGGCAGCCTACGGCGGCGGGTTCGCCGGGCGGGGGTCGGTTCGGGCGTTCATGCGAGCGCGATCCGGGCCGCGGGCCCGACGAGTGGAAACCGCCTCCGCGATGCGCCGTTCGGGGGTCAGCGCGGTGCGCGTGGGACCCGCCTGCACCGGGATCCGGGTGGACGGTGGCAGGAAGGAGGCATGAGCCTCCCTCGGCGCCGGGTCCTCGGCGGTGCGGCCGCGGCCGTCCTCGCCACCGTCGGCGCGGCGGCCGGGGGCCCCGACCTCGGCGCACTGGCCCGCGGGATCGACGGGCGGCTGGTGCTTCCGGGGGACCGCGACTACCCGGAGGCCCGGCGGCTGTTCCAGCCCCGCTACGACACCGTCGCGCCGGCCGCGGTGGCCTATCCCGCGCACGCCGGGGACGTCGCCGTCTGCCTGGACTTCGCCCGGCGCTCGGCCGTGCCCGTGGTACCGCGCGGCGGCGGGCACAGCTACGCCGGCTGGTCCGCCCGAACCGGCGCCCTGGTCGTCGACACCGGAGCGATGGCCGCGGTGAGCGTCGAGGGGGACCGCGTACGGATCGGGGCGGGCGCCCGGCTCGGCGACGTGCACACCGCCCTCGCCGCCCGGGGGCGGGCCGTGCCGGCCGGGCTATGCCCGTCCGTCGGCATCGCCGGGCTCACGCTCGGCGGTGGCCTCGGCCTGGCCTCCCGGGCGTACGGGACCACCGCGGACCGGCTGACCGGGGCGCGGGTGGTGACCGCCGACGGGACCGTCCGCGAGGTCGCGGCGGACCGGGATCCGGACCTGTTCTGGGCGCTGCGCGGCGGTGGCGGTGGCAACTTCGCCGTGGTGACCGAGTTCCGCTTCCGCACCCACCCCGCCGGCGACTGCGCCTTCGCGGAACTGCACTGGCCCGCCGCCGCTTCCGCGGACGTCCTGCGCGGCTGGCAGCGCTGGCTGGGCGGTCTGCCGGACCCGTTCTGGAGCCAGGTGGAGTTCACGGTCGAGGCAGGGTCCGGGTCCGCACCCGGACCCGGGCCGGCGTCCGGGCCGCGCGGCGCCACCGCGGTGGCGCCCTCCGTCCGGGTGGTGTGCCTCGACGGACGCCAGGAACTGGAACGTCAGTTGACGCGGCTGTCCGACCTGGTGGGCGCGGTGCCGCAGGACAGCTGGATCGTCGTACGCAGCCACGGGGACACCCTGCGGGCCATGTCCGGGTGCCTGGACCTGAGCGCTCCGGAGTGCCGGCTGCCCGGCATCCTGCCCGGTCGGGATCCCCGGGGGCGCCTCGGCAGGGACTCGTACGCCGCCCGCTCCGACTTCTGGGACGGCGCGGGTCTGCCGGACGCGGCGATCGGCGCGGTCCTGGACGCCGTCCGGCGATACGGGGCCGACGCTCCTCGCGGCGGGCTCGGCGTGGTCCAGCTCGACGGGGTCTGCGGCGGCGCCGTGAACCGGGTCGCGGTCGGCGACACCGCCTTCGCGCACCGCGACAGCGCCTTCCTCGCCCAGTACCTCGTCTACTGGCCGGAATCCGCTTCCGCCTCCGACACGGCCCGGCACGAGGCCTGGCTCGACGGGCTGTGGCAGGACCTCCGCCCGTGGGCGAGCGGCCGCGCCTACCAGAACTACATCGACCCGAAGCTCAGTGGCTGGCGCGAGGCCTACTACGGCTCGAACCTCGCCCGGCTGGAGGAGGTCCGGCGTACCCACGATCCGGACCGGCTCTTCCGTTTCCCCCAGGCCGTTTAGGGAGTGTCCGGCATGCGACGTACGTTGACGGTGACCGCGGCCGCGGCCGCCCTGCTGGTGTCCGCGGGGCCGCTGCCCGTGGCCGGGGCGGAGGTCGCCGCCGCGGTGGCCCCGGGCCGCTGGAGCGCGCACGACGCGGAGTCCTTCTGGACGCCCGAGCGGATGGCGGTGGCCCGCCCCCTGCCGCCCGTTGCGCCGGAGGCGGCCGTGGCACCGGGGCCCCCCGTCGTACCGCCGTCGCCCGCCCCACCCGGGGCACCTGCGCCGCCGCTTCCGGTCCCGCCGGTCCCACCGGTCCCACCGGCGGGACCGGCGGGACCGGCGGGAACGCGGCCGGAGACGCCGCCGCCCTCCCCCACCGCGCCGGTCCCCCTCCCGGCACCCGCTCCCCCTCCCGCCGGACCGGCCCAGCCCCGGATCCCCGCCGCCGGCCCCGGTGTCGGGCAGGACTTCGGCGGTCTTCCGGTCGTCGGCCGGATGTTCCTCGTGAAGGGCGGCGGCTCCTACTTCTGCACCGCGAGCGTGGTCGCCTCCCCCGGCCGCAATCTGGTCATCAGCGCCGCGCACTGCCTGCTCGGGGCCGACACCCGGCAGGTGGCCTTCGTCCCGCGGTACACGCGGGCCACGCCGCGGCCCTTCGGCATGTTCCCGGTCGTGCGCACGGCGGCGGGGCGCTCCAAGATCTGGATCGACCAGCGCTACCGCACCCAGGGCGTCAACCGCGCGGCCGCGCTCGACGTGGCCTTCGCCCAGGTCGGGCCAGGTCCGAAGGGGCGGCGGGTGCAGGACGTGGTCGGCGGCAACCGACTGGTCACCGGTGCGGGCTTCACCCACGCGCGGGTCACGCTCATCGGGCACCCGTCCACCGCCGCCCGGCCGCGCCGGTGCGTGAACCGGACGACGAAGTACACCAGCACCGACGCCCGGATCCCGGGCTCGTTCCTGCGGATCGCCTGCACCGGCTACCCCGGCGGCACCAGCGGCGGCCCCTTCCTGCTGCGGCTGAACGACCGCACCGGAACCGGCGACGTGGTCGGCGTCATCGGCGGCTGGAAGACGGGCGGGAACACGCCCGACGTGTCATACAGCTCCTCCTTCGGCACGGACATCAGGAAGTTGTACGAGAAGGCGGTTGCCGGGGCGAAGGCGCGGTGAGGGCCCGTACCCACCGCGTCCGCCGCGGGTTGCCGACCGAACGCGGGGTCGCCGGCAGCCCGTCGCCGGTCAGCGGCTCGGCGGGCGCCAGGCCGAGCCGGCGGCGCAGGTCGGCCAAGGCCGCGTGGACGGGTGCGAGGACCACCTCGGCGCCCGGCGCGGCGGACGCGAGGGCGTACGCGGTGGTCTCGATCGCCTCGGCGGCGTCCTCGGCCGCGGTCCGGCTCCACCCGCCGGGCGCGCCGGACCCCCAGGGCGCGACGCTGTCGTAGAGGTGGCAGGCGGCATCGGCCGCGGCGTCGGCCCGTTCCCCGACGCCCGGCGCCGCGATGGTCGGCAGTTCCATGCCGGATCAACGAGCCGGTCCCGCCCGGGGGTACGTGAACACCGGTGCCGTTCGTACCGCGGGCCGCTCAGAAGGCGAACGTCCGCAGCCAGAGGGGCAGCAGCACCAGCGACACGAGCGAGGTCTTGATCACGACCGAGGCGGCGAGGTCGACGCCCACGCCGTAGCGCTGGGCGAAGATGAACAGGTTCTGCTGGGTCGGCATCGCGGCGATCAGAACCAGGTACGCCAGCCAGTCGCCCCGCACACCGAAGACCGGCCCGCAGACCGCCCACGTCAGCAGGGGGAACGCCAGGCACTTGAAGCCGATCAGGGCCAGTTCCTCGCGCGTGGTGCCCCGCAGGCGGAGACCGACCCCGCCGAGGTGCAGACCGAGGGCGAACAGGGCCACCGGCGAGGCGCTGTTGCCGACGAAGGCGGCTCCGTCGAGCAGCACGGCCGGAACCCGCACCGACAACAGGTTGAGCAGGATGCCCGTGTTGCAGGCGAGGACCAGCGGGGTGGTGAGCGAGGTGCCGGCGGCCCGGTACAGCCGCCGGCCCGGTCCGGCCCCGTCGGGGGCGGACCGGCCCAGCTCCATGAGGGCGATGACGACCAGGGACAGGACGCAGACCTGGAAGAGCAGGATCGGGAAGATCGGCGCGGCCGTCCCGAAGACGGTGATGAACACGGGGACGGCGAAGTAGGCCGTGTTCACCTGGACTGCGGCCATCACGCGCAAGGCCACATCGCGGGGCTCCCGCAGCCCCCGGGCGACCACCGCCAGCGCGACGGCCGCCGCGGCGATCGTCGCGGCCGCTGCGTAGCCGCCGATCGACCGCCGGTCGAACAGGGTGGCGAGGTCGCTCGTGTAGATGTTGCCGAAGAGATAGCACGGCACCGCGAAGAGGAAGGCGTAGTCGGAGAAGACCTTGGACGCCGCTGCCGGAACGGCCCTGCGGCGCGCGAGGAGGACTCCGCCGCCGAAGGCCAGCAGCACCGGCACCAGTTTCTCCAGCGCGGCCGCCCCGCCCATGCCAACATCTCCCCCATGATCGGCTCGGGTGCAGCGTACCCCGGCGCCCTCGCGGGCCCGGCGGATCATAGGCTGGTGCGATCATGAGCGACAGAGCCCGCGAACGGACCGGAAGCCACCCCCCGGCAGGGGCGCCCGCCCGCACCGCCGACCCGTGGGGGCCCGGCGCCCGGACCCGAATCAGCGAGGCCCTGCGCGCCGGCGCCGCTCCGACCCCGCCGCTGTTCGCACGGGCTCCCAAGGCCTGGCAGCGCGCGCTCCCCTACCTCGTGACCGGGGTCTTCGTGGTCGCGCTGCTGCCGACGACCATATCGGTGCTCACCAACGACTACGGCATGAACGGGGGTTGGGCGGGCGCGTTCGCAGTGGCGCAGACGGTGCCGCTGCTTCTCGCGGTGACCCGGGCGCTGCCCGCCTGGCTGCTCGTCCTGGTGGCGGACACCGCCGGTGCGGTCCCGCTGGCCCTGGCCGACGAGGTGGCCGGACACCCCTGGCCGTGGACGCCGATGGCCATCGTCGGCTACCTCGTGCTGATGGCCTGCCTGGGGCTGCGCGAGTCCGTCCGGACCCTGGTCGGGGTGTGGCTGGCGACGGGCGTCGTCGGTGCGGTGCTGGGCTTCTTCCAGCCCCGGCACACCATGAACAGCGCAGCGCTGCTCTTGGTGCTCGCCGGTGTCGTGCTGGCGCTGGCGGGCGCCCTGCGCGGGCTGGGCGACGCGCGCCGGCGGATCGCCGAGCAGGAGGTCATCAGCGAGGCCGAACGGTCCCGGCGCACCCTGCTGGAAGAACGCGCGCGGATCGCACGCGAGTTGCACGACGTCGTGGCCCACCACATGTCGGTGATCACTGTGCAGGCCGATTCGGCGCCCTACCGGCTGCCGGGCATGCCGGAACCGGTGCAGCAGGAGTTCGCCGCGATCGCGGCCGGCGCGCGGGAATCGCTCGCGGAGATGCGCCGGCTGCTGAGCGTCCTGCGGGCCCCCGACGGGGCGGGTCCCGCGGACGGCCCCGGTGGAGGCGACGGCGCCGCCGCCGGCGAGCGGGCTCCGCAGCCGGGGATCGGCCGGCTCCAGCAGCTGGTGGAGGCCACCGTACGGGCGGGCCAGCCGGTGGAACTGTCGCTGGCGGCCGGCGCGGCGCAGGCGGCCCCGCCCGCGGTGGACCTGTCGGCGTACCGGATCGTGCAGGAGGCACTCGCCAACGTGGTGCGCCACGCGCCGGGCGCACCGACCCGGGTCTCGGTCACGGCCGACGAGGACGAAGTGCTGGTGCTCGTCGTCAACGGGCCGGCGGACCGGGAGGCGCTGGTGGAGCCGCGGGGTCCGGGCACGGGGCACGGTCTGGTGGGGATGCGGGAGCGCGTACGGTTGACCGGGGGGACGCTGGACACCGGGCCACTGCCCGACGGGGGCTTCCGGGTCGCCGCGCGCCTGCCGGTGCGCGGCGGTGACGGGAACGCCGCGGCGTGCGAAGCGAACGAGACGTACGAGGAGCGCAGTTGACCATCCGCGTGGTCATCGTCGACGACCAGGCCATGGTGCGGGCGGGATTTGCCGCGCTGCTGTCCGCGCAGGCCGACATCGACGTGGTGGGCGAGGCCCCCGGACGGCCGGCAGGGGGTGCAGGTGTCCCGCTCCATGCATCCCGACGTGGTGTTGATGGACGTACGGATGCCGGAGATGGACGGACTGACGGCGGCCAGGGAGATCCTCGAACCGCCGCCCGGGTGGTGCACCGGCCGCGGGTGCTGATGCTGACCACCTTCGACATCGACGACTACGTGTACGAGGCCTTGCGCGCCGGGGCCTCGGGCTTCCTGCTGAAGGACGCCCCGCCGGCCGATCTGATCGCGGCGGTACGCGTCGTGGCGTCGGGCGAGGCACTTCTGGCGCCCTCGGTGACCCGGCGGCTTATCGCGGACTTCGTCCGGCAGCGGCCCGCGCCGCGCAGGGACCCGGCGCTACGGCTCAACGGTCTGACCCCGCGCGAGACCGAGGTGCTGGAGCTGATCGCGCGGGGGCTGTCGAACCAGGAGATCGCCGGTCACCTGGTCCTGGCGGAGCAGACGGTGAAGACGCACATCGGGCGGGTGCTGGCCAAGCTCGACCTGCGGGACCGAGCCCAGGCGGTGATCTTCGCCTACGAGGCGGGCCTGGTGCGGCCGGGCGGCTCGGCCTGAGCCGACGGGCAGCCCGGCGCGCGGAGCGGACGGGACGTCCGCCGGGCATCGGCCCGCGGCGGGTCCGCGCGAGGCCGCGTCCTCCTCCACCCCCTACCGGGGTATGACATCCGGCTTGGCTCCACGGTCGGACGTGCCCGCAGGTGCCGTCTTCCTACCTTCGCCCTCGTCACGAGGAGAGGAGAAGGGGCATGCGCCGCTTGGGAAGGACACTGGTCACGGCCGCGCTGGCAGTGGCCGCCGCCGGGGGGACGGCCGGTTGGGCCTCGGGCGACAGCCAGTCGGCGGTCACCGGGCCGCCGCCGGGCAGCGCCGCCTGGCGTGCCGACACGGCCTACGGCCGGGCGCTGCCCGATCCGGCGACGGCGACGCCGCACGAGGTGGCCCGGTTCTTCGCAGGGCTCGACGCGGCGGCGCGCACGGCGCTCGTACGGTCCCATCCGCTGGTGGTCGGCAATCTCGACGGGGCTCCGGTGCCCCTGCGGTACGAGGCCAACCGCATCGCCGCGGCCGCCACGGGTGATGCGCGGTACGCGTCCCTGGCCGCGCCCGACCGGCAGATCCTGGCCTTCGACCCGCGCGGCCGGGGGCAGGTCGCCGAGGTCTTCGGAGATCTGGAACACGCCGCGCACGTGTCGGTGATCGTGCCCGGCAACGACAACGACGCCGCTTCCTACGACGCCCGGCGCGCGCCGCACACCGGCCCGGCCGGAATGGCCCGGGCGCTGCGCGCGGCGACCGAGGGGGCCGCGCCCGGCGGTTCGGTGGCCGTCGTCGCGTGGACGGGGTACACCACTCCGGTCGGCGTCGGCCTCGACGCCGCCGGCGGACGGCTGGCCGCGGCCGGGGCGAGCCGCCTGACCCGCTTCACCGCGGGGCTCGACGCGGTCGGCGCACCCGACCCGGTGCTGTTCTGCCACAGCTACGGCTCGGTGGTCTGCGGACTGGCAGCCCGGCACACCGACGCGACCGACCTCGTCGCCTTCGGTTCTCCGGGCATGCGGGCGGACACCGCGGACGCCCTGCACACCGGCGCCCGTGTCTGGGCGGCCCGGGGGCCCTCGGACTGGATCGCGGATGTTCCGAACGTCAGCCTCGCCGGGATCGGCCACGGCGCGGACCCGACCTCCGCGGCCTTCGGCGCGCGCCGGGTACCCGCGGCCGATGTGCGGGGCCACGCGGGCTACTTCGCGCCCGGCACGCAGTCCCTCGCGGCGTTCGCGGCGATCGCCAAGGGGGAGGCCCGATGAGAGCCGCGATGAGCCCGGCCACGGTCCTGGCACCCCTGCGCCGGACCGTCGGGCGGATCGACCGGCGGACCCCGGCCCACCGCGACCGGGCGGTCGACGGGCTGCGCGCCCTGGCGCTGCTGGCCGTACCGACCGGCCACTGGATGCTCGGCGGCTTCACCCTCGACGCCGACGGCGCTCTGCACAACTCCAGTCCGCTGTCGTCCTTCGGCGAACTGGCACCGGCGAGCTGGCTGCTGCAGATGCTGGGAGTCTTCTTCCTCGTCGGCGGGTACGCCTCGGTGCTCTCCCACCGGCGCCGTTCGGGGTCGACGGGCGCCTGGCTGAAGGGCCGGATCGTCCGCCTGGGGCGGCCGGTGCTCGGCGTCACCGCGGTGTGGGGACTGGCCGCGCCGGTGCTGTACGCGGCCGGGGTGCCGGAGGCGACGCTGCGGACCGGCGCGACGCTGGTCGTCCAACCGCTGTGGTTCGTCGCCGTGTACGTGGTGGTCACCGCACTGACCCCGTACTGTGCGCGGGCCGCGCAGCGGCTCGGAGGCTGGGCGGCGGCGCCGATGCTGGTCTCGGTCGCGGTGGTGGACCTCCTGCGCTACGGCCCGACCGCGCAGTCCGTGCCGTCGTGGCTGCCGGTGCTGAACGTCCTGCCGGGCTGGCTGTTCGCGTACCAGCTGGGCGTTGCCTGGGGCGAGCGGCGGATCGGGCGCCGCGAGGCCCGGCTGCTGCTGGTCGGCGGGGTGCTGCTGTTCGCGGTGCTGCTGGCGGTCTTCCACTATCCGGCGTCGATGGTGGGGGTGCCGGGTGCGGCCCGGACCAACTCGCACCCGCCGTCGCTGCTCGTGCTCGCCCTGGCCTCGGCGCAGTCGGGTGCGGCGATCCTGCTGCGCGACCGGCTGGCCCGGCTGCTGGCCCGGCCCGCCCTGTGGGCCCCGGTGGTGGTGGTCAACCTGTGTGCGATGACGATCCTGTGCTGGCACCAGACGGCGATGCTGGCGGCTGCCGTGCCGGCGTCGTTCGCGGGTGGTGTGGCCGGGCTCACCGCGGCGCCGGACAGTCCGGGCTGGATCGCGGCGCGGATGGCGTGGATGCCGGTGTTCGCGGCGCTGCTGGTGGCGATCGCCCGGTACGCGCGGCGGTTCGAGGCGCCGCCGGCGCCGGGCCGGCCGCCGAGCGCGGCGCGGCGTACGGTGGCGGGACTGCTGGCGGCGGGCTTCGGACTGTTCGCGCTGGGGCTGGCCTACTGCTGTGACCGGAAGGGTGTCCGCGCGGCGAGACCGGGCCGGGGGTGCCGGTACCGGTACGCAGCGACCGCCGCTCCCCTGACGGAGCGGCGCTCTCTGCGCGTTCGACTGCTCCCGCGTCAGGCGATCGAGGCGGCGACGATCGCGGCGACGGCGAGGTTGCAGGCGGCGGAGACCCACACCGCAGGGTGGGGCTCAGGATCGACGACGATGGTGCCGAGCTTGCCCGGCGTCACCAGGTCGAGCACCAGGAAGGCCACGGCCATCAGGAGCAGACCGAGGAGGCCGAAGGCCGCCGTCGCCGCCAGGCCCTTGCCGAAGTCGTCGTAGGTGGTCCAGATCGACGTGAAGACGATGCCGCCGACACCAAGGAGGGCCGAGCTGAGGAAGAGGGCCGCATTGCGGTTGCGCTCCTCCCAGATCAGCTTCGGGAGCTTCCCGGGCGTCAGCACGTCCACCAGGACGATGCCGAGAATCAGCAGCACCAGGCCCAGGGCACCGTAGGCGCCGGTGCGGCCAAGTCCGTTGATGATGTCGCTCATTGAGAAGCCCGTCTCCGATGGGTGTGAAAATACGTGCCGTGGGGAGGCCGAATCTATCGCACGCCCTTCCGGCGGACCATGGGGAGGTCGGCGAATGGCAGAGGTCAGGGCCGCGCGGGCGGCTGAGGCGGAGGCCCTGACCGCTTTGGTGATGCGGTCGAAGGCGCGCTGGGGGTACGACCGTGGATTCCTGGCCGCCTGCGCCCCGGAACTGCGGATCCGGCCCGACGAGGTGGCCGCGCGCCGGATCGTGGTCGCCGAGGATCCGCAAGGGGCGGTCCTCGGGCTCGCCTCCCTGGAAGGCGCCGCCCCGCTGGCGAGGTTGGGGCTGCTCTTCGTCGAACCGTCGGCCATCGGGCGGGGCGTGGGGCGGCTGCTCTACCGCGACGTGCTGCGGCGGGCCGTGGACCTGGGGGTGCGCAGGCTGGTCATCGACTCGGACCCGCACGCGGCGGGCTTCTACCGGGCGATGGGAGCGGTGGCGGTCGCGGCCGGATCCGCCCCGGCGGCGACCGGGCAGCCGGGTTCCCTGGTGCGGTTCGAGGCCGCCCCGGCCCCGCTGGCCGACTGGGCCCGGGCCTGGACCGGCGGCGGGCGGGCCGTGCACGTGGGCAACGTCGCCGAGTTCAACGCGCAGTTCGGCGACTCCTCGCTGGACCGCGAGCAGTCGGCTGCACACCACTACTCCTGCCTGGCCGCCTTCTACAGCCCCTACCCGTCCGCACTGGTGCTGCCCCGGGCGGTGCCCGCCGGCTGGACGGAGCTGGTCTGCCGGCAACTGGACTGGACGGGGGTCGAGGTGTACGACGGCCTGGTGGAGCGGGGTCCCGGGCTCGTGGACGCCGTACGGGCCCGGCCGGCGCTGGCCGCACGGCTGACGGATGCCGGGGAGCCGCTCGTACCGTGGGGGCGGACCCGGCCGTTCGGGCTGCTGACGGGGCGGGCATGGCAGCCGGCGGAGCTGCGCTACGAGTCGAAGGCCGCGGCGCACGCTCTGTTCGGGCGGATCCTGGCGCAGGGCGGGCACCCCGGGATCGTGCTGCCCGCACAGGCGCGGGCGGCGACGCGGTGGGTGGCGGTTCGGCTGCTGGCCGCACGGGCGCGGGCGGGCATGGGCACCGTGCTGAAATCGGAGCACGGCGTGGGGGGTTCGGGCACCACGGTGCTCACCGCCGGGCAGGTCCGGGCGGCGGGTGGAGCCCGGGCCGTCCTGCGTCGGCTGCCGCGCGGGCCGCTGCTGGTGGAGGAGTTCATCGAGGGGCCGGCGGAACCGGGCGCCGCCCGGGACCTGACCTACGACGGTTTCGTGGACGCGGCCGGCGAGGTGCACGAGGTCGGCGCGGCTGTGATGGACGTGACGGCGGCGGGCGCCTACCGCGGCGCCACGGTGGGCCCCGGAGCGGTCCCGGAATGGGCGCGCGAGCCGGTCCTCGCCTTCGGCGGGGCGGTGGGGCGGGAGCTCGCCGCGTCCGGCTACCGGGGCTGGTTCGACGTGGACTTTGTCGCGGGCACCGCGGGGCGGCTCGCCCCCACCGAGACGAACCTGCGGCTGACCGGGCCGTCGGCCGCCTTCATGGTGGCGGCCCGGCTCGACGCGCTGCGGGGCGCGGGGCACCTCGTACGGATCGTCGACCGGGTGGAGCTCGGGGCTCGGCTGCCCGAGGTTCAGCTGGACGAACTGTGTGCGGGCCTGGCCCGGGCATGCGCGGACATCGGGGCGGTGTTCGTCCCCGCGATCCCGACCGCGGCCTTCGAACCGGCGCCCTGGCTGGGGGTGCTGGTGGCCGCGCACGCTCTGGAGGTCCTGGACGCGGCCGAGGACCTGGTCCGCTCCGGGGCGGCGGCCGTCGGCGCGATGTTCGACGATCCGGCGCACGCCGCCTCATGAGGGGGGTCGCGGACGGAGGGCGGTCAGGTCCTGTCCTCGACGTCGAAGGGCGAGTCGGGCGGGCGGGCCAGGTGGAGGGCCAGGACGATGCCCGCGATCATCAGCGGGATGTTGAAGGTGTAGACGAGGAGCGCCTGGAGCGGCCAGTCCTGTCGGGCGGCCAGCCGGTAGGCGTTGTCCTGTGGCCACCAGGCGAGCAGCAGGTAGCTCACGGCGAGGTGGACGGCCCTGATGCGGACCGGGGACCGGCCGCGCTCGCGGCGTTCGACCAGGCGGTGGCCGGTGAACAGGAACGCGAGGCCCGCGCCGAAGGCCACGCTCTCGGCCACATAGAGGAGGAAGAAGAGGGCCGCCCACGGGTAGGGCACGGCGGAGAGGTCCGTGGATCCGGGCCACACCGCAGGGGTGAGCGCCAGGGTGAGGAAGGCGAGGACGATCGTCAGGCACCCGGCGGTGACGAGGCGGCCGCCGTCCGCGTCGCCGGGACGGACCACCGCCCGGGTGAACTTGCCGCCGTGCAGGGCGGGCCGGTCGGAGCCGGGCCGTGCGGGCAGCGGCAGGGCCGAACGGTCCTCCTGTCCGCCGCGCTTGCGCGGCAGGGCCCGCAGCCGAATGAGGACGGTGGGCGACTCCTCCTTGCGGACGACGCCCGCCAGGTGGTTGCGCAGGCCGCGGATCTCGGGCAGTGGCGCGGAGGCGTCCCAGGCCGGGTCGCCCGGCGGCGGGGACACGTAGGCGACGAGCCGGCGCTCCCCGTCCTTGTCCACACCGGCGAGAACGGCGCCGCCGATTCCCGGGTGGGTTCGGATCGCCGCCTCGACGGGGTGGGGGTCCAAGGAGCCCCCCTGGACGGGGATCCGGTGCCGGAGCCGGCCGGCGTACTCCAGCAGACCGTCGGGGCGGAGCACGCCGAGGTCGCCGGTGGGGAGCGCGTCACCGCCGCCGGGCGGGGTGAGGTGTATCTCCCCGTCCCGCACGTCGACCCGGCATCCCGCGAAGGGGGTGCCCAGCAGGGCGAGCCGCTCCGGTTCGGTGACGGGGGCGGGCAGGTGAGGGAGTTCGAAGCAGGTGCCCGCTCCGGCGGTCTCGGTGAGGCCGTAGACGTCGAGGATCCGTACGCCCGGGCGCAGCCGGACGTGCAGGGCGTCCAGTTCGTCGAGGTGGAGGCGGTCGCCGGTGACGGTGGCCAGCCGCAGCGAGCGCAGCGGACGGGGGCCGCTCCTGCGGTCGGCGGCGGCGGGCCGGGGCCCGTCGATCACCAGCGCGGCGATTCCGGCGGGGTCCGTGTGCAGCACCGTGACCTGCTCGGCCTCGACCGCCGCGCGGACCTGGTCCGGGGTCTCCGTACGCCAGGAGGCGTCCGGCGGCACGACGAGAGCGCCGCCCGTGCACAGGGCCCGGGTCCAGCCCGCGGCGAAGGCGGTGACGTCCGGGCGGGCGGTGATGAGGTGGCGGTCCTGCGGGGTCGGCCGGGCCAGCTCCGTCCAGCCCGCGTGGGCTGCGAGCAGCACCGGGTGGCCGACGGCGACGGGCCGCGGTGTGGTGCTCGCCGTGAACAGGACGGCCGCGCGGCCGCCGGGGGGCGGCGGTGCGAGGCCGTCGGCCGCCTGCGTGAGGTCCGGTGCGTGTCCGGGCCGGGCGGCGATCTCGGCGGCGTCGTCGTCGGTCCGGATCGCGCGCAGGCCCGATCCGGTGTCGAGGGCGGCCCGGTGGGGCGCGCGAGTGAGCAGCGCGAACGGCGACAGGTGGTGCAGTGCGGCGAGCTGCTGCCGGCCGGTGCGGGGCGTCTCGGCGTCGAGGAGGGTGTAGGAGCCGCCGGCCTTCAGGACGGCGAGGATGCCGACGACGAGCTCCTCGTGGCGGGTGGTGCCGAGGGCGACGAGACCGCCGGGCGGCAGACCGCGGGCGAGCAGATGGTGCGCCAGCCGGTTGGCCCGGGCGTCCAGTACCCCGTAGGGGAGCCGGTGCTTCGGGGCGGCGATGAGGGCGGGCGCCTCGGGCGTCTCCCGTGCCCAGCGCTCGAAGTGGTGCAGGACGGTGCCGGTGGTTCCCCCGGCGTGGCGGACGGAGTCGGATCCCTGCGTCATGGACTGATGATGCCACCGGGTACCGACAGCGCAGCAGAGCCCGAAATCAGGTTCCGCGGGCCGCAGTTGCTCCGGACGGGGGGCCGGAGCCGAATCCTTGACCTCACCTTTGCTTCAGGTCCTAGCGTGCTGTGCATGGACATGGAAGTCACCGCTTGGACATCGCTGCACAGCGCGATCAACGCCCGGCAGGGCCGTCGCCCCCTCTCCCGGGACGGTCTGCGCCGCGTGGCCGCCTTCGCCCGCCCGCACCACCGCGGGCTCGTTCTCTTCCTGCTGCTGAGTGTGGTGACCGCCCTGCTGGCGGTGGCCACCCCGGTGCTCGCCAGCCGGGTCGTGACCGCCATCGTGGACGGCCGGGACACCGGCACGGTGACCCGGCTCGCCCTGCTCATCGCACTGATCGCGGTCGCGGAGGCCGGGCTGGGGCTGCTGGCCCGCCGGCTCTCCGCCACCCTCGGCGAGGGGCTGATCCTGGACCTGCGGACCGCGGTCTTCGACCACGTGCAGCGGATGCCCGTCGCCTTCTTCACCCGGACACGGACCGGAGCCCTCGTCAGCCGCCTCAACAACGACGTCATCGGAGCCCAACGGGCCTTCGCGAACACCCTGTCGGGAGTGGTCGGGAACACCGTGACCCTGCTGCTGACCCTCACCGTGATGCTCGGCATCTCCTGGCAGATCACCCTGCTGGCGCTGGTGCTGCTGCCCGTGTTCGTCCTGCCGGCCCGCCGCATGGGCGCCCGGATGGCCGCCATGCAGCGGGAGGCCTCGGCGCTGAACGCCGCAATGGGCACGCAGATGACCGAGCGGTTCTCGGCGCCCGGCGCGACCCTGGTGAAGCTGTTCGGGCGGCCCGCCGACGAGTCCGCGGAGTTCGCGGTCCGGGCGGCCCGGGTGCGGGACATCGGGATCCGCACGGCGATGGCCCAGTCCGTGTTCATCACGGCCCTCACCCTGGTCTCGGCCCTCGCCCTGGCGCTCGTCTACGGACTCGGCGGGTACTACGCCCTGCGCGGGAGTCTGGACGCCGGTTCCGTCGTCGCCCTCGCGCTGTTGCTGACCCGGCTGTACGCGCCGCTGACGGCGCTCGCCGGTGCCCGCGTCGAGGTGATGAGCGCGCTGGTGAGCTTCGAGCGGGTCTTCGAGATCCTCGATCTCACGCCGCTCATCACACAGCGGCCGGACGCCCGCCGGGTGCCGGAGGGGCCCGTGACCGTGGAGTTCGACCGGGTCTCCTTCGGCTACCCGGCCGCCGACAAGGTCTCGCTCGCCTCGTTGGAGGAGGTCGCCGCCCTCGACGTACGCGGCGGCACGCAGGTGCTGCACGAGGTGTCCTTCCGCGCCGAGCCCGGCCAGATGATCGCCCTGGTGGGCTCCTCCGGCGCCGGCAAGTCGACCATCGCGCAGCTGCTGCCGCGGCTTTACGACGCCGACGCGGGCGCGGTCCGGCTCGGCGGGGTCGACGTACGGGACCTGACGGCCGACTCGATCCGCGAGACGCTCGGCATGGTCACGCAGGACGGCCACCTCTTCCACGAGTCGGTCCGGGCCAACCTGTTGCTGGCCCGGCCGGACGCCACCGAGGAAGAGATCTGGGAGGCGCTGCGCAGGTCCCGGCTGGACGGCCTGGTCGCCTCACTGCCCGACGGTCTGGACACCGTGGTCGGCGAACGCGGCTACCGGCTGTCCGGCGGCGAGCGGCAGCGACTGACCATCGCCCGGCTGTTGCTGGCCCGACAGCGGGTCGTGGTCCTGGACGAGGCCACCGCCCACCTGGACTCGACCTCGGAGGCGGCGGTGCAGGAAGCCCTCGGAGAGGCCCTGGCGGGCCGCACCGCCGTGGTGATCGCGCACCGGCTGTCGACGGTGCAGGCGGCCGACCTGATCCTCGTGGTCGAGGACGGCCGGATCGTGGAACGGGGCACGCACACCGCTCTGCTGGCGGCGGGCGGCCGGTACGAGGAGCTGTACCGCACGCAGTTCGCCGCGGCGGACACGCCCGCGGGCACGGAGACGGACGGCGCTGCACCGGTGCGGGGAGCATGATGCTGTGATGGACATCAAACTGGAGCTCGTCGCCGTGCCGGTCACCGATGTCGACCGCGCCAAGGCCTTCTACGAGAAGATCGGTTTCAACGCCGACCACGACGTCACCGTCAGCGAGGACATCCGGTTCGTGCAGCTGACCCCGCCCGGGTCGGCCTGTTCGATCGCCATCGGCAGGGGCCTCACCCGGATGACTCCCGGATCCCTCGACAACATGCAGGTCGTCGTGGCCGACATCGAGGAGGCGTACGAGGACCTGCGCGGCCGGGGAGTCGAGGTGACGGAGGTCCAGGACCTGCCGTGGGGCTCCTTCGTCTACTTCTCGGACCCGGACGGCAACGGCTGGGCGGTCCAGCAGACCACCCCGCGGCCGTCGGCGGGCACCGGCGTGTGACGTCCGCGCCGCACGGCGGGGACGCCGCGTCGCACGGCGGGGACGCCGCGTCGCACGGCGGGGACGCCGCGTCGCACGGCGGGGACGCCGCGTCGCACGGCGGGGACGCCGCGTCGCACGGCACAAGTTCCGTGCGACGCGGGGTCCGACGCTGTCAGGCCTGCGCGGCCGCGTGCCGGTGGTCGAGCTCCCAGGCGTGGTGCTTGAACTCGTGGCGGAAGTCCGCGTGGTCCTCCCACTGGCGGGCGATGCCGCGCAGCACGTCCCAGTGGTGCTCGACGGACTGGTCGATGACGCGGCGCACGGCCGGCTCGGCGGATTCGCGCTGCGGCATGAGGCCCTTGACCGCCGAGGCCTCCAGGACGGAGTTGCGCAGCGCGCGCAGCGCACGGGAGGTGTCGTCCATCGCGAAGCCGTGCTCGCTGCCCGTCGCCTCGTCGAACAGCGGGGTGAGCCGCGCCTCGATGAATGCGGTGATCCGCTCGAAGTGCTGCACGTCCATCGGGGCTCCCTCTCCTGCCGGACCACGGCGTGACCCGGCGTCTCCACTGCTTGTGCCGTTCGCGGCCATTATCGCCGAAGCGCCGTACCGGTGATCAATGCTGGAGTTCCACCGGCAGGTGGCGGCGTCCGAGGGGGCGGCCGGCCCGGCTCAGGGGGCGAGCAGGACGTCCAGTTCTTCCAGGGCGCCCTCGGCGATCCGACGGGCCAGTGCCTCGGCGCGGGCGGCGTCGCCCTCGCGCACCGCCTCGGCCACCTGGACGTGCAGGGTGACGGCGGCGGGGTCCGGGTCGTGGAACATCACCTCGTGTGCGGTCCGCCCCGTCAGGACCTCGGCCACCACGTCGCCGAGCCGGGCGAACATCTCGTTCCCGGAGGCGTTGAGCAGCACGCGGTGGAACACGATGTCGTGCCGCAGATAGGCGTCGAGCTGGTGGCCGCGCGAGGTGCGGACCATGCCGAGAGCCGCCGCGGTGAGGTCGGCGCAGTGCTGCGGGGTGGCCAGGGCCGCGGCGAGCCCGGCCGCGACCGGCTCGACCGCGGAGCGCAGCACGGTGAGGGAGCGCAGCTGGCGGGACCGGTCCGGGCCGGCCAGCCGCCAGCGGATCACCCTCGGGTCGTAGACGTTCCACTCCTCGACCGGCCGCACTGTGACGCCGACCCGGCGGCGGGACTCGACCAGGTGCAGCGACTCCAGGACGCGCACCACCTCGCGCACCACCGTGCGGGACGCGTCGAAGCGTGCGGCGATCCCGTCGGTCCGCAGGACGCTGCCCGGCGGGTACTCCCCCGCGGCGATCGCGCGGCCGATCGTGTCCAGCACACGGGAGTGGAGGCCCGGTCCGGGCCCGCTTTCGGCGCCTTCGGTGGTCATGGCGCAAGCGTACGGTCACGACCTCACGAGTAAAAGATGTGATGCTTGCAGCCCAGGGCTTGAATACGTAGTACTTAATGCGCTTCAGTGATGCCAGGCGGACCGATGTCGACGAGGACGGCGAGGTGGACGTGGGCACCCAGCGCGTCATTGTGGTGATGGGCGTGGCCGGCACGGGCAAGACGACCGTCGGCCGACTGCTCGCGGAACGGCTCGGCCTTCCCTACGCGGAGGGCGACGCCTTCCACCCAGCGGCCAACGTCGCCAAGATGGCGGCCGGCCACCCACTGGACGACGCGGACCGGTGGCCCTGGCTGGACACCGTGGGCGAGTGGATCCGCAACCGCGCCGGGATGTGCGGCGGCGTGATCGCCGCGTCCTCCCTCAAGCGCGTCTACCGCGACCGGCTGCGCACCACCGCACCCCGGGCCGTCTTCGTGCACCTCACCGGTGAACGGCCGCTGATCGAGGCGCGGATGGCGGCGCGCAGGGGCCACTTCATGCCCACCACGCTGCTGGGGTCGCAGTTCGCCACGCTGGAGCCGCTCCAGGACGACGAGCTCGGCGCCACGGTCGACGTCTCCGGCACCCCCGAAGAGGTCACCGGGCTGGCCGTGGCCGCGCTCGGCCGCCTCTGCCCCACCGAGAGCTGAGGGACCGTCACGGTTCCTGCAGTTGGGCGGCGGCGAGGGCGAGCCCGCCCGCCGCCGTCGCGCAGCGGGCCGCGAGGTGCTCGACCTCGGCGCGCAGGGCCTGTGTCTCCCGCCCCTGCCACTGCGGTGACCAGGCGGCGGCCCTGCGCAGCCGGACGGCGTGCGCGCGCAGCGCGGCGGCGTGGTCGCGCAGGCTCCCCCCGGGGGGCCGCGGTACCGGCCGCAGCTGCCGCGGCCGCTGCGGCGGCCGGTCCGCGACACGGCGCCGGATGGGACCTCGATCGCGGTCCGGCTCCGCCGGGGGCCGTACGGGCAGCCCCGGGCCGCTGTCGCAGAAGGCCCACAGGGCGGCGCCGAGTCCGAGGAGCGGCCTGGGTTTCTCGGCCCGGCAGGTGGCGACCTGCCAGCCGGCGTGGTCGTTGAAGGGGTTGGCGTCCGTGAGGGCGTTCCAGGCGAGGATGTCGGCGAACGACGGGGCCAGCAGGGCGAACGCCCGCTCGGCGCCCTGCTCGCGCATGACGGCGCGGAACAGTCGGACGGCCTCGCCCTGGCGGCCCGCTTCGACGGCCCGCAGGACGGCCGCGGTGCCGGGGTCCTCGCGGAGCTCGGGACGGCCCGCGCTCACCGCCCGGATCCGGGCCTTGAGGCCGCAGACGGCGATGCTGATGGCGAGGCTCTCCCGGCCGGCCAGCACGCCCGCGAGCCGCCCGGCGCGGGCCGCGCCCCGGCCGCGGGCCGCCCAGCCGAGGCCCGCCGGGTCGGTCAGGGTCCGCAGCAAGGTGCGCCAACCCCGCCTGCTGCGGCCGCCCCTGGTGAGTGCCGCCGTGGGCAGGCGGGCGCCGAAGGCCAGGCCGGATGCGTAGCGGGCGGCCTCGCCGACCGCGTCGGCGGCCTCGGCAAGTGCGCGGCACGGGGCGTCGAGCTGGTCGGCGTCCGGGGCGGTGGACGCGGAGGGCGCGGCGTCGGACATGGGATCCTCGTGGGGTTCGGCAGGGTGGGAGGCGTGCTGGGCAGGGCGGTGCGGGTGGGGAGCCTGCGCGCAGACGTCGTCAGCGGCGGGTGAGAGCGAGCCTGATGCCGCGCGGATCGAGCGTCACGGGCAGCGGGCCGACCGGATCCAGGACCGGCCGGGTGCCCGTCACTCGGTGGCCGCGCAGTACTTCCGCGCAGAAGGCGGCGGTGATCATCAGTCCGAGCTGATCGCCCGGGCAGCGGCCGCCGCCGTGGCCGAAGGGAGCCATCCGGATGTCCCGGTCGGCGCCCGGGTTCTTCCAGCGACCGGGGACGAAGACGTGGGCGGCCGGCACCCGCTCGGGGTCGCGCTGGTGGAAGGCGGCGGGCAGCAGCACCCGGGTGCCGGCCGGGTGGCGCACGCCCTGCCACTCGGTCTCTTCACGGGAGACGCGGACCAGGTCGGGCACCACCGGGTACAGGCGCAGCGACTCACGGACGCAGGCCCGCAGCCTGGGCAGTTCACCCCGGCACGGGCCGGCGGCGACCTCGGCCACCGCTTCGGCCGCGGCCGCCTCCTGCTCCCAGGGGTGCGCTCCGAGCAGGAGCAGCGTGCGCAGCAGGGTTTCGGGCACCGCCGTCATCGCCAGCAGCCAGAGCCGGGCCTCGTCACCCGGCTCGACGGCGCCTTCGGGATCGCCGGGGCGGGCCAGGCGGGCGGCCCGCCCGGCGAGGGTGTCGGCGTCAGCGTGCCGGAGGTACTCCCCGATGCGGGCGCGGGCCCTGTCCTGCGCCGATCGCGTGGTGCGCCTCGGGCCGCCCCGCGGGCGCTTGTCCTCGGCGCGCAGTTGGGCGAGCCATCCGGCGAGTTCGTCGTCCTCGGCGGCCGGATCGCCGAGGACGATCCGCCGGGCGGCCCGGTTCACGGCGTGCCGGACGCGGACGAGTTCGAGGGTGCCGGTGGTGGTGAGGTGCCGGGCCTCATCGGCAACGGTCGTGAGGATCGGGCCGGCCGCGGGGTGCACGGGCTGCCCTGCGGCCAGTACCTCCTCGTTCAGTCGTCGCCGCTCGGCGCGCTGTCCACCGCGGACGCAGCCGGAGCCGTCTCCGTCGGGGCCGGGCTCGTGCGTGCTCAGGCCGCGGCACCTCTGCGGCGGGTCGGCAGCGAGGACGGTGGCGGGTTCGGCGTAGAAGCGGCGCAGGTCCCGGGGGTCGAGCAGGACGAGCACCGTCGTCCCGGACCGGGTGCGCACGAGAGCGGGCGCGTCCCCGTGACGTGCCCGCAGGGCACGGAGCGCGGCTGCGGAGGCGCGCACCCCGTCCGGCCTGCGGCGTGCACGCGGCCGGCCCGTGCCGTCGAGCAGGGCTCCCAGCGCGGCGAGCACGGTGGTCACGGCCGCCGAGGACACGGCGGGCGCGAGGAGCGCGGCGGGGCCGGCGGAGGCTCTGTGCCGCGGCGCCCCGGCGGACGGCCTGCGGCCGGGAGCCTCCGGGCCGAGCGACGGGCCGGGGCCCGTGAGCGGTGTTCCGCCGCCGGGTGTGCGACCGGAACGCGCGCGGGCAGCCGGTCCGCCGTGGGGCCGGGGTCGGTCCCGAGCGGGCCGCAGCGGCAGCCCGGTGCGTTCCGCGAAGGCCCGCACCCGGGCCTTGATCCCGTCGAGGGCGGCCCCTTGGACCGTACGCATCCGTGTACCTCCGCGGCGGGAACGACGACAACGGCCGGTGGCATCGGCATCACCGTACGTCGCGCCCGCGGAGCGCGCGCTCCGAGCGCTACGCCCGGGGGATCCCGCCCGGCGCGCCGCCGCTCCGCGCCGATCCGCCGGGGGTGAAGACGGCTTCGCGGAAGGCGGTGCGCAGCGGACCTCGGACGGCCGGGAGGAGGACCGCCCAGCGGTGGCGACGGGGGGAGATCCAGACGGCCGCGCCCGGGTCGGTCTCGGCGTGGTGGGTCCAGACGCCGTGCGGTGCGGGATGCCAGAGCAGTCCGCGGGCGGGAGTGAGTTCGCCCGTGCGGATACGGAGGGACTCGGCCGTCCAGGCGCGGGTGAGGGGGGCCGGGGCGGACACCCCGCTTGCTGGTGCACCCGGGTGAAGGAGGTGTCCCAGGAAGAGGGCGAGGTCGGCGAGGGGTGCGCGCAGGGTGTCGTGGGTGAGGCGGGTGCGGGTCATGCCGAGCGGGTTCCACACCCGGACGGAGGCGAGCTCGGCGAGGGTGGCGCCGCCGAGGTGCTCGACGAGGCGGACGAGGGCGGCCGTGCCGCCGGGGCGGGTGAGCAGGTGGTGGGCGGTGGTTCCGGCGGGGGTGCCGGCCGCGGCCTCGTCCCCGTAGGCGGCGAGCGGGGTGTGCAGGCGCAGCGCACCATCCTCGACGAGTGCCCCGACCGCCGGCCACAGCGCGAGGACGGCGGTGAGGCCGCCGACGTCGAGGACCTCGTCCCCACCGTGCGAACCGGCGTGTGGGCCGTCGGGTCCGCCGACGGCCCACACCGCCCGGGGGTCGGCGGACTCCACGAGGGCCCGGACGGCATCTGCCTGGTCGCTCAGGAGCGTCATGGTCGCTCACGCTAGCGACCCGGGCCGCGGGCCCGCGGCAGGTCGCGTGGATCGGCCGGTCCCGCCACTCGAATGGGCCGGAAAGCCGCGGCGCCCACCTGGTGTGCAGGGGCGGGGTCGGTGTGCGCCCCGCCCCTGCACAGCGCGGAACGGCTAGCGCTGGTCCGGGCGGTCGGTCACCCGGAGCGTGTTCAGCAGGGGCTTGCCGAAGCCGGAGTGCGTCACGAAGCGGACGTTGAGCACCCCGTCGGTGACCGTGACCGTGTACGTGCGGGTCAGGGCCGTGTAGGTGCCCGCCTCCAGGGCGATGTCGAGGGAGGGGAGGACCTGTGTGCCCTCGGCCAGGACGTCGAAGACGCGCTTGTTCGGCTTGGTGGAGGAGAGCTCCGCGAAGCCGAGCTCCACCGTGTAGGTGCCGTTCGGGACGTTGTCGAAACGGTACTCGTACATGCCCTCGCGGGCGTTGCGGAAGAGCCGCTGGTCGTCGGTACCGGCGATGGTGCGGCCGGTCGACCGGACGGTGCCGTTGCCCTGGTAGCCGTAGGACCCGGCCGTGTACCTGCGATCCGGGGACCAGGAGTCGCCCAGCACGTCGGTGCTGCCGTAGCCGGATCCGGCGTCCAGGGCGACCTGGTAGCGCGGGACGACGAGCTTGACCGGGACGGTGAGGACCGGGGTGCGGCCGCTCGCCGAGGCGATCTTCAGGTCGGCGGTGAGGACCGTTCCGGGGGCCAGTCCGGTCGTGTCGACCGTGAGGGTGACCGGTGCCCTGCCGCCCGTCGGCAGGTCGCCCGCGGCCGGCGCGGCCTTCAGCCAGCCCGCGTCCTCGGACACCGTGAACGCCGTGCCCAGACCCGCATTGGTCAGGTCGAGGGTCCGTGTCCGCTGCTGGTCGGCCGGGAGCACGACCTCCAGAGCCGGCTGCGACGCCGTCACCTTCCCGGTCCGCAGGGACCGGGTCACCGACGTGACGTCGGCGGCCTTGACGTCCACCGTGGCCGTGGCGGACTCGTACTGGGCCGCGGCGAGGGAGACGGTCCGCGAGCCGGAGGGGCTCTGGACGACGTACCCGCCGTCGGCGGCCGTGATCGCCGACACGGCGGTGTCACCCGCGCCGACGGTCACCGTGGCGCCCGCGACGCCGTCGCCGTCGTTGGCGTCGAGGACCCGGCCGGCCACCACACCACTCTTGGTGGTGCGGAAGGCGATGGAGAGGCCGTCGGTGATGACAGGGGTGTTGAAGGAGTAGGTGAAGGCGTCGGTGCCGGTGGCGTTCTCCACCCCGACGGTGGCCGAGGAGCCGCCCTTGATCCCGGTGCCGCCGGTGCCCTTGTAGGAGTAGGTGACGCTACCGTCCTCGCCGATGGCCGCGGCGAAGGAGAACCGGTCGGCCTGCGCCGACCAGTGGGACACCTCACGCCACTCGATGACGTAGGCCCGGTGCGGTGCGGTGCCGGTGACCGCGGTGAAGACGCCCGATCCGGTGCCCGCCGCGCCGACGACCAGGTCGTCCCAGAAGGGGTAGAGGGCCGCGTTGGGCGTGGCCGTGCTCGGGAGGTCGCCGTTGATGTCGCCGGTGTGATTGCCGCCGAAGCTGACGGTGCCGTTCGTGCCGATCCAGGCCTGGGCGTACGTCGTGCCGTACAGCGGCAGCGGGAAGGGCAGGTCGACCCGTTCGGTGGTGTTGTCACCGGTGAGCGCGAGCTGCCGGCTCCCCCCGGTGTACGGCCGGTCGCCGGCGGTGGCGCAGGCGTAGCCGTAGCCGTCCGTGCGCTCGGGCAGGTTCACCGCGACGGAGGTGTCGCCGTCGACGGTGACCTCGGCCGTGCCGCCGCTGAGGCAGCGGGAGGCGTGCGTGGCGTTCACCCGGTAGGTGCCGTGCGGCAGGGTGACCTCGAAGCGGCCCTGCGCGTCGGTCGTCGCGGTCACCGGGGTGTCGGCGATGGTGACGGCGGCCCCGGCGGCCGGGCCGGAGGCGGAGGCGACGGTACCGGTGACCTTGCCGGAGGCGGCCCGGGTGAGGGTGAAGTCGCCGGTGGCGGTGGCGTTCTCGGTCACCGTGGCGGTTGCGGTCTGCTGTCCGTAGCCGAACTTGGCCGCGGTCAGGGTGTAGGCGCCCACCGACAGGGCCGGGAAGGAGTAGGTGCCGTCGGCCGCCGTGGTGGCCGTACGGTCGATCGGGCCGTCGGCGGTGACCTTGACGCCCGCGAGGGGCTGGCCGTCGGAGCGTACGGTGCCGGCGAGGGCTCCGAGCGCACCGCGCGGTGCGGCTTCGACGGCCGCCAGGACGTCGAGACGGCCCTCTCCGAAGACGTTGTTGTCGGCCGCGTCGCCCCCGCACTGGCTGCTGTCGGTGTCCAGGGCGGTGCCGTCGAGGAGGGATTCGGTCTGCGCGATGTCCCCTTCGAGGGCGGGAGCGGCGGACCACAGCAGGGCCACGGCGGCCGCGGTGTGCGGCGAGGCCATGGAGGTGCCGGAGAAGGACTCGTACGTGCCGCCGGGGACGGAGGAGCGGACGTTCACGCCGGGGGCGGAGATGTTCGGCTTGACGATGCCACCGGGGCCCGTGCCGCGGGAGGAGAAGGACGCGATGGCGTTGTTGATGTCGAAGGCGCCGGAACTGTAGGAGCTCGCGTAGTCACCGGGTGAGCCGGTGGTGGCGCAGCCGGGTCCGGCATTGCCGTTGGAGAAGGCCGGGAAGATGCCGGCGGCCCGCCAGGTGTCGACGACCTGCTGGTACCAGGGGTCTCCGCCGGCGCCGCCCCAGGAGTTGTTGACGACGTGTGGGGCGAGGTCGGGTCGCGGATTCTGGCCGTTCAGGTCCGTCGGGGCGACAATCCACTGGCCGGAGGCGAGCAGCGAGGCCTCGGAGCAGGAGTTGGACTCGCAGCCCTTGGCGGCGATCCACCGGGCGCCGGGGGCGACGCCGATCCGGTTGGCGCCCCCGTCGTCGCCGACCATCGTGCCCATGGTGTGGGTGCCGTGGTCGTTGTTGTCGCAGGGTGCGGCGCCCGCGCAGACGCCCGCCGGGTCGAACCAGTTGTAGGCGTGGGAGTAGCTGCCGTCCGCGTTCCGGCCGCGGTACTGGCCGGCCACGGCCGGGTGGGTGTAGTCGACGCCGCTGTCGATGTTGGCGACGACGATGCCCTCGCCGCGGACGCCGATCCGGTCCCACACCTGCGGGGCGTTGATCCGGTCGATGTTCCACTCGACGGCGTCGGCGACGGCCTTCTCCCGCCGACCCTCGGCGGGCTTGGGGAGCTCGACCTTGTCGTCGGCGTCGATCCGGGCCACCTCGGGGCGCTGTGCCAGCGTCCCGGCGAGCTTCTGGCTGCCGACGACGCGCACGGCGTTCACGATCCAGTACGAGGTGTACTCGGCGCCCGCGCCTTGCAGTGCCTTGATGACGTCGGCCTGGCTGCGCGCGGCGTGGTCCTTTTTCGTCCTCAGCACGGTCTCGGCCTTCGCTGCGCGGGTCTGCTGCCTCCCCGCGGCGGTGAGGTCGGCGGCGCTGTCGAGGTAGACCCAGAAGACGGCCTTGGCGGCGCCGTCGAGCTGGGCGCGGAGCTTGGGTTCGATCTTGCGCTCGGCCGCGGTCGGCGCGCTGGGGCCGGGATCCGGTGCCGCTGCGGCGACGCCCGCGCCGAGCGGGAGCAGCAGGACCGAGGTGAGTGCGGCGAGCGCCGTGCGCAGGGACCGTGCGGGCCTGGCACGCCGTGTGGGTCGTAGGGCTGGTGAGGACCGCTTGTCGCGTTGGGCCACGTGTTGTCTCCTCGTACGCCGTGTGCGGGATGTGCGGGAAGGGTGCGCGTGACGTGCGCGGGTCATGTTGAACGAGGCGTCATGCTCATTACAAGAGGGCCTTATGAGCCGTGCCCGGCAGCGCCGGCTCGGGCCGCCCACTGGCCCTTCCGCGCCGGGCGGGCCAGCCTGAAGGCATGACCGTGCCGGCCGAGTCGCCCGACGCACCGCCCGAGCCCGCCGTCCCGCTCGCCTCGGCGCGCGGACGGTGGATCCTGCTGGCCACGGTGCTCGGCTCGACCATGGCCCTGCTCGACTCGACCGTGGTGAATGTGGCGCTCCCCCGCATCGGGGAGGATCTCGGCGCCGATCTCGCGGCGCTCCAGTGGACGGTCAACGCTTATCTGCTGACCCTCGCCGGACTGATCCTGGTCGGCGGAGCGCTCGGCGACCGCTTCGGCCGGCGCCGGATCTTCGTGCTGGGCACGGCGTGGTTCGCGGTGGGCTCCCTGCTGTGCGGGCTCGCCCCGAACGCCGCGGTGCTGGTGGCCGCCCGGGCCCTGCAGGGCATCGGCGGCGCGCTGCTCACGCCCGGCTCCCTCGCCCTGATCCAGGGCTCGATCCGGGCCGGGGACCGGGGCCGCGCGGTGGGCCTGTGGTCGGGGCTGGGCGGCGTCGGCGCGGCGGTGGGGCCCTTCCTCGGCGGCTGGCTGGTGGACGGGCCCGGCTGGCGGTGGGTGTTCCTGCTCAACGTGCCGGTGGCCGCGCTGTGCGTCCCGGTGGCGCTGCGGCATGTCCCGGAGTCACGGGACCCGCTGGCGCACGGCCGCTTCGACGCGGCGGGCGCGCTGCTCGGCGCGGGCTCGCTGGGACTGGTCACCTACGCGCTGATCGAGGCCTCGTCGGGCACCGCCCCCGTGATCGCCGCCGCGGTGGGCGGTGTACTGCTCGGCGTCGCCTTCGTCTGGGTGGAGCGGCACCGGGCCGATCCCATGGTGCCGCCGCAGATGTTCGCCTCCCGGCAGTTCACGGCCGTCAACCTCGTCACCCTGTGCGTGTACGCGGCCTTCAGCGGCTTCTTCTTCCTCGTCGTGCTCCAGCTCCAGGTCGTGGCCGGGTATTCGGCGCTGGGCGCCGGGGCCGCCCTGCTGCCGACCACCTTGCTGATGCTGCTGCTGTCGGCCCGTTCGGGGGAGATCGGCGAGCGGATCGGGCCGCGCCTGCCGCTCACCGTGGGGCCCGTGCTGTGCGCGGCCGGGACCCTGCTGACGCTGCGGGTGGGCCCGGGGGCCTCGTATGTCGCGGACGTACTGCCCGCGATGGTGGTGATGGGGCTGGGGATGGTGGCCCTGGTGGCTCCGCTGACGGCGACCGTGCTGTCCTCGGTGGACCCGGGACGGGCGGGCCTGGCCAGCGGCATCAACAACGCCGCCGCCCGCGCGGCCGGCCTGATCGCGGTGGCGGCCCTGCCGCTGCTGGCCGGGATGGGCCCCGAGTCGTACCTGTCGGCGGCGCAGTTCGACGCCGCCTTCGGCCGTGCGATGCCCTGGTGTGCCGGGGCCCTCGTGGCCGGCGCCGCCGTCGCCTGGGCGACCGTGCGCTCCCCCGCACCGGCCAGGTGCCACCCGCAGTGCCACACGCACTGCGCGCTGTCCTCGCCGCCGCTCGAACCCCGCGAGCGGGGTGGGCCCACGACGCCGGGCTGATCCCGTGTGCTGGAGCGCGACGGCCGATCTGGTGGCCGGCACGGCGGTCGCCGCCGTAGGGGTCGTGTGCCTGGCACGCGTGCGCCGGGCCCGCGATCTTGCCGTCGCGGCCCTGCCGCTGCTGCTGGGCGTGCACCAGCTGGTGGAGGCCGCGGTCTGGGAGTCGGGCGGCGACTGCTCTGCGGCCGCCACGGCCTGGGCCGTGATCGCCCTTCCCCTGCTGCCGGTGTGGGTCCCGGTCGGGGTGCTGCTCGCCGCCGCACCGGGGGCACGGCGGCGCCTGTGGGCGCCGGTGGCGGTCGGAGGCGTGACGGCCGCGGTACTCGTGCACGCCCTCGCGACCGGGCCGGTGAGCGCCGAGATCCGGGGCCGCACCCTCGGTTACGAGGTGCATGTCGCCTGGACGCCCCTGGTCCTGACGGGCTACCTGTTCGCCACTCTGGGCGCCCTGCTGCTCGCCCGGGACCGGTGGCTGCGGGCCCTCGGCTCGGTGCTGGCGGCGGGAGCCCTGGCCTGCGCGGCGCTGTGGCGGCTGGAATTCGCCTCCACCTGGTGTGCCTTCGCCGCGGTGGCCTCGCTGCTGGTGCTGGGCTGGGTCCGGGACCGGCAGCCGGCCGCGGGGAGCGGCTGATCGGCCGAAAGTTTTCTGGACGTATGTAGTGACTTCACATGCGGACAGCAGTAGAACTCGTTCTGATTCCAGCGAGAGCGAGGACGCCTTATGGGTGACAATGCACCTCCCGAAAAGAGCGTGAATGGAATTTCACGCCGCGGATTCCTGGGTAGAACAGGTTCCATTATTGGAGCCGTGGCCCTGGCCGGCCACATCTCGCCGGCCCAGGCCGCCACGACGCCCGCGGCTTCATCCGGACCGATCGCGGACGGCGCCCGGGTGCCCGCCCTCGTCATCGGCACCGGTTACGGGGGTTCGGTCGCGGCGCTGCGGTTGGCCCAGGCGGGTGTGGACGTGCAGATGGTCGAGATGGGCATGAACTGGGACACCCCGGGCCCTGACGGCAAGATCTTCCCCAAGGTGACCAGCCCGGACTACCGCTCCTTCTGGCTCCGGACCCGGACCAAGGCCCCGCTCAGCAACTTCCTCGGCTTCCCCCTCGACAAGGACGTCCCCCGGTACACCGGAATCCTGGACGCCGAGGACTTCGCCGGCATCACGGTCTATCAGGGGCGCGGCGTCGGAGGCGGTTCGCTGGTCAACGGCGGTATGGCCGTCACGCCCAAGCGCGCGAACTTCGCCGCCGTCCTCCCCTCCGTCGACGCCGGCGAGATGTACGACACCTACTACCCGAGGGCCAACGCCGGACTCGGGGTCGGGATGGTCGACCCGGCCTGGTTCGACACCGCCGACTGCTACCAGTTCTCCCGCGTCGGCCGCAAGCACGCCCAGCGGTCCGGCTTCGCCTGGACCTTCGTGCCCGACGTCTACGACTGGGACTACATGAAGCGGGAGGCGGACGGCACCGCCACCAGGTCCGCGCTGGCCGGGGAGATCCTCTACGGCAACAACCACGGCAAGAAGTCGCTGGTGCAGACGTACCTGGCCCAGGCCCGGGCCACCGGCAGGGTCACCGTATCGCCACTGCACAAGGTCACCACGGTCTCCCCCGCCGCGGGCGGCGGCTACACGGTCGCGATCGACCAGATCGACACCACCGGCACCACGGTGGCTCCCAAGACCGTCATCGCCGACCGGGTGTTCTTCGCCGCCGGAAGCGTCGGCACCAGCACGCTCCTGGTCAAGCTGAAGGCGACCGGGGCACTGCCGAACCTCAACGGCGAGGTGGGCAAGGGCTGGGGCGAGAACGGCAATGTCATGTGCGGCCGGGCCAACCACATGTGGGACCCGACCGGCCGGCTCCAGTCGACCATCCCTTGCTCCGGCATCGACAACTGGGACGCCGGTGGCGCATTCGCCGAGGTCGCCCCGCTGCCCACCGGGATCGAGACCTACGCCTCCTTCTACCTGTCGATCACGAAGAACCCCCACCGCGCCGAGTTCACCTGGAACGCGGCGGCCGGCCGGGCGGACCTGAGCTGGCAGACGGCTTGGAAGCAGCCGTCCCTCACCATGGCCAGGACCATCTTCGACAAGATCAACTCGAAGGAGGGGACGATCTACCGCACCGACCTGTTCGGCGGAAACAAGATCTGGAACGACACCCTCACCTATCACCCGCTCGGCGGCGCCGTCCTGGACCGGGCCACCGACAACTACGGCCGGCTGCACGGATACACCGGCCTGTACGTGATCGACGGCGCGCTGATCCCCGGAAACGCCAGCGTGAACCCGTTCGTCACCATCACCGCACTCGCCGAGCGCAACATCGAGAAGATCATCGCGACAGACCTCCCGTAGGGCCGCGTCCTCCCCCCAGCGGCCGGGGCCGTTCGGATCCGCCGAACGGCCCCGTACTCACACCCGGCCGAGCCCCTGCCGAGCCCGGCCGCCCCGCCCCGGCCCCCCGCTCAGTGCCCCGGCAGCACGCAGACGCTGTCGAGGCCCAGCACGTGGTTCAGCCGCCCGAAGGCCAGCCAGGACCCGATGCTCATCGTGAGTTCCACGATCTCCAGCTGGCTGTAGTGCGCGGTCATCCGGTCCCAGAACTCGTCGTCGAGCCCGTGGTGGTCAAGGGTGTACCGCTCGGCGTACTCCGCGGCCAGCCGGGTGCGCCCGTCGAACGCCTCGGTGGTGCGCCACTCGGTGACCGCGTCGGCGAACTCCTCCTCGACCTTCTGCCCGTCCCGCTCGGTACGCCAGTCCAGGCAGAAGACGCACCCGTTGATCTGTGCGACGCGCAGCCGGGCGGCCTCGAACTCGCGCAGCCCCAGGGTGGTGTGGGCGTACACCGACAGGGAGAAGTTGGCGGCGGCCATGCCGATCCCGGGCACCATGTCGCCCCACACGTACTCGATCGGGTGCTGGCCTTCGGGGATGTCGATCCTCATGACGGTTTCCTTCCGAGTCTGCCGGTGGCGGGGCGCAGCGGGACGTCGAGGGCGTCGTAGAGTCCGGGCTCCGCCGCGACGAGCCAGTCGACGGCGCCGACGAGGCGGCCGACGGCAGTGGCGTTGCCGCCCGCGGAGCGGTTCTCGCCCTCGTCGGTGGCCTCGACGGTGACCTCGATGCGGGGACAGCCCTCGATGATGACCCGGTGGGCTCCGTCGCCGCCGTCCGGCGGGGCGGGCCAGTCCGGTGCGCACGCGGGGTGGATGCGGGTGACGTGCTCGATGACGATGCGGGGCTCGCCCCCGACGATGCCCTGCACCTCGAAGCGGATGGCACCCTGGGTGCCCGCCGCGAAATCGCCCATGGTGCGGGTGGTCACGGCGGTGTCGAGGGGGCGGCGCTCCGACGTCTCGCGGATGGCGTCGAGTTCGACGCCGAGCGCCCTGGCCATCATCCGTATCTGGCCGCCCCAGACCATCGTCGGAACCGACGGCATGAGCATCATCGGCTCGAAGTCCATGGGATGCCCCATGCCGATGAGGTCGCGGACGGAGTCCGGCTGGTCGTAGGTGGAGTAGTCGAAGATCTCCTGGCAGCGGATGGCGTCGATGCTGGTGCCGAGGCCGCTGAGCAGGAGCGGGAGCACGTCGTTGCCCCAGCCGGGGTCGACGCCGGAGGCGAAGAGCGAGCCGCCGCCCTCCGCGATGGCCGCCAGCACCGGGTCCCGGAACTCCGGTGGGGCACTGCGGGGGTCGTAGAGCGGGTAGAGGGCCGGGCTGACCACGACGGCACCCGCCCGGATCGCCCGGGTGATGTCGGCGAGGGCCTCGTCGGGGCGGACGTCCCCGGACGCGGCGTACACCACCGCCCGGGGGCGGCCCGCCAGTACGGCTTCGGCGTCGCCGGTGGCCTCGACGCCCAACAGGCGGTCGAGGCCGCCGAGTTCGCCCGCGTCGCGGCCGATCTTGGCTGGATTGTGGACGATGACTGCGCGCAGTTCAAGCGCGGGATGGGCCGCAACGGCGCGGATGGCCAGACGGCCGACGTTGCCGGTGCCCCAGACAACCGTGGGAATCATGCGCGGAGGGTAGCCACCGTCCCCGCACCTTTCCATAGCCGCGCGGCCCGAACCCTCATGCTCCGGGTGTTACTGGTTCTGGCCGCCCAGGACGAAGAGGAGGTAGACGAAGAAGGCGAAGAGGTGGCCGACGAAGAGGTAGGCGATCAGGCGGATGATCAGGCCGCGCGGGAACTTGGCCTCGAAGCGCGCGCGTACGCCGACGGGCTTGTCCGCGGGGGTCACGGGGGTCATGGACGGGCTCCTCGCCTATCAGTGGTGCGTGGTGGACGCGGCCCCGCCGAGACACAGCCCGGCGAGGCTGCTCTGGAGCAGGGTGTGGACGAACAGCAGGTCGGCTCCGCCGGTGGAGGCAGCGCCGATCCGGTGCGGGGTGAGGGAGTCGAAGTGCGCGCTGTCCCCGGGCTCCAGCAGGTACTCGGCCTCGCCCAGGTGCAGGCGCAGCCGCCCCTCCAGGACGTACAGCCATTCCTCGCCGGGATGGACGCGAACCAGTTCCCCGGAGCCGCGGCCGTACGGCACGCGGACGCGCAGTGCCTGCATTCCCCGCCCTGCCCCGCCCGCCTGCCGGTACGTCCAGCCGTCGGCCTCGCGGGCGGCCGGACCGCCGGCCCGTACGATGGGGTCGGCCGCCGGGGAGGCCTCGCCGAGCAGTTCGGAGACCGTCGTACCGTAGGTGCGGGCGAGCCCCAGCAGGAGCGGCAGCGAAGGCTGACGCCGGCCGGTCTCCAAGCGGGACAGGTGGGCGGGCGAGAGCCGGGCCCGCGCGGCGGCGGCCTCCAGGGTGAGGCCGGCACGTCGGCGCAGCTCGCGCAGCTGCGGCGCCACGGCGGGCAGCTGGTCGGCCGCGCCGTCCGGGCGGTCGGGGGTGGGACCGGGCGTCATGCCCCGATTGAGTCAGACTCTTACCTTCCTGGCAAACCGTCTTGCCTCTGAGGCAAGTCGACCGGGGCCGCGACGCCGGCCGGCGCTTCGGCCCGCCCCGGCGCTTTCAGGGGGCGTTCCCCCGGCCCAGCACCGTCTCGACGGTGTCCGCCTGCCCCGCATCCTTGTCCGGGCGGTGCCTGACCACGCGCGCGAAGCGCAGAGCCACTCCGGCCGGGTAGCGCGCCGAACGTTGCAGCCCGTCGTAGGCGATCTCCACCACCAGTTCGGGGCGGACCCGCACGGTGAAACCGTCGTCCGAGGTGGCGAGCGCACGCAGCGCCGCCGTCTGCCAGCGCAGCATCTCGTCCGTGAGGCCCTTGAACGTCTTGCCGAGCATGGCGTAGGTCCCGTCGGCGGCCCGCGCGCCGAGGTGCAGGTTCGACAGGAGGCCGGTGCGCCGCCCGTGGCCCCATTCCGCGGCGAGCACGACCAGGTCCAGCGTGTGCACCGGCTTCACCTTGAGCCAGTGCTTGCCGCGCCGGCCGGCCGCGTACGTCGAGTCGAGGGCCTTGATCACCACACCCTCGTGGCCGCGGCGCAGGGTCTCGGCCCAGAACTCAGCGGCCTCGGCCCGCTGGGCCACCGGGTCGCGGACCTCCAGGCGGCGGACCCGGGCGGCTGCGGGCACGAGAGCGGCCAGCGCCCCGTACCGCTCGCGGACCGGGAGGTCCAGGAGGACGTCGCCGCCGACGGCCAGGACGTCGAAGAAGCGGGCGACGACCGGCAGTGTCCGTCGGGCGGCCGCCACGTCCACCCGGGAGCCGACCCGGCTCGCAATGTCCTGGAAGGGGACGGGACGACCGTCCGCCGTCTGCCCGATCACCTCCCCGTCGAGGATGAACCGGTCCTCCGGCAGCGACCGGGCCAGTTCGGCGACCTCCGGCAGCCGCTCGGTGATCTCGTCGAGGGAGCGCGTGTAGACCCGTACGCCGTCCCCCTCCCGGTGGACCTGCACCCGGATCCCGTCGAGCTTCTCCTCCACCGCGCACGGTCCGAGTGCGGCCAGCGCCTCGGCGACCGATCCGGCCGTGCCCGCCAGCATCGGCTGTACGGGCCGCCCCACCTGCACGGTCACGGCCCGCAGCGCCTCGGCCCCGTGGGCCAACGCCGCCTCGGCGACCCGGGGAAGCGAGCCGTCCAGCATCACCGCGCGGCGCAGCTCCGCCGCGGGCACTCCGGCGGCCGCGGCCACGCCGTCCAGGGCCAGCGCGTCGAGCGCGCCCTGACGCACCTCGCCCGACAGCAGACTGCGCAGGAAGGCCTGCTCGGCCCCGGTGGCGGCGCCGAGCAGCCCGGCGACGATCCGGCTGCGCCGGGCGGCGGACCCGGTGCCGGCCTGCGCCGCGAGCCGGCTCACCGCCGCGTCGACGTCGCGGAGGGTCAGGGTGGGTTCCGGTGCCGGTGCGGTCTCCTGGGCCAGGGTGCGCCAGCCGATCCCGGGACGGCCCTGCGGCAGGCGTCCGGAGAGGTAGGAGATCGCCAGCCCGGCCTCCTCGGGCGGGGCGGCCGCGAAGAGCTCAGCGAGCAGGGCGGTCTTGCGGGAGCGGGCGGAAGTGGCGGCGACTTCCCGTGACACGCGGGCGACCTCGGCCAGGAGCATGCGGCCATCCTGCCGTCCGGCGGCGCGGCGTGCAGGTCGGCCCCGTACCGCAGGCGCGGTAGGGGATCACCGCGGACTGGTCCCTGAGAAGGTCGCCGGATCCGCCTGTGGGTGCTCGGAGGCCGGGTGGCGGGCGTCTAGGGTGCGCGTATGAAGCTCCGTATGCCCCGGCGCCGCCGAGACCGCCTGCTCGCGGGCGCCGCCGTCCTGGCCGTCGTGGCGGGTGCCGGTACGTGGACGGCCGCGTCCGCGTCCGGCGGAACGCCCGCCGTGCACCGCCAGGACCAGGTCCTGAAGATGCCCGGTGCCGACATCGACACCTCTTTCTTCCTCCCGGACGGCGGGGAGGACGGTGGGGCGAGACGGCCGGCCGTGCTCCTCGCCCACGGCTTCGGTGGCAGCAAGGACGACGTCCGCGCACAGGCCGAGCGGCTGGCCCGCGACGGCTACGCCGTCATGACCTGGTCGGCGCGCGGCTTCGGCCGCTCCGGCGGCCGGATCGGGCTGAACGACCCCGAGCACGAGGTCAAGGACGTCTCCCGGCTCATCGACTGGCTCGCGGCCCGGCCCGAGGTGCTGCTCGACGCAGACGGCGACCCGCGCGTCGGCGTGTCGGGGGCCTCCTACGGCGGTGCCGTCTCGCTGCTGGCCGCCGGTCACGACCGCCGCGTGGACGCGATCGCCCCGGCGATCACCTACTGGAACCTCGCGGACTCCCTCTTCCCCGGCGGGGTCTTCAAGAAACTGTGGTCCGGCATCTTCTTCACCACCGGCTCGGCCGACGGGATGCAGCGCGCCGCAGCGGCGCCGCCGGACACCGGCGGCACGCGGCCGCCGGGCACGGACGGGGCCGCGCCCGGCGCCGGGTCCCAGGACGGTGCCCCGGCCGCTCCGGGCTGCGGGAGGTTCACCCCGGAGCTGTGCGCGATGTACGAACGCGTCGCCGTGGCCGGGAAACCCGACGCCGAGGCCCGCACCCTGCTGGAGGCGCGCAGTCCGTCGGCGGTCGCCGACCGGATCAAGGTGCCGGCCCTCATCGTGCAGGGGCAGGACGACTCCCTCTTCCCGCTGGACCAGGCCGACGCCATGGCCGCGGCCATCACGGCGAACGGCGCGCCCGTGTCGGTGGACTGGGCGGCCGGCGGACACGACGGCGGCATGCGCGAGGCGGACCGGGTGGAGGCCCGCGTCGCCGCCTGGTTCGACCGCCATCTCAAGGGCGACGAGGGCGTGGACACCGGCCCGGCGTTCCGGGTCTCGCGCGCCGGGGGGATCGACTCCACGGACGGCGAGGTGATACTGCGCGGCGCGACCGGCGACCGCTACCCGGGGCTTACTTCCGGCCCGAGGGAGTTCAGCCTGTCGGGGCGGGAGCAAAGCTTCACCAACCCGGCGGGCGGCGCGCCGCCCGCACTGTCCTCCCTGCCCGGCATCGGCGGGCAGCTCGCCTCCCTCGGGGCCGGATTCTCGCTGGACTTCCCCGGGCAGAACGCCCGCTTCGAGTCGGCGCCGCTGGACCGGGACCTGCAGATCACCGGCAGCCCGACCGTGACGCTGAAGGTGAGGTCGACGGCAGCGGACGGTTCCGCCGTGCTGTTCGGCAAGGTGTACGACGTGGGGCCCGACGGGCGGCAGCAGGTCCTGCCTTCCCAGCTGGTCGCCCCGCTGCGGGTGGAGAACGCGCAGCAGGGCGCCACCGTGCGGATGAGGCTGCCCGCGATCGACCACTCCGTCACCGCCGGACACCGGCTGCGTCTCGTGGTCGCCGCCACGGACCTCGGCTATGCCGGCCCGGCCGCGACGGCCCGCTACACGGTCTCGGTGGACGGCCCGCTGGCCGTGCCCGTCGCGCCCCGGGTGCGGACGGCCACGGCGGGACTGCCCGCCTGGACGTGGGCCCTGCCGCTGGGCGCGCTGGCGCTGGCCGCGGCACTGCTCGGGTTCCGCAGGACGGGCCGGGCCGCTGCGGGCGCGGCCGGGCCGCGGTCCGGGGGACCGCGGCCGGACCCGGCGCTGGCCGACGTACCGCTGCAGATCACCGGGCTGACGAAACGGTACGCGAAGTCGCAGGACCGGTACGCGGTACGGGATCTCTCGCTGCGCGTGGAGAAGGGGCAGGTGCTGGGGCTGCTCGGGCCGAACGGAGCCGGGAAGACCACCACGCTGCGCATGCTGATGGGGCTGATCTCGCCGGACGCCGGGGAGATCCGGGTGTTCGGGCACCCCGTGCGGGCCGGGGCGCCGGTCCTGTCGCGGGTCGGGGCCTTCGTCGAAGGCGCGGGATTCCTGCCGCACCTGACCGGCCGGGCCAATCTGGAGCTGTATTGGCAGGCCACCGGCCGCCCGGCCGGTGATTCCCACATGGCGGAGGCGCTGGAGATCGCGGGGCTCGGCGACGCGCTGGAGCGCGCGGTGCGCACGTACTCCCAGGGCATGCGGCAGCGGCTCGCCATCGCGCAGGCGATGCTCGGGATGCCGGACCTGTTGATCCTCGACGAACCGACGAACGGGCTGGACCCGCCGCAGATCCGCGAGATGCGGGACGTGATGATCCGCTACGCGGCCGGCGGACGGACCGTCATCGTCTCCAGCCACCTGCTGTCGGAGGTCGAGCAGTCCTGTACGCACCTGGTGGTCATGGACCGCGGGCAGCGGGTGGCGGCGGGCGAGGTCGCAGAGATCACCGGGGGCGGGGACACCCTGCTGGTGACGCTGGCGGAGCCGGTGGACGAGGTGGCCGTCGGGAAGGTGGCGGCACTGGAGGGCGTGGGGTCGGTGGTGGTCACGGACGACGGGCTGCTCGTACGGCTCGAAGGCGCGACGCCCGCCGGGCTGATCGCCGAACTCGTGCGGCTGGAGGTGCCGGTGACCGGAGTGGGGCCGCACCGCAGACTGGAGGACGCGTTCCTCACCCTGATCGGAGGCCCTGCGTGAGTACGGCGACGACGGCGCGGGAGGCGGCTTCCGGTTACCGGGCGAGCCGGACGCTCCCGCTGCGCGTGGAGGCGCTGCGGCAGTGGCGCCGGCGGCGGACCCTGGTGATGGGCGGGGTGCTGGCCGCCCTGCCCTTCATCCTGATCATCGCGTTCGCGGTGGGGGGCGGGCCGGGCAGTCGGCGCGGCGGTGGCAACCGGATCACCCTGATCGACACGGCCACGGCCTCGGGCGCGAACTTCGCCGCGACCTGTCTGTTCGTCTCGGCCGGTTTCCTTCTGGTGGTGCCGGTGGCGCTGTTCTGCGGGGACACCGTGGCCTCGGAGGCGAGCTGGTCCTCGCTGCGCTACCTGCTGGCCTCACCGGTGCCGCGGGCGCGGCTGTTGTGGAGCAAGCTGGTGGTGGCGCTGGGCTTCAGCCTGGCGGCGATCGTGCTGCTGCCGGTGGTGGCGCTGGCCGCCGGCACGGCCGCCTACGGGTGGGGGCCGCTGAAGCTCCCGGCGGGCGGGGCGCTGGCGGCCGGGGACACGGTGCCGCGGCTCGCGCTGGCGGTCGCCTTCGTGTTTGTGTCGCAACTGGTGACGGCAGGGCTGGCGTTCTGGCTCTCCACGCGGACGGACGCACCGTTGGGTGCGGTGGGCGGCGCGGTCGGGCTGACGATCGTCGGCAACGTGCTGGACGCGGTGACGGCGCTCGGCTCCTGGCGCGAGTTCCTGCCGGCGCACTGGCAGTTCGCGTGGGCGGACGCCCTGCAACCCCAGCTGGAGTGGGGCGGCATGGTGAAGGGGGCGGTGGTTTCGGTGTCCTACGCGCTGGTGCTCTTCGCCCTCGCCTTCCGTGGCTTCTCCCGCAAGGACATCGTGTCCTGACGGGCGGCCGGCAGCCTGCTCGACGAGCGCTCCTCCTGCCCTTGGGGCACGGGGAGCGCTCGTCTGCCGGGCATGGCCCTACGCGGGGACCGCCGGGGCGATCGCGTCGATCTCGGCGAGCAGGTCGGCGTCCAGCGGGCGTTCGCCGGCAGCGGCGTTGGCCCGAATCTGCTCGGGGGAAGTGGCGCCCGCGATCACCGAGGCGCAGCCGGGCTGGCCGGAGAGCCAGCCGATGGCCAGTTCCAGGACCGTGCGGCCGTACTTCTCCGCGATCGCGGCCAGCGCCTCGACCACGTCGAGGCGCTCCTCGGTGAGGTAGCTGTCCCTGCCTTCGAGGCGGGAGCCGGCCGGGACGGGCGCGCCTCGGCGGATCTTGCCGGTCAGCAGGCCGTTGGCGAGCGGGTAGTACGGGAGTACGCCGACCCCGTAGTGCAGTGCCGCGGGTACCAGCTCGCGCTCGGCCGACCGCTCCAGCAGCGACCACTCGTTCTGCGCGGACACGAAGGGGACGAATCCGCTCTCGCGGGCGACGTGGGCGGCTTCGGCGAGCTGCCAGCCGGAGAAGTTGGAGTGGCCGACGTAGCGGACCTTGCCCTCGGCGACGAGCTCGGTGAGCGCGGCGAGCGTCTCGGTGATGGGGGTGGCCGGGTCGTGGCTGTGCAGCTGGAGCAGGTCTATGCGGTCGGTTCCGAGCCTGCGCAGGGACTCCTCGACGGCGCGCCGGATGTAGGCGCGGCCGCCGGGGGATCCGGCGGCGGGGCCGTACTTCATGTCGACGCCGTCGTACCCGAACTTGGTGGCGAGGACGACCTGGTCGCGACGGCCCTTCAGGGCCTGCCCGAGGTGCCGCTCGGAGTCGCCCCCGCCGCCGTAGATGTCGGCGGTGTCGAGGAGCGTGACACCCGCGTCCAGGGCGGCGTCGACGACGGCGCGGGTGGCCCGGGCGTCGAGCCGGCCGCCGAAGTTGTTGCAGCCGAGGCCGACCGCGGACACTCGCAGACCGGAACTGCCCAGGGGGAGATGGCGCATGTGTGTTCGTTCCTCCGACTCGACGCGTACATGATCAACAGCTCGTCAGTCTAATCCGGGGTGTAGGCGGCTCAGTCCGGTCTTCGCAAGGGCTGGGTGAGCGGTCGACAACGGGCAGCGGAACGCCTTCGGCCCTCATGGTCCTGGAGACCCGCTCTGAGACTGGCGCCGCTGTCCACCGGTGGGATCCGTGGCGGTAGCCTGCCCCCATGGTTGCGGGCGAGGGAACCGAGCACACCGGTAACAATCTTGAGGACCAGGGCTGGGGTGCAACGCGTGCCTGGGTGGAGAAGGGGCTTACCGAGGCAGAACGCATCGAGGACGTTTCGAGGTTCCGTGGCGGCTGGACGTCGGAAATGCGCCGTCTGGACATCTGCGGGCCGGGCGGTCGACGGTCGCTGGTCCTGCGGTCTTTCGTCAAGCCCTTCTACGTTCGCCACGCGGAGGGCCTGTTGACCCGCGAGGCAGCCATTCTGCGCCTGCTCGGCAGCACGGATGTGCCCGCGGCCAGGCTGGTGGCGGTGGACCCGACAGCACAGTACTGCCACCATCCGTCCTTGCTGATGTCCCTGCTGCCTGGGACCGTGCGTCTGGGTGATGAGGGCGCCGACCGGCGTGCCGAACTGCTGGCCCGCCAGTTGCTGCGCATCCACCGGCTGCCAGTGACCGCAGAGGCACGGCCTCGCACCTATCAGGCGTGGACCTCTCCCGAGCGGGTGAACCCGCCCGAAGACACCGAGCGGCCTGAGCTGTGGCAACGGGCCGTGGACGTGATCCGCCGCGAGCCCCCGGACTACCGGGCCTGCTTCCTGCACCGGGACTTCCATCCCGGCAATGTCCTCTTCACCGGCGACGGCGACGGATTGCGGATCAGCGGCGTCGTCGACTGGGTGGAGACCTCGTGGGGACCGGCCGACCTGGACGTGGCCCATTGCTCGACAGCCCTCGCCCTGCTGCACGGGGTTTCCACGGGCATGCAGTTCGCCGACCTCTACGTTGCGGCGGGAGGGACGCTGGCTGAAGATCACGCTTCTCATCTCTACTGGCGCCTGCTGGACGCCTTGGCCTTCGCTCCTGACGCGGAGAAGGTCGCCGTCCCATGGCGCGAAGTAGGCCGTGCCAATCTGACCCCCACCTTGCTGACCAGGCGGCTGGAGGGATACCTCCAGGCGCTTTTCGCACGCTACGCCTGAAGCCGGATCGGTGGCCTGCGACCAAGAGAACAACCCCGTCATGCAGGCAGTTGTTCGGGACATTCGAACCACCCGTCTTCCAGGCGAGCCGAGATCGTAAGGGTGCAACGGGTTCGCCTCATGGTCCGCAAGCCGATTACCGAGGCGCCGCTTGACTTGTTCGCCCCCTGAGACGTCTAGGTTCGGGCGGTCGCGTGGCGCGTTCGACTCCCGGCCATCCTGTGCGGAATCGTTCATCTTCGCCGCCGTACGCCATCTCCCGCTCCCACATGACCGTCCGATGTTCGGAAACGACAAGGAGCCAGCCTAGAACGGCCGAGTGGGGCGCCTGCCACCCCTCTCGCCCGTTCTGCCGCATACCTGCGGCCGGATCAGGTCGATCAGTCACCATCCCTCGGGGACTGCGGGCGATCGCCTGATGGCATACCTTGACCGTTTTCTTCGACGCGGGCGGGCCGGGAGCGTTCAAACCGTCTGGACGAGTGAAGCTCGCAGATCGTCACCAAGAGCGGAGATGTCCTGATATGCGCTACGAGGTCCACCGACAGGGCTAGAACGGATCCCCACGGCACCGACCGGCACGCCCGGTCTGCGATTTCGAGAGGACGACTTCGTGAGCCACTCGCAGGACGACAACCCGATCACCCCCGTCACCGCGGCCCAGTTGATCCGGATCTCCGGGCAGGGCATCTACACCTCGGCCACGTCCGTGGACCCGGACGCCGTCAACGTCGCCGAGGCGCTGGTCGCCACGCTGAACGGGACGGCCGAGACCCCGCTGCTCACCCCCGAACTCCAGCGGCTGACGGAACAGGTGCGGCAGAAGGCGACCTTCGGCTTTCCCCGCATCACCACCCACGACGGCGTGAGTCTCTCCGCCCACACCATCAGGCTCAACACCTCGGAGCCCCGCCCAGTGGTGATCGTGCCGTCGGGTTGGACTCCGTTCGGCTGGATCATCTTCGAGTACGCCTACCTCCAGCTGGCGCTCCGCGGCTACCACGTCCTGGCCTACACTCCGCGCGGCATTGGCCTCACCTTCCCCGTCTCAGACGGCTCCTTCGCGGACGCGCCCTGGACCTCCGGCGGCACGATCGACGTGGCCGGCCCTTCGGACTGGGCCGACGGCTCCACCGTCATCGACTACGCCCAGCAGCACTTCGCACCGAGCAAGATCGCCTTCCTCGGCGAGTCCTACGGGTCCGGGATCAGCCAGCTGGTGGCGGCCCACGACCCGACCGGCCGCGTGGACGCGGTCGTGGCCCTGAGCACGTGGGGCGACCTGGCCGACAGCCTCTACCAGAACGACACCCGGCACATGAAGGCCGTACAGGCCTTGATCGACTTCACCGGGGGGCCGATCGAGCGGAAGTTCGACCCGGCGACCCGGCAGATCCTCGAGGACTTCCTGGCCGGCGAGAACCTCGAAGGCGTGGTGGCCTGGGGCAAGAAGCGCTCCCCGTCCTCGTACGCCGACCGGACCAACGCCCGCGGCGTCCCCACCTTCATCTCCAACACCTGGCACGAAACGCTGTTCCCGGCCAACCAGGCCATCGAGCACTTCGAGCGGCTGACCGTGCCCAAGCGGCTCAACCTCTGGATCGGCGACCACGCCGCGCCCGAGGGCGCCGGCCTCACCATCCCGTTCAGCGGGCCGAACCTGCCCGTCGAGGAGGCGTTCGCCTGGCTCGACCACCACCTGCTCGGGGCCGACAACGGCGTTCCCGGCTGGACGCCGCTGAGCAACCAGATCATGTTCACCTACCGGACCGAGCCCGACCCCGGGACCGGCCAGCACGTCATCACCGAACCGGCCGTCCGCGAAGCGGCGCAGTCCTGGGCGGACGTCACCGCCTCCACCGAATCCTGGTACCTCACCGCCTCCTCCACGGACCGCCGTGACGGCGGCCTCGGCACCGCGCCGGAGACGGGCTGGAAGCGGGAGTTCACGGCCGGGCAGATCACGGCCGCCACCGCGGTCGACGCCATCATCACCACGGGCCAGGCGGAGTGGAAGGGCAACCCGAAGCCCTACCCCACGGGCACCTTCGACCGCCGGCACCTCGCCGTATGGACCAGCGGCCCGCTCCAGACGGGCCGCCGCATCCGCGGTGTCCCCCAGCTCACGCTGACCGTGCGCAGCTCCGCCCCGGACGCGACCCTGGTGGCCTATCTGTTCGACGTCGCCCCCGACGACACCGCCCGCATCATCACGCACGAGCCCTTTACGCTGCGAGAGCTCGCCCCCGGCGAGGACCGCAGGGCCACCTGGCAACTCCAGGCCGCCGGCTACGACCTCGCCCCGAACCACCGGCTCATGCTCGTGGTGAACAGCAAGGACCAGCTCTACTCCGACGCGGGCGACGGCGCTGCCCACAGCATCACGCTCACCGCCGCCGAGGACACCTCCGCCCGCCTGGTCCTGCCCCTGGGATAGCCCCGCACGGCAGGAGCACCCCGGCCGGGTCGGCCGGGAACGGTGTCACCCTGGGCTTCGCCACCGTCCCGGCCCGGTCCATCACCCCGCAGCACTCCGCCAGGAGCCCGCCGCCTCGGGCAGGTAGACGACGTTGGGCGCGCCCGTGTCGGGGTGGACCTCGATGCGGGCCCGCACGCGATACACCTCGGCCAGCAGTTCCTCGGTGAGCACCTCGGCCGGTGGCCCCGAGGCGGCGACCCGGCCGGCCGCGAGGACGTAGAGCCGGTCGCAGAAGGCGGCCGCGAGGTTCAGGTCGTGCAGGACGAGGAGGCTGGTGGCCGGCAGCGCCCTGACCAGACCGAGCACCTCCAGCTGGTAGCGGATGTCGAGGTGGTTGGTCGGCTCGTCGAGGGCGAGCAGTCCAGGGTCCTGGACGAGGGACCGCGCCACCAGGACCCGCTGTCTCTCACCTCCGGACAGCTCGTCGAAGCGGCGGGAGGCGAAGGCACCCGCCCCCACGGTCTCCAGAGCCGCGGTGACGCACTGCCTGTCGTATGGGCCGTCCTGTTCCCAGAAGCGCTTGTGCGGGCTGCGTCCCATGGCGGCGACCTCGCGCACGGTGAGCCCGAACGTACCGGTCGCGTCCTGCGGCACCACCGCCACGCGCCGTGCCCGTTCCTTGACGGTGAGGCTGCGGGCGTCGGCCCCGTCCAGCAGCACCCGCCCGGCGGTCGCCCGCAGGGCCCCGTGGACGCAGCGCAACAGGGTGGTTTTGCCGCTGCCGTTGGGGCCGACCACTCCCACCGTCTCGCCGGGCTTGGCGGTGAGGTCGATCCCGTGCAGCAGCGTGTGCCCGTCGGTCTCGTAGCGCACGCCCTCCACCGCGAGTTCCACCGGCCGGGCCGGCCCGCTCCCGGTCACCCGGTCACCCCTTCGGTACGGCTGGAACGACGCAGCATCCAGAGGAAGAACGGCCCGCCGACGAGCGCGGTGACCACCCCCACCGGTATCTCCTCGGGGGCGGCGGCCGTGCGGGCGATCAGGTCGGCCAGGAGCAGGAACACCGCCCCGCCCAGTGCGGCGACGGGCAGCAGCGCCCGGTGGCCGGCGCCCACGGCCATCCGGGCGGCGTGCGGGACCATCAGTCCGACAAACCCGATGGCCCCGCTGCACGCGACGAGCACGCCGATGACGAGGGAGGTCAGGACGAACACCGCGGCGCGGAAACGTCCGGTGTCCAGTCCCAGCGTGTGCGCGCCCTCCTCCCCGGCGAGGAGCAGGTCGAGCGGCCGGGCGAGGGTGAGGAGCAGGGCCCCGCCGACGAGCAGTGCGATGGTCGGCAGGGCCAGCTCGTCCCAGCGTGCCCCGCCGAGGCCGCCGAGGGTCCAGAACAGCACGGAGCGGATCTGGTCGGGGTGCGCGGCGAGCACCAGGACCAGGCTGGTGAGGGCGGACAGGATGTACTGGACGGCCACGCCGGCCAGGACCAGCCGGCCCGTGGTCATGGTGCCGCCGCGCCGGGCCATCGCGTAGACGGCGACGAGCGCGGCCATCGAGCCCGCGAAGGCGGCCAGTGGTACGCCCATGCCGAATCCGGCCGCGGCCGTGCCGAAGACGATCACGAGGACGGCTCCGGCGGAGGCCCCGGAGGAGGCTCCGAGGAGGAACGGGTCGGCGAGCTGGTTGCGCACGAGGGCCTGGAGCACGGTGCCCGCCACCGCGAGGCCGGCACCGACGACGGCGCCGAGGAGGATCCTCGGCATCCGCACGTCCCACACGATGGAGGCGAAGGCGCCGGCGGGCCGGTCCCCCGTCAGGCCTCGGACGACGATGTCGAGCACGCGGTCGGGGGCGATCCGCACGGGCCCCAGTGCCAGGCCGGCGACCGCCGAAACGGCGAACGCGGCGGCGAGGGCGGCGAGGACCGCGCCGGTGCGGAGCCTCACGCGGGATTCGGGTGGAGCTGGCTCCCCAGCGATTCCACGGCGTCGGCGACCCGGACGCCGAGAACGGCCGAGGACAGCGGCAGTACGACGAACCTCCGGTTCTTGACGGCGGGCACCTCGGCGAGCGCAGGGTCGTCCAGCAGGCGCTGTTTCTTGGCCTCGACGGTGGTGCCGCCGTAGTCGTAGATGAGGACGACCTCGGGCTTGCGCTCGATGACCTTCTCCCAGGCGACGTCGCCGAAGGTGTCGTCGAGGTCGGCGAAGACGTTCGTGCCGCCTGCGAGGGAGATGATCTCGTTGCCCACGCCGTTGCCTCCGGAGGTGGCGGCGGTGGCCTCGCCGGAGTCGTAGGCGAAGACGGTCGGGCGGGGCCGGTCCTTGACGCGTGCGGTCACGGCGTCGATCCGGCGCTGTTCGTCCTCGATGAGCCGCGCTCCGCGGTCGGGCACCCCGAAGGTCCGTGCGACCTCGGTGATCTCGGTCTTGAGCTGGTCGAGGCCGACGGCCCCCTCCGTGCAGTACTCCACGTTGAGGCGGGAGCCGATGCCGGACGTGGCGAGGCCCTCGCGGTCACGGCCCTGTGTCTTGTCGAAGGCGCTGGCATAGCCGCCGTAGACGAAGTCCGGGTCGGCGCCGAGCAGGACCTCCTTGGAGGGGTACTCCTCGGCCAGCACCTTGATCTTGTCGTAGGCCGGCTTGTAGGCGGGCAGTACCGCGTCGTCGAGGTAGGCGGTGCCGGCGATGCGGTCGTCCAGGCCGAGGGCGAGCAAGAGCTCGGTGGCGTGCTGGTTCATGGTGACCGCCCGCCGGGGCGGGGCCTGGTAGGTGCTGCTCACACCGCAGTTGGTGACGGTGTACGGGAAGCCGGGGGCGGCGTCCGCCGAGGCTGCCTGCGGCCCGGCGCCGGGGGTACCGGCGCAGGCGGTCAGGGACATCAGGAGTGCGAGGGGGGTGAACGCGCGCAGGGCGGCGCGGGAACGCGACATGGCGGGGCCTCTCCGGGGGATCCGCGTCCCCTGGTCGACGTGAAGGGCAGAGGCGGTGCGTCAGTGTCTGACTCCCGGTGTCCCGCGCGGAGACGGCCGGTCACAGTGGCGGGACCGTACCGGAATCGCACCGGTTTCCTGTCCTGCACCGCCTGGTTGTGCGCCCCAGTCTGCCAGAACCCGCACGTGGGGCGGGGGGCGGGCGTCCGAAGTCCGGACTTGCGGGCGGTACGGCGCCGTGCGTGCCGGGTCCGGTCCGTACGGCGCACTCCCGCCGACGCGCCGTCGGGCCGGGTTCCCGACGACTCCGGCCCGGCGGACCGGCGGTCCGAACCGATGGCAGGGGCGGCAGGATTCGAACCTGCGGCCTACGGTTTTGGAGACCGTTGCTCTGACCGACTGAGCTACACCCCTTCGACGCGTCCCACCATGGCACGGTCGGGCCAGGCGATCCAACGGGTTTCCGGCGCGCCGCCGAACGGAGTCAGCGGCAGAGCTCCGTGGTGGGGTCGAGTTCCGGCCGCCCCCTTGACCACCCTGGTCCAGACCAATAGTTTCCGGCGTGCACAGCCGCACGCGCCCACGCCCACTCCTCGCCTCCGCAAAGGAAGCCCATGCGCCGCAGCATGCTCGGCAGACTGGCCGTAGCCGCCTGTTCCCTCTCCCTGCTGACCGCCTTCGCCCCCGCTGCCGTGGGCGCGGACGGCGACGCCTCCGCCGCAGGCGGGTCGGGCCGCTCGTACAGGAAGGTCGGCTACTTCACGCAATGGGGCGTCTACGGACGAGACTTCCAGGTCCAGGACCTCGACGCGAACGGCTCGGCCGGCAAGCTCACCCACATCAACTACGCCTTCGGCAACGTCAGTGCGGAGGGCAGGTGCTTCACCGGGAACGTCCCCGGAAAGGCCGACGCCTGGGCCGACTACGCCCGTCCGCTCGATGCCGCGAATTCCGTCGACGGGGTCGCCGACACCTGGGACCAGCCGCTCGCCGGCAACTTCAACCAGCTGCGCGAGCTGAAGGCCAAGCACCCCGGCCTGAAGGTGCTGATCTCGCTGGGCGGCTGGAGCTGGTCCACCCACTTCTCCGACGCCGCGCTCACCCCGGCCTCCCGCAAGGCCCTCGTGGCGTCCTGCATCGACCTGTACATCAAGGGCAACCTCCCCCAGGACGGCACGCGCGGTGGTGCCGGAGCCGCCGCCGACGTGTTCGACGGCATCGACCTCGACTGGGAGTGGCCCGGCTCCGCGGGCGACGCCGACACGAAGTACCGGCCCGAGGACAAGCGCAACTTCACCGCGCTCGTCAAGGAGTTCCGCACCCAGCTCGACGCGTACGCACGGAGCCGGAAGAAGGCCAGGTACGAGCTGACCGCCTTCGTCCCGACCGCGCCCGCCAAGATCGACGCCGGCTTCGATGTCCGCCGGATCATGCGCGACCTGGATTTCGTCAACCTCCAGGGATACGACTTCCACGTCTCCGGCGAACCGCGCACAGCACAGCAGTCCGCTCTGTACGCCCGTGACGACTTCAGCGTCCACGGCACCGTCGAGGCCTGGAAGCGGCGCGGGGCGCCCGCGCACAAGCTCGTGATGGGCATGCCGTTCTACGGACAGGGCTGGACCGGAGTCGCCGGCGGCGGGGACGGAATGGGCCGGCCCGCCACCGGACCTGCCCCGGCCACCTGGGCCGCCGGATACGAGGACTACAAGGCTCTGAAGAAGCTCGCCGATTCGGGCGCCTACCAGGTCCACCGGGACCGGCGCGGCGGGCACGCCTGGCTGTTCGACGGCACCACCCTGTGGACGTACGACGACCCCCGGGTGCTGCGCGTCAAGACCGGATACATCCGCGAAATGGGCCTGGGCGGGGCGATGTTCTGGTCGCTCGACGCCGACACCGCGGACGGTGAGCTGATGACGGCCGTCGACCGGGGCCTGCGGGGCCGCTGACCGGCGCCGCCGGGCCGTGGAGATCCGTCCGGCCCGGCGGCGCCCCTCCACGTACGCCCCCCCCCGCAGGACCCGGACGAGCGCGACGGCACGGGCGGGCCGCCTCCCCGCCCTCTGACGCCGCCCGATCCGAAGCGGCGCCCGATCCGAAGCGGCGGCCGATCCGAAGCGGCGGCCGTCACCACCATCACCGCCGGGCCGGGTCACTGATCCGCAACCCGTGCCACCGGAGTGGACCCGGTCGGGGGCCCGCTCACCGCTCCGCCCCTGCCCGGTGTCCGGCCGGGCAGCCGCTCTGCGCGCAGGCGGAGGCAGTCCGCCCCCGCGGCCGCGCCCTGGACGACGAGGAGAACGCGTCGTACGCGCCCTCCCTGCGCGCGGCGGCCGAGCCACCGGCGCCCCTGCCGTGACCCCGGTGGGTGCCCGGAAATGGCCTCCGGGAAAATTCTTCCGATTAACTGTTATCGGGGCCCCCCTCCGCGGTCTCCCATGCATCGGGCATCATCGACCGCCGGTACGGACAGGGACATTCACATGACTACTCAGCACACCGCAGCGCTGGTGGCAGCGGCGCGCAGGGGCGATCCCCGCGCGCAGGACGAGCTCGTCGGCGCCCACCTCCCGCTCGTCTACAACATCGTCGGTCGGGCCCTGAACGGTTCCTGCGACGTGGACGACGTGGTGCAGGACACGATGCTGCGGGCCCTGGACGGACTGGGCGGTCTGCGCGCGGACGAGTCCTTCCGGTCCTGGCTGGTGGCCATCGCGATGAACCGGGTGCGGGCGCACTGGCAGGCCCGGCAGAGCGGCTTCGGCGAGAGCTCCCTGGAGTCGGCCTGCGCCGTGGCCGACCCGGGCGCGGACTTCGTCGACCTGACCGTCGTACGCCTCAACCTGGCGGGCCAGCGACGCGAGACGGCCCGGGCGACGCGCTGGCTGGAACCCGACGACCGGGCGCTGCTGTCGCTGTGGTGGCTGGAGTGCGCCGGGGAGCTGACCCGGGCGGAAGTGGCCTCGGCGCTGGAGCTGTCCCCCCAGCACACGGCGGTCCGGGTGCAGCGGATGAAGGCGCAGCTGGAGGCGGCGCGGGTGGTCGAGCGCGCCCTGGACGCCCAACCGGGATGCGGGGAGCTGCGGACCGTGCTGGCAGGCTGGGACGGGCAGCCGTCGGCGCTGTGGCGCAAGCGAATAGCCCGTCACGCCCGCGAGTGCGTCCGGTGCTCCGGGCTGTGGAGCGGCCTGGTCCCGGCGGAGGGGCTGCTGGCCGGGCTGGCCCTCGTCCCGGTCTCGGCGGCCCTGCTCGCGGGGGTGCGTACGGCAGGCTTCGCCCCGGCTTCCTTCGCGGACGAGGCGGTCTCCGCGAACGGCGCCGACGGCGGATTCGGTGAGGCGGCGACGCAGCTCACTCCGGTGGCCGGTACCGGTGGCCGGGGCGCGCTGCGCAAGCGGCGGCGGAGCCGCCGCCGGGTGGTCGGCGGCGCGGTGGTCGCCGCCTGCGTCGCGGGCGGCGGCCTGGTGTACCTCGGAGGCCTGCCCGGTTCGGGGAGCCCGAAGGACGAAGGCGGGGCGTCCGCGGCGCCGGTGGCCGTCCTCTCGGCGACGGAGTCCGCCGGAACCCCTTCGGAGTCGGCCTCCCCGTCCCCCTCCGCCCCGGCGAGCCCTTCGCCGAGTCCGAGCCCCACACCGCGGCGCAGCAGCCCGCCCAGCCCGCGGGCCTCGTCGCCCAAGCCGGCCCCCGCGCCGCCGGGTATCACCGGCCAGGTGGTGGCCCTGGTCAACACCGAGCGGGCGGCGGCAGGCTGTGGGCCCCTCAAGGAGGACCCGAAGCTGCGGGCTGCGGCGCAGGAACACTCCGACGACATGGCCGCACGGGGCTTCTTCGACCACACCAACCCGGACGGCGAGGACCCCGGGGACCGCACGACGGCGGCCGGCTACCGCTGGTCGACGTACGGCGAGAACATCGCGAAGGGCCAGCAGACGGCGAAGTCGGTGATGGACTCCTGGATGAAGAGCACCGGGCACCGGGAGAACATCCTCAACTGCTCCTTCAAGGACATCGGCGTGGGCATCCACCAGGGGGCGGGCGGCCCCTGGTGGACGCAGAACTTCGGCGCGCGGTAGGCGGCCCGAATCAGCCACGGGCGAGTGCGCGCAACGCTGCGACGCAGTCGGGGTGGCTCGGGGCCCATCCCAGCTCCGCCTTCGCCCTGGCGTTGGACACCCGGAGGTTCGTCGTGACCATCCGGTGGGCGTAGGGGTAGGCACGCATCAGCCAGCTGGGCGCGTTCAGCGGCCTGGGGGTGGCGAAGGCTTCCGCGACCGCCTTCACGTGCGCGCCGAAGCCCATCGGGGTGTCGTCGGCGATGTTGTACGCCTGCCCTGCCCGGCCTCCCTCGACGGCGAGCGCCACGGCCCGGCCGGCGTCCGCCAGGTCGACCCAGGGCAGGACGCGCCCCTGGTCGGCGACCGCCGGAAGCTTCCGGCGGCGCAGCAGTTCCACGAGGGCCTCCGTGCCCCCTGCTCCGTAGAACAGGCCGAACCGCAGGGCGATCCCCTCGATGCCGTCCGCCTCCAGTACGAGCTGCTCCTTGACCCGCATCGCCTCGACGTGGCGGTCCACCGCGCGGTCGCCGGTGGGGCCGAAGAGGTCCCCCGCCTCGGTGACCACGTGCCGGCCGAAGTCCCGGTAGCCGTAGCCGAAGACCATCGACTCGGCGATGACGCGCCGGGCGCCGAGCTCGCGGGCGGCCTCCATCAGGTGCCGGGTCCCGATGAGCCGCAGGTCGTCGGTGGCGTACATGTCCCGGTGCCTCATCGGTGCCTCGCGCAGGGCGGTGGCCGCGTGCACGATCGTGTCGATCCGGAGGCCGGCGACCGCGCGCAGCAGTCCGTCACGGTCCAGCAGATCGGCCCGTACGTCGGATCCGGCACCCCGGCCGAGGCCGGTCACGGTGTGGCCGGCGCGGGTGAGCGCCGCGGCGATGTGGTGTCCCAGGACTCCGCTCGCCCCGGCCAGCAAGACGTTCTTGGTTTCAGTCACACCCGGACGACCGGCCGCCGGTGGCGGATGTGACACATCGGTAGCGTGACCTGTGTCACTGCGGCGGGCCGGGTGGGCGCCTCCCCCGGACCGTCCAAGCGCGTGCGGTGAGCCGGACCGAGCCGCCCGGGCCGGCGGGCAGGGTCGCTGCGAGCCGGGTGCGCAGCCGGTCCCGGGCCGCGGGGGCGAGCGTCGCGACGTAGCCGGGAGCAGGTCCCTGACCGGAGAGGAACGGCTCCCACAGGTCCTCAAGGCCAGTGAAGACGGTGGGCACCTCGACGGAGCCGACCGTCACGTCGGTCAGCCCCGCCCCCGTCCAGAGCGCGCGCAGCGGATCGGGGCGGCACAGGGGGAAGCGTCGGCCCTCGTCCAGCGCGGCGGCCGCCGGGTCGACGGCGGCCGCGGCGTCCCAGAAGAGGCGCAGGAGCGCCATGCCGTCGGCGTAGTCCCACACGTACGCCGCGACCAGCCCGCCGGGCCGGACCACCCGGGCGGCCTCGGCGACCGCCGCCTCGGGCGGTTCGACGAAGTTGAGGGCGAGTCCGCTGACGACGGCGTCGAACACCGCGTCGCATAGGGGCAGCGCCGAAGCGTCGGCGACGGCGAAGCGGGCGGGCACGGGCGCGGCGGCCCGGGCGGCGCGCACGAACTCCCCGGACCGGTCGAGTCCCAGTACGGTGCGCGGCCGGCACCGGGACGCGACCTGCGAGGTCAGCGCCCCGGTGCCGCAGCCGACGTCCAGCCATCGCAGGGCGGCCGGGGCGCCCAGCCGCGCCAGGAACAGCTGGGCGACCCGGCGGCTCCACCGGCCCATGTACCGCTCGTAGGCGTCGCCCCGCGCCCAGACGTCGGACGGGCCTCCCGCGTCCATCCGCCGCGCCTAGTGGTGGAAACCGGAGCGGGGTGCGGTGGCCGGTGCGGGAGGGGGCGAGGCCGTCAGGTGCTCCACGGCCCGGCGCAGGTCCTCGACGAGCAGGGCGATCTGGTCGCGGGTCACTCCGTGCCGGACCAGGACGCGCTGGATGACGGTGTCGTCGCGGTCTGCGGGCAGCGGGTAGGAGGGCACCTGCCAGCCGCGCATGCGCAGCCGGTCGGAGAGGTCGTAGAGGGTGAAGGGGGCCGAGGCCGGGTCGGTGAGCGTGTAGGAGACGGCGGGCAGGGCCCCCTTGCCGTCGTAGAGGAGGGTGAAGGGGCCCATGTCGGCGATCTGGCGGGCCAGGTACTGGGCGGTGTCGGCGCAGGCCTGCTGGACCCTGGCGTAGCCGCCGCGGCCGAGGCGCAGGAAGAGGTAGTACTGGGCGATGACCTCACCGCCGGGGCGGGAGAAGTTGAGGGCGAAGGTCGGCATGTCGCCGCCGAGGTAGTCCACCTTGAAGACGAGCTCCGCGGGGAGCAGGTCGGCGGAGCGCCAGATGATCCAGCCGACTCCGAGGGGCGCGAGTCCGTACTTGTGGCCGGAGGTGTTGACGGAGGCGACGCGCGGCAGTCTGAAGTCCCAGACCACGTCGGGGTGGAGGAAGGGGGCGACGAAGCCACCGCTCGCGCCGTCGACGTGGATGGGGATGTCCCAGCCGTGCTCGGCCTGGATCCGGTCGAGCTCGGCGGCGAGTTCGGCGACGGGCTCGTAGTCGCAGGTGTAGGTGACGCCGAGGATGGCGACGACGCCGATGGTGTTCTCATCGACGTACTCGGCGAGCTGATGGGGCCGCAGGCCGGTGGCGCCGGGCTCCAGCGGGACCTGGCGCAGCTCGACGTCGAAGTACCGGGCGAACTTGTCCCAGCAGATCTGGACCGGCCCGCAGACCAGGTTCGGGCGGTCGGTGGGGAGCCCCTCGGCGCGGCGGCGCTCGCGCCAGCGCCACTTGAGGGCGAGGCCGCCGAGCATGGCAGCCTCGCTGGAGCCGGTGGTGGAGCATCCGGTGGCGGTGGTGCCGGCCGGGGCGTTCCACAGATCCGCCAGGATGTTGACGCACCGGGACTCGATCTCGGCGGTCTGCGGGTACTCGTCCTTGTCGATCATGTTCTTGTCGAGACAGACGTTCATCAGGCGGTGCACACCCTCGTCCGACCAGGTGGTGCAGAAGGTCGCGAGGTTCTGGGCGGCGTTGCCGTCGAGCAGGAGCTCGTTGCGGAGCAGCTCGTAGACGACCTCGGTGGGCGAGTGGTCCTCCGGAATCCGGTACTTGGGGAGGATCTGCCCGCTCAACGTGGACGCGAACACGTCCGTGTCGGCGTCCTGGCGGGATGCGTCCTTCGTCTCATGCAGGGCCATATCGGGACTATAAGTGAATAAAGTCGCCATTCACCGGCACTTCGGATGGTGACGCGGGGCGGTGACTGGCGGGTCACCCGCCGGTCCGTCGGTCGGCGGCGCGGAGGTAGCCGTCCAGCTCGGCGGCGCCGGCCAGCAGGGCCCGGCCGCGGGCCGACAGGCGTTCGCACCAGGTGCCTAGGGCCGCGTCCAGGGGCTCCAGGCCGCCGGCCGAGCGGACCTCGGTGAGCAGCGGGGCGATCTGCTCCAGCCGGTAGCCGCCGCGCCTGAGCTGGTGGGCGAGGCGGGCGTCCCGTACGGCGGCCGCGTCGTAGACGCGGTAGCCGGTCTGCCGGTCGCGCCGTGGCTGGACGAGCCCGGCACGCTCCCATGCGCGCAGGGTCGCGGGGCGGACCCCGAGCTGCTTCGCGAGCGGCCCGATGAACGTGTCACCGGATGCGGGAACCTCCGCGAGGGGCGCCAGGTCGCGCAGGGCGCTCTCCACGGCCCACAGGGTCCGCCGGTCGTCGAGCAGCTGGGCGTGGCTCTCGTCGATGAGGCGGAACGCCTCGTCGAGCACGCCCTCGTTGACCGCCTTCATGATCGACGCCGCCGTCCGGTGGCCGTGGCCGGGCACCAGGGCGAGGAAGGCGTCCAGGGCGCGGGCGTGCAGCGGGGTGTAGGTGCGGTAGCCGTGGGACGTGCGGTCGGCGGCCGGGAGGATGCCGGCCTCTTCGTAGTTCCTGATCGCCTGCGTGGACAGGCCGTGGCCGCGCGCCAGATCGACCGGCCTCAGCCGCACACCGCTTTTAAGGTTCTTCCGCATTAACCCCATGATATGGCGGGAAACTCTCAACCGGAACTTCAACGATAGCGTTGAAGGTATGGATATCGGCATCAAGGACACCGTCCACACCGTCGAGGCCGCCGCCGTCATGGGGCTGCTCACCACCCGGCCGCGGGTGCTCGCGCTGGGCGAGCCCACCCACGGAGAGGACGCGCTGCTCGACGTCCGCAACGAGCTGTTCCGGCAGCTCGTCGAGGAGGAGGGCTACCGGACGATCGCGATCGAGAGCGACTGCCTGGCGGCACTGCGCGTCGACGCCTACGTCACCTCCGGCACGGGCGGCCTCGACGAGGTCATGGAGAGCGGGTTCACCCACGGCTTCGGCGAGTCCGCGGCCAACCGCGAACTCGTGTGCTGGATGCGGGCGTACAACGACGGCCGGCCCGCGGCCGACCGGCTCCGCTTCGCCGGCATCGACGGCCCGCTGGAGATCACCGGAGCCGCGAGCCCCCGCAAGGCCCTCACCGCGCTGTACGACTACCTCGCCCACCACGTCGACGCCGCCCTGCTCCCGTGCACCGGGCAAACGCTCGACCGCCTGCTCGGAACCGACGCACGGTGGACCGAGCCGGCCGCGATGACGGATCCGGCCCGGTCCGCGGGCCGCTCCGCCGGGGCCGGTGAACTGCGCCTGCTCGCCGACGACCTCGTGGCGCTGCTCGAAGCGCAGACGCCGCACCTGATCGGGGCGACGTCGCGGGAGGAGTGGGAGCGGGCTCGCCTCCACGGACGCACGGCCACCGGCCTACTGGGCTACCACCGCTGGATGGCCGACACCTCACCCGGCCGCATGGCGCGGCTGGTCGGCCTGCGAGACCTGATGATGGCCGAGAACCTCCTCGCCCTCGCCCGGCGCGGCCCCACCCTGGTCCACGCCCACAACAGCCACCTCCAGCGGGGCAGGAGCGCGATGCGGATGGGCGACCTGCCCCTGGAGTGGTGGAGCGCGGGTGCGATCGCAAGCGCACACCTGGGCGGGCAGTACGCCTTCTTCGCTACGGCCGTCGGCACGATCCGGCACCGAGGGGTGGACACCCCGCAGTCGGGCACGCTGGAAGGCCTGCTGTACGCGCTCCCGAACGACCTCTGCGTGGTCGACTCCCGTGCGCTCGGCGCCGCCCTCGCGGGGACGCCGACCGCACCCCGCACGTCCGCCTGGTTCGGCTACGCCCCCTTCGAGGCCGCCCAGTTGCCGATGACCGACGGGCTCGTGTTCATCAAGGACATCCCGCAGGGCCGCCCGGCGGCCATCTCGCCGGCGCGCTGACACTCCGCTTCCGGCCGACTCTCCCGTGTGACACCGTTCATACGACCCCCGCCCCACAGGAGAACTTACCGCTCAGTAGGCTCATTCCCGCAGATCTTCCCGTCGGGGCCTCAGGAGCCGGCCCAGACGGGAAGATCATCCAACTGGTTCTACCGGCAACTTGTCCGCCGATGTCCGGATACCGGCCACGTCTCCTCCGAGCGCTGATACCTCTTCGGGCATGAACAAGATCACCCGCCGTCAGGCTCTGGGGACAACCGCCGGTGCACTCACCGTCCTCGGCCTGACCGCCGCAGCATCGAGCGTCGCCACGAGCGCCGCCGCGACCCCGGCCGTTTCCACACCCCCGGGCACGGTCGACGAGGTCTACCAGGGCCGCCGCATCCAGATCAGCACGGGCGGTGGAGGCCACCACGGCGGCCACCACTCAGCCGGCCAACCCACCGTCCGGATAGACGGCAGAGAACTCCACATCATGCGCAACGCCGACGGCAGCTGGATCAGCGTGATCAACCACTACGAGACGTTCACCGAGCCCAAGCTCCTCGCCCGCGCCGCCGTCCGCGACCTCCAGGGCGCTCCCCTCGTCCCCTTCGGCGGTGCGGCATGACCGTCCGCAAGAACCAGGCCTCCCTGACCTCCGACGAGAAGCGCGCCTTCACCTCGGCGCTGCTGGAGCTCAAGCGGGACGGCAGCTACGACCGCTTCGTGACCACCCACAACGGCTTCATCATGAGCGACACCGACTCGGGCGACCGCGTCGGCCACCGCTCCCCCTCCTTCCTGCCCTGGCACCGCCGCTTCCTGCTGGAGTTCGAGGCGGCGCTGCAGCGGGTGGACGCGAGCGTCGCACTCCCCTACTGGGACTGGACCGCCGACCGCACCACCCGCTCCTCCCTCTGGGCCCCCGACTTCCTCGGCGGCACCGGCCGGGCCCGCGACGGGCAGGTCCTCGACGGCCCCTTCGCCTACTCGACGGGCCGTTGGAACATCAACGTGCGCGTGGACGGGCGTCCCTACCTGCGGCGCACGCTGGGTGCGGGCGTTGCCCAGCTGCCGACCCGGGCCGAGGTGGACTCCGTCCTAGCCATGCCGGTCTACGACATGGCTCCCTGGAACAGCTCCTCGAACGGCTTCCGCAACCACCTGGAGGGCTGGCGCGGCGTCAACCTGCACAACCGGGTGCACGTGTGGGTCGGCGGGCAGATGTCCACCGGCGTCTCCCCCAACGACCCGGTGTTCTGGATGCACCACGCCTTCGTCGACAAGTTGTGGGCGGACTGGCAGGCCAAGCACCCGCAGTCCGCCTACCTGCCGGCAGCGGGCACCACGAACGTGGTGGACCTGAACGACACCATGCGGCCGTGGAACGACGTGACCCCGGCGGACATGCTGGACCACCGGAAGTTCTACACGTTCGACACCGAACCGGTCGCCGCCGCCAGCCAGCGGTAGTGCAGTTCGGGGCGGCCGACCTGGCCGTACCGCGGGGTCCGGTCCGCCCGGCCGCTCTCCACCAGGTGCTCCAGGTAACGGCGGGCGGTGATCCTGGAGATCCCGGCCGCCTCGGCCGCCCCCGCCGCGGTCAGCCCCTCGGACGCGGACCGCAGCAGCGCGGCGACCCGGTCCAGGGTCGGCGCGCTCAGCCCCTTGGGGAGCTCGGCCGGGCGTGGCGCGCGCAGCGCCGCCATCGCCCGGTCGACGTCGTCCTGACCGGCCGCCTCGCCCGCCGCCTGCCGGAACTCGGCGTAGCGCAGGAGCCGTTCGCGCAGCGTCGGGAAGGCGAAGGGCTTCAGGACGTACTGGACCACGCCCAGCGAAACGCTCTCGCGGACCACGGCCAGGTCCCGGGCGGAGGTCACCACGATCACGTCGACCGGATGCCCGGCGGCGCGCAGCCCACGCGCGAAGCGCAGGCCGTGTCCGTCGGGCAGACCGAGGTCCAGCAGGAGCAGGTCGACCCGCGTGCGCTCCAGCACCCGGGTGGCCCCGGCCAGCGAATGGACGGCTCCGACGGCGGTGAACCCGGGCACGCGGTTGACGTACAGCGCGTGCGCGTCGGCGGCGACCTGGTCGTCCTCGACCACCAGCACGCGCACCTCTGCGCCGCTCACCGCGGGCTCCGCGCGGCCGGTGCCCGATCCGCGGCCCGTTCGGGAGCGGCGGGCAGCCGTACGGTGAACTCCGCACCGCCGCCCGGCCCCTGCGCGGCGACCACCGCGCCGCCGTAGCGCTGAGCCACCTGGGCGACGAGCGCGAGGCCGAGGCCGCGGCCCTCACCCTTGCCGGACCAGCCCCTGCGGAACACGTCGACCCCCTCGGGCAGTCCGGGCCCGTTGTCCGCGACCCGCAGCAGCAGCCCGTCGCGCTCGGGCCGCAGCGTGACCGCGATCCGCGCCCCGGGGACGGCCGCCACCGCGTCGACGGCGTTGTCGATGAGGTTGCCCAGCACGGTGACGAGATCGCGGGCCGGCGGCAGGCCTGCCAGGTCGGCCAGGCTGCGGCTGTCGGCGGTCACGGCGAGTTCGACACCCCGCTCGTGCGCCTGGGCGGCCTTGCCCAGGAGCAGCGCGACGAGTACCGGCTCGCCCACGGCGGTGACCACCTCGTCGGTGAGGGCCTGCGCCAGCTCCAGCTCGGCCGTGGCGAAGTCCACCGCCTCCCGGGCACGGCCGAGCTCGATGAGGGAGACCACGGTGTGCAGCCGGTTGGCCGCCTCGTGGGCCTGGGAGCGCAGTGCCTGTGTGAATCCCCGCTCGTGGTCCAGCTCACCGGTCAGGGCCTGTAGTTCGGTGTGGTCGCGCAGGGTCACGACGGTGCCCCGGCGGCCGCCGCCGGCGACCGGCGAGCTGTTGACCACCAGCACCCGGTCCGCGGTCAGGTGCACCTCGTCCACCCGGGGCCGGTCGGCGAGCAGTACACCGGTGAGGGGCGTCGGCAGCCCGAGGTCGGCGGCACCCGTTCCGGTGACGTCGCCGGGCAGGCCCAGCAGTTCGCGACCGGCATCGTTGATCAAGGTGATCCTGCGCTGCCCGTCGAGCATGAGGAGTCCCTCGCGCACCCCGTGCAGGGCCGCCTGGTGGTAGTCGTACATCCGGCTGAGCTCGGCCGCGTTCATGCCGTGCGTGTGGCGGCGCAGCCGCGCGTTGACCACGTACGTGCCGGCGCCGCCGAGGGCGAGCGCTCCGCCCGCGACCCACACCAGCGCGGAGAGCTGCGCGCCGAGCCGGTCGCTGACGGCTCGGACGGTGATTCCCGCGCTGACCAGGCCGATGATCCGGCCGTCGTCGTCGAGTGGGGTGACCACGCGGATGGAGGGGCCGAGGGTGCCGGTGTAGGTCTCGCTGAAGGTCTCGCCGCGCAGGGCCGGGGCGGTGTTGCCCAGGAAGGGCTCACCGATCCGGTGGGGATCGGGGTGGGTCCAGCGCCTGCCGTCCGGAGCCATGATCGTCACGAAGTCGACCCCGGAGTCCACCCGGACCTTCTGCGCATAGGGCTGGAGCTCTGCCGAGGGGTCCGTCCCGCGCGCCGCTCCCCGGGCGGCCTCGCGCACGGAGGGCGAGTCCGCGACCGCGCGGGCCACGGCCCCGGCCTGGCGCGCGGCGGCCTCCTCGGCCTGCCCCCGGGCGGTGGCGTAGGCGAAGACGGCACAGCCGGCGACGACCACGGCGACGAGCAGTACCTGCATGGCGAAGAGCTGGCCGGCGAGGCTGCGCGGCGGACGAGGGAGGCGGAACATGGCGCTCAGTGTGCACCGGGTCGTGAACTCAATGAACGCAAGGGTGACCGGGGTCACAGCCCTGGGTGATGGTCTCCCCGGACGACTTCACCACCAGGAGGCATCGTGGCCGCCAGGCGCGACAGAACGCACTATCTCTACATCGCGGTGATCGCCGCGGTGCTGCTCGGCATCGCGGTCGGGTTCGCCGCACCCGGCGTGGCCGTGGAGCTCAAACCGCTCGGCACGGGCTTCGTGAACCTCATCAAGATGATGATCTCGCCCGTGATCTTCTGCACCATCGTGCTGGGCATCGGCTCGGTCCGCAAGGCCGCCAAGGTGGGCGCCGTGGGCGGACTGGCCCTCGGCTACTTCATGGTCATGTCCACGGTGGCACTGGCCATCGGCCTGTTGGTCGGCAACCTCCTGGAGCCGGGCAGCGGGCTGCAACTGACGGAGGCGGCGCGCAGCGCGGGCGAGGCGCAGGCCAAGGCGGGCGGGGCCGAGAGCACGACGGAGTTCCTGCTGGGGATCATCCCGACCACACTGGTCTCCGCCTTCACCGGGGGCGAGGTGCTCCAGACGCTGCTGGTGGCACTGCTGTGCGGGTTCGCCCTGCAGGCCATGGGCGCGGCCGGCGAACCGGTGCTGCGGGGCATCGGGCACGTGCAGAAGCTGGTGTTCCGAGTGCTTGCGATGATCATGTGGGTAGCTCCCGTGGGCGCCTTCGGGGCGATCGCCGCGGTGGTCGGTGCGACCGGCATCGACGCCCTGAAGTCCCTTGCCGTCATCATGATCGGCTTCTACACGACCTGCCTGCTCTTCGTCTTCCTGGTGCTGGGCACCCTGCTGCGCGTGTGCACCGGGGTCAGCGTCTTCGCCCTGCTGCGCTACCTGGGCCGGGAGTTCCTGCTGATCCTGTCGACCTCCTCGTCGGAGTCGGCGCTGCCGCGGCTGATCGCGAAGATGGAACACCTGGGCGTCTCGCGCCCGGTCACCGGCATCACCGTGCCGACCGGGTACTCCTTCAACCTGGACGGGACCGCGATCTACCTGACGATGTCCTCGCTGTTCGTCGCCGAGGCCATGGGTACGCCGCTGGCCCTGGGCGAGCAGATCTCGCTGCTGCTGTTCATGGTCATCGCGTCGAAGGGTGCGGCCGGCGTGACCGGCGCGGGTCTGGCCACCCTGGCCGGGGGCCTCCAGTCGCACCGGCCCGAACTGGTGGACGGAGTGGGCCTGATCGTGGGCATCGACCGGTTCATGAGCGAGGCGCGGGCCCTGACGAACTTCGCGGGCAACGCGGTCGCGACCGTGCTCATCGGCACCTGGACGAAGGAGTTCGACCGCGACCGGGCCTGCGAAGTCCTCTCAGGACGGCTGCCCTTCGACGAGAAGACGCTGGTCGACGACGGGCACGGGACGCAGCCGGCCGCACCGGCCGCGGCTCCGGTCGCCGCCCCCGCCGGGACCGCCGCGACGGTCCCGGCGCACCGCCCCGAGGACGGCGTGCCGGTCTAGGGCTCCCCGACCGGTCCGCCCTCGGCGGGCCGGTCGTGCAGGGCTCGCCCCCACGGTGCCCCGCCCGGCCGGCCCGTCGCATTCTCCGCACTTGCACCCATAGTCGGAATTCGGCCACCGATAAACGAACCCCGGTGCTGTAAAAGGTACTTCCGCAACCGGCCGCGTGCATGACATCTTGCGTCCACCACTTGTTTCGTACGGCCCGGCCTGACCACCGGGTCAACGGAGGACGCATTGATACCCCACATATCCAGCCGACCTCGGCGTACCCTCGTGCTGGCCGCCACCCTCGGCGCGGCCCTCGCCTTCGGGGCGCCCGCCGCGCTCGCCGGCACCGCTCCGGTCTCTCCGTCCGGCTCCGCCGCCCCCGCCCCCGCGGCGGCGCCCAAGGCCGCGGCCCCTGCTTCCCAGAGTGCGACCTGGGTTGCCGGCACCCGCGCCTACCTGGTGATCACCGCCCCCGGTGACACCACGGCGGTCCGCAACGCGGTCACCGCCAACGGGGGAACGGTCTTCCAGCACTACGACGCGATCGGCGTCATCACCGCCCACTCCGCTTCCGCCTCCTTCGCCGCCACCATGCGCGGCGTGAGCGGGGTCCAGCAGGTCGGCGCCACCCGCACCTCGGACGTGCCGGCGGACGCCTACAACCCGGCGCTGCCCGCCAATCCCACGCAGTCCGCGACGCCTTCGGGCGAGCCGGTCCGCGCCGACATGACCCAGATCAAGGCCGACCAGGCCTGGGCCGTCACCACGGGCTCCGCCTCCGTCAAGGTCGGCATCCTGGACACCGGTGTGGACGACCAGCACCAGGACCTGGCCCCGAACTTCAACGCCGCGGACTCCGCGTCCTGCGCCTACGGCAAGCCGGACACCCGTACGGGTGCCTGGCGCGACGTCGGCACCCACGGCACCCACGTGGCCGGTACGGTCGCCGCCGCCAAGAACGGCAAGGGCGTCATCGGCGTGGCCCCGGGCGTGAAGATCTCATCGGTGCGCATCGCAGAGCCGGGTTCCTCGCTGTTCTTCGCCGAGAACACGATCTGCGGCTTCATGTGGGCCGGCGACCACGGCTTCAAGGTCACCAACAACAGCTACTACACGGACCCGTGGCAGTTCAACTGCCCGGACAACGCCGACCAGGCCGCGATCATCGAGGGCGTCAAGCGCGCCCAGGAGTACGCCGAGGGCAAGGGCTCGCTCCAGGTCGCGGCGGCCGGCAACTCCAACATCGACCTCGCCAACAAGACAACCGACACCGAGAGCCCGAACGACTCGACGCCGGTCAGGCGCACCATCACCAACGCCTGCCTGGACATCCCGACCGAGCTCCCGGGCGTGGTCACCGTCTCGGCGATGGGCACCACCGCGAAGGCCTCGTACTCCAACTACGGCCTGAACGTCATCGACGTCACGGCTCCCGGCGGAGACTCCACCGGCATCTACAGCACCCTGCCGGGGGGCAAGTACGGCTCCATGAGCGGCACCTCGATGGCCTCGCCGCACGTGGCCGGTGTGGCGGCACTGCTGGCCAGCACCAACCCGGGGATCACCCCGGCGCAGCTGCGCGACAAGCTGGCCACTCAGGCCAACGACGTCGCCTGCCCGTCGGACAGCCGCTGCAAGGGCACCACGGCGAAGAACGGCTTCTTCGGCGAGGGCCAGGTCGACGCCCTCAAGGCGGTCGGCAGCACCCCGCAGCCCGGCACGTACTTCGAGAGCACCGCGGACTACGCCATCAGCGACTACACCACGGTGGAGAGCCCGATCACCGTCAGCGGCGTGACCGGCAACGCCCCGTCCGCCCTCAAGGTGGGTGTGAACATCGTCCACACCTACATCGGTGACCTCAAGGTCGACCTGATCGCCCCGGACGGCTCCGTCTACACGCTCCACAACCGCTCGGGCGGCAGCACCGACAACATCAACCAGGTCTACACCGTCAACGCCTCCTCCGAGGTCGCCAACGGCACCTGGAAGCTCCGGGTCAACGACAACGCCCGCGGCGACAGCGGCAAGATCGACTCCTGGAACCTGACCTTCTGAGGTCTGACGCAGGGATCCGCCGCAGGGCCATCGGGGAGCGGTGCAACCGCTCCCCGATGGCCCTCACCAGTTCCGGGCGATCCCGGCGGGTGCGCGGCCGACCGGGCCGCGCACAGCCGGACGCGGGCCGCGCCCCGGTCCGGTCAGCCGCGCCGGGTACGCAGGACGCAGTCGCCGCACAGGCCCCCGCCGGGGACCCGGTAGTAGAGGCAGCAACTGCGCCGTACGAAGGCCACGCCGAGCCCCTGCTCATGGACGAACGTACCGGTGCCCGCGAGCGCCCCACCGTCGGCCAGCAGGCCGCGCGCCAGCCCGAGGGCGGCGCCGGCCGGGACCCGGTCGATCAGCACCCGCAGCGCACCGACCAGCCCGGACGCCGTGTTCCCCCGCATGACCGTCGGCGACAGGCCGTAGCGCTCCCGCAGCCCCGCCTCCAGCAGGGCGAGGTTCCCCAGGACCGACTCCCCGAGGTCCTCCACGGGCCGGGCGGCGGGCGCGGGCAGCCAGAACCGGAGCGACCCCGCCTCCGGCAGCTGCCACCACACCCGGTCGGCGGCGAGGTCCGGCACCTGGCCGGCCAAGGCCGCGCACCCCAGTCCGAGCGACCACAGCCGCGAGGCGATCCCGAACTGGGCCGTCGAGGCGGCGACCCTCCCGGGTCCGCTGCCGATCCGGCGGCCCACCTCGGCCACGTAGGGCCCGAGGTGCCCGCCGTACAGCGCGGTGAGCGGCCGGAAGCCGGGCTCCGGCGGCTGCTCCCCGTACGCGACGGTGAAGAAGGGGCCCACGTCGGCCAGTCGCCGCAGTACGTCGTCCATACGGGGCATGATCTCAGGCCCCGCGCACGGGCGTGCTCACGTCACCCTCCGGGCGGTGGGGCCGGGACCGCCGACGGCTCCAGCGGCGCCGGGGATCAACCGTTCGGCGGTCTCCCGTCGGAGTTTCGCACCGGCTTCCGACCGGGCCGCCGGGGTGCCTGCCGCCCGGCGCGAGGACCCCTGCGGACCCGGGTGGCGCAGTCGCGTGCGCATCGCAGTCCGACCGCCCTCCGGCACCCCGCCGACGGCCGCCTGTCCGGCCCCGGCCCGGCGGGCGGGCGCCGTCGGGGACGTCCGCGGGACCGGCCCGCGGGGCCTCGCCCGGCAGCATCGGACTGTCCCCGCATCGCCGCAGGTCAGACGCAGGAGAACGGGATCCGGCGGCCGTACGCGCGGCCGTCCGTGGAGCCCGCGTCGGATGGTGGGAGGCATGCCCGTGAAAGAGGATCAAGGGCGCTCCGGCGAGGGGAGGCGAGCCGTCGAGAACCAGCGTCACACCATTGCCGAATTGGGGCTTCATGCGGGGACTTTAAGGGGCTACATTGAGCCACCCGCGTTCACCTGACAGCCGGTCGCCTTTCACTCGTGTTTTGCACGGGGGGCGACGTCATGGACGCAGACTGTGCAACCACCCCACCGCCCAGAAGGACCGAAGGCTCCGTGCCCGTACCCGTACACCTCGCGGGCCGCACCGTGCGGCTCGAGCCCCTCGCACCCCACCACACCGAGGCCCTGGCCGTGGCCGGTGCCGAGGATCGTACGACTTACGCCTTCACCCCCGTACCCCACGGGGTGCAGGCGTCACACGAGTACATCGACCGCGCGCTCGCCGATCAGGCCGCGGGTCGATCGCTCCCGTTCGCCATCGTCAGAGCCACTGACGGGCGCGTGGTCGGTTCGACCCGGTTCCTGGAACTCGACTACTGGCAGGGGCCCCTGGTGTGGCCCGCCGTGCCGGGCGTCCCGTTCGGCGATCCGGCGACGGCGATCCCCGATGCCGCCGAGATCGGCAACACCTGGCTGTCCCCGACCGCCCAGGGCACCGGCATCAACACCGAGGCGAAGCTGCTCATGCTCCGCCACGCCTTCGAGACCTGGGGGGTCCGGCGCATCTCGCTGCGCGCCGACGCGCGCAACGGCCGGTCCCGGGCCGCGATGGAACGTCTCGGCTTCACCTGCGAGGGGGTCCGCCGGGCCCATTCGCGGGGGCTGGACGGCGCCGTCCGCAGCACCGCCTTCTACTCGATCCTCGACGAGGAGTGGCCGGCCGTACGGTCGATCATCGAGCTGAGGCTGTCGGCGGGGGCGCAGCGCAAGCGGCGTCGCAAGGCCCTGATCCCGGCCTAGCCGGGCCTAGCCGGGCCTAGCCGGGCCTAGCCGGACAGAAGAACGGAAAAACGGTCCTGCCCCGGCCTCCTCAACAGGGAGGACCGGGGCCGGACCGGTTCCACCGGCCGGCCGGGCGCTCCGCTCCCGGGCTTCCGCGGCGACCGTGCAATGAGCTGCCCCAAGAAACACCAAGAGAAGGAAAAGTGCGGAACCCCGGCACGCTTTCGATCATCTTTCGAACGGAAGAACCGAGACGTCGGACCACCCGCCCTTCCAGGGGCAGCACCAGCCGGAGAGCCACCGCACATGTCGTACGCACCCGAGGGGCAGCAGCACCAGCCTTACCGGCCGGAGGGGCGGAGCCAGCAGCCGACCCACGGCGAGCCGTACGGCCGGCCGTACGGGCAGCAGCCTCCTTACGGGGAGCAGTACGGCGCACCGCCCTCACCGTACGGACAGCAGCCCCCGGGCCCGTGGGAGCCGGAGCAGCCCGAGCGCCCGCGCCGCAGGGGCCGGCGCTGGCTGATCGCCGGAGCCTCGGTCCTCGCGCTCGCGGGCATAGCCGCCGGCGTCATGGCCTACTACGAGATACCTCCCTTCACCGACAAGGGATCCGCGGTGTCCTTCGGGCCGGACGGCGGCGCCAAGGGCTCCGGCCAGGGCGGTGCGGGAGCCCAGCAGCCGGCGAACTCCAAGATGCTCATGCCGACCGGGCCGGCGGCCGAGTTCAAGAACTCGATGACGCTGGCCGACGGCACGCACGTGGCCGTGACGACCCTGGACGGCAAGAAGTCCGGCTTCAAGGGCAAGGTCTGGGTCTGGGCCCCCAAGGAGTACAACGACCCGAAGTTCGCCAAGAGCGGCTTCCCGGTCATGATCGCACTCCCGGGCGGCGCCGGTTATCCCAACAACTACTGGATGGGCACCGACCTCGGCCTCCAGACGAGCATCAGCAAGTGGTACGCGGAGGGGAAGAGCAAGCCCTTCCTGCTGGCCATGCCGGTGCTCAACCCCGGGCCGGACGACAAGGGCGTCTACTGGGACGGCTCCGACATCCCCGGCCAGCCGAAGATGGGCACCTGGCTGACCGAGGACGTCCCGGACCTGATGAAGGCGAACTTCCGCACGGTGAAGTCCCGAGACGGCTGGGCCTTCATGGGCTCTTCCACCGGCGGGTTCGCGGGCCTGAAGGCGGTGCTGAAGCACCCGGACAAGTTCAAGGCCGTGATCGCCTCCGGCCCGGACATCGTCCCGGACTCCTCCCTGTGGAAGGGCCACGACAAGGAGAAGGCCGAGAACAACCCGGAGCTCCTGGCCCAGCAGCTGATCGACACCAAGGGCCCGGACGTCTACATCGCCTTCCAGGTCGGCGACAGCGAGAGCAACAAGAAGACCCTGCCGGACGTGCAGAAGTTCGTCGACACCTTCGGGAACAAGGGGCCCGTGCACACCAGCCTGCGCGTGATCCCGGGCGGCAAGCACAATGCCAAGACCTACGTCCCGAACATGGCTGAGGGGCCGATCCAGTACATCAGCAAGGTCATGGAAGGGCCGGTCGAGTAGCCCTCGGCGCCTGCGTCCGTTCGTGCTCCGGCCCGCCGAACACCTTCGGCGGGCCGTCGCCGTTCCAGGGCGCCCAGCCCGGGTCGCCCGTCGTGGCGAACCGCACCCACGCCCCGTGCATCTCGTCGGCCAGTTCCTGCGGGGCGGCCCTCCCGGCCAGCCAGGCGGCCTCCGGCACGGACAGGGTGTCGAACACGAATCCCAGCTCCAGTGCGTGGCAGGCGCCGAGCCCGGGGACGCCCGAGCACCAGGCGAACTCGTACAGGAAGCTGGGCGCCGCCCGCCGGGCCCCCGCGAGCCTGCGCAGCGGATCGCGCAGCAGCCGATCGGTGAACAACTGTCCGGCGAGCTCGGCGGGGCCCGCTCCGGGCAGCGCGGCGCGCAGCGCCGCCACGGCGGCCCGGTCCTTGCCGGTCCGGGTACGGGCCAGTGCGACGGCGAGCGGCCCCATCCGGTCCAGCAGGCGCATCCCGCCGGTCGGGGCGAGCCAGAGCCGGTACTCCTCGGTCGTCCATCCGAACAGCAGCGGAACGGCGCCGGAGGCCGGGTCCGTACCGGCCGTGAGGGCGTCGAGGGGGTCCGCGGGCAGCGTCTCCGGATCGACGACCAGGCCGAAGGCGGGCCCGCCGAGGAGGGGGCCCGATCGGCGCAGGACGGCCGCCTGGGCGGCCATCAGGTCGGCCAGGGAGGCGGCGGTGAACGCGGCTGCGGTGGCCTCCACCTTGAGCAGCGATGCCATCCGCCGGACCATGGCGCGCACCCTGGGGCGCGGCAGGGCCTCGGGGGCCCCGCTCTGCAGAGCCGCCCGGTGGAAGAGGCCGGCCGCGCGCGGGGCGGCCAGGAGAGCGCCGATGCTGATCGCTCCGGCGGATTCGCCGAAGAGGGTGACGCGGGCCGGGTCTCCGCCGAAGGCCGCGACGTTGTCGCGGACCCATTCGAGGGCGGCGATCTGATCGAGCAGGCCGCGGTTGGCGGGTGCGTCGGGGAAGAGGCCGTAGCCGAGGACGCCGAGGCGGAAGTTGAAGGAGACCAGCACGACGCCGTCGCGCGCGAAGGCGGAGCCGTCGTAGACGGGCACGGCCGAGGAGCCGCGGGTGTGCGCCCCGCCGTGGATCCACACCATGACCGGCAGGCCGGCTCCGGGAGCCGGCTCGGGGGTCCACACGTTCACGGTCAGGCACCCGTCGCCGGGGATCTCCGGGTCCGGCAGCAGGGCCGCGAACGTGGGCGGGTAGGGCACTTTCGGTGCGGTCGGCCCGAAGGCGGCGGCCTCGCGCACGCCGTCCCAGGCGGCCGGCGGAGCGGGCGGCGCGAGGCGGAGGGGGCCGACGGGCGGTGCCGCGTAGGGGATGCCGAGGAAAGCGGAGATGCCGTCGGCCCCGGTACGGCCCTCAATCACGCCGGCCACGGTCCTGACCCGCGGCCGGCCGACGCCGGCGGCGACGCCCTCTGCACTCATCCCGTCCTCCTGCTGCTGGTGCCGGTCCCGCACGGTCGCACAGCCGTCCAACGGGTGACAAGGCGTGACCGGGCCGGGGACCGGCCCGGTTGGACGGGCATGCGAATCCTGCGTATCCACCACACTCTGCCCGCCCTGCTGCTGGCGGGCATCTCGTGCGTCGCCGGTCCGGCCCATGCGGCGGGGCCGGACTTCCAGTACGTCGGCCAGGACGACCGGGTGCACGGCCTCACCGCGCCGCGGGGATGCGCGGCCGCGGAGGGCGGCGGCGGCCGTGCGGTCACCAACGCGACCCGCGGCTCGGCGACCCTCTACCAGGGTCCCCGCTGCACGGGCCGGGTCGTCGGTGCGCTGCGGCCAGGCGAGGCCACTCAGGTGCGGCCCTTCTTCTCCTCCGTCGCTTTTCCCGTCACCGGGTAGGCGCAGCGGCCGTGACTCCTCGGCCCCCTCCGCGTTGTATGCCATGTCAAATGCCACAGATTCTGTGGCACCCCATATCTCACGAGGAGATCTTGATGTCGCGTATCGCGAAGGCATTCGCCATCACCGCTGTCACCGGTAGCGCCGTGGTCGCCGGTGCGGGCCTGGCTGTCGCCGATGCCGGAGCGCACGGTGCGGCGGTCGGCTCCCCCGGTGTCCTGTCGGGCAACCTGCTCCAGGTCCCGGTGCACGTCCCGGTCAACGTCTGCGGCAACACGGTGAACGTGATCGGCCTGCTGAACCCCGCGTTCGGCAACACCTGCGTCAACGCGTCGGGCGGCGGCAACCACCACACCGCCGGCTACGGCCACTGACCCCCTGCTCGACCGGAGGGCCCCAGCCGGTCGGCGGATTCAAGGGGTCGTCGCAACACGCGGTGAGTTGATCAAGCCGCGAGTAGTTTAGACAGACGCTCGGCTGGGGTTTCCCAGCCGAGCGTTTTGCGTGGGCGGCTGTTGAGTTCGGCGGCGACGGCGTCGAGGTCCTCGCGGGTGTGGACGGACAGGTCGGTGCCCTTGGGGAAGTACTGCCGCAGCAGGCCGTTGGTGTTTTCGTTCGAACCGCGCTGCCCGAGGCGCCGCGTCCGTTCCGCCATCGCTTGCCCGTCCGGACGTTGATGCCGATGACCACGGCAGCCTCGGAGTAGCCCATTCCTTGATCCACAAGCCGGAAGTATGCCTCCCGCTCCTGGACCAGCTTCCTGGGTCCCTGCGGCCTCCGGTCCTCCCGGATCTTGAAGTCCATTGCCACCCCTGAACTGGGGTGTTGCAACGACCACTAGAACCTAAGCTCGCGGGGGCCCTTCCCCTGTGTGCTGCGGCCGCCCCGCCCGGCCCCGCGGGCGGGTCATTCGTAGCGGTACAGGCCCTGGTGGTCGAGGGCCTCGCGCGGAGTGACGTTCCACGGGGGCATCGGCTCGTCGAGGGCGATCACCCGGCCGCGCTGGAGGTCGCCGAGCGGCAGGGGTGCCGCGGGCAGGTAGCCCGAGCTCGGGTGCTTGTGCTGCCAGCGGTCCCAGATCAGATCCACGAAGGCGTGGTGCAGCCAGAACACCGGGTCGTTGGGCGCCGTGCCGCCCGTCATGTGGCCGCCGATCCACTGGTGAACCTTGTTGTGGTTGCGCCAGCGCTCCCGCTTCGGTGCGGCCCAGCCCTCCAGCTTGTTGCGGAAACCCCCCGCGGTGGCGGTGGAGTCCCAGGGCGCGACGTCGTAGACCGGATCGTCCATCGCCCACTGGAGTTCGGCCGGGGTGGGCAGGGCGATCGGATTCTGCGGCCTGCCCAGGTTGCGGGTAAGGAACGCGGACTCGGTGATGCCCACGGTCACCGTCCAGTTGCCCTTGTCGTAGGCGAACGGGCCGGTCATCACCTTGCGATCGGTCGAACGGCCGGTGCCGCCGAGGAAGTCGTCCGCCCAGAGCGAGGAGACCGGGCTGGTGTCGGTGGTCCAGTCCCAGTACGGGACGGACACCCCCGGGTCGATCTGCCGCAACTGCTTCTCGAACTCCAGCAGATAGAGCCGGTGCCAGGGGAAGAAGGACGGGGACATGTGCCCGACGCGCAGCTTGCGGTCGCGGTCGGGCACGAAGTACGTGTCGTGGGTGCGCACCAGGGCGTCGTAGGCGCCGCTGCGCTTCAGCTCCAGTACCGCCGCGGTGAACCGCTTCTTCTGGGCGCTGGTGAGGTTCTTCTGGTTCTGCCGGACGTGCAACGCGTCGTTCCTCCCGTTCCCGTGGGTCTGTCAGCCGTGGTGCGGGGCTGCGAACGCCAACTGGTTCGTGCCCAGTTCGTCGACCGCGGCACGGGCCAGTTCCAGTGGGGTCGGATAGGACTGGAAGTGGTTGATGCCGCTCAGGTAGCTGCCGTCGGCCCGCCGCATGACATGCAGCGGGCGGCCGTCGATGCGTACCCCGGCGACGTCCACGGCGATGTGCCGGCCGCGGTAGGTCTCCTCCTCGGCGAGCGGTGCCGGCGTGAGGGTCTGCCGGGGCCGGCGGGCCCGCAGTACGGGGGCCAAGGCCGCGCCCGTCCCGGCCAGCACGGCCGCGGTGAACGCCGTACGCAGAAGCGCGCGTCGGGTCAGTGGTGCGGCGGCGGTTGCTGCGGACATGCGGTCTCCCTCGCTCGGTGGCCGGCGGCTACGGGTCTAACGCCGCGCGGCGGGCGAGGTCACCGGTCGGCGCCGCGGAGCCGCTTGTAGAAGAAGGTCGTCGGGTGCAGCCGGCCCTCCGGGTCGGCGGCGTAGTCGGGGATGGTGCCGGCCTGTGCCCAGCCGGCGGACCGGTAGACCTGCTCGGCGCCGCTACCGGTCTCGGTGTCCAGGAACAGCAGCAGCACCCCGGCCCGGACCGCCTCGGCCTCGGCGTGCGCGAGGAGGGCGCGGGCGGTACCCCGGCCGCGGGAGTCCGGGTGGACCATGAGCTTGCGCAGCTCGGCGCGGTGGCGACCGTTCGGCTTGGACTCCCGGTACCAGCTGACGGTGCCGTCGACGAGACCGCCGGCGCCGGTGCGGGAGACCCACAGGGCCAGGGATCCGTCCTCGACGGCGGGCAGCAGGGAGTCCCACCAGGCGGCTGCGGCCCCGTGGTCGAGGTCATCGAGGAAACCCAGTGAGGAGCCGTCGCGCACCACGGCGAGCAGCAGGGCGGCGAGTTCGTCGCGGTGGGTGCGCAGTCCGGTCGCGGACAGCGGGGTGATCACGGCGGTCATGCAGAGAGCATAGGAAACGCTCGGGGACCTGCCGCCGGCGGTCCGGGCGCAGGCGGCAGGACAGGGTCGTTGTGCCCCGCCGTGCCGTGCCGGACGATGCCGGACCGGCACGGCACGGGAGGGACGGCCTACGCGGGGAGTTCCGCGAAGTCGGCCACCAGGCCCCGGTGGTGACCGGCCGTACCGAGGGCCAGGGAGTCGGCCTTGGCCCGCTTGAGGTACAGGTGGGCCGGGTGCTCCCACGTCATGCCGATGCCTCCGTGGAGCTGGACGCATTCCTCCGCGGCGCGGACGGCCACCCCGGAGCAGTAGGCCTGGGCGACGGCCACCGTGAGGGGCGCGTCGGGGGCAGCGGTGGCGAGGGCGTCGGCTGCAGCCCTGGCCGCCGCACGGGCGGAGGCCACGTCCAGCCAGAGCCGCGCCAGGCGGTGCTTGAGGGCCTGGAAGGAGCCGACGGGCCGGTTGAACTGGTAGCGCCCCCTGACGTGCCGGACGGTCTCGGTCAGGCACCATTCGGCCAGCCCGACCTGCTCGGAGGCGAGCAGCCCCGCCGTGCAGAGCAGCGCTCCGGCGACGGCCGCCCGGGCTGTCGCGGGGTCCGCGAGGCGGGTGCCCGGAGCCGCTTCCAGGGTGACGGTGGCGAGCGGGCGGGTCAGGTCCAGCGCGACCACAGGGTTCACGGTGGCGGCCCCGGCCGGGACCGCGTACAGCCCGGTGTCGGCCAGGACCAGCAGGACGTCGGCGGCCACCGCGTCCGCCACGGCGGTGACCCTGCCGGTCAGGATCCCCCCGCCGGCGTCCCGTACGGGGGCCGGCAGACGGCCGCCGGGGGCGAGGGTCAGCGGCACGGCCGGGGCACAGACGGTGCGTCCGCAGGCCAGTTCCGCCAGCAGCGGGGCGGCTTCGGCGGTGTCACAGGCGAGGAGGATCTCCGTGGCGAGCACGGCACTGGTGAGATACGGGACGGGCGCCACGGCCCGGCCCAGCTCTTCCAGCACCACGGCCGCCTCCCGGTGCCCCGCACCCAGCCCGCCGAGCTTCTCGGGTACGAGGAGCCCCGCCGTGCCGATCTCGACGGCCAGGGTGTGCCACAGGGCCGGGTCGTGCGGCCGCCCCGTCTCGGCCCCGACGAGGACTGCCGTGGCGTGGCAACGGTCGGCGAGGAGCGAGCGTACGGTGGCGCGCAGTTCCTCCTCGGCCTCGGAGTACAGGAGGTCGGCCGGGGTCGCGGGGGCTGCCGGTGCCGTCATCGGGACAGGTCCTTCCAGGCGAGGTCCTTGTCGTCGCGCGGCTCCGGGGGCAGGCCGAGGACGCGTTCGGCGACGATGTTGAGGAGGATTTCGCTCGTGCCGCCCTCGATGCTGTTGCCCTTGGCGCGCAGGTAGCGGTAGCCGGCATCGCGGCCGGTGAAGTCGACCAGCTCGGGGCGGCACATGGTCCAGTCCCCGTACAGGAGGCCTTCCTCGCCGAGGAGTTCGACCTCCAGACCGCTGATCTCCTGGTTGAGACGGGCGAAGGTCAGCTTCATGCCCGACCCCTCGGGGCCGGGCTGGCCTGCGGCGAGTTGCTGGCGCAGCCGCTCCCCGGTGAGGCGGGCGACCTCGGCCTCGACCCACAGTTCCAGCAGGCGCTGGTGGAGGGCATGGGTGCGCAGTCCGGGGCGTTCGCGCCAGGCCGCGGCAACGGGTGCGATCATGCCGCCTTCGCGGGGGATGCGCATGCCGCCGATGGAGACGCGCTCGTTCATCAGGGTGGTGCGGGCGACCTCCCAGCCCTGGCCGACGGCGCCGAGGCGGTGGGTGTCGGGGATGCGGACGCCGGTGAGGAAGACCTCGTTGAACTCGGCCTCGCCCGTGAGCTGGCGCAGCGGCCGTACCTCGACCCCGGGGTGGTGCATGTCGCAGAGGAAGTAGGTGATGCCCTGGTGTTTGGGCAGTGCGGGGTCGGTGCGCGCGACGAGGATGCCCCAGCGGGCGGTGTGGGCGCTGGAGGTCCACACCTTCTGGCCGTCGACGATCCACTCGCCCGCGCCCTCGTCGAGGACGGCGCGGGTGGCGAGCGCGGCGAGGTCGGATCCCGCGCCGGGCTCGCTGAAGAGCTGGCACCAGACCTCCTCGCCGGCCCACAGGGGGCGCAGGAAGCGACGCTTCTGTTCTTCGGTGCCGTAGGCGAGGATCGTGGGGGCGGCCATGCCGAGGCCGATGCCGATCCGGCGGGGGTCGTTGTCGGGGGCGCCGGCGGCCTCCAGTTCGGCGTCGACGACGGCCTGGAGGGCGCGCGGCGCGGCGAGCCCGCCGAGACCCTCGGGGTAGTGCACCCAGGCGAGTCCGGCGTCGAAGCGGGCGCGGAGGAACTCGGTGCGTCCGGTGCTGGCCGGCGGGTGCGCGGCGAGCAGGTCCCGGGTACGGGCGCGCAGCGCCTCCGCAGGGGTGTGGGCGGCGTCGGCGGTCATCGGGCCGCCCCGTCCAGGTCCGGTACGACGACCAGGCGGCCGGTGGTGGTCCCGTCGGCGAGCCGCTGCACGGCGTCTGCGGCCGCTGCGAGCGGGAGGCGTTCACTGACCAGCGGTCTGACCGCGCCTTCGGCGGCGAGCCGGGTGAGCTCGGTGTGGCAGGCGAGGACGGCGGCGGGGTCCTTGGCCGCGTACAGGCCCCAGTGCAGACCGAGTACGGAGTAGTTCTTGACCAGGGCGTGGTGGAGGGCGGGGGTGGGGACGGTGCCGCTGGCGAAGCCGACGACGACGATCCGGCCCTCGAAGGCGACGCATTTGGTGGAGGCGTTGTAGGCGTCCCCGCCGACGGGGTCGTAGACGACGTCGGCGCCGCGTCCGCCGGTGAACTCCTTCACCCGAGGGGCGATTTCCTCAGCCGTGCGGTCGATCACCAGGTCGCAGCCGAGTGCCTCGGCGGTGCGGGCCTTGTCCTTGCCGCCGACGACCCCGATGACGGTGGCGCCGGCGGCCTTGCCCAGCTGGACGGCGGCGCTGCCGACGCCGCCGGCGGCGGCGTGCACGAGGAGGGTCTCGCCGGCCCGGAGGCGGGCGCGGCGGTGCAGGCCGAACCAGCCGGTCTGGTAACCGATGTGGAGGGCGGCCGCCTCCGCGTCGTCGAGGGTGTCCGGAGCGGGCAGCAGCGCCCGGGCGGGCGCGGTGACGTACTCAGCGAACCCGCCGTGCGGCAGGCTCGGGTTGGCGATGACGCGCCGGCCGTCCTCGGTCTCTCCGCAGACCTCGACGCCGGGGGTGAAGGGCAGCGGCGGTGTGATCTGGTACTGCCCGCGGGCGAGCAGCGCGTCGGGGAAGTTGACGTTGGCCGCGAGGACCCGGAGTCTCACCTCGCCCTCGCCGGGGACGGGTTGGGGAACCTCTTCGAGGCGCATGGCCTCGCGGGGCTCACCGGGGGTATGTACTCGCCATGCCTGCATCCGGGGCCTCCAGCCGCCGTCGAGGAACCACGCTCCGGGCGCATACTAAGCGGTCGCTTGCCCTCTTGTGAACCGCCGGGCCGTGGAGGCGCGCCATGGAGACCGGCCGCGGACGGCGCCCGACTGGGAACACCACGCGCCATTCAGGCCACACCCGCCGCACCTTCAGGCAAGATGTGGCGAGCACGTGTCATGACTCAACGGGGAACAGCACCTGTCCAGGGGGACCACCATGAGAAGAAGCATGTCCGCGATCGCAGCCGCCGCCGTCCTGGCCGGCCTGGTCACCGCGGCCGGCCCGGCCGCCGCCGCGGGCGACGCGAAATGCACGCCGAAGATCCAGGTGCTCGACTCGATCGGGGACGAGTCGTACATGCGCGACATGCTGCGCAGCCAGGGCGTGTTCGACCTCGGCGCGGACGGCCTCGCCGTCGGCGTCTCGGGCCACAAGCCCGTCTACTGGACCGGCACCACCTTGCACCCGGTCCCGCTGGCGGACCCGAACGCGACGGGGCAGGTGATCGCCGTCAATGCGCACGGCCTGATGGTGGGCATGCTGCGTACCTCCGGTGGCCTGTCCCTCTTCACCTACCGGGTGGGCGACGCGGCGATCACGCCACTGCCGGACAGCTACGGCTACGACAAGGAGGCCGACGTCAACGACGCCGGGTACGTGGCCTCCCGCTCGGACGGCGGGGTCGCCACCGTATGGAAGGACGGCCAGAAGGTCCGCGAGCTGTCCCTCCCGGCCGACGCCGGCCCGGGGATGCAGACCACGATGGTCACCGGCATCAACAACCACGGCGACGTCCTCGGGATGGCGACGCAGGACTACGAGGTCCCCGAGACCGGCGAGCACGTGGAACGCACCTACCCGGTGCTGTGGCCGGGGGACGGCACCGCCGCCCGGTTGCTGGATCCCACGATGAACGAAAGCTACGTCCAGGACCTCGACGAGAGCGGCCGGGTCGTCGGCTACGACTGGGGCGGACCGTGGCACGAGTACCGCACGTGGGTCTGGGAGCCTCCGCTCGGCAGCCCGGGCAGCACTCCCGGGGGGCTGAGCTCGCACCCGTACGCGACCTTCGAGGCCATCAGCCCGACCACGAACGTCAGCGTCGGCACGGCCAAGTTCCACCCGGACGCGATGACGCTGCCGGACCAGGCGCTGCTGCGGTCCGGCTCCGGCCCGGTCAAGGCCCTGCCGCGGCTGGCCGCGGGCGGCGCGAGCATGGCGGAGGCCGTGTCGGACAGCGACCTGGTCGGCGGAGCGGCCGTGAACGCCAAGGGCAAGCTCAAGCCGGTGATCTGGACCTGCGCGACCAAGCAGGCGTACAACCCCGGCAGCTAGTGCGCTGACCGCACCGGTTCGCCAGGTCGGTGCCCATGATCCCGTGCCGATCGGAGGCGACGACACGTCCGATCGGCGCCGCAAGGGTATCGCCACGCCCTGGACGGCCTTGAAGGACATATCGCGTTGGCCGTTTCGGGGAGGATCAGCAGGAGCTGCCGCCCGGGGATGGCGATCCGATGGCCCGCGCGCTATCGATGGGCGCATGGAGAACCCTCAGCGCGGGCTGCCCGCACCGCCACCGCTCGGTGCCGCCGCCCTGCCCCCCCGGTACGTACGCGGGGCAGGTGGTCCTCGTGACCGGCGGCGGCACCGGCCTGGGCAAGGCCGTGGCCGCCGAGTTCGCGCGACTCGGCGCCGATCTGCTGATCGCGGGCCGCCGCCCCGAGCAGCTCAAGGCGGCGCGGCGGGAGCTGGCGGCCGTGCCGGGCGCCGGCCGGGTGGCCGCCGCCGTCTGCGACATCCGGGACCCCGAGCGCATCGCCGAGGTCTTCGGGGCGGCCGAGGCGGGCCTCGGGCTGCCGGACGTGCTGGTCAACAACGCGGCCGCCAATTTCCCGTCCCCGGCCGAGGACCTCTCCCCGAACGCCTGGCGGGCGGTCGTCGACATCACCCTGACCGGCACCTGGTTCACGACCCGCGAGTTCGCCCGCCGCCACCTCGCGGCGGGCACCCCCGGCTCGATCGTCAACATCGGCGCCTCGTACGCCTGGACGGGCGGGCCGGGCTTCGCCCACAGCGCCGCCGCCAAGGCCGGGGTGAAGAACCTGGTGGAGACCCTTGCCGTGGAGTGGGGACCGTACGGCATCCAGATCAACGGGCTCGTCCCGGGTCTGTTCCCGCACGCCGACATGACCGCGGACATCCGCGAGGGCCTGGAGCGGGCCGCACCCGGCGCCGGGGAGGCCCGGCAGCCAGAACGCCCGGCCCTCGGCCCGCAGCAGCACGGCTCGCACCGAGGCGTCGAAACGGATCCGGTCCGCGAGCAGGCCGAGCTGGCGGCTGGACTCCCAGCTCCAGCCGTTGAGCCGGTCCGGGCGGCACAGGGTGAGGACCGCCACGCCGTCCGCGACCTCCAGCCGGATCCGCTCCTCGCCCTCGGCGATCTCCGTCGAGATGGTGTCGATCACCGTATCCCGCACCTCTCGCCCGACCGACGACCCGGAACTGATGCACCGTCAGACTAGGGGTGGGAGGTCAGCGGGGGAAGACCTCGAACGCTACCGCCGGGCGCCCGCCGAACCGGGCCGCCACCCGCTCTGCGTTCCCGGTGAGGAACGTGCGGACGTACTCCTCGGGGTCCTGGTCCGTCAGCGCCTCGATGTAGGCCCGGTGCTCCAGCAGGGAATGCACCGAACGCTCCAGGCCGGGACCGGCATCGGCCGCGTGGGTGGGCGTGCTCGTCCCGGCCACCGCCACCCAGCGGACCCCGTTCCACGGTTCCAGGCCCTGCTCGGAGACGAGCTCCGGGAAGATCCAGCGGTTGCCCGCGTCGGCGGCTGCGTCCAGCGTGGCCCGGCCAACGGCCTTGTGGTCCGGGGTGTTCCAGAAGCCGCCGCCCTGCTCCCCGCCCCACGTGTCACGGTGGTTGAGGGTGATGACCAGCTCGGGGCGGTGCCGGCGGATGGCAGTCGCGATGTCCCGGCGCAGGCCGAGTCCGTACTCGACGATCCCGTCGCGGTGGTCGAGGAACTCCACTGCTGACACCCCGACCACGGCGGCGCTCGCGCGCTGCTCGGCCTCGCGCAGCGGGGCGCAGTCGGCGGGGGCGAGGGAGTCGATGCCCGCCTCCCCGCGGGTGGCCAGGAGGTAGACCACCTCGCGGCCGCCGTCCGTCCAGTCGGCGATCGCGGCCGCGCACCCGTACTCCAGGTCGTCCGGGTGGGCGACGACGGCGAGGGCGCGCTGCCAGTCGGTGGGCATGGGCTCCAAGGGGGCCTGTTGATCACGTTGTTCGGTCATGCGTCGCACCCTAGGTGAAGGGGCCGCCACCGGCCGGTAGCGGCCCCCTCGGAAGCCGATCCCGCCCGCACGGCATCCCCCCGGTGGCCCCGGTGGCCCGTCTTCCGCCGCTGCGCGACGCGCGGCCGGTGGGTACGGTCCCACAGGGGCCCGCACCCCCCGCCGGCCCCGCTGGATGAGGGGCCGGACCGGCGGATCGATGTGGGGTCAGCCGATGGGGCGCGGGGTCGCGTCCATCCCCGTTGCCGTACCACGGAACCAGACGGCCTTGCCGTCGGCGCCGACGGCCGCCAGGTCGGCGAGCCCGTCGCGGTCGAAGTCGCCGGCCGAGACCAGCGTCGGATACGCGGTCCGGTCCAGGCCCGAGCCGATCTTCACGCGCTGCGCCGCGGCCCAGCTCGTGGGGTCGAGCCGGCCGGCAGCGTCCTCGGCCCCCCTCACGACGTACAGGTCGCCCGAGACGTCGTCGCGCGCCCACAGGTCGGTGGCGCCGTCGCCGTCGGTGTCGCCCGGGACGATGACCGAGACGGCGTCCCAGCCGCCGTCGCCGACGAGGACCGGAGCACCGTTCATGTCGAGGTACCCGATCCGACTGCCCGCGTACGCCCAGAGCTTCGCGCCCTGCTTGACCAGCAGGTCCGGCTCGCCGTCGCCGTTGAAGTCACCCGCGTCGGCGATGTCCTGAGCATCGGACCAGTGCTCGTTGCCCCGCACCGGGTCGCTCTCGATGGCGCTCAGAAGCATGCCGTCGTGCGGACGGACACTGCCGAGACCGGTGTTGGGGAGGACTCGGATCTGCTTGGCACCCAGGCCTTCGACCGTCTCGAGCACCAGCAGGTCGTTGTAGCCGTCCTCGCCCCAGTCCCCGCCGACGGCGATCCGACTTCCGGGAGCGAACGACGCCCCGGCGTCGACCGGTGCGGCGAAGGTGCCGTCGGCCCGACCGGCCGAGAAGCGGAGCCTTCCATCGGGGTCGAGAGTCCACAGGTCGCGCAGACCGTCGCCGTTCAGGTCGCCAGCTGCGTCGCGCACCCCGCCGTTCCCGAGGGCCCAGATGCTGTACACGGCCTGGTCCGAGCGCCGCCCGGACCGGTCGAGGCTGTACGCGTAGATCATGTGGGGTCCCGAGCCGGTGGGCGTGATCACAGCACTGGTGCCCGGCGCCACGGTGACCTGCCTCGGATCGAAGTCCGACCAGTAGACGATCTTGTCGATGTTGGCGGCACCGCCGGTGCCGAAGGTGAACGTGCCCGGCGTACGCGCCTTCCCAGTCCCCGCGGGCACCCCGTTCGACGCGTCGGGGAACTCGGGAGAGCTGATCACCGGCGGCGCGGGACGGCCGATGGCCACGTCCAGCTGCGCGGTCGCCGGGGCGAAACGCTTCCAGGCCGAGGAGTCGGATTCGTCGGAGGCGAACAGGCCGACGGTGACAGTGGTCTGGGACGTGGCCGCCGCCTCCTTCACGAGCGCGGTGGCATCGAACTCGAGGTCGCCCGCCGCACAGCCTTCACCGCCCTTGGCATCCGTCACCGTGGCCAGCCGGGTCTCCCTCCCGGGCTGCAGCTTCCACGTGGTCCGAGCCGAGATGGCACCAACGCTCCACAGTTCCACCGGACGGCCCGCGCAGGACGCCGACCCCGTGTTGGCGATCCTGAAGGTCGCTTTGGAGACCGTGGCACCCCTGAACGCGCTGGTGTCCAGACGGAGGTAGGCGCGCGACAGCCCCTGCGCGCCGCCCTCGTCGCCGACGCGGAGGTCGTCGGAGGTGTTCCAGTAGGAGCGGTTCGGCTCCCTCTTGGACACACGCGTCCAGGCCTGCGCGGTGGCCGGGGCCTCCGCCGCACCCGTGGCGCTGCCCATCGTCGCGGCGACGGCGGCCGGCGCTGTTCCTGCCACCGCCCCGGTCACGGCCAGCGCGCCGGCCAGGGCCAGTGGGACGGCGCTCGACATCCTTCTCGACATGCATGCTCCACACATGAGTTCGGTTCCTCCGGGACGAGGACCCACCTTAGCCGGGTGATCAACTTCTGCGGGAATGATTATTCGGGCGCCCCGCACGTCCTTGACCTGCGAGGACACCGGTCATGCCGCGTCGTGCACCAGGGCCAGCAGGCGATCCAGGACGCGGGTGCCGCCCGCGCGCAGGCCGTCGTGCTCGAACTCGTCCGTCACCCAGGTCCGCAGGCCCCGGACGGCACGGGCCGTGCTCAGCGCGTGCTCCGTGTCCACGTACATGTCGTCGTGGTAGACCGCGGCCGCCACCGGCACCTCGTTGGCCGCCAGCCGCTGCGGATCGTAGAGGGGCTGCCAGCCCGTACGGGCGGCCAGCAGGTCGGCGGTCTCGCGCAGCGGGGCGAGCGCCGGGTCGGTGGTGAAGTGCCAGGGGTGGATGGTCTCGCCGGTGAAGAGCACGGGGGCGTCACCTGCGAGGGCCTTGCGGGCGTCGAAGCGGGGGTGTTCCGCCAGGACCCGGTCGGCGGCCCAGTCGGTGGGCGCGGCCGGGTCCTGGGCGTAGATCGCCTCGTGAAGCAGTGCGTAGAGGGGGTGCCCGGCGAAGGAGAGGTGGGAACGAGTGCCTTCCAGGAAGGCGTCGGAGAGGGCCGGTCCGGCAGGAGTGGAGACGAAGGCGTCCTCCAGCATGTAGTGCAGCTGGTGGCTGCCGTCGCCGCTGCCGAGGAGGATGCCGAGGGACTGGAAGGCCTCGACCGTCAGGACATGGCCGCCGGGAATTTCGGCCGGCTGTTCCGCGAGGTGGGCGGCGATCCGGCGGGCCCGCTCGGCGTCCATCGGGTAACGGGCGTAGTGCGCTGCATTCTTGCGCTCAATGCGCGGGCAGGCGGCCCGATAGACCTCGTCGGCGGTGGCGGTCAGCGCGGGCAGGCCGCCGGTGATCAGGGCGGCGGCGAGCCCCTCGGGAGCGCTGGAGAGGTAGCGGACCGTGCAGAAGCCGCCGAAGCTCTGGCCGAGCACGGTCCAGGGTGCGCCGCCGGTGAGGCCGGGGCGGATCATCTCGGCGTCGCGCACGATGGAATCCGCCCGGAAGTGGGCAAGGTGGTCGGCCTGCTGGGCGGGGGTGCCACGCAAGGGCAGTGTCTGCCGGTTCAGCGGGGTTGACCGGCCGGTGCCGCGCTGGTCCAGGAGGAGCACCCGGTAGTCCTGGAGGGCCCGCTCCAGCCAGGCCTGGCGGCCGACGAAGCGGCGGGCGCCGAAGCCCGGGCCGCCCTCCAGGTACAGAAGCCAGGGCAGGGTCTGCGGATCCTTGCCCGTGGCGACCACCTCGCGGCCGTACAGCTCGATCCGCTCCCCGTCCGGGCGCGCGTGGTCCAGGGGGACGGAGAACCGGTGGTCGGTGAGGACCGTGCCGGGCTGACGGTAGCGGTGGACGATGGTCACGGACGACCCCCAGGGATGCGAGGTACGGAAGTTCCGTGCCCCGGCCGGGTGAGGCGCCGGCGGGCACGGCGGTCCGCCCGAGTCTAGGGGCGCCCCGAGGGTGTCGTGCCGGTCGGGCCGACCGGCACGACGCCGGCCGCGGGGTGTCCGGGACAGGCGCTGGACGCGATCCCCAACCCCGGTCGCCTTCCGCGGGTGCGCGGAAGGCGACCGGGGTGCGCGGAAGGCGGTGGCCGGGCCTCCGGAGCCGCAGCTGCCTGGACGGGTCAGAACTCGACGACCGAGCGGAGCACCTCGCCGCGCTCCATCCGGGTGAAGGCGTCCTCGACCCCGTCGAGCGGGATGGTTTCGGAGACGAAGGCGTCCAGGTCGAGCCGCCCCTGCAGGTAGAGGTCGATCAGCAGGGGGAAATCCCGCTCGGGCAGGCAGTCGCCGTACCAGGAGGACTTCAGGGCGCCGCCGCGGCCGAAGACGTCCAGGAGGGGGAGTTCGAGCTTCATCTCCGGGGTGGGCACGCCGACCAGGACCACCGTCCCGGCCAGGTCGCGGGCGTAGAAGGCCTGCTGGTAGGTCTCGGGACGGCCGACGGCGTCGATGACGACGTCGGCTCCGTTGCCGCCGGTCAAAGCCTGGACCGCCTTCACGACGTCCTCGGTGCGGCCGTTGACGGTGTGTGTGGCGCCGAGGCCGCGGGCCCATTCCAGCTTCCGGTCGTCCAGGTCCACCGCGATGATCCGCGAGGCGCCCGCGAGCCTGGCGCCGGCCACGGCCGCGTTGCCCACTCCCCCGCAGCCGATGACGGCGACGGAGTCGCCGCGCCCGACGTTCCCGGTGTTGAGGGCGGCGCCGAGGCCGGCCATCACGCCGCAGCCGAGGAGTCCGGCTGCGGCGGGGGCCGCGGCCGGGTCCACCTTGGTGCACTGGCCGGCCGCGACCAGGGTCTTCTCGGCGAAGGCGCCGATCCCGAGGGCCGGGGAGAGCGGGGTGCCGTCCTCCAGTGTCATGGGCTGGGTGGCGTTGTGCGTGGCGAAGCAGTACCAGGGGCGCCCGCGCTTGCAGGCCCGGCAGGTCCCGCACACCGCTCGCCAGTTGAGGACGACGAAGTCGCCCGGCGCCACGGAGGTGACGTCCGGCCCGACCGACTCGACGATTCCGGCGGCCTCGTGGCCGAGCAGGAAGGGGAACTCGTCGTTGATCCCGCCTTCGCGGTAGTGCAGGTCGGTGTGGCAGACCCCGCAGGCCTGCACCCGGACGAGCGCCTCCCCCGGTCCCGGGTCGGGCACGAGGATCGTCGTCGTCTCCACCGGTGCGCCCTTGCTCCGGGCGATGACCCCTCGTACTCGATGTGTCACGTCGTACCCCGCTCTGATCGGTTCGGTATGGATCAACGAACGTACACGGACGGCACCCGGTAAGGGAGTTGTGTCACGCTTCGGCGCGCGACCCGGCCAGATCCGGTGGTAGGGCGGCGCGAACTGCGGCGCCGAAGGCGGCCACGGCGGGGTGGGCGGCGGCCCCGCTGCGGAAGGCGAGGCCGGTGCGCCGCTGCATCACCAGCCGGGTGAGGCGCACCGCCGGGTCGGGGCGGCCCGCCACCCCGAGCTGGGGTACGACCGCCACGCCCTGGCCCGCCGCGACCAGCGCGAGCACGGTCGCGAAGTCGTCGACCTGGTGGCGCACCCGGGGGGTGAACCCGGCCGCCTGGCAGGCCCGTGTCGTCATGGTGTGGCAGAGGGTGCCGTCCGTGGCGGTGATCCAGGGGGACCTGGCGTGCGTGCGCAGGGCCGCGCCCTGGTCGGGCGCCGGGGGCGGCTGCGGGAGGTCCCCGGCGGTCGCCCGGCCGCCCGGCGGGCCCGACCCCCCGGCCGCCCCGGGACTCCCGCCGGTCGGCTCGGCCAGGTACATCGCCTCGCCGTACAGGGGCTCGGTGTCCAGCCCCGGCTCCCGCTCGGCGGGTACGAAGTCGTACGCGTGGACCAGTGCGACGTCCAGGTCCCCGGCCCGCAGGGCATGGGCGACCGCCGCCGGGTCGGTCTCGCAGAGCATCGGTTCGAGCCCCGGGTGGCGACGGGCGAGGGTCATCAGGGCAGCCGGGACGATCGCGCGGGTCGCGGTGGGGAAGGCACCGATCCGCAGGGCGCCGGCGAGGCCCCCGCGGGCCTCGGCGAGGTCGGCGTCCGCCTGCTCCAGCCGCTCCAGGACCGCCTCGGCGTGCCGCACCAGGTTCTGCCCGGCCGGGGTGAGCCGCACCCGCCGGCCGGTGCGCTCCAGCAGGGGCAGGCCGGCCTCCCGTTCCAGCACGCCGAGCTGCTGGGACACCGCCGAAGGGCTGAAGCAGAGGGCCTCGGCCACAGCGGCGATCGTGCCGCGGCAGGCGAGTTCGCGCAGCAGGCGCAGGCGCCGTACATCGAGCATCGGCTCAGCTTACGCAGGGAGTAAGAAACGTGAACTGGATTCGATGCTCGCGGGCGGTGAGGCTCGTGCGCATGACACAGAACACCTCACAGAACACCTCACAGAACGCGTCCCGGAACACGTCAGGGAACACCGCAGCGGTCCCGCTCCACGGGATCCACGTACCGCTCGTCACTCCCTTCACCCTCACCGGGGAGATCGCCGCAGAGGCCCTGGAGGGGCTCGCCCACGCGGTGCTCGACGGGGGCGCCACCGGGATCGTCGCCCTCGGTACGACCGGGGAGGCGGCCTGCCTCGACGAGGCGGAGCGCGAACGCGTGACCGGTGTGTGCGCCCGGGTGTGCCGGGAGCGCGGGGCCCTGCTGACCGTGGGGGTGGGGGCGGTCGGCACCCGGGCCGCGGAGGCCTCGCTGGCGGGGCTGGCTCGGTGGCCACGCGCGGGGGCGGCTCTCGTCACCGTCCCGTCCTTCGTGCGGCCTTCGCCGGCCGGAGTGTTGGCGCACTTCGGGCGGCTGGCCAGGGTGAGTCCCGTACCGCTGGTCGTCTATCACATCCCGCACCGCACGGGGCAGCCGCTGGACGCCGCCGCGCTGCGGGCCCTCGGTTCGCTGCCCGGGATCGCCGGGGTGAAGTACTCCACGGGCAGCATCGACCAGGACGCGATGGAACTGCTCGGTGACCGGCCGGCCGGCTTCCAGGTGCTGGCCGGGGACGACCTGTACGTGTCACCGATGCTCGCCATGGGCGCGTCGGGCGGGATCCTGGCCTCGGCCCACCTCGCGACGGAGCGGTTCGCGGAGCTGGCCGAGGCCTGGCGGGCGGGGAACGCGGTCCATGCCCGGGCACTGGGGCACGCACTGGCCGGCCTGTCGGCGGCGCTCTTCGCCGAGCCCAATCCGGCCGTCGTCAAGGGCGTGCTCCACGCCCAGGGCCGCATCCCGGCCGCCGCCGTGCGGCTCCCTCTGCTCCCGGCCTCGGATGCGGCGGTGGCATCCGCCCTGGAGCGGCTGGAGCGGCTGGAGCGGCTGGCGGGGCTGGAACGGCCGGCGGGGCTGGAGCGGCCGGCGGGGCTGGACGCTCCCTCTCCCGAGGGGAGCGCGGGGGCCATCGGCGCCGCGAAGGGAAGTCAGCTCCGGGAGGGGGAAATCGGCGCCGGAAAGAGTGCCGGATGGGCGTTTTGACCTCTACGCGCGAGTCGCCCGAATAAGCCCACCAGGTACCGGACTTACCCCTATTGACCCGCGGCGGTCCAGCTGGTGATGTCAGTCACGCGGGACACGTCAACATCATTTCCCCCGAGAGGCCGATTCCCTTTTCCCGGAAAGGGAATCGGCCTTTCCGTCGAGATGCCCACAAGGTCATTTCCGGTGCGGATAGCGGGATGTCGATCTATGGGTGGAATTCGGGGCTTGTTCCCGCCCGGCGGGCTCACCTACGGTCACCTCACTCCAGGTGACGGGCGGCCCCGTACGGCCCCGCCATCCGGATCTCCCGTCCCCCCACGTGAGGAATTCCGCCATGCCTGCAAAGGGTAAGCACCGTCGGCCGAAGCAGAACCCGATCACCCGTAAGCTGGCCCTCGCCGGCACAGGTGGCGCGGCCCTCACGCTCCCGCTGATCAGCGCGACGACCGCAGGAGCGGTCGGGACGAGCGCACCGGCAGCGGCGGTGACCAGCGTCACCGCGGCCACCGCGGTGAACGTGGCGGCGACCCCTCCCACCACGTATTCCGTGGTCGCCGGCGACACCCTTTCGGAGATCGCCGCGGACCACTCCCTCAGCGGCGGATGGAAGCAGCTCTACGAGGCGAACCGCGCGGTGGTCGGCGACAACCCTTCGGTCATCCGACCCGGAATCAAGCTGAAGATCGTCTCCCAGGCGAAGACCGCCACGGCCGCCACCGCCGCGTCCAAGACCGCCGCCAAGCCGGCAGCCTCCTACCCGAACAATCTCGACGGGTGGATCCGCGAATCCCTCGACGTGATGGCCAAGCACGGAATTCCCGGCAGCTACAACGGAATTCACCGCAATGTGATGCGGGAGTCCTCGGGCAACCCCAGGGCGATCAACCTGTGGGACATCAACGCCCGGAACGGAATTCCCTCCAAGGGACTGCTCCAGGTCATCGACCCGACCTTCAAGGCCTACCACGTGCCCGGCACTTCGCTGGACTCCTACGACCCGGTCGCCAACATCACCGCGGCCTGCAACTACGCGGCCGCCCGCTACGGCTCCATCGACAACGTCAACGGCGCCTACTAGCGGCTGCCGGTGCGGGCGGGGCCCCGGCCGCCGGCCGCGGCACGCAGGAGGATCCGCAGGGGCGCGGTGAGGCCGTAGCCCACGTCGCGGCGCAGCGCGCCGGCACCGGCCCGCTCGACGGCGGCCAGCTGGTGGGCCATCAGGTCCACCATGGTGGCGATGACGGGGCGGAGTCCCGGCTCGGCGAGGTCGAGGATGCCGTGGGTCGCGTCGAGGGCCGTCCGGGCGCGCCGGGTCTCGGCGGCGAGGAGGGCCCGTACGGCAGGGGTGTCACGGGCCGCCTCCAGATCGGCCCGGGTCACAGAATGCTCGTCGAGGCGGGCGCGCGGGAGGCAGAGCCGGCCGTCGGCCAGGTCGCCGTGGAGGTCGGCGAGGAAGTCGACGCGCTGAGCCGCGTCGACGAACCGGCGCCAGCCGGCGGCCTGTTCGGGATCCGGGCCGCCCTGGTACTGCAGGCCGGTGAAGACGACGACCCCGGGCCAGGCGTACGCGTCGAGGTAATGCTGGAAATCCGCTTCGTCGGCGAAGCCGCCGAGGGCCGCCTCCGCGGTGGCGGCGCCCGCCAGGAAGCGGGACACCCAGTGCCCGGGCAGCCCCCGGGAGTGCACGGCATGGGCGTAGGCCCGCAGCACGGGATCGGGGCTGTCCCCGGATTCCAGCGCGGCCTCGACCCGTGCGGTCAGCGCGGCGAGGGCGGAGGCCCGTTGCTGCGGGGTGCCGGTCTCGGCCACGTCGTCGACGAGGTTCATGAAGGCGAGACCGGCGGCGAGGGCCGGTACCAGCGGCGGCGCGGCGAGCAGTCGCAGCGCCAGGTACGGCGCGGGTTCGCGGCGGAGCACCCGGCGGGCGGCGTGGGTGTAGTCGTCCCGCAGCGGGGGGCCGGATATCCCGGCCGCCGTGAGGGTGGTGCGCCAGCTGGGCATGGTGGTGAGGCTCCTCGGTGTGCGCGTGGAGGGAAGTGCGGGCGCGCGGACGCGCCCTCGTTCGGCTGCGGAGCCGTGCGGCCCGGTGCGGGCCCGGGCCGGTCAGGTGGCGGTGACCTTCCTCAGGCTGCCGTCGGTCTTCCACAGGACATAGCCGCCACGGCCGTACTCGTCGCTGAGGTAGGTGCGGATCGAGGGGACCTGGTCCATCATCCAGGGGTCGACGATGACGTGGCGCGAGGTCGGCTTCTCGACCTTCAAGTCCTTCTGGGATTGCTCCAGCATGCCGGGCAGCGCGTCCCAGTTGACCGTGGCCATGTCGATCAACGGCTCGCCCTCCTCGACTGTGCCGTCCGGTCCGGTGCGCGAAGCGACGCCGTCCCGGTACTGCCAGGAGTCGACGGTCTCGGCTCCGGCCGCGGTGGGGATGGAGGCCAGGATGTAGCCGTCGTAGAGCGTCATGTCGACGAAGGTGGTCGTCCCCGTCGCCTTCTTGAACGCCTCCAGGGCGGTGCGGATGTTCCCCGGCGTCATCATGCTGCCCCGGGGCGCGTCCGCCGTCTGCGCGCTCGCTCCGGGCGTGGGAGCCGAGACGGCGTTCCGCCCGGACGGCGCGGCGGAGGCGCCGGCCGCGCGCGTCGCGGCACCGCCCGTCGCCTCGTCGTCGCCGGAATTGCCGTCGGGCAGCAGCTGGACGATGCCGGCGATCGCTGCCGCCAGGACCGCGGTGACCACGGCGCCGATGAGGGCCGGACGCCTGCGCGCGGATGATGCCACCGGTCGCGGTGCGGTCGGAGCCGCGTAGGGAGAGCCTCCGGAACCGTAGGGCGGCGGGACGGGCGGGGTGTGCGGGGCACTGTTCGGCGCGTAGGGGCCGAACTGCCCGTACGGGCCGGGCACGGCCGGGGAGGCGGCGGGCGGCGCGGAGACGGCCGCGGGGCCGGCGCCCGCACCGAGAGCGGCGCTCGCGTCCCGGAGCAGGTGTTCCAGCTGTGCTCCGTCGGGGCGCGCGGCCGGGTCCCGCACGAGCAGCCGTTCCAGTACGGGCCCCAGCGGGCCGGAGCGGACCGGCGCGGGGATGGGCTCGTCGAGTACGGCGACGACGGTGGCCAGGCTGGTGGCCCGGCGCAGCGGGTGGCTCCCCTCGGCGGCCACGTAGAGCAGCATGCCGAGCGACCACAGGTCGGAGGCGGCCAGCCCCTCCTCCCCGCGGACCCGCTCGGGCGCGATGTACTCCGGGGAGCCGATCAGCACTCCCGTCGCGGTGAGCGCGGTGGAGTCGTGCAGCGCGGCGATGCCGAAGTCGGTCAGCACGGCCGACCCGTCGGGGCGCAGCAGCACGTTGGCGGGCTTCACGTCACGGTGGAGGATCCCCTCGGCGTGCGCGGCGCGCAGCGCGGACAGCACGTCGAGGCCGAGCCGCGCCACCTCGGCGGGCGGCATGGGGCCGGACTCCAGGCGGTCGTGCAGGGAGCCTCCCCGGACCATCTCCATGACGATCCACGGGTGCCCGTCCGTGCCGTCCGCGGGCTCGACGATGTGGTGGATCGTCACGACGTGGGGGTGGGCGAGGCGGGCGAGGGCGCGTGCCTCGCGGACGGCACGTTCACGCATCTGGTCCGCGAGGCCGGGCTGGGCGGCTGCGGTCGCCGGGTCCGGCGGGCGCACCTCCTTGAGAGCCACTTCTCGGTGCAGGGCGATGTCGCGCGCCCGCCAGACGGTACCCATGCCGCCGCTGCCCAGGGGCGCGACCAGTTCGAAGCGCCCGTCGATCAGCCGTCTGCCGGCCTCACTCGTGTCCATGGCGGATCATCGTAAGTGCCGCCGCGGTCAGCAGCGCCGCCGGTCCACCGTGACCGTTCCCTGGACGGCTGTCACCGTGCGGTCGTAGCACCCGCCGGGCACCTGCGCCCCGTACAGCCGGTGTCGGACGGTGGTGGTGGCGACCGCGTGGCGCTGGTCGCGCGGGACGTTCGCGGTGTAGGTGGCGTCGCCGGTGTACCGGTCGTCGAGCCGGGAGGTCCCGATGGTCCGGCCGCCGCGCAGGGTGACGGTGTCCGCGTGGTCGCCCAGGGTCAGGACCGTGCGCAGGCGGTCGCCCGCGCCGAGGGTGGTCTCGCCGTCCATGGTGTAGGTGCGGCCTGTCCGGGTGGTCGTCGGTCCGTGCGTCACGCTCTCGTCGTCGGTCCAGGCCGCGGTCAGCGCATCGCGGCTCTCGCCCTCGGTCCAGCGGTGGGCGGAGGTGTGGTGCACGGAGCGGCTGACGGTGGTGGCCACCCGGCCGCGGGAGGTGTTGAGGTATCCGGCGGTGGTCAGCCGGTGGCCGCCCTCGGTGTCCACCCGGTGCAGTTCGCCCGGGACTGCGGGGGTCCAGCGGGAGTGGCCCGTCGGGGCGCTCTCCTCATGCCGCGTGAGGGCGCCGGTGACGACCCGGCGGGCCTCGTCCTGCCAGAGCAGCAGGTTGGTGGGGGTGCTCCAGCCGCTCTGCCCGGCGGGCAGCCCCGCGACGGTCACCTCGATGCGGTGCGGGCGGCCGTCGTTGAGGAGGGCGGCGTAGGGCGTGAGGTCGTAGCGGATCGGCTGGACGTCGAAGGCGCGCGGGCCGGGGGTGACGTACCAGAGGAAGGGGTTGGACCAGCCGCCGGTCCAGACGGTGGGGAAAGGCGCGGCGATGCCGGCGAGCCGCCCGTCGACGAGGACGCGGACCTCGCGGTGGGGGCCGCCGTCGGCTGTGCAGGAGTACGGGGTTCCGGCGGGGGTGGTCAGGTACCAGTACTCCTCGCAGCCGCCGCCGGAGCCGGTGGCGTACACCTCGGCGAGCAACCGTTCGGTGTTGCGCGGAGTGGTGATCGTCGGCGTGATGAGGGGCAGCACCCGGTCGGGGGTATCGGGTGCGGGGGTGCGTCCGTCGGCCGCGTAGAAGGTCAGGGTCACCGTGACGTCGATGACGCCGGTATAGGTGTCGTTCACGACGTTGCCGATGAGCATCTCGACGGGCTGCGGGCGGGCAAGGGTGTCGCGGTAGCGGGTGACGTCCTTCTCGACGGACCAGGCGATGCCGTCGGGCGAGGGCTGGGGCGTCGAGGTGCGCAGGATCTCCACACCGCCCAGGGAGAGGTGGCCCAGGCGGTCGTACTGGCGGCCCTTGACCTTGCCGTCGAGGCGGAGCACCACTGCGGCCCAGTCGGCCGCGCCGCAGGCGGTGGGGGGCGTGTAGTGGCCGCGGAAGGGGGTGAAGTCGCGGAACCGGGCCTGCGCGAGGGTCACCCGGCAGGACCGGGTGGCGGGCTTGGTGACGGGCGGAGCGGCGGTGAGGGGGTCGTGCCAGTCGGTGCCGAACTCGGCGGGCGGCGGGTCGGCCGGTGGCAGCCCCTGCGCGGGACCCGCGGCGGCCAGGGTGCCGGCGGCCAGCGCGAGCGCTCCGAGCAGGCCCGTGATCCTGTGTCGTCTCATGGACCGGCAGTGAAACCCGGTGCGCCGGGCGGCGGCCAGGCCCCAAGGGCCGGACCTGGCCGGTTCCGGTCGTCAGCCGCGCAGGACGACCACTCCGTCGTCGTCCGCGTGGACGGTGTCCCCGGTGCAGAAGGTGACCCCGCCGATGGTGACGGGCTCGTCCACGGCGCCGGCGCCGGTCTTGCCGCTCTTGCGGGGGACGGTGCCCAGGGCCTTCACACCGAGGTCGAGCCCGCCGAGGGCCACGCTGTCGCGGACTGAGCCGTTGATGATCAGGCCTGCCCAGCCGTTGCGTTCGGCGGCGCCGGCGATGAGGTCGCCGACCAGGGCGGTGTGCGGCGAGCCGCCTCCGTCCACGACGAGGACGGCGCCCCCGCCCGGAGCGTGAAGCAGTTCGCGCAGCAGGGCGTTGTCCTCGTGGCAGCGGACCGTCCGCACGGGGCCGGCGAAGAGCCTGCGGCCGCCGAACTGCCGGAATCCGGTGGTGCAGATGCCGAGGGCTTCGCCGTGCTCGTCGTACAGGTCTGCGGTGGGGACAGGGGTGACGCTCATGTCGGTACCGGTTCCTCGCTACTCGTTCTCCTGGGTCGCGCCGTGCGAACAGGGTAGGGGGCCGGGCCTCGCCGGCGGGGGCGGGGGCGGTGGCGAGGCAAGGCAAGGCAAGGCCCGACAACGGCCGGAACCCGGCGGGCCCGAGGGCGACGCGCCGGGGATCCGCGCGAGGCGAAACGTTTCCGCGCAGCCTTTCCCCGCAGCCTTTCCCCGCAGCCTTTCCCCGCAGCCTTTCCGCGCAGCCTTTCCGCGCACCGTTTCCACGGAGCGTTTCCGTGCACCGTCGCGCGGCCCCCGGGATCAGACGGGAACCCGTCCCCCGGGTACGGCCAGTTCGGCCGCGGCGGCCGACACCCCGGTCGGTGGGGCGCCCGTCGGAGCGGCCGGCGCCCGGGTCAGCAGGACCACGCCCCGCGCCGCCACGAGGGCTCCGGCCCCCGCCAGCACCAACCCGGCCGGCCCGCCCTGGAGGCGTTCGCCGAGCAGGGCCGCACCGATGGCGGCCGCGGCAAGCGGGTTGGCCAGGTTCACCACGGCGAGCGGGGCGCCGAGCCCGCCGCCCCGGTAGGCCCGCTGCGACAGCAGCATCCCGCCGACCGCGAACATCACGACCAGCAGCGCCACGGCGACGACCCGGACGCTCAGCAGCGATCCCCCGCGGCCGCCCGCGACGGCCACGGTCTGGGTCAGTGCGGAGGCCACCGCGGAGGCCAGCCCGGAGGCGGTGGCGTGCCGCAGGCCCGTGCCCGGGTCCCTGACCGCGGTCAGGAGCAGGATCACCGCCGTCGTCGTCCCGGAGACGACCAGCGCCTCGGCCAGCGTGAGGGTGTCATCGGGGGCCGGCCCGGAGGCCGGGAGCAGCAGCAGGCCGAGCCCGACGACGGTGGCGAGGGTCCCACGCCATTCGGTGGCCGCCACCCGGCGTCCGGCCCGGCGCGCCCCCATGGGGACGGCGGCCACCAGGGTGAGCGCGCCGAATGGCTGCACCAGGGTGAGGGGCCCGTAGCGCAGTGCCGCCGCGTGCAGCAGGGCCGCGGCCGCGTTCAGTCCGGCCGACCACCACCAGACTCCGGAGCCCAGCAGCGCCCCCGCGCTGCGCGCGGCGCCGGCGCGGGCCAGCCGTTCCTGGGCGACAGCGCCGGCCGCGTAGGCCACGGCCGAGGCGAGGCAGAGCACGACGGCGAGGGCGGTGTCGTTCACCTTCCCGCTCCCACGGACGCGGCGGTGCTCTCCCGGCGCGGCCCCGCGCGCACGGCGCCCTCGGCTTCCGTGCCGTCCTGGCCGCTTCGGGCCCCCGCGCCCGCGTCCGTGTCGTCCCGGCCGCCCGCCCGCGGCCGGGGGACCACCAGCAGGGCGATCCCGAGGAGAGCGGCGGCCACGACCGCGTCGAGCCAGTAGTGGTTGGCGGTGCCGACTATCACCAGCAGGGTCACCAGCGGATGCAGCAGCCACAGCATCCGCCGGGACGAGCTCTTCGCGCCCTTCGCCCCCCGGGTCGCGACGATCACACCGATCGCGAGCATCAGCGCCCAGCCGAAGTGCAGCGAGGGCATCGCGGCGAACTGGTTGGCCAGGGTGTCGGTGTCCGGCGCGGCCCGGTAGACGGAGGGCCCGTAGACCTGACCGGTGTCGACGAGCCCCGCCGTGGGGAGCATCCGCGGGGGCGCCAGGGGATAGGCGAGGTGCAGGACGAGCGCGGCTCCGGTGAGCACGGCGAGCACCCGGCGGGTCCACAGGTAGTGGGCGGGGCGGCGAATGTAGAGCCAGACCAGGAAGAGGGCGGTGGCGGGGAAGTGGACGGCCGCGTAGTAGGTGTTCGCGGTGATCACGAGGGCGTCCCCGTGGAGCAGTAGCCGCTGCACCGCGCCCTCGCCGGGCAGGTGCAGCAGGCGCTCCGCGTCCCAGATCCGGTCCGCGTTGCGGAAGGCCTCGTCGGTGCGGTCGGTCGAGAGCAGTCGGCCCGCCTTGTAGACGATGAAGAAGCCGGCGACGAGCAGCAGCTCGCGTATGAGGCGCCGGCGGGCGGCTCTCGGTCCGCCTGCCGGCCCGGCAGGCGTGGTGTGGGCGGTCATCCCCCGGTCTCTCCTCCTGTTGCGCGCACAGCGACACGCCAGTGTATCGATACATTGTCGTATCGATACGTCGGTGTACCGATACGGTCGCGTTCCCGTACACTTCTCAGCGGAACCAGCAGCCGAGGCGCCCCCGAGGAGAGCCGCAGCCCATGACGTCGACGCCGCCCCCCGCACGCCGCTCCAAGATCACCCCGGAGCGGGAGCAGGAGTTCTACGACGCCGTCCTGGAGCAGCTGCGCGAGCACGGTTACGAGGCCCTGACGATGGAGGGCATCGCCGCCCGGGCCAGCTGCGGCAAGTCCACGCTCTACCGGCAGTGGAAGACCAAGCCCCAGCTGGTGGCCGCCGCCCTGCGCTCCGCACGGCGGGGCACCCTCGCCGCGGTGGACACCGGGACCCTGGCGGGCGACCTGCGCGAGGCGGCCCGGATCGCTGCCGGCACCTCCGGGCGCGACACTCGGCTGACGCAGGCCCTCGGGCACGCCGTCCTCAGCGACGAGGCGCTCCAGGCCGCCCTGCGCGAGGCCCTGGTCGAACCCGAACTGGCGGCCTTCGACGCGATGGTGGAGCGGGCCGTGGCCCGCGGCGAGATCTCCGCGGGCCATCCCGCCGCGGAGTTCCTGCCGGCCCAGCTGATGGGCGTGCTCCGCATCCGGCCGGTATTGGAGGGGCAGTACGCGGACGCCGACTACCTGATCCGGTTCGTGGAGGCGGTCATGCTCCCGTCCCTGGGCCTCGGGCCCGACCGCCCCGCCCGGCCGGCGGCCGGCCAGGCCCCCTGAACCGGCGGGGCACCGTCCCGGTGACCGGACGGCGCCCCGCCCGCGCTGCCTCGTGGGGACGGCGGCAGCGCGCCACCCGGACCGGGCGGTGGCCACTCACCCCAGTGGCCACCGCCCGCTCTGGGCGGACCCTCGGCGGTCTCCTCCGCCGCATTCAGCGGCCCCCGCCCATGACCCGGGTGAACTCCTCCGGGTCGGCGTCGAAGCCCTCCAGCCGTAGGGCGAAGGACCAGGCACCCGAGGCGTCGCGGGTGAACTCGGCGACGGTGGCGGCGGTGGCGGCGGGCACCGCCGCGAAGTCACCCTGGGCGAGGTCGGTGTGGCCCTCGCGGATCCGGAACCCGGTGCCCGCGACATCGGCGAAGGTCTTCGCCCGGCCCGCGCCACCGCCCGCTCCGGCCCGGGTGTCCTGGATGACCACGCCGATCACCACGCGGCCCTTGTCCGGCGCCATCCTGTGCAGTTCGACGGTCATCACCTCGTCGAAGCCGAAGCCCTGGCCGGTGTGGCTGTCCCGGTTGAGGGTGATGGTTCCGTCCGGCGACCGGCTGCCGAAGTGCACGAGTTGGACGGGCGCCCCGTGCGGATCGGCCGCCGGGTAGACCGCGGCGACGATGTCCAGGTCGTTCGCCGGAGTGCCGGCGGGGCTGGGGTCCCACCGCAGCGCGACCTCCACCTTGGCCAGTCCTTTGCGTACACCGGTCACCGAACTCCCCCTTCGTCTGCTGGCATTGCCCTGGCATGATCCCACGGGCGCCGCACCCCGGCCCGAACGGCCGTACTTTCCCGGCCAGTCGGGCCGGCCGGAACGACCGCCGGGCCGCCCTCCACCGCCTGCTACCAGTCGCCGTCCTGTACGGGGCTGCCCGGCCTCGGGGCGTTGCCGAGCGGCTTGACCTGGCCGGGGGCGGGCTCGGCCCACGGGGTGTGGTCGTCGCCGAGCCACTCCCCCACCGGCTTGACCCCACCGAGCACATCGGTCGGCGCCAGATCGGCGGCCGAGTCGTCGTAGTAGTCGAACCACGGCAGCCCGGCCCGGGTATAGGCGGCGCGGTCGACCGGCGAGGGCGGGGGATCCTCGCCCGTGATGCGGCGCCACGCGGGCGGGGTCACCAGGTGCACGAAGACCCGCGCGGACGGCTCCCCGGCCCAGTCGGACAGCGGGCGCTCGTCCCGGTAGACCTCCTGGCGCATGCTGCCGCCGACGCCGAGCCCCATCGCGGGGGCCGCGGGCGCACCCGGCCTGCCGCCCGGACCGGCACCCCGGGGCGCCCCCGGCCCGGCCGGGGCGGGCGGCGCCGCCATCGGCGCGGGGACCGGTCCGCCGAAGCCGCCGCCCGTCGGCGCCGGGCCGGGCGGAGCCCCGTAGAGCCCCCCGCCCTGGGCCGGCGCAGGGGGAGGTACCGGTCGCGCGGCTTCGGCCCGGCGCCACCGCGCCAGCGCCTCGGGGCCCAGCGGGAACACCTGGAGCTGCACGCCGCCGGTGGTCTCCTCACCGGTGACCTGCCCCTCGACCGTGGCACCGAGCCCCAGCGGCACGGCGACGAACTGGCGCACCGTGCCGTCCCCCGAGTTGATCCCGTCCAGCCAGGGCTGCCGGGGCAGCACCGTGTAGTTCTGCGGGGTCCGCGCCAGGCGGCCGCTCCACCGCTCGCCGGAGACGGCGCACACCTTGCCGACGCCGACCTGGAGCGCCGCGGGCGTCCGGGTCCCCCCGAAGCTCAGCCACATGGCCTCGCGCAGGTACACGGGCAGCATCACGCCGCCCTTCGCCAGCCATTCCGACGGGACCGTGTCGGGGTGGTCCTCGACCCTGCGCAGCGGGAATTCACCCAGTCCCGGCGGCAGCGCATGCGTTCCGCTTTCGGGCAGGCGCAGCGTCCGTATGAACCGGATCTGCACTCCTTCTCCCATAAGCAGCGCATTTCCGTCCACCCGTACCGAACCTGTTCCCACACTCGCCCCTTTCTGCTGGTCAGAGCCGGTTTTACCGAAGCAATGACGGTCAAGCCGGATCGTTATCCTCAAGTTTTGCTCAAATGTAGTGACGCTGCGGCCGCCCGCTTCCTAGCTTCCTCGTACACGTGTCCCGACGTGTCGTACGTTCCCGCGGTTCCACACGCCCGGCGATCCCGGTGACGCGTCCCGCGTTCCCCCCAGGAAAGAGTGCAAGCATGAAGGTTCCCCAGGCCGGCGCGGTCGCCGCAGTGATCGCCCTCGCCCTGACCGCATCCGGGTGCGGTGGTGGAGACGAGGACCAGGGGATCCTTCCCATCGGCATCAAGTTCGACCAGCCGGGCATTGGCATGCGCGAGACCGGTGGCACATTCACCGGGTTCGACGTGGATGTCGCCACCTACGTGGCCAAGGAGCTCGGCTACAAGCCGGAGCAGATCGAGTTCAAGCAGGTCCTGAGCAACGACCGTGAGCTGCTGCTCCAGTACAACGAGGTCGAGTTCGTCGTCGCGAGCTATTCGATCAACGAGAAGCGCAAGGAGAAGGTCGATTTCGCGGGCCCGTACTTCGTGGCCCACCAGGACCTGCTAACCCGCGCCGACGACACCTCGATCACCAAAGCCGAGGACCTCAACTCCAAGACGATGTGCTCGGTGACGGGTTCGACCTCCGCCGAGAACCTCAAGAAGAACCTCGCCCCGAAGGCGTCCCTGCTGGAGCTCGGCGGCTACTCGGACTGCGTCGTCGCCCTGCAGGAGGGCCGCGTCGACGCCATGACCACGGACAACGCGATCCTGGCCGGATACGCCGCCCGCAAGGGCAACGAGGGCAAGTTCAAGCTGACGGGCCAGAGCCTCAGCAACGAGAACTACGGCATCGGTGTCAAGAAGGGCGAGAAGGAGCTTCAGCGCAAGATCAACGATGCTCTGAAGAAGATGGTCCAGGACGGCTCCTGGGAAGCGGCCGTGAAGAAGAACTTCGGCGCGAACTACAAGTACGAGCCGGCTCCGGCGATCACCACCGGCTGACGCCCGACGCACGGGTGGCCGTGACCCCTCCGGCAAGGGGTCACGGCCACCCGTGCGTCCCGGCCCCGCGTCAGGCCACCGGGGCCTTGCCGCGCAGCACGGTCAGGAACTCCCTCATCCAGCGCGAGTGGTCGGGCCACGCTCTGGCCGAGACCAGGGTGCCGTCGACCACCGTCTCGGAATCCTCGAACCGGGCCCCGGCGGCCTCCATGTCCAGTTCCAGCGCGGGATACGCGGTCACCCGGCGGCCGGCCAGCCCCCCGGCCGCGGCGGTGATGAGCGGGCCGTGGCAGATCTGCGCGATCGGCTTGTCTGCCTCCGTGAAGGCGGCCAGGATGCGCCGCAGCTCGGGATCGTTGCGCAGGTACTCGGGCGCCCGGCCGCCCGGCACGACCAGGGCCGCGTAGTCCTCCGTCACCACGTCCGCGAAGGCCAGGTCGGCCGGCCAGGTGTAGCCGGGCTTCTCGGTGTAGGTGTCGTAACCGTCCTCGAAGTCGTGTACCACGAAGCGCAGTTGCTTCGCACGCGGCGCCGCGATGTGCACCTCGTACCCCTCCTCGCGCAGACGCTGGTAGGGATACAGCACCTCCAGCGACTCGGCCGCGTCGCCGGTCACGATGAGGATCTTCACTGCCATGGGCTGCTCCAGGTAGGGCTGTGGGCGGTCGGGGCGGCCCCGCCGGGGCCACCGCTACCCTGCCCGCGGCCCTCGGGGCGCACACCCCCGGCTTCCACGTTCCCGACACATGCTTTTTGCCTGATGGGCACATGACAATGCGATGCTCCTGTCGCCACCCGATCCCCCGCCGAATCCCCGGGCGGGGACGGTGCGTACGGAGAGGTACCCCCCACCGAATGAGAATCTCGCGCCTGACCCCCTGGGCTGCCGGCCTCGCCGCCGTGGCCCTGGTCGCCGTACCGGCGGCTGCGTCCGCCGGCCAGCAGGTCGCGGCGGCGCCCCCGGCCCCCGGGACCGCCCCCGCAGCGGCCGTCGCGTACGACGCGTACTACGCGCCCGCCGAAGGCAAGACCGGTGCCGCGCTCAAGGCGGCCCTGCATGACATCGTCAAGACGCAGTCCAGGATCTCCTACGACGGGGTGTGGAACGCCCTGAAGGCGACCGACGAAGACCCGGCGAACCCGAACAATGTCATCCTGCTCTACTCCGGCCGCTCGCAGTCGAAGTCGTCGAACGGCGGTGGCGCCAACGACTGGAACCGCGAGCACGTCTGGGCCAAGAGCCACGGCGGCTTCGGCACGGCCACCGGCCCGGGCACCGACCTGCACCACCTGCGCCCCGAGGACGTCAGCGTCAACAGCACCCGCGGGAACAAGGACTTCGACATGGGCGGCAGCCCGGTCAGCGAGGCCCCGGGCAGCCTGACCGACGCCGACTCCTTCGAGCCTCGGGACGCGGTCAAGGGCGACGTGGCCCGCATGCTGCTCTACATGGCCGTCCGTTACGACGGCGGCGACGGCTTCGCGGACCTGGAGATGAACGACAGGGTCAACAACGGCTCCGCCCCGCTCTTCGGCCGGATCAGCCTGCTGAAGCAGTGGAACCGGATGGACCCGCCGGACGCCTTCGAGCAGCGTCGCAACCAGCTCATATTCGACGTGTACCAGCACAACCGCAACCCGTTCATCGATCACCCGGAGTGGGTCGAATCCATCTGGTGACGTCGGACCGCGACCGCGGCGGCCTCCGGGGGTTGACGTGCGTCAGGCCGGGTATGCGCAGGCCAGAGGCTGCGGACCGCGCCCGACGGCGGCAGCCCACGGAGGTACGTCGTGATGGACGGAGCCGGCCTCTCCGATCGCGAGCAGCGCGCCCTCTCCGCGATCGAGGCAGAACTGCGGGGCGACCGGGCCCTCGACCGGATGCTGCGGTCGGGGCGCCGGCGGCGCCGTGCCGCCTGGGGGGCTCTGTGGGGCGCGGCGACCGCGGCGCTGTTCGTCGCCGCTTCGGTCACCGTGTCCGAGCCGCTGCTGTGGGGCTGCGCCGCAGCCTGGACCCTGACCGTCGTCACGGCCCTGCCCGCGGCCGTCGAATGGGCCGGCCGCCGCAGACGGGTCGGCGGGCACCCGGAGGGATGACCTGCCGCGGGCCGGCAGGCGCACCGGGCGGGGGACGGTCAGGCGGTCAGACCCGGCCGGCCAGGGCCTGGAACTCGGGCCAGGACAGCGTGGGCGTGCGCGCGTCCCACACCTTCTGGGACAGCGCGGCCAGCGGCATCCGGATGCCCGCCGCCACCTGGTCCTGGGTCTGCGCGCCGGACAGGTCGGCCCAGACGGCGAGGCGCCCGCCGAGTATCTGGCCGTCGTAAGAGGTCGGCACCGGTGCGGTGCCGCGCAGGACCAGAGGGGTCCACTGCTCGTAGATGCGCCGGCCGGTGGGGTAGGTGAACTGGTTCGGCTCGCCCAGCACGTAGTACAGGTACTCGTCGTTGAGGTTCACGAGCTTGCGGCCCTCGCGCAGGTACTCCAGCGGCGGTCGTGCTCCGATCTCCTTGCCGGTCCAGTACTCGACCTGGATGTCCTCGGCGGCACTGGTGACCCCGCCGGCGAAGAAGCCGTCGTTCCACGCCTTGAGGGCCTTGCCCGAGGGGCGGACCACGTCGGCCCGGTCGTTCAGCCATCCCGTGGCCAGGTCCTGCACGCGTGCCGAGGGCCCGTAGCGCTGCTGCGCCGCGCGGGCGAGCTGGGGGAAGGAGGCCTGCGGGTCGCGGACGACGAGCGCCTGGTACTCGTCGGCGCCCAGGTGCCAAGCCCCGCCGGGGAAGAGCGGCCGGTACTCGCGCAGCAGGTCGTCGACAAGTGCGGCCGCGGCCGGGTTCGATATGTCCACCGCTCCCTTGACTGCCCGGCCGTTCACGTCGCGCAGCTGCAGATCCGGGTGGGCGCGCAGCACGGCGCCGAGGTGTCCGGGCGAGTCGATCTCAGGGACCACGGTGATGTGCAGTCGGGAGGCGAGCGCCGTGATGTCGCGTACCTGCGCCTTGGTCAGGTGCGGGGTGGAGACGATCTCGGGGTGGCTGTCGGACTGGATCCGGAAGGCCTGGTCGTCGGAGAAGTGCAGCCCGAGCTGGTTGAGTTTGAGGTCGGCCATCTCGCGCAGGCGGCCCTTGATCCACTCGGGCGTGAAGTGCTTGCGCGCTATGTCGAGGTTGAGGCCGCGCTGGGGCTTGGCCGGCGCGTCGCGCACGGTGCCCTCGGGGGCCGAGCCGGAGGCGCGCACGGCCTGCTTGAGGGTACGGGTGCCGTAGAAGACGCCGGCCTCGTCCGGGCCGCTGATGCGCACGCGGCCGTCCTTGACGGTGAGGGTGTAGGACTCGGGCCCGCCCGCACCCTCCACGGCGAGCTCCACGTCTCCGGAACGGGGGGCCGCCGACGCGCCGTAGGTGATGCCCAGTTCCCCGGCGAGCAGCCGTGCCTCGTCGGAGAGCGCGGCCGTGTCGTCCTGTGCGACGACCACACGGGCCTCGGGGGCGGGCTTCCATCCGGGGCCGCGGGCCGGCTCGTGGTCGCGTACGGCCGGGATGGTGCGCGGGGCGGTGGAGAGGGCGTAGCTGGGCGACGGGGGCGGTGGCGGGGTGGGGGCGCCGGCCGGGGTGGTGGTGCCGGCGGGGCCCGGGGTGGTGGTGCCGGGGGTCGCCGGGCCGGGGGCCCGCGCCGCGTCGGAGGCGGCCGTGCACCCGGGCAGGGCAAGGGCGACGACCGCGGCGACAGCTGCCGTCGCGATGACGTGGACCCTTCTGCGCTTCATTGGTTTCCGCATCGTGCACCAGTGTCCCCCCGTACCAACGTGGCACGCGGAGCACGGGCGCGCGACCCGGCCTGGGCCCGGACCCGGTGCCGCGCGCCGCGCCTCTCAGCACCGTCTCCGGCGGCCCCGCGGAGTCGGGTGACACCCGCGGGGCACGCCTTCGGCCAGGGGCGGCCGTCACTGCCGGGCGGGATCGGCGGCGATCGTCGCGCGGCTTTCGGCGGCGGCCACCACCCGGCTGGCGGGAGCGGTGCGCGCGGCCGTACGGCGTTCCAGCGCGCCCGAGACCAGGGCGAGCAGCAGGGCCGAGGCGGCGAGCGCGGCACCGACCCAGTTCGGGGCGGTCCAGCCGAGGCCGGCGGCGATGACGAGCCCGCCGAGCCAGGCGGCGAGGGCGTTGCCGAGGTTGAAGGCACCGATGTTGACGGCGGAGGCGAGGGTGGGGGCGGCGGCGGCCTGGTCGAGGACGCGCTTCTGCAGTGGGGGCACGGTCGCGAAACCGAGGGCGCCGATCAGCGCGAGGGTGATGGCGGCTCCGGTCTTGCTGTGGGCGGTCAGGGTGAAGACGGCGAGGGTAACGGCGAGGGCGGCCAGGGTCGCGTAGAGCAGGGGCATGAGCGCGCGGTCGGCGTAGCGGCCGCCGACGAGGTTGCCGACGACCATGCCGAGGCCGAAGAGGACCAGGAGCCAGGTGACGGAGGAGTCCGCGAACCCGGCGACGCCCGTCATCATCGGCGTGATGTAGGTGATCGCCGCGAAGACGCCGCCGAAGCCGAGGACCGTCATGGCCATCGCGAGCAGCACCTGGACGTTGCGGAAGGCGGCGAGTTCGCTGCGGATGCGCACCTCGCCCCCGGGCCGGGGCAGCTCCGGCACGAGGCGGGCGATGCCGAGCAGTCCGGCGACGCCGAGCGCGGCGACGATCAGGAAGGTGACACGCCAGCCGAGGGTCTGCCCGACGAGGGTGCCGAGGGGAACTCCGACCACGTTGGCCACGGTCAGACCGGTGAACATCATGGCGATCGCGCCGGCCTTCTTCGCCGGGGCGACGAGCTCGGCGGCGACGACCGCGCCGATGCCGAAGAAGGCGCCGTGGGCGAGCGACGCGATCACGCGGCCGGTGAGCATGGCCCCGAAGGCGGGGGCGAGTGCGGAGAGCACGTTGCCCACGACGAAGAGGCCCATGAGCAGCATCAGCATGCGCTTGCGGGGGATGCGGGTGCCGAGCACGGTCATGAGGGGGGCACCGAGGACGACGCCGAGGGCGTAACCGGTGACCAGGAAGCCGGCCGTGGGGATCGAGACGCCGTAGTCCGCAGCGACCTCGGGGAGCAGGCCCATGATGACGAATTCGGTGGTGCCGATCCCGAAGGCCCCGACGGCGAGGGCGAGGAGCGCGAGAGGCATGGGGAGGTGCCCTTCAGGGAGGTGGTGGTGCCGGGTGCGGACGCGACCTGCGCGCAGGGATGCTTCCGACGCTTACATGCGCACACATTAATTGCAGACGCGGGATATATGCAAGCGCGGGCTATTGCGCAGATGGCATATCCTGGGGGCACGCGGCCCGCACGCTCGCCCCGCGCGCCCCGCGCGCCCCGCACGCCCCGACGCTTCGATGGAGGAGCCCATGACGGCCACGGACAGCACGCCGACCGCCCTCTCCCAGGGCTGGTGCGCCCTCTCGCTCCTGCACGGCCGGATCGAGGCGCACATCGAGCGCGCCCTCCAGGCCGGCCACGGACTCAGCGTGCGCGAGTATTCGCTGCTCGACGTCCTCAGCCGCCAGCACGACGGACCGGGCGGGCACCTGCGGATGCACCAGGTCGCCGACTCGGTGGTGCTCAGCCAGAGCGCGACGACCCGGCTGGTCAGCAGGCTGGAGGACCGCGGCCTGCTGAACCGCTACATCTGCGACACCGACCGGCGCGGCATCTACACCGACGTCAGCGGATCCGGCCTGGCCCTGCTGGCCGCCGCCCGCCCCACGAACGACGCCGCCCTGCGCGAAGCCCTCGACGAAGCCGCTGGCCATCCGGAGCTGGCGCCCCTGGTGGCGGCCGTGGAGAACCCCCGCAGGCCGTAGGGCCTACCGGCGCGGAACGGGCGGGGACGAGGTGGCGGCCGCGCCCGGCGCCGGAGACGCGCCGCGCGACGGCGGCACCGCCCCGGACGGCCCCGGGGAGGCCCGTACCGTCGGGCCGAGCGACCGGTCGGGCGTCGGGACGCCGGACGGTGCCGCCGACGCGTCCCCGCCCGAGGGCCGGCCCGGTCTGCTCGGCGAGGGCGACGGCGGTCCGCCGGAGGACGGGCCCGGAGTCGTCAGGCGCGGCGGGGTCGCGGGCAGCTGCGGACCGGGCTCGGCGTCCGGGACGAACAGCAGGTACCCGACACCGGCGACCGCGGCCGCGGCCGCCGTGAGAGCCGCGAGCGGCACGGCGAACCGCCGCAGCCGCTCCGCCGGCCGTCGTCCGGCGCGCGCTCCCGGCGGGCTCGCGGTGCGCAGGCGGCGGGCATCGACGCCGTCCGCACGCGCGGACAGCGCCTGGCGCAGCCGGCGCTCCACCGGGCGCTCGCCCTGATGCGGGCCGAGGTGTTCGCCGTCGGGCGTCATATCCGTCCCTCCAGGTTCCGTTCCAGCGCGTCCAGGCCGCGGCTCGCGCTGGACTTCACCGCTCCCCGGCTGATCCCCAGGGTGGTCGCGATCTCCGCCTCGCTGAGGTCGGCCCAGTACCGCAGCACGAGGACCTGTCGGCGCCGGGGCGTGAGCCGGGCCAGCGCCGCGAGCACTTCGCGGTGTGCTTCGTCCAGCACCACATGGTCCTCGGCGGACGGCAGGTCGGCCGCCGGAGGCGGGGTCCAGGCCCGTGCGGTGCGCCTGCGCCGCAGGACGGAGCGCGCGGTGTTGACGACCGCGGTGCGCAGGTAGCCGAGGGCGTTGTCGACCTCGGCCACCTGTTCACCGTGACGGCGGTACAGGGCGGTGAAGGCGTCCTGTACCACGTCCTCGGCGGTGGCCAGGTCGTCGACGAGCAGCACCGCCAGCCGGACCATGCCCAGCCGGTGCGCGTGGTAGAGCTCGGTGACCGTGGGCGGTCCCGGGTCCCCGTCGCCGGTGTGGTCGTGGGCGTGGGCGTGGGACGGGCCGTACGCGGAACCGTACGCCGGAGCGTGCGGCCCGGCGAAGATCCGCGGGGTGGTGGCGCGCTCGTGGCGCAGCAACGACCACAGGCCCCGCCACGCCCGGCCGAAACCGGGCGCGAGGGGGCCGACGGGTGGTGCGAGGTGGAGCACGGGATTCCTCAGCTGTTCGCGCGGCGCCGCACGGCGTAGAGGGCTCCGGCGCCCGCAAGGACCAGACCGGCCGCTCCCGCCCCCATCGCGACGGTCGTCGCCGAGGAGCCAGTATGCGCGAGCTCGGCCCTCGTGCCCGCCTCGGGTGACGCGGCGGGCGACGAGGGAGAGGCACCGGGGCCGGAGTCGCCGCCCGCGCTGCTCGGAGAAGCGCCGGGGGCGGCTCCGGGGGAAGCACTGCTCGCGCCGCGGCCGGTGATCGAGGGGGAGCTGACCGAGGGGACGGGCCTGGGGGCGACCTCTCCGGGCGAGGCGTCGGCCGGGACGCTGACCGACGGGGAGGGCGCGGCCGGGCCGGCGCTCGCGCCGTACGCCGGTCCGGCCAGGACGACGGCCGCCCCCGCGGCGGCTGCGGCGACGGCCGTGCGGCGCACGGCCAGGGGGACACGCTTGAGGTTCTTCACGGTGGGTCTCCACGGTCGGTTCCGGGGTGAAGGGGCGCGGACTGCGCCCCTTCACCCCGCACGACGCGCGACCCTCCAGGAGGTTGCCGCCACCGCGGAAATACTTTCGTCCGTCGTGCAGCTCCGTCTCCGGAGCGACCACCTGCTGGAGAAGGTCAGGTGGAGGCGGGGACGAGCACGACGGCCGTCCCGTAGGCGCAGACCTCGGTCCCTACGTCGGCGGCGTCGGTGACGTCGAAGCGCATCATCAGCACGGCGTTGGCGCCGCGCGCCTTCGCCTGCTCGACGAGCCGGTCCATGGCCTGGTTCCGGGTCTGGACCAGGGTCTTGGTCAGGCCCTTCAGCTCGCCACCGATCATCGACTTCAGTCCGGCGCCGATCTGGCTGCCCAGGTGGCGGGAGCGCACCGTGAGGCCGAAGACCTCGCCGATGACCCGCTCGACCCGGTATCCGGGGACGTCATTGGTCGTCACGACGAGGACGCCGGTCTCGTGCGCGCCGGCTCCACCGCCGTAGTCGTCGATACCCATGCGTCCACTCTTGCGCCGCCCGCCCGCCGCCGCATCCGGGCAGCCCGTGATCGGGGCACGGGGGCGGCGAGCCCCGGCCCGCGGGCGACGACGGGCCTGACGCGGCCGGAAAGGGCGAGTCCGCTCATGCGGCCGGGGCCGTGCATCCGCACCGCGGTGCCCGGTACTCCCCAGGGCGGCCCCCTGGTGGACACATTGGGCATATCGGGTTACAAGCCGGTGGGGCACCGGAGCCGCAGGGCCCGTCCTCGTCATAGTCGTCCCTGGCAGCCGCCTGCTGCCATCCCGCGCCGCACCACGCGGCCGGTCGGACGTCTTCACAGAGGAGTCGGCTCATGCTGATGCCCACCAGAACCATCCTCGCTCTCGCCACCGGAAGCCTGGTTCTCGGTCTGGTCGGAGTGGGCGCCGCCGTCGCGGACGAGGGCCCGCGGGAGATCATCGTCGGCGAGGTCCCCCCGTACGCGCAGCCGGGCGGGTACCCGTACGAGAGGTACGCGTACGGGAAGGTCGTCTCCAGGGGGCCGCTGAAGGTCCGCAGCAGGCCGACCACCGAGTCGCGGGCGATCGGCCACGTGCAGCCGAACAGCCGGGTCGAGATCGAGTGCAAGAAGTACGGCGAGAAGGTCGACGGGAACCGCATCTGGTACCGCCTGCACGTCGAGCGGGAGGACTGGGAGAACGGGTCCGGCCGTGAGGACCGCCAGGACCGTCAGGACCCCGACCGCGCGAAGGCCTACGAGAAGGAGCACTGGGTCTCCGCCCGCTACGTCAAGAACCTCTCCGAGGTGCGGTACTGCCGCTGACCCCCGGCGAGTCCAGCGGGCGTACGGCACGCGGTCCCACGCACCGCGCACCGTACGCCCCGACGCGTTCCCGCAGTTCGCGGTCGGCCGTGACCACGACCACCGGGCGGCCGTCGACCGCCCGGGCCGCGACCAGTTCCACGATCCGGTCGTCCGCGCTGCCGGGCGCCGTCTCGACCCGTACGCCGGGCACGGACGCTACGCCGCCGGCGGCACCCTCGACGACGAGGACGATCTCCTCGCCCTCGTCCCGGGCGGCCAGCCGGTCGCGCAGCCGCTCGGTCGCGCCGCGCCGGTCGCGCCACCAGCCGTCCGGCACCGAGCCGACCACGTTCGCGGCATCGACGATCAGCACGGTCAGCACGGTGCGCACACCCGGACTTCAGAAGTCGCCGTAGTTGACCTGCCAGGTGGGCAGGCCCATGCGGCGCCAGACGGCGACGACCCGGTCGCGGTCGTCGAGGGAGACCCGCACCGCGTAGCGGTGGCGCACGTGCGCGTCGAACAGCTCCGCCTTGACCACGTCGTCGCGGCGCGTGTCGCCGGCCGCGCGCATCCACAGCTCGTCGTAGGGCACCTCGTGCCGGCGCAGCCAGGACTCGGTCTGGGCCCGGTACTCCTCGCTGCGCCCCGACAGCAGCACCACCGTGTCGCCGTCGGCGCGCCGGAAGGCGTCCAGCGCCTGCCGGACCGGCTCGTTGAGCAGGTCGAGCTCGCAGCGCGTGAAGTCGTACGGCCCCCGGTCGCCGGTCAGTGCGAGCGTGCCGTCGATGTCGCACATCACCGCCGCCGGCAGTGCAGGGTCGGCGACGTAGGGCGTCACGGGCAGCGCGGCCACCTCCCCCGAGCCGGCGTTCATCCACTCGCTCGTCAGGCGCCAGCCGCCCCGGCGGACGTTGCGGTGCTTCTCGGCCAGCACTCGGATGATCTCCTCACCGACCTGGCGCTCGCGGGCGGCGTCCCGACGCAGGCACTCCTCCAGCGACACGTCGGTGAAATCGTGCACGACGAAGGTCGCGCGGCCGCCGACGGCCGCCTTCAGCCGCTTCGGGATGTGCTTGGTCAGGTGGGTGTTGTCGACGACCACGTCGAACCCGTCGTCGACGGCCGCGCGGACGGCCGCGTCCTGGATCGCCAGGACCGTCTGCTCGTGGGCGAAGCCGCGGCCGCGGCCGCGCCCAGGATCCGGCAGGTCGAGCATGGCCCGCAGGTCGTCGAGGTTGACCCGGCGCATGCGGCCGCCGGACTCGGCCTGCAGGGCGCGTGCGGCCGTCGTCTTGCCCGAGGCGGGCAGACCCGTCATGACGTGGACGACGGGAACGGGTGACTCCCCCTCGGCGGGCCGGTGGGGCAGGTCCGCAGCCTGCCCCGGGATCCCTGGCGCAGCCCGGGACACGCGGCCGGCCCCGGCCGACGTCCGCGCGGGAGCGGGCGCGGTCCGGTTGTCCTCGTCGGACACGCTCCTGTCCTCCTCGTCGGTGACGTACGGGTCGACGGCCTCCGGCCGGACCCGGCGCCAGGTCGTGAGCTCGGTCGACCGGCCGTCGAGCCGCATGAACATCGCGGGCCGAACGGCGCGGTCGGGCAGCTGCGCCACGGCCCGGGCGAAGGCTCCCCGGTCGGAGGCCAGGTGCACGAGGCCCGCGTAGGCCTCGTCGATCGCCCGCTCGTGGCGGGCGGCGGCCTCCTCCAGGCCGGCGATGACCTCGCGCACCCAGTGGTCGAACTCGTCGGGCACCTGCGCCAGCAGAGCATCGAGGGGCTTGCCGCCGGACGCCTCGATGTCGGAGACGGTGCAGTTCAGGCCTTGTGCGAGCTGCTGGGCGGGCAGGTCGGCGAAGCGCTGGATGCCGTGGCCGCGCCAGATGTCCCGCGCGGTCACGCCGGTGAGCACCCTGTGCAGCCGTACGTACTCGGACAGCTTGGCCTTGGCGCGCACGCCCGAGGCGAAGCGCAGCACGAAGCCCTCGGCGTCCATGCCGGTGGCGGATGAGCCGCCCGGCAGGGTGTTGGACTCGGTCAGCGCGAGCAGCTCGTCGAGCGGCATGGCGGGCCACACCGTGACGACGGAGCCGATCCCGGTCCACTGGGTGGCGGCCTCGGCGAGCGGCACCTCGGTGCCGCCGACGGTGAAGGCCGCAAGGAGGACGAGGTCGCGGCGGTCGCCGTAGTCCACGACGATGCGGTTCTGCGGGTACAGGATCTCCGCGAGATAGGTGGTGCCCGGCTTGAGGGCCGAGGTGTCCGCGCCGTCGAGCCGGCGCTGTGCCCAGGTGGCCTGGGCACTGGTGAAGGACGCCTTGGAGGCGACGCGCCAGCTGCCCGCGTAGTGGAAGACGATCGCGAGGCTGCCGTCGACCTTGTCGTACACCTCGAACGGCTCGTCGGGCAGGGCCGGGGCGTACGGCCGGCCCGACGCGTGTTCTCCGACGTTGAAGAACTTCGGCAGCGGCAGCGCGACGATCGCACCGGTCTCGTCGTCGGCGACCAGGCCGCGGCAGCGCGTGGTGACCTCGTTCCAGACGCCCTCGTACTGGGCCGTCCGCGTGTACGTGTAGATGGACAGCGGCAGCTCTGGGTGCGATTTGCGGGTCACGTACCCGGCGTCGATCGAGTGTGCCAGCGCCTGGGCGGGCAGCAGGTCATGCAGAGTCAGGCTCTCCTGGCTCATGGGGTCCTCCCGGTTTGAGACGGCTCATTCTCGCCTGCGGGAGGTGATGCCCGGTACTCAATTATGCCTGGTCGGGGCGGCTCCAAGGCGGTTGATGTCCGCGGGCCGCAAGATGTGGCCGGGCACCTCGGTGCCGGGAGTGGCGACGGCGATCATGGCCCGGCCGAAGGCCTCGGAGGTGATGACGAGGTCCGGTGCGAACCGCTGCAGCAGCGGTACCAGCGGTGCGGTGACGGCGTGGAGGACACGGTGGAGCCGGGTCCGGGGCCTGGCGCCGCGCGCCGGCCGGACGATGCCGGGGCGGAACATGTAGGCGCGGAAGGGGAGTTCCAGCAGGTCGTTCTCGGTCCTGCCCTTGACGCGGGCCCACATGGAGCGGCCCCGGCCGGTGCTGTCCGTGCCCTCCCCGGAGACGTACGCGAAGGTCATACCGGGGTTGGCTGCGGCGAGCGGCCGGGCGACCGCGAGCGTCAGGTCGTGGGTGACGCGCCGGTAGTCCTCCTCCTTCATGCCGACGGAGGAGACGCCCAGGCAGAAGAAGCAGGCGTCGAGGGCGGCCGGGTCGACTCCGTCGGCGGACAGGTCGGACGGGTCGTCCTGCACCCGCTCGCGCAGTTTGGGGTGGGTGACGCCGAGCGGGGAGCGACCGACGGACAGGACGCTGTCGACGGAGTCGTCACGCAGGCACTCGCGCAGGACGGCCCGGCCGAGCATCCCAGTCGCGCCGAAGAGGATGACGTTCACCTCAGGAAGCGTAGGCGTCGGCGGTCGGCGGCGCGCGGGGGCGGGGAGGCGGGCCGGTCCCGCCGGGACGGGCGGGATGGTCGGGACCGGCTGGTGCGCGGATCGGCGGACGGGCGGACCTGATGCCCGGGATCGCCGGGGCTCAGTGGGAGACGCAGAGCTCGTTGCCCTGGGGGTCGGCGAGGGTCGTCCACGTACTGGGGCCCTGGCGGCCCTCGTGGAGGAACTTCGCCCCCTTGGCGACGAGGCGCTCGACCAGTACCTTCGGGTCCTCGTCACCGGTGCGGACGTCGAAGTGCATCCGGTTCTTGACGGTCTTGGCCTCCGGTACGAGCTGGAAGAGGACGCGCGGGGCGCCTTCCAGCCCCCCGGGGTGGCGGATCGCCGCTCCCGCCTTCCAGACGAGCGTGCCGCGGTGGGTGGTGGTGTCGTCCTCGGTCGCGTGCCCCGCGGCGATCAGGCCGCGGATGAACTGCTCGTCGCTGGGCTCCACTTCCCAACCGAGGGCGTCGGCCCACCAGTCGGCGAGGGGGTGCGGATCGGGCGAGTCGATGGTCACCTGGAACGTGTACGCCATGCCGGGACCCTACTGACCGGGCGCGGGCCGCGCCACAGGAGGACCGCCGTGACCACGGCGGGCGGCGCGCTCATTGCGGCGGGCGGGGGGCGGCGAGCCGCGAGGAGACGAGCACGCCGACGATGGCCAGCCAGGCGGCCACGGCGATCCAGAGCAGAAACTCCCCCACCGGAACGAGCCAGGCGATGCCGGCCGGCTCCGCGACGGACAGGCACGCCGTGGCCGTCATTCCGAGGGGGAAGACGGTGGCCCAGCGCCGGATGTCGCCGCGCGTCCGGGGGTGGCGCAGTTCGGCGGTGAGCAGGACCGCGTACCAGACGAGGGACAGCGCGAGCGTCACGAGCGTGACGCCGCGCAGGGCCGTGTGCGCCGCGGCCGTCCACACGGGAGACGCGGTGAGCTTGGAGCCGGCCAGGGCGGAGAGGGAGAGCGCCCCGCCCGCCACCCAGTGGTCGCCCGCGCCGCCCGCCACCTCGCCCAGGTCGAACCTGAGGAGAGCAGCCGCGTAGAGCAGCAGCCCGAGGCAGAAGGCGGCCAGCGCGGCCCGGGCCAGCCAGTCCTGGTGGCACGCGGCGGCGAGCACGGCTGCCAGGAGGGCGAGCCCCTGCGTCGCCACGCAGCCGAGGAAGGCGCCTCCGGGCATGCGGCGGTGCCAGTGGCGTACGACGTTGACCAGCAGTCCCGGCCAGAGCACCGCCGCCAGCGCGAGCAGTGCCGCGGCCGCGGTCTGCCGGCCGAGGAGGGAGATCCGGGTGCCGATGACGGTGGTCGCGGCCACGGCCGTCAGGGCGGCCGGGGTGTCGGCCTCGGCGCGGAACCGCCCGCGATCGCCCACGAGCCGGGCCGTGAAGTCGAAGCCGAGGACGAGCCACAGGGCGACCGCGACGACGAGTGCGACCAGCGACGCCGCCTCGTGTCCCGTCATGTACAGCCCGACGGAGATGATGCCCGTGGCCATGACGGCGGCCCCCGCCGCCGGCGGAAGGCCGGTCCACCAGCCCGGGCCCGGAAGGATGCTCACGCTTCCAGCGGACCGCACGGTTCAGCAGGCCGCCAGCGGGCGGGGCCGACTGGCGGCCCGCCCCCGCGCGGCAATCCCAGGGTACGTGTGCAGGGTGCACGTGACGGGACGCGGCCGTCCCGGGCCCTGGACGGAGCGGGAGAGAAAGCGGTCCGCCACGGGGGCGATGCGGACGGCCGAAGGGTCCCCTCGACGGCGCCCGCGCCGCCATCGAGGTGGCCGGAACTTGCGCTTGCCAGGCCTGTTAGGTCTACCTAACCTATGGCTCGCTCGAGCACGTTCGGCACGACTTCGGGATCCGTCCCCAACCGAAGGAGCCTCCCCCCATGAACGCACGTCTCGACCACGCCCAGCCCTACGCCATCGGCCTGTTCCGGATCGTCACGGGCCTGCTCTTCGCCTCGCACGGCGCCGCTTCCCTCTTCGGCGTGCTCGGCGGCGCCCATGGCGGCGGCACCGTCGCGGCGGGCACCTGGCCGGGCTGGTACGCGGCAGTCATCCAGCTGGTCGCCGGTGCCCTGGTCCTGCTGGGCCTGGGCACCCGCGCGGCCGCGTTCGCCGCCTCCGGCTCCATGGCGTACGCGTACTTCACGGTGCATCAGCCCGGTGCGCTCTGGCCGCTGCAGAACGGCGGCGAGGCCTCCGCGATGTTCTGCTGGGCCTTTCTGCTCCTTGTCTTCACCGGACCCGGCGCCCTCGCGCTGGGCTCCCTGTTCGCGTCGCGAACGACCGCCTCTTCAAGGCACCGCGACGACACCCGACCGGAAACCGTGGCCGCCTGAAGAATGGATTCGTCCGCAGATCAACGGCCGATAGCCTGTCGCACATGGACGAACTCAACGGGGTGGAGATCGTCGGCTTCGCGGACGCCGAAGCGTTCGAAAGCTGGCTTGCCGAGCACTACACACGCCAGGAAGGGGTGTGGGTCAAGCTCGCGAAGAAGAAGTCCGGGATCCCGTCGGTCACCGATGACGAGCTCGTCGACGTAGGGCTCTGCTACGGCTGGATCTCCGGGCAGCGACGCTCTCTCGACGACACGCACTACCTGCAGAAATACGTGCCGCGCCGGCCCAGGAGCCTGTGGTCGCAGGTGAACGTCGACAAGGTCGCGGCGCTGACCGCCACGGGCCGGATGCGGGAACCGGGGCTCGACGAGGTGCGCAGGGCACAGGCGGACGGTCGCTGGGTCGGCGCCTACGCCCCACAACGCACCGCGGGGGTGCCGGAGGACCTCGAAGCGGCACTCGCGGCGCGTCCCGAGGCCCGCGCGGCCTTCGACGCACTGGACCGGACCGGTCGCTACCTGGTCGCCCTGCCGCTGCTCCAGGCCCTCACGCCGGAGACCAGGAAGGCCCGGCTCGACCGGGCCGTGCGCCTGCTGGCCGGTGACCCTCCGCAATGAGGCGGTGAGATGTCGGGGCGGCGGCCAGGCTCTCCCTGCCCCCGGAGAAGGCATCGGGCCCGACCCCACCGCTCACGGGGAGGCCGGGCCCGGGGGCCCGGGGGCCCGGGGGCCCGGGGGCCCGGGGGCCCGGGGGCCCGGGGGCCCGGGGGCCCGGGGGCCCGGGGGCCCGGGGGCCCGGGGGCCCGGGGGCCCGGGAAGTCGGCCCTCGGCGGGTCAGGAATCCTGGTGGCGCGCCTGCTCCGCCCGCTCCGCGTTCCGCTCCTTGATCCGCACCGCTTCCTTGCGGACCTCTGCCTGGGTGGCGCGCTCCCGCAGGAGCCACTCGGGGGACTCCTGCTTCAGCGCTTCGATCTGCTCCGTGGTGAGGGGCTCGGTCACTCCGCCGCGGGCGAGGCCGGCGATGGAGACGCCCAGCTTGGAGGCGACGACCGGGCGGGGGTGCGGACCGTTGCGGCGCAGCTCCTGGAGCCACTGGGGCGGGTCGGCCTGGAGCGCGCTCAGTTCACTGCGCGAGACGACACCCTCCTGGAACTCTGCGGGGGTGGCCTGGAGGTACACGCCCAGCTTCTTCGCCGCGGTCGCGGGCTTCATCGTCTGGGTGTTCTGGTGCGACGTCATGAGGTCAAGGGTATCGAGCATGTGCACGGCTTCCGACCACGCCCGGTAACCTTGCGGGGTGACAGGCTCGGAAACACCCCCAGCGTTCCGGCTCGCTTATGTCCCCGGCGTGACCCCTGCCAAGTGGGTGCGGATCTGGAACGAGCGGCTGCCCGACGTACCCCTGACCCTCGCGCAGGTCTCCTCCGCCGAGGTGTTCGGCGTCCTGCGCGCCGGTGACGCCGACGCGGGCTTCGTCCGCCTCCCGGTCGACCGCACCGACCTCAGCGCGATCCCCCTCTACACCGAGACCACGGTGGTCGTCGTCCCCAAGGACCACCTCGTGGCGGCGGCCGAGGAGGTCACCACCGAGGACCTCGCCGACGAGGTCGTGTGGCAGCCGCTCGACGACACCCTGGACTGGGAGAAGCTTCCCGGCCAGCCCGCGATCGAGCGGCCCGCCACGACGGCGGACGCGGTCGAGCTGGTGGCGGCGGGTGTGGGCGTGCTCGTCGTGCCCCAGTCCCTGGCCCGCCTGCACCACCGCAGGGACCTCACCTACCGGCCGGTCTCGGACGCACCCACGTCACGGGTGGCGCTGTCGTGGCCACAGGCGGAGCCCACCCCCGACCTGGTGGAGGAGTTCATCGGGATCGTCCGCGGACGGACGGTGAACAGCACGCGGGGCCGGCAGCAGGCGGCTCAGCAGCCCAAGGCCAAGGGCAAGCGGCCCGAGCGGGGCACGGGCAAGGCCGTCGGCAGCGGACCCCGGCGCGGGTCCGGGGCCGGGTCCGGCAAGCCCGCTTCGGGCAAGGCGGCCGGGAAGAACGCGCGCGGTGGCTCCGGCGGGGCCAAGGGAGGCAAGGGCGGCAAGCCCCGGCGGCGCCCCTAGGGCTCCGGCCCCCGGCATCCCGGACGGCGGGGACCGTGGAATGGTCCTCGAAGAACCGTCACCGGCAAGGATTTGCCAGAATCGGATCATGCTGACCATCGGGACGATCGTCATGGGCGCCGAGGACGTGCGGCGGGCCGCCGCATTCTGGTCCGGGGCGCTGGGCTACGTACCACGTGACGGCGCGGTGGACGACGGCTGGACCGTCCTGGAACTGGCCGACGGCGCCGGACCCGCACTGGCCCTCGGCCGCAGCATCACGCCGGTCCAGCGGCGCCCCCGCGTCCACCTCGACCTGTACGCGGCGGACGCGGCCGAACAGGCGGCGGAGGTGGCACGGCTGGTGTCGCTGGGAGCCCGGCACGTGGAGTGGGACTCCTACCCCGAGAACCCTGACTTCGTGGTCCTGGCGGACCCCGAGGGCAACCGCTTCTGCGTGATCGACGCGACCCACGGCTGACTCCCCCACCCCGTCTGCGAGAGACGGACGGGGCGTGAGGCCCTGCGGAGGGGACTGCGAGGCCTCGCCGCCGTGCCGTTCCTCACTGATGCGGATCGGCTCGATGACGACGTCGTCGACCGGGCGGTCCCCTGCTCCGACGGCTGTGCCCGCGATGGAGTCCACGACCTTGCGTGGAAACGGCGGTCCCGCACGGGCGGCTCCGGCGCGCCCGCTCGGGCGGAAGGCGGCCGAAGGCTCACCCGGCCGGGGCCGGCATCCGTGCAACCGAAGATCCCGTCGGCGGGCTGCGGCCGGTGACGCGGGCAGAGCCACGCAGACAACGGCCCTTCCTGATCCCCCGCTTTCCCCTTCCTTAAGCGGAACCTAAGGCTCATCGAGACCGCCCCGAAGCGAACGAATGTCCGTTTCGGGGCGGCTAGCGTGCTGCCGCAACCCCAACTCCCCAGTAGCACAAAGGCAGGCACGCGATGGGCAGCACACTCGGTCACCGGCGCAGGACGAGTCGTACGGCGAGGGTCACGGGCGCGATCGTGGCAGCGGCGGTGATCGGCGGTGCGGCCTTCGCGCTCACCGGGACCGCACACGCCGGGTCCGTCGGGGCCGTCTACACGAAGTCCAGTTCCTGGAGCGGCGGTTACACCGGGCAGTACGTCATCACCAACAGCACCGGGCAGCCCCGGTCGGGCTGGACGCTGGAGTTCGACCTCCCGACGGGCACGAAGATCGACTCGCTCTGGAACGGCACCCACACCGTGGCCGGGCAGCGCGTCACCGTGAAGCCGGCAGGCTGGAACGGGGAGCTGGCAGCCGGCGCCTCCGTCACCGTCGGATTCGTCGCGAGCGGCCCCGGAGCCCCGGGCGACCCGACGGGCTGCCGTATCGACGGAGTGAAGTGCTCCGTCGACCAGAGCGCCACCGCCCAGCCGAGCGGGCGACCCACCACCCGGCCGACCGCCACCGCGGCTCCGACTGCGGCCCCGACCACCGCCCCGACCGCTTCGGCGACCTCCGCCCGGCCGACCCGCACCGCGTCGCCCTCCCCCACGGCGACCACCCCGGCACCGGTCGGCGGCGCGCGCTTCGCGCCGTACGTGGACACCTCGCTCTATCCCGCGTACGACCTGCTCGACACGGCGGCCAAGACCGGCGTGAAGGAGTTCCACCTGGCCTTCATCACCTCCGGCGGCGGCTGCGCACCGCTGTGGGGCGGCGTCACCGAACTCGCGAACGACCAGGTCGCCGCGCAGATCGGTGCGCTGCGCGCCCAGGGCGGTGACGTGCGGGTGTCCTTCGGTGGGGCTGCCGGACACGAACTCGCCCTGAACTGCGCCACGGTGGACGACCTCGCCGCCGCCTACGGGAAGGTCGTCGACCAGTACCGCCTCACCAAGGTCGACTTCGACATCGAGGGCGCGGCCCTGCCCGACACCGCTGCCAACGCGCGCCGCGCTCAGGCCATAGCCAAGCTCCAGAAGGCCCACCCGGGTCTGGACGTGGCCTTCACGCTGCCCGTGATGCCCGAGGGCCTGACCCAGCCGGGGGTGGCGCTGCTGGCCGACGCCCGCAAGAACGGCGTCCGCGTCGACGCCGTCAACATCATGGCGATGGACTACGGCCCCGCGTACAGCGGGGACATGGGGCAGTACGCGATCCAGGCCGCGACCGCCACCCAGGCCCAGATCAAGGGCGTGCTCGGACTCTCCGAGGCGGCGGCGTGGAAGGCCCTGGCCGTCACGCCGATGATCGGCGTCAACGACGTGGCCAGCGAGGTCTTCACGGTCTCGGACGCGACAGAGCTCGTGGAGTTCGCGGCGTCGAAGGGAGTCGGCAGGCTGGCCATGTGGTCCTCCACGCGGGACAAGCAGTGCGCGGCCGGAGCCGTCAGCCACGCGGACGCCACGTGCAGTTCGATCCTCCAGCAGCCCTTGGCCTTCACCAGGGCCTTCGCCGCCCTCAAGTAGCGCACGGCCCGGTCGGCTTCGGCCGGATCAGACCAGGATGCCCGCCCGGGTGGCAAAGTCGAGCGCCATGTCGACGCGCGGGGCGGGGCGGCCTTCGGTGCCGGGCGCGGTGAGCAGGGCCGTCGCCGCCTCGGCGTCGGCCCTGCCCTCGCGTACGAGCGCCGCGAACCGGTCGACGGCGTCGGCGAGGGCCCGCTCGTGCACGGAGGGGGCGTCGAAGGAGGAAGCCGTGAGGCCGAGGAACTCCTCGTGTGAGCCGGCCCAGGGCGCGGCTCCCTCCAGCCCGTCCTCGTGCAGCTCCCGCGGGTACGGGATGCGATGCCAGGCTCCGTTCTCCCACCAGTAGACGAAGCCGAACATGTTGCCGTCGGCGTCGTCCCGCAGGAGCTCCCAGGGCAGCCAGTCCGGCCCACCCGCCAGGAAGTCGATCTGCTCGCCGCCGATGTGGGTGGTGCTGCCGTCGGGGTCCTGACCGCAGAACACCGCGCGGTCTTCGTCGAACACGCTCAGCCGCCACCAGCCGTCGGCTCCGGTGGAGTGGCACCACAGGCCGTCCTCGTCGAGGGCGAACTCCGTGCCGGTGGAGGAGGCGACGTCGACCATCGCCATGATCGCGGCCCTGGTCCACAACTGCTGTGGGTGATCGAGGTCTTCGGGCCGGCTCGGCGTGTGCATGCTTGGTCTCCTCCAGGGTCTTGGACAAGCCTCGCACGGCATCGGCGCGACGCCTCACGAGGGTCCGCCCCGGCACGGACGAAGGCCCGTCCCGACCGGAGGTCCGGCCGGGACGGGCCCGGTGCTTCGGCCGTCAGGCGTTGATGCAGGTGTTACCGGCGGCCGGGTTGAGGGCGCCGATCAGGTTGATGCTGTTTCCGCACACGTTGATCGGAATGTGGATCGGGATCTGGACGACGTTGCCCGAGAGGACGCCCGGCGAGCCGACCGCGTAACCCTCCGCGACGGAGTCCGCCGAGGCCGAGGACGCACCGCCGATGACCGCCAGGCCCATCACCAGGGCGAGGCCCGCACTCTTCCAAACACGCGACACGTGGAATCTCCTTGTCGTGCAGGACGGTGCCGGAGCACCGCACGGCCCCGAGGGGGGCCGCCCCTCCTTCTTCGGCAGCAGACCGTCACCGCCCGAAGCCCGGACGGCCCCGTTCCCTCGAAGAGGTGCCCGCACGACCTCCGTTTGGTGGTATCCAGGGTGACGGCCCACGGCAGAGCCGGGCTCGAATTCTCTGTTCGAACACACCAGTTCGGATTCCTGCAGCACGACGCGGAAAGCCCCAGCCAGCCTCGAAGAAACGAACCGGGCTTCCAGGGCAGCGACTTCACGGAACCGGCGGGCGGCGGAGCAGCCCGGGTCGATCTGCCACGACGCCGGGGCAGGGCCCGGCGCCGGCACCCGGCCGATCCTCCGCCGGGTGCACCGGGGGCCGCCGCGCGGGAGCGGCCTCGCCCTTGCGCAGGGCGGCACCCGGCCCGTGTCGAACCGGACCGGGTGCACGCCCGACCACCCATGTCACACGGGCTTTTGCGACCAACTCGTGCACAGGGACCAGATGATGAACACGTCGATCGCGATGATGATGATCGACCACCACGGCTGGTACGGCAGCCACAGGAAGTTGGCGATGATGCTGAGTCCGGCGAGCACGATGCCTGCGCCCCTGGCCACGTTGGAGCCGAGGAACAGGCCCACTCCGGTCAGCACGACGATGATCCCGACGATGAGGTGGATCCAGCCCCACGACGTCAGGTCGAATGCGAAGACATAGCTGCCCAGACGCGCGTACACGTCGTCCTCGGCGATGGCCGCGATGCCCTGGAAGATCGCGAGGCATCCGGTCACGACCAGGAGGACCGCGGCCAGGAACGTACCGACCGCCCCTCCGGTTCCGTCGCCTCCGCTGGACAGCGGTGTGGTGCCCGGCGCGGGGCCGGTGTTCCAATTTCCCCCGGTCGGTGTCGACTGGCCCATCGAACTCACCTCACAGTTGGCGGTACCGCGCCGGACACACCCCACAGTGTCGTCCGGCCGACGGTTTCTCGTGATCACCCGAAGCGGGTGGTCCTCCCTTCCGGGTCGTGGAGCGGGCGCGGCGTCAGGCGGCGGGTACCTGGCGCATTTCGAGAACCCGCAGGCCCATGGCTTGGAAGCGGGTGAGGAGCCCGTACAGGTGCGCCTCGTCCGCAACGGTGCCGAGGAGGAGCGTCTGCTCCCGGACCGGGATCCGGTCGAGCTCGGGGAAGCTCGCGGCGAGCGTGTCCGGCACGACGCCCGAGATGTGGAACGCGTAGCGCATGAGAGCACTCACTTCTCTCCGGAGGAAGACGTCAGGTGCCGTGACTCGGCCTGCCTGGTTCCTGCCTCATTTCTGCCTGGCTCTGCCGTGTGCTGCCGGGTTTCGCGGAGTTCTGCCCTGCCATCGTCGGCCCGGCTCCCGCAGCCCGGCATCGCCCGGTACGGGCGAGGCGCTTCCCCCTAGAGCAGCCCGAGGTCCTGGGCTCGGTGGACGGCGTCGCTGCGGCGGGTGACGCAGAGCTTGCGGTAGATGCTCTTGAGGTGAGTCTTGACGGTGTTGGCCGACACATACAGCTCGGCAGCGATCTCCTCGGTGGACAGCATCCGTGCGGCCTGGCGCAGCACCTCGGTCTCCCGTGCGCTAAGCGCCTCCACCACGGGCGACGGCGTGCCGGGCCCGGTCGCCGGGTCGGCCGGGCGGACGCGGCCCGGGGCCGGACGGGAGCCTTCTCGCAGGTGTCGGCGAACCCAGGGGCCGCTCTCGGCGAACGGCCGGCGCAGTCCCTCCGGCCGGGAGAGGTCCACGGCTTCGGCCAGCTTCCGGCGGGCCTCCACGGCGTGGCCGTCCGCGGCGGCGATCTCTGCTCCGAGCAGGTACGCCGCCACCCGCACCGGCGGCGCGACGCCGTCGCCGGCGGGCAGGCCCGCGAGCTCTCGCGCGGCGGCCCCGGCGCGGCCGACCGCCAGGAGGGCGCGGGCACGGGCCAGCACGTGCTCGGGCCGCGCGGAGGGTGCGGCGTCGAGCACCCGCAGGGCCGCCACGGCGTCACCGCATGCCAGGTGGGCTGCCGATCCGGCCACGGCCAGCGCGTCCGCCGCCCACGCGGACAACGGCTCCGCGGCCCCCGTCGAGCGCAGTCGGGCGAGGATGGCGAGAGCGGCCTCGCCGTCGCCCCCGGCGGCGGCGATCCTGGCTCCGATGACGGCGGCCTGGACCGCTGCCGTGCTATCGGGGCGGAGGCCGGCGGCCGCGGCCGTGGTCGCCAGGTCCAGGTGGATTCGGGCGGCCGGCAGGTCGTCGTGCTCCACGGCGACGCCTGCCCGGACGAGGTGACCGGTGCCGGAGCGGCGCTCGGGCGGGAGCGCCGACTGCTCGGCGACGGCGAGGGCGGCACGCGCGTGCTCGGCGGCCCGCCGCAGCCGGCCCCGCATCAGCTCGGCGAGGGCCAGCGAGCCGAGCGCGTCGCAGAGCGGATACCGGGTGCCGGGATCCCCTACCGGCTCGGCGGCCGGCTCCGCGCAGGCCTCGGCGGCAGCCGCGAGGGCAGCGCGCGCCGAGTCGAGCCGTCCGGCGCCGAGCCTGACCGCGCCGAGTGCCGCGAGGAGCAGGGCACGGATCTCGGGGTGCGCGGCGACCAGCGGGGCCGGCAGCTCGCCGAGGAGCCGCTCGGCGTCGGCCGCCGCCCGCTCGGTGGCCGCCAGGTCCCCGGTCGCGCGCCCGGCGAGCGTCCCGAGGAGGGCCCGGCTGAACCTGGCGGCGGCGCCGGAGCCGGGGCCGAGGTGGGTGTCCGCGCGGCGCACCGCATCCCGGTAGCCGGGGAGGTCCTGTACCACCAGCCGGAGGGCCGCCCCGACCAGGGCGGGCGCCGCGCCCGCCGCGTCCGCGGGCAGGGGCGCGAACGCCCGGTTCAGCCGCTCCGCCCGCAGGCCGGTGAACAGCCGGCCGATCGCCAGGTCGTCGACGAGCCGCCCCGCGGCGAACGACCAGTCGCCGGCGGCCGCTGCCTGGACCACGGCCTCGTCGAGCCGGCCGGTCCCGGCGAGCCAGCGCGCCGCCCGCCCGTGCAGCTGCTGCTCCAGCCCCGGGTGGCGCTGACGCAGGTGTGCGCGCAGGACCTCGGCGAAGAGAGGGTGCAGCCGGTACCAGGCGGATGCGTCGACCTGTTCCAGGAAGGCGTTGTCGCGGGCCAGCCGGGCGAGGGTGAGGGCGGCGTCGTCACGGCCGGTCAGCGCGTCCGCGAGGTCGGGGTGGACCCGGTCCGTGATGCTGACGCGCAGCAGGAGGTCCCGGGTGGCCGGCGGCTGCGCGTCGAGCACCTCTTTGAGCAGGTAGTCGGCGATCGTGGTGCGGTCGGCCGCGAACTGGCGAACGAAGGCTTCCGGGTCGGGGCTGCGCTGCATCGCGAGGGCGCACAGCCGCACCCCCGCGGCCCATCCCTCGGTCCGTTCCATCAGCAGCCGGATCCCGGCCTGCGAGAGGTCCAGCCGGTGCTCGGCCAGTAGGGCCTCGGCGTCCGCGTCGGTGAACCTGAGGTCGGCCTGGCGAATCTCCGCGATCTCGCCCGCCGCCCGGTAGCGGTGCAGTGGCAGCAGGGAGTCCGTCCGGCTGGTGAGGACGACGCGCAGGCCTCCGGCGGCGTGCCGAAGCACGAAGTCCAGTCCCTCCGTCATGGCGGGGCGGGCGGGCCGTGTCGAACTGGTCGAGCACGAGTACGGCGGGCTGCGCGGAATCGGCCAGAGCCGCCGCCAGACGCACCAGGAAGGACTGGGTCACCCCTTCGGCGCGGGTCGGCCTGCCCACGGCGGCGGGCAGCTCGACCCCGCCCCGGTGGAGGGCCTCCATGACGTACGCCCAGAAGACGCCGGGGGCGTCGTCGGGTTCGACGGTCAGCCACAGAGGGGGCCGCGGCGCCCGGCCGCCGGCCGCCCAGTGCGCGGTGAGCACCGTCTTGCCCGAGCCGGCCGGACCGTTGATCAGGGTGAGCGGGCCCCGCACCCCGGCCGTCAGACGGCTGAGCAGCTCGGGTCGGTGGACGAGGGTCTTGGGCACGGCCGGTGCGGTGAAGCGGGCCGTGAGCATCGGGTCGCTCTGCGGTCGGGCCACAGCCTCCACTGAAACCGCGATCGGTCGTGATCACCACTCGTGCCGTCCGGTACGGGTGAGGTGCGGGCCCGCCGCCGGGCTCTCGGGCGGGCTCACCGCTGGGCCGGCCCGGGGCCGGGTGCGCGCTGCGGCGGGTCGTCGGCCGTGCCCAGCCGACGCGCCAGCAGGTGCTCGTGGGCCAGTACGTACCCCACGGCGACACCCATGGTGACGACGACGAAGAACATGATCAGCCAGGACAGGACGACGAAGACCAAGCCGAGGCCGCCGAACTGTTGGAGGCTCCGGTTCAGGGCGCGGGGCATGTAGAACTGGGAGCCCCAGCTGATCAGGCCCGCCCCGACCGCGACCAAGACCGCGCCGGGCAGCAGGGGAAGCCATGCCACCCGCCCGCCGAGCAGGAGGTGCTGGGTCCACCACCACAGCAGGATCCCGCTGATCAGGGAGACCACCGCGCCGAGGACCCGGCCGGCGCCGAACGCCTGCTGCACGGGCCCCTGGAACAGCAGCGCCGTCAGCCAGACCAGCAGCCAGGCCAGCCAGCGCCAGGCCGCCAGCCGGGCCCCCGCCTTCGGCAGGTGCCAGGCGCGCTCGCAGGTCCGCTGGAGAGCGCGGCTGCAGGCGGTCGCGGACAGCAGTGTGACCACGACGCCCACCACCCCGGTGCTCGCGAGGGCTGCCGTGTCCTCGCCGCTGTTCTGCACCACCGAGCGGATCTGGTCCAGTGCCGGGCCCGTGAGGCCCAGGGTCCCGCTGATGGTGGAGACGAGCTGCTTGCGCATCCAGTCGGGTGCGAGGGCCCCGATGACGAAGATGGCGGGGATCGCGCCGAGGAAAGCCTGCGCGGCCAGCCGGGTCGCACAGTCCAGCAGGTTGACGCGCGCGAACTGTTCGAGGATCCGGCCGAGGAACGGCGTGTAGGTGCGCATCCAGGCCGGCACGGTGAAGCGGGGCGGCTTGTCACGCGGTTCCGACACGGTGACGGCTCCTTCCCCGGACGGCGCCTGTCGGCTGCGGTTGCCCTCCACGAGAAGGATGCGGCCGCACCGAACGTCCGGCACGTCGGGAGCGGCCCCCGCGCGGGTGGGGAGCGCGGCCCCGGTGGCTCCGGCCCGAGGTCCGAGGCCGGCCCGGAGCGGACGTACGGCCGTCGTCCCGGGCGGCCGGTCCGGCCGTACCGCAGGGCCTGGCACGCGCGGCGGTCGACGGCCCGCCCTGTGTCACCGGCGGCCTGCGGGAGCCGCGGCGCGGGCGCCGGGGCTCCCGGGACGCGGGGCGTCGGCCGAGGCCCGCCACCGCCCTCGGGAACGGAGTCCGGCTTCGACCCGGCCACGGTAGGCCGGTCGGGGGCGGTGGCGGGCGGAACCTCACTGGCGCTGGTGAGGACCGGTCCGGGTCCGGGCGGAAGGGCGCCCGACGCCGCCCTCCGCGTCCGCCGCCCCCGCTACGGACCCTGGTGACCGCCGTCCAGGCGGACGATCTCCCTTTCCAGCGGGCCGAGTTCCCCCTGCCCGTCCGCCTCCAGCCGGACTATCTCCTCCCGCACCGCGGTGAGTTCCTCCTGACGCCCCATGACCGCCAGCTGCAGACCGTAGGCCTCGAGCACGACCATGAGCAGCTGCGCCCGTCCGGCCTCCAGGGAGTGCATCCGGCGGGCGGCCCCGACCGCCTCGGCCCGCAGGGCGAGGGCCGTGCCGGGCTGATCGGCGAAATCCTGCCGGCTGTAGGTGCACAGTGCCCGGGCCAGCTGGGGCAGATAGGCGAGCGGGCTCACCTGGGCGAGTACCCGGTAGGCGGCGACCTCCTGTCGGGTGGTCAGGGTCTGGGAACCGAGGAGGGCCACTCGGGCCCGGAGTACCACGTCGTGGTTGATGTGCGCCGTGTGATTCATGACGCTGATTCTGAAAGCCGCGAAGGGGCCCGAACAAGGGCAATCCACTGTGCTCTTGATCCTACGAAAACGTGCTCTGACCTGTCATGATGGATACGTCTTCACCCCTGCGCCCGCTCGGCGCCCCGGTCATCCGGCCAGGAAGGACAGCCGGACCCGACGGCGGGGGTTGTCCCGGTTGGTGTCCACCAGAGTGACGGACTGCCAGGTTCCGATTGCCAGCGTTCCGTCGATCACCGGAAGCGTCGCGTGCGGCGGGACGAACGCGGGCATGACGTGGTCACGCCCGTGGCCCGGAGAGCCGTGGCGATGCCGCCACCGATCGTCGGCCGGCAGCAGGGACTTCAGGGCGGTCAGCAGGTCTTCGTCGCTGCCCGCTCCCGTCTCGATGACGGCGAGCCCGGCGGTCGCGTGCGGCGTAAAGATGTTGAGGAGTCCACTCCGCCCGCGCGCGACCTCCTGAAGGAAGGCGGCGCAGGCGGAAGTCAGGTCGTGGACGGTCTCCCGGTTCCCGGTCGTCACGTCGACGGTGCGCGATACGAAGGCGTCGGCCATGGCGCCATCCTGCCGCCGCACCCGTGCGCGACGGCGCAACCCGGCCGGCTGTCCGCGCGGAGGTGATCGACCGTCACTGGGCCGCCAGGGGTTCCGGTTCGCGGGGTCGGCCGGACACAGCGGCGGACCGCCGACATGACGTTCGCGCGCCGCAGGACGTCCGGGGCGCGGGTGCAACCTCCTCGCCGCGCCCGTTGGGCGCGGCCTGCCGGGGGAAGCGCGCTTCGGCATCGAGCGGCCGCGGCGGGGTGGTGAAGGTCGTGCGGGCGAACCTGCACGCCGTCGGTGCGGCGGGCGTTCTGTGGGTGTGGAACGACAACTGGAGCGGGCATACCTTCCATGCTTACCTCCACAGTCCGCACAGCCTTCGGTTGAAAGGATGATCGGTGACCTCTCAAAGCATTCATCAGTCTTCTGATGAGCATGTACCGGTACTCCGTGGCGCGACGACGGTGGAGTGGGCGACGGGCATGGTGATGGCCCTGGCACCCTGCGGGGCCCGTGAGGCGCGGTTCGCGTTGGCGGCGGCAGCCGAGCGGGCGCGGGTACCGGTGGCGGACCTCGCGGCCGCGGTGGTCGCGGGCTCGCTCGGGGACCCCGTACCCGCCCGGTGGGATCGCGCACTGCGGCGCGCGGTCGAGGCCCTGCGGAGCGCCCGGCCGGGGGCGGAGGGCGAACGCGGCGTGGGGCTACTGCCCAGCCGGACCCGGACCGAGGACGCCCTGGCGCGGTTCCGGGCGGCCCGGGAACGGCTCGCCGGGGCCCCCGGTGACGCGGTGGCCCGCGGCGCCATGGACGACATGGCCTACACCCTGTGTGTGCTGATGGGCCGCTCGACCGTGCACGAGGCCGTGCTGGCGGCCGAACGACACCTGGCCGCAGCGCACTGACCCGACCGGCGGCCGACCGGGCCGGCACCGGAGCCCGGCGGGGCCGGCCGGGCTCCGGTGCCGTCGTCGAGCGCGGAGGCGAGTCCGATGCACTCGACGTCGATCTGGTCGGCCGGCTCCGCCAGGACCGCGGAGAGGCCGCGGGCGGTCGACGGGCCGCGCGGGGCGGAGCCCGTGTGCGGCGCCCGGGCAGGGGTAGGCGCTGGACGTACCGGAGCGTCCGTACGGCAGTGAGGAAGTCGTCATGCCCCGCGGTTCCAGCCCCAAGAGGGAACGACAGTACGAGCACATCAAGGACAGCGCCGAGGAGCGCGGTGAGAGCCCCGAGAGGGCGGAGGAGATCGCCGCGCGGACCGTGAACAAGGAGCGGGCCCGGGCCGGCGAGACGAAGACGGCGAGCAGGACCTCGCTGGAGGACATCTCCTCGGGCCGGCGCGGCGGATTGCGCTCCCACAAGGGGGCCGGAGGCCCCACCTACGACCAGCTCTACGAGGAGGCCAGGCGCAGGAACATCCACGGCCGCTCCTCGATGGACAAGGCGGAGCTCAAGCGGAAGCTGGGCCACTGAGCGCGGTGGGCGGACGGAGCGGTCCGGTGGGCGAGCACGCGCCGCGCCGGACGGCGCCGACCATTGAGCGGAGCGGCAGCCTAGGCCGGTCGGCGCAGGCGGCGGATGATCAGGGCACTCCCGGGGTAACCGCACCGCGTGATCACATTCGGCGTCGAAGAGGAATACCTCCTGGTGGACCCGGTGACGGTGCTGCCGGTACCCGGGGCCGAGTACGTGCGCAGGGCGGCCGGTCTGGGCCCGATCGCGGAGGACGGCGAGATCCAGGACGAGCTGCTCCAGGCACAGGTCGAGGTGGCGACGCCGGTCTGCACGGAGCTGGAGGAGGTCGGCGGCCACCTGCTGCGGCTGCGGCACGCCGTAGGCTCGGCCGCCGAGGAGCACGGCTGCCGGGTCGCCATGGCCGCCGCGGCACCGCTGCGCGACCCGTCGGCGGTGCCGGTCACCCGCAAACCGAGGTATCTCAGGATGGAGGGCCAGGCCCGGCAGCTGGTGGACGAGCAGCTGATCAACGGTATGCACGTGCACGTGGGGGTGCCCGATCCGGCGACCGGCGTCGCAGTGCTGAACCGCATCCGGGTTTGGCTGCCGACCCTGCTGGCCATGTCCGCGAACTCTCCGCTGTGGGACGGCAAGGACACCGGCTTCGCCAGCTGGCGCACGATCGTCTTCGGCCGCTGGCCGGTCAGCGGCCCGCCCCCCTACTTCGACGGGCACGCCGACTACGAGCGGCGGATCGACGCGCTGGTCGCCTCCGGGGTGATCGCCGACCGGGGTCAGCTGTACTGGCAGGCACGGCTGTCCGACCGTTTCCCGACCGTCGAGGTGCGGTGCCTGGACGTGCAGCTGCGGGCCGACGACGCGGTCATGCTGGCCGGTCTGGTGCGCGCCCTGGTCACGGTCGCCCTCGCCGAGGAGAAAGCCGGGGCCGCGCCCGCGCAGTGCTGTCCGGAACTGCTGCAGGCCGCCAACTGGCACGCGGCCCGGCACGGCCTGAACTCCACCCTGGTCGATCCCAAGGGTCGCTGCCGCAGCAGCGGTGACGTGCTGTCCTCCCTGCTGGCCCACGTCGCTCCGGCACTCGCCGAGTCCGGCGACGAACGCGAGGTGGCGTCGCTCGTGCACCGGCTCCTCCAGGAGGGGACACCGGCCGACCGGCAGCGCCGCGCCCTGCGGGAGGGCGGCATGCCGGCCCTCAGGAACCTGATCGTGGGCGACTCCCCGTCCGGCTGAGCCGGGTGGCAGGCGCGGACCGGGGGGACGAGCGGACCGGGCGGACGCCCCCGCCGACCGTTTGCGTCGTGCGATGCTGGTGGGCATGACCTTGGAGGACCTGGTGAGGCTGCGCCGTGCCCGGGACGTGATCGACCGCGACTACGCGGAGCCGCTGGATGTTCCGGCGCTCGCGCAGGTCGCCCTGATGTCCCCCGGGCACTTCTCCCGCAGCTTCCGCGCCGCTTTCGGGGAGACCCCGTACAGCTATCTGATGACCCGCCGCGTCGAACGCGCGAAGGCGCTGCTGCGGCGGGGCGACATGAGTGTGACGGAGGTCTGCTTCGCCGTCGGGAGCACCTCGCTGGGATCGTTCAGCTCGCGATTCACCGAGCTCGTCGGCGAGAGCCCCAGCGCCTATCGGGCTCGCGCGCACGAGGCGGGCGAGGCCATTCCGGCGTGCGTCGCCAAGTACATGACGCGACCGGTCAGGGGCGGGCGGCCGCCCGGTGACCAGGGCACGGCACCCGTCGCGGATCCGGTCAGAAATGGAGAAGCGAAAACGGCGGGCGCCTCGTAGCGTCGAAGCCATGAACATCAATCTCTCGCAGTGCTTCATCGCGGTGGACGACCACGACAAGGCGATCGCGTTCTACCGCGACGTCCTGGGCCTGGAGGTGCGCAACGACGTCGGGTTCGAGGGGATGCGCTGGGTGACCGTCGGGTCGCCCTCGCAGGACGTCGAGATCGTCCTCGAACCGCCGCTCGCCGACCCCGGCGCCCCCGCCGCGGACCGGCAGGCGATGGCCGAGCTGCTGGCCAAGGGCATGCTGCGCGGCGTGATCTTCTCCACCGACGACGTCGACGCCACCTTCGAGCGCATCCGGGCGGCCGGCGGGGAGGTCATGCAGGAGCCCATCGACCAGCCGTACGGAGTCCGTGACTGCGCGTTCCGCGACCCGGCCGGCAACATGCTCCGCTTCAACCAGCCCCGCAAGCAGTAGCACCACCTTCCCCTCACGGGCCGCGGTCACGTCCACGCCATCCGGCGTGACCGTGACCGCGGCCCTCCCCATGGACGGAGACACCTCGCGCATGGCCACGCGGAACACCACGCCGCCCCCCGCCCGGCACGCTGCCGACAGCCACGACCTGATCCGGGTGCACGGCGCCCGTGTGAACAACCTCAAGGACGTGAGCATCGAGATCCCGAAACGCCGACTGACGGTGTTCACCGGGGTCTCCGGATCCGGCAAGAGCTCGCTGGTCTTCGACACGATCGCCGCGGAGTCGCAGCGGCTGATCAACGAGACGTACAGCGCCTTCGTCCAGGGGTTCATGCCGACGCCGGCCCGGCCCGAGGTCGACGTGCTCGACGGGCTGACCACGGCGATCATCGTCGACCAGCAGCGGATGGGCGGCGACCCCCGCTCGACGGTCGGCACCGCGACCGACGCCAACGCGATGCTGCGCATCCTGTTCAGCCGGCTCGGCAGCCCTCACGTCGGCTCACCCAAGGCGTTCTCGTTCAACGTCGCCTCCATCAGCGGTGCGGGTGCGGTCACCGTGGAGCGCGACGGCCGGACCGTGAAGGAGCGCCGGTCCTTCAGCATCACCGGCGGCATGTGCCCGCGCTGCGAGGGCCGCGGCTCGGTCACCGACCTGGACCTCACCCAGCTCTACGACGACTCCAAATCGCTCAACGACGGCGCCCTCACCGTCCCCGGGTACAAGCCGGGCGGCTGGAGCTACCGGCTGTACAGCGAGTCGGGCCTCTACGACGCCGACAAGCCGATCCGCCGCTACACCAAGAGGGAGCTGCACGACTTCCTCCACCGCGAACCGGTCCGGATGAAGATCGCGGGCATCAACATGACCTACGAGGGGCTCATCCCCCGCATCCGGAAGTCGATGCTCGCCAAGGACCGGGAGTCGATGCAGCCGCATATCCGGGAGTTCGTGGACCGTGCGGTCACCTTCACGACCTGCCCCGACTGCGACGGCACCCGGCTCACCGAGACGGCCCGGTCGTCGAAGATCAAGGACGTGAGCATCGCCGACGCGTGCGCGATGCAGATCAGCGACCTGGCCGCATGGGTCGACTCCCTCGACGAGCCCTCGGTGGCACCACTGCTCGGCTCCCTCCACCACACCCTCGAATCGTTCGTCGGGATCGGGCTCGGCTACCTCTCCCTCGACCGCCCCGCAGGCACCCTCAGCGGCGGCGAGGCGCAGCGCGTCAAGATGATCCGCCACCTGGGGTCCTCGCTCACCGACACCACCTACGTCTTCGACGAACCCACCACCGGTCTGCACCCGCACGACATCCAGCGCATGAACGGCCTGCTGCTGCGGCTGCGCGACAAGGGCAACACGGTGCTCGTGGTGGAACACAAGCCGGAGACGATCGCGATCGCCGATCATGTCGTCGACCTCGGTCCCGGCGCCGGGACAGCGGGCGGCACCGTCTGCTTCGAGGGGACCGTCGACGGACTGCGCACGAGCGGCACCATCACCGGACGGCACCTCGACGACCGCGCGGCCCTGAAACCCGCGGTACGCGAACCCACCGGCCGGCTGGAGATCCGCGGCGCCGCGACGCACAACCTGCGCGACGTCGACGTCGACATCCCGCTGGGCGTGCTCACCGTCATCACCGGGGTTGCCGGCTCCGGGAAGAGCTCGCTGATCCACGGTTCGATCCCGGCCGGCGAGGGCGTTGTGTCGATCGACCAGGGTGCGATCCGAGGCTCCAGGCGCAGCAACCCGGCGACGTACACAGGGCTGCTCGACCCGATCCGCAAGGCCTTCGCCAAGGCGCACGGGGTCAAGCCGGCGCTGTTCAGCGCCAACTCGGAGGGGGCCTGCCCCACCTGCAACGGCGCGGGAGTCGTCTACACCGACCTGGCGATGATGGCGGGTGTGGCGGTCACCTGCGAGGACTGCGAGGGCAAGCGGTTCCAGGCGTCGGTTCTCCAACACCGGTTGGGCGGTCGCGACATCAGCGAGGTGCTGGCGATGTCGGTGACCGAGGCCCTGGAGTTCTTCGGATCCGGTGAGGCGGCCACCCCGGCAGCGCACCGCATCCTCGGCCGGCTCTCCGACGTCGGGCTGGGCTACATCAGCCTCGGCCAGCCCCTCACGACGCTGTCCGGCGGCGAGCGGCAGCGCCTGAAGCTGGCCACGCACATGTCCGGGAAGGGCGGGGTCTACATCCTCGACGAGCCGACCACGGGACTCCACCTCGCCGACGTCGAACAGCTCCTCGGCCTACTCGACCGGCTCGTGGACTCGGGCAAGTCGGTCATCGTCATCGAGCACCACCAGGCGGTCATGGCGCACGCCGACTGGATCGTCGACCTCGGGCCCGGCGCCGGCCACGACGGCGGGCGGATCGTCTTCGAGGGCACACCCGCCGACCTCGTCGCCGACCGGTCCACCCTCACCGGGGAGCACCTGGCGGCCTACGTCGGCGCCTGACGGCCGCGGGGTCCGCGGCCCCACCGCCGCGGACCCCGCGGCCGATCCGGCCGGGTGCGGTGCGGCCGGGCCGGGTGCGGGGCTGGGTCCGGCACACGGTTCCCGCCAACTCTGGCTGTTCCCGGACGAGTTGCGCGCTATCTGACTATCTTCTACGGGGCACATCAGTTCGCCCCAGGAGGTCAGATTGCAGCCCAGGCGCTCCTTCGCGCTCCCCGGCCCGTTACGCCGCTCCCACCTGCTCATAGCCTTCGCCCTCGGCTCCCTGCTGATCGGCCTGACGCCCTGGCTCGGCGTCACGAGCACCGCAGCGGCCGGCCGCGCACCGGGGCCGCGGGCCGCGCCCGTGCCCACCGACCAGCAGGCGGCGGTGCAGTCGCCGCACCACGGCGTCGCGCCGGCGAACGCCATGGAGCCCACCGCCCCCGTCCTCGACCGGGCCGGGTGGACGGCGAGCGCGAGCGACGAGGAGACCACCGGCGAGAACGGCCGCGCCGCCAACGTCCTCGACGGCGACGCCACCACCATCTGGCACAGCAAGTGGACCGGCACCCCCGCGCCCCTGCCGCACAGCATCACCATCGACATGCACCGCACCGCGGTCGTCTCCGCCCTCGTCTATCGGCCGCGTGCGAACGGGCCGAACGGGCGCGTCGGCGAGTACGGCATCAGCGTGAGCGCCGACGGCCAGAACTGGGGCACCCCCGTCGCCACCGGCACGCTCGCGGACGACGCCACCACCAAGACCCTCGGCTTCGCCCCGACGGGCACCCGGTTCGTACGACTGACGGCGACGACCGAGGCGGGCAACCGCGGGCCCTGGACCTCGGCCGCGGAAATCAACCTGCTGGGCGACCCGGGCACCCCCGAAGCCACCGTCGACCTGTCCCGGGCCGGGTGGACGGCGAGCGCGAGCGACGAGGAGACCACCGGCGAGAACGGCCGCGCCGCCAACGTCCTCGACGGGAACGCCACCACCATCTGGCACAGCAAGTGGACCGGCACCCCCGCGCCCCTGCCGCACAGCATCACCATCGACATGCACCGCACCGCGGTCGTCTCCGCCCTCGTCTACCAGCCCCGCGCCGACGGCCCCAACGGGCGTGCCGGCTCGTACACCGTGGCGACCAGTACCGACGGCACCTCCTTCGGCGCCGCGGTGGCATCCGGCACCTGGCGGGACGACGACACCGTCAAGACCGCCACCTTCATCCGTGCCGAGCAGGCCCGGTACGTACGTCTCACCGTGACCGCCGAGGCGGGCGGCCGGGGTCCCTGGACCTCGGCGGCGGAGATACGCCTGAGCGGGCCCGCCAACCCCGCCGTACACGGTTCCTGGGGCCGGATCATCGGCTTCCCCCTGGTCCCGGTGGCCACCGCCGCCCTGCCCGGGGACAAGCTGCTCGCCTGGTCCGCGTACGCCGTCGACCGCTTCGGCGGCAGCAACGGCTACACCCAGACGGCGATCTTGGACCTGAAGACGGGCAGGGTCACCCAGCGCCGCATCGACAACACCGGCCACGACATGTTCTGCCCCGGCATAGCGATGCTGGCCGACGGCCGGGTGCTGGTCACGGGCGGCAGCAACGCGGAGAAGGCCAGCATCTACGACCCGGCCTCCGACTCCTGGTCCGCGACCACCAGCATGAACATCGCCCGCGGCTACCAGGCCATGACACTGCTCTCCACCGGCGAGGCCTTCGTCCTCGGCGGCTCCTGGAGCGGGAACGCGAGCACCGACAAGGCCGGTGAGGTCTGGTCGCCCGACACCCGCACCTGGCGGAGGCTTCCCGGCGTTCCCGCCTCCCCGGCGCTGACGGCCGATCCGGCCGGGCCGTACCGCGCCGACAACCACATGTGGCTGCACGCCGTTTCGGGCGGCAAGGTGCTCCAGGTCGGCCCGAGCAAGCAGATGAACTGGATCTCCACCAGCGGCCAGGGCAGCATCACGCCGGCCGGCACCCGGGCCGACAGCCAGGACGCCATGACCGGCAACGCCGTTCCGTACGACATCGGCAAACTGGTCACGCTGGGCGGTTCTCCGGCCTACCAGGACTCCCCCGCCACGCGGCGGGCGTACACCGTGGGCATCTCGGGCAGCCAGGTCCAGGCGGCACGCACCGGGGACATGGAGCACCCCCGTGCGTTCGGCAACAGCGTCGTGCTGCCCGACGGCAAGGTGGCGGTCTTCGGCGGCCAGGCCTATCCGGTGCCGTTCAGCGATGCGACCTCGGTCCTGACGCCCGAGCTCTGGGATCCGGCGACCGGCAGGTTCACCCCGCTGGCCTCCATGGCCGTCCCGCGCAACTACCACAGCGTGTCCAACCTGCTGCCCGACGGCCGGGTCTTCTCCGGCGGCGGCGGCCTGTGCGGCGACTGCGCCACCAACCACCCCGACGGAGCCGTCTTCACTCCGCCCTACCTGCTGAACGCCGACGGTTCGCCGAAGCCGCGGCCGGTGATCACCGGGGGCGTGCCTCCCCGGACGTCGCCCGGCACGCAGCTGACGGTGAGCACCGAGTCGTCCGTGGCCTCCTTCGTCCTGATGCGGGCCTCGGCCGCGACCCACTCCACCGACAACGACCAGCGGCGGGTACCGCTCGTGTCCACGCCGGCGGGGGCGGGCTCGTACACGGTATCCATCCCTGCGGACACCGGTGTGGTGCTGCCGGGGACGTACATGCTGTTCGCCCTCGACGCCCAAGGGGTGCCGAGCATCGGCCGGTTCGTCACCGTCTCCTGAACCGGTGGGCGGTGGCGGAGGTCCGACTCCGCCCACCGCCGCCGGTGACCGGCCCACGCACCGAGGCCGGGACGGGGGACGCGTACCGGCCTTCCGTGCCCCCCTCCGTGGCCGAATCACGGCGGGGGGCACGGGTGTTCGGGTGACCGGGCTCCTCGCACGGTCGTCCACGGGTACGGTTCCGGCATGGACGTTTCCACAACCCATCCGAGCGACGACGTGGCTCCGGCCGCGGTGGTCAAGCACGCCGCACGCCGGCAACTGGCCGAACTGGGGGCGTCGGGCCTGTCCCTGGACGGCGTAGCCCGCGAGAGCGGTCTCGCCGTCGCCGATGTGCAAGCGGTCTTCCCGCACCGGGACGACCTGCTGACCACGCTCGTCATCGACGCCTACGACGCGTCCGGTTCCGCGATGGAGCGGGCCGACCGGGCCGCCGCGGACGCCGGTGCCACGGGGGGCGCCCGGCTCCTCGCGGCGGCCCGGGCACTGCGGCAGTGGTCCTTCGCCCACCCCGCCGAGTTCACCCTGATCTACGGCTCGCCCGTGCCGGGCTACCACGCCCCGCAGGACACCGTCCCGCCCGCCGCGCGCACCCCCGCGGTGCTCGCCGGCATCCTGCGATCCGCACTGGCGGCCGGCGAACTCGTCCCGCCCCGCCGGACGCTGCCGGGCGGGCTGCTGCGACCGGAGGCCCTGGAGCTCTTCGGCGGTGCGCCCGAGGCCCCCTTCGCGGACGTCGTCGAGCGCGGCATCGTGCTGTGGAGCAGCCTGATCGGCCTGCTGGTGTTCCAGGTCTTCAGCCGTACGCACGACAGCGTCCTCGACGAGGCCGCCTATTTCGACCACGCCGTCGCGGTGGCGGCCGAGACCGTCGGACTTGAGGTCCCGGTGGGCGAGGGCGACCGCTGACGTGAACGCCATCCGGACCCTCTGCTTCGCGACAGCGGCGCTCTCCTCCTACGCCGCGCTCTTCTACCGCCTGTCCCAGGCCCGGCGCAGCTGGCGGGACGGCGCCTACCGGGCACTGATCGCCACCCTGCTGCTGCAGTGCCTCACCTTCACCATGGGAGCCGTCGCCATGGGTGGTGGAAGCTTCCTGGGCGTCGGCAACCTGGCCATCCTCATCATGCACCTGGCCGCCGTGGCCTTCTGCGTCGCGGCGCAGATCATCCTGCTGCGATGGGCTGCCACGGACGAGGCCGCGGCCCGTGGGACACGGTACTGGCTCGTCACCGGCATCGTCCTCGACGTGCTGCTGACGGCCCTGTTCTTCCTGGCGGACGGACCCGGACGGCCCACCTCCGACTTCGACGGGACCAGCAGGCCGCTGCTGCTCACCTACCTCCTGGTCTTCGTCGTGTCCCAGGCGGTGCCGTGCGTGACGATCTACCGGCAGTGCGGCCCGTACGCGCGGATGACGGACAACGCCTCGCTGCGGCAGGCGCTGCGGATGCTCTCCGTCGCCGCCGTGGTGCTGTTCCTGTACTGCACGGCCCGTACGGTCAACATCCTGACCGCGGCGACCGGGGTGGACATCGGCGCCTGGAAGCTCGCCTCGAACGTCTTCAGCGCGACGGGCATCGTGATCCTCTCGCTCAGTCTGATCAACTCCTTGTGGGGGCCGCCCGTTTCCCGGCTCAAGGAGTGGGCCCGCAGCTACCGCGCCTACCGGGCGCTGCATCCGCTGTGGCGGGACCTCTACGAGTCCTCGCCGGACATCGCGCTGGAACCCCCGGGGGCGTCTGTCTCCGACCTCAACTACCGGCTGCACCGCCGGGTGGTCGAAATCCGTGACGGGTGGCGGGACTTGCGCCCGTACATCGACCGGGAGACGAACACCGCCGACGGGGCGAACGGGGAGGCGGGCGAGGAGCTGCGACAGGCGTTCGCGGAAGCGGCGCAGATCAGGCAGGCCCTTCAGGCCAAGCGGACCGGGACGGTCCCCGATCACAGCAAGGACGCGGGCGACTTCGACGACCGCGACACGGACAACTTCGTGGCGGAAGTCGCCTGGCTCACCCAGGTTGCCGCCGCCTACAGTAAGCTCAGTAAGGCGAGTTGAGAGCTCCCGCCCGGTTTGCATCCCCCGTCAAACCGGGCGGGCACTCCCGTTCCCCCGTGTTTCATCGGGCCGGACGGGTGGCTTCCGCCCGGACTGGCCCGGCCCATCCCCCGAGGGCCGGGCCAGTCCGATTCTCCGCAGCAACCCGACCCCGTTTCCCCCGTGAGTCGCGTTAGCTGACAGCTATCGGCGAGACCCAACGTTGGCGGAGTCCCGGCCAATTGTCAACTGACCGCTATTCTGGGAAACTGACGTATAGCCACGGGCTATGCCGAGGAGGTGACGGGAGGAAGGTTCACCATGACGGAGACCGAGACCGGGGGCGATGACCGGCCCCTGCTCGCAGTGCGTCTCGACGACCTGTTCAAGACGGTTCGCCCAAAGGGCAGGCACTGGACCAACGCCGAGGTGGCGGAGGAACTGAAGCGGGCCAACCCCGAACTCAAGGCCGGGGGTGTGTATCTGTCGCAGCTGCGGACCGGCAAGCGCTCCAATCCCTCGCCCGACCTCCTGGCCGCCCTCGCCCGCTTCTTCGGCGTATCGGTCGCCTACTTCTTCGACGACAAGGTGGCCGAGTCCGTCCTCAGCGAGGTCGCCGCGATCGAGGCGCTGCGGCAGTCCGGGGTCCGGGCGGTGGCGATGCGGGCGGCCGGGATGAAGAAGGAGAACCTCCAGGCCATCACGGCCATCATGGACCAGTACCGGCAGTTGCAGGGCCTGCCGCCGGTCGACGACCCGTCCGGCCCCGAATGAGGGGCGCCAGGAAGGAGCGGTCGGCGGACCAGGATCGCCGCAGCCGCCTCAAGAAGCTCCGGAAGGCCGGTGCGCAGCGGATCGCCGAACTCGACCTGCCGAAGGCGACCGACGTGGCCGAGCTGTGCCGCCACCTCGGTGAGGCACGGGGCCGCCCCATCCTCCTGGTCCCGATGCAGATGCCTGCGACGCATCCGTGCGGCATGTGGGTCGCCGCCCGCGACGAGGACCTCATCTTCTACGACGCCAACACCACCAGCGCGCATCAGGAGCACATCATCTTGCACGAGCTGGGCCACATCATCTGCTGCCATCGCGGGGCCGGCGGGCTGGACGAGACGGCCGCCCGTCTGCTCTTCCCCAACCTCGACCCCGAACTCGTACGCGACATGCTCCTGCGGGCCGCCTACGACGACGTGCAGGAGCAGGAGGCGGAGATCATCGCCTACCTGCTCTCCCAGCGGATGGGCGCCACCGGCGAAGGACGGGATCGGACGGCCTCCGCCGGGGAGGCGGAAGCCGCCGGCGATCCCGGCACGAGTGCCATGCTCCACCGCATCGAACGCACCTTGTTCTGACGTGGCCCGGTCACACCGCGGCGCTCGCCGCCACCTCCTCGGCCAGCACGGCGACCGCCCGGCGGATGTCGTCCCGGCGGTGTTCGGACGTGAGGAAGAACCGGAGCCTCGCCTGTCCCTCCTCCACGGCGGGATGGAAGATCGGATCGGCGATGACCCCGCGGGCGAACAGCCGGTCCGCGACGTGCAGGGTCCGCGCCGAGCCGCCGAGGACGACCGGGACGATGGGGGTGTCCGCGCTGGCGCCGGTCGGCAGGCCGGCCGCCGCGGCCAGTCCGAGGAACAGCTCGGCGTTCGCCCTCAGGGTGCGCACCCGGTGCGGTTCCGCGGCGATCAATTCGAGGGCGGCCAGTGCGGCGGCCGCGTTCGCCGGGGTCAGGCCCACGCTGTAGACGAAGCCTGGAAGGGTGTGCCGCAGCCAGCGGACCATACGGGCCGATCCACCCAGGTAACCGCCGCAACTGGCCAAGGACTTGGAGAGGGTGCCCATCCACACGTCCACGTCGGAGCGGTCCACGCCGAAGAACTCGCCCACGCCGCGGCCGCGCTCGCCGACGGTGCCCATGCTGTGCGCCTCGTCGACCATCAGCAGGGCGCCGTAGCGCTTCTTCAGCTCGATGAACGCGGGCAGGTCCGCCAGGTCGCCGTCCATGCTGTAGGCACCCTCCACCACGATCAGCACCCGTCGGAAACGGGACCGGTTGACTCTCAGGAGGTGTTCCAGGTCGCCGCGGTCGTTGTGGGCGAAGGGTCTGCGCGCCGCCCCGGACAGGGCGCATCCCTGGAGGATGCTGTCGTGGGCCAGCGCGTCGTGCAGGACGAGGTCCCCGGCCCCGACGAGGTGCCCGATCGCGGTGACGTTGGTGGCATGGCCGCTGACCAGGGTGAGGCAGTCCCCGACGCCGAGGAAGGCGGCCAGGGAGCGTTCGAGACGGACCGTCAGCTCCCGTTCACCCGAGAGCGGACGGCTCGCGGAGACGGAGGTCCCGTACCGTTCCACGGCCCGGTGCGCGGCTTCGTTGACCGCCGGATGGCCCGACATCCCCAGGTAGTTGTAGGAGCCGAAGGAGAGGTACGAGCGGTCGCCGATCACCGTGGTGTCGCGGACGGTGCCCTCGTGGACGCGGAAGTACGGGAAGCCGGACCCGCCGGCGGTGACCGAGGCCAGGCGCTCCTCGAAGAGGGAGACCTCCGGGAAGTCGTCGACAGTGGTGGAATCTCGGCGCCACTCGGCCGGCGCCTCGCGGGAGGGGCCGCCGGAAGCCGCCGGCCGGGCGCGGCCCGGATCGATCAGCGCGATCAGGGCACCGACGGTGAGTTCGGGCGCGAACAGGTCCTCGGTGCGGAGTCCGGGCGCGCGCCTGGCGATGTTGACCGCCAGTTCCTGGAGCATGAGGGAGTCGAACCCGAGGCCGGCCACCAGCGCCATGTCCTCGCCGAGGTCCTCGCGGGGGAACACCCCGGTCCGCGACACCTCCTCGAACACGATGGACACGGCGTCCTCGCGGGGCGCGGGGGACGGAGCCGGCGCCCGGGACGGCGCCGCCACGGCCGGCTCGGCGGCCGCGCCCACCGCCGGCGGGGACCCGGCAGGCTCCGCCGGGGTGTCCAGCGCGCGCGCCGCGTCGTCCACGACCCAGTGGCGGCGGGGTGCGAGCGGACTGGGAGGCAGGGTGCACGGGGGTGTGCGCCGGGCCGCGGAGGCTTCGGCGGGCATCGGCGCGGGCCCGGGCTCCACAGCGCGTCCGGCCTCCAGCGCCGCGGCCGCCGCGATCAGCCGGGCGGCGGCATCGGCGGGGTCCCGGGCCGACAGCGCGAGGTGCTCCTGCAGGGGTGCCCGCCGGGCCAGGGTGTCCGCGACCTGGGCCAGCGGCGGCCGGTCCTCGGTGAGCGACCTCGCCACGTCCCTGGCGTACCGGGCCAGTCCGGCCCGGTCGCGCGCGGTGAGGACCAGTTCGCGGGGCCCCTCGGGTGGCACCGGGCGGACCGCCGGCCCAGCGTGCCCCTCCAGAACCAGGTGGACGCCGGTGCCGCCGAAGCCGAAGGCGCTCACCCCGGCCCGGCGGGGCAGGTCGCTCCCGGGCCACGCGACCGGTGCCGTCGCGACGGTCAGTCGAGCGTCGTCGAGGACGGTGGTGTCGGCGAGGGCGAAGTCCGGCTGCGGCGGGATCACCCCCCGCTGCACGGCCAGGACCGACTTGATCAGTCCGGCCAGGCCCGCCGAGTTGAGCGAGTGCCCGACGACCGCCTTCACCGCGCCGAGGTGGGCGGGGGCCGCGGCCTCACCGCGCAGTTCGCGCAGGACCGCGAGCTCGACGGGGTCCCCGACGGTCGTCCCGGTGCCGTGCGCCTCCAGGTAGCCCACCTCGCCCGGGGGCAGGCCCGCGTCGCGGTAGGCCCGGCGCAGGGCCCTGAGCTGGCCGCCCGCCTGCGGGTGCATGCCGCCCTGGACGGTCCCGTCGTTGGCCGTCCCCACACCGCGGATCACCGCGTAGACCCGGTCGCCGGCCGACAGGGCGTCGGCCAGTGGCCGCAGCACCAGCACCCCGGCGCCCTCCCCGAGGACGAATCCGTCTGCGTCGGTACCGAAGGGCAGGCATCTGCCGCTGCGCGAGATGGCACCGATCCGGCACAGTCCCACCAGCAGGTCCGGGGTGAGGACCAGCTGGGCGCCACCTGCGATCGCGATGCGGGACCGGCCCGCGCGCAGCGCGTGGACCGCGTTGGCGACGGCCATGAGCCCGCCGGAGCAGGCGGAGTCCAGGGCGTAGCTCTCGCCGTGCAGGTCGAAGACCGAGCTGATCGTGTTGGGCCCCATGTTGAGGAGGAGCCCAGCCACGGAGGTGCCGTGCAGACCTTGGACAGCGCGTACAGCCTCCGTCCCGGGGTCCGTCGCCCTCGCCCCGAACTCGCCTCCGGCCAGCTGGCGCATCCGTATCCGCATGGTGCTCAGCTCGCGGTAGCCGCTCTCGGTGAGGGCGGTGATCACCGAGGTCTCTTCGCGGTCGAAGCCGTCGGCCTCCCAGCCCGCGTCCTGGACCGCCTCACGGGTCAGGTCGATCAGCAGCCGGTGCTGGGGATCCATCGCCGCGGCCCGGCGCGGCGGGATGCCGTAGTGCGCCGCGTCGAAGTGGCCCACGTCCGGCAGCACGGCCATGGTGTCGGTGTAGGTGGACGACGTGTCGCGGAAGTCGCCGCTGAGAAAGGCCGCACTGCGCCAGCGCGTGTCGGGGATGGTGGAGAACTGCGGTCGCGGGTCCGTCAGAAGCCGCCAGTACTCGTTCAGGTTCCGGGCTCCCGGGAACCGGCAGGCCATTCCCACGACTGCTATCGCCGCGTGCCCCTCCCCCGGGCTCCGCGCCGCCGTCACGGAGGTCATCGGGCGGCCGATCGCGCACGCCACCAGTCGAGGGTGGCCGTGACCTGTTCGCCGACGGGGGTGGCCCGCACCGCGAAAGCCTCCTCGTAGGCAGTCGCATCAACCACGAAGGGGCGGTCGAACTGGTAGCGGATCTCTCCCAGTTCACGCATGAGCGGCGAGAAGAGCCCCGCAAGCGACAGTGCGGCCGACGGGATCCTGCGCACCACCGCCGGCCCGCTCCCCGATTCCGCGGCGAGCCGGTCGGCCATCTCCCGTACGGACCGGGGAGGTTCGGTGGGAATGTGCCAGGGACGCCCCCAGGCCCGCTCCTCACCCGCGACCTCGGCCATCGCCGCGGCCACGTCGGGAAGGTAGGTCCAGCTGTGCGGGGCGTCCGGATCTCCCAGCGTGGCGACCGGCTTGCCGCGCAGCAGCGCCGGTACGACCCGTCCGGCGAGGTGGCCCCCGGTGGTGACGCCCGGGCCGAAGAAGTCGCTGGCCCGCACCTCGACCGCCCTGATGCGGCCCTGCTCGTGCAGGGTCCGCACCTGTTCCCACGCGGCGGCGCGGACCCGGCCCTTGGGGCCGGTCGCGACGAGCGGGAGTTCCTCGGTCAGGGGGCCGTCCACCGGCCCGTAGCCGTAGAGGTTGCCCAGCATGACCAGGACGGCACCGGTGGCCTCGGCCGCGGCGCAGACCGACGCGACGAGCGGCGGCCATGCGCGCACCCAGCGGTGGTAGGGGGGTGCGGCGCAGTGGTGGATCGCCGTCGCGCCCCGTGCGGCGGCGATCAGCCGCTCCCGGTCCGCCGCGTCGAACGCGACGTGTTCGAGCCCCGGTTCCGGGCTTCTGCCCGACCTGGTGACGACGCGTACGGAATGTCCCTGCTCTGCCAGCAAACGGGCGGTGGCGGCGCCTGCGGGTCCGAAACCCACGACCACATGAAGACTCACGCGCGCACCCTAGCGCGAGTCCGGATCGATCTCTTCCGAGTTTGGCCGGTACCGGACGGTCCCGGACCGGGACGGGTCCGGAGCAGGTACGGGATCGGCAAGGCGCCGCTGCGGGCCCGGACCGACGGCGCCCGGGATCCGCCGGACGCGGTTGGCCAGGACCCGACCCGTCGTGCCGGGCCGGACCCGTCGTCACGGGCCCGGCCGTCCCCGTTCGACGTCAGACGCGATCGGCGGCGATCAGCACGTATTGGAAGGAGCCGTCCCTGTAGGAGTTGATGAACGCCTCCTCGATGCCCGTGACCAGAGACGACGTGGCGCGCAGCTCCCAGTACGGCAGGGTCTCGGGGGTCAGGTCGATCACGACCTGCGGCACGAGACGGTTGTCGGCCATGGCCCGCATGTACTCACGGCGGGAGTGGATGTTGCACTCGAAGTGGGCATTGATCTGGGAGACCCACTTCGAAGGCTGGCCGTAACGCGGGTTCCAGCAACCGGTGATGGTCACGTAGCGACCGCCGACCGCGAGGACGCGGGAGTGCTCGGCGAACAGGTCGTGCAGGTCGACGTACATGCTGGACTCGTTGTTCCAGGAGGCGGCGGCCTGTCCCGTCTCGAACGGCGTGTTGAGCATGTTGCAGACGCGGGCGTGGACGGAGTCCTCGATACCCAGCTCGCGGGCGCGCTGGTTGGCGAAGTCGGCCTGCTTGGCCGACAGGGTGACGCCCTCGACCTTGCATCCGAAACGCTGGTGGGCCATGACCATCGAACCGCCGCGGCCGCAGCCGGCGTCCACGAGCGTGTCGTCGCGGCCGATGGCGCCCAGGTGGTTCAGCAGGACGTCCGCCTGCGCGGACTCCAGGCGGTGGAGCTCGGCGATCAGCTTCTTCTCGTATGCGCTGTCGCCGGAGTCCCCGAGGGCCGCCTGGTCGATGTCACCGATGCCGTAGTGGTGGTGGTAGAGACCGTCGACATCTCCGAGGCGGAGGTTCACCGGCCGCGCCTCGTGGTCCCAGTAGCGGGCGATGTCGCCCTGGTAGGGCGTCGCCGGGGAGGGAATGAAGGCGGAAGTGGGGGCTGCAACGGTGAAATCGGTGCTAGTCACAGAGGGATCCATCCTTACCAGAAATCGGGCAGGCTGTAGCGGTAGGTGTTGGTCTGGTGCCAGTAGTGGTTGCCGTCGACCCAGGCGGCCACGCCCCGCAGGAAGCGCAGCATGCGTGGATCGGGGCAGGAGGCGGCCAGTTCCGCGGCCGCGGCTTCGAAGGCGTGCATGAGTTCGTTGTGGACCTCCACCGCCTTCAGGTAGGCCTCCTTGTCGGAAAGGCCCTCCCGTGCTGCGATGACCACCGGCAGGTTCAGGTGCAGGCCGGGGCTTTCGAGTTCCTTGGTGTAGGAGTACAGGTCGTTGGCGAGGGTGGTGGCGTTGCCGGCGAGCGCGATCACCCGCTGCGTGGCGGGCATGGCGTGGAGATCGGCCGGGAGTTCGTAGCCGCCCACGGTGTCGGTGATGGTGGGACAGGGGCGGAAGTTGTTGAACTGGCGCATCGCCAGGTACTCGGACACCTCGGGGACGTACTTCGTCTCGGCCCATGCGGCCTCGGCGAGGTACCCCAGGTGCAGCCGGGCCATGTCGTGCCGGTACCGGTCGGCCTGCGACGGGGTCGCCGCCCGGGTGAAGTACTCCATGGCCGAGCGGTAGGAGCGCCGCGGGGCGTCCGAGAGGAGCGATTGCGCCCAGGCCGGCTGGTACTCCGCGGTCGTGTGGACCGGGTCCAGAGCGGTGTGCGCCAGCAGAAGCCTTCCTCCTAGTCCGACGGGCGATCCACCGTGGTCCTCGCAGTAGCAGTCGTCGACCACGTTCTCGGCGACCATCAGCCGGGTGGCGATCATGAGGTGGTCGACGGTCGGGGCGTCCGGGTGGCAGGCGACCATGTAACGGCCCACGGAGAAGCCGTCGAACTGGTCCTCCCACTCCGGCGGGTAGGCCTCGACCTCGTCCACGGCCCAGCGCTTGATCCGGCGGCTGACCTCCTCGACCCGGACGGGGTCGGGTTCCGGGACCTGGTGGTGGTAGAGGCCGGGGACCGGCGTGCCCTCCGCGGCGGGCCGCGGAGCGGGCACGTCGGCCACCGCAGGCGGGGTGGCGGTCGGTGCCGGGCGCGGCGTGAAGAACAGCCCCGCCGTACCCACACCGCTGGGACCGCGCATGATCCGCTCCAGGGCGGGGTTCGGTGTTGCCGGCGCGGCGGCGGCCTCCCGCACCGGCGCGGCGACCAGGTCGCCCCCCGGTCCTTCAGTGGTTCCTTCGTCGGGTACGGGCACGGGCCCGGGAACGGCAACGGGGACGGCAACCGGGTGGGAAGGCCGGGTCGCCGGCCCGAAGGGCAGCGGCGGCCCGGTCGGCAGCGCGGGCTTGCCTCCGGTGACGGGGTCGGCGCCCCGGCCGTGACCGTGGGTCCCGAAGCGGGCCGCGGCGGCAGGCAGGCTCGACTGCGCAGGGGAAGGCCCGGGAACGGGCATCCGTGGCTCCTAGGTGATGGGGGTGGGCGGTGCGGGACCCTCCCGGGCACGGTCGGCCGGCCCGGGAGGGTCCGGGCTGCTGGCGGCCGGGCCGTCAGTCGCGCCGGCGGCCGATCTGGACGTTCTCCATCACCCCGAGCGCGTCGGGCACCAGGATGGCGGCGGAGTAGTAGGTGGTGACCAGGTACGAGATGATCGCCTGCTCGCTGATGCCCATGAAGCGCACGGACAGGCCCGGCTCGTACTCCTCCGGAAGTCCGGTCTGGTGCAGGCCGATGACGCCCTGGTTGTCCTCGCCCGTGCGCATGGCGAGGATGGAGCTGGTGTTCTCCTTGCTGATGGGGATCTTGCTGCACGGGAGGATCGGTACCCCGCGCCAGGCCGGAACCTGCTGGCCGCCGAGGTCGACGTGGTCCGGGTAGAGACCGCGGGCGTTGAACTCCCGCCCGATCGCCGCGATGGTCCGGGGGTGGGCGAAGAAGAACTTGGTGCCGCGGCGGCGGCAGAGCAGTTCGTCCATGTCGTCCGGGGTGGGCGGCCCGGAGTGGGTCTGGATGCGCTGCTTGAAGTCGGCGTTGTGCAGGAGCCCGAACTCCCGGTTGTTGACGAGTTCGTACTCCTGGCGCTCGCGCAGCGCCTCGATGGTGAGTCGGAGCTGCTCCTCGGTCTGGTTGTGCGGGCCGTTGTAGAGGTCGGCGACACGTGTGTGGACCCGGAGCACGGTCTGGGCGATGGAGAGTTCGTACTCGCGCGGCTTGAGTTCGTAGTCGACGAAGGTGCCGGGGAGCGCGGCTTCGCCGGTGTGGCCGGCGGACATCGCGATCTCGGCCTCGCCGTGCTTGTTCTGCCGCTGGTGCGGGAGTGAGCCGAACCGCTCGACGTGGGCCCGGAGGTTCGGTGCCGCGTCGAGGACGGCGGCAAAGTCGGCGCGGGAGAGGGTGAGCAGGGTGCCGGAGGTCTCGGCGGTGGCCGTGTAGTCGGCCGTCGCGTCCGCGTCCAGCAGCGCGTTCTCACCGAAACGGTCGCCGTCGGCCAGTACCGAGACGGCGATGGCGTCGCCGTACTTGCCGACCGAGGTCTGGCTGACGCGGCCGTGGGCGATCAGGTGGATCCGGTCGGCGACGGCCCCGCGCTCGATCAGCACCTCGCCGGCGCGGAAGTCACGCTGGACGCACCGGTCGGCGAGCGTGACCAGCACCTGCTCGTCCTCGAAGCCGCGCAGCATGGCGAGTTCGCCGAGTTCGCGCGGAATCACCCGGACGTCCGCCCCGTCCTGGACGAACTCGATGCGGCCGTCGCCGACGGTGTAGGTGAGGCGGCGGTTGACACGGTAGGTGCCGCCCTTGGTCTCCACCCAGGGGAGCGTCTTCAGGAGCCACCTGGAGGTGATCTCCTGCATCTGCGGGGCGGACTTGGTCGTGGTGGCAAGGTTGCGGGCGGCCGCCGTGCCCAGACTGGTCTGCCGGATCGGCTCCAGCTGCGCCTCTGGGCTGGTGTCCACGGTCATCGCGCAGGGCTCTCCTTCGTGCGGGCGGTGATCGGCGCATGCGTGTGCACGTCACCATTGAAAGAAGAAAAATAGGGTGAATACCCGGGCAATCCCTCTAGATCCGCAAGCACACTAACGGCCCATGGAGCGGATGCCCCATGGAGGGACGGGGGGATTACCTCGATTCGGTGATCTTGAGCCGCGCCGTGTTTGATCAATGCCTCAGCGGTTCCGGACACGTGTGCCGTGCACTTTCCGCCAAGACCACGACGGAATGTCAACTTCCTCATCAGTCATGCCGGTTGTCCGGCCGGCCGAACGGCATACGGGCGTCCTCCCCGCCCCGGGTACGCTCCCCGGCCGGGCGGCGGACCCCCGCGGACGGCCCCCGCGGAGGGGCGGAAAGGTGACCGCAGCGCGGGTCGTGCGGTACGAAGATTCCTGTGAAGGAACAGATCCGGCCCTCGACCGTGCGCGTGTTCATCGCGCTCGCCCCGCCCGACGACGCCAAAGAGGAGCTCGCGCGGGCGCTGCGGCCCGCCTACGCGGCGTACCCGGGCCTGCGGTGGAACCGCATCGAGGACTGGCACATCACCCTGGCGTTCCTCGGCGAGCTCCCGGTGGGAACCGTGCCGATGCTGCGGCCCCCGCTCGCGGAGCTGGCCGCGACCCGCCAAGGCCTCGACCTGGCGCTGAGCGGTGGCGGACACTTCGACGAGCGGGTCCTGTGGAGCGGGATCGGCGGGGACGTCGAAGGCCTGCAGGTACTGGCCTCCGAGGTGCGCGCCGTGGTCAGGGCATGCGGTGTCCCCTTCGAGGACCGGCCGCTGCGCCCCCATCTCACACTGGCCCGGACCCGCCGCAACGATCCCGCGTGCGTGGTGGAGGCCGCCGCCGGACTGGCCGCGTTCTCCGGTCGCCGGTGGCTGACCGCACGCCTGCACCTGGTCGGCAGCAACATCGGCCGCGGCCCGGGCCCGATCCACTACCGCGACATCGAGGCCTGGAGCTTCCACCACGGCGACCGAGGCCGCGCCGGAACGTGATGCGGCCTCGCGGGGGTGCCCCTCTCCCGCGGCGTCGTCACCGCCCACCTCCAGCGCCATCCAGCCGAACGCACCCTGCTCCAGTAGCTGTTGGCGCTCCCCGAGGCCGGGGCGGATGCCACCCGCGGGCCGGCCGCGCCCGGGCGGATCGCGTGCAGTGCGGTCGTGGTCGCCCCCCGGCGGTGCCTCCTGCACGTCCGGCGCGGGTCCGGCGGCCTGTCCGCCCTGCCCGGCGGGCCCGGCGACCGTACGCTCCTGGCCGCGGCGCTGCGCGCCGTCCGCGAGGAGGCGGGGATCGCGCCGGCCGCTCTCTGCCACACCGCCGAGTACCGGGACGTACCGGTCGGCTTCGGCGTCCGCGCCGTCGCAGCGGGGCCCGGCCGGGGTGAACCGGATCGCCCGCACCAGAAGATCACTGAAAATCTGGGGTTCTGGCCCCGCGTCAGCACCCGCGAGGCCAGAACCCCAGATTTTCAGTGATCTTCTAGGACTTCCGGATGGTGTTCCACGTCGCCGACGAGGACGTGGCCCCGAACCCGCACACCGCAGGAGCGCCGGGGGGCGAGTGGCTCCCCTTCGACCAGGTGGACCCCGCGCTGCGCGCCAGGCTGCTGGAGTCCGGGCTCGACGGCAGAGTGGACACCGTCCACCGGGAGTTGCGGGAGGAGGCCGGACGCGTCATCGACCCTGCCGTCGAATTCGTCCCCCTGGTCATGTCGCGAACCGGCCGGCAGGCGGCCGCGCATCCAGCTGTTCTTCCGGGCCTGGCGCTGGTGCGGCGAGCCCCGCCTAGAATCCGATAGTCGATGCGCGATGTCGGCTGAGGATGCGCGATTCCGGGGCTCGGTGCGCGTTTGCCACGGTTCGCGGCCGTCACTCTCGATCTCTTGCGGCCTTTTCGGGCAGTGGTCCGGAATCGCTGGGAGCGACCACGAGCGCGGCGAGTTCCGCGGCGAGATCGGACGGGACGGGGTCGCCGGTAACGAGCAGTCTGAGGTAGATCGGACCGAGCAAGACCTCGATGGCCAGGCCCACGCCCGTCACGCGCAGCCGCCCCTGTTCCTCGGCGCGTCGCAGCACCTCGTGCAGGATCTCTCGCCGCTCCCGCTCCACCTCGCGCAGAGCGGCGGCGAGCTCCGGCGATCTGGGCAGTTCACTGACCAGTCCGGTAATGATCCGCCCCAGAGGTGTGCCGGTGAGAAGCCGGATCGTGTTGGACAGCACGGTCACGAGATCCGCCAGGGGATCGGCGGTGTCGGGGGCTTCGGGGTTGGCCTGGGCGAAAGCCTCCCGGACCGCAGCCGCGATCAGCTCCGTACGATCCTTCCACCGTCGGTAGACCGTGGGCCGGGAGACGCCCGCGCGGGCGGCCACCGCGTCGACCGACACGCCCGCCGCCCCACCCTCCGCCAGCAGTTCGACAGTCGCTCGCAGGATGCGTCCCGAGGCTTCGCTGCTGCGCGGGCGGCCCGGCGCGGACGTCCTCTCAACCACCGGCCACCACCGGCCCGCGGGCGGCGACGGACCTGTCGTACGCGGCGAATCCTTCCTCGATCCCCATCGCGACCTGCCTCACCTCCACATACGGCACGGAGAACAGGTCGGTGTCCCGGACCCCTTCCCAGAACATGTAGTAGGCAGAGAGGTCCTCGGTCTCCACGAACAGGATGTCGCTGTACTCGGCACAGAACGCCTCCGCGTCGAACCAGCGCAGCCTGATCCCCTCGGCGCCGTCGGCCAGCGCCTTGACCGTCTCCCAGACGGCGGCGCGTTCCGCACGCTCCAGCCGGAGCCAGGCGGGCTGGAACCGCAGCATGTTCATCACGATGTACGTCACGACGCTTCTTCTCCTTCACGGGATCTCACCGAACCGCGGAGAACCGCGGAGGAATAGATTACAGTACTGCTTCGTAATGTAAATCGACGAAGGAGGTTCAGCCGTGCCGGCAGGACTGACTGTGATCACTGGCGGCACCGCGGGCGTGGGACTGGCCCTGGCGCGCCGGCTCGCCCATCAGGGTGGGCAGGTCGTCGTCTGTGGGCGGGACCGGACCCGCGTGGCAGCAGCCAACGCCAGACCGGGTATCGAAGCCCTGCGGTGCGACCTCACGGTGGAGAGTGACATCGCCTCCCTGGCGGCAGAGCTGCACGCACGAGGAGGCATCCGACTGCTGGTCAACAACGCGGCCGTGCAGTTCGGATACCGAGTCGCCGAGCATGACCGCGACGACGTGCTCCGCGACGTGGACACGGAAATCGGCACGAATCTCACCGGCCCGGTCAAGCTCACCGCACTGCTCCTGCCACTGATGCTGCCCGGCAGTACCATCGTGAACATCACCTCGGCCCTGGCCCTGACGCCCAAGCGCAGCGCGCCCCTGTACTGCGCCACCAAGGCCGCACTGCGCAGCTACACCACCGCCCTGCGCTACCAGCTCGCCGACGACGAACGCGGTATCCGGGTGGTGGAGGCGATGCTGCCCCTGGTGGACACAGCCATGACGGCCGGCCGGGGCAGCGGCAAGATCAGCCCGGAACACGCCGCCAGGGAACTACTGGAGGGCCTCGACCGCAACCGCTCCGTCGTCCACGTGGGTAAGATCCGCGCCCTGGTAGCCCTTCACCGCCTGTCCCCCGCACTCGCGGCACGCCTCCTCCGGGACAGCTGACCACCCTTCCCCTGCTGTGGCCAGATGCGTGGCGTGACACGCAAACGAGGCGCACTGCCAGGCGGCCCCGTGGAACACCGGGGCGGCGAACCGGGCTCCACCCGCACCGAGTTCGCAGCCGGCCCGCCGGCCGCCGACGCGGGGCGGCCGCCCCTGCGCGAAGGAGGCCTGCGGCGCGCCCCGCACCACGCCGGGCAGCGGGGTGCCGTGAGGGCCGCCGCCACGGATCAACCCGCCCTCCGACGCAGCGTCGACGCATGGGGCGAAACAGGCATAAGGTCACGCAACCGTGGTAGACGCCCTGCGTACCGGTTCTCCGGGAACCAGGAGGTAGTCATGATCGTTCTGGGCGTCATCCTGCTGATCATCGGCTTCGTCACGGGGATATCGATCCTCTGGACGATCGGCGTGATCCTCGTCGTCGTCGGCTTGGTGCTCTGGCTGCTGGGTGCGGTCGGGCACGCCGTGGGAGGCCGCAAGCACTACTACTGACGCCGGGCCTCCTGGCCCCGCGCTCAGGGGCGGTGGCGCAGTGGATGGTCCTCCGGGACCTCCACGACCGCGATCCGCACGCCGTCGGGGTCCGCGATCCACATTTCGATCAGTCCCCACGGCTCGCGCAGGGGAGGCCGCACCACCTCGGCACCGCGGCTGCTCAGTTCCTCGTACGCCGTCTGCGCGTCGGCGACTTGGAGCCACAGCCGCAGGCCGGGCGCGGGTGGCGCGTCGGCCCGTCCCGACACCTCGAGAAAGCCGCCGCCGAGGAAGTAGACCGTGCCGCGCTCCGGTCCCGTGCCGAACTCGCGGTACACGGCGAGGCCGAGGGTCTCACCGTAGAACGCACGGGAACGTTCGGGGTCCGTGGGTCGCAGCAGGATCCTGCTGCCCAGTACGTGCACCATGCCCCCACCTTCGCGCATCGCACGCCCCCCGTCACCCGGGCCGCTCCGCCCGGCCGCGCCCGCGGGTCCAAGCCCGCGGCCGGCTGCGCAGCGGTCCGGTGCGCCGACTGCGGGTGTGCCGGTCGAGTTCCTCCAGCAGGCGCTGCGAGCGCTTCTCCACGCCCAGCTCGTCGAGAACCCGGTCGATCTCGGTGAGCAGCGCTCCGCGCAACTGCCAGTGCCCGGGGTCTGCACGCGCCGAGGCCAGCAGATGGTCCGCGAGCCGGTCGCGGTGTGCGCGGGCCACCGCCAGCTCCCCGGTCAGGCGGGCCTCGGCCTCCTCCGCGTTGGCACTCACCTGGGCGGTGATCAGCTGGGCGAAGCTCTCGACGGCGGTCGCGGTGTGGCGCAGCACCTCGCGCAGCGCGGCGGCGGTCCCCGGCTCGAAGAGCGGGCCGTCCGGGCGGACCTTGGCGAGGTCGGTCACCGTCCGGCAGGCCACGCGGAGCACCACCGCGCAGATCTCCAGGGTGTCCAGGCCGGTCCGCAGCACCAGCCGGAAGAGCAGGCCCTCCTTGACCCGCGGATTGAGCCGGAGGCTGTCCTCCGCCTGCCGCAGGGCGGCGTCGACCTGCGCGATGTCGTTGTCGAGGCGGCGCGCCTCGTGCAGCCGGGCCGCGGCCTGTTCGACCCTGCCCGGGCCCGTGGGCTCCTCGCCGAGGTGGTGCAGCAGGCGGCTCATGCGCCCGGCCAGATCGGTGATCGCGGTGCCCGCCGGCCCGATCCAGAGGGGAGGCGCCAGCAGGAGGTTGACGAGCAGCCCGACCACCGCGCCGATGACGGTTTCCAGCACCCGGTCCCAGGCGGTGTCCGCCACCTGGGTGACGCCGAGGACGAGCATGGCGCTGATCGCGACCTCGGGGACGAACTCGTCGACCCGCACCAGGTGGCCCACCACCAGCGAGGCCAAGATCAGCAGGCCCAGACTCCACCAGGTGAGACCGACCAGCGCGCTGAAGCCGATGGCGATCAGGACGCCGACGACCACCGAGTTGACCCGGCGGATGCTGGTGGTCAACGTGGAGTAGAGCGTGACCTGGACGACCAGCAGGGCCGTCAGCGGGGCGGTCAGCGGGTTCGGCTCGCTGCTCAGGCGGAGGGCCACGACGTAGCTGATGACGGCCGCGGCGGTGGAGCGCAGGGCCTGGACGGCGACCGGCTCGCGGCGGCGCCGTGCGACACGGGTGGCGATGCTGCTGATCGTTTCCGACATGACTGCGCATCTTCCCAGGCCGCGCCGGAGGACTCGCGCCGGAACGGACGAGTCCGTCCGTGTCGTGGGTGACGCGTGGGGTAGATGGGGAAAGTCCGATGTCCGCGTCGAGCGAAGGTGTGAGGGAGCGACAGCCATGAAGGACACGGAGGACAGGGGTCAGCAGCAGGCCGGAGGCCGTGGGGAGCACGCGCAGGAACACCCCGGCCCGGACCCGGTGCACCCCGAGGCCAGCAAGCCGGTCGCCGGCAAGACCCCGGAGGAGCTGCGCAGGCGGCAGGAGAGCAAGATGTCCCGGCCGCACGACGAGGACACCGGCTGACGGCGTCCGCCGCGCGGCCGGACGCGGCGCCGACGGGTCGGCTCTCACGGGCCTTCGTCGTAGGTTCCGGCCTCCACCTCCAGGGCGAGTTCCTGGAGTACCTCGATCGAGGAGACGTCCGTCCGCCCGCCGTCGTGGGCGATCGCGAGACTGGTGAACGCCAGACTGAATCCGGAGACCATGGTGTGCAGGGCCGGGCCGAGTGCCTCGGCCACCAGGGTCGCCACCTGTTGCGGCGTGGCGTCGGCGGGCACGCTGATCGACGGCAGCATTTCGTTCAGGAGCTGTGTGGCCACGCCGGCCGCCGCGGCGTGGCCGTCGGGGTCCTCGCCGGCTTCGGCGGCCCGGCGGATGTCCTGGGCCTCGGTCAGGATGCCGATCACCCGCCTGAGTACGTCTGCGCGTTCCATCCTGCGCAGGGTAGTCCGCCGGGCCGCGGTGCGGGTGCGCGCGCACCGGGCCGACCGCACCATGACCCTGTACGCGCGTACGCGTGGTCCCGTACGCGGACCAGCCGAAGGGAGGGCGCCATGTCCTCGGACACCGGGCCGGGCACGACCGGGAGCCGACTGCTGCTGGTACGCCATGCCAAGGCCGTGCCGAAGGGTGATCCCGCCGAGGACTTCGAGCGCGGCCTGGGCGAGCGCGGCAGGGCCGACGCGCCCCGGACGGGCCGCTGGCTGGCGGAGCACGGCTACAAGCCGGACCTGGCGCTGTGCTCGCCGTCGCGCAGGACGCGCCAGACGTGGCAGCTGCTGGTCCCCGCCCTTGCGGACCCGCCGGACGCCGTCTATGACGACAGGCTCTACGACGCGGCACCGAACGCGCTGGTCACCGTACTGGCGGAGCGTGGCGCCGGGCTCGGCTGCCTGGCCCTGGTCGGCCACAACACCGGCATCCACGAGCTGGCCACGGCCCTGTGCGGGAGCGGCCCGGAGGAACTCCTGGAGCAGTTGCGGGACGGTTTCCCGACCGCGGGCGTCGTGGTGGTGGACCTGGAGGGCGGCTGGGCGGGGCTGGCCCCCGGCGCGGGACGGCTGACCGCCCTGTGGGCACCGGCCCAGCAGGGCCGTGACCCGGCCCCGTGAGCGCGCCCGCCTCGATCGGGTCGCGGCGCCCACCGCGGGGAGCTCCGCCGACTGCGGGCCGCGCGCTCAGACGTCCAGATCCTCGGAGGGCGGCTCGTCGACCACGTGGACCGCCGCTTCCTCGGCCGATGCCGCGCCGCCGTCGATTCCTACGTCACGGGCCAGGACGGAGATGTGCCGCCGCGGTGCCGAGTCGTCCACCACGGCAAGGCGGCCCGCCCGGTCCGCTCCGCCCAGCAGGGCGTCACCGGCTTCATCGGAGATCTCGTCCCCGTCGGAGACCTCCGGCTGCTCCCGCGCCAGGCGCTGCTCCAGCGTCTCCCCCGTGCGGGCTTCGGCGGCGGTGGTGCCCCTCTCGTCGACCGCCAGCGGGCGGTCCAGCGGCACGTACGCGGTGTCGAGGGTGTCGTCGAGGCCCGGTTCGTCGAGGGTGTTCTCCAGGTCGGGCTGCGCCTCGGCGGACTCGTCGGTCTCCTGCGGCTGGTAGACGTCGTCGCCGTAGGCTTCGTCGGCGGTGCTCATCGCGTTCTCCGATCGGTCGGGACCGGCGTGCCGCCGGCAGGGGCGCACCGGTCCCCGGTGCGCTCAGCCGGGCACGGAAGCGTCCAGGGGGAACGAGCCGCTCGAACCGGTGAGTTCGAGCAGTCGCAGCAGTTGGTGGCTGGGCGCCGCCAAACGCAGGACGTGTCCGCTCTGGACGGCCTGCCGCCGGGCCTCCAGCAGCGTGTTGAGGCCCGCGGAGTCGCAGAAGGAGGAATTCCGCAGGTCCACGATGACCTCGGCGCCTTCCGGTGCCTGTGACAGGGCGGCTGCGAGCGTTTCCCGCAGCTCGCCCGCGTGCTCCAGGTCCATGTCTCCGGTCACCCGCACCACGCGGTACTCGGTGCCGGCGGCGGCTTCCGGTACGGGCGCGTCCTCGGCAGCCATGACGTACCTCCTCGTCCATGGGGCACCTGCCCGTCCCAGCACCTCTCAACCGTCCATGCATCCATGGGACCGCGCAGCGGCGCCGAGCGCATACTGGGGGACATGGCGAGCCCCACGATGGCCGTCCGGCGGATCAGGCAGCGTGCCGGCGAGGCGGTGTTCCTGCGCGTCGCCGGTCCCGACGGAGCCCGCAACCGGCGGCGCATCCACCAGACGCCCGGACCCCGCTGGTTCGCACCGGACCGGCCCGTGCGGCGGGTCCACGCGGACGCGTCGATGTTCGTCGGCGGTCTCGCCGCGCTGCTGCTCCAGTCCCTGCACCCGGTCGCGATGGCCGCGGTCGCGGCCCACTCCGGATACCGCGGCGATCCTTGGGGGCGCCTGCACCGGACCAGCACCTTCCTGGCGGTCACCACCTTCGGCACCAGTGCCGACGCCGAGGCGGCGGTGGACCGCGTCCGGGCGGTGCACGCACGCGTCCGGGGCCGGACGCCCGACGGTGTGGCGTACCGGGCGGACGACCCGGAGCTGCTGGGCTGGGTGCACACCGCCGAGGCGTACTGCTTCCTGACAGCCCACCAGCGTTATGGCAAGCATCCCTTGGATCCGGCGGGCTGCGACGGGTACCTCGCCGACACGGCGCGGGTGGCCCGGGCGCTGGGCGCGGACCGGCCGCCGCAGGACGTCCGGGAACTCGCCCTGCGGATGGCGCGGTACCGGCCCTGCCTGAGGCCGACGGACGCGTCCCGGGACACCGCCCGCTTCCTGCTGGCCGATCCGCCGCTGCCGGGGGCCGCCCGGCTGCCGTACGCGCTGCTCGCGGCGGCGGCCGTGGACCTGCTGCCGTCCTGGGCGAGGGCGGCCGTCACCGCCGGTTCGGGTTCCGCGGCGGAACGGGTGCCCGGCGCGGCGGCCCGTGCGGGCGGGCACGCCGTGACCCGGGCGATCCGCTGGGCCCTGCCCCCGCCGCCCGCGCGCACGGACCGGTCGTCCGCGCCGGGGTGATCCCGGGTGGTCCCGGCCCCGGCACGTGCGGCGGCTCGTCGGGGCTTCGGTGAGCGTACGTGCACGATCGATGGCGGCCGACGGGGTGGGAGACTGGGTGGGAAACTGGAACGGCCACCGATACGTTGGCCATCCACCACGAGTCCCCACCGGAGAAGTGACGACCGATGACCCTCCAGGAAGGCCGGCGGGTCCGGCTGGCGGCAGACCTCAGGCTGGCCGGGACGGTCGTGACGGCCGAGGGCCACCCCGCGGACGGGGACGCGGTCGCCGGCGCGCTCTTCCTCGGGTCGGGTGCCCAGGGCATCGTCGAACGGGTGGACCCGCCCCGGGATCGGGAGCAGAGCCACGAGGTGCGCGAGTACGAGCGGCTCACGGCACTCCTGAACGACTTCGGCCACCAGATGCCCCCGGCGAGCAGGCGGCAGCTGGAGGAGCAGGTGGCCTCCCTCGAACCGGCGTGGACCGCCCACCGGGAGCACGGGCCCCGACGGACGGTCCGGGTCCGCCTCGACAACGGCTTCGTCCTCGACGACGCGCGGGCGGAGCTCTTCCTCCCCCTCTGAGTCCCCCTCTGACCGGGCCGGGGCCGCACGGCCGGGCCCGGCAGCCGTCCCGGGCCGGCAGACCGAATGACGGTGCTGTGGTGAACCGGCTGGGCCAACGGAGTGAGTAAAGGCTTCATCCGCGAAAGTTCCGCTCTTCCCCAAGGAAGTATCCGTTTTGGGTAAAGAGTCCTGGTGGCGCGGCTCTCCGCCCTCCCCTGTGCCGATGCGCTCCTCGGAGGAACCGAACCATGACTTACGGGAACAAGCTGCGGGAACAGATCGCGAAGCCGGGCACCACACCGCTCATCGGGGTGTACGACATGTACTCCGCCTCGGTGGCGGCCGCGCACTACGACGGGATGTTCGTCTCGGGGTTCGGGTTCGCCGCCTCCTACTACGGGCTCCCCGACATCGGGTTCATCGCCTGGCCCGACATGGTGGCCTTCGTCCAGCGACTGCGCGGCGCCTTCCCCCGTCACCACCTGCTCGTCGACATCGACGACGGGTACGTCGACCCCGAAGTGGCCTGCCATGTCGTGGAAGGCCTGGAGCGGATGGGCGCCTCCGGCATCATCCTGGAGGACCAGAAGCGTCCCCGCCGCTGCGGTCACGCCGACGGCAAGCAGGTGCTCCCGCTCACCGAGTACCTGGAGAAGCTGGAGATGGTCCTGGCGACCCGCAAGGACCTGGTCGTCGTCGCGCGGACCGACGCGACGGAGGAAGCCGACATCATCCACCGCGCCCAGGCCCTGGCGGCGACCGACGCGGACGTCGTCCTCGTCGACGGGGTGCGCAGCGTGGAATGGATCGAGCGGATCCGCGGGGCCGTCGGCGGCAAGCCGCTGCTGTTCAACCAGATCGCCGGAGGAAAGTCGCCGCGGCTCTCGCTCACCGAACTGACCGACCTCGGTGTCGACATGGCCATCTACAGCACCCCGTGCCTGTTCGCCGCGCACAAGGCGATGGACACCGCCCTCGCCGAACTGCGGCTCGCCGACGGGCGGCTGCCCGCGGCCGACGGCGGCGAGGAGATCGGCGTCGGCGAGTCCACCAGGCTGCTGACCAAGAACATCTCGCGCCACCACCCCCTGCCGGTGGCCCGGGAGAGCGTGAAGGCGTGAGCGGCCCGAACCTCGCCAGTCCGCCCGGCCCGGGTGGGTGATCGCGGGCGAACCGGCCGGCCCGATGCGCCGCGAGGTGTTCGTCCCGGATGCCTCGCGGCGTTCCACCGGCATCGGGAGCGGCCGTTCGGATGAATCGGCGGAGCAGCGCATCACGGGCGGGATGAGTTGATTGTCAGACCTGTATGACAGTCGATCAGTTTCTTCCTCGTCAGATCTCCCGCCCTGCGGACAGGGCCCCCGCACGGCGCACATCGGGGCTTCCCGAGCCCGGTGAGCGGCGCCGGCTCCGTGAGCAGTGGGGGCTGACGACCCGCCAGGTCGGGGTGGCGTTCGGGGTGACCCCGGCGACGGTGCGGTCATGGGAATGCGGGCGCACGTCGCCGAGGGGAGGCCGGCGTGAGGCGTACCGGCGGTTCCTGGCGGGGCTGGCCCAGCACTCCGCCATCGAGGTGCCCGGGGGCGTGGACCGCCGGCCGGCCGCGCCGGTCCGCCCGAAGGCGGTGCCCCGCGAGACGGTCCCCCGCGAGACGGTGCCGCCGAAGACGGCGTCGCCCGCGGTGCGCGTCGCGCCACGGGCGGAGCCGGTCCCGCCGGGGCGGATCCGCCGCCTGCGGGTGCTGGGGGCGGCCGCCTGCGCGTGGTCGATCGCGGCCCTGTGGGTGATCCTCACCTGTCCGCCGCCGCTCTAGAGGCGCCCGGGGCCGCTCACACGCCGCCGGTGGCGGTGACCTCACCGCCGCCCGCGGTCACCCACTCGACGTCGGGTGCGCCCGACCGCGGCCGGGACGGGCGGCGGTGATCAGGTAGTAGTCCAGGATCCGCTGTTCCCAGGCAGTCATGAAATTGCGCGGCCAGGTGCCGGGGGCCCAGAGGCGGGCGAGCCAGCGGTCCCAGCCGGGCCAGACCTGCGGGCCGATCGAATCGGTGCGGACGTCGGCGAAACCGGCTCCGGCGAGGGCCCGGGCGAGGTGGGAGACGGGCCGCGCGATGTCGAGTCCGCTGGCGAAGGTCTCCAGCAGCCCCGCGAGCCGCTCCTCGGGCGCGGGCGCGCCGTCGACGCTGAAGAAGCCGGCCACCGCGACCCGTCCTCCGGGACGCAGGACGCGCGCCGCCTCGTGGGCGAAGGCGGTCAGGTCCGGGAAGTGCTGCACCGCTTCGACGCTGTACAGGCAGTCGAACTCCGCGTCGCCCAGGGGCAGGTCCTCGGCCGCTCCGAGGACGAAGCGCAGCCGCTGCGGCCGCGCGGCGAGGAGCGGGGAGTTGGCGTCGCGGGCCCGGCGAAGCTGCTGGGGGTGGATGTCCACCCCGGTCACCGCGGCGGGTCCGTACTCGTCGAGGGCGAGGGCGCAGCCGAGGCCGAGGCCGCAGCCGATCTCCACGGCGCGGCCGCCGCCGGGGGCGACCGCGTCGAGTACGTGCCGGTAGAGGTCCCGTTCGCTGCGGATCCGGTCGTCCTGCGACAGCGGCCCTCCGAGGTCGACGGACCGCCAGTAGCCGAAGTTGATGAACCCGCCGGCGAACACCGGAACGGCGCTGAGGTCAGCCGGTCCGTACGTCTGCCACACCTCGGGCGGTACCGACGGTGCGGGCCGGTCCACCGGGTCCTCCGACACCATGTCACCGCCTCCTCGTGACGGGGGCGTTGCGCCCCGCGGCCTCCAGTGTGGCCCGTGGAGTCCCGTCGCGGCAGGGGGCACGCCCGGGCACGGGCGCTCACGCGCGCCCCCGGGTCCGGCGTCCTAGGCTGACGCCATGGACCACGCCGATGCCGCAGCCGCCGGATCACCCGCCGAGGCGGCGGCGGCCGCCGCCGCCCGGCTGAAGGAGCGGCTGTACGCGACCATCACCATGATCTCCGTGGTGATCGGTCTGGCGGTGTCGGAGCACGCCGACACCGCCGGGACCGCGGCCACGGTGCTGACCGCCGCCATCGGGCTGTGGCTCGCGACCCTCGTCTCCGACCAGCAGGCGCACCGCGTGGTCCACGGCCGGCTCGCCACCGGCGGGGAGTTGCGGCACATGCTCTGGGTCAGCAGCCCCCTCCTGCTGTCCGCCGTCGGTCCGCTCATCCTGATCGCCGCCTCCGCCCTGGGGGTGATGGCCCTGCAGACCGCCCTGTATGCCTCGGCAGGCGTGAGCGTCGCCTCCCTCTTCGGCTGGGGCTGGTACGGCGGCGTCCGCATGGGCGGCAGCGCGCCGCTCGCTGTGCTGGCCGGCGGGCTCGACGCCACGATCGGCCTGGCCGTCGCCCTGGTGAAGGCCGCGGCCGGCCACTGAGGCGTGCTGCGGCGAAGTGTTCGCTGGCTGCCGAAATCGTGGGGCATCCTGGGTGCATGAACGAGCTGCATCCCGGGTTCCCCCCGGACGCGCCCGCCCCCGCGGCCCGCGTGGCGGCCTTCGCCGCCGCCCTCGCCGACGAGACGCGCGCCGCCATCTGCCTGACGCTGCTGGAGGGGCGCGCCTGGACCGCCGGCGAGCTGGCCCGGATCACGGGGGTGGCGCCCTCCACCGTCTCCGGCCACCTGGCCCGGCTGTTGGAAGCCGGGATCTGCGTGACCGAGCGGCAGGGCCGCCACAGCTACGTACGGGTCGCCGACTCCGCGACCGCTCGGTTGCTCGACGGGCTGGCCGCCCACGCGGTCCCGGACCGGGACGCCGCGCACGCCGCGCCGGTGGTGGGCGCACCGGATCCGCTGGCCCGGGCCCGAACCTGCTACGACCACTTCGCCGGCCGGCTGGGCATGGCGGTGACCGACGCGATGGAGGAGCGCGGACTGCTGCGCACGGACGGCGTGTTCGAGCTGACCGAGGCCGGCCGCCTGTGGTGCGCCGGGGCGGGGATCCGGCTGGCCGGCGAGGGACGCAGGCGGACGGCGAGTTCCTGCCTGGACTGGACGGAGCGGCGCCGCCATCTGGGCGGTCTGGCGGGAGCGCGGCTGTGCGCACGGTCGCTGGAGGAGGGCTGGGTGGTGCGGCCGCCGGGCGGGGGGCGCGCGCTGGAGGTCACCGCGGCGGGTGAGCGGGCGTTCGGCGACCTGTTGGGGATCACCCGGCAGGCATGGGCGTAGACCGGATCCGGTACACCGACCCTCGCCCCGCCTCGACCCTTACATTTCGGTCGACGCCGAAATGTTGCGCCCCTAGAGTGGCGGCATGTCCTTCCGCTCGACTCCGATCCCGCCCGGCGTCCTCACGGCTGGCGCCGTCACCTTCACGGTGTTCGCCTGGGCCTCCGCCTTCGTCTCCATCCGCAGCGCGGGCGCCGCCTACTCCCCGGGCGCCCTCGCCCTCGGCCGACTGCTGGCCGCCTCGCTGGTGCTCGGCGCCCTGCTGCTGATCCGCCGCCAGGGCCTTCCGCCCCGCGAGGCCCGGCGCGGGATCCTGATCTCCGGCATCGTGTGGTTCTGCGGCTACACCGTCGCGCTGAACTGGGGCGAGCGCCTGGTCGATGCCGGGACCGCCGCCCTGCTCGTGAACACCGGGCCCATCCTCATGGCTCTGCTGGCGGCCCGCCTGCTCGGCGAGGCGCTGCCGCCGCGGCTGCTCGCGGGCATGGCCGTGTCCTTCGCCGGAGCGGTCGTCGTGGGCCTGTCCATGTCGTCCGGCGGCGGCTCCACCTCGGTCCTCGGTGTCGCCCTCTGCCTGCTCGCGGCGGTGGCGTACGCCAGCGGGGTCGTCGCCCAGAAGCCGGCCCTCTCCTTCGGCACACCCCTCCAGATCACCGCGTACGGCTGCATGACGGGGACGGCGGCCTGTCTGCCCTTCACCGGGCAGCTGCTCGACGAACTCCCCCGGGCGCCGGCCTCCGCCACCCTGAACATGATCTATTTGGGTGTGGTCCCCACCGCCCTCGCCTTCACCACCTGGACCTGTGCCCTGGCCCGTATGCCCGCCGGCCGACTGGGGGCGACCACGTACGCCGTCCCGGCCCTCGTCGTCCTGCTCAGCTGGGCCCTGCTGGCCGAGGTACCGGCCTGGCTGACGCTCCTCGGCGGCGTACTGTGCCTGGCCGGTGTGGCGGTCTCCCGGTACGCACCGCGGAGGGCTGCCGCCTCCCTCGACCCTGTCGACGGCGCTCCGCTCGCTCCCGCGGGAGGCAACCGAGGCTGAGGATCCTGACGGTCGGCGCCGGAAGGGGAACCGATCCCGGCCGGGACCGGCCGCCCTGCCACCGAAGGTCCGCGAGCACCGGCGGGCCTCGGGACACCCCGCGGCCCGCCGCTCGGCCCCCGCGACCCTCACCCGGATGCCCCGTCAGGTGGGCATCCGGGCCGCCGGGCCGTTGACTGGAAGGCCCCGGAACACTCTTGGAGGCGTGGTGGCGACGGTCGTGTGGGCGCGTGGGGCGGCAGGGATGGTGCTGGCTGCGGCGGTGCTCGGCGCCGCGGGATGCTCGGGCGGCGACGGCAGCCCGTCCGGCGCCGTCTCCAGTGCCGCGTCCGCGGTGAGGTCGGCGGGCGAGGCCGTCTCCTCGGCCGCCTCGGAGGCGGCGAAGGCCGCCGAGTCCGCGGCCGCCGTCGCGAAGGACAAGCTCGCCGAGGTCAAGAACGGGGCCGACGCCAAGGACCAGGTGTCCCTGGGCACCGTGTCGACCGACGCGGACGGATACACGACGGTGCCGGTCACCGTGCGCAACACCGACGACGGCGCGAAGTCCTTTGCCGTGCAGGTGGAGTTCAAGGACGCAAGCGGCAACCTCGTCGACACGGTGGTGGTGACGGTCTCCGACGTGGCCGGCAAGGACACCGGGGAGGGCACGGCCCGCAGCACCCACAAGCTGTCCGGCACGGTGACCGCGCAGACTGGCGCGGCCCTGCGCTACTGAGCCACCGAGGCACCGAGGCACCGAGGCACCGAGGCACCGAGGCACCGAGGCACCGAGGCACCGAGGCACAGGGTGGCCACGCGGCCGCCGGAGCGCCCGCAGGGCGGGGAATCCCGGGCCTCCCGGCACGGCGCCGGCGGTGGCCCGGGCGGCCCGACCGCCGTTCGTCGGCGCGGGACCACACGGCCCGCTCCCGCCCATGCCCCCAGGCCGCTAGGGTCGGACCCATGGCTTCGACGGATGTCTCCCTGCGTCCTGTGCGCCCCGGCGATCTGCCCGCGTTCTTCCGGCACATGAGCGATCCCGAGTCGCATCGGATGGCGGCCTTCACCGCGCAGGACCCGACGGACCGGGCGCACTTCGACGCACACTGGAGGCGCGTCCTCGCCTCGCCTCAGATCGTCAGCCGCACGGTACTGGTGGACGGCGCCGTGGTCGGGCACGCGGCCGTGTACGGCGATCCGGGCGAGCGGGAGGTCACGTACTTCATCGATCGCCCCCACTGGGGGCGCGGCATCGCTACCGCGGCGCTGCGGGCGCTGCTCACCGAGGTTCCCGAACGCCCGCTCCTGGCCAGGGCTGCGGCGGACAACGTCGGATCGGTGCGTGTCCTGGAGAAGTGCGGTTTCAAGGTCGTCGGCGAGGACCGGGGTTTCGCGAACGCCCGGGGAGCGGAGATCGACGAGTTGGTGCTGCGGCTGGACGGCTGATCACCCGCGCCCCGGTCGTCTGCGAGCTCCACGTGATTCCGCGGAAGGTTCCCGGCCGGAGCCGCGGCGGAGGCAACCTCCCGGGCGCCCGCCACGTCCTCTCCTGCAGGACCCGCCGGCCCGGACGGCGCGTGCACTGCGGAGAGGACATCTGATGAGTGAGAAGGCCCGGCGGCTGTTCGACGCCCTCGACCTCGACCAGGACGGCACCCTGACACGGGCCGAGGTGATCGGTGCGCTGCGCTCCAAGGGACCGACCCTCGCCGCACAGGGGGCGATCCCCTTCTGGGGTGTGGGCGACACCGAGGCGTCCTCGGCGCTGTTCGACGCGGCGGACCAGAACGGCGACCGGGTGCTGAGCTTCGAGGAGTTCGCGGCCGTGGTCGACCGCCGCTTCGGCTGGTAGCCGCCGCACCGCCCGGCGGGCGGCCGTCCCGCGTGCGGCGCCCGCCGGGCGGCGGGAGAATGGCCTGGGCGGCGGGGCGCCCAGCGGGCGGTTACGGCCCCGGCCGGCCCGCGGCAGGGCCGACCGGACGGGGCGGACGAGTCAGGTGATCGCACATGTGCCGGTGGCTGGCGTATTCGGGAACCCCCGTGCTGCTCGACACCATCCTGTACAAACCCGCCCACTCCCTGATCGACCAGAGCCTCCACTCGAAGCTGGGTGTGGAGACGACCAACGGCGACGGCTTCGGTGTCGGCTGGTATCCGGACGGCGGCGGCGACGGAACGCCCGCCCTCATGAAGGACGTCGGTCCCGCCTGGAACAACCGCAATCTGCGGGAACTCGCCGACCACGTCACCTCCCCCGTGTTCTTCGCCCACATCCGGGCCTCGACGGGTACGGCGGTGCAGCAGACGAACTGTCACCCGTTCCGGTACGGCCGCTGGATGTGGATGCACAACGGGGCCATCGCCGGCTTCCACGCCATGCGGCGGGACCTGGCCATGCTCGTCGACCCGGCGCTGTACGGGGAGATCGAGGGCACGACGGACTCCGAGCTGATGTTCTACCTGGCGCTCACCCACGGCCTGGAAGAGGACCCTCCGGCCGCGGTCGCCAGGATGGTGGGCGTGGTCGAGCGCGTCGGCCGCGAGCACGGCGTGGAGTTCCCGATGCAGATGACCGTGGCCGTCACGGACGGAACGGCCGTGTGGGCCTTCCGCTACTCCAGCCAGGGCGCCTCCCGGTCGCTGTTCTACAGCAGCCGGGTGGACACGCTGCGCAGGCTGCACCCCGACATCCTCTTCCTGCAGGAGGCCTCCGACGAGACCCGACTGGTGGTGTCCGAGCCGCTCGGCGACCTGCCCGGCGCGTGGAACGAGGTCCCGGAGAGCAGTTACGGCGTAGTGCGGACGGGTGAGGATGGGCTGTACCCGTTCACCCCGCTGGCGGCCTGACGTCGGCGGCCGCTGCCGCGCCGGCCCGCATGCCGGACTCGGTGCGCGGCGACGGCACGGCGGCGGCGGTGACGACCCGGGGCAGGGCGTAGGGGTGCTTCTCGGCGAGCCAGGCGACCAGTCGCTCCCGTACCTCGCAGCGGGCGGTCCACAGCCGGTCCGGGTCCTTGGCGGTGACGATCGCCCGTACCACGATGGTGGTGGGCGTGGTGTCGGTGACGGAGAGGCCCCAGCCACGGCCGTCCCACGCCTCGCAGCTGTCCAGGATCTCCTTCAACTGCTCGCGCATGAGGGCGACGGGGGCGGTGTGGTCGCAGTGCAGGAAGACCGTGCCGGTCATCTGGATGCCGCCGCGCGACCAGTTCTCGAAGGGCCGCGAGGTGAAGTACGAGACGGGCATGGTGATGCGGCGCTCGTCCCAGGTCCGCACGGCGATCAGGGTGAGTGTCACCTCCTCCACCACGCCCCATTCGCCGTCGACGACGACCGTGTCGCCGATCCGCACCATGTCGCCGAACGCGATCTGGAATCCGGCGAAGACGTTGCCGAGGGTGGACTGTGCCGCGACGCCCGCGACGATGCCGATGAGGCCGGCCGATGCCAGTACGGACGTGCCCACGGCCCGGAAGGCGGGGAAGGTGAGCAGCATCGCGGCCGCCGCGACCACGGCGACGACGGCGGTGACGATCCTTCTGATGAGCGTCACCTGGGTACGGACCCGGCGCACCCGCGAGGGGTCGCGGGTGCCCAACGCGTAGCGGGCGTAGGAGGATTCGACGACGGCCGAGGCCACACCGACGACGCACCAGGCGCCCGCACCGATCAGGACGAGCGTCAGGGTCCGCCCCACGGCGGTCTCGTGGTCCCGCAGCGGCTGCCACGCGATCTGGCGGTAGGACCCGCGCAGCACCGCCGTGAAGAGCAGCACGCGAACCGAGGGCCCGCAGCGGCGCAGCATGTTCCACAGCGGTGTCTCGGGGTGGCGGGCGTCGGCCCGCCGCAACAGCATGTCGGTGAGGCGGCTCAGTACGAGGGTGAGCACGACGGAGCCGCCCAGGACGGCCAGCAGTCGCAGGAAACTGTTCATGACTCCCCGGTGTCCGGTTTCGGGAACGGTTGGGGGCGGCCGGGCTCGACGCAACATCCGGCCCGGCCCCCCGGGTCCTCGGACCGCGGGTCAGTCGTGCAGCATCTCCTCGCGCAGGCTCTCCAGCGTGCGGGCGAGCAGACGGGAGACGTGCATCTGGGAGAGGCCGACCTCCTCGCCGATCTCCGCCTGGGTCATCTCCTGGCCGAAGCGCAGCTCCAGGATGCGGGTACTGCGCTCGTCCAGGCCGGCGAGCAGGGGTGCCAGGGCCTGCCGGTCCTCGACGGCCTCCAGGGCGGGGTCGGGGCCGCCGACGGTCTCGGCCAGGGAGCGGGCGGGCTGTCCGCCCGCGGCGGCCCCGGTGCGGCCGGTGTCGGACTGCTGGGGCGCGTCGAGGGACTGGGTGGAGTAGCCGTTGGCGGCGAGCAGGCCCTCCCGGACCTCGTCCTCGGTGAGGCCCAGGTGGGTGGCGAGTTCCCCGGGAGTGGGGGCGCGGTCCGTCTCCGAGGTCAGTTCCTCGGTGGCCCTGGCCAGCACCAGGCGCTGCTCCTGGAGCCGGCGCGGGACCCGTACGGCCCAGGTGGTGTCGCGGAAATGGCGCTTGATCTCACCTGTGATGTACGGCATGGCGAGCGTGGTGAACTGGATGTTGCGCTCGGGGTCGTACCGGTCGATGGCCTTGATCAGGCCGATGATGCCCACCTGGACGATGTCCTCGTTCTCGGGGCCGCCGGGGCGGTCGCGGAACGGCCGTGCGGCGAAGTTCACCAGTGAGATGTTCATCTCGATCAGCGTGCCGCGCACGTACTGGTACTCGCGGGTGCCCTCTTCGAGGCTGCGCAGGCGCTCGAAGAACACCCGGGTCAGCTGCCGGGCGTCGCAGGTCGACAGCTCCCGCGGACAGGGCACGTCGGGCAGCCCGCTGAGCGCGGGTCCGGCCACGGCGCCGCCGTCGGGGGCGGCGGCCGCGGTGGGGGGCGTGGTCGGGGCCGTGGCCCCGGTCGTGGCCTCGGTCGTGGCCGTGGTGGTCATCGTCTTCGCTCCTTGGGCACAGGTGCTTGCGGCGCGTTGTGCGATTGCTCGCTCGTTGCTCGGTCGGTGCGGAAGTCCCCTTCCGCTCCCCTGCACCCTGCCCGGCGCTCGTACACACGTCAAGTTATACCGGAAAGACTTTTCGGGATTTGCTTTTCGCGAGTCTCCACTCAAGAATGTCGGGGTGGAGAACGAGCACACGGGGTCCCGCCGGAACCACTGGACCTTCCTGACGAACCACGCCCGGGTCCTGATCGCCATCGCGCGCGACCCAGGTGTCCGGCTGCGCGACATCGCGGCGGGCTGCGACCTCACCGAGCGGACCGTGCAGGCCATCGTCACCGATCTGGAGACGGACGGGTACCTCACCCGCACGCGGGACGGCCGCCGCAACCGCTACGCCATCGCCCCCGGTGCGCGCTTCCGCCACCCGGCGGAGGCGGGCCGCGAGATCTCCGGCCTCCTGGCCTTCCTCGCGGGGCCGCCGGACCCGCCGCCCGCCACCGGCTCCGCGGACGGCGCACCCGACCACGACGGGGTCCTGCCCCAGCGGTGACCCCGGTCTAACGGTCCGCGAGCAGTCCCTCGAAGAACTCCCAGTCCAGGCGATCCGCCTCCGCGCCGGCCGGGACGGCCGCCCACGTCCTCTCCAGCCAGGACGCGAGCCCCGCCCGGTTCAGCACGAAGAGGGCGTACGGCGGCGCCGTCCCCAGCCGCAGCAGGACGTGTGCCCCGCGGTCGGGCCCGGCGGTCGGCCGGATCCGCACCTCCCCCGTCCCCGCCAGGGTGCGCAGCCCCCTGGCCAGGAGGTCACGGCCGATCACCCAGGCCACGGGATCGGCGCCGACCGGGTGGAAGGTGAGCTCGACGTCCAGTGGGGCACGGGCGGACCAGTGGAACGTGGCGCGGAGGGGGAACCGCAACCGGTTCCGGACCTGGTGGATCCCGGTCGTCCAGGTCAGTTCCTGCTCGGGGCGGCGGGGCCGGTGGTCCATGACGACTCGTCTCTGCAAAGGGGCGGCGGGCGGCCGGGACGGGAGAGGATCGGTCCGGCCGGAACGGCACCGGCGACACCGGCTGCCATGGCTCGTCTGCTCCCCCGCCCGCATCCGAAACAGCAGTGCGGGCCATTGGAGGGAACGGCGGACGTGTCGGCCCGGACGGGCCCGGCCCCGCGCGGATAGTCGTACCGGGCACCCTCGGCCGGCCGCGGTCCGTTGTGGCATGCCCCAAGCGACAGCGCCGAAGAACGGGGCCGGAGATGAAGAAGTCCGTAGTGTTGTGCGCACTGGTGGCGGGCCTGGCGCTCGGCCCGTTGGGCGGCGTGAGCTGGGCCGCCCAGCAGCAGACCGCCGCTGAGCCCGACTCGGCCGCGCCCCGGGCCGCGTATCCGGTCGGCGAGGTGGTCTCGGACGCACCGCTCCACGTGCGCCAGAAGCCGACGGTGTACTCGGGCATCGTCAAGTCGCTGCGCCCGGGTCAGCGCGTGCTCCTCAACTGCCAGACGCGCGGCGGGTGGGTGGACGGCAACCCCGTGTGGTACCGCCTCCAGGGCTCCAAGGGCTGGGTCTCGGCCCGCTTCGTCCACAACCACCAGCCGGTCCGCCCCTGCTGACGCGCCCTCGGCCCACCGGCCCCGTCACGGCCCCGTCACGGCCTCGGCTCGCCGGCCTCCCGGCCGTCGACGTACGTGGCCACCACCTCGATGCCTCCGATCCGCGACACGTCGACGTGCCGCGGGTCGTCCCCCAGCACCACCAGGTCGGCGCGCTTGCCAGGAGCGAGGCTGCCCGCACTGTCCTCCCAGCGGCAGGCGCGGGCTCCGGCGACCGTGTAGGCGTACAGGGCCTCGTCGACGGTGATGCCCTCGCCCGGGCCGATCAGACGTCCCGACCCGGAGGCACGCTCCACCATGAACTGGACGCCGCGCAGCGGGGAGCCGTCCGCCACCGGGCGGTCGGAGCTGCCGACCAGCGGGATGCCGTGGTCGAGGAAGCCCCGGCCGCGGTACAGCCACGGCGCCCGCTCCTCGCCCGTGATCGCCGCGTAGTCGTCGCCGAAGCAGCGCAGGAAGTGCGGCTGGACCACCGCGCTGAGCCCCAGCCGGGCGAAGCGCGGGAGCTGGTCGGGGCGGATCAGGCCGGCGTGCTCGATGCGATGCCGGGCGTCGGGCCTGGGTCGCAGGCGCTGGGCGTGCTCCAGGGCGTCCAGCGCCACGTCGGCCGCGCGGTCGCCGATGGCGTGCACGGCGAGCTGCCAGCCGGCGAGGTGGCCGTCGACGATGGACCGTGCGAGGACCTCGGGATCGTCCTGCAGCCCGCCCGCGTGCCCCATGCCCTCGTACGGGGCGCTCAGGGCGGCGGTACGGGCCATCATCCCGCCGTCAGTGAAGATCTTGAGGGCCCCCACGGACAGCCAGTCGTCGCCGAAGCCGGTGCGCAGGCCGAGGTCGAGGGCCCTGGGGATGCCGTCGGCTTCGTGCGCACCGACCGGCCGCAGCACGTCGGCGGAGACCATCAGCTGAACCCGCAGCGGCAACAGTCCCTTGTCCCTGGCGAGTTGGTAGGCGCCCAGTTCGACCGGGGTGTGCCCGAAGAGGGCACCGCCGATGCCCGCCTCGGCGCAGGCGGTGACGCCCTCGGCCAGACAGGTGCGGGCCGCGCGCCCGATGGACTCGGCCAGCTCCTCCTGGGAGTACGGAAGCCGCAGCGCGCGGGCGGCCCCCATGGCGGCCTCCACGAGGAATCCGTTCTCGTGCGGGACGTCCGCGGCGAGCAGGTCCAGGACGGCGGTGTTGACGACGCAGCCGTGCCCCGAGTCGTGCAGCACGTACAGCTTGTGCCCCTGACTGACCTGGTCGAGCTCGGCGGCGGTCAGGTGGCGGCCCAGGGCCCGCTGGTCGTAGCCGACGACGCTCACCCAGGATCCGGGCGAGTTCCTGGCCGCGACCGCCCCGGCCACGACGGCGAGGGCGTCATCGATCCGCGTGCAGCCCGTCATGTCGGGGGCGTTCTGCCGGAATCCGGTCCAGGGCAGGTGCACGTGGGAGTCGATGAACCCGGGGAGCACCGTGGCGCCTTGGAGGTCGATCACCTCGCGGGCGGGCAGGGAGGCCACGGCCTCGTCCAGGCCGACGATGCGGCCCCGCCAGATGCCGAGCTCGCGGGCGAGCGGGCGGTCCGGGTCCATGGTGAGAAAGCGGGCGTTGGTCAGCCTGGCGCAGAGCATGATGTGGTGCCCCCGGAACGTGGTCGGTCGGCGCCTCCGGCATGCCGGAGGCGGGGGGAGGTCAGGCATCCATCGAGCGGGCGAGGGAACGGGGGCGCAGATCGGTCCAGTTCGCCTCGACGAAGTCCAGGCACGCCTCTCGGGTGTCCTCGCCGAGGGCGACCGTCCACCCGCCGGGCACGTCGGCGAAGGACGGCCAGAGCGAATGCTGGCCCTCGTCGTTGACCAGGACGAGGAATCGACCCTCGGCGTCGTCGAAGGGATTGGTGCTCACGGCCATCGCCTCCCCGGAACGTCAAGATTAGGTTAGGCTCACCTCATTGCGTGGAGCCTAGCCCCTCCCCTTGCCGCCCACAAGGAGGCCCGCATGCGCCGGACCGAGGACGTCTTCGCCGCCTACGGACTGCCGGGCGAACCGGGTTGCGAGGCGTTCTGGGCCGCGGCGGGGGCCCCCGCGTCCGTCCCTGCGCGGGACGGCGGATGGACGACCCTGTTCCTGTGGCGCGGCTGCCCGGCGAGCATCGGCTTCGAGAGCTGGTCGGAGCCGGTGGCGCTGGACCGGTGGGGCGAGACGGACTGCTGGTACGCGGAGGTCCCCATGCCCGCGCGGCTGCGGGTCACCTACCGGTTCCTCTCGGACGGCGCGGCTTTCGCCGACCCGCTCAACCCGATCGGGGCGGGCGGCGAGCGGTCCATCGCCGCGACCCCGGACGCACCGGCCCAGCCGTACTGGCCCGTCCTCGGCCCCGGCGCCGGCCAGGTGCTGCCGCTTCCGCGGACCCGGGTCCGCTGGACGAGCACCCGCCTGGGCGGGCGGCGCACCGTACGGGTCCACCCGGCGGGCGGCGGCGGACCGGTGGTGCTGCTGCTCGACGGGGACGACTGGCTCTACCTGCATCCCGCCATGGCGGCGTTCGACGCGGCGGTCACGGCCGGCGCGATGCCGCCCGTCACCCTCGTCTTCCTGCCGACCAGGGACCGGGAGGCCGAGTTCGGATGTCGGCCGGCATTGTGGGAGGCGGTACGGGACGAGTTGCTGCCGCTGGTCGCGCAGACGGGCCTGCCCGTCCGCCCGGACGGCCTGGTGGTCGCCGGACAGAGCCTCGGCGGGCTGAGCGCGATGTACGCGGCGCTGGAGTTCCCGGACCTGGTGTCCCGGATCGCCTGCCAGTCCCCGTCGCTGTGGTGGGCGCCCGGCGCCGAGGCCCTGCCGGACCCCCTGTCCGGCCCGCTCGGCGGCGCGGTCGCGGCGCGCCTGCGCGAGCGCGTGGACCTGTCGGGACTGCGCGTCGCCTTCGACGTCGGGGAACACGAGACGCGGATGCTGCCCCACTGCGCACTGGTGGAGGGCCTGACCGCCCGCGCCGGTGCGACCGTGCGCGTGTCGCGGTCCCCCTCGGTCCATGACCGCGCCTCCTGGCGGCACGCCCTGGTCCGGGACGTCGCGTGGGCGCTGGGTCACCACCACGATCCGGCGGACGTCGACTCCGGTCGCCCGCGCCGTACCTGACCGTTGGTCATGGTGCCCAGAGGTGCCCGGAGGTACCCGGCGGCATCCGCGCCCCGACCGTCCGGCCCGTCTGACGGCTCGGCGCCCTGGCGGCCCGCCGGTCGTCCGGCGACCCATCATCGGGCCACCGCCCGGCAGTAGTCCCGGTCGGTGGCGAGGAGGTTGCGGTGGGTGTCCTCGGCCGTGACGCGGCCGTCGTCCAGGACCAGGACCCGGTCGGCGGCGTCCAGGAGGGCCGGGCTGCTCGTGATCACGAGGGTGGTCCGGCCCCGGCGCAGCCGCGCGATGTTGCGCGCGATGAGCTGCTCGGTGACCGCGTCGACCGCCGTCGTCGGGTCATGGAGGACGAGGACGTCGGTGTCGGCGGCCAGCGCCCGGGCCAAGGACAGCCGCTGGCGCTGCCCGCCGGAGAGGTTGGCGCCGCGGTCACGCACGGCGTGGTCGAGCCCCTCGCGGTGCAGGGCGACGACGTCGGTCAGTACCGAGGCCTCGACGGCCTCCGGGACCGTCCGGCTGCGACCGGACGGGTCGATGTTCGTCCGGAGCGTCCCCGCGAAAATCTCCGCGTCGTACGGGTTCACCAGCAGGTGCTCGCGGACCGCCTCCACCGACAGCCCGGCGAGCTCTTGGCCGCCGAGCCGCACCGTGCCCTCGTAGGCACGGGGCGGGACCCTGACGGCCAGGACGTCGGCGAGATCTGCGGCGGCGCGCGGCTGGTAGGCGGCGATCGCCACGAACGCGCCCGCCGGGACGCGGAACGTCAGGCCGTGCAGGGCCCCGTGACGGATGCCGTCGACCTCCAGGCCGCCGTCGGCGGCCGGGCGCCGCGCCCCCGGTACCGCAACTGGGGGCGCGGTCAGCACCAGCGCCATGCGTTCGGCCGACGCCCGCGCCGTCATCACGTACTTGGGCATGTCCGAGAACATCCTGAGCGGCTCCATGATGAACTGTGCCAGCCCCACTGCCATCACGAGCTCGCCGAGGGTGATGCGGCCGTCGAAGGCCAGCCCGCCGGCCGTCAGGGTCACGGCGACGGCCAGGGCGGCGTTGAGGGCCGCGGCCGTGCCCGCGTACACGCCGTTCACCCCGGCCACCGTGACCGCCTGGTGCTTCGCCTCGGCGCTGACCTTCCGGTACGAGCGGAAGGCCGCATGGTTGCCGCCGAAGCCGTGCAGCGGGCGCAGGCCCGTGATCAGGTCGGCGACCTTCGCCCCCGCCCGGGCCACCCGGGCCTGCTGCTCGCGGGTACTGCAGCCGATCCGCCGGGACATCACCGACAGGACCGACAGGATCGTCACGGTGCCGACGATCACCAGGAGCCCGAGCCCGGGATCGGCGAGCCCCAACGCGACGGCGGCGACGAGCACCGCGACCAGCGAGCTGATCAGCAGGGGCACGACCTCGATGATGTCGGCGGTCTGGTCGGCGTCCTCGGTGGCGATCGTGAGCACCTCGCCGGACCTGAGGCCGGCGTCCCCGGCCACGGGCTGGAGGCCGCAGTCCGCGACCCGCACCCGCCAGCGGTGCGCCTCCGTGGTGTTGGCCTTCTGCAGGATGCGCATGCCGAAGCGCCACGACAGCGACACCGTCGTGATGATCACCGCCAGTGCGGCGATCGACAGGACCAGTGCTCCGGGGCCGCGGTCCCGCATCGTGTGCTCGACGATCAGGCCGAGGGCGATGGGGAAGGCGGTCTCGCCGGCCTGGTAGAGGCCCATGAGGACGGTGCCCCGGGCCATGGCGCCGACGTTGCGGCGCAGCGCGATGCGCAGGATGTCGGACCCCGAGCGGGGCCGCTGCGGGTCAGGAATCGTCATCGAGGTGGCGGGCAATCGCTTCCGGGGTGCGCAGGGTGAACAGGTCACGGATCGTGATCACTGGACCGTACTCCCGGCGGAGCAGGCCGATCAGCCGGACCGCCAGCATCGAGTGCCCGCCGAGGGCCACGAAGTCGCCGACCGCGCTCACCTCGTCGTCCTCCAGGTCCAGCGCCTCGGCGAAGAGCGCGCAGACGGCCGTCTCCGTCCCGGTCCGGGGGCGGCGCTCGCCCGCCGTGGTCAGCGTTCCCAGCGGACTGGCCTCCGGCAGCGCCCCGGTGTCGGCCTTGCCGTTCACCGTCAGCGGGATGGCGTCGACTTGGGCGTAGTGCGTCGGGCGCAGGAAGTCCGGCAGGGCGGGGGCCACTTCGGCGGCCACCGTCGCGAGGTCGGCGTCGCCGTCCAGTACGAGGTAGGCCGCCAGCCGGTGGGCGCCGTCGACCTGCGGATCGGACTGGGCGACCGCGGCGGCGAACCGGACCCGCGGGTGCGCCGCGAACGCGGCCTCCACCTCACCCGGTTCGACGCGGTGCCCGCGGATCTTGACCTGCCGGTCGGTGCGGCCAAGGTACGCCAGGTTGCCGTCGGACCGGCGCACCACCAGGTCTCCGGTGCGGTACATGCGCTCGCCGGGCGCGCCGAACGGGCAGGCGACGAACCGGTGCGCGGTCAGGGCGGCCTGCCCGAGGTAGCCGCGCGCGATGCCGATGCCCGCCACGTACAGCTCGCCTGGAACCCCGTCCGGCAGCGGGCGCAGCCACGGGTCCAGGACGTACGCGTCGGTGTTGTCGACGGCCACGCCCACCACCGGGTCCGCGCACTCGAAGGTGCCGACGCCGAGGGTGTTGATGGTGTACTCGGTCGGGCCGTACAGGTTGTAGCCGGCGGTGCCCTCGGTCTCGGCGAGCCGGCGCCACAGAGCGGGCGTGACGGCTTCGCCGCCCAGCAGGACGAGGGCGGGCCGCCGGTCGGGGTCGTCGAGCAGTCCCTCGGCCACCAGTTGCAGGGCGTAGGTCGGGGTCACGTTGACGACGTCGATGCCGTGGTCGGCGCAGTACTCGGCCAGCCGGGGGGCGTCGCGCCGCAGTTCCTCGTCGCAGACGTGCACCTCGTGTCCGTCAGCGAGCCACAGCAGTTCCTCCCAGGACATGTCGAAGGCGAAGGACACGGTGTGCGCGATCCGGAAGACCCGGTGGCCGTGCTCCGCCAGCACCGGCTCGAAGATGCGGCGCTGGTGGTTGATCAGCATGTTGGTCAGGCCCGCGTATGCAGTCACCACGCCCTTGGGCCTGCCGGTCGATCCGGAGGTGTAGATGGTGTAGGCGGCGTGCCGCAGCCGGTGCGGGTCGTCGGGGGTGAAGGTCGTGAAGGGCTCGGTCTCGGGCAGGGGCCGGTCCAGCTCGATCAGTTCGCCGGGCAGCCGGTCCAACCGGGGTGACACCGCGGCGACGGTGAGGATCACCTCCGGGCGGGCGTCCGCGACGATCGCGGCGATCCGCTCGTCCGGGTGGTCCAGCTCCAGCGGCACGTACGCGGCGCCGGTGCGCAATACGGCGAACAGTGCCACGATCGCGTCGGTGGAGCGCGGCACGGCGAGGCCCACGGTCGCCTCGGGGCCGATGCCGCGGGCGGCGAGTACGCCCGCGACGGCACGGCTGCGGTCGCGGAGGTCGGCGAAGGTCATGACGTGTCCGCGGGCGACGAGGGCGGTCCGGTCGGGGGCGCGGTCCGCCGCCCGGTCGAACCGGTCGACGACGGTGTCCGTGCCGATGTCGGTGCGCTCCGCCGGCACCGGCCACGGCCCGGGGCCGCGCAGGGCGCCCACCGGTCCCCTGCTCCGGGCGAGGTCGTCGAGCAGGCGCAGGTAGTCGTCCAGGAGCTGCCGGGCCGCCGGGGTGTCGTGGTGGCGGTACTCCAGTTTGACCGCGATGCGTTCACCGGGGGTGACCACCCAGGTGAACGGGTAGTGCGTGGAGTCGTCGGCGCGTACGGCGGTGATGCCGTGGCGGGCGTTCATCTCGGCGAGGGCTTCCAGGTCCAGGAAGTTCTGGAGCACGAACAGGTTGTCGAAGAGCGTGTCGTGTCCGGCGGCCCGCTGGATCTCCCCCAGCCCGATGTGCTCGTGCTCCATCGCCTCGACCCGGGACGCCTGCACGGCCGCGAGGTAGGCGGCGACGGTGTCGTCCGGCCGCGGCCGTGTCCACAGGGGCACGGTGTTGAGCAGGACGCCGACGATGCCGGACCGGCCCTCTCCCTCCCGGCCGGAGACGGTCACGCCGAACACGGCGTCGCCACGGCCCGTCCGGGCGCCCAGCAGGAGGCCGAAGGCGCCGGTCAGCAGGGAGTTCAGGGTGACCCCGTGGCCGCGGGCCGCGTCCCGCAGCAGCTGGGAGCGATCCGCGCCGAGCGTGTGCACGAGGGTACGCGGCGGGCCGTCTGCAGGGGCCGGGGCCGGTCCGGCCAGCAGCGTCGGGCCGGACAGGCCGGTCAGGTGCCGTGCCCAGAACAGCTGCGCCGGCGCGGAGTCCCGGGCGGCGAGCGCCCGGGCGTGGTCCTCGAAGCTCGGGGAGGCCGGGGCGGGTGCCGTCAGCCCGCCCCCGACGGCGGCTTCGTAGGCGGCGAAGAGGTCGCGGAGCACGATCTCCCGGGACCAGCCGTCCCACAGCAACAGGTGGTAGCTGAGCAGCAGGCCGTCGCGACCGTCGGGGCGGCGTACCACGGTGAGCCGGATCAGCGGCGGCCGACCCGTGTCGAATCCGGCGGCGCGGTCGCGGGTGAGCAGGTCCTCGACCTCGGCGTCCGTCGTGAGGTCCACCGTGCGGACGCCGAGGCGGCGCCCGGCCGCAAGGACCTGCACGGCGCTGCCGTCCTCGTCGGTGGCGAAACCGGCGCCCACCGCCGGGTGGCGTGCGAGCACCCAGGCCATCGCCTCGGCCAGGGCGCCGGTGTCCAGGCGCCGGTCGAAGGTGAACCAGCTCTGCGCGACGTACTGTCCGGCCGGTCCGGCCAGCTGGGCCTGGAAGAACAGGCCGCGCTGGAGCGGGGTGACCGGCGCGGTGCGCTCTGCGGTCGTGGTGGCCTGCGCGATGCGTTCCAGTGCGTCCCGCCAGTACCCGGTGATTGCGTCGGGGACGCCCTCGGCGAGGGTGAAGGCGGCGTGCAGGCTCCCGGTGGCCGCGTCCGTCCAGGCGTTGACCTCGACGGCGTAGGGGGTGCTCCGGTCGCCGCCGGTGATGTGCAGGGCCTGTGACTCGGCGCCCCGGCCGAGGTAGTTGAACAGCACCTGTGGGTGGGTGTCCAGCAGGGGGGCCGTCTGCGGGTCGAGGTGGCGGAGCCGGCCGTAGGCGCGGTGGGCGCGCTCGTCCGGGCGCCGTGCGGCGATCTCGCGGGCCGCCGCCACGGGATCGGTGTGCGCGGAGAGGCGTACGGGTGCGACGGAGGTGAACCAGCCGACGGTGCGGGTGTAGTCGTGATGGGGCAGTACCGGGTCCCGGCCGTGCCGCTCCAGGTCGACCGCGAGGTCGGTGGGTACGGGCTGGATGCGGGTCAGTGCGGTGCGCAGCGCCCCGCACAGCAGCTCGGTGAGGCCCACGCCGAGCGCAGCGGGCGCGGTGCGGGTGACGAGGTCGCCGATGCCGGGCGGGAGCACGACGGTCGTGTCGCGCGTCGCCCGGACGGCGGGCAGCAGCGCGGGCGCCCGGAGCGTGCCGATCCAGTGCCCGAGGCCGTCGTGGTCCGGGTGGGCCGACGGGTCGGCCAGCGCTCGCGCGTACGCGGCGTACGACGTGGTCGCCGGCGGCACGGGGGCTGCGCGCAGGGCCGCGTCCAGGTCGTCCAGCAGGATCAGCCAGGACACCGTGTCGACGGCGAGGTGGTGCACGGCGACCACGAGGGTGCGGGTCGCCTCCAGCCAAGCGAACGCGACGACTTCCCCCGTCTCGGGATCGAGACGTCCGGCGGCCTCGTCGGCCGCGGCCGACGGGTCGGTGGTGTCCGCGCGGACGACGGTCACCCGGCGGGGTGGTCCGATGCGCAGGGACCAGACGCCGTGCTCGACGCGCAGGCGCAGCCGCAGGGCCGGGTGGGCGGCCACGACGGCGTTCGCGGCGCGCTCGACGTCGGTGAGTCCGGCGCCCTCGGCGGCCGTCACCGCCCTGGCCTGGGCGAAACGGGCGAGCGAGCCGCCCAGACTACGCTGGCGCAGGACGATCGGGGTCACGGTCAGCGGGCCGTCCTCGGGAGCGGCGGGCCCGGTGGGGGGTAGCGGTGCCGCGCCGTGCGGGGTGGCCGCCGCCAGGTGTGCGGCGAGAGCGCGCGGGGTCCTGAGCAGGAACACGTCCCGCGGTGCGATCGTGAGGCCGCGGGCCCGGGCCCGGTTGACGACGGTGATGGCGAGGATGCTGTCACCGCCGGCGCGGAAGAAGTCGCAGTCGGCGTCCGCGGCGGTGCCGGGCAGCGTGTCGGTGAAGATGCCGACGAGGACCGCGAGTGCAGTGTCGGCGCCCGTCGCGGGCGCCTTGCGCGCCGCGTCGGCGGCGTGGGCGGCGTGGGCCCGTTCGGCCCGGGCCGCCCACTCGGTGAGGGCCCTGCGGTCCAACTTGCCGTTGGCCGTCAACGGCAGGGCGTCGACGGGCAGCACCCTCGCGGGCACCATGTGCGCGGGCAGCCTCGGGGCCAGCAGACCGGGGAGGTCGCCCGGCGGCCGGCCGACAACGTGCGCGACGAGATGGTCACCGCTGTCGGCGACGGTGACGACCGCGTCGACGACGCCGTCGAGTTCCCTGATCACGGCCTCCACCTCGGCCGGCTCGATCCGGAAGCCCTTGAGCTGGACCTGGTCGTCGGCACGGCCGGTGAACTCCAGGTCCCCGTCGAGGGTGCGGCGGGCGAGATCGCCCGTGTGGTACATGCGGGAGCCGTCGCCCGCGAACGGGTCGGCCACGAACCGGCCCGCGGTGAGACCGGGGCGGCCCAGATAGCCCAGCGAGAGCTGGCCGCCCGCGACGTAGACGGCGCCGACCCGGCCCGGCGGCACCGGCCGGAGCCGGTCGTCGAGGAGACGGACGGTCAGGCCGGGGATCGGGCAGCCGATCGGGACGGCTCGGCCGCTGCGCTCGAAGTCCCGGTCGGTCAGGGCCCGGTGGGTGACGTGCACGGTGGTCTCGGTGATGCCGTACATGTTGACCAGCTCGGGCGAGGCGGTGCCGTGCCGTTCAACCCAGCCCAGCAGCCGCCCGAGGTCCAGCGCCTCGCCCCCGAGGACGATGCGGCGCAGTGCGGGCAGCGGCTCACCGGAGTGCCGGTCGGCCTCGATGAACTGGTAGAAGGCGGAGGGGGTCTGGTTGAGCACGGTGACGGCGCGTTCGCGCACCAGCCGGTGGAAGTCGACCGGGGAGCGGGTCAGCGCGTAGTCGGGCACCAGCAGCTCACCGCCGTGCGCCAGGGCGCCCCACAGCTCCCAGACCGCGAAGTCGAAGGAATAGGAGTGGAACTGCACCCACACGTCGCGAGGCCCGAAATCCATGGCGGGGCGGGTGTTGGCGAGCAGGGCCACCACGCTGGAGTGCGGGACCACGACGCCCTTGGGCCGGCCGGTGGAGCCGGAGGTGTGGATGACGTACGCGGGATCGTGCGGGCCGGGAGGGGGTGCCGGTGCGGCGGGTGCCGCGGGGTCCTGCGGCAGCGGCTCCCCCTGGACGAGCACGCGGGCGGCGAGTTCCGCCCGGGCCACCAGCCGGGCCAGGCGGTCCCGTTGCCCCGGGGCGGCGAGGACCACCCGTGGAGCGGTGTCGGCGAGGACGTACTCCAGCCGGACGTCCGGGTGGGCCAGGTCCAGGGGTACGTAGGCGCCGCCCGCGGTGACGACGGCCACCAAGGCGGCGACCTGCTCCACGGAGCGTGGGACGGCGACGGCGACGCGCTCCCCCGGTCCGACGCCGGCGGCGCGCAGGGTGGCGGCCAGTGCGTCGCGTGCGGAGGACAGTGCGCCGTAGGTCAGCGAGCGGGTGCCGCCGTCGAGGGCGCACTGGGTGACGGCCGTGGCGTCCGGGTTCCGGCGGACGGCGGCGTCGAAGAGGGCGTCCAGTGTGGTCGCCGCGGCCCGCGCGACGGGGGCCGGGTGCCGGGTGAGGCCGGGTGCCGGGCCGTCGACCGGGGCGTCCGGACGGGTGAGGAGGCCGGTGAGGGTGTGGGTGAAGTCGGACAGGATCGCGCGGGCGCCCTCCTCCCGCAGGAGCGCGCCGTCGTGGATCAGGTTGAAGCGGGTCCGGCCGTCGGGCGCCCGCTCCACCACGAGGGTCAGCGGATAGTGCGGGGCGCCCTCGTTCACCACGCCGGTGATGGACAGCGGGCACCCGGGCACCCGTAGGGCGGCGGTGTCGGCCTCGATGTCGAAGACCACCAGGGTGTCGAACAGCGGGCCTGCACCGACGTGGCGGCTGATGCGAGCGAGTGAGACGTGCTGATGGTGCAGGACGGCGCCCTGGTGCTCGCGGACCGAGGCGAGCAGCTCGCGGGCGGTGGTGGCGGCGGTCCATCGGGCGCGGACGGGAACGGTGTTGATGAAGAGGCCGACCATGTTCTCGATACCGGGGACGTCCGCGTCGCGCCCCGACACCGTGGACCCGAAGACGACGTCCCGGCCGTGCAGGAGGCCGCCGAGGGTCACCGCCCAGGCGCAGTGCACGGCAACGCTCAGCGGCACGCCGGCCGAGCGGACCGCCTCGTCGAGACCGTCGTCCGCGTCCACGGCCGTGTCGGCGAACCGGTCCGACGGCAGGTGTCCGTCGGCGACCAGCGAGGGGCCGGGCAGATCGGCGAGCTGTTCGCGCCATACCCGGTCGCTCTCGCCGTCGTCGCGCGCGGCGAGCCGGCGCAGGTAGTCGGTGAAGGCGCCGACGGGGTGCACGGTGCCCGGTGCGTGGTATTCGGCGAGCAGCGCGCGGAGCATCGGCGGCACCGACCAGCCGTCGGCAATGATGTGGTGCACGGTCTGGACCAGGATGGTCCGGCCGGCTCCGGCCCGGATCAGCGTGTAACGCATGAGGGGGCCGGTGGCGAGGTCGAATCCGGCGCGGCGGTCCCGTTCGGCGTGTTCGCGGATCTCCCCGTCGGTGATGCCGGGCCGGTCCAGGACGGTGAACGGGGCCTGCAGGCCGCCGTCGAGCACGCAAACCACGCGGCCGTCGGCGAGGGGTGTGAAGCGGGCGGCGAGGTTGGGGAAGAGGGCGAGCAGGCGGGTGGCCGCGGCAGCGAGCCGGTCGGCGTCCGCCTCGCCCTCCAGGGTCAGCAGTTGCTGCTCGACGTAGCGGCCCGCGGAGTCGTCGTCGAAAACGGAGTGGAAGTACAGGCCTTCCTGGAGCGGCGTCAGGGGCAGGACGTCGCGCAGGGCGGGGCCGTCCAGTTCGTCGACGTCGGCCTGGGTGAGGGCGGCCAAGGGGGAAGTCGCCGGGCGAGTGGCCGCCCGTGCCGAGCGCCGCGATCGCGGCCAGGGCCTGCTGGAAGTACCCGCCGATGGCCGCGCCGTCCTCGTCGGTGAGCAGTCCCTGCGGCCAGGAGAGGGTGGTGACGAGTTCGTGGGCGCCGGTCGGGCCCGGTTCGGCGGCTGCGTTGAACTCCAGGGCGCGCGGGAGCCGCATCGCCGGGTCCCGGGTCTCCCCCAACTGACGGGTGGCTCCGCACGGTTCCCAGTCCCGTGCTGATCCTGAGTCGAGGCGGCCGAGGTAGTTGAAGAGCACCTGGGGTGCCGGTGTGTCGAACCGGGCGCCGGACAGGTGGCGCAGGACGCCGTGGGAGAGGCCGCCGCGCGGGACGCGGGCGAGGTCTTCCTTGACGGCCTTGAGGGCGGCCGTCAGGTAGCCGGGGTCGCCGGGATCGGCCGCCGTGCCCGGGTCGACGGTGACCGGGTAGAGGGTGGTGAACCAGCCCACGGTCCGGGCCAGTTCCGGTTCGAAGCCGGCTTCGTCCGCGACGAACCGGGACTCGCGGCCGTGCCCCTCCAGTTCGACGTGGGCGAAGGTCTGGTCCTGGCCCAGGTCTCGGCGCCACCGGGCGAGCGTGATCGCGAGCGCGGTCAGCAGCACGTCGTTGACGCCCGTGTGAAATCGCGCGGGGATGTCGCCGAGCAGGGCGGCCGTGGCCTCGGGGCCGACCGAGACGGTCGTCGTGCGCTCCCGGGCGACGGTGTCGTCCGCGCGGAGCGCGCGCCGGCCCACGGGTGCGTCCGGCCCCGGCAGGGCGCGCCCGAAGTGGGCGCGGTCCTCGTCGAAGGCGGCGCGCTCCAACAATTGGGTCCAGCGCCGGAACGAGGTGCCCACCGGAGGCAGTTCGATCGGTTCGCCGGACGCGTACTGCCGCCACGCGGTGGCGAGGTCCTCCATCAGGATCCGCCACGACACGCCGTCGACCACGACGTGGTGGGCGACGAGGACGAGTTGCCGGGCGGCACGGCGCCACACGGCGCGCAGCATGACGCCGCCCGCCGGGTCCAGCGCCCCGGTGGCGAGCGCGACGCACGCGTCGAGCGGCTGGTCGCTCTCCTGCCACCCCGCGGCGTCCCGGTTCGCGGGGGCCGGGACGTCGAAGCCCCAGCGGTCGCCGCGGACCAGTCGGGCCCGCAGCATGTCGTGGCGTTGCACGACGGCGGAGAGGACCGTGTCGAGGGCGACGGCGGTCAGGTCCGCGGGGGTGTTCAGCACGACGGACTGCACGAAGCCGTCGACCGCGTCGGTGGTCTCGCCGAGCCAGCGCACGATGGGCGAGCCCGTCACGGAGCCGGTCGCGACGTCGTCGTGGTCCTCGGCGGCAGCCTCGACGGGGCTCGCCACCGCGGCCAGCGCCCCGATCACGCTGTGGGTGAAGATCTGCCGCGGTGTGACGTGCAGGCCCGCCCCGCGCAGTGTGCCGAGCAGCGAGATGGCGAGCAGGCTGTCGCCGCCGAGCCGGAAGAAGTCCTGGTCGACGCCGACCCGGTCGAGCCGCAGGAGCGTCGCGACCGCCGCGCAGACCAGGCGCTCGTTCTCGGTGACGGGCGGAGCGAGCGGGGCCGGGCCTTCGCCGGGCTCCGGCAGCGCGCCCCGGTCGAGCTTGCCGTTGGCGGTGAGCGGGAACTCCTCCATGACGACGACGCGGGCGGGCACCATGTGCTCCACCATGTGCTCGGTGGCCCAGTCCCGGACCTCCTCCGCCCGCAGGTCCTCGCAGCCCGCGGCCGGGATCACGTAGCCGACGAGGCGGGTGCCGCCGGCGGCGTTCCGCTGCGCGACGACGCAGCTGTGGCGCACCCGCGGATGTTCCGCGAGGCCGGCCTCGACGTCCTCGATCTCCAGCCGCATGCCGCGGATCTTGATCTGGTGGTCGGCCCGGCCGAGGAAGTCCAGCGATCCGTCCGGCGCGTACCGGGCCAGGTCACCAGTCCGGTACAGCCGTGAGCCGTCCCGGGCGAAGGGGTTGGCGACGAACCGGGAGGCCGTCAGGCCGGGGGCGCCGGCGTATCCGCGGCCCAGGAGGAAGCCGCCGACGTACAGTTCGCCGCCGACGCCGACCGGGACCGGGCGCAGTTCGCCGTCGAGGACGTAGAGCTGGGTGTTGGGGTTGGCCCGGCCGATGGACGTGGAGAGGCGTTCCGCGGCACCCCGGTAGATGACGTGGGAGACACCGATCGTCGTCTCGGCCGGGCCGTAGCCGTGGTACATGGGTATGTCGAGTCGGGTGCGGAAGCGTTCGTACAGTTCCGGGGTCAGGACCTCGCCGCCGCACCAGACGTGCCGGAGGCTGTCGAGCCGGCCGGAGTCGCCCGTGATCTCCAGCAGCACGTCCAGCATCGACGGCACCAGGTAGGTGAAGGTCACGCGCTGGTCGGCGACCACACCGAGCAGGTGGTGCGGGTCGCGTTCGCCGCCGGGCCGCAGGACGACCAGCCGGCCGCCGGACACCAGCGGCAGGAAGATCTCGTTGATGGAGATGTCGAAGGACAGGGGTGCCTTGAACAGCGCCGCGTCGTCGCGGCCGAGGCCGAGGACCTCCCCGGCCTGCCACAGCAGGCGCTCGCTGATCGCCTCGTGCCGGATCATCGCTCCCTTGGGCCGGCCGGTGGAACCGGAGGTGAAGATCACGTAGGCGAGGGCGTCCCCGGGTGTGGTGACGCCCGGATCCCCGACGGGGTGGCACCCGTGGCGCCAGTCGCCGAGGCCCACGGCCACGGCGGCGGGTTCGCCCGGATCGTGCTCGCCCGAACCGTTGAGCTGGAGCACGACACCCGCGTCCTCGATGACGGCGGCCCTGCGCGCGGCGGGCCACTGCGGGTCGAGCGGTACGAATGCGGCGCCCGCCCGGAGCACGCCGAGGAGCCCGACGACCATGTCCGCGGAGCGCGCCAGCGAGATGCCGACGACCTGTTCGGCTGTGACGCCGCGGTCGAGGAGGTGGTGGGCCAACTGTCCGGAGAGCTCGGCGACCCGGCGGTACGTCAGGCTCCGGTGCTCGTCGACGACGGCGACGGCGTCGGGGCGGGAGCGGGCCTGCTCCAGGAACAGCTGCACGACGGTCGGGCGGATCCGGTCCGCGCCGGTGTCGTTCCACTCGGCCAGGGTCTCGATGCGCGCCGCCGCGCTGGAGGGGGCGATGGTGCCGAGGGGCCGGTCGGGGAAGTCGGCCAGGTCGTCGAGGGCGAGCTGTGCCTCGGCCGGCGGGACGCCTTGCGGGAGGGTGATGCTGCGGGCGTCCGCGCCGACCTCCCAGCCGGGCGCGCCGGGGCCGCCGCCGTCGACCCATCCGAGGACGTCGGTGAAGGCGGTGGAGGGCGTGAGTTCCACGCCGTCGGGGCTGCGGCCCGTCGCCCAGTAGGCCAGCCCGACCGAGCACGCCGAGGCGATGGTCCGGTCGCAGTAGTCGCCCGCTCTGCGGCGTACTGCGGCCAGGCGCGTGGGGGACAGCCGTACGAGACGAGCGATCGGTTCCTTCATCGACGACTCAACGCTCCTTCGGTGTCCGCGGGTCGGCCCACCCGGACCGGGTGGGCCGGGCCCAGGCCGTGTTCCGGCTTCCCTCGCGCCAGGCACGCCACAGGTGCGCGTACCGGCCGCCCAGGGCCACCAGTTCCTCGTGTGTGCCGTGCTCCACGACGCGGCCCGCGTCGAGGACGGCGATCCGGTCCGCCGCCATGGCCTGTGTCAGCCGGTGCGCGACGAGCAGCGTGGTGCGGCCGGCGCACGCGGCGAGCACGGCCCGCTCCAACCCGGCCGCTCCTTCGCTGCCGGCCTCGGCGGTGGACTCGTCGAGCACCACCACGGGCGAGCGGGCCAGGACCAGCCGGGCGAGCGCGATCTGGGCGACTTTGGTGGCGTCCAGGCGTTCGCCGCCCTCCCCGACCGGGGTGTTCGGGCCGTCGGGCAGGGCGTCCACCCAGCCGTCGGCGCCGACCGTGCGCAGGGCGTCCGCCAGTTCGTGGTCGGTCGCCTCCGGTGCGGCGAGCCGCAGGTCGTCGGCGAGCGGGCCGCAGAACACGTGCGTCTCCTGCGTCAGGATGCTCACCAGGGCGCGCGCGCCGGCCTCGTCGAGGCCGGCGAGGTCGGTCCCGCCGATGCACACTGATCCGGCCTGCGGGGTCCCGATGCCGGCGACCAGCGCGGCCAGGGTCGACTTGCCGGCGCCCGTCGCCCCCACGAGGGCGAGGGAACCGCCGGCCGGGATGGCCAGGTCGACGTCGCGCAGGACGGGCTGCTCGGAGCCGGGGTAGCCGAAGGTCAGGCCCTTCACGGTGACCGGATACGCCGCGTCGGCCGCCGGGGCGTCGGCCGGGACGCCGACGAGCCGGTCCTCGGCGTCCTCCCCGAGCACCCCGACCAGCCGGGTCAAGCTCGCGCCCGACTTCTGCGCCTCGTCGAAGGTGAACATGATGGATCCCAGCGGGGTGAAGAGCCGGTGGAAGAGCAGCGGGGCGGCCGACACCTCGCCGAGGGTCGCGGCCCCGGCCTCCAGCAGGGCGTACCCGGTCACGATGATGAGGACGAGTCCGATGTACTCGGCACGGTTCTCCCGGCCGACGAACCGGCCGAAGAGCCGGAAGACCTCGATGCCGAGCTCGCGGACCCGCCACGACTCGGTGGTGACCTTCTCCCGGAAGGCGTCCTCCAGGCGGTAGGCGCGGACCGTGTCGATCCCGTTCAGCCCGCTGATGAGCGCCTGTGCGCGGTCCGCCTGGACCGCCCGCTGCCGCCGGTAGAGCGGGGCGGAGCGGGGCAGGTACCAGCGCAGGGCCAGCGCGTACGCGGGCAGCGCCCCGGCTCCGGCCAGACCGAGCCGCCAGTCGAGGCCGAACATGCCGAGCGTGGCGATGACGACCAGTACGCCCGCCGAGAACACGGTGGGAACGGCCGTGCGGATGCCCCGGGACAGGACGGCGACGTCGTCGCCGACACGGGACAGCACGTCGCCCCGGCCGACCTGTTCGATCCGGGCGCTCGGCATCCCCAGCACCGCCCGGACGGCGCCTTCCCGCAGGCGGGCGAGGAGACCCGCGCCGAGCCGCCCGACCAGGTGGGTGGACAGGCCGGTGGCGGCGGCGCCGAGGAGCGCGGCGGCTGCCATCAGCGCGCCCGTGGTGACCAAGACCGAGCGCGGTCCGCCCGCGACCACCCCGTCGACGACCCGGCCGAGCAGCAGCAGCGGGAGCACCTGGAGCGCCGCCCCGGCCACTGTCGTCAGGACGGTGGCGGCCGTCAGCCAGGGCACCTCGCGGCAGTGTGCGGCCACCCAGCGGGCGGCCTCCCGTCCGGTCGTGGTGCGCAGGGCGACCGGGGCGGCGAAGGTGTCCGGGGCGCCCACCGTCAGCCGGCCGACGTGACGAGTTCGTCGATCGCGTAGGGCAGGGAGAGCAGGGTGCCCTGGGACATGGCCGCGCCGACGGCCGGGCCCTCGCTGTCCAGGAGGTAGGAGACCCGGCCGTTGCGGACCGCGTTCAGGTGGGTGAAGAGCTCGGACTTCTTCAGCGCTTCCTGGTCCGCCCGGTCGGCGATGACGAAGATCCGGTCGACGTCGACGAGGTCCATGCGCTCTGGGGAGAGCGTGGTGTAGAACCTGCCGTCGGCGATCTTGTCGATCTCGGCCTGGCCCTGGTAGCCGATGCCCGTCACGAGTCGGCCGCGCACGTCGGTGGTGGTGAAGGGGGCGACCGAGTCCTTGTACCAGGACAGTGCGACGGCGGTCTGGTGCGCGAACTCCGGGTGCGCCTTCCTGGCCGCGTCGAGCTTGTCCTGGATGCCCTTGACCAGTTCGGTTCCCCTGGCCTCCTGGCCGAGGGCCTTGGCGATGTGGACGGCGTTGTCCTGCCAGGGGGCGCTGAAGGGCTCCTTCTCGGCCCTGGTCCGGCCCACCGTCGGTGCGATCCTGGTGAGCTTCTCGTAGGAGGCCCGGTCGATCTCGGAGTAGACGGCGATGATCAGATCCGGCCGCAGTGCGGCGATCTTCTCGTAGTTCGGGCCGGCGTCGCCGTTGTTCATGACGACATCGGGGCGGGTGTCGCCCCACTTGGCCTTCGTCCAGGGCCACTGGGTGTTGAGGTCGGGACTCGTGCCGGGCGGGTTGGGGTACTGGTCGACCATGCCCACCGGCTTGATCCCGAGGGCGAGGACGGCCTGGTCGTCGGTGTAGCCGACGGAGACGACGCGCTTCGGGGCCCTGTCGATCCGCGTGGATCCGAAGGCGTGCTCCACGGTGACCGGGAAGGTGCCGGCTTCGGTGGCCGGGGTGTCAGGGCCGCTCCGTGCGGCCGGGTCCGCCGGGCCGGATCCGCAGCCGGCCAGGAGGCCGGCTCCGAGCGCCGCGGCGGACACGGCCGCGGCGGCCCGTGCCCGGGGACTGGTACGAGTCGTTCGATGGAGAAGCATCCGCAATCCCTTGCTTTCGTGCTGTCCATGGCACCCCGGCCCGAGGGCAGGCACACGATATCGCCCTCAAGTGAGGCTAGCCTAGCCTTACTTGAACCGAATCTTTGTCCGCCTGATCCGGCGTCACATGGGTGCGGCCGATCGGCACGACGAGGGGCCCGCCCCCCACCGGGTCGTCGATCACCCTGGCCCGCAGTCCGAAGGCCTCCCGGAGCAGACCGGCGGTGATCACCTCACGCGGGTGGCCCTGCGCCAGGATCGTTCCCGCCTTCATCACGACGAGGTGGTCGCTGTAACGGACGGCCAGATTCAGGTCGTGCAGCACCAGGACGACCGTGCATCCGGACTCGTGGAGGTCGTCCACCAGATCGAGCACGTCGACGGCGTGCGCCAGGTCCAGGTAGGTGGTCGGCTCGTCGAGCAGCAGCAGGTCGGTGCCCTGGGCCAGCGTCATGGAGATCCACACCCGCTGGCGCTGGCCTCCGGACAGGGAATCGACCGGGCGGTCTGCCAGATCGGACACCCCCGTCATGGCGAGCGCGCGCTCCACCACGTCGGCGTCGTCCGACGACCACTGCCGCAGCCAGCTCTGGTGCGGATGCCGGCCCCTGGCGACCAGGTCGGCCACGGTGAGCCCCTCCGGCGCCACCGGGGCCTGCGGCAGCAGGCCGAGCTTCCTGGCCACGTCCCTGGTCCGGAGCCGCGCGATGTCGTCGCCGTCCAGGACGACGACCCCCCGGGTAGGCCTGAGCAGCCGCGCCAGGGTCCGCAACAGGGTCGATTTGCCGCACCCGTTGGCCCCGATGATCGTGGTGATCACCCGGGGCGGGACGGCCACGTCGAGGTCGTCGATGACGACCCGGCCCCCATACCCGACCGTCACTCCCCTGGCCACCAGCCGCGCGGTGTCCGCGCCCTCGGCCGCACCCCTGGCCGCGCTCCCGGCCGCGCCCCCGGCGCCGTGTTCCTCGGCCACGCCTCCCCCTCGGTCCGTGCCTGCCCGAACATGTGTCGATCAACGAAGATTGGCCCGTACCAGGAGGTACACGAGGAAGGGACCGCCGATCGCGGCGGTGACCACCCCGACCGGCAGGGTGATCGGCAGCGCCGTACGCGCGACCAGGTCCGCGCCGGTCAGCAGCAGGGCCCCGGTCAGCCCGGAGGCCGCCATCGGCGGTGTCGGACACCTCGTCAGGCGCATCGCCACCTGCGGTGCCACCAGCGCGACGAAGGAGACGGGCCCGGCCGCGCTCACCGCGACCCCGGCCAGCAGCACCGCGCACAGCAGCAGGACGGCCCGCACGAGCGTACGGCGGACGCCCAGGCCCGTGGCCACGTCGTCGCCGAGATGCAGCGGCTTGAACTGGAACGAGGCCGACGCCACGACGGCCACCAGCGCGAGCGTGCACCAGAGCGCCACCCGCACGTCATCCCAGGAACGGCTGTCCAGGGAGCCGATCAACCAGGCCTGCGCCCGGGCCACGTCTCTGATGTCGGCGGTCACCAGCAGCCAGGTCGTGACGGCCTCCATCACCGCGCTCACGGACAGGCCGATGAGGACGAGCCGGAAGCCGTCGATCCCGCGCCGCCAGGCCAGCACGTACACGAGGAGCCCCGTGCCCAGACCACCCGCGAGAGCTGCACCGGACAGCCCCACGGAGTTGACGACGGCCGTGGCGCTCCCGCCCGACACCGTGACCAGGAACACCGCGACCGCGCCGGCGCCCCAGGTGATCCCGAGGATGTCGGGGCTGGCCAGCGGGTTGCGCGCGATGGACTGGGTGATCGCCCCCGACACGCCCAGGGCGACTCCCACGACGCAGCCGGCCAGGGCCCGGGGCATCCGAAGGTCCATGATCACGAATTCGTCGACCGGCTCGCCCCGGCCCAGGACCGTGGAGATCACCCGGGGCAGCGCGATGGGGAAGTCCCCGACGCCGATGGACACGCAGCAGGCGAGGAAGGTCGCCGCCGCCAGCAGGAGTGTGACGCAGACCAGCCAGGGCCGCCAGACGAACGACATCCCGCCGAGCCGCACACCCGGTGCCAGCGGAGGCTTCTCCCGCGGCCGGTGCGGGTCGGCGACGTCCATGCCGGGCCCGGTCATGCGCCCGTGAACTTCCCGCGCCACACCAGGACCGCGAAGAAGGGGGCGCCGAGGAGCGCCACGACGACACCGGCGTCCAGCTCGCCCGGCCGCACCAGCAGTCGTCCGGCCATGTCGCAGACCAGCAGGACGACGGCACCGAGGAGACCCGCGTACGGCACGAGCCAGCGGTAGTCCGGCCCGGTCAGGTAGCGGGCCAGGTGGGCCACCATGAGCCCGAGGAACGCGATGGAGCCGCACGCCGCCGTCGCGGCCCCCGCCAGCAGGGTGATGGCGATGATGCCGAGGGTCCGGTGGAGGGCGGTGTTGACGCCCAGGCCCCGCGCCACGTCGTCGCCCAGGTTGAGCAGGTTGAGGGCGGGCAGCGTGGCCGCTGCCAGCACCAGCCCGGCCCCGATGAAGGCGGTCACCGGCCTGATGACGCCGAATCCGACGCCGGCCACCGAGCCCGCGTTCCAGAAGCGCAGCGCGTTCAGTGACGCCTTGTCGGACAGCGCGACCGCCGTCGTCATCGCGGCGAGGAACACGGTGACCCCCTGTCCGGCCAGTGCGAGGGTCAGCGGGTTGCCGGCCCCTCGGCCGATGCCGGCCAGCCCGAACACCAGGACGCCCGCGACCACGGCCCCGGCGAAGGCGAACCAGACGTACTGGAAAGGGTTCGCGAAGCCGAGGACGGCGATCACCGAGACCACGGCGAACGAGGCACCCGCGTTCACGCCCAGCAGGCCGGTGTCGGCGATCGGGTTGCGCGTGTAGCCCTGGATGAGCGCCCCGCCCACCCCCAGGGCCACTCCGGCCGCGGTGGCGAGCACCGTGCGCGGGAGCCGTACCGTCCGCACGATGAGCTGGATCTCGGTCAGCCGGTGGTCGGCGCTCGGCCCGGCCGACAGTCCGTACCAGACCTCGGAGGGACTGAGCCCGCGCGCACCGACGCCCAGTGACACGGCCATCGCGATCAGCAGGATCACCGCGAGCGTGACCGAGCCGGCGACCCTCCGCCTGCGCGCCTGTGTCGTGCCCGTGGACAGGGGACGTTCCAGTGCCATCACGCCCATGTCGCCCTACCCCATCCCTTCCGTCCGCCGGTGGACTGGAGTCAGTGGAATCGGCGCCGGTCGGCGGGCAGCCGCACCGCCGGCGCCCCGGAGACCGTACGGGCCTGGCCGGAAGCGGATTGCGGACCGCGCCCGAGGAGCGAGTCGAGGATCTCGCCCACCCGGACGGCGGTGTTGGACAGCAGGGACGAGGTGATGCCGTGGGTGTGCTCCGTCCCGCCCTGCACGTAGATCCCGCAGCGCAGTGCGGGGTCCGTCGCGATGCGGTAGTCGCGCCGGACCCGGACGCGCCCCTCGCCGTCACGCAGGCACCGCCCGGCGGCTTCACCGAGCAGGCCGAGGGGGTCTGCGGGACGGTACCCGGTCGCGAAGACCACGACGTCGGCGTCCAGCGGGGTCTCTTCACCGGTGACGAGGGACCGCACGGTCACGCGAACGCCCGCCGAGGTCTCCCGGAGGGCCGCCAGCCGGGAGACGTTGAGGAAGCGGAGGCGCTCGGTGCCCAGCACCTTCTCCCGGTACATCCGCCGGTACAGGTCGTCGATCAGGTCGATGTCCACCACGGAGTAGTTGGTGTTGCCGTGGTAGTCCATGAGCCGGTGCTTGACGTCCTCCGGCGCGGCGAAGAACTCGCCCACGGCATCCGGGTCGAAGATCCGGTTGGCGAAGCCGCTGTCGTCGGCGGGGCTGTACCCGTAGCGGGAGAAGACGGCGCAGACCTCGGCCTCCGGAAAACGGCGGTGCAGGTAGGCGACGTTCTCGGCGGCACTCTGCCCTGCGCCGACGACGATGAATCGGGAGGGGGCGCCGCCGTCCAAGCCGTCGACCTTCGTCAGCAGATCCGAGTTGTGCCAGACGCGCTCGGTGCGTTCGACACCGTCCGGCATGAAGGGGCGCAGACCGGTGCCCAGCACGATGTTGCGGGCCCGGTGGAGGGCAAGTCCCTCCCCGGAGCGGACCGTGACGTCGAGGTGCTCCACCGCTCCGTCACGGGCGACGGGCGTGACGCCGACGACCTCATGTCCGTAGGAGACCAGACCGTCGACCTTGTCCGCGGCCCACTCGAAGTAGTCGTGGAACTCCACACGCAGCGGGAAGAGGTTCTTGTGGTTGATGAAGTCGACCAACCGTCCCCTGCTCTTGAGGTAGCACAGGAAGCTGAACTCGCTCGCCGGGTTCCGCAGCGTCACCAGGTCCTTGAGGAAGCTCACCTGCATGGTCGCGTCGTCGATGAGCATCCCGCGGTGCCAGCCGAAGCGTGGCTGCTGCTCGAAGAAGCGAGCGTGGACCGCCTCCCGTCCGCCGACGCGTGCGTTGTGCTCGCTGACCGCGATGGCCATGGCCACGTTGGACGGCCCGAAGCCGATTCCAACGAGGTCGTGGACCACCGGGGATTCGCCAGGACGAACCTGTGCCATGTCACTCCCATCTTGCGAGGACGGCCACCGAGCCGTGGGGACGCGCGGCCGCGGGCCGGACCCCGGCGGACGCGGAACTCGGGCACGCCGACGACGTCACGACCATGAGACTTAGGCAAGGCTAAGCTCATTTCCGGGACGCTGTCGATAGGCGGAGCGGACGGTCACCCTTCCGAGCGACCTTCAACTCCCTTGCGCACTAGGGCCATTGCACGCTTAGGCAAGCCTTGCTTTACTCGACGTGGCCAACCGCCTGCGCCGAGGAGGAACCATGCGGGTCGTCATGTTCGGTTACCAGACCTGGGGGCACCGCACCCTGCAAGCCCTCCTGGACTCCGAGCACGACGTGGTCCTGGCCGTGACGCACCCCCGGAGCGAGCACGCCTACGAGAGGATCTGGAGCGACTCCGTCGCCGACCTCGCCGCGGAGCACCACGTCCCCGTCCTGCTCCGCGACCGCCCCGACGACGACGAGCTGTTCACGCGTCTGGAGGCGGCGAGCCCGGACATCATCGTGGCCAACAACTGGCGGACCTGGCTGCCCCCGCGCGTCTTCGGCCTCCCCCGCCACGGCACCCTGAACGTCCACGACTCGCTGCTGCCGAAGTACGCCGGCTTCTCGCCCCTGATCTGGGCGCTGATCAACGGTGAAACCGAAGTCGGCGTCACGGCGCACATGATGAACGACGAACTCGACGCCGGCGACATCGTGCGGCAGGAGGCCGTCCCGGTGGGGCCGAAGGACACCGCCACCGACCTCTTCCACCGGACCGTCGACCTCATCGCGCCGGTCACGGTCGGCGCCCTCGGCCTCATCGCCTCCGGGCAGCGGGAGTTCGTGCGCCAGGACCGGTCGCAGGCCAGCTTCTTCCACAAGCGGTCCGTCGAGGACAGCCGCATCGACTGGACCTGGTCCGCGGAGGAACTGGACCGTCTGGTACGGGCCCAGTCCGAGCCCTACCCGAGCGCCTTCACCTTCCACCGGGGCAGGCGAATCGAGGTCCTGGCCGCCTTCGTGTCGCAGGGCCGCTACGGCGGCACGCCCGGCCGCGTCTTCTACCGCGAGGGCGACGGCGTGGTGATCGTCGCGGGCGCCGACGCCCGCTCCGGCCGCAACCACGGGCTGGCCATCACCCGGGTGCGGACCGAGGACGGGCGCGAGCTGCCGGCCGGCCGGTACTTCACCTCGATGGGCGGATACCTGACCGGGCGCCCCTGAGCACCGGCTCCTCCGACGCACCGACGCACCGGCCGGGGCGCGGCGACACCGTGGAAGGCCGTCGCCCGGCACCACTGCCCGGGTTCCGGAAGGCCGCCGCGCGCGTACGGCGAGAGCAGCGCCGTGGGGTGCGGCGGACACCACTCCACCGCACCCCGCTCACCGCGCGCCGCCGGGCCCCTCAGCCCGGCGGCGGACCAGGGTCCCTCATCGGCCCTGGTCGTACGTGTGGAACCCGCCTTGCGGCCCAGGAGGCCCGCCTGCACCATCCGCGACAGGAGCGGGGGCGGGGCGTAGAGGGGTTCCTTGAACTCGTCGTAGAGCGATTCGGCGATGGCGGCGACGGTGTCCAGGCCGATCAGGTCGGCGAGCCTGAGCGGCCCCATCGGGTGGGCGCAGCCCAGTTCCATGCCCGTGTCCACATCGGTCGCGGTGGCGAAGCCGGACTCGGTCATGCGGATCGCCGAGAGCAGGTACGGGACGAGGAGGGCGTTGACGACGAAGCCGGCCCGGTCGGTGGAGTGGACGACCGTCCTGCCCAGGACGTCACGGGCGAAGGCCTCCACGGCCCCGACGGTCTCCCGGGAGGTGTGGAGCGAGGAGACGACCTCCACGAGGGGGAGCGCGGGGACGGGGTTGAAGAAGTGCAGTCCCACGACCCGGTCGGCGCGGCCCGTGGCCATGCCCAGGCGCATGACCGGCAGGGAGGAGGTGTTGGTGGCGAGGATCGCCGCAGGATCCTCCACGATCTTGTCGAGGGCCGCGAAGGTCTCCGTCTTGATCGCGGTGTTCTCCGTGACGGCCTCGACGACCAGCTGCCGGTCGGCGAGTTCGTCGAGGCTACCGGCGAAGACCAGCCCGGCGAGGGCGTCTTCGGCGGAGATCCGGTCCAGCTTTCCGCCCTGGACGGCGCGTTCGAGGGACAGGGCGACCCGTTCGCGCGCGGCCAGGGCCGCGCCGGCGTCGACCTCGCAGACGACGGTGTCGAGTCCCGCGCGGGCGCAGACCTCGGCGATTCCGGCGCCCATCCGCCCGCCGCCGACGATGCCGACGCGGCGGATCGGGGCGGCGCCCGCGGCGTCCTCGGCCGGCCCCTGCGGGGCCGCGGTCCGGTGGCCGCGCGGGCTCGCATCGCAGTGCGGCGGGACGCCGCTGACGTGCGCGGGGAACACGTCGTGACGTTCGGCCGGTGCCGCGCGGGCCGGGTCCCGGGGCGTGGTCGCGGTGGTGGACATGCGGTCTCCTGACGGAGGCGGGACGGGAGTGGGTGGGCGGAGCGGGAAGGTGGAGGAGAGGACCGGGGAGCCGGGGAGACGGATCAGTGGAACTGCTCCTCCTCGGTCGAGCCGGCGAGCGCGGTGGTGGAGGAGTCCGGGTTGACGGCGGTGGAGACCAGGTCGAAATAGCCGGTGCCGACCTCGCGCTGGTGCCTGACCGCGGTGAACCCGTGCCGCTGGGCGGCGAACTCGCGCTCCTGGAGGTCCACGTAGGCCGTCATGCCGTGCTCGGCGTAGCCCCGGGCCAGGTCGAACATGCCGTGGTTGAGGGAGTGGAAGCCGGCCAGGGTGATGAACTGGAACTTGTAGCCCATGGAGCCGAGTTCGCGCTGGAACTTGGCGATCTGGTCGTCGTCGAGGGTGGCCTTCCAGTTGAAGGAGGGCGAGCAGTTGTAGGCCAGCATCTTCCCGGGGAACTCCGCATGGAGGGCCTCGGCGAACTCACGGGCCTGGGCCAGGTCCGGGGTGCCGGTCTCCACCCAGATGAGGTCGGCGTACGGGGCGTAGGCGAGACCGCGTGCGATGACGGGAGCCATGCCGTTGCGTATGCGGTAGAAGCCCTCGGCGGTGCGCTCGCCGGTGCTGAACCGTGCGTCCCGCTCGTCGACGTCGCTCGTCAGCAGATTCGCGGCCAGCGCGTCCGTACGGGCGATGATCAAGGTCGGAGTGTCCGCGATGTCGGCGGCGAGCCGGGCCGCGTTGAGGGTGCGGACGTGCTGCGAGGTCGGGACGAGGACCTTGCCACCGAGGTGGCCGCACTTCTTCTCGGAGGCGAGCTGGTCCTCGTAGTGGATGCCGGCCGCGCCCGCCGCGATCATCGCCCTGGTCAGCTCGAAGGCGTTGAGCGGGCCGCCGAAACCGGCTTCGGCGTCCGCGACGATCGGCGCCAGCCAGTCCGTCGCGTCGGCGCCTCCCTCGGCGGTGGCGATCTGGTCGGCGCGCAGGAGGGCGTTGTTGATGCGGCGCACCACCTGCGGGACGGAGTTGACGGGGTACAGGCTCTGGTCGGGGTAGGTGTGGCCGGCCTGGTTGGCGTCGGCGGCCACCTGCCAGCCGGAGAGGTAGATCGCCCGGAGGCCCGCACGGACCTGCTGCACGGCCTGCCCTCCGGTCAGCGCACCGAGGGCGTGGACGTAGTCCAGCTCGTGAAGCTGCCTCCACAGGCGCTCGGCGCCGCGCCGGGCCAGGGTGTGTTCCTCCCGCACGCTGCCGGAGAGCCGCACCACGTCCTCGGCCGTGTAAGTGCGCTCGATGCCCGCCCATCGCGGGTCCGTGGCCCAGCGCTGCGCCAGCCGCTGCGCCGCTGCCGTGGTCGTGTTCGCCTCTGCCATGACCGTCACCGTCTCCGTGAGTCGCTGGGGCTGCCAATGCTGTCGCCGGGCACGGCAAGGCATTGGCACTGTGTGCCCGAACCTTGGGTCGCGGCCGCCGGACCCCACCATGGACGGAGCTGAGCAATGCGCCGGGCGGCCGAGCCGGACTGCCGGAATATCCGACATCAGGGAGCGATTCACGCCCCGACCGCCCGTCTCGGCCGCCGGGGTCCGGCGGTCCGCAGGACGACTCTGACACTGGCACCGAGTGTCAACAAGGAGTGCTGTCTGCCAAGTTCTGCGCATCTTCCCGCCGGTTTCTGCCATGCTTGCGAAGGTTCGGGGGAGGCGTGGTCGCGCATGCCCCGGAGCCCGGCCGAAGGGCCCGAGGAGGGGGTGTGGGTGAGCAAGACCTACGCGGGGGCGCGCCTGCGGCGGCTGCGCGAGGAACGCCGGATGAGCCAGGCGGAACTGGCCCGGGCCCTCGGCATCTCGCCCAGCTACCTCAACCAGATGGAGCACGACTCCCGCCCGCTGACCGTCCCGGTACTGCTCCGGCTGACCGAGGCATTCGGCGTCGATCCCGGCTTCTTCTCCGAGCGTGACACCAGCCGGCTCGTGGCCGACCTGCGCGAGGCGCTCGCCGGAGAGGTCGCGCAGGCCCGGGTGTCCCCGTCCGACCTGGCCGAGCTGGCCCAGCGGATGCCGGCCGTCGCGTCCGTGCTGGTGGACCTGGGCCGGCGCAGCCAACTGCTCGCGGAACGGCTCTCGGAGACGGCGGACGGCAGGGACGGGGCGGGGGGCGTCGCGCCACGCTCGCCCCACGAGGAGATCCGCGATTTCTTCTACCGGCGGCAGAACTACCTGCACGACACCGACACGGCCGCCGAAGCGCTGGCGCGGGAGATCGGCATCGAGCGCGGGGACGTGCTGCGCGTGCTGGCGGACCGGCTCTCCGGCCGGCACGGGATCCGGCTGACGGCCGGCTCCGACCGCCTCCACCACTTCGACGCGGGCGCGCGGGTCCTGCGCCTGTCCGGCCGACTGCGGCCTGGCCAGCAGGCGTTCCGGATGGCCACCCAGCTCGCGCTGGTGGAGCAGGGAGCCGAGCTGGACCGGCTGGCTGCCGAGGACTTCCCGCCCGGCTCCCCCGCGCACGGCCTGGCCCGGATCGGCATCGCGAACTACTTCGCGGCCGCGCTGATCCTCCCGTACGGCGCCTTCCACGCGGCAGCCGAGGAGTTCCGGTACGACATCGACCGGCTCACCGACCACTTCGGCCTCGGCTACGAGACTGTCTGCCACCGCCTCAGCACCCTGCAACGCCCCAGGCTGCGCGGGGTGCCCTTCTCGTTCGTACGGGTCGACCGGGCCGGGAACATGTCCAAGCGGCAGTCCGCCACCGGATTCCACTTCTCCCGTGCGGGCGGTACCTGCCCACTGTGGAACGTCTACGAGGCCTTCGCCGCGCCCGGTCGCATCCACGTCCAGATCGCCGCCATGCCGGACGGGCAGCGGTACCTGTGGACCGCGCGTTCCGTGACCCGCCACCGCGGCGGCTGGGGCGAACCCGGCAAGACCTTCGCGATCGGCCTCGGCTGCGAGATCCGGCACGCCTCCCGGCTGGTGTACTCCGACGGCCTCGACCTCGGCAACGTCTCCGCCGCCACGCCCATCGGCATGGGCTGCCGCCTGTGCGAACGGCTCGACTGCCCCCAGCGGGCCGTCCCTCCGCTCGGCCGCGCCCTGGCGGTCGACGAGAACAGCAGCACCTTCATCCCCTACCCCGTGATCCGCGAGAAGGACTGATCCGACGGAGGGGGCGGGCGACCGATGGGAGATCCGCCGGAACCGGGCGGGGGCCGCAACCGACCACCTGACCGGAACCGGCGGGGCGTCGTCCCCGAGAGCGAATCCTCGGATCAGGGAATGTCGATGACCGAAGAACAGCAGTCCGCAGTGCAGGCGCCCGCGTCCACGCAGCGGTGGGGCCCTCCCCCGGCGCTGACCGGCTTCGCGGTGCTGCTCCTCGCGCTGTTCGCCCTCGCGTACGGGATCGGGGCGGCGGCCGGTCCGGTGGCGCCCGGCATGCGCAGCACCGTCGGCGACGCCGACCCCGCCGCGCCGGGCGGCATGGACGGCATGAGCGGCGGCGCGGCCGGCGTGCACGGCGGCGGGCGATGACGGCGGAAGGCGGCACGGTCGCCGGGGTGACCACCGACCTGGTCATCCGCGGCATGACCTGCGCGGCGTGCGTGAACCGGGTGGAGAAGCGCCTGTCCCGCATCGAGGGGGTGACGGCCTCGGTGAACCTGGCCACCGGCCGGGCCCGCGTCCACCACCCGGCGGGCGTCACGGCCGAGGATCTCATGGCCGCGGTCGAGAAGGCGGGCTACGAGCCGGAGTGGATACCGCCGCCCGTGCCCCGGGCCGGGACCGGCCCAGGCGCCCCGGGCGGTACGGCCCGCCCCTCGGGCTCCGCCGGTGCGGCCGGCCCGGAAGATCCGGACGATCCGGCAGGTCCAACGCGCGAGGAGGCCCGCAAGGACCGCGAACGCCTGCTGATCACCGCCTTGCTCTGCCTGCCCGTCCTCGTGCTGTCGATGGTGCCCGCCTTGCAGTTCCGCAACTGGCAGTGGCTGTGCCTCGTACTGGCCGCCCCCGTGGCCGTCTGGAGCGCCTGGCCGTTCCACCTGAGGGCGGCCCGCGGACTGCGGCACGCGGCGGCCACCATGGACACCCTCGTCTCGCTCGGCGTCATCGCCTCCTTCGCCTGGTCCCTGTACGCGCTGTTCCTCGGCGGGGCGGGCGATCCGGGCATGCGCATGCCGTTCAGCCTGCTCCCGTCGGCCGGAGCGGAGGTCGCGCACCTCTACCTCGAAGCGGCCGTGGCCGTTCCCCTCTTCGTACTGACCGGCCGCCATCTGGAGGCGCGTGCCCGGCGCGGCACGGGTGCGGCGCTGCGCTCCCTCGCCGGGCTGGCCGCCAAGGACGTCACCGTGCGCGAGGAGGGCGGGGAGCGCCTGCTGCCCATAGCGGAGCTGGTGCCGGGGCAGGGCTTCGTCGTCCGGCCCGGGGAGCGGGTCGCCACCGACGGCGTCGTGGTGTCCGGCCGTTCGGCCCTGGACCTGTCACTGATCACCGGGGAGAGCGACCCGGTAGAGGTCGGCCCGGGACGTCCGGTGGTGGGTGGCGCCGTCAACATGGGCGGACTGCTCCTCGTCGAGGCCACGGCGGTCGGCGCCGACACCCGGCTGGCCCGGATCACGCGCCTGGTCACCGAGGCACAGGCGGGCAAGGCCCGGGCACAGCGCCTGGCCGACCGGGTGGCGGGCGTCTTCGTCCCGGCGGTGCTGTCCCTGGCGGTGACCGTGCTGGGCTTCTGGCTCGGCGCCGGAGCAGATCCCCAGGCGGCCGTCACCGCGGCCGTCGCGATCCTCGTCGTGGCCTGCCCGTGCGCCCTCGGCCTGGCCACCCCGACGGCCCTGATGGCCGCCACCGGCCGGGGCGCCCGGCTCGGCATCCTGGTCAAGGGGCCGCGGTCCCTGGAGGCCCTGCGGCACGTCGACGTGATCGTCCTGGACAAGACCGGCACGCTGACCACGGGGCACATGTCCGTCGTACGGGTGACGGAGACCGCCGGTGGGATCGGCAGGGAGGCGGTCCTCCGGCTGGCCGGGGCGGTGGAGCAGGGCTCCGAGCACCCGCTGGGCCGCGCGATCGCCTGCTACGCGCAGCGCGCCACGGACCGGGGTCCGCTCCCGGAAGTCGTCGGTTTCCTGGCCGTGCCCGGCAGCGGCGTGACGGGGATCGTGGAGGGCCGCCGGGTGGAGGTGCGCACTCCGGGCGGCGGCCTGCCCGCCTCGCTGGCGCAGGCACTGGCCGATGCGGAGGCTGCCGCGCTCACCCCGGTCCTGGTCCGGGTGGACGGCTTCGACGAGGCGCTCATCGCGCTGGGCGACGTCCTGCGGCCCGGCAGCTACCGGGCGGTGGACCGGCTGCGGCACCTCGGCGTGGAGCCGGTCCTGGCCACCGGCGACCGGGAGGCCACCGCCCGGGCCGTCGCTCGCGATCTCGGCATTGCACGGGTGCACGCCCACTGCACTCCGGAGGGCAAGGCGGCGCTGGTGCGGGAGTTGCGGAGCGGGGGCCGCCGGGTAGCCGTGATCGGGGACGGGGTCAACGACGCCGCGGCCCTGGCGGAGGCGGATCTCGGCATCGCGATGGGCAGCGGCACGGACGTGGCCATCGGGGCCGCCGACGTGACCCTCGTACGGGGCGACGTCGAGGCGGTCGCCGACGCGGTCCGCCTCGCCCGCCGCACGCTGGCGACGATCCGCCTCAACCTCGTCTGGGCGTTCGGCTACAACGCGGTGACCGTCCCCTTGGCGGCGGTGGGGCTGCTGGCCCCGATGCCGGCCGCCGCCGCCATGTCCGCCAGCTCGGTCCTCGTCGTGGCCAACAGCCTGCGCCTGCGCACCTGGCAGCCCGCGCCGCGCCGGCCGGGCGCCCCCGTCGGAAGGGTTTCCCGTTGATCAACGACCTGCTGCGGAAGGTGAACGGGACGGTGAACGGGACGGTGGGCGGGACGGTGAGGCGGACGGTGCGCCGGGCCGCGGCCCGCGCGGTGAAGGCGGTCGCGGAACGCGGCGGCTCCGGCCGCCGGGGTATACGCGACGGGCTGTTCGCCGCCCTGGTTCCCGTGACGGCGTGTCTGGTGATGCTGGTGGCGCTGACGGCCTGGACCAGGACGGGAGCAGCCGGCAGCCCGGCCCGGATCGACGTCGGTGTCGGACAGGTCTTCCTCCCGCACGCCGGCGAGGAGCGCACCACGGCCGTCTTCCGGATCGCCAACACCGGTGGATCCGACGACCAGCTGGTCTCGGTGTCCTCGCCGACCGCCTACCAGATCGTGCTCAACCGGCACGAGCTCGGCGGGACCGGCGACGCGACGCGCGCGGTCGCCTCGGCGGACATCCCGGCGGGCACCGTCGTGCACATGACTCCGGCCACCCTGGACCTGACGGTCGCGGTGAAGACCCGCCGCGAGGTGGGCGAGCTCGTCCCGTTCGTCCTGCACTTCCGGCGCAGCGGCCCGGTGGACGCCGTGGCGTTCGTGGTGCGCCCCGCCGGCTGAGCCCGGTGGGACGGCCGCCCGCGGCCCGGCCAGGACAGGGCGGCCGGGCGGGCTTAGCGTGGCAGGTGGGAAGTCGGCCGCCGCCGGCGAACCGCGGACGTCACGGCAGGAGGGTCGGCCATGAGTACGGTGCACGGGCACGCGGATGCCTACGAGGTGGTCTTCGCGGCCGCGGACGGGGTCGGGCAGGACGTCGTCCGGATGACCCGCACCAACGCGGCGGGACCGGGCGGGCACCCCGTCTACGAGGACGCCACCGGCATCGTCCGGGCGGAGATCAGCAGCGGCGGCGAGGTCCGGGTCCTGGTGACCGGCGGGGGCCAGGATCCGGCCCGCGTGCTGCGGGCCCGGCCGGTGCCCTGAGGCTCGGTGCCGCCGCCCCGGACGCCCGCCACCACCGCGGATCCGGCGTGCGCCGAGGTCCACCTCGGTGGGCCGTGCGGGCCGGCCGGAGCGCCCCGTGGCGCTCCGCCGGCCCGCGATCGGCGTTTCAGGCCGTCAGGTGCTTCGCGCGGGCGGTGAGGCGTTCCCAGTTGCGGTGGCCGATGTCGGCCTTCTGCTCATCGGTGAACGGCGAGGTCTCCAGGAAGGAGCGGGCTTGGCCGTTGCTGGTGTCGACGTAGGGGAAGCCGCCGGGGCGGAAACCGTAGGTGAAGGGGTAGTCGGTGGAGTACAGCATCCGGTCGGTTCCCATCACTTCGGCGGTCCAGCGCAGGTAGCGGGGGCTGTTGGTGCCACTGCCGGCGACCCAGAAGTTCTGCTTGAAGTAGTCCGTCAGGGGCTGCCGCAGACCGCCTGCCTCACCGAAGAAGCCGGTGTGGTCGAGGTAGAACATCACCACTTCGCCCCAGTGTCCGGCGATCACCTGCAGGTCGGGGAACCGGTCGAAGACACCCGAGAAGATCATGCGCAGGTACTGGATGCCGAGGTCGTAGTACCAGCCGAGTCCGGCGCCGGCCAGCACGGGGCCCATGGGCTCGGGGAGGTGGGAGTAGTAGGCGTCGATGACGGGCTGGACCGGCGTCTGCGGATGGAAGTGCAGCGGCACGGCGAGCCGCTCGGCCATCGCGTACAGCTCGTCGTTGTCCGGGTGGTCGGCCGGCTTGTCCCCGGTGCGTCCGTACAGCATGGCCCCGGGAAAGCCCAGCTCGACCACCGCGCGCTCCAGCTCGGCCGCGGCCGCAGCCGGCGACTGAGTGGGAATCGCGGCGAACGCCTGGAAGCGATCGGGCCTGGAGGCAACGATCGCGGCAAGCTGGTCATTGGCCTCGCGCGCCACCATCACGGCGTCGGCCTCGGGCAGGTCCTGCACACCCGGAGATGACAGGGACAGCACGGCGACGTCGATGCCCTGGTCGTCCATGTGGGCCAGCCGCTGCTCTCCGACCTCGTGCAGGTTCTTCGCTATCGGGCTGTCCCCGAACCCGCGCGAGAAGACCTGGGGCGACCCGACCCGCCGGTACGCCTCGTAGACGGCCGGTACGACGACGGTTTCTTCCACCCCGATGATCCGCAGACGGTCGGACATGACGGTTCTCCTCGCGCTGATGTTTCCACTGAAACCCATAAAGTGACATCGACGATACTATCGATGACACCACGATACGGAGAACGTTGATACCCATGCCGCTGCGAGGAGGCTATCGTTGGTCCATGCCTGTTGAACCGACCCTCACTCGGCGCGCCGCGGAGCCCGGTACCGCCGCACGGGAGCAGACGCGCCGCCGGATCATCGAGGCCGCGACCGGCCTGCTGGAGAGCGGAGGTCGCGACGCGGTCACCACCCGGGCGGTCGCCGACGCGGCCGGACTGCAGCCGCCGGCCCTGTACCGGCTGTTCGGCGACAAGAAGGGGCTGCTGGACGCGGTGGCCGAGCACGGCTTCACCCGGTTCCTCGCAGCCAAGCAACAGATCGAACCCACACCGCAGGACCCGGTCAAGGAGCTGCGCGACGGCTGGGACACCGTGGTCGAGTTCGGAGTGACCAACCCCGCGCTGTACGCCCTGATGTACGGCGAACCCGCGCGGTCCACGACCATGTTCCGGATCGGCCTCGAACACCTCATGGACCGCATTCGCCGCATCGCCGGTGCGGGGCTTCTGCGCCTGGAAGAGGGGCTCGCGGCCCAGATCGTCCACGCCACCGCCAGCGGCGCCATCCTGACCTGGCTGTCCCTCCCCGAGCCCGAGCGCGACCCCGCACTCCTTGCCGCCCTGCGCAAATCCATGATCGCCACCATCACCACTCAGGAACCGGCTGTGGAGGAACCGGGGCCGGGCGGCGCCGCCCGCGCCCTGCACGCAGCACTGCCCGGCCAGAAGGCCCTCAGCCAGGCCGAACAGCACCTTCTGGCGGAATGGCTCCAGCGACTGTCCGCATGACGGGCCCCGCGCACGGCGTCAAGTCCGCGATCATCGACGTGGTGGCCACCGCTGCCGCTCACGGCTGACTTCCGCAGCCCCGGTCCAGACGCCGGAGGCGCGCGCTCGGCCGAGCAGGATCAGGTCGCGGTGCACCATCGGGTCGAGCCGAGCGGTGCCGCCGCCCGGTTCTCGTGCCCCGGCCTGGAGCGGGCGGCCGCGTCGATGCACTTCGCCGTCCGGAGCGCTTCAGTGCCTGCACACCGGACTCCGACGTACGGCTTCCACTCTTTGCAGATCGTTTCTCGTCGGGTGGGAGATCGTTCTGCGCGATCGGCGGCCGTTCGGCGGCGGACGCGTCCCGGTGCGGGCGGCGGACGCCGCCCGCACCGGTGCCGGCTCACGCGGAATGGGACAGGATCTGGGTCAGGACCCACACGGCCCACGCCAGGGGGATCAGGGCCAGGTAGGCGAGCGGCCGCCGCAGGACGGGCGGACCCGTGTCGAGGTGGGTGCGGCCCGGGACGGGCTCGGACGGTGCGAGCCCGCGGTACTTGAGGTACGCGACCAGGTTCCACACCAGGGTGAGGGGGTTGACGATGACCAGGGAGAGCGGCCCCCACCAGCCGAGGATGAGGGTCCGGTAGGTCATCTGCCGGACGACGGCCAGGCCGCAGTCCCGGCAGAACGGCCCGTCCAGGTGCTCGAACTTCATCATGATGAGGATGCCGGTGTGGGCTCTGACCTTGAAGTCGACGGCGGTCCGGCCGCCGCACGCGCGGCAGACCGCGGGCGGGGCCTGACCTGCTGGAACCGGGGGTCCGTAACCGGGGGCCGCGGCGGCGGGGTTGCCCCAGGGCTGCGGGTGGCCCTGGCCGCCGGAAGCCGCGTACGGGGTGCCGGTCGCGGGGCCGTGGCCGGCCGGGTGGTGCGGTGTTGCCATGGTGGAACGATTCTCCAAGTCTGCTCGTGGTACGTGGCCTGGGACGAGCCGACCGCGGAACTCGGTTCCACCCGACGGGCCGTGACGGTTCACGAGGGGCCGAGCCGGCACAGCGCGGCGGCGGTCAGCGCGCGGACTGCGGCCGGCAGGGCGGTCCGGGCGTCCGGGGCGAAGTCCGGCGCGTGGTTGGCGGGGAGGGCCGCCATCTTCTCCGCCGCGGTCGAGCCCGCTGCGCGGGACCAGGCGGCCGGGCCGGCCGTGCCCAGCATCCAGTAGCCGAGCCGGATGCCCCGCTCGCCGTGCACCTCCGCCCCGGCATCGCCGAAGAGGGCGAAGTCCTCCGTGGCGAGCGAGGGCGGCCACATCGCCACCCGCTCCGCCCCGAACTCGGCGGCGTGCGCCTCCCGTACGGCCGCCGTCAGCGCCGGATCCGGGTGGGTGACGGGGGAGGTGGAGATCCGGACGATCTCCGGATCCCGCGGGCAGGCCGCTGCGGCGCACTCGGCGCGCACGATCCGCTCCACGGCCGCGGCGGCCCGGGCCAGCGAGGCCTCGCTCACCGCCCGCACCGTGACGGCCAGTTCCGCGCGGTCCGGGATGACGTTGGCCCGCTCCCCCGCCCGGAAGGAGCCCACGGTCACCGCCACCTGGTCGGCCGGAGCGGCCTCCCGTGCCACCACCGCCTGGAGCCGGGTCACCACGTGCGCCGCCGCCACCACCGGGTCCACGGCGAGGTGCGGAGCTCCGGCGTGCCCGCCGCGGCCGTGCACCACCACCCGGAGCGTGACACTGCCCGCCGTCATGGGCCCGTATCCGTGGGCGACCATGCCGGCCGGCAGCGGCGCCGCGTGCTGGGCCAGGACGTCGTCGGGCCGGCCGCACCGCCGGTAGAGGCCGTCGGCGAGCATCGCCCTGGCCCCCTCCAGCGTCTCCTCGGCCGGCTGCCCGGCCACGACGAGGGTGCCGCGCCAGGCCCGGGGGGTCCGGGCGAGCAGCAGCGCCGTGCCCGCGGCCGCCGCGAGGTGCAGGTCGTGCCCGCAGGCGTGCGCCGCCTCCCCGCGGGCCGCGTACGGCAGTCCGGTCGTCTCCCGGACCGGTAGGGCGTCGAGTTCGGCCCGCAGCAGGACCGTGGGCCCGTCCCCGTTGCGCAGCACGCCGGCCACACCGTGCCCGCCGATGCCGCGCGTGGTCGTGTACCCGGCGGACTCCAGCCTGCCGGCGAAGCGGTCCGCCGTGCGCCGCTCCTCCCCCGACAGCTCCGGATCGTGGTGCAGTTCCAGGTACCAGGCCGTCAGGTCGCGCAGGTGCGCCCCGAGTCGGCTGAGCGGTGCGGCGGGCGGTTCGGGTGCGTGGCCGGTCATGGAGCCATGATCGGACGGCGGGCCGGAGGCGGCCCCGGCAGGGCGCTGACACTTCGTGACAGCGGAGTGTCAGCGCTGCGACGGGTCCGGTGACGGCGGTACCCGCTGTGATGGGAGCAGACCCGGCACGGCGCGACCCCGCGCCGTCCGCCCACCCGAAGGAGCCACCATGCAGAAGTCGCCCCTCGCCTCGCTCGCGGACGAGATCCTGGAGCTGGAGTCCGAGACGTTCGAGATCTCCGACTACTCGGACGCCAGCGAGGTCGTGCTCGCCGGTTCCACGAGCTGCAGCTCCACCTCGACCTGCTCGTCGACCACCAGCACCACCTCCTGCTCCGCCTGACCCGTCGGGCCGCGGACGCGGCGATGCCCCGGCCCCGCATCTGCGGGGGCCGGGGCATCGGCCGTTGCGGCCTCCTACGGGAAGGGGTGCGGGATCCTGCGGACGTCGGCGTCCGCGAGGTCGGCCGTGCGCATCCCCGCCCGCCGGGGCGCGGTGCGCAGCCGTGGCAGGTGGGGGGCGCGCTGCCGGGCCCAGCCGAAGTCGATCGGCAGCAGCCCGGGCACCACGGCGCAGACCGTGTGCAGGCCGATCCGCCGCTGCTCCGGGGTGGTCTGGTCGACGGTGACGACGTCGTGTCCGGCGCGTACCAGCTCGTCCACGACGCACCGCAGATCGTCGCGGAGGTCTCCGGTGCGGGGTCGTCCGTGCTCCGTCCAGGACCGGTAGAGCTCGTCCATCGTGCGTACGGCGAGCGGTTCCCGGTAGGGGCGGACGTGCTCCGCCATCGCGGGCAGCCCGTACAGCTGGGCGTGGTCCTTCAGGTGCAGCACCTTGTCGAAGTCGGCGGCCATCTCCTCCAGTTCGCCGCGCCGCTCCTCGACCTGGCGGGGCAGGTGCGGGATGTAGGTGAGCACCTCCGACAGGGCGGCCTCCACCGCCGCCGCCGGGTCGAGCGCGGCGCCCGCGCCGAAGGAGTACAGCCCGGGGCCGCCGTCGCGGCGCACCGCGAGCCCGGTGACGACCGGGACGGCCAGGTCGATGCGGTTGTCGAAGGCGTGCACGTCGTAGCCCTGGAGCGCGGCCCGGTCGGCCATCGCGCGCACGGCGGTCCCCGGCACGCTCGCCAGGTCGATCTCGGTCAGCCGCAGTCCGCCGTACCAGGCGAGCAGGAACGCGTCCCGCTCCACGAGTTCGAGCAGGGCGCCGAGCAGCGCCTCTTCCTCGCAGCTGCCGATGGCACAGCCGTTGGAGCACTCGAAGACGAAGTTGTCGGCGGCGACGCCGGCGCTGTAGTGCACCAGCCGGGCCGGGACCAGCACGGGGCGGTCGTCGCGCAGCGAGTGCCCGTACACCCACGGGATGGGCCGTTCGGGGTCGAAGGGGGACACCAGCGGGTCGTCCCGGTAGGTCTCGGCCGCGTAGAACCCGCACGCGGCCGGGTCCAGGGCCCGCTCGCCCAGTTCGGCGTACGCGGCGGTGAGCAGGGTCTTGCCGGTGCGGCGGTGGGTTCCGGCGTACCGCTCCAGTCCTTCCAGGTGGGCGAGGTCGCGGCTGGCGGCGAAGCTGTTGGCCTGCCCGCTCCACGTCACGTCCGTCAGTCCCGCGTACCCCCGCATGAAGACGCTGCCCGCAACCGGTGCGGTGGTGGGCGAGGTGACGTTCTGCCAGGTCCCCCCGCCCAGCACCCCCGTCACCGGATTGGCCAGCGCCGCGTACGGCATCGGGTAGGAGGACGCGGCGCGCAGCCGCTGGGCTTCGGGAGCGGGCTTGGGCCTGGAGGTGGGGGTGAAGGGGCGCGGTGCGTCGGCGCCCCGGGGCCCGCAGTCGGGGCACAGCGGATCGGCCAGCAGCGGATACGTCCGTACGCGCAGTGTCTCCAGGTCCAGCCGGGACACCTGGGGCAGGGCCCGGTCGGCGGCCGCACCGGCGGGTGCGGCGACCCGGCCGCCGTGGACCGCCTCGTGCAGGGCGTACACCGCGTCGTGCGCGTACGGGGACAGCCGGGGCCACTCGGAGCCTGTGGGCGTACCCGGCCCGCGGCCGGTCTCCAGCGCGTCGCGCTCGCTCCGGCTGCGCAGCCGCTGGCGGCGCATGGCCAGGCACTGGCCGCACGCCGGTGCGCCGCCGTCTCCGCCCCAGGGGCCGACGAGCACCTCCCGCGCGCTGAGGTGGACGGTGGCCCGGGGCCGGACGGCGGCGAACGGGTCGGCGGCGCGCGGCCCCAGGGCATCGTGCACGCCCAGGGTCACCACGACGGCGCCGAGCGGGACCAGCGCCTCGGCGAGGTCCCGCCGGGCGGATTCGAGGGGTGTCCCGTCGGGGGCGGGCGGACACGGCGGGGTCGTGGTCATGTCCGGTTGCTCCAGCGGAAGGTCTTGAGCCCGATCGCCCCGAACAGGACGGCGAAGCCGAGGAGCGCCGCGCAGCCGGTGCCGATGGCGGCCAGGGATCCGGTGCCGGTGAGCGCGCCGGTCGCCGCGTCGTTGAGGTAGCGCAGCGGCAGGACGCGGGAGACCGACTGCAGCCAGGCCGGCATCATGTCCAACGGCAGGAAGGACCCGGACAGGAACGCCATCGGCACCATCAGGCAGTTGGCGATGGCGGCGACGGCTTCCGGGGTGTTCGCGTAGCTTCCGACGATCACTCCGATGGCGAGGAAGGCGGTGATCCCGAGCAGCAGGGCAGGCAGTACGAGCGGCCAGCGGCCGTCCAGGACCAGTCCGAAGCCGGGGAGCACGGCCACCGCGACGAACACCGCGGCCTGCACTGCGCCCACGGCCAGGGCCAGTACGTACCGCGAGGCGAGCACGGTCGTCAGCGGGGTCGGCGTCAGCCGGATCAGCCTCAGCAGGTCGTCGCGGCGCCACTGCATGAGGGTGAAGGCGATCCCGAAGACGGCCGCGTTGGCGACGCCCCAGGACATCACTCCGGGCGCGATGTATGAAATGTACGGGCGGCCGGTCTCCTCGACGTCCTGGCCGCTGAAGATCAGGCCGAAGACGACCAGGAAGAGCAGCGGGAAGGCGAAGGTGAAGAAGAGGGTTGCCTTGTCCCGGACCTGCGCCCGGTAGCCGGCGGCGGTCAGGGCCGTGTATGCGCTCATGCCTGGTACTCCGTCTGCGGGTGGGGGCCGGCCTGCGGGCCGGGGTGTGCGGCTCCGGTGAGTTCGAGGTAGACGTCCTCCAGCGTCGCCGTGCGGGTCATCACCCCGTCCAGTCCGGTGAGCGCGTCGACGGCCTGGAGCACCTTGCCCGGCGTCGCGGTCTCCAGGACGAGGGAGCCGCCCTGGAGGACGGCCCGGTCCACACCGGGCAGCGCCGCCGCCTCCTCGACACCGAGCCGGCCGACGGGCAGCAGCAGGCGCGAGGGGGCGCCGGCCGCGGTGACCAGCCGGTGCGGCGAGTCGAGGGCGGCGATCCGGCCGCCGACGAGTATCGCGACGCGGTCGCACAGGGCTTCGGCCTCGTCGAGGTGGTGGGTGGTGTAGACGATCGTGCGGCCCTGGCTCTTGAGGGCGCGCAGTACCTCCCACAGGTCGCGGCGGGCCTGCGGGTCCAGGGCGGCCGTCGGTTCGTCGAGGAAAATCAGCTCGGGTTCATGGACGAGTGCGGAGGCGATGGCCAGCCGCTGGCGCTGGCCCCCGGAGAGGTTCTCCACCAGGACGTCGCGCTGCTCGGTGAGTCCGACGCTCTCCAGGGTGCGGTCCGCGGCAGCCGGATCACGCCGGTACAGGCCGGCGACGGTGGCGAGGTGCTCGCGCGCGCTCTGCCGCACGAAGAAGGCCGAGGCCTGGGTCTGTACGCCCATCCGGGGCAGCAGGGCGGTGTTGCGGGGCCAGGGGCTCTGGCCGAGGACGGTGACCGTGCCGCCGTCGGCCTGGCGGAGCCCCTCCATGATCTCGATGAGGGTGGTCTTGCCCGCTCCGTTCGGGCCGAGGAGCCCGAAGAACTCGCCGCGGCGCACCTCGAGGGAGACCCCGTCCACCGCCCGGCGGTCGCCGTAGCGTTTGTGGACGTCCTCAACGGCGATGGCCGGGGAGTCGGGCGGTTGGGTGCTGTCTGTCGTCATGGGTCGTGCGTCCCTCTGTGTCTGTCGTGTGTCTGTCGTGCAGTGGGTTCGGGCCGGGTGGGTTCGGGCTGGGTGGGTTCAGGCGGTGGCGGCGTACCAGACGGCTGTCGTGAGGCCTGCCGCCAGGAGCAGGACGAGGGCGGCGGAGCCGGCGGCGTAGCCGAGGTAGAGCCTCCTGGCGCGCGGCGGATAGGCGGCAGCGGCCGTCCGGTCGCGCATCCGGAGGCGGAGATACCCCCGAACTGGCGGGTGCCAGCCGTGTGACGCGCAGGCCGTGTCCGAGCATCGTGTAACCGTCCAGCGGGGGGCAGGGGGATCAGGTTGACGAGCGCCTGGGCGCTGCCGATGAGCAGCAGTGCGGCGAGGGTGCGCCGGACGGGGTCGTCGCCCGCGGGCAGCAGGGTCCACCAGAGCCAGAACGGCAGCAGGAACAGCAGGTTGGCGAAGGCGCCCGCGGCGGCGACCGCAAGTTGCTGCCGACGCCTCTCCAGGAAACGGTAGTTGTCGACGGTGCAGTACATGATGGCGACGGGCAGCCGCCAGCGCAGCCCGATCTCGCCCACGGTGCCGCCGACATGGCGGGCGGCCACCCCGTGCGCGAACTCGTGCAGGGCCGTGCTCAGCCACATGAGGGTGGCCACCGCCAGCAGCGGGACCGGTTGGCGCAGCAACCAGCCGAAGGAGGAAACGAGTTCGCCGGCGGACCGGACGAGCGCGGTCTCCATGGCGAGGCAGCCGAGCAGCAGGGCGCCGAGCACCGCCGGGTGCAGGAGCGGGCGCAGGACGCGGTGCAGCCGGGCCGTCGTGGCATCGGCGTCCGCGACCAGCCGCAGCGTACCGCGGAGCAGGCCGCCCGTGAGCGGTGGTCCGGCCGGGGCGGGCGCGGGGGGCGGCGGGCCACCGGCGAGCAGCCGGCGGCTGCCGAGGAGGGCCAGCAACTGCTGCCAGTTGGCCTCGCCGAGCCGCCGCCCGAAGGTCCGGCCGTACTCGGTCCCGATCTCCGCCAGGCTGCGGGTGCCGTCGAGCCGGGAGACGAGGAAGTGCTCCTTGGGGCCGATCTCGAACGAGGCCCCCGACACGGGGTCCTTGACCAGGTGGACGGTCGCCGGCCCGGCGAGGAGCGGAGGGGACAGCAGGACCTCCGGGCGCAGGGCGGGCCGGTGGTCCAGCAGCCCGGTCATGTGGCGACCGCCGGGCTGCCGGCCGGGACCTCGCCCTCGCGCAGCACCCGCCCCAGCAGGTGGGCCAGGTACGCCTCGTCGCGGATGGTGACGTGCAGCCGGTTGTTGGTCATGTGCATGTACGGGGAGAGCAGCAGGGGGAGCGCCTCGGCGGGGTCCGTCACCCGTTCGTCGCGGGTGCCGTCCCAGGAGCGGAAGACCAGTTCCCCGTCGGCGGCCAGCGCCTCGGCGCGCTCGCGCAGCTCGTGGCAGTGTTCCGCCCACCCGGCCAGGAAGGCGGGGAGCCGGCCCGTCTCGCCCGAGGCCAGCGCGTCGCGCACGGCGGCGAAACGGCGGCCGAGCCCGGGGGCGGTCTGCCCGTAGGTCCGGTCGTACTCCTGGGAACCGATGAACCCGGTGCCGGGGAAGGCCTGGTGCCAGAACTCGTAGTACCGGTCGAGGTATCCGGCGAGTTCGTCCCGGTCGGGCAGGAAGACGCCCGCCATGACCATCATCAGCTGGGCGGAGGTGCCCAGCAGGACGGTGCGCAGGTGCAGGTTCATGCGGTGCAGCGCGTCGATGACCAGGTCGCTGGAGCGGGCGAAGTGCCATTCGGCGAGTTCGACGCCGGCGGGACCGCCGTACTTCCCGAATTCGGGCTCGTACGGCTCGCGGGAGTACGAGTTGTTCGGGCGCAGGTTCATCCGGCCGTCGGGTCCCATGAAGGCCGCCCGGTCGCCCTCCGGGAACTCGATGTCGAAGAGCGTGTTGTAGAACTCGTTGAGGAATCCGGAGTCGACCTCGTAGAGGGCCGGCCGGGCCCGCAGGAAGGCTGCCACGGCCTCCTCCGCGCGGCGCCGCACCTCGGGTTCCGCCTCCGGAGTGGCCGGGCGCAGCCGCAGCCGCACGTGCGGTCCCTCCAGCCAGTAGTTGATGAAGAAGTGCCCGGCGAGGAGCCCGTCGGCGGTGAGGCCGGCGATCAGCGGCCGGACGCACTGCACCAGCAGCGGCTGCGGGTTGGCGGCGTAGAAGATGTGCAGGGCCTGCCAGGCTCCGCGGGTGTCGCCGGGGGCGCCGGTGGTGGACGGGGTCATCTCGGCCATCGCGTGCCGCCTTCCTGGTCTTCGGGGTCCGTTGCGTGCCGGTGGGTGGTGGTGAAGGTCTCGACGGCCAGTTCGGCGACGTGCGCGCCGTCCGCCGAGCGCACGTGCAGGCCTCCGGGGTCGGGGAGCATCTCCCGGAAGACGACCCGGTGGGCCGGATCGCGCAGCAGGGTCTCGAAGGCCGCGAGCGACAGCAGGCTCGCGAAGTCGACGTAGGTCGGTTTGGCCCCGGCTGCCGACGGGCCGGCCGACACCGTCGCGAACACCTGTTCCGGCAGTCCGTGGGCCCGGCGCCAGCGCTGCCAGTCCAGGAAGTTGCCCGCTTCCAGTGCCCCTCGGACGGGCAGGTCGCCGGCCGCGGTGGTCCAGCTGCGGCGGCTCAGCACGACATCGCCGTGGACCACTCTGGGCCGGGTGGTCACGCTGTCGCGGGCGGGGCCCTCGGGTACGCCGGCCCACACGTCGAGCGGTGACATCGAGGACGGGGACAGCAGCAGGAGCGTGCGCGGGATCGCAGGCAGGGCGAGCGGCACCAGGTAGCCGAGGTAGACGGGGACCACCTCGCGCCCGAGGCTGCGCGACCGCAGCACCACGCGCCCGGTGGCCGGCACGTGTTCGGCGTACAGGTCGTCCAGGTGCAGCTGGTGCTCCGGCGCGAGGGTGCCGCTCTCGCCGGGGCAGACGATCTCGTAGTCGGTCAGCCGGCCGTGCAGGTTCAGGTTGGTGGTGACCGGGCCGCCCGTCACCTCGGCGAGGACCGCGCCGGGCGGGGTGATCCGGTTCGCCGTGGCCCGCAGGGCGTCCGAGAGGCCGGCGCCCGTCCCGTCGTACACGTGGGTGAAGCGGCTGAAGGGGAAGGACAGCCCGCCGTACGAGCGGTTCAGCACGGTCAGCGGCGTGCCGTCGGCCGGGTCGCGGCCGAGCTGGAGGTGGTGGCAGCGCGGCGCGAACGGCGCTGCGATCGGGCCCAGTTCGTCCGCGACCGCCGCGAGGTCCGCCTCGTCGAGACGCAGGACGGCCGCCGTGTCACGGCCGTGCGCGTCCCCGTACGCCGTCCAGGCCCGCCGCATCCGTCCGGTGAAGGCACGGCGCGCCGCGTCCAGGGCGCGGATGCCGGGCAGGCCGAGCCAGTTCTCCTCGGGCACGTACTCGCCGCGTTCGTCGAAGGGTCTGCGCCGGGCGGTGAACGACAGGTACTGGTCGAAGAAGTCCTCGTGGAAGTCGTGCACCAGCCCGAGGAGGTCCTCGCAGCGGCCCCCGGCGCCGTAGCGGGCGGCGAAGAACCCTTCGAAGGTGATCCGCTGGGCCAGTGTGAGGTCGAAGGCGGGCAGGATCCGCTCGACCGACCGCAGCGCGGTCCAGTCGGGCGGCGGGCAGGGCAGTTCAGCGCCGGCGCTCACGTCCTCGTACAGCAGGGTCTGCGGCAGGGCCGCGTCCGGTGCCCCGAGCTCCTCCTGGGCGCGGCGCAGGCCGCTGCGCAGCACCCGCAGCAGTTCGACCCGTTGTGCGCGGTCGGCGGCCGGGTAGCCGGCCAGAGCGGCGGCGGGCGCTTCGAGCAGGGCGGCGAGCCGGTCCGCCCAGGGGCGCTCCAGCGAGGTCAGCGCCTGCCGGAAGGAGCTCAGCGGGTCGCCGCTGTGCACCTGGGTGTCCAGGCGGGGCGCGTGCACCATGCCGAGCTGGAGGAGGGCGGAGACGTACGCCTCGCACTCCTCGGGGCCGGCGGCGTGCTCGGCCGCCAGCCAGTCGGTCAGGTCCCGGTGGCGCAGCTCGGGACGCTCGGCGAACAGGCCGAGGAGCCGCTCCAGGGTGCCGCTGCGGCGCAGGAAGAACAGCCGGTCCTGGACCGCGTCGAAGGTGACGGCGGCCGCGTCGTCGCCCGCCGTGACCGAGCGCCGCACATAGCGGATCCGGTCGTCCTCGTGGCCCCAGCCGGAGGCCAGGCGCAGCGGCAGGTCCCGGCGGCGTTCCGGGTCGGCCTGGATCAGCTCGGCGATCCGGGCGAGGACGACGACGTTGAGCCGTACGCTGCTGCTCCACGCGTCGGCCACCCGCGTCCCGCCCGGTACGCCCCCGCCGGTGCTGTCGGTGAAGCGTCCGGTGGCGACGGCGGTGAGGGTGCTGAACGGGCTCGTCTTGCAGGCCGTGCGGTACACGTAGGACAGCAGGGACCGTTCGGCCTTGCGGGCCCGCCCGTTCGGCGCGTTCCCGGCGCGGGCGTATCCGTCGAGCTGCCCTTCGAGCACCGGTGAGGCCAGCAGCAGCCCGGCGCGCAGCCGCTCGTCGCGGACCAGGCCGCGCAGCGCGGACCGATTGCGGGCCAGGTCCGCGGTGAGCAGTTGCGGCCCTTCGGCCAGCAGTTTGTCCAGCAGGCGGCGCCGGTGCAGCCAGCCTGCCAGGTCTTCGGCGGCGGCCTCGTCCACGGCGGCGACGGCTTCGACGGCGGCTTCCGTCGAGGCGTCGGGCCGGGCCGGCAGCCGGTCGTTGTGGATCTGGCGGCGCAGCTTCAGCAGCGCGCGGCGCCGGGCCGCGCCCGGGCCGTCCGGGGCCGGGTCGGTGGCCCCGACGGCCGCGTGGAGCGCGTCTCCCAGTCGCGCGGCGCCCTGGCGCAGACCGGTCTCGGCGGTGAGGACCTCCTCGGCCCAGCCGCGGGTGCGGTCGGCGCGCAGGACGTCGACCGCGGACAGCGGGAGCCCTGCGACGCGCAGCATGAAGCGGTCGCCCGCGTGCCACTCGGTGGTGTTCATCGTGCCGCTCCCTTCAGGCGATCTCGTGACGGAAGTCGGCCGGCCGGGGACGTTCGTGGCCCAGCAGCATGATCAGCAGGGGAGCCTCGTCGGTGCCGGTCAGGCCCAGCTCCTCGATGTAGGAGATGTTGTCGAAGCCGAGGGCCACCCCGGCGCCCAGGCCGAAGGCCGCGGCCGTGGTGTAGAAGGTCTGGGCGACGGCTCCGACGGTGCCGCCCACGAGCCGGTAGCCGCGGTCGCCGACTCCGTCCAGCACTGCGGTGGTGCGGACCGTCGGGACGAGCACCGCACCGGCCTGCTCCAGGTTGTAGTTGGAGAGGAAGTAGGTGCGCTGCAGGAAGGGGCCGGGCGGTCCTGCCGTGATCAGCCGCAGGGTGTGCGCGGCCGGGTCGTAGGCGTACGCGCCCGGGTCGATGCCCCGGACGTGGTTGACGAAGGCGTACAGCGAGGTGAGGGAGGGGCCGCCGGGGCTCTCGGCCTCGGTCCCGTACCGGGTGGCCGCGCAGTCGGCGAGTGCCGCGGCGAGCTGTTCGGCGGCGACGGGCCGGGAGGCGTCGAAGCGGCCGAAGCTGCTGCGGCGTTCGCGTAGGGCGCGGGGGGCCGGGACCGGCGGCGCGGGGGGCCGGGGCAGCGCCAGCGGTTGCGCGCCGCGGGGCGGGTGGGCGGCCGCCGCGTCCAGCGCTCCGGGCGCCGGGCGGTCGGCGGCCCGCCCCTCGGTGGCCCGGTGGACGCGCCGCAGGGTCTCGAACTCCAGGACACGGCGCGAACGTTCGGCGTCCCGGTGCCGCGTGGTGGCGCCCGTCGCCCCGCCCGCACCGGGCTCGCGCCCGCCCTCCCAGGTCAGCGGGACGACGGCGAAGACGCCCTCCTCCTCGGGGGCCACGCCCAGCAGCCGGGCCAGGCGCTCCTCGTCGAACCACAGCACGGGGTCGATCCGCAGCCCGTACTGCGCCGCCCACAGCCGCCAGGTCTGTACGAGGGCGCCGACGTCCATGCTGACGGCGTGGAAGGAGAAGCTGTTGTACTTGAAGGCGTTCTGCCAGTACTTGACGCCGAGGACGAGGTACTGCGTGGCCCGTCCGGCCGGGCCCGCGCCCGGACCGAGGGCCTCCCGGACGTCGCCGGTGACGTCGCCGGCGAGCAGTCTGCGCAGCCCGTGCTGGTGGGGAGCGTAGTGGTAGAGCCCGGGTGTCAGCGGTCCGCCGGGTCCGGCCGCCCAGTGGACCGTCACCGGGTAGAGGCCGCCGCCCGAGGCGGTACCGCGCGACCAGTTCGCGTGGTGGTAGTGCGGGAGCGCCGCCAGGTCGGTGTTGGCCTGGACCGCGAGGCGCCGGCCGGTCAGCCCGTAGGAGTCCCGCAGCATCCCGGACAGCAGCGGCAGGGTGAAGCCCGGCAGGAGCCCCGGCGGCGTGTGCGGCGGCACCGGTAGGGGGAGCGTCTCGGCATCCGGGTGGAACTTGGCCTTGCGGGGCCGGTCGGCCCAGTCGGGGACGAAGTCGGCGGGCTCCATCGGCACCCGGCCGCGGTGCATGATCTCGTGGGCGTAGACATGGGCGTGGCCCATGGGTCCTCCTGCGTTCGGGTCGGACGCCGGCGGTGGCCGGTCAGGGGAAGGGGTGCGGTGCCGGGTTGAGGTCGCCGGGCTCCAGCGGGCGCTCGCGCAGCCCGGCGGCGAACAGGCCGGTCCGCATCCGCGGCATGCCGAGCGCCCGCTGCCGCGACCAGCCGAAGTCGATGGGGAGCAGGCCGGGGACGAGCACGCTCACCGTGTGCAGTCCGAGGGCTCGCTGCTCGGGCATCGTCTGGTCGACGAGGACGACGTCGAACCCCTCGGCGGTGACCGCCGACACACACCGCTCCAGATCGGTGCGCACGTCGTCGGAGGCGGTCGCGCCCTGCTGGTCGGGCCACCGCAGTTCGGCGACGGTCCGCGGGCGTTCGCGGCCGGAGCTGCGCAGCAGGAAGTCCGCGTGGGCTCCCATCTCCGGGATCCCGTAGACGAGCGGATGGTCGTGCAGTGCCGTGACCAGATCGAAATCGGCCGCCATGGCGCGCAGCCGGGCCTCGTCGCGCTCGGTGCGCCCGGGCAGGTTGACGGCGTCCGTGGCGATCTCGCACAGCGCCGACGCCAGGGCGGACTCCGGGTCGAGGCCGGCGCCCGCGCCGAAGCACATCCGGCCGGGTCCACCGTCGAAGCGTTCGGCGACCGCGGTCACGACGGGGACCGGGAAGGTGATCCGCGTGTCGAAGAACCGGGCCCGGTAGCCGTACATCGCCAGCCGGTCGACCATCGCGCGGGTGGTCGGGCGGGAACTGCTCGCCGGGTCGATCTCCGGGAGCGGCTGGCGTCCGTACCAGCTGAGCAGGAAGGCGTCGCGCTCGACGACCTCCATCAGGCCGAAGTAGGCCGCCTCGGCCAGACTGCCGCCCGAGGCGCAGCCGTTGGAGCTCTCCTGCACGAACCGGTTCTCCAGGCCGGGGGCGTGGTAGTACGTCAGGATCTCCGGGACCAGGCGGGGCGTCCGGTCGCGCAGCGACCAGCCCCAGACCCAGGCGATCTCCCGGTCCGGGTCGAAGGGGCGCACGCGCGGGTTGTCGCGGTGGAAGGCCTCGTCGTACAGCCCGACGTCCCTCGGGTCCACCGCGTCGGCGCCGAACCGGTTCAGCGTGCCGGTGACGCTCGTGGTGCGGGCCCGGGCCCGCATCCCCGCGTAGCGCTCCAGGCCCTCCAGGACGCCCACGTGCGCGCTGCGCGCGAAGGAGTCCGTGTGCCCGCCCCAGAAGGTCTCGCGCAGGTACGCACCCGAGCGCATGGAGAAGCAGCCGATGGTGGCGGAGGTGGAGGTGGAGGAGACGTCCTGGACGAGGGAGGGGCCCAGTGCCCCGCACAGCGGGTTGGCGAAGGCGGCCACGTCGATCCCGTACGACTCGACGGGCCGGGTGCGGAACACCCCGGGCCGGTGCTTCGGCGCGGGCGGCAGTTCGGGCACGGCCGCTGCGGCGGTGTCCTCCTGCGGGGCGGCGCAGACCGGGCACTCCGGGTCGGGCACCAGCGGGTAGCTGCGTACGCGGCCGGTCCGCAGGTCCAGCAGCCGGACGGCGGGGAAGACGCCGCCCGCTGCGGGAGCGCCGGGGCGGGGCTCCCGGGCGGCCGTGACGAGCGCGGCCAGAGCCGAGGCCGCGAAGGGGTGCGCGTAGGGCCAGTCCCCCGCGGCCCGGGTGGCGCCGCCGAGTTCGAGGGCGTCCCGGAGCGCCACGGACCGTACCGCCTGCCAGCGGCGTTCCAGGCAACGGGCGCAGCCGCCGGCCGGCCCGACGACCGCCTGGTGGCCGTAGAGGTGCACGGGCACGGTCGCGCCGTCGAGGGGCTCGGGCACGGGGCGGGTGAAGGCGTCGGCGAGACCGAGCGGGGTGAGCGTGACCGGGGGGCCTCCGAGCGCCGCGAGGTCGCGGTCGAGCCGGGCGGTGAAGCGGGCCGCCGCGTCGGGGCCGAGCGCGTCGGGGAGGCCGGGGAGGCCGGGGAGGCCGGGCGCCAGGGGCTCAGTGGTCATCGCCCGGCTCCTGAGCGGAGGTCAGCAGCACTCTGGCGGTGTGGAGTCCGGCCGAGGCCAGGTCCGGGGTGCCGGTGGACACGGCGTAGACGTCGCGGCCCGCCGACCGCAGCCGGTCGAGCACCTCGGACCAACCGTCGGCGGACCGGCCGTCGGCGGACCGGCCGTCGGTCGCGACGGTGAGCGTGCGGGCGTCGAGGTCGGCCAGCAGGGGATCACCCGTGTCGGCCGGTCCGCCGGGCGCATCCTCGTCCCGCTCGAACTGCACGGCGCCCAGCAGGTCCCGCAGCGCGGTCACCGTCGCCGTTCGTCGGTCCAGGCAGGCGCCCACGGCCCAGCGTTCCCCGGCCCGGGCCAGGAGCACCTGGACACCGGAGTGCGCGGCCTCGCCGAGGTCGAGGAGCTCGACGGCGAGCCCGAGCCGGTCCGCCGACCGTACGAGGAAAACGAGTTCGGCGTCGCCGGTGTCGTCGCTGCCGTCCGGCAGCGGCACCGGCAGGGCCGCCGCCCCGCGGACGGCCCGCAGCAGGGCGTCGTGGGCCAGGGCGGAGAGCAGGCCCGCGGCGGCCGCGTCGGCGGGCGAGGGTCCGGCGCCGGCGCCGGCGCGGGTCCGCTCGAAGAGCCGGTCGCCGTTGTGCGGGCCGAAGGGGCGTACGGCGCCCGCCGGCACGAGGGCGGGTTCCTTCGTGACCAGGGAGACGGCCGGCTGCCAGGCGGCGGCCGTACCGGGCAGCCCGGAAGCGATGGTCAGCGAGCCTTCCGCGACCGCGGCTTCGCCACGGGCGGCTACACCGTACGCGGGGACGACGTGCTCGGCGTAGACCACGGCCGCGGCGTCGAGCGCCCGCATCCGGGCCCCGGCGACGTGGTGGACGTCGAAGGCCGCGATCGCCCGGGAGGCCGCGGGTCCGGTGCCGAACTCGACCACGCTCAGCTTGAGGGGGATCTGGGTCAGCGGCTCGTCGGCGTAGCGCGTGAAGACGCCGGTGTACGGACGGACGAGCGCGGAGCGCCGGTTCAGCTCCTCCACCAGGGCCTCCGCCGCACGTGCGGTGTCCAGGGTGGGCAGGGCGGGGGTGCAGGTGGTACCGGCTTCGGCGAGGTCCACGGGGGCCGTGGCCCGGCTCGTCGCCTCTTCGTCCGGGGCGCAGAACGGGCAGCGCGGGTGGGCCAGGAGCGGTTCGGCCGTCACGTCCAGCGAAGCCATGTCCTGCACGATCACCTGGCCTGCGGTCTCGGCGGGCAGCGCCCCGCTGGTGGTGCGGAAGACCTCGTAGCCGAGGAGGTTGCCGATCATCGCGGCCAGTGGCCGCCCGGGCTCCGGGCCGGACGCGGTCGGCCCGCCCGGCAGGGCCAGGGCGCTCCAGAGCTCGGCCGCCGCGGCACCGTCGCGGCCCGCAGCCGCGCCGAGCCGGAGCGCGGCGCAGGCCCAGCAGCCGGTGGCGGTGGAGGTCATGAGCGGGCCGATGACGGCGTCGGCCCCGTAGGACCAGGCCGGCAGGAGGGTGCGGCCGGCCGGGATGCCGGTGCGCAGCAGCGGCAGCAGGCGTGCGGGCGCGGTGCGCCCGCCGGTGACGACCACGAGGTCGTACTCGGACAGTTCGGACCAGGAGGGCTGCCGGTCCGGGGCCGTCGGCAGGGTACGCAGCTCCACCGGGCAGCCGTCGGCGACGGCCTCGGCCCGCCTCGGCGTCGAGTTCGGGCGTGCCGGGCGGTGGGGTGCGCAGGGCCGGTGTCACACCGACGAGCGCGCAGCCGTTGCGTATCAGGCTCGATGCGCACCAGCGGGCGACGTCGTCGTCGCCGAGGACGGCCACGCGGGTGTCGCGGAAGCGCAGGAACCGTGCTTCGGCGTCGTCGGCGTAGTGGTCGGCGTAGGCGATCTGCGGGGCGTACCGGCGGGCCACGTCGGGGGCGGGCGCCGGCTGCCCGGCCGCGGATGCGTCGGGGGCGGCGACAGGACGGGCGAAGTCCCTTTCGTACAGGGTCCGCACGAGTTCGCCGACCATGGCCTGCTGTGCCTCGCCGAGACCCCGGCACAGGTCGGCGACCGAGTGCTCGCCGGTGAGGTGGGGGACGATCAGTGTTGCGAAGCGGTAGGCGGACTTGGCCGTGAGCCGGAAGCCGCCGTCCGCGTTGTGGAACAGCACGCCGTCGGGCGTCTCGGTGAACAGCACGTCCCGGCGGATCCGGGGACGGGTCTCGGCAACGGCGTGATAGCTGGCGTGGGCCATGGGGACACCCCTGGGTGCGGTCTGGGCGGGATCGGGGAGAGAACCTGAGCGGGAGGTGCGGGGGCAGGCGCGGCGGGGCTGCGCGAGCCGGGAGGGGTCAGCGAGGTGCGGCCGCGGCCGCCGTCTCGTGCGCGCGCAGGCGCCAACGCGCGTAGATGCGGAGCAGGCCGTGGAGGCGGTACGGGCCGGGCGGCCCGTCCTCCAGCAGCCCGGCCTCCACGAGCTGTTCGAGTACGGACTCGCTCTCAGCGGCCGCGGGGTCGGGGGCCGGCGGGCTTGCGTCCTCGGCGCGCCCGGCCAGCCGGAGGAACGCCTCCCGCAGCTCGGGGGCGAGCGCGTCGAGCGCCTGCCCCAGGACACCGGGCACGGAGAGCCCCGCGTCCTCCGCGAGCGCCAGGCGGGCGACGGGATCCGCCGCGAGCCAGGCAGCGCAGTCGGCGACCGACAGGCCGGGCCGGGTCAGCAGCCGTCCCGCGGCGATCCGCAGGGCGAGCGGGAAGTGGCCGCACACAAAGGCCAGTTCGCGGGTCGCCGCGGGCTCGGCCGCGATGCGTTCGGCGCCGACGAGCCCGGCGAGCAGGGCGTGCGCCTCGGCGGAGCGGAGCACGTCGAGCCGGTGCACGGCGCCGCCGTGGGTGGCGACGACGGCGGCCAGCTGGCGCCTGCTGGTCACGAGGACGGCGGCGCCGTCCGCGGCGGGCAGCAGCGGCAGCACCTGCCAGGCGCCGGCCGCGCCGTCGAGGACGATCAGGCGGCGGCCGGGGGCGGGCTCGGGCATGAGCCGCGCCGCCTCCTCGACGGCGACCGGGGTCCCATCGGGCCGGGTCAGCTGGAGGGTCGACACACCTCCGGGGAAGGACTCCTGGACCTCGTGCGCGGTCTGGCGGGCGAGCGCGGACTTGCCGATGCCCGGCGCCCCCGAGATGACGACCAGGCGCGGGCCGTCGGCGGCGGTGAGCCGGGCGGCCACGGCCCTGCGGTCGGCGTCGCGGCCGGCGAAGGCGGGTACGGGCGGCACCACGTGCGCCGTCCGGACCGGGGCGGACGGGCCGGCGGGCAGCGCGGCGGGCTCCGCCGCGGCCGCGGCGCGCGGGGGTTCCGGCGGGGCGGGCGAGAGCTCTTCGGCGCGCAGGATGGCCAGTTCCAGGCGGCGCAGTCCCGGTCCGGGGTCGATGCCGAGTTCGTCCCGCAGCCGGTCGCGGACCGTGCGGTACTCGGCGAGGGCTTCGGCCTGCCGTCCGGTGCGGTAGAGCGCCTCGACGAGCTGTTCGGTGAAGCGTTCGCGCACTGGGTGGCGGCGTGCGCTCTCGTACAGGTCGACCAGGACCTGATGGCAGTTGCCGGCGGCGAGTTCAAGGTCGCATACCCGTTCCAGCACCCGCAGGCGCTCCTGTTCCAGGACGGGTACCGCGTCCTCCTGGAGCAGGTGCGAGGCGACGTTGGCGAGGGGCTGCCCCTGCCAGAGGGCGAGCGCCTCGCGCAGCCGGTAGAGCTCCTCCCCCGGGTCCCCCGCCGATCCGGCCCGGGCCGCGAGTGCGCGGAACCGGACGAGATCGAGCGTCTCGGTGTCGCAGCGCATCCGGTATCCGCCGGGAACGGCCTCGATGACGGTGGCGGATATGCCGTACTTGGCGAACAGCCGGCGCAGCCGGAGGACGCACGTCTGCAGTGCGGCGCGCGCCGTGGCGGGCGGCTCTTCGTCCCATACGGCACGCAGCAGGTAGGCGGTCGAAACCACCGTGTTCGGGTGGAGCAGCAGTGCGGCGAGAAGGCTCGTTGGCTTGGACGGTTTGAGAACGACGGATTCCGGGCCGTGCGCAATGCTCAGGGGCCCCAAAAGCTGGAACCGGATGACTGATCCCCCGTGTCGGGACACGCATTCCCCCAATGGGGAGCGTGGGCGGGGGCGGTGGTCAGCCGGTTCTTCGGGTTCGCCACACGCCGGAAATAGTCCGGACCAATCCCGAAGTCGCCGTCCGCCCCCGTTGGGCGGTGAATAACCGGAACACTACATAGAGAATCTTGCGGAAGTCGAGCCGGCGGACACTCCTTTCCTTCCCGCAGGCCTTTTCTCCCTTCTCCGTAACCCGGACGCTTCACGCTGTTACCGCCGGTTCGTCAAAACCGTTAAGCGGTAAACGAATTACTGCCGCTGCGCCATCCAAGCATGATGCCGTGATCCAATTAAGGTGTATATCGCGCCACTGATATGGCCGATCCTTTACTCCTCTCCCACAGGAGCGGCCCGTGCCCCCGCGCCCGCGGTGCGATGGCGGGCAAGTCCCGTGGCAAGGACGGGCCATCGGGCCGATCGGAGCGGACCTGCGGTGACGGGACCGCGCGCCGCGACACCCCCGCGGCCGCCACCCCCCTCCGCCTCAGGCCATCTCCGGTCGGACACGCCCGTGTTCGATGAATGCGGCCCGGTCCGTGGACCAAAGGTCAGCCCGCTGGAGCTCCGGCGCGTACGGCCTGGCTGCCGTCTGCGCGCAGACGGTCCTCGGCACGCCGCCGTCACCCCGCGGGGACGCGGTCGGCGCCACCGTGCCCGCCCTCCTCGGCCGAGCGGGTCCCGCTCCGGCGCGCCGACGGCCCTCTCCCGCCCGGGAGCAGCCGCCGGCATGATCCTGGGCGCCGTAGCGGCCACCACCCACCGCGTCCCCCAGGAGTCCCGCCATGCCCGACCGCCCCGTCCTGGAGCCCGCCGCCCAGGTCTTCGCCGACGCCACCGCCGAGCCGCCGTTCCTCTACGAGATCCCCGTCGCCGACGGCCGCAAGGCCGTGGACGACGTCCAAAGCGGCGACGGCGTCACCCTGCCGCCCGTGGACGAGGAGTGGCTCACCGTCCCCGGCGGCCCGACCGGCGAGGTCCGCACCCGGATCGTCCGCCCGCGCGGCGCCACCGGCCCGCTCCCCGTGGTCCTCTACCTCCACGGCGCCGGCTGGGTCTTCGGCAACGCCCACACCCACGACCGCCTCGTGCGCGAACTCGCGGTGGGCGCCGGGGCGGCCCTGGTCTTCCCCGAGTACGACCTCTCCCCGGAGGCCCGCTACCCGGTGGCCATCGAGCAGAACTACGCCGTCGCCCGCTGGATCACCGCAGACGGCGGCCGGCATGGTCTCGACGGCGGCCGTCTCGCCGTCGCCGGAGACTCGGTGGGCGGCAACATGAGCGCCGCCCTCACCCTGATGGCCAAGGAGCGCGGCGACGTCCGCCTCGTCCAGCAGGTCCTCTTCTACCCGGTGACCGACGCCGCCTTCGACAGCGCGTCCTACCAGGAGTTCGCGGAGGGCTACTTCCTGCGGCGCGACGCCATGCGCTGGTTCTGGGACCAGTACACGACCGACCCGGCCCAGCGCGCCGAGATCACCGCCTCCCCGCTGCGGGCCGGCACCGATCAGCTCACCGGGCTGCCTCCGGCCCTGGTCATCACGGCCGAGGCCGATGTGCTGCGCGACGAGGGCGAGGCGTACGCGGCCAAGCTCCGGGCGGCCGGGGTGCCGGTCACCGCGCTGCGCGCGCTGGGGACCATCCACGACTTCGTCATGCTGAACGCCCTGCGGGAGACCGCGGCTGCGAACCTGGCCATCGGACTCGCCGTCGACACCCTGCGCGAGGCCCTGGCCTGAGCGCGCAACCCGGCCCGCCCGAGGTGGGCCTACGCCCGGCTCCGGGCCCGATGCCGGCACGCGTGCCGAGCCCGGCCCATCCGACCTCCGGACGGACGGCGGCCCGGGGCGGGTCCTCGCCCGCGGCGCGGCGAACGGCTCGACGGCCGCCGGACGGGCCCGGGCCCCGGGCCGGCACAGGACGAGCCGGCGCGTGCGTAGCGGCAGGGGCACCGGTCGGGGTGTCGGTCCCGGTCATGACGCGCAGCCCGTCCGCGGGCCGGTCAGTCCGGCCAGGTGCCCGTCAGGCGCCTGACGGCCACGGCTCCGCCTCGGTCGATCGCTGCCTTGACCGCGGCGAAGACGGCGCCCTGCAGGACCGCGGCGATGAGGACCTCCCGCCACGACCGGTCCTCGTCGGTGGCGTTCGGTGCGTCGTCCTCGTGGCCGAGCCGCTTCCACACCTGCCTGAACGCGATGCCGGCCAGCGCGCCTCCGAGGGCGCCGAGGGCCATCCCGGCGGGCTTGTACGCGACGGTCGAGGCCTTCATCGGTGCCTCCTCCGCGATTGCGGTTCCGCTTCTTCCTGCCCTGCGCCTGCCCGGTCCGGCGCACGGCTAACACGGGCCGGACCGGGCGTGCGCCCGCCGGTCGGCCGGATCACTCTCCGGTGGTGGAGGCGACGGGGCGCCGGGGCGAGGCCTCGGGCCGGTACGGGGCGGGGTCCGGGGCGGTGGTGGGACGTTCGGTCCAGAACGTGCCGGACGCCGCGCGCCGGACGAGCATCAGGAGCACTCCGACGAGGCTCAGCCCAAGGGCGATCACCAGCGGCGGACCCATGCCGAACCAGGGCGTTCCGCCGTAGGAGTTCGCCGGGTCCGCCATGTCGGCCACCGACTCCGCCAGCAGCCAGACCAGCATGCCCGCGCCGACGAGCGGCCCGACCCCGATGAGCAGGAACTCGCGCAGGCCCGCGGTGAGCCGGCGCCGGTGGTAGACCGCGCAGGCGATGCCGGTGAGGGCGTAGTAGAAGGCGATCAGCAGGGACAGGGCGGTCAGGGAGTCGGCGAGGGCGTTCTCGCTGATCCGGTGGATGAGCAGGTACCAGACGGTGGCCGTGCCCGCGACCCACCAGGTGCTGACGGCGGGGGTGCGGAACCGGGGGTGGATCAGGCCGAAGCGGCTGGGCAGGGCGTGCCGACGCGCCATGGACAGGGCGGTGCGCGACGCCGGAATGATCGTCGTCTGGGTCGACGCGAGCGCCGAGGTGGCGACGGCCAGGAGGACGATCCAGTCCCAGCCGCCGAGGGCCTCGCGGGCCAGGGAGGCGAAGACGGCCTCCTCGTCGTCGGCGTGCGCGGCGAGGTAGCCGGTGCCGGCGTAGGCGACGACCGCGAAGGCCACGCAGACGTAGGTGGCCAGGAGCACCACGGTCGACCAGATGCCGGCCCGGCCCGGCGCCGAGGAGGGGTCCTTCGTCTCCTCGGTGAGGTTCACGGCCGACTCCCAGCCCCAGTAGACGAAGACGCCGAGGAGCAGGCCGCCGGTCAGTGCCGTCCCGCCGGCCCCGAACGGGTCGAGCCAGTCGGCGGCCGGACGCAGGGCTCCCGGGGAGGCGGTGCCGGCGTGGACCCGGTAGAGGGCCACGCCCGCGAAGACGAACAGGCAGGCGGTCTGCAGGAGGACCAGGACGTTCTGCAGCCGGGCCGCGGCCTGCGTGTCCCGTACGCACAGCGCCGCCATCACCACGATCACGAGCACGGTCAGCGCCTGGCGGATCACGGTGTCGCCCGCCCAGCCGTCCAGACCGACGGCCAGCAGCCCGAAGGTCACGGCCACGTCCGCGAGCGAGCCGACGACCAGGACCCCGGTCATCGTGATCGCCCAGCCGCCCAGCCAGCCGGCCGTGGGACCCAGTGCGCGGGTCACCCAGGAGAAGGTCGTGCCGCAGTCGGGGTCGGCGCGGTTGAGGTAGTAGAAAGCGGATGCGATGAGAACCATCGGTACGAACGAAGCGAGCATCACCCCGGGAGCGTGCACGCCGACCAGCGCGACGATCGGCCCGATCACCGCGGCCAGGGAGTACGCCGGCGAAGTGGCGTTGAGCCCGACGGCGAGCGCGTCGACGAACCCGATCGCGTCTGGTCTGAGCGTGGCGGCCTGCGGCGTCCGCGGGGTGTCTTCGACCATGGTCCCTCACTGGTGCGGTGTGAACGGGGCGTGAATGCGATGAGGAAACCCGTGCGTCACCCGGAAGGTCAATGGTGTTGGCATAAGAGTTCCGGCCCATGTCCGACCCCAGGCGCCCCTCCGGACCCCGGCCGCCCGGACCCAAGCGCCCCTCCGGACCCCGGCCACCGCGCCGGCTCAGCCGCGGGCATCCGCCAGCTGCCGCTCCGCCGTGTCCAGCAGCATCTCCAACGCGACGGGGTAGGCGCTGTGCGGCATCCGGGCGGCGAGCAGCCCTGCGGTGGCGGCGATGTTCGGGTAGGCGTCGGCCGGCAGACGGGCGTACGTCGACTCCCAGCGTTCCTCGTCCGACGCGCGCGCCTCGGCCGACAGGGCGAGCGGGCCCGCGTCGAGGGCCGCGAAGGCCAGGCTCTGGTCGATGTAGGCGTGGTAGATCCGCACCGCGTCCTCGTCCGCGAAGCCCGCTCCGCGCAGGATGCCCAGGATCGCCTCGTCGGCCGCGATCTCACGCGGCCGTCCGGTCACCCGGCTCGCGGTCAGCAGGGCGGCCTGCGGGTGGGCGAGATAGGCGCCGTGGATCCGCAGGCCGAGGGTGCGCAGGTCGTCGCGCCACCTGCCGGTCGGAGCCCAGCCGGCCAGTGCCCGGCCGATCAGCTCCTCGCCGATGGCGAGGGTGAGGCCGTCCATGCCCTCGAAGTACCGGTAGAGGGTGCTGGGGTCCGCGCCCAGGGCGGCGCCGAGCCGCCGGGCGGACAGGCCCGCGCTGCCGTGCTCGCGCACCATCCGCAGCGCCGTCTCGACGATCAGCCGCTCGGAGAGCACCGTCCCCTGCCGGGTTGGCCGCCGTCGCCTGCGCGCCTCCTCGGGAACCACGTCCTTCGCCATCGCCGCCCGCCTCCGCATCCAGTCGGTCTTATGCCAACACCATTGACCTTAACTCGGAGCGACCGGTTCCATCAGCCCTCAGAGGCGGACGCCTCGCCGAGAAAGGACCAAGACATGCGTGTTCTGCTTGTGGGTGCCGGCGGTGTCGGAAGCGCGATCACCAAGATCGCCGCTCGCCGCGACTTCTTCGACCACTTCGTCGTAGCCGACTACGACCTGGCCCGTGCGCAGGCCGCGGTCGCCGCCCTGGGTGCCGACGAGAAGCGCTTCGGCGCTTGTCGCGTCGACGCCTCCGACGAGGCGGCGGTGACCGCGCTGCTCGCCGAGCACGCGTGCGACGTACTGATGAACGCAACCGATCCGCGCTTTGTGATGCCCCTGTTCAACGCCGCATTGGCGGCGGGCAGCCACTACGTCGACATGGCCATGTCCCTCTCCCGCCCGCACCCGGAGCACCCGCACAGCGAGTGCGGGGTCAAGCTCGGCGACGAGCAGTTCGAACAGGCCGCGCAGTGGGAGAAGTCGGGCCGCCTGGCGCTCGTCGGCATGGGCGTCGAGCCCGGCCTGTCGGACGTCTTCGCCCGCTACGCGGCCGACGAGCTCTTCGACGACATCGAGGAGATCGGCATCCGCGACGGCGCGAACCTGACCGTCGAGGGCCATGACTTCGCCCCGTCCTTCAACATCTGGACGACGATCGAGGAGTGTCTGAACCCTCCGGTGGTCTACGAGAGCGAGCGCGGCTGGTTCACCACCGAGCCGTTCAGTGAGCCTGAGGTCTTCGACTTCCCCGAGGGCATCGGGCCGGTCGAGTGCGTCAACGTCGAACACGAGGAGGTCCTCCTCGTACCGCGCTGGGTCGGCGCCCGCCGGGTGACCTTCAAGTACGGCCTCGGCGAGGACTTCATCGGCAAGCTCAGGACGCTGCATGCCCTGGGGCTGGACTCCACCGTCCGGGTGCCGGTCCGCGGGGAGGACGGCGCAGAGGTCCGGGTCTCGCCGCGCGACGTGGTGGCTGCCTGCCTGCCCGACCCGGCGACGCTCGGGGACCGGATGACGGGGAAGACCTGCGCCGGGACCTGGGTCAAGGGCACCAAGGAGGGCCTGCCGCGCGAGGTGTACCTCTACCACGTGGTCGACAACCAGTGGTCGATGCGCGAGTACGGTTCCCAGGCCGTCGTCTGGCAGACCGCCGTCAACCCGGTGGTGGCCCTCGAACTGCTCGCGACCGGGGCGTGGTCCGGTTCCGGTGTCCTGGGCCCCGAGGCCCTGCCGCCGCTGCCGTTCCTGGACCTGCTGACGGCGTACGGCTCCCCCTGGGCCCTGCGCGAGCAGGACTCCGCCCCGGCCGCAGGCCACTGACCCGGCCGGCGCACGGAACCGAAATGATCTCCTTTGGCGTCCTTGTCACCACGTGACCGTCCAAGGAAGAGGAGAGGCGACGTGGAGCAGACCCGTCGTGCCGTACTGACTCTGGGAGCCGGGGTGGCGCTGAGCGCGGCGCTGCCCGCGGGAGCGGCTCGCGCGGCGGCGCCCGGAGGGGGTGGGGAGGCCGTCCGACGGCTGCGCGCACTGGAGCGCGAGTACGGCGCGCGGGTGGGGGCGTACGCCCGGGACACCCGCTCGGGCCGGACGGTGCGGTATCGGGCGAACGAGCTGTTCCCCATGTGCTCGGTGTTCAAGACGCCGGCCGTGGCGGCCGTGCTGCGGGACCTGGACCGAGACGGCGGGTTCCTCGCCCGGCGGATCCACTACACGCAGGAGGACGTCACCTCCGCGGGCGGCGGCTTGGTGACCGGCCGGCCCGAGAACGTCGCCGGCGGTCTGACGGTGGCCGAGCTGTGCTCGGCCGCCATCGCCCAGAGCGACAACGGCGCCGCGAACCTGCTGCTGCGCGAGCTGGGAGGGCCCACGGCGGTCACCCGGTTCTGCCGTTCCCTCGGGGACCGCACGACGCGACTCGACCGCTGGGAGCCGGAGCTCAACTCGGCCGAGCCGTCGCGGGTGACCGACACGACCACTCCGCGGGCCATCGCGCGCACCTACGGGCGTCTCGTGCTCGGCGACGCGCTCGTTCCGCGGCACCGGGAGCTCCTGACGCGGTGGCTGGTGTCGAACACGACGAGCGACGAACGGTTCCGCGCCGGCCTGCCCCGCGACTGGGTGATCGGGGACAAGACGGGCGCCGGGTCGTACGGGACCAACAACAACGTGGGCATCGCCTGGCCTCCCGGGCGGCCGCCCGTGGAGCTGGCGGTGCTGACCACCCGGCCGGACGCCGCCGCGCCGCACGAGAACGCACTGGTCGCCAGGGCCGCCGAGGTGCTGGCGGCGGCGCTCTCCTGACGGAGGGGTCGCTTCGGTCCGTACCGCGGGCGGGCCCGCGGTACGGCAGCCGGCCTCCGCGCCGGGCTCCCCGCCCGAACGGGGCCCCTGAGGTGTGCCGGACCTCGTGCGGGGCAGGCGGATGGCATGACCGTGTACGTCGGCACGTCCGGTTGGCAGTATCGGGACTGGTCGGGTGTCCTCTATCCGCCGGACCGGCCGCGGCGCCTGTGGCTGGAGGAGTACACCGGTCATTTCCGCACGGTGGAGATCAACGGCGCCTTCTACCGGCTGCCGTCGCCGGAGACGTTCGCCCGGTGGCGCGCCCGCACCCCGCCCGGTTTCGTGATGGCGGTCAAGGCGAGCCGTTTCCTGACGCACGTCAAACGCTTGCATGAGCCGGCCGAGCCGGTCGCCCGGCTCATGGCACACGCCTCGGCCCTGGGCGACCGGCTCGGGCCTATCCTGCTCCAGCTGCCGCCGACCCTGCGCGCGGACCCGGCCGCACTCGACGCGTGCCTCGCCCGCTTCCCCGCCGACGTCCGTGTGGCGGTCGAGCCCCGGCACGCGTCCTGGTGGACGCCCTCCGTGCGCTCGGTCCTCGCCGATCACGGTGCGGCCCTGTGCTGGGCCGACCGCGGGTCGCGGCCGGTGACCCCGCTGTGGCGCACCACGGACTGGGGGTACGTGCGGTTCCACGGGGGCCGTGCCCGGCCCGCGCCGCGCTACGGCCGGACGGCGCTGCGCACCTGGGCGGCCCGGATCTCGGACACCTGGCCCGGGGACGGCGACGGGACCGGGGACGGGAACGTCTTCGCGTACTTCAACAACGACCAGGGCGGAGCGGCCGTGGGCGACGCCCGGACGCTCATCCGGCTGCTCCGGGCACGGGCATCGTCCCAGTTACCCGACCGGGGTACCGACGCCGCCGCGGCGGCCGCGCACCCGAGCGGCTTCTCCACCTCCAACCAGGCTACGCGGCAAGGATCTTGACGGTACCGTGCTGCTCCAGCGGGCTGACGCGGCGCCCATGAAATGCCACGATGGTCCGTGCTTCAACCGTGTGCCTTTTTCGGGACGCTACGAGAGCGGCGCCGGCGCGTCCCGGAGGGCAGCCCTACCCCACGAAAGGGCGGACTCCCCATGCGCGTTGCACCGTTCGCATCTCCGTTAGGCGGCGACCGCGGATCGGCCGCGGAGGACCCGGTGCGGCTCTACTACAGCCGCAAGACAGAGGAGATACTGCACAAGTACGGTCCGGGACCGCGGGTCCACTTCCATGTGGGGCTGTACCCGGACGGCCCACCGGACACCACCGTCTCCCAGGACACGCTGCAACAGGGCCTCTTCCGCTCGCAGGAACGCATAGTCGAGCACGCGGCCCGCACCTGGGGCGCGTACGGGACGCCTCCCCGGCGGCTGCTCGACATCGGCTGCGGACTGGGCGGCACCTCGCTCTACTGGGCGCAGGAGCACGGGGCTTCGGTCACCAGCCTCACCGTCGCGCCCGAGCACCTGCCCGTCGTGCGGCGCTTCGCCCGTGACGCCGGGGTGGCCGAGCGGGTGAGGCCCGTACTGGCGGACGTCCACGACCTGGACGAGACCCGCGCCTACGATGCCGTCTACGCCAACGAGAGCAGCGGCTACACCGACCGGACCCGCCTGTTCGAGGTCGTCGCCAAGGCCTTGGTTCCGGGCGGCTGGTTCGGGATCCAGGAACACTTCGCGGGTGCTTCCGCCTGGCGGGAGTTCATGGACGGCTACTACAGAACACGGCTCGGCCGGCGCGGGGAGTACCTGGCCGCGGCCGAGGCGGCCGGCTTCGAGCTGGTGCAGGACGAGGACGTGACGGAGTCGGTGGCGGAGTTCTGGGTGCAGTCCATGGCGTGGAACACCGCCGAACTCGACCGGCTCCGTGCGGACCCCGCCGCCCGGCCCGGCGCCTGGACCGACGACCGGCTCGAACAGTCGACGATCGCCCACAGCAGGTTCTTCCGGCTCTGGCGGGAGCACGCGGTGGAGACGCGGCTGCTGCGCTTCCGGATCGGCGGTGGCCGATGACGGCGCCGCCCCGGCCTTCACTCCTCGGTCCGGAACTGCCTCCCTTCTACTGCCCCCTGCCGCGCGATCTCGTCCATCCACAGGCCAAGGAGGTGGAATCCAGGGCGGTCGAATGGCTGGACGCCTTCGGCATCTACCCCGATCCCATCGAACGTGCCTGGGGGCTGGCCACCCACAGCGCCGACTTCTCCTGCCGCATCATCCCCGACGGGGACGTGGAGGCCGTCCTGCTGTTCACCCAGTGGAACTACTGGGCCAACGCCGTCGACGACTGGCAGGACTCAGGGTCCGATGAGGTGGGAACGGCAGCCGTCGTCGAACACGGGGTGCGGCTGCTGCGCACCGTCGAGGACCCCGGGGCGTCCGTCCTGCCCGACGGACCCATGACCCGCGCCCTGCTGGACCTGGTGCACCGCACCCACGCAATGCTCGGCCCCGGCGAGCTGCGCAGGTTCGCCGAGGGGACCCGGGACTGGCTGCTCGGCGCGGCCTGGCGGGCCTCCCGGACGGAGGCGGGGTCGATGCCGGGGCTGAACGACTTCGTCGCGATGGGGCCGCTGGCGAACGGCACCCGGTTCTCACTGACCTGGTCCGAGGTCGCGCGCGGGGGCGGGCTGCCGGCCGACGTCCTCTGCTCCCCCGCCCTGACGGCCCTCACGGACGCGGCCGGATTCGTCGTCAGCGCGGACAACGACCTGTTCTCCTACGACAAGGACGACCACCTGGAACCCCGCGAGATCAACCTCGTCAACGTCCTCGCCCATCAGGAGAGCTGTTCCCCCGCCGAGGCGGTCCCGCTCGCCGTGGGCCTGCGCGACCGGGTGATGGCCTTGTTCACCGGGGTGCGGGCACGGCTGGAGGACGACGCGGGCGACGAGGACGTCGCACTGCGCCGCCACCTGGCGGGGCTGGGCCACTACGTGGCCGGCTCCATCGCCTGGCAGGCCCGGGCACCCCGGTACGCCAGTCCCCGCAACCGATACGAACTGCCGCTCGGCGAGGCCGGGTTCATGATCCGGTACGCCGAGAGGCCCAGCGCCAGCGACACCGAGCCGCCGGATCTTCCGGCCCTGGCGTCCTGGTGGCGGCACCTGCGTGACTAACGGGAAGGGACTGGGGTCCCCGGCCGGTACGGCCGGGGACCCCGGCACGAGGGTGCCGGCTCAGCGGCGGCCGAGCAGCCGCCGCCACCAGCTCACGCCACGGCGCCTGCGGCCGTCTGCGACCGGGGGCGGGGGCGCCGTCGGCTGCGGCGGGACCACCGGGTGGACGGGGTGCCCGGCCGGCTGCTCCACCGGAAGCTGCGGGGCCGGGGCGGGGGCCGGGGCGGAGCGCGGTGCGAACCGCACGGGCAGCGACAGCAGGTGACGGGACATCAGAGTGCCCCGCCACTGGAGCTCGCTCGGGTCGACCGCCAGCTGGAGGTCGGGCAGCCGGTCCAGCAGGACCTCGATGCCGGTGTCCGCGATGGCACGCCCGATGTCCTGGCCGGGGCATTCGTGCGGGCCGCTACTGAAGGCCAGGTGGGAGCGATTGCCGTGGACGGACACCGAGGGGTCGGGCCGGATCTGGGGGTCGGCGTTGCCCGCCGCGAGGGCGAGCAGGAGCATGTCCCCGGCCTTGATCTGCCGGCCGCCGAGCACGGTGTCCCCGGTGGCCCAGCGCCCGATGATCGTGTTGATCGGCGGGTCGTCCCAGAGGACCTGCTCCAATGCGTCCGGCAGGGTCATGTGACCGCCGGAGAGGCTGGCCCGGAAGCGCGGGTCGGTCAGGACGGTGCGCAGCGTGTTGGCGATCAGGTTGGCGGTGGTCTCGTAGGCCGCGATCAGCACGACGCGCAGGTGCATGAGGACTTCGGTGTCGGTCAGCTCCGCGGGGTGCTCGATCAGCCAGGAGGCGAGGTCGCGGGCCGGCTTGGCCTTGCGCTCGACGACCAGGTTCTCCAGCGTGGTCGTGACGTAGCGGTCGCTCTGGAGGGCCGTTTCCGTCCCCTGGAGCATGTCGCGCGCCGCGTTGACCAGCAGCGGCCCGTGTTCGTCGGGGGCCCCGATGAGCTGGGTCATGACCAGCATGGGGAGCTGGTCGGAGAAGGCGGACACCAGGTCGGCGTACCCTTGGGCCGCGATCTGGTCGACGAGTTGGTTGGCGAACCGCGTCACGTAGCGGCGGATGCCGCGCTTGTCGAAGCGCTCCAGGGACTCCACGACGGCCGCGCGCAGCCGCTCGTGGACGGGGCCGTCGGTGAAGTTGCACACCGGTACCCACGTGACCATGGGGCCGAGCGGTGTGTCGGCCGGCACCCGGCCCTCTCTCATGTCGCGCCAGCCGCGGGGGTCGCGGGCGAACCGCGACGAGGTGCGGGCGACGTCCAGGTTCTCCCGGTGACCGAGGACCAGCCACGCCGGCAGGTCCCCGCTCACGAGCACCGGGGCCACCGGGCCGTACTCGGCCCGCAGCTTCTCGTACAGGGCGAAGGGGTCCGCCTGCGCTTCCGCCCCGTGCAGGCGGTACAGGCCGCCCGGGGCCGCCGCGGCGTGGGCGGGGCACCCGGGCGGTGGGGTGGGGGTGGTGCTCACATTGCCTCCTGGGTGGCTGCCTGGGAGTGCAGGTAGCGCATGAGGGTCAGCAGGACGTCGCGGGAGGAGTCCCGCCTTCTGGCGTCGCAGACGAGGATGGGGACGGCGGGGGGCAGGTCGAGGGCCTCGCGCAGCTCCTCCAGGGGATGGTCAGGTGCGCCGGGGAAGGAGTTGACGGCCACGACGAAGGGGACGCCGCGCTCCTCCAGGCGTCCGATGACGTCGAAGCTGATCTCCAGCCGACGGGTGTCGAGGAGCACGACGGCGCCGAGCGCGCCCTCGAAAAGCCCGCGCCACAGGAACCAGAAGCGCTCCTGGCCCGGTGTCCCGAACAGGTACAGCACGAGCTCGTCATTGATGCTGATGCGGCCGAAGTCCATGGCCACGGTCGTGGTGATCTTGTGGGAGACCCCCCAGGTGTCGTCGACGCCGACGCCTGCCCGGGTCATCGTCTCCTCGGTCGTCAGCGGTTTGATCTCGCTCACCGCACCGACCATCGTCGTTTTGCCCACGCCGAACCCGCCGACGACCACGACCTTCACGGCCGCCGCGGCCGTCTGCGGCAGTACGTCCGCCTCGCGCGGCCCGGAGGGCGGGTCAGAGCTTCTGAAGTCCATCGATCACTGCCTCGATCAGAGCAAGGTCGGGTAGCTGCGCGGCGGGGACGGGCGGGCGGACGTGCACGCGCTGGGCGGCCATCAGGTCTCCGACCAACACGGTGACGACGCTCACGGGCAGTCCCACGTACGCGGAGATCTCGGCCACCGACAGCGGTGACTGGCACATGCGCAGGATGGAGGCCTGCTCGGGCTGCATCTCGGGCCGGGGAGGTCCTTTCGCCACCACCAGGGTCACGAGGTCCAGGCGGACGGAGGTGGAGGGCCCACTTCGTCCGCCGGTGATCACGTAGAGCCGTTCGGGACTGCTGTCCTCCCAGCTCACGGGCGGCTCTTTCACGCGGGCTGCCCGTCGTGCCGCGGCGGGCTGCTCAGGTGGTCCCCCATTCGGGTCACCAGGTTGCGCATCTGCGCACCCATCAGGCCCGCGTCGACGCCCTCGTCGGCGAGGACCGCGAGGTAGGAGCCGTCTCCGGCGGCCATGAGGTAGAAGAAGCCTCCGTCCATCTCGATCACGACCAGCCGCATTCTGCCCTCGGAGCTGGGCAGTTCGGCGGCCACCGCTCCGGCGAGGCTCTGCAGGCCCGCGCACGCGGCCGCCAGGCGGTCGGCCGTGTCCGTCTCGGCTCCGTACTGCGCCACGCACAGCCCGTCCGCCGACAGCACGATCACGTGCCGCGTCTGCGGCACTCCGGCGGCCAGGTCCTTGAGCATCCAGTCCATGCTGCTTCGCTGAGTCATCACTGTTTACGCCCCTTTGGTCGCTGAACCCGACGCGTCCTGGCCGCCCGGCGGGTCCTCGCCGGGCTCACCCGACAGCCCGCTGTGGAACGCCTCCAGCCACATCCCCGGGCCGTTGTCGTGCGTCGGCTGCGGCCTCGCGGCCGGCCGGACGTCGGAGGTGGTGACACGGTCCTTCCGGCGCCGTTGCGGCAGACCGGTCGCCGTGCGTTCGGTGGTCGGCCCGCCGTCGGCGGGCATCGGGCCGGACAGGGGTCCGGGTGCCGGAGCGGGCCGGGGCACGGACGGGCCGGCCGACGGTGCGTCGACGGGGTGCTCACGCGGTATGGCGGACACCGCCCTGGGACCCGAGGAGGAGCCGATGCCGTGGGCGAGACCGGTCGCCGCGGACGCCGTGGTGATCAGGTGCTGCGGCACGATGACCACCGCGCGGACACCGCCGTACGCGGAGGAGCGCAGGGAGACCTGGAACCCGTACGCCTGCGCCAGCCGGCCGACTACCGCCAGGCCCAGCCTCGGCGTCTCGCCCAGGTCGTTGAGGTCGATGCCGGACTGCGCCTGCGCGAGCATCTTCTCGGCCCGCGCACGGGCCTCCTCGCTCATGCTCAGGCCGCCGTCCTCGATCTCCACGGCGATGCCCGACTGCACCTCGACGGCGGTCAGGTGGACCCGGGTGTGCGGCGGGGAGTAGCGGGTGGCGTTGTCCAGCAGTTCGGCGAGGGTGTGGATGAGCGGCTCGACGACCGGGCCGAGGACGGCGACCTCGGTGACCGAGTGGAGCTCGACCCGCTGATAGTCGATGATCCGTGACATCGCGCCGCGCATGACGCTGTAGAGGGTCACGGCCCTGCTCCACTGCCGGCCGGGGCGCGCGCCGCCGAGGACGGAGATGGAGTCGGCGAGCCGGCCGATCAGGGCGGTGCCGTGGTCCAGACGCAGGAGGTCGCCGAACACGTCCGGGTTGCGGCCGTGCCGGTCCTCCATCTCGCGCATCTCGTGGGCCTGCTGATGGACGATCGCCTGGACGCGGCGGGCGACGTTCACGAAGGCCCGCTGCGCCGAGTCGCGCAGGCTCTCCTCGTTGTCGACGGCGTCGATGACATGGGCCAGTACGGCTTGCAGGGCGGCCCTGAAGCGGGGGGTGAGCGCGGCGTCGCTGCCCCAGCGGTTACCGTTGCCGGCACGGCCGCCCAGGGAGGTGAGCACCTCCTCGGCCGCCTCGCCCCGGCGCAGCCGCTCGATGGCCTCGGGGAGCACCACCGCGGACAGGCGGGTCGCCTCGGTCTCCTGCCGGGACAGGGTGTGCTGGAGCGCGGCGATCTCGGCGGTTCGGGCAGCGAGCGCGCGGCCGCGCCGTAAGGCTTCGACGACGACAGCCGCGGTGCACAGGCCGCCCGCGGCGATCAGGATCGTGCCGACCGGTTCGGAGGAGGAAACAAGCGCCCCGACCAGGCAGACGGCGGCCAGGGACCCGATCACGGGCAGCGCCCGGCTTGCCCCCGCCTCCGGACGGGCTGTTTTGGGCGGAATGTCTCTATGCTCCATCGGCGTCCTTGAATTATCGGAAAAGGGTCACCTTCTGACCGGTCGGCGGGAGCATAACTACGCCCAACTGCCCGTACGCGCACTTTCGTTGGAGTTCATCGGACCGGAGGAACCGTTATGCGCCATCGACGGCGACGAATTCCGGCCCCCCTGATGGGCACCCCCGGACAGTCGGCGGCGTAACAGGAGGTCGAAGGCCCGCCGACGCCTCGGCGGCATGAGCCTTCACCCCTCGGCACCCTCCGGCACCCGGCGCGCAGCGCGGCCACGAGGTGGCGCCGCGGACCCGAATGCGCTAGGGGCCTGTCCGGCGGATCGCGGCCAGGGGCCGACCCGGCTCCGCAGGACAGGCCCCGAGCGACACCGACGGGGTCACCGTTTCGAGCGGTCAGGCACCGGGCCGTACCGCGCCGCCGCCGGGGGCGGCGAGGCCGGTGATCAGGACGTCGAGGGCGAGGTCGGTCGCCTCGGACAGCGGGGTGCCCTCCAGGAGGGAGCCGACCGCCAGGGCCGCGAGGCCGTGGACGGTGGAGAAGGCGACCTGGGCGAGACGGTCCGGCTCCCCGGCCCGCACGACGCCCTCCCGCTGCGCGAGGGCGACGAGCCCGGCGGCGATGTCCAGGCTCTGATGTCCGAGCTCGCGCAGTTCGGCGCTGGAGTCGTCGGCGTGCTTGACCGTGAACATCAGGCTCAGCAGCGGGGCGTTCGCCACGGCGAAGGCGATGTAGGCGCGCCCCATGCCCGCGAGCCGGGCGGTGACGGGGCCGGGTGCCTCGACGGCGGCCCGCAGGTCGTCGTTGAGGCGGGTGAAGCCGCCCACGGCGAGCGCGTCGAGCAGCGCCTGCCGGTCGCGGAAGTGACGCCCCGGCGCCGCGTGGCTGACGCCGAGGTCCCGGGCGAGGGCGCGCAGGGACAGGCTGTCCGCCCCCGACGCCGCGAGGACCGCCTCCGCGCGCGCCAGCAGCGCTTCCCGGAGGTTGCCGTGGTGGTAGGGCGGATCGGTGTCGGCCAAAGCGGCCTCCCCTCGCTCGATGTTGTCATTGACAACAATGTTTACTCTGTCTACATTCACGGTATCGCCCATCAACCTGACCACAGGAACGGAACGCCAACCGTGTCTATGACATACCGCGGAACCACAGCCCTGATCACCGGGGCCAGCGCCGGCCTCGGCGTCGAGTTCGCCGAGCAGTGGGCCGCGCGCGGAGCGGACGTCGTGCTCGTCGCCCGCCGCGCCGACCGGCTGGAGCAGATCGCGGCGGACCTCCGGAGCCGGCACGGGGTGCGGGCCCGCGCGGTCGCCGCCGACCTCGCCCGGCCGGGCGCCGCGGCCGGGCTGCACGCGGAGCTCGACGCACTCGGGCTGCGCGTCCAGACACTGGTCAACAACGCGGGGTTCGGCAGCCACGGGTCGTTCGCCGACCAAGACCCCGCGCGGATCAGCGAGATGATCCAGCTCAACGTAACGGCGCTGACGGAACTGACCAGGCAGTTCCTGCCGGACCTGGCGGCCGACGGCCGGGGCGCCCTCGTCACCGTCGCCAGCTCGGCCGCGTACCAGCCGACCCCTGCGATGGCGGTGTACGGGGCCACCAAGGCATTCGTCCTGAACTTCACCGAGGCCGTCGCCTACGAGACGCGCTCCTCCTCGCTGCGGGTCCTCGCCGTATCGCCCGGCCCGGTCAGCACCGAGTTCTTCGACGTCGTCGGCAGCCGGGACGCCGCCGTCGGGCGGATGGCCACCCCCGAGCAGGTCGTCACGGCGACCCGCCGGGCGCTGGAACGCGACAGGACACCGCCCAGCATCGTCGTCGGCCTCCGCAACCGGCTCTCGGCGACGGCGTCCACGCTGGCTCCGCGCCGCCTGGCCCTGACGGTGGCGGGCCGGGTCCTCAAGGCCTGACCCGCCCGGCTCGTCCGGGCGGGCCTGCTGCCGCACACTGGGATCCGGAGACCCCGACGGCGGGGTGCCCGGATCCCGGCGGGTGCGGGGAGGCTCGACATGGTCATCAGTCACCACATCGCCGATGGAACGCTGCGGGTACGGATCCTGCACGAGCTGCACGTCACCGACCGGGCCGCGGCAGCCCTGCAGATCGAGTCCCTCGTGCACACGCACCGCCCGACTCGGGTCACCGTCGAACTGCCCAGCCGGTCCCCCTCCCCCATGACCCTCAGCGCGCTGGCCCGCGCCCGGCGGATGTGCCAGAGCCTGCACATCCCCCTCACCGCGACGGGACCCGGCGAGCAAGCTCCCCTGCCCCTCTTCGGCCGCGAGGCCGGCGCGGACGGGCCCCGGCCGATGGAGCACGGCGCGCGCCACGACCACTGAGGCCCGCTGACCGGCCGGCCGCACACGGGATCAGCCGAGGGGCTCCAGCGTCATGAAGGCCTCCCGCGGATCGGCCTCGTGCACGAGCGACTCGTGGGCGCCCACGTCGTCGAAGGCGAAGCCGTACGCCCTGCCGTCGGCCATCTGCGCGTGGATGAGGCGGGAGTAGTGGTTGGTGACGGCGTCGCGGTAGAAGCCGGATCCGTTCACGTCGGGCTGGTTCGGGTTGGTCAGGAGCGTCGAACGGTTGAAGCCCGCGCACAGGGTGCGCGAGATCGGGCCGCGTACGGTGTCGTTGGGGGCGTCGAGGAGCTTGTAGCAGCCGAAGACACTGTCGGAGTCGGGCTTGCGGAAGCTGGTGACCACCGCTCCCGAACCGTTGGTGACGTTCATGACGCCGCCCGAGACCCGGCCGTAGTAGGTGGTGCCCGGTTCGTTCGCGAACGGCTTCACGGTGAGCGTGGTGGAGCTGTACTTGCTCCAGACGCGGTCGATGTAGTCGTTCATCACTCCAGCCGGGATTCCACCCGCCTCGATGCCGTGGCCGGGCGCCAGCGCCCGCAGCGGGGTGCCGTCGGCGCGGCTCTGGATCAGGCCGCCCCAGCCGGCCGCACGCAGCCCGCCGAAGACGGCGTCGTAGCCCCCGGCCTTGAGGCGGCCGGTGGTCTTCACCGTGCCGTCGGCGGCCTTGGCGCCCACCGCGTAAGGGGCGGAGAACATGTCGACCTGGGTGCTGTTGATCCACAGGCCGGCGTCGTTGAGCGTGTACTCGGACCAGTTGAACAGGATGTCGTGGTTGGGGTCGGCGGGGTTCTGGACGGCCGGCTGCACCAGACCGCCGGTGGTGAGCCGGAAGACGAGCTTGCGTCCGACGGAGAAGTAGACGCGTCCGGAGAACTTGGGCATGCGGATCGTCCTGGTCTGTCCGTCGGCCGGACCCGCGATCGACGCGTCGGGGGCGGGGGTGGGCGGGTTTCCGCCCGCGGGCCAGGGGTGGAAGGTTCCGTCGGCGTCGGCCCAGCCCTGCCGGCCCGTCGCGAGCTGTGTGCCCAGGTTGTAGATGTAGACGGGCTCGCCGCGTCCCGAGGTGTTCTTGACAGTGAGCGGGATGGTGGCCGGAACGGCCCCGGCGGACGGCGGCGGGCCGAAGAACAGCACACCGGCGCCGACGGACAGGGCCGCGACGCCGAACGCCAGCACTCTCGACAAGCGCAACACTCTCTCTCCTCCTTGCGTGTGGGGGGACCTGCCGACGGAGAGGTGTGGGCAGGGGGTGCGTTCATTGAAGCCTGAGAGCGCTCTCAGCGTCCGATCGTGTTCGACTTCTGTCAATGTGCTTGACACCGGCGCCCGGTCAGAAGGCGTACCGGATCCGCAGCCACGGGGCGTGTGCCGCGACGAGGTCGCGCATCGCCAGGACGGCCCCGGCCTTGACGCCGCTGCGGTAGCGGACGTTCCAGCTGCCGTTCTCCGAGCGCTTCGGCTCCTGGAGACGCGGCTGCCACAGGACGTCCTCCGCGCGGGGGTGCCAGCCCAGGTTGAGCTCGTGCAGGTCCTTGTTGTGCGTCAGCATGATGACCTCGGCGGCCGCCTGTGCCTTCACCCGCGCGGGCAGCACATCGTCCATGTGCCGCAGCAGCAGGGACCAGTCCCGTTCCCAGCCGGGCCGCAGCACGACCGGCGAGAGGTTGAAGTGGACCTCGTAGCCCGCGTCCAGGAAGTCCGAGGCGGCGGCGATGCGGCTCTCCACCGGGCTGGTACGGATGTCCAGCAGCCGGGAATCGCTCTGCGGCATGAGGGAGAAGCGCACGCGGGTCCGGCCGCGGGGCTCCAGGCGGAGCAGGTCCGGGTTGACGAACTTGGTGGCGAAGGACGCCTTGGCGGCGGGCCATCCCGCGAAGGCGTGCACCAGGTCGGCCACGTTGTCGCTGATCAACGCATCGACGGAGCAGTCGCTGTTCTCGCCGATGTCGTAGACCCAGGCGGTCGGATCGCACTGGTTGGGCTCGGGTTTGGGGCCGAGGCGCACCAGGTGCCGGGAGAGGTGGGCGATGATGCGCTCGATGTTGGTGAAGACGGTGACCGGGTTGGCGTAGCCCTTGCGGCGCGGCACGTAGCAGTAGGCGCAGGCCATGGCGCAGCCGTTGGCCGGACCGGGGGCGATCCAGTCCGCGGAGCGGCCGTTGGGGCGGGTGGTGAGCGTCTTCTTCTCTCCCAGGACCAGGGTCTCGGTCTTGATGCGGACCCAGCGGTCGACGTTCCCCTCGTTCCCGTGGAGGTCGGGGATCCGCCAGTGTGAGTCGACGGGGACGATCTCGGCGTCCGGGTACCGGGCGAGGACCTGCCTGCCGCGTGGCGAGGCGGCGGCCGCGGGCTCGGCGAAGACGGCCCGTACGGACAGCAGCCGGCGGGCGGTGGGGCTGTCGCGGAACAGCGGACCGGCGTCCGCCGGCGCGCGGGAAGCCCGCCCCGGGTCGATGTCCTCCAGGCCGAACAGGGCGTCTGCGCTGTCGTCCGGTCGGCCCGCGGACGGCTGGGCTCGCATGTCGGTCTCCTGCGGATCGCGGAGGGTCCACTGTAGGGCAGTCGGCGGGGCGCCGGAGGAGGACTCCCGGCGGGCGGGCGCACAAGACGGCCGTCTTCGAGCGCGCCGCCGCCCGGCCCGGATATCGGGCTCGGCCGGCCTCCGGGCCGCTCACCGGCCCGGCCGACCCGCACACCCGGTGGAGCAAGGACTCTGCCTTAAGCTGCTGCCGTGCCCGGCAAACCGATGATCCGCCCCGGCGGCCGCAGCGCCCGCGTCCAGGAGGCGGTCCACACGGCGGTGCGCGCACTCCAGGCGGAGGCGCGCCGGACCGAGTTGACCATTCCGCTGATCGCGGCGCGCGCCGGTGTCACCCCGTCGACGGTGTACCGGCGCTGGGGCGGCCTCCAGGAGCTGCTGTCGGACGTCGCCGTGGAGAAGCTGCGGCCGGACGCACCGCCGCGGGACCACGGCAGCCTGGCCGCGGACCTGCGGCACTGGGCCGAGCAGTTCATCGAGGAGATGGCCTCGCCAGTCGGCCGCGCCTACCTCCGCGACGCCCTGCTCGGGGCCCCCGACGGCGCCAACGCCGCGCGGTGCTCGCAGTACGCGGCGGAGCAGATCGAGGTCGTGCTCGCCCGGGCCGCGGTGCGCGGCGAGGACGCCCCCGGGGTGGAGCTGGTCCTCGACCGGGTCGTGGCGCCCATGATGTACCGCATCCTCTTCCGCTCGGGGAACCCCGCGGAGCGCGTGGATCCCACAGATCCTCCGGGTCTCACCGCCGCGTACGCGCGCACGCTCGTGCGGGACCTCCTGGACGGCTTCGACGCCCCCCGCCGGGCCGCCGCGCCGTCCCGTACCGCCGCCCGCTCGGCACGTCAGGACGCGGCGTCCGCCGGCCGGCCGGGAACGGGTTCGAGCCGGTAGGCGCCCCCGTCGGTGACCACGCGGCCGGCGGTGGGCGGGGGGAAGTGCGTACCGAGGAGGAGTGCGTCCGTGTCGGCGAGCGAGGCGAGCAGCGAGCGGCGCGTCGCCTCGGCCAGCTCCGGGTCGATGTCGACACAGCTGCCGATCTCCGGCCGCGCCAGCTGCACGGGGTGGTGGATGCAGTCCCCGGTGATCAGGGCCGTGGCGTCACCACTGGTCACCCGTACGGCCACGTGGCCGGGCGTGTGGCCCGGAGCCGGCACCAGCTCCAGGCCGGCGGCGACGGTGACGCCGCCGGCGGGCACGTCCACCGCTTCCAGCAGCCCCGCGGCGTCGACCGGGTGTACGGAGTCGCGGAACATCGCCGCCCGCGCCTCGTCCATGTCGCGGGCCGCCCAGAAGTCGTATTCGGCCTTCGAGGTGAGGTAGCGGGCGCGGGGGAAGGTCGGGACCCAGCCGCCGTCGACCTCGCGCGTGTTCCAGCCGACGTGGTCGGTGTGCAGGTGGGTCAGCAGGACCAGGTCGACGGACTCCGGCGGGAACCCCGCCCGCGCGAGGCGTTCGAGGTAGTCGGTGCGCAGGTCGTGCCAGGCCGGGTTGGCCCGCGTCTTGCCGTTGCCGATACCGGTGTCGACGAGGACGCGCAGCCCGTCCACGACCATCGCGAAGCTGTGGCTGTCCAGCCGCAGGACACCGTCCCGGCTCGCGAAGTCGGGCCGCAGCCAGTCCCGTTCGGAGACGACGCCGGCAGTGGCGGCCGGCAGGAGCCACGGGCCGGTCTGCGGCGGCAGGGGGATCTCGTCGATGCGTCGGACGACGACGGAGCCGACCGTCCAGGACGGTGCGACGGCGGGCGGTGCTGGGTGCACGGGGGAAGCCTTCCTTGTCGTCCACGGAGGGCAAGCGCCCCCTAAAAGCAATTGATTTGCTTTTAGGGACGATAGGCTCTGCCGCCGACCCACGCAAACCACCGGCTCGCGGCCGCGGCGCACGTCCATCACCCCCCGCTCCGGGACCCGTTCACGACGGACGTCCGTGCGCACCCCCCTCGTCCTGCGGAGCCGAGGTGCCCCGCCGGCGGGGGCGGAGCTCAGCCCGCGCCCCCCGGGGCGCCACCGCGTCCGGCGGACCGCTGCGGGCCGCGCGCTTCGTGCGCCCGGGCGCCCTCGCGGGAGTGCAGGGCGTCCAGCAGGGCCAGTTCGGCCGTCGACAGGCACAGGGCGCCGGCGGCCACATTGGCCGCGAGGTGCTCCGGGTCGCCCGTGCCGGGGATCGCCAGGACGTGCGGTCCCCGCTGCAGCGTCCAGGCCAGCCTGACCTGAGCGGTGCTCGCCCGGTGCGCCGACGCGACCTCGCGCACCTCGGCGCTGTCCTCCCCCGACGCGCCGGCCTCTCGTCCGCCGCCGGCGATCGAGTAGAACGGCACGAAAGCGATGCCCTGTTCACCACAGGAGCGCAGGAACGCGTCCTGTCCGGGCTGTACCCCCAGGCCGTACATGTTCTGCACGCACACCACCGGTGCGATGGCCAGTGCCTCGGCCAGGTGGTGGGGCCGTACGTTGGACAGCCCCAGGTGCCGGACGAGACCGGCCTGCCGCAGCTCCGCCAGCACTCCGAAGCGTTCGGCGATCGAATCGGCGCCGACGATCCGCAGGTTCACCACGTCCAGGTGGTCGCGGCCGAGCTGCCGGAGGTTCTCCTCCACCTGACCGCGCAACTGTTCCGGCCGGGCGTGGGGCGTCCATTCGCCCGAGGGATCACGGCCGGGCCCCACCTTGGTGGCGATCACCAGGTCCTCGGGATACGGGGCCAGGGCGCGGTTGATCAGCTCGTTGGCGGAGCGCAGCGGGGAGAAGTAGAACGCCGCGGTGTCGATGTGGTTCACGCCGAGGTCCACCGCGCGGCGCAGGACGTCCACGGCCTGGCCGCGGTCGCGCGGGACGGCGTCTTTGACGAGGGCCTCGCCGCTCTGGGCCAGGCGCATCGCGCCGAAACCGATCCGGTGGACCGTGCGGTCGCCGAGCTTCCAGGTGCCTGCCGCTGTGATCGTCTGTGAGGTCATGCACCGGATGATCGTCGGCGGGTAGGCTGCCTGCCCATCGGTTCGGACATGTGTGAATCCTCGGGGTGGCGGTGCGGGCTGAACTGGCGTTCTCGGTGGGCGACCTGGCGCGGATGAGGTTCGCCGTCTCACCCATGTGGGAGGTCGGGCCCAGCATGCGCCTGCTCCGGTCGGGGCACGAGCACGCCGTGCACCGGGCCTGGACCGCGCAGGTGCGGCCACGGCTGGCGGCCGCGGGGCTCGACCGGGGCCGGCTCGCCGAGCTGGTACCACCCTCGGGGTACGTCCCCGACTTCCTCAATCCCGCGCCCACCGGGCCGTCCCCCACGCTGGAGGAGGAACTCGCGGCGATCCGGACCACGCCCGCCGACCGGGTACGCGGGGAGCTCGACCGGCTGTGGGGCGAGCAGGGCCGTAGCGGCCCCGGGCTCCGCGGCCTGTACGACGACGTGCCGCGCCTTCTGGAGCGGGTCGCGGAGGAGATCGAGGCCTACTGGGCCGTCGCTCTGGCGCCCTACTGGGTGCGGATCCGGGCGGTGCTCGACGCCGACGTCTTCCACCGGGCCCGGCAGGTGGCCGAGCACGGCGCGGGGCGCCTCCTGAGCGAGCTCCACTCCTCGGTGAGCTGGGACAACAGTGCCCTCCGGCTGGCCGGCCGGCGCGCGCCACTGTCCCGGCAGCAGGCCGGCGCCGGCTTACTGCTGATCCCGTCGGTGTTCACCGGGCCGGTCCCGTTCACCCGCCTGGCGCCGCCGGACCCACCGCAACTGGCCTATCCGGCCCGCGGGATCGGCTCCCTGTGGGAGCCCCGTACGGCCGCCCGGGACGGCGTCCTGGCCGCCGTACTCGGCCGCTCGCGGTCCCTGCTGCTGGCCGAGTTGGACTCGCCCGCCACCACGACCGAACTCGCCGGCCGTACCGGGTTGTCGGCGGCGGGAGTGTCCCAGTGCCTCACCGCGCTCCGCGACGCCGGCCTGGTCAGTGCCCACCGGACCGGCCGCTTCGTGCTGTACGCCCGTACGTCCGTGGCCGAGGCACTGCTGACCGGCGGGGCCCCCTGACAGCGCCCCGTGCGCGGCGCGCGCCCGGGGCGGCCCCGCCGCCGGTCCGGATCGGCTGGCATGGGCGGGCTCCTGCTTGACCGATGAACCTGCGGCAACGTACCTTCGACCGCACCCCGCTCGTGAGCTGCTGGAAGGAGGCGAAACCGGATGTCGACCGTCTCCGCGCTGATTCGCCTCGCACACCAGATCGCCTGGGCTCCGGGTCGTGTAGCACACGGCTGCTGAGCAGCCCCCTCGCCGGCGTGCCGATTGCGGCCCCGGCGTCTTCTCATCTATGTCACCCCTTACGGCACGCCGTCGCGTGCCGACCCGTCGCGCTGCGGTACCACGGTGTGCCCGGCTGCGACCACGGAAGAGAAAGCACCTGACATGGCGACTTGGACAGTCCGATCGACCGTGCGCCGGAATGAGGCCGCGCGATGGTAGCGGCGCGCATCACCGTCAACGGGAAAGAAACCCCGATTTCACCGGCCCCACCCCACACCACGGCGCTCGACTTCCTCCGCGAGCGGGGCCTGACCGGTACCAAGGAGGGCTGCGCCGAGGGCGAATGCGGCGCCTGTTCCGTCCTGGTGGCCCGTCCGGGGGTGGACAAGCCCACCGACTGGGTGGCGGTCAACGCCTGCCTGGTCCCGGTCGCGGCGCTCGACGGCCAGGAGGTCGTCACCTCCGAGGGCCTCGCCGCCGCCGACACGTCCGGAGCCCCGGCCGTACTGCACCCCGTACAGCAGGAGATGGCCGTCCGCGGTGGCTCCCAATGCGGTTACTGCACACCGGGGTTCGTCTGCAGCATGGCCTCCGAGTACTACCGGCCCGGCCGCTGCGCGCACGCCGGGTCGGCCGACGGCACCGGCTCCGAGCACGGCCCGAACGGCTTCGATCTACACGCGCTGAGCGGCAACCTGTGCCGCTGCACCGGCTACCGCCCGATCCGCGACGCCGCGTTCGCCGTCGGCATGCCCGCCGAGGACGACCCCCTGGCGCAGCGCCGCGAGCAGGCGCCGCCGGAGCCGGCCGCCACCGCCTACACGCAGGGCGACAGCACGTTCCTGCGGCCGGAGACCTTGGCCGACGCGCTGCGGATGCTGCGGGAACGGCCGGACGCGGTGGTCGTCTCCGGCAGCACCGACTGGGGTGTCGAGGTCAACATCCTCTCCCGCCGGGCCCCATGCGTGGTCGCGGTCGACCGGCTGCCCGAGCTGCGCGCGCTGCACGTCGGATCCGACCACATCGAGATCGGTGCCGCCCAGACCCTCACGGAGATCGAGCGCCGCCTCGACGGCAGCGTCCCGCTGCTGGCGGAGCTGTTCCCGCAGTTCGCCTCCCGCCTGATCCGCAACAGCGCCACCCTCGGCGGCAATCTGGGTACCGGATCCCCCATCGGCGACAGTCCGCCCGTACTCCTCGCGCTGAATGCCTCGTTGGTGCTCTCCGGCGCCGACGGCGAGCGCGAGGTCCCCCTCCGCGACTACTTCACCGGCTACCGGCAGAGCGTGCGCCGTCCCGGTGAGCTGATCCGTGCGGTGCGCGTTCCGCTGCCGCTGTCGCCCGTCACCGCCTTCCACAAGATCGCGAAGCGGCGCTTCGACGACATCTCCAGCGTGGCCGTCGCCTTCGCCCTCGACATCGAGGACGGGATGGTCCGCACGGCACGGATCGGCCTGGGCGGTGTGGCCGCCACCCCCATCCGCGCCCTCGCCACCGAGGCCGCCCTGGAGGGCGAGCCCTGGACGGCAGGGACCGTCGAGGCCGCGGCCCGGGTGCTGCGGGAAGAGGGCACGCCGATGGACGACCATCGGGCCAGCGCCGGGTACCGCTCCGCGATGCTCGGGCAGAGCCTGCTGAAGCTGTACGCGCGAACCACCGAGGCGGTGTCGTCATGAGCCAACTGTCCGAACGCCCCGAGGAGCCCGTCGTCGGCCTTCCGCTGCCGCACGAGAGCGCCGGTCTGCACGTCACCGGCGCCGCTCTCTACACCGACGACCTGGTTCACCGCACCAAGGACGTCCTGCACGCCTATCCGGTCCAGGTGATGCGGGCCCACGGCACGATCACCGCGCTGCGCACCGGACCCGCGCTCGCCGTGCCCGGCGTGGTCCGCGTACTGACCGGAGCGGACGTGCCCGGCGTCAACGACGCCGGGATGAAGCATGACGAACCGCTGTTCCCCGACACGGTCATGTTCCACGGCCACGCCGTCGCCTGGGTGCTCGCGGAGAGCCTGGAAGCGGCGCGGCTGGGTGCGGCGGCCGTCGAGGTGGACCTCGACGAGCATCCCTCCGTGATCACGTTGCGGGAGGCGATGGAGGCCGGGAGCTTCCACGGCGCCCGGCCCGTGATGGAGACCGGAGACGTCGACGCCGGCTTCGGCGACTCCGCGCACGTGTTCACCGGCGAGTTCCAGTTCTCCGACCAGGAGCACTTCTACCTCGAGACGCACGCGGCGCTGGCCCACGTCGACGAGAACGGGCAGATGTTCGTCCAGAGCAGCACCCAGCACCCCTCGGAGACACAGGAGATCGTCGCGCACGTCCTCGGCCTGCACAGCCACGAGGTGACCGTGCAGTGCCTGCGCATGGGCGGCGGCTTCGGCGGCAAGGAGATGCAGCCCCACGGGTTCGCGGCCGTCGCCGCGCTGGGTGCCAGGCTCACCGGCCGGCCGGTCCGGGTACGGCTCAACCGCACCCAGGACCTCACCATGTCCGGCAAGCGCCACGGCTTCCACGCCGCGTGGAAGATCGGCTTCGACACCGAGGGCCGCATCCAGGCCCTGGAGGCGACCCTGACCGCGGACGGCGGCTGGAGCCTGGACCTGTCGGAGCCGGTCGTGGCCCGCGCCCTGTGCCACATCGACAACACCTACTGGATCCCCAACGCACGGGTCACCGGCCGTATCGCCAGGACCAACAAGGTCTCCAACACCGCCTTCCGCGGCTTCGGCGGACCGCAGGGCATGCTGGTGATCGAGGACATCATGGGCCGGTGCGCGCCGCTGCTCGGCCTGGACCCCATGGAACTGCGCGAACGCAACTTCTACCGGCCGGGCCACGCGACGCCATACGGACAGCGGGTCCTGCACCCCGAACGGATCTCCACCGTCTGGCACCAGGTCCGGGGCGACGCCCGGATCACCGAACGCCAGGCCGGGATCGCGGCCTTCAACGCCGCTCACCCGCACACCAAGCGGGCGCTCGCGGTCACCGGGATCAAGTTCGGGATCTCCTTCAACCTCACCGCCTTCAACCAGGCCGGCGCGCTGGTGCTGGTCTACAAGGACGGCTCGGTCCTGATCAACCACGGCGGCACCGAGATGGGACAGGGCCTGCACACCAAGATGCTGCAGGTGGCGGCGACCACGCTGGGCATCCCGCTGCACAAGGTGCGGCTGGCCCCCACCCGCACGGACAAGGTGCCCAACACCTCCGCCACCGCGGCCAGCGCCGGGGCGGACCTCAACGGCGCCGCGGTGAAGAACGCCTGCGAGCAGATCCGCGAGCGGCTGCTCCAGGTCGCCGGTACCCGGCTGGGTGCGAACGCCTCGGACGTGCGCATCGTCGACGGCGTCGCGCGCGTCCTGGGCGGCGACGCGGAACTGGACTGGGACGACCTGGTACGCACCGCCTACTTCCAGCGCGTCCAGCTGTCGGCGGCAGGCTTCTACCGAACCGAGGGCCTGCACTGGGACGCCAAGGCGTTCCGGGGCTCACCCTTCAAGTACTTCTCCTACGGCGCCGCCGCGGCCGAGGTGGAGGTGGACGGGTTCACCGGCGCCTACCGGATCCGGCGGGTGGACATCGTCCACGATGTCGGCGACAGCCTCTCCCCCCTGATCGACGTCGGTCAGGTCGAGGGCGGCTTCGTACAGGGCGCGGGCTGGCTGACGCTGGAGGACCTGCGATGGGACGCCGGGGACGGTCCGCACCGCGGGCGGCTGCTGACCCGGGCGGCCAGCACCTACAAGCTGCCGAGCTTCTCGGAGATGCCCGAGGAGTTCAACGTCAGGCTGCTGGAGAACGCCACGGAGGAGGGCGCGGTCTACGGGTCGAAGGCGGTGGGCGAACCCCCGCTGATGCTGGCCTTCTCGGTGCGGGAGGCACTGCGGCAGGCCGCTGCGGCCTTCGGGCCCGCCGGGGTCAGCGTGGAACTCGCCTCTCCGGCGACGCCCGAGGCGGTGTACTGGGCGGTCGAGTCGGCCCGCCGGGGCGGCACACCGTACGGCGGGCCGGCACCCGACGCCCGCCCGCTCGCCGTCGGGGCGGGTGCGCCGAGCGATGCCTGACACGGGCTGGGTGGCCGCGGTCGCGCGGTTGCGGGCACGCCGGGAGCCCGGCGTGCTGGTGACCGTCGCGGCGGTGCGCGGCCACGCCCCGCGCCGGGCCGGTGCCAAGCTCGTCGTGGGACGCACCGAGACCTGGGGGTCGATCGGCGGCGGCAACATCGAGGCCGTCGCCATCGACCGGGCACGCGAGCTGACCGGTGCGGCCCGCCCCGAGCCGGAGATCCTGGAGTTCGCCCTCAACGACAAGGTCACCGGCCCGCACGGGGTGCAGTGCTGCGGCGGCTCCGTCACGGTGCTGCTCGAACCGCTGCCGGTGGTCGAGGCGGTGGCGGTCTTCGGCGTCGGGCACGTCGGGCTGGAGCTGGCGCGCATCCTGGCCCGCCACGACCTCGATCTGCACCTGGTCGACACCCGCCCGGACATGCTGTCCGGCGAGCGGCTCGGGGTGCTCGCGGACGCGGTGGCGCAGATCCGGGTGCACCACACGCCGCTGCTCCCGGAGGAGGTCCTCGCCGAGCTGCCGCCCGGTGCGCACGTGCTGATCATGACGCACGACCACGCCGAGGACGCCGCGCTGTGCGACGCCGCACTGCGCACCGCCGGCCTCGGCTCGATCGGTCTGATCGGCTCCTCGGCGAAGTGGGCGCGGTTCCGGCAGCGCCTGGCCACCGAGGGCGGTCACGCCCCGGATGCCATCGACCGGATCAAGACCCCGATCGGGATCCCCGGGATCGGCGGGAAGGAGCCCGCCACGATCGCGGTGAGCGTGGCGGCGGACCTGCTCCGCAGCTTCGAACAGGACAGCGGCATCTGAACGTCCTGGGCCGCTACAGTTTCACCGCATCTCAGCTGGTCGACGGCCTGCGCCCGCTGCGCGACCCGGATGCCGTCGGCCTCGACGACGATGACGATGACGATGACGATGACGATGACGATGACGATGACGACGGCAACGACGAGCGAGGTGGATAGGGACCGCTCCGTCCGTCTCCTCGATGTGCTACTCGGCAGACACGGAAGTCGGGGCAGCCCAGAATGCGCACGAACTTGGTGGAGTCCAGCGGGTAGGGGATGGTTTTCCCGAGGTCGTGGAACCCGATGCGTCGGTAAAAGGCCATGGCGCGGTGATTGTCCTCGCGTACCCCCAGGGTGAGCCAGGTGTAATCGGTGTGCTCGCGTGCGAAGTCGATTGCCGCTTCCATCAGCGCCCGCGCCGGACCGTCCGGACCGCGGTGCGCCGGGGCGACATAGACGGCGTGCACGTGTGCGGTGTCGGGGATGCCGTCCAGGGGTGCGACCCCGGCGGTTCCGGCCCAGGAGCCGGTCTCGTCGATGGCCACGAACAGTGCGTCGTCGGCCGCCGCCGCGGCCCTTTCTGTCTGCTTCCGCCACGTGCGGTCGGAGAGCGCGACAGCGTCGGCGTGACGGACGCCGAAGGCGTCGGGCGAGTTCAGCAGGGACTCAAGTCGTATCGCTCGCAGCTCGCGCCACTCCTCCGCCGCGATCCGGCGTATGACGTACTTCATGGTTCTCGCTCTGTTCGGGGCGGTCAGGGGCGGCGTGCGGGCACGATGTCCTTCGTCATGAGCGTGTTGCCGGACTAGCAGAGCCGGTAGAGGTCCACTTCGCCCAACAGATCGCGGCCCGAACGGTAGAACTCGCAATATGTGCCGGGCGGTCGGGATGCGGAACGGGCCTGGTCGGACGGGTAGGGATAGGCGCGGGCCGGCAGGAGAGCGGCGAGTTCGACGCGAGGCCGGCCGGTGGTCAACTCCTCGTACCGGGAGGGCGGCAGCACGCTCGTGGTCAGTTGCCAGGCCAGGTAGAAGGCGGATGGTACGAAGAAGACGGCTGCGACGACAGGTGCCACGAGGGCGACGGCGGAGCGGCGACGGGCGTCGCTCCGTACGGAGGCGAGCCGCTTGGCGGACTCCGGTACGACGGTGCCCGGTGCTGCGTCTGTCTCCGGGTCCAGGTGGGGAGCGGATTCGGACGTCGACGCGGGCCCTCGGTTCCCGACCGGCGTTCCATCCGCCGATCCTGGTTCTGGCGCCGGCGTCCCGCGACGGGCGGTGGCAGTGGCCTGATGCGGGAGGACAGCGGTGACGTGGAACCCGCCTTCGCCGGGCCCGGCGCGCATCGAGCCGCCGAGGACCGTCACCCGCTCCCGAAGCCCCGTCAGCCCCCGGCCGCCGACGCCGCTTGCCAAGCTCTCACGTGCGTGTGACGGTCCGCCAGCCGACGGAGCGGCGTTCACGACGCTCACGACGGTACGGTCGGGCTCATGGGTGATCCGCACCCTGATCGAACAGTCCGGCGCATGTTTCACCGCGTTGGTGAGGGCCTCCTGCACCACCCGGTGCATCCCGCGTTCGACGAGAGGGGACATCTCGGGCACCGCCCCGCGCCGCTCCCATTGCACTGGCACCCCGGAAGCGGCCGCCCGTGAGAGGAGATCCTCGACGGTGCCGTTGACGGGCAGCACCGCATCCTTGTCCGTGCCGGGCGGGTCGTGCAGGACGGCGACGGTCTCCCGCAGTTGCTCCACCGCATCCGCGATCGTCCTGCGCAGCTCGGCGAGGTCGGCGCGGTCGCGGTTGGTGAGGTCGGGCGAGAGTTCCAGGGCCCCGGCCCTCAGGGCGACCAGGCTCAGGGCGTGGCCGAGGGAATCGTGCATGTCGGCCGCGATATCCGCGCGCTCTGTCAGCCGCGCCCGCTCCGCAACCAGATGCTGGCGCTCTTCCAGGCTTCGGGCCAGCCGCCAGCCCTCCCTCACGAGATCCCGCCGGCCACGCCAATGCCGTCCAACCAGCCAGGGCAGCAAAAGGGCTGCGGGGAGCACGGTCATCGCGTAGAGCCACCATACGGGAGGCGTTCGCAGCACCGCGCATGTCGCGAGATCGACCGCTGCGCACCCGGCGAGCACCAGGAGCGGGCGCCATGCCGCGGCGACCCGGGCACCCAGCAGACAGCTCACGGCGACCAACGACAGGACGTGGGCATTGCCGGGAGTCGCGGAGTCGGACAGGCCCAACACGCACAGCCCGTTGACCAGCACAACGGCGGCTGCCGGCTGGCGGCGGGACCACGGCACCGCCACCACCAGCACGGCCAAGGGGAGGAACAGATCCAGAACCAGGGAGGCCGAACCCGCGTCCCAGAACCCGAAGCCGGTGGCGGCTGCGAGCACACCCCACAGAGCCACGTCGCCGAACACGGGCCTGGCTGAGGTGATACGCGTGTGCAGCATGGCGCGTCGGCCGTCCTTCCGCTGGATGTCCTCACCGGTCAGGGGCGATTCTGTGGGACGAACCCGGACGCCCGACGCGGGGGGGGGACACGGTGAGGGCGTTCGGCCGGTTGCGCCGCTGTTCAGGCGTCACGCCGTCGCAGCACGAAGAGACCGGCCCCCTGCGCGATGACTGCCCACACCAGCAGGATCAGCAAGCTCACGACATCCGGGAACGGGGCTTTGCCATCACCCAGCATGAAATAACCACCCACGGTTTGCGGCATGTACTTGTTGATGGCCAGCAGCACCGGGCCCCCCAGTCCGACCAGCATGCTGGGCAGCGCGGAGACCACGAAGAAAATCATGGCCACGGAGCCCGCCGCCGTCCGCAAGGCGAACGACACCCCCACCGTCATCACACAGACGAGGGCGGAATAGACGCCCATGGCAACGGTTTGGTACACCACCTTTGACAGCGCGAAGCTGGCGTGACCCTGGAAGGGCCCCCAGGCCAGGGCGATGCCCAGCACAGCCCATCCCACTGCGGTGACGAAGCCCACCAAGGCGCTCAGGAGCGCCTTGGCCAGCTGCACGCGGGGCCTGACCGGCACCCACAGCAGCGAGGTGCGCATGCTGCTCGTGGAGTACTCGCTCGTCACCATCGTCATCGCAAGAATCACCAGGGCGAACTGGGTGAGGATGACCGAGGACACCGAGGCGTTGCCGACCGGCTGGATCGGCTTGTCGTTGATCCGAGCGATCGACCCGTAGTAAAAAGTGAAGATCGCAGTCACGATCAGGCCAACCAGCAGGCAGACGTACGGCGTGCGGATGGTCCACAGTTTGGTCCACTCCGAGGTGAACGCGCCAACGAATCCGCCACCGGTGTGGCCGGAGACCATGCGCCCACGGCGGCCGTCTCTCACGTCAGCCGATATGGTGCTCATGCTCCCGCTCCCTGCGTCTCCTTGGAATTCGTGCCACCGAACACAGGGGCGCCCGATGCGTACTCCACGCTCTGCGCGGTCAGTTCCATATAGACCTGTTCCAGCGAAGCGGAGACGGTCCGCAGTTCGTGCAGCCGCAGCCCCAGCCGGTAGGCCAAGTCGCCTATCTGCTCGACACTACGGCCCTTCACGACAAGCTCGTCGGCCGCGGGCGACTCCACGTTCACGTCGCCGTCCTTCCGGAGATGGTCGATCAGCGTGCGCAGGTGTGCCACGTCCGGGGTGCGCATCCGCACCGACGACAGCGAGCTGCTGGCCAACAGGTTGGCCATCGGCGTGTCGGCCAGAAGCTTGCCCCGTCCGATAATGACCAGCTGGTCGGCGGTCAGCTGCATCTCACTCATCAGGTGACTGGACAGGAAGACCGTCCGGCCCTCTGCGGCCAGGGACCGCACGAGTTCACGCACCCAGCGGACACCGTCGGGGTCGAGGCCGTTGACCGGCTCGTCGAAGATGAGTACCTGTGGATCGCCGAGCAGCGCGCCCGCCACGCCCAGCCGCTGGTACATACCGAGGGAGAACGCCCCAGCGGAGCGCCGCGCAACCTTCGCCAGGCCGACCGTCTCCAGCACCTCGTCCACCCGGCGCAGCGGAATGCCGTTGCTACGCGCCTGCGCCACCAGGTGGCTGCGTGCGGAACGGGCCGGGTGCAGCGCCTTGGCATCCAGAAGCGCGCCGACCTCGCGGATCGGGTGGCGCATCGAGGAGTACGGCTTGCCATCGATGAGCGCCTCACCCCCGGACGGATGGTCAAGGCCGAGAATCATGCGCATCGTGGTCGACTTTCCGGCACCGTTGGGCCCCAGAAAGCCAGTCACTTGCCCACTCTTGATGTCAAGACTCAGACCGTCCACGGCGATGGTCTCGCCGTAACGCTTGGTCAGTCCTCGAAGGGTGATCACGAAACTCCTTCGTGTCGGTCGCCGAACGCGGAAGCCGACGGCGGCGCGCACCGACCGACGCATGGTGCGCAGCCCTGGGCGGCCACCGCGCTTCCTGTACGAGAGCGACGCTAGAAGCCCGCGGCGCCGGCGCCCATGGGTCGAACGACAGCAGCGTCCTGCCGTTCGTCAGGGGTGTGCCCGGACTCGGGACTGAATCTGTGGAGCCCGCCCTTCGCACGGCTGTGCGTCGGCCGTAGGCTCGCCGCGTGGAAAAGACAACACCGGGCAGTCGGCCGGTCCGGGTCCTGGTGGCCGACGACGAGGCGACGGTCCGGGCGGGGGTGCTGGCCATCCTCGCCCGGGACGAGCACGTTGAGGTGGTCGCCGAGGCAAGCGACGGGCATGAGGCCCTCGCGCTCAGCCGCCTGCACCGGCCGGACGTGGTCTTGCTGGACATCCAGATGCCTGGCCTGGACGGGCTGACGGCAGCGGCGCGGCTCCACCGGGAGTCGACAGCGATCGGTGTGATCATGTTGACGACCTTCGGCCAGGACGAGTACGTCACCCGGGCCCTGGAAGAGGGCGCCGACGGCTTCCTGCTGAAGGCGGACGACCCGAGAGAACTCCTCAACGGGGTAAGGGCGGTGGGAGCCGGCGGGGCCTACCTGTCCCCGCGGGTCGCTGGCCGGGTCATCGCCGGGCTGCGCGCCCACCGGGCTGCGCACCCTCACCGCTCACTGGAGCGGCTCACCGAACGGGAGCGCGAGGTGCTCGCCGGACTCGGGACGGGACTGTCCAACGCGGAGATCGCGAGTCGGCTGCACCTCGTCGAGGGCACGGTGAAAGCACACGTCAGCGCGGTATTTGCGAAGCTGGGCGCACGCAACCGAGTGGAGGCGGCCATCTCCGCGTACGAGGCAGGCCTGGTCCCGTCGGGCCCCCGCTGGCCAGGGGCCGGCAACCCCGGTACAGAGTGATCGTGTCCCATCAAGCAACGTTACCCCTGTCGACGACGGCGCACAGGCGCCGTGTACGAGATGAAGCGGCTCGGCCGCGACGCCGCCGAACTCACGGCGCTGGCCGACCACCTGACCGCCCACGGCCTGGCCTTGGAGATGCTGGCCGGCCCGCTGCCCGGCATCTACGACCCGTCCGGCCCGCGGCCGGATGCTGTTCGGGTTCTTCGCCGCGATGGCCGAGACCGAGCGCGAGAGCATCCGTGAAGCCACCCTCGAAGGGCTCGACGCCGCCTCCCGCAAGGGCAAGCACGGCGGCCGGCCCCCCGTCATCACCGACGACATGCTGCACACCGTGCTGCGGCGCCGCGCGGCGGGCGAGTCCGTCGAGAAGATCCGGCCCGACCTGATCACCCCACTGGCAAGCGCAAGGGACAGAACCCCGGCCTGGCCAGCATCTACCGGGCGCTCGCCGAGCACGAGAAGCGCCAGGCGTACCCCGAAGCCGTCGGAGCGGCCCACGCCGACTTCGCTGCCCTCCATGCCGAAGGCGCCGACCGGTCGCTCTGAGCTACTGGTCACTTCGCCGGACCTTTGGGAGGACAGGGCACAAGGCCGGGGTACGAGCGCCTCCTCGACGAGGCGAAGGCCGAGCTGCCGGCCGAGCCCTGCGCGGAGTGCGCGTATCCCAAGCCGACATCGACGAGGGTGGGCAGTCGTGACGACCGGCATACCCCGGAGGCGGGTTGAAGGACCGCCGAGCCGGAGACGGGGACGACCCGGTTCCTGGGCTCATGGATGGTCTTCAGGGACGAGGCCGGGCAGCACCTGAAACCCGCCAAGGGGCGCACCCGGTCGGGGTGGAGCCGCACTCCGCCGGCCAAGGGCGAAGCGGGGGAGCGTGCGTTCCAAGCGCTCGCGGTCACGCTCGGGGCGACTGAGGGTCATGTCCCTTGACGTGGTGTAGCTGATCATTCGGCTGTGCCGTGATACGCGTACCTGCCGCACCAGAAGAAGAAGCCCGACGACCCCTACATCCGCACGGTCATGGCGCAGATGGGCGCGATCGAGTCCACCCTGCAGCTCCTCGCCAACCTGGAGTGAACCCCGGAAAGGCAACGGGCCGCGACCGCCCCGCAGTTGGCCCCTTCTTCAGGTCGCGGCCCGGCACCCCGTCGTGCCACTGTCCCGCTACCGCTACCCCTCCGACACCAGCGACATCGAATGGGCCCTCCTGGAACGGCTCCTGCCCACCCCCGCCTGCCGGACCCCGAAGGGCGGGGCCCCGGAGAAGTGGCCCCGCCGGCGCGTGGTCGACGCCATCCGCTACATCACCGACAACGGGACGAAATGGCGTGCGTTGCCCGCCGACTTCGGCATTCCATGGCGCACGGTGTTCGGGTATTTCGCCCGCTGGGCGAAGGCCGGCGTGCTGCGGCACATCCTCGACCAGCTCCGTCGGCGGTTGCGGCTGTACCGCCGGCGGTGTCCCTGGCCGGTCCGGGTGATCGTGGACTCGCCGTCCGTCAAGGGCGCGGAGACCGTGTCGAAGGCGACGCGCGGCTACGACGCGAACGAACACATAAATGGGCGGAAGCGGCACCTCCTGGTTGATCAGGACGGCCTGCTCGTCGACCTGCTCGTCACGCCCGCCGACGTCCAGGACCGGGACGCGGCCCGCGTCCTGCTGACCCGCCTTCACGCCGAGCACCCCGAGATCGTCCTGGTCTGGGCGGACAACGGCTACGGCGGAGACGAGTTCAGCACCTGGGCCCAGACCACCCTCGGCATCACCGTCAAGGTCGTCTCCCGGCCCAAGGACGCCAAGGGCTTCGTCTTGTTGCCCAAGCGCTGGGTGGTTGAGCGGTCGAATTCGTGGACGATGCGGGCCCGCCGCAACGCGAGGGACTACGAACGCCTCATGTCCCACGCCGAAGCCCACATCCAGTGGGCCTTCATCACCCTCATGACCCGCCGCCTCACCCGCTCCCGCCGCCAAGCCAAGGCGTCGACGGTCAGCCTCGCCGCCGACTGACGACCAACGCGCTGCCGCTGCCGTTCGGAACGGCGACCATCGACGCCCAACCGAACGGCAAGCCGGAGAACCACCATGCTCCATGGCGCTGTGACCTGAGGAAAGGAGGTGTGACGCAGCTTCTTAGGGGCGGAGCATGTCGGTGATCCACAGGAAGGGTTGTGAGTTGTTGGCGGAACCGCGATAGCCAACCTTGACGTAGGACTGTTCGTCGCCCGGCGTACACGATGTCGGATCGTGTCCGACTCTAGCCCGTACCACTGCCACCACACGCGGTCCGAGCGATGTGCTCACTACCAGCGGACCGCCGCTGTCGCCGTAACAGACAGCAGTGTCGGGCCCGGAGGCGAACAGTGTGTAGTGGTTGTCCCGGAGGTCCACGATTTTGACATGAGCCCTTTTCAGAGACCCACTGGACTGAGTGGACGTCGACGACGTGAAGCCGTATCCGTAGGCCCGGGCGGCAGTTCCCTCATTCCACTCGGACAGCACCCGGCTGTCGGCGAGGTCGAGGTCGGGTTGCGTCGAGGCCGTGCTGAGTTTGACCAGCGCGACATCACACAGTTCCGGTCTGTCCGGGGGGCAGTAGCCGCCGTAGTCCCACATACGACGAGTGTCCGCCACGGTGCGCTTCTCGCCCCCTGTGGAAGCCAGACGCCCACGGCCGATGGTCACAGTGTCCCCGATCTTCGGCTGACAGTGCGCGGCGGTGAGCACCCACTCCGGCTTGATCAGCACACCTGAGCAGTAGGTGCGCTGTTCCACAGGCGTCCCGTTGTTTGGCCTGATCAGGGCGGCGGCCCACGGGTAGTCGACTTCCTCTCCCCCGACGATCGCCACTGCCGACGGCGCGGATGCGGTGAACAACAGCGCCGAAATACATGTGACCAGCAGACGTTTGACTCTCAAGACGGGTCTCTCCCCAGGGCGGCATTGCGGTGATGCTCCGAAACGGTGCGTCACCATGTCACGCACCGTTGAAATCAGAGGCTATGCAGCGGCATCCGGCGGAGGAGGGGAACCGCCCCACTCGCCACCGATTGGGTGAACTAGCCGGGTACACCGTTGACACCTGTACATCCCCCTGCGGCCGCACGATCACCCGTCCATCGACGCCCAACCGAACGGCAAGCCAGAGCACCGTGCACTTCCCAACGCTGCTACCTGCAGAAAGAGGATGTGACACAGCTTCTTACCGTCGACGCCGTCGTACTTGGCCAGCAGCGCGAGCGCGTCCATCACCGGCCGGTAGGCGGTGTGGTCGCACCGGAAGCCCAGCGTGTTCAGCAGCGGCGGCAGCATCTGCCGGTAGTACGAGCTGTACGACGACCGGAGCGTGGTGCGGACCTTGGCCTTGAACACCTTCTCGTTCGCCTTCGCCTCGGCCACCAGCTCCCGCAGCGTCCTCTCACCCACCACCGGGAACAGGGCCCGGCGTACGACCTCGTCGGGGTTGTCGACGGCGGCCGTCGACAGCTTGAAGAGGATACCCTCCTTGCCGCGGACCTTCTTCAGCTCGGCGGTGAGCTGCTTCTCCACCCGCCGCTCGGCGCGGGCATTGATCTTGTGGACCAGGGCGACCAGCAGCTCGACCAGGGCGTCGGTGATCTCCGCCTGCCGCGACCAGCACAGCGCCGCGAGCAGCGTGATCCGCACGCCCTGAGCCGTGTCGCGGAAGTCCGAGGGGTACATCTTGATCGCCCGCGCCCGCCAGGCGGCCACCAGCTTCTCCGAGCAGTCCGCGAACAGCCCGTCGGGCGCCCCGAGCTTGCGTACATCGTTGGGCTTGGTGATCTCGGTGAGCAGGGAGTCCAGGCCGACCGCGCCCGGGTCGCGCTTGAGCGCGGCCAGCAGGGCGGTGCCCTCCTCGTTGTCCTGCGCGACCAGGGACAGCGGCCGGGTCGTGCCCGCCTCGCCCAGGCGCTCGATAACGCGGGCGCAGAACGTCGCCTCCCACCGGCCCCGGGCCGCGACCAGCATCTTCTCGACACAGGTCCGGCCCGGCGGCTCGATCTTCCGCGCCCGGTACTCGACCAGCAGGGCATCGCACTGCCGGTCCTCAACCAGCTCGACCGGGTAGACCTCCGCGGCCAGCCACCTGGTGAGTGCCTCCTCGTCCGCGAGCGCAACCGGCCGGAACCCGAGCGCCTCGCGGATCTGCCTGCGGTGCCGCTTCGCGCCCGCCAGGTCGTACTTCGCAAGCTCGGCCGCCGGGACCTTCACCAACCCGGCGACGTACTCCACCGCCGGCTGCGGGAACTCCTCGACGAACTCCGGGAACCTGGCCTCGATCTCGAAGAACTTGAGCATGAGGCAGAAGCCCAGCCGGGTCGGACCCGACTTGTTCGCGACCAGCTCCCCGTCACCATCCACCAGGGTCCAGCACGCCACCACGTCCTCTGGTGACCACTCCTGCCGCACACAACCCCCTCGCCGTCGGGCCCCCCACGGGCGTTCACCCGCTCAGCTCAACGAGAGCGCAGGGCGCCGGGAAGCGGCGCGTGCGGACCTCCCAGGAACTACCGGCGGGTTACTTGTTCCCCGGTGTCTGCGCTAGGAGTTCGGGCACAATCAGGGAGATCGAACTGGGTGCCGTCCAGGGCGCGGAGCCGCAGACCAGTCGCGCAGGTAGGAGGCGACGCCGCTGCTCGGCCCGGCTGTGCTTGGCTATCGCCGCGTCGACCAGCTCGATGGTGAACACCTTCGTCAGAATCCCGATGCGCACCCGCTGCCCTGCCCTGCCCCCGTCACACCCGGGGCAGCGTCCTCCGCGCCCCACAAGCAACTGCATGGGGCGGAGGCGGCCCTTGGCCCCGGACCCGGGTCGCGTCCCCCGGTGACCGCCGCCGGTGTGCCTGCGGTGTGCGGCCCGGGGGCCGGGCCGCGCGCCGGGTGGCGGTGTCGGCTCCGACCCCTGCCGTACGCGACGCCGGGACACGGTCGGGATCTTTGTGGCTTCTGCCAGTACGGAGGCGGGCCCGGGTCCGTAGAGACTTCCCCACACGGGCCGCGGCAGCGCGCACCCGGCACGGGGGTCGCGGCCGTGGAATGTCGCAACGGGGAGGACACCACCATGAGCGCACAGCAGCAGTACGACGAAATCGGCGAGGCCTACGAGGGGTTCAAGGCCCTGCCCCTGGAACAGTACGTGGTGATACCCAGCTTCCTGAGTCTGGTCGGTGAAGTCTCCGGAAAGTCGGTCATCGACCTGGCCTGCGGAACCGGCTTCTACAGCCGGGAGTTGAAGCGGCGCGGCGCCTCAGAGGTGCTCGGTGTCGACATCTCCGGTGAGATGATCGCCGTGGCACGGCAGTTGGAGGACGCCGATCCGCTCGGTGTGCGCTACCAGGTCGGCGACGTGGCCGAACTACCGCCCGTCGCACGGGCCTTCGATGTCGCCCTGGCCGTCCAGCTGCTCAACTACGCGCCGGACATGGCCACCACGGAGCGCATGTGCCGCGCACTGCACCGCGCATTGAAGCCCGGCGGCGAGCTCTTCCTGCTCAACCAGTCGCCCGACTTCCGCTTCGACGGGCCCAGCCCGGAGCCCTACGGTTTCCGCAGCGAGCTCACAGGTGTGGAGGTGGAGACCGGGCCGCAGGTGCGGACCACGGCGCTGCTCGACCCGCCGGTCTCCTTCATCGCCAACCGCCCGCGCCGCGAGGTGTACGAGAAGTGCCTGCAGGCGGCCGGATTCAGCGAGCTGGCCTGGGTGCCGATGGCGGTGTCGGCGGCCGGTGAGCGCGCCTTCGGCGCGGAGTTCTGGGCGGACCACCACGCCAACCCGCCGCTGGAGATGCTGCACTGCCGGGCCTGACGGCGACGTGGCGGCGCGGCCCCGCCGCGGGGGGACGGGGCCGTGCCGCCACGTCGCCGCGCCGCCGGTTCAGTCCGCGCATCGCGCGGCGACCGTGCGGGCGGCCGCGGGGGTCGGCGGCGTCCGGGCGCCGTCGACCCCACGCCGTCACCGGCACGGCCTCGACGGCCGGCCTTCACACCGTGGCCGGCTCCTTTCGGACCTGCTGGACCTCCCGGGCCTCCCGGGCCTCGCCGCCGCCGCGCGACAGTCGGGCGTGCAGGACGGGACCGCCGAGGGTCACCGCGGCGAACAGGATCCCGGCGGTGATCAGCGCCGGGTCGGAGAACCACAGGCCGACCACCTGGTCGACGACCAGTGCCACCGCCACCAGGAGGACCTTCGCCGCCGCCAGGCCGAGGAAGAGGCGCCGGTCGAGCTGCGCCCTGCCGCTGCGGGCGAGGCGGCGGCCGACGAGACGGCCGACGACGCTGACGCAGAGCACCAGCACGAGGACGCGCAGCGCGTGCTCCCACGCGGGGGTGTCCCCGCCGAAGGCCCACACCACGCCCATGGCCGCGCCCGCGGCGGCGTAGGCGATCAGTGCGCGTAGGGACCCGGCCGTCGTGCGCCGTTCGCGGACAGGGCTGTGCCCGGCACACGCTCGGGCGCTGTAGACGGACATGTCTCGCCTTTCCTTACACAGATCACATATCTTGATGAACAACGCAAAACAACTTGCACTTCGAGTGTCATATGTTCGGGGGCGGCCGTCAAGCCCCTCCCTGCGTCCGCCGTCGTTTCTGCCGCGGTCAGTCCCCCTCGGCGGCGGCCTCGGCCTTGTCGGCCAGGTCCTCCAAGACCGCCTTCGGGTCGGCGTCCGGGGCGACGACACGGCCGATGTTGCGCTTGATGGTGTCGCTGACCGCCACCCACGACGGGTCGTCCACCGGGTAGAGGCGGGCCGTACGCAGCGCGCTCAGGAAGTCCTCGTCCGTCGCGCTGAGGCCGCCGCCGGCCGGGGTGCGGGCGGCGGAGACGGTGGCCGGCAGCAGGTGGTAGCGCCCCACGAAGTCCGACAGGTTCTTGTCCTGGTAGACGAACTCCAGGAAGCTGCCGATCTCCGCCCGCTTGTCGTTCTGTTTGAACGCCACCATCCAGTCCGCGACGCCCACCGTCGGCGGGGCCTCCTCGCTGCGCAGCGCGTCGGAGACCGGCATGGCGACGGTGCCGACACGGATGCCCTTCGCGGCCGCGTCGTGGGCGAGTGACGGATAGCCGTTGAGCATGCCGACCTCGCCCCGCAGGAAGGCCGCGAACGCGTCGGCGCGGTTCATCTCGGACGGGGCCGTGGGCCCGACGAGGCCGGGAGCGACCAGGTTGTCCCGGACCCACTGCCAGGTACGGACGTTCTTGTCGGAGGCCAGGCTGTAGTTGCCGCTGCTGTCGGCGTAGCCGCCGCCGTTGCTGAGCTCCCAGATCAGCGCCTCGGCGTGGGCCTCCTCGGGCCCCAGCGGCAGGGCGTACGGGTACGTCACCCCCTTCTCCTTGAGCGCCTTGGCGGCGGCCTTGAGGTCGGACCAGGTCTTGGGGGCCCCCTTGACGCCGGCCTTGGCGAACAGCGCCTCGTTGTAGAAGAGGAGGCGGCTGCTCGCCACGAAGGGCAGGCCGTACAGGCGGTTGTCGAAGGTCCCCGCCTCGGCGAGGGGCGGCAGGAAGTTCGCCTCGGCTCCGACCGAAAGGAGTTCCTCGGCGGAGTAGAGCTTCCCCTGCGCGGCGAAGTCCGAGTAGGAGCCCATGAGCGCCACGTCCGGCGCCTTGCCGGCCTTGACCATGCGGGACACCTCGCGGTCGATGTCGGCCCAGGGCAGCAGCTGGACCTCGACCCTGAGGCCGGGGTGGGCGTCGGAGAACGCGCCGGTCACCTTGTCCCAATAGGCCTTGGAGCTGGTCGCCGGGGTGTCGCCGTACTCGGCGGCCACCAGGCGGAGCGTGCCGCCGCCGGCTGCCCCGCCGTCCGCGGCACCGCATCCGGAGAGTTGCGGCAGGAGGCCGAGTACGACCGCGGTGGCGGCCGGCCCGAAGATCTTTCGTCGCACGAGCGTATTCCCCTGGTGTCACTTGGATGTCGCCGCGCACGGCGCACACCCTTGCGGAGGGATGCCCTGCGGCCCGGTGGCCGGAATCATCTCCCGGGATGGGAGTGATTGATTCCGCCCTGACGGCAGGTGTGGCCGATGATCCAGTCACAGACGTGCCGAGTCGTCTGTTCCCACGAGAACCCGGCCGTACGGACGCGCGTAGAGCCGACCGGGGGCGACCGGGCCTGTTCGACGGCACGGCCAACGGACCAGTCCGGGGCGGCGGCTCGTCCGGGCGAGGCCCGGTGTTCACGGTGCCCGACGGCCTTCTCCGAGGGCATGCCGCGGCCCGGGGCTCTCCTGATGCGCGTCGGGCGGGTGGCCGCCGGCGAGACGGGGCGACGCGCCCCGTCTCGTGGGCGGTGACGACGAACTGCCCCCGGCCCCGGACGCCCCGTGTGCCGAGCAGCCCCCTGCGGCCGCGCCCGCCGAAGGGTTAAGGCGGGGTCAACGCAGTCTTAAGGATCTGCCGAGCGCGGTCCGCCGCGCGGCGTCCCGGACGGCCGGCACGGGCTCCGTACACGTCGGCCACCCCGAGCGGCAGGGCTCCCACCTGCGGCTTCGCGCGCAACCCGGAAGCCCGGGGGCGTCCCGGCGTGCCGTTCGCAGCAGCACGGAAGCCTGTCCCCGTCGGATTTGTAAGACGGCGACAAGAACCGGACCCGCCCGCGACCGGGGGCGTATGCAGGACACGGGGAGCCAGTGACCATCGGATCGAGGAGTGTCCATGTCCCGGAAGCGGACTATGAGTCCTACGAAGAAGCTCGTGCTTTCCGTCACCACGGGTGCCCTGGTGGCAGGCGGGGCGATCGTCACGATGGCGACGGGCAACGCGTCCGTTCCCGACGCCGTGTGCCAGGGCTCGACGGTGACGCTGTCGGGCGAGGCCGGTCCCCCGGCAGCCACCAGCGGCACCTTCCCCACCGGCACCAAACTCAAGGTCACCAACCTCGACAACGGCCAGGCCACGACCGTCACCGTCAACGGCCCCTCCGGCAGCTGCGTCCTGCTCAACAACGCCGCCTTCGACCAGGTCCGCGAACCCGGCAAGAACCTCATCCGACGCGCCCGCATCGAACGCGTCGGAGGCGGCAACGCTCCCGCCACGGAAGCCGGTCCGGCCGGGCCCGCCGCCGCGGCGACCGCTCCGGCGGGTGGGCAGGCAGGCGCGCCTGCCGCCGGTGACGTGGTCTGCCCGGGCTCGACGGTGACGCTGTCGGGCGAGGCCGGTCCCCCGGCAGCCACCAGCGGCACCTTCCCCACCGGCACCAAACTCAAGGTCACCAACCTCGACAACGGCCAGGCCACGACCGTCACCGTCAACGGCCCCTCCGGCAGCTGCGTCCTGCTCAACAACGCCGCCTTCGACCAGGTCCGCGAACCCGGCAAGAACCTCATCCGACGCGCCCGCATCGAACGCGTCGGCTGACCTTCCGCAAGGCCCCGTTCGGGGCCGGTCGGTGCTCTGGCGGGACACGGCGCCCGCCGCGTCCCGCCAGAGCACCGCCCCCTGCCCTACCGAAAGGGCCCGCAGTACCCCGGCCCGGCGCCGCACCGGCCTCCGTACCGGCCCGGCGTGTCGGCGGGTGCCGTTAGGCTTCGTGGATGGCCCTTCCGGACACATTCCCCGACGCCTCCGCCGCTCTGCAGGTACTGCACCGCGTGTTCGGATACAGCTCCTTCCGCGGCGAACAGCAGGAGATCATCGAGCAGGTGATCGACGGTGGCGACGCGCTCGTGCTGATGCCGACGGGCGGCGGCAAGTCGCTCTGCTACCAGATCCCGGCGCTGGTCAGAGAGGGCACCGGCGTTGTGATCTCGCCGCTGATCGCGCTGATGCAGGACCAGGTGAACGCGCTGAACGCGCTCGGTGTACGGGCCGGCTTCCTCAACTCGACGCAGGATCCGTACGAGCGGCAGGCCGTCGAGCAGGCCTTCCTCGCCGACGAGCTGGACCTGCTGTACCTCGCCCCCGAGCGGCTCCGCACCGAGAGCGCCCAGCGGCTGCTCGACCGGGGCAGGGTGTCGGTCTTCGCCATCGACGAGGCGCACTGCGTCTCCCAGTGGGGCCACGACTTCCGGCCCGACTACCTCGCGCTGTCCATGCTGCACGAGCGCTGGCCGAAGGTGCCGCGGATCGCGCTGACCGCGACGGCCACGGAGGCCACCCACGCCGAAATCGTGGCGCGGCTGGGCATGGAGGACGCCCGGCACTTCGTCGCCAGCTTCGACCGGCCGAACATCCAGTACCGCATCGTCGGCAAGAACAACCCGCTCAAGCAGCTGCTGGAGCTGATCCGGACCGAGCACGCCGGGGACGCCGGGGTCGTCTACTGCCTCTCCCGGGCGTCCGTGGAGAAGACCGCGGCCTCCCTGGTGGAGCAGGGCATCGACGCCGTGCCGTACCACGCCGGTATGGACGCCCGGGCCCGCGCGGCGAACCAGGCGCGGTTCCTGCGGGAGGAGGGGGTCGTGGTGGTGGCCACCATCGCCTTCGGCATGGGCATCGACAAGCCGGACGTCCGTTTCGTGGCCCACCTCGACCTCCCGAAGTCGGTCGAGGGCTACTACCAGGAGACGGGCCGTGCGGGCCGCGACGGCGAACCCGCCACCGCATGGCTGGCCTACGGCCTTCAGGACGTGGTCCAGCAGCGCAAGCTCATCGACGGTTCCGAGGGTGACGAGGCGCACCGCCGCTCCCTGGGCATGCACCTGGACGCCATGCTGGCGCTGTGCGAGACGGTCGAGTGCCGCCGCGTCAGGCTGCTGGCGTACTTCGGTCAGGCGGGGACGCCCTGCGGGAACTGCGACACCTGTCTGGCGCCGGCCGAGTCCTGGGACGGGACCGTCGCCGCGCAGAAGCTGCTGTCCACCGTGTGGCGGCTGGCGAAGGAGCGGCGGCAGAAGTTCGGCGCCGGCCAGATCATCGACATCCTGCAGGGCAAGAAGACTGCCAAGGTCATCCAGTTCGACCACGACGCCCTCTCGGTGTTCGGTGTGGGGGCGGACCTGGGCGCCGCGGAGTGGCGGGGCGTCGTGCGCCAGCTGCTGGCCCAGCGGCTGCTGGCAGTGGAGGGCGACTACGGCACGCTGGTGCTGACGGAGGACAGCGCGGAGGTGCTCGGGGGGCGCCGCAGCGTCCCGATGCGGAAGGAGAAGGCCCCCGCCGCGCCCTCCCGCAAGGCGTCGGGGTCGCGTACGGGGAAGGGCGCCCGTGTGCCGGTCGACCTGCCGGCCGCGGCCGAGCCGGTCTTCCTGGCCCTGCGCACCTGGCGGGCGGAGACGGCGAAGGAGCAGGGCGTCCCGGCGTACGTCGTCTTCCACGACGCGACGCTGCGGGAGATCGCGACGCTGCTGCCCGGCACGGTGGAGGAGCTGGGCACCGTCGGCGGCGTCGGCGAGGCCAAACTCGCCAAGTACGCCGAGGGCGTCCTGGACACCCTGGCGTCGTGTGACGCCGGTGCGCCGGGCCCCGCCTCCGCACGCCCGTCCGAGTCCGGCGCTCCGACTCGCCCAGGTCCGGCGCACCCGGCGTCCTCGGCGTCGGCCCGGTCCGCCGCACCGGAGGACGACGAACCCCCCTTCGACCTGGACGAGATGGATCCGCCGCCGTGGGACGAGGATGGGCGGTAGCCGCACGTCGGTCTCGACGGTGTCGGGGGTTGCCAGGGATCGACAAGGAGGAACAGGCGATCATCATTCCGGTGTCGCACACGTGCCAGCAGGGGGCGCCATGAGGTACGACCTGTCCGAGCGGCTGGTGATCGGGATCGCCTCCAGCGCCCTGTTCGACCTGTCCGACTGCGACGCGGTGTTCCGGGAGCAGGGCGAGGACGCGTACCGGGCCCACCAGGAGACCCATGTGGACGACGTCCTGGCCAAGGGCGTGGCCTTCCCCTTCGTCCGGCGCCTGTTGTCGCTGAACGACCTCGCCGATCCCGCGGATCCGCTGGTCGAGGTCATCATCCTCTCGCGCAACGACCCGGATAGCGGGCTGCGCGTCATGCGCTCGATCGCCGCGCACGGCCTGCCCATCAGCCGGGCCGTCTTTCGGCAGGGCCGGTCGGCACACCGGTTCATGCGCGCCCTCAACATGTCCCTGTTCCTGTCGGCCGACGGGGCCGACGTCCGGCAGGCGGTGGCGGAGGGGCTGCCCGCCGGGCACGTGCTGCAGACGGCGCGGGTCGACGACGAGAGCGACCGCGAACTCCGCATCGCCTTCGACTTCGACGGTGTGCTGGCGAGCGATTCCTCCGAGCGCATCTTCCAGAACGCCGGCATCGACGGCTTCCGTGCGCACGAGGTGCTCAACGCGGCCACCCCGCACGATCCGGGCCCCTTGAGCGAGTTCCTCGCGGGCATCAACCGCATCCAGCGCCGCGAGGAGGACAGGCGGCGCGAGGACCCCGCCTACCGGCTGCGGCTCCGGGTGTCCCTGGTCACCGCCCGGGACGCCCCCGCGCACGAGCGTGCCGTGCTGAGCCTGAAGAGGTGGGGGCTGCGGGTCAACGACGCGTTCTTCCTGGGTGGTATCGACAAGGCCGCCGTGATGAGCACCCTCGATCCGCACATCTTCTTCGACGACCAGGTCGCCCACCTGAACGGCACGGCACCGGCCACCCCCAGCGTGCACGTGCCGTTCGGCGTCGTGAACACCGCCGCACCGGCCCCCGCACCCCCGTCCGCCCCCGGGTGAGGAGCGCTCCCGGGCCGTCCCGGCACCGGCCGTAGGCGCGTGGCGAGGCCTGCCGGACGCCGGGGGGCGTCAGGCGGCCCGTACCGCCGGCCGGGCGCGCGGGGTGAGGGCGGCGTACTTCAGGGGCGCGGACGGGTCGATCGACACGTCGAGGGGCGCCGGCTCGGCACCGGAGCGGAACAGAAGGGCGCCGACCGCGGCGATCATCGCGCCGTTGTCGGTGCACAGCGTCATCGGCGGGACCCGCAGCTCGATCCCCGCCGAGGCGCACCGCTTCTCCGCGAGGGCGCGGACGCGGGAGTTCGCCGCCACGCCCCCGACCACGATCAGCGTCCTGACGCCGTACGCGCGGCAGGCCGCGAGCGCCTTGCGGGTGAGCACGTCGGCCACGGCCTCCTGGAGGGCGGCCGCGCCGTCGGCGACGGGTACCGCCTCGCCGCTCCGGGTGTGCTGCTCGACCCAGCGGGCGGCGGCCGTCTTGAGACCGGAGAAGGAGAACGCGTACGGGTCGTCGGAGGGCCGGGTCAGCGGGCGCGGGAACGCCACGGCCTGCGGATCACCGTCCCGGGCGGCCCGGTCGATGGCGGGGCCGCCCGGATACGGCAGGCCCAGGATCCTGGCGACCTTGTCGAAGCACTCCCCGGCCGCGTCGTCGAGGGTGTCGCCGAGGTGGAGGATCGGCTCGCGCACGAGGTCCCGTACGAGCAGCAGCGAGGTGTGGCCGCCGGAGACGATCAGCACTACGCACGGCTCGGGCAGCGGGCCGTGCTCCAGGGTGTCGGCGGCGACGTGCCCGGCCAGGTGGTGGACTCCGTACAGCGGCACCCCGGCCGCGTAGGCCACGGCCTTCGCCCCGGCCAGCCCGACCTGGAGTGCCCCGGACAGCCCGGGGCCGGTGGTGACCGCGACGGCGTCGATCCCGCCGATCCGCAGCCCGGCCCGGTCGAGGGCTTCCCGGACCACCGGGTTGAAGGAGTGCAGGTGGGCACGGGCGGCGATCTCCGGCACCACGCCGCCGAAGCGGGCGTGCTCGTCCATGCTCGACGCCACCACGTGGGCCAGCAGTCTGCCGTCCTGCACGATGCCCGCCCCGGTCTCGTCGCACGACGACTCGATCCCCAGTACCACCGGTCCGGCCATGGCCCCACTCCTTATGCGATCATTCAGTATCTGCAATATATGTGCAACAAGGGTGCAGGGGCGCCGCCCCTCCTGCCGCACGTCCGGACCGGTGCGCGGCCCTGTCGTCCACGGTGTCCGCCCGCCCAGCCGCCCCCGGTCATCGGCGGCCACGCCGCCCAGCCGTCGGTCGCCGGGCTGTCGGCAGACGCCGGCGGCCTCAGGAGATGAGCGAACGGCCGGTGGGTGCGAGGCGCAGGGTCCGAGGAGCGGACGCCTGTTCCCGCTCCAGCGCCGGCAGCACTTCCTCCCGTGCGACGCGGTGTGCGCGCAGGGCGGCCAGGTGCCGCCGATGAGCGTCCTCACCGGGGTGGGAGGTGAGAACCACGACCGCGTTCTCCCCGGTGCGGACCGGCAGCCGGGAAAAGGTGTTGGGTGCCGTCTCGGTGGCGTACACGGCGAGCGGTGCCGCTCCGGTGCCGCGGAGCAGCGGGAGGAGGCCCTCTCTGATCAGCCCGGCCCCGAAGCTCCGTCCGGGCGGGAAGGACCACACCGTCGCGGACACGAAGCGCTCGGGCGCCGGGGTCCCGGGGCGCGGCCGCTCGGCTGGGGCGGCATGAAAGCCGCTGCCCTCCGTCAGGGGGCGCAGGAGGAGGACGTCGTCGGAGTCGGTCATGGCGGCATTGGCCTCGGTACGGTGCCGCGCCCAGACGGGGCCGCCGTAGAAGGACGTGAGCGCGTCATGCCGTGCCGCCATGTCAGGGAAGCCGCGCAGCCAGACGAAGCGGTCCGGGTCGTCGAGGTCGCGGAATTGGCCGAGGACGACCATCCCCTGCTCCTCCTGCGATTCGACCAGCTCCCGGTCGAAGAGATCGATGAGGCCGTCGCGGCGGCCGGGACGCAGCGTGTACTGGCGGAGCTCGATCACGGCGAGGTGGCGGGCCGGGTCGATGGGCGGCACGGCGAACTCTCCTTCTGCTCGGTCGGTGGCGGTCCGGTGCGGTCCGGTGGGCGACGTCGCCTTGCCCGGTGTCCGGCCGACGGTAGACCTCGCGCGTGCCAGGTGCTGTCAGGGTTTCCGGGGAGAATGAGCCCATGTCTGCCGGTCGCCTCCTGTCGGTCCTGCTGTTGCTGCAATCGCGCGGCCGCTTGTCCGCACGGGCGATTGCCGAGGAGTTGGGCGTGTCCGTGCGGACGGCCTACCGTGACGTGGAACGGCTGCAGGGCGCCGGGATACCGGTGTACGCGGAGCCCGGGCGCGCGGGCGGCTACCGGTTGCTCGACGGCTATCGCACCCGCCTGACCGGTATCAGCGAGGGTGAGGCGCGGGCGTTGCTCTTCGCCGGGCTGCCGGACGCGGCCGCCGATCTGGGGCTCGCGGAGGAGGTGTCGGCGGCGCGGCTGAAGCTGCTGGCCGCGCTACCTGCGGGGCCGCGGGAGGAGGCGGCGCGGACGGCGGCGGTGTTCCATGTGGACGCCCCGGGCTGGTACCGGGAGCCCGAGCGGACCCCGTACCTGCCGCTGTTCGTCGACGCGACGCTCACCCGGCGGGTCGTGCAGGTGCGCTACCGGCGCTGGCGCGCACCGCAGGAGGTCTCCCGCCGTCTGCACCCCTACGGCCTGGTCCTCAAGTCCGGCGTCTGGTACGTCGTGGCCGCCACGGAGGACGCAGCGGCGCCGTACCCGACGACGGCGACCTACCGGGTCGCCCAGGTCCTCGACGCGACACTGGGCGACGAACGCTTCGACCGGCCGCGGGAGTTCGAGCTGGGCGCCTACTGGGCCTCCTACCTCGCGGACTTCCGGGCGCGCCGCTACACGGGGACGGCCACGATCCGGCTGTCCCCGCGGGGACGCCTGCGCCTGCCCGACAACGTCGCACCGGAGGTGGTGCGGGCGGTGGACGCCACCGCGACCGCCGTCGGCGGGGAGGGGTGGGTGGATGCGGTCGTACCGACGGAGAGCACCGCGCACGCGTGCGGCGAACTGCTCCGACTCGGCGCGGACGTGGAGGTCGTCGCACCGGCCGAACTGCGCCGGGCCATGACCGACACCGTGGGATCGCTCGCCCGGACGTACGGCCTCACCGGCCCGGCCTGACCTCGTCGGCACGGCCGGCCGCGCTGCGACCGGGGAGCGGTCGGCGCCGCTCCCCCGGAATGTATCGGCCGGGGCATCACCTCGGCACCGGCGTGACGCGGACGCTCTCGCGCACGGTCACCTGGTCGATGTCGGTGGTGCGCACCGTGATGTTCAGGATCCACTCACCGGGCATGGGGATCTGCAGGTCATAAGCAGCCCAGTACCCCTTCTGGTTCTTGAGCCGGGCGTCCAGGGGGCCGATCCCGAGGTCGTCCTGGGTGAGGGTGAGGCGGAGTTCCGGGACTGCGGCGAGACCGCCGTCGGCGGTGAAGACGACGGCTTCGACCGTGTTCTCGCCGACCTGACCAGGGGTCAGCGTGATCTGCACCGTGCCGCGGTGATGAGGCTTTCCCATGTCGAAGGGGACCGTGACCACCTTCACCCGCGGCTCCTCCGCGGAGGCCGCCGGGCTCCCCCCTTCGGCGGCTCGGCCGGGCTGGGTACCCGTGAGCAGCGTGGTGATCGCCAGGATCAGGACACCGAGTGCGGCCTCGACCGCGACCGTGCGGCGCAGGCCGCGCCGCTCGGTTCCGGCCTCCTGTGCGGGCGGTTCCGGTTCGTCGCCCCGCCGGTCCCGCTGCGGCGCTTCGGACGCGGGTCCGGGCCCCGTACCCGCCGGAGACGAGGTTGCGCCGACCGTGTGAGCGGCGGGAACCCGCTCGGGAAGGGCCGGGGTCGGCGTCCGCCCGGTCGCCGCCTCGCGGACCAGGCGGGCGGTCCAGCGGCGGGAGAAGGAGGCGACCCACAGCGTCAGGACCACGACAACCGTCTTCACGACCAGGGTCTTGCCGTAGGAGGTGGTGGTCAGCGCCTCCCAGGACCCGACTTGCCGCCAGGACTGGTACGCCCCGGTGCCCACCAGGACGGCGACAGCAGTGCGAGCGAGCCGGGAGAAGCGGCCGATCCCGGCCGCCGGGATGGCCGGACCGCCGGGTGCCCGGCTGCGCAGGAGGAGCAGCAGCGTGAGCAGACCGCCCAGCCACACCCCCATGGCCAGGAGGTGTACGACGGCGACCGGCATGGCCAACGCCACCTGGAGGCCGGTGGATGCGTGTTCCGCCGAGGCCCAGGTGAAGGCGAGGGCCACAGCCAGGAGCACACAGGCCAGGCGGAGCCGGGCGGAGGGACCGCGGGCCGGTGGCGCGTCGTCGAGGAGGCCGAGCCGCGAGGCCGACCGCTTCAGCAGCACCGCGGCGAGGACCAGGAGCGCGAGCCGCGCGACGAGCGCGCCGCCCGGCCTCCCGGAGACGGTGCGGGTCAGCTGGGCGGGGTCGAACACCGACGTCACCGCGTCGGCCGTCTCGTACGGGCCGCGCAGCAGCACCAGGGCCACCGTGGACGCCGCCAGAGCCGTCCACCCGATCACCAGCAGCCTGCGCACCGGACGGGCCGCGCCCGCCGCGGGCCTGCACACGAGGACGACCGCGGCAGCTCCGACGAGGAGGGCCATACCGCTGTAGGCGACGTAGCGGAAGATGCCGTACAGGCGGCCGACCGCCGTGCCGTCCGGCGATCCCGCCACCAGCACCGCCGACGTCTCGGACGGCTCTCCGAGAGAGAAGGTGAACGCGCCGGAGATCGGGTGGCCGTCGGCGGAGACGACCCTCCAGGCCACCGTGTAGGTGCCCCGGGGCAGGTCGTCGGACAGCTCCACCCGGGCGGTGTTCTCCTTGCGGTCCACATGCTGCGCCGGGCGGGGGTTCACCCGCTCGTTCCGCGGCGACAGCACCCGCAGCGAGTCTTCGACGAAGCCCACCGACTCCGTGAAGGTGAGCGTGACGTACCGGGGGTCCGTGGTGAGGACGGCGCCGTCGCCGGGGTCGGATCCGCTCAGCCCGGCATGCGCGCAGGCCGGTCCGGCCCCGCCGAGGAGCAGCGCGCACAGGGCGGCGAGCAGCGCCAGGACGGTCGACGGCCTCCTTGCGGAAGATGATCCACTGGGCATGAAGGCACGGCCTCCGGAGCGACAGTCGCGGGTGGTGGCACCACCGGCGGGAGTCCGTTCGGTGGGGGGAGTTGTGGACGATAGTGCCGCTGCCGAAGGGGCCGGACGGATCTAGCAACTTCGGCTAAAGACAGCGCGGACGGCGCGCGCCGGGCCGCTCCCCCTTGTATGGCCCCTCCCCTGCGTGGCCGCCCCGGTAGCGGCCACGCAGCCGTGCTGTCGCCGGCCTCAGCAACCGCCGGAGGCGGCAGGCGCCGCGCCGATGCTCAGGGTGGCCGGGGTTCCGCAGCATCCGCCGCCGGCCTCTTCCGTTGCTGCGGGCTCGTCGAAGAGACCCGCGCCGCCGCAGACCCCGGTCTCCGGGAGGGTGAGCTCGACGCGCTCCGCCGCCTCGCGATCCCCCGCGAGGTGCGCGGCGATGGAGCGGACCTGCTCGTAGCCGGTGAGGGCGAGGAAGGTGGGGGCGCGGCCGTAGGACTTCATGCCGACCAGGTAGACGTCCTTCTCCGGGTGGGAGAGCTCGCCCACACCGTGGGGGTAGACGGTGCCGCAGGAGTGCTGGTTGGGGTCGATCAGTGGCGCGAGCTCGACCGGGGCCTGGAGGCGCTCGTCGAGACCGAGACGGAGCTCGTCCAGGAAGTCGAGGTCGGGGCGGAAGCCCGTGAGGACGATGACTTCGTCCACCGGTTCCAAACGGCGGCCGTCCTCCCCGACGAGAACCAGGCGGCCGTCCCCGTCTCGCTCGAAGGCGTCGGTGCGGAAGCCGGTGACCGCGTCGGCGTGGCCGCCGTCGACCGCGGCCTTCGCCGCCAGCCCGAGGGCGCCGCGGGCGGGCAGTTGGTCGGCCTCGCCACCGCCGAACGTGGAGCCGGAGATACCCCGGCGCAGGATCCACGTCGCGTGCGTGCCCCGGCCGTCGTCGGCCTCGGCGAGGGCGGCCAGGGAGGCGAGGGCGGTGAAGGCGGAGGCGCCGGAGCCGATGACCGCGGTGCGCTTCCCGGCGTAACGGGCACGGGCGGCGGGGTCCTTCAGGTCCGGGACGCGGTAGGTGATGCGGTCGGCGGCGGCCTTCTCGCCGAGGGCGGCCAGTCCGCTGCCGCCGGCGGGACTCGGGGTGGACCAGGTGCCGGAGGCGTCGATGACCGCGCGGGCGAGGAGGCGGTCTTCGTGGCCGTCGGCGTTCTCGTAGTGGACGACGAAGGGCTGGGCTTCACGGTCGGCGTCGACGATGCGGTCGCGGCCGGTGCGGGAGACACCCGTGACGCGGGCGCCGTAGCGGACCCGCTCGCCGAGCACGTCGGCGAGCGGTTGGAGGTAGCGCTCGGCCCAGTCACCGCCGGAGGGGTAGGAGTCCTCGGCGGGCTTGGTCCAGCCGGTCGGGGCGAGGAGCTTCTCCGCGGCCGGGTCGACGACCTCGCCCCAGCGGGAGAACAGCCGCACGTGGGCCCACTCGCGCACCGCGGCCCCGGCGACGGGGCCGGCCTCCAGGACGAGGGGGGTGATGTCGCGACCCAGGAGGTGGGCGGCGGCTGCGAGTCCGGCGGGGCCGGCTCCGATGACGACGACGGGCAGCTCGGTGGTGGTCTCGCTCATGGCAGATCTCCGGTCTTCGCGCAGGCGGACGGACGGATGGGTGGGAGTCGCGGGCGGTCAGCAGCAGCGGGTGCGACAGCAGGGCGCGAACCGGTCGGGAGCAGGGGTGACCGGATCGTTCATGACGACTCCCGGTTGTTTCGACGTTCGTCAATGGCTTGTGCGGTCAGCATGACACCTGCATCGACAGACGTCAACATAGACATTTATCGAATTAACAGGCCGAGCCGACCCCCTCCACCCTTGGTTCGATGTGTGTCAACATAGATGTATGTCGAATGCGAAGGTTCTGCCGCTACTGGAGCCCGACGTCGTCGCAGCCTGCTGCCCGCCCCTGACCGAGCGCCCGATGTCGGCCGGGGAGGCCGAGGTCGCGGCGAGGATGTTCAAGGCCCTCGGCGACCCCGTGCGCCTGCGCCTGTTCTCCGCCGTCGCCTCGCACGAGGGCGGCGAGGCGTGCGTCTGCGACATCTCCGACGTCGGCGTCTCCCAACCCACCGTCTCCCATCACCTGAAGAAGCTGAAGGAGGCCGGCCTACTGTCCTCCGAGCGCAGGGGGACGTGGGTGTACTACCGGGTCGAGCCGTCGGTGCTCGCCGCCATGGGCGCACTGCTGACAGGCGCCGCGAAGACGGCATGACAACGGCGCGGCTCGGGCGGCCGCCGCCCGAGCCGCGCCGAGTGGGCCGAGCAGCCGCCGATCACCGCCACTCCCGTACCCCGCGTCACTCCGGGGGCGCCGCGCCGTCCCCCGTGCCGCGCAGGAAGATGACCGCCACCAGAGCCAGGCCCACCACGGCGCCGACGAGCTGCACGGCGACGAAGCCGGGCACCGAGGCCGGGGCGATGCCCGCGAACGTGTCAGTGAAGGCACGCCCGATGGTGACGGCCGGATTGGCGAAGGAGGTGGAGGAGGTGAACCAGTAGGCGGCGCCGATGTACGAGGCGACCGCGACGGGAGCGAAGCGCAGCCGGTCCGTGCGCGCCAGACCGAAGATCAGCAGGATCAGACCGGCCGTGGCGACGACCTCACCGAGCAGGAGGTTCCCGGCGGAGCGGTCCTGGGTGGACCATTTGACCAGCGGTTCCCCGAACATCGCATCCGCGAGGATCGCGCCCGCGATGGCCCCCGCGACCTGCGAGGGCAGGTAGACGGCCAGCTCGCGGGCGTTGACGCCGGCGCCGCCACGACGGGCGGTCCACCACTCGGCCAGCGTCACGGCGGGATTGAAGTGGGCACCGGAGACCGGGCCGAGGAGTGCGATCAGGACGCCGAGCCCGAACACCGTCGCGGTGGAGTTGGCCAGCAGCTGCAGGCCCACGTCCTGGGTGAGTCGCGCGGCCTGGATGCCCGAGCCGACGACGACCGCGACGAGGGCCGCGGTGCCGACCAGCTCGGCGGCCGCGCGGGAGATCAGCGGGGTGCGGGGCGGGGTCGCTCCGGGGGCGGGCCGGGGCGGGTCGGCAGGTATCGAGGTGCCGACGGGCTGGGTCGCGGTCAAGACGGTGTCTCCTCGGGCAGTTGAGGCGGGGCGCGAAAGCTACGGGCAGGACCGCTTGACGTTCGCCTCTGCGGTCGCTCGCGCGGTCCGGGCGAGGTCGGCGAACCGGCCGGCGAGGGCTTCGATGACTTCCGGGCGCAGGCGGTAGTAGATGTACCGCCCGCACGGCTCCGTCTCGACGACCCCTGCTTCCCGCAGCACCCTCATGTGGTTGGAGAGGTTGGTCTGCTTGGCGCCCGTCTCCTCCACCAGGTGGGTGGTGCAGAGCGTCTCACGTGCGAGCAGGGTCACGATCCGGAGCCTGAGCGGGTCGGCCAGAACCCGGATCAGATCAGTGTCGACTGACGTCATCATGGGCTGATACTGTCACATCAGCCGAGGCTGACACCAGCTTGAACTGACCCTGCCGGCCCCTTGAACTGGCTCACGCGCCCGGCCCGGCCGACACCCGGGCCGGGGCCGCCGACGCCGTCGACACCCGGATCGCCGAGGGGTTCGACCGGCCCGCGCGCCGAGACCCCACAGCTCCGCAGTTCCGCAGTTCCGCAGTTCCGCAGCCCGACGGCTCCCCACCGCGGTCGCCTCACCCGAAGGAAGAACAGATGCCCTCCGCTCCTGCCGCCTCCGTCCTGTTCGTGTGCATCCACAACGCCGGCCGCTCCCAGATGGCGGCCGGGTTCCTGCGCCACCTCGCAGGCGACCGCGTCGAGGTCCGCTCGGCCGGCTCCATGCCCGGCGAGCAGATCAACCCCTCCGCCGTCGCCGCCATGGCCGAGCTGGGCATCGACATCTCCGACCAGAAGCCGAAGGTCCTCACCCCCGAGGCCGCCCAGGCCTCCGACTACATCATCACCATGGGCTGCGGGGACGCCTGCCCGTACTTTCCCGGCAAGACCTACCTCGACTGGCAGCTCGAGGACCCCGCCGGACAGGGAGTCGAGGCCGTACGCCCCATCCGGGACGAGATCAAGGGCCTCATCGAGGGTCTGATCAGCGAGATCGACGCCACGTCGAAGGCCTGAGGCGCCCCCGCCCGCGGCCACCGGCTCCGGGGCACCCTCCAGCGCGCGAGACGGAGCCGGCTCGGGGCCACTCGGACCCCCGTCGTGGGCCACAGGGCCCTGCTCAGGCATGCGCTCGGGTGCTGAGATGGGGACAGGGTCCCATCCGGCCTCCACGCCCCACGGGGCGAGCGGCGGCACCCGTGACCGAACGCTGTGAAGGAGCTGGTCATGCCTGCATCGCGCTACACCGTCAGCGACGTCATGACGCACACCGCCGTGGCCATCGGCCGGGAGGCGTCCTACAAGGAGATCGTCGAGCTGATGCACGAATGGAAGGTGAGTGCGGTCCCCGTCCTGGAGGGGGAGGGCCGGGTCGTCGGAGTCGTCTCGGAGGCCGACCTGCTGCCCAAGGAGGAGTTCCGCCGTGCGGAACCCCTCCTGCCGGACCAGCTCGACGAAGCCGCCAAAGCCGGCGCCGTCCTCGCCGAGGACCTGATGTCGAGCCCGGCGGTCACCGTGCACCCGGGCGCCACCACCGCCGAAGCGGCGCGCATCATGGCCCGCAAGCACGTCAAGCGCCTGCCCGTGGTGAACGACGTGGGCATGCTGGAGGGTGTCGTCAGCCGCAGCGACCTGCTGAAGGTGTTCCTGCGACCGGACGAGGAACTGGAGGAGGAGATCCGCCGGGCCGTATTGGACGAGCTCGCGCCGGGTGTACCCCTGCGCTTCTCCGTGTTGGAGGGTGTCGTCACGCTCCGGGGACCGCTCCACGACCGCGCCCTGATTCCCCTGCTGGCCCACGCCGTCCGCGCGGTCGAGGGCGTCGTCGACGTCCGCATGGAAGTCGACGGTGCGGTCTCGGCCGTCGCCTGACCGGCGCGGACACCGCCCTCGCCGGCGCTCCGGCCCGCCGTCGACCGCATGGGATCCAGGGGAAGGAGCCGGACGATGAAGGTGTCCGCATGCATGTCGGCGCCCGCCGTGTCCGTCGAGGTCGCGACGACGATCGGGGAGGCGGCCCGTCGCATGGACCTCCACGGCGTCGGCTGCCTGGTCGTGACGGAGGGAGGCGCGCTGCGCGGCATCGTCACCGACCGTGACATCGCCGTGCGCGCCGTGGCCGGAGGGCTCGACCGCGACGCCCCGGTGGGCGCGGTCATGACCACCCCGGCCGTCACCGTCGACGCCGCCCAGGACATCCACGCGGCGTACCGGGCGCTCCGCACCCGTGGCGTCCGGCGCCTGCCCGTCCTGGACGGGCATCGGGTCGTGGGCATGCTGACCGTGGACGACCTGCTCATGGACGTCTTCCGCAGGGTCGCCGACCTGCTCGGCCCGGTCGCCTGGAGCGTCCTCGAGGAACCCCCCGGCCCCCAGGACGAGATCGGCCCGCGCGGGCGCACGGGCGAAGAGGGGCGGACGGGCGAACAGGATCCACCGGCTTCCCGTGCCCGTGCGTCCTGAGCATGCGGTGCACGGCCGTCGGCCGCGGCCCCGACGGCATCGGCGGTGACGGCGGCGGCCGGCCTCGCCGCCCGCGCGGCTACTCAGCGGGCGCCTCCGGCCGGACGATGGTGACCGGGCAGGGAGCGTGCTGTGCCACCTGCTGGCTGACCGAGCCGAGCAGGGCCCGCCGGAATCCGCCGTGGCCTCGGCTGCCCACGACCAGCATGTCGGCGCCTTCTGCCTGGTCCACCAGAACCTCGGCGGGGTTGCCGCGCACCAGGCGCTCGTGCACCTGGGTGGCGCCGCGCTCGCCGAGGACCGTCCGGACCTCCTCGACCAGACGCCGTTCGGCCTCCTCCTCGTCGAAGTCTGCGTCCACCGCGGGGGCGGACCACGAGCCGGCACCGGGCAGGTCCCAGGCGGTGACCGCGTCCACTCTCCCGCCCACCAGGCCTGCGTACCGGACCGCCCAGCGCAGCGCGGCCTGGGACGAAGGCGATCCGTCGACACCCACTACGACGCGCGGAGCCTCAAGCTGGCTGTCCATCCCGACTCATCCTTTCGACGGCTGTACCTCCACAGTGTGCGAGACCGGCATGCCCCGCCACGCGAAGCGGCCGGTCACCGGCACCTGTCACCGGTTCGGGCCGCCGGGTGCGGCCCGCCCCCGGTCACGGTCGTCCGGCAGCCGGAACCACCTCTCTTCCCCGGCGGTGACGCTTGCCCGCCTGTCTCCGGGCAGGACGAGGGGCACGGGCCCCAGCCGGGACGGCGGAACCCGGATTCCGATCCGGCCGGGTCGGAAGGTGATGCGGATGTTCCGGTGCCCGAGGTAGCAGACCGGGAAGGTGGAGGCCGGCACTTCGGAGAGGGGCACCGGATCGACGTGCAGGCCGTCGGTTCCGGGATCGAGTCCGACGATGCCGCGCTCGACGAGGTCGAGCGTGCCGCCCATGGCACCGAGGTGGATCCCCTCTCCGGTGGTGCCGCCCTGGACATCGGCGATGTCACTGAGCAGGGCCTCCTGGCAGTAGCGCCACGCGCTCCCGCCCTGCTGCCGGGCGAGCACCCAACCGTGGACGAGGCTGCTGAGCGTCGAGCCGTGGCAGGTGCGCCGCAGGTAGTACGCCACCGTCCGCCGCCAGAGCTCGTCGTCCAGGCGGTAGCCGAGCCGGGCGAAGAGACGGGCGAGCTCCGAGGGCCGGAAGAGGTAGCCGAGCATGAGGGTGTCGGCCTGTTTGGACGCCTGGTAGCGGTTGGGCGTGTCCCCTTCGGCCTCCAGGATCCGGTCCAGCCGGCGGATGTCGTGGTAGCGAGCACGGTAGGCGTCCCAGTCCAGCTCGGCGAGGTCACCGTAGCCGTGGAACTGGCTGATCACGTCAGCGTGGAACGGCACGTACAAGCGGTGCGACACCTCCTCCCAGTGGTGCAGGTCGTCGACGCCGATGCCCAGGTGCGCACGGAGCTCCGCGCGTCTGGCGTTCGGGAGCTCTTCGTACAGGTCGAGGGCGCGGGCGAGCACCCATGCCGCTGCGACATTGGTGTACGCGTTGTCGTCGATGCCGGGGGCGGGGGCGTCCGGGTAGGCGTCGTGGTACTCGTCCGGACCGACGGCGCCGCGGATGCGGTACCGGCCGAAGCCGGCGTCCCACGTCGCGACGGCACCCCAGAAGTGGGCCACGTCCAGGAGGAGTTCGGCTCCGGGTCCGTGCATGAATCCGGCGTCGCCGGTGGCCCGTCCGTAATGCCACACGTTCCAGGCGACGGCGGAGCCCACGTGGTGGTGGAGGTGGGAGTGGTCGGGCAGCCAGCGGCCGGAGTGCGGGTTGAGGTGCAGCCGCTGGGTCTCCTCCGCTCCGGAACTACCGCTCTGCCAGGGGAACATCGCTCCCCGCACACCGGCCCGGCGGGCGGATTCCCGGGCTGCGGGGAGACGCCGGTGCCGGTACATCAGCAGGGCCCGTGCGGTCTCGGGAAAATGCAGGGAGAGATAGGGCAGGACGAAGAGCTCGTCCCAGAAGACATGTCCGCGGTACGCCTCCCCGTGGAGGCCCCGGGCCGGAACGCCGGCGTCGATCTCCGCGGTGTGCGGGGAAAGCGTCTGCAGGACGTGGAAGGCGTGCAGGCGCAGGATCCGTCCCGTCTCGCCCGGGGCTTCCACTTCGCCCTGGTTCCAGAGCAGTTGCCACGAGGCCCGGTGGGCGGCCAGCAGGGCGGCGAAGTCCCGAGCGTGGACCACGTGCTCGATACTGCTGCTCAGCGGATCGCCCCAGGGGCGGTCGAGGGAGATGAAGAGTGCTGCGGTCTTCACGACCACGACGTGCTCCGCGCGCCTGATCGGCAGGACCAACGTCTGCCGGACGCCGGTGGCCGTGCAGGCACTGCGCACACCGGCCGGGGTCCGGGCCCGCAGGCGTACGGCGAGCCCGACCCTCAGGTGCGAGTCAGCGGTGGCGCAGGACAACCACGCGACGTCGTCCGCCCCCAACCCGGCCCGGTGGTCGACGAGGTGCTGTCCGGCCAGGTCGCGGTAGCGGTCGACGCCCGTGTTCGCGATGTCTCCGTCCAGCACGGCCTCGATCTCGACCCTGCCGCGCCAGCCGTACGCGGTGAGGACGGTGCGCTGCGCCGCGAGACGCGGGTCACCGGCGTGGACGAGACGGGTGTGGGTGACACCCAGGCGGCGGCCCTCGGCGTCGTGGAACAGCATGCGGCGGGTGAGCGTTCCCGATCGCATGTCGAGCGAGACGGAACAGTGGCGCAGGGTGGGGTGGTCGGGGGTGAGCCAGTCTCCCGGGGCCGCACCTTCGGGCAGGCAGCGGTAGCGCAGGGCGGTCCAGTCCGGCAGGCGGACCACGTCCTCGTTGGAGATCTTCCGTCCGGCGACCGTGGAAGTGAGCCGGTCGTAGCAGCCGGCGAGGTACGTGGCCGGGTAGTGGACGGCGTCGGCGACGGTCTCCGGGGATGAACCCCTCGTGGCGAAGCGTCCGTTGCCGAGGGTGCACAGGGACTCGACCAGCCGCTCGGCCTTCGGGTCGTAGCTGCGGTACTCCCACCGCCAGGCGGTGTTCACGGGCGACCGCCCTGGAGGACGGCGGGCAGTTCGGTCAGACCGCGCAGGACGAGGTGGGCGCCGTGTGCCAGGAGGGCCTCGCGCAGGTGCGGATCGTCCTCCCGGTCGAGTCCCACGACCAGCCGGAATCCTCCGCGGCGCGCGGCTTCCACGCCGACGAGTGCGTCCTCCACCACGGCCGCCCTCGCCGGGGCGGTACCGAGGCGGGCGGCGGCTTCCAGGAAGAGGGCGGGGGCGGGCTTTCCGGGCAGGTCCAGCGCGGCGGCGTCCTCACCGTCCACCAGTGCATCGAACGAGCTGCCGAGGTGCGCGGCTTCCAGGAGGGCGCGGGCGTGGCGGGACGCCGAGACGGCCGCGCACCGCAGCGACCTCTCGCGCAGCTGCCGGAGGGTGGGCGGGACGTCGGCGAAGGGCCTGACGTCTTCGGTCCGGAGAGCCTCGGAGAAGATCTGCTCCTTGCGGGCCGCCACGGCGTGGACGGTTCCGCAACCCGGTGGATCCTGCGGGGTCCCGGCGGGAAGCGCGATCCCGCGGGAGGCGAGGAAGGCGCGTACCCCGTCGAGGCGGGCCCTTCCGTCCACCAGCTCCCGGTAGTCGCGCAGTGCGTCGAAGGGTCGTGGTGGCCTCCCTTCGCGCCCCGACTGCCATGCGGCGAGGCAGCCGTCGAAGGCCTCCTTCCAGGCGGCCGCGTGACGGGTTTCGGTGGCGAGAAGCACTCCGTCGGTGTCGAAGACGACCGCTTCCGGACCGTTCATGACGCGCGCGTCACGCGACGGCAGGCGGGCCGGACCGTCCGCGGGACCGTGACGCGTCCGTGGGGGGCCTGGCCACCGGGTCCGGGAGCTTCTGCCGGCGGGTCTGTCGGGGGCCGCGGAAGACGAGTCCTTGCATGGCGGTCCTCTCATGGTGGGCGCCCCTGACTGCTACGGGGGTGCGGTAGACGTCGGGCTGCGCATCCGCGGCTCCTCCGCGCTTGGGCCGGTCGGCCCCCGCCGGGGGGACCGGTCGGGTCTGGCCCGCGGGCCCGGTGACTGCGACGGTGGGATCGGACACCGTCCCCGAAAGGAGGGCCCATGTCCGGGTCGACCCCGCCTTCCGTCGGCCGCCCGGCCCTGCCGGACGTCCCCGGCAGCCTCCGGACGGTCACCGTCGTCGGCTGCGGGCTCTTCCAGGGTGGCGCGGACCCGCGCCGCCGCAACCGGAACCTGCCGCGCCCCGTCCGTCACGGCTTCCGCGGCCCGATCCCGCCCGGCGCCCCCGCGGCCCGGCCCCGCCCGGCGCCGGGCGCCCGGCGAGAGCGTGCCCCTCGACGGCGCACACCGCCGGCAGCGGAACCCCGCTCGCCCACGCACCCGAGGACCACACCATGACCTCCACCCCGTACACCGTCGCCGACGTGATGACCACCCAGGTCGTCGCCGTCACGCCCGACACCGGATTCAAGGACATCGCCGCCGCGATGAAGCGGTGGAAGGTGACCGCGCTCCCCGTCGTCGAGGGCGAGGGCCGTGTCGTCGGAGTGGTCTCCGAGGCCGATCTCCTGCCCAAGGAGCAGTTCCACGAGCACGGCCCGGGCATGATCGACCGGATGCGGCGCCTCGGTCACGACGCCAAGGCCGGATCCACCCACGCCGAGGACCTCATGACCAGCCCCGCCGTCACGATCCGACCCGACGCCGTCCTGCCCCGGGCCGCTCGCCTGATGGCCGACCGCCGCATCAAGCGCCTCCCGGTGGTCGACGCGGACGGCACCCTCAGGGGCATCGTCAGCCGCGCCGACCTTCTCAAGGTCTTCCTCCGCACGGACGAAGAGCTCACCGAGGAGATCCGCCGCAGCGTCATAGAGCGCCTCTTCCCGGTCTCCCACGGCAGGGTCACGGTCACCGTCGCGCGGGGGACCGCCACCCTGACCGGCAGCGTGCGCGACCCGCACCTGATTCCCATGGCCGAACGACTCGCCCGGTCCGTCGAGGGCGTCGTCGACGTCCGCTGCCGGCTGGAGGCGCGCGGCGCGGCGTGAGCTCGGTCCTCCCGTCCGGCCGGGCGGGTGCCAGGCGTCGGGGCTTCGGCGACAGGGGGCGGAGAGGAGGTACGCGATGACCGCCGCAGGGGACGTGGCGCGACCGGGTGCCGGGAGCGTGCAGCAGGGCGAAGCCCGCGGGGACGCCGCAGGGCCGCCCGTCGTCACCTTGACGATGAATCCCGCGGTCGATCTCTGCTGGGAGGTCGACCACCTGGAGGAGATCGGAAAGAACCGCGCGCGGGTCAGGTCCGTGGCCGTCGGCGGCGGAGGGATCAACGTCGCACGTCACGTCGTCCGCTTCGGAGGACGGGCCACCGCCGTCCACACCGCGGGAGGCGAGGTCGGCCTGCGCCTCAACCGGCTGCTGGAGGAAGAGGGCATCGACCACGTGTGCGTCGACATCGAGGACGACACCCGCGAAGCACTCGTACTCTTCGATGCCGCGTCGCGTCGCAGCTACCACGTCGTGCCTCCCGGCCCACGACTGCACGCACGGGAGGGACAGCGGGGCCTGGAGGTGCTGGCGCAGGCTGCCGCCGGCAGCCCGTACGTCGTGGCCAGTGGAAGCCTGCCGGGCGGCCTGTCCGACGACTACTACGCGGCCGTCGCCCGCCAGGTCAGGGAAGCCGGGTCGCGACTGGTGCTGGACACCTCCGGTCCTGCTCTTCGGGCAGCGCTCACGGAGGGCGTGTTCCTGTTCAGGTGCAACCGGACGGAGGCCGCCGGGCTCACCGGCCGGGCCGTCAACGGCTTCGACGACGCCCGAGCCCTCAACGAGCACCTGCTCGAATCGGGGGCCGCCGAGATCGCCGTCACCACGCTCGGAGAGCTGGGCGCCCTGTGCTCGACCCACCTCGGCCACACCGAGCTCCACGCACCGCCGCTGCCCGGCGAACCCCTGAGCGATGCGGGGGCGGGAGACAGCATGGTCGCCGCTCTCACCACGGAGCTGGTCGCCGGAGCGGACCCCGTCAGCGCCTGCGCCCTGGGCGTGGCCACGGCCGCCGCAGCGATGCTCACCCCCAGCACCGAACCCTTCGACGTGGACGTGGCGCTGGCGCTCCGCTCGCAGGTGAGGACCGCCGGTGCCTGAGGGGCCCCACCGTACCCCGCCCCGGCACGGACTCCGCCTTCGCCCGTCCCGGGACCGGTGGAGGACGGCGGGCAGGCCCTTCGCCCGGACCACGTGCGTCCCGCCGGCGGCGCCGTCAGCCCCATCGGCGCGGAGGCACCTCGTCCAGGCGGACGAACGGAATCTGCCGGCCCGCTGCCCGGAACGACTCCGGGTCGTGCGTGGGCTCGCCCAGGGCGAGCCAGCGGCACAGGACCCGTGCGGCGCGCGGGTGCCGTGCGGAATAGTCGGCCATGACCTCGCCGCCTTCGTCCGCCGTGAGGAAGTGCGCGCTGACCGGATAGACCTTCCGACCGACCTGGATGGTCACCTTCGGAACGTGCCGCAGGTTCCGGTACCACTGGGCCTGGGCCCCGAATCCCGAGGCGACGGTCCAGCTCCCCCGGGCCGGATCGTGAGCCACCACCTCCAGACAGACCTCGCGGGGCTGCCCGGACACGCGCCCGATGTGCCGGAGGAGGAGCATCCGCCTGCCGAGGAGCGCGCCGAGGCCGATGCGGTACAGGCCGATCGGCAGCCGGGCGACTGCTCTGCGCCAGCCCGTGGGCGCTTGCGGGCGCTGTCGTGGGCTCACCGTGCCGCCCCCGGCTCCCGCGTCATGGCGCAGCCGCTGCCGACAAGTACGTAACAGTCGCATCGCGGGGTGATTTGCTGGATAAACTTTTGCATAGTCTAAACGTGACACGCGGCGGGCCCTCCGATCAACAGCCGCTTCCGTGTCGATGGACAGGAATGGGCGCTGCTGTCCGCACGCCGACGAGGACCCGGGAGTACGACGTGGATCTCCATCGCTCCGGGAGCGTCCCCGGCAAGCGCGCGCTGCTCGCGATCCCCTATGCGGTGATGGCCATCGTCGCGGTGGCGGACGTCACCGCGGGACCGGGAGTGGGACTGCTGCCCCTGGTCTCGCTCGGGCCGGCCTTCGCCGGCCTCGCGGGCAGTTGGCGCCGTACGGCCGCCATCGGCGCGGCGGCGATGGCCCTGTGCTGCGCTCTGGGTCTCTACGACGGCCTCTTCCAGAACCGCCGCGGCTACACCGCCTTGACCGCGGTCGCCGGGGTGACCGTCGCCGGCATCGCCGCGGCCCTGGTCCGCGGACGTCAGGAGCGCGAGCTCGCAAGCGTCCGCACCATTGCGGAGGCGGCTCAGCGGGTACTGCTGCGGCCGGTGCCGCGCAGCGCCGGGCACCTGCGCGCGGCGGTCTCCTACACCTCCGCCGTCGCGGAGGCCCGGATCGGCGGGGATCTGTACGAGGTCGTTCCGGTGCCCGGGGGTGGCGTCCGTGTGATCATCGGCGACGTCCAGGGCAAGGGGCTGGAGGCGGTCGAGACGGCGGCGACCGTGCTCGGCGCATTCCGTGAAGCCGCGCACGACGAGCCGCACCTGACCGGTGTCGGCGCCCGGGTGGACCGGGCGGTTCTGCGCACCCTGGGAAGCGACGGTTACGGAGAGAAGTTCGTCACGGCGCTGCTCGCGGAGATAACGGAAGCCGGCGGGGTCGTCTTCCTCAACTACGGTCACGCGCCGGCCATGCTCCTGCGGCCGTCGCGCCCCCCGGCCTTCCCCGAACCCCCTCAGCCCGCTCCGCCGCTCGGCCTGGCCTGGAGTGCCGCGGACGGCCCCCAGCCCTACAGCATCGACTTCGGCCCTGGAGACCAACTGCTCCTCTACACGGACGGTGTCTCGGAGGCCCGCGACACCGATGGCGTCTTCTATCCCTTGGGGGAGCGGAGTGGGCTGCTGTCGGACCCGGATCCCCAGCAGGCTCTCGACGCGCTGCGCGAGGATGTCGTGGCCTACGCCGGCGGGCCCCTGCACGACGACGCGGCCATGCTGTTGCTGCGGTGCCGGCAGGACGCGGGCGTCGGACCGGTGGGCCGGTCTGACGAGGCACCGGCGCCGGCCTGACCGTAAGGGCCGGTGCGGCGCTGCCGGCCGCCCCGGGTGCGCACGGCGTCCGTCCCGACGGGCGCGAGGCTTCGGCGTAGCGGCCCCTGGGGGCCGTCACCGCTTCCTAGGCCGACTTCCCATCCCTGCGGCCGGATGTGTCGCTCCATCCGAGAGGGAAAAGCGGCCTGTCCCCTTTGGACACGGACGGCTCTCCCCCGGCGGCGTTGAACGCGGTGAGCGCGCTGACCAGTGCGGTGCGCTGACCGGGGTCGATACGCGCGGCGATGGCCGCGATCTCCTCCCTGCGCCGGGCCGTGACCTCTTCCACGAGCCGCAGTCCGGCCGGTGTCGCCGTCAGTATCGTCTCGCGGCGGTTCTCGGGATTGGGCCGCCGGTCCGCCAGTCCCGCCGTGATGAGCCGATCGACCATGCGCATCGCCGTCGAGGGATTCACGCCCAGGGCGTCCGCGAGCACCACCAGCTTCGCCGCCCCGCGCGTGGCCAGCACCACCAGCATCCGGAACTGCGCGAGCGTGACCTTGTCCTCGGCGGCCGCCAGTGAGCGGGCGGAAACCGCCACGAGGAGCCGCGAGGCCGTCAGCAACGCCCGGGTCACGTCGTCCACGTCATCGGTGTCATCCACGCCGAACGGAGAAGCTTCGGCGCGCGGGAGATCGGTCATACCCCTTTCTACCGCCTGCGCCCCCCGGCGCGCTGAACGGGCCCACTCCCGCTCAGCGGGCCGGCCTGCGGAGCACCCTGCCCGCTTCGGCGGGGCCGTCGCTCACCGCCGCCCCGGCTTCCGGATCGGGGAGGACGGCGGTCTCGATCGTGCCCCTCCGTCCCCGGGCGCACCAGCAGTACCGAAGGGCGTCTATATCCGCCCAGCAGCCGACGAAACCCCCGGGCACCCGGCGAAGCCATAACGTTCAAGTGGCAAATTTGGCACAGAGCAAAGACGTTGCACGCTCGTTATAAATCAAGGGTGGTGGGGCAAATATCCGACTTTTTCCTACCCAAAGGCTCGCACTGTTCACCCTCAGCAGCTCCAGAAGCGCCTCGCCTTCTATCACGAACAGGTGCATCTTCGTAACCCTCTAGGGCCATGCGATCTAGTCCGGTCATGGGTAACTTCGGCCCGCATGACCGCCCATGCAGAACTGGCCTCATACCGAAAGCCCCTCACATCCGCTTCTGTCAGCTCCACCGTGCACATCGACCGCCCCCGCCCGAGCGACGGCACCGCCCTGTGGCGCCTCGCCCGCGACTCCAGGACCCTGGACCTCAACTCGTCCTACAGCTACCTCCTCTGGTGCCGTGACTTCGCCGGCACGTCCGCGATCGCCCGCGATCGGGCCGGCCGGGCCGTCGGGTTCGTCAGCGGCTACCTGCGGCCGGACCGCCCCGGGACCCTGTTCATCTGGCAGACCGCCGTCGACGAATCCGTCCGCGGGCTGGGGATCGCCGGGGCCATGCTCGACAGCCTCTCCGCCCGGGTCGCCGCGGAACACGGACTGAGCTTCCTGGAGACCACCATCACCCCCGGTAACCACTCGTCGGAAAGGCTCTTCGCCTCGTACGCCGAGCGTCACGGCGCGGCCCTGGAGCGCGAGGTGCTGTTCCCGGCCGACGCCTTCCCCGGGGGCGGGCACCAGCCCGAGGTGCTCCACCGCATCGGGCAGCTCCACTTCTGACCCGGTCGCCCGCCGCCCGTACGCCGAACACCGAACACCGAACACCGACTGGAGATCCGCCTTGACCATGACCGAGCCGGTACTGTCCGTCTTCGAGACCGTGGAGTCCGAGGTGCGCAGCTACTGCCGCGCCTGGCCCGTCGTCTTCGAGCGCGCCAAGGGCAGCCGGCTGTACGACGAACACGGCCGCAGCTACCTGGACTTCTTCGCCGGCGCCGGGTCCCTGAACTACGGCCACAACAACCCGGTCCTGAAGCGGGCCCTGCTCGACTACCTGGAGCACGACGGCATCACGCACGGGCTCGACATGTCGACCACGGCCAAGAGGACCTTCCTGGAGACGTTCCGCTCCCGCGTCCTCGAACCCCGCGCACTTCCCTACAAGGTGATGTTCCCGGGGCCCACCGGAACCAACGCCGTCGAAGCGGCACTCAAACTGGCCCGGAAGGCCAAGGGTCGCGAGTCGGTGGTCTCCTTCACCAACGCCTTCCACGGCATGTCACTCGGTTCCCTCGCCGTCACCGGCAACGCCTTCAAGCGGGCCGGGGCCGGCATCCCCCTGGTCCACGGCACGCCGATGCCCTTCGACAACTACCTCGGCGGCAGGACCCCCGACTTCCTCTGGTTCGAGCGCCTCCTGGAGGACCAGGGCTCCGGCCTCAACCAGCCGGCGGCCGTCATCGTCGAGACGATCCAAGGCGAGGGAGGGATCAACGTCGCCCGCGCGGAGTGGCTCCGCGCCCTCGCGGAACTGTGCCGACGCCGCGACATGCTGCTCATCGTCGACGACATCCAGATGGGCTGCGGCCGCACGGGCGGGTTCTTCTCCTTCGAGGAAGCGGGCATCACGCCCGACATCGTCACCCTGTCCAAGTCCATCAGCGGCTACGGACTGCCCATGTCCCTCTGCCTGTTCAAGCCCGAGCTGGACCTGTGGGAGCCGGGCGAGCACAACGGGACATTCCGCGGCAACAACCCGGCCTTCGTCACCGCGGCCGCCGCTCTGGAGGCCTACTGGAGCGACGGGTCCCTGCGCGAGCGCACCCTCGTCCACGGCGGGCGCGTCGAGAGCGCCCTGCGGGAGCTGTGCGCGGAACACGGCCGGCTGGGCGCGACGTACCGGGGTCGCGGACTGGCCTGGGGCATCGAGTTCACCCAGCGGGAACGCGCGGCGGCGGTCTGCCGCAAGGCCTTCGAGCACGGCCTGCTGGTCGAGACCTCCGGTCCCGAGGACGAGGTCGTGAAACTGCTCCCGCCGCTCACCATCACCGACGAGGAACTCGACGAGGGCCTGGCGATCATCGCCCGCGCCGTCCGTGAAACCGCCTGACCGCACGGCACCGACACCACGAAGGACAGCACCATGATCGTCCGATCGTTCAAGGACATCGAGGGAACCGACCGTCACGTCAGGGCGGCCTCCGGTACCTGGGAGAGCAAGCGCATCGTCCTGGCCCGGGAACGCGTCGGCTTCTCCCTCCACGAGACCGTCCTGTACGCCGGCACCGAGACGTCCATGTGGTACGCGAACCACGTGGAGGCCGTGGTCTGCACGGCCGGAGAGGCCGAGCTCACGGACGAGGAGACCGGAATCACCTACACGATCACGCCGGGAACCATGTACCTGCTCGACGGCCACGAGCGGCACACCCTGCGCGTCCGCCAGGAGTTCCGCTGCCTGTGCGTCTTCAACCCGCCCGTGACCGGTCGCGAGGACCACGACGAGAACGGCGTCTACCCGCTGCTCACCGAACCCGACCACCACTGAACGCGCAGAAAGGAGAGACAGGTACCACCATGAACCACGCCACCACGCGAACCGTGCGCGACCTGTATCCGACCCGCGGCTCCGAGGAAGTACTGATCGGTCGCAAGGACCCGGTCGTCTGGTCCGAGCCCGGCACTCCGGGCCCGATGTGGGCCCACGAGCTGGAGAGCTACGAGCGCGACGGCTTCCTGGCCGTGGACCAGCTGATCACGCCCGAGGAGGTGGACGTCTACCGGACCGAGATGGACCGGCTGCTCCGTGACCCCTCGACGCTGGCCGACGACCGGTCCATCGTGGAGCCCAAGTCCCGGGAGGTGCGCTCCGTCTTCGAGGTCCACCGGATCAGCGAGGTGTTCGCGGGCCTCGCCGCGGATCCGCGCGTCGTCGGCCGCGCACGTCAGATCCTGGGCTCCGACGTGTACGTGCACCAGTCCCGGATCAACGTCAAGCCCGGTTTCGGCGCCAGCGGCTTCTACTGGCACTCCGACTTCGAGACCTGGCACGCCGAGGACGGCCTGCCGAACATGCGCACCGTGTCCGTGTCCATCGCCCTGACGCAGAACCACACCACCAACGGCGGGCTGATGATCATGCCGGGATCGCATCGGAGCTTCCTCGGCTGCGCCGGTGCGACGCCCGAGGACAACTACAAGAAGTCCCTCCAGATGCAGGACGCCGGCACCCCGTCGGACGCGGCACTGACCAAGTTCGCCTCCGCGTGCGGGATCACGCTCTTCACCGGCGCGGCGGGCTCCGCCACCTGGTTCGACTGCAACGCGATGCACGGTTCGGGCGACAACATCACGCCCTACCCGCGCAGCAACGTGTTCCTCGTCTTCAACAGCGTGGAGAACCGTCCGGTGAAGCCGTTCGCCGCCCCGGTGCGCCGCCCCGCCTACATCGCCTCACGGGACTTCACCCCCGTCGGCTGACACCTCCGACCGGCCGGTCCGGCGCAGCGCGCCGGACCGGCCGGTCCCCCCTGCCCGCAAGGCCACCGAAAGGAATCAGATGCCCCAGCACAAGGACCTCTCCCGGAGAGGGTTCCTCTCCCGGACCGCTGCGCTCGGGGGCGCGGTCCTGGCGCCGGGCCTGATCACCGCGTGCAGCCGCACCGAGGTGGGGTCCGGAGCTCCCGCCGACGACGGCGAACTGCTGGCGAAGCTGCGCGGGCAGGGGTACGTCCGCGTCGGGTTCGCGGGAGAGGCTCCCTACGGCTTCCAGGACGGCAACCAGCTGGCGGGCGAGGCCCCCACACTGCACCGGGAGATCTTCTCCGCACTCGGGGTCCGTGACATGCGCCCGACGCTGACCGAGTTCGGGGCCTTGATCCCGGGTCTGCTGGCCGGACGCTTCGACGTCGTGAGCGCCGGAATGGCCATCACCCCCGAGCGGTGTGCCAAAGTCGCCTTCTCCGAGCCAGAGTTCGTCTCGCCCACGGCGCTCATGGTGCCCAAGGGCAACCCCCGGAAGCTGAGCGATCTGGATTCGGTCGCCGGCGGCGGCGCCACGGTCGGGGTGCTGACCGCCGCCGTCGAGGCGACGTACGCGCAGGGGGCCGGCGTGGCCGCTTCGTCGGTCAAGTCCCTCGCCAAGCAGCAGGACGGCCTCGACGCGCTGGTGGCCGGGCGGATCGACTGCTTCGCGCTCACCGGCATCTCGCTGCGCTGGCTCGCCCGGACGAACTCCGACGCGCCGGTCGAAGTCCTGGAGCCGTTCCTTCCGAAGCTGAACGGGACACCGCAGTACAGCCCCGGAGGCGCAGTGTTCCGGCCCGGGGCGACGGCGCTGCGGGACGCCTTCAACGGCGAGCTGGCGAAGATCACCGGCGACCCCGCCCGCTATGTCGCGCTGATCGGCAAGTACGGGTTCACCGAGGCGGAGGTCCCCCCGGCGACGCTCCGGACCGCCGGACTGTGCGCGCAGTGACGAGAACCTCGACATGACCGACTTCTTCCACGAGTTCACCCGATCGCTGCCCGGCATCGGCGAGGGCATCGGGGTGACCCTGCTGGCCACCGCGCTCAGCGCGGCGGTGGCCCTGCTGGTGGCCTTCGGCTTCGGACTCATGACGCGCTCGCCCCGGTTGCTGGTACGCGGACCGGCCCGGTTCGCCGTCGAGTTCTTCCGCGGTACGTCGCTGTACGTGCAGTTGTTCTGGCTCTTCTTCGCCCTCCCCGTCCTCGGTATCCGGCTGGAACCCATGGCCTGTGCCGTCGTCGCCTTCGGCCTGAACTTCGGTGCGTACGGCTCCGAGGTCGTGCGCGGCGCGCTCGGCTCCGTCCCGCGCTCCCAGTGGGAGGCCGCGCTCGCGCTCGGGATGAGCCCGCGGCAGCGCTTGACCCGGGTGATGCTGCCCCAGGCGTGGGTGCAGATGGTCCCGCCGTTCGGCAACCTCCTCATCCAGCTCCTCAAGGCCACTCCCCTGCTCTCCTTGATCACCATCGCCGACCTCACCTTCGAGATGGACCAGCTCAGGTCGCTCACGGGCAGCACCGCAGAGGCCTACCTCGCCATTCTGGTGATCTACTACGCCATCGCCGCAGCACTGAACTCCTTGATGAAGGCAGTGGAGTCGTCGGCGAAGACCCGGCTCGGCCAGGACGCGGGGGGCTCCTGATGTGGTCCTGGGAGACGGCCCGGGAAGGGCTGCCGGTCATCCTGAGCGGGTTCCGCACCACCCTGCTCGCCACGGTGCTGGGCTCCGCGCTCGCGATGGCACTGGGTCTGGTGATGGCGGTGCTGCTGCGCAGTCCGACGCGCTGGGTGACCCTGCCCCTGCGCCTGGCCGCCGACTTCGTGCGGTCCACGCCCGTGATGATCCAGCTGTTCGCCGCCTGGGTGCTCATCCCCGGACTCGACGCGCTGACCCTGGGCATCGCCGTACTCGGCGTCCACTACGCCTGCTACACGTGCGAGGTGTACCGGGCGGGCATCGACGCGGTGCCTGCGGGCCAGTGGGAGGCCTGCACCGCGCTGTCGCTGCCGCGGCGGCGGGTGTGGTGGGCGGTGGTCCTCCCGCAGGCGGTGCGCAACGTCCTGCCGGCGCTGGGCAACTACGTGATCTCGATGTTCAAGGAAACCCCGTTCCTCTCGGTGATCGCCGTGCAGGAGATGGTGCAGCGCGCGAACGAATACGGCAGCGTCCACTTCGCGTATCTCGAGGCCTTCACCCTGGCCGCCCTGCTCTTCCTCATCGCCGGCTACCCCGCCTCCGTGCTCATGAGACGACTGGAGAAACGCCTTGCCCAGTGAGATTCCGACCCCGGCGGCGGAGATGGTCCGCTTCGACGGGGTCGTCAAACGCTTCGGCGAACAGACCGTGCTGGACGGGCTCGATCTGAAGGTCGCCCGCGGCGAGAAGGTCACGCTGATCGGGCCCAGCGGCTCCGGCAAGACCACCATCCTGCGTCTGCTGATGACGCTGGAGCGGGTCACCGAGGGAACCATCCATGTGGACGGAAAGCCCTTCTCGCACATGCCGGACCGCCGCGGGGGCGGGCTGGTGCCCGCCGACGAGAAGCACCTCGCCGTAGCCCGCCGGCGCATCGGCATGGTCTTCCAGCAGTTCAACCTGTTCCCGCACATGAAGGTGCTGGAGAACGTGATGGAGGCCCCCGTCCACGTACTGGGCCTGAGCAAGGACGAAGCGGCCGAGCGCGCCCGGGAGCTCCTGGACCTGGTGGGGCTCGACGACAAGCACGGCGCGCACCCCGTACGCCTCTCCGGCGGCCAGCAGCAGCGGGTGGCCATCGCGCGCGCCCTGGCCATGCGACCGGACATCCTCCTCCTCGACGAGGTCACCTCGGCACTCGACCCGGAGCTGGTGGCCGGGGTCCTCGACGTCCTCAGGGACATCGCACGGACCACGGACATCACCATGCTCTGCGTCACCCACGAGATGGGCTTCGCCCGGGACGTATCCGACCGGGTCCTGATGTTCGACCACGGCCGGGTGCTGGAGTCAGGGCCTCCCGAACGACTCTTCGAAGCACCCGCCCACGAGAGGACCCGGTCCTTTCTCGGCGCCGTCCGCTGAGCCGGACAGCACACCCAGGCACCGCACCCGGTGCCGTCCACACGGAAACAGAAGGCCGTCAGCACTTGTCGACTCAGAGAACCATCCACATCGCCGGCACCTGGCGAGGCGCCCACTCCGGCGACACCCGCCAGATCATCGACCCGGCGGACGGTCAGCCCTTCGCCGTGGTCGCCGAGGGCGGCCCGCAGGACGCGGACGCCGCGGTCACCGCGGCGCGCGCCGCCTTCGACGCGGGTACCTGGCCCGGCACGCCGGTCCCCGAACGGGCCGCGCTGTTGCGCCGGACGGCTTCCCTCCTGATCCGGGACCGCGAGGAACTGGCCCTCCTGGAGAGCCGGGACGCGGGCAAGACCGTCGAGGAAGGACGGGCGGACGTGGACTGCGCCGCCGACGCCTTCCGCTATTTCGCCGACCTGGTCATCGGTGAAGGCGCCGGACGCGTCGTCGACGCCGGCACCGAGACGGTCCACAGCGTGGTCGTGCACGAGCCGGTCGGGGTCTGCGCGCTCATCACCCCGTGGAACTATCCGCTGCTCCAGGTGAGCTGGAAGGTCGCACCGGCACTCGCCGCCGGCAACACCTTCGTCGTGAAGCCGAGCGAGCTCACCCCGCTCACCACGGTCGCCCTCGTCGCGCTGCTCGCGGAGGCGGGACTACCGGCCGGCGTCGCGAACGTCGTGACCGGACCTGGCCACACCGTGGGGGCCCGTCTGGCCGAGCACCCCGACGTCGACCTGGTGTCGTTCACCGGCGGTGTGACCAGTGGCGTGAAGGTGGCGGAGGCGGCCGCGCCCGGCGTCAAGAAGGTGGCACTGGAGCTCGGCGGCAAGAACCCCAACGTCGTCTTCGCGGACTCGTGCGAGACGCCGGAGGGCTTCGACACCGCGGTCGACCAAGCGCTCAACGCCGCCTTCATCCACAGCGGGCAGGTCTGCTCCGCCGGTGGCCGCCTGATCGTCGAGGAGTCCCTGCGCGAACGCTTCGTCGCCGAGCTGAGCCGCCGGGCCGGTCGCATCCGGCTGGGCAGGGGAACCGAGAAGGGCGTCGAGTGCGGGCCGCTCGCGTCGCTCGCCCAGCTGGAGCGGACCGAGGCGTACGTCGCCTCCGCCCTGGCCGACGGCGCGGTGCTGCGCAGCGGCGGGGCCCGGCCGAAGCCGAACGGAGTCCTTCCCGAAGGCGGGTACTTCTACGAACCGACGGTGCTCGACCGGTGCCATCGCCAGATGCGCGTGGTGCGTGAGGAGGTCTTCGGTCCCGTGCTGACCGTGGAGACCTTCCGCAGCGAGGACGAGGCCGTAGCGCTCGCCAACGACACCGACTACGGGCTGGCCGGAGCCGTGTGGACAGCCGATGCCGGCCGCGCCCGGCGGGTCGCCGCGAGGCTCCGCCACGGCACGGTCTGGATCAACGACTACCACCCCTACCTGCCCCAGGCCGAGTGGGGCGGCTTCGGCAAGTCGGGCATCGGCCGCGAACTCGGCCCCACCGGGCTCGCCGAGTACCGGGAGACCAAGCACGTCTACCACAACCTCGCGCCGCGTCCCGTGCGGTGGTTCTCGGGATGACACGACGACCGGGCTGCCCGCGCCCCGGCAGCGGCCCGGTCCACGGCGCGACCCGCCGACACCCGCACCGACAGCACCACCCGCATCACCCGCATCACCTGGAGAAACACGTCATGCCCGACCACATATACGACTACGTCATCGTCGGCGGCGGCACCGCCGGCTCGGTGATCGCCTCCCGTCTCACCGAGCAGCCCGGGGTCACCGTCGCCGTCATCGAGGGCGGACCCAGCGACGTCGACCGGCCCGAAGTCCTCACCCTGCGCCGCTGGATGGGCCTGCTCGGCGGGGAGCTCGACTACGACTACCCCACCACCGAACAGCCCCGTGGGAACTCCCACATCCGGCACAGCCGGGCCCGCGTCCTCGGCGGCTGCTCGTCCCACAACACCCTCATCGCCTTCAAGCCCCTCCCTTCCGACTGGGAGGAGTGGGTGGCACACGGCGCGCAGGGCTGGGACGCCGCCGCCATGGAGCCGTACTTCGCCAAGCTCCTGAACAACGTGGTGCCGGTGGCCGAGAAGGACCGCAACGCCATCGCGCGCGATTTCGTCGACGCCGCCCACCGCGCGCTCGGCGTGCCGGTCGTGGAGGGCTTCAACGCGGAGCCCTTCCATGAGGGCGCCGGCTTCTTCGACCTGGCCTACGAGCCCGAGGGCAACCGGCGCTCCTCCGCGTCGGTCGCGTACCTGCACCCCGTCTTGGACCGCCCGAACCTCCACCTGCTGCTGGAGACCTGGGCCTACCGGCTGGAGTTCGAGGGCGACCGGGCGACCGGAGTCCACGTCCGCACCAAGGACGGCCAGGAGATCCTCGTACGGTCCAGGCGGGAGGTCGTCGTCTGCGCCGGGGCCGTGGACACTCCCCGGCTGCTGCTCCACTCCGGGATCGGTCGGCGCGAGGACCTGGACGCCCTCGGCATCGAGGTGCTCCACGATCTTCCCGGGGTCGGCGAGAACCTGCTCGACCATCCCGAGTCCGTCATCGTGTGGGAGACGCGGGGACCGATACCCGACAACTCCGCGATGGACAGCGATGCGGGGCTGTTCGTCCGGCGCGACCCGGACTCTGCGGGGCCCGACCTGATGTTCCACTTCTACCAGATCCCCTTCACCGACAATCCCGAACGGCTCGGCTACGAACGGCCCCGGCACGGCGTGTCGATGACTCCCAACATCCCCAAGCCCCGCAGCCGGGGGCGGCTCTACCTGACCAGCTCCGACCCCGCGGTCAAACCCGCCCTGGACTTCAGTTACTTCACCGACGAGGACGACTACGACGGCCGGACCCTGGTGGACGGGATCAGGATCGCCCGGGAGGTCGCCACGACCGAGCCTCTCGCTTCCTGGCTGGTCAGAGAGGTCTGCCCCGGCCCGGAGGTCACCGGTGACGAGGAGCTGAGCGAGTACGCGCGCCGTGTCGCCCACACCGTGTACCACCCCGCCGGAACCTGCCGCATCGGCGCGCCGGACGACCGCCTCGCGGTGGTCGCACCCGATCTGACGATCAGGGGGCTCCAGGGCATTCGCATCGCCGACGCGTCCGTCTTCCCCACCATCCCCGCCGTGAATCCCATGATCGGTGTGCTGATGGTCGGCGAGAGGTGCGCCGACCTCCTGGTGTCGGCCGCCGCGCCGGAAAGGACCGTCTGATGGACACCACCAGCGATCCCGTGTTCTCCGTGCGAGGGCTGTGGAAGGTCTTCGGCCCGAAGGCCGGACAGATTCCGGGCGACACCCGGTGGGCGGGACTCACCACCGAGGAGATCCGTGCCCGTACCGGCTGCACCGCCGCCGTCCGGGACGTGTCCTTCGACATCGGCAAGGGCGAGGTCTTCGTCGTCATGGGCCTGTCCGGCTCGGGCAAGTCCACCCTGGTGCGCTGCCTGACCCGGCTGATCGAGCCCACGGCCGGATCACTCGCCATCGACGGCGAGGACGTCCTCGCCATGGACCCGTCCCAGCTGCGCGAACTGCGACGGCACCGTGCCGCCATGGTCTTCCAGCACTTCGGTCTGCTCCCGCACCGCACCGTCCTCGACAACGTCGCCTACGGGCTGCAGATCCAGGGGGTCTCCAGGGCCGGGCGCCGGGCCCGCGCGCTGGAGGTCATCGAGAAGGTCGGGCTCACCGGTCTGGAGGACCGCCGCCCCGACCAGCTCTCGGGCGGTCAGCAACAGCGGGTCGGTCTGGCGCGGGCCCTGGCGGCAGACCCCGAAGTGTTGCTGTTCGACGAGCCGTTCAGCGCCCTCGACCCCCTCATCCGACGGGACATGCAGGAGGAGGTCATCCGTCTGCACCGGGAAGAGGGCCGCACGATGGTTTTCATCACCCACGACCTCGCCGAAGCGCTCAAACTCGGCGACCGCATCGCCCTCATGCGCGACGGCGCCGTCGTCCAGCTGGGTACGCCGGAGGAGATCGTGACCCGCCCCGCCGACGACTACGTGCGGGAGTTCGTCCGCGACGTCCCGCGCGAACAGGTCGTGACCGTGGCCCGGGCCATGCGCCCCGCCCGGCCGGAGGAGACCGGCGCCGGCGCGGCCCTGGCCCCCGACGCCACGGTCGCGGAGGGCATCACGGCCGTCGCCCGGGACGGTGTGCCCGCCAGGGTGATGGCCGGGGACCGCCTGCTCGGTGTCGTCGACCAGGCCGCGCTTCTTGCGGTCGTCGCCGGACTGGAGCCGCGCGCCGCCGACGCGGGCGTGGTGACGGCATGAGCACGACCGCCCCGGACCCCGTCGTGGAGGCCGATGCGCCGGAGGTCCAGCAGCAGGGCCTCTCGTCGTGGACGGCCTGGCGGCCCTCGCCTCCTTCCGCCCGGACCCTGCTCCTGGCGTTCGCCCTGCTGCTGCCGGCCATCGCGCTGCTCGGCGACGCCGGCTGGCCGCAGGCCCTGCGCATCGATCTCGTGCCCACCCTGGACTCGTTCGCCGACTGGGTGGTGGACAACCGGGACACCCATCCGGTGTTCCTGTACTTCCTGCTGCACCTGTCGAACACGGCCACCGCATCGGTGGACTGGGTACACGGGCTGCTGACCTCCGCCGGCTGGACCGGCCTGCTGGCCGTCTCGGGAACGCTCGCCTGGTACGCGGCCGGCGCGGGCCGCAACGGCCTGCGGCACGCGGCCGTGGCGTTCGGGGCCCTGGCGGGATGCGGGCTGCTGGGGCTGTGGGAGCCGGCGGTGGAGACCCTCGCCCTGATGCTGGTCGCCGTGGCAGTGGCGGCGGCGCTCGGCCTGCTGCTCGGGCTGGCCGCCGGCCTGTCGGACACCGCCCAGCGGGCGCTTCGCCCCGTACTGGACACGATGCAGGTCCTGCCCTCGTTCGCGTACCTGCTGCCACTGGTCCTGGTCTTCGGCATCGGCACCCCGTCCGCTCTGATCACCACGGTCGTCTACGCGACCCCGCCCATGGTCCGCATGACCGCGCTGGGTCTGCGGGGGGCCGACGCGTCGGTACTGGAGGCCTCCCGCTCGCTCGGTTCGACGAAGTGGCAGCGGCTGCGCACCGCGCGGCTGCCGCTCGCCCGGCACCAGCTGCTCCTGGGACTCAACCAGACGATCATGATGGCGCTGTCCATGGTGGTCATCGCCTCCGTGGTCGGCGCGGGCGGTCTGGGCGAGAGCATCTACCAGGCCCTCAAGACCCGTGACTTCGGACAGGGCCTGACCGCGGGCCTGGCCATTGTGATGATCGCGGTGTGGCTGGACCGGACGACGGCCGCGGCCGGAGCCCGTACCGGCGCGCGGCCCGGGCAGCGGGCGGCCGCGGTCGCCGCCGTGGTGGCCGTCGTGGGCCTGTTGTCGGGGCAGTTCCTGGCGCGGGGCTGGCCCGAAGGCCTGACCGTGGACTTCGCCGCCCCGCTGAACACGTCCATGGACTGGATCGTCGGCCACTTCTACCAGGACGTTCCGGTCCTCGGCGGCACGGACGTCTGGGCGGGGGGCATCACCACATGGGTGCTGAACCCGCTCAACGACGGACTTCAGGCCCTTCCTTGGTGGTCGCTGCTGATCCTGGCCGGGCTGACCGCGCGCGCCGTGGGGACCTGGCGGGGCGCCGTGACCGCCGTGCTCGCGCTCGCGGCCGTCGGGGTCCTCGGCATCTGGGGCAAGTCGCTCTACACCCTGTCCCAGGTCCTCGTCGCCGTGGCGCTCACGCTGCTGCCGGGCTTCGCCCTCGGCGTGCTCGCCGCCCGGGTCGGGCGGGTCGAACGGCTGCTGCGGCCGGTCCTCGACGCAATGCAGACCCTGCCGCAGTTCATCTACCTCATCCCGGTCGTCCAGCTCTTCAACGCCGGCCGGGTCGCGGCGATCACCGCGGCGGCCGTCTACGCCCTGCCCGCCGTCGTGCGGATCACGACCCAGGGCCTGAAGCAGGTGGACCCGGCCGCTGTGGAGGCGTCGCGCTCGCTCGGCGCCACCACCTGGCAGCAGATCCGCCAGGTGCAGTGGCCCCTGGCCAGGCCTGCGCTCTTGGTCGCCGCGAACCAGGGGGTCGTACTCGTCCTCGCCGTCGTCGTCATCGGCGGCCTGGTCGGCGGCGGCGCTCTCGGCTTCGACGTGGTCAAGGGCCTGACGGGCGGTGAGCTCGGCACCGGGCTCGTCGCCGGCGCGGGCATCGTCTGCCTGGGTCTGATGCTCGACAAGCTCACCCAGCCGAAGACGCCGTCGGCGTCCGCGGCGCCGGCGGCCCGGCACTGAGGCCGGGCCGCCTCGACCGTTCCCCCGTCCCCTCCCCTCGTTCTGTCCCCTCCCCCCTTCCCCTTGTGAAAGGCATGCTGAAATGATCACCACCATCCGTCACCGCGCTTCCTTCAGAACCGGGGTCGCCGCCGCGGGCCTGCTCGCGCTGCTGACCGTCAACGCGTGCAGCGCGGCCGAGACCACCAGCAGTTCCAAGGTCGTCAACCTCCACACCCCGTCCTGGGTGGGCGCGGAGGTCAACACCGCCGTCGCCGCGTACCTCCTGGAGCACGAGCTCGGCTACACCGTCAAGACCAAGCAGATGGACGAGACCCCGGCCTGGGACGCGATGAGCCAGGGCAAGATCGACGCCATCCTGGAGGACTGGGGCCACCCGCAGGAGGAGAAGCGGTACGTCGAGGGCAACAAGAGCGTCGTCGCGGCGGGCGATCTCGGGGTCACCGGCCACATCGGCTGGTTCGTTCCCAAGTACGTGGCCGATGAGCACCCGGACGTCACGGACCACAAGAACCTGAACAAGTACACCGATCTCTTCAAGACCCCGGAGAGCGGTGACCAGGGCCAGTTCATCAAGGGCGACCCGTCCTACGTGTCCTACGACAACGCTCTGATCAAGAACCTCCAGCTCGACTACAAGCCGATCGAGGCCGGTGCCGAGGCGACCCATCTCGCGCAGCTGGAGCAGCTGTACAAGAACAAGAAGCCGTTCCTCACCTACTGGTGGACGCCGCAGTGGATGAACGCGACCCTGGACCTCGTCGAGGTGAAGCTTCCCGAGTACAAGGAGGGCTGCGACCAGGACAAGGACGCCGTGGCCTGCGCCTATCCCGACGTACCGCTCAAGAAGTGGATGAACGCGAAGTTCGCCGCGGAGGACAGCGACGCGGCGAAGTTCCTGAAGAACTTCCAGTGGACGACCGAGCAGCAGAACCTCGTCGCCAAGTACGTGGCCGCCGACAAGATGACCTCCGAGAAGGCCGCCGAGAAGTGGGTCAAGGAGAACGAATCGGTCTGGAAGGCCTGGCTGCCGAAGAAGTAGCGCACGCAACGGCCGGCCCTGCCCCACTCGTTCATGAGGCAGGGCCGGCCGATGGCGCCACCGGGGTGGCGCGGCCCCGTCGCGTCACCGGTGGCCGGACAGAGTTGATCCGCCGGGTGTACCGGCGGCAGCACTGCCGGGAAGCGGCGGCGCGGGTCGCGGACTCCGCGCGGTCCAACTGCCCAGCAGCCTCAGCGCCTCCTCCGCGTCCGCGTCCGGGGCGGTGAAGACGACCAGTGTTGTGTCGGTGTCACCGGCCAGCGCCATGGTCTCGTAGTCCAGCTCGAGGCAGCCGATCAGAGGATGACGGAAGCGCTTCGTCCCATAGCCCTTCTCGCGCACTTCCTGCGACGCCCACAGGTCCCGGAACTCCGGGCTCCGGCTGCTGAGCCCGACTACCGTCTCGGCCAGGTGCGCGTCCTGCGGACGGCGGCCGGCCGAGAAGCGCAGGAAGGCGACGGTCTGGCGGGCCACGTCATCCCACTGGGGGTAGAGAGCCCTCGCCTCAGGGTCGAGGAAGACGTGGCGCGCGAGGTTCGGCGGACCGGTCGAGGCTCGGGCGAGGCCGGTGACGAGCGCCCGGGCGAGATGGTTGGCGGCGAGGACGTCCATCGCGGCGTCCAGCACGTACGCCGGGACCGCGCTCACAGCCGCCAGCAGACGGTGCACCTGATCCCTGACCGCCCCGCCGGGCGCATCGCCGGTACCCCCCGCGCCGACGCCTCCCCGGGGAGCGGAGGAGGACGCCTGATCGCCAAGGCGCTGCGCAGGGCCCTGCACGGGCACGCCCCCGCTCGAAGGCGCGGCGCGGCGGGTGAGGTCGTACAGGTGGGCGCGCTCCGTCGCGTCGAGGTGCAGCACCCGGGCCAGCGCGTCCAGCACCGCGTCGGACGGGTGCCGGGCGCGCCCCTGTTCGAGACGCGTGTAGTAGACGGCGCTGACGCCCGCGAGTTCGGCGACTTCCTCGCGGCGAAGACCCGGGACCCTACGGGGGCCGAAGACCGGGATGCCGGCGTCGGACGGGCGCACCCGGGACCTCCGGGACACGAGGAAGGATCCGAGCGGGTTGGATGAGTTCACGCGAGCCAGTATGCGCGCGCACCGGTGCCGCCGCCTCTCCCTGCCAGTACCCCCCTTCGCCTGCGGCCCGCGTCCCGTCCGTGCCCCGCCTGGTACTCACGAGGTAGTGGCTGTGCCGGCGCCGGACCGCCAGGGTGATCACAGGTGCACGACCGCACCGCGCCGCGGCCCGACGCACTCGATCGTCCGGGCGGCAGCACACCGATGTGAGACAGGACAGGAGCGACTTCGATGCGCGCAGTGGTCTTTTCCCGGTACGGCGATGAGAACGTCCTTGAGGTCACGGAGCGGCCCGCCCCGGTTCCGGCGGAGGGTGAGGTACTGGTGAGGGTCCTGGCGGCCGGGGTGAACCCGGTCGACTGGAAGCACCGCGCCGGCGAGGTCCGCAACGACCGGCCCTTCCCCCTGGGGATGGGCTGGGACGTCGCGGGCGTCGTGCTGAGCACGGTGCCCGGCGGCCCGGCCGTCGGGGAGGCCGTGTACGGGATGCTGCCCCTGCCGTACGGCGGCGCCTACCAGGAAATCTGCGTCCTCCCGGCCTCGGCCGTAGCACCCAAGCCGGCCTCGTTGTCCTACACGGAGGCCGCTGCGGTCCCGTTGGCCGCTCTGACGGCGTGGCAGGCTCTGGAGGCGGCCGGGGTGCGGGACGGCCGGCGCGTACTGGTCCATGCGGGTGCGGGCGGCGTGGGGCACTTCGCCGTACAGTTTGCCCGGCACTTCGGAGCGCATGTCACCGCCACCGGCTCCGCCCCCAACCTGGAGTTCATCACGCACCTCGGCGCCGATCGCGCCCTGGACCGGGCGGAGACCGATCTCTCCTCCGCGGGACCCTTCGACGCCGTTGTCGACACCGTGGGCGGCGCGGTACAGCGCGCGTCGTGGCGGCTCCTGCGCCCCGGTGGCACGCTCGTCACCCTGCCCGAGGACGTGGACGAGACTCACCGCGTTCCGGGGGTCGACGCCCGGCGCATCATCGTCTCGGCCGACGGCACCGCACTGCGACGGATCGGTTCGCTCATCGACGCGGGCTCGGTACGGGTCGTGATCCAGTCGGTCCTCCCCCTGGAGGACGCAGCCAGTGCGCACCGGATCAGCAAGGAGGGCCGGGTGCGCGGGAAGCTGGTCCTCAGCCTCTGACCGGTCGGCCCGCGCCGGGACCGCGAGGCTCGGGCGGGTGCCCAGGTGCGCGGTGCCCAGGTGCCCCGGCGGTCACTTGGGTATCGAAGAGGCGACGTCGTCCAGCGTGGCGTCCGTCACGAGCCCGGTGTCCTCCAGGACGTCCATGTGGTCCTGGACCGTGATGTTGGCCTGCGTGGACAGCCTCCTGACCGTGGGGCTCTTCGTGGACGCGCGGACCTCGCCGATGGTGATGAAGACCTTGCCGTGGGAGGCCCGGAGCAGATCCACGAAGAGCCGGTCGAACGCCGGCCCCTGGGCCCGCTTCAACTGGTCCACCCAGCCTTGCTGTTCGGCGGTCGCCTGGTCGGGGATCGGGACGTTCAGCGCGAGCGCGTCCTCGCGGACCAGTTGGTCGAGTTTGCTGTGCCCGTCGAGAAGGTGCAGCCCGGCCCGTTTCACCGCTTCGCTCGACGCGCGCGTCTGGGCGAGTCGGCCCGCCGGGATCTCCCACAGTCCGGCCTGCCTGACCTTCGTGAGGAAGGTCTTGTCCAGGTCGGTGAGGGCGCCGGTATCGGCCACGTCCGCTGCTGGGCCCGTCGCCGCCGCGGGGAGTTCGCCGGACACCACCTCCACCCGCGAGTCGTTGCGCTGGGAAAGCCACACGCTGGTGGTGGCGATGGCGGCGACGAGAACGACGACCACAGCGGTCAGACGCCCGCGGCCCCGGTTTCGACGGAATGAGCGCCGGTTGCCGGCGTGAGATTTCATCATGCCTCCTCAGGTGCCCGTCGGTCCGATGTGCTGTGGTGGCACCCGATCCCGCCGAGGCCCTGGCCACGCTAACCTTTGCCCTGGGCAAACGATTCGATTCAGCAATGATGCTCAAAAGCCCGGGACCTGCGGCGGCGGTCGGATATGCTCCCCGCCCTTCGGGCCGGGTCGGCACGCGGCCCGAAGGGCGGGCGATCCGCTCCCGCCCGCGGAGGCGGACGCCAGGGGACCTCCGGACCCGGCGGCCGCGCTGCCCACCCGATTCCCCTCGGGATAATTGGGTAAAAAGGATAAAAGCTTTCATTTCATCGCCCTCCGCCGGGCGGGAGGTGTGCGCCATGGATCCCTGGCTGGTCTGGCTGATCACCGCGGTGGTCCTGTGCGCGGCGGAGATCTTCACCCTGACCGCCTCCCTTGCCCTGCTCGGCGGCGCGGCGCTGATCACGGCCGGCTTCGCCGCGCTCGGGCTCCCGCTTCCCTGGCAGTTCCTCCTCTTCGCTGCGGTGTCGACCGCCGGCCTGGTCTTCGTGCGCCCGGCGGCACTCCGCCGCCTCTCCCCGCGGGCCGAAGAACGTTTCGGCGTGGACGCCCTCGTCGGTGGCGCCGCCTACGTCACCTCGGAGGTTTCGAAGCTGGGCGGACGGGTCCGTGTCGGCGGCGAGGAGTGGACCGCGCGCTCCTACGACGAGACGCTCGTGATACCGCCCGGCACGACCGTGGACATCCTCGAGATCAAGGGCACCATCGCACTCGTCTACCCACGGGAGTGAAGCATGGAGATCTCCGCGTTCCCCGTAGTCGGCCTGCTGGTGGCCCTGCTGGCGGTGTTCACCGTGGTCCGGGCGGTGCGGATCGTCCCGCAGGCCCGCGCGCGCAACGTCGAACGGCTGGGCCGCTATCACCGGACCCTGAAGCCCGGGCTCAACGTCGTCATCCCCTACATCGACCGCGTGTATCCCGTGATCGACCTCCGCGAGCAGGTCGTCTCCTTCCAACCACAGCCCGTGATCACGGAGGACAACCTCGTCGTCGAGATCGACACCGTCCTGTACTTCCAGGTCACCGATCCGCGCGCGGCGGCCTACGAGATCGCCAACTTCTTGCAGGCCGTGGAGCAGCTGACGGTCACCACCCTGCGCAATGTCGTCGGATCCATGGACCTGGAGAAGACCCTGACCTCGCGGGACACGATCAACAGCCAGCTGCGCGGGGTGCTCGACGAGGCCACCGGCAAATGGGGGCTCAGGGTCAACCGGGTGGAGATCAAGGCGATCGACCCGCCGCAGTCCATCAAGGACGCGATGGAGAAGCAGATGCGGGCCGAGCGGGACAAGCGGGCCGCCATCCTCGGGGCCGAGGGGCAGCGGCAGTCCCAGATCCTGACCGCGGAGGGGGACAAGCAGTCCGCCGTCCTGCGCGCCGAAGGCAACCGGACCGCCGAGATCCTCCGGGCGGAGGGCCAGTCCCGGGCCATCGACGAGGTGTTCCAGGCCGTCCACCGCAACGACCCCGACCCCAAGCTGCTCGCCTACCAGTACCTCCAGATGCTGCCGCAGCTCGCGCAGGGCCCTGGAAGTACCTTCTGGGTGATCCCCGGCGAGGTCACGTCCGCCCTCCAGAACGTCACCCGTGCCTTCAGCGAAGTCCTCCCCCAGTCGACCGCCACCCGCGAGGCGTCCTCCGACGGACTCGCCGTCCAGGCGGCCAACGACGCGGCGAAGGCCGCGGAAGCCGCCGCCGAAGCCCTCGCCGACGCCGCGGAGGCGGACAGCGAGGCAGGCAGCGTGCTCGCGGCACGGCCCCGGGCCGCCGAGCAGGGCGGCGACGCAGCCCCGCTGTCCGGTTCTCCGGACTGACTCCCCTGCCCGGACCAATCCGGGCGGCGGCGGGGCGGGCACCGGCGGAAAGGGCTCCTCCCCGCCGCGGCCCTGTCCGTCAGCCGCGCTCCGGTACGTAGGCTCCCGCCTCGCGCTGGTAGATGTCCGGGATGCCATCGGCGTCGGCGTCGATGTTCTCCTCCTCGCACAGGCGCCGGTACAGGGCGTTGCGCCGGCGCAGGAGGACGGTCGCGATCAGGGCCGCGGCGACGGACGCGATCAGGACCGCCGCCTTGACCTGCTCCCCGACGCCTGCGCCGGGGAAGGCGAGTTCGCTGATGAGGAGGGCGACGGTGAAACCGATTCCGGCCAGGACGGACAGGCCCAGGACGTCGGCCCAGGCGAGGTCCGGGTTCAGTTCGGCCTTGGTGAAGCGGGCGGCCAGGTAGGTGCCCAGGAAGATGCCGAGGACCTTGCCCACGACCAGGCCGATGACGACACCGAGCGGTTCGGGGGTGGTGAACACCGCCGCCAGCGCCGGGCCGGAGACGGTGACGCCGGCCGCGAAGAGGGCGAACAGCGGCACCGCGACCCCGGCGGAGAAGGGGTGCATGAGGTGCGAGACCCTGGCGGCCGGAGAGGCCTCCTCGCCCTTGTCGCGCGTGGTGCGCAGGATCAGGCCCATGGCGACGCCCGCGACGGTGGCATGCACGCCCGCGTTGTACATCAGGACCCAGATGGCGATGCCGAGGGGGACGTACCACCACCAGCCGCGCACGCGGAAACGCTGGAGGGCGTAGAAGATCACGAGTCCGGCGAGCGCACCGCCGAGCGCCCAGAAGTTCATGTCGGACGTGAAGAAGACGGCGATGATGAAGATCGCGCCGAGGTCGTCGACCACGGCGAGCGTGAGCAGGAAGGCGCGCAGAGCCGCCGGCAGGTGGGTGGAGATGACGGCGAGGACGGCGAGGGCGAAGGCGATGTCGGTGGCCATGGGCACGGCCCAGCCGTCCATGCTGCCGCCGCCCGCCCAGGCCGTCGCGGCGTAGAGCACGGCGGGTACGGCCATGCCGCAGACCGCGGCGATCACGGGCAGGGCCGCCGTGGCGGGGGTACGCAGCTCACCCAGGACGAGTTCTCGTTTGAGTTCGATGCCGGCCACGAGGAAGAAGACCGCGAGGAGTGCGTCGGCGGTCCAGTGTCCGACGGAGAGGTCCAGGCCGAGCGCGGGTATGCCGAAGTGGAAGTCGCGTATCGCCTCGTACGCACCGCTCCACGGCGTGTTGGCCCACACGAGGGCGACGACGGCGGCGGCCAGCAGGACCAGTCCGCCCACGGTCTCGGTCCGAAGGGCCGAGGCGATCGCCTGCCGCTCCGGCCAGGGCACGAGTCCGAACACGATACGCGGGCGCGGGCTGCTCATGATGATTACCTTCCGGGGCGTCGGCTGAGAACGGGCACACGGCCCCTATCGCCGACCAGACTTCCCGGCACACCCCGCGTCCTTCATCCGTACGGATGGGTGCATTGACGCGTTCTTTACACCCTATCGGCGATTCCGCGAACCCGCCAGAGGGGTTCCCACCTGCTGAAACACCAAAAAGCGGGGGCCGTCCACACCAAGGCGCAAGGTGTGGACGGCCCCCGCGGGAACCGGGCCGCCGGGGCGACGGTCAGACGGTGGTCTTCACCGGTTCCTGGTCGTCGTCCCCGTCCTCTGCGGTGTCCTGGCCGGCGTCGCGGCGGCGGACGTAGTCGAGGAAGGAGCTCAGCTCCCGCTTGACGACGGGGGCCAGCAGGTACAGGCCGATGATGTTGATGACGGCGAGCATGAACAGCACCGCGTCGGCCATGTCGATCAGGGTCTGCAGGGTCAGCAGGGAGCCGGCGACGGCGAACAGGGTGTAGAAGACCTTGAAGGTCAGCTCACTGGTGCGGCTGCGGCCGAAGAGGTGCGTCCAGGCCTTCATGCAGTAGTAGCCCCAGGTCAGCACGGTGGAGATGGCGAAGAGCATCACCGCGATGGTGAGGATGTAGGGGAACCACGGCATGACGGTGCCGAAGGCGTCGGAGGTGATCGTCACGCCGCCGATGGACTCGCCGTTGCGCGCCTCGCCCCAGCTGGCCGGGTTGGCGATCACGATCGTCAGCGCGGTCATGGTGCAGATGACCACGGTGTCGATGAACGGCTCCAGCAGGGCGACGAGGCCCTCGCTGGCGGGGTGCTTGGTCTTGACGGCGGAGTGCGCGATCGGGGCGGAGCCGAGGCCCGCCTCGTTGGAGAACGCGGCCCGCTTGAAGCCGATGATCAGCGCGCCGAGGACACCGCCGGCGACGCCCTCGGGGTTGAAGGCGCCCTCGATGATCGTGGAGATCGCGGCGGGAACCTCGGTGACGTTGACGCCGATGACGACCAGGCAGGCGACGATGTAGATGCCGGCCATCGCCGGGACCAGCTTGCTGGTGACCGAGGCGATGGAGCGGATGCCGCCGAGGAGGACGATGCCGACGATCGCGGCGATGAGGATGCCGAAGAACAGGGCGCCTGCGGAGGAGCCCATCATGCCGCTCTCGCCGCCGGTGACGGAGACGAGCTGGGCGTAGGACTGGTTGACCTGGAAGAGGTTGCCGCCGAAGAGGCCGAAGAAGAGGATCATCGCGGAGGCGAGGACCGCCAGGACCTTGCCGAGGGTCTTGCCGCGGGCGCCGAAGCGCTCCGTCAGGCCCTTGGGCAGGTAGTGCATCGGGCCGCCGGAGACGGTGCCGTCGGGGTGCACCTCGCGGTACTTCACACCGAGCGTGACCTCGACGAACTTCGTCGCCATGCCCAGGAGGCCGCAGAGGATCATCCAGAACGTCGCACCGGGACCACCGATGGACACGGCGACGGCGACACCGGCGATGTTGCCGAGGCCCACCGTTCCGGAGACGGCCGCCGTCAGCGCCTGGAAGTGGTTGACCTCGCCGGTCGAACCCTTCTCGTCGTACTTGCCGCGCACCACGTCCACCGCGAGGCGGAACTTGCGTATCTGGACCAGCCCGAACCAGCCGGAGAAGACCAGGCCGGCCACGACGAGCCAGGCGACGATCAGCGGAAGCTGGGTCCCTCCCACAGGGACGGAGTAGAAGACGATGTCCCCGAGCCATTTGGCGATGGGCTCGAAGAAGCCGCTGACGGCGTCGTCTACGGCGTTGGTGATGGTGTCGAGTGACATCTGGCTTTACCTCGATGCGCAGAACCGGCGCAGTGCGGTGCGTCGGTGTGAGTGCGGGCTTTGAGCGAACGCCGCCGTCCGGGCGGCGACCCTGGGCGTCTCGGTCCGCGGACGTGGACCAAGGCCTCCCAGGCCGTGCAGAGCCGGTGCGTGCCGGCACTCCGTTGTCCGGTGAGGGGTGGGCCGAAAACGGAGTTGCGCATTCTTAGCACGGCCTTTATCGATTACTTAGTGACGTGGATCACTCCCCCGGGCCCGCACCCCGGAATCCCAAGGGCCGGTGATGCGATCGTTATCCGGATTTGAGGTTCCGATGAGCGAACTGCCCTGTCCGGTCTGTTGCGGTTCGGCCAGCCGGACCGGCGGGCGAACGGACCATGGCGGGCAGGAGGAAGTCCAGTGAACTGGCTGGTCAACACCGTCGGAGCGGCCTGTGTGCTGTTGGTCCTGAGGGACGTCTTCCACACGCTGTGGCATCCGACGGGCCACGGCGGCCTGAGCAGGCTCGTCATGACGGGCCTGTGGCGGCTCTCCGCCGCAACGGCACCGCGCCGCCGCGCGGCCGGACTGGTGGGACCGATCGCGATGGTGGTCGTCGTGGTGATGTGGGCATTGATCGTGGTCGTGGGGTGGGCGCTGATCTACTGGCCGCACATGCCGGAGGCCTTCGCCTACGCACCCGGGCTGATCCCCGCCGAGCACACGTCCTTCACGGACGCGCTGTACATCTCCCTGGTCAACATCTCCACGCTCGGCCTGGGGGACATCGCACCCGCCGAGGGGTGGCTGCGCATCGTCGCCCCGCTGGAGGCCGTCGTGGGCTTCGCCCTGCTGACCGCGACGGTGTCCTGGACGCTGGGCATCTATCCGGCCCTGGCCCGCCGCCGGGCGCTGGCCCTCCGCCTCTCCCACCTCGCGCGGACACATCCCGCGGCGGAGCAGATCGACACGGACTCGGGCGCGGCGATCCTCGACAGCCTGGCGGCCGGGATCTCGGTGCTCTCGGTCGACTTCATGCAGTACGCCGAGTCGTACTACTTCCACGACGGGGACGATCGCACCTCCCTCGCCTGCCACCTCGGCTACGTGTGCGACCTGGCCGACCGGGCCGCCGGCGCCCGGCACGCCGATGTGAGGCTGTCCGCCGCGGTCCTGAACGCCGCCCTGGAAGACCTCGCCGCCATCCTCGACCAGCGCTTCCTCCGCACCCGCGGCACCCCGCGGCAGATTTTCCGGGCCTTTGCGGACGATCACGGACGCCGGTCCGGTACCTGACGCGCCCCACCCCTGCCTCCGCCGCCCGGAGAAGCCGCGGGCCGCGTACGGGGCCGGGCGCTGCGCCGCGGGCCTACTCCTCGCCCCCGCGGGGCGCGGGCCCGCCGCCGGCGCGGCGGGGCAGGTCTCGGGGGCCGGTGGCTCGGGTGATGGCGCTCTCGACGGCGGCCACCCGGTCCGCGAGCAGACCGAGGGCGGCCACCGCACGGCTCACGGAGTCCTCGCCGGAACCGCCGAGCGCCTGGCTGCGGACGTACGCCGCGGTGATCTCGGCCCAGCGCGCGGCCGGGCCGTCGGTGAGGGTGCCGCGGAGGGCGGCGAGCTTGAGGAGATCCGCCTCCGCACCCGTGGTGAGGGTCTGGGCCTCCGCCGAGTAGTGGTCGTCGATCAGCGCGGACAGCTCCGCGTCGTTCATGGCCGGAGAGATCCGGGCCGCGATCTTGTTCATGTTCCGGTACGAGCCCTGGAGCCGGAAGGGAGGTTCGGTGCGGCTCGTGCCGCTCCGGGCCGCCGAGGCCATGTAGGCCCCGTTCACCGCGAGGACCGTCCGCCGGGCGGTGAGCAGGTGCCGGAGGACCACGAGGATCCGGTCCAGTTCGGCCGCCTGGAACGGGTGGGTGAGCCGGTCTCGGCGCGCGGTGGGGTCTTCGGCCGCGAGGCGTACCAGCAGCTCCAGATCGGCCCGCTCCCGTCCGGCGAGCGGAGCGAGGACGGGGTTGGAGGTGAGGGCGTTCTCGACGAAGCTGAAGGCGAAGGCGTCTTCCTTTCCGTTCAGCACGTCGCCGAGGTTCCACACGTCGGCCCGGTTCGCGAGCATGTCGGGAACCCGGAAGCGCTGCCCCGACTCGGTGTACGGGTTGCCGGCCATGCAGACGGCGAAGCGCTTCCCCCGCAGGTCGTGTCCGTCCAGCGTGCGGGTCGCGTCGCACAGCGGAATGAACTTCTGGAGCAGCTCGGGCGAGGTGTGCTGGATGTCATCCAGGTAGAGCAGGACGTTGTTCCCGGCGGCGAGCGCGAAGGCGATCTTCTCCAGCTCGCGGCGGGCGGCGGCATCCGGCGCCTCGGCGGGGTCCAGGGAAGTAGTGCGACCGAGGGCCGGACCGTCGACCTTGACCAGGAGCAGCCCGAGGCGTTCGGCGACGTATTCCATGAGGGTGGTCTTGCCGTAGCCCGGCGGTGAGACCAGCAGGAGCAGGCCGTGGCTGTCGGTGCGCTTGGCGTCTCCGACCGCGCCCAGCTGCTTGGCGAGGTTGTCGCCGATGAGGGGCAGGTAGACCTCGTCGACGAGCCGGTTGCGGACGAAGGAGGACATGACCCGGGGCCGGTACGCGTCCAGGCGCAGCTGTGCCCGCTCGGCTGCGAGCAGGCCGCTGCGGCGCTGCTGGTAGGCGCGGAAGCCCGGGACGGCCTGGGCCGCGAAAGCCGCCGTGCGGGTGAGGAACTCGTCCAAGCGCACGTCCATGGCACGCCCGGTGATCCGGGGATGGGCGCCGAGCAGGCCGGTGACGGTCGCCGTCGTCGCGCCCGTGGCCTCATAGCGGTCCAGGGCCGGGCACAGTTCGACCGCTGCCGCCTCGGCGATGTCCCCCGCGTCGATGTCCTCGCCGCACGCCGTCGCGTAGGAGGTGAGCCAGCCCTCGACGAGGTGCCGTCGTGCCGCCAGGTCGGGGAGGACGGCGAGGTCCTCGTCGTACGGTGAACTCCCCACGGTCCGGCGGAACGTGTCGAGCAGGGTGTGGGCCGCGGCGGAGAGCGCGAATCCGTCGGGGCCGGTGGTCAACTCCTCGAAGAGGTACGCGGCGGCGTGCGCGGCATCCGTTTCCCGCTCGATGGACCGGGAGATCTCCGAGGCGAGTTCCGCCCGGAGGCCTTCGATCGCCGGCGCGAGCCCGAAGGTTTCGCGGGCCCGGACCAGGGACATCGCCCGCCGGACGAAGGCATCGCGGAAGTCCGCCCTCGTGCCGTGGGCCCAGAAGAGTACGGCCGCCGCCCGGACGTGCGGCGGGTAGCGCAGCAGGCCGGCCTTCTCGTGCAGCCTGAGCACCGCGTCGAGGATCACGGTGGCGTCGTGATCGTGGACGCCGCGTTCGTAGCCCTCGTCGTACGCGGCCTCGGCGGCCCGCCGTACGACCGCCGGCAGGTCGGCGTCGGCCAGGGCGGCGGCGCCGTGGTCGGCCAGCAGCCGCGCGGCCAGGTGTTCGGCCCGGTACACCTCGGGGGACTCGGACGGCAGCAGCCGGTCCCAGTAGGGACGGGTGTCGGCGAAGTCCGGGTCGGTGACCGGACGGCGGTAGTCGGTGCCGGTCAGGGCGAAGGCCTGGCCGTCGCGGTGCGGTACGAGGGTCAGCTCGGGGCTCTGGCGCGTGACGGCGAAGCGGTGGCGGCCCAGGCGGATCGTGTCGCCGCCGTCGCCGAACAGCTCCCCGCGGTCGCGCAGGGCGCGCCCGGCCTCCTGGCGGGCGGCCAGCAGCCGGCCTTCCAGCTCTTCGGCCCGCACGGCGTCGCCGAGCTGCCTCAGCTGGTCGGCGGTGCGGCGGACCTTGTCCGCCATGGGGTCGGAGGTGAAGTAGGTGTTGATCTCGTCGAGGCTGGCGAGTCCCGACGTGCGGCGGGCGACCGCTTCCAGGACACGGCGCGCGGAGTCGGAGAGGGCTTCGGCGCGCCGGGCCCGGGCGTCGCGCAGGGTCTGCTGGCGGGAGGAGAACGCGTCGTGGACCTCGGTCCGCTTCTCGGTGATCTCGGCCAGGAACCCGTCGTGCTCGGCGAAGCGCGACTCCAGGTTCTCCAGCTGGAGCAGCAGGCGCGCGAGCTGGGCCTCGCACTCCTCGGGCGTGGACGCCGTGGCCAGGGCGCCGGTGACGGCCTGGCCGAGCAGCGCGAACTCGGCCGCGAACTCGGCCCGTCCTTCACGGTCGAGGAGCTCCCGGCGGCGGGCGGCGAGCGTGGCGCGGGCCCGGTTGACGGACCCGAGGACCTCGGCGATCCGCTCCAGGATGGTCGTGCGCACGGTCGCGTCACCGATGTCGAGGCCCGCGACGACCTCGACGAGGGTCTGGAGGCCGAAGGTCCGCTCGGCCAGCCGCTCCTCGACGGGGACGGCCTCGGCGACGGTGGTGATGGCCTCGGCTTCGGCGGTGAGCCGTTCGGCCTCGACGTGATGGGCGGTGAAGGCGTCCTCGCGGTGCAGGAAGGCGACGGCACGCCGGGCCGCGGCGGTGATGTCGCCTTCCACGCTCGCGGCCAGGGCCTCGATGCCGTCGGTGTCCGCGTGGCGCATCTCCTTGAGGGTGACCAACCGGCCCTGTGCCCGCCGCAGCTCGGTGATGCGGTCGATCCACTCCTCGGCGGTGGCCGGGGCCTCGCCGCGGATGCGGCGGACCAGCCGGGCGATCGTCCGGGCGGCTTCGCCGAGGGCGTCGGCGGCCTGACGGGTGAGGGCCTGGACGCTCTCGAACTCCTCCAGTACCTGCGCGGCCGTGGACCGTACCTCCTCCAGGGGGCCGCGCAGGTCTCCGGTCTCCGCGTCGCCGAGCCAGGGGAAGCGGTCGGCGGCGCGGACACAGGCGGCGAGCAGCGTCTCGTAGGCCGCCCCCACCGGAGCGGCCCCGGTCTCCATGGCCTGCCGGGCGATGGAGAGGCAGTCGGCGATGCCCCGCACCAGGTCGGGGTTGCCGATGCGGGCGAGTGGTCCGTCCGCGGACGAGGGGACGTGGGTGTCGGACGTGTAGGGCGTGCGCCAGATCTGTACGGGGTGCATCCGCGCGGGCTCGCCGGAGCCGGCGCGCAGCACGACGAGTGTGCCGTCGTCGAAGAGGGCGTGGCCGTGGCAGGAAATCGGGGCGGCGACCTCTTTGCGGATCAGGTTGTAGGACAGCAGCAGGCCGCGCCCACCGGAGCCGGCGTGGAAGGCGAAAAGGACGTCCTCGCCATGGGGAGAGCGCACGGCCTTTTCGAACGCCAGGTCCGTGGTGTCCGTGTCGAAGGTCTTCACGGTGCCCGAGGCGAGGCAGTATCCGCCGGGGAAGACGATGCCCTCGTCGTCGGGCAGCCGGCGGCAGGACCGGCCGATGCCGTCGAGGCGGACGACCGTGTTGGTGACGGTGTTGTAGACCAGGTGGCGCCTGGTCTCCTCCTTGTAGGGGCGGACGCGGAGCAGGATCAGCGCGCCGACGGTGGCGTGGGCGATCTCGGCGTCGGCGAGGGACTGGAGGGGCTCGTCGACCGGCTCGCGGTGAATGCCCTCGCCGGTCTCGGTGTCGTTGTCGGTCTTGACGACGAGGGCGCCTCCGACCGTGGAGACGAAGATCCGTCCGTCGACGGATGCGTGCGGGTACCGGCCCGGGACGTGGTCGTCGCGGGTGGTCTCGCACCACTCGACGTCGTGGGCGGGCGGGAAGACGTGGTCGCGCTCCCCCAGTGCGTCCAGGAACCTCGCCTCGCCGTCCTGGGTGAGGGACCAGCGCAGGACGCGGATGTCCTCGGCCTGCTCCCCGGTCCGGAAGACGGCCAGCAGCCTGCCGTCGGCGTGACGCAGCCGCAGCAGGCGCGCGCCCTGGTAGTAGCGGTGCAGCGCCCCGAACTCCCGGGTGAAGGCGGGGTCTTCGAGGAGGCCGGGCACGGCGGCGGCGGGCAGCGGGTTCAGGTCGCGGTCGTACAGGGCGAGCACATCCGCGACGGACGTCTCCTGGCCATGGCCGGCGGCGCCGTGGTAGCCGAAGAGCAGTGCGTCCCCGATGGCGACGATGTCGCCGGGCACCCGGCTCTGCTCGGTCCGCAGGCGCTCGGAGCCCGAGAGCGTGAGCCCGGCCCCACCGAACTCGGCGGTGCGGGCGGCGTTGAGGGCCTCCGCGCGCCGGGCCAGCTCGCCGGCCTGCGCTGCCAGGCGGTCGCGCAATACCTCGTACGTACCCGCGTCCAACAGCGTCGTCATCTGCTCCAGCTCCCTCGCGTACAAGATGGTGTGCGGTTGCGGAGCCGCCACTACTGCGGCGGCTCCGCAACCTTGACCGCACCCCCGTGGCGGTCAGTTCTTGGCGGCGCCGTTCAGGACGGCACCGCTGGACCCGGCGAGTCCGCTCACCGGCAGGTCGGCCAGGCCCAGCTGTCGGGCTCGTGCCAGCAGCTCGTCCAGCTGCCCGGATCCGGCCGGCATCAGCTTCATGAGAAGGGCAGAGACGGTCAGGTTCTGCACGTCGGACGTGGACAGCGAGCCCAGCATCTTGGTGAGGTCCTCGGTGAAGGAGGAGGCTGCGCCGTCCAGCCAGGGCCCGGCCAGGGTCCGGGCGGTCTGCGAGTGCTCCATGAACCCGTCCACCGCCCGGCCCATCGACATCGCGCCCACGATCCGGTCGAAGAAGGCCGCCTCACCGCCGACGATGCTGATGTCGGCGCTCTCCAGTCCCGTCGCCAGCACGGTCGCCTGGGCCTCGGCCACCTGCCGCTGCATGTCGAGCCCGGCGAGGCGGACTTCCTTCTCCGCCTCCAGCCGCAGCCGGTACTCCTCGTGGCCGCGCGAGGCCTCGTCGAGGGCGGCCATGGCCGCGGCCTTCTCGGTGAGGCCCTCGGCCTCCGCCTTCAGCTTCTCCCCGATCGCGGCCGCCTGGGCCAGTGCCATTTCGCGGGCGCCGTCCGCCTCGGCCCTGAGACGTGCCGTGGTGGCTCCGGCCTCGGCCAGGCCGGTCTTCTCGATCGCGTCCGCTTCCTTCTCCCGTACGGCGACGGCGGCCAGACCCTCGGCGGCTGCCTCCGCCTGAATTCCTTCAGCGAGCCGGATCTTGGCCCGGGCGTCGAGGTCGGCGGTCTTGTTCCTGGCCTCGGCGAGGGTGAGCTCCTCCGCCGCCCGGTGCACGGCCGCCTGCTCGGCGGCCTCCGCCGCCTTGATGTCCTTGACCAGCTTCTCCTGCGCCTGCGCCTCGGCGGCGATGACGACGGCCTGACGCTCCCGCTCGGCCTCTTCCACCGTCCGCAGCCGCTTGATGGACTCCTCCTGCTCGGCGACGGTACGGTCGACCGCGATCCGCTCCCGCACGACCTCGGCGATGTCCCGCTTCTCGGTCTCGACCTCCTTGTCGGCGGCGATCCGGGTCAGCTCGGTCTCCCGTTCCCTCGCGATGACCTCCAGCAGGCGGTCCTTCTCGATCCGCTCGTTCTCGATGGCGATGACCCGCTCGCGGTTCTTCTGTGCGACGGCGACCTCACGGGCCTGGTTCTCACGCTGGATGCCGAGCTGCTCCTCGGTCTTGAGGAAGGCGCTCTGCGCCCGCAGCCGCTCCTCCTCCACCACACGGGCGGTTTCCGCCTCCTCCCGGGCCCGGACCGTCTCGATCTCGCGGCGCTGCTTGATCTCGGCGTCGGCCTGCCGACGCTCGAGTTCCAAGATGGCCTCGCGTGCGTCGACGTTCTGCCGGGTGAGCTCCTTCTGCTCGTGCTGGCGGAACTCGTTGGTGCGCACGCTCTCGACGGCCGTCAGCTCGGTGATCTTCCGGATGCCCTGGGCGTCCAGGATGTTGCCTGCGTCCAGCTGGGCGAGCGGGGTCTGCTCCAGGTAGTCGATCGCCGCGTCCTCCAGGCTGTAGCCGTTCAGATCGGTGCCGATGACGTGGATGATCCGGTCGCGCAGTTCGTCGCGCATCGTGTAGAGATCGGTGAAGTCGAGTTGCTTGCCGACCGTCTTGAGCGCCTCGGAGAACTTGGCGTTGAACAGCTCCTGCAGCGTCGCCTTGTCCGAGGCCCGCTGGGTGCCGATGGCCTGGGCGACCTTGATGACGTCCTCGACGGTCTTGTTGACCCGGACGAAGAAGGAGATCCGGATGTCGGCGCGGATGTTGTCCTTGCAGATGAGACCGTCGCGCCCGGTGCGGGAGATCTCGATGGTCTTGACCGAGATGTCCATGATCTCGGCCTTGTGCAGCACGGGCAGCACCACCTGGCCGGTGAAGGTCACATCGACCTTTCTCATCTTGGAGACGATCAGGGCCTTGCCCTGCTCCACCTTGCGGAACAACCGCGTCAGCACGATGAGGGTGACGACCGCGAGAACGAGGACGACGATGACGAGCGTGCCAAGGCCCAAAGAGATGGCATCCATGAGGAATCCCCACGTGAGAAGTCGAAGCCGGTAGGCCCGGAGGCCGGGAGGGGCGGCGGGTCAGCCGCGCGGGTCGAGCGCCGCGTCGAAGGGCGCGACCCAGAAGAATTCGCCCGCGTCGTCGTACGCGTACAGCAGCGCGGTGCTGCCGAGCGTGAGCGGATCACTGCCGTGCTGGCGGACCTGGACGATCGCGGTGGCGCCGTCACCTGCCGCGACTTCCGCCTGACCGAAGCCCTGGTCCACCCGCCCGGTGCGGATGACGCAGGTCAGGCCGACGAAGTCCAGCCGGGACGGCCCGGGTTCGTCGGGGAAGAGCTTGACCAGCGGCCGCAGGAGGTGTCGGGTGACGCGCCACGACAGCAGGAGCGAGGCGAACAGCAGGGCGGCGCCGAGGAAGTTCTCCACCCCACCCGGCCATCCCGTACGGGCGAGGAGCACGGAGCCGGCAAGGCTGGTGAACCAGGCCAGGCCGATCAGCACCGACGCCGACACGGTGACGGGCACGCCGCCGAGGCCGAGGACACCGCCACCCGAATCGGCGGCGTCGTGGTCGGCGGCCCCGCACAGCACGAGCAGCCAGAACCCGAGGACGACGGCCAGGGCCGATGTCAGCAGCACCGTGGGAAAGCCGAGAGCGGCCCCGATGAACTCGTCCACGTCTCCCCCTCCCTTCCGGCACCCGGCATCAGGTGCGTGGGCCGGTGCGGCCTCGCTCCATCCTGCCCCGGAGGCAGCCCCACGCACATTGCCGACCATCGGCAATCTTTACGCCTCTTTCACGCCGACCGCAGGATGGCCGGGCGACGAGCATTGGCGTTAGCATCTAACTAAAGTTAGCGACTAACGAAAGGTGGAGGCATGCTGTCGACGACGGTGGTGGTGGCCGGTGCCGGGCCGACCGGATTGGCGACCGCCTGTGGACTGCGCGCCGCGGGCGTTCCCGTCCGGGTGCTGGACATGGCGCCGGGACCGGCGGCGACCTCGCGGGCCCTGGGCCTTCAGCCGCGCGGTGCCGAGGTGCTCGACCGACTCGGCGCTCTCGGCGACCTGGCCGAGCGATCGGTGCGGATCTCCCAGGTCCTGACGTACGTCGACGGACGCCCCTTGGCGAGACTGCCCGTCGGGCGGCCCACCAGGCTGGTCACCAGGCCCGGCCTGCTCATGTCCCAGGCCGAGGTCGAGGCCCGGCTCCGGGACCGGCTGGCCGGGCTCGGCGTCGAGGTCGAATGGGGCCGCGAGGTGCTGGACGTACGCCAGGACCCGGAGCGGGTCGTCATGCGCCTCGACCACGGCGAGGAGGAGGCCGGCTGGCTGGTGGGATGCGACGGCGCGCACAGCCGCGTGCGCAAGGCCGCCGGGATCGCCTTCCCCGGCGTGCCGGTGGTGGAGCGCTTCCTGCTGGCCGACGTGACGGCCGGCCTGCCGGTCCCCCGGGACACGGTGGCGGTCTGGCTGCGCGGGGACACGATGCTCGGGGCGTTTCCGCTGCCGGGAAAGGACCTGTGGCGCCTGATGGCGCCCGCCGCACCCGGATCGGCGGCGGACCCGGCGGACAGCCTGGCGGAGCTCCTGCGGCGGGAGGCCGGCGTTCCCCGCACCGCGGTACGGGAGGTGCACTGGACCTCCACCTTCCGGATCAACCGGCGTCTCGCCTCGTCATACCGCAGCGGCAGGCTGCTGCTCGCCGGTGACGCCGCGCACATCCACAGCCCCTTCGGCGGTCAGGGCATGAACACCGGCCTGGGCGACGCGGAGAACCTGGCCTGGAAGCTCGCCCTGGTCGCCACCGGGCGGTCCGACGACGCCCTGCTGGACACCTACGAGGCCGAACGCAGACCGGTCGCCCGCGAGGTGCTGTCGTCTACCACCGCCATGACGGGCGTGGTGCTCGGCCGGAGCACGTGGGCCCGGGCCCTGCGCGACCACGTCTTCGTCCCCCTGCTCGACCGGCCCACCGTGCAACGCCGGCTCTGGGAGAAGTCCTCCCAGCTGACCCTCAGCTACCGCAGGGGCCCCCTCGGCACCCTCCACCGGCTCCCCAGGCCCCTCCCCGGACCTGCCCCGCACCCCGGCGACCGCGTACCGGACGGGCCCTGCATCCGTCAGGACGGCAGCACCACGCGCCTGTACGAGGAACTGCGCACGGGCTGGGCCCTCCTCAGCCCCGGGGCGCCTCCCTCCGCCCAGGAGGCCGTCGCCTTGCGGCACCTCGGTGCGGACGGGGTGACCGCACTCACCGTGCCGGGCGGCTCCCGGCACACCCTGCTGGTACGGCCCGACGCCCACCTGGCCTGGCGCGGAACGCGGGCGACCGCTCTGGACCGGGCGCTGACACGCATACTCGGGAACGGCACAGGACAGTGAGCGAGCACCGAGAACGCCCGGAGGCGGTAGTTCCATGAGTACGTCCCCCACGCCGGTTCCCGGCCTGCGCGAACGGAAGAAGGCGCAGACGCGCCGGACGATCCAGGAACAGGCCCTGCGCCTGTTCCTGGCCCAGGGGTACCAGAACACCACCGTCGAGGAGATCTCGGCCGCGGCGGGGGTCTCGCACATGACGTTCTTCCGGCACTTCCCCACCAAGGAGGCCGTGGTGGAGTCCGACGACTACGATCCGCTGATCGCCCGGCTCATCGAGGAGCGGCCGCGCCACGAGGACAGCCTCACCGCCCTGTGCAGCGCCCTGAGCCAGGGCCTGCGGGCGGTGTACGCCGACGGCAAGGACTCCCTGCTCGCCCGTACCAGGCTCATCCTCGGCACGCCCGCCCTGCGCGCCCGGACCTGGGACAACCAGTACGCCACCCAGCGGCTCTTCGCCGACGCCCTCAGATCGCGCCACCCCGGCGAAAGCGACCTCTCCGCCCGGGTCGTCGCGGCGGCCGCCCTCGGGGCCGTGACGACGGCACTCGCCGCCTGGGTCGAAAGTGACGGCGCCCTCGACCTCCCCGCCCTGGCCGACGAGGCCTTTCGCGCCCTGCGCCCGTCATAGCGGCCACCGCCCCCGCGGGCGGTCCCCGGCCCGGTCCGTTGCCGCCACGGGCTCCCTGCCGACCCTCCGCCGAGGACCCGCCGTCCCCTACCGCTCCACGTCCTGCCCGCCCAGAGCCATCACGACTCCGGTCAGGAACAGGCTCAGGCCGATCACCACGAAGGGGAAGCCGGGACCCGGCAGGACGTACATCACCGCTCCCAGGCAGGTGACGGGAAGCCCCGCGGCGGCGAGTACGAGACCGAGACGGCGCTCGGCCGTGACCCAGCGGTAGAGGGCGGCGCGGCAGGTTCGGAACCGCATCAGGCCGCCCTCCGGACGGTGCCCGTCATCGGGGGAACGGCATTCGGGGGAACGGCACCGGGCAGATCGGCACGGCACGGCAGCGGCACCACCGCCGGCATGAGCAGCGGCATCGTCGTCCTGCCCAGCGCTGTCGCGTGGATCATGTGCTTCCATTCGTGGGCGCCGTTCCGGAATGAGGCGCTCACCTTACCTGGACCATACGTGGCGTGTTCATGCCGGTGATCGGCAACGAAGAAGGCCGAGCACTGCCGCCAGGGGCCCGTCAGAACCGCGTAAGGGATCCGTAAAATCCATAGCGGTGTGCCGGGAAGCCTGGTCGGCGGTCAAGGGGACACCTCTCACTCGCCGATCGGGGGCTCGTTTTCCATGGTGCTCGTCGCTGTCTTCGGGGTCGTGCTGCTCATCGCGGTCCTGCTGTCCGGGCTCGCCGCCCGGACCGTCCTGTCCACCTCACTCCTCTTCCTGCTCGGCGGCGCTCTGGTCAGCGACGGCTTCCTGGGCCTGATCCACGTCACACCGGACAGCGAGATCGTCGCGGTGACCGCGGACCTCGCGCTGTTCGCCGTGCTGTTCACCGACGGCATGCACGTCTCGTTCCCGGCTCTGCGCCGGAACTGGCGGAACCCGGCACGGGCCCTGGGCCTGGGCATGCCGCTGGCCCTCGTCGGCATGGCGCTGGTCACCCACTACCTCGTGGGTCTCGACTGGACGACGTCGTTCCTGGTGGGAGCCGTTCTCGCGCCGACGGACCCGGTGTTCGCCTCGGCCATCGTGGGCCGCAAGGAGGTGCCGGCCAAGCTCCGGCAGCTGCTGAACGTGGAAAGCGGGATCAACGACGGACTCGCCCTGCCCGTCGTGCTCGTCCTGATCGCCGCCGCCGGTCCCACGTCCGGGCATGCGGAGGCCTCGCTCGGCAAGATCGGGCTGGAGCTGCTGCTGGGCCTCGTCTTCGGTGTCGTACTGCCGCTGCTGCTGGCGGGCCTGGTCCGGGTACGGAACCTGGGCGCCGAGCCCCGGCTCCAGCCGCTGCTGCCGCTGGCCACCGGGATCATCCTGTACGGACTGTGCCACCTCACCCACGCCAACCCGTACCTGGCGGCCTTCTCCGCGGGCGCCGTCATGGCGAGCGTCTCGCCGACGGCCAAGGAGGTCTTCGAGCCCCTGGGAGAGGCGGTGGCGGAACTCGCCAAGTTCGCCGCCCTGCTGGTGTTCGGCGCGCTGCTCACTCCGGCGCTCTTCGGCGACCTGTCGTGGGGCGGGTACGCGGCCGTGGTACTGGCCATCGTGCTCATCCGGCCCGCGTCCCTGCTGGTGTCGCTGCTGGGCACGAAGTTCGAGAAGCGGGAGAAGCTGGTCGCGGCGTGGTTCGGCCCCAAGGGATTCGCATCGGTGGTCTACGGTCTGCTGGTCCTCCAGGCCGGTATCCCGCAGGGCGAGACCGCATACACCCTGATCGCGGTCTGCATCGCCTTCTCCATCGTCGCCCACAGCAGCACGGACGTTCCGGTGGCCCGCCTGTTCCACATCCAGGGCGACGCCGGCGTGCCGAGCGGCGAGCTGCTCACGGCGGCTGCAGCGGCACCGGCCGCGGAAGCCGCACCGGCCGCAGAAGCCGCACCTGCGGCCGAGGCGTACGACCGCGCGGAGAAGGCTCCGCGACAGGAGGGCCGTGTCCGGAGCTGAGACGGAACGCCCCGCTCGCCGGGGCATACGCAGAGAGGGCCGGCGCCCGGTCGGGGGAACCCTGGCGGGGCTCGGCGGCCTGGCCTCGCTCGGCTCGGCCGCGGTCGCCTTCGCCGCTCTCCGGGCGGACGTTCCGCACGAGCCGGGCGAGCGGACCTATGCAGCGACGCTGCCCGCCGCCGACGAGTTGAGCGCGTACGCGGCGCAGGCGGACATCTCGGGCGGCGGGTCGAGCGACTTGGCTCCGGCCGTCGTCTCCCTGTCGACCGAAGGCCCGCTCTACTCCGTGGCCCTGGCGCTCGTCACCCTGGTGATCGGCGCGCTGGGCCTGTTCGCCTGCTGGTGTCTGGTCGGCCCGCCGGGGCGGATGTCCTGGGGTCGGTCGAAGAGCCTCACGCTGGCCGCATGGGCCGCCCTGGCCCTGATCGCCGACGCGTTCCTGATCCTGTGGCTGCTGGTCTGGCTCGGCGGGCCCTACTGGCTGCATCCGACGCTCTGGCTGCTGACGGTGCTCCCCGCCGCCGTGTCCGCCGTTGCCCTCAGGACGAAAGGCGCACGTACATGACCTCGACACGTACCGTACGGGCCCTGGCCGGGGCGGCGGCCTGGTGGGGCCTGGTGACCCTGGTGCTCTGGCTGGTCGGTCTCCTCCTCGGCCAGTCGGCTCCCCTGTCGGGATGTGCTCTCGGCGCCCTGGCCGTCATCGTGATCGGCGAGATCGGCGACCGCGTCCGCAGGGCCTGGAAGCACATGCGGCAACGATCCCTCTGATCGCCCCGAGGGCCTCTGACCGCATCGACTCCTTCGGGAAAGGTAGGACGACCTCATGAAGACCCGCGACTCCGACGGCGTCGGGGACCGCCGGTGAACGACGAACCCGTCTTCGTACGACACGCACGGACCCGCCGGTACGTCTACAACCCCCGCAACCCCGTGGGTCGCGCCTTCATCGTCATCGCACCGCTCGTCACGATCGGCATGCTCTCCTCGCTCTACGCCGGCTGGCACTGGAGCGAAGGCGAACTGCGCACGGCCGTCCGCCAGGCCGCCGACGCACTGAACGCCAGGCCCCACTACGCAAGCGGCACCACGGCCCAGGACGACCTCGTCCGCAGCGCCGTCAAGGAGACCGGAACGGGTCCGGGCCACGGGCTGACGGTCCGGGGAAACGGCGCCACCGGCTACACGATCTCCACGGACGACACCACAACGGAGTTCTGCATGCACGTGACCTTGACCCCGGTCGCCCCCGACGAGCCGTATCCCTCGGCCTTCGAACTCCACCACGTCACCGCGACCGTCGACGAGGGCGCCTGCCGGCAGCCGTGACGGGGAACCGGCCTTCGCCCTTGGAGGACGGCGAGCGCCGCTGGACCGTCCCAACCCACGACGCCGGCGGGCGGTGTTGCACGCGCGTCGCCGGGCCCCGATCGTCACTGCTCCTGCTGCGGCCAGTCCAGCAATCGGGCTCCGATGACCGCGGTCTGCAGGGTGTAGCGGTGACGCGGATCACCGGGGTCGGCTCCCGTGAGCTTGTGGATGCGTTCGAGTCGGTAGGTGAAGGCGCGCACGCTCAAGGACAGCGCGCGGGCCGCATCGGTGGCCACACAGCCCGCGTCGAAGTAGGCGTGGAGGGTGTCGATGAGCGGCCTGGCACCGCCCCGGGCCTCCTGGAGCGGGCCGAGAACCGTACTGACCAGATCGGCCATGGCCTGCCGGTCGCGCCCGAGGACCGGGTAGACCAGCAGGTCCGCCGCGTGCAGGACCGGGCCTTCCAAGGCGATGCTCCGGGCGAGGTCGAGGGCGTTGAGGGCCTCCTCGTACGAGTGGACCACTCCCCCGGCGCCCGCGTGCGCCCTGCCGATGGCCACCAGGCCGCCGTCGGTGGCCGCGTAGGCCCGTTTGGCGAAGTACGCGAGGACCTCCGGCCGGTCACCGGGGGCGACGCAGATCAGCCGGCCCTCTTTCGTGGTCAGCAGGATGCTGCGGTTTCCGAAGCGGGCCAGGACGGCCGCTTCTATGCCCCGGACGATGCTGTAGCCGTCCCCGTACGGTTCCGGCCCCTGGGCCACCGCCACCGCGTGGGCCTGGGAGAGGCGCAGCCCGAACCGTTCGGCGCGTTCCGCGAGCCGGCCCAGGTCGCTGCCGCCGTACAGCAGGTCGTCGATGAACTCCCGGCGCGCGGCCTCCTGCTGCCGCACGGCCTGCTGCTGGGCCCGCTCGTAGCCCTCGGCGAAGGCGTCGACCGCATGCTCCACCGCGCCCAGCAGATACGGCAGCTCGCCTGCGGGAAGCTCCGACTGGATGTCGCGGGCGAGGGCCAGGTGGGCCCGCACGAGAGCCCGCAACCCGATACCCGCCTCGGCGGCCCGTTCTCCCGCGTCGCGGCGGGCCTCCAGCTCGCCGCGGGTGAAACGGCGTCCGGTGGCGCAGGCTTCGCGCAGGAGGTCGGCACTGCCCTCCAGGTACTCGTCCGTCATCCGCTGCTCGTCGCTCAACCTTCGCCCCGCCCCTTCGTGCATGTCACTGGCCGGGGGCCAGCCTGCCATGCCCGGGGCCCACGGGGCCGCGCAGGTCAGGCCGCGACCACAGCCGGGCGCCGGGAGTGCACCGGGTGGCCGTCGGCGTGTGCGAGAACGGGACGCATGCGCCGCGAGGACGCGCCGCGCCGGAGCGCGGCCGACATCCGCTACGCCCCGGCGAGTTCCGCCGCCCCGAAGGAGACGTCGAAGCGGTCGCACCAGATCGCCACGCTGGAGTAGTCGGCGAGGTTCACGTCCGCCGGGATCTCGTAGTTCTGGTCGCCCTTGTTGCCCTTGAGCTTGCCCAGGCTGACGTACTTGCCGTCGTCGAACACCCGCCAGCCCGCCACCCCTTCCTTCACCGGGGCGTCGGTCAGCCACACCCGCAGGTCGGGCCCGTTGCTCGTGTCGAGCCCCTCCAGCCGGAGCACGTGGGAGCCGTCTGCCAGCCGGACGACCTTCGCCGTGCCCTTGGTGTCGTGTTCGTGGCTGATGAAGGAACCCTGGCTCAGGGTCCGGGGCGTGGCGGGCGCCGCCGGGGCGGCGGACGCGGACTCCGAAGCGGAACCGCCGGGTGCGCTCGGCGCGCTCGGCGCTGCGGTGGGCAACGCCTCGCTGACCGTCTCGTCCTGCCACAGCTTCCACGGCTGGAACAGGTACAGCCCCACGGCCAGGGCAGCCGTCACCAGCACGGCGACACCCGCCGCCAGAGGCCCGCGCCGACCACGACTCAACTTCATTCCACAACTCCCTGTTCCGCGCCCGACGGGCGATGTACCTACCGTGCGCATTCAACTGGATGCCGGGCCCGCAAACCATTACGCCCGCATTACGGACGCGGGGATGCGCCGCGCGCGGCCTTGCTGCCACGCGCCGGGCGGGAGCGGTCCCTTGCGCACTTAGAGACTCCCGGAGGGCTTCCGCCGGCGGTGGTGGAGATCCTCGACCGGGGAATTCATGGCGAGGCGACCTCCCGTGCCGCGTCCCCGTACTGGTGTGGCCCCGTGGCCCCCGGTGCGTCGTCGAGCATCGAGTGCTGGGCCGCGTGGGGTTTCTCCCCCGTCAGGCCGGCGACGAGTCCGCCGGGGCGGCGCAACGGGGTGGCCGTCGGCCGGGCCGTCGCGTCTGACCTGCGTCGCGGCGCCCCGGCGGGGGCGCTCAGGGGTCGCAGGCGTCGTCGGCGGGTTCTAGCGTGGAGTGAGGGGTGTCGGTTTCTCCCGGCTGAGAGGAGTGGTTGACATGGCGGGCCGCACCCGGAGCGAAGTCGAGTCGGAGATCAAGGAGACCTTGGGTCTTGTACCTCATTTCTTCTCCCGCATCCCCGACGAGTTGCTGGACCACGAGTGGGAGATCTTCAAGAGGATCGAGCTCGGGGAGACGCTCATCCCGAACAAGTACAAGGAGCTCATCGGGATCGCGTTGCACTCGGAGACGAAGTGCCGTTACTGCACCCTCTTCCACACCGAAGCGGCGAAGCTGTTCGGTGCCACGGACGAGGAGATCCAGGAAGCCGTCCACTACGCGAAGAACAGCCTCGGCTGGAGCGGCTACCTCAACGGCATCCGTGAGGACTACGACGACTTCGAGCAGGAACTCGGGCAGATCAAGGAATACCTCGCGTCGAAGGGCTGATCATGCAACTGGAGTGGGCCCGGCCCGGAGTCCTGAAGGCGACCGCTCACGCCGTCGAGTTCGCCGCGCTGGTGGCGGCCGCCCGCTTCGTGGCCGAGTCCGCTCCCCCCGACATACCCGAGGAGTCGCTGCGGCAGCTCCGGCACATCCTGCGCGACTACGACGCCCAGGCACGCCGTCTGCGGGACGCGCCGTCTCCCCCGGGGCCGCACGGCACGGGGCGGCGGTGAGGACGCCGTGAGCAGGCCGCCCTGAGCGGCGGCTGCTCCGCGACGCGCACCCTGCCGCCCGTGCGGCGAGGGTCCGGCCGGTCAGGCTCCCCGGCGGCTCCGCTCCCGCACGTCGGCCATGAGCCGGTCGAGGAACTCCGCCGCGCCGAGGGCACCGACGGCCAGGGCCGCGGCCTGGCCGGCCCACAGGCTGCCGAGGTCCGCCTGCCCCTGGACGCCGGCCTCGTGGCGGACGGGCTGCATCAAGGCGCTCTGCACGGGGTACCGGGGCACGGTCTCCTCGTACGGGGCCATGTCGCGGACGAACCGGTTCACGATTCCGCGGGCGGTCCGGCCCGTGAAGAGACGCGTGAGGACGGTGGTGCGCGCCTCCGGTGAGCCCAGGGCGCGTTTGTGGGCCTCGCTCGCCCCCGATTCGCGCGTGGCGAGGAAGGCCGTGCCGATCTGGACAGCGTCGGCGCCCAGGCCGAGGGCCGCGGCGACTCCCCGGCCGTCGGCGATCCCGCCGGCGGCGATGACGGGGACGCGTACGGCGTCGGCGACCTGGGGCACCAGCGAGAACGTCCCCACGAGCGACTCCCGCACCGGCCGCAGGAAGGCGCCCCGATGCCCACCGGCGTCGGCGCCGGAGGCCACGACGGCGTCAACGCCCGCCTGCTCCAGTACGACGGCCTCGTCCACGGTGGTGGCCGTGCCGATCACCGCGATGCCTCGGCGGCGGGCCTCGTCCATGACCCTGCGGGGCGGGACACCCATCACGAAGCTGATGACCGGGGGCGCGGCCGCGAGCAGCGCGTCCACCTGGGCGTCGAAGTCCGGCCCCGGCCTGACGTCCTCGGCCGCGACCGGGCGCAGCCCGAGTTCGTCGTAGTAGGGGCGCAGCCGCCCGATGTGGGGGGCCAGTGCGGCAGGGTCCGGCCACGGTCCGGCCTCGCCCGGCTGGGGGACCCAGAGGTTGACGGCGAACGGGCGGCCGGTGCGGGCCTTCAGCTGCCGGACGAGGTCCGTGATCTGCTCCGGGGCCAGGACGTGCGCACCGTAGGAACCCAGCCCTCCCTTCTCGGAGACCGCCGCGGCCAGGGCGACCGAGGACAGCCCCCCGCCGAACGGGCCCTGCACGACGGGCAGCTCGACGCCCAGCAGGTCACCGAGGCGTCCGGCGTTCACGCGGTCACCGCCAGGGCTTCGACGGCCCGGCGGCCGTGGGCGAACTGCAGTGCGGTCCGGGCGACGTGTTCGCCGAGATGCCGCGCGGTGCGCAGATCGGCCTCCGCGGGCGACTCCTGCGGACCGAGATCGGAGGGCGACTGCGCCATGGCGCCCACGAACGAGCCCAGCCGGTTGAGGTCTTCGGGGCTGCCGTCGGAGCTGTAGATCCAGCCGGGCGGCAGGCCCAGCGGAACCCAGTGCATCCCGTGCTGCGCCGCCAGGACCGTGAGTGACAGCAGTGCGTTGTCCTTGTTGCCGTTCGCCCCGGCCGAGTTGGTGAACCCGGCGGCGAGCTTGCCCTGCCAGCCGCGTGCGGCCCAGACGGGGGCGCCGGCCTCCGCGAAGCGCTGGAACGCCGCCGAGGTGGCGCCCATGTACGTGGGGGAGCCGAAGACGATCGCCTCCGCCTCGGCCAGGGCCGCCCACAGGCCCTCGTCGAGGGTGGAGACGTCCCGCAGGTCCGCCCGGACTCCGGGCACCGCAGCGGCGCCCTCCGCCACGGCCGCGGCCTGCCGGGCGGTATGCCCGTGGCCGCTGTGGTAAGCGATGACGACAGAGATGGGTGCGGACACGGCGGCCCTCCAGAAAGTGGTGTGCCCCGGGGACGGGGTGAACGGTCGGCCGGACGCGGGGACCGGCTTCGAGAACACCATAGACGACCGGTCAACTAAAACACCACCGGTGGCGGCGCCGAGGAGTTGACCGACCGTATACTCCGGCCATGGGACGGATCAGCACCGCGCGCGAGCGGCTCCTCGACGCCACGGGCGAACTCATGCAGCACCGGGGGTACAGCAGCCTGGGCGTGGCAGAGATCTGCGCCGCGGCCGAGGTCAAGAAGGGCAGCTTCTACCACTTCTTCGCCTCGAAACAGGACCTCACCCTGCAAGCGGTCAACGCCTACTGGGAGGACCAGCGCCGCGTCTGGACCGCCGAGCTGAACAGCCCGGATCCCGCCCTGGTCCGGCTCCGCCGGCTGTTGGAGGGCATGGCGCAGGCCCAGCGGCACCGGAGGGAGAGCTGCGGCACGGTCGACGGCTGCCTGCTGGGGAACCTCGCCCTCGAACTGAGCACCCAGGAGCCGGACGTCCGCGCCAGGCTGGAGGAGATCTTCGACGAGCAGACCGCGCTGATCTGCGCCCTGCTCGGTGAGGCCGCGGACGCGGGCGACATTCCGCGCGAGCGGGCCGACGCGTCGGTGGCGCGCGCGGTGATCGCCCACCTGGAGGGCCTGGTGATGTTCGCCAAGCTCAAGAACGATCCCGCGGTCCTCGACCCCCTCTGGCCGCACACGCTGCTGCTGGTCACCGCCGCGAGGCCGTAGGGAGCCCCGGCCCGCACCAGGGGCGGCCCCGTCAGCCCATGTCCATCTGCTCACCGGAGGGGCTCAGGCCCGGCACCAGGGCGTCCTGGAAGAGGCCGAGGGCCGTCACGACGGCCAGGACCACGAACAGCACACCGACCACGTTGGCCAGGACCGGCCCTCGGCTCCAGAGCTTCTCCACGAAGATGACCACCGAGACCGCCGCCATCGCCGCGATGTTCATGGCGCCGAGCGGCACGAGGACGAGCATCAGGCCCCAGCAGCAACCCACGCAGTACAGACCGTGGTGGATCCCCACCCTCAGGTCCCGGGCGACCGGGCGGAAGGCCGCGTAGCGTACCAACTGGGCCAGCGGACTGCGGCAGTGACGCAGGCAGACGTCCTTGAGCGGACCGAGCTGCTGCAGCCCGGCGAGCAGGAAAGCGGCGGCACCGATCCAGCGGCCGACCGCCGGATGCGCGTCCACGGCGTCCCCGGTCAGCGCGAGAACGCCGTAGGCGATCAGTCCGAAGAGCGTCCACGCGACCAGGTAGCCACAGGCGAACTGCGCGACCCGGGCCGCCCGCCCCCACCCCGACGCCTGGCGCCCGATGGACCGGGCCCAGGTCACGGCGACCGGTGCCACGGAAGGAAACATCATCGCGGCCATCATGACCGCCCACAGCAGCAGGAAGAGCGGGAGAGCCATGCCCATCGTCCCCGCCGAGACCCCCATGTCACCGGACTGGGCCACGATGACGAGCCAGCAGAGCAGGGCGATCAGGGCCATCACCGACCAGGCGACGGCCATCGTGCGTGCCGGGAGAAGATTGCCGGGCCGCAACGGAGGCAAGCTACGGGCCGCGTCACGCGCCATGGCTACAGCGCAGCACACGAACACGCGGCGCGCACGCCGGCAGCGGTGCCACGGAATGCGATCAACGGTCCGGGCGAGAAGGATGGGATCCAGAGCCCGGCATGCCGGGTAGGCACAGGGCTGGAACCTCCCCCTCCCACCCGGTCGACCGGTGGCCGTGGCCGGTACCCGCATCACCCGGGTCCGGGCGCGAGGAGGTGGCGGCATGACCGAGACGACACAGACGATTCCCGCCTGGCACGTGTCCGGCGACTGGTTCGACACCTGCAGGTGCGACATTCCGTGCCCGTGCTCGTTCGCCCAGCCCCCCACCTACGGGGAGTGTGACGGGGTGCTCGCCTGGCACGTCCGCGAGGGCCACTACGGGGACGTCCGACTGGACGGGCTCAACGTCCTCATGGTGGCCTCCTTCGTCGGCAACGTCTGGGCCGAGCACTCCGACGCGTACGGGGCGGTCTTCCTTGACGAGCGGGCCGACGAGCAGCAGCGCGAAGCCCTTCAGATGATCTTCGGTGGGCAGGCGGGCAGCTGGCCGCAGCAGATGCTCACCATGTTCGCGGGCGAGATGAAAGGTATGGACGTCGCCCCCATCGCCTTCGAGGCCGACGACGACCTCGGCGGCTGGCGGGTCTCCGTACCCGGAAAGGTCGAGGCGAGCGCCGTCGCCCTCACCGGCCCGACGACACCCGAGGGCGCGCGAGTGCAGTCGACCAACCTGCCCGGTTCCGAGACCGGCCCCGGCCAGGTGGCGACGTGGGGCCGCACCACGGTCAACCGCGCGGACGCGTTCGGCTTCCGGTGGGACCGCGAAGGCCGGTCGAGCAAGCACATCACCTTCGACTGGACCGGGCCCGACTGAACCCGTCCGGTGCCCGGTCGTCACCGGCCACCGGCCACCGGCTCGGGGTGAGCGCTGCAGAAGGCCCGGACGGCCAGGCCGAACTCCTCGGGCCGTTCCAGGTTGCTGACGTGCCCGGCGCCCGGAATCACGACGAGTTCGGCCGCCGGGATCGCCTGCCGGAACTGCCGCGCGACGGACAGCGGCGACCGTGCGTCCCGCTCTCCCCAGAGCAGGAGGGTGGGCACCGAGACGGTGGCCAGCACGTCCCGCAGGTCCGCCTCGGCCATGAGGGCCAGCTGTGTCCGGAAGGTCCGCGGCCGCACGGCGGCCGCCAGCTCGGCCAGCAGGGACAGGTAGGCGGCGGGCGGCTCGCCGGCGAACAGGCCGGGCAGGGTCGGATCGAACGCGTCGCGCGGCGCGGCCAGCATCCGGCGCACGCCGGCGGCCCGGGCCCGGACCTCGTCCGCCGGAAGGGAGCCCGCCCAGCCCGCGTAGGTGTCGGCGAGGATCAGCGTCCTCACGAGGTCCGGACGGCGGCGGTAGAACTCCAGGGCGACCGTGCCGCCCCAGGAGAGACCGGCGACGTGCGCCGGACCCAGCCGCAGGGCCTCGACCACCGCCGCCAGACAGCGGGCGTAGTCGGCGAGCCCGAAGGACTCCGGAACGTCGCCGGAGCGGCCCGCTCCCGGTTCGTCCCAGGCCACGACCGTGAACGCGTCCGCCAGCGCTTCGACCTGCGGCCGCCAGACACGGGCGTCCTCTCCCGCGCCGTGGAGGAACACCAGGGGCGGTCCCTCGCCGGCCCGGTCGTACGCGACCTCCACCCCGTCGACCCGCACCGTCGCCATGTGCTTCAGGATAGGCCCGTCCCTCCTCCGCGGCGCCGAACACCGGCCGCGGCCACGGGCGGAGCGCGCTCCGGCCGCCCCCGGCGGACCCGGGCGGCACCGATCCCCGCTCCGCCGTCACGGTATGGTGTCTGGTGGTGCGGACGGCCCGGCGGTCGTCCCGCCGGCTACCGTGCCGGGGCCTATGGCGCCCCCGGCGAGTTCCGATCCGTGCAGGAGGGAAGCGTGGGCGAGCGCATGACGTTCGACGCCGCCTGCCCGCCGTGACGCTCCGCACCCGGTAGCACCCCCCGTACTCCTCGCCCGCAGGGGCAGACATCCTTCCCCGGCATGCCCGCTCCGGGCCCGTCGGAGCCGCCCGCCGGGTTGCCCCGCCGCCCGGCGCCCTCCTGCCCGCCCCGTCCCCCGCCGGGCAGGCTGCCCCCGAACACGACAGGTCCCGTCTCCTTTGTCTTCTGCCGCCACTGCTGTGTCCCCGGCCGCCCGTCTGCGCGGCCTGAAGCCCGACTGGATCTCCGACCCGAAGGTCTGGCGCACCGAGGTGCTCGGCGGGCTGGTCGTCGCGCTGGCCCTGATCCCCGAGGCGATCTCCTTCTCGATCATCGCCGGCGTCGATCCGGCACTCGGCCTGTTCGCCTCGTTCACGATGGCCGTCGTCATCTCGATCGTCGGCGGTCGGCGGGCGATGATCTCCGCCGCCACGGGCGCCGTCGCACTTGTCATCGCCCCGCTGAACCGCGAGCACGGTCTGGGTTACCTCATCGCGGCCGTCATCCTGGCCGGCGTCTTTCAGATCGTGCTCGGCGCGCTGGGGGTGGCACGGCTGATGCGGTTCATCCCCCGTTCCGTCATGGTCGGCTTCGTCAACTCGCTGGCCATCCTGATCTTCATGGCCCAGGTGCCCGAGATGCTGGACGTGCCCTGGGCCGTCTATCCGCTGATCGCCGCCGGCCTGGCGCTCATGGTGTTCTTCCCGAGGGTCACCACCGTGGTCCCGGCCCCGCTGGTCTCCATCGTCGTCCTGACCGTGATCACCGTCGCGGCCGCCATCTCGGTGCCCACGGTGGGCGACAAGGGCGAGCTGCCCTCGTCCCTCCCGGTGCCGGGCCTGCCGGACGTGCCGTTCACCCTGGACACGCTGTCGACGATCGCCCCGTACGCCTTCGCCATGGCCCTGGTCGGCCTGATGGAGTCGCTGATGACGGCGAAGCTGGTCGACGACATCACCGACACCCATTCCGACAAGACCCGCGAGTCGATCGGCCAGGGCATCGCGAACGTCGTCACCGGCTTCTTCGGCGGCATGGGGGGCTGCGCCATGATCGGCCAGACGATGATCAACGTGAAGGTCTCCGGCGCCCGTACCCGCCTGTCGACCTTCCTGGCGGGCGCGTTCCTCATGGTGCTGTGCATCGTCTTCGGCCCGGTCGTCTCCGACATCCCCATGGCCGCCCTGGTCGCGGTCATGATCATGGTGTCGCTGGCGACGTTCGACTGGCACTCGGTCGCGCCGAAGACGCTCCGGCGGATGCCCGCGGGTGAGATCTCGGTCATGGTGATCACCGTCGCGTGCGTGGTCGCCACCCACAACCTCGCCGTCGGCGTCGTCGTCGGCTCCGTGACCGCCATGATCATCTTCGCCAAGCGTGTCGCACACCTCGCCGAGGTCACCGCGCTGCCCGACCCCGACGGGAAGAGCGTTGTCTACCGCGTCACCGGTGAGCTGTTCTTCGCCTCCTCCAACGATCTCGTCGGTCGCTTCGGCTACGCCTCCGACCCCGACCGGATCGTCATCGACCTGAGTGAGGCGCACATCTGGGACGCCTCCTCCGTCGCCGCCCTGGACGCGATCGAAACCAAGTACGCCCAGCGCGGCAAGACCGTCGAGATCACCGGCCTGAACGACCCGAGCTCCGACCTCCACGGCAAGCTCACCGGGGAACTCGCCGGCAGCCACTGACACGGCGCGCGGACGGACGACCGGAGCCCCGGCCCCTGCGGCCGGGGCTCCGTCCCGTCCGCGCCGCCCCGTCCGGGCCGGTGGGCGGGGTCCGGGCCGGGCCCGGTCCGATCGGGTGGATCCGCCCCGCACGGCGCAGTGCGGGCCGGCCCCGCGGCTAGAGATGGGACGTGATCGTCCACGACCCCGAAGGATGGAACAGCGGCCCCTACGCGGCGGCGATCCGCACGCAGCAGGGTGATCTTTCGCTGCGGGACGCCGAGGGCTGGTGTCTGCCGCTGGACGTCGAGCGGTGGTGTGCACGGGCGGACGTCGGCGATCGTGCCGTGCTGCGGCGGTGCCGGGGCCGGGTGCTGGACATCGGCTGCGGGGCCGGCCGGCTCGTGGAGGCGCTGACGCGCCGCGGGCACACCGTGCTCGGCATCGACGTGTGCTCGTCGGCGGTCAGCTCCACGGTGGGCCGAGGAGGCGCCGCGCTGCGCAGGTCGGTGTTCGACCCGCTGCCCGACGAGGGCGGATGGGGAACGGCTCTGCTGATCGACGGGAACATCGGCATCGGTGGTGATCCCCGCAGGCTGCTGCGCAGGATCAGGGGTCTGGTGCACGGACAGGGGCTGCTCCTGGTGGAGACCGCCGCGGCGGACGTGGACGAGCGCCGCCGGGTCCGCGTCCACGCAGGCCGCCACCCCGCGGGCGCCGTCTTCCCCTGGGCGGCCGTCGGCGCCTCGGCGCTGGACCGTCACGCCACCGCGTCGGGGTGGACGGCGACCGAGCGGTGGTCCTCCGCCGGGGGCCGTCACTTCGTGGCCCTGCGCGCCCGGGCCTGAGCCCGCGCGGCGCGCCTGCCGGCCCTGGTGCCGTGCCACATCCGTACGAGGAGGACGGCCGCCGAGGCGGCGAAGAGAGCGGCCGTGATCAGCAGCCAGCGCGTCAGGAAGACGTCGGCGGGAAGGGCCGTGGCCGCCGTGAAGTGGTCCACCCGGCGCAGGACGAGCGGCCACCAGACGAGCAGCAGGACACCGGCGACGAAAGCGGGGACCCGCACGTAGTTGACGCTCACCCGCACCGCGCCATGCCCGGCGCCCGAAGGCCCGCACCAGGCCTGCACCGCCCGGTCCGTCACCGAGTACAGCGGCAGCAGCACCAGGTCGTGCACCAGCGCCGCTCCGACGAACCACAGGGCCACGCCGATGCTGTCTCCCCTGAGGAGTCGCACGCCCGCGTAGAGGGCGAGAGCGAAGGAGGCGAGGACGAGGAGGAGGTGGAGCGGGGAGGCGCCGTAGCGGCGGCGGAAGGCGAACGTGCCCGCGAGCGGGAGGCGGAATGTCATGCCTGCTCCCCGAAGGTGAGGCGGGTGACCCACTTCGTGTTGTGCACACCGGGTGCACCGGGGACGATCACGCGGGCCGGGTAGCCGTGGTCGGCGGAGAGGACGGCACCGTTGACGCGCACGGCGAGGAGCGAGCGCGCGTCCCTGGCCTGGTTGTCGCGCAGGACCACGGAGCTGAACGACCCGCCGCGCTGCACCGACTCCACCAGGACCTTCGGGGTGTCCGTGCCGAGCCCGACAAGAGCCGCCAGGTCGGTGAGGCGGACCCCGGCCCAGTCCTGGTCGGATGTCGACCAGCCCTCCACGCAGGCGATCGGCAGGGACGATCGGCTCTGGGGCAGGGCCAGCAGCTGGCCGTAGGTCAGGTCCACCTGTCGGCCCGCACCGCGGACGGTCAGCCGCCAGGCGGGGCCGATGTCGCTGGGCCGGATGCCCACGGAGGCCGCGGTCTTGTTGATCTGAAAGCCGTTGGGCCCGGAGCCGGGCTCCTGTCCGTGCGGGGCGAGCAGCGCCGTCTGCCGGAACCAGCCGCCCACGCTCTGGCCGGCCGTGACCACCAGCAGCGCCAGTGATCCGAGCCCGACCATGCCCAGGGCGCCCCGGCGGGAGATCGTCGGCGCCGCCGGGCGGGGCGAGACCAGTCCGGCCGCCTCGGGCGCACCGGCCGCCGGCTCCCGCCCCCGGCGCCGCACCGCGCGCAGGGCCCTCGGCAGGCGGAAGACGACGTGGACCACGAAGGCCCCGATGAACACCCAGGCCCCGTAGAAGTGCAGCACGTAGAAGGAGCCCGGGAAGATGTAGTGCAACTGGACGTTGAGGATGCCGGTGACGAACTCGAAACCGGCGCCTCCGACCAACAGGAGCAGGGACAGCCGCTCGATGCCGTGGGCGACCGACCGCACCGGGGGCCACTCGAACAGCTTGGGGATCACCGACCACAGCTTCGCCAGGAGCACCGGTACCAGGACCACGCCGAGCGTGACGTGCACCCCCTGCGTGACCCGGTAGAGCCAGTACGGGGAGGTCGGCCAGGAGAACAGGTAGAAGCCGAGCCACCCCTTGTCCGGGGTCTGGTCGTTGCGGACCGCCAGGTCCGGGTTGTACGCCGCGTAGGAGACCAGCCCCGTCACGAACAGGACGGTGATCCCGGCAAGGAGGACCAGCCCGAGCACCGAGGTCAGCCACGGGCCGCGCAGCGGGCTGCGCCAGAAGGCCGGACGCGAGGGTCCGGGCGGCGGACCGGCCGTCCGCGCGGCCTCCAGAGCCGATCGGAACCGCTCCGGCAAGCTGGGCCTGGACTCGTCCGGCTCCCCGCCCGCCGGGCGTGTCGACGTGTCCGCTTCGCCGTTCTCCCGCGGTCCCGAATGCCCTGGCCCCCTTGATTCCGGCGAGGGCCGCGGCGCCTCCTCGGGACCGTGCTGCCCGCTACCGCTCGCGCCCAAGGGACACCTCCGCAGACTCCCGCAATCGAGGGGTTCGGGACATCGCCCGCCGAGGAGAAGATGCCGCACCGGGGCCCTGAGCGCCCTCGTGACACGCCAGACCCGGGAGCGAGTCGCCACGGGTGTGGTCCCCGGCTCCCGCCCGGCGGGACGGTGCGGTGCGCCGGCCGCGGTGGCGCCGGCCCCGCGGTGTCAGCGGGCGCGTCCGCGTACGGTCACCGCCTCCCCTCCGGATCCGGGCGACGGCCGCGCGCCGCGGCCTGCAGGAAGAACACCGCGGCCACGACGCCGAACGCCACCCCGATGGCCGTGCACGCCGTGGTCAGACCGGCGGGGGCGTCCAGCATGCGCGGCACGGTGTTGAGGCATGCCTGGGCGTAGAGGCCGAGCATGGCGTAGGCGTAGGGCCTGGCCACGACTCGACTGTGGAGCCTCGCCGGAGTCCACCCGCGCAGGAGTGCGACGGGGAGCGGAAGCAGGAGGAGCGTCGCCGCCGCCAGAAGGGCGGCGGGGACGGCCGGATGTGCGTTCATGGGTACCTCTCTGGTGCGGCTGCCCACACTAGGTCCGGACCACCTGCCGGCCCCATGCCGGAGTCCGGCAGTCTCGGCGCCCTGTCACTGCCGCCGGTCACGGCCGCTGGCCACGGCCTCCCGGACGCTGCTGCCGCACGCCGGCCGGAGGAGCCGGCTCAGGTCCCGGAGGCGGAGACGGCGCCGCGGCCGAGCAGCTCGGCCAGTCCCCGGCGGGTGGCCGCCAGGACCACCCGGTCCTGCGCCTTGAGGACGTACCCGGGGTGCAGGTCCCAGACCAGGCCCGCCTGGGTGAGCCGGCTGTCCTCGGGTGCCGCGGCCAGGTCGGGACGCCGGTCCTCGGGGGCAGTGGTGTCCAGCGCGATCACACGCCAGGCACCGGGCCGGAAGGACTCCGCGATGGTCCGCCCCTCCAGCTGTGGATGGCCGGCCACCACGAGCGCGGCGAACAGCAGCACGCGGCGCTCGACCGGGATCGCCCCCAGGACCTGCCGGCCCATCATCGCGCCGGCGAAGGCGGGTGCCGCCAGGTGGGTCACGCTGCGGCTGCGGGTGAGAGCGGCGGGGTGGGTGGCGCGCAGGGTGCGGTAGACGGCGGTGGCGAAGTCGTCCTCGTACAGGCGCATCACGACACGCAGATCGGGCCGGACCGCCCGCGCGTACAGGGCGGCCTCCAGGTTGGTGATGTCCGCACTGGTCAGGGCGAGCAGGGAGTGCGCCCTGCCGACCCGTGCCGCGTCGAGCACCCCCTCTTCGGTGACGTCGCCGAGGACGACCGGTACGCGCAGCCGGCGGGCGAGTTCGATACCGCGGGCCTCCGGATCGGATTCCACGCACACCACGGGGATCTCCAGCTCCCGCAGTCGGGCCAGCACCCGTGTCCCGATCTTGCCGAGCCCCAGCAACACGACATGGCCGGAGGTCCTGCGGGCCGGCCGGCGCAGCGCGGTCGCGGTCCGGAAGGCCCCCAGGCCCTCAAGCGCCGCCGCCACGAGGACCGGCAGCAGGAGCAGGCCCACGAATCCGGCGAGGATCTGCAGCGTCTTGCGCTCGGGCGGCTCGTCCACCGCCGGGTCGTTGATCGCGAAGATGTCGAGGAGGGTGATGTAGGCCCCGTGCAAGAGGTGGTCCCCGGTGGTGATCCAGGACGCCACCGCCAGTGCGGCCACGGCCGCGAGTATCCCTGCCAGGGACCAGCGCAGCCGTCGGGAGAACAACGAGGCGACGGGCAGGGACGCCCCCGCCAGACGGCCTGCCGCCATGGCGGGGCCGATGGGGGACACCGCTTCCAGGGCCACGATCCCGCGGCCGGTCGCGCCGGCGACCGCCCGGTCGTCGGGCAGCAGTTGCGGTCCGCGGTCACCGCTGTGTTCCGAGCCCTCCGTGCCGGCCGGGTCGCCCGTGGTCGCCGACAGCAGGGCGAGGGTGCACAGGCCCGGGTCCGCGACCTGGCCCGGGCCCGGCGGCGTGCGTTCGACCGCCCTCAGCAGCAGGCCGTCAGCCTGCACGATCTTGCTGGTGCCGGCGACGGCAGAGGCGGCCAGGGCCGGTGCGGCGGTGTCGGCGTCGGACAGGACCGTGGTCGACACGTCCAGTTCCTGCGGGTCCAGTCCGGGCTCGGCGATGATCGCCGCCTGGTCGAACAGCTCCTCCAGGTGCTGTCCCAACTTGCGGTTGTAGAGCCTGATCACCAGCCGGAGCCGGGGGTTGAGGCGTCGGGCCACCAGCGCCGCCCGTACGTTGGTCTCGTCGTCCTCGTACACCAGCGCCAGGGCGGCGGCCCGCCGCACTCCGGCCTCGGCCAGCAACTCCTCGTCCGGTTCGGCCCCTTGCACGACACGCAGGTACGGTTCCGTCTGCTCGGTCCCCGGCAGACGGGAGCTCCGGGCCACGGGTACCCGCCCGAGCAGTCCGAGGGCCCGCCCGGACCGCCGCCCCACCGCCGGCTGCGGTGCGCGGGCCTCGGGCACCACGAGCGTCACCCGCTCGCGGTAGACGTCGCGGAGTTCGCCGGCGAGCCGCCTGGCCAGACCGTCGTCGCCGCAGACGACCATCCAGCCGCCGGGCGTGGGAAGGGGGGACCGAGAGAGATTCGACACCGCCCAAGAATGCCTCGTCAGGAGGGCAGTTGTCGCCGCGGGTCCGGATCATGCGCCGGTCGCCGCAGGGCCATGCCGGCCCCGGTAACGGATCCGCCGGCTGCCCGCGCCGGACCGCCTTCGGCCGGGCGGGCAGCCCCCTGCCCATGGGGCTGCCCTACTTGGGCGGCAGTCGGGGATAGCGGAACGCCCCCTGCGAGCTCTGCCGGGGCAGAGCGGCGTTCACCCACACGAGAGTGCGGCGCCGCGGCGGCCCCGGGTACGGCTACCGTGGGGCCCGGGCCGGAACCGAACCAGTCCGCGGTGTCCGGCCCACCGGCGGGGAACGGCCCCGAACCGTGCCCCGGCGGCGTGGCCCCGGCGGCGAGCCGGGGCCATCAGCGGCTGCGCGACCGCGTCCCCCGACCGGCCCCGCACCGCGGGCGGATCCCCGGCACCCGTATGACGGAACTCTTACGTCCGCGCGTGGGAGGTGCCCCGGCGGCCCCGCACTGCGTAGCGTCCGGAGCATGCGCGTACTCGTCACCGGAGGGGCCGGGTTCATCGGCTCCCACATCGTCACCGCCCTCACCGACCGTGGGCACGAGCCCGTCGTCCTCGACGCCCTGCTGCCCGCCGCCCACCCCGGTACCCCGCCCCTGCCCGAGGCCGAGTTCGTCCACGCCGACGTACGGGACGCGGACGCCGTCCGGGTAGCGCTGCGCGGAGTGGACGCGGTGTGCCACCAGGCGGCGATGGTCGGCCTCGGCAAGGACTTCGCCGATGCCCCCGCGTACGTCGGCTGCAACGACCTCGGCACGGCGGTCCTGCTGGCCGAGATGGCGGGGGCGGGGGTCCGGGAACTCGTCCTCGCCGGGTCGATGGTGGTCTACGGCGAGGGTCGGTACACGTGCGAAAGGCACGGAACGGTGCGCCCCGGAGCACGCCGGACCGAGGACCTGGCGGCCGGCCGGTTCGAACCCCGCTGTCCCGACTGCGGGGCCGAGCTGACGCCGGGTCTGGTCGGCGAGGACGCGGCGACCGATCCGCGCAACGTGTACGCGTCGACGAAACTGGCGCAGGAGCACCTGGCGGCGTCCTGGGCCCGCTGCGTGGAGGGCCGTGCGGTGTCGTTGCGCTACCACAACGTGTACGGGCCGGGCATGCCCCGCGACACCCCGTACGCCGGCGTCGCGTCCTTCTTCCGCTCCTCTCTCGCCCGCGGCGAGGCCCCGCGGGTCTTCGAGGACGGCGCCCAGCGCCGAGATTTCGTCCACGTCCGGGACGTGGCCGCGGCGAACGCGGTGGCGCTGGAGGCCGCCGGCACCCGGCCGGCGGGTGCCCTGACGGCGTACAACACCGGCAGCGGGGATCCGCACACGGTCGGCGAGATGGCCGCCGCGCTGGCCTCGGCGCACGGCGGACCGGCCCCGGTGGTCACGGGCGAGTTCCGACTCGGCGACGTCCGGCACATCACCGCCGACTCCGCACGGCTGCGCGAGGAGCTCGGCTGGCGCCCGGTGGTCGACTTCACCGACGGCATGGCCGAGTTCGCACGGGCGGGTCAGCGCGCATCGGCCGGCCTGCCCGGCTGATGCCGGAACCGGCCGGCGCGGCCGGCCGGTTCCGCGCCCGCCGGGCACCGTGGGCGTCCGGCCGCCGGCGTCGAGGACGTTCGGCCGCGCGTCGCCGGTACGCGGGCGGTCCCGTGATCCCCGGCGGGCTCGGGCGTGCTCGGGGGCGGGCTCCGCAGGGTTCCGGCGAAGCCCCTCCCGCTCCCGCCCGGTGCGCTCTACGCGGGGGCCGGGAGGGTCAGTTCGAAGCGGCACCCGCCGGGCACGTTGTGCACGTCCGCGTGGCCCGAGTGCGCCTCCACGATGCCCCGGACGATGGCCAGACCGAGGCCCGCGCCCGAAGGGGGCGTACGCGCCGGGGAGCCTCGCCATCCGGTGTCGAAGACGCGGGGCAGGTCCTCCTCGGGGATGCCGCCGCAGGCGTCGGTGACGGACAGCACCACCGCGTCCGCGCGGCGTTCGGCGGCGACGGCGACCGTCCCGTCGGCCGGGGTGTGACGGATGGCGTTGACCAGCAGGTTCGACAGCACTCGGGTCATCTCCTTGCCGTCGACCTCCACCGGCAGCGGGGCGACGCTGCCGCCGGCCAGGCGCACCCCGTGCTCGCGGGCGAGTGCGTCCGCGCCCGCCAGCGCGTCACCGACCAGGTCGTACAGGGACATGCGGGTGGGGCTGAGGGAGAGCGCGCCGGCATGGATCCGGGACAGCTCGAAGAGGTCGGTGACCATGGAGTTGAGGCGCTCCACCTCGGCGCGCATCTGCTGGTGGTAGCGGGCGGGGTCGGCCACCACTCCGTCCTCCAACGCCTCCGACATCGCGCGCAGCCCCGCCAGCGGGGTCCGCAGGTCGTGGGAGATCCAGGCCACGAGCTCACGCCGGGAGGTCTCCAGGGCCCGCTCGCGTTCGCGTGAGGCCAGCAGCCGGTCACTGGTGAGGGCCAGTTCGCGGCTCAGCGCGGCCAGTTCGGCGGGGGCCGGCACCAGGGGGACCCGGAAGGTGCCTTCTTCTCCGAAGTCGCGAGCGGCGCCGACGAGTTCCCGACAGCGCAGCACCACCTGGCGGCCCAGCAGCAGCGCCGTTCCCAGCGATACGGCGGCGGCCATCGCGACGACCGTGGTCACCACGGCCAGGTCGTGGGAGGACAGGAACATGGCCCACGCCACCATGAGGGTGCCGGCGAGCATCGCGGACACCGCGACCGCGGCGACGACCGCGAGGGAGACGGCGACGCTGCGCCGCCGCAGTATCCGCAGCGCGAGGGCGCCGAGGAGTCCCGCGGCCGCCGCGCCGAGGAAGGCGTACAGGGCTATCAGCAGCAGGTCACCCACGGCCGTCCTCCGTCCGGGCCGGGTCCGGCGCGTCACCGGACGGACGAGGTCCCGCCTCGAACCGGTATCCGGCGCCCCATACCGTCCGGATCAGCCGGGGGTCGGCCGGATCCTTCTCGATCTTGCTCCGCAGTCGGCGGACGTGCACGGTCACGGTGGAGAGGTCGCCGTAGTCCCAGCCCCAGACCTCGCGCATCAGCCGCTCCCGGTCGCAGACCTGGCCCGGGTGCCGCAGGAAGTACACGAGCAGGTCGAACTCCCTCAGGGTCAGCGCCAGCTCCCTTCCGTCCCGCGTCGCACGACGGGCCGCGGGGTCCACGGTGAGGCCCGCGACCACCAGCAACGGTTCGTCGGCCGGAGCGGTCGAGGAACTGCGGCGCAGGACCGACCGCACGCGCAGGACCAGCTCCCGCGGGCTGAAGGGCTTGGTCACGTAGTCGTCCGCACCCACCTCCAGGCCCAGGATCCGGTCGTCCTCGTCGCCGCGCGCGGTGAGCATGACCACGGGGACGGAAGGCCTTCCGCTCCCGCTCGCACGCAGCCGGCGGCAGACTTCCAAGCCGTCCATACCGGGCAGCATCAGGTCCAGGACGACCAGGTCGGGACGGTGACGCGCGGCGCTCTCCAAGGCGGCCGGGCCGTCGTCGGCACGGTGCACGGTGAATCCGGCCCGCTCCAGATAGCCGGCCACGACCTCGGAGACGGTCGGATCGTCGTCCACGACCAGGACGCGGCCCGTGCCGTCACCGGGGCCGGGCCCGGTTTCGTTGCTGATTGCCATGCCCCCAGGGTGCACCACGCCGCGACGTCCGGAGCCGGGCCGTCCGCCGTACGGCACGGCGTCCGCGTTTCGTAAGGTCTTCGGGCGCCTTTGGGCGCCTTCCGGTTCCTACGGTGTGGAGGGTGACTCCTTCTGCTCGTCCGCCCCGCGCGGACCTCGTACTTCCCTGCCTCGACGAGGCCGAGGCACTGCCCTGGGTTCTGGCGCGGGTGCCGTCCGGCTGGCGGGCCATCGTCGTCGACAACGGCTCCTCCGACGGCTCGGCCGACATCGCCCGTTCCCTCGGCGCCACCGTCGTCCACGAGGCCCGGCGCGGTTTCGGCGCCGCCTGCCACGCCGGGCTGCGTGCCGCCCGCGCCGAGTTCGTCTGCTTCTGCGACTGCGACGCCTCCATGGACCCCGGCCTGCTCGCCCCGATGGCCGAGCGGGTCGCCGCCGGCGAGGTGGACCTGCTGCTCGGCCGCCGCCGCCCACAGGGACGCGGCGCCTGGCCCGCGCACGCGCGGGCCGGAAACATCGCGCTGTCCCGGATGCTGCGCCACCGGACCGGCCTGCGCCTGCACGACCTCGGCCCGATGCGGGTCGCGCGCCGCGAGGCACTGCTCGGCCTGGAGCTGACGGACCGGCGCAGCGGCTATCCGCTCCAGATGGTCGTACGGGCCGCCGACGCCGGCTGGCGGGTGGCCGAGACCGATGTCCCCTACCTGCCGCGCTCCGGCAAGTCGAAGGTGACGGGGACCTGGCGGGGCACCTGGCACGCCGTGCGCGACATGCGCCGGGTCCTGGCCGAGCCACCGGTCACCCACGGCGCACCGACCGAGGGGATCTCCGCATGAGCACCGTCCTCGTCATCGCCAAGGCTCCCGTCCCCGGGCGGGTGAAGACCCGGCTGACCGCGCAGTTCACCCCGCAGCAGGCCGCCGACCTGGCGTGTGCCGCGTTGGAGGACACCCTCGCGGCGGTCCTGGCGACGCCGGCCCGGCGCCGCGTCCTGGTCCTGGACGGAGAGCCCGGGCCCTGGGTCCCGCCCGGCATCGAGGTCGTCCCCCAGTGCACGGGAGGCCTGGACGTGCGGCTGGCGGCAGCCTTCGCCCTGGCGGCGGGGCCCGCCTTGCTGATCGGGATGGACACCCCGCAGGTGGCCCCCGGCCTGCTCGCGCTCGGGCTCGACTTCGCGGAGGCGGACGCCTGGTTCGGGCCCGCCGACGACGGCGGGTTCTGGGCGCTCGGCCTGGCCGCACCCGACCCGGCGCTCCTGCTCGGCGTCCCCATGTCGGCGGCTCACACGGGTGAGGTGCAACGGCAACGGCTGACCGGCGCGGGGCTGACCGTACGGGACCTCCCCGAGCTCTGCGACGTGGACACCCCCGACGACGCGCAGCGGGTGGCCGCGGCCGCGCCGGGGACCCGGTTCGCCGCGCTGCACGCCGGACTGTGTGCGGTGACACGATGACCGCCCAGCTCACCGAGCCGGCCGCGCGGGCCTGGCAGGCCGACCCGTACGCCGACGCGCTGCGCGCCGGGCAGGGCCCGCTCTACCTCCGGCGTCACGACGGCTGGCTGCTCCCCCTGGACGTCGAGCGGTGGTGCGCCGAGCCCGACGCGGCCGACCACACCGTGCTGGCCCGGTGCACCGGGCCCGTCCTCGACATCGGCTGCGGACCGGGCCGTCTGGTCGCCGCGCTCGCCGGACTGGGACACACCGCGCTCGGTGTGGACGTCACTCCCGAGGCGGTGACGCGCACCGTGCGGGCGGGCGGCAGCGCGCTGTGCCGGTCCGTCTTCGACCCGCTTCCCCGTGAGGGCGGTTGGGGCACGGTCCTGCTCATGGACGGCAACATCGGCATCGGCGGCGACCCGGCCGCCCTGCTGCGCCGGGCGGCCGAACTGACCGCGCCCGGCGGCTCCCTGCTGGTCGAGGCGGCCTCCTCCGACGTGGACGAGCGCGTGGAGGTCTCCGTCGAGGACGGCGCGGGCGGCCGCGGTGCTTCCTTCTGGTGGGCGCGGCTCGGGACCCGCGCCCTGCGGGCAGAGGCGGGGGCTGCGGGCTGGACCCCGTACGACACCTGGCAGGTGGCGGGCCGGCATTTCGTGCACCTGACGCACTGACCGGTGGACCGCAGGGGGAAGCCGGGGGCGGAATCCGCAGTGGTACGGATTCCACCCCCGGTTTCTCCGCGCCGGCCGGTCCTCAGCGGCCCGCGCGGCGGACCCTGCCCACCATGGCGCGCACACCGGTGTACGCCGCGGTCAGCACCGCGATGGCCGCCATGAGGAGGAGCCAGTTGCGCAGGTAGTCGAGCGGGAGCACGGTGGGGTTGGCCACGCCTGCCGGACGCAGCAGCGGGGGAAGCGCGATCGCGGTCAGGGAGCCCGCGACGATCAGGGCTCCGCGCACGACACCGCGCAATCGCAGCCCGACCGCGCCGACGAGTGCGGCGACGGCCAGCACGAGCGGCGCGACGAGTCCGTCGTGCACCACGACCGCTCCCCCGAGCCACACGGCGATCCGCCACGGCTCGCGCTGCTGGAGCAGCAGCCAGCCTCCCCAGGCCGCACACATGGCCCCCGAGACTCCCACCGCGTACCGGATGCCCATCACACGACCTCCAGCCGGCCGACCCACTTGGTCTGCAGAACACCGGGCCGGTTCGGGGCGATGATCCGTGCCGGATAGCCGTGGTCCAGGGACAGCACCTCGCCGTTCAGCCGCAACGCCAGCAGGGTGAGCGGATCCTGCGCGTAGTGCCGGCCCATCTCCATGACCCGGTAGGCGCCCGCCTCCTCCACCGAGACCACGCGGGCCCGCGCACCGGGGCCACCGCCGGCCCTCTCCAGGAGGTCCCGTACCCGTACCCCGGTCCACCGCGCGGACTTGCTCCAGCCCTCGACGCAGGCGATGGGCAGGGTCGCGTGGTGCTGGGGCATGGCGCGCAGTTCCTCCAGCGTGAGGGTGTACGGGCGCGGCCCGTCCACGGTCAGCCGCCAGTCGGCCAGCGAGGCCCGGGAGACGCGCGCGGCTGCCGCCGTCCGGTTCACGGGCAGCCCCTGCACCCCGTGGGCGGGGCTGCGCGGGCCGAACAGCTCCAGTGCGCCGAGTGCGGTGACGGACTGTCCGGCGGTGGTGACCGTCACCGCTCCGACCGCGGCGGTGACACCGAGGAGGAGCTGGCGCCGGTCCGGACCGTCGGCGGCGGGCAGGGCCAGAGTTCCGGGGGATCGACGGGTGAAGTGGTCGCGGATCTGCGGCCATCGCACGGCCAGGTGCAGGAGCAGCGATCCGAGCAGGAGCCAGGCGACCGCGTAGTGCACGGGAACGAAGTTGAAGGGCCAGGGGTACCACTGGAAAGTGTTCAGCAGCCCGGTGAACAGTTCGAACAGTGCGGCCGCGACGAGGACGGCCACGGAGATCCGCTCCAGGGCGTGGCGCAGCGAGCGGACCGGCGGCCACGCGAACAGCCGCGGGTAGACGGCCCACAGCTTCGCCAGCAGCAACGGGACGGCCGCGATCCCGGACGCCACGTGGAGTCCCTGGGTGAGCCGGTAGCCCCAGTACGGGCGGCTCGGCAGCCGGTCGGCCAGCCAGCCCGGCGGGTGCTGAAGGTAGTGGCTCAGCACACCGGTCGCGAAGCAGACGACCATGGCCAGGCCGAGCCAGCGGCCGATCGCGGTCGCGGTACGGGCATCGTGCAGGCGCCCTTTGAAGGTGACGGGCGGCCCGGAATTCAAAGTCCAACGCATGCCCCCATCACACCCCCGGCGAGGGCCGCGCAGGTGGCCGGAACACCTTACGAAACACGGACGTCCGAGGTGGCGAGGCCCCCGGACGGGCCGATACCTGGAACGCTTCCGCAGGTGAAACCCCTTACCGCCATCTCCTCTCGCGCCGCACTCGTGACCACCGCCCTCGCCCTCGCCGCACTCACGGCGGTGCTCGCCCTCACCGTCATGTACGGGGGCTACTTCAGCAATCCCGGCGGACTTTTCGGGTGGTACGCGGTCTGCTGGGCGCTCTTCGCGGTCGCTCTGCTCGCGCTGCGCCGGGTCCCGCCCCGCCGTGTCGCGGGGCTGATTCTCGCGGGGGCGGTCGCCGTCACGGTGACCGGCCTGCTGGCTCCCCCGCGGACCAGCACCGACTCCTACCGCTATGCCTGGGACGGCCGTGTCCAGTCGGCCGGCGTCTCCCCGTACGACCATCCTCCGCAGGACCCGGCTCTCGCCCGGCTGCGCGACCCCTGGCTCTTCCCCACCGGGGCCGCCTGCCAGGGCCCCGACCTCGCCCGCATCCCGTCCGCCGAGGGCACGGGCCACTGCACGCGCATCAACCGACCCGCCGTCCACACCATCTACCCGCCCGTCGCCGAGGCGTACTTCCTGGCCGTCGACCGGCTGTCCCCCGAGGGCGCCCGGCACAAGCCGCTCCAGACCGGTGCCGCCCTGATCTCCCTCGGCGTCACGGGCGCCGTCCTCCTGGTCCTGCGACGGCGCGGCGACGACCTGCGCACGGCGGCGTACTGGGCCTGGTGTCCGGCCGTTCCGCTGGAGGCGGTCAACAACGCGCACGTGGACGTGCTGGGCGTGCTCCTCACGGTCGCCGGACTCGGCCTCGTCGCGTCCCGGGCCCTGGCCGGGCGGGCGGCGGGCGGCGTGCTGATCGGCGCCGCGGTCGCGACGAAGCTGATGCCTGCCGTCGTCCTTCCCGGTGCGCTGTCGGGGGTCCGGCGCCTGCGCGACGCGGTCGCGGTGCTGCTGCCGGTGGCGGCGTTCACCCTGCTCTCCTACCTGCCCTACGTCCTGCTGTCGCACGGCTCGGTCTTCGGATACCTCGGCGGCTACGTCGAGGAGGAGGGCTACGACGACCCCTCGGCCGGATCCCGCTACTCGCTCCTGCGACTGGTCCTGCCCGACAGTTGGGCGTTTCCCGTACTGCTCGTCATCGTCGCGGCCGTGTCCCTCCACGTCATCCGGCGCGGCGATCCGCAGCGCCCCTGGAGCGGCGCCCTGCAGGTCACCGGCTGGTCCTTCGTCCTCCTCACTCCGGGCTACTCCTGGTACGCGCTGCTGCTGATCGCCCTCGTCGCCCTCGACGGCCGCTGGGAATGGCTCGGCATCCCCCTGGCGGGCGCCGCCGTCTACGTCCTCGGCCCGACCTTCGGCTACCAGCCGGCCCTGAGCAACATCGCCTACGGAGCGGCGACCGTCCTCGTTCTCGTGAGGGGCCGCATCCGACGGCGGCCGTGCCCACCGGGGGCCGGCGGGTCCGAGCCGCTGCCCTCGCCCGGTGCCGCCCGCTCCCCGCGCTGAGGGGCGGGCCCGCACGGTGGCACCCGCCGCAGGTGGTCGGCCGCATGCGACGGCGGTCGGGGACCGGCCCGCGGGTGTGCGAGCCTCCGACGGGCGGTCCGCACCCCCGCGGGCCGGCGGGCGCTCGTGCCGAACGATGGCCCCCGCGGAGCCGACCGCTGAGGTCGGGCGCACGGGGCACCGCCTCCGCTCGCGGGTCGCCGGCCCCTGGTGGCTGCTCAGTTTGCCGGGACGGCTGGGTCGGTGATCCGATACCCCACGCCGGGCGTGGTGGCGATGACCGGAGGGGCACCGAGTTTGCGGCGCAGACGGCTGATGGTCACCGTGACGGTGTTGGTGAACGGGTCGGCGTGTTCGTCCCAGACCTGTTCGAGGAGGTTCTCCGTGCTGAGGAAGGCGGGGCTTGCGTTCAGGAGGGCTTCGAGCACCGCGAATTCCTTGATGGAAAGGTCGAGTTGGCGGCCGTCGCGGCTGGCGGTGCGGCGGGTCGGGTCGAGTTCGATGCCCGCGCTGCTCAGGGTGCGGGAGCGGGCGGCGGGCCGGCGGCGGGCCAGGGCGCGGATGCGCAGGACGAGTTCGGGAAAGTGGAAGGGCTTGGCGAGGTAGTCGTCGGCGCCCAGGGTCAGGCCGCTGACGCGGTCGCCGGGCGAGTCGGCGGCGGTCAGCATCAGGACCATCACGCGACCGTCCCGCTCGGTGATCATTTGGCAGAGGGTGTCGCCGTGGATGCCCGGCAGGTCGCGGTCGAGCACGACGACGTCGTACGCGTTGACGTCCAGTTTGGCCGCGGCGTCGAGCCCGTCGTGGGCCATGTCCACGGCCATGCCCTGGTCGCGCAGTCCCTCGGCAATGACTTCCGCGAGGGGGCGGGCGTCCTCGACCACCAGGACTCTCACCGCACCACTCCCCTCTCCGTGTGGGGAGTTTCCGCCGTCGCCCTGCCGTCCGTACGGGGGAGGGTGACGGTGACGCGCAGGCCGCCGTCGGGGCGGGCGCGCAGGTCCAGGGTGCCATGGTGGGCCCGGGTGATGGCGGCGACGATGGAGAGGCCGAGGCCGCTTCCCCGGCCGCTGCCGGTCCGGTCGGCGCCAAGGCGGCGGAAGGGCTGCCCGAGGTCCGCCACTCGCCGCTGGTCGAGGACCGGTCCACTGGACTCGACGACGAGGGACACTGCGCCTGCGCCGTCTCCTTCGGCCCCTACCGCGACACCGATCCATCCCCCGGGGTCGTTGTGCGCGATCGCATTGTCGACCACGTTGTCGACCGCACGGCGCAGCAGCGTCTGGCTGCCCCACACCCACGCGGAGCCGTCGATCCGGTTCTCCCGCACGGTCAGGTCCTTGGCCGCAATGTCCTTCGCCCGGCCGGTCAGGGCAGTCAGCGCTAGTTGGCCGAGGGGGAGGCGCGCCGAGTCGGTGAACTCGCCGTGCTGGGTGCGAGCCAGGACGAGGAAACCCTCCAGCAGCCGGTCCACCTGGTCGAGTTCGGCGCGCATCCGGGCGGCCAGCGTGGCCGTGGTCTCGGGCACCGGGCCCGGCTTGGCGAGGGCCACGTCCAGGGAGGCCCGCATCGTGGTGAGCGGGGTGCGCAGCTCGTGGGAGGCGTTCGCGACGAAGAGGCGCTGCGCATCGAAGGAGTTCTCCAGGCGGCCGAGGAGATCGTCGATGGTATCGGCGAGGTCCTTCACCTCGTCGCCGGGGCCGCCGATGGCCAGGCGTTCGTGCAGGCTGTCGGCGGTGATCCGGCGGGTGGCCGCTGTCATCACCCGCAGCGGGCGCAGCACCCGGCCTGCGACGAACCAGCCGAGGCCGACCGAGATCACCGCCATGACGCAGAGGGCGATGGCGGAGCCGAGCAGGATCTGCCGGGACTGCGTGTCGTGCGCCTGGGCCAGTTGCTGCTCCAGGCCGTCGATGCGGGCCTGGGCCTGTGCCGCCGTGGCTCGCTGATCGGTGCCACCATCGGGGGCGGTCTGACTGGAGCGCGATCCGCCGGATGCCACCAGGGCCGCGATGGCGAGCAGCCCCGTTCCCGACAGCAGGAACAGCGTCGCGTACAAGGCGGTGAAGCGGGTGCGGACAGTGCCACGGCGCAGGCCGAGCCGGGCAGTCAGGCCCGCGAGCCGTCGGGGCGGACCCCAGTTCATCCGTATGCTCCCTCTCGCCACTGCACCGGGACACGTACCGGGCCAGGCTAAGCCGAGGCACCTAACAGCGAGATGACAGAGGCCGTTCGGCCGCTGTCACGCGCTCCGTCGCAGGGTGGCGTCCATGAGCGATGAGAGTACGAAGGCGACGATCGAGGTCATCGGTCTGCGCAAGCGCTTCGGGCCGCGGCTGGCTCTGGACGGGATGACGTTCACCGTGCGGCCCGGACGGGTGACCGGCTTCGTCGGCCCGAACGGCGCGGGCAAGTCCACCACCATGCGCGTGATCCTGGGCCTTGACGCAGCTGAGGGATCGGCCCTGGTCGGCGGGGTGCCGTACCGCACCCTGCGGCGCCCGCTTCGACATCTGGGGGCACTGCTCGACGCCTCCGCGCTGCAACCGAGCCGCACCGCCCGTAACCACCTGTTGTGGCTGGCCCACTCACAGGGCGTGCCGGCCCGGCGGGTGGACGAGGTCATCGATCAGGCCGGCCTGGGCACAGCGGCCCGGCGCAAGGCCGGCGGCTTCTCGCTGGGCATGCGCCAGCGCCTGGGGATCGCGGCGGCGCTGCTCGGTGACCCGCCGGTGGTCATGTTGGACGAGCCGTTCAACGGCCTCGACCCCGACGGCATCGTGTGGATGCGCGGCTTCCTGGCGGAGCTGGCCCGGCAGGGCCGCGCCGTCCTGGTCTCCAGTCACCTGATGAGCGAACTCGAAGACACCGCGGACCATCTCGTGGTGATCGGTCGCGGCCGGGTCGTCGCGGACACCAGCGTGTCCGACCTGCTCGCCGAGGCGTCCGGCGGCCGGGTCACCCTGCGTACCTCCGCACCTGCGCGCGCCGCTCAGGTGCTGCACGGCGCGGGCGCCGCCGTCCTCACCACCGGCCCCGACACCCTCGGCGTCACGGGCCTGCCCGACGAGGAGATCGTCGCCCTGCTCGCCCGGAACGGGGTGCCGTTCTCCCAGGTGTCCGCGCACCGGGCGACGCTCGAAGAGGCGTACATGGAGCTCACCCGGGACGCGGTGGAGTACCGGGGCATCCCGGCGGGGGAGGCCGCGCGATGACCGCCGCCCTCACCCCTCGCCCCCCGGCCACGGAGCGCGCCGAGCGGGGCGGGTTCCTCAGAACGCTGCACGCCGAGTGGACGAAGTTCCGTACGGTACCCGGCTGGGTTCTCGCCATGGCGGGGGCGCTCCTGGTGACGATCGTGGTCGGCCTGCTCGGCACGGCCGCCCCCGCTCCCGGCGGTCGCGGCGCCGACTCCGCCTCGTATCCGAAGGGCCCCGGCGGCGAGGCCGTCAATGACAGCTTCTACTTCGTCCACAGGACACTCACCGGTGACGGCGCCCTCACCGTTCCCCTGCGGTCCCTGACCGGTGCGGCCGACACCGGGATCGGCGCGACGGTCCAGGGCGCCCAGCCCTGGGCGAAGGCAGGGATCATCGTGAAGGAAAGCCTCACCCAGGGATCGCCGTACGCGGCGGTCATGGCCACCGGTGGTCACGGTGTGCGCATGCAGTACGACTACACGCACGACACGGCGGGCCCGTCCGACGGGGTCACCCCGGAGTCCCCGCGCTGGCTTCGGCTGGTCCGCTCCGGTGACAGCCTCACCGGTTACGCCTCCACCGACGGCTCCCAGTGGACCTGGGTCGGCCATGCGAAGCTGCCTGGGCTTGCGCGCACCGTGCAGGCCGGGCTCTTCGCCACGTCACCGGAGGCGAAGCAGGACACCGCGGCGGGTACGGGCTTCAGCCCCGCCGTGGCCACCGCCGCCTTCGGCCGCCCCGGCCTCACCGGGCGCTGGTCCCCGGGTGCGTGGAGCGGTACACAAGTGGGCGGCGACGCGGGCACGTCCGGCAGCTACACGAACACCACTGAGGGCGGCTTCACGCAGACCGACGGCGGCGGGTTCACCGTGACCGGGGCCGGTGACATCGCGCCGGTCGTCGGCGGGCCCGTCATGGGCGTCGGCTTCTCCGTCGAGAACTTCCTCGTCGGCACCTTCGCCGGGCTGATCGTGGTGATCGCCGTGGGCACGGTGTTCATCACCGGCGAGTATCGGCGTGGTCTGCTGCGTACGACCGTGGCGGCAACTCCCCTGCGGGGCCGGGTGCTCGGCGCCAAGGCGCTGGTGGCCGGGGGCATCGCGTTCGCCATCGGCCTGGTGGCCGCCGCGATCACCATTCCCGTCGGGGAACACGGCGCACGCGGCAGGGGCTTTCGAGTCTTCCCCGTCACATCGGCGATCGAAGCGCGCGTCATGATCGGAACCGGCCTGCTCTGCGCAGCCGCCGCCGTGCTCGCTCTCGGCGTCGGTGCCGTGCTGCGGCGCAGCGGCACGGCGGTCGCCCTGGTCATCGCTTCGATCGTGCTGCCCTTCCTGCTAGCCACCTCCGGGGTACTGCCCCCGGGTGTCTCGGAGTGGCTGCTGCGGGTGACCCCGGCTGCGGGCTTCGCCGTCCAGCAGACGCTGCCGCAGTACGCGCAGGTGCTCAGCGTGTACGAACCGTCGACCGGCTACTACCCGCTGTCTCCGTGGGCCGGCCTCGCCGTGTCGTGCGGATACGCCGCGCTCGCCTTCGGTGTGGCCGTGGTGCGACTGCGGGGGAGGGACGTATGAGCCTCATGGGCGGTGCACGACGCGCGCGTGCGGCGGACGGCTCGTGGCGAGGGGGCTTCGGCCGCGCCCTGCGCGCCGAGTGGACAAAGCTGCGCACCGCAGGGGAAACGGGCAGGTTGCTTCTGCTCGCCGTCGCACTGACCGTGGCCGTCGGCTGCGGCACCGCCAAGGCCGTGACGTGCCCGGACGCGGGGTGTGGCCAGGACGCCGTCAAGCTCGCCCTGACCGGCGTCACCGTCGGGCAGGCGGTCATCGCCGTTCTCGCGGTGCTGGCCGTCAGCGGCGAGTACGGCACCGGGATGATCCGCACCACGCTCACTGCGGTGCCGAACCGGATCACCGTACTCGCCGCCAAGGTGACGATCCTCACCGCGGTCGTCCTCGCCTCCGGGACGCCTGCCGTCCTGGTCTCCCTCCTCGCCGGCCGCTCCATCCTGCCCGGCAACGGATTCACCGAGGCGCACGGCTATGCCCCGCTTTCCCTGGCCGACGGCCCGACCCTGCGCGCGGCCGTGGGCTCGGTCCTCTACCTCGTCCTGATCGCCCTGCTCGGCCTCGGCGTGGCGACGGCGGTACGGGAGGCGGCGACCGCGATCGGGATCGTGCTCGGGCTGCTCTACCTCTTCCCGCTCGTCACCCATGTGGTCAACGACCCGGCGTGGCAGCGGCACCTCCAGCAGATCTCGCCCATGACCGCCGGACTCTCGGTCCAAACCACCGTCCATCTGCACGAGCCGCCCATCGGCCCATGGGCCGGCCTGGGCGTGCTCGGGGCGTGGGCCGCGGCGGCGCTGCTGGTCGGCAGCCTGCTGCTGCACCGGCGCGACGGGTAGCCGAAGGGAGCCGTACGCGAGCACGGTGGCTTCTGGCCCCTCCCCGGCCCGGGCGCCTCACCCGGGCGCCTCGCCCGGTCGACTCGACGCGGACAGCCGCCTGCACGGGAAGCATGTCACCGCGGTGGGCGCCGCCTTCCCACCGGCCGAGGCCCTGGCCTCGCAGCTCGCCACGCCGCCCGGGTGAGCCGGCCCGCACCGCGCCCGACTGCCCGACGGCCCGACCGTCCGACGACCCGACGACCCGACCACCCGACCACCCGACCGCACCGCATCACCGGCAATCCGCCCGGCCCTCGGCTGCGAAGTACGGGTGAACCAGCCGCTCACCAGCGGCGTGTCGAGTGGCGGGAGCGGCAGTGGCGGAACACCGGAAAGCGGCGGACACCGGCGGGGCGGGGCCGGCCGCCGCCGGCGTGTGGACGATCTCGCGCGGGAGGACCCCGTACGGGGCGGGCGGACGCCTCGGCAGCCGGGCCCACCGGCGTGCGCTTCCCCGCCCCGCGGGGCGGGCCAGGCTCTCCCGTGCGGTCGCCGGCGGCGCCCGCCGGCCCCTCCTCGCCGCAGGAGACCACCGATGAAGCCCGCGGCCGAACGCCTGACCGCTCTGATGGGCCACCTCTTCACCGGCCCCCTCCCGGTACGGCTGCGCGACTGGGACGGCGCCGAGTCCGGACCCGCCGACGCGCCCGTGGTCGTGCTGCGCTCCCCCGACGCCCTGCGCCGACTGCTCTGGCAGCCCGGCGAACTGGGTCTGGCCGAGGCCTACATCAGCGGCGACCTCGATGTCGAGGGCGACCTCGCCGGCGCTCTCTCCCAGGCCCGTCGGGCTGTCCGCGACCAGGGCATCACACGACCGCGGCCGGCCCGGATGGCGTCGGCCGCAGCGCTCGCCGTCTCCCTGGGCGCGGCCTCTCTGCCGCCGCGCCGACCCGACGGGCGCGCACGGCTGACCGGCCGCCTGCACAGCTCTTCCCGGGACCGCGCCGCGATCAGCCACCACTACGACGTGTCCAACGACTTCTACGCGCTGCTGCTCGACGAGTCGATGGCATACTCGTGCGCCTACTGGGCCCGGCCCGCGGACGCCTCGTACGGCCTGGCCGAGGCCCAGCGGGACAAGCTGGAGCTGATCTGCCGCAAGCTCGGGCTGGGGGCCGGCGACCGGCTGCTGGACGTCGGGTGCGGCTGGGGCTCCCTGGCCGTGCACGCCGCCCGGGAACACCGGGTGCGCGTCACCGCGGTCACCCTGTCGCGGCAGCAGCGGGACTTCGTCGCCGCGCGGGTCGTGCGCGAGGGCGTGGCCGGACTGGTGGAGGTCCAGCTGCGGCACTGGCGCCACATCGACGGCGGGGGCCACGACGCGGCTGCCGCCGTCGAGATGGGCGAACACGTGGGCGACACCGAGTACCCGGCCTTCGCCGCCAAGCTGCACGACGCACTGCGCCCCGAGGGCCGGCTCCTGATCCAGCAGATGTCGCGCGGAGCCGACGCACCCGGCGGAGGGCCCTTCATCGAGACCTACATCGCGCCCGACATGCACATGCGCCCCGTCGGACGCACCGCCGACCTGTTGGAGGCAGCGGGTCTGGAGATCCGGTCCGTCGAGTCCCTGCGCGAGCACTACGCGGCCACCATCGACGCCTGGCGCACCCGTCTGGAAGACCGCTGGTCCGAGGTGGAGAGCCTCGTCGGCGAGACCACCGGCCGGGTGTGGCGCCTCTACCTGGCCGGCGCCTCCCTGGCCTTCACCGAACGCCGCATGGGTGTCGACCAGCTGCTCGCGGTGCGCCCCACCCGCGACGGCGGATCAGGCATGCCCGCCACGCCCACCGCCTGGTACCCGTCGGCGGGCCGCCGGTGAGCGGCCGGCGCTCGGCGCGCGCCCCCGGGGGGCGCTCACGCCGGGCGCCGGCCGACACGGGTCTCCAGCAGCCACAGGTTGCCGTGTTCGATCGTGAACTCGATGTCGCACACGTCGCGGTAGTGCTCCTCCAACTGCTGCGCGTACGTGCACAGGCGATCGAACGCCGCCGGGTCCAGCGTGGCCAGCTCCCGAAGCGGCAGGCTCTCGCGGGCGCCCGCGACGACCTCCTCGCCCTGGGCGTTCGGGAGGTACGTACCGTACGGCCCGGGGCGGCCGTCGGCCGGACCGCCGCAAGACACGACGCCGCTGCCGGAGTCGGCTCCGGAATTGCCGAAGACCATGCTCTGAACGGTGACGGCCGTCCCGGAGCGCAACGCGTTGAGGACCGCCTGCCACAACTGCTCGGCCGGATCCTGCGGAAACGCCCTGCCGGTACGTTCGAGAACGAGGTCCTTGAACGTTTCCACGACCCGGATGAGGTCGCAGGCGTCCAGCCGGGAGTCGTCCGCGACGCGGTGTTGGACCCTGATGCGCCGGAGCGCGTCCTCGAACGCGGAACTCTCGACGCCCATGACCGTGCTGCCGAACATCTGAACGAGACGCCGGTAGGAATCCCAGCCGAACCTCTCCCGATCGGGCATCCTGGCCAGCCCCAGCACGGACAGGTCGTTCAGGCCGATGTCCAGGATCGTCTCCGGCACACCCGGCACGGAGTGCCCGGCCCCCGCCCTGACCGACAGCAGAAGCGGCTTGTCCACCTGTCCCAGCCGCTTGCCGGCAGCCCGCTCCAGCGCCGCCAGGTGCTCGCCGACCTCCTCTTCCAAGCCCTCCGGCGGCTCGCCGGTGGCCAGGAGCACGGCGCCGGCTTCGGCGGTGATGGTGAAGCCCGGCGGTACGGGCAGGCCCATGGCCGCCATCTCCGCGAGGTTCGCGCCCTTGCTTCCGAGAAGCTCGGCCATGCCCCGGTCGCCCTCGCTGAAGTCGTACACATACACGCCCATGCCTGCCACCGGCTTCTTCACCCACTCCTGCCCGTCGGGTCGCTGATCACTCAGGCGCGGCAGAATGCCGCCTTCCGGTTTCCTCTTCTGTGCGGCGGGTGCCGACGCCGGGCCCGCCCCGCCCCGCCCCGTACCGGTGGGATCGGTTCAGCTCTCTCTCGGTCCCGGTCGCCCTCGGCTCGGCCCGTGCGCGCGCAGCGTGTCCAGACGCTGTTCGTACTCCTCTTCGTCGATCTCCCCCCGGGCGAACCGATCGGCGAGCACCTGCTGGGCGGACGGCGTGGCCGGAGGCCGCGCCGGGCCCGAAGCGAGACGGTCGACGCTGCGAAGGAGCAGGACGACTCCCGCGACGGCCAGGGCCGCGACGAGGACCATGCCGAGCGACATGGCGACCCAGCCCCATCCGCCCATTCCGTGGTCGTACCAGAACATGGCTCACGCTCCCTGTGCGGTGGCCCGGGACACGACCGGCAGGGCGTGTCCCCCGTGCCCTCACTGTCACCCGGCGCGTGCCGTCCGGGCATGGGCCGGTCGGGTCCCGGCCGGGGACGACAGGCCCATCGCGCTCGCCCCGTCTCCCCGTCCGGGGAGCGGGAGACGCGCACGGTGGTGGGCAGGGGCGGGGCTGATCGGTCCCACATGGGGCCACTCGGCCCCTGCTCGGTCGGCGCGCCGCGGGTGACGCTGGAGGAGAGCCGCTGGTCCGCGGCACCGCGAGGAGGTTTACGTCATGAAGCACCATGTGACCGTCGGCATCGACGGCTCGCCCGAGAGTCGGGCGGCGGCCCGGTGGGGGGCGCGGGAAGCGGCCCTGCGGGACGTACCGCTGAGGCTCGTCCACGCCGTCGACTGGCTCATCAGCCCGGCGGTGCCACGGCCGGGCCGCGAAGTGGCCGACCGCTGGGCCGACGAAGCGCTCGCCGAGGCGGTGGAGGACGTGCGACGTCGGCATCCCGGGCTGGACGTCTCGACGAGATGCCTCTCCGGCAGGCCCGCGGCAGCCCTGGCCGCGGAGGCGGCCGACGCCGGACTGCTCGTCCTCGGCTCGCGAGGGGTGGGAGGCCTGGTCGGATTCCTCATCGGTTCGGTGAGCCTGTCGACACTGGTGGCCACCGAGACGCCGGTGGTGCTCGTACGCGTGTCGGACACGCCGGAGGAGGCCCGGCCCACCCGCTACGGGGAGATCGTCCTAGGCGTCGACATCCACGAGGCGGCGGACAGGGTTCTGGCGTTCGCCTTCGAGGAGGCCGAGCGCCGCGGCTGCGCCCTGCGTGCGATCCACAGCTGGCAGATGCCGTCGATGTACCGGTACGCACCGTTCTTCGACCCGGAGAACGAACGGGAGGTCGGCCGGAGTGTCACCGTGATGCTCGACGACATGCTGATGCCGTGGCGCCACAAGTTCCCGTCCGTGAGCGTCACCCACGAGGCGTTCGAGGGATCCGCGGGTGAGCGGCTCGTCCAGGCCGCGGCAAGGGCGGACCTGGTCGTCGTGGGCCGACGCCTGCGCCGCTCGCCTCTGGGCGTGCATCTGGGGTCCGCTGCCCACGCGGTGGTGCACCACGCCGCTGCGCCCGTCGCGGTCGTCGCCCACGACTGACGGCCCCTCACAAGGAGATCGGACCATGTCCCATCGCACTGTTGCAGACGTCATGACCCGGAACGTGGCCACGGTGAGCCCCGAAGCGCCCCTCAAGACAGTCGCCCGGAGCCTCAACGACCACGAGGTCTCCGCCCTGCCCGTCGTGGACCCCCGCCGCCGTCCGGTCGGCATCGTCTCCGAAGCCGACCTGCTGCGCAGGCAGGCCGGGCTGCCCGATACCGAAGGGCGCGACGCCCTGCACGCCACGGCATCCGCGGTCCGGGCCCCCATGGAGGCCCGGACCGCCGGCGATCTGATGTCCGCCCCCGTCCTGACCGCCCGGCCGGAATGGGGCATCGTCGAGACGGCCCGCTTCCTGCACGAGCGAGGCGTCAAGCGTCTGCCCGTGGTCGACGAGACCGGAACCCTGGTGGGCATCGTCAGCCGCACCGACCTGCTGCGCCCCATGCTCCGCCACGACGACGCCATCCGCGACGAGATCGTCGACGACGTGCTGGGCCGTACCCTCAGGATGACCCCGGGAGGGGTTGCGGTGACCGTGAGCCAAGGCGTCGTCTCGTTGAGCGGGCGGGTCGAGGAGCGGTCGGCCATTCCGATCGTCGAACGACTGTGCCAGTCGGTCGACGGGGTCGTCAGCGTGGACCAAGCCCTCGGCTACGCGGTCGACGACCTGTCCGGGGTCGCCGCCCCTCGCCGTGCCGCGCAGTGAGCGCACAGGACGAAGGGCGGAAAGAGCCCGCCCGCTTCTCGCGGAACCCGATCGTGCGGTGCACGGCCACCAGCCGCTTCTCCACATCCTCTCGGGAACTCTTTCCGCCCCTTCCATGACAGCACGCCCGGTTTCGGGAGAACAGGGCCGACCGGTCCCGGACGGCCCCCTGACGGCCCTACCTCCGACGGGCACGGGGGTCCATGCTCGAACCTGCCGGGACGCCGCGCTGGAGGCATCATGAAGCACCTTCGCACCGTCGAGGACGTCATGACCCACGCCGTCATCTCCGTCGATCGCAGAACACCGTTCAAGGAGGTCGTGGGGGCCATGCGGCAGTGGCGAATCAGCGCTCTGCCCGTCCTGTCGGAGGAAGGACGGGTGGCCGGCGTGGTCTCGGAAGCGGATCTGCTGCTCAAGGCCCAGGGTGCGGACGAGTCCCGCGCCGTCACTGCCGGGCAGCTGATGACCGTACCGGCGGTCACCGTGACCCAGGACGCCACCATCGCCGGCGCCGCCCGCCTGATGGCCCGCGGCCACCTCAAGCGACTCCCGGTCGTCGACGGCGACGGCCGCCTCATCGGCGTGGTCAGCCGGGGCGACCTCCTCAAGATCTATCTCCGCCCCGACGCCGACATCGCCGAGGAACTCCGGGAGCTGATCGTGGCGAAGCTCATCCCCGCGGGATCGGCCGTGGTGCAGGTCCACGTGGCCGACGGCATCGTGCACCTGCGCGGTTCCGTCCCCGACCCGGCGCTGAAGGACGTGCTGGTGCGTGTCGCACGGACCGTACCAGGCGTCGTGGACGCCACGGCCGTGCATCTCGACACCGAAGTCCGCGCGTGAGGGAGGGCGCAATGAGGCACCGCAGTGTCGCCGACCTGATGACCCCGACAGCGGTCAGCGTCCAACGGGGCACTCCGTTCAAGGAGATCGCCAGGCTCCTCAAGGAGTTCGACATTTCCGCGGTGCCCGTGGTCGACGAGGCCGAACGTCCGGTGGGCGTCGTCTCGGAAGCGGATCTGCTCCGCAAGCGGGGCCCCGGCAGCGGCACGAACACCGCCGCCGAGCTCATGACCAGCCCCGCCGTCACGGCCCGGACCGAATGGAGCGCCGTCCGGGCGGCGCGGGTCATGCGGGGGCGGCAGGTCAAGAGACTGCCCGTGGTGGACGCCGCCGGCCGGCTGGTCGGCATCCTGAGCCGCAGCGACCTGCTCCAGCTCTTCCTGCGCAGGGACCACGCGATCCAGGAGGAGATCCTCGAAGACGTGGTGACCCGCACCCTCGGGCTCAGCCCGTCGTCCTTGACCGTCGAGGTCGACGACGGGCTGGTGACCCTCAGCGGCACCGTGAGCCGGCGCAGCCTGGTCCCGATCGTGCTGCGTCTGTGCCAGAGCGTCGACGGCGTCGTCGACGTGGTCAACCGGCTCGACTACGCGCAGGACGACGTGTCGGTCGGCGCCCCAACGCCCTCCGAGCGGTAGGAGAGGAACATGAAGCATCGTGAAGTCCGCGAGCTGATGACCCGCGAGGTCGTCACCGTCCCCAGCAGCGCTCCGTTCAAGGAGGTCGCGCGCACCCTGACGGAGCACGGGGTGTCGGCCGTTCCCGTCGTCGACGCGGCGGGGCGGCCGCTCGGCGTGATCTCGGAACGGGACCTGCTACCGAAGTCCGCCGGCCAGAGCGACTACTTCCGGTCGCTTCCCGCACGGGAGGCCTGGGAGGAGGACAAGGCCGCGGGTACGCGCGCCGAGGAGCTGATGTCCTCGCCGCCCGTGTGCGCCCGACCGGACTGGACCGTCGCCGAGGCCGCCAGGCTGATGGAGGCCCAGGGAGTCAAGCGGCTCCCGGTCGTGGACGGCTCGGACGTGCTGATCGGGATCGTCAGCCGCCGGGACCTGCTGCGGATCTTCCTCCGCGACGACGAGGACATCCGTCGCGAGATCATGGGTGAGGTGCTCGGACTCGGCGTGCGCCAGAGCCCCTCGGCCATCACCGTGACCGTCACCGACGGCCGGGTGGAACTGGACGGGACCGTCGGCCTCAGGAGCCTCATCCCCCTCGTCGAACGCCTCTGCCGAACCGTGGACGGTGTGGTCTCGGTGACCCAGCGTCTCGGATACTCCACCGACGACACGAATCCGGTCTGAGGGAACGCCGCGCCACCTGTGGCCGGCCGGCCGCGCCGGGGCGTCGTCAGTGGGTGCGTTGGATGTCCAGTTCCAGGAAGTGGGCCGAACACGAGATGCACGGGTCGTGGTTGCGGACGGCCCGCTCGCACAGCCGCGTGAGCTCGGCCTCGGAACCCTCACCGCGGTCGAGCCCTGCCTGCACCAGCCGACGCAGGTCCTCCTCGATGGCGCCCTGGTTCTGGGCGGTCGGCGGCACGATGCGGGCACCGGTGACCCGGCCCCCGCCGTCGAGCGCGTAACGGTGGTAGAGCAGGCCGCGCGGTGCCTCCGTGGCACCGTGCCCGGTGCCGGCCCGGGGCGGTACCTCTGTGTACGGGCGGGCCGGACGCTCGTACTCGGCGATGATCCGGAGCGCCTCTTCCACCGCGTACAGGACTTCCACCGCCCGGACGAGGATGCTGCGGTAGGGGTTCCTGCAGGCCTCCCCCCGCCCCGTGCCCGCGCGCGACGGGGGGTCGCCGAGGCCGGCCGCCCGTGCCGCTTCCAGCGCCAGCGGGGACAGCAGATGGCCGCTGACCGCCCAGCGGGCGAGCGAGCCGGTGAGGTGCCTGCGGCCGTCCAGCCGGGAGTGCAGGGCTGTGGAGTGGGGGACCTGCTCCTCGGCCACGTGGGCGGTGAAGTCGCGCAGGGGGAAACCGTACGGCGGGGGCGTCGCGGCGTACGGGAGCACGGTGGGGACGCCGGACTCGATGGCGTAGGTGCCGGGCTCGGCGAGGGCGAGCAGGTCGGCGTCGCACTCGGCGTCGGGGAACTCGAAGCCGGCGACCCAGCGCACCGTGTCCCACGCGTCGTCGAGGGCGGTGCGCAGCCGCTCCTCCAGGGGGCGGAGCTCAGCACGGGTCGGGGCGCGGTGAAAGCCTCCGAGCCGGACGTTGACGGGGTGGATGGCCCGTCCCCCAAGCAGTTCGACCACGGCGTTCCCGGTCTGCTTCAGGCGCAGTCCGCGCCTGACGTGCTCCAGATGGGAGCGGGACAGACCGATGACATCATCCTCGCCGAGGAAGTCCGGTGCGTGCAGCATGTGGATGTGCAGCGTCTGGCTCTCGATCCATTCGCCGCAGTACAGCAGGCGGCGCAGGGCGGCCAGTTGTCCGTCGACGACCACGCCGCACGCGTCCTCGATGGCGCGGCAGGCACTCATCTGGTAGGCGACGGGACAGATCCCGCAGATCCGGGAGGTGAGATCGGGTGGTTCCGTGTGCGCCCTGCCCCTGAGGAAGGCTTCGAAGAACCGCGGCGGTTCATAGATGCTGAGCCGCGCCTCGGTGACGGTGCCGTGGCGGATCCTCAGGTGCAGCGCGGTCTCGCCCTCGACACGGGCGAGGGAGGGGATGCGGAGCTCCCGGGCGGGGGGCGTGGGCTCGCTCATCCGGGTCCTTCCGCGTCGGCCGTGCCGGGTTGCGCCTGTTCCTCCACGGCGGTGAAGGCGGTCACGTTGAAGGTGTGCAGGAACCTGGCGATGTCCTCCTCGCCCATCCCGTCACGCTGCATCAGCGGGACCAGCGCGGGCAGGTTCGTGGTTCCGGCCGGCCCGAAGCAGCCGTAGCAGCCGCGCCCGTACGTCGGGCACAGGGCTCCGCAGCCCGCGTGGGTGACGGGGCCGAGGCAGGGCGTGCCATGGGCGACGGTGACACAGACGTTGCCACGCCGCTTGCAGGAGAAGCAGACGCTGTGGTTCGCGATGGCGGGCTTGCGCCCGGCGAGGAACGCGGTGATGACCTCGACGAGCTGACCGCGATCGATGGGACAGCCGCGCAGTTCGAAGTCGACCGGCACGTGGGCCGAAACCGGCGTGGACGTCGCGAGCGTCTCGATGTATGCGGGGCGGGCGTAGACGGCCGCCAGGTACCCCTCGACGTCGGCGTAGTTGCGCAGCGCCTGCACGCCGCCGGCCGTGGCGCAGGCGCCGATGGTGACAAGGTGGCGGGCATCCGCGCGGATGCGACGGATACGCTCCAGGTGCTCGGGCGTACTGACCGACCCTTCGACCAGGACGAGGTCGTAGGGGCCGGGAGCGATGTCGCCGGACGCTTCCAGGAAGTGGGCGATGTCCAGTTCGGCGGCGATGCCGAGCAGTTCGTCCTCGCAGTCGAGGAGGGTGAGCTGGCAGCCGTCGCAGGAGGCGAGCTTGAACACGCCGAGTCGGGGGCGGGCGGGAGGCTGGGGTGGGGTGGGGGTGCTCATCTCACAGTTCCCGGACGGTGAGCAGGGGTTCGGCCTGGTCGTAGCGGACGACCGGGCCGTCGCGGCAGAGGAGGAGGGGCCCGAGCTGGCAGTGCCCGCAGTGGCCGGTGGCGCAGCGCATGTTGCGTTCGAGGGAGACCTGGATGCGGTCGGGGCGTACCCCTCGGTGGATCAGTGCCCGTGCGGTCGCGCGCATCATCACCTCGGGACCACAGACGAAGGCCACCGTGTCCGACGGCGTGAACCGGGCCTCGCGCAGCAGGGTGGTGACCACGCCGACCCGGCCGGTCCAGCCGCTGGAGGGCCGGTCGACGGTGACGGCGCCGAACGGCCTCTCCCAGCCGGGGAACTCGTCCGTGTACAGCAGATCGGCGGGGGTCCGGGCCCCTGCGAGGACGTTCAGCCGCCCGAAGGCGCGGGGGTCGGCCAGAACGGTGTCGACGAGGGGACGCAGTGGGGCCAGCCCGATGCCGCCGGCGATGACGAGCAGGTCGTTGCCGTGAGCGGCGGCCGTGTCCCAGGCGGTGCCGAAGGGACCGCGCACGCCGACCCACCCGCCGCTGCGCAGGCCGTACAACGCGCGGGAGACGGCTCCGACGGCGCGCACCGTGTGCGCCAGCCGGTTGCCGCCCTCGATCCGGGATACGGATACCGGGATCTCGCCGACGCCGAACGCGTACAGCATCGCGAACTGGCCGGGTGCGAAGGGATCCAGGGCGTCCCCGGCAGGCTCCACCACGAGCGTGACCGTGTCGTGCGTCTCGTCGCGGCGGTCCACCACGCGGCAGGGAACCGGTGCCGACGTCACGGTGCGGCTCCGCTTCCCCGCGGTCCCGGCGGTCCCGGCGGTCCCGGCGGTCCCGGCGGTCCGTAGAGGTCCAGCAGCCGGGTCCGGGTGGCCCGCAGCCGGTCGCCGATGGTCTCGGCGACGGCGGTGACCAGCGACAGGCCCAGTGCCGTGTCCTCGGCGCACAGGTCCTGGACGGCGTCGGCATCGAACTCCCAGGCGCGGACGGGCTCCCGGGTCTCGGCCGCCAGGTGCCACTGGCGCGGGGGACACAGCCAGGACCAGCCGAGCAGGCTGCCCGCGCCGACGGTCTCGACGACCGCACGGCCCCGACCGGGCACGTGGATGTCGAGCGCGACCGTGCCCGAGCGAATGATCCAGAAGCGGTCGGCCTCCTCCCCTTCCTCGAAGATCCGGGTGCTGCCCGGAAGGGCGACGTCACGGGCGAGGGCCATCAGCCTCCCGCGGTGCTCCGCCGTCAGCGCGGCGAGCACGCCCTCGCCGGGAGGCCCACCCGGATGCGCGGTCACGGCGTGTCCTCGCGCCGCGCGGCCTCCTGGTGCAGGGCGTGGGCTTCCTCGGTGAGGTCGATCCCCGTGGGACACCACACGATGCACCGGCCGCAGCCGACACACCCCGAACTGTCGAACTGGTCGTGCCAGGTGCCCAGCTTGTGGGTGAGCCACTGACGGTAGCGGCTGCGGGGAGAGGACCGGACGGGGCCGCCGTGCAGGAGCGAGAAGTCCAGGTCGTAGCAGGAGTCCCAGAGGCGCCAGCGCTCGGCGTGATCGCCGGTCAGGTCGGTCACGTCCTCCGTGGTGGTGCAGAAGCAGGTGGGGCAGACCATGGTGCAGTTGCCGCAGCTCAGGCAGCGGGCGGCGACGTCGTCCCAGCGATCCGCCTCCAGATTGTCCCGCATCAGGGTGCGCAGGTCCACCGGCGGCATGGAGCGGCCCATGCGTTCGGCGGCGGCGCCCACGGCCCGGACCGCGGCCGTCCGGGTGGCGTCGTCGGGGCTCCGCCGCGGCAGTTCCGCGAGGACCGCGGCGCCCTCCTCGCTCCCGCTCCGACACAGGAAGCGGTGGCCCGCATCGTCCACGATCTCGGTGAGGGCGAGGTCATACCCGGCGTCGGCGGCCGGCCCCCCGCCCATGGAGACGCAGAAGCAGGTGGCACCCGGCTCGGTGCACTCGGCCGCGATCAGGAAGGCACCCGTCCGCCGGGACAGATAGGTGGGGTCCCGGTACCTGCCTGCGCCCATCACCCGGTCCAGGATCCGAACGGCGCGCAGGTCGCAGGGCCGCACGCCGAGGAACGCGTACGACGTGCCCGGCCGCTCCTCCTCGCGGACGACGGGAGTACCGTCCGGACCCCGGTCCGCGGACCACTGGCGGACGCGCTGCGGGTGCAGGAACGACTTCCACGACTGGGGTCCCGCGCTGTGCGCGAAGGCCGCCCCGTCCTCGCGGGGGCGGAGCCGGTACCGCCCGGCCTCCAGCTCGACCCCCCAGCCGTAGGGGAGTGCGTCGGCGGAGTCCAGTTCGTCGAGGACGATCGCGCCGTCGCGGACGGTCGGGCCGATCACTGTGCGGCCGCGCCGCTTCAGGACACGTACGAGGGCGTCCAGCCCGTCGCGGTCCAGGACCGCCTCGGCCTGATGGTCGGGGACGGCTCCGGCGTCCGAAGCGTCGGTCATGGTGCACCTCTCGGTTTCCACGTGCCTGGATCCGGCAGCATGTCAGACCTGCGGGCTCAGGCGGTCGAACCCGGTCCGGCGAGTCCGATCGCCGTGCCGGTGGGCGTCCGCCTCGATGCGTCGGGCCAGCAGCGGCAGGGCTCCCGCCACCGCCGGGGTGAGCCCGGGGCCCAGCGAGCGGTCCGCCCCCTCGACCGCGTACACGATGAGACGGCCGGGGCCCCGCCCGACGCGCTCGGCGAGGACCAGGGCCTCGGCGAGCCCCAGGCCGTGGGTGCTCTGCCGGCCCGCGGCGGCCGGGTGGGGCGTCCCACCGGGAGTCGCGCACCACCGGTGCGTCCGCCCGGGCTGCGCCGCGGGCGGGAAGCAGGCGTCGACGACGACGGCGAGGGCCCTGCCTTCCCACAGGCCGATCAGCCGGCCGGGATCTCCGTCGCACTGTGCGAGCTCGGTGCCGGGAGGGAGGGGCCGCCGCGCCCTCCGTGCGCGCAGCAGCGCGATCGTTGCCCACCCCGCGCCGTCATCACGTCTGAACTCGTTTCCGATCCCGATGATCGCCGTACCGGCGAGGGGCTTCATGGGTACCCGCTTTCCTCTTCCGGGTGTCTGCGGGCACAGCCTGCCCTGCGCGCGGGACGGTCACCTGCGCCACGGGCCGAACGGCGTACGGCGCGGGCACCGGGTCGGGGGACGGGCCTGCGGGTCGGGCCTCGACGGGTCGGGCCTCGACGGGTTGGCCCTCGACGGTGGCGGCCGTGGTCAGGATCCGAGGCGGAAGCCCGTGACGAGTTCGGACCGGATGCGCAGGACGTCGGCCATCGGTCGGTCCCTCCACGGGTCGAGCAGGGCCGCCAGCCGTTCGGCTTCGTCGCGGTTCACGATGAGCTCGGCGTGACCGATCACGACGACGCTCCAGCCGAGATGGGTGCAGGCGTCGATGGCGTCGGCTTCGTAGCCGAGGACGAGACCGGGTTCGCCGGGCGTGGGCGCCAGTGACGCGCGTGAAACGCCCTCGTCCACCCCGACGAGAACGTCCTCCCCGTCGACGTGGTGGCTCGTCGGCCGGATGGCCGGCAGCGCCCGGTGGGTGAAGACGAGGCGGCCGAGCGAGACGGTGGCCAGGAGCCGCAGCGCCTCGGTACGGTCCAGTTGCCGTGTGGGCCGCACCCGGTTCGCCGCGGGGCCGTCGGCCGGTCTCCTGCTGGTTTCCTGATCCATTCCGCGGCCCTCCGCTCCGGCCCCGTGACCTCGGCCTCGGCTCCACCCAGCGTCCGTTCCGTTCCGTACCCCGGGCCAGGGCCGAATGGGCCCCTGTCCCGGGGAACCGGGGGCCGGTCGGCCCATCCCCGCCGCCGGCGGTACCGCCCAGACTTGAACCGGAACCGACCGGAGGCCGCCATGAGGACCACTCCCCCTACGAAAGTCGCCGGTGCGCTGCCGGCTGAACACCGTTCCCGGCTGATGGGTGTTGCCCGGGAGGTCAACTTCCCCGAGAGCGCACGCCTCTTCGACGAGGGTGGGCGCGCGGACAGGTTCTGGATCGTCCGTACGGGCCTCGTGGCCTTGGACGTGCCCGTGCCCGGCAGACCGCCTGCGGTGATCGAAAGCCTCGGACCGGGTGAACTCGTCGGGTGCTCGTGGATGTTGGAGCCCCGTTCCTGGAGGCTGGGGGCCGTGGCCACGACGCCGGTTCGCACCTACGAGTTCGACGCCGCCGCCGTGCGCACGATGATGGACGCCGACCCTGCCTTCGGCTCCGCGATGGGCCACTGGGTCGCGCAGGTGCTCGCACACCGGCTGCACTCCGCCCGGGTACGGCTGCTCGACCTCTACGCCCCGCACGGCAGCGGCAGCCGTGTCTGACGGCCGTAGCCGTGTGACGGCGGGCAGCACTCACCCGGAAGGCGGGCGGTGTCCCACGGCGTCCAAGGGGACCCGCCAGCGCAGCGTCGTGCCCTGACCGTTCGGCCCGGGCACGGACACCGAGAGTTCGCCTCCCAGGCGTTCGGCCCGTTCCGCAAGGTTGCGGAGCCCGCTGCGGCGGCCTCCCTCCGCCATCCCGACTCCGTCGTCGCCGACCAGTACGGTCAGGACTCCTTCGGCGGCCGAGATCGAGACGTCCGCCCGGCGCGCCTTGGCGTGCCGGGCGACGTTGGTGAGCCCTTCCGTGATCACGGCGAGCACCTCGTCGGCGGTCTCGTCGGACACCTCGGTGTCGATCAGGCCCTCCATCCGCAGGGCCGGGGTGAAGCCGAGTACCGGGGCGGCTTCCTCCACCGCCCGTACGGCGCGGACGCGCAACTTCGGAGGACCTCCGGGAGCCTCGTGTTCCCGGAGCCCGAAGATCGTCGAACGGATGATCTTGATGGTGGCGTCCAGATCGTCGATCGCCCGCGCGAGGCGCTCGGAAGCCTCGGGGTGCTCCACGAAGCGCTGGGCGCTCTGGAGGGTCATGCCCGTGGCGAAGAGCCGCTGGATGGCGAGATCGTGGAGGTCGCGGGCGATGCGGTCGTGGTCCTCCAGCATGCTCGTCTGCTCGGCGTCCCGGCGGCGGGCGGCGAGCTCCAGCGCCACCGCGGCCTGGCCGGCGAACCCGGGCAGTGCCGCGATCTGCGCGCGGGCGAACCCCGGGCGACCACGCCTGCGGGCCAGGGTGAGGACGCCGCTCACCCGCTGCCTGGTGCCGAACGTGACGACGACGGCGGGGCCGAATCCCCGCCACCGTTCCGGCTGCACGGTGATCCGGTCGTCGGCCTCGACGTCGGCCACGGCGATCAGTCGGTCCTGCTCGCCGAGGGCGACGGCTGCCAGTGTGCCGCCGCTGCTGGGCAGCACGACGCCGCGGTGCGCCTCGGCGCCCTCCCCCACGGCCAGCGAGTCGCGCAGTTCACCGCTCTGGCCCACGACGGAGAAGACACCGAGGTCGGCGCCGGTGATGTCGCGGGCACGCTCCAGCATCCCTTCCAGCACCTCCGTCTCGGCCGAGCCGGAGAGCAGGGCACTGGTGAATGCGGAGCTGGCGGCCAGCCAGCGCTCCCGGAGGCGCACCTCTTCGAAGAGGCGGGCGTTCTCGATGGCGATGCCGGCCGCCACCGCCAAGGTGGACAGAACGCCCTCGTCCTCCTCGTCGAAGGCCATGCCCCCGCGCTTCTCGGTCATGTAGAGGTTGCCGAACACGGCCTCGCGGACCCGGATGGGAACCCCGAGGAAGGAGTGCATCGGGGGGTGGTGGGCCGGGAAGCCGTAGGAGGCGGGGTGATCGGACAGTTCGGCGAGGCGGAGCGGCTCGGGGTGGCGGATGAGCTCGCCGAGGATTCCGTGGCCGGAGGGCAGGTCGCCGATCTCGGCCCGGAGGTCGTCGCCGATGCCGACGGGGAGGAACTGGGCGAGCTTCCGGTCGTCGCCGATGACCCCCAGCGCTCCGTACTCCGCGTCCACGAGCACGACGGCGGCTTCGACGATGCGCCTCAGGACCTGCGGCAGGTCCAGCTCCCGGCCGACGGACATCACGGCGTCGAGGAGGCCGTTGAGACGGTCCCTCGCCCCACGGACCTCGTCGATGCGGACCTGGAGCTCCGCGAGCAGTTCGTCCAGCCGCAGCCCCGGGAGCCCCGGGCGCGCGGGATCCCGCTCGTCCCCGCCCATGCGCACCTCCAAGCGACGCCCGGGGAAGTCCGGCCTGCCTCCTCACCGTATCCCCGCCCCCGCGTTCCCGCTCAGGCCGTGGGCGTCATGCGGAGTCGTCCGGGCCCAGATGCCGGATGTGGGCGTCGGGCCCGGGGAAGTACAGCGTCGTCCTGCCGGTGTCCGACCAGCGGACGTCGTACGGCGGAGTGCCGTCGTCGTGGTGCAGGCCGACGACTTCGCCGTCCCGGCCCGGCTTGCCCACCGTCGGCCCTCCCACGACTATCTCGTCGCCGAGACGGGCCCGGGTGCCGTGCCCTGACATGCGCTTCTCCATGACCATCAGCTCCTTCGGAATGCGTGCCTCACCAGTCGGGCCGCCGCGAAGCCGCTCAGGAGAGCGGCTGCGGCCAGGGCCGTACCCCGCAGTCCCAGAGGTTCGGTCTCCAGGACCGACCGCAGCAGCGGAAGGTGCAGCGCTGCCGCCCCGAGCAGCGCGGAGGCGAGGACGGACAGGGGCAGGAAGAGGTTCTCCCGAGTCAGCAGGCGCGTCCGCAGTCCCAGCACGACGCCGAGCTGCCCGGCCAGCAGGGAGAGGAAGAGGACGCTCTGCCAGGGCAGGCCCCAGGCCCGTGCGATGGTTCCGGCGGTGAGGCAGGACGCGGTGACCACGGCGGCGAGCACGAGGAGCCTCTGCCACGCGCCCGCGCCGAGGATGTGCTGGCCGGGCGGCCTCGGTGGCTTGCGCATGGCGTCCGGCGCCACCGGCTCGGCGCCCATGGCCACCCCGGTCAGGCCGTGGGTCAGGAGGTTGATCCACAGGATCTGGCCGGCTCGGAGCGGCAGCGGGAGGCCCAGCAGGGGGCCGATCAGCATGACGAGGATCTCGGCGGCACCCCCGGCCAAGCCGTAGACGAGGAAGCGGCGGATGTTGTCGTAGACCCGCCGGCCCTCCTCGACGGCCGCGACCACGGTCGACAGGTCGTCGTCGGTCAGCACGAGGTCGGCCGCCTGGCGGGCGACCTCCGTGCCCTGCTGCCCCATGGCCACCCCGATGTCGGCGCGGCGCAGCGCGGGCCCGTCGTTGACGCCGTCTCCGGTCATGGCGGTGACGGCTCCCCGGGCCCGCCAGGCGTCGACGATGTCCAGCTTCTGCTGCGGGTCCGTCCGGGCGAAGACGCGTGCGGCGGTGAGGTCGGCTACCCGGCCGGCCGCAAGATCGGGTCCGCTGACCACGGCTTCGCCGTCGGCGTCCCGGCCGACCAGGCCCACCCGGGCGGCGATCGCGCGAGCCGTCGCCGGGTGGTCTCCGGTGATCAGGACCGGGGTGATGCCGGCCTCGTGACACGCGGCGAGCGTGGCGGCTGCCGCGGGCTTGGGCGGGTCGCTGACGGCGACCAGCCCCAGGAGCCGCAGTCCTGCCTCGGCCGCCTCGGCACTGTGCGGCCGCTCGGCGTGTTCGGCGGATGCCACGGCGAGCACCCGGTATCCGCGGGAGGCCAGGCTCGCCGCCTGCTGCCGGGCACCGGCCACCAGATCTGCGCGGTCGGCGAGAACCGCTGGGGCGAGCACCACCTCCGGGGCACCCTTCAAACACACGAGGGCACCACCGGACGGCAGACGATGGACCGTCGTCATGCGCTTGCGTCCGCTGTCGAACGGCACCTCCCACGTCCTGGGGTGCGTGCGCCGGAGCTGCTCCGGCTCGCCGCACCCGGCCTTGACGGCCGCCGCCAGGAGGGCGGCCTCCATGGGGTCGCCGACCGCGGTCCACCGGTCCTCGTCCGGCGGCGTTGCGTGGGGCGGCCGCAGGGAGGCGTCGTTGCAGAGCGACGCGGCCGTCAGCAGGTCCCGCACGGGGCCGAGCTCGGCCGCCGTCGGCGACCGCCCCTCGACCCGGACGTCCCCCCGCGGTTCGTACCCCACTCCGAAGAAGTCGGCCGCGACCCGGGGGGTCCACACGTGCTGGACGACCATGCGGCCCTCGGTGAGGGTGCCGGTCTTGTCGGTGGCGAGGACCGTGACGGACCCGAGGGTCTCCACCGCGGGGAGCCGCCGGATGAGGGCGTGCCGGGCCACCATCCGGCGGGCTCCCAGGGCGAGGGCCAGGGTCACGACGGCCGGCAGGGATTCGGGAACCGCCGCCACGGCGAGGCTGATCGCCGTCACCGCCATGATCCCGGGCGGCAGGCCCTGTACCAGCCCGAGGGCGAAGACCAGCAGGCACAGCACCAGGGTGACGACGGCCAGGACACGCCCCAGCGAGGCGAGACGGCGCTGCAGGGGTGTCGGCTCCCGCTTGGTGTCGAGAAGGGCGGCGATCCGGCCGAGAGCGCTGTTCGGTCCGGTGGCCCTCACCGTCGCCACGCCGCGGCCCTTCACGACCACGGTCCCCGCGCTCGCGGTCGAAGCGGCCGTCTTGTCCACGGGTACGGACTCCCCCGTGAGCATGGACTCGTCGATCGTGAGGGCGGACGCCTCGTCGACCTCGGCGTCGGCCGCCACGATGTCCCCCTCGGCGAGCAGCAGGACGTCACCGGGCACCACGGCGGCTGCGGGGATCTCGCTCGGGGCTCCGTCCCGCAGGACCCGGGCGTTCGGTGCCGACATCGCGGAGAGGGCGGCCACGGCGTGGTCGGCGCGGATCTCCTGCACGACGCCCACGGTCGTGTTGACGACGATCACCACGGCGATGACCACCGCGTCGGGGTGGTCGCCGATCGCGATCGTGAGGACCACCGCGCCGAGCAGCACCATGATCAGCGGGTCGCGCAGCTGAGCCAGTACGCGGGCGTACCAAGGGGTCGGCGGGGCGGGCGGGATCTCGTTGCGGCCGTGGTCGGCGAGCCTGCGTTCCGCCTCGCGGCCGGTGAGTCCGCCGGGCGTGCGAACCAGTGCGTCTGTGGTGGCCGGGGTGATCGCCATGGGGGTCCTATCCGGCGGGAACCGTGATCACCGGGCAGACCGCCCGGTGCAGCAGTCCGTGGACGACGGAACCCAGGCGCATGCCGGTGTAGCCTCCCTGTCCGCGACGGCCCACCACCACGGCCAGGGCGTGCTCGGCGGCCCGCGCGAGCTCTTCCACCGGATGCCCGATCGGCACCTCGTGGGAGACCACCACGTCCGGGTACTTCTGCGACCATCCGGCCGTGGTCTCGTACAGCATCCGCCGCTGTGCCCGCAGCGCGACCTCCTCGTCGTGGAGGAGGAAGACCGGCGGCTGCCACACCGCGACGGCACGCAGCACGGCGCCGCGCAGATCGGCCTCCTCGTAGGCGAGCGCGAGCGCGGCCCTGGAGGACTCGCTGCCGTCGATGCCCACGACCAGTGAGGGTGGCTGCCGGGTGGTGTCCTCGGGGTTCGCGACCACGACGACGGGGCAGGGCGCCTGGGCCGTGACCGGGACCACCGTGGAGCCGGCGCTGAGGATCTCCGCGGTCCGGCTCAGACGGCGCGATCCCAGCACGAGCATGCGGGCCCGGCGGGACATGCGGCCGATGGCCGGGACAGGAGGTCCTTCGATCAGATCGGCGGCGACGTCCGCTCCCGGGTGGCGTTCCCTCGCCCAGTCGGAAGCGGCCGCGAGGGCTTCGGAGCCCTCGCGGCGCCGAGCCTTCACTCGGGGGGTGTCGTCGACCTGTCGCGTGTGGGGCGGCGCGGGGACCGCCACGACGAGCCGGAGCCCAAGCCCGCGGCGGTGGGCCTCGTCCGACGCCCAGGCGAGGGGCAGGTGCCAGTCCCTGGCCGGGTCGATGCCGACGGCGATCTCGCGGTGTTCGGCGGGTGCCCTCACGATGCGCTCTCCTTCTCGTCCTTGTGGCGCGGAACGAGCAGCACCGGACAGTGTGAGTGGTGCACGAGGCTGTGGGTGTGCCGCCCGAGGGTGGGGCCCAGGTACGCGGACGCCCTCCGCCCGCCCATGACCAGCAGGTCGGCGTGCCGGGAGGCCTCGACCAGAGCGGCGGCGACGGACGTGCTCTTCTCGGCGTCCGCCCGGACGGTGAGGTCCGGGAATTCCCGGCGGATCTGCTCGGTCACCGCCGTCAGGTGCCGGACGTACTCGTCGGCGATCTCCGTGAGGTCGTCCATCATGGTCACGACGTCGCCGACGGACTGGAGCACGTTCCACACGTGGAGCAGCCTCAGCTCGGCCTTGCGGAGCTCTGCCTCGTGCGCCGCGTGGCGCACACAGTCCAGATCGTGCGCGTCGCGGACCCCGGCGAGGACCGTCCCGTTCTCCGGGCCGCTGCCGGTTCCCCTGACGACGATGACGGGCGTCCTCGCACCGGCGGCGACCTTCAGGCCCACCGAACCGAGCATGAGGGAGCTGAACCCTCCCAGCCCCCGGTTGCCGACCACGATGGTGCCGCGGAGACCGGCGGCCCGGTGCAGGCCGGCCGCTGCGTCGCCCCGACTGAGTTCCGTGGTGACCACCAGGCCCGGGTACGTGTCCTTGACCGCGACCACGGTTTCGTCGAGCAGTTCGCGGCCGGCGGCACGGACGCGCTCGATGGTCTCGGCCGATGCGTAGAGGGCCCGGCCGTCCGTGTCGGCGCCGTACACGATGCGCAGGGGGCGCCCGCGACGCTCGGCCTCTCCGGCTGCCCAGAGCGCGGCCTGACGGGCGGGCTCGGAGCCGTCGACACCGACGACGACGGGGCCGGGCTCCGGGCCGCTGACGGTGTTCTTCATGATTCCTCCTCGCCCGGGGCCACTGAGGGTGTGACCTCACGCTGTCACCACGGATCGTGCTGCGAAGAGGGCCGCTCAGGACCCTCCTGGGGGCCGAAGGTCCCGGTCGGACCCCCTGCGTGCGCACGCTTCGCTGTCCGGCCACCCGCGGTACGCGGTGCGGGAGGCCTCCGGACCGTCGCGACGTCCGTGGTCCGGCGGGTCCGCCGGGCCCAGCGCCGCAGTTCGTCGGTGCCCCATACGAGAACCGGGAAGGTCGCGATGAGCGCGACGACGTCGGGGGAGAGGGCGGCGGTGCCGAACAGGTCCTGCAGCGGCGGCGCGTAGACGAGCGCTGCGGTGAAGGCGAGCTCGAAGGCGATGCCCGCCAGGAGCAGGCGGTTGGTGAACAGGCCGATCTCGCGCAGGGCTGCGTGGTCGGTGCGGGCGGCCATCGCCGTGCCGACCTGGCAGGTGACGATGCCGGCGAACGTGGCCGTGGTCGCAGTGACGTACGCGTGGTGGAGCGGGGTGCCGGGGCCCGTGGGGTCGCCGGGGTGCCATCCCGCCCGCCACAGCACGGAGAAGAACGCGGTCATGACCAGGGCGGCGGACACCGTCCCGAGCCATCCCCAGCTCCGGATGAGCATGTCGCGGGAGATAACGCCCTGCGAGCTCGGCCGGGGCGGTCGGCTCATGACGCCGGGCTCGGCGCGTTCCCGGCCGAGGGCGAGGGCGGGGAGGGTCTCGGTGCCGAGGTCGATGGCGAGGATCTGCAGGACGGTCAGGGGCAGCGGGACGGCGCCGGCCGAGAGCGCGAACACCAGGAACGGAACGACCTCGGGGGTGGTGTGGGCGAAGATGTAGACGATGAACTTGCGGACGTTGTCGTAGACGCGGCGCCCCGACTCGATGGCGGCGACGATGGTGGCGAAGTTGTCGTCGGTCAGCACCATCGTGGCGGCCTCGCGTGCCACGTCCGTCCCGGAGCGTCCCATCGCGACCCCGATGTGCGCGCGGTGAAGCGCGGGGGCGTCGTTGACGCCGTCGCCGGTCATGGCCACGATCTGCCCGTGTGCGCGCAGGGTGTCCGCCACGTGCAGCTTGGTCTCGGGCGAGGAGCGGGCGAAGACGACTTCGGCATCACCGGGTGCCAGGAGCCGGTCGAGTTCCTGGTCGCCCACCGTCTCGGCCTGCGCCACCAGCGCGAGGCCGGGGACGCCGATCCCGACCTCCCGCGCGACGGCGGCCGCGGTGGCGCCGTTGTCACCGGTGACGACATGGACCCGGACGCCCGCCTCGTGGCATCGGCGGACGGCCTCCGCGACCTCGGGCCGCGGAGGGTCGTACAGGCCGACGAGCCCCAGCAGGCGCAGGCCGCTCTCCGCTTCATCGCGCCGCGCCGGTATGACGGCCCCTTTCGTCAGGTCGCGCACGGCGACGGCCAGCACACGCATGCCGTCGTGGGCGAGCCGGTCCGCGGCGGCGAGAGCGGCGTCGCCGCCCCCGGCGTCGCCCTCTCCCCCGGCGTCGAGAGCACGCGCCACCGCCTCCGGTGCGCCCTTGACGACGACGCGGGCGCCGCGTGGCGCCGTCTCCTGCACGACGGACATCAGGCGCAGCCGGGGGTCGAACCGGAAGACCGCCCGACGGCCGGAGTCCCGGTCGGCGAGGTCGACTGGGGCGCCGCGGGCGGCAGCTCCCTCGACCAGGGCCACCTCGGTCGGATCGCCGTGCAGGTGACCCTCGGCATCCCGCGTGACCGTGGTGCACAGGGCACCGGCGCGGGCGAGTTCGGCTGCCCAGGGACCGTCGTCCGTACCGTGTCCAGGTGTCCACACGGTCTGGAGCCGCATGCGGTTGCGGGTGAGGGTGCCGGTCTTGTCGGTGCAGATCACGTTGGTGGACCCGAGCGTCTCCACGGCGCTCAGCCGCTTGACCACGGCTCCCTGGCGGGCGAGGGACCGTACCCCGACGGCGAGGGCGAGGGTGATGATCGGCAGCAGGCCCTCGGGCACATTGGCCACCAGCAGGCCGATGGCGAAGACCAGCGAGTCGGTCAGCGGGAGTCCCACGGCCATCCCTGCCAGGAGGAACACCACGCCCATGGCGCCCGCGACCGCGGCGATCAGCCAGGCGACCTTCTTGACCTGCCGTTCCAGGGGGCTGGGGTCGCGCCGGGTGCGCTGGCTGAGCGCCGCGATCCGTCCCAGCTCGGTGTGGCCGCCCGTGGCGAACACGATTGCCCTGGCCTGCCCTTCGGTGCAGGTCGTACCGCTGAAGACGAGGTTCGGCTCCTGAAGCGGCGGTGCCCCTGCGAGGCCGGGGCCGGCGACGCGTTCGGCGGGGGCGGACTCCCCGGTCAGCATCGACAGGTCGACCTCGATGCCGCCGTCGGTCAGGCGCGCGTCGGCGGGCACTTTGGCACCCTCGTCGAGGACGATGAGGTCGCCTGGCACGAGCTCGCGCGACTCGACGGCCGACGGTTGTCCGTCGCGGATCACCCATGCGCGCTCGGGCAGATACCGGGCCAGGGTCTCCACCGCCTGCTCCGCCTGGCGCTCCTGCAGGAGCGCGAAGGCGGCGTTGACGACGACCACGGCGACGATGGCGCAGCCGAGGACGGGCGTGTCCGCCACGAAGGCCAGTGCGGCAGCCGCCCAGAGCAGCAGGGCGAGCGGGTGGACGAGCTGGCGGACGAGTTCGCGGCCCAGGGAGGTACGGGCCTTGCGGTGGACCTCGTTGGGGCCGTACACGGCGAGGCGGCGGGCCGCCTCGCGTGCGGACAGTCCGCTCGGCCCGGTACCGAGTTCGCGCCGCAGGAGCGGCAGCGGTTCGAGAGGGTCGGGGCTCGGGGGCGGACCATCGGCCGGAAAGCGGGGCCGGCCGGCCGGCTCAGTCATCGCCGGGGCCCTGCTCGCGCCGCAGCCGGCCGGACCAGCGTGGCTCCACGGCCTCCCACTCGTGCTCCCACCCGGCCAGGCTGCGGGCATCGGCGAGGAGCAGGCGCAGGCGGACCGTTGCCCCCGAGGCAAGGACGAGCACGCCGAAGGAGCCGGCTCCGGCGACCGCGGCCGTGAAGACGCGCTGGGCGCGGGACGCCGGGGGCTTCGCTTCCATGCCCGCGTCATCGACCCAGACCGTGACCGTCCGGCCTGGCGGTGTGCCCGGCGGAACGGAGACCGTCCCGGTGTGCCGTTGGGCGGCCGGGTACTGCCAGACGGCCGGCGCAACCGTCCCAGAGGCGGTGCCGGAGCGGTCGGAGACGGTGTGCTCCGCAGCGCCTACCGTCGTCGCTTCGATCCGGTGGCGATGGCGGGCGGCTTCCCGCGCCGTCCGGTCTTCCGCGTCGTGGACGGCCGTGGCCACGGCGACGCCGCAGGACAGGGCGATCAGGAAGGACAGCACGAAGGCGATGTGCCACCGGCGCCGGGTCCGGTCGACCGGACGGCGCAGCGCGTTCGCGCGTCCGCCGAGCAGTCGGCGGACCCGGCCGCCCGTCGCCGGACGCGCTCGTGCGGGCCCGTCTCCGGGTGTGCCTGCCTCGGGCATCGTGCACCTCCGCGCTCGGACGCCGTCCGGCCGCTCAGTGGGGAGCGGCGAGTTCGGCGCTGATGTGGTGGGCCCACGTCCGAATCCGTTCGGGATTGCGGAAGTCTCCTCCCTTCCCCGCCCGGACCATGGCCCGGGCGATGAACCCCGGGGTACTGGCCGTGACGCTGCCGCCGAAGGTGACGTGCTCGCGTGCACCGAGGCGCTCCATCTCCCGGGCCACCGCGGGCACCGGCGCAATGTCGTGCGTCTCGGCGGAACGGTCGACCGGGCCGCTGCTGAACAGGTAGACCGGGCGGTGCTGGAGATCACCGGCGTTGCGCTCGGCGCAACGCCTGGCCTTCCCGCTCCAGTGTCCCGCGTACAGGGCGCCGCCGAGCACCACGGCGTCGTAGCCGCGGACGTCCTCCACGTCGTCGGCCGGGACCACGACGGCGTCGAGGCCGTCCTCACGCAGGGTCTGGCCGATCTCGGAGGCGATGCCGGCGGTGGCACCGTGCTTGGTGCCGTAGGCGACGAGGACACGCTTGGACGTCATGACGACTCTCCCTTGCCGTCTGCCGCGGTACGTCGGACGGGGATGCTGCGCCTGGACTCCTCGGGCGCGGCCGGCATGGGCACGCGCACGGTGAGGATGCCGTCCTCGTACGCCGCCTCGACGTCGTCGGAGGGGATCGGCCCGGGCAGCCGGACCGTCCTCTGGAAGGAGCCGTAGCGGAACTCCGAGTGGTCCTTCTCCTCCTTGCTCTCGGTGTGCTCGGCGCTGACGGTGAGGGTGTCTCCCTCGACCGTGATCCGGATGTCCCGGTCGGGGTCCATCCCGGGAAGTTCGGCGCGCAGCGTGTACCGGCCCTCCTTGTTGGTCACCTCGATCGGGATCGGGAGGGTGTCGAACGAGGACCGCCACAGCGGGAACCGGGGGAAGTCGGTGCCGAACCAGTCCCTGAAGTCGGGGAACGGGCTGCGCCTGCGCTCCAGGTGCGTTGCTGACATGGTGTGCTCCGTTCCGGCGCCCGGTCAGCGCCTTCATGCGTCGTCTCCCTTCACTGTCCCGAGGGGGAGGCTGCGCCGCTTGAGACCATCGGGTCCCCGATGGGGCCGTTCGGCCCTCCCTGGGCCGGTTCGGCGGCGGCGACGTGCTGCTTGACGGCGGCGAAGCTGTCCGGGGCCACGGAGATGGAGTCGACCCCGGCCCCGACCAGGAACTCGGTGAAGGCGGGGTCGTCGCTGGGACGCTGGCCGCAGAGGCCGACGGGGCGGCCGGCGGCCCGGGCGCGGTGGACGAGGGTTTCGATGCTCCGGGTGACCGCCGGATCGGTCTCGTCGAAGACGTGGGCGAGGGCTTCGGAGTCGCGGTCGACGCCCAGGGTGAGCTGGGTCAGGTCGTTGCTGCCGATGGAGAAGCCGTCGAAGCGTGCGGCGAATTCCCGGGCCAGGATGACGTTGGCCGGGATCTCCGCCATGACGTAGACCTTCAGCCCGTTCTCCCCGCGCCGGAGGCCCTCCTCCGCCATGACGCCCAGCACCCGGTCGGCCTCGTCGAGGCTCCGGCAGAAGGGAATCATGACGATGACGTTGGTCAGGCCCATCTCGTCGCGGACCCGGCGCAGGGCCCGGCATTCGAGGGCGAAGCCCTCCCGGTATCCGTCGCTGTAGTAGCGGCTCGCGCCGCGCCAGCCGATCATCGGGTTGGCCTCGGCCGGTTCGAACGGCCCGCCGCCGACCAGGCGCGCGTACTCGTTCGTCTTGAAGTCGCTGGTCCGTACGACGACCGGGGCGGGCCACCGGGAGGCGGCGATCCGGGCGATACCGTACGCCAGGCGGTCACTGAAGTACCGCGTGCGGTCGAGGTGTCCCCGTGTCAGCCGGTCGACGGCGGCACGGTCGGCGGCGTCCAGGCGTTCGGGGTGCAGCAGGGCCATGGGGTGGACCTTGACCTGGTGCGCCACGATGAACTCCAGCCGGGCCAGGCCGACGCCGTCGGCGGGCAGGCGCCACCACCGGAAGGCCGCGGAGGGATCGGCGAGGTTGAGCATGACGCGTGTCCGGGTGGCGGGGATGTCCGCGAGGTCGGTCTCGGTCTCCTCGTAGGCGAGAAGCCCGTCATAGACCATGCCGCGTGCGCCTTCGGCGCAGGAGACCGTCACCTTTTGACCGTCGTGCAGGGCGTCGGTCGCACGGCCGGTGCCGACGACGGCGGGGACTGCGAGTTCGCGGCTGACGATCGCGGCGTGGGAGGTACGGCCGCCGTGGTCGGTGACGACGGCGGAGGCCCGCTTCATGATCGGTTCCCAGTCCGGGTCGGTGATGCCGGTGACGAGCACCCCGCCGGCGGGGAAGCGGTCGAGATCGACGGGCGAGTCCAGGACGACGACCGGCCCGCTGCCGATGGCTTCGCCGACGGCGATGCCGTCCACGACGGGGGCGTCGGGCACGGCCGTCAGGCGGCAACGGCGCAGGGTGGAGGCGGCACGACGGGACTGCACGGTCTCGGGCCGGGCCTGCACGATCCACAGCTCTCCGGTGAGGCCGTCCTTGGCCCATTCCAGGTCCATGGGGCAGCCGTAGTGTCCTTCGACCGCCAGTGCCCACTCGGCGAGGAGCCGTACCTCGGCGTCGGTCAGCACCCGCTGCGAGCGCTCCTCGGCAGTGGTGTCGACGGTCCGGGTCAGGCCGTGTTCGGCGTAGACCGCCTTCCGCCGCTTCGCCCCGACGCGGACGTCGATCAGCGGGTCCAGCCGGGGGGCCTTCAGGCTCGGCTTGAAGACGGTGTATTCATCGGGGTCGACCTGCCCGCTGACGACCGTCTCCCCCAGTCCGTACGCCGCACTGATGACGACGACCTCGGGGAATCCGCTCTCCGGGTCGAGGGTGAAGATCACCCCGGCTCCGGCCAGGTCCGACCGGACCATGGCCTGGACACCGACGGAGAGGGCGACCTGGAGGTGGTCGAAGCCCATCCGCTCCCGGTAGTCGATGGCACGGTCGGTGTACAGGGAGGCGTAGCAGCGGTGCACCGACTCCAGCAGCCGGGCTGCCCCGCGCACGTTCAGGTACGTCTCCTGCTGGCCGGCGAAGCTCGCCTCCGGCAGGTCCTCGGCGGTGGCACTGCTGCGTACGGCGACCTCCGGATCCTCCCTGCCTTCGTCGCGCCCCAGCTGCTCGTAGGCCGCGACGATCTCGGCCCGCAGCGCCGGGGGCAGCGGCTCGGCGAGGGTCATCGACCGGATCGCTGCCCCGACCTCGTCGAGCGCGTCGCCTTCGCGCAGGCGCGCGATCTGCTCCTCGATCCGCCCCCGCAGTCCGTGCCCGTCGAGCAGCTCTCCGTACGCGTCGGCCGTCGTCGCGAACCCGGGGGGCACGCGCACGCCGGCACCGGCCAGGTGGGCCGTCATCTCCCCCAGTGAGGCGTTCTTGCCCCCCACACTGCCGACGTCCTGCCGGCCGATCTCCGCGAACGGGACGACACGCCGGGTGCTTGCCATGACGACCTCCGGGCTCAATACGGGAGCGGGCGGCCGGACGGGGTGCGCAGGTCCGGCGGCGCGGGCTCGATGGGCTGCTTCGGGCGGGACCGGATCCGGATGTTTCGCTGCCCGCTCACTGCCTGACCACCCGGCGCCCGGTGATCCGGATCGCGGTGACCTTCATCCAGTGGGTCCGCGGACCGCCGGCCCAGGGCAGGGAGTACGCGACGGCGTCGAGCCGGGCGAGCTCCTCCGCATCCGTGACCCCCTCCGCCTCGCCCACGGCCAGGACGCTCCAGCCCAGGCGCGTGACGTCGTCCACATGGTCGACCTCGAAGGCCACCTCGGTGCCGGCGGCCCGCGCGAGCACCGCCTCGCCCGAGGTCCGGAACGCGATGTCGCGGCCCGCCACGACGTAGTTGACCGGAAGTATGGCCGGGCCCTCCGGCGTGAAGACGGCGACCCTGCCCACACCGTGCGTGGACAGCAGCCGCCGGCACTCGCCCTCGGACAACTCGACCAGCCTGGCATCCGACATGGCCGTCCCCCGACCCGGCGGGAATTCCGTCGTCGCGCCCGAGAGTTCGGCGGCGGTCGTCCCCAGCGCATCGGCGAGTCGCAGGAGGGAGCCGATCGCCGGCGCTGCCGCGTGCTCCTCCAGGTAGGTGATGTAGGCGCCGTCAGCCCCGCAGCGCTCGCCCAGTTCGTCCCGGGTGAGGCCGAGTTCCTCACGGCGCAGGGCGATCCGCCGCCCGAGGTCGGTACGTCCGGCCGGCGCCTCCGCGGCACCCGGCCCGTGCTGGGTTCTGCTCATCGTCTTCCCGTCCTCTCGGAGTCGCAGTTGTGTGGGGTGGCCCGGACCGTCGCAGCGCGTGCTGCGGCCGGGGAGACCGGTGGTCACGGTGGGTGCCCGTCCGATGCGTCCCGTGCCGGCCACGACGGCGGGGGCCTCGGGCCGACGTCCCCGTTCAGGACCCGGCCGCGCACGGTGACGGCTTCGGCGCGGACGACCGCGTCGGCTGCGGTCCGTCCGGAGTCCTGGAAGACGACTGCCTTCACGACACTGTCCTCCTGACTCACGTGCCTCGGGAGTTTTCACCGCCAGGCTGGGCCGGGCCCGACCGCCCGCACATGGGCCGGTCGGGCCCCTGGACGGGCCTGTCGGCCCCCTGCACGTCCGTGCGCGCGGTGCCATGGTGGAAACCGGACCCCCTCACCGAAGGGAGGGCGGGTCATGTCCGGGACAGCCCCGCGCCCCGCTGCCGCGTCGCCCAGACCCGCACTCCTGCGGTTGCTCGGTGCGGTACGCACGGTCACCGGTAGCAAGTTCCTCGTCGAGAGCGACCACGCCCGCGTCCTGGTCGACTGCGGGCTCTTCCAGGGTTTCGCGGATCTGCGCCGGCGCAACTGGGACAAGCCCGGATTCGATGCCGCGGACCTCCGCGCCGTCGTGGTGACGCACGCCCACCTGGACCACTGCGGCTACTTGCCGCGGCTGGTCCGTCACGGCTTCCGCGGTCCGATCCTCAGCACCCCCGGAACGGCCCGCCTCGCCGAGATCGTGCTCCGCGACAGCGCGCGCCTCCAGATGGAGGCCGCCGAGCACGCCAACAGCCACGGCTGGTCCAAGCACCGCCCCGCAAAACCGCTCTACGACGACACGGACGTCGAGAACACCTTGAAGTTCTTCGACCCGGTCGAAGTCGGCGGCGAAGTCGAGATCATGGCCGGAACGAAGCTGCGGCTGCACCACGGGGGGCACATCCTCGGTTCCGCCTGGGCCCGCCTCACGCTGGAGGACGGCCACACCCTGGCCGTCAGTGGCGACCTCGGCCGCCCCGGACACCCCCTGCTGCTGCCTCCGGAGCCGTTCACCGGTGCCGACGTGCTGCTGCTGGAGTCCACCTACGGCGACCGCCACCACGACCACGAGACGGCTCGGCGCGAGTTCGCCGGCGTGATCACCCGCACGCTGGCGCGGGGCGGGACCGTGGTCATCCCGGCGTTCGCGATCGACCGGACCGAGGTGGTCCTGCACGAGCTGGCCGCGCTGCGCCGGGAGGGCACGCTGCCGCGGAGCGTACCGGTGTACGTGGACAGCCCCATGGCGCTGGCCGCCCTGGACGTGTACCGCGCCGCCCTGCGCTCCCGCGCTCCCGAGCTGCGGCCCGAGATCCTGGCCCAGGGCGAGGCGGCGCTCAGCCCGGAGCCCTTCCTGGCCGCCCGTACCGTCCAGGAGTCCATCGACATCAACAGCACCACGGGCCCCGCGGTCATCGTCTCCTCCGCCGGCATGGCCACCGGCGGCCGGGTCCTGCACCACCTGCACCGGCTCCTGCCTGACCGCCGCAACGCCGTCGTCATCGTCGGCTTCGCGGCCGCCGGCACCCGGGCGCGTGACCTCGTCGACGGCGCCCGCACGCTGAAGATGTTCGGCGAGTACGTTCCCGTACGCGCCGAGGTGGCCGACGTACCCCACTTCTCCGCCCACGCGGATGCCGACCAGATCATCGACTGGCTGCGCTCCGCACCGCCACCGCACACCACCTACCTCGTCCACGGTGAGGAGACGGCCGCCGAGACGCTCCGGGACCGCATCGACCGCGAGCTGGGCTGGACGGCCGTCGTGCCCAAGCCCGGGGAGGCCGTCCTGGTCCGCTGACCGGGGCGATACGGACCCTGCCCCACGCACCGCACGCACCGCACGCACCGCGGACACCCCAGACACCGACTAGGGAGCCAGGTCCCGCCTCTTCAGCAACACGTGGCCCAGGGCGAATCCCACCACTCCGACTCCGACCAGGACTCCCAGCTGCGCCCACAGCGGGTGGCCCTGTGCCAGCGCGTCACCCGGCGTGTAGTAGTGGAAGGGGCTGACGAACCGCAGGGGCGCCGCCGCGGACCAGGCCAGCGCGATGAAGTTCACCGCGAAACCGACCGCGCCGAAGGCGATCGTCGCACCGATCACCTGGGCGCGCCGGCTCCCCCACGCCGACACCGCCAGCGCCGGTCCGGCCAGGCACAGTGCGAAGCCGAAGCCCATCAGCCCCGCGGCGAAAACACCGCCCAGCGGCACGTCCCGGTGGATGTCCGGCGACAGCCAGACGCCCGCCGCGACCGTCAGCGTCGCCGCGGCGTTGAGGGCGAAGGCGGCGATCACCACGGCGGCCGTCCGCTCGGCGAGGAGTCGGCTGCGGCTCACCGGGCGCACCATGACCAGCTCGATCGTCCCGGATTCCACGTCGGCCGCCACCGCGGCCGCGGCCAGCGCCCCGATCGCGGTCAACTGCATGGCGATCCAGAACGGATGCACCAGTCCGGCCCCGAGCAGCCCGGGATAGCTGGCGATCGAAACGGCACCGCCCGACCCGCTGAACGCCCGGTACGCCGATGGCGGACCCTTGCCCCCCGCCGAGAACAGCTGCCCCGGCGCGATGGTGTTCGCCACCACCACGATCAGGGCCTCGAAGACGACCATCCCGGCCAGGAGGGCCAGCAGCATCCGCCGGCGCCGGTGCAGCGCCAGCCACAGCAGGGGCCACCGCGTCGTCACGGCGCGGCCCCCTCGGCGCTGCCCTTGCGGTAGAGGTCCAGGAACGCCTCGTCCAGCCCCGCCTCCTCCACGATGACGTCGGCCACTCCCGAGGCCAGCAGGGCACGCAGGGCTTCCACCACTTCGCTCGGGGGGACGAGGAGCTCCACCCGGTCGCCCTCCCAACCCAGCACCCACCGGTCCGCGCTCCCGAGCGGGCGCGCCCCTCTCCCGTCGTCGAAGGCCAGCCGGATCCGGCGTGCCCGCGCCTCGCGGAGGGCAGCCACGCTCTCCACCGTGACCAGGCGTCCGTCCCGGACGATCGCCACGCGTCCGCAGGCCCGCTGCACCTCCGGCAGCACGTGGCTGGACAACAACACGGTACGGCCGTCGGCCGCGGCCTCCTCCATCAGCTCGAAGAAGGTCTGCTGCACCAGGGGGTCCAGCCCCTCGGTCGGCTCGTCGAGGACCACCAGCCGCGGATCGTGCTGCAGCGCCTGCACCAGGCCCAGCTTCTGCTTCATGCCGCGCGAGTACCCGCCCACCGTGCGCCGCAGGACCGCGGGCGTCAGGCCCAGCCGCTCGCACAGTTCCGCTCGCCGGGAGCACGGACGGCCCTGGAGCGCGCACAGGAGGTCGAGGGTCTGTGCTCCGGTGAGCTCCGGGTACAGCCGCAGCTCGCCCGGGAGGTAGCCGAGTTCCCGAGCCACCCGGCGGTGATCTCCGAGCGGGTCCATCCCCAGCACCCTGACGTGCCCGGCGGTCGGACGCAGGAATCCCGTCAGGCACCTGAGCGTCGTGGTCTTCCCCGCCCCGTTCGGCCCGAGGAAGCCGAACACCTCGCCGGGGCCGATGCCGAGGGTGAGGTCCTCCACCCCGACCACCGTTCCGTAGCGCTTGGTCAGTCCCCTGAGCTCGATCACATCCACGGTGCCCACCCCACCAGTCTGTGCCCTGGCCCGGACCGACGCGCGTGCGGCATCCCGGCGGGTGCCCCGGCACGGGTGCGCCGGTGGGTGTGGCTCCCGTCCCGGGCCCGGTGCGGGAAGCCGGCGCCCGCTCCGCTGTCGGCCGTCTTTCCCCGCAGTGGTGGCATGATGCCGACCGGCGGGTTGTCATGAGCCATGCTTCCAGACCGATCGGTTGACCGCGGCATCCCCGCGGAAACGACGAGCCTCGTGGGACGGAGCCATGACCTGGCCCTGGCCCGCCTGCTCCTGACACGGACACGCCTGCTGACCGTGACGGGGACCGCCGGCATCGGCAAGACCCGTGTCGCCCGCCGGGCAGCGCGCGACCTCCAGTCGTCCTACCCGCACGGGGTCTGTCCGGTGGACCTCTCACTCGTCCGGGACGGCTCCCTTCTCGTACAGGTCATCGCCCAGGCCCTGGATCTCCGGTGCCCGGACGCCGGCCGGGAGGGCTCTTTGACCGAGTACCTCGCCGACCGCCACCTGCTCCTGTTCCTCGACAACTGCGAACATCTCGCCGCCCACTGCGCACCGCTGGTCGGCGCCCTGCTCGCGGCAGCCCCGGACCTGAGGGTCCTGGCGACCAGCCGACACCAGTTGGGGGTGTACGGGGAGCACATCCTGGACCTGCGTCCGCTGGCCACCCCCGACCCGGACCGGTTGCCCGCGCCCGATTCCCTGCCCCGGTACGCCTCCGTGCAGCTCTTCGCCGAGCGTGCGGCGGCAGCGTCCGGAGGATTCCCGCGCCACCACGACGACTGGACGGCGGCCGGGCTGCTCTGCTCCAGGCTCGACGGCATCCCGCTGGCCATCGAACTCGCCGCCGCCTGGTTGCGCGTCCTGCCGGTCCGGCAGATCCTCGACCGCCTCGACCAGTGCACCCGTCTGCCCGCGCGGTCGGCCCCCACCGGCTCCGCCAGGCACCGGACGCTCCACGACGCGATCGACTGGAGCTTTCAGCTCTGCACCCCCGACGAACGCCGCATGTGGACCGAACTGTGCGTCTTCCACGGCGGGTTCGGGCTCTGTGCGGTGGAGGCGGTGTGTTCCGTGGCCGGCCCCGCGCGCCACCACACGCTCACCACCCTCGCGGCGCTGGTCGACAAATCCCTGCTGATCCGGGAGGACCATCCGGATGAAGCCCGCTACCGCATGCTGGAGACCATTCGCTGCTACGGCCTCGGCCGACTGCGTGCGGACGGCCGTGAAACACAGACCCGTCGACGCCACCTCGATCACTACCGCAGCCTCGTCGCGGACGGCGAGACGGACTGGTTCAGCCCCCGGCAGAGCGCCTGGTTCGCCCGCCTGCACCGGGACCAGGCCAACCTGCGGTCGGCCGTCGAGTTCGCGCTGACCGCTCCGGGTGAGGGAGAGGATGCCCTGGAACTGGTCGCCTCCCTCTGGAGCCACCACCTCGGCAGCGGCAGCCAGGAAGAGGAACGGCACTGGCTCGCACGCGCTCTCGCCCGCCACACCGCTCCGACTCCGGCGCGGGCCAAGGCCCTGTGGGCCGACTGCTGGCTTGCCCTGCTACGGGGCGACACGTCCACCGTCACCACCCGCATGGCCGAGTGCCTGGCTGTCTCCGAGGACCTGGGCCACGCGCCGATCCGGGCCCATGCGCGGCAACTCAGCGGCCTGCGCGCTCTATTACTGGACGATCTGAGCGGCGCGGTCGCCTCTCTCGAAGAGGCTCTGGAGCTCTACGCGACCGCAGGCGACCACGGCAACCAGTGGACGACCCTCTTCCTGCTCGCGGTCGCCTGCTCCCTGACCGGACATCCTGATGCCGCCGACCGGGCACGCCAGAGCCTGGCTCTGTGCGACAGCCACGGTGCTCGCTGGTCGCGCTGCTACGCGTTGTGGCTGATCGGCCTCCAGGCCTGGTTACGGTCGGACACGGGCGAGGCCGTCGACGCGCTCAAGGACGCGTTGCGCACCGAAGAGCCGGAGCGCAACCTGCTGGCCGTCGCACAGTCACTGGAGCTGCTTGCCTGGATCGCCGCGGCCGACGGGTCCGCGGGGCACAGTGCCGTCTTGTTGGGAATGGTCAGGGCCCTGTGGCGACGGATCGGTATCGCGCGGCCCGCGCTCGGCCGCCTGCTGCGGCACCGCGGCGCCTGCGAGGAGCAGCTGCGGCGCGCCCTCGGCGCGCAACCGCTGGAGGACGCGCTGCGTGCCGGTGCGGAGATGCCCTTGGCACGGGGTGTGGAAGCCGCCCTGGCATGGGAGCCCGCCGACACGTCGAAGGAGGGCGGCCCGCCGTCGCCGCTGACCCGGCGCGAGACGGAAGTGGTCGAGCTCCTCGTCCAGGGGTTGGCGGACAAGCAGATTGCCGCCCGACTGGTCATCTCGCCGCGCACCGTCGAGGGCCACGTCCAGCGGATCCTGGCCAAACTCGACCTGTCCTCCCGGGTCCAGGTCGTCACGTGGGCCGTCGGACTCGATCCGGCCGGAGAGCGGCGGGCCGCCGAAGCGCCCCCCTGGCAGAGTGCGTAGTTCCACCCGGTCGGGTCGGCCGGGTGAAACGGGTGGTAACGCGCTGCTGCGGCCCGCTGTCCGTGACGCAGACTGTGCCGTGCCTCCGGGTCCGAGCCAGGATCCGGTCCTGCCCCCTGGGCGTTCCGCGGAACGCCTCCCCGGGGCCGGAGCACGACCGGCTTCTCCCGGGGCGCCCCGGCCGAGGCCGTGCGGGCACGTGCCTGCGCTCCCGCTGTGCCGAACCCTTCCCGTGCCGCGCAACGGGACCGCCCGGAGTGGACCACGTACCGGTGGTCTTCGAAGGCGGTCCCCACGTCGGTCGAAGAGCAGCGCATCCCCATGGTTGTCATGCACGCGACCGTCGTCGCGGATCTTCCCGACGGCGGCACCACCCCCACACCCGCCGGGCCGCGCCGCCCGGCACATCCCCGAGGAGTTCGCCTTGCCCGCGAGCCGTCGCACACTCCGCCTCCTCACGCCGCTGACCGCGGCTGCGCTCGCCCTGCCGCTCGTCGTCATGGCGCCACCCGCCGGCGCCGCCCCCGCGCCGGATCCCAAGCCCACGGCCTCGGTCGCTCTCGGCGACAGCTACATCTCCGGTGAAGCCGGCCGCTGGAAGGGCAACAGCCTGACCAACGCCCAGGACCGCGCGGGGACCGACCGGGCCTGGACCGGAAGCGGCTACGACCCGGCCCGGATCTACGGCGGGTCCGCAGCCAACGGCTGCGACCGCTCCGACGTTTCGGAGGTCCTCAGCGCGCCCACCGTCGCCGAGAAACAGATCAACCTCTCCTGCTCCGGTGCCGTCACCGCCAACGTTCCGCGCGCGACCCACGGCGGTCAGCCCCTCAAGGGCGAGGCACCGCAGGCCGATCAGCTGGCCGCGGTGGCCGAGCGGTACGACGTGCGGTTGATCACCCTGTCGATCGGCGGGAACGACCTCGGGTTCGCCGACATCATCTCCACCTGCGTGCAGGACTACCTGTTCTGGTGGTCCTACTGCCATGACGACCAGCAGGACGCCGTCGACGCCCGCATGGACAGGGCGATGGCGGGAGTGCGCCAGGCGATCGACGAGATCCGTGCGGTGATGACCACGGCCGGATACGCCGGCGACAGCTACCGGATCGTCCTGCAGTCCTACCCCTCGCCTATACCGCGCAGTTCGGAAAACCGCTACCCGGAGAGCGGGTGGAGCCGCTACAGCACCGGCGGCTGCCCGTTCTGGAACCTGGACTCCGACTGGGCCCGGGACCGCCTCGTCCCGCAGATCTCGCGCGAGATCTCCAAGGTCGCTGCCGCCAAGGGCGTCCAGTTCCTCGACCTGCGCGACATGCTGCAGGGACGGGAGGTCTGCTCCAGGGCCACCCGCATGGCCACCCCGAACACCCCGCCGACCGCGACCACCAGCGACTGGGCCCGCTTCCTCGACATCGGCTCCAGCACCCAGGGCACCATCGAGGAGTCCTTCCACCCCAACTACTTCGCCCAACAGGCCCTCGGGCGTTGCCTCACGCTGCTCCACGCCGAACCGAACGGCAACTGGTCCTGCCGCAACACCAGCGGCCGCGATGCGAGCGGCATGTACCTCACGGCCGCCCCGTAGAACCACCGCCGAGGAGACGGCCGCCAAGGCGGTCGACGGCGACACCGACGGAGGGAACAGCGCCCCGTGGACGACGCAGGCAGGCGCGCGGCTCCGCGGATTCCACACCCCTCTTCCGCTCCAACGGAAGCCGGCCCCGGGGATCGGATGGAGCGGTGGGATTCGTGGGGCGCATCGTTGCCCTTCCCCCTGTTCGTGTATGCGGTCAAGGGGTGAATGCAGCGGCCACGGAAATGTGGGCGTGAGTCCGTAACGGGCCCAACCGATCACGGGACGGGGCGTGGTGCGGTGTGCGCTGTCGACGGCGGCGCACACTCCCGAGGGTCAGTCGTCCGAGCCCTGCCGAGCAGGAGGTGGACGGACCCGGCGGCGACCCTCCCGGCGATGGCCGCGGGCGCAGTGATCGCGGGGGACTTCGCACGGCGGGTCTCCGCCCGGTGACCGGCCGAGCGGAAATCCGCCAGGTGCCGAGAACCGGTGGGCGGACGGACGGCACCACCCGCCGGTCGCGGCGTCTCCTGCCCCCCCCTTGGGCTGCCGGTGGGCTGCTGCCGGTGCGCGTCCCATCGGGTGAAGACCCGGGGATGCGTGAATCCGCGGAGGCGAGGACCGGGGAAGGCACTGGTGGTCACACCCGCTCAGGGTGAGGCGACCACCCCTCCCCCGACACCGGAAAGCACACGCACATGACCCTGAGGAAGACCACCCGCGCCGGGCGAGCACTGATGGCGCTCGGTGCCCTGACCATGGCGGGGCTCCTGCCTGCCACCGCTGACGCCGCCATCCTCAATTCCGACCTCGAAGTCATCAGCGGCGACCCCGACCCGGCCCCACCCGGCGCCCTTGCGCCAGTACGCGCCCTGATCGCCAATCTGGGGCCCGCCACGACCACGGCACGCTTCACCGTGAACGTCCAGTTGCCGGAGGGAACCACCGCGGAGTCGCCGTTCTACCCGGACAACTGCCACGTTCTTCCCGGCAGCCGGGGCAGGCGTGTCCGCTGCACCGTGCCCGCAAGGCTCGCCCCGGAAAGGACGGCCTCTGTGCTGATCCCTGCCCGGATCGGCCAAGACACCGAATCCGGAACCCTCAGCGGTGGGCTGGTACAGATCGTCGCTCCTCTCGACGACCGCACTCCCGACAACAACGAGGCGCCCTTCACCATCGCGGTCGTAGAGTAGGCGGATCCTCGCGGGTCCGGCAGGTCGCTGCCGATTCGATCCCGCTGATCACGACTTGGATCGCCACGGCCCGGTCGGGTGACCCTGCCGCCCGCCCGGCATGCGGGCACAGCCGCCAGGTGCGGCTCGGCTTCACCGGCTTCCTCCCCGCACGGGTCGGTTCCGGCCCGGGAAGCGGGGGGCCTGCCGAGCGACCGGTTTCGAGGCGATGGTGATCCGTTCCCGCCGGATGGCGGCCGCCTCGTTGGGCCGGGCGACGGCCTCCTCCCCGGAGAAGGCCTGGTCGTTCGCCGAGGGCGGGCCATAGGCCTGCAGAGGCTGTGTCAGAGCACCCGACGGGGTCCGGGCCGTTGGACGCGCACGCGGATGCGGGTCTTCAGGTGCCGGGGGGAGAGCACGGCCGCAATCTGCGTGAGGACGCCGTGCGTCACCGCGGCCAGGACCTCACCGGGGTGGGCTCTGCTGTCCACGGTGAGGGTGACGGCCAGGGTCATCGTGGGCCCACGACCGGTCAGCCGGCAGCGGGCCCGCACGATCCCTGGGACGGCCGAGCATCCCGTTCGGACGGCACGGCGGACGGCCGCGCTGTCCAGGTGGCAGCCTGGCGCCAAAAGGCCCAGGCGGCGCGGAGCGCGCCGCGGGATCTGTGCGGTGAGCAGAACCAGGGAGGCCGCGAGGGCCAGCAAGCACACGAGGATCAGCAGCCCGGGCCCCGCTTGCCGCACCTGCCGGACTGCGGCGTCGGCGGCCTCGCTCTCGACCCTGCCTGCCGTGGCGGCCGCGGCAGTGAGAAGGGCGAGGCCGGCGACGGCGAGCACCATCCGGTTGAACACGGTGCGGCTACCCATCCGCGACCTCCGCTCCAGGCCGAACGGTTCCCGCAGGACGTGCCTCCCGGGCGCCAATGAGCACGAGCCGCACCTCGGGTTCCCCTGCCAGGCCCATGGACTCGACGGTCCGCGAGAGGACCTCGGCCGTCGCCTGGCGGAGTTCTGGAGGCCTGCCGAAGGCTGCTCGGGCCCGTACGGTGATCTTGCGGGTGGTGAAGCGGACGCTGCGCACCCGCAGTCCGGGTACTTCGGCGACGGCCGCCAGTACCCTACGGGCGGCGTGTTTCCGCGTCATCCGGGCCAGGACCGGGACCGGCTGCGGGCATCCGAGTGCCGACGTGCGCCGATGGCCGGGGGTGAGCGCCAGGAGGATCAGCCAACCCCCGGCGACGGCCGCCGCGAGGGCCACAGCCGGGCGCACGAAGGAATGGCTTGCGGACGTGCGCGCCAGTTCCTCCGCCTGTTTCCAGGGTGGTGGGGGCAGGCCGGGGGCATACCTGTGGCAGACGGTCCACAGCAGCAGGACCGACACGACCGCCGCGGCGGCAGCCAGTCCTGCGGCGGCGGTCCCGCGTCGGGACCACGGCCGGCGTCCCGTGAACGGTGCCGGGACGGCGGCCGCCGAGCCGGGGCGGCCCGGTTCGGCGGTGAGCTTACGGACCCGGATGTACGCGGGCGCGACGTCCAGACCGGTCAAGTGCCGGGTCCGCCCGACCAGGTGGTCGTGGAGGTGGGCCATCCGGTTGATGCCGTCCGGCGGCGTGAGCGGCAGGTCCACGTCCACGGTCACCCCCACGGAACGTCCGGTCCTGCTCGCGGTGCTGCGAAGGACGTGCCCACCGGCCGGTACGGCGATTTCGGCGCAGGCCTGCCGGGCGATCTTGGCCGCCACCCGGTCGGACACGACGGTGACACCCCGCTGGGCGGAGCTCACCGCTGCCCGCGCTCGGCGACCAGGAGATCACGCAGATCCCCGCCCCGCTCGGTGTAGCGGCCGGCCGCGTAGCCGAGCCCGCCCAGGGCTGCGACCAAGAGGAACGCGCCGAAGCCGCCGAACCAGCCGGCGAAACCCAACGCCATCCCGACCACCATCCCGAGAACGTCCCTGCCCATGACCGTCTTCCCTTCCCTCATCGACGACGTGCCGTACCGTCCGCAGACGGATCCAGGTGCGGGCGTCAGGACACCCGCGCCTCGGCGGTGTCGTCCCCGTCATCGCCGGGCAGGTGGACGTCGGTGATCGCGATGTTCACCTCCACCACCTCCAGTCCGGTGATGCGCTCCACCGCGGCAATCACGTTCTCCCGGACATCGCGGGCCACGTCGGGGGCCGGGACGCCGTACTCCAGCACCAGCTCCACGTCGATGGCGGCCTGGCGTTCACCGACCTCGACCTTCACCCCGCGTCCGACGTTGGGCCGCCCGCCGGGCACCCGGTCGCGTACGGCGCCGAGCGTCCGGGACAGGCCGCCGCCCATGTCGTGGACACCGGGGATCTCCCGGGCCGCCCGTCCAGCGATCTTGACCACCACGGTGTCCGCGATCGACGTCCTGCCGCGGGTACCTGCGGGTTCGCTCACTTCGGTCCGGCCCGCCCCGGGCACCGTGCCGTTGGCGTGTTCCGGGCGGGCCAGAGTCTTCTCCTGCGGTGCGGTCATCGCTTCTCCCTGGACTGGTGCGTCTGCGGTTCGTACTCCTTTGACACCGCGAGACCGCCGTTCGTTACGGGACCTTTTGCCGTGAACGGGTGAACAGCAGTGCGGATCGGTGCGGCGTAACGAAAGCCGGGCAGGCGGTGTCAAAGCAGTGGAGGCTGGAAGGAGCTCGTGTTGAACGCTCGGTGGGGTCCGGACGACGATGAGGCCGAGGCGGGTGACCGGCTGTTGGCCGTCCGGGCAGCGGAAGGGGACGAGGAGGCGTTCGAGGTGCTGGTACACCGTCACTCCCCGGCCGTGCTGCAGCTCGCCGAACGCCTCATGGGCAGTCGGTCCGAAGCCGAGGACGCCGTCCAGGACGCCTTCGTCAGCGCCTGGCGCAGCCTGCCCGAGTACCGGGGCGAGGCCGGGTTCGGCACCTGGCTGCACCGCATCGTCACCAACCGGTGCCTGAACCTGCTGCGGGCCCGCAGACACGCCGCCGACCTCGACACCATCACCGAGCCCGCGGCACCCGAACACCAGTCCTCGCCCGCCCGCGCCGCCGAGTCGCACGCGGCCGTACGCGACCTCGCCCAGGCCATGGGTGCACTCTCCGCGGAACAGAAGGTCTGCTGGGTGCTGCGGGAGATCGAGGGCCAGCCCTACGAGACGATCGCCCACACGGTGGGGATCCGGCCCGAAGCGGCCCGCGCACGCGTCTTCAGGGCCCGCCGCATGCTGACGGAGGCGATGGCCGCATGGCGATGAACACCCCCGATTCCCACGACCCGTTCGAGGACGAAGACCTCGAACTCCTCGCCTGCGGGCGGGACCTGGCGACCGTGTGGGAGCAGGCCGGCACGGCGGAGACCGACCCCCACAACGCCGACTGCACCTACTGCCGGCAGGCCGTCGCGGACCTGGAACACCTGCGCGCCGCCCTTCCCCCGACCACCGCACCGTCCGCCGACATCGACACCGCCACCGTGGTGCGGCGGGTCATGGACGCGGTCCGCATGGAGCTGCGCCCGGGACGCAACCTGCCGCTGGGCGAGGCGGACGAGGACAGCTGGATCTACGAATCCGTGGCCGCCCGCACCCTGCGCACCGCCGCCGAGGAGGTGCCCGGAGTACGGGCCGCCAGTTGCCGCATCACCCCGCCCGGCAGCCGCACCAGCCCGGCACGCGGTCCCGTCTCCGTCCGCCTCGGCATCACCGCCGCCTACGGGCTCGACCTGCAGGCCACCACCCGTGCGGTACGCGAGAGCCTCGCCCGCGCCGCCCGGGACCGACTCGGCCTGGCCGTCGCGGACCTGCACGTCACCGTCACCGACCTCCACGAACCCTCCGACCCGTCACAGGAGGCCGGGCCATGAAGAGCGAACGGGCCAAGGACCTCGCCCTGATCGTCGCCGAAGCCGTCCTCGCCGTCCCGGGCGTCGCATGCCTGCGCCCCGGCCTGCGCAGCTTCCTGCACACAGCGGGCACCCGACCGTCCGCCGCCCGTGGCCCCGGAGCACCGGGGGCCGCGGTGCGCATCACCTTCGACTCCCAGGGGTCGGTTGCCGGGCTGCAGGTCGATGTGGTCGTCCGCGCACCACAGCAGGCGGCCCGTACGGCCAGGGCCGTACGGGCGGCGGCCGCCGAAGCGGCAGCGGCCACACCGGTGACGGTGAAGGTCACCGTCACCGGCATGGTGTAACCGTCCCGCACAGCCGGCACCGCGCTCAGGGGAATCCGGGCCCCCTGTCGGCCGTGACGGCCGACAGGCGGCCGTTGCCCGCCGGTGCGGGGGAAGGGCTGGTCCGGGTGGCCCGTGCCCGTCGAGTGCGGGCACGGGCCACCCGTTCAGGAGCGCCTCAGCTTGCTCTGCCGCTCGCGCGATGGCGGCGCGCGGGATGTCTCGGTTCCCTGAGCGTCAGGAAGAGCGCGAGGAGAAGGGGCACGGTCGTCATCACAACGAACGTCATCGTCCGGTTGCTCCCCGCGCGCAGGGGGCTTTCCGCAAGGCCAGATCGCGGTCCAGGGCCAAGAGCCGGTGGACGGTCGCGGATGTGGCCGTGTGGGACAACGTGCGGCCGCGGCTGCACCAGCCGGAGAGGGCGCTGAGCAGCGCGGAGTCGCAGAAGGTGACGGCAGTGGTGTCGAGCTCGACATGCCGGTAGCCGTAGACGGCGGCCGCCGCCAGCGTGATCCGCAGGGGCGCGGCAGTGAAGTGGTCGACCTCACCCGTGAGCCGCACCCTCAGGACGTCGCCACCGGAAGTACAGCCGAGCTCTATGCCGGAGGTCTCCGTCTCGTCCGAGTCCGGCGGGGCAGCTATCGGGGAACTGATCAGGATGCTCACGCACCCACAACACCACCGGCCGGGCCCTGGGAAACGATGAAAACGCCCGCTTCACCCGGCCGGTGAGCAAGACGTGCGCACACGAGGGACCGCCCTCCCCGGCGCGTCACAAACCCGAGGCTGCGGTGTCGCCCCTCCCACCGGTGGGTGAAGCCGCTCCGCGGCCGCGTCACCCGGCATTTCGGTCAGGGCGCGCCAGTGTGCCCGTGCAGTGGCGCGCCGGCGGGTGGCGCTCCGCCCGGGCGGCTCAGGCCTGGCGGGCCGCGTCCCAGGAGTGCCACAGGGCGGCATAGGCACCGCCGGCCGCCAGCAGTTCGTCGTGGCTGCCGAGCTCGACGATGCGTCCGCCGTCCATGACCGCGATGCGGTCCGCGTCGCGTACCGTGTCCAGGCGGTGCACGATCGAGATGACCGTACGGCCCTCGATGAGCGCGGCGAGCGAGCGTTCCACCCGGCGCGACGCCGTGGAATCCAGCAGGGCGGTGGCCTCGTCGAGGACCAGCGCGCAGGGGTCGGACAACAGCAGCCGGGCGAGGGCAAGTTGCTGAGCCTGCGAGGGGGACACCAGGGCCGCGCCCGGCCCGATCTCGCTGTTCAGGCCGTCGGGCAGGGAGCGCACCCAGTCCGCGAGGAGGACGGTCTCCAGCGCCTTCCACAGCCGCGCGTCCACCGCACTCGGCCCGGTGCCGTGCTCGGCGCCGCCCTCGGTACCGTGCTCGGCGCCGTCGGCCAGCAGCAGGTTGTCCTTCACCGTCCCGGTGAACACGTGCTGTTCCTGGGTGACGAGCACGATCTCCCGCCTCAGCTGGCCCACCGGCAGGCTGGTGATGTCGGCGCCGCCGATCCGCACGGTCCCCCGGGTGGCGTGGTGTACGCCCGCGAGCAGCTTGCCGAGAGTGGACTTGCCCGCGCCGGAGGCACCGACGACCACCAGTCGTTCACCGGCGGCGATGTCGAGGTCGATGCCGGTGAGGACCTCGCGGCCCGGTCCGTACCCGAAGCGGACCTCTTCGAGGCTGATGGCATGGCCGTCGGTGGGGGCCGGCGGCTGCGGCACCTCGCGGGGCAACCGCTCGACGCCGAGGATCCGGCGCAGCGCGGCGTTGCCGATCTGGAGTTCGTCGGTCCAGGTGAGGAGGTCGTTCAGCGGCTCGCCGAGGGCCTGGACGTAGAGCACGACCGCGGTCAGCTCCGCCAGCCCGACCTCGCCCCGCTGGTAGGCGAGTCCGCCGATGAGCAGGGTGAGCGCCATCGGGACCATGGTGGCCAGGTCCAGGCTCGGGAACCAGATGGTCTGCAGCCACGTGGTGCGCTGCCGGGTGCGCACCACCCGGTCGACCGCCGTGCCGTGCCGCCGGAGCTGGCGCGGACCGAGCCCGAGGGCCTCGACGGTGGCGGCGCCGCGTGTGGTCTCGTGGGTGACGGCCAGCACGTCGGCCTCCTGCGCGAGGAGGAGCTCGTACGCGCGGGTGGCGCGCGGCCGGTACCACCCCGTGGAGAGGACGGCGAAGGGTACGCCGGCCAGCAGACCGAGGGCGAGCAGCGGTGAGGTCAGCAGGATCGCCGCGAAGGTGAAGAGCAGGGTGACGGCGGCCAGCGCGATGCGCGGGACGGCCTGCCGGATGCTCTCGTTCAGGCGGTCGGCGTCGGTGGTGGCGCGGCTGAGCAGATCGCCGGTGCCGACCGCCTCCACCTCGGACAGCGGAAGCCCGAGCACTCGGCGGACGAAGTTCTCACGGGTGCGGGCGAGGACGCGTTCGCCGAGCAGCGTGGCCCGGGTGCGGGCGGCGCGGGCGAGGAGGGCATGGCCGACCAGGATGGCGACGAAGGCGAGGGCGAGCATGTCGACGCGGCCGGTGGTGGTGCCGTCCTTGACCGACTCGACCAGGTGTCCCAGCAGTCGGGGGCCGATCAGACTCGCCACCAGAGCCACGGCGAACAGCAGGAAGGTCGCGGCCAGTCGGCAGCCCTCGCCGCGGAGGAAGACGCGGGTCCAGGCGCGGACCTCGGCCCGGCCGGCGAGCGGGAGCCTGCCGCCGCCGGACGGTGCGGCGACGGGGTCCGGGGCGGCTTCCAGGCGGGTGGGGGTGGTGGTCATGAGGGCACTCCTGCCGGGCGGTCGGTGCCGCCGGGGGCGGACTCCGCGTCGAGGCGGACCACGTGGTCGGCGGCGGCTCGCCACAGTGGGCTGTCGGTGAGGACCACGGTGGTCCGACCCGAGCGCAGGGCGGCGACCCGGTCGACGATGCGGGCCTCGGTGTGGGCGTCGACCGAGGCGGTGGGGTCCTCCAGAATCAGCAGGTCGGGTGCCGCGAACAGGGCGCGGGCGAGGATCAACCGCTGGCGTTGGCCGCCCGACAGGGCGCGGCCTCCCTCGTCCAGCCAGGCCTCCGGACCGCCGGGCAGGGCAGCGACGACGTCGGCGGCGTCGGCGGCGAACAGGGCCCGGTCCAGGGCCTCCCGCGAGCGGGCGGACCCGGCCGTCAGTTCCTCCCGTACGGTGCCGCTGAAGAGGACGTCGGCCGGACCGGAGCGCAGCAGCCTGGCCGACAGCTCCTCGGGATCCGCCCGGTCCAGGGCTACCCCGCCGAGCCGGACGGCCGAGGGGCCGCCGCGGGCGCCGGGGCGGCTGAGGCGGTCGGCGAGCTCGCCCGTACGGTCGGCGGGAGCGGTGACCACGGTGAGGCGGCCGGCGGCGGCGGTCAGGCCGGTGTCCGCATCGGCCAGTGCGAGGGCCCCGGGCGGCAGGGCAACGGGATGGGCGGGGCGGACGGTCTCGGGGGCCAGCCGCAGCAGGTTGCAGACCCGGCCGGCCGCGACCTTGGCGAGGCTGAGGGTCTCGGCGGCTTCGGTGGCCGTGCTGACCGGCAGGGTGAGGAAGGCGGAGGCGCCGTAGAACGCGACGAGTTCACCGGCGGTGATAGTGCCGTTCAGGGCGAGACGGGCGCCGAGCCAGACGATGCCGACGGTGACCAGTCCCGGCAGGAGGACTCCGGCCGCCTGGAGCCAGGCCTCCATCCGGCCGGCCGACTCACCGGCCCGGCGCACCTGCTGGCTGGTGCGCCGGAAGCGCTCGGCGAAGCCGGCCTCTCCGCCGATGCCGCGCAGGATGCGCAGCCCGGCCACGATGTCGCCGGCCTGGGAGGTGGCGATGCCCATCTGCTCGCGCTGGGCTTCGTCGCGTTCTTGGAGGGGCCTCAGCAGGGGGCCGATCCCAAGGACGGCGGCGGGGACACCGATGAGCACGGCCAGCCCGAGGACCGGCGAGGTGAGGGTGAGGGCGACGGCCACCACCACGGCGGCGACCACCGCCCCGACGGTGCGGCCGACGACCTCGAAGGCGTTGCCGATGCTCTCCACGTCGGCCGTGGCGGAGGCGGCCACGTCCCCTGAGCGGGCCTTGCCGCGCAGGGTGGCGCCGAGCCGCACGACCTGCCGCATCAGCACCCGGTGCGTGACCGACAGGGCGTGGGCCTCGGCGCCGACGGCGGCCTGGATGAGGCCGGCGCCGGCGAGGGCCTGGAGGAGGCCGAGGCCGAGGGCGAGCAGCGACCACAGGTAGAGCCCGGTCTGACCGGTGTTGCGCCCGGCTTCGTCGATGGCCCGCCCGAGGACCAGCGGGATCAGCGCCAGGGGGACCATCCAGAGGGCGCCGAGCACAGCGGCGAGGACCAGCGGCCGGGGACGGATCCGTGCCAGCCACCACAGGTAGGCCCAGGGGCCGCCGGCCTGCGCCTCGGGGACGGCGGCAGGGGCGACCGAGGCGTCGAAGAGTCGGTTGGTCACAGATACCGGTCCCTCGTGCCCGCACGGTCGACCTTCCCGGTACGCGTGTGCACCAGCGCGGGCACGGCGACGATCCGGTCGGGCACGAGGGGGCCGGGGACGGCGGCCCGCAGTTGCTCGCGCAGGGCCGCGGCGTCGTCGTCGGCGCGCTGTCCGCCGGCCACCGGGTCCGGTTCCCGCGGCACGCCCCGTACGCCGACTGCCCCGGGACCCCCGGTCACCCCCGTCCCGTCGGTCGTCCCGGTCGCTTCGGGCGCGAGGACCACGAAGGCGACCAGGACCGTGTGCTCGCCCTTGGCGTGCGCCACGGCGGCGACGGCGGTGACGCCGGGAAGCCGCCCCACGGCTCCTTCGACGTCCAGCAGGTCCACGCGATGCCCGCGGATTTTGACCTGGTGGTCGATGCGTCCGTGGAAGACGAGCGAACCCTCGGCGTCCTCGGTGACGAGGTCTCCGGTGCGGTACCACCGGTCGGTGCCGCTGCCGGGGTCGGTTTCGACGAACCGGGCGGCGGTGCGCTCGGGGTCGTCGACGTACCCGGTGGCCAGTTGGGGTCCGGCCACGAGGAGTTCGCCGGGCCCGTGCGGCACGTCGGGCCTGGACACCACGGCCTGCCGGACGGAAGGCAGCGGTCGACCGATCGGTACACCGTCCGGGAATGCCGCGGCCGCACCCGGGCCGGCGAGCACGGCGCTATGGGTGACCAGCGCGGTTTCGGTGGACCCGTAGGTGTTGAGCAGGACGACGTGGTCGGCGCCGAGCCGCCGCCAGCGCTCCAGCATGTCCGGCCGGACGGCCTCGCCGCCGATCACGACGGTCTCGACGGAGCCGGGCAGGGCGCGGCCGGTGTCGAGCAGATGGCCGGTGTAGAGGTGCCAGTAGTCGACGGGCAGGTTGACGAGGGTGACCTCGTGGTCGGTCAGGACCCGGTCGAGGTCGGCCTCACTGTCCTCGTCGAGGATGACGAGCCCGCCGGCCAGCAGGGTCGGCAGGATCTCCTCCAGGCTGGTGTCGCCGTCCGCCCGGTGGAAGTTGAGCGCCACCGTGCCGGGGCCGACCCCGTACTGCCGGCCCAGGTGCGGCAGGACCGCGTGGAGGGCGCCGTGCGGGACGACGGCCGCCTTGGGGGCGCCGGTGGAGCCGGAGGTGAACAGGACGTAGGCCGGGTCCTGCGGCCGGACCGACTCGCCGGCCTCGGGCAGGGGCGCTTTGGAGCGGCCCCAGTTGGGCCGCAGGACGCGGTCGACGGCGGGCAGCCGGCCGGACTCGGCGGTGGCGACCAGCTCCCGACAGCCGAGTGCGCGCAGGGCTGCCTCGGTGTGCTCGACCGGCTCGTCGGCGAGGGGGACGTAGCCCCGGCCGGCGGCCAGGACGCCGAGGACCGCCGCGATGTCGCGGACGCTGTGGTGCGTCTGGACGGCCACCACCGGTCGGCCGGCCGCCGGGCCGCGGGCGGCCACGAGGTCCGCGACCGCCCCTGCCCAGCGGGCCAGCTGGCCGTATCCGACGGTCACGCCGTTGTCGACGACGGCGGGCCGGTCCGGGTCCGAGCGGGCGATGGCGAAGAAGGGGTCCAGCATGCTGGGCAAGGTCATGGCAGGTGTCTTCCGGTCCGTCCGTGCGGCGGTCAGCGGGTGGGGGCCTCGGCGTCCGGCGCGCCGGGGGCGGCCAGGGCGTCCACGAGGGTGACGAGGGCATGGCGGTGGCGGGCGGCGAGCGCGCGTACGGTCGCCTCCTCGTGCAGGGCCGTGGAGTACCACCATTCGACGCGCAGGGCCCCGTCCTCCGTGGTGGCGATGACCTCGACGGCATGGGGGCGGGTCCAGTGCGGGGCGGTGATGTCTCCGACCGGTTCCGGGGCCACGTCCGGCAGGAGGGTGCCCAGGGGCAGGGTGTCGGCGTCGTCGCCCTCGAAGTCGTAGGAGACGTCGCTGGGCGGTGCGGCACGCAGCACGGCGGCGATCCGCGGCCGGCCGTGCCGGGCGAGCGCGCCGTGGCCCACGCCGCCGCCGGGGAGGGCGGCGAGGTGGCTCACGGTCGTGGCCAGGCGTTCGGCCGGGGTGGCGGCGGCCAGATCCAGGCGGACGGGGACGGTGGTGGTGAACCAGCCGGTGGTGCGGGCCAGATGGGTGTCCCCGACGGTCTCCTCGCGGCCGTGGCGCAGCACGTCCACGCGGACCGCGGGTTCGCCGAGCCGTTCGGCCAGGATCTCGCCCAGGGCGTGCAGGACGAGGTCGCCGGCGTGGGCGCGGTGGGCGCGGGCCGCCGTCCGCAGGCGCGCGGTGAGCTCGGCGGGGAACTCCTCGCGGTGGATGGCCGCGGTGGCGGCGGTGTTCACGGCCCGCGGGTCGGCCACGGGGTGGTCCGGGGGCAGGGTGGCGGGGGTGCGAGCCACCTCGGTCCACCACTGCGCCTGCTCCTCCGCCTCGGGGGTGCGGGCGTGGGCAGCGAGGGCCCGCGCCCACTCCGGGTAGGCGGTGCCCTCGGTGGGCCACACGTCGTGGCGGCCCTGTTCGAGAGCGGTGTACACCTCCTCCAGGTCGGCGAGCAGGACGGACCAGGACACCATGTCGATCGCGATCTGGTGGATGACGATCAGCAACCGGCCGGCCCGGGCGGGTCCCGCGTCGAAGCGGACGAATCGGGCCACGCGGCCCCGGCCCGGGTCCAGGGAGCGCTGTTCGACGGCGCAGCGCAGGGCGACCGCGGCCGAGAGGTCGGCGTCGGCCAGCTCAGAGACGTCGACGGTGTCGAGCGCTGCTCCGAGGGCGGCGCCGGGCGGACCGTCGGTGTCCAGAGCGGCGGTCTGCTGCCGGGGGCGACGGGCCGGGCGGTCCTCGACGGCCAGCCGGAGCGAGGCGTGGCCGGCGACGAGCCGGCGGACGGCCTCGGCGAACAGGCCGGGGTCGATCCCCGGTTTGGTGGTGAAGAGCAGGGCCTGGTTCCACTGGCCGCGCTCGCCGGTCTGCTCCTCCCACGCCTGCTCCTGGGAGGGGGTGAGGACGACGGGCCCGTGGGCGGCGCCGGGCGGGGCGGCCTCGGCCCCGCCGCGCAGGGCGGCCCGCCCGGCGACGAGCGCGGCGAGCCCGGCGGTGGTCAGCCCGGGGGCGAACATCTCGCGCAGCTGTACCCGTACGCCGAAGGACGCCTCGATGCGGCGGGCGGTGCGGATCAGGTCGAGGGAGTCCACGCCGAGGTCGATCAGTGGGCCGGTGGGGTCGGCACCGGGGTCGAGTACGGCTTCAGCGAGCCAGCCCGCGAGCAGGGCGCGGATCTCCTCCTCGGGCGGACCTCCGGGGGCGGTGGCCCCGGCCCGGGCGTCGGGGTCCGTGACCTCGGGGCCCGGGGCGCCGGGGGCGCCCTGCTGCCGTACCGGGGCGGTCACGCGCCGGCCTCCCCCGGGAATCCGGCGGGACGGCGTATCAGGAACGGGCCGAGGGCGAGGGCGTCCAGCGGCAGCCGGTGGAAGGTGGCGAGGGCGTCGCGGGGGCTGCACACGACCGGCTCGTCACGGCCGTTGAAGGAGGTGTTCATGATGACCGGGGTCCCGGTGTGCCCGCCGACCGCGCCGATGAGGCGGTGGTAGAGCGGGTCGACCGCGGCCGAGACGGTCTGCGGGCGGGTGGTGCGGTCGCTGTGGACGACGGCGGGCATGGCCGCGGCGCCGGCCTCGGTGACGGGTGTGGTGACGATCATGTAGGGCAGGGGGGTGGCGGTGCCGATCAGGGCCTCGGCGGCCTCCTCCTGCATGCTCGGCGCGAACGGCCGCCAGGCCTCGCGGTCCTTGATGCGTACGTTGACCCGGTCGCGGGTGGACTCCGGGTCGGGTACGGCGACCAGGCTGCGGTGTCCCAGGGCGCGCGGGCCGCCCTCGGCACGGCCCTGGAACCAGCCCGAGACCCCGCCCGCGGCCAGTACGTCGGCGGTGGCGGCGGCGATGTCGGCGGGCTCGGTGTAGGAGGTTCCGGAGGCGTCCAGGATCCGGCGGATCTCGTCGGGGGACCACTGCGGGCCCCAGGCGACCGAGCCGTCCATGGGCCGGATGCGGTCGCCCTCCTGGGCGGCGACCCAGACCGCGGCGCCGAGCGACACGCCCTGATCGCCGGCGAGGGGCTGCACGAACAGGTCGTGGACCTCGGGCATCCGCATGATCTTGCCGTTGAGGGTGGCGTTGAAGCCGACGCCACCGGCGATCAGCAGCGTGGTCTCGCCGGTCTCCCGGAGCAGGCCGCGGACCAGACCCATGACGGCGCGCTCCAGCGCGGCCTGGGCGGTGGCGGCGATGTCGCGGTACTCGAAGGGGTCCCGGTCGGTGACCCTGGCGTAGCGGCCGGTGCGGGGGTCGAAGCGGCGCACCCGGCGGTTGGGGGTCTCGGGGAGGGTCTTCTCCAGGTGCTCCATCCAGTACCGGATGGTGGCGGTCTCCTCGTCCGTGGTGCCCGTGGAGCGCAGGTTTGGAGGGACGACGCCGATGGTGAAGTCCTCGTCGGTGAAGCCGAAGGCGCCGCCGAAGCCCAGGTCGCCGGGGGTGCCGTAGGAGGCCAAGCCCATCATCTTGCCCGCGGCGTCGGCGCCGAGGCCGGCGTACTCGCAGACGGCGGCGTAGAAGTAGCCCAGCGACCAGCCCGGGGTGTGCGCGCGCAGTGTCTTGATCTCGCCGTCGATGCCGACGGCGAGGGTGGTGCTCTCGTTCTCTCCCTGGCCGTCCAGGACGAGGATCGCGCCGCGGTCCCGGCCGGAGAGGTGGTAGGCGCTGGCGGCGTGCGCGATGTGGTGGTTGACGAAGGTCAGCCGCGGGTCGCGGGTCCGCGGGAAGAGCGCCTTGGGCAGGAGGTGTTCGAGGGCGGCCGCTTCGCTGTCGAACCAGTCCAGCCCGCGATCCGCGAACAGGGTCGGCAGGTCCCAGCCGTGGGCGACCACGTCGATGTCGTCCAGGGTGAGACCGCCCTCCGCGAGGCAGTGGGCGGCCGCGTGGAGGGGCGCTTCACCGTAGGCGTGCTTGTTGCGGGTGAAGCGTTCCTCCTCGGCGAGGGCGATGACCTCGCCGTCCACGACGAGGCAGGCGGCACCGTCGTGGCTGGCGCCGGGCCAGCCGTTGACTCCGAGCACACGCATGATCAGTCCCCAAGGGTCGGTCGGCATCCGCCGGATCCGCCTCGGGCCCGTGGGGCGCTCGGCGTCCGGTCACGCCAACGGATCTTGTCGGTCCGACGGGTTGTACACGACCTGGGAGTTTGTGCGGAGATCCGCGGCGAAAATCGCGGACGCCGCCTTCAGCACCGCGTTGGCGTGCCGCAGTTGCTCGACCTCGCGGCGCAGCCGCCGCAGTTCGGCCCGCTCGTCGGCGGTCAGCGCGCTCTGGGCGGGGCGGCGCGCGGCGGCGACGGGCGGGGCGACGGCGCGGGCCGCGGCGCCCGGCTCGGTCCGTCGGGCCGCGGCGGCGGAAGCGCCCGCTCCGGGGCGGCGGCCGGCCGTCGGCCGGGTGGGGGGCAGGCCGTTCCCCGGCTGGCCCCGGACGGGGACATCGCGTCCTTCCAGGACCGCGCTGAGGCGGTACCAGCGGCGGGTCCACGCTTCCGGATCGCCCTCGCAGGCGGCCACGTAGGCGAGCGTCACCTTCAGGGAGGGCTTGTGCAGTCCGCGGGCCGCCTCGGCGAGGGTGGCCACGGAGTAGTGGGCTCGTTGCGCCATGATCCGGTAGGAGGGGTTCCCGGCCTGCTTGCGCAGAGCGCGCAAGGTGTGGGCGAACTCCTCCAGCGGTCCGGCTGTGGGGTCTAACAACCGCTCTGGCCTGGGCATGCCTCTCCCCTGAATGTTCGACGGTGCCGGGTGAAGCGCCGGCTCTCCCGTGCCGTACAACCTGGTCAACGGCGTACGGATCCGACACGAGAACCGGTCCGACGCGCCGGGCGCGGCGGGAAACCATCACACCGGATCTCTCGGACATTGGTACATGCCACTGACATATCCATCAATCTGCAATCGACGCTTCCGGCCACGCGGAGGGCGGTTCGTCCGAATGAGACTCCTCGGATCGAGACCGCCGTATCGTCCGTTCGCAAGCGTTTCCCGGACGTTCCCCTTCCCGCCCCGGAACGCCGCGCCGCGCGGGTGCCCGCCCGTTCGTTGCCCGCACAACCATCCGCCTTCGGCGGTCTTTTGTACAGGGGCACTCGGCCCGAGTGCCCCGTACAACCGCCCCTCGTGTACAACGCCGGGGCTCTGCAAGATCGGTTGCTGTCAGGCGATACGGCCGAAACCGACGGGAATGGGTGGCGGGTGGTGGACACAGCACGCGGCCAGACGGAACCGGCAGCACTCCAGGACGTCTACGAGTACCGGAGCAGTCGGCTCGTGGAACCGGACTGGCGGCGCTTCCCCGGATGGCGCGAGGTCACCGAGGCGGAGTGGGCGGACCCGCAGTGGCAGCGCGCCCACTGCGTCAAGGACGCGAAGGGACTGCGCGCGGTCGTCGGCGACCTGCTCGACGAGACGTTCTACGAGGACTGGGAACGGGACAGGCTGCACCGCGCCACCATGTCGGTGCTGCTACCGCCGCAGATGGTCAACACCATCGCCCCGGAGGCCGCGGCGGCCCGCCCGGGTGAGCTGACCAAGGCCTTCTACGACGACCCGGTACGCCGCTACATGCTGCCGGTGTTCTCCGACCGGCACCCGCAGTGGCCCTCGCACCCGATGGCCAGCCGGGACTCGCTGCACGAGCAGGACATGTGGGTGGTGGAGGGACTGACCCACCGCTACCCCACCAAGGTGCTGGCCGAGTTGCTCTCGACCTGCCCGCAGTACTGCGGACACTGCACCCGCATGGACCTGGTGGGCAACTCCACCCCCCAGGTCACCAAGAACAGGCTCCAACTCAAGCCCGTCGACCGGGCCGAGCGGATCCTGGAGCACCTGCGCTCCTCCCCCGGCATCCGGGACGTGGTGGTGTCCGGCGGCGACCTGGCCAACATGCCCTGGCCGCGGCTGGAGCGCTTCGTGGACGGACTGTTGGACATCGAGTCGGTCCGCGACATCCGCCTCGCCAGCAAGGGGCTGATCGGACTGCCCCAGCACTGGAACTCCGCGCCCGTGCTCCAGGGCGTCGAACGCATCGCCCGCAAGGCCCGCTCGCGCGGCGTGCGCGTCGCGCTGCACACCCACGCCAACGCCGCGCAGCAAGTGACGCCCGCAGTGGCCCGGGCCTCCTGGGCCCTCCTGGGCGCCGGTCTGCACGACGTACGCAACCAGGGCGTACTGATGCGCGGGATCAACGACAACGCGCACGACCTGCTCGACCTCTGCTTCGCGCTCATCGACCACGCAGGCATCACTCCCTACTACTTCTACATGTGCGACATGATCCCGAACGCCGAGCACTGGCGGGTACCGCTGCACCGGGCCCAGCTGATCCAACATCAGATCCTGGGCTACCTGCCGGGGTTCTCCACCCCGCGGATCGTCTGCGACGTACCGATGGCCGGCAAGCGGTGGGTGGACCAGGCCGACTCGTACGACCGCGAGCTCGGGGTGTCGCACTGGAGCAAGAGCTACCTCACCCCGCTGGAAGCGGCGGACCCGGACGCCCACAGCGGCTCCTACCACTACTACGACCCCATCGACACGCTCCCGCTCTCCGGGCAGCGCTGGTGGCGGGAAGCCCGTCAGGGGTAGAGAAGGGACAGTTGCACAGCATGAGCAGTCTCCGTCCACGGCGTGAAGACCCTCCGGTGCTGGAGGAGTGGTACCGCCGGCACCTCGGCCCGGACATCCACGACATCAGCTCCAGCGGCGTCCACCCGTACACCTTCGCCGAGATACGCGACCTGTGCCGCATCCCGGCCGCCGACCTCGACGACATCGTCATGGACGACAGCGTCTCGCAGGGCGGCGCCGGCATCCGCCAGGCCATCGCCGACCGCTATGCCGGCGGCGACGCCGACCGGGTCCTCGTCACGCACGGGTCCAGCGAGGCCATCGCGCTGACGCTGAGCGCCCTACTGCACCCGGGCGACCGGGTCGTCGTCCAGCAGGGCATCTATCACTCCCTGGGCCACTACCCGCGGGCGGGCGGCTGCGACGTCCTCGAACTGCCGGCGCGGGCCGTGCGCGACGGCGAGATCGACCCGGAAGTGCTGGACGACCTGGTCACCCCCGGCACCGCCGCGGTGATCGTCAACTTCCCGCACAACCCCAGCGGCGTCACGCTGTCCCCGCAGGGCCTCAAGGCGCTGACGGAGCGCACCGCGGCCACCGGCGCCGTGCTCGTGTGGGACGCCGCCACCGCCGAGATCGCCCACCGCTGGGAGGTGCTGGCGGACCCCGGTGCGGAGGGCGGCGACACGGTGTCCTACGGCACCTTCTCCAAGACCTTCGGCCTGCCCGGTCTGCGGGTGGGCTGGGCCGTCGCGCCGAAGGCGCTGATCACCGCCACCTTCCCGCTGCGCGACCGGACCACGCTCTTCCTCTCCCCCTTGGTCGAGCTGGTCGCCGAGCGTGCCATGCGGCACGCCGACGAGCTCATCGGCCGCCGGGCGGCCGAGGCCCGGCGCAACCTCGCGCACCTGACGGAGTGGATGGCCGGGCACGAGGAACTGATCCGCTGGACCCCGCCGGAGGGCGGCGTGTGCGCCCTGCCCGTCTTCCGGGAGCTGGAGGAGACCGAGGCCGGACCGGAGGCGGTGGAACGGTTCTGTCTGGAACTGCTGGCCCGCCACCGCACCCTGCTGGTACCCGGCACCGCCTTCGGCGCGCCGCACGGCGCCCGGCTCGGCTTCGGCGGCCCGGAGGAGGGCTTCCGGGCCGGTCTCGCAGGGCTGTCGGAATTCCTGCTGGCGCGGAGGGCCGGACGGTGAACGCCGTGACCGAGCCCGACGTGCTCGACCTGTGGGAGCACTCGGTCCGCGAACACGCTGACGGGCCCGCCCTCGTGACCCCGCACCGGGTACTGACCTACCGGGACGCGGACCGGCTCACCGACGCCTGGGCCGGCTTCCTCGCGGAGCGCGGCGCGGGCCCGGGAGAGCTGGTGGGCCTGGCCTTCCGCGACCCCGCCCGTACGGTGCTCGGCATGCTGGCCGCGCTCAAGGCGGGCGCCGGATTCACCGTCCTGGACGACCGGCTGCCACCCGCCGCCCGCACGGCACTGGTCGCCCGCACCGCCGCCGCGGTGTGGCTGGGCGACGGGGCGCACGCGCCCGAAGGGGCCCACGTACCGCACGGCCCCGCCGATGACGCGGCCACAGAGCCCGAGCGCCCGGTGCGCCGGGCCGGCGGATCCGACGTGGCGTACGTACTGTTCACCTCCGGCTCCACCGGCCGGCCCAAGGGCACGGTGGTCGAGCGGGACGCGCTGCGCCGCTTCGCCGCGGCGGTCGCGAGCCGGCTGGAACTGACCGCGCACGACCGCTGGCTCCAGGTGGCCTCGCTGGGCTTCGACGTGCTGATCGAGGAGGTGTTCCCCGCGTTCGCCGCGGGCGCGGCCGTGGTGTGCCGCGAGGACACCCGGGCGCTGGACGCCGAGGAGCTGCACATCGCGCTGGCCCGGACTCGGATCACCGTGGTCGAACTGTCCACCCAGTACTGGCTGGAGTACGCCCGCTGGCTGGACGGGAACGGCGCGGCCACACCGAAGACGCTGCGCACCGTGGTGGTGGGCGGCGAGCGGATGGACCCGGCCCCCTACCGGCGCTGGCAGGCACGCCAGCCCGCCGCCCTCGCCCACGTCTACGGGCTGACCGAATGCACCGTCAGCTCCACCTTCTACACCGGTCTGCTGCCCTCCGACGCCGAGGAGGTGCCGCTCGGCACCGCCCTGCAGGACGTGGAGATCAGCATTCGGCAGAACGGCCGCCCGGTCCCGGACGGCGGGACCGGGGAGATCCACATCGGTGGTCCGCTGCTGGCCCGCGGCTTCCTCGACGACGAGGAGGCCACCGCCATCCGGTTCGTGCCCGACCCGTACGCCGCCCGACCCGGCGCCCGCTTGTACCGCACGGGGGACCTGGGCCGGATCGGCCCGGACGGGCAACTGGTCTTCCTCGGCCGGGTCGACGACCAGGTCAAGATCCGCGGTCACCGGCTGGAGCCGGCCCGTGTGGAGCGCGCCCTGTGCGAGGGCGGCTGCGTCGGCCAGGCCGTGGTCTTCCCCGACCCGGAGACCGGCACCGTCCTGTGGGCGTTCACCGTGCCGGCCGACCCGGCGGCGGCGCCGCTGCCCGGCGAGGCCGTCCGGCTCACGGGCGCCGACCGGGACGCCCTCGTGGCCCCGCTGGAGGCACAGCTGCCCGACTGGGCGGTGCCGCGGGTGCTGTACCGGGTGTCCGTCCTGCCGAAGAACCCGCACGGCAAGGTCGACAAGCGGCGGTTGGCCACGTGGGCGGCCGCGGCTTCCGCCACCTCCGGCACGCCGGCGGCAGCGTCGACCGCGGAAGCCCCGGGGATCGCGCAGGAGCCGCTGAACGGGGTGCTGGCCCTCTTCCGCGAGGTCCTGGACGCCCCCGGTCTCGGCCCCGACGACAACTTCTTCGACCACGGCGGGCAGTCCCTGCTCGCCCTGCGCCTGCTCGCGCGCCTGCGCGAGTCCCAGCCCGCCGCCGCCGCCGGGCTGAGGGCGAGCGCGCTCTTCACGGCCCCGACGCCCCGGCTCCTCGCCGACGCGCTCGCCGGCCGCGCGGTCGCCCACCCCTGACCAACACCTGTCCGGCGGGAGGGCATCTCTCCCCGTCCCGCGCAGCCGTACCACCCGAGGGCCCGCGGCCCGGCTCCGGCCGCCCGCGAGCAGCAACCATCCCCCGACCACTCAGCGAGAGTTGGCATGTCGAACCTCACCGACCAGTCCACACCCGGCTACACCCTGACCGCCGACGAGGCATCCTCCATCGCGGAACTCGGCCTCGAACTGGCGTCGTCCTACCCGTCCTTCGGCGACTCCGTGCTGCTGCGCGACCTACCGCGGCTCGCGGCCCGGCTGCCCGAAGGCGTGCAGCACTTCCTGCGCGACTTCAAGCTGGCCGACCGCCACGGCCACGCCGTGATCCGCGGTCACGATTTCGACCAGCTGCGCATCGGCCCCACCCCCGACCACTGGCGGGGCCGCGGACGGCCCGGTCCGGAGTTCCCCGAAGAGCTGCTGCTGATGCTGTACTCGGCGCTGCTCGGCGAGCCCTTCGGCTGGGCCACACAGCAGGACGGGCACCTCGTGCACGACATCTTCCCGATCCGCCAGCACGAGAACGACCAGCTCGGCATGGGCAGCAAGGAGCTGCTGACCTGGCACACCGAGGACGCCTTCCACCCCTACCGCAGCGACTACCTGATCCTCGGCGCGCTGCGCAACCCCGACCACGTGCCCACCACGGTCGGTGAGCTGGACCTGTCCTCCCTGTCGGCCGAGGACATCGACATCCTCTTCGAGCCGCGGTTCTACATCGCGCCCGACGAGTCGCACCTGCCGAAGAACAACACGATCGCCTCCGAGGAGGAGGCGGCCCGGTTCACCACCATTCAGCGCATGATCGACGAGCGGCCGCTCGGCCCGCTGCTCTACGGCTCTCGGCTGGACCCGTACATGCGCCTCGACCCGTACTTCACCTCCGTACCCGAGGACGACACCGAGGCCCGGCGGGCGTACGACGCACTGTTCAAGGTGGTCGACGCCGGGATGCGGGAAGTGGTCGCGGACCAGGGCGACGTGCTCTTCATCGACAACCACCGGGCCGTGCACGGCCGGCTGCCGTTCCAGGCCCGCTACGACGGCACCGACCGCTGGCTGAAGCGGGTCTGCGTGACGACGGACCTGCGCCGCTCCCGCGAGATGCGGGCCACGGCCGCCACCCGGCTCCTGGGCTGACGCGCCGGTGGCCCTCACGCTCACCGACCTGTCCCGCGATCCGTGGCTGCTGCCCGAGGTCGACGCCCTGATCGCCAGCAACATGCCCGCGTTCATGAGCTGGGAGTCCCCCGGCAATTGGCGCTGGCACGGCATGTACGACCGCTACGCCGCGCACCAGCTGTGCCTGGTGGACGATGGCGGGCGCCTGGTCGCGGCCGCCAACGGCCTACCGGTCCACTGGGACGGCACGCCCTCGTCGCTGCCGTCCGGCAGCGACGAGGTCCTGGTGCGGGGGGTGGACCGGGCCCCGCCGGACCGCCCGGACGCCGTGTGCATGCTGTCGGTCTCCGTGGACCCCGCGCACCGGGCGGCCGGCCACGCCGAACGGCTGCTCACCGAGGTCCGGCGGCGAGCCGCCCGGCACGCCCCGCGCGGGGTGATCATCCCGGTCAGGCCCACCCGCAAGCCGCTCTACCCGCTGATCCCGATCGACGAGTACGCGGCCTGGCGGCGGCCCGACGGGCGCTGCTTCGACCCCTGGCTGCGCACCCACCTGGAGTTGGGAGCCCGCCAACTCGGCATCGCACGAGCCTCCCTGGTGATCCGTCAGCCTATTTCCCGCTGGGCGGAGTTCCTCGGGCACCCGCTGCCCGGACCGGGCGAGCACCCCTTGCCCGGAGCCCTCGTACCGCTGCGGGTCGCCGCGGACGGGCACGGCACCTACACGGAACCGAACGTGTGGGTGCACCACCCCGCCGGGCCCGGCACGCCGTGACCGGCTCCGGGCCGCGCGCCCGGCCGCCCCACCCCACCCCCGAATTCCGACGAACCCTGGAGAGAACCATGCCTCCCGTACGCCTCGCCATCGTCGGGTGCGGCGCCGCCGCCCGCGGCTGCCACCTGCCCGCCCTGCCCGCGCTCAAGGGCGACGTACAGCTGACCGCGCTCATCGACCGCGACCCGCGCCAGGCCGAGGACGCCCTCGCCCTGTACCGGGAGCTCGGCGGCACCGACGCCGACCGGGTGGTGCTCGCGACCGACCCGGCCGGAGCCGCCGACGCCTTCGACGCGGCGGTCGTCGTGGCGCCGCACACGCTGCACGCGCCGATCGTCCAGGCGCTGCTGGCGGCCGGCAAGCACGTCCTGCTGGAGAAGCCGATGACCACCTCGGTGGAGGACGCGAAGGCGCTGGCCGCCACCGCAGCGGCCGAGGGCGCCCCGGTGCTCGCCATGGCCCACCCGCGTCGGCTGTTCCCGGCGTACGCCTGGGTCAAGCGGCTCATCGACGGAGGCGAGCTCGGCGACGTGGTGCGGGTCGACTGGTCGGAGGGCCACCCCTACGCCCACGAGCCGGTCTCCTGGTCGATGTTCGACCGGCGCCTCGCGGGCGGCGGCGTGCTCACCGACACCGCCTCGCACGTCTTCGACACCCTGCTGTGGTGGCTCGGTCCCGAGGTGGACGTGGTCCGCTACGAGGACAACTCCCTCGGCGGGGTGGAGACCGACTCCTCCGCCCACCTGCGCTTCGGCACTGCCGACGTGCACTGCGCGTTCAGCCGCCTGCGCGACCTCGGCATCAGCTGCAAGGTCACCGGCACCCGGGCGACCGTGACCATCGGCACCGACTTCCCGGCCGGCGAGTGCACGCTGATCACCGCGGACGGGGTGGAGCTGCACCGGGGCGACGTGGACGCCGTCGCCCCCGCGCAGGGCGAGTGGGAGCTGCTCTTCACCGAACAGCTGGGCAACTTCGCCGCCGCGGTGCGCGGCACCGCCGCCGCCCACTCCACGCCGCAGGACGGCGTCCGCGTCGTCGAGCTGATCCAGGAGTGCTACGGCAGCCCCGGCCACCAGCGGGCCGCGCAGCCGTGGACCGTACGGGACGGCGCGGCCCCGGCGGGCCCCGTCCTGGCCGGCCGCACCATGGCGGTGACCGGCGCGAGCGGGTTCATCGGGGGCCGGATCGTCGAACGGCTGATCCTCGGCACCGAGGCCCGGGTCCGGCCGGTGGTGCGCGGCTTCGGCCGGGCCGCACGGCTGTCCGTCCTGCCGCAGGACAGGCTGGAGTTCCGCCAGGGCGACCTGCTGGACCCCGAGACGCTGCGCGCGGCCTTCGAGGGCTGCGACACCGTCGTGCACTGCGCCTTCGGCAGCGCCGGTGACGAGGCCGGCCGCTGGGCCGCCTCCGTGGAGGGCACCGCACACGTCCTGGCCGCGGCTCGCGCCGCCGGCGTCCGCCGCGTGGTGCACCTGAGCACCGTCGACGTCTACGACCCGGCCGTCACCGGCGCCCTCACCGAGGACTCGCCCGCCCGACCGGCCGACCCCGCCGACCGCGAGTACGAGCAGCAGAAGCTGGCCGCCGAGCAGCTGGTCCTGGAGGCACACGGCGACGGCCTGGAGACGGTCGTCCTCCAGCCGGGCGTGGTGTACGGCCCCTGGGGCGGCCAGTGGACCACCGCCCAGCTCCGGCGTCCGGCGGGCGACTTCGCGCAGCTTCCGGCGGGCCCCGACGGCGGCGTGTGCAACGCCGTGTACGTGGACGACCTGGCCGACGCGGTGCTCCTGGCCGCGGACACCGGGGCCGCCGCGGGCGAGCGGTTCCTCGTGGGCCACCCCGAGGAACTGCATTGGGGCACCTTCTTCGACGGGATCCGTGCGCTGCGCGGCCCGCTGGACACCGCGGGCGGGGCTGCCGGGGAGCCGGTCGCCGACTGGGAGTTGGAGCTGTACCGGGCGACGGCCCGCGCCGGCTACGACAAGGCCCGCCGGATCCTGGGCCACACGGCGCGCGTGCCGTTCGCCGAGGGTGCCGCGCTGACCGGGCAGTGGGCCCGCTGGGCCGGGGAAGCGCCGGAGGCCGGCGCATGAGCGGCATCACCGACGTCCTGGTGGTGGCGCCGCACCCCGACGACGACGTCATCGGCTGCGGCGGCTCCATCGCCAAGCACGTGCGCGACGGGGCCCGGGTGACGGTGGTCATCGTCATCGGCCGCGAGCGCAGCGCCCTCGACGACGCGGTCAGCGACGCCGAGTTCGCCGCCGAGACCGAGAACGCCGCGAAGGCCCTGGGGGTGCACCGCTGCGTGCGCTTCGAGGAGCCCTCGCGAGACTTCGTCCTCTCTCGCCGGGTGCACATGGACCTGGTCCGGGTCATGCGCGAGGTGCGGCCCCAGGTGGTGTACCTGCCGCACGACAACGACGACGACGTCGAGCACCGCATGGTGCACCAGCTGACCACCGAGGCGCTGTGGATGGCGCAGTCGGACTTCTTCCAGGAGACGGGCGGCAGGGCGATGCCGGCCCCCCGGCTGGTGCTCGGCTACGAGGTGTGGGCGCCGATGGCGCGCTTCCAGTACGCCGAGGACATCGACGGGCAGATCGAGACCAAGGTCGAGGCGATGCGAGCGTACGTCTCCCAGCTGCGGCACGCCGCGTGGGACGAGGGCATCCGCGGTCTGGCCCGCTACCGGGGCGCGGTCTCGGCCGGTTCCGGGCACGCGGAGGTGTTCCAGGTGCTGAGCCTGGGCGCCCCGCCCGCCGGGCCGGTGTCCGGTGGCGGCCATGACTGACCGGCTCCTGGTCTGCGGGCTCGGCACGGGCATGGACCGCTCCCTGACCGAGCTGCGCTCGCCCCGGCGGGAGCTCGTGGTGGTCACCGGCCACCCGACCGACCGGGTGCGGGCGGCCGCCGACGTGCTGCTCGTGTGCGACCCGAACGACGCGGTGGCGGTGCTCACGGAGCTGTCGGCGGCCGGGATAGACCGGATCGACGGGGTGTTCTCGCTGGGCGCGGACAACCCTCCGGTGATCAGCACCCTCGCCCGACGCTTCGGCTGCCCGGGGCTGCCGCTGGAGACGGCCTTGGACTGCACGCTCAAGGACCGGAGGCTGCGGATCCTGCGCGCCGCCGGACTGGACCTGCCCCGGTTCGCCACCGCCGAAAGCGTCGGCGAGGCGGAGCGGGCGGTCGCGGACATCGGCCTGCCGGCGGTGCTCAAGCCCAGCGACCAGACCGGATCGCTGGGCGTGTTGAAGGTGGAGACCGCCGGGCAGGTGCGGGGGCTGGCAGAAGAGGCGCTGCGGCTCAGCCCCGGCGGGCGGATCGTGGTGGAGGAGTTCCTGGAAGGAACGGAGCACACCCTCGCGGCCTTCATGGTCGACGGGGAGCTGCACCGCTTCGGTTTCGCCGACCGGGAGTACGGGCGCAAGGAGGAGTTCGCCCCGCACTTCTTCGAGGGCGGCGACACCCTTCCCAGCCGGCTGACCGCCGAGCAGATCGAGGAGGTCACGGACGTGGTGCGGCGCGGGGCACGCGCCCTCCGCCTGGACCCGGCGGTGATCAACACCGACATCCTGCGCACGCACGACGGCCGCGTGATCCTTCTGGAGATCACCTGCCGCCTGACCGGTGCCCGGATCGCCACCGAGGTGATGCGGCTGGCCACCGGAGTGGACCCGCTGCCCAATCTCGTCCGGCTGGCCCTGGGCCAGCCCCTGGAACCGGGCGAGCTGACGCCCCGACACAGCCACGCCGCGGTACAGCGTTTCGTCCCGGCGGACGGCGGCGTGGTCGAGTGGGTCGGCGACCCGCGGGACATCGCCCGCCGGTCCGGGGTGCACGACGTCTTCTGGGGCCTCGAACTGAAGCCCGGCACCGTGGTGCCGCCCTACCGCGGCGGCGCCGACGTACTGGCCGGGGTCATCGCCCACGCGGCGCACGCCGGGGAGGCCGAGGCCGTCGCCGAGCGCGCCCTGCGGGCCTTGCCCCTGCGCTTCAAGGCCGGCTCTCCATGACGGGGCCCGAGGAGCGGGCCCGCCATACGCACACGAGTTCGACGAGGGAGAACTGAGATGACCACCGAACCGGTGGACGAGGCGGCGGTCGAGAAGGGCATCGCCCGGACCAGCGTGATCATCGCCCTGCGTGACGACCTGCGGATCGCCGACTGCATCGCCTCGATCGACGAGGACGTCGAGATCGTCCTGGCGCTCAACGGCCCGAGCAACGCCGTCCTGAAACTGATCGCCGAGCACCCCCGCCCGCTGACCGTGACCGAGATCGAGGACGTCGGCAACCTCGGCGCCGCCTACAACGCGGGGGCCGCCGCCACCGACCGGCAGTACCTGCTGCTGATGGACTCCGACTGCGTCTTCGCCCCGGGGGTGGTCCGCGCCATGGTCCGCGCGGTGCTCACCGACCCGGTGGTCAAGGGGCAGGTGGTGTACGGGGAGTCGGACGGGACACTGAGCAGACTCACCGCCCGTGTCAGGGAGTTCGACGAGGGCGACTACATCAGCGCGCTGTCCCCGCCGCTGATCTACAACCGCGACATCGTCGAGCACATAGGCGGCTACCACTTCGACGAGCTGATCCACTGGTGTGAGGACCGCGAGTTCGACTTCCGGCTCCAGCTGGCGGGCATCCCCGTGGTCTACCTTCCTCAGGCGCGGATCTTCCACGACGCGCAGCACGGCTTCGGCAACATGCGCAGCTACTTCCGCTACGGCGTCGGCGAGGGCATCGCCCAGGAGACCGGCGTGTTCACCACGCCGGCAGTGCCGGTGGTGTGGCGACTGTTCGAGGCGTCGCGGACGCTGGTGCACTGCGCCCGCAACAAGGGTGTGGGTGCGGCGGCCTACTACGCGCTGCTGAAGGCGGCCTTCCACACGGGCACCGTCCACCACCTGCTCAACGACCCGTACCAGGTGCGCGACCGCTACCCCGCCTCGGCGAAACGGGCGCGCATGGTGCGGTCGATCCCGCAGCACAGCACCAGGCTGAGCAGCGCCCAGCTGCGACGGCTGCGACGGGCCCACTGGGAGGCGGGCCGGCGGATCGAGAAGGTGGCCGACCTGTCGGTCTTCCACCCGGACGCCGCCGGCCCTGGCGGACCGTCAGTCGCCGGGCAGGCACGGCAGCAGCAGGCGTGAAGGGTGGTCGCCGCCGTGATGGACGGTGTGGTGGGCGAGGACCCGCGGGTGGACGTCGAAGCGTGGCGCGTTGCTCGCCGCGATCTCCAGACGGATCCGGTGGCCCGCGCGGAACACGTGACCGACCGGACCCAGCGCGACGGTGACCTCGGCCGGCTCGCCGGGGGCGGATGCAGCATCCGCCTCCGGCGCCAGCCTGCGCACGCTGTCACACAACAGCTCGGCCCGGCCGTCGGGGTGCACGTCGACGAGCTTGCCGGTCACGTCGGCCCCCGCCGCGTCCGGGGTCACATAGACCGTCAGGACGGTGTCGCCGATGACGGTCAGTGGCGCCGTGAGCCGTTCGCCCGTGAAGCACAGCACGTCGGCGCGCCCTTCTACCCCGCGCTGGTCCAACGGACCGCAGTCGCCGCCGGTGAACTGGCCAGGGAGCGCGGTGGCGCCGCCGGTGGTGGGCACCGGGTCGGCCGGATCGTGACGGATGCGGTCCCTTCCGGGGGCCTCCGGGGCGGGGCCGGGCGTCAAACCTCGGCCGCGGAGGTGCAGGACGAGGTCCCGGGTTCCGGGAACGGGCCAGTCGGGGAAGACGCGCCATGCATCGACGCCGGTGACGAACAGCCGCACCGGGTCGGCTGCCGGGACGTCGGGGCGCAGTCGCAGATGCCGATCGAAATGGTCCAGATGGAGACCGGTGACATCAATACTGCGTTCATCGGCCGCCAGTCCGTAACGGCGCTGCGGAAATATTCCGCCGGTGACGCAATGGGACCACGGGCCGACCACCAGCTGCGACGGAGTTCCGTATTCACGAATTCCCCGGTAATTCTCCAGGGCTCCGGCGAGGAAAATGTCGTACCAGCCGGTGAGGTGGAGGACCGGGACGTCGACCGCCGCGTAGGACTCGCGCGGGGCGGCGCGCCGCCAGTACGGGTGGCCGCCCGGGTGCGCGCGCCACTGGCGGTAGTACGGGGCCAGCCGGTCCAGCAGGCCCGTGGCGGCGTCCGGGTCCCGGTAGAGCTCGTCGATCCGGTCGACGGCACGGGCCACCTCGTCCAGATCGGCCCCGGTCAGCCCGGCTCCCTCCAGCAGCAGGTCGTAGAGCACCCAGTACAGGACGAAGCCCAGCTGGAAGGCGCCGCCCTGCCGGGTCCAGCCCTCGTCGAATCCCGATCCGGCCACGTGCGGGGCGATCGCGCCCAGGCCGGGCGGGCGTTCGGCCGCGGCGAGCAGTGCGGCCATCGCCTCGTACGAGCGGCCGAACAGGCCGGCCGAGCCGTCGCACCAGGGCTGCCCCACCGCCCAGGCAACGGTGTCCGCGCCGTCCGCCGCCTCGTGCCAGTACGGCTCGAAGGAGCCGTCGGAGCCGAACCGGCCGCGCACGTCCTGCACCAGCACGGCGTATCCGGAGCGGACCAGCCGCAGGCCGTCGACGGAGGCGCCGCCCGGGCTGCCCGATTTCCCGTAGGGCGTCCGGCGCACGAGCACCGGCACGGGTCCTTCGACGTCGGGACGGTAGAGATCGGCACTCAATAAAGTCCCGTCACGCATGGGCATTTTCAGATCGTGTTCCACAATGATTCGCACCCGCCCATATTCCATCAGGACGAGGGAATTCACAATGCACCCCTCAGGAATCCATTTCCTGGAACCGTTCTTCGAGACGGCACGTACCGATCCGGCCCGACCGGCCGTGGTCGACAACGGCCTCGTCGTCGGCTACGGCACCCTCGCCGCCTGGGTGCTGGAGGTGGCCGGCGCCGTCGCTCCCCGGACGGATCAGCCCCAACCTCCGGTCGGGGTCGTCGTGCACCATTCGGCCCGCGACGTGGCGGCCCTCCTGGGCGTTCTCGCGGCGGGCCGCGCCTACGTGCCCCTGGAGGCCGGTCACCCCGGAGCCCTCCTGGACTCCCTCCTGGCCCGGCTGGGGGTCTGCGAGGCCGTGGCAACGGCCGACGCCGGCTGGCAGCCGTCCGTCGCACGGCTGATCCGCCCGCGCTGGGCGCCGTCCCCGCCGACGCCCCCCGTGCTCCCCCGCTCCGGCGTACGCCCCGAGGACCCGGCGTACGTGCTGTTCACCTCCGGTTCCACCGGCAGACCCAAGGGGGTCGTGGTGCCGCACCGGGCCCTGGCCGCCGTGGTGCCGCCGCTGCGCGCGCTGTACGGCATCGGCCCGGACGCCACCGTGCTGCACTTCCACGGCGCCGGCGGCGACACGAGTCTGGAGGAGATCCTTCCCACCCTGACCGGCGGCGCCACCCTCGTCGTCGACGACGCGGCGCGCGAGGGCTTCGCGCAGGTAGCCGAGGACCAGGAGGTCACCGTCGCGGTGCTGCCGACCGGATTCTGGTACAGCCTGACCGGTGACCTGCTGGCGCAGGGCGCCGGCCTGCCCCCGTCCCTGCGTACGGTCGTGATCGGCGGGGAGGCGGTGCGCGCCGACATGCTGGCACGCTGGGGGCGGCTCGACGCCCACGGCGTGCGGCTGCTCAACACCTACGGATCCACCGAGACGGCCCTGGTCACCCACGCCGCGCAGCTAGCCGGGCCGGGCGCGCCCGCACTGCCGGAGACGGGCGGGGACCTGCCCATCGGTCTGCCCTTGCCGCACGTCGGACAATACGTCGACGACACGGGCGAGTTGTACGTGTCCGGGCCGGGTCTGGCCCTCGGGTACCACGCAGCCCCTGGGGCGACGGCGGCCAGGTTCTCCGAGGACGGAGGAACCCGCTGGTACCGCACCGGGGACCGGGTCTCCGTGGCGCCCGGGGGTGACCTGGTGTTCCAGGGCCGCTCCGACCACCAGGTCAAGATCCGCGGCCACCGGGTGGACCTGGTCGACGTGGAGGCTGTTGTCGGAAGCTGCGAGGGGGTCCGGGAGGTGGCGGCCGCACGGGTCGACCGGGCGGAACACAGCACGCTGGCCGCCTTCTTCGTGCCGCTCGCGGGCCACGACCCCCGCGAGGTGGCGGCGGACGTCCGGGCCCGGCTGGCCGACACGGCGGCCCCGCACCTGGTGCCCAGCCTGCTGGTACCGGTCGCGGAACTGGAGCGCACCCACACCGGCAAGGTGGACCGCAACGCCACCCGGGACCGGTACCTGCCCGCGACCGGGGAGGGGCGATGAACGCCGCGACCGGCGCCGCGGGGACGGCATCCGGGGGCGTGCCGGACGCACCCGCCGAGGCAGCGCGACCTGTCGGATCGGCAGCCGCGCCGGAACGGGCCCTGCCCGGGTCCACCGCGCCTGACGTGGCGGACTCCGGTGCCCGCGCCGACCGGTCGGAGCTCGCCGCGTACGCCTCCCGCCGCCTGGGCGTGTCCCTCGACCCCGCGACCGCCCGCGCCGACGAGAGCGGCTGGGACTTCCGGGTCACGCACGTCCGCGCGGCCGACGGCACCTGGTGGATCCTGCGCCAGCCGCGCCGGTCCGAGGCCTCCCGGCAACTGGCCTTCGAGGGTGCGGCATTGGCCGCGGTGCGCGGTCGGACGCCCGTACCGGTACCCGACTGGTGCCTCCACGGCCCGGACCTGGTCGCCTATCCCCGCCTGCCCGGCGAGGCGGCGGGCACCGAGGATCCCCGCACTCTGGTCTACCGCTGGTCCATCGACCCGCTGTCCCACCCCGGCCGCTACCTGGAACCCCTGGCCCGGGCCCTGGTCGCGGTCCATACGACGGCGCTGGACAGCTCCCCCGTCCTCGCGAGCCGGGGCCAGGCGGACCCCGGCACCGTGCGCACCCGGATCGCGGACCGGCTCGCCCGGGCCCGCGCCGAACTCCCGCTCCCCTCGGCCGGGCTGCGGCGCTGGAGGACCTGGTTGGACGACGACCGGCTGTGGCCCGATCGACTGGCCCTCGTCCACGGCGACGTACACCCCGGGCACACCCTGGTGGTGCTCCCGGACTCCGGCCCGCCCACCCTGTCGGGGCTGCTGGACTGGGCCAATGCCGATGTCGGCGATCCGGCCGTCGACTTCGTCGACATGCTGTACGCCGGCGGCCCCGCCGTCCTGGACCGGCTCCTGGACGCCTACCGGACGGCGGGCGGCGAGGTCCGCGACGGCATGCGGGCGCACATCCTGGCCCGGGCCTCCTTCCTCTGGGTCCACGTGGCGCTGCGGGGCCTGGACACCGGCCGCCCCGCATGGGTGGAGACGGCCCTGCGCAGGATGGCGCCGTGAGGGGCCCGGCGCCGAACCCGCGGCCGGCCCAGGACGCGGCGCGTTCCGCGCATAGGACGGGACGCACCCCCGGCGGGACGGCGTACACCCGCCACGGAACGGGGGACCTTCCGGTCGTGCTGGTCGCGGGCGGGGGCGGCGCGGGACGGATCTGGGAACACCACCAGGTGCCGGCGCTGACCGCCGCGGGCCGACAGGTGGTCACCTTCGACCACGGGCCGACGGCGGTCGCCGGAGCGGCCGAACTGGCCGCCCGGACACGGGAGCTGCTGATCTCCCTCGATCTGCCGCCCTGCCCGCTGGTCGGTCACTCCCTCGGCGCCCTCGCCGTCCAGGAGCTGCTCCTGACCGATCCGCATCTGGCGACCGGGGCGCTGCTCACGGCGACCCGCGGCCGACCCGACCCGGTGGCGGAGGCCCTGGCCCGCGCGGAGGCCGCGTCCGCCGGAACGGGAAACCGCCCGCCGCCGGAGTACGAGGCCTTCGTCAGCCTGGTGCAGAACCTCTCTCCCCGGACGCTGGCCGACGAGCACGCGGTCGCAGAATGGCTCGACTTGTTCGAACTCGCGGCGCTGACCGGCGCGTCACCTGCGAAGCGACCGGGCCGGCCGATCGCCGACCGGCTGGCCGACTACGGCCGGATCCGCGTCCCCGTGCTGGTTCTGGGATTCGCCGACGACGTCCTGGCACCCGCCCCGCTGGGCCGGGAGGTCGCCGCCGCGATTCCGGGAGCCCGGTACACGGAGCTGCCGGACACCGGCCACCTCGGGTTCCTGGAACGGCCCGAGGCCTTCAACAGCGTCCTGCTGGAGTTCCTCACCACCCTGGCCCCGACCGACCCCGGAGTGTCCCATGCCCCTTGACCCCCGCACCCCCGTCACCTCGGAGATCGAGGTCGTCCACGTCGGCCAGGAGCCCCCGGACTGCTGGGCCGCGGCCGTGTACCTGTGCGGCCCGACCCCCGCCGACCCCGCCGAACCGTCGTGGCGGCCGGGCGCCGTCGATGCGCTGCGATCCGCGTGGTCCGGTGCCGGACGCCTGGTGGTGTTCCTGCCCGAACCGGTCCCCGGCGGCGGCTACCCGGCGTACGGGGACCAGATCGCATGGGAGGAGGACGCCATGCGCCGGTCCGACGTCATCCTGTTCTGGATCCCCCGCGCCATGGCCACGCTGCCCGGCCTGGTGTCCAACATCAAGTGGGGCTCGTGGTGCGACTCGGGCCGCGCCGTGCTCGGTGCGCCGCCGGAGGCCGAACGCATGGCCTACCTGCTCCACTTCGCCGACGCCCTGGGGGTGCCGGTGGAGCGGACGCCGGCGGGTGCGGCCGAGGCCGCGCTGCGCGCGGTCGGGCCGGGCTGCGCGCGCAGCGGTGGCGAGCGGGCGGTACCGCTGACGGTGTGGCGGACCAGGCCGTTCCGGACGTGGTACGCCGCACGCCGCGAGGCCGGGGACCGGCTGCTGGACGCGCGCGTGGAGTGGTACACACCCACGGCCGGGCCGGACGGGCCCGCGTGGCTGCTGACCGCCACCGTCGCGCCCGCCGACGGCTCCCGCCCCGCCGTGGTCCGCCTGCTGGCTGCTCAGGGACAGGGCATGCTCATGTAGAGCGCCTGCTCACCCTCGGATTCGGTGCCCAAGTACAGGGCGGTGTCCAAGCCGCAGAGGGAGAAGCCCATCCGCCGGTAGGCATGGATGGCCGGGGCGTTGACGTTGGTCACCTCCAGCCAGACGTGCCCGGCGCCCCGCTCCCGGGCGAAGTCCAGCACGTGTCCCATCAGGGTGCGGCCGACACCCCGGCCCCGATGGTCGGCAGCGATCTCGATGTCCTCGATGGTCAGCCGCCGGTTCCACGGGGAGTAGGAGACGGCGGCGAAGCCGACGAGTGCCCCGGCCGGGTCGACGGCCACGAAGGTGCGGCTGTCGTCGCCCTCGGCGTCCGTCTCCGCGCCGTCCCCCTCGTCTCCTCCGTCATCCTCGGGGAACACCTTGACCAGCGGCGGATCCACGGGAACCTCGCGGAGGGCGAAGCCGTCGCCGGTGACGGCCACTTCGAAGACCGTGCTGGTGGTGAACGACCCGTCGATGGCCTCGATGGCCTCGGTGTCCTCGGGGCGGGCGATGCGGTACTCGTACGTCGTGTCATTGATCGTGGTCATGGCACGAGACTAGGGCCGCACTGACCCGGTATGGGCGGGTTTCAGCCGAATAGGCCGGGCTCATATGCCGCACTGGTTGACGCGCAGTACGAGGCGGACGTCCGCGGCGGACGCCTGCGCCGTAGGGGTCGGCGGCGTGTTCAGGCGGTGAGCTCGGCGAGCTGTGCGGTCAGGGTGGCGGCGGGGGGGTAGGTGGCGCCCAAGGCGGTGACGTGTTTCCAGTGCAGCCGACCGGTGCCGGTGAGGATGAACACCGCCCGGCGCAGCCCGATCAGGGGTGCGGTAATCCCGAAGGACCTCGCCACCGCCCGCCCCCGGTCGGACAGCAGGGGCATGCGCAGACCCCGGTTGCGCGCGAACCGCTCGTGGCTGTCCAGTTCTTGGGGGCTGATGCCCCACACCGTGGCGCCGGCGGACTGGAGCTCAGCCAGGCCGTCGGAGTAGGAACACAGCTGGGCAGTGCACACCGGGGTGTCGTCACCGGGGTAGAAGGCGAGGACCAGGGGCTTGCCGCGCTGTTCGCACAGGGTGTAGTCGCGGCGGTGGAAGATTTCGCCGTCCAGGTGTCCGCCGGGCAGGCGGAAGTCGGCGACAGTGTCCCCGATCTTCGGGGTGTGGGCCATGGGGTGGTACCTCGATTCCTTGGTCGGAGGGGCAACCGGGCTGCTCGTGGGCGTACGACCGTGGACAGTGCGGGCGCCGGACTCGGGCCGGTGGCGGGCGGCCTGCCACCACAGGTCGATCACGACTTCCTGAGCGACCTCCTCGGACCGGGTCCGGTCACGTACGACCGTGACCAGGATCCCCGACACCAGCGGCGGGAGGGCGTCGTAGAGGGCGGAGAAGGCCGTTTATCGCCGTGGGCAATCTTCTGCATCGCCTCCCTGAGGTCGTTGCGGGCGCGGTCGTAGGGGTGGCCGGTGCAAGGCGTCGGCTGAAGCGGCGGCCGGGGCGGCCGTCGGAGGGCGGGGCGTCCATCGCATGCCGGTCCTTGTGTCGTCGCTGGTGCGGGGCCGGACCGCCCCCGAGGACGGTCCGGCCTGCGAAACCTGTGCGTGTGTCGCCCGTTCTTCGTAGCCGACGGGCCTGCGGATGGGAGACCTCCGCGTCACGCACCGACCGCGGCTCATCCGTTCGAGGGAAGCCGGGGCGGGCGGCCAAGCCGGCTGGGAAGCGGCGGCGAAGACCGGGCGTGAGGGGTCCCGAGGTGTTCACGAGGCTTCCTCACCGGCCGCGCGGGACCTCCCCGCGGCCGTACACCCTCATGGGAGGTACGAGAACATGGCTGATGTGCGACGAGGTCTGGCCGTTGCCCTGGCGGCCGGTGCGTTCGTGGTGGCGGGGGCGTCGGTGGCTTCCGCCGATGCGGGTGCGCAGGGGGTGGCCGCGTACTCGCCCGGCGTCGGCTCGGGCAACCTCGTTCAGGTGCCGATCCACATCCCGGTCAACGCCTGCGGCAACACCGTCAGCCTCGTCGGTCTGCTGAACCCGGCATTCGGCAACACCTGCGTCAACGCCTGACACCGCTCCGACTCCGGTCCGGCGCCGTCACGACGGGGAGGCACGGACCGGTGACCCGAGCCGGCGCGGGTCCCGGCGCACGGCCTCTGTGCCACGCCGCATCCGCTGCCGGGCGGGTCGGCTGTGGGTGGCTGTCGGCACAGCCACCCGCAGCGCCCCGACCCTTCATTCGGCCCACCAGGTGAGAACGGCGACCACCCGCTTGCCGCTGCCCGCGCGGCTGCCGAAGAGGTCCGCGCCGAGCGTACGGATGATCTTCAGCATGTGGCCGCCGGCCCGAGCCGCCGCTTCCCGGCGTCCGAACGCCGACCTGAGACGTCGTGGGAGCCGTCGTCGACGGCGATGCCCGCCTTCCCGGCCGCGACCGGGGCCGTGAGCACGGAGGACCCTGCGCGTGCAGGACCGCGTCGGTCACCGACTCGGAGGGATCAACACGCGTTCCTCGGCGACAGCGCACGGCAGCGGAACAGCGGCTTCGAGACCCTCCGGAAGCACCCGGCCGCCCTGTGCTCAGTGGTGGGCGGGCCCGGCCCGGCGCGACGGTCCCGGGGTCGGGACCGGTCGCCCGCGCCGGGCGACAGGGTGTGCCGCTACTTCTGGTTGAGCGGCAGGGCCAGGTCGGTGACCTGGTACCTGGCCGGGAAGGCGCCCCTGCCAGTGGCCCTGCCCGTCAGCACGTCGACCGCGTACAGGCGGTAGGAGCCGCCGGTTGCGATGGTCGCGAACCCCTGGTTCGTCCCGAGGGCCGGGTTGTAGTAGATGTCGAAACCGGCGTCGAGGGCGGCTTCCACACCGAGATTGCCGGTGGGGGCAAGGGTGCCGGAGTTGGCCGGGGACTGCAGGGAGATCCGGTCGGCCATCGTGTCGAGATCGAACAGCGTCGTCGCGGTCGCGGCGTTGAGGTCGTTGTTGGTGTAGGCGGCGCCGGTGACACCCACGGCCGTCGACGTCGGGGTGGTGGGATGCGTGAGGGTGCCGTCAACGGTGGTCGTCAGCGGGGCGGCCGCATCGTCGATGTTGTGGCGCAGGTTCTGTCCGGTGTCGGAGATGACCCGCAACCGGTTGGCGGCGGGGTTGAAGTCGACGCCGAAGGAGGTTCCGGCCAGTGCGACGGTCAGCTGGGACACCTTCGTCGCCTTGGCGTTGAAGGTGTCGAGGGTGTAGATGCCGCCCCTGTCCCCGACGCCGTAGAGCTTCTCGTTCTGGACGCGGAAGTCGATGCCGACGAGCTTGGTGTCGCCGGACAGGCCGGAAACCTTGCCCAGCGGCCAGGTCTTGTCCGGCCTGTGGGCGTCGAACTCGACCAGGCGCTGGTCGCTGGTGAGACCGATGGCGTGCAGGGCCTTGCGGTCGTGGGCGGGCAGGGTCTGCGGCGGGGCGTCGGCCGCGGCCAGGGCGGGTGCCGCACACAGGGCGGCGAACACGGCGGCGGATACTACGGTCATGGCGCGCTTGCGCATGGATTCTCCCGATGATGATGCCTCGGCCCGACGACCGACGGCCTGTGGGGATTCGAAAGCGCCACAGCACTGGATGGGGCGTGCGCGCGGACACCACCCTCTCGGCCCAAGCGGCGGACGCATTCTTGCTCCAGCCGGGCGTCTGGCGGCGCGTCGTCAGCCTTGGGGCGCGCGACCTGTGCACGTACCGGGGGCAGTGCGGGCATGGATGCGTCATCAGACCGGCCGCCGACGGACGGTCCCGAACACGAACTCTGCCGCACAGGCCCCGTCGTGCAGGGGATCGGACTGCCGCACCGGTCCGAGGTCCCGCCGTGGCCCTTTGTTGCACATGATGTGCAGGAGTGCGCTGTTGACTCGTTCGGCCTAAGTCAACCGGTCGTGTCGGGGGCGTTCCGCGGCGGCCCGGTCTCATTTTCATCAGCACCCTGAACTGCACTTCTACCAGTATCGCTGCACCACCGTGTCGGCCGGAGGCCGACCGTGCGCCCCGCGGCGGCACCCAGGCGTGGTTTCCTTCGGCCTGCGCAGCCCTTGCGCAATGGTGTGTCCGGGCCCGGCCAGTCCCCGTTGCCTTTCCTGGCCCTGCCCGGGCAGTGCGAACCTCCCGGTTCGCCGCGGTGCCGACCGCCACCCCGGACCTGCGCCACCGCGCCCTGCCCCGAAGCAGCGCCCGGTACGCAGTCAGATGGGAAGGAACCCCTCTTCGTGAAGGCAACACCTGCGGCCTCCGGCCGGCGCCGGATGCTGGACCACTCCCTGCTCGTCCTCGGTTCCGGCGCACTCGCGACCGCGCTGGCCGTCCTCACCATCGGCCCCGGCGTCAGCTCCGCCTCCAGCCACCGCGAAGCGCCGCTGATCGCCGGCGACCCGCGCGCCGACAACACGGACGTCTACGCGTTCACCAGCCCCGACAAGTCCGACACCGTCACCCTGCTGGCGAACTGGATCCCCTTCGAGGAACCCAACGGCGGCCCGAACTTCTACGCCTTCGGCGAGGACCTCCGCTACAACATCAAGATCGACAACGATGGTGACGGTGACTCGGACGTCACCTACACCTGGCGGTTCAAGAACCGGATTCGCGATGCTGCGAACCAATTTCTCTACAACACCGGCCAGGTGACCACCCTGGACGATCCCGACCTGAACTTCCGGCAGGTCTACGACCTCGTCGAGACCCGCGGCGGCAGGAGCAAGGTCCTGCTGTCCAACGCACCCGCCGCGCCGTCCCGGGTCGGGCCGGCCTCGATGCCGAACTACGCCTCCCTGCGGGCCCAGGCAGTACGCGGCCTGCCGGGCGGCGGGAAGGCCTTCGCCGGGCAGGCCGAAGACCCGTTCTTCGCCGACCTGCGGGTCTTCGACCTCCTCTACGGCGGAGACCTGTCCGAGCGCGGGCAGGACACCCTGGCCGGCTACAACGTCAACTCCGTCGCCCTGCAGATCCCCAAGAAGCACCTCGCCCTGGGCGGCAACGCATCCCGGAACCCGGTGGTGGGGATCTGGTCGACGACCGACCGCAAGGGCGTGCAGCTCTCCGACTCCCGCGACAAGCACCGCGACCAGTGGAAGCAGGTCTCCCGCCTGGGCAACCCCCTGGTCAACGAGGTCGTCGTCCCGCTGAAGTACAAGGACGCCTTCAACACGCTCAACCCCGACCAGGACCGCACCGTCCAGCCCGTCGTCGACAAGGTCCTCGACCCGATCCTGCCCAAGCTGATCCAGAAGGTGTACGGCATCCAGGCCCCGCCCGCACCCCGCAACGACCTGTTCGAGATCTACCTCACCGGCATTTGCAAGGCGTGCGGGCCCATCCAGGCCGACCTCAACGCCCACCGCCTCAACCGCGACGCCAACCTCCGCAAGATTGTCCCCGCGGAGGAGCTGCGCCTGAACATGGCCGTACCTCCGACCGCGAACCCGAACCGGTACGGCGTCCTCGCCGGCGACCTGGCCGGATTCCCCAACGGGCGCCGGTTGACCGACGACGTCATCGACATCTCCCTGCAGGCCGTCGAAGGCGCCGCCCAGAGCGGACAGCTCATCCCCGCGCTCGCCGACGGCGACAAGGTCAACGCCAACGAGGTCCCCTTCGGCACGTCCTTCCCCTACCTGGCCCTGCCACACACCAAGTCCGTCAACAGCGGACCGTCGGGCACCGCCATGTCGAAGGAGAAGTCCGCGGCCTCGCTCGGAGGCGTCGGCGCCGGACTGCTCGCAGCGGCCGGATGGCGGATGCGACGTCGCAACCGCGCCTGATGTGACGTCACCCCTTGATCAGGGCCCTGGGGCCGGACCGCGCCCGGTCCGGCCCCGGGGCACGTCACCTCACCCAGAAACGGCACCTTTTGATGCACCGTGATCCGCGCACGCCTGCACCCGGCCGCCGACTGAAAGCCGTCGCCGCCGCCCTCGCACTGGCCACCGCGATGTTCGCCGCCGGGGCCGTCCTCATCGACCCCGTCAGCCCGCGCCCGCCCGAAACCACCACCCCCGTTCGTGCCGGCGCGCGGCCCGCAGGCACGGTTCAGTCCCTGACCGCACGCCTTGAACGACTGCCCGGTGACTGGAACGCCTGGTCGGCCCTCGGCATGGCCCACATCGAGCAGGCCCGCGCCACCGGCGACCCCGCTCTCTACGCGAAGGCCGAGAAGGCCCTGCGCCGCTCCCTCACACTGCAGACCCACGGCAACACCGGAGCCGAATCCGGCCTCGCCGCGCTCGCCGCTGCCCGCCACGACTTCACCGGCGCCCGCACCCAGGCCGAGGTGGCGATCGCCGGCGACCCCTACGGCGCGGCCGCCTACGGCGTCCTCGCCGACGCCCACACCCAGCTCGGCAACTACCAGGACGCCGAGCAGGCCGTGCAGAAGATGAACGACCTGCGCCCCGACGCCGCCTCCCTGGCCCGGGCCTCCTACACCTTCGAGCTGCGCGGCCTCACCGACCGGGCCGTCGGCCTCATGCGCCGTTCCCTGACCGCGGCCACCACCGCCGGCGAACGTGCGTTCGCCCACGCCTGTCTGTCCGGCCTCGCCCTGGAAGCCGGTGATGCGCGGCGCGCACTGCAGGAGGCCGAGCAGGGCCTGCGGGCCACTCCGGGCGACGCTGCCCTCCTCGATGCCCGGGCACGCGCCCGGGCAGCCCTGGGCCAGTCGGAGCGAGCGCTGGCGGACTGGCAGCGCGCGGTGGAGATCGCGCCTCTGCCGCATGTGGTGCTGGCCCTGGGCGAGATGCACCAGGTCCTCGGGCATGGGCCGCAGGCCGACGCACAGTACGCGCTGCTCAAGGCCCAAGATCGTCTGCGGGCAGCGGCCGGCAGCCCTCCCGACACCGACGCGATCCTCTTCGAAGCCGACCACGGCAGCCCCCGCGAGGGCCGTGGCCATGGCTGAACAGGCCCTGCGGACGCGGCCTTTCGTCGCCGTCCACGACGCGTACGCCTGGTCCCTGCACCGCGCGGGCCGCGACCGCGAGGCCCTCGCCCACGCCGACCAGGCCCTGGCCCTCGGTACCCGGCAGGCTCTCTGGTCCTACCACCGCGCCGTCATCCGTCACGCGCTGGGCGACCACAACGCGGCGCACGAGGACCTCGAAAGCGCCCTCGGACCCGCCTCCGCCCTCCATCCCCTGCACGGCCACGCGCGTGCTCTGCTCGAGCGAATCGGCACCCACCCATGAACCCTGTCTTCCGCGCAGCCTTCGCCCGTCTCGGACTGCTGGCCGTCTTCTGCTGCCCGGCCACCCCGGCTGCCGCAGCGGCACCCGCCCACCCTCTGGGCAACTTCACGGTCAACTACCACACCGGCCTCGTCCTGCACCCCACCCGCATCGACGCCACGGTCGTCGTCGACCGCGCCGAAATCGCCGCGCTCCAGGAACGCCCCGCGATCGACACCGACCATGACAGCACCCTCACCGAAACCGAGTCCCGCCGGTATGCCCAGGGGCGGTGCTCCGAACTGGCCGGCCGACTCCGGGTGCGTACTGCCGCCGGACCTGCCCGCTGGCAGCCCAAAACCTCGGCCCTGACGTGGGAGCCAGGCGAGGCAGGATTGCAGACCAGCCGCCTCACCTGTACCTTCTCCGCTCCGGCCGCCCTCAGGCGCGGTGGCGGCGTCAGCGTCCGCACCGCCTATGACACCACCCGCGTCGGCTGGCGCGAGATCACGGCCAGGGGCGTCGCACTGGGCATCACCGGCACCGATCTGCCCGCCACCTCACCCACCGGTGAACTTCGCACCTACCCTGCGGACCCGCTCGCCTCCCCCCTGGACCAGCGCACCGCCGAACTGCACACCACGCCCGCCGCCTCCGACACGGCCGCCACGCCTGCCGCGAGCACCCCGGTCGGGCGGACGGCAGACCGGGTGGCGGGCTGGTTCGACTCCTTGGTCGCGCGGCGCGAACTGACCATTCCGGTGGGACTCCTGGCACTCCTGCTCGCACTCGTCCTCGGCGCGTCCCACGCCCTGCTCCCCGGCCACGGCAAGACCCTCATGGCGGCCTACCTCGCCGGACGGCGCGGCACCCGCCGCGACGCCGTCACCGTCGGCGCGACAGTCACCCTCACCCACACCGCCGGCGTCCTGGTCCTCGGCCTTGCGCTCCCCGCGGCAACCCACCTCGCGGGCGAAACCGTCCTGGCCTGGCTCGGCGCCACGAGCGGGCTGATCATCACCGTCATCGGCCTGTGGCTACTGGCCGGAGCGCTCCGCAACCGCCGGCATGGCCACGGCCACCACCACGGGCACGGGCACGGGCACGGGCACGGGCACGGGCACGGGCACCATCATCACGATCACGATCAGGAGGAACGCCCGCACCGCCAGGGCGGGGGACGCGAGCCCGCAGTGCCGTCCGCCCGCCCTTCTGCCGCCGGGCCCGCCCCGTCACCCGTAGCACGAAAGACCGCCGTCCTGGTCCTGCCCGAACCGGCTGCGGACACGGCACACCCCCACAACCAGACCCGCGAACCCACGTCGCACCGCCACCGCACCGACCGCCGCCTGGGGAAGGCGGGCCTGATCGGGATGGGCATCGCGGGCGGGCTGATACCCAGCCCCTCCGCACTCGTCGTCCTTCTGGGCGCCGTCGCCCTCGGCCGCACCGCCTTCGGAGTACTGCTGGTCCTCGCCTACGGACTGGGCATGGCAGGCACCCTCACCCTGGCCGGGCTCTTGCTCCTGCACCTCAAAGAACGCCTGCAGACCAGCCCCAAGAACACCGCCGCACGCACGCTGCGTGCCACCGCCGCACGCGTCGGACCACTCTGCACCGCCGGCCTCGTCGTGCTGGTCGGAGCCGGGCTCACCGTCCGCTCCCTGGCCGGTTGAAGCGGTCGTCAGGCGATGATCGTGGTTCTCTGGCGACTCGGCCTCGCGGACCGGGAAGTGCGGTTCTCGACCCCATGCTGTGGCTGCCCGCCGGCGCTCTGCCACGTGCAGGAGCGGACGGCTTGGCCAGTCGCCGTTTCCCACACCCCGGGCGTGTTCACCGGTGCCCTCCTCGGTGGACTCGGGGACACTGAGCAGATGAGGCTGATCAGCGAAGGGGACCGCGCCGGACGACTGGAGCTGTGGAGAGCGTACGCGTGCACCGCGGCGGCGGTCGCCGCGACGGCAGCTGCCGGAGCGAAGGCCGTGGACGCCGACAGCTCCTGGTACCGGGCGCTGAACAAGCCGTCCTGGCAGCCGCCGCCCGCGGCGTTCCCCGTGGTGTGGACACCGCTGTACGCGTCGATCGCCTTCGCCGGCGGCCGAGCGCTCGGCCGCGCACGGGGACGCGCACGGGCTCGTCTGGCCGGCAGTCTGGCGGTGAACCTGGCGCTGAACGCGGGATGGACCTGGGTGTTCTTCCGTCTGCGCAGTCCGAAAGCCGCTCTGGTGGGCACACTGCTGCTCGACGTGAGCAACGCGGACCTGATCCGCCGCACCGCCCGCGCCGACGCCGCCGCGGCCGCCGCCCTGATTCCGTACGGCGCCTGGTGTGGCTTCGCCACCTGGCTGAACGCGGCTGTCGTGCGCCGCAATCCGCACCACTGAACGTCGTAGGTCCGACAGCACCGTCACGCTCGGGCCGGGTGCCCCTCGCTGAGCAGGATCGTGGCGTCGTCGCGCAGCTGGTGACCGGGGCGGCTGAGCGCCCCGAGGGGGAGGAGCGGACCGCCTTGGCCGCCGCCCGGTGCGGGCCGGCCGGACTCCTCGGCCGCGGCGCCTCCTCGCTCGGCCGACCCGATGGCCGGATCTGAGAGAACCTCGTCATTGCGGACGCCCGGTTGGGGGAACGAGGATCAGTACATGACCGCACCCCACCGCGTCGTGATCGCCGCCTTCCCCGGCGTGGAGCTCCTGGACATCACCGGCCCTGCCGAGGTGTTCTCGGTCGCGTCCCGCGTCGCCGAGCAGGAACCGCCCCGCTACACCGTTCAGGTCGCCACCGGGGACGGCGGTCCGGTAGCCACCTCCAGCGGCCTGCGGGTCCACTCCGACCTGCGGCTGGACGAGGTGACCGGCCGCGTGGACACCCTCCTGGTGTCCGGGGCGGTCACTCGGCCCGAAGCCGGCAGCGTCCGGGCCGTCGTCGATCCGGTGGTCACCGACTGGCTCCGTACGGCGGCGCCGCAGGCGGGGCGTACCGGATCGGTGTGCGCCGGCGCCCATGTGCTGGCCGCGGCCGGCCTGCTGGACGGCCGGAGCGCCACCACCCACTGGCTCACGGCGGCGCAACTGGCCGCCGCGCATCCAGAGGTCGAGGTGGACCCCGATCCGATCTTCATCCGCTCCGGTTCGGTGTGGACCTGCGCCGGAATCACCTCGGGGATGGACATGGCACTGGCGATGGTGGCGGAGGACCACGGTCAGACCCTCGCGCTCGCCACCGCGCGCATGATGGTCATGTACGTCAAACGATCCGGCGGCCAGAGCCAGTTCAGCGTGCCCCTCTCCGTCCGGGCCCCCGCCGAGGACCGCATCGGCGAACTCCGCCGGTGGATCACCGAACACCCCGACGCGAACCTCTCCGCCGAGGCCCTCGCCAAGCGCCTCGACCTCAGCACGCGGCACTTCTCCCGGCTCTTCGCCCAGCGCACCGGCACCACGCCCGCCGCCTACGTGGAATCCGCACGGCTGGAGGCCGCACGGCGCCTCCTCGAGGAGAGCGACGCCGCTCTGCCGCACGTGGCCGCAGCCAGCGGCCTCGGCTCCCTGCAGACCCTCCACCGGTGCTTCCAACGCCACCTGGGGACGACCCCCGCCGAATACCGCCGCCGCTTCCGCTGAAGCCGCCCCCTCCCCCACCGCCCAGCCCCACTCTCCCCGGCCCGTCGTCCCTGCCCAGGGCCGTCGGATGCCGAGGCATGCCCGCCCGCCCCGGCTCGTACACGAAAGGCCCCCATGTCCGGCACGAAGATCATTCCGATTCCGGTGCTCGGCAAGCACGCGGTCAACGCCTACCTACTGCTCGGCCGCCGCCCCGTCCTCGTCGACGCCGGTACGCCGGGCAGCGGACGCCTCATCCACGACCGGATCGCCGGTCACGGGGTGGACCCCGCCGACCTCGCCCTGATCGTCATCACCCATGGCCACATCGACCACTTCGGCTCCGCGGCGGAACTGCACCGCCTCACGGGCGCACCCGTCGCAGGCCACATCGCCGACCTCCGCCCCTTTCGCACCGGCCGGCCACTGATGCCGTACCTCCCCACGGGCCCCATGGGCCGCCTGATGAACAGGAACAAGAAGCTCCACCTCGCGGCGGACCCGTTCGAACCTGGAATGCTGCTCAGAGGCGAAACCGACCTGGCGGACTTCGGGCTGGCGGGACGGATCATGCCCACCCCCGGGCACACCGCGGGCTCCGTATCCGTTCTCACCGAGGACGGGGACCTCGTCGCCGGCGACCTCGTGGCCAACTCCTTCATGGGCCTCATCCCCGGCAAACCGGCGAACCCGCCCTTCCACGACGACCCGCTGGGCAACCTCACGAGCCTGCGCGCCATGCTGGGGCTCAACCCCAGCCGCCTCCACGTCGGCCACGGCCCCTCCCTGGACCCCGAGCGGGTCCGCCGATGGGCGCGGCGGGAAGAGCGGCGGCTGACCCGCCTCCACTCCCGGGGGCGCCTTGGCAGCCGCACGAGGAGCTGACACAGGAGACCCGCGCACGGCTCGCTCCTGACCGCCGGCCCGCGACCTCGCAAACCGCGACCGCACACCGGTCGAGCCCGGAAGCCGTCCAGCGCATCGGTCCACGGCACGCCCGTAGCCGGACCGGCGGCGTCAACGGGATCGAGGAGCGGGGGAAGTGATCAACCCGAGCGTCGCGGCCCTGCGGCACCTGTGCCGGGCGGGGTGGACGCGCGGATGACCGCCGCCGCGATCCGCTCATGGCTCCGGCCGTGAACGCTCGACAGGAGCTCGCCCTGATCAGGGCTGGCAATCCCGCCACGCCGCAGTTCGGTTCACCTCGACGGATCCTCGCCCGTGAGTCCGTCGACGGACTCACGGATGAGGTCGGCGTGACCGGCGTGGCGGGCGTACTCCTCGATGAGGTCGAGGAGGATCCTGCAGAGGTTGGAACGCGCGCCGCTCCGGGTGGTGTAGGCGCCGAGTTGGTCCAGCCCGCCCGTAGTGAGCGCCTTGTCGACGATGGCGCGGGAGCGGTCGACCGCTTCCTGCCAGAGAGCGTGCAGTTGCTCAGGGGTGTCCTCGGCGGCAGAACGGTAGTCCCAGTCGGGGTTGTCGTCCCAGTCCACGGTGTCCCAGGGAAGACCGACTGGGGAGCCGAACCACAGCCGTGCGAAGTGGCTGTCCTCGGTGTGCGCCAGGCGCTTGAGGAGGCCGCCCAGAGTGACGGTGGACGGGCCGAGTGTGGCGCGGAGGACAGCTGCTGCCTCGGTGGCGGCAAGTGGAGGCTCCGGCCAGGCTTCGGTTCTGCTCTGAGTCATGATCGCCGACCCTGGCGAACGGAACTGACCGTGCACCCGACGGGGGAACGGCGACGAACCGATCGGCGATGCCACAAGAGCCGTCGGACAGGGTCTCTGCGCGCAGGGCCGCGCGTTCTCGTACCCCGCCGGCCACTACCAGCACCGTGACCAGCGGTCTGCGACAGCCCTCCTCTGGAACTCTCTCGGGTACAGCTCATATTCGTCACCGTCACCCTGAACCAGAGCTGGATCTGCTGGGACGTCCCGGACGGGGACGGTCGGGACGCACGCCCGTCCCAGCGGTACGCGATCGTCTACCCCTGCTCGGGCGTCTTGGCGGACCGGAACCGGCATCAGGCACCCGGAGCTCTCGCCGCGCTGCGCGAGGCACGCCGGGCCGATCGCCGGCGCGCGGGCCGTTCGGTCCTGTACTACCTCACCTCGGCGGGCCAGGTCCTGCTGGGAGCACAGGGGGCCGGGCTCGACGGCTGCTGACAGCCCGTCGGACCCAGGATCGTTCCGGGCGCGGGCTGGGCGAGGGCGCCGTAGGGGTTCAGCGGGCGGGAGTCTCCCGTACCGGATGCTTGCTCAGGATCGAGACCCTGTTGAACGCATTGATCGTGATGGCTGCCCAGATGGCGGCGGAGATCTCGTCGTCGTTCAGGACCTCGCGGGCCTGCGCGCATGCCCGCTCCTGGGCGAGGGCGTCGGCGGGGTGGGTGGTGGCCTCGGCGAGGGCGAGGGCGGCGCGCTCGCGGGCGGTGAAGAGCTCGGTGTCCCGCCAGGCGGCGAGCACGCCGAGGCGCCGGGTGGTCTCCCCGGCGCGCAACGCGGCCCGGGTGTGGACGTCGAGGCAGAAGGCGCAGCCGTTGAGCTGGGACACCCGGAGGTTGACCAACTCCAGCAGGATCCGGTCGAGTCCGGCTTCGGCAGCGGTCGCGCGGACGGCGTCGGCGGCCTTGACCAGCGCCTGGTAGGCGGCGGGGCTCTGCTGGTCGAGGTAGATCCGATCACCGGCCCGGTCGGCCGCCACGACCTGTACCGTCTCGCTCACGCCGCACTCCTTTTCACCTGTTGTCCCGGGTTGCCTTCGGAACTATGATCACCCACAATTGTTGAAAGTGAAACTATTTTGGCGGCGGAGAGGCTGGGAGATGGATCACACGGCGGCCGGTGACAGGGCGGTGGCGACCGAGGTCGAGGTCCTCGCCGCCCGGGACGTCCCCCTGGGAGGGCCACGGGCGATGACCGTACGGCGGACTCTGCCTCAGCGGGCCAGGACGCTCATCGGGGCCTGGTGCTTCGCCGACCACTACGGGCCCGACCGGGTCGCCGACTCCGGGGGCATGGACGTCGCACCCCACCCCCACACCGGACTCCAGACCGCCAGCTGGCTGTTCAGCGGCGAGATCGAGCACCGCGACAGCATGGGCACCCACGCCTTCGTGCGGCCCGGCGAGATCAACCTCATGACCGGGGGCCACGGCATCAGCCACACGGAGGTCTCCACCCCCGCCACCACCGTCCTCCACGGCGTCCAGCTCTGGGTGGCCCTGCCCGGCGAACACCGGCACGCACCGAGCGAGTTCCAGCACCACGCCCCCGGGCCGCTGCGGAGGGACGGCGCGGAACTCCGGGTCTTCCTGGGCACCCTCGCCGGCGACACCTCCCCCGTGCGCACCTTCACCCCGCTGCTCGGTGCCGAGGTCCTCATCGACGCCGGTGCCACCGTCACCCTCGACGTCGACCCCGGCTTCGAACACGGACTCCTCGTCGACGAGGGCGACGTCCGCCTCGACGGAACTCCCCTGCTTCCGGCGGAACTCGGCTACGCCGCCCCCGGGCGCACCACCCTCGCCCTCGCCAACGACTCCGATCGCCCGGCCCGGACGGTCCTCTTGGGCGGACCGCCCTTCGAGGAGGAGGTCGTCATGTGGTGGAACTTCATCGGCCGCAGCCACCAGGACATCGTCGAGGCGCGGGACCAGTGGGAGCGCGCCTCCGACCGCTTCGGCACCGTCGACGGCTACCCCGGCGAACGGCTGCCCGCCCCCGCCCTGCCCAACGCCGTCATCGCCCCCCGCAAGAACCCTTCCCCCCCCCCCCGCTGACCCCGTACCGACAGGACGCCTCCGCCATGACCGACCGGAACTCCACCGCCGCCCCTGTCGTCCGCCGCGTCGACGCCCGCCACCGCTACGAGATCCTCATCGACGGCGAGCGGGCAGGCCTGACCGCCTACCGCGACCGCGACGACCAGCGAGTGTTCTTCCACACCGAGATCGACGACGCCTACGCCGGCCGGGGACTCGCCGCGATCCTCGTCGAGCAGGCCCTGACCGACGTCCGCGCCTCCGCCCAGCGCATCGTGCCCGTCTGCCCCTACGTCGCCAAGTTCCTCACCAAGCACCAGGAGTTCGCCGACATCACCGACCCCGTCACCCCCGACGCCCTCACCTGGCTCGACGCCCAGCTGGGACGGTGAGCCCCCGCGGGAACACAGGGTGCGGGGTGCGGGGTGCGGGGTGCGGTCGAGCGCGGTGTGTTCACAAGGAGTGGAGGCGACCGCGGCCGGCCGTGAGCGCTGCACCGTTGCTCCCGGCACCGCGAGGTGACCCTGCTGGTGGCCCGCCGCCTCGACCCCGGGCCGCGAAGCCGGCTTCGAGCGGTGGGGGAAGGGCACCCTCGAAACCGCGGCATCGCTCCCCGGCCGGCTGGGGTGCGGACTGTTCCGCCCCTCCGGCCTCCGAGTGGAAGGCCGTCACGGCCCGATGGGGGCCGATCGTCGACGAGCCCGACGAGTTCGACGGAGCCGCGGACGCCCGCGGCGGGAACTGCCGGGGGGCGGAGGCGGACTCCCGCGAACGTCAGAGGTGCAACCAGCTCGGGTTCGTGAGGGCGGCTGGTGGTCCGGGCAGGGGCGGCATCTGGGCCGGTGTGGCGGGTACGAGGGGCCCGCTCCCCGAGTCCGGTCCTCGCCCACCGTCCCGTGTCAGCGCCCGCCCGGCCATCTCCGCGGCAGCGTCCACGACGACGGAGGGGGCGACCGGGCGGCGCCGTGCCACCGATCGACGCGCCCATGACCCCCGCGCACGCGCGACGCGGAGGGACGGCAGGCACGGCTGCCCCGGAAAGACCTGTACATCTCCTGGGCACATCCGACAACACAGAGGATTGCATACCCCTAGGGGTATTTTCGGAAGGTCGGAATTCCGACCCCGACTTCGCGCTCTGCGGAAAGGCCCTTACGATGCCGCTATGGATCAGCAGGCGAAGCGCGCGAGGACGCCCCTCGGGCTGCGCTCTTGCCTCCTGCTGGTCCTGGCCGTACTGACCGGCCTCGTGGCCATGCACGGCCTGGGGCCCGGCGCCGTGGCGGCTTCGGCCGCCCCACCCGGGTGCGCGGCCGCCCACGAGGCGGCCCCCACGCACGGCATCCCTGCCGCCGGCGGGCCCGTGAGGCATCACGACCCGGCTGTGCATGCCGGTGAGTCGACCGGCGACGGAAGCGGCGGGCACGCCCAGCACGCGGATGCGACCTGTGCTGCCGCGGGCACGGCGGGCGCCCCTACCCTTTCCTTCCCGGCCGCCGGGCCCGGCGGGGTCGCGGACGCGCCGGCCCTGGGGCCCGGGACCCACGCGAACGGTGCCGCCGGTGGACGCGCGCCGCCGTCACTGAGCGAACTGCAACTCCTGCGCATATAGGGCGGCCCCGAGCTCTCGGACCAGCCCACACCCCGGCACGCCCCTCCGCGCGTGCCTTCACCGCAGGAGTTGCACCACCATGACCACCAAGCGTTCCCTGATGCGCCGCGCCACCGCTGTGGCCGCGACCGCCACCGCCGCCCTCGTCCTCGCCGCCTGCGGTGGGAACGGCGACGACACCGGTTCCGCCCAGAACGGCAACAGCCCCGCTGCGCCGTCCGCGTCAGCGTCCGCCCCCGCGCAGCGGGGCGAGAACAACGCCGCCGACGTCGCGTTCGCCCAGGGGATGATCCCCCACCACCGCCAGGCCGTCGAGATGGCCGACCTCGCCGCGACCCGCGCCGAGGCGGCCGAGGTGAAGAAGCTGGCCGCCGAGATCAAGAAGGCCCAGGACCCGGAGATCAAGACCTTGTCCGGCTGGCTGACCTCCTGGGGCGAGCAGGTCCCTGCCGAAGGCGAGGGCCACGATGGGCACGACATGTCCGGCATGATGTCGGCCCAGGAGATGAAGCAGCTGGAGTCCTCGTCCGGCAAGGCGTTCGACACCGCCTTCCTCCAGATGATGGTCGAGCACCACGAGGGCGCAGTCGCCATGGCCAAGACCGAACAGTCCGACGGGAAGTACGGACCCGCCAAGGACATGGCCGGAGCGATCATCACCTCCCAGAGCGCGGAGATCGCCCAGATGAACACCCTCCTCGGCAACAAGAGCTGACCCGGTCCGGCACGTCTCGGTGCGGGCAGCCGGCATCGGCTGCCCGCACCCCGCCGAACAGCCTCTTCTCACACTGTCTGGACATCACCTATGACCATCCGCTTTCGCCTACCCGCGCTCGCGGCCGCCGCGACGGGCGTCGCCCTGCTTCTGACCGCCTGCTCCACCGCGGACCCCCGGCCCACCGCGACCAGGGCCGGCGATCCCGACCCCGGAACGGGGCACCTCCACGGTCTCGGCGTGGACCCCGTCGACGGCAGCCTCTACGCCGCCGGACACCTGGGCGTCTTCCGCCTCAGCCCCACCGGCGCCGTACGGATCGCCGACCGCTACCAGGACACGATGGGGTTCACCGTCGTCGGCCCGCGTACCTTCCTCGCCAGCGGCCACCCCTCCCCCACCGACCCCGCCGCCACCTCGCCGCATCTGGGGCTGATCCGCAGCACCGACGCCGGGCAGACCTGGACCACCGTCTCCGCCGGCGGAGAGGCCGACTTCCACTCCCTCCAGCAGGCAGGCTCGATGCTCTACGGTCTCGACAGCCAGACCTCCCGTATCTGGGCCAGCGAGGACGGCGGCACGACCTGGGACCGGCGCGCGAAGCTCCCAGCCGGTGACCTGGCCGCCCACGCGGCGGCGCCCCAGGAGGTGTGGGCGACCACCCGCGAGGGCCTGCTCCACAGCACGGACGGCGGCACCACCTTCGAGCCGGTCCCAGGAGCACCGGCCCTGACAGCCGTGGAACGGCCCGCCCCGGACCAGTTGATCGCCCTCGCTGCCGACGGCACGGTCGTGGCCAGTGGCGATGGCAGCTCCTGGACCGAACGCGGCCACCTCCCGGGCGGTGTACGGCCCGCCGTACTCAACGCGGCAAGCCCCACCCACCTGCTGGCCGCCGACACGAACGACGCCGTCTACGAGTCCAAGGACGGCGGACGCACGTGGACCGCCGTGCACCGGCCGGACCACGCGGGGACGAGCCACTGAGCTGCCCAAAGTCAGCTGCAAGATCACCCATCGGAGTGAGGACGGAGCCTCCCGGGGCCGCCCGGTAGGGCGCCACGGGGCCGTGGATAGGATCGCGACGTGAACACCGCCCGGCCCCGTACCTCCGCGCTGCGGACCCGCATCCTCGCGGGCCCGCAGCGCGTGCTGCTGGTGGCCCTGCTCGTGTTCGCCTTCCTCTACTCGCACGGAGTGAGCCCGGACGGCGTGCGCGGCCACACCGACACGGCCGCCGGCGTCATCACCCCCACTGCCGATCCGGTGCTCGCCGAAGGCGCCCCGGACGACCGTCACGGCGGCGGGCACGGAGCCTCCCACGCCGCGGAGGAGTGCGCCACCAGCCAGCCGCAGCAGCCGCCGACGCTGAGCCCTCCCCCCGAGCACGCACTGCTGCGGATCCTGCCCTCGGTGCTCGGCGCGTCCCCGGACCGGTATCCGGGCACGGCTCCTGCCCCGGGCTGCTCGCGCCCGCCGGGCACAACAGCGATCCTGCGCATCTAGACCACTCCCGCTCCCGGCGCCTCCGTAGGCCGTCGGTGAGCCGATGCTGCCCACACGCACGTCACTCTGCCCGTCCCGAACAGGGGCCGGGCCGGTGCAGCCTGCCCTCCGGTAGCCGCTCCTGCCCCTACCACTGCGACGCGACCGTCGCCGATTCGGCCTGGGCTGCACCCGTACACCTGCAAGGAGTTCCCATGACACCCGCCCAGCTCGCCGACGGCGCCCCCGCCGCGGCCGTCCCCGCCCCCCGGTCGGCCGGCCGCACCGAGATCCGCGAAGCCCGCTCCCGCCGAAAGAGGCTCCTGGCCCGCTACCTCGGATACGTCGGCTACTTCGTCGGCGCCGGCCTGATCAGCGGTGCCGTCGTCCACCATCCACTGGATCCCGCCCGCTACACCCGCATCGCCCTGTACGGCGTGCTGGTATTCCTCGCCGCGACAGCCCTCAACGAGTTCCTGCTCACCCGTCGCAAGCCGACGTTCCGGCAGGTGGCGGGCATCATGGTCGCCTCCTTGCTGCTCTCCTTCGGCATCGGCATGCTCAGCGGCGGCCTTCAGCACTTCGAGGACTTCCCCACCCGCGCCGCCACCCTCGTCCCCGTCGGCATCCTGCTCTCCTTCATCGCCTTCGTGATCAAGGACGAGGACGCCTCATGGCGGCGGATCTTCGGGCTGACGGGGCTCGCCGTCCTCCTCACGGCCGTCGCCGCCTTCACCGGCCTGCGCTACGTCGCGTCCTCCATGGCTCCGGAATCGGGCGGGCACAGCCACGGGACCGGCGCCGATGAGAGCGAGACCCACGACGAGGAGCCGACCGTGACCAGCAGCGGGCAGCCCGCCCCGCAGTCCGAGCCGGCAACCCCGGCCCGCAGCGCTCCTGCCACTTCGTCGGTCGGGCAGTCACGCGACGACGGGCACGCGCACGGGCACTGACCCCGAGGTCACGCCGTCGTCGGCGGCTGCTGCCCGGCGCCACCCAGCAGCACGGCCAGCAGCCGCCCGACGACCGTTTCCGGCTCCTCCCCGCTGCCGGGAACGCGTGTCATCAGCAGGTGGTGCATCGTGCCGACCAGCGCCAGCGCGATGGTGGGAGTGTCGGCGTCCGGTGCGATCCGGCCACCATGCTGCTCCGCCTGCAGGTACGCGACGAAGGCGTGCTGGATTGCGTCGAAAGCAGGTGCTCCGGCCCGAAAGCCTTCCCGGGTCCGGAGTGCCGCCGCCGGCCGCGTGAGCGCCAGGCCCACCACCGCCGGAGGTAGCGCATCGAGCAGGGCGAGAACGACGCTCCGGAGGTTCTCCGCGACCGTGGCCTGCCCCACCTTCTCGTCCAGCGCCCCGGCTTGTCGGGCGCTGCGCGCGAACCGGTCCAGGACCAACTCGGCGACGAACTCGTCCAGTCCTGCGAAGTGCGCGTGCAGGACGCCCTTGCCGCAGTCCGCTTCCACGGTGACGGACCGGCTCGTGAGGCCCGCTGCGCCGTCCCGCGCCACCACACGCTCCGCCGCCGCGAACAACCGCTCGCGCAGGTCTGGAATCGCCACTCCACGAGGTGACACAACAACCCCTCCCATCAAGCCCGTTGCAAGTACGGGCGATCGCCCATACTGTTTGGGCACTTGCCCATACTAGGTCGGGACGCCACGCTGCGCCCCGGCGGGACGGAGTTCACCCATGGGTCGATTCGCCAACACCGCACAGGCCGAGGCGTGGAACGGCTACGAGGGCGAGCAGTGGGCCCGCAGCCAGGAGCGTTGGGACGCCGTCAACAACGGCTTCAACCAGCCCCTCCTGGACGCCGCGGCCATCACGACAGGCGATCACGTGCTGGACATCGGCTGCGGGGCCGGGCGCAGCACCCGCCTCGCGGCCCGACGCGCCGCCCGGGGCCGCGCGCTCGGCCTGGACCTGTCCGGCCCCATGCTGGAGAGGGCCCGCGAGAGCGCCCGGCGCGAAGGCGTGGAGAACGTCTCCTTCGTTCAGGGCGACGCCCAGGTGCACCCCTTCGACGCCGAGGGCTTCGACGCGGTCATCAGCCGGTACGGCATGACGTTCTTCGCCGACCCGGTCACCGCGTTCGCCAACCTCCACCGCGCGCTGCGGCCCGGGGGCCGGCTGGCCTTCGTCTGCGCCGCCGAAGCCGAGGCCAACGAGTGGCTCCAGGCACTGGCCTCGCTGGAGGGCCTCCTGCCGCTCGGCGGCTTCGGCAGGCCCGGCCGGCCCGGCATGTTCTCACTCACCGACCCCGACCGCATCCGCACCCTGGTCACCGCGGGCGGATTCGCCGGAGTCGACGTGCAGCGGATCGAGGTGCCGGGCAACTGGGGCACCACCGCGACCGATGCCGCGGCGTTCCTGCTGGACTCCGGCCCAGGACGCCACCTGCTCAGCCAGGTTCCCCCACCGCAGCAGGCGGAGGCGCGCCAGGCACTGGCGGACACCCTGCGCCCCCACGAGGAGGACGGGGCGGTGTGGCTGCGCAGCAGTTCCTGGCTGGTCACCGCCACACCCAGCGGGGTCGGACGAAGCTGACATCCGCCCCTACCGGGCAGTTGCCGTTCAGGAGTGGACCATGCGGACGATGGCCCGGGAGGCGGCTCCGGCGACCCGATCGCATCGGGGACGCAGGAGTGGAGCTGGACCTCCAGCACGCTGAGCCCGAAGGGTCACGGGCCCCAGGGGTGACACCGACCCGGGAATCACCGGCGGCAGCCCACAGCGCCTGTGGGGCCACGGGCGGTGACGACACCTTCGTCCGCGGCCTCCGCCTTCCCGGTGACGCGGTTGACACGCGACGCACGGCGTGTCCGTCTCCACGGCCTCGCCCTCACAGGACGACTCCCGCCGCATGCGGGACCTGAGGAGTCCACGGGGGACCGGCCTGGGGGCATATCGGGGCAGCCGATATGCCCCCAGGCCGCAGACGGCTCCGCCGCCTCGCGCTCCCGGAGGAGCATCAGGTGAGGCAGAACTCGTTGCCCTCGATGTCCTGCATCGTGATGCAGGACTCGTTGACGCCATCGGCGCGCTGCGTCAGCACGTGTTGCGCGCCGAGCGCCATCAGCCGCCCGCATTCGGCCTCAAGTGTGGCCAGGCGCTCCTCACCCACGAGCCCGACGCCGACCCGCACATCGAGATGCACCCGGTTCTTGCCGACCTTGCCCTCAGGAACTCGCTGGAAGAGCAACCGCGGGCCCGCACCCGAGGGATCAGTGCACGCGAAGTAGACCTCGTCCTCTGGCGGCAGCGTGTGGTGGTACTCCTCCCACGTGCCAAAGCCCTCCGGGACCGCCGGTACGACGTACCCCAGCACCTCGCACCAGAAGGCGGCGAGGCGCGCAGGCTCCGCACAGTCGAAGGTCACTTGGAACTGTTTGATCATTGACATCGGCGCACGATAACAGGGGCCCTGCTCATCTCCCCACGTCGGGAGGTCCACGGTGGGCGAAGAAGGCCTCCACACCCGCAACCGCATCCTTGCCGCACCAAACCCTGGCCGTGGACCTAGGCCCACCCGACCATCATCCCCTCCTGAACGGCATCACGACGGATCAGGGGCTGGCGCGGCGCTCCCGGTCAACGGGCGCCGAGACAGGCGCTGCCTGTCGATCCGACCTCGCGAGTCGGTCTCCCCACCGTCCGGGGAGACCAACGGCGGTCAGGACGCGCCGACCACGACGATGTGCGCAGAGGCGTCCGTGAACACGCCCTGCTCGTCCGCCAGGCGGGCGGTGGCCACCACGTCCGCAACCAAGGCCTGCGCGGCCTCCTGCGAGGAGCATTCGCCGCATCGGGCGCGGCCAGACGTGTCCAGCGGGTTCGGCCAGCTGGCAGCAGTTCTTCCGCTCCGTCTTCGACAGTGCCCGAGCAGAAGGAGGATCGGCTGGCTCTTCAACTACCGCCGGATCACCGTCCGGTACGAGCGAAAGAGCTCCCGCTTCCTCGCCTTCCTCGGCCTCGCCGCAGCCCTGACCTGCTACAAGAAGCTCGCGAAACTCGCCACGTGAGACATGCTCTTCACGACCGCTCGTCAGGGCCTGCTTGAACTGGCCTGCAGCGTCCTACGCCTCCGCCGCCGAACCTCGATCTGAAACGATCAGTAAGACTCGGCACTCCCGAGGGTGTGGGTGATCACCGATCCCGTACGCTGGGCGCCTTTGAAGTGCGGCGAGGGGTGGGGACCACATGTCGACGGGTACGGGCGCGGGCGCTGATGGGGAGGCTGTGGCGGACGTGGTTCCCGCGCGCCGCCTCGGGCGCCGCAGGCGGAAGTGGGTGGCCGCCGTGGTGGGCACGCTGGTGGTCGTGGGCGGTGCCGGTGCCATCGCCGGCGGCATCCTCTCCGACATGGGTCTGCTGCCCGGTGACTCGATGGAGCTTGCCTGGCAGGCCCCGGTCGACCGTAGTGCTGCCGCGTACGGCAACGGCGACTGGCTCGTGGGCGACACCGTCGTCCGTAGCAGGTATGACGCTGTCACCGCCTTCGACGCCGGATCGGGGCAGCGGCGCTGGGAGTACGCCGTACCGGGCCGGGATGAGATCTGCGCCGTCAGCAAGGCGGCCGACGGCTCCGTCGCCCTGCTCGCCCATGGCGAGAGGGGGAAGGCGGATGCCGACGATGAGGCCGAACAAAACGGGGGGTGCGCCACCGTCACCGCCCTCGACCTCTCCAATGGCCGGGAACTGTGGCACACCCGCCGCGCGCCCGGGAGCGGTGAGCTGACCGCCGAGGTTGATCTCATCGCGACCGGCGGCGGTCTCGCCGTTCTGCGTGACGTGGACGACGACTGGCGGTACGAGCCGTCTGAGTATCGCCGTGTGCTGCGCGGTGACCAGGCTCTGCGCGCCTTCGACCTGCGGACCGGCGTCCCGCGTTGGAAGGCTGCGGTTGCCGAGGGATGCGTCCCGCACCGCGTCGCCGCCGCTACGCGGCAGGTCGTCGCTGTCCTTGTCTGTGGGCGCACGGAACTCAGGCTTGCCGCTTTCGACCCGGCTGACGGGAAGGAGCGGTGGATGGTGCCCCTGGACCGGCGTTCGGTCGACCTGGGGGCCGATGTGACGTTCGTCGCCGCCGACCCGCCGGTCGTACGGGTCGCGGCGGTACAGACAGGCGGGCTGCGGGCTTACCTCGCGTTCAGCCCCGACGGTCGTCCCGGGGGGCGCGTCGAGTTCGACGGCGACGCCGGGAAGATCCTCCAGTACGAGCCGGCACGGGTGACTGTGGACGACGGACGGCTCTATGCCGTCACCGAGGTCCGGTGCGGGAAGAGCGGGTGCGATCAGGTCGTCGCCTTCGATCTGGCCGGTGGCCATGAACTGTGGCGCACAGTCCTGCACCACCAGGACGAGGGGCTCGCGCTGCGGGCCGTCGGTGACCGGGTGACGGTCCTGGTCGACCGTGGCCTCAAGCAGTCGAGGAAAGAGGGACTGTACGTCTTCGACGCCGCCACCGGAGAGAAGAAGGACCGGCGCAGCTACTCGCAGGACGTCGACCACGACAAGCCCGTCGCCGACCTGATCGTCCACGACGACCTGGTCATCGCCGTCCAGTCGGGCGACGGAGTGCGTCCCTTCGCGGCCTACCGCCCCTGGTGACCCGAAGCCCGACCCCCTCCCCTCCCACGCCCAGCCCCGGCCGGGGACCTCGCCTCGGCCGCGTGCCGGCCCGCTCGAAATGCGGGGCTGCGCCCGCACTGGGGCGGGGGCGGGTCGGACGTGACTGCGGAGAGCCAACCGCCACTTCGCTGGCGGCTTCGGGCGTACCGGGCCTGGACAGCCCGCCCGCCCCTGGACCTGGCTGGTTACCGGACGGTTTCTCCCTCACGTCGACCGCCCGCAGGTCAGGTGCCGCAGGGGTGGCGGGGTGCCCCTTTCTCTTTGGTCACCATGGATGGGCGCTGTTTCCGTGGCCGTTGAGAGGCGGTCTAACGTGGTGGCTCGGCCATCCGACCGTGCTCGTGAGATCGTCCGTCATGGCTGTGGATCTTGCGCGGGAAGCGCCGGTGGCGGACCGGAAGGTTGTCACGGCGATGGTCTACGTGCTGAACAGCGGTTGCGTCTGACGCTGCCTGCCGCCGACGTTCGGCACCTCGCCCGCCACCGCGCATCACCGGTTCACGACGTGGACCAAGGCCGGTCTGTGGCGGCAGCTGCACCGGGCGGTGTTGGACGAATTCGGTGCCACGGGCGAGCTGGATTGGACCTCAGCGATTCTCGACACCGCATCCGTCTACGCGAAGTACGCGGCGACCAGGAGCACGCGGTCCTCCAACGGCAGGCTCCAGGGCCGGCCTGTGCGTACCGGGTCCACACCCTCACGCCGCAGAGCGGTGATCAGCTTGCCGAACTGGCGCGGGCTCAGCCCGGACGCGTGGATGGTCCCGCCGTCCCACCCGCGGGGATGGTCCCCCGATTGTCAGGAACAGCAGGCCGTCCCAGGACTGCTCCCCGCACCCGCGGTGATGGCCCCACCGATCGCGCCTGGGTCGCCTCCACCGCCGTCGGCTCCCCGCGCGCGGCGATGGCCCCTCGCCAAGCTGGTCGAGTTCCACGAGCACAGGCCTCCAGGTCCACCTCTCGGTCGAGACCGGACCAGCGAGGCTGTTGTCACCTGTCCACAAGGGACTGGAACGCGCCCACGCACGCACCCCAGTGACGGATGGCAGCCCTTGGCTGCTCCGCCGACAAAATCTCAGGCTCCGACGCCGCAATGACAGATCCCGCCGACCGCTGCGGACACTGGGACTGGGTGCGACCCGCGAGCAAATCTAACTACTCGTCAGCAAAGTCAGCAAAAGGTCAGCCTTCGTCTGAGCAAAGTTGATTACAGCCTGCTACAGATAAAACTCGGCCACCGGCACCGGCGACTGTCTGACCATGCCCGGTAGCTTCTCGTCCAACAGGAGAAGCGGAGGGCTGGGCGCGAAAGCCACCCCCAGCCTTCAACCGCGTAAAATAGCAGGTCAACGAACCCTTCCCCTGGGCTTCAGGTGGGTAGGAGGCAGTTCCGGGGACGGAATCGGAGGGCCGTCGTAGCCTTTCACCTCACCGAATCGGGACCCGTTCATCCAGTCTTCGCGGGCCTGCGCGATCTCCTCGTGGGACCGTCCGATCCAGTTCCAGAACATCACGATCTCCTCCTCGAACGGCTCGCCGCCCAGGAGCATCAGGCCCGCGTCCGAGGCCGCGCGCAAGGGGAGTTCCGTGCGGCCGCAGCCGAGGTAGAGCATCGAGCCCGGGAGCACCGGGACGCCGTCCACGTGGGCTTCGCCTGACATCGACAGGACGGTGTACTCGAAGTCCGGGTCGAGGGGGAGGCGGGTCTCGGCGCCCGCCGTCAGGGTCAGGTCCGCGCCCACGATCGGGGTGTACGCCGTGCCGGGTGAGGTCGCCGTGTCCAGGGTGCCGAGGATGACGGTCGCCGTCAGGCCCGGGGCCGTCACCCGGGGCAGGTCCGCGTGGTGCTGGAAGTGCGGTTCCACGTTGCGGTGGGCATCGGGCAGGGCCACCCACAGCTGGGCGCCGTGCAGGAAGCGGGCGTGCGGGCGTGGGCTCTCCTCGGAGTGGCTGATGCCCCGGCCGGAGGTCATCAGGCCGAGCTCGCGCGGGCGGATCGTCTCCAGGCTGCCGACGCTGTCGCGGTGCAGTACCTCGCCCTCGTGGAGCCAGCTGACCGTCTGGAGTCCGGCGTGTGGATGCGGCGCCACCTGCATGCCGGGCTCGTCGGCGATGTCGTCCGGACCGTAGTGGTCCACGAAGCACCAGGCGCCCACCATGCGGCGGCCCAGGTTGGGCAGGAGTCGGCGGACTTCGGTGGACTCACCGAGCTTGACCGTGCGCGGGCTGAGGAGCTCGCGCACCGGTTCGGCCACGACGAAGCCGCGGCCGCCGCAGGCGGAGAGAGCGGGCTGGCGATCGAGATTGCTCATGGGCACAACCTAGCTCCGAGGGGCGGGGGTGTTGAGTGGAATGCTCCGGCCGTCGGCCGTGTTGCAGGCAGCGGACGAACCACCCGAACGGCGGAAGGAACGCGATGAAGGCGCCGACGGAGTACTACGAGCACGGGACGGCAGCCGAGCGCTGGGCGCGCGCCCAGCTCTTCTTCGACGCCCGGGAATACGCGACGGCCGCCCGGATCCTGGAGCCGCTGGCGGACGAGGCTCCCGAGCAGCTTGCTCCCCGGCTGCTGCTGGCCCGGGCCTTCTACCACTCCGCCCAGCTCTCCCGCGCCGAGCGCGAGCTGCGTGCCGTGCTGGAGCGCTGGCCCGTGGAGGACTACGCCCGGCTCATGCTCGGCCGCACCCTGGAACGCCTGGGCAGGACCGGCGAGGCCCGCCCCCACCTGCGGATGGCCGCCGCGATGGCCGGCGAGTTCCCCGAGTAGGGCTGGCTCCCCCGGGAGGGCGGGTTCCCGGAGCAGGGCAGGCTATCCGGGCTCCGCGGGCGTCCCGGGCGTCCCGCCGCCGCGGCCGCCCGGCCCGTGTGTGCGGGGCCGGGCGGCCGTCTCGGTTAGCCTGGGGGCACGATGAACCGTCTGACCACGCCTTTCGGCTCCTACGAGCTCACCCGCTTCCCCGAGGACCCGCGCGACCGGCTCCGCGCCTGGGACGCCGCCGACGAATACCTGCTGCGCCACCTCGACTCCGGTACGGGGGAACGCGGTCCGGTGGACTTGGCCGGGGCCGGGCAGATCACCATCCTCGGCGACCGCTGGGGGGCGCTGACCACGGCACTGGCCGCGTACCGCCCGACGCAGATCACGGACTCCTACCTCTCCCGGGCCGGTACCGCGGCGAACCTGGACCGGGCCGGGATCGGCACCGCCAAGTCCACGGTGCGGCTGCTGACCACGCAGGACCCGCCGCCCGAGCGGATCGACGTACTCCTCGTCCGGGTGCCCAAGAGCCTGGCGCTGCTGGAGGACCAGCTGTACCGGCTGGCGCCGCACGTGCACGCGGGCACCGTCGTCGTGGGCACCGGCATGGTCAAGGAGATCCACACCTCCACGCTGAACCTCTTCGAGAAGATCCTCGGCCCGACCAGGACCTCGCTCGCCGAGAAGAAGGCCCGCCTGATCTTCTGCACCCCCGGCGCCGCCGCGACGCGGGGCGACGACCCGTGGCCGGTGACGTACCAGCTGGACGGCGACGCGGGCTCCGGCGCCGGGCTGACCGCCGTGAACCATGCCGGGATCTTCTGCGCGGACCGGCTCGACGTCGGGACGCGCTTCTTCCTGCAGAGCATCCCGACCAACACCAACGGCGCCCGGGTCGTGGACCTGGGCTGCGGCAACGGCATCGTCGGCACCGCCGTCGCCGTGGCGGACCCGCGCGCGGAGGTCGTGTTCACCGACGAGTCGTACCAGGCGGTGGCCTCGGCGAAGGCCACGTTCCGGGCCAATGTGCACCGCGAGCGTGAGCGGGCCGACTTCCTCGTGGGCGACGGCGTGGCCATGCTGGACCCGGGCTCGGTCGACCTGATCCTGTGCAACCCGCCCTTTCACTCCCACCAGGCCACGACCGACGCGACGGCGCTGCGCATGTTCGCCCAGTCCCGCAAGGTGCTGCGGCCGCACGGCGAGCTGTGGGTCGTCGCCAACCGGCACATGGGCTACCACACGCACCTGCGCCGGCTCTTCGGCAACAGCGAAGTCGTGGCGAGCGAGCCGAGGTTCGTGGTGCTGCGGGCGGTCAAGCAGGATCGTCGAAGCCCTGTGTGACCTGCCGGTACGCCCTACACTCTGGCGCGTGAACAGCCAGGTGGGGGATGGAAGCGGTGGCGGGCGCTACCGCCGGGAGGACGTGGCGCGGGCGGCCGGCGTCAAGGTGCGCAACCTGCGCTACTACCAGGAGCGGGGGCTGCTCCCGCCGCCGCGCCGGGAGGGCCGGATCGCCTGGTACTCCGACGACCACCTGACCCGGCTGCGCCTGATCAGCGACCTGCTGGGACGCGGCTACACGGTCAACGGCATCGCGGAGCTGCTGAAGGCGTGGGAGGACGGCGGCGGCCTGTCACAACTGCTGGGCCTGGAGCGGGAGATGACCCGCGACTGGGTGCAGGAGGAACCGGTGACGATGAGCCGGGTCGAACTGCGCGAGCTGTTCGGCCCGACGGCCACCGCCGAGGACACCCGGCGGGCCGCGGAGCTCGGCTACGTCACCGTCGACGGGGACCTGATCACGTACCCGAGCCGGCGGCTGCTGGAGGCGACACTGGCGCTGGTGCGGCAGGGGGTGCCGCTGACGGAGATCCTGGACGCGGGCGAGTTCGTCCAGGCGCAGGCGGCCGCCCTCGCGGACCGGTTCGTCGGACTGTTCCGGCGGCACGTGATCGGCCCGGAGGGACTGGAGCCGTTTTCGGCCGCCCGGCTCCAGCACGTCACGGCGGCCGTGACGGCTCTGCGGCCGGTGGCGGGCGAGGTCGTGGCCACGGAGTTCTCCCGGGCGATGGCCCGGCGGGTGGACGCGGAGGTCGCCGAACTGCTGCGTACGGAGCAGTAGGAGTCGACTCAAAGGGTGCGCTCACACAACCTTGCCAACCACCATTGGCACTCTTACATTCAACTCGTCGGTAACAACGGTGCACAGCCGAAATAAGGGACGATCTCATGACCGATTCCTCCCATTTATCCGACGATCACAGCGATTCCGGCCGGGTCCGCTGGCGCCGGTTCGCCGTCCTGACCATCCCCGCCGTCGCGGTGACCGCGGGCCTCGGCATCGCCCTCGCCCAGGGCGCGTTGGCCGCCTCGTTCGCCGTGTCGGGACAGCAGTTCAAGGTGTCGGCGAGCAGCCTGGAGGGCGAGGGATTCGCCCAGTACGGCAGCGTCGACGTCAATGCCCGTGACGAACTCATCCCGGTGGCGGTGACCGCCATCCGGGAAGCGAAGCTCAACAACCTCTGCCAGTCCGTGGTCACCACGCTCCCGGTGATCGGAGACATCTCGCTCAACCTCACGGCGGGCCGGAAGACTCCGGTGGAGGCGAGCAACCTCTTCGTCGACGCGACCCAGCTCGCCGGTGACGCCGTCTTCAGCAACATCGAGATCGGGCGGGACGCCTCCACCCTCGACAAGGGACCGGCCGACGCGCAGGGCATGCAGGACCTCTTCGCCCAACAGGCCGACACGGTCCGCATCACCGGTCTCCAGCAGACGGCGTGGGCGACGAACGCCGGCACCTTCAAGCTCTCCGGCCTCAGCATGAACGTCAGCAAGGGCAAGAAGGAATGCTTCTGAGCCGCCGTCAGCGGTGGCGCCGGTGGCGACGCGGCAGGCCGTTCTGGGGCGGGCTGTTCGCGATTCTGGCCGGGGCGTGGATCTGCGTCCTTCCGCTGGCACCGTTGAAGATCATGCTCCAGCAGGGGGTTGCGGGGATCCCGTCCGTCCTGATGGGCATCGTGATGGTGGTGCTCGGCCTCACCGCCTGGTTCTCGCCGCCCCAGCGCGCCCTCGCGGGTGTCCTCACCACCCTGATCGCCACCGCCGCCCTGGTCCTGTCGAACCTGGGCGGGTTCCTGATCGGCACGCTCCTCGGCATCCTCGGCGGCGGCCTGATGTTCGCCTGGCAGCCGTACGCCGTCCAGCGCGCCGGGGGCGCGGCGCGGTCGGCGGATCCGGGCCGGGCCCCGGACCGTTCACCGCTCCCGGCCCCGGAGCAGGCCCCGACCACGGAGCAGGCCCCGCTCGCCTCCCCTGCCACACCTCCGGCCCCGCCTCGGAGCGCACCCCCTCCCCCCCCCGCACCCCGCACCCCGATCCCCAAGGAGCACAGCCATGAGCCGCACGCGCACCGCGCTCGCCCTCGGGACGGCCGCCACCGGAGCCTTGGCGCTCGCCTCCGTCACCGCCTCCGCCGCCCCCACTCCCGCCCCCGCCCCCGCTCCCGTGGCCGTGGCCGGGTCGACCACGGTGACCCCGGCCGGCCACGACTTCAAGGCCGTCCTCAGCGGGAAGGCCACCCTCAAGGCCGGTTCGGTGACGGTGACCTGCACGGTCTCCGTCTCCACCGGCACGGTGCCGGCCGCCCCCGGCAACAGCAACCCGGCCGGGGCGGTGTCCTCGCCGATCTCGCCTCCGACGTACGGCTCCTGCACCTCCAGCATGCCCGGGGTGACCCCGACGGTCACCACCAGCGGTGCCTGGACGGTGTCCATGCAGGACGGCTCACCGATCACCGCCACCATGACCGTTCCGACCGGCGGACTGGTCCTCAGGACGACCGGGCTCGCCTCCTGTACGGTCACGGCGGCTCCCACGGCCGCGGCCAGCGTCGCCGGCACCTGGGCCAACGGCAGCCCGTCGAGCCTGACCTTCACCCATGCCTCCGTGCCGGTCAAGGTCACCGGCGGGTTCGGCTGCCCGACGAGCGCGACCGCCTCTGTCTTCAACGCGGTCTACAAGGTCTCCGACGTCACCGACCCGACCCAGGGGATCACCGTCAGCCCCTGATCCGACCGCTACGACGGCAGGCGGGTCCAGACCGGGCCGGCCCGGTCGGCTCCGGGCCCGGTCGGCTCCTACGTTGACCCCGCCTGCCGTTCGGCGCTTCCGGGGCGGTGGCCGTGCCGCGAAACCGCATCACCGGACCGTGCGGACCGCGGGCGGGACGACGGCATGCCGCAGAGCACCGCCCCGCCGGCCGCAGCGCGCTCGGACCGCCACGGCGTCCACGGCCTCTTCTCCGGCGCCCGCCCGGCCACGATCCCCGGCCAGGCCGCCCGGTCGCCCCGGGCCTGCTGACGCGGGCCCGCGAGGCCCCCGGCTACCGACGGTCCACGACCACCCTGTAGTGGGTCGTCAGCCCGCCGTCGTCACCCAGCACGTGGAAGGCGACCAGCACCGGGGTTCCCCGCGGGGTGTCTGCCAGGACGCGGTCCAGCCAGGCCAGCGTCGACTCCGCCAGGAAGCCGTGGTGCGCGCCCGGGACGGAGGAGTCGCAGGCGGCGAGCACAAATCGGTCGCCGCGCAGCACTTGGTCGACGGGCAGCGCGGACGGAGCCTCCTCCCCGAGCAGTCCCCGACGGAATGCGGCGCGCTCGTCGTGGTTGCCGGGACAGATCACCAGGGGGTGTCGCGAGCGCAGCAGTTTGGCGGCCTCCTCGTACTCCGCTTCCTCCCCGTGGTCGGCTATGTCCCCGCTCACCAGTACGGCGTCCAGGTCGTGGGGCAGGCCGTCGAGGTACTCCATGACGGGGCGGGTGCGGTCGGCCGCTCGCCGGTCGCCGTCGAGGTGGACGTCGCTGAGGTGGGCGATCACGATCACGTGCGGTGCCTCCTGGGTCCCCGGCCGGTGCATGTGGTCGACCGTTCAACGGTGCGGACCGGCCCCGTCGTTCCCCACCCTCCTTGTGGCGCCGCCCCAGCCGGGGCGGCGCGCCCTCCGGGTGTGGCGTACCAGCCCCCAGCCGGCCGCGGCGAGCGCGAGCGCACCGCCGGCGAGCGGGGCCACGGCCGTCCCGGTGGAGGCGAGCGCACCGCCTGCGGAGGTGGCGCCCGTACCACCGCCCGTACCACCGCCCGTAGCACCGTCCGTACCGCCGCCCGGGGTGCCGGACGCGCCGCCGACCGAGGCCGCGGCCGTACCGCTCGTACCGGCCGTGTCTGCCGTACCGACCCCGCCGATGGCGGACTCCGAGCCGCCGGGTCCTGCCGGCGTCGCCGAGCCGTCGGTGCCGCCCGCCGCGTCCCCGGTCGCGGGCGCGGTGCCGCCGCCCGTCGTGGTGTCCGCGCCGGTGACGGTGAGCGTGGCCGGGGCGGTGCGGCTGACGCCCGCGTCGTTGGCGAACTCCGCGCGGTGGCGGCGGCCGTCGTCGGCTGCGGCGGCCCTGAAGGAGTACCGGGTGGACGTCGCTCCCGGCACGGCCTGCCAGGTCCGGCCCCCGTCCGTGCTGGTCTGCCAGACGACGGCCGGGGCCGGGGTCCCCTCGGCCTGGGCGGTGAGCGTGACCTCGGTCCCCGCTGCGACGGTCCGGTCCTCGGGGCTCCGGGTGACCCTGGGTGGCGTCGAGCGGTCCAGCCGGGTGATCCGTCCGGCGGCCGGGTCCGACACGAACACGGTGGCGGCGCCGGGCCGGACAGCGACGGCCGCACTGCCCAACTGGACGTGGTTCCCCGGCAGTGCGACGGTGCCCGCGGCCCGGCCGGGGTCCCGGGTGCGGTGGACGGTGAGCGCGCCGTCGCCGTCGCTGCCCGGCTGGGAGGCATCCCCGGTGTCCTGCCACACCACGAAGGCCTCGTGTGTGACGGCGTCGAAGCCAGCCGCCCGGGGCACGTCGGCGCCGGCGCCCTCGACGGTGCCGATCCGCTCTCCGGCCGCGTCGTGGACGACGACGGAGGTGTCCAGTCCGACCCATACGGCGCCGGTCTCGGGGTCGACCTCGATGAAGCCCCCGAAGCCGTCGCCCGCAGGGAGTGCGACGGTCGCCGCGACCGTGAAGGCGGCGACGTCCACGCGGTACATCCGGCGGTTGCCGAAGTCGGCGAACCATACGGTGCCGCGCGCCCGGTCGTACGCGAACCGCTCGCCGCCCTCCAGGGTGAGGGAGCGTTCGACGGCCGCCGTGGCGATGTCGACCTCCGACAGTACGGGGCCCTGCGCCACCAGCACCGTCGAGGACACGGGCCCCGGGGCGGCGTCCGTGACGGGTCTGCCCGGCACCCATGCCCCCGCCGCGGCGGCGTCCCCGCTCTGGGCCGTGCCGATGCCGCGCAGCGGGTAGACGAAGACCGCGCCGTCACCGGGCAGCGGTACGACGAGCTGCCGGACGGACCGCCGGCCGAGGGTGCCGGTGGGGCCCGGGGCCCGGCCGACCGTGCTGAGGACGGTGCCGTCGGCGGGTTCCAGAACGTGCAGGCCGCTCTCGTCGACCTCGGCGGTCTCGGGCAGGTCGTCCGAACCGGCGTACAGTTTCTTCGAGTCGGGGTGCAGGAGCAGGTCACGAACCCGGCCGGCCGTTGTGAACTGTGCGGTGGTCCGGTACACGACGGTGCCCGCCGGCGCCCCGTCCCCCTCACCCCCGGCCGCCGGGACGGGGCCGCCGGCGGCGGCGGCCGGGGCGAGCAGGAGCACGAGCACGAGCGCCGCGGATACGGTGCCGGCGCGGCCGGGGGTGAGGGGGTGTCGGGGTGTCACGGCTTCCTCGTCGACGGGCGGGCCGGGGTGCGGCGGACCGGGGAACGGCCTGAACAGGGCGTGCAGTCGCGTCAGTTGAAGGACATCGGGACGTGGACGTCGTACCTGCGGTTCGAGGAGTCGAAGTGGTCGGCGCGCGTGACGACGGCGCATTCGACCGTCTCGCCGCAGATCCGGCCGCCGCCCAGGTCGGCCTTGACGTGGAGGGTGACGCTGAAGGAGCCGCCCGGACCGTACGTGGAGGTGTTGGCGAGGGTGCCGCCGAAGGTGTCGTTGACCCAGTGCGAGGCGCCGGTGGTGCCGGACTGGTCCGAACCGCCCAGACAGGGGGTGGGCTTGCTCGCGCCCTGCGCGCCGTTCACCGCGCAGAGCCCGACGTATATGCCCTTGCCGGTGTTAAAACCGCTGCCGGTGACGGTGACGTTCTGCCCGGCCGCGGCGGCGGAGGACGGCGCCGTGACGCTGAGGCGGTAGGTGGCCGAACCGTCGGTGACCGTGCGCGTCGCGGTGGCGGCCGCGGCGGAACCGGCCGCGCCGACGGCGAGGGCGACGGCGGCGGAGGCGGCGACGGCCGCGCGGGCGGCGGTGCGGGGCAGGGAGGCGGCGTAGGCAGCGCGCATCGTGGGAGCACCTTCCAAACAGAGGAACCAGCGTAACTAAGGTGAGGCTAACCTAATTTCGATCACCCGTGTACTGCTGGTTCGCGCCACGTGACGGCCCGTCGGAACCGATGACGGGCCTGCCCGGCCAACCCTCCCGATGGCGGCCTTCCTGATGCGGGCGGGCCCGCCCGCAGGCAACACTGGGGGCATGGCGAACAAGGCAGCCCTGGAGGGCGGCCCGGACGACCTGCTGGACCGGGTCGTCGAGGCAGCCCCTCCCGGAGAAGACCTGAAAATTGCGCACCGCGGCGGCTACGAGCACTTCAGGATCACCTCGCGTACGCAGGAAGGCCCCGCGGGACCGATCCCGGTCTACGAGTGGTGGGAACGCACGGAGATCGCCGAATAAGACCGAAAACCGCGCCCCGGACACCCGGGGCGCGGCAGGGACCTCACCGCACTAGCCGCGATAGGTCTCGAGCAGCCGCAGCCAGATCTCGCTGACGGTCGGGAAGGCCGGTACCGCGTGCCACAGGCGCGCGATCGGGACCTCTCCTGCCACGGCGATGGTGGCGGCGTGCACCAGCTCGGCGGCGCCCGGACCGACGAAGGTAGCCCCCAGCAGGACCTCCCGGTCGAGGTCGACGACCATCCGGGCCCGGCCCCGGTAGCCGTCGGCGTACAGACCGGCCCCGGAGACCCTGCCCAGGTCGTAATCGACGGCGCGCACGCGGTACCTTGCCTTCTCCGCCTCGGCCAGGGTCGGGCCCACCGCGGCGGCCTCCGGGTCGGTGAAGACGGCCTGCGGGAGGGCGTGCGTGTCGGCCGTGGGCGTGTGGGCGCCCCAGGGGGCGGTGTCCAGCGGGGTGCCCGCGGCGCGGGCGGCGATGGCGGCGCCCGCGATGCGGGCCTGGTACTTGCCCTGGTGGGTGAGGAGGGCCCGGTGATTGACGTCCCCTACGGCGTACAGCCAGTCGGATCCGGGCACCCGGCAGGTCTCGTCGACGCCGATCCAGCCGCCGGGCGTGAGTCCGACGGTGTCCAGCCCGATGTCCTCGGTGCGCGGCGCGCGGCCCGTCGCCATCAGCACCTCGTCGCCCTCCACGACCTCGCCGCCCTCCAGCACCACCCTGACGGGCCCGGTGGAGCCGTCCCGTTCGACCGCGGCGACCGCCACGTCCGTACGGACCACCGCGCCGGCCTCGCGCAGGGCGTCGGCGACGAGCTCCCCCGCGAAGGGCTCCATCCGCGGCAGCAGCCGGGATCCGCGCACGAGGACCGTCACCTGCGATCCCAGGGCCTGCCAGGCGGTGGCCATCTCGGACGCCACCACGGAGCCGCCCACGATGACGAGCCGGCCGGGGACCTCCCGCGCCGAGGTCGCCTCCCGGCTGGTCCAGGGGCGAGCCTCGGCGATCCCCGGGAGATCGGGGACCACAGCCCGGGTGCCGGTGGCGATGACCACCGCCTGCCGGGCCGACAGCACCCGGTGCCCTCCGTCGGGGCCGGTGACGGCCACCTCGCGCACCCCGAGGAGGCGGCCGTGGCCGCGGTACACATCGGCACCGATGGAGTCGAGCCAGTCGATCTGACCCTGGTCCTTCCAGTCACCGGTCCAGTAGTCGCGGTGCGCGAAGACCGCCGCCGTGTCCAGAGGGCCCCCGACGGCCCCCGCCAGCCCCGGCACCCGGCGGGCGTCGGCCCGCGCCAGCGCCGGGCGCAGCAGGGCCTTGCTCGGGACGCAGGCCCAGTACGAGCACTCCCCGCCGACCAGCTCGCGCTCCACCAGGGCCGTGGTCAGCCCGGCGGCCCTGGTCCGGTCGACGATGTTCTCACCGGCCGGTCCCCCGCCGAGCACCACGACGTCGTACTCCAGGACTTCAGTCATGCGGACCAGTCTCACCGCTGACCGGTGGCCGCGTCACGCACTCATGCCTCCGGCGTGCCGGAGCCCTGCCCGCCGGAGTCCTGGGCGCCCGGCTGCGAGGCGGCGATCTTGGCGCGCACCTCGTCCATGTCGAGGGCGCGGGCCTGCCTGATGAGATCGGTCAGGGCCGCCTCGGGCAGCGCGCCGGGCTGCGCGAAGATCGCCACCTGATCCCGGACGATCATCAGGGTCGGGATGGAGGTGATCTGGAAGGCGCCCGCCAGCTCCTGCTGGGCCTCGGTGTCCACCTTGGCGAAGACCAGGTCGGGGTGGGCCTCCGACGCCCTCTCGTAGACCGGCGCGAACTGCAGGCACGGCCGGCACCAGCCCGCCCAGAAGTCGATCAGCACGAACGGGTTCGCGCTGACCGTCTGGTCGAAGTTCTCCTTGGTGAGCTCGACTGTAGCCACGGTGTCCAGACCTCCTGTTAGAGCCGTCTGCAGGTGGAACGAACGACCCGCCTCCGGCATTCCTCGAACCCGCCGGACGCCCTTAAAAGGGGTGCGGGGCGGGCGTGGCGCGGGCCGTGGTCCAGCGCAGTTCGGTGAAGGCGTCCAGATTGGCCTCGCCGCCGAAGCGTGCGCCGGTGCCGGAGGCGCCGACACCGCCGAACGGTGCGACCGCCTCGTCGCCCACCGTCTGGTCGTTGACGTGCGCGATGCCGGTCGGGATCCGCTCGGCCAGGTCGAGGCCCCGCCCCGCGTCGCGGGTCACGATCCCGAGGGAGAGTCCGTACGGTCCCGTCGAGGCCAGTTCCACCGCCTCGTCCTCCGTCGCGAAGGACCGTACGGGTGCGACCGGGCCGAAGACCTCCTCGGCGTAGGCGGGGGTGTCGTCGGCGACGCCCGCCAGCACGGTCGGCCGGTAGAAGAGCTCCCGGTGCGTACCGCCGGCGACGAGCTTGGCCCCCGCGGCGGTGCTGGCCTCCACGAGGGCGTGCACCCGGTCCAGCTGGGCGCGGTCGATCAGCGGGCCCAGGTGGACCTGCTCGCGGTACGGGTCCCCCACGGACAGTTCCTCGGCGCGCGCGGCCAGCCGCTCGACGTACTCGTCGTGGAGCGAGGCGTGCACGAGGTGGCGGCCGGCCGTCATGCAGATCTGGCCCTGGTGGAAGAAGGAGCCCCAGGACGCCTGGGCGACGGCGGCCTCCACGTCGGCGTCACGGAGCACGACCAGGGCGGAGTTCCCGCCCAGCTCCAGGTGCGTGCGCTTGAGGTGACGTCCCGCCAGCTCGCCGACGGTGCGGCCGGCGGCCGTGGAACCGGTGAAGGACACCACCCGCACCAGTGGGTCGGCGACCACCGCGGCACCCGTCTCGGCGCCGCCGGGCAGCACGTGCAGCAGCCCGTCCGGCAGCCCCGCGGCGGTGAGGACGGCGGCCAGCGCGAGCCCGCCGCAGACGGCGGTGCGCCGGTCCGGCTTGAGCAGCACCGCGTTGCCGAGCGCCAGGGCCGGGGCGACGGAGCGGATCGCCAGGATCAGCGGGGCGTTGAACGGGGCCACGACCCCGACCACGCCGGCCGGGACCCGGCGGGTGAAGGACAGCCGGGGGGCCTCACTGGGCAGCACCTGCCCGGTCGGGCGCGAGGCCAGCGCCGCCGCTTCGTAGCACTCCTGGGCGGCGACGTGCAGCTCGAAGTCGGCCTTGCCGGGGATCGACCCGGACTCGCGCACCAGCCATTGCCGCAGCTCGTCGGCGTGGGCGGTGAAGAGGTCCCCGGCGCGGCGCAGCACGGCTGCCCGCTGCGGGTGGGAGGTGCGCGCCCAGTCGCGCTGCGCCGCCCCGGCTCGGGCGGCGGCTTCCGCCACGTCGGCGGGGGCGGCGAGGTCGAGGGTGGCGAGGGTGCGGCCGGTCGCGGGTTCGACGACCGGGGCGGCGCCTCCGGTCAGAGCGGGTCCGTCCTGCCAATGCGTCGGGTCGAGGAGCGGCATGGCGCGGGGCCTCCGGGTGGGGATGGGCGGGATGCCGGACGAGGGGGGCGGCGGCATGCGTCATCGTGCCAGACCAGAGGCGCCAATTCTGTTCAGTTATTGGGCAGTTGAAGGTGAGGGCTGACCGGAATCGATCGACGCCCCGGTGGCCGGGGTCAGCGCTCCAGGACGAGCGCGATGCCCTGCCCGACGCCGATGCACAGGGCTGCCATGCCCGTACCGGAGCCCGCCGCGGCCAACTGGTGTGCGACCGAGCCGGCCAGCCGGGCACCCGAGGCGCCCAGCGGGTGTCCGATCGCGATGGCGCCGCCGCGCGGGTTCACCACGGCCGGGTCCAGCTCCGGCCAGGCGGCCAGGCAGCCCAGCGCCTGCGCCGCGAAGGCCTCGTTGAGTTCGAGGACGGAGAGGTCGGGGAAGCCGCGCCCGGCCTTGCCGAGCGCGCGCTGCACGGCGTCCACCGGGCCGAGGCCGAACATCTGGGGCTCGATCCCGGTAACGGCGGAGGCGCTGATCCGCGCGAGCGGCTCACGGCCGGTGGCGGCCAGGCCCGCCTCGTCGGTCAGCAGCAGCGCGGCCGCGCCGTCGTTGAGCGGGGAGGCGTTGCCGGCCGTGACCGTGCCCCGGCCGTCCGTCCGGAAGGCGGGCTTGAGCTTGGCCAGCGCCTCGGGCGTGGAGCCCTCGCGAATGCACTCGTCCCGTGCCAGGTCCACACCCTCGTAGGGCACGACCTCGCGGTCGTACAGGCCTGCGGCCCAGGCGGCCGCGGCCTTGCGGTGGCTCTCCAGCGCGAAGGCGTCCTGTGCCTCGCGGGTGACCGCGTACTTGTCCGCGATCAGTTCGGCGCCCTCACCGAGCGGGACGGTCCACTCGGCGGGCATCCGCGGGTTCGTCATCCGCCAGCCCAATGTGGTGGACCACATCTGCTGGTGCCCGGCGGGGAAGGCCCGTTCGGGCTTCTGGACCACCCAGGGCGCGCGGCTCATCGACTCGACACCGCCCGCGATGGCCACGGAGGCGTCGCCGAGCGCGATCGTACGGGCGGCCTGGATCACGGCCTCCAGGCCGGATCCGCAGAGCCGGTTGACGGTGACGCCGGGAACGGTGACAGGCAGGCCCGCCAGCAGGACCGCCATCCGGGCCACGTCGCGGTTGTCCTCGCCCGCCCCGTTGGCGTCCCCGAAGACGACGTCGTCGATCCGTGCCGGATCGAGGTCGGGCGTACGGTCCACCAGTGCGCGCACCACGTGGGCGGCCAGGTCGTCCGGGCGGACACCGGCGAGGGCGCCGCCGAACTTGCCGATCGGGGTGCGTACGGCGTCGACCACGTAGACGTCGCGGACGGTGCGGATGCTCATGGGGTCTCTCCTGGGCGGATCCGTACGGGCGCCGGCGCACCGGTGCCGGTGTGGGCACCGGGGCACGCCGCCGGTCACGCCCGGTGGGGCGCGCCGCCGCAGTCTCCGTCCGCAGGTCACCGCCTGTCAACGGCCACCCCGGTCACGCCCGCCCGGCCCGCGGCTCCACGGGGTCAGGTCGACTCGCGGTGGACGGCCTCGGCGGCCATCAGACCGTGCCGCTCCGTGACCCCGGACGGCTCGCGCACCGCGTGGTCGACGAGCGACGCCAGGTGGTCGCCGGTCGGCATCTCGATCCGCACCGTGCTCAGCCGGGGCCGCAGCAGCCTTCCGATGAGCAGGTCGTCGGCACCGATGACGGCCACCTCGTCGGGGACCCGCAGCCCCTCGTCCTGCAGGGCCCGCATCAGCAGCATCGCGTACTCGTCGTTGTACGCGAACGCCGCGTCCAGCCGCAGCCCCCGCCATCGGGCGGCAAGCTCCGCGGCGGACTCCTCCGAGTACGCCATCGGCACGACCTCGACCTCCGCGCCCGGCACGCCTCGGGCTCCGGCCAGGCGTGGCGCGGAGAACAGCTCCAACCCCTCCTCCCGCGGGACCACCACGCCGATCCGCCGGCGGCCCCGCTCGACCAGGTGCGCGGCGGCACGGGCGCCGACCTCCCGCTGGTCCATGACCAGCGCGTGCGCCCCGGGCACACCGGTCGGGCCCATCGTGATCACGGCGCGGGTTCCGGCCCGCTTGAGGGTGGCGACGTTGTGGGCGGAGAGCGTGATCTCACCGAGGGACATGACCGCCACCGGCCGCAGTTCCGCCCAGGCCCGGACGGCCTCGTCCCCGCTGAGCCCGAGGCTCCCGTACTGCACGACGGTGTAGTCGAGCCGGCGCAGCGCCCACTGCAGTTCGTTGAGGAAGGTGCTGTAGAGCGGGCCGACCGGCACGTGCGGGGTGGGCAGCAGCACGATCCTGGTGTGTCCGGCGCGCAGGCTGCGGGCCGCGGCGTGCGGGACGTACCCGAGCTCCTCGGCCGCCTCCCGGACCTTGCGGCGGGTGGGCTCGCTGATCCGTACCGCCTCGGCGTTGTTCAGCACGTACGAGACCGTCGCGCGCGAGACGCCCGCACGTCGGGCCACGTCGGCGCTGGTGGGAACGGGGGCCGGCGGGTCCGGCGACTTCGATGACTGAGACATTGCCGTGGCATCCTCCCAGAACGGACGGGCCCCGTTTCCACGGGATGGCCGGAAAGGCATGCCGCTCCGTGCCCGCGCGAGCCGCCGACACGTGCCACCACCGCGTCGCGTCCCGAACCGGTGCCGCCCGCGTCGTCGCACCGGCGCGGGCGCGGATCACCAAGCGCCCCGGCTTCGGGGCGGGTTCGGCCGCATGCACCGCCCGCACCGCCCGCCGCACCGCCCGCCACGACGGCTTCGACGGGTTAGCGGCCCCTCCAGGGGGACCGGGGCCCAGCATGTCCGAGGCTCGTGCGACCATCGAGCCTGCCTTCCCGGGCGGCCGCCCGTCACCGCCCCGCCGTGGGCGTCCCACCTCAGAGCAAGGAGCTCCCCTCGCATGTCCATACCTCCGGGTCCCCCGCCGTCCCACGAGCCGTACCCGCAGCAGGGACCGTACGGACAGCCGGGACAGCCCGGACCGTACGGCGGCCCGCAGGGCTGGTATCCGCCGCAGGCACCCCAGAAGAACAACGCGCTGGCCATCGTCGCGTTCGTCATGTCCCTCGTGTGCGCCATCCCGCTGGTCCCCCTGATCCTCGGCATCGTCGCCCTCTCCCAGATCGGCAAGCGCGGCGAGAAGGGCAAGGGCTTCGCCGTGGCGGCGATCGTCATCCACGGCGCGACCATCGCGTTCTACGGGATCCTCCTGGTGCTCGGCATCTCCGGAGCGCTGGACGACGGCCCCTCGCCGAAGCGCGACACCAGCGGGCAGGTCACCGACGCGGGCTCCAGCAAGGTGAGCGACATCCGCAAGGGGGACTGCTTCAACACGGGCGGCGACTTGGCGGACTACCAGGACGAGGACGGCGGCCAGGCCTCCTTCTCGGTGCGGGTGCTGCCCTGCGACCAGCCGCACGAGGGCGAGGCGTACGCGGTCTTCAACCTCGACGACGGGGCGTACCCGGGTACGGAGAAGGTCACCGCGCTCGCCGAGGAGAAGTGCTCCGGCACGCTGCTGACGGACTACGTGGGCAAGAACCCCAAGCTCTCGGAGGAGCTGGAGATCTACTACTACTTCCCGCAGGCCGCCACCTGGGCCCTCGGTGACCGTGAGGTCACCTGCTTCCTGGGCGACACCAGCGGTGCGAGCACCGGATCGGCCCGCGCCACCGGCTCCTGACCTGCCGTCACCAACGTCGGAGCCCTCCTTTCGCGCGAGGGGCCGCCACCTGGTGGCGGCCCCTCACCCTTCCGGACCTGACGGATGCCCAGACGTCCCGGCCTGCGCTCCCCAGCACATCAACGCCGCGGAACCGGATCGGCTTCGACGAGGACGAGGTCGCCAACCCCGCTCGCGGCCATACCGGACGAAACCTCGCTTCGGGAGAGGTGCGCACCCGCTCTGACGGATGACGCGGCTCCCCCTCCCCGATACCGTCTCCCTACCGATCGGTAATGGGGGGAGTGGTTCACGATGTCGGAGTCCTCGGGTCCAGCCGCGGCGGCGGCGCCGGCCCAGTGCACGGAGAAGCCGGCGACGGCCGGCGGACTGGTCGAGACGGCCGCCGCGCTCGCGGAAGGACACCTCTCGGCACGGCAGTTGACCGAGCAGGTGCTGCGTCGGATCGCTGCGGCACAGCCCGAGCTCAACGCCTTCCGGACCGTGCGCGCCGAAGCCGCGCTCGCCGAAGCGGACGCGGCCGACCGCAGGCTCGCCGCCGGCGAACGGCTGCCGCTGCTGGGCGTGCCGATCGCGGTGAAGGACGACATGGACGTGGCCGGTGAGCCGACGGCGTTCGGCTGCGCCGGATCCTTCACCCCGAAGACCGCCGACAGCGAGGCGGTGCGCCGGCTGCGGGCGGCCGGGGCGGTCATCGTCGGCAAGACCCAGACGCCGGAGCTGGGCCAGTGGCCCTTCACCGAAGGCGGAGCCTTCGGTGCGACCCGCAATCCGTGGAACCGGTCCTACACGCCCGGTGGTTCCTCGGGCGGCTCGGCGGCCGCCGTGGCGGCGGGCCTGGTTCCGGCCGCGCTCGGTTCCGACGGGGCCGGGTCGGTGCGGATCCCGGCCGCCTGGACCCATCTGGTCGGGGTGAAACCGCAGCGCGGACGCATCTCCACCTGGCCGGAACCGGAGTCCTTCAACGGGCTCACGGTCAACGGCGTGCTGGCCCGCACGGTCGCGGACGCGGCACTGCTGCTGGACGCCGCGAGCGGACCGCATCCCGAGGACCTGCACCGCCCGGCGCGCATCTGCGCGGTCGAGGCGGCCCGGCGCCCCCCGCGCCGGCTGCGGATCGCCCTGTCCTTCGGCATGCCCTTCACCGCGACGCCCACGTCACTGGACCCGGAAGTGCGGTGCGCCGTGGAGCGGCTGGCCACCCGGCTGGAGTCGCTGGGCCACGAGGTGATCCCGGAGGACCCCCGCTACGGCCCGATCGGCCTGACCTTCGTACCCCGCGCGACCAGCGGCGTACGCGACTGGGCCGCGCGGATGCCGGACCCGGCGCTGCTGGATCCGCGTACGCACGGGGCCGTGCGGACGGGCCGACTGCTGGGCGGTCTGCCGCTGCGGGTCTCCCGCCGGGCGGAGGCCCTGCTGCGCAGGCGGGTCGGCGAGATCTTCGGGCGCTTCGACGTGGTCCTGACCCCGACGACGGCCACTCCCCCGCTGCGGATCGGCGCGCTGGCCGGGATGGGGGCCATGGCCACGGACCGGGCGATGATCGCCGCCTGCCCCTATGCCTGGGCGTGGAACGTCCTGGGCTGGCCCGGGGTGAACGTCCCGGCCGGGCTGACGGACGACGGGCTGCCGATGGGCGCGCAGTTCCTCGGCCCTGCGGACTCGGAACCGATGCTGCTGGGGCTGGCGGCGCAGCTGGAGGCGGCGGAGAACTGGGCGGCGCGGCGACCGGGCTGAGGCGGCACGCGGCGGGAACGGGCGGACACGGACGGGCCGGAATGCTGGGGGTGAGTCCCCGTGACACGCTGAAGGGGGGAATCTCGCCGGTTCCGGCCCCGCCCGGCCGGCCCTGCCACCCGAGGAGTTCGCAATGGCCACTGACGCCGGCAGGCCGCAGACGGCCCGCACCCATCCGGACCCGTGGAACGCGGCCACGTCGGGCAGAACCGTCCTGGCGGCGGCCCTGATGATCTTCGGCGGGTTGATGGCGTTCTTCGAGGGGATCGCCGCACTCGCCAGCGACGACCTGTTCGTCGTGACCCGCCACTACGTGTTCGAGTTCAGCCTGACCGGCTGGGGCTGGGTGCACCTCATCCTGGGCATCGCCCTGATGGCGGCCGGCTGCGCCGTCCTCTTCAGCGGCGCCCTGTGGGCCCGCTATCTCGGCATCACGATCGCCGGCCTGGGCGCGTTCGCCAACTTCCTTTGGCTGCCGTACTACCCCTTGTGGGCTCTGGTCCTCATCGCGGTCAACATCCTCATCGTCTGGGCGCTGTGCACCGGCGCGCACCACGAGGCGAGCACGGCCTGACCTGCCCTGCCTGTCCCCCGCCCGGCCCGACGAGGCCCGGGCAAGGCCCGGCGGCTCGGGGACGGCGGTGGCAGGAAGGCTGCGCATCGTCCAGGTGTGAGGTGTCAAGGTGGAGACGAGAACCCGAACGGACTCACGACTGGTGTGGTGGCTCACCGGCCTCACACCTCTGATCTTCGTGCTGACGCACTATCTCGCGGTCCTCCCCCATGAGTTCTCCCACTCGGTGACGGCCTGGACGCTGGGCATCAAGAACGAGCCGGGCAACATCGACTGGGGAGGGAGCAGCCTCTGGAACATCACGCTCCTCGCGCACATCGACGAGAACGTCGACTACAGCGCCGCGCTGGCCGCGGGAAAGAACACGCAGGTCGCGGTCGTGGCGTTCGCGGGCCTCGGCATCGGCAACCTGCTGCCCTACCTGCTCGTTCGCTTCGGGCTCGTGAAGCGAACCTGGCTGGCCCGACGCCCGGTCGTCCTGTACGTGCTGTTCTGGTACTTCTTCAGCAGCCTGGCGAACCTCTACGACTACGTTCCCATGCGGAACTTCGCACCCGACGGCGATGTGACGCACTTCGTCCTGGCGAGCGGAATGTCTCGGTGGTGGATCTTCGTCGTCGGCACGTGGGGCGTCATCTGGGCGATCACCGACCTCTACCGCGACATCCTGCCGTACACGCTGGGCACCTGCCGATTCGAGCCGGAGCGGATCGCCAGAGCCCTCGTCCTCGTCCTCACGGTCGGGCTCATGTTCGCCTACTTCGCCCTCCCTGCTCTGCTGGAGACGGAGCCGGTGACCCTCTTCATGGGACGGTTCTCGCTCGTGCTGATCCCCGTGATCCTCGTCGCGACGTGGCGGCGCAACGTGCTCAGCCCTCTGCCGTCCTCTGCGCTGCTGCCGACCGCCAACGACCGTCTCTCACCGGTCGAAGCCCGGCCCCGGAGCTGACATCGACACCGTTGTGTCAAGCCGGTGGTTCGCGGCGCAACCCCACGGTGAACCGGGCGCACGATCCCTCGGACGGCGCGCTTCTCGCCACAGCTGCGCACAGCGGTTCCGCCAGCGGCACGGGCGACGGATGCGGAGCGTGACCCCCCGCGGCTGTCCTTCACGCCGAGGAACCAGTAACCTCCCCGCAATGACGGCACTTTCACAGCACAGCAACGGCTACACGGAGCAACCGGGCCGCGACGGCGCCACCGCCACCACGGAGGCCGATCCGCGCGCCCTCGGGCCGGTACGGACCGAGTACGCCCCGGATCCCGACGGCGACCCCGACCCCGGCGAGATCGTGTGGACCTGGGTGCCCTTCGAGGAGAACGACGGCCGCGGCAAGGACCGGCCGGTGCTGGTCGTGGCCCGCGAGCCGGGCGGCCCGACGCTGTTCGCCGTACAGCTGTCCAGCAAGCGGCACGACCACGACCACGAGTGGGTGCCGATCGGGACGGGCCCGTGGGACAGCGCGGGTCGGGAGTCGTGGGTGGACGTCGACCGGGTGCTGCGGGTGCACGAGTCGGGGATGCGGCGGGAGGCCTGCGCACTGGACCGGGGACGCTTCGGACTCGTGGTGAACCGGCTGCGCGAGCGCTACGGCTGGCAGTAGCCGCGGGAACGCACCGGGCCGGGACGGCGAACCGTCCCGGCTGCGCGGCACCCGCCGCCCGGCGGCCTTTCCGAACCGGCGGGCCCACGCCACGGCGGGGCCGGCGACCGCCTGGCGACCGCGGCCCGGCCGCAGCGGCTCAACGGCACAGCCGGGCTGGCGGGCTCCCGGCCCGGCAGGCTCCCGGCCCGGCGGCACCCGCGGCGGCTCCGGCGGCCCGGCCGCCCGTTCCGGTGGACGCCGGAGCTCCCCGGCGTCAGGCAGCGAAGTCCGCGAAGGCCCGCTCGAAGGCTTCCCGGGTGTCCGGCTTGCGGTCCAGCACCGCGAACACCACCCGTTCGAAGGTCCCCGCGAACCGGCCCGCCAGCAGCCCGCGGAAGGCCTCGGCCACCTCGGCCGGGTCATTGCGGAACACCCCGCACCCCCAGGCCCCCAGCACCAGCAGCCGGTACCCGTGCGACGCCGCCACCTCCAGGACGAGCTCCGCGCGCCGGGCCAGCGCCGCGGGGATCTCGGCGGCCCGCTCCGGCTCCTGCCGCAGGATCGTGCCCGCGTTCGGGGCGGGCGAGGTCAGGAAACCGGCCAGGAACGGCGACTCCATCAGTTCGCCCCGGTCGTCGCGGAAAACCGGCACCCCGGGCGAGTGGATCACCCGGTCGGTGTAGAAGGTGCTGACTTCCGCGCGGTGCACCTCGTAGTACTCCGCGGCCTCCAGCAGCGTCTCGTACAGGGCGGACGCACGGCACAGAGCCTCCTCCTGCGCCTTGGCCCCGCGGACGTAGCCGCCCCCGGGATTTCGGGCCGAGGCGAAGTTCAGGACCGCCACCGACGCCCCGGCCGACCCCGCCTCCGGGTCCCCAGGAGCACCCTCCGCGAGCCTACGGGCCGCGACCGTACTGCTCTCCCCCGTGACCTCGACGGCCGTCGCCAGGCCTCCACCCACCAGCCCTTCGCCTGGAATGACCTGGTTCGGTCCATATATCCTGGTTCCCGCCTTGGCGTCCGCCAGGGCGGCGGCGAGCGAAACCTGCCGCCCCGACCGCGTCCGGTAACCGCCGGACGCCAGGATTTCCGCGTTCTCCCGCGCGATCTCGCGCAATCTGCTGCTCACGCCGCCATCCTGTGCAAGCCCGTTCCCCGGCGGCAATGGGTTTTGTGCCCGGAGGAGGGGTAGACACGGGTGATGTCACGGCCGACGACAGGAGAAGAGGACCCGGTCATGCCCTTCGACCCACCCGTTCCCCCGCCCATGCCTGACGTTCCCCCCTCGCCCGCGATCAGCGAGACGGAGGCGGAGCACCTGATCCACGGAATCTGCTTCAAGACCGGTCCCCCCCGCCTCATCGGCGCCGAACTCGAATGGCTGGTCCTGGACGCCGAGCGGCCGGGACTGCGCGTGACACCCGAACGGCTCCGAGCGGCTCACGCCGCGGCCCGCGCACTGGCCCTGAACTCGCGGGTGACCGTCGAACCCGGCGGCCAGCTGGAGCTCAGCTCGGCCCCCGCCACCTCCCTCACCGGCTGCGTCGGCCTCCTCCAGGACGACCTCACCGCCGTCCGGGCCGCCCTGCGGGAGCAGGGGCTCGTCCTGCACGGCCTCGGTCGCGATCCCCGCCTCCCGTACCACCGGCTGCTGAACAGCCCGCGCTACGACGCGATGGAGGCCTACTTCGACCGCACCGGCCCGGCCGGCCGCACCATGATGTGCGCCTCCGCCTCCGTGCAGGTCTGCGTGGACGCCGGCCACGAGGAGCCCGGCGTGCTCGGCCACGGCCGGCGCTGGCGCCTCGCCCACCTGCTGGGCGCGGTCCTGGTGGCAGCGTTCGCCAACTCCCCCGCGCACGAAGGCCCGTATGCCGGATGGCGCTGCTCCCGGCAGGGGATCTGGAACGACCTGGACAGCCGGCGCACGCTCGCCCCGCCGCTGGAGGCGGATCCACGGGACGGCTGGGTGCGCCAGGCACTGGACACCGAGGTGATGTGCGTACGGTCGCAGGAGGGCGAGGCGTGGGTCGTCCCGCGCGGGACGACCTTCCGCGACTGGCTGCGCGCGGGCGATGGGAACCAGGCCCTGCGGGCCCCCACCGCCGAGGATCTCGACTACCACCTCACCACGCTGTTCCCGCCCGTGCGACCGCGCGGTCACATGGAGTTGCGCATGATCGACGCACAGCCCGGCGACGACGGCTGGCTGGTACCGGTGGCCGTCGTGCACGCGCTGTTCGACGACCCGGAGGCCGCCGAGACCGCCTACCGGGTGACCAAGGCACTGGCCGACTCCTACGGCTCGCAGCCCGCGCCCCGCAATCCGCTGTGGCGGTCCGCCGCCCGCAACGGCCTGGCCGATCCCGAGCTGCGGGCGGCCGCCAAGACCTGCTTCCGCGCGGCCGCGGAGGCACTGCCCCGGCTCGGCGCGACCACGCACGTCCGGGACGCCGTCGGCGCCTTCAACGAACGCTTCGTGCGGCGCGGCCGATGTCCGGGTGACGAACCGCCGCAGCTGCGGCCCGAAGGGAAGGAGGACCTGAGGTGACCACCGAATCCCACCCCGGGCTGCGGGAACGGGCGGCCGCCTCACTGACGGCCGCGCGGGCCAGGACGGCGGCGCTCACTGACGCGGTGACCGACGCCGACCTGACCGCCCAGCACTCGCCCCTGATGTCGCCGCTGGTCTGGGACCTGGCGCACATCGGGAACCAGGAGGAGCTCTGGCTGCTCCGGCGGGTGGCCGGACGCGAGTCGATGCACCCGGAGATCGACCCCCTCTACGACGCTTTCGAGCATCCGCGCGCCGAGCGTCCGAAGCTGCCGCTGCTGGGGCCCGAGCAGGCCCGCCGGTACGCGTCCGAGGTGCGCGGCCGGGTCTTCGACCTGCTGGAGAGCACCCCGCTGGAGGGCAGTGCGCTGCTCGACGACGGCTTCGCCTTCGGGATGATCGCCCAGCACGAGCAGCAGCACGACGAGACCATGTTGATCACCCATCAACTCCGGCGGGGCGCACCCGTGCTGACCGCCCCAGAGCCGGACGCCCCCTACGCCCCTCCTGCCGCCGCCGAGGTCCTCATACCCGCGGGCCCCTTCACGATGGGCACGTCCGCCGAGCCCTGGGCGCTCGACAACGAACGGCCGGCACACGAGCGGGAGACCGCGGCGTTCTGGATGGACACGCTGCCGGTGACGAACGCGGCGTACCGCGCCTTCATCGCCGACGGGGGCTACCGCGAACCCCGCTGGTGGGAGGCGGCAGGCTGGGAGCAGGTCCGCCGGCACTCCATCGAGGCGCCGCTCTTCTGGTACCGGGAGGGCGGGCAGTGGCTGCGCCGCCGTTTCGGGGTGACCGAGCCCGTCCCTGATGAAGAACCGGTTCTGCACGTCAGCTGGTACGAGGCGGACGCCTACGCCCGCTGGGCGGGGCGCCGACTGCCCACCGAGACGGAATGGGAGAAGGCGGCCCGCTTCGATCCCGCGACCGGCCGCTCGGCCCGCTACCCGTGGGGCGACGGCGACCCGACCCCCGTGCACGCCAACCTGGGGCAGCGGCATCTGCGCCCGTCCCGTGCGGGCAGCTACCCGGCCGGGGCGTCCCCGCTCGGGGTGCGCCAGCTGATCGGCGACGTCTGGGAATGGACGGCGTCCGACTTCCTGCCCTATCCGGGCTTCCGCCCCTTCCCCTACCGGGAGTACTCGGAGGTGTTCTTCGGCCCGGAACACAAGGTGCTGCGGGGCGGTTCCTTCGCGGTGGACCCGGTGGCCTGCCGGGGCACCTTCCGCAACTGGGACCTGCCGGTGCGCCGGCAGATCTTCTCCGGATTCCGCACCGCGAGGGACGTCTGATGTGCCGTCATCTCGCCTATCTCGGTCCGGTGGTGCCGCTCGGGAGGCTGCTGAGCGAGCCCGAGCACTCACTGGTGCGCCAGTCCTGGGAGCCGCGCCGCCAGCAGCACGGCACGGTCAACGCCGACGGGTTCGGCATCGGCTGGTACGCCGAGGGCGACCCGGTACCCGCCCGCTACCGCCGCGCCGGGCCGATCTGGGGCGACCTGGCCCTCACCGACCTCGCCCGGGTGGTACGCAGCGGGGCCCTGCTGGCCGCCGTACGGGACGCCACCCTGGCCGGGGCCGACGGGGAGGCCGCGGCCGCCCCGTTCACGGACGGGCCGTGGCTCTTCAGCCACAACGGCGCGGTGCCCGGCTGGCCCACGTCGGCGGCCCCGGTCGCCGCGGCGCTGCCGCCCGAGGAACTGCTCCAGCTGGCGGCCCGTACGGATTCGGCGCTGGTCTGGGCCCTGGTACGGCGCCGGCTGCGGGCCGGGGACGACCTCGGCACGGCGCTCGCCGAGCCCGTGCGGGAGCTGTCCTCGGTCGCGCCCGGCTCCCGGCTGAACCTGCTGCTCACCGACGGCGCGGCGATCGCCGCGACGGCCTGGGGCGATTCGCTCTGGTATCTGGCCGATCCGGGGGCGGGGCGCACCGTGGTGGCGTCCGAGCCGTACGACGACGACTCCCGGTGGTGCGAAGTGCCCGACCGGACCCTGCTGACCGCCACCCGTTCGCGGGTCCGCCTGACCCCGCTCAAGGAGAACCGCACGTGAACAGCTTTCAGTTGACCCGGACCCTCGACGAGGACGCTGCGGAGACCGCACTGCGCGCGGACGTGCTGCAAGGGCTGACCCGCACGCCCAAGGTGCTGCCGCCCAAGTGGTTCTACGACGCGCGCGGCAGTGAGCTCTTCGAGGAGATCACCCGGCTGCCCGAGTACTACCCGACCCGTGCGGAGCGCGAGATCCTGCTGGAGCGGGCTCGGGAGATCGCCTCGGGGAGCGGCGCCCGTACCCTGGTCGAGCTGGGGTCCGGTTCCTCCGAGAAGACCCGGCACCTGATCGAGGCGATGCCCGCACTGGAGATGTACGTACCGGTGGACGTGAGCGAGAGCGCCCTGCGGGGGGCGGCCACCGCACTGCTCGCCGACCATCCGGGGTTGCGGGTGCACGCCATGCTGGCCGATTTCACCCGTGCGCTGGAGCTGCCGGACTCCCCCGGCCCGCGGCTGGTGGTGTTCCTGGGCGGCACCATCGGGAACCTGCTGCCTCCGGAGCGGGCGGTGTTCCTGGCGTCCGTGCGGGCGATGCTGTCGCCCGGGGACGCGCTACTAATGGGCACGGACCTGGTGAAGGACGAGGCCGTGCTGGTGACGGCGTACGACGACGCCCGGGGGGTGACGGCCGAGTTCAACAAGAACGTGCTGGCAGTCATCAACCGGGAGTTGGACGCCGATTTCCACACCGCCGACTTCGAGCACGTGGCGGTGTGGAACAGCGAGCAGGAGTGGATCGAGATGCGGCTGCGGGCCCGGTCAGAGCTGACGGTGAAGGTCAGGGACCTGGATCTGGTGGTCGCCTTCGCGGAGGGTGAGGAGATCCTGACGGAGGTGTCGGCGAAGTTCCGTCAGGAGGGCGTGCGCAAGGAGCTGGCCGCGGCCGGACTGGAGCTGACCCAGTGGTGGACGGACGCGGCCGGCCGCTTCGCGCTGTCCCTGTCGGTCGCCGACGGGCCGGTGGGCCGGGCCTGATCGGGCGTGGCCGGCCGTGTCGCCTCCGGAGCACGGCCGGCCACGGCCCGCTGGGCCGCCGCAGCGAGGTCCCGTCGGTCCGTGTACCGGCCCGGCGGGATCCGCGGCAGCAGCGTGACCTCGGCCCGGATCCCGCGGGCGCGGGCGATCCGCCACAGCGAGGCGGTGAGCGGGTCGTCCCCGACGAAGGCGGGCGCGCCGGCCGGAGTGCCGTCGGCCTGGAGGTAGGCGAGATGCACGGGCTGTACGGGGACCATCGCGTCCAATGCGGACTGGAAGGCGGCCCGGCGGAAGGGGCCCCGGGCGCGCCCGCACCAGGTGGAGCCCTCGGGGAAGACGGTGACGCGGTCGCCGGCGAGCAGCGCGCGGGTCATCGTCGTGACGGTGGCGGGCAGTGCGCGGATCCGGTCGCGCTCGATGAACAGGGTCCCGGCCCGGGCGGCGAGGCGGCCGAGGACGGGCCAGGCCCGGATGTCGCTCTTGGCCAGCATCCGGCTGGGCAGGACTGCGGCGACGAGCGGGATGTCGAGCCAGGAGATGTGGTTGGCGACGAGCAGGCGGCCGCCGCGCCGGCCCGCGCTGCCGTGCACGCTGATCCGTATGCCGAAGGCGCGTACCAGCGCGGCCGACCAGGCGCGTATCACCGCGTGCCGGGGGCCGGCCGGCAGCAGCCGGACCGGCGGGGCGCCCAGGATCCCCAGCAGGATCAGAGCCACGGCGCCGGTGAGCCGCAGCACCGCGTGCGGAAGGCTCGCGGTGCGCCCCTCGTGGCCGGCGCAGGCCTCGGGGGTGCAGGGCGAGGTGGGCAGCCAGACGCTCATGCGCCCGGGATGAGCGAACGGAAGTGCTTGAGGTAGCGCGGGTTGGTCCGGCGCAGGGAGAGCAGGACGTACAGGTCGGCGCATCCGAACCCGGCGTCGAAGGCGGGCTCGCCGCAGACCCAGGCGCCCAGGCGCAGGTAGCCGCGCAGCAGCGGTGGCAGTTCCATGCGGTCCGGGAAGGCGATGCCTTCGGGCTTCCACGGGACGTGCGGGGTGACCCGGTACTCCTCGGGTGCGGGGCTGCGGGTGAGGGCGCGCTCGCGGGTGGCCGCGGCGAGGACGCCGCCGTCGGCGAGCGGTATCGAGCAGCAGCCGGCGAGCCAGTTGTGTCCGGTGCGGTCCATGTAGTGGGCGAGACCGGCCCAGATGAGGGCGATGACGGCGCCGTTGCGGTGGTCGGGGTGCACGCAGGAGCGGCCGACCTCGACGAGGTCGGGGCGGATCGGCGCGAGCGCGGAGAGGTCGAACTCTCCCTCGGAATAGAGCCGGCCCGCGACGGCGGCGCGCTCGGGGGGCAGCAGCCGGTAGGTGCCGACGACCTGCTCGGCCTCCTCGTCGACGACGAGGAGGTGGTCGCAGTAGGCGTCGAAGGCGTCGGCGTCGAGGCCCGGCTCGGGGCCGTCGAGGCGGGCACCGAGCTCGCCTGCGAAGACCTGATGGCGCAGGCGCTGGGCGGCCCTCACCTCGTCCTCGTCGCGGGCCAGGCGAACGGTGTAGTGGGGGCCGGGGGCGGCGGCCTTGGCCGGGGCGGGCTCGGGGGCGAGGAGGGGGGAGGCGGGCGCCGTGGAGAGGGAAGGGGACAGGGGTGCGATGGTCATGGCGGCTCCTGAACCGGGCACGGAGGGCCAGGCCGGCCGGGGTGGCCTGGCTCTTCTACTTCTTCCGTGACCGGCTGGATTCGACGTGACCGCTCTGCGGCCCTCGGGTGTGCGAACGGCGAACTCGCCGGTACCACGCCCCGAGGGCGCCTGGATCAGCGGTCGGAGCTGAGGACGCGGCCGATCTCCGCGGAGGCCGTCCGGGCGGCCTGCCGGGGGTCCTGTCCGGTGAGCACGGCCGTCATGTAGGGCTTGATCGGGTTCTTCGCCTCGACCTCGGCCCAGCGGGCGGAGGTCGGGGTGGCTCTGCCCTGGGCGGCGCCGGGGGCCATGCTGGTGGCGCCCTCGTCGCCCTCGACCAGGTGCGCGAGGGTGGTCTTGTTCGGTACGTAGCTCATCGTGCGGGCCAGCGCGGTCTGCCACTTCTCGCTGACCAGGGCGGTGACCACCGCCACGGCCGCCTTCCGGTGCCCGGTCCGTTCCGGGATGATCAGGTCGGAACCGCCGGTGAAGACGGATCCGGCCCTGTCGGAGGTCTTGCCGGGGATCGGGAAGAAGCCGAGCTTGCCCTTGAGCTCGGGGTTGGCCGCCTCGATCTCGGCGGCCTGGCCGGGCGGGGCGATGATCTGCGCGACCTGGCCGCGGGCGAAGACCTGCGCCTGTGGGGGCGTCTCCTCGTCCGCGGCCTTCGGGCCGTCGCCGAGGGCCTGGAGCTGCTTGTAGAACTCCATGCCGGCCAGGGCCTTGTCGTCGTCGAGGGTGCCGACCCACTTGCCGCCCGTCTCGACGGCGAGCTCGCCGCCCTCGTCCCAGATGAAGCCGGCGAGGACGTACCAGTTCTGGCCCGCCAGGTAGATGCCCTGCTGGTCGCCCTTGTCGAGCTTCTGGGTGGCCTGGATCCACTCCTGGCGGTTCTTGGGCGGGGTTTTGATCCCGGCATTCGCGAAGAGGTCCTTGTGGTAGACGACCACACGGTTGGCGGCGTACCAGGGGACGCCGTACTGGGCGCCGTTGACGCTCCCCGGCTCGGCGAGGCCCTTGAGCCAGTCCTTGCTGCCCCACTCGCGCAGCCCTTCGAGGGTGAGTTCGGAGAGGCCGCCGGTCTCGATGTACTGCGCGACCTGGGTGTTGCCGACCTCGATCACGTCGGCGGGCTCCGTGCTCGTGCCATCCAGCACGGCGTTGACCTTGTCTCCGATGCCCGTCCACTCCTGGATCCTGACATCGAGGTCGAGGTCGGGGTGCTCCTGCTCGAAGGACGTGGTGAACGAGTCGATGAAGTCCGCCGAGGCACTGCCCTTCATCAGCCAGAGCGTCACCTTCTGCCGCCCTGCGGCCTGATCGGCCGACTGGCCGCAGCCCGTCAGGGCGGTCGCAGCCGCGAGGGCCGTGCACACGGCGAGGAAGCGCATCTTCAAGAGGGTCACCTTCTGGGGCTCGGTCTCAGATGGCTCGAAATTGGCATAGACCAATAGGCCGGTCAAGGGTCTTTCGCTCAGGATTGTTCACGCAAAGTTCGCGGAGCCGGACTTACTGGGGCACCGTAGAACCAGGCAAAAGCGACCCACTGTCGGGAGACCTCATGTCCAACCACACCTACCGGGTGACCGAGATCGTCGGCACCTCTCAAGAGGGCATCGATCAGGCCATTCGCAACGGGATCGCCCGTGCGGGCCGGACCGTACGGAACCTGGACTGGTTCGAGGTCGTCCAAATGCGCGGCCACATCGAGAACGGGGAGATCGCGCACTACCAGGTGGGACTGAAGGTCGGCTTCCGCCTCGAAGGCGACGACTGAGCCCCGTCCCCACGGGAGGCGCTGCCGGTCGGACCGGGCCGAGAGCCCCCGCATCGGCGGCCGGCCCGCGCAGCGAGCACGACCCGCGGCAGACCGCTCAGGTCCGGCCCTCGACCTGCTGGCCGGCGGTGAGCTCGGGCGCCTGTGCCGCCCAGTCGGCGACGACGACCCGGAAGCCGGCCGCCCGCGCGGCCCGGCAGACGAGCTCGTCGTCGTCGACGAGCATGCGCACCTCGCGGCCGCGCGCGATCCGCCCCAGCACCTCCAGCTTGGTCGTCCGGGCCGGCCGCCGGTCCTGGTTGCCGCGCATCCACAACCGCCCCTCGGGCAGGCCGTGCCGGGTGAGCCACTCCACCGTGTCCGCGCGGCACCGCTCGGGCCGCCCGGTCAGGTACACCACCTCGCAGTCGGCCGAGCTCCGCGCCGCCAGCGCGATCCCCCTCGCGAGCGGCGGATCGGCCGGGGCCGCACCGAAGAAGCCGGCCCAGTCCCTGGGGCGGCGCTCCAGGAAATGCTGCCGGTGGGCGGTGTCGGCCAGGGTGTTGTCGATGTCGAAGACGGCCAGCGGCGGCCGCGGAGTACTCTTCCCGCTCATCCGACCAGCCTAGTGCCGGGTCCTGCCGGCAGCAGAGCACCCGCCGGGCCGGCGCCGCCCCGGCGGGAATCCACCCGGCCCCCGGGCGTTGAGACCTATGTGATCCGAAAACTCTCGATACTCGACCGGTCGCGCACCCGCCAGGACCACCCGGCCCCGCAGGCCCTGCGCGACACCGTCGCGCTGGCCCGGGCAGCGGAGGGGCTCGGCTACCACCGCTTCTGGGTGTCGGAGCACCACAGCGTGCCCGGCGCCGCGGGCTCGGCACCGACCGTGCTGGCCGCCGCGGTCGCCGGGGCGACGGACCGGATCCGGGTCGGCACGGGCGGGGTCATGCTGCCCAACCACCAGCCCCTCGTGGTCGCGGAGCAGTTCGGCGTACTGGAATCGCTCTTCCCCGGCCGGATCGACATGGGGCTCGGCCGCTCGGTCGGCTTCACGAGCGGCATCCGGCGCGCCCTGGGCCGGGACACCGGGGACGCCGACCGCTTCGAGGAGCAGCTCTTCGAGCTCCTCGGCTGGTTCGAAGGCACCCAGCGGGCCTACCCCGGGGTGCACGCCCGCCCGGCGGAAGGGCTGCGGATACCCGCGTACGTACTGGCCACGGGTGAGGGTGCCGGGATCGCCGCCCGGGCGGGCCTGCCGCTGGTCGTGGGCGACCTGCGCGACCGCGAGCGGGTCGCCGGGATCGTGACGGCCTACCGAAAGGCGTTCCGGCCCTCCGCGCGGGCCGCGGAGCCGTACGTCGTGGTCTCGGGCGCGGTGGCCGTCGCGGCCACCACCGAGGAGGCCCGGCGCATCCTGCTCCCGGAGGCCTGGTCCACCGCGTATTCCCGCACCCGGGGCAGCTTCCCCGCACTCCGTCCGGCCGAGGAGATCGAGTCCTTGGAGATGAGCCCGAGGGAGCGGGACCTGTACGAGCGCGCCCTCGCCGGGCATATCCACGGGACGGAGGACCGGGTGGCGGCCGAGCTGTCCGAGATCGCAGAACTCACCGGGGCGGACGAGCTGCTGGTCACCACCTCGACGTACGACCGGACGGCCCTGCTGGACTCGTACACGCGCCTGGCCCGTATCGCGGGCCCCCCGGGGTGGGAGTCGGGGAGCGCAGACAACCGGACCAGCGGTGCGAGGAGCCTGTCGGGCGGAACGACACAGGGCCGGGGCGCAACCCGCTCGACGGCCTGAGGCATCCTCGACGGTGGGCGCGGCCACCCGGCCCCACTCCTGGCCTCCCCCACCCACAAGGGCCCGTAAACTGGGGTGAATGCACCAGTCCACCGAAGCCCGCACCGACCACGGCCACGACCCCTGCGTACGGGTGCGGGGGGCTCGGGAGCACAACCTGCGCGGCGTCGACGTGGACATCCCCCGCGACGCGCTGACCGTGTTCACCGGGGTGTCCGGATCCGGGAAGAGCTCGCTCGCCTTCGGCACCCTGTACGCCGAGGCCCAGCGCCGGTACTTCGAGTCCGTGGCTCCGTACGCCCGCCGCCTCATCCACCAGATCGGCGCCCCGAAGGTGGATTCCGTCACCGGGCTGCCGCCCGCGGTGTCGCTGGAGCAGCGCCGCTCCTCACCCGGCTCGCGCTCCTCGGTCGGTACGGTCACGCTGCTGTCCAACTCCCTGCGGATGCTGTTCTCCCGGGCCGGTACGTATCCGCCCGGTGCGCGGCGGCTGGACTCGGACGCGTTCTCGCCCAACACGGCCGTCGGAGCCTGCCCTTCCTGCCACGGGCTCGGCCGGATCCACCGCACCAGCGAGGAGCTGCTGGTCCCCGACCCCGGGCTGTCGATCCGCGAGGGTGCCATCGCCGCCTGGCCGGGCGCCTGGCAGGGCAAGAACCTCCGGGACATCCTGGAGACGCTCGGCCACGACGTGGACCGGCCGTGGCGGGAGCTGCCCGCGAAGGACCGCGAGTGGATCCTGTTCACCGAGGAGCAGCCGGTGGTGACCGTACACCCGGTGCGCGACGCGGACCGGATCCAACGGCCCTATCAGGGAACGTACATGAGCGCACGCCGGTACGTCCTGCGCACCTTCTCCGACAGCAGGAGCGCCACCCTGCGGGCCCGTGCCGAGACGTTCCTCGCCGACGCGCCGTGTCCGAAGTGCGAGGGGCTCCGACTGCGCCCGGAAGCCCTCGCCGTCACCTTCGCGGGGCGGACCATCGCCGAGCTCGCCGCGCTGGCGCTGACGGATCTGGACGCCCTGCTCGCCTCCGCGCCCGTGGGCGGGGAGGCGGCGCGCGTCCTCACCGACGACCTGCGTGCGCGGATCGGGCCCGTCATGGAACTCGGCCTCGGCTACCTGAGCCTGGACCGGACCGCGCCGACCCTGTCCGCGGGCGAGCTGCAGCGGCTGCGGCTGGCCACACAGCTGCGGTCGGGGCTGTTCGGCGTGGTGTACGTGCTGGACGAGCCGTCTGCCGGGCTGCATCCGGCCGACACCGAGGCCCTGCTCGGCGTACTGGACCGGTTGAAGCAGGCCGGGAACACCGTCTTCGTCGTCGAGCACCATCTGGACGTGGTGCGGCACGCGGACTGGCTGGTGGACGTGGGGCCGCTCGGCGGCGAGCGTGGCGGGCGGGTGCTGCACAGCGGGCCGCCCGCGGCCCTGGCCGGCGTGGCGGAGTCGGCGACGGCCCGGCACCTGTTCCCGGCGCAGGAGCCGGCGGAGCCCGTCCGGGAGCTGCGCAGGCCGACCGGGGAGGTGCTCCTGAGCGGGGTGGACCGGCACAACCTGCGCAATCTGGAGGTGGCCTTCCCGCTCGGGGTGTTCACCGCCGTGACCGGGGCGTCGGGTTCGGGGAAGTCCACGCTGGTGGGCCAGGCACTGGCCCGGGAGGTGGGCGGGCGGATCTCCGGGCCCGGCTTCCCCGTACGGCGGTTGGTGGAGGTGGACCAGAAGCCGATCGGCCGGACCCCCCGCTCCAACCTGGCCACGTACACCGGCCTGTTCGACGTAGTGCGGAGGCTCTTCACACAGGCCCCGGAGGCGAGGGCGCGCGGCTGGAGGGCGGGCCGGTTCTCCTTCAACGTGGCAGGCGGCCGGTGCGAGACGTGCCAGGGCGAGGGCTTCGTCTCGGTGGAACTGCTGTTCCTGCCGAGTACGTACGCCCCGTGCCCGGACTGCGGCGGGGCGCGGTACAACCCCGAGACACTGGAGGTCCGGTACGGGGGCCTGGACATCGCAGAGGTGCTGGCGCTGACGGTGGAGTCCGCCGCCCGGTTCTTCGCGGACGTCCCGGCGGCGGCGCGCAGTCTGCGGGCACTGGAGGAGATCGGGCTGGGCTACCTGCGGCTGGGGCAGCCGGCCACGGAGCTGTCGGGCGGCGAGGCGCAACGGATCAAGCTGGCGACGGAGCTCCAGCGACTGCGCCGGGACCACACGCTGTACCTGCTGGACGAGCCGACGACGGGGCTGCACCCGGCCGACGTGCGCGTGCTGCTGCGGCAGCTGCACGGACTGGTGGACGCCGGGCACTCGGTGGTGGTCGTGGAGCACGACATGGGCGTGGTGGCGGGCGCGGACTGGGTGATCGACCTGGGTCCGGGCGGCGGCGCGGACGGCGGCCGGATCATCGCCGCGGGCACGCCGGAGGAGGTGGCCGGTTCACCGGGCAGCCGGACGGCTCCGTACCTGGCCCGGGCCCTCGCGAACCGCACCGGAGCGGCCGGATAGGGGCGTGCGTGCTCCGGAGACGGCTGGGGCTCTTCATCGAACCGTACGGCTGGAGCGACTGGCTGGAGCCGCGGGGCGAGGGTCACGGTCGTGACCGTGGGCTCGGGTACGCGGACCGGCCCTGGACAGGCAGCAGTGTGCCCGACCAGCCGTTCGAGCTGCAGCACCACGCGGACGTACTCGTGGTCGGGCCGAACGGCGACCCGGTCCTCCCCTTGGATGCCGACGGGAACGAGCTGTACCGGTACCCGTGAAGCTCAGGCGTCACCGGACAGGAGCTGCTGGGGCAGTTCGCGGAAGCTCCACCGCCCCCCGCGGCGGGTGAACTGCCAGACCAGGTCGTAGCGGTCGGGCCAGGTCGCTGGAAGTCCGAGGACCTGGCCGGCGCCCAGGGCCCGCACCAGGCGGGGAATCCCGGCGTGCTCCCAGCAGACGAGTACGGGCATGGGTCCGGCCAGCGCGGCGTGCGCGAGGGCCGCTTCGGCGCCGACGGCGAACTCCGCCCGCACCGGCGTGCGCAGTGCGGTGGCCAGCGCGGACACGGTCTGCCGACACCGGGCGGGGGCTCCGCCCTTGCCGCCGGCGGCGAAGACCGCGGCGGGTCGGGGCAGCGAGGAGCCCCTGGACGGCGAGAAGAGCCGGGGCAGTTCCTCGGCCCGGCGCCAGCCCCGACCGGCCAGCGAGCCGGGGTCGTCCTCGCCGTCCTCGTCCCAGCCGGAGTCCCCGGCGTACGGCTTCTCCGCGTGCCGGATGACCATGATCACAGCGTCCTTGTGCGCGGTCTGCGGCCCAGGTGCCGGGCCGCGGGGCGCTTCCCCGCCGGAGCAGCCGGCCGCGGACAGCGGCGCAAGGGCGGCGGCCAGTACGGCTCTGCGGCGTGGTCCGGTCCTGGCGGCGGCTTCTGGCATGGAGCCACTGTGTCCCATGCCCAGGGCGCCGCCGGGGCACGGCACGGCAGCCGCCCGCCCGGTCAGCCGATCGGCGCAGGACCCCGGGCCGGCCGGGCTCCTGCGCCGTGGGGTGCGGCCGGACGGATCAGCGGGGACCCTTGCGGACGGCCCGCAGCCACTCCTTGTTCATGGCGGCGATCGACGGGAGCGGGATGCCCTTCGGGCAGGCCGTGGCGCACTCGCCGGTGAGGGTGCACCCGCCGAAGCCCTCCTCGTCCATACGAGCCACCATGTCCAGGACGCGGGTCTCCCGCTCCGGCGAGCCCTGCGGGAGGACGTTGAGGTGGTTGACCTTGGCGGAGGTGAACAGCATCGCCGAGCCGTTGGGGCACGCCGCCACGCACGCGCCGCAGCCGATGCACTCGGCGTGCTCGAAGGCGAAGTCGGCGTCGGCCTTGGGCACTGCGGTGGCGTGGGCCTCGGGGGCCGAGCCGGTGGGAGCGGTGATGTAGCCGCCGGCTTGGATGATCCGGTCGAAGGCACCCCGGTCGACGACCAAGTCCTTGACCACGGGAAAGGCCGCGGCCCGCCAGGGCTCGACGTCGATGGTGTCGCCGTCGGCGAAGGACCGCATGTGGAGCTGGCAGGTGGTGGTGCGCTCGGGACCGTGGGCGTCGCCGTTGATGACGAGGCTGCAGGCACCGCAGATGCCCTCGCGGCAGTCGTGGTCGAAGGCGACCGGATCCTCACCGCGCAGGATGAGGTCCTCGTTGAGGGTGTCGAGCATCTCCAGGAAGGACATGTCCTCGGAGATCCCGTCGACCTCGTAGGAGGCCATGTGGCCGGGGGCGGCGGCGCCGCGCTGGCGCCAAACGCGCAGGGTGAGCTTCATGCGTAGCTCCGCTGGGTGGGGTGGACGTACTCGAAGACAAGGTCTTCCTTGTGCAGGACGGGGGCGGTGCCGGTGGCGGTGAACTCCCAGGCGGCGGCATAGCCGAAGGCCTCGTCCTGGCGGGCCGCCTCGCCGTCCGGGGTCTGGGACTCCTCGCGGAAGTGGCCTCCGCAGGATTCGGCGCGGTGGAGCGCGTCGAGGCACATCAGCTCGGCGAGTTCGAGGTAGTCGACGATGCGGTTGGCCTTCTCCAGCGACTGGTTGAACTCCTCTCCACTCCCGGGGACCTTGATGCGGCGCCAGAACTCCTCCCGGATCTGCGGGATGCGCTCCAGCGCCTTGCGCAGGCCCTGTTCGCTACGGGCCATCCCGCAGTACTCCCACATCAGTTCACCGATCTCGCGGTGGAAGGAGTCGGGGGTGCGGTCCCCGTCGACGGCGAGGAGGTTCTCCAGCCGCTCGCGGGTCTCGCGTACGACGGCCACCGCCTCGGGATGGGTGTCGTCGACGGCGTCGCGGTGCGGGTGACGGGCCAGGTAGTCGTTGATGGTGGAGGGGAGCACGAAATAGCCGTCGGCGAGGCCCTGCATCAGGGCGGAGGCACCGAGGCGGTTGGCGCCGTGGTCGGAGAAGTTCGCCTCGCCGACCGCGAACAGTCCGGGGACAGTGGTCTGAAGGTCGTAGTCGACCCACAGTCCGCCCATCGTGTAGTGCACGGCGGGGTAGATCCGCATGGGCACCTCATACGGGTTCTCCGCGGTGATCCGCTCGTACATCTCGAAGAGGTTGCCGTACTTCTCGGCGACCTTGTCACGACCCATGCGGCGGATGGCGTCGGCGAAGTCGAGGTAGACGCCCTGCCCGCCGGGCCCGACGCCGCGGCCCTCGTCGCAGACGTTCTTGGCAGCCCGGGAGGCGATGTCACGGGGCACGAGGTTGCCGAACGAGGGGTAGATCCGCTCCAGGTAGTAGTCGCGCTCCGCCTCGGGGATGTCGGCGGCGGAGCGGGTGTCCCCCTTGGCCCTGGGAACCCAGATGCGGCCGTCGTTGCGCAGGGACTCGCTCATGAGGGTGAGCTTGGACTGGTGGTCGCCGGTGCGCGGGATGCAGGTGGGGTGGATCTGGGTGAAGCAGGGGTTGGCGAAGTAGGCGCCGCGCCGGTGCGCCCGCCAGACGGCGGTCGCGTTGGAGTTCATGGCGTTGGTGGAGAGGTAGAAGACGTTGCCGTAGCCGCCGCTCGCCAGCACCACGGCGTCGGCGTAGTGCGTGGAGATCTCGCCGGTGATCAGGTCGCGGGCGACGATGCCGCGGGCCACTCCGTCGACGACGATCAGGTCGAGCATCTCGGTGCGGGCGTGCAGGTCGACGTTGCCGGCGGCGATCTGTCGGGAAAGTGCCTGGTAGGCGCCGAGAAGGAGCTGCTGTCCGGTCTGGCCGCGGGCGTAGAAGGTGCGGGAGACCTGGACGCCGCCGAAGGAGCGGGTGTCCAGGAGGCCGCCGTACTCGCGGGCGAAGGGGACGCCCTGGGCCACGCACTGGTCGATGATCTCGACGGAGATCTGGGCGAGGCGGTGCACGTTGGACTCACGGGCGCGGAAGTCGCCGCCCTTGACGGTGTCGTAGAAGAGGCGGTGCACCGAGTCGCCGTCGTTGCGGTAATTCTTGGCGGCGTTGATGCCGCCCTGCGCGGCAATGGAGTGGGCCCGGCGCGGGGAGTCGGAGAAGCAGAACTGGACGACGCGGTAACCCTGTTCGGCGAGGGTCGCGCCGGCCGATCCGCCGGCCAGGCCGGTGCCGACGACGATCACGGTGTGCTTGCGGCGGTTGGCGGGGTTGACGAGCTTGGCCTCGAAGCGTCGCCGGTCCCAGCGGTCCGCGATGGGGCCCCCGGGGGCCTTGGTGTCGGCGATGGGCTCGCCGGTGGTGTGGTGCGCGTAGCTGCTCACGGTCAGTTCACCATTCCGGTCATGACGGCGACGGGGACGGACACGAAGCCCGCGAAGAGGACGAAGGCCAAGGTGTTCGCGAGGGTCCTCAGCATCCGCTCGCGCCGGGCCCGGCCGGCACCGAGGGTCTGGGCCGCGCTCCAGAAGCCGTGCCGGATGTGCAGGCCGAGCGCGGCCATGGCCACGATGTAGATGGTGTTCCCGTACCAGGTGGAGAAGGTGGCGAGGACGTTCTCGTACGGGTGGCCGGCCCAGGCGCGCTCGTTGACGGTGAGTGTGGTGAGGTCCAGCAGGTGCCAGACGATGAACAGGCCGAGGATGACGCCGCCCCAGCGCATGGTGCGGGTGGCGTAGCTCGCGCGGCGGCGCTTGTGGACGTACGCGACGGGGCGGGCCCTGATGTCGAGCCGGCTGAGCTGGTAGGCGGAGACGGCGTGCGCGACGACTGCGGCGAGGAGCACCACGCGGACGATCCACAGGGCCCACTCGTAGTGGAGGAAGGGCGAGCCGAGGGTGCGCAGCCAGTGGGCGTAGCCGTTGAACTCGTCCGCCCCGAAAAAGATCTTGAGGTTGCCGAGCATGTGCACGGCGAGGTACCCGAGCATGATGAGCCCGGAGACCGCCATGACGGTCTTCTTTCCGATGGTGGAGCCCCAGAACGAGGGGGCGCTCGTCCGGGTGCGCGGTGCCAGAGCCATGCCCTCGACGGTAAGGAGGCAGGCCCCGGAAGGTCCAAGACATGATGTCGGTCATCTTGATAGACAGGCCCTATGCAGTTTCAGCAGCTCCTCTACTTCGTCGCCGTCGCGGAGACCCGGCATTTCACCCGGGCCGCGGAGCGGGTGCACGTGGCCCAGCCATCGCTCTCCCAGCAGATCAAGGCGCTGGAGCGGGAGCTGGGGGCCGAGCTCTTCAGCCGCGCCCGGGGCAACATCGCGCTGACGGACGCGGGTGAGACCCTGCTGCCGCTGGCGCGGCGGATCCTGGCGGACGCGGACACGGCGCGGCTGGAGGTGCAGGAACTGGCACAGCTGCGACGGGGGCGGATCCGGCTGGGGGCCACCCCGAGCGTGTGCACGGGTTTGCTGCCGGGTGTGCTGCGGGCCTTCCACACCGCGCATCCGGGGATCGAGCTGCTGATCGAGGAGAGCGGTTCGCTCGACCTGGTACGGGAGCTGGCGCGCGGGGCTCTGGACCTGGCGCTGATCGCGCTGCCGCTGCCACCCTCCGCACCGGCCCTGACGACCGTGGAGCTGCTGACGGAGGACCTGGTCGTGGTGTCTTCGACGAAGCTCCCGGCGCCCGGCGGGGGCAGGGAGCTGACCATCGCCGCGTTGCGCGACGAGCCGATGGTGATGTTCCGGCACGGCTATGACCTGCGCGAGCTCACGGTGGCGGCCTGCAGGGCGGAGGGCTTCGAGCCCACCTTCACCGTGGAGGGCGGCGAGATGGACGCGGTGTTGGGCCTCGCACGGGCGGGTCTGGGCGTGGCGGTGGTCCCGGCGATGGTGGTGGCCAACGCGGGCCCGGGCCTGCGGACCACGCCGCTGGCCGGTTCGCCGCTGCGCCGGACCATCGCACTGGCCCACCGCACCGATGTGGATCCGCCGCGCGCGGCACGCGAGCTGCAGCGCATGCTGATGGCGTGACCCTGGCGCAGACCCCGCGGCCGGGGCGGGCGGAGGCCTCGCCCGGATGTTTGCGCGCGGATCGCCTCAGGCGGGGACGTGCGGGGCGGCGGGCAGGAGCCGGTCGAGGCCGTCCGCGAGCATGCCGAAGGCGAGGTCGGCGTCGGCCACGGCGGCCGGGTGGGCCTCGTCGGCGCTCTGCCCGGCATCGAGCCGCTGCCAGTTCTCCCGCCCCAGCTCGTGGCGGACCGCCACGAGGTGGACGGCCGCCAGCCTGGCCGCGAGCGGCGGGGCCGACTCCGACTCCAGGGCGGCGGCGAGCAGCTCGACCTCACGGTCGGCATAGTGGGCCAGGCGGGATTCCAGGCTGGCCGTGGAGTAGAGGAGCCGCTGGAACGCGAGGACCTCCGGATGGTCGCAGAGCCCGGTGATCGGGTCCCGCTCGGCGAGGGCCGTCAGGAAGTGGTCGTGTACGGCACGGACCGGCGACCGGCCCTCCGGCCGGTCGCGGACGATACGTGCCGCCTCGTCCTGGTGGTCGGCGAACCGGTCGAGGAGCAGGTCCTCCTTGGTGGGGAAGTACCGGAAGAGGGTGGGTTTGGACACCTCGGCAGCCGCGGCGACATCGGCCACCGACACGGTGTCGAAGCCCCGCTCCAGGAAGAGCTCCAGCGCCGTGGCCGCCAGCTGGCGGCGCGTACGGAGCTTCTTACTCTCGCGCAGACCCGTCGTGTTCTCCATGCGCACACCCTAACACACATATGAGACCGGGTAAATTTTTTAACCGGGTTGCATTTTCTGTCGGGAGCGGCTTTCCTTGAAACACCGACGAGGAGAGGACTTCCGATGAACCGCACCTGTGCGACCGCGGCAACCGACGTACTGATCGCCGGCTCGGGCCCCACCGGGCTGACACTCGCTTGTGACCTCGCCCTGCGCGGCCGCTCCGTCCGCGTCATCGAACGGCGCACGGAACCGCACCGCGAATCCCGGGGCAAGGGGCTCCGGTCCGGCAGCCTCGCGATCTTCCGGGAGCTGGGCCTGGCCGAGCCCCTGATCACCACCGGCATCGCGGGGGTGGTCCTGCGCAAGTACTTCGACGGCGAGCACATCAACGACACCCCCACCCCGTCGGACGCCGGCGTACTGATCGGCCAGTGGCAGATCGAGGAGGCGCTGCGCGACCGGCTCGCCGGACTGGGCGTGCGCGTGGAGTACGGGGCCGAGCTCGTCGGCATCACCCAGGACGAGGAAGGGGTGCGCGCCGAACTGGCCGACGGAAGCGTGGTCGCGGCCCGCTATCTCGCCGGGTGCGACGGCGGCCGCAGCACCACGCGCAAGCTGCTCGGCATCCCCTTCGAGGGGACCGGGGAGAAGGAGCCGGCCATGGTCATAGGCGACGTCAGGGCGCCGGGGATCGACCGGGACGTCTGGCACCAGTGGTTCACCTCGGAAGGCGGCGGGATGCTGCTCTGCCCGATGCCGGGGACGGATTCCTTCCAGCTCCAGGCGTCGCCCGAGCGGGACGAGCACGGCGAACCGCTGCCGCCCTCCTTGGAGAGCTTCCAGAGGATCTTCGACCGGTGCGCACGGGTACCGGGCATCCGGCTCCAGGACCCCACCTGGCTCTCCTCCTGGCGGGTCAACGTCCGCATGGCCACCCGGATCCGGGAGGGCCGGGTCCTGCTCGCCGGTGACGCCGCCCATGTGCACCCGATAGCGGGCGGGCTGGGCATGAACACCGGCATCGAGGACGCGGCCGCGCTCGGCCGGGCCCTGTCCGCCGCTCTCGCCGGGCCCGACACGGAGACGGCGCTCGACGCGTACGAGGCGGAGCGGCTCTCGGTGGCCGCGGGGGTCTTGGCCGACACGGCCGAGCGATACCAGAGGGTCGTCGAAGCCGTCCGGACCCCTGGCAGCGGGACGGAGGCCGGACTGGACTGAGCGGACGCCGCACATCGGAGCCGGACGCCGCAGCAACCTCCCTGCCCGGGCCGCCGCGGGCCCGGGCAGAGGTCAGGAGGGCGTGGGCACCGCGTCCGAGAGGGACAGGGCGTGGATGCGGTCGGGGGCGCCGGGGCGGGCGTAGTACCAGCCCTGGGCGGTGTCGCAGCCGAGCGCCCGCAGCTGAGCAGCCTGTGCACCGGTTTCCACCCCCTCGACGGTGACGGCGAGTTCGAGGCTGTGGGCCAGGGCGACGATCCCTTCCACGATCTTGACGTCGACCGGGTCGGCGGGCTGCTGCTGCATCCCCCGAGTGAAGGAGCGGTCGAGCTTGAGCACGCTGACCGGCAGGCGGCGCAGATTGGCCAGGTTGGAGTACCCGGTGCCGAAGTCGTCGAGGGCGATGTCCACGCCGAGTTCGGCCAGGCGGCGCAGCGGCTCCAGCAGTTCGTCGTCCGCGCCTATCAGGGCCGATTCGGTAACCTCCAGGCACAACGCGCCCGGGGCGAGGCCGGAGTTCTCCAGCACCGCGACGGTGTCGGCGACCAGGCCCGGGTGGTGGAGCTGTGTCGGCGACAGGTTGACGTTGATCCGCAGGGCGGAGCCCCCGTGCTGCCGCTGCCATGTGCGGGCCTGGCGGACCGCCTCCTCAAGGACCCACCGGCCGAGGGGCACGATCAGCCCGGTCCGTTCGGCGAGCGGGATGAAGCGGTCGGGGCCGAGCACCCCGTACTGCGGGTGGGACCATCGCACCAGGGCCTCGGCACCGTGCACCGAGCCGTCCCGCAGGTGGACCAGCGGCTGGTACTCGATGAAGAACTCGCCGCGCTCCAGAGCCGCCGGAAGCGCGTTGGTCAGTCCATGCCGGGTGATCGCGCGGGCGTCGGCCTCGGCGTCGGCGAACTCGAAGCGATTTCCGCCGGCGGCCTTGGCCCGGTACATGGTGATGTCGGCGCTGCGCAGCACCTCGGCGGGGGTACGCTCCCCGGCCCGGCCCTCAACGATGCCGATGCTGCCCCGGACCGTGAGCTCCCGGCCCTCCAGGCGGATCGGCGCCGAAAGGGCCGTGAGGATACGGACGGCGAGGTCGGTGACCTCCTGCTCGGTGTCCGGGCCCGTGGTCAGCGCGACGAACTCGTCGCCGCCGAGCCGGGCGACGACCTCGCCGGGGCCGGTGGCGCAGCTCTGCAGCCGGTCGGCGACCTCCACCAGAAGCCGGTCGCCGGCCGAGTGCCCGAGGCTGTCGTTGACGGCCTTGAAGCCGTCGAGGTCGAGGTAGCACAGACCGTAGCGGTCGCCGCCGGAACTACTGAGGGCCTTCTCCAGACGCTCGAAGAACAGCGTCCGGTTCGGCAGTCCGGTGAGGGCGTCGTGGGTGGCCTCGTAGCGCAGGCGCAGGTTCAGCAGCCGGCGCTCGGTGGTGTCCTCCATCAGCGCCAGCTGGTACTGCGGCTTTCCGTCGGCGTCGCGCAGGAGTGACACCGTGAGGTTGGTCCAGAGCACGGTCCCGTCGTGGCGGTAATACGGCTTCTCCACCCGGTAGCTCTCGCGCTCGCCGCGCACCAGCTCGCCGTACATGCGCCAGACGTGGGGGGTGTCGTCGGGGTGGCCCCACTCGCTGACGTTGCGGCTGCGGACGTGCCCCTCCAGACCTCCGAACATCTGCAGGAGGGTGTCATTGACCTCCAGGACGTTCCCGTCGAGATCGGCGATGCCGATGCCGACGGCGGCGCCCTCGAAGACCGCGCGGAAGCGTTCCTCGCTCGCGTGCAGGGCCTGCTGGGCATCGGTGCGGGCGGTCAGCGCGGAGCGCGCGATGGCCTCCTGTTCGCTCAGGGTGCGCTCGCGCAGCGCCCTGGCGTAGCCGGCGGCCATGGCGTGCTGGAGCCGGGCGCAGCGCGCGTGGTATTCGGCGGTGGCTTCCACCCCGGAGCTTTCGAGTCCGTCCGGGCCGCAGTAGAGGACCAGGTAGGACTCGATCACGCCGAGGGTGCCGGCCAGGGCCTCGGGGTCGGTGCAGTGCACGGCGACGAGTTCCGCCCCCACCCGTTGGGCGACGGCGGCGTCGAAGGGCCTGGCGTGCAGGGCCTCGGTGAGGGTCCGGGTGAGCGGCACGAGGTGCCGTTCGAACTCGGGCCGGGTCAGCGAGGTCGCGGTGACCGGGAAGATCGCCCGCCCCCAGATCGTCGCGAACCGTGCGATTCGGTCCTCGATGCCGCCGTCCGGCGCCGCGGGGTGCGCGGCCGGTACGGGAGCGGCCGCGGGCGCCGCAACGGTGCTCGACGCACCCGCCGTCTGTGCCGGTAGTCTCACGCCTTGCGTCCCACGCCTGCATAGCCCGAGAAGGCGTAGGGGTCCTCCGGGGTCTCGCCGTCCTCCCCGCCCTCGGCCTGGTCCGGGCGCCAGTCGGGCATGGACACCAGGCCGGGCTCCACCATCTCGAATCCGTCGAAGAAGCGGCCGATCTGCTCCCCGGTGCGCATGACGAGGGGGTTGCGGATGTCCCGGTAGACGCCGACGGCGCCGCCCGCGACCTCCTCCGTGAGCGGGATGCCCTCGTAGGAGGCGTGCGTGAGGATCAGCAGACTGCCGGGGGCCAGCGCCTCGCGCAGTTCGGCCACGGCCTCGTACGGATGGTCCGCGTCCTCGAGGAAGTGCAGGACGGCCACGAGCAGCAGGGCGACCGGGCGGTCGAAGTCGAGGAGCCGCCCGGCCTCGGGGGCGGCCAGGATCTCCTTCGGCCTGCGCAGGTCCGCAGCGACGACGCCGGTGTCCTCGTCGTCCATGAGGACGGCCTGACTGTGCGCCACGGCCACCGGATCGTGGTCCACGTAGACCACGCGGGCCCGGGAGCTGGCACCCTGGGCGATCTCGTGGACGTTGCCGAAGGTGGGGATGCCGGAGCCGATGTCGAGGAACTGCGTGACGCCCTCGGCGACGGCGTGCCGGACGGCACGGCGCATGAACGCCCGGTTGGCCTGCATGATCTTGGGCAGGCCCGGCATGAATTCCATGGCACGTCGGGCCGCCTGGCGGTCGACCTCGAAATTGTGGGACCCGCCAAGGTAGTAATCGTAGATGCGGGACACGCTCGGCACCGATATGTCGATGCCTGGCGGGGCCCAGGCGGGGCGCTCCATCGGGATCTCCAAGCGTTGTTCCTGCGGCGGTCCGTGCGGGGTCGGACTCCTGTCCGAGCCGAATGTACTGATCATTGACCAACAGGGCGAGCAAAAGCGGAAATTGGCGATCCGTTCTTCGTCACACACCAAAGTCGCCCAGCGGCGCCCCGGCGCAAATGACCGGTACCGACAAATCCCTTTTGGGAATTGACCGGATGATGATCTTACTCGTCTGCAACCGCTCCACGGCTGGCTCAAACCTTTCCGATGCGCACTCCACACGTTCAGGCGAACGGAGGCCGAGCCCCGCGTGCGCGGGGGCGCGCGGGCCCATGCTCCCCGGGTGAACAGAGCCTGTGCCAGGCGCCTGCTGGCGGTCCCGGTCCTGTTGTGGGCGGCCCTGGCCGCCACCCCGGCCGTGGCTGATAGCAGCGCCTACCCGACGACCGGCCACGGCGACGGCCAGCATGCCGCCGCAGTGCTCGCGGTGGCCTTCGGCGACGGCCGTGGGCGGCGGCCGGGTGGTGGACATCACGGTGAGGAGCACCGCTCCGACCACGCAAGACACCGTGGTGACGGGCGGGGCGGCGGGCATCATGGCCGCCCCCACTGCCCGCCCCCCGCCCCCGTGTCCGCCGAAGCCGCCGAAGCCGCCGCCGAAACCCACGCCGCCACCCGAGCCGGAGCCCACCGTGCCACCGCCGAAACCCGCGCCGAATCCGGTGCCGCCCCCCGCCTCCGCCGCCACCCCCGAAACCCGCACCGTCAGCGCCGCCGAAGGCCGCGGCCGGGCCCGCGCCCAAGCCCGCACTGCCGGCACCGGCCCGGCCGAAGCCGCCGCCCGCACCCCCCGCCGCGAAGCCGCCCCCGCCGCCGCCACCGGCCCCCGCGGTGGCCGCCCCCGCCCCGAAACCGGTGGTCCGCCCGGTGTACCGCGCGGCGACCCGCAAACCGGCCGAGCACCACATCTCGCCCGTCACCTTCACCCTGATGACCGCGGCTCCCGCGGTGCTCGCGATCGTCGCGCTGCGCCCCCGGTGATCCGCCCGACGTCGAACGATCTGGAGTCCACTTGTCGGAATGGCTCGTCCTGTCCCTCGCGATGGCCGCGGCCTGTGCCGTGGTGCTGTCCATCGCCTTCCTCAACCACCGCAGGATCGGCGAGGACGACGATCCGAACGAGACCCCGGACGTCATCGAGTACATGACGATGATGATCGGGGTGATCTACGCGATCGTGCTGGGGCTGGCGATCGCGGGCGTGTGGGAGGGCCGCGGAGCCGCCCAGGAACACGTACGCCAAGAAGCGCAGGCCCTGCACGAGATCAGCGTCCGCTCCCAGGTCTACCCGGCCGAGGTGCGGGCGAAGATCCGGTCCGGCGTGGACGCCTACGTCACCTACGTGGTCGACACCGAGTGGCAGGCGATGGTCGACAAGGGCGAACTCACCGACCGCGGCGGGGAACTGCTGGAGCGCATCCGCCGGGACGTCACCGACTACGAGCCGCAAACCGACCACGAGGGGCAGGCCTACCAGCCGCTCGTCGACCAGGTGGCGGTGGCCGACGACGCCCGCAACGCACGCGGCGCGAGCGCCGGGGCCACCATGCCGGGCGTGGTCTGGTTCGGGCTGATCATCGGAGCGCTGGTCACAGTGGGCCTGATCTTCACCCTGCAGATCAGGCGGTCCTTCCGGGAGATGCTGCTGGCCGGGCTGTTCAGCGCGCTGATCGCGTTCCTGCTGTTCCTGATCTGGGACTTCGACGCGCCGTTCGGCCGCGGCATCTCGGCCCCACCGCCGAGCCGTTCCTCACGCAGTTCTCCCACCTCGGCCTCGGCGGCTGACTGCGCCCGGCAAACCGGGGGACGGACCTCCCGTCCCCGGTTCGGCCTACGACCATGCCCCATTCGCCCGTTCCTGATCGCGGGCCCCGGCACCCGGACCTAGCGTGGCGGACATCGAGGCGCACGACCCCCCACGTGCGGAAACCGTTCCGCGGCTGCTCCTCGGGGATCCGGAGAATCAACCATGGGTGCGATACGTACCTCCGCCACCGCCCTGCTGAGCGCCGGCGCCACGTTCGCCGTACTCACGCTCGGAACCCTCGGCGCGCCCGCCGCGTCCACGGCCGAGAGCCCGCCCGGGGCCCAGGCCGGAGCACAGGCCGAGAAGCATGTCGGGGCACGGGGCGGCACCCCGGCCCAGCCACGGGCCGGAGCCCGGGCCCCACAGGTCACTTCGTTCGGTTTCACCCTCACCCCCTCGACCGTCGCCCCCGGCGGCCAGGTGGTGCTCGCGGTCAGCGGCTGCAACGCCGCCTACTCCACGGCCTCCTCCGGTGTGTTCGACACCGTGAGCATCGCGCGCGGCCAGAGCGTACGGGCCACCGTGGACCGGGACGCCCGCCTCGGGGCCGTCTACTCCGTCTCCTTCACCTGCAACGGCGAGACGGGCTCGGCCGACCTGACGATCGCCGGCGGCACGAGCAGGCCCACCACCAGTTCCACGAGGACCGCCACGGCGACGGCGCCCGCGGCGAACACCGTCACGACCCCGCTCGCCACCACCTCCGCCCGCGGTGTCCGCGGCGGCCTGGGCGGCAGCGCGGCCGGAATGGATCCGGTGGAACTCGGTGTGGGTGCGGCCCTCTTCCTCGCCGCCGCGGGCGGCACCGCGTACGCCCTGCGCCGCAGGGCGTCCCACCGCGGTCACTGAGCACCAGGTCGCCCCCTCCACCGCCGGTCGCCCCGGGCCCTCGGGGAGGGCTCGGGGCGACCGGCGGGAGCCGATGGTGCCTGACCGGGGGGGCCGGATCGGTCAGCTCCGTCCCCGGAGCGGACGGCGGCGGCGCATCACGTGGGCGCCCGCTCCCAGGGCGGAGACCCCGACCAGGCCCGCTCCGATGGCCGTCTCGGCGGTGGACGGGCCGATGGAGCCGCCGATGCCGCCCTGGGAGGGGTTGCCCTGGAGGATCCGGAAGCGGGCCGTGGCGACCAGGTTGCTGTCGTTGCACTTGACCGACAGCGTGTGAGTGCCCGGCGAGGCGTGGTTGAAGACCCGCACGGTGGCGAAGCCGATCGACCCGGCGGACAGGTTCGCGGGCGGAAAGTTCCCGTGCGAGGCGACGGTACCGCCGTGACCGCAGCCCGCCGCGCTCACCTGCATCGTGGATCCCTGGTGCACGGCGTACGGGTTCACCGAGATGTTGCTGGGGCCGTTCCCGCCCCCGTTTCCGCCCCGACCCCCGGGGTCCTGGTTCGCGGAGGCGAGCGGGGCACTGACGCCGAGGACGGCACAAGCTGCCGCCGTCACGGTAAGAGCGCGCAAGACACGCATGGTGGAACCTCCAGCGGGAAGCGCCCCGGAGCGTCGGCCCCGGATGATCGACGAGAACGCCTCCCACGTCGAACCCTCGGGTCGTCCCGCAACCTCCGCACTTCCGGCTTTGGGCCGCCCGGTTGAGCGACACGCCGGAGCGCGGACGGTCTGGCTGACGGATCCGCAGGTCACGACCCGTCAGTCATTTATGTGACGATTACCTGGATGGGCGCATCCCTTCCGGCGCCCTCCCACCGCCCCCGCGGCCGCGGCCACCCGTTCGCCGCTCCCCCCTCGCCGACCCGCCGCCCCGGCCTTAGCGTGCGGGGAACAGGGCGTACCGGGGTGGGACAGGAACGCGGGTCGGGACCCCCGCGTCGGGAAGGGAGAACGATGGGCGAGGACGAGGCAGGGCAGTCACGAAGGCGCTCACCGTGGGGCGTCATCGCCCTGGTCATGCTCACCGGCCTCGCCATGGTGCGGAACGGCGTGAACATGGACGGCGGACCGCCCCAGCCCACCGCGGCCTCGGCCGTCGCGGTGACGGCCGACCAGTTGCCGGCGAATCCGCCGAAGCCGCCACCGGACATGGAGTTGCTGGAGCACTCCTCGGTGCAGCGCATCCGCATTCCCACGATCAGCGTGGACGCGCCGGTGATGACGGTCGGGCTGGACGCGGAGGGCTGGATCGACGCACCGCCGCCGCAGGACCGCAACCTCGCCGGCTGGTACCTCAACGGCATCTCGCCGGGGCAGCGGGGCTCGGCGGTGATCGTGGGCCACGTGGACAACGCGCAGGGTCCAGCGGTCTTCTACGGGCTGGGCTCGGTCAAGCCGGGCAACCACATCGAGGTGGAGCGCTACGACGGGCGCACGGCCGTCTTCGAGGTGTACGGGGTGGAGGTGTTCTCCAAGGACGCCTTCCCCGGGGCTCGCGTGTACGGGGACACCGGGCACGCGGAACTCCGCGTGATCACCTGCGGCGGCGGTTACTCCAAGGCCCGCGGGTACGACGGAAACGTGGTCGTCTTCGCACGGATGGTGGAGTCCCGCTGAGGCGGGGCCGGGGCCGCGCGGCCCCGGCCCCGCGTCAGTGCAGCGCCGCCACGGCGGACAGGGTGGGCAGTGTCATCCGGTACCCCCGGGCGAGCAGTTGGGGCAGGTAGGAGTCGATGGCCCGAACGCTCTGCGACCGGTTGCCGCCCGCGTCGTGCGACAGCACGATCGCCCGGGGCCCCGCGCCGCGCAGGATCCGGGAGACGATCGTCGTGACACCCGGCTCCTCCCAGTCCAGGCTGTCCACGGTCCAGGCGAGCGGCTCCATCCCCAGCTCGGCCCCGATCTCGAAGGCGGCCCGGTTCCACGCTCCGTAGGGCGCCCGGAACCACTGCGGCGCTTCGCCGACGACCTGCTGCACGATCTCGCTGGTGCGGCCGATCTCTGCGGCGAGGGCGGGCCGGCTCAGCTTGGGGATGTGCGGGTGGGTCCAGGTGTGGTTGCCGATGACGTGTCCCTCGGCGGACATGCGGCGCAGCAGGTCCCGGTTCTCCGTCGCCATCTCCCCGCAGACGAAGAACATCGCGCGCATGTCGTAGCGGCGGAGGGTGTCGAGGATGGCCGGGGTGTAGCGGGGGTCCGGTCCGTCGTCGAAGGTGAGCACCATGGAGCTGTCGGTGCCCGCGCCGGCCGGGAGTTCCAGGATGGGCCGGGTCCGCACGGCCGGCTTCACGGCCGCGGGCCGGGCGGGGGCGTCCGCCGTCATGGGGCGCAGCCGGTAGGCCTTCTCGGGCAGCGCCCCGGGGAGTCCGCCGGGGCCCGCCGCGAGGTTCGGACCGGGTCCGGCGGCGGGCCCCGGTGCGCCGCCCGCGCCCGGTGCACCGGGCACCGTGGGTGCACCACCCTCGGTGCCGTTGCCCGTGGTGATCAGTCCGGCGGCCGCGACTCCGAGGAAGACGGCGGTGCGCAGGAGCACACGCCGCCCTACTGTCGGCTCGTCTTTTTTCATTATTACTACGTATCAACGGCATCCCCGCAGACGTTGAGAGGCGCGGACGCTCCCCGTTGCGCTCACCCGTGCGGACCAGCCGTGCGGCGCGTCAGCCGTGCGGCGCGTCAGCCGTGCGACCGTCAGCCGCGGCGCACCAGGGGGAAGGGGAGGGTCTCGCGGATCGTCAGGCCCGTGAGGAACATGACGAGTCGGTCCACGCCGACGCCGAGGCCGCCCGTGGGCGGCATCGCGTATTCGAGCGCGTCCAGGAAGTCGTTGTCGAGTTCCATGGCTTCCGGGTCGCCGCCGGCCGCGAGCAGGGACTGGGCGGTGAGCCTGCGCCGCTGCTCGACGGGGTCGGTCAGCTCCGAGTACGCGGTGCCGAGCTCGGTGCCGAAGGCGACGAGGTCCCAGCGCTCGGCGAGCCGGGGGTCCCGGCGGTGCTGGCGGGTGAGGGGGGAGACGTCGGTCGGGAAGTCCTTGTAGAAGGTCGGCAGTCCCGTCCTCTCCTCCACCAGCCGCTCGTACATTTCGAGGACCACGTCGCCGCGGGTGTCCTCCGGCCCGTGCGGCACCTCGGCCCGGTCGCAGAGCCTGCGCAGGACGTTCTCCTCGGTGTCGGCGTCGACCTCCTCGCCGAGGGCCTCGCTGATCGCCCCGTACACCGTCCTGACCGGCCAGGGGCCGGAGATGTCGTGGACGACGAGCTTTCCGTCGGGCCCTGCCCTGTGGGCGACGGGCGAGCCGAAGGCGGCGGTGGCGGCCCCCTGGATCAGTTCCCGCGCGAGGTCGAGCATGACGTCGTAGTCGGCGAAGGCCTGGTAGGCCTCCAGCATCGTGAACTCGGGGTTGTGCTTGTAGGAGACGCCCTCGTTGCGGAAGGTGCGGCCCATTTCGAAGACCTTCTCCATACCGCCGACGCAGAGCCGTTTGAGGTACAGCTCGGGCGCGATGCGCAGGTACAGGTCGAGGTCGTAGGCGTTGATGTGGGTGCGGAAGGGCCGGGCGTTGGCGCCGCCGTGGATCTGCTGGAGCATGGGGGTCTCGACCTCCAGATAGCCGCGGTCGAGCAGCCCCTGGCGCAGGGCCTGGACCGCGCTGGAGCGAGCCCGTACGACGTCGCGCGCCTCGGGGCTGGCGACGAGGTCGAGGTAGCGGCGCCGGACCCGCGCCTCGGGGTCGGCGAGACCCTTGCGTTTGTCCGGCAGGGGGCGCAGGCACTTGCCGGTCAGCTGCCAGGACCGGACCACGAGGGAGAGTTCGCCGGTCCTGCTGGCGCCGGGTTCGCCGGTCACCAGGACGTGGTCGCCGAAGTCGACCCGGGCGGTGAAGGAGTCGAGCACCTCGGCGCCGCTCTCGTCGCGGGTGAGCATCAGCTGTACGTCTCCCGACCAGTCGCGCAGGACGGCGAAGGCCACGCCGCCGAGGTCGCGTACGACCATCACGCGTCCGGCGAGAGTGGCCTGCTCGGCGGTGCGGCTGCCGGGCGGGTGGCTCGGGTGGGACGCCTTGAGCTGGGCGACGGTGTGGGTGCGCGGCCGGATCCCCACCGGGTAGGGGTCGGTGCCGGAGGCCCGGATGCGGTCCAGTTTGGCATGGCGGACGCGCACCTGTTCGGGCAGTCGCTCCACGGGCACCCCGGGGAGCTCCTCCCCCACCGCGTCCAGGCCGAGGGAGTCGATCGGGGGCAGTCCTTCCGTCGTGGCGGGGGCGGTGACGCCCTTGGGGTGGCCGTTGCCCCACAGGGTGCGCAGGCTGGGTACGGAGACGAACCCTTCGGCGATGCCGGAGGCGAGGCTGACCCGGGCGAGCGAGCCGGCGTCCTGGTAGCAGAGGAACCGCGGGTACCACTCGGGGCCGTATTTGACGTTCGAGCGGTACAGGGCCTCCAGCTGCCACCAGCGGGAGAAGAAGAGCAGCAGTTTGCGCCAGACCTTCAGGACCGGCCCGGCGCCGATGCGGCCGCCCTCCTCGAAGGCGGAGCGGAAGACGGCGAAGTTGAGGGAGATGCGGCGTACGCCGAGGGCGGGGGCGGCGGCGCACAGTTGGGCGACCATGAACTCCATGACCCCGTTGGGCGCGGTCCGGTCGCGGCGCATCAGGTCGAGGGAGATGCCGTCCCTGCCCCAGGGGACGAAGGAGAGCAGGGCGATCAACTCGCCGCCGGCGTCGAAGGCCTCGACCAGCAGGCAGTCCCCGTCGTCCGGATCACCGAGCCGGTCCAGGGCCATGGAGAAGCCCCGTTCGGTCTCGGTGTCCCGCCAGCGGTCCGCCCGGTCGATGATGGTCCGCATCTCGTCCTCGGAGAGGGCCGAGTGGCGGCGGATGACGGTGGTCGCGCCGGCCCGCTCGACGCGGTTGACGGCCTGGCGGGTCACGCGCATGTCGCGGCCATCGAGGTCGAAGCGGGCGACGTGCAGGATGGCTTCGTCGCCCAGTTGGAGGGCGCTCAGCCCGGAGCGGGCGAAGGCGGTGGCGCCGTCCTCGGAGGCGCCCATCACGGCGGGCTGCCAGCCGTAGCGGCCTGCGACGGCCAGCCAGGCGTCGATGGCGGCGGACCAGGCTGCCGGGTCGCCCACCGGGTCGCCGCTGGCGAGGCAGACGCCCGCTTCGACGCGGTAGGTGACGCCGGCCCGTCCGTTGGGGGCGAAGACGACTGCCTTGTCGCGCCGGGTGGCGAAGTAGCCGAGCGAGTCGGACCGCCCGTAGGCGCCGAGGAGGGCCCGGATCCTGGGCTCCTCGTCCCCGTGCAGGGCGGCGGTCAGCCGCTGGGAGCGGAACAGCGTCGCGGCGGCGTTGAGCAGGGCGGCGGCGCCGAACAGGCCGAGGAGGAAGTACAGCGGCCTGGGCGGGCGGCCGTCGAACTGCCGGGCCGAGAAGAGGCCGCCGAAGACCTGCTTGGCGGCCCAGTCCAGCCACTGGCCGGGGGGCAGGCTGCCGGGGAAGAGGGCGACGAGCGCCCAGCCCAGGAGGACGGCGGCGAGCATGCCGAGGCCGAGCACGATCAGGGCGTGCCACAGTGCCCCGGGCCGGGACGCGGCGTAGAACTCCTTGCGGGCGGCAACCAGTACGGCCATGGCGGCGACGGCCAGGGCCAGCGAGGAGAGGCCGATCCCGTAGTCGCCGACGGCGATGTCCAGCAGGTCGTCGACGGTGAGCAGGGCCAGATAGGTGATGACCATCCACCAGGCGACCTTCTTGCGGGTGCCGAGGGCGGCCGCGAAGAGGAAGAGGAAGACGGCGTAGGCGAGGTTGGCGCTGACCGGTACGACGATCAGGTCGAGGAAGCGCACGACGTGGTGCAGGAGGCGCCGCAGTGTCGGGGAGAGCGAGAGCAGTGCGCACAGCAGGCCGATGGTCCCGAAGAACGCGCCGAACGCGTCGGGAACCCGGTTCAGGAAGCGGTTGCGGGTTCCGTGCGTCTCCTGCGCGGTGGCACTCATGGTTCGCACTGTAGGGAGGGGGTCGCCGGTGCGCGCGCCGAGCGGGTGGGGGCGTCCGGCACGTCAGCGCCTATCCTCACGAGGGTGACGGAGCACGTGAACACGGGATTCGAACGCGGTACCGACGGTCCGAAGGTGATCCTGGCCGGGGTGGACGGTTCGGAGTCCTCACTGCGGGCGGCGGCCTACGCCGCCGGGCTGGCCCGTCGGCAGAACGCACTGCTGGCGCTGGTGTACGTCCAGCCGGTGGTACCGGCCGGGGCGGCGCTCGGTGCGCCCGTGGCCGACACCACCGGGGAGATCGCGGAGGGCCTGGTGGCCGAGATCCGTGCGTCGGCGGAGCGACTCAAGGGCGTCTACGAGGTCCGGTGGGAGTTCCACACCTTTCGCGGCGACCCCTACGCCGGCCTGGTGAGCGCGGCACAGGAGCTGATGGCGGACGCGGTGGTGGTCGGCGCCTCGGAGCAGGCGGGCCACCGCATCGTCGGCTCGGTGGCGGTCCGCCTGGTCAAGGCGGGCCGCTGGCCGGTGACCGTGGTCCCCTGACCGCTCCGCCCCGTCCCGCCCCGTCCGGGTCGCTTCCGCGTCCGGTCCGGGCCGGGCGGGGTGGGCCCGAGGGCGCGCCGGATCCAGCCCGGGGCCCCGGGGCGCCGAGCGCCTACGAGGCGGCCACCAGGCCGTCCTTGGCGGCGCCGCGGCTGAGGACGGCCTCGGTGATCTCGTCCCGCGCGGCCTCGTAGTCCTCCCGGCCGGGGTTCTTCGCGAGGGCGTCGGGCAGGTGGACGACGCGTCCGGTGGACAGGTCCATCATCTGCGGCACGAATGCGGCCTTGGTGACCTGCCAGCGCTGCCCGGCCGCGGCCGGAGGGGCGAAGGTGAAGCGTGCGATCGAGCCGTAGTTGCCGCGCATGTCCCGGGCGCCCGTGTAGTTGAACATCTCGCCCGCCACCTGGTCGCCCATGCCGTAGACGATCCAGGTGCCGTTCACCTTCTCGTAGGGCTGCGGAATGTGCGCGTGGGTGCCGAGGATCAGGTCGATGTCGGGCCGGCCGGCGGTCTGCGAGCCGGTCAGCGCCCTGCCGAGCGAGAGCTGGGTCTCATCCGGTTCGGTCTGCCACTCCGTGCCCCAGTGGAGGCTCACCAGCACCACGTCCGCGCCCGCCTTCCGGGCGGCCCGGGCATCCGCGACGATCCTGTCCGGCTTCATCAGGTTGACTGCCCACGGCTGGCCGTCGGGCAACGGATAGCCGTTGGTGTCGTAGGTGTAGGCGAGGTGCGCCACGGTGGCCGAGCCCGCCGTGTAGGTGGTCACCGCCGCCGCCTCGGCCGCCGTACGGGCGGATCCGGCGTGCCCCAGGCCGACCTTGTCGAAGCGGTCGAGCGTGCGACGCAGCCCGGCGGCGCCGTCGTCGAGGGTGTGGTTCGAGGCGGTGGAGCACCCGTCGTAGCCGGCGTCCTTGAGTCCGTCGGCCACCTGCGGCGGTGACATGAAGGCCGGATATCCGGAGAAGGGACCGCCCTCCTCCCCGTAGATCGTCTCCATGTGGCAGAGGGCCAGGTCGGCTGCCGAGACCACGGCCTTGACGCCGGAGAACATGGGCCTGAAGTCGTAGCCGTCGCCCTCCCCGTCGTCGGCCGCCCGCCGGATGACCGAGGTGTGCGACAGCACGTCACCGCTCGCGACCAGTGTGAAGCCCTTGGCGGCGGGCGCTCCCGCGGCGCTGGAGGGAGCCGGAGGACCGGAGTCGCCGAGGCGGGCCGGTGCGGTGTCCCCGGCGGCCGAACAGCCCGCTGCCGCAGCGGTCAGCAGGAGGGCGGACAGGAGGACGGCCGCCCTCGGCCCGCGGGTGCGCGTGGTCATCAGTCGAACTCCCATTGATACGACTATCTGACAAGTCATCATCTGCAATCCATAGAACAACGCGCGGCAAGTCAAGGAACGGAGCCGTGGCGGACCCGGGCGCCCACTCCGACGGCGTACACGCGACCCCCCTGCCGTTCGCCGCGCCGTTCGACCGTTCACCGCCCGGCACAGCCGCCCGTCGGACCACCCGGGTGCTTGGGCGCAACGCCGGGGCCTGACGGTTCCGGGTCGGCTCTGCGCAGGTCAGGGTGGACGGGGCGCCGCCCCCATGGACCCCCACGCACCCCGGAAGGAGCCACTCGTGCCGCTCTCCCCCACCCTCCCGCGTACGGATCCCGAAGCACTGGCCGAACTCCAGCGCGACCACGGGCGGGCGTTGTTCGGATTCCTGGTCGGCCTCACCGCCGGCGACGCCCAACGGGCGGAGGACCTCGTGCAGGAGACCCTCGTACGGGTCTGGCAGCACCCGGAGGCCCTGGCCAGCGGGCACGACTCCATGCGGCCCTGGCTGTTCACGGTGGCCCGGCGGCTCGCGATCGACGCCCGGCGGGCCCGGTTGTCGCGCCCCCTGGAGGTGGACCCCGAAGGGCTGGAACAGGCGCCCGCACCCGAGGACGCGGTGGCCGGATCGGTCACGGCGATCGACGTGCGGCGGGCGGTGGGATCCCTGGGGCCGGAGCACCGCGAGGTGCTGCTCCAGGTCTACTTCCGGGACCGGTCGGTCGCGGAGGCGGCCGCCGAACTGGGTATCCCGGCGGGGACCGTCAAATCCCGCACCTACTACGCCCTGCGCGCCCTCAGGAAGGGCCTCCAGGGGTACGGCTACGGACTCGGCGCCTGAGCAACGGATCCCAGAACGCCGCGAAGGGATGAGGACCGGACAAAAAGCGCTTCGAATTCGACATAAGACCGTCCAAGTTGAGTAAACATCCCCCGCTCCGTGAGCCCCTCGGTGAAGGCTCGGTGCTGACGACGGGACGCTCGACGCGCGGGAGAAGGTGGGACGGTGCAGCCCGAGGGTACGAACGGCACCAGTGACGGCGGGCTCGCGGTGCCCATGGCCTGGCTCTATGCCGAGTACATCGCCGACGAACTGCTGCGCACGGGCCGGCTGATCCCGGCCGGAACGCTGGAGTTCCGGGCCGGACGGGACACACTGGCCCTGACCATCTACCTCGCCGACGCGGCCGGCGAACTCTCCGGGATCCGCGTGGTCTCGCAGCTCGACGAGTGGCTGTCACTGACGGCGTACGGACACCCCTGGCGCGACTGGGTGCACACCCGCTTCCTCGACCTGGGAGAGGCGGCCCGGGAGCGCGGCCGCGGCGAGGACCCCGATCTGGAACTGGCCCGGGCAGCCTGGCGCTGGCTGGACGGCACCGAACTGTTCGCGACCAACCTCGACCCGGGGCGCCACGACCACGCCGACACCCCGCCGGGTCTGGACGAGAACGCGCGCGTGTGGACCCCGGCCTGGCAGCTCGGGCTGCCCCTCGGCCACCTGGCGATGCACCTGTTCTGACCGGTGGCGACCGCTACGACGGCCGGTCGGCCGGATCCATCACCAGGCCCGTGAAATCGGCCTCGTTGCGCTCCGCCCGGCGGACGTACCATCGGGCGATCAGCCACATCACCGGGTACACGAGCAGGCCCAGCACCAGCCAGACCATCGGCCCCGACCTGGCCCTGGGCAGCACGAACACCAGCGGCAGCGACCCGACCAGCGCCGCCAGCGCGGCCAGCGCCCCCAGGCCCGCGCGCAACTGGCTGCGCATCAGGGCCCTGACGTAGGTGGCGCCGAGGGTGGTCTGCTCGGAGATCTCCGAACGGGCCGGGGCGTGGGCGGGCGCCCGCCGGCGGGCGCCGCGGGGCATCCCGGTGACGACCTCGCGCCGGGGCGCCGTCTGTTGCTCCTCCGCGGCCATGGTGCCGGAGTCTACGCAGCGCACCGCTATTTGAGGAGCCGTGAGAGCCGCCGGTCGGCCAGCGGTTTCCCACCCGTCTGGCACGTGGCGCAGTACTCCAGGGAGGAATCGGCGAAGGACACCGAGCGGATCGTGTCCCCGCACACCGGGCAGGTTTCGCCCGCCCGGCCGTGGACCCGCAGGCCGCTCCTCTTCTCGGCCTTGAGCTTCCCGGCGGCGACCCCGTGCGCCCGGCCGACCGCCTCGCGCAAGGTGCCCCGGACCGCGGCATGCAGCTGCGTGACCTGCGCCTCGTCGAAGGAGGAGGCGAGCTTGAAGGGCGAGACCCGGGCGGCGTGCAGGATCTCGTCGCTGTAGGCGTTGCCGATCCCGGCGATCACGCTCTGGTCCCGCAGGACGCCCTTGATCTGCCGCCGCTCCCCCGCAAGGAGCGCGGCGAAGACGTCCCGGTCGAAGTCCTCGGCGAGCGGATCGGGGCCGAGACGGGCAATGCCGGGCACCTCCTGCGGGTCGCGGACCACGTACACCGCGAGCCGCTTCTGTGTCCCGGCCTCGGTGAGGTCGAAGCCGCCCCCGCCCGCGAGTACGACGCGCAGGGCCAGCGGCCCCTTGCCGGGCCGCGGTGGCTGCGCCGGCAGGGTGTCCTGCCAGCGCAGCCAGCCGGCCCGGGCCAGGTGCGTGACCAGGTGGAGCGCACCGATCCGCACGGCGAGGAACTTCCCGTGCCGGGCGACGGCGGCGGCCTCCTGCCCTTCGAGGGCGGTCAAGGGCGGATCGTACGTCTTGAGCACGCTGACCGCGAGCGGGAGGACGCGCTCCACCACCCGCCCGGTGAGGTGCTCGTCGAGGTACGCGCGCAGGGCCTCGACCTCGGGCAGCTCCGGCATGGTCCCAGCCTGCCGCCGCCTCGGGCGGAGCGCGAGCCGGCACGGGGCCGGGCGGGCCGCCGTCCGGGACCGCTCCCGGCCCGCTCAGCCCATGACGAACTCGCACCACACGCACTTGCCGCTGCCGCGCGGCTCCACGCCCCATACGTCCGCCATCCGGTCCACCAGCATCAGGCCGCGGCCCGAGACCCCGGAGTCGCCGGCCTCACGTCGGCGCGGGAGGGCGCTGGAGCGGTCGGCGACCTCCACGCGGAGCCTGCGTTCGTGGCCCGCCAGGATGCGCAGGGTGACGATGGCGGGACCATCCGTGTGCATGAGGGCGTTCACGATCAGCTCGTCCGCGACCAGCTCGATCTCGTCGGCCCGCTCCCGTGCGCCCCAGGCGCGCACCGCGGCCCCGATCATGTGGCGGGCGGCCACCAGGGCCTCCGGATCGCCCGGTGCCACGTGCTGCTGCAGACGGCCTCCGCCGGGCGGAGCCGGGGCGGGCCGGCGGCGCAGCAGGAGGAGGGCCATGTCGTCGTCGCCTCCGCGCTCGGTGGCGATCTCGCACAGCCGGTCGGCGAGGAGTTGCAGGTCGGCAGGGCCGCTGCGGATGTGGGAGGTCAGCGCGTGGATCCCGTCGTCGAGGTCGGCGCCAGGGTGTTCGACGAGGCCGTCGGTGCACAGCAGGAGCGTTTCTCCGGGATCCAGTTCCACGGTGGTCACCGGGTATTCGAGGCGTCCAAAGTCCGCGGAGAGGCCGAGCGGCAGGCCGCCGCCCACCGGGAGCCGGTGGCAGTCCCCGTCGCGGGTGCGCAGCAGCGGGTCGATGTGGCCCGCCCGGACCAGCTGGAGCACCCCGGTGGAGAGGTCGGCCTCCACGTACGTGCACGTCGCGAAGCGCTCGGTGTCCAGCTCGTGCAGGAAGACCGATGCCCTGGCCATGACCGTGCCGGGCGAGTGCCCCTCGGCGGCGTATGCGCGCAGGACGATCCGCAGCTGGCCCATGACGGCGGCCGCGTGCGTGTCGTGGCCCTGGACGTCGCCGATGACGGCGCCGACCCGGCCACCGGGCAACGGGATGACGTCGTACCAGTCGCCGCCGATGTCCTGGCCCATCCGGGCGGAGCGGTAGCGTACGGCGATCTCGCCGCCGGGCACCACGGGGATCCGCCGGGGCAGCATGGCCTGCTGGAGCCCCTCGGCCAGGTCGTGCTCCTGTTCCAGCAGCATGGCCCGCTGGAGGCTCTGCGCGATGCTGCTGCCGAGGGCGACGAGCAGGTTGCGCTCCTCCTGGGTGAAGCCGTCCTTGTCCTGGTAGAGCAGTCCGATGGCACCGATCGGGCGTGCCTGGGCGATCAGCGGCAGGTAGGCGGCCGCGGAGATCCGCATGTACGAGATCTTCGCCCAGAGCGCCGGGTAGTCCTGGGCGAACTCCTCCGCCGAGTCGAGGAAGCGCGGCTGCAGGGAGCGGACCACCTCGCTCATCGGGTACTGCTCGTCGATGCGGGTGTAGCGGGTGCCGGGGACGAAGCTGCCCTCCGGCCCCTCGGCGACGAGGTGGATCCGGCCGGCTTCGACGAGGCCCATGACCATGCCCATGGAGCCCAGCCGTTCCAAGCCGTGCGCGTCGCCGAGCGCGTCGATGACGTCCTGCACCGTCCGGGCGTGCGCGAGGGCGGCGGTGGTGCTCTCCACCACCGATGTCTGCCGGCGCCGCTCCTCGTCGAGACCGAGCCGTTCCGCCGAGTGGCTGAGCTCCTCGGTCGCGTCCCGGACGATGCCGATGATCCGGTGGGGCCGCCCGTCCGCGGTACGCATGACACGGCCCTGGGTGTGCGTCCACCGCAGCCGACCGTCCCGGCAGCGGATGCGGAAGTAGGCGCCGTAGCTGTCCTCCTCGCTCTTGAGCGCGGAGGACACCATGGCGTCGAGCCGTGCCGACTCGGCCGGCGGGAAGCGCGCGGACAGCGACTCGGGCCGGCCGTCGTACTCGTCCGGGGCCGTGTCGAAGACGTCGAGGGCGGCTTCGTCCATGTGCATGAGACCGGTGAGAAGGTCCCAGTCGAAACTTCCCATGCGGTTGAGCGAGAGCGACCGGTCCGGGTGTGCGGGCCAGTCGTCCGGCAGCGATACGGTGGTCGGCACCGGTCCACCATGACACACCGGCCGGTCAGGCGCTCTCCAGCGAGAGGCCCTCGTCGGACGGCGCCGGCCGGAGGTCGGGGTCGACGTAAGGATCCGTGGAGGGATCCGTGGAGGGGTCCGGGTAGGGCTCGGCGTAGGGATCCGCGGAGGGGTCCGCGTAGGGAACCGCGAACGGGTCCTGGGGATCGTCGGGGTACGCCGGGAACGCGGGATCGGCGGGGTCCTGCGTCAGCGGGTCGGACGGGACGTCCGACGGCGGCCGCTTCTGGGGCTGCTGCGGCTGCCGCGGCCGGGTGGAGGGGTTCAGCGGTACGGCGGGGTCTTGCTGCGCGCCGATGTCCGGTGAGCTCTGCGGGTCCGACGGGCAGCCCGCCGTTGCTGATCCCGGGGCGCTCGGGCAGGGCGCCGGGGACGTGGCGGCGGGGCCGTTGGGGATGCCGTCGGCCGGATCGTACGGGGGCAGGGCCTGCGGGGTGCGGTCCTGGGCGCCGCCGTCGCCCCGCTTGCGCTCGATCCAGGTGTTGTTCGCGATGTTGACGATCACCAGGTTGTTGATCACGTGGGTGGTGGGTTCGATGACGATGACCTGGTTGGGCTGGTAGCCGTTCCACGGATCGCCCTTGTGCACCGGGCTCCCCTTGGCCGCACGGGGGGCGCCGAGCGGGTTGCCGCAGCCGCACCGGACGCGGGGCATGCCGTGCTCGTCGACGAGCACGGCGGTGCCGGCCTGGAGGACGGCCTGGTAGGCGGCGGCCCGGCCGTCGCGGAATCCGTGGTTGGTGACACGGGTGTCGGCGCGCAGGACGACGGGGGTGAGGCCGCGCAGGAAGTCGGGGATCTTGGCCTCCTGGATTCCGGACGTCTCGGCGAAGGCGCGGGCCTTGGCGCTGTCCGCGGTGAGGTAGCCGATCTGCTGTTCCACGTCGCAGCTGCCGAGGCGCTGGGTGCCGCCGTAGAGGCCCGGGGTCGCCGCGCTGACCGTGCGGATTCCCTGGCCGGTGGGATTGGGCAGCGGGGGCTGGACCGGGGCCGACTCCGCGGTGGCCGACGATGCGGTGAAGGGGTCCGGGCCTGCGCTGGCCACCGGCTGGAGGTGTACCTCCGCACTCTCGGGTCCCGCCGCGCTGGTCGGCTCGTCGTGCCCGCCGCAGGCCACGGCGAACAGGCCGAGCAGGGCGAAGAGGGCCGCGCCGGCCGGTGCCTGACGACGCGACGCCTGACGCAGTGTCGGAAGTGACGGTCCGTTCACAATTTTCTCCCTTTCGCCCCGATTGCTTCCTCTTGTCTGCCGCATCCACGCGACGGCCGCAACCGGAGCATCACTTGAACGCGTTCAAGGATGTTCGCGAGACCGTCCGGCGGGTTGAACGCGCTCACGCCGTGAGCCCGCCGGGACCGCCGGGACCGGCGGCGGCCGCACGGACTGGCCGATGCCCGCGAGCCGGCCGGATACTGGAGGCGATGGACTGGTTCACGGCGCCCGGGTACTGGCTCGCCCGGCTGGTCTTCCAGCGGGCCCTGGCCGGCGTCTACCTCGTCGCCTTCGTCGGGGCCGCGCTGCAGTTCAGAGCCCTGATCGGGGCGCACGGCATGCTGCCCGTGCCGCGCTACGTACGGTACGTGCCCTTCCGGCGCGCCCCGAGCCTGTTCCAACTGCGCTACTCGGACCGGCTCTTCGCCGGCTGCGCCTGGACCGGGGCCGCGCTGGCCGCGGCCCTGGCCGCCGGGGCGGGGGACGAGGTCCCACTGGCGCTCGCCATGGCCCTGTGGGCCGCACTGTGGCTGCTCTACCTCTCCATCGTCAACGTCGGCCAGACCTGGTACTCCTTCGGCTGGGAGTCACTGCTGCTGGAGGTCGGTTTCCTCGCCGTGTTCCTCGGCAACGCCCGGGCCGGTCCGCCGGTGCTGGTGCTGTGGCTGCTGCGCTGGGTGCTCTTCCGTGTGGAATTCGGGGCCGGCCTGGTCAAGATGCGCGGGGACCCCTGCTGGCGCAGGCTCACCTGCCTGTACTTCCATCACGAGACACAGCCGATGGCAGGGCCGCTGAGCTGGTTCTTCCACCACCTACCCCGGCCTCTGCACCGGATGGAGTGCGCGGCCAACCACGTGACGCAGCTGATCGTCCCGGTACTGCTGTTCACCCCGCAGCCGGTGGCCTCGTACGCCGCGGCGGCCGTGGTCGCAACACAGCTGTGGCTCGTGCTGTCGGGCAACTTCGCCTGGCTGAACTGGCTGACGATCACCCTGGCCGTATCGGCCGTGGACTTCACCCGCCTCGCCGGGTCGCCCCCGGCCGCCGCCGCGCAGCCACCTCCCCCGTGGTTCGCCGCCCTGGTCTGCGCCGTGACCGCCCTGGTCCTGGTCCTCAGCCGCCACCCGGTGCTCAACATGGTCTCGCGCCGCCAGGTGATGAACCGCTCCTTCGACGCCCTGCACCTCGTCAACACCTACGGGGCCTTCGGCTCGGTCGGCCGGGTCCGCATGGAGGTGGCGGTGGAGGGCACCGCGGACCCGGTACCACGCGAGGACGGCGCCTGGAAGGAGTACGGGTTCAAGGGGAAGCCCGGCGAGCCGGGCAGGCTGCCGCGCCAGTTCGCCCCGTACCACCTGCGCCTGGACTGGCTGATGTGGTTCGCGGCAATCTCCCCCGGCTACGCGCGGGACTGGTTCGGGCCGTTCGTGGAGCGGCTCCTGGCAGGCGACCGGGACACCCTGCGACTACTGCGCCACAACCCGTTCCCGGACGCCCCGCCGGTGCACGTGCGCGCCCTGCTCTACCGCTACCGCTTCACGACCTGGCGCGAGCTGCGCGAGACCGGCGACTGGTGGCATCGCACGCTGGTGCGCGAGTACCTGCCGCCGACCCGGCTCACCCGGGCCCGGCACCCCGGGCCCGGGACCGGGTAGTACGGTCCCCCGCGGCCCCCGTCCCGGGCCGGTACGCAGGCCGGTGCGTACGGGACGCCTCTCAGGACAGGGCAGCGCCCCCGGTGCGGTTGGACACGTGGGGGCGCTTGGCACCGCTTCGCGGCGCGGCCGCGGAGCTTCGCGGACTAGTCGATGCCGGGCAGGATGTGGGCTTCCGCCAGGTCGTCCTCGTACCCGGCCAGCCGGATCGGGGCGGAGCGCGCCCAGACCTCCAGGCTTCCGAGTTCGTCGGACCGCGTCGTGGCGCGCGATCCGGTCCGCTCCAGCAACTTCGGTTCGGGCTGCGTCTTCTCAGTCACCGCGCACTCCTCTGTGTCGCGTAACCCGGCAGGCTGACCGCGGGCCGGGCAGGGGATCAAGGGTTCCGGACGCGGTGGCGCCTTAGTGGAGCGCGGCCCGGATGGGGGCCGTCTTGATGCCCCAGGGTACACATATGAGCGGACCTCCGCTCGATAGGAAGGCAAAATCCGCTGCGCCCTCTCAGTTTCGTCCCGAGTTCAGCAAGTCGTCGGCCGGCGGGTGCGTCACGGGTGGTGTGCTCGGACCCGGATGCGCAGGGCGCGACGGAGGAGGTCGGCGGTGTCGGGGTCCGAAGCGGCGGGGGCCGAAGTGCCGTACGTCACAAGCGTGGTTGAGCTGATGGAGCTGCTCCGCGGCAGCCCCGACGAGCACGCCCTGCGGACCGCGGCGCTGCTCCGCCGCTCTCATCCCTCCGACAAGGAACTGCAGCTCGCGGGCTTGCTGCAGGACATCGGCCGGATGCTCCGTCCGGGTGACGGAGCGCGACACGTCGTACTCGCAGCGCAGGCGCTGCGCCCCCTGCTCGGCGATCGGGTGGCCCGGCTCGTGCAGCTCCACGCGTCGGCCGCGCCGGGCGGCGGCGAGGGCGACCGGCCGGGCGGTGACGCGGACGCGGTGGCGGCGCTGCGCCAGGCGCGTGAGACGGCGGCGGCGCCCGGCCCGGACGCGGGCGTGCTGGAGGACTGGCGCCCGCTGCTGGAGTTGGTGGCGGCCGGGTCCTGCCGGGCGGCCGGGAACGCGACCGGCCCCCTCGGTCCACCGAGGGGGCCGGTCACCGGCAGGCGGTAGGGCGGGGCCGCAGGGCTTACCAGTTCGCCGGGGCGTAGTCCTTGAGGAAGACGCCGAACAGGTCCTCGCCGGCCTCGCCGCGCACGATCGGGTCGTAGACCCGGGCCGCACCGTCGACCAGGTCGAGCGGGGCGTGGAAGCCCTCCTCGGCGAGGCGCAGCTTGTCGAAGTGCGGACGCTCGTCGGTGATCCACCCGGTGTCGACCGAGGTCATCAGGATCCGGTCGGCCTGGAACATCTCCTGGCCGCTGGTCCGCGTCACCATGTTCATCGCGGCCTTGGCCGCATTGGTGTTCGGGTGGCCCGCCCCCTTGTAACCGCGGCTGAAGACGCCCTCCATCGCCGACACGTTGACGACGTAAGCGCGCCCGCTGGACGACTTCCGGGCGGCGTCGGCCATGGCCGGCCGAAGGGCGCTGATCAGGATGAACGGCGACGTGTAGTTGCACAGCTGGGTCTCGAGCAGCTCCACCGGGGAGATCTGGTCGATGGTCTGCACCCAGGTGTTGCTCTCGACGACATCGGGCAGCAGCCCGCCCGCGTCGATCGCGGTGCCGGCGAGGTGCCGTTCGAGACTGGCGTTGCCCGCGACCAGGGCGAGGTCGGCGACCTTCTGCGCCTCCAGGCCGCTCACCCCGACGGGCAGCGCCGCCAGGCCGTCGACCGCGCCGGAGTTGAAGGCTCCGATCACGTGGTGCGCGGGGAGTTCGCCGGCCGGCAGCGGTGCGCTCTCCCCCTCGACCAGTGCCGCGTAGGCGGTGGGCAGCCGGCGCACGGTCTGCGTCGCGTTGTTGATCAGGATGTCGAGCGGACCGGCCGCCGCGACCTGGTCGGCGAGGGCCACGGCCTGGGCCGGGTCGCGCAGGTCGATGCCGACGACCTCCAGGCGGTGCATCCAGTCCGCCGAGTCCTCCATCGCCTTGAAACGGCGGATGGCGTCCTTGGGGAAGCGCGTGGTGATCGTGGTGTGGGCGCCGTCGCGCAGCAGCCGCAGGGCGATGTACATGCCGATCTTGGCGCGGCCGCCGGTGAGCAGCGCGCGCTTGCCGTCGAGGTCGGCGCGGGCCTCCCGCTTGGCGCGGTTCTCACCGGCGCACTTCGGGCACAGCTGGTGGTAGAAGTAGTCGACCTCGACGTATCGCGTCTTGCAGACGTAGCAGGAGCGGGGGCGCTGGAGTATCCCGGCGATCCGGCCGGCCTCCGTGACCGAGGTGGGCAGGATGCCCTCGGTCTCGTCGTCGATGCGCTCGGCGGAGCCGGTCGCGGTCGCCTCGGTGACCGCCTTGTCGTTGGCGGTCTTGGCGGCGCGGCGCTCCTGGCGGCGGCGCTGTTTGACCGTGCGGTAGACACCGGCCGTGGCGCGGCGCACGGCGATGGCGTCCGGGTGGTCGACGTCGATCGTGTCGAGTTCGGCGAGCACGTCGAGGCAGAGCGCCAGCCGCTCGGGGTCGATGCCCGGTCCGTAGGCCTGTGCCTGGTCCTGGCTGTCTTCGGTCACCGTCATGGCCGCTGCCGTTCCTTGGTCACTCGTCCGCATCCGCCTGCTGCGGAGGTCCTCAAAAGAGGAACTGTACGGATCGCACACGCCCCGAGCCAAACCCGTCGGCAGGGACCTCACGGACCGCGAACGGGCCGTCACCGTACGGGTCCACGGGGTGGCCGTGGGGCGGCTCAGGGGTGGCGCTGCGCTGGTAGACGAGCCACGCTGCGTACTCCCGTACTACGGCGGGAGTACGACTCGTGACCACCTGTGGACGGAGGAATAGCGCAGATGGGTCGGGCATTGTGGACCTTATGAGTGCACTGGCGCTGTCGGTCCTGCTCTGCCTCGTGTCCGCGGTGGCGTACGCAGGCGGTGCGATCGTCCAGGAGAGGGTCGCGGCGAGTACCCCGGACCGGCGGTACGCGCCGCTGCGCCGGGGCGGTTGGTGGGTGGCCGTCGCGCTGAACGGCCTCGGTGCGCTGCTGCACGTGGTGGCGCTCGCCTACGGACCGTTGAGCCTGGTTCAGCCGCTGGGAGCGCTGACCATCGTGTTCGCGCTGCCGATGGCCGCCGTCTTCGTCCGGCGCCGGGCGGGGGCCGCGGCGTGGCGCGGCGCGGTGCTGGCCACCGTCGGACTCGCCGGCCTGCTGGCACTGACCGGCGGGAACGGCCGGGACCGGCAGTTCCTGGCGGGGGGCGAGCGGAGTCTGCTGCTGCTGGCGACCGGGGCCGCAGTGGCGGCGCTGTTCCTCGCGGCGCACCGGATGCACCGGGTGGTGCTGCACAGCGTGCTGCTGGCCGCGGCGGCCGGTACCTCCTACGGCATGGCCTCGGTGTTCACCAAGTCGGTCGCCGAGAACGTCGGGGCGGGTGCACCGGCCGGCCTGTGGCCGGATCTGGCGGCCGTCGCGGTGCTGGCCTCGGGCGGGCTGCTGCTGTCCCAGGCCGCCTACCGGGGCGCAGGACTGACCGCGCCGCTGGCCACGGTGACGGTGGTCAATCCGGTGGTCGCGGCGACCGTCGGGATCACGCTCTTCGGCGAAGGCTTCCGGCACGGGGCCGCGGGTACGGCGGCGGCGCTCGCCAGCGCCGCGCTGGCGGCGGCCGGCCTGGTCCTGCTCACGGCCGTGCCGCCGCACCGGCGCGGGTCAGATGCGGACGCCGTGGCCCCGCAGGTACTTCAGGGGGTCGATGTCGGAGCCGTAGCCGGGTCCCGTGCGGATCTCGAAGTGCAGGTGCGGGCCGGTGCTGTTGCCGGTCGAGCCGGAGCGGCCGATCCGCTGGCCCCCGGAGACCTGCTGGCCGGACTTCACACCGAGCGCCGAGAGGTGGGCGTACTGGGAGTACCGCCCGTCGGTGTGCCGGATGACGACCTGGTAGCCGTAGGCACCGGCCCAGCCGGCGGAGACGACCTGGCCGGGCCCGACGGACTTGACGGTGGTGCCGGTGGCCACGGGGAAGTCGACGCCCGTGTGGTAGCCGCTGGACCAGGAGGATCCCGCGACGCGGTAAGCGGTGCCGAGGGCGGCGTCGACGGGCGCGGAGAACCCGGCCGAGGGCGGCTTCTGCTGCGTTGACGCGGGCCGGGCGTCGGGCTTCTCGGCCGGCTTCTCGGCCGGCTTCGCGGCCTCCTTCACAGCCGGCTTCTCTGCGGCCGGCTCCGCTGGCTTGACCGGCTCGGCGGTCCGCGGGGGCTTCTCCGGATTCTGCGCGGGCGGGGCCTGCGGGACGGTGGTGACCCGCATGGTGAGGCGCTGGCCGGGGAAGATCAGGTTCGGGTCGTCGCCCACGACGGCCCGGTTGGTCTCGTAGAGGGCCTGCCAGCCGCCCTCGACGCGTTGCTCGGTGGCTATCGCGGAGAGCGAGTCGCCCGGCGCGACGACGTACGGGTTGGGCAGCACCTTCGTGCCGGTCGGGCGCGGCGCGGCAGCCTGTACCGGAGCCGCCTTCACCTCCTGGGTGCGGGGCTGTGAGCCGGTCTCGGGCTGCGCGGGCACCTGCGCGGCGAGGACCGGTGACGGCCCGCCGCGAGTGAGGCCGGCGCCCTTGCCGCAGTGGGGCCAGGCCTGGGGCCCCTGTCCCTTGAGGACCTTCTCGGCGACCGCGATCTGCTGTTCCTTGGTGGCGAGGTCGGCGCGCGGGGCGTGGGCGGTGCCGCCGAAGGCCCGCCAGGTGCTCTGGCTGAACTGGAGTCCGCCGTAGTAGCCGTTGCCGGTGTTGGTGCGCCAGTTGTTGGCCGACTCGCAGGCGGCGACCTCGTTCCAGGTGTCCACCGAGGCCGCTTGCGCCGCCGAGGCCCCCATCAGCGGGAGCGCGATCCCGGCGCCTCCCGCGGTCACGGCCAGCGAGGCCCGGTTGATACTGCTCGGCCGATACCGGCGGTGCCGGCCCCGTACGCCCATGGGAGCCCCCATCGAAGACATCAGGAATCGCACAACGTAACGTCGGGATCATTGCATGACAAGGGAGCAACGGGGCGCTGTTCAGCGGAACTTGACAATGACACGGCCGGCGTCGGCCTGGCCCGCCCCCCGGCGGGGTAGCGTCGGGCACAGCCCGCACACCGAAGCACGCAGGAGCGCACAGATGAGCACCAGCACGGCCCGGATCGGCGTCACCGGCCTCGCAGTCATGGGCAGCAACCTCGCCCGCAACTTCGCCCGCAACGGCTTCACCGTGGCCGTCCACAACCGCACCACCGCCAAGACCACGGCACTGGTGGAGCAGTTCGGCCACGAGGGCGCGTTCGTGGCCGCCGAGTCGGCCAAGGAGTTCGTCGATGCGCTGGAGCGCCCCCGGCGCATCGTCATCATGGTGAAGGCCGGGGAACCCACCGATGCCGTGATCCGCGAGTTCGCCCCGCTCCTGGAGGAGGGCGACGTCATCATCGACGGCGGGAACGCACACTTCGAGGACACCCGGCGCCGCGAACGGGAGCTGCGCGAGCAGGGCATCCACTTCGTGGGCGTGGGCATCTCGGGCGGCGAGGAGGGGGCCCTACTCGGCCCGAGCATCATGCCGGGCGGCTCGAAGGAGTCGTACGCGTCGCTCGGCCCGCTGCTGGAGAAGATCGCGGCGAAGGCCGCCGACGGTACGCCGTGCACCTCCCACGTGGGCCCCGACGGCGCCGGACACTTCGTCAAGATGGTCCACAACGGCATCGAGTACGCGGACATGCAGCTCATCGCCGAGGCCTACCACCTGCTGCGCGAGATCGCCGGCTACTCCCCCGCGGAGATCGCGGAAACCTTCCGGGGCTGGAACCGCGGTCGCCTGGACTCGTACCTGATCGAGATCACGGCGGACGTGCTCGCCCATACGGACGCCGCGACCGGGAAGCCGTTCGTCGACGTCGTCGCCGACGCCGCCGAGCAGAAGGGCACGGGACGCTGGACCGTACAGACCGCCCTGGACCTGGGGGTCCCGGTGTCGGGCATTGCCGAGGCCGTGTTCGCACGCGCCGTCTCGGGCCACGGCGACCTGCGCACGGCCGCTCGCGGCCTCGCGGGCCCGGCGCCCGCCGCCCTGTCGCCGGAGGCGGCGGACGCGTTCGCCGCCCAGGTGGAGGAGGCCCTGTACGCGTCGAAGATCGTCTCGTACACGCAGGGGTTCCACCAGATCCGGGCCGGGAGCGAGGAGTACGACTGGAAGGTGGACCTCGGCGCGGTGGCCTCCCTGTGGCGCGGCGGCTGCATCATCCGGGCGGCCTTCCTGGACCGGATCCGCGCCGCCTACGACGCCCGGCCCGATCTGCCCAGCCTGCTGGCGGACGAGCGCTTCGCCGGGGAGATCGGGGCGGCGCAGGAGGGCTGGCGGTCGGTGATCACCGCGGCGGTGGGTGCGGGCATCCCGGTGCCGGCCTTCGCCGCCTCACTGGCGTACTACGACGCGCTGCGCGCGGAGCGGCTCCCGGCGGCCCTCACCCAGGGCCAGCGGGACTTCTTCGGAGCGCACACCTACCGGCGCACCGACCGCGAGGGTTCCTTCCACACCCTCTGGAGCGGCGACCGCTCCGAGGTCCGCACGGGCTGACGCCGCCGGGGCCTCCGGAGGGCCGGTGGGGCCGGGCAGGGCGTGCCGCGGAGCGGACGGGTGAGCCGCCGCGGACGTCACCGGCCGAGGACGCGCGGCGGCAAGGGTCGGGCCCGCGGGCCCGACCCGACCGGCCAGCCCGCAGACAGGGTGCGCGGCCACCGAAGGGTGCGCGGCCATCGGCCTTCCCCGAGACCTGGAGGGAGCCTGCCCGAGCAGTGCCCGCGACGGCCGAAGGCGGATCACACCGTCCACGAATTGCAGAAGTTTGCAATTTCATAGATGCTGTGACAACTGTGCCCACCGGGAGACCCGGGCACAGCGCCAGGCGTTCGCCCCTCCCGGGGTCGTGAGAAGGGTGCGAGACCGTGCCGATTCCGCTGTACCAGGCCAAGGCCGAATTCTTCAGGATGCTCGGGCACCCGGTGCGGATAAGGATCCTGGAGCTGCTGCAGGCAGGTCCGATGCCGGTACGGGACCTGCTGGCCGCGATCGAGGTCGAGCCGTCCGCCCTGTCGCAGCAGCTCGCGGTCCTGCGCCGGTCCGGGATCGTCACCTCGACGCGCAACGGCGCGACGGTCGTCTACGAGCTGGCGGGCGGGGACGTCGCGCAGCTGATGCTGGCGGCACGGCGGATCCTGACCGAGGTCCTGACCGGGCAGAGCGAACTGCTGGAGGAACTGCGTGAGTCCGGGGTCGCGGCCCCGTGACCGCGCGTTCCTTCCTGACGTCCGCAGTCGGGCGGATCCGCTCGGTGCTGCCGGTCCGGGCGGACTTCGCGGCGATGGCCCGCAGTCCCCGCCAGGACCTGCTGGCCGGGCTGACCGTGGCGATCGTGGCCCTCCCCCTCGCACTCGGGTTCGGGGTCTCCTCCGGGCTGGGCGCGGAGGCGGGGCTGGCCACCGCCGTGGTCGCGGGCGCGCTCGCCGCTCTGCTGGGCGGGTCGAACCTCCAGGTGTCCGGTCCCACCGGTGCGATGACCGTGGTTCTGGTGCCGATCGTCGCCCGGTACGGGCCCGCCGGTGTGCTGACCGTCGGCCTGATGGCCGGCGTGCTCCTGATCGGGCTCGCCCTGCTGCGGGCCGGGCAGTACATGCGGTACGTACCCGCACCGGTGGTGGAGGGGTTCACCCTCGGGATCGCCTGCGTGATCGGCCTGCAGCAGATACCCCACGCACTCGGCGTCGACAAGCCCGAGGGTGAAAAGGTCGTGCTCGTGGCGGTACGGGCGTTCGCGGACTGGGTGGCCTCCCCGAACTGGACCGCGATCAGCCTCTCGGCCGGGGTCGCGGCCGCGATGCTGGCGGGCGCCCGGTGGAAGCCGGCGATCCCGTTCTCGATCCTCGCGGTGATCGCAGCCACCGTGATCACACAGGTCTTCCACCGTGACGCGGCGGCCCCCATCGGGGACCTGCCCTCCGGCCTGCCCACCCCCTCCCTCGCCTTCCTCGACGCCTCTGCCTTCGGCTCGCTGCTCGCCCCGGCGGTCGCCGTGGCAGCACTCGCCGCGCTGGAGTCCCTGCTGTCTGCCACCGTCGCGGACGGGATGACGGTGGGGCAGCAGCACGACCCGGACAAGGAACTCTTCGGACAGGGCATCGCCAACCTGGCCGCCCCGCTGTTCGGCGGTGTTCCCGCGACCGCGGCCATCGCGCGCACGGCTGTCAACGTCCGCGCCGGCGCTTCTTCCCGCCTCGCCGCACTCACCCATGCCGCCGTACTCGCCGTGATCGTGTTCGCCGCGGCGCCCCTCGTCGCGAAGATCCCCCTGGCCGCACTGGCCGGCGTGCTGCTGGCGACCGCGATCCGCATGGTGGAGGTCGGCTCCCTGCGCGCGATGGCGAAGGCCACCCGCTCCGACGCCGTCGTCCTCGTCCTCACCGCCACAGCCACGCTGATCCTCGATCTCGTCTACGCGGTGATCATCGGTCTGGTCGTCGCCGGAGCCCTGGCCCTGAAGGCGGTGGCGGAGCAAGCCCGGTTGGAACAGGTCGACTTCCGCCCGGACCTGCCCGGCGAACACAGCGACGAGGAACACGCACTGCTGGCCGAGCACATCGTCGCCTACCGCATCGACGGCCCCCTCTTCTTCGCCGGCGCCCACCGCTTCCTCCTCCTCGAACTCTCCGAGGTCGCCGACGTGAAGGTGGTCATCCTGCGCATGTCGAGGGTGACCACTCTGGACGCCACCGGCGCACTCGTCCTGAAGGACGCGGTGCAGAAGCTGCACCGGCGCGGCATCACCGTCCTGACCTCCGGCATCCGGCCCGCCCAGCGCCGGGCCCTCGACGCCGTCGGCGCCCTGGACCTGCTGCGCCTGGAGGGTCGCGAGTACGCCACCACTCCCGAGGCGATCGCCGGCGCCCGCAAGCACCTGGAGCAGGCGGGCCTGCTTCCGCTCCACCACCGACCGCACCGTTTCCGGAAGGCCGCACGATGACCCTCCCCGCCGAACTGCGCATGATCGAGGTCTCCGGCACCGAGGCCCTGTGGCTTCTCGAAGGATCCGCCCAGGGCCGGCTCGTCTACGTGCAGCGGGATCTGGCCGTCGTCCGCCCCGCCGCACACGTGATGGAGTACGGGCGCCTCGTCGTCCGCACCCCTGTGCAAGCCGCGGCCGTTCCCGGCCGGGCCCTGCTGACCTACCAGGTCGACGAGATCCGCACCGCGGCCGGCACCGGCTGGACGGTGACCGCGCACGGCCCCGCCGACGTCATCTCGGACCCGGACGAGGCCGCCCACTACCGGCGCACCCTGCCCGGCTGGACCCACGGCCCCCACGACACCCTGCTGCGCCTGCATCCGCAGCAGATCTCCGGATTCCGCCTCGCCCGCACGGTCCCGGGGGCAGGCCGGTGAGCGTCCGAGCCGAGACGCTGCCCTACCGGCACGTACTGGTCGTACCGGCCATGGGCTCGGCGGTGCGCATCGCCCGCGAGACCACCGAACTCGTCCTCGTGGAGTGCGGAGTGGGGCTCCGGCATCCGAGCGTGGGTCCGGCCCTGCTGATCCTGGCCGAGCTGGTCACCAACGCCGTCCGCCACGCCGCCGTGCTGTCCCCGACGGTCACGGTCACCTACGCGCACGGCCCGGGGGCGTTCGCGTTCGCCGTCCACGACCGCCACCCCTACCAGCCGGCACTGTTCGGGGCGCTCGCCACCGCCCCGGGCAGCGGCCTGGCCATGGTGGCCGAAATGACCATGGAGCTCGCCGGCACCGCCGTCGTCCAGCCCGACGCGGACGGACGCGGCAAGGCCATCCGGATCACCCTCCCCCTGTGAAGCAGAGGACATGACGATGACGATCGAATGGCACTACACCACCCGCCAGGACCTGGGCGTGCTGTCCCTGACCGGGTACCTCGGCGCGGACGCCACCGACCGGTTCACCGGCGCCGTCGGCTGGGCGCTCGCCCGGGGCACCGGCCCCGTCATCCTCGACCTGACCGGGCTTCTGGGCTGGTCCGCCGGCGGGCAGATCGCCGTCGCCCAGGCCGCCCGCCGGCTCGCCGAGAGCGGGCGCCCCCTGGAGCTCGCGGCCATCCCCGCGGACGGCTCCCTCGTCCCCGACGCCGCCTGCCCGCCCGTCCCCGTCCACTGCGACCTCGCCGCCGCCCTGGCCGCCCACGGGGCGCAGGAAACGGTCAAGCGGTGGAGCACCGATGGCTGGCACGCCCCGCCGTCCCCCGGGGAACCCTCCCTCGCATGAGACCAGCCGTACCCCCCTCTCGCCAGGACTCACCAGGAGAGGACGGGGACACCGGAACCACGTGCGACGTCAGGCGCGGCATCCTGGCCGCCGGCAACCGCCTCGCCTCCGCCCTGAGGGGTACATCGGACGGAGCCTGAAGGAAGTGGGGCCCGGTCCGCAGGACCGGGTTCCCCACCAGGCCCGACCGGCGGCGGGGTCCATGCCGGTGGACCGCACGTCACCAGGGGCACCCACCGGGTCCCGAGTTGCAGGGATCTGCAATCGTGGAGGTCACAGGTGTGAGGAGGGCGAACGGATGCCCCACGAAGGAGCGGTCCCGGGTGGATGAGATGGGTAGTCACGGCAAGGCCACGCAGGCGAGTACGCCGCTGTACCAGCTGAAGTCCGAGTTCTTCAAGACGCTCGGGCACCCGGTCCGCATCCGCGTGCTGGAGCTTCTGTCCGTACGTGAGCACGCGGTCGCGGAGATGCTGCCGGAGGTCGGGGTGGAGGCCGCGAGCCTCTCGCAGCAGCTGGCCGTCCTGCGCAAGGCCAACCTGGTGGTCACCCGCCGGGAAGGGTCGAACGTCCACTACTCGCTCGCCGACTCCCGGATCGCCGAACTCCTGGGGGTCGCCCGCAGCATCCTCTCCGGCGTCCTGGAAGGCCAGGCCGAGCTCCTGGCGGACCTGCGCGCCAGCCGGACCGGCCCGTAGGCGATACGTCACGGTGACGCCTCGGGCTGGGCCCGCGCCGCGTGCGGCGGACGCCCTGCCGTCTGTGCGGGTGCACCGCGTCCGTCACCCCGGAAGCCCGTCCGCGGTTCCCCGCCCTGCCCGGACAGGACGCCCGAATCGGAGCCCTCCGGATCACACGTCAGCTCCAGGGGCCGGGCTGGGGAACCGGCGCGGGGCCCGGGGGCGGCGGTACCGGGTCCGGCTCGGGGACGGGACCGGGTACGGGCGGCACCGGGCGCGGGATCGGCTCGGGGTCCGGGAACGGGCTGGGCGCCGGTGTCGGGTCGGGCTCGGGGGTCGGCGGCTGCGTGTCTTCGAGTTTTCGCACCATGTACGGCACTTTCCCGCGATTGCGCCCCGTACGCCCCTATCGTGCGGCCGAGCGGGCGAGCGCGGCGGCGAGGCCCGGCCCGGGGCTGGCCAGCACGGGGATCCCGGTCGCGGCCAGCTCGGCCGCCCCGGCCATCGACGCCTGGGCCAGGACGATCACGTCCGCGCCGGTGACGGCGTCGGCGGCCTCCGCCACCTGGGCGAGGTAGCGGGCCGTGTCACCCGCCTCGAAGCTCGCCCAGGCGCCGGCGACCAGGTGCGTGCGCACGGACACGGGTCGCCCCGCAGCCTCCTCGGCGAGCAGCTCAACGGTCGGGGCGAAGGTCGACGCCAGGGCTGCGAGGACCGCGATCCGCGGGCCGGTGCGCACGGCAGCGGCCGCCATCGGCCGGTCCACCCTCAGCACCGCGGAACCCAGAGCCGGAACCAGCGCCTCGGCGGTCGCCCCGATGGTGGAGCAGGTGACCAGCACGGGGCCCGGCCCGGCTGCGGCGAGCAACTCCAGCAGGGCCGGAGCCACGGACCGGGGCCCGTGCGCGCGGGCCCGGTCCAGCAGCTCCGGCACCACCAGGTGCCGCAGGACCGCCCCGGGGTGGTGCCGGTCGCGCAACGCGTCGAAGACGGGGACGTGCACGGGCGAGGTGTGCAGCAGGGTCAGGTCACAGCCGGTCACAGCGGGCCGGAATCGACGACCGGATGCACCGCACCGAGGCGTGGGGCGGCTCGGCGAGCACGAAGGAGGCGATGTACCCGACCGCCGTCCCGTCCTCGACGGCAAGCCGCCGCCCGGCCTTGCGCTTGTTCCGGAACCCGAGCGGTGAGCTCATGCTCCGCGGCACGCAATTCCCCGGCTCCTTGTGGGGCTCACCGGACGGCCACGGCCTGGGGGCTGCGCTCCTGGTCCGTTCCCGGTACCGGCGCGGAGGGGTCGGCGCCCAGTTCGACGATCCGGTTGTCTGCGTCGACGTGCACGACGCGTGGCTTCAGCACCCGGGCCTCGGCGTCCTCGACCTGCGCGTAGCTGATGAGGATGACGAGGTCCCCGGGGTGCACGAGGTGCGCGGCGGCGCCGTTGATCCCGATCACCCCGGATCCGCGCTCACCCTCGATGACGTAGGTCTCCAGCCTCGCCCCGTTGGTGATGTCCACGATGTGGACGAGCTCCCCGGGGAGCAGGTCGGCGGCGTCCAGCAGGTCGGCGTCCACGGTCACGGACCCGACGTAGTGCAGGTCGGCCTGGGTGACGGTGGCCCGGTGAATCTTGGACTTGAACATGGTGCGCAGCATGTTGGTCTCCTGTAAGACGGCTCCCTGCCTGCTTTCTGCAGGTCAAGGGCGTTCTGCACTCTACACCGGCAGGCATCGGATCGGAGATCTAAAGGAAAATCCACTGCCTCGGACGAGAAGGCTCCTGGCCTGCACTTCCGTAGGCACCGGGCTGTTGCGACGCTGCCGACCAGCGTCGCATCGGACAGCCGCTTTGGACTGTGGGGGGCCGATGCTGACTTTCCTGACGGCACGTCACGCAGATCGGGAGGGCTCAGGCCGACTCGCTTCCCCAAGGAGCACCTCAGGCTTGCCTACCGTGATCAAGCAACCGGTCACCGCGAGCCAGGTCGCACCCTCTGCGTCCGGGGGGGGCCGACTGCCGTACTGCCATGACGCAGTTCCACCGGTCCTTCGCTCGGCCGCAGACGGTACCGGCTGAGTTGTCCGGGCCCCGAACTGGACCCGGCTGTTGGGATTCGAAACGAGCGAGGAGACGCCCCGCGCACAGGCGACACGCGCCCGCAACCGCAGCACGAAGAAGAGACCGAAGGTGAACTCCTCCTCCCCACCTACCTCCCAGCCGCCCTCGTACGACGTTCCGGGTTCCTGATCCACGGCGGATCAATAGCGGCCGCTCACGCTCCCGTTCCGCCGTAGCGGCCGCACGAGGCGCCCTCCCCCTGGACGTAGCGGGAGCACGATCGACGGAACGACGCCGCGCCACACGGCACCGGCCCGCGCGGTGACATCGCGTACGCGGCGAGCCGCTGGTACCGAGCACCGCACCCTCCGCCTCGCCCCGCAACGGCTCCTCTTCCTCTTCGGCGAAATGGACCGCACCGAAGGACGCATCGAGGACGCTGTCCGGCGTTATGGAAGGTCCGCCGACATCGCAGCCGGACTCGGTGGTCGAGGAGCAGGCTCACGCGCTGCTCGGCGTGCGGTAGCCGGACCGACGCCGGGGATGGCGTCCATCCGCTCCACCAGCCCCGGCCCCGGCCGGGTGCTGTCACCGCCGCCATCGGGACCGTCGGGGACGGGCAGGTTCTCGATCGCGCTGGTGATCCGGGCGGACAGCTTGTCGATCTGGGGTGTCCGACCCGTCACGCTGACGCCGGGCCCGGACAGCGGTGCTGTCTCGTAACGACTGCCGGGCGGGAAACGCAGGGGGAGCCCGGCACGCGCCGGGCTCCCCCAGGTGGATGCGGTGTGGCCCTGGGCGTCACTCAATGTAGTGGGGTGGGCATTGAGGTCCTCGGCTACGTCGATTTCGCGCCGCATTCGGGCTGCCGGAATGTCTCGGTGCGACCGTCGGAGCTTGAGCGCGACTTGGATTCCGATGGCTTTGTGCGTCGCAGCGAAGGTGGCGGCCTGACCTCCCTCCTTCATCCCTACCCGGTCCATGGCGTAGTCCGTGCGCACACCTCGGGCAGCTGCTTGCACAGCGGAACACTCACCTGGCGGCGCAGGGAGCTCTCCGGCCCGGCTATCGGAGACGGTCGACCCGGGTTGCCGATGACCGGCGGCCCCGGTAGCGGGCGGCCGCGGAGAGGAAGGCGTCGTTCTCCTCCGGCAGACCGACGGTGACGCGGACGCCGTCGCCGGGGAAGGCCCGGACGAGCACGCCGCGGCGGGCGCAGAAGTCGGCGAAATCGCCGGCCTCCTCCCCCAGCGGCAGCCATACGAAGTTGGCCTGCGAAGGGGTCACCGAGTGGCCGTCGCGGGTCAACAGGGACTGCAGACGTTGCCGTTCGCGGACGATCGCCGCGGAGCGCGAGCGCACCTCCTCGGGGCGGTCGAGTGCGGCGAGGGCAGCGGCCTGGGCGAGCCTGCTGACCGCGAAGGGGACGGCCACCTTGTGGACGGCGGACACCACGGCAGGCGCGGCCACGCAGTAGCCGATGCGCATGCCGGCAAGCCCGTACGCCTTCGAGAAGGTGCGCAGCACGGCCACGTTCGGGCGGTGCCGGGCCAGCGCGATGCCGTCGGGCACGTCGGGATCGTCGACGAACTCCCGGTACGCCTCGTCGAGTACGACCAGGACCCGGTCGGGGAGGCGGTCGAGGAAGTCGCCCAGTGCGCGGCCCCGGACCGCGGTCCCGGTGGGGTTGTTGGGGTTGCAGACGAAGACGACGCGGGTGTCGCGGGTGACGGCGGCGAGCATCGCATCCAGGTCGTGCCTGTGTCCGGCGTCCAGGGGGACGGTGCGGGCTCGTAGTCCGGCGACCCTGGCGAAGACCGGATAGGCGTCGAAGGACCGCCAGGCGCACAGGACTTCGTCGCCCGGGCCGCAGAACGCCTGGATGAGATCGCGGCAGAGGCTCACCGACCCGCAGCCGACGGCGATCCCCTCCTCGGGGACGGCCAGGTCGTCGGCCAGGCGGCCGACCAGGGTGTCGGAGAACCACTGCGGGTAGCGGTGGCCTTCGACGGCGGCGCGGGTGATGGCCTCGATGACGGCGGGCGGGGGCGGCAGCGGCCCCTCGTTGGAGTTGAGCACGATGGCGTCGGGCGCCGTGCCGGGAATGTTGTAGTCGGGCACGGCGGCCAGGTCGGCTCTGATGGCAACACCCATGGGGCTCCTCGGAGTATGCGGGCGCAGTCAGTTCGGGGCGAGTCGGAACACGTCGTCGGCCAGCAGCCGGATGCGGCGTTGGTCGGCGAGGAGCTCCTCCTGGCTGTCGCCGGTCAGGAAGACGCGCAGCGGGCTGGACAGCAGGTCGACGGTGGGGCGCATCCGGTCGCCCGGGGCCAGCCGGGGCACGGCCAGGTGCACCGTTTCCAGGGCACGGATGCGGGCCAGGGCGTGCTCGTCGACGGCCTCGACGAGCCCGCCACGGGTGGTCCGCACGTGGACGACCATCCCCGCCCGGTGCTTGCGGTACAGGGTGTCGCCGGGGTGTTCGCGCCGGTACTCCTCGGGGCGTACGCAGGCGAGTGCGAGCAGGTCGGCCTGGTTCCCGTCGAGGCAGGAGTCGTGGTGGCCCGGGTCCATGATGCCGTCGAGCCTCGCGCCCACCTCGACGAGTACCGGCCCGGCGGCGGTCATCATGATCTCCGCGTGGGCGGCGCCGAACCGGATGTCCAGAGCGTCGAGGACGGTGTCCAGATAGGTGACGAGGGGTTCGACCTGTGGCGCGTCGGGGTCGATCAGAACGTCGCGGTCGTAGACCGGCCGGGTGCCGACGAGGGTCTTGTCGTAGCGCCAGACGCCGCAGACATGCCGTGCGCCGCCGGGACCTCGGACGACGTCCACGATGTATTCGGTGCCGTCCAGGAAGGACTGGGCGAGCAACTCGTCGTTGTGCCGGCCGAAGATGTCCCGACTTCCGAGGATCTCGGCGGCGGCGGCGCGGACCTCGTCCGGGCCCCGGCAGACGGAGACCTTGTCGGTGGAGGCCGAGCTGAGCGGTTTGACGACGACCGGGTATCCGGTGGTCCGCGCCCAAGCGAGCACTTCCGCCGCATCGTCGGTCTTCAGCTGGTCGGCGCAGCGGATGTCGGCGGCGCGCAGTGCCTCGATCATGCGGTACTTGTCGCGGCGCAGCGCGGAGGTGGCCGACGGGTTGCCGGGCAGGCCCAGCAGTTCGGCCGTCCGGTCGGCCGGCGGGACACCGGTCTCCTGGCCGGGGAGCACCCCGCAGGGGTGGTAGGAGGCCAGCTCCTTCACCGTACGGGCGGGGTCGGCCCCGTCCTGGACCACGTTGGCCAGGTACGGGCGCAGGTCCGGCGGGGGTACGCAGTCCAGGAACTCGGAGGTGCTCTGGAGGTGTACGACGTCCGCGCCGAGCTTGCGGAAGGCGGCGGGCAGGTACTTGCCGACCGAGTAGCCGTCGACGATCACGCCGACGGGCGTTGTGCCACGCCGGTCGTGCGGAACGGCGTACGGGTGTGCGTGGTGGCCGGGGTGGTCGGGGGCGGTGGGCATCGCGGGTCCTCTCTTCGTGGGCGGGCGGGGGCCGTCGGCCGGGTGCCGGGGCCCGCTCACGCGGCGGCGACGCTGACGCGGTGGACGGTCCGGGAGACGCCGGGCGGCAGGTCGGTGGCGACGTGGTAGGTGGTGGCTGTCTTCCACAGCAGCAGGTCGTGCGGGGTCCAGCGGTGGGTGTAGCTCCGGTTGGGGTCGGCCAGGAGGGTGTCGACGAGGTCGAAGAACGCCTCGTTCTCGTTGGCGTCGAGGCCGACGACCCGGTCCATGTAGGCGCGGGCGGCGTACAGGAAGCGGCGGCCGGTGTGCGGGTCGCGGCGGACGACGGAGTGTTCGACGGCCGGGTACTGGCGGGCGATGAGGGCCCGTACCTCGGCGATGGACAGGCCCACGTGCTCGGGGGCGATGCGCTGCTGTTTGGTGAGGGTGTGCAGCCCGACGCGGTCCTCCAGGAAGGTGCGCCACTGCTCGGGCAGCCGGTCGTAGACGTCGGCGGCGCTCGCGAAGACGGTGTGGCCGTGGTCCTCGGGCACGTGGACGCCGTGCAGCACGGTGTAGGCGGAGGGGTCGGCGTCGAAGGAGGAGTCCTGGTGCCAGAAGTGGCCGACCCGCTCGATCCCGACCGGCAGGCCGTCCTTGCGCTCGTTGGAGGAGACGAGGATCTCGGCGAACTCGGGGTGGCGCCAGTCGGCGAGGAGGAAGGGGACGGGGCGGCCGATGCGGGCGGCGAGGCCGATCTGCTGCCGGGGGGTGAGTTCGATGCCGCGGACGACGACGAGGTCGCGCCGGTGCAGGGAGTCGACGACGTCGGCGAAGACCTCCGGGCGGGTGAGTTCGGCGTGGGTGAGTCCGCTGTACTCGACGCCGATGAAGGGGGTCAGGTCACGCTTGAGCACGGTTCCTCCTTGTGCCAGGTGTACGGGTTGGTGCGGGCCGCGAGCAGCAGCAGGCAGGCGGCGCAGACCGCCGCTCCGGCGGCCGCCCACGGGGCGCCCGGGTGGCCGGGGGCCGAGATGTGCAGGGCGAGTTGCGGGGCCGCGATGAAGGCCAGGTTGACGCCGCCGGAGTACAGGCCCATGTTGCGGTCGGCGGCTGGGCCGGAGAGCCGGCTGACGTAGGCGAGCAGGCCGGGGAAGACGACGATCTCCCCCGCCGTCCACACGAGGGTGGCGAGCACCAGCTCCGGCCCGCTGTCGGCAAGGGCCATGAGCAGGAACCCGGTGCCCCCGAGCGCGTAGCCGCTCAGCAGCGTCGCCAGGTGTCCGACGCGTGCCATGCGGATGTTGAGCGGGACCTCGAACAGGACGATCCCGACGGCGTTGACGGTGAAGACGACGCCGGCCCAGTAGCCGGGCAGGCCGAGGCCGACGATGACGTAGGCGCCGACGAAGACCGAGGGCAGCGCGTAGGCCAGCTGGATGGGCAGCGAGAGGCCGAACACGCTCCAGAACCGGGTGCGTTCGGCCGTCGTCTGCCGGACCGGGCCGCGCGGGCGGGTCCCGTGGCCCGGTCCGCCGACGGCGGTGTCCGGTCCGGCGGCGGGCCGGCGTTCGCCGCAGCGGTGCAGGAACGCCGCAGCCGCGAGGACGCACAGGGCGTTGGCCCAGAACACGGCGTGCGGGTCGAGGGCGTAGAGCAGGGCCCCGAGGAGCGGGCCGGCCGACAGTCCGAGGTTGATGGCGAGCCGGTAGCAGGAGAAAGCGACCTTGCGCTGCTCGGGCGGTGACCCGGCGATCGTGGCAGCGTAGGCCGCCGGGGTGACGATCTCGTACGCGAACCCCCAGATCAGCACCACCGTGATGAGCGCGGGCAGGCCGTTCAGCAGCGGCACCACCGTGACCGCGGCGGCGCCCAGCAGGAAGCCGCCCCGCATCAGGGCGTACGGGTGCAGCCTCGCGAGGAGCCGTCCGGCGGCCAGGTCCGCGGCGAGGGCGCCGACCCCGAAGGTGGTGACGGCCAGGCCCGCCTCGGCCGCGTCCAGACCTCCGCGGCCCAGCAGGTACGGGGTGAGGAAGGGGTAGGCCATGGTGCCGGTGCGGAAGATCAGGGTGGTGAGGAACAGGGTCCGCAGGGGCGGGGCGAGCCCGGCCACCGTCCGCAGGGTCTCAGCCGGCACGGCGGGTCCCGGCCGGCCTCCGGGCGAACACGGCGGCGGGGTTGAACAGGCCTGCCGGGTCGAGGGCGTCCTTGAGGTCGCGGTGCACGCGCAGGGCGACCGGGCCCAGTTCGCGTTCCAGCCAGTCCTGCTTGAGCTTGCCGACTCCGTGCTCGCCGGTGATAGTGCCGCCGAGGGACAGGGCGAGGGCCAGAATCGCGTCGAACGCCGTCCGGGCGCGGGCGTACTGCTCGGCGTCGTCGCCGTCGTAGAGGACCGTGGGGTGCATGTTGCCGTCGCCCGCGTGGCCGACGACCGCGACGGTCAGCCCCGCGTCGGCGCCGATCCGCGTACAGCCCTCGATCAGATCGGCGATGAGGGTGCGGGGCACGGCCACGTCCTCGGTCATGCAGGCGCCCCGGGCTTCGAGGGCGGCGAGGCTCACCCGGCGGGCACGCAGCAGCAGGGCGCCCTCCGCCGCGTCCTGCGTGGCGTGCGTGTACACCGCGCCGGCTTGCCGGAACATGCGTTCCATCTGGTTGAGTTCGGCTTCGCGGGTGCCTTCCGGCGCGTCGGACTGGCAGAGCAGCAGGGCTTGGTCGCCTTCGCCAGCGAGCTCGGTGCCGAGGTAGGCAGACGAGGCCCGCAGGGAGGTCGCGTCCATGATCTCCATGAGGGAGGGCACGAGGCCGGCCCGGACGATCCGGCTGACGCTGGCTCCCGCCCGGGCCACCGAGTCGAAGGCCGCGATGACGGTGCCGGGCGCGGAGGGCAGCGGGCGCAGGGCGAGAGTGGCCCGCGTGATGACCCCGAGGGTGCCCTCGCTGCCGACGAGGAGGCGGGTGAGGTCGTAGCCCGCGACGCCCTTGACGGTGCGGCGGCCGGTGCGCAGGAGGGAGCCGTCGGCGAGGACCGCGTCCAGGCCGAGGACGTAGTCGCCGGTGACCCCGTACTTGCCGCAGCACAGGCCGCCCGCGTTGGTGGCCAGGTTCCCGCCGAGGGTGCACGTGTCGAGGCTGGAGGGGTCGGGCGGGTAGTACAGGCCGTGCGCGGCGGCGGCCGTCTTCAGGTCCTGGTTGACGACGCCGGGTTCGACTACGGCGATCCGGTTGTCCGGGTCGAGTTCGAGGATCCGGTTCATCCGCGTGGTGGCCAGGACGACGCAGCCGTCGACGGCGTTGGCTGCGCCGGTCAGGCCCGTTCCGGCGCCCCGGGGAACGATCGGGACGCCGGCCGCCGCGCAGGCCCGTACGCATGCTTGCACCTGCTCGGCCGAGGCGGGCAGGACTACCGCGAGCGGCCGGCCGTACGGGGCGAGCGGCATCATGTCGTGGGCATATCCGGTGGTGACGTCCGGGTCGGTGACCAGGGCGCCCTCGCCGTCGAGGGCGGCGCGGAGGGCGTCCAGCAGGGAGGCGGTCATGCCGGCCGCCCGCCGGGGGTGGTGACGAGGATCGCCCGGGCGGGGCACAGGTCGGCAGCCTCCAGGACGGCGTCGGCGAGGTGCGCGGCCGGTTCCGGGTCCAGCAGCAGGACGATGCCGTCGGTCTCGTCCTGGTCGAAGACCGTGGCGGCGGACAGGACGCAGTGGCCGGCGCCGACACAGCGCTCGGGATCGAGGGTGACCTTCACGGGGTCGGCTCCTTCGGTACGGGGGACGGGCGGCGGGGTCACCAGGTCACGGGCAGGGCGTGCAGCCCGTACACGGCCATGTCGGACTTGAAGCGGATCTCCTCCACGGGTACGGACGTGCGCAGCGTCGGGATCCGGCGGGCCACGGCCGCGTAGGCCTCCTGGAGTTCCACCCGGGCCAGCGACTGGCCCATGCACTGGTGGGGCCCGTACCCGAACGCGAGGTGGCCGTGCGCGCGGGAGGCGGGGTCGAACCGCTCGCCGGCGGGGAAGCGTGCGGGGTCCCGGTTGGCGACGTTGATGGCGGCGACGGCGCCCTCCCCGGCCCGTACGAGCCGGTCGCCGACCTCCACGTCCTCGACAGCGATCCGGCGGATGCCGCGCTGGACCACGGTGAGGTGGCGCAGCATCTCCTCGACGGTGTCGGCGAGCAGCTCGGGGTCGTCGTCGTCCGTGCCGAGGGCGGCGAAGTGGTCGGGGTGGCGCAGCAGTGTCAGCACCCCGAGGGAGATCATGTTGGCGGTGGTGTCGTGGCCGGCGGTGAGCAACAGGAGTGCCATCGCGGCGAGTTGGCGCCCGGTCATGGTCCCGTCGGGCAGGTGACGGGCGGCCATGCGGCCGATGAAGCCGTCGCGCGGTTCCCGTTCGGCGGCGGCGACGAGCTCCTCCAGGTAGTCCTGGAGGGCCTGCCGGGCGGCGGCGGCGCTCTCGGTGGTACCGGCGACGACGTTCATGGTGTGGGTCAGACCGCGGAAGAGTTCGCGGTCTTCAAAGGGCACCCCGAGGAATTCGCAGATGACGGTGAGCGCGACGGGCAGGGCCAGGTCGGCCACCAGGTCGGCCTCTGTGCCGCGGAGCATCCGGTCCAGGCAGTCGTCGATGACGGCGCGGACGGCGGGGCGCCACTGCTCGGCCCGTTTGACGGTGAACTCGCCGAGTGCCAGGCGCCGTAGGGCGTCGTGGCGCGGGTTGTCCATGACGAGCAGGGTCGGCTCGACGGCGGTCTCGGCAAGGGCGACGGCGCTGGACAGTGGGTAGCCGGGGCGGCTCTTGTCGGCGCTGAACCGGGGGTCGGACAGCACGGTACGGGCGTCGTCGAAACCCGTGAACAGCCAGGGGCGGACCCCGTTCCACAGCGTCACGCGGGGCACGGTGCCCGCCTCCCGGATGGCGGTGGCCTCCCGGGGCGGGGTGAACGGGCACTGCCGGTCCATGGGGTAGTGCGGGTCGGTCGTCGGGTCGGCCATCGGGTCGGTCGTCGCGTCGGCCATCGGGTCAGTCATCGCGGGTGCTCCGGTCGAGGTTCTGCCACCAGCGGCCGACGAGGGCGTCGTCCAGGGCGGGCGGGGAGATTCCGTGGGCCCGCAGGGCGGCGAGGGTGGCGTCGTTGCGGTAGTCGGGGAGGCGGGCGTCCGGGTGGTCGCACAGGTCCCGGAAGTACTCGCGGTAGGCGAGGGCGGGCAGCGCGGTGCCGCGGGCCTCGGCGTCGGCCAGGCGGCCGAGCCAGGTATCCAGCGGAACCGCCGGGGTGGTCCGGCCCGTGCGGCGGTCGTGTACGGCGATCAGCTCGGCCAGCGGCGTCCGCCGGGGGTGGTGCAGGTGGTGGACGGTGCCCGGGGCGCCGTCGGCGAGGGCCAGCGCGACCAGGGCCCGGGCCATGGTGTCCACGGGCAGTGCGTCGGTGGCGAGCCTGGGGTCGTCGGGGTGGCAGCCGAGGGTGGTGGAGGTGACGAGGAGCCGGCTGAGGAAGTCGTCCTCGCTGATGGCGCCCGTCGTACTGCCTCCGGCCCGGCCGAGCCGGTAGATCCGGGCGTCGGCGCCGCGTTCGAGGGCCTGTGCGACGAGGTGCTCCGCGGCCCACTTGGCGGCGGCGTAGCCGCGGCCGCGCGGGTGCCGTTCGCCGGCGGTCGGGGTGACCTCGGTGATGGTGCGCGGGCGTGTGCCGGCGTCGGGGCCGTCCCGGAACACTCCGAGGGTGGAGACGTGGTGGAGGCGGGCCCGGCCCTGTGCGCAGATCCGCAGGAGTTCGGCGGTGCCGCCGACATTGGGGGCGGCCAGGTGGTGGAAGCCGGACACGTGGTGAACCTCGGCGCCCAGGTGGAGGAGGGTCTTCGCCCGCAGGACCTGCTCCCGGTGGGTGGCGTCGAGACCCAGGCCGGGCCGGGACAGGTCCCCGGGTACGGGCACGATCCGCGGGTCCGAGGCGTCACCGCGCAGCCCGTGGCGGCGCAGGGCGGCGGCCAGACGCCTGCGGGCGGCGTCCGTGTCGGCGGCGCGGACCAGGCACAGGACCGGGCCCGTGGTGCGGTCCAGTAACTCGGCCAGGACGTGGGAGCCCACGTACCCGGTGGCCCCGGTGAGCAGCACGGCGTCGTGCGGGTCGAAGGAGCCGGGCCGGTCGGGGAAGACGAGGGCGGGGTCGAGCCGCGCGTCGTCCGGCCCGACCGGCAGGGTCGCCGGACCGCTCAGCGGGCCGGTCAGCGGGCCGGTCAGCGGGCCGGTCAGCGGGCCGGTCAGCGGGCCGGTCAGCGAGTCCGTACCGGGGGTCTTCGACGGGGCCGCCGCCGGGTCGGGCCCTCGCAGCAGGCGGGCGACCGCGCGTACGGTCGGCTCGGCTAGGAAGTCGGCGACGGCGATCCGGACGCCGAACTCCCGCTCGATGCGGCCCAGGAGCCGGATGACCCGCAGGGAGTGGCCGCCGAGTGCGAAGAAGTCCTCGCCGGGGGAGCCGGCCGGCCCGCCGAGGACGTCCTCCCACAGGGCGAGCAGCCGCCGCTCGGTGCCGTCCGCCGGGCCCTCGGCCGGGAGCGGCCGCTGCCGATGGGCGGCCAGCCGGGTGGCGAGCGCCGACCGGTCGGCCTTGCCGTGGCTGCCCGTCGGGATGGCGGGGACGGGTACGGCCAGCCGGGGCACCATGTGGCCCGGGAGCAGCCGGGCCAGGTGGGCGCGCGCGTCCTGCGGCGCGGCGGTGCCGACGTAGCCGACGGCGAGTTCGGCGTCGGTGCCGGTGCCGGTGCCGAGGAGGACGGCGACGGCCTCCCTGACGCCGGGGTGTTCCGCGAGCGCGGCCTCGATCTCGCCGAGTTCGATGCGGAAGCCGCGCAGCTTGATCTGGTGGTCGAGCCGGCCGAGGTAGTCGACGGCTCCGTCGGGCAGTCGGCGCACGCGGTCCCCGGTGCGGTAGCAGCGTCCGGCGCCGGCGAGTGCGGGATGGGCGGTGAACAGCTCGCCCGTCCGCTCCGGGTCGCCCAGGTAGCCGTCGCCGAGTCCGGCGCCGGAGAGCCACAGTTCGCCGGGAACGCCGGTGGCCGCGAGCCGTCCGTGGCGGTCCACGACGTGGGCCGCGGTGCCGGACAGGGCGGTGCCCACGGGCACCCTGGCCCGGGCCTCCGCGGGGTCGGCCCGGTGCGTGGTGGCCAGGATCGCCGCCTCGGTCGGGCCGTATCCGTTGATGACAACCCGATCCCGGGCGAAGTGCCGCGTGTCGTGGACGTCCGCGGGCTCGCCCGCGACGAGCAGCACGCGCACACCGGCCAGGTCGGGACGGTCCAGGGCGCGCAGCAGGGAGGGCACGGTCACCATCACGGTGACTCCGGCGGTGCGCAGGGTTCGGGTGAGGGCCGGGCTGTCGGCGCGGGTGGCGTCGTCCGCGTACACCAGGGTGGCGCCGGAGATGAGCGGCATGAACTGCTCGAAGGCGGCCACGTCGAAGCCGGGCGAGGTGAGTTGGAGCCAGACGTCGTCCGCGGTGAAGGGGTGCCGGGCGAGGCAGGCGAGGAGGGTGTTGGCGACGGCGCGGTGGGAGACGGCGACGCCGCGGGGGCGCCCCGGTGCTGCCTGAGGTGTAGATGACGTAGGCCGGGGCGGCGGGATCGCCGGGGTCCGCGGCGGGCTCGGCCGCCTCGCCGGGGGCGGTGAGGGCCTCGATGTCCAGGACGGGCGGTCCTTCGGATGCCTCCGTGCCGGGCCCGAACAGGGTGTCGGCGGTGTCCTTGGCGCAGACCAGCGCGCCGGCATCGGCGTCGGCGATGCAGTGGCGCAGCCGCTGCGCCGGGTACGCCGGGTCGAGCGGCACGTAGGCGGCTCCGGTCTTGAGCACGCCGAGGAGGGTCGCGGCGAGGAACGGGGAACGCTCCAGGCACACGGCGACGCGGTCGCCGGGGCGGATCCCGCGGGTGGCGAGGCGGGCGGCCACGGAGTCGGCGAGCCGGTCGAGTTCGGCGTAGGTGAGGCTGGTGCCGGCGTCGGCGACCGCGGTCTTGTGCGGGCGGGCCGCGACCTGCCGGGCGACGAGGGCGGGGAGGGTGGTGTGCACCCGCCGGGGGGCCGGTTCCGGGGCGCGGCTGAGCCGCTCGTACTCCCCCGGTTCGTACAGGGTGACGTTCCGCAGGGGCGGGTCACCGTCCGCGAGGCGGTCGAGTACGGCGGCGAGCTGGCCGGCCAGCCGCGCTGCGGTGGCACGGTCGTAGAGGTCGGTGCTGAACTCGACCTCGACGTCGAGGCCGTCGCCCTCCTCCTGGAAGGTGAAGGCCAGCTCGAAGGTGGCGGTGTCGCGATCGTCGGCGTCCCAGGGCTCGGTCCGCGCACCTGGCAGTTCCAGCGGACGCGGCCGGCGCTGGCGGTAGTTGACGACGGCCTGGAAGGGGACGGCCGCCCGTGCGGTGGTGGCCGGCGCGAGTTCCCGGCCCACGGTCTGGAAGGGGACGTCCTGGTGGTGCAGGGCCTGGGTGCAGGCGGTGCGGACATGGGCGAGCAGGGTGTCGGCCGTGGCGTCCGCGTCCGCCTCGACACGGACGGGCAGCAGGTTGACGAAGCAGCCGACGAGGTCCTGTGCCCCGGCCCGGCTGCGTCCGGCTGCGAGGGCGCCCAGGGTGAGGGTGTCGCGTTCGCTGTGGGCGGCCAGGACCGTGTATACGCCGGCCAGGCAGAACATGTACGGGCTGACGCCGTGCCGGCGGGCGGCCTCGGCGTGGCGGGCGCGCTGCCCGGAGCCGATCCGCAGCCGTACCCGGTCGCCGGATCCGCTGAGGACGGCGGGGCGGGGGCGGTCGGTGACCAGGTCGAGCCCGGCGGCTCCCCCGTCTAGCGCACTGCGCCAGAACCGGGTCGCGGCGGTGAGGCGTTCGGGCCGGGGTTCGAGGGCGTCGCGCAGGTACTCGGGGTAGGCCGGGCTCAGGGGCGGCAGGTCCGCGGCCGGGTCCGCGTACAGGGCGGACAGTTCGGAGGTGAAGAGGTCCAGGGACCAGTCGTCGGCGATGGCGTGGTGGACGGCGAAGTGGATCAGGGTGCACCGGGCGTCGAGGGTGAGCACCAGAGTGCGCAGCAGCCGGGTGCCTTCGGCGTCCGGCCCGGCCGCGCGGTGCTCGGCGGCCAGGGTGCGGGCCCGGTCCCGGCGCTCTCCGGCCGGAAGGCCGGTGAGGTCCGTATGGCGCAGCGCGGCGCCCGGGTCGGCAGTCAGGCTCTGCCACCAGCCGTCTGTGTCGCGCCGTACGACGGTCCGCAGGGCGGCCTGGCGCCAGCCCAGCAGGGTCAGGGCGTTCCGCAGCCGGGGCAGGTCGAGCGGGCCGTCGACGGCGTAGCTGCGTCCGATGACGTACCGGTCGGTGGATCCGGTGGCCTCCTGCTCGAACCAGATCCCCTCCTGGGCGGGCGACAGCGGCAGCCGGCCGGGGTCCGCGTCGGGGGCGGGCTCCGGCGATACGGCGGCGGTGGCGGTGGCGGTGGCGGAGGCCACGCGGGCCGCCAGGGCCCGGACGGTCGAGGTGGTGAACAGGTCGGCGATCGTCAGGGCCACGCCCTGGTCGCGTTCCAGCCGGGCCAGGATCGCCATCGCGGACAGGGAGTCGCCGCCGGCGGCGAAGAAGTCTGTGTCCGGGCCGACGACTCGGCCGAGGACGGCCTCCCAGTGCCCGGAAACGGCGCGCAGGACGTCGGCCTCCGCACCAGCGCCTGCCGGGGCCCGGCCGGCCGGTCCGGGGACCGCCGCGGCCGCGCGGTGGGCGAGGGCGGCGAGCAGACGGCGGTCGGCCTTGCCGTTGGCAGTGGTCGGCAACTCCGGCAACACGGAGACGACGGCCGGAACCGCCGGTTCGGGCAGGATCCGGGCGACGTGGGCGGTCAGCACGGCGGCCTGGACACCGAGGCCGGGCCGGGCATCGGTGTCGGCCTCGACGCCAAGGGCGGCCGGGGCATCCCGGTCGGCCGGGGCGCCGAAGGTGGCCCGGGAATCCAGATCCGGGACGCTCAGGTCGGGCCGGGCGTCCGGATCGGCCGGGGCCTCGGGGACTGCCGGGGAGGCCGGGGCCTCCGGCGCAGGGGCTGCCCCCGGTGTCAGGGTGACGTAGGCGGCCAGTCGGCGGGTGGCCGTGGGGCCGTACGGGACCACGGCGGCCTCGCGGACCGCGGGGTGGGCCAGCAGCGCGCGTTCCACCTCGGCCGGTTCGACGCGGTGGCCGCGAATCTTGACCTGATCGTCGAAGCGCCCCAGGAAGGCCAGTTCGCCGCCGGGGAGGCGGCGGACCCGGTCGCCCGTCAGGTAGGCGGTGCGTTCGGGCCGGCCGGGCTCGGGGACGAACCGCTCGGCGGTCTGCTCCGGCCTGCCGCGGTAGCCCCGGGCGACGCCCGGGCCGCCGATGCAGAGTTCACCCTCCTCGCCCGGCGCGGCGGGGGTGCGGTCGGGGCGCAGCACGTGGGCGGTGGCCCCGGCGAAGGGGCGGCCGATCGGCACGTCCCGCCAGCCGCTGTCCCAGTCGTCCGGGGTGTCGAAGGTCTGCCAGCAGGCGTAGACCGTGGTCTCGGTGGGCCCGTAGCCGTTGACGATCCGGCAGCCGGGCAGCTCGCGCAGCGCGGTCCGCACCGCGTCCGCGTCGGCCCGGTCACCGCCCGAGATGCACAGGCGCAGCCCGCGCAGGTCGGCCGCGATGTGCTCCATCGCCAGCCGGAACAGCGGGGCGGCCAGCCGCAGGACGGTCACCCCGTGGCGGGCGCACTCCCGGCCGATGTCGTGCACGCCGGGCCGGTCGGACCGCGGCAGCACGAGCCGGGCGCCGTTCAGCAGGGCGCCCCAGATCTCGAAGACGGAGGGGTCCACGTGGAGCGGGGCGAGCTGGAGGACGGTGTCGGCGGCCGTCAGTCCGGCCTCGGGGGCGTGCGCCAGCGCGAGGACGGAACGGTGCGCGACCTGGACGCCCTTGGGGGCGCCGGTGCTGCCGGAGGTGTGGATGACGTAGGCCGGGGAGTCCGGCCCCGCAGCGGCCTCCGGGACGGCGGCGTGCGCCGCGCCGAGGGCCGGATCCGATGCGTTCTCGTCGACCGGCAGGATCGTTACTTCGGCGGGCAGGAAGGCACGCAGCCTCGGGACGTCCCGGTCGGCGGCGAAGACGGTGCGCAGGTGGTTGTCGAGGACGAGGGAGCGGATCCGGTCGTCCGGCGCGTCGGGGTCCAGGGGCAGGTAGGCGCCCCCGGCCAGGACCGACCCCAGCAGGGCGGCGATCGTACCGGGCGAGCGGTGGGCGCAGATCCCGACGGGCTCGCCGGGGGCGGTGCGGCCCGCGAGGAGCCGGGCGGCCGCCTCGGCCCTGGCGGCGAGTTCGCCGTAGCCGATCCGGAGGTCGCCGCGGACCAGCGCCGTGCGGTGGGGGTGGGCCCGGGCCACGGCGGTGAAGGCCGCGCCGAGGGTGGTGGCGGTTTCAGTGGTGGTGTTCACGGAGCCGGGGTCACCTCCTGCGGGGCGCGTTCGAGGGCCTCGACGACGCTGGCGGTGTCGAAGAGGTCGAGGTAGCGGGAGATCAGTCCATCGCGGACGGTGAACACGTTCATCCACTGGGCCTCGTAGCGCGCCTCGTTGGCCAGGACCAGGGTGCGGCTCACGCCCAGCACCACGATCCGGTCCCCGGCGTCGAGGTAGTCGTAGGCCTCGCACTCCTGGACCCGGATCAGCTCGCGGACGATGGCGAAGAACTCGCGGAAGCCCTCGACGCCGCGGTAGACGCCGGCCCACGGCAGCGAGGCGGGGCCGTGGTAGACCCATTCGAAGTCGGGGGCGAGTAGCAACTCGATGTCGGCGAGGCGGCCCTCGTCGAACAACCGGAAGAAGGTGCGGATCACTTCCACGTTCTGCGTGCTCATGCGTTGTTCCTCGAATAGGCGGGGGTGCGGGTGCGCGGCGTACGCCGCTTCGGCCGGCCGGACAGGCGCTGGCCCAGCCGGAACAGGGCGGCGTGGGCGAGGAGCCGGACCGGGCCGGTGCGGGAGAGCCGGCGGGCGCTGCGCATGACCTGGCGGATCTCCCGCTCGGTGGCGGTCAGCGGCAGCAGGAACACGTCGTAGACGACGAAGGCGCGGGCACGGTTGATCCACCAGAGGATGAGGGCGTACGTCATCCACTCGCCTTCGGGGTCGACGAAGCGGCCGAGGACTCCGGGTACGCGTGGTTCGAACCGGCCGAGCATGCCCTCGGCGAAGCGGCGGCCGACCACTCCGCGCGGCCCGTCGTCCATGGCCGCGAGCCCGGCGCGCACCAGGTCCGACAGGGCCCCGACGCGTTCGGGCAGGCCCAGGGCGTCGACCTGGCCGATGGCCTGGAGGGCGAAGTGGGCGCCCAAACCGTGGGCGTGGTGGGTGCGCAGTTCCTCGACCAGCAGCGGGTTGGTCCTGTGCGCGGCCTCATGGACCTCGTCGGATACGAGGGCGGCGCCGGTGGGGAAACAGCCGTAACTCAGTGCCTTGGACAGGCTCATGAGGTCGATGTCGGGGAGCCGGCCGTGGTGGGCGAAGCGAGTGCCGCAACGGTAGTAGGACGTCAGGACCTCGTCGACGCCGACGAGGTAGCCGTGCTGGGCCCGGCCCTCGGTGACGGTGTCGAGGAGGGGGCCGGGGATCGCGGTGTAAGCGTCGGAACTGCCGTGGACCAGTTCGATCCACACGAGTCCGATGTCGCCCCCGGCCGCCTCCTCGCGGAACTCGTCGACGGCGTGCGGGGTGAAGGGGTCGATGTAGCGGATGTCGTCGTAGAGGGGGCCGAAGGGCGCGCGGGTGCGGTCGGCGGCGGTGGCCAGCAGGGAGACGAGGGTCTTGCCGCCGTAGTTGTGCTTGAAGACGACGATGCGCCGCTGCCGGGGGCGGGCGAGGCGGGCCAGGGTGATGGCGCTCTCCACCGCGGACGCGCCGCTGACGGCGGGGAAGGTGTGGGGCAGGCCGGTTTCCCGGGCCAGGACCTCTTCGAGCTCGCGGACGTGGCCCCGGGCCGGGTCGTGGCCCCGTACGACGTCGGTCAGGGCATCGGCGGGGTTGTGGCCGGCCACGCCGAGCCCGGCTCCGCAGAGCCCGTCGACCAGGTCCAGTTCGCGGCCCGAGTCGAGGCGGACGGTGAGCCGGGAGCCCTTGGCGCGGACGACGTTCAGCGCGCCGTGCAGCTTGCGCTGCATGCGCGCCGCCATCGGGTTCACGTGGCGGGCGTACAGGTCGAGGGTGGCCTGCCGGTCTGCGGCGGCCGCCGCGAGGACGCGGTGCACCGGGGCGGCGGCGTCCCAGCGGGGCAGCAGCCGGGCGATGACGGCGCGCATGGCGACGGTGTTGCCGCCGTAGGTGTTGGAATGCAGGAATCCGGTCTGCGGGGTGGTCCACGGCTCGAACGTGTCGTGAGTGCCGGTGAAGGCGCCGAACGGGACCTCGTGCCCGGTGAGGGATTCGCCGAGGACGACGAGGTCGGGGCGGAGCGCGGTGACGGCGCGGTCCGCCGGGCTGTCCGGGGCGATGTCGCTGAGGTCGACGACGATGCGGGCTCCGGTGGCGCGCGCGGTGCGGGCCAGTTCGGCGACGGCGGCCCGGGCGCTGTCGTCGAGGAGTTCGGGGGCGCGTACGACGAGCCCGCACACCGGGGTGCCGGTGCCCTGCAGGGCGGAGCGCAGGCCGTCCACGGTGGTGTGGGTGAGGAGGCCGGGGGCGAGGGCGAGGTCGGGGCCTTCGGCGAGGGGGTCGGCGCGGCGGGCGAGGGTGCCGTCGGGGTCGAGGACGAGGACCCGGCCTCGGTGGACGGCGGCGGTCGCGGCGGCGCGGTGGCGCAGCAGTTTGACGGCGCCGTGCAGGGCCTCGTAGCGGGAGTTGGCGAAGAAACTGCGGTAGCGGGTGCCGGCCGGGCGGTCGCCCAGTTCCCGGACGAACTCGCTGAGGAGGTGGCCGGCCTGCGCGGATTCGGCGGTCACGAACCAGGACGGCATGGCGAAGACGGGCTGTTCCTGCGCGATGAGGTCGGCCAGGATGCCGAGGGTCTGCGGGCCGGCCGGGCGCAGGTGCGACACGGGGCCGGGTGGGGCCTGGGGGTTCGGGTTCATGACGCCATCTCGCTCGTGGGAGGGATCCCGGCGGCGGGTGTCCGCGGGACCCGGTGTTCTTGGCAGAACCGGTTGCGGGGTCGGCCACGGCGCGCGGCCGGCGGTACCGAGGCCGGGCGAAGGCCGATCAGCGGGCCGGCACCGGGCAGGGCCGGGCGGCGGGGGCGCGCTGTCAGGTGCACTTGCCCGCCGCCCCGGACCCCAGGAGACCGCGACACACACGGCGCCGGACTCCACACCGTCGGCAGAACTGCCGCCGGCCAGGACCGGGCGACGGGGAGCGCGCTGTCAGGTACGCTCCCCCGCCGCCCGGGGTATCAAGAGGCCGTGACGCGCTTCGCGTCGGCCTCTTCGCCGGCCCAGATGAGGGCGACGGGGGTCGTGGACGGCTCCGCGGGGGTGGCGAGCCAGCCCGTGAGTGCGCCGTCCTGGGTGACGAGGACCGCGGCGGAGCCGGCGGGCAGCTCCAGCGTCCAACCACTGCCGGTGACCCGGTCGTCCGCGTCGGTGGGGTTGAACGCGCCGATGACGCGGACGCCGCCGGGGCCGGAGCGGCTCAGGACGCGGGCCCGGCCGTGCGCCGTGGTCCAGCGCGGCCCGGCCGGGGCCGGGAGCGTGGCGGCGAACGCGGCGACGAACGCGGCGACCGCGCCCCCGGCGGGCTGGTCGGCCGGGAGCCTCAGTTCGCCGGGGAGGTCGCCCTCGGGGTGCCCGGCCCGCAGCACGGCGACGGGGACGGGGGTGCCGTCGGCGGCGGGCGCGGGCTGCTCGTCAAGCCAGCCGAGACCGATCAGCCTCCCGGAGTCGGCCAGTTGACGGTGCACGGCGCCGGCGAGCTCTGCGAGGACCGTGCCGCCGGTGCGCTGCCAGGCCCCGGTCTGGGGCAGGGCCCGGTCTACGAGGACCACCGCGTCGCGGTCCAGGACGCTGCCGGTCAGCAGGTCACCGTGGCGTTCGAGGAACGCGGCCAGCAGCCGCAGGCCCTCGGCGTTGGCCTGGTGGGAGCCGGCCTCGGCGAGCGGCGCACCCGGGGTGTACGGCGGTGCGTGCAGGCCGGGATCGACACCTTCGGCGCGCAGTCCGTCGGGGTCCATGTCGACCAGGGGGCCCCAGTTCTCCGTGGCGCAGGCGGTGTAGACGCTGATGGTGGTGGAGCCCAGCAGGAGGGCCAGCAGGGCGTTGAAGACGGGGGTCGCCGGCCGGGCGAAGGACTCGTCGGTCCAGGTGAACCCCCAGTTCGCCTCGACCACGTCGGTGCCGCCGAGGAGGATCCCGGCCAGGTGGGAGCCGAAGGCGGCGGTCTCCCGCGCCGGATTGCCGATCCATTCGGTGTGGCCGACGAAGTACCCGGAGCCCTGGATGGCGCGCTGCCGGGCTGCCCAGGCGTCGAAGGCGGCGCGCGGTGCGGTGACCCCGGTGAGGGGGACGTTGGCCAGCCGGGCCGGGCCTTCGGGGAAGAGCGCGGAGATCCGGTCCCACAGGCCGACGATGCCGTGCCCCGACCACCGGGACCACAGCTGCCGCGTGGCGCTGGTCCACCGGGTGACGTCCTCGGAGGCGAGGGCGGCCTCGTCGGTCAGGCCGCGGCCGGTGAGCCAGTGGGCGAAGGCGCGGCGGGCGGCCGGCGAGGCGTCCTGGGCGTCCACGGGGAGGTGGGCGTCTCCGCAGGTGCCTTCGTTGCCGAGTTGGAGGGCGACGACGGGGCCGTCGGGGGCGGTGGCCCCGGCGACGACCTCGTCGGCGACGGCCTTCAGCCAGGTCTCCGTCTCGGCCTGGACGGCCGGGTCGAGGAGGCTGGGCAGCGGCTTGCCCTGGGAGGTGAGGACGGTGCCGTCGAGCCCCTGATAGGGGGTGTGTCCGGGGCCGCAGAGCCGGTCGGGCAGCCCCCCGAGCTGGACCTCGGCGTGGATGAAGGGGCCGGGCTTGAGGAGGACGCCCAGTCCGGCGGCCGCGGCGAGCTCCAGCAGTCCGACGACGTCGCGCTGAGGGTCGGTCTTCCCGGTGAAGTCGAAGGAGGGACCCCCCTCGCCGAGGGGCCCGCCGGTCTCGTGGAAGCGCCAGGGGAGGTAGCAGGACACGACGTCAACGCCCAGGGCGCGCAGTTCGCGCAGGTTGGCGGCCCAGTTGGCGGGGTCGGCCCGGTAGTAGGGGTACTCGCCGACGACGACGGGCCGGCGGGTGCCGGGGACGAGCGCCTCGGCGAGTGCGGCGCGCGGCGTGGGGCTCATGCGTCCGCCCCTTCGTGCGGAGGTACGAGGACGACCTTCAGGGCGGTGTACTCGGCGCCGGGGACGGCGGCGAGGGCCTTGAACGCCTCTTCGTGGTCGGCGAGGGCGAAGCGGTGGGTGACCACGCGCTCCAGCGGCAGCTGCCGGGCCAGCTCGACGGCCTTGGGGAAGATCATGCTGTTGTAGTCGCCGGCGCCGATGATCTGCAGGCCGCGCTGGAGCAGGGTGAGCGGCCGGACGGTGGCGGAGGCGTTGCTGTTGAAGCCCATGACGACGACGCGGCCGCGAACGGCGGCGTAGCCGATGCTCTGCTCCAGGAGGTTGCCCACGGAGTCGACGACGAGGTCGCCTCGCTCGGTGAGGGCGGGGTCGTCGGGAGTGTGGACGGTGACGCGGCCTCCGAACTCGGGGGCGTCGAAGATCTCCTGGCCGAGCCGGCCGCGTACGGGGTCGGGCTCCACGAGGAGGACGGTGGCACCGTACCGCTGGGCGGCCATGGCGGTGACGACGCCCATGGGGCCACCACCGACGACGACGGCGGTCTCGCCCGCCGCCAGGCGGCCGGCCTCGATGTTGTTGAGTGCGCAGGCGAGCGGTTCGACGACGACGGCGCGGTCGAAGTCCATGTCCTCGGGGATGGCGTGGAAGAAAAGCTCGGGGAGGCGGATGAACTCGGCGAAGGAGCCGTCGTAGTCCAGGCCGACCTCGGTGCCGGCCTTGCGGCCGCAGAAGTTCCAGTGGCCTTCGAGGCAGGTGGGGCAGTTGCCGCAGTACAGAGTGGGGTTGACGATGACCCGGTCGCCGACGGCGAAGCGGGTGACGCCCGGGCCGGTGGAGTCGACGACGCCGACGGCCTCGTGGCCCATGACGACACCGGTCTCGGCCGGGAACTTGCCCACGAGGACGCTGCGGTCGGTACCGCAGATGCCGCTCTGGGTGACGCGGATGACGATGTCGTCCGCGGCCAGGGGTTCCGGCTTGGGGTGGTCGACGAGGGCGAGCGTGCGGTCTGCGGTCAGCGTCAGCGCCTTCATGATTCCTCCGTCACGGGCGCGGCGGCGGCGCGGCCCAGGTCCCAGCGGATGGTGTCGAGCAGTTGCTTGTGGAGCTCGGGGGTGGCGGCGGCGATGCAGGACTTCTGGTTCATCGGGCCGAGGTCCACCAGCGAGGTGGAGCCGAGGTCGTCGCCGTAGGCGTCCGTGATGACGACGCCGGCTTGCCGGGCGAGGTAGACAACGGCGGCGATGTCGTAGGGGAAGAGGTGCAGGATCGAGCCGCGGCCGACGCGCAGGAACGCCTCTTCGGTGTCCGGGTGGTCGCGCAGGACGCGGTTGCCGATGTCGACGTAGGCGTCGAGCTGCCCGGTGATGATGCGGGAGATGGAAAAGGTGCTGCTGTTGAAGACGAAGATGCCGCCGGTGTTGGCCGAACTGTCCACGAGGTGGCCGTACGCCTGGGTCATCAGGTCCATCGGGTGGCCGTTGAACTCGATCGACCAGAACATGTGGGTCGGGTCGGTGTTCCGGCTCAGCCGCGGGACCGGGGTGGTGAATCCGCCGCTGTCGAGGCCGTCGGTGTCGTCGCCGTACAGCCACGCGCCGCTCTTGATCTCGACCAGGCAGGCGGCGTCGACGTCGGCGAGGGTGGGCTTGCCGTCCCCGTAGGGGGCGGCCGCGATGGACACCATGCCCATTTCGAGACCGGCCGAGGTGGGACGGGTGCCGTCGATGGGGTCGACGACCAGGAGGACCTGCGGGTCGGGGGCGAGCTCGACGTAGGAGCCGTCCTCGGTGTAGAGCGCCGCGGGTACGTGGGCGTGTTCGCGCAGGTAGTCCAGTACGGCTTTCTCCGCCACCTCGTCGACGTCGAACTGGGCGTCGCCGCCAGGCGAGTCGCCGTGCACGCTGCGTTCGCGGCCGGTGGCCTCGTAAGCGAGGAGTTCGGCGCGGACGTGCTGCCCGAGGGAGACGAGCAGCCGCTTCATCGGGTTGTCGGCGGTCATCGGGCCAGCTCCGAGAGGAAGAGGTTCTCCAGCTTGTCGCAGATCTCCTCGGCCTGGTCCATGGTGAGGATCAGCGGCGGGCGGATCTTGAGGACGTTGCCGTAGCCGTACCGCGAGGTGCGCAGGATCAGGCCGTGGTCCATGGCCTGGGCGGCCAGGTGGTTGGTGAGCTTCACGGCGGGCCTGCCGTCGGCTTCGGCGATCTCGAAGCCGATCATCAGTCCGACGCCGCGGACGTCCACGATCTGCGGGTAGCGGCGCTTCATGTCGTGGAGGCGTTCCATGATGTAACCACCCGTGCGGGTGACGTTCGCCAGGAATTCGGGCTGCCGCACGATGTCGAGGGTGGCGTTGGCCGCCGCGGCGGCCAGCAGGTTGGCGCCGTAGGTGAACGAGTGGTGGTTCGCGGGGAGGCCGGCGAGCCGCTCGTTGGTGATGATGGCGGCGACCTGCGCGCCCGATCCGCCGAGGCCCTTGGCCGTGGTGATGGCATCGGGTTCGACGTCGAAGTACTGGGCCGCGAACATGTGGCCGGTACGACCGATGCCCGTCTGGATCTCGTCGAATATGAGGGCGATGTTCTGCTCGTCGCAGAAGGCGCGCAGTTTCTGCATGTAGCCGTCCGGCGGGACGATGTTGCCGCCGTTTCCGGATATCGGCTCGATGAGGACGGCGGCGACCCGGCCGGAGCTGGCGTATTCGACGAAGTCGTCGAGCCGGTCCACGCACATCATCCCGCAAGAGCCCTCCTTCTGCCCGTAGAAGCAGCGGAAGCAGTACGGGTCGGGGACCTGGAGGGTGCCGGGAAAGAGGTTGGGGAACGGCTCGCGGCGGAACGCGTTGCCCGACATCGACGTCATCATCATCGTCTGCCCCACGTGACTGCGGAACAGCGTGATGACCTCGGACTTGCCGGTGGCCATCTGGGCCATCTTGATGGCGCCCTCGTTGGCGGCCGAGCCGCCCGAGACCTTGGGGTGCACCTTCGTCAGGTTGTCCGGGGAAACCTCCGCTAACCGCTGGACCAGGCCGTTGACCGGTTCACTCTGGTAGGAGGAGGTGATGTGGACCACCTTGTCGAGCTGGTCCTTCATCGCGGCGACGACGGCCGGGTGGGAGTATCCCAGGCTCAGGTTGAACGTGGCCGACGCGCAGTCGAGGTAGCTCTTCCCGTCCTCGTCGTAGAGGTAGACACCCTCACCCCGCGCCATCTTGTAGTCGCTGACGGGGTAATAGATGTGCTCGGTGACATCCTTGGTTTCCATCGGTCCCTCTCACACGGGTCGTTCGTGAACGTTGAGGTATGGACGGCGGAATGCAACTCGCGTCCAAGTGAAAAGAATTGGGCTACGGCTTGCTGCCGGTGGGGGGCGGCCTGGATATTTCACCCGATGCAGACAGGGGATCTCACGGCGGCGCCTTCTCTTTCATAAGATCACATCCCAACTCGCCCTGACAAGCGACCTTTTGGAGATGTGGATCTCTTTTACGATCCGGATTCTCCAATTCCCTATCCGGGAAATGCGAGAGCGCCGGCGGAGCCGGTCAGAGAATGGGACACCGCCGTCGCCGCACGGGCGGCGGGCAGCCCCGCGGGCCCCAGCGCGGCCACGGCCCGCAGCGTGCGCCGGGACGCCTCGTCCCGGGTCAGGCCGGGCCAGCACAGGTCGTGCAGTCCGGACGCCGCGATCAGGGCGCCCGCGGCCACCGCGTGCGGTGCGGAGCGGTCGGGGTCCTCCACCGACCGCCGCACCCGTCTCAGCGCTTCGGGGGCCGGATGCCTGCTCGCCCGCCGGGCGACTGCCCGCCGCCCGGGTACCTCCCCGGGCGGGGGGCGGCGAGCGCCGCGGGACCCAGGCGTTCCACCCAGTCGGACGGCGCCCGGTCCCGGGCGGAGGCCTCGATATGCGTCAGGAACGCGTCCAGCACCGGGTCGCCGTTTCGGCCCCGCCTTGTCAGCCGGACCCGGTCGCCGGACAGGTCCAGCCAGCCGGCCAGCGCGCCCTGGAGGAGCATCGCGCCGGCGAGGCCCCTGCCCGTCTCGGTCTCGCGGCGCGGTGGCGGGAAGCTGCCGTGCGCGGCGGCGCACAGGGCGTAGAAGTGCGCCGGCGTCGTCACGTCAACGCCGCCTCCAGCGCGTCCAGCACCCCTTCGGGCGAGGTGAACACATGGCCGTGGAGGCCCAGTTTGCGTGCGGCGTGCACGTTCTCGGCCCGGTCGTCGACGAACAGGATCTCCTCCGGAGGCAGTCCGAGCTCGCGCACGCACCACTCGTAGGCGGCGGGCTCGGGCTTGGCGCTGCCGATCCGGCAGGACAGTCCGCGGACTGCGAACCGCTCCAGCCACGGCTGGGTGGCCTCGTACCAGACGGCCAGGTCCTCGGGGATGTTGGAGAGGAGGCCGAGCACGAACCCTCTGTCCTCGAGGTCGCCGAGGAGGTCCACGGCTCGCTGGTCGACCTCGCTCCAGCTGACGAGGTCAGCGGCGGTCAGCTCCTCGGTCAGCCGCCGGTCGAGCGGGATGCCCAGCTCCGCGAAGACCGCCTGCCAGTAGCCGGGCCCGGTGACCTCGCCGCGGTCATAGGGGGGCCGCTGCGACCAGTACGCCGCCCAGAAGCGGTCGGGGTCGCCACCAGCCGTGCGTTCCAGAGCGGTCATGGACTCGGGCGACTGGACACGCGCGATGACACCGAACATGTCGAAGAGGACGGCTTTCATCCTTCGGTTCCTCACGTTGCGTTGTACGGGTTTCAGAGTGTGGTGACGTATTCCGCACGTCCGGGGTCCCGTGGGCGGGACACGCCGCCGGGGTCGGGGGCGTTGCGGCGCAGCCACAGGCTCAGCACGCCGCAGACGACGGCGAGCAGGAACAGCAGCAGCGGCACCGTCTTGACGTCCATCGCGTCGATCACGGCACCCAGCACCGGCGGGAAGGCCACGCCGCCGATCATCGAGGCGGCGATCACATAGGCGCCGGCGGCGGCCACGCCGGGCACGGCGCGGTTCAGCCAGGGCAGGCAGGTCGGGAAGATCGGCGCGATCATCAGGCCAACGCCGAGGTAGGCGTACGGGGCGAAGGCCGGGACGGTCGCCAGGAGCAGGAAGCCGGCCATGCCGGCGCAGCAGACAGTGAGGATCGACGGCGCGGACCAGCGCAGGCTGATCGGCGCGGCGACGAACCGGCCGATGGTCATGGCGGCCCAGTAGGCGGAGGTCGCGGTCGCGGCGGTGGCGGCGCCGTATCCGACGGCTTCGAGGTGGGTGGGCTCCCAGCCTCCGACGCCGGTCTCGATGGCGACGTGCAGGACGTAGATCCCGATGAACACCGCGATGATCGGAAGCACCCGCGCGCCGCCCGCTGTGGCGCCTTCCGCCGGGGCCGGGGCGGGCTCCCGGAGGGCCACCCCGCCGAGGGTGACGAGGATCAGCAGGCTGACCACGCCGGTGCCGACGAAGATCTCCGGGTAGCTGTCCGCCCCGAGCCAGCCGATCAGGGCGGGGCCGGCGATGGCGCCGATGCCGAAGTGCCCGTTCAGCAGGTTGAGCATGGCGGTGCTGCGGTGGCCGAACCCGACGGCGAAGAGCTGGTTGAGTCCGTAGTCGATGCCGCCGAAGCCCAGGCCGATGACGAACGTGCCGGCGAGGGCGAGGGTCCAGCTCGGGGAGAAGGCGAAGACGGCCGCGCCTACGGCCATGAGTACGTAGGAGCCGCCGAGCAGCACCCGGTTGTTCAGGCGGCCCCGCAGGAGGTGATAGATCAGCACTCCGAGGAGGGCGCCGACGAAGTGCGCGCTGAGGCTGAGCCCGGCCACGGCCGGACTGATGCCGAATTCGTCCCGCAGTGCGGGGATCGCCGGACCGTAGAGCGCCTGGAGGGCGCCGATCACCACGAATGCCATGCACGACGCGACGATCGCGACGGTGCTGAGGAGGGGCTTCCCCCCTTCCGGCAGATCGGCCTCAGTGGTGGCAGTCATGGCTCTCCTCATCGGTCATGGCCGAATGAACGCGATCAACGTTCACAACAGCATGAAGTTCACACCGTTCCCCTCACGTTACACATCTGCAATGTTCGTTTCAACAGTTTAGGTGTGCGAACGCGCATCAGAAGCCCCGCCGCGGCATCTGTGCTAAAAGCAGACACATGAACGTGATGGAGAGGCACAAGTTCGTCGTGGGACTGCTGATGCAGCAGAACCGCGCGACGGTGGCCGAGCTGGCCCAGGCCACCGGGGCGTCCGAGATGACCATCCGCCGGGACCTGGAGGTACTCGAGTCCCGGGGGGCCCTGCGCCGGGTGCGCGGCGGCGCCGTGAGCAGCCTGCCCGGCGGCGTCGAGCCCCCGTACGCGATCCGGGCCATGTCCGGATCGCAGGCGAAGGAGCGCCTCGCGCACGCCGTGGTCGCACTGCTCACCGACGGCGAGACCGTCGCACTGGACACGGGCACGACGGCCGTCGCCATTGCAAAGTCCATGGCGGACCGCCAGTTCACCGTCGCACCCCTCTCACTGCACGCGGCCTTCACCCTGTCCGCGTTCCCGGGCATCCAACTGGTGATGCCCGGCGGGCAGGTGCGCCCCGAGGAGCTGTCCTTCTACGGCCACACACCCGTGCAGACCTTCAAGGACCTGTGCTTCGACACGTTCATCCTGGGGTGCTGCGGCGTCGACCCCGTTCAGGGAGCGACCGCCTACAACCTCGACGACGTGCAGGTGAAGCGTGCGGCGGTCGCCTCGGCGCAGCGCGTGATCCTGGTCGCGACCGCCGACAAGATCGGCCGTGCGGCGCTGGGCCGCATCTGTTCCATGAAGGAGATCGCCCTCGTCGTCACGGACGCCCCCGCGGACTCCCCCGCGGTCGAAGTACTGCGTGACCAGGGAGTCGAGGTGGTCCACCCGGCGGAGGACTGAGCCCGGCAGTCGACCCGGCGGCTCCGACGGGCGGGGCCGGCCGGTCATCTCGGAATTATCTGAACGCACCCCTCCTGCTACACGGCGCGCAGCCGGGATCGGCGCGTCCCGCTCAGCATCGGGGGCGGGGCAGCCCCCCGCCAATGGGGGACGACTGTCGTCTTGGCGACTGTCGGAAAGACGACAGCAAGAACTTGCCGCAAGTTTCAGGCAGCCTTGCGCACGTTCCGGCCATACCCGAGCGGTCCTCGAGTCCAGCCCATCTCCGCATGCCGCTCACCGAGATGCCCGGTGTTTCAAGGATCTTGAGCCACTCTCCGGCCGGTATCCGCACACCCGAAGCGTGGCCGATACACGTTCCCGGGGCGGCGGGCCGGGGCGGAGTCTCCTAGCATCGCGATTGCGACGGATGCGAACGAGAGGGCAGCCACATGACACGAGCCGCGTTGACACGCCCGCAGGACCGTGACCGACCCCGGGAGCTCACACCCGAAGAGATAGACCTCTACCGGGAGTTCGCGGAACACGGCCCCCTCCAGTCGGACCAGGTGCTCACCCGGTCCCGCAGTCTCGACGTCCTCGTCTCCAGCGGCCTCGTCCAGCAGGTCGGCCCCGACTGCTTCGCGGCAACCAACCCCACCGACGTATCGGCGCAGTTGCTCAAACGGTGGGAGGAGCGCGTACAGGGAGCCCAGCTCGACCTGCTGCGTATGCGGGGGCAGCTCGCGGAACTGGCCATCGTGCACGCCTCACGCCAACGGACTCTGGCGGGACCGCCGCTGGAGCGCATCGAGTCATCGGAGGAGCTCCAGCACATGATCGACAGCCAGTCCGCCGCATGCACGCAGGAGGTGCTCTGCGCGCAGCCGGGCGGCCCCCTGCCTGCGGCCGGGCTGCGCCACGCCCGGGACCGGGACCTGCTCTCCCGGGGCGTCCGCGTGCGCACGCTGTACCAGCACTCGGCCCGCTTCGACCCGCCGACCGTGCGGTACGAAGAGGAGCTGGCGGCTCTCGGTGCCGAAGCCAGAACGGTCTCCGGCGGCCTGGCCGGCTGCCTGGTCTTCGACCGGTCCCTGCTCGCACTCCCCCTCCAGGAACCGACGGGCGGGGCGCTGCTCGTTCGCAGCCCGGAACTGGTCGCCTTCGTCGCCGAGATGTTCAACGTGCTGTGGGCGACGGGCGAGCACATCGGCAAACCGCGCGAGAAGGCTTTCATCCAGGATGTCGCCGACCAGGCAAAACGCTCCATACTGCGGCACCTGATGGGGGGCGACGACGACCGCGTCACGGCCCGCGCCCTCGGCATCTCGGTGCGCACCTGTCAGCGTCACGTCTCCGCCATCATGCGCCAGTTGGGTGCGACGAGCCGCTTCCAGCTCGGCTACCTCGCCCACCGGCACGGGCTGCTCGAACCCGACGGCCCGGAGACCGCCCACACGGATGTCCCGACATCGATGTCAACCCCCGCACCGGCACCCGCACTGGCACCGGCTGCCGCTGCCGAGCCCCCGGGGTGCTCCACGGACTGAGGCGTCCCCCGGAGTGGACACAGGGGCTCATGCCGCGATTGAGAGTTTAGCCGCTCGCAGATGCTGCTGTTCGAACTCCACCGGCGAGAGGCAGTCGAGTGCGCCGTGGCGCCTGCGGGTGTTGTAGTAGGTGAGCCACTGGAAGATCTCCAGCCTCGCCTGACGCATCGTCGAAAACGGCCTCTTGTGCATCGTCTCCCTCGTGAGTCCCTGCCAGAACGACTCGGCGAGGGCGTTGTCATAGCTCGAGCCGACCCGGCCCATGCTCCTGCGAATCCCGAAACCGTCGCAGACCTGCGCGAACGCGGCGGCGGTGGTCTGCGAACCCCTGTCCGCGTGGAAGACCACCCTGTCCACGTGGCCGCCGCGGGTCGTCACCGCCATCGTCAGGGCGTCGATGACCAGCTCGGCACGCATATGCGAGGCCATCGAGTAGCCGAGCACCCGGCGTGAGCAGACGTCCAGGACGCAGGCCAGATACAGCCACCACCCGCCGACCCGCACATATGTGATGTCGCCGCACCACTTCTCGTCCAGACGCCCGGCGGAGAAGTCACGGCGGACGAGGTCCGGGGCGGGCGGGGCGAGCCGGTCCGGGACCGTGGTGCGCTTGCGCCGACGCAGGTGACGGCCCTCGATCCGGTTCAGGCGCATCAGCCGCTCGACGCGCTTGCGGTTGACGGCATGCCCGAATCCCCGCAGCTCGGCATGGACACGGCGCACCCCGTACGTTCCCTTGTGCATGGTGTGGACCTCGCGGATCTCCGCGACCAGGGCGTCGTCAGCGGCCTGTCGCTCCGCTCGGGCCTTCGCACCGTCGATCCACCAGTAGTAACCCGACCACGAGACCTGAAGAACGCGGCATATCCGCTGAACGCCGAAGACCTCGGCGTGGGCGGAGACGAAGTCCCAGCGGTGGGTCTTCACTTCATCTCCTTCGCGAAATAGGCCGCCGCCCGCCGCAGAATCTCCCGCTCGAGTTCCCACTCCTTCTCCGCCTTGCGCAGCCGGCCGTTCTCCGCCCGCAGCCGGGCCAGCTCCTCATCCCGGCTCTCTCCAGCCGGCTCGCCATGGCCGTGACGGCGACCGCCTGTTCGTCGGCCTGACGCACCCGGCTCCGCAGCGTCTCACCAGTCACCCCGACATCCGCCGCCACCGCCGCATACGTACGCTTCCCACCCCCCGCGCGATACAGCGGGACCGCATCGTTCCTGAACTCCGCCGGATACGGAGACTTCCGTCCCACCAGGACACCCTTCCTCAGATCTGCAAGATCCATTGTCAGAGTGTCCACACCGCCGGGGGCACCTCACTGGTCGGCAACCCCCGCCACCACGACAACATCGCGCGCAAACTCGCCCGGGCGCAGCGCCAGATGGCCCGCCGCCACGTCAAGGGCGCCCGGCAGCAGTCCAAGGGGTTCCAGGACGCCCGGGACCGGGTGGCCAGGCTCCAGGCGCAGCTCGCCGCCCGCCGCGTCACCGGCCTGCACCTGATCTCCAAGCGGCTCGTCCAGCAGTACAGCGAGATCGCGCTGGAGACCCTCAACACCAAGGGCATGACCCGCTCCGCGAAAGGCACCCTGGACCGGCCCAGCCGCAACGTGCGAGCGTCGCGACGACGTGGATGGGCGCCGGCCAAGTGGTGGGTCGCGTGGCGTACCGCGATCCGCCGACAGGCTTGTTCACCACCATGCCAAGCGATCAACCGCCGCTCCGCAGTCATACGGCCAATGGCCTGTGGCCCACTCCCCGAGGCCGGTGATCGCTGGCCAGAACTCTTCCGCACCTATAGACCGATTTAGCGATCAAGGTACGGTTTCCCTTTTGGGGCTGATCAGCGGGAGGGGACACAGTTCATGGGACTAGTTGCGGAGATTGCGGCGTACCGGGAGGAGAGGGGGGATCCTGGGCGCCTGGTGGGTGAGTTTCGAAGGGCCCTGCTCCTGCTCCCGCGCACGGACGGCAGCACCGGTTCCGGTGTCCAGGGTGGGCTGATGTCTGCGCTGTCGGGTGGTGTCCGATGGCTGTACGCGTTCACGGACGAGGACTCCCTTGCACGGTTCGTACGGGCGCGTGGTGAGGGGGATCGGGAGTGGCCGTATCTGGTGATGCTCGGCGGCCGGCTGGTGGATGCGGTCGTGCCGCAGTCGGATCGTCCGATGGGGGTCGCGGTCAACGTGGCGGACGGAGACGGGGCGATGCTGTTCCCGCCGGTCTCCGGGATCGTCCCGGCTCCGTTCGCCGTGGACCTGGGGCAGGACACCCACAGTGACCGCGGAGTGAGGGTCTGATGGCGGGCGACGGTGACCTCGAGGTCTCGCCGCAGGCGGTCGCGGCGATCCAGACCGGCCTGCGGGCGGCGATATCGGAGTTGCGTGAATCCGGGGACGCGGCAGGTGCCTCGCAGGGCGCGGGCTTCGAGAACCTGTCGATGACGGGGATGGAGACCGGGCACGCAGGGCTGGCAGCGGACTTCGAGGACTTCTGCGAGCGCTGGGAGTGGGGGGTGCGCGCCCTGGTGCAGGACGCGTCGACGCTCGCGGCGAACCTGGGGATCGCGGCAGGGACACTGTGGGAGGAGGACCAATACATCCAGGGCTCCTTCAAGGTCGCCGTGAACGCCGCATACGGCAACCCATATGCCGGCGAGGACGAGATCGAGCAGAAGAAGTGGGGCGACATCTTCCGCGCGGACGTCTTCAAGCCGGACTACAGCGATGAGTCGTTCGACAAGAGCGACAAGGACATGGAGCAGACCTGGTCGGACACCAAGGACACGGTGACCTCGAGCGGCAGGATCGGCTCGTTGAAGGACCTGCTGGACCAGTCCCGCGGGCACGATGGGGGGAACGGATAGATGGGCTGGCGGGATTTCGTTCCGGACTCGGCGGAAGACTGGATCGAGGATCGTGCCGAGGACGTCGGTGACTTCGTCGAATGGGGCGGTGACAAGGCTGCCGAATTCGCCGACGACATTGGCGCGCACGATGCGGGCAACTGGGTCCGCGACAAGAGCCGCTCCGCCGCGAACCAGCTCGGCGCGGATGTCGCCGAACTCGAACTCGGCCAGACCGAGGACCCGAAGCGGCTGGTCTACGGCAGTGCTGCCAAGATCCGGGAGCAAGTCGCCCACCTGACCGACTTCAAGGCGGCTTTTGAATCTGTCGGCAACGGCCTGAAGAACCTCACCGAGCCCGACGGGCTCAAGGGAGCGGCAGCCACCGCGTTCCGGGAGTCCGTCGCGAAGGAGCCGCCACGCTGGTTCAAGGCGGCTGACGCTTTCGGCAAGGCCGCCAGCTCCATGAACCGGTTCGCAGAGACTGTCGAGTGGGCCCAGGGCAAGGCCAAAGAGGCGCTGGAGGACTACAAAGCGGCGTTGAAGGCCTCCCAGGACGCGTTCGACACGCACGAGAAGCTCCGCACGACCTACAACGACGCTGTGAGGGCGAAGTCGGAGCACCTGCCGCCGCGGCCGTCGGAGACGTACCCCGACCCCGGGAAGGAGATGGCCAAGGCAGCGCAGGAGAAACTCAACAGCGCCCGCAGACAGCGCAACGAGCAGGCCGAGACCGCCGCGGCGGCCGTCCGTACGGCGCGGGATGCCGCCCCGCCCAAGCCGTCGTACAGCAAGCAGCTCGGCGACGGCCTCGACTACCTCGACCTGGCCTCCACGCACCTGGTCGGCGGTGTGCTCAAGGGCACTGCTGGCATGGCCAACTTCGGCCGCAGCCTGAACCCGTTCGACCCGTACAACCTGACCCACCCGGCCGAGTACCGCACCAACTTGAACTCGACCGCGGCCGGCCTCGTCGTCATGGCCAACGACCCGTGGGGTGCCGGCAAGCAAATGCTCGACGAGTTCATGAAGGACCCTTTCGAGGGACTCGGCAAGCTCATACCCGAAGTCATCGGCTCCAAGGGCACCGGCGCCGCCAAGAAGCTCACCACCACCGCCAAGCACCTCGACGACGCAGCCTCTGCCACGCGGGCACGCAGACTCGCAGAGGACGGACCGGAGGGGGCCCATAGCACTGCGGACGGCGACCGCACCGTGGGCGGCGACCCGGTGGACCTCGCCACCGGTCGTATGTTCCTGCCACAGACCGATGTCGAGCTGCCCGGCATCCTGCCCCTCGTCTTCACCCGCCGCACGGAATCCGGTTGCATGGTCGGCCGCTTCTTGGGGGCTGCGTGGACGTCCACCGTCGACGAGCGCCTGGAGATCGATGCGACCGGTGTCGTGCACATCACTGCCGAAGGCCTGCTGATCACCTACCCGCATCCGGCTCCGGGCCTGCCCACACAGCCGGAGCACCGAAGGGCGCGCACTCTTCTGGCCCGTGATGCCGTCGGCGACTACACGGTCACCGACTCCGACAACGGGGTGGTTCGTCGCTTCACCTCGCCGTCCGGCAGCAAACCCGGAGACGACGGTCAAGCCTGGCTGACCGAAGTCACCGACCGCAACGGCCACACCATCGCCATCGACCGTGCAGAGGACGGTCTGCCGTCGGCACTGGTGCACTCGGCCGGGCACCACTTGAAGCTGACGGCATCCAACGGCTTGATCACCGCCGTGTCCCTGGCCGGCGCAGGCGAAGCCGATGCCGACTTGCTCCTAATCAACTACGGCTATGAGGAGGGCAACCTCGCCACGGTCACGAAGCCTTCGGGCGCCACCACCACCTTCGTCTACGACGACCGCCGCCGCGTCATCGCCTGGATCGATTCCAACGGCAGCCGCTATGACTACGTCTACGACGACCGCGACCGTGTGGTGGCGGAGGGCGGGGAAGCCGGACACGTCCGCCTCACTCTGGCCTACACCGACCCTGACCCTGCAACGGGCCACCACACCACCACGCTGACCACACCCGACGGACACGCAACACGCCACGTATTCGGCCCCGGCTGCAAGCTCTTGGCCGTGACCGACCCGCTCGGCCACAGCACCCGCTACGCATACGATCCTCGCGGCAACCTGCTGTCCCGCACCGACCCCCTGGGCCACACGACAACCTTTTCGTACGACGAGGACGGTCGGCTCGTCCGTGCCGTGCGCCCTGACGGGAACGAGCTACGCACCGTCCGCGGCATCTTCGGGCTGCCCGTAGAGGTCGTCTCGTCGGACGGCGCGCGCACGCTTCTGCAGTACGACGAACGTGGCAACCTCACAGCAGTCACCGACCCGGCCGGCGCCATCACTCGCTACACGTATGACCACGCCGGCCGCCTCGCGTCAGTCACAGACGCCGAAGGAGCGACGAGCAGCGTCGTGTGCGACGCGGCTGGACTGTCTCTGAGGGTGACCGCTCCGACCGGAGCCGTGACTCTGACGGAACGGGATGTCCTCGGCCGTCCCGTCCGCCTCACCGATCCGGAGGGCGGCGTCACCCGCCTGGAGTGGCACACCGACGGGCAACTCGCCCGGCGTACCGGCCCGGACGGGGCCACGGAGTCGTGGACGTACGACGGCGAGGGCAACCTGCTGACCCGCTCCGACTCGGCGGGCGGGGTCACCCGCTTCGAGTACACCCACTTCGACCTACCGGTCGCCCGCACCGGGCCCGACGGCGCACGCTACGAATTCGAGCATGATGCCGCCCTGCGCCTGACGCGTGTCACGGATCCCCGGGGGCGGGGGTGGACCTACACGTACGACGCCGCTGACAACATCATCGCCGAAACCGACTTCGACGGCCGTACGCTCACCTACCGGATGGACGCCGCAGGCCGGTTGGCGGCCCGCGCGGACGTGCTCGGCGGGACGATCGCTTTCGAACGCGACCAGCTCGGCCAGGTCGTCCGCAAATGCGTCGACGGCCGGGCGACGACCTACGCCTACGACAGGGCCGGACGCCTGCTGGAGGCAGTCGGACCGGACGCGGAGCTTCGCTACCAGTACGACCGTCGCGGACTCACCAAGACCGAGCTGGTCGACGGCCGCCCCATGAGCTACGCCTACGACGTCCTGGGCCGCCGTACAAGCCGAGTCACACCTACGGGCCATGCGACCTCCTACTCCTACGGTGCGGACGGGCAAGTCCAATCGCTCATCACCGGAGGCCGGCGCGTAGGTTTTTCCCACGACAACGCCGGGCGCGAATTGGAGCGTGTCTTCGGCGACACGGTCACCATGACGTCCGCGTGGGACGCAGTCGGCAGGCTCTCGGCACAGCACGTCACCGCCGGAGAGCGCTCCGTCAACCGGCGCGCCTACGCCTACCGTGCCGACGGACGCCTCCTCTCCGTCACGGACGGAATGTCCGGCACACGTACCTTCGACCTCGACCGTGCGGGCCGGGTCACCGCCGTGCACGCCCAGGATTGGACGGAGCGGTACGCGTACGACGACACCGGCAATCAGACGTGGGCGTCTTGGCCGACAGGCCATCCCGGTGGGGAGGCTACTGGGCCGCGCACCTACACCGGCACGGCTCTCGACCGTGCCGGGGACGTCCGCTTCGAGCACGACGCGCTCGGCCGGGTCACCCTCCGCCAGAAGCCTCGGCTCTCCCGTAAGCCGGACACCTGGCGCTACACGTGGGACGCGGAGGACCGCCTCACGGCGGTGACCACCCCGGACGGCGCCCGCTGGAGGTACCGCTACGACCCCCTCGGCCGGCGCACCGCGAAACAGCTTCTGGCTGCCGATGGCGAGAGCGTGGCCGAGGAGATCCGGTTCACCTGGGACGGCCTCACCCTGTGCGAGCAAGCCAGCCACCGGCCGGACCAGCCTCACACGGTCACCCTCACCTGGGACCATCTGGGCGACACTCCCCTGTCCCAGACCGAGCGCATCCTCACGGCGGACGACCGCCAGGAGGAGATCGACCGCCGCTTCTTTGCCATCGCCACGGATCTCGTCGGCACGCCCACCGAACTCATCGACGAAGCGGGCGACATCGCATGGCGCAGCCGGGCCACTTTGTGGGGCACCACCGCTTGGGCCCGCGACAGCGGCGCGTACACCCCCCTGCGCTTCCCTGGTCAGTACTACGACCCCGAGACCGGCGTCCACTACAACGTTTTCCGCCACTACGACCCGGAAACTGCTCGCTATCTCACACTCGACCCGCTGGGACTGGGTCCTGCCCCCAACCCCGCCACGTATGTGGAAAATCCTCACTCCTGGACCGATCCCCTGGGGCTTGCCCCGTGTCCGCGGGGTGCTTGGGAGGAGAAGGCCGACTTCTCCTCCCAGAAGGTCATGAGTAAAAAGTTCCACGCTCATGCGGGGGATTTCCTGGACAACCCCGGAAATCTGAACAAGGCAAATCTGCAGCGGTTCGAACAGGCCATGCGTGAACATATGACAGCCGACGGAACAAAGATTTACCGATTCGACTACAGAGGCCAGGGGCAAGCCGTCGGATTCATCGATACGGCATCCCAGAAGATGGTCATGCTGCACGCCGATGGTACATTCTGGTCTGCCTGGAAGCTGGGCGATAAACAGTTCCAGGGAATCATCGACAAAGGGTTTCTGTGGTGACTGGTTCAGAGTACAAGGCTTCCGATCCGCGGGGCGTCCTCGGCTCGGACGGGGCTTTCGCCCCGAGTTGGCTGCGGGACAAGTCCGTGGCACCGCTGCCTGCAGGTGTCCGCCTCGATGCGGCGCTGGCTCGTCGGATCGCGGCGGGGTGCCGCGCGGTCGGTGCAGCAAACATGCTTGCCTCTCAGCTCGCGGGCAGCCTCAGGGAAACGGCAGGTGCGGAGTTCCGGCCGACCGCCCCCGCACCCGGATTGGAGGTCCCCCCTCCGTTCTTGCTCAGCACACCCGATCTGCAGGGAGCCGTTCTGTTCCCCGAACCGGGCTACGCGTTGATCGCGGGAACCGCGCCGTTCATGGCAGCCGCAGTCGGCGAAGGCGCCGATACGGCACGCGCACGCTTCGGCCGGTATGCGCGCACCCTCGCGGACCGCCACCCCCACCTGCCGGCAGTGGCCGCCGCATATGCGCCTGAGCACAGGACAGCGTCCCGCACGGACGACATCGACCCGTCGAGTGCTGCGGCGCGACATGTGACGCTACTGGACGCCCTCACCGCCGGAACGTGCAGCGCACGCGACTTCGCAGACGGCTGGTGGGAAGCTCGACGCGCTTCCCTTGCGAACGGCGAACGCATCCAAGGGCCTCTCAGCGATCTCTTCGACCGGGTATTCATGATCCTTGAGGACTACGCTTACGACCCTGAATTCGCCGAGCCCGGAGATCTCGACGATGCCGAGGTCGAGGCAGGTGTGCGCGCGGCCTGGGAGGGCTTCCGGCACGAGCAAGCCGACCGGCTCTGAGCGAGCCGCGACGAGAGCGAGGTCACGGGGAGACGGGGCCGCGATCCGCCCGTCGCGCGGACCCGGCCTCGGACCAGGGCCGGGGAAGCACGCGGCAGCCAGCGCCAGGAGGTCACCGAGCGCGGCGACATCGCCGGCGCCCGCCTCCGCTCCGGCGCAGGCCCATGGCGGCGGGAACCTCCGCCCCCGGTCGTCGAACCGGCGAGGACGGCGGGGTGGCTGCGGACCACCACATACACACCTCCTCCGTCGGCCGGCGCGCAGCGCTTTCGACGGAGGAGTCCAGGAGCAGCGCAGGCCCCGCGAGCACCATGCGGCCGAGGTCGTCGACGCCGAGGGAGAACGGGAACGAACGGCGCATCCAGCGTCCGGACCGCCTCCCGCCCCGCCGGCACCGCAGCCGGGACGTCGAGCACGCTGCGCAGCTCGGCCCACCACTGCTCAGGCCCGGGCCCGTGAAAGGACGCCCCAGTACCTCCGGGCAGGCCCCGGGAATGCCCTGGCTGACCCCCCAGGCCTTGAGCTCAGCCATATGTGCCTGAAAGACTCGAACCCTCTCAGGCTAACCCGACAAAGCGGGACGTCTCACTCAAGGCTGACAGAGAGGGCAGCACGCCCCCGGCCTGCGACACCATCGCGCGGCCGCCGCCCTCGATGCGGACACGCGGGTACGACCCGATACGCTTCTTCACCTGGAGAGTGCTTCTTTCCGTGCAGCCAACAGGACCCTTAGACAAGTCCCATCGTTGCAGTTCAGTAGCACTCTCCGCTTATTTGATCAAGCCTCGGACACCCCACCTCGTGAAAGCGCGAGGCTAAGGAGACGAGGGCTGTCGCCGCCGTCGTCCGGTGGATGACTGCACCCGTGTCGCTGGCGAGGACGGCCGGGCGCGGCCTCACCGACGTCGGGTTCCACGCGACAGCGGGCCGTTACGACGCGCCGGGACGGCCCTGCGCCAGCAACATGCGCGACTGCCGACTGGCGTGCCCCGCGAACAACTCAAAGGGCTGATGCTGACCATTTGCTGACCATTTGCTGACCATTTGCTGACCAGAGCCCGGCTACCACGCCATTGACCTGCGGAAACGTCCAGATGTCAGATGTGGGACTTGAACATGGTGCGCAGCATGCGGAAACTCCCGGTTCGTCTGCTCCCTGCCTGCTTCCTGCAGGTCAAGGGCGTCCCGGCAGCCTACAACCATGCGCATCTTCGGTCAGCTGTTCCCGGGTCTTTCAGGACTCCTACCGACCTCCCGCCGATTCTTCTGACGCATCACCAGACAGCGCAGGCACCGCCCAGAACTGCGCTGTTCGCGATCACGAGCCGGAAGCCGACCCTGGTGGTCTCCAGGGAGCCGGAGACGGCGGGCCGCCCGGTCGGGGCGTGGAGTGGGCGGAACGCGCCTGCGGGAAGCCACCCCCGCATGGGACCGGACAGCGATGGGGTCGTCCTTCTCTGCGAGCGATACGAGCGGTCCAACCGCTTGGCCGACGTGGTCGCGGTCCGCCGGGACCTGCTGCCGGGGAACGTAATCGGTGTGATCACCGCACGCTGCAACGGTATGCCGAAGCGCCCGGACCGGGTGCATGGGTGAGTCGGTGAGCGAAACCTCGTCGCCCTGCTCAGCACGGTACACACCGGAACGCACGTCTACCCCTCCGACAGGGTCACGTCCGTCATGGGAAGGGACCTCTACCTCGTCGACCCGGTCGTGACAGCGCCGGCCAGGCGGCCGATCGGACCGTCGCCCGCAGCACCGCACTCGGCCGGGATCAGGACAGGGATCGCGGCCGAACGGCGGGGACGGAGGGCCAGGTGGCCCTCTGCGGCGGCGCCCGTCCCGCCAATGCTGGGGAGGAGAAGAGGCCGGCGGCCCGGAAACGGACCGGCCGGGCCCGTCGAACCGCAGGGAGGCAGCCCCCATGACCCGCGCTATCACCGTCGGAGTGGACGGATCGGAGGAAAGTCTGGCTGCGGCCGACTGGGCTGCACGCGAGGCCGGGCTCCGCCAGGTTCCGCTGCGCATCGTGCACGCCTGGCTGTGGCACCCGCTGGACGTACCCGTCGTCCAGGACGAGGCGGCCCAGGCCGAGTCCGCCAACGCCGTGCTGCGTCAGGCCGAGGCGCACGTGGCCGGACGGCACCCGGAACTGACCGTCACGGCCGAGGTGGTGCACGACACCGCGGTCGCCGCACTGGTCCGTGAGGCGGAACGGTCCGACATGCTGGTGCTCGGGTCGCGCGGGCACGGCGCTCTGCTGGGCTTCCTTCTGGGCTCGTACGGACAGCAGGTGATCGCCTCCGCGAACCGGCCGGTGGTGTCCGTCCGGACCGGGGACGGCACGGTGCTTCCCCCGGAGGGCGGCGAGGTCGTCGTGGGCCAGCAGGGGACACCTGAGGACAGCGACGCGGTGTTCGCATTCGCCTTCGAGGCTGCGGCCGCGCGCGGCGCCGCCGTTCGAGCGGTACGGGCCTGGAGCCTGCCGCCCGTCTACGCCTACGGGCCGGGCCAGATGCGCGTGGTCGACGAGGCCGGAGGGCTGGAGCCGTTCGAGCAGAAGGCGCTGGCGCGGTCACTCGCTCCCTGGCGCGCACGGTACCCGGACGTGCCGGTCGTCGAGCACGTCGAGATCGGCAGCGGTGGGCAGGTGCTGCTGTCGGCAGCCTCGAACGCGCAGTTGCTCGTGGTCGGTCGCCGGGCACGCCGCACGCCCGTCGGTACGCGTATCGGGTCGGTCGCTCACGCGGCGCTGCACCACGCCCGCTGCCCCGTCGCCGTCGTGCCGCACGCCTGATGTCCCCGCCCCACCGCCGCGGGCAAGGCGACCGGGGCCCGCTCGCCGCCGCGCTCCGCCCCACGCCGCGCCGCCGGGACGCCACGCGGTGTGGGGTCGGGGCCCGTCGACTCACCCGTGCGTGGCCTACAGGCCGAACGGCCCGGTCCGGCCGTCCGGAAGTCCCGGGCTCGCGGATGGTGCGGGTACCAGTGGCCCTGTGGTCGGGCCCCGGACGGCTCTGTCCCCGGAGTGGCCGCCGGCCGACAGGCTGGGAGCAATCGAGGAGGAGTTCTCATGAGCGGTCTCAGGGCCAGCCGGACAGCCGACGTCAAGGTCCGCAACCGAGGGCAGGTGCCCGATGGCGCGGACGTCTACGCCGAGGAGAAGGTCCTCGCGGTGATCGGCCACGTACGCGAACCGGTGCTGGCCGCGCGGGTGAAGCTCACGCAAGCCGCCAACACGTCGGTGATCCGTCCGGCCACGGCTCAGGCCGTGGTGGACGTCAACGGCCGGCCCGTACGGGCCCACGTGACCGCGAGCACCATGTTCGAAGCGGTCGACCTCTTGCAGAAGCGCCTGGCCGCCAGGCTGGCCCGGCCACGGCGGGCCGTGGTCGGGGCCGGCCTTCACGGCAGCGACCTGCACACGCGGGCAGGGTGGGCCGGCCCCGACCACGGCCCGCGCCCGCACCGTCATCACCTTCCCGCCGAGGAGCGCCGCATCGTGCGGCACAAGTCCTTCAGCCTGGACCGCCAGACGCCCGAGGACGCCGTGATCGACCTGGAAGCCATGGACCACGACTTCTGGCTTTTCACGGACCTGGCCTCCGGGCGCGACAGCGTCGTCTACCGCGACGCCCTCACCGGGCGGCACCGCATGGCTTCGCTCGCACCCCTGGGCCAGGAACGGGAGGTCGACGGCCTGCTCGGGGTGAGCACGGTTCCCGTGCCGACCAGCAGTGTGGCCGAGGCCGTCTCACGGTTGCACCTCACCGGGCTGCCCTTCGTCTTCTTCAAGGACACGGCCACCGGCCGCGGCGTCGTGCTCTACCACCGCTACGACGGCCACTACGGGCTGATCACGCCGTCGCGGTGACACGTTCCGGGCTGCGCCGCCGGCACGGGCCCGGTCCGTGCCGTGCTCCTCCGGCCGGTCGCCGGCCCGCTCCCGCCACCCATCCGAAGTCCCTTCCCCCGGAGCAACCATGTTACGTACCGTCATCGCCGCCGTGGACGGCTCGGCCGCATCGCTGGCCGCCGCGGAGTGGGCCGCCCGCGAGGCGCGGATGCGCCGTCTGCCCCTGCACGTCGTGCACGTTCTGCAGGACTGGTCACAGCAGTTCGCGCACGCTCCCTACGCCGGAGTGAACACGCTGCCCGATGGAGGATCGACCGCCGGGCAGCAGTGGGCCCGGCGGCTCCCCCACGACGCGTCCGACCGGTTGCGGGAGCGACACCCCGGTCTGGAGATCACCGTCGAGCAGGTGAACGGCCGCCGCCCTGCAGCGGTGTTGCTCTCGGCCGCCGAGAAGGCGGAGGTTCTGGTCATGGGTTCACGAGGGCTGGGGAGCCTGGCCGGCTTCCTGGCCGGATCGGTGTCCTTCCCCGTCATCGCGCGCGCCGAGCGCCCGGTCGTCGTCGTACGGGCCGGGGAGCGGGCCGAGGACGAACTGCGGCCCTGGAACGACAACGAAGAGGAGCACGAGGGGCGGTATCGCGACGTGGTGCTCGGCCTCGACCTCTCCAGGCCGTGTGACGAGCTGCTCGCCTACGCCTTCGAAGCCGCCGCTGCCCGAACGGCCGCTCTGCGGGTTGTGCACGGCTGGAGCGTTCCGGTGGTCGAGGGGTACGACCCCGGGGCGGCCGACCCGGGCCACGGTGTCGCGCTGGGACTCCGTGAGGCGGGCGTGCTCACCGACGTCCTGCGGTCGTGGCGGGGCATGTTCCCCCAGGTCGAGGTCAAGGAGCAGTGCATGGTGGGCCGACCCGCGGGCCATCTTGTGGAAGCGTCGGAGGACGCCTCGCTGCTGGTCGTCGGACGGCGCATACGCCGGGCGGCGGTCGGAGCGCACATCGGCCCGGTCACGCACGCGGTGCTGCACCACGCCAGGACGCCCGTGGCGGTCGTCCCTCACCTCTGAGCGTCGCGGGCCGCACCGTGACGCGGGGCCTCGGCGGTCCGCCTCGTTCACCGGCACCAGGAGTCGCAGGGCGAACCGGCGCTGATGCGTCGGCGCGTGGTACGGCGGCCACGGGCAGCGGTGCGGCACGCCGCGCGCGACGGCGCGCGGGGGCATCGCTTCCCCGCGGAGGGGCGGCCGGGATGGGCGTGCGGAGCGGGTGTCCGCGATCTGAGTGCGGACACCCGCCCGGCCAGGGGAGCGGCACGGGCGGGGTCGCCGGTGTCCCGGCCTACAGTTGCCCGTTTTCCCGCAGGACCCTGCGGGCCTGGGCGAAGAGCATCCCCACATTCACGGTCTTGCGGCAGACGACCACGGCGACCACTTCGTCGGCGCTGTCGATCCGCATGAAGAGGTGGGTCAGGTTGTCGCTGTTGACCAGAATCTCCTGGAAGTAGTGACGGTCGCTCACGATCCCGCGACGCTCCTTGAAGATCCCTTCGATCATCACCACATTGCGGCCCTGGAACATGTCCAGGGTCGCCGCCGCCAGCATGTCGAGGACTTCCGCCGGATGGGAGTCGACGGTCTCCACGGACAGCAGCATGCCGGTCGACATGTCGATGACTCCCGCAGCCACACAGTCGGGAACCTCCGCGCGCATCCTCTTGACCAGGCTCGTGACCTGCTCGGACATGCTCTGGCGTCCTTGGGCCCCTGCGCCGCTCATCGTGCTCCTTCGTTGTCTGTGTCGTTGTTCCAGCACACCGGTCAGCGGTCCTCGGCCTGCGTGTCCGCAGAGGTGAGAAGTGCGGCCAGGCGCTGTAGGGAGGCCTGGGTCTCGGCATGGAGGCGCGCGATGTCCAGGCCGGCGTCGCCGAGCACCCCGATCAGGGCCATGTCTCCGACGGCCTGGGCGACGAGGTAGCCGTCGGTGTACCGCGACACGGTGTGGTGGAGCAGCCCCTTGCTCGTCATGGCCCCGGCCCTGCGGGCGATACTGAGGGTCGCCGCGGTGAGCGCGGCCAGGCACTCCGGGTCCGCGACGTCGTCGGTCTCGGCCGTGATCAGCAGACCGTCGGCGGAGGCCACCACGACGTCGGTGACGCCGACGACCCGGTCCCGCAGCTCCCGCATCTCGGTGACGAGCTGCGCATTCCTGGTTGTCACGATTCTCCTGTTGTGCTTGGCGTGGTACGTGTCAGAGGGCTCAACGGTTCCCGGCCGGGGGCTCGGCCAGGAGCGTCGGCGGGGGCCGCCAGCACTCGGCCGCAGGCCTCAGTGGCAGCACCTCGTTGATGCCGCTCGCACCGGGACGGCGTTGCGGCAGCTGCTTCTGCGCCGTCCGGCTGCCGATGGGATCGGGATCCGGGACCGGTAGTGCGGGTCTCTGCACCCCGCCCGGTACCACCGTCTCCATCAGGCCTTCGCCCATCAGACGCGAGACCTCGACGGTGACGGCGTACAGGCTCCGGCCGAGCAGGAAAGCGATGTCCCGGACGGTGCGGCGGCCGTTCGCCCGCAGCAGGATCTCCCTGCGCTCACCTGCGGCCGTGTCGGCGAGCCGTGCCGAGCCGGCAAGAGTCCGGGCAAGCCGGCTGCGGAACGGGGAGAGGCGCTGCGCAAGAGCGCCGAGGACCCGGATCCGCCTTCCCGCCTCTTCCACCAGCCATTCCGGCTCGATGCCGTCCGGGGCAGCCAGGCGGCAGGCATCGGCATCCTGCTCGAAGGTGAAGCCGTCGATCCGGCCCATCCCCAAGGCCAGCGCTCCGTCCAGCGCGGCCATCACACACATCAGTTGCAGTTCCGCACTGCCGACCAGGTCCTGGGCGATCAGCAAAGCCCCGACCCGGCCGTCCGCGGCACACGACCGGGTGGCCGACACCCAGTCGGCCTCGGTCACCCGGCCCGATCGCAGGAGCAGCGTCTCGACTCCCGGGGCCCCGGGTGAAGCCACTTCGACGAGGGCACCACACCGGATATGGAAGGATCCTCCGGGTTCCCCCGACACCACCAGCGCCCCGGAGAGCCGGCGCTGCGACACCTCGGTGAGTGCCCTGGCCAGGTCGAGCCCCGTCGCTCTTGATGGTTTCCGGCGTGGTGCCGGTACATCAATGTCTGACATGTTCCTGCAATCAGCCGCTCTCCGTGGACGCCGCGACTGGGAACCACCTGCGCCAGCCCGGTGATCGCACTGTATCCAGACGGGCCGATCATCCGATGAAAAGTCTCAGCAATGATCGCTTTATGACGTCAACCGACCATTTGTGCATCGTTCATGACGCTCCCCGCCCCACTGATCCTGGCAGCGGCCCGCCGCGTCTGCTCACCTGTTGGCCTGCTCGCCTGCTCGCCTGCTCGCCTGCGGTCATGGCAATGCCCGACGCCGTCCGGGGGCGCCGGGCAGGAGGCAACGCCCGATGTGCGCGTCCGGCGGGCAGCCCGGACCGACACCGGAGTGAACAGTGCACCCCGGCGCCGCCCGCCTCGTGGACGACAGGCCGGGCGGCGCCGGACGCCCGGACGTTTCGCTCGCCGTTGTCCCCTACCGGCTGGTCGCCCGGCCCGCGGGCCCCGGCGGACGAATGGTCACGCGGGGGTGGGGTGGAGGGTCGCCTCTCCCGTGACCCTGATGCCGGTGCGCTCACCGGGGGACGCGGGTGCGGGACCCGGAACGCGGACGTCGATGGGTGCCTCCACCCCGTCCAGGGTGACGGTGACCATCGCGTCGTGGCCGTAGTACCGGACGTCCGTCACCGTGCCGCGGGCCTCCGCCGACGTGGTGTCGGTCAGCTGGATCTGTTCGGGCCGGAGCAGCACCGTGCCCTCACGTACGCCTCCGGGCGGGTCGGCCAGCCGGACGCGGCCGAGCGCGGTGGTCGCCGTGCCCCTGTCCACGGTGCCCGCGACGAGTACCGCGTCACCGACGAAGGCCGCCACCCAAGGGTCCGCGGGGCGGCGGTAGATCTCGTGCGGCGTGTCGCACTGGGCCACCTTCCCCTTCCGTACGACGGCGACGAGGTCGGCCGCGGACAGGGCCTCCTGCTGATCGTGCGTGACCAGTACCGCGGTGGCTCCGGTCGCTTGCAGGGCGGCCCGCACGTCGGCGCGTACGCCGGACCGCAGGGCGCTGTCGAGGGCGTTGAACGGCTCGTCGAGCAGTACCAGTTGAGGCTGCGGGGCCAGGGCGCGGGCGAGGGCGATGCGCTGTTGCTGGCCGCCGGAGAGCTCGTGCGGCATGCGGTCGCCGAAGCCGGCGAGTCCGACCAGCTCCAGCATCTCCTCGACGCGCAGGCGCCGCGCACCCCGGTCCAGGCCGGCCAGGCCGGCCAGGCCGAAGGCGACGTTGCGCGCCACGCTGAGGTGCGGGAACAGGGCGCCTTCCTGCGGGACGATCCCGATGCGGCGGCGTTCGGGCGGAAGGTGCGTTCCCGGGCCGCTGAGGGTGCGGTCGCCGATGGTGACGGTGCCCGCGTCGGCGCGCAGGAAGCCGGCGATGATGCGCAGCAGGGTGGTCTTGCCGCAGCCGGAGGGCCCGAGTACGGCGACGAGGGCTCCGGCGGGGACGGTGAGATCGAGTCCGTCGAGAACGGTGGCGTTCGGTCCGTACGCCTTGGCCAGCCCCGTGATCTGGAGATCGGTCATGTGCGCTGCCTTCCGAGGAGGTAGGACGGTACGGCGGCCAGCAGGATCAGCGCCGCGGCGTAGGGGGCCGCGGCGGCGAAGGATCCGGTGCCGGTCTCCGTCCAGAGGCGGGTGGCCAGGGTGTCCATGCCAGTGGGGCGCAGCAGGAGGGTGGCGGGGAGCTCCTTCATGCAGACCACGAAGGTCAGCGCCGCTCCCGCGAGCACTCCGGGCGCTGCCAGCGGCACCGTCACCTCGCGCAGCACCTTCAAGGGGGAGCGCCCCAGCGAGCGGGCGACGTCCTCCAGCACCGGCGGGGACTGCAGCACGGCCGCACGCGTGCCGGCGACCGCGACCGGCAGGAAGAGCACCGCGTACGCGCAGACCAGCAGCGGCAGTTCCTGGTAGAGCGGTTCCGCGTACCGGACCGCGAAGAAGACGAGGGACAGCGCGACGGTGATCCCGGGCAGGGCGTGCCCGGCATACGCGGACTGCTCCAGCAGGGAGGCCGTCCGGCCGCGGTACCGGGCCGCGATCACGCCGACCGGCAGGGCGAGGAGGGTGGTGAGCGCGGCTCCGGCGGCGGCGACGCCGAGGGTCGTGCCGGCGGTGTCGAGGAGTCCGGCCGGATCCCAGGTGGCGGAGTCGCCGACGGCGAGCCAGTACCCGAGCGTGGCCAGCGGGGTGAGGACGGCGATGGCCGTGACGGCCGTGCACCAGAGCAGCGCGGGGCCACGCCAGCGGCCGAGCGGTGCGGGGACCGCGAGGCGCGCGGTGCCGGTTCCGGTCCTGGCATGGCCCGCACGGCCGCGGGTGCGGGCCTCGGCGGCCACGAGCAGGATGGTCATGACCACCAGGACGACGCTGAGCGCGGCGGCCGGGGTGCGATCGAAGCTGGCCCGGTAGGAGGTGTAGATGCCGCGCGTGAAGGTGTCGTAGCGCATCAGCGAGACGGCGCCGAAGTCGGAGAACACGTACAGCGCGACCAGGACGGATCCCCCGGCGGCCGCCGGGCGCAGCTGCGGCAGGGTGACGCGCAGGAACGTCCGCAGCGGTCCGTGGCCGAGCGAGCGGGAGACCTCCTCCTGTGCCGGATCGGTGCCGCGCAGCGCGGCCGTGACCGGGAGGTAGACGTACGGAAAGCTCACCAGGGTCAGGGCGAGCGCGGCCCCGGCGAAGCCCGCGACGTCGGGGAAGACGGAGAGCCAGGCGAACGCGGCGACGTAGCTGGGCACGGCCAGCGGCAGGGTCACCAGCACCGACCAGGCCCGGGCGCCGGGCAGCGCGGTCCGTACGGTGAGCCAGGCCAGCGAGACACCGAGCAGCAGCGCTGCGGTCACCACCACTGCGGCCAGCCCCAGACTGCGGCCGAGGAGTTGAGCGGTGCGCTCGTTGGCGATGACGTCCCAGGCGAAGACGGGACCGCGCTCCAGGGAGCGGACGGCGAGGTAGCCGAGGGGCAGCAGCGCGAACACGGCGGCGACGGCGGCGGGAACGAGCAGGGCGGCGGGCGGGCGGCTCCCGGCACGCGGCCGCCCGGCCGGCGGGGTGACGCCGGTCGGGCGGGCGGCCGGATCCGTCCGCGAGACGGGATCCGTCGAGTGCATGACGCTCAGACCATCCCGGCGTCCTGCAGCATCTTCAGGGTCTCCTGAAGAGATTCGAGCCTGCCGAGGTCGATCCGGGGGGCTTCGAGGGAGGTCAGCGGCGGCAGGTCCTCGACGGTGCTGGTGACGCCGGAGGCGAGGGGGTACTCCTTGGTGTCCTCGGCGAAGTATTTCTGCGCCTTCTCCGAGAGGAGGAAGTCGACGGCCTTCTGGGCCGCCGGCACCTGGTCGCTGCCCTTGATGACGCCGACTCCGGCCGCGTTGACCAGCGAGCCCGGATCGCCGCCGGGCAGGAAGTGGATCTTCGCGCCGACCTTGCCCTCGCCCTTCTCGGCGACCCGCGCGTACCAGTAGTAGTGGTTGATCAGGCCGAGGGAGACCTCGCCCCTGCCCACGGCGTCCAGCACCTTGAGGTTGTTCTCGTACACCTTCGGCTGGTTGGCCTTGAGTCCCTTGAGCCAGGCCCGGGTGGCGTCGTCGCCTTCGAGGACGCGCATGCCGGTGACGAACGCCTGGAAGGAGGCGTTCGTCGGGACGTAGCCGACCCTGCCCTTCCACTCCGGCTTGACCAGGTCGTGCACGCTGTCCGGCACCTTCGCGACCTGGCCGGGGTGGTACGCGAGGACCCGGACCCGGCCGGAGGTGCCCACCCAGTCACCCGCGCCGCCGCGGAACGCCTGGTCGACCTTGTCGAGCGAGGCCTGGGGCAGTTCCTCCAGCAGCCCCTTGGTGGAGAGGGCTCCGAGCGCGCCGGCGTCCTGCGAGAAGAACAGGCCGGCCTTGGTCTTGCCGCCCTCCTCCTGGATCTGGGCGGCCAGCTCCGCGCTCTCGCCGTAGCGGACGGCGACCGTGGTGCCGACGGCCTTCTCCAGGTCGTCCAGGAGCGGCTTGATCAGCTTCTCGTTGCGGCCCGAGTAGATCACGAGCCCGGCGTCGTCCTCGTCGACGCCGCAGCCGGCGACAGCGGGGAGGAGGAGCGCTGCCGCGAAGAGCGCGGTCAAGCGTCGGGCCAAGGGGCGTCGCATGGAAAGCCTTCCTGCATGTGCAGCGGAGATGAATCCCGAACACCACATAGCTAAGGTAAAGCTAACCTAAAGGTCAAGAGTGACGCACACAACGTCCGGCGGCTCCGAGGCCTCGCCGGGACGGCGGCGGAGCCGACCCTACCGCTTGTTTTCCCAAGGATCTTCATCGGGCCCCCACCGACGACCCGTGACACCTCTGTGACTATCCACCGAGGTAAGCCTTTCCTAAGATGCGCACGTGACAGCCCCCTCCGACCTGCTCCCCGACACCCGGACCGTCCCGTTCGCACTCGGCCTCGCCGCGCACGGCGACCGCACGGCGGTCATCACCGCCGACGGCCCGACGACGTACCGCGAACTCGCCGCGCGGGTGGACGAGACCGTGCACCGCCTCGGACGGGAACGCCGCCTGGTCCTGCTCGTCGGCGCGAACACGCTCGACGCCCTCGTCGTCCACCTCGCGGCCCTCGCTTCCGGTCACCCCGTCCTGCTCGCGCCCGGCGGCCACCCCGAGGCCCTGCAGTCACTGATCGACGCGTACGACCCGGACGTCGTGGCCCGTCCCGATGGCGGGAAGTGGGTGCTCGACGAACGGCGCACGGTCTCGGCCCACACCCTGCACCCGGACCTCGCCCTGCTGCTGAGTACCTCCGGCTCCACCGGATCGCCCAAGCTCGTCCGGCTGTCGCACGAGAACCTCCAGTCCAATGCGGAGTCGATCGCCGAGTACCTGGGAATCCGGGACACCGACCGCGCGGCCACGACCCTGCCGATGCACTACTGCTACGGGCTTTCTGTCATCCACAGCCATCTGCTGCGGGGTGCCGGGCTGATCCTCACCGGCCTGTCCGTCGCGGACAGCTGCTTCTGGGAGCTGTTCCGCAGCTGCCACGGGACGACGTTCGCAGGCGTGCCGTACACCTTCGACCTCTTGGACCGGGTCGGCTTCGACACGATGGAGCTCCCCCACCTGCGCTACGTGACCCAGGCCGGCGGACGGCTGGCACCCGAACGGGTCGAGCATTACGCGGCTCTCGGCCACGCTGCCGGCTGGGAGTTGTTCGTGATGTACGGCCAGACGGAGGCGACCGCCCGCATGGCCTACCTGCCGCCGCACCTGACCCGGACCCATCCCGGGGCCGCGGGGATACCGATCCCCGGCGGCTCCTTCCGTCTCCGCACCGTCCCCGACCGGCCCGGTGCGGACACCGGCGAACTGGTCTACACGGGCCCCAATGTGATGCTCGGCTACGCGCACTCACCGGAGGACCTCGCCCTGGGCAGGACCGTGGACGAGCTCGCCACCGGCGACATAGCCCGGCTCTCCCCCGACGGACTCTACGAAATCGTGGGCCGCCGCAGCCGATTCGTGAAGATCCTCGGTCTGCGGATCGACCCCGGTCAGGTCGAAACCGTGCTCGCACGGAACGGCATCACGGCCGCGTGCGCGGGCGACGACGAAGCGCTCGTCGTCGCAGCCGTCGCTGCACGCGAAGCCGACACGGGGCCGATTCGAAAGCTCGTGGCGGACGCGTGCGGCCTGCCGGCGCACGCCGTCCAGGTCCGCATCGTGGCCGAACTGCCCCGCCTGGCCTCCGGCAAGCCCGACTACCGGGCGGTGCGCGAACTACGCCACTGCGCCGGTGCGGCCCCGCACGGAACCGGGCCCGCCGCGGGCACGGACTCCGAGGACCTGTGCGCCCTCTACGCTTCGGTCCTCGACCGGCCCCGGGGGGAGGTGACCCGCAACAGCACCTTCGTCGGTCTGGGCGGCGACTCGCTCTCGTACGTGGAGATGTCCCTCCAGCTCGAAGAGCGCCTCGGTCACCTGCCCGCGGACTGGCACACGACGCCGATCGGCGAGCTCAAGCCGCCCGAGCCGCAGCAGGTCGGATCACACCGGCGCACCCTGGAAACCAGCGTCGCCCTGCGCGCCATGGCGATCTTCTGCATCGTGGGCTCGCACATCCACGTCTTCGGGATCAAGGGCGGCGCACACTTGCTGCTCGCCCTCGCGGGCTACAACTTCGCCCGCTTCCACCTGACCGCCGCCGCCCGCCGAGAGCGCGTCCGCCGCATCTGGACCAGCATCGGCCGCGTCGCCCTGCCGAGCATCGCCTGGATCGGGCTGATCCTGCTCCTGAACGACGACTACACCCTGGCCAATCTCGCCCTGCTCGACAGCGTCCTCGGGCCGGAGGACAGCAAGACGGGTATGCACTTCTGGTTCATCGAGGCCCTGGTCTACATCCTGGTCGCCGCTGTCGGCCTCCTCGGCCTGCCCCTCGTGGACCGGGTGGAGCGGCGCTTCCCGTACGGCCTGCCGCTGACGATCGCGGCCCTGGGCCTGCTCACCCGCTACGACCTCCTCGGTCTCCCGGCCCGTGCCGAGATCCCGGACGCCATCACGGTCTTCTGGTTGTTCGCCCTGGGCTGGGCGGCGGCGAAGGCCGCCACCGCGCGCCGGCGGCTGGCGGTCACCGCCGCGGCGCTGGCGACGGTGCCCGGCTTCTTCCCCGGCGACCCCGGACGGGAAGCGATCATCGTCGCCGCCTTCGCGCTCCTGGTGTGGGTCCCCGCGCTGCCCGGCCACGAACGCGTCAACCGATTGGCCGGTCTCCTGGCAAGCAGCTCGCTGTACATCTACCTGACGCACTGGCAGATCTTCCCTCTGATCGCAGGGTTCTCCAGGCACCTGGCGTTCGCGGCCTCACTGGTGTTCGGCATCGCCTACGCGGCCGGCGTCACCCGGCTGACGCGAGGATTCCGCCTCTCCGGCTGCCTGGCCGCCCTGCGCACCGGCCGGAGCGGCGGGCGGAAACCGGCGACCGCCGCCGACCGGCGCGCGCAGGTGCACTGAGCGCCCGCACGCCCCGTGCGCCGAAGGCCGAGTGCACGAGGACCGAGGGCTCTGCCGTGACGGACGGACCCGCCCTGCTCTGCTGGCTCGTCCTCAACGCCTTCGCCACCGCCCCCGTCGGCACCCTCACCTGGGAAGCCCCCTACGACCTGGGCCGGATCGTGTGCCTCCTCGCGGCCGCCTGCAGCGGAACCGTCCTCGCCCGACTCTCCCACGCCCGCTCCGCCTACCACCGGGTGACGCCGCAGCCGCCGGGCCCGCGGCAGCCCGCACCCTCGCGGGCCGTCACGACGCCTCCGCCTTCCGGCGCAGCCGCCGGGCCCGGGTGACCGCGAGGATCCGCGGGGCGGTGGCTGGTGGTCATCCCCCGCCCCCTTCGGCACCGACGGCGGCCAGGAATCCCTCCTGGTCGGCCAGGAACCCCTCGGCGAACAGGGACCGGGGCGCGCACAACGCGGTCAGGGCCAGGCGCAGCGGCGAGTTCTCCACGGCATGTCCGACCATGCCGTGGGTGGCGTCGGGGTAGTGGGCGACGCGCAGGGCCGGTCCGGGCAGCAGGCGGCGGTACGCGGCCTCGGTCTCGGCGGTGTCGACGTTGAGGTCGTGTCCGGCGAGCACCAGCAGGACGGGGGTGCCGCGCAGGGCCGGCAGGTCGGAGCTCGCGTCGACCGTGTGGTTCCTGGAGACGAACCGCCAGCGGGCTGCGGTCATGCCCTGCGGGTCGCCGACGGCGCGAAGGTACTCCTCGTAGGAGGCTCCGCGCCGGAGGAGTTCCAGGACGGTCTCGCGGCGGCCCAGGGCGGTGGCGACTTCCGCGTCGGACGCCCCGTCCCGCTCCAGTTCGGCAAGGAGGTTGTAGCGGCCCTGCCGGTGCCAGTTGACGGCGGGTGAGACGGCGATCGCGAACCGGACACCGCGGTCCCTGGCGGCGATCTTGGGCAGAACCCAGCCGGCCTGGCTGGCACCCCACAGTCCGACCCTGTCGCCGTCGACGTCCGGGCGCTGCCGGGCCCAGGCGATCGCGGCGGCGGCTTCGGCGGCGCGGTCGTCCATGCTCTGGTCGAGCCAGTCGCCGGGCGCACCGCCGACGCCCGGTTTGTTCCAGGACAGCGAGGCGTACCCGGCGCGGGCGAAGGCCTCCCACATCGGGCGGTAGAAGGTGTCGTGGGTGGCGTCCACCGGCCCGTCACCGTGTACGAACACCACCAGCGGGAAGGGCCCCTTGCCCCGCTCGGGCAGGGCAAGGACGCCGTCCAGTGCGCGCCCGTCCTGACGTATCACCACCTGTTCCTCGCGCAGTTCGTAGGTGTTCTGCCACACCACCAGCCCGCCCAGACCCGCCGCCACGACGGCCAGCGCGGCCAGCGCCGCGAGCACGGCCCGCAGCACCCGGCGCCGCCGCGGCGAGCGCACCGCACGCACGCGTTCCATCCGCCCCCCAAAGAACTATCGATCCACTAACGGTCGTTCTTCATTCGACCGTATTATGTTCATACGAAAACTGCCATGCGTAGACCGCGAGGAGGATTCATGGAACCGGCAGCAGAATCCGAGGCGGAATCCGCAGCGGTCGTGATCCGGCGCGGCGTGCCGCGCGGGGCCGAGGCGCAGGTCGCCGAGCTGTACTGGGAGGCCTTCGGCCGCAAGCTCGGCGCCGCCCTGGGCCCGCCCGAGCGCGGCCGGGACTTCATCGCCGCCCATCTCCACCACGACCGCGGCATCGTCGCCCTCACCCCGGGCGGCGACCGTGTCGTGGGCGTGGCCGGCTACCGGCTCGACGGACGCGCACTGACGGGCGGCGGCCTGCGCGAGGTGCTCCGCTCCTACGGGCCCTTCCGCGGCCTGCCCCGGCTCGCTGTCCTGGCCCTGCTCGAACGCACCCCGGAGCCGGGGGAACTGGTGATGGACGGGATCGCCGTCGACCCCGCGCACCGCGGCACGGGCATCGGCAGCCACCTGCTGACGGAGGTCGCGGCCCTCGCGGCCGAACACCGGTGCACCCGCGTCAGACTGGACGTCATCGACGTCAACCCCCGGGCCCGCGCCCTGTACGAGCGGCACGGCTTCAGCGCCGTGCGGACCGAGCAGACCCCGTACCTGAAGCGTCTCATGGGCTTCGGCGCGGTGACCACGATGCACCGAGCAGCCGGGGCACGCCCCGGCCACACCAGGGAGCAGCAGCGATGACAAGCCGACCCGCGGCAGAGCCCGCCACCCCGGGCATTGGGACCCGGACCCTGGTGTTCGCCCTCGTCCGCGAGGACGGCACCGTCGACGCGGGCGAGCTGTACGACGTCGCCGAAACCCTCGGCATGACCGACCAGCAGGTCCGCCTCTGCCTCAAACGGCTCGTCGCCGAAGGCCGGTTCACCCAGGAGGGACGCGGCCGCAAGGCACGCCTGCGCGCCACCGCCGACCCGACGGGCGCCGTCGCACCGGACGTCGAGTACGTCCGCCACGCCTACCGGCAGGACCGGGGCCTCGCCCCCTGGGACGGCAGTTGGCACCTGTTCGCCTTCGCCATCCCCGAGACCGCCCGGCAGTCCCGGGACGCCCTGCGCGACACCCTCCTGCACCTCGGTGCCGCCCCGCTCCAGGGCGGCCTGTACGTCGCCGCGCACGCGATCGGCGACCTCGTGGAGGCCCACGCCCGCCACCTCGGCGTCCTGCCCTCGCTCACCCGCCTCACCAGCCGGGACCTGCGAGTCGGTGAGGAGCGGGATCCCGCGCGGCTGGCCGCCCTCCTGTGGCCGCTCGACGCGATCGCCGAGCGGTACGAGGCGCTGGCCGGACTCGCCGCGGCCCGCCTGTCCGCTCCGAGCCGGCCCACCGGCACGGAGCGGCTGAGGTACGCCATCGAGCTCGCGGCGGCCTTCACCGCCGCCATGGAACCCGACCCCCTGCTGCCCCCGGAGCTGCTGCCCCGGCCCTGGCCCGGCGCCCGCGCCCGCGCCCTGGCCGCCCGGTGCTGGGAAGCCCTGGGGGACGGCGCCCCGGACCGCGGCAGTCCGCGCCTGTTCCGCCTCTACGGCGAAGCCCTCGACACCCGGCCACCCGCCACCCTGGCCCCGGCGCGGACGACGGATGGCCCGGACGAACCTTCACGGAGCGGTTGAACCCGCCGATCGCGGGGACGCGCCGAGCGGCGGACGGCGCTCCCCGCTGCCGACACGCCGGAGAGGTTGGAAGATGGATTATGACCGTCTTCCTGGGACACCTGCGGCGCGTGCTGCCCGGCTCGGCCAAGCGCTCCGCCGCCGCCTCCCCAGACCCGCACCCGGAAGATCGGCAGGAGCCGCGGGGAGGCGCCCGGACCCGGGAGAGCGGGGAGCGTCGGCCGCAGCGGCTGTCGGCCCTGCTGAGCGCGCGCAGCGTGGCCGGCGAGGTGTTTCTCCTCCAGCTCGTCCTGGTGGTGCTCCTGGTCGCGGCAGCGGTGGTGGCCCTCGTGGTGCAGGCCCGCAGCGACGCCATGTTGGACGCCCGGCACCGTACGCTCGCTGCCGCCGGTACGTTCGCGGAGTCCCCCGGCATCGTCGCCGCCCTGCGCAGTCCCGATCCGAGCGCCGTGCTCCAGCCCAGCGCCCAGGCGGCGCAGAAGGTCGCCGGTGTGGACGGCATCAACGTGTACACCCTCGACGGGGTCACCGTCGCCCACCGGGACCCCCGGCAGATCGGCAAGCGCGTGGTCGGCCCCTTCTCCAGGGCGGCGGCCGGCAACGCCTTCACCGAGACGTTCGAGGGCTCCCTGGGGCAGTCCGTGGTCTCGGCGGTCCCCGTCAAGGACTCCGAGGGCCGGGTCATCGCCGTCGTGTCCTCCCCGGTCACCGTCTCGAACGTGCAGAGCATGGTCAACCGGCAGCTGCCGGTGGTCCTCGGCGCCGCCGCCCTGGTGCTCGCCCTGTCCGCGGGCGGGACGGCCCTGGTGAGCCGTCGGCTGCTGCGCCGCACCCACGGCCTGGGGCCGGCGGAGATGACGCGGATGTACGAGCACCACGACGCGGTGCTGCACGCGGTGCGGGAAGGCGTACTGATCGTCGGTGACGGCGGGCGCCTGCTGCTGGCCAACGACGAGGCGCGGCGTCTCCTGGAGCTGCCGGCGGACGCGGAGGGGCGACCCGTCACGGAGCTGGGCCTGGAGCAGGCGACCGCCGCGTCGATCGCCTCGGGCCGTAGCGCCACGGACGAGCTGCACGTGGCGGCCGACCGGCTGCTGGCGGTGAACATCCGGCCCACCGCCCCCTTCGGGCAGGCCGGGACCGTGGTCACCCTGCGGGACACCACCGAGCTGCGGGCGCTCTCCGGCCGCGCCGAGGTGGCCCACGAGCGGCTGAAGTTGCTCTACGACGCGGGGGTGCGCATCGGTACGACGCTGGACGTGGAGCGCACCGCCGGGGAACTGGCGGAGGTGGCGGTCCCGAGATTCGCCGACATCGCCTCGGTCGATCTGCTGGACCCGGTGCTGCACGGTGACGAGCCGCCCGAACCGGGCACGGAGATGCGCCGGACCGCCGTGGTCGCCGCGATGGACACCCATCCGCTCTACCCCGTCGGCGAGCTGATCCGGTTCGTCCCCACGAGCCCCATGGCGATCGGGGTGGCCGGGGAGCACTCGGTACGGGTGGCGGACCTGCGAGGCAGCCGCGACTGGATGGCCCAGGACCCCGTGCGTTCGCAGCGCATGCTGGACCGGGGCGTCCACTCCGTGATCGCCGTTCCGCTGCGGGCCCGCGGCGTGCTGCTGGGGATGGCCGGCTTCTGGCGGGTCGAGCCCTCTCCGCCGTTCGAGGAGGAGGACGTGTCCTTCGCCGAGGAGCTGACCGCCCGGGCGGCCCTCTCCATCGACAACGCCCGCCGCTTCACGCGCGAGCACACCATGGCCGTCACGCTGCAGCGCAGCCTGTTGCCCCGGGGCGTGCCGGACCAGTCCGCGGTCGAGGTCGCCCACCGCTACCTGCCCGCCCAGGCGGGGGTGGGCGGCGACTGGTTCGACGTCATCCCGCTGCCCGGCGCCCGGGTGGCCCTGGTGGTGGGCGATGTCGTGGGGCACGGCCTGCACGCCGCCGCCACGATGGGCAGGCTGCGCACCGCCATGCACAACTTCTCGACGCTCGACCTGCCCGCGGACGAGCTCCTGAGTCACCTGGACGAACTGGTCGCCCACATCGACACCGACGAGGGTGCCGGTGAGCAGGAGTGGCAGGGGCTGACCGGCGCCACCTGCCTGTGCGCCGTCTACGACTCCGTCTCCGGGCAGGTGACCGCCGCGACCGCCGGGCACCCGGGCCTCGCCGTCGTCCATCCCGACGGGACGGTTTCCTTCCCCGACCTTCCGGTCGCTCCGCCGCTGGGCCTGGGCGCCGGTCTGCCCATGGACACCGCGACGCTCACCGTGCCGGAAGGATCCCAACTGGTGCTCTTCACCGACGGGCTGCTGGAGAGCCGCGACCAGGACGTCGACACGGGTCTGGCGGCACTCGGTGCGGCCCTCGCCGGGCCCGCCAGGACCCCGGAGGAGACCTGTGCGGCGGTGATCGGCGCGATGCTGCCGAGTCGGCAGAGTGACGACATCGCGCTGCTGGTGGCCCGCACCCGGCGGCTGGATCCCGGCCGGATCGCCGAGTGGGAGGTGGAGTCCGATCCGGCAGCGGTGTCCCCGGTGCGCAACGCCTGCGCCCGCCGGCTGGCGGAATGGGGCCTGGAGGACATCGCCTTCACCACGGAGCTCATCCTGAGCGAGCTGATCACCAACGCCGTCCGCTACGGGTCGCAGCCCATCCGGGTGCGACTGCTGTACGACCGCAGCCTGGTCTGCGAGGTGTCCGACGGGTCCAGCACCTCCCCCCACCTGAGACGGGCCGAGGAGACCGACGAGGGCGGGCGCGGCTTGTTCCTGGTCGCGCAGTTCGCCGAGCGGTGGGGCACCCGCTACACCGCCCGCGGGAAGATCATCTGGAGTGAGCAGGCCCTCCAGGCCGGATCCGCCACGGCCGGGGAGGATCTGGGGGCGGCGCTGCTCGCGGCCTGGGACGACGAGCCCTTCTGAGGCTGGTGCGGTACGTCGCCCGGAGGACCGGCGGCGGCGCGGCCCGCCGGGACTGCGCTGTCGCGGCCGACGCACGTACGCTGGCCTGGATCAGTACGTGCCGCCCGTTATGGAGCGTTTGTGCCCGCACCCCGTCTCCGCACCGCTGCCGTCGCCGCTTGCCTCGGCCTCGCCGCGGGACCCCTCGGCGCCTGCGGGGACAAGCCCCCCGCACCGCCCAGGGCACCCGCGGTGGCGACCTCGGCCGCGGACGCGGGCGGCATGGCGGCGCTCACCGCCGCGGCCAGGAAGGAGGGGGTCCTCAACACCATCGCGCTCCCCTCCGACTGGGCGGGCTACGGGGAGCTGATCGACGGCTTCCAGAAGAAGTACGGGATCCGGGTCATCGTGGAGAACCCTGAGGGCTCCAGCCAGGACGAGATCAACGCCCTCAAGGAGCACCGGCGCGACGGAACCGCCCCGGACGTGATCGATGTGGGCGGCACCTTCGCGCCGGGTGCGGCCCGGCAGGGTCTGCTCACCCCGTACGAGGTCGCCCCGTACGACGACATCCCCGACGAGCAGAAGGACCCCCGGGCCCGCTGGTACAACAACTACGGCGGTTACGTCTCGATCGGCTGCGACGCCAAGCGTGTCAAGACCTGCCCCGCGACCTTCGCCGACCTGCGCAAACCCGAGTACAAGGGCCAGGTCTCGCTCAACGGCGACCCCACCAAATCGGGCTCCGCCTTCGCCGGGGTGTACGCGGCGGCCCTGGCGAACGGGGGCTCCTTCGACAACATCCAGCCCGGCATCGACTTCTTCGCCGAGCTCAGCAGGAACGGCAACTTCATCCCGGTCGAGTCCACTCCGGCGACGATCGAGCAGGGGCGGACGCCGATCAGCATCGACTGGGACTTCCTCAACCTCGGGTATGCCGACGAGTTCCGCCGCAAGGGCGCGGACCTGGACTGGCGGACCTCCATCCCCTTCGACGGCAGCTTCGCCCAGTACTACGCGCAGGGGATCAACAAGGACGCCCCGCACCCCGCGGCGGCGCGGCTGTGGCAGGAGTACCTGTTCAGCCCGGAGGGCCAGAACATCCGGCTCGGGGCGTACGCGCGACCGGTGCTCATGAAGTCCATGCAGGAGAACGGCACCCTCGACAAAGCCCTGGCGGAGATGCTGCCCACGGTCGAGGGCACACCGGCGTTCCCGACCGAGCAGCAGCAGGCGAAGGCGGGCAGGACCGTCGACCGGAAGTGGGCCGAGGCCGTCTCCGGCTGACGGCCCGGAACTGACGCGACCGGAGGCCCGGGGCCCGCCGGTGCCGTACGAGACCGGCCGCCGGGCCCCGGGCTGCGGCGTACGCGGCACGGACCTACGCTGAACCGGTGACCGGCCGCACCGGAGGCAGGGTGTCACCAGGCGCCATCCGGCGGCGGCCCGAGGAGGTGACGCCGGATGTCCGCATCCCGGGCAGCAGCCGCGGCCCGCCGCGCGGCCGTGGGAACCGCCAGTCTGATCGTGTTCGCGGGCGCCGGTACGGGCACCGCCCTGGCCGACGACAACGGCATGGCCGACAAGAGCGCACAGGCCATCGCCGAGGCCTCCCGGACGGCGATGTCGAAGGTCACCTCCATGCGCATGGTGGCCAAGGTGTCGGAGGGCGCGGGCACCACCGCGCTGGACATCCGGTTCGACGATGCGGGCGACTGCGTCGGCACCGTCACTCCTCCCGGCGGCTCCGGCAAGGCCGACGTCGTCAAACGCGGCAACGACGTGTGGATGAAGCTCGACGACGACCTACTGCGGGCCCAAGTACCGGCCGAGGCGGCCGAGGACGCGATCGCGTTGATCAACGGCCGCTACCTGCACGGCACCACGGACAACATCATGCTGCGCGATTTCGCCCAGTTCTGCGATCTCGACTACTTCAAGTCGGAGTTCTCCTCGAAACCGGCGAACGAGCAGCTGACGAAGGGCGCGCGCACCACCGTCGACGGCCGTCCGGCCATCACGGTCACCGGAAAGCGCGGCGGGGACACCGGCAGCTACCAGGTGTCCACGCAGGACGAGCCGTACCTCCTGCGCGTCCAGGGCACCAAGGCCTCCGGCGAGCGTGTGGAGGCCACCTTCTCCGCCTTCGACGAGCCCGTCCGGCCCGAGCCTCCCGCAGCCGCCGACTCGGTCGAGCTGTCGAAGCTCCAGTAACGCGGCCGCGCAGGGGCAACGGCTGGAAGCCGTCAGACCCGGGAGCGGTAGGCCCGCATGGCCAGGGGCACGAAGACGATTGCGATGCCCGCCGCCCAGACCAGGGACCACATGATCGGCTCCCCTGCGGGGGTGCCGAGCAGCAGTCCGCGGAAGGCGTCCGACAGCTGGGTGACGGGATTGACGTTCACCCAGGCCTGGAGCCAGCCGGGCATCGTGTCGACCATCACGAAGGCACTGCTCGTGAAGGTGATCGGGAAGATCAGCGTGAAGGCGAAGACCTGCACTTTCTCCGCGTCGCCGGCCAGCATCCCGATCAGGACGGCCGTCCACGAGACGGCCGCGGCAAAGATCAGGAGCAGCAGGATCCCGCCGGCGAAACCGGCGACACCGCCGGTGATCTCAAAGCCCAGCAGGGTGCCCAGAGCGATCATGAGGAGCATCGCCCAGAGCTGTTTGGCCAGGTCGGCCGCGATCCGTCCGAGGAGGGGTGCCGAGCGGGCGACGGGCAGGCTGCGGAGGCGGTCGAAGACCCCCTTGGTGAGGTCGATGTTCAGCGCCATCGCCGTGTACATGCTCATGAAGAGCGTGTTCTGGACGATGATCCCGGCGAGGGCGTACTGGAGGTATGCCTGCGGGGATCCGGCCATCTGTCCGCCGAAGACGTAGGTGAACAGGAAGACGAACATGATCGGCGAGATGCTGTAGTCGACGAGCTCCAGCGGATTGTGCTTGACGGAGACCAGGCTGCGCCAGGCGAGCGTCGCGGTCTGCCGCAGGGCCGCCAGGGGGCGTACCCGGCCACTGCCGCCGAGCGCGCCGGTCACGGGTGTGGAGGCGGTGGTCACGGCAGGCTCCCCGCGGTCGCGTACTGCTCGTCGCCCCCGCCCCCGTCCGGGCCCCCGTCGCCCGGTGCCGTCGCCGACTGGGCCCGGTGGCCGGTCAGGACCATGAACACCTCGTCGAGCGACGAGCGCCGCAGGGTCAGCTCCGCCACCCCGATGCCCGCCCGGTCCAGCCGCCGGACCACGCTCGGCATCAGCTCCGGGTCCTTGACGGGCACGGTGATCCCGTCGCCCTCGATCTCCGCCAGGGGGCCCGCTTCCTCGGCGATCAGGGCATGGGCGGTGGCGAGGTCCTCGGCCCGAGCCGGCCGCAGCTGGAGGACCTGCCCGCCGACCTGTGCCTTCAGCTCGTCGGGCGTGCCGTCGGCGATGACCGTGCCCTTGTCGATCACGACGATGCTGTCGGCCAGCCGGTCCGCCTCGTCCAGGTACTGCGTGGTCAGCAGCACCGTGACGCCCTCGGCCACCCATCCGCGCAGCATGTCCCACACCTCACCACGGCTGTGCGGGTCGAGTCCGGTGGTCGGCTCGTCCAGGAAGAGGATCTGCGGCCGCCCCACCAGGCTCGCCGCGAGGTCGAGACGCCGCCGCATGCCACCCGAGTACGTTTTGGCGGCCCGTCCCGCCGCCTCGGTCAACCGGAAGCGGTCGAGCAGCTCGGCGGCCCGGGACCGGGCCGCGCCGCGCGGCATGCCCAGCAGTCGACCGATCATCAGCAGGTTCTCCGTGCCGGTCAGGTTCTCGTCGACGGCGGCGTACTGGCCGGTGAGCCCGATCACCGAGCGGACCCGGCCCGCCTCCCGGACGACGTCGTAGCCGGCGACCTCCGCGCGGCCCTCGTCCGGCCGGAGGAGGGTGGCGAAGATCCGGACGGCGGTCGTTTTGCCCGCGCCGTTGGGCCCGAGCAGGCCGAGGACGCTGCCGACGGGCACCTGGAGGTCCACGCCGGCCAGTGCACGCGTCTGCTTGAACCGCTTCGCCAGGCCCTCGGCCCGGATCGCGTACTGCATGGAGATCACCCCGCACGGGAGGGACGTGCTGCTGCCACTTCCCTCAACTGTGACGCACGCCACTGACATTGTCCGGTCGGTCGCCCCCGCACTGTTCGGCCGCGGTGAGCACACCCACGGCTGTTCGCGGGCGTCGCGCCCTCCGTTCGCCGCGCCGGCCGGCGCAAGCGGTGTGTGCCGGCCCGTCGGTGCGCACACTGGATCCGGTGGCCCGCGCCGCAGCGGCGGCGGACCGAGGAGAGGTGTCCGGCCTTGAGTGATCCCGTCTCTTTTCCTGTTCCTGTTCCTGCCCCCGTCCCTGCCCCCGTCCCGATCGTCATCGACTGCGACCCGGGCCATGACGACGCCCTGGCGATCCTCCTCGCGGCGGGCGACCCAGGGGTCGAGCTGCTGGCCGTCACCACGGTGGCGGGCAACCAGACCGTGGAGAAAACCACTCTGAACGCCCTGCGGGTGTGCACCGTCGCCGGTATCACGGGGGTCCCGGTCGCCGCCGGGTGCGCGGGGCCGCTGGTGGAGACGCTGCGGGTCGCCGAGGACGTGCACGGGGTGTCGGGGCTGGACGGCCCCCGTTTCCCCGAGCCGTCCCTGACGGCCCAGCCCGAGCACGCCGTGGAACTGCTGCGACGGGTGCTGGCCGAGCACCCGGAGCCGGTCACCCTGGTACCGACGGCGCCGCTGACGAACATCGCCCTGCTGCTGACCCGGTACCCCGAGCTCACGGGCCGGATCAGGGAGATCGTGCTGATGGGCGGTTCCACGGACCGGGGGAACCGGACCCCGGCCGCCGAGTTCAACATCCACACCGACCCGGAGGCCGCGGACATCGTCTTCCGCAGCGGCGTGCCGGTGACCATGTGCGGGCTGAACGTCACCCACCAGGCCCTCGCAACTGCCGAGGTCGTCGCCCGCTTCGAGGCCCTGGACACCGACCTCGGGCGGATCTGCGCCGAGTTGCTGGGGTTCTTCGCGGGCACCTACCTGCGGTTGTGGGGCTTCCCCGCTCCCCCGGTCCACGACCCGGTCGCGGTCGCCCGGGTCATCGACCCGGGGCTGGTCACCTGTGTAGAGGCGCACGTGGCCGTGGAACTCCACGGCCGGCACACCCGCGGGGCGACCGTGGTGGACCTGCACGGCACCCTGGGACGGCCGGCGAACGCCCGGGTCGCCGTCGGGCTGCGGGCCGACCTGTTCTGGGACCGGCTGGTGGCGGCCGTGGCGGCGCTGGGCGGCTCCGGCACGGGTCAGCAGGCGCCGCCCGCGGACACCGGGCCGGCCCCCTGGACCGGCGGAAGCCGGTGAGCTGCCACCAGCTCCTCGGCGGCGAGCAGCGCGCTGTGGGTGTTGCGCTGCCCCATCAGGACGCACAGCGTGTACGCGGCGTCCTCCATCGCGGCGCGCAGCGCCGGGTCCTCCGGCGCCGCCAGGGTACGACGGCGCACGGCCCGCAGGTGGTTCAGGTGGCGGCGCAGCACGTGCGGAGCCGGCAGGAGCGTGCCGGAGGCGGGAGGTCCGGGAGGGTGGGGGCTCCGGGCGTGCCCAATCTCGGCATGCAGCGCCCGCTCGCAGTCGGGGTCCGCGTCACCGGGTCCGGTCCGGGTGGCGAGGACCGTGCGGGCCATGGCGGGGAGCGTGACGCCCGCGGCCTGTGCCGCGTTGCCCAGGACGCGCCGGGCACGTTCGCCGGTGCAGGGCACCAGGGCCATCACCGTCCCGGTCGCGGCGGCGAGCGCGGCCCGGTCCGCGGCACCGTCGGCGTCCGCTCCCCCCTCGCTCCGGGCGGCGCCGTCTTCCATACGGCGGTGGGCCGCCGGGCTCTGCATCATCCGTCCGCTCCTCGGGTCCGGTCCGGGTGGATGCCGCTGTGTAGCACCTCCGCAGGAGAGACAGGGGCGTACACGCGGGAGCAAGGGAGCGGATCCCCCGATACGGGGACGTCCGGGGCCGCGCGTTGACCTCCGGCGGGCCCCGGACGACGCTCAGCACGGCCCGTCCCGCGCGCACGCCCCCGCCCCGGCGGGTGCCGGTGCGGAGGCGTGCGGCCCAGCGCCTCAGCGGCTCAGCTGGCGGACGTCAGGTGTCCAGGCGGCTGTTGGGGCCTTCGTGCCCATCGGCGCCGGCGTCGTTGAACCAGTAGTCCCCGGCCGCGAGGTAGCGGAAGGAGTGCGTGGACTTGGCGGGAAGCGCGACCGTCACCGCCCGCATGCCGTCGGGGCGCGGTTCGAGTACGTGGGCGCCCGGCTGCCAGTCGTTGAACGTCCCCACGACGCTGACGGGGCCCGGCGGGTCGCCGCCGGGCAGCACGAAGGTCACTGCGGTGGTGTTCTTGCGACGCTGTCTTTCCAGCATGAAGTGCTCCTTCTGCGTCATGGACGGCCCCACTTGACCGGAGTCATCCTGGCGGCCCTCCGCGGCGCCCACCCGCGACCCGCCGCAGCTCGGTCAGGGTCACCCGTCGGAACTACAAGCTCAGGGCGTCCTCCGCGTTGTCCACCCACGGGGTCACGGAGTTCCTGGTGGCGGAGACGTACAAACCGGGGGTCGACGCCCTGAGCGGCGTCTGGACCAGGTCGGACTCGGTGTTCATGGTCATCGCGATCGAGTCGACGGTCCTCCCGGTGCCGTCGGCGGGGCCGCCCATCAGGCCGGCGTAGGCGGACTCGCCCGGGTCCAGCCTGATCGCGTCCACGATTCCCGGGGCGGTGCCCCGCTCCGTGGCCTGCCCGTCCAGAGCTCCGAAGGTCACGACCGGGTGCCCGAGCGCCCTGCACGCCTTCGCACCCCTGTTGGTGATCTTCAACAGGTAGCTGCTGGTCGTGGGCTCCGCCAGGCTCGCCGTGAACGTCACGTCGCCGGTGCCGCACGGGAGCACGGCACCATCCGGGTCGGTCGGCGTGCTGCTGCCAGGGGACCCGCCGGACTTCGACGGCTTCGCAGCCGGGGTGGCGGACCCCGAGGGTGCGGCGGAGGCGGAAGGGGACGCCCCGGCGGCCGGCGTGCCCGCCGACGGGGTGCCGGAACCGCCCGCCGCGTCATCGGCGGGACCGCAGGCCGTCAGCGCCAAGACGGACAGGGCGGACAGGGCGGTGAGGGCAGCGGTTCGGCGTACAGAGCTCATGGTGTTCCCCCAGATGAGGCGCGACACGCGCGGGGCGGGGCCGGTCCGGTTCCGGCGGCCTGGCACCAGCATCCCGCCGGAGCTTCACAGCTTGGTGACGGGCCGTCGCCGAATCCACGACGGCCGTCCGGCGCGATCTGCCCGACTCCCCTAACGTGAGGGGCCGGCAGACCATCAGGAAGGGAACCTCTCCATGCCTTCTCGCCTCAACCCGTACCTCAACTTCGACGGCGACGCCCGGCAGGCGATGGAGTTCTACAAGGAGGTCTTCGGCGGCACCCTGGCGCTCAACACCTATGGCGACTTCGGCGGCGAGGAGGCCGGCGATGCCGCCGACCGGATCATGCACGGCATGCTGGAGACCGCCGGCGGCTTCACGCTCATGGGCGCCGACAACCCGCCCGGCACCCGGCACGATCCGGGCAACAACATCTCGGTGAGCGTCAGCGGGGACGACGACGCCGAGCTGCGCGGCTACTGGGGCGCGCTCTCCGGCAGCGGCACGGTCTCGGTGCCGCTGGAGCGGCAGATGTGGGGCGACGTCTTCGGCATGTGCACGGACCGCTTCGGCATCACCTGGCTCGTCGACATCAGCACGCCGGAAGGCTGACCCGGCGGCCGTCGGGCAGGGCCGGCGCGCCCCGGTGCCACCGTCCACGATGGCGCTGCGGCCGTCCCCGTTTGGACACCGCGGCAGCGTGCCCGCCCGGCAGGACTCCAGCATGATCGATGGTCCGCACCGTGCGGAATCCGAGCGGTCCGCCCCGTCCCGGCCCCCTTCGAACACCGGAGTCCAGCCCATGACCGACATCACCGTGCGCGCCGCACAGCCCGGGGACTTCGCGCAGTGGCGTGTCCTGTACCGCGGTTACGCCGACTTCTACGCGGTCGAGCAGACCGATGAGGCGGCCGCCACGGTGTGGGCGTGGGTGAACGACCCCGAACACGAGGTCGGCGCGCTGGTGGCGGAGGACGGCGCGGGACGCCTCCTCGGCCTGGCCCACTACCGTCCGTTCGCCCGGCCCCTGTCGGCGACGGTCGGCTGCTTCCTCGACGACCTGTTCGTGGCACCGGAGCACCGCGGTTCGGGCGCCGCCGACCTGCTGCTCGGCGCGCTGCGCGAGCTCGCCGCCGCGCGCGGCTGGAGCGTGGTCCGCTGGATCACCGCGGACGACAACCACCGGGCACGGGCCAAGTACGACCAGGTGGCCGCGCGCACCATGTGGGTCACCTACGACATGCTCCCGGCCCGCCGCTGACCCTGCTCCCTGCGGACGGCGGAGGCCGCGCGGGAGCGGGCGGTGCAACGGCCCCGCCCGCGCGACGGGTTGCCGTCGCCAGCCCTCGCCCGTCCGGACCGGGCCGACCCCTGCCGGGGGCGCGCGTCGCCGCGCCCGCCGCGGCGCCCCGGGTGCTTCACTGGGGAACATGCCCTTCGCGCGCTACGGGGTGCTGTCCGGCACCCTGCACGAGTACTTCCGGGACACCCCCGACACCGAAGGGGCCTGGTTCCACGTCAATCTCCGGGTGGACGCGCCGGACGGACGCTACAGGTGCGCCGTCGACGTGGACAGCCACGACTCGGCGACCGGCGTGCAGTGGAAAGTGCTCACGGTGGACGCCGCCGCGCTCGGCCCGGTGGCCGTGCTGGCGCCCGGGTTCCACGACCTCGCCCCCACGGCCGGGTCCGGCGCCCTCGACTACATCCGGCATCCGGCGTTGCGGGGCGGCCCGCCGTTGCCCCCGTGGCTGCCCGAGCGGGTGCGGAAGCTCCTCGAACGGCTGCTGGGGTGCCCGCGGCCCTGGACCTCGGGCACCAATCTGCAGGCCGCGCTCGCCCTTGAGCCGATGCTCGTCGTCGGACGGCCCGTCCTGGTCTTCGGGGAACCCTTCGACACCGGCCTGGGCGTGCACAACATCCACCAGAACCAGGGCGACCCGGCCGGCAGCCAGTGGTGGCCCGAGAACGGCGTCTGGCAGGACGGCGCGACCCTGACCCGCCGGCCCGACGGCAGGTACGACGTGTTCCTGAACAAGTTCTCCACCCAGAAGGACCACACGGACGCCGACGGACACCCGGTGTAGGCCGCCGTCTCCATGGCACGGCCGGGTGCCGCCCCCGGCCTCGGCCCCCGGACGCCCCTCCCGGCTACGCCTACTCGCGTTCGCCCTCGGAGACGAACGGCTGCAGGAAGGTCGCGATGTGCTGCTCGACCTCGGTGATCCGCTGCTCGAACGCGTAGAGCTTGTCCCGCGTCCGTGCCTTGGCCTGCTCGTCCGTCCGGGACTCCTCGATGGTGCGCTGGACGATCCCGATGAGGTCCTGGAGCTGGAGGTGGAGTGTTTCGCTGATTCCGCCCCACACGGAACGCAGGTCCGCGGCACGGCTGTCGGCGTACTGGCGGGCGGTCAGCGCCGCCGAGTCCTTCACGTGGTCGGAGCACTCCTCCGCCGCACGTGACTGGAGCTTGCCGTTGCCGAAGATGACCGCCCCCGAGGCCATCAGCGCTCCGACGGCCGCGCCGCCTCCCGCACCGATCGCCATGAGCGACCTGGGCCGGAACAGCAGCGGTACGTCGTCACCGCGGCGGCGCGCGTCGCGCCCGATGCCCTTGCCCGCCGCGATGGCCAGCGTGTAGAGCAGGTGGTCCTGGTCGCGTACGGACTGCGTGCCGGTGAGCTCGGCGCGGAGCTTGTCGAGGAGGCTGGCGTGCGCCCTGATCAGCGGTTCGAGCTGGCGCACCAGGTCGGCCTGGCGCTGCTCGATGAGCCGGTCGAGGTCATCGGCGCAGAACACCTGCATGCGCTCCTGCAACTGGACGGTGTACGCGTCCATCAGCGCGTGCTGGGCGGCGACGCGGCCGCCCTTGGTGTAGGACCGTACGGCCCGGGTCAGCCGGCCGGGCCGCTCGTGACATGCCAGTCGGCGATCTCGCGGCTGATGCCGGTCAGGAACTCGCTGAACTTGAGCTGCAGTTCGTTCTCGATGTCGAGGATCCTGCCGCCGACGATGTCGCGGATCGCGTCGGCGCTGGCGCGCAGCTGGTCCTGGGTGGACTGGCTCCGTTCGAGGAGTCCGCGCAACTCGGCCGTGGACTTCATCAGGATCGCGCCCTCATCGTGCAGGCGCACCCGCAGGTTGACGGCGTTGTGGCGGAGGAACTCGGCGAGCCGGACGAATTTCACCCGGGCCGCCACCCCACCCCGTCGGGACCTCCTGGCAGGGCCATGATGCCAACGGATACCGTGGGACGTCCCCGGTTCGGCGGGACGGACCCGGTGCCCGCTCTGTAGGACGTGGGTGCGCGAGCACGCCGGCGGCCCACCGCCGCTCACCGTGTCTCCTCCGCCGCACCCGCCGACGCATCCGCGTCCCGTTCGCCGTGCTCCGCGACGGCACCTTCTCCGCACGCCGCGTCCCCCTGGGCATCGGGCTCGCCGCACGACCCCAGCACGACCGAATCACCTCAAACCCGACGAAAGCCTTGACGAAGGACATAGAGTCGCCTCCTTCCCTCATCTCGTCACCGCTCGTCCCCCACCCCCACACCTCACCCGGAGGACCGGCTCGATGGCCTCGGCACCACAGAAGATCACCACGTTCCTGATGTTCGAGGGCAGGGCGGAGGAGGCGCTGACCTTCTACACCTCCCTCTTCGACGGCTCCGAGGTCATCGACCTCACCCGCTACGGCGCCGACGGCCCGGGCGAGGAGGGCACCGTGCTGCGCGCCACCTTCGCGCTCGCCGGGCAGCGGTTCATGTGCATCGACAGCCATGTCAGGCACGAGTTCGGCTTCACCCCGGCGGTTTCGCTCTTCGTGGAGTGCGAGTCCGCCGCCGAGCTGGACCGGCTCTACACGGCCCTCGCCGACCGGGGTCAGGAGCTGATGCCCGTGGGCTCGTACGGCTTCAGCGCCCGCTTCGGCTGGGTGAACGACCGCTTCGGGGTGTCCTGGCAGCTGAACCTCCAGGAGGTACCGGCCTGAGCCGTCCGCTCCGCGGCGGGACCGGGCGCAATCCGTCCCGCTCGGCGGGAACCCCGGACGACCCTCGTCCGACTACTGGCACGTGGGAGGCGCGACCGCGCCGTCCCGCGCGGCCGAGGACGATCGAAGGGCGTGTGATGGGCGGACTGGACGTGCGCATGCGGGGAGTCGTCTGCCGGCACGGCCGGGTGGAGGCCGTCGCCGACGTGGACCTGGAGATCGCCGCCGGTGAACGCGTGGCGCTGACCGGTACCAACGGCTCGGGCAAATCCACCCTCCTGCGTGCCGTCCTCGGCCTGCACCGCCAGACGTCCGGCTCGATCCTGGTCGGCGGTCGGGAGGGCCGCTCCCCCGCCGAGTGGGCGTGGCGGCGGCGGGCCTGTGCCTGGATCCCCCAGAAGCCGGCAGCGGGACGCTTCCCGCTGCTGGGCACCGAACTGCTGGCCGGCAGCAACGCCCCGGCGGAAGCGGCCGAGGCCGCGGACCGGCTCGGGGTGGGCGCGCTGACCGGCAGGCCTCTGCACACCCTGTCCGGAGGACAGCTGCAACGCATGTACCTGGCCCGGGCGATCGGGTGTGTGGCCGCGGGCGCCGAACTGCTCCTTGCGGACGAGCCGACGGCCGCCCTTGACTTCGACGGGCAGGCGGAGGCCGCCGACGTCCTCACCTCACTGCCGGTGACACTGATCGTGGTGACGCACGACCGGACCTTGGCGCAGCGCTGCGACCGCGTGCTGGAGATGGCAGCGGGCCGGCTCCGGGAGGTCCGGTGACCACCCTGGCCACCGCCGACCTCGGCGAACTCCTCCAACTGCTGCCCGTGCAGCGAGCAGGGGCGGCCCTGCTGCTGGCGGCGGTCGGACTGCCGGTCATCGGCGTGGTCATCGTCGGCCTGGACATCATGCCGGTCCGGTTCGCGATGATGCACGTGGCTCTGCTGGGCATCGCCGTGGGCCTACTCACCGGGCTTGACCCCATGCTGTGCGCGTTGGTCGCGTGCGCGCTGGCCGGTGCGGGCGTGGCCCCGCTCGCCCGCACCCCCGACGGCCTCTCGGGGGCGATGGGGCTGCTGATGAGCCTGGCCATCGCGGCGGCGCTGCTGCTGCTCGCCGTGTCGGGCGTCAACGCCTCCGGCGCCTTCGCCCTGCTGTGGGGGTCGATCCTGTCGGTCGGCACGCCCGACCTCGTCGTCCTCGGTGTCCTCGCCGCGGCCGTGCCCGGCCTGTTCTGGTGGCGGCGGCGCGAGATCGGCCTGCTGCTGTACGACCGCGAGCTCGCCCTGTGTTCCGGAGTTCCGGTGCGGGCCCTGACGGCCGCACTCCTGGTCCTGGTCGCCGTCGCGGTCGCCGGGGCCATCAAACTCACCGGCGCGCTGCTCGTCGACGCGCTGACCCTGCTGCCCGCACTCGCCGCGCGCCGCCTGGGCAGCTCGCTGAAGTCGATCACCCTGTGGGCGGTCGGCATCGGCGTCACGGTGAACCTGACGGGGTTCCTTCTGGCCCTGTGGCTGGACTGGCCGCCCGGCCCGGTCCTCGTCCTGACCGCGGGGGCGCTGGTCCTCGCGGTGCATTTCATACCCGAACGGAGAATCAGCTCATGGCGCGCACCCGCGTCCGCATCCCTGCCGTCCTCGCACTGAGCGCGGCCCTCCTCCTGACCGCCGGCTGCGGGAACGACGACTCGTCCACGTCCGGCGAGGGCCAGGAGCAGCCTCGTACCGGCAAGCCGTCCGTGGTGGTCACGACCACCTGGGAGGGGGCCTTCGCCAAGGCCGCCGGCGCCGAGGACATCAAGGTCATCGTGCCGCAGTCCGTGCACCACGCCCCTGACTACGATCCCAAGCCCTCGGACCTCGCTGCCGTGGCCAAGGCCGACTTCGTGTTGTACGCCCCCTTCGAACCGTACGCCGCGAAGATCAAGGAGGCGGCGGGCTCCAAGGCGAAGCTCGTGGAGGTGGAGCTCGACAACGACCCCGCCAAGGTCTCCGCCGAAGTCGGCCGTCTGGCCGGCCTGTTCGGCACGGCGGACGCCGCCGCAGCGTGGAAGGCCGGCTTCGACGCCGAGTACGCGAAGCTGAACCAGGACCTCCGGGCGGCCTGGCCCGGCGGCGGCAGCCCGTCCGTCGTGACCCAGGTCTTCACCGCCTGGTCGGCGAAGCTCGCGGGCGCCACCACAGTGGGCACGTACGGGCCGGAAGCGGTGACCCCGGCGCAACTCGCCGAACTCGCCGCGAAGAAGCCGTCGATGGTGCTCGACAACGCGCACATGACGACCGGAGCGGTCCTGCCGGACTCCGGCGCCAAGCAGGTGGAGATCGTCAACTACCCGGGGGACGACCTCGACCTGATACCGGTCTACCGCAACGCGGCGGCGGAGCTGAAGAAGGCCATGAGCACCCCCTGACCCCACGGGGTGCGGGAGGGGCCGGGTGCAAGGGGCCCCTCCCCCGCCGCCGGGCAGGGCGGTGCCGTGCCGTGGCGTGCCGTTGGCATTCGACACCTTGAAGTTGCTGGTCAAAGGGGTGGTGTGACCGGTGTCCGGGTGCTCACGCTGGTCGTCGGCGGAAGTCTTCGGTGCAGATCATCCGTCAGCGGTTGACTTCGAGGTTCGTCGGGTGGCCGGGCCGGAAGATCCAGATCAGCCGTCCCCACCCGGTGGGGACGGCTGCCGTAGCCCGCCGACTTCGGCTCTGCACTGGAGCAGGTGAGGTGGGGGGTGGTGTGGTCAGTGCTGGCAACGCCCGCCGGGGCGGTCGCCGGCGGCGAGGCTGTGGTTCCGCCCGGCGGCGAGGTGGGTGATGGTGGTCAGTCCGGTGGCGATGGGAGTCGGGCTGGTGCGGTCGGTCGTGGTGCCGTCTCCGAGCTGGCCGTCGCTGTTGTCACCCCAGGTGTAGAGGGTGGTGCCGGTGCACCGGCGCTGCTTCCAGGGGCCGCGCGTGACGGTGAGGCTGTGGTGGCCGCCGGCGGTGATGGCGACTGCGCCTGTCAGACCGGACACGGAGACCGCAGTGGTGCTGCCGGTGGTGGTGCCGTCTCCGAGCTGGCCGTCGCTGTTGGCTCCCCAGGCCTTGACGGTTCCGTTCCTGAGAAGTGCCAGGCTGTGGGAGCTACCGGCGGCAACAGCCACCGCGCCCGTCAGGCCGGACACAGTGACGGGGGTGGTGCTGTTGGTGGTAGTGCCGTCACCGAGCTGCCCGAAGAGGTTAAAGCCCCAGGCCTTGACGGTGCCGTCCTTCAGCACCGCCAGGCTGTGCGAGCTACCAGCGGCAACAGCCACCGCGCCCGTCAGGCCGGACACAGTGACGGGGGTGGTGCTGCTGGTGGTGCTGCCGTCACCGAGCTGCCCGTCGGCGTTGGAGCCCCACGCTTTGACGGTGCCGTCCTTCAGTACCGCCAAGCTGTGCGAGCCGCCGGCGGCGACCGCGACCGCGTCGCTGAGGCCGGACACGGTGACGGGGGTGGCGCTGTTGGTGGTGCTGGCGTCGCCGAGTTGCCCGAAGAGGTTGAGACCCCAGGCCTTGACGGTGCCGTCCTTCAGCACCGCCAGGCTGTGGAAGGCGCCGGCGGCGGCCTGGGTGGCGGCGGTGATGCCGGGGACGGTGCCGGGAGTCGAGTGGCTGACGGTGGTGCCGTCGCCGAGCTGCCCGAAGTCGTTGAGACCCCAGGCCTTCACGGTGCGGTTGGGCAGGACGGCCAGCCCGTGGTTGGCCTCGGGGCCGGCGCCGAGGCCGGTGACGCTGCTGATCCCGGCGACCGTGATCGGACTCTGTCGGCCGGCGGTAGTGGCGTCACCGAGCTGCCCGGAGACGTTGGTGCCCCAGGACTGCACGGCGGGGACGAGACCGTCGCCACCGGCGGACGGCGGGGGGCCGGCATGGGCGGTGACGGGAGCAAGTGCCAGAGCGGCGGCCAGGGCACCGCCGAGCAGTACGGCCCTGCGGCAGCGCGACGGACGCTGATGACCAAGCATCGACTACCTCTTCCTCAGTGGTCCCCCGGTACCCAGAGCGCAATGGCTCCGGTCGTCCCTCGCGAGATCCTTCCCGCACTCCGGTACCGCGCCGGGCCCCACCTGCGCCGTTCACCCACTCAGCAGCGCGTCTTCACGCTGCCGGGCGCAGCCCGATCCTCCGTCTTCCACACATCCGCCCCGTCTGACCTTGTCGTTTATCCACCGGCGTCGAACTGGGCTCGAACTTGTTCGGAGTTTCCCCCGTTCACCGGACGTGCGCGAGGCTGGGCTCCGATCCTGTGCACAGGGTCGATGTAGTACGGAGGCCGGGAGAGTGGGACTGGTCGAGCACAGCGTCAAACGAGACGCGTTGTCGAAGTTGTCGGAGTTCCGGTCTGAACTGTATGAGTGCCTGACGTCGCGGGCGGATGCCTTGTTCGACTTGTGCGACGCGCTGCTGTGCACCGACGGACCGGTCCGGACCCTCGTGGACCTGGCGCTCGCGCCGGAACACCGACGCGGGCACAGCGCCCTGTACTCCGGGATCAACGCCCAACTTCGCCTCGCCCGCCCGCTCACGCGGGACCTGCGCCGGCCCTGGGAGCGGCCGGCCGAACCGAACAGACTCACCCCCGCCCGAGTCCGCCGGGGGTTCAGGAACCTGCACGCGAAGACGGTCACGCCAGCCCGTGCACCGAAACCCACCAGCCCCGGCCCCGGCCGCCCTCCCGGCTCGAAGAACCGGCGACCAGTTCCGCATGACGACGTCGGACTCGTCCTCGCGACGGGCGAGTCCTACACCCGACCCGCACACCACAAAGTCGGCACGAAGCCCCGACGCACGGGCCGGTCGGCAAGCTCAGACTGATAGGAGGAATCCACCGATCTGGTATTCCAGCCCCTCACGGAACTCCAAGCGCGGGATGGCACTCCGCATCGCCGAGTACAGCGCGGGCGGCACCTCGTAGACCGCAGTCTCAAGGAAGTCGTCGTCCCGGCCGGGGAACAGGTCCCTGATCCTCAGAATCTCAACTCGGTTGAGGCCAGTGACATGTGCGGCTTGCTCGTCGCTGTCCCAGCCGATGAGGTCCCACCCAAGGGTTTCGGTGTTGATGTCATTCACGCGCCTACAGTAGGCGCGAACTGGCCATGAGGTTAAACGGCAAGCTGAGGACAAGATCTGCGGCGCTCAGGGCGCCCGCAGCGGATCAATCGGTCACCTGCCTGCCCGCTGCTGCACCGCCCGGCCGTGACCAGGAGCGCTGCCCCTCGGAGCGGCTGGGAACGGGCATGACCGGGCTGCCCGCGGTGGCCGTTGGCAGCGGCACCCGTGCCCATCACCGGCGGCTGATCCTTCCCGCGGGCTCCCACCGACTTCCCCGAGGGACCGTCACACCAGCCCCTGAACCTGCCATTTCAAGATGGCGGAGGCTCTGTGCGCCGGACCGGCCCTCCCGGAAGGCCGCCTCAGAACCGGGGCACGAGCACGGCGGCTTCGAGATCGCCCCGTTTCAGGTCCTGCTGACGGATCAGCCACACCAGGGCTCCGGGCCGGCGGGTGGCCGGTCCGGCGTCGTCGGGGTGGCCCGCCCAGCCCGGGCCGCCGTCGCTCGCTCGGCCGCGTCCCCCTCACCGTTCTCGGCGGCGAAGTCCTCGGCGGCGAGCCGCACGCCGGGCCGCGTCAGGGCGGCCCAGCGTGCGGCGTCCTGTGCCGGTTCCCGATGCCAGAGCTCCATGCGGCGATCATGCCGTCCGGGGCGGACCACGGCCCGTCTACACGAGTGCCCGGCTCTCGGCCAGGCGCTTGCGCAGGGCCGCGCGGTCCGGTTTGCCGGCCGCCGTCAGGGGCAGCTCCGCGACGACGAGGAGCTGCTCGGGGTGCTTGCGCCGCTCCAGACCGCGCCCCGTCAGATGCTTGCCGAGGGAGGCGAGGGTGGGGGCCTGGGTCCCTCGGGCCACGACGCAGGCCGCGAGCCGCTCCCCCATCAGCGGGTCGGGTACACCGACGCAGGCCACGTCGCGGACCTGGGGGTGCGCGGTGAGTTCGCGTTCCACCTCGGCCGGGCTGATGTTGGCCCCGCCGCGGATGACGACGTCCTTGAGACGGCCGACGACGTGCAGGACGCTCTCGCTGTCGAGGTAGCCCAGGTCCCCGGTGCGGACCCAGCCGTCGGGCGTGCGGTAGCGGGCGTCCAGCTCGGGGGCGCCGACGTAACACAGCGGGGTCATCGGGCCGCGCGAGACGATCTCCCCGACGGAACCGTCGGGGAGGGGCTCAAGGGTGTCGGGATCGGCGATGCGGATCTCGGCGACCCGGGGGTCGGGGTGGCCCGCGACGACGCCGGAACCGTCGGTGGGCGGCACCGCGCTGCCGAGCCCGGTATGGCAGTTCACGCCGTCCGCGGAACCGTAGAGGTTGACGACGGAGCAGCCGAAGGCGCGCGCCGCGGCGGCCGCCGTGGTCCCGTCCAGCGGCGCCCCGCCGAGGACCAGGGCGGTGGGGGAAGGTGGTTCCTCCCCTGTCTCGTCGAGCCGTTCGAGCATCATGCGGACCATGGTGGGTACGCCGAGGACGTGCGTCGGCCGGTGTTCGCGCAGGGCCGCCAGCGCGGCGTCGGCGCTGAAGTGGTCGAGCAGTACCAGGGTGCCGCCGTGCCGGGCCAGGGTGACCGCGGTGCCGTTGGAGCCGAAGGCGGAGGCCAGCGGAACCAGGAAGAGACAGCGCGGCGGGGTCCCGTCGGGCATCAGGGAGGCCAGGAAGTTGCCGCGGCCCCCGGCCAGCGCGTTGTGCGAGTACGCGATCATCTTGGGTTCCGCCTCGGAACCGGAGGACACCAGGATGCGCGCGGCGCCTTCGGGGTCGGGACGGGCCGGCACGAACCCGCCGGGGTCGCGGCGCAGCAGCTCCGCCAGCGGAATCGTTCCTTCGGGTGTGGTGTCCGGTCGCCCGGCGGCGATCACGTGACGCAGGCGCGGAAGTGCCCCGGCAAGCGTGCGCAGATCGGCCGCGTGCCGCTGCCCGCGGTGCTCGGTCGCCGCGATGACGGCGACGGCCTCGGCACGGCGCAGCAGGCACTCCGCCTCCAGGACTCCCCGGCCCACGGGGAAGGGCAGCGAGACCGCGCCGAGGGCGGCCAGTGCCAGGTCGGCGATGACGGCGCCGCGCCCGTCGGGCAGTTGGACGCCGACCACGTCGCCCGGGCCGATCCCGAGCTCCCTCAGGCCGGTGGCCAGGCACCGGACCTTGCGGTCGAGGGCGGTGTAGCACAGCTTGCCCTTGGCGTCGATGACGGCGGTGCGGTGCAGGTCGGCGATCTGGCGGGCGCGGAAGAGGCTGTAGAGGTCCAGGTCGGGGCAGGTGCCGTCGACAACCCAGGAACGGCGGAGTTCGGCGGGCAGCAGGTCGCGCAGGACGAGGCTGTCGGCGGTCATGCGAAGCTCCAGGGGTCGGGGACTGCGGGGGCGCCGTGCGCGTCGCGGGTGAGGGTGCCGGCGAAGCGCGGGTCGTGGTGCAGGCCGGACAGTTCGGTGGTGACGGCGGCCGCGGTCAGGCCGTTCCGGTACAGCCGGGACAGAGCCTCCGTCGTGGGCAGGTCACGCAGGTCGTGGCGGGCCGCGGCGCGGGCGTCGGCGTCGGCGGGGGCGATCCAGCCGTCGGCCGTGGCCAGGGGGTGGCGGAAGCCGGCCGGGCGCCGGGGGCTCTGGCCACGGGCCGCCCGGCGCAGGGCCGGGCCGGTGAGGGTGTCGGCTGCTCCGAGCAGGGAGGATTCGACCCGTACGCCGCGGCCGGTGCGTTCGCGCAGCAGCAGTCCGGCGAGGATCGCCTCGGCACCCAGCAGTCCGCCGAGGACGTCGAGGAGGGTCATCAGCGAGGGCGCGGGGACCTCGCCCTCGGGCCGGGCGGCCTCGCCGACTCCCGTACGGGCCTGGACCATGAAGTCCGTGCCCATGGGGGCGTCGTCGAGCCGACCGGCCCAACCGCTGGTGTACGCGTGGACGAGCGCGGGGTTGACCGCCCCGAGGTCGTCGGCGTCGAGGCCGAGGGAGGCGGCCTTGCCCGGCGCCCAGTTGTGCAGGAAGACGTCGGCGTGCGCCGCCATGTCCCGCAGCCGGCCGCGGTCCGCCGCCGCTTTGATGTCGATCTCGACGGCCCGTTTGCCGCGGTTGAGCGCGAGCCAGCGGGCGGAGATCCCGGAGCAGGTGGGTGGCATGCCGCGCAGCGGGTCGCCACCCGGCGGTTCGATGCGGATCACCTCTGCGCCCAGCAGCCCGAGCAGGTGCGCGGCGAGCGGTGCCTGGATGCGGCGGCCCGCCTCCAGCACGGTGAGCCCCGCGAGGGGCCGGCCGGCTGCCGGGCCGGACGCGCGGCCGGGTCCGCCGGGCACAGCCCCGCCCTTCGTCGGGGTCAGCAACCAGGGTGCGGCCCCGTCGTGCTCCGCGGCCCGGTCCGCGAGGGAGCGCAGTGCGCACACCTGCGCTCCGGAGGCGGCCGCGGCCCGGCGGATCCGGTCCCAGCCGTGGGACCGCGTGGTGGTGTGGAGGGCCGCCGGCAGCGGGGCGCAGGCGGTGGCGTAGCGGAACTGGAAGGGTCGCCAGCCTGTCCTGAAGGCGTCCGCGGGTGCCTCCAGAGCCTTCCAGAAGGCGGCCCAGGCACCCGGGTCGAGCGTCTCCAGTTCGAAGAGGATCCCGTCGGCGGAGGTGAACGGCGGTCCGCCGGGGGCGATGTCGGCCGCCTCGCCCTCGTCGGCGCCGGCCGCCGCGAGGTACTGGGACACGGCGAGCAGTCCGGCCCGGTCCGCGCCGGTGGCGACCTGGGCGGCGGGGCCGCCCCGGGCCTGGCCCACGAGGTCGGCGAGCAGGCCCTGCACCGTGAGGACGGCGGTGGCCGTGGCGGCGTAGTCGACGGCGAGTCCGCGTGGGGTGCCGTCACGCCGCCCGTGCACGGCCATCATCCCGGTGGCGGCCTGCACCGTGGCCTCGTCGGCGAGCCCGCTCACCGGGTCCGCCCAGGTGGCGGTGGCGTGCGCCGGCGCGAAGCCGCCGCCGGTGAGCGTGGTGCCGGCGGCGGGCGCGTCGCCGTCACCGGCCGGGCCGGGGCGGACCGTCCGCGCGCCGAGCAGCCGCAGGTGATCAGTGACGACGCTTGCGATCTGCGGCGGCCCCGAGGCGTCGAAGCACAGTGCGTCGAGCGGCCGGACCGTCTGCGTGGTTGCTGGTGACGCCATGCCTCTCCTCTCCTGGCTGCGGCGGTGGCCGCGGCCCGGGTCTTGCGGGATGCGGGAACCCGGGAGCATCGGCGCCCGACCAGTTCCACGAACAGGGAGTCGGTCGGCCGTTCGTGCGAGTTCCCGCGAGTTGGCGGCAGCTCGCGCAGCGTTTCGGAAGTCCGCACCAGCACGGGAAGTTCCCGGACAGGAGGAGGCACACAGTGGAAGATCCCCGCACGGACGGCGCCGGAGTGGCGGAACGGGATCCGGGCGCAGACGCGCCGGTGGAAGCGGTCGCCCGATTCGTCCGGGACCGGGTGTTCCCCCGGGAGCCCGTGCTGGACAGGGGCGGGCCCGGGGCCGCCGAGGCCCTGGCGGCACTGCGCGCCGAGGCTCGGGCCGAGGGGCTGTGGGCCCTGCCGCTCCCGGCCGGGCTGGGCGGCGGCGGGCTGTCCTTCGCGGCCTACGCCGGGCTGGCCGAGGCCGAGGGCGCCAGCGACCACGGCCCCGCGGCACTGGGATCCGCCCCGCTGCTCGACGTGACGATGCTGGCGCGGTACGGGCGGCCGGGGGTGCGCGCGGCGTACCTGGCGCGGCTCGTCTCCGGGGAGATGCGCACCTGCTATGCCATGACGGAGCCGGGGGTGCCCGGCACCGACCCGTCGCGGACCGCCACCCGCGCCGAACGGCATCCGGACGGCGGCTGGCTGGTCACCGGCCGCAAGTGGTTCACCTCGGGCGTGGCCGGCGCCGACCTGGTGACGGTGATGGCCCGTACGTCCGGGGTGTCCGGAGACCGCGAGGGGCTGTCGCTGCTGCTCGTGCCCACCGGCTCCGCCGGCTTCCGCGTGGTGCGCGAACTCCCCGTGCTGGGCGCCCCGGGTCAGTACGAGATCGCCCTCGACGGGGTGCGGGTGCCGGCCGACCACCTCCTCGGGGAGCCCGGCGATGCCCTGGCCATCGCCGGCGAGCGGCTGCAGCTCGGCCGGACGCTGCGCTGCCTGCGCTGGCTCGGCCAGGCCCAACGGGCCTTCGACCTGATGTGCGAACGGGCCGCCACGCACGGCGGATCCCGCGGGCCGCTCGCCGACCAGCAGCTGGTGCAGGCCCACGTCTTCGACGCCTTGCTCGCCCTGCGCACCACCCGGCCCCTCGTCCGGGAGGCGGTGGCGCTCGTCGCCGCCGGACGGGACGCGCGCACGGAAGTGGGGCTGGCCAAGGTCGCCGCCGCGCGCATGCTCCAGCAGGTTGCCGACTCCGCCATCCAGATCCACGGGGCCGCCGGTCTCGGCCCGGACACGGCACTCCCGTCCCTCTTCCGCACGGGCCGCGCCGCCCGCATCCTCGACGGCCCGGACGAACTCCACATCACCTCGGTGGCCCGCCGCGTCCTGCGCACCTACGGGCCGCCGAGGTAGCCCGCCCGGCCGGTCAGCGCCGGCTCACAGCGTTCCGCGCAGGAGCTCGGCCCCGGCCGCCCACCGGGCTCGGCGAACGGGGCTCAGGCCATCAGGTACCACGGCGGGCAGGCCCGGGGGCCGTAACCCGGGCTTGACCGGCCGCGCGCAGCGGTCGCTGGGACACCGCGGCGGCGGGGGTTCCGGGCGCGGCCCGCCCGGCCGGGGGCTTCTGGTCCGTGCAGGGGATCACGGTCCTCCTGGCCGCGCGTCCTCAGACCTGGGTGATGTCCACGAGGCCGTGGAGGGCGGACAGGGCGAGGGCCAGGAAGAAGTCGCCCCAGACGAGTTCGTGGCGGACCGCGAGGTGGTGCGCTGCGTCGTAGCAGCCGTCCAGCAGCATGCCGGCCGGGCGGGGGCCGTCGTCCCCGGTGAGGTGGGACCGGGTGAGGTGGTCGAGGATCTCCCCGGCGCGAAGGGCGTACTGGTCCGCGCGAGGGCCCGGCGTGCGGGACAGTTTCAGCAGGGCGACCGCCGTGATCGCTGCGGCCGAGGTGTCGAGGGGGCCGTCCGGGCGGTCGGAGTCGGCCGGCGGAACCGGGCACCCGGTCAGCAGCCCACCGCGCTCGACCAGCAGGGCGGCCGCATCGGTCAACTGGGCGGAGCCGGCCGTCGCGACGGCCGGCCGGAGCAGGGCGTCGGCGACCGCCAGGAGCAGCCAGGCCGGGCCCCGGCTCCAGCCGGGCAACGGCTCCGCACAGGGCCGCCACCGGCCGGTGGCCGCGTCGAAGCCCAGGGCGGGCCGGAACCACGGTGCCCCGTCGCCCGGCCTGCCGAGGCAGAGGTCCAGGTGCCGCTGGAGGTGGGACGCCGCCGCGGCCGCCCCGTCCGCTCCGGCGCCGGCGAGGAGCGGCACGGTGCCGGGTACGGCGTCCACGCGGGCGAGCAGGCGGGGGCCGCCCAGGGCGTTGCCCCAGGGCAGGATTCCGAGTTCCGGGTCACAGGCCGAGCGGCAGGCACCGGCCGCCCGGTCGCGCAGGGCAGCGGCCTCCGCGTCGTCGCCGGCCGCAGCGGTCCCGTACCAGAAGATGAGGCCCCGCGTGGCGGTGTCGGCCCCGATCCACGGTTCGAGGCGGGCCGTGCAGGCCGCGGCGGCCCGCCGGTCGGGACCGGCTCCGGTGTACCGCGCCCTCAGCCACAGCAGTCCGGCCCAGAAGCCCCCGGTCCACGAGCCGCGGCCGGTCGTGGTCCACCGCCCGTCGGCGGGATCCGCGTACAGCGGGAAGCGCACCCCCACCTCGGACCCGGTCACCGCCACCCGCTCCATGACCGCCGCCAGTGCCCGGCCGGTCCGCGCGCTCACACCGCACCTCCGCGCCGGTCCCGTACCGCCCAGAGGAGCGCGACGGCCGCGGCCGCCGCGAACTCCGCCGCCACCAGGAGCCAGCCCGGTCCGTAGCGTCCGTTCTGCGCGAGCAGCCCGAACAGCGGCGGGCCCAGCGCGAATCCGGCGAAGAAGCCGGACGCGACCAGCGCGGAGTCCTGTCCGGCCCGTCCGGGGGCGGCCCGCTGGAGGACCAGCACCATCGAGACGGCGTTGCCCGAGACGGCGAACACCCCTACGGCGACGGCGCCGACCCACACCAGCGGGCCCGCCACGAGTGCGGCCCCCAGCAGGGCGGCCGCGCCCAGCGCGCCGCACGCGAGCCAGCCGGGGAGCCATTCGGCGCGGCCGGGCCGGGCCGCCCTGGACCAGCCCACCCGGCCGGCGATGCCGGCCACACCCAGTACGGCGACCAGGGCGCCCGCCGCCGTCGGCCCCATGCCCAGGCGTTGCGCGCCGAAGAGGGCGAGGTAGGTGTTCACGGAGGCGATTCCCGCACCGAGGAACAGCGAAAAGGCGGCCAGCCAGGCCACCATCCCGCGCGGGGCGAACGAAGGCCGCGGGCCGGCCGGTGGCGGCGAAGGGTCCGCGGGAAGGACCCGCAGCGCCCACAGTCCGGTGAGCAGCGCCGCCGCCGCGCCCGTCCAGACCGCGCCGCGCCAACCGATGCCGCCTGCCAGGGCCGCCAGCGGAGCCCCCGCCGCAAAGGCGCCCAGTTGCACACCGGACTGCTTGAGGCCGGTGACGGCGCCCCTCCGGGCGGGCGGAACGGCGCGCAGCACGGCTTTGTTGGTGGCCGGGTTGGCGAGCGCCTGCGGTACGCCCCCGAGTGCGACGGCGCCCAGCAGCAGGCCGGCACCCGGGGCGGCGCCGATCAGGGCGAGCGCCGCGGCGGACAGGAGGAGGAGCACGACGAGTGAGCGCCGGGGCCCGATCCGGTCCACGATCCGGCCGCCCGCCGGGGAGAGCACGGCGGCGGTTCCGAAACCGATGGTGGTGGTCAGACCCAACAGGGCCGGGGTGAGGCCCAGTTCCGCCACGAGGCGCGGACCGAGCGCCCCGAGGAGGAACAGTTGCAGCATCGAGAACGCCATGGCGCAGGTCAGGAGCGCCGTCAGCCGCCGTCCCCCGGTGCCGTCCTGCTCCGCCGGCGATGCCGTCGCCGCTCCCTCCGACGCCACAAAGTCTCCCTTCCCCGGACGTTGAACCGCATGGCCGACCGGGTAGGCAGTCGGGTGGAGCAGCGGGCCGGTTCCCGTTCTCCGCTGTGCCCTGCACCACACGAGGCGGGCGGCCCGGCTGTGACACGGTCGGCTCGCGGAAACTTGTCCGGAAGTGCGTACCCCGGTGTGCGGCTCGGGAGGCCGGTGCGAGGATGAGCCCCGCCATGGAGCCGGTCCGCTGTTTACGCGCCCTACGGGCTGCGATGTTCGCAGCCCTCTGCGTGCTGCTCGCGGCCACCGGTCACCTGCTCATGTCGGGTACGGCGGTGCCCTGGTGGGCGTTCTGCCTCGGGTTCACGGGGGCGGCGACGACGGCCTGGTCCCTCGCGGACCGTGAGCGCGGCATCCTCGCCGTCACGGGGGCCGCCGTCGCCGTCCAGGCGGTGCTGCACTCGGGGTTCTCCCTGGCCCAGTCCCTCGCCCAGCCCCTCCCGCAGACGCTGCCCCGGTCCTCGGCTCCGTCCGTCGGTCTGGCGGCCGCACCGGCCACAACCGTGCCTGCGGGAGCGGCCCTTCACGCGCACCACGCCGGGCACGGGACGGTCGACGCCCTGTCCGCACCGGCCGCCGTGCACATGGCGGGCGGTGGGCACCAGGCCTCGGCCGTGCCGATGGTGCTCATGTCCCCGGCCGGGATGCTGCTCGCCCACCTGCTGGCCGCCGTACTGTGCGGCCTGTGGCTGGCCCACGGCGAACGCGCCCTCTTCCGCGTGGTGCGCGCCGTGGCCGCCCGGCTGCGGACCCCGCTGTGTCTGCTGCTGCGCCCGGCCGCGGTCGCGCACCGGCCGCGCCCGCGGGTGCGCCGGGCGCGCCGTACGCGCGCACCGCGGCAGCTGTTCCTCGTGCACGCCATCACATCGAGGGGTCCGCCGACAGCGACCGCTGTCCTCTGACAGCTGGTCACCCGAGCCGCCCCGGCATCCGCGACCGCGTTCGCGACGGCTCTCGCTCACGCCTCGCACGCCTCGCACGCACCTGACACAACTGACACGCCTCGTGCACCGCATGCACGCGTGGATGCCGCGCCTCGGGCCCTCGGCCATGCCCTGCGGCAGGCCGTGCCCTTCACCGGTCCCGCCCGCTCACGCGGCACCGGACTCCCCTTGCACATAAGGACCTTTGGCGATGACTCCTGCCCTGACGACCTCCCCGTCCCGTACCGCCGGCGCGCGTTCCGCCCGGCACACCGAGGACTCCGATGCCGAGGTGACCCGGCTGGCACTCGCCGCCCGGGACGGCGACCCCGCGAAGACGGACCGATTCGTGCGCGCCCTCCACCGCGATGTCTGGCGCTACGTCGCCTATCTGAGCGCGGATGCCCAGGCCGCCGACGACCTCACGCAGGACGTGTTCCTGCGGGCGCTGGCCGGCCTGCACCGCTTCGAGGGCCGCTCCTCCGCCCGTACCTGGTTGCTGTCCATAGCCCGGCGGACCGTGGTGGACAGCCTGCGCCACGCCGCCGCACGGCCGAGACTGTCGGACCGCTGCGACTGGCAGACAGCCGCCGAACAGGCCCAGCCGTACGACGTGCCGGGTTTCGAGGACGGCATCGCGCTGGCGGAACTGCTGGCCGCGATCCCGGCCGAGCGCCGGGAGGCCTTCGTGCTCACACAGTTGCTGGGGCTCCCCTACGCGGAGGCGGCCGAGGCGGTCGGCTGCCCGATCGGCACGGTCCGCTCTCGGGTGGCCCGGGCGCGCACCTCGCTCCTGGCGCTCCTGACGGACCCTCACACAGCCGCACCGGACCAGGTGGCCCAGGCCGCGCAGGGTCGGCGGACCCCGAGCGGGACGCGCGCCGCGGTGCTCGCGGCTTCGGCCGCCTGATCCGGGACGGGCCCGGCGGGGGCGGCGGCGCGCCGTTCCCGGCCGGGGCCGAGCCGGTCACCGCGCGGGTACGGGTGGCCGCGTGTCTCTCCGCACGACCGCGTGGCGGCAACGGCCGTCTGCCGTGCGGCGCCTGCATCGGAGGGCACAGGGGCGGAGCGCGGCAAGATATCAGCCTTTCCGGGAGTCGCCGGAGTGTTTATCCGATGGTGATGTCCTCCGGCAGGGGTGTGGCGCCGGGCACTACCGTCCGGTGACACCCCCGGGAATGCGGGTGTCGCACCGCACCACGCTTGCGGAACCTCCCTGCCCCGCCACCTCCCGGCCCCACGGAGCAAGGAGGCACTTTGCTGTCAGTGCAGCGGAGAAACACCCGAGGCTGGTCGATGGCCACCCGGTACTCGATCGCCAGCGGTGTCGTCATCACCGCGCTCGCGCTCACCCTGATCGCCCTGCTGGTCCCCGTGGACAAGTTCGGCAGCCGGGCGACGGCCGCCACAGCGGCGGTTCCGGCCGATGCCGACGACGGCCTGGGAACGGTAAGCACGGCATACGGGCCGCTGACCGCCGCAGACCGCGACTTCGTCCGCAAGGTCCGTCTCGCCGGGCTGTGGGAGCTGCCCGCCGGGCGGCAGGCCCAGCAACGCGGGACGCGGCCCGCTATCCGTACGGCCGGGGACCACCTCGTCGACGGCCACACCGACCTGGACCGGCAGGCCATCCAGGTCGGCCAGGCCCTCGGCATCGACCTTCCCAACCAGCCCTCCGCGCAGCAGCAGGACTGGTTGGGCCAGCTGAACCGCGCCAAGGGGGAGGAGTACGAACGGCTGTTCACCCAGCTGTTGCGCCGGGCGCACGGAAAGGTGTTCTCCCTGCTGGCCGGGATCCGAGCCCAGACCCGCAACTCCATGGTGCGAGCCCTCGCCACGTCCGCCAACGCCACGGTCCTGGACCACATCACGGTCCTGGAGGACACCGGTCTGGTCGACTTCGACGGGCTCTCCGACAATGTCCCACCGACGAAGTGAAGTGATCGCATGAGTCCAAAGAGCCACAAGCGCGCCCGATTGTCGACCAAGATCGTGGGAGTGGTCTCCGCGCTCGTGCTGGGCGGCGGCGGGGTCGCCGTCGTCGCCGGCAACGCCTCCGCGGGCCAGGACGGCAGCCGCAAGGCACAGTTGACGACCACCATCGACTGCCCCGACGTGGGCGAGAAGCTCACGGCCGTACCCGAGCAGGCCAAGGCCGAGGTCGACACGAACCTGGCCAAGCTGGACGACCAGGTGGCCGACGCCTACCGACGGCTCGCCTCCGGCCAGGCACAGGGCAACGCCCTGCTCGGCGAGTTGAAGCAGAAGCGGGAACAGACCATCAAGGTCATGTCCGACGCGATCGACCGGGCCGGTGACCCCCCGAAGGAGATCGCCTCGCTGAGCTCCTGCCAGATGAAGAAGGCGCCGGCCGAGGAGGACGGCGGAGGCGGAGCGGCGGCGCTGGCCTCGGACGCCAAGTCGTCCGCGGCCGGCAAGAAGGGCGCCCCGGCGAAGAGCGACTTCGTCAACATCACCAAGGTCCGCCCCAACGTCCGCGCGCCCCGGGCGCAGAACGGCGCCTCCAAGGGCTCCTTCAGCGTGAACTGCGGCCGCAACGAGAACGGCCACTTCAACCCCGACAACGTGATCGTCGCCCCCGGTGTGTCCAACGGCGCCCACCACATGCACGACTACGTGGGCAACGTGTCCACGGACGCCTTCTCCACGAACGGCAGCCTCGCCCGGGCCGGCACCACCTGCGGCAACGGCGACCAGTCCACCTACTACTGGCCCGTCCTGCGGCTGCGGGACGGCAGGGCCGAGCGGGACGCGCAGGCGCCCGGCGGCGGGCAGGACGGCAACGTCGGCACGATCCTGAAGCCCAAGCAGGTCACGATCACCTTCAAGGGCAGCCCCCAGGGCCAGGTCAAGGCCATGCCGCGGTTCCTGCGGATCATCACCGGTGACGCCAAGGCCTTCACCAACGGCACTGCCAACGCCAACGCGTCGTGGAGCTGCACCGGATTCGAGAACCGCCAGCTGAAGGACAAGTACCCGATCTGCCCCAAGGGCAGCGACGTGGTGCGCACCTTCTCGTTCCAGAGCTGCTGGGACGGCCGGAACACCGACAGCGCCAACCACCGCACGCACGTGGCCTTCGCGGACCGCAACGGCCGCTGCCAGAAGGGCTTCACCGCCATCCCGCAGCTGGTGCAGCGCATCGTGTACCGGGTGCAGCCGGGCTCCCGGATCGCCGTGGACAGCTTCCCTGAGCAGCTGCACAAGCCGGTGACCGACCACGGAGACTTCATCAACGTGATGTCGAACGGCCTGATGAACAGGGCCGTCAACTGCATCAACAGCGGGCGCAACTGCCGCTGACGCTCACGGCCGGTTCACCCCCTTCGCCCCCGGGGCGGGCGCTCCCCTCTTCTCTCCCCCGCGCCCGCCCCGGGAACGGTGTTGGTCCGAAGCCCCTTCGGACCAACACCGTTTTCGTGTGTCCGGCCACGGTACGGGGCAGCCCTGGTGAGGCTGCGGCATCGCTGGCCCGTCGCCCGCCCGGTCCGCGGCCCGCCCACGCCGGCACAACCGCCATCCGCACACCGCCGCCTGCCGCCTGCCGCTCACCAGGTCACCCGGCCACCCGGTCGGCCACCACGCGCCGGCGAACGGATCGACGGTGACGTGCCCCCGGCCGTATGCGCGGGCGTGAAGAGGCCCGGCCCGGCCCCGTGGGTACGGGGCCGGGCCGGGCCGGTGTGGTGCGGAGTTCGGGTCGGGGGTTGTTCAGAGGGGGTGTGGGTTCGGGGGTTCAGGGGTGAGGTTGTACGGGGGTTTGGGGGTTCGGGGGTTCAGAGTCCGTTGACGCGGGCCATGCGGCCGACGACGAGGGGGGTGAAGTCCGCTTGGATGACCCGGGCCGTCCTGCGGGTCACGCGGGAGTGCTGACGCCGCACCTGTGCCATCAGGCGGCGGCTGCGGAGGGCCATCTCCAGTTCGAACCGGGTCCGCGGGTCACGCAGTCCGGTTCCGAAGAGCTTCTCCAGCTGGCGCATGCGGTACCGCACGGTCTGCGGGTGCACGCTGAGGGCCTTGGCCGCTTCGGGCGCACCTCCGCCCTCGAGCCAGGCGAGCAGGGTCACCTCCAGCCGCTCGCTCTGCCGCGGGGTCAAGTCCGCGAGGGGTCGCAGCCAGCGGGCGGCCAGGGCGTGGGCCAGGGGTTCGTCCTGGAGCAGGAGCAGCGTCGAGAGGTGGTCGTCGACGAAGACGGCCCTGGGTTCCATGCCGGGTCGGCTGGGGGTCAGACCGGCCAGGCGCAGCGCCCAGCGCAGGGAAGAGGCCGTGTCCCGGATCGGGACGGTGTGTCCCACTGCAGCGAACCGGCCGCGCAGCAGATGCTCCAGCGGTCCGCGGTCATCCTGCTCAGGGCTCGGGACCAGCAGGCACGGCCGGCCCGCGAACATCCCGACAAGGGCGTCCTCCAGGACGCCCGCCAGTTGCTGCGCCTCGCCGGGCGTGGCCGGAACGATGGCCCGCACGGCCAGCGGGAGGGGCCATCCGGCCGCCTCGGCGAGCTCGGTGAGGGAGCTGTCGGACGCGACGCGGTCGTCGGTGAGGGTCCTGAAGAGCTCCTGGCGGGCCCGTTCGCCCGGACGGGCTTCTTCACCGTTCTCCTCCTCGGTTCCCATCCGGGTGTTGTCCCGGACGCGTTTGAGGACCGGCTGACGGATCCCTTCGCGGGACCCGGGACGGACCTCCTCGCGGATGTCGCCGCGCCGGCCCTCGTGCGTGATCTCGCACTCGTCCGTGTATGTCGCCTCCCTGCTGACGGCCCTGCCGCGGCCGGCGCGTGCGGCCTCGGTTTCGGCCTGGGTTTCGGCCTCGGTTTCGGCCTCGGATTCGTCCTGGTTCTCTGCCTGGTCCTGGCAGTCGTCCGGTGCTTGTTCCCGGGATCGTTCCTGGTAGCCGAGCGTGGTGAGGAGTGCCTCTTCCACCAGTTGCCGGAACAACTCTGCGTCAATGGCATCGTTGTCATCGACAAGTGCGGAAAATTCCGGAATTCCATGCAGAAGCTCCTCCACTATCTCGGCAGCCAGCGCGGGGAGTTCCCTGCGCAGGACGCGCGTCCACTCGCCTCGGGGGCGGGACCAGATGCGGTTCAGAAGTTCGCACATCGTTTTCCTCGTTCGTGCCGGGGTGAGGCTTGCCCGGGGAAGAGCGGCAAGCCCGCCGAGGTTGCCCCCCGCGTCAACATCGTTGCATGACACGGGAGTTGCGGCCCTCGTACTCCCTCCTGGAGAGGTCCGGCCGCCTATCGTCCCGGGACTTTGCCTTCTTTTTGCTGTCCGGGACGCGTAGGTGGCGGGCGGCGCGGTGGCCTGTTGCAACCTCCGCTGGAGGGGAATCTTCCGGTGTTGTTCGATGCGCCGGAGACGGGCTGCGAGAAATTATCACGTTTCGATAAATCCTGTGGAGCTGATGTGACGCTCCACGATGCTGCTGCACTCCGGCCCCAAGTTCCCTCGGCCGGCGCGGAGTTTCACAGCGCGGCCGGGCAGAGACGACAACGACCCCCGGGTTCCGAGCGCCAGGTGGAGTGCTCGGTACCCAGGCGCACAGGAGACCTGGATGCCCTTGCCCCAGCCGCACACGCCTCGCCCGCACAGGGCCCGCCGTAAAAGCCGACACGCGGCATCGGCTCCGGCAGCGGGACGGAGGGCCGCCCGGCGGCCCTCCCTTTTGCCGACCCCCGGACGGATGAGTCCGGGCGCGCTCTGCGCCGTCGGCGCGGCCATCGTCTCCATCACCGTGGCCGCCCGCGCGGGCGCCTTCACCCAGTTCTGGGACTTCCTCGACTTCGGGGCAGGCGTGCTCTCGCTCGTCTCGCTCACCTCCACCGTGCTGTGGGGGCTGATCTCCACCGACCGACTGCTGCTGAAATCGGGGCACCGGCTGCTGGCCCAGGGCGTGCACCGCGGCCTGGCCGTGTCCGGGCTCGGCTTCCTGGCCCTGCACATCTGGGTCAAGATCGCGGGGCAGCGGACGACCGCCTCGGCGGCGGCGGTGCCCTTCACCGACATCGGACAGCCCGTGCTGATCGGTCTCGGCAGCCTGGCCGGATACCTCTTCGTCGCGGTCGCCGTCTCCGGCGCGGTGCGCAGCGCGTTCGCCACCAAGGGCCGCTCCCTATGGTGGCGCGCCCTGCACTTCGCCGCCTATCCGGCCTGGGGTGCCTCGCTGGTGCACGGGCTGAAGGCGGGCCGCGCCGCCGACCTCTATGTAACGGTGTCGTACGCGCTGTGCCTGCTCGGCGTCGCCGGCATGTTGGCCTTCCGGATCAGGTCCAGGACGAGTGAGTCACCGACCAGGCCCCCCGGAACGGCGAGTACGCAGCAACTGCCCGTCGTGGCCGCGGTCCCCCGGCAGCGACGGGAGTCGCGCGCCCGGGCGTCGGGCGCGCGGGAGAAGTTCACCGGGCCGGCCGCGCCGCCCACGGACGACCAACCCGCTCTGACGGCCGTGTACGCGGCCGACCCGGCCGGCTCCTCCATGGACGCCGGCTTGGGCATGGGCACCGCTGGCATGGACGGGGACCAGTTCGCCACCCGCGAGTGGCGGCTGTGAGCGGCTTCACGCGCCCCAGCCTCGGCTGCGTGGGCGCCCCCAGACTGCTGGCCGGGCTCGATCAGGCCCCCCGGCTCGACCGCGTCGCCCATCTGACCACGCACGGCCAGCTACCGCGCTACCGGCCGGACGAGCTCGTCGACCTCGCCGAGAACATCGACTTGCGGGGACGCGGCGGGGCCGGGTTCCCCTTCGCCCGGAAACTGCGTGCTGTCATGCGCGCGGCCGAGGGCCGCGACACGGGAACCGCGGTGGTCGTCAACGCCAGTGAGGGCGAACCGAGTTGCCTCAAGGACAAGGCTCTGCTGCTGCACGTCCCGCACCTGGTGCTGGACGGGGCCCTGCTGGCCGCCGCCGCGGTCGGCGCCGAGGACGTCGTCATCGGCGTCACCCGGCCGGACGTGGAGCAGTCGCTCCGCGCGGCCGTGGCGGAACGCGGTCCCGCCGGCCGTCAGGTGCGGGTACAGGCGCTGCCCGAACGCTTCGTGACGGGTGAGAGCACCTCCATGGTCAACGGCCTGAACGGGGGGCCGACGCTGCCTTCGGGGCAGAAGATCCGGACCAGCGAGCGGGGCCTGGGCGGCATGCCCACCCTGTTCTCGAACACCGAGACCTACGCCCAGCTCGCCGTGGCGGCACGGATCGGCGCGCTGGACTTCCGGGCGGTCGGCCTGCCCTCCGAGCCCGGCACCGTGATGCTGACCATCGCCGGCCGCACGGTCGTCGAGGCGCCGCTGGGGACCCCGCTGGCGTACGTCCTGGAGCTGTGCGGGCTGGATCCCGGCCAGGGTGTCCTGGTGGGCGGGTACCACGGCAAGTGGCTGGACCCGGGGTCCGCCCGTATCGCCGACCTGTCCCGCGGTTCCCTCGCGGCCTTCGACGCGGTGCTGGGGGCGGGGGCGGTACTGCCCCTGCCGGAGGACACCTGCCCGGCGGGCGAGGTGGCACGGGTGACCCGCTGGATGGCGAACGAGACGGCCGGGCAGTGCGGCCCCTGCTTCCGGGGGCTGCCCGCGCTGGCCGACGTGATGGAGGACGCGGTGAGGGGCGGGGGCAGAACCGCGCTGGAAACGATCGAGGCCCGGATGAAGGTGGTGCGGCGCCGTGGTGCGTGCAGCCATCCCGACGGCACCGCGGCGTTCGTCGCCTCGGCGCTCGCGGCGTTCCCGGACGAGTTCCGCGACCACGCCCTCGGCAGCGGCTGCGGCCGGCGAGTGGTGGGGGCGCTGCCCCTTCCCGAGGACGAGACCCCGGAGGAACGGCTGGTGGTGGACTGGACCCTGTGCAGGGGACACGGACTGTGCGTGGACATCCTCCCCGACGTCGTACGGCTCGACGCGGACGGCTACCCGTCCCAGGCGTCCATGCCGGTACCGGCGCAGTTGCGGCAGAAGGCCCAGCGCGCGGTGCGGCGCTGCCCCGCGCTGGCGCTGCGCATCCAGGACTGAACCAACTGCACCGGGTTCAATGTTGGCGCGATCTGACAAATTCCCAGGGAGATTGACATTCTCCGACAGCGGCCCCGTAGAAATTACCCAGGGCACGAGAACGCGAATCCTGACCTGAAGGAGAGATCGTGAAGAAGATGCGTCGTGGAGTATTCGCCGGGTCGGCCGTCGCGGTATTGATGCTGACCGCCGCTTGTGGCAGCGGCGAGAATTCCGCGGGAAAGCAGGATTCGGTCCAGCCGGTCGGCGACAGCAAACAGGCGGGCTCCGGTTATGACGGATACGGTGGCGGCTCGGGCGCCGTACCGGCCGCCGACACGGTCAAGAACGGCCCGGCCGGAGAGCTCAAGGTGGAGGCCAACGCGCAACTGGGGTCGACCGTCACCGACAGTGCGGGCTTCACGCTCTACCGGTTCGACAAGGACACTCCCAAGCCCCCGAAGTCCAACTGTGAGGGGGACTGCGCTGCGGTCTGGCCGGCGGTCTCCGCGGATGACGCCTCGGCGGGCGAGGGCATGGACAAGAGCCTGCTCGGATCGGTCGAACGGGCCGACGGGACCAAGCAGCTGACCCTGGCGGGCTGGCCGGTGTACCGCTACGCCAAGGACACGAAGCCGGGCGACACGCTCGGCGAAGGCGTCGGCGGGACCTGGCACGTGCTGGCGCCCGACGGCAAGCCGGCCAAGGCGGGCGGCGGGTCCGGCGCCGACCCGAGCGCGGGCGGCGGAGCGGGCGCGCCCGCGGGTGAGGCCGGCGGCCAGAACGAGGCGCAGGCCGATCCGGTCGGGGTCAACCGGAACACGAAGCTCGGTGCCATCCTCACGGACGCGGAGGGCCGCACCCTGTACCGGTTCGACAAGGACAGCGCCTGGCCGATGAAGACCAACTGCCTCGGCGCCTGCCTGAACACGTGGAAGCCCGCCAAGGCCGTCGACAAGGAATTGGTGAAGGGAATTCCCGCGGAATTGGTGGGAACGTTCAAGCGGCCTGACGGCACCGAACAGCTGACGATCGACTGCTGGCCGGTGTACACCTTCACCGGGGACAAGGAAGCCGGCGACATCAACGGACAGGGCAAGCAGGGCGTCTGGTTCGCGGTCTCCGACAAGGGCAAGAAGGTGACGGCCACCGGATGAGGCCGTGAAGCCCGCCCCCAAAGGACTTTCCGCGCCGCACAGCACCGAACAGCACGACACCCCCTGAACGCGTGGTGCCCGGGCCCCTCCCCTCCCGGGCGCCACGACCCCTTTTCCCGATCAGTCCGTGAGGTCCGCATGCCGACCACCGACCGCCCCGCTCCCCGGATCCGCCCGTCCGCCGCCGTCGCCGCGGTGTGCGTCACCGTTCTGCTGTCCGGAGGGTGCGCGGGGCACGCGGGCGTGCCCGCCTCCGCGGAGGCGGGCACGCCCGGCACCTCGATCGAGGAGATCGCGAGGGCCATCGGGTGCACCGCCGAAGTCAGCGTGGAGGCGGAAGAGTTGCGGCAGGGGGGCTGTGAGACCGGGCAGGGCGCCTACCGCATGGCCACCTTCGCCGCCCGGGACGGTGCGCGCGCGTGGCTGGACGAGGCCCGGGCGTACGGCGGGATCTACCTGGTGGGCGACCGGTGGGTCGTCACCACCCAGTCCGCGGACGCCCTGAACGCGCTCCGCGAACGGCTCGGCGGCTCCGTCGAGACGGGCACCGCGCACCACACGCCGGCCTCCGGGAGCACGGGGCCCTCCGCGCCCGACGCGGCCCCGGAGGGGAGCGCGGCCCCCTCCGCAGGCATGCCCTCCGGGGCCGCACACACTGGCCCCTCCGAACACACTGGCCCCTCCGAGCACTCGGGCCACTCGACTCCCGCCGCGGGCGGTTGAGTCGGGTCCGCGCGGAGGCGGCGTGTCGGCCAGTGTCCTGATGTGGGCTCATTCGCGAGGAGCACAAGGACCTCCCCTCCGGGGATGATTCGGCCGGGGTACCGGGTGCAACAAGGTGGACTCGTACGCGACTTCACCGAAAGGAACGGCTCCGTGCGCCTGAAACGCCTCGCACCGCTGCTCGCCGCCGCCGGTCTCATCGCCACCGGTGTGCCCCTGCTGACCGCACCGCAGGCCGCCGCGGCTCCCGCGGCCGACCATCTGCGGCAGAAGCCCGCATGGCAGCGGTGCAGCCCCGACCGGCCTGCCTCGTACGAGTGCGCCACGCTGAAGGTCCCGCTCGACTACCGGCGTCCCGACGGCCGCACGATCGACATCGCGATATCCAGGATGAAGAGCGAGAACCCCGCCAAGCGGCACGGCGTCCTGCTGCTGAACCCCGGTGGCCCCGGTGGTGAGGGGCTCGACCTGCCGCTGCTGATGAGCTCGGCGATGCCCCAGGAGGTGCGGGACACCTACGACCTGATCGGTTTCGACCCACGCGGGGTCGGCGCCAGCAGCCCCATCACCTGCGGGCTGAACGACGCCGAGCAGCCCTTCGACCGCGCCTACCGTCCGGAGACCTTCCCCTCCGACGTGGCATGGGCCCGCACCGTCGCCGACAAGTGCCGCGAGAAGGCCGGCGCCGTGCTGCCGCACATCACCACCCGCAACACGGCCCGCGACATGGACACCATCCGCGCGGTGCTCGGCGAGGGCCGGATCTCGTACCTGGGCTACTCGTACGGGACTTACCTCGGCGCGGTGTACTCGCAGATGTACCCGGAGCGCACCGACCGCTTCGTGCTCGACAGCGGGGTGGACCCGCAGCGCATCTGGCGCGGGATGATCCAGGTGTGGGCCACCGAGGCCGAACCCGCGTTCGCGCGGTGGACGCAGTGGGCGGCGGAACGGTCCGAGCAGTTCGGGCTGGGCGACGACCCGAAGGCGGTCTCCGCCACCTTCTGGGGGCTGGTGGAGCGCGCCGACCGGGAGCCCATCGACTTCGAGGGCTCGAAGGTCACCGGCGACATGATCCGGTCCGCGCGCGGGGTGTTCTTCTACCCGGCGCAGGCCACACCGCTGGTCGCGGCCCTGAAGGCCGCCTCCGAGGGCAGGGCGCCGGCGGCGGGCACGGACACCCGGGAACTGAAGCTGCGGCTCCTCGGCCGGACGGCCGAGGAGCCGGCCTCGGACAACAGCACGGCCGTCTTCTGGGCCGTGGTCTGCGGGGACACCGGCACCTGGCCCCGGTACACCGAGCAGTACGAGCGGGACGCGGCGAAGGACAAGGCGAGGTACCCGCTGTACGGGGACTTCGCGTCCAACATCAAGCCGTGTGCCTTCTGGGACCGGCCGGTGGAGTCGGCCACCCCGATGCGCAAGCGGGCGAACGTGCTGACGGTGCAGAACGAGTGGGACTCGCAGACCCCGCTCACCAGCGGCGAGGGCCTGCACAGGGCGCTCAAGGGCTCGCGGATGGTGCTGGCCAAGGGCGGTGAGGGCCACGGCGTGTACCTCTTCGACGCCGCGTCATGCGCCAACGCCCCGGTCCATGCCTACCTGGCCACGGGGAGGCTGCCCGCCCAGGACGTGACCTGCGAGAACCCGGCGGAAGCCGCCGCCGAGCGCCGCGGAACCGCTCCGGCGAAGCCGCTGCCTCTCCCCCGGCTGCCCGGGCGGTTCTGACCCGGCCCCGAGGTTCAGCTCGTAAGGGACGCCTCCGCGGCAGCCTTGATGCGGCGGCCGAAGTCGGGGGCGTCCTTGCGGGCCGCGCCCGCCGCGATGCCGACCAGGAGCTTGCCGAGGCCGTGGCCCTCCAGCGTGTTGAAGATCCGGACCCGGGTGCGCCCGCCGGGCAGGGACGCGAGGTCGTAGCCGCCCTCCGCGGTGATCAGGTTGCGGCTCTGCTCCGTCCAGCGGATCAGATACGGCGGGTCGAAACCGGTGATGCGGAACTCACGGGCCGTCTTCATCCCGGCATCCTTGACCGTGCTGCGGAAGACGGTGCCGAGCGCGGTGGGGCCGTCGGGGGTCTTGGTGATCTGCTGCACGCGCGGACTGAAGTCGGGGTCGTTGCGTCCGTCGGCGAGGTAGGTGAAGACCTGCTCGACCGGCCGGTCGATCTCTATGCTCGCCTCGAACTGTCCGGACATGTCCGCTCCTCGGTGCGACTACCCGTGCCATGCTCCCAGACCCGCGGGCGGCGCGCGCGCCGAGTGCCCCGATGCCCCGGCCCCGCGGTGTGCGCACCGCCGCGGTTCAGCCCAGGAGGGCGTGGACCGTGGAGGCGGTGGCGGCCGGCTCGTCGGCGCCCTCCGGGGTCAGGGTGATGTCGGCGAAGGCCATGCGCTTGCCGAGCTTGGTGACCCGCACGTGGATCAGCACGTCGGCGTCGATCACCGGGCGCTGAAAGCTCGTCGACTGCTGGACGGTGGTCATCGGGCCGTATCCGCCGCGTGCGGCGCAGATCGCGAGGACGGTGGCGGTGTCGGCTGCGGCCATCATGGCCTGCCCGCAGAGGGCGCCGCCGTCCCGCGCGAGGGCGGCGGACCAGGGCAGCCGCAGGACGGCGTGCCGCTCGCCGGTCTCCTGGACGGTCAGCCCGAGGGCCAGCACCCAGGGCGCGAAGTTGTCGGTGAGGATCTTGTCTGCGTCTGCGGGAGAGAACGTCACCGGGAGATTGTGGCGGCCCGGCCGGACCGCCACAATCCCCTTTCGGTCAGAGCTTCGCGGCCAGTTCGGTTCCCTGGCGGATGGCCCGCTTGGCGTCGAGCTCGGCCGCCACGTCGGCGCCCCCGATCAGGTGGGCCTCGACGCCGGCCGCGCGCAGGGCCTCGTACAGGTCGCGCCGCGGCTCCTGGCCGGTGCACAGGACGACCGTGTCGGCGGGTACGAGGCGCTGCTCGCCGCCGACGGTGATGTGCAGGCCCTCGTCGTCGATGCGGTCGTAGGAGGCACCTGCGACGGAGACGACCCCGCGGTGCTTGAGCTCGGCGCGGTGGATCCAGCCGGTGGTGGTGCCGAGGCCGGCGCCGACCTTGGTGGCCTTGCGCTGGAGCAGGTGGACCTGGCGCGGCGGGGCGGGGCGCTCGGGGGCCGTGAGCCCGCCGGGTCCGGTGTACGCGGTGTCGACGCCCCAGTGGCGGAAGTAGACGTCCGGGTCCTGGGAGGCTCCCTCGCCGCTGTCGGTGAGGTACTCGGCGACGTCGAAGCCGATGCCGCCGGCTCCGACGACGGCGACGCGCTCGCCGACGGGGGCGCCGTCGCGCAGCACGTCGAGGTAGCTGACGACGTTGGCGTGGTCCACGCCCTCGATGTCGGGGGTACGGGGGGTGACGCCGGTGGCGACGACGACCTCGTCGTAGCCCTGGAGGGTCTCGACGTCGGCGCGGGTCTCCAGCCGGACGTCGATGTCGTGGGCGTCGAGCCGGTTGGCGAAGTAGCGGATGGTCTCCTCGAACTCCTCCTTGCCCGGGATGCGGCGGGCGATGTCGAGCTGGCCGCCGATGTGGGCGGAGGACTCGAAAAGGGTGACGGCGTGGCCGCGTTCGGCGGCGGAGACGGCGCAGGCGAGGCCGGCCGGGCCGGCGCCGACGACGGCGACGCGCTTCTTCAGCTGCGTGGGCGACAGCACGAGCTCGGTCTCGTGGCAGGCTCGCGGGTTGACGAGGCAGGTGGTGATCTTGCCGCTGAAGGTGTGGTCCAGACAGGCCTGGTTGCAGCCGATGCAGGTGTTGATCGCCTCGGGGCGGCCGGCCTCGGCCTTGGCGACGAAGTCTGCGTCGGCCAGGAAGGGGCGGGCGAGGGAGACGAGGTCGGCGCGGCCGTCGGCGAGGATCTCCTCCGCCTTCTCGGGGGTGTTGATGCGATTGCTGGTCACGAGCGGGACGGAGACCGCGCCCATCAGCCGCTTCGTGACCCAGGTGTAGGCGCCGCGGGGCACGGAGGTAGCGATGGTGGGGATGCGCGCCTCGTGCCAGCCGATCCCGGTGTTGATGATGGTGGCGCCCGCCGCCTCGATCTCCTTGGCCAGGTGGACCACCTCGTCGAGGGTGGAGCCGCCCGGGATCAGGTCGAGCATGGAGAGGCGGTAGACCAGGATGAAGTCCTCGCCGACCGCCTCGCGGGTACGGCGGACGATCTCCAGCGGGAAGCGGACCCGGTTCTCGTAGGACCCGCCCCAGCGGTCGGTGCGCCGGTTGGTGGCGGCGGCGATGAACTCGTTGATCAGGTAGCCCTCGGATCCCATGATCTCGACGCCGTCGTAGCCGGCGAGCCGGGCGAGGCGCGCGGCGCGGACGAAGTCGTCCACCGTCTGCTCGACCTCGGCGTCGGAGAGCTCGTTCGGGACGAAGGGGCTGATGGGGGCCTGGACGGCGCTGGGCGCGACCAGGTCCTTGTGGTAGGCGTACCGGCCGAAGTGGAGAATCTGCATCGCGATTTTCCCGCCCTCGGCGTGCACGGCGTCGGTGATCACGCGGTGCTCGGCGGCCTCCTCCTCGGTGGTGAGGCGGGATCCGCCCTCGAAGGGGCGTCCGGCGTCGTTCGGTGCGATGCCGCCGGTGACGATGAGGCCGGCGCCGCCGCGGGCGCGCTCGGCGTAGAAGGCGGCGAGGCGCTCGAAGCCGCCCTCGTGCTCTTCGAGGCCGGTGTGCATCGACCCCATGATCACGCGGTTGGGCAGGGTGGTGAAGCCGAGGTCCAGGGGGCTCAGCAGGTGCGGGTACCGGCTCTGGGAACTCTGCGGATTCATCGGGGTGGCCTCCTCGCGCGGGGTGATGAACCTGTTCTAGCGAGGGCGCGCACGTTTTGCAACTAGGTGCATAAACAGGCGCGGGCCGTCGGGCCCGGCTTTCCCGGACCGTCGGGCCCGGGACGCACGCGTCTGTGGCGGACCTCACGCCGCCGGGCGCCCTGCTGCGCACCGCACCGGCAGCCGGTCAGGCGCGGCGGAGGCGGAGCGTCAGGATCTGGAAGGGGCGCAGGCTCAGGGTGACCGTGCCGTCCGGCGCCGGGGGCGAGACGGCCGTGCCCGCGAGGGGCCGTTCCAGCAGGTCGCTCTCGACCGCCTCCGCAATCGGGAAGCCCGCCGTCAGGGTGGCCGTGGCACGGCCGCCGCGGGATTCGTAGAGGCGGACGATCACGTCGCCGCCGCGGTCCTCGGCGAGTTTGACCGCCTCGACCACCACCGCGTCCTCGTCGACCGCCAGCAGCGGGGCGACCGGTCCGGCGCCGTGCACGGTGCGCTCGGGCAGGTTCAGCGCGTGGCCCTCGCGGACCGCGTCCCCGATCCCCGCGCCGGGCGCGAGGGAGAACCGCAGGGTGTGGGCACCCTGGTCGGTCTCCGGGTCCGGATAGCGCGGGGCGCGCAGGAGGGAGAGCCGTACGGTGGTGGTCTGGCCGCCATCGGCCCGTACGTCCCGGGTCACGTCGTGCCCGTAGGTGGAGTCGTTGAGCAGGGCGACCCCCCAGCCGGGCTCCTCCGCATGGATCCAGCGGTGGGCGCAGATCTCGAACTTGGCCGCCTCCCAGGAGGTGTTGGTGTGCGTGGCCCGGTACACGTGCCCGAACTGGGTCTCGGACGCGGTCCGGTCGGCCTTCACGTCCAGGGGGAAGGCCGCCTTCAGGAACGCCTCCGTCTCGTGCCAGTCGACGTCCGTGACGATGTCGACCGTCTTGGCGCCGGCCCGCAGGGTGATCCGCTGGACCACTCGGGACCGCCCGAAGGAGCGGGTCACCCGCACGGTCGCCGACCGCGGTCCGCTCTCGGCGACGTCCAGGCCGTCCAGCCCGACGAGGTCGGTGACATTGTTGCGGTAGAAGGCGTCGACGTCCCAGGCGTCCCACATGTTGGGGAAGTCGGGGTGGATCTGGAGCAGGTTCGCGGCAGCCCCCGGGGCGACGGTCTCGCGACGCGCCTCCAGGTCGTAGACGGAGACGATCAGGCCCCGGCCGTCCATCTCCACCAGCAGCCGGCCGTTGGCCAGGACGTGCCCGCCGCCGTGCCGCTCCTCCACGGTGACCGGTTCCGGCGGCTGCGGCGCCGGGTGGGCCGCCCCGCCCGCCGGAACACCGCGGCGGGCGTAGGGGGCGCAGTTGAAGACCAGTTCCTCGGCGCCCTCCCCCGCCAGCGCCCGCTGCGCGCCGAGGGTGATCCCCCGGAGCTCCTCGGCCACCCGAACGTACGTCTCGCGGGCCTCGCGGTGCACCCAGGCGATGGAGGAGCCCGGCAGGATGTCGTGGAACTGGTGGAGCAGCACCGTCTTCCAGATCCGCTCCAGGTCCTCGTACGGGTAGGCGTACCCGGCCACTCGTACGGCGGCGGTCGCCGCCCACAGCTCGGCCTCGCGCAGCAGGGATTCGCTGCGCCGGTTGCCCTGCTTGGTCTTGGCCTGGGAGGTGTAGGTGCCGCGGTGCAGCTCCAGGTAGAGCTCGCCGGCCCAGACGGGTGCGTCCGCGTACTCGGCGCGGGCCTTCTCGAAGAAGACGTCCGGCCGTTCGATCTCGATGCGCGGGGAGCCTTCCAGGTCGCGCTGGCGCCGGGCGCGGGCGAGGTGCTCGCGGGTGGGGCCGCCGCCGCCGTCGCCCCAGCCGAAGGGTGCCAGGGAGCGTGAACCCCGGCCCTTCTCACGGTAGTTGCGGGCGGCGTGGGCCATCTGGGCGCCGCCGAGATCGGAGTTGTAGGTGTCGACGGGCGGGAAGTGCGTGAAGACGCGGCTGCCGTCGATTCCCTCCCACCAGAAGGTGTGGTGGGGGAACCGGTTCACCTGCGACCAGCAGATCTTCTGGGTCAGGAACCACCGGGAGCCGGAGAGCTTGACGATCTGCGGCAGGGCGGCGGTGTAGCCGAAGGAGTCCGGCAACCAGACGTTGTGCGTGTCGATGCCGAACTCGTCGAGGAAGAACTTCTTGCCGTAGAGGAACTGGCGGGCCATCGCCTCGCCGCCGACCATGTTGGTGTCGGACTCCACCCACATGCCGCCGACCGGCACGAACTGCCCGTCCGCGACCTTCTTCTTGACCCGCTCGAACAGCTCGGGCCGGTGGGTCTTGATCCAGTCGAGCTGCTGCGCCTGCGACATCGCGAAGACGAAACCGGGGTGTTCGTCCATGAGGTTGACCATGTTGGACGTGGTGCGGGCGACCTTGCGGACCGTCTCGCGCAGCGGCCACAGCCACGCGGAGTCGATGTGCGCATGGCCGACCGCGCTGATGCGGTGCGCGGAGGCGTGGGCGGGGGCGGCGAGGACTCCGGCCAGGCGGGCGCGGGCGGCGGCCGCGGTGCCGGGCACGTCGGTCAGGTCGACCGCGTCCAGGGCGTCTCCGAGAGCGTGCAGGATCGTGTGGCGGCGGGTGTCGTCGACGGACAGCTGCATCATCAACTCGTAGAGCACGTCCAGGTCCTGGACCAGTTCCCAGACCTCGGTCTCGAAGAGGGTGAGGTCCATCCGGGTGAGGCGGTAGAGGGGCCGGTCGTCACTGGTGCGCGCGTCCCCCTCGTAGGAGGGTCGGTGCTCGACGAGGACGGGGTTGGAGGCGGCCTCGACGTACCATTCGATCCGCTCGCCGCCCTCGGCGCGGTCAGCCACGCGCACCCAGTCGTTGTACGGGTTAAGGGCCTTGATCTCGCCGCCGTCGGCCCGGTGGACCAGGCCCTCGCACTGGAAGCCGGGCATCATCCGGTCGAAGCCGAGGTCGAGGACGGCCTCCACGGTTCGGCCCGCCCAGCCGACGGGGACGGTTCCGGTGACCTTGAACCAGGTGGTGCCCCAGGCCGGGCCCCACGCGTCGCCGGGCGCGCAGGGCTGGTAGGGCGCCGCCAGGCCCTCGGCGACGGGGACGGGCTCGCCCGGGGCGTCCCAGCGCTCGACGGTCAGCGGGAGCGAGCTGGAGTGGACGGCGGGCTTGATGCGCTCGTGGAGCACCCGGCGGAGGCGGTGTTCGGTGATGCCGCGGTCGTCATGCATGGCAGCTGCTCCCGGAGGTGGTGGTCGGTCGGTACGGGGGCCCGCAGTCGGTGCGTCGGGCCTGCTGGTTCGTCGGAGGGTCCGGTTCAGAGCTTGACGGCTCCCTCGCCCACGCCCTTGAAGAAGAAACGCTGGAGGGCGAAGAAGAGGAGCACCATGGGAAGCAGCGCGGCCATCGCGCCGGCGGCGATGAGCCGCTGGTCGTTGACGGTGGTGGCGCCGGCCAGGGTCTTCAGGCCGAGCTGGAGGGTGTAGTGGTCGCTGTCGGTGAGGACCAGCAGGGGCCACAGGAAGTCGTCCCAGGCGCCCATGAAGCTGGTGATGCAGACGACCGCCAGGGCTCCTCTGGCGGAGGGGACGAACACCCGGGTGAAGCGGGTCCACTCGCCCGCCCCGTCCAGCACGGCGGCCTCCTCGACCTCCCTGGGCACGGCGAGGAAGGCCGCCCGCATGATCATGATGTTGAGCACGGAGACCGCTCCGGGCAGCCAGACGCCCACGAGGGTGTCGATCAGGCCCATCTCGCGGATCGTGAGGAACATCGAGATCATCACGGACTCGAAGGGGAACATCAGGGTCGCGACGAGGACGGTGAAGACGACCTCGCGGCCCTTCCAGCCGGCGCGGGAGAGGGCGTACCCGCCCATCGCGGCGAAGAGCATGTTCGAGGTGACCGCGAGGACCGCGACGACGAGGGTGTTGCCGACGTACTGCAGCAGGGGGAAGGACTCCGCGACGCGGACGTAGTTGTCGAGGGTGGGCTGCGTGGGCAGCACGCCGTCGTACACGTTCTCGGTACGGCCGCGGATCGAGGTCAGGAACTGCCAGACGATCGGGCCCAGCATGACCACGAGCACGAGCAGCAGGGTGCCGTAGCGGGCGGCCGGGCCGAGCCGGCGGCGGGCGCGGCCGGAGGACGGGCGGGCGCGGCCGGAGGATGCCGGGCTCATCCCTCGTCCCCCTTCGTCAGACGGCGGCCCAGCAGACTGAAGACCAGGGTGAGGAGGAACAGCAGGATCGAGACGGCGCTGGCGTAGCCGGTCTCGCCGGAGAAGCCGAGGCCCACCTGGCGGATGAGGAAGGGCAGGGTGCGGGCCCCGCCGCCGGGCCCTCCGCTCTCGCCGCCGAGGATGTAGATCTCGGTGAAGACGCGCAGGGCGGAGATGGCGGAGAGGGTGCCGACCAGCAGCATCATCGGCTTCACCTGCGGGACCGTGATGCTGAAGAAGCGGCGGACGGGACCGGCGCCGTCGATCGCGGCGGCCTCGTGGAGGGAGGCGGGAACGTTCCCGAGGGCGGCCAGGTAGAAAACCATGTAGTAGCCGAGGCCCTTCCACACGGTCACCATCATTGCGGAGAACAGCAGCATCGTGCTGTCCGTCAGGAACGGGACCGGCTCGGAGACCAGGCGGAGCCGCTGGAAGACGGTGTTGACGAGGCCGTCGCTGCGCAGGACCCACTGCCACATCAGCCCGACGACCACGGCGGAGGCGATCACCGGGGTGTAGAAGGCGGAGCGGAAGAAGCCGATCCCGGGGATCCGGGCCTCGACGAGTACGGCGAGGGCCAGCGGCAGGACGACCAGGCAGGGCACGACCACCAGGAGGTAGAGGACGCTGTTGCCGGTCGCCACCCAGAAGTCGGGGTCGGCGAGGGCCCGCCGGTAGTTGTCGAGGCCGACGAAACCGCCACCGCGCAGGATCCGGGCATCGGTGAAGGAGAGGACGACGGTGTTGACGAACGGCCAGAGGCTGAACAGCAGCACCATCGCCAGACCGGGCGCGAGGAAGAGGTACGGGGTCCACCGGCTGCGGTGCGGCAGACCGCTGTCGGCCTCCGTGGACCGCAGCGGTGCTCGGCCGCGGCGCGGGTCCGCCTCGGGCGGGCGGGTACCGACGGACGTCACGTGCGGGCCGCGTCCGCGAGGAGCCGATTCGCCGCGTCCTCTGCCTTCTTCACCGCCGTCCGGGCGTCCTGCTCGCCCAGGATCGCCTTCTGCACCTCCCGTACGACGGTGTCCCCGACCTGGTTGGTCCACTGGACCGGGGTGTTGGCGTCGAGGGCGGCGGTCCTCAGCTGCTCGGCTCCGACCGCGCGGGCGAGGGTCTCGGCGTCATCGCCGTCACCCCGGTCGGAGAAGAACGGGTCCGCGAGGCCCTGGGCGTTGGAGGGGTAGATGGTGGCCCTCCTGGAGAACTCCACCTGGTTGGGTCCATTGGTCACCCATTTCGCGAACTCGGCCGCCGCGTCGGGGTGCTCGGTGTCCTTTCTGATGCCGAGCGACTGGGCGTAGATGCCGATGTGGCCGAGCCGGCCGGTGATGGCTCCGGCGACGTGCGTCTTGGCGTAGACCTGCGGGGCGTTCTGCTTGATGTCCTTGACGAATCCCGGAGAACCCGGGCCGAAGACGAGTTTGCCGCTGCCGTAGAGCTGGTTGATGTCGTCGGACGTCAGCAGCGACTCCCTGGGCATCGCGCCTTTGGCGTAGAGGTCCTTCATCCGCTCCACCCATTCGACGGCCTTGCCGGTGTCGAAGGTGAACCGGTCCTTCCGGGGGCTGAGCAGGGGGACGCCCATCTTCTGCCAGTCGCCGGGCAGCCGCCCCTTGGGATCGGCCATGAAGGCCGAGTAGCGGCCTGCGGACCGGGCGGCGATCTGTTCGGCGTAGTCGAAGAACTGCTCCACGCTGGTCGGCGGTGCGGCCGGGTCCAGGCCGGAACGCTCGAAGAGCTCCCGGTTGTAGGTGAGGATCTCCGGAGTGACGTACCAGGGGTAGGCGTAGACGCTGTCGCCCTTTCCCGGCAGTTTGAACTGCTCCCAGGCGCCCGGTACGTACTCCCGGGCCGAGTCCCCGTCGAGCTTGGCGACGTCGGCGAGCAGGCCCCGGTCGCCAAGAAGCTGGAAGGAGTCGGTGGACAGGTTGATCACGTCCGGAAGGGCGCCGGCCTGGGCGTCGGCGACGAGCTTCTCGTTGTAGCCGTCGCCCGGCACGTCCTCCCACGTGACCTGGACGCCGGGGTGCTCCTTCTCGAAGGCGTCGATGACGGCCTGTACGTAGCCGGTGAAGGCGGGCTTCAGCTGGAGGGTCCGGAAGGTGATCTCACCGGCGACCCGGCCCGTTCTCTGCGCCTCCTTGCCGTTCCCGGCGCCGCCGAGACCGCACGCGCCGGTCGAGAGGAGGGCGCCGGCCACCAGTGCGGCCACAGCCGCACGGGTCGGATTCGAACGGGTCATCGTCGCCGCCTTCGCAGAAGTCCGGCCGCGTCGCCGGAGGCGGTGCCCACCGTCGCGGGAAAGGAAGTCCTCGTCAACGAGGCCCGGTCGGCGCTGGCCGAGGACGACGGGTACCGTATCCCGCTGCGTGGCGGAGGGAGCGCAGGCCTACTGCATTTCCATACCCCCGAACTGCACTGATGCGCTTCAGCGCACGGCCCGCCGATGCCGGTGCCGGTTCGAGCGGGGGGCAGCGCGGACGCCGGTGTTGACTCTATGTCGCCCCTCTCCTCCCGGCGCGCACTCACCCGCCTCGCCCCGCACGCCCGGTCCGCACGGCGTTAGCCGAAGGCCGTCCTGGGGGCGCAGCGCATGCCGATGTAGCAGCAGGGGGTGCCGTCGACGAGGGCGGCGAAGACGACGGGCACCCAGCCCTCGCCGAAGGAGGGATCGGTGCCGGGTGCGGCGAAGACGGTCGCGCTGAGCGGGAAGAGGTCCATCTCCAGGGCCGGCGAGAAGTCCCGCATGCCGTCGGCGAACTCGTAGCGCAGGTGCGGGGTGCCGCCGGGGGCGAGGCCGACCGTGATGACGACGCCCTCGCGCCGGTAGGTGCCGAGCAGCGGGGTCATGTCGACGGCAGGCGGGTGCGCGGGCGGCATGAAGGGGGGCGGCATGCGGACCTCGGCGACGTCCGCGAGGAGTTCGCGCAGGAGGTCGGCGCACAGGCGGCGGCCCGCGGAGCCGTTGGTGAGCAGGACGACGACGACGTCTGCGCCGGGCACGACGCGCAGACAGGCGTACTGCCCGAGGGCGGCGCCGTCGTGACCGTACCCGGGGACTCCGTTCCAGTCGTAGAGCGACCAGCCCAGCCCCCAGCCGTCCGCGCCGACCGTCCACCGGTCGGGGACGTCGACCTCCCACCGCTGCATCGCCGCGACGGCGCGGGCGCCCAGGACCTGGGTGCCGTCCGTGGTGGCGCCGCCGTCGAGGTGCATCTTGGCCAGGCGCAGCACGTCGGCGGCGCTCGCCAGGACACGCCCGTGCGGTCCGGCCGAGCGGGGCATCATGTCCCAGGCCGGCGCCGGTTCGGGCTCCGGCCCGTCGCCGGGAAGGTGACCCATCGCCGTGCGGAAGGCCAGGGCCTCCTCGGGCAGGGTCATGGTGTGGGTCAGGCCCAGGGGGGCGACGATCCGTTCCTTCAGGGCCTGGTCCCAGGTGCGTCCGGTGACCACCTCGACGATGCGGCCGAGGATGCCGTAGCCGACGCTGCTGTAGGAGACGGCGCTGCCGGGCGGGCAGTCGAGTGCCACGTTCCGGGCGGCCCGCACGTACAAGGCCAGGCAGTCGTCGCCGCGCCCGCTGTCGTAGGTGAAATCGCGGGTGAGGCCGGCGGTGTGGCTGAGGAGCCGGCGTACGGTGATCTCCTTGCCCGCCCCGGGGGCGGCGGCCGGGCTGAACTCCGGGAGGATGTCCGCGACGGGCGTGTCCAGGTCCAGCCGGCCGGCGTCGACGAGCTGCATGACCAGCGTCGCGGTGTAGATCTTGGCGATCGAGCCGAGCTGGAACACCGAGTCGGTGGTGGCCTCCACCCCTGTCCCGCGGTGCAGCAGGCCGCTCGCCAGCTCGTGGATGCGGCCGTCGGCGAACACGGCCAGGGTGGCGCCGGGAACACGGTGGGCGGTGCGCAACGCGTCGAGGCGGCTCTGCCAGTGGGCAGGTGAGAACGTCACGTCGGACCCTTCGACTCGGAGTCTGGTGGGGATCACGGCACGTGCGGGGCCGGGCGTCGATCCGCGTCCCCGTGATCGCCGCCACCGTAGGCAGGTCCCCCCGGCGCCCGTAAGGACCCGCGCGCGTCAGTGAGGGGACCCACGGCGCCACCCGGGAGCCGCGGTGGGGCGCCGGGGGCGCGTTTCAGGCCGGGCGGGGAGGCCGGAGCGCCGGGCTGCTGGTTCTGCACGGAGTTGCGCGGGCCCGACTGGTAGTGTCACCCGCCCTATGCAGCCCACTCCCGCCCACGGCACCGTATCCGTACATCTCGCGAGGTTCATCGTCGACGCCCTGCGCCGGTCGGGCGGGGACATGGGCAGGTTCGCCCGGTTCCACGACCTCGGCCCCGAGGTGCTGGGCAACGACCTGGCCCGGGTCTCGACCCCGTCGGCGCTGGCCGTGTGGGAGGAGCTGACGCTCACCGAGCCGGGGATCACGGTCGGCGCGCTGCTCACCGAAGAGGCACCGATCGGCACGTTCGGCCTGTGGGACTATCTGATCACCAGCGGGCCCAGCCTCCGGGAGTCCCTGAAGCAGGTGGTGGAGTACAGCGCCGTCATCGGCGACCCGGCCCACGAGAGGCTCCTCATCGAAGAGGACGGGTGCCGCTTCACCATCCGTCACGCGACGGGAAGCTGGGGGCCGGACGTGGTGGAGGCGATCGACTGGTTCGCCCTGGCCATGTTCCTGACCCGGGCGCGGGCCGCCACCGGGCGGCCCCTCATCCCGCTGCGCGTGTCCGTGTCGCACGGCGCGCCCGCCGGCCACCGCCGCCTGGCGGAGCTCTTCGGCACCGCCCGCATCGACTTCGGGGCGCCGTACAACTCCATCACCTTCCACGACGACGACGTGCGGGCGCCGTTGCCCAAGGCGCAACCGGGTCTGGACCGCCTCCTGCTGCAGCAGGCCCAGCTGACCCTGGCGGCCGCCCAGCCGGTCGTGCTCTGGCAGGACAGCTTCAGGATGGTTCTCGCCGGGGCCTTCCGGGAGGACACCGTGAGCCTTGAGCACGTGGCGGGCCGGCTGGCGATGAGCCCACGCACGCTGCAGCGGCGTCTGCGGGAGCTCGGCACGACCTGGCGCGAGGAGGTCGAATCCGTGCGCGAGGAGCGGACCATGGAGCTGCTGCGGACCACCGATCTACCGCTTCAGGTGATCGCGGCCCGGGTCGGGTACAGCGACATGCGGGCGCTGCGCCGGGCGGTGCGGCGCTGGGACGGTCGGGCACCCCGTGACATCCGCAACGCGGCCCCCCTCACCGCGCCCGCCGCCCCGGGCGGCGCCTGACCCGCTACTTCAGCGGGTACTTGGTCTTTTCCGCGAGCTTCCCGTCCTTGAAGCAGAAGCGGAGCACCGTCTCCTGGCCCGCCTCGGCGTCAGCGGTGGAGAGGTACCAGGCGCAGGTGCTGCCTTCGGGCTCGACCGGTCCGCCGTCCTTGAGGGCGCTCTTGACGAAGCTCTCGCCCGACGGGAGCTTCGCACGGACGTCGCCCTCCGCGTCACCGGTCTTCACACCCTCGTAGACCACGGGGTCGACCAGGCTCTTGTCGGCCACGTCGGCGATCTTCGCCACGCCGAAGACCACCGCGACGACGGCGCCGATACCCAGCACCAGCGCCACGCCGCAGCCGATCAGACAACCCTTGCGCTGAGCCACGCCCGTTCCTCCAAGTCGCTTCGCGTCCGGCGGTGATCGCCTGGACGCTCACACCCTCGCAAGGGCGGGGGGCCGCGCGCTGTCCTCGAAAGTCGCCGTCCGCCGCGACGATCGTCGTTCGAGGTCGGCCGACCGCTCCGTGTATACAGGGAGAAGATCGACCTTCCGGGCGGAACGAGAGGAACCATCGTGAGTGAGCACACCACCGAGCCTCTGATCGTCGTCGGCGTGGACGGTTCCTCCCACTCCGGGGAGGCCGTGCGCTGGGCCGTGGAGCAGGCCCGGCTCACCGGCGGCCGGGTGCACGCCGTCATGGCCTGGGAGTGGAACCGCAACCCCTTCGCCGTCGGCATGGCACAGGCCCAGTTCGCGGAGCAGGAGGCGGTGACGGCCGAGGAGGCGGCCCGCCGGAAGCTGGCGGACACCGTCACCGCGGCCGTGGGCGCCTCTCCCGGGGTGCCGGTCTTCCGCCGCGTCGAGCAGGGCCCGCCGGCACAAGTCCTGGTGGACGCGTCGAAGGAGGCGGACCTGACGGTGGTCGGGACTCGCGGCTACGGGGGCTTCAAGGGCGCGCTGCTGGGATCGGTGAGCCAGCAGGTCGTACAGCACTCCGCAAGCACCGTGGTGGTCGTCCGCGCGAGCGGGGACGGGGGCGACGCCTGACCGTCCCGCGCCGCCCCGGCTCCCGAGCCCGGCGCGTCAGGCCGCCGGGTCCGTCAGGTCCGTCAGGTCCCGCGGGTCGGTGTTGGCCCCGCACAGGACGACGGCCACCGTCTTGCCCAGCGGCTGCGGTGCTTCGCGCACCGCTGCCAGGGCGGTGGCCGCGCCCGCCTCGACGACGATCCGGTAGTCCTCCCATACGGCGCGCCGGGCCGCCGTGATCGCCTCGTCGGACACCAGGACCGACGTCACGTTCTCCTCCTGCGCGGCCGCCATCGCGTCGGCCGAGACCCGGGTGGCTCCCAGGGAGTCGGCCGCCACGGAGTCCACGGCCACGTCGACGGGCCGGCCCGCCTGCAGGGCCGCGTTCAACGCACGGCAGTTCTCCGGTTCGGCCGCGACGACCCGTACACCGTGTTCGCGCGCGGCGGTGGCCACGCCGGCGAACAGTCCGCCGCCACCCACCGCGACGACCACGGTGTCCAGCCCGGGCAGGGCGTCGCGGATCTCCTCCAAGAGCGTCCCGGCCCCGGCGGCGATGAGCGGGTGGTCGTACGCGTGGCTGCTCAGCGCCCCGCTGGCGGCGGCGAACTCCTGGCAGGCGGCGAGTGCCTCGGCGTACCGGTCACCGACGAGCCGGACGTCGGCCCCGTAGCCCCGAAGCCGTTCCACCTTCACGCGCGGGGCGTTGGCGGGCAGGAAGACCGTCGCGGGCACGGACAGCGCACGGGCCGCCCAGGCGCAGGCCAGTCCGGCGTTGCCGCCGGAGGCGATGGTGACGCCGGCGGCCGGGAGAGTGCCGGCGTCGTGGTGGGCGGCGAGGAAGTTGCGGGCGCCGCGCGCCTTGAAGCTGCCGGTGTGCTGGAGGTACTCCAGCGCGTACCAGAGGCCGTCGGCCGCGGGCGCCACGGTGACGGGCCGTACCTCGCCCTCGATCCGCGCGGCGGCGGCGCGCACGGCGGCGTGGTCGAGGTGCTGCGAACGTTCCATGGTCGGTCTCCCCATCAGGTGGTGGGCCGGGCGGCCTCGATCAGCTGGCGCAGGGCGCCGTAGTACACCTCGTGGTCCGTCAGGGCCGGCAGCACGTCGGACAGTCCGCCGCTGAGCACGGGGAAGTCCTCGGGATCGAGCGCGGCCAGGGCGGCGCGCGAGGCGGAGGTGGCCGTGGCCGGATCGCGGTGGTCCACGAAGGCCGCACTGCCCAGCGTGAGCAGGTACATGCGGCGGTATGCGGTGATCGCCTCGGTGACGGTCATCCCCGCGGCGATGCTGTCGGCGAGGGCCGGCTCGACCAGCCGGGCCAGCAGCTGCCGACCGAGCCAGGGCCGGCCGCCGCGCAGCACGAGGAGCCCGGGGTGCGCGGTGAGCAGCAGGTACAGCGCGCGGAACCGCTGCTCGGCGGCCTGCGCCCAGTCGGTGCCGGCGGGGATCTCGGGGAGCTGCGCGGCCAGGTGTTCGGTGCACAGGTCGAGCAGTCCGGCCAGGTCCGCGCAGCGGCGCTGCACGGTGGCGTGGGAGACGTCGAGGCGGTCGGCAAGGGTGCGGAAGCTGAGCCGCTGCGGCCCCTCTTCGTCGAGGATCCGAAGGGCGGCCACGGCAATGGCCTCGGGGGTCGCGCGGTCCAGGGCGTCGGATCTCCTCGGCATTGATACAACGTATCATACGGTGTATCGCCTCTTTCGTGTGACATCAATCGCAGCCATATTGCTGATCATCGGCTGACAAGCACCGACATACGTTGACACCGGGTGGCCTGCTCGCTGCACTGGGCCCACGACTGCCCCCACGTCAAGGAGACCCCGTGCCGCCTCGCCTGCGCGCAACGCTCCCCTGTCTGACCGCGGCCGCTCTCCTCGCCCTCGCGCTCTCCCCCGCCCCTGCGGCGGCCGAGCCGCGGGCGACCTCGGACACCCCGCTCGCGCTCACGCCTCCCATGGGCTGGAACAACTGGGCGCACTACATGTGCGACATCGACGAGGCCACGGTGGTCGCCAACGCCGACGCGCTCGTGTCCACGGGGCTGGCCGCCATGGGCTACGACACGGTGACCGTCGACGACTGCTGGATGACGAAGAGCCGCGACGCCCGGGGGAACCTGGTCGTCGACACCGCCAAGTTCCCGCACGGCATGGCCTGGCTCGGAGAGTACCTGCACGCCAGAGGACTGAAGTTCGGCATCTACCAGGACGCCGGCTCCCTCACCTGCGAGAAGTACCCGGGCAGCGGCGCCCCTCAGGGCGGCGGCCCCGACCACTACGCCCGGGACGCACGGCAGTTCGCCTCCTGGAAGGTGGACTACGTCAAGATGGACGGCTGCAACCTGTGGGTGCCTCCGGGGCGCACCAAGGAACAGGCCTACCGGGACGCCTACAACGGCGTCGCGAAGGCCCTGCGCGAGAGCGGCCGGGACATGGTCCTGTCCGCCTCCGCACCCGCCTACTTCCAGCAGGGCGAGTGGGGCGGCTCCGACTGGCACAAGGTGCTCGGCTGGGTCGGCGAGACCGGCCAGTTGTGGCGCGAGGGCAAGGACATCAAGGTCTACAACCCGGCCGCGCCCACCACCTCCCGGTGGAACTCGGTGCTGGGCAACTACGGCTACAACCGCTGGCTCGGCCGGTACGCGGGCCCGGGCAACTGGAACGACCCCGACTTCCTGCTCGCCGGCGCCCCCGGCCTCACGGCCGCCGAGGGCCGCAGCCAGGTCGCCCTCTGGGCCATGATGGCCGCCCCGTTCATCCTGTCCTCCGACGTCTCCGAGCTGACCCCGGAAGGGCTCGCCGCCCTCGGCAACACCCGGATGATCGCACTGGACCAGGACCCGATGGGCCTTCAGGGCGCCGTGGTCTCCTCCAACGCCACCTTCGAGATCCTGGTCCGCCCGCTCGCGAACGGCGACCGTGCGGTGGCCGTACTCAACCGCTCCGCCAATACCCGCGACATCCGCGTCCCGCTCGACGAGATCGGCCTGCCCTCCTGCACGGCTGACGCCCAGGACCTGTGGAGCGGTGCGCGCAGCGAGGTGTCCGACGCGCTGACCGGGAAGCTGGCCGGTCATGACACCGCCGTGTGGCGGCTCACCCCGCGCGGCTGCGCCGAGGCCGTGCCGACCGGGCAGATCGTCGGTGACGGCGCCCGCTGCGCCGACGGAGCGAACACCACCGGGGTCGGCGCGGTCGTGATGGGGGCCTGCACCGGAGCCCCCGACCAGCGGTGGTTCCTGGGCGACGACGCCCGCCTGCGGCTCGCCGGCGAATGCCTCTCGGCAGGCGAGAACGGCTCCGTGGAACTGGCCGACTGCGCGCCCCGACAGCACGCCCAACCCGGCCAGAGCTGGTTCCACCGCCGGGACGGAGCCCTGGTGGAGGAGGTCAGCGGCCTGTGCCTGACCGCGCCGCAAGCCGCCACCACTCCCGACGCACCCGCGGAGCGGCTGCGGCTGGCGCCCTGCGGCGACCACCGGGTCGACCAGGCCTGGTCCCTGCCGGTCTGAGGCCCGGACTCCCGCATGAGCCACGCGAAACCACGGCCTCGCCCCGAACCGGGGCCCCAGCCGGAACCGCAGCCGCTGCTCCCACGGCACGCACGGCAGTTCACCCTGGTGCCCGGGCCCGCGGCCGGGCCTGACGCCTTCACGGTGTCCGGCACCACCGGCGCGATCACCACGACTACGCCAACCGCGAATGGAACGGCCTGATCTCGGAGCTGTACGCGCGGCGGTGGACGGCCTACTTCGCGACGCCGGACGAGGCGCTGGTGCACGGGGCGGCGCCACGGGAGATCGACTGGCACGCCTTCGAGGAGGAGTGGGCCCGGCGGACCACCCGGGATCCGGACCGGCCGAGCGGGGACCCGTACCGGCTGGCGGCCGCGGTCGCGGCGGCCCTCCCGCCGGCGGCCGCCGGCTGAGCGAGGCGCGGCCTACCCCAGCGGCCTACCCCATCTGCCGCGGCGACGACGGCCCGATGCGAGGACGATCACCCGCCAGGAGGAAAGTCGGCGCTCGTGCGAGGGAGATCGTCGGCAGCGGTAGGCCGCACCGGCACGGCACTCGGTTGACTGGCCCGGAGAAGAGCAGGGGCGGCCGCCGGAGCGATCCGGTGGCCGCCCCTTCCGATGCCACGCGGCGCGACGCGACCAGGAGGGCACCCGAGCATGTCCCAGACCGAACACGACCCAAGCGCCTACCAGCGGGAACAGGACCGCCGGCAGCAGGAGCGGCCCACGGGCACCGGCTCCGCCGCCTCGTCCCTGGAACTGCTCACGCTGCTCGCCGCAGGGGTGGCCGACCTGGCCCTCGACCAGTTGCGGCAGACAGCCGACCGCGCACAGGGCGCGCTGCGCCGGGCCGACCTGCGCGAACTGCTCACCGACGGTGTGGTGGAACTGCGCAAGCGCGGTGAACTGGCCACCCGTCGGGCAGGAATGGGTAGCGAGAACTACCTGGAGACCATGGCCCGGCGGGTCGCGCAGCAGGGCACTTCCGAGGGTCGCCCCTGTGCATGACCACACCGGATTCAAGGAGCGCATCGACGGGGTGCTCGGGCGGCTGGCCGACGAGGAGGAGCGGGCCCTGCTCGGACTGCACGCCGAACTCACGCCGCTCTCCGAGCAGTTACGCCGCTCACTGGCACAGGGCAAGCGCATCCGGGCCGCCTTCCTGTACTGGGGGTGGCGGGCGGCGGGCCAGCCCGACTGCGAAGGGGTGATCCGGGCCGCGGCCGCCATGGAGCTCGTCCACGCGGCGGCCTGCACCCACGACGACATCATCGACGACAGCCGCATACGGCACGGCCAGCCCACCGCGCACGCCGCCTTCGCCGCGAACGGGCAGCGCTCCACCGCCCTCGCGATGATCCTCGGCGACCTGCTGATGGGGTACGCCGGACACGTCTTCACCTCCTGCGGGCTGCCCGGCGCGTACCTGGCCCGGACCGTCCCCCTCTGGTCCGCCCTGCTCCGCGAGACGATGGCGGGCGAGTTCCTGGAGGTGCTGCGCACCGCGGCGCGAGACGGCCGGGAACCGCGGGTGGCGGAGTCCTTGGAGGTGGCCCGCTTCAAGACGGCCAAGTACACGGTGGAGCGGCCGCTGCACCTCGGTGCCACCCTCGGCGGCGGCTCCGGCGCCCTGCTGGACGCCTTCTCCGGCTACGGCCTGCCGCTCGGCGAGGCCTTCCAGCTGCGCGACGACCTGCTGGGGACGTTCGGCGACCCCGCCCGGACGGGCAAGTCCAACCTGGACGACCTGCGGGACGCCAAACCCACGGCCCTGCTCGCGCTGACCGTGGCGGCCGTCGGGCCCGACGACCGCCGCATGCTCGCGAAGCTCGTCGGCCATCCGGAACTGGGCGAGGAAGAGGCCTCCTCGGTGCGCGAGCTGATGGAGCGGTGCGGGGCCAAGCAGCAGGTGGAGGACATGATCCGCGAGCGCATCGGCCGGGCCGGGGCCGCGCTGGACCTCGCCCCGATGCCCGCGGAGGCCCGGTCCGCTCTGGGCGGGCTGGCCGCGACCGCCGCCGACCGCGCCCTGTAGGGCGTGTTGCCCCGCCTCCCGCCCGCCGCACCCGATGACACGACAAGGACGACCGACGTGAACGCCAACGCATCCAAGACCGCGCCGACGCGGCCCCGTTACGACCACGCCGCCCTCGACGCCCTGAGCACGCAGGGTGATCCGCTCGCCGACGAGACCGTCGCCGAGATGTTCCGCCGCAAGGAGGTCGGCGACCTCAACACCCTCATGCGGTTCTTCACCACCGCCGGCGACAAGCTTCCCGAGCAACTCCCGGCATCCGCACGCGCTTACTTCGAGGCGACCGCCATGCCCCCGTCCTGGGTGGACTGGGACGTGATGGAGCAGGCCAGGCTGTTCTTCATGGACAACGCGGCCCACATCAACACCGGCCTGTCCTTCGCGGCCATGCCCGCGACCTACGCCGTCCCGCGGCTCTCCCGGCTGCTGGCCTCGACGCACTCCATGGCGTACCCCTCGCGCCGGATGGCCAACACCGGGCAGTTCGTCACCTACCTGATGCAGACCAACTCCTTCGCGGAGGGCAGCAGGTTCATCCCCGCCGCGCAGAAGGTACGGCTGCTGCACGCGGCGGTCCGCCACCACCTGCGCCACGGTGGCCACTGGGACGTCGAGAAGGACGGCGTGCCCATCTGCCAAGAGGACATGATCGGCGGGCAGATCTGCTTCTCGCTGCTGGTCCTCGACGCCATGCACCGGCTCGGCATCCACATGAGCGAGGACGGCGCCGAGGCCTACTTCTACGCCTGGCGGGTCGTCGGCGCCATGCTCGGCTGCGACATGTCGGCGGTGCCGGAGACCCTCGCCGAGGCCCGCGACTACTGCGACCTCTACCTCCTGCGCAACCTCGGCCCCTCGCCCGAAGGGGTCCGCCTCAACGCCCAGTTGATGCGCATGTACGAGGACGTGGTCCCGGGGACCTTCTTCGACCCGATGGTCCCCGCCACCGTACGGTTCCTCGTCGGTGACACCATCGGCGACTGGCTGGAGATCCCGCGCACCGCCTGGGACACGGCGGCGAAGGCGGTTCCGGTGTTCCTCGGGCTGCTGGAGACCATCGAGGACAGCAGCCCGTACGCGGAATGGGCGCTCGACAGGGCCGGCTCGCTGCTCTCCGGCTTCGAGCTGGCCTCCCTGACCCGGGGCAGGGTGATGCACCACGCCATTCCCGCGGAGCTGAAGGACGACTACGGGGTGAAGGCGCCGCGCACCGGGCGCTGGGTGCCGCCGGCGCCCGTGCACTGACGCGCGCCGCTCCCCCGCGGATGCGACGCGCCGCGCCGGGCCCCGGGGCAGACTGGCGGTGTGAGGGCACGACGGAGCGGTTCCGGGAGGCGGTGGGCGGCGGGCGCCGTCTGCGGCGTCGTCGCCGCGTTCGCGGGCCTCGCGGTGGCGGAGCCGGTCGCGGCGGTGGTCCGGCCGGAGTCCTTCCCGGTGACCGCGGTGGGCTCCGCGGTCGTCGATCTGACGCCCACCGCCGTCAGGGAGTGGGCCATCGCCGCGTTCGGCACCGCCGACAAGACGGTCCTGACGGCGGGTGTCGTCGCCGCGCTCACCGCGATCGCGGCCGGGGCCGGGCTGCTCGCCCTGCGCAGCCTGCCCGCCGGGATCGCGGTCGCCGGCGGTTTCGGGCTTCTGGGGGCGGCGGCCGCGCTCAGCCGGCCGGCGGCCTCCTGGAAGGACGCCCTGCCCTCTCTCGTCGGCGGACTGGCCGCGGCCGGTGTGCTGTGGGTGCTGATCACCGCGGCCACCCGGCCCCGGCCGCGCGGGGCGCCGCCCGGCGGTGCCTGGGCGATGGACCGGCGCGGCTTCGGGCGACTGGTCGTCGGCGTCCTGGCCGCGGCGGGCGCGGCCGGCCTCGCCGGACGGCGGCTTGGCGCCCACGGCTCGGCGGGGGCGACCGCCTCCAGGGCCGATCTGGTCCTTCCCCCGCCTGCCGTGCCCGCGCCGCCGGTGCCGGCCGGTGCGGACCTGCGGGTGCCCGGCGTCGGCCCCTTCCTCACCCCCGCCCGGGACTTCTACCGGGTGGACACGGCTCTGGTCGTGCCCCGCGTGGACGCCGACACCTGGCGGCTGAGCATCCGCGGCGAGGGGGTCCCGCGTCCCCTCACCGTCGGCCTGCGGGAGTTGCTCGCCCGACCCCTGGTCGAGCACGACATCACCCTCACCTGCGTGTCGAACGAGGTCGGCGGACCTTACGCGGGCAACGCGCGCTGGCTGGGCGTACGGCTCGCGGACCTGCTCCGCGAGGCCGGGGTGCGGCCCCCCTCCCGGGGCGGCCCCGCCGACCAGCTCGTGGCCCGTTCCGTCGACGGCATGACGCTGGGCACGCCCGTCGAGACGGTGATGGACGGCCGGGAGGCACTGCTGGCCGTGGGGATGAACGGCGAGCCGCTGCCCTTCGCGCACGGCTTCCCCGTCCGGATGGTCGTACCGGGCCTGTACGGGTACGTCTCCGCCTGCAAGTGGCTGACCGAGCTGCGGCTGACCACCTTCGCGGCGTACGACGCGTACTGGGTCCGCAGGTCCTGGGCGCAGCGGGCCCCGGTGAAGACCCAGTCGAGGATCGACACCCCGCGCCCCTACGCGGCCGTGCGGCCGGGCCGGGTGGCGGTGGCGGGGGTGGCGTGGGCGCAGCACCGCGGGATCCGCCGGGTCGAGGTACGGGTGGACGGCGGCCCCTGGCAGGAGGCGCGGCTCGGCGCGGCGGACGGCGTGGACACCTGGCGGCAGTGGGTGTGGCCGTGGGAGGCGACGGCCGGACCGCACACCCTGGAGGTCCGGGCGACGGACGGTACGGGCGCCGTCCAGACCGGGGTGCGCGGCGGAACCGTGCCGGACGGGGCAACGGGCTGGCACGCGGTGCAGGTCCGCGTCGCGGACCCCGGCTGACCGCCTCGCGCCCGGGCCCGGCCGGCGCCCCGGAGGACCGCCGTCCGCGTCACCGGCGGACGTCACCGGCGGACGTCACCGGCGGACGTCACTCGCGGAACGCCTCCCGCGTGCGGCGGGTGGGGCCGCCGGTTAGCCTGCCGGGACGAGGCCTGCAATCGCGAGGCGGGGGACCTTCGTCTTCGACCCGCAAGGGGGGCACGCCGTGCGACATTCCAGGACCTTCACCCTCGCCTGTGTGGGAGCTCTCATGCTCGGCGCGGCCCTGGCGGGCGGCTACCCGGCCGGTCGCGCCGAGAGCGCCGCCCGGCAGTGCCCGGCGGGCCAGGTCTCGCGGGGCGGCACGTGCCTGCCGGCCGACACGGAGGCGTTCGTCGAGCGGCAGGTCGCAGACGCGCTGAAGACCTACCGGCTCACCGCCGCGATGGCCGGGGTGTGGGTCGACGGCGAGCGGGTGTCGGCCGCCGCGGCCGGGGAGACGATGACGGGCTTCCCCGCGACGACGGACATGCGGTTCCGCATCGGGTCGGTCGCGATCCCCCTGATGACGACCGAGCTGCTCAGGCTGGTCGACGAGGGCAGGGTGACGCTCGACGACAAGCTCTCCCGCTGGCGCCCCGACCTGCCGCACGCGGACGAGGTCACGCTGAGGATGCTGGCGTCCGCCTCCGCCGGATACGCGGACTACGTCACGGACGACGCCTTCATCGACGCCCTCTACGAGAACCCCTTCCGGCACTGGACCGGAGAGGAGCTGGTCCGGATCGCGATGTCCAGGCCCATGGCCCGGCCGCCCGGTTCGGGCTTCGCCTACTCGCACGCCGACTGGGTGCTCCTGGGAGACATCATCGCCCGGGTAGAGGAGAGGCCTCTGGGGGAGGTGATGCGCGAGAAGGTCCTTGAGCCGATGGGCCTGACCCAGACCGACATCTCGTCCAGGGCCGAGATCTCCCCGCCGGTGCTGCACGGCTTCGACAACGAGCGGGGGGTGTTCGAGGACTCCACCTACTGGGACCCGTCGTGGACCGTGGCGGAGGGGGCAGTGATGACCTCGACACTGGAGGACATGGCGAAGTCCTTCACCGCGATCGGCGAGGGGAAGCTGCTCACCCCCCAGTCGCACAAGGCCCAGCTGACTCCGGTCGTCAAGATCAAGGGGAACGCCTGGTTCGCCCTGGGGCTGCCCGTGGAGAACACCTGGATCCTGCAGAACCCGTCCTTCGCGGGCTACGCGGGTACGGTCGCCTACCTGCCGTCCCGGAAGCTCGCCATCGCCACGGTGGCGACCCAGGGTCGCGGCAGCACCGTCCGGAACGCCAGCTCGAACGTGCTCCAGGCGATCGCCGCCCATTTGGCCCCGGAGCGCCCCCTGTCCCTGGGCTGACCCACCGACCCGCTGTCCGCCGGGGCCGGTCCCGGCGGACAGCGGCGGGTCAGCGACGGTGCAGGCGCACCGGCAGGGCCTCGACGCTGTTGCCGATGAAGCTGCGCTGGTGGGGCAGTTCGACCTCGGCGGTGGCGAGGTCGAGGTCGGGGAAGCGCGTGAACAGCCGCTCAAGCGCGATGGTGGCCTCCAGCCGGGCCAGCGGGGCGCCCACGCAGTAGTGTGCGCCGTGCCCGAAGGAGAGGCTGCGGGCGGCCGTGGGGCGGGTGATGTCGAATCGGTCGGCGTCCGGACCGTGGACGTCCTCGTCGCGGCCGGCCGCGGTATAGCCGGCGAGGACCGGGGTGCCCTGCGGGATCACGGTGCCGCCGACGGTCAGGTCCCGGGTGGGGTAGCGGAAGGGGAACCAGCTGACGGGGCCGTCCCAGCGCAGCGTCTCGTCCACGACGTCCGACCAGGTCGCCCCGCCCTCCAGGACGAGCGCGAGCTGGTCGCGGTGGGTGCACAGAGCGCGGACGGCGTTGCTGATGAGGTTGAGGGTGGTCTCGTGACCCGCGACGAGCATCAGCCGCATGGTGCCGCCGAGTTCGGCCTCGCTGAGCCGGTCGCCGTCGTCCTCGCGGGCCGCGATCAGGGCGCTGGTCAGGTCCTCGCCCGGCTCCGCCCGGCGGGTCGCGGCGATCGTGCCCATGAGTTCGACGAGCTCCCGTACGGCGGCCATCGCCTCGGCCGGGGTGGTGTCGGTCGCGATGATCACTTTGTTGGACAGGTGGTGGAGGCGTGCCCGGTGCCCGGGGTCCACGCCGAGCAGTTCGCAGATCACGCTCATCGGGAGCGGGAGCGCGAAGTGTTCGCGCAGGTCGGCGACCCCATCGGGCGATTCCGCGGCGGCCCGGTCCAGGTCGTCGAGGAGTTCGGCGGTGAGTTCCTCGACGCGCGGGCGCAGGCGTTCCACCTGGCGCGCCGTGAAAGCCCTGCCGACCAGGGCACGGAGACGGCGGTGGTCGTCCTCGTCGGCGGTGTGCATGCCCCGGGCGTCGGCGAAGGCCCGCAGTGGCCAGTCGCGGGGGATGCTGCCGTCGTGCAGGGCGGGGAAGTGCCGTGCATCCTTGGCCACTTCGGGGTGGGCGAGGAACTCCTTCAGCGCGTGATGGCCCAGGACGACCGCTCCGGGCACTCCGCCGGGGAGCACGACCTGCGCGACGGCCCCGTGCTCGGCGCGCAGCCGGGCGTTGAGGGCGTGCGGGCAGCCTCCGGCCGGGTCGATCACGTACGGGGCGTCCGGGCCGGACGGAGTCTGCGGGACGGGTGCGGCGTGGGAGGACAAACCGGTTCTCCTGACCTGGTGGACGGGACTCGGTCAACAGTGCTGCCCCGAAGGCTGGTTGGACAAGTCGGTACCCGGCCCGTGCAGGCGGCCGGTCTCGGTGAGGGAGAGGGGGTGGTGAAGGGCCGGGCTCACGGCCGGTGCGGCGGGCGCTGCGGCGGGTGGTCCGCCGGCGTCCCGGCCGGGAACCCGCGTGTTGGGCGGGTGACGGGCGGGCCGGCCGCCGTAGGGTCGTTGCATGACTCTCGAAGGCACCGGAGGTCTCCACGGCAGGGTGGCCCTCGTCGCGGGCGCCACGCGGGGCGCGGGCCGGGGCATCGCGGTCGAGCTGGGGGCGCGGGGCGCGACGGTGTACGTGTCGGGGCGCAGCACCCCGGGCCGGCGTTCGGAGTACGACCGGCCCGAGACGATCGAGGAGACCGCCGAGCTGGTCACCGCAGCGGGCGGCCGGGGGATCGCGGTGGTCGCCGACCATCTGGTGCCCGGTGAGGTGGAGGCGCTGGTGCGGCGGATCGACGCCGAACAGGGCCGCCTCGACGTGTTGGTGAACGACATCTGGGGCGGGGAGCTGCTCTTCGAGTGGGACAGCACGGTGTGGGAGCACGACCTGGACAAGGGGCTTCGGCTGATGCGACTGGCGGTGGAGACGCATGCCGTCACCAGCCATTTCGCGGTGCCGCTGCTGCTGCGCGAGCCGGGTGGCCTGGTGGTGGAGATGACGGACGGCACCGCCGACTACAACGCGACCCGTTACCGGGTCTCCTTCTTCTACGACATCGCCAAGTCCTGCGTGCTGCGGATGGCGTTCGCCCTGGGGCACGAGCTGGGTCCACGGGGGGCAACGGCGGTGGCCCTGACACCGGGCTGGCTGCGCTCGGAGATGATGCTCGACGCCTTCGGGGTGCGGGAGGAGAACTGGCGGGACGCGCTGGCCGAGGTTCCGCACTTCGCGATCTCCGAGACCCCCGCGTACGTGGGCCGCGCGGTCGCGGCCCTCGCCGCGGACCCGGAGGTGTCCCGTTGGAACGGCCAGTCCCTCTCCAGCGGCGGGCTGGCACGGGTCTACGGCTTCACCGACCTGGACGGCAGCCGCCCCGACGCCTGGCGCTACCTGGTCGAAGTCCAGGATCCCGGCCACCCTGCGGACACCACCGGCTACCGCTAGGCCGTCTCTTTCGGATCTTGCCGTTACGTCCGCGGAGGCTCACCGGGTCACCCCACCAGCCCGTCGGCGCCCCGGCGCCCCGGGGGCCGGACGACGGCTCACGGGGCGGCGCGGGAGGACAGGCGGTGGGCGAGGCCGTCCAGGACGCATCGGAGGCCGAAGGCCCAGATCGTCCCGGGGTGGTAGCCGGCGACCGCGGTGCCGACCCGGGTCGCCAGGGGGTAGCGGTCGGGCTCCAGGACGCGTTCCAGCAGCGGCGCGCTGACGGCCCACCAGTCCTCCTGGCTCAGGCGGCTGTTGTGGTCGGCGTCGTCGGCGGCGGCCAGCGCGTTGGCGTGCACGAAGCCGAGCAGGTGGGTCAGGGCGGCATCCATCTCGGTGTCGGTGAGCCCGATACCGTCGAAGGCCGCCAGCTCGTGCTCGTACTTCCCGATCACCCCGGGGCCCAGCGGCGGACGCGTGACGGCCAGGCCGGTGATCCAGGGGTGGCGGAGCATCAGGTCCCGGTTGTCCTCGGCGACCCGGGTCACCCGCGCCCGCCAGGGCTCCTTCGGGTCCGCCGGACGGCGCTCCATCCGCAGGTAGGCGTCGTCGAGCATCAGGTCGAGGAGCTCGGCCTTGCCGGGGACGTACGTGTAGAGCGTCATCGGCGTCACACCGAGCCGCTGCGCGAGCGCCCGCATGGTCAGCGCGGCCAGCCCTTCCTCGTCGGCGAGCACGGTCGCGGCGCGGACGACGGCGTCGACACTGAGGCCCTGCCGCGGGCCGCGGCGACCCGGCTGCGCGGGCTGTCCGGACGCGCGCCACAAAAGCTCCAGCGTGCGGACGGGGTCTCCCGCCCCGCTGCGATCCTGCACCATGTCCCGGCCTCCGCACACACTCCATCAATTCACTACGCCGTACAGAATACACCGTATAGAGTAAAGCGCAGTGAGTCAGCCGAGACCCCGCACCTCGAGGAGTTCCGTGCACATCGCCGCCGACAACCACCAGGTCATCCAGGTCCGCGGGGCCCGCGAGAACAATCTCGCCGACATATCCCTCGACATCCCCAAGCGCCGCCTCACGGTCTTCACCGGCGTTTCCGGCTCCGGGAAGTCCTCCCTCGTCTTCGGCACCATCGCCGCCGAGTCGCAGCGCATGATCAACGAGACGTACACCGCCTTCATCCAGTCCTTCATGCCGAGCCTCGGCCGGCCGGACGTGGACGGACTGCACAACCTGAGCGCCGCCATCGTCGTCGACCAGGAGCGGATGGGCGCGGGTTCCCGCTCCACCGTGGGTACCGCCACCGACGCCTACACCATGCTGCGCATCATCTACTCCCGCGTCGGCACGCCCCACATCGGCACGTCCAGCGCGTTCAGCTTCAACAACCCCGAGGGGATGTGCCCGCGCTGCGAGGGCGTCGGCGAGGTCTCCGACATCGACGTGGACCAGCTGGTCGACCGCGAACTCTCGCTCAACGAGGGCGCGATCACCGCCCCCGGCTTCGCCGTGGACTCCTGGTACTGGCAGAACATGGCGAACTCCGGCTTCTACTCCCCCGACACCAAACTCAAGGACTTCACCGAACAGGAGTGGGCCGACTTCCTCCACAAGAGCGCGGTGAAGGTCAAGGCCGGCTCCAACGGCTTCACCTACGAGGGCCTGATCACCAAGATCACCCGCCTCCACCTCGCCAAGGACCGCGAGTCCATGCAGCCCCACATCCGCGCCTTCGTGGAGCGCGCGGTGATCTTCACCTCCTGCCCGGACTGCGGGGGCACCCGCCTCTCGGCGGCCGCCCGGTCCTCGCGCATCCACGGCGTGAACATCGCCGAGTGCGCGTCGATGCAGATCAGCGAACTCGCCGGCTTCGTGCGCCGGATCGACGATCCCGCCGTGGCGCCGATGCTGTCCAACCTCCGGGGCCTGCTCGACTCCCTCGTCGAGATCGGCCTGGGCTACCTCAGCCTGGACCGCCCCTCGGGCACGCTGTCCGGCGGGGAGGCCCAACGCGTCAAGATGGTCCGCCACCTGGGATCCTCCCTCACGGACGTCACGTACGTCTTCGACGAGCCCACCACCGGCCTGCACCCGCACGACATCCAGCGCATGAACGGCCTGCTGCTGCGGCTGCGCGACAAGGGCAACACCGTCCTGGTCGTGGAGCACAAGCCGGAGGTCATCGCCGTGGCCGACCACGTCGTGGACCTCGGGCCGGGCGCCGGCACGGCGGGCGGGCAGCTCTGCTACAGCGGGGACGTCGCGGGGCTGCGCGCCTCCGGCACTCTCACCGGGCGCCACCTCGGACACCGAACACGACTGCGGGAGTCGGTGCGCAGCCCGCGCGGCCACCTGTCGGTGAAGGGCGCCGACCTGCACAACCTCAAGGACGTCAGCGTGGACGTGCCGCTCGGCGTCCTCACGGTGGTGACGGGTGTCGCGGGGTCCGGGAAGAGCTCACTGATCCACGGCTACCTGGCCGGGCGCGAGGGGGTGGTGGTGGCCGACCAGTCCCCGATCCGCGGCTCGCGCCGGTCCAACCCGGCCACCTACACCGGGCTGCTGGGGCCGATCCGGACCGCCTTCGCCAAGGCCAACGGCGTCAAGGCCGCGCTGTTCAGCGCGAACTCGGAGGGTGCCTGCCCCAAGTGCAACGGCCTCGGGCTCGTCTACACGGACCTGGCGATGATGGCCGGGGTGGCCACGGTGTGCGAGGAGTGCGAGGGCAGGCGGTTCACCCCCGAGGTGCTGACGTACCGGCTGCGCGGCAAGAACATCAGCGAGGTGCTGAACATGCCGGTCGCGGAGGCGTACGCGTTCTTCCCCAGCGGCCAGGCGCGGGCCGTCCTGGGGCGGCTGGTGGACGTGGGCCTCTCGTACGTGCGGCTCGGCCAGCCGCTCAACACCCTGTCCGGCGGTGAGCGGCAGCGGCTGAAACTGGCGATCAGCATGGCGGAGAAGTCCTCGACGTACATCCTGGACGAGCCGACGACCGGGCTGCACATGGCCGACGTCGACAAGCTGCTGGCCCTGCTCGACCGGCTGGTCGAGGACGGCAACTCGGTGATCGTCATCGAGCACCACCAGGCCGTGATGGCGCACGCAGACTGGCTGATCGACATCGGCCCCGGCGGCGGGCACTCCGGCGGCCGGGTCGTCTTCGAGGGCACCCCGGCCGCCCTGGTGGCCGGGGCGGACACGCTGACCGCCCGGCACCTCCGGGAGTACGTCGGCGCCGACGCGTAGGCCTGCGCGGCTGCTCCCGCCCGCGCCCCACCCGCCGAGGGCTACGGCAGGCTCGACCCGTGGTCTTCGGCGAGCGGGGCGAAGAACCGCTCCACGTCGGCCTCGGTGACCGCGGTCAGGGTCGGCGGGGACCAGCGCGGGGCGCGGTCCTTGTCGACGACCTGCGCCCGGATGCCCTCCACCAGGTCGGGTGAGGCCAGCGCGTTGCAGGAGACCCGGTACTCCTGGGCCAGCGCCTGCTCCAGTGTGCCGAGGTCGGCGGCCCGGCGCACCGAGGCGAGGGTGACCTTCAGCGCGGTCGGGGACTTGGCGAGGATCGTCTCCGCGGCCTCCTTCGCCGCCGGATCGCCCTGGTCGGTCAGCCGCTGGACGATCTCCTCGACGGTCCCGGCCGCGTAGCAGCGGTCGATCCAGGAGCGCTGTCCGGCGAGTACCCCGGGGGCGGGTGTGGCGGCGTACCGCGGCAGGACCTCGCCCGCGGGGGCGGTGGCGAGCGCGGCTGTCAGCTCCGGGAGTCGGGCAGCGGGTACGAAGTGGTCGGCGAGCCCGCAGAGCAGCGCGTCGGCGGCGCCCACGGCGGCACCGGTGAGGGCGAGATGGGTACCGAGCCGGCCCGGGGCGCGGCCCAGCAGCCAGGTGCCGCCGACGTCCGGGACGAAGCCGATGCCGGTCTCGGGCATGGCGACTCGGGAGCGTTCGGTGACGACGCGGACGCTGCCGTGGGAGGAGACGCCGACGCCGCCGCCCATGACGATGCCGTCCATGAGGGCGACGTACGGCTTGGGGTATCGGGCGATACGGGCGTTGAGCCGGTACTCGTCGCGCCAGAAGCCGGCGGAGGCGGTGGTCCCCGCCCTGGCGTCGTCGTGGATGGCCCGGATGTCACCTCCCGCGCACAGTCCGCGCTCGCCCGCTCCGCGGATCAGCACCTGCCCGACGGCGTCGTCGTCCGCCCAGGCGTCGAGGGCCTCGGCCATCCGCAACACCATCGTGTGGGTGAGCGCGTTGAGGGCCCCGGGGCGGTTGAGGGTGACCACGCCGGTCCGTCCCTCGACGTGGAACAGGACGGTGCCGTCGTCGGAGGTGGTGTGCGCGTCGGTATCGGGTTGGCTTTTCACAGCCCTCACAGTAGGGCCACGCCAACGGTGCGCCCCGGGCGCCCGGCGCCGGCAGCACGGGGCACGGGCCGGGCGGCGGGGCACGGGCCGGTCTGCGGTGCACGGGCCGGGCGGCGGGCGCTCAGTGCACCAGGCGTACGCGCTGGCTGGTCAGTTCGTAGCGGGCGCCCACGACGGCAAGCGCCCCGGCGGAGATCCTGGCGGCCATCTCGGGCTCCGCGGCCAGCCGCCCCCGCACCAGCCGCACGTTCGCGGTGATCGCGGCGTCGATCCGCGCGGCGCCGCGGAGCCCCCGGTCGATGGCGGGGCGGATCTGATCGACCAGATACTGCATGTGGCCCGGGAGCGGCGGTCCGCCCTCGGCGGCCCGCACCGCTGCGCCGACGGCCCCGCAGGACTGGTGTCCCAGGATGACGACCAGCGGGATGCGCAGCTCCAGGACTCCGTAGGCGATGCTCCCGAGGACCGCCTCGTCCAGGACCTCGCCCGCCGAGCGCACGGTGAGCAGGTCACCGAGGCCCTGGTCGAAGACCAGTTCCGGCGGGACCCGGGAGTCGACGCAGCCGAGGACGACGGCGAACGGGTGCTGGCCGGCGACCAGCGTGCGCCGCACGGTGCGCGTCTGGTCGGGATGGCGCTCGTGGTAGGTCCGCCAGCGCCCGTTTCCCGTCACCAGTTCACGCAGCGCCGACTCGGGGGTGGTGGGCCTCGATCCGGCCCCGCCCCCGGGCGGAGCGGCCATGGGCACGCGGGCGGAGCCCGCCACCAGCCCAGCCCCCACGGCGGCCACGCCCGTCAGCACCGCCCGGGCCAGCCGCCGCCGGCCCGGGACCTCTCGACCTTCAGCCTCGACACTCATATCAGGACAAACTATTCACTTGCGACTCGCCGGCTCCGCAGGACACGGCCCCGGTTCAGTCGAGCCCCGAGCGCGCTTCGGGGTCGGTGGCGTGGACGGTGTCGTGGAGGAAGCCGCCCGACTGGTGTTTCCACAGCCGCGCGTAAGCGCCCTCTGCGGCAAGGAGTTCCCGGTGCGAGCCCTGCTCCACGATGCGGCCCCGGTCCAGGACGACGAGCCGGTCCATGGTGGCCACGGTGCTCAGCCGGTGGGCCACCACGAGGGCGGTCCGGCCCTCCATGAGCCGCCATAGTGCCTCCTGCACCAGGATCTCGCTCTCGGAGTCCAGGGCGCTGGTCGCCTCGTCGAGCAGCAGGATCGGCGCGTCGCGCAGGATGGCTCGGGCGAGGGCGACCCGCTGGCGCTGTCCGCCGGACAGTTTGACGCCGCGTTCGCCGACCATGGTGTCGAAACCGTCCGGCAGCGCGTCGGCGAACTCCGTGACGTGCGCCGCCTCGGCGGCGCGGCGGACCTCTGCCTCGGTGGCGCCGGGCCGGGCGAAGGCGATGTTCTCCCGCAGTGTCCGGTGGAACATCGCCGGGTCCTGGGGCACGTAGGCGAGCCGGCTGCGCAGGTCGGCCTGCCGCAGCCGGCTGATGTCCTGGCCGCCGATCATGATCCGGCCGCCGTCGACGTCCGTCATCCGCAGCAGCAGCCGGGTGAGCGTGGTCTTGCCGCCGCCGGACCGGCCGACGAGACCGATCTTCGATCCGCTGGGCACGTCCAGGTCGAGGCCCTCGAAGAGCGGCCGCGCTCCGCCGTGGGAGAAGTCCACCCGTTCGAACCGGACGTCGGCGCTCTCGGAGCGCAGCGGCTCCGGCACCGCCGGGTCGAGCACCGTGGGCGGCTCCAGCAGCAGTTCGGTGAACTGCGCCGCCTCCGTCATCGAGCTCTCCAGGCGCCGGTAGATCTGGTTGAACTCGAACATGATGCGGGTCGCGTTGGCGTAGTAGGTGAAGGTGACGATGATCGCCTCCACGCCATGCTCGCCCGCGCCGAGGGCGACGGCGATCAGCAGTCCCAGCACGTTCGTCAGCACGGACAGGGGCGCGACCAGCGTGTCGATGCGCAGGTTGCCGTAGTCCCACGAGCGGAGTGTCAGCCGCCGCGACTCCGCGACGCGGGACTGGTGCTCGGCGGCCTCACGGCCCTCGGCGGCGAACGCCCGCACCGTGTCCATGTTCATCAGGCTGTCGGCGACGTGGCCCGAGACCCGGGCGATCGCCTCCTCGCGCTGGGCGACGAGGGTCTGGCGGCGGCGGATGAGGGGGGTGACACAGAACGCCGTCAGAACGATCAGCGCGAGGAGGCCGACCACGAGCATCGGTTCGTACTGCCAGAGCACCACGGAAGCGAAGAGCAGCGGCACGAAGCTGCCCATGACGGAGAACGTCAGCGTGTCGACGAACTCCTCGAAGCGGGAGGCGAAGCTCAGGACGCGCTTGGTCAGCGACCCGGCGAAGTTGTCGTGGAAGAACGCCGCGTCCTTCGCGAACAGCTCGTCCATTCCGATGACGTAGAGGTGCTCGATGCCGCGGGCGTCAAGGCGGTTGAGGCAGTGCAGTCCGATCCGCCACAGCACCTCGGCGAGCAGCAGGACGCCGGCGAAGCCGAGGACGTAGGGCAGCATCGCGTCGATTCCGGCGGAGCCTCCGTCGGCGACCCGGCCGACGAGTTTCGCGACGACCAGCGGCGCGACGTAGAAGATGCCGATGTTGCCCAGCGCCGGGAGCAGCATGGCCGGAGCGGTCAGCCCGCGCAGGCGCGCCAGCTCGCGTCCGTAGGAGCGAAGTGCGAGGAGGACCGAGCCCCGGCTCGGCTTGTTCTCGGGTGATTTCGGTGAATCCATCCCCAACCCTGTGTGGTCGGACCGGCAGGACAGGAGTCGGAGTGTCCCGTATGGGCGCCGGGGCGGTCCACGCGTTTTCCGGGCGCCGAGCGCTGTCCCCCAGCCCTCGGGAGGGCTCGCGCGCGGTCGGCGGGGCGGGGAGCCGTCGGCCGGGCGAAGGCGGCGTGTGCCGCGTTGGGCTGCCCCTGCGCCGCCGGAGCCCCCGCCCCTTTCGAGCCATTCACGCGGACACGCTTGCCGCCGACCACGCACGGGTGGCTAGGATCACGGCATGATCACGGCTCGGTCGTCCTCCGGCGCGCCGCGGACCCGGGGAAGCCGGAGTCCGCTGCTGCTCCTGTGGTCGGCCCTGCTCCTGCTCGGGCTGCTCGACGCGCACGGGATCGGCGCGGGGAGCGGCGACCTGCACCACGGCCGTTCGGTCTCCGCCTCCGCCGTGCCCTCGCAGGCCCTCGTGTTCGGCGCGGACACCGCCGCGCATCCGGCCGAGCAGTGCATGCCCGGCCGCTCCGAGCGCGGTACGGCTCCCGCGGGCCACCCGCAGGCGAGCGCCGGCCCGGCCACGCGCGCCCGGCGGGCAGACGCTTCCGCGCCGCCGCAGACGACCCCGCGGACCTGTGGCGCCCCGCTCCCGCCCGCGCACGGAGTGCTGCGCCTCTAGGCCGTGTCGCGAACGTCCCGCGCGGCGCCTGCACGCACCCTCGCGCGTTGTCGGGATCACCGGAGTACGCCCGGTACGAGGGCGGACGGCGCCACATGCGCAACCCTTCCTCGACCGTCTCCACGCCGCCACGGGCCGGCTGGGCCACGCGGCCCAGGGCGTTCACCCTTCCCGGGTGTTCAGGGGGCGCGCCAACCGGTGCCCCGGGCATCGGCGGAACACTCCGCATGACCCCACGGCACCACCCGCCTGCCCGTACCGGGCTCCCCCGTCCCCGCCCACGGTCCGACGCACCTCCCGGAGGAGCCGTGTCCTTCCGTCCTTCCCCCTCCGCCCGCCGCACGGGTGCCCTCGTACGGCCGCTGCTCGTGCTGTCCGCGCTGCTCGCGCTGTCCGCCTTCACCGCCGCGCTGGTCGGCTGCCTCGTCCACGAGGGCGCGCCGTCCCAGCGGCAGGCCTCGGCGCCGTCCGCCCCGGTCCACCACCACGAGAGCGCCGCCGACGACTCCCCGGGAGTGCCCCACCCCGACGACCCCTGCGTCCTCCACCTCGCGCCCCGCGGCGTACCCGACGTCGCGGTGCAGCGCCCGGCCGCCTTCCCGGTGCTGTTCGCGGTACTCCTCGCGCTGCTCGCCGCCGCGCCGCCCGGCCCGGCGCGGCGCGGCGCCTCTCCGTCTCCCGGCACCGCGCTCACGGGACGCAGAACCAGGAACCGGATCTGCTGCTGGCGGATCTAGCAGCCGTTCGTGCGGCCTTGACCCAAGGCCGCCGTCCGACTCCGTCACCCGCGGGCCGACACCGCGACGCGACGGAGACGGACGAGATGTGCACGGAAACAGCCGTCTACGAACGAGAGCCGAGGAAGATGTCCTCTCCGTCCACGCAGACCACCCCGCCCGCCCGCGGCGCCGCCCTGTCCGGGCTCGTCGGCAACACCCCTCTCCTGCGCGTGTCCGAACCCTTCGCCCCCGAGGGCCACGGCTTCTGGGCCAAGCTGGAGGGCTTCAATCCCGGTGGCATCAAGGACCGGCCGGGCCTGCACATGGTCGAACGCGCCCGCGCCCGCGGCGACCTGCTGCCCGGCGCCCGGATCATCGAGTCCACCAGCGGCACCCTCGGCCTGGGGCTCGCCCTGGCCGGCATGGTCCACGGACATCCGGTCACCCTGGTCACCGACCCGGGTCTGGAGCCGTCCATGACCAAACTGCTGACCGCCTACGGAGCCCAGGTCAACGTCGTGGCCGAGCCGCACCCCGCCGGCGGGTGGCAGGAGGCCCGACGCGAACGGGTACGGCAGCTGATGGCCCGGCATCCCGGATCCTGGTGTCCCGATCAGTACAACAACCCCGACAACACTGCCGCCTACACACCGCTCGCCCTCGAACTCGCCACCGCACTGGGGCACATCGACGTCCTCGTGTGCAGCGTGGGCACCGGCGGGCACTCCGCGGGCGTCTCCCGCGTGCTGCGCCAGCTCTACCCGCAACTGGAACTGGTCGGCGTGGACACGATCGGCTCGACCATCTTCGGCCAGCCCGCGCGGCCCCGCCTGATGCGCGGGCTGGGATCGAGCATCTACCCCCGCAACGTCGCCTACGGCGACTTCGGCGAGGTGCACTGGGTGGCCCCGTCCGAAGCGGTGTGGGCCTGCCGGCAGCTCGCGGGCTCGCACTACGCCACGGGCGGCTGGAGCGTCGGTGCGGTGGCCCTGGTCGCCGGCTGGCTGGCCCGGACCCGGGCGGCGGACACCCGTATCGCCGCGGTCTTCCCCGACGGACCCCAGCGCTACCTCGGCACCGTCTACGACGACGACTACTGCGCCGCCCACGGGCTCCTCGACGGCCCGCCGGCCGCCGAACCGGAGGTCGTGGGACGCGTCGACGAGAAGGAGGTCACCCGGTGGACGCGGTGCGCCGCCGTGGTCGATCCGCTGACCGCCGAGGAGCGGGCCCCCCGGTCACCTGAGCGGGCGGAGGGGTCCGGCCGGTGAAGGGGTTCCTCACGCAGGTCCGCTCCTACGACCGCTCCGTCCGGCTGTTGATGGTGAACCAGTTCACCATCAACCTCGGCTTCTACATGCTGATGCCGTACCTGGCCGCGCACCTGTCCGGCTCGCTGGGGCTGGCCGGCTGGCTCGTCGGCCTGGTCCTCGGCGTACGCAACTTCAGCCAGCAGGGGATGTTCCTGATCGGCGGCACCCTGGCCGACCGGCTCGGCTACAAACCCATGATCGTCGCCGGTCTGCTGCTGCGCGTCGTCGGCTTCGCCGCCCTCGGAGTCGTCGACTCCGTGCCCGCCCTGCTGGCGGCCTCGGCGGCCACCGGCCTGGCGGGGGCCCTGTTCAACCCGGCGTCCCGGGCCTACCTGGCCGCGGACGCGGCCGACCGCCGGGTGGAGGCGTTCGCCCTGTTCAACGTCTTCTATCAGGCCGGCATCCTGCTCGGGCCGCTGGTGGGAATGGTGCTGACCGGGGCCGGTTTCCGCGTCACCTGCCTGACGGCGGCCGGGATCTTCGCCGTACTGAGCCTCGTGCAGATCCGCGGCCTGCCCGCACGCGGGGCGGACCGGGCGGGCACGGGGCCCGGCGGCGCACCGGAAAGCGTACGGGCCCAATGGCGGCAGATCCTCGCCAATCGGCCGTTCCTGCTGTTCGCGGCCGCGATGACCGGCTCGTACGTGCTGACCTTCCAGGTGTACCTGGCACTGCCGCTGGAGGTCCGGCGGGTCGGCGGCGACGGGGCGTTCTCGGGGGCCGTGACGGCCGGGCTGTTCGCCGTGTCGGGGCTGAGCACCGTCCTGTTCCAGACGCGGGTGACCGCCTGGTTCAGGGCGCACACGGAGCCCGGCCGGGCGCTGACACGGGGCCTGCTGGTGATGGGCGGCGCGTTCTTGCCGCTGCTCCTGGCGGCGGCCGTGCCGGTGCCGGACGGGGGTGCGGGACGGTGGCTGCTCGCCGCCGGGCCGCCGGTGGCGGCGGCCCTGCTGCTCGCCCTCGGCACGATGATCGCCTACCCGTTCGAGATGGACACCATCATCCGGCTCTCCGGGGACCGTCTCGTCGCGACCCACTACGGGCTCTACAACACGGTCTGCGGCATCGGCATCACCGTGGGCAACCTGCTCACCGGTGCGGCCCTCGACGCGGCCCGGTCCTCGGGTGCGCCGGCGCTGCCGTGGCTGTCCCTGGCCGCTCTGGGCGCCCTGTGCGCCGCCGTGGTCCGTTGGCTGCACCGCAGCGGGCGCCTCGCAGCCACCGGCCTCGCGCAGCGCACGCAGCCGGCCGCCGCCTGAGTCGCCCCTCCCCCGGCGCGGACGGCCCGCGGGCTACGCCTGCTGCCGCCCCGCCGGCGGGAGACCGGCCAGCAGCTCCCGGGCCAGGCGCAGATGGCGGTGGCCCGGCTCCAGCAGGGTCCGGGCGTCGCCGAGGGTCCGGGTGAGCAGCGTGCGGGCCTGCTCGGGCCGGCCCGTTGCGGCCAGGGCCCGGGCCCATTCCAGGCGGGCGTAGATCGTGTGCGGGTGATCGGGGCCCATGACCCGGGTGCGGTCGGCCACGAGCGACTCCCAGGCGGCCGCGGCCTCGGCGGCCCGGCCGGCCCGTGCCGTGAAGGCGGCACGGCTGCTGCGGACGGCGAGGGTGTGCGGGTCGTCCGGGCCGAGGCAGCGTTCCGCGTCGGTCAGCAGCTCGGCCAGCTCCGCTTCGGTGCGGGCCGGTTCGCCGGCCCGGTACCAGATCAGGCTGCGCCGGGTGGCGAGTACCTGGGGCTCGTCCGGGCCCTGCACCCGGAGCCGGTCGGCGAGCAGCCGGGTCAGCTGCCGGGCCGCCTCGGCCGGGGCGCCCGACTCGCCCGTGAAGTAGGCCAGTTCGTGACGGGCGGCCAGGGTGTCCGGATGGTCCGCGCCGAGGACGGCCCCGGCGTGGGCGGCCAGGGCGGCGAACCGGCCGGCCGCGGCGTGCGGGTTGCCGGCCTCACCGGTGAAGAAGGCCAGCTGGTGGCGGGCGGCCAGGGTGTCCGGATGGTCCGGGCCCAGCCGGTCCTCGCGTCGCCGGGTGATCCCGGCGAGGTCGGCCGCGGCCCGGCGGGGGCGTCCCGCGTCCCCGACCGTGATGGCGAGCAGGAAGTCGGCTCCGGGGACGGCGCCCAGGCGGGCCCGGGACAGCGCTTCGGCGGCCCGGCGCGGCCTCCCCTCCTGGTGGGCCAGCAGGCCGATGTCGTAGGACTCGGCCGGCGTGACCCTGGTGACGAGGGTCTGCCACAGGTGTTCCGGCACCGGTGGCAGGCCGGGCGCGTTGAGGAGGTAGTCGAAGGCCGTGTATCCCTGGGAGTAGTTGCCGATGAGCAGCCCGCTGGTGGCGTAGACCGCCGTGCAGGCCCAGTTCATCGCCTCGTCGAAGGGTTCCGGCTGGAGATCACCGCCTCCGCGCGCCACCAGGTAGGGCCGGTGCAGTTCGCGCAGCCGGTCCCGGCTCACCGGGGTGCGCAGCCCGGCGCGCCGGCAGTCGACGGCAGCCGCTACCACGGCCGCACCGCGCGGATTGGTGCCGGGCGCCCAGGCGTTGTGCCAGGCAGCCAGTAACTCCGGTCCAGCAGCCAGGACTTCCGCGATGCCGAAGCGTTCTCCCGCCCGCAGCGCCGCCCTGATCCGCGGGTCCTGTCCGTGCGCGGCGGCCCGCCGCCGCTCCTCGGGCGACCAGTGCCGGGCCAGCCGCACCACTTCCGCCTGTCGGAGGACGTCCCGCTGGGTGCGCCAGGCGTCGCGGTCGGAGCCCGTCAGCCGGCTCTCCTCGCGGGCGTCGAAGCGGCGGAACTCCTGGGTGCGCATGGTCGCCAACACCACCCGGCGTCCCGGCACCGGCAGTGCGGCCAGCATGGTGGCCGTGAGTCCTCCCGCGCCGAGGAACTCCTCCAGGTCGTCGAGCCAGAGCACGGCCCGGCGCCGCTGGCCCGCCACACGCAGCGCCTCCGGGAGCGCGCCCCTGCCCAGGGGGCGGACGAAGGCGTGGCGGGGGAAGAGCGCACGGGCCGTCTCGTACGCCAGCCGGGACTTGCCCGCGGTGGACTCCCCCACCAGCAGGACGAATCCGCCCCGGCCGAGCGCCTCGCGCAACTGCGGCTCCACGTCCCGGCGGATGTACGCCGGGGGCGCGGCCGGGGTGCGGCTCCCGTCGGCGGGATGCCCGTCCGCGTGGTGGGCGCCGGCCGGCTCGGGTCGGTCCAGCCGGCGCAGGGTGGGGATGCGGCCCGCCGCGGTGCGCAGCAGCACGTCCGCTCCGCTCGCGGCGGCGTTCCCGCCCGGCGCCGCGCGGCGCCGGGGCTGCAGGCGTTCGGCGGCCAGCCCGGAGAACGTGGTGACGGCGGCGCCGATGCCCGTGGCCCATGCCCCGCTGGTCCACAGCGAGGCCAGGGCCAGGGCCGCCGCGCCCAGGCCGACCGCGCCCACGTAGGCCGGCCAGCCGCGCACGCGGCCGTTCTCCCGTACGAGCAACACCGGCATGCCGCCCCCCACACGTCCGTGGCCGACCCCCATTTTCACCCGCGCGGGCGAATGGGGAACCAGGGGCGACGAGGTGACCGCCGCACCTGTCCGGAAGTCGGCGGTCGGGCGGAGCGCGTGCGGGCGGTCCGGGGCGCTTCTCCCCCGGCGGGCACGGCGACAGGACCTCGTTCGGGTCCGGGGGGAGCCGGGCACGTGCGGCTCGGACGCCCGTACGGGATCGACGCGGATCCGGGCCCTGCGCGGCCGGTGCGGGCCGGGCCGTCAGGCCGGGTGGCCGGGTGCGAGGTCCGCGACGTCGCTGAGGAGCAGCAGCGGCGGCCGTTCCGGGCCGGGCGGCCCCGCCTCGACCGGAGCGAGCAGGAATCCGGTGTGGTCCCCCGCCGTCGGTGCGCCCTTCGATCCGGCCGACGAACCAGGCGGCGGCGTCCGTCAGGATCGGCGCGGGGGTGTGTGCCGACCGCCGCCACGCGAGGTGCGCGAACTTGTCGGTGTCGTCACCGGTCCGGCCGCCGAAGAGCTCGGCGGTGCGTTTCTGGTCCTCCCTCAGGGCGTGCACCGCGAGGTGGGAGGCGGTCTGGGCGACCGTGTAGGTGTGGTTGGCCTTGGAGAGCCACACCATGAACCGGGGCGGATCGATGGAGCACTGGGAGGCGAAGCCCACCAGACACCCGGCGCGCCGCTCCCCGGCCGCCGCCGTCACCACGTACACGGGGTAGTCGAGTACGTCGGTGAACGCGTCCAGCTCCGCCACGGTGGCACTCACCCTCTCGCCCTCTCCCGGCCCCACCCCCGGCCACCCCATCGTCCCACCGCGGGTCCGGGCGGTCATTTCGGTCCCCGTGGAATCGGGCGGGCCGTGTTTGCCACCGGGGATCGCGGTCAGAAGCGGGGTGTACGACGCGATGTACGACGCATCCGTACCCCGAGCTCCAGGGAGTGATCATTCGTGTCCGACAAGGAGAAGAGCCGGGCCAAGGCCGAACAGGCCAAGGGCAAGCTCAAGGAGACCGCGGGCCGCGCGGTCGGCAACGAGCGCTTGACCGCCGAGGGCCGCGCCGAGAAGACCAAGGGCAACGCCCGGCAGGCCAAGGAGAAGATCAAGGACACCTTCAAGGGCTGACGACGTCGAATGGCGGCGCCGCGATCGCGGCGCCGCCATTCGACGTGATCAGCCGTGCCCGCCCGGACCGGTACGGGCACTCAGGTCAGGGTCAGCACGACCGGGCCGCCCCCGCGATCCACCCGTCCCGTCCAGTCGGGCGCGAGGCGCAGGGAGCGGGACGGGGACGCCGCGAGCAGCGAGCGGCGCCGCCACAGCAACCGTCCGTCCTGGGTGACCGTCAGCGCGGGTACGGCGGCGGAATGCGCGGGACGCAGCAGCAGGGGCCGCCGGACGGCGGCCCCGGTGCCGGCCGTGATGCGGTTCGGTGTCACCCACACGAGCGGGGCACGGACCTGCAGCGGCAGGCCGGGCCCCGGCCAGGGGGCGCCCGCCAGGTGGGCGAGTACGGGGGCGGCCGCGGCGGCCCCTTCCGCCGCGGCGGTGGTCGCGCTCTCGATGCCGTGCAGGGCGTTGCCGACCGCGAAGACACCCGGCGCGGCCGTGCGGAAGGAGGCGTCCACGCCGGGGCCCCGCGTGCCGGGGTCCAGGGGGACGCCGCCGCGGCGGGCCAGTTCGTGGTCGGGGATCCAGTCGCCGGTGAAGACCACCGTGTCGCAGGCGAGGAGGCCCGTACGGCCGTCCCGGTGACGGACCAGGACGCCGGTCAGCCGGTCCCGGCCGCGCAGTTCGCCGACCGTGGTCGCCGTGAGCAGCGGGATCCCCGGTACGGCGGCGGCGCGCGGATGCTCGGTGGTCATCGCCAGCACCTCCGTGCCCGCCTGCCGGAGCGTGGCCGCCGCGTGGCGGGCCGCGGGCTCGGCGCCCACGACCACCGCCCGCCGGCCGACGGGCAGTCCGTAGGTGTGGACCGCCTGGAACAACTCCCCTCCGGTCAGCACCCCTTGCGGGCGTGAGCCGGGTACCAGCCGGGCGCTGCGCGGGCGTTCCCGGGCTCCGGTGGCGAGTACGACGGCGCGGGCCGTGATCCGTTCCAGGCCGGACGGGCCGGTGGTCTCCAGGGTGAGCGGGCCGGCCCAGCCGGTGGCGGTCACGCCCGTGCGGAGCGCGGCCCCCGCGGCGAGCGCAGCCCGCACCGCGCGGCGTGCGTACTGCGGGCCCCGCAGCCCCGGCAGCGGCGGCCGGCCGAAGCCGCCGTGGTGCAGGTGGCGCGGCATCCCGCCCGGCTCCGGCTCGCGTTCCAGGACCTCGACCCGTCCGGCGCCCGCCCGCGCCAGCCGGGCGGCGAGGGCCAGTCCGGCCGGGCCGGCGCCGACGACCAGCACGTCGGCCCGCACGTCCGTACGGGCCGTCCGTTCCGCACGGTTCACCGGCGCGACTCCTCGAACAGGGCGCGGACGGCGGCGCCGCAGTGGAAGCCCTGGCAGCGGCCGGCGCCGGCGCGGGTGCGCCGCCGCAGACCGTCCGGCGAGGCGGGCGGTACGGTCGCTACGAGCGCGTCGCGGATCTCCCCGCGGGTGACGCGCTCGCAGTGGCAGACGATCCGGCCGTACTCCGGATCCGCCGCGATCATCGCCGCGTCGCGGTACGGACGGGGGAGCGCCTCGCCGAGGTTCGGCATCCGCACCGGTTCCGGCTCCCGGGCGCCGGTCAGGGGCAGGCCGCCCTCGGCGAGCAGCTCCACCACGTGGGCGGCGATCGCCATCGAGGCGGTCAGGCCCGTGGACCGGATCCCGCCCACGGTCACGCAGCGCTGGGCGGGATGCGCGCGGATCGCATAGTCCTCCTGCCCGGTGGCGGCGCGCAGCCCGGCGTACACGGCGGTGACCTCTTCGTCGAGGAGGGCCGGCAGGATCCGCCGTCCCTTCTCCCGCAGCAGCGCGAGCCCTTCGGCGGTCGAGCCGGTGGCCGTCTTGTCGTCCAGGTCTTCGGCGGTCGGCCCGAGCATCACGTTCCCGTACACGGTCGGCGTGACCAGCACTCCCTTGCCGCGGGCGTCGGGCACGGGCAGCAGGATGTGGCGTACGAGGCCGCGCGCGAGTTCGTCGAAGACGATCAGCTGTCCGCGGCGGGGCGTCACCGTGAAGTCCGCGTGGCCGAGGAGCCGGTCGATCTCGTCGGCGTACAGGCCCGCCGCGTTGACCAGGTGCCGGGTGCGCAGCGGGCCGCGGCCGGTGGCGAGGATGTGCGGCCGGCCCGGAGCGATGTCGCGTACGGGACAGTTGAGGTGCAGCTCGACCCCGCCGCGCACGGCCTGGGTGGCGTACGCGAGGGTGGTGGTCCAGGGGCAGATCAGGGACTCGTCCGGGACGTGGAGGGCGCCGAGTGCGCCGGGTCCGAGCTCCGGTTCGCGGGCCCGCACGTCGGCGGGCGGGAGGATGCGGGCCGCGTGGTAGCCGTTGCGCACGGCCTTGTCGGCGAGGCCCGGCAGGGCCGCGAGCTGCTCTTCGTTCCAGGCCACGAGCAGGGCTCCGACCGGTTCCACCGGGATGCCGCTGTCGGCGGCGTACGCGGCGAGCAGCCGCTGCCCGTCCCGGACGAGCCGGGCCTCCAGGGAACCGGGCACCGCGTCGAAACCGGTGTGCAGGATGGCGGTGTTGGCCTTGGAGGTGCCGTTGCCGACGTCGTCGCTGGCGTCGATCAGGGCGATCCGCAGCGGGAGGCGGGCCAGTTCGCGGGCGATGGCCGAGCCCACGACGCCGGCGCCGACGACCGTCACGTCGTACGGGTCGCCGCCGGGCAGCCGGCCGCGCCGGGTGACCGTCACGCCGGGCCGTCGAGCAGGGCGGACACCGCCGTCCGGAACCGTCCGCGGCGCTCGGCGGCCTGCCCGGCGCCGGCTTTCGGTTCGTAGACGGCGGACGGCTTCCACTGCGGTACGGCCTCGTGCACGGTGAGGGAGGGGTCGAGGCCGAGCCGGGCGACGGCGCCGATGCCGAGGGCGGTGGCGTCCGGGAGGGCGGACACCTCGACGGGGATCTGCAGCAGGTCGGCCTGTGCCTGCATGAGCAGGGCGGACCGGGTGAGGCCGCCGTCGACGCGCAGTGCGGCCAGTGGCGCGCCGAGATCGGCGGCGACGGCGTCGGCGAGCTCGGCGACCTGGGCCGCTATGCCGTCGCACAGCGCGCGCACCAGGTGCCCGGCTGTCGTGTCGAGGCCGAGCCCGGTGATCGAGCCGCGCAGGTCGCCCCGCCACCACGGGGCGGCGAGGCCGGCGAGGGCCGGGACGAAGGTGACGCCGCCGGCGTCGGGGGCGGTCGCGCCCACGGTGTCGAGGTCCCGGGCGCCGGAGATCACGCCGAGGTCAGTGAGCCAGCGGACGGCGGACGCGGCCGTGTAGACCTGACCGTCCAGGCAGTAACTGGTCTCGCCGCCGAGCTGCCAGGCGACGCAGCCGACGAGTCCGGTGCTGCTGCGGCGGGGTCGCGGTCCGCTCTGCGCGAGGAGGAACGCCCCGGTCCCGTAGGTGCACTTGGCGGTTCCCGGTTCGGTGATGCGCTGGGCGAGGAGTGCGGCCTGCTGGTCGACGAGCAGGCCCGTCAGTGGCAGCGGGGGCCCGAAGGCGGTGGTGGTGCCGACGTGGGTGTCCGCGCCGACGACCTCGGGCAGCGGTTCGCCGGCGAGGCCGAAGGCGTCGAGTGCCGCGGGCGACCAGTCGGCGGTGTCGAGGTCGAGCAGTTGGGTGCGGCCGGCGGTCGCCGCGTCGGTGACGAAGGCACCCGTGAGCCGGTGCACCAGCCACGCGTCGCTGGTCGTCACGACGCCTTCCCGGGTGAGGTGACGACGTATCCAGGCCATCTTGGGCGCGGCGAAATACGGGTCGAGCGGCAGTCCCGTGAGCTCTTGCAACGCCGCTGCGTGCGGCGCCAGTTCGGCACAGAGCTGGTCGGCCCGGCGGTCCTGCCAGACGATCGCCTCGGTCAGCGGCTCACCGCTGACCGGGGCCCAGGCGAGGACGGTCTCCCCCTGGTTGGCCAGGCCCACCGCAGCGACCGGTTCACCGGCCTGGGCCAGGGCGGCGCGCCCCGCGTCGACGACCGAATCCAGCAGCTCCCGGGGGTCGACTTCCACACGGCCGCCCGGCAGATAACGGGGCCGGACGGGGGTGGCGGCGGAGCCGATGACCCCGCGCGCGGGGCAGACGACGAGGGCCTTGGTTCCCGAGGTGCCCTGGTCCACAGCGAGCACCGGGCCCGTCATCACCACTCCGTCCCTGGCGTCGGCATGCACGATCGTCTCCGGGCAGCCTTCACCAGCGCACGCCACCCCGTCAAGATCGGTTTGCGCGCACGGTGTTGGCTCTGACGCAAATTCACATCTTGTATGTGGCTTGATACTTGCATTCGAAAAAGTTTCATGACTCGAACGCTCACAGTCACTCTATAGTGATCGCCGATCACCAGGCGCGAAGGCCATGCGATGCGAGGACCGATGACCACCACCACCGCAAGACGCGCCCGACCCGACTACCTGCCGACCGGGGCGAGGTGATGGCGGGCGGCGACTTCCGGCCCGTGTACCACCCCGCCGGCCACGACAACGACCTGCGGGCCGCCGTGCAAGACCTGCGCACCGGCCGCTGGGTGGCGATGGCCCACTTACTGGACCGGACGGACGGCTGGGGGCTGTGGACCCAGCGCACCCAGGTGCTCGCCGCCGTCGCGGCCGGATCCGACGTGGTCCAGGCGTGGCGGTCCGAGGAGCCGCGGAGCGTCGCCGCCTGCGTCTTGCACACCCGGGTCTCCGTGGAACGTGCCGTCCGCGCCCACCGGGCGCGCCACCCCCGCACGCGCGAGTTATGGCAGGAGGCGTGGGCCGCCTGCCGCGACGCCGCTGAGCTCAGCCCCGCCGACCCCGTGCCCTGGGTGTGCTTATTGGCGCTGGCCCTCCTCGACGAGCACCGCTCGATGGACGAGCACCGGCAGCCGCCGCCGGCCCTGATGCTGCCCCGCGGCCCCTGGGGCATCCTCGCCCAGATCGACAAGCGCGATCCGTACAACCGCGAGGCGTACCACCGAATGCTGCAGTTCGTGTGCGCGGGTACGCCAGGACCGCTGACCGAGGCCGCCAACTTCGTCCACTGGGCGTCCGGTTCGGCCCCGCCCGGATCCGCCGTCCACCTCCTGCCGCTCTACCTCAGCGTCGAGCGGTACCGCCGCGAACGCGGCCAGGAGAAGGCACTCGACCTGCACTGGGTCGCCGAGGAGGCCGTCCGCGCCGCCGGTCACGCCCTGGACACCTGGTTCCGCTGCAGCGACCTGCGCCGCGCCTCGCCGCTCGACCTGAACCACCTCGCCCACGCGCTGTGGGGAGCCCACCGGTTCGGTGACGCCGCGCGGGTCTTCGATGCGATCGGCCGCTACTGGACCACCCTGCCGTGGGCCCACCGGACCCGCGACCCGGCCGACCAGGAGCTGGCCATGGAGGTCTTCGTGCGGGCCCGGGCCCGCAGCCTGGCGGCCCTGGACTGACCGCGCGCGGGCCCCGCGCCCCGTGGCCTCCCCACCGGTTCACGCTGTCCCACCGCGCATCCCCCGCTCCACGTCCCCGCCGCTCACGACCCCCGGAGGTACTTCCCCCATGTCCCGCACCACGCCGACCGTCCGCCAGGACCGCAAGGCCCCGCCCCGGCGGGACGAGGAGGAACGGCTCAGAGAGCTCGGCTACCAGCCGGTCCTCGCCCGCCGGATGGGCGGCTTCGGCAACTTCGCCATCAGCTTCTCGGTCATCTCCGTCCTCTCCGGCTGCATGACCCTCTACGGATTCGGCCTGGGCACCGGCGGTCCGGCCGTGATGCTGTGGGGTTGGGCCGGCGTCGGCCTGTTCGTGCTCTGCGTGGGCCTCGCCCTGGCCGAGGTGACCAGCGCCTATCCCACCTCGGGAGCGCTCTACTACATGGCCGACCGACTCGGCGGGCGCCGTTGGGGCTGGTACACGGGCTGGCTGAACCTGCTCGGCCTGCTCGGCGCCATCGCCGGCATCGACTACGGCGCCGCCCTGTTCACCGGCGCGTTCCTCAACCTCCAGTACGGCGTCGAGCCCACCCCCGGCCTGACGTTCGTGATCTTCCTGTGCATCCTGCTGCTGCACGCCGCACTCAACCTCTTCGGAGTCCGCCTCGTCAGCGTGCTCAACTCGGTCAGCGTCTGGTGGCACCTCGGCGGCGTGGCCCTGATCGTGGGCGCCCTGGCCTTCATACCCGACCAGCACCAGTCGCCCTCGTTCGTCTTCACCGAGTTCGTCAACGACACCGGCTGGGCCAACCCCTTCTACGTGGCGGCCATCGGCCTGCTGCTCGCCCAGTACACCTTCTCCGGGTACGACGCCTCCGCGCACCTGTCGGAGGAGACCTCCAACGCCTCCGTCTCGGCCGCCCGGGGCATCGTCCGGGCCATCTGGGTCTCCTGGATCGCCGGCTTCGCGCTCCTCGCGGGCCTGACCTTCGCCATCCAGGACTACGCGGCCGTCCAGAACACCGCCACCGGTGTCCCCCCGGCCCAGATCTTCATCGACGCGCTGGGCTCGGGCGGGGCCACCGCCCTGCTCCTCGTGGTCATCGTCGCGCAGCTCTTCTGCGGCAACGCCGAGGTCGCCGCCGCGAGCCGGATGGTCTTCGCCTTCAGCCGCGACAACGCGCTCCCCGGTTCCGCGCTGTGGCGCAAGGTGAGCAGCCGTACGCAGACGCCCGTCCCGGCCGTATGGCTCTCCGTCGCCGTGGCGGCGGTGCTGGCGCTCCCGTCGCTGTACTCGGCCACCGCCTACGGGGCCGTGACCGCCATCAACGTCATCGGCATCACCCCGGCCTACGCCATCCCGGTCTACCTGAGGCTGCGCGCCGGGAACCGGTTCCAGCCCGGCCCGTGGAACCTGGGCCGCTGGAGCAAGCCGATCGGCTGGACCGCCGTCGTGTGGGTGGCCGTCGTCACCGTGCTGTTCTGCCTGCCGCAGCAGTCGCCGGTGACCATCGACTCGATGAACTACGCCGCGATCGCCCTGGCCGTGGTCCTGGCCCTGGCCAGCGCCTGGTGGTACGCCGCGCGACGCTCGTACGGCACCCCGTCGGCCTACGGCAATGCCCGCGAGCAGGCCGAGATCGCCGAGGGCATCGTCTGACCCGGCGGTGCGGCACGACGGCCGCACCGCCGTACGCACGGCCGAGCCGCGCCCCGCAGGAGCGGGGCGCGGCTCGGCGCTCTCAGACCAGTTCGGGCTGCGATTCGCGGCGCTGCTGCGGCATGTGCACCTCCGCGGCCGGACGGTCCCACCGCCCGGTGGTGCGGACGTAGGCGTAGATCACCGAGACCATGGCCAGGACGACCAGCGGGCCGGCAACCCACGGGTGCGCCGCCATCTCCGTCGACAGGAAGCGGTAGGACAGCAGGAGCCCGGCGAAGACCGCGGCGCCGTGGGCCACCAGCCGGACGCCCCTGCGGTCCCGGCCGTGGTCGAGGGTGCGCAGCCCGGCATCGATCGTGAGGGTGAACACGACACCGGCGACGATGTCCGCGCCGTAGTGGTAGCCGAATCCCAGCGTTGCGCCGAGCGTCGCGATCAGCCAGAACGTTCCCGCCCAGCGGAGCGCCCGCGGGGCCTTGCGGGAGTGGATGAAGATCGCCGTGGCCCAGGCCGTGTGCAGGCTGGGCATGCAGTTGCGCGGGGTGAACTCGTCGAACGGAATCGGCTGCGGGACGGTGATCGGCGGCGGAGTGTTGGGCCAGAGTTCCGCCAGCGCCCACGGGCCGCCGTCGGCACCGTACGCGAAGATCGGCCCGACCACCGGGAAGACCATGTAGATTCCCGGTCCGAGCAGCCCGATGGCGAGGAAGGTGCGCACCAGGTGGTGGCGCGGGAAGCGGCGCTCGACCGCCACGTTGCGCAGCTGGTAGAGCGCGACGACGACCGCCATCACCGCCAGCTGGATGTAGACGAATTCGAGGACGCGGAAGCCGACGACGCCGGTGGCCTCGACGATCCGGCCCGCCACCCAGGACGGGTTGCCCAGTGCCTGGTCGGCGGTCGCCACGTACGGGTCGAGCACGCTCGGACGGGTCTTCGAGGTGATCAGCAGCCAGGTGTAGCCCGTCTTGCGGCCGGTGACCAGCAGCAGGGCCAGGCCGACGCCCTGCAGCAGCAGCGTCCGTTCACGGCCGGTGCGTCGCGTGAGCGCGACGACGGCACAGGCCAGGGTGACCAGGAGGGCGCCGTTGCCGTACATCATCTCGGCGTCGACCGCCCGGCGCACGAGCCAGAAGACGAGGTCGATGCCGACCGCGGCCCCGATCGCGATCCACCGCTGCCGCCAGGTGAGCACCACCAGCATCAGGGCCATGCCTGCGTAGAGCACCGTCCCCGACTTCGGGGCGAACAGCACCTCCCGCGCCTGGTCGGCGATCGGCCCCCGCACGCCGTAGTGGCGTGCGGCGATCTCCAGTGCGACGAGGAATGCGAGGGCCACCGCACCCACCGCGCCCCACAGCACGACATGTGGCCGCCGCCGTGCGGCGGACTCGGCTCCGCCTTTTCGCGAAATCGTTTGCTTTTCCGCAGATATCAATTTTTCAGCCGATGTTCACATGTCAACCTGATCATTGTTTGCTCGAACATGCTAGCGGAACGGGTGGATCTGTTCGGAATAGTAAGGAAGGCCACAGGTGGGAATCCCGGAGGGTGCGGGCGCGCGCCATGCGGAATACAGAATTCCCCACACCCTCAGCAGAGCGTGTCCCAGGAGTGGAGGGCATCCAGGGCGGCGCTGCGGGTGGCCGGCTCGGCCACGGCTCCGGCGGCCGGCGTGAGCAGGTAGTCCGCGACGGGGGTGAGCAGGAGGGAGGTGCCGGGGCTGGGGGTGAGGAGTCGAGCCTCGGCCCAGGAGTGCCGGATGACGGTGCGCCGGAGCAGCGCGCCGTGCCGGGTCCGGGCCGGTCGGGAGCCGGCGGGGTCCTCGCTGCGGCGCCGGTGCTCGGCGGCCAGCGCGGGGACGAGCGCGGCACGGACCGTGGCGAGCGGGCCCAGCGGTAGGTGCTCGGCGGCGCGGTCGAGGAGGTCCGCGGCCTCGGGCGCCAGGCGGTAGGCGGCAAGGACGGCGGCGGTCTCGGCCGCCTCGAACGGCCGGCCGGCAAGGACCGCGACGTCGAAAAGCGTGAGGGGGTCGGGCGGCAGCGCGGGCCCGCCGAGGCGGGACTCGGCCAGGGCGATGAGGCACTCCACGTGCGCGTCGGCGACCAGGTACGGCCGTACGGGCACCGCGTCGCCGTCGCCCGGCAGCGCGGCGGTGGACAGGTGCACCCGGTACCAGGGATCGACGAGGGGGTCCTCGGCCGGCCAGTGGACCGTGACGGCGGTGTGGTGGGGGCGCTCGCCGAGCAGGGAGACGCCGATGTGCTCCACCGGGTGGTCGGTGACCAGGCGGACGACCGCCTGCCAGAGCGCGGCCTCGTCGGGGGCGACCAGGTCGAGGGTGTCCAGCGGGCGCAGGAGACCGGCCGGGTAGTACCCGGCGAGCGGGAGGCCCCGGATGGCGCGCACCCCCGTGGAGCAGGCGAGGCCCTCGGCCAGCCGGACGTAGTGGTCGGCCCGGTCGCGGGCCCGGCCCAGCTCTGCACGGGCCGGCCCGCCCATCCGGACCCCCTCGCGGTCCAGGGCGGAGAGCACCAGGTGGGGAAGGTGACGGCCGGCTCGGGCACGGTGCAGCAGTTCCGCCGGCCCGGCCTCGGGATCGGCGCCGAGCAATCTGTACAGCAATGGGGTGTTCACGGACGTCCGCCTCCGAATGTAGGGTCGGGCCCGGCGCCACCGGCGGCCTAGGGGGGCGGGCGCGGTGCCCGGACGGTCTCCGGCGTGCCCGCGGCACGGTGCGATTCTGTATCGCAAGGTTCAACGCCTGATCACCACAGACTCAACGGACTCTCGACACCGTGGGCGACGCTGTGGTTAATAGGTGACACAAATCGAGACATGGGCGCCGAGCGGGGGCGGGCACCGTGTTCTGGGGCTGGGGGCAGGACTTGGGCGATCTGCGTTTCTCATTACTCGGTCTGTTGCGGGCTCACCGGGGCGGTACCGCACTCAAGACAGGCAGTCCGCAGCAGCAGGCGATGCTGGCCGTCCTCCTGTTGCGGCCTGGGCACTCGGCCAGCGCCACCGAGCTCATCTCGGCGCTGTGGGGCGAGGAACCGCCGGGCGCGGCGATGACCACCGTGCGCACCTACGCGTGGCGGTGGCGCAAGGTGCTGGACGCCGGGGCCGGTGACGGCGCGGGGGACACGGCCGGGAACGACCGGCCCGCGTCGAGCGTGCTGGTGTCGATGGGGGACGGCTACCGGCTGGTGCTGCCGAAGCTCGCGGTCGACGCCGCGGAGGCGGAGTCGCTGGCCGCCGAGGCGGAGCGCACCGCGCGGACCGATCCACTGCGCGCCCGGGACCTGCTCAACCGGGCGCTGGAACTGTGGCAGGGCGAGCCGTTGGCCGGCGTACCGGGCCCGTTCGCGGAACGGCACCGGCAGCGGCTGGAGGAACTGCGGCTGACGTTGCTGGAGGAGCGCATCGGGCTGGACCTGACGCTCGGCCGCTATGCACGCTGCATCCCCGAGCTGACCGCCCTGACCACGGAGCACCCGCTGCACGAGCGGGCGTACGAGCTGCTGATGCGGGCGCTGTACCAGGCCGGACGGCAGGCCGACGCGCTGGCGGTGTACCGCGGGGTGCGGCAGCTCTTCCTCGCGGAACTGGGCGTCGCACCGGGCTCGGAGCTGGAGCACCTGCACCGCAGGATCCTGGAGGGCGATCCGTCGCTGGCCGCCCCGGATCCGGTCGCGGCGGCCCCCGGGGAACAGCTCGGGCGACCGCCGGAGCCGGCCCGGGAGAGCGCCGGCGCCGAAGACGGCGCCGGGCACGGGTCCGGTCCCCGGGCGGCCGCACCGGACCGGCACGAGGAGAAGAAGGCCCAGGAGGCTGCGCCCAGACCGGCGCCCGCCCCTCCGAGACCGGCCCAGCTCCCGCCGGACGCCGCCGACTTCACCGGGCGCACCGCGCCGGTCCGGGTGCTGGACGAGGCACTCGGCACGCCCTCGGCACAGGCACTGGTGATCGCCACCGTCGTCGGGATGGGCGGCGTCGGCAAGACGGCGCTGGCCCTGCACGTGGCGCACCGCGTCCGTGCGTCCTATCCGGACGGCCAGCTCTACGTCGACCTGCGCGGCTCCGATCCGGTGCCCGCCGACCCCGAAGCGGTGCTCAGCGGCTTCCTCGTGGCACTCGGGGTGCCCGGCGACGCGGTGCCCGACGGGCTGGACGCCCGCTCGGCGCTGTTCCGGTCCGTCGTGGACGGGCGGCGGCTGCTGGTGGTGCTCGACAATGCCAAGGACACCGCGCAGATCCGCCCGCTCCTGCCGGGCGCGGTCGGCTGCGCGGTCCTCACCACCGGGCGGACCCGGCCGGCCGGGCTACCCGCCACCGTCCACGTCGACCTGGACGTGTTCCACCCGTCCGAGGCCCTGGACCTGCTCGGCCGCACCATCGGGGCGGACCGGCTCGCCGCCGAACGCGACGCGGCGCTGGAGTTGGTGGTGGCCTGCGGACACCTGCCGCTGGCGGTCCGGATCGTGGCCGCGCGGCTCGCGGCCCGCCCCGGGTGGACGGTGGAGACGCTCAGCCGCCGGCTCCAGGTGGAACGGCGGCGGATCGACGAGCTGCGGATCGGCGACCTCGCGGTGGCCGCCGCCTTCGAACTGGGCTACCGGCAGCTCACCGCCGAGCAGGCCCGGGCGTTCCGGCTGGTCGCGTCCGTCGACGGGCCGGACATCGGGCTGCCGGCCGCCGCCGCTCTCCTCGATCTCGACGAGTACGACGCCGAGGACCTGCTGGAGGCTCTGGTGGACGTGGCGATGGTGGAGTCGCCGTTCCCCGGGCGCTACCGCTACCACGACCTGCTGCGCGCCTTCGCCCGGCGGCGCCCGGTTCCGGAGGCGGACCCCACTGCCGCGGCGGGCGGTGCGATGGACTGCGGGGAGGCGGTTGCGGCCCGCGACCGGTTGTTGGACCACCTGCTGGCCACGGCCTGCACCGCTTTCCAGCACGCGGTTCCCGGTGATCCGGCGGCGGGCGCGCTGGGACCGGCAAGGTCGCCGGGGGTGCCGCTGAGCGGGTGGGACGCGGCCCGGGAGTGGACGGGGGCGGAGCGTGCAGGTGCGGTGGCGCTGGCGGCCCAGGTCGCAGCCGACGCGGGACCGGCGGACGGCACGGCGGGCACGGCCCCGGACGGCTTCCGCACGTCGGCGCTGCGCGCCGCGATCGACCTGCTGATCGCGCTCACCCCGTTCGTGCTCACCCCACCAAGTCGGCAACTCGCCGCCACCGCCGACGCGCTGGCCGAGGCGGCGACGCGGCACGGCGACGTACGGGCCGCCGGACGTGCGCACTTCCTGCGCGGGAACGTCGCCCTGGCGGCGACCCGGCTGGACGCCGCCGAGGCGGCCGCGCGCCGGGCGGTGGACGCGGCACGGACCGCCGGCGACACCGTGATCCTCCGCCAGGCGCTCAACGACCTCGGACTGATCTGCCAGTTCCTCAGCCGCTACGACGAGGCGGTCGACCACTACGACGAGGCGCTGCTGCTGGCCAACGAACTCGGCCACCGCTCCGGCGCCCTGGTGACGACCGTGAACGCCGCGCTGGCGCGGGTGCGCAGCGGGCGGGCGGACGAGGCAGTGGAGATCTGTCACGAGGTGCTCGCCGAGCTGCGGACCCGGCAGGACGATCCGGGGCGTGCGTACACCCTGTACGTGCTGGGTCTGGCGCTGCACGGGCTCGGGCGGCACGAGGAGGCGGTGACCTGGTTCCGGGAGTGCCTGGCGGTGGCGACGGGAGCGGGGCTGCGGGACCGGGCCGCGCACGCGCGCTACCGGCTGGCGGACAGTCTGCGCTCGCTCGGCCGGGCCGACGAGGCACTCGACCACGCCGGGCGGGCGCTGCTGCTCTGCGAGGAGCTGGGGGCGGAGCGGGACCAGGCCCAGGCGCTGGTGGTGCTGGGCCGCTCGCTGGCGGACCTGGGGCGCGGGGCGGAGGCCGGGCGGCGGTTGCGGCAGGCGTACGAGATCTTCTGCCGGCTGGGTCTTCCGGAGGCGGCCGAGGTGGCCTGCCTGCTGGAGGAGTCGGCGCCGGCCCTGGCCGAACCCTGTGGGCTGGAGGCCTAGGAGGCCCCCGGTCGGGCGGGGCCGCCGGTGGCCGGGGTCAGGAGCCGGTGCTGTTCCAGTCCTTGTCGTCGGACGGGGAGGGGGAGGGCGCCGGGGCCTGCTGGGTGCTGACGGTGCCGCCGCCCTGCCCGCTGCCGCTGGTGTCGTCGGCCATCGCCGCGCCGGACGCGCCCAGGGCGATCAGGGTGCCGAGGCCGAGGCCCGCGACGGCCAGGCAGACCCGGGTGGCAACGTGGTTGTTCGCGCGGTTCGCCATGACTGCTCCCTGGGGGACGTCTTCCCTGGTGGGAAGGTGGTTTCCGGTTCTTCCCGGCGTGTTCCGGGCTGATGGGACGAGCATGGCAAGGCGCGTTCAACAGCCGATCGACGCAGGAGCACCGTGCGTCGATCGGCTTCGTTGACCGGTGCGCCGGGCGGAGCGTCGCACGGAGGCCGGTCGGGCCCCGGTCAGGCCCCCGGTCAGGCCGCCGCGCGGATCTGCAGGGTGCAGCACTTCACGCTGCCGCCGCCCTTGAACAGCTCGGAGAGGTCCACCCCGATCGGCCGGAAGCCCCGCTCGCGCAGCCGGGCCGCGACGCCGGTCGCGGCCGCCGGCAGCACCACGTTGAGGCCGTCGCTCATCAGGTTGAGGCCGAACACCGCCGCGTCCGCCTCCTCCACGAGCACCGCATCCGGGAAGAGCCGGCGCAGCACCTCCCGGCTGCCCGCCGAGAACGCGCCCGGGTAGTAGACGACTTCGTCGTCGTCGAGCACCGCGAGCGCGGTGTCGAGGTGGTAGAAGCGCGGGTCGACGAGGTCCAGGCCGACCACCGGGCGGCCGAGGAACTCCTGCGCCTCCGCATGCCCCGCGCTGTCGCTGCGGAAGCCGCGCCCGGCGAGCAGGTGGCCTCCGGTCAGCAGCAGGTCGCCCTCCCCCTCGTTGACGTGCACCGGGTCGTGGGTGGCGAATCCGTTCGCCCGGAACCACTCCAGGTACGCGGGGCCCTCGGCGGCCCGCTCGGCGTTGCGGAAGCGGGCCCCGAGGACGCGGCCGTCGACGACGGTGGCGCCGTTGGCCGCGTAGACCATGTCGGGAAGGCCGGGCAGCGGGGCGATCAGATCGACGCGGTGGCCGAGTTCGACGTACAGCCCGTACAGCCGCTCCCACTGGGCGACGGCCAGGCCGGTGTCGACGGGCTTGGTCGGGTCCATCCACGGATTGATCGCGTAGCTGACCTCGAAGTGGGTCGGACGGCACATCAGGAAGCGGCGCGGGCGGGCTGTGCGGGTCATGGGGGCTCCGGGAGGGTACGCGCGGGGTGCGGGGCAGGGAGGTGCGGGCGGGAGCGGTGCCGGTCAGGCCCGCTCGGGACGCTCGGGGAAGCTGCGCAGGCCACGGAGCGGGCCGGCCAGTAGGACCAGGCCGGCCGAGAGCAGCACGCCAGCCATGATCCAGAGGGTGGTGCGGGCGCCGAGCAGCTCGCCCAGCCAGCCCCCGAGCAGGGCGCCCACCGGGATGGCGCTGAAGTTGACGGTGGAGGCGCTGGCCCGGATCCGGCCGATCATCGCGGGCGGGCAGTAGGCCTGGTAGAAGCTGCCGGCGATGACGTTTCCGGCGATCACCCCACACACCGCGACCGACCAGGCCAGGGCGCTCACGGCCAGTGGCAACCGCTCCCCCGCCATCGGCAGCAGGAGGATGAACGGCGCTCCGACCAGCTCGCAGAGCAGCAGACCCCGGGCCGTCCCGAAGCGGCGGGCGATCCGTCCGGCGAGCGCAGCACCGGCCAGGCCGCCGACGGAGACCACGGCGAAGACGGCGCCCACGCCGCCGGGCGTCACGCCCACGCTCCGGACCAGGAAGACGGTCTGCACGGCCTGGATGCCGTTGAGGCCGAGGTTGCCCACCGCCGCGAAGCTCGCCAGGCTGCGCAGGTAGGGGTCGTGCACCAGGAAGCGGACGCCCTCTTTGATCTCGCGGAGGATGCCCCGCCGTTCGGAGACCGGCGGGGGCTTCTCCTCCGCCGTGATGGAGCCCACGCAGACCGCCGCCACCAAGTAGGTGAGCGCGTCGGCGAGCAGTCCGGTGACGGCGCCGAACGCCTGGGAGATCAGGCCGGCCAGGCCGGGGCCGGCGATTTCCGCCGCCGCGTCCCCGGAGCGCAGCTTGACGTTGGCCTCCAGCAGGTCGGGCTTGGCGACCAACAGCGGCAGCACGGCGCTGTTCGCGGTGGACAGGAAGACCTTGACCGCGCCGGCCAGGGTTGCCACCACCACCAGCTGGGCCATGGTCAGCATGCCCAGCCAGCCCGCCACCGGCACGCTGCCGAACAGCACGAACAGCAGCAGGTCGCATACCAGCATGACCTTCAATCGGGGCCAGCGGTCCACCCAGGCGCCGGCCAGCAGTCCAAGGAAGAGCCACGGCAGCCAGGCGGAGGCGGTCAGCAGGCCGACCATGAACGGCGAGGCCTCCAGCGTGACGACGGCCACCAGGGCGAGCGCGACGTTGCCGACGGCGGTGCCGAGGCCGCTGGTCGTCTCACCGATCCAGAGCTTGCGGAAATTGCTCTGCGCCCAGAGGCCCCAGCGGCTCTTCCGCGGCGCGTCCCCCTCGGGGGGAGACGGCGGTTTCACGGAGGCGGTGGTCATGGCGGGTCACTCTCCCAGCTTCTCGGCGAGCACGGCGGCGATCCGTGCGACGGGCTCCGGCTGCGTCATCGCGCCGTGCGTGCAGGTGATGCGGTGCTGCTCGACGCGGCCGTCGACGTACGGGTGCCAGGCCTCGCCGTAGGGCCAGTCGGCGGGCTTGTCCAGGGTGGCGCCGAAGAAGACGGCGTCCCCTCGGTAGCGGCCGGGCACGTGCTCGGCCATCAGCTTGGCGTTCTGCTCGAAGACGTCGGGCAGGACGGCTGCCGCCTCGCCGAGCAGGGCGGTGAGCTCTGCCTGGCCGCGGCCGTCGGCCGGGTCGTGGCCGAGGGAGGCGAGCAGCGCGGCGAGGGTGTCGACCGGGCCGTCGGAGGACGGATCGCCGTCGGCGGCTCGGCGGGCGGGGTCGGCGGGCAGGCCGTCGAGGAGCGCGAGCAGGGCGACCTCCTGGCCCGCCGCCTGGAGGGCGACGGCCATGGCCTGGGCGACGACCGCGCCGAAGGACCAGCCGAGCAGGTGGTACGGCCCCTCCGGCTGGACGGCCCGGATCTGCCGCACGTAGTCCTCGGCGATCTCGGTGACGGAGGACGGGGAGCCGCCGCGCAGACCCCGCGCCTGAAGGCCGTGTACGGGCCGGTCCGGGTCGAGGTGGCGCAGCAGTCCTGAGTAGACCCAGCTGATGCCGGCGGCGGGGTGGACGCAGAACAGCGGGGCGGTGGTGCCGCCCGCGCGCAGCGGCAGCAGGACGTCGAGGGCGCTGCCGGAGCCGGAGGCGCCGTCGGCGGACGGGGCAGGGGTGCCCGCCGGGTCGGTCGGGCCCGGGTGCCGGTCCAGGCGCCGGGCCAGGGCCGCCGCGGTGGGGGCTTCGAACAGCGCCCGCATTCCGGGGTCGGCGCCGAGTGCGGTGCGGATCCGGCCGAGCAGCTTCATCGCGAGGAGGGAGTGGCCGCCGAGATCGAAGAACCCGTCGTCGATGGAGACCGGGCCCGGCAGGCCCAGGATCTCGGCGAAGAGGCCGCAGAGCAGTTCCTCGTGCGGGGTCCTGGGCGCCCGTCCGGTGGGGGTGGCGGGGAAGTCGGGGGCGGGCAGGGCCTGCCGGTCGACCTTGCCGCTCGCGGTCAGGGGCAGCGCGTCGAGCGGGACGAAGGCGGCCGGGATCATGTGACCGGGCAGCGACTCCGCGGCGAAGGAACGCAGTTCGGCCCGGTCGAGGGGGCCGTCCGGCACCACGTGGGCGACCAGCCGGGGGCCGGCGGCGCCGTCGTGGTGGACGGTCACCGTGGCGGCGAGGATCCGCGGGTGGCGGGTGAGCGCGTGCTCGATCTCGCCGGGTTCGATGCGGAAGCCGCGGATCTTGACCTGGTGGTCGGTGCGGCCGAGGTATTCGAGGTCTCCGTCGCGGGTGCGGCGCACCAGGTCGCCGGTGCGGTACATCCGCTCCCCCGGCGTGGACGGGTCGGCGACGAACCGTTCGGCGGTGAGCGCCGGGCGTCCGAGGTATCCGCGGGCGAGGCCGGTGCCGGCCAGGTACAGCTCGCCGGGAATCCCGGGCGGTACCGGGTTCAGGTGCTCGTCGAGGACGTGCGCGCGGGTGCCGAGGACGCTGCGACCGAGGGCCGGGCGAGAAGAGGCCGCGAACGGCTGGGTGAGCGCGTCGACGGTGGACTCGGTGGGGCCGTAGAGGTTGTGGGCGGTGGTGGCGGGCGCCTCGCGCAGACGGGTCCACAGGTGCGGGCCGACGGCTTCGCCGCCGAGCAGGACCACGCGCGGGGCGGGTGCGTCCAGCAGGCCCTCGTCCAGGAGCTGTTCGGCGTAGGAGGGGGTCACCTCGATGACATCGACGGACTCCGCCCGGAGGTGGCGGACCAGGGCGGCGGCGTCGCGACGCAGGTCCTCGCCGATCAGGTGCAGTTCATGGCCGGCGATCAGCCAGAGCAGGCCGTCCCAGGAGGCGTCGAAGCAGAGGGAGGCGGTGAGTGCGACGCGGGTGCGGCCGTGCTCGCGCTCGGTGGCGCCGATCGGGCCGGTCGCGCAGCGGTGCGAGGCGAGGAGGGCGGCGATCGCACCGTGGCTGACCACGACGCCCTTGGGGCGGCCGGTGGAACCGGAGGTGTAGATCACGTAGGCGGCGTCGGCGGCGGCCGCGCGGGGCTGCGGGTTCTCCGTGGCGGGGTGGTCGTTCCCGTCCTGCGGGACGGCGGCCAGGACGGGCAGGCCGGCGAGCAGTCCGGGCAGCGGCCAGCCGTCGGCGGTCACGGCCAGTGCGGGTGCGGCGTCGGCGAGCATGGCGGCGGTCCGGTCGGCCGGGTACGCGGCGTCCAGGGGGAGCGAGGCCGCTCCGGTCTTGAGTACGGCGAGCAGCGCGATCACGGTCTCCGCCGAGCGCGGCAGGGCCAGGGCGACGACCGTCTCCGGGCCGGCGCCCGCCGCCGCGAGGCGGTGGGCGAGGTGGTTGGCGCGGGCGTTCAGCTCGGCCCAGGTGAGCCGGGTGTCGCCGGCGACCAGGGCGGTCTCGTCCGGGGTGCGGGCCGCCTGGGCCTCGAAGGCGGCGGGCAGCAGCGGTACCACCGGCGGCAGCTTCGCTCCGGTCGGGGCGAGTGCGGCGCGTTCTTCGGCGGAGAGCAGGTCGGCCCCGCCGATGGGCAGGTCGGGCCGGGCCGCGACCGCTGTCAGTAGCCGGCCGAAGCGGACGGCGAGGGACGCTGCGGTCTCCCGGTCGAACAGGTCGGTGGCGAAGTCGATCGCGCACTCCAGCCCGGCGGGCGCGCCGTCGGCGCCGAAGGACTCGCCCACGGCGATGGAGAGGTCGAATTTGGCCGCGCAGCCGCCGACCGGCTCCACGGTGGCCGGCAGGCCGGCCAGGTCGAGCGTCCCGTCGCCGGGGCCGCCGGCCCCGCCCGTGCCCTGGAGCAGCAGCATGACCTGGAAGAGCGGGTGGCGGGCGAGGGAGCGGGCCGGGTTGAGTTCCTCCACGAGACGCTCGAAGGGCACGTCCTGGTGGGCGTGGGCGTCGAGCTGGGTCTCCCGGACGCGGCCGAGGAGCTCGGTGAAGGTCGGATCGCCGGAGGTGTCGGTGCGCAGGACCAGGGTGTTGACGAAGAAGCCGACCAGGTCGTCCAGCGCCTCGTCCGAACGCCCGGCCACCACCGAGCCGATCGGCACGTCGGTACCGGCCCCGAGCCGGGTCAGCAGCGCCGCCAGAGCGGCCTGCAGGGTCATGAACATCGTGACGCGGTGCTCCCGGGCCAGCCCGGCCAACGCCCGGTGCAGCTCCGCGCCGAGCGGCAGGACCACGCGGTCGCCGCGGTGGCTGCTGTCGGCGCGCCGTGGCCGGTCGACGGGGAGCGCCAGCTCCTCGGGGAGCCCTGCCAGGGCATCGCGCCAGTGGGCGAGTTGGCGGGAGGCCAGGCTGTCGGGGTCGTCCTCGTCGCCGAGCAGCTCGCGCTGCCAGAGCGCGTAGTCCGCGTACTGCACCGGCAGCGGCTGCCAGCCGGGCGCCGAGCCGTCACGCCGGGCGGCGTAGGCGTCGGCCAGGTCGCGCAGCAGCGGGCCCATCGACCAGCCGTCGCCCGCGATGTGGTGGAGGACGAGGACGAAGAGGTGCTCCTCGGCGGTGAGGGGGAACAGGTGTGCCCGGACAGGGAGTTCGGCGGAGAGGTCGAAGGGGGTGGCGGAGCACTCGGCCACGGCTGCCGCCGGGTCGGCGGGCGGCGCGGTGCGACGGTCGAACGGAATCCGGGCCGCCGCGGGCGGGAGGATCCGCTGGCGGGGTTCGCCGTCCCGCTCGGCGATCAGTGTGCGCAGGATCTCGTGCCGGGCGACGAGGTCGCCGAGGGCGAGTTCGAGCGCGTCCGGGTCGAGCGGACCGGTGAGCCGCAGGGCGAGCGGGAGGTTGTAGAGGGCGCTGGGGCCCTCCATCCGGTCGATCAGCCAGAGCCGCTGCTGGGCGAAGGAGAGCGGCAGGTCGTCCGGACGCTCGCCGGCCGTCAGGGCGAGTCGGGCCGTGCCGCCGTCCAGCCGCTGGGCGAGGCCGGCGACCGTCGGCGCCTCGAAGACGTCCCGGACGCCGATCTCCGCCGCGAACACCGTGCGGACTCGGCTGACCAGTTGCATGGCGAGCAGCGAGTGCCCGCCGAGGACGAAGAAGTCGTCGTCGATCGAGACCTGCCCGGTCGCGCCGAGGACGTCGCCGAACAGGCCGCAGAGGAGTTCCTCGCGCGCCGTACGGGCGGTCCGGCCGCCCGTGAAAAGCTGGAAGTCGGGGGCGGGCAGGGCGCGCCGGTCGACCTTGCCGCTGCCGGTCAGCGGCAGCGCGTCGAGGGTGACGACCGCTGCCGGAACCATGTGGGCAGGTAGCACCTGTGCGGTGAACCGCCTGACTTCGAGGGCGAGTTCGGGGCTGGGTGCGGTGACCGCGCAGTGGGCGACCAGGCGGCGGTCACCGTCGGCGCTCTCGTGCGCGGTGACCACGGCCTGGCGGACGGCCGGGTGCCGGGTCAGTTCCTCCTCGATCTCGCCGGGTTCGATGCGGAAGCCGCGGATCTTGACCTGGTGGTCGGTGCGGCCGAGGTATTCGAGGTCTCCGTCGCGGGTGCGGCGCACCAGGTCGCCCGTGCGGTACATCCGCTCCCCCGGCGCGGACGGGTCGGCGACGAACCGCTCCGCCGTCAGCGCGGGCCGGCCCAGGTAGCCGCGGGCCAGGCTGTCCCCGGCCAGGTACAGCTCGCCGGGAACGCCGGCGGGGACGGGGTTCAGGTACTCGTCGAGGACGTGTGCGCGGGTTCCGAGGACCGCGTGTCCCATGGTGGGGCGCTCCGAGTCGGCGTACGACTGGAGCAGGGTGTCGACGGTGCACTCGGTGGGTCCGTAGAGGTTGTGGCCGGTGGTGGCCGGGGCCTCGCGCAGACGGGTCCACAGGGCCTGGCCGATGGGTTCGCCGCCGAGCAGGACCACGCGCGGGGCGGGTGCATCCAGCAGGCCTTCGGCGATGAGCTGTTCGGCGTAGGTGGGGGTGAACTGGACGGCGTCGAGGCCCTCGGTGCGGAGGTGACGGACCAGCGCGGCGGGGTCTCGGCGCAGGTCCTCGCCGATCAGGTGCAGTTCGTGGCCGGCGACCATCCACAGCAGGCTGTTCCAGGAGGCGTCGAAGCAGAGCGAGGCCGTCAATGCGGTGCGCAGCCGGCCGTGGGTCCGCTCGGGCTCGGCGAAGGTCTCCGCCCGGTGGGCGGCCAGCAGTCCGGCGATCGCACCGTGGCTGACCACGACGCCCTTGGGGCGGCCGGTGGAACCGGAGGTGTAGATCACGTAGGCGGCGTTGGCCGGCGTGACGCGCAGGGGCGGTGCCTCGTCGGGCCGGTCGGCCCAGTGCTGTTCGCCCGCATCCAGGACCGTGGCTCCGGCGAGGCCGTCCAGCGCCTCGGGCAGCGGCCAGGCAGCATTCGTGAGGACGGCCGCGGGGCGGGCGTCGGCCAGCATGTGGGCGGTGCGCTCCAGCGGGTACCCGGCATCCAGCGGGAGGAACGCCGCGCCGGCCTTGAGCACGGCGAGCTGGGCGACCACCGTCTGCGCCGAGCGGGGCAGGGCGAGCGCGACCACGTCCTCCGGACCGATCCCGGCGGCGGCCAGGCCGTGGGCGAGGCGGTTCGCGCGTGCATCCAGCTCGGCGTAGGTCAGCCGGGTCCCCTCGAAGACGAGGGCCGTCAGGTCCGGTGTGGCCGCCACCTGGGCGGCGAAGGCGGCCGGCACGAGGGGCTGGTCGGCGGGGAGCGGGCGACAGCCGCCGAGGAGTGCGGCGCGTTCGCCCTCGGTCAGCAGGTCCACCCGGCCGATCCGCAGGTCCGGCCGGGCCGCCATCGCGGTCAGCAGCCGTCCGAAGCGGTCCGCGATCGACTGCGCGGTCTCCCGGTCGAAGAGGTCGGTGGCGAAGTCGATCGCGCAGTCCAGTCCGGCGGGCTCGCCGTCCGGTCCGAAGAACTCCTCCAGCGTGACGTTGAGGTCGAACTTGGCGACCCCGGTGTCCGCGGGGAGCGCCTCGGTGCGCAGGCCGGCCAGTTCCGGCTCGCCGCCGGTGTTGGACTGGAGGACCATCGCCACCTGGAAGAGCGGGTGGCGGGCGAGGGAGCGGGAAGGGTTGAGTTCCTCCACGAGACGCTCGAAGGGCACGTCCTGGTGGGCGTAGGCGGCGAGTCCGGTCTCCCGGACGCGGCCGAGGAGCTCGGTGAAGGTCGGATCGCCGGAGGTGTCGGTGCGCAGGACCAGGGTGTTGACGAAGAAGCCGACCAGGTCGTCCAGCGCCTCATCCGAACGCCCGGCCACCACCGAGCCGATCGGCACGTCGGTACCGGCCCCGAGCCGGGTCAGCAGCGCCGCCAGAGCGGCCTGGAAGGTCATGAACATCGTGACGCGGTGCTCCCGGGCCAGCCCGGCCAACGCCCGGTGCAGCTCCGCGCCGAGCGGCAGGGCGATCCGGTCGCCCCGGTGGTCGGCGCGGGCTCCGCGCGGCCGGTCGACGGGAAGGGTGAGCTCCTCGGGCAGGTCGGCGAGGTGCGCGCGCCAGTGGGCGAGTTGGCGGAAGGCCAGGCTGTCGGGGTCGTCCTCGTCGCCGAGCAGCTCGCGCTGCCAGAGCGCGTAGTCCGCGTACTGCACCGGCAGCGGCTGCCAGCCGGGCGCCGAGCCGTCACGCCGGGCGGCGTAGGCGTCGGCCAGGTCGCGCAGCAGCGGGCCCATCGACCAGCCGTCGCCGACAATGTGGTGGAGGGCGACGACCAGGACGTGTTCTTCGGGGCCGACCCCCAGCAGGGTGACGCGCACGGGCGGTTCGGCGGCCAGGTCGAAGGGGCGGCGGGCGGCCCGGTCCACCTCTGCGTCCACCGACTCCGGTGCGCAGTCGCGCCGTTCGACGGGGAGGGCCCCGGCGGCCGGGGGGAGGACGATCTGGTGGGGCTCGCCGTCGTGCTCGGCGATCAGTGTGCGCAGGATCTCGTGCCGGGCGACGAGGTCCCCGAGGGCGAGTCCGAGCGCGTCCGGGTCGAGCGGACCGGCGAGCCGCAGGGCGAACGGCATGTTGTACAGCGCGCTCGGCCCCTCCATCCGGTCGATCAGCCAGAGCCGCTGCTGGGCGAAGGAGAGCGGCAGACGTTCGGGGCGCTCGCCCGCGGTCAGGGCGAGTCGGGCCGTGCCGCCGTCCAGCCGCTGGGCGAGGCCGGCGACCGTCGGCGCCTCGAAGACGTCCCGGATGCCGAGTTCGGCGCCGAGGACCGCGCGGACGCGGCTGAGCAGTCTGGTGGCAAGCAGTGAGTGGCCGCCGAGGGCGAAGAAGTCGTCGTCGGCGGAGACCGGTCCGGTGAGGCCGAGGACGTCGCCGAACAGGCCGCAGAGGATCTCCTCGCGCGCCGTACGGGCGGAGCGGCCGCCGGCGGCCGCCGCGAAGTCCGGGGCGGGCAGCGCGGACCGGTCGAGCTTGCCGTTGACGTTGAGCGGGAGCGTGTCGAGCGCCATGAAGGCGGCCGGGACCATGTGGCCCGGCAGGGCGGCCGCCGCGTGGGCGCGCAGCACGGCCGCGTCCAGCGGGGTGCGGGTCACGACGTAGGCGACCAGCCGGGTGCCCGCGGCGGCGTCCGTGGCGTCCTGGTGGGGCAGGACCGCGGCCTGCAGGACGTCGGGGTGGGCGGCGAGCACGGTCTCGATCTCGCCGGGCTCGATGCGGAAGCCGCGGACCTTGACCTGGTGGTCGGTGCGGCCCAGGTACTCGACGCTGCCGTCCGGACGGCGCCGGGCGAGGTCGCCGGTGCGGTACATCCGCTCCCCCGGTGCGCACGGGTCGGCGACGAACCGCTCCGCGGTGAGCGCGGGCCGGCCCAGGTAGCCGCGGGCCAGGCCGGCGCCGCTCAGGTAGAGCTCGCCGGGGACGCCGGGCGGGACGGGCCGCAGTCCGGCGTCCAGGACGTGTGCGCGGAGGTTGGGCAGCGGACGGCCGATGAGCGGGCGCGGGTCGCCTGCCAGCCGGTGGTGGAGGGCGTCGACGGTGCACTCGGTGGGGCCGTACATGTTGAGCACGATGGTGTCCGCGGCGGCGGTGAGGGTGGCGGAGAGCCTTTGGCCGAGGGCTTCGCCGCCGACCATCAGCAGGGCCGGCGGGCAGCGGTCGAGCAGTCCCTCCTCGACCAGGCGCTCGGCCTGGCCGGGGGTGACGTCGAGGACGTCGGTGCCGGTAAGTTCGGCGTGGCGGACGATGGCGGCGGCGTCACGACGCAGGTCGTCGTCGAGCAGGTGGAGTTCGTGCCCGGCGACCATCCACAGCAGTGCCTCCAGCGCGGTGTCGAAGGAGAGCGAGGCGGCCTGGCCGAAGCGGAACCTGCGCGCCGGGTGGGCCCGCAGGGCGGCGGCGATGGTCTCGTCACGGTGGAAGGCGAACAGGTTGGCGAAACCGCCGTGACGGACCACGACGCCCTTGGGACGGCCGGTGGAACCGGAGGTGTAGATCACGTAGGCGGCGTTGGCCGGCGTGACGCGCAGGGGCGGTGCGTCATCGGGCCGGTCGGCCCAGTGCTGTTCGCCCGCATCCAGGACCGTGGCTCCGGCGAGGCCGTCGAGGACCTCGGGCAGCGGCCAGGCGGCATCCGTGAGGACGGCCGCGGGCCGGGCGTCGGCCAGCATGTAGGCGATCCGCTCTGCCGGGTAGTCGGCATCCAGCGGGAGGAAGGCCGCGCCGGCCTTGAGCACGGCCAGTACGGCGACCAGGGAGTCGGCGGAGCGGGGCAGCGCGAGGGCGACCACGTCCTCCGGGCCGGCGCCGGCGGCGGCCAGGCCGTGGGCGAGGCGGTTCGCGCGGGCGTCCAGCTCGGCGTAGGTCAGCCGGGTCTCACCGAAGACGAGGGCGGTCTCGTCCGGAGTCGCGGTGGCCTGGGCGGCGAACGCCTCGGGAACGAGGACGTCGGCGGTGCCCGGCCGGGCGGTGTCGTGCCACGCGGCCAGCGCGCTGCGGCCGGCCTCGCCCAGGACGTCCAGTTCCGCGACGGGGCGGTGCGGGTCCTCGGCGGCCTGGGCGAGCAGCCGCAGCAGGGCGTCGGCGAGGCGTTCGGCGGTGGCCCGGTCGAACAGGTCGGTGGCGAACTCCAGGCCGCCCTCGACACCGCCGGGGCTGCCGTCGGGGCGGTGGCGTTCGGAGAGGTTGAGCGTGAGGTCGAAGGCGGTCGTGGGCAGGCCGAGCGGCTCGTACGCGGTGCGGGTGCCCGGGAACTCGGGTCCGCCGCCGGCGGTGTTGTCGAAGGCGATCATCACCTGGAAGAGGGGGTGCCGGGCCAGGGTGCGGGCCGGGTTGAGCTCCTCGACGAGCCGTTCGAACGGCACGTCCTGGTGCGCGTAGGCGGCCAGGTCGGCCTCCCGGACCCGGGCGAGCAGCTCGGCGAAGGTGGGCCGGCCGGTGAGGTCGGTGCGCAGCACCAGGGTGTTGGCGAAGAAGCCGATCAGGTCGTCGAGGGCCGGGTCGAGGCGGCCGGCCAGCGGCGTGCCGATCGGTAGGTCCTCGCCGGCGCCGAAGCGGTGCAGCAGGGTGGCGTAGGCGGCCTGGAGGACCATGAAGAGGGTGGCCCCGTGGGCTGTGGCGAGGTCGGCCAGGCGTGCGTGCAGGTCCGCGTCGAGTTCCAGCGGGACGACGTCACCGCGGTGGCTGGGGAGGTTCGGGCGGGGGCGGTCGAGCGGAAGCGGCAGTTCGTCCGGCAGTCCGGCGAGCGCCTGCCGCCAGTGGTCGAGCTGGCGGGAGAGCGCGGACTGCGGGTCGGTGTCGGCGCCGAGCATCCGGTACTGCCACAGGGTGTAGTCGGCGTACTGGACCGGCAGCGGCTCCCATGCGGGCGGCTGGCCGCCGAGCCGGGCGGTGTAGGCGTCGGCGAGGTCGCGGAAGAGGGGTCTCAGGGACCATCCGTCGCTGGCGATGTGGTGCATCACAAGGAGCAGTACGTGCTCGTCGGGAGCCTCGGGCCGCAGGTAGGCGTGCAGCGGGACGTCGGCGGCGAGGTCGAAGGTGTGGCCGGTGAGCTCCTGTACCGGGCGGTCGGTGACGGTGAGCAGCGGGGCCGGCGGGGCGGGCAGGATCCGCTGGTGGGGGACGCCGTCGTGTTCGCCGAAGACGGTGCGGAGGCTCTCGTGGCGGGCGACGACGTCGTGGAGGGCGCCGTCGAGGGCGCCGGTGTCGAGCGGTCCGCTGAGGCGGAGCGCGAGGGTGACGTTGTAGGTGGCGGCGGGACCTTCGGCCTGCCCCAGGAACCACAGCCGGCGCTGGGCGAAGGAGACGGGCAGGTGCTCGGGCCGAGGTGCGGCGCACAGCGCGGGCCGGTCCGGGTCGGCGGCAAGCCGGTCGGCGAGGGCGGCGACGGTGGGGGCCTGGAAGAGGTCGCCGATGGCGAGTTCGGCGCCCAGTTCGGTGCGGGCCCGGCCGACCAGGCGGGTTGCCAGCAGGGAGTGGCCGCCGAGTTCGAAGAAGTCGTCGTCGATGGTGATGTCGTCGATGCCGAGGATGTCGCCGAAGAGCGTGCACAGGGCGCGTTCGCGCTCGTCGCGGGGGGCGCGGCCGGCGGTGTCGGCTCCGAGTCGGGGGGCGGGCAGGGCACGCCGGTCGACCTTGCCGTTGGCGTTGAGCGGCAGGGCGGGCAGGACGACGACCGCCGAGGGGACCATGTAGCCGGGCAGCACGGTGGCGGCGAACTGCTTGATTTCAGCGGCCAGTTCGTGCTGCCCGTCGAGTGCGGCGGCGGTCACCGCGCAGTAGCCGACGAGCCGGGTGTCGCCGGGGCGGTCCTCCCGGGGGACCACGATGACCTGGCGGACGGCGGGGTGGCGGGAGAGCACGGCCTCGATCTCGCCCGGCTCGATGCGGAAGCCGCGCAGCTTGACCTGGCCGTCGATCCGGCCGAGGAACTCGATCGCGCCGTCGGCGCGGCGGCGCACCAGGTCGCCGGTGCGGTACATCCGCTCGCCCGGTGCGTACGGGTCGGCCACGAAGCGTTCGGCGGTCAGCGCGGGCCTGCGCCAGTAGCCGCGGGCGAGACCCGCGCCGGCGACGTACAGCTCTCCGGGGACGCCGGGCGGGACGGGCTGGAGCCGGGCGTCGAGGACGTGGGCGCGCATGTTGTCGAGCGGGGCGCCGATCGGCGGCCGGGGTCCGGTCAGGTCGGCGGGGCCGAGGGGGTGGTGGGTGGCGAAGGTGGTGGCTTCGGTCGGGCCGTAGACGTGGGCGAGCAGCAGGTCGGGGCAGTGGTCGAGGACGCGCTGCATGAGGGTGCCGGAGGCGGCCTCGCCGCCGGTGCAGACGGTCCGCAGGGCGCGGAAGGTTTCGGGGGCCTGCTCGGCAACGAGGTCGAAGAGGGCCTTGGTGAGGAAGGCGGCGGTGACGCCGTGACGGGTGGCGACGGCGTGCAGGGTGTCTGCGTCCAGATTGCCGGGCGGCGCGACGACCACGGTGCCGCCGGACAGCAGCGGCGTCCACAGTTCGTAGGTGGCGGCGTCGAAGGCGTGCGGGGAGTGCAGCAGGACCCGCCGGTGCCGGCCGTCCTGCCAGCGACGGTCGGCGGCGAGGTCGACGACGTCGCGGTGGCGCACGGCGACGCCCTTGGGGGTGCCGGTGGAGCCGGAGGTGAACATCACGTAGGCGAGCCGGTCGGGGTGGACGCGGACGCCGGGCGCATGGGCCGGGGCGGAGGCCTCGTCCCCGGGGCGGACCACGACGGCCTCGTGCGGGAAGCCGGGGTCGGCGCGGTCGGTGAGCAGGACCGGGGCGGCGGTGTCGGCCAGGAGGGCGGCCATCCGCTCCGGTGGCAGGCTCGCGTGCATGGGGACGTAGACGCCGCCGGCCTTGAGCACGGCCAGGGTGGCGACGACCAGGTCGACCGAGCGTTCCATCAGCAGGGCGACCGGGGACTCCGGGCCGACGCCGCAGGCGGCCAGGTGCTGGGCGAGCCGGTTGGCACGGTGGTCGAGCTCGGCGTAGGAGACGGTGCCGCCGTCGTGGGCGAGCGCGACCGCGTCGGGGGTACGGGCGGCCTGGGCCTCGAACAGTTCCGGCAGCGATCCGGTCGGGACGGGCGAGGCGGTGGAGTTCCACTCGTCGCGCAGCCGGGCCCGCTCCTCGGGGGTGAGGATGTCGAGGGTGCCGATCGGCGCCTCGGGGTCGGCGGCAGCGGCGGCCAGCAGTCGGCCGAGGCGTTCGAACAGGAGGGTGACGGTGGTGCGGTCGTAGAGGTCGGTGGCGTATTCGGCCGAGCCGGTGAGGCCGGCGGGGGCGCCGTCGGCGGTGTGCCGCTCGGTGATGCCGATGTTGAGGTCGAACTTGGCGACGCGCAGGCCGAGTTCCTCGGGCTGCGTCCGCAGGCCGGGGAGGCCGGCGAGTTCGCCCTCCTCGTGGTTCTGGAGCACGAGGAGGGTCTGGAAGAGCGGGTGGCGGCCGAGGGCTCGGGCCGGGTTCACCTCCTCGACCAGACGCTCGAACGGCACGTCCTGGTGGGCGAAGGCGTCGAGCTGGGACTCCCGGGTCCGGCGCAGGAGTTCGGCGAAGGACGGGTCCGCGGAGGTGTCGGTACGCAGAACGAGGGTGTTGACGAAGAAGCCGACCAAGTCGTTCAGGGCCTCGTCGGAGCGGCCGGCGACACCGGTGCCGAGCGGGATGTCCGTACCGGCGCCGAGCCGGGTGAACAGTGCGGCGAGTCCGGCCTGGAGGACGGAGAAGAGGGTGGCGCGGTGCCGGATGGCCAGGTCCGCCAGTGCGGCGTGCAGTTCGGGGCCGTAGCCGAACGGCACGGCGTCGGCCGCTCCGGTCGGGGCCGGCGGCCGGGGGCGGTCCGTCGGCAGCTCCAGCTCCTCCGGGAGGCCGGCCAGGACGCCTCTCCAGTGGTCGAGCTGGCGGCTCATCATGCTGCCGGGGTCGCTTTCGTCGCCGAGCAGTTCGCGCTGCCAGAGCGTGTAGTCGGCGTACTGGATCGCCAGCGGCTCCCAGTCGGGGGCGGCGCCGCCGAGGCGGGCGGCGTAGGCGTCCGCGAGGTCGCGCAGCAGCGGGCCGAGGGACCAGCCGTCGCCGGCGATGTGGTGGAGGACGACGAGCAGCACGTGCTCGGCGGGCGGCTCGTCCGCGCCGGGCCGAGCCGGGGCGAGCGAGAAGACCGTGACCCGGATGGGCAGTTCGGTACTCAGATCGAAGGTGCGGGCGGCTGCCCGGTCCCGCAGGGCGGGGTAGTCGCCGGGTGCGCAGTGCACCGTCTCGAAGGCGATCGGTGCCTGTGCGGACGGCAGGACGTGCTGCACCGGAACTCCCCCGGCCGCCGGAAACACCGTGCGCAGGGCCTCGTGGCGGGCGACCACGTCACCCGTCGCGGCGCGCAGCGCCTCGGTGTCGAGCGTGCCGCGCAGGCGGACCGCGAACGGCAGGTTGTAGAGCGCGGTCGGCCCTTCGATCTGGTCGATCAGCCAGAGACGCTGTTGTGCGTACGAAACCGGGATCACGGTGCTTCCTCTGCTCACGTCACGGCGTGGATGGTGTGCGGGGTGTGCCTCAGGCGGGGACTGCGGTCGTCGGGCGCACCGTGGGCCGGCAGTCCAGGAGGTCCACGGGGCGGCCCATGGCGACGGCGATCTTCCGGTCGCCGCCGAAGGGGTCGCGGCCGTGTGCACAGAGCACGTTGTCGACCAGCATCACGTCGCCCACCTGCCACGTCTCTCGGACGGTGGCGGCGTCGTAGGCCGCGTTGAGGGCGTCCGCGTCCTCCCGGGAGAGGGGTTCGCCATCGCCGAAGCCGGTGTTGAAGGGCAGGCCTTCGGGTCCGAACTCCTCGACCATGGCCTCCCGGATGTCCGGGTCGAGGGACCACTCGTTCCAGAAGGCCAGGTGGTTGAACCAGACCTCCTCGCCGGTCCGCGGGTGGTGGATCGTGGCCGAACGCAGCTGGCTGGTGCGCAGGTTGCCGTCCGGCTGCCACTCCCAGGCAATGCCGTTGTCCCGGCAGTACCGCTCGACGTCGGCCCGGTCCTCGGTGCCGAAGGCGGTGCGCCAGCCGAGCGAAATGTAGTCCGAGAAGGTGCGGGTGAGCCTCCAGCCGGTGCTGCGGCCCCGTTCGACCAGGTGGTCGGGGAGCGCGGCGAGGACCTTGCGGACGTCGGCGGTCGGGGTGGCGCCGCCGGTCGCGGGGGCGGTCAGGCAGGCGAAGAGCAGCCGGCCGGGAAAGGTCAGCGTGTAGCTGTTCTCGTTGTGCATCCGGATGGAGTGGGCGGGCGGCAGGTCCGTGGAGGAGAAGACGCCGTCGCCGAAGTCGCTGCGCGGGGTGGCCTTCTCCCGGTACGGGGTGGGCTCGGGGATGAGCACGTCGCGTACGGCGGCGACGTCCGCGGCCTGCGCCACCGGCAGGCCGCGCAGGAAGATCGTGCCGTGCTCGTCGAGGGCGGCGGTCAGCGCGGCCTCGTTCTCGCGCAGCCACTCGCAGGCCTCGGCGAGCCCGGCGGTGGCGGGCACATGGGCGAGGGCGGGGCGGCCGGGGTTCAGTTCCCAGTTCGGCATGGCGGCGGTCACCGCTGGTCGATGGCGGCCAGCAGGCTCGCCGGGCGGATGTCGGTCCAGTGGGCCTCGATCCAGTCGAGGCACTCCTGGCGGGGGGCCTCGCCGTGGACGGTGGTCCAGCCGGCCGGCACGTCGATCCAGACCGGCCAGAGCGAGTGCTGGTTCTCGTCGTTGACCAGGACCAGGTAGCCGGAGTTGTCGTCCTCGAACGGGTTGCTCATGGTGGTCTCCGTAGAGTGAGAGGGTGCTCTGGGGTGCGATGTCGAAGGTAGGGGCGCCGCAGGCGCGGGAGCGGCACAAGCTCCGGCAGGTGAGCGGCAGTTGCGGCACTGCCGGACCCGTGCGGGGCGGGACTGCCCTCAGCGGGGGGTGAGGCGGACCGGGAAGTGATCCAGGCCGAAGTTGATGATCGAGCGGTTGTAGGTGACGGGCGCGGTCGGCTCGATGACGGCGGCCTTCTCCAGCGCGGCCGCGTAGAGGGCGCTCAGCTCGGCCTTGGCCAGCGGGGCGCCGATGCAGTAGTGGGCGCCCAGACCCAGCGCGAGGTGTTTGTTGGGCGAGCGGTCGAGCCGGATCTCCTCGGGGTGTTCGAAGGCTTCCGGGTCCCGGTCGGCGGACCACACCCAGACCGCGACCCGGTCGCCCCGGCGGATCTGCCGGCCACCCAGCTCGATGTCCCGGGTGGCGGTGCGCAGCGTGTGCAGCCCCACCGAGGTCCAGCGCAGGAGCTCGTCCACGGCGGAGTCCATGGACACCTCTCCCCGCTGCAGCGCGCGCCACAGGTCGGGGCGGTGGACGAGGGTGTGCAGGCCCATGGCGGCCGTGTGGCGGACGGTCTGGACGCCGCCGACCACGATGTTGTCCAGGTTGAGCACCACGTCCTCGATCGGCAGCAGCCGTCCGCCGACCTTGTACGTGGCCATCATGGAGATCAGGTCGTCGCGCGGGTCGGAGCGGCGCAGCATCACCTGGTGCATCAGGTAGGGGATGAGCTTCTGGTGACCGGCGCGCCGTTCCTCCGGTGTGCGGCCGAGGAAGGCCACGTCACACACCCGGACCACCATGTCGCGGTCCTTCTCGGGGACGTCCAGCAGGTCGCACATGACCGCGAGCGGGAGCGCGGAGACCACGTCGACGAGGTCCGCCTCGCCCTGCTCGACGGCCCGGTCGAAGAGTTCGGCGGCCCGTTCGGCGATCGAGCGGGCCGCGCCGCGCACGCCCCCCTTGGAGAAGAACGGGTTCGCGGGGGCGCGCAGTTCGCGGTGGCGGGGTGGATCGGTGAGGGCCATCATGCGGCCCGATCCGACCGGTACGTTGCCCTCTCCGGAGCCGAGCAACGAACCGGACTCCGAGCTGAACACGGCCGCGTTGCGCAGCACGTCCGCCGACTCCCGGTAGGTGAGCACCGACCAGACCGGGCCGTCGTCGACGGTCTCGGTGCGGTGGACGGGGGCTTCCCGGCGCAGCTCGGCGATCAGGGCCGGGGTGTCGGGGCGGGCCCACAGGTCGGGGTCGGTGAGGTCGACGGCACCACTGGTGGTGGCGGCGGCGGTGGCGGTGGGCGTCGGCATCACTGCTCCCTGGAGGCGTGGCGGGGCGCGGCGGGCACCTGGGGGTCCGCCGGGAGAGAGGTCAGGAGAGAGATCAGGAGGTCGGCCGGTCCGGGCCGGTCGACGGTGGCGAGCAGGTGCCCGCCGGGGACGACACGGTGGCTGAAGGCGCCTCGGGTGTGGGCCGCCCAGCCTGCGAGACCGGTGGTGGCGAGCATCGGGTCGTCGGCCCCGGCCAGCGCGTGGAGGGCGGAGCCGATCGGCGCGTGCGGCCGGTGGCGATAGGTGGCACTGACGGCGAGGTCGGCGCGGATGGCGCCGAGGGCGAGCTCGGCCAGGTCCGGATGGGCCCGGACGGACTCCTCCAGGCCGGTCAGCCGCAGGAGTTCGGACGCGTCCAGGTCCCTGGACGCCCGCCCGCTCCATTCGGCGGGGCTGGGCGCCCCCACGGCGACGACCAGTTCGGGCCGGCGGTCGGCGGGGAGCGCGCGGGCGACCTCGTAGGCGAGCAGCGCGCCGAAGCTCTGGCCGTAGAACGCGAACCGTCCGCCGTCTCCGCCCGTCAGGTGCGGGGTCAGCGCCTCGGTGACGGCGGCCACCAGGGCGTCGAAGTCGGCCGGCATCGGGTGGCGGCTGCGGCCGCCGCGGGCCGGCGGGCGCAGCGCCCAGACTTCGGCGGCGGGGGCCAGGGCGCGGGCGAGCGGAGTGTAGGCGGTGGCGTCGCCGCCGGCGTGCGGGAAGCAGAACAACCGGACGGGACAGTGGGGTTGGGGCACGGGGACGAAGAGCCAGTCGCCCTCGACCCGGGGGCGGGCGGTGCGCGCGGCGGGAAGGGCGGTGGTCATCGGACGGCCTCCCGACGGGCGGTGAGGGCGGGCCGGGCGGCGGCCGGGCCGGCCTCGGCTGCGCGCCGGACCGCGGCGGTGAATCCGGCCAGGTCGGCCGCGTCCAGCAGGTCGCGGAGCTGGAGCTCGACGTTGAGCTTGCGGCGCAGGAGGTGGACCACGCGCAGGGCTGCGAGCGAGTGGCCGCCGAGGGAGAGGAAGTCGTCGGTCTGCTCGACGTCGGGCACGCCGAGGACGGTGCGCCAGACCTCGGCGACCTGCTCGTCCACTCCGCCCCGCCCGGCCGGCTCGGCTGCGGGTGCCGCCGGGGCGGGCAGGGCGGCGTGGTCGACCTTGCCGTTGGGGGTGAGCGGCAGGGCGTCCAGGACGGTCACCGAGGAGGGCACCAGGTGCGCCGGCAGGGTGCGGCGCAGCGCGGTGAGCAGGTCCGCGGGGCGGAGGTCGGCACCGGTGACGAATCCGGCCAGCCGGTGGTCCCCGGGGGCGGGCTCGTGCAGGCAGGCGGCGGCAGCGGTGACTCCGTCGAGGGCGCCCAGTGCGTGCTCGACCTCGCCGAGTTCGACGCGGAAGCCGCGCAGCTTGACCTGGCGGTCCACCCGGCCGACGTACTCCAGCAGGCCGTCGGCGGAGCGGCGCGCCTGGTCTCCGGTGCGGTACATCCGGGCTCCGGGCTCGGTCGCGAACGGGTCGGCGGTGAACCGGCTCGCGGTCAGGCCCGGGTGGCCCGGGTAGCCGTGCGCGAGGCCGGGGCCGGTCAGGTACAGCTCGCCGACGGCGCCGGCGGCCGTCACCGGGGCGAGGCGACCGTCCAGCAGATAGGCGCGGACGCCCGGGAGCGGCTCGCCCAGGTGCGGGCCGGGGCCGGCGATCGGGGCGGTGATCGCGTCGACGGTGCACTCGGTGGGCCCGTACAGGTTGAGGGCGTCGGTGCGGGCGTCGGCCAGTTCGCGCCAGGTACGGGCGGGCACGGGCTCGCCGCCCATGAACAGGCGCGGGATGCGGGAGCCGGACAGCGGCTCGCGGAGCAGGTGCCAGTGCGAGGGGGTCAGGTCGAGGTCGGTGACGTCGTGCTCGGCGAGGAGCCGTGCGAGGCGGGCCGGTTCGGCCCGCTGCGTGTCGTCGATCACGACCAGGGTGTCGCCGCGGCAGATACGGACCCACTGCTGGACGGAGGCGTCGAAGGAGACGCTGGCGTTCCAGGCGACGACGCCGGGCTCAGGGCGGTAGGCGCCGCTGACCTCCAAGGCGGCGACGAGTCCCGCGACGGCGCCGTGCGGGACCTCGACGCCCTTGGGGCGGCCGGTGGAGCCGGAGGTGTAGATCACGTAGGCGGAGTCGAGCGGGTGCGGGGCGAACGGAACCTCGGAGCCCTCGGCGGCGTCGGCGTCCGGGCGGAGCACCGGGACGCCGGCCGGTACGGGAGGCCGGGCATCGGTGCTCACCACGGCGGCGAGGCGGGCGTCCGCGGCCATGAAGGCGATCCGCTCGGCCGGGTAGGCGGGGTCGAGCGGGACGTACGCCGCGCCGGCCCGCCAGACGGCGAGCAGCGCGACCGGCAGGTCGGCGGTACGGGCGAGGTGCACTCCGACCCGGTCGCCGCGCCGGACCCCGGCCGCCGCCAGGGCACGGGCCAGGCCTGCGGTACGGCGGTCCAGGCCGGCGAAGTCGAGAGTCCCGTCCACGGCGTGGACGGCGACCCGGCCGGGGTACGCGGCGACCACGGCGCGCAGCCGGGCCGACAGGTCGGCGGCTGCCGGGGTAGTGGCGGTGGCGGTGGACGGCTCGGCGAAGGTGGTCATGCGGAGCTCCTCTTTGATCGGTTGCTGCGAAAGGGATGGGGCGCGCTGTGGTGTCGCCCGTGCCCGCCGCGGGCGGGGACGGTCCGGCGGGGCGGAGCCGCCGGCGCCGGGGCGGTACCCGGCGGGAGCCGGACGTCCGGGTGCGCGGGCGGGAGGCCCTGGCGGGCACGGGGTCGGGCGGGCACGGGGTCGGGCGGGCACGGGGTCGGGCCGCAGGCCGGGAACCCCCGCCCGGCACGGGGCTCAGGCGGTAGCCGCCAGGCGGGCCAGGGCCTTGGTGTAGGCGTCGATGAAGCGGTTCGCGGTGGCGTCGTCCACCACCGCCCGCTGGTGGTCCACGGCGAGCAGTACACGCTGCGACACCGGGTCCTGGATCAGCGAAGCGCCGAAGGCGAAACTGTTGGGCTCGTGCCGCAGCGTCGGCTCGCAGCCGATCCGGCCGTCCTCGATACGGGCCGCGCTCAGCCGACCGAGCGCATGGAACCGCAGGTAGCCGAACTGGCTGTCGAGCGCGGTGTCGGCCATCATCCGGGCCAGCCGGGCGAACGGCACCCGGCGGTGCGGCATCATGTCCAGCTCTTCGCGGTGCACGTGCCGTACCAGCGCGGCCAGGTCCTCCCCGTCCGGCTCCGCGACGAGCGGGACGGTGTTGAGGAACAGCCCGTACACTTCGGTCCCGCCGAGCCGTTCCAGCCGGCCGTTCATCGCCAGTCCGGTGGTGACCCGCCGACGTCCCGTGATCTCGGCCAGCGCGTACAGGTGGGCGGCGAGCGCGACCGACTTGACCGGGACGGCCAGCGCGTCGGCGACCGTACGCAGCTGTCCGGGGGCGTCGGGCAGCACCCGCTCGACGGTGCGCGGCAGTTCGTGGACGTCCTCGCTGCCGGGCCACAGCTGGCCGGTGGCGCCGTCGAGCCGGCTCCGCCAGTACGCCAGGGAGCCCGGGTCGGCGGCGGCCTCGCGTTCCACGGCGACGAAGTCCCGGAAGGCGGTGCGCGGCGGCGGCGTCGGCGCGGAGGCCGGATCGGCGGCGAGTGCGGTGTGCCGTTCGAGGATCTCGGTGAGCAGCGAGGTGAAGCTCCAGCCGTCGAGGATGGCGTGGTGTTCGGAGATGGTGAGCTGGAAGGCGTCGTCGGCCAGGCGCTGCACGGTGACCCGGAAGAGCGGCGGTTCGGCCAGGTCGAAGGGCCGGTCCCGGTGGTGCTCGAAGACCGCCCGGACCTGTTCGTCCTGCTCGGCCGCGGCCGCTGCCCGCAGGTCCGCGAACTCGACGGGCACGGGCAGCGTGCCGTGCACCAGCTGGAGGGGTTCGCCGTAGCCGGAGAGGTCGAGGCCGGTGCGCAGGACCGCGTGCCGGGCCATGGCCTCCTCGACCGAGCGGCGCAGCGCGCCCTCGTCGAGGTCGCCGGCGATCCGGTAGGAGTTGACGTTGTGGTAGCTGTCGGTGCCGCCCGCGACCTCCATGTGGAAGACCATGGACAACTGCATCGAGACCATCGGATAGGCGTCGGCGATCCCGGGCGGCAGCAGGTCCCGGTCCTCCTCGGCGATGAGCGCGAACGGCCGGCCGGCAGCCGGATCGGCGGCCACCGGGCGGGCCAGCGGCAGCAGTCCGGCGACGGTGGGCGCGTTGAAGACGTCCCGCAGGGTGACCTGCCAGCCCCGGTCGTGCAGGGCGCCGGCGAGCTGGACGGCGCGGATGGAGTCTCCGCCGAGGTGGAAGAAGTCGTCGTGGACGCCGATCCCGCCGACGCCGAGGACCTCCGTCCAGACTCCGGCGAACAGCTCCTCCTCCGGCGTGCGCGGTTCGACGTGCCGGCCCGCCGCCGCGGGCACGGCCCGGTCGGGGTCGGGCAGCGCGGCCCGGTCGACCTTGCCGTTGACGGTGAGCGGCAGCCCCTCCAGGACGGTAAAGCTGGCCGGGATCATGTAGTCGGGCAGTGAGCGGCCCAGGAATTCCCGCAGGTCCGCGGGCTCGGTCGGGGGGCGCCCGGTGAGGTACGCGGCGAGCCGATCGTCGTGCACGGTGACGACGCAGGCGTCCACCCCGGGGTGCGCGCTGACGGCGTTCTCGATCTCGCCGAGCTCGATGCGGAATCCCCGCAGCTTCACCTGGAAGTCGGCCCTGCCGACGTACTCCAGCCCGCCGCCGGGCAGCCGCCTGGCGACGTCGCCCGTTCGGTAGAGGCGGGCGCCGGGCGGACCGTACGGGTCGGCGACGAAACGGCCGGCGGTGAGGCCGGGGCGCCCCCAGTAGCCGTGCGCGAGGCTGCCGCCGCCGATGTACAGCTCGCCGGGGACTCCGGGCGGGCTGGGGCGCAGCCAGTCGTCCAGGACGAGTGCGGTCAGGTGCGGCATCGGTTCGCCGACGAGGCTGCGCTCGAAGCCGGCGCCGCCCTCGGCGACGTCGTGGACGGTGACGTGGACGGTGGTCTCGGTGATGCCGTAGAGGTTGCAGAGGCGGGCGGGCGGCAGCGGGTCGAGGTCGTGCCAGCGCTGGACCACCCCGGGGTCGAGAGCCTCGCCACCGAGCATGATCCACCGCAGGGCGGGCAGGGCGCGGGGGCGGCGGCGCAGGGCCGGTTCGAGCTGGCGCAGCGCCGACGGGGTCAGGCACAGGTGCGTGACCCGTTCCTCGTCGAGCAGGCCGGCGAACTCCTCGGGCGAGCGGCTGGTGAGGTGGGGTACGACGACCAGGCGGGCGCCGTGCAGCAAGGCGCCCCACAGCTCCCAGACCGTCCAGTCGAAGGCGTAGCTGTGAAAGAGCGTCCAGACCGTGTCCGGGCCGAAGCCGAAGTGGTCGCGGCCGGAGTCGAGGAGCCGGCTGACGTGCTCGTGGGCGACGGCGACGCCCTTGGGGCGGCCGGTGGAGCCGGAGGTGAAGATGAGGTAGGCGAGGTCGCCGGGGCGGCCGGCCGCGGGAGGCCGGACGCTCGGGTGCCCGGCGATCTCCTCGGCGTCCGCGGCCAGGTCGAGGGTCTGCCAGGGGCCGTCCGGGGCCCGGTCGGGTCGGTCGGTGACGAGAAGGGTCACCGCGGTGTCGCCGAAGACCAGGGCCGCCCGGTCGGCCGGGGCGGCCAGGTCGACCGGTACGTAGGCTGCGCCGGTCTTGAGGACGGCCAGGATGGCGGCGGGTACGGCGGCGGTGCGCTCCAGCAGCAGGCCGACCCGGTCGCCGGGTCGGACGCCGCGGGCGAGCAGGGTGTGGGCCAGCCGGTTGGCACGGCGGTCGAGTTCGGCGTAGTCGACGGTACCGTGCGCGTCGGTCACGGCGGGCCGGTCACCGTGGACGTCGGCGGCACGCTCGAAGAGGTGGTGCAGGCAGTTGCCGGGGTCGAGCCGTGCGGGGCGGTGCGGCGGTGCGGCGGAGGTGAGCCGGCGCACGGTGGCGTCCGGGTCGGCGAGGGCGGTGTCCAGCAGGCCGGCGTAGTCGGCGGCGAGGCGGCGCACGGTACCGGCGTCGAACAGGTCGGTGCTGTACTCGGCTTCGCCGCGCAGGCCGCCGCCGCCGGTGTCCTCGAAGACGGACCAGGTGAGGTCGAATTTGCTGGTGCCGTTGGAGCGTACGGTTCGGCGGGCGGTGACGCCGGCGCCGAGGGAGAGGGGCGCGGGGTCCTCGCTGTGGGCGCCGAACACCACCTGGACCAGGGGCGGGTGCTGCGGCGTGCGCGGGGCACCGAGCAGGTCGACGAGCTGGTCGAAGGGGACGTCGAGATAGCCGAAGGCGTCGAAGGCGGTGTCCTGCAGGTCGGCGAGCAGGCCGCGGAAGGTCGCGTCGGGTGCGAGGCGCACGCGCAGCGGCAGCAGGTTGACGAAGTAGCCGAGCAGGTCAGCGAGTTCGGGACGGTTGCGGATGGTGACCGGGGTGCCGACGAGCAGGTCGTCCTGCCCGGTCCAGCGGCTCATCAGCAGTGCGAACGCCGCGAGTTGGACGGTGTACGGGGTGACGCCCTCCTGCTCGGCGAGCTCCCTGACCCGGGCGGCGGTGCCGTCGGCGAGGTCGAAGGGCTCGGTGGCGCCGCGCTGGCTGCGCTCGGCGGGCCTGGGCCGGTCGCCGGGCAGCTCCAGCAGGGTGGGGGCGCCGTCCAGGCTCCGCTTCCAGTGGGCGAGGTGCTCCTCGTAGGAGGTGTGCCGCTCCTCTTCGGCCCAGTCGGCGTACTGGGTGGTGAGCGCGGGCAGGACGGGGGCCCGGTGCTCGGCGGCCGCCCGGTACAGCTCGGCGAGTTCGTGGTCGAAGAGCTCGGCCGACCAGCCGTCCCAGATGATGTGGTGGACCACGAACAGGAGCGTGGTGCGGTCGTCGGCGAGCCGGAAGGCCTCGGCGCGCAGCAGTGGCCCGGCGGCCAGGTCGAACGGCTCGCCCGCCCGCTCGGCGATCAACTGCTTCGCCCGGTCCGCGCGTTGGTGTTCGGGCAGTCCGCGGAGGTCGGTGACGGCGAGGTGCACGGGAAGGGCGGGATGGACGTGCTGGCGCGGGCCGTCCGCGTGCAGGGCGAAGGCGGTGCGCAGCACCTCGTGTCGGGCGCTCACGGCGTCGAGGGCCCGCTGGAGCAGCACGAGGTCGAGCGGGCCGGTGACGTCGTAGGTCCAGGGGGTGGTGTAGGTGGCGGCCTGCGGATTCCAGCGGTCGAGGAACCACAGGCCGCGCTGGAGTCCGGTGACCGGGGCACTGCGGGGCGAACCGGCGGGGGTGGGGGCGGACGGCCCGTCCGGCGAGGGGGTCGGCGGCGCGGCGGGCAGGTCGGCGGACGGGCTCACGGCCTCGTTCCCTTCGGTCGGGCGGGTGGACGGGCGAACGGACGGGCGGGTGGACGGGCGTGGCTGCGGGCCGGGCGGCGCGTCATCGGGCGGCCAGCCGTTCGGCGATGGCGGCGACGGTGCGGCCCCGGAAGACCACCTGGGGCGGGACCCGGGTGCCGGTCTGCTGGGAGAGCCGCATGGCGACCCGCACGGCGGCCAGCGAGTTGCCGCCGATCCGGAAGAAGTCGGCGTCCGGGCCGAGGTCGTCGGCCAGCTTGAGGACGTCGCGGACGGCGTCGGCGACGAGCCGCTGGCCCGGGTCGAGTGGTTCGCCAGGGGCGTCGGTGCGGCGCTCGGCCGGGGCCGGCAGGGCGCGGCGGTCGACCTTGCCGTTCTGGTTGAGCGGCAGCGCGTCCAGGACGTCGAGGGTGGCCGGCACCATGTGCTCGGGCAGCATCCCCGCGAGGTGGTCCAGCAGGGCGCCCGGGTCGGGCGCATGCGCCGCGGCGGTGGCGGTGGCGGTGACGGTGACGTACGCGGCGAGCCGGCGGTCGCCGGGGGCGGGCTCGTGGACGGTGACGGCGGCCTCCGCCACGGCCGGATGGCGGGTGAGCGCGTCCTCGATCTCGCCGGGCTCGACGCGGAACCCGCGGATCTTCACCTGGTCGTCGATCCGACCGGTGATCTCCAGGACTCCTTCCGCGGTTCGGTGGCCCAGGTCGCCGGTGCGGTAGAGGCGTTCGCCGGGGGCGCCGAACGGGGAGGCGACGAACCGCTCGGCGGTCAGCCCGGGTCGGCCGACGTATCCGAGGGCGAGCCCGCCGCCGGCCGCGTACAGCTCGCCGGTGGTGCCGTCCTCGACGGGACGCAGCCGCCCGTCGAGGACGTGGACGACCTTGCCGTGCAGCGGGAGGCCGATCGGGATGGAGGCGCCCGCCGCGTCCTCGGGGGTGGCCCGGTGGCAGGTGGTGAGGCCCAGGCTCTCGACCGGGCCGTAGCCGTTGGCGACGACCAGGTCCGGGTACTGGTCGAGCGCCTTGCCGACGTGGGTCACCGAGGCCCGCTCACCGGCGGTGAAAGCCACCTTGAGGTCGTCGTAGGTCTCCGGGTACTCCTCCAGCAGGAAGTTGAACAGGCTGGCGGACAGCTGGAGCTGGGTGACGCCGTGGCGGCGGGTGAGCTCGGTGACGGCCTGCGGGTCGGGCCGCTGGCCGGGCTGGAGCACGCACACCCCGCCGAAGGCGAGCGCACCGTACAGCTCCAGGGCGAAGGCGTCCCAGGAGACCGGGGAGCACTGGAGCCAGACCTCGTCGGGTCCGAAGCGGGCGTAGTCCTGGCCGAGGTAGGTGGTGGTCAGGGCGCGGTGCGGGACGGCAACGCCCTTGGGCCGGCCGGTGGAGCCCGAGGTGAACATCACACATGCGAGGTCCGTGCCGGTGACCGTCGGGTCCGGGTCGTGGCCGGGACGGGCAGCGACGGCGGCGGCCTCGGTGTCCAGGTCGAGGTGGCGGGTGACGGGGAACGGCGGGCTCGCGGCGCGGTGGGTGACGAGCAGACCCGCAGCGCAGTCGGCGACCGCGCCGGCCAGCCGGTCCGCCGGGAAATCGGGGTCGAGCAGGGTGTAGGCGGCTCCGGCCTTCAGCGCGGCCAGCAGGGCGACCACCAGGTCCGGTCCGCGCTCGACGAGGACGGCGACCGTGTCGCCGCGGCCGATGCCCAGAGCGGTCAGGTGGTGGGCGAGGCGGTTGGCCCGTGTGTTGAGGCTGCCGTAGTCGAGGCGGTCCTCGCCGCAGACCAGCGCGAGGGCCTGCGGGTCGCGGGCGGCCCGGTCCTCGAAGAGCGCGTGTACCGGGACTTCGACGGCGGTGGCGAGGGTACCGAGCCAGGCCTCGCACAGGTCGGCCATCGTCGCGGGGTCGAACAGGTCGGAGTCGTACTCGAAACGGCCGGTGAAGTCGGTGCCCCGGTCGTCGACGGAGATCGACAGGTCGAAGCGGGAGACCGGGTTGGAGTGCAGCTCACGGGTGACGGGGATGCCGCCGACGGTGAGCGGACGGGCGTCCAGCGGGTGCAGCTCCAGCAGGACCTGGCAGAGCGGGTTGCGGTCCTCGGTCCGGTCATCGGGGCGCTCCTGCATGACGGCGCCGGCGATGGCGTCGAACGGCGCCTCCTGGTGGCGGTAGCCGTCGATCGCGACCTCTCGGACGTGCCGGACCAGGTCGCGGAAGTCCATCCCCTCGTCGACCCGCACGCGCAGCGGCAGTAGGTTGACGAAGTAGCCAATCAGCGCGTCGAGTTCGGCTCGTCCTCGGACGCTCACCGGGGAGCCGAGCACCAGGTCGCGCCGGCCGGTCCGCCGGTGCAGGGTGAGGGCAAGCCCGGCGAGCAGCACCATGAACGGTGTCGCGTCCTCGCTGCGGGCCAGGGCCCGCACGGACTCGGCGACCGGCCGGGGCATCGCGAAGCGGTGGAACGCGCCGCGGAACGACTGGAGTTCGGGACGCGGCCGGTCGGTGGAGAGGACGGGCTCGGTGGGCGCGCCGCGCAGGTGCTCGCGCCAGTGGCCGAGATGCCGTTCCCCGGTGCCGTCCCGGTGCTGCCAGGCGCTGTAGTCGGCGTACTGGACAGCGAGTTCGGGAAGGTCTGCGGGTCGGCCGGCGGCGAAGGCCTCGTAGAGTGCGGCCAGTTCGGCCTCCAGGACGGGCAGTGACCCCTCGTCCCAGACGATGTGGTGGCAGAGCAGCAGCAGGGTGGACGTGTCGCCCGCGCGGTACAGGTGTGCGCGGACCAGCGGGCCGACCTCCAGGTCGAAGGGCACCAGCGCGGCCTCGGACAGCAGGCCGTCCACGGCGTCGGGGCGGGTCTCCACGACGGTGAACGGCAGCTCCACGGAGGGGTGGACGATCTGCCGGGGGCCGTCCTCACCCAGCGCGAAGGTGGTGCGCAGCGCTTCGTGCCGATCGACCACGCCGGCCAGGGCGAGGCGAAGCAGTTCCGGGTCGACCGGCCCGGCGAAGCGGAACACCCAGGGCACGATGTAGGTGGGCGCACCCGGGTTCCACTGGTCCAGGAACCACAGCCCGCGCTGGAAGTCCGCGAGGGGCGCCTCGGTGACGCCGGTGCGCTCCAGGGCCGGGCGCTCGCCGTCGTCCGCGGCGGCGGTGACCGCGGCGGCGAACTCGGAGAGGGTCGGCGCGTCGAAGATGGTGTACGGGGAGATCATGCCGAAGACATCGAAGACGCGGCCGACCACGCGCACCGCTGTCAGGGAGTCCCCGCCCAGGTGGAAGAAGTTGTCGTCGGCGGCGACCTCGGGCACGCCGAGCACATCGGCCCAGACGGCCGCGATCAGCTGCTCGGCCTGGGTGCGGGGCGGGCGCCGGCCGGCGGCCGGGGCGGGCGGCTCGGCCTGTGGCTCGGGCAGCGCCGCCCGGTCCACCTTGCCCCCGGCGGTCAGCGGGAAGGCCTCCAGCGGCGTGACGGTCGCGGGGACCATGTGCTCGGGGAGCAGCTCGGCGAGGTGGGCGCGCAGCCCGGCCGGTTCGGGAGCGGTGGCGCCGGTTCCGGTCACGTAGGCGGCGAGTCGGCCCTGATGGGCCACGACGATCGCCGCGGCGACGGCGGGATGGCCGGCCAGCGCCCGTTCGACCTCCCCGGGCTCCACCCGGTAGCCGCGGACCTTCACCTGGTGGTCCGTGCGGCCGACGAACTCCAGCGGGGCATAGGTGCCGGACGCCCGGACCACGTCACCGGTGCGGTACATCCGGGCACCCGGCTCCGGCGCGAAGGGATCCGCGACGAAACGGCCCGCCGTCAGACCGGGGCGGCCGTGGTAGCCGGAGGCCAGCACCGGCCCGCCGAGGTACAGCTCACCGGAGGCGCCGGGCGCCACCGGCCGCAGCCGGTCGTCCAGGACGTACGCGCGGCGTCCGCCGAGCGGGCGACCGATCGGCACGGTGCCGGCCGGGCCGGCGGCCGGGCTGCCGGCCGGGCCGGACAGTTCGTGGACGGTGGCGGTGACGACGGTCTCGGTCGGGCCGTAGGCGTTGAGCAGGGGGACTGCGGTGGCCGTCCGCCAGCGCTCGGCGGCGGCCGGGTGGAGCCGGTCGCTGCCGGAGATCATCAGGCGGAGGCCGCGCGGCGGACGGACGCCCTCGCGCAGCGCGCCGACCACCTCCTGGAAGTATCCGGCCGCGACGTTGGCCACGGTGACCCCCTCGGTGTCCAGCAGCTCCAGCAGAGCGGCGGGGGCGAGGAGTTGCTCCTCCGGTACGACGAGGCAGGCGCCGGCCGAGAGAGTGGTGAGCACCTGTTCCACGGCGACGTCCACGGTGGGGCGGGCGAGGTGCAGCACCACGTCGTCCTCGGTGAGGCCGAAGCACTCGACGGCGGCGGCCAGGTGAGCGGTCAGCGCGACGAGGGGTACGTGCACGCCCTTGGGACGGCCGGTGGTGCCGGAGGTGTAGATGAGGTAACCCGCGGCGGAACGCAGGCCGCCCGTCCCCGGATCGGGGTCGACTGCGGCTGCGGCTGCGGCCGCGGCGACGGCGTCGGCCCCGCCCCGTTCACCGTCGACCCAGGCCAGTTCGCCGTCGGCCCAGGCGAGGGCGGCTCCCGCGTCCGTACGGATCCAGCGGTTGCGCTCCTCGGGCGCTTCCCGGTCCAGCGGCAGGTAGGTGGCGCCGGCCCGGAGCGCGGCGAGCAGGCCGACCACGTGGTCGAGCCGGTCCCGGCCGGTGACGGCCACCGTCGCGCCGGGCCCGGTCCGGGCAGCGATCCGGGCGGCGAGGGCGCCGCTCAGCTCGTCCAGCTCCCGGTAGGTGACGGTCCGGGCGCCGAGCCTCAGGGCCGGGCGGTCCGGGAACCGGCGTGCGACGGATATGAAGGGAAAACCGCGAGATTCCATCATCCAACCCCGATGAATTAACGACGCTGCGGGTAGTCGTCTCGACGATAGGGCCGCATTTCCGAGGCGATCGGCAGATTGCCCGGAAGGCGATCGGCAGTTTCAACTGCCGCCCGGACGAGGGATCGATGGGCAGCATTATGCGCAGACGGAAGGGCCCGCCGGAGCGCACACGGGCGCCCCGGCGGGCTGCGGGAAAAACATTTTCGGTTATCCGGCGGCAGGATTTCCGGGGAAATCCGGGGACCAGACGTCGTCGCGGTCCAGCGCCTCCGGCGCGTATTTTCCGAGGGCGCTGATCAGCAGCCGAAGTTCCAGTGCGAGGCACTCCGCGAAACGGATCAGCCCGTCCTGCGGATCCTCGGCGGTGGCGAGCAGGGCGGCCCGTCCCAGGCCCACCGCGCGGGCGCCGAGCGCCAGGCTCTTCACCGTCCTGCCGCCCTCCCACATCCGACCGGAGACCAACAGGCACGGGGGCGGACCGGCGGCCGCCAGCCGGCGCAGGCACTCCGCGAGCGGCAGGCCGACCTGGTCCGGGAAGGCCCCGGGGGCCCAGCCGGTGCCGCCCTCGGCACCGTCCACGGTGACGGCGTCCGCACCCGCCTCGGCAGCCACCCGGGCGGCCTCCGCGACGTCCCGGCCGGGATGCAACTTCACCCACACCCGGGCGCGGGGGAAGTTGTTGCGCATGAGCCGGATCTGCTGGCGCAGGATCTCCGCGGTGAAGGTGCCGGGAGTACTGGAGCGCAGGACCCGGCCGTCCCCGAACACGTCGTCCAGCCCGTACCGGTCGCCGACCCGCGAGGCCGCTTCGGCGTCCAGGACGGTCATCCCGCCGAGGCCAGGCTTGGCCCCCTGCCCGAGCTTCAGCTCGAAGGCCAGCCGGCCGGACGCCAGGAGCGGCGACGCAGCCGGGTCGCTGTAGACGAGGTTCCACACCTCGGCGTCGGCGTCCTCGGTGGACTGCTGGACGGCGACCCCGCCCCGTCCGTCGGGCAGTTGCCCGGTGTAGGCGCGCAGGCGACCGAGGAGCGCCCGGTCGGCTGCCTCGCCCTGCCTGCCGTAGCCGTTCACGGGCACGACGTTCTCACCGATCACCATGGGGAGGCCGAGCGCGCCCGCCTGCCGGCTGAGCGCGAGGCCGAGGTCGCCGCCGGCCGCCCGTGTGGAGCCGAGCGCCGACACGTACACCGGCAGGGACGAGGTGAACCCGCCTATCTCGGTGGTCAGTTCGACGTCCCGGTAGTCGGGCTCACGGCCGAGGTCGATCAACCGGGCGAGCCGCTGCGGCATGAGGACCGGCGGGGTGATCCGGAGCCCGTCGAGCAGATCGCGCCCCGCGTCCACCCGGGGGCCCCCTCCGTGCTCCGCGCCGAACAGGACCCGGCCGTACGCGCCGGGCGGCGGGAAGGCGGCCGCCGCTCCGGCCCGGGCGCGGTGCCGCACCTCCTCCTCGGGGAAGCCGGGCGCGCAGAGGTCGCTCACGGTGACACCACCCCGGCCAGCTTCGGGAAGGCGCTGGCCTGCCAGACGGCGTCCAGTCCGGCGACGTAGCGAGTCAGCCGCTCCACGCCGACACCGAAGCCCGCGCTGCCGGGGACGCCTTCGCGGACCAGGTCGAGGTACCAGCGGTACTTCTGCGGGTTCTCGCCGGTCTCCCGCATCCGGGTGACGATCTCCGCGTAGTCGTTGGTGCGCTGACTGCCGCTGCACAGCTCGCCATAGCCCTCGGCGGCGATCAGGTCGAAGTTCTTCAGGAGGCCGGGCTGCTCAGGGTTCTCCCGGTCGTAGAAGCCGCGCGAGCCCTTGGGGTAGTCGGTGACGAAGAACGGCCGGTCCCGCTGCGCCGAGAGCAACGCCTCGCCGCCCCAGTCGAGTTCCGCGTCCGGGCTCTGCGGGTGGCCGAGTCCTCGCAGCTCGGAGACGGCCTCGGCGTGCCGCATCCGACCGAAGGACCCCTTGAGCAGTTCGGTGAACGCGGCAGTGTCCCGGCCGAGTTCCGCGAACTCCTTCGGCAGCTCGCGGACCGTGCTGTCGACCATGTACACCACCAGCTCCTCGACGAGCCGGACGGCGTCGTCGCGGCTCGCGCCGGCCATCTCCACGTCGAGCTGGTGGAACTCGGCCAGGTGGCGGCTGGTGCCGGCGGTCTCCAGCGGCTCCAGTCTGACGTTGGGGGCGATGCAGAAGATCTTGTCGAAAGCCAGCAGCGATGCCTGCTTGTAGAGGATCGCGCTCGTCATCAGTTTGTAGCGGTGGCCGTAGAAGTCGACGTCGACCTGCTTAGAGCCGCGCGAGCCGGGGTCGGTGACCGGTCCGATGATCGGCGGGAGCAGCTCGGTGAAGCCGCGTCCGCGCAGGAACTCCCTGGCTGCAAAAAGCAGTTGGTGCTGGATCCGCAGCGCACTGCGGGTGGCCGGGGCGGTCAGGTGGCGCCCGGGGTCGGGGAGCGGCGCGACAGGGGCCGTGTGCCCGTCGGTGGTCATGTGGTCGGTCCCAACTCTCGTCATGGCGTGGACGTCGTACGCGGCGGTACGGGCGTGCGGGGCGGTACGGCAGTGGACGGCGGGGGCGCGCGAAGCGCCTCAGGGGCACGGGCTGCGGCGGACGGGCCGACGGCGTACGCTTCCGCGGCGCGGTCGTCGTAGGTCCGCTGGACGTGGGACAGTGCCGAGATCAGCCCGGCTGAGCCGAGGATCGGCGGACGCGGGCCGCCGTCCGCGAGGCCGGCGATCGGCATCGAGCCGACGCTCGACCAGAGCAGCCGGCCGTCCGGCGCCAGCGAGGTCCGGGCCCGGCCGGCGTTGTCGGGGTGCAGGCAGTAGGGGACGTCCAGGTATCCGGCGGCGAAGGCCCTCACGAGCGCCCGGCCGACGTCCGCGTCCAGCTCCAGCACCGCCCCGATCAGCGCCCGCGCCTCCGCCTCGATGCCGGTGTCGGCCCCGTGCGGGGCGGGCCCCGCAGCGGTTCGCGCCGGGCGGGCGCGCTCTTCGGCAGCGGCCGCAGCGGCCGTCTCCAGCGCCCGGACGTTCTCCCCCACGGTCGGTATCCGGTGTGCCTCGGCGACGGTCTTGACGATCAGCCGGGCGGCACCGGCCCGCACCGCCAGCCGGGCCGCGTCCTCCAACAACAGCCGCGCGCCGCCGACCGAGCGGGGGAAGACGCCCATGTAGGCGTACAGCACGACGTGGTGGTCGACGTCCGGCAGCAACTCCGCGGCCAGCCTCCCCAGGACGGTGAGCGCTTCCTCGTCCTGCCGCGGATCGGCCTGCTGGGCGTAGCTGAGCGAGACGGAGGTCAGGCCGTGCTGCCGGAAGAACAGCGCCTCCAGCACACTGACCGCGATCAGCAGGCTCGGCGGACAGAGCTGCCCCATCAGGCAGCCGCCGAAAGTCTCCAGGTGCGGCTCGGCACCGTGTTCGCGGGTCGAGGCCAGCAGCTCGCAGCCGCGTTGCCAGGCGGCGACCGCCTCGCGCAGCGGCGTACGGCTGTAGGGCAGACAGTACGAGACCGGTCCGCCTTCGGTGGCGTCCAGGCCCACCGCAAGCAGCGCGCGGACGATGTGCTCCGGCATCGCCGAGCCGTGCCGGACCTGGACCGGGAAGCGCGCCCCCGCGACACCCCTGAGGACGGCGCGGGTGGTGTCGGCGGGGTGCGTGGCGATCGGGTAGCCGTTCAGGCTGACGCCGTCGGCGAGGGCCCGCCGGGCGGCTTCGAGGTCGCCGGTGCGGGTGTAGCTGTCCAGGGTGACGGTGCCGACCGTGACCGCGTCCGCGTCCCGGGTGGCTCGCAGGCCGTCGCGCATCCGCAGCGGATCGGCCATGCCCATCCGGGGCTGGACCACCAGGGTGCCGGCGGCCCGGGCCCGGGCGACGAAGGCACCGAAGCCGGAGGCGAGCGCGGCGGTGGCGTCCGGGCGCACGGCCGGGGCACCGCCCGGTGCGCCGGCGGCGCCGGTCACAGCAGCACCCCCGACCCGGTGGGCAGGGCCCGGGAGCCCGATCCGGTGGGCAGCGAGCCGACGAACGACCGGAAGTCCAGTACCGAGCCGCCCTCTTCGAAGACCCCGTCGAAACCCGCCGTCATCAGCGCCCGCTGCCGGGCGGACGTGCCGGAACCGGATATCCCGAGCTTGCCTCCGATCACGGTGGGCGTGCAGGCCAGTTCGGGGCAGGCGCGCAACGCCTCGATCACCCGCAGTCCGTCGTTGAAGCCGTGCCCATTGACACTGCTCAGGACGATGAGGTCCGGTCCGATCCGGTGGCACTCGGCGACCAGCAGCTCGTCCGGCACACAGGCGCCCAGGTTGGTGACCCGGTGTCCGAGTTCCTCCAGCAGCAGCTGGAGGAAGACCAGGTTCCAGGTGTGCGAGTCCGAGGCCATGGTCGTCACGACGACCTCCAGACCGGCCGGCTCGGCCTTTCCGTGCTGCTCCACGGCATGCTGCTCCACGGCGCAAACCCTCTGTGTCGGTGGGTGGATGTCCGGGGGGCGGGCCCGCCCGGCCGTGGACAGAACGCTAGGAAGGATCCCGGTACCGGACCGGCAGCTCGCCCGGCAGGATTCGGGCAGTATCCGCCCAGGCCGGACCGCGGACGCGGACGCGGCCGCGGGACGGGACGGTCGGCCGGGTCTCACCCCGCGGCCGCGAGTTGCGCGTACACGCCGGTCCCGCACAGGCGCCGACACAGGTTCAGCACGGTGAACCGGACGCCGTCGCGGGCCGGGACGCTGCGGATGAGACCGCTCGCCAGCAGCTCGTGCACCGCCGCCAGGCACTCCTGCGGGGGGCGGCCGCTCAGCTCGACGGCATCCTCGCCCGACCAGTCCCCCGGTGTGGCCGCGAGCCGCTCCAGCAGGTCCCGCTGGCCGAGCGTCAGCCGGTCCAGCGCGGCCCCGAGCGCCGCCCCCACGTCCGCCCGGCCGCCGAACCCCGCAGGGGGCGGCGCCAGATGGAACGGGCCGTCCGCGAGCCGTGCCACCAGCTGGCGTGGGGAAAGCACCGTCGACCAGCCCGCCACCAGCTCCAGCGCCCCGGGCAGACCGTCGAGCTCGCGGCAGATCGACGCCACGGCGGGCGCCTCCTCCGGCTCCAGGCGGAAGCCGGGCCGCAGCCGGCGCAGGTGCGAGAGCAGCAGCCGTACGGCGCCCACCTCGGTCAGCGCCACCAGATCGTGGTCGAGCTCCGGCCCGGGAGTGGGCAGCGGGGCGAGCGGGATCACCTGCCCGCCGGGCAGCGGCTGCGCCACCCGGGCGGTGATCAGCACCCGCAGGCCGGGGCAGCGGTGGAACAGTTCGTCCAGCAGGGCCGTGTCCACGCCCGCGTCGGCTCCGTCGAGCACGAGCAGGGTGGGCCGCTCCCCTGCCGTCCGGGCGAGCCCGGCCACCGGCTGCCGGCCGCAGTCGATCCAGCGCACCGACCACCGTGAGGCGAGGTGCAGCCGTCTCGCGACCTCCAGGACCAGCCGGGTCTTGCCGACCCCGCCGAGGCCCGCCACGGTCACCAGCCGGTCCCCGTGGACGGCGAGGGCGTCGGTCAGGACCTCGACCTCCAGCTCCCGGCCCACGATCGCGCCGCGGGCGACCGGCGGCGCGGTCGGTTCGTCGCGCGGCTCCTCCACGAGCCCCTGGCGGCGCGCGGCCGCCTCGAAGCTCGACCGGTGCTGGCCCTCCAGCCGCAGTGCGTCGGCCAGCAGCCGGACCGTCTCCTGCCGGGGCCGCTGCACCCGCCCGCTCTCCATGTCCCGGATCGCGCGGACGCTCAGGGTCGCGTGATCGGCGAGCACCTGCTGGGTCAGGCCGACGCGCTCGCGCCGGACCCTGAGCAGCTCTCCGAAGCCCGTCGTCGACTGCAGCGACGTAACACCGTGCATGCGTCGTCCACCTTCCGTGGGTTGGCCAAGTACCGGGGACCGAGGGACCCGGAGGCCGTACGGCCCGCCGGGAGCGGCTTCGACCGGTGGTGACCTTCGAGCCGTTGTTCCCCTTGCTGCCGATGGTCCCCGCCCCGGCTCTACGGCCGATCAACGGCGGATCACCACCCGCCCCACCGGGACCGGGAACGGCCGAGGGGTCGCCTCCGGATCGCTCCGGAGGCGACCCCTCGGCACGGGAGGTGAACGGGCTCAGCACCCGCAGAGGGCGGATTCCCGCTGGTGGGGCTCCTGGGTGTGGGGCTCCTGGGTGTGGGCCCGGACGAGGACCGCCCGCTCAGGCATCAGGAGTCCGCGCCGGTTCCCGGCCCGCGCCCGCGCGGACCGGGACGACAGGTTCCGCACCCGCGTCCCCTGCCGCGGATCGACGGGCCAGTGGGGCAACCGTGCCGTGCCCGCCGGTCGCCCCGGCGCACCGGGGTGTTCCGCGCCTGGGGGGACAGCGGGGCGGAGGAGTCCTCCCCGGCCCCGCGACGTGTCACACCCTCGACCCGAGGGTGTCGCAGGGGTGGCCCTCGGCCGCCTCCGGTGTGCGGTCGAGGTCGGCGAGGTCCTGGGCCGTCAGGTGCAGGTTCGCCGCCGCGACGTTGGCCCGCAGGTACGTCAGGCGGGTGGTGCCGGGCACGGGGATGACGTGGTCGCCCTGAGCGAGGACCCAGGCGAGCGCCACCTGGGCCGGGGTGGCGCCGTGTCGGTCCGCGACCTCGCGCAGCGGGGTGAGGATCCGCTGGTTCGCCGCGCGGGCCCGAGCGGTGAAACGCGGATGACGAGCACGCAGGTCTTCGGACGGGAAACGGGTGTCCGGTGTGATGGTCCCGGTGAGGAATCCGCGCCCCAGGGGCGAGAAGGGGACGAACAGGGCGCCGTTGCGGGCGCACCAGCCGACGATGTCCTCCTCGGGGTCCCGGCCGCCGAGCGCCTGCCGGGACCAGAGCGAGAGCTCGGACTGGACGGCGGCGACGGGGTGGATGCGATGTGCCTGTTCGGCCTGCCGGATGCGAACGTCCGAGAGGCCGAGGCGGGCGATCTTGCCCTCGGCCACCATCGCGGCGAGGACGCCCCAGCTGTCCTCCAGGGGGACGGCCGGGTCGACGCGGTGCAGGTAGCACAGGTCCACGGTGTCGGTACGCAGGCGGCGCAGGCTCGCCTCGACCGCATCGCGCAGGTGCGCCGGCCTGCCGTCGCGGTGCAGGGTCATGGTGGCGAGGTCGTCCACGACCAGGCCGACCTTGGTGGCGAGGAACACCTCGTGCCGCCGGGGGGCGACGGCCCGCCCGATCAGCGTCTCGTTGTGGCCCTCTCCGTACACGCCGGCGGTGTCCAGGAGCGTGGCTCCCAGGTCGACGGCCGCGTTCAGGAGCTCGGCCCAGGCCCGGTCGTCGGAGTGCGGGCGGACGTACATCCAGGGGCTCATACCGGCGCAGCCGAGGCCCACGGCTCCGAGCCGCTGCCCGGTCGGCCGGAAGAGCCTGGTCCTCCGGCTCACCGAACAGCCGTTTCGCGGTGGTGCCACCGACCGACGCGGTGACCGGGCCGAACGGCGCCGCGGACCGGGATCGACGGGTACGGGTGGCGGGCCGGGCCCGGCCCGCCGGCTTCGGCCGAGGTCACTGCACGCACCCCGCCTCGTGCCGTACGGAGACGGTCCGGTCGGCCGCCTGCACGATGGCGGGGCCGTCGGTGGCGCTCAGATCCACACTGCTCTCCAAGGGGAGGGGACGGGGGTCCGGCTGCTCAGCATGCCAGCTGACCGTCCGTCGGGGAGGGCGTCCATCAGCCGATCAATGACCGGACAACGCCCCTTGCCGCGGGAGGCTTTGGCGATGTCCGGGCGTACTCGTGGTCCGAGGGCGGCTCCCGGGCGACACACCCCGGCCACGGGGCGACGAAGGGCCCGGACTCCCCCGCGGTCAGGGTCAGCACCGGGGGCGGGCGCGGCCCGGGCAGGAGCACGGAGGACGGCGGCGCGGGCGAGCGGACCCGCACCCGGACCCGGCCCCACCACACCGCCAGACCGGTGACTTCCCGGCGGTGCCTGGCGGGAAGTCGACAGTCCCCGTCCTAGCGTCCCCGAGCGGGGCGGAATCCGGGACGGCACCCGCCACGCAACGGAAGGACACACGATGGCACGTCGGTTTCGGACACGCGCTCTGTTGTCGACCTTCGTAGGACTGAACCTCCTCGCGCTGGCCGCGTGCGGCGTCGAGCGCTCCGCCGGCGTCTCGCCCCCCGACGACAGCCGGGTCAGGGCGCCGCGCGAGTTCAGCGGCATCGCCTGGCTCGCCACCGAGCGCAGGTCCACCGGCCCGGGGCGGGAGACGCAGCCACGAGAGGTCTTCCTGGTCTGCCACGACGCGAGGGACAACGACGCCGAACGCGACCTTCCCCGCCTTTCGATCGTGCGGACGCCGGTCGACCCCGACGGCATCTCCGTCGAAGAGCTTCACGTGGCCTTCCCCACCGTGCCGAACGACCTGGAGAGCATCGCCAGACTGCCCGGCCGGGACGAGGCGCTGCTGGTGGAGAGCAACGCCGACGGCGACGACCCCGACCCCACCATCTACCTCGCCCGGTGGGACAAGGACCTCAACGTCGAGATCGCGGGCTCGGTGCCCTGGCCGAAGACACCCGAGCCACTGGTCAACGTCGAGGCGACGGCCGTCGCGACGGTCGGCGGGCGGGACTACTTCGTGTACGCCGAGCGGGCGCAGGGCAGCGACACCACCCGCATCAACATGACCCGCCTGAAGGTCGGCAGGAACGGTGCGATCACGTTCGGCGGGACCTGGACGTCGGTCTCGTTCACCGCACCCGAGCCCCCCGGTGCACGCCCGGCCTCGGGCCTCGACATCGACGCGAAGGGCAATCTCTACCTCTCGTCCGCGTACGACCCCGGTGACCTCGGCCCGTTCGACAGTGCCGTGTACCACGCGGCCACGGTCCGGCGGGGCGGGCCCCTCGGTGCGGAGCTGGTTCCGGTCGCCCCTCCGAGGATGCTGGCCCGGAGCTCGGGGCTCAAGGTCGAGGGCGTCGCGCTGGTGTCCGGCGCCTTCCCGATCTTCATCAGTGACGACGACGAGGACTACGGCGGCCTGCTGCGGCAGCTGCGGGTGACGGAGCCGGAGGGCTGAACCGGCGCCGGACGGCCCGGAGATCACGACCCACCGCGCCTCGACCACCGCTCCTTCGCCGCCGCCAGCCGTGGCCGAAAACGGCCCTCATGGCGGCGGCGCCCGCTCCGGCGACGGATACTGCAGGTCAACAGACCGGCAGCCCAGTGATCCCGAACCGGGAGTGCGTGCGGCCGACCGCTACGGCCGGAGGGACGTGCCGGCTCCCGAGTGCGAAAGGTTCAGGGATGAACACTCTGACCGCTCTGGCGTCGGCGGCTTTCGGCTCCACCGCCTGTCTCACGGCTCTCTCGACGGTTAAATGGCTCGGCCAGCAACCCCAGCGGTTCAAGGTCACGGGCCTGGCCGTAACCGGCGTGATCCTGTGCGCCGTCATCGGGACCATCGCGACCGCGAGCCGGAGCGTGGTGCTCGGCTTCATCGTGGGCGCCGTGCTGACACCGCCCGTCCACCGGCGGATCGTGCAACGACGCGGGTACGCAGCCACCTCCTGACCGCGTCGCCCCTGGAGATCGCCGCCCTGCCGGCAAGAGGCACCGCGCAGGGCCTGCCCGAGGAATGCGGCGAACAGGACTCGATCCCCATGGATCGGACCGGGGAGGGCGCTGCGCGGAAGGTGGAGGCCGTACAGTCCCGAGTGATCGACTTCCGGTCATCGTGGGTCCGCGCCTCAGCGCGGGGCCGGCCGGCACGCCCGTGCCGAGCAGGGTCGACGCGGACGGTGCCTGCCGGGGCGAAAGGAGGCAGGGACGTGAGTGAGCGCAGCGAACGCCCGCTGCTGTTCCTGGACGTCGACGGACCTCTCCTGCCGTTCGGCGGCGGCCCGCGGGGCGCTCTGTCGGGCACCGCGACCGATGCGTTCCTGACGCGGCTCGACCCGAGCATCGGGCCTCGCCTCGCTGCACTGCCGTGCGAGCTGGTCTGGGCCACCACCTGGGAGGAAGCGGCGAACACCGACATGGCACCCGAACTCGGCCTGCCACCCCTGCCGGTCGTGCGCTGGCCGGAGACCTCCGACGCGCAGGAACGCGAGGACAAGTGGTTCGGGCTCCACTGGAAGACCCGAACCCTGGTCTCGTGGGCGGACGGACGCCCGTTCGCCTGGGTTGACGACGAGATCACCGATGCCGATCGGGACTGGGTGTCCGCCCGCCACCGCGCCCCGGCCCTCCTCCACCGCGTCGCGTCGTCCCGCGGCCTCACAGGCGAAGACTTCACGGTCCTCGACCGATGGCTGCGGGCCGCGTGAGACTGCCCCACAGTGGCCCACGGGAAGCGACGGGGGCGGGGCCCCATGAGCTTCATGGCGGCCCCGCAGCGCAGCCCCCCGCCTCCGGAGTCGGCGTGGCTCTCTCCCCGCGCCGGACGCATCCCCTTGGGGTGGTGTCACCGGCAACGGAGGCAACGGCAGACCTTCGACGAACGGGGGCCAGCCCCTACGGCCAGCCCTGCTTCACCTGGGCGGGTGCGGTGTTCCAGTGCTTGGGTATGAAGGTGATGACGTAGGTTCCGCGGTCGAAGTCGGCGTATCCGGAGGACCAGCTGCGGAACTTGCTCTCGTACACCTTCATGGGCCCCATGCCGCCTTCGGGCGAGTGATAGTGGTTCGCATGGGTCCATATGGTCTGGTCAGGGTGTGCTTCCTTCTGCTCCCCGAACCAGCCGTAGTCGAAGTTGACGTAGCTCTCACCCGGCCCGGCGGGGCTGCGTGAGGTGTTCCTGTCCTTCGACATGTCGACGAGGCCCGTGTTCCGGTCGGGGCGGAACGCATCGGGGTCGCCGTACTTCCGCTTGTCCGAGGAACTCCTGGGGTCCTGCCCGCTCCAGAAGTGCTTCGAGTAGATGACCGCCTTCATCCTGGACGGGTCGTGGTTGCCCCCGTTCCAGTCCTTGAAGGACGGGGTGTTCCGCAGGGCCGCGTAGAAGTTCGAACGGCTGCCTTCGGCGGCGAGAGCGTCGCCGTTCTTGGTGAGCTCTGCCTTGAGGTTGCTCAGATACGTGCTCTCGTCATGGGCGTTTTCCAGAGACCGGTTGATGACGGATGCCACTTCTCGGGCCCGGTTGAAGCCCTTCGTCTCGTCGAAGCTCTGCTTGGCGACGCGCCCCTCGAACTCGGCCCGCGTCTCGCCCGGCCGGGGGCTGGTGTTCTCCAGGGCGCGCCGATGCTTCTCCTCGTCGAAGGACGCGAAGGCCAGTCTGTTCGTCGGGTAGAAGCCCGAATTGACCCAGGTGACACCCACGCACCCGTAGGAGAGCTGCTCCCGCTGCCGTTCGGTCATCTGCTGCACTCGCCCGTCGCGGTGGCTGTAGGCCTGCTGCCACTTGCGTATGTAATTGCTGATGCCGGTCGTGGCCCTGCCTCCGTAGGCCCGGTACGCGTCGGGCATGCGGTCCAGCGGCTCGGCGGGCGGCGTCACCCTGGCGCCGGCCGCGGCCGAGGACCTGAGGGACTCGGTGGCGCTCGGCAGGTCCCCGCCGGGGGTCTTGTCCGGCCGGCCGATGTCCATGGCCGCTTCGTTCAGCGCGTTGATGAGTCGGACGTCATCGGCTGTCAGGCCGTGCCGGTCGGCATAGGAGCCCTTCACGTCGCCGGGAGTGCCGGCTGCCTGACTGACGGACGGCGCGAGCCCGGCGGTGCACAGCACGATGCCCACCGTGGTGAGGGCGAGGAACCCTGAACGTTTGTACATGAAATCCTGAGTTTCCCTTTGTTGAAAAGCGGAATGAGAGAACGGCTGGTGTCTGCGCAGCAGGAGTAACGGACTGACCGAGCCGGCCCGCTCCCCGTTCCCTCATTTCTCCGCTGCGTCCGGGAGCGACCAAGAGACCGACACCGGCCGGGGTTTCACCGGCCCTGCGCCCATTTCGGAATGGACGGTCAGTTCGTGCGAGAAGTGATCCTGTCCCGGCGCCGATTCCTCGACAACACTGCGGCTCCACATTCGGCCAGCTGCCCGGTGGGGTGGTATTCGGTCATGCGGGTCGGGCTCTGCCCCGAGTCGGTACGCCCGCCGGCGGCGTTCTTCCGTCCCCCCGCACGAGCCGTGGCGCGCCCGGAGTCGGCCGCCCCGAAAGCCCCGCGCAAAGGCCTGGGGCGGCGCCGTCAACCGCGACGGGGAATGTCGGGCGGCAGCCGCGATACCGGCACGGGCGCTCCGGCCGACGTGTGTGGAACTCCGGAATGAGGTGGCTCTGCCCTTCGGATTGACCGCACGGTCTTCGCCACTCTCCCTTTCCAACCTCGGTCGGCTCACTGCCGGCCCGGCTCCGTCACGAGCCGTCGCCTTCCTCAGAACGGCCGGTAAAGCCCTCTCCAAGTCCCACGGCAGATACGCACGATCCTGGAAATGGTTGAATCCGACTCGACCGAAGGGTCGGCTCTTCCGTTTCCCCGGGCAGGTGACCGAGTATCAGAAGACCGATCGCGCCGGGATCTCCGCGACGTACTCGTGACCTCACGGCCCGCTCCACGCCGGTCCGCACGCCGCCGAGAATCCGGATGCGGGACGCATCGTGCGTCTGCGAGCATGCGTCGCCGTGGAGATCAACAATGTTGTCGTCCGCCGTGCGGTCGACTCCGATGCCGCCGCGGTGGCCGAGGTGTGGCTGCGCTCCTTCACGGCGGCGCTTCCGAGCATGCGCCGGGCGCATACGGACGACGAGGTCCGGGCCTGGTTCCGGGAGGTGGTCGTGCCCGGACAGGAGACCTGGGTGGCGACGGTCGCATGCTCGGTCGTCGGGATGATGGTGCTGGAAGGTGGGGCTCTGGAGCAGCTCTACCTCGATCCGGCCTGGCAGGGACAGGGGATCGGCGGACGCCTGGTGGACCTGGCCAAGCAGCGTCGTCCAGCCGGTCTGACGCTATGGACGTTCCGGGTCAACGCGTCGGCGCGGCGCTTCTACGAGCGGCACGGCTTCGCCGCGGGCGAGTGCACCGACGGTCACCGCAACGAGGAACGCGAGCCGGACATCCGGTACGTGTGGCGCCCGGACGAAGACGGACGCTCACCTGGACAGGGGCGCCGTCGAACCCGTCGGGCGACTGCGCGCCGCATGGCCGCAGAACCGGGACCAGGTGGAGGTGATAACGAGGCTCAAGGCACACTTCACGTGTAACAGCCCCTCGACCGACAAGAGGATCGAGCATGATCACGCTCAAGAAGGAAGACGGCCCGGCGGATCTGGACGGGGTGACCCATCTGTCCATCGGAGTGTCCTGGGACCCCACCGTCGGCAGTAGCGGCGGGCTGCTGGGGAAGATCCGTCAGAAGACCGGCACGGACCTCGACCTCATCGCCATCGCCATGTCGGGTGCCGAGCCGGTGCGACTGGCCGGGCTTGACTCCCTGGACCCGCTGGGCAACGGCTCGTTGGTGCACAGCGGAGACAACCAGACCGGGCACGGCGACGGCGATGACGAGACGGTGACCGTCGCGCTCGACCAGGTACCGTCCAACATCACCTCCATCGTGTTCATCGCCGCCGCGTACAAGAAGCGCAGCGCCTTCCAGAACGCCCGGAACATCAGCTTCAAGGTGTACGACGCGACGGGCGGCAGCACCCAGCAGGTCGCCGACATCTGGCCGAGCCTGCTCACCACCGACAACGGGTGCGCCGTGGCCAAGGCGACCAGGGACGGCGCGGGCTGGAAACTCCAGGTGATCAATGAGACCGGGAAGATCAAGCAGGGGGACGAGCACGCCCTGATGCGCTTCGCCATGAGCAAGTAGCGGAGGTCCTGTCAGCGCGGCCTCACTGTGACAGCGGCACCGCGGCACCGCGGCCGTCGGCGGAACCGTTGTCGCAGGAGGTTCGCGCTCAGGCCGTGCCGTCCCGGTGCAGACCGGCTCTGGCTCAGGCCCGGCACGGGCCCGGCCTTCCACGGCTCTCGGCCGCAGGGGCCCCTGCCAGGCTCTTGACAGGGGCTCCGTGCTGCCCGAAGCCATACGTCGCTCCACGTCTGCAGAGCTTCGCGTGCTGTCCGAACCCGTGGGCAGGTGCCGTCAGGGGCTTTCACCCGTAACGCGGACCGGTACCTCCTCGACGGACGCGTCCGGGCCGGAGGCCTGGGGACGGCAGGGCCGCATCGCTGTCGGACGGCGGTGGTCTCACTTCGGGGCGTGCTCGCCCAGGTAGAAGAGCAGCCAGATGAACCCGGCGAACACGTGCGTGCCGAAGATGTAGAAGAAGGCGCGCAGCGCGACGCCCTGCTCTTTCCACTTCTCCTGGTCCGCCGCAGGCTTCGCCCGGGGGTCATCGTCCGTCATCGTGTGGGTTCCTTCCTGGTGTACGGCGCCCGGAGCGGGTGCGCGGGCGCCCCGCACGGAGCAGCGGCGCCCTCCGGGCCGAAGAGGGCCGGCGGCTGTTCGGTGCGCCCACGAGCGGCCCGTACCGAGCGCGGCAGCAGCGGCACCGTCCCACCGCGCTCGCACACCGGTCCCGTCGCCGCACACCCGCGGGGATGCCGCGCCCCCAGCGCGGCACAGCACGCGCCGGTGACGCGGTCCGGTTCACCGGCTGCCGCCGTCCTCGGCCACGTCGTGATCGCGAGCCATGCGCAGCGCGTCCTCGAGCTCGTCCTCGGCCAGCGCCTCCTCGAAGGCATCGCCGTCCTGCTTCGCGGCCCGGAGACGGGCCCGCGCCGTGCGGACCCGCTCCTGCACGGCTTCCTCGAACCCGGCCACGCTCCCGCCCCCACCCTCCGGATCAAGACCTTGCGAATTGCATAACTCTGCAAGTCTAGCGCCTGCCGGCCCGCCGGGAAGCGCAGGGTGAGCCTGGTCAGCAGATCCGATGGACCCGCCGACGGGCCGACTGCCACCGGGTCCCGACCGCGGCCGACCCTCCCACAGCGACCGGGGCGTCCGCCCGAGCCGCCCCGAGCCCGTGCGAGCACTCCGCGGGCAAGGGGTCAGGCCTTCTTGACCACACTCGACTTGAGCTGCATGGCGCCGAAGCCGTCGATCCTGCAGTCGATGTCATGGCCGTCCACCCCGTCGACCAGGCGGATGTTGCGCACCTTGGTGCCCGCCTTGATCCCCGACGGGCTGCCCTTGACCTTGAGCGCCTTGACGACCGTCACGGCATCGCCGTCGCTCAGCACGTTCCCGACGGAGTCCCGGACCACGCGAACCCCGGAGGCGCTTGCGTCATCCGCCCCCGCCGCGGCGGGAACCCACTCGTGGGCGCACTCCGGGCAGACCATCAGAGCGTTCATCTCATAGGTGTACTCACTGGAGCACCTCGGGCACGGGGGCAGGCTCGCCGTCATCTGTTCTGTCCTAGCTCGGTGCGAACGCACGCGGGCCCCTGGAGGCGCCGGCGCGATGGGCGGATCAGGATATCCGAATTGCAGACTTCTGCAATTCGCCACATCCAGAGTGGCTCGGGGCGTCCGACCGGTTCATCGGAGGCCTGCCGGACCCCGCAGCTCATCCGGCGGAGCTGTCCCCCCAGGCCCGCATGCCCCTGGCCCGGGCGGCCCTGGATCCCGTCCCGGAAGCGAAGAGGTCGAGGACTTCCAGAGCGAGGTCCGGCCGGGCGGCTGAGGCCAGTACCCCTCCACCGAAGGTCGATGTGATGCTGGTGTCACCGGGCAGCGGTCCGGCGATGACGACGTCCGGCAGGTCCATCAGCTCGCTGAGCTGCTGAAACGCCAGGTCGGCCCGGCCCGAGGACAGCAGGCTACCGACGGGCACGCCCGGAGGTGCCTGGACGAACCGGCCTGCGAGCGTGTCGGCGAGACCCAGCCGGCCGATCAGAGCGATCAGGGCCGTCCCACTGGGACCGGTGGAGTAGGCGATCTTCTTCGCGGACCGCAGAACGGCCCGCAGGTCGGATTCCGAGTCGAGCTCCGGAACGGGTGAGCCCTCCGGCACGGCGGCGACGACCTGGGAGATCCACAGCGGTCGCGCCGTGCCGGCCAGGAGGTACCCCTCCTTCTCCAGCACGGCCAGCGCTCCGTCGGCGAGCACGAGCAGATCGGCCTCGGCGCCCTCGCGCACCCGCCGTGCGATCTCGACCCCGCCGGCGGCCTCGAAGCACACGGGAAGCCCGTGCACGAGCCGGATGTGCTCGGTCAGCTCGGCCAGCAGCGGCCGCGTCGCCATCGAGGACAGCCCGGAGATCACTCCGTTCACGTCACCTCCCTGTGTCCGGCAGATGGTACGGCGCTCGGCGCGGGCCGCTCAACGCCGGTTTGCGAGACTGACCGCGTGAGCGCACCCCGGAGCACAGCAGCTGGCAAAGTCCTCGACGTCCTCGCGGCCTTCGACCGCGAGCACCCGTCGCAGACCCTGTCGGAGATCGCCCAGCGCACCGGCCTGGCCCTGAGCACGGCGCACCGGGTGGTCGCCGAGCTGGCGGGGTGGGGGGCGCTGGAGCGCGGGGAGGACGGCTCCTGGCACGTCGGGCTGAGGCTGTGGGAGATCGCCTCGGGATGCCCGCGCACCCAGATCCTGCGCGATGTGGCGCTGCCGTTCATGCAGGACCTCTACGAGGCGACGCACGAGAACGTCCAACTCGCGGTACGTGAGGGCACGGAGCTCGTCTTCATCGAGCGGATCGCCGGGCACCGCTCGGTGGAGCTGCTGACCATGGTGGGAACCCGTTTCCCGATCGGCTCCACCGGGATGGGGCGGGTGCTGCTGGCCCATGCGCCGCCGGACATCCAGGAGGAGGTCCTCGCAGCGCCGCTGCGGGCCTGGACCCCGCACACCGTCACCGACCCGAAGACGCTGCGGGCGCAGTTGGACCGCATCCGCCGCGAACAGGTCTTCGTCAGCGACCGGCAGCTCTCGCAGAGCACGGTCGCGGTGGCCGCTCCCGTACGGATCGGCCGCAACGGGCCGGTCTCCGCCACGTTGGGAATCGTGTTCACGGCCCGCGGAGCGAGCCGCGCGCGGGGACTGCGGGACCCGCTCCTGCGGGCCGCGTACGCAATCTCCGACGAACTGGGCCGGCGTACCCGCCGCTCTGCCTGATGTCTCTGCGCGCTTCCGCCTGACGGAAGGGCCGGAGACGGACCGACGCCCCGGGTGTCACCGTTCGACGTGTTCGCAAGGATCACAGTCGCTCAGGAGATGTCATGGCCGACGCCGTCGTCGATACCGTTGCCTCGGTTCCCGTCGCAGTCATCGGCGCCGGCCCGGCCGGCCTGATGCTGGCGCACCGGCTGGGCCGCGCCGGAGTCGACACGATCGTGGTCGACACCCGTACCCGGCGCGAGATCGAGGCGACTCAGCGGGCCGGGATCCTGGAGGCCGATGCGGCCCGGGACCTCGTGGAGACCGGCGTCTGCGACCGGATCCTGCGCGAGGGACGCGAACACGAAGGCATCGAGGTGCGGTTCGGCGGCCGGGCCCACCGGATCGACTTCAAGGCGCTGGTCGGCGAGTCCGTCTGGCTCTACCCGCAGACCGACGTGTTCATCGACCTGGCCGACGCACGGCAACGCGACGGCGGCACGGTCCACTTCGGTGTCTCCGACACCGAGGCGCTCGACATCACGACCACCGCTCCGCGCGTCCGGTACACCGCCGCCGACGGATCCCGGCACGAGATCCGTGCGCGGTACGTGGTCGGCGCGGACGGATCGCGCAGCATGTGCCGCGACCTCGTGCCCGCAGACCGGCGGGTGCGGTACGGCAAGGAGTACCCCTTCGCCTGGTTCGGCATCATGGCCCAGGCGCCGGCGAGCGCGCCGGAGCTCGTCTACGCCCACTCCGAGCACGGCTTCGCACTGATCAGCCAGCGGACCGAGACCGTGCAGCGGATGTACTTCCAGTGCTCGCCCGACGAATCCGTCGACGCCTGGCCGCAGGACCGTATCTGGGAGACGCTCCAGGCCCGAGTGGCCGGCGAGGACGGTTTCCGGCTCAAGGAGGGGCCGGTCCTGGAGAAGACGGTACTGCGGTTCCGCTCGTTCGTGCAGGAGCCGATGCGCTGGGGGTCCATGGCGCTCGCCGGTGATGCCGCCCACACCGTGCCGCCGACCGGCGCCCGCGGGCTCAACCTCGCGCTGCACGACGTCAAGGTGCTGGCGGAGGTGCTCCTGCGGGCGCTCGGACCGGCGGGCGTGGGCGCGCTCGACGCCTACCAGCCCCGTGCGCTGCAACGGCTGTGGCGGGCGCAGAACTTCTCCTCCTGGATGACCCGGCTGCTGCACACCCCGCCGGGCGGCTCGGGGTTCGACCTGCGGCGCCAGTCGGGCGAGTTGGACAACGTGCTGGGCACCCGCGCCGGCCGCACCTATCTCGCCGAGCAGTACACCGGCTGGCCCGTCCGTTCCCGCGGCTGACCCCGACGACCCCAGGAGACCTGATGATCATCGACTGCCACGGCCACTTCACCACGGCTCCGCCCCCGTTGGCACGGTGGCGGGACCGGCAGGTGGCGGCGGTCGGCTCCCCCTCGGACACGCCGGACCCCGACGACCTGCTCATCACCGACGAGAACCTGCGGGAGGCGATCGAGGGCCATCAGCTGCGCCTCATGAATGAGCGCGGCATCGACCTGACCATCTTCTCCCCGCGGGCCAGCTTCATGGCCCACCACATCGGCGACTTCCAGGTCTCCGCGACGTGGGCACGGATCTGCAACGACCTCGTCCACCGCGTGAGCACGCTCTATCCCGACCGCTTCGCGATGGGAGCGATGCTGCCGCAGTCCCCCGGAGCCGCCCCGTCGACCTGCCTGCCCGAGCTGCGCCGCGCGGTGGAGGAGCTCGGCGCGGTGACCGTCAACCTCAACCCGGATCCGTCGGGCGGCAAGTGGACCGCACCGCCCCTGACGGACCGCAGCTGGTACCCGCTCTACGAGGCGATGGCCGAGTACGACATCCCCGCGATGATCCACGTCAGCACCTCGTGCAATCCCGCCTTCCACACCACCGGCGCGCACTACCTGAACGCGGACACCACGGCGTTCATGCAGCTTGTCCAGGGCGACCTGTTCGCCGACTTCCCGACCCTCCGGTTCGTCATCCCGCACGGCGGCGGAGCCGTCCCGTACCACTGGGGGCGGTTCCGCGGCCTGGCGTCGGCGCTCGGCAGACCTGATCCGGAGGCGCTGTTCGACAACGTCTTCTTCGACACCTGCGTCTACCACCAGCCCGGCATCGACCTGCTGACCAGGGTGGTCCACAGCCGGTCCGTCCTCTTCGCGAGCGAAATGATCGGCGCGGTCCGCGACATCGACCCGCGCACCGGTCACCACTTCGACGACACCAAGCGGTACGTCGACGCCACCCCGTACCTCTCGGACGAGGAACGCGAGGCCGTCTACTCCGGCAATGCCCTGCGCGTCCATCCCCGCCTCGCCGCCCGCCTCACCGCGGCCGAACGCTGACCCCCGCGACCGTCGACCCCCAGGAGGAGCACCCATGCAACACACCGAGACCGGCGTCGTCCACACGAAGATCGACCGGGCCGGTCCGGAGACGGTCGCCGCCCTGTCCGTGTTCGGCGTCGCGACCCTCCATGAGGCGATGGGCCGGGTCGGCCTGATGCGCCCCTACCTGCGCCCGGTCTACCCGACGGCCCGGATGTGCGGCACGGCCGTGACCGTGCTGCTCCAGCCCGGCGACAACTGGATGCTGCACGTCGCCGCCGAGCAGGTCCAGGACGGGGACGTGGTGGTGGCCGCCTGCACGGCCGAGAGCGAGGACGGCTTCTTCGGCGAGCTGCTCGCCACCTCCTTCCGCGCACGCGGCTGCCGGGGGCTGGTCATCGACGGCGGCGTACGGGACACGGCCGACCTGGAGGACATGGACTTCCCCGTCTTCTCCCGGGCGGTCCACGCCAAGGGCACGGTCAAGGCCACACTCGGCTCGGTCAACGTCCCGGTCGTCTGCGCCAACGCCCTCGTCCGGCCCGGCGATGTCGTCGCGGCCGACCGCGACGGCGTGGTGGTGGTGCCGCGCGAGCGAGCCGCCGCGGTCGCCGAGGCGGCGGCGCGGCGGGAGGCCGACGAGGAGACCAAGCGCGCCCGGTTCCGCAAGGGCGCCCTCGGCCTGGACGTGTACGGCATGCGCGGCCCGCTGGCCGAGCTCGGGCTGCGCTACGAGGACTGATGATGACGCCGAGCTTCGAGAAGACCCCCGGATGGCTCGACTGGTACGCCGATCCGAGCCGTCCCCGCTTCCGGCTGCCCGAGGGTGCCGTCGACGCGCACTGCCACGTCTTCGGGCCGGGCGCCGAGTTCCCGTATGCGCCCGAGCGGAAGTACACCCCGTGCGACGCGTCGAAGGACCGGCTCTTCGCGCTCCGCGACCGCCTCGGCTTCGCCCGAAGCGTCGTGGTCCAGGCGACCTGCCACGGCGCCGACAACCGGGCGATGGTCGACGCGCTGCGGGCTTCGGGGGGAACGGCCCGGGGAGTGGCGACGGTGCGGCCCGACGTCGGCGACGAGGAGCTGCGCGAGTTGCACGAGGCGGGGACGCGCGGCGTGCGGTTCAACTTCGTCAAGCGGCTCGTCGACGCGGCGCCGCGGCAGGACCTCATGGACCTCGTCGGACGGATCGCACCGTACGGGTGGCACGTCGTCGTCTACTTCGAGGCCGCCGACCTCGCCGTCCTGCGCGACTTCTTCCTGTCCGTACCGGTGCCGCTGGTCATCGACCACATGGGCCGGCCCGACGTCTCCCAGGACCCGGACGGCCCCGAGTTCGAGGCGTTCCTCGACTTCATGCGGGCCCGGCCCGACATCTGGTGCAAGGTCACCTGCCCGGAGCGGCTCACGGTGAGCGGCCCGCCGGCCCTCGATGGCGAGCCCGAGGCGTACCGCGACGTCGTCCCGTTCGCCCGGCGCGTGGTCGGGGAGTTCCCCGACCGGGTGTTGTGGGGCACGGACTGGCCGCACCCGAACCTCGTCTCCCACATGCCCGACGACGGTCTGCTCGTCGACTTCATCCCGCACATCGCACCGACGCCGGACCTGCAGTGGAGGCTCCTCGTCGACAACCCGATGCGCCTGTACTGGCCGGACGCCGGCTGATTCGCCCACGGCCGGAGGCCGCCATGTCACTGGACAAGACCTACAAGCTGGTGCCGGGCACCACGATCTTCGACACCGAGCAGTCCGCCAAGGGCTACCACCTCAACCAGTTCTGCATGTCCCTGATGACCGCGGAGAACCGCGCGCTGTACCTCGCCGACGAACGCGCCTACCTGGACGCGTGGCCGCTGCGGGAGGAACAGAAGCGGGCGCTGCTCGACCGCGACCTCAACGCCGCCATGAACGAGGGCGGAAACATCTACTTTCTCGCCAAGTGGGGCGCCACGCTGGGGCTTTCGTTCCAGCAGATGGCCGGTTCGATGACCGGTATGACCGAGGAGGAGTATCGCGGCATGATGGTCGGCGGCGGCCGCTCCGTCGAGGGAAACCGCATAGACCACGCCGTCCTGGAGGCGGCGCACGCCGCACAGTCGCCCCCCGCCGGGCACGCCGTCGTCACCGGCGCGGTCTTCACCTCCCACGTGCCGGCCATCGGCGCGGCGATGGACCACGGCAAGACCGAAGAGGCTTACTGGAAGCCGGTCTTCGAGGGATACGCGTTCTCCAGGGAGTGGGAGCGGGAGAACCTGCCCGATGTGATCTTCCTGGTCTACAACGACCACGCGTCCGCGTTCGATCTGACGTTGATCCCGACGTTCGTACTCGGCACCGGCGCGGCCTTCGCCACCGCCGACGAGGGGTACGGGCCCCGCCCCGTCCCTGGCATCGAGGGCGACCCCGACCTGGCCGCACACATCGCGCACTCGCTCGTCAGGGACGACTTCGACCTCACGCTCGCCAACGAGCTGAGCGTCGACCACGGCCTGACGGTGCCGCTGTCGCTGATGTTCGGGGACGTCGAGAAGTGGCCGTGCAGGGTCATCCCGTTCCACGTCAACGTGGTGCAGTACCCGGTGCCCTCGGGCGGCCGGTGCTTCCGGCTCGGCCAGGCCCTGCGCAAGGCGATCGAGTCGTACGACCGACCGCTGAAGGTCCAGGTCTGGGGCACCGGCGGCATGAGCCACCAGCTCCAGGGCCCGCGCGCAGGCCTGATCAACCGGGAGTGGGACAACGCCTTCCTCGACCGGCTGATCGCCGACCCGGCCGGCCTGGCACAGGTCCCGCACCTGGAGTACGTCGAGGAAGCCGGCTCGGAGGGCATCGAGCTGGTCATGTGGCTGATCGCCCGCGGGGCGATGAGCGACGTGGACGGGACCGGGCGGGTCGACGTCAAACACCGCTTCTACCACGTGCCGGCGTCCAACACGGCCGTCGGCCATCTGATCCTCGACAACCACCCCCGGGCCCAGGAGCCCGCGGAAGGAGTGAACTGACATGACCGACGACCGAACCCTCAGGATCGCCCTGGCCGGCGGCGGCGCCTTCGGTGCCAAGCATGCGGCCGCCCTCCGGCGCATCGAGGGGGTCGAGGTGACCGCCGTCGTGAGCAGCAGCCTGGAACGGGCGCAGAAGTTCGCCGCGGAGCAAGGGGTGAGCCGCGCCGCCGCCTCCCTTGACGAGGTGCTGACGATGGACGACATCGACGCCGTCGTCCTCGCCACCCCCACACAGCTGCACGCCGGGCAGACGCTGGCCTGCCTCGAAGCGGGCAAGCACGTCCAGGTCGAGATCCCGCTCGCCGACTCGCTCGCCGACGCCGAGGCGTGCCTGGCGGCGCAGCGGCGCACGGGGCTCGTCGCGATGGTGGGCCACACCCGCCGCTTCAACCCCAGCCACCAGTGGGTGCGCCGGCGGATCGACGCGGGCGAGTTCGCGGTCCAGCAGATGGACGTGCAAACGTACTTCTTCCGCCGGGAGAACCTCAACGCGTTGGGCGAGCCGCGCTCCTGGACCGACCACCTGCTGTGGCACCACGCCGCGCACACCGTCGATCTCTTCGCCTACCAGACCGGCTCACCGATCGTGCAGGCCCATGCCCTCCAGGGTCCCGTGCACCCCGCGCTGGGCATCGCGATGGACATGTCGGTCCAGCTGCGCGCGGCGAACGGTGCCCTCTGCACCCTTTCGCTGTCGTTCAACAACGACGGTCCGCTCGGTACCTCCTTCCGCTACATCGGCGACACCGGGACCTACCTGGCTCGCTACGACGACCTCGTCACCGGACGGGACGAGCCGATCGACGTCAGCCGCGTCGACGTGTCGACGGATGGGATCGAGCTCCAGGACCGCGAGTTCGTCGCCGCCATCCGCGGTGGCCGCGAACCGAACTCCTCCATCGCCCAGGTCATGCCCTGCTACCGGACGCTGGCGGCCCTGGAGGAGCAGCTCACCGCCGCGTCGGCCCCGTAGGCGCGGCGCCGCCGGCGGGAGAACCGGGCCGGTCGCCGCGCAGGATCGGACCGGCATCCACGAGAACGAGCTGACGGTGCCGGCCACCACGTGTGCGTGGTGGCCGGCACCGTCAGCTCGTTCTCGTGGCGCGGTCGACCCGGGAGCGGGTCAGGCGTAGTGGCGGTAGACGGCCTCGGCGACGCAGGCCGGCCGGTCACTGCCCTCGACCTCGACGGTGAAGGTGACCGGCATCTGCACGCCGTTGCCCCTGACCTCCTCCACCGTACCGACGAGGCCGTGGAGGCGGATCTTCGCGCCGACGCGGACGGGGCTGGGGAACCGGACCTTGTCCAGGCCGTAGTTGACGCTCATCGTGGTGCCGGTGATGCCGAGCAGCTCGCCGAAGAGCGGGATGATCAGGGAGAGGGTGAGGTAGCCGTGGGCGATGGGGCCGCCGAAGGGCCCGTCCGCGGCCTTCTCCGGGTCCGTGTGGATCCACTGGTGGTCGTCGGTGGCGTCGGCGAAGGTGTTCACCCGGTCCTGGGTGATCTCGATCCACTCGGTGCGACCGAGGTCGGCTCCGCTGAGGGAGGTGAGTGCGCCGAGTCCGTCGGCGAGGGTGATGGGCATGCGAAGGCCTTTCGATGGGGCGGGCGGCGCTGAACGCGCCCTGGGGCATCGTCCTGCTCGAAGTCCGCTCAGGGTGTGGGGAGTTCGGCGGGACCGGTGGTGAAACCGTCTCGGACTGCGGCTTTGGCGATCTTCCCGGAGGCCGTACGGGGCAGGCTGCCCGTGAGGACGACCGACTTCGGGATCTTGTACTTGGCGAGCCTGCCCAGCAGGTGGCCGAGGAGGTCCTCCTCGCGGACGTCGGCGAGGACGGATTCGGACCTGAGGACGATGACGGCCCGGCCGACCTCGCCCCAGACCGGGTCGGGGACACCGATGACCGCGCATTCGGCGACGGCGGGGTGGTCGAGGAGCGCGGCCTCCACCTCGGCGGGGTAGACGTTCTCCCCTCCGGAGACGAACATGTCCTTGACCCTGTCGACGAGGTAGGCGTGGCCGTCGGCGTCGGTGCGGGCGATGTCGCCGGTGCGCAGCCAGTCGCCGTCGGTGAAGGCTGCCGCGGTGTCCTCGGGCCGGTTCCAGTAACCGGTCATGACGTGGGGGCCCTGGACGAGGATCTCGCCGCGTTCGCCGGGCGCGGTGTCGCTCCCGTCGGGCCTGACGATGCGGGTGTCGGTGAAGAAGTGTGGGACGCCGGCGGAGCCGGCCTTGGCCGCCGTGTGCTCCCGGTCGAGGAAGAGGACGCCGGGGGACGCCTCGGTCATGCCGTAGCCCTGGCTGAAGGCGAGGCCGCGCTCGATGTACGCGGCGATGGTGCGGGCCGGGACCGGTGCACCGCCGCAGTTGAGGGTGCGCAGGCTGGAGAGGTCAGTGTTCGCCCAGCGCGGCCGGGCGGCCATGGCGTCGTACATCGTGGGGACGCCGAACAGGTACGTGACGCGTCGGCGTTCGACGGTGTCGAGGACCAGATCGGCGTCGAAGACCGGAAGCAGCACCACCCGGCCGCCCTTGAGGAGGGTGGGCAGGCAGGTCATGTTGAGGGCTCCGGCGTGGAACAGCGGGGCCACCACCAAGGTCACCTCGTCGGCGGTGAGGTCGGTGTCGACGAGGACGTTGACGCTGTTCCAGATGATGTTGCCGTGGGAGAGGACGGCCCCCTTGGGTCGGCCCGTGGTCCCGGAGGTGTACATGATCATGCACGGGTCCTCGGGGCGTACGGCCACGTCCAGGGACTCGTCGGGAGCGCCCGCCGGCAACTCCTCGTACCCGAGGGCGCCGTCGCCGGACTCGTCGGCTCCGTCGAGCGCGATGCGGTGGTGCACCCCCCGCCCCGACGGCGCGTGCGCGGCCGCGGCCTGCTCAGGGGCGTGGACAAGGACGGTGCTGCCCGAGTCGGAGAGGTTGTGGGCGAGCTCCGCGGCGGCCAGGCGGGTGTTGAGGGGGACGAAGACCGCGCCGAGCGTTCCGGCGGCGAACAGCGTCTCCAGGAAGGCCGGATGGTTGGGACCGAGGTAGGCGATCCGGTCGCCGCTGCCGACGCCGAGGGCGCGCAGGCCGTGGGCGAGCCGCAGGACGCGCCGGTGGAGGTCCCGGTAGGTCAGGGTGTGGTCCCCGTGGACGACGGCGGCCCGGTCGGGTGTCTTGCGGGCCCGGCGCGCCGGCCAGGAGCCGATGCCTTGGTTCAGCACGAGCGTTCCCTTCAGTGAGTGGACAGGCCGAGCAGGCGGGCGGCGTTCTCCTTGAGGATCTTCGGGCGGACTTCGGGCTTGATGTCGAGGCCGGCGAAGTCCGCGAGCCACCGGTCGGGGGTGATGACCGGAAAGTCGGAGCCGAAGAGGACCTTGTCCTGCAGCAGGGTGTTGGCGTAGCGCACCAGCTGCGGCGGGAAGTACGTGGGCGACCAGCCGGACAGGTCGATGTAGACGTGCGGCTTGTGGGTGGCGACCGCGAGCGCCTCGTCCTGCCAGGGGAAGGAGGGGTGGGCGAGGACGATCCTCAGCTCGGGAAAGTCGACGGCGACGTCGTCGACGGCCATCGGGTTGGAGTACTTCAGCCGGATGCCGCCACCGCCGGGGACGCCGGCGCCGATCCCGGTCTGGCCGGTGTGGAAGAGAGCCGGTACGCCGAGTTCCTCGATGGCCTCGTACAGCGGATAGGCGAGGCGGTCGTCCGGGGAGAAGGCCTGGATGCTGGGGTGGAACTTGAAACCGCGCACCCCGTACGCCTCCACCAGGCGTCGGGCCTCACGAACCCCCGCGCGGCCCTTGTGCGGGTCGACGCTGGCGAACGGGATCAGGACGTCGGCATGGGCGGCGCAGCTCTCGGCGATCTCCTCATTGGAGATCCGCGGGTGGCCGGTGGCGTGCTCGGCGTCGACCGTGAAGACGACGGCTGCCATCCGGCGTTCCCGGTAGTGCGCTGCCATCTCCTCGATGGTGGGCTGCCGGTGGCCGTGGGCCTTGAAGTAGGCCTCGGACGCGCCGAACAGCTCGGGGCTGAGGGCCCCGTGGCCGTCCTTGGAGACCTCCGCGTGGGTGTGCACGTCGATGGCGGTCAGCGCGTCGAGGTCGAGTGCGAGGTCGTGGCTGCGGTCGGCCATCTCACGCCACCGGGGCCTGGGGCGCGGGGATTCCGTAGGTCTCGGGCTCGGCGCCGACTCCGTCCGGCCACGCCGCGGCGATGGCGTCGCCGCTCCAGCCTCCGTCGGCGAGGGCGACCGCCTTCTCCTTTGGATGCGCCCACAGGGCCAGCCGGTCGCCGCCGATGCCGATGGCCTGCCCGGTCACCGCGTCGGAGGCGTCCGAGGCCAGGAAGGTGATCAGGCCTGCGACGTCCTCCACGGTGCCGAGGCCCTCATCCTTGCGCAGCCAGTCGGGCAGGGGCTCGCCGGTGCGCTCGGACTCCTCGATGACGGGGGCGAACGCCGGGATGGTCCGGGTCATCTCGGTGGCGGCGACCGGAACGACGGCGTTGACGGTGACACCGGAGCGGCCCAGTTCCATGGCCCAGGTGCGGGCCATGGCGACGATGCCGGCCTTGGCGGCGGCGTAGTTGGTCTGGCCGAAGTTGCCGCGCTGGCCGGCGGGCGAGGAGATCAGGACGAGTCGGCCGCCGGTGCCCTGCTCGCGCATGCGGACGGCGGCGGCGCGGGCGCAGGTGAACGTGCCGCGCAGGTGGACGCGGACGACGTCGTCGAAGTCCTCGTCGGTCATCTTCCACAGCACGCGGTCGCGCAGGATGCCGGCGTTGGCGACGAGTATGTCCAGGCGCCCGAACTCCCCGACCGCCGTGTCCACGAGGCGCTGGGCCGCCTCGCTGTCGCCCACGGCCGCTACGACGCCGGCCGCCCTGCCGCCCCGGGAGGTGATCGAGGCGACGGCGGCGTCCACCGTGCCCCGGTCGATGTCGTTGACGACGACGGCGGCGCCCGCGGCGGCGAGGGCCTGCGCGTACGCCAGCCCGAGGCCGCGTCCGCTGCCGGTGACGACGGCGACCTTGCCCTGAAGATCCATGAGAGGTGCCTCTCGAGAGTGGTGGGATACGACATGCCGAGAGCGCCGACACAAGCCGGGATCGACAGGAATCCTGATGAACGCAGTCTGGGTAATCAGCAGGATTCCTGTCAATGACCTAGGGTGCGGATGCCTAGGGTGCGGATGCGCCGCCGTCGCGGCGACACGGCACCGGCCGCGGCACGAGCGGCCCCGCACGAGCCGCCACGACGGGAGGACGAACGTGAGCACGTCACTGCTCTACTTGGTCAAGAGAACGGAACTGGTGGTAAGGGCCAGGCTGGAGGAGCTGCTCAAGCCCGCCGGGGTCACGGCGCTGCAGTACACCGCCCTGACAGTGCTGGAGCGGCACGACGGAATCTCCGCGGCGCAACTGGCCCGCGACTCCTTCGTCACCGCCCAGTCGATGGCCGACATGGTCCGGGCCCTGGAGAGCCGGGGCCTGATCCGCCGTGAGCCCAATCCGGCCAACCGCCGCGAACGTCTGATCCTGCTCGCCGATCCCGGGCGGCGGCTGCTCGCCGAGTATGCCGAGCCGGCACGCCGCATCGAGGCCCGTATGACCGCCGGCCTGAGCCCCGAGCAGACCGCCGCGTTCCGCGCCGCACTGAACGAGGCCTGGCGGGCCCTGTCCTGACCGGCGCACCCACGGGGCGGGCGCGCCTCAGCCCTCGGTCGCCGCCGGACGGAGCGCCTCCATCGCGCTGAGCATCAGCTCCAGGGCGAAGGGATAACCGCTGTCACGCATGTCGGCGGCGAGCAGCGGGAAGGCTGCGGCGACGTGCGGGTGGGTGTCGGCCGACAGCCTCCCGTAGACCGAGTTCCAGACCGCCTCGTCCGCCTCCCGGGCGGCCTTCGGCAGAGCGAGCGCGGCGGCGTCCTGGGCCGCGAACGCCAGGGCCTGGTCGACGAACGCGTGGTAGGCGCGGACGGCGAGGGGATACGGGAAGCCGGCCGAGCGCAGGATGCCGAGGATGCGCTCGACGGCCCGGGTCTCGTGGGGGCGTCCCGTGGTGCGGTACGCCCCGAGGACGGCGGCCTGCGGGTGGGAGAGGTAGCAGGCATGGATCCGCAGGCCCATCGAGCGCAGGTCCTCGCGCCAGTCTCCGGTCGCCCGCCAGCCCTCCTGCGCCCTGCCGATGAGTTCGTCCGCGAGGGCGAGGAGGAGGGCGTCGGTGTTGTGGAAGTAGCGGTAGAGCGCGCTCGGGTCGGCGCCGAGCGCGGCGCCCAGCCTGCGCACCGAGAGTGCTTCGGCGCCGTGCTGCGCGACCAGCCTCAGCGCTGTCTCGACGATGAGCTGCTCCGAGAGGACGGCACCCTGCTTGGTGGGGCGGCGGCGCCGGCGTCCGCCTTCGGGGATGACACGTTCGGACATGGCCGGGACCTTACGACAACACCATTGACGTGTAAACCGCCTTGCCGGTTCCATGGCGCCACCCCGTCGCCTCACGCTCTGGAGCTTTCGAATGGCCAAGGCCGATCTGGTCTTCACCCGCGGCCCCGTCTTCACGGTGGACCCGGCCCGCACCCGGGCCACCTCGCTCGCCGTCACCGGCGACAGGATCACGGCCGTCGGCCACGACGAGGTACGGGAACTCGTGGGCCCCGACACCGAGGTGGTCGACCTGACGGGGAAGCTGCTGCTCCCCGGCTTTCAGGACGCCCACATGCACCCGGCTTTCGCCGGGGTGGAACTGGCCGAGTGCGATCTGACCGGGACCGTCGGCGTGAACGACTACCTGGCTCTGATCCGCGCGTACGCGGACGCACACCCCGACCGCGAGTGGATCACCGGCGGCGGCTGGTCGATGGAGAGCTTCGAGGGCGGGCTGCCGACCCGGCACCTGCTCGACGCCGTCGTCCCGGATCGCCCGGTCCTGCTGTCCAACCGGGACCACCACGGCGCCTGGGCCAACACCCGGGCACTCGAACTCGCCGGAGTCACGGCATCCACTCCCGATCCCGCCGACGGCCGGATCGAGCGCGAGCCGGACGGCACTCCCAGCGGCATGCTCCAGGAGGGTGCGACCTCGCTGGTGGGCCGGCTGCTGCCGACGAGTACGCCGGCGGAACTCCTCGCCGGGCTGCTCCGGGCCCAGGAACTGCTCCACTCCCTCGGCATCACGGGCTGGCAGGACGCCATGCTCGGTGAGCTCAACGGCCGGCCCGACCCCTCGGACGCGTACATGGCCGCCGCGGGGGACGGCTCGCTCACCGCCCGCGTGACCGGGGCACTGTGGTGGGACCGGGCACGCGGCGCCGAGCAGATTCCCGAACTGGTGGCCCGCCGCAAGAAGCTGAGGGCTGGACGGTTCCGCGCCACCTCGGTGAAGATCATGCAGGACGGCGTCGCGGAGAACTTCACCGCCGCCATGACCTCCCCCTACCTGGACGGCTGCGGCTGCGCGACCGCCAACACCGGTCTGAGTTTCGTCGAGCCCGGAGCGCTGCGCGGATACGTGACGGAGCTGGACGCCCTCGGCTTCCAGGTGCACTTCCACGCCCTCGGCGACCGGGCCGTGCGCGAGGCCCTGGACGCGATCGAGTCTGCGGTGGCGGCCAACGGGCACCGCGGCAACCGCCACCACCTCGCCCATCTCCAGGTCGTCCACCCCGAGGACCTCTCCCGCTTCGCCTCGCTCGGCGCCCTGGCCAACATCCAGCCGCTGTGGGCGGCCCACGAGCCCCAGATGGACGACCTGACCATCCCGTTCCTGGGGCCGGAGCGTGCGGCCTGGCAGTACCCGTTCGGCGACCTGGTGCGCGCGGGCGCGACCCTCGTCGCGGGCAGCGACTGGCCTGTGAGCAGCCCTGATCCGCTGGCGGGTCTTCACGTGGCCGTGAACCGCCGGGACGCCGAGGCCGACCACGACCGGGTCTTCTACCCCGAGCAGCGGCTCGACCTGCCGACCGCTCTGGCCGCCTATACGGCCGGGGCGGCCCATGTGAACGGTCACGACGACGCCGGCAGCCTGCGGGTCGGCAACCTCGCGGACCTGGTCGTCCTGGACCGCGACATCCTCACGGCGCCCGCGCAGGAGATCGCGCAGGCCCGGGTGGAGCGGACCTATGTCGGCGGCCGACTCGTGTACTCGGGCTGAGCGGACCGTACCGATGACGCCCGGACGTCGAGGCGGGTCGGGACGAGCACCCCCGCCGCCCCTTGGTCTCCGTCTTCCAGGACCGCCACGAGCATGCCGATACCCGCCTCCGCGATCGCCTCGGGCCGCAGGCTCAAAGTGGTCACGGGCGGGTCGGCGTGCTCGGCGGTGACGTCCTCGCTCACGCAGACGAGGAGCAGGTCGCCGGGGACCTCGTAGCCGAGGCGGCGGGCCGCGTCCAGGACGAGCGGCGGACTCGCCTCGGCCACGACCAGGAGGGCATCGGGTCGCGCCTGGTCGGCCGCCGGATCGTCTGCCGGATCGGCCGCAAGGGCCCTCTCGACAGCGCGGACGACGGGACCGTTGCCCGACCCGTCGACGCGTACCACCCGTTCCGGCAGGTCTCGGGCGGCGCACCAGGTCCGGTGCGCGGCGTACACCTCGCTGTGGAACCGGGTGGTGCTGTCCGGCACCACCAGGACGGGCCGTCGGGCTCCCTGGTCCCGGAGGTGGTCGAGGGCCCCGCGCACGGCGGCGCCCGCATCCACGTCCACCCAGTACGCCCCGGGCCGTCCCTCGACGGAGCGGTCGCTGAACACGGGGATGCGGGCGGCGAGGAGGTCCTCGACGATCGGGTCGTCGGCGACCGGGTCGGCGACGACCACGGCGTCGAGCGACAGATCGGCCCACTCGCTCTGCAGGGACCCGGCGGGCAGCAGCACCATGGCGTAGCCGCGTCGTAGCGACGTCGCCGCGGTGGCCGCGGTCAGCCGGGCGAGGTACGGCGACTCCGGGAAGGTCCAGGGGGCGTCGGCGAACTCCCCGACCACGTATCCGATCAATCTGGCTCGCCCCGCACGCAGCCGGCGTGCGGTGGCGTTGGGCCGGTAGCCCATCCTGCGCGCGGTCTCGCGGGCTCTCTCCCGGACTTCGGGAGACAGCCTTCCGGTGCCGTTCAGTGCCGCCGAGACGGTCGTCTTGGACAGGCCCGCCTCGCGGGCCACGTCGACGAGGCGGACGCGTGGGAGGGGCGGCGAGGGCGGCCCGCCCTGCGGTGAGGCTTCGGTCATACGACTGATGCTGCCACCCTCGTGACCTTTGCAAAACCGTTCCCGCACAGCCTTGTGCGGGAACGTTCCCGCATCAATACTCGCTCCATCCCACAGCGCCCGTCACTACACCCGTAAAGGGGTGGGTCTGCATGCGCATGCCCCGAACCATGGCGTTTCTCCTCTGCGCCGCCGCCCTCGCGGCCACCACCGGCGCCTGCTCAGGCGCCACCACACCCAGGACCGCCGGCGGCACCGACCACGAGGTCACCCCCCTCTCGCCGCCCGCGCAGGGCCCGCTGGACTCCTTCACCTGGTCCCTGTACGCCGAGCCCTACACGCTCGACTACGCCCTGGCGTACGACTACCCGCCGAACACCGTGCTCGCCAACGTGTGCGAGCAGCTCATGCGGGTCACGCCCGACATGAGGATCGAACCGGGCCTCGCGGTGAGGTACGACCGCCCCGACCCCCTCACGCTGGTCTACACCCTGCGCCCCGGGGTGACGTTCCACGACGGCACGACCATGACGGCCGACGACGTGGTCGCCTCCCTCCAGCGCCAGATGGACCCCCGGACCGGCTCTCCCTGGGCGTCGACGTTCAAGAACGTCGACGCCGTCGAGAAGACCGGACCGCTGGAGGTGACGCTCCGACTCACCAAGCCCGACGTCCTGCTCCACGAGCTGATGGCCGCCTCCCCCGGCACCATCGAGAGCGCCGCGACCCTCGCCAGGGCCGGCAAGGACTACGGAACCCCCGCGGGCAAGGTCAACTGCACCGGGCCGTACGCCCTCGACACCTGGACCCAGGGCACCGAGATCACCCTGAAGAAGCACGACACCTACTGGGACCCCCGGCTCGCCCCCAGGACCGGCACCGTGAAGTTCACCTTCGTCGAGGACCCGGCGGCCCGCACCAACTCCTTCCTGTCCGGCACCGCCGACGGCGGCTACATGGTGGCCCCCGCGACGATCGGGCAACTGCGCTCCAGTGGCAGGGGCAGCGTCCTCTTCGGCCCCAACACCGCCGCGGCGAACCTCGCCGTGCTCGACTTCGGCGGTCCGCTCGGCGACGTGAAGGTGCGCCAGGCCCTCTCCCTCGCACTCGACCGGAAGAACATCATCAAGGCCGCGACCGGCGGCATCGGCGTCCCCGCCAAGGCCCCCGCCGCGCGCGGCGCGTGGGCGCTGGCCCCGGAGAAGACAACCGCGCTCTACGACACCCTGCCCGAACCCGGTTACGACATCGACGCCGCGAAGAAGCTCGTCCGGGAGTCGGCTGCCACCGACCGCAAGATCACCCTGGTCACCAGCACGCTCGCCCCCGAGATCAGCGTCGTCGCCAACGCCGTACAGGCCGCCGGCCGGGAGATCGGCCTCGACGTCGAACTGAAGTCGGTGCCCCCCGAGGCGTACAGCAGCATCTTCGTCGACCCCGGCGCGCGCGCCGGCCTGGACCTGGTCATCACCAACGGGTACGACAACACCCCGGACCCGCTGGAGTTCTACCAGTACCTGCGCACCGGGGACTTCGGGAACTACGGCAACTGGTCGAACGCCGATTTCGACGCTGCCTTCGACCGGGCCAACGCCGAACCCGACGCGGGCAGGCGCGCGGAGCTGACCGCCGAGCTCCAGAAGATCGCGCTGCGCGAGCTGCCGGTCATCCCCGTCTATGAAGCGCCCTACGTGCTCTTCCTCGGCAAGCGCGTCACCGGCGCCCCGACCGGGATCGCCCAGCTGTACTACCCGTGGGCCGCGACGATCGGGGCCGCGGCGAAATGACGCGCTATCTCGTCGGACGCGTCCTCGGGCTGCTGGCCGTGCTGTTCGTGACCTCCCTCGTGGTCTTCGGCAGCATCCACCTGGCCCCCGGCGACCCGGTGTCCTTCCTGCTCCACGGCCGCCCCGCGACCCCCGAGGCCGTGGCGGCCCTGCGCGCCCAGTACCACCTCGACGACCCGCTCACCGTGCAGTACGCCAGGTGGCTCGGCGGGGTCCTCCAGGGCGACTTCGGCAGCTCCGCCCAGTTCCACCAGGACGTCTCCACCCTCCTGGGATCCAGGCTGCCCGGCACGGCCCTTCTGGTCGGATACGCGGCGCTGCTCGTCACCCTCATCGGCATCGCGGCAGGAGTACTCGCCGCGCTGCGTCCCGGGCCGCTGGACCGCGCGGTGCTCCTCGGCACCGGTCTCGCCACGGCCACCCCGTCCTTCGTGACCGCGATCGCGCTCGTGTCCCTGTTCTCCGTCCGTCTGGGCTGGTTCCCGGGCCCCGGTGGCGCACCCGTCGGATTCTCCGAAAGGCTGTACCACCTGACCCTGCCGGCCATCGCACTGGCGCTGACCTTCGCGGGCCTGCTCGCCCGGGTGACCCGCTCGGCGATGCTGGACGAACTCGGCCGGGAACACGTCGAGGTGGCACGCGCCCGCGGCGTCCCGGAGCGTACCGTGGTCCGTCGGCACGTCCTGCGCAACGCGCTCGGCCCGGTCGTCACCGTCGGTGGCACGATGCTCGCCGGACTCCTCATCAGCACCTCGATCGTCGAGACCGCCTTCGACGTGCCCGGCCTCGGTTCCCTGCTCGTACAGTCGGTCACCGCGAAGGACTTCGCCGTCGTGCAGGCGATCACCCTCCTCAGCGTGGGCGCCTTCGTCCTCGTCAACCTCGCGGTCGACCTGCTCGCACCCCTGATCGACCCCCGGCTGTCGCTCCACGGGGAAGGCTCCTCATGACCACGACCGCACCTGCGGAACCCGACGTCCTGCGCCGCAGGCCGGGGTTGCGCCCCCTGCGCCTCGTCGCCCAGGGGCCCTTGTTCACCGCTTCGGTCGCGGTGCTCGCCGCTCTCGTGCTGATCGCCGTGCTCGCCCCCGTCCTGGCGCCGTACGACCCCGAGGCCCTCGACCTCTCGGCGAGCCTTGCCGGAACCACCGGCGAACACCTGCTCGGCACCGACCAGTCCGGGCGGGACATCCTGTCGAGGCTGATGCACGGGGCCCTCACCGGGCTGCTCGGCCCGCTGCTCGTCGTCGGGGTCTCCACCCTGGCCGGCACCCTGCTCGGCGTGCTGGCCGCCTGGCGCGGCGGCTGGGTGGACTCGGTCCTGTCCCGCTCGATGGACATGGCCTTCGCGATCCCCGGACTCCTGCTCGCGATCCTGCTCGTCTCCGTCGTCGGCTCGGGGATGACCGCGCCCGTCATCGCGATGGCGGTGGCGTACACCCCGTACGTGGGCCGTTTGGTCCGCGGCATCGCGCGCCAGGAGAAGACCCGCCCCTACATCGAGTGCTACCTGGTGCAGGGCTGGTCCGGCTGGAACGTGTGCCTGCGCCACCTCCTGCCCAACATCGCCCCCACCGTCTTCGCCCAGTCGGCGATGAACTTCGGGTACGCGCTGATGGACCTGGCGGCGCTCTCCTACCTCGGCTTCGGCGTGCAGCCGCCGACCGCCGACTGGGGCGCCATGATCAACGAAGGCCAGTCGGCCGTCCAGCAGGGGGCGATGCTGCCCGCCCTCGCGCCCTCCGCGTGCATCGTGCTCGCCGTGGTGGCGTTCGGCATCGTCGGCGAGGGCCTCGCCGACCGCATCGCGAGGCGGAAGAGGTGAACCGCATGAAGGAACAGCGGAAACGGACGGACGCGACCGCGACCCCGGCCGGCGGGAGGGATCCGGTCCTGGAGATCGACGGTCTCGGGGTCCACCTGACCGACTCCCGCGCCGCGCGGCCGGTCCTGGACGGAGTCGGCCTGCGGGTGCACCCCGGGGAGAGTGTCGGCCTCGTCGGCGAGTCCGGCTCCGGGAAGTCGGTCGCGTGCCGCAGCGTCCTCGGGCTGCTGCCCGCCGGCGCACGGACCAGCGGCGAGGTCCGGGTCGCCGGCCGGGATGTCCTCACCATGAGCCGCGCGGAGCTGACCGGGCTTCGCACCCGACAGGTCGCGATGGTCTTCCAGGACCCGCGCGCCTCCGTGAACCCGCTGCGCCGCGTCGGCGACTTCCTCACCGAAGGGCTGCGCGCGGCCGGGACCCCGGCCGCCACGGCGACCGCGCGGGCCCTCGAACTCCTCGACGCGGTCGGCATCCGTGATCCGCGCGGCGCCCTGCGCCGCCGTCCGCACGAGTTCTCCGGCGGCATGCTCCAGCGGGTGGTCATCGCCGCCGCCCTCGCGGCCGAACCCGCACTGATCGTCGCCGACGAGCCGACGACCGCCCTGGACGTCACGACCCAGGCGGAGATCATCGAACTCCTCACCCGCCTGCGGGCCGAGCGGGGCACGGGCCTGCTCTTCGTCACTCACGACCTCGAACTGGCCGCCACCGTCTGTGACCGGGTCTATGTGATGTACGCGGGCCGGATCGTGGAGACGCGCGGTACCGACGAGTTGTTCGACCGGCCGCGGCACCCGTACACGGCGGGGCTGATTTCCTGCACGCCGAGCATCGAAGCCGGGGTGCCCGCGCCCCGTCCCGTCCCCGGGCGTCCCGTCTCCCTGGCCGAAGCGCCGCCGGGCTGCGCCTTCGCCGCGCGCTGCGCCCACGCCGTGGCGCGCTGCTCACAGGAGAAGCCCGAACTCACCCGGCACGGCGACGGACTCGCCGCCTGCCACCGCGCCGACGAAGGGATCGCGCTGTGACCGCCTCGGGGAAGAGGGGACCGGAAGCCGAAGGACCGGTCGCCGAGGGCCTGGCCGTCGAGGGCCTACGCAAGCGATACGGCGACCACACGGCCGTCGACGGCGTGTCGTTCTCCCTGGCGCCCGGGGCCTCCCTCGCGATCGTCGGTGAGTCGGGCAGCGGCAAGACCACCACGGCGCGGATGCTCGTCGGACTGGAGCGCCCGGACGGCGGGACCGTCCGCCTGGACGGCCGGGACCGCTCCACCCGGCCCCGTCGCCGGGCGGAACGGCTGGCCAGGGCCCGGGAGATCCAGATGGTCTTCCAGGATCCGTACCTCTCCCTCGATCCGCGGGTGACCGTCTCCGGCTGCCTGGACGAGGTGCTGCGCCTCCACACGGATCTCGACGCGCCGGGCCGCGGCGGCCGGGTCGCCCAACTCCTGGACCAGGTCGGTCTCGGCACGCGCGAGGCAGCCGCCCTCCCCCGTGACCTCTCGGGCGGCCAGCGCCAGCGCGTGGCGATCGCCCGTGCCCTTGCGGTGGAGCCCCGGATCCTCGTCCTCGACGAGGCCGTCGCCGCGCTCGACGTCTCGATCCAGGCGCAGATCCTCGAACTCCTCGGGCGGATCCGCAGCGCGTCGGGGATCGGCTACCTGTTCGTCACACACGATCTGGCGGTGGTCCGACACATCGCCGACGAGATCCTCGTGCTCAAGTCCGGTCAGGTCGTGGAGACGGGTCCGGCCCCACAGGTCCTGGAAGCTCCCCAACACCCGTACACCCGACTCCTCCTGGACTCGGTGCCCCGGCGCGGGCGGTGGCCCGCAGGCCGATGACCGCCGGCCGCTCGACCCAGCGGCCGGCACCGCGCTGTCCGCGCACCCCACGGTGCTCCGTGCACCTCGTTCACTGCCGCTCACGGCCATGACCGCCGCCTGACCCGCTCGGGCCGGCGTGGCCCCCAACTGGCGCCCGAAAACGACATTGAGGCCGTATCGGAAAATTCCGATACGGCCTCCGACCTGCGATTCCGCATGGTCGGGACGACAGGATTTGAACCTGCGACCCCTTGACCCCCAGTCAAGTGCGCTACCAAGCTGCGCCACGTCCCGATGTACCTTCGACCTGCGGGTTTCCCCGTGCTCGGCGGCACATGCAGAACATTACCCCACGCCGAGGGGTGTGCATGCACGGGTAATCGGCGCGGTGCAGGATGGGACGGTGAACGCACGGGACAGGGACGGTGAAGGGCGGGCGAGGAACGCCCGTCCGAGGGATGGGCTGGGACGGCCGCTTGCCTACGGCGCGCCGGGTGTGGAGCGGCAGCCGGAAGGGGTCGTGCGCTCGCCCGCGGAGACGGTGCGCGAGGCGCAGCGGCTGCTGGACGCAGGGAAGCCCTTCCACGCGCACGAGGTCTTCGAGGACGCCTGGAAGTCGGGGCCCGGGGCCTCGGCGCCGCTGTGGCGGGGACTGGCGCAGCTGGCGGTCGGGCTGACGCACGCCGCCCGTGGCAACACGGTGGGCGGGGCGCGGCTGCTGCGGCGCGGGGCCGACGGCATCGAGGGGCTGCGGGGGGACCCGTACGGGCTCGACGTGCCGGGCCTGGTCCGGTGGGCCCGGGAGCTGGCGGGCCGGGTGGAGCGGGCCGGCGTGGCCGTCGACGCCGCACGGGAGGCCCCCCGGCTGGGCTGCGGCCGCTGAGGCCGTCGGAGGGGGACCCCCGTACGGGGCACCTGCGGGCATCGTCGCGACAAGGTGGCGGGCCGAGGCTGTCGGCACAGGCCCGCCGGGGGGACGGGTACGGCCGGCCCTCAGCGGAGGGCGGGCTGGAGCAGGTCCCAGCGGTTGCCGTAGAGGTCTTCGAAGACGGCCACGGAGCCGTACGGTTCGTGGCGCGGGGTCTCCAGGAAGCGGACGCCCTCGGCGGTCATCCGGGCGTGGTCGCGGGCGAAGTCGTCGGTGTGCAGGAAGAATCCGACGCGGCCGCCGGTCTGGTCGCCGACGCGGGAGCGCTGGGCCTCGTCCTTGGCTCGGGCCAGCAGCAGGGCGGACTCGGTGGCGCCGGGCGGGCGTACGACCACCCAGCGGGAGCCGTCCGGGCGGGCCGTGTCCTCGGCCAGATCGAAGCCGAGGGCACGCGTGTAGAAGTCGATGGCCTCGTCGTAGTCGTGGACCAGGAGGGCGGTCAGGGCGATGTGGGATGACATGGCCCTATTGTGACCCCGGGCCCCTGCCCGCCCCCGCTCGCGGTCCCGCACCCGCTACCGGTCGCGCGCCCCCGGCCGCCGCCCCCGGTCCGGGGCGCCCACGAGGACCACGTCGAGTCTGCGGGGGCCGTGGACGCCCTCCACCCGCTCCAGCTCGATGTCGCTGGTCGCCGACGGGCCGGAGATCCAGGTCAGCGGGTGGCGCGGGTCCAGGAGCGGCAGGGCCTCGGGGACGGAGTCCACGACCTGGTCCGGGACGCGCACCAGGCAGATGTGGTGGTCGGGGACGAGGGTGATGCGGCGGCGGCCCTGGTCCGGGCCGCCGTCGAGGACGATCGTGCCGGTCTCGGCGATCGCGAGGGCGCAGCCGGTCACCACGGCGTCGACCCGGTCCAGTTCCCGAGGGGTCTGCGCCGCCCGGTCGGGGACGAAGGTGAGCGACGGCTCCGACGGCAGGCGGTGGCCGAGGGCGGGCGGGAGCTGCACGGTCGCGGCGTCCGCCAGCAGGCGTCCCAGCAGGTCCCGCAGGCCGTCCCCGTCCGTGCGGTGGACCCGCGCGCGGTACTCGGCGAGGTTCGCGGCCAGCAGGTCCACGCGCTCGTCCGGGGTGCGCGCGCCGTGTACCCGCAGGTAGTCCCTCGGGACGTCGGCGCCGGGGCCGGTCCCGGTACCCGCCTGCCTTCCCGGCGGGGTCACCGCCCGGCGGATGCGGGCCAGGATGCGGTCTTTGCCGGTCACTGCGGGGTTCCCCGTTCCCGGGTCCACCAGTCGCGGAACGACTCGGCGGGCAGCAGGGGCAGCTCGCGGGTGTCGGTCCAGGCGCGGCCGGGGCCGGGCAGCCGGCGCGGCGCCAGCCTGCGGGCGCGGGCCAGCAGGCGCTCGCCCGCGCGCAGCGCCTCCGGGCGGTCCAGCAGCAGCCGGGAGGCGCGCACGGCGGCGCGTTCCGCGGTGTGCCGGCGCGCGGGGCGGATCCGTACACGGATGCCGTCGCGGGTCGCCGGTCCGCCCTGGGCCACCCGTTCCCGCAGGTGGACGAGGATGTCAGGGATGTCGATGGCGACCGGGCAGACGTCGTAGCAGGCCCCGCACAGGGTGGAGGCGTAGGGCAGCGAGGCGTCGATCTCGCTTGCGGTACCGCGCAGTTGGGGGCTGAGGACGGCGCCGATGGGGCCGGGGTAGACCGATCCGTAGGCGTGGCCGCCGGCGCGTTCGTAGACCGGGCAGACATTGAGGCAGGCGGAGCAGCGGATACAGCGCAGGGCCTGGCGGCCGGTCTCGTCGGCGAGGGTGTCGGTGCGTCCGTTGTCGAGGAGGACGAGGTGGAAGGCGGAGGGCCCGTCGCCGTCCGTCGTACCGGTCCACATCGTCGTGTACGGGTTCATCCGCTCGGCCGTCGAGGACCGCGGCAGCGTCTGGAGGAAGATCTCCAGGTCGCGGAAGGTGGGGACGACCTTCTCGATGCCCACGACGGAGATCAGGGTCTCGGGGAGGGTCAGGCACATCCGGCCGTTGCCCTCGGATTCGAGGACGACCATCGTGCCCGTCTCGGCGACCATGAAGTTGGCGCCGGAGACGGCGACCTTGGCGCGCAGGAACTTCTCGCGCAGGTGCAGACGCGCCGCCTCGGCGAGTTCCCGCGGGTCGTCGCCGAGGGGATCGGGTGCGGGGCGGCCCCAGCGGCCCATCTCGGCACGGAAGAGGTCGCGGATCTCGGACCGGTTGCGGTGGATGGCCGGGACCAGAATGTGGGAGGGGCGGTCGTGCCCGAGCTGCACGATGAGCTCGGCGAGATCGGTCTCGTACGCGGTGATCCCGGCGGCCTCCAGGGCCTCGTTGAGACCGATCTCCTGGGTGGCCATCGACTTGACCTTGACGACCTCACGCTCGCCGGTCGCGCGGACGAGCTCCGTGACGATGTGGTTGGCCTCGTCGGCGTCGACGGCCCAGTGGACGGTGCCGCCCGCCGCCGTCACCGCCGCCTCCAACTGGAGCAGGTAGCGGTCGAGGTGGCGCAGTGTGTGGTCCTTGACCGCCTTGCCCGCGGCGCGCAGCCGGTCCCAGTCCGCCAGCTCGGCGACGGCCCGCGCCCGCTTGTCGCGGATGGTGTGCGTGGCGTGCCGGAGGTTGGCACGCAGGACGCCGTCCCGTACGGCCTCGCGGGCCGCCTCGGGAAAGGCGGGCATGCCCAAGTGGGTGCCGGTGGTTCCGATGGTTCCGGGGGCGCCCGTGGCGCCTCTGAAGCCCGTCATGGCAGCGGTTCCTCCTCGGTCGCCGCGAGGATCTCGGCGAGGTGCAGGGTCCGCAGCGGTGCCCCCGACCGCCGCAGGAGGCCGTCGAGATGGGCGAGGCAGGAGTTGTCGGAGGCGCACAGCACCTCGGCCCCGGTGCCGGTCGCGGCGGCGGTCTTGTCGGTGCCCATGGCGGTGGAGACGTCCGGGTTCTTGACGGCGAAGGTGCCCCCGAAACCGCAGCACTCCTGCGCCCCCGGCAGGTCGACCAGGTCCAGGCCCTTGACGGCGGCCAGCAGCCGTCGGGGCCGGTCCCCCAGTCCCAGGCCGCGCAGGCCGTGGCAGGAGGGGTGGTAGGTGACGGTGTGCGGGAAGTAGGCGCCCACGTCCGTCACCCCGAGCACGTCGACCAGGAACTCGGTGAGCTCGTACACGCGCGGCGCGAGCGACCGGGCGGCGTCCGCCAGCTCCGCCCCTCGCCCCTCCCGCTCCGCCTTCAGGCCGATCCGCGGGTAGTGCGCACGGATCATCGCGGCGCAGGAGCCGGAGGGCGTGACCACGTATGGGTGGCCGGCGAAGGCCGCCGCCGTCCGGCGCACCAGCGGTTCGGCCTCGTACCGGTAGCCCGTGTTGTACTGCGGCTGCCCGCAGCAGCTCTGGGCGGCCGGGAAGTCCACCGCGACACCGAGACGCTCCAGGAGGCGGACGACGGCGATGCCGGTCCGCGGATACAGCGCGTCGTTGACGCAGGTGACGAACAGGGCCGCACGCATGATGGGCACAATAGCCGGGTGAAGAAGTTCTCAGTGATCGGCATAGGCGCGGGCGACCCGGACCACCTGACCCTCCAGGCGGTCAGGGCGATCGGCGCGGCGGACGCATTCCTCATCCTGGAGAAGGGTGAGGAGAAGTCGGATCTGACCGGGCTGCGGCGCGCGATGCTCGACGCGCACGCCCGCCCCGGCCACCGGCTGGTGGAGGGCCGCGACCCGGACCGGGACCGGACGCCCGCCGAGTACGCCCCGACGGTGGACGGCTGGCGCAGCGCGCGGGCCGAACTCTTCGAGCGGTTCGTCGCGGAGGACCTGGCCGACGGCGAGACCGGGGCGTTCCTGGTGTGGGGCGACCCGTCGCTCTACGACTCCACGCTCGCGATCCTCGACGAGGTGCTGGAGCGCGGCCGGGTGGTCTTCGAGCACGAGGTCGTACCGGGCATCAGCAGCGTCTCCGCGCTCCTGGCGCGGCACCGGACCCATCTGAACCGGGTCGGGCGGCCGGTCCAGATCACCACCGGGCGCCGGCTGGCCGAGGGCTGGCCGGCCGGAGTGGACGACGTGGTGGTGATGCTGGACGCGCGGCACGCCTTCACCGCCCACCTGGACCAGGACCTCTACATCTACTGGGGCGCCTACGTGGGCACCCCCGACGAGATCCTGGTGCAGGGCAGGCTGGCGGAGGTCGCGGGGCACATCGAGGAACTGCGGACCGAGGCCCGCGCCCGCAAGGGCTGGATCATGGACACCTACCTGCTCAGGCGCCCCTGAGCAGCTGGCCGGGCAGGGCGGCGGCGAGGCGGGCGTACTCCTCGGGGCGGTTGTAGATCTGCCCGCAGACCCGGATGCCGCCGCCGCCCGGCCAGGGCCAGATCAGCACCCGGATGCGCAGGCGCTCCGCGATCCGCTCGCGCAGCGCGCGGGCGTGCTCCGGGGTCTCGGCGACACCCGGCGGCAGGCGCAGGGAGCGCATGGCGAGGCCGTCGGTGTGCGGGAGCGCGGCGAGCCCCGGGATCTCGCCGAGCAGCGCGGCGCCGTGGGCGGCGAGGGTGCTGTTGTGGGCGCGGACCTTGGCGGCGTCGAGGGCTTCGATGAGGTCGAGTCCGTCGGGGGCGGCGAGCCAGCCGGTGTAGTCGGCGGTGGCGCGGTTCTCGACGGAGCGCGGGAAGCCGTGCCCGTCCTCCCAGGAGGCGACGAGTGCCCGGACCCGGTGGCGGTGCTGGGGGGCGACGGCGAGCAGGGCGGTGCCGGACGGGGCGTAGCCCCATTTGTGGAGGTTGCCGAACCAGAAGTCGGCACCGGTGCCGAGCGGGTCCGCGAGCATGCCCGGTGCGTGGGCGCCGTCGACGACGGTGGTCACGCCGCGCTCGCGCAGTGCGGCGACCAGGCGGGGCGAGGCGATGACCCGGGCGGTCGGCGAGCTGACGTGGTCGAGCACCGCGACCCGGGTACGCGGCGTCAGCGCGGCCAGCACGGTCTCGCGCACGGCGTCCTCGTCGGGCAGGGCGGGGTCCAGGGCGACGGTGGTGACCGGGGCGCGGCGAGCGGCGGCCGCGGTGACGGTGCCGTAGCCGTGGTCGGTCACCAGGATCTCGTCGCCGTGGGCGAGCGGGACGGCGCCGAGGGCGAGATGGGCGCCTTCGGTGGCATTGGCGATGAAGGCGAGGCCGTCCGCGTCGGCGGCGAGGTGCGCGGCGATCCGAGTGCGGGCCTGTTCCAGGCGGTCCGGCAGGGCGGTGAAGAAGGCGTCGGGGTCGGCGTGCGCCTCGGCCCGCAGCAGGGCCTGCGCTTCCTGTACGGGCACGGGGACCGCGCCGAACGAGCCGTGGTTGAGGTGGGCGACGCGGGCGTCGAGGCGGAAGAGGGCGGGCCCGCCGGGGAACTCCCCCGGCTGCGGGCGGCCTGCGGGCGGCTCGGCGGGGCGTTCGGCGGGACGTGTCGTCTCGGTCACGGAACCTCCGGGTGCGGCGCGGCTGTCGCCCGGATCATCTCCCGCCGGTCTCGCGGACCGGAAGACCACGGCCCCCGGCGGGGCCGGAACGCTACGGCCCCGCCGGGGGGCCGGCGGCCGCCTGCGCAGGGCAGGTGCCCGACCGCGGGCGTGCCGGGCGGCTGGGTGCGCAGCCGGTCCGGCCCGGGCGGGCCGCGGCCGCGCCGCCGGGCCGGGGCAGACAGCCCGGAGCTGAGGCCCGGGCGGTCGGCAGCCGCTGCCGCGGCTTACGGTTCGCGGCCGCTGGTCGCCGCGTAGTACTGGAGGTCCTGCACCTCCACCGTGTGATCCGCCCGGTAGGGCAGGTCCACCTTCGCCGTCGCCCTCCCGTCGCGGACCACGTGGGCCGCGCTGGTGCCCGTCCTGAGCGGCAGCAGTGCGGAGTGGATCCCGGCGGGGGCGTCGTGGCTGTCCTGCGCCGTGCCGACGGTCGTGCGCACGGTCGCGGGTGAGGTGAGGAAGCTGAGGACCTCCACCGTGTCGCGGGCCGGTGCGCTTCCCTTGCGCAGCGACATCACCAGCGACTGGTCGCCGGTCGGGTCGGCGTCCGCGAACTGCGTGCGCGAGGTGAGGTACAGGGTGTCCCGGACGACCTTCGGCCAACCGCCCGTCTTGAACCGGGTCAGGTAGTAGGAGGTCAGGTCGAGGTAGGCGTGGCCGTTGTGCAGCGAGGGCGCGAACTGGCTGCCCTCGGAGTAGTCGTTCCACGTGGTGAGCTGGACCCAGTCGGCGCCGTCCTCGATGGCGCGCGTCCATGTGGCGCGCAGGGTCGCCGTGTTGCCGGCCTCGTCGTAGATGCCCTGGTTGGGGCGGGCGTCCTGGACCGACACGGGCTGCATCCAGATCTTGCCCATGCCGTGGGCCCGCCGGACGTCGCGCGTGGAGCTCTCCTGGCCGGTGTAGCTGCGGCTGCCCCACTCGGAGAAGCCGTGGCTGATCGGGGCGAACTCGCCGGTGTGGGCGCCGAAGTCGAGGAAGAGCGGGACGAAGGCGGTGCGGATGCCGTGGTCGGCCTTGAGGACCCGGATGACCTCCGTCCACCACGTCACGCTCTTCGCCTCCGCCTTGAAGGGGGAGACGACGAGTCGGCCGTCGGGGAGCCGGTGTGCGGCGGAGGCGTCGGCGAGCGTGGCGAGCGCCTCGGCCAGCACGCGGGGATCGTCGGTCTTCAGCGAGGTCATGTCCGGCATGAGCATGATCTTGAAAGCGGGGTCCACCGAACGGGCCGCCGCCATGAGCAGGTTGGCGCGGTCCCAGTTCTTGCCGGAGAGGGAGAGCAGGTCGAGGGTGAAGCCGTCGATGCCGGCGTCCCGCGCCGTGCGCACCTCCTGCTGGAGGTTGGCGTACTCCCAGTCGCCGCCCTTGGGCGTGACGGGCAGCGGGCGGTCCCGCAGCAGGCCGCCGTACCTGCCGTGTTTGCCGCTTTCCCCATCGGGGTCGAGGTAGTTGCGGGTGTAGTAGTCCTTGTCCGCGTCCGCATTGTCGAGGGAGAGCGGGTACGGGGTGAAGTAGTGGGCGAAGACCAGCTTCCCGCCCGCTCGGCCGGAGCGCAGCGCGGCCGGGCGGGGCATGTCGAAGGGCAGGGCGCCGGCGGGGCGCGCCGCTCCGGAGTCCACCGCTCCCCCGGAATCGCCGTCGGCCGCCGGGCGCCGGGTGGGCGGGGGGCTCTGCTGCGGCTGCGCCGGGGTCGGGTCGCCCGCGCCGGGTGGGGAGCCGGGTCCGGTGGACTGCGGGGCGGAGGCGCCGCGGACCGTGGTGTTCTGTTCGGGGGCGCCGCCGAGCGGGTCCCAGGCGATGCCGGTGGCCGCGCAGACACCGACGACGAGGAAGCCGGACAGGAGCAGGGCCAGCAGCGGCCGGCCGCCCCGGACGGCCGGCCGGCGCCGGTGCGACACGGGGCGTGCCGCCCGGTCCGCGCCGTGCGCTCTGCGTCGTGCTCGCCGGTCCGTGCGCCGGTCCGCTGTCATCGTGGCCCCTCCCGCGAATGCACCCCGGTGGGGGCTGGACAGCAGTAGAGCCCATCCCCGGCTTCCGGACAAGCGTTCGCCGGGGTCGGGGACCGTGCACGTACGTCACGGGGACGACGGGAACTACGCCGACCGCCGGTTCTGCCGGCGCGGGCGGCGCGGGCGGCGCGGGCGGCGCGGGCGGCGCGGGCGGCGGGGGCGACGGGGACGGCGGCGCCGCGTCTCCGGGACCGGCGGCGACCCGCCGGGCCGCGGGAGGGGGCGGTCTGACCTGGGCGGCAACGGACCGCCGGATCGGAATGCGACATTCCCCTAGCGATACTGCGCAAGTGGCGCATAATCGTCGTCACGCGAGCGAAAGATCCCTGGGGTACGGCCGCACGTGGTCACGCATGCAATGGGGGGCATCGTGCCGATGAGGGAATCGGGGTCGGCCGGAAGGCTCCCGGCGACGTCCGCCGAGATGTCCCGGCTGCTCACCGCCGTCCGGCGGGGACGGGTGCTGACGGTGGCGGGCGGATTCCGCGAGCCGCGGAGCCTGCTGGTACGGGAGATCGCCCGGCGGCTGGCGTCCAACTTCTGCGACGGGGTGGCGGTCGTCGACCTCGACCCGCTGGAAGGCGGCTACGGCGTCCGCGAACTGACGGCCGAGCTGGGCTCCGTACCCGGCGTACCTGCGCCGCCGCCCTGCGGGACGACGAGGTACGCGGCGTCCTGGCTGGCCGAGCGGGACATGCTGCTCGTCCTGGACGGCACCGAGCAGCTCGGCCAGGACGCCCTGGCCTGGCTGCGCACCCTGCTGACCGTGGCCCCGGGGCTGCGGATCCTGGCCGCCGGACGGTCCCCGCTGGCATTCGACCAGGAACGCATCCACCGGCTCTAAGCCCGGGGCCCTGGGGCCCGGTCCTCCCGGGCGGACCGGGCTGCACAAACGGCTCCGCCAAAACGGGACCGCGCACACGGGGCCGCGAACACGGGACCGCCCCGGCCGGGCACAGGGCCCGGCCGGGGCGGAGCGCGTCAGCGGACGTCAGCCGAGCAGGCCGAGCGCCTCGTTGAGGGTCGCGGACGGGCGCATGATCGCCGCGGCCTTGGTGGTGTCGGGCTGGTAGTAGCCGCCGATGTCGGCCGGGGAACCCTGCACCGCGATGAGCTCGCCGACGATGGCCTCCTCGCGCTCGGCGAGGGTCTTGGCCAGCGGCTCGAACGCCGCGGCCAGCTTCGGGTCGTCGATCTGGCGGGACAGCTCCTGCGCCCAGTACAGGGCGAGGTAGAAGTGGCTGCCGCGGTTGTCGATGCCGCCCAGCTTGCGGCTCGGCGACTTGTCCTCGTTGAGGAAGGTGCCGGTCGCGCGGTCCAGGGTGTCGGCCAGCACCTGGGCGCGGGCGTTGCCGGTGGTGGTCGCGAGGTGCTCGAAGCTGGCCGCCAGCGCGAAGAACTCGCCCAGGCTGTCCCAGCGCAGGTAGTTCTCCTTGACCAGCTGCTGGACGTGCTTCGGCGCGGAGCCGCCGGCACCGGTCTCGAAGAGCCCGCCGCCGTTCATGAGCGGGACGACCGACAGCATCTTGGCGCTGGTGCCCAGCTCCAGGATCGGGAAGAGGTCGGTCAGGTAGTCGCGCAGCACGTTGCCGGTCACCGAGATGGTGTCCTCGCCGCGGCGGATGCGCTCCAGGGAGAACTTCGTGGCCTCGACCGGGGAGAGGATCTCGATGGTCAGACCCTCGGTGTCGTGGTCCGCGAGGTACGTCCTGACCTTGGCGATCAGCTGCGCGTCGTGGGCGCGGGTCTCGTCGAGCCAGAAGACGGCCGGGGCGCCGGTGGCGCGGGCCCGGGTGACGGCGAGCTTGACCCAGTCCTGGATCGGCAGGTCCTTGGTCTGGCAGGCGCGGAAGATGTCGCCGGCGGCGACCTCCTGCTCGATGATCGCGTTGCCCGCGGCGTCGACGACGCGGACGGTGCCCGCGGCGGCGATCTCGAAGGTCTTGTCGTGGCTGCCGTACTCCTCGGCCTTCTGGGCCATGAGGCCGACGTTCGGCACCGAGCCCATGGTGGCGGGGTCGAAGGCGCCGTTGGCGCGGCAGTCGTCGACGACGACCTGGTAGACACCGGCGTAGCTGCTGTCCGGGAGGACGGCGAGGGTGTCGGCCTCGTTGCCGTCGGGGCCCCACATGTGCCCCGAGGTGCGGATCATGGCCGGCATGGAGGCGTCGACGATGACGTCGGACGGCACGTGCAGGTTGGTGATGCCCTTGTCGGAGTCCACCATGGCGAGGGCCGGGCCCTCGGCGATCTCCGCATCGACAGAGGCCTTGATGGCGTCGCCGTCGGGCAGGGAGCCCAGACCGTTCAGGATCGCGCCGAGGCCGTCGTTGGGCGACAGGCCGGCGGCGGCGAGGGTCTCGCCGTAACGGGCGAAGGTCTTCGGCAGGAAGGCGCGGACCACGTGGCCGAAGATGATCGGGTCGGAGACCTTCATCATCGTGGCCTTGAGGTGCACCGAGAACAGGACGCCCTCAGCCTTGGCGCGCCCGATCTGGTCGTTGAGGAAGGTGCGCAGCGCGTCGACGTGCATGACGGACGCGTCGACGACCTCTCCGGCGAGGACCGGGACGGACTCGCGCAGCACGGTGGTGGCGCCGTCGGCGGCGACGTGCTCGATGCGCAGGGTGCCGGCCTCGGCGACGACGACGGACTTCTCGGTGGAGCGGAAGTCGTTCGCGCCCATGGTGGCGACGTTCGTCTTCGACTCGGTGGTCCAGGCGCCCATGCGGTGCGGGTGCGTCTTGGCGTAGTTCTTGACCGAGCCGGGGGCGCGGCGGTCGGAGTTGCCCTCGCGCAGAACCGGGTTGACGGCGCTGCCCTTGACCTTGTCGTAGCGGGCGCGGACGTCGCGCTCCTGGTCGGTCTTCGGGTCGTCCGGGTAGTCCGGGAGGGCGTAGCCCTGGCCCTGGAGCTCGGCGATCGCGGCCTTCAGCTGCGGGATCGAAGCCGAGATGTTCGGAAGCTTGATGATGTTGGCTTCCGGGGTCTTCGCCAGCTCGCCGAGCTCGGCGAGGGCGTCGGCGATCCGCTGGCTCTCCTCGAGGTACTCGGGGAACACGGCGATGATCCGACCGGCCAGGGAGATGTCACGGGTCTCGACGTTCACACCGGCCGTCGACGCGTACGCCTGGATCACAGGCAGGAAGGAATACGTCGCGAGGGCCGGGGCCTCGTCAGTGTGCGTGTAGATGATGGTCGAGTCAGTCACCGGATGCTCCGCTCCACAGTCTGCGTCTCTCGTCTGCAACATTGCTCGACATCAAGATATCTCGTGTTCGGGCCGGTCAGCACAGCCCCCGGCCGCCAGGGGGAGAGACGCATGTCACGCGGCCGGCGCGCGGCACCGGACCGCTCCCCCGAAATGCCGCGAGCGCCGCCCCGGGCTGTTCCCAGCCGGGGCGGCGCTCGGGCACATCAAGCCCTGACCGGGCCTGCACGCCTGATCAGGCGGCGAGGACCTTCGGGTCCTGGCCGTACTCGTTCGGCTGCTGCTGGCCGGCGGTGGCCAGCAGGACGATCAGCCAGATGAAGCCGACGAGCGGAACGAAGGAGATGAGGACCCACCAGCCCGACTTGCCGGTGTCGTGCAGGCGGCGGACCGTCACACCGAGGTTCGGGAGGAGGGTGCCCAGCGCGTAGAGCATGTACAGCCACGGGGAGGTGCCGAGGACGGCGTCCAGGATCGAGACGATGATCAGCGCGGCGAGCTGGAAGAGGAAGAACATCCAGTACTCCTGGCGGCGCGCGCGGCCGGAGAAGTCGGCGTACTTCTTCAGAACGTCGAGGTAGTAGTTCACGGGTCCCCCCAGAGGACGGTTGGTTCGGCCCGTCCTGCTGGAGCAAGCCGGGGCAGAACTTATGCCCCCCTTACGTCGAGGTCAAGCCACTTCCAGGGACGCCACATTGGGCCGGACCGCCCGATTTCCGGCACCGGGGCCACGGATTCGGGACACCGTCGCGGCGCCATGTCCCGCAACGTCCGAAACGTCGCCATGCAAGGCCTACTTGCCACCCCGTGCGCCGCCCCGATCGTTACCCACATCGTTACCACGTCGCGACACCGCGGACGGCCTTCGGGGGCGCGGTCGCGGTGCCGCCCCGGGTCCGCTCCGGCGGCGGCGATTCCTCGGGCCGTGTCAGAGCCAGCCGTTGCGGCGGAAGCCGCGGTGGATGGCGAAGCAGGCGAGCGCCATGACGCCGAGGACGAGCGGGTAGCCGTACCTCCAGTGCAGTTCCGGCATGTGCTCGAAGTTCATGCCGTAGACCCCGCAGACCATGGTGGGGACCGCCACGATGGCCGCCCATGCCGTGATCTTGCGCATGTCCTCGTTCTGGGCGACCGTCACCTGCGCGAGGTGGGCCTGGAGGATGGAGTCCAGGAGGGTGTCGTAGGCGCCGATCTGCTCGGTGGCCCGGGTGACGTGGTCGGCCACATCCCTGAAGTACGCGCGGATCTCCGGCGGGACGACCGGTATCGGCTGCGTGGCAAGCTGTTGGAGCGGGCGGCCCAGCGGGGCCATCGCCCGCCGCAGTTCGAGGAGTTCGCGCTTGAGCTGGTAGATCCGGCCGGCATCGCCACGGCCTCCGTTCTCGCTGAACACCGCCGTCTCCACGGCATCGATGTCGTTCTGCACGGCGTCCGTGACGGCCACGTAGTCGTCGACCACGTGGTCGGCCATGGCGTGCAGGACCGCCGCGGGCCCCAGGAGCAGCTGGTCCGGGGCGGCTTCCAGCTGCTCGCGCACCGGCCCCAGCGTGCTGCGGCCGCCGTGCCGGATGGTGACGACGAAGTCCTGGCCGGTGAAGGCCATCAGCTCGCCGGTCTCCACCACCTCGCCGCCCGCGGTCAACTCCTCGCGCCCCAGGTAGCGCACGGTCTTGAAGACGGAGAACAGCGTGTCGCCGTAGCGTTCCACCTTGGGCCGCTGGTGCGCGTGCACGGCGTCCTCGACGGCCAGGGGGTGCAGGTCGAACAGCTCCGCGAGCCCGGCGAGCTCCGACTGCGACGGCTCATGCAGGCCGATCCAGACGAAACCGTCGCCCGTCTTGCGGACCCGGCGCAGCGCCTCCCCGGCGTCCGCGCAGTCCGCCTCCCGCACACCGTCCCGGTAGACCAGGCAGTTGACGACCGCGCTGCCGAGGGGGGAGCGGGCGGGGTGGCTGAGGTCGACGGTCCGCCGGTAGCCGCGGCGGACGACCCGGCGCAGGTTGCTGAACTTGAACAACGCCCCCACTCACCTTCCCCTGATCAGCGGCCAGTCTGCCACCGGCGCCGGACGGCCGGCTCGCGCCGGGGCCCCCGCCCGGCCGCCGCCCGCCGACCGCCGGCCCCTCCAGCGGCGTTTCAGACCCGGTTCAGACCCGGTTCAGACCCGGTTCAGACCCGGTCGATGAACACACTGGTCGACTTCACCCGCGCCGTGGCCCGCGCACCCACCTCCAGGCCGAGCTCCTCCACCGCCTCCCGCGTCAGCAGCGACACGATGCGGTGCGGGCCGGCCTGGATCTCCACCTGCGCGTCGACCGTGCCGAGCTTCACCCCGGTGACGATGCCCGGGAAGGCGTTGCGCGCCGAGGTGTACGGGGCCTCCTCCCCCTCGCCGCCCTCCTGCGCGGCCTCGACGCAGAACGCGGCCAGGTCGGGCCCGTCCACCATCCTGCGGGTGCCCTCGCGGCGGGTGGGGAAACGTTCGGCGTCCGCCCAGCGCCGGGCCGTGTCGACGCTGACGCCGAGCAACCGGGCCGCCTGGCCGATCGTGTAGGACTCCATGGCCGGCAAGCCTATGCGGTGCCCCGGCGCTCAGGGCGTGGGGCTGCGCAGCGCCTCCGCGGCCGCTGCCGCGACCACGTCCGCCACCGTCGAAAGGGCCGGGGAGTCCAGCTTCCACTGCTGCCAGTACAGCGGTACGTCCAACGGCCGCCGGGGCGCCACCAGCACCAGATCCCCGGTGCGCACGAGCGGGCCCGCCTGTTGTTCGGGCACCAACCCCCACCCCAGCCCCGCGACGACCGCGTCACGGAAACCCTCCGATGTCGGCACGTGGTGCCGCACCGGCCCCGCGCCCGCCGTGGCGTCCCCGGTCAGCGAGCGGACGAAGATGTCCTGGAGGTCGTCCTTGCGGTCGAAGACGATCGTCGGCGCCCTGCGCAGGTCCCGCTCCGGCGTGCCCGCCAGGTACCGGGCGGCGAACGCCGGGCTCGCCGTCGGCAGGTACCGGGCAAGGCCCAGCATGCGGACGCTGCACCCGGCCACCGGGTCCGGGGACGAGGTCACCGCGGCCATCACCTGCCCCTCGCGCAGCAGCGCCGTCGTGTGCGCCTCGTCCTCGCGGCGCAGCTCGATGCAGACCGGCGGATCCTGCGGGACGTGCGTGAGGGCCGGCAGGAACCACGTCGCGAGGGAGTCCGCGTTCACCGCGATCGGCAGGCGCACCGGGCCTCCCGCGTCGGCCATGCCCAGGTCGGCGCGCGCGTCCCGTTCCAGCCGGGCCAGTTGCCGGGCGAAGCGGACCACCACCTCCCCGGATTCCGTAGCCCGCACCGGCTTGGTCCGCATCAGCAGCACCCGCCCGGTGCGCTGCTCCAGGGCCTTCACCCGCTGGCTGACCGCAGAGGGCGTCACGTGCAGGGCGGCCGCCGCCGCGTCGAAGGTGCCCTCGTCCACCACGGCGAGCAGCGTGCGCACCTGGTCCAGGGGAAGCTCGTCCATCACAACGGCTAATGGTACGTAAAAATCTTTAGCTGTACTGAACGGCGCAGGCTGCCTACGGTCGGAGCCATGACACACGGCATCACCACCGCGGCCCTGGCCGGCTTCGGCACCGGACTCTCCCTCATCGTCGCCATCGGCGCGCAGAACGCCTTCGTCCTCCGTCAGGGCGTGCGCCGACACGCGGTGCTCGCCGTGGTCGCCATCTGCGCGCTGTCCGACGCGCTCCTGATCGCCCTGGGCGTCGCCGGCGTCGGGGCCTTCGTCACCGCCTGGCCGGCCGCGCTGACCGTCGTGGGGCTGGCCGGGGGGAGCTTCCTCGTCTGCTACGGAGTACTCGCCGCCCGCCGGGTGCTGCGACCCACCCCCGGCGCCGCCCTCACCGCGGAGGGGGCAACCTCCGGATCCGCCCGCCGGGCCGTGCTGACCTGCCTGGCCATGACCTGGCTCAATCCGCACGTCTACCTGGACACCGTGCTGCTCGTCGGCTCCCTCGCCGCCGACCGCGGCGACCTGCGCTGGGCCTTCGGCCTCGGGGCGGGCCTGGCGAGCCTGACCTGGTTCACCGGCCTGGGCTACGGGGCCCGGCTGCTGAGCGGCCTGCTGGCCCGTCCCTCGGCCTGGCGGGTCATGGACGGGCTGCTCGCGGCAACCATGGTCACGATGGGCGGCCTCCTCCTGGCCCGTGCGTGAGTCCCGGCTGCGCCGCGCGGGCCGGTCCCCGTACCGGACCCGGCATGCCGAAACCGCCCCGGGTCCCGGGCCCGGCATAGTCTCCTGCCGACGCCCCGAGTCCCAGGAGACCGCCCGTGCCCGACCGCCCCTCCCCCGACGCGGTGCACGCGTACGACGCCGACCGGCCGGCGCCACTCGTGACCGCCACCGGGATCGTCCTGGACACCCACGGGCGGGTCCTCGTGCTCACCGGCTCGTACCAGACCGGTCCGGAGCTGCCGGGCGGCAGGGTGGAGGACACCGAGACGCCGGAGCAGGGGCTGGCCCGCGAGCTGTGGGAGGAGCTGGACCTCGGCGCCCCGGTGGGCCGGCTGCTGGCGGTGGACTCCAGGCCGCCGGGCCCGCTCGGCCGCTCCCTGATCGTGCACGTCCACCTCGTCGGGCCGGTCGCGCCCCCGGAGGCCATGGGGCTCTCCTCCACCGACGGCGGGATCACGCAGGCCCGCTGGCTGCGGCCGGAGGAGGCCTGCGCGGTCCTGCCCGCCCGGGCCGCGACCCGGCTGCGCGCCGGGCTGGCCGCCCTGTACGCCGGCTCCTTCGCCCACCTCGTCGACGGTGTACCCCACCCCGGCTCGCCGGCCGGCCTGGATCCGGCCCGGCGCGCGGCCCTGGAACACGCGGGCGTGCTCGACGCGGCCAGCCACCGGGCCAGCCGGCCGAAGGCCCTGACCGCGGCCAGCGTGCTCTTCACCTCCGCCGACGGCCGGATCCTGCTGGTGCAGCCCGCGTACGGCCGCACCGACCGCTGGAACCTGCCCGGCGGCGGCATCGACAGCGACCTCGGCGAGATCCCGCGCGCCGCCGCCCGACGGGAGGTCCGCGAGGAGCTCGGCCTCGATCTGGCCCCGGGCCGCCTGCTCGCCGTGAACTGGTCGCACAAGCCGGGCCGTCCGGCCCGCATCCGCTTCCTCTACGACGGCGGCGTCCTCGACGCCCCGGAGCTGGCCCGGATCCGGTTGGACCCCGCCGAACTGCTGCAGTGGCGCACCGTCGCGCCCGACGAGCTCCGCACCCTGGTCAAGGGCGCGCTGCGGCGCCAGATCACCGCTTGCCTCGACGCCCGGGCCAGCGGCGCGGGACCGCTGGAGCTCCACGCGGGCCGCCTCTGACCCGGCCTGCGGGGCGGCAGGGCCCGGGTTACCGTCGGCGGCATGGACGGTGATCGCCGAGGGTGGCGCCAGTGCTTGCTCGGCGGGGCGGTGTTCGCGGTGTGCATGGCCGGCACCACGCTGCCGACTCCGCTCTACGGCCTGTACCAGGAGAAGTTCGGGTTCTCCGAGCTGATGGTGACCGTCGTGTACGCCGTGTACGCCTTCGGGGTCATCGGTGTGCTGCTGCTGGCGGGCAACGCCTCGGACGCCGTGGGCCGGCGGCCGGTGCTCCTGGCGGGCCTGGGCTTCTCCGCGGCCAGCGCCGTCTGCTTCCTGTGCGCCACCGCGACGGGCTGGCTGTTCGCGGGGCGGCTGTTGTCCGGGCTGTCGGCAGGACTGTTCACGGGGGCCGCCACGGTCTACGTCATGGAGCTGGCGCCGCCCGGCGCGTCCTCCCGGGCCACGTTCGTGGCGACGGCGGCCACCATGGGCGGGCTGGGTTGCGGCCCCCTGCTCGCCGGCGTGCTCGCACAGTACGCCCCCTGGCCGCTGTACCTGCCGTTCGCCGTGCACCTGTTCCTGGTGGCGGTGTCGGCCGCCGTCCTCCTGGGCCTGGACGAGACCGTACGGGAGCTGCGGCCGCTGCGCACCGCACGACCGGAGCGGCCCGGTGTGCCCCCGCAGGTGCGGTCGGTGTTCGGGCCGGCGGCGATCGCCGCGTTCGCGGGCTTCGCGCTGTTCGGGGTGTTCACCTCGGTCAGCCCGGCCTTCCTCGCGCAGTCCCTCGACGTGCACGACCGGGCCGTGAGCGGGCTGGTCGTCGCGCTGGCCTTCTTCGCCTCGACCGCCGGTCAGCTGGCGGTCGGGCGGGTCGGAGTGCGGCGGTCGCTGCCGCTGGGCTGCGCGGGGCTGCTGGCCGGGCTGGCGCTGCTGGCGGGCGCGCTGGTGTGGGACCTGCTGGCCCTGGTGGTGGCGAGCGCGCTGGTCGGCGGGGGCGGACAGGGGCTGGCCTTCCGCGGGGCGCTGTCGGCGGTCACCGCGGCCTCGCCGCCGGACCGGCGCGCGGCGGTGGTCTCGACGCTGTTCGTCGTGGCCTACGCGGGCATCTCCGTACCCGTGATCGGCGTAGGACTGCTGGTGGAACCGATCAGCCTGGAGGGCGCCGGCCTGGTGTTCATCGTGTGCATGGCCGCGCTGGTCGCGGCCGCGGCCGGCTACCTGCTGCGGCGGCCGGTGCCCGCGGACGCGTGAGCGCCGCGGGGCGCCAACACCGCCGCCCCGCGGCACGGAGCGGCGGGGCGGCGGTGTCGACGGGGCCGGGCGGGATCAGACCGCCGGGGCCGGGTAGGTCGGGTACTCCACGCCGGAGACGTGCTGGACCACGCGGATGACCTGGCACGAGTAGCCGAACTCGTTGTCGTACCAGAGGTAGAGGATCGCGTTGTCGCCGTCGACCTTGGTGGCGCCGGCGTCGACGATGGACGCGTGGCGCGAGCCGACGAAGTCCATGGAGACGGCGTCGGGGGCCGTGGTGAAGTCGATCTGACGCTTCAGCGGCGAGTTCAGCGAGACGTCGCGCAGGTGGTCGAGGACCTCCTCACGGGTGGTCTCGCGGCCCAGGCGCAGGCTGAGGATGGCGATCGAGACGTCCGGGACGGGGACGCGGATCGAGCTGCCGGTGATGGGGGCCTTGAGGTCCGGCAGTGCCTTCGCAACGGCGGAGGCGGCGCCGGTCTCGGTGATGACCATGTTCAGCGGCGCGCTGCGGCCGCGGCGGTCGGCCTTGTGGTAGTTGTCCAGCAGGTTCTGGTCGTTCGTGAACGAGTGGACGGTCTCGACGTGGCCGCGCAGCACGCCGTACTCGTCGTCCATGGCCTTCAGCGGCGGGACGATCGCGTTGGTGGTGCAGGACGCGCAGGACAGGATCCGCTCGTCCGGCTTGACGGTGTCGTGGTTGACGCCGTGCACGATGTTCGGGACGTCGCCCTTGCCGGGGGCCGTCAGGACGACCTTGTCGATGCCGGGGCGCAGGTGCTTGGACAGGCCCTCGCGATCGCGCCACTTGCCCGTGTTGTCGATGAGGATGGCGTCCTTGATGCCGTACGCCGTGTAGTCGACCTCGGAGGGGTCGTTGGCGTAGATCACCTTGATCGCGTTGCCGTTGGCGACGATGGTGCTGTTGGCCTCGTCCACGGTGATCGTGCCCTGGAACTGGCCGTGGATCGAGTCGCGGCGCAGCAGCGAGGCGCGCTTGACCAGGTCCTGGTCGCCGCCGCCGCGGACGACGATGGCCCGCAGGCGCAGGCCCTTGCCGGAGCCGGCCTTCTCGATGAGCAGACGGGCGACCAGGCGGCCGATGCGGCCGAAGCCGTACAGGACGACGTCGCGGCCCCCGCTGCGCTCCAGCTTGTTCTCGCCCGTGGCTCCGGCGACGGCCTGGGCGGTGAACTCCTCGACCGACAGGCCGTGGTCGTCGGCCTTGTAGGTGGCGGCGAGCATGCCGAGGTCGATCTGGGAGGGACCGAGGTCCAGCGCGGTGAGCGCCCGCAGGAACGGCATGGTCTCGGTGACCGACAGCTCCTCGCCGTCGATCTGCCGGGCGAAGCGGTGGGTCTTGAGGATGCTGACCACCGATTTGTTCACCAGGGAGCGGCTGTGGAGCAGGATGTTGACGTCCCGCTCCCGGTGCAGCTTCCCGATGATCGGGATCATCGCCTCCGCGATCTCCTCGCGGTGGTTCCAGTTGGTGAACGAGTCCTCGTTGACAGTCACAGGCTTTATCTTTCGAGCTAGGCGGCGCTCATATGCTAACCCCACGACTCATGGGCCGCTTGAGGGGTACCCGCGCGAGGGGACAATGCCCCGGTTCAGTCGGTTTCCGCCGGCTGTGCGACCCCGTTCAGAACCGCCCGCGCATCCTCAGCCCCATCGGGCGGCCGTCGGGGTCGGCCAGGGCGCGGTGCAGCAGGCGGGCCACCGCCCACTGCCCCGCGGGCAGATGGTCCGGCGGGACGTAGCGGCGCAGCCGACCGGGCGGACGGGGGCCCCGACAGCCGCCCGCGTGCCAGGCGTCGAGCGCCGCGGCGGCCGCCCGGAAGGCCTCGAAGGCCTCGGCGGGGTCGCACAGCGACTCCTGCACGGACGACCGACGGTCCGCGCCGTCCCCGTCTGCAGCCGTGTCCGCGGCCGTGTCCGCAGCCGCCTCCGGGTCGCGGGCCAGGTCCGGGTCGGCGAGGTCGAGATGCTCGCGCATGAGCTTCAGGCGCAGCTCCCGGGCGAAGACGCGGGCTCCGTCGCCCAGGCCTCCCGGGTCGCGCGGAGCGCGCCGGTCCGCGCTCTCGTCGTGGACGGCGCAGCCCAGTTCGGAGTCGTGCGTCCACGAGCGGAGGTTGATGTTGTCGGACCCGACGCAGGCCCATACGTCGTCGATCACGCACACCTTGGCGTGGACGTAGACGGGGGTTCCGGCATGGTTCTCCAGCCCGTACACCGCGACCCGGTCGCCGCCGGCCCGGCGCAGCTCGGCCAGCGCGTCGATGCGCCCGATCAGGTTCATCGGCAGGGTGAGCCGCCCGTCCTGGTCGGGGAAGGCGGGGACGACGGCGACCATCCGCAGCCCCGGCTGCCGGCGCAGCGCCGCGGCGAATCCGGCCACCACCCGCGTCGACCACAGGTACTGGTCCTCCAGGTAGACCAGCGCCCGCGCCCGCCGCAGCGACTTGAGGTAGCCGCGGGCGATGCTCCGCTCGCCGTCGGGGGCGAAGGGATAGCCAAGGAGCAGGCGGTTCGGGTACGTCCGCAGCAGCTGCACCGTGTGGGTGCCGCAGGGCTCCGGATCGGGTGCCTGCGGCGGCAGTGGGTCCGCACTGACGTCCTCGCGGTGTGCCAGCTCGCGCAGCCGGGTGAGCGGGCTTCGGCTCAGCGGCGCCGGGTCCTCCCAGCGCTCGCGGAAGACGGCCTCGACATCACCGACGACCGGTCCGCGCAGGGCCAGCTGGACGTCGTGCCATGGCGGATGCGGCCCGTAGGCGGCGGCCAGGGGCAGCGACTGGCGGTCGCCGCGGTGCTCGGCATCGTCGTTGCGGTTGTGGCACAGGTCGATGCCTCCCACGTACGCGACGTCCCGCTCGGGGCGGCCCGGGTGGCGCAGCACCACCAGCTTCTGGTGGTGGGAGCCGCCGGGCCGGACGCGCATGTCGAGCAGGCATTCGCCGCCGGCCCGGGCGATCTCCTCGCCGAAGCGTCGGTTCTCCTCCTGGCTGAAGTGGAGGCCGTCCAGGTGGGAACGCCACAGCAGGCCCTTGACCAGGACGCCGCGCCGGGCCGCCCGGCACAGGACCGTGCCGATCTCGCTGCCGGGGCCGTCGAGCCGCTCGTCGGGGTCGCCGCGCCAGTCGGTGAACAGCAGCAGGTCGCCCGCGTGCATCGCCTCGACCGCCGCCAGGAGCTCGGCGAAGTACGGGGCGCCGTGGACCAGCGGCCGGGCCTCGTTGCCCCAGGACCACGGCGAGCCGTCCGGGCGCCGGTCGTCCAGGCGCGTCGCGGGATTGCCGCGTTCGCCGCGCACCAGGAGCCACCGCACGCGGGTCACCGGGACGGCCCCTCGTCCTCGTCGACACGGTCGACGAGGATCATCGCGACGTCGTCCTCCAGCCGGCCCTCGGCGTGCCGGACCAGCGCCTGGCACAGCCGGTCCAGGAACTCCCGGGGGCTGCGGTCGGGCATCGCCTCGACGGCCTCGGGGAGGGCGAAGAACGCGTTCTCCCGGTCGCGGGCCTCATTGACGCCGTCGGTGTGCAGCAGCAGGCGGTCGCCGGGCAGGAAGGGGTAGCTTTCCCTGGTGCCGGGAGGGCCGGCGATGAACTCGCCGAGGCCCAGCGGCGGCAGCGGCGTTCCGGGCATGAGTGCCCTGACCCTTCCGTCGCGCAGCAGCAGCGGCGGCGGATGGCCGCGGTTGACCACCTCGACCACGTGCCCGTCCGGCACCTGGGCCACCACCGCGGTCACGAACCCCTCCACGAGCGCCTCCTCGTCGACCGCGCCCGGCACGGCGGCGTCCCGGCGCAAGGCCGCCTCGCAGTGCCTGACGACGTCGACCAGATCGTGCTCGTAGTGCACGGCCTCCCGGAAGGCGCCCAGCACGGCCGCGGCCGTGCGTACGGCGGGCAGGCCCTTCCCCCGGACGTCGCCCACGATCATCCGGATCCCGTACCGGGTCTCCATGGCCTCGTACAGGTCCCCGCCGATCTGCGCGCCCTTCTCGGCCGCCACGTACAGGCTGGCCGCGCGGAGCGGGCCCAGCCGCTCGGGGACGGGCCGCAGCAGGACCCTCTGGGCTGCCGAGGCAATCCGCCGGACCTGGCTCAGCTCGTTCGCGCTGCGCGCCCGGGCCATCCGGCTGGTGGTGGCGCTGGCCAGCGCCACCAGGAAGAGGGCGATGAAGTTGCTGTAGACCTGCTGACTGCCCCAGGCGTGGTTGTACGTGGCCGTGGCCACGCTCACGGCCACGGCCAGGCCGGCCGCGGCCAGGGTGCCCGCGGGGCCCATCGTCACCGCGGCCAGCGCGGGCGTGGCGACCAGGAAGGGGCCTGTGTAGAGAACGTGTGCGGGCGTGAACTCGATGGCCAGCACCAGGAGCGCGATCGCGAAGGGCACGCACTTCGCGACGACGAAGAGGACCTGGTGGTGGCCGCCGCCTCCCGGTCCCGGAGAAGGCCGGATGGGCACCCGCATGCTTACAGACTGCGCCGCCGGTGGTCCTCGCCGCCACTCGCCGCGGCCGGCACGCGCCGCCGGCACCGCCCCCGCCCCCGCCGGTCGCGCCGCCGTACGGCCGACCTTGCGGCGTCCCGGGCATGGCCCGGCAGCCCCGCGGGGAAGTCCTTGCCTACGCGCACAGGAGCAGAGGGGCGCGAGCCGCTCCGCTCCGGCTTCGACCGGATCGGATCAGCCGAGGAGCGACGGGTGGGCAGCAAACGACAGGTGGGCAGCAGATGAGCAACGGTCCCGCGGACGAACCCGCCGCCCCGCCCGGCGCCCGCCCCGGCCGCGACGGGCCCACGGTGTCGCGCGCCGAGTTCGATGACCTGTTCGCCTCGGTCAGGACCTGGGGCACGTGGTCCGCGGCCGACCGCGGCGCGTGGAACCGGGTCACCGGGGACCACGTGCGGCGGGCCGCCGCCCTGGTACGGTCCGGCACGACGGTGCAGCTGGGCCTGCCGTGGGACACCCGCGCGGGGCCGGACAACAGCAGGCCGGCCCTGCACTACATGTCCGACCTCGGCGATGTGGAGGCTCCGGAGCCGGCCACGCACAAGGACTTCATCGCCGCCGACTACCACGGCAAGGCCGTGAGCCACCTGGACGCGCTGTCCCACGTCGCCTATCGGGGGCGGCTCTACGACGGCCGCCCGGCGCGGGAGTCCGTGGACGCCGGGGGCGCCCGTTTCGGTTCGGTGGAGGCGCTCGGCCCGCTGGTCACCAAGGGTGTGCTCCTGGATCTGCCGGCCGTCCTGGGCGCCGCCTGGCTGGAGCCGGGCCACGCGGTCCGCGCGCGGGACCTCGTCACCGCGGAGCGGGCGCTCGGGGTGACGATCGACGAGGGCTGCGCGGTACTGCTGCGTTCCGGCCGCTTCCGCAGGCGCCGCGAGCGGGGTCCCTGGGACACCGGCACCGCGAGCGCGGGCTTCCACGTGGACGCCGTGCCGTTGCTGGCCGGGCGCGCGATCGCCCTGCTCGGCGCCGACGGAGACAGCGACGTGCGCCCCTCACCGGTGGAGGGCGTGCACTCCCCCGTCCACGCGCTGGCCGTCGCGGCCATGGGGGTGCCGCTCCTGGACAACCTGGACCTGGAGGCCCTGTCCGCCGCCTGCGCCGAGGCGGGCAGGCATGAGTTCATGATCGTCGTGTCGCCCCTGCGGGTGCCGGGCGGGACGGGCTCGCCGGTCAACCCGGTGGCGGTCCTGTGAGGTGGCGGGCCCGTGGGGTAGCGGGCCCGCGGGGAAGGGCCACGCTGCAAGAGCGGATCCTCGCCGCCCTATTGATTTAAAAGCGGAGGAATATACTCGAAAAGCATTCGCCCCGTGCGAACGTCCCGGCGCGGTAGGCGGCTCGGCAAGGGGAAGTGGTGCAGATGGGAGTCACGGGAGGCCGGATCAGCCCCGTACGCCCCCGTGAGCGGTTCCTGCTGGGCGAGTCCGTCGAGGGCAGCGTCCGCGGCCCCATCCTGAACTCGTGGCGGCGCAGCCGGATGCTGGGGCTCTCGCCCGAGCAGGCGGACCTCCCGTACACCGATGACTTCGACCCCGACAGCCGGCTCGTACGGGCCGCCGTGCCGGTCCTCGACCAGCTTCAGACCAGGTTCTCGGGCAGCCAGATGAACATCTCGCTCGCCGACGGGAACGGGACGGTGCTGCAGCGCCGGTTCGGGGAGCCCGCCCTCGCCGGCCGGCTGCCGCCGATCCAGAGCGTCCCCGGCTTCGTCTTCGCCGAGCGTTACGCGGGCACCAACGGCATCGGCCTCGCGCTCGCCGAGCGGCGGCTGTGCCAGGTCTACGGCGCCGAGCACTTCGCCGAGCGGTCTCAGTCGAACGCCTGCTCGGCGACTCCGATCCGCGACCAGTTCAGCGGCCACGTCGTCGGCGTCCTCTGCTTCGGATACCCGCGCAGCTACGAGGACCCGGCCCTGGCCGTCCTGGTCCGCCGGGCGGCGGAGTCCATCGAGCACCGCCTCGTGGAGCAGGGTTCGGAGCGCGAGCGCGCCCTGCTGCGGACCTATCTCGGGGCCAGGCTGCGCACCGGCGGCGAGGAACCCGGCGCCGACGACGGGCGGCTGATCGGACTGGAGGAGTTCACCGGCGGCGGGCTCGACCGGCAGGACCAGATGGTCCTCAAGGAGAAGGCGACGGATCTCATCTGCACCCCCCAGAGGGCCGCGGTCGAGGTCCCCCTGTCCCACGGACGGGCCGTCACCCTCTTGAGCAGCCCGGTCACCAGCGCCTCCGGCGTGGAGGGCGTGGTCGTCGAGGCCGTGCTCACCGGGGACTCCCCGCCGGCGCACCACCTCGCCGCCTCGAAGCCCACCGCTTCCGCTCTCGGGGCCCTGGCCCTCGCCGCGACGGAACGCGCCGAATCGCTGTCCTGGCACCTCGCCGGCCCGGCCGACGCCGGGTCCGCGGACTCCGGGAGCGCCGGCACGGCCGACCCGCACGACGCGTCCCACCCGCCCGGCGCGGTCCGGGGCCTGGTGCTGGTGGGCGAGCCCGAGGTGGGCAAGTACGCCGTCGCCGCGCGCCGCCGACTGGAGCTGCTGGCCGAGGCCAGCAGCCGGATCGGCAGCACCCTGGACGTGAGCCGCACCGCCTGGGAACTGGCCGAGACCGCCGTGCCGCGCCTGGCCGACTACGTCACGGTCGACCTGCCCGGAGCCGTCCTGCGCGGTGAGGAGTCCGCCGACCCGGGGGCCGACCTGCGCCGCACGGTGGTCCACGGCATCCGCGACGACTGCCCCTTCCATCCCGTCGGCCATCAGGTGCGGCTGGACCCCGGCACCCCGCACATGCGCTGCCTCGAGGGCGAGCCGGCCGTTCTGGAGACGGGCCTCCAGGCCACCACCCCGGGCTGGATGATCCCCGGCCTCGACCATGCCCGGGGAATCCTGGCGCACCACATCCACTCCATGATCTGCGTCCCCCTGCTCGCCCGCGGCGTGCTCCTCGGGATCGCCACCTTCTACCGCTCCCAGGACCCGGCCCCCTTCGGGGACGACGACACCCGGCTGGCCCGGGAACTAGCGGCCCGCGCCGCCCTCTGCATCGACAACGCCCGCCGCTACACCCGCGAGCACACCCTGGCCCTGGCCCTGCAGCGCAGCCTGCTCCCGCGCGCCCTCCCCGAACAGGGTGCCGTGGAGGTCGCCCACCACTACCAGCCCGCCGAGTCCGGGGTGGGCGGCGACTGGTTCGACGTCATCCCCCTCTCCGGCACCCGGGTCGCCCTGCTCGTGGGGGACGTCGTCGGGCACGGGGTGCACGCCGCCGCGACGATGGGCCGGCTGCGCATCGCCGCACGCAACTTCGCCGAGCTGGAACTGGCCCCGGACGAGCTGCTCACCCATCTGGACAACCTGCTGGTGCGGCTGGACCGGGAGGAGGACGATGCGAGCGCCACCGGCAGCACCGGCATCGTCGGGGCCACCTGCCTCTACGCCGTCTACGACCCCACGTCGCGGGTGTGCACGATGGCCCGGGCGGGCCACCCCCCGCCCGCACTGGTCCACCCCGACGGCGCCGTGGCCTTTCCCGAGCTGCCCGCCGGACCGCCCCTGGGCCTGGGCGGCCTGCCCTTCGAGACCGCCGAGTTCCGGCTCCCCGAACACAGCACGCTGGTCCTCTACACCGACGGGCTCGTGGACGGCCGCCACCGCGACGTCGACGTGGCGCTCGACCGGCTGCGCCACGCGCTGTCCCACCCGGACCGGAACCCGCAGGACACCTGCCGGGCCGTCATCGAGGCCGTGGCCCCCGACCACCCGGATGACGACATCGCGCTGCTCGTCGCCCGCACCCGTACCGTGCCCGCCGACCGGATCGCCACGTGGGACCTGTCCCCGGACCCGTCCCTCGTCTCCGGCATCCGGGGCGCCGCGACACGGCAGCTCGCCGCGTGGGGGCTGGACGAACTCGGTTTCGCCGCCGAGCTGGTGCTCAGCGAGCTGGTCACGAACGCGGTCCGGTACGGCAGCGAGCCCATCCGGGTGCGGCTGATCCACGACCGGGCCCTGATCTGCGAGGTCTCCGACGGCAGCAACACCGCCCCGCACCTTCGGCGGGCCGCCGGCACGGACGAGGGCGGACGCGGCCTGTTCCTCGTCGCACAGCTCTCGCAGGCCTGGGGCACCCGGTACACCCCCCACGGCAAGGTCATCTGGGCCGAGTGCGCCCTGGACGCGGCATGACCGGGAATATCGGACATGAGCGAAATAGCCACGTAGCATCCTGACTGTTCCGCATCACAGCAAGACCTCCCCAGGCGGCCCCGGAGAAGTCCGTGCATGACACTCCCGTCACCTCGATGAGCCCGCCCTCGCGGCCCGGCGGCGAACCCCTTGTCCGGGTGCGCGGTCTCTCGAAGCGGTTCGGCGGCACCCTCGCCCTGGACTCGGTCGACCTCGACCTCCACAGCGGCAGCGTCCTCGCCCTGCTCGGGCCCAACGGGGCCGGAAAGTCCACCCTCATCAAGGTGCTCGCCGGGGTCCACCACGCGGACGCGGGCGAGGTGACGGTGGCCGGACACCCAGTCCCCTCCGAGGCCGCCCTGCGCCACATGTCCTTCATCCACCAGGACCTGGGTCTCGTGGAGTGGATGACCGTCGCCGAGAACGTCGCTCTGGGCACCGGCTACCCCCTGCGCCACGGGCTGATCTCATGGCGGCGGGCGCGGGAGCGCTGCGACGAGGCCCTGGGGATCGTGGCCGGCCACCTGGACGCCGAGGCCCGGATCGCCGACCTCGCCCCGGCCGAGCGCTCCCTCGTGGCCATCGCCCGTGCGCTGGCCGGACGGGCCCGGCTGGTCGTCCTCGACGAGCCGACCGCCACCCTCCCCACGGCCGACTGCGCCCGACTCTTCGGCGTCCTGCACACCCTGCGCGACCGCGGGCACGGCGTCCTGTACGTCAGCCACCGGCTCGACGAGGTGTACGAGGTCGCCGACACCTTCGCCGTCCTGCGCGACGGCCGCCTCGTCAGCCACGGGCCGCTCGCCCCGTACTCCCCGGCGCGCCTGGTACGCGACATCGTGGGCCACGAGCCGGCCCGCCGCGCACCCCTGGCCGCGGCGGGCGCCGCACCGGCACGCGCGGCCCCCGCCGCCGACCCGCGCCCGGCCGTCCTGCGCCTCGACCGCGTCTCCACCGCCCGTACCGGGCCCGTCACCCTCGACCTGCGGGAAGGGGAGATCCTGGGCATGGTGGGCCTGACCGGTGCCGGCCACATGCACCTGGGCCGCGCCCTCGCCGGCGTGCTTCCGCTCCTCGGCGGCCGGGCGCTGCTCGACGGCCGCCCGTACCGGCCGCACACGGTCGCCGCGGCCCTCCGCTCCGGTGTCGGCTTCGTGGCGGGAAACCGTCAGGAGGAAGGCTGCGCAGCCGAGCTGAGCGTCCGGGAGAACTTCCTGGCCAACCCGCGGGCCGCCGGTGTGCCGTGGTGGCGCTGGACCGGCCCGCGACGCGAGCGAGCGGAGGCCCGTGCCCTCATCGAACGGTTCTCGGTGCGCCCCCGCGACAGCGAGGTGCCCCTCGCCACCCTGTCCGGCGGCAACCAGCAGAAGGTGGTGGTCGGCCGCTGGCTGCGGGGGAGCCTTCGCCTGCTGATCCTGGAGGAGCCGACCGCCAGCGTGGACGTCGGGGCGAAAGCGGCGATCCACCGAATTCTCGGCGAGGCCGCCGCGGCCGGCCTCGCGGTCCTGCTCGTCTCCACCGACGCCGAGGAGGTCGCCGGCCTCTGCCACCGCGCGCTGGTCTTCGGCCGCGGCCGGGTGGTGGCCGAGCTGGCGGGCGGCACCCTGAACGTCACCGAACTCACGCGCACCGCCTCCGACCTGCCCGCGATCACCGGAAACGGCACGGACCGGTGAGCCTCCGTCGCGCCCACTTCATCGGCACCTACGGACTGCTGACCCTGACGGTCCTGCTCTTCCTGGTCTTCTCCCTCGTCCTACCGGCCACCTTCCCGACGCGGGACAACGTCTCCTCGATCCTGTCCAACCAGTCGATCCCCGCCATCCTCGCGCTCGGAGTGACGGTCCCGATCGCGGCCGGCCGGTTCGACCTGTCCATCGGCTACGGCCTGGGGCTGGCGCACGTCATGGTGTTGCACCTGATCGTCGACGAACACTGGCCCTGGCAGCTCGCCTGCCTCACGGTCGTCGTGGGCGGGGCGCTGGCCGGCGTCGTGAACGGGATCATCGTCGAGTTCGCGCGCATCGACTCCCTCATCGCCACCCTGGGCACCGGGAGCATCATGTACGCGGCCACCGGCTGGATCACCGGCGGGAGCCGCATCGTGCCGGGCCCCGAAGGCCTCCCGGCCGCCTTCACCGCCCTGTACGACTCCACGTTCCTCGGGCTGCCGCTCCCCGCCTTCTACGTGCTCGCCCTCGTCGCCGTCCTCTGGGTGCTGCTGGAACGGCTCCCGCTCGGCCGGTACCTGTACGTCATCGGCTCCAACCCCAGGGCAGCCGCGATCCTCGGCATCCCCACGCACCGCTACTCCGTCGTCGCCTTCGCCGCCTCCGGCCTGATCACCGGTTTCGCCGGGGTCCTCCTCGCGGCCCAGCAGCAGATCGGCAACCCGAGCGTCGGCCTGGACTACCTGCTGCCCGCCTTCGTCGGCGCCCTGCTCGGCTCTACCGCGATCACACCGGGCCGCGCCAACGCCCTGGGGACGCTCGTCGCCGTGAGCGTCCTCGCCGTGGGACTCGCCGGGATCGGCCAGCTCGGCGCGCAGTTCTGGGCGACCCCGCTGTTCAACGGCGCCACCCTGCTCATCGCGGTCGGCCTGGCCGGCTATTCCGCCCGCCGCCGGCTGCGCAGCGGCGCCACCACGACCGGCGGGGCCGCGCGGGCCCGGCACGGCCGGCAGGACACCCCCTGAGACCACCTCGCAGCGCACCGAGCATCAGGAGCACCGTGTACCCCAACCACCGCATGGCCCTTCTCGCCGCCGCAGCCCTGGCCACCGCGGCCGTCGCCGGATGCGGCGGCGGCCGGCCCGGCACCACCGGCCCCTCGGCCGCGGGCTGCCCGGCCGTCGCCCAGCAGGCTCGGACCGGTGTCCGCGAGGCCGAGAGGACCGACAGCGCGTGGACCGGCCCCACGTCCGGCCCTGCCGCGGTCCCCGGCAAGAGCATCGTCTACGTGGCGCAGACCATGACCAATCCGGGCGTCGCGGGCGTCGCGCGGGGCCTCCAGGAGGCCGCCGGGGCCATCGGCTGGCAGGTCCGGGTGATCGACGGGCAGGGCAGCCCGGCCGGCATCCAGGCGGCGCTGAGCCAGGCCGTCACCCTCAAGCCGTCGGGCATCGTCATCGGCGGGTTCGACCCCCGTCCGACCTCCCGTCAGGTGGCGCGCGCCGAGGCAGCGGGGATCCCGCTCGTCGGCTGGCACGCACTGGACTCTCCGGGCCCGAGCACGAACCCGCCACTGTTCACCAACATCACCACGAAGGTGCGGGACGTGGCGAGGATCAGTGCGGACTGGATCATCGCCCACTCCGACGGCAGGGCCGGCGCCGTCCTCTTCACCGACGACTCGATCCCGTTCGCCCGGACGAAGGCCGACCTGATCCGGCAGCGTCTGGCCGACTGCCCCGGCGTGGAACTCCTGGCGTACGAGAACATCCCGATCCCGGACGCGAGCCGGCGCACCCCTCAGGAGGTCTCTTCCCTCCTGTCCCGCTTCGGGAAGAAGTGGACCCACTCGGTCGCCATCAACGACCTCTACTTCGCCGACGCCGCCCCGGCCCTGCGGGCCGCCGGGAAGCCCGGCGGCGGTCCGCCCGCCAACATCGGCGCCGGCGACGGCGATCCGTCCGCCTTCCAGCGCATCAACGGCCGGCAGTACCAGGCCGCCACCGTTCCGGAGCCGCTGACGCAGCAGGGCTGGCAGATCGTCGACGAGTTCAACCGCGCCTTCGCGGGCCGGCCCGCCAGCGGCTACGTCGCCCCCGTCCACGTCGTCACGGCCGACAACAGCGGCGGCGCCACGTCCTGGGACCCCCGGGGCTACCGGGAGGCGTACGAGAAGATCTGGCGCGGGTAGGCGGCCGCGCGGTGGTCGCGCCGCCCGCCCGCTCAGGCCGCCGGGCGGGCTCCGGCGCGTACCGGGGTCCGCCGCGGGGCGTCCGCGCGCTCCCGGCCGAAGGCGAGGTCGGCCATCCGGCGCTCCGGTCCTCGGCGCCGCAGGACCTGGTAGGCGACGAAGGCCGCCGGGCCGAAGAACACCTGGGCGGGGACGATGCCGGGGTCGTCGCCGGTGGCCGCCGCGATCAGGTGCAGGGCGGCCACCGGCGCCACCGCGCCGAAGAGCACCACGAGTGCGGCCCCGGCCCGCAGCCCCCACTTCCCGTACGCCTTGTAGGCGGTGGTGGTGAACAGGGCGTAGGCCAGCAGGTCGCCCATGCCGATGACGGCACCGAAGTCCTCACCGATGCGCAGGCCCGCGGCCGGCGCGTACGGGTAGCCCTGGACGGCATCGGCGAGCTCCTGGGTCAGCGGGACGACCCAGGCGAAGAAGGCGTCGTAGGCAGCGAGGGCGAGCAGGAACCACGCCACGTTCTTCAACCGCATGCCGCCCTGGACGTTGATGTTCGTGGCGGAGACGACGACCAGGCCGACGACGGCGCTGTTGGCCACCCAGTACGGCGGCGCGGTCTCGCCGAAGGACAGGTGGGCGACGAGCACGCTCGCGATCAGCAGCACGATCAGCGCCCAGCGCAGCCGGCCGTTGCCGATGATCGGCTGGTAGCCGACGGACAGTCCGCCGGCGAAGACCAGGGCGAGCACGCAGGGCAGGACGCCGCCCGGCAGCGCGAGGTAGACGTAGGGCAGCGCGAGGACGAAGCCCATCATCATGAAGATGTCCCGGCCGTTGAAGACGCCGACGGGCGGCCTCGCGGTGCGGACGGAGCGGAAGTACGCGATGGCGCCGGTGACGACCGCGAGGGCGAGGGCCGCGGTGACCGCGAGCTGGAAGAAGACCGTCATGCGTGGCTCCGGGTGAAGGTGTGCTCCGCCAGGTCGCAGCGGAGGGGGAAGCGGCGTGCGGCCTCCTCGTCGTCCAGCGGCAGGACGGTGACGCGTGCCTCGATGCCGCGGGCCAGCAGCCGCCCGGCCACCTCGCCCTTCGTCGCGGTCCGCGAGGCGACCTCCACGTGGAGGCGGCCGTCGGCCCCGACCTCGGCCCGGTGGCGCAGCGGCCACGGCATGCCCGGGGTGCCGTCCAGGGCCTCCACCACGTCGCGCGGCGTGACGACCGCATCGGCGGTGCGCAGCAGGGTGCCCGCCTTGCCGAGGATCTGCGAGACGGCGGGCACGGCGGCCAGTTCGCAGTCCGGTTCGCCCTCCAGGGTGCGCACCACGTCACCGGTGTTGTACCGCAGCACGGGCATGCACTCCCGGTAGGGGTAGTACGGCGTGACGGTCAGTTCGCCGAGCTGTCCCGGGCCGACGGGCTCGCCCGTGTCCAGGCCGAGTACCTCGGTGTAGCCCATGTTGGGGTCGATGTGGAGGTGGCGCCGGCTGCAGGTGCGGCCGCCGACCGGCAGGAGTTCGGTCATGCCGAAGTTGTCACCGATGGTTTCGGCGCCGAAGGTCTCGCGCAGGGCGTTCACGAAGGCGGGCGAGACGATCTCGCCGCCCGCGTAGATCGCCCGCAGACCGAAGTCGTCCGGCCCGTATCCGCGTCGGCGGGCCGCTGTGAGCATCCGGGCCAGGTAGCTGGGGTTGCCGGTGAGCAGGGTGGGGCGGGGGCCGCTGCCGCCGAGCAGGTGCTCGACGGACTCCTCGGGCGGTACCTGGCCGACCACGTGGCAGGAGGCTCCGACGAGCCGGCAGACCTCGACGTCCTCCTGTACGGCCGCCGTCGCCCGGGAGCTGAGGTTGATCTGCATCCGGTCGCCGGGGCGAATGTCGCCGCGCAGCACCACGGACAGGGCGATCAGCGCGGGCCATAGCTCCATCTCGTAGCGGGAGAGCCATATCTGCACGGGACGGCCGGTGGTGCCGGTCGTCTGGGTGGCCAGGTAGGGCGCGCTGCACAGGAAGTCCGCCGGGCGCTCGATCAGGTCGGCCTTGCGGGTCACCGGGATCCGGGTGAGCGTCTCGGTGGTCAGTGCGCCGAGGTCGATGCCGGCGAGCCGCTCCCGGTAGAAGGGCGAGCGCTCGGCCAGTCGGCGCACGGTCCGCTGGAGCGCGCGGTTCTGCAGGTCGCGCCGCTCGTCCGGGTCGGCGAACGGGCCGTCCGCCAGTTCGTCGACGTCGTCGCCGAGGGAACCGAACTCCTCCAGCGTGGCGAGGGCATCGGCGACCAGACGCTCCACGGCCCGTACGTTCAGCTTCCGGCCGAACACCATGGCCATCGCGACCCGGACCTGCCGGACACCGGTCTCCAGCACTCGTGCCTCCTCTCAGGCGTGAAGAAGAGGGGTGGGGGCGGCGCGCCGCCCCCACCCCCCGCATCTGCGTCAGCTGGAAGAGCAAGAACCGAAGAAGACGGCCGTCATGGCACCCATGACGTACTTGAACTGCTTGGCGCTGGTCTTGATCGCGCTCATCGGATCCTCCTTTGTCGCTCCTGGTGGACGCGCTTCCCGGGCCCCTTGAGGGTCGTTCCGCCCGTCCCTGGGTGACAACACCCTGGCGCGATCGCGGTGTTGCGGGCAATGATCGGGTCCGTTCAACGGACCGGCGGAAGCGGAGGGCGGTACCACCGTTCCTGCTGATGAGCCGGGACGAACGGGGAGTTACGGACACCATCCGACCGATGTCGTCCGTACGAAAGGGGGTTCCGCTCATGGCCAGATCCGGCACTGAGGGGCGGGGTGTACTGGAGGGCGCGTTCGCGCTCATGGAAGTGCTCGCGCACGGCGACGAGGTAGGTCTGACCAAACTGGCGGCGGACGCCGAACTGCCGAAGGCCACGGCGCACCGGCTGCTCGGGCAGTTGGTCGCGCTCGGCGCGGTGCAGAGCGTCTCGGGCCGCTATCGGCTGGGGCCGAGGACGTTCCGGCTGGGGCAGGCGTGGCATCCGGCGCGGGCGCTGCGGGCGGCGTCGGCGCGGCCCCTGCGTGAACTCGCCGCGGTCGGCGGTGGCAGGCTCGGGGTCAGCCTGTCGGTCCCCGAGGCGGGCAACGCCCTCGTGGTCGGGAGCACGCGCAGCGAGGTGGACGAGGCGTTCGCGCTGCATCCCGGCGCGGTTCTGCCGCCGGGGAGCGCGGCCGAGCTGGTCCTGACGGCGTCGGCCCGGGAGGCGGGCCCGCCGCCGGGGTGGTCGCGGGCCGCGTGGTCGCGGGAGGCGGTACGGGTCAGGGAACAGGGCATGGCCTTCCAGTACGGGCAGTGCGTGAGCGCGCTGTCGTGCGTGGCGGCTCCGGTGTTCTCCGACACCGGGCACGTGGTGGCCGCCGTGGCGGCGTCGGCACTGGACGGCAAACGGATCGCGCTCCTGGGCGAGGCCGTGGTCCGTGCGGCGGCGAGGGTGAGCACGAACCTGTCCCGGCTGCGGGCGCCCGCGGCGCGGCCGCGCCGCGAGGGGGAGTCCGCGCAGGGTCCGGCCGGCCGGGCCTCCCGGCACGCCGTGATGGCGCAACGGCACTAGGTACAGGGCCCGTCCGGCGGAGGGGCGTGGCGGCGGCGGCGCGTCCGGCACGCCCCTCCGCCCGCGTCTGCCGGCCCGGCGCGGGTCGAGGCGCACCGGGGACCGGGGTGACCGGCCGTTCGTGCGACATGGGTACCATCCGTCGAATTCCCATGCGAAGAACGAGCCGTGGTCGGATGTCCGGGCGCGCCCGTCACCCCGCCCCCTCCCCACCGCACCGCACCGCACCACGAGCACCTTCGAGAGGCAGTCCGAACATGCCCCTGGCGATCCCGCCCTTCAGCGTGCTGTCCGACGCGTTCGACGCCGCACCCGAACGCTTCTTCGCGCACCTCAGGGAGCGGGTCCCGGTGCACTACGAGCCGACGATCGACGGCTACTTCCTCTCCCGTCACCAGGACGTGAAGCGGGTGCTGACCGACCAGGAGGCGTTCACCACCGAGATGCTCCAGGTACGCGCCGAGCCCGTGATGCGCGGGCGGGTCCTCGCCCAGATGACCGGCGCGGAGCACACGGCGAAGCGGAAGATCGTCGTGCGCGCGTTCACCGGCTCCGCCCTCCAGGACCAGATACGCGCCATCCGCGCCAACGCCGCCGAACTCATCGCCCCGTTCCTCCCGCAGGGCCGGATCGACCTGGTCGGCGACTTCGGCAAGCCCTTCGCCGTGCACGTCGCCCTGGACGTCCTCGGCCTGGACAGGGCCGACTGGCAGCAGGTGGCCCGCTGGCACAGCGGGGTCGCCGAGTTCGTCACCGGCCTGGCCCTGACCCCGGAGCGCCGACGGCACTGCCTGGACTGCGCGGAGCGACTGGAGGCCCACCTCGCCCCGGTCATCCGGCAGCGGCGCCGCCGGCCCGGCCAGGACCTGATATCGAAGCTGTGCACCGCGGAGTTCGACGGCATCACCATGAGCGATCGCGACGTCACCGCGCTGATCATCAACGTGCTGGTCGCAGCCGCGGAACCCGCGGACAAGACCATCGCCCTGCTCTTCAAGCACCTGATCGACCACCCCGAGCAGATGGCGCAGGTCCGCCGGGACCCGGAACTGCTGGCCGCGGCGATCGCGGAGACCCTGCGCCTGACCCCGCCCGTCCAGCTCATCCCCCGACAGACGGCGCAGGACGCCGTGTTCGCGGGGACCACCGTCCCGGCGGGCGCCACCGTCTTCTGCATGATCGGCGCGGCCAACCGCGATCCGGACGCGTTCGCCGACCCGGACTCCTTCGACATCCACCGCGCGGACCTGGGTACGGCCCGGTCGTTCACCGCGGCCGCCCAGCACCTGGCGTTCGGAAGCGGGCTCCACCAGTGCGTCGGCGCGGCCTTCGCGCGTGCCGAGATCGAGACCGTCGCCGCGATGCTCCTGCCCCTGCTGGACGAGGTCCGCTACAGCCCCGGGTTCCGCTACCGAGAGACGGGCCTGTACACCCGGGGACCGGCCTCCCTGTCGCTGGACTTCACTCCCGTGCGGGGAAGTGGAACCCGCCGCGACTGACGGCCGTCTAGTGCGGTGACCGGCAGGGTTCGCCGGGGCGCCGCGACCCGGTGGACCGCCGCGGCCGTGGCACTGGCAGGGCGGTTCCGGCCGGGACCGGCAGCCACCGTACTCCCGGCCCCGAAAGCCCGTTGCCCCATCCCCCAAGCGGAGACGACGATGAGACCGACCGACATCACCAGAGCCCTCAACGACCTGCTGTTCACGCCGGGTCTCGACCTCGACGAAGCCGTCGACCGGCACTTCACCCCCGACTACCGCCAGCGCACCGACGGCGTGTGGAGCGACCGCGCCTCCTTCGTCCAGCACATGGCGCGCCTGCGCACCCTGGTGCTCAGCGGTGGGATCGAGGTCCACGACGAACTCCGCGACGGCCCCCGCTACGCCGACCGCCACACCGTCACCCTGACCCAGCACAACGGACGCACCTCCCGCACCGAGGTCTACCTCTTCGCCCGCTTGGCCCCCGACGGCCGGTTCCAGTGCGTCGAGGAGACCACCCTCCTGGTGACCGGGCACCCCGACGACGGCAACCTCGGCAGCGTCAAGTGAGCTGAACAGGAGCTCTGTCAGGGGCTCCGACGGGGGAAACCGGAACGGAAGAGAGCGCTCTCCCTGCAGTGGGCACGCAGAGCGTCGGTGTGGAGCAAGGAGAGGGAAACGACCATGGTGTCCGTAGGGGAAAGACTCAGCCGGGCCCGAGTGCGGGCCTTCATCGGCCGGGACGAGGAACTCGACCTCTTCGGCCGGGCGTTGGCCGGTGATGCGCAGGCCCCGTTCGCGTTCTACGTGTGCGGGCCGGGCGGCATCGGGAAGTCCACGCTGCTCAGGCGGCTGGCCGACCACGCGCGCGCGGCGGGCCGGCTGCTCGTCGAACTCGACGGCCGCTTCGTCAGCCGGGACCCGGGCGACTTCGAGCACGCCGCCGGGCCGTTCCTCGACGTACCGGGCACGGTCCTGTTCGTGGACTCCTTCGACCACTGCCAGTGGCTGGAGAGCTGGCTGTGGCACCACTTCCTGCCCCGCGCCGCGGACGAAACCCTGGTCGTCCTCGCCGGACGGCGCGCTCCGCAGCCCCAGTGGACGGCCGACCCGGCCTGGTCCCGGCTCCTGCACGTGACCGAACTGGAGCCGTTCTCCGAGGAGCAGGCCGGCAGCCTGCTGGTCGCTGCACGGATCCGGCCGGAACTACACGACCGGGTGCTGCGCTTCGCCGGCGGCAACCCGCTCGCCCTGTCCCTCGCCGCCGCGGCGGGGTCGGCGGGCTGCGCCCGGGAGGAGATCTGGGCGCCGTCGGCGGACGTCCTGCGCACCCTGCTGGCGGGGCTGATCGGCGAGGTCCCCACCGCCGCCCACCGCCGCGCCCTGGAGGTGGCGGCGCAGGCCCACTCGACGTCCGAGGAACTGTTGTCCTCCGTACTGCCCGACGAGGACGCCCACCTGCTGTTCTCCTGGCTCAGGGACCTGCCGTTCATGGAGTCCACGCACCGGGGACTCCACCCGCACGACGCCGCCCGCGAGACGCTCGCCGCCGACCTGCGCTGGCGCGCCCCCAATGCCTTCGAGGCGATTCGGGGGCGCCTGGCGGACGAATACCTGCGCCTGCTGCGGGAAGCGCCCGAGGAGCGGGTGTGGACCGTCACCGACGAGCTCTTCTACCTCTTCCGGGAGGGCGAGACCCTCTCCCGGCTGCGCACCTGGTCCCGCGACGAGGAGCTGCACGACCGTCCGCTGCACCCGGACGACGTGGACGTCGTCCTGCGGATGGCCGAGGAGACCGAGGGGCCTGCCTCGGCGGAACTGGTGCGCTACTGGGTGCGGCGCCAGCCGCAGGCCTTCAGCGTCTACCGCCTCGTGGACACGGGCCGGATCGTCGCCTTCACGGCCCGGCTGGCCCTGCCGGCCCCGCCCGACCCGGAGGACCTCGCCACCGACCCCGTGGTCGCGGCCGCGTGGCGCCACACCGACGCCACGGCACCGGTGAGCCCCGGCGAGCACATCGGGATCAGCCGCTTCTCGGTCTACCCCGAGCGCTACCAGGTACCGTCCCGCGTCATCGATCTGAGCAGCTCCCGGGCCCAGGCGGAGGCCGCCCGGGCCCGCGGCCGAGCCTTCGGCTTCGCCGTCTTCCAGGACGCCGAAACCTGGGCCGAACGGGTCGAGGGCACCCTGCGCGACACCGGGGAGCGCCCCCGGGTCGGCGAGCACACCTACGGGCTGTTCGGCGTCGACTGGCGCGAGGTCCCCGTGGAGACGTGGCTCCTGCGCTTCATATCGACCCCCGACGCACCGGCCCCGGCCGCGCCGTCGGCCGTCTCGCGCACCGCTTTCGACCAGGCCGTGCGCGAGGCGCTGGCGCACTGGCGCGACCCGAAGGCCTTCGCCGCCTGCGTCCTGATGCGCACGCGGCTCGCGGCCGACCTCGACGATCCCGTGGAGGAGCTGCGCACGCTGCTGCGGCAGGCCGTCGACGACCTGGCCCGTGACCCGCGCGGGGTGCGCGCCCGCGAGGCCCTCACCGCCGGGTACCTCTCCGGTGTCCCGACCCAGGAGGGCGCGGCCCGCCGCCTGGGGCTGCCGTACGGCACCTACCGCCGCCATCTGCGCCAGGGCCTGGACCTGCTCTGCGAAGCCCTGTGGCAACGGGAGCTGCAGGGCCCGCGCTAGCGCTGTGACCGGAAGGGTTCACCGCCTCACGGCCCCCGGCACGGCATCTCGCCGCGTTGTCGGACCGCGCGAGGACGTCGAGGACGAGGTGGGATCCTCCGCCGTGCGCTGCGCCGCACCGGGGGCCGCGAGCCGGCACACCTTTGCGGCCACAGCACGGGGGAGGTCCGGCAGGACGGGGTGGACAGGTACGGACAGCAGTGGACACGCCTCGTCCCGGCCGGGGCTGGAGGGTGGACACCGGCCGACGCGAGGCTGTGTACCACGAACGCGGCACGCAGCCGGACGCGCCGGCCGACCGCCGGCCGCGGCCGGTCCCGCGCACCTCCTCACCCGCCCGGCGCAGCCGGGCCGGGACGACGGCTGCCGCCCCACTCGCCCCCAGGAAAGAGATCGCGTCATGACCACTGTGAACCCGCCCTATCTGACCGGCCACTTCACTCCTGTCGCGGAGGAGGTCACGGCCACCGGTCTCACGGTCGAGGGCACCCTGCCGCCGGAGTTGTCCGGGCGGCTGCTGCGCAACAGCCACAACCCCAAGCCCGGTGTCACCCCCACCCACTGGTTCAAGGGCAGCGGCATGGTCCACGGCATCCGCCTGCGGGACGGCCGCGCCGAGTGGTACCGCAACCGCTGGGTCCACACCCCCGCCCTCGACGGCGCCCCCTACATGACCGAGAAGGGCCCCGACCTCACCGCCAGCGCCGCCGGCACCCACATCATCGAGCACGCCGGCCGGCTCCTCGCCCTGTGCGAGGCCAATCTCCCCTTCGAACTCGACGGGGAACTCGGCACCATCGGCGCCTACGACTTCGACGGCAAGCTCCGCACCGCCATGACCGCGCACCCCAAGGAGGACCCGGTCACCGGGGAACTCCACTTCTTCGCCTCGTCCCCCTTCCCCCCGTACCTCACCTATCACGTCGCCGATGCCGAGGGCGCCCTCGTCCACACCGCCGAGGTACCCGGAGCCACCGCCTCCCTCAAGCACGACTTCGCCCTCACCCGGCGCCATGTCGTCTTCATCGAGGGCAACGTCACCTTCGACCCCGCCGAACACTCCGGCATCCCCTACGGCTGGAGCGACCGGCAGCCCTCCCGGATCGGCGTGATGCCCCGCGGCACCGACGGACACCGGCACATCCGCTGGTACTCCATCGAGCCGGGCAACATGCTCCACGTCTCCAACGCCTACGAAGACGGCCAGGGCCGCATCGTCCTGGAGGGCCCCACCGTCGACCGCGAGGGCTTCCGCCTCTCCTGGAACTGGTGGACCGGTGCCCCCGGCCGCGGCAGCGAACCCGTCTCCCGCTCCTACACCCGCCGTTGGACCATCGACATGGCCGCCGGCACCGTCGACGAGCGCATCATCGACGACCTCCCCATCGAGTTCCCCACGCTCAACGAGGACTACCTCGGCGTCGAGAACCGCTACCAGTACGCCGTCGCCTTCCCCGACGAGAACGGCCTGGGCGGCTACGGGCTGGTCAAGTACGACCGCACCACCGGCGCCCGCCGCATTCACCAGGTCGGCGACGCCCGCCTCCCCGCCGAAGCGGTCTTCGTCCCCGCCGCGGGCGCCACCAACGAGGACGACGGCTACCTCCTCACCGTCGTCTCCGACATCAAGCAGGACGCCTCGCAGCTCCTGGTGCTCGATGCCACCGGCTTGGGCACCGTCGCGACCGTCCACCTCCCCCACCGCGTCACCGCGGGCCTCCACGGCTCCTGGATCCCCGACACCCCTCACCACGCGTCCTGACACCGCGCACAGCGCTCAGGGGCCGTTCCAGATCGCTCTGGAACGGCCCCTGAAATGCGACCTCATCCGAGGTGGGTGCCGGGTGGGGGTCAGCGGCTGGTGCCGCCCAGGCCGGAGGGCCCTTGCCAGGCACCATTGCTCACCCAGTCATTGGCGAGGCGGTGACGGTCGAGATATCGGGAAGGGTCCGGTATCCAGGCTGTCCTTCAGGCCCCTCGCCATCGAGATGAACCCGGAGCAGTCCGCGCGGTACGGTCCACCGACCGTGCTGTCCTTCCGAGCGAGCGACTGGCTGTCCGGAACGGCGTTGCTGATCCCGTCGTGCGCCCGGGCGATGATCTGTTCCTGAGTGATCGCGCCGGCTGGCGCGGCCGGACCTATGCTGCCGGTCGAGGGGCGGGGCCACTGGAAGAGTTCCGGCGAACGCGTCACTGGCGGGTATCAGCGCGTCTCCTTGCCGGCGGCCTCACCGACGACGGCGCCGGGCAACCACCTCGGCATCTCGTCACGCACCGTCAGCCGCCACATGGCCTCGATCAGGGAACGCCTCGGCGCCACGAGCCGCTTCGAAGCGGGCCTGAAGGCCGCCGAGCGGGGCGGCGCCGGTTCTCGAATGATCACCAACGGCGGAGGCCGTTTCCGCCTTGTGGCGGAAACGGCCTCTGACCTGCGACTCCTTCGAGTCGGGACGACAGGATTTGAACCTGCGACCCCTTGACCCCCAGTCAAGTGCGCTACCAAGCTGCGCCACGTCCCGATGCCCGCTGACCTGGGGTTTCCCCTGGCCGAACGCGCATGAGAACGATACCGCATTTCCGTGGGTGGTCGCGCGCGCCTTTCCGCCACCGGTGCGCGATCAGGGCGGCCGGTGCCGGCGAGCGGCTCCGGATGGGCTGCGACCAGGCGCTTCGGGGCTCACGCGCGCCGGTCCTCCCGTTCGTGCAGCAGGGCCACCAGCTCCGCCGCCAGCCCCTTCGCGGCGACGAGTCCCTCCGTCCCCCACCGCCGCGGGACCGTGTCCACCACGCACACCGTGCCCAGGACGATCCCGCGCCGGTCGGTCAGCGGCGCCCCCAGGTAGGAGCGGACCCCGCTCTCGTCCACCACCGGGTTGCAGGCGAAGCGGGCGAAGTCGCGCACGTCCTCCAGTACCAGCGCGCGCCTGCGTACCACCACGTGCGGGCAGTAGCCGTGATCGCGGGCCAGGACCCGCGCCGGGTAGGTGCTCCCGGGGGCGTCGGGCACGTGGTGCAGGCCCGCGAAGAACTGGCGCTCCTCGCCGACGAAGTTCACCCCCGCGCAGGGGGCCGCGAGGACGTCCGCCACACGGCGGGCGAAGGCGTCCAGTTCGGGGTCCACCCGCTCCCCCAGGCCCAGTTCACGCAGGCGGACGGCTCGCGCCGGCGCCTCCCGGTCGACGGGCGTGAGCAGCAGGCGCCCGGTCGGTTCGTAGGAGGGCATCACGTTTCCCCCGGTTCTTTCGGCCCTGTCGTCGTGGCGGTCGTCGCTGGTGTCATCGATGCCGCCGCGGGCGATCGGTCTGCGGACGTGCACAGCAGGTGGCGGACCAGGGCGGCGAGTGTCACCGTCCCGGACGTGGTCAGGCGTGCGTCGCACGGTACGACCGGTACCTCGGGCCCCAGGCCCACCGCGTCTCGAACCTCGTCGGGGGTGTAGCGGTGGCAGCCGTCGAACTCGTTCACGGCGACGATGAAGCCGATCCCGCGCCGTTCGAAGAAGTCCACTGCCGGGAAGCAGTCGGCGAGGCGGCGGGTGTCCGCGAGCACCACCGCGCCGAGCGCGCCCGCGCACAGTTCCTCCCACAGGAACCAGAAGCGGTGCTGGCCGGGCATGCCGAAGAGGTAGAGCACGTGACGCCCGTCCAGAGCGATCCGGCCGAAGTCGAGCGCGACGGTCGTCGTGGCCTTGGCCTCGACCCCGTGCAGCGGGTCGGTGCCGATGCCGACGTCGCTGAGCAGTTCCTCGGTGCTCAGCGGCTCGATCTCGCTCACCGCGCCCACGAAGGTGGTCTTCCCCGCCCCGAAGCCCCCCGCGACCAGGACCTTCAGCGTCACGGGGGCGTCACAGCCGTCGGCGTAGGCCATCGAGGACCGCCAGGAGGAGGAACTGGTCATCGGCGGCATGCGTGCCTCCACCCGGGAACCGCGGCGGCTGCGCCGTCACGGCTCCGCATTCCATGAGATCGGACAGCAGTACCTTGACCACCGCGGCGGGGAGCCGCAGCTGGCCCGCGAGCTCGGCGACGGTGACCGCCGCGGCACCGGCGCACCACCTCAGCGCGAGGGTGTGCTCGGGCCCGAGCGGGACGCGCGGGCGTACGCCGGTCGCGCTCATCAGCGACAGCAGGTCGAGCGCGATCCCCGGTCTGGTCCGGCCGCCGCTGGCGGTGTACGGGCGCACCACCCGCCCCGCCGAGTCGTCGAGCCACGGTGTGTCCCGCCCCTTCCCGTATCCGCCACAGGCCCTGTGCACCCCCCTGCCGTGGGCCCTCATCGCTCCGCGTTCGCGGCGGGCCGCCGGGGCTCGGCCGCGAGGTAGGGACGGACGCTCTTGACCAGCATCGCCATCTCGTAGCCGAGGACACCGGCGTCGGCTTCGCGGTCGGCGAGGACGGCCAGGCAGGTACCGGACCCGGCTGCGGAGACGAAGAGGAGCGCGGTATCGAGCTCGACGACGACCTGCCGCACCCCTGCCCCGTCGCTGAAGCGTGCGCCGGCACTGCGGCCGAGTGAGTAGAGGCCACAGGCCAGGGCCGCGAGATGGTCGGCGCTGTCGTGGTCCAGGCCGTGCACACAGGTCACGAGCCCATCGGCGGTGAGGAGTACGGCGCTGCGGGTGTACGGCACGCGTTGGACCAGGCCGCTGAGCAGCCATTCGAGGTCCGAGAGCCGGCTGCCGGTCTCGGTCGCCATTTCGCCGCCCATGGTGGTGCGCTCCTTGCCGGGGGTGCTGGGGGTGGGGGTGCTGGGGGTGGGGGTGCTGGGGGTGGGGGTGCTGGGGGTGGGGGTCATGCCTGGTTCTCCGACTGCCCCAGGCCGAAGCCCCGCCGGAAGGCGGCCATGAGGCCGGGATCGGGTACGGGCTGCCCTGCGTCCGCGGGGCACCGCGGGTCCGGGGCGACGCGCAGCTGGGGCGCGAGGTGCTGCTGGGCTCGGCGCCGCGGCAACTCCGGCCGCTCGCCCGCGGCCCCGTCGCCGGCGCCCCGTACGTCCGGGCCGCCGAGCTGGGCCGGGACTGCGGGCCGGGCATCCGGGCGGCCGACTGCCGTCGGTGCCTCCGGTCCGTGCCCCGCCCCGGGCCCGGTGTCGGACGCGTTCCCCGCATCCATCACCGGCGCACACGGCCGCTCGACCGCAGGCACCGACCCGGTGCCCGGCCGGGACGCGGACGGGGGCTGGGACACGCCCCACGCAGCTGTCGCGGTGCCGGTGCCGGGAGCACCCGGCGGCCCACCGGCGGGAGCCGACCGCACGTCCGCCGCGGGGGCGGGCTCCCGGTCGGCTGCGGCCGGCGCCTGCGGCACGGGTCCCGCCGCCGCCCCGGGCTCCCGTCCGGTGACGGGCCCGGGCTGTGACCAGGCCGGCGGTGCGGCAGCAGTCGCGGTCGAGGCGGCGGGCTCCGAAGGGCGGGGTTCGGAGCGGGGAGCCGGGACGGCCTGCTCCGCGCGACGGGGCAGCGGCATCCGCGCCGGCTCCAGCGGCGGCGTCACCCGCGAGCCCCCGGCCACGTCGGCGGGCTCGGCCGCGCCCAGCAGCTCCTGCGGCAGCACCAGCACCGCCAGGACGCCGCCGTAGATGTTCGACTTGAGTTCGACGGCGATCCCGTGCCGGCGGGCCAGCGCCGCGACGACGTACAGGCCGATCCGCCCGTCCGCGAGCAGGCTCCGGACGCTGACCTGGTCGGGATCCCCGAGCAGGGCGTTCATCCGCTGCTGTTCCTCGGCCGGCATGCCCAGTCCCCGGTCTTCCACCTCGACTGCGATCCCGGCGGTGACCCGCTCGGCGCGCAGCACCACATCGGTGTCGGGGGCGGAGAACACCGTGGCGTTCTCGACGAGTTCGGCCAGCAGGTGCACGACGTCGGCGACGGCGTGTCCGCGTACGGTGCCGCCCGCCGGCGGCACGACCTTGACCCGCGTGTACTGCTCGACCTCGGCGACCGAGGAGCGGAGCACCTCGCTCAGGTCGATCGGCCGGGTCCACTGGCGGCGGGAGGCGGCGCCTCCGAGCACGGCGAGGTTCTCGGCGTGGCGGCGGATCCGGGTGGCGAGGTGGTCGACGTGGAAGAGCTCCCTGAGCAGGTCCGGGTCCTCGACCGTGTCCTCCAGGCCGTCCAGCAGCGAGATCTCGCGGTGCACGAGGGACTGGAGCCGGCGCGCGAGGTTGACGAAGACCTCGACCTTGCGGTCGCTGTCGGACGGGGTGACGGGACCGGCCAGCCGTACCAGGGCCGTGTGGGCCTGTTCCCGGGCGCCGCGCAGTTCCTGGGAGAGCAGCCAGAACTCGTCCACCCCGGCCGGGTCGCCCCCGGTGAGCGGTGCGTTCGGCCCGCCCCGGACCGGTCGCGGCGCCGCCTCGCCCCGCTCCAGCCGGTCGGCGGCCGCCCTCAGTTCCTGGCGGCCGCGCACACTGGAGCGGCGCAGCGCTTCGCACCGGTCCCGTACGGCCTTGGCCGCGCGCTGCGCGCCGAGCAGGGCGGCGGCGAGGGCGCCGATCGTGAGCAGGCCGCAGCCCGTGAGCACCGGCCAGAGCCGGGCGTCACGCTCGCCGGCGCCGCCACCGAGCTGGAGGGTGAAGATCACCGCGGCGGCGCCGCTGAGCGCGGCGGCGAGGGTGGGCAGGAGGGCGGCGCGTACCAGCTGGGGACGTATCTGCCGGCCGGGACCGGGGGCGGCATGTCTCGACGGGGCGTGGCGGGCGGCGCGGGGTCCGGACATCGGCGTCCTCGGTACGTGGGGCCCGGCCCCCAGCGTTCCCGGGGCCCGGTGTTGATCACCGAATACCCACGCTAGACCCCGCCATCCCGCCGCGGACCGCCAGTTGGCGAACTTCCCGGGGGTGCTTCCCGCTCCCGGTGGAGCGCTCGTACAGCAGCCCTAATGCGCCGGTCAGGCCGCTGCGGGCGCCCCGCGGCGCCCCTGCGGGCGCACGCGGACGCCGGCTGCGGCGCCGGCCCGGGCGGGGGCGGTACCCGTGTCCGGGCCGGCGCGCCCGCTGCGACCCGACGGACTCCGGCCTCGCCCGCCCGCTCACCACCGGCGACGCCACGCGGGACACCGTCGGCGCCGCGCCGCCCGCCTGGTGCGGGGTGCACGGCCGCAGGCCCTTGCGCGGACAGCTGCGCGGGTGCGCCCGCCGTCCGCCCGGTGACGAACGGCCGCCACCCGGCCGGCTCGCCCAAAGGCTCGGGGCGCCGCCCCCGAGCCCGGCTCACGCCCCTCACCGCCGAGGCGCTCCAGCAGGGCGACACCGGTACGGGCCGTGTCGATCAGCGGTGTCCGACTGCACGTCGGAGGACGGTCCGCCGCCACGGCAGGCGGCCGTCGGCGGCGTATATGAAACGTAGATGGACGGCTGCGAGCCTCCTCGGCAGAACAACCCGCAAGCCAGCCAGGGGCCGCACACGGCACCTGGACGAACAGACAGGATCCACCGTGCCGCACACCCGCACCGTCACGCGCCGTCTGGCCCTCGCCGTCCCCGCCGTGCTCCTGGCGCTGCTCGCCGTCGGTGCCACCGCCGGAGCCCCCGCCCTCACGGCGGACCGCAGCACGAGCGTCTCGGCCGACGACGCCACCATCCCCCGACCGCGCCTGGATCACAACGAGTTCAACAGCAAGGCGTGACCGCCGCGCGCGGCTCCAGCAGGGTGCGGGCCTCCGCGGCCTCCGGGAGGCCTGACCGCTCGAAGACCTCCCACGCCTCGGTCGCGTACCGCAGCCCCTCCTCGCGCCGGCCCGCTGCCAGGCAGACCCGGGCGTGGATCAGCAGGGCGTAGCCGCGGTCCCGGCCCCGGCCCGGCACCGTGCGCAGATGGGCCACGGCCCGGGCGGAGGCCTCCAGCGCCTCCCCGGTCCGGCCCAGGTCGCTCAGCGTCCGGGCGCTGCGGTAGTCGGCCTGTGCCCGCTGACCCGGGATCCGGGCCGCGTCGCACAGGTCGCGGCACTCCCCGTACGCGGCCAGCGCCTCGTCCAGCCGGCCGAGCTCGTGCAGGGCCTGTCCGCGCACGCACAGCGCGTGGGCGACCCCGTGGTCGTCGGCCATCTCCCGCAGCGCCTGCAGGGCCTCCTCGCAGGCGGGCAGCGCCTCGGCCGCCCGGCCACCGCGGACGCGGGCCAGGGCGGCGTTGAGGGTGATCGTCAGGGCGCCCGAGCGGTGGCCCTGCTCCCGCGCCAGGACGAGTGCCTCGTCGAAGCACGCGGAGGCCTCGCCGAAGCGGTGCTCGAACTGGGCGATCACCCCGAGGTCGTTGTACGCCTGCTGCAGGATCGCCCGGTCGCCCGCCCGGCGGCAGGCCCGTACGGCCAGCTCGGCGGCTGCCCGGGCCCGGCCCAGGTCGGTGGCCTGGAGCGCCGCGTTCCCGGTGAGGAAGTGGGCGCGGCCGGCCGCGCGGTCGTTGCCGCGCAGGGTCGCGGCCCGGGCCAGTTCGGCGGCGGTCTGCGTGATCCGCGCGTACGGGATGTCCTGCCCGAACGAGCTGAGCGCGACCAGCAGGTCGGCGGCCATCGTCAGCTCCTCCGGGTCCGCGGCGTCCGGCCGCCGCACCACCAGCTGGACGGTGTGCAGCGCGCAGTCGAACTCCGCGACGACCCAGGCGCGGGCCTCGGTCAGGTCCGCGAGCCGCCCCGCCCCCGGTTCGGCCGCCGCCGCGACGATCGAGCGGTGGACCGGGTCCCCGGGGATCATCCGCTGGAAGGCCTCGGCCGCCATGCCCAGCAGGTGGTGCAGGAGGCGGTGCTGCACCGGCGGGCCGGCCTCACCGGCCGGGGTGGGCAGGTTGAGCGCGAAGTCCCGGCCCAGCTCGTGGTGGCGGTAGCGGCCCGGCTCCGGTGATTCGAGCAGGGCGGCGTCCACCAGGGCTTCGAGCAGCTCTTCGGCATCCGGCTCGGCCAGGTCCAGGGCCGCGGCCGCCGCGGCGAGCCCGATCCCGGGTCTGGAAACGGGGGCGAGCCGGCGGAACACGCCGGCCTGGGGCCCGGTCAGCTGGCGGTGGCCCAGCTCGAAGACCGCCGCGACGGCCAGGTCGTCGGCCCGCAGCTCGGTCAGCCGCCGCCGCTCTTCGGCGAGCCGCGCCAGCAGGTGCGCGACGGTCCATCCGGGCCGGGCGGCGAGGCGGGCGGCGACGATGCGGACCGCCAGCGGCAGCCGGGCGCAGGCCGCGACCAGCGCGGCCGAGGCCTCCTCCTCCCGGTCCACCCGGTCGGCGCCGACGATCTGCCTCAGCAGCCCGAGCGCCTCCTCCGGCGTGAACTCCGCGAGCTGGACGTGGCGTCCCGACAGCAGCCCGCCCAGGCGGGCCCGGCTGGTGACGACCACGGCGCAGCCGGCGGCACCCGGGAGCAGCGGTTTGACCTGGGAGATGTCCCGGGCGTCGTCGAGCAGCAGGAGCAGTCGGCGGCCGTCCATGACGGTGCGGAAGAGCCGGGCGCGGTCCTCCGTCGAGGGCGGCACCTCGCGGCGGGGCACGCCGAGGCTTCCGAGCAGGCTGGCCAGGACGGTGCCGGGGTCGGCGGGGTCGCTGCCGGTCCCGCGGAGGTCGGCGTAGAGCTGGCCGTCGGGGTAGGCGTCCTTGACGTGGTGCGCGACCCGCAGGGCCAGGGCGCTCTTGCCGATGCCGCCCATCCCGCTCACGGCGGCGACGGCCAGGGCAGTGCGGGCCGGGTCGCCCAGGGCGTCGGCGAGGACCGCGAGTTCAGCAGTCCGGCCGCAGAAGTCGGCTATGTCGGCCGGCAGTTGGGCGGGCCGGAGGTACCCGGCCCGCCCCGGTTCGGCGTAGGACGTTTCGGCGCCCCCGCTCGGTGGCCCGGCGTCGACCCGGGCTTGGCCGGCACCCGACTGCTCGGGGACTCGCGGAGGCGCGAAGGCCCCGGGCACACCGGTGGGCACGGCGGCCGCCGGCCCGCGCCGCGCCTCGGGTCCGGCGGCCCGGGTCGCGGCGGCAGGCAGCAGAGCCGGGTCTCCCGCCAGGACGCGGGCGTGCAGGGAGCGGAGCTCGGGGCCCGGGTCCAGGCCGAGTTCGTCGGCCAGCACCTCGCGGGCCCGGCCGAAGACGGCGAGGGCGTCGCCCTGCCGCCCCGCGGCGTACAGCGCGCGCATCAGGAGCCCGTACGGACGCTCCCGCAGCGGTTCGTCGCGGATGAGGGCGGTGAGCTCGGGGACGGCCCGCTCGTGCCGCCCGAGGAGCAGGTCCGTCCCGAGGCGCTCCTCCAACAGGTGCAGCCGCAGCTCCGCCAGGCGTGAGCGCTGGCTCTCGGCGAACGGCCCCGGCACCCCGGCCAGCGGCTCGCCCCGCCACAGGGCCCCGGCCTCGGTCAGGGCTTCGGCGCAGCGCTCCGGCTCCCCGGCCGCGTGGGCGCGCGCGGCCTTCGCGGCCAGCTCCTCGGCCCGTACGGCGTCGACCGAGCCCGGCGGTACGGCGAGCCGGTAGCCGTCGTTCGCGGACTCCAGGACCTGGGCGCCGGTCTTCTCCAGGAGCTTGCGCAGCCGCCAGACGTAGGTCCGCAGGATCATCACCGCGGAGTCCGGAGCGGACTCGCCCCATACCGCGGCGGTCAGTTCGTGCAGCGGCACGACATGGCCCGCCCGGAGCGCCAGGACGGCGAGGGCCGCCTGCTGCTGCGGCGGTCCGCAAGTGAGCGCCGGTCCCCCGTGGGACATCCCCACGGATCCGAGCACGAAGAATTCCACGAGTTCCCCCTGTGCACGCGCACAGCTCCACCCGGCGGTCGGTCTCCAGTCGTACTGGCCCGCCGATGTACGGAGCGTCATCCTAAGCGGTTCACATGACCATGCCATCGGAATGGGTCGCGCAGGCGCGGCGGCGGCCCGGCCGGGTCCGCACGGCGGTTCGGAGTGACCGGTTCCGGGTCACACCCAGCCGAGGCGGGCCGCGCGCAGCCCGGCCTCGAAACGACTGCGCGCGCCCAGCCGTTCGATCAGCGAGGCCATGATCCGCCGCGCGGTACGGGCCGAGATGTGCAGCTGTCCGGCGGCGGATTCGTCGGTGTGCCCCTCGGCCAGCAGGCCCAGCAGTGATCGCTCCTGCTCAGTGGGTACGTACCGCGCCTCCGACGGATCCGCGCCCAGCGGCACGGCCGCGCCCCACTCCCGCTCGAAGAGCGCGACCAGCGGCGCGATCACGCCGGGCGCGGAGAGGAACAGCGCACCCCGACGGCTGTCCGCCGGGTCCATGGGCAGCAGGGCGTGGGTCCGGTCGACCAGCACCATCCGGGTCGGCAACGCGGCGACCGTACGGAAGGCCCCGCCGCCGGCGAGCAGCGCCCGGCTGTAACGCAGCGTGCCCGGGTCCTCCCGGACGAGGTCGAGCCCGATGGTGCGGATCGCGACCCCGCGGGCGAGCACCAGGGCGTCGTTGCGTTCGGCGGCCTCCAGTGCGGCCGGGGACTGGGGGCCGCCCGGCATGAGGGTCAGCACCTCGGTCCTGGCCTCCAGTGCCAGGCGCTCCAACCGCCGCTGCACGGCGTCGAGTCCGGCCAGCCGCTCGACGCCCTCGGCCGGGCGACCACCGGAGCCGGTGCCCGCGAGGAGCCGGACCAGGGCCTGCTGGTGGCCGGCGGCCTGCCGGTGCCGGGTCATCAGTTCCTCGTGCTGCTGGTCCAGGAGCCGCTGCATCCCGAAGACCGGGTCGACGGCGGTGAAGCGGCCGGGCGTCTCGAAGGACGCCTGGACCAGGCGCAGCGCGAACAGCCGGTCGAGGCAGTCGCGGACCCGGTCGGGCTCCACCCCGAGCCGGGCGGCCAATTCGGCCAGGCCCAGTTCGGGCCGGGCGAGCATCTCCTCGTACACCGTCTGGTCGAGTTCCTCCAGGCCGAGCCCCGCGGACATCGTTCCCCCTCTTCGCTTGCGGTCGCCCCCGTCGATCTGCGACCAGCCTGCCCGCCGGACATCTACGCGACATAGACGGGCCCTCCACGCGCGTCCACGCGGTTCGATCCGGCTGCCCGCGGGGGCCGCAGTCACAAAGCGTCCTGGCCGTTTCCGCCACCCCTGAACCCGTTCCCCCAGGTCAACACCCTGGTCAGGATGGAGGCGTGCCGCTCGGCACCTCTTCCCCACTCCCCATAAGGGCACCTCCATGACCTCTCGCGTCCACACCGCCGTCCGTCCGGTCCGCACCGCCGCCGTGGCGCTCGCCGCGGCCGTCGTCCACGCCGCGCTCGTGCTCGCCGTCGGCGGACCGGCGGGTGCGGTCGCGGCCGGGGCCGGGGCCGGCAGCGTCCAGGCGGCCCCGGCACAGCTCCCGGCCGCCCCGGGCGCGGTCGCCCGGGGCCTCATCTGGGACTGACCCGGTCGCGTGGAGCTGACCCTCGTCTCCCTCGTACCGCCCGTGACCGTGACCGGGCCCGGGCCCGGTCCCGCGGACGACGGCCGCCTGCTCCGCCTGCTGTGGGGCGCGGCCCGCCCGGCGGAGCGACTGGAGCACATCAGTGTGCGGAGCGGTCCGCACGGCGTGGACCTCGGACTCTTCACCGTGGCCACGCCCGAGACGACCGCCGCGGAGGCCGCCCTGGCCATCTGCCGCCGCGCGCTGGCGCCCCCCTCCCCCTTCCACGGCTGGCACCTTGCCGCCGGACCCACCGGACTCGCGCGTCCCGGCGCGATACCGCCCACCACCACCTGACAGGAGCACCCGTGACCAACCCCTTCGAGGACGACGAAGCCAGCTACTTCGTCCTCGTCAACCAGGAGAACCAGCACTCCCTGTGGCCCGCCTCGATCGAGGTGCCCGCCGGCTGGACGGCCACCCACGGCCCGGCCGGTCGCCAGGACTGCCTGGACCACATCGAGGTGACCTGGACCGATCTGCGCCCGGCCTCGCTGGTCGCTGCGCTCGGGGAGGTCTGAGCCCGTGACCGTCCAGCGCACCGCACGTCCCCGGCACTACCTGATGTGCCGCCCGTCCCACTTCACCGTCGACTACCGCATCAACCCCTGGATGGACCCGGCCAAGCCGACCGACACCGACCTGGCCGTCCTGCAGTGGGAGCGGCTGTACGCCCTCTACCAGGAGCTCGGGCACACGGTCGAGCTGATCGACCCGCTCCCGGGGCTGCCCGACATGGTCTACTCGGCCAACGGTGCCACCGTGCTCGGCGACCGCGTCCTGATGGCCCGCTTCCGCCACCCCGAGCGCGCCGCCGAAGCCCCCGCGTACCAGGCCTGGTTCGAGGCCAACGGCTACGCCGAGGTGGTCGCCCCGGAGCACGTCAACGAGGGCGAAGGCGACTACCTGGTCGCCGGGTCCCGGATCCTGGCGGGCACCGGCTTCCGCACCGACCCGGGTTCGCACGCCGAGGCCGAGCGCGTGCTCGGCGCCCCGGTGGTGGGCCTGACCCTGGTCGACCCGCGCTTCTACCACCTGGACACCGCCCTCGCCGTGCTCGACGACGACGAGATCATGTACTTCCCCGGTGCCTTCTCCGCCGAGTCGCGGGCGGTGCTGCGCGCGCTGTACCCGGACGCTCTGCTGGCCACGGAGGAGGACGCCGAGGCCTTCGGTCTGAACGCGCTCTCCGACGGGCGCAACGTGCTGCTCGCCGAGGCCGCCCGCGGGCTCGCCGACCGGCTGGCCGAGCGCGGCTTCACGCCGATCGGCGTCGACCTGTCCGAGCTGTTCAAGGGCGGCGGCAGCGTCAAGTGCTGCACCCTGGAGCTCCGTCACGCCGCGCCGGCGCCGACCGCGGGCGGTGCCGCATGAGCCCGCACCCCACCGCAGCCGCCGGGGCCGTCCCCTTCGTCGGCGTCCTCGACTGGCTCATCGAGCCCGGCGCCCCGGCCACCGTCCGCGCCCCCGGGCTGACCGACGCGGCCGCAGCTCGGGACTGGCTCGCCGAGCACCGTACCGAACTGCGCGCCGGACTGGACCGGTTCGGCGCCGTGTACGTGAGCGGGCTGCCGGTCCGCAGCGTGGACGACTTCGCCGTCGTCCGCGACGAACTGGTCCGCCGGGCCACCCCGTACCGCGAGAAGGCCACGCCCCGCAGCGACTTCGGCTCGGGCGTCTTCTCCTCCACCGACCTGCCCGCCGCGCAGGCGATCCGTCCGCACAATGAGAACAGCTACACGCTGACCTTCCCCGGCCTGCTGCTCTTCGGCTGCCTGACCGCCCCCGAGGAGGGCGGCGCGACCCCCGTCACCGACTGCCGCGCGGTGTTGCGCTCGGTCCCCGCCGCGCTGGTCGAGCGGATGCGCTCCGCCGGCTGGGTCCTGACCCGCACCTACTCGGAGCACCTCTCGGTCGCCTGGCAATCCGCCTTCGGGGCCGGCGCCCGCGAGGAGGTCGAGGCGTACTGCGCCGAGAACGCCATCGCCTGCGCCTTCGACGACGCGGGCACGCTGCGCACCAGCCAGGTGCGCCCGGGCATCGTCCGCCACCCGCGGACCGGCGACGAGGTGTGGTTCAACCACATGGCGTTCTGGAACCGCTTCTCGCTGGACGAGGAGCTGCGTGAGGTCCTGCTGGACGAGCTCGGCCAAGACGGGCTGCCCTTCGACACGGGTCTGGGCGACGGCGTCCCGCTGACCGAGGCGGAACTGGCGGCCGTCAACGCCGCCTACGAGGGGGCCACCGTACGCCGTGCCTGGCAGCCGGGGGACCTGCTGATCGTCGACAACGTCCTGACCGCGCACGGCCGTGACCCCTTCCGCGGCGACCGGCGGATCGTCGTCGCCATGGGCGACCCGGTTGCGGTGGCGGACTGCGCCCCGACCGTCGCCCCGTGCGCCGGAACCGTGGCGGAGGTGTCCCGTGGCTGAGCCTCTGAACCTGGTGGAGCGGTTCATGGAGACCGTCCGGTGCTTCCCCGACCGGGCCGCGGTGCACGCCGCGGACGGTTCCCTGACCTTCGAGGAGCTGGCCGGACGCACGGCCCGCCTGGCGGCGGCGCTGCGCGCGTTCGGTGTCCGCCCGGGCGACCGGGTGGGCGTGAGCCTGCCCCGCGGCACGGGTTGGGCCGCGGTCCCGCTGGCGGTGTGGCGGGCCGGCGCGGCCTACGTCCCGCTGGACCCGGCGTACCCCGGGGAGCGGCTCGCGCACATTGCGGCCGACGCCGGGCTGCGTGCGGTGGTTGCGAGGGCCGGGGCCGTGTGGGCCGGGGGCCTGCCGGTCCTGGACCCGGAGACGGCCGCGGCGGACCCGGCGAACCCGGCGGACACGGGCACGGTCGTGCCGGCCGACGCGCTGCCGTCCGGCCGGGCCGGGCACCCGGCCACCGCCGCCTACGTCATCCACACCTCGGGCTCCAGCGGCCTGCCCAAGGGCGTGGAGGTCACGCACGGCAGCGTCGCCGCCCTCGTGGCGGGGCTGGAGGAGCGGGGCGTCTACCCGTCCGGCCACCGCGTGGTCGCCTGGAACGCCAGCCTGTCCTTCGACGCGTCCGTGCAGCAGTGGGTCCGTGTGTGCCGCGGGGACACCCTGGTCGTCCTGGACGACGAGGACCGCACGGAGCCTGCCCGGCTGGACGCGCTGCTGGACGCGCACGGCGTGACCGACCTCGACTGCACGCCCTCGCACTGGCAGCTGACCGGCCCGCGGCTGCGGCCCGGGCGTCCGCTGCGGCTGCTGCTGGGCGGCGAGCCGGTGCCGACGCCGATGTGGCGGGCGCTGGCCGAGGACCCGACCGTGGAGGGCTGGAACCTGTACGGCCCCACCGAGTGCACCGTCGACGCCACCGCGACCCGGATCACCGGCGACGACCCGCGCCTGGGCGAGCCGCTGCCCGGGGTCCGCGCCCACGTCCTCGACGAGCGGCTGCGGCCGGCCGCCACCGGCGAGCTCTACCTGTCGGGTCCCAGCGTGGCCGTCGGCTACGTCGGCCGGCCCGGCCTGACCGCGTCGCGGTTCGTCGCGGACCCCTTCGCCGCCGACGGCAGCCGGATGTACCGCACGGGCGACCTGGTGCGCCGACGGGCCGACGCCGGCCTGGAGTTCCTGCGCCGCACCGACCGGCAGCTCAAGGTCCGCGGCTTCCGGGTGGAGCCGGGCGAGCTGGAGGACCGGCTGCGCGACCACGCGGCGGTGGCGGCGGCCGTCGCCGTGGCCCGGACCGGGCCGGACGGCGACACCCTGCTCGCGGCGTACTGGGTCCCGGCGCCCGGGGCCCGGGCGACCGACGCCGAGCTGCGCCGGCACTGCGAGGCCGCCCTGCCCGCGTACTTCGTCCCGTCCGTCCTCGTCATGCTCGACGCGCTCCCGCTGACGCCGAACGGCAAGGTGGACACCGAGGCGCTGCCGCCGCTGCCGACGGCCGCCGCGGCCGCGTCGGAATCCTCCGGGCGCGCCCCCGAGGGCCCGCTGGAGGAGCTGATCGCGGGCGTGTGGGCCGAGGTCCTCGGCCGGGACGGCGTCGACGCGGACGCGAACTTCTTCGCGCTCGGCGGCCATTCGCTGCTGGCGCTGCGCGTGGTGTCCCGGCTGAAGAAGAACGCCGGGATCGCGCTGCGGACCACGGACGTCTACCGCTTCCCCGTCCTCGCAGAGCTGGCCCGGCACGCGCGGTCGGTGCACGCCCTCGCCGCCGGGGAGCTCGCGTGAGCGTCCTCGACACCACCGCGGTGCGTCTGAAGGAGGCCGCGGAGGGCGCGCCCACCCTGGTCTGCCTCGGCTTCTGTGGCGGCGGCACCGCCACCTTCCACGACTGGATCCCGGCCCTGCCGGACGGCGCCGGCCTGGTGGCCGTCTGCTATCCGGGGCGGGAGGGGCGGTTCGCCGAGGAGTTCGCCCGGACCTGGGACGAGCTCGCGACGGACGCCGCCGCCGGGGTCGCGGCGGTGGCCGGGCAGGGCCCGTACATCCTGTTCGGGCACAGCATGGGCGGCTGGATGGCCTTCGACGTCACCGTACGGCTCGCGGCCGCGGGTGCGCCCGCGCCGCGCGCCCTGGTCGTCTCCGCCTGCAACGCCCCGGACCGCGGCGTCACCGACCGGGACCGGTTCCTGGACCGGGGTCAGCACGACGACGAGTTGCTCGGCTGGATGCGCGCCCACGGCCTGCTGCCCGGGCACGTCCTCGACGAGCCCGAGCTGACCGAGATGGCCGTGGAGCTGATGCGGGCCGACCTGGCCGCCCGGGACACCTTCACCCACACCCCCGGCGCCCGGACCGCTGTCCCGCTCCAGGTGTTCTCCGGGGACGCGGACCCGGTCATCGGCGAGGACGTGGCGCCACGTTGGGCGGCGCTGACCGACGGACCGTTCCGCCACGACGTCCTGCCCGGCGGCCACTTCTACACCCCGGAGGTGTGGCGGGACCTGCCCGCTCGGATCGATTCCCTGACGACCGGGGCCGCTGCGGCCCCCACCCCCGTCCTCCCCACGTCCGCCGCCCCGCGAGGGACGGCGGCCCCATGAAGAACGGCAGCTCCATGACCTTCTCCCCCGCCTTCGGCATCAGCCACGTCGAGTCCTACGTCGCCGACCTCGCGTCGGCGGCCGCCGAGATGACCGGCCGCTTCGGCTTCCGCGCGGTCGCCCGCGCCGAGTCCGCCGACGCGGAGTCCCTGCTCCTGCGCCAGGGCCGGATCTCCCTCGTCCTGACCCAGGCCCGCTCGCCGCACCACCCGGGCGCCGCCTACGTCCTGGCCCACGGCGACGGCGTCGCCGACATCGCGCTGAGCGTGCCCGACGTGACCGCCGTCTTCGACGAGGCGGTCTCCCGCGGCGCGGTCCCGCTGGCCGTGCCGCGCCGGCACTCCGACGGCCGCACCCGGGCCGTGCTGGCCGGCTTCGGCGACGTCGTGCACACCCTCGTCGAGCCGGACCCGGCCGGGCTGCCCCCGGGCTTCACCCCGCTGCCGGACGCCGCCGAAGCGGACCCGGCGGGCGAACTCCTGGAGGAGTTGGACCACTTCGCGGTCTGCCTGCCCGCCGGGGAACTCACCAGGACCGTGGAGTTCTACACCCGCGTCCTCGGCTTCCGCATGATCTTCCAGGAGCTCATCCGGGTCGGCGCGCAGGCCATGGACTCCAAGGTGGTGCAGAGCGCCTCCGGCGAGGTCACGCTGACCCTGATCGAGCCCGACACCTCCCGGGAGCCGGGCCAGATCGACCGGTTCCTGGCCGAGCACGGCGGCGCGGGGGTCCAGCACATCGCCTTCGCCTCCCGGGACGTGGTCCGGGCGGTCGGGGCGCTGCGCGAGCGCGGCGTGACGTTCCTGAGCGTCCCCGACACGTACTACACGATGCTCGCGGACCGGCTCGACCTGACCCGGCACTCCACGCAGGAGCTCCAGCGCACCAGCGTCCTGGTCGACGAGGACCACGACGGGCAGCTCTTCCAGATCTTCACCCGCTCCACCCATCCGCGCCGCACCCTCTTCCACGAGGTGATCGAGCGGTTCGGCGCCCGCACCTTCGGCAACGGCAACATCAAGGCCCTGTACGAGGCCGTCGAGGCCGAGCGGCTGGGCGCCACAGAGGTCCTGCGGTGAGCGCCGGACACGACACCGCTCCGGTCCCGGTCCGGCTGGCGGACTTCGCCGGTCCCGCCCGCCGGGCCCTGCCGCCGGAGGTCTGGGACTTCATCGCGGGCGGCAGCGGCGAGGAGCTGACCATGGCCGCCAACCGGGCCGCCCTGGACCGGATCCGCCTCGTCCCCCGCGTCCTGTCGGGTTCCGGGGCCCTCGACACCTCGGCCGAACTCCCCGGCGGCCGGGCGGCCCTGCCCGTGGCGGTCGCGCCAATGGCCTACCAGCGGCTGCTCCACCCCGAGGGCGAGCTGGCCACGGCCCGCGCGGCGGCGGCCGCCGGGGTGCCGTTCACCCTGAGCACGCTGAGCAGCGTGCCGGTGGAGGAGGTCACCGCGCTGGGCGGGACCACCTGGTTCCAGCTGTACTGCCAGCGGGACCCCGGGCTCACCGCCGAACTGGTGCGGCGCGCCGAGCACGCGGGCTGTGCCGCGGTGATGGTCACGGTCGACGTCCCCTCGATGGGCCGGCGCCTGCGCGACCTGCGCAACGGCTTCGCCCTGCCGGCGGGCGTGGCGGCCGCACACCTCGACCCGGCCACCACCCGCCGGGCCGGCGAACGCCGGGCCGGCACGTGCGCGGTGGCGGAGCACACCGCCGAGTCCTTCGCCCGCACCCTGGGCTGGGACGACCTGGCCCGGTTGCGGGAACAGACCGGACTGCCCCTGATCGTCAAGGGGATCCTCGATCCGGGTGACGCCGCGACCGCGGCAGCCGCCGGTGCGGACGCCGTCGTCGTCTCCAACCACGGCGGCCGCCAGCTCGACGGCGCGGTCGCCAGCGCGGACATGCTGTCCGCGGTCCGGGACGCGGTCCCGCCGCCCTGCCGGCTGCTGCTGGACAGCGGGATCCGCAGCGGTACCGATGTCCTCAAGGCCCTGGCGCTCGGCGCGGACGGGGTGCTGCTGGGCCGGCCCGTCCTGTGGGGTCTGGCTGCGGACGGCGCGGCGGGCGTGTCCCGGGTGCTGGAGCTGGTGGCTGCCGAACTGCGCTCCGCCATGGAGCTGTCGGGCTGCGGCACCCCCGCCGACGCCCCCTGGCTGACGGCGCTGGGGGCGGCCCGGTGACCCCCGCTGCCGTGGCCCTGGACCGGGCCGATCTGCACGCGTCCCTCGCGGACCCCGCACTGCTGTCCATGACCTTCCTCAACGAGATCGCGGGACGGTTCCCCGAGGCGGTCTCCTTCGCCCCCGGGCGGCCGACGGAGGACTTCTTCGACCCGTCCGACCTGCACCGTTACCTCGACACGTACATCCAGCACCTCACCTCAGACAAGGGCTACGACGCGGCCGGGGTGCGGCGGGAGCTGTTCCAGTACGGCCGCACCAAGGGCGTCGTGCACGAGCTGATCGCCCATCACCTCGAACGGGACGAGGGCATCGTCTGCGCCCCGGAGGCCGTCCTGGTCACGGTGGGCGCGCAGGAGGCGCTGTGGCTCGTGCTGCGTGCCCTGAAGGCCGGCCCGCGGGACGTGGTGCTGGCCCTGGACCCGACGTACGTCGGGCTGACCGGCGCGGCCCGGCTACTGGACCTCCCGGTGCGGTCGGTGCCCGAGGGCCCCCGCGGGGTGCGTCCGGAGCAGGTACGCAAGCGGATCCGCGAGGTCCGCGCGGCCGGGGAGCGGCCCCGGGCGCTGTACCTGGTACCGGACTTCTCCAACCCGAGCGGCCACTCCCTGGGGACACAGTCGCGCCGCGCGCTGCTGGAGGTCGCCGAGCAGGAGGACATACTGCTGCTGGAGGACAACCCGTACGGGTACTTCCGGATGACGGTCGGCTCCCGGCCTCCGACGTTGAAGGCCCTCGACACCGGGCAGCGGGTCGTCTACCTGGGCTCGCTGGCCAAGACCTGCTTCCCCGGCGCCCGGGTGGGCTTCGCCGTCGCGGACCAGCGGGTGACCGGGGCGGGCGGCCCGGCGCTGCTGGCCGACGAGCTGGCCCGGGCCAAGAGCATGCTGACCGTCAACACCCCGCCGGTGACGCAGGCGCTGGTCGGCGGCATGCTGCTGGAGCACGACGGCAGCCTGTTGGAGGCCAACCGCCGCCAGATCGAGGTCTACCGGCGCAACCTGCGCGCCCTGCTGGACGGGCTGCACCAGCGGTTCGCCGGGGTGCCCGGGGTGTGGTGGATCGCCCCCGCGGGCGGCTTCTTCGTCGTTCTCGACGTGCCGTTCGAGGTGACGGACGCCCTGGTCGAGGAGGCCGCCGTCCGGCACGGGGTGCTCTTCACGCCGATGCGCCACTTCAGCGACCACGAGCGGGCCCGGCGCCAACTGCGGCTTTCGTGCAGCTCCTTGGATCCCGCCGTGATCGAGGACGGGCTCGACCGGCTGGCGGCGCTGGTCGACGAGCAGGGCGCGGCATCGCGTGACTGAGCCCCTCGCCCCGCCCGCACCCCTCCCTGCCCTCCCCGCACCCACCCCAGAAGGGACGTCCATGCACGCCGACGAGGCGCACGGACCACGGCATTCGCTCGTCCGGACCCTGATCCGCGCCGTCCGGCGCGACCCCGCGGCGGTCGCCGTCGTCGACAGCGGCGTCGCCCACACCTACGGCGAACTCGACAGCCGCTCCGCCGACATCGCGGGCGGGCTCGCCGCCCGGGGCCTGGGACCCGACGACGTGGTCGCCGTCCACGGCGCACGGTCCTGGGAGCGGTGCGCCGCCGTGCTCGGCGCCTGGCGGGCGGGGGTGGGCGTGGTCTGCGTGGACCCGGGCATGCCCACGCCGCGGGCCGCCCGGATCGCCCGACACTGCGCCCTGCTGGTCCGTCCCGACCACACCGCGCCGACCGGGCTCGGCCCCGCCGAGGTCGCCTTCGGCGAGCTGCGCGGCGCCCCGCTGGAGGAGCTGCGCGAGGGAATCCTCGGGTACGTCATTCCCACCTCCGGATCGACCGGTGAGCCCAAGTCGGTGGCCGTGGCGTCCTCGGTGCTGGCCGCGCTCGGCGACTGGCACGTACGGAACTGGGCCCACGACCGCCCGCCGCACACCCTCCAGGCGGCTTCCATCGGCTTCGACGTGGGCTATGAGGAGATCGTCGCCACCTGGCTGGCCGGGGCCGCGCTGGTCGTGGTCTCCGACGAGGAACGCCAGGACCCCTTCGCGCTGATGGACGTGATCCGCGCACACCGGGTCGCCCGGCTGTTCCTGCCGGTGGTGGGGCTGCACGCGCTGGCCACGGCCGCCGTGTTCGAACCGGGCGCGATGCCCGACTTGCGGGAGATCGCGGTCGCGGGCGAGCGCCTGGTCGTCAACTCCGAGGTGCGGGAGTTCTGCGCGGCCGCCGGGGTCGCGCTGGTCAACGAGTACGGGCCCAGCGAGACCCACGTGGTCACGCAGTACCGGCTGGACCCCCGGGAGGCCGCTTCCTGGCCCGAGCACCCGCCGATCGGCTGCGCCGTCGCCGGCGCGGAGCTGCTGCGCGAGGCGGACGGCGGGCTGCGGCCGTTCGCGGCGGGCGAGGAGGCGGAGCTGGTCGTCGGCGGGGGCAGTGTCGGCCTCGGCTACCTGGGCGACCCGGAGCTGACGGCGACCCGCTTCCGGACCCTGCCGCACCGCGACGGGATCCCGCGCCGTACGTACGCCACGGGGGACCTCGTCCGGTTCGACGGGGCGGACTTCCACTTCGTGGCCCGGGTCGACGACCAGCTCAAGGTGAGCGGGTACCGGGTCGAGCCCGGCGAGGTCGAGGCGGTCCTGGGCGCGGTCCCGGGGGTCCGCCGGGCCGTGGTGGTGGCGGTGGAGGTCGCGGGCTCGCGCCGACTCGCGGCCGTGTGGACCCGGACGGGGGCAGACGGCCCCGGGCCCGAGGAACTGGCCGCGGCGTGCGCGGCGCAGCTGCCGGCGTACATGGTGCCCCGGCACTTCCGGCCGGTGGCGGAGCTGCCGGTGACCGCCAACGGAAAGGTCGACCGGGCCGCCCTGCGGGCGCTGTTCGCCCCGGCCCGCACCGCCGTCTGACAACCCGCGCAGGCCCCGAGGGCCTGCGGAGAGCGAGAACGAGGAAGACCATGAGGGGAATCGACGTGACCGAGGCGGAGCAGATCCTGTGCGGTGTCCTGGCGGACCTGTTCGGAATCCGGGAGGTCGGCCCGCAGGACGGCTTCGTCCGGCTCGGTGGTGACAGCATCATCGCCGTGCAGGTGGTCGGCGCGGCCCGCCGGGCCGGGCTGCGCATCACCGTCCGGGACGTGCTGACCCTGCCGGACGTGGCGGCCCTGGCCGACGCCGCCCGGCCGCTGGCCCGGTCCGCCCGGTCGGGCGACGACGACGGCGTCGGGCCGGTCCGGCCGACGCCGGTCATGCACTGGCTCGACGAGCGGGGCGGGCCGGCCGACCGCTACTACCAGTACCTGGTGGTGCGGACCCCGGCCGGGCTGACCGGACAGGGCGCGGCCGAGGTGCTCCAGGCAATCCTGGACCGGCACGACATGCTGCGCGTGATCCGGGACGGCTCCGGCTGGCGGACCCGCCCGGCCGGGTCGGTGCCCGCCGCCCCGTGCCTGCGCCGGGTACCGACGGAGGGCCGCCAGGCCACCGCCGAGGAGGTCGGTCGGGAGGTGCACGCGGCCCGTGACCGGCTCTCGGCCGGCGGCGGGGTGATCGTGCAGGCGGTCTGGTTCGACGCCGGGGCCGGGCTGCCCGGGGCGCTGGCCCTGATCGTCAACCACGTGGTCGTGGACGGGATCTCCTGGCGGGTGCTGACCGGCGACCTCGCCCGGGCCTGGGAGGCTGTCGCCGCCGGGCGGGCCGCCGCCGGCGCCCTCGAACCGGTGGCCACCTCGTTCCGCCGCTGGTCCGAGCTGCTCACCGCGGAGGCGGCCGGGGAGCGGACCGCTGCCGAAGCCGCGTACTGGCGCGGTGTGGTGCGGCCGGGTGCGGGCATCGCGGGCCGCCGCCCGCTGGACCCGGCCCGCGACCACGAGGACCGCGCCGGGCACCTCGCCCTGAGCCTGCCCGCGGCGACGGCCGGGCCGCTGCTGACGTCGGTGGCCGACCGGCTGGGCGCAGACGCCAACGAGGTGCTGCTGGCCGGGCTCTCCCTGGCCCTGGCCCGGTGGCGGCCCTGCGGCCCGGAGGCCCTGGTGGAGCTGGAGGGCCACGGCCGGGAGGACATCGGCGCCGAAGCGGACCTCTCCCGCACGGTCGGCTGGTTCACCACCCTCTTTCCCACCCGTTTCGCCCTGGACGGCCTGGGTGCGGCGGACGCCGAGAACGGCGGACCCACCGCCGGAGAGGCGCTGCGGCGGGTCCGGGAGCAGCTGCGGGCGATCCCGCGCAAGGGCATCGGGTACGGCCTGCTGCGCCACCTCGACCCGGTCGTCGGCAAGGAGCTCGCCGCGGCGGAGCCCGCGGGCATCGGTTTCAACTACCTCGGCCGGCTGGGCGGTCCGGCCGACGCCGACTGGCAGCTGCTGCCCGCCCACGGGGCCCGGCTCGACGCCCCGGGCCCCGGCATGCCGATGGCGCACGCCGTCGAGGTGAACGCCTTCGTCCTGGAGTCGGCGGACGGGCCCGTCCTGCACGCCGACTGGGCCTGGGCCGAGGGCGTCCACGACGAGGCGGAGGTCCGGGCGCTGGCCGACGGCTGGTTCCGGATGCTCGGCGCCCTCGTCGTCCACGCCGACCGCACCGGTCCCGCGGCCGCGTCCACGGTCCCGCCCGCCGCCGGCCTGACGCTCGGCGCGATCGGCCAGGACGAACTGGACGACCTCGCGGCCTCGCTCGGCCTCCTCTGACCCCGACCGGTCCGCACCTGCGCACCTGCGCACCTCCGCACCTCCGCCGCTCTTCGACAGTCTCCCAGAAAGCGACATCAGCCATGAACACCAGCCGGCCGGCCATCGAGGACGTCCTGCCCCTCTCCCCGCTGCAGGAGGGCATGCTCTTCCACTCCGGGTACGACGAGGACTCCAAGCACCTCTACATCGCCCAGTTCACCGTCGACCTGGACGGGACGCTCGACGCGGGACGACTGCGCCGGGCCGCCGGGGAGCTGCTGCGCCGCCACGCCAACCTGCGGGTGATCCTCACCCACCGCAAGAACGGCGATCCCGTCCAGGTGGTGCGCCGGGACATGGAGCCGGCCTGGCGGGAGCACGACCTCGGCGATCTGCCCGCCGGTGCGGCCGAGGTGCGGACCGCGGAACTGACGGAGGAGGACTGGGCACAGGGCGTCGACAGCCGCCGGCCGCCGCTGCTGCGGTTCACGCTGCTGCGGCTGGCGGACGACCGACACCGGCTCCTGGTGACCGCCCACCACATCCTGCTGGACGGCTGGTCGTTCGGGCTGCTCTTCCGCGAGCTGTTCACCCTGTACACGGGTGGCCGGCTTGAGCCGGTGCGGCCCTACCGGGACTACCTGGCGCACCTCGCGGGCTGCGACCGGCCCGCCGCCGAGGAGGCCTGGCGCACCGCCCTGGCCGGTCTCGACGCACCCGGCCGGATCGCGGAGGGCGCCGGCCGGGTCTCCCCCGGCGCCACCCCCGAGGACGTGGTGGTGCGGTTGGACGAGGAGCGGACGGCGGCACTGACCGCGCGGGCCCGGGCGTGCGGGCTGCTGCTGACCAGCGTGGTCCAGGGGGCCTGGGCGACGCTCATGGCCCGCGCCACCGGGCAGGACGACGTGGTCTTCGGTCTCACGGTCAGCGGCCGCCCCGCCGAACTGCCGGGTGCGGAGCGGATGATCGGCATGCTGATCAACACCGTGCCCGTGCGGGCCCGGATCGACGCGGCCGCCCCGCTGCGCCGGGTCTGCGCGGAGCTCCAGCGCGAGCGGGCCGAGCTGGCGAGCCACGACCACCTGGGGCTGACGGAGATCCAGAAGCTGGCCGGTTCCCCGTCCGCGCTCTTCGACACGAACCTGGTCTTCGAGAACTTCCCGATGAGCGACTACGCACTGGACCTGCCCGGCTTCGGCCTGGAGGCACGGATCCGGTTCCGGGACACCACGCACTTCCCGCTCACCCTGGTGGTCGAGCCGGGCGCGGCGCTCGGGCTGCGGCTGAGCCACCACCCCGGGCTCGTCGGCACCGAGCGGGTGCGGGAGCTGGGCGAGCGGCTGGTGCGGCTGCTGGAGCGGTGGACGGCCGACCCGGACGCGCCGGTGGCGGTCCTGGACGCGCTGACAGCGGCCGAGCGCCACCGGGTCCTGGCCGAGTGGAACGACACCGCGGCCGCCCTCCCGGAGTCGACGCTGGCCGCGCTGCTCGCGGAGCAGGCCGCCCGGACCCCGGACGCCACCGCCGTCGTCTTCGAGGGCGAGTCCCTGACCTACCGGGCGTTGGACGAGCGGGCGGGCCGCCTCGCGGACGTGCTCGCGTCCCTCGGGATCGGACCGGAGAGCCTGGTCGCGGTCGCCGTGCCGCGCTCCCTCGACCTGATGGTCGCCCTGTGCGGGGTGCTGAAGGCGGGCGCCGCCTACCTGCCCGTCGACCCGGGCCAGCCCGAGGAGCGCAACCTCCAGATCATGGCTGACGCCGCCCCGGCGCTGGTGCTGAGCACCGGATGGGAGGCGCCGGGAACGCCCACGCTGCGGCTGGACGCCCCACTCCCCGCGGCGGACCGCGCACCGCGGCCGGTGGTCCTGCCCGACCACCCGGCGTACGCGATCTTCACCTCCGGTTCCACCGGCCGCCCCAAGGGCGCGCTGGTCCCGCACCGGGCCATCGTCAACCGGCTGGCGTGGATGCAGCGGGAGTACGGGCTGGGGGCCGGGGACCGGGTGCTGCAGAAGACGCCGAGCGGTTTCGACGTCTCGGTGTGGGAGTTCTTCTGGCCGCTGCTGACCGGGGCGACGCTCGTGGTCGCGAAGCCCGGCGGCCACCAGGACCCCGCCTACCTGGCCGACCTGATCGCCCGGGAGTCCGTCACCACCACGCACTTCGTGCCGTCCATGCTCGACGTGTTCCTGCGGGAGCCCGCCGCGGCGGGTGCCCGCTCGCTGCGCCGGGTGATCGCCAGTGGCGAGGCACTGCCCCCGCACACCCAGGACGCCTTCTTCCGGGTCCTGCCCGGCGCGGAACTGCACAACCTGTACGGCCCGACCGAGGCCGCGGTCGACGTCACGCTCTGGCCCTGCCGGGCCGGGGACGCCACCGTCCCGATCGGACGGCCCGCCGCCAACACCCGTACCTACGTCTTGGACGGCCGGCTCGCCCCGGTGGCGCCCGGCACCGCCGGCGAGCTGTACCTGGCCGGTGTGCAGCTGGCCCGCGGCTACCTGGGCCGGCCCGGGCTCACCGCCGACCGGTTCGTGGCCTGCCCCTTCGAGCCGGGGGACCGCATGTACCGCACGGGCGACCTGGTGCGCTGGCGGGCCGACGGCGTCCTGGAGTACCTGGGCCGCACCGACGACCAGGTCAAGATCCGCGGCTTCCGCATCGAACCGGGCGAGGTCCGCAACGCCGCCGCGGGCTGCACCGGCGTCTCGCACGCGGCGGTCGTCGTCCGCGAGGATCGCCCGGGCGATCCCCGGCTCGTGGCGTACGTGGTGCCCCGCCCGGGCACCGCGCCGACCCCCGCCGGGGTGCGCGGCGAGCTCGCCGCCGCGCTGCCCGAGCACATGGTCCCGGCCGTGGTCGTGCTGGACGAGCTGCCGGTGACGCCGAACGGCAAGCTCGACCGGCGGGCCCTGCCGGCCCCCGCCCTGCGCACCGGCGGCCGCGGCGGCCGCACCGAGCGGGAGCGCATCCTGACGGGTCTGTTCGCGTCGGTGCTGGGCCTGCCCGAGGTGGGCGCCGACGACGACTTCTTCGAGCTGGGCGGCCATTCCCTGCTGGCGATGCGGCTGGTGGCGCAGGTGCGCGGGGCGTTCGGCGCAGAATTGGGCATCCGTGAGGTGTTCACCGCCCGCACGCCGGCCGCACTCGCCGCGCTGGTCGACGGCGCGGACCGGGCCCGTCCCGCGTTGCGGCCGCAGGCGCGCCCGGAGCGGCTGCCGCTCTCCCCGGCGCAGCGCCGGGTGTGGTTCCTGGACCGGCTCGAAGGGTCGAACCCGGCCTACCACAGCGCGGTCGCCCTCCGGCTCGACGGTCGGCTGGACGTGGCGGCGCTGCGCGGGGCGCTGGCCGACCTGGCCGAGCGGCACGAGATCCTGCGCACCATCCACCCGGACGTCGACGGCGAGCCCCGCCAGGTCGTCCTGCCCCCGGCCCCACCGGCCCTGGAGGTCCTCGATGCGAGCGGCGGCGCCGGGACGGCCGCCCTGGTCGCCGAGGTCGCGGGCCGCCCCTTCGACCTGGCGGCGCAGGCCCCGCTGCGGGCCGCGCTGCTGGCCTGCGGGCCGCGGGAGCACACCCTGGTGCTGGCCCTGCACCACATCGCCACCGACGGCGAGTCCTGGGGGCCGCTGCTGGACGACCTGGCGCACGCCTACGCGGCCCGTACCGGCGCGGGTTCGGGCCGGCGAGCCCCGCTGGCCGTGCAGTACGCGGACTACACCCTGTGGCAGCGCGCCCTGCTGGACGACGTAGCCGAGGAGCAGCTGGCCCACTGGCGCACCGTGCTGGCCGGGCTGCCCGAGGAGCCCGCGCTGCCCACCGACCGTCCCCGGCCCGCGGTCGCCGACCCGGCGGGCGCCGCCTTCGGCTTCGATCTGGACGCGGCGCTGACCGCGCAGCTGGCGGCGCTGGCCCGGGCGCACGGGTGCACCGTCTTCATGGTGCTCCAGTCGGCTCTGGCGGTGGTGCTGTCCCGGCTCGGGGCGGGCACCGACGTGCCGATCGGGACGGTCGTCGCGGGCCGCACCGACGAGGCCCTGGACGAGCTGGTCGGCTTCTTCGTCAACACCCTGGTCCTGCGCACCGATGTCTCCGGCGATCCGACCTTCGCCGAACTCCTGGAGCGGGTCCGGGACACCGACCTGGCCGCCTTCGCCCATCAGGACGTCCCCTTCGAGCAGGTCGTCGAGGCCGTCAACCCGCGCCGCTCCCTCTCCCACCACCCGCTGTTCCAGGTGGCGCTGGCGATGCGCCCGGCGACCGGAACGGCCGCTCTCGACCTCCCCGGGCTGACCGCGGAAGCCGAGGAGGTCGACGTACCGGAGGCCGAGTTCGAGCTGGCGCTGCAGTTCACCGAGGCGGGCTCGCCGGGCGAGGGCCTGCGCGCCGTCGCCAAATACCGTACGGGCCTGTTCGACGAGGCCACCGTCCGCGCCCTCGTGGAGCGGCTGCGGGCGGTCCTGCAGGCGGCGGTGCGGGCGCCGCGCGGTCCGATCTCGGCACTGGAGGTCCTGCTGGAGCAGGAGCGCGGGCAGCTGCTCGGCGGCTGGCTGCCGGAGGGGCCGCAGCAGGCCGCGGCGGGCTCCGTGCACGAGGAGTTTTCCCGCCGGGCCCGCCTGCACCCGGACGCGGTGGCCCTCTTCTCGGGCCCGGACGAGATCACGTACGGGGAGCTGGACCGGCGGGCGGACCGGCTGGCCCGGCGGCTGGCCGGGTACGGGGTCGGCACCGAGACCCCGGTCGGCGTGCTGATGGCCCGCTCCCCCGAGGTCGTCGTCGCGATGCTGGCCGTCCTGAAGGCGGGCGGGGCGTACGTGCCGCTGCACACCGGGTACCCGGCCGCGCGCATGCAGAGGATCCTGTCCGATGCGGGCTGCTCCGTCCTGCTGGTCGACGAGGCCTTCGCCCCGCTCGGCCTGGAGTGCGCCCGCACGGTCCTGGTCACGGCGGCGGACACCGCCGGGGCGGACGCGCGGGACGCGGAGTTCACGGCCGCGTCGTGCCCGCCCGGGCAGCTCGCCTACCTGATGCACACCTCGGGCTCGACCGGCGAGCCCAAGGGCGTCGCCGTCACCCACCGGGACGTCCTGGCCCTGGTGGCCGACCGGGGCTGGCACACCCGGGGTGCCGAGCGCGTCCTGTTCCACGCGCCGCACGCGTTCGACATCGCCGACTACGAGCTGTGGGTGGCGCTGCTGTCGGGTTGGCAGGTCGTCGTCGCCCCCGAGGGCGAGCCCACGGCCGCCGCGCTGGGCGCCCTGATCCGCGGGGCGGGCGTCACCGCCGTGCACCTGACGGCCGGTCTGTTCCGCGTGGTCGCCGAGGAGGACCCGGGCCTGCTGGCCGGCGTCCGCGAGGTGCTGACCGGCGGCGACGTCGTCAGCCCCGCCGCGGTCCGGGCCGTGCTGGCCGCCTGCCCGGACACCGTGGTCCGCCACCTGTACGGGCCCACCGAGGCGACCCTGTGCGCGACCAGCCACCTGATCGCCGGCGCCTCGGACGCCGACGGCCCGGTGCCGATCGGCCGCCCCCTGGACGGGACCCGTGCGTACGTGCTGGACGAGCGGCTGCGGCTGGTGCCGCCGGGCACCCCGGGCGAGCTGTACCTGGCCGGTGCCGGAGTCGCGCGCGGCTACCAGCGGCGGCCCGCGGCCACCGCCGAGCGGTTCGTCGCCGATCCGTTCGGCGCGCCCGCCACCCGCATGTACCGCACCGGCGACCGCGCCCGGTGGCGGGCCGACGGGCTGTTGGAGTTCCTCGGCCGGTCCGACGAGCAGGTGAAGGTCCGCGGCTTCCGCGTGGAGCCCGGTGAGGTCGAGGCCGCGCTGGCCGCATGCCCGGGGGTCCGCCAGGCCGTGGTCGCCGTACGGGCCGCCGCGGACGGTGAGAAGCGGCTGGCCGGTTACGTGGTCGGGGAGGTGTCCGGGCCCGCGGTGCGACGCCGGCTGGAGCGGCTGCTGCCGGACTACATGCTGCCCTCGTACGTCCTGGTCCTGGACGCGCTGCCGCTGACCCCCAACGGCAAGGTGGACTACCGGGCCCTGCCCGAGCCCGCGCTGCCCGCTTCCGGCGGACGTGCCCCCCGTACCCCCCGGGAGGAGATCCTGGCCGGGCTCTTCGCCGAGGTGCTCGGCCTCGACGCGGTCGCCGCCGACGCCGGCTTCTTCGACCTGGGCGGCCACTCGCTGCTGGCGACCCGGCTGGTCAGCCGGATCCGTACGGCCCTCGGGGTCGAGCTGGCGCTGCGCGACGTCTTCCGCGCGCAGACCGTGGCCGCCCTCGCGGAGCTGGCCGGGAGCGCCGACCGGGCGCGGCCGCCGCTGCGCCGTGCGGAGCCGGGGCAGGGCGCGCCGCTGTCCCCGGCGCAGCACCGCCTGTGGTTCGCGCATCAGGCAGAGGGCCCGTCCGGCCACCACAACGTGCCCTTCGCCTACCGGTTGAGCGGTCCGCTGGACGCGCCGGCGCTGCGTGCGGCGCTGGGCGACGTGGTGGCCCGGCACGAGGTGCTGCGGACCGTCTTCGACGAGTGCGGGGGCGAGCCGGTGGTCCGGCTGCTGGAGGGCGCGGCCTCCGAGGTGCCGCTGGAGGTCCTCGCGGTCACGGAGGCCGGTGCCGTCGCGGACGCGGTCCGGGAGGTGACGGGGCACCGGTTCGACATCGCGGTCGAACTCCCGCTGCGGGCCCGGTTGCTGGAGCTGGGGCGACAGGAGTGGGTGCTCGTGCTCGTGGTGCACCACATCGCCACCGACGGCTGGTCCTGGGGGCCGCTGCTGGCCGACCTGGCCACCGCCTACGCCGCCCGGTGCGCGGGCACGGCGCCCGCCTTCGAGCCGCTGCCCGTGCAGTACCGGGACCACACCGTCTGGCAGCGGTCCGTGCTCGGCACGCCGGGCGCCCCGGACGCGCTGATCACCCGCCAGCTCGAATTCTGGGTCGAGGAACTGGCCGGCACCCCGGCCGAGCTCGCCCTGCCCTACGACCGGCCCCGCCCGGACGTGGCGAGCTTCGCGGGCGGCTCGGTCCCCCTGGAGCTGGACGCGCAGCTGCACGGACGACTGCTCGAACTGGCCCGGCAGCACGGCTGCACCCTCTTCATGGTCCTCCAAGCCGGCCTGTCCGTCCTCCTGTCCCGCCTCGGAGCCGGCACCGACATCCCCATCGGAACCGTCGTCGCCGGCCGCACGGACGAAGCACTCGACGACCTCGTCGGCTTCTTCGTCAACACCCTCGTCCTGCGCACCGACCTCTCCGGCGACCCGACCTTCACCGACCTCCTGGAGCGGGTGCGGGAGACCGACCTCGCCGCCTACGCCCACCAGGAGGTGCCCTTCGAGCAGGTCGTCCTGGGGGTGAACCCGGAGCGGTCCCTCGCCCGGCACCCGCTCTTCCAGGTGCTGCTCCAGGTCCAGAACGAGCCGCCCGCCCTGCCCCGCCTGACGGGCCTCACGGCCCGGCCGCACCCTGTCGAGTGGGCGGTGTCCAAGTTCGACCTCGGCGTGGACCTCGGGGAGCGGCGCGCCGCCGACGGCACCCCGCTGGGCCTCACCGGCGAACTCACTTACGCCAGCGAGCTGTTCGACCGGACGAGCGTGGAACGGCTGGCGGCGGACCTGGCCCTGGTGCTGCGCGGTCTCGCGGCCGCCCCGGACCGGGCGGTCGGATCGGTCGACGGCCCGGCTCCGCACACGGCCGCCCCCGCCGCGCCCGAGCCGGCCGAGGACCCGGGCGGCAGCGCCGAGGACCGTGTCCGCGCCCTGTACGCCGAGGTCCTGGGCCGGAACGAGGTCGGCCCGGACGACAACTTCTTCGCCCTGGGCGGCCACTCCCTCCTCGTCACCCGGCTGATCAGCCGGATCCGGGCCGATCTCGGCCGGGAGCTGAAGATCCGCCAGCTCTTCCAGCACCCGACCCCGGCCCGCACCGCCGCCCTGCTCACCGACGCGCCGAAGGCCCGTCCCACGCTCCGGCGCACCGCCGATGCCTGAGCCGACTCCCCGCCCCCGCACCACCCCGCACGCCCCTGGAGGTCCTGTGTTCCCCGTATCGTCCGCCCAGCGGCGGCTGTGGTTCCTCAGCCGGCTCGGCGAGACCGGCGCCGCCTACAACTGCCCGCTCACCACCCGACTGCGCGGTCCCCTGGACCCGCAGGCGCTGACCGCGGCCCTCGGCGATCTGACCGGGCGCCACGAGGTGCTGCGGACGGTCTTCCCCGAGGTGGACGGCGAGCCCGTGCAACACATCACCGACGCGGCGCCGGAGCTGCCCCTGGTCCGCCTCGGCGAGCCCGAGCTCGCCGACGCGCTGGCCGCCGAGGCCGGGCACGTCTTCGACATCACCACCGAACTCCCACTGCGAGCACGCCTGTTCGCCCTGGGCGACGAGGAGTGGGTGCTAGCGCTGGTGATCCACCACATCGCCACGGACGGCTGGTCCTGGGGGCCGCTGCTGGCCGACCTGGCCACCGCCTACGCCGCCCGGTGCGCGGGCGCGGCGCCCACCTTCGAGCCGCTGCCCGTGCACTACCGGGACTACACGCTGTGGCAGCGCGAGCTGCTGGGCGCCGAGGACGACCCGGAGAGCCTGCTCGCCGCACAACTCGCCTTCTGGACGCGGGAACTGGCCGGCACCCCGGCCGAACTGGCGCTGCCCGCCGACCGGCCGCGCCCGCAGGTGGCGAGCTTCGCGGGCGGCTCGGTCCCCCTGGAGCTGGACGCGCAGCTGCACGGACGACTGCTCGAACTGGCCCGGCAGCACGGCTGCACCCTCTTCATGGTCCTCCAAGCCGGCCTGTCCGTCCTCCTGTCCCGCCTCGGAGCCGGCACCGACATCCCCATCGGAACCGTCGTCGCCGGCCGCACGGACGAAGCACTCGACGACCTCGTCGGCTTCTTCGTCAACACCCTCGTCCTGCGCACCGACCTCTCCGGCGACCCGACCTTCACCGACCTCCTGGAGCGGGTGCGGGAAAGCGACCTCGCCGCCTTCGAGCACCAGGAGGTGCCCTTCGAGCAGGTCGTCGAGGCGGTCAACCCCGAACGGTCCCTCGGCCGCCACCCTCTCTTCCAGGTGATGATGACCCTGGACAGCGGCGCGGGTCCCGTCTTCACCCTGCCCGGCCTGGAGTCCGCGGAGCAGACCGCCGCCTGGGACGTCGCCAAGTTCGACCTCACCGCCGACTTCCAGGAGCAGTGGGACGCGGGCGGCGCCCCGGCCGGGATCGGCGGAGCCCTGGAATATGCGACGGACCTGTTCGACCGGGCCACGGCCGAGGACCTCGCGGCCGCCCTCGCCCGGGTGCTGGAGCGCCTCGCCGCCGACCCCGCCGCGCCCGTCGGGCGGACCGACCCGCTCTCCGTCGAGCAGCGCGCACTGGTCCTCTCCGGCTGGAACGACACGGCCGCGCCGGTGCCTGCGGGGACCCTGCCCGAGCTGTTCGAGGAGCGGGCCGCCCGCACCCCCGGTGCGACCGCCCTGGTCTTCCGGGACACCGCGCTGACCTTCGCCGAGCTCGACGGCCGCGCCGACGCGCTGGCGCACCGGCTCGCCGGGCACGGGGTCGGACCGGAGCACCTGGTGGCCCTGGCCCTGCCCCGGTCCGCCGACTCCGTCGTGGCGCTGCTCGCCGTACTCAAGGCGGGCGCCGCCTTCGTCCCCGTCGACACCGACTACCCGGCCGAGCGGATCGCGCACCTGCTGTCCACCACGACCACTGTCGTCACCGACGCCGCGACCGCCCCGGGGCTCCCGGACACCGGCGGCGTCCGCATCCTCGTCGATGCGCCGGGCGCGGCCCCGGCGGGCTCCGCCGGCCCCGTCCCGGGCCGCCGGCTGCTGCCCGGCAGTGCCGCTTACGTGATCCACACCTCGGGGTCGACCGGCGAGCCCAAGGGCGTCGTCATCGACCATGCGGGGCTGCGCAACCTGTACGCCTTCCACCGGGCCGGGGTCATCGCCCGCGCGGAGGAGCTGTACGACGGCCGCCGGATGCGGATGGCGCTGACGGCCGCACTCTCCTTCGACACGTCGTGGGAGGGGCTGCTGTGGATGGTGGCCGGCCACGAGCTCCATCTCGTGGACGACGACACCCGCCGCGACGCGGCCGCGCTGGTCCGGCACATCGCCCGCGCCGGCATCGACGCCCTCGACGTCACCCCGACCTACGCCGAACAGCTCGTCGAGGAGGGCCTGCTGGACGATCCCGTACACCGGCCCAAGGTGCTGCTGCTCGGCGGCGAGGCGGCGGGCGCGGCCCTGTGGACGCGGGTCCGGGCCGCCGACGGGATGCTCTGCCACAACCTGTACGGGCCCACCGAGTGCAGCGTCGACACCCTGTGGTGGGACGCCGCCGCCAGCGAGGAGCCGCTGGTGGGCCGCCCGCTCGCCAACACCCGGGCGTACGTGCTGGATGCCGGGCTGCAGCCGGTCGCCCCGGGCGTCCCGGGCGAGCTGTACCTGGCCGGGCCGAGCCTGGCCCGCGGCTACCTGAACCGGCCGGCGCTCACCGCGGGCCGCTTCGTGGCCTGCCCGTTCGAGGACGGCGCCCGCATGTACCGCACCGGCGACCTCGTCCGCTGGGACCGCGAGGGCCGCATCGAGTACCTCGGCCGCGCCGACGACCAGGTCAAGATCCGCGGCTTCCGCATCGAACCCGGCGAGATCGAGGCCTGCCTGCGGGCCTTCCCGGAGGTGGCGCAGGCCGCGGTGCTCGCCCGTGACGGCGGCCCCGCCGGGAAGCGCCTGGTGGCGTACGTGGTGGCGGCCGCGGGGCGCAGCGCCGACCCGGCCGCGCTGCGCGGGCGGCTCGCCGCGCAGCTGCCGGACCACATGGTGCCCTCGGCCTTCGTGGTCCTGGACGCCTTCCCGATGAACCGGAACGGCAAGCTGGACCGGGCGGCGCTGCCCGCACCGGACTTCGGCGCGCTGCTGTCCTCCTGCGCCCCGCGCGGGCCCCGCGAGGAGCTCCTGGCGGAGCTGTTCGCGCAGGTGCTGGGGCTGCCGTCGGTGGGCGCCGAGGACAGCTTCTTCGAGCTGGGCGGCCATTCGCTGCTCGCGACCCGGCTGCTCTCCCGGATCCGGGCCGTCCTCGGCGGCGACCTGGGCATCCGCCAGCTGTTCCAGCACCCGACGGTGGCCGGGCTGGCCGCCTGCCTGGCGCAGGGCTCCGCGGCCGGGGCGGCCCCCCGGCCGGCCCTGACCGCGGTGGCGGAGCGGCCCGAGGCCCCGCCGCTGTCGGCCGCCCAGCGCCGGCTGTGGTTCCTGAGCCGGGCGGGTCAGTCCGCCGGCTACCACTGCCCGTTCGCGCTGCGGCTGCGCGGCCCACTGGACACCGCGGCGCTGGCCGCGGCCCTGGGAGACGTCACCGACCGGCACGAAGCCCTGCGCACGGTGTTCCCGGAGGCGACGGGCGAGCCGTACCAGCGCGTGCTGCCGGCAGGGTGCGGCGTTCCGCTGGAGCTGGTGGAGTGCGGTCCGCAGGGCACCGCCGCGGCCCTCGACGCGCTGCTGGCCCGCCCGTTCGACCTGGCCGGCCAGCCCCCCGTACGGGCGGCGCTGCTCGCGGCCGGGCCGCAGGAGTGGGTGCTGGCCCTGGTCGTTCACCACATCGCGCTCGACGGGTGGTCCTGGGGGCCGCTGTTCCGGGACCTGTCCGAGGCGTACGCCTCCCGGTGCGCGGGCGCCGCGCCCGCCTTCGCCCCGCTGCCGGTGCAGTACGCCGACTACACGCTGTGGCAGCGGGAGCTGCTCGGCTCGGAGGACGACCCGGCGAGCCCGGTCTCACGCCAACTCGCCTTCTGGACCGACGCGCTGGCCGGTGCACCCGCCGAGCTGTCCCTGCCCTACGACCGGCCGCGCCGGGCGGCGGCGGACTTCGCCGGCGGCTCCGCCCCCGTCGTCCTGGACGCCGAGCTGCACGGCCGGCTGCTGGAACTGGCCCGCGAGCACGGCTGCACCCTCTTCATGGTGGTGCAGGCGGCGCTGGCCGTGACCCTGTCCCGGCTCGGCGCGGGGGACGACGTCCCGATCGGGACGCCCGTCGCGGGCCGCACGGACGAGGCCCTGGACGACCTCGTCGGCTTCTTCGTCAACACCCTCGTCCTGCGCACCGACGTCTCGGGCGATCCGACCTTCGCTGAACTCCTGGGCCGGGTGAGGGAGATCGACCTCGCGGCGCACGAGCACCAGGACGTGCCCTTCGAGCGGGTCGTGGAGGCGGTCAACCCCGAGCGCTCCCTCGCCCGCCACCCCCTCTTCCAGGTGCTGCTCCAGGTGCAGGCCGGCGAGGACGGCACGCTCGCGCTGCCCGGCCTCGACGTACGCCCCGAGCCGTTCCGCTTCGACGTCGCCCAGTTCGACCTGACGCTGGACGTCCAGGAGCACCGGGACGCCGAGGGCCGCCCCGCCGGGATCTCGGGCTTCCTGGAGTACGCCGCCGAGCTGTTCGACCACGCCACCGCCGAGGACCTCGCCGCGACCCTGGTACGGATGGTCCGGCTGCTCGCAGCGGCGCCGGGGCTGCCGATCGGGGCCGCCGACCCGCTGACCCCCGCGGCCCGCCGGCGGGCGCTGGTGGAGTGGAACGACACCGCGCTGCCGGTGCCGGAGGCCACCGTGCCCGAACTGTTCGCGGCGCGGGCCGCCCTCGCCCCGGACGCGACCGCGCTGGTGCACGGCGCCGAGCGGATCGGCTTCGCCGCCCTCGACGCCTGGTCGGACCGGCTCGCCCATCGCCTGGTCCGGGACGGGGCGGGTCCGGAGCGGCTGGTGGCCATCGCCCTGCCCCGCTCCCCGGCGGCGGTGGCCGCGATGCTGGCCGTCCTCAAGGCCGGTGCGGCCTTCGTCATGGTGGACACCGGATACCCGGCCGGGCGGATCGCGCACATGCTGGCCGACTCCTCCCCGGCGCTGCTGGTCACGGATTCCGCGACCGCACCGCTGCTGCCGTCCGCGGAGTTCCCGCTCGTCCTCACCGACGAGGCGGACGAGGCAGACGAGGTGGACACCGCCGCCCTCGCGCCCGGTGCCGGGCAGCTGCGGCCGCCCCGGCCGGGCGACGCCGCCTACGTCGTGTACACCTCGGGGTCCACGGGCCGGCCCAAGGGCGTCGTGGTCGACCACGCCGCGCTGCGCAACCTGTACGCCTTCCACCGCGCCCACACCATGGCCGAGGCGGAACGGACCGCCCTCGGTAAGCGGTTGCGGGTGGCGCTGGTGGCCTCGCTCTCCTTCGACGCCTCCTGGGACGCCCTGTTGTGGATGGTGGCCGGGCACGAACTCCACCTGATCGGCGACGCCGAGCGGCACGACGGCGCCGCCTTCGTCCGGTATGCCGCCGACGCCGCCCTCGACGTCGTCGACACCACCCCCACGCACGCCGAGCACCTGATCGAGGAGGGCCTGCTCGACGCCCCGCCGCGGCTGCTGCTGATCGGCGGGGAGGCCGCGGGCGAGGGGCTGTGGAGCCGGCTGCGCGCCACGGAGGGGATGCTCGCCTACAACCTGTACGGACCCACCGAGTGCACGGTCGACGCCCTGTGGTGGGACACCGCGCACAGCGAACGCCCGCTCATCGGCGGTCCGGTCGCCAACACCCGTGCCTACGTGCTCGACGCGGTGCTGCGGCCGGTGGCGCCGGGGGTGCCCGGCGAGCTGTACCTGGCGGGTGCCGGGCTGGCCCGGGGCTACCTGCGGCGCCCGGGCACGACGGCGGAGCGGTTCGTGGCCTGCCCGTTCGAGGACGGGGCGCGCATGTACCGCACCGGCGACCTCGTCCGCCGGGACGGCGAGGGCCGCATGGAGTACCTCGGCCGCGCCGACGACCAGGTCAAGATCCGCGGCTTCCGCATCGAACCCGGCGAGATCGAGGCCGCGCTCGCGGCGGCGCCCGGGGTGGACCGGGCCGCGGTCACCGTCCGGGAGGACGGACCCGGCGGTGCGAAGCGGCTGGTCGGGTACGTCGTCCCGGCCTCCGGCGGCGAAGGCTGTACGGCCTCCGGCGGCGGTACGGGCTCCGCGGTGGACGCGGCGGGCCTGCGCGCCCACCTGGCGGGGATGCTCCCGGCACACATGGTGCCGTCGGCGTTCGTCGTGCTGGACGCCTTCCCACGGACCCCGAACGACAAGCTGGACCGGGCTGCGCTGCCCGCGCCGGATCCCGGCGAAGCCGAGGACGGCCGCGTGGGCCGGGCGCCGCGCGGCCGACGCGAGAAGGTCCTGGCGGGCCTGTTCGCCCAGGTGCTGGGGCTGCCCACGGACTCCGTGGGTGCCGACGCCGGCTTCTTCGACCTGGGCGGTCACTCCCTCCTGGCGGCCCGGCTGATGGCCCGGGTACGCGAGGCGCTGGGCGAGGAGCTCGGGATCCAAGACCTGTTCGCCGCGCCCACGGCCGCGGGGCTCGCCGCCCGCTGCGGCGGCCCGGTGTCGCGCGGGGACGCGGACCCGCTGGCGCCACTGGTCACGCTGCGCACGGGGGCGCCCGGCACGCCCGCACTGTTCTGCGTCCACCCGGGCGCGGGCACCGGCTGGGTGTACCGGGGGCTGCTGGAGCACCTGGATCCGCAGCGGTCCGTGCACGCCCTGCAGTCGCGGGCGCTCAGCGCGCCGGAGGCTCGGCCCGGGAGCGTCACGGAGATGGCGGCGGAGTACGCGGCGCGGATCCGCGCGGTGCAGCCGCACGGCCCGTACCACCTGCTGGGCTGGTCCTTCGGGGCGGTGGTCGCGCACGCGGTGGCCGTGACGCTCCAGCAGGACGGTCAGGAGGTGGCCGGCCTCACCCTGCTCGATGGGTATCCGGCAGCCCCCGGCGAGCCGGCGGCCCCGGCCGCGGACCCGCTGCGGGACCTGCTGGAATCGCTCGGCTATCCGCCGCGGGAGGAGTGCGGCGCGGCCGAAGGGGTGCCGCTGACCCTCGCCGGGCTGATGGCGGCGGCCGCCGCCGAGGAGGGCCCGCTGGCGGTCTTCGACGGGGAGACCGTCGCCGCCCTCGGTGGGGCCTACGTCCACCACGACCGGCTGGCCGCCGCCCACCGTCCCGGGGTGTTCCGGGGTGCGGTGACGCTGGCCGCCGCCGCCCACGAGCAGGACGCGCCCGGGCCGCGGGTGTGGGAGCCGTACGTCACCGGCCCGGTCGCCCATCACGAAATACCCTGTGCGCACGGCGAGATGATGGCGTCCAAGCCCGCCGCCGAGATCGCCGCGCTGCTGGTCGAGGGCATGGTGGGCCGGTGAGCGCCGGTCGCGGCGCGCTGCGCCGCCGGGACTTCCGGCTGCTGTGGGCGGGGGAGTCCGTGAGCCAGTTCGGGAGCGCGGCCACCCGGGTACTGCTGCCGCTGATCGCGGTGGACACGCTGGACGCGGGGCCCTTCACGATGGGGGTGCTGGGCGCCGCGGCCTGGGTGCCGTGGCTGCTGTTCGGCCTGCCTGTGGGTGCGTGGACCGACCGGATGCGCCGCCGGCCGGTGATGATCGTGTGCAACGCGGTGTCGGCCCTGCTGATGCTGTCGCTGACCGCCACGGTCTGGCTGCAGGTCCTGACGACCGCTCAACTGATGCTGGTGGCGGTTCTGGCGGGCACCGCCGACGTGTTCTTCCGGGCCGCCTACAGCGCGTACCTGCCGACCCTACTGCCGCACGAGGAGCTCGCCGACGGCAACGCCCGGCTCCAGACCAGCGAATCGGTCGCGGAGGTCGTCGCACCGGGGGCGGGCGGGGCGCTGGCCCAGGCCGGGGGCGCGGCGGCCGGTTTCCTCGCCGACGGGCTGAGCTTCCTGGTCTCGACGGCGCTGCTGCTGCGCATCCGGACCCCGGAAGGCCCGCCGGGCGGCGAGGAACGGGCCGCCGGCCGACGGTCGTTGGTCACCGAGATCCGCGCGGGCGTGGCCTTTCTCGCCCGGGATCCGTTCCTGCGGACGATCCTGCTGTGCGACGCGGCGATGAACCTGTTCCTGGCCGGGGCGCAGTCCCTGTCGATCCTGTTCCTGAGCCGGACGGTGGGTGTGCCGGGCGCGCTGATCGGTGTCCTGATCGCGCTGGCCGGGCTGGGCGGGGTCCTGGGCTCGGTGGTCTCGCCGCGCCTGGCCCGCCGGTTCGGGACGGCCCGGGCGGTCCTGTTGTGCGCGTTCTGCGGAGGCCCGTTCGGGCTGCTGATCCCGCTCACCACGGACGGGGTGGGGCTGCTGGCCTTCCTGGTCGGGGAGTTCTGCCTGATGACCGGGGTGGTCGCCGGGAACGTCATCATCGTGAGCTTCCGGCAGGCTTACTGCCCACCGGACATGCTGGGTCGGGTCGGCTCCACCATCCGCTTCGTGATGTACGGAACGATTCCCGTCGGCAGCCTCCTCGGCGGCTCCCTCGGCGCCCTCCTCGGCGAACGCGACGCCCTGTGGCTCCTCTACGGCGGCAACGCGCTGTGCGCCCTGCTCCTCCTGACGGGCCCACTCCGCGCCGGGCAGGACCTCCCGACGGTCCCGGAGCCGGCCGAGGAGGGGAACGGGGTCGCCCCGTGAGCGGCCCAGGAGCCGGCTTCTCCCTGGAATGGCAGGTCAGCGCCAGGACCAGGTCCTTATGCCGCCGCGCGAGACCGCGTTCAGGGCTGGGCGGCCGACGAAGGAGAATCCGCTGATCTGCCGGTACGCCGCATCGCGGAAGACGAGCGGGCCGGACACCCACTCCTTCGACGCCGCCACCGGCGATGAGGAGGAGGACCGCAGTGGCCCAGGTTTTCTCCCCAAGTGGTGCACATTCGCTGCCCGTTACGGAGCTCTGGCCCACTGGTCGTGGCGTGGCCAGGCAGGATGATCAGAGGGCGATGGAGAGGCATGGACCGTGTGCGGCTACGGCGATGCGTCGCCGTAGCCGCCATCCGAACCGTTCGGGTTCCCGCCACGAGCCGACCCATGCTCAGTGTGGAGGTTCTCGCACGCCGCAGCCGCGTGGCCAGGGCAGGTCTCGCTCTCCCCGGAGGCGGTGGCCGGGTGCGGTCAGGTCGGGCCGTAACCCGGGTATCCGTTGACGAAGGCTTCGTAGAGCAGGTAGGCATTTGCGGACTCGACCACGAGGCCGAAGAGGACGAGGAACATGGTCACGGCCACGGAGCCGGCCTTCTCGCCGCGGGACTCCGGGACCCGCACGATGTGCGGCTTGTCCGGATGGTAGGCGGCCTCGACGGTCGGACCGCCGCCGCGATGGTGCAGGGTCCGGTTCTCCCCGTGCAGGTCCGTGTAGACGTACGTGCCGAATCCGCCGCCCATGATGCGCGAGTGTCCGACCTGTCGGGCCTGGACCGTGATGCCGTCGCGCGGCAGGTACCACTGGAGGTAGAGGTCCTCCACACCCATCCGCGCGTAGGCCAGGCTCGCCGCGCCGACCGGCCCGACGAGCAGGGTCAGGAGCGCGACGATCCACTGGCCGTGGATGCCGACGGCGAGCGCGAGGGCGAAGAAGACGGACCCGACCGAGACCAGCCCGATCCGCGTCCTGCGACGGCCTCTGCGTCTTCGTTCCTCGTCCGGCGTCTCGGTCAGGACCCGCACGACGACCAGCGCCGAGCCGTCGACCGGTTCGGCCCCGGCCGCGCGTTCGGGCAGGTTCGCGGTGACCGCGTCGGCAAAGAGCGCCGCGGCGGCCTCGCTCACGTCGGCCAGCGCGTGCACGGCGGGCGCCGCCCCTGCGCGTGCGGTGAGTTCGACGGCGAGCGTGCGCCCTTCGGCGCGGATACGTGCGACGGCCGGGAGCGGGATCCGCACCTCCTCGTCGGGGCGACGCAGGACGAGTGCCCCGTCCTCGTAACGGAGCGTGGCTCCGAGGGAGTTGCGGAGAACAGGTATGGGTGAGGTGGTTGGCATGTGCTTCATCGTAGGGTCGCGCGCTCAGAGGAGCGCGGCAGGGCGGCGATTGCCGGGTTTCGGGATGAGCGTGCAGGTCCTCGCCGACCCCTTCGGCCGGCTGCCGTGGGCCTCGCCGGCCCTGCCCGGCGCCGTCCACGATGTCCGCGCGGCCCGCGAACACGGCATCGTCGACGCCCTTGCCGAGGTCGGCGTCACCTGCCGGGCGGACCAGGTCTATCGGGGTGCCGGTGGAACGGTCCGCACCCCCTACTGGGACCGCTGGGAAACCCCTTCCACCGGTCAGAAGGCTGTCAACCGCGCGCGAAGATCCGCGCACTCGTCGAGCAGGCCATGGCCACCCTCAAGGCTGGCGACTCCTCCGCAAGATCCGATGCTCGACCACCCGCATCACCGCACTCGTCCAGGCCGTCGCCGTCCCGCACCTGGCACGTGGCGCGTCATCGGGGAACAGGTTGATAACCCACCGGAACGGCTCACGCACCGGGATCGGGATGATCGCCGAGGGCCGGCCCGCCCACCGCCGTATGCACGATGCGCGTGCGTACGACGACGACGCGGGGCAACCCGCTATGCCGGCTCCGTTTCCGGCTCACCGCTCGCCGGCAAGGTTCAGGTCTCCGGAACGGGCGTCGCTCGAAGGAAGATCCACCGGCTTGGGGCGACGCCATGAGTGAGCGATCGGACGAGAGATCGGACGCCACCAGGGATCCACGGGCAGCGGTCCGGCAGGCTCGAAAGGCTCGCCGGGACGCGGGAGCGCCACCAACTGGCCGCCCTCTTCGGCGGCGTCGACCGTCCACTCCCCCGGCTCCGCCCAGGCATGGAGAGCGAGGTTGAACGTGCCCCAGTGGATCGGCAGCATCGTGCCGTGGGGGGTGCCGCCCTGGAGGTCGAGGTGGGCCCGCATGCCTTCCTCGGGCGTCATGTGGATGTCGGGCCAGTACTCCGAGTAGGCCCCGATCTGGATCATCGTGGCGTCGAAGGGGCCGTGTGCGGAACCGATCTCCGCGAAGCCGGGGAAGTATCCGGTGTCGCCGCTGTGGTAGATCCGGTGCTCGTCGCCCGCGACCACCCAGGAGGCCCACAGGGTGTGCTGCTGGTTGCGCAGACCGCGGCCGCAGAAGTGCCGGGCGGGGGTCGCCGTGAGCGACAGCCCGCCGATCCTGGTGGTCTCGTTCCAGTCGAGCTCGCGCAGCCTGTCGGGCGACACGCCCCAGCGCTCCAGGTGGGCACCGACGCCGAGCGGCACCGCGAAGAGCGTGTCCGTACCGGCCAGCGCCTTGATCGTCGGCAGATCGAGGTGGTCGTAGTGGTCGTGCGAGATGACCACGACGTCGACCTCGCCGAGCGCGGCCAGCGGGAGCGGCACCGGGTGAAGCCGCTTGGGACCGGCGAAGGGGAAGGGTGAGCAGCGCTCGCCCCACACCGGGTCGAAGAGCACCCGGTGCCCGTCGATCTCCGCGAGCACACTGGAGTGACCCATCCAGGTCAGTCGCAAACCGGTCGCGGACGGTTTCGCCAGGTCCGCGAGGGTGGTGGGGTGCACGGGGACGACCCCGGCGGGGCTGCGCCCGAGCCGCTGCTCACGGTGGAAGTAGATCTTCGCGAACTCCGTCATCGACCCGGAGGGCCTGTTCCGGGCCCCGACCGGGTTCTGGAAGACGCCGTCGGCGAAGTTCGGTGAGCGGCGGATCCGCTCCAGCCTGGCGCCGGACGGGTCCGCGCCGAAGGCTTCGGGCCGCAGGGCGCGCAGCCGAGGACGGAGGGGACGGGAGCCGGTCAAAGCGCCTCCAGGGAGGGTGCGGTCGGTGCGGTCGTATCGCTACGCCCATCCCAACGCACACCGGCCCCGAAGGATTCCGCCCGCCCCTCCCGACCCTTCCTGCGTCGTCCCGTCCTCCCGCCTCGCCCGCGTCCGCAGCGGCTACAGCGGCAGCAGGTCCGGGCGCTTCGCCTCGACGTGGTCACCGGAGGACTCGCCGCGCAGTCGACGGCCGATCCAGGGCACCAGGTACTCGCGGGCCCACTGGATGTTGTCGCGGGTCACGTCCACCGAGCCGCGCGGGCGCAGCTGCGGCCACGGCTGGTCGGGGTCGGCCGGCACCTCCAGGCCGAGCACCTGTGCGGCGCGCAGTGCGACACGGGTGTGGCCCTCGGGTGAGAGGTGCAGCCGGTCCGCGTCCCAGGCGCGCCGGTCCTGTACCGACTTCAGCGACCAGAGGTCGAGCACCGGGCAGTCGTAGCGGTCGGCGATCGCGCGCACGTGGGCGCTGTACGTCGCGACCTTGCCGCGGATGTGCTTGAGGACGGGCACACCGCGGGTGTCGAAGCCGGTGGTGATCATGACGTGGCCGACGGCTCCGGTGAGGTCGGCCACGGCCGCCTCGAAGCGTTCCGCCACGTCGTCCGGGTCGCTGCCGGGTCGGATGATGTCGTTGCCGCCCGCGCAGAAGGTGACCAGGTCCGGCGCGAGGGCCTTGGCCCTCGGCACCTGGTCGGCCACGATCTGGTCGAGGAGCTTCCCGCGCACCGCGAGATTCGCATACCGGAAGTCGTGCTCTTCGCGCTGATCGGCCAGGAGTACGGCGAGCCGGTCCGCCCAGCCGAGGAAGGAGTCCCCGGGCCCCGGGTCCCCCACGCCCTCTGTGAAGCTGTCCCCGATCGCCGCGTACGAGCCGATGGTCCTGAGTTTCGTCGTCGTCGCTGCCACGAGAACCCATCCTTCACTCCCGTAACCAACCTACGCCAACGTAATGAGGGGTTGACGGGCCGTGATCTGTACCACGCGGGGGATAAGGAATAAGTACGCGTGGGGCCGGGACCCCCCTCGGGTCCCGGCCCCACGCGTGTCCGGGCTCCGCCGGAGGATGCCGTCAGAGGCTGGCGCCCTTCGAGCGGAGGTAGGCGATCGGGTCCATGTCCGATCCGTAGGAGGGGCTGGTACGGATCTCGAAGTGCAGGTGGGGGCCGGTCGAGTTGCCGGTGGAGCCGGAGAGGCCGATGGCCTGGCCGGCGGTGACGCTCTGCCCGGAAGAGACCGAGAGCTGGGACAGGTGGGCGTACTGGGAGTACTTGCCGTCCGCGTGCCGGATGACGACCTCGTTGCCGTACGCGCCGCTCCAGCCGGCGGACACCACGGTGCCCGCGCCGACCGCCTTGACCGTGGTGCCCATGGGGGCGATGAAGTCGACACCGGTGTGGTAGCCGGAGGACCACATGGCGCCCGCGACCTTGTACTGGGTGGAGACGCCACCGCCGACCGGGGCCACGAAGCCGGAGGCGGCCGGCTGCACGGCGGGCGCCTCGACGGGGGCGGCGGGGGCCTCGGGGGCGGATTCCTGCCGGGCCTGCGGGACGGCAGCCTGCGCGGCCGGCTTCGACCCGGTCGTGGGGGCCGTCTTCACGGTGGCCCCGGGGGCACTGCGCGGGGCGGGTACGGCGCCGGCCCGGGAGGCCTCGCCGCGGCCGCCGAGGGTCAGCTTCAGGCCGGGGTGGATCAGCGACGGGTCGCTGCCGACCGCCTCGCGGTTCTGCTCGTACAGCCGCTCCCAGCCGCCGGGCAGGTGGTGCTCGGCGGCGATCATGGAGAGGCAGTCGCCCGGGACGACGGTGTAGACGGTCGGGGTGGCGGCCTGGACGGCGGTCGGCGCGGCGACCCGGACGGCGGCGGGGGCCTGCGGTGCCACGGCGGGGACCACCGTCGGGGCGCCGGCCGCGTGGGCGCCGGCCGCACCGATCAGCGGCAGGGCGAGGGCCGCGCCACCGGTGCCTGCGACCGCGAATCCGCGGGCCATGGGAAGGGACTTGGGACGGCGGTGCTTACCCTTTGCAGGCATGGCGCATTCCTCTCCGGCGCCTGCGAGGTGAGCTGTCGGGTTCGGACTGGAGATGCCCGGCGGTTCATGTGCGGGACATGAACCGCTTAACCCCGAGCCGCACCGGAGAAAAGATCTCCGGCACGGCGGCCTACCTGGTTCCCCCGCTCCTGCCGCGCGAAATCGTTCGGTTGCGGTTTCCGGGCGGCGGCAGGATTCGGCGATCCACCCGGATCGATCGCGAAGGTAATCCCTTGTGGGCACACCGAACAAGCCGTGAATTCCCTGACGGATTCACAGGCATGAGGGACTGCCGGAATTCCGGTCACCCTCCGTCCATTCCGCTCCCCCAACAGCCGCGCCCATCGGGCCATTCGGCCCGGACGATCAGGCACTCACGGTCACCGTATGATCTGCCTCACGGGGCGGTGCCCGATCTCGCCTCCGGATACGGCAAGTTGGCGCCAAATAGCTTAATTCGGACAGTCGCCCCAGCAGAAGACGGAGGAGTTCCCGTGACCCAGCAGATACAGGAGCCGGAGCTGACCGGAGTGCGCAATTTCCGCGATGTAGGCGGATTGCCGACTTCTGATGGACGAAGGGTTAAGGCGGGACGACTGTTTCGAAGCGGACATCTCGCGCATGCCACCGAAACCGATGCAGCGTTCCTCGCCTCGCTCGGCCTCCACACCATCTTCGACTTCCGCAACGGCGCCGACCACGCCCTGGAGGGGCCGGACGTCGAGCTGCCCGGCGTACGGAACGTCAACATCCCGCTCTCGGACCCGGCGGACGGCCGGGAGTTCTGGCGGCTGGTCCGCGATGGCGACCTCGACCAGCTCCGCTCGGTCCTGGGCGGCGGCAGGGCGGCGGCGCGGATGGCGAACTCCTACCGCGGGATCATCCGGACCCGTACCGCCGAGCACAGCCGGGTCGTGCACGCCATCGCCGAGGACAGCGTCCCCGCCCTCCTGCACTGCGCCGCCGGCAAGGACCGGGCCGGCCTCTCCGTCGCCGTCACCCTGCTCGCGCTCGGCGTCGAGCGCGAGGCGATCGTGGCGGACTACCTGGAGTCCAACGCCCCGCACCGCCGCTACCGGGTGCGCCGCAGCGCGGAGTCGGCCGAGGCCCGCTCGCCCGAGGTGATGGAACTGCTCGCGCCGCTCTTCGACGCCCGCGCTGAGTACCTGATGGCCGCGTTCGACACGATCGACGAGATCTGGGGCGGGGTGGACCGCTACCTGGCGGAGGGCCTCGGGCTGACGCCCGAGACCCTCGACAGGCTGCGGGACCGGCTCCTGGTCTGACCCGCCGGCCGGAGCCGGCCCCGGGGGGAGCGGCGTGGCCCGCACCGGAGGGAGGCGGGCCGTCAGCGCGCCGCGACGGCCTGCTTCACCAGCGTCCTGCCGAAGTCCCACATCAGGCCCGACCCGCCGTGCGCCTCGTCCATGAGCTCGCGGAAGGCGCCGACGAAGCGGTCGACGTCCCGCTCGTCCAGGACCAGTGGCGGAATCAGCTTGATCACCTCCAGATGGTCCCCGGAGACCTGGGTGAGGATGCGGTGCTTCTGCAGCAGCGGTACCACGACCATCTGTGCGAAGAGGCCCTTGCGGGCCGCCTGGAGCATCGCCCAGCGGCTGCGCAGCCCCAGCGAGGAGGGCCGCCCGAACTCGATGCCGATCATCAGGCCGCGGCCCCGCACCTCGTGCAGCAGCTCGTACTCGCCCACCAGGGACGCGAGCCGCCCGCGCAGCAGGTCGCCGGTCGTGCGGGCGCGGGCCACGAGCTGCTCGTCCTCCATCACGGACAGCACCGCCAGCCCGGCCGCCATGGCCTGCGCGTTGGAGCCGAAGCTGGCGGAGTGCACGAGCACCCGGTCCATGGACGAGTAGACCTTCTTGAAGATCCAGTCCTTGCCCAGGGTCGCGCCGACCGGCACGTAGCCGCCCGACAGCGCCTTGGCCACGCAGACCAGGTCGGGCTCCACACCGGGCTCGTGCTGGTACGCGTAGAAATCCCCGGTACGCCCCAGTCCGGTCTGCACCTCGTCCGCGATCAGGAGCGCTCCCCGCCGGTGCAGCAGCTCCTGCGCGGCGAGCAGGAATCCGGGCGGGGCGGCATGGACGCCCTTGCCCTGGATCGGCTCCACGACGAAGGCGGCGACGTCACCCCGCTTCAGCTCCCGCTCCAGGGCGGCCAGGTCGCCCAGCGCGACCCTGGTGTCGGGCAGCAGCGGTGCGAAGCCGTCCCGGAATCCACCCTCACCGTTCACCGAGAGCGAGCCGGTGGTCAGCCCGTGGAAGGCATGGTCGCAGTAAAGGACCCTGGGACGCCCGGTGGCGTACCGGGCGAACTTCAGGGCCGTCTCCACGGCCTCGGTGCCGCTGTTGCCGAAGAAGACCCGGTCCAGGTGGGGGCTGTACGAGAGGAGCTTCTCAGCCAGCAGCCCGGGCAGCGGCTGGCAGTCGAAGCGGGTGAGGTCGGCGAGCTGGGCGTCCAGCACGTCGTGCAGCGCCCGCCGGACGACGGGGTGGTGGCGGCCCAGGCCCATCACTCCGAAGCCGGCCAGCATGTCGAGGTAGTCGTGGCCTTCCGCGTCCCAGAAGTGGGCGCCCTCGGCCCGCTCGTAGACCTTGTCGAAGCCGATGGTGCGGAGCATTCGGGGCAGTTGGTGGTTGAGGTGGCGGGCGTGCAGCTCGTACCGTTCCGCCCCGCGCGCAGCCAGCAGGGCGCCGAGGTCGAATCCCCCGCCCCGGCCCCCTTCCGCCGGACTCATGCCGACCTGTCCCGGTTGCCTCCGACCGTCTCCCGGGCGGCCCGCAGGGATTCCTTGAGGGAGCCCATGGTGGCGAGGACGGCGGTGGGCTCGTAACCGCAGTGCGCCATGCAGTTCGCGCAGCGCGGGTCCTTTCCGCGTCCGTACTTGTTCCAGTCGGTCTCCTCGACGAGCTCCCGATAGGTCGGCACGTAACCGTCGCTCATCAGGTAGCAGGGGCGCTGCCAGCCGAAGAGGGAGTAATTCGGAATGGCCCAGGCCGTGCAGGGGAAATCGGCCTTTCCTTCCAGGAAGTCCAGGAAGAGCGGCGAGTGGTTGAGCCGCCAGCGCCGCCGGTTGCCGCCTGCGAAGGCCTTCCTGAAGAGTTCTCGGGTCTGGTCGACGCCCAGGAAGTGTTCCTGGTCCGGCGCCTTTTCGTAGGCGTAGGCGGGCGAGATCATCATTTCGTCCACCTGCAGGTCGTCATTGAGGAAGTTGAGCACCTCGATGATCGTCTGCGGGGTGTCGGTGTTGAAGAAGGTGGAGTTCGTGGTCACCCGGAATCCGCGCCTCTTCGCTTCCTTGATGGCTTCGACCGCCTCGTCGAAGACGCCTTCCTTGGCCACCGACTCGTCGTGGCGCTCGCGCAGACCGTCGATGTGCACCGCGAAGGCGAAGTACGGGGAGGGCGTGAAATTCTCGATCTTCTTGCGCAGCAGCAGGGCGTTGGTGCACAGGAACACGTACTTCCGCCGGGCGACCAGTTGCCGCACGATCTCGTGGATCTGCGGGTGCATCAAGGGCTCGCCGCCCGCGATCGACACCATCGGCGCACCGGACTCCAGCACGGCCCCGACGGCCTGCGCCACCGGCATGCGCTGCTTGAGCACCCCTGCCGGGTGCTGGATCTTCCCGCACCCCTCACAGGCCAGGTTGCACGCGTAGAGGGGCTCCAGTTCCACGATCAGCGGGAACTTCTCCCGCTTGCGGAGCTTCTGTTCGAGCAGATACGTCCCGACCCTGATGGTCTGGCGCAGCGGCATGGCCATCTGGCTCACCTCCTGGGGAGCAGCGAAGAACGGTGCCATTCGTAGAACGCGGGCAGTACGGCACGCAGAACACGGAAGGCCGATATTCCCCCGCGCACCGTGCCGATGCGGACGAGCTCGTGCTCCGGGGCGTCCACGATCACCCGGACGGCCGCAACGGGCCGGCCGGCGCCCCGGACGGCGGCCCGGAGGGTCGCCGCGGACTCCATGTCGACCGCGACGGCGCCGGTGGCACGCAGCTGCGCGCGCTCCTGGCCGCGGACGACGTGGTCGGACCCGGTCAGCGGACCGATGTGCACGGTCCGGCCGTGGGCGGCCCGGGCCAGCGCCTCGGCCAGCAGCGCGGTCCCGGTACAGGCGACGGTCCCCCGCGGGTCGCGGGTCTCCTCCGCGACGACGAGGTCGCCCGGGCTCATCCCGGGGACGAGCCCGGCACAGAACCCGGTGGCGAGGACGGCGGCCCGCTCCGTCCCAGCCCCCTCCAGGGCCCGGAGCACGGCCCGTTCGGCCGCCCGCGGGCCCATCCCGGTGCGCAGCAGGGTGTACGCCCCGGCCCGCGCGGGGTCCGGCCCGCGGGCGGAGCCGCGCCCCGCGCTGCGCAGAGCCGCCTGCTCGATGCGCAGCGCGCAGGCGACGAGCAGCGGGCCGGTCTGCGGGGCACGGTCACCCTCGGCGCCGGACATCAGGGCCCCCCGGCAGGCGAGCCTGCCGGGGCGGAAGGCTCCCCGTACAGGTAGCGGCCGAGCGCGGTCAGCGGGAACACCTGCCGGTACAGGTGGTAGTTGATGGAAAAGTCCCAGGGGAAGCCGGTGCCGGTGAAGTACGGCTCGTCCCAGGAGCCGTCCTCCCGCTGGGTCTGGACCAGATGGGCGATGCCCCGCTCGACGGCCTTGCCGTCGCGTTCCCCGGCCGCCAGCAGAGCCATGAGGGCCCACGCGGTCTGCGAGGCGGTCGAGGCGCCCTTCCCGGCCCACGAGCGGTCCTGGTAGGAACGCTGGTCCTCGCCCCAGCCGCCGTCCTCGTTCTGTACGGATTCCAGCCAGTGGACCGCGCGCCGGACCGCGGGGTGTCCCTGGGCGATGCCCGCCGCGGTGAGGGCGGGCACCACCGAACCGGTTCCGTAGACGTAGTTGGTGCCCCAGCGGCCGAACCAGCTGCCGTCCGGCTCCTGCGCGTCGAGCAGCCAGGCGATGCCGCGGCGGGTGCGGGCGTCGCCCGCCCGGCCCTCGAAGGCGAGCATCTCCACGACGTGGGCGGTGACGTCCGCCGACGGCGGGTCGATGACCTCGCCGAAGTCGCAGAAGGGCAGCTTGTTGGGGAAGGGGCTGGTGTTGTCGGCGTCGAAGGCACCCCACGCGCCGTCCTTCGACTGCATGCCGAGGTTCCAGGACACGCCGCGGGCGATGGCGGCGTCGACCCGGACCGGGTCCGGGTGCCGGATCCGGCGCAGGGCGAGGACGACCTCGGCGGTGTCGTCGATGTCGGGGTAGGTGTCGTTGTGGAACTCGAACGCCCAGCCTCCGGGGGCCAGTCCGGGACGGCGCACCGCCCAGTCTCCGGTGCGCGTGATCTCCTCGCCGAGCATCCAGTCCGCGGCCTTGACCAGGGCGGGATGGTCGGGGCGCACGCCCGCGTCGGCGAGGGCGATCGCGGCGAGGCAGGTGTCCCACACCGGGGACTGGCAGGCCTCGATCATCCGGGCGCCGTCCGCGCGCCGCACCGCGAACCGATCCAGGGATTCCAGTCCCGCGCGCATCACCGGATGGCCGAGGTCGTAGCCGAGCAGGTGCAGGGCGATGACGGAGTACACGGCGGGCGGCTGGATCCCGCCCCAGCAGCCGTCGTTCTCCTGGCGCTCGACGATCCAGCGGGCGGCGGTGCCCATGGCCGCCCTGCGCAGCCGGCGCGGGGCGAACCGCCGGTAGACGTGCAGGGCTTTGTCCATCCGCTGGAAGGCGCCGTCCCAACTGGTCAGCGGGGCCAGGCGGGGTGCGGGGTAGGGTCTGCACGCGTCGCTGTGCAGCTCGTCGAGGGCGAAGGGGGCGGGGCGGACCGGGCGCATCGCCGAGACCACGGTGAGCGGGACGATCGTCTGGCGGGCCCAGCAGCCGAAGTCGTAGATGTTCAGGGGGACCCAGGGCGGCAGGAACACCAGCTCGGGCGGGAGTTCGGGCAGGTGGTCCCAGCTCCACCAGCCGAAGAGGGCGAGCCAGATGCGGGTGAAGACGCGGGCGGCCGCGACCCCGCCGTTGGCCCGGATCCAGGCCGAGGCGCGGCTCATGTGCGGGGCGTCCGGCGGGTCCCCGGCCAGGCGCAGCGCGACGTAGGCCTCGATGGTCGCGGAGAGTTCGGGCGGGCCGCCGTGGAAGGTGGCCCAGGTGCCGTCCTCGCGCTGCTCGCCACGGATGAAGAGGGCGGCGGCGTACGTGGTGGCCTCGTCGCGGATGCCGAGGAACTGCCGCAGTAGGAGGTCCTCGGCGTCCATGGTGACGTTGGTCTCCAGGTCGCCCTTCCACCAGCCCGCGGGGTCCTGGCGGTCCAGGAGGTGCCGGGTAGCGCGTGCGGTGGCCTCGTACACCTCGCGTGGGCCGCCGTCCGGCGGTGGCGGCAGGTCCGCCGTGGCGTGTCCCGCGCCGGGCGCACCCGGTTGCCGGTGGGCGGGCGGCGGGCCGGCGCGCCGGCCCGGGTCGGGCGGGGCGGTGACCCGCTCCGTGACCGCCACCGGCCCGGGGGGCGCGGCGCCCGCCGGCGGGCCGGCCGCGGCGGCCGGGTCGGGCGGCGGGGCGCCCTGGGTGGATTCGCTGCCGGCGCCGGCGCTCTCTGCGCTGCCGTCGGTCGTCGCTGTCATGGCTTCCCCTTAGAACAGTGTCCTGTGCTGTGCTGGGGTCTGCCGTCGGCCGGTGCGCGCCTCGTTCAGATGGCGGCGCCGGCCGGCGACTCGCGATTCATATCCGCTGCCGGGTGGCGGTCACCTCTTGCGTACGACGACGAAGTCGGCGAGGTCCACGAGCTGTTCGCGGACCCGCTGGGGCATGTCGATGTCGTCCAGGGCGCGGATCGCCACGGCGTGCTGGCGGCGTGCCTCGTCCGCGGTCCACCGGCGGCCGCCGGCCTCCTCGATGAGTCTCGCGCGGGCCGCGAACTCCTCCTCCGAGAAGTTCTCGAAGTCGCTGCTCTTGGCGTCGGCGGCGAGCAGCTCGGCGAGTTGCTCGGAGGCCGGGCCGCCGGCGGCGAGGGCGGCGACCACCGGGAGGGACTTCTTGCGCTGGCGCAGGTCGCTCCAGGTCTGCTTGCCGGTGGACTCCGGGTCGCCCCAGATGCCGAGCAGGTCGTCGACGGCCTGGAAGGCGAGGCCGAGGTGGTAGCCGTACTCCTCCAGCTTGTCGGCCGTTCGGTCGTCGGCTCCGCCGAGCACGGCGCCGATGGAGACCGCGCAGGCGAGCAGGGCGCCCGTCTTGTTGCCCTCCATCTCCAGGCACTCCTCGACGCTGACGCGCTCGCGGTGCTCGTAGGAGATGTCCTGGGCCTGGCCGTCGATGAGCTTGCGGCTGGCGGTGGTCAGGCGGCGAGTGGCGCGGCCGGCCTCGACGGTGCCGAGTTCCAGCAGGACCTCGTTGGCGAGGGCGAAGAGGGCGTCGCCGACCAGGATCGCCTGGGCCGGTCCGTGCACCTTCCAGACGGTGTCGCGGTGGCGGCGCTGCTCGTCGCCGTCCATCAGGTCGTCGTGGAGCAGCGAGAAGTTGTGCACGAGCTCGACGGCGACGGCGCCGGGGATGCCGATCTCGGGGGCGGCGCCGGCGGCCTCGGCGGAGAGCAGGGCGAGGGCGGGACGGACGGCCTTGCCGCCGTCGCCGTCGGCCGGGTGGCCCTGGGCGTCGATCCAGCCGAAGTGGTAGGCGGCGACGGTGTCCATGGGCGCGGCGAGCCGGTCCACGGCCGCGCGGAGCGCGGGCGTCGACATCGTCCGGCCGCGTTCCAGGAGGGCGACGGTGTCGGCCTTCTCCACGCCCCTTCCGGCTGCGCCCACACTGGCATCCGTGTTCTCGACAGCCGGATTCCCCGGGTTCACTGGCTCTCCTCTTGTTCCTGTACGTGCTGTGCTCGTGGTGCTGGTGACGGCGCTGGTGCCGGTCGTCGTGGTGGTGGTCGTCATGCCGCCTCCTGCAGAGGGTGTTCGCGGTGGCGGCCGAGCCCGGCGAGTGCGGCCTGCGCCGCGCTCAGTCCGCTCCGCACGGCGCCCTCCATGGTCGCGGGCCAACCCGTGGCAGTCCACGCACCGGCCAGGTAGAGCCCCGGCGTGTCGGTCCGGGTCCCGGGGCGCAGCCGGCCGACGCCCGGGGTTGGCGCGAAGGTGGCCGTCCGCTCCCGGGTGACGAAGAAGTCCCGTACCTTGGCGCCGCGCGCGGCGGGGAGCAGTCGTTCCAACTCGGGAAGGTACTTGGCGCGCAGCACCGAGACGGGCTCGTCGATGTCGTCCTGGGCGGCGGACTGCGACAGCGCCAGGTACTGGCCGCCGTCGGTCAGTCCGGAGGAGTCGGTGCGGTCGAAGACCCACTGCACCGGGGAGCCGAGGGCGGCGAAGAAGGGCTGCCGGAGCACCTTGCGGTCGTAGACGACGTGGACGTTCAGGATCGGTGCGGTGCCGATGTCGAGGAGCCTGCCGGGGTCGTCGAGGGCGCCGGCGGGCAGCAGTCCGTGCGCCTCGCGCTGCGGTACGGCGAGGACGACGGTGCCCGCCGCCAGGGACTCCTGCTCGGTGTCGACCCGCCAGGCCCCGTCCGGCGTACGGGTCACGGCCGTGACGCGGGTGCGCAGTTCGGTGCGGACCCCGGCGGCGTCGAGCTGTTTGCGGGCGAGGGTGTCGTGGAGGTCGCCGAGCGGTACGCGGGCCCAGCCGATGTCGGCCGCGCCCTTCTCGGAGAGCAGTCCGGTCTTGAAGACCATGGCGGCCAGGCCCAGGGAGGAGTGCTCGGCGGTGGCGTTGAGGGTCGCGATGCCGACGAGGTCCCAGAGGGCCTCGATGGTGCGGGCGGACTGCCCGTGGCGGCCGAGCCAGGTGGCGAAGTCCAGGCCGTCCAGCGCCGGGTCGGCCGGGTCGAGGCGGCGCAGGGCGAGGGCGGCGCGGCCGACACTGGCGCGCTCCGCGAGGGACAGGTGCGGGTAGCGGGCCAGCGCCCCGGCGAGGTGCAGGGGCACGGGCAGGCCGCCGCGGCGCAGCCGTCCCAGGCGCGGCCCGCCGGGGTGGGCGACGTCGAGGACGGGTACGTCGAGCCGGTCCTGGAGCGGGGCGAGCGCGGAGCCCTCGACGCGGTCGAGGAACCACCGGTAGGCGGTGCAGCAGCGCAGGTAGACGTGCTGGCCGTTGTCGACGTCGAGGTCGCCGCGCTTGAAGGAGAAGGCGAGCCCGCCGAGCCGGGGGCGGCCTTCGAGCAGGGTGACGCGGAGTCCGGCGTCGGCGAGTTCGAGGGCGGCGGTGACCCCGGCGAGGCCGCCGCCGACGACGACGGCGTGCTGGTCGGTACCGGTCATGCGTCCTCCCCCGTGGTGCGGCCGCCCTCCGGGCGGACGGGCAGGCCGCGGTCCGCAGGCAGGGACGCACCCGCCGTCGGCCCGGTTGCTCCGCCCGGCGCGCGGCCGGGACGGCACGCCGTGCCCGTACGCCGGGCGCCGCCGGCGCGCGCCGGGCGGATGCTCCGGAACGTCCCCGGGGCGGCGGCCGTGAGAGGCGGGAGTGCCTTCTTCCGGGTCACGTCCGCCTCCGGACGGCCTGGCGGGAGACGGTGCGCGCGTCGAGGCCGGACAGGCCGCGCACGGCCACGTACGCCTTCTCGTGCGGCGGCAGCGAGACCCGGCCGCGCAGGACCGCCTCCGGCTCCCGCTCGATGCGGTCGAGGAGGCGCCGGTAGATACCGGCCATGGCGGCCACGCAGGCGCCGCTGCGCCGGTCGAGCATCGGCAGCAGCCGGTAGCCCTCGGCGAACAGGGAGCGGGCACGCCGGACTTCGTGGTGGACCAGCCCGGCGAAGTCCGCGCCCGCGGACAGCCGGTCGGCCCGGAAGCCCTCCGAGCAGCCGAACTTGGCGAGGTCCTCGGCGGGCAGGTAGGTGCGTCCGTTGCCGGCGTCCTCGCGAACGTCGCGCAGGATGTTGGTGAGTTGCAGGGCGAGGCCGAGCGTGTCGGCGTACTCGGCGGCGCGCGCGGCGCCGGGGGTGTCCGGGCCCGCTGCGCCCACGGTGCCGAAGACGCCGAGGGAGAGCCGTCCGATGGCGCCGGCCACGCAGCGGCAGTAGATCTTGAGGTCGTCCCAGGTCTCGTAGGTCTCGCCGCGGACGTCCATCAGCACGCCGTCGATGAGCTCGTCGAGGCCGCCGAGCGGGATCGGGAAGCGGCGGGCGGCGTGCGCCAGCGCAACGGCGACCGGATCGGTGTCGTCTTCGTCGACCTCACCGGCCCGGATCCGCCCGAGGACGGCACGGGTCTCCTCCAGGCGCGCGAACTTCGCCTCGACGGGCAGCGTGCCGTCGCCGATGTCGTCGACCCCGCCGGGAGAAGGCATAGAGCGCGGACATCGCATGGCGCTTGTCGGTGGGCAGCAGCCGGATCCCGTACGCGAAATTGCGCGCCTGTGAACCGGTGACGGCCTCGCAGTAGCTGTAGGCCGCCGAGACCTGTGCGGAGACCGCGGTCGGTGCGGAAGCGTGTGTGGGGCCCTCCACGGTCGGGCTCACCCCTTTCTCGGCGCTGTGCGCAGGACGGCGGCAACCTCGCGGAGCAGGCCGCTCTTGGTCGGTTTGGGCGGGCCGGGGAGTACGTCGAAGCCTGCGGCGGTGACGGCTCGCAGGGCGGCACGCCCCCCTCCCACGAAGCCCGCGAGCAGCAGTCGGAGCCTGCCGTGCACGCTACCCACGAGCGGTACGCCTTCATTCAGCAACGCGCGTGCGCGTTCGGATTCGAAGGCGATCAGGGCGCGCACGGAGGCGCCGGCGGACGGTGCCGCCAGGTCGGCCTCGGACACGTGGAAGCGCCGCATGTCCTCGGCCGGCAGGTAGATCCGGTTCCGGCCCAGGTCCTCGGCGACGTCCTGGACGTGCTCGACGATCTGGAGGGCGGTGCAGACGGAGTCGGAGAGGCGGATCCGTTCGGGGGTGCTGGTGCCGGTGAGGGACAGCACGAGGCGGCCGACCGGTTGGGCGGACAGCTCGCAGTACGCGGCGAGGTCCGCGTAGGTCTCGTAGCGGGTGACCCGCTGGTCCTGGCGGTTGGCCTCGATGAGCGCGAGGAAGGGCTCGGGGGTCAGGCCGTGGGAGCGCACCACGGGTTGCAGCGCGAGCAGCAGGGGGTGGCGCGGGGGCCCGTCGGCGGATCCGAACACGCGCAGCAGGTCGGCCTCGAAGGCGTCCAGCATGGCGGGCGGGTCGTCCACCGCCGCGGGGTCCAGGCCGAGGAGCACGGCGTCGCGTCCGCCGGGGGCGAGGTCGCCGTCGCCGATGTCGTCGACGAGGCGGGCGTATCCGTAGACGGCCATCAGCCCGTCGCGCCAGGCCCGGGGCAGGAAGGCGGGGGCGACGGGAAAGTTCTCCGCCGCCGCCTTGTCGAGGGTGGCGCTCACGTGGACCGGGTTAGACGGGGGTCGGATGCCGTGTCCCGGGTTCACCGTCGGCCGCCCGGGGCGGGGACGGCTGCCGTCCCTGGGGGCCGGAGAATTCCCGTAGCCAATGCCGTCACATCTCCCGTTCTACACTGCCGACCCATTACATCCTATTTCGGACACGCCGCCGGAGTTTTCCCGGGGCCGTCCCAGGGCCGTTCACCTGCGGGGAATCGTCCCCTCTTGCCGCGATTCAAGACCGCCCCAGCTTACGCTGTAGAACCCCGTGGAGGCCGCCCGGGTATTCGCCGGGCCGGCGAATGTCGTCGCGCAATACGGGAACGCGGGGGCGGCGTAATCCGCGCACATGGTCAAGGCCCCCGGCGCGCTGAGCGGCGGGGGCCTTCGGTGAAGCGGGCAAGCGCCTCGCAGGACGCCGCGCGACCCGGGGATCAGCCGTTGGTGGCCTTCTCGTAGGCCGAGACGACTTCCTCCGTCGGCCCGTCCATCAGGAGCTCACCCTTCTCCAGCCACAGCACCCGGTCGCAGGTGTCCCGGATGGACTTGTTGTTGTGACTGACGAGGAAGACCGTGCCGGCCTTCTCCCGGAGCTCCTTGATCCGATTCTCCGAACGCACCTGGAAGGCGCGGTCACCGGTGGCGAGGGCCTCGTCGATCATCAGGACGTCGTGATCCTTGGCCGCCGCGATGGAGAACCGCAGCCGCGCCGCCATACCGGAGGAGTACGTGCGCATCGGCAGGGAGACGAAATCCCCCTTCTCGTTGATGCCGGAGAAGTCGACGATGCTCTGGTAGCGCTCCTTGATCTGCTCACGGCTCATACCCATGGCGAGACCGCCGAGGACGATGTTGCGCTCACCGGTGAGGTCGTTCATCAGCGCGGCGTTCACGCCGAGCAGCGAGGGCTGGCCGTCGGTGTAGACCTTGCCCTCCTCGCAGGGCAGCAGGCCGGCGATGGCGCGCAGCAGGGTGGACTTGCCGGAGCCGTTGGAGCCGATGAGGCCGATGGCCTCGCCGCGGTAGGCGGTGAAGGAGACCCCGCGCACGGCGTGGACGCGGCGCACGCCCGGGGCGTCGCCCTTCCTCCGGCGGACTATCTTGCTGAGCGCGGCGGTGGCCGCGCCCCTGCCGCTGCTGCCGACGTTGACGCGGTAGACGATGTGAACGCCGTCCGCGATCACTGTGGGGACGCGTCCCCTGGTGTTGTCATCCACGGCCGTAACGCTCCTCAGACTTCCAGAAGTACACGAAGCCGCCGAGGCCGATCACCGCGGCCCAGCCCACGGCGAAGAGCCACACGTGCGGAGGCAGGTTGCTCGCGCCGTAGCCGTCGATCAGGGCGAACCGGATCAGGTCCATGTAGATCGCGACGGGGTTCAGCAGCAGCACGTCGCTGATCCACTGCGGCTGCTCCTTGAGGTAGATCCCGATCGGGAACATGACGCCCGACGCATACATCCAGGTACGCATCACGAACGGCATCAGCTGCGCCAGGTCGGGGGTCTTCGAGCCCATCCGCGCGAAGATCATGGCGAGGCCGGTGTTGAAGACGAACTGGAGCGCCAGCGTCGGGATCACCAGCAGCCAGGACAGCCGCGGGTAGTTGCCGAACGAGACCGCGATCACGAAGACGACGATCATCGAGTACAGCAGCTGCTGGAGCTGCTGGAGCGAGAACGACACCGGCAGGGAGGCGCGCGGGAAGTGCAGCGCGCGCACCAGCCCGAGGTTCCCCGAGATCGCCCGGACGCCCGCCATCACCGAACTCTGCGTGAAGGTGAAGACGAAGATGCCCATCACCAGGAAGGGGACGTAGACGTCCTTGGGCATCTCCCGGCCCGCGCCGATGATCAGGCCGAAGATCAGCCAGTAGACGAGCGCGTTCAGCAGGGGGGTCACCACCTGCCACACCTGACCTAGCTTCGCCTGGCTGTACTGCGCGACCAGCTTGGCCCGGGAGAAGGCCATGATGAAGTGGCGCCGGCCCCAGAGCTGCCGCACGTACTCGCCCAGGCCGGGCCGGGCGCCGCTGACCGACAGGCCGTACTTCCTGGCGAGCTCCGCGGCGCTGAGCCCCGCGTCTGCGGACGGCGGCCTGCTCGTGGCGAGGGCGCCGTCGTGGGTTGTGTCACTCACAAGTTGAAACTTTCGTCTTCAAGATGCGGCCAGGTGGGCATCAGGCTGGTGGCTCGAAGCCCGTTTTCGCGCCATGTTCGCAGACGCGGGCTGGTCAGATGACGGGAGGTCGGCCCAGACGGGTCAACCGCCAGACCGTACGCCATCTCATCGGGCGGCGGGGCCCGCAGGGAGTGGTCCATCCCTCGCGGAACCCGCCGAACCAGGCCTTGAGCGCCGGGCCCGACGGCTTCCGCAGGAGCGTCAGCATCAGCCAGACGCCCAGGTAGACCGGTACCAGCGGGGCGGGCAGGTTGCGGCGGGCGAGCCACACCCGGTTACGGGCCACCATACGGTGGTAGACCGCGTGCCGGGAGGGGGCGGTGGTCGGATGGAGCAGGACCATGTCCGCGCGGTAGTCGATCAGCCACCCCGCGTCGAGCGCGCGCCAGGCCAGGTCGGTCTCCTCGTGAGCGTAGAAGAACTCCCCCGGCAGGACTCCGGCCTGCTGGAACACCGTGGTGCGGACGGCGTTGGCACCGCCCAGGAAGGTGGTCACGCGTGAGGACCGCATCGGGTCCGAGGCGCGCAGCCGCGGCACGTGGCGGCGCTGCGTCCGCCCGGTGTCCGGGTCGGCGATCCGGAAGCTGATGATCCCGAGCTCGGGGTCCTCGGCGAAGGCCTGGCGGCACAGCTCGGCGGTGTCGGTGCGCTCCAGCAGCCCGTCGTCGTCGAGGAAGAGCAGGGCGTCCACCTCGCGGCCGCCGGGCCCGAAGGCCTCGATGCCGACGTTGCGGCCGCCCGGGATGCCGAGGTTCTCGGGCAGGTCGACGCAGCGGACGCCCGGCGGCAGGTCCGCCACCTCGGACACCCGTACTCCCTGGCCCACGACCACGACCTCGACCGGGTCGCCGTCCTGGCGGGCCACCGAGTCCAGGAGGGCCTTGAGCTCGTCGGGCCGGTTGCCCATGGTGATGATCACGGCGCCCAGCCGCATCGGGGCGGTCACTTCAGCCTGCTGGAAGCGAGGATCGACACCAGGTGCAGCACGGTCTGGAGCATCGCGATGCCCGCGAGGACGGCGACGCCGACGCGCGACCAGTAGAGATCGCCGCGCATCTGGTCCAGGACGGCCAGGAACAGGATGAGCAGCGAGGCCTCGATGCCGAGGATCAGGCGGTGGAACTTGAGCGCGGCCGCCGCGCGGCGCGCGAGGGCCATGCCCTTGGCGCGCGGCTCGGCCGCCGCGTCCTTGACCACGGGCTTCCCCGCCTGGTGGCGGGCGACTCCGACCAGGTCCGTCTCTGCCTTGATCAGGATGGCGCCGAGCGCGGCGAGCGTGCCGAGGAAGGCCCACAGCCAGTCGGCGCCTCCGGTGCCCCCCAGGTCGGCGGCGCGCAGGCCGAAGCCGACCAGGACCGCCGCGTCGCACAGGTAGGCGCCGACCCGGTCCAGGTAGACCCCGGAGAGCGAGTACTGCTTCTTCCAGCGGGCGACCTCGCCGTCGACGCAGTCGAGCAGCAGGTAGAGCTGGACCGCGACCACGCCGAGGACGGCGCCCCAGACGCCCGGCACCAGCAGCGCCGGCAGGGCGAGGACGCCGGCGAGGGTCATCAGGTAGGTCAGCTGGTTGGGGGTGACCTTGGTGGTGACCAGGACGCGGGTGATGCGCAGGGAGATCTCGCGCATGTAGAGGCGCCCGCCCCAGTGCTCGCCGCTGACCCGGTCCTTCACGCCCGCGGGGTGGACGACGGGCCTCAGTTCAGCTACGGATGGTCTTGGCATAGTCGGCGTATGCGTCCCTGATCTCGGCGGCGGACAGGTTGAGGTGCTCCAGGACGGTGAAGCGTCCCGGGCGGGTCTGGGGGGCGTACTCGACGGCCGCGACGAACTCCTCGACGCTGAAGCCGATCTCCTCGGGGGCGACCGGCAGGCCGTGCCGGCGCAGCACCTCGACGAAGTGGCCGGAGGCGTCCGCGGCCCCGCGCAGGTGCATCGCGAAGGCCGCTCCGATGCCGACCTGCTCTCCGTGCAGCGCGGAGCGCCCCGGGTAGAGCAGGTCGAAGGCGTGGCTGATCTCGTGGCAGGCCCCGGAGGAGGGGCGGGAGTCCCCGCTGATCGACATGGCGATGCCGGAGAGCACGAGCGCCTCGGAGAGCACGGTGAGGAACTCGTCGTCACCGCAGCCGCCCGGGTGGCGCAGCACGGACTCGCCCGCGGTACGGGCCATGGCCGCGGCCAGGCCGTCGACGGGCTCGCCGGTGGTCCGGTGCGAGAGCTCCCAGTCGGCGATCGCCGAGATGTTGGAGATCGCGTCGCCGATGCCGGCGCGGATGAACCGCACCGGGGCTTCCTTGATGACGTCGAGGTCGATCACCATGGCGATCGGCGTGGGGACGCCGTAGGAGCCGCGGCCGTTGTCGTTGTCCAGGATGGACACCGGCGAGCAGATCCCGTCGTGCGAGAGGTTGGTGGCGACGGCCACCATGGGCAGCCCGACCCGCGCCGCGGCGTACTTGGCCACGTCGATGATCTTGCCGCCGCCCAGGCCCACGACGGCGTCGTAGCGGCGGCCCTTTATGTCGTCGGCCAGCTTGACCGCGGAGTCGATGGTGCCGTCGACGACGGCGTACCAGTCGGCGTGCGGGAGCACGGGCTCCAGCTTGGCGCGCAGCGCCACGCCGGAGCCCCCGCTGATGGCGATGGCGAGCTTGCCGGAGGCGGAGATCCGCTGGTCGGCGAGGAGGCCGGCCAGGTCGTCCATCGCCCCGCGGCTGATGTCGACGACGACGGGCGAGGGGATGAGCCTCGTCAGTACTGGCATGCGATCGTCCGGCCCTTGGCGAGGTCGTCGTGGTTGTCGATCTCGACCCACTTGACGTCGCCGATGGGGGCCACGTCGACCACGAAGCCGTCGTTGACGAGCTGCTGGTAGCCGTCCTCGTAGTAGAGGTCCGGGTCGCGCTCGAAGGTGGTCTTCAGCGCCTCGGCCAGGGCCTCGGCCGCCTCGGGCTCGATGAGGGTGACGCCGATGTACTCGCCGGTGGCGTCGGCGGGGTCCATCAGCTTGGTGATCTTCCGTACGCCCTCGCCGTCGGCGGTGACGACCTTCATCTCCTCGTCGGCCAGGTCCTTGACCGTGTCGAGGGCGAGGATGATCTTCTGGCCGTTGCCGCGGGCGGCGAGGAGGGTCTCCTCGACGGAGACCGGGTGGACGGTGTCGCCGTTGGCGAGGATCACACCGCGCCGCAGGACCTCACGCGCGCACCACAGGGAGTAGGCGTTGTTCCACTCCTCGGCCTTGTCGTTGTCGATCAGCGTGATCTTCAGGCCGTACGTGGCCTCCAGCGCGGCCTGGCGCGCGTAGACGGCCTCCTTGCGGTAGCCGACGACGATCGCGACCTCGGTGAGACCGACCGCGGCGAAGTTGCCGAGGGTCAGGTCGAGGACCGTCAGGCTCTCCTCGTCGCCCTCGGGGCCGACGGGCACGAGGGCCTTGGGCAGGGTGTCGGTGTAGGGGCGCAGGCGGCGTCCCGCACCGGCAGCGAGGACAAGGCCGATCATGCTGGTTCTCCTTCGTCATGTACGGCGGGTGCCCCGGAGGAGACCCAGAAGCGGATGCTCTCCACGAGCACCACGAGTGCCACGAACACGGCCAGGACCGTGAGCGCGACGGGGAAGTCCGATGCGCGGTCCACGAGGACGGCGGCGAGGACCGTGGTCAGCAGGACCCGTCCCTCGTGGCCGCCGATCGTCCGCACCAGCCAGTGCGGGGGCGCGCCGGTGCCGCCGCGAATGCGGTACACCGTGTCGTAGTGATGGTAGGCGACCGCCGCGATCAGGCCGAATGCCGCCGGAAGCGCGCCGGGGACGTCCGCCTTGGCGGCAAGAGCGAGGACCGTCACGTACTCGGCCGCCCGGAACAGCGGCGGGATCAGCCAGTCGAGTGCGCCCCGCAGCGGGGCGGCGACGGCGAGGCCCGCGGTCATGACGTAGATCACGGCGACGGCGATGAGCCTCGGGTCCCCGAAGGGGAGGTACAGGGCGGCTGCGGCCATCAGCACGGTGCCGAGGGCGGCGACGTACACGGACCCGAAGGAGCCGGCCCGCCCGCGCAGCAGCCTGGCCTGGAACTCCGCGAGCGGGCCCGAGTCGGCGAGGTCGGCGAGCGCCTGGGCGGCGCGGTCGGTGCGCCGGGCCCTGCGGGTCAGGGACCGCAGGACGCGGCCGGCGGTGGTGTACAGCGCGCCGAACGCGCAGCCGGCGATCAGGGCGTAGAAGACGATCCGGGGGGTGGTCAGGGCGGTCAGGACCGCGATCATCGCCCAGCGCTCGCCGATCGGCAGGATGATCATCCGCCGGACCCACACCGTCCAGCCGACGCTGTCGAGCCGGTCCGACAGGGCGGCGGTCGGGCTCGTGTTGGCGGTGGCGTCGTGGTTGGCCTCGTTGAAGGAGAAGTCCACGACGTGCCGGCAGGTCATCAGGATCATGGCGCCGAGGGCGAGGCCCCAGACGTCGTCGCCGTTGCGGGCGGCACCGAGCGCGAGGCCGGCGTAGAAGGAGTACTCCTTGGCCCGGTCGAAGGTCGCGTCGAGCCAGGCTCCCATCGTCGAGTACTGCAGGGAATAGCGGGCGAGCTGCCCGTCGGTGCAGTCCAGGACGAAGGACACGATGAGGAGCACACCGGCCGCGACGTAGCCCCAGCGCTCGCCCGTGGCCGCGCAGCCGGCCGCGATCAGTGCGGTGACCAGCGAGGCGGTGGTGACCTGGTTCGGGGTCAGACCGCGGCGCGCGCACCATCGGGCGAGGTAGCGCGAGTAGGGGCTGATACAGAAGGTGGTGAAGAACCCGTCGCGGGACTTCACGGCCGAACGCAGCCGGACGGCCTCCTCGTCCACGGCGGCGACCGCGGCGGCAGCCGCCGCTCGCTCGTCCGCGCCGGCGGGGACGGTGGCGACCAGGCTGCCGAGTTCGGGGCGCTGGACGGTGGTCCCGGCGGCCTCGATGGCGGCGGCGAGCCGGTCGGCGTAGGAGGCGGCCCCGTGGGCGCCCTCGGACGCCACCGCCTTGTCGAGGGCTTCGCGGGCACCCGCCTGGACGGAGAGGGCACCGGTGACGGCACAGGCGTCGAAGCGCGGGTCGGTCAGCGCCAGCCGCAGGGAGTGGACGTGGCCGACGAAGGCGCTGTCCACGACGGCCACCCGCTGGTCGGCGGGTACGCCGGCCAGTGCGGCTGCGGCGTCCTGGGGACCGGCGGCCGGGCGGACCTCGAAGCCGAGTGAGCGGAGCTCGTCCGCGAGCGGCGATCCGGGGACCGGCAGGCCGGTGAGGATGACGGTCGGCAGACGAACTCACTCCTTGTGACGGATTCCGAACGCGCGCACCCGTGGGGCGGCACGTCGGCAGAGGCTATCGGATGAAGGGAACCAGGGATTCATCGCCCGTTTACGCCCTGACAAGCCGAATATCCGGGGTCGGGCCGCGTCGTGATCATCATCGGTGATCACGATGCGGTACCACAAACGGCCCGGATGTTACGGTGGACACGCCCCTGCAGGTGTCGAGCGGAAACGAGGTGGGTTGATGACCGTCGCGAGGGTCGCGGCCGAGCGCTGCGAGCTCCGGTGCATCTCCCCCTTCCTCCGGGCGACCGGCCGGGCCTGATCCATCGTTCCCCGTATCGAGCCGGGAACGTCCAGATCGGCCGGAGCCCCTGTTCCCAGGGTTCACGTTGACCGACGACCTCAGTGACGTCAGCATCACCGACGCCGCCTCCTTCGAGGCTTTCCTCACCCTCCACCACGGCCTCCCCCGGCAGGCTCCGGGCTCCGACGCGAGCACCCGCGCCCTGCTGTCCCTGTGCGGGCCGCTGCCCGAGCGTCCACGCGTCCTCGACCTGGGCTGCGGTCCGGGCCGCAGCGCGCTGCTGCTCGCCGCCGAGGCGGGCGGGCCCGGCCCGGACGCCGCCGAGGTGACCGCCGTGGACCTGCACGGCCCCTTCCTCGACGAGCTCCGCGCGGCCGCGGCGGACCGCGGCCTCACCGACCGGATCCGCACCGTCGAGGCGGACATGGGCGCGCTGCCCGCCGAAGAGGCCGGGGACGGCTCCTTCGACCTCGTCTGGGCGGAGGGCTCCGCCTACATCCTGGGCTTCGACACCGCGCTCGCGCGGTGGAAGCGGCTCCTCGCCCCGGGCGGCACGCTCGTGCTGACCGAGTGCGAGTGGACGGCAGCGGAGCCGTCCGCCGGGGCCCGCGCCTTCTGGGACCCCCAGTACCCGCTGCGCTCCACCGCCGGAAACGTCGCGGCCGCGCAGGCCGCCGGCTACCGGGTCCTGGGCGTGCACCCGCTGCCCGAATCCGACTGGGAGGAGTACTACGGCCCACTCGCCGAGCGGGTCCGCGACCGGTCCGGGGACGGCTCCCCTGCCCTGGCGCGGGCGCTGGCCGCCACCCGCGAGGAGCTCGGCGTACGGGCCCGGCACGGGCACGAGTACGGCTACACGGGCTACGTCCTGCGTCCGGTGGAGGCCGGCGCGGACGGGGCCTGGCCGGCCCGTCCGGAGACCGCTGCGGACACCGCCGCCGTGCGGGCGGTCCACCTGGCGGCCTTCGAGACCCCGCTGGAGGCGGATCTCGTGGACGCGCTGCGTGCGGACCCCTCCTGGCCGGCCGCACTGTCGTACGTGGTCGAGGCCCCGGACGGCTCGGTGGCGGCGCACGCCCTGCTCACCCGGTGCGAGGTCGGCGGCGCCCCGGCGCTGGCGCTCGCCCCGGTGGCGGTCGCTCCGGCGCACCAGCGCTCGGGGGCGGGCAGCGCGGTGGTGAGGGCCCTGCTCGCGGCGGCGCGGGAGCGGGGTGAGTCGCTGGTGCTGGTGCTGGGGCACCCGGCCTACTACCCGCGCTTCGGATTCACCGCGGCGTCACGATTCGGGATCCGGGCCCCCTTCGAGGTCCCCGACGAGGCGCTGATGGCGTTGGTGCTGGACGGTTCCGGACCGGTGCCGGCGGGGACGATCGCGTATCCGGCCCCGTTCGGAGTCTGACGGGCGGGAGGGCCGCGCAGGGGCATCCGCCCCCGCACAGGGGCCGTCCCGCGGACCGCGACCGGGTCCGCGGGACGGGCCGTAGCACGCGGCGGGGGGCGTGCATACACGGATGTCCGAAGTGGGGACAAGCCTCTTTTGTACGGCAGACTGAAGGCCGAAGTCCGAAGCGAAGGATGGGTATGCCGACCACACCAGCCACCGCCGCGAACAGCGCGTCCAACGGCACCGGTACTCAAGAACCGATCATGCTCGAACTGGTCGACGAGTCCGGGAACACCATCGGCACGGCGGAGAAGCTCTCCGCCCACCAGGCACCGGGGCAGCTGCACCGGGCGTTCTCCGTGTTCCTGTTCGACGAGCGGGGCCGTCTGCTGCTCCAGCAGCGGGCCCTCGGGAAGTACCACTCGCCGGGCGTCTGGTCGAACACCTGTTGCGGCCACCCGTACCCCGGGGAGTCTCCGTTCGCGGCGGCGGCCCGGCGGACCCACGAGGAGCTGGGGCTGTCGCCCTCGCTGCTCGCGGAGGCGGGAACGGTGCGCTACAACCACCCGGACCCCGCGTCGGGCCTCGTGGAGCAGGAGTTCAATCACCTGTTCGTGGGACTTGCGCAGGCTGCCGTGCGGCCGGACCCGGAGGAGGTCGAGGACACCGCCTTCGTCACCGCCGAGGAGTTGGCGAAGCGGCACGCCGAGGTGCCGTTCTCGGCCTGGTTCATGACCGTGCTGGACGCGGCGCGGCCCGCGATCCGCGAGCTGACCGGCGACACGGCGGGCTGGTAGCCCGTAGGCGTCCTCGCCACTCCCGCCGTCCGCCGCTCAGCGGGCGGTCGGCGGGGTGGCGATCGGGAGGGCCGCCCAGACGACCTTGCCGCCGGTGGAGGTGTGTTCGACGTCGCAGACCCCGCCGTACTCCAGGGTGATCTCCCGGACGAGCAGGAGGCCGCGGCCTCCGGTCTGGCCGAAATCGGCCTCCAGCGCCTTGGGGCGGTAGGGGTGACTGTCCTCGACGGCGACCCGTACCCACTCGCGGCCGATCGCGACCTCGACCGCGACCTCGGGCGAGAGCAGGGCGGCGTGCCGCACCGAGTTCGTCACCAGTTCGGAGACGATCAGGAGCAGGGAGTACACGAGGTCCTGCGCGGCCGGCACCCCCTGGCGCCCGAGCAGGTCCCGCACGGCCCGGCGGGCCTGCGGAACGGATTCTTCAACCGCGGGAGCGGTGAACCTCCACACACCCTCGTAGGCGAGGGGGTCGGCCGGGGCCTCCGGTACCCCTTCCCCGGCTCGTGGGCCGCTCCCGCTGGCGTCCATCTCCCGGCCCCCGTCTTCGCGCTCGATCGTCTCCACGCGACAAGAGTGGTGAAGGGGTGGATCCGGCCCGGACCGCTGACCAGAAGTCAGCGTCAATAGGACACTTTCCGACCACTGACGAGTGACTGCGTCAGTTGTTGGTCTGTTCCTGATCTTCTGCCGGACGCTTCTCGGCCGCCTCACGCGCCCCCTGCCCGGCGGCGGGGCCCGCGCCCGGCTCGTCTTCCCTGACCAACCCCAGGATGCGGCGCGCCCCCATCCCCATCGCGATGAGGCTCAGGCCGTCGAACAACAGGGCGAGCGAGAAGAAGGTTCCGATCACGTAGAGGCTGTTGCCTGGCCAGTTCGAGAGGATCAGGAAGCCCAGCAGCACGCCGAAGGCGCCCTGGACCAGCGCGAGCCCGAAGTTGGCACCGCGCACCACCAAGGCGCCGACCAGCCGGAACAGTCCCCCGGTGAGGAAGAGCAGGGCCGCGAACATGGTCAGTGCCTCGGCGCTCGCCTCGGGGCGGCGCAGGATCACGAAGCCGGCCGCGATGTTGATCGCGGCGACGATGACGGCGAGCCAGAAGTAGCTGCTTCCCCGCGACTGCACCGCCTGCACCAGCCCGACCACGCCGCCGATGAGCAGCAGCCAGCCGAAGAGGAACATCGAGGTGAGCGTGGCGAGGCCGGTGTAGATCAGTCCGACCAGTCCGGCCAGTACGAGGAACACCCCGAGCACGGCCATCAGCCCGAAGCTGCGGCTGACCTTCTTCTTCTCCCGCCGCGGTTCCCCGCCTCCGGCCGCGGTGTCCTGCGCACGGTCTGCACCCATGGACGTGCCACCTCCTCACACCCCCTGGTGGGGTCCGGGAAGACCCCGTCGCAGCGGACCCCGCCCGTCGGTCCGCCGGACCGACGAGACGCCCCCCGAGGACTTCCCTGATCATAGGTTTCACCGCCCGGGATAGCATCCGGCGCATGGATGAAGCCCGGGACGCAACCCTCCTGCACACGGTCTGCGACGGGGTCGCCACCGTCGTCGTCTCGCACCCCGCCAAGCGCAACGCCATGACCGCCGCGATGTGGCGGAGGCTCCCCGGGCTGCTGGACGGCCTGGCCTGCGACCCGGCCGTCCGGGTGCTCGTCCTGACCGGAGCCGGGCCGACGTTCTGCGCGGGCGCCGACATCTCCTCCCTCACCGGGGACGAGGACCCGCGGGCCCTCGCGGTGGCTGCGGAGGAGGCCCTGGCGGCCTTCCCCAAGCCGACCCTGGCGGCGATCCGGGGCTTCTGCGTGGGCGGCGGCAGCCAGCTGGCGGCCGCCTGCGACCTGCGTTTCGCCGAGGAGGGGGCGTCCTTCGGGGTGACCCCGGCGAAGCTGGGCATCGTCTACCCGGCGTCCTCCACCCGCAGGCTCGCCTCCCTGGTCGGCCCGGCCTGGGCCAAGTACCTCCTGTTCTCCGCGGAGCTGATGGGGGCGGAAGAGGCGCTGCGCGCCGGGTTCCTCAACGAGCTGCTGCCGGCCGGCGGGCTCGACCAGCGCGTGGCCGCGTTCACGAAGGTCCTGGCCTCCCGCTCGCAGCTGACGCAGGCGGCCGCCAAGGAATTCACGGACGGCCGCACCGACCGGGAGGCGTACTGGGAGGAGCAGGCGGCCGGGAGCGACGACACTGCCGAGGGCGTCGCCGCGTTCCTGGAACGCCGGGCGCCCCGCTTCACATGGGCCCCGTGACGACGCCCCCGTGAGGACGCCGCACGGCGACGATCCCGTGGCCGCGTGGTGGGCAGACCCCCTCGGGTGGGCGCCATGCAGGGCGTCCCGCCTGTCCGGCCGCGCCGGGGGCCGGCCGGCACGCCGATAGGATCGGCCCATCATGACTGCAACCCTCGTCGCCAAGAAGCTCACCGCCGCGCACGGTGAGCGCACGCTGTTCGCCGATCTCGACCTCGTCGTCGCGCCCGGCGACGTCATCGGCCTCGTCGGCGTGAACGGCGCCGGGAAGTCGACCCTGCTGCGCCTGCTCGCCGGGCTGGACACCCCCGAGACCGGGGACCTGCGGCTCTCACCGCCCACCGCCGCCGTCGGCCACCTCCCGCAGGAACCGGAGCGCCGGCCCGACGAGTCGGTACGGGAGTTCCTGGCCCGGCGGACCGGCGTGGCCGCCGCCCAGGCGGAGCTCGACACGGCGACGCAGGGCCTGGTGGACGGCACGCCGGGCGCGGACGACGCGTACGCGGCCGCGCTCGACCGGTGGCTCGACCTCGGCGGCGCCGACCTCGACGAGCGCGCCGAGGAGGTCGCCGACGACCTCGGCCTGACCATCGGCCTCGACCTGCCGATGACGGCGCTGTCCGGCGGGCAGGCGGCCCGGGCCGGCCTGGCCTCGCTCCTCCTCTCCCGCTACGACGTCTTCCTGCTCGACGAGCCCACCAACGACCTGGACCTGGACGGTCTGGAGCGGCTGGAGCGGTTCGTCAAGGGGCTGCGCGCCGGGACCGTCGTGATCAGCCACGACCGCGAGTTCCTGACGCGGACCGTCACCAAGGTGCTCGAACTCGACCTGGCGCAGCAGCAGATCAACCTCTACGGCGGCGGCTACGACTCCTACCTGGAGGAGCGCGCGCGGGCTCGCAGCCACGCCCGAGAGGAGTTCGAGGAGTACGCCGACAAGAAGGCCGCCCTGGAGGGCCGGGCCCAGATGCAGCGCAACTGGATGGACAAGGGCGTGCGCAACGCCCGCCGCAAGTCCACCGACAACGACAAGATCGGCAAGGCCCTGCGCGGCGAGTCCAGCGAGAAGCAGGCAGCCAAGGCCCGCCAGACGCAGCGCGCGATCGAACGCCTGGAGGTCGTCGAGGAGCCCCGCAAGGAATGGGAGCTGCGCATGGAGATCGCGGCGGCGCCCCGCTCGGGCTCCGTGGTGGCCACCCTGCGCGAGGCGGCTCTCAAGCGCGGGGACTTCTCCTTCGGTCCGGCCAGCCTGCAGATCGACTGGGCCGATCGGGTGGCGATCACCGGGGCCAACGGTGCCGGCAAGTCCACCCTCCTCGCGGTGCTCCTGGGCCGGCTGGCCCCCGACACCGGCTCGGCCGCCCTCGGCTCCGGCGTCCTCGTCGGCGAGGTCGACCAGGCCCGCGGCCTGTTCCTCGGGGACGAACCCCTGCTGGAGGCGTTCTGCGCGGCCGTCCCGGACACCGAGCCCGCCGAAGTGCGCACCCTGCTGGCCAAGTTCGGGCTCAAGGCGGCACACGTCCTGCGCCCGGCGGCGACCCTCTCCCCCGGTGAGCGCACCCGTGCCGCGCTCGCTCTGCTCCAGGGCCGCGGAGTGAACCTGCTGGTCCTGGACGAGCCGACCAACCACCTCGACCTCCCGGCGATCGAGCAGCTGGAGTCTGCCCTGGAGTCGTACGAGGGCACGCTCCTGCTGGTCACGCACGACCGCCGGATGCTCGACGCGGTCCGGGTGACCCGCCGCCTGGAGGTCTCCGGCGGCAGGGTCACCGAGCTGTAGGGCCGGAGCCGTGCGGGGCGGGGGCGGCAAGGCCGCCGGCCGCCGTTCACCGGCCGGTGCGGACCGTGTCGCCCAGCCGGTAGAAGCAGCCCTGGTGGCCGGAGAGCGGGGTGGCGAGGGCGGCGAGCTTCTTGGCCTTGCCGACCGGCCCCTCCCCCGTCACCCGGAACGAGGCCTCGGCGACGACGTCCAGAGGCGTCACCCCCTCGCCGCCGCTGAGCCACTTCTGGTGCTTGAGGTCGACGCCGCCCTCCCGTGCGGTCCCCGCCAGCTGTGCCTGACCCAGGCGCTTGCGCCGAGGCCGGCCGGTGTCCTCGTAGGTGAGTACTGCGGTGAGGCGGTCGACCCGTTCGGTACCGCTGAGGTCCGTGCCCTCCGGGGTGATGTCGAGGGTCAGGTACATCATCAGCCCGGGCTCGGAGTAGCCCACCTCGCCGCTCCATGCGCATCCGGCGGTGCCCTCGTACCGGCCGGCGAACTGACCGCTGTTGATGTCGATGTGCGGCAAGGCGAAGGGCACGGTCCGGCGCCTGAGGTACCGGGCGGCCGCCTCGTACATCTCCTCGAAGGGGTAGAGGGCGTGTGCCGACTGCCGGCCCACCGCGCTGAGCAGGATGTCCTTGGCCTGGCTGGCCGCGAGGGCGCCCAGCTCCCGGCCGCCGCCGCAGAACAGGTCCCGACCGTCGCAGTACGACTCGGTGTTGTCCACGAGGTCCGCCGGGACCTGTTGTTCCGGCCCGCCGAAGACGCCCTGGGCGCCCTTCTGGCGACTGCCGGCCGCGATCTCCGAGTCCCGGAAGGTGGGATCCCCGAACAGGGCGACGTAGAGCACCCGTTGCCTGGCCGCGTCGGTCAACCGGAAGAGCGCTTCGCGCATGACGTGGGCTCCCTGCGAGTAGCCGCCGAGGATGAACCACTGCCGGGCGCGCCCCTTCGTCCCCGCTTCGAGCCCGTCGCAGTGCGCTGAGCGGTCGTTCAACAGACGGGCCGCCGCCTCCGATCCGGCGGCCCGACTGTCGTGGTAGGAGCCGGACGTGGCCTGGTTGCGGTACGCCTCCCAGTTGCCGGTGTGGCCGCCGCGCGCCGGGTACTCCACCGAGATGAACCCGATCTTCGCCTCGTGGCGGATCACCTCGTCGATCGCGTCGAAGAAGCGCCGGGTCTCGGGCTGCCCCGACACGTCCTGGGGTTGACTCGATCCACGGGCGAACACCACGATGTACTCCTCCGAGCAGTCCTGGGTGAGCGTGCCGTAGCGCCGGGAGGGGCCCTGTCCGACGGTTTCACGGGAACACCCCGTCAGCGCGAGCCCGATCAGGACCAGGAGCACCAGACACCTTCTGCGGATCACGACTCCACCACTCCCCCCGAGGTCCGTGGCCGTGCTCGTCCTCGTACTACCGAGCGTAGCGAAGGCGTTGACGGAGAGACAGACCTGGCGCACACCGTGCGCGGCATGGCCGCCGAGGAGATCTCCGCGCTGGAGGAGCTGGCGGCGAAGACCGCGCGGGGCCAGCGGAGCTGGGCGGTGTGGTGGCGCTTCGTCGAAACATGGGCGGGGCTGACCGTGGCGGTCCTCTCGGCGCTGGCCGGAGTCAGCGTCCTGGCCTCGCAGCAGCACCAGGGCCCGGCGGCCGTGCTCGCCCTCGCCTCCTCCGCGCTGGGAGCCGTACTGGGCTTCAGCCGCCCCGCCGACCAGGCCCGCAAGGCCGAGACGCTGGCCCTGCTCTGCGAGGGCTTCGCGCGCAGGGCCCGGCAGGCACGCACGCTGACCCTGCCCGACCTCGACGCCGAGGACTCCCGACGGCTGCTGTCCGCCCTGACCGAGCGCTGGGAGACCATCCGCTGGGACGACCTCCAGGACCAGCTCGACCGGCACGGCCCGCAGGGGCCGTGAGCCGGCTCCGGTCACCCGCCCGGGCTGCCGGCCGGCGCGCCCTCGCAGGAGCCCGCCGCGGGTTCGGTGCACCCATGCCGTCGGGCAGCTCGTGGCGTGCGCCGGAACCGGACCACAGGGTCCGGCAGGCCCGGTCCAGGCCGCCCGTCATGCGTCCGGACCGGCCGGGGGCCTGCGCCTGCGGGCCATCCTCCGGGCGACGAAGGCGCGCGGGAGGTGCCGGGCGGCCAGGGCGTAGGCCTGGTAGCGGCGGCCGGTGATGCTGACCGGGCGGCGCAGGGCGAGGTCCTTGAGCGCCTGCCCGACGACGGCCTCCGGTTCCAGCCAGACCGCGTCGCGCAGCGCGCTGACGTCCATTCCGGCGCGCTCCTGGAACTCGGTGCGGGTGAAGCCGGGGACGACGGCCAGCACACGGACGTTGTGGGGTTCCATGTCCACCCGGAGGGACTCGCTGAACGCGGTGACCCAGGCCTTGGCGGCCCCGTAGGTGCCGGTGGGCAGCAGTCCGGCCACCGAGGAGACGTTGACGACGGCTCCGCGGCGGCGCTCGCGCAGACCGGGCAGCGCGGCGTGGGTGAGCCGGAGCGGGACCCTGACGAGGAGGTCGAGCATGCGCTCCTCGTCCTCGACCGGGCTGTACGGGAAGGGGGCGGGAAGCCCGAAGCCGGCGTTGTTGACCAGGATGTCCACGGGCCGGGTGTGGTCGGCGAGCCGCTCGGCGACCGCTGCAAGGCCCGTCTCGTCCAGCAGGTCGGCGGGCAGCACCTCGGAGGCGGTGCCGTACTCGCGGGCCAGCGCGCCGGCGACACCGTCGAGCCGGTCCGTGTCGCGGGCGACGAGGATCAGGTCGCAGCCCTTGGCGGCAAATCCCCGGGCGAAGGCGGCACCCAGTCCGGCGCTGGCTCCGGTGATCAGTACGGTGGTCACGGTGCGTTCACTTCCTCGGTGGTGGCCGGCGAGGTGTAGGCCTCGGCGACGTCGACGAGGAACCGGGCCTCGTCCGCCAGGTCCCCGCCTTCGTTCGAACTCTGGATGGCCGCGGGCAGTTCCAGCCCGGCCGCCTCGCCCGTCTGCCCGGGCAGCCCGGCGAGCCTGGCCCGCCGTGCGTCCTTCAGTACCCGGGCCAGCGCGGCCGCGGTACGCCGCTGCTCGGGGATCCCGTGGTCGGCGACATGGCCGCGGGCCTGCTCCAGGGCGCCCGGCCGGACATGCTCGCCCAGGATCAGGATGGCGTCGCGCGTCTCGATGACCTTGCGGTAGACCAGCAGGTTGCGCGGTACCGGCGGCCAGAGCAGCTCCACCACCCGGCCCGAGCGCGGCTTGTTGAGGGCGACGTGCGGGACCGCCTCGACCAGGTCGCGCCACAGCGGCCACAGCCGCCAGGCGGTGGTGGTGTCGGCGATGGCGCGGCGGAGGGTGAACACGGTGGGCACGAGGATCGCGGCGGCGCGCAGCAGGCCGTGCAGGTTCATCAGCAGCGGGAGGGCGGGCATCGCCCAGGTTCCGGCGGACAGGGCCTTGAGCAGGTAGGCCAGCCAGAACAGCCCGGCGAGCGCGGTGCCGAGGCCGAAGAGGCGCAGGCCGGCGGCCAGCCCCCGGCTTTCGGTGCGCCGGCTGTAGCGCCAGCACACGGACACGCAGACGGTGTTGGCGACCAGGTGGGCGGAGATCAGGACGAGCCAGTACGCGAGGGAGGGCACCGGGTCGCCGACCGGGGGCATGGTATGCGTGCCGTGGCCGGGTGCGGTGGCGTCCAGCGCCACCAGCAGGGCCAGCCAGGCTGCGGTGGCGGCGCAGGAGGCCAGCCGGAGGCGGCGACCGCGCGTGGCGGCGGCGACGAAGTAGAGGACGGCGCCCGCCGACAGCACCCCGATGAGGTTGCGGACGAGGCCGATGGTGTGGGCGTAGGAGGCGCCGCGGGTCATCGCGTAGGAGACGACCTCCGGCAGGTTCAGGGTCATCGCCGCGGCGGCGGTGGCGACGGCCAGCCACAGGCCGCGCTGCTGGGGCGAGCGCAGGGCGCCGGGGGCGCGCAGCAGGACGGCGAGCCACAGACAGACCACGCCCGGGACGGCGAGGCTGTTGCCGAAGGCGGTCAGATCAGCCGCCATCGGTGCCCCGCTCGTACCCCATGGCGGACTCCAGTCGGGCCAGGGCGCCCCGGCCCTGGCCCGCTGTGCGGGGGCCGGCGTTGGCGGTCCGGATGCGGATCATGCTCGCGAGCATCTCCGCCTCCTGCTCCTGGCGGGTGGTGTAGTTGGTGCGGCCGAGCACCACGGGGGCGCTGCCGTCGCTCTCCTCGCCCTCCAGCGAGTGGTGTCCAAAGAGGATGTGGCCGAGCTCGTGGAGGACGATGTGCTCCCGGTGCAGCGGGGTGGTCTGCGCCTCGTAGAAGACGTAGTCGACGCTGGCCGTGCCCACCCAGAGGCCGCAGACACCGGATTCCGCCGCCTCCTTGGGCAGGGGGTGGAGCCGGATGGGGCGGCCGCGCTGCTCCGCGATCCGGCGGCACAGGACGTCCAGGGAGAACGGGTGGGTCAGATCCAGATGGCCGAGAATGTTCTCGCACCTTTTGCGAATGCTGAGTTGCCGGTGGGGCATGTGATCCCTCTTCGGCGCCTGTCCGGGGCAGCGTCGGTAGGCGTGTGTGGGCATGGGCATGACGTCCTGTGCCTTCAAGGCGGCCTCGGGGAATGCAGTCCTGAGGGGGAGGAAACACGGAAGCCCGTCCGCCGGACGACGAACGGGCGTTCCACCATGCCTACAGATCTTGTACGGGAGTTGGCAAGGAAAGTCCCCAGGTGGGGAACCTATTCGGCCATCGCGTACGAAGGTCCTCACGCGCCGGGTGGCCGGGCAGCCGCCCCGGGGGGCGGACACGACCACGGGCGTACGGGGCCTCCCCCGCACGCCCTCGACGCTCCTGTCAGCGCTTGCGGCGCTCCTCGGGTCCGGTGAGGCCGGCCCGTCGCAGCGCGTCGGCCATCGCGCTGTTGGCGGGCGCGGGGGCTCCGCCGCCCTGGCGCCGGCCCTGGCCGCCGCTCTGGCCCCGCTCGCCCTGGCTCCTGCCTCCGCCCTGGCCGCCCGCTCCGCCGCGCTGCTGCGGGGGACGGCCGCCGCCGCGCCGCTCGTCGCGCTGGCGCGGGGCACCCGCGCCGCGCTCGGCACCGGCCTCGTCCTCCAGCCGGAGGGTCAGCGAGATCCGCTTGCGCGGGATGTCCACGTCCAGGACCTTGACGCGGACGATGTCGCCCGGCTTGACGACGTCCCGGGGGTCCTTGACGAAGTTCTTCGACAGCGCCGAGACGTGCGCCAGACCGTCCTGGTGGACACCGATGTCGATGAAGGCGCCGAAGGCGGCCACGTTGGTGACCACGCCCTCCAGGATCATCCCGGGGGCGAGGTCGCCGATCTTCTCGACGCCCTCCTTGAAGGTCGCCGTCCTGAAGGCCGGGCGCGGGTCGCGGCCCGGCTTCTCCAGCTCCCGCAGGATGTCGGTGACCGTGGGCAGACCGAAGGCCTCGGTGACGAACTGCTCGGGCCGCAGGGAGCGCAGGACCCCGGTGTTGCCGATCAGCGCGGCCACCTCGCCGCCCGACGTCTTCCCCATCGCCCGGACCACGGGATAGGCCTCGGGGTGCACGGCGGAGGCGTCCAGCGGGTCGTCCCCGCCGCGGATCCGCAGGAAGCCCGCGCACTGCTCGTACGCCTTGGGACCCAGCCGGGCCACGTCCTTGAGCCCCTTGCGGTTGCGGAAGGGGCCGTTGGCGTCGCGGTGGGCGACGATGTTCTCGGCGAGGGTCCCGCTGATGCCGGAGACCCGCGACAGCAGCGGCGCGGAGGCGGTGTTGACGTCCACGCCGACGCCGTTCACACAGTCCTCGACCACCGCGTCGAGGGATCGCGAGAGCTTCACCTCGGACAGGTCGTGCTGGTACTGGCCGACGCCGATGGACTTCGGGTCGATCTTGACCAGCTCGGCGAGCGGGTCCTGGAGGCGTCGGGCGATGGAGACCGCGCCGCGCAGCGACACGTCCATGCCGGGCAGTTCCTGCGAGGCGAAGGCGGAGGCCGAGTAGACGGAGGCACCCGCCTCCGAGACCATCACCTTGGTGAGACCCAGCTCCGGGTGGCGGGAGATCAGGTCCCCGGCCAGCTTGTCCGTCTCACGTGAGGCGGTGCCGTTGCCGATGGCGACCAGCTCGACCGCGTGCTCCTTCGCGAGGCGGGCCAGCTTGGCGAGGGACTCGTCCCACCGGTTGGCGGGCACGTGCGGGTGGATCACGTCGGTGGCCACGACCTTGCCGGTGGCATCGACGACGGCGACCTTCACACCGGTGCGGAAGCCCGGGTCGAGGCCGAGGGTGGCCCGGGTGCCGGCGGGCGCCGCGAGCAGCAGGTCGCGCAGGTTCGACGCGAAGACCCGTACCGCCTCGTCCTCCGCCGCCTGACGCAGCCGCATCCGCAGGTCGATGCCGAGGTGCACCTGGACCTTGGTGCGCCAGCACCAGCGGACGGTGTCGGCGAGCCACTTGTCGCCGGGCCGACCGCGGTCGGCGACGCCGAAGCGGCGCGCGATCATGCCCTCGTACGTGGAGGGGCCGGGGGTGTCGGCGTCCTCGGGGGCCTCGGGCTCCAGAGTGAGGTCGAGGACGTCCTCCTTCTCCCCGCGCAGCATGGCCAGGACCCGGTGCGAGGGCAGCGCGGTGAACGGCTCCGCGAAGTCGAAGTAGTCGGCGAACTTCGCGCCGGCCTCCTCCTTGCCCTCGCGGACCTTCGCGGCCAGCCGGCCGCGGCCCCACATGCGCTCGCGGAGCTCGCCGATCAGGTCGGCGTCCTCGGCGAACCGCTCGGTGAGGATGGCTCGGGCGCCCTCCAGGGCGGCCGCCGGGTCGGCGACGCCCCGGTCGGCGTCGACGAACGCGGCCGCGGCGGCGGCCGGGTCCACCGACGGATCGGCCAGCAGGCCGTCGGCGAGCGGCTCCAGGCCGGCCTCGCGGGCGATCTGCGCCTTGGTGCGGCGCTTGGGCTTGAACGGGAGGTAGATGTCCTCCAGGCGCGCCTTGGTGTCGGCCGCGTTGATCCGGGCCTCCAGTTCGGCGTCGAGCTTGCCCTGCTCCCGTACGGAGTCCAGGATCGCCGCGCGCCGGTCCTCCAGCTCGCGCAGATACCTCAGGCGCTCCTCAAGGGTGCGCAGCTGGGCGTCGTCGAGCATCTCGGTCGCTTCCTTGCGGTAGCGCGCGATGAACGGCACGGTGGAGCCGCCGTCGAGCAGCTCGACGGCGGCCTTGACCTGCCGCTCCCGTACGCCGAGCTCCTCGGCGATCCTGCCTTCGATGGACATCGTCACGATCGGGTCCCGCCTGCCTTCGTTTGCACTGGAAGGCTGCCAATTGTGGCAGGTGGTCGTGACGGACGGCGGGAGCCCTGCCCGTCAGGCCCTGCCCATCAGGTCCCTCGGGAAGGCCCCGGCGGTCACGGCCTTGACGACGAGGGCGCCGCCGAGCTCGGTGAGGCGGGCCAGGCCCTCCGCGCCGAGGTGCGTGTAGGGGGCGGCGTCGAGCCGGTCGGTGTCGCTCTCCAGCCGCTCGCGCAGGGCCGTACCCTCCTCGGTCAGCTCGCCGTCGGCGTCGAGGACGCCGCGCTCGCGCAGCCGGCCGGCCGCGGCGTCGAGGTCGTCCTGCGTCCAGCCGCGCATGCCCTTGAGCCACTTCGGGGTCATGCCCTTGCCGGTGGCGGTGTGGCTGACCAGGGCCTCGACCGGGTCCAGGCCGGCGAGGAGCAGGGCGGCGAGGTGGCCGTCGCCGCGATGTTCGCGCAGCAGGGTGGTGGCGTGCCACAGCCTCAGGTGCGGTTCCTCGGGGACGTCGAGGTCGGCGTGGGCCGCGTACAGGGTGCGGGCGTGCCGGGTGCAGCCCTCGGTGGCGCGCATCGCCAGGTCGGCGGCCTCGGCCACCTCGGGGGACTTCACGGTGTCGGCGCCGAGCAGCCGGGTGAGGGCGGCGTCGGCGGCGCGCAGCCGGGCGGCGAGGGCCTGCTCGGGGGTGACGGTGTCCCAGACGGCGGGCAGGTGCCGGGCGACGAGGTCGTGCCGGTAGTTGTAGAAGGCGGCGGTGACCGCGCCGGCCCCGACGGCCCCCATCGCGGCGGAGCGGTGCGCCAGGTTGACGGCGACGGGGTCGGATATCCCGAGGGCGGCGAACTCCTCGGCGATCTCGGGCGAGAAGTAGACGGTGGCGTGCAGCGGGTTGACGGCGGCGTGCCAGCAGCGTCGCGCGGCGAGCGGGTGAAGGGTCATGCGCGGCACGGTACCGACTGTTCGGTACGTCGGGTAGGGCGGCCCCGCCCCCGATCCCGGCCGGCCTCCGGGCGGAGGTTCGATCCGGACGATCGCCCGGGCAGGGCCCGGCCGTTCGGCGGGAGCGCCGGGCCGGCGGGGCGGGCGGGCGAGGCGCAGGCCGGGGCCGGTGCGGGCGGCTCGGCGGCACCGCGGCGGGCGGATCGGCACCGCTGCGCACGCGGTCGCGTGACGGCCGAATGGCGATCGTGTGACAGCGGGCGCCATGGACACGGCCTGAGCGGCCAGGGGTGAATACGGTCGAGCGACGACCTCGAACCGAGCTGTCTCCCCAACCACTTGGAGTCATTCGTGCACCGCAAAGTCATCGCCCCGAGCGTGCTCGCCGCTTCCCTCCTGCTGGTGGTCCCGGCGTCGGCGGCGAGCTACGGTCCGGGCACCCCGGGTATCGGCGACCCCTACTACCCGGCCAGCGGCAACGGCGGATACGACGTGTCGCACTACGACCTGCGCCTGAAGTACCAGCCGGCGACGGACCTGCTGGAAGGCACCGCGACCCTGATCGCCACCACCACGCAGGACCTGTCCCGCTTCAACCTCGACTTCGGCCTCCGGGTCAGCGAGATCCGGGTCAACGGTGCCAGGGCGAAGTTCGCCGCGTCCGGTGCGCACGAGGTGGAGGTGACCCCGGCGAAGCCGCTGGCGCGCGACACCCCGCTGACCGTCGTCGTCACGTACGCCGGCAAGCCCTCCGAGCTGAAGATCGACGGATGGACCGCCTGGCACCGCACCCCGGACGGCGGGGTGGCCGCGCAGGAGCCCGACTCGGCGGTCTGGTGGTTCCCGAGTAACGACCACCCGCTGGACAAGGCGACCTTCGACGTCTCCGTCAGCGTGCCCGACGGCACCCAGGCCATCAGCAACGGCGTTCTCCAGTCGCAGAGTTCGCGGCTCGGCTGGACGCGGTACAACTGGCGCTCCGACAAGCCGCAGGCGACCTACCTGGCCACCCTCGCCGTCGGCAAGTTCGACATCACCACGGACAGGACCGCGAGCGGGCTGCCGATCGTCAACGCGTACAGCAAGGACCTCGGTGACAACGCGGGGGCGGCGCGCGCGAGCGTGGAGCGGACCGGCGAGGTCACCGAGTGGCTGGAGGGGGTCTTCGGGCCGTACCCCTTCAACGCGCTGGGCGGCTACGTGCCGAACGTGAACGCCGGCTTCGCCCTGGAGACCCAGACGCGCCCGTTCTACGGTCCGCGCCTGTTCAACAACGGCTCGAACGTCTCGGTGGTGGTGCACGAGCTGGCCCACCAGTGGTACGGCGACAGCGTGTCCGTGAAGGGCTGGAAGGACATCTGGATCAACGAGGGGTTCGCCCGCTACAGCCAGTGGCTGTGGTCGGAGAAGGAGGGCGAGGGCACCGCCCAGGAGCTCGCCGACTGGGCGTACTCCCTGCGCCCGGCGGAGGATGCCTTCTGGCAGGTCAAGCCGGGCGACCCCGGCCCGGAGAACCAGTTCCACGGGGCCGTCTACGACCGCGGCGCGATCGCCCTGCAGGCGCTGCGCAACGAGATCGGCGACGAGGCGTTCTTCCGGATCCTCAAGGGCTGGCCGACCGAGCGGGCCCACGGCAACGCCGGGGTGGGTGACTTCGTGCGGTACGCGGAGAAGGTCTCCCGCACGCCACTGGTCCAGCTGTTCGAGACCTGGCTCTACACCCCGGGCAGGCCCGACGCGTCGGCGCTGCACCCGGCGTCCGCCGGGCCGTCGGCCCGTTCGGCCCGGCCGGCCCCGCCGCAGTCCGCACCGGCGGGGGCAGCCGCCGAACCGAAGTCCTGGAAGAAGATCGCGGAGACGAACACGGTCCACGACACCGAGCACGGCTCCGGGCCCGGCCACCGGCACTGACGTCGCGCCGTGCACGCGGCTCCCGCTGCTCGCGGGGGCCGCGTGCCCGGTCGTCAGCGGCGGCCCGCGTGCCAGGCGGCGCGCGCCCGGTAGGCGATCGGCAGGTAGCGCAGCCGCTCCGGCAGCAGCGGGACGAGGATCCGTACGGCGGTGCTGAACCGGCGGAGCCTGCGCTCCTGGGCCGGGCTCCACTCCAGCCCGATCGCGGCCCGGGCCTCGGGCGGCATGTACCCGGCGGTGACGAAGGCCCGCAGGTGCAGGAAGGCCGCGCGCAGCACGGGCCAGGTCAGCCGCACCAGCAGCCGCACGGGAAGCGGGCCGCCCTCGGGCGGGGGCAGCGGCACGTCGGTGGCGACGAGCTCGCGGGCGACCGCGGTCGGCTCGATCTCCTCGGCCAGCATCCTGGCCCAGTACCTCCAGTACTCCTCGACGGTCTGCGGCATGTCCCGGTCGTGCAGGCCGAGGATCCGGCCGACCTGCAGCCATTCGCGGTAGAGCTGGTGCTCCTGGGCGGGGGTGAAGCGGCGCAGCAGGTAGCGGCCGGCGTAGAGGTAGACCGGGAAGCCGGTGGCGTGGACCCAGGCGTAGCAGGCCGGGTCAAGGGAGTGGTAGCGCCGGCCGCGGGTGTCGGTGCCCTGGATGTCCTTGTGCAGGCGGCGTACCCTGCGGCCTTCCTCGACGGCCCCCTCGCCTCCGTACACCCACAGCTGGACCGAGCGCAGGGAGCGCTCGCCGCGGCCCCAGGGGTCGGTGCGGAAGACGGAGTACTCGTCGACGCCGGCCGCGATGGCCGGGTGCGCGACCTGCAGGGTGAAGGCCGCGGGCAGCATCAGCAAGGCGCGGATGTCGCCGGCGATGGTCCACAGCACCCCGCCGGGCGGTGGCGGTTCGGGGTCGGTGCGGCGCGTAGCCGCAGGTCCGCTGGGGTGTGCCGAGTCGATCTCCGTCATACGACAAGTATGCGAGCACCGGACGGCCGTCTCACGGTCAGAAAGTCTCTGCACGGGTGTTACCCAGAGGTAACTGCTGCTGCTTGTATGACGGCGTCGATCTTCCCCCGCAGGAATGACGGAGACCTTCATGCTGCTTTCCACGACCCGCTCGCGCCGCGCCGCCGCCACGGCCGTCGCCGCGGTCGCCGCAGGCGCACTGGCCGCCACCACCGCGCCCGCCGCCACGGCCGCGGAGCACACCGCCGCCCCCCGGCTCAGCGTCCTGTCGTACAACGTGTTCCTGATGAGCAAGAACCTCTACCCGAACTGGGGCCAGGACCACCGGGCCGCGGAGATCCCCAAGACCGCCTTCTACCAGGGCCACGACGTGGTCGTACTCCAGGAGGCCTTCGACAACAGCTCCTCGGACGCGCTGAAGGCGAACTCCGCCGCGCAGTACCCGTACCAGACCCCGGTCGTCGGCCGCAGCAGGAGCGGCTGGGACGCCACGGGCGGCGCCTACTCCTCCACCACCCCGGAGGACGGCGGCGTCACGGTCCTCAGCAAGTGGCCGATCGTCCGCAAGGAACAGTTCGTCTTCAAGGACGCCTGCGGCGCCGACTGGTGGTCCAACAAGGGCTTCGCCTACGTCGTGCTCGACGTGGGCGGCACGAAGGTGCACGTGGTCGGCACGCACGCGCAGTCCACCGATCCGGGCTGCGGCGCGGGCGAGGCCGCGCAGATGCGCGCCCGGCAGTTCCGGGCCATCGACACCTTCCTGGACGGCAAGAACATCCCGGCGAACGAGCAGGTCATCCTAGCCGGCGACCTCAACGTCGACTCGCGCACCCCGGAGTACGCGAGCATGCTCGCCAACGCCGACCTGGCCGACTCCGACTCGCGCACGGGCCACCCGTACTCCTTCGACACCGCCCTGAACTCGATAGCGAAGTACCGCTACCCGACGGACCCGCGCGAGGACCTGGACTACGTCCTCTACCGCAAGGGCAACGCCCGCCCGGCGGGCTGGGAGAACAACGTGGTCAAGGAGGAGTCGGCGCCCTGGACCGTATCCAGCTGGGGCACCTCGTACACCTACACCAACCTCTCCGACCACTACCCGCTGATCGGACGCTGACGCCCCGTCCCGGCCGCTGGGCGGCGCGCGCCGCCCAGGACCTCTCCGCCTGACCGCAACGGCCCGCCTCCCGCCCTCGGGCGGGAGGCGGGCTGTCACGCGTGCGCGCCGGGACCTACCGGCCGAGGCTGTCGACGGCGTCAAGGGCGAGCCCCCACGGATAGGGGACCTTCTCACCGGGCTGGTTGGGCACGAACCCGCCCTCGCCGTACAGCACCACCACGCCCATCTCCCTCAGCTCTCCCAACGACCTTTCTAGCGCCCGGTGCTGGGCGTAGGCTGCGTTCACGCACGGCATGACCGCCATCGGAATCCCCTTGCCGATACCCTCGGCAACCACCCCCACGACGAACCGGTCCGTGAGCCCGAGCGCCCACGCGTTCACGGTGTTGAAGGTCGCCGGCGCGACGAGGATCGCGTCCGCCTTAGGCCACGCGTCAGGGTCTCCGGGCCTCTTGTAGCGGCTACGGACCGGGTGACCGGTGAGCGCGGCCAGGCCGGGCAGGCTGTCCTCCAGCCAGTCGGCGGCGGTGGGTGTCAGGCCGAGGCACACATCCCAGCCGCGGCCTTGGGCATCCTCAACCACGCTGGCGATGTCGAACACAGGCGGCGCGGCCGAGCAGAGCAGGTAGAGAGTCCTCGTCGTCATGGCGCCCGAGCCTATGCAATCGCCCCCGATCCGGCAGGAGTCGGGACGAGGGGACGCTCGGGGGCGGGGGCACCGGTACCGTCCATGCTGACGAGTCGTGGACGGAGACCAGCATGACCGCACCAGACGATGACCACGCCGGATCCCGTATCCAGGAGCAGCGGCGCCTCGCGCGTCTGACACAGCGCGAACTCGCAGACAGGATCCCCTACAGCCTCAGCCTCCTGAACCAGGTGGAATGCGGCGCGCGTGCAGCGACCCCCGGGTTCGTGGCCGCAGTGGCGCACGCGCTCAGGGTGGACACATCGCTGCTGGCAGGGCCCCCTGCCATGACATCACTGCCCCCGGACCGGCTGGTTGCTCTGGTCTCACCGATCCGAGAGGCACTGGACCGGTACGACCTCGGCCCGCTCCCCGTGCTGCCCACCGTCCGCCCGGTGCCGGAACTGGCCACCGCGGCGGACGCCCTGTGCCGGCAGGTACGAGCCACCCATCTGCGGGCCGCAGCCAAGGCCCTACCCGGCCTGATCCTGGAACTGACCCACACGGCGTGGAAGGCGCCGTCGACGCCAGCATGGCGAGCCCTCGCCTCGGCATACCGGACCGCACACGACGTGGCGCTGAAGCTCGACCACCCCGACCTCGCGCGCGTCGCCCTGGACCGCATGGGATGGGCCGCCGGTCGGGCGTCGGACCCGTGTCTGGAGGCCGTGCAACGGTACAAACGGGCGACGCTGTGGCGGTGCGCCAACTCCATCCCTCTGATCTCGTCCGGGCAGGCGCTCCTCGCCGGGGCGACGAGCCGCGAGGCCGTGGCGGTCATCGGCCAGCTCCACCTGGGCGCGGCCACCGTGGCCGCGAAGGGCGGGGACCGGACCGCAGTCGAAACGCACCTGGCCGCGGCCCGGGAGCTCGCCGACCGTGTCGGCGGCGAGGCCCGCGAGGTCCACTGGCTGTCCTTCGGGCAGGTGAACGTCCGACTGCACGAGATCGGCGCGTCGATCGTGCTGGCCGACTTCGATGAGGCTCTCAGCCGTGCCCGCAGGTTGAAGCTGCCCGCCTCGACGCTGACATCGCGGCGGGCCCGGTACCTCGTGGACCGAGCGCTGGTGGAGATGGAGGCGGGCTCCGCGAAGACGTCGCTGCGATACCTGGCGCAGGCCCGCAAGGTGGCACCGGAGCAGACTCGGCATCTGCCGGGTACGCGGAGCACGATCCGGGGGCTGGTTCACATGTCTCGGCGAGCGCCCGACGGCCTTGGGGGGATGGCCCGCTGGGTCGGGCTCTAGCACTCACAGATCTGTGAGCATTCATGACCTTACGAAGCGTCAGGCTGGTCTCACCACCCACTGACGACGTAGGGAGCACCCGCCATGGCCGCCCCGCAGGACGCGCACACAGAGATTCCGCACCCGCTCCTCAGGAAGCCGGTCCGCGACATCGCGTCCGGCATCGAGGGAACGCTCATGGCGGTGCTGATGGAGAACACGGCCGCGGCCGACCTGCCGGAACGCTGGGCGGAGATCGCCTACATCCGGCCGGCCGGCGGCGGCCGCGAACTGTCCACGGCCGTCGCGAACATCGAGGCGGCCCGGTGACGACGGACGAGATCACCTACCAGCGGGCCGCCAAGCAGCCGCCGCGGCCGTGCCCGTGCGGCGCGCGGCCGCTGCCGCTCGGCGGCCCCGAGGGCGGCGCCGTGGTCCATGCGAAGGGCTGCCCGCGCGGCGGCCGCCACGGCATCACCTGACCCCGGTCCTCCGCAGCACTCGCCGGACCCTGCATTCCGCCGCCGAAGGAGAGGCGCCCGGCGCCACCCTCACCGCGATCGGGCGGGCCGGGACCGCCCCGGCCGGCGGGCGCGCACACCGCCCGCCGGCCGGGCGCCCGGGTCACGCCGGGTCGTACGGCTCCTCGTACAGGCCCTCGATCAGGTCCGCGTACCGGTCGCGGACCACCCGACGGCGGAGTTTGAGCGACGGGGTGAGCTCTCCCGTCTCGGGGCCCCACTCCTGCGTCAGCAGCCGGTAGCGTTTGATCTGCTCGGTCCGGTTGAGCCGCGCGTTGGCCGCCGCGACCGCGCGGGCGATCTCCTCCCGGACCGCGGGATGTCCGGCGAGCGCGCCCGGCGAGGTGTCCTCGATGCCCCGGGCGGCCGCCCAGACGGGGGCCAGTTCGGCGTCCAGGACGAGCAGGGCGACCAAGTAGGAGCGGCCGTCGCCGTGCACCAGCGCCTGCCCGATCAGGGGGTGCTCCTTGACCGTGTTCTCCACCAGCGCGGGCGAGACGTTCTTCCCGTTGGACGTGATGATCAGTTCCTTCTTGCGGTCGGTGATCCACAGGTAGCCGTCCCCGTCGATCCGGCCGACGTCCCCCGTGGGGAACCAGCCCTCCGGGTCGGAGGCGCTCTGCACCGAGCCGTCCGGCCGCAGGTAGCCGCCGAAGACGGTCGCACCGCGGGTGAGGATCTCCCCGTCCTCCGCGATCCTCAGCTCCAGCCCCTCGATCGGGCGGCCCACCGAGCCCAGCCGGAAGCCTTCGGCGCTGTTGAGCGTGCACACCCCGGCCGTCTCGGTGAGCCCCCAGGCGTCCATGATCGTGATGCCCCAGCCGGCCCAGAAGCGGACGACGTCGATGGGCATCGGCGCGGTGGCGCTGGCCGTCCAGGTGAGCCGGTCCATGCCCGCCAGACGCAGCAGCGGGTCCAGCGTCCGCTCCTTGGCCGCTGCATACGAGGCTTCCAGCGCGGCGGGCACCTCCTCGCCGCGCTCGTGGTGGGCGGCCCGGGTGCGGGCGAGGTCGTTCGCGGCCTCGATGGCGCCGCGCCGGTCCTCGGGGAGCTGCGCGAGGACCGCGCGGACGGAGGCGGCGAGCTTCTCCCACACCCGGGGCACTCCGAAGAACTGCACCGGGCGCAGTTCTCGTACGGCCGCCGAGACAGCCGTGGGGTCGGCGCACAGCATGACGTGGGCGGCCCTCAGCAGCGGCAGGTAGATGCCGAGCACCCGCTCGGCGATGTGCGCGAAGGGCAGGTAGCAGATGTGCTCGGCATGCTCGGGCAGGTCCACGTGCCGGTCGAGGCGGACCGCCTGGAGCATCAGGTTGCGGTGGGTCAGGCGCACGCCCTTGGGGTCGCCGGTGGTGCCCGAGGTGTAGACGACGGTCAGCGGGTCCTCGGGGCCGGTCTGCTGCCAGGCCTTCTCGAAGTCCTCGGCGCGGTGGAACCGGGCGCCGCTCTCGTACAGGGAGGCGTACGTGCCGTGGCCGCCGGCCTCGGCCGCCTCGGCCACGACGATGCGCTCCAGGGGGACGTCGGCGTCGGCCAGCAGCGGCTCCCACCGGCCGAGTTCGCGGGCGCCCTCCACGACGGCGATCCGGGCCCTGCTGTGGCGGGCGATGTGGGCGGTCTGTTCGGGCGCGGAGGTCCCGTAGACGGTGACGGGTACGGCGCCGAGGTGGACCAGGGCGAGGTCGCTGAGCCAGTGCTCGGGGCGGTTGCCCATCATCAGCAGGACGTGCTCGCCGCGCCCGACGCCGAGGGCGGCATATCCGGCGGCGAGGACGGCGACCTCGTGGCGGACCTCGCTCCAGGTGAGCGTGGTCCACCCGGCCGCGTCGGGTCCGGCCCGCCAGGAGAGGGCGGGGAGGTCTCCGTACGCGGCGGCGTTGCGGGCCATCAGGGCGGGGAAGGTGATCTCTTCGGGTCGTCCGGGCAGTCGCAGGTTCGTGGTCATGGGCAGCTCCTGGCCGTTTCACATCATTGGTGCGACAGCAATACTGTTGAACCCAAGCTGTGGAGCAGAGAGCGAGGCGCAGACGATGGCCGACCAGGCACCCGAGCCGATGCTCACCGTCGACGAGCTGGCGGCCAGGGCGGGCGTCACCGTGCGCACGGTACGGTTCTACAGCACCCGCGGGCTTTTGCCCCCTCCCGTGATCGGTCCGCGTCGGGTGGGGCACTACGGGCCGGAGCACCTGTCGCGGCTGGCTCTGATCGAGGAGCTCCAGCACCAGGGCATGACCCTGTCGGCGATCGAACGCTACCTGGACGCGCTGCCCGACGACCTGAGCGCGCACGATCTCGCGATCCACCGGGCGATGGTGGCCAGTTGGGCCCCGGACGCGGCCCGGGAGGTCTCCCGGGAGGAGCTGGAGAAGCGGGCGGGACGGAGCCTGTCGGACACGGACGTGCGGCGGCTGACGGCGATGAACGTGCTCGCCGCCTCGGGCGGGGGCTTCCGGGTGGACGTGGGCCTGCTGCGGCTGGGGGTCGCCCTGCTCGACGTGCCGATCGCGCACGAGACGATCCTGGCGGCGCGCACGGTGCTGGTGGAGCACACCCGGTCGGCAGCGCACGAGCTGACGGCTCTCTTCCGGGACGAGGTGTGGGGGCCGTTCACGGAGGGCGAGAGCGATCCGGAGCGGGTGGAGTCGATGAAGGCCCTGTCGGCGCACATGCAGCCGATGGTGGTCCAGGCCCTGGTGACGGCCTTCCAGCGGTCGCTGCGGGAGGAGCTGCGCGCGGCGTTCGCCTCCGAACACGGTTGACGGGTCCCGGGCGGGTCCGGGACGGGCCCGGGGACGGACCGGGGACGGTCCCGGGGACGGACCGGGGACGGTCCCGGGCGGCCGCAGTCCGTGACAGCCGTTCGGGTCTGCCGGACTGCGGGGGCGCGGGTACGGCGTGAGGGTGGGGGTGGGCGGGGCGGCCCGACGGCCCGGCCACCGTCCGGAAGGAGCGTGACAGCCGTGGCCCGCAACCGCCGTCTCATCCTGAGCCCGCCCTCCGAGGTCTGGCGCCTGCTGGCCGACGGGCACCGCTACGGGGAGTGGGTGACGGGCACCCGGCAGGTCCTCGCCGCGGACCCGCACTGGCCCGGCGTGGGCGCCCGGCTGCGGGTCCGGGTCGGCGCCGGCCCGCTGACCCTCGACGACACCTGCGTCGTCCGCGTCTGCGAACCGCAGCGGCGCCTGGAGCTGGAGGCCCGGGCCGAACCCTTCGGCGCGGCCCGCGTCGCCATGAACCTGGCCCCCTGGGGCCGGAACACGCTCTTCACCCTCGACTGGCATCCGCTGCGGGGTCCCGGCACCCGCATGCACGGGCTGCCGGTGGACTACCTGGTCGCCGTGCGCAACGGCATGATGCTGACGAAGCTGGCCAGGATCGCCGTCCGGGAACACGGCACGGCCGCGCCCCGTTGACCCCGGCCGGGTCCTCGCCCGCCAACACCCGTTGACGCCCGGGTAGTTTACGGATCATGGCAGTCATTCACCGCACCACCATGTCACCGGGCAAGCTCGAACTGATCGCCGCCTGGTTGCCGTCGAAGCCCTGGTACCGGGGCGGGGACGCACCGCTGCTCGCCAAGGCCGGCGGCTTCCGGCTCGACGACCCCGCGGGCGAGGTGGGCATCGAGTTCATGGTGGTCACCGACACCTCGGGGGGCGTCCCCGTCACCTACCAGGTACCGATGACCTACCGCGGGACGCCGCTGGAACACGGCGAGGACGCCCTGATCGGCACCTCCGAGCACGGGGTCCTGGGCCTGCGCTGGATCTACGACGGAACACACGACCCGGTCCTGGTGGCACAGCTGCTCGCGCTGCTGGCGGGCCGGGCGGCCGCCCAGGACCAGAACGCGAGCGACGCACCGGACCCGGCGGCCCGGGTGCTCGCCGAAGCTGCCGGAGTGCCGGAGGGGCTGGCCGGGCCGAAGGACGTGACGGACGCCTCCGACGCGACCGTCGTCGGCGTCGCACCGGCCGGACGGGACGAGCCGGTGCGGGCCCTGTCCGTGTCCCGGGTGCTGGCGGCCGGGCCCGCCGTGACCGGCGGATCCGTCCTGGCCCAGCTGCTGAACCGGTGGACGGACGCCGACGCGGGCGAACTGCACGGGGTCTTCGCCGTCCTGCACGCCGCGAAGGCCTGACCGGCAGACACCTTGACCGCCCCGGCCGTCCCGACCGTCCCGGGCGGGACGGCCGGGGTGACCGTGACGTTCGGGGTGGAAGGGGCGGCCGGGGGGTCCGTACGGGATCAGTCGGTGTACGTCTCGCCCCGCTCCGCCTTCTCCACGAGGGAGGCCGGCGGGGTGAACCGCTCGCCGTACGTGCCGGCGAGCTCGCGGGCGCGGGCCACGAAGCCGGCGAGGCCGCCCTCGTAGCCGTTGATGTACTGGATCACACCGCCCGTCCAGGCCGGGAATCCGATGCCCATGATGGAGCCGATGTTGGCGTCGGCGATCGAGGTGAGGACGCCCTCGTCCAGGCAGCGGACGGTGTCGAGGGCCTCGGAGAAGAGCATCCGCTCCTTCATGTCCTCGAAGGGGACCTCGTGGCCCGGCTTGGCGAAGTGCTCACGCAGCCCCGGCCAGATGCGGGCGCGCCTGCCCGACTCGTCGTACTCGTAGAAGCCGGCGCCGCCGCTGCGGCCGGGGCGGCCGAACTCGTCGACCATCCGGTCGATGACGGTGTCGGCGGGGTGCTCGGTCCACGTCCGGCCCTCCGCCTCGACGGCCTTGCGGCTCTCGTTGCGGATCTTGCGCGGCAGGGTCAGGGTCAGCTCGTCCATCAGGGAGAGGACCTTGGCCGGGTAGCCGGCCTGGGCGGCGGCCTGCTCGATCGACGCGGGCTCGACGCCCTCGCCGACCATCGCCACGCCCTCGTTGATGAACTGGCCGATGACGCGCGAGGTGAAGAAGCCGCGCGAGTCGTTGACCACGATCGGGGTCTTGTTGATCTGGCGCACCAGGTCGAAGGCGCGCGCGATGGCCTCGTCCCCGGTCCGGTCCCCCTTGATGATCTCGACCAGGGGCATCTTGTCGACGGGCGAGAAGAAGTGCAGTCCGATGAAGTCGGCGGGCCGCTTCACGCCCTCGGCGAGACCGGTGATGGGCAGGGTCGAGGTGTTGGAGCACAGAAGGGCGTCGGGCGCGATGACGTCCTGGACCTCCTGGAACACCTTGTGCTTGAGCGCGGTGTCCTCGAAGACGGCCTCGATGACGGCGTCGCAGCCCGCGAGGTCGGCCGTGTCGGCGGTCGGGGTGATCCGGGCGAGCAGCTCGGCACGCCCCGCCTCGGTGATCCGGCCGCGGGACAGGGCCTTGTCGAGCAGCTTCTCGGAGTACGCCCTCCCCTTCGCGGCAGCCTCGGCGGTGACGTCCTTGAGCACCACCTCGATGCCCGCGCGGGCGCAGGAGTAGGCGATGCCGGCGCCCATCATGCCGGCGCCGAGGACGGCGACCTTGCGGACCTGCCGCGGCTCGATGCCCTGCGGGCGGCTGCGGCCGGCGTTGACGGCCTGCAGGTCGAAGAAGAAGGCCTGGATCATGTTCTTGGCGGTCTGCCCGGTGACCAGCTCGGTGAAGTAGCGGGCCTCGATCGTCAGCGCGGTCTCGAAGTCCACCTGGGAGCCCTCGACGGCGCAGGCCAGGATGTTGCGCGGCGCCGGGTACGGGGCGCCGTTCAGCTGCTTCTTCAGGTTGGCCGGGAAGGCCGGGAGGTTCGCGGCGAAGCGCGGGCTGGACGGAGTGCCGCCGGGGATCCGGTAGCCGGGTACGTCCCAGGGCTGCTGCGACTCGGGGTGGGCGTCGATGAAGGCACGGGCCTTGGCCAGCATCTCCTCGCGGGTGGCGGCCAGTTCGTGCACGAGGCCGTTGTCGAGGGCGCGCCGGGGGGTGTACTGGGTGCCCTGGAGCAGTACCTTGAGCAGCGCGTCGGCGATGCCCATCAGGCGCACGGTGCGGGTGACGCCGCCGCCCGCCGGGAGCAGGCCGAGGGTGACCTCGGGCAGGCCGATCTTGGAGCCGGGCACGTCGAGGGCGACCCGGTGGTGGCAGGCCAGGGCGATCTCGTAACCGCCGCCCAGAGCGGCGCCGTTGACGGCGGCGACGACGGGCTTGCCGAGGGTCTCGATGCGGCGCAGGGACCGCTTGATCTCGGTGCCGGTGTCGAAGGCGAGCTGCGCGTGCTCGGGGCGCAGCCGGATCATGTCCTTGAGGTCGCCGCCGGCGAAGAAGGTCTTCTTGGCGGACGTGTAGATGATGCCGCGGATGGAGTCCTTCTCGGCCTCGGCGCGGTCGGCGACCGCGGCGATGGAGTCCTTGAAGGCCTGGTTCATCGTGTTGGCGGACTGGCCCGGGTCGTCGAGGATCAGGGTGACGACGCCGGTCTCGTCCTGTTCCCAGCGGATCGTGGTGGACTCGCTCATGTTCGCTACTTCCGTGTCGGAGGGTCGGGGATACAGGACGGTTCAGAGGCGCTCGACGATGGTGGCGACGCCCATGCCGCCGCCGACGCAGAGGGTGACGAGGCCGTAGCGCTTGTCCTGGCGCTCCAGCTCGTCGACGATCGTGCCGAGGATCATGGCACCGGTGGCGCCGAGCGGGTGGCCCAGCGCGATGGCGCCGCCGTTGACGTTGACCTTGTCGAGGGAGAGGCCCATGTCCTTGACGAAGCGCAGGACGACCCCGGCGAAGGCCTCGTTGATCTCGACCAGGTCGATGTCGTCGATGGTCAGTCCGGCCTTGGCGAGGGCCTTGCGGGTGGCCGGGGCGGGGCCGGTGAGCATGATGGTGGGCTCGGAGCCGGAGACGGCCGCCGAGACGATGCGGGCGCGCGGGGTGAGGCCGCTCCGCTCCCCCGCCTCGCGGGAGCCGATCGCGACGAGCGCGGCGCCGTCGACGATGCCGGAGGAGTTGCCCGCGTGGTGGACGTGGTCGATCTTCTCGATCCAGTGGTACTTCTGCAGGGCGACGGCGTCGAAGCCGCCGAGCTCGCCGATGTCGGCGAAGGACGGCTTGAGCTTGGCGAGGGTGTCGGCGGTGGTCCCCGGGCGGACGAACTCGTCGTGGTCCAGGACGGTCAGGCCGTTGCGGTCGGTGACCGGGACGACCGACTTCGCGAAGCGGCCGTCCTTGATCGCGGCGGCGGCGCGTTCCTGCGAGAGGGCCGCGTACTCGTCGACGTCCCGCCGGGAGAAGCCCTCGATGGTGGCGATCAGGTCGGCGCCGATGCCCTGCGGCACGAAACCGGTGTCCCAGTTCGTCATCGGGTCGGCGAACCAGGCGCCGCCGTCCGAGGCCATCGGAACGCGGGACATGGACTCCACGCCCCCCGCCAGGACCAGGTCCTCCCAGCCGGAACGGACCTTCGCAGCGGCCAGGTTGACGGCTTCCAGCCCGGAGGCGCAGAACCGGTTCTCCTGTACGCCGGCCACGGTGTCGGGGAGACCGGCGGCGATCGCCGCGATACGGGCGATGTCGGAGCCCTGGTCGCCGACCGGGCCGACCACGCCGAGCACGATGTCGTCGATGGCGGCCGGGTCCAGGGCGGGGTTGCGCTCGCGCAGCGCGTCGATGAGTCCGACGACCAGGTCGATCGGCTTGGTGCCGTGCAGGGAGCCATTGGCCTTGCCGCGGCCGCGCGGGGTGCGGATCGCGTCGTATACGTAAGCTTCGGTGCTCACTGGTCAAGCCTTTCGGTGTGCTGGAAGGTCCTGGGATGGTCCTCGGCGGGGCCGCGGGGTGGGACGAGGGGGTCAGCTGAGGAGAGACCGGCCGATGATCTCCTTCATGATCTCGGTCGTGCCGCCGTAGATCGTCTGGATCCGGCCGTCGGTGAAGGCCCGGGCCACCCGGTACTCGGTCATGTACCCGTACCCGCCGTGGAGTTGCAGGCAGCGGTCCGCCACGCGCTTCTGCAGTTCGGTGGCCCACCACTTGGCCATGGAGGCGTGCACATGGTCCAGCTCGCCGTTCGAGTGGTCGGTGATGCACCGGTCGAGGAAGGCCCGGGTGACGGCGACCTCGGTGGCCATCTCCGCGATCTCGAACCGGACGTGCTGGAGCTTGGACAGCGGACGTCCGAAGGCCTCGCGCTCCTTCACGTACTGCGTGGTGATCTCCAGGAGGTGCTCGGCGGCGGCGATCCCGGCCATCGCGATGCCCATCCGCTCCTGCGCGAGATGGGTCATCAGGTGGACGAAGGCGCCGTTCAGCTCGCCGAGCAGGTTCTCCTTCGGGACGCGTACGTCGTGGAAGAACAGCTCGGCGGTGTCCTGCGCCTTCTGGCCGATCTTGTCGAGGTTACGGCCGCGCTCGAAGCCCTCCGCTCCGCGCTCGATGACCAGCAGCGACAGTCCGTGCGCCCCGCCCTCGGGGGTGGTCTTGGCGACCACGATCACCAGGTCGGCCAGGATGCCGTTGGAGATGAAGGTCTTGGAGCCGTTCAGCACCCAGTGGTCGCCCCGGTCCTCCGCGGTGGTCCGGATCCCCTGGAGGTCGGAGCCCGCTCCCGGCTCGGTCATCGCGATGGCGGTGACGGTCTCGCCGGAGCAGAAACCGGGCAGCCAGCGGCGCTTCTGCTCCTCCGTGGCGAGCGAGGTCAGGTACGGCCCGATGATGTCGTTGTGCAGGCCGATGGCGAACCCGGGCGTGCCCGCTCTGGTGAACTCCTCCGCTATCACGGCGGCGTAGCGGAAGTCGGTGTTCCCGCCACCGCCGTACTCCTCCGGGACGGCCAGCCCGAGCAGCCCCTGCCGGCCCGCGGCCCGCCATGCCGCGCGGCTGACGATGCCGTCCTTCTCCCACTGCTCGTAGTGCGGCAGCACCTCCTTGGCCAGGAAGGTGCGGACGGTCTCACGGAACGCCTCGTGGTCGGCGTCGAAGATCAGGCGCTTCATAGGACGACTCGCTTCATCGGACGGCTCGCTTCATCGCAGGACTCGCCTCGTCGGGAGGCTCTCGGCTTCGGCAGGGCTCCTCAGAGCCAGTTCTTCACGGTTTCGATCAGGCGCGCCGGCTCGGGGCCGACGGGGGTGACGTTGAGCATCGTGACGCCGGCCGCGCGGAAGGCCTCGACACGCTCGCGCACGTAGCCCTCGGGCCCGCACAGGGTCATCAGCTCGCAGAACTCGTCCGGTACGGCGGCCGCCGCGTCGCGGGTGCGTCCGGCGAGGTAGAGCTCCTGGATCTTCCGGGCCTCCTCCGCGTAGCCGTAGGCGACGGCGAGGTCGTTGTAGAAGTTCTTGCCGACCGCGCCCATGCCGCCGACGTACAGCGCGATCTGCGGGCGGGCGCGTTCGCGTACGGCGGCCGCGTCCGGGCCGATCGCGAGCAGTCCGCCCGCGACGGTCTGCAGGGGGCCGAGCTCAGGGGCGCGCCGCGCCGCGCCCTCGGCGAGCGGGCCGCCCCACACCGCATCGGCCTTCTCCGGGATGAAGAGCGTGGGCAGCCAGCCGTCCGCGATCTCTGCGGTGAGCCTGACGTTGGCGGGCCCGAGCGAGGCGATGAAGACCGGGATCGCGTCGCGCACCGGTCTGGTGAGGATCTTCAGGGGCTTGCCGTGCCGGCCGCCCTTCCCGGGCGGCAGCGGCATGTCCGTGATGCCGTGGTGGTCGATCGTCTCGCGGCGCCAGATGCGCCGGCACAGCTCGACCGTCTCCCGGGTGCGGCCGAGCGGCTTGTCGTACGGCTTCCCGTGCCAGCCCTCGACGACCTGCGGGCCGGAGGCGCCGAGGCCGAGCAGCGCCCGGCCGCCCGAGAGGGCGTCCAGTCCGGCGGCCGTCTGCGCGATCAGGCCGGGGGTGCGCGAGTAGACGTTCATGATCGCCGAGCCGATCTTCAGCCGCTCGGTGCGGGCGGCGAGGTAGCCCATGATCGTCGGGGAGTCGAAGCCCCAGGCCTCGGCCACCCACACGGCGTCCAGTCCGGCGGACTCCAGCGCCGCCGCCTCGTCGGCGGCACGGCGCGGGTCCCCCGCGTAGTCGAGCATCATCGACAGTTCCATCAGGCCTCTTTCGGGAGCAGGGCCGCTACGTCCCAGTCGGCGGCCACCGACTCGGTGTGGGCGCCCGGTCGGGCGGGGCCCGTGGTGACGGCGACCGGCGTCGCGGAGAACCGCGGCGCCGGCGCCGGCTGGACGATCCCGCCGACGTCCGTGAAGGTCCCGCGGGCGGCGAGGTGGGGGTGGCCGGGGGCCTCGCGCAGCGACAGCACCGGGGCCACGCAGGCGTCGGTGCCCTCGAAGACCGCCGTCCACTCCTCGCGCGTACGGGTGCGGAAGCGCGCGGCGACGGCCTCGCGCAGCTCGCCCCAGCGGGCGACGTCCTTGCGGGCCGGCGCTTCGTCCGCGATGCCGAGGAGCTGCACGAAGGTGTCGTAGAACTGCTGCTCCAGCGCGCCGACGGCCATGTAGCCGCCGTCGGAGGTCTGGTAGGTGCCGTAGAAGGGGCAGCCGCCGTCGAGGAGGTTGGCTCCGCGCCGGTCCTGCCAGCCGCCCGCCGCCATCATCCCGTGGATCATGGCGGTGAGGTGGGCGGTGCCGTCGACGATGGCCGCGTCGACGACCTGCCCGGTGCCGGTGGCGCGGGCGTGCTGGAGGGCGGCGAGGACCCCGACCACCAGGTAGAGCGAGCCTCCCGCATAGTCCCCGACGAGGTTGGCCGGGACCGCCGGGGGCTGCTCCGGGCCGCCGATCATGCCGAGGGCGCCGGTGACGGCGATGTAGGCGATGTCGTGGCCCGCGGTGTGCGCGAGGGGGCCCTCCTGGCCCCAGCCGGTCATCCGCCCGTAGACGAGCTTCGGATTGCGGGCGTGGCACTCGGCGGGTCCCACGCCGAGCCGTTCGGCGACCCCGGGGCGGAAGCCCTCGACGAGCACGTCGGCCCGCTCGACGAGGTCCAGGACGCGGGCGGGCCCGTCGGCGGACTTGAGGTCGACCAGGACGGAACGCTTGCCGCGGTTGGTGATGTCGTAGGCCGGGTCGACGGCGAGCCCGCCGCCGCCGGGGCGGTCCACCCGTACGACGTCTGCTCCCAGGTCGGCCAGGAGCATGGCGGCGAACGGTCCGGGTCCGATGCCGGCCAGCTCGACGACGCGCACGCCGGCGAGCGGGCCGTTGCCGCCCGCCGTCCCGGTCGCGTTCCCTGTCACTGCCATCGAGCCCCCAGCGTCTGCGGTGTGGGTGGTGTGCCTGGTGTGCGGCCGTGTGACACAACTGATGTAACACCGGTGATGCTAGGAACGCGCTCCAGCGAGCACAAGCCCCCTGGCCGGGGCACGGTGGGATCGGCCGGCACCGGCGGACCGGGCGGACCGGGAGGCGGGCGGAATCCGGGACCCACCCCCCTGATAGATCGTTTCGCGACTCTGTACCCTGATCAGGCTTTCGAGTCGATCAAGCGTTCAATCACACACATGGGGGAGCCGGTGCGTCGTCGCCGTCTTGTCATTTCCGCTGCCGCGATCGCGGCTGGCGTTGGTCTCATCCCGGGCGTGGCCCAGGCCGACCCGGCCCAGCCGGAGGCGCGCGGCACCACCGCGCCGGACCTTGACCTGGGTCTCGGCAAGGACGCGAAGTCCAAGAGCAACACCTTCACCAGCCCCGCGGACCGCACGGTCCGCAAGGCCGCCGCCCCGTCCGCGAAGACCGGAGTCGCCGCGGCGCAGTCCGCCTCCGCCAACCCGGACCTCTCGGTCGGCCTGACCGCCTACGGCGTCACGGCGCACGGCATCGAGGTCGACACCACCATCTACAGCGCGGACACCGCGCTCACGGTCACCATCGAATGGGGCGACGGGAAGTCGGACGTCTTCGACGCCTTCGGCTCCGACACCCACACCACGGCCCACACCTACGCCGAGGTCGGCTCCTACACGGTCAAGGTCACCGTGGCGGATGCCGAGAACGGCGTCTCGGCCGTCAACGAGGTCGTTTTCGTCACCGCCGGTGCGGACTTCACCCCGTACGCCCCCACCCGGCTGCTGGACACCCGCGACGGGACCGGCGCGCCGGCGGGCAAGGTCCAGCCGTACAGCTCCACCCGCGTGAAGATCGGCGGCAACGGTGGGATCCCGGCCGGCGTCACCGCCGTGGTCCTCAACGTCACGGTCACCAACACCTCCAGCAACGGCCACATCACCGCCTTCCCCGAGGGCACCCAGCGTCCGACCACGTCGAACGTCAACTACAAGGCCCGCCAGAGCGTCCCGAACCTGGTCATCGTGAAGGTCGGCAAGAACGGCTACGTCGAGATAGCCAACCGCGGCGACGCCCCGGTCGACCTGATCGCCGACGTCACCGGCTACTTCTCCAAGACCGCATCCAGCGGTTACACCCCGGTCACCCCGTCCCGCTTCGTCGACACCCGCGAGGGCCTCGGCACGGCGAAGGGCCAGCTCGGCGGCCGCAAGACCTTCTCCACCCAGATCAGCGGCCTGCGCGGGATCCCCCAGGGCATCAGCGCCGTCGCGCTGAACGTTACGGTCACCAACCCGCGGGAAGCCGGCCACCTGTCGGTCTTCCCGGGCGGCGGCGCCACCCCGACCGCGTCCAACCTGAACTTCACCGCGGGCCAGACGATCGCCAACTCGGTGATCGTCCCCGTCAGCGCGGACGGCAGGATCAGCGTCTTCAACGGCGCCTGGGCGGGCACCGACGTCGTCGTCGACGTCGTGGGCTACTACAGCGCCGACAGCAAGAGCGCCTTCCTGCCGTTCTCGCCCGAGCGCCTGGTGGACACCCGCGACCCCCAGGACCCGGTGTACGGGAAGCTGTGGGGGCAGAGCTACATCTACATGCCGATGTCCTACGACGACCCGAGCATCACGGGCTTCGTGCTGAACACCACGGTCACCAACCCGGAGGGCGACGGATACCTCACGGTCACCCCGGACCCGAACTCCATCGACGACTACATCAACGACACGGCCGGCTGGCCGACCCCGCCGAACTCCTCGAACCTGAACTGGAAGAGGGGCGACACCGTCCCGAACCTGGTCCAGGCGAGCACCGGCAGCCACGGCATCATCGACCTCTGGAACCGGGGCTGGGACGACGTCGACCTGATCGTCGACCTCTTCGGCCTGTACCAGCAGGGCTGATCCACCGACAGGTGAACCCCCGGCGCCCCGGGCGCGGCCGTACGGCCGCGCCCGGGGCGCCGGCGTCGTGACGGACCGTCCGGCTCCCCGCCGACCGGCGCATGTCCGCCACCCGCCCGCCGGGACGCCCAGGCCGCGCGCTAGCCTCGGCCACCCACACCACCCGCACCAGCCCGCCCGGAGGAGCTCTCATGAACGCAGGGGTCGCGCAGGACCGGCCGGAACGGGCCTACGACATCGTGCTCTTCGGCGCCACCGGGTTCGTGGGGGCGCTGACCGCCGAGTACCTCGCCGCGCACGCGCCCGCAGGCTGCCGGTGGGCCCTCGCCGGCCGGGACCTCGCGAAGCTGGAGCGGCTGCGCGAGCGGCTCGCCGCGATCGAACCCGCCTGCGCCGCGCTGCCGTTGCTGCAGGCGGACGCCCGGGACGCCGCCGCCGTGGGCGAACTGGCCGCGTCCGCCCGGGTGCTGGCCACGACCGTGGGACCGTACGTCTGGTACGGGGCCGGGCTCGTGGCCGCCTGCGCCGAAGCGGGCACGGACTACGTGGACCTCACCGGCGAGCCGGAGTTCGTGGACCGGATGTACGTGGAGCACGACGCGCGGGCCCGCGAAACCGGCGCCCGGCTCGTGCACGCCTGCGGCTTCGACTCGGTCCCGGCCGATCTCGGCGCGTACTTCACGGTCCGGCAGCTGCCGGAGGGGGTCCCGCTCACGGTCGACGGGTTCATGCGGTCCAACGCGTTCTTCTCCGGCGGGACGCTGGCCTCCGCGCTGACCGCGCTGGGCCGCGGCCCGCAGACCCTGGCCGCCGCCCGCGCCCGCCGGCTGCACGAACCCCGGCTGAGGGGCCGGCGGGCGCGCGGGCCGCTGGGCGCGCCCCGGTTCAGCCGCGAGACCGGCACCTGGGCGCTCCCGCTGCCCACGCTGGACCCGCGGGTCGTGACCCGGTCGGCGGCCGCGCTGGAGCGCTACGGCCCGGACTTTCGCTACCGGCACTACGCCTCCGTCAAGCACCTGCCCGTCGCGCTGGGCGGTACGGCGGCGATGGGCGCGACGGCTGCCCTGGCGCAGGTACCACCCGCCCGGCGGTGGCTCATGAACCGCTGGGAACCGGGCCGGGGACCGGACGCGGAGCGGCGGGCCCGCAGCTGGTTCACCGTGCGGTTCGTGGGCGAGGGCGGCGGCCGGCGGGTGCTCACCGAGGTGTCGGGCGGCGACCCGGGCTACGGCGACACCGCAAAGATGCTGGCGGAGTCGGCGCTCTGCCTGGCGCACGACACGCTGCCGGAGGCCGCCGGGCAGGTGACGACCGCGGTGGCGATGGGAGACGCGCTCCTCCACCGCCTCCAGAAGGCGGGGATCGCCTTCCGGGTGGCCGACGCCCGCTGACGCGCCGGCAGGAGCTCAGGAGGCCTCCCGCAGTGCCCTGCGGCACAGCGAGTCGGCACGCCGGGTGGTCTCCGGGATCCGGAAGCGGGGGCTGAGGGCCAGGACGTGCGCACAGGCGTTGTCGAGCGACACCCTGTGCCCGACGGAGACGTACACCGGCTTGGTCGCGTCCTGCGTGCGCAGGGCCCGCCCGACCTCGCCCCCGTCGGGGCCGACCAGCGCGGAGACGGCGCCCCGCCGGGCACCGGGATCCTCGTGGGTGAAGGCGAAGGGGTTCTTGGCGACGCCGATGGAGGGGAGCCCCGTGACCACCCCGAGGTGGCAGGCGAGGCCGAACCCGCGGGGGTGGGCGAGGCCGTAGCCGTCGCAGACCACGAGGCCGGGCTCGGCGGTCAGGGCGTCGAGGGCGGCCAGCACGGTCGGCAGCTCGCGGAAGGCGAGCAGCCCCGGCACGTAGGGAAAGCTGACGTGCCCGACGGCGGTGGCCTCCTCGACCACCTCCAGGGTCGCGGCGTCGAGGACCACGGCCGCGGCGGCGACGAGGTCGCGCGTGTCGTCGTAGGCGACGTCCACGCCCGCCACCAGCCCGCGGCCGGGCGGGGGGCCGGGCTCGCCGAGTACCACGTGATGGCGCAGCTCGTCCTGTATCGCCCGGGCCTCGGCCTCATCGGCGGGAGTCTTCACACTCGTCATGATGGACCGAGCGTAACCTGACGATCATGTTTGTCATGGAGCTCACCTACACCGCGCCCGTCGAAACCGTCGAGGAGCAGATGGACGCCCACATCGCCTGGCTGGACGGCTACTACGCGGCCGGCGTCTTCCTCGCCTCGGGACGCAAGGTGCCGCGCGACGGGGGCGTCATCCTGGCCGCAGGGGTGTCCCGGGCCGAGATCGAGAAGATCGCGGCCGGGGACCCCTTCGCGGTCGCGGGCGTCTGCTCCTACCGCATCACCGAGTTCATGGCCACGAAGACCTCGGCGGACCTGGCCGCGGTCCGGGAGAACCCGCTCGTGTAGCGCTGTCGCCCGGCGGACCTCCGCAGCCACGGCGCCGGGGAGCCGTTCCGCCGGGCAGGCCGCCGGGTGCGGGTCAGCGGCGTTCCAGCCGTGCCACCCGGCCCTTCTCCCCCGCCGCCCAACAGCCCCTGTCGGCCGCGCAGTCGACCGTGTCGAAGGACCCCGCGTCCAGTGGGCGCCAGGAGCGACCCCCGTCCGTGGTGAGGTCCGTGCCCGTGGGTCCGACCGCGAGGGCCGTCCCCCCGCTGTACGGGTACCAGGCCGCGCCCGACCGGTAGGCCGGCGGCGGGGCCGTCGCCTGCCGCCAGGTGCTCCCCCCGTCCCCGGAGACGGCCGCGGCGTGCGGGGAGGCCTGCCCGGTACGGTAGTCGCCGCCCACGGCGAGCCCCCTCGTACGGTCCCGGAAGGCGAGGGCGAAGACGCCTCGCGCGGGGTCTCCCGCCGGCACGGCGGCTTCGGCCGCCCGCCAGGTCCGGCCGCGGTCCGCGGAGTGCAGGACCCGCGCGCTCGCCCCGCCGCCGGTGGCCAGCCAGACGTCCCGCGGTCCGGCGCTGACCAGGCACTGGCCGCTCGCGGCGAAGCCCGCCTCGCCCGGCAGCGCCTCGGGCATTCCCGCACCGGGCAGCACCCGCCAGTGGCGGCCGCCGTCGTCCGTCGAGAGGATGCGGAACTTCCCGTCCACCGGATCGCTCACGGCCAGCCCGTGGCGGGCGTCGAAGAAGGTGAGGCAGTCGTAGAAGGCGCGCGGATCGGGGTTGCGGAAGGTCTCGGTCCAGGTGGCGCCGCCGTCCTCGGTCCGCAGCACCCTGGAGGCCTCGCCCTCGCCGATGGACAGGGCCACCGCCCGTCGCGCGTCGAAGGCCTCGATGTCGCGCAGTTCCAACTGCTCCGCGACCGCGCCGGGCGGCGAGACGTCCTGCCAGCTGCGGCCGCCGTCGAGCGTGCGCAACACGGTCCCCCGGGAGCCGGCGACCCAGGCCGTGGTCCGGCTGACCGCGGCGAGCCCCCGGAAGCGGGCGGTCAGGCCGGTCTCCTTGAGCGCCCAGCCGGCTGCGCGTAAGTCCTGTGCCCGGCCCTGCTCCTCGGCGTGCGCGGGACCGGCGAGCACACCGAGCACCAAACTTGCCGCGCACATGCCAATTGCGCCATCCAGAAGTCTCATGGCGCCGGAAGCTAACGCACCCCGGACCGGCCGTCCAGAGGGCGTCCCGGCAGCCTCCCGAGCGGGCGTTGCTCCGGTGGAGTGAGCGACAACCGGCCCTTCCAGAAAGCCCCCGCCCCCGCACGGCACGCCGTCGCGCCGTCGCGCGCTTCCGCCCACCCGGTCACTCTGTGCGATCACACAGGCAGGTTCCGGCCAGTCGGTGACACAGCTCACTCGAAGCCCCATGCACGGATTTGCCGATTCCGGCGTCTATCGGGTTGCCGGGCCCCATCCCGCAGTCCGGCAGCAGATCCGCCGCAAGGGAGTGAGCCGTGATCACTGTCATCGAGCAGGCCGCGCAGGCCCGTCTGGTCGCCACCGCGCCGAAGGTCGAGACCGTTCCCGTCACCCTGTGTTACGACCGCGCGGATCCGTTCGCCGTGCGCATGGCCTTCCCCGCCCCGGCGACGCTGGAAGGCGTCGAGGTCTCGTGGACCTTCTCCCGGGAACTGCTGGAGTCCGGCCTGGACCGCCCGTCCGGCTATGGCGACGTACGCGTGCGGCCGCACGACGGGGAGCGGACCACGATCGAGTTCCACGCGGTGGAGGGCGTCGCGATCGTCCTGATGCTGACCGCCGAGCTGCACCGGTTCCTGGATCGGGTCGCGAGCGTGGTTCCGCCCGGCCTGGAGCACCTCTACCTCGACATGGACCACAGCTTGGCCGAGCTGATGCGCGACAGCTGCTGACCCTCCGGCGTAAATCGTTTGCGGGCGGCCGGGGCCGCCCGTAGCTTCGCTGGCGCCCCACTGCCGTCGAACGGAGCAGGACGTTGCTCTTCTGAGGTCCGAGACACCGACCACCGCGACCACCGCGACCACCGAAGACCCCCGTGATCGTCCACATCACGGCCACGGTCGCCGTCCGAACGCGCTCGCGTTCCCGCTCGCGATCTGAGCGTCGGCTGTCTCCCCGCGTTGCACGCACCCTTCACGCAACCTGGAGGCCTCCATGAGTCACGCCCCTGCATCCATCACCTGCTCCGCCCTGTCCTTCGACTGGCCCGACGGGACACCCGTGTTCGACGGGTTCCAGCTGACCGTCGGCCCCGGCCGCACCGGCCTGATCGGACTCAACGGGAGTGGCAAATCCACCCTGTTGAAGCTGATCGCCGGTGAACTGGCCCCGACCGGGGGCCAGTCGTCCGTCGCCGGCTCGGTCGGCTACCTCCCCCAGACGGTCACCCTCGACACCGCGCTGCGCGTGGACGAGGCGCTCGGCATCCACACCGCACGCGCCGCGCTCCACGCCATCGAGGCGGGCGAGGCCACCGAGGCGAACTTCGCCGCCGTCGGCGACGACTGGGACGTGGAGGAGCGGGCCCTGGCCACCCTCGACCAGCTCGGCCTCGCCCGGATCGGCCTGGACCGCACGGTCGGCGAGCTGTCGGGCGGCGAGTCGGTCCTGGTGCGCCTGGCCGCACTGCTGCTGGACCGTCCGACCGTCCTGCTGCTGGACGAGCCGACCAACAACCTGGACCTGCGCGCCCGGGGCCGCCTGTACGCGGCGGTCGAGTCCTGGTCCGGAGTGATGCTCCTGGTCAGCCACGACCGCGAACTACTGGAGCGGGTCGACCAGATCGCCGATCTGCGCGACGGCGAAGTCCGCTGGTACGGAGGGAACTTCACCGACTACGAGGAGATGCTCGCCGCCGAACAGGACGCGGCCGAGCGCATGGTCCGGGTCGCGGAGGCCGACGTGCAGCGCCAGAAGCGTGAACTGGCCGACGCACGAGTCAAGTTGGCCCGGCGCAAGCGGTACGGCCAGAAGATGTCCGAGAACAAGCGCGAGCCGAAGATCGTGATGGGCGCGCGCAAGCGCGCGGCGCAGGAATCGGCCGGCAAGCACCGCATCATGCACACCGAGAAGCTGGCCAAGGCGAGGGAGCGGCTGGACCAGGCGGTGGAGGCGGTCCGCGACGACGCCGAGATCCGTATCGAACTGCCCGCCACACTGGTCCCGCCGGGTCGGCGCGTCCTGACCCTCAGCGACCTGTACCTGCCCCACGGTGCCCGCGTGCCGGGAGAGTGGGAACTGCGGGGCCCGGAGCGGGTCGCCCTGGTGGGCCGCAACGGCTCGGGCAAGACCACGCTGCTGCGCACGATCGCGGGGCAGCTCACTCCCGAGTCCGGCGCGGCCGAGACACACGTGACCACCCGGTTCCTGCCCCAGCGGCTGGACGTGCTGGACGAGAACAGCTCGGTCGTGGAGAACGTGGCCCGGTTCGCCCCGCAGGCCACCGACAACCTGGTCCGGGCACGGCTCGCGCACTTCCTCTTCCGGGGCGGGCGCGCGGACCGGCCGGCGGGCACCCTGTCGGGCGGTGAGCGGTTCCGGGCAGCACTGGCGGCGCTGCTGCTGGCCGAACCGGCCCCGCAGCTCCTCATGCTGGACGAGCCCACGAACAACCTCGACCTGTCGAGCGTGCGGCAGCTCACCGACGCGCTGGAGTCGTACCGGGGAGCGCTTGTGGTGGCGAGCCACGACGTGCCGTTCCTGGAGGCGATCGGGGTCACGCGCTGGCTGCTGCTGGACGGAGAGCTGCGGCCGACCACGGCCGCGGAGGTCCGGGAGACGCTGTGGCACGGCTGACCGGCTGACGCACCGACCGGCAGACGGGGCGCGGCCGCCACGTGCCCGAGCCGCGCGGACGCCGCGGCGGAGGGGGGCAGAGGCGGGCAGAGGCGGGGCGGTGCCGCCCGGGCATCGCCCGGGGGGTGCCGTTCCACGGCGTGGGTGCCGGCCGCCTCCGTCCCTGCCGCGACGCCCACCGACGGGGCGGACCTCGGACCGACGGGGTCCGTGGGGTGCTCGGGCGGGTCCCGCAGGGTCCTGCGCACGCGTCCCGGCCGTCAAGGCGGGAGCCGCAGACCACCTCCTGGCGTGATTCTGCCCTTTCGTTTCCCCGTCGGACCCGCCCCATTCTGCATAGATAACTGGATGTAACCGGACATAGGTACACGCGGGGCTTGGCTGGCCTTGATGTCGCGCTTAACCTACGACTCCGTAGGCTACGGAACCGTAGGTAATTCGCTTGTGCACCCAGGAGTACCCGTGACGATCACCTCTCCCCACCTCGGCAGCTCGGAGGCGTGGACCGACGCCAAGCTGCTGTACGCGCTGGAAGAGGTGGTCGAGAAGGAGCTCAACCGCCACCTGAAGGTCACCAAGGACTGGATGCCCCACGAGTACGTCCCCTGGAGCGACGGCCGGAACTTCCCCGGCTTCTTCGAGGACGGCGAGGCCTGGGACCCGCAGCAGTCCAAGGTCACCGACATCGGCAAGATCGCGCTGGTCGTGAACCTGCTGACCGAGGACAACCTCCCCAGCTACCACCACGAGATCGCGACCCTCTTCGGCCGCAACGGCGCCTGGGGCACCTGGGTGCACCGCTGGACGGCCGAGGAGGGCCGCCACGGCATCGTGATGCGCGACTACCTGCTGGCCTCGCGCGCCGTGGACCCGGACAAGCTGGAAGCGTTCCGCATGCAGCACATGTCGGAGGGCTTCGAATCCGACAACCGGCACTCCATGCTGCACTCGGTCGCCTACGTGGCCTTCCAGGAGCTCGCCACGCGCATCTCGCACCGCAACACCGGCCACCAGTCCGGCGACCCGGTCTGCGACCGCATGCTGGCGCGCATCGCGCAGGACGAGAACCTACACATGATCTTCTACCGCAACCTGCTGGGCGCGGCCTTCGAGCTCGCCCCGGACCTGACCATGCAGGCGGTGCGGGACGTCGTCGTCAACTTCCGGATGCCCGGACACGGCATGCCCGGCTTCGAGCGCATGGCCGCCCAGATGGCCATCGGCGGGGTCTACAACCTGCGGATCCACCACGACGACGTGCTGGCTCCGGTCCTGCGCTTCCTCAAGGTCATGGACATTGCCGGCCTCGGCCCGGAGGGCCAGAAGGCCCAGGACGAGCTCGGCCTGTTCATGAACGGCCTGAACTCCGAGGCCACGAAGTTCGACGAGAAGCTGGCCGCCCGCGCTGCCCGCGTGGCGGCCCGCAAGGGCTGACCGGCTTCCGCCCGCTCGGGCGCATGACGCCGATGACCCCGGCGGAGCCACGCTCCGCCGGGGTCCGCCGTCGTCGCGTCGAGGGCGGCGCGGGCAGGCGAGGCGGGCACCGGTTCAGCACCGGGTCAGCGGCGGCGGGCGCGCAGCGCCAGGCGCTCCGCCTCAGAGAGGCCGCCCCAGACGCCGAAGCGCTCGTCGTTGGCCAGGGCGTACTCCAGGCACGCCGCCCGCCCCTCGCACGCCCCGCACAGCCGCTTCGCGTCACGCAGTGAGGAGCCCGGCTCGGGGAAGAAGAAGCCCGGGCCGGTCTGGGCGCACAGGGCGAGTTCGTACCAGGCGGCGGTGTCGGCGGCTGCCGTAGAGGTGTTCGTAGACATGCCGCAGATACTGGTCAGCGCCGATGGACGTCCGCTATACGCCTGATCAACACGACGTACGCAGCCCCCGCAGAGCATCTCACCCCGCACTGACAGAGCGCTTCGGGCTCAGTCCGCGTGGCGAGCGCGGCTGGGTTGGACGCGCTTGGGTTCGCCCGGCATCTTGGGGTGGTCCGGGGGATACGGCAGGTCGCCCATACCGTGTTCGTGCTCGTCCCTGGCCGCGAGTTCCAGGACGGCGTCCAGGGCGAAGGCGTGGTCGTCCATGTCCGCGTGCACATCGCCCAGTTCCGCGAAACGGGCCGGCATCGTCACGATGTCGAAGTCCTGCGGTTCGGCGTCGTCCACCTCGTCCCAGCGCAGCGGCGCCGAGACCGGGGCGTGCGGGCGGGGGCGGACCGAGTAGGCGGAGGCGATCGTGCGGTCCCGCGCCGTCTGGTTGTAGTCGACGAAGATCCGCTCGCCCCGCTCCTCCTTCCACCAGGCCGTCGTGACCTCGCCCGGCATGCGGCGCTCCAGCTCCCGGCCGAGGGCGATGGCGCACCGGCGGACTTCGGTGAAGGTCCAGCGCGGCTCGATCGGGACGAAGACGTGCAGTCCCCGGCCGCCCGAGGTCTTGGGCCACCCGCGCAGGCCCAGCTCCTCCAGCAGGGCGCGCAGCTGGTGGGCGGCGGCCACGGCGTGGTGGTAGTCGGTGCCCGGCTGGGGGTCCAGGTCGATGCGCAGTTCGTCGGGCCGGTCGGTGTCCACCCGGCGTACTGGCCAGGGATGGAAGGTGAGGCAGCCCAGATTGGCCGCCCACAGGACGGCGGCCGGCTCGGTCGGGCAGATCTCGTCGGCCGACCGGCCGCTCGGGAAGGCGATGCGGGCAGTCGGGATCCAGTCGGGGAGGTTCTTCGGGGCCCGCTTCTGGAAGAAGGACTCGCCCTCCACCCCGTCGGGAAAGCGTTCCAGGGTCGTCGGCCGGTCGCGGAGGGCCCGGAGGATGCCGTCCGCGACCGCCAGGTAGTACTCGGCCACGTGCCGCTTGGTGAGGCCGCGCTCCGGGAAGTAGACCTTGTCCGGGTGGGACAGCCGTACCGTCCGCCCGGCCGCTTCCAGCTCGATCGCATCGCCAGCAGCACCCATGGGCGCCACCGTAGGCGGGGCGGACCGCCGGTGCACACCGGGCGGGTCCGAACGCACCACCGCAGAATCGGGGGCATGGATCTGCCAGTGATGCCGCCGGTCAAGCCGATGCTCGCCAAGTCAGTGGCGAAGATCCCGCCCGGCATGCAGTACGAGGCCAAGTGGGACGGCTTCCGGGCCGTCGTGCATCGTGACGGTGACGAGGTCGAGGTGGGCAGCCGCACGGGCAAGTCCCTGACCAGGTATTTTCCCGAGCTGGTGGAGGCCCTGAAGGCGAATCTGCCCGGTCGCTGCGTGGTGGACGGAGAGATCGTGATCGTCCATGAGGGGCGTCTGGACTTCGACCGGCTGACCGAGCGGATCCATCCCGCGCAGTCCCGTGTCGCCCTTCTGGCCGAGAGGACCCCCGCCAGCTTCGTCGCCTTCGACCTGCTCGCCCTCGGCGACGAGGCCCTCCTCGACGCCCCGCTCACCGACCGCCGTGCCGCTCTGGTCAGGTCCCTCTCCACCGCCCGGCCCCCCGTCCACCTCGCGCCCGCCACCACCGATCCCGCGCTGGCGCGGGATTGGTTCGAGCGGTTCGAGGGCGCCGGGCTCGACGGGGTGATCGCCAAACCGCTCGATCTCCCCTACCGGCCCGATGCCCGCCTCATGTACAAGATCAAGCACGAACGTACCGCCGACGTCGTCGTCGCCGGTTTCCGTTTCCACAAGAGCGGTCCGATCGTCGGATCGCTCCTGCTCGGCCTCCACGACGCGCAGGGCACGCTCCAGCACGTGGGAGTGTGCGCCGCCTTTCCCATGAGGCGCCGGGCCGAGCTGGTGGAAGAGCTCGAACCGCTGCGGATGCCCGATCCGTCCGGTCACCCGTGGGCCGCGTGGGCCGACGAGTCCGCCCACGCGAGCGCCCGGCTGCCCGGCGCGCAGAGCCGGTGGACCGGCAGCAAAGACCTCTCGTGGGTGCCGCTGCGCCCGGAACGGGTGATCGAGGTCGGCTACGACCACATGGAGGGGGACCGCTTCCGGCACACCGCGCAGTTCCGGCGCTGGCGGCTCGACCGGACCCCCGCAAGCTGCACCTACGCCCAGCTGGAGGAGGTCGTGGGCTACGACCTGGCCGAGGTGCTCGGGCCCGCCGCCGGCTGAGGCCGGGGCCTGCGCGACACCCGTCGGCCGGACTCCCCGGGCCCCCGCCGACGGCCCCCGCGTCACCCTGCCGTGAGCTTCTCCCACTCCTCCCGGTCCGGCCCGAACTCGTGCGGCGCGTAGTCCGGCCGCGCCGCCAGCCAGCGCGCCACCCGGGCCCGGACCTCCGGGTCCGCGTAGGCGCGCTCCGGGGGCTCCGCCAGGTGGCGGACCCGCGCCCGGGCCCGCATCACCGTCGGGTCCTCCAGCGCGCAGTCGAACAGCGCGGCCACCTCCCGGGCCGTTCCGGTGCGCCCCGCCCGCGTCGCGAAGCGCTCGCCGACGGCCGCGTCGGCGACCACCTGGAAGTCGAACCACGGCTTCAGGGTGCGCACCGCCCACGCGTGATGGTGCACGGCGTAGTGGTCCGACCCCGGGTCGCGGTGCGCCGTACGGGCCACCCTGCGCGCCGCCCACAGTGCGAGGGAGGTGCCCTGGCCGAGGGTCGGGTTGGTGTGCGCGATCGAGTCGCCGACCGGCACCAGCCCGGTCACGACGGGACCGTGCTCGTCCACGAGAGCGCTCCAGCGGTTGTCCAGGCTCGCAGTGGCCAGTACGCCCGACAGCGGCTCGGCTCCGAGGGTCAGCCAGGCCGCCCCGGGCGGGAAGGAGCGGGCCGCCCGCTCGAACACCGCGGGGTCGCGCAGCGCCGAGCGCGTGGTGTCCGTGGTGTGCACGAACAGCGCCACGGCGAAGACCCGGTTGTCGGCCGGGAAGACGGCGCAGCCGGCGAAGGTTCCGCCGGTCACGGCCCAGGGCCTCCGCGGCCCCTCGTCCGTACCCGCGGGCAAGCGGTACCAGCGGCAGAAGTACGCCAGTCCCGTGCGGTGCCGTTCCACGACGGGCGGGCGGCAGCCCACCGCGCCGAGCCGGCGCTCGATGCCGCCGCGGCGTCCACCCGCGTCCACGACCAGGTCCGCGTCGTACCCACCCGCCTCGGTGGTCACTCCCGTCACCCGGATCGCGTCGGCCGCGCCGCCGGCGCCGGCCGGGTCGGCCCCGGAACGCGCCGCGGTGGTGAGTCCGGTGACCGGCTCCCCGTGGCGGACGACCACTCCCGGCTCCGCGCGCAGCGCCGTGGCCAGTGCGCTCTCCAGGACGATGCGCCGCGCCTGGAGCATGACGAGATCCTCGTCTCCGGGCAGCTCGGGCGGCCGTACGTCGAACCAGTCCAGCTCGTGCCGCTCGCAGGCGCCGAGCCGGAGCATCTCCTGGTAGACGTCGGGCAGATCGTCGCGCAGGACGTTGCGGGCGGCTCCCAGCAGCGCGTGCGGCTGGGCCGCCTGCGGTACGGCCGGCCGCCGCCACCCGAAGAAGTCGCGGTCGAGCGCGGTACCGGGAGCGCGGGTGTCGCGCTCGAACAGCTCCGCCGTGTGCCCGCGCCGCGCCGCGAGCAGCGCGGTGGCGAGCCCGCCGACGCCTCCTCCGATGACCAGCACATGTGCCATGGGACGTCCCCCCGAAGCCTTGGACCGCTGGACCCCTGACCCTCTGGACCTCCGGACCATATGACGATCACACCGCAGAGAGCCTGCGCGTACGGGGGCAGGCCGAAACCCGCACACCTGTCCGGAGCTCCGTCATCCGGTCATCCGGTCCCCGCCGGCGTCACCGGCCCCGTCAGGCGCGCGAACCGCCGGCCGCACCCGCCGCCGCACCCGCACCTGCCGCCGCGACCGCGCGATACGCCGCCAAGGCCCGCCGCGCCTCCGCCTCGATGAGGTCGGCGTTGATGGCCGCGGCCGCCTGCGCGCCCTGGGCAGCCGCCCCCGCGAGCTTCTCCAGCGGCGCGGTCACGTTGCCCGCCGCCCAGACCCCGCGGAGGGCGGTGGCCCCGGTGGCCGGGTCGGACTCGACGCAACGGCCGATCACGTGGCCGTCCCGCGTCACCTCCGTCGTCGGCAGGCCCAGGCTCGTCAACACCCCCGAACGGGCGGTGAACCGCGGGGCCACCACCAGCGCCCGGCACTCCACGGCGGTCCCGTCGGCCAGGGTCACCGCGGCCAACCGGTCGTCCTCGACCACCAGGCCGGTCACCTCGCCGGCCACGACCCGGATCCCGAGGGCCGCCAGCAGCTCGCGCTCCCCCTCCCCCGGCAGCCAGGTGTGCGCCAGCAGCGTGGTGCGCCCGGTCCACTGCCGCCACATCTGCGCCTGGTGCACGGCCATCGGGCCTTCGGCCAGCACCGCGACCGGCTCGTCCCCGACCTCCCAGCCGTGGCAGTACGGGCAGTGCAGCACGTCCCGCCCCCAGCGCGCCCCGAGCCCCGGTACCGGCGGCAGCTCGTCCACCAGGCCCGTGGCGACCAGCAGCCGCCCCGCCCGCACGGTTGAGCCGTCTGCGCAGCGCACCAGGAAACCCCCGTCGGGCAGCCGGTCCGCGGCTACGGCGGCGCCCGGCCGGATCCGGCCCCCGTAGCGCTCCACCTCCGCGCGTCCGCGGGCCAGCAGCTCCGCCGGGCTCTCCCCGTCCAGGCCGAGGTAGCCGTGCAGGTGAGCGGCCGGGGCGTTGCGCGGACTGCCGGAGTCGATCACCAGCACCGACCGGCGGGCCCGGACCAGGGTGAGCGCCCCGGCCAGTCCGGCCGCACCACCACCGACCACCACGACATCGAACGATTCTTCCCTTGCGTTGTCCATGTCTGCGAGGGTCTGCCCGAATCCGCCGTTTGACAAATGTTCTTGCCGAAGCAGCAAATGGAGTCATGGCCCCCGAGAAGCAGGACGAGGAACTCGCCGACGTGCTCACGGCCGTGGGCCCCCGGCTGCGTGCCCTGCGCCGACAGCGCGGCACCACGCTGGCCCAGCTCAGCGAGACCACCGGCATCTCGCTCTCCACGCTCTCGCGGCTGGAGTCCGGGCAGCGCAGGCCGACGCTGGAACTACTGCTCCCGCTGGCCAAGGCGCACCGAGTGGCCCTGGACGAGCTGGTCGGCGCGCCGGAGACCGGCGACCCCCGGATCCGTCCGCGCCCCTTCGTCCGGCACGGCCACACCTACGTGCCGCTGACCCGCAACTTCGGCGGGGTGCACGCCTACAAGCAGATTCTCCGGCCCGTCGAGGGTCCGCAGCCGGTACCCGAGTTGAAGGTGCACGAGGGCTACGAGTGGCTGTACGTGCTGTCCGGCCGAATCCGGCTGCTGCTCGGCGAACACGACCTCGTGCTCGAACCCGGAGAGGCCGCCGAGTTCGACACGCGCACGCCGCACGCCTTCTGCAACGCCGGTCCGCAGCCTGCCGAGTTCCTCAGTCTCTTCGGCCCCCAGGGCGAGCGGATCCACATCCGAGCCCGGCCCACCACTCCTCCGGAAGGACGTCCATGAGCACCACCGGCGCACGCCCCGAACGCCCCGAACGGGCCGTTCCCCAGCCCAATGCCGTCGTCGGCGTCGGCCTCGTCGTCATCGGCCGGGACGGCCGGGTGCTGCTCGGCCAGGCCCACGACGGGCGCTGGGAGCTGCCCGGCGGCAAGGTCGACCCCGGAGAGGGCTTCGAGCAGGCCGCCGCCCGGGAGCTCGCCGAGGAGACGGACCTGAGGGTGGACCCCGAAGGGGTAAGCGTCCTGTCCGTCCAGATCGACGCGAAGTCCGGTCTGACCCGGCTGACGGCGGCCGCCGTCACCCGCACGGCGCAGGGCGTTCCGGCCGTCACCGAGCCCCACAAGATCGCCCGCTGGGAGTGGTTCGCGCCCGCCGAGATCCCTCCGGCGCTGTACGCGCCCTCGGCGGCGGTGCTCCGCGCCTGGCGCCCGGACCTCACGGAACTGCCGCACGTCCCCTCGTACGACTATCCGACGGCGGTCCGTGGTCCGGGCATCTGAGGGCGCCGACGGCCGCGGGGCCCCTCACTCCGGAGCCCCGCCCGGCCGGCGTGATCCATGGGATCCGCCAGAGCCTGTCCGACCAATGATCACCGAGCGGTGATGTGACGCTCGGTTCCATTGCCTTGCCGTTCCGACACCGGCCGGCGATCCTGGGCCGGTGCCAGGGCAGCGAAAGAGGAAACGGCGACAAGCGGCTGAGAGGCAACGGCTTGCTGCTCGCACCGCGCCGGACGCGGGGCAGTGGGAACTGATCTTCGAATCGCAGGACGAGGCGGGGTTGCGCGCACACCTGCGCCGTCTTCGGGAGTCGCGCATCGACGAGTCGATGATCCGGATCGACGTGCTCTGCGGCCGGCTGGTGCAGCCGACCACCTATCGGCTGAGCCAGTTCGTGGCGGACCCCGTGTGTGATGCCGACCACGAGCACTCCGATCATTGATGTCGTGGCAGGTCGCGGTGAGTTGACGGACGCGGCGCGGGAGCGGATCGAGCCGCTCGCTACCGCGCCGGAGTCGTCCTGGCCTCGCTGGTCCTCTGGCTCCGCGAACCAGGCGGTTGATCAGTTGTCAGACAGGGCCTGGTGCCGCACGACCATCTTCGGGGCGAAGTTCCCCTCGCCCAGGTCCTCGGCCAGCAGCCGCTTCGCGATCGCGTCCGCCGCGACCCGCAGTTCGGCACTGCGCGGTCGGCCCCGGTCCTTCTCCAACTGATCGCCGAGCCACGTGGCCCATGCTTCCGAGATGACGTCGGCCTCCCGGCGGCCGGCCGGTGTGAGGCTGAAGAAGGCGGCTTCGCGGCTGAGGAAGCCCTCCTGCACCATCCGTTCGAACGTCGGGAGCAGCACCTCCGGGGGCAGCGAACGCCGCCCGGCGATCAGGCCGATGCTGGCGTAGCCGATCGTCCGGGTCATCAGTTCCACCTGCATCACCGCCCACACGCCGGCGATGTCCAGCCGGGTGTCGGAGGATTCGACGATCGCCCGCGCCGTGTCCGAGCCCATGTTCCGCACGATTTTGCCGACCGCCAGCTCCAGCAGCTTGGCCGAGTCGCCCGAGGCCGTGGCGGGCGAGCCGAAGCCGTCGCCCATGTCCGTGGACCCGGCGCGGGCGGTGTCGCGCAGCTTGACCTGCTTGAGGAAGAGCGCCACGACGAACCCGAACACCGCCACCGGCACGGTCCAGAGGAACACGGTGTGCAGGGCTTCCGCGTAGGCCTCGATGACCGGAGTCGCCGCGGCCGGATCGAGCTGGTGCACCCCCTGCGGGGTCGAGACGGCCCGGGCCAGCTCCGCCGGATCGTTCCCGGTCGCCCGAGCCGCGTCCACGACCGCCTCCTCCAGGGCGGGGCTCAGGTGGTTGGCGTAGATCGTTCCGAAGACCGCCGTCCCGAAGGCGCTGCCGAGCGTACGGAAGAAGGTGACCCCCGAGGTGGCCGTGCCGAGGTCGGCGTAGTCGACGGTGTTCTGCACGGCGATCGTCAACACCTGCATGGACAGGCCGATGCCGACGCCGAGGACGAACATGTAGAGCGACTCCAGCAGGGTGTCGGTCCCCGGATGCATCCGCGACAGCAGGTACAGGCCGACGCCCATGACGGCGTTGCCGACGATCGGGAAGATCCGGTACTGGCCGGTCTTGCTGACGACGTTGCCGCTGAAGACCGAGGCGAGCAGCAGCCCGAAGACCATGGGCAGGGTCCGCACGCCCGAGATCGTGGCCGAGTCCCCGTCGACGTACTGCAGGTAGGTCGGGAGGAATGTCATCGCGCCGAGCATCGCGAAGCCGACGACGAAGCTCAGCACGGAGCACACGGCGAAGACCGGGTTGCGGAAGAGCCGCATCGGGATGGTCGGCTCGGCGGCGCGCGTCTCGGCCAGGCAGAACAGCGCCAGGGCGACCGCGCCGCCGGCGAACAGGCCGATGATGACGGGCGAGGTCCAGGGGTACTCGTTGCCGCCCCAGCTGGTGGCCAGGATCAGTGCGCTGGCGCCGATCGCCACCAGGGCGATGCCGAGGTAGTCGATGACCGGCCTGCCCGAGGCACGTACCGCCGGAATCGTTCTGGCGGCCGCGATGACCACCATGATGGCGATCGGGACGTTGACGTAGAAGCACCACCGCCAGGTCAGCTGGTCGGTGAAGAAGCCGCCGAGCAGCGGCCCGATCACGGTGGCGACGCCGAAGACGGCGCCGATCGCGCCCTGGTACTTGCCGCGTTCGCGCAGGGGTACGACATCGGCGATCAGTGCCATCGCGGTGACCATCAGGCCTCCGGCGCCGACCCCCTGGACCCCGCGCCACACGATCAGGAACGTCATGTTGCTGGACAGGCCGCACAGGAAGGAGCCGCTGATGAAGACGATGGCAGAGACCTGAAAAATCAGCTTCCGGCCGAAGAGGTCGCCGAACTTGCCCACGAGGACCGTCGCCACGGTCTCGGCGAGCAGGTAGGAGGTCACCACCCACGACATGTGGTCCCCGCCGCCCAGGTCCCCCACGATCGTGGGCAGGGCGGTTCCGACGATCGTCTGGTCGAGAGCCGCCAGCAGCACGCCCAGCATGATCGTGCCGAAGACGACGTTGCGCCGCCGCCGGTCGAGCACGGGGGGCGCCGCGGACGCGGCGGGGGCAGTGGTCACATCTCGCACTCTCACAGCCCGCCCACCGCGCCGCATGCGGCACTGGGCCGTCGGAGGGAAGCCCGCACGGCCCGACGCACTCCCGGCCTCGGGCCGGGCGCGGCAGGTCAGCGCAGGTGGGCCAGGCCCGGATGGGCCGCCGCGTAGCCGTCCAACAGCCGCCGGGCCACCGCCACGGAGTCGACCAGGGGATGGAGCGCGAAGGCCTTCACGGCGTCCGCCCGGGCACCGCTCGCCGCCGCCGCCAGGATCTCCCGCTCCGCCGCCTTGACCGCCGTCACCAGCCCGACCGCGTGCAGCGGCAGCTGCTCGACGCCCAGGGGGTGGGCTCCGTTCGCGTCGACCAGGCAGGGCACCTCGATGACCGCCCCGGCGTCCAGGACGGAGAGCGTCGAGCCGTTGCGAACGTTGAGGATCAGCGTGGCCCGCTCGTCCCGGGCGATGGCCCGCATCAGCGCGAGGGCGACCTTCTCGTAGCCCCCGGACTCCAGGTCGCTCTCGTCGCGCTCGCCCGCCCCGGCCGCCTCGCGGTTCTCGGCCATGTAGGTGGCCTCGCGTTCGGCCCGGGTCCGCTCCCAGGCGGCCAGGGCCGCTCCGGCCGGCAGCCCGGCCCGGCCCGCCTCGGTGTAGAAGCCGCGCTGCTGGTCGCGCAGGAAGGCCCCGCGGGTCTGCCGCGCCTCCCGGTACGCCCGTACGGTGTCACGGTTGAAGTAGTAATAGTGCAGGTACTCGTTGGGAATCGCGCCGAGCGAGCGCAGCCACTCGGCGCCGAAGAGGCGGCCTTCCTCGAAGGACTCAAGCGCCTCGGTGTCGGCCAGCAGCCTGGGCAGTTCGTCACGGCCGCCGATGCGCAGCCCGCGGACCCAGCCCAGGTGGTTGAGGCCGACGTAGTCGATCCAGGCGTCCTGCGGCCGGGCCCCCAGCAGCCGGGCGATGCGCCGTCCGAGGCCCACGGGCGAGTCGCAGATGCCGATCACCCGCTCGCCGAGCTCCTCGGCCATGGCCTCGGTGACCAGGCCCGCCGGGTTGGTGAAGTTGATGACCCATGCCTCGGGCGCCGAGCGGGCGATCCTGCGGGCGATCTCCCGGACCACCGGAACGGTCCTCAGTCCGTACGCGATCCCGCCCGCACCCACCGTCTCCTGGCCGAGGACGCCTTCGGCCAGGGCGACGCGCTCGTCCGCGGCACGCCCTTCGAGACCGCCGACGCGGATGGCGGAGAAGACGAAGTCGGCCCCGCGCAGGGCCTCGTCGAGGTCCCGGGTGGCCGTGACGGCCGGGGCGTCGGGCACCGCGGCGGCAGCGGCCAGGTCTTCGAGGACGCGCGCCACGGCGGCGAGCCGTGCGGGGTCCTCGTCGTACAGCGTCACATGGGACACCCGCCCCTCGGCGTGGTCCCCGAGCAGCGCCCCGTAGACCAGCGGTACCCGGAAGCCGCCTCCGCCGAGGATCGTCAGCCGCACGTCCCTACCGCCCTTCACCAGTGCAGATGCCGCTACGGCCGCCGGTCCGGATGCCGGTGCGGGGTGCCGTACAGCTGACGGCACCCGTAAGCCGTACCACCCTCAGGGCTCCCGCCACCGCCTGTGCCACGATCGATGACACGATCGGTGGCGCGATCGGTGGCGCGGGCCCTTGGGCGGGCACCCGCGCGCACCAGTCTGCCTCCGTCGGTCACTCCACCGGTGACGGCACGGCGCGCAGCCTGGCGCCCTGCGGGCGCGGGACGGCCGCGCCCCCCTGCACGGGGCCCACCGGCACCCCCTGCGGCCCGGACAGGATCAGGGTGATCCGGGTGAAGCCCATCTCGTCGAGCATGCGGCTGGTCTCGGCCACCATTCGGCAGCGCACCAGGCCCCATCGGGGATCGGGGTGACGCACGGTGCGCACCGCCCCGTCCTGCTCGGCGGCCTCCGGCCCGCGCTTGCTCAGCCAGTGGGGGACGCCGTAGCGGTAGGCCGCTTCCATGAACGGATCACGCGCCACCTCCTGGCGGATGCTGCACAGCCCCTCGTCCTCCGGGGCTTCGGCCAGTGCCGCCGCGAACTGTGCGAGCAGCGGTACGCACCAGGCGGGTTCGTGGTCCTCCAGCACGGCCGCGGCGTCCGGGTGGAACAGCACGAAGCGCAGGAAGTTGTCGTCCGGCAGTGCGGTCGGGTGCGGCCGTACGGACTGGAAGAGGTGGTCGAAGGCCGAATTGGTGAGGGCGACGTCCCACCGGTGGTCCACGAGGAAGCTCGGGTAGGGCACGGCTTCCATCAACGCCGCATAGTCGCACAGGTAGTCGCGCTGCGCGGGGTCCTCGGGGAGCCGGTTCTCGTCGGAGGCGCGCCAGGTGGGCGGCGGGTCTCGGTCGACCATGACGCGGAAGAGCCAGAAGCACTGGCGCTCGCTCATCTCCAGTGCTTCGGCCAGTGCAAGGAGCTTGCGGTCCGTCCACTCCTTGACCAGGCCGCGTTCCCAGTTACCGTACGCGCGCACGCTGATGCGGAGCCGGGCGGCAAGGTCCTCCTGGCTCAGCCCAAGCTCTTCACGACGCTGGCGCAAAATCTCCTTGCGTCGCTCCGACCGCACGGCGCCGCGTGCGGACTCCTCGCCGGCCAGGCGTTCTTCACCGGCTCGGGCGAGGCCATCGGACGGGCCCACCGCTGCGAGATGTGGCACTGAGAGCTCCCCCTCCTCCGGTCTGGATCTTCATTTCCGTGTGGCGATCCTGCTACCGACTTCATTCGAGTGTCAACTATTGTGGCAATTCCAGCCTCTTGACAGCTCATTCCCGCCACAGCTGTGGCACGTTCTAGCCCTTCGGGTCGAGAGCGGCTAGATTCCAGAAGCCGACCATGTGCCGTACCGACTTCGCGCGATCTAGGAGAACCACTGGTGACAGACGGCTTCCCGGCTCCCGTCGCGGTGGCCGACGCACCCCTGGCCGCGACCATCGCCCGCGTGGCCGAACTCGCGGGCAAGATGGGCCGCGACCTCAGCCAGGTCTTCGACCTGCGACGCCTCTCGGAGGCTTCGGGCGTACCCACGGATGTGGTGAAGACCCTGCTCGACGGCAGGTCGGCCGGCGAACCCGACCTCCAGGCCCGCTTCCTCCAGCGTCTCGACCTGCTCCGGCGCACCCGCGTCAAGCCCAACGGCCGCCGCTACACGCAGCAGGAGATCGCCGACGGCGCCGGGATGTCGCGGCAGCAGGCGGGCGCCCTCATCAACGGCGACCGCCGCCCCACCATGGAGCACTGCGACGCGATCCAGCGCTTCTTCGGGGTGCACGCCGGGTTCCTCACGGCCCACGACGCCGACGCCCTCACCGACGCGCTCCAGCGGACCGAACAGCAGTTGCTCCAGGACTACGCGGGGCGCGCGCGGGAAACCGTACCGGCCGGAGCCGCTTCGGCGGGCGATCCGCTGGCAAGACTCCTGCAGAACCACGGCGTACGGGGGATCGCCTGGCGCGCCGCCCAACTGCCCAGCGACAAGCATCGGGACAAGGTGACCGAATGGCTGGACATGCTCCTCGAAAGCGTCAAACCGAACGAATCCTGACCCAGTCGAAAGTCTGGGTCTGATCCTTGAGTCCTGATCCGGATCCGCGCCGACGGGGAGAACGGTGAGCATAGGCAGAGAGCAGCGGCGGTTGTGCGGGGAGCTGGTGGCCGGCATCCGGCTGACCGCCCCCGTGGAGCCCGTGGACCTCTACGCTGCCCTCTGTGAGGGCATGAGCAGACACCGCGGCCGCCGGGTCGACTTCCGGATGGCTTCGTTCCCGCCCAGGACGGCCAGCGGTCTATGGCTCGACATGGCGGACCGCGATCTCGTGGTCATCGAGGAACGCACCGCCCCCGACCACCAACTGGTCATCCTGGGACACGAGCTGTGGCACATGAAGGCCGGCCACTGCAGCCACCATGTCGACGGAGCCGCCGTCGCCGCCCGGCTGTTGTCCGACGAGGCCGACATCGGCGAGACGGTCCGCAGGGTCGCCGCGCGTACGCGCGCCGACGTCCAGGAGGAGACCGAGGCCGAGACCTTCGGTTTACTGCTGGGCAGCCGCTGCAGGAACTGGCTCGTCGGGTCGGCGGGCCACCGGACTCCCGCCAAGCGCGACGACCTGGCGGGCCGGATCGAGGCCTCTCTGGGATACCGGGGACTGAGGAACGACCGTTGACCGGTGAGGACTACTACATACCGGCAGCAGCGATGGCGATCTCACTCGCCTTCAAGCTGCCGGCCCTGCGGCACAACTGGCGCGACCCGCTCCTGCGCTCGGTCGTCGCCCTACTGGCCCTGGCCGGGGCCGTGTTCGCCTTCGCCGCTCCGCCCACCATCGCGGCGGTCAACCGCTGGACCGGGGTGGCCAACTTCTCCGCCCCGCTGGTCTACTGCCTGATCACCGCCTTCAGCGCCTCCTGCCTGGTGCTGATGGTCAACTGGCGGGGCGGGCCTCCCGACCGGACCAGGGCCGTCTCGCGCCGCTGGATCCTCGGCTACAGCATCGTGATCGTGGCCCTGATCGTGTTGTTCTCCCTCGGCGAGACCCCCGCGGAGCGCCTGCGGGACTTCGACACCTACTACGCGAACACGCCCTACGTCGGCCACATGATCGCCCTCTACCTGCTGGCGCACCACGTGGCGGCGGTGGTGATGGTGGTCCTGTGCTGGCGCTGGTCGCTGCAGGTCCGCGGCTGGCTGCGAGTCGGACTGATGATCATCGTCGTCGGCTACATCTTCAACCTCGGCTACGACGCCACGAAGATGACGGCCGTGGTCGCCCGCTGGCTCGGCAACGACCTGGACGGCCTGAGCACCTACGTGGCCCCGCCGCTCGCCTCGCTGGGCGCGCTGATCAGCGCGATGGGCTTCGTGGTCCCGCTGGTCTGCCAGCGACTCTCGGACCACTGGCAGACCTGGGCCACCTACCGGCGACTCGGCGCACTGTGGCAGGAGGTGCAGATCTCCGCCCCCGCCGGAACGCCCTCCGTGCAGATGGCCTGGTGGTCCGCGGCGGAACTGCGCGTGATCCAAAGGGAGTCCGACATCCACGACGGGTTCCTGCACCTCGGCCCCTACTTCGACAAGGGGCTGCGCGACGACGCCTATGGCAGCGCCCTCGCCGGGGGAGCCGACGAGGAGACCGCCCGGGCCGTCGGCGACGCCGCCATGGTCGCGGCCGCGGTACGGGCCCGCGCCGCGGACCCCGAGGGGCAGATCCTCGGCGAGGACGAGGAGACCCTGCCCGACGCTTCCGACGGACCCCGCGACCTGCTGCGAATCTCCGACGCCCTGCGGCGCTCGCCGGTCGTGCAGGCGGTCCGGCGGCAGGTGGCCGTCTGACCGCTGCCGGGCCTCTGACCGCTACCGACCGGTCGGGCGGTGGTGCGGCCACCCTCGGCCACCGCCCCGCTCAGCGGGCCGCGGCCACCGCCGTCCTCGGGAACAGCTCCTGGAACGGCCCCGCCGAGTCGATCCCCTCCCGTCCGTACGGCGCGTCGAAGCTCCACACCATGAACAGCAGAAACACGATCAGCGCACTGAACAGGCCCGCCAGCAGCAGCTCGCGCCCGGAACGCCGGATCTGCAGAGTGAAGATCAGGCCGACGGTGACCACGCCGCCGACCAGCAGCCCGAACCACACCACACCCGGCAGCGTCGACTCGGAGTTCTGCGTCCGCGAGTGGCGGGCCTCGTCGGCGGCCGCGATGTGGTCCAGCAGCGGCTGGTAGGCCTGGGCCTGCAACTCGGTGGCCGGACTCTGGTGGGTGACGGAGGTACGGAGCTTGCCGAGCAGCTCGCCGCCCTCGGCGGACGCGCTCTCGCCCGCGGTCAGCAGCGGCCAGTCCACGGCGACGGTGTGGGCGACGTACGCGTCCACCTCCCCCCGGATCCGGTCGCGGACCGCGGCCGGGTAGACATCGGTGCGCTGGGTGACCTCGTACAGCGCCTGCGCCTCCCGGCGCACGCTGTCCTCGGCGGCGCCGCGCGCCTCCCATACGCCGGCGATGGCCAGGCCGAGCACGATCGCGTACACCACGCCCACCATCATCGTCATGTACTCGATGACGTCGGGGGTTTCGCTGGTGTCCTCGTCGGCGGCGGCCCGGCGGTGCCGGATCGCCGTGAAGGCGAGGACGAGGGCGCAGACGAGCACCATGGCGATGGCCAGGACCAGCCATTCGGACACGTGGATTCTCCCGGTGTGGATCGGTGGACGGATCGGGGGGCGGGCTGCGGAGTCAGCCGCGGCCCTTGGAGCGCGGGCGCAGGGCGGCGGCCGCGAGCACGGCGGGGGTCGTCACCACGACCATCAACGTCACGGTGGACATCCCGCCCGGAGTGCGACGCTCCAGGGCGACCGCACGGTACGGACGCACGTGGAAGGCACTCACCCGCGCGGCGGCAGCCCGGGGCCGCGGCGGAGCCGGCGCCCCGGCCGGGACCGGCCCGCGCTCCTCCGGGACACGGGGTGCGGGCGGCGGCGCAGCAGGCGGCCCGGCGGCCTCCACGGCGGCCGGCGGATCCGCGGGCACGGGCGGCGGCGCCGTCGACCGCTCCGGCTCGGGGAGCCGCCCGGGGTGGCGCACCGTCGGCCCGCCGAGGCCGGGCACGGCGACCCGCACCCCAGGCCCGGCGGACGGCGGGGCGACGGGGCGCCCGGGCCGACCGCCGGGCACGCACAGGTCGACGCGCGCCCCGCGGCCGTGGCCGTCGCCCGCGACCGCCACGTGGCCGTGGAGCGGACAGAGCGCCGCCACCAGACCCGCACCGGCGAAGTACTGCCAAGCGGTCACCGCGCGTCCTCCCTGTTCCGCAGCAGACATGAGGGTTACGTCTGAAGAAACGATCACGTCCCTGCTTCGACACGCGGCGGACCGGTGGAGATCGAAGCCGCCGGCACCGGACGTCCGCGGGCCGGGTAGCGGTCCCCTGCCCCGTCGGAAACCGGGCGCCGGGCCCGGTTACGGAAGGACGCCCGGGTACGCCGGAGGGGCGCGACCCTGTGGTCGCGCCCCTCCGTTCGGTTCGGACGGCTTCCGGCCGCCCCTGCGTCAGCCCGCCTCAGTGCCGCCGAATCGCTCGCGGTAGGACTCCAGGTCCTCCTCGGTGATCCGGGCGAAGAGCACCGGCGGCACGGTGAACGGGGTGCCCGCCGGGACCGCGTCCAGGGCCTTGGCCTGCTCCGGGGTCACCCACGTCGCGGTGTCGTCCGCGAGCGCGAACGCCGAGCGCATGGCGCGCGCCGAGGCCGGGATGAACGGCTCGGAGACCACCGAGTACAGGTGGATGAGGTTCATCGCGGTGCGCAGGGTGAGCGCCGCGGCGTCGAGGTCGGTCTTGACCTCCAGCCAAGGGGCCTTCTCGTCGAGGTAGGCGTTGCCGGCGGACCACAGGGCGCGCAGCGCGGCGGCGGCCTTGCGGTACTGGAGGGTCTCCATGTGGCCCTCGTACTCGGCCAGGAGCTCGGCGATCTGCTCGCCCAGCTTCGCCTCGGCCTCGCCCGCGGGGCTGCCGGCCGGGACCTCGTCGCCGAACTTCTTGCGGGAGAAGGTCAGCACGCGGTTGACGAAGTTGCCGAGGGTGCCGCCGAGGTCCTTGTTGACCGTGGCCGCGAAGTGCTCCCAGGTGAAGGACGAGTCGTCCGACTCGGGCGCGTTGGCGATCAGGAAGTAGCGCCAGAAGTCGGCCGGGAGGATCTCCAGCGCCTGGTCGGTGAAGACGCCGCGCTTCTGCGAGGTGGAGAACTTGCCGCCGTAGTACGTCAGCCAGTTGAAGGCCTTGACGTAGTCGACCTTCTTCCAGGGCTCGCGGGTGCCCAGCTCCGTGGCGGGGAACATGACCGTGTGGAACGGGACGTTGTCCTTCGCCATGAACTGGGTGTAGCGGACGTCGTCGGCCTCGTACCACCAGGCCCTGTAGTCGCGGTTGGCCGGGTCGGCGTCGGCCCACTCCTTGGTGGAGGCGATGTACTCGATCGGGGCGTCGAACCAGACGTAGAAGACCTTGCCCTCGGCCGCCAGGTCGGGCCAGGTGTCGGCCGGTACCGGGACTCCCCAGTCGAGGTCACGGGTGATGGCCCGGTCGTGCAGGCCCTCGGTCAGCCACTTGCGGGCGATCGAGGAGGCCAGCTGCGGCCACTCCTCTTCGTGCTCGGCGACCCAGGCCTCGACCTCGTGCTGGAGCTTGGACTGCAGGAGGAAGAGGTGCTTGGTCTCGCGGACCTCCAGCTCGGTGGATCCGGAGATGGCCGAGCGCGGCTCGATCAGGTCCGTCGGGTCCAGCACCCGGGTGCAGTTCTCGCACTGGTCGCCGCGTGCCTTGTCGTAGCCACAGTGCGGGCAGGTGCCCTCGACGTAGCGGTCCGGCAGGAAGCGGCCGTCGGCGGGCGAGTAGACCTGCCGGATCGCGCGCTCCTCGATGAAGCCGTTCTCCTGGAGCTTGCGCGCGAAGTGCTGGGTGATCTCGGCGTTCTGCGGCGAGGAGCTGCGGCCGAAGTAGTCGAAGGACAGCTCGAAGCCGTCGTAGACCGCCTTCTGGGCGTCGTGGGCCTGGGCGCAGAACTCGGCGACCGGGAGGCCGTTCTCCTTGGCGGCGAGCTCGGCGGGGGTGCCGTGCTCGTCGGTGGCGCAGATGTAGAGGACGTCGTGGCCGCGCTGGCGGAGGTACCGGGAGTACACATCCGCGGGAAGCATCGACCCGACCATGTTGCCCAGGTGCTTGATCCCGTTGATGTAGGGAAGCGCGCTGGTGATCAGGTGTCGAGCCATCCTCGGATGCTCCATTTCCTCTGTGCGGTGCGACGTGGCGTCACGGACTGTGAGTGCGGTCATCGTATCGAACCGCCGAAACGCCACGCGCCGCGTTTTCCGGGTGGACGCAAAGCAAAAGCGAGGACTGTGACCTCTCCGTCACGGCCCTCGCGATCGGGCCCATGGTACAGCGGGACGGTGGCGCGCCTGACCGGAGGACCGATCGGTGATACGGCGGCACCGGCAGGCGGCATATGCATTCGTGCTGGCTGGAGCCTCGTGCGATCGACAACGATCACGGTTCGATCATCTGCGACGCATTGCTTCCCAGGTTTCTTCTCCGCGCCCCCCGAGTGCGCCCGTGCTGCTTTCCTGTTCTGCGCACCAGGGGATGAGGTGAAGCGGTGAGCGATGGCGGACCGGAGGAGCCCGGTGGGGCGGTGGGACTGCCGAGCCGGCGTCGGCGGCCGACGCCCATGAGCCAGTGGGACCCGACGGCCCGCCTGTCGTACTGGGCCTTCCACGCCAACCGGCGCCCCGCGTACATGCGCTTCGCGTACCTTCAGCTGGGCTCGGACGAGGCGGCCGAGGCGGCGGTGGACGCCACCTTCGACTCGATCATGGGCGACTGGCTCCGGATGCTCCACATGGACCGCCTGGACGCCTACGCGTGGACCGTCCTCAAGCACTGCCTGGTCGACCGCCAGCACCTGCCCCGCCCCCGGCAGCAGGAGCCGGAGCCGATGGACATCAGCGCCTTCGAGGCGGCTCTGAAGGAGGCGCACGCCGACCAGTACGAGGTGCTGACCGACACCATCCGCTTCTACTCCGCCGTCTCCCGGCTCGCCGAGCGCCAGCGCGACGCCGTACTCCTGCGCTACGGCCTCCAGTGCACCCCCGGTGAGGCGGCCTCCGTGATGGGCGTCGACGAGGCCACGGTCCGCTCCCACCTCGGCCAGGCCCACCGCCGCCTCGCCCGGCTGCTCGACGTCTCCGCCGACCCGGCGGAACCGACCGAATCGGCCGAGCCATGAGGCGCCGGGACCGGCCGGACGGCGACCCGGCGCCCCGCTCGCTGGCCGAGTTCCTCGCCCGGGCGGGCGTCCGCGACCGCTATCGCCACTACGACCTCGGCGCGGCCGAGGCCCGGCTGCTGCGCGCCACACCCCACCCGGCCGTCCCGCACCGTGCCCGGCGCCGGTCGGCCCACGGCTGGAGCGACCCGGTCCGGGACCGCCCGCTCGACGCCGAGCGGGCCCGGCGCGACCTCAAGGCGATCTGCCTGGACTCCGTGTGCGCCCCGGACGCCGGCGCGCACCTGGACTCCTTCGGCGGCACACGCACCGACCTGGCCGGCGCCTTCGTCTTCGGCTGCCTGCTGTACCTCGCCGGAATGCGCGAAGGCGCCCGTTTCTGGTGGCAGTTCGCCGCGGCCTCCGGCAGCGCGCGGGCCGCCGCGGCCGCCTACTGCCTCTTCCTCGACCATTCCCGGCGCGGGGAGCACCACGACGCCCGGCACTGGGCGCGCGAGCTGGGCCGCCGCGGCTTCCGACCGGGCGGCCGGCGGGACCTGCGCGAGATCCGGCTGTGCGCGCAGGCCGCCGTCCTGCGCTACGTCTACCAGTTGGAGGACCCCGACCTCGGGCCGGTGCCACTGCCGAGGGCCGGGCTGTCGGGGGTGCTGAGTGCGTTCCTCCCGCCGCCCGTCACGGTCGCCGCACCGGTGGCGGCGGCCCGGCCGGCCGCCGGGCCGCTGCGCCACCCCGCGCTGACGGCTGCGGCCCGCAGGACCGTCGTCCAGGGCGGCACCACCGAGGCACTCGCGGAGGCCCGGCGCGCGCTGGCCGTCGTACGCGTCCTGGAGCGCCGTCCGCTCGGGGTGCAGTTCGGCCAACTGGCACGGGAGTCGGGCCTCGCGGAGGCGGAACTGCGCCCGGTCCTGGCGATGCTGTGCGAGGAGGAGTACGCGGACCGGCCGGGGGTGGGGGTGTACGGGCGCGGCCCGGCCCTGGACCGGCTCGCCGCCCCCGACGGCCACGGCCTGGCCGGGCAGCTCCAGCGCACCCTGGCCCTGGCCCGGGACAGCGCGGGCGCCGCGGTGTACCTCAGCCGGTACGCGGCGGGCGAGGTGCACATCACGCAGATGGCGGCCGGACCGGCGACGCCGCCGGTACGCGAGTGGGTCGACTTCCGGGACGCCGCGCACGCCAGCGCGGTCGGCAAGTGCCTGCTGACGCAACTCGACCACGACCGCCGCGCCGACCACGTGGCCCGGCACCGGCCCGCCCGGCTCACTCCGCAGACCATCACCGACAGCCGGGCGCTGTTCACGGCGCTCGACGCGGTGGCTCCGGGCGCGCCGGTCTTCGACCTGCTTGAGTACGCGCCGGGGGTCGTCTGCTCGGCCGTACCCATCGCCACGGGGGGAGCCGCGGGAAGCCTCGCGCTGTCGCTGCCCGCGGCGCACGCCCACCGGCTGCGCCCGGCCACCGAAGCGCTGCGGCGCAAGGCCGTACCGGTCCTCCTCGCCCTGCTCCTGACCGGTGCGATCCCCCCGGACGCCGCGGCCTCCCCCGACGTCGAACCGGGCCCCGCGGCCGGCCGACGCGACACGCGGCCGATGCGGGCGCCCGTCACCCCGGAGACCCTGCGCCACCTGCGGCTGCTCTTTCGTACCCCGCTCGCCGAGGCCGCGGCGGCGGCGCGGGGCCCGCACCTGGTCAGTGACACCACGGCGGCGGCCGCCTACCTCTTCGAGGCCGCCCCGGACGGCTCCGCCCCGTGCCTGTCCCTCCCCCACACCTTCACGTCGGTGACCCCGGGCAGCCTGATCCGCCCGACGGGCCTGGTGGTTCTGGGTACATGAGCCGGCACCTCACCCGGCCGGCCGCACCGCCGCCCGGAAACGCAAAAAACCCCAGGTGAACTGGGGTTCCTGCTGGTGTCCGAGGGGGGACTTGAACTCTCCACTCGGGCACCAGCCCCCAACCCATCTGACCTGGGGAAACGCCCGTCGGCAGGCTTGATTCCGGCGGGCGTTTCTCCTTGTCTTTCCTGCTGAATCAGTCCTTCTCGGGCCCCTGTTGGTCATGCGTTGGTCACGTGACCAACCCTCCGGCTCTGGGTCTGATCAGGACTTTTCGATGACCTCGAAGATGTCGGCGTCCGTCTCCTGCTGCCATGCCGGGAGGTCGGGCCAATCGGCGACGTACCCCGGCTTGGGGTCCTCGAAGTGCTTGAACATCTGCGCTGTCCAGCACGTCGCGACGAACCGGCCCTTCTGCTCCCGGGACAGCTTGGCCGTGTGGCCGTCACTGAGCTCGATGAACTGGCGGACCTGCTCGTAGACGGCGCCTGCGGCGTCGCGCTCCCACTGCGGCGTGTCCTCCCAGGGGGTGACGTACCCGGCCTTGGGCTCCCCCGGGAAGTGACGGCGAACCCCATCGATCCAGGCTTCCCGGAACACTCGTGCGCCTTCGACCTGCGACATGCCAACCCCTCTCGTCACGGCGTGCTCAGCGTGGCGATCTCCGCCCCCAACTCCGCTACGCGGTGGTCCTTGCTCAGGGGGCCGAACTCATCGCACAGGGCTTGGAGTCTACGGGCGACGTATCCGGACGATGATGCTTGGGCCAACTGGACGGCCTCCCGTCCGTACGCGACGACTTGTTCGGGGTCTCGCCGCTTGGCGCCGATGGCGGCGAGATCGGTCAGTACCGAGCCTCTGCGTCGGTAGGACTGGCCGGACGCAAGCTCGGTCTGTTGAAGCGCACCCTTCAGGGTCTCCTCCGCCAGATCGAGGCGTCCAAGCTGGACGTAGCGTGCGCCCCGTTCCTCGGCCAGGCGGCTGCCATCGAAGCGCAGCCATCCACCGTTGACGCTGTCCTCGGTCAGCTCCGTGACCTTCTCCGCCTGGTCGAGCGCACGCTCGCACCCGTTCAGGTCTCCCATGCCGGCGCGTGCCTCGGCCTGAACTGCGGCGACCCAGCACCGCGTGGCGAGGGTGCTGTCTCCCCGTCCGGCCAGCCTCTCGGCCAGTGACAGGAGCTGCGTGGCCTGGCGGTATCGTTGATCCGACATGTCCACGTAGGCGTGCCGTACGAGGGCGCAAGCCCACAGGTCGAAGGCTCCGGCGTCCTTGCTGACGGAGGCGGCCAGGGCGTAGGACGCTGCGGCGTCCGTGTACCGGTTGGCGTCGAAGGCGACCTCCCCGGCCAACTGGAAGAGGTCAGCCGCTGCGTGCAGGAGCGGGCGGGAGTTACCCCGGTTGCCTGCTGCCAGAGCTTCGTTCAGCGTCGCGAGCTGGTCACGGACGACGGGGTAGACAGAACCCTTGGAACGGGCCAGTTGGTACACCTGCCACAGGTGGCTGTTCATCCGCAGGAAGCCGGATGGTGCGCCCCGGCGCACCCCCTCCGTGAGAGCCTCGGCCTCATCCAGCGGCAAGGCGGTGAGGGCTCCGCTGACTGTGAGGATGCGGAGGAATTCGCGGCGGATCATGTCGTCGGGGTCTCCCGCGCCTGGGTGGTCACTGGACTGGTGCCCTGTGGCTTCCTGGCTGGCGGCTGTTGGCTGCGTCAGGAGGGCGTCAAGCTCGATGAGGGTGACTTCGAGGGCGTTGGCCAAGCCCCGTCGCTGAGGTGGCTGGGGGTCGATCCTGCCGCTCTCCCAGCGTCCGACCGTTGTTCGGTCTACCCCGAGTAACTGAGCCAATTTCTCCTGACTGTAGCCCAGGGCTTTACGTCGTTCCGCCAGTCCCATGACGGTTCCTTCCCCTGATCTGAGCCCCGCTGCTCGCCGTGCACGGATCTGCGTCAAGCCTGCCGCACGGATGCCGTGGAGCGCTTGGACTCCCTCCGGTTTCCTTGGGGTTGTCGCAAACGGGCACGGTGGTGAACCTGCGGAAGGGCGCGGACATGGCAGCACAGAACGAGACGTCAGACGGTTACCAAGGGTCCGGACGGACTCCGGATCTTGGCGTCGAGCCTCGCGTTCTCATGACGCTTCGGGTATCGCGTGACTCCGGCCGCACCTGGGAACAGGGCACCAGCGTGAAGGCGGGCGACCCGTTCGTCATCCTCTCCGACCCCGGCCGGTATCCGCCATGCCTCTGCGGTCGGTGCACGGATAACAGCTCGCCGTCCGCCAGTTCGCTGCGTCAGGCCACGATCGAGCCGAGCACGACGTGATGTCGGGCTTAGGCAACTGGGTTCTGCGCCGGTTCGGCCGGTACGCAGGGGTGCTCTACCTGGCCGTGATCTTCGGCGGTGTGGCGGTGTTCTTCGCCGGAGCCCTTGCGACGCGGTAGCCGCCTCGAAGGCTGCTGCCTCCCGTTCCTCCCGCCGGACTCCCGGCGGGTGTTTCCGAGTGGAGAGGTAAGACCGATGGTGGAAGAGAACACCGGATCGGTGGCGCCCGAGGGGGGTGGCCTGCTCGTCGCGAAGCGGAAGATCGTCGCCGCGCGCACCCGCGCCGAGCAGGAGTCGGACGTCAGCAGTGGCCGTTCCGACGGCAACGACTGACGGGAGCGCCCACGGTGCTTGATGCAGCCTCGTGGGCGGGGCGTCTGGGCGGGGACGCGTTCCTCGCCCAGACGTACCACCGCTCCTACGCCCACTTCCCCGGTACCGCCGACATGGCGAGTGACCTGTTCTCCTGGGACGACCTGAATCGGATCATTGCTTCGCAGCGACTGGAGCCGCCCCGGCTGCGCCTGTCGGCCGACGGCGAGATGGTCCCGCTCCACCGCTACGCGATCCCGACCACGAACCGCCGCGCGGTCACCTGGTCCCGCATCCAGCCGGACGAGCTGCACACCCAGCTCAGAGAGGGTGCGTCGCTGGTCCTCGACGCGGTGGAGAAGATCCACCCTGCTGTGGGGGTGACGGCTGAGGGGCTGGAACGCTTCCTCGGGACTTCCGTGCAGGCCAACGTGTACGCCTCGTGGACTGAGCGGGAGGGCTTCGGCCGGCACTGGGACGACCACGATGTGGTGGTGGTCCAGTTGCACGGCTCGAAGCGGTGGCGCCTGTACGGGTCCACCCGTGAGGCCCCTACCTTCCGGGACGTGGAGTCCCCGGAGGAGCCGGAGGGCGACCCGGTGGCGGACATCGTTCTGTCCCCCGGTGACGTGCTCTACCTGCCGCGTGGCTGGTGGCACGCGGTCACCGCTGACCAGGGGACGGAGTCCCTTCACCTCACGTTCGGCATGGTCCCGCACACGGGGGCAGACCTCATGCTCTGGGTGGTCGACCAACTCCGGGCGTCCCTCGCTCTGCGCAGGGACATCCCGCGGTTTGCCTCTCTGCCTGAGCAGTCGGAGTTCATCGACGCCGTACGTCGTGAGATGCTGAACACGATGGCGGACCCCCGCTTGATCGAGCGGTGGGCGGAGTCCACCGACACGACCGACCTGGGCCACGCGATCCCCTCCCTCCCGTACGTGGACGGGCTCCCCGCGCGGGCAGAGATCACGGTCAAGTTGACCGCCCCGAGGAGCCGCCTGGCGGCGAACCCCACCCATGGCACGGTGACGTTCTCGGCGGCCGGTACCGCCTGGGACTTCGCCGAGTCCGCCGCGCCGGTTCTCGGCACGCTGCTGACCGGTCAGCCGACCACGCTCGGAGCCCTGGCGGACTCCGCCGGGCTGGAGGTTAAGGACGTGGCCGAACTGGCCTGGGCTCTGATCGAGGGCCAGGCGCTCGCAGTCGTGGGGACGGGGTTGTGACCGCCGTCCTCTCCCTGGGGACGTACCGCGTGCGTGCCGTCGGTCTGGCGGCGCGCACCGCCCTGGCGGCCGGTAGCCCGTGGGTGGACACCGCACCCAGCTACGCCCACGGTCGGGCACACGAGGAGCTGCGCCCGGTTCTCGGGGAGTACCCGACTGTGCGGGTAGCCACGAAGGCAGGGTTCTTTACGGCGGAACAGGGCCGTGCCGCTCTGGCCGAAGGCGTGCTCACTCAGGAGGAGGCAGCCAGCAGGCACAGTCTGGAGCGGGCCTTCATCCGCTGGCAGACGGAGCGCTCGTTGGCCGCGCTCGGCCGCGCGGACCTGGTCTTCGTGCACAACCCGGAGCGCCACGGGCACGGCCTCGACCGTGCCGCTCTGCACTGGCGTGTACGGGAAGCCTTCACGGCGCTGGAAGAGTTCGCCCAAGCGGGCAGGATCGGCGGGTACGGCGTCGCCACCTGGTCGGGCCTGGTAAGCGGGGCGTTCACCGTTCCCGAGCTGCACGCGCTTGCCCGGCAGGCGGCGGGTTCCGCCGAGCCCCACTTCACGGGGTTGCAGATGCCCGTCAGCCTGATCATGGACGACCTGATCAGACAGGCACTGGACGGCGGCGGATCGCTGATGCAGGCGAAGGACGCGGGGTTGATCACGTTCGGCTCTGCACCCCTGCACGGCGGCGAACTCTTGGATGCCATGACACCCGAGCTGGTGAACTTCATCCGCCCCGGTCTGTCGGCCGCAGCCGCTGCCCTGCTGGCTGCTGGCTCGTGCCCCGGTCTCGATGTCGTCCTTACGTCCGCGAGCACCCGTGAACACTGGGACGATGCGGCGAAGGCTCTGGCTGCGCCCCTGACGGCTGAGGAACTGAGGAGGGTGACCGATGAACTCGCCGCCGAGTGAGGACGTACAGACCCTGATGGAGGCTGCCCACGACAGGGCGGCGAAGGCTCTGGGTCTGACGTGTACCGGTTCGCTGGCCTGGGGGTTCCAAGGTGTGACCCTCGGTCGGCAGGCGGGGGAGCACTGGCTCCGGGTAGGCCGGACGGCCAGGAGAAACGCGGGCAGGAAGCAGGGAGAGGGCATCGTGGGGGCTTCCCTGCTGGTGCCTGATGCGGTCCCGCGCCCGCGCCTGTACGACGTCCACGACTGGACTGACGGGGAGTGGGCCTTCGAGGCCGAAGTCCTCGACTACGTGACGCACCCCGTCGTGTCCCCGGAGCGGGCCGACCTGGACCGCGACCCCGGCTTGCCTGCCGAGTGGTGGGCCGACCTGTGCCGAGCCCTGACCCTGCTCGCTGGGGCGGAGGGAGTGAAGGTCACTGTCCGGGACGGGTGGATCGAACGCGCCTTCCCCCAGTTCCTCGGCATCCCCGCCCCGACCAAGGTGGAGCGGGTGACCGGTCATGGTGACCTGCACTGGGGCAACCTCACGACCACGCCTCTGACCCTGCTGGACTGGGAGCGGTGGGGCCTGGTGCCCTACGGCTACGACGCGGGTCTTCTTCACACGAACAGCCTGCTCGTTCCCGATGTGGCGGACCGCATCCGGCTGGAGTTCGCTTCGGTTCTGGACACCCCAGCCGGCCGAGTCGGGGAGCTTGCGGCCCTGGCGGAGATGCTGCAAGCCGTAGCCCGTGGCTGGTATCCGGACCTGGCTCCGCGCCTACTCGCTCGGGCGGAGTCACTCACGGGCGTTCGGCCGCCAGTCCCGCTCCGCTCCGAGGTCAGCGGCTGACAGGTCCGCGCATGACAGCGGCCCCCGACGTGATGCCGGGGGCCTGTCCGCGTCCGTGTGCGCCTGTCTCAGGCGCTCTCTCCGAGGTGCCGGTACAACGTGGCACGACCGATTCCCAGGGCCTTGGCGATGGCTGTGACGCTGTCTCCCTTGGCGTGCCGGGCACGGGCTACGGCGAGCTTGTCGTCATCCACAACGGACGGACGACCACCGACGTTGCCCTTACGGGCCGCAGCCTCCAACCCCTCCAACGTCTTCTCTCGGATGCCCTCTCGCTCCACCTCGGCACTGACGGCGAGCACCGCGAACACGATGGCACCTGCCCCGTTCGGGTTGTACTCCGCAATGCCTCTGTGCAGCCCTCTACCTGCTCCAGCGTTTCCCGCCTCAGCCGTGGCTTCTTGCGGGCGCCGTAGTGATGCTCGAACCACTGGAGCCGAGCGGGATCCTGTATCTCGGCCGAGATCGCACCACGGTTTCACGGCCTGTCAGCGCCTGATGCTGATGGGACCCAGGGAGAGCACGGTGTCCGCGAGTGCGTCAGTCAGCGCCCGTGAGCGTGCGCCGGGCGGCACGGAGGCTTGTTCCACGTCGACAAGAGGGAAGCGCACACACTGCACCGGCTTCTCGTCGCCATCTACCAGCACGGTCGTGGTCGAAGAGGGCAACACCTACCGGCTTCGGAAGCTGACCAAGGACGGAGACGACAACGCGATCATCTACGTGGACCAAGCCCTGATGAACGTCCTGAAGTGGCAGAAGGAACGCCAGGACGCGGAGCGGGAACGGCTCGGGGATCTCTGGTTGGACCATGACCTCGTGTTCGCCCGTGACGGCTTCAAGCTGTACCGGGGCGAGGCAGGCGGACCGCAGGACCCCGAGAAGGTGTCGGCCCGCTGGCGGACGGCACGCAACCGTCTGCATCTGCCGGAGAACTTCCGGCTGCACGACTGGCGGGCATCGAAGATCACAAACGATCTGGACGCCCACGAGAACCCGGTAGATGTCTCAGCCAATGCCCGGCACCACTCGCCGGGCTACACCATGGCGCGGTACGGCATGCGTCGCGCCGAGGGGGCGAAGAAGCTGGCCGCTTCGAGCGCCAGCCGTATCGGCCTGTCATCCCTGGTCTGACCAGGAAGTTCGCTCGGCTGTTGGTCACGTGGTTGGTCACGCCACAGTCGGAGAAACAGAAAAACCCCAGGTGAACTGGGGTTCCTGCTGGTGTCCGAGGGGGGACTTGAACCCCCACGCCCGATAAAGGGCACTAGCACCTCAAGCTAGCGCGTCTGCCATTCCGCCACCCGGACCGGTGGTCGGCCCCGGTTTCCCGCGGCGACAGGGACAACAATAGCAAAGGATCGGCGGGACTCCGACCACTTATCGGGGCGGCCGCGGTCCGCCACGCCGGGCTGACCTGCGGGCATGCCCGGGAGGGGCGTGCGGGACGGAGCGTCTCGCGGCGGTCGCCGGACGGACCGTCCGGCGCATGCTGCCGATGCCGCCCATGGGATCGCTCCGCCCCGGTGCGCGGGATTCGTGCCGTCGCGCTCGTCCTCGACCGCCTGCCTGGCGTCCTCGACGCCGGCCGCGGCGCCGCTCGCCGCGGCCGGCGTCGGGGTGGGTTCGCCGTTCCTGCCCCCCGGTGTCGCGGGCGGCGCCTTCCCGGCGCTCACGAACCCGCCGGGAACCCCGGCTTGCGTGCGGCGACGGGGCTCGGAGCGGCCCGCGGGGCGGCCGCCGAGGGCTTCACGGGCAGCTGATGACCTGGCCGGCGTAGGAGAGGTTGCCGCCGAACCCGAAGAGGAGCACCGGGGCACCGGAGGGGATCTCGCCGCGCTGGACCAGCTTCGACAGGGCCATGGGGATGCTGGCCGCCGAGGTATTGCCGGATTCGACGACGTCGCGGGCGACGACGGCGTTGACCGCTCCGATCTTGGCGGCGAGCGGCTCGATGATGCGCAGGTTCGCCTGGTGGAGGACGACCGCTGCCAGTTCCTCGGGGGCCACTCCGGCCTTCTCGCACACCTTGCGGGCGAGCGGCGGGAGCTGGCTGGTGGTCCAGCGGTAGACGGACTGGCCCTCCTGGGCGAAGACCGGCGGCGAGCCCTCGATGCGGACCGCGTTGCCCATCTCGGGGACGGAACCCCACAGCACCGGGCTGATGCCCGGCTGCTCGCAGGCCTCGACGACGGCCGCGCCCGCTCCGTCACCGGTGAGAACGCAGGTGGTGCGGTCGGCCCAGTCGGTGATCTCGGTCATCTTGTCGGCGCCGATGACCAGGGCGCGGGTGGCGGAACCGGCCCGCACGGCATGGTCCGCGGTGGCCAGGGCGTGGGTGAAGCCCGAGCAGACGACGTTGATGTCCATGACGGCGGGGCTCGCACCCATGCCCAGCTTGGCAGCGACGCGTGCGGCCGTGTTGGGCGAGCGGTCGATCGCCGTGGAGGTGGCGACCAGCACGAGGTCGATGTCGTCCGGGGTCAGGCCCGCTCCCGCGAGCGCCTTGCCGGCCGCGTGGTAGGCGAGCTCGTCGACCGGCTCGTCCGGGCCCGCGACGTGGCGCGTGCGGATGCCGACGCGGGAGCGGATCCACTCGTCGGTGGTGTCGACCATGGCCGCGAGGTCCTCGTTGGTGAGCACCTTCGCGGGCTGGTAGTGCCCTAGCGCCACCACGCGTGAACCGGTCATGGGCGGGGTCCCCCCTCGTAGGCAAGTCAGGATCACCCAGCTTTGCCTGCTACTGATGGGTACGTGTGCGTGTGACCCGACAGGATTCCGGCCCCTGATTTTGGAGCTTCCCGAGGAGCTCCCTGCCCGGGACCAGGTCGGATCCGGAACCGCGAGAATGAGTACGTCGGGCATCGGCGAGGAACAGAAGGGGCGGGCTGATCACCATGGGACGGGTCACCGAACGCCGTCGCGTCGTACGGATCCGGAACGGCAGTTCGGGTGTCCGCCCGGACACGCTGGTGGCAGAGGAGCCACTGGAGATACGACTCAACGGCAGGCCGCTGGCCATCACGATGCGCACCCCGGGGGACGACTTCGCGCTGGCGGTGGGTTTCCTGGTGAGCGAGGGGGTGCTCGGCGCGGCCTCCGACGTCCAGGCTGTCACCTACTGCGAGGGGGCGGCGCAGGACGGGTCGAACACCTACAACGTGGTCAACGTGCAACTGGCCGCAGGTGTCCCGGTGCCGGACATCACGCTGGAGCGGAACGTCTACACCACCTCGTCGTGCGGACTGTGCGGGAAGGCCAGCCTGGACGCGGTGCGGACGGCGAGCCGTTTTCCGGCGGTCGCCGCCGATCCGGTACGGGTGCCCGCAGAGGTCCTCACCGGGCTCCCGGACCGGCTCCGCGCAGCCCAGAAGGTCTTCGACCGTACCGGCGGCCTGCACGCGGCGGGGCTGTTCACGGCGCAGGGCGAACTGCTCGACCTGCGCGAGGACGTGGGGCGGCACAACGCGGTGGACAAGATCGTCGGCCGGGCGCTCCAGGCGGGACGGCTCCCGCTGGCGGGGGCGGTCCTGCTGGTGTCGGGCCGGGCCTCCTTCGAGCTCGCGCAGAAGGCCGTGATGGCGGGGATCCCGGTACTGGCCGCGGTTTCCGCGCCGTCCTCGCTGGCGGTGGACCTGGCGCTGGAGTCGGGCACGACCCTGGTCGGCTTCCTGCGGGGCCCGGACATGAACATCTACGCGGGCGAGGAGCGGATCACCCTGTAGCCGCGCGCCGCGACGGCCTCCCTGCCGCCGCGTCCGTCGCCCCGGGCGGGGCCCCGCGGTCGTCCGCTCCGGGTCCGGATCGCTCTCGCGGCGCCGTCAGCGCGTCCGGCGGGCGCGACGGGCGGAGGCGGCGGGTTTCGGGGCCGGCGGGTCGATGCGGTGGAGGTCGAGGGTGGCCGGGAGCGGGGTGGAGCCGGGGCCTCCGGATTCGGCCCAGGCGATGATCTCGTCGGTGGCGGTGTCGTCGAGGGCCCAGCCGAACCACACCGCGCGGGCGCCGCGGCGGCGGGCTTCGGTGGTGGGCTGGACCACGATGACGTTGGCCTGGGCGCACGGTCCGAGGCAGTCGCTCGTACGGACGGCCAGGCGGCCCTCGGAGGCCGCCGCGGCCTCGCGCAGCCGGGCGAGCTGGCCGGCGTGGTCGGAGCCGGGATTCTTGCTGGGGTCGCCGCAGCAGCAACCGCGGCAGACCACCAGGGTGCAGGGGCGTTCGGCATGTGCGCCGAGCGGGCGTATCCAGGTCACCACCGCACGTTACCGGGCCGGGGATCTTGCCGGTCAAGCCGCGCGCGAGACCTCCGCCACATGGTCGGCGGGGAGCGCGGGCCGCGGATCCTGGGCGCGGCGCCGGGCGAGGACCGCGCAGACCATCAACTGCATCTGGTGGAAGAGCATCAGCGGGAGCACGGCGAGGCCGGCCTGAGCCCCGAACAGCACGCTGGCCATGGGCAGTCCGGCGGCCAGGCTCTTCTTCGACCCGGCGAACTGGACGGCGATGCGGTCCTCGCGGCCGAAGCCGAGACGTGCCGCGCCGTACCAGGTGGCCAGCAGCATGACCGTGAGCAGTACAGCCTCCAGGAGCATCAGCACGCCCAGGCGCAGGGGGCTCACCTGCTGCCAGACGCCGGCCGCCACGCCCGCGCTGAAGGCGGCGTAGACGACGAGCAGGATCGAACCGCGGTCGGCGTATCCCAGCGCCTTCCTGTGGCGGGTGAGGAAGCCGCCGACCCAGCGGCGCAGGGCCTGTCCCAGCAGGAAGGGCAGCAGGAGCTGAAGGGTGATCTTGAGGAGGGAGTCGGGAGAGAAGCCGCCCGTGCGACCGCCGAGCAGGGCGGCGGCGAGCAGCGGGGTCAGCACGATGCCGGCCAGGCTGGAGAAGGAGCCGGCGCAGATCGCGGCGGGGACGTTGCCGCGGGCGATCGAGGTGAAGGCGATGGAGGACTGGACGGTCGAGGGGACCAGGCAGAGGAAGAGCAGGCCGCTCTGGAGGGCCGGCGGCAGCAGGCCCGGGGTGAGCGCGCGCAGGGCCAGGCCGAGGACGGGGAACAGCAGGAAGGTGCAGGCCAGCACCGTGAGATGGAGCCGCCAGTGCCGCAGCCCCTCAAGTGCCTCACGGGTGGAGAGCCGGGCGCCGTAGAGGAAGAAGAGGAGGGCGACGGCGGCGGTGGCGGCGGCGTCGGCAGCCGTGGCGGCCGCGCCGCGGGCGGGGAGCAGGGCGGCGAGGCCGACGGTGGCGAGCAGGGCCAGGACGTACGGGTCCAGGGGGATCCGGGCGGGGAGGTGCGGGCGGCGCATGCGCGGGTGCTCACTTGCTGTCGGGGCGGGCGGGACCGGGGTGCTCCGCGTCCCTTCACGGTGCCCCTTCATGGTCGGGCCCCGCCGGTGATCAGGAAACCCGTACACCGTTCTCACTGTCATCACGGATCGCGATGAGCCGGCATACGCTGGGGGAATGTACGACCCGATCCAGCTGCGGACGTTCCTCACGGTGGCCCAAACGCTGAGCTTCACCCAGGCCGCGGGGCGGCTCGGCGTACGGCAGTCCACGGTCAGCCAGCACGTGCGGCGGCTGGAGGAGGCGACCGGGCGGCCGTTGTTCCTTCGCGACACGCACAGCGTCGTGCTGACGGAGGACGGGGAGGCGATGCTCGGGTTCGCCCGGACGATCCTGGAGGCGCACGAGCGGGCGGCGGCCTTCTTCACGGGAACGCGACTGCGGGGGCGCCTGCGGTTCGGGGCCTCGGAGGACTTCGTGCTGTCGCGGCTTCCGGAGATCCTGGAGCGGTTCCGGCACGAGCACCCCGAGGTGGACCTGGAGCTGTCGGTGGAGCTGTCGGGCACGTTGCACGAACGGCTGGACGCGGGGCGCCTGGACCTGGTGCTCGCGAAGCGGCGGGGCCCGGGGGACGAGCGGGGCCGCCTGGTCTGGCGGGACCGGATGGTGTGGATCGGTGCGAAGGGGCTGCGGGTGGATCCCGAGCGGCCGGTTCCGCTGATCGTGTTCCCGCCGCCGGGCATCACCCGGGCGCGCGCCCTGGAGGTACTCGAACGGGACGGCCGGGCGTGGCGGATCGCGTGTACGAGCGGCAGCCTGAGCGGTCTGGTCGCGGCGGCCCGGGCCGGGCTGGGCGTGATGGCACACACGCGGGGACTGATCCCGCCGGGTCTGGTGCGGGTCGGCGGGCTGCCCGAGCTCGGGCCGGTGGAGTTCGCGCTGCTGCGCGGGCCGCGCGCGTCACCCGCGGCCGAGGCGCTGGCTGCGGCGGTCCTCGCGGGCGCGGACCGGCTCACCCGCACCGGTTGACCCGCACCGACTCACCCGCACCGACTGACCCGCGCCGGCGGGCCGCAGCGGCGGGCGGGCGCGCACCGATCCGCCCGCGCGCTGCGATCCGCACGTCAGCGGCGTGAACAGCGTGATCGCTGGGGAGGTCTTGTGGAGGTATCCGAACGCCGATCAACCCCCCTTGACGCTGAGGTACGTTCACCGCGGCGCGCGGAGAGGAGCGGGGCCTTGCGCGAGATCACCGTCCCACCGATCGTCACGAGCACGCCCGTCGGCGGGCTGGCCGACATCGTCTTCCAGCACGCCCGGGAGGAGCCCGACCGGGTGGTCATGGGCCGGAAGACCGAGGGAATCTGGCGGGACGTGACCTCCGGCGAGCTGGCCGCCGAGGTGCTGGCGCTCGCCAGGGGGCTGCTGGCCCAGGGGGTGCGTTTCGGGGACCGGGTGGCGCTCATGTCCCGGACCCGCTACGAGTTCACGCTCTTCGACTTCGCCCTGTGGGCGATCGGTGCCCAGCCCGTCCCCGTCTACCCGACGTCCTCCACCGAGCAGGTGCGCTGGATCCTCCACGACACCGACTGCACGGCCTGTGTGGTGGAGAACGAGGACCAGGCCATGACGGTGGGGTCGGTCATCGACCGGCTCCCCCACCTCAGGCGGCTGTGGCAGCTGGATGCCGGGGCGGTGGACGCGCTCGTCGCCGACGGCCGCTCGGTCGCCGAGGACGTCGTGCACCGCCACCGCGGCGCGGTGACGCCCGACGCGACGGCCACCGTGATCTACACCTCGGGAACCACCGGCCGCCCCAAGGGATGTGTGCTCACGCACGCGAACTTCGCGTACGAGACCGACACCCTGGTGGCCCGTTGGGAGTCGGTGTTCCGGGGCAGGCAGGGCGAACCGCCGTCGACCCTGCTCTTCCTGCCGCTGGCCCATGTCTTCGGGCGGATGGTGGAGGTGGCGGCCGTCCGGGCGCGGGTCAAGCTCGGGCACCAGCCGGTGCTGGCGGCGGCCGAGCTGATGCCGGACCTCGCGGCGTTCCGGCCGACGTTCGTGCTCGGCGTCCCGTACGTCTTCGAGAAGGTCTTCGCGGCAGCCCGCCGCACGGCGGAGGCGGAGGGGCGCACGGGGCCCTTCGACCGGGCCGTGGAGACGGCCGTACGGTACGCGGAAGCGCGCGAACGGAAAGCATTCGGCACCGGGCCGGGCCCCTCGGCCGCGCTGCGCATGGAGCACCGGCTCTTCGAAAAGCTCGTCTACGCGAAGGTCCGCGAGGGGATGGGCGGACGGGTGCGGTACGCGATGTCGGGCGGGTCGGCGATGTCGCGCCGCCTCGGGCTGTTCTTCGACGGCGCCGGGATCAGGGTGTTCGAGGGGTACGGGCTGACCGAGTCCTGCGCGGCCGCCACGGCGAACCCACCGGAGGCGACGAAGTACGGGACGGTCGGCCGGCCGATCCCGGGCAGCACGGTGTACATCGCGGACGACGGGGAGGTCTGGCTGCACGGCGGGCATGTCTTCTCCGGCTACCTGGGCGACCCGCGTGCGACGGATGAGGTGCTGCGGGGCGGCTGGCTGGCGACCGGGGACCTGGGACGGCTGGACGAGGACGGCTACCTGACCATCACCGGCCGCAAGAAGGACATCCTGGTGACGTCCAACGGCAAGAGCGTCGCTCCGGCGGCACTGGAGGAACGGGTCCGCTCGCATCCGCTGGTGGCGCAGTGCGTGCTGGTCGGCAACGACCGGCCGTACATCGCGGCGCTGCTCACCTTGGACATGGAGGGGATAGCGCACTGGCTGTCGATGCGCGGCAGACCGCAGATGCCGGCCGCGGACCTGGTGAGCGACCCTGAGCTGGCGGCGGAGGTGCGCCGGGCGGTGGTGGCCGCCAACACCCTGGTCTCGCAGGCGGAGGCGATCCGCACCTTCAGGGTTCTCGCCGAGCAGTTCACCGAGGAGCGGGGGCTGTTGACCCCTTCGCTCAAGCTCAAGCGGCGGGCGATCGAGAAGGCGTACGAGAAGGAGGTCGACGCGCTCTACCGAACGTGAACCGCAGGCCCCGAGCGGAGCGCGGCCGTGGTGCGGCGGCCGGGGTACGGACGGACCCGCTGGTACGGGAGGGGTACATCGGGGCGCCCTGAGCGACATGGCCCTGGTGGCGGGAATACGTCGTACGAGGGGCCGGTTGTCGCCCCTCGTACGACGCTGTACCACCGCGCACCAACGCGCCGACGCGAGGGAACGACCCGACGTGAACCAGGTCCCGGCCATCAAGCTCAACAACGGCACCTCCATGCCCCAGCTCGGCTTCGGTGTCTGGCAGGTGCCGGACGCGGAGGCGGAGCGCGCCGTGGGGACCGCACTGGAGGCCGGCTACCGCAGCATCGACACGGCCGCCGTCTACGGCAACGAGCAGGGCACGGGCCGGGCCGTCGCCGCTTCCGGGCTGCCTCGCGCGGAACTGTTCGTCACCACGAAGCTGTGGAACGGCCCGAAGCAGACGTGGGACCGCGACGCGGTGCTGCGCGCCTTCGACGACTCCCTCGCCAGGCTGGGCCTCGACCACGTCGACCTGTACCTGATCCACTGGCCGCGCCCGATGCGCGACGACTTCGTCGCCATCTGGAAGGCCTTCGAGGAGATCGCCGCGAGCGGCCGGGCCGCTGCGGTCGGCGTGTCGAACTTCCGCCCGCAGGACCTGGACCGGATCGCCGCCGAGAGCGACCTGGTGCCGGCCGTCAACCAGGTCGAGCTGCACCCGCTGCACCCGCAGGCAGCACTGCGCGCCGAGCACGCGGCGCGCGGGATCGTCACCGAGGCCTGGTCCCCACTCGGCCAGGGCAAGGAGCTCCTCGCGCTGCCGGCCGTCACCGCGATCGCCGAGGCGCACGGCCGCAGCGCCGCGCAGGTGGTGCTGCGCTGGCACCTTCAGCACGGGAACGTCGTGATCCCGAAGTCCGTGACCCCCGCCCGCATCCGGGAGAACCTGGACGTCTTCGGCTTCGAGCTGGACGCGGCCGAGATGGCCGCGCTGGACGCCCTGGGGGCGGGCGCGGCGGGCCGCCGGATCGGCCCGGACCCGGCCGAATTCGACGTGTGAGGGCGCCCTGGTGAACCTTCCCGAGGGGACCTATCGGATCCGCAACGCGGACAGCGGACTGGTGCTCCAACTGGAGGGCGCCTCACGGGTGCGGGTCGGCCCGGACGGGCCGCCCGCTCCGGCGGCCGCCCGCCGGTGGCTGATCGCGCCCGTGCACAGCGGCGGCGGGATCTTCCACGTGGTGAGCGCGGACAACGAACGGCGCCTGGACGTGGCGAACGCGTCGACGGAGAGCGGCGCCCGCGTGCAGGTGTGGCGGGCCAATGCCTTCGGCGCGCAGGAGTGGATCGTCGAGGAGCACCTGGACGCCCCCGGGGTGGTGTCCTTGATCGCCTGCATCAGCGGCCTGCCGCTGGAGGCGGACGCCGAGGGCCGGGTCCGGCAGGGCGAGGACACCGACTCCCCCTCACAGTGGTGGCGGCTGGAGCCGGCGTGAGCGACGGCCCGGCCGGGCCGTCAGATCCGTACGAAGCTCCGCAGGCGGTACGTCGGCTCCGGGCGCGGGGTGTCCTGGTCGGGCAGCAGCTCCAGCCGGGCCGCCAGCTCCGCGGCGGTGATGCCGCGCGGCACGATGCGTGACGCGTACCGCCCCGCGAGCAGGGCCTGCGCGGAGCCGCGCGGGGTGCGGCCCTGGCCGTGGCCGGTGAAGCGGGCCTCACCGCCGGGGCGCAGCCCCGCACGGGCCGCGTGGGCCTCGACCTCGCCGGAGGCGTCCGAGGGGGTCGGGGTCAGGTGTGCGGCGAACACGGCGTCGATGTCGCTGCCGACGTCGTGGGCGGAGTCCTTGTCCACGGTGGCGACGAGGACCCCACCGGGCCGCAGCACCCTGGCCGCCTCGGCGATCACCGCGGGCACCAGCCCGGGTTCCCGCAGCAGGTGCAGCAGCCACACGGCGCTCACCGCGTCCAGCGCGCCCGAGCGCACGGGAAGCCGGACGGCGTCGGCGAGGGCCACGGGGACACCGCGGCGCAGCGCGGCGGCGGCCATGCCGCGGGAGGCGTCAGCGCCCAGGACGCGCAGTCCGGGGCGCGTGAGGCGGGTGGTGACGATGCCCGTGCCACAGCCGAGGTCGAGGAGGGTGCCCGCGTCGGCCGGGAGCAGACTGAGGACGGCCGCCGCGGCAGCCGCCGCTCGGGGGGTGCCGCCGCGGGAGGCGTCGTAGAACTCGGCCTCGGCGTCGTAGTCGAGCAGGGGTTTCGCAGCTGGTGTGCGCGTGGTCATCAGCTCGCGCCGTGGGCCGGGGCGAGGGACTCGACGCGCTCGGCGAGGGCGAAGTCGGTCTCGGTCACCACGCCTCCGGCGTCGTGGCTGTTCACGGAGAGCCGCACGGTGTTGTATCCGAGCGTCAGGTCGGAGTGGTGGTTCAACTCCTCCTGCACGGAGGCGATGTGGGCGACCAAGGCGCTCGCCGCGAAGTGCGTGCCCAGTCGGTAGGTTCGGATGATCCGGTCGTTCTCGAAGGCCCAGCCGGGGAGTTCCCTCAGCCGGTCCTCGATCTCCTTCTGCGACAGCGGTTCACTCGGCATGCACCCGGCTCCTTTTTCCATGACGTGTAGTCAAGGTTCCCACAGTGCACCCCGGATCGAACCTTTCGCGCCATAGTGCGCTCGGGTACTTCTGCGCCTTCCACCCCTGGCGTGCGCCGCCTAAGATCCTGCGCCGGACGCGAATGTTACCGGCGGTAACGAAGGGGCGTGCGACATGGTCGGCACCGGGAGTTCCAGGCGCAGGTTCATCGCGGGCGCGGCCGGCGCGGCCCTGTCGGCCCAGGCCGTGCCGGCCGCGGCGGCTCCGGTGGCCGCCCCGGCGGCGGCGCCCTTGCCGGGCGGCCGGCAGGTGGCCGTCCTCGGCGGCGGGGTGGCGGGCCTGACCGCGGCGCACGAACTCGCCGAGCGCGGTTACGCCGTCACCGTCTACGAGCGCCGGGCGCTCGGCGGCAAGGCCCGCAGCATGGACGTGCCGGGCAGCGCCCGCGGGGGACGCAGGCCGCTGCCCGCGGAACACGGCTTCCGCTTCATCCCGGGCATCTACCACAACCTGCCCGACACCATGCGCCGCATCCCCTTCCCCGGCAACGCGAACGGCGTCTGGGACAACCTGGTGGCCCCGCCGGAGATGATGTTCGCCCGCTCCGGGGGGCGCGAGGACCTACGCGGCCCCATCCCCTGGCCGGGCCACTCCCCCGCCGCCCTCACGCCGCAGGAGGTGCGGCGTGCCCTCTCCGGCCTCCTGCAGACCGCGGTCCGGCTGCCGCCGCACGAGACGGCGTACTTCGTCGACCGGGTGCTGGTCTTCCTCACCAGCTGCGACGAGCGGCGCACCGAGGTCTGGGAGAACACCCCGTGGTGGGAGTTCACCCGGGCGGCACGGATGTCGTACGAGTACCAGCGCATCCTGGCGGTGGGCGTCACCCGCAACATCGTGGCGACCAAGGCGGAGGATGCCTCCACCCGCACCGTCGGCACTCTCGGCGAGGCGTTCGTCTTCAACCTGCTGGGCCGCGGGGCGGACGGCCCGCCCGACCGGATCCTCAACCTGCCGACGAACGAGGCGTGGATCGACCCGTGGGAGGCCCATCTGCGCTCCCTCGGCGTGGAGTTCAGGATCGGATGGACGGTGCGGGAAGTGAGGTGCGACAACGGCCGGGTGAGCGGGGTCGCGGTCGAGGGCCCGGACGGCGTGCGGCGTGTCGTGACCGCCGACCACTACGTGAGCGCACTGCCCGTCGAGCACGCGCGGCGCACCTGGAGCACGGCGTTGCGGGCCGCCGATCCGATGCTGGGGCGCTGCGACAAGCTCCGGACCGATTGGATGACCGGCATCCAGTTCTACCTCACGGAGCGGGCGCCGCTGGTACACGGCCACCTCAACTGCATCGATTCCCCGTGGTCGCTGACGGCGATCCAGCAGGCGGAGCACTGGCCGTCGCGGGACTTCCCCGCCGACTACGGCGACGGGACGGCGGTCGACTGCCTGTCGGTGGACATCTCGGAGTGGGACAAGCCGGGGATCCTGTACGGGAAGACGGCCAAGCAGTGCACCCGCGAGGAGGTGGCCCGCGAGGTGTGGGCACAGCTGAAGGCCTCCCTGGGCGACACCGGCAGGAGCCCGCTGTCCGACGCGAAGCTGCACTCGTGGTTCCTGGATCCCGGCGTGGACGGGCTCGGCACCCCGAACCCCACCAACGAGGACGAACTGCTGATCCACCCGGTCGGCACCCTCGGCAACCGGCCGAGCGCGGGTACCCGGGTACCGAACTTCTTCCTCAGTGGGGACTACGTCGCGGTCGACATCGACCTCGCGACGATGGAGGGCGCCAATGCCTCCGCCCGCGCGGCCGTCAACAGCCTGCTGGACCGGGACGGTTCGACCGCGCGGCGGTGCACCGTCCGGCCGCTGTACCGGGCGCCGGAGTTGGAGTCCGCCAAACGGCACGACCTGTGGCGCCACCGCCTCGGCCTGCGCAACGTCTTCGATGTCGGCTGATCGCGCCGGGGCCCACGGCCCTGCGGGCTCGGCTACCGTCGGGGCCATGACCACCTCGACGTCCTCGGTCGGCGCCCTGCTGCGCACCTGGCGGGTGCGGCGCGGCCTCAGCCAGCTGGAGCTGGCGGGGCGCGCCGACTCCTCGTCCCGGCACATCAGCTTCATCGAGACGGGCCGCTCCCGGCCGAGCGAGGAGATGGTGCTGCGGCTCGCCGACCACCTCGACGTCCCGATGCGTGAGCGCAACTCCCTGCTGCTCGCCGCGGGGTACGCCCCGCGCTTCGCGCAGACCGCGCTGGACGACCCGTCGATGGAAACCCTGCGCGAGGGCATCGAGCGGCTGCTCACCGGATACGAGCCCTGTCCGGCGCTGGTCGTGAACGCCACGTACGAGGTCGTCGCCGCCAACCGGGGCATCATGATGCTGCTGGACGGTCTGCCGGACCACCTGCTGACGCCGCCGCTGAACGCGATGCGGATCACCCTGCACCCCGAGGGACTGGCCCCGCGGATCCGCAACCTCAGGCAGTGGCGCGGGCACCTGCTCGCCCAAATGGAGCGCCAGATCGCACTCGTCCGCTCCGAGCCGTTGCGCGCGCTGTACGAGGAGGTCCGCTCCTATCCGGTGGCCGAACGCCCCGGCGACGGCGAACCGGAGGCGCCGGTTGCGCCCATCGCGCTCCCATTGGTCATCGAGCACGACGGCCACCTGCTGTCCTTCGTGTCGTCCATCGCGACCTTCAACACGCCGATGGACGTGACCGTCGCCGAGCTCGCCATCGAGACGATGCTCCCGGCCGACCCGGCGACGGTGAAGTACCTGCGCTCACTCGGCGACTGAGCGCAGGGCGAGCTGCTGGAGCACGGCGAAGCCGGCGACGGTCAGGGCCTGCACCGGGACCCAGACGGTCCCGGCGACGGTCGGCGAGGACCACCAGGCGAGGGCCAGCAGACTCAGTGCGGCCCAGGCGTAGTTGGCCTCGACGACGGCCTTCACGGCGGGCGCCGGGGGCCGCCTGCGCGACGCCAGCCATCCGACCGCGGCGCCGTACAGCACGAGCACGAGGCCGAGGACCAGGAGCAGTTCCTGCCCAACCCCGAGCAGCCGTCCCAGCGGCGTGCTGAAGGCGGCGTAGGCGAGGCCGTTGGCGGTGGTGACGACGGCGTCGAGAGCGAGGAAGCGACGCAGCGCGAGCTGCGGCACGGAAGTACGGGCGAAGCCGGCGAGCAGGGTCGTGGACATGGGGATTCAGCCTCCGTCGAGGTCGAACGGCCGGGTGGGTGCGCCGGATCCCGAGACCGAGTGCGCGGCCCCGGGACCCGATGCGCCCACTGTGCCGCGACCCCCGAAGGCGGTCGATTACCTGTGAGGTCATGCCAACGGTTTTTGAGGCGGGCGGCAGGAAACATTGGGGTTCCCGTCCTTCGGCCCGAGGCGGGGGGCTAGGCTTCACGCAGCCCGATCCACTCGAACGTCTTGTCGACATATGGAGAATCCGCCGGTGCGAGCCACCGCACGACCCGACCTCGACGCGATCCGGCGGCGTGTCGCGGCGCTCGCCGAGCGGTGCGGCCGGGATCCCGGCGACGTGCTGGCGACAGGACGGCTGAGCCACCTCTCCGGCGTCGACGTCCGGCGCGTTCCGGGCGTGATGGCGGGTACGGCCCCCGAAGTGCCGCTGGAGCAGCGCGTGCACCAGCGCTTCCGGCTGCTGCGCGCCACCCGCCTCGACAAGCACGGCCGAGAATGGCCGCTCGCCGCCATCGCCCACGACTTCGGCGCCCCCGGAGCCTCTCTCGGACCGCTCAACGCGGGGACCGGGCTGTTGCGGATGGGGCATGCGGCGGGCGTGCAGCGGTTCTTCGGCGTCTACGCCGGCTACCTGCTGGCCGACTGCAAGAGCGCGGTGGAGCGGGCTCTCGCCCTGTCCGCCGGGACCGTCTCGGACGGCGGCGACGATCTCGAACACCTCTCGTACCTGACCGGCATCACGCCCCGGGCCATCCGGCAGACCCTCGACGGCAGACCGCCCCGGCTCCCCCTGAAGGAGCAGGTCCACCAGCGGTTCGAACACCTGCGGCGCACCCGGCCCCGGGAGGACGGCCAGCCCCACTCACTGACGGCCATCGCCAGGTCCTTCGACGCGTCGGGGCAGTCGCTGACCCGTCTCGCCCAGGGCGAGGGCCTGCCGAACCTCGCCGCGGCGGCCGGGATCCAGCGCTTCTACGGCGTCGACGGCGGGTTCCTGCTCGCCGACGACACCGAGGCCCTCGCCACAGCCCTCAGGCTGATCGAAGGCGAACTGGAGTGCGTGGAACGGGAACGGGAGAACCCGATGCTGGCCGTGCTGCGCGCCCACGACGTGCGCAGCATCGTCGCGCGGGCCGGCCGGCTGTCGCCCCAGGGTTGGAAGTCGCTCGCCGACCACCTGGACGACCTCCTCGCACGCGAGGGGCAGCTCGGAACTCCGGGGACGACGGGCGGGACGCCGACCACGGACACCGCCGGGGGAGAAACGCCATGAGGACCACACGGGCCGCGCGCGCACCGGACTCCGAACGGCTGGACGGCGCACCTCCGGCGGCCCCGGCCGATGCCGGGAAGCCCGCCGGGGCGCCGGGCGCTTCCCGCGCTGCTCAGGGGGATCCGGCGGACATCCGGGCCGAGGGCTTCGGCCGGTGCCTCGGCGGCGCCCCGTGCCTCTGCCCGCCGTCGCCCCGGGAGCGACAGTTCCCCGATGCGACCGGACGCGTCACGTCCGCACTCGGCTGGGGAAGCCCCGTGCCACGCCGTGACCAGCACCAGCCAGTCGCCGCATCCCTCACGCCGATGCCCTCAGCACGGCCCTGACAGAGAGCACGCCACGATGAACCTGTCCTCACCGCCCCGCCACGCCGTCGTCATCGGCGGCAGCCTGGCCGGCCTCCTCGCGGCCGCTGTCCTCGCCGAGCACGCCGCGGTCACCGTCATCGACGCCGACCCGCTGCCCGAAGGGCCGGCGCCGCGCCGCGGGCTCCCGCAGGCCCGCCACACCCACCTGCTGTGGTCCGGCGGCGCCCGGGCCATCGAGCGGATCCTGCCCGGCATCACCGACGACTGGACCAAGGCCGGCGCCATCCGCCGCAGCCTGCCCACCGACCTGGTCACCAAGACCGCCCAGGGATGGATACCGCGCTGCGGGGAGAAGCAGTTCAACATCTCCTGCAGCCGCGACCTGCTCGACTCCGTGGTCCGCGCCCGGGTGACCGGCCTCCCCGGGGTGTCCACCCTCCAGCGGAGCCGGGTCCGCGGCCTGGAGGGCAACGCGGCCCGGGTCACCGGCGTCCGGGTCGACACCCCCGAGGAGGCGGACCTGCTGGTGACGGCCGACCTCGTGGTCGACGCCAGCGGCCGCGGATCGCGGGCCCGCACCTGGCTCCAGGCACTCGGGGTGAGCGGCATCCGGCAGGCCGAGGTCGACTCCGGACTGGTCTACGCGACCCGGATCTTCGAGGCCCCCGCCGGTGCGCACGAGATGGGCTTCCCCATCGTCAACGTGCAGTCCGACCCGCGGGTGCCCGTGCCCGGGCAGACCGCCACGATCGTGCCCATCGAGAACGGCCAGTGGCAGGCGACCCTGTCCGGCACCCGCGGCGGCCAGCCGACGGGCGACCCCGACGCTTTCATCCCGTTCGCCCGGTCCGTCCGCGACCCGATCGTCGGTGAGCTCCTGGAGCACCGCACCCCCCTCACGGACGTCGCCGTCACCCAGGGCACCGCCAACCGGCGGATCTACTTCGAGAAGGCCGAGCTGCCCGACGGGTTCTTCGCCGTCGGTGACTCCGTCGCCACCTTCAATCCCCTGTACGGGCAGGGCATGACGGTCGCCGCCCAGGGGCTGCTCGCCGTACGCGCCCTGCTGCGGGCCAAGGGGCTGGCCCATCCCGGGATCGGCCGTGAGGCCCAGCGCGCGATCGCACCCCAGGTCGCCACCGCCTGGGAGCTCGCCACCTCGCAGGACATCCTCTATCCGGGTGCCACCGGGATGAAGCCGCGCGCCGGCACCAACGTGCTCAACGGCTACGTCAACCGCCTGATGACGGGAGCCACCACCGACGAGGCCCTCACCGCCGCCCTGCTCAACGTCCTCACCATGAGCATCGAGCCCACCCACTGGCTCCGCCCCTCCGTGGTCTGGCACGTGATGCGCGCCTCCGACCGGGGCGCCCTGAAGGCTCCGCCGCTCACGGCCGCGGAGCGGGCCGTCGCCGGGCTCGACCCGGCGCCCGGCACGGGCACCGCCCCCACCACCGGCTCCGGCGGCGGGGGTGGGGGCGGCGCCGCCCCCACCGGCCCGGCAGCCGATCCGGTCGGCCCGGCCGACCCCGTCGGACAGGCCAGATGAGCGGCGGGGCCCGGAGACGGCTGCGCCCCGGACCGGAGTCCGGGGCGCAGCCGTGCAGGCGGTGCGGATCAGAGCTCGGCGAGGTCCAGTCCGGCCTGCGCGGCCGCGGCCAGGACGGTCTGCTCCAGCAGGACGGCGATGGTCATCGGGCCGACACCGCCCGGCACGGGGGTGATCAGCGAGGCCCGGGCCGCCGCCGACGCGAAGTGGACGTCGCCGACGTTGCCCTCGTTGTAGCCGGCGTCCAGGACCACCGCGCCCGGCTTGATGTCCTCGCCCCGGATGAACTCGGCCTTGCCAACGGCGGCGACCAGCACGTCCGCCTGGCGCACGATCGAGGCGAGGTCCTGGGTGCGGGAGTGGCAGTAGGTGACCGTGGCGTTCTGCTCCAGGAGCAGCATCCCGGCCGGCTTGCCCAGGATCGCGCTGCGGCCGACGACCACGGCGTGCTTGCCGGTGAGGTCCACGTCGTACTCGGCGAGCAGGCGCATGATGCCGCCCGGGGTACAGGAGACGAAGCCGGGCAGGCCGAAGCCCATGGCCGCGAAGGAGTGCATGGTGACCCCGTCCACGTCCTTCCCGGGGGCGATGGCCTCGAAGGCGGCGCGCTCGTCGATGTGGTGCGGGACGGGGTGCTGGAGCAGGATGCCGCTGATCTCCGGGTCCTCGGACAGCGCCGTGATCGCCGCGACCAGCTCCTCGGTGGTGGTCGAGGCCGGCAGCTCCACGTGGCGCGAGGTGATCCCGGCCTTCGCGCAGCGGTTCTGCTTCATACGGACGTAGGTGACGGAGGCGGGGTCCTCGCCGACCAGCACGGTCGCGAGGCAGGGCGCGGTGCCGGTGCGCTGGGTGATCTTCGCCGCGAGGTCGGCGGTCCGCTCCGAGACGCGGCGGGCGAGGGCGGTGCCGTCCATCAGCCGGGCGGTGCCGGCGGCAGGAGCGGCGGGGGCGTTCTGGGCAGTCGTCACGGGGTCTCCTGAACGTCGCTGCGGTGCGCGGATCGAGGTTCGCCCAGGCGCGCGGCAGTCGACGCAGCGGGAGGTGCTCGGCTGCGCCGGGCCGCTCCCCGGTGGTGATCCACCCGAACGCCAGTCACGGCCCGGCGACCACTGTAGTCGACCAAAGCGGTGGCCGCCCGGCGCCCGACCTGCGACGATCAATGCATGACGCGTACTTTCGACCACCTTGTCGCCGAGGCCGAATCCGTGTCCGTGGACGGCTGGGACTTCTCCTGGCTCGACGGGCGGGCCACCGAGCAGCGTCCTTCCTGGGGGTACCAGCGCCTGATGGCCGAGCGCCTGGCCCGGGTCCGGTCCGCCCTGGACATCCAGACCGGCGGCGGTGAGGTCCTCGCCGGGGCCGGGTCCCTGCCGCCCCTGACGGTGGCCACGGAGTCCTGGCCGCCCAATGTCCAGCGGGCGACCCGGCTGCTGCACCCGCTGGGCGCGGTGGTGGTCGCGGACGCCGACGAGCCGCCGCTGCCCTTCGGCGACGAGGCCTTCGAGCTGGTGACCAGCCGGCACCCGGTGACCATCTGGTGGGACGAGATCGCCCGGGTGCTGACCCCCGGCGGAACGTATCTCTCGCAGCAGGTCGGCCCGGCGAGCGTCTTCGAACTCGTCGAATTTTTTCTCGGACCCCAGCCCGAGGACGTCCGGCGCGCCCGGCATCCCGACGACGCGGTCGCCGACGCCACGAAGGCGGGTCTGGAAGTCCTCGACCTGCGCTCGGAGCGGCTGCGCACCGAGTTCCACGACATCGGAGCCGTGATCTACTTCCTGCGGAAGGTGATCTGGATGGTGCCCGGCTTCACGGTCGGGCAGTACCGGGACCGCCTGCGCGAGCTGCACGAACGGATCGAGCGCGACGGCCCGTTCGTCGCGCACACCGCCCGCTTCCTGATCGAGGCCCGCAAAACGGACTGATGCGGAGGGCGGACGGATCCGCGCCGGATCCGGTTGCCCGGCCGTAGCGTGGCGCAGGTCACTCAATTCAGCGCGTAACGAATCGACTCGGGCATGCGATGAACCGACAGGTGTCCTCGCGCGGCCCGGAATACAGACCCCCCTCGGGTCTGTTTCCCGAGTTCGCGCGATGATGTCCCGCCCACCCCATATCTGTTCGCAACGAGAGGCTCCTTGTGTCGCTCAGCCCGTCCCGTACGTTCCCTCCGGAGATCGCCGAATCGGAGGCCCTCGTCGCGCTCGTCGAGCGCGGCCGCGAGCAGGGTCACATCAACGGTGACGACGTGCGCCAGGCCTTCGAGGCCGGCCGCATCCCGGTGGACCAGTGGAAGCGGGTCCTGCGCAGCCTGAACCAGGTCCTCGACGAGGAGGGTGTCGCCCTTCACGTCAGCGCGGCCCCCGCCACCAAGGCTGCCGCGAAGAAGCCCCGCAAGGCTGCCGCCCCGGCCCGCACCGTGGCCAAGAAGGCCACCGCCGCGCCCCGGCCCATCGGTGCGCGCAAGACCGCGGCCCCCGCCGCGGCCACCACAGTCACGGCCACGGCAATATCCGCTCCGTCGGCCGCCGCGGCTGCGGAGGCGGCGGTTCCGGCCGAGGCAGCCGCCGAGCCGAAGAAGCGCACGGTCAAGAAGACCGCCGCCAAGAAGACCGCCGTGAAGAAGACCGCGGCGAAGAAGACCAGCGCCAAGGACGCGGACGAGGCCGAGAGCCCGGCCGTCGAGGGCGAGGACTGGGCAGCGGAGGACCTCGTCGACGAAGCCGAGGAGGAGGCGCCCAAGACCGGCGCCCAGGGCTTCGTGCTGTCCGACGACGACGAGGACGACGCCCCGGCACAGACGGTCATGGTGGCCGGCGCGACCGCGGACCCGGTCAAGGACTACCTCAAGCTGATCGGCAAGGTGCCGCTCCTCAACGCCGAGCAGGAGGTCGAGCTCGCCAAGCGCATCGAGGCCGGTCTCTTCTCCGAGTACAAGCTCGAAGAGGAGGAGGACCACAAGCCCGCCTTCAAGCGCGAGCTGGAGATCCTCGTCGAGGACGGCCGCCGTGCCAAGAACCACCTGCTGGAGGCCAACCTCCGTCTCGTGGTCTCCCTGGCCAAGCGCTACACCGGCCGCGGCATGCTCTTCCTGGACCTGATCCAGGAGGGCAACGTCGGCCTGATCCGCGCCGTGGAGAAGTTCGACTACACCAAGGGCTTCAAGTTCTCCACGTACGCGACCTGGTGGATCCGGCAGGCGATCACGCGTGCCATGGCCGACCAGTCGCGCACGATCCGCATCCCCGTCCACATGGTCGAGATCATCAACAAGCTCGCCCGCGTGCAGCGCCAGATGCTCCAGGACCTGGGCCGCGAGCCCACCCCGGAGGAGCTGGGCAAGGAACTCGACATGACCCCCGAGAAGGTCATCGAGGTCCAGAAGTACGGCCGCGAGCCGATCTCCCTGCACACCCCGCTGGGTGAGGAGGGCGACAGCGAGTTCGGTGACCTCATCGAGGACTCCGAGGCGGTCGTGCCCGCGGACGCGGTCTCCTTCACCTTCCTCCAGGAGCAGCTCCAGTCGATCCTGGGCACGCTCTCGGAGCGCGAGGCGGGCGTGGTCTCCATGCGCTACGGCCTCAACGACGGCCAGCCGAAGACCCTCGACGAGATCGGCCGCGTGTACGGGGTCACCCGCGAGCGGATCCGCCAGATCGAGTCGAAGACCATGTCGAAGCTGCGCCACCCGTCGCGCTCCCAGGTGCTGCGCGACTACCTCGACTGAGTCGATCTCCACGCAGCACGCCCCCGACCTGCGCATCCGCGGGCCGGGGGCGTGACCGCACCGGCTCGGGCGCACCGCGTCCCGGTTCCCCGGGGGTGACGGCAGGCTGCACGAGCGGGGACGTCCTGCGCCGGTGGGGCGGTGTGGGGTGCGGCCCGTGTGATCGCACCCCACACCGCCCGGCATCCGGTTCTCCCGCGGGCGGGGCTCAGGCCTCGATGAGGTGCTTGAGCTTCTCCTCGTTCAGCGGCATCTCCTTGCGAGCGTGCGGTTTCACGACGAGCGGTACGAGCACCCTGCCGATGCCGTGGCCCTCGAAGTCCAGGCTCAGGGTGAGGCGGGAGCGGGTTCCGTCGCCCAGGGGCTCGACGGTGCCCCGGACATCGCCGCGGACCGGGCCGTCGATGCCGTGCAGGTGCCAGCTCCTGGGCGGGTCGTACTCGGTGAGCTCCATGGTCATCGGGAACTCACGCCGGCCGATCCGCCGCCGCACGGAGATGATCGCTCCCACGGCCGGGTGCTCGGTGCCCCGGGCGGACACCGCGCTCTTCTGCCACTCCGGCAGGTGGGAGGCGTCCGACGCGTAGGCGAAGACCTCCTCGGGACTGCGGTCGATGTCGATGCTTTCTCTGATCGCGGACATGGCGACCCCTTCATGCCCCCTGAAGGCGCTGTCCTTCCACGCTACCGCGCAGGTCAGGTGGCTGTCCGCTGCCTGCGGGCGGCCATGGCGGCATGGACCGCGACGCCCGCGAAGAGGAAGAGCACGCCCTGGTAGACAGCGGCGTACCCGGAGCCGGCCACCAGCCACAGGGAAAAGCCGAAGGCCAGGACCGCGAGGGCGGCGTCGCGGACCAGGCGCCCCCGCCGGACGCGCTCGCCCTGCCCGGAGAGCAGGAAGTAGATCTGCGCGGCGGTGGAGAGCAGGTAGGGGACGGTGGCGGTGAAGGTGGTGACGAGGACCAGGATCTCGAAGACGCCGTCGGAACCGGCCGTGTAGTTGTAGACGGTCAGGGCAGAGGCCAGGGAGGTCGTGACGACGACACCGACCACCGGGACGCCCCGCCGCTTCTTCTCGAAGGCCCGCGGGAAGAGCCCGTCCTTGGCGGCGGCGTACGGGGTCTGGGCGCTGAGGAGGGTCCAGCCGTTGAGGGCGCCACCCATCGAGACGACGGCGGCGCAGGCGACGAGGGTGCCGCCCCAGGTGCCGCCGAACATGGCGTTGACGGCGTCGGTGAACGGGGCCTCGGAGGAGACCAGCCGCTCGTGGGCGACGAGGCCGAAGACGGAGAGGGTGCCGAGCAGGTAGACGACGGCCGCGCCGGTGGTGCCGAGGATCGTGGCCCGACCCACGTTGCGGGCGGGGTCGCGGACCTCGCCGGCGCTGACGGCGGCGGACTCCACGCCGAGGTAGCTGAAGAGGAGGATCGCCGCAGCGGCGGAAAGCGCGCCGGCCGGGCTCTGACCGGTGGCCTGGAACGGGCCGAGGTTGGCGGGGTCGAAGAAGAACAGGCCGCCCACGGCGACCAGCAGCAGCGGGGCGAACTTCAGCACGGTGGCTACCAGTTGGACGGCGCCGACATAGCGGGTGCCGGCCAGGTTGGCGAGCGCGGGAAGCCACTGCATGGCCAGCGCCGCCAGGCACATGGACCACCTGTGCGCGCCGATGGCCGGGAAGAGGACGCTGAGGTAGCCGACGGAGGCCACGGCGAGGGCCGCGTTCGACACCCACGAGGTTATCCAGTAGCTCCAGGCGGCGAGGAAGCCGGCGAAGTCGCCGAAGGCGGCACGGGCGTAGACGTACGGGCCACCGGTCTGCGGGTGCCGGTGGGCGAGGCGGCCGAAGACGAGCGCGAGGGCGATCGCACCGAGGGTGAGCAGCGCGAAGGCGACGAGGCTGATCGTGCCGAAGGGGGCGACCGAGGCGGGGAGGAGGAAGATCCCGCCGCCGATGATGTTGCCCATGACCAGGCAGGTCGCGATGGGGAGGCCGAAGCTCCGGGCGTGGGGGTCGCGGCCCGGCTCGGGGGGTGCGGTGGCCTCTGCGGGCAGGGCTGCGGTGCTGGTCATCGGGGGTGCGCCTCGGGTCGTCTCACATGGTGGGCGGGTCGACACATGGTCGACCACCGTGCGGGACGTACCAAATCAGCGGGTTTCGTCCCGCACCGGCGCCCCCTCGGAAGGAAGGATTCCGTCGAGGGGGCCTTCCCGCCGGGAATCCTGCGGCGCCTCTCGGGCGGTCCTCCCGCCGACCGGCTCCCCGGCCCCTCCGATCCCTCTGGTCCGCGCCGGAGGGGCGGCCGCGTGGCCGCCCGCCCCGCCGGACACGCCGCTCCCCGCCCGTCGGAACTCCGGGGCGGCCACCGGCACCTGCGGGCCGTCGGCCTCACCGAGCCAGCGCCTCAGGACGCCGTGCACCGCCTCCGCGCCGACCAGTTCCTCCCCCGGGTCCGACAGCTCCGCGGGCCACATCAGGAACGGACGCCCCTGCTCGCCGCCCAGGCCGCCGTGCGAGCCGATCTGCTCCTCGAAGGCGTGCACCGCGCCCGTGCCGGGGTCGTACGCCGAGTTCACCATGATGTCGGCCACGTGCGGAAAGGCGTCGGTCCGGCGGACGGCCGCCGCCGCCCCCGGACCGAAGGCCGCCAGCAACTTCTCGGCCTCGCCGGGCACGTCCAGCCGGGCCTCGGCCCCGCCCGGCCCCAGCACCACCCCGTCCACCAGCAGGAAACCGACGCCGGGGTGGTTCGCCAGGGTCGCCAGCAGCGCGGGGTGGGTGCTCTCGACACGGGCCCGGGAGGCCCGGCCGGGAATGTCCGGGAAGGAGATCAGGGCCAGGTTGCCGGAGGCCAGCACCACCGGGTCCGTGCCCGGCCCCGGGCGGGCCTCCTCACCCTCCTCCACCGGCCGGTGGAGAGCGGCCAGAACCGCCGCGCGGGCTTCGGCCCCACTGCGGGTGCGGCCGGCCCTGCGGGGGACGGGCAGGCCGCAGCCCGCCCTCACCAGGTCCTTCAGGGTCAGCCCGTAGCGCGACAGGAAGGTCTCCCCGGGGCTCTGGCCGTGATCGGAGAGCAGCACGATCCGGTACGGGCGCGGCGCGTGCTCGGCGACCCGGGCGATCAGCGCAAGGCTGCGGTCGAGGCGCTCCAGCACCTGGTCGGTGTCGCGTCCGCGCGGGCCCGAGTGGTGGGCGACCTCGTCGTAGGCGACGAGGTCGGCGTAGACCACGGCGCGCCCGGCGAGCATGTCGCCGATCACCGCCGAGACGACCACGTCCCGTTCGACCACGGTCGCGAAGGCCCGGATCAGCGGGTAGAGCCCGCCGCGCGAGACCCGGGGCCGGTCCCCGCGGATCCGGGCCCGCCGGGACTGGACGATCTCGCGGGCCGCGTCGGCGATGAAGGACAGGGCCGTGCGGACGGCATTGGCCGGATCGGAGAAGTACGCGAAGTAGCCGGCGCGGGACCGGTTGGCCCGGCCCCGCCTCGCCGAGACCGAGAGCACGAGCGCCAGCTGGTCGGCACCGCCGCTGAAGAGGTTGCCGCGGCTGGCCCCGTCGAGCGTGAGCAGTCCCCCGTCGCCGGTGCGCTCGATGGCCCGCCGCTGCAGTTCCGCGGCGCTGGCGGGCCGGTTGCAGACCATCACCTCGCCGGTGTCCTTCTCGTACCAGCGGAAGGCCGGCACGTCGAAGGTGGAGCCGTGCAGGATGCCGAGCTGGCTGGCGCCGGTCTGGCTCGACCAATCCGTGCGCCAGGACGTGACGCGGTGGCCGCTTTCGAGCCAGCCGGCGACGGTGGGCATGAGCGCGCTGCCGCACGCCTCGCGCAGCACCTCGTACCCGACCCCGTCGAGCTGGAGGACCAGCAGGCCCGGCACCGCCGCCCCCGTCCGGGTGGCGGACCCGCGGCCCTGCCGGCGGCGGCGCCGGTCGGCGAGCCGGTAGAGCCGGCGCCGGTACGCCTCGTCGTCGCGCACTGCCAGCGCCGTGGAGGTCGCGGAGGCCACCGCGGACATCACGGCGGCCACGACGACCGCGGTCTCGGGGGCGGCTTCGCCCCGCCCGTCGGGGATCAGTCTGAGCGCCAGCAGCAGGAGCGAGCCGTTCAGGAAGAACACGAGGACCCCGAGCACGAGGGCGGGCACCAGCAGCAGGGCCCGCACCAGCACGGGCCAGACCAGTGCGCTCAGCAGGCCGAAGGCGCCGGCGCCCCAGGCCGCGGTGAGGCCGATCTGCGTGATGCTGTCGCCGTCGTCGGACTGCAGGCGGAAGTCCGGGAGGATCCCGGCCAGGGCGAGCATCGTGAGGGTGGACACCGCCCAGACGAGGATCACCCGCACCAGGGCGTTGCCCGTGTTCCGCCACCGCCGTCGCCGCACGTGCCACCCCCGGGGTCGTCTCCCGCCTCCAGGCTCGCACAACGGCTGCCGGCCGGCCGGACGACGGGAAAGCGGACGGGGCACGGCAGTACCCGGCGGACGGCCGGGGGAGGCCGTTGCGGCCGAGCCGGGCGGGGCGAAGTCGGACGGACAGCGGTCAGGTGCCGTCGTAGCCGGCGGTCGGCATGGACAGCCGCCGGTGCACCTCGGCCTTCATCGCGGCGGTGTACCGCGGCTCCTCGTCCCCGGCGGTCTCCAGACGCACGCCGCGCCGCTCGCACTCTGCGGTGAACTCCTCGACGCAGCTCAGCGCGCGGGCCAGGACCCGGTGATTGGCGGCGACGAACAGATCGACCCGCCCGGCGGATATCTCGGACCAGAAGCCGCAGTGGTCCGCGCGCATCCCGTAGACGAGCAGTTGCTGGGTCACGAGGTAACCCCGGTCGGCCGCCCAGCGTGCGCACACGGCGTGCTGGCCCCGGGTGTCCACGGCGAACGGGTCGGCGTCCAGGTCTTCGAGCGGGGCCAGGCTGGCGATCGCGGCCACGCGCAACTCTTCCATGCCGCCGGACCCTACTCCGATCCGCCGCCCGGGAGGAGGGGCTGCCGGATTCCGATTCGGGTGCGGTAGCGGAGCGGCCGGCCCGGCATGATGGGAAGGACACCCCGAGGCCGGCGGGACGGCGAGGGAGGGAGGGCCTGGTGCCGGTGGAGATCACCTGGTGGGGCCATGCGACGTGCACCGTCGAGGATTCCGGAGTGCGGCTGCTGACGGACCCGTTGTTCACCCGGCGGCTCGCGCACCTGCGACGGCGCCGCGGAGCGCTCCCGCCGCCCGAGGCGGCGGTGGCGGACGTGGTACTGGTGTCGCACCTGCACGCGGACCATCTGCACCTGCCGTCGCTGGGGCTGCTCGCGCCCGGCACCAGGATCCTCGTGCCGCGGGGTGCGCGGCGGGCGGTCCCGCGGCTGGCCCGGCTCGCCGGGCTGCGCGGGCTGACGGTGACGGAGACGGCGCCGGGCGACGAGGTCCGCGTCGGGGAGGGCGTGCGGGTCCGCGCGGTCAGCGCACGCCACGACGGACGACGGCTGCCGTACGGCCCGCACCTCGCGCCGGCGCTCGGATACGTGGTCCTGGGCGCCGCCCGGACGTACTTCGCCGGGGACACCGGGCTGTTCGACACCATGGCCGAGGAGGTGGGGCCGGTGGACCTGGCTCTGCTGCCGGTGGGCGGCTGGGGTCCGTACCTGGGGCCCGGACATCTGGACGCCGTACGAGCCGCTCACGCGCTGGCGCAGCTGGCCCCGGCGGCGGCGGTGCCGGTCCACTACGGGACGTACTGGCCGGTCGGGATGGACGCGGTCCGGCCCCACGAGTTCCACGCGCCGGGCCAGGAGTTCGAGCGGCGTGCCCGGCAGCTGGCGCCGAAGGTGTGCGTGCGGGTGCCGGGGCACGGCGAGCGGGTGCGGCTGCCGTGACCCTTCGCGCGTTCACGGCGGTGGCCGTGGCGGGGGCCGCAGGGGCCGGCCAGGTGCCGCCGGATACCACCCAGCAGGCAGTGGGCTACCCGGCGTTGTTCGTGCTGGTGGCACTGGGTGCGCTGGTGCCGGTGATTCCCACCGGCGCGCTGGTGAGTTCGGCGGCGGTGGTGGCCTTCCACCACCAGGCGCCGTACGGGGTGCTGCTCGTGTTCGGGGTGTCGGCGCTGGCGGCCTTCACCGGAGATCTGGCGCTCTACTGGCTCGGGCAGCGGGGAGTGCGGTCCCGCAACGGGTCGCGGTGGCTGGCCGCGTTGCGCGGCCGGGCCGCACCGGAGCGGCTGGCGCAGGCCCAGACCCGGCTGGACGAGCACGGGGTCACGGTGCTGGTGCTCTCCCGGCTGGTACCGGCGGGCCGGATCCCGGTGATGCTGGCCTGCCTGCTGGCGGAGCTGCCGCTGCGCCGGTTCGCCCGCGGCGACGGCCCCGCTTGCCTGGCCTGGGCAGCCACGTACGGCCTGATCGGCATCCTGGGCGGCTCGCTGTTCCCGGAGCCCTGGAAGGGCGTGGCCCTGGCGGTCGGCCTGGCGCTGCTGGTCAGCACGGGCCCGGCGCTCTGGCGCCGGCTGCGGCGCCATCCCTGACGGGCATCGGGGCGCGCGCAGCCCTCAGGCCGGCTCCGGACCGGCGCCGGGCCCGGGGTCGGGGCCGGGGCCGGGGCCGGAATCGGGGTCGGGGCCCGGGTCGGGGTCGGGGTCGGGCAGGGAGCGGGACGCTCCGACCGGGAGGTCCCAGAGGTCCTCGCGGGGCCGGCCCGAGCGGGACCAGGCGGCCCGGGTGCGGTGCAGGGGCTCCATGACCGGTTCGGCGGAGAGCACGAACGCGGCCCAGTGCATGGGGGCCATCCGCCGGGCCCCCAGGTCGATGCAGGCCCGGACGGCCTCCTCCGGGTCGGCGTGGACGTCGCCGAGCCACCAGCGCGGGGCGTACGCGCCGACGGGCAGGAGGGCGAGGTCGATGCCCGGGTGGCGGCGGCCGATCTCGCGGAACCACCGGCCGTAACCGGTGTCTCCCGCGAAGTAGACCTTCCTCGGGACGGGGCTCAGGGTGTCGGTGAGGATCCAGCCGCCCCACAGGGACCGGCAGGTGTCGATCAGGGACCGCTTCGACCAGTGGTGGGCGGGGACGAACTCGAACCGTACGCCGCCCAGTTCGGCCGCCTCCCACCAGTCGAGGTCGGTGACCCGGGTGAAGCCGCGGCGGCGGAACCACCCTGCGAGGCCCGCGGGGACGAAGAGGGCGGTGTCCCGGGGCAGCCGCCTGAGCGTGGGGGCGTCGAGGTGGTCGTAGTGGTTGTGGCTGATCACGACCGCGTCCACCGGGGGCAGGTCCTCCCAGCGCACTCCGACGGGCGTCATCCGAGACGGCGTACCGAGGATCCTGCGGGACCAGACCGGGTCGGTCAGCACGGTCAGTCCGCCGGTCCGCACGACCCAGCTGGCATGCCCGGCCCAGGTCACGGACACCGCGCCGGCCTCCGTCACGGGAAGCGGGCCCGGTTCGTACGGAAGATCCGGAATGCCGCGCAGCCCTTCGGGGCCGGGCCGGAAGGCGCCCTCGCGGGCGAGCCGGGCGAAGGCCCGGACTCCAGGGAGTGGGGTGGTGAGCCGGTCGGCGAACGACCGGGGCCAGCGGCGGTGTTCACCGAGCGGGCGCGGAGCGGACGGGAGCGGCGCCCGCGGGGTGCCGGCCGGGCGTGGGGGCCCCGCGGAGGGGGCGGCCGGGGCGGGTGCGGCGGCGTCCGTCCGGTCCCTCATCGAGCAGTCTCCGTTCACCATGGTCCGGGGTCGGCCGGGGCGGGGGGCGGGGTGGGCCGGGGATCGAGGTGGGCTGGGGGTCGGGGTGGGCCGGGGGTCAGGCCAGCTCGGCCAGGACCGATCCGAGGAGGTCCAGGGAGCTCCGGACGTGGGGCAGCGCGAGCGGGTCCCGGGCGGTGAGCACGGCCAGCCGCTCCTCGGGGGTGGCGCCCAGCAGCGGTCCGGTGGACAGTCTGACCCGCAGTGCGCCCAGTTCGTCCGCGAACCGCTGTCCGCCCGGGGTGGGCGCGCCGAGCCGGCCGCCGAGCCAGTCCTCCAGTTCCATGGCGTCGCCGACCCCGTGCCGGGCGAGTCCGGCGCGCAGCGGGGTGAGGTCGCCGTAGAGGTGCCGCCCGGCCTGCGGGGGTCGGGCCAGCGCCCCCGCCGCGCGGAGCTCGCGGTACGCGGCGGCCGCCACCTGGCCGTGCAGGCGGGCGGCCGCGTGCGCGCGTGCGGCGACCGCGTCGGGTTCGTCGAGGGCGTGCGCGGCGGCACCGGCCACGGGTCCGGCGACCATCGCGCCGGTGGCGGTGAGGACGTCGAGGGTGCCGGCGTGCAGCCGGTCCCCGCGCGGGGTGTCGGGGAAGCGGACCACTGCTGCCGGCCAGCCGGCCGGCAGCAGTGCGCCGGACAGGTCGACGAGGACCGCCGCCTGTTCGGGCAGCATCTCGGCAGGGCTCAGGACGAGGTCGTCGTGGGGCCGGTGGACGGTGTCGCGCCAACTCTCGTCGCTGACGACGAACAGCCCGGCGGACGCAGCGGCCTCGCACGCCTCGCGCACCAGCTCGGGCGGCGGTACGGTCGCGGTCGGGTCGTCCGCGACCGACAGCAGCAGCACCCGCGGGTCACCGCCCTCGGCGCGCACCCGCCGTACGGTCTCCAACAGGGCGTAGGGGTCCGGAACGCCGCCGCACTCGGCTGGGGTCGGCACATGGTAAGCGCGCCGCCCGAGCAGCCTGACCTGCGGGGTCCACCAGGCCGGGCAGGGCCGGGGCAGCATCACGTCGCCTCCGTGGGCCCCGAGGAGGGCCAGGAGCAGCGCCGGGGCGCCGGGGCCCGCTGCGACGTTCTGCGGTGAGGCGGCCAGTCCGCGGCGACCCCAGTACCGGCAGGCCGCCTCACGCAGGGACGCACCGCCGCCCGGTGGCTGCGCGGAGCAGCGCCCGGCGGCCGCGCCGAGGACGGAGACGAGCTCGGAGATCACGGGCAGGCCGGGCTGGGGCGCGGGCGGGCCGTAGCGGACCGGCCCGCGGCCCTCCGCCACCGTGCGCTGCATCCCCTCCACCGCTGTCCGCCTTTCGCGTTCGCCGCACCGCTCGCTCTCCGCCGACCCTGACCTTTATACGATTGATTGCCCGCATATGCCTGTTGACGGATGCCGGACTGCGGATTCAGGCCTCACGCCCGGCCATCGCCAGCAGCCGGGTCTGTGCGTCCGCGCCGGCCGCAATCTCGACCGGCGCGGCGAACATGCCGCTGGACGCCAGTGCGTCGGCGTACGGCATGAACTCCTTGATCGAGAACTCGACGAGTGTGTCGGGCAGCCGGTCGTCGGCGCCGATGCCGCGACAGAGGTCCCAGGCGTGCACGACGCAGTCCGCGGTCAGCTGCGAGCAGTACGCCGCCCCGGGCGCGGGCCCGAACGAGAGCTGCACGGTCCGCTCCAGCGCGCCGGAGGCCGCGAAGGCGGCGTGCGCGGCGCCCGAGGCGCGGTCCCAGGCGGCGACCGGGTCGCCACCGAGCACGTCCCCGGAGAAGGCGTCGCCGAGCTCCTCCAGGGTGCGGCCCTCGGTGATCAGCGGCGGGACCCAGAACTGCTCGCCGGTGACGTGGTTGACCAGGTCCCGGACGGTCCACTCCGTGCACGGGGTGGGCGCGCCCCACTGGTCGCCCTTCACGGCGCGCACCCGCTCACCGAAGAACCGCAGCGCTTCGGCGTGCCGTTCGAGCAGCGTGTCGGACATGGCTCCCACCGCCCTCCGCCGGGGGTGACGTCCCCTGGTGCCACTCTCCTCGCCCTGGTCCGGACCTGCCACCGTCCCGCCGATCCCCCTTGCGCACCAAGAGGGTCGTCCACATTTCAATACGCCCATCTCGAAGTTCGGTCTGATCGCTTACGGTGGGGCCAGCGCTTCGACGAGGAGGGGTACGGCCATGGACGCCACGAACACCGCCACAAACACCGCCACGAACGCCGCCGCGGACACAGCCGGAGGGACCGCGATGGACGCGGCCGGGGAGACCGCCGGGGAGACCGCCGTCTACACGCACGGCCACCACGAGTCGGTCCTGCGCTCCCACCGCTGGCGCACCGCCGAGAACTCCGCCGCCTACCTGATCGGCGAGCTGCGCCCCGGCATGACGGTGCTGGACGTCGGCTGCGGCCCGGGCACCATCACGGCGGACCTGGCACGGCTGGTCTCTCCCGGCGGCCGAGTCACCGCCGTCGACGCGGCCGCGGACGTCCTGGCCCGGGCCCGGGCCCACGTGGAGGAGCGCGGTCTGGGCGGCGCCGTGCGCTTCGCCGTCGCGGACGTGCACGCGCTGGACCTCCCGGACGACTCCTTCGACGTGGTCCACGCCCATCAGGTCCTCCAGCACGTCGGGGACCCGGTACGGGCGCTGCGCGAGATGCGGCGGGTGTGCCGGCCGGGCGGCATCGTCGCCGCCCGCGACGCCGACTACGCGGCGATGACCTGGTACCCGGCGACGCCGGGGCTGGACGGATGGCTGGACCTGTACCGGCGGGTGGCCCGCGCCAACGGCGGCGAACCGGACGCGGGCCGCCGACTGCGGGCCTGGGCCCGCCGGGCCGGTTTCACGGACGTGGCCTCTTCGGCCACGGCCTGGTGCTTCGCCACCCCGCAGGAGACGGCGTGGTGGTCCGACCTGTGGGCCGAACGGACGACCGCCTCCGGGTACGCGGACGCCGCCGTCCGCGGCGGCCACGCAACGCCCGGCGATCTGGAGGCCGCGGCCGGGGCCTGGCACGCTTGGGCCGCCGACCCGGACGCCTGGTTCACGGTCCTGAACGGCGAGGTCCTGTGCCGGGCCTGACCCGGACGGTCCCTTCGGAGGGCTCCCCCCGAGGATGGCGTGCGCACGTCACAGTTGACGGGCGCCCTCAAGTACACCGGGAGACCACCCCATGACGGGCCGCGGCCGGCGACTGCCTCACGAACGGCGGCGATCTGATCCGACCTCCGGGTGACCGGGTGCGGCGGCGACGACGCCCAGTACCAGGTGGTCCAGGTGGTCCAGGTGTTCCCCGGAACCAAGGACACCGCCCTGTGCGAGGGACTGTCGGACACCGGCTACCACGATGAGCTGGACTTTGCCCGATGGCCGTCGGGCAAAGTCTTCGTCCGCTGCCTCGACGGGATCAAGAGGTAGCCGGCCGCATGCGGAAGTCATAGCGGGCGGGCAGCGGGCAGTCCGTGAGCGCGGACCACACCTCGGACAGGGTTTCCTCGCCCTCCCGCAGGTCGGGGAGTTCGAAGCCGTCCTCGAAGACCCGGCGGGCCGCCCGCACATGCCCCTCCGCCGCCAGCAGCCGGGCCGCCAACAGGCGGAAGCGCCCCTGTTCGCGCAGGGCCGGCCGGACCCGGTCCCAGACCGCACGGGCCTGCGGCAGCCGGCCCGCCGCCAGCAGCGCGGCCATCGCCTCCCGGCCGAGGGCCGACTCCGCGGCCGTCCACGGCTCGCCCCCGCGGTTCTCCGCCGCCAGGTCCTCGAAGGCCGCGGCGAAACCGTCGGCGGCCCGTGCGGCATCGCCCGCCAGCGCGTCCGCCACCGCCAGGCAGCGCAGCAGCGGCCACTGCGACGGGGCGAGCGCCAGCCCGCGCTCCCAGCTCCGTACCGCCTGGGCGGTGTCACCCGCGTGCCACTGGGCCACGCCCAGGTGGTACTCCGTCAGCGGGTCCGCGGGAGCCGTCTCCAGCATGTCCCGCCAGTGCGGGGCGACCAGGCTCGGCCCCGGCGGGACGACCCGGCGCGGCGTGGGCAGGACGCCCGTGCGCCACAGTTCCAGCCACGGCTCCTGCTCCTCGCCCAGCGTGGCCTCCTCGAAGGGCGTACCCGGCAGCCGGTGGCCCGCGCACAGCACCTCCAGCGCTCCCCAGCCCGACCCGACCGCCAGCCGCTCCCCCGGCTCGGTGTCGGCGCAGCCCTGCCACGCCTCGTAGGCCTCGTCCACGCGCTGCCGCGGCAGCACGGCGTCCAAGGCGTCCTGTGCCGCGCCGCGGGCGGCCGTCCAGTCCGCGCCGTGCACCGCCGAGGGATCCGCCGACAGCGGTCCGTACGCCTCCAGCCAGCTGAACTCCGCGCCGCCCTCCAGCCGTACGTGCTCCAGCTGGGTCCGGGCCAGCCCGGCCTGGATCTCCGCGTAGCCTCCCGTGCCCGGCTCGGTCAGCCACTCCTGCCAGCGCCGGCCGCCACCGCCCGCGCCCCACACGAACAGCTTGCGGCCGCGCAGCCGCCCGGTGGAGGCCTGCACCAGGCCCCGCCCGTCCGCGTCCAGGCAGGCGATCCAGGGCCGGGCCCCGTCCTCGACCTCGTAGAAGAAGTCGGCCGGGTACTCGCTGCGCAGCGGGTAGGTCCGGTCCGCGGCCTCCCACTCCGGCACCGGGATGCGACGCAGCGAGCGCTCGTACCCGAAGTGCCAGGCCTCGTCGGCGGGGGCCAGGACGCGACTTCCCGGGTCCTCCGGGACGGCGGTGTTGGACCACCAGTACACCGGTGCGGGCCGCTCGTGCGGGTTGCGCACGCGGACGCCTGCGTACAGGAACCGCGAGTCCCCCGGGAGCCACAGGTCCACTTGGAACGGCAGGTCGCGCAGCCGCTCCCACTCCCACAGCCGGACCATCACGCCGCCGTCGGGAGCGGGGACCAGCGCGGCGTGCAGCGGGGCGCAGGAGAGGGCGGTGTGGCCGGTCGCGCCGGTGTTCCACTCGATGCCGCCGGAGAACCAGGCCCCGTTCAGCGCGAAGTTGGCGGGCTGGAACACCGGGTTGCGGTAGAGCAGTTCGCGGCCGGTGGGCAGCTGGACGAGCGAGTGGACGCGCCCGCCCAGGCCCGGCAGCACGGTCGCGCGCAGGTGCTCGTTCTCGATGACGACGGCCTCGAACTCCCGCTCCGTGCGCACCCGCCCGTACCCGTCGCGGATCCGTACGGGCAGCAGCGAGCGCAGCGGCTCGTACCCGATCTGGCGGGCCATCTCACGCGGCATGCCGTCGCGGGAGCGCGCGTCCAGGACGTGCACGCCGTCGGGCGCCTGCAGGGCGGGCAGTGGGTTGTCGGAGCCCAACGGGGCTGCGGGGAGGGTCAGTACGGCGCGTCGGACGGTGGTGGCCATAAGGAAAGGGAACACGCCACGGCGGCCGGTGCACAGGGGTTCCGCGGATCACCACCGGTCAGGATTACGCAAAGGCCCCCGTCACCAGATCCGCCAGGAGCGTGCCCGCCCGGCCGTCGGGGTCGAGATCCGGGTCGTAGACGGTGACGTTCAGCCCGGCGCACCGCGGTGACCCGACCAGGACGCCCAGCAGCTCCGCGACCTCATCGGGCAGCAAGCCGCCGGGGGCGGGGCTGTCCACGGCGGGCATCGCCTCCGGGTCGAGCACGTCGGCGTCCAGGTGCACCCAGAACCCGTCGGTCACCGGCGGGATCAGGCCGTCCAGCGCGGACCGGGCGACGGTCGCGGCGCCCCGGCGGCGGATCTCGCCGACGGTGGCCGCGAAGATCCCGGCCTCCGCCAGCTCGGGCAGGTCCGCGTCCCCGTCGCGGATCCCGAACAGCCGGACGTCCTCGTCCCGCAGGTACGGCGCGAGCCCCTCCAGGTCGCTGAGCGAGGGCTGGCCGCGACCGGTGGCCAGGGCCAGTTCCTCGCCGGCCGCGGCGCCGACGGGTCCGTTGACGGCGGTGTTGCCCGGGTGGCGGAAGTCGGCCGAAGCGTCGACGGCGGCCAGGCCGTAGCGGCCGGTCCGGCGCATGGCGAGCGAGGCGCCGAGCTGGATGGAGCAGTCCCCGCCGAGGACGACGGGGAACTCCCCGGCCCGCAGGTGGCGTTCGATCCGGTCGGCGAGGGCGACGGTGTACGCGGCGAGCGCGTCGGCGTTGAAGACGCCGTCGCCCTCCGCCCAGTCGCCGCGGTCGTAGCGGGGCGGGACGACGACACCGCCCTCGCGCGCCCCGAGCCTGCTCAGCAGGGCCTGCTCGCGCAGGGCGCCCGCGAGCTTGTAGACGCCGGGGACAGTCCCGGGCGCGGGCGGCCGCAGTCCGAGGTTGGACGGGGCATCGAGCAGTACGAGGGTGCGCATCCCCTCATCCTGCGCGATGCGGAGCCTCGGCGGCGGGCATCGTCGCGGACCGGGCCCGAACGGCGCGGGCCCGGGCGGCGTCACCGGGTGCGGGGCATCCCTGCGGTGAGGGCCCAGCGTTCGTGGTCGCGCCAGGCGCCGTCGACCCGGAGGAAGTCCGGGGAGAGCCCCTCCAGGCGGAAGCCGGCGCCCCGGACCAGGGCGATCGAAGCGGTGTTGCCGGGCTGGACGTTGGCCTCCAGCCGGTGCAGGCCGAGGCCCTCCCCGGCGGGGGCGAAGGCGTGGTCGAGGACCAGGCCCAGGGCTTCGCGCAGGAGGCCCCGGCCGGCGGCGTGCGCGAAGGCCCCGTAGCCGAGGGCGCCGCACTGGAACGCGCCCCGCACGATGTTGTTGACGTTGACGAATCCGGCCAGGGCGCCGGTGCCGAGCTCGCACACGAGGAACCCGGCCCGGGCGTCGCCCGCCGTCAGCCGGGTCGCGTAGGGCGCGTATTCCTCGATGGTGGCGGGCGGGAAGAGCCAGGGGCGGTGGAGGCCGCGGCTCTCGCGCACACGCGCGGTGAACTCGGGTCCGTCAGAGAGCCGGTAGGGCCGCAGGCCGACCCGACCCCCCTCACGCAGGAACACAGAAACGGTCATCGGCCCAGGGTAGGGGTCCTCCCGTCATCCGCGGCGGGCGCCCGGCGGCCGGGCGGGGACGGCGCGACCGGGCGCGGGCAGGCCGTCGTCGCGGAGGAGACCGGCCGGTCCCGCAGAGGCGGGGAGGCGGAAGCGGCTGCCCGGCGCGGTCCGGTTCACGAGGAGGTCTCCAGCGCGAGCCGCGGGACGTCGGCGCGTTCGATCCCGAAGACCTGTGTGTACAGCGACAGTTCCGCCTCCAGGGCGCGGACCATGGTGTCGGCGCGGCGGAAGCCGTGGCCCTCGCCCTCGAAGGCGAGGTAGGCGTGCGGCACGGGCCGGCCTCGCATCGCGGCCGTCAGCCGCTCCGCCTGCGCCGGCGGGCAGACCGCGTCGTCCAGCCCCTGGAGCAGGACGAAGGGCGCCGTGATCCGGTCGGCGTTGGCCACCGGGGAGCGCTCGCGGTTCAGGACGGCGAGGGTCCCCGGTGGCCCGGCCAAGCCGTCGATGTAGCGGGATTCCAGGTCGTGGGTCTCCTCGGCGAAGCCCAGCAGGTCCAGCACCGGGTAGATGATCGCCGCGCAGGCGTACAGGTCAGTCGTGGCCAGCGAAGCCGCCGCCGTCCAGCCGCCCGCGCTGCCGCCGCGGATCGCGAGGCGCGCCGGGTCGGCGGTGCCCTCCGCCGCCAGCGCCCGGGCCACGGCGGCGCAGTCCTCCACGTCCACCACACCCCACTGCTCGCGCAGCCGTTCCCGGTAGGCGCGGCCGTAGCCGGTGGAGCCGCCGTAGTTCACCTCGACCACGCCGATCCCGCGCGAGGTGAAGTAGGCGATGTGCAGGTCGAGCACGGGCGGCACGTGGTCGGTGGGCCCGCCGTGCGCCCACACCACGTACGGGGGCAGTTCGTCGGCGGGGGCCCGGCAGGCCGGGTGGTGCGGCGGGTAGACGTGCGCGTGGATCTGCCGGTCGTCCGGGCCGAGGAAGGTGCGGCTCTGCGGCTCCGGGTAGTAGGCCGGGTCCACCGGGTCCGGGCCCTGTGCGCCGACGACCCTGGCGTGCCCGCTCGCGGTGTCCAGCTCGACCACCTCGTAGGCGCTGCGCGGGCTGGCGGCCACCCCGTAGACCCGGCTGCCGTGCACGGCGAGCGTCGGCTGCCACGCCGTCCACGGCCCGGCCGCGTCCACCAGGTCGCCGCTCTCCGGGTCCAGGATGCCGAGCACCGAAGAGCCCTGGCCGTGCAGCACGGCGACGAGTCCGTCGGGAAGCGGGGCGATCCAGCGCAACCCGGGCTTCCACAGCGCTCCCCCGAACTCCTCCTCCCGCAGGCACAGGTTGACGGCCCAGCCCGTGTCCGGGTCCACCCGGTACGGGTTCCACCAGCCGCCGCGGTCGCTGACCGCGAGCAGGGTTCCGTCGGCCGTCCAGTCCACCTGGGCGACGGACTCGTCGGGGCCTCCGAGGACCGTGCGGGCCCCGGCCAGTCCGCCGTCCGCGGTGACCTCGGCCAGGTGCAGCTCGGTGCCGTCCCAGGGCATCAGCGGGTGGTCCCACACCAGCCAGGCCGCGTGCCTGCCGTCCGGCGAGAGCCGCGGGCCGGTGGCGAAGCGGTGCCGGTCATCGGTGAGCTCCCGCACGCCCGACCGGTCCCCGGCCGCGGACCCGTCCAGCGGTACGGCGGCCAGGACCCGGCGCACATCCGTCGGCGCCACCCCGGTGAACTCTTCCATGACGCACCAGACCTCGTCCCCGCGCAGCACCGGATCGACCCAGCGCAATCCGCCGCCGGTCGCGGACAGGGGGGTGAGGGGCCTGGGGTCGGGGGCTCCGGGCGCGTCCGGCTCGTAGGCGTACAGCCGCTGGTCGGCGAAGTGGACGAAGACCAGCAGGGGCCCACCCGTCGCACGCTCGACCCCGGCCCAGGGCAGGCCGCCGTACTCGGTGAACCGGCTGCGCACGTTCCACGGCGCGGGCAGCTCGCTGACCTCGGTCCCGGCCCCGGCAGGGCGGCGGCGCACCAAGGTGCGGCGGCCCGCCTCCCGCGGCCGGGGCTCGGTCCACCACACCTCGGGGCCGACCGTGCCGATGTACTCGGGCCGTCCGTCGAGCGAGGCCGCGAGGCCCGCGTCGAGGGGCGAGGGCCAGCTTCCGTACGGGCAGGTGCGCGTGGGGTTCATCACCGGGCCCCGCTCACAGGGTGCGCAGCGCGCGGTCGAGGACACGGACGCCGAAGTGGAGGGCATCGACGGGGACCCGCTCGTCCACGCCGTGGAAGAGGGACCAGTAGTCGAAGCCGGGTGGCAGCTTCAGTGGGGAGAAGCCGTAGCCGGTGACGCCGAGCCGGGAGAACTGCTTGGCGTCGGTGCCGCCCGCCATGCAGAAGGGCACCACGTGGCCGTCCGGGTCGAAGCGCTCGACGGACTCGCGCAGGACGGCGTAGGTCCGCCCGTCCACGGGTGCCTCCAGCGCGACCTCCCGGTGGTGGAACTCCCAGGTGACGTCGGGGCCGGTGAGGGCGTCGAGGGTGGCGATGAACTCGGCCTCGCCGCCGGGCAGCGTGCGCCCGTCGACGAAGGCGGTGGCCCGGCCGGGGATCACGTTCAGTTTGTATCCGGCGCTGAGCATGGTCGGGTTGGCGCTGTTGCGGACGGTCGCCTCGACGAGGGCGGCGGACGGGCCGAGTTTGCCGAGGAGCGAGTCGAGGTCGAGGCCGGGGCGCCGCGGGTCGACCGACAGGCCCTGGAGCGCGGCGAGTTCGGTGATGCAGGCAGTGACGGTGTCGGTGAGCCGGACGGGCCACTCGTACGCGCCGATCCGGGCGACGGCAGCGGCGAGCCGGCTGACGGCGTTGGCCCTGTTGGGCTTGGAGCCGTGGCCGGTGGTGCCGTGTGCGGTCAGCTTCAGCCAGGCGGTGCCGCGTTCACCGGCGGCGATCGGGTAGAGGACGCGGCCGGGGCCGGGGCCGGTGTGGACGGTGAAGGCGCCGGATTCGCTCAGGCCCTCCGTGCAGCCTTCGAAGAGTTCCGGATGGTGGTCGGCGAGGAAGCCGGAGCCGTCGACGGCGCTGTCCTCCTCGTCGGCGGTGTAGGCGATCACGATGTCCCGGCGCGGGCGCACCCCCGCGCGCGCCCAGGCCCGGACGACGGCCAGCACCATCGCGTCCATGTTCTTCATGTCGACGGCGCCGCGGCCCCAGACGACGCCGTCGCGGACCTCTCCGGAGAAGGGGTCCGCGCTCCAGTCGGCGGCCTCGGCGGGGACCACGTCGAGGTGGCCGTGGACGAGGAGCGCGTCGGCGGAGGGGTCGGTGCCCGCGATCCGGGCGACCACGTTGGTGCGGCCCGGGGTGCGCTCCAGCAGCAGCGGCTCCAGCCCGGCGGCGGCGAGCCGTTCGGCCACGTATTCGGCGGCGGGCCGCTCGCGGCAGTCTCCGCCGCCCCGGTTGGAGGTGTCGATCCTGATGAGGTCCGAGGTGAACTCGACCGCTTCGTCCAGAGCCACCGCGTCGACCGCGTCGACCGGGTCGACCGGGTCGACCGCGTCGGCGCCGGCCGCACCGGCCGGGAGGGCGCCGGCTTCGGCCGGGGCCCCGGTGTCGATTGCGCGCATGTCAGCCATACTGCTCCTCCACGGCCGCCGAGACGACCGTCGTGACCGCCTTGAAGGCGCGGATCCCCTCGTACATCGTCTCGCTGCTGTACGCGACCCTGCGCTCCCCGCTGCGCCGCACCCCCGGGACCACCGTGGCGGACATGGCGAGGTGCTCGGCGTCGAACTCCAGCTCCACGGTGTACGGGCCGCCGGGCACGGGCTCGCGCCGGACCGCGAGGGCGGTGGCCTCCTTGGCCGCGGCCCGGATGTCGGCGGCGGTACGGGCCGGGGTCCGGCAGACGGCGGCGTAGCGCGAGACGTGGTCCTTGACCGCTACGGTCACCGCATCCGGGGCGTAGCCGGCTGCGTCCACGCAGGTCAGGTCGTCGCCCGTGACCAGGATGACCGGGACTCCGTACTCGGCGACGACGTGGGCGTTGAGCAGCCCCTCGCTCGCACGGGTCCCGTTGAGCCACACCCCGGTGATGGAGTTGGCCAGGTAGGTGTGGGCGAGGACGCCTTCGGTGCCGGCGCCCGTGTGATAGCCGACGAAGGCGATGCCGTCGACGTCGCCGCGCTGGACGCCCTCGACCATGGAGAGGGACTTGTGGCGGCCGGTGAGCATCTCGGCCCGGGCGTCGAGCCGCTCCAGCAGCAGGTTGCGCATGGTCCAGTGGGCCTCGTTGACGAGCACCCGGTCCGCGCCGCCGTCGTAGAAGCCGAGCACGGCGGCGTTGACGTCGGAGGTGAACATGGAGCGGCAGCGCTCCCACTGGGGCGTGCCGGGCAGGACGTCCGCGGGCCAGGTGACGCCGGTGGCGCCTTCCATGTCGGCGGAGATGAGGATCTTCATCGGGCCCCCGGGCAGTCGGTTGCGCGGTCGCGCGCGACGCGACCGGGACGCGCAGCGCCCAGCCTAAGGGCTGTTGCCCCGTCGGGGGCGGATCAGCGCGCGACGTCCTCGCTTCCGGGGCGCGGCCGGTGCCCGGCCGGGAGGGCCGAGCGGAAAGTCCACCCGAACCGGTGAGTCGGCCCGGCCCTGCCCGGGCCCGTCCGGGCCCGGGCAACGGCCTTGCTCAGGCCTTGCCTTCGACTTCCGCGGCCAGGTTGGCCAGCAGGGCGTCGTAGATGCGGCCGAGGCCCTTGGGCGCGAAGGTGCGCTCGAAGAATCCGCCGATGCCGCCGGCGCCGTTCCACACGGTGGTGACGACGGCCTTGGACTTGCCCTCGCCGGCCGGGGTGACCACCCAGGTGGTGACCATGGAGGAGTTGCGGTCCTTCTCCACGAGCTGCCCGTCGGTGGGCTCGGTGACCTCCAGCAGGCAGTCGCGCACGCGCTTGCTGGTGGCCTGGAGCTTCCAGTGCACCAGGGTGCCCTCGCCGTCGCCGCCCTCACGCACCTCGTACTCGCTGAAGTGCTCGGGCAGCAGCTTGCCCCGGGTCCCGCTGTAGTCCGCCAGCGTGTCGAAGACCGTCTCCGCGTCGGCCCCGATGATGCGCTCCGTGGTGGCCTCGACCTGCGCCATACCTGTTCCTCCAGCAGTTGTGTCCGCTCGTCACGGCGAAGCCAACCACCTCCGGGGCGGTGGCCCAAATCCGGGCCGGCCACCCCACCGCGGGGTGCCACGCCCGCACGATCCCGGGTACACGCGTTCCCCGCTCCCGCCGCGGCGCACCCCGCACCGGGAGAACCCGTCCACCGGCGCCGCGAGCGGCCGCGGGGTGCCGACGGGTCCCGCCGGTCCCCGGCACCGGTTGCTCCCCCACGCGCAGCCGGGGGCCGCCGTCCCCAGCCCGCACCGTGCCCGGCACCGCCTCCGTGACACCCCGGGTACTCCATCTGCGGCCCGGGGCCCGCACCGGGGTCACCGCCCGGCCGGAGGCACATCGCCGGCGCCGCGTGGAGCGCCACGGGCGGACGTACGCGGCGGCCCCCGCGCGCTCACCCGGCACCGGCGGGTGATCAGCCGGCAAGTCCGCGCACCGGCGGCCGGATTCGGCATCGGCCCGGCCCGGCGGGGCCCGGCCGGGAGGAACACCGCCGTCCCCGCACGCCCAGCCGGACCGCCGCCCGGACCGGCCACGCGGCTCGGCCGCCCCTGCCGTCCATCGCGCCCCGAACGGTCATCACATCGGGCCAATCGCCCGCGCAATCCCGCGTTCCGGGCGTGACGTCCGGGACGATTCCGCCCAGAACCCTCGGCTGGGAGGCCCCATGCTCCACCCCTTCACGAAGCGCGCCGCCGTCCTGCTGGCGACCTCCACCGTCGCCGCCGCCCTCGCGAGTCCGGTGACGGCCGCCCCGGCCGCGCCCGCCCCGGCCGCACAGACCGCGCAGACCGCGCAGGCGGCACTGCGCTGGACCGGCTGCGCGACGCCCCGCTACCCGACGCTCCAGTGCGCGTCCCTCAAGGTGCCCCTCGACCACGACCGGCCCGCCGGCCGGACGATCACGCTCGCGCTGACCCGGGTCCCCCACACCGCCAAGACCTCTCAGGGTCCCCTGCTCGTCAACCCGGGGGGGCCGGGCGGCAGTGGGCGCGCACTCGCCGGGTTCGTCGCCTCCGCCCTCCCCAAGGACGTGGCCGCGCAGTACGACGTGATCGGCTTCGACCCCCGGGGCGTCGGCAAGAGCGAGCCGGTCCTCGACTGCGGATCCGGCCACTTCGCTCCGGTGCGCCCCGATTCCGTACCGCAGGACGCCGCCACCGAGCGGGCCAACCTGGACCGCGTGCGGGCCTTCGCCGCGTCCTGCGGGGCCCGGCACGCGGACGTGCTCCCGCACATCGGGACCGTCTCGGCCGCCCGGGACATCGAGGTGCTGCGCACCGCCCTCGGCGCCGAGCGCGTCAGCTACTTCGGCTACTCCTACGGAACCTACCTGGGCGCGGTGTACGCCAAGCTCCACCCGGACCGGGTGCACCGGCTCGTCCTGGACTCCGTCGTCGACCCCGACGGGGTCTGGTACGAGGACAACCTCTCCCAGGACCTCGCCTTCGACGCCCGCCACAAGGCGTTCCTGGCGTGGATCGCCCGGCACGACGCCACCTACCGGCTGGGCACCGACCCGGCGGTGGTCGAGGCGCGCTGGTACGCGATGCGGCAGGCCCTGCGCGGGACCCCGGCCGGCGGCAAGGTGGGCCCGTCGGAGCTGGAGGACACCTACATGCCGGGCGGCTACTACGACGGCTACTGGCCCAGCCTCGCCGAGGCCTTCGCGGCGTACTGGGTGAGGAAGGACCCCAAGCCCCTGGTGGCGGCGTACGAGCGGTTCGGTGCGGTGGAGCCGTCGGCGGGCAACAGCTACAGCGTCTACACCGCGGTCCAGTGCCGGGACTCGGCCTGGCCCCGGAACTGGAACGCCTGGCGCGCCGACATGTGGCGCACCCACGCCAAGGCACCGTTCATGACCTGGAACAACGCCTGGTACAACGCGCCCTGTGCGTTCTGGCCGGCCGAGCCGCTCCGGGCCCCGGACGTGGCCAACGCGGACCTGCCGCCCGCCCTGCTCCTGCAGGCGACGGGCGACGCGGCGACCCCCTTCGACGGGGCGGTCAGCATGCGGGAGAAGCTGGCGGGCTCGCACCTGGTGGTCGAGGAGGGCGGCGGCAACCACGGCATCGCGCTGAGCGGGAACACGTGCCTGGACGAGAAGGTGGCGGCCTACCTGAGGACGGGGCAGGCCGCGGACGCCTCCTGCCCGGCGCAGGCGGCCCCGCAGCCGACCACGGCGACCCGGGCCGTACCGTCCGCGGCGGGCGGCGCGGCCCTGCACGGCTTGCTCGGCTTCCGCGGCTGACCGCGGGGCCGGCGGGCGGGCCGCGCGCCGTCGCCCGCCGGCCCCGGGCCGGTCTCAGGCCGGCAGGACCGCGAAGGCCTCCACCTCCACCAGGAGTTCCGGCCGGAACAGGGCCGAGACCTGGACGGCCGAGGACGCGGGCAGCCGGTCGGCGGGGATGACGACTTCGCGCGCCTCCCGTACCGCGGGAAGGTGCGCGACGTCGGTGACGAAGTACGTCAGCTTCACGACGTCGTCGAAGGTGGCTCCGGCGGCGGCCAGGCATCGCCGGAGGTTCTCGAAGACCTGACGGGCCTGCGCGCGGGCGTCACCCTCGCCGACGACCGCGCCCTTCTCGTCGAGGGCGCACTGCCCCGAGACGGCGACGAACCGTCCCGTGCCGAGGACGACGTGGCTGTAGTGGGCACCGGGGCTGACCCCTTCGGGTGCGGATATGCGGGTCAGACGGCTTCCGTTGTGATCGGTCATGGGCCGATCCTGTCAGCCCTCGAGGGCGCGCAGCGCGGTGGTCGCGGCCACCGCCAGGCGGGGGTGGGACTGGGCTCGGGTGAGGAGTTCGCGCGCGCGGGGGTCGCCGAGGGCGCCCAAGCCCTCGACACAGGCCAGGGCCACCCGCCAGTAAGGGTCGTTCGGGGACAGCAGCCGCGCCAGCGTGGTGAGCAGGGCCGGTACGGACTCGGGGGCGCGCAGGGCGGTGAGCAGCCGGACGGGCTGGAGGGCGTAGGCCGTGCGCAGGCCGTTGGTGGCGAGGGCCGCGGCGGCGCGGGCGGTGCGCGGGTCGCCGAGGACGGCCAGCGCCTCCGCCGCGGCCGCGCAGCGGGGCGGGTCCCGGTGGTTGAGGAGCAGCACCAGGGATTCGAAGGCCCGCCGGTCCCCGGCGAGGCCGAGCCGGTACGCGGCCAGCTCGCGGGCCCACAGGGGCAGCCCGGCCGAGGTCAGTGCGTCCGCGAGCGCATCGGGGCCGGCCGCGCGCAGCGCCTCGTACTCGGGGGACCCGCCCGCTTCCGCCCGCAGGCGCTCCAGCACGTCGTTCACCCGGCTCACCCTAGGGCGGCGGGGCGGTCGGCACACCGGGTTCGTCGAGATGCTCAAGGGCGGTTGATCGATGATCGATGATCGGTACATTTCGGCGGTACAGGTCACATGTCCGCGCTCTGGCGCACCAGTTACCGGCGAGTTACTGTCGTGGCAACACCTACGAGGGCGGCCTGGTGACGCAGCCGCCCCGTGCCGGTCGGTTCGTTTCGCACTGCACGGCGTGGCCCCGGGACAGGGTCCTGCCGCTTTCGCCCCTGCGGGTTCCTCCCCGCCGGGTTCCGGCCCGGGCCGTTGCCGCCCCGGGCTCCTCACCGCACGGCACTCCGTACGGCATCCGCGCGCGACGTGCGCCGCGCGCCCCCTCAGTCGTCACCCTCTTCCACTGGAGTCCCTCGATGGACCGTCAGTCCAGTCAGCCCACCCTCCAGACCATCGCCGTCGTCGGCCTCGGCACGATGGGCACCGGCATCGCCGAGGTCCTCGCGCGGGCCGGCCGCGAGGTCATCGGCATCGACATCAGCGAGACCGCCGCCCGCCGGGCCGCCGCCTCCCTCGCCGCCGCGACCGCGCGCTCCGTCGCCCGGGAGCGACTCACCGAGCAGGAGCAGGCGGACGTCCTGGCCCGCTTCCGCACCTTCACCGACCTGGCAGCCGCAGCCGAGGCCGATCTCGTCATCGAGGTCGTGCCGGAGTCGTACGAGGTCAAGCAGCAGGTGTTCCGCGAGCTCGACGCGGTCGTGCGGCCCGACACGATCCTGGCCACGGGCACCAACGCCCTGTCGGTGACCCGGCTCGCCGCCGAGTCCCAGCGCCCCGAGCGGGTCTTGGGCCTGCACTTCTTCAACCCGGTCCCGGCGATGAAGCTGGTCGAGGTCGTCTCGTGCGTCCTGACCGCCCCGACGGCCGTGGAGGCGGTCACGGAGCTGGCCCGCGAACTCGGCAAGGAGCCGGTGGCGGTCGGCGACCGGCCCGGCTTCGTCGCGGACGGCCTGCTCTTCGGCTACCTGAACCAGGCCGCCGCCATGTACGAGGCGAAGTACGCCTCGCGCGAGGACATCGACGCGGCGATGCGGCTCGGCTGCGGCCTGCCCATGGGGCCGCTCGCGCTCCTCGACCTGATCGGCGTGGACACGGCCCGCACGGTCCTGGAGGCGATGTACGCCTCCTCCGGGGACCGGCTGCACGCCCCGGCCCCGATCCTGGGGCAGCTGGCCGAGGCCGGGCTGGCGGGCCAGAAGTCCGGGCGCGGTTTCTACACGTACGAGGCACCGGGCAGCTCGGTGATCGTCCGCGACCTGCAGACCCCGCTGGACGGGTCCCTGCTGGGTGCGGGCCGCCCGGTGAGCTCGGTCGGCGTGGCCGGTTCCGGCACCATGGCGAGCGGCATCGCGCAGGTCTTCGCCCAGGCCGGGTTCGACGTGGTCCTGGCGGCGCGCAGCCAGGAGAAGGCGGAGGCCGCCAAGGCCGCCATCGGCAAGTCCCTGGGCCGTGCGGTGTCCAAGGGCCGGCTGACCCAGGAGGCGGCGGACGGCACCCTGGACCGGATCACCCCGGCGGGTTCGCTGGATGCCTTCGCCGAGGTGGACCTGGCGGTGGAGGCGGTCGCCGAGGACCTGGCGGTCAAGCAGGAGCTGTTCGCGACGCTGGACAAGGTCTGCAAGCCGGGTGCGGTGCTGGCCACCACCACCTCCTCGCTGCCGGTGATCGCGGTGGCCCGGGTGACCTCGCGCCCACAGGACGTGATCGGCATGCACTTCTTCAACCCGGCCCCGGCGATGAAGCTGGTCGAGGTCGTCCGGACGGTCCTGACGGCCGACGACGTGCACGCCACCGTCCGCGAGATCTGCGTGAAGGTGCGCAAGCACCCGGTGGACTGCGGGGACCGGGCCGGCTTCATCGTGAACGCGTTGCTGTTCCCCTACCTCAACAACGCGATCAAGATGGTGGAGGAGCACTACGCGAGCCTCGACCAGATCGACGCGGCCATGAAGCTGGGCGGCGGCTACCCGATGGGGCCGTTCGAGCTGCTCGACGTGGTCGGCCTCGACGTCTCGCTGGCCATCGAGAAGGTTCTCCACAAGGAGTTCCGCGACCCGGGCCTGGCCCCGTCCCCGCTGCTGGAGCACCTGGTGGCGGCGGGCTGCCTGGGCCGGAAGACCGGCCGCGGATTCCGTGAGTACGCCCGGCGGTAACCGAGCGGGCCATGAGCCGGATGCGTGGGGAGGGCTGCTCGGGTCCGCCGGACCCTCACGGCGGACTGACCTTCCCGAGCCCAGTGCGGGCTCTCCCCCGCATCCACCCCTCTCCCCACCCCCCTCCGGCGCGCACCCCCGCGCGAATGAAGTACTTTCGCTCTATGTCCCAGCCCGCCAAGACCTCGCCCCGCGCCTCCTCGGCCCCCGACGCCCCCGGAGAGCGCGGCCGGCACCCGGGCTGCCGCCCAGCGGCTCAAAATGCGCCGCGAGCTCGCCGCCGCGGCCATGGAGCTGTTCGCGACGAAGGGGTACGAGGCGACGACGGTCGACGAGATCGCCGCGACGGCCGGGGTCGCGCGGCGGACCTTCTTCCGGCACTTCCGGTCGAAGGAAGAGGCGATCTTCCCGGACCACGACGACACCCTGATCCGCGCCGAGGCGGTCCTCGACGTGGCCCCGGCGCACGAGCACCCGCTCGACACCGTGTGCCGCGGGATCAAGGAAGTCATGAAGATGTACGCCGCCTCGCCCGCGGTGTCGGTGGAGCGCTACCGGCTGACGCGGGAGGTGCCGGCGCTGCGGGAGCGGGAGATCGCCTCCGTGGCCCGGTACGAGCGGCTCTTCACCCGCTACCTGCTGGCGCACTTCGACGAGACCGACCACCACGACGGCAACGACGATCCGCTGCTGGCCGAGGTGGCCGCCTCGGCCGTAGTCACGGCCCACAACCACGTGCTGCGGCGCTGGCTGCGGGCCGGGGGCCAGGGCGACGTGGAGGCGCAGCTGGACCACGCCTTCTCGATCGTGCGCAAGACCTTCGGCACGGGGATCGGCGCGGGCCGCACCCTGAGCCCGGCGGCGCCCTCCGCGCCGGCGGCCGTCCGCACGGAGGGCGAGGTGCTGGTGGCGGTGGCCCGGACCGACGCACCCCTGGACGAGGTCATGCGGACCATCGAAGAGGCACTGCGCGCGAGGTAGCGACACCGGAAGCGATGCTCGTCACAGCGGCCGTCCCCGAGGAGGGGGCGGCCGCTTTCGTATGTCCGGCTTGCCCCTACTCGGCGGTAACTTTGATCGATCATCGCTCATCTGCGCAGGTCAATAGGCAAATGAGAGAAAGTTTTGGCACGCGGTGCCTTGCCGGGTGACACGGGGTGCCATACGTTGAATCTCGTCCGGATGTCCCCGCGACCCACGCCCACACGGCACGGAACGCGCCCCGGACGCCTGCGTCACCAGGCACCCGCACGCCCCACCACGGGCGGCGCCCAGCACCACAGCACAGCCGGACCGACGGCACACCGCACCCGCTCCACGCACCCGTTCACCTCAGCGCACCCTCATCAGCGCTAGCCGGAGGCTCACCGTGAAGGACATCCTGGACGCGATTCAGTCGCAGTCCGCCACCGCCGCAGACTTCGCCGCCCTGCCGCTCCCCGACTCCTACCGCGCGATCACCGTGCACAAGGACGAGGCGGAGATGTTCGCCGGGCTCACCACCCGCGAGAAGGACCCGCGCAAGTCCCTGCACCTGGACCACGTCCCGCTCCCCGAGCTGGGCCCGGGCGAGGCCCTGGTGGCCGTCATGGCCTCCTCGGTCAACTACAACTCCGTGTGGACCTCGATCTTCGAGCCCGTCTCCACCTTCAGCTTCCTGGAGCGCTACGGGCGCCTGTCGGAGCTCACCAAGCGCCACGACCTCCCCTACCACGTCATCGGCTCCGACCTCGCGGGCGTCGTCCTGCGCACCGGCCCCGGTGTCAACGCCTGGAACCCGGGCGACGAGGTCGTCGCCCACTGCCTCTCCGTCGAGCTGGAGTCCTCCGACGGCCACAACGACACGATGCTCGACCCCGAGCAGCGCATCTGGGGCTTCGAGACCAACTTCGGCGGCCTGGCCGAGATCGCGCTCGTCAAGTCCAACCAGCTGATGCCGAAGCCCGACCACCTGAGCTGGGAGGAGGCCGCCGCCCCCGGCCTGGTCAACTCCACCGCCTACCGCCAGCTGGTCTCCCAAAACGGCGCCGGCATGAAGCAGGGCGACAACGTCCTGATCTGGGGCGCCAGCGGCGGCCTCGGCTCCTACGCCACCCAGTTCGCGCTGGCCGGCGGCGCCAACCCGATCTGCGTGGTCTCCTCCCCCGAGAAGGCCGACATCTGCCGGTCCATGGGCGCCACCGCGGTCATCGACCGCAACGCCGAGGGCTACACGTTCTGGAAGGACGAGCACACCCAGGACCCGCGCGAGTGGAAGCGCTTCGGCTCCAAGATCCGTGAGCTGACCGGTGGCGAGGACATCGACATCGTCTTCGAGCACCCGGGCCGCGAGACCTTCGGCGCGAGCGTTTACGTCACCCGCAAGGGCGGCACCATCACCACCTGCGCCTCGACCTCGGGCTACATGCACCAGTACGACAACCGCTACCTGTGGATGTCGCTGAAGCGCATCGTCGGCTCGCACTTCGCCAACTACCGCGAGGCGTGGGAGGCCAACCGCCTGATCGCCAAGGGCAAGATCCACCCCACTCTCTCCAAGGTCTACTCCCTGGAGGAGACCGGCCAGGCCGCCTACGACGTCCACCGCAACCTCCACCAGGGCAAGGTCGGCGTCCTCGCGCTCGCCCCCGAGGAGGGCCTCGGCGTCCGCGACCACGAGATGCGCGCCCAGCACCTGGACGCCATCAACCGCTTCCGCAACGTCTGAGTCCGTTCAAAGGCCTAAGGGACAGCCTGAGATGACAGAGCGCCAGAAGGACCGTCCGTGGCTCATGCGGACGTACGCCGGCCACTCCACGGCCGAGGCGTCCAACGAGCTGTACCGCCGCAACCTCGCCAAGGGCCAGACCGGCCTGTCGGTCGCGTTCGACCTGCCGACGCAGACCGGCTACGACCCCGACCACATCCTCGCCCGCGGCGAGGTGGGCCGGGTCGGGGTCCCGGTCTCCCATCTGGGCGACATGAGGCGGCTGTTCCAGGACATACCCCTGGAGCAGATGAACACCTCGATGACGATCAACGCCACCGCCATGTGGCTGCTGGCGCTCTACCAGGTGGCCGCCGAGGAGCAGGGCGCGGACATCTCCCAGCTCCAGGGCACCACCCAGAACGACATCGTCAAGGAGTACCTCTCGCGCGGGACGCACGTCTTCCCGCCGGGGCCGTCCCTGCGGCTGACGACCGACATGATCGCGTACACGGTCAACCACATCCCGAAGTGGAACCCGATCAACATCTGCAGCTACCACCTGCAGGAGGCCGGGGCCACCCCGGTCCAGGAGATCTCGTACGCGATGTCCACGGCGATCGCCGTCCTCGACTCGGTGCGCGACTCCGGGCAGGTTCCCGAGGAGCGCTTCGGCGAGGTGGTCGCCCGCATTTCCTTCTTCGTGAACGCGGGCGTCCGCTTCATCGAGGAAATGTGCAAGATGCGCGCCTTCGGGCGCATCTGGGACAAGGTCACCCAGGAGCGCTACGGCATCGAGAACGCCAAGCAGCGCCGCTTCCGCTACGGCGTCCAGGTCAACTCCCTCGGACTCACCGAAGCGCAGCCGGAGAACAACGTGCAGCGCATCGTGCTGGAGATGCTCGCGGTCACCCTCTCCAAGGACGCCCGCGCCCGCGCGGTACAGCTGCCCGCCTGGAACGAGGCGCTGGGCCTGCCCCGGCCCTGGGACCAGCAGTGGTCGCTGCGCATCCAGCAGGTCCTGGCACACGAGAGCGACCTGCTGGAGTACGACGACATCTTCGCCGGATCCCACGTCATCGAAGCCAAAGTCGACTCCCTGGTCGCCGACTGCCTGGCCGAGATCGACCGGATCCAGGAGATGGGCGGCGCCATGGCCGCCGTCGAGTCCGGCTACCTGAAGTCCCAGCTGGTCTCCTCGCACGCCGAGCGGCGGGCGCGGATCGAGGCCGGCGAGGACAAGATCGTCGGCGTGAACTGCTTCGAGCAGACCGAACCGAACCCGCTGACGGCCGACCTGGACGGCGCCATCATGACGGTGGACGGAGCCGTGGAGGCCTTCACCGTCGAGCGGATCGGCCGCTGGCGGTCCGAGCGGCAGGAGTCCTCGGACCGCCAGGGCAACGGCGACCCGTTCGTCTTCCCCACCGTGGGGCAGGCTCTGGACCGGCTCAAGGAGGCCGCCGCCGGAACCGAGAACCTGATGGAGGCCACCCTGGAGTGCGCCCGGGCCGGTGTCACCACCGGCGAGTGGGCGGGCGCGCTGCGCGAGGTGTTCGGCGAGTTCCGCGCCCCGACCGGCGTCTCCTCGGCCCCGGTCGCCGTCGCCGCCGAACCGGGCACGCCGATGCACGAGGTCCGCGAGAAGGTGGCCCGCACCGCCGACGACCTCGGCTCGGGCCGGCTGCGCCTGCTGGTGGGCAAGCCCGGCCTGGACGGACACTCCAACGGGGCGGAGCAGATCGCCGTCCGCGCCCGCGACGCCGGCTTCGAGGTGGTCTACCAGGGCATCCGGCTGACGCCGGAGGAGATCTCCTCCGCCGCGCTGGCCGAGGACGTGCACTGCGTGGGACTGTCCATCCTGTCCGGATCGCACAGCGCCCTGGTGCCGGACGTCCTGGAACGGCTGCGCACCGCGGGGGCGGGTGACATCCCCGTCATCGTCGGAGGCATCATTCCCAACGCCGACGCCGCCGCGCTCAGGGCCGCGGGGGTGGCCGCCGTCTTCACGCCGAAGGACTTCGGCATCACGGAGATCATCGGCCGTATCGTCGACGAGATCCGCAAGGCCAACAAGCTCGACCCACTCGACAACGCCGCCATCATTGCAAGCACGGAGGTCCCCGCATGACCACGCCAGTCCACCCGGTCAACCGCCTTCGCCCGCGCCGCTCCTGCCTCGCGGTGCCCGGCTCGAACCCGCGGTTCCTGGAGAAGGCCCAGGGGCTGCCGGCCGACCAGGTCTTCCTGGACCTGGAGGACGCCTGCGCCCCGCTCGCCAAGGAAGGCGCCCGCCACACCATCGTGGACGCGCTGAACAACGGCGACTGGACCGGCAAGACCCGCGTCGTGCGCGTCAACGACTGGACCACCCACTGGACCTACCGCGACGTCATCACGGTCGTCGAGGGCGCCGGCCAGAACCTCGACTGCATCATGCTGCCGAAGGTCCAGGACGCCCAGCAGGTCGTGGCCCTCGATCTCCTCCTGACCCAGATCGAGAAGACGATGGGCTTCGAGGTCGGCAAGATCGGCATCGAGGCGCAGATCGAGAACGCCAAGGGCCTGGTGAACGTCGACGAGATCGCCGCCGCCTCGCCCCGGCTGGAGACCATCATCTTCGGCCCGGCCGACTTCATGGCCTCCATCAACATGAAGTCCCTGGTCGTGGGCATGCAGCCGCCCGGCTACCCGGCGGACGCCTACCACTACATCCTCATGCGCATCCTGATGGCGGCCCGGACGCACAACCTCCAGGCGATCGACGGCCCCTTCCTCCAGATCCGCGACGTGGACGCCTACCGCGAGGTGGCGGGCCGGGCAGCGGCGCTGGGCTTCGACGGCAAGTGGGTGCTGCACCCCGGCCAGGTCGACGCGGCCAACGAGGTCTTCTCCCCCTCCCAGGAGGACTACGACCACGCCGAGCTGATCCTCGACGCGTACGACTGGTGCACGTCGGAGGCCGGCGGCAAGAAGGGCTCGGCGATGCTCGGCGACGAGATGATCGACGAGGCCAGCCGCAAGATGGCCCTGGTCATCGCGGGCAAGGGCCGGGCGGCCGGCATGCAGCGCACCACCAAGTTCGAGATTCCCACCGGCTGACAAGGACAGACCACCATGCAGTTCGGACGCACGTACGAGGAGTTCGAGGTCGGGGCTGTCTACAAGCACTGGCCCGGGAAGACGGTCACGGAGTACGACGACCACCTCTTCTGCCTCCTGACCATGAACCACCACCCGCTCCACATGGACGCGAACTACGCCGAGAACACCACCGACTTCGGCAAGAACGTCGTCGTGGGCAACTACATCTACTCGCTGCTGCTCGGCATGTCCGTGCCGGACGTCTCCGGGAAGGCCATCGCCAACCTGGAGATCGAGTCCCTGCGGCACGTGGCGCCGACCTTCCACGGCGACACGATCTACGGCGAGACCACGGTCCTCGACAAGACGCCGTCGAAGTCGAAGAACGACCGCGGCATCGTCTACGTGGAGACCAAGGGCTACAAGCAGGACGGCACCCTCGTCTGCGTCTTCCGGCGCAAGGTGATGGTCCCGACCGAGACCTACATCAAGGAGCGCGGCGGCGAGCAGCCCGGCCGCCCCCGGCCGAAGACCCAGGAGAAGTAGCCATGGCCCGACTCGCCCAGACCGCCGGGCTGACCGACGTCCAGCGGGAGATCCTCAAGACCGTCCGCGAGTTCGTCGACAAGGAGATCATCCCGGTCGCCACCGAGCTGGAGCACCGCGACGAGTACCCGCAGCAGATCGTCGACGGCCTCAAGGAGCTCGGCCTCTTCGGGCTGATGATCCCGGAGGAGTACGGCGGCCTGGGTGAGTCGCTCCTCACCTACGCGCTGTGCGTCGAGGAGATCGCGCGCGGCTGGATGTCCATCTCGGGCATCATCAACACGCACTTCATCGTGGCGTACATGCTCAAGCAGCACGGCACGCAGGAGCAGAAGGACCACTTCCTCCCGCGCATGGCGCTGGGCGAGGTGCGCGGCGCCTTCTCGATGTCGGAGCCGGCGCTCGGCTCCGACGTGTCGGCCATCACGTCCAAGGCGGTGAAGGACGGCGACGAGTACGTCCTGAACGGCCAGAAGATGTGGCTGACGAACGGCGGCAGCTCCACCCTGGTGGCCGTTCTCGTCCGGAGTGACGAAGGACACCCCGAGGGCACCGCGCCGCACAAGTCGATGACGACCTTCCTCGTCGAGAAGGAGCCCGGCTTCGGTGAGGTCCGTCCCGGCCTGACCATCCCCGGCAAGATCGACAAGATGGGCTACAAGGGCGTCGACACGACCGAGCTCATCATGGACGGACTGCGCATTCCGGCCAATCGCGTCCTCGGCGGCCAGACGGGCCGAGGGTTTTACCAAATGATGGACGGCGTCGAGGTCGGCCGCGTCAACGTGGCGGCGCGTGGCTGCGGCGTCGCTCAGCGTGCTTTCGAACTCGGCGTCTCATATGCCCAGCAGCGTCACACTTTCGGCAAGGCGATCGCCGAACACCAGGCCATCCAGTTCAAGCTGGCCGAGATGGCTACCAAGGTCGAAGCCGCTCATGCGATGATGGTGAATGCAGCACGCAAAAAGGACTCCGGGGAACGAAACGACCTCGAAGCAGGGATGGCGAAGTACCTCGCCTCCGAGTACTGCAAGGAGGTGGTGGAGGACGCCTTCCGGATCCACGGCGGATACGGATTCTCGAAGGAGTACGAGATCGAGCGCCTCTACCGCGAGGCTCCGATGCTGCTGATCGGTGAAGGTACCGCCGAGATCCAGAAAATGATCATCGGGCGACGCCTGCTCGAGGAGTACCGACTCCAGGGCTGAAAGTCCCTTTTGCGACGGATCCTCCCAGGGTCCGTCGCAGCAAGGTCACTACCAGTCACTGGCCGACGGCCATCGACTCGGCTTCTGGCTTGCCCAGTTGTTGCGCGCAACCGATAGCATTCCAGTAAAGCCGCCGTCCCGTCCCCCTGTTTGCGGCGCGGCAATCACCCGCTACGAAGGTCATCCATGCCCCACAGCCAAACCTCTGCAGCCCGCGACAGCCGACTCGGCGTACGTCTCGCCCGCGGAGCATCGCCGTGGCTTCTGCCGACCGTCGCCACCGCGGCGCTCAGCCTCACCCGGGCCCGCAAGTCCGGGCGCTGGGCAGCCGCGGCCGTGCCCGCAACCGCGCTCGCCGCGGGCATGCTGTGGTTCTTCCGTGACCCGGAGCGCGAGATCGCTCAGGGCCGTGTCATCTCGCCCGCCGACGGTGTGGTGCAGAGCATCATGCCGTGGAAGGACGGACGGACCCGGGTCGCGATCTTCATGAGCCCGCTCAACGTCCACGTCAACCGCGCGCCCCTGGCGGGCACGGTGACGTCCGTGGAGCACGTCCCCGGCGGATTCGTCCCGGCCTTCAACAAGGAGAGCGAGAACAACGAGCGCGTTGTCTGGCACTTCGACACCGAGCTCGGTGACATCGAGATGGTGCAGATCGCCGGCGCCGTCGCCCGCCGCATCGTCCCGTACCTGCCGGCCGGCACCAAGGTGGAGCAGGGCGAACGCATCGGTCTGATCCGCTTCGGCTCCCGCGTCGACATCTACCTCCCGGAGGGCGTCGAGGTCGCGGTCGAGGTCGGTCAGGCCACCACCGCGGGGGTGACACGAATTGACCGTGACTGACCCTGAGACTCCGGCCACCGGCTGGGTGCCCGAGTCCGCCGAGGAGGAGTCCGCCGAGGACGACATGCCGCTCTCGCTGCGGCTGTCGATAGCGGACACGCTCACCCTCGGCAACGCCACGTGCGGATTCATGGCGGTGTACTTCACCACCACCGGAATCCTCATCCCGCACCTCACCGGGAGCGGCGAGACGGGCATGGCCCGCAACAGCGCCGCCACTGCCGTGATACTGATGCTGCTCGCCGCGGTCTTCGACCTCTTCGACGGCATCGTGGCCCGCAAGCTGCGCAGCTCGCCGATGGGTGCCGAGCTGGACAACCTGTCCGACCTGATCAGCTTCGGTCTCGCCCCCGCCTACTTCGTCCTCGTCTACGGCATGGTCGCCGTCGACGCGGACCAGAAGGTGTCGGCGCTGGCCGCGATCGTGGTGCTGCTCGCCGTGGTGCTCCGCCTGGCGAGATTCAGCTGCGTGACGATGAAGGACGGCATGTTCCAGGGCATGCCGAGCCCCTTCGGCGCGCTGACGGTCGTCTCGATCGTGCTGCTGGAGCTCCCGTTCATCCCGACACTGCTGGCGATCGTCGGGGTGGCGTGGCTGATGGTGAGCCGGGTCGAGTACCCCAAGCCGCGGGGTGTCCTCGCGGTGGCGATGCTCTGCTGGATCATCAGTGCGATGGGCCTGCTGGCGGCCTGGGCGTTCGACGCGCCGGGCGGCCAGATGCTGCTCCAGACCGGCTGTGCGCTGCAGATCGCCATGGCCGCGACCATTCCGCTGTTCGCGACGACGCGGAGGGCCAACACCTTCCGCCACAACCGCCGCGAGGCACGAGCGACGTCGCTGCGCTAGCGCAGTCGCTGCGCCGGCCGTACGTGGAAGGCCCCGGATGCCACCGCATCCGGGGCCTTCTTGCGTGTCCGCCGAGCAGCCATACATCACGCCTACCCCGGACAGCCCCCGCCCCGCCACCGGCCACGGCCCCGCCCCGCCCCCGCCGGGCCGCCCCGGCCAGGGTTAGCCTTGATGTCGGAAAACCGCCAGCCGCCGGGGATCTCGCCCCAGATCCTGGAGCCATGCACACCGACACCGAGCGCTGCGTAAGGGCCGTGCAGTCGAAGGATGCCCGCTTCGACGGCTGGTTCTTCACCGCCGTCCTGACCACCCGGATCTACTGCCGGCCCAGTTGCCCCGCCGTACCTCCGAAGGTCGAGAACATGACCTTCCTGCCCAGTGCCGCCGCCTGCCAGCAGGCCGGGTTCCGTGCCTGCAAGCGCTGCCGGCCCGACACCAGCCCCGGCTCCCCCGAGTGGAACGCCCGTGCGGACGCCGTGGCCCGGGCGATGCGGCTGATCCAGGACGGGGTCGTCGACCGCGAGGGCGTCCCGGGCCTGGCCGCCCGCCTCGGCTACTCCACCCGCCAGGTGGAGCGGCAGCTCAACGCCGAGCTCGGTGCCGGCCCCCTCGCCCTGGCCAGGGCGCAGCGCGCCCAGACCGCCCGGCTGCTCATCGAGACCTCCGAGCTGCCGATGGGCGACGTGGCCTTCGCCGCCGGCTTCTCCTCCATCCGCACCTTCAACGACACCGTCCGGGAGGTCTTCGCCCTCTCACCGAGCGAGCTGCGGGAGCGGTCGGTGAAGGCCGGCCGGAAGAAGGACGCTGCGCCGCGGATCCCCGGGACGATCAGCCTGCGGCTGCCGTTCCGGGCTCCCCTGAACCCCGACAACCTCTTCGGGCACCTGGCCGCGACGGCCGTCCCCGGTGTCGAGGAGTGGCGCGACGGCGCCTATCGCCGCACCCTGCGCCTGCCCCACGGCACCGGTGTCGTGGCCCTCACCCCGCAGCCCGACCACATCGGCTGCCGCCTGGCCCTCACCGACCTGCGCGACCTGACGATCGCCATCAGCCGCTGCCGATGGATGCTCGACCTCGACGCCGATCCCGAGGCGGTCGACGAGCAGCTGCGCTCCGACCCGCTGCTGGCCCCGCTCGTGGACAAGGCCCCGGGGCGCCGGGTCCCCCGCACGGTCGACGCGGCGGAGTTCGCCGTCCGGGCCGTACTGGGCCAGCAGGTGTCCACAGCCGCCGCCCGCACGCACGCCGCCCGGCTGGTCACGGCGTACGGGGAGCGCGTCGAGGACCCGCTGGGCGGGCTGAGCCACCTCTTCCCGTCGCCGCAGGCACTGGCCGGGCTCGACTCCGAGTCACTGGCCCTGCCGCGCAGCCGGCGGGCCACGCTCACCACCCTGGTCGCGGCGCTGGCCGACGGTTCCCTGCCGCTCGGCATCGACAGCGACTGGGAGGCGGCCCGCGCCCGGCTGTCGGCGCTGCCCGGCTTCGGCCCGTGGACCACCGAGGTGATCGCGATGCGGGCACTCGGTGACCCGGACGCCTTCCTGCCGTCCGATCTGGGCGTCCGCCGGGCGGCACAGGGGCTCGGGCTGCCGTCCACGCCCTCCGCGCTGACGGCTCGGGCCGCCGGATGGCGGCCCTGGCGCGCGTACGCCGTCCAGTACCTGTGGGCCACGGACGCCCACCCCATCAACCACCTGCCGGTCTGAGGAGCAGCAGTCATGCGGGACACCGTGAACAGCCGAAAGCAGCACACCGTCGTCGAAAGCCCGTACGGGCCGCTCACCCTGGTCGCCGCGGACGGCGTCTTGAGCGGCCTCTACATGACGGGGCAGCGTCACCGGCCGGCCGAGGAGTCGTTCGGGGAGCGGGTGGCGGCCACCGAGGAGCCCTTTCCCGAAGTGGCGCGCCAGCTGGCCGCGTACTTCGCCGGGGAGCTGACCGAGTTCGACCTCCCGCTCCGACTGGAGGGCACCGCGTTCCAGCGCAGTGTCTGGGACCAGCTCGTGCGGATCCCGTACGGCGAGACGTGGTCGTACGGGGAGCTCGCGGCGAAGCTGGGCAAGCCGAACGCCTCGCGGGCGGTCGGCCTGGCCAACGGGAAGAACCCGGTCGGCATCATCGTCCCGTGCCACCGGGTGATCGGCGCCTCCGGCAGCATGACGGGCTACGGCGGCGGCGTCGAGCGCAAGGTGCGGCTGCTGGCCTTCGAGGCGGGTCAGGGCCTGACGTCGTAGCGGACATTGACGTCGTGAACGGCGGTTCCGACTCGTCGCAGGGCGCGCGGGCGGGGCGGAAGTCACTCCAAGAGGCCCGACGGCAGATCGTTCCGCATGCGGACATACCGAAGCGCCTGTATGAAGGGAATACCGCTACACGATCGGAGCCGGCATGGACGACTACCCGCTTCTGAACCTCTTCTGGACGATGCTGTGGCTGTTCCTGTGGATCATGTGGTTCTTCCTGCTCTTCAAGATCATCACGGACATCTTCCGCGACCACACCCTGAGCGGGTGGGGCAAGGCGGGATGGCTGATCTTCGTGCTGATCCTGCCGTTCCTCGGCGTGTTCGTGTATCTCATCGCCCGCGGCAAGAGCATGGCCGAGCGGGACACCAAGCAGATGCAGGAGAACGAGGCGGCCTTCAAGCAGTACGTCCAGCAGGCCGCCGGCCCCGGTGGCGGTTCGGCGGACGAGCTGCACAAGCTCTCCGCGCTCAAGGACAAGGGCGACATCACCCAGGAGGAGTTCGACCGCGCCAAGGCCAAGCTGTTGGCCTGACCCCGGGTCAGACCACCAGGAGCGGGACGAGCAGTGCGAAGGCGGCGTCGGCCTCGACGGCGTAGCCGTAGAGCGAGGGGTGCTGCACGGGGGCGGCGAGGAGCACCACGCTCTGCTGGGTGGCGGCCGCCGCCACCCAGTCGGCGTCGGCGCCGAGGCCGCCCTCGTACCAGCCCTCGCAGGCGCCGGGGCCGGTGACGGCGAGGAAGTCGTCCTCGCGCCGGTAGAGGGCCCGCCAGTCGGCAGCGGGCGAGGACCAGGCCTCGAAGTCGGCGAACCGGGCCCAGCCGCCCTCGCGTATCGCGGTGTCGAAGAGCCACACCGGCGTCCCGTCGGGGGTGACCTCGCCACCGGCCTGCTGGTCCGTCGTGAAGTGGACCATCGGCAGGGCGTCCGGCCCGTCGGCCGTGCTGGGCCAGGCGTACATCGTGATCATCTTCAGATTCTGTCCTGGTCGAGGTTGTCGAGGTGAGCGGGGCGGCGCCTACGAGGCGACCGGGGGCCGGCCGTCCTCCAGCTCCGCAGCGCCGTCACCCGACCGGAGCACCCGGTACGCCTCCTCGGTGCGCCGGCCGAGCGATCCGGGCAGGTAGGACGTGAGTTCGGCCGGATCGACCAGCCGCCACGAGATCAGCTCCTCCTCCTGGAGCCTGATCGAGGCCAGCTGGGCCTCGTCGAGCACGCCCCCGTCGTAGAGGTAGGCGACAAGCGGCGGGCGGCCGGGGCCGAACGTCCAGTCCACGGCGAGGAGTCGACCGAGGGGGACGTCGATGCCGATCTCCTCGGCGCTCTCCCGGCGGGCGGCGACGCGCGGCGACTCGCCCTGATCCGACTCGATGGTGCCGCCCGGCAGGGCCCAACCCTCGCGGTAGTTGGGCTCGACGAGCAGCACCCGGCCCTCGGCGTCCCGGTAGAGGGCGGCCGCACCGGCCAGCACCCGGGGCAGGCTCGCGATGTACGTGGCGAAGTCATCCGTGGTGGTCACCCGGCCACCCTACCGAGGGGCCGCCCGTCAGACTCCCGGCCCCGGTCCCGCACCGGGGCCGTCCTCCGGGCCCCCGCCCCGGGACTGCGCGACACGGCGCAGGCGGAAGTGGCGGTGGTGGCCGCCGCTGCCCTGCTCGCTGACGGCGTCGCCGACCATGGCCCGGACCGCGTCCCGTACGCCGTGCAGGGGATGGTGGCGGGCGGGACCCGCACCGGGGTCCTCCCGGACCTCCTTGAGCAGCGCCCAGCAGAGCAGCAGCATGACGACGACGAAGGGCAGCGCGACCAGGATGGTGGCGGTCTGCAGGGATTTCAGGCCGCCGGCGACGAGGAGCACGGCGGCCACGGCGGCCATCAGGACGCCCCAGGTGACGACGAGCCAGGTGGGCGGGTGGAGGGAGCCCCGGCTGGTGAGGGATCCCATGACGAGCGAGGCGGAGTCGGCGCTGGTCACGAAGTAGGTCATGACGAGGGCCATGGCAACCCAGGAGGTGAGCGTGGACAGCGGCAGCGCGTCCAGCATCGCGAAGAGGGAGGCCTCGGTGCCCTCCTTCAGCGCGGCCGCGAAGTCGACGGCCCCGGTGGAGTCGAGGCGGATGGCGGTACCGCCCATCACGCAGAACCAGACGACGGTGGCTCCGCTGGGCACGAGCAGCACGCCGATGAGGAACTCGCGGATGGTGCGGCCCCGTGAGATGCGGGCGATGAAGGTGCCGACGAAGGGTGCCCAGGACAGCCACCACGCCCAGTAGAAGATCGTCCAGGCGCCGAGCCAGGCGCTGTCGGTGAAGGCGCCGGTACGGGTGGCCATGGGCACCAGCTCGCTGAGGTAGCCGCCGACGCTGGAGGGGATGACGTCGAGGATGTAGACGGTGGGCCCGAGCAGGAAGACGAAGAGCATCAGGACGGCGGCGAGCACGATGTTGCTGGTGCTCAGCCACTTCACGCCCTTGTGCAGGCCGGAGAAGGCGGAGATCACGAAGGCCGCCGAGAGCGAGCAGATAATGACCAGCTCGACGGTGGTGGAGTCCTCGATCCCGGTGGTGAGGCTGAGGCCCTTGGAGACCTGGAGCGCGCCGAGGCCGAGGCTGGTGGCGGTGCCGAAGACGGTCGCGAAGACGGCGAGCAGGTCGATGGCCTTGCCGGGGGCGCCGTCGGCCCGCTCCCGGCCGATGAGGGGGACGAAGGCGGAGCTGAGCCGGTTGCCGCGGCCCTTGCGGAAGGTCGCGTAGGCGAGGGCGAGTCCGGCGATGCCGTAAATGGCCCAGGGGGTGAGGGTCCAGTGGAAGAAGGAGTACTCCATGGCCGCGAGGGCGGCCTCGCCGGTGCGCGGGGCTGCTCCGGAGGCGGGGGCCGGGGTGAGGTAGTGGGTCAGCGGCTCCCCCACGCCGTAGAACATCAGGCCGATGCCCATGCCCGCGCTGAACATCATCGCGATCCACGAGAGGTTGGTGAACTCGGGCTCGGAGTCGTCCGCGCCGAGCCGGATCCGGCCGAAGCGGCTGATCGCGAGGACCACGCACATGACGAGGAAGACGTCGGCGGCGATCACGAACAGCCAGGCGAAGTTGTCTAGGACCCAGGTCAGCGCCGTGCTCGACACGGCGTCGAAGGAGTCTCCGGCGAGGGCCGCCCAGGCGACGACGGCCAGCACGGCGATCACGCCGACGGTGACGATGGTGCGGTCGGGGGCGCCGTCCACGGGACTGCCGGGGCTGCCTCCCGGGGTGTCCGGACGTGGCTGTTCCAGTGATTCGGCGCTCATGCGGCCACACTATGCAGGCGAATGTCCCTCTTTAAGCGCATGGCGCGCCGGGTGTGGCCCATGCCACTCATGGGCATAGGAGGATCCTCCGGATAAGCTCATGGCGGCGCGACTGCACTGTTCGATAGCAAGGGATAGCAAGGTGACGGACGGAGCAGTAACTGAGGCCGCGCGCGTGCTCATCGCCGCGGACAAATTCAAGGGCTCGCTCACGGCCGTTCAGGTCGCGGAGCGGGTGACGGCCGGCCTTCGCAGGGCCGTACCGGACGTGGAGGTCGAGACCCTCCCGGTCGCGGACGGCGGCGACGGCACGGTCGCGGCCGCCGTGGCGGCAGGTTTCGAACGCCGGGAGGTACGGGTCACCGGGCCCCTCGGCGAGCAGGTCACGGCCGCCTTCGCGCTGCGCGGAGGCACTGCGGTGGTCGAGATGGCGGAGGCTTCCGGCCTCCAGCTGCTGCCGGCGGGCACCTTCGCGCCGCTGACGGCGACCACGTACGGATCGGGCGAGGTCCTCAAGGCCGCACTGGACGCGGGCGCCCGCTCGATCGTCTTCGGCGTCGGCGGCAGCGCCACCACGGACGGCGGCGCCGGCATGCTGGCGGCCCTCGGTGCGGTGTTCCTGGACGCGAACGGCGAACCGGTCGGTCCGGGCGGCGGCGCGCTGGCCGATCTGGCCTCGGCCGACCTGTCGGGCGTGGACCCGCGCTTCGCGGAGGTCGACTTCGTCCTGGCCAGCGACGTGGACAACCCGCTGACCGGCCCGAAGGGCTGCGCGGCGGTCTACGGTCCGCAGAAGGGCGCCTCGCCGGACGACGTGGCGACGCTGGACGCGGCGCTGGCCCACTACGCGCAGGTACTGGAGAAGTCGATCGGCCCGAAGGCCGCCGAGCTCGCCGCCTCCCCGGGCGCGGGAGGCGCGGGCGGCATCGGCTACGGTGCCCTGCTGCTGGGCGCGAGCTTCCGTCCCGGCATCGAACTGATGCTGGAGGTGCTGGGCTTCGCTCCGGCACTGGAGCGGGCCACGCTCGTCATCACCGGTGAGGGCTCGCTGGACGAACAGACCCTGCACGGCAAGGCCCCGGCGGGGGTCGCGGCGGCCGCGCGCGCCGCGGGCAAGCCGGTCGTGGCGGTCTGCGGGCGGCTGCTGCTGGGGCGGGAAGCCCTCCAGGGGGCGGGCATCCGCAAGGCGTACCCGCTGACGGACCTGGAGCCCGACCCGGCCAAGTCCATTCCGAACGCGGGTCCCCTACTGGAGCAGGTCGCGGCGAACATCGCCGCCGACGTCCTCTGACCCGCCCGGCCCGGAGGCCCGGCCCCCTGCCCGGGGTGCCGGGCCTCGGACGTTGCGCCGGCCGGAGGACCCGCACACGTGCCCGCCGTCCTCCCGGCCGGCCGCGAGGACGGACGGCGAGCGGCCCCGGTCGGCTCCGCCGCCCGGCCACGCCCAAACCCCGCGACAGTGTTAGAAAGGGCTCATGACCGGACGTTTTGGTCGACAGCCGACCGGATGGGGTTCGCGCATGTCCGCGCGCCTGTCCCGGGGGGCGCACAGCGTCGCCGGTCAGGTCTTCGCCCTCCAGGCGGTGATCGTGGTACTGCTGATCACCGCCGCGGCGCTGGCGCTGGTCTTCCAGGCCCGCTACGACAGCCAGCGTGACGCCCGCAACCGCTCGCTGGCCGCCGCCGAGGCGTTCGCACACGCCCCCGGCCTCCCGGAGGCGCTGATGTCCCGGGATCCGACCGCCGCGCTCCAGCCGCTGGCCGAGTCCGCCCGCAAAGCGGCCGGCCTCGACTTCATCGCGGTGATGGACCTCCGCGGGGTCCGCTACACCGATCCGCGGCCCGAGCTGATCGGCCAGCGCGCCTCGGACGTCTCCCGTGCCGCCGCCGGAGAGTCCTTCACCCAGGTCTTCCAGGGCCAGCCGAGTGACGCCGTACGGGCCGTGGTCCCCGTGCGCAACGCGGACGGCACCGTGGTCGGCCTGGTCGGCACCGGCATAGAGGTCGAGAACGTCTCCCACGCGGTGGAGGGGCAGCTCCCCCTCCTGGTGGGCGCCACGGCGGCCGGTCTGCTGCTCGGCACGGCCGGGGCCGCCCTGGTCAGCCGGCGGCTGCTGCGGCAGACCCGGGGTCTGGGCGCCGCCGAGATGACCCGGATGAACGAACACCACGAGGCCGTTCTGCACGCCGTGCGCGAGGGCGTTCTGATCATCGGGAACGACCAGCGGCTCCTCCTGGCCAACGACGAGGCCCGCCGGCTCCTCGACCTCCCCCGGGACGCCGAGGAGCGCCGCGTCGGCGACCTGGGCCTCGACCCCCGCACCACCGAGCTGCTCGCCTCCGGCCGTGTCGTGACCGACCACGTGCACCTGGCGGGCGACCGGCTGCTCGCGGTCAACGTACGGCCCACCATGGCCTACGCGGGCCGGCCGGCCGGCCGCGTGGTGACCCTGCGCGACACGACGGAGCTCGCCTCGGTCTCCGGCCGGGCCGAGGTCGCCCGCAGCCGCCTCCAGCTGCTGTACGACGCGGGCGTGCGGATCGGCACCACGCTGGACGTGGCGCGGACCGCCGAGGAGCTGTCGGAGGTGGCCGTACCGCGCTTCGCCGACTTCGTGACGGTGGAGCTGCTGGAGCCCGTGCTCCGTGGTGACGAGCCCTCCGTCGGCGGCGTGTACACCGAGATGCGCCGCGCGGCCGTCACCGGCGTGCGGACCGACTCGCCGCTCCAGCCGGTCGGTGACCTCATCCGGTTCGAGGTGCCGACGGCTCCGATGGCCGCGGCCCTGGACGCCGGGCACGCAGTGCTGGCGGCCGACCTGAACGCGGCCATGGGCTGGCGGGCCCAGGACTCCCAGGGCACCCGCATGGCCCTCGACTACGGCCTGCACTCGCTGATCTCGGTTCCCCTCCAGGCCCGCGGAGTGGTCCTGGGCATGGCCAACTTCTGGCGCGCCGACACCCCGGAGCCGTTCGACGAGGAGGACCTGTCCTTCGCGGAGGAGCTGGGTACGCGGGCGGCCGTCTCCATCGACAACGCCCGCCGCTTCACCCGCGAGCACGCGATGGCGGTGACCCTCCAGCGCAGCCTGCTGCCCCGGGTCCTGCCCGACCAGAGCGCCGTGGACGTCGCCCACCGCTACCTGCCCGCGACGGCAGGGGTGGGAGGCGACTGGTTCGACGTGATCCAGCTGCCGGGAGCCCGCGTGGCGCTGGTCGTGGGCGACGTCGTCGGGCACGGGGTGCACGCCGCGGCCACCATGGGCCGGCTGCGGACCGCGGTGCACAACTTCTCCACCCTGGACCTACCGCCCGACGAGCTGCTGGGACACCTGGACGAGCTGATCAACCGGATCGACCAGGACGAGACCGGGGAGGGCGGCGGGAACGGGGCTGGGGACCCGGACGGGAACGGCGGCGGGGCCGGCCAGGAGGACGCCGGGCCCGACGGCGCGGCCGAGCCTGCCTCCGCCGTCACCGGTGCCACCTGTCTCTACGCGGTCTACGATCCGGTCTCCGGGCGGTGCCGGATGGCCAGCGCCGGGCATCCCGGCCCCGCGCTGGTCCACCCCGACGGCCGGGTGGAGTTCCCCGAGCTGCCGGCCGGGCTGCCGCTCGGGGTGGGCGGGATGCCCTTCGAGGCGGTCGAGTTCCAGCTGCCCGAGGGGAGCCGGCTCGCACTGTTCACCGACGGCCTGGTCGAGGACCGCGACCGGGACTTCGACACCGGGCTGCGGCTGCTCACCGACGCGCTGTCGCGGCGCGGCCGCACCCCCGACGAGGCCTGCTCGGACGTGCTGGCCACGATGCTCTTCCCGGTGCCCAGCGACGACATCGCCCTGCTGATCGCGGACACCCGGCGGATGGAGGCGGACCGGATCGCCGAATGGGAGGTCCCCGGTGAGCCCTCGGCCGTCTCCCGGGTGCGCAACGCCGGCTCGGCGCAGCTCGTCGAGTGGGGCATGGAGGACAGCGCCTTCGCCGCGGAGCTGATCCTGAGCGAACTGGTCACCAACGCGATCCGTTACGGGAGCGCGCCGGTCGGAGTACGTCTGCTGCGTGACCGGAGCCTGATCTGCGAGGTGTCCGACAGCAGCAACACCTCCCCGCACCTGCGGTACGCGGCCACCACCGACGAGGGCGGACGCGGGCTGTTCCTCGTCGCGCAGTACGCCGAACGGTGGGGCACCCGCTACACCGACCGCGGGAAGGTGATCTGGGCCGAGCTGCCGCTGACCGGGGGCTCGGATCCACAGCCGCCGGAGCCGCCGGATCTGGACGCGCTGGAGGACATGGCCTGGTGAGCCCGGCGGACGGCCGTCAGCCGGCAGGTGGGCGGGGAGACCGGGAGCGGGCCAGGAGCATCGCCACGTCGTCCTCCTGGGCGCACGGGAGCAGCCGCCGCAGGATCTGGTCGCACAGTCCCTCCAGGGGCTGCTCCGCGCCGTGCAGGGCCTGTGCGAGCTGTTCCATGCCCTGGTCGAGGTCGCGGTCCCGGGCCTCGATGAGCCCGTCGGTGTAGAGGACGAGCAGGCTGTCGGGGGCCAGGTGCACCTCCTCGGTACGGAAGTCGCGTCCGCCGACGCCCAGGGGCGTCCCGGGCCGGCCGTGGAGAAAGGTCACCGCCCCGTCGGTGGCGACGACGGCGGGCGGCGGGTGGCCGGCACGGGCGATCACGCAGGCGCCGGACGCCGCGTGGTGGACGGCGTACACGCAGGTCGCCATCTCGTCCTCACCCAGGTCGGCGACGACGGCGTCGAGGGAGCGGAGCAGCTGTGCGGGGGGTACGCCGTGGCGCGCGAGGGTCCGTACGGCGGTGCGCAGCTGCCCCATGACGGCCGCCGCGTGGATGCCGTGGCCCATGACGTCCCCGATGACGAGACCGGTCCGCCCGCCGGGCAGCGGGATGGCGTCGAACCAGTCACCGCCGACGTCGTGGTCGCTGGCGGGCAGGTAGCGGCCGGTGAGTTCGAGGCCGGGGACCTCGGGCAGGGCGCTGTTGGTGAGGCTGCGCTGGAGGGTGAGTGCGGCCTGGCGCTGGCGGGTGTACATGCGGGCGTTGTCGATGTTGAGGGCCGCCCGGGCGACGAGCTCGTCGACCAGGACGCAGTCCTGCTCGTCGAAGGGCTCGCGCTCGCGTGTCCGGGTGACGGTGACGGTGCCCAGGACGGTGCCGCGGGCGACGAGCGGGACCAGGCGGGCCGAGCCGAGGGTGGCCAGGTAGGCCCGCAGGGCGTCGGCCCGCGGGGAGGTGATCAGTGCCGGGATGTCGGAGACGTAGAGGTTCATCGGCCGGCCCGCGGTGATGACCTGCTCGTAGACGGTGCCGGCGGGGATCTGGAAGGTCTGGCCGGCGGCGAGTTGCGCGGTGGGGGCGGTCGGGTCGGGGAACTGCGCCGCCAGGCGGCGCAGGAGGCCGCGGGTGGAGGCCGCGGGTGCCGCGCCTTCGTCGGGGCCGAGGACGGACTCCAGGAGCTGTACGTCGGCGGAGTCCGAGAGCTGCGGGACCAACTGCTGCACGATCTCCTGGGCAGTCTGGCGCAGGTCCAGGGTGGTGCCGATGCGGGTGCCCGCCTCCGCGAGCAGGGCGAGGCGGTGCTGGGCCAGCTCGGCCTCGGCCTGGGCCTGCTGGCTCTCCGTGATGTCGATGAGGGAGGCGATCAGGCCGAGGGGCCGGCCGGAGCCGTCCAGGAGGGGGGCGTAGGAGCAGGACCAGGTGCGGTCGTGCTCGGGGTCGGCGGGGGTCCGGCCGGTGCGGCGGACGTCGACGACGGCGGTGCCCCGGTCGAGCACCTGCCGCATCGTCGCCTCCAGGGCCGCGGCATTGACCCCGGGGACCACTTCGGTGAGGCGTTTGCCGAGGTGCTCGGCGGCGGAGACGCCGTTCATCCGGGCGAGCGCGTCATTGACCCGGAGGAAGCGCAGGTCGGGGCCGAGGGTGGCGAGGCCGATGGGCGACTGGGTGAACAGGCTCTGGAGGGCGGCGAGGGAGTCGCGCATGTGGAGGACCTCGGAGGTCTCCACGGCGATGAGCATGGCCCCCATGCGCCCGGAGGCGTCGACGGCGGGGACGATCCACATCTCCATGACGACCCGGTGGCCGTCGCGGTGGCGTACGGGGAGGGTCCCGACGACGGTCTCGCCCGCCTGGACGCGGCGCGTCAGCTGGTCGGCGAGCTCCTGGTTGGCCTCGGGGACCAGGACGGAGGCTCCCGCGCGGCCGAGGATGTCCTCGGGGCGGTGCCCGAGCAGGTCCTGGGCGGCCAGCGACCACTCGACGACGCGCCCGTCGGCGTCCTCCCGCCACAGGGCGATCGGCAGCAGCTCGCGGAGTACGCCCGCGTAGCCGACAGCCGCCGCCGGCGGGTCCGGCACCTCGCTCGTCGACTGGAAAGTGTCCACACCGACCTCACCCCGGGGGCCCGATTCCTACCGATTCACCCTATCCGAGCGATCGGCGCCGGGCTCTGTGTCCTCCGGAAGGGGCTGGTATGGAGCCCTACCTCCGCGGGAGCGGCGGGAAACCGCGCCGCGGGGCCGTCCGGCCTCCCGACCGCAGGCCCGGGACGCCGTCCGTCACGCATGCGCCAGCAGCTCCTGCACCCCGCCACTGATCACTGCGGTCACCGGGATCCCCGCCCGGTCGACCAGACCCGCCGCGACGGCCGCCCGGCGGCCGCTGCCGCACACCACCCAGATCTCCCGGTCCCGGGGCAGCTCGCCGATCCTGCGGGGCAGTTCGGCGAGGGGCACGGCCAGGGAGCCGGGGATGCCGCCCTCGGGGCGCTCCGGCCGCACGTCGAGCACCCGCCTGCGGTCGAGGTCCCCGACCAGGGCGGCCGCGTCCGCGGTGCGGAAGGCGCGCAGCGGACGGCCGGCCGCCGCCCAGGCGTCGGCACCTCCCGCGAGGTACCCGGCGACATCGTCGTAACCGATCCGCAGGAGCTGGACCATCGCCTCGTGGGCGGCGTCCCCGGCCGGTTCGGGCAGCACGAGGACCAGTCGCGTACCGAAGGGCACGACCTCGCCGACCAGGCTCGCGAAGCGCTCGTCGAGCTCGTCGCAGATCGAGCCGGGCAGGTGGCCCGCGGCGAAGGCCGCCCGGTCGCGCCCGTCGACGATCTGGGCGCCACCGCCGGCGAGCCCCTCGACCATGGCCGGGGTGAGCGGCCGGAGGACGGGCGGGCCGCCGAGGACCTGCGGCCCGTGCCGGTTGACCGGCGCCATGTGGCGGTAGTAGGCGGGGTACGGGGGCAGTCCCGACATCCGTCCCCGGACGAACTCTTCCTCGTCCTGGGCGGTCAGCACGGGGTTGCTGCGCCGCTCCGCGCCGACCGTGCTGGTCCGCTCCCCCGACACCGGGCCGGCCGCGCAGGAACTGCCCGCGCCGTGCGTCGGTAGCACGCGGGTGCCGTCGGGGAGCAGGGCGAGGCGGCGCAGCGTCCGGTACTGGGCCCGGGCGAGTTCCTCCGTACGGCCGCTTCCCGACAGGTCGGTCCGGCCGGCACTACCGACGAGGAGACTGCCTCCGGTGAAGACGGCGGACGGGGCCCGGTCCGTGTCGTCGAAGACCAGGTAGGAGGTGTGCTCGGCGGTGTGACCCGGGGTTTCCACGGCGCGCACGGTCGCGTCGCCGACGCGGATCTCGTCGTCCTCGGCCAGGGGCAGGTGGTCGAAGGCGTACGGGGCGCGGGCCGGCCCGGCGACGGTGGCACCGGTGGCCGCCCGGACCTCCAGCGCGCCCGAGACGTAGTCGTTGTGCACGTGCGTCTCCAGGACGTAACGGATCCGGACCCGCCGGGCGGCGCAGGAGTCCACCACCTCCCAGACGTCCCGCTGCGGGTCGACGAGGGCGGCCTCGTCACCGCTGACGAGCAGGTAGCTGGTGTCCCCCAACGACGGGGTGGCGAGGGCCTCGATCGCCGCCCCGGAACCGTTCACGCGACTCATACGACCACCACCTCGACGGAGGCCACGGGGTTGCAGCCGTAGCCATGGGCGTTCCACGGGGCCTGCAGCGGCTGTGCGACGCCGCGGGCGTCGGTGGCACGGGACAGCAGCCGGTAGGGTCCCGGCTGCTGCGGGGTCCACCGGTAGGTCCAGCCGGTCCAGGCGTAGGGGCCGGCCGGTGGTGAGAGGACGGCTTCGTGCCAGCCCCGGACGTGGTCCGGGTCGCCGGCCTCGTCCTGGTGCTCGGCCCGGACCTCGACCCTGGACACGGGCACCCCGCCGCCCGACCAGGCATGGCCCCGGACCACGACCGCACGGCCCCGGCGCAGGTCCTCGTCCGGGGCCGGCTCGGTGATGAGCGACTTGACCCGCAGGGTCGTCACGGGGCCTTCGGGGGTACCGCGCGCGGCGGTGTAGAGGTATTCCTCGGCCTGGAAGACCCCGCCGAAGGGGGCGGTCACGACCCGCACCCCGACCAGCCACTTCACATCCGCGACGGCGTACCGGCCGGGAACCACGAGGCGGACCGGGGCGCCGTGCTCGGGGGTGAGCGGCTCACCGTTCATGCGGGTGGCGAGGAGGGTGTCCGGGTGGCGGGCCACGCCGAGCGGGAGGCTGCGTTCGAAGGGGGTGCGGCGGCCGTGCACGGTGCCGGAATCCGCTCCGGTGAAGACGACCTCGACGGCCTCCGGGTCGATCCCGGCGCGGTCCGCGAGCAGGCGGAAGGGCACGCCCTCGAAGCGCGCGCAGCCCACCGCCCGCTGGCTCCAGGGCAGGCCGGGCGGGGCGGGCCGCATCAGGCTCCGGCCGTTCCCCGCGCATTCCACGACGACGTCGAGCGCGCGGTGCTCCAGCGCGAGGAGCTCTTCACGGCCAATGGAGAAAGCGGTGGCCACGGCGCCACCGACGTGCAGGCGCCACCGTCCGGCGCCGGTGGGCGGGATGCCGAAGTGGTCGCGTACGAAGAAGGCGGCCACGGGGGTGACGGGCTCGGCCAGCGCGGCCGAGGGGGTCTGGGCGTTGTAGGGGTCGGCCGTGACGGTCTCGGGTGCCCATACGGTGGCGCCGGGCCCTCGGGCGACCCGGAAATCCGGCGCTGCGGTCATGCCCACACCTCCCGCCGGCCTCGTGCGGAGCGCGACGCGAATCGCTTCCAGCGTACGTCCGGCGAGTCGTCCCGGGGCATTCGGGGACCCTCAGGCCGGGTGCGCGCCAAGGGGCGGCGCAGCGCGCGAAGCGCCGACCGCCCCCGCCTGCGGAAGCGCCGGGCAGCGACCTCAGGCCAGTTCGCGCGGGCGAGGTTCGACCGTGTCCAGGACCCCTGCGATCCCCCGGGCCAGGCACGGGATCCGGTGGGCCGGGATGCCGGCGATGTTGATCCGCCCCGAGGTCGTCCCGTAGATGGCGTACTGCCTGCGCAGCCGCAGCATCTGGTGCGGGGTCAGCGCCAGCATCGAGAACATGCCCTTCTGTCGGGCCAGCGAGCGCGCCTGCTCCGTGCAGCCGAGCGCGGTGAGGTGCCCGGCCAGGTCCGCCCGGTTGGCCGTGATCCGGCCGCGCATGACGTCCAGCTCCGCCCGCCAGGAGGCCCGCAGCTCCTCGTCCTGCAGGATCGTGGTCACGACGGCGGCGCCGTGCTCGGGCGGCATCGAGTACAGGGTCCGGGCCGCGTTCTGCAGGGCCGTCTCGGCGTGCCGCACGGCCCGCCCCGAGGTCCCGAGCACCATGGCGCAGCCGACGCGGTCGCTGTAGAGGCCGAAGTTCTTCGAGCAGCTCACGGCGATCAGCATCTCGGGCACCCGGGCCGCCAGCATCCGAGTGGCCAGCAGGTCGCCCTCCAGCCCGTCGCCGAGCCCGTGGTAGGCGAGGTCGACGAAGGGCACCCAGCCGCCGCGCTCGGCCGACTCGGCCAGCGCCTCCCAGTCGTCCAGCAGCGGGTCGACCCCCGAGGGGTTGTGGCAGCACCCCTGGAGCAGGACGACGTCGTCGCGCCCGGCGCCGGCCAGCTCCCGCAGCACTCCGGCCGTGTCGAAGCCGCCCTCGGCGTCCCGCCACCCGTAGGTGCGCACCGTCAGCCCGGCGGCCTCCAGGATGGGCCGGTGGTTGACGTAGGCCGGGTCGCTGATCCACACCGTGGCGCCAGGCCGGGTGCGGTGGATCAGGTCGGCGAGCAGCCGCAGCGCGCCGGAGCCCGCGACGGTCTGGACGGCCGCGGCCCGCTCGACGGGCCCGTCCGGGCCCAGCACCAGGTCCAGCAGGGACCGGTTGAAGGCGGTGTTGCCGGAGAGCCCTCGGTACTCCTTGGACTCCGAGAGCTGCGCCAGCCGTATCTCGGCCTCGCGGACGGCGGCCATGACCGGGGTGGTGCCGGTCTGGTCCCGGTAGACGCCGAGGACCAGGTTCAGGCGTTCGGGCCGCTCGTCGCCGCCGAACTCGTAGGTCAGGTCCCACAGCGGGTCGGTGGGCGGCGTGGGAAGGAGCTCAAGCATCTGCGGGGACCTCGGGTCGGGGGCGGGGGCGGCGGTTGGCGAGGACGACGCCGGCGGTGATCAGGGGGACGCCGGCCAGGACGGCGGCGGTGGGTGATTCGCCGAGCAGGGGGATGGCGAGGAGGACCACCGCGACGGGGCTGAGGCTGCCGACGGCGGAGCTGCGTTCGGCGCCGAGGCGGCGGATCGCGAAGGCGTAGAGCAGGCCCGCGCACAGCCCCACGCCGAGGCCCTGCACGACCAGGAACAGGGCGATGTCTGCACCCGCGGCGTGCGCGATCCCGGTGGGCAGGACGCCGGTCAGGACGAGGAGCCCGATGATCGCGAAGGAGGGCAGGCAGAGCAGTCCGATCGAGCCGACGGGATCGAGGTCCACCTCGCGCAGCCCCACCGTGTAGAGGGCCCACAGGCCGCTCGCGACCAGGAGGATGCCGGAGCCGGCGAGGACGTCCGTGTCCACGGGGACGACGTAGCGCCAGACCAGGGCGATGACACCGGCCGCGATCAGGGCGAGGCCGATCGCCTGGGTGCCCCTGGGCACGCCGTGACCGCGCCGGATCATGATCAGGGACACGAAGAGCGGGACCATGCCGGGGACGATGGACCCGACGAAGGCCGCGGAGGTCAGGGCTCCGCCGTGCATCGCGGCCAGGAAGAAGGGCACCCCGGCACCACAGACGATCTTCAGCGCGGGGCCCGGCCGCACCGCGGCGATGGCGCGGCGGCGCCGCCACAGGGCGGGGAGGAGGAGGACGGGAGGCAGGCCGAACCGCAGCAGGGCCGCATCGGCCGGCAGCAGCGAGGAACCGCTCAGGGCGCGGGCGCTGAGCGCGAACGCGGCCCAGATCGAGACCGTCACCAGCAGGGCCAGCATGCCCTGGGCCTGGGGGGAGAGCCCGCGCCGGCCGGGGTGTCCGGCACGCGGGCCCGCCGCATCGGGAGGCAGGGTCGCCCGGGTGGTGTGCGTCGCGACCAAGGGATCCACTCCAGCCTCTGGAACACGGGCCGGTCCGGCCCGCTCACGGGCAACGCTAGAGCTTTTGCCGGGGCAGCCGATTGCCAGTTCTGCCTCTCGGACATACGTTTGGGGCAGGATCTGCCAAGGAGGGGCCATGGACGCAGTCGATCTGCAGATCATCCGGGAATTGCAGACGGACGGGCGCCTTTCCAACCAGGAACTGGCCGACCGCGTCCGGCTGTCCCCGTCACCCTGCCTGCGCCGGGTCCGGCGATTGGAGGAGGCGGGCCTGATCCGCGGCTACACGGCCATGGTCGACCAGGTCGCCTACGGGCTGCCGGTGACCGTCTTCGTCCGGATCCGGCTGGAGCGGCACACGGCGGAGGCGGTGCGGCTCTTCGAGGAGCACGTGGCCGGCATCGAGCACATCCAGGACTGCTACTTGATGGCGGGGAGCAGCGACTACCTGCTCAGAGTCGTCATCGAGGACCTGGAGGCCTACGAGGCCCTGGTGCGCCACCGCATCCATGCCATCCCGGGCATCGCCTCGATCGAGTCGAGCTTCGCGTACGGCAGCGTGAAGCAGTCCAGGACCTATCCGAAGCCCGCGCCGGGCGCCTCGCGGCGACCGCGCTGACGATTCGGCGGACGACCCGGCCGATGGCCTGACGGATCCCGCCGGGCCGGGGAAGGCCCGGCCGGTCACGGCTCCGGGCCGGGCCGGTGGGTCAGGGCCCCGGCCGCGATCCGCCGGACGGGTCCTGGAGAGAGGATCCGACCGCGGCCTCGAAGGCGGCGTACGCGGCGGCGTCGAAGAGGACGAAGCGCGCCTCCTCGACCTCGGTGCGGGCGGCCAGGACCGTCCGGACCGCGATCCGCGCCCCGTCGTCCATGGGCCAGCCGTAGATACCGGTGGAGATGGCCGGGAAGGCCACCGTACGAGCCCCCAGCTCGTCGGCGACGCGCAGCGACTCGCGGTAGCAGGAGGCGAGCAGGTCCGACCGGTCCTCCTCGCGCGACCAGACGGGCCCCACCGTGTGGATGACGTGCTCGGCGGCCAGTCGGCCGGCGGTGGTGGCGACGGCCCGGCCCGTCGGCAGTCCCTTGCCGTAGTGCCCGCGCCGCAGGTCCTCGCAGGCGGCGAGGATCTCCGGGCCGCCCTTGCGGTGGATGGCGCCGTCGACCCCGCCGCCGCCGAGCAGTGAGGAATTCGCGGCGTTGACGATGGCGTCGGCCTTCTCGGCGGTGATGTCGCCGCGTACCAGTGTGATGCGCACCATCGGAAGTCCTTTCACGGTTCGGGGGGGGCGGGCAGCGCCTCAGGAGGTCTGGCGCAGGTGGCGCCAGACCGCCTTGGCGGCGTTGTGGCCGGACATGCCGTGGACGCCCGGGCCCGGCGGGGTCGCCGAGGAGCAGATGAAGACCGCCGGGTGGGCGGTGGTGTAGGGGGAGAGGCTGAGCCGGGGGCGCAGCAGGAGCTGCAGGCCCGATGCGGCCCCGCAGGCGATGTCGCCGCCGACGTAGTTGGGGTTGCGGGCGGCGAGCTGGGGCGGTCCGGCCGTGGCGCGGGCCAGGACCCGGTCGCGGAAGCCCGGGGCGAAGCGCTCCAGTTGGCGCTCGACGGCATCGGTGAGGTCGCCGTCCCAGCCCGCGGGGACGTGGCCGTACGCCCAGAAGACGTGCTTGCCCTCGGGGGCCCGGCCGGGGTCGGCCAGGCTGGGCTGGGCAGTGATCAGGAACGGCGTGCGGGGGGCCCGGCCGGCCGAGGCGAGCTGCAGGGCGGCGTCGATGTCGCGTGTGCGCGGGCCGATCTGGACGGTGCCGGCGCGGCGCGGCTCCTCCGCCGTCCACGGAACCGGTCCGTCCAGCGCGTAGTCGATCTTGAAAACGGAGGCGCCGTACCGGTAGCCGTCGTAGGCGCGGCCCAATCGGGCGATCCGGGCCAACGCCGTGGGCGAGGTGTCAAAGACGTAGGCGCGGGCGGGCGGGAGGTCGTCGAGCCGCTTGACCTCGAAGTCCGTGTGGATCGCTCCACCGAGGTCGCGCAGGTAGGAGGCCAGGGCGTCGGAGATCGACTGGGAGCCGCCGCGGGCCATGGGCCAGCCGCCCGCGTGGGCGGCGAGGGCGAAGACCAGGCCGACGCCACCGGTCCCGATCCCGCCGAGCGGTGCGATGACGTGGGCCACGAGCCCCGCGAACAGCGCCCGCGCCCGTTCGTCCCGGAAGCGGCGCAGCAGCCAGGTGGAGGGCGGCAGGCCGGCCAGCCCGAAGCGGGCGAGGGTCACCGGGTCACGGGGCAGTGCGGTGTCCGGCAGGGACATGAAGTCCCGGGCCAGGGTGTCCCATCGGCCGAGGAAGGGTCCGACCAGGCGCCGGTAGGCGCCCGCGTCGCGCGGCCCGAAGGACGCCGCCGTCTCCGCAACGGAGCGCGCGAGGACGGCGGCCGTCCCGTCGTCGAAGGGGTGCGCCATGGGAAGCGGGGCGTGCAGCCATTCCAGTCCGTACCGCTTCAACGGCATCGTGGCGAAGACCGGCGAACCGGCGCCCAGCGGGTGCACCGCCGCGCAGGGGTCGTGCCGGAAGCCGGGCAGGGTGAGCTCCTCGGTCCGGGCTCCCCCGCCGACCGTGGCGGCGGCCTCGAAGACGGCCACCGAGAAGCCGCGCCGGGCCAGTTCGACGGCGGCCGTCAGCCCGTTGGGGCCCGCCCCCACCACGACCACATCGAAAATCGACGGCACTTGCGACTCCTTCGTTTCCGGCGGCGGCGCCTGCACCCCCAGGATATGGCGACGTACGGGCGGTCCCGGACCCCCTACGCGCCCCGGAGCAGATCGCGGACGCGCACGGCGGTCGCCTCGTCCCGTCCGACAGCGAACGGCAGGGCATTGTCGCGGTCCACCCGGAAGGAGACCCCCTCGACGGTGCTCTGTGCTCCGCCGGACTCGGCGACCAACAGCAGCCCGGCCGCGTGGTCCCAGGCCGAGGGCCACGTGAAGGCGAGGGCGTCCATCTCCCCGCGCGCCACCTTCAGGTACTCCAGGCCTGCCGAACCGCAGGGCCTGGCCGCGATCCCGGGCACGTCCAGCCGGGCCAGGGTGCGCTTGTTCTCGTCGCTGGTGTAGAGGGGGTGGGCGGTGGCGACCCGCAGGTCGGCACCGGGCTCGGGCGAACCGCTGCGTATCCGCTGGCCGTTGACGTACGCGCCCTGCCCGTGCACGGCGGTCGCGAGCTCCTCCAGCGCCGGGGCGAAGGTCCAGGAAGCGAGTATCTCGCCGCGCAGCGCCAGGGCGACCAGGGTGCAGAAGGCCGGGTCGCCCGTTCACGAACTGGCGGGTTCCGTCGACCGGGTCGACGATCCACACCGGGGCGTCCGCGCGCAGTGCCTCGTACACGGCGGGGTCGGCGTGGACGGCTTCTTCGCCGACCACGACCGAACCGGGCAGCAGTCGGGTGAGGGAGGCCGTGAGGTGTTCCTCGGCCTTGCGGTCGGCGACGGTCACCAGGTCGTGCGGGCCGCTCTTCTGGTCGACCTCGTGCTCGGCGAGCTGCCTGAATCTCGGCATGATCTCGATCGCCGCCGCCTTGCGGACGGCTTCTTCCACATCGGGCAGGCCATGGGCCAGGAACTCATCGATCATGCCTCCAGCAAAGCACGCCCGGCCGACAAACCGCACCGCCGCCGTCGGACAGGAGTCGGACACCGGGTGGCCTCCGGGTGAACCCGCCGGCCGGCCCGGGCCTCGGCGGCCGGGCCGGCGGGGGCGGGGTCAAGCGTTCAGGGCGGGGATGATCTGCGCGCCATACGCGTCGATCGTGGACTCCTTCGCGTCGTGCATGTCGTAGACCGCGAACTGGTCGACGCCCAGGTCGCGCAGCGCCCGCAGCTTCTCGATGTGCGCCTCGGCCGGGCCCAGCAGGCAGAACCGGTCGACGATCTCGTCGGGGACGAAGTCCGTGGACGGGTTCCCGGCGCGGCCGTGGTGGCTGTAGTCGTAGCCCTGGCGGGCTTTGACGTAGTCGGTGAGCTCGTCGGGGACCATGCCGGAGTGCTCGCCGTAGCGGGAGACGAGGTCGGCGACGTGGTTGCCGACCATCCCGCCGAACCAGCGGCACTGATCGCGGGCGTGGGCCAGGTCGTCACCGACGTACGCAGGCGCCGCCACACAGATCGTGATCGCGGACGGGTCCCGGCCCGCCTCGACCGCGGCCTGCCGCACCGCCTTGATCATCCACTCGGTGAGGTAGGGGTCGGCGAGCTGGAGGATGAACCCGTCCGCCTTCTGCCCGGCCAGCGCGAGTGCCTTGGGGCCGTACGCGGCCATCCAGACGGGGAGTCTGCCGTCCTTGATCCACGGGATGCGGACCGGGCTGCCGTCGACGGACGCCTCGCGGCCCTCGGCGAGGTCACGGATGACGTCCATGGCCTCGCCGAGGCGGGCCAGGGTGTTGGGAGCGCGGCCCGCGACCCGCATCGCGGAGTCGCCGCGGCCGATCCCGCAGACGGTGCGGTTGCCGTACATGTCGTTGAGGGTCGCGAAGGTCGAGGCGGTGACCTCCCAGGTGCGGGTGCCCGGGTTGGTCACCATCGGGCCGATGTGGAGCTTGGCGGTGTTGGCGAGGATCTGGCTGTAGATGACGAAGGGCTCCTGCCAGAGGACGGCGGAGTCGAAGGTCCAGCCGTAGCGGAAGCCGTTGCGCTCGGCGCGCTTCATGAGGCTGATGACCTGGGAGGCGGGCGGGTCGGTCTGCAGGACGAGGCCGAAGTCCATGCGGTGCTCCTTGCTGGGGAGTACGGGCCCCGGGGCGTGCGGGCCCCGGCGCCCCCTTACAGGTACTGGCAGGTGGAGCGGTGGACGAAGGCACCGTGGCCGGCCCGGCCGATGTACTCGCGCCGATCGACGACGAGTTCACCGCGCGAGAGGACGGTGTCGACGCGGCCGGTGATCCGCCTGCCCTCGTACGCCGAGTAGTCCACGTTCATGTGGTGCGTCTCGGCGGAGATGACCTGCTCGGCGTGCGGATCGTAGAGCACGATGTCGGCGTCGGAGCCCGGCGCGATAGTGCCCTTCTGCGGGTAGAGCCCGAACATCCGGGCGGGTGTGGCGCAGGCGATCTCGATCCACCTGCGGCGGCTGATGTGGCCGTCCACCACCGCCTGGTGCAGGAGGTCCATGCGGTTCTCCACGCCCGGGAGCCCGTTGGGGATCTTCGAGAAGTCGCCCCGTCCCAGTTCCTTCTGGCCGCGGAAGCAGAAAGGGCAGTGGTCGGTGGAGACGACCTGGAGGTCGTTGGTCCGCAGACCCTGCCACAGGGCGGCCTGGTGTTCCCGGGGCCGCAGCGGGGTGGAGCAGACGTACTTGGCGCCCTGGAAGTCCGGCTCGGCCAGGTTGTCGGTGGACAGAAACAGGTACTGCGGGCACGTCTCCCCGAAGACCGGGAGCCCCTTGTCCCGGGCGGCGGCCAGCTCCGCCACCGCTTCCTGCGCCGAGACGTGCACGACATACAGCGGGGCGCCGGCCACCCGCGCGAGCTGGATGGCGCGGTGGGTGGCCTCGGCCTCCAGGAGCACCTTGCGGACCTCGCCGTGGTGGCGCGGATCGGTCTCGCCGCGCGCCAGGGCCTGCTCGATGAGGACATCGATGGCGATGCCGTTCTCCGCGTGCATCATGATCAGGCCGCCGTTGGAGGACGCCCGCTGCATCGCGCGCAGGATCTGGCCGTCGTCCGAGTAGAAGACCCCCGGATACGCCATGAACAGTTTGAACGAACTCACGCCTTCCTCGACGAGTCCGTCCATTTCCTTGAGCGTGTGCTCGTTGACGTCCGACACGATCATGTGGAAGGCGTAGTCGATCGCGCAGTTCCCGTCGGCCTTGGCGTACCAGGCGTCCAGGCCGGCCCGCAGGGACTGCCCCTGCGACTGGACCGCGAAGTCGATGATCGTCGTCGTACCACCCCAGGCCGCGGCCCGCGTCCCGGTCTCGAAGGTGTCCGATGCGGAGGTCCCGCCGAAGGGCAGCTCCATGTGGGTGTGCGCGTCGACCCCTCCCGGGATGACGTACTTGCCGGTCGCGTCGATCGTGCGTCCGGCCGTCCAGGCCCCGGCGGCCGCGGAGCCGTGCGCGGCGAGCGCCGCCACGCGGCCGTCCTCGATCAGGACGTCCGCGTGGAGTTCGTCCGCGGCGGTGACGACCAGGCCACCGCTGATGAGAGTGCGGTTGCTCATGCGTGGTTCCCCCTAGTCGACCCGGTTCGCTTGACGGAGTGCCCGTTCGAGGATCTCGGCGCCCTCCTCCGCCTCGGCAACGGTGAGGGAGAGCGGCGGCGCGACGCGCAGCACGCTGGTGTTGTAGCCACCGCCCTTACCGAGCAGCAGGCCGCCTTCGCGGGCGGCCTCCAGCACGGCGGAGGCGGCGGCCGGGTCGGCCTCGTCCGTGCCGGGCCTGGTCAGCTCGATGCCCGCCATCAGGCCCCGGCCGCGGACCTCCCGTACGGCGGGAACGGTGGCGGCAATGCCGCGCAGCCGTTCCAGCAGCAGGCCGCCGACGCGGCGGGCGTTGCCCTGGAGGTCGTGTTCCAGCAGGTAGCCGAGATTGGCGATGCCGGCCGCCATGGTGACGGGCGAGCCGCCGAAGGTGGAGATGGAGTTGGAGTCCAGGCAGTTCATCACCTCGGCGCGGGCGACGACGCCGCCGATGGACATGCCGTTGCCGATGCCCTTGGCGAAGGTGAGGATGTCCGGCGGGCCGTTCTGGGCGTGGGCTTGCCAGCCCCAGAAGTGGTCGCCGGTGCGGCCCCATCCGGTCTGCACCTCGTCGCTGATCCAGAGGATGCCGTGGCGGTCGAGGACCTCGCGGAAGGCTCCGTACAGGCCGTCGGGCGGGGACGTGAAGCCCCCGACGCCCTGAACCGGTTCGGCGATGAGCGCGGCCACACCCCCGCGGGCCTGGCCCAGTACGTCCTGGAGGTCGGCGACGGCCGCGGCGGTGAAGGCGGTGTCGTCGAGGTGGGCGAAGGGGCCGCGGGTGCGGACGGCGCCGTGGACGTAGTACGTCTGCAGCGGTGAGAGGCTGGTCGGCGACCAGCTGCGGTTGCCGGTCACGGAGACCGTGGAGAAGGACCTGCCGTGGTAGCTGTTGCGCATCGCCAGGATCTGGTTGGAGCGCCGGTACGTCGTCGCCAGGAGCAGGGCGGTGTCGTTGGCCTCGGTGCCCGAGGTGGTGAAGAAGACGCGGGCGTCGGGGATGCCGGACAGGGCGGCGACCCGCTCGGCCAGCTCGATCATCGGCCGGTTGAGGTACAGGGTGGAGGAGTGGATGATCCGCCCGGCCTGCTCGGCGACGGCCTTGGTGACCTCGGGCAGGGCGTGGGCGGTCATCGTGGTGAGGATGCCGCCGAAGAAGTCGAGGTAGCGCTTGCCGTCGGCGTCCCAGACATGGCGCCCCTCGCCGTGGGTGAGCTCGATGGGGTTCTCGTAGTAGAGCGCGAGCCAGTCGGGCAGGACGGTGCGATGGCGGTGGTGGAGCGGGGTGGGGTCGGTCACGGCTGTACGAGCCCTCCGTAGGCGTCGGGGCGACGGTCGCGGTAGAAGGCCCACTGGTCGCGGACCTCCTTGATCTGGTCGAAGTCGAGGTCGCGGACGAGGAGTTCTTCCTCCTTGTCGCTGGCGACGTCGCCGACGAACCGGCCGCGCGGGTCAACGAAGTAGCTGGTGCCGTAGAAGTCGTTGTCGCCGTACTCCTCCTGGCCGACCCGGTTGATGGCCGCGATGAAGTACTCGTTGGCGACGGCCGCGGCGGGCTGCTCCAGCTGCCACAGGTAGGCGGAGAGGCCACGGTGGGTGGCGGACGGGTTGTAGACCAGTTGGGCTCCGGCCAGGCCCAGTTGGCGCCAGCCCTCGGGGAAGTGGCGGTCGTAGCAGATGTAGACGCCGATCCGGCCGACGGCGGTGTCGAAGACGGGCCAGCCCAGGTTGCCCGGGCGGAAGTAGTACTTCTCCCAGAAGCCCTTGACCTGCGGGATGTGGTGCTTGCGGTACTTGCCGAGGTAGCTGCCGTCGGCGTCGATGACGGCGGCGGTGTTGTAGTAGAAGCCCTCGCTCTCCAGCTCGAAGACGGGGACGACGATGACCATCCCGGTCTCGCGGGCGAGGTCCTGCATGCGGCGGACGGTCGGGCCGTCGGGGACGGCCTCGGCCCAGCGGTAGTGCTCGGGCTCCTGAACCTGGCAGAAGTAGGGGGCGTTGAACACTTCCTGGAAGCCGATGATCTTCGCGCCTTCGGCGGCGGCCCGACGGGCGTACTCCTCGTGCTTGGCGATCATCGATTCGGTGTCTCCGGTCCAGGTGGCCTGGACCAGCGCGGCGCGGACGACTTGGGCCATGAGCTGCTCCTTGCGACGGGAACGCCGGTTCTACGCACGTAGACGGAGTGCGTAGGGAGTAGAACGTAGGCCTCGCCACAGCGTGGGGCAAGACCGCCGTGCACGGTTGGAGTAGTCGATCACGTTACGTCGCGCGGTGGTCGATAGCGGTCAGCAGGCGGGGCTTTGACGACATGAAGCGGGGGGTGTCCGCAACACGGCCCCGTCCCCGCCTCCGTATCGGCCTCCGTCGTGGTGCCCGCCTCTCCACGCTCACCCGTACCGCAAGGGAGACCGTGGAGCCCACCGCCGCAAGCGCGGTCATCGACGGGCGTTGCGGCCCCTTGGGGTGGCCGCTTACGCTCCTGCCCCTGACCGCTCCGCGAGCCGCTGCACTCCAGCCGCCCCGCGAAACCCGCAGGTCAGACCGTAGGATCCTGCTGGAGTACTAGGTGGCGACGATGCCGGCCACCCGCAGGGCGTGCAGGAGGTCGCGGTGGCGGGCGCCGGAGAGTAAACCGGCCGCCTGGAGCAGACGGGGGGCGAGCCACCGCGGGTCGTACCGGGCCAGGGCGGCGGCCTCCTCCGCGGTGCGGACCCGCACGAAGGCTCCGAGCAGGGCGTCGGCCTCCCGGTTCCGGCCGGCCGCGCCGAGCGCGAGGGCCGCGTCCGCGACCTCGGCGGAGGGGCGGGCGACGCCCTGACGCAACAGGGCGTCACGGTCGGCCTCCCGGCCGGCGTCGCCGAGGGCCGCTGCGGCGGCCGCGAGCCGTTCGGGCGGCAGCGAAGCCGCTTCCCAGAGCAGGGTGGCCCAGTCGGCGGTGAGCCCCGCGCGGGCGAGTTCGGCGGCCAGGGCGGGCAACTGTCCGGCGGGCCAGGCCGCGGCCTGGCAGAGCAGGGCGTGCGCCTCACCAGTACGCCCCTGCGCGCGCAGGGCGAGCAGTTCGGCGGCGACGGCCCGCGGCCTGCCGGGCGGTGGCGCGGGCTCGGGCGCGGCCTCCGGTACGGCCGCGGGCTCGGGCTGCGGCTCGGGCTGCGGCTCGGGTGCGGCCTTCGGCGGGCCGAACCGGGCACCGCGCGGGGCGGGACGGGCTTCCGGGCTGCCCGGCCCACCCGGGGCGTGGGCGTCCGGGTGGCCGGGAGGCGGGGTGAACGCCAGGGGCTCGGAAGCCGCCGTCCCGGCGTACCGGGCACCCCCGACCCGCCGCGCCCCGCGCAGCCACCGTCCCTCGGCCCGCCCGACGGGCGGCAGCACCGCCGTCGCGCCCTCGTCGGCCCCGCCGGCCCCGTCCTGCGGCCGGGCTCCCGGCCGTGCAGCGGTCCGGGCGGACGCGGCAGCCCCCGGTTCCGCGGCCTGCGGGCCCGGATCCTCCGGCCCCGCACCCGCTTCGGCCGGGGACGCCTGCCGGGTGCCCGCCGGGGCGGTGTCCCCGGCGGGCCCGGCGGGTACGCCCGCACGGGGCGCAGGTACCGGTCGCGGGTCCGTTCCGCTAGCGGGCCGGGGCGGACGTGCGGGCCGCTGCTGGGGGACGACCTGCGACGGGGCGGCCTCCAGGGCGGCCAGGCGGGCCGCCAGGTCCTCGTGGCGGGCCGCGGCGCGGGCCACGTCGTCCTGGGTCCAGGACAGTTCGCGGGTCAGGGCTTCGGTCTGGGCCCGGTCTGCGGTCCCGCCGAGCCGTGCGGTCAGGGTCCGCAGGGCGGCCTCCGATTCGGCCCGCTGGGCCGCGGCCGCCGCGAGCAGGGTCCGCAGTTCTTCGCCGCCCCCCGGCAGCCGGTCCCACACGGTGACCGCTGCCGCCCGCAGCCGCGCGGCGTATACCGTCTCCCGCGCCGCGAGCTCCGCGCCGCCCACCCCCGCCAGGTCCCGCAGCAGCGACTCCACCACGTCCCACGGAGGTATCGCCACCCCGTCCAGGCAGGCCCGCATGCCCTCCGGATCCCGACGCAGGAACTCCCCGTACCAGCCCGCTCCGGCATCCAGCCTCTGCGTCAACCCCCGCAAATATCCGGAGAGTTGACTGATCGCAAGTGAAGTCGCGGTCTCCATGACCGCATTGGACCCCACCCGTGTTACGGGCGGGCTACGGGAGTCTCAAAGCTTGACGGCGATCGCGGTGTGCGGGCGCTTGCCCCGCCGCACCAGAGCGGCGGGCACGTCCACCGCCCAGAACTGCCAGGTGTACTTGCGCGACATCAGCTTGCGCACCCGGCGCAGGCCGTCGTCGTCGAGCAGCCGGGCTTGCCCCTCGTACACGGGAGTCCCCTCCTCCAGGCGCCCGCGCACGTCGCACGCGGCGACGGTGACCCGCCCGTCGTTGCGGATGCGCTTGACCTTCCACGAATCGCTGCGCGTCCACACGTACAGCTCACCCCCGTCGGCGACCGCCCACACGGGCGTGGCCACGGGCGTGCCGTCCTTGCGGAACGTGGTGAGGCTGACGTACCGCGCGCTGCCGAGCTGCTGGAGACCCATACCCGGACCCTAGCGCGGACGGCCGGCGACCCGGCCCACCGCCGCCGCATCGGCCGGACCCGGCCTGCCGGATGGGGTGGGGTGAGGTGGGCCGGGGCCGGGTGGGGCAAGGGCGGGGTGGGGGGCGACACGGCGCGCCCACGTCCCGGGCGCGGCGCGCCCCGGCGGCGGATGGGCACCTCGCGCCACCTGTCGGGGGCCGGAACGTCAGCTCACCGCTCAGCGGCCGTGCGGACCGCCCGGCTCAGCGGGTCCCGTGCGGCCGCGCCCGTCCGCGTCGTGCACGGTTCCCGGACGGCCGTCCGGCAGGGCGCACGCCGCCAGCAGCAGGCCTCCCGCGAGGAGGGCGCCGACGGCTGCGCATCCGAGTCGCTTGGCTGCGTTCGTTGCTGACACGCCCTGACGTCTGCCCCGCCCGCCGCACGTCCCACCGCAGTTTGGGCCGTTCGGCCCCGGCTCCCGCCCGAACGGCACGATCGCGGTGGCACGGACGCCGCCCGGTGCGACGGCGTCGGCGACGACCGGACCCCGCGCTCCGCCGACGGCACCCGCGCCGCCCGTGCGGAGCCCGCGGTCGCGATCACCGGACGCGGGCCGGGGTCCTCACCACGGTCCGTCCGTGCTCCGTCCTCCTGGGGCGTCCTTCACCATGTGCCGTGCGGGTGTACGACCATGGCCGAGCCACCGCCGCGTCGGGAGGTCTCGGCCGCCGCGAGCCAGCGGCCGTCGGGCAGCCGCTGGACGCCGGTGGCGGCGCCGATCTCCGGGTTCTGTCGGAAGCCCTGGCCCAGGGCTTCCAGTTCGGCGCGCAGCGGACTGTTCCACAGGCCCGGCTCCAGCTCGGTGGTGGTCTGGTTGCGCTGGCTGGCCCGTGGCGTGGCGATGGCGTCGACGAGCGGCAGGCCCCGGTCCAGGTGGCCGGTCAGGGTCTGCAGGACGGTGGTGATGATCGTGGCACCGCCGGGCGACCCGACCGCCAGCACCGGCCGGCCGTGGTCCAGCACGATCGTCGGGGACATCGACGAGCGCGGCCGCTTGCCGGGGCCGGGCAGGTTCGGGTCCGGGACTCCGGGGGCCGCCGGGGCGAAGGAGAAGTCGGTGAGCTCGTTGTTGAGCAGGAACCCGCGGCCGGGGACCGTGATCGCGCTGCCCCCGGTGGACTCGATGGTCAGGGTGTAGGAGACGACGTTGCCCCACCGGTCGGCGACCGTCAGGTGCGTGGTGTTCTCGCCCTCGTACGTGGTGGGGGCGGCCTGCCCGGTGGTGGCACAGGGCTGCGGGCTGCGCGGGTCGCCGGGGGCCAGCGGGCTGGTCAGGGCCCGGTCGGGCCTGATCAGGCAGGCTCGGGAGTCGGCGAACCGCTGCGAGAGCAGTTCGCGTGTCGGTACGTCCTCGGCGGCCGGGTCGCCGACCCAGCGTCCGCGGTCGGCGAAGGAGATCCGGGAGGCCTCGATGAGGTGGTGCAGGTACTGGGCGTCGGAGAGCTTCGCGAGGTCGGTCCGTTCCAGGATGTTCAGCGCCTCGCCGACCGTGGTGCCGCCGGAGGACGAGGGCGCCATGCTGTAGACGTCCAGGCCCCGGTAGTTCACCCGGGTCGGGGTCTGCCGCTTGGTGCCGTACGCGCGCAGATCCCCGGCGGTCAGGTCACCCGCCCGGACCGTACGGGTGGCCGCGGGGTCCACCGGGGGCGTGCGGACGGCGCGGACGATGTCGTCGGCGATGCGGCCCCGGTAGAGGGCGCCGGTGCCCTTGCGTGCCAGTTCGGCGTAGGTGTCGGCGAGGTCGGGGTTCTTGAAGGTGGAGCCGACGGCGGGCAGGGAGCCGCCGGGCAGGAAGAGCTTGGCGGTGTCCGGGAAGTCCCGGAACCGCGCCTCGTTGAGCTCGGTCTGGGCCCGGAAGGTGGCGTCCACCGTGAAGCCGTCGCGGGCCAGTCTCTCGGCGGGCTTGAGCAGGTGGCGCAGCGGGCGGCTGCCCCAGGCGTCGAGTGCGCTCTTCCAGGTGGCCGCGGTGCCGGGGACACCGACGCCGAGGCCGCTGGTCTGGCCCTCGGCGAAGGGGATGGGCAGGCCGTTCTCCTGGAACAGGGCGGCCGTGGCGGTGGCCGGGGCGGTCTCCCGGCCGTCGATGGTGTGCACCCGGTGCGAGCGGGCGTCGTAGTAGACGAAGTAGCCTCCGCCCCCGATGCCCGCCGAATAGGGCTCGGTGACCCCCAGTGCGGCGGCGGTGGCGACGGCCGCGTCGACGGCGTTGCCGCCGGCGCGCAGCACGGCGATCCCGGCGGCCGAGGCGTCGGCGTCGACGCTGGCGACGGCTCCGCCGTAGCCGACGGCGACGGGCGCCTTCGCCGGTGGGGCCGGGGTCGCGGCGGCGGGCGGGGCGGCCGTGGTCGCGGCGAGCGCGGCGACGACGGTCAGCAGCGGTAACGTGCGGGCTACGGCGGGACGGTGCATCCGGACCTCCAGTGGCAGCGTGGGCCGAGCCTAGCGCCGGGCCCGCCGCCCCGTCAGGGCGTCGGCGGGGGCGCGCCGTACGGCCGGACCGACCGGATCGGGCCCCGGCGGTGGTCCCGCCGCGGCCGGCCCACGCGGTCCGGTGACGCGGCGAGGTGCCGTGCCGGGACCGCGGCCCGGTGAACCCCGCCGGTCGGCGTACTAGCATCCGGCGCATGAACGACGACGTGCGCAACATCGTGCTCGGGGTGATAGCCGCCGCCGTCAGCGGTGGGTTCGGCTGGTTCTCCCGGACCTTCCTCTGGCGGCGCGCGCTCCGCCGCAAGCAGGCGTTCTTCGGGCTGCCGACCGGCTCCGACTGCCTGTTCGTGGTCAATCGGCAGATGGGGGGAAAGGATTCCTCCCTGCACCGCAACGACGCCTTCGCCCTGCTGGAGATCTCCGCCCTGATCAAGGACTGCGGGGCGAACGTCCAGATCGTCACGCATGACACGGCCCGTCAGGGGTTCGGCGACCGGGCCGAGTTCTGCGTCGGCGGGCCGTCGTCCAACGCCCGCACCACGGCGCACCTGGCGTCCATGCTGCCGGGGATCACCGTGAACACCGAGACCGAGCAGCACGAGGACCGGGGCGCGATCACGGTGGGCGGGGAGACTTACCGGTGGCGCAAGGGGCTGGAGGAGTTCGTGGTGCTGGCCCGGCTGGTGGGCGGGGAGGGCGGCCGTCCGGTGTTCCTGCTCTCGGGCCAGACCGCGGTCAGCAACCAGGCGGCCGCCCGGTACCTGGGCCGACACCACACGCGGCTGGCGCGCAGGTACGGGGTGGGCTCCTTCTGCCTGGTGCTGAAGGTGGTCAACTCCGACGCCTACGGGCCGGACGTGACCGAGCTGGTCGCGGACGTCACCGGGCCGGCCCGGACACCCGCAGCGGCAGCCGTGTGATCCCGTTGATGAAGTTGGATACCAACCGCCTTGGCGGGTCGGTGAGTTCGGGTGCGGGCATGGCAGTACACCACTCCTGGTAGAGGGTGCGCAGCTGGAGGCGGGCGAAGTGCGCGCCGAGACAGACGTGCGGGCCGTCCCCGAAGGACACGTGCGGGTTGGGCGTGCGGCCGAGGTCCAGGCGGCCCGGGTCGGTGAAGACGCGTTCGTCGTGGTTGGCGGAGGCGTGGAGGACGACGACCTTGTCACCGGTCCGGACCGGCTGTCCGGCCAGTTCGTGGTCGACGGCGGCGGTGCGGCGGAAGCTGAGGACCGGTGGGTGGACGCGCAGGAGTTCGTCGACGGCGCGTTCCGGGGGCACGTTCCCCTCGGCGAGCCGGCGGTACTCGTCCGGGGCGTGGGCGAGGGCGAGCAGGCCTCCGGGGGCGGCGCTGCGCACGGTGTCGTTGCCCGCCACGGTGAGCAGGAAGAAGAACATCTCCAGTTCGGCCGGGTCGAGCCCGGCGGTGGCCAGGGCGGTCATCACGTCGTCGCCGGGGTGTCGGCGTTTGTGGGCGGCGAGTGCGCGGGCGTACCCGAACATCTCGCCGAGCAGCGCCGGTGAGCGCGGGTTGCGGGGCTTGCCGTCGGGGTCGAGGAGCGGGGCGGGGGTGTCTTCCGGGTCCTGGTAGCCGATGACCCGTACGGTCCATTCCAGCAGCAGGGCCCGGTCGGCGGGCGGGATGCCGAGCAGGTCGGTGAGGTTGAGGAGCGCGTACTCGTCGGTGACGGTTCGGACGATGTCGGCGGCGCCGTCCTCGGCCGCGTCCCGGGCCGCGGCCAGCAGTGTGCGGGCCCGGTCGCGCACGCGCCCCGTGAAGGCGTCGACGCGGGCCGGGGTGAAGGCGCGGGCCACCAGGCGGCGCAGTCCGCCGTGCTCGGGGGGATCCTGGTTGAGCATGGTGCGGCGTAGGAAGGGCAGGTCGGCCGGGTCGGGGTCGCGGATCTGGGTGGCGCCCAGCCAGGAGGAGTACGTCCGGTGGTCGCGCAGGACCCGGACGACGTCGGCGTGCCGGGTGACGGCCCAGAAACCGGGGCCGGCGGGCCAGCCCTCGATCTCGGGCTCCGCCTGCCGGGCCACGGGGTGGCGGTCGCGCAGCAGCCGGTAGCGGTCGTGCGGGACCGCGGCGGCGTAGATGCGTGGGTCGAAGATGTCGGGGATGTCCGCGGCGTGGTCCATGCGGCCACGGTGGCGGGCGTGCGGTCGCGCCCGCAAGGGCGCCGCCCCTGCGGGCCGGAGCCGCCGGGCGTCAGCGCCGGGGGTCGCAGTCGGCGGCGGGAAGGACGGTGTCGGTGCCCTTGATGCTGACCCGGCTGAGGGTGTCCGGCACCGCGGAGACGCCGAGGGTGCACACCAGCTGGTTGCGGGCCAGCTCCGAGAGGCCTCCCACCGCGAAGGGGACGCTGACCGTCAACCCCTTGTCCGGTGCGTACTTGCTCACCGCCACCGCGTCCACCTGCTCGTCGGAGACCTGCGGCAGCGCCGTGGTGAGTCCGGCCGCCGAAGCCGGACCGGTGGGCCCCTGGAGCAGCAGCCGCACCAGCGGTACGGGCGCGATGATGTACTCGCTGCTGAGCGGGAAGGGGACCGGGACGAGCCGGTCACCCTCCTTGGCGACGAAGTAGAGGACGGCGGCCTTCTTACCGCCGGGGATGCCGACGGCGGCGGCGTGGCCGCTCTCGATCACCCCGGTGCGCTTGATCCCGCATCCGGCGAGCAGCAGGGCGCTGGCCGCCAGCGCGGCGGTGGCCGCCGCGGCGCGGGCTCTCGTCGTGCGCCCTGTCATGCGCGGGCCTCCAGCGGCATGTCGAGGGTGAAGAGGGCACCGCCGGCGGGCCGGTTGCCCGCCCGGAGGGTGCCGCCGTGCAGGCGGACGTTCTCCAGGGTGATGGCGAGTCCGAGGCCGCTGCCGGCGGAACGGGTCCGGGCGGCGTCGGCCTTGAAGAAGCGGTCGAAGATGTGCGGCAGCACCTCGGGGGCGATGCCGGGTCCGCTGTCGGCGACGTCGACGAGGAGCCGTTCGCCGTTCTCGCCGGGTGCGGTGCGCACGGTGACGTGGACGGGGGCGCCGCCGTGCCGCAGGGCGTTGCCGACGAGGTTGGCGAGGACCACGTCGAAGCGGCGCGGGTCGAGGCGGGCGCGTACGCCGTGGGGCAGCGCGGTGGTGACGCGGTGGTCGTCCCAGTGGCGCCGTTCGAGCGTCTTGCGGACGGCTTCGGCGATGTCCACGTCGTCGAGGTTGAGCTCGGCGGCCCGGGCGTCGAAGCGGGAGATCTCCATGAGGTCCTCGACGAGAACGGCGAGTTTGCCGGTCTCGGCGCTGACCAGGCGCAGGGCCTTGGCGGTGTCGGCGTCCAGGCGCGCGGCGTCCTCGTCGAGGACCTCGGTCACGGCGAGCATCCCGGCGAGCGGGGTGCGTAGTTCGTGGGAGACGTCGGAGGCGAAGCGGCGGGCCCGGACCTCGGCCTCCTGGAGTTCGCGTACGGACTGTTCCAGGGCTCGGGCGGTCTCGTTGAAGGTGCGGGCGAGTCCGGCGAGTTCGTCCGCGCCGCGGACCTCGATGCGGGTGTCGAGGCGGCCGCGTCCCAGTTTCTGTGCGGCGCGGCGCATGTCGCGGACCGGCCGCAGCACGCTGCGGGCGGCCAGCAGGGCGGGGACGACGGCGATGGCCAGGCCCGGTACGGCGCCCTGCTGGGCGGCCTCGACCATGGCTTCGACGGTCTGCTTCTCGCCGGAGAGCGGGACGCTGGCGTAGAAGACGACGCCGGTGGAATCGGTGAATCCGTTGTGCTCGAAGACCGCGGGGACGCCGATCGTGAGCCAGGGGTTGCCGCGCTGGTCCTCGACGCGCTGGAAGGCGGCGTACTGGTTGTTGCGGACCCGGTCGCGCAGGCTGTCGGTGATCACGGTGGACGTGGGCGTGCCGGGGTTGGTGGAGACGCGTAGGCCGCCGTACTCGCCGAAGACGATCCACGGGTGGGGTTTGCCGCGCTTGCCGAGCTCGATGACGATGCGCTGCAGTTCCTGCTGGTCCAGCGGCAACTGGAGCTGCTGCTGCTCGACCTGGTCGCGCAGGGTGCTGACGGCGGTGTCCTGGGTCTGTTTGAGGATGGCGTTGCGCGCCTGCTGGTAGGTCAGGGCCGCGGTGGTTCCCGCGCTGATCGCGGCGACCAGGAGGAAGGCCGCTATCAGCCGGGTGCGCAGCCCCAGGGGGGCTATGCGTCGCACCGCGGCCTACAGGGGGCCGAAGCGGTAGCCGAAGCCGCGCACGGTCTGTATGTAGCGGGGGCTGCGGGCGGGGTCCTCGATCTTGTGGCGCAGGCGGCGTACGCAGGCGTCCACGAGCCGGGCGTCGGCGTGGTAGCTGTGGTCCCAGACGTACTCCAGGAGCTGCTGGCGGGAGAAGACCTGCTCGGGCGAGGCCGACAGGTGCAGCAGGAGCTTGATCTCGCTGGGGGCGAGGGCGACGCGGTCGCCGTTCTTCGCGACGGTCAGCCCGGCGCGGTCGATGGCGAGTTCGCCGTGCGTCTCGATGCCGGGACGGGACCCCACCGGGTCGCTGAGCCGGCGCAGGACGGCCTTGATGCGGGCTTCGATGACCTCGGTGCGGGCGGGTTTGACGATGTAGTCGTCGGCGCCCGCCTCCAGCCCGATGACGATGTCGAAGTCGTCGCCACGTGCGGTGAGCATGATGATCGGAACCTCGCTGGTCTGGCGGATGCGGTGGCAGACCTGGACGCCGTTGATGCCGGGCAGCATCAGGTCCAGCAGCACGAGCTCGGGTCGGAAGGCCGCCATCAGGGCGAGTCCGTCCTCCCCGGTCTCGGCGGCCCGCACGTCGTGGCCGCGGCGGCGCAGGCCGAGGCCCACCCCCTCGCGGACGGAAGGGTCGTCCTCGATCAGCAGTACACGTGGCATCCGGTCAGTATCCCAAGGCGTTCTTCGGCTTCTCCTCCCGCTACCGGCCGGTCTTGCGCCGCAGGGAGTCCAGCAGGTCGGTGATCTCGGCCAGGCGCAGCGGCCGGGCAAGGAGGACGACGAGCAGGACGAGGGCCGCGGTTCCCGCGCCGACGGCGGCGAAGTCGCCGAAGCGCTCGGCGGCGCGGGCGGTCGCGTGGGCCGCGACGGCGGCGGGCGCACAGGCGGCGAGCAGCCGCAGGTGGGTGCGTACGGCCGTGGCGCGGCGTGCGGTGCGGCTGCCGGAGCGCGGGCCGAGCCGTCGCGCGAGGGCGTATCCGGTGACGGCGGCGCCCGCGAGGAAGGCGGCGGAGGAGGCGGCGGCCATGCCGGTGACCGCCCAGCGCGGGGAGAGCAGGAGGTAGGCGGCGGCCGACAGTCCGGCGTTGAGGGTGACGATGACGAGGTTGAGGAAGAAGGGGGTGCGGGTGTCGGAGAGGGCGTAGAAGCCCCGGGAGAGCACGTACTGCGCGGAGAAGGCGACCAGGCCGGGGGCGAAGGCCGCGAGCATGCCGGCCATGACCTCGATGTCGGCGGCACCGGTGCGCCCGTACCCGAAGACGCTGCCCATCACCCAGGGGGCGAGGGCGGCCATGAGGGCGGCGGCGGGCACGACGAGGGCGGCGCTGGAGCGCAGTGCGGAGGAGACGTCGCGGCGGACGGCGCCGAGGTCGCCGTCGGTGGCGGCGGAACTCATCCGGGGCATCAGGGCGGTGACGAGGGACACGGTGATGATGCCCTGCGGGACGATCCACAGCTGGTAGGCGTTGCTGTAGGCGGTGTAGCCGGCGCCGCCCGCGAGGCCGGCCTCGACCGCCCGCTGTCCGGTCGCGGTGGAGAGCCGGGTGACGACCCAGTAGGCGATCTGGTTGGTGAAGACGAGCAGGACGAGCCAGCCCGCGTTGCGCAGGGGGCGGCCGAGGCCGCTGCCGCGCCAGTCGAAGCGGGGGCGCCAGCGGAAGCGGGCCGCGCGCAGCGACGGGACGAGGGCGAGGGCCTGGACGACGATGCCCGCGGTGGTGCCGAGGCCCAGGAGCCGGGTCTCGGCGGCGGTGAGGCCGCCGGCGGCGTCGTGGGAGACGTACAGGAACAGCCCGAAGACGGCGATGATGACGATGTTGTTGAGGACCGGGGTCCACATCATGGCGCCGAACCGACCGCGGGAGTTCAGCACTTGGCCGAGGAGGGTGAAGAGCCCGTAGAAGAGGATCTGGGGCAGGCAGTAGCGGGCCAGGGCCACGGTGGTGCTCGCCTGGGCACCGGTGTAGCCGGTGTACGCCGAGACGATGAGCGGGGCGGCGAGGACCGCTGCGGCGGTGAGGGCGACGAGGGCCGCGGTGCAGGCGGTGAGCAGCCGGTCGGTGTAGGCGGCTCCGCCGTCGGCGTGTTCCTTGGCGGCCCGGACCAGCTCGGGCACGAAGACGGCGTTGAGCGCTCCGCCGACGAGCAGGATGTAGATGATGTTCGGGACGGTGTTGGCCACGGCGTAGCCGTCGCCGAGGAGTCCGGTGCCCAGCGCGGCGACGACGACGGCGGAGCGGATGAAGCCGGTGGCGCGGGAGACGATCGAGCCGGCCGCCATGAGCGCGCCGCTGCGCAGCACCGAGCTCTGCGCCGGTGCCGCGCCGTCGGCGGCGGCGGGGCCGGCCGGTCTGGTGTCGGTGGCCGTCACCGGCGGGCCAGGTAGGCCTGGAACGCCTTGTGGAGCGTCGCGTTGGCGACTCCGTCCATCGGGATCTCCCATTCACCGAGCGTTTCGACGACCTGCCCGCCGGTGCCGAGCTTCCAGCGCAGCAGCCCGAAGGAACGTTCGTCGGGGTCGAGGGTGGAGGGTACCCCGCGCATGTCGTACTCGTCGGCACCGAGGGCGTGCGCATCGCGCATCATGCGCCACTGCAGGGCGTTGCTGGGCCGCACTTCGCGCCGGTGGTCGGCGGAGGCACCGGTCTGGTACCAGACCCTGGCGCCGGTGCTGATCATGGTGTGGGCGGCGAGGATCTCGCCGCGGTGGACGGCCAGGTAGAGCCGCATCCGGCCGGGCTGTTCCTCGTTCAGGACGCGGTACTGCTGCTCGTAGTAGGCGAGGGAGCGGCCGAGCCGGAAGCCGTCGCGCTCCTCGGTGATCCGCAGCAGCCGGTAGAACTCGGGCAGGTCCGCGGGGGTGCCGAGAACGGTCTCCACTCCTGCCTTGTCGGCCTTGCGCACGTTGCGCCGCCACTCCTGGTTGAGGCCTGACCACAGGTCGTCGAGGGAGCGCCCGGCGAGCGGGACGCGGAAGACGTGGCGGGGCTGGGCGTCGCCGTCGTCCTCGCCGCCGCAGCGCTTCCAGCCGCGGGAGCGCAGCCGGTCGGCGAGGGCGGCGCCGACCGGGTCGACCTCGGTGGCGAGGACGTCGGATATCCGGCGGCCCGCTCCGGTACCGGCCTTGGCGGCGGCGGCGTCCCAGCGGCGGTAGGCGGGGCTGGGGCCCATGCGGACGGCGAAGGCCCCGGCGGCGCGCAGGTGTCGCTTGAGCGGGTCCAGCCAGCGGTCGATGCGCGGGTCGGCCCAGTCGGCGACGGGCCCTTCGGGGAGGTAGGCGAAGTATTTGCGGGTGCCGGGAAATTGCCGATAGAGAACGAGCCCGGCACCTTCGATCTCGCCCCCGGGCGAGTGCCATCCGACCATTTCCGAGCGCCAGAGGTCCTTCACCCGGGCCCAGGACGGGTGCTGGAGAAAGCTCGCCGCCCGGGTCCGGCAGAGGAAGGCCCGGTATTCGGGGAGGGACAGGGTGCGCACCCGGAGCTCCTGATCCTGGTCCTGGTCCTGCCGGGCGGGGGTAACGAGCAGTGCGCACACGGCTGACGGCCTTCCTGTTCGTCGTGCGGGGTCGTTCACAGGACTCTCACAGCCGCCCGTGACCGGAGTGCGCGGCGCATGTGACCGGACGATGACCGTTTCGCTGCGGTCCACGTCACAACGCGGAGGCCGAGCTTTTCCGCTGTTTGCGCAACCTAGAGTCGTCCCGTTCCCATCCTCATGTGCGAACGCCCATCACCACCACGACTCGAAGGGGCCCTTCGTTGAGCCGCACACGCCGCACCGCCATTGCGGGCACCGCACTCCTGGCCGCCGCGCTGACCGCCTGCTCGGGCGGGAGTGACGGCGGAAGCGACGGCAAGGGCAAGGACGAACCGAAGTCGAAGGCGCCCATGGCGGTCTCGGTGAACCTCACGGGCGATCAGGTCAAGGCGGGCCAGCCGGTGACCGTGACCGTCGCCGAGGGCAAGCTGGCGCAGGTGAAGGTGACCGACGCCAAGGGCGCGGAGCTGCCCGGCAAGATAGCCGACGACGGCAGGACCTGGACCTCGGAGCGCAACGCCCCGCCCGGTGGGGAGTACAAGGTGGAGGCACAGAACACCGAGAGCCAGAGCGCCGTCACGCAGTTCACGACCAGCGCCGCCGACCGGGTGAACAAGGTCTCGATCAACGTCCCCAAGGGCAGCACGGTGGGCGTGGCGATGCCGGTGTCGATCGTCTTCGACAACCCGGTGACGAACAAGGCCGAGGTGGAGAAGCAGCTCAAGGTCACCACGTCGGACAACACCGAGGGCTCCTGGGGTTGGATCAAGGACCACTCCGGCAACGACCGTGTCGACTGGCGGCCCAAGGACTACTGGAAGTCCGGCACCGAGGTGAAGGTCGAGATGAACCTGAACGGTGTGGACTCCGGCAAGGGCGGCGGGTTGTTCGCCCGGGACTACAACACCGAGTTCAAGATCGGCAAGGACCGCCGGGTGCAGGTCAGCCTCGACACCAAGAAGCTGACGGTGACCGAGGACGGCCAGGCGCAGAAGGCGATCCCGATCTCGGCCGGCACTCCGGGCGGCAAGAAGGCGTCCTGGTCCGGGAAGATGGTGATCATGTCGAAGGAGGGCACCATCCGGATGGACTCCCAGACGGTGGGCCTGGACAACGCCTACGACAAGATGGTCGATTACTCGATGCGGCTCACCTGGTCCGGCATGTACGCGCACGCCGCCCCGTGGAACGAGGCCAACTTCGGTCGGACCAACAGCAGTTCCGGCTGCGTGGGGATGAGCGACGCCAACGCCGCGGAGTTCTTCGCCCAGTCCCAGATCGGCGACGCCTTCGAGGTGGTCGGCGCGGGCTCCAAGGGCAACGCCGACATCGGCAACGGCTACGGCGAGTGGAACCTCTCCTGGGACCAGTGGAAGGCCAAGAGCGCCCTGTCCGCCGCCCCGCAGAACGGCTGACCCGCGGACCACACTGCTGACTTTCGTTCAATTGTTACCACCACGTAACTTACCGACGGGTTACCTTCGGTAAGACGCTCCCGTTACCGTCGGGTCACTTTTAGGACTCCGGTGCACGCGAGGAGCGACCGATGGAACGCACCACCACCGCCGCGGCCGTGGCGGCACTCCTGGCGGCGACCGCCCTGGGCCTGGCCCCCCACCAGGCCCAGGCGGCACCCATACCCGCCGCGGCCACCGTGTCCGCCGCCGCGCGGACCGCCGCCGCAGACCTACGCTTTCACGACATTCCCGGCTCCGACGGCATCACCCTCAAGGGCAACGTCTTCACCCCGGCAGGAGCCCAGAGCGGCCGGAAGTATCCGCTGATCGTGCTGCCCACCAGCTGGGGGCTGCCGCAGATCGAATACATCGCCCAGGCCAAGAGGCTGGCCGACTCCGGCTATGTCGTGGTCTCCTACACCTCCCGCGGCTTCTGGCTCTCCGGCGGCCGCATCGAGGTGGCCGGGCCGCCGGACGTCGCCGACGTCTCCGCCGTCATCGACTGGGCCCTCGCCCACACCCCCGCCGACGCGGACCGCATCGGCCTGGGCGGGGTCTCCTACGGCGCCGGCATCACCCTGCTGGCCTCCGCACACGATCCGCGGGTCAAGGCGGTGGTCGCCATGAGCGGCTGGGCCGACCTCATCGAGTCCATCTACTCGGGCCGCACCCAGCACCTCCAGGCCGCCGGGCTGCTCGGGGCCGCCGGATACCTCACCGGCCGCCCCGGCCCCGAACTCCAGTCGATCCTGGGTGACTTCCTCGGCTCCCGGCTGGACCGCGAGCAGCAGATGATCGAGTGGGGCAGAAAGCGGTCGGCCTCCGAGCAGGTGGACCGGATCAACGCCAACGGCGCCGCGATCATGCTCGGCAACGCCTGGGGCGACACGGTCTTCCCGCCCAACCAGTACGCGCAGTTCTACGAGCGGCTGACCGGCCCCAAGCGGCTGGAGTTCCGCCCCGGAGACCATGCCACGGCCGAGGGCACCGGCCTGCTCGGCCTGCCCAACGACACCTGGAACAACGCCCACCGCTGGTTCGACCGCTACCTCAAGGGGGAGCGCAACGGCGTCGACACCGAGGCCCCGGTGCAGATCAAGTCCCGTAGCGACAACGGCTACGAGGGGTACGCCGACTGGGCCTCGGTCGGCTCCGGCGGCACCGAGAGGATCGCGCTCTCCGACAGCGAGCACCTGTTCGCGAACATCGACTCCGGGGCCAACGGCGGCGTCGTACTCCTCTCCAGCGTCCTCGACCAGTTCTTCAAGGCGCCCCCGATCGCCTCGATCCCGCTCCTCCCCCGCTCCTTCGCCGCCGTCTGGCGGTCGGGGCGCTACGACGAGGCCCGCCGGATCCGCGGCACGGTCCGGCTGCACACCACCGTCACGCCCACCAAGGGCGACGGCACCTTCGTCGCGTACCTCTACGACGTCGGCCCGCTCGGCATCGGCAAGCTGGTCAGCAACGCCCCGTACACCTTCCACGGCAAGACCCCGGGCCGGGCCTTCGGCGTGGACCTGGAACTCTTCTCCACCGCCTACGACGTGCCCGCGGGCCACCGGCTCGCGCTGGTCATCGACACCGTCGACCCGCTCTACATCGAGCACAACCCCGCCGGCGCGCAGCTGACCTTCTCCTCGCCCCAGGGCGACCCCAGCTACGTCTCGGTACCGCTGCGCGAGCGGTGATCCCCGGCAGCGGCCGGGCCCGGACGGCCCGCCCTCCAGAAGCCCTCAGTGCTTGAGGATCTTGGAGAGGAAGTCCTTGGCCCGGTCGCTCGCGGGGGCGGTGAAGAACTCCTCCGGGGTGCGGTCCTCGACGATCCGGCCGTCGGCCATGAACAGCACGCGGTGGGCGGCGGAGCGGGCGAAGCCCATCTCGTGGGTGACCACGACCATGGTCATGCCCTCCCGGGCGAGCTGCCGCATGACCTCCAGCACCTCGTTGATCATCTCCGGGTCCAGTGCGGAGGTGGGCTCGTCGAAGAGCAGGGCCTTCGGGTCCATGGCGAGGGCGCGGGCGATGGCCACGCGCTGCTGCTGGCCGCCGGAGAGCTGGGCGGGGAACTTGTCCGCCTGGTCGGCGAGGCCGACGCGCTCCAGCAGCTCACCGGAACGCCGGTCCGCCTCGCCCCTCGCCCGACCGCGGACCTTGACCTGCGCGAGCGAGACGTTGGCCAGGACCGTCTTGTGCGCGAACAGGTTGAAGGACTGGAAGACCATCCCCACCTCGGCGCGCAGCCGGGCCAGCTCCCTGCCCTCGGCGGGCAGCGGCTCCCCGTCGATGAGGATCGTGCCCGACTCGACGGTCTCCAGCCGGTTGATCGCCCGGCACAGGGTGGACTTCCCGGAGCCGGAGGGCCCGATGACCACCACCACCTCCCCGCGGCCGACGGTGAGGCTGACGTCCCGCAGCACGTGCAGCGGTCCGAAGTGCTTGTTGACGTCCCGCAGCTCGATCAGAGGATCGACGGCCATGCGCTGCCCTGCCCACTCGGTGTCGGATGCCGGCGAGCGCAAACTATCCAGCGGTGGAAGCCACTTCGCCGCGACACGCCGTCCGCCGCCGCGAGCCGAGGTGCGCCGCGGTGCGCCGCCGTCTGCCGCGGCGGGCCGCGGGGCGGCGGGTCAGCCCTCGGAGGCCTCCGCGTACGCCTGGCTGAGCTCGGGGGAACCGGTCATCGCCCAGGACACCCCCGACTCGATGACGTTCAGCTCCCGGCCGGAGGCCAGGCGGATCACTGGCTGGCCGTTGGGCCACACCTGCCAGGCCGCCCCCGGGACGGTCCGGACGATCACGGTGCCGAGGTAGAAACCCGCGTCGTTGCCGAGCCAGGGCACCACCTCGGGGTCCCGCCGCCAGCGCGGCATCAGCTGGTCGAGGGAGTCCAACGAAGCCGGGCTCCCGTCGAGTTCGAGCCCGGCCGCCCGTGCATGGACCCGCAGCATCTCGCACTCCGAGAACAACTCGGCGACGCCCTCGGGGTCGTCCACGAGGGCGTCGGCGAGCCCCGCACGCTGTTCCGCTCCACGCCGGTTCAGCCAGTTGTCCAGGAAAGGGATGTTCATACCGCCCAGCGTCGCACCAGGATCCGCCGCTGGCCACAGGGCGCGCCTGGATCCGCCGCCCCGGATCGGCCGCCCGGGACCGGCCGCCGGCGGGGCTCCGGGCCTACCGGTCGAGATCGAGGTCGACGACGACCGGTGCGTGGTCGGAGGCACCCTTGCCCTTGCGCTCCTCGCGGTCGACATAGGCGTCCGTGACGGCCTTGGTGAAGGGCTCGTTGCCGTAGACCAGGTCGATGCGCATGCCCTTGTTCTTGGGGAAGGCGAGCATCCGGTAGTCCCAGAAGGTGTACGGCCGGTCGTACTTCAGCGCGCGCGGGAAGACGTCCGAGAGGCCGACGGCGCGCAGCGCCTCCAGGGCCGCCCGCTCGGCCGGGGTGACGTGGGTGAGGCCCTCGAAGACGGCCGGGTCGTACACGTCCTCGTCGGTCGGGGCCACGTTGAAGTCGCCGAGCACGGCGAAGGGGCGCGGGCCGGCCGCGTCCTCGGTGACGGCCGCGGCCAGGGAGCGGAACCAGTCCAGCTTGTAACCGTAGTGGTCGTGCTCGACCTCGCGGCCGTTGGGCACGTACACCGACCAGACCCGCACCCCGCCGCAGGTGGCGGAGATCGCCCGGGGCTCCTGGACGCCTTCGTAGTCGGGGCCGCCCGGCAGCCCGGTGACCACGTCGTCCAGGCCGACCTTGGAGAGCAGGGCCACGCCGTTCCAGCGGCCGGTGGCGTTGACGGCCGCCTCGTAGCCCAGCTCGCGCAGCTGCTCGTGCGGGAACTGCTCCGCCGAGCACTTGGTCTCCTGGATGCACAGGACGTCGGTGCCGGAGCTCTCCAGCCAGGCCAGCAGGCGCGGCAGCCGGGCGGTGATGGAGTTGACGTTGTAGGTGGCGATACGCATACCCGCCAACCTACCGTCCGGCACCGACAGCGACCGTCACAGCTCGGTGCTGTCCCCCGGGGCGAGCCGCCCGTGGTCGGTGCCGCCCAGCGTGTCCAGGGCGACGTCGTAGATCGGCCGGGCGATGTCGGCGAGGTAGGCGTCGTGGATGTCCAGAGCCCGGCGCGGCGCGACCTCGCGGAGGTAGTCGATCACCTCGGAGACCTTGTTCCAGGGCGCGTGCACCGGCACCATCAGGGTCTCCACCGGGACCCCCGGCACGGTCAGCGCGTCGCCCGGGTGGAAGAGGGACCCCTCCACGAGGTAGCCGACGTTCGTGACCCGCGGCATGTCCGGGTGGATCACGGCGTGCAGCTCGCCGTGCACCTGCACCCCGAACCCGGCCGCGGTGAAGGTGTCGCCGTGGCCGACGGTGTGCACCCGGCCCGGGTAGGCGGAGGCCAACCGCTCGGCGACGCTGCGCAGGGTCCACAGCCCGGCCGCCGGATTCGCATCGAGGGCGGCCCGCAGTCGGCCCTCGTCGAAGTGGTCCGGGTGTTCGTGGGTGACCAGCAGGGCGTCCGCCCCGAGACCGGCGTCCGGTTCGCTGAAGGCGCCCGGGTCGATGACGAGCGTGCGCCCGTCCTTCTCCAACTGGACGCAGGAGTGCAGCCGCTTGGTGAGCTTCATGATCCCAGGCTAGTACCGCGGCGGGCCCGTTTCACGAGCCGGCGTTCACGGGGTGGCCGTGGAGACCACGTAGACCTTCGGGTGCTCGGGGTCGGTGAGGTCCACCGTGATGTCCCGGTCGGGACGCGGGTCGGCCTGCTCCAGGCTGGTCCCGTACCAGGTGGCGCGGGGGCTCCAGCTCCAACCCGCGACCTCGGCGTCGTGGGGCGAGATGGTGACCTCGCCGCGGACCAGCTCGCCGCGGCCGGTGCCGACGGAGGCGAGGAAGGCGTCCAGGTCGGCCGGGGTCACCGCGAACTGGGTGAAGAGCCGGCTCGTGCGCCAGTTGTTGGTCTCCAGGAACCCGACCTTCCAGGCCTTCGACGGGATCGGCACCTCGTAGATGCTGCGCTGCACCCGGGAGGGCCAGCCGGGGCGCACCTTGGACGCACCGACCTTGGCGGCCTTGTCCCGGCCGCTCTCGCGGCTCTGCTGGGTGGAGATCGCCAGGTAGCCCGCGGGCACGCCGATCAGCAGCACGATGATGATCGCAGTGATCCAGCGGCGCTTGACGACGTGCCGGCGGTTCTCGGCGGCGGGCGCGGGCGTGCCGCCCTCGTCGGGTGCCGAGGCCTGGTGGGGCAGGGTGGGCGGGTTCACGGCTGGTCCTGGTCCTGGTCCTCGGGTGCGGCGGTCTCGCGTCTGCGGGCGAACTGGCCCAGTTGGGCGTAGCGCTCGTGGCGTTCGACCCGTCGGCGGGTGGCGCGGCGGAAACGCCGGGCGACGAGCCGGGCGAGGTCGGCGGCGCCGACCATACCCGCCTCGGGACCGAGCTGGGCCTTGGTGATACGGGCCTCGGGGCGGTAGCCGCGGCCGGTGAGGTGGCGTCGGAAGGCATCCCGGGCGGGGCCGATCAGCAGGTCGTCGGCGGCGCTGACGCCGCCGCCGATGACGAAGCAGGACGGGTCGAGGGCGGCGGCGAGGTTGGCGATGCCGACCCCGAGCCACTGGCCGATGTCCTGGAGCAGCTCGACGCACATGGCGTCGCCCTCGCGGGCCAGCTCGGTGATCAGCGGCCCGGTGATCTCCGAGACGTTCCCGCCGACCCTGGCGATGATGTTGTACGCGACCGGGGAGTCCGCGGCGGCCAGCTCGCGGGCCTCGCGCACCAGGGCGTTGCCGGAGCTGTACTGCTCCCAGCAGCCGCGGTTGCCGCAGGGGCAGCGGTGACCGCCGGGGACGACCTGCATGTGGCCGAACTCGCCGGCGACCCCGTACCGGCCGCGCTTGACCTGGCCGCCTTCGAGGATGGCGCCGCCGATGCCGGTGCCGAGCGTGATCATGACGAGGTGGTCCTCGCCGCGTCCGGCGCCGAAGCGCCATTCGGCCCAGGCGGCGGTGTTGGCGTCGTTGTCGACCATGACGGGGACCGCGAGCCGGGCCTGGAGGGCGTCGCGCAGGGGCTCGTCGCGCCAGGCCAGGTGGGGTGCGAAGAGGACCCTGGAGCGGTCGGCGTCGACCCAGCCGGCCGCGCCGATGCCGACGGCGTGCACGTCGTGCCGGTCGGAGAGGTCCAGCACGAGCTCGACGATGGTGTCCTCGACGACCTTGGGGCTCTTGGACTTGTCCGGGGTCTCGGTGCGGATCTTCTCCAGGATGACGCCGTCGGCGTCGACGACCCCGGCCATCACCTTGGTGCCGCCGATGTCGATGCCGACGGTCGGGACGCGCGGGGCGGTCAGGTGCGACCGCCGCTCGCGGGTGCCGATGGTGCGCAGGACGGTGCCTCGCGCCGACCCGCGGTGGGTGAGCGTGAAGTCCCGGTACGTGCTCATCGAGTCGTGTCGTCCCTCGTGGGTGCGGTGGTGCGGGTGGCCTGGTCGGTCGGGCCCGCCGGTCCGGTGCGGCCGGCTCCGCGGGCCGCGGCGTCCGTGACGCCCGGTCCCGATTCTGCCACCCGCTCCAGTTCGTGGCTCAGCTCGTCGAGCTCGGAGCCGCCCGCCATCTGGCGGGTGAGCTCGTCCAGGGTGATCGAGTCGCGGGTGTGACTGCCCGCCATGGTGCCGCGCTTGAGCAGCACGAAGCGGTCCCCGACCAGGTGCGCGTGGTGCGGGTTGTGGGTGATCAGGACCACACCGAGACCGGCGTCGCGGGCCGCTGCGACGTACTTGAGGACCACGCCGGACTGCTTGACCCCGAGGGCCGCGGTCGGCTCGTCGAGTACGAGGACCTTCGCCCCGAAGTACACGGCGCGGGCGATGGCCACGCACTGGCGCTCGCCGCCGGACAGGGTGCCGATGGGCTGGTCCACGTCGCGCAGGTCGATGCCCATGCGCAGCAGCTCGTCGCGGGTGGTGTGGCGCATGGCCTGCACGTCGAGGCGGCGCAGCGGGCCGCGGCCCTTCGTCGGCTCGGAGCCGAGGAAGAAGTTGCGCCAGACGGGCATGAGCGGGACCACGGCGAGGTCCTGGTAGACCGTCGCGATGCCGCGGTCGAGGGCCGCGCGCGGGTTGGCGAGGACCGTCTCCTCGCCCTCGATCTCGAAGGTGCCGGCGTCGTGCCGGTGCAGCCCCGCGATGATCTTGATGAGGGTGGACTTGCCGGCGCCGTTGTCGCCCAGGACGCAGGTGATCTCGCCCGCGGAGACCTCCAGGGAGACGTCCTGGAGGGCTCGGATGTTGCCGTAGAACTTGCTGACTCCGGTCAGCTTCACCAGGGCGGTCGTCCCGCCGCCGGCGGTGGTGGCTCCGATGGTGGTCACTTGCTCGCCTCCGCCCGCTTGCGGACCCATGCGTTGAGCAGCGTGGCCAGCAGGAGCATCGCGCCGAGGAAGAACTTGAACCAGTCCGGGTTCCACTGCGCGTACACGATGCCGTTGCTGGTCATGCCGAAGATGAAGGCACCGACCGCCGAGCCGATGGCGGAGCCGTAGCCGCCGGTCATGAGGCAGCCGCCGATGACCGCCGCGATGATGTAGAGGAACTCGTTGCCCACGCCCTCGCCGGACTGGACCACGTCGAAGGAGAAGAGGATGTGCTGGCCGGAGATCCAGGCGCACAGGGCGACACCCATGTAGAGGCCGATGCGGGTCTTCACGACGGGCACGCCGACCGCGCGGGCCGCGTCGGCCCCGCCACCCACGGCGAAGATCCAGTTGCCGGCACGGGTGCGCAGCAGGATCCACGTCGCGACGGCGACCAGGGCCAGCCACCACAGGACGGTGATCTGGAGGGTGACCGAGCCGATCTCCCACTTCGAGGCGAAGAGGGCGCGGGCGGAGGGGAAGCCCTCCATGTCGGCGATGGACTTGGTGGAGACCGTGCCGCTGATCAGCTTGGTGAATCCGAGGTTCAGACCGGTCAGCATCAGGAAGGTGCCGAGGGTGATGATGAAGCTGGGCAGCTTCGTGCGCGTCAGCATGAAGCCGTTGAAGAAGCCGATGGCGAGGGTGACCAGCAGGGACACGCTGACGCCGACCCAGACGTTGGCGGTCATCTGGTAGCTGAACATCGAGCTCACCAGGGCGGAGGTCGTGACCATGACACCCGCCGAGAGGTCGAACTCGCCGCCGATCATCAGCAGCGCCACGGGGACCGCCATGATCCCGATGGTGGAGGCCGAGTACAGGATCGTGCTGAGACTGGAGGCCTGCAGGAAGGTGGGGGCGACGATGGAGAAGAACACGAAGACGGCCACGGCGCCGACCACCGCGCCCAGCTCGGGGCGCGCGAGCAGCCGGCGCAGGAGCGAGGCCGGGGCGAGCCGTTCGTCGACGGCGGTGGCGGCGGTCATCGGCTGCCCCGCTCGATGTACTCCTCCAGCTCGGCTGCCTGGGCTGCGGTGACGATCTGCGGTCCGGTGAGCACGGGACGTCCGCCGCCGAGCACGTCGGCGTTGTAGCGGTAGAGCCACAGCAGGTCGATGGCCTCGTATCCCTGCAGGAAGGGCTGCTGGTCCACGGCGAAGCCGAGGGCGCCGGACTTCAGGTCGCGGGCCACCGACTCGTTGAGGTCGAAGGTGTCGACCTCGGCCTTGCTCCCGGCGGCGTCCTTGGCCTTGACCGCGGTGGGGGCGAAGGGCGCACCGAGGGTGAGGATCGCGTCGATGGACGGGTCGGCCTGGAGCTTGGCCTGGACGGCGGCCTGCACGGAGGGCATGTTCGTGCCCTCGACGTACAGGTTCTCCATCTCTCCCGGGAAGGTCTTCTTCGCGCCGGCGCAGCGCTGCTCGTGACCGACGTTGCCCTGCTCGTGCAGGACGCAGACGGCCTTCTTGCGGCCGCGCCGGCCCAGCTCGGTGCCGACGGCCTCGCCCGCGACCGTCTCGTCCTGGCCGATGTGCGTGAGGGCGCCGTACGCGGCGGACTGGGCGGAACCGGAGTTGACCGTGATCACCGGGATGCCGGCCTTGACGGCCTTCTGGACGACGTCCTTGAGGGCCTCGGGCTTGGCCAGGCTGACGACGATCCCGTCGACCTTCTGGTCGATGGCGTTCTGCACGAACTGCGCCTGCTGCTGGGCCTGGTCGTCGTGGGAGTAGACGAAGTTGATGTTGTCCTTGGCGGCGGCCTCCTTGGCCCCCTTCTGGACGATGTCCCAGAAGGTGTCGCCGTCGCCCGCATGGGTCACCATCGCGAAGGTCCAGCGCGGGGTGGAGACGGCCGGCCGGCCCGCCTCTGCGGCCTTCGCCCGCTCCTCGGCGCGCTTGCCGCCCGTACTGCTGCAACCCGCGAGCGAGGCCCCCAGCGCCGCCGCGAGCACGGCGCCCACGACGCGTACCCCTGTCCGAACCCTAGCCACGTCGCCGCGCCCTTCCCTCGTGCATCTCGTCCGTCTCGTCCCTCTTGTCCGCCGCCGCGTCCGTCCCGCGCGCTGCGCCGTCCGTCATGATTCGGTCATTCCGGTTTCAGCCGCCCAGTATCCGCCACAGTGGACCATGAAGGGCCATCGGGGCATGCCCCCGCAGACCGACACGGCGGGATCGCTGCTCAGCGCGCGAAATCCCCAAGATCGATGCGAGCGGATTGACAGGCTCCGCCGACCGGGCCAATTTGAATCCATGCGCATCGGGCTTATCGGAACTGGCCGGATCGGCTCGTTCCACGCGGCGGCGCTCGCCCGCCACCCGGAGGCGGGCTCGCTCCTGCTCGCCGACTCCGATCCCGCGCGGGCGGCACGCCTGGCCGACCGGCTCGGGGCCACGGCCGCGCCCTCCGTGGAACAGGTCTTCACCTGGGGCGTGGACGCGGTGGTCGTGGCCTCCTCCACCGACGGTCACGCGGAGCTGGTCGTACGGGCGATCCGCGGCGGCCTGCCGGTGTTCTGCGAGAAGCCGGTCGCCCCCGACCTCGCCCGCACCCTGTCCGTACTGCGCGAGGTGTCCGCCCTCGGAGGACTGCTCCAGGTGGGCTTCATGCGCCGCTTCGACGCGGGCTACCTCACCGCCCGGGAGCTGGTCCGCTCCGGAGCTCTGGGACGGCTGCACACCGTACGGACGACGACGGCCGACCCGGCACCGCCCGCCGCCGACTACCTGGCGGCCTCGGGCGGCCTGTACCGGGACTGCATGGTGCACGACTTCGACATGGTGCGGTGGGTGACCGGGCACGAGGTGGTGGAGGTGTACGCGGCCGGATCGGACGCCGGGCCGCCGCAGTTCCGGCAGACGGGCGACGTCGACACGGCCGCGGCCCTCCTCACACTGGACGACGGGACCCTGGTCACGGCGACCGGCACCCGGTGCAACGGCGCCGGCTACGACGTGCGGATGGAACTCGCCGGGGAGCGGGACCAGGTCTCCGCCGGGCTGGACGACCGGACCCCGATCGCCTCGACCGAGCCGAACGGCCCGCCGCCCGCGAGCAAGCCGTGGACCGGCTTCCTGGAACGCTTCGGCCCGGCGTACGAGGCGGAGCTGAACGCCTTCGTGCACCTGGTGCGCGGCCAGGGCGAGAACCCCTGCGATGGCTGGGAGGCCCTGGCCGCGCTGCGGGTCGCGGAGGCCTGCGAGCTGTCGCGGCGGGAGCGGCGCCGGGTCCGGCTGGAGGAGCTGCCGGGCCTGCCGGATCGGTGACCAGGTCGGTGAGCAGGGCATCCGGCCACCCTACGGCGGTGATCCTCGGCTGACTGCGGCGCTTTCCGGACACGCTCGGGGACGCCCGGGAACGCTCGGTCACGCTCGGGAAGGCTCGGTCACGCCCGGGAAGGCTCGGTCACGCTCGGGGACGCTCAGGGGGCCTGCGTGACCGCCCGCCGCCCCCAGGCGGTGCCGGCCAGCACCAAGGCGGCACCCGCGTAGCCGAGGGGCCCCGGGTGCTCCCCGCCGACGGCGATGCCCGCGACGGCCGCCCACAGCGGCTCGGTGCCGAGCAACAGACCGACCCGGGAGGGCGAGGTGCGGCGCACCGCCCACATCTGCACGAAGAAGGCGAAGAGCGTGCAGAAGACGGAGAGGAAGGCCAGTCCGGCCCACTCGGCGGGCCCGAAGTCCGCGGCGGCGGCCCAGGGGGTCGCACCGGTGCCGGGCAGGGCTGCCAGCAGGGCGAAGACGAGGACGGCGCCGCCGAGCTGCACGGTGGTCAGGGAGAGCGGGTCGGCGCCCTGGAGCGCCTCGACCCGGGCCATCAGCAGGACGTGCAGGGTCCGGGCGAGCGCCGCCCCGAGGATCAGCAGGTCACCGAGGCCGGGCGCGCTGAACCCGGCACCTTGCGTGAGGAGCACGACGCCGAGGACCGAGGCCGCGGCGGCCCCGAGGAAGGAGGCGGAGGGCGCCCTCCCGCGCACGGCGGCCTCGGCGAGCGGGGTGAAGATCATGGTCAGGCTGATGATCAGCCCGGCATTGGTGGCGGAGGTGTGGACGACCCCGTAGGTCTCCAGCAGGAAGATGCCGCCGAGCACGAGCCCCAGCAGCCCGGCGCCGCGCAGCTGGGCCGGGGTGAGCGCGCGCAGCCGCGCCCATCCGGCGACGACCAGCACGGGCAGTACGAGCGCGAACCGCAGCACGAGCACGGCGATCACGGTGTGCGCGGTGGTGATCCCCTTGGCGGCGAGATAGCTCCCGCCCCACACGACGGCGACGGCCAGCACCGGCAGATCGGCGAGCCGGGCCCGGCCGGGTGCGGTGTACGGGACGGGCGGGGCGACGGCCACGGAAGGTCTCCAACGTCACTCGGGAGGTGGAGACATCGGCGGCTCGCACGGTTGCGGGGCACACCGTACCGGAGCCGATCATGGGCGGCGACCCGTTTCCGGGCCTCGGGTCCTCCGCCCGTAGCATCGGGCGCATGGCTGATCTCTACGCCGTGGACCTGGCGTTCGACCTGCTCGACAGCACGCCCGAGACCGTACTCGCGCAGGTGCGCCGCCACCTGGCGGGGGACGGCCTGCTCGCTCCGCGGGGCCCGGCATGGCGCGTCGGCGGGATGCTCGTGGGCGCGTTCGGCCCGGCGGAACACGGCGGCTGGGCCCTGACGGCCCGCCAGGAGATCCACCAGGACCGGCTCCCGGACCTGGAGGACCTCCTCCTGCTCCTCACCCCGCACATCCGCCCGCCGGGCCCGGTCGGCCGCATCCGCCACCAGGCACACGAATCCCCGGACCTCCTGGTCCTGCGCGAGGGCCGGGTGCTCCAGCTGTCCCTGGACCGGCGGTAGCACCCACCGCCCACCACACCACCGGCGGCCCGACCCCGCTCCGGCGCTGCCGCTACCCGCCGACGGTCCCGAAGGCGGCCCGCCCGGTCGGCCGGTAGGTGTGGATGGCCGTCCCGAGGCGCGTCGTACGGGAGGCCGTCAGCGCATAGGCGGTCGGCAGCCCGCCGACGGGGAACAGCCGGCGCCCCGCGCCCAGGACCACGGGGAACACCAGCAGATTGATCTCGTCGACCAGGTCCCGGGCGAGCAGCCACTGCGCCAGCTGCCCGCTGCCGTGCACCTGGAGCTCCCCGTCCAGCGCGTCCTTGGCGCGGACGATCTCGCTCTGCAGGTGCTCCCCGTCGAGCACGGTGGCCGGCCCCCAGGCCGGCTCGTCGAGGGTGGTCGAGGCGACGTACTTGGGCAGCCGGTTCAGCCCGCCCGCCACGGGGTCCGCGGGGTCGTCGTGCTGCGGCCAGTACCCGGCGAAGATCTCGTACGTCTTCCGCCCGAGCAGGAACGCCCCGGCCCGGCCGAACACCTCGGTGACGAACTCCCCCATGCCCTCGTCGACGTACGGCGCGACCCACCCTCCATAGTCGAACCCGTCGCTGCGGTCCTCGTCGGGCCCGCCGGGCGCCTGCATCACGCCGTCCAGTGTCACGAAGGTGGTCAGTGTCAGCTCGGCCATGTCCCTGCGCTCCTCGCTCGATGCTCCTACGCAAGAGCAGACTCCCGGGCCGCCCCGGAGTCATCGGCGCGCCACGCAAACGACAGCCCGAACGGCGCAGCGCCCCGCTCTCCGTCTCTCCGTCGGCTCCGCCGAGAACGCGGGGTCGGATTCCTGCCAGCGATGGGGGGTTGGAGGCTATTTGATTGAACCCGCAACCAAATGATGCGGGAGGAAGAGGACATGGACGGGAACACGGTGGCGCTGGTGACCGGGGGGAGCCGGGGCATCGGCGCGGCGGTCGCGGTGCGGCTGGCGCAGGAGGGAGCGGACGTGGCGATCACCTACGTCCGCGATGCCGGGGCCGCGGCCGGGGTGGTCAAGGCGGTGGAGGCGCTCGGGCGGCGGGCCGTCGCGCTGCGGGCGGACGCGGGGGACGCGGCGGAGGTCGCGAACGCGGTCGGAGAGACCGTACGGCGGTTCGGGCGGCTCGACGTGCTCGTCAACAACGCCGGGGTGGGGCTGGTCGGCCCCATGGAGGAGGTCGGACCGGCCGACGTCGACCGGGTGCTCGGCGTCAATGTGCGGGGCGCGTTCCTCGCGGCCCGGGCCGCCGCCGGGTGTATGCGGGAGGGCGGACGGATCATCACCATCGGCAGCTGCATGGCGCAGCGGGTGCCCGGGCCGGGCGGAGTGCTGTACGCGATGAGCAAGGCCGCGACGATCGGACTGACCAAGGCTCTGGCCCGGGAACTCGGCGGACGCGGGATCACCGCGAACGTGGTGCATCCGGGGCCCGTCGACACCGACATGAACCCGGCCGACGGGCCGTACGCGGGCCCGCAGGCGGCCATGACGGCACTGGGCCGGTTCGGGCGGGCCGAGGAGGTCGCGGACGTGGTGGCGTTCCTCGCCGGGCCGGGGGCGGGCTACGTCACGGGGGCGGAGTTCGCGGTCGACGGCGGCCACGCCGCGTAGCCCCCTCCGGGCCCGCGGCCGCGCACGCCCAGGGCGGGCCGGCCCCGGGGTGTGGCATTCGCTCGCGATCCGCGCGGGCGACACCGTCGTGGGACACGTGATGTGGGCGTACGACGAGGACGGCGGCACCCACTGGATCGGCGGCATGATCGTCGACGCTGCCGAGCAGGGCAGGGGGTGGGACGGGCCGCGGTGCGCGCCCTGGTCGGGCGGCTCGCCGCGGTGCCGTCCTGCCGGGAGGTACGGCTCTCGTACCACCCGGGCAACGCGCCCGCCGCGCGCCTCTACGCGGAGCTCGGCTTCAGGCCCACCGGCGCGTTCGAGGACGAGGAAGTCGTGGCCGCCCTGGTGCTCTGCCCCGCACCGGCGGGGAATCGGTTCAGGGGCGCGCCGGAAATCCGGTGCGCCCCTGAACGGTGTGCCGGCCCCGGGGGTGTCGGCCCCCGGGGCGGTCACGGGTACGGCGTCAGCCACCCAGCTCCTGGTGACGGGCGGTCAGCGCCGCCGCGCCGGCCTCCGTCAGGGAGCCGAACAGGCGCAGGCGGGAGAAGCCGCCGTCCGGGAAGATGTCGATCCGTACGTGGGTGCCCACCGCCGGGGTGTCCAGTACGAAGCGGTGGTTGGTGTCGGGCTGCAGGCGGGTCCGCGGCAGGAACTCCGTCCACTCGCCCTCCTCGCCGGTTTTGACCGACAGCGAGGCCCAGCCGGCCGAGTTGCCCTTGAGGTACGCGGTGTCGATCTCGACGGCGCGGATCTCGGACTCGGTGACGAGCTGGTAGCGGATCCAGTCGTTGCCGTTGTCGCGGCGGCGGGCGGTCTCCCAGCCGTCGTCCATCTTGCGGGAGCGGCCCGGGTTGATGGTGTTGGTCGGCGGGGAGTAGAAGCGGTTGGAGGCGTCCTGCACGGAGCCGCCGTTCTCCAGCGCCACCACGTCGAAGGAGCCGAGCGCCGCGAGCCACTTCGGGTCGGGCAGGACCTCGCCGTAGACGCGCAGGCGGGCGATGCCGCCGTCGGGGTGCTGGTTGACGCGCAGGTGGGTGAAGCGCTGTTCGGCGTCGACCTCGAAGCCGTTGGCGGCGTGGCCGCCGACCGCCGTGCGGGGGACGATGGTCGTCCACTTCACGTCGTCGCCCTGGAGCTCCTCCGGGGTCGGCGCGAGGGCGCCCTCCCAGTTGGTGGCCTCGATGGAGACGGCCTGCGGCATGTTGCCGCGGAAGTGGGCGGTGTCGACGACGATGCCGCGGATGACGCCGGGGGCGCCCAGCCGCACCAGTGCCCAGTCGTGGTCCTCGGGGGTCGGCCAGGGCTGGGTGGCGGAGACGCCGCGCCGGCGGCGGGTCTCCCAGCCGTCCATGACCTTGCCCTTGTGGCCGAAGTCCTCGGGGTCGAAGTGCGCGGCCTCGGAGATCAGCAGGTTCTCGCGCTGGGCGAAGAACTCGTCGTTGGCGGCGATGACACCGGCGCCCAGCTCACGGGCGGCGAGGTTCGCGTACTGGGTGAAGGGGAAGTCCGCGGTGCGGTAGTCCGCGTACGGGTCGCCGCCTCCGTACGGGTTCGCGTTGCCGGTGAAGGAGGGAATCGCCACTGTCAGTTCTGCCTTTCGAGGAGGAGGCCCGTGGGCTCGGTCGGGGTGCCGTGGTCGGCGATCTGCGTGCCCCGCAGCCAGGTGGACTTCACGACGCCGTGCAGGGTCTTGCCCGCGTACGCCGTGACCTGGTTGCGGTGGTGGAGTGCGGCCGGGTCCACGGTGAACGTTTCTTCGGGGGCGAGCACGGCGAAGTCGGCGTCGCGGCCGGCTTCGATCGCGCCCTTTCGGGACAGGCCGGCGAGGGCGGCCGGGGCGGCGGACATCCAGCGGACGACGTCTTCCAGGGTCCGGCCGCGCCTGCGCGCCTCGGTCCAGATGGCGGGCAGGCCCAGTTGGAGGGAGGAGATGCCGCCCCACGCGGTGGAGAAGTCGCTGGTCTTCAGGTCCGCGGTGGAGGGCGAGTGGTCGGAGACGATGCAGTCGATGGTGCCGTCGGCGAGCGCGTCCCACAGGAGGTCCTGGTTGGCGGCCTCGCGGATGGGCGGGCAGCACTTGAACTCGCTGGCGCCGTCGGGCACTTCCTCGGCGGTGAGGGTGAGGTAGTGCGGGCAGGACTCGACGGTGATCCGCACGCCCTCGGCCTTGGCGGCGGCGATCAGCGGCAGCGCGTCCGAGGACGACAGGTGCAGGACGTGGACGCGTGCGTTCAGCCGCTTCGCCTGGGCGATGAGGTTGCCGATGGCGGTGTTCTCGGCGTCGCGCGGCCGGGAGGCCAGGAAGTCGGCGTACCGGGGGCCCGGGACGACGGGGGCGGCGTCGAGGTGGTGCGGGTCCTCCGCGTGCACGATGAGCAGGCCGCCGAAACCGGTGATCTCGGCGAGGGAGATGGCCAGCTGCTCCTGGTCGAGCTCGGGGAACTCGTCCACGCCCGAGGGCGACAGGAAGCACTTGAAGCCGTAGACGCCGGCGTCGTGCAGCGGCGCGAGGTCCTTGACGTTGTCCGGGAGGGCCCCGCCCCAGAAGCCGACGTCCACGTGCGCCTTGGCGCGGGCGACCTCCTGCTTGACGCGCAGGTTGTCGACCGTGGTGGTCGGCGGGAGGGAGTTCAGGGGCATGTCGAGGATCGTGGTGATGCCTCCGGCCGCGGCGGCGCGGGTGGCCGTCCAGAAGCCCTCCCACTCGGTGCGGCCGGGGTCGTTCACGTGGACGTGGGTGTCGACCAGGCCGGGGAGCAGGACGTCGTCACCGAAGTCCTCCAGCCGGGCTCCGGCCGGTACCTCGGCGTCGTGTGCGAGCACGGCCGCGATCGTCCCGCCGGCGACGGCGACCGAGGCGGCGCGCGTCCCCTCGGGAGTGATGACGCGCGTCGAGCGCAGTACCAGTTCCACAGCCACGTCGGCCACCGGAACCTCCCCATCTACTTCCACAGAGCGAAATTCAACGTTCTGTTGACGGAGTCTTCCCGGGGATCCGGGAGCAGTCAAGAGCGCCCGGACGGACCACTGACGCACCGGGGCCACACTTGGAGGTTTCCACAGGATGGAATTAAGATTTCGCTATCCAGAATGTAGCTACCGCCACCGGAAGCCGGGCGGATAACTTCCCGAGGGCGTCCACCACCCGGACAAACCATCTCTGACCGGCGGCGACGGCCCCGACCCCGACACTGGGGCCGACGCCGGCCGCCCGGTAGGCTGCTCCCTTGCCTGCCAGCACCGAAAGGACCGCGCCGTGCCGACGTCCAGCGCCAGCACCACCGACGCTTCCTCGAAGACCCCTGCCGCCAGCGGTGGCGTCCAGTCCCTTGAGCGCGCCTTCGACCTGCTCGAACGGATGGCCGACGCCGGAGGCGAGGTCGGCCTCAGCGAGCTGTCGGCCGCCAGCGGTCTGCCCCTGCCCACGATCCACCGCCTGATGCGCACCCTGGTGGCGTGCGGGTACGTACGCCAGCAGCCCAATCGACGGTACTCCCTCGGCCCCCGCCTGATCCGCCTCGGCGAGTCCGCGTCGCGCCTCCTGGGCACCTGGGCCCGCCCCTACCTCGCCCGTCTGGTCGAGGAGACCGGCGAGACGGCGAACATGGCCCTGCTCGACGGGGACGAGATCGTCTACGTCGCCCAGGTGCCGTCCAAGCACTCGATGCGCATGTTCACCGAGGTCGGCCGCCGGGTGCTGCCGCACTCCACGGGCGTGGGCAAGGCCCTCCTCGCCTACACCCCCGCCGACGAGGTACGCGCCCTCCTGGCCCGCACCGGCATGCCGGCGGCGACCGAGAAGACCATCACCACGCCCGAGGGCTTCCTGGAGGCGCTGGAGCAGGTCCGCAAGGTCGGCTACGCGGTCGACGACAACGAGCAGGAGATAGGGGTCCGCTGCCTGGCCGTGTCGGTGCCGAACTCGCCGACCGCCGCCGCGATCTCCATCTCCGGTCCGGCCGGCCGCGTCACCGAGGCCGTGACCGAGGCCTTCGTCCCGGTCCTCCAGAACGTCGCCGCCGAGCTGTCGGTGGCGCTGGCCAACCAGAGCCCGGCGTAACCCCGCCGCACCGTCGTACGGGAAGGCCCCGGCGCCCCTCTCGGAGGGGCGGCCGGGGCCTTCCCGTACGACGGTCGCGGAGCAGGGCCGGGGGACCCCGACGCGGATGGGACCGGGGGCCGGCCCGCGGGCCCGCGGGCGGTGATCCGGGCTCACCACCGTGCGAGGCCGCCCCCACGCGCCTCCGTACGCCGCCTCAGGGCGCGGCGACGGGATCCTGGTGCCCGACCGCCAGCCTGCCGTCGGTCATCGTCGCCGTACGGTCCATCCGATCCAGGTGGGCGTGGTCGTGGGTGACCAGCACGGTGGCGGTGGAGCGTTCGCGCGTCAGGGTGACCAGCAGATCCAGCACGGCCGCGCCGCGCTCGTGGTCGAGGGCGCTGGTCGGCTCGTCGACCAGCAGCACGGCGGGCTCGTTCATCAGCGCGCGGGCGATGTTGATCCGCTGGCGCTGGCCGCCGGAAAGCTGGTGGGGACGCTTGTCCGCCTTGTCGGCGAGGCCGACCGCGTCCAGCAGCTCCAGCGCGCGGCGGCGCAGGGCCTTCGTGGGCCGGCCCGCGACGTGCGCCATGACCTGCAACTGCTCGGCGGCCGTCAGCGAGGCCAGCAGGTTCGGCTGCTGGAAGACGATGCCGATCTTCTCCCGGCGCAGGGCCGACTTCTCGGCGGGGCCCAGCCGGGTGGTGTCCTCGCCCGCGACGACGACCCGCCCCCGGTCCGGGGTGACGAGGGTGGCGGCGACCGCGAGCAGGGAGGACTTCCCGGAGCCGGAAGGTCCGATCACCGCCGTGAGGGTGCCGGCGGGAACCTCCAGCCCCACCGCGTCGAGGGCGGTGAGCCGGCTCTCGCCGTCGGGGTAGGTGAGCGTGACGTCGTGGACGAGGAGGGTCATCGGGCGCTCCCGAGGGCGGTCAGCGGGTCGACGGCGGTGATCCGCCGGATGGACAGGGCCGCGCCCAGCGCACCGAGCGCGATCATGATCGCGGCGGGGACGAGCACCGTGGCGGCGTCGAGGACGAAGGGCACGTCTCCGCCGCTGATCAGCGCGCCGAAGCCGGCGGCGAGCGCGGTGCCCAGCCCGGTGCCGAGGGCGAGCATCACCACGGCCTGGCCGAGGGCGTCCCGCAGCAGGTAGGGGGTGGAGGCGCCCAAGGCCTTCAGGACGGCGATGTCGCCGCTGCGCTGGATGGTCCACACCGTGAAGAAGGCGCCGATGACCAGCGCCGAGATGGCGAAGAGGAAGCCGCGCATCAGCTGGAGCGAACCGTTCTCGGCCTGGTAGGAGCCTATGGCGCCCAGCGCTTCGTCGACGGTCTGCGCCCGGGTGTCCGCGGCCCGGTCGGCGGCGGCGAGGTCCAGGCCGCTGCCGGAGACCGCGACGACGGTGGCGAGGGTCTCGACGGAGGTACCGGGGTTGCCGATCCGCTGCCAGTCGCCCAGGTCCATCCAGACGACCGGCGTGTGGCTGTAGGCGGCGGTGCCGGCGACGGCGGCCACGGTCACTTCGACGGTACCGATCCTGAGCCTGGCGCCGGCGGCCAGGCCGCCGAGCTCCTTCGCCGCCTTCTCCGCGAGGACCACCCGGCCCGGCGCGAGACCGGCGTCCCGCGGCGGGAGCCCACCCGCGGGGTCCACGCCGAAGACCGAAACGGCGGCGGTGCGCTCACCCGAGACGGCGTTGGCGGTGCGGATGCCGAGGGGCTCGGCCGTCCGCACTCCGGGTTGCTCCCGCCAGGTCAGCCAGGCCGACTCGGGCACCAGGGAGTTGGTGAAGGACACCTTCTGGTCCCCGGCGGGTGCGGCGAAGGCCAGGTGTGAGGCGGGCAGGCCGGTGATGGCCGAGACGTTTTCCCGGGCCAGGCCGGCGGTGAGCCCGGACAACAGGCCGACCAGCAGCGTGATCAGCAGCACGACCGAGCCCATGAGGGCGAAGCGGCCCTTGGCGAACCGTAGATCTCTCCATGCGACGAACATGTCCCCCACCCTGGTCCTCCGCGTGGGCACAAGGCATCGCGCCACAGGAGAGATCCTGGTATCGAAGGGCGCATCGGGACATCGAACTTTCGGTTGACCTGGGCCGGGCGCGACCGACTTACCCTGGTTCGGACATGACTTCCGCCGCTCCCCCCGTCCCGCCCGCCGTCTGTGCGCCGCCGGCCGGACCAGCCCCCGCCCGCGCCCTGACCCCCGTGTCGAAGGTGCTGAAGCTGTGCCTGCACGCCCTACTCCTCGGGCTGCTCGCACTGGCCGTCGGCCGCGCCGTCGCCGACTCCGCGCCCCGGACCGGCTGGGTGGTCGCCGCCTGCGTGCTGCTCGCCTCCGTGTACGCGGCCGGTGTACGGGCGCCCGCCGTGCACCGTTCGCCGCGGGCCGGGGCGCTGTGGCTGGCCGGGCTCGGGGCGGCCTGGGCGGGCCTGCTGGCGGTCTCCCCCGACGGGCTGTGGATCGCCTTCCCGCTGTACTTCCTGGAGCTCCACCTGCTGCGTCTGCGCTGGGGGGTCGCGGCCGTCGCGGTGACCGCCTGCGCAGCCATCGGCGGCTTCCTCGCGCACAGCAGCGTGGCGACCCCCGGGGCCTTCCTGGGGCCGCTGCTGGGCGGTGCCGTGGCGGTGGCGACCGTACTGGGCTACCAGGCGCTGTACCGGGAGAGCGAACGCCGCCGGGAGCTGATCGAGGAGCTCATCACGACCCGGGCCGAGCTGGCCGCCGCCGAGCGAAGCGCCGGGATCCTGGCCGAGCGGGAGCGCCTGGCCCGGGAGATCCACGACACCCTCGCCCAGGGACTGTCCTCCATCCAGCTGCTGCTGCGGGCGGCCGAGCGGGCGCTGCCGGAGGGCGCCGCGGCCCGGCCGCACATCGCGCAGGCTCGCGAGGCGGCCCAGGACAACCTCGCCGAGGCGCGCCGCTTCGTACGCGCCCTCACGCCGCCGGACCTGGAGCACGGCTCGCTCGCCGCGGCGCTGGAGCGGCTGTGCTCGGGGGTGCCGGGGCTGCGGGTGCGGTTCTCGCTGAGCGGCCGGCCGCGGGTGCTGCCGACCCCGTACGAGGTGGCGCTGCTGCGGATCGCCCAGTCGGCGCTGGCCAACGTGGTGCGGCACGCCCGGGCCGGGCGTGCGGAGATCACGCTGACCTTCATGGACGCCTCGGTGACCCTGGACATCGTCGACGACGGGCAGGGCTTCGACCCGTCCTCGGCCGCCTCCGGCTCGGGTGACGGCGGCTTCGGACTGCCCGCCATGCGCTCGCGCGCCGAGACGCTGGGCGGGCTCTTCACGGTGGAGTCGGCCCCGGAGCAGGGCACCGCCGTGGCCGTCACCCTGCCCCTGCCCCTGGACCATCTGCACCACTCGGACCGCGTGGAGGCCCTGTGACCATCCGTCTCCTGCTCGCCGACGACCACCCCGTGGTCCGGGCGGGCCTGCGCGCGGTGCTGGACACCGAGGCGGACTTCGCGGTGGTGGCCGAGGCGGCCACCGCCGAGCGGGCGGTGGAGCTGGCCGCCCGGGAACCGGTGGACGTGGTGCTGATGGACCTCCAGTTCGGGCCGGGCATGCACGGCTCCGAGGCGACGGCCCTGATCACGGCCCGTCCGGGCGCCCCCCGGGTGCTGGTGCTGACGACCTACGACACGGACGCGGACATCCTGGCGGCAGTGGAGGCGGGAGCCTCCGGCTACCTGCTCAAGGACGCCCCGCCGGAGGAGCTGGCGGCGGCGGTGCGCACGGCCGCCGCGGGCCAGTCGGCGCTCGCCCCGGCGGTGGCGCTGCGCCTGATGGACCGGATGCGCACGCCCGCGGAGGCGTTGACGAAACGGGAGCTGGAGGTGCTCCAGCTCGTGGCGGACGGCCTCTCAAACCAGCAGATCTCCAAGCAGCTGTTCCTCAGCCAGGCCACGGTCAAGTCGCACCTGGTCCACGTCTACGCGAAGCTCGGCGTCGAATCGCGCACGGCGGCGGTCGCGGCGGCCGCCACCCGCCGTCTGATCCGCACTCCCTAGCCGGGGGCTGCCCCGCGGCCCGGCCGATCCGCCGGAGGCGGCCCTATGCCACCCAGTGCGGGCGGTCCACCGGCGAGCGGAGCGGAACCCCGTCGTGGAAGGCCGCCGCAAGGCGGCGCACGGCCTCGTCCAGGCGGTCGGCGGGGAGGGTGTACGGGATGCGGAGGCGGTGTTCGAAGGTGCCCGGGTCGACGCCGAAGCGGGCGCCGCGGGTGATGTGCACGCCGGCGGCCGCGGCCCGTTCGGCCAGGGCCGAGCTGACCGGCTCGCCGAGGTCGACCCAGAGCGAGAGGCCGCCGGGCGGGATCCGCCAGGACCATCCCGGGGTGTGCTGCCGGAGCGAGTCCGTCAGGGCCGCGCGCCGATCGCGCAGCAGGTCGAGCCGGGCGGGCAGGGTACGGTCCATGCCGTCCAGCAGGTGGAGCGCGACGAGCTGGTCGAGGACCGAGCCGGTCATGTCGGCGGAGACCCGCGCGGCCGTCAGCTCGGTGATCATCTTCGCGGCGGCTCGGACCCAGCCGACGCGCAGGCCGCCCCAGTGGGTCTTGCTGAGCGATCCGATGGTCACCACGTGATCCGTGCCGCCGCGCGGCGCCAGCGAGGCCAGGGGCGCGGGGGCGGGCACGTCCAGGGCGATCTCGGCCATGGTCTCGTCGACCACCAGCCAGGTGCCGGTGCGCCGGGTCGCCGCGAGCAGCCGCAGCCGCTGCTCCTCGGGCATGAGCGCGCCCGTCGGGTTGTGGAAGTCGGGGATCACGTAGGCCAGCCTCGGCACGGTCTGGTGCAGCGTGGACTCGGCGATCTCCATGTCCCAGCCGGTGTCGGAGACGGCGATGGGCGCGGTGCGCAGCCGGGCTCGGCGCAGCGCGTCCAGGGCGTTGGCGTAGGTGGGGTTCTCCGTGACGACCCGGTCTCCTGCCTGGCAGAGCAGGGCTGTGACCAGGGTGAAGGCATGCTGGGCACCGGAGGTGATGAGGATCTGCTCGGGGCGGGTGGGCAGGCCGCGCCGGGTGAAGCGTTCGGCGACGGCCGTGCGGAGGTCGGGCAGGCCGTAGGGGTGGTAGCCGGGGGTGCGGGCGGCCTCGGGCAGCAGCAGGGCGGCCTGTGCGAGGGCGTCGGCGAGGGCGCCTTCGGGGGCGCCCATGGCGGCGATGGCCAGGTCGATGCCGGTGCCGCCGTCGGCGTCGTGGCCGCCGGCGCCGACGAGGGCGTGGGCTCCGACGGGGCCGTGGCCGTCGGGGAGCTCGGTCCAGGTGCCGGCGCCGCGCCGGCTGCGGACGTAGCCGCTCTCGCGGAGCAGGTCGTAGGCGCCGGTGACGGTGGCGCGGCTGGCGCCGACGGCTTCGGCGAGTTCGCGTTCGGCGGGCAGGCGCACGTGCAGGGCGATGCGGCCGTCGAGGATCAGCGTGCGGACGGCTTCGGCGAGTGACCGGTAGCCGGGGCGGGCGCGTACGTCGGCGGGGAGCAGCGCTGCGAGCTGTCGGCTGGCGATGGTTCTGTCAGCCGTCCGAGCCACTCGCCTGTTCACCGTGCCAACCTCCCCTGATTGGCTCTGACAGCCGGACCGATCGAGGTCCAGAATCGCGGCATTGGCCTCTGATGGGGCAAGGGGAATCCGGGATGCCGACCCGGCGCGACGCCCACGCCCCGGCGGCCTGCGCCGAGCAGCGGGTCCAGCTCCGGCGCGGCTCGGGGCCGCGCCGACCGCTGCGCGGCGCGCCTTCGCGCGGCGTCCCCCGGGAACGCGTACAGGAGCGAGAATCGGTGGCATGTCAGCCACTACGCACTCCGATGCACCCGTGATCGCGGGTCTGCTCCTGGCAGCCGGCGGCGGCCGCCGGCTCGGCGGCCGCCCGAAGGCCCTGCTGCCCTACCGTGGCCGTCCGCTGGTGGAGAACGCCGTACGGGTGCTGCGGGAGGCGGGCTGCGGCCCGGTGCACGTGGTCCTCGGAGCGTCGGCGGCCGAGGTCCGCGAGCGGGCCGACCTGTCCGGCTGCGTGGTCGTGGACAACCCGGACTGGGCGGAGGGCATGGGTTCCTCCTTGCGGGTGGGCCTGGCCTCCCTGGCCGGTACGGACGCCGGTGCGGCCCTGGTCTCGCTGGTGGACCAGCCGGGCATCGGCCCGGCGGCGGTCGCCCGGGTGCGGGAGGCCTACCGCTCCCCCGCGAGCCTGGCGGCCGCGGCGTACGACGGGGAGCGCGGGCACCCCGTGCTGTTCGGCGCGGAGCGCTGGGCGGACATCGCGGCGACGGCCACGGGCGACAAGGGCGCCCGGACCCATCTGGCGCGCCACGCCGGAGAGCTCGTACTGGTGGAGTGCTCCGACGTCGCGGAGGCCTTCGACATCGACACGCCGCCCGACCTGGCGCGACTCCTCTGAGCACCGCGTGACGACAGTGGCACTGAGGGCCACCGGCGGGGGGAATCTGTCGACTCAGAGAATCTCGACATCAACAAACCATTGAACTTCCACCATGAGGAAATTACTATCCACTGGTCAGAAGCGCCCTGAACCCACAGACGGCGCCCGCGACCGTATGTCGGAGCTCTCCACACCCGACGGCACTGCGTGCCGTCTCGCGCGAGCATTCCCCGCGGCCGCCAGGCACCGCCGCTGAAGGAGTGACAGTTATGTCCGCACCAGCGCCGTCCCCGCTGGCCATCGTCGATGCCGAGCCCCTGCCGCGGCAGGACGAAGTCCTCACCGGAGCGGCCCTCGCGTTCGTGGCCGAGCTCCACCGACGGTTCGCCCCCCGCCGCGCCGAGCTCCTCGCCCGCCGCGGCGAGCGCCGCGCCGAGATCGCCCGGACCTCCACCCTCGACTTCCTCCCGGACACCGCACAGGTCCGCGAGGGCGACTGGAAGGTGGCGCCGGCCCCGGCCGCGCTCAACGACCGCCGCGTGGAGATCACCGGTCCGACGGACCGCAAGATGACCATCAACGCCCTGAACTCGGGCGCCAGGGTCTGGCTCGCCGACTTCGAGGACGCCTCGGCTCCCACCTGGGAGAACGTCGTCCTCGGCCAGCTCAACCTGATCGACGCGTACGAGCGCCGCATCGACTTCACCGACCCCCGCACGGGCAAGGCCTACGCGCTCAAGCCCGCCGCCGAACTCGCGACCGTCGTCATGCGGCCGCGCGGCTGGCACCTGGAGGAGCGCCACCTGCAGTTCGAGGGCGGCCCGGCCTCCGGCTCCCTCGTCGACTTCGGCCTGTACTTCTTCCACAACGCCAAGCGCCTGATCGACCTGGGCAAGGGTCCGTACTTCTACCTGCCCAAGACGGAGTCGCACCTGGAGGCCCGCCTCTGGAACGACATCTTCGTCTTCGCCCAGGACTACGTCGGCATCCCGCAGGGCACCGTCCGCGCCACCGTCCTGATCGAGACGATCACCGCCGCGTACGAGATGGACGAGATCCTCTACGAGCTGCGCGACCACGCAGCGGGCCTGAACGCGGGCCGCTGGGACTACCTCTTCTCCATCGTGAAGAACTTCCGCGACGGCGGCGAGAAGTTCGTCCTGCCGGACCGCAACGCGGTGACGATGACGGCCCCGTTCATGCGGGCCTACACCGAACTGCTCGTCCGCACCTGCCACAAGCGCGGCGCGCACGCCATCGGCGGCATGGCGGCCTTCATCCCGTCCCGCAAGGACGCCGAGGCCAACACGATCGCCTTCGCGAAGGTCAAGGCCGACAAGGACCGCGAGGCGGGCGACGGCTTCGACGGCTCCTGGGTCGCCCACCCCGACCTGGTCCCGATCGCCATGGCCTCCTTCGACGCCGTGCTCGGCGACAAGCCCAACCAGAAGGACCGGCTGCGCGAGGACGTCTCGGTGGCCCCGGGCGAGCTCATCGCGATCGACTCGCTGGACGCGAAGCCGACGTACGAGGGCCTGCGCAACGCCGTCCAGGTCGGCATCCGCTACATCGAGGCCTGGCTGCGCGGCCTCGGCGCCGTCGGGATCTTCGGCCTGATGGAGGACGCGGCCACCGCCGAGATCTCCCGCTCGCAGATCTGGCAGTGGATCAACGCGGGAGTCGTCTTCGAGAACGGCAAGACCGCCACGGCCGAGCTGACCCGCGAGCTGGCGGCCGCCGAACTCGCCGCCCTGCGCACCGAGGTCGGCGAGGAGGCCTTCGCGGCCGGCAAGTGGCAGCAGGCCCACGACCTCTTCCTCACGGTCTCCCTCGACGCCGACTACGCGGACTTCCTCACGCTCCCGGCCTACGACCAGCTGGTCGGCTGACACCCCGGATCCGACCGGAACGCACCGCCCGGCCCCACCCCACGGCTCCGCCCCCGCCGCCCACGGCAGCGGGGGCGGAGCCGTGTCCGCCGCCCTGCCGGGAGGGGCACCCGGGCCATGCCGCACGGGGGCCGGGCCCCGCCGGAAGAGCACACGGGACCGAACGACCGATCGGTTGTTACTCGTTCGTAACTTGCCTGTACCTAGCGGTAACAACCGGGTCCGTGTCACCTTTCCGGTGCCACCGGCCGGCGGTACCCCCACTTCCCAGCCACACGAAACGGCGACGCGACGTCGCCCGCTTCGGCGTGGCCGAACGCAGGAGTTCCGCAGTGATCGGATTCCGCAACGTCAGCAAGGACCGGATCCCCCGTCGGTTGCGACGACTGGTCTGTGCCGCCGTCACCGTGCCGCTCGCCACCGGCGCGCTGCTGGCCGGCGGCGCCGGGACCGCCGGGGCCGCCCCCGGGAACGGTCCCACGGCCGTGGTGTCCATGGGCGACAGCTACATCTCCGGCGAGGCCGGGCGATGGAAGGGCAACAGCCTGACCAACACCGGCAGCCGCAACGGCACGGACCGCGGCTGGGTCAGCGGCAGCAGCTACGACCCCTCGAAGGTATACGGCACCACGGCCGGAGGCTGCCACCGGTCCGACTCGGCCGAGGTGCGCAGCGCCGGAGCGATCGCCGCCGTCGCCGTGAACCTCGCCTGTTCCGGGGCCGTCTCGCAGAACGTGTTCCGCGCCTCCAACGGCGGCGTCCCCTACAAGGGCGAGGCCCCGCAGGCCGACCAGCTGGCCGCCGTGGCCGCGAGCCACGATGTCAAGGCCATCGCCCTGTCCGTCGGAGGCAACGACCTGGGCTTCGCCGACATCATCAAGAACTGCGCCCTCGACTTCGTCATCTGGTACTCGTACTGCTACGACGACCAGCAGTACGCCGTCGACCAGAAGATCGACGGCGTCATGGCGAACGTCGGCAAGGCCGTCGACGAGATCCGTGCCGTGATGCGCACGGCCGGGTACGCCGACTCCTCCTACCGGATCGTCCTCCAGTCCTACCCGTCGCCGATCCCGCGGGGTGCGGAGAATCGCTACACCCAGAGCGACTGGAGCCGCCTCAACACGGGCGGCTGCCCCTTCTGGAACCGGGACTCGGACTGGGCGCGCGACTCGCTCGTGCCGCAGATCGCCGGCCGTCTCAAGGGCGTCGCCGCCGCCAAGGGCGTGCAGTTCCTGGACCTGCGGGACATGCTCCAGGGACGCGAGGTGTGCGCGAAGGCGAGCAAGCAGGTCACCTCCACGGTCCCGGCCTCGGGCAGGACGAGCGAGTGGGCGCGCTGGATCGACAACAACGAGTCGCAGGGCCTGATCCAGGAGTCCATGCACCCCAACTACTACGGCCAGCTGGCCGCCGGCCGGTGCCTGGCCCTGGCCGTGGCGCAGCCCGCCTCCTCCGCCTCCAGCTGCAAGAACACCGCGGGGAGTGACCACACCGGAATGTTCCTGACCGCGGCGCCCTAGCTGTTTCGAAAGTCCCGCCTGGCCCGCGACGCCTGGCACGCGCGCTCGCCGCGTGTCGGGGTCGCCCACGTACGCCCCGTACGAGGACGACCCTCCGCCTTGCGATCGCAGGCACCAGACGCCGCGGGGCCCGCCCTTCGGGCGGACGGCGCTCCTTTCGACACACGCCCCGGCAGGCGCGCGGCCACCGTTCGTACGGGCGCACGGCGGTTCGCCCGTACCGGACGCGGCGGTGCGCTCGCCACACCCGCAGTGGGTGGCGAGCGCACCGCCGTGCTTCCTGCGACCGGTCAGTGGACCGGCACCGGTTCGGGTGCGGCCCCCGAGGCCGCGCCCTTCCTGGCGCCGAGGTGGTTGAAGGCCAGGTTCAGCACGATCGCCACCACGCAGCCGGTGCTGATGCCGGAGTCGAGGACGACCAGCAGGTCCTTCGGGAAGGCGTGGTAGAACTCCGGCGCGGCGATCGGGATCAGGCCGATGCCGACGGATGCGGCGACGATCAGGGCGTTCTCGCCCTTCTCCATGGCCGCTCCGGCCAGGGTCTGGATGCCGCTGGCGGCCACCGAACCGAAGAGGACGATGCCGGCGCCGCCGAGGACGGGCAGCGGGACCACTCCGATCACCGAGGCCGCCATGGGACACAGGCCCAGCAGGATCAGGATGCCGCCGCCGGCGGCGACGACGAACCGGCTGCGCACCCTGGTCATGGCGACCAGGCCGATGTTCTGGGCGAAGGCGCTGCACATGAAGCCGTTGAAGAGCGGGCTGATCGCGCTGCCGAGGGTGTCGGCGCGCAGGCCTCCTGCGATGGTCCTCTCGTCCGCCGGCCGGCCGACGATCTTGCCCAGGGCGAGGATGTCGGCGGTGGACTCGGTCATGCAGACGAGCATGACGATGCACATCGAGACGATCGCGGCCACCTGGAACTGCGGGGCACCGAAGTGGAACGGAGTGGGGAAGCCGACCACCGAGGCGTTCTTGACGGCGTCGAAGCTGGTCATCCCCAGCGGAAGGGCGATCAGGGTCCCCGCGACCAGGCCGAGCAGGATGGAGATCTGCTGGAGGAATCCGCGCAGGAACTTGCGCATGAGCAGGACGATCACCAGGGTGACGGCGGCCATGCCGATGTTCTTCATCGAGCCGTAGTCGGTGGCGGTCCGGTTGCCGCCCTGTGACCAGTTGAAGGCCACGGGCAGGAGCGAGACGCCGATCAGGGTGATGACGGTGCCCGTGACGACGGGCGGGAAGAAGCGGACGAGCTTGCCGAAGTAGGGGGCGGCGAGGAAGCCGACCACCCCGGCGACGATGATCGCGCCGAAGATGACGGGCAGGGCATCGGCACCCTCCCCCTTCCCTATGGCGATCATCGGGGTCACACCGGCGAAGGAGACGCCGTTGACGAAGGGGAGCCTGGCGCCGACCTTCCAGAACCCGAGGGTCTGCAGGAGGGTGGCGAGTCCGGCGGTGAAGAGCGAGGCGCCCATCAGGAAGGCGGTCTCGGTGGCGGAGAGTCCGACCGCGGGGCCGACGATCATGGGCGGGGCCACGACACCCGCGTACATGGCGGCCACGTGCTGGAGGCCGCTGGTGAACATCTTCAGAGGAGGCAGGGTCTCGTCGACCGGGTGCTTCTCCTCCGGTACTGCGACTGCGTCTTTGCGGAACCTGGGCGGTTGGGCCACGGCTTCCTCCGGTCGGGTAACACGTCGGCAGGGACGTGGGTGTCATGGAGGTGGTGCGAAAGCGGTGCGAGTCGAGCGCGTTGATGGAGTTGTGGGTGGAGCCGGTGGATCTACTTCTTGCCCCAAGGGGCGCGGAAACGATTCGCCCAATCGCCGCTCCCGCGGTGCGCCCGTGGCGCTGGTGGCACGAGTCACCGCTCCCGGGGGCGCCTTCGGATCTCCTCGGGCGCCACCCGGGAACGGCTGCCCGCGGACCCCGCTCGGGTCCGCGGCGGCCGGCCGGGGGCCGTCCCCCCCGGCCGGACTCCGGGGGATCAGGCCTGCGCGATCCGCGCGAGGCGCTGGGCCTCTTCCCGCGTGGACACCGCGATGGCGTCCTCGTCGGCGAAGAGCAGCCGGTTGTTCTCCACGATCTGCTTGCCGTTGACGAACGAGGCCGTCACCGGGGCGGCCGCACCGAAGACCAGAGCGGTCACCGGGTCGGCGATCGAGGAGTGCAGGAAGGTGTTCAGGTTCCACAGGACCAGGTCGGCGCACTTGCCGACCTCCAGCGAACCGATGTTGTCGGCGCGGCCGAGGACCTGGGCGCCGCCGTAGGTGCCCAGGCGCAGGGCCTGGCGCGCGTTCAGGGCGCGCTCGCGGTGGACCGGGTTCAGGCGGTTGATCAGCAGCGCGTTGCGCAGCTCGGTGTGCAGCTCGCCGGACTCGTTGGAGGCGGTGCCGTCCACGCCGAGGCCCACCGGGACGCCGGCCGCGAGCATGTCGGGGACCCGGGCGATGCCGGCGGCCAGACGCGCGTTGGAGGAAGGGCAGTGCGCGACACCGGTCTTGGTGCGGGCGAAGGCGGCGATGTCGGAGTCGTTCATGTGGACGCTGTGCGCCATCCACACGTCCTCGCCGAGCCAGCCGGTCGACTCGAAGTAGTCGGTCGGGCCCATGCCGAAGAGCTCGTGGCAGAACTTCTCCTCCTCGACGGTCTCGCTGCCGTGCGTGTGCATGCGCACACCGAGGCGGCGGGCGAGCTCGGCGCCCTGCTTGAGCAGCTCGGTGGAGACCGAGAAGGGGGAGCAGGGGGCGACGGCGACCTGGGTCATCGAGTCGAAGGACGCGTCGTGGAACTTCTTGACGGTCGCCTCGGTGTCGGCCAGCGCACCTTCGAGGGTCTCGACGGCGTGGTCCGGCGGCAGGCCGCCGTCCTTCTCGCTGCGGTCCATCGAACCGCGGGCGAGGGTGAAGCGGACGCCCATCTCGGACGCGGCCCGGATGATCGAGCCGGACAGGTCGCCGGAGCCCTTGGGGAAGACGTAGTGGTGGTCCATGGCGGTGGTGACACCGCCCTTGGCCATCGCGGCGAGGGAGCCCTGCGCGGCCGTGTACGTCATCTGCTCGTCGATGCGCGCCCACGTCGGGTACAGCGCGACGAGCCAGTTGAAGAGGTTGTGGTCGGTGGCCAGGCCGCGCGTGATCCACTGGTAGAAGTGGTGGTGCGTGTTGACCAGACCGGGGGTCACGAGGTGCCCGGTGCCGTCGATCCGGCGGACCACGTTTTCGAGGTTCTCGGGGGCCTTGCCCGCACCGATGAATTCGATCTTGTTGCCGGCGACGACGACGTGGCCCGAGGCGTACTCGGTGTCATGGGCGTCGACGGTCGCGATCGCACAGTTCTCGATGACGATGCGCGGGGCGGCGCTGTCATGGGCTGCCGATGCTGCCATGGGACTTCCTCGTGCTTTCAGTGGCGGTGCGGGCACGGCAGGACCCAGGGGATTTGAGTGCCGGAGCCGGGGCCTTGGCAGCTGACAGTACTGCCGGCCCGTGGGGTGCGTCCGGGTGCCGATTCAGGAAGTTGGGTCGTGTCGCACGGTCCCGGGGCCACTGCGGAGAGCCCCGGGACGCGCGTGCCGCGCTCTTAGAGGTTGGTCATGTCCACCGGAATGCGCGCGTCGGCGCCGTCCCGCAGGATCGTGGCCTCGATCAGACCGTACGGACGGTCCGCGGCGAAGTACACCTCGTTGTCGTTCTTGAGGCCGAAGGGCTCCAGGTCGACGAGGAAGTGGTGCTTGTTCGGGAGCGAGAAGCGGACCTCGTCGATCTCCGAACGGTGGTTGATGATCCGCGAACCCATCTGGTAGAGGGTCTGCTGCAGCGAGAGGGAGTAGGTCTCGGCGAAGGCCTGCAGCATGTGCTTGCGGGTCTCGGCATAGGACTTCTCCCAGTTGGGCATCCGCTGCTCGTCGTCCGACCAGTTGAAGCGCCAGCGGCCCGACACCTGGGTGGCCAGGATGCGGTCGTACGCCTCCTGCAGGGTCGTGTACTTGTCCTTCACGTAGCCCCAGAACTCGGAGTTCGTGGAGTTCATGACGACCAGGTCCTTGAGACCGGAGATGACCTCCCAGTTCTGGCCGTCGTAGGTGATCTGGGTGACGCGGGTCTCCTGGCCCTGGCGGACGAAGGAGTGCTTGACCTCGTCGGCGCCGATGAACTTGGAGTTCGCGTCGGACGTGGCGATCCGCTCCCAGGCGTACTCCTCGATCCGGATGCGCGCGCGCTGGATCGGCTCCTGGCTGCCCACGAACCAGCGGGCCAGGTGGATGCCGAACTGCTCGGCGGACTCGATGCCGTACTCCTTGGCGAACGCATACACCGTGTTCTTGGTGGTGTCCGTCGGCAGGACGTTGGCGTTCGAGCCGGAGTAGTGGACGTCGTCCATGTCGCCGGAGAGGGCGACCGAGACGTTCAGGTCCTTGATGTGGTGCGTGTCGCCGTCCCGCGTGATCTTGACGACGCGGTTCTCTGCTTTGCCGTACTGGTTCTGGCCCAGAATCGTGGCCATGCTAGCTCCCTCGGTAAACGGAGTAGCCGAACGGGTTGAGCAGCAGCGGTACGTGGTAGTGCTCGCCCGGGTTCACCGCGAACGTGATGGTGACCTCGGGGAAGAACGTAGCGCTGTCCCTTACGCGGGGGGCGTCCTGCTGCGCCTCGGCTTGCTTCTTTGCGAAGTACGTCTCGGTCTCGAAGTCGAGACGTACGTGGGTGGTGCCCTCCGGCAGTGCCGGCAGGTCCTTGCAGCGCCCGTCCGCATCGGTGGCGGATCCGCCCAGGGCCACCCACTCGCCGCCCGGTCCGGTACGGGCCGACAGGGAGATGGCGACGCCCTCGGCGGGCCTGCCGATGCTGGTGTCCAGGATGTGCGTGGACACGGACGCGGTGGTCTCGGTGCTCATGGTCGGACTCACTCTCCTTCTACGAGGCGGGTCAGGCGGATCTTGTTGATCTTGACGAGCTCGCCGCGGGCGATGTCCCGCTCCTGCTCCGGCGAGTTGTCGATCCGGACCTTGACTGCGTCCCGCATGAACTCACCGGTCGCACCGGTGGCGCAGATGAGGAAGACGTGGCCGAACTTCTCCTGGTAGGCCAGGTTCAGTTCGAGGAGCTCGTTCCTGAGCTCCTCGGAGGCGCCGGCCATGCCCCGCTGTTCGCGGGCGGAGGTCGGGTCTCCCGGCTTCGGCCGGCCGATCGGCGCGTGGCCTCCCATCGCTTCGGCCAGGTCCTCCGCGGTGAGCTCCGCCATGGCGGCCTCGTTCGCGGCGAACAGGGACTCGGCGGTGGCGAAGGGGCGCTGGGCGAGCATCTTGCTCCCCCACGCCGAGCTGGCGCACACCTCGTGCAGCTCGGCCGAGGCCGCCCTGTCGTCCAAGGTGTTGATCCGGGTGAGACCCGGGGTCGGACTCGAAGTCACGGTAGGCCTCCGTGGCCTGTTGTTGCTTTGACGGGCTGCGCATAGCTAACGCCCTCCGCAACACGGCGTCAACACTTTGTTGAAACTTCCCGTACACAAAAGCCGCCGCCCGGGTGAATGGGGCGGCGGCTCGTCACCGTGAGTCGTAATCCGCTCACGCCTGGGTGTTCTTACTGGGATTTTCCCTGTTCAAGTAGTTGTAGACCGTGAAGCGGCTGACGCCCAGCGCGCCCGCGACCGTCTCCACGCCGTGCCGCACGGAGAAGGCGCCGCGCGCCTCCAGTATCCGGACGACGTCCTGCTTGGACTTCCGGTCGAGCTGGGACAGCGGCATGCCGTGCCGGCGTTCCAGCGCGGCCAGGATGTGGTCCAGCGAGTCCGAGAGCTGCGGCAGGCGCACGGCGAGCAGCTCCCGGCCCTCCCAGGTGAGCACGACGTCGTCGGGCGTGGCCTGCGCCGGATCCATGAGCTCGCCGCCCATGGCGTCCACGAGCGGCTTGACCGCCGTGACGAAGGGGTGGTCACGGGGCTCGGTCATGACGCCTCCTCGCCGATCACGTTGACCTGGAGGGTGACGCGGGTGGCCCCGGCCCCCAGGGAGTCGCGCAGCAGCGCGCTCACGGCGGACAGCACCCGGTCGGCCTCACCCTCCGCGGTGTTGCCGAAGGGGCCGACGTCCACCGCCTCCAGCTGGGCCTTCTGGATGACCTCGCGGGCCGCCACGGCGTGGTCGGGGGCCTCTTCGAGATCGAAGGGCTCGGTCGTGAACTCCACTCTCAATCGCACGCGGCTCAAGCTACCGCGCCGTCTCGATTTTTCGGCAGTCCGCACTTGACATCCGCGCGGAACCCCATGCAGTCTTCCATCAAGCAGAAAATAACTTCCGCAATACGGAAGGAGCGCACACCCCTCATGGGATACACGGACCAGCGCTTCGATGTGAACCTGTCGATCCTCTTCACGGAACTCCCGCTTCTGGAGCGCCCCGCGGCCGCCGCCGCGGCGGGCTTCACGGCGGTCGAGCTGTGGTGGCCCTGGATCGAGACCCCCACCCCCGCTCAGGAGGAGCTCGACGCCCTCAAGAAGGCCCTTGAGGACGCCGGCACCCAGCTGGTGGGCCTGAACTTCTACGCCGGCCGCCTGCCGGGCCCGGACCGCGGCGCGGTCTCGGTACCCGGTGAGGAGTCCGACCGCTTCAACGCCAACATCAACGTCGCGGCGGACTTCGCCGCCTCGGTCGGCTGCAAGGCGCTCAACGCCCTGTACGGCAACCGCGTCGAAGGCGTGGACCCGGCCGCCCAGGACGAGCTGGCCCTGAAGAACCTGGTCGTGGCGGCGCAGGCCGCGGACCGCGTGGGCGCGATCCTCCTGATCGAGACCCTCAACAAGCCCGAGTCGCCGCTCTACCCGCTGGTGAGCGCCCCGGCCGGCATCGAAGTGGTGGACAAGGTGAACCAGGCCACCGGCCTCGGCAACGCCAAGTTCCTGCTCGACCTTTACCACCTGGCGATGAACGATGAGGATCTCTCCGAGGTCATCGAAAAGTACGCCGCCAAGACCGGGCACGTCCAGATCGCGGACAAGCCGGGACGGGGGGCTCCGGGCACCGGCGAGCTGCCCCTGGAAGAGCTGCTCGACCAGCTGAAGAAGGCCGGATACGAGGGCTACGTGGGGCTTGAGTACAAGGCCGAGGACGCCGCCGCCTCCTTCGCCTGGCTGCCGGCCGAGGCCCGCGCCGCCCAGTAGGGGGACGAAGTCCGGGCGATCAGCCAGGCACCTCACGCACTTTTCGTACGAAGCATTAAGAGAAGGACCCTCATCATGAGCAACCCCGCTGCGCTCCCGTCGATCGCCTGGATCGGTCTCGGAATCATGGGCTCCCCCATGTCCGAGAACCTGCTGAAGGCCGGCTACCCGGTCACCGGCTTCACGCTGGAGCAGGACAAGCTGGACCGCCTGGCCGCCGCCGGCGGCACCGCGGCCGGATCGATCGCCGAGGCCGTCAAGGACGCCGACGTGATCATCACGATGGTGCCCGCCTCCCCGCAGGTCGAGGCCATCAACTACGGCCCCGAGGGCATCCTGGAGAACGCCAAGTCCGGCGCGCTGATCATCGACATGTCGTCGATCACCCCGCAGACCTCCGTGGACCTGGCGAAGAACGCCGCCGAGAAGGGCATCCGCGTCATCGACGCCCCGGTGTCCGGCGGCGAGGCCGGCGCCATCGAGGCCGTCCTGTCGATCATGGTGGGTGGCGAGCAGGCGGACTTCGACGCCGCCCTGCCGATCCTGGAGACCCTCGGCAAGACCATCGTCCTGTGCGGCCCGCACGGCTCCGGCCAGACGGTGAAGGCCGCCAACCAGCTCATCGTCGCGGTGAACATCCAGGCGTGTGCCGAGGCCGTCGTCTTCCTGGAGAAGTCGGGCGTGAACCTCACCGCCGCCCTGGACGTCCTCAACGGCGGCCTGGCCGGCTCCACGGTGCTGACCCGTAAGAAGGACAACTTCCTGAACCGCGACTTCAAGCCCGGCTTCCGGATCGACCTGCACCACAAGGACATGGGCATCGTCACCGACGCCGCCCGCAACGTCGGTGCCGCCCTCCCGGTCGGCGCGGTCGTCGCCCAGCTGGTCGCCTCCCTGCGCGCCCAGGGTGACGGCGGCCTGGACCACTCGGCCCTGCTGCGCGCCGTCGAGCGCCTCTCCGGCGCCCAGGTCTGAGGTCCCCCGCCGGGCCCCCACGGGGCCCGGACCGCCCCCTCGCGCAGGGGGCACCGAGTCTCCGGACGGTGCCGGTGCTGACACCTGTCCTGTCGCGCCCAAGCGTCGGCACCGTCCGGGTCATCTCACCCCACAACTTCGTTCAACAAACTGTTGACGTTTAGTTCTTGCCGAATTTAGGCTGTTCCGCATGACGGAAGACGCTTTCCGTCAGCAGTTACCCGTACGGAAGGTCACCATGTCGAAGCGCACGCTGACGACCGAGTCCGGCGCCCCGGTCGCCGACAATCAGAACTCCGCCACCGCCGGCGTCGGTGGCCCGCTCCTGATCCAGGACCAGCAGCTCCTGGAGAAGCTCGCCCGCTTCAACCGCGAGCGCATCCCGGAGCGCGTGGTGCACGCCCGCGGCTCGGCGGCGTACGGCTACTTCGAGGTGACCGACGACGTCACCGCGTACACCAGTGCCGCCTTCCTCAACACGGTCGGCAAGAAGACCGAGACCTTCCTGCGGTTCTCCACCGTCGCAGACTCCCTCGGCGGCGCGGACGCGGTGCGCGACCCCCGTGGCTTCGCCCTGAAGTTCTACACCGAAGAGGGCAACTACGACCTCGTCGGCAACAACACCCCGGTGTTCTTCATCAAGGACCCGATCAAGTTCCCCGACTTCATCCACTCCCAGAAGCGCGACCCCTTCACGGGCAAGCAGGAGCCGGACAACGTCTGGGACTTCTGGGCGCACGCCCCCGAGGCGACGCACCAGATCACCTGGCTGATGGGTGACCGCGGCATCCCGGCGTCGTACCGCCACATGAACGGCTACGGCTCCCACACGTACCAGTGGACGAACGAGAAGGGCGAGGCCTTCTTCGTCAAGTACCACTTCAAGACCAATCAGGGCATCCGCTGCCTCTCCGGCGAGCAGGCCGCAGAGCTGGTCGGCAAGGACGCGAACTCGCACCAGACCGACCTGCTCCAGGCCATCGAGCGCGGTGTGAACCCGAGCTGGACGCTCTACGTCCAGATCATGCCGGCCGCCGAGGCCGCGGACTACCGCTTCAACCCGTTCGACCTCACCAAGGTGTGGCCGCACGCCGACTACCCGCTGCAGCGGGTGGGCCGCCTGGTCCTCGACCGCAACCCGGACAACGTCTTCGCCGAGGTCGAGCAGTCCGCCTTCTCCCCGAACAACTTCGTCCCGGGCATCACCGCCTCGCCGGACAAGATGCTCCAGGGCCGCCTGTTCGCCTACGCGGACGCCCAGCGCTACCGCCTCGGTGTGAACCACACCCAACTGCCGGTCAACGCCCCCAAGGCGACGAAGGCCGACAACTACGGCCGCGACGGCGTCATGGCGCTGCGCAACGGCTCCCGCCACGACAAGAACTACGAGCCCAACTCGCACCAGGGCCCGTCCGAGACCGGACTGGCGCTGGGCGCCCCCAGGGCCGTCTCCGGCTACACGGGCACCCACGAGACCCCGGCCCACACCAAGGACGACGACTTCTTCCAGGCCGGTGAGCTCTACCGCCTGATGTCGGAGGCCGAGAAGGAGCGCCTGGTGGCGAACATCGCCGGCGGCCTCTCCCAGGTCACCCTTGAGGACGTCATCGAGAAGAACCTGGCTCACTTCCACGCCGCCGACGCCGACTACGGCCGTCGCGTCGAGGAGGCCGTGCGCGCCCTGCGCGACGCCTGAGCCGACAGGGATGTACCGGGGGCCTGACGGGAGGTCAGGCCCCGGGTGCTGGGCCCGAACCGTGAACCCGGATGAGGGGTGGTACACGGCGAGGGCAGGACGAGGACCGTGGCAGGCGTGCGAGCCAGTGCGGTGGTAATGGGTTCCGAGGCCCGTCTCTTGACCTGAGGGAGACGGTGCCGGAGTTCTCGTCGCCCGCCCGCCACGGTCCCAGCCACTCCCCCTTCTCTTCCCACAGGGGCTGCGCACAGAGCGCCCTGCGGGAAGCGGAGGAGGAAACCTTCCTCCCCACACAACTCCGCCCGGCGGTGCGAACGTCCTGTCGCGCCAGCCTCGCACCGTCGGGCGGTAACAACCAGAGCGCCGAGTCACGGACGGTCCCGTGACTCGGCGCTTTGTCGTACCCGTCCGGATGGCCGAACCCGTCCGGATGCCGTCACCGTGGGGTGGCCAGCGCCGTGGGGTGGCCAGCGCCGTGGGGTGGCCAGCGCCGTGGGGTGGCCGGCCTCCGGTCGGGCAGGTGCCGGCGCCGGGTCGGGCGTCCGGGGCCCCGCCGTCGAGGGACCCGGCGCACCGCGGCCGCACCGGAGCGCGGGCCGTGCACGGCACTTCCGGGCGGTTCGAGGACCACGAGGGGCCGTTTCCGGCCGGTCGAGGCCGAAGGCCGTTCCCGGCCTCCCGGGGCGGCCACGTACGGGAGCCGCCCACCGCACGTCCCGGTCCCGGTGGGCGGGCCCCGGTGCGCGGGGAACCGGGCGTCACGCGGCATCGCACGGCCGGGCCGGGCCCGGGGGAGCCGGTCAGCACGCTCGCGGCGCCGGAGAGCGCGTACGGGACGCACACGGGGGCGCGAGCCTCCGGAGGAGATCCCCGCCCGGCCCCCGCCGGCCACTGCAGCACCCCGGAGCCGGCCTCCGGCAGTACCCCGAGACCGGGCTCCGCCTCCGCCGCGGCCCACGGCGCGCGAGGACCGGCCGGAAGCACGACGCGCCGCGACCCCCGCCCTCCTCGTGGGGGACGGGGGTCGCGGCGTACGGCCGGAGCCGGGGATCAGACCTTCAGGGCCTTGATCGCGGTCGGGGCGTGACCGGGCTCGGTCGCGAGCTCCTCGAACTCGGTGACGTCGCTCATGTCGACGGTCTTGCTCATCGAGATGTTGGTGATGCGCTCCAGGATGGCCTCGACGACGACCGGGACCTGGAACTCCTGGGCCAGCTTCTTGGCCTGCTCGAAGGCGGCACCCAGCTCGTTCGGGTCGGTGACGCGGATGGCCTTGACGCCGAGGCCCTCGGCGACCTTGACGTGGTCGACGCCGTAGGCGCCGATCTCCGGGGTGTTGATGTTCTCGAACTCGAGGTTGACCTCGAAGTTGATGCCGAGACCGCCCTGCGCCTGACGGATCAGGCCGAGGTAGGCGTTGTTGACGAGGACGTGGACGTAGGGGACCTTGTGCTGGGCCGCGACCGCCAGCTCCTCGATCATGAACTGGAAGTCGTAGTCGCCCGAGAGCGCGACGATCGGGGTCTGCGGGTCCGCGGTGGCGGCACCGATGGCGGCCGGGATGGTCCAGCCGAGCGGACCTGCCTGGCCGCAGTTGATCCAGTGGCGCGGCTTGTAGACGTGCAGCATCTGCGCGCCGGCGATCTGGGAGAGGCCGATCGTGGTGACGTAGCGGGTCTCGGGGCCGAACGCCTTGTTCATCTCCTCGTAGACGCGCTGCGGCTTCATGGGGATGTTGTCGAAGTGCGTGCGGCGCTGCAGGGTGGCCTTGCGCTCCTGGGCGGAGGCGGCCCAGGCGGAGAAGTCCGGCAGCTTGCCCTCCGCCTTGAGCTCCTTGGCGACCTCGATGAAGAGCTCCAGCGCCGCCTTGGCGTCGGAGGCGATGCCGAAGTCCGGGGCGAAGATCTTGCCGATCTGGGTGGGCTCGATGTCGACGTGGACGAACGTGCGGTCGCCCAGGTACGCGTCCAGGTTGTAGCCGGTGTGACGGTTGGCCCAGCGGTTGCCGATGCCGAGGACGACGTCCGACTCCAGGAAGGTCGCGTTGCCGTAGCGGTGCGAGGTCTGGACTCCGACCATGCCGGCCGCCAGCTCGTGGTCGTCCGGGATGACGCCCCAGCCCATCAGGGTGGAGATGACCGGGATGTTGGTCAGCTCGGCGAACTCGACCAGCAGGTCGGAGGCGTCGGCGTTGATGATGCCGCCGCCGGCGACGATCAGCGGGCGCTCGGACTCCAGCAGGAAGCTCAGGGCCTTCTCGGCCTGCGCCCGGCTGGCCTGCGGCTTGTAGACCGGCAGCGGCTGGTAGGTCGCCGGGTCGAACTCGATCTCGGTCAGCTGGACGTCGATCGGCAGGTCGATGAGGACCGGGCCGGGACGGCCGGAGCGCATGAGGTGGAACGCCTGCTGGAAGACGCCGGGGACCTGTGCGGCCTCCAGGACCGTCGTGGCGGCCTTGGTGACCGGCTTGGCGATGGCGGCGATGTCGACGGCCTGGAAGTCCTCCTTGTGGAGCTTCGAGACCGGGGCCTGACCGGTGATGCACAGGATCGGGATGGAGTCCGCGATGGCCGAGTACAGGCCGGTGATCATGTCGGTGCCGGCCGGGCCCGAGGTACCGATGCAGACGCCGATGTTGCCCGCCTTGGCCCGCGTGTACCCCTCCGCCATGTGCGAGGCGCCCTCGACGTGGCGGGCGAGCGTGTGGTTGATGCCGCCCACGTTCTTGAGCTCGCGGTAGAAGGGGTTGATCGCAGCACCGGGAACACCGAACGCTTGTTCGACACCCTCGAGCTTGAGGATCTCAACTGCAGCAGCGGCGGCTGTCATACGAGGCATCAGGTTCTCCTGCGGGTCTGGCGGGTCAGGCTTTTCCGTAATCCGGAAGTTTTGTTCTGCTATACGGAACAAGCTAAGCGGCGTCTTCTTCGGCGTCAAGGCGGTGAAGGGCCCCGGAAGCCGCCAAATGCCGCATCTCGCTCGACGACTTGTACAAATCGCCGATCAGCCGACGGGAACGGGGCGGAAATGGCCTGCGCGCTCGCCCCGGTGGTCGCCGGTGGTGGAGCATGGACCCACGCACGGCGACGGAGGGGGCCAGGGGTCATGGCGGAAGCGGTACCGGTGCGCTGCCCGGCGTGCCTGCGCGAGAACGGCTACATCGCGCCGGTCTTCCCCTGCGCCTGCGGCAGCCCGGTCGATCCGCCGCTCGACCTGTCGGTGCCACCGGAGCAGCTGACCCACCGCACCTGGTCGGACAGCTGGGTGACGGTGCGGTGCACGGCCTGCGGGCGGGACAGCGAGTGGCCGCAGCCCGAGCTGGGCTGCGGGTCGTGCGGCACGGTGGTCCGGCTGCCGGTGCACCCACCCGAAGCCGGGACGGTCCCCGGCGCCACGGCGGCCGCGGGATCCGCCACGGGATCCGCCACGGACCCCGCCCCCGGCCTCGCCCCTCCGGGCCGCACCGCCACGGGGCGTAGCACCACGGGGCGCCCGGCCGCACCGCCGGGCATGGACCCGGACCCGGCGCACATACCGCCGCCTGCGACGGCTGCCGTCCCGCGGCCCGCATTCCGCCCCGTGACCATCCGGACGGCCCGGGACGCGGTGGCCACCGCCGCGCTGTACCTGCGCTGGCTCGGCTTCCAGGACGTACGGCAGCCCGACGGGCGCCCGATCCCCTCGGCGGCGGTGGACCTGCGGGCGCCGGGGCTGGTGGCCCAGGTGGACCCGACCACCGCGCCGGCCGGACTGCGGGCCGTGGAGTGCGTCTGGCTGAACGGGCTCACGGCCGCGGCGACCAGCGTCTACTTCTCGCTCGCCGGATACGCGGAGGACGCCCGCAGCCGCGCGGACGAGCTCGGCATACCGCTGTTCGTCATGGACCTCACCGGGATGCCGCAGCCGGTCAACGACCCGGCGGACGCGCTGGTCCGCTCAGGGGCGTAGCGGCCGACCCCTTAGGCTCGGGGCGTTACCTGCCGACTGGCCGAGGAGAGTCCCGTGAGCCTGTACGACATCCCGCTGACCACCCTGTCCGACGAACCCACGAGCCTGGCCGCGCACAAGGGCAAGGCGATCCTCCTGGTGAACACCGCGTCGCAGTGCGGGCTCACCCCGCAGTACTCGGGCCTGGCCCGCCTGCAGTTCGCGTACGAGCAGAAGGGCTTCACGGTCATCGGCGTGCCCTGCAACCAGTTCGGCGGGCAGGAGCCCGGCAACGCCGAGGACATCCAGACCTTCTGCGCGGCCGGCTTCGGTGTCACCTTCCCGATGCTGGAGAAGTCCGAGGTCAACGGCGAGAACCGGCACCCCCTCTACCAGGAGCTGGTGAAGACCCCCGACGCGGACGGCGCGGCGGGGGACATCCAGTGGAACTTCGAGAAGTTCCTCATCTCCCCCGCCGGCGAGGTCGTGGCACGCTTCCGTCCGCGCACCGAACCGGAGTCCCCCGAGGTCATCGCCGCGATCGAGGCGCACCTGCCCGCGTAGCCCGCATGGCCCGCGCCTCCCGCACAGCCGGCCGGCCCGCCGGGGTACCCGCGTAGGGGACCCCGCCCTCCGGGCCCTCGCGTACCGTCGCGTACGGGCTCGCGCACAGGGCCGCGTACGGGCGCTCGCACAGGGCCCGGGGGCGCCGCACCGCCCGGCCGGGCCCGGCCACCCCCGCCGCCCGGCGGCTCAGCCCAGGTCGGCCTCGCGGTACTCCGCCACCGAGCCCGCCGCCGTGAGTTCCCGCAGCTCGACCCGCCGGATCTTGCCGGACACGGTCTTCGGGAGCTCGCCGAACTCGATGCACCGGATCCTCTTGTACGGGGACAGCACGGCGCGGGAGTGCTCGAACAGCACCCGGGCGGTCTCCGGCCCCGGCTCCCAGCCGCCCGCGAGGGTGACGTACGCCTTCGGGACGGCCAGCCGCAGCTCGTCCGGGGCCGGGACGACGGCGGCCTCGGCGACCGCCGCGTGCTCCAGCAGCGCGCTCTCCAGCTCGAACGGGCTGATCTTGTAGTCGGAGGCCTTGAAGACGTCGTCGGAGCGCCCGACGTAGGTGAGGTATCCGTCGGCGTCCCGGGCGGCGATGTCGCCGGTCCGGTACAGCCCGTCCGCCATGGCCTCCGCGGTGCGCTCGGGGTCGTCGCGGTAGCCGGTCATCACCCCGGCGGGGCGGGCCCGCAGGTCCACGCACAGCTCGCCCTCGTCGGGGGATTCCTTGCCGGTGACCGGGTCCAGCAGGACGATCCCGTAACCGGGCGCCGGGCGGCCCATGGAACCGGGCTTGACCGGAGCGCCGGGGAAGTTGCCCACCTGGAGCGTGGTCTCGGTCTGGCCGAAACCGTCGCGGATGGTGACGCCCCAGGCCTCCCGGACCTTCTCGATGACCTCGGGATTGAGCGGCTCGCCGGCGGCGACGGCCTCCCGCGGAGGCCGGGCCAGCCGGGTGAGGTCGGACTGGATCAGCATCCGCCACACGGTGGGCGGGGCGCAGAAGGTGGTCACCCCGTGCCGGTCCATCTCCGCCATCAGGCGTTCGGCGTCGAAGCGGGCGTAGTTGTGCACGAAGACGGTGGCGCCGGCGTTCCAGGGGGCGAAGAGGTTGGACCAGGCGTGCTTGGCCCAGCCGGGCGAGGCGATGTTGAGGTGCACGTCGCCGGGGCGCAGTCCGAGCCAGTACATGGTGGACAGGTGCCCGATGGGGTACGAGGCGTGGGTGTGCTCCACGAGTTTGGGGCGGTCGGTGGTACCGGAGGTGAAGTAGAGCATCAGGGGGTCGGTGGCGAGGGTCTCCCCGTCGGGGACGAAACCGCCCTCGGCTCCCGGGGCGTCGGCGGCGGCCGTGGCGTCGGCCAGCGACAGCCAGCCGGTGGGGATCCGCTCCCGGCCACCGGCGGCGATCCGGGTGTAGCCGCCGGGCACGTCGTCGAACTTGGCCGTGTCCTCGGCGCGCGCGACGACGTGGCGCACGTGGCCGCGCTCGACCCGGTCGCGCAGGTCGGCCGCGCCGAGGAGGGGGGTGGCGGGGATGACGACGGCGCGCAGCTTCATCGCGCCGAGCATCACCTCCCACAGCTCGCGCTGGTTGCCGAGCATGACGAGGATCCGGTCGCCCGGTACGACACCGCGGGCGCGCAGCCAGTTGGCGGTCGCGTCGGAGAGCGCGGAGAGCTGCGCGAAGGAGAGGGCCTCGCTGCTGCCGTCCTCCTCGACGATGCGCAGGGCGTCGGCGTCGTTGCCGGCGGCGATGTGGTCGAACCAGTCGAGGGCCCAGTTGAAGCGGTGGGGGCGGGGCCAGGTGAATCCGGTGTGGGCGGCTTCGTAGTCGCCGCGTCGCTCCAGCAGGAAGTCCCGCGCGGCGAGGAACTGGGCGGTGGCGCTGCTGCGGGCACTTTCGATCGTCATGGCAGGTATCGTGCCGCGTTCGCCGTACCGACCACCAGGGCCGCGTCAGCCGCGAGTTGACCGCCTGCCGTACGTCGGGCACGCCTCGGGCACGCCTCGGCGGCGGCTCAGTGGCGGATCGGCGCGAACCGTACGGACGGGGCGGGCCGGCCGGTCCCCCCGGGCGGCGCGCCCATGTCGGCGATCAGCTTCTCCCCCTCGGCGACGATCTCCTGCTCGGCCGCCTTCGGTACGCTGCCGAACAGTTCGACGGTGAGCGCCGCGCCCTCCAGCTTCCACAGGCCGGCGAGGAAACCGTCCACGAGCAGGGTGCAGTGGGCCTGGTTCCCGGTCCAGCTGCGCCCCTTGACCTCGGGGGCGACCAGGCGGGTGCGGTCGGCGTGCGAGAGCAGGAGGTTGTCGAACTCCGGGAGGAAGCGTGGCGGCGCCGGGGTGTCGGCGCCGGGCCGGGGCGCGTCGGGCAGGTCGAAGAGCTCCACACCCCTCTCGTCGCGGAAGACCGCCAGTCCCGGCCGCAGCCGCTCGAAGGCCTCGCGCAACCGGGTCAGCCCGGCCCAGGTCTGCATGTCCTTGACGGAGGCGGGCCCGAAGGCGGCGAGGTAGCGCAGCACGACGTCGTCCACGGGCTGAGCGGCCCCGGCGGGCCGGCCGAGCCAGTTCTCGATGGTGGTGAGCCGTACCTGGCCGCTGCGTCCCCACACCCCGCGGGGCGTGACCTGGACCAGAGGCAGCCGGCAGCGCGCCGCGACGGACAGGGACTGCGGGTCGGCGCCGGGCCATTCCTCCAGCAGGTCCGCGCGGATCTCGGCCATGGTGCGCGGCGCGCTGTCGACGAAGGCCCGTGCCCGGTCGGCCAGCCGGTCCAGGTCCACCCCGGCGAGGCCCTTGCGGAAGTGGTCGATCTCGCGGTCACGGGCGGGCTGGACGAGCGGGCGCAGGGTGAGGGCGTCGTACGCGGTGTGGGTGTGGATGGTGGAGCGCATGGTGACCATCCGGACCACCTCACGGGACTCCATCAGCCCGGCCAGTTCGGCGGGCTGGAAGCGGGCGAGCCGGGCGTGCAGCTGGAAGTAGGGCGGTCTGACGTTCTGTGCCTGCAGCCCGAGCAGGTGGGTGACGGCGTCCCGCGCGGACAGCTCGGCACGGCTCAGCAGCAGCTGGCGGGCGAGCGTGGCACGGTTCAGTGCGCGGGTGTCGAGTACGGGAGGTGTCGTCCTGGAGGCCATGGCAGCAAGCTATCCGCCCTTGCGGACAGGGAGTGTCCGCAACTCGGTACCGGAATCTCGGTCTGAATCCCGACCACGCCGGAACCCGGCCCCCATTCCCCACCAGCGAAGGCATCGGAACGTCCTGCCTCCACCATGAGCACCCCGGAGGGCGAGGCCGGTGAACCCCCTCGTCCCCACCGGCCTCGACCGGCACCGCCGGAGCCCCGGCGGGAGCGTCGAGCTGTTCCTCGACGTCCGCGTCGGCGAGCGGCCCGGAGTACCGGCCCGCACGATGACCGACCGCCGCGCCCCGACCGGCGACGATTCGACTTCGGAGGCCGGATTGGCTGGAAAGAATCCGGGGAGAATGCACATCTCGACCCCACAGGGATTCGAATGACCCCGCGCGCGGATTTCGCCCGGTTATGCGAATATCCGGGAACCAGGCGACCGGATTCAGGCCACCTGAGCCGATTGGGTCTTGTTCGAGCCCCGCCTGGGCCGATGCGGCCGAGCAACACCTCCCCATTCGACGCAAAAGCCCAACACGCTCCCGTCACCAATGAACTGGACGCCGCGGCCACGCCGCCGCCACCTGCCGATGGCGCCCGCCCGAGCTTCGATTGACGGCCTCTCGGATTGATGTGAGGGATTGCCGCTCCTCTCGTGAAGAAGTGCTTGACGGATCAACGGATAGAGGGGCGGCCGATGGGAGATGCGGGCTCGAAAGGCCCATGTCAACCTGCTCCCGTCACAGCCGGGTTGGGCGGATGCGGCACCAAGGCAGGCGTCCGATGGGGCGGAGATCCGGTGATAGCATCCCCACATCTGTGATCTTGATCCGTTTTTACACAGATACTGATTGTGATCGGCGTCACGTTCTCTGCATAACAGCAGGTGAACTGTGCTGATCAGCTGTGTTGCGGGGCCTCGCGAGGTGTATCTGCAGCCGTCCGCATGTCATGCGCCGGGAAAGGTTTCCATGAATCGAGACGCACTTGTGTGGTGCCTGGTTGCGGTGGCGGCGATATCCGTCGCCGCGGTCGTGGCACTCGTCGCCCGCAACAGAGCGCTGGAGGCGAAGAAGGAGCACACCGAGACCGACCTGAGGCAGCAGCTGCTCGCGGTGGACAACCACCTGCACTCCTCACGCGCCGAGCTGCAGGCCTTCCGGCACGAGCAGGACGCCGCGATCCGCGAGGCCAAGGAAGCGGCGGAGGAGAACACCAAGTCCGTCCTCAAGGGCGCCGCGAGTCTCCTGCAGAGCCTCGCCGCCGAGCAGACGACGCTGCTGGACGCGATCCAGCGCAAGTACGGTGGACACGCCGTCCTCAGCGACCTGTTGGACGTCAACCACGCCAACGCCCAGATGGCGCGCAAGGCCCAGGGCATCGCCGTCATGTGCGGTGCGCCGCTCGGCCGGCGCAACCGGCCCGCCAGCGTCTACGACGTGGTGCGCAGCGCTCAGGGCCAGATCCGCAACTTCCACCGGGTCGCGATCATGCAGCAGACCGGTCTCGCCCTCAAGGCGTCCGCGGTCGCGCCCGTCGCGCTCGCTGTGGCGGAACTGCTCGACAACGCCGCCAGCTTCTCGCAGCACGACGCGCCGATCGAAGTGACGTTCCAGCGCGTCCAGAACAACCTGTGCATCGTCATCGACGACGCCGGCGTCAGCATGAACGACGAGGACCGGCAGCGGGCGACCGCGCTGCTCTCCGGGGAAGTGACACCCCGACTGTCGCAGCTCGGCACCCAGCCCAAGTTCGGCTTTCCCGTCATCGGACTGATCGCACGTCAGCACGGCTTCAAGGTGGACGTCACCGGAGTCTCCCGGTACGGCGGCGTCAGGGCCGTCGTCCTCTTGCCCGAGGAGCTGTGGACCATGGAGGAGATACCGGCCGTCCAGGAGGCTCCGGTCAGCAACATCCGGCGCACCTCCGAGAATCGGCCCCAGGGTGCGCCTCAGAGCATGCCGCAGAGCGCCCCGTCGCGCACGATGCACGGTCTGCCCAAGCGCGGCGCGCGCCAGGCGCCCATCGCCAGTGTCCCCGATCCCGACCCCCGCCCCGACACCAGCTGGGCGGCGCCACGGAGCCCGGAAGAGACGGGCCGCGCTTCCGGGCGCAGCTTGGGGGCCTTCCAGCGCGGCACGCTCTCGGGCCGCAACCTTGACCCCACCTCGTTCGAAGGGCCCGAAAACGCATGACCGCAGACCTGTCGTGGATGCTAGAGGACATCGTGGACAACGTGCCCCGGGCACGTCACGCCGTCCTGCTGTCCGCGGACGGCCTCCCTCGCGGTGCGACGGAAGGCCTAGCCGAGAACGATGTGCGCACCATCTCCGCCGCCATGGCCGGAATGCAGTCGCTCAGCCGGGCGACGGCCCACTTCGCCGGACCGGGGAACGACCGGCAGTGGAACCAGACCATCATCGAGTTCTCGCACGGCTGGAACTTCCTGATCGGGGCGGGGCAGGGCTCGTACCTCGCCGCCGCGGCCGCGCCTGATGTGGACATGCAGCAGATCTCCTTCCGCATGCACCGCCTCGTGGCCCGGCTGGGCAACAACCTCACCTCGCCGCCGCGGGTGGGCCACGAGGACGCCGGAGGGGCGCGGGGAAACGAGCCCCGGCAGCAGAGCCCCGGTGACGCGAAGTTCGTCCTCGGCGAGCTCGACCGGGTGGTGTCCGAGGTCCAGGGCGCCCGACACGCGGTGCTGCTGGGGTCGGACGGTCTTCCCCGCGGGGCCACCACCGGGATGAGCCGCGATCTGGCGGACACCATCTCCGCGGCCATGACGGGCATCCACGCCTACAGCCGGGTCACCGCCCAGTTCGCGGGGGTCGCCGAGGATGCGGAATGGCGTCAGACGGTCATCGAGTTCCAGCACGGCTGGATCTTCCTGCTGGCCGCCGGCCCCGACGCCTTCCTGGCGGCCGCCGCCGAACAGGTCTGTGACATTGAGGAGTTCACCACCCGACTGCACTCGGTGGTTCCCCGACTGACCGCGACGGCGACACCGGCGAAGGGGACAGGACATGCCTGAGTGGTCCGGACACGACGAAGAACTGGAACTGACGTCTCCGTTAGTTCCCCTCTTCGTGATCACGAACGGACGAGCGCTGCCCCCGGACCACGAGTACGAGCACACGACGCTCGTGACAGCGACGGGGGCGGAGAACGGGCAGGTCGCGGCACGCATGCTGTCGCCGGAAGCGGGGCGGGTCATGGACCTGGTCGCGGATGGATTCCTGTCCGTGGCCGAGGTGGCGGGGCACACGCATCTGCCCCTGGGCGTCGTCCGCATCCTGCTGGCGCAGTTGGAGGAAGACGGCCTCATCCTCGCGAGGTCACCGATACCGCGCGCCGAACGTGTCGACAGAGAACTGGTCAGCGCCGTGCTCGAAGGCCTGAAGAATCGATTCGGAGCGTAAACGCGTGTACCTGGATCCAGATGTCTCCCACGCGGTGAAGATCCTCATTGTGGGGCACTTCGGGGTCGGCAAGACCACCTGCATCGGCAGCCTCTCCGAGATCGAGCCCCTGCGGACCGAGGAAGAGATCACCGAGGCCAGCGTGGGCTTCGATGACCTGTCGGGCACGCCCGACAAGACGACCACCACCGTCGCCATGGACTTCGGCCGGCTGACCCTCAGCGACACCCTGGTGCTCTACCTCTTCGGTACGCCCGGCCAGGAGCGTTTCAAGGAGATGTGGGAGGAGCTCTCCCGGGGCGCCCTGGGCGCACTCGTCCTGGTCGATCCGGAGCGGCTGCACGAGTCCTTCCCCGTCCTGGATCTCGTCGAGCGCTTCGGCCTGACGTACGCCATCGCCGTGAACCACTTCGAGGGCACCACGCACTACCCGCTCGACGAGGTGCGCGAAGCGCTGAACCTCACCGACGAGACCCCTGTCGTGGAGTGCGACGTACGGGATGAGAACTCCTCGGCGCAGGCCCTCATCACCCTCGTGAAACACCTCATGTCCCAACTCGGCTAGGAGCGCAGGAATGCAACAGCCACGTGAACCGATGGAGATACCCCCCGGCTGCCCCGCGCACGGGAACGTCCAGATGTACGGTCCCTCGTTCGGAGCCGACCCCGACAGCCACTACGCGCAGCTGCGCCACTACGGACCCAGCGCGCCCGTGGACATCGCCCCCGACGTCCAGGCCGAGCTCGTCACCAGCTATGACGCCGCCCTGTACGTCCTGCAGAACCCCGCCTCCTTCGTGCGCGACTCCCGCCGCTGGAACGCCCTCAACGAAGGGCGCGTCCCGGCCGGCAGCCCGGCCCTGCCCATGATGGGCTACCGCCCCAACGCCCTCTTCAGCGATGGCGCGGCGCACGCCCGGCTGCGCGGGGCGGTGACCGACAGTCTCGCGACCGTCAACGAGCACCAGCTCATCCGGCAGACACAGCAGTCCGCCAACTACCTGATCAACCAGTTCAGTACCGACATCCGCGGCCAGGCGGAGCTGATGGCCGAATACGCCCAGCCGCTGCCCCTGCTGGTCTTCAGCGAACTGTTCGGCTGCCCGCCCGAGATCGGCGACCGCGTGATCGCCGGGATCAGCGGCATCTTCGAGGGGACCCCCGGGGCCGACGAGGTGCTCGGCGGGGCGCTCACGGAGCTGATCGCCCTCAAGCGGCGCCGTCCGAAGGACGACCTGACGACGCGCCTGATGGAGCACCCGGCCCAGCTGAGCGACGAGGAGGTCCTGCACCAGCTGGTCACCCTGCTCTCCGGCGGCACCGCGCCGCTGGCCGCGGCCATCGGAACCAGCAGCGCCCTGTACCTCGGGGAGGACTGGCAGGTCGGCCTCCCGGTCGAGGACGCGGTCTCCCAGACCCTCTGGAACTACGCGCCGATCGCCAACTACGCGGCCCACTACCCGACGCACGACGTCGAACTCGGCGACAGGGTGGTCCGGGCCAACGACCCGGTCCTCATCTCGTTCGCCGCGGCCAACACGGACCCGAAGCTGACCGAACACCGCGAACAGCTCAGCGCCAAGGCGCACCTGGCGTTCGGGGCGGGCCCGCACGCCTGCCCCGCCAAGGACCCGGCTTTCATGATCACCGTGACGGCCGTGGAGACGCTGCTCAACCAGCTCCTCGACGTGGAGATGCGGGTCCCGTTCAAGGCGCTCACCTGGGCTCCGAGCCCGTGGAGCCGCACCCTGGTCACCCTCCCGATCCGCTTCACCCCGAAGGCCGCCCCCCAGGCGTCCCAGCAGGCCGGATCGAACGCGGGCCAGGCCTCGCAGCAGCAGGCGGCGGCCTCCTCGCCCGCCGCCGGGCCCGCGCGCACGAGCACCGGTGCCGCGTCACAGCCCAAGGGTGGTTTGTTCAGTCGCTTCCTGGCCTGGACCAGGGGCGAGTGAGCAGAGTGTGATGCTAGTAACCTCCTGCGTGCTCAGTAGAGTGGATGCTCTAACGATCATGTGGGTAGGCATGGCGGCTGGTTCTCAGAAAGGAGCCGCCGTCATGGGGGTTGCCACAACTCCGTCGTACGACCGCCGGGCGTCCGCCTCCCTCTTCTCCCGTCTGCGGACGGCAAGAGGGCAGGCTGATCCCTTCCCGCTATACGCCGAGCTCCTCGCGCGGGGTGAGGTGGTCCCCGCCCCCTGGGGCGGCTTCGCCGTGACCGGCTTCGCCGCCTGCGACCAGGTCCTGCGCAGTCGTCAATGGCTGGAGCCCGACCGGGAATGGCGTGCGCGCCAGGGGCCCGGGACGCGCTGGAACGCGCCCTCCTCGCGCGAGATGAGCAATACCCTCGCCGCGCTCAACGCCCCGGACCACACCAAGGTGCGCCGGGCGGCGGGCACGTTCGACCGGTCCACCGTCGAGCGCATCGGCCACAATGTGCAACGGACGGCGGATCGGCTCCTCGACGCCTTCACCGAGCGAATACGCACCGGCGAGGCGGACTTCTCGGAGCTCGTCTGCGAGGAGCTGCCGGTCGCCACCATAGGTGACTGGCTCGGGCTGCCGCAGGCCGACTGGCCCACGCTACGCCGGTTGACCCACGATCAGGTCTTCACCCAGGAGCTGCTGCCGTCGGCCAGCCAGCTGGCCCTGTCCGACGCGGCCACCGCCGAACTCCGGGCCTATTTCATGGAGCTGGTGCGCGACCGACGCTCCCACCCCGGGAACGACCCGGTCACCGGATGGATCCGGGCGTGGGACGCGATCGAACCCGACCGGGACAAGGCCGACGAGGCGGTCTACTTCCTGGTCCTGTTCGTCCTGCTGGCCGCCCTGGAAACCACCGCGACCCTCCTCTCAACGATGACGCTGCGGCTCGTCGAGAGCCCCGAGCGCTGGGACATGGTCGCCGACAACCCGGACCTGGTGACCGGGTTCGTCGAAGAAACGCTTCGTCACGACCCGCCCACCCACGTGATCAGCCGGGTCGCCCCGGAGGACACCGTGCTGGGGGGCTTCGAGATCCGCCGCGACGAGATGGTCCACCTCATGGTCGCCGCGGCGCACCGGGACCCGGCCAGGCACCGCGACCCGGACCGGTTCGACCCCGCACGCGTGCCCGGCCACCTCGCCTTCAGCGGCGGCATCCACTACTGCCTCGGCGCGCCCCTGGCCCGCCTCGAAGCCCAGACCCTGCTCCGCCGGCTGATCCGGCGCCTTCCCCGCCTCACTCTTGTACGCCCCCCGTCGATGGCGCCGCGTGTGGCGTTCCGGCGCCTCCTGAACCTGGACGTGGCACTCGCATGATCGAATGGACCCCCTCCCCCCTGCGCACCCGGACCGCGCCCAAGGCGCTCCGCGCCGAGCAGGACGGCCCCGTCCTGCACGTCCGCCTCAACCCCTGGGGGCAGGACGACACGCTGGACACCGCGGTTCTGGACGACCTCATCGCCCTGCTCGACGACCTCCACGACAGACCCGACGTCCGGATCCTGACGCTGTCGTCGCTAGGTCCGGACTTCTGCCTGGGTGCCGACCGCGACGAGTACCAGGAGGCGCTGGGCGACGATCCGTCGGGGGCTGAACTGCGTCGCATCGCCGACAAGGCGCACCGCCTGTGCCAGGCCCTGGAGAACACCCACGCGGTCACCATCGCCCGGCTACACGGGCGGGTCATCGGCGCGGGCCTGGCCCTCGCCGCCTTCTGCGATCTGCGCGCCGGTGCCGACACCAGCCGCTTTCGCATGCCGGAGGTCGGCATCGGGCTACCGCCGGCGTGGGGTGGGGCGATGGGACGCCTGGTCTCCGAGGCCGGCGCCTCCAGGATGCGCGAGCTCATGCTCACCTGCGACGTCTTCGACGCCGACACGGCCCACCGTATCGGTCTGCTGCACCGGACCGCCCCGCTCGACCAGCTGGACGCGGTGGTCGACTCCTGGACCAGGCCCCTCGTCCGACGCTCGCCCGAAGCACTCGTCCTGACCAAACGGATGCTGGCCGGCTACGCACGGGCGGACAGGACGGCAGACGTCTCCCTGCTCGACTCCCATCTCCTGGCAGCTGCTCTCCATCAGCGCGCCAGGGGCTGACCCCTCGCAGGCCGATGCGGGCGCCCGGTCCGCGGACGCCACGCCCACCGGCTCGCCTTCGCGGCGGCCCACGTCCACCTGGCGGGGCGCCCTCGTCGGCTCCGGCGTCTTCCTCTGCGGCACGCCCAGGCCCTTCGCCGCCCCGGCCGGTGCGGACGGCGTGCTCGCCGCGCGTGACCGCTCCCTGACCGAGGCCGCGGCATCGCTGGGGGACGACGCCCCCGGGGCGCGCGCCGTGGTCGTCCCGGCCGAGGGCTACGACGGCATTGCCTGCGTGGCACGCGCGTCCTGCTCCCTCCCACTGCCGCCGGTGGAGGGCTGAGGCCCTTTCACGGCGAGCGGGGAAAGAGCGCGCGGACGAGGGCGAGAGTGCTGAGGGCGAACATCAGCACGCCCAGGGGAACGTGCAACGAGGCCACGTGCGCGACGCCGAGTGCGACCTGAGCCGAGGCGAGGAGGAGGAAGCCGGTGGAGTACAGGATCGGGCGCGGGGACCCGCCGCCCGGGCGCCAGGCGAGGACCGTGGCGAGGACGTACAGCATGGCGGCCGCGTACATCACCTTCGATCCGTAGTCGTGCAGCGTGTAGGCGCGGGACGAGGTCAGCAGCAGGCCCGCGGTGGAGGCCTGGAAGAAGAGCGCGAGGGTCTGCAGGACGGTCGCGGTTCTGAGGAAGGTGCTGCCGCGCGGCGCCGCGGTGGTCGTGGCGGTCATGGTGGGGTCGTCCTCTCCGGTCGTGTGCGGTGGCGGGGATGCCCGCGTTCGTCGGCGTCGAGCCGCGGATCAGGGGTCGCGGGGTGGTGTCCTGGTGCGTGCGGCCTCAAGACACCGCGTCGACCGGCCCTGTGACAACCTGTGGCGCAGATCACCCGGGAACAGGGCGGGGGGCAGGGGCGGTACGCCGCTACGGCAGCGGGCCGAGGGTGACGTGCGGGGAGAGCGCCCGCAGGAAGTCCGGGGCGTCGAACATCTCCCCCGCGGCGGCGACGCCGACGGTGCGGGTACGGCCCGTGAGGACGCGTTCGAGGGCTTCGACGACGAGGGGGGCCGTGACGGCGTAGATGTCCTGGCCATGGGCCACCGCGCGGCGTTCGGCGCCGCCGCGCCGGACGACGGCGTCGACGACGAAGGTCTGGTCGGACCGGCCGCTCGCATCGGCGGCGGCAGGCACGGGAGTTGCGGGGGCCGCGATGTCCCGGACGGCGTTGGTGGTCATGTAGGTCGTGACCTCCGGGACGGAGAGGTGGGTGGGCACGGTCACCACGTCGGCCATCGTGAACTCCCCGATCACGGGCCGGGTACCGGTCGGCTGCGGGAAGTGCCATTCGAGGGTGGGCGGGGCGTCGGTGCGGTGCTCCCACCGGCCCCCGGTGTAGCGCAGGCGCCCTTCACCGCGCCGCTCCCGGGAGACCGCGCCCGAGAGCCGTGTTCCCGCGGTGGGGTGCCAGCTGCTCAGGCCGTAGGCGATGTGCACCTCGTCGGCCTCGTCCCAGTCGCCCATGGCGGCGGTGGCCAGCAGGTCGCCGAGGCCGCCGAAGAAGGCCATCGCGGGGACGACGATCGCATCGGCGGCCCGCGCCCGGTCGGCGAAGTGGGCGAAGGTGTCGATGTTGGCCTCCAGTTCGGCCGCCACGTCCACGTACGGGATCCCGGCCCGCAGGGCGGCTTCGATCAGCGCGGCGGTCGTCGAGGCGAACGGCCCGGCGCAGTTGACGACGGCGGCCGTACCGGCCAGCGCGCGGTCGAGCGAGGTGGGGCCGTCCACCGTCGCCCGGCGGGCGGCCAGGCCGGTCTCGTCCGCGAGCGCCGCCAGCCCGGCGCTATCGCGGCCGGAGAGTACGGGGACGAAGCCCCGCTCCACCAGCTCCCGCACCACGAACCGGCCGGTGTGCCCGTACGCACCGAACACCGCCACGGCCTGGCCCGCCGCCTGCTGACCCGATCCCATGAACCCGCTCCTTCACCCGTCGAGTTGTGCGACGACGGCCCCGTACGGTCCGCCGCGCTCCGTCAGGAAGATCCTCGCGCGGAGCCACCCGGCCCACGAGTGTCCGGAACGACATGACCCGTACACTTCCGGACGTGACCACTGTTGCGCTGGCCATCACCGACGGCATGCTGCATTTCGAACTGTCCCTGGCGATCGAGGTCTTCGGCTCCGATCTGACCCATATCGTCAACCCCTGGTACGACTTCGCGCTCTGCGGTCCGAGCGCCGTCCAGGTCGACCGCTTCCGCCTCCTCCCCGATCACGGGCTCGACCGGCTCCGGACGGCCGACACCGTGATCGTCCCCGGCTGGGCCGACGTGGACCGGGAGCCGCCCGCCGAGCTCGTGGACGCCGTACGGGCGGCGCACGAGGCGGGGGCCCGGGTGGCCTCGCTGTGCACGGGCGCCTTCGTGCTCGCCGCCGCAGGCCTCCTCGACGGCCGGCTCGCGACGACGCACTGGGCGCACACCGACGAGCTGACCCGGCGCCACCCCCGGGTCACGGTGGATCCCGACGTGCTCTACGTCGACAACGGGAGCGTGCTCACCTCCGCGGGCAAGGCCGCCGCCATGGACCTCTGCCTGCACCTGGTGCGCCTCGACCACGGCTCGGCCGTCGCCAACACGATCGCCCGACGCCTGGTCGTCCCCCCGCACCGTGACGGGGGCCAGGCGCAGTTCGTGACCACTCCCGTGCCCGCTCCCGGCAGCCATCCCCTGGCCCGCCTGTTCCCCTGGGTGTTGCAGCGGCTGGACCAGGCGCTCACGGTGGAGGACCTGGCCCGTCAGGCCGGGATGAGCTCACGCCACCTGGGGCGCCATTTCAGGTCGGTGACCGGCACCACTCCGCTCCAGTGGCTGCTCACCCAGCGCATCCGGCATGCGCAGGAGCTGCTGGAGACCACCGACGACACCGTCGACACCATCGCGGCGGCCACCGGCATGGGCACGGCCACCACCCTGCGCCGCCACTTCGCCCGGACGGTGGGCGTCCCACCGGACACCTACCGCCGTACCTTCCGCACCCGGGCCCGGCCCGCCTCCGTCCCCGTCCCCGCCCTGCCGGACGGCACCGCTGCCGAGGCCTTCGTCCGGCCCGGGTAGGTGCTCGGCGACCCCGGCTTCCGCGCAGCGGCGTACCGCGTCGGTGACGGCCTCCGCGTCGTCACCGCGCCCGCGATGGTGCCGGCGGCGGGCTCGGCGTACGCACCGGGCCGCGCAGCTACCGCCCTCGGGTTTGGGCGGCGCCGGAGGGGTAGCCGCAGGGTGGGGACCAGCGCGCACGGAAGGGGTGTGAGCGGTCATGGGTGGTGACACGGGTGACAGGAAGAGCCGTACGCCGGACAGCGGGCACAAGGCGCGGATCCGGGGGCGGTCGCCGGATCCGGGCCGGATGAGGACGGGCGGCCGGCCGCGCTCCCCGGACGAGATCGCGCACGAGCGGGGACGCGAGGACGCGACGATGCGGGACGTGATGCGGGACCTGGACGAGCGGGACCTCGACGACATGCGGGACGACCGCTGACCCGGCCCGCCCGGCAGCCGGCCCACCGCCGTACCGGACTCGCCCGCCGGCGAGTCCGGTACGGCGGGTCCGGAACGGCCCGGGTGCGTCGTCAGCAGATGCGCGGCAGCTGCTCGCCGATCGGGAGGTCGACCACGCGGGTGCCGCCGAGCGCGGTACGGGCCACCACCAGGCCCGGGTGGGCCTCCACGGCCTCGCCGACGACGGCCGCGTCGCGGCCCAGCGGGTGGGCGCGCATGGCGTCCAGTACGGCCTCGGCGTGCTCGCGCGGAACGAAGGCCACCAGCTTGCCCTCGTTCGCCACGTACAGCGGGTCGAGGCCGAGGATCGCGCACGCGTTGGCAACTGCTTCGGGCACCGGGACGCTGCGCTCGTGGATCACGACACCGGTGCCGGAGGCGGCCGCGATCTCGTTCAGCGAGGCGGCGAGGCCGCCCCGGGTGGGGTCGCGCAGGACGTGCAGGTCGGGGGTGACGGCGAGCATGCTCTGGACCAGACCGCCCAGGGCGGCGCAGTCGCTCTCGACGTCCACGCCGAATTCCAGGCCCTCCCGGACGCTCATGATCGCCACTCCGTGAAGGCCGATCCCGCCGCTGACGATCACGACGTCGCCCGGTACGACCCGCTGCGGACGCAGGTCCACCCCGTCGGGGATGATGCCGATGCCCGCGGTGTTGATGTAGACGCCGTCGCCGTGGCCCGCCTCGACGACCTTGGTGTCGCCGGTGGCGATCTCCGCGCCCGCCGCCCGGGCGGCGGCGCCCATGGCCTCGGCCACCCGCGCGACCACGGGCATCCCGACGCCCTCCTCCAGGATGAATCCGCAGGACAGGTAGGCCGCGCGCGCCCCGCTCATGGCCAGGTCGTTCACGGTGCCGTTGACCGCGAGGTCGCCGATGCAGCCTCCGGGGAAGAACAGCGGGCGCACCACGTAGGAATCGGTGGAGAAGGCCAGCCGGACGCCCCCGAGCCGGACGGCGGCCGAGTCCCCCATCTGGGCCAGCACGTCTCCGCCGAAGGCGGGGGCGAAGAGGTGCTGGACCAGCTCGGCGGAGAGTGCGCCGCCGCCGCCGTGGCCCATCACGACGCGCGGGCGGTCGCGCAGCGGGGCCGGGCAGGTCCAGCCCGTGATGTCCAGGGTGGTACCGGTGTCAGACAACGGGGCTCGCCTCCAGCGGGGTGGTCGCGGCCGCGGGAGCGGTCCCGAGCTCCAGCCGCCGGTAGAGGTAGTACGCGGCGCAGGCCCCCTCGCTGGAGACCATGGTGGCGCCGAGCGGGCTGCGCGGGGTACACAGGGTGCCGAAGGCCTCGCACTCGTGCGGCTTCAGCAACCCCTGGAGCACCTCGCCGCTGCGACACTCGGCGGACTCTCGGGTGTCGATGCCACTGACCGAGAAGCGGTGTTCGGCGTCGAAGTCGCGGTAGCGCGCGGACAGCCGCCATCCGCTGTCCGGGATCACGCCGATGCCGCGCCAGGCCCGGTCGGTGACCTCGAAGACGTCCTCCAGCATGGCGAGGGCCGCCGGGTTGCCCTCGGGGCGGACGGCGCGCGCGTAGGCGTTCTCGACGGTGTGCTCGCCGCGCTCCAGCTGCCGCACGGCCCGGCGCACGCCTTCCAGGATGTCCAGCGGCTCGAATCCGGTGACCACGATGGGTACGCGGTGGCGCTCGGCCAGCTCCGGGTACTCGCCGACGCCCATCACGCTGCACACGTGCCCGGCGGCCAGGAAGCCCTGGACGCGACAGCTCGGCGACTTCATGATCGCCTCGATCGCCGGGGGCACCCGGACATGGGAGACCAGCAGGCTGAAGTTGCGGATGCCGAGCTTCTTCGCCTGGTGGACCGTCATGGCGTTGGGCGGGGCGGTGGTCTCGAAGCCGATGCCGAAGAACACCACCTGGCGCCGCGGGTTGTCCTGTGCGACGCGCAGGGCGTCCAGCGGGGAGTACACGACGCGTACGTCCCCGCCCTCGCTGCGCACCTGGAACAGGTCGCGGCCGGTGCCGGGGACCCGGAGCATGTCCCCGAAGGAGCAGAAGATCACGTCGGGGCGGGAGGCGATCTCCAGCGCCTTGTCGATGACCTCCAGCGGGGTGACGCACACCGGGCAGCCCGGCCCGTGAATCAACTCGACCTGTTCTGGCAGGAGTTGGTCGATGCCGTGCCGGATGATGGTGTGGGTCTGGCCGCCGCAGACCTCCATGAGGGCCCAGGGCCGGGTCACCGTGGCGTGGATGTCGTCGAGCAGTCGGCGCGCGAGGGCGGGGTCCTGGAACTCGTCGATGTACTTCACGACCGGCCTTCCTCCTGGGTGTGCTGGGGTGCGGTGGTCTCTCCGGCGAGGGGGCCGTCGGCGAAGGGGCCGTCGGCGAACGGCCAGGGGGAGTCAGCCCCGGCCTGGGCGGCCGCTTGCTCCCACGGGTCGCCGAACTCCTCCTGGAGCATGCCGAGTTCCTCGAAGAGGGCCAGGGTCTGCCGGGCCGACTCCTCGTCGAGGCGCTGGAGGGCGAAGCCCACGTGGACGATGGCGTACTCGCCGACCCGCAGGTCCGGCAGGTACTCCAGGCACACCTCCTTCTGGACGCCGCCGAAATCGACGGTAGCCATGCGGGTGCCGTCCTTCTCCCCGATGTCAAGCACTCTGCCGGGTACCGCCAGGCACATGGGCTTCTCCTCGCTGTGGGTGGTGCGGTTGCTGCTCCGGGGCGGCGGCCGCCGCCACCATGAGCTGGCCGAGGGACAACCCGCCGTCGTTCGGGGGGACCCGGCCGTGGCGCAGGACGGTGAACCCGCGGGCCCGCAAGGCGTGGGCGCACGCGGAGGACAGCAGGGTGTTGGCGAAGACGCCGCCGGTCAGCGCGACGGTGTCCAGGCCGTGCCGCTCGCGGGCGAGTGCGCAGAGCTCGGTGACGAGGGCGGTGACGGCCGCGTGGAAGCCGCCGGCGACCAGCCTCGGGTCCGTGCCCGCGCGTACGTCGGCGACGACGGCGGTCAACAGCGGCGCCGGGTCGGCGACGACCGGGCCGGCGCCGGGGTGCTCCGGGACGCGCAGCCCGAAGGCGTAGCCGGGGCCGACCGCGGGGGCCCCGAGGGCCGCGGCCTCCAGCTCGATCGCGGCCTGTGCCTCGTATCCGGCGTGGTGGCAGACGCCCGCCAGTGAGGAGACGGCGTCGAAGAGCCGCCCCATGCTGGAGGTGGGGACGCAGTTCAGGCCCCGCTCCAGCTGGCGTTCCAGTACCCGCAGTTCGTCGGGCGGGCAGGCGGCGACGCACGGCAGGTCCGGGGTGCGGGCCAGGCCGGCGGCCCGCAGGTGGGCCAGGGCCATCCGGTACGGGCGCTGCACGGCCGCGTCGCCGCCGGGCAGCGGCACGTAGCCGAGGTGGGCGAAGCGGCTGTAGCCGGCGTAGTCGGCGAGGAGGACCTCGCCGCCCCACACGGCGCCGTCGTCGCCGTAGCCGGTGCCGTCGAAGGCGACGCCGATCACGGGGTGCTCGCCGTCCAGGCCGTGTTCCGCGAGGGTGGAGGCGATGTGCGCGTGGTGGTGCTGCACCCGCACCAGCGGCCGGGCTCCGGCCGTGCGCCGCGCCCACCGGGCGGAGCGGTAGCCCGGGTGCCGGTCCGCCGCGAGGAGGGCGGGGCTGACGCCGGTGATGGACTCCAGCTGGCGTTCGGCGCGTTCGAGGGCGTACTGGGTGGCCAGGTCGTCCATGTCGCCGATGTGCGCGGACAGCCAGGCCCGGTGTCCCTCGCCGAGGCAGAAGGTGTTCTTCAGGTCGCCGCCCGCCGCCAGGGTCGCGGGAACCGGCAGGGGCAGGTGCACCGGCAGTGGGGCGTAGCCGCGGGCGCGCCGTACGGTCAGCGTCTCGCCGTCGCAGACCCGCACCACGGAGTCGTCGCACGGAACGTGGACGGGCCGGTCGTGGGTGAGCCAGGCATCGGCGATCCCGGCGAGCCGCTCCAGCGCCTCCTCGTCGTCGGTGACGATGGGCTCACCGGCGAGGTTCCCGCTGGTCATGACCAGCGTGCGGGGGCCCGGCGGGTCTCCCGGCAGGCCGAGCAGCAGGTGGTGGACCGGGGTGTACGGGAGCATCACGCCAAGGTCGGGGCAGCGCGGGGCGACTCCTTCGGCGAGCACGCCGGGCGCGCCTTCGCAGACCGCGGCGGCGGCACGGCGGCGCAGCAGCACGATGGGCCGTACCCCGCCTTCGAGCAGGGCGCGCTCCTCGGGGCCGACGTGCGCGTACCGTTCGGCGTCGCGGATGTCCCGCACCATCAGGGCGAAGGGCTTGTCGCCGCGGGCCTTGCGGCGGCGCAGCTCGGCCACGACACCCGCGTGGGTGGCGTCGCAGGCGAGGTGGTAGCCGCCCAGGCCCTTGACGGCGACGATCGCCCCGGCCGCCAGGAGCCGGCGGGCCCCGGCGATCGGGTCCTCGTCCGGGGCGGGGCGGGGCGGCCGCCCGGTGAGCAGGGCCAGCCGGGGCCCGCACGCCGGGCAGGCGACGGGCTGGGCGTGGAAGCGGCGGTCGGCGGGGTCGCCGTACTCGCGGGCGCAGTCGGGGCACATGGGGAAGCGGGCCATGGTGGTGTGCGCGCGGTCGTAGGGCAGCCCGGTGACGATGGTGAAACGCGGTCCGCAGTGGGTGCAGGTGATGAAGGGGTGCCGGTGGCGCCGGTCGGCCGGGTCCGCGAGCTCGGCGAGACAGTCGGCGCAGGTGGCCACGTCCGGGGAGACGAGCGTCCGGGCGGGGCCGCCGGTGCGGGAGGCGACGATGGTGAATCCGGCGCCGCCCGCGACGGGGACCTCGTGGTGGTCGACCGCGTCCACGACGGCCAGCGGGGGCGCGTCCGCCGCGAGGTGCTCGCAGAACCGCGAGACGGCGGCCGGGGCGCCCTCGACCTCGGCGACGACGCCTTCAGGGGTGTTGGTGACGTGTCCGGTGAGGCCGAGGCCGGTCGCGCGCGTGTAGACGTAGGGGCGGAAGCCGACCCCCTGGACCACGCCGCGGACGATGACGCGCCGGCGCTGGACCGACTCCATCAGCGGGGCTGGGCGGCGGGCTGGGCGTGCGGGTGTTCGTGGTCGGGCCCGTGGGTGTGGCCGGGCCCGTGGTGGTGATGGTGGTCGGCCCCGTGGTCGTGGCCGTGGCCGTGGTCGTGGCCGTGGCCGTGCAGGTGTCCGCGGTCCTGGTTCTGGTCCTGGGTTTGTGCCTGTGCTTGTGCCTGCTGCCGGCGGGCCATCACCGGAGTGTGCGTCCTGGTCCCGTCGCCGGCCGCGAGCGCCCGGTCCAGCAGGAGCCCCAGGCCCTCGCCCTTGCGCGCCGAGGTCATGACGATCTCCACACCGGGGTTGACGCGTTCGACGTTGGCGCGGAAGGCGGCCTCGTCGAACTCGACGGCCTGCGCGATGTCGGTCTTGGTGACGACCACCAGCTGGGCCAGTCCGAAGGCGGTCGGGTACTTCAGCGGCTTGTCCTCGCCCTCGGTCACCGAGGCGAGCACCACGCGCAGCGACTCCCCCAGGTCGTAACCGGCGGGGCAGACCAGGTTCCCCACGTTCTCCACGAAGAGGATCCGGGTGTCCTCGGGCAGCCAGCCGTCCAGGTGCCGGCCGAGCATCCCGGCCTCCAGGTGGCACAGCCCGTCGGTGAGCACCTGCCTGACCGGAACGCCCGAACGGGCCAGCCGACGGGCGTCGTTCTCGGTGGCCAGGTCCGCGGTCAGCGCCGCGACCGGCACCGCTCGTTCACGCGCCAGGAGCAGCTCGCGCTCAAGGAGCGCGGTCTTGCCGCTGCCGGGGCTGGAGAGCAGGTTGACCACCGTCGTGCCGCGGGCGGCGAGCCCGGTGCGCAGGGCCCGGGCGGCGTCGTCGTTCTTGGCGAGTACCGCCTGCCGCAGATCGACCACTCGGCACATGGTTCAAGCCTCCTCGGGAATCGGTTCGCGGGTACGGGCACCGGCGGGGCCGTCCTCCCAGCGGACGCTGAGGATCTCCAGCTCGCGGCCCGAGAGCAGTTCGACGTCCGCGGCCCTGCCACATCCGGGGCAGCACAGCTCAGGAGGCATCCCCACGGCCCAGGTGCCGGGGCAGGCCGCGCAGCGGGCACGGGCCGCCACGGGTTCGGTGACGAGTTCGGCTCCCGCGAGCAGTGTTCCGGCACAGGCCAGTTCGAAGCAGAAGGCCAGTGCGTCGGGCACCACGCCCGCCAACTCGCCCACCTTGAGCCGCACGGACGTGACGGCGTGCGCGCCGGCCGCCCCGGCGGCTTCTTCCACCTGGCCCACGACGGCCATGGCGATCGACATCTCGTGCATCGGACTCCGTCCTGCCGGGGCTCATTACACCGGCGGTACGGAGCTGCGGCCGTCGGGCACGCCGGTGCGCCGCGCCGCCCGTACGCCGTTCGGCGGGGGCGCGGCGCCATCCGGCGTCACATCCTGCGCATGCGCAGGTAGCGCCTGAGGTCGGGAAGGACCTGGAGCACGACGGCGGCGAGGGCGGCGGCAGCGGCCCCGCTGATGACGGCCTTCTTCATGGGGTTCTCCTCAGTTCACGGCGGGGTGCGCCGGCTTCGTCGGGAGCCGGCAGGTCGAGCAGGTCGAGAGCCATGCGGACGGCCTCCGGTACGGCGGCGGCCACGGGCGGGCTCAGCGCGATGCCCTCCTCGACGCAGCCGGGCTCGCAGCCGAGGACCAGCGTGCGCCGCGGCGGGGTGGCGCCGGTCCCGGCGCACAGGGTGTCCAGGAGTGCGAGGACGGTGTCGGGCGACATCTGGTGGCCGTCGAGTGCGGGCCCTTCGCCGGGTCCCGAGTCCGGTGTGCCGTCTGCGGTCGCGGCCGCCGTACCGGTGCCCGGCTGCACCTCGATGAGGTACAGGGTGCCCGGTTCGCCACCGCGGGCGGTGGCGTCGACCAGGACGAGCGTGTCGTAACCGTCGAGGAGCTGGTAGGCGAGGTGGACCCCGCGCACGCCGAAGTCCACCACCTCGACCCCGTCGGGGAGCGGGTGGGCGGACAGGGCGCGTACGGTCTCCACTCCGAAGCCGTCGTCGCCGAGGAAGACGTTGCCGATGCCGGCGATCAGGACCCTGGGGTTCACGCGTCCTCCGGCAGGGTGACCTCGTCGGGCTGGAAGTAGAGGAAGCGGCCCTGTTCCCGGCGGATGTCGGCGCCGGGGTCGTCCTCCACCGTGACGGCGAGGTGCACTCCCCCGTCGACGTCGTGCAGGACGGCTTCGACCAGGGCGGAGCGGCCGTGGAGGAAGAGGTCCTGGGCGTCGGTGCGGCGCGGTCCGGGGCGCAGCAGGACGCGGCTGCCGGGGCCGACGGGGGCTCCGTCGATCGTGATCCCGGTCCGGGGCCGGGCCGGCGGGGTCGGCGCCGGCCGGATCCCACCAGGGGGTGTCCGGCTTGAACAGCGCCTCCTCGTCGGGGATCCCCGGAGGTCTCTTCCGAAAGGTGCGGGCCGGTGACCTCGCGCAGGGAGCGCACCGCTCCGTGCAGCCGTTCCAACACCTCGGGGGGCAGGGAGTCGGCGAGGTCGACGACCGCGGCCGCCCGGGCGTCGGTGCCGCGGGCCTCGCGCTTCTCCTGGTCGGTCAGGGCCGCCGTGCGCAGGGCCAGGATCTCGTCGATCTCGGTGGCGTCGTACATGGCGCCCGCGCTCTCGGGCGCGATGGCCGGGTGGTCCTCCAGGATGATCGGGGAGGACAGGACGACGTCGGCGCGGCCCGCCTCACCGGCGAGCACCGGCCAGGTGTGGCGGTTCGCGCAGGCGGCGACGGCCTCCCGGGCCCATTCGGGCGGGTCGGTCATGGAGAGGAAGGAACCGGAGTCGAGTCCCAGCAGGAGGTGGGCGGCGACCAGTGAACGGGGCAGGGCGGCCTCGCGGTCGGCCCCGGTCCCCGCCGCGGGGGTCCACGGGCTGGTGTTCTCCACGACGGCGGTGAGCCGGAACACCCGGTAGGCGCCGTCGAGTTCCACGGCGCGCAGTCGCAGTACGCCTTCGAGGGGCTCGGTGCGCCGTACCAGGCGGCCCGCCGTCCGCCCGTCGGCGTCGAGGACGGTCTCGATGTCGTCGCGTGCGGGGCGGGTGAACGGGACGGTGACGCCGTCGCCGGTCAGCCCGCTGACGGGGACGGCCAGTTCGACGTGTTCCTCGGTTCCTTCGTCCCAGGGCACGAGGACCCGGTCGGCCAGGTGCAGCTCGTCGACGTCGTCGAAGCCGCCGTCGTCCCGGGCCTGTTGGACCGTGCGCCGCTGCGCGTGCAGGAAACGCAGCTCCAGGGCGAGCGTCGCGTCACCCTTCGGCTCCATCAGTACCTCGGTCCGCTGGAAGGCGTGCTCGCCGTGCGCGGGGCCCCACGCGGGGGGCACGAGGACGCCGAACTGCCAGCGCATCCGGTTCTTGGCGGCGGAGGCCCGGTAGGGGTAGAGCACGTACCCTTCGAGGAGGACGGCGTCGGCCACCTGACGGGCGGCGGCGAAGCGGGGGTCCGCGGCGGTGGTGGTCGCGGTCACGGGGCCGTCCTCTCGGTGAGGCGGGGCCGCAGCCCACCCGGCCGGACGGTCCCGGGCGGGGGCGGGGGTGCGGGATCGGAGGCGCCCAGCAGCGCGCGTACGGTCGCCTCCCAGGAGGCGAGCGCGTGGCGGGAGCGGTAGGCGAGCAGGTCGGCCATCAGGTCCGCGGGCAGCCGGAGCCAGCCGCAGCCGGGGAAGTGCTGCTCGATCATCTCCCGCCAGACGGCCACCGGCATCCGGTACGCGGCTTCGCGGTCCCAGGGCACCGGCTCGACCCGGAAGCCCCCGTCGCCGGTGAAGGCGGTGCCGGAGAACAGCATGAGCAGCGGGACTTCGCCGTCCCGGAGGGCTTCGAAGTACCGGGTCGCGGCGATGTCCATGTCGTAGGTGCAGGGCACGACCAGGTCCGTCTCGGTCTCCCCGGTGAAGCCCGGCACCATGACCGGCACCTGGGCGAACTGCACGGGCTGGAGCGTGGTTCCCCAGCGGGAGCGTTCGCCGAAGAGGTCGGCGAGGCCCTCCGCCTCGGCCGGGCCGTAGCCGCGCCGGGCCGGTTCGATGCGGATCTGGCAGCGCAGGGCGAGGGCGTGCACGCGGGTGTCCGGGTCGGCGGTGACGCGCAGCCGGAAGACGAGGGTGGGGCCGGCGGCGTACGGGTCGGCCCGCACGCCGGTGCAGGTGAACGCGAAGCCCGTCATGACCGGTCCCCCGCGGGGGCCGCGGCGGCCACGGGCCGGGCGCGCCGCTCGACCTCGTCGAAGAAGGCGCCGAGCGCGGCCCGTGCCTCGGCTCCTCCGTCGAAGCCCTGCCACAGCATCCGCATCCGGCCCACCAGTTCGTAGCAGACGTCGATCGGCACGAGGTAGCAGCCGGAGCGCCCTTCCCAGCGGTGCACGAAGAGCGCTTCCGTGTCCGGTTCGAGAAGGGCGGCCAGCGGCCCGCCGTCGAGGACCTGCTGCCAGGTCTGCGGATCGAGTTCGCTCTCGGTCGCCCCCGCGGGGCTGGGGTAGAGGGCGACCAGCCGGTCCAGTGCGGCGTTGCGGAAGAAGAAGGCGACGCCGACGGGGATCTGGAGGCGTTCCCACACCCCGGCGTCGAGCCGGTGGCCGGGGTCGGTCAGGTAGCGGTCGGGGACGGCGCGGTAGCGGCCGGTCCGGGTGCCGGGCCGGTCGAACAGCAGCGCGCAGGCGGTGCAGGCGCAGACCAGTGTCCGCTTCTCGGTCTCCACCAGGTGGCGGTGCCCGTCCGGGGGCACCGCCACCCCGCACAGCTCGCAGGTTTCGGGCTCCGGCGGGCGCGGGGCGGTGAACCGGCGCAGCCCGCGCGGGCCGCCCGCGCCGACGGCGGGCCCGGTCACGGAACCCGCGCCGGGCTGGGCGGCCGGGTGCCGATCTGCAGGAGTGCGGGCTGCGGGGCCGGGGCGGGCTCCATCTCCACCCCGGTGACCTCGGGGGCGAAGCAGGTCAGGGTGTCCTCCAGCGTCCGCCGCCCGGCCTCCTCGCCGCCGGGGCCGCAGCCACAGCCGGTGGGAGCGGCCGCGGGGCGCAGCCGCAGGACGCCGGTGGCCTCGTCGAAGCCGATCATTTCCACCGGTTGGGGTGCGCCGGCCAGGGCTCGGGCGATCCGGGTGTGGACGTCCTGGGGGTGCAGGCCGTGCAGGGAGAGCAGGCTCGCGACGAGTTCGTCGTCCGCGGCGGCGGCCAGTGGGCCGTCGCCGAGCTTCGCGGCGATCCGGGCCAGGCCCGCGCCGTAGAACTCCATGAGTACGCGCACCAGTTCCTCGGCGGCCGCGCACGCCTCGCGGTCCCCGGTGGCGGCCAGCCGGTCGAGGACCTCCTCGACGCGGCGGCCCGCCTCCCGGGCGTCGACGGCCGCGCTCATCCGCCCAGTCCGCTCAGGCCGGTGGGAACGTGCATCGTCTTGACGGTCTTGCCGCCGCCGACGTACATGTGGACGCCGCAGGGCAGGCAGGGGTCGAAGCTGCGCACGGCGCGCATGATGTCGATGCCCTTGAAGTTCTCCGGGGTGTTCTCCTCGAAGATCGGGGTGTTCTGCACGGCGTCCTCGTACGGTCCGGGCGTGCCGAAGGTGTCGCGGGTACTGGCGTTCCATGGCGTGGGCGGGTACGGGTGATAGTTGGCGATCTTGCCGTCGCGGATCACCATGTGGTGCGAGAGGACGCCGCGGACGGCCTCGGTGAAGCCGACGCCGATGGACTCGTCCGGCACCTCGAACTTCTCCCAGGTCTGGGTGCGTCCGGCACGGACCTCGGCGAGGCCCTTCTCGGCGCAGTGCAGGGCGATGGCGGCCGCGTACGCCTGGAAGTAGGTGCGGGCGCGGTTGCGCTCCAGCGCGTTGCTCCACTTCGGGATCTTCCACTCGAAGCGGGTCTCGGGCTTGGTCATCGTGCGGGGCAGGTTGATGACGACGCTGTGGCCGGTGGCCTGGACGTAGCCGACGTCGACGAGGCCGGAGAGGGCCGTGGACCACAGGCGGGCGATGGGGCCGCCGCCGGTGTCGAGGGCGAGGTGGTCCTTGCCGTCGAACCAGCGCGGTGACATCACCCAGCTGTACTTGTCGTCGAAGTTGCGCTTCTGCGGTGCCGGGATGGTGTGCTGGTTCCACGGGTGGCGGGGGTCGACCGGGTTGCCGAGCGGGTCGTGCGTGACGAACTGCTCCTTGCCCTCCCAGTCGTCGTAGTACGAGCTGCCGAGCAGGATGCGGATGCCCAGGTTGATCTGGGTGAGGTCGTTGGTGACGAGCTTGCCGTCCACGACGACGCCGGGGGTGACGAACATCTTGCGTCCCCAGTCGGTCATGTTGGCGTAGGTGAAGTCGCAGTGCTCGGGGTCGTTGAGCGCGCCCCAGCAGCCCAGCAGCACCCGGCGGCGGCCGACCTCCTCGTAGCCGGGCAGGGCCTCGTAGAAGAAGTCGAACAGGTCGTCGTGGAGCGGGACGACGCGCTTCATGAACTCGACGTACCGCATGAGGCGGCTCATGTAGTCCGTGAAGAGCTGTACCGAGGCGACGGTGCCGACGCCCCCCGGGTAGAGCGTGGAGGGGTGCACGTGGCGCCCCTCCATCAGGCAGAACATCTCGCGCGTGTAGCGGCTGACCTGGAGGGCCTCGCGGTAGAACTCGCCCTCGATGGGGTTGAGGGAGCGCATGATGTCGGCGATGGTGCGGTAGCCGTGGTCGCCCGCGTGCGGGGCCTCGGTCCGCTCGGCCAGCTCCAGGACGCCGGGGTTGGTCTCGCGGACCATCTTCTCGCAGTAGTCGACCCCGACCAGGTTCTCCTGGAAGATGTTGTGGTCGAACATGTACTCGGCGGACTCGCCCAGGTTGATGATCCATTCGCCGAGGTGCGGCGGCTTCACCCCGTAGGCCATGTTCTGCGCGTAGACGGAACAGGTGGCGTGGTTGTCGCCGCAGATCCCGCAGATGCGGCTGGTGATGAAGTGCGCGTCGCGGGGGTCCTTCCCGCGCATGAAGACGCTGTAGCCGCGGAAGACCGAGGAGGTGCTGTAGCACTCCGCGACGCGCTTCTGCTTGAAGTCGATCTTCGTGTGGATGCCGAGGCTGCCGACGATCCGGGTGATCGGATCCCAGGCCATCTCCACCAGGCCGCTGCCGTCTCCGGCCGCCTTCGTGTTCGGTGCCATCGTGTCTGCCGTGACCCTTCTTCGGTGCGTGCGGGGGGTGCGGTGCGTGCGGTGCGTTTCCGGGCGCTGTCTGCGGGAGGGGTGCGGGGCGCGCGGCCCGTCACCAGGGCGGGCGGTAGCCCGTGGTCAGGCTGCGGCCGCTGCGCCGCCACTTCGGCTCCTCGTCCACGGTGTGGGCCGTGACGGAGCGGAGCTTGCGGATCAGGGCCCCGTAGGCCCCGCTCGCGGTGACGGAGACCTTCGCACCGGGGGGCTCGTCCATGAAGGGCATGAACTTGTCGGGGAAGCCGGGCATGGTGCAGGCGATGCAGATGCCGCCGACGTTGGGGCAGCCGCCGATGCCGTTCATCCAGCCGCGCTTGGGAACGTTGCACTTCACGACGGGTCCCCAGCAGCCCAGCTTGACCAGGCACTTCGGGGAGTCGTAGGTCTGGGCGAACTGACCCTGCTCGTAGTAGCCGGCGCGGTCGCAGCCCTCGTGCACGGTCGCACCGAACAGCCAGGTGGGGCGCAGTTTGTCGTCGAGGGGGATCATCGGGGCCGATCCCGCCGCCTGGTAGAGCAGGTAGGTGAGCGTCTCCGAGAAGTTGTCCGGCTGGATCGGGCAGCCCGGCACGCACACGATGGGGATGCCGGCCCGGGACTTCCAGTCCCACCCCAGGTAGTCGGGCACGCCCATGGCGCCGGTCGGGTTGCCCTCCATGGCGTGGATGCCGCCGTAGGTGGCGCAGGTACCGATGGCGACGACGGCGAGGGCCTTGGGGGCCAGCCGGTCGATCCACTCGCTGGTGGTGATGGGCTGACCGGTCGCCGGGTCGTCGCCGAACCCGCACCAGTAGCCCTCGGGCTTGATCGACTCGTTGGGGATCGAGCCCTCGACGACGAGGACGAACGGATCGATCTCGCCGCGCTCGCCCTTGAAGAACCACTCGATGAACGTGTCCGCACCGCCGACCGGACCGCATTCGAAGTCGATCAGGGGCCAGTGAACGGCGATCTTGGGGAGTCCCGGCAGGGTGCCGGTGACGATCTCCTCGATGCTCGGCTGCATCGCCGCCGTCAGGGACACGGAGTCGCCGTCGCAGCTCAGACCCGCGTTGATCCAGAGGATGTGGACCACGGGGTCTTCGACCGGGTCCTTCGTCGCTGCGGCCATGCGCTGCCTCCTCGGGGAGGGGATCAGGATGTGGAAGGGGCGGGGCGCGGAGGCGGTCCGCCTCGGCCCCACGTTTCTTGCTAACAGCTGCGGGGGCCGGGTGCCGCGTCCGGTTCGGCCAGTCCAGTGACGCCGCGCCGGTCCGCGGCGGCGCGGGCGAGGTGGCGCGGGGTCGCCGCCGGGCGCTCCTTGCGGACGAAGGCACGGCGCAGCGCGTGGTAGGAGGCGTGCGGGTCGTCGAAGGTCCGCCGCATCCGCGCCAGCTCGTCTTCCCGGTGGGCGGCCAGTGGGCGCCGCGCCTCGTCGCGCTCGCGTGCGGCCTTCTTCGCAGCGATCCGGGACGCGGTGGCGGGCACGGCGGCGAGACGGACCGCGAGGCACTGCGTCTCGCGGGGGAAGTCTCCGGGCGCGCAGGGGACCGTACGGTCGACCAGTCCGAGCCGGTGCGCGGCGGCGGCGCTCAGGGGCAGTGCCTCGGTGGTGAGGCGGTCGGCGAGGGCTGGGCCGACCCGGCGGGGCAGGGTGTACGTCCAGTACTCGGAGCCGTACAGGCCCATCAGGCGGTAGTGCGGGTTCAGGACGACGCCGGTGCGGCACCAGACCTCGTCGGCGGCGAGGGCCAGCATGGCGCCGCCGGCGGCGGCATTGCCGCCGAGCGCGCTCACCACGAGCCGGTCGGTGGTCGTCAGGACCGCCTCGACCAGGTCGTCCATGGCGTTGATGTTGGCCCAGGACTCCTCGGCGGGGTCCGCGGCGGCCTCGATGACGCCCAGGTGGATGCCGTTGGAGAAGAAGTCGCGGCCGCCGCCCAGGACCAGGACCGTGGTGGGGCGGGTGCAGGCGGTCCGGTACGCGTCGAGCAGCCGGCGGCAGTGCGTGGTGCTCATGGCGCCGCCGGGGAAGGAGAACGACAGGAAGCCGGTCTGCCCCTCCTCGTGGTAGCCGATGTCGGACCAGGCGGGGCGGTACGGGCCGGCGTCGGGTGGGGCCGGGAGTTCGGGGAGCGGGGGCAGCCGGTCGAGCCGGTCCGCGAGGGCGAGGGTCGCGGGCAGCCGGGGGGTGGCGGGCCGGCCCGCCACCCGGGGGGCGCGCAGCTCGGGGATCCACACGGCACCGTCGGCGGTGGCCCGGCAGACGGCCCCGGACCGGGTGGCGAGCAGCTCGCCGGGGCGGCCGCGCAGGCCGTCCTCACGGTGGCCGCCGTGCAGGTACCAGTCGGCGCCGAGCAGGTGGTCGGGTACTCCGGGCTGCGAGTCGGCGGCGCGCAGCAGGCGCAGGACGCGCTCGGTGCCGTCCGCGGCCCAGTCGATCCGACGGTCGTGTCCGCGCACGGCCGGCCGGGCCCGGCCGGCCGCCTGGGGGCGCGGGCGGTACGTGCCGGAGGCGAAGCGCTCGACGGCGAGCAGGACGGCCGCGAGCGCGGCGTCGGCGATCTCGCCGCGGTAGAGGTCGCTCTTGCCGACGGGGGGTACCGGGCAGTCGGCGGTGGCCCAGACGTCCCCGGCGTCCATCTCGGCGTTGGCCTGGAGGACCGTGACCCCCCACCGGGTCTCGCCGTCCTGGACGGCGTGGTCGAGGGAGGAGGGGCCGCGGTCGCCCACCGGTCCCGGGTGGAGGACGAGGCAGGTGTACGCGGCCCAGACGTCCTCGGGGATGGCAGTGCGCAGCATCGGCGCGAGGACGAGGTCGGGCCGGTGGCGGCGCACGGCGTCGCCCAGGGGGGCGTCGGGCAGGGCCAGTTCGACGGCCACCCGGTGGCCGTGGTCGCGCAGCTCGGCGTGGACTCGCTGGGTGAGGCTGTTGAACGCGCTCGCGACGAGCAGGACGTACACGGGGTCTCCCGGCGGCGGCCCGGGGCCGCCCTGTCGCGGTGCCGGGTCTGATCGGCGGCTGGTCGCCGGAGCACGTCCGGCCGCCTGCGATGCTCGTCCCCGCGGGGCGTGCGGTGGCCGAAGCGGAGCGGCGATGTCACCCGAAAGCGCCGGGGGGCACGGCCGCTCGGCCCACCGCCGTCCCGGCGGGGCGGTGCGGGGTGCCCGGCCGGGGCCGCAGCCCCGGAACCCTGGCCGGGGCGGGCCGTACCGGCCGTACGGGCGGGCCGCCGGCTCACGGGGCGGTCGCTCCGCGGTCCCGGGGAAGGCTCCTCGGCTCGCGCCCGCGGCGGGTGCGTAATCCACGGTGGCGCTGAGAAGATATCGAGCCGGACTGGCAGGATGCCCCCGCCCGAAGCGATCGTTTTCGCGCAGCACGTTTCGACGGCGGCCGTTCGGGGTCCGATGCCGTCGTCCCCGATCGGACGCATCAGGTGCCGCCCTTCCACCATTTCCACCCCGGCCGATGCTGGCCGAAATCGCTCGGGTAGCCCGGAGTTTCTGCCAACTTCCGGCCATTCAATGTGAGTTGACCGAGCAGCGAGGGTCAACCTAAGGTTTGGGCCAGTACTGCCCAGTACTCCCCATTCAGCTTTGACCCTTTCCATGCGGCGCTCCGCCGAGCCCCCACATTGCAGGAGCCACCGCGGAGGACACCGGCGCCGTGCGTCGCTTTCGCCGTCCCGCCCGTCGGCCCGCACCCGGCGGGAGCAGCCGATCCGGCACCGAATGAGGCTGAGAATGCTTTCCGAACCACTCCCTTACGAGACGGTGGTCGATGCCGTCCGCGCGCACGCGCTCCGCATACCGGACCACCCGCTGTTCACCTTCCTGCCCGACGGCGAGGAGGCCGAGCCCCCTCTCACCTTCGCGGCGCTCGACACCAGGGCGCGGGCCGTCGCCGCGAGCCTGCACGCCGCGCGGGTGGAGCCCGGCTCCCGCGCACTCCTGCTGTTCGAGCCCGGCCAGGACTTCGTCGTCGCGTTCTTCGGCTGCCTGTACGCGGGCGTCGTCGCGGTGCCCGCGTACCTGCCCCACCCCGCGCAACGCGCCCGCGGGCTGCTGCGGCTGGCCGGCATCGCCGAGGACGCGCAGCCCGCGGCCGTACTGACCACCGCCGGGATCCGGGCGGCCGTCGAGCCGGCGGCGCGGACCATCCCGGAGGTCCAGGAGACGGCCTGGCTGGCCGTCGACACGATCGCGGACGCGACCGGAACGGGCTGGTCCGCGCCGTCCCCGGAGCCGAAGTCCGTCGCCTTCCTCCAGTACACCTCCGGCTCCACCGGGCGGCCGAAGGGCGTGATGGTCACCCACGGCAATCTCACCCACAACACCGACCTGATCCGCACGTCCCTCGGAATGGACGGATCCACGGTCGTCGTGGGCTGGCTTCCCCCGTATCACGACATGGGGCTGATCTCCATGATCATCGTTCCGGCGATGCTGGGGATCCATTCCGTTTCCATGCCGACCGTGGCGTTCCTGCAGAGCCCGGTGCGCTGGCTGCGCGCGATATCGACGTACCGGGGAACGCTTTCCGCGGCCCCCAATTTCGCATTCGACCTGTGCACGCGAAAAGTGACCGCCGAGGACCGCGCGCGCTTGGACCTCTCGTCCTGGAGCGTCGCGACGAATGGCGCCGAACCCGTTCGCGCCGATTCCATGAAACGTTTCTCCGAGGCATTCGCCTCCACCGGATTCCGACCGGAAACCATCGTTCCGGTGTACGGGCTCGCCGAAAGCACCCTGCTCGTGAGCGGGGCGCCGCTCGAACGGCCCTGGGTGTTTCGCGCCTTCGACGAGGACGCGCTCGAACGCGGCACCGCGGTGAACGTGCCCGACGACAGCCCGGGGGCGCGCGTCCTGGTCAGCTGCGGCGTCAGCCGGACCCTGGACGTGGCCGTCGTCGACCCGCGCACCCGCACACGGTGCGGTCCGGGACGGGTCGGTGAGATCTGGGTCGCGGGCGACAGCATCGCGGCCGGCTACTGGCAGCGTCCCGACCTCACCCGCGAAGCCTTCGAGGCGACACCGGCCGACGGCGAGGACGAGGGCCCGTACCTGCGCACGGGGGACCTCGGGTTCCGGACGCAGGACGGTCTCTTCGTCTGCGGCCGCATCAAGGACGTCATCATCGTGGGCGGCCGCAACCACTACCCCCACGACATCGAGCGCACCGCCGAGAGCGCGCACCCCTCGATCCGCCCCGGCTGCGTCGCCGCCTTCGGCGTGGACGCGGACGGCGCGGAGCAGGTGGTGGTCGCCGCCGAGCTGCGCCGCGGGGCCGGCGAGGCCCCGGACCGGGAGGACCGGCAGGCGGTGGTGGACGCCGTCCTGCGCGCGGTGGCCCAGGAACACCGGCTGACCGTCCGCGAGGTCGTCCTCCTGCCCGCCGGCACCCTGCCCAAGACGTCGAGCGGAAAGCTCCAGCGCCGCGAGACCAGGAAGGAGTACCTGGCCGGCCGGTCTCCGTGGAACGCGCGAGCGCAGCACTGACCCGCACGACAGCACGACACAGGGGGAGCATATGAAGGACACCGAGCTGGAGGCCTGGCTGCGCCGGCGCATCGCCGAGCTGACCCGCAGGGCTTCGGGGGACGAGATATCGGTCCACGAACCGCTGGCCGCCTACGGCTTGTCGTCGATCGACGCGGTGGCGCTGGCCGGCGAACTCGGCGCGCTGCTGGGCCGAAGGGTCTCGCCGACGGTCGCGTACGAATTCCCGACGCTCAGGGAGATACTGGACCACCTCCAGGGCAGGCACCCCGTCCGGGGCGGCCCCACCGCACCACGCCGAGCCGACGCCGGCCCGGCCCGCGACGAACCGATCGCGATCATCGGCATGGGATGCCGCTTCCCCGGGGCCGACGGCCCCGAGGCCTTCTGGGACCTGCTCGAACGAGGCGTGGACGCCATCGGCCGGGTGCCCGACGACAGGTTCGCCCGCTGGGGCCGCGGGAACGGCGGCACCGGCCGCGGCGGCGTCGGAGGCTTCCTGAGCGGCGTCGGCGGCCTGGACATCGACTTCTTCGGCATCGGCGAGCACGAGGCCGCCCGGATCGACCCCCAGCAGCGACTCATGCTGGAAGTCGCCTGGGAGGCCGTCGAGGACGCCGGGATCGACCCGTACGGCCTGGCCGGCTCGGACACCGGTGTCTTCGTCGGCATCTCCAGCTCCGACTACCGCGGCGTCCTGACGGACTCGCCCTCCGCAGACGCCTACTCCCTGCTCGGCGGAGCCGCGTCCGTCGCCGCGGGTCGGCTCTCCTACGTACTCGACCTGCGCGGCCCGAGCCTGTCCGTCGACACCGCCTGCTCCTCGTCCCTCGTCGCCGTCCACCTCGCGTGCGAGGCGATCCGGCGCGGTGAGTGCGGCCTGGCCGTCGTCGGCGGCGTGAACGTGATCCTGACCCCGGCCGTCACCGAGGCCTTCGACCACTCGGGCGTCATGGCGCCCGACGGCCGCTGCAAGGCCTTCTCGGCGCGGGCCGACGGCTACGTGCGCAGCGAGGGCGCCGGCGCCGTCGTCCTCAAACCGCTGAGCGCGGCACTGCGCGACGGGGACCGCGTCTCGGCGGTGGTCCGCGGCTCCGCGGTGACCTCCGACGGGCGGACCAACGGCCTGCTGGCGCCCAGCCGCCGGGCACAGGAGGACGTCGTACGCCACGCGCTCGCAGCCGCGGGTGCCCGGCCGTCGGAGGTCGGCTACGTCGAGGCGCACGGGACGGGCACGGCGATCGGCGACCAGATCGAGGCGGCCGCGCTGGGCACCGTACTGAACCAGGGGCGGGCCGCCGACCGACCGTGCGCGGTCGGCTCGGTGAAGACGAACCTCGGCCACCTGGAGGCAGCGGCGGGCATCGCCGGGCTGATCAAGCTGGCGCTCTCCTTCGAGCACCGGGCCCTCCCGGCGTCCCTGCACTGCGCCGAACCGAGCCCGGACATCGACTTCGACGGACTCGGCCTGCGCGTCCAGTCCTCGCTGCGGCATCTGGAGTCGCCCGAGGAGCTCGGGCTCGCCGGCGTCAGCTCCTTCGGCTTCGGCGGCACGAACGCGCACGCGGTGCTCGGCCCCGCGCCCGCCCCCTCCCCCGAGCCGGAAGGGCCCACGGGCGAGGGACGACCCGTGCGGCTCCTGGCCCTGTCGGCCGCCACCGAGGCGGCGCTGCACGCGCAGGCCGCCCGGCACGCGGCGTGGGCCGCCGGGGTGGAGGCGCGCGAGCTGGCCCGCGGTACGGCCGCGGCGACGCTGCTGCGGGGACGGGGCGGGCCCCGCGGGCGGGAGTTCCGCGCCGCCTTCGCCTTCGCGGACCCCGGCGAGCTCCTGGCCCGGCTGCGCGAGCCGTTCACGGCCGCGCGGGCCGTCCCGGACGACGCCGGCGTCGTCTTCGTGTTCCCGGGGCAGGGCGCGCAGTGGCTCGGGATGGGCAGAGCCCTGCTGGAGACGGAGCCCGCCTTCGACCTCGCCGTCTCGCGCTGCGAGCAGGCCTTCGCACCGTACGTCGACTGGTCGCTGCGGGAGGTCCTGACCGGCGAGGCCGCCGCCCCGCTGCTGGAGCGCATCGACGTCGTCCAGCCGGCGCTCTTCGCGATGCAGGTCGCCCTGGCGGCGCTCTTCCGGTCGTGGGGCGTCCGGCCCGCCGGTGTGGTCGGCCACAGCATGGGCGAGGTGGCGGCGGCCCACGTCGCGGGCGCGCTGCGCCTGGAGGACGCGGCCCGGATCATCTGCCGGCGCAGCGCCCTGATGATGCGCCACCGGGGCCGGGGCGCCATGGCGCTGGTCTCGCTCCCGGTGTCGGACGTGCGCAAGGCCCTGGAGCCGTACGGGGACCGGCTCTCGCTCGCCGCGCACAACGGGCCGGTCACGACGGTGGTGTCCGGGGAGACCGGAGCCGTCGACTCCTTCGTGACCGCCATGGACGCCCGGGGCGTGTTCTGCCGGCGGATCAAGGTGGACGTGGCCTCGCACTGCGCGCTGCTGGAGGACCTGCGGGAGGACCTCACCGACGAGCTGTCCGGGTTGTCGCCACGCGCCTCGACCGCCGCCTTCCACTCCTCCCTGACCGGTGGGCTCCTCGACACGAACGCGCTGGACGCGGACTACTGGTGGCGCAACCTGCGCGAGCCGGTGCTGTTCGCCGACGCCGTCCGCACCGCCGGGGCGGCCGGTCACCGGGTGTTCCTGGAGATGAGCCCGCACCCGCTGCTGTCGGTGTCGGTGACCGAGTGCCTGGAGGACGAGGACCGCCCGGCGGCCGCCGTCCCGGCCATGCGGCGCGAGGAGGTCCGCGCCCCCTACGAAGCGGTCGCCGCGCTGTTCGAGGCCGGATGCGACATCGACTGGTCGGCCTTCTTCGGCGGCCGGCCCCGCCCGGGCACACGGCTTCCCTCATACCCCTGGCAGCGCCAGGAGCACTGGGTGGAGCCCGAAGCCCCGCGGTCGGAGGGGACACTGGTCACCGGGTCGCTACCGGTGGTCCGGGACCACCGCGTGCGGGAGCGGGCCATCGCGCCCGCCGCATGGATGCTCGACGCGGCACTGGAGGAACTCGGCCCGGACCGGACCGGCGGCCACGGGCTCAGCGGCGTACTGGTGACGAACCCGCTGGCGGTCGCCGAGGGAGAGGCCCGGCACGTGCGGGTCTCGCGGCGGGTGCGCGCGGGGAACGAGCCCTACCTGTCGGTGGAGAGCCGGGCGGCCGGCGACCGGGACTCCGCGTGGCAGGAGCACCTCTGCGCCACGTGGTCCGAGACCCCGCCGGCCCCGGAGGCCGCCGACCTGTCCGCGATCCGGCTGCGCTGCCCGCAGCGCGTCGAGCCCGGCGCCCTGTACGAGCACCTGGCGGCATCCGGGCTCTCCTACGGGGACACCATGCGGATGGTGACCGGGATGTGGCGGGGTGAGGGGGAGCTGTTGGCCGGGCTCGCGCCGCCGTCCCCGCACACCCTGGGCCGGTCGCTGCCCGCGGACGCCGCGGACGGGGCGATGCAGTCCATCGCCGGGCTGTCGCTGGACGGCGGCGCCGACGGCACCTTCGTGGGGTTCGGCTACGGCCGGGTCGACGTCCTCGCCCCCTGGTCGGGTCCCGCCTTCGCCCACGTGCGACTGCGCGGTGAACCCGCGGCGGACGCCGACACCTTCGACTGCGACGTGACGGTGATCGATCCCGACGGCCGGGTCCTCGTACGGTTCACGGGCGTATCCCTGAAGCGGATGGGCGACCGGCACTCCCTGCGCTTCTTCGCGGTGGACGAGCGGCCACAGCCGCGGTCGTCGCAGACCGGCACGGCCGGAACGACCGCCGCGGGCACCCCCGTCGTGCTCCTGACCGGGGAAACCGGCCGGAGCGCGGCGCTCGTGGAGGAGCTGCGCCGGGACGGCGCCGAGTGCACCGTCGCGCCGCTGCCCGAGGGGGAGGACGCGGCCGGATTCCTCACGTCCCTGCCGCAGCGGGCGCGGCTTCTCGTCGTCCAGCCCGAACGCGCAGCGTTCCTGTCGTTCCTGCGGGCCGTGGCGCGCGACGGGGCCGCCGTACAACGCGAGTTGGCGCTGGTGACGGGTGACGTCGCGCTGCCCCCGCTGCTGCGCGCCCTGGAGCAGGAGGCCGTGGGCTGGTCCGGGCGGGCGATCCGGGTCGAGCCCGAGGAACTGGGGACCCGGGAACTCGCCCGGGACATCGCCGCGGAACTCGCGACGCCGGCCGGCGCGTTCTGCGTCCGCTACCGGCACGGGGAGCGCACCGTCCCGTCCCTGACCCCGGTCGAGCCCGCATCCGCCGAGGCCGGCCTCAGGCCCGGCGGGGTCTACTGGATCACGGGCGGCCAGGGCGGGCTCGGTTCCACCCTCGCGGTGACGCTGGCCCGGGAGGCGGGCGCGCGGGTGGTGCTCACCGGACGCCGGGCGGAGGTGGACCCGCAGCTGGCGGAGGCGGTCGACGCGGCCGGCGGACGGCTGCTCTACCTCCAGGCCGACGTGACCGACGCGGCCGCGGTACGGCGTGCGCTGGAGGAGACGCTGCGCCGCTTCGGGGCCCTGCACGGCGTGATCCACACCGCGGGCGTGCTCGACGACGCGCTCCTGGAGGCCACGTCGTCCGAGCGCATGAACGCCGTCATCGGGCCGAAGGAGCACGGCGCCCGCATCCTCATCGACGCGGTGGCGTCGGAGGACCTGGACTTCATCGTGCTGTTCTCCTCCCTGGCCAGCCTGTTCGTGACGGCCGGCCAGTGTGCGTACGCCGCAGGCAACGCCACGCTCGACGCGCTGACCGGCACCGTACGCAGCCGCCGCACGCCGGTGCGGACGGTCAACTGGGGGCCGTGGGCGGAACGGGGAATGGTCGCCGACCCCAAGTACCGGCTCCGGCTCCTGGAGTCGGGGCTGCACCCGATGTCCCCGGAGGCGGGCGCGGCCGCGTTCCTGCAGACCCTGGGCGGCTCGCACCTCCAGCTGGCGGTCCTGGACGTGGGCGACGAGGTCGCCGAAGGACTGGTGGACCGGTTCAACCGCGGGCGGGGCGGGACTGCGGTCACGCCGCGGGCGCAGGCCGCGCGGGCGCAGGGCCCGGCCGGTCCGGCAGCGGACTTCGTACGGGCGGAGCTGGCTCGATCCCTGCGCCGCTCCCCCGCCGAGATCGACACCTCGGCGCGCTTGGACCGCCTCGGCGTCGACTCTCTGCTGGCGGTGTCCCTCACCCGCCGGATCGGCGCCCACTTCGGGCTGGAGCTGCCGGCCACGTTCCTGTTCAACCACCGGACGGTGGAGGCCGCGGGGCTCCACCTGGACGGTCTGCTGGGACCGACGCCCGCGGAGCCCGAGCGGCCGGAGCCGCGGTCAGCGGTCACCGGGCAGGGCGCGCAGGAGGTCACCCTGGCGGAACCGGAGCGGCACAGCACCGTCCCCGGCTACGTGATCGCCGCCGGCCCGTCGGGGCTCGGCATGCGGCTGCGGGACGTGCCGGTGCGCAAGCCGGCGCCGGACGAGGTGGTCATCGACGTGCGGGCCGTCGGAGTCAACTTCATCGACGTACTGGCGACCACGGGTTTCCACCCGTTCCTGTCGGCTCCCCCGTTCGTGCCCGGACACGAGGTGGCCGGTGTCGTCCACGCGGTGGGTGAGGGTGTGGAGCACGTCCGCCCCGGCGACCCGGTCATCGCGCTGACCCCGCAGGGGGGTTACGCGGCCCGTGTGACGACGGCCGCGTACACGGTGGCCCCGCTGCCCCCAGGGGTCGGCGCCGCCGACGCGGTCGCCGTGCTGATCAGCGGTCTCACCGCCATCGCCTGCCTGGAGCGGGAGGCGCGGGTGCGACCGGGTGATCGGGTGCTCGTCCAGGCCGCAGCCGGTGCGACCGGCACGGCATGCGTGCAGCTGGCGCTGCACCACGGAGCCACGGTGTTCGGCACGGCGAGCACGGAGGCCAAGCTGGACCACCTGCGGGCCCTGGGCGTCCACCACCCGATCAACTATGCGGAGGCCGACTTCGCCGACGCCGTCCGGGAGCTCTCCCCCGAGCAGGGCCTCGACCTGGTCGTCGACTCGCTCTCCGGCGACGCCGTGGGCCGCGGCCTGGAGCTGCTGCGGGCGGGGGGCCGCTTCGTGGAGATCGGGGCGGCGGGTGTGCTCGACCTGGCCGTGGACGGCCGTGACCTGTTCATGAGCAGCCGCTCCTTCTGCACCGTCAACGTCGGCGCGCTGGCGCGCGATCCGTCCCGGCTGCGGCCCCTGATGGACCGCCTCGTCGAGCTGGTCGACACAGCGGTCCTCCGCCCCTCGGTGGGCGGCGTCTTCGCCTTCGAGGACGCCGCGCAGGCGATCGAGGGGCTCCGCAACCGTGCCAACATCGGCAAGTTCGTCATCACCGTTCCTTAGGATGGCCGTGGAAGAATCTCGCAGTCGATCAGAGTGGAAACAGACCTTCCGTACGTTCGCCGACGAGGTGATGGCCCCGCACGTGCGACGGTGCGACGAGGAACGGGAGTTCCCCGCGGCGGTCCACGAACGGGCCGCCGCCGAGGGCATCCTCAACGCCGCCTTTCCGGAGGAGCTGGGCGGCGCCGGGCTCTCGTACACGGAGTTCGGCCACGTCATCGGGGAACTGTCCGCGGTCTGTCCGGGGATGACCTGGACCCTGGTGTTCAACCGCGGCGCGCTGCACCCGGTGGTCGCCGCCGGCACGCCGGAGCAGAAGGAGCTCTTCGTCACCCGGCTCCTGAAGGACAACGGCTACGCGGCGCTCGGGCTCACCGAGCCCGAGAACGGCTCCAACCTGCTGGCGGCCACCACCCGTGCCGTCCGGACGGATTCGGGGTGGCTGCTCAACGGTGGCAAGTGCATGTCCGGCAACGGGACCGTCGCCGACGTGTTCATCGTCCTGGCCAACACGGTGATCGACAACCGCAAACGTGGCCTGTCCTTCTTCGCCGTACCGCGGGACGCTCCCGGCGTGACCGTGGGCGAGGACATCGAGAAGGCCGCGTTCCGCTGCCTGCCCACGCCCTCGGTCACCTTCCGGGACGTGGCGCTGGAGCCGATCAGCCTGATCGGAGGGGCCGGTGACGGGGAGATGCTGCTGAACGAACTCCTCGCGACCATCCGCATCGGCGGCGCCGCCTGCGGAGCCGGCATCGTGGCCGCCATGCTCAAGGACGCGCTCACGTGGGTCGGCGAGCGCCGGGTCTACCCCGACGACCGCATGGACACCCTCAGCCACGTCCAATTGGCGCTGGGACGGCTGTACGTCGAGCTGTGCGCCGCCCGGGGGCTGCTGGACGAGGCGACGGCGCTGGCCGACCGGGGGCTGCCCTTCGGCCGGGAGAGCTCCATGGCGAAGTACTACGCCACCGAGCTCGCCGTGCGCGCCTCGAACGAGATCCTGCAGTTGTACGGATGGCGCGGCATTGCGGCCGACCACGGCGTCGAGAAGCGCTGGCGGGACGCGCGCGCCCTGACCATCTTCGAGGGATCGAGCGAGATCCAGCTGTTGAACGTGTTTCGCGACATGCGGAGGGCGGCCGCCGGCGAGGGGGGTCTGTAGGTGTCGTCCGTCGAAGTGAGCACCGAGACGGTGCGCGCCGAGGACGGCGCCACGTCGGAGGTCAGGCTGCACCGCAGGCCCGGCGATCCGTCCGCGCCGGTCCTGGTGTGCATGCCCGCCATGGGCACCCGGGCCGCCTCGTACGCCCCGCTGGCGGACGCCCTCGCCGAAGCCGGGTTCCAGGTGGCCGTCGGCGAGCTGCGCGGACAAGGAACGAGCTCCGTGCGCGTGGGGCGCGGGGTGCGCTACGGCTATCACGAGATGGTCTCCTACGACTACCCCGCGCTCTTCCGGGCGGTCGAGGCCGCCTTCCCGACGGCACCGCGCCACCTCCTGGGGCACAGCCTCGGCGGGCAGCTCGGCGCCCTCTACCTCAGCCAGGAGCCGCACATGGCCTCGGGCGCCGTCCTGGTGGGAGCCCCCTCCTGCCACTACCGCGGCTGGCCCTTCCCACAGAGCCTGGGGATGCTCGCCGCCTTCCAGGCCGCGGCCGCGTTCTCCGCGCTGTACGGGTATTTCCCGGGCCGCCGCATCGGAGTACTGGGCAACGACTCCGCGCAGGTCCTCAGGGATATGGCGACCCAGGTCAGGACGGGCCGCTACCACGTGCCGTCCAGCGAGGTGGACTTCGAGCCCGCCCTGGCGAAGCTCGAACTGCCGGTTCTGGCGGTCGCGGTCAAGGGCGACGCCATGGCACCGCCCGGCGGCGTGCGCGGGCTCGCCGGCAAGCTCACGAACGCCCGCGTGACGTACTGGGAGCTCGCTCTCGGCGAGGGCGCCCAGGGCCGCCGGCACTACGCGTGGATCCGGGACAGCGCCGCGCTCGTCGAGCGGGTACGGACCTTCGTGGACGGGGTCTGACGCCCCTCCCCGGCCCGGTCAGCCCAGACGGGCCGGGGAGGAGGCCCCGGAGATCAGCGGCCGGGGGCTCCCGGTGCCGTCGGCGGGCACGGTCCACAGGTCCGAACGGTCGGCGGCGCCGTCGGCGGGCAGGGCGTAGGCGAGCGTGCCGTCGTCCAGCCAGGCGGCCTGGTCGTCCACGCTGCGCTTCTCGGCGAGCGGGTGGTCCCGCAGCGTCCGCAGATCCATGACGTGTTCGCGCCACAGCGAAGCGCCGGGCCGGACCCGCTTCTTGTACGCGATACGCGTCTCGTCCGGGGAGAGCGAGGGACATTCGACGTTCTTGGCAAGGGTGGTGACGGACCGACCGGACACCGAACCCTTGACCAGGTAGGTCTCACCGGCCGTGGCGAGCGTGGCATAGAAGGTGTCGTCGTCCGCGGAGAAGGTGACGCCCCAGAAGTTGACGTCCTGGGCGCGGTGCTCCCGCCCGTCCATGGTGATCGCAAACTGCTCCAGGTCGGCGTCGAGCTTCCAGGTGCTGGTGTCCAGGATGGCGGTGCGCGTGGAGAAGAACGCCGCGCCGTAGGACTCTCCGGAGATGAACACGGTCCAGGCGACGAAGCGGCCGCTGGGCGAGACGCGGGCCCGGCTGGGCGTGCCCGCCAGTGGGAAGCTGCGCACCTGGCGCAGCTCGGCGTCGACGATGACGGCCTTGTTGTCCTGGGCGAGGGCACCTGGGCTGGAGCGCAGGCAGACGCCCGTACCCGCAGCCGCATGGAAGCGCTGGCAGGTGAGGTCGGACACCGTGCGGGTGCCTTCGGGCGCATCGGCCGGGACGGAGGCGAGGGCGCCGCGGTGCGGGCCCTGCCCGCTGCCCAGGAAGGCCAGCGCGTCCCGTCCGGCCGTCAGTGACACGGCCCCCGCGGTCGCGGCCGGGCCACCGGCCCGCGGCTGGTCGGCACGGGAGGCGGCGCGCAGCACCAGGGTGGCGCCGACGCCCCCGAGCAGCAGCACCGCCACCGCGAGGACGAGCAGGCGGCGGGAGCGTGTCATCGGCTTCCTCACGGGCGTCGGGCCGGGTTGGGCGGTGTGGGTGCGGGAGGCGTGCCGGGCGCGGCCGGCGACGGCCGCAGCACGCGGCCGGCGACGGCCGCGCAGCACAGCAGGCCGGCCGCGGCGGCCGCGAGCGCCGGACCGGGGCCCCAGAGGGTCCATGCCCCGCCGAAGGCCAGCGAGCAGCCGAAGCGGGCCAGCGCCTGGCCGGTGCCGACCAGGGCCAGGCCGGTGCCGCGCAGCGGCTCGGGGACGGTGGCGGCCACGGCGGCCGGCAGCACCCCGTCGGTGGCGGCGTAGAACAGGCCGTGCAGGGCGAGGACGAGGTAGGGCAGGGCGGGCCAGTCGGGGGCCCACAGCAGCAACCCGTAGGCGGTGAGCAGGAGGGCGTGCCCGGCAAGGAAGACGGTACGGCGTCCGATCCGGTCGGCGAGGGCCCCGGCCGGGACGGCCAGCAGCAGGAACACGGCGGCGGTGCCCAGCGGCAGGAGCGGGAACCACTGGTCGTCGATGCCGGTTCGGCGCTGGAGCAGCAGGTAGACGAAGGCGTCGCTGACGGTGGTGAGGCCGAGCAGGACCGCGCAGAGCGCCAGGGCGCGCAGCCGCGGCAGGCGCAGCAGCGCCACCGCGTCGCGCAGCTTCACGGGCTGCGGGCCGGCGGGCTCGGCGGAGGGTGCCGGCGGGGCGGGTGCGGGGCGCCGGGCGGGCGGGGCCGCCGCCGGCCGGGGCGGGAAGTCGGCCGCGCCGGAGGGGACGAAGAGCACGAGCACCACGACGCCGAGTGCGGCGACGCAGGCGCTGACGCCGAAGACGGCGTCGTAGCCGTCGGCGGCCACGCCGAGGATGAGGAAGGCGGCGAGGGGCCCGAGCAGCGCTCCCGTGGTGTCCATGGCCCGGTGCAAGCCGAAGGCCCGGCCCTGTGACGCGTGCGGTGTGGACAGGGAGATCAATGCGTCGCGCGGGGCGGTGCGCAGGCCCTTGCCGGTGCGCTCCAGCGCCAGGATCACGCTGATCGGGCCGAGGCTGTGGGCGAGCAGCAGCAGGGGCTTGCACAGGGCGGACAGGCCGTAGCCGATGCCGGCGACCAGCTTGTGGTTGCGGACCCGGTCGGCGAGGTGCCCGCCGGTGAGCTGCACCAGGGCGCTGACGCCGTTGTAGACGCCGTCGAGGGCGCCGAACCCGAGCGGGCTGAGGCCGAGCCCCGCGATCAGGTACAGCGGCAGGACGGCGGTGACCATCTCGGAGGAGACGTCGGTGATCAGGCTGACCGTGCCCAGTGCGAGGACGGTTGGGGCGACCGCCCGCGCCCTGCCGGTTCCCCGGCCCGGTGCGGTCTTCGCGCCCGCGGGTGCGGAGCGGTCCGCGAGGTACATGCTCTGGTGCTCCCCCGTACAGACGGTCTGACGTCATTCGAACGTGCGAGTCGAACCCGAACCCTAGTCCTTGCACGGGCCAACTGTGCTGCGTACGGCGCGATTCGGCCGTACGTGCCACCGCGTCACCCGCGGCTGCTCTCGTCCCGCAGCCACGTGGAGAAGTCCTGGTCGCGGATGGCCCGGCGGGATCCCCGGCGGGCCGCGAGCGCAGCCGCCGCGAAGACCACGACCGCGGGCAGGAGTTCCGGATCGGCGCGCAGCAGGGACCGGAGGTCGGACGTCGCGGTGCGCGCCGAAGGACCGGACCCCGCCGCGGCGTCCCGCCCGGCCTGGAACCGCTCGAACTCGGCGGAGGAGGTCGCCGCACGCACCTTGCGCCGGATCAGGTCCGACCAGGTGCGCGGCGGCCGCACGACGACCCTGGCGCTCTCGACCACGCGCCGCTCCCCGGGCCCGAAGGCGAGGGACGCGGCCAGGTCGTCGGCCATCAGCGGGGGCAGCGCCGCGATCCGCCGGTACCCCTCCTCGGTGACGGCGATGACACCTCGGCCGAAGAGGCCCTCGCGGACCGCCGGCAGCCGCTGCCACACCCGGTAGTAGGCCCGGACCGGCCAGGCGCAGCCGGTCAGCGGGATGTCCCGGCCCGGGGCGGCGGCGAGCAGGCCGGGGGCGGCGGCGAGGGCGTCCGTCAGCGCCCTTACGTCGGCGGCGCCGACCACGACGTCGGCGTCCACGTACAGCCGCGGAAAGCCCCGCGCGTGCTCGTCGCCGACCCGAAGTGCCGTGTGTTTGCAAGGGGTCGGGATCTCCACGACGCGTACCCGGTCGCCGCGCGCGCCCGCCACCCGGGCGGTGTCGTCGGTACAGCCGTTGCACACCACGACGATGTCGGGCCCGGACGACGGGGAGTCGGCCAGGAGCGCGTCGAGGAGTCGGCCGATGACCCGGCCTTCGTTGTGGGCCGGTATCACGATGCTGGTCACCCGGGCAGTATGCACGGTCGAACACCAGCTCCCGGCGATTCCGCCAACTCTGCCCGGGGGTACGCCCGGTGGACTAGATTGAGTGGCGCCGAGCGGATTCGGCGCGCTTCGGCGCGGCCGGCAACGATCCGGCCCGGCACGGGTGGTACGGGTTCGATCGCGTGTGGGGAACAGGCGGTCGGGCCGGGGGGCGGCATACGCGATTCGCGCAGAACATCGGTTGTGGGGGGCCATCACCGTTGAGCAGGTCACGCAGGGGACGCTCAGGCATCCGGCGTGCCCTCGGCAACGGCGTTCCCCCCTCCACCGCACGCGTCCCGGCCACGGGTAGTCGACACGCCGGTCGGCGTGCGCGGAAGGAAGGGAACGCTGTGAAGGACACCTCGAAGGACGGCGCGCAGAGCGCCGAACGGACCGCTGGGCAGAGCGCGGGCATCCCCGGCCGGGGGTCCGCGGCCCCGTTAGGCGTCGCGGTGGTCGGTGCGGGCTACTGGGGCCCCAATCTCGTCCGCAATTTCCAGTCCAGCCCGCAGTTCCGGCTGCGCTGGCTCTGCGACCTGGACATCGACCGTGCTCGGCAGGCACTCGGCCGCTACTCCACGGTGCAGCCGACCGCGGACTACGCCGCGGTCCTCGCCGATCCCTCCGTCCAAGCGGTCGCCGTGGCCACGCCGGCCGGGACGCACCTGGACGTCGCGCTGGCCGCGCTGCGGGCCGGGAAGCACGTCCTGGTGGAGAAGCCGCTCGCCGCCACGTACGAGGACGGAATGCGGCTGGTGGCGGAGGCCGAGAAGCGCGGCCTCACCCTGATGTGCGACCACACCTACTGCTACACGCCGGCAGTGCGCCGGATCCGGGAGATGGTCCGCTCCGGTGAACTCGGCGAGATCCACTTCGTCGACTCGGTGCGGATCAACCTCGGGCTCGTCCAGAAGGACATCGACGTCCTGTGGGACCTCGCTCCCCACGACCTGTCGGTCCTCGACTTCATCCTCCCCGACCACGTGCAGCCGGTGGCCGTCGCCACGACCGGCGCCGACCCGATCGGGGCCGGCCAGTCCTGCGTGGCCTACCTGACCCTCCAGCTGAGCACCGGCGCCATCGCGCACGTGCACGTCAACTGGCTCTCCCCGACGAAGGTGCGCACCACCATGGTCGGCGGCTCCAAGCGCACCCTGGTCTGGGACGACCTCAACCCCACGCAGCGCGTCGCGGTGTTCGACCGAGGCGTGGAACTGAGCACCCCGCAGGAGATCGGCGCCGACGAACGCCGCGACATGCTCGTCTCCTACCGGTCCGGCGACATGGTGGCGCCCGCGATCGGCGAGAAGGAGGCGCTGCGCAGCATGGTCGAGGAGTTCGCCGACGCCATCAGGACGGGACGGCCGCCGCTGACCGACGGCCGGGCGGGCCTGAAGGTGCTGGACATCCTCGAAGCGGCTTCTCGGAGCCTGGAGTTCCGGGGCGCGGTCGTCGGACTGCGCACCGGGCGCTGACCGCTCCCGGTCGGACGCCGGCCCGAGGCCGGCCCGACCCCGGTCCCCATCGGGACCCTTCGCATGGCGTGACACGCAGGACCACGACCGATCCAGTGGGAGCAGGGCGTTGAGCAGCAGCGTACGAGGCAAGAAGATTCTGGTCACCGGCGGAGCGGGCACCATCGGCTCGCACGTGGTGGACCAGCTGGTGGACAACGGGGCACGCGAAATCGTGGTGCTCGACAACTTCGTGCGGGGGCGGACCGCCAACCTGGCGCGCGCCCTGCCGAGCGGCGTGGTGGAGGTCGTCGAGGGCGATATCCGCGACGTGGCGGCGGTGCGCAAGGTGACGGAGGGCGCCGACCTGGTCTTCCACCTGGCGGCCATCCGGATCACGCAGTGCGCGGAGGAACCACGGCTGGCGAACGAGGTGATGGTGGACGGCACGTTCAACGTGCTGGAGGCGGCGGCCGCCGCCGGGGTGGGGAAGGTGATCGCCTCGTCGTCGGCCTCGGTCTACGGCCTGGCCGAACAGTTCCCGACGACCGAGCGCCACCATCCGTACAACAACGACACCTTCTACGGTGCGGCGAAGGCCTTCAACGAGGGGATGCTGCGCAGCTTCCACTCGATGTACGGGCTGGACTACGTCGCACTGCGCTACTTCAACGTGTACGGCCCACGGATGGACATCCACGGGCTGTACACCGAGGTACTCATCCGCTGGATGGAGCGCATCGCCTCGGGCGAACCGCCGCTGATCCTCGGCGACGGCCTGCAGACCATGGACTTCGTCGACGTGCGCGACATCGCGCGCGCGAACCTGCTGGCTGCCGAATCGGACCTGACCGACGAGGTGTTCAACGTCGCGAGCGGGACCGAGACGAGCCTGCTGGAGCTGGCGAACGGCCTGCTGGAGGCGATGGGCGCGGACGGCCTGGTGCCCGAGCACGGCCCGGCCCGTGCCGTGAACGGCGTGACCCGCCGCCTCGCGGACACCGCGCAGGCCCGCGAGCGCCTCGGCTTCACGGCCGCGATCGACCTGCGCACCGGCCTGCGGGACCTGGTGGACTGGTGGCGGGCGGAGCGCGCCGACACGGCGGCGGAGGCGGGTCGATGAACGCCCCGGACCCGACCGCCCGGATCCCCGTGATGGTGCCCTGGCTGGGCGAGGAGGAGGCGAAGGCCGCCGCCGACGCGGTGCTCTCGGGCTGGGTCGCCCAGGGGCCCCGGGTCGCCGAGTTCGAACGGGCCTTCGCGGAACGGGTGGGCGCCGAACACGGCATCGCCGTCAGCTCGTGCACCACCGCCCTGCACCTGGCCCTCGTCGCCCTGGACCTGGGGCCGGACGACGAGGTGATCGTCCCCTCCCTGTCCTTCATCGCCACCGCCAACGCCGTGCGCTACACCGGTGCGCGCCCGGTGTTCGCCGACGTCGAGGAGGCCACCGGCAACCTGACCCCGGCCACCGTGGACGCGGTCCGCACCCCCCGCACGAGAGCGGTCCTCGCCGTCCACCAGGGCGGGGTGCCCGCCGACGTGCACGCCCTGCGGGCGGCGTGTGCCGCCTGGGACATCGCCCTCGTGGAGGACGCGGCCTGCGGCATCGGCGCGACGGTCGGCGGGAAGTCCGTGGGCCACGGGGCGCTGCTCGCCGCCTGGTCCTTCCACCCCCGCAAGGTGATCACCACCGGCGAGGGCGGCATGGTGACCACGGACGACGCGCGGTGGGCGGAGCGGCTGCGCCGTCTGCGCGAGCACGGCATGAACGTGTCCGCCGCGCAGCGGCACGCGAGCAGCAAGCCGATCGTCGAGAGCTACCTGGAGGTCGGCTACAACTACCGGATGACCGACATCCAGGCCGCGGTCGGCCTGGTGCAGCTCGGCAGGCTGGACGAGATCGTGGCCCGGCGGCGCCGGCTCGCCGCCCGGTACGCGGAGCTGCTGCGCGAGGTCCCGGGCCTGCGCCCGGTCCGCGACCCCGCACACGGGCAGGGCAACTTCCAGTCCTACTGGGTGCTGCTGGCCGAGGACTTCCCCGTCGGGCGGGACACCCTGCTCGCGGTGCTCTCCGAGGCCGGGATCTCGGCCCGGCGCGGGATCATGGCCTCGCACCTGGAGCCCGCGTACGAGGGCCACGACGCGGCCCCGCTGCCGGTGACCGAGCGGATCAGCCGCGACTCCCTGATCCTCCCGCTGTTCCACACCATGACCGAAGCCCAGCAGGACCGGGTGGTGGCGGTGCTGCGGGAGCAGGCAGGCGGATGAGCGCTGCGGTGACCGAGGACCTGCTGGTCGTCGGCGCGGGCGGGTTCGCGCGGGAGACCGCGCAGGCTGTACGAGACGTGGCCGCGGCCGACGCGGCGAGCGGGCGTGCGCCCCGGTGGCGGCTGGCCGGGCACCTCGACGACGATCCGGCCCTGCACGGCCGGGAGGTCGACGGGGTGCCGGTGCCGGGCGGCTGCGAGCTGGTCCACGCGCTGCCGGCCGCCCGGGTCGTGGTCTGCGTGGGCAGCCCCCGGGACTACGCGGTACGGGCCCGCCTGGTGCGGCGGCTGGGCCTGCCCGTGGAGCGGTACGCGACGGTGGTGCACCCCACTGCGGCGGTTTCGGGCTCCTCGTCCGTGGGGCCGGGCTCGGTGCTGCTCGCGCACAGCGTGCTGACGGCCGGTGTCCGGGTCGGTTCGCACGTGGCGGTGATGCCTCAGGTGGTACTCACCCACGAGGACGAGGTCGGGGACTTCGCCACCCTCGCCTCGGGCGTCCGCCTGGGCGGCGGGGTGCGGGTGGGACGCGGGGCGTACGTGGGGGCGGGGGCTCTGGTCCGGGAGTACGCGGCGATCGGTGCCTGGTCGCTGACCGGCATGGGCAGCACCGTCCTCGCGGACGTCCCGGCCGGGGAGGTGTGGGCCGGCAGCCCGGCCCGCCTCCTGCGGCCGGCGGGGGCCACCGCCCTCGCCGAACTGGCCCGCGAGGCGGGCGAACCGGGCGGGGCCGGGTGCGGACCCGACGGGGACGCGCCGGCGCCCGACGGGGACGCGCCAGCGCACGGCACGGAAGACGGCACCGGCCCGAACGGCCGGCGGCCGGAGACACGGATGGAGAGTCCAGTCGTATGAACCAGATACCGCTCGTGGACCTGAAGGCGGCGCACGCCGAGGTCGCCGAGGAGTTACAGGCCGGATTCGACCGTGTGCTGGCCGGTACGGCCTTCATCGGCGGCGCCGAGGTCCAGGCCTTCGAGCGCGAGTACGCCGCTTTCGCCGACGTCCGGCACTGCGTAGGAGTCGCCAACGGCACCGACGCCCTCGAACTGGCCTTGCGGGCGAGCGGGGTCGGCGTCGGCGACGAGGTGGTGCTGCCCGCCAACACCTTCATCGCCACCGCGGGCGCCGTCGCCCGGATCGGTGCCCGGCCGGTGCTGGTCGACTGCCTGCCCGACACCCTCCTGATGGATCCGCAGGCCGCACTGGACGCGGTCGGCAAGGCCACCCGCGCGGTGGTGCCCGTCCACCTCTACGGGCAGTGCGCGGCCGCCGCGGAGCTGGCGGACCGGCTTCCGGACCACGTGAAGGTGGTCGAGGACGCGGCGCAGAGCCAGGGCGCCACCCGTGGCGGCCGCTCCCCCGGCAGCGGCACGATCGCCGCCACCAGCTTCTATCCGGGCAAGAACCTGGGCGCCTACGGGGACGCCGGCGCGGTGGTGACCGACGACCAGGAGCGCGCCGACCTGGTACGCGCCCTCGCCAACCACGGCGGCGTGGCCAAGTACCGCCACGACGTGCCGGGATTCAACAGCCGGCTCGACGGCCTACAGGCCGTGGTCCTGCGGGCGAAGCTGGCCCGCCTGGCGGAGGGGAACGCGGCCCGCCGGGCCGCCGCCGCCCGCTACGACGAACTGCTCGGCGATCTGGCCGCCGCGGGCCGCGTGACCCTGCCGGTCACGGCGGAGGACAACGTCCACGTCTGGCACCTGTACGTCGTTCGGATCTCCGGAGCGGACCGCGACGCCGTCGTCGGCAAGCTGAACGCGGAGGGGATCGGAGCGGGCGTGCACTACCCGGCCCCGGTCCACCTCACTCCGGCCTTCGGCCACCTCGGTCACGGTCGCGGGGACTTCCCGCACGCGGAGCAGGCAGCGGACGGCATGCTCTCCCTCCCCCTCTTCCCGCAGATCACCGCCGCCCAGCAGCAGCGGGTCGTGGAAGCGTTCTTCGACGCCCTGCGCTGATGCGCGTCGGCGTGACAACAATGAGGTCCACATGAACAGACGGACAAAGCTGCTCCGTTACGGTCTCTTCACCTCGGTGGCGGCCCTGATGGCCACGGTCCTCCCCCCGGCCGCGGTGGCCGGGGCGGCCGATCCCTGCGGTCCCGCCACGAACGCGATCGTCTGCGAGAACTCCAAACCGGGCACCCCGAAGGAGGAGTGGTTCGCGCCGAGCGCGTACGGCGACATCAAGGGCTTCCCCACCCGGGAGAGCGTCCAGCCCGGCGACACCGTGCAATTCAAGGTCCAGTCTCCGACGCCGTACAAGGTGTCCATCTACCGCCTCGGCCACTACGGGGGCAACGGGGCCCGGCTGATGTCCACGGCCGCCCAGGCCGCCCAGACGTACCCGGCGAACTTCGCGCCGGGCGGGAACCCGGCCGCCTGCACCACCAAGGCATCCACCGGGCTGGTCGACTGCGGCAACTGGCCCACCACGGCGACGTGGAGCGTGCCGGCCGACGCCGTCTCCGGCCTCTACATCGCCAACTTCGACCAGGCGGACGGCAACGGCGTGATGCCGTACCCGTTCGTGGTCCGCAAGGACTCCAGCCACTCCGACATCGTCGTGCAGACCAGCGACCAGACCTGGCAGGCGTACAACAACTACGGCGGCCAGGACCTCTACGACGGCGGCGGTCCCGCGCCCGACGGGCGTGCCTACGAGGTCAGCTACAACCGGCCGATGGACATCGGCGGGGACAACGGGATCTACGGCTCCGAGTTCCAGATGATCGCCTGGCTGGAGCGCAACGGCTACGACGTGAGCTACATGTCCGGGATCGACACGTCGGTCCGCGGCGCGGCCCTGCTGGCGAACCACAAGGTGTTCATGTCCTCCGGCCACGACGAGTACTGGACCCAGGAGCAGTTCACCAACGTCCTGAACGCGCGCCGCGCCGGGCAGCACCAGACGTACTTCAGCGGCAACGAGATCTTCTGGAAGACCCGGCTCGCCCCGAGCATCGACGGGACGAACACCGCCGACCGGACGCTGGTCTCGTACAAGGAGACCAAGCTGTCCTTCCCCCAGCCCAACGGCGTCCCCGACCCGAGCGGGATCTGGACGGGCACCTTCATGGACCCGGCCAGTGCCACCGGCGGGCGCCCCTTCCAGCCGCAGAACCAGCTGACCGGCTCGATGTTCAGCGTCAACGGCTACCGCAGCGACGCGATCACCGTGCCCGGAACCTTCGCCAAGCAGCGGCTGTGGCGCAACACCTCCGTCGCGAACCTCACCCCCTCGCAGACCGCCGTGTTCCCGCAGGGGACGCTCGGCTACGAGTGGGACAGTGACGTGGAGAACGCCAGTCGGCCCGCCGGGCAGATCCAGATGTCGTCCACGACGGTCGACATCGAGGACGGCAAGCTCCTGAAGGACTACGGCAACACCTACGGCAACGGCACCGCGACCCACAGCCTGGTGGCCTTCCGCGACCAGACCTCGCACGCGCTGGTATTCGGCGCGGGCACCGTGCAGTGGTCCTGGGGCCTGACCGACACGCCCACCTCCAACCCCGACGACACCGTGGTCACCGCCGACAAGCGGATGCAGCAGGCCACCGTGAACGTCTTCGCCGACATGGGTGTGCAGCCCAAGTCCCTGCAGAGCGACCTGATCGCCTCGACCGCGTCCACGGACACCGTGGGCCCCGGCATCACCGTGACCAGCCCGGCGGCGAACGCCACCGTCCCCGCCCTGCGGCCGGTGACCGTCACCGGTACGGCGACGGACACCGGCGGCGGCGTGGTGGCCCGGGTCGAGGTCTCCACCGACGGCGGAACCACCTGGAAGGCGACCACGGGCCTGGGAACCTGGAGCTACACGTGGACCCCGACCACCCCGGGCCCCGTGCAGATCCAGGTGCGTGCGGTCGACGACAGCGTCAACATCGGCGCGACCACCACGGTCCCGCTGACGGTCGGCCCCCAGCAGTGCCCGTGCACCGTGTGGCCTGCCGCGGCCGTGCCCGGCACCGTCAACGCCGGTGACGGCAGCGCCGTCGAGCTCGGCGTGAAGATCCGCTCCTCGGAGGCCGGTTCCATCACCGGCGTCCGGTTCTACAAGTCCCCGGCCAACACCGGGACGCACACCGGCAGCCTGTGGAGCAGCACCGGCCAGCGCCTTGCGACCGGCACCTTCACCAACGAGACCGCGTCCGGCTGGCAGCAGCTGAACTTCTCCAGCCCGGTGCCGATCAAGCCCAACACCACCTACATCGCCTCCTACTTCGCGCCGAACGGCGGCTACTCCTTCGACAACACCTTCGCCGACGGCGACGCGGGCCTGGCCCCGCTCACGGCGCTGCGGAGCGGGACCGACGGCGGCAACGGCGTCTACCGCTACAGCGGCACCGGCGGCTTCCCGAACAAGGCCGCGTCCGGCAGCAACTACTGGGTGGACGCGGTCCTGGACACCTCGGCCGCCAGCACGACCCCGCCCACCGTCACCGGGACCTCGCCGCAATCCGCCGCGACGGGCACCCAGATCACGGCGACGATGACGGCCACCTTCAGCACGGCCGTCGACGCGGATGAGCTCACCTTCACCGTGAAGGACTCGGGCGGCGCCACCGTCCCGGGCACCAAGGCCCTCGGAGCGTCGAACAGCGCGACCTTCACCCCGTCCACCGAGCTCGCGCTGAACACCACGTACACGGCGTCGGTCCAGGCGACCGACCTGTGGGGCAACGCCATGACCGCGCCCGTCACGTGGAACTTCACGACCAGCGCGAGCCCGCCGGCGGTGAACTGCCCGTGCACCCTGTGGAGCGGCAGCGCGACGCCGAGCACCGCCAACGTGGGCGACGACGCCAACTCGGTGGAGCTCGGGACCCGCTTCCAGTCGGCGGTGAACGGCTACATCACCGGTGTCACCTTCTACAAGGGCCCCGGTAACACCGGCACCCACACCGGCAGCCTGTGGTCCGCCTCCGGCACGCTGCTGGCCACCGGCACCTTCGGCAGCGAGACCCTGACCGGCTGGCAGGAGCTGCAGTTCGCAACACCCGTACCGATCACGGCGGGCACCACGTACGTGGCCTCCTACCACGCACCGAACGGCAACTACTCCGTGGACGGGGGCTACTTCACCGCCGCCCACCGCTCCTACCCCCTGGTGGCCCCGGCGGACGCGCCCGGCAGCGGCAACGGGCTCTACAAGTACGGCTCCGCCACGGCGTTCCCGTCGAACACCTTCGGATCCGTGAACTACTGGGTGGGTCCCGTCTTCACCACGACCCTGCCGAACTCGGCCCAGTCCGCGGACGGTTCCACGGAGGTGTCCGGCCAGTGAGCACGGTCAGCGTGGTGATCCCCTGCTACAAGTACGGCCACTTCCTGGCCGACTGCGTCAAGAGCGCCCTCGACGAGCAAGAGGGCGTGGACGTCCGGGTACTGATCATCGACGACGCCTCGCCCGACGACTCCGCGGACGTGGCACGCGCGCTGGCGGCGGCCGACCCCCGGATCGAGGTCCGGGTCCACGAGCGCAACCAGGGGCACATCGCCACCTACAACGAAGGTCTGTTGGAGTGGGCCGACGGGGACTACGTCGCCCTGCTCTCGGCGGACGACCGGCTGGTCCCGGGCGCCCTGGTGCGCGCGGCGGCCCTGCTCGACGCGCACCCGGAAGCGGGATTCGCCTACGGCAGGCCACTGCGCTTCCGGCACGGCGGTCCCCTGCCGGCGGCCCGTACCCGCTCCACGGGGTCGGTGGTCTATCCGGGCCACTGGTGGCTGGACCGGCGGTTCCGGGAGGGCACCGGCTGCATCACCTCGCCCGAGGTGGTCGTCCGTACCAGCCTCCAGCGCAAGGTCGGCGGCTACGATCCGCAGCTGCCTCACGCCGGTGACATCGAGATGTGGATGCGGCTCGCGGCCCACGCCGACGTGGGCTACGTCCGCGGCGCCGACCAGGCCTTCTACCGCGTCCACGGCAACAACATGTCCACGACGGACTTCGGCGGGCAGCTCGACGACCTCCGCCAGCGCCTCGTCGCCTTCGACTCGGTGCTGGCCAAGTGCGGGGATCTACTTCCGGAGCCGGACCGGCTGGCCCGTGCGGCGCGCACCCGGCTCGCCCGGTACGCGCTGCGGCGCGCCTACCGGGCGTACGACCGGGGGCGCACCTCGGTGGTTCCGGTCGAGGAGCTGGTGGGGTTCGCGGCCGAGTGCCTGCCCGACGGCTACACGGCGCTGGCCGAGTACCGGGCGCTGCAACGGCGCCGGCGGATCGGCCCGCGCGCGATGCCCTACCTTCAGCCGCTGGTGCTGTCGGCGGTCGCCGACCGGGGGCGCGAGTGGCTGTGGTGGCGTTCCTGGAAGCGCCGAGGGATCTGATGGCCCGTCTCCACCGGTTCCACCGGCGGGACCTGCGGACCGGCGTCGGCGCTCTCGCGCCGGCGCCGGTTCCGGCGTGTCAGGAGCCGGTCGGTCCACAGGGTGGCGGCCGCACCGCAGACCGTCGCCAGCAGGGCCACTCCGGCCAGGGACCGTACCCGGTCACCGTTCCGTGCGGCCGCGTGCGGCGGCACCAGGAGGTCCACGCTCATCCGTGCGGCGTCCGGGATGCCCTGCTGCGTCTGGAGCTCGGTCAGGTGCCGGGTGTAGATCTCGATGATCTTCCGTACGGACGCGTCGGCCACGTCCGGGTCGGGATGCTCCACCTGGATCTGGAGCGAGGGGATCAGATGGCGCGGGGTGACACTGGTGCCGCTGTTGCGCGGTGTCATCTGGTAGGCGCCGGCGACCCCCGCCGCCTTGAGCTCGGCCGCTCCCTCGGCCGATTCCAGCTGCTGGACGACGCCGTACGAGACGGCGGCGAGCGGTGGCTGGAGGTTCGCGAGCTGGTTCGGCTGTCTGCTGGTGACCGGCGGTTTGAGCACCACGATCGCGGAGCTGAGGTGCACCGGTCCGGGCCGCAGCACCGCCACCCCTCCGGTGGCCGCCAGCAGCACCGCCACGACCAGGACGTACCAGCGCCGACGCAGCGCACGGACCAACTCACCAGGCGACACGGGGATCCTTTCCACCCTTTCCTTCATGTCCGATCTTTGCAGGACCCGGGTAGGTACGCCATCAATTCCGTTACCCGGCAGGGGTGTTCGTGAGCATTCGGGAAATGGGCGCGGTGCTGCGCCGGCGCTGGTACGTGATCGTGCCGGCGATGCTGCTCAGCCTGCTGGCGGCGCTGCACTTGTACCGGTCGGTGCCCGTGGCGTACCAGTCGCAGAGTTCGGTGGCGCTGCTGGACTCCTCTGCCGCCGCCAAGCTGCCGCCCGCCTTCGGCAACCCGATCTCCAACGCGGGCGGTGCCCTGGTGGTGACCGCGGACGTGCTGATCAGGGCGATGTCGGGAGCCGACGCCGCCCGTGAGCTGCACAGCCTGGGCGTGACCGATCCCTATACCGTCGGGTTCGCCGCGAACACCTCGGGTCCGCTGTTGACGATGACGGTCACGGGGACCGACCGGGAGAAGGTGCTCAAGGAGACGAACATCCTGACCGGCTTCGCCGGGGAGCAGCTCAACGCACTCCAGGCCGCGGCCAAGGTACAGCCCGCGTACATGGTGCAGACGGCGCCGGTGGTGCTGCCGCAGACGCCGGTGCCCCAGCTCAAGAGCCGTTACCAGCAGGTGCTCGGGGTCCTCATCCTCGGCGTCAGCGTCGGGTTCACCCTCTCCTTCGTGGCGGACGCGCTGTCGGCGGCCCGGCGGCGCCGGCGCGACAGCTCGGCCGAGGGCTCGGCGGGGCCGGCCCGGGCCGGCCGGCGCAGGTCCCGGGGCCGCCATGTGGACGCCACCGCCCTGCTCACCGGCTACCTGGCGCTGGCGTTCTTCATCCCGTCCAACCTGACGCTGCCGGGTCTGGGCGGGGTGGGGACCCCGGCCAATGTGTTCGCCCTGCTGGCCCTGTTCTGGTATCTGGCGACCTGGCTCGCGGGCCGGATCCGTCCCGCGCCCGGGACCCGACTGCCCCGGGTGGCGATGTGGCTGCTGGCCGTCTCGGTCCTGGCCTCCTACATCGCGAACGCGGGCCGCGGCAGCGTGCGCAAGGAGTTGCTCGGTGCGGACCGCGGCCTGATCGCGCTGTTGGTGTGGGTGTCGCTGGTGGTGCTGGTCACCGCCGGGATCCAGGACCGTGCCCGCCTGGACGTGCTGCTGCGCCGGGCCGTGGTGATGGGGACGATCGTGGCGGCCATCGGCTTCTACGACTTCTTCACCGCGACCAACATCGCCGACAGCATCAGCATCCCGGGGCTGTCGTCCAGCGTCCCCCAGATCACGACCCTGGACCGCGGGGCGTTCACCCGGCCCCGGTCCACCACGGCGCAGCCGCTGGAGTTCGGCGGGATGCTGGCGCTGCTGCTGCCCTTCGCCGTCCAGCAGGCCTTCGATCCGGTACGGCGCCATCTGAGGGCCTGGCGCCGCTGGGGTCCGGTGGCACTGATGGGCGGGGCGCTGCCGCTGACGGTGTCGCGCACCTCGATCATCGGGGCGCTGATCGTGATCCTGGTGATGGTGCCGCGCTGGAAGCCGCAACGGCGGTGGACCGCGATCGGGGTGCTGGTGGGTGCGGTGGCCTGCTTCAAGGTGATCATCCCCGGGCTGATCGGCACCATCACGGGGCTGTTCGCGTCCTTCCTGTCGAACTCCGACAGCAGTACCCAGGCCCGTACGGTCAAGTACAGCGCGATCGTGCCCTACCTGGACGAGCGGCCGCTGTTCGGGCGCGGCATGGGCACCTTCATTCCCGAGCTCTACTTCTTCACCGACAACCAGTACATGCTGACCCTCGCCGAGACGGGGTTCCTGGGGCTGATCGCGCTCCTGTTCCTCTTCCTCGCCGGTATCCACCAGGGCGGCGCGATCCGCCGGCTGGCCGTCGGCGAGTCCGACCGGGAACTGGGGCAGGCGTTCTTCGCCTCCGCCCTGGTCGCCCTGGTCGTCAGCGCCACCTTCGACGCCCTCAGCTTCCCGATGTTCGCCGGGATGTTCTTCCTGACGATCGCCGCCGGAGGCAGTTACCTCGGCTTCATCCGGCGCGCGGCGCCGAAGCCCCGATTCGTGGAGTACCCATGTCTTCCCGCCGATCAACAGCTCCCCACTCCCCCGCCGGCACCGGCCCGGTAGCGGTCCTCGTCGTCACCTGGAACAGCGCGGAGGTCCTGCCGGATTTCCTCGCCTCGCTGCCGGAGGGCATGGCCGGGCTCGACTGGCGCCTGGTCGTCGCCGACAACGACTCCGCCGACGACACGGTGGAGGTCGTCCGCTCCCTGGCCCCGGACGCGACGGTCGTCCAGACCGGCCGCAACGCCGGGTACGCAGCCGGGGTGAACGCCGCGCTGGCGGCGGCCGCCGCCTGGGAGGGCGGCTTCCGGGCCGCCCTGGTGTGCAATCCGGACATCCGGATGCGGCGGGGCTGCGCCGGGGTGCTCGTGGACGCGCTGGGCAGGGCGGAGCCCGGCGGCGGCCGGGTCGGGATCAGCGTCCCGCTGCTGTACGAGGAGGACGGCCGCACGCTGCTGCACTCGCTGCGCCGCGAGTCCAGCGTGACCCGGGCGCTGGGCGAGGCGGTGATCGGCAACCGCCGGGCGGGGCGCTTCCCGCACTGGAGCGAGCTGGTCACCGACCCGGCGGCGTACGAACGGGAGACGGTGGCGGACTGGGCGACGGGGGCGCTGATGGCACTGTCCGGGGAGTGCCTGGCCGCGTGCGGGCCGTGGGACGAGTCCTTCTTCCTGTACTCGGAGGAGACCGAATACTGCCTGCGGGCCAGGGACCTCGGCTTCGTGACCCGGCTGGAGCCCTCGGCCTCGGCCACCCACCTCGGCGGGGATTCCCAGGTGTCGCCCCGGCTGTGGACGCTGCTGACGGTCAACCGGGTCCGCCTCTACCGCCGGCGTCACGGCCTCGCGGCCACCACCGCCTTCCGGGCGGCCGTGCTGCTGCGGGAGTCCTCCCGGGCGGCCCTGGGCCGCCCCGCGAGCCTGGCGGCGGCCCGGGCCCTGGCCGGTCGGTCGGCGCCGCACGGCGCCCCGTAGGCCGCGGGAGCCCCGCGGGAGCCGGCCGGGCCGGCGCGTGTTGTCACAGGGACGGGCCGGCCGGTGTCCTGTGGGCGTACCCCTGGAACCGGAGGAGACATCATGAGCGAGGACGGCGCCGGCGCGGCGACCGAGACCTTCGTCGCGCACCGCAACCTGCTGTTCACCGTGGCCTACGAGATGCTCGGATCGGCGGCCGATGCGGAGGACGTCCTGCAGGAGACCTGGCTGCGCTGGGTCGAGGTCGACCTGGAGCAGGTGCGCGACCGGCGCGCCTACCTGGTCCGGATCACGACCCGGCAGGCGCTGAACCGGCTGCGGGCGATGAGCCGGCGCAAGGAGGCCTACGTCGGTTCCTGGCTGCCCGAACCGCTGCTCACGGCGCCGGACGTGGCCGAGGACGCGATGCTCGCGGAGAGCGTGTCGACGGCATTGATGCTCGTCCTGGAGACGCTGTCGCCCACCGAGCGCGCCGTTTTCGTCCTGCGGGAGGTCTTCGACGTCGGCTACGAGGAGATCGCGGCCGCGGTCGGCAAGAGCGCGGCGGCGACACGCCAGATCGCCCACCGCGCCCGCCGGCACGTCGACGCGCGGCGCCCGCGGCAGGCGGTCTCGGCCGCCCAGACGCGGGCGGCGCTGGAGTCCTTCCGGGAGGCGCTGGAGTCCGGTGACCCGCAGGACCTCCTCGCCGTGCTCGCTCCCGATGTCGTCCTGGTGGCCGACGGCGGCGGCATCAAGCAGGCGGCGCTGCGGCCGATCACCGGTGCCGCGAAGGTGGCCCGCTTCGTGGCGGGCGGTATCGGCAAGAACGACCGGCGCAACCTCGCGATGTCCCTGACGCCGACCGTGGTCAACGGCAGCCCGGCCCTGGCCGTCCATCTGGGCGGGGAGTTCGACGGGGTCATGACGTTCCGGATCGAGGACTCCCGCATCGCGGGCCTCTACTACGTCCGCAACCCGGAGAAGCTGGCCCGCCTCGCCTCGGAGATCCCGCTGGCCCTGCGGTGAGCTCTGCCGGACGGGCCGCAGAGGCAGGTTCGTGAGGACGCTGGGACCCCGGCGCCCCCCAGATCGAAGAAGTCCGGACTCGACTGCGGGAGGCAGAGACCCACCTCGAACACCTCGCGATCACCCGGAAGGCCATCACCGCTCTCGCCGACCGGCTCTTGGCCGCTCCGCCGCAGCTGCCCGAGCACCCGGACCATCCCTGCATCCTCGCCGTCCTCAACGAGGCCGCTGCCCCCACTGGGCCCTCTGGGCCCTCGACGTCTGCGAAGCCCTCGACTGCGAACTACCGCCGAAGAACATCGAGGGCACCCGCGCCACGCTGAAGCGCTTGCTCAAGCTCGATTGCCTCGCCGAAGCCGGCACCGGCAGCTTCGCCAGGAGGCAGGAGCCGACCAAGCACCGCGGTCCGCGGCCTTGCCTGAACCCCGCCGGGAATCGCACAACACTTCACGAACTGCTGGTCTCTGCGGCCTTGGGCTGCTGTTGGGTAGCGCAGTGGATGCCACCGCCGCCTTCGGCGACGGTGTGGATCTCCAGCTGAACGACCTCGCGATCGGGGTAGAGGTCGCCGATGACGGCGGCGGCCTGCTGGTCGGCCTTGCGGTCGCCGAAGCGGGGGATGAGGACGGCGTCGTTGGCGATGTAGTAGTTGGCGTAGGAGCCGAGGAAATCCTCCCCGCGGCGGCCGAGCCGGGTGGGGTCGGGTTCGGGGAGGTCGATGATCTCGAACCTTCTTCCATGGGCGTCGGTCGCGCCCTCCAGGACGCCGCGTGCCTGATCGTGGGCGCGGGTCCACACGTCGGGGCCGTCGCCGGCCCAGGCGCGGCTGAGCAGGACGACACCGTTCTCTGCGAAGCGGGCCAGCGAGTCGACGTGGTAGTCGGTGATGTCCTGGCCCTTGACGCCGTTGAACCAGATCACCTTGTCGGCGCCGACCAGGTTCTTGAGGGAGTTCTCGATCTCGTCGCGGCTCAGGTCCGGGTTGCGGTTGGGGTTGACCAGGGAGCTCTCGGTGACCAGGAGGGTGCCGCGGCCGTCCACTTCCAGTGAGCCGCCCTCTCCCACCAGCGGCGCGTCGACGCGGGGGACGCCTGCGTACTCCAGGACGGCGCGGGCGACCTTCGCGTCGTGCTCGTGTTCCTGCTTGCCGCCCCAGCCGTTGAAGTGCAGGTCGATGCCCTGAAGGCCATTCGGGCCCTGGACGAAGGTCGGGCCGCTGTCGCGCATCCACAGGTCGTCGGTGGGTACCGCGATCACCTCGACCCCCGAGCCGCAGGCTCGACGGGCGGCCTTGACTTCCTCCGGGGCAGCCAGCATGACGACAGGCTCGAACTCGGCCAGCGCCCGGGCAATACCCGCGATGTCGCGCTGGACGTCGTCGGCCATGTCCTCCCAGACCGAGTCCAGCGGCGGCCAGGACATAAACGTGCGGACATGCTCACGGCTCTCCGCCGGCATGAACAGCTCGGCCTGGTTCCGAATGGGCACCGCGCTCTCCTGTACCCCGGCCGACGGCCGGCCCGACTTCTTCTCCTGGTTCTGGGCACAGGCTGTCAACCCCGCGGCGGCCAGCGCAGCAGCCACACCGTCCCTCAGCACGGTTCGGCGGTTCGGTCTCCTCATGACACGGCTCCCATCCCGGACGGAAGAATTCCTGACTGAAATTTCAGTCAATGCGAGACGGTAGCATTGCCTGTGTCGCCGCCTGGAACCTTCCTAGGGAGCCGAACCGTGTCCGCCCGCCGCACCGCCATCCTGGAAGCCGCCGCCCGCGTCATCGCGCAGCGCGGCATCAGGGGCCTGCGAGTCGAAGAGCTGGCCGAGGAGGCCGGCGTGTCGACCTCGCTGATCTACTACCACTTCCGCGACCGGGCCGGTCTCCTCGCCCGCACACTCGACTTCATCAACACCCGAGCCGAGCACTACACCCAGCCCAGCAGCGACCCCGACACCGACCCTCGCGGCCACCTGGAAGAGATGCTGCTCCTCGAACTCCAGGACACCCCCGCCGTCGTCGAGAACAGCACCGCCTGGGGCGAACTTCGCTCCACCGCCGTCTTCCAGCCTGAACTGCGCGACCAGCTCCGCACCACCACCGACAGCTGGAACGACTACACCAGCGACCTGATCCACCGCGCCCAGCAGACCGGCCGCGCCACCCCCGACATCTCACCGGACGACGCCGCCCACCGGCTCACCGCCCTCGTCGAAGGACTCAGCAAACGCTGGCTCAGCGGCACCCTCACCCTCGAACGCTCCCGGCAGCTCCTGCGCGGCGCCATCATCGCGGAACTCGGCCCCTGACCCGACCAACACGGCCTCGCCCTCATCCGAAACAGGGCATCAACCTGCCTGCCGTACCGGGACACCTGGCCGCCACGGGGCGACCGCCCCGGCCCCGGTGTTCACCGGGGCGCCTTCGGACATTGCAGTTCCCTCCTCGTCTGGCACGCTGCCGCCCTTCCCCGTGTGACCGGCTCTCCCGGCCCCGGAGTACTACGGCGGCTCCGTCCCGTCCACGCCCCTCGGTGGGCAACGCGCCTATCCCGATTCGGGCCGTCGGCGGCGGCACGGAACGGGAGCGGTCATAGACGGTTCCCACGTTCACCGCTGATCGACGGCATCCGTCGCAGCCACGTGGGATCAGGGGGCCAGCAGGAGGTGTAGCAGGCCGACGACACCGATGCCGACGACGACCGCGGTGCCGATGTCAGGACGCTGGTAGGCGAGGACACCGGCAATCGTGCCCACGACGAGGAGCAGGATCGCCCGCACGCTGAATTGATCGTTCTGACCGTTCACTGGAGCCTTCTCCGTTCAGGATCCGCTGAAAAGCGCCTCACCGCCGGCGTCGATCGCACGCGCGGGGCCACTCGGGCATTCCGGCGACGGGCCGGGCCGACACCCCTATCGGCAGTGAATGCCGTGCACGGGCGCTGTTCCAGTGGACGCACATCGAGCGGAATTTCTGAAGCTGCAACGGGAGATGCAACCCTGGATGCTCACCATCGAGTGGAGGACGGGGAGCGGGTCATGGACGGAAGTGTGGATCTGGGGCCCTTCGACCCGCTGCACTGGCATTTGGGCGGGTCGGTCGCGCGGCGAGCCCCAGCCGGGGCGGGTACCCCGCGCCCGCGACGGGAAGTGACCCCCCAGGATGTCGAGTTCGTCCGATGGTTGCGAGGTTGCCTGGTCCGCGGGCGGTGGACTTCGCTCGGCGCCGCGGTGGCCATGGTGAAACGGGAGCGGGGCCTCCCCTGGGAGGACTGGGAGGAAGGGGAATCACAGCTCGGGGTCGCGGAGACCACGCTCTCCCGCTGGCTCAAGAGCGAGACGGTTCCTTCCCGCACCAAACTGCGCGAGCTCATCCGCTGTCTCGACCTGTGCATCCACGAGCGGAACGCGACCGACAGGGCGAGGGAGATCGCCCCGATCTCTGTAGAGGAATCGGAGGAGGGGATGCGGTTGCGCGGGGCCGCGGAGGCGGCCCGTGACCAGGCCCCGGCCCAGCGCGCCTACGCCCAGGCGCAACAGGCACTCGACGAGGCCGGGGAGCAGTGCCGGCTCCTGCTGGTCCACCTCGAAAATCTGCTGGGGCGACGCGACGAGAACCGGCGCGCCACCGCGGCGACCCTCATGGAGCTCACGTCCCAGGCGGGGGAACTCGCCCTCGCGCTGGGCGAGGAGGTGATCAGGGCCAACGATCGAGTGCTGCGGGCGAAGCAGAACGCGGATCGGATCGCGAGGGCAGCGATGCGACGGGAGGAGGAACTGAACGCGCGCATTGAGGAAGTCGAGAAGGTGCTCGAGAACTGGCAGGACCGTTACGACCGGGCGCATGCCGCGCGCGAGACGGCTCGCGAGGACGCCTTGAGCGAACGCCTGGAGATGGAGGATGCCCTCGATCGGGCCCGGGACTTGCTGGCAGGGTCCCAGGACTCCGAGGACCGTGCACTGCGACGCGCCGAGGAGCAGGAGAAGCTGAGGGGGTGGGCCGAGCGGGATCGCGCTGAAACCGCCGCGCGGGCACAGCTGCAGTACGACCTGGATCCTCGGTGGCATTGAGTCGGCACCGTGACTCCTCGGGCGGCCTGCACGCGGTCAGCGAAGCGTCGCTCCAGGTGGGGCTACGATCCCTATGTGCGACCGCGGGATCGGTGTGCGGTGCCCAGGCGGCGGGGCTGCCGCCACGCCACTCGATCAGCGGACCGTCATCGTCCCAGGTGACGTCGTCGGGGTCCAGTCCGGCCCGCCGCAAAAATTCGAGGAGATCACCCGGGCCGTGGGCGCGGCCGAGTATCTGGCCGTCGCACCGCACTCGGCGCCCGCCCTCGGCGTCGGGCGGGTAGACGACCACGCGTCGACCCATCCCCCACCCTGCGCGCCTGGTCATTCCAGCACTCCGGGTCACCGGGAAACGGACATAGATCACGAACCACCCTCTCAGAAGTCGTAGCCTACGGGCGCAGGCATCGACCCGTGCGGGGCGCACGGCCGAGATCCGTCCAGATCGTCAGCCAGGTCGGCCGCCTGCTCGTGCTGGGAACCGCCACCATGCTCGACCCGGCCAACGGGCCCCGAACAGCATCACTGCACCCACACATCAGGGCCACACCCCGCACCAGCCGGCAGGTATGGCGTCCGGTACGGGCCCGACCCCGGCGGTCTCACCTTCGACACGGCCTGGCGCTCCGCCGGTGTGCGGCCCCGCCCCGAGCGAAGCACTCTGCCGTCAGGCAGGTCATCGTGCCGGCGTCAGCGGGGCCGTGCACGCCGACTGCCCCCGCTGACGCCGGGCCTACGCCTCGCAGCTGTACTTCTCGGCGAGTTGGGTGACGGCCTCCCGCACCATGGCCGCGTTGTTGCGGGTCTCGGGGGCGTCCGGGTCGACGAGGTCCTTCTCCTCCTCTTCCCCTCCTCGGTCGGCCCTTGAGTCAGACGTGGCCGGTGGGAGCTTTGGCACCGGGCACCCGGGGCACGGTCGTTCGGGGCCGGGGCTGGGACGGCCCTTGGCAGGTCGAGTTTCCCGGAACGATCGATGTGATGGGTGTCCCCGTGCCCAACGGACATGCCCAGGCGCTCAGTGGCGAGCTTCTGTACTGGGTCACCTGTGACGCGCCGCAGTACGACAGTGACGGGGACGGTCCCTATCGCAAGGCCCAGGTCTGGGGCCGGTACCTGCGGACGGAGCCCCAGCCCACGGTGTAGGGATGCGACACGTCATGTTGCCGCGCTCGAACCGTCCCCATGCGGTGGAGCGCTGGACCTGGCTCCTGGTCGTCGCCCACACCCGGCTCCGCCCCACCCGACCCCTCTCCGCCGACCTCCGCCGACCCCCGCCGCGCCTGGCAGAAGCCGGCCAAGCCCGAACGGCTCATCCCGGCCCGTGTCCACCGCGGGTTCAGGAACAGCCGTCCCACGCGGTGTAGAAGCTGCCGGGGTTGACCAGGTAGCGGACGGTGGGGCGGGGCAGGTGGCGCACCTCGTGGCGGCGGGCGTAGCGGCGGATGAGCTCCCAGTCCTCGCGGGGCAGCACCTCGGGGGTGCGGCGCAGCCGGCTGAAGTGCAGCGCTCGGCTGCGCCGGGCCACGAAGGCGTTGGTGTCCAGGAAGGCCTCGCGAGCGGCGCGCCGGCGGTCGAAGGGCACCGATAGGACGTCGCGCTCGGTGCCGTCGGGCAGCACCCTGCGCAGTGCAGTGTAGACGGCGTCCGGCCCGCCGGGGGCGTCCAGTGCTGCCAGGGCCTGCTCCAGGTGGTCGGGCTCCCACAGGTTGTCGTCGTCGAGGAAGGCCACGTACCGGGAGCGGGTGAGCCGGATGCCGACGTTGCGCACGACTCCGGCGGTCGCCGTGTTCCGGGCCAGGGAGACCGCGAACAGGCGTGGGTCCACCGGCAGTTCGGGAAGCCCCGCTCCGTCGTCGACGACGATGACCACCTGGTCGGTGACGGTCTGCGCGAGGGCCGAGCGGACCGCCGCGCGCAGTGCGTCGGGGCGGCGGTGGGTGGCGATCACGGTGGCGACCCGGGCGGCCGGGGGCCGTCCCAGAAGGGCGGCGAGGCGGGTGGTCTCGGCGTCCTCGAAGCGGCGCAGCCGTGCGGCGGAGGGCAGCAGCAGGACCTTGTTGCGGGCCTCGAAGAGCACCAGCCAGCCGAAGGCCCGCTTGAGCAGTTCCCAGGGGGCCCGGGCGATACGGCGCATGTCGCACTCTCCGTCGTGACGTGGTGTGGGGGTCAGGAGGCGGGTTCCACCGGGCGGCCGTCGGACATGCGGTTGTCCTTCCACACGTTCCCGGCGCCGCCGGCGTTCCAGGCGGTGACCGGGCCGTAGGCGCCACTGGACGGGTGGTACTGGGTGGAGAAGACGTTGCCGGTGACCCGGATGCCGGTGGCGCCCGGGCCGCCTCCGTAGAGCGCGTACGCGCCGCCGGCCAGCCAGTTGTCCTCGACGACGACGGAGGAAACGGTCCCGGTGTCGGCGAAGAGGCCGATGGCGGCGGTGGCGCCCTTGTCCACGGGGGTGGAGTTGAGCAGGGTGTTGTGGCGGACGGTCAGCCGGCCCTTGTTGCCGCCGCCACTGATGACGGCGTCGATGTGCTGCCATTCACCGCCCTGGTTGCGGAAGGCGACGAGGTCGTGCACGTAGTTGTCGTGCAGGTTGCCCTGGCCCATGGACAGGGCGTTGCCGAAGACCGAGATGTCGCACCAGCCGACCTCGACGGAGCTGCCACCCATGTTGGAGACGGCGTAGTTGACCCCTCCGTTGTCGGGGCCTTTGCCCGGTACGGCGGTGATGGTGGTGTGCAGGACCTTCAGGCCGCTGTAGCCGGGACGGAGGTTGACCCCCCACCAGTTCGTAGAGGTGATCTTGCTGTCGATGATCGAGACGTCGTTGGCGTAGATGTCGAGGGAGCCGCGGATGTCCCAGCCCTTGATGACCGTGCCGTCCTTCTTGACCGACATGTTGCCGGTGTCGTGCCGCTCCAGTGCGATGCGCGGGCCGGTGCTGTCCGCGTCGGGGTATCCGCAGGCCCCGGGTGAGGTGCAGGCGGAGGCGGAGGGCGACGGTTCGCCGGTGCCCGGCGGGGCCGACAGGGAGGGCGTGGCCGAGGTTCCGGGTGTGGCCGACGGGCCGGGTGTGGCGGTGGGTGCGGGCGCCGCCGTCCCGGGGAGGGCCGCCGACGGCGTCGCGGAGGGCCCGGCCTTCGGATCGCTCACCCCGGTGCGGTCGGCGTCGTAGAGGGTGAGGGCGACGGCCAGCACCACACCGGCGAGCAGCCACGCCGCCAGGCGCCTTCGGTTCCGTGACATCACCGGCAGCCTATCCTCGGAGCGTCGTGCGGGCGGGTAGGAGGCACACGGCGTACGCCAGGGTGCCGGCGGCCGCGGTTGCCAGGAGCGCGGGCACGGAGTCGCCGAGGTACCGCTCCAGCACGAGGAGTGCCGCGGCCATCACGACGGCGCCGAGCAGCGGCCAGGCACAGGCCCGGGCGACCGCGCCCAGGCGGATGCCGCCGCGGTGCAGGGCGAGGAGGAAGACCGGGACCACGACGGCGCCCGCGACCACGACGTGGGCCTGGGACACTCCGACGATGCCGCCGCCGCGGGCGCCGATCACGAGCGCCGGGAGGAGGAGGACGAGCCACAGGCCCTGGACCCCGATGAGGGAGCGGCGCCGGCCGATGGCCACCAGGCAGTCGTAGGCCAGTTCGCAGCCGATGCGGACCAGGCCGAGGGCCATCAGCCAGGGCAGGGCGCCGGCCGCGGGCAGCCAGCGTTCGCCGTAGACGAGTTCGATGACAGGGGCGGCGAGGGCGGCCAGCAGGACGCAGAGCGGGACGGTGGCCGCCGTCACCACGCCGAGGGCGCGGGCGAATCCGGACGCCAGGGCCTGCGGTGAGTCGGCCAGCCGGGAGAAGCCCGCGAAGGAGACCCGGCGGGCGGCCTCGGAGATGATGCGCACGGGCCAGCCGGAGATGTTGAAGGCCAGCACGTAGAAACCGAGGGCGAGGGGGTCCAGGGTGGAGCCCACGACCATGGTGTCCACGTTGACCACGCCGAGGGCGAGCATGCTGGCCCCGGCGAGAGGAAGGCCGAACCTCAGCAGGGCGCGGGCCTGTTCACGGTCCCAGCCGAACCTCAGGGTGCCGGGCGCGGCGAGGCAGCAGCCGATCAGGGCGGCCACGTTGCCGACGACCGATCCCCAGGCGAAGCTCATCGCGCCCCAGCCCTGGACGGCCAGGAGCAGGGTCACCGCGGTGCTCAGGACGAAGTTGAGCGCGTCGACGGCCATCCGCCGGCCCTGGGCGAACTCCCGGGTGAGGAAGCCGGCCGGCACCTGGGCGAGTCCGTCGAGGACCACGCACAGACACATGACCCGCAGGACGCCGCTGGCCTCGGGCGAGCCGAGGACGTCGGCGACGGCCGGGGCGGTCGCGAAGAGCACGGCGTACAGCAGGCAGCTGGAGGCCGCGCTCAGGGTGACGACGGTGGGGGCGAAGCGCCGCGGATCGCCTTCCCAGCGGATGACGGCGAGGGAGACACCGAGCTCGTTCGCGGAGAGCAGGACGAGCAGGACCGTCTGGGCGATGCCGTAGACGCCCCAGGCCTCGGGCCCGAGGAAGTAGCGGGCGAGGATGACGCCGGTCGCGAAGTTGCCGAGGCGCATCACGACCGTGTTGATCAGGCTCCACTTGGCCGCGGAGCCGACCTTGCGCCCCAGGGAGGGCGCCTCGGGGTCGTTCTGCGTGCTCGCTGCGGTGTCGGTCACGCCGGTCCCGCCCCGCCCGGGCCGACCGTGCGCAGGGCCATCGTCTCGTCGGTCGCGGCGGGCGCCGCACCGACGGGTACGGGTGCCGCCGCGTCGGGAGTCCCGGGAGCCGCCGAACGGTTCTTCCCGTGCGGAGTACGCCTGCGGGCCTCCACGAAGAAGACGGCCACCAGGCTCAGGACGAAGCCCAGCGCGGCCACCATCACGATGTACTGGAGACGGGTCTTGGTCTGTGCCTCGGGCTTCTGCGGGGGCACGATCGTCGCCATCCGGATCATGGCCTCGGGGGCCACGGACTGCTGGGTCTGGAACTCCTTGAGCCGCTTGTCGGCGTAGCCGGCGAGGAGCTCGTCGGACGTGCGGACGGCCGCCGGGTCGGTACCGGTGACGGTCAGCCACATGAAGGGGCCCTGGGCGTTGTCGGCGATCTTCACCTCGTGCTTGCCGGTGACGCCGAGGGCCTTGAGGTCGGCCTTGGCCCCGTCCGAGTTGAGGTTGCGGGCGAGGCCGTCGGCCATGCCGGTCAGGGAGGCCTGCGTGCTGAGGAAGGGGTTTCCGTCGAAGGCCTCGGTGGCCTTCGACGAGTTGAGCAGTGTGACGGTGCTCTGCGACTGGTACTCCACCGGGATCAGCAGGTGCACGGCGGTGGTGAGTGCAGCCGTCAGCAGCAGTCCGGGCAGCAGCACGTACCAGCGCCTGCGCATGACCCGCCCTATCTCGGCGAGATCCATGGTCTTCCCCCTTGTTGCGGTTACTTCGGTTGCTGCGGTCCGTGCCCGCCGGGAGGCACGAGGTCGGTGGGTCTGGGCCGGGTGCGGGCGGTTCCGCCGTCGAGGAGGACGGCGGCGATGCGCTCGCTGGCGCGGCCGTCCCACAGGTCGGGGCAGCGCGGCGCGGGCGGCTCGTCGAGCACCTTGTCGACTGTGGCGACGATCCGGTCCGGATCCGTGCCGGCGAGGACGTTGGTGCCCTCTTCCACGGTGATGGGTCGCTCGGTGTTGTCCCGCAGGGTCACACAGGGCACGCCCAGCGCGGTGGTCTCCTCCTGGACGCCGCCGGAGTCGGTCAGGACCAGGCGGGCGGAGTCCTGCAGGGCGATGAAGTCGAGGTACCCGGCGGCCGGGACGGTCCGGATGCCGTCGGGGACGCCCACGTCGGCCAGCCGCTGCGCGGCCCGCGGGTGCACGGGCAGCAGCAGCGGGCAGCGGCCGGCGATCTCGCCGAGCGCCTTGAGCAGGCCGCGCAGCGCGCCGGGGCCGTCCACGTTGGCGGGCCGGTGCAGGGTGACCAGGCCGTAGCCGCCGCGGGTGAGCCCGTAGCGGTCGAGGACATCGGACCGCCTGGCCCGCTCCAGGTTGGCGAGGAGGGTGTCGATCATGACGTTGCCGACGACGTGGATCTGGTCCTCGCGGTAGCCCTCCGCGCGCAGGTTCGCGGCGGCGTCGGGCGAGGGCGCCAGCAGGTGGTCGCTGACCCGGTCGGTGGCGACCCGGTTGATCTCCTCGGGCATGCTCCAGTCGCGGCTGCGCAGGCCGGCTTCCACGTGGGCCAGCAGGGGGCCAGCCTTCGCGGTCACCAGGGCGCAGGCGAGAGTGGAGTTGATGTCCCCGACGACCACCACCGCGTCCGGGGCCAGCTCGTCGAGCAGTGGTTCGAAGGCGGCCATCACCCGCCCGGTCTGCTGGGCGTGGGTGCCCGATCCCGTGCCCAGGTACCGGTCGGGCGCCCGGATGCCGAGGTCGCGGAAGAACACGTCGTTCATGGACTCGTCGTAGTGCTGTCCGGTGTGGACGAGGACCACCTCGGCGCCGCGGCGCTCCAGTGCGTCCATCACCGGTTTGATCTTCATGTAGTTGGGGCGCGCCCCGGCGACGCAGACGATCCTGGTCATGGGTTCAGAGCACCTCCACCTTCGGGCCGGTCATGCGGTTGCGGGTGTCGAGCACGAAGGAGGCGTGCTCGGCGATCATCTGGTAGTCGAAGGAGTCGTGGTCGGTGAGCAGGACGACGACGTCGGCGGCGGCCAGCTCCTTGCGGGTCGCCTCGACCCGGGCGAGGCGGGCGTCGACCTTCACGCCCTCCACCACGTGCGGGTCGACCGCGCGGACCTTGGCCCCCATGTCGAGGAGCAGCTGGGCGATGCGTACGGCGGGCGACTCGCGCGCGTCACCGGTGTTCTTCTTGTACGCGAGCCCGAGCAGCAGGATCCGGGAGCCGTTGACGGAGCGGCGTTTGGCGTTGAGGGCGTCCATGACGCGACGCGTGACGTATTCGGGCATGTGGTTGTTGATGTCGTTGGCGAGTTCGACGAAGCGGAAGTTCTGGCCGAGCTCCCGCTGGACGCGCCAGTTCAGGTACGAGGGGTCGATGGGCAGGCAGTGCCCGCCGACGCCCGGGCCCGGGGTGAACTTCATGAAGCCGAAGGGCTTGCTGGAGGCGGCCTCGATGGACTGCCAGACGTCGATGTCGAGGTGGCGGGCGAACATGGCGATCTCGTTGACGAGGGCGATGTTCACGTGCCGGAAGGTGTTCTCCAGCAGTTTGGCCAGCTCGGCCTCCTTGGGGGAGCGCACGGGGACGGTGGTGTCGACGAGCTGCCCGTAGAAGGCCTCGACGGCCTTCAGGGAGGCGGCGTCGACACCGGAGACGACCTTGGGCGTCTGCTGGAAGCCCCAGACGGTGTTGCCCGGGTCGATGCGCTCGGGGCTGTATCCCAGATGGAAGTCGGCGCCGGCGGTGAGCCCGGATCCGTCCTCCAGGATCGGGGCGAACAGTTCCTCGGTGGTGCCCGGGTAGGTGGTGGACTCCAGGATCACCGTCGCTCCCGGGCGCAGGAACCGGGCCAGGGTGTGGGCCGACTCCTCGATGTAGCGCAGGTCGGGCGCCCCGTCCTGTAAGGGGGTGGGGACGGTGACGACGGCGACGTCGAAACCGCCGCAGTCCCGGGCGAGTTCGCTCGGACGGTAGGTGCCGCGCTCCAGGGCGCGGGCGAGGCGTTCGCTGGAGACGTCCTCCACGTACGACTCTCCGGTGGCGAGGCTCTTGACCCGCCGTTCGTCCACGTCGTACCCGACCACCTGGTGGCCGACCTCGGCGGCCCGGATGGCCAGCGGGAGGCCGACGTATCCCTGTCCCACGACGACGACGCGCATCAGCAGTGACTCCTGTTCGCGGAACCGGCAGACGGAGTGCGGCTGATGAGCTCGCGGACCGTCATGGCGAGGAAGGCGGCATTGGTGGTGAGGTAGCGCTTGCCGAGGCGGCGCGGTTCCTGGAGGGTCCGGTAGAACCATTCGAGGCCCATCCGCTGCCAGACGAGGGGGGCCCGCTTGGTGATGCCGGCGAGGATGTCGAAGGACCCCCCGACACCGTGTACGACGTGAGCGCCGGTGCGCTTGCCGTAGCCGGCGGTGAAGATCTCCTTCTTGGGCGAGGTCATGCCGAGGAACAGCAGGCGCGCGCCGCTGTCGCAGACGGCGTCGGCGATCCCCTCCTGCTCCGAGTCGCCGAAGTAGCCGTTGCGGCTGCCCGCCACCCGCAGCCGCGGGAAGCGTTCGGAGATCTGCCCGAGCATCATCTCCAGCACCTCCTGCTGGGCACCGAGCAGGTAGACGGGGATGTCCGCCACCTCAGCCGCGGCGAGCAGGCGCATGAACAGGTCGATTCCGGCGACCCGTTCGGGCAGGCGGACGCCCAGGACGCGGCCGGCCCAGACCACGGCCTGGCCGTCGGCGAGGACGAGGTCGCAGCCGGCGACGGCCTCGGCGAGGGCCGGGTCGCGCCGCATGTTGACGAGCTTGGCGGCGTTGACCATGCCGATCTCGATCTGCTCGCCGCGCCGTACGGCGTCGAGGCAGCGCTGGACCGTCTCGTCCATGGTCAGGGGGTCGAGTGCGACCCCGAAGAGGGTGTGACGGCTCATCTCTGCTGCCCCCCGAGCCACGCGAACAGGAGCCAGCCGAACTCGTACGGGCGACACTCCCGGTCCACCGCACGAGGGCGGAAGAGCACGTCCAGGGGCGCGAGCCGGGCGTGCGGGGCGACCCGGGTGGTGAGTCCGCGAGCGGCCCGGACGGCCTTCTTCGGGTCGCCGCGGTAGACCTTGCGCCAGGTGACGCCGAGGTCCTCGCGGATCATCGGCTCGCGTGGGGTGCCGGTGCGCCCGGCGAGTTCGGGCACCTCCGTCATCCAGCGCAGTCCGCGGCGGATCGCCGCGCCGAAGTCGGTGCCGCCGGCCTCCGCGAGGTCGAACAGCGCGGTCGGGGCCATCGCGTGCTGGTGCACGCTGTAGACGGGGTAGCCCTCGATCACTCCGCCTTCGCGGGCGTCGTAGTGCCACCACCACTGTCCGCCGTCGCCCTGCAGGGCCACGATGCGGGCGGCGCAGGCGTCGGCGGCCGCGAGGGCTTCCGGGTCGTCGCCGCTCGCGTGCAGCCGGGCCAGCGCCTGCAGCGGATAGGTCTGGTCGGCGAAGCAGGCCACGTGCGAGCGGTAGCCGGGCACCAGGCCCGGGCCGGTCGCGTGCGGGAACAGCGGGCCGCCCCCGATCCTGGCGGCCAGCAGGCGGTCACGGGCGGCTGCGAGGTGGTCTTCCACGTCCACCGCGGCGCGCGCGGCCGCGAGGGCCGAGAGCACCCAGGCCGCCTCGACCGTGTACTGCGCCCGCCCGGGCGGGTCCAGGGCGGCGACGCGGTCGAGTGCGTCGGAGAGTTTCGGATGTCCGGTCTCGGCGGCGGCCCAGGCGATGAGCGCCGCGTCCCCGAGGTTGACCACCCCGGGCAGCCGTTCCACGAGCAGTGCCGTGAACTCCTCGGTAGAGCGTCCGCCGAACAGCGCGCGCTGGCGGTCCTCGGGCAGGAACCGCGCGCCCAGCGCGGTGATGGCCGCGTAGCGGGTGCTGGTCCCCCGCAGTTCCAGCCGGCGGGTGCCCTCGGGGGAGACCGCTCCGGCCCTGGTGAAGACGAAGGTCTCGGCCTCCGGCAGGTACATGGCGGGCAGGCCTGCCTCGGCCAGCCCCAGCAGCCGCTGCGCCAGCCCGTGCAGCTGCGGGTCCGCCGCCTCCAGTGCTCCTAATCGTGTGACGGTCATCGGGTCCCCACCCCGACTCCCCGGGTGCCGCTCGCACCCCGCATGTCCGAGCTCTTCGGCTCCAACACTGCTACCCCCTCTGATCGCTCCTCGGACGGACCTGGCGGTCGTCCTTCCGCGGAGGGGGACTGCGCGTGACGGCACCCGTGCCCGTGGCGCCCGGCGCCCGGGGCACGAGCCGCTCCGGAGGCTGCCGTCTGGATCCCCCCAGCGATGCCCCGGACCCGGGCACGCGCGCACGGCAGTGTCGGCGGACGCGGTGGATCCGCGCTCCGCCGGGCCGCTGCCCGCGATGCCCTCGTCGTACACAACCCCCCACCGAGCAAGGCCTGTTGCCAGCCCGGATCCCGTGTGCAGGAACACGCTATGCCCACGGATGTTCATTGATTGTGGTTTTGAGGAAATGCTTGTGGCCTAAATTGCCGACATTCCGTCAGCTTTGTTCGAAGAGCAGGCCGTTCTTCTCCTCGTACAGCGCCCCGGTGCGCGGACACTCCCACGCGCCCGGCTCACCCCCGCGCTCCACCAGCCGGACCCCCGCCCGGCCCACCCAGCCGATCCGGCGGGCCGGCACCCCGGCCACGAGCGCGAAGTCCGGTACGTCCCTGGAGACCACCGCGCCGGCCGCGACGAGGGCCCAGCGCCCCACGCGCACCCCGGCCACGCACACCGAACGGGCGCCCAGCGAAGCGCCCTCGGCGACGACGACCCCGGCGGCCTCCCAGTCCCCGTCGCGCTTGAGACGGCCGTCGGGGTCCACGGCACGCGGGTAGAAGTCGTTGGTCAGGACGGCGGCCGGGCCGATGAACACCCCGTCGCCGAGTTCCGCCGGCTCGTAGACCAGCGCGTAGTTCTGGAGTTTGACGTGGTCGCCGATCCGGACGCCCGGCCCGACGTACGCGCCGCGCCCCACGATGCACCCGCGCCCGAGCCGGGCCTCCTCGCGTATCTGCGCCAGATCCCAGATCGTGGTCCCCTCGCCGAGCTCGGCGCTCTCGTCGACCTGCGAGGTGGGTTGAATGCGGACACTCACGGCACGGTCCCCTAACGGTTCGCGAGGCGTACGGAGGCGCACAGACGTGCGCACGCACAGGAGTCCGGACGTTCAGACGTTCCGGTGCTCAGACGTACGGAAGTACGCGCCGAGCATATGTGCCCGCGGGCCGCTCCACCCGTGGAACCGCCGACTGTTCATTCCAACGCACCGGGGACCGGTCACAGGAGGCGTTCGGGCGGCGGGGCGACAGCGACCCCGCGCGTGTGCGGTCGCCCGTCGGCGGAGAGGAACTCCACATCGCCCACGGGATCGGCCGTGACGTGGCCGACCGCGGCGGCCATCCGGCCGCGGGGGTGGGCGTGCAGGCCCGCCAGGACCCGGCCGGTGTGCTCGGCCGGGACGAACAGGCACAGGCACCCGGCGCACGCGGCGTCCAGCGGGGCGCAGTCGCTGGGCACTCGGGATCGTGCCGGGCCCGGGTCCGGGCCGGCGCCCGGGCCTGCGGACGCGGGTGAAACCCGAGCGGCTGTGGGGCGTTAGGGAATGGGGCCGCCCTTCGGCCCCGACGCACGCGCAGAAGCACGAGGAGCACGATGACACACCCCAGGCCGGCCGGACGCCGCCGGATGAAACTGGCAGCCCGGTGCCGGGTGGCCACTGAGGCCTCCGCCTTCGGGATGGTCGTCTTCTGCGTGATCCTGCTCAACGCCGCGCTGATGGGCGTCGAGACGTACAGCGGTCTGGCCGCGGAGTACCAGGGCGTGCTGCGGATCGCCGAGCGGTGCTGCCTGGCCCTGTTCACGCTGGAGATGCTGCTGCGCGTCGCCGCCTTCGCGGACCGGCCGAGCGCGTTCTTGCGCGACCCGTGGAACGTCTTCGACCTCGCGGTGGTCGCCTCCGCCTTCGTCCCGTTCGTCCGCGAGAACACCACCCTGCTGCGGCTGCTGCGGCTGGCCCGGGTACTGCGCACGGCCCGTTTCCTGCCGCACCTGCGCATCCTGCTGATCGCGGTCGGCCGCAGCCTGCCCGGCACCGCCAGCTTCCTGTTCGTCGGCGGACTGGTCCTGTACGTGTACGCCATGGTCGGCTGGGTCTGCTTCGCCGAGTCCGACCCCGGACACTACGGCTCCGTGGGCCGCGCGATGCTCACGCTGTTCCTGCTGACCACCCTCGACGGCCTGACGGACGCCGTCCGCGCGGGACTGGAGATCTCCCGCCTGAGCATCGTCTACTACGCCTCCTACGCGCTGCTCGCCTCCTTCGTCCTGGTCAACGTCCTGATCGGGGTGGTCCTCAACTCCCTCGACGAGGCACGTGAGATCGAGGACGCCGCCGGCCGCGAACGCCGGCAGCCGGACCCGCAGCCGAGCGCCGGAACCGCCCCGGACGTCCGGGACCGCATCGCGGCGGCGCGCCGCGCCCTGGACGAGATCGAGGCGGGCCTCCCCGCCCGGGACGGGCTTCCCCCACGCGTCCTGGAGACCTCCCGCAGCGGCTCCTGACCGGTCGGACGCCGCCCGTTCACTGTTCCCCGCCGCCGAGCAGGTGGATGTCCCAGGTGTCGTCCGGACGCCGGCGGACCGCCCAGCGGCCTGGCCGGTCCTCGAAGGCGGACCCGGGCGGCTCCCGGAGGCTCAGCTGTTCCAGCCTGACCCTGCCCCGGAAGGTGGCTCCGCCGAAGTCCACCGCTCCTCGGAACACCGCACCGGTGGACACCAGTCCCAGTTCCCAGGTCGTGGAGGCGAAGGAGACCGGTCCGGTGAAGGAGGCCCCGCTCAGCCCGGTCAGGCCGCAGAACACCGCGCGCGAGAAGTCCGCGGCCGCGACCGCCCGCAGCCCGTTCAGGTCCGCCGAGGCCTCCAGCACCGCACGGGCGAAGGACACCTCGTCCAGGAAGACGCTGTCCGAGAATCCCGCCAGTCCGCGGAACTGCGCGCGGCGGAAGTCGGCTCCCGCCCGGAACCGGCTGCGGTCGAAGTCGCCGACGCCCAGGAACACGGCGCGGTCGAAGGAGGCCCGTCCGGCGAAGGTGGAGTTCCCGAGCCTGGCCCGCCCGGCGAAAACGGCCCGGGTGAAGGACGCGCGGGCCAGGAACTCGATGCCGCCCTCGTTCCAGTCGTCCACGAAGGTGGCGCGGTCGAAGGCCGCCCCGCCCAGCGTGACGGGCTGTGAGCGGGACTCCCGCAAGACGTTCAGGAGCCGCTGGAGCAGCCCTCCCTCGAAGGTGGTTCCCCGGAAGTCCACCGCGGCCCCGGGCCCGAGGGTCTCCAGGTACGCGTGCTCCTCGTCGGGATCGAGATGGGCGAGGCACACGTCGTGGCCGGGCAGCCGGATTCCCGTGCACGGGGCGCGGAGATCCTCCGCCCCACGGCGACCGCACACCGGCCACGCGACGCCGGCGTCCTGTGACCCGTCGGCCTCGGTCAGGGCCGCGCCGAGTGCCTGGGGGTCGGTGCACAACCAGCCGTCCCCCGTGCCGCCGAGCGGCACGAGGGCACGCGTCGCCGTGGGGCCGACCTCCTCGCCGAGCGCCTCGTACAGGGGGTGGGACAGGGCGACGTTCAGGGACCAGGGAAACCGCCGGCGCCGCTCCGTCATCCCGGGATGCCGGACGATCCGGACGGCCTCGGACGCGGGCGGCCCGGTGGGGTCGCCGCCCAGCGGGACGGTCGCGGCAGGCCCCACGGCCACGGCCACGTCGAGCGGGAGGGGACCGCTACCCAGACCTGCGAACCGGGCCGTCTCGTCGTGGAGTTCGGTCAGCAGTCGGCCGGCCTTGCCGAGGGCTCCCGGCCCCGCCAGCAGCAGGACCACGGGTGCACCGGGCTCACCGCCGGTCGGCCGCTCGGTGATGCCCGCGTCCGCGACGCACCGCGTCAGCAGTTCCACCGTCTCCGCGTGGAGCGAGCTGCCGGCCCGATGCACACCATCGCCGGCGGGCCGCACGGCCAGGCACACGGAGGCGATCGCCACCGGACGTACCGGCCCGTGCTCCGCCATCACGGCACGGAAGCCGGGCTGTTCCAGGAGGGCGCGGCCCGACAGGAACACCATGCGGTCGGGCCAGACGCCGTGGACGACGCCGATCAGCGCGCCGTCGCGAGAGACCGGGCCGCCGCGGTAGTGGGTCCAGGCCTCCGGTTCCCCGGACAGCCGGACCAGCTCCCCGTTGCGGGCGCCCTCGTACGGAACCACCTCCCCCGTCAGGGCGACGGGCTCCCCCTGGTCGGTACGGCCGTCGACCCGCACCCGCGCGACCTGGTCGTCCGCGGTCAGCCAGGGCAGGGGCAGCGCGCAGACCGTCGGGTCCGCGAGGTCCTCGTCGGCCAGCAGCAGAAACACCCTGGGCAGCGCGTCGTCCCACCACAGCGGTCGGCACGGGACCTCGCGACCGCCGGCCCGGACCCAGGCGACGGTGCTCCGGGCCGGCGGGGCGTCCCCGACCGTGAGGACCAGCCGCGCCGTGAGCAGGACGCCGACCTCCTGCGGCTCCGGCACCGGCTCGTGGCGGATCCGTACGACCCGGTCCGCCAGACCGGGTTCTCCCGGCGGCCGGGTGGCGAACGCCAGGGTGGCGTCGGCCACCCGGCGGCGGCCCTCGCGGCCGTCGGCGACACGGGTCGCGGAGAAGTCCGGCCCGGTGCCGCGGCTGCGGGTCATGTACTCCCACACACGGCGGCGGACCAGTTCCCGTACGGCGGCCACGTCCCCGCGCAGCTGCGAGCCGAGCAGCACCTCGCGGACACCGGGCAGGAACTCGAACTCCACCTCCTCGGCGTCCCGTTCGTGGTCCCAGGGGGCGAACAGTCCGCCGAGGGCGACCTCGGCGAGGTGGCCGTGCTCGGAGCCTCCCAGCAGGGAGCGCCGAACCAGGTTCATGACCGGCAGGGTCAGCGGTACGGCGGCCAGGTGCGCGGCCAGCTGCTGAGCGGTCGGGGAGGCACTTGCGCGGAAGCGTTCCACCACGTCCAAGGGGTTGTGGGGAGCGGCCGCGGTGCTTCCGCCCACGCGCGGCGCTCCCGGCCCGCGCTCCGGATCCGCGTCCAGCCGCAGACAGCCCAGGCGTCGCCAGCGGCCGTCTCCGGCGACCACCCGCACCAGCCGGGCCAGACCGCCCGGGGCGACGCCGACCACGGGGACGATGTCGGGCGCGCGGCCGCGCGCGGTCCGCGATCGCCGGGCGGTCGCCACCCGTTGCCAGGAGCGGGTGGCCGCCGCGGGCCGGTCAGCCCGGACGGCGAAGGGGACCGGCCGGACGGCGCCACGCGTCCAGAGCCGTTCGGGCAGCACGTTCAGCACGGCCACCGCGTTGTGCGTGCACCAGTGCCGGAGCACGCCCTGCACGGAGGCCTCGCGCCAGCCGCCCGCCACGGTGTCGGAGAGGACCAGGATCAGCCTGCGGCCTGCGGGGTCGGCCAGCTCCAGCGGGTTGCGGGGCGCGTCGGACCGGCCGCGGGTGAGCATCACGGGGGCGCCGGAGCCGGTGCCCGTCAGCCGCCAGACCCGTACGTCGCGGAAGACGCCGCTGCGGGTCAGTACGCGGCGCAGTTCGTCCACGAGGTCCGCCCACAGCAGCATCGAATGGTGCGTGTCGACCACGAGCGCCAGGTCCAGCCAGCGGCTCTCGGCCGGGCGCAGGACGGGGGTCGGCACCATCCGCTCGATGCTGCGCTCCACGGTGAGCTGCTCGTCGAGCTCTTCACCCGGACCTCCGATGGAGCGCCGGCCGACGGGCCGCAGGGCGCGCATCAGGGCGAGCGGGTCGTCGAGGGAGGCGGCGCGGGGCAGTCGTACGGGTGAGCCCCGGCGGCCGGCGCCGTCGTCGCCGGGTTTCCCGGCCGGGTCGGCGACGGATGCGGGGAAGAGCCTGACGGCCGGGTGGCCGTCGGCCGGGCCGCCGGCAGGCGTCGCGGCCTCGGGTGCCGTGGTGTCAGCGGCCGGCGGCCGCTCGTCCGCGGCGTCGCCGAGCGGCAGCGCGGGCGGGCGGGACCAGGCGGGGTCCACCCGGGCGGCCAACCACAGGATGTCGGCGATCTCCTCGGTGCCGATGTCGGGGCGCGGGCCCGCGTCCTCGGCACCGTCGGCGAGGGCGGCGAGCAGCTCCCCGATCACGCCGTGGGCCCGGTCAGGTGCTGCATGACGGTCTTGAGGAAGCGGTCGCGGTCGCCGGGTGCGGACCAGGCTCCGGCGAGGCGCAGCTGGATGGCGTTGAGGAGCTGGTCGGTGGCGAGGTCCCCGTCCCCGGACCGGTCGATGAAGTCCCGGACGAGTTCCCGGTACTCCCCGCCGGCCTCGACGTCGATGCCGAGGCGGCGGCGCACGATGAGGGCGAGCTTCTCCTCGCCGGGGGGCTCCAGGTGCAGGCGGACGCAGCGGCGTAGGAAGGCGGGCGGGAAGTCGCGTTCGCCGTTGCTGGTGAGGATGACGATGGGGAAGTAGCGGCACTGCACGCGGCCTTGCGGGATGCGTACGGCGGCGTCGGGGTCGTCGTCGGTACCGATGGCGACGGCGGGGTCCTCCTGGGCGAGGCGGGCCAGTTCGGGGATGACGAAGCCGCCGTCCTCGAAGACGGTCAGGAGGTCGCCGGGGAGGTCGATGTCGCTCTTGTCGATCTCGTCGACGAGCAGGACGCGGGGCCGGTCCTGCGGCAGCAGGGCGGTGCCGAGCGGCCCGAGCCGCAGGTAGCGGGAGATCGAGGGTGCGTGGGCGGGCTCGGGTCCGGCTTCGGGCGTGGGGGCGCCGCCGGGCGGACCGGCCGGCCTGCGCAGTTGCTCCAGCCCGGCCTCCTGGAGGCGGCCGATGGCGTCGTACAGGTACAGCCCGTCGCGGAGCACGGTCCGGCTGGTGATCGGCCAGTGCAGTACGGGACCCAGGGCGAGGTCCGAAGCGATGCTGTAGGCGAGGGTGGACTTCCCGACACCCGGCTTCCCGGTGATCAGCAGCGGCCTGCGCAGGTGCAGGGCGGTGTTGACGACGTCCTTCTCCTGCTCGTCGGGGACGTAGCCCTCGCCGCGGCTGCGGGTGCGCTCCCAGGCCGGGCCCTCGCACCCGGGCGGCGCGTACCCGGGGTCGGGGGTTCCGGTGAAGTGCCGCCAGGGCGGCGGGGGCCCGGCTTCCAGGCGGGCGCGGCGGTCCGCGCCCTCACCGGTCCCGTGGTACAGCCACCAGTCCTTCACCACTGCCTCTGCCTCCGTCGTCGTGTCGCCGTCTGTCGGTGGGGTCGGGGTCAGGCCAGGGACCGGAAGCCCGGTATGTCGTCGGGATCGTCCCACAGGAGCACCAACTGGTCTGCTCCTGAGTCGCGTTGGGCGGCGCTTCGGTCGCTCGCGGCGGCGCCGGCGGCCGCCCGGCGCACTTCGCGCACCCGCGCGGGCAGGGACAGCACGTCCAGTGCGCCGGGATCCGGCCGTCCGTCGGGCCCGTGCGGCGCGAGCAGGTCGAGGAGCGGGGGCGCCGGCGCGCCGCCGCCGCGGCGCCACACCGCGACCGGCACGCCGCCTTCGAGTACGGCTTCGAGCAGGCCCGCGTGCGGGGCGGCGACGGTGTGCGCGAGGACGCACGCGGGCGCCGGCCGGTCGGCCAACTCCATCCCCAGCACGTCCGTGACGTCGGTCTCCTTCACCACCCGTACGGCCTCGGGGTGCCGGCCGCCCCGGGTGCACAGCCAGCGCCAGCTGGCGTGCCATTCGGCGCGGGTGTCCACGCGTTCTTGGGGGCAGCGCACCACGACCTGGTGGAGCAGGCCGAGGGCCCGGGGCCGCCCGGCCGGGCCGCGGGGCACCGGCCACTGGTCGAAGTCGGCGTCGAGGAGTTCGTACGGCACGTGGAACTCGATGCGGTCGACGCCGCCCCGGGTCCGCGGCCCGGCCTCGCCGCCCTCGGGCGGCGAGGCGCCGACGAGGGCGAGCCGCCGCAGCAGTTCCCCCCGTACGGCGTCCAGGCGCACGGGCTCGCCCCCCGACTCCCAGATCTGCTCGGTGCGTTCGCCGCTCAGCCAGATCCGGGCCCGGAGGCCGGGCCCGCCGTCCGGCGGCGGCTCCAGCCCGACGTGCACCACGGTCGTACGCGCCGGGGGCGGCGGCGGGGGCAGCACCGGCAGGACGAGCCGTTCGCGGGTGGCGTCCACCCAGCCTTTCAGCCGGCCCGCCCAGGCCGCGTCGCCGGCCGTCCCGGCCCGGTCGGCGAGGAAGCGCACGAAGGGTACGGCCAGCGGCATCCCGCCGTGCCCGCCCTGGCGTTCGTCCAGGTCCTGGACCACCTCCAGCAGGGCGTCGCCGGGCAGGCCCCCGCCGACGGGGGTGGTGCAGCCGGCCGCTCTGAAGGCCCATGCGTAGGCCTCGTAGGCGCAGCGCGGCAGTTCGCGGCCTTCGAAGACCTCGGCGAGCCCGTCCCAGGCCTGCTGGTCGAGCCGGGCCGCCCGGGGCGGCGCGGGGGCGGTCAGGCCGTCGTCGAGGAAGGAGCAGGCGTCCCAGTCGCGGTCCACGAGGAACTGCGGGAGTTGCCAGCCCTCGCCGCGTTCGCGCAGTTCCTGGAAGGTGCGGTGGATGCTGCGGGCGGCGACCGGAAGCCCGCTGACGCTCTCCCGCAGGGAGCGTGCGCCGAGTTCGGAAAGGAGAGCCTCGGTGAAGCGGCCGGCGCCGCGCTCGGCGTCGTTCTGCGCGGCCTCGCCCTCGCGGGAGGCGTAGAGCCGGAACTGGCGGCGTCCGGGCACCGCGCTGCCGCCGCCGTAGTCGGTGCTGCCGAAGTTCCACCGGGCGTCGCGGGGCGCGTCCACCCGGCAGGAGTCGACGAGCGCGGCCTGGAGCGGGAAGCTGCGGTGCTTGACCAGGTCGGTGCGCCACCAGCGCAGTGCCGAGTCGAGGTTGAGGTGCCGGATCTGGCTGGGGCGGGCGTCCGCGCAGGGCAGCATCAGCTCCTGGCGCGGCCCGAGGTAACCGTGTCCGGCCCAGAAGATCCACAGCAGGTCGCCGTCGCACTGCGGGAGTTCGTCGAGCAGCGCCGCCTTGACGTTCTCCTCGGTCGCGGGCCGGTACGCGGTCCGCAGGGCGTCCATGGCCGGGGAGTCCGGCCAGTGGAGGGCGTCGGGTTCGTCGAGCGGGGACAGCAGCAGCCTGAGGTTGCCGGGCGGCACCTGGGCGGGGCCGGTCAGCCACTGGGCGAAGCGTAGGGCGTCGCGGGCCGGGCCGCGCAGGTTCCAGCGGTGGCTGATGTCGTAGCGCTCGACACCGGCGACGAGCGCGAAGGTGCGCTGCGGGCCGAGGGCCGGGGGCAGGAAGTCGGAGGGGATCACCCGATCTCCGCTTCGGCCACCGCCTGTTCGATCCGGCCGTAGAGGGCGTCCTGTTTCCAGTAGGCGCTGTGGCAGGCGGGGAAGGGCTGGCGGCTGCCGATCTCGTGGTCGGTGATGCGCGGGTCGCCGGGGAAGACGGGGGCGGCCAGGTAGGACAGCACGTCCTGGCGGTCGTAGACGTTGAGCCAGCGCGGGAAGCCGTGGGGAAGTTTCGCGCCCGGTTCGAGCGCGGTCAGGGCGCCGAGCTCGTAGAGGAAGGGGGCCTGGGAGCCGACGGTGACGAGGAGCGCCGCGCCGGGGACGGCCTCGCCGCGGGCGGCGGCGAGGGCGAGGAGGTCCACGAGGGCGATCCCGCCGAGGCTGTGACCGATGAGCACGGTCGGTCCGGGGGCGGCGGCGATCCGGGTGTGCAGGTACTGCCTCAACTCGTGGCCGCGGGCCTGGTAGCGCAGGATGTCGCCGAGCGCGGGGGTTGCCGCGGCGGTGAGGGAGCCGCGCCGGGCGTTGAGCAGGGGCTGGGTGGTGACCCGCAGGGCGAGCCGGCCGAGGAAGGCGGCCGCGCGGGCGCCGGGCACCCGGGCGTCGCCACCGAGGCGGGTGGTGAGCAGTTCGACGAGGCGGTCGCGTTCGGCGCCGGTGCAGTCGGCCTCGGCTCCGGCGTCGGCGAGCGCCCCGGCTGCGACGGCCCTGGAGAGGGCGGTCGCCAGCTCCCGCGCCTGCGGTTCGCCGGTGGCGCGTTCCGCGGCGCGGGCCGCCTCCGCGGAGCGGACGACGGCGTCGAGGGCGGTGGGGAAGTCCGCCGCGAGTGCGGTGCCGTGCAGGAGCGCGCCGAGCTCGTCCCCGGGGTGCGGGGGCGCGGGTGGTAGGCCGGACAGCTGCGCGAGTACCCGGATCCCGGCGGGCTGGACGCCGGGCATGGCGAAGGGGTCTCCGTCGGCGACGTCGTCCTCGCCCCCGGGTCCGGAGGGCCAGCCGGCCTCGGCGAGGACCCGGAGTTCGCACAGCGGGTCGGCGAGCAGCAAGGCCCATTCGGCCGTCTCGGCGTCGGTGGGGTCGGGTGAGGCTCCCGTCGCGGACTTCGATCCGGGCAGGGAGCGGCCGCCGGCGCCGAGGGTCGCGCCGAAGCGGTCGCCCCAGTAGCAGGAGTCGACGGCGGCGCCGGGGAATCTGGCCGTCAGCCGCTCGCGGACCAGGGCGAAGAGCCGGTCGTGCCGGTCGCGCCGTACGCCCGTGCCGTGGACAAAGAGAAAACGCATCGCCGCCCAGCCCCCTCGTGCCGTCGCCCCTCCGCCCCGGCACGATAGCGCCGGGCGCTCGGCGGGGGGCGGGAAACGGCGGGTCCGGCGCCACCCGAACCGAACGCAGTCGAACGCACATGCGGTGACGCGGCGTCGTGACGCGACGCGGGCCCGGGTCGTCCCCACGGCCGGGCGGCGGAGCGGGCGGGCGGGGACGGGAGCGGGTGGTAGGGGGTGAGAGCTGTGGTGCGGATCCCGGACCGCCCACGCATGGCATGTGCACGACGGTAGGATCGGCTGTGAGAACGGACACGTACCGACCTCGGAACCCGGACCGCGCTCCCCCCATCGAACCGAGAGTCGGACGCGTTCGGGAGCGGGAGGGGCCACATGTCCAGCAGGGTCGAGGGGCGGCAGCCGGGGCGGGCCGCGGCGCGGAGCGGCGTGGCCGTCGGCCTCGTGTGCACCCTGGTCCTCGTGGGGGCCGGGTACGTCGCCTGGGAGCTGCGCGGCATCGCCGCCCACCGCGCCGACGGCGACCCGGCGCGGGGCGTCTACCAGCAGGACCCCGAGAAGGCCGACCGGACGGCTTCGGCCGTACTCGACGGGATCGCCCGTGAACCGACCGAACCGCCCGCGGACGGCGGGGCGTTCGCCGCGGCGGACGCGGTGGACTGGCGCTCCGGCGGCTGGGAGCCCTCCGATCCGTTGGAGGCCCGGCCCGCCCCGGCCGAACCGGCGGTCGGCGCCCTCTTCTCCCCCGGCAACGACGGCGACCCCGACCACCACTGCTCCGGCGTCGTGGTCCACTCGCCGCTCGGAGACCTCGTCGCCACGGCCGCCCACTGCGTGTACGGCGGCGGCTTCCGCACCAACCTCGCCTTCGCCCCCGGCTACCGGGACGGGATCGCACCGTACGGCGTGTGGGTGCCCACCCGCATCGACGTGGACCCGCGCTGGACGGCGGACGAGGACCCCGACGTCGACATCGCGTTCCTCCGGCTGCGCCGGCCCGGACACCCCGGCCAGCGGCTGGAGGACGTCACCGGCGCCACGACGATCGCCTTCGGAACCGAACTGCCCGCGCCCGCACGGCTCGTCGGCTACCCGAACGTCTCCGAGCAGCCCCTGGACTGCCGGACCACCGCCCGCCCGGCGGGCCCGACGCAGGTACGGCTGGACTGTGCGGACGTGCCCAACGGGACCAGCGGCGGTCCGGTGCTGACCGATGGGCACACCCTCGTCGGGGTGATCGGCGGCCTCGACGGCGGCGGCGACGACGAGACCTCCTACAGCATCCGCTTCGGCGACCGCGTACGCGCCCTCCACGAACGCGCCACCCGGCCCTGACCCGCTCCTTCCCGAAGGGACCGCGGCAAGCCCCGCCGGCGAACGCCGGCGGGGCACCTGCCGGGGCGGGCGCGAGTGGCGCAGCCGCAGGCCAGTAGGCTGCGGGTCCGCCCTCCTGCCCCTTCCCGCCCCCGAGGTACAGCGCCGTGAGCACCGCACCGCCCCCCATACCCGTGACGGTCGTCGGCCTCGGCGCCGACGGGTGGGCCGGGCTGACCGCCGCCGCGCGGTCGTCGCTGGCCCGCGCCGAGGTACTGATCGGCGGGCCGCGCCAGCTGGACCTGCTGCCCGCCGCCGAGTGCGCCGGGCAGCGGGTGGCGTGGCCGAGCCCGCTCCGGCCGGCCGTACCGCTGCTCATGGCCGAGCACGCCGGGCGCCGGATCGCGGTGCTGGCCAGCGGCGATCCCATGTTCTACGGAATCGGCCGCGCCCTCTCCGAGGAGCTCGGCCCGGACCGCCTGCTGGTCCACCCGCACCCCTCGTCCGTCTCCTACGCCTGCGCCCGCCTGGGATGGCCGCTGGAGGACACCGAGGTCGTCACCGTGGTGGGCCGTCCGGTGGACCGGCTCGCGGCCGCGCTGTACGACGGCCGCCGGGTGCTCGTGCTCAGCGCCGGTGCCGCGTCCCCGGGCGAGATCGCCGCCCTGCTGCGCGGGCGGGGCTTCGGCCCGAGCCGGATGCGCGTCCTGGAACAACTCGGCTCGGAACGCGAGCACGTGTACGGGGGCACCGCCGAGGGCTGGGACCACGCGCCGGGCGACCCGCTGAACGTGGTCGCCGTCGAATGCCTCCGCGATCCGGCCCACGGCGGGCCGCGCCTCGGCTCCACCCCCGGCCTGCCCGACACCGCGTACGAGCACGACGGACAGCTCACCAAGCGCCACGTGCGCGCCGCCACCCTGTGCGCGCTCGCCCCGGCCCCCGGCGAACTGCTGTGGGACATCGGCGGCGGCTCCGGCTCCATCGGCATCGAGTGGATGCGCACACACCCGTCGTGCCGTGCGGTGGCGGTGGAGCGCGTCCCGGAGCGGGCCGCGCGGATCACCCGCAACGCGGCGGCGCTCGGCGTCCCCGGCCTGCGCGTGGTCGTCGGCGCCGCTCCCGAGGCGCTGACCGGGCTGCCGGCCCCCGACGCGGTGTTCATCGGCGGCGGGCTGACCGCGCCGGGCCTGCTCGACGCGGTGTGGGCCGCGCTGGCTCCCGGCGGCCGGCTGGTGGTGAACACGGTCACCCTGGAGTCCGAGGCGGTCCTCGCCGAGCGCTACCGGCGCCACGGGGGCGACCTGGTGAAACTGGCCGTCGCGCACGCCGTGCCGGTGGGCGCTTTCACGGGCTGGCGGCAGGCGATGGCGGTCACCCAGTGGTCGGTGACCAAGCCGGCGACGGCAACCCAGACGGTAACGAAGGAGAAGGATCAGACATGACCGTGTACTTCATCGGTGCGGGCCCCGGCGCCGCCGACCTGATCACGGTGCGCGGTGCCCGGACCCTCGCCGCCGCCCCGGTCTGCCTGTACGCGGGCAGCCTCGTGCCGCGCGAGCTGCTCGCCGAGTGCCCGGCGGACGCCCGCCTCGTCGACACCTCGCAGCTGAACCTGGACGAGATCATCGCCGAGTGCGTACGGGCCCACGGGGCGGGCCAGGACGTGGCGCGGCTGCACTCCGGCGACCCGTCCATCTTCAGCGCGGTCGCCGAGCAGATGCGCCGGCTGGACGCGGCCGGCATCCCCTACGAGGTCGTCCCGGGCGTGCCGGCCTTCGCCGCCGCGGCCGCCGCCCTCAAGCGGGAGCTGACGGTGCCCACCGTCGGGCAGACCGTGATCCTCACCCGGATCGCCCAGCAGGCGACCCCCATGCCGCCCGGCGAGGACCTGGCCACCCTGGGCCGCAGCAGGGCGCTGCTCGTGCTGCATCTGGCCACCCGCTACGTGGACCGGGTGGTCGACGAGTTGCTGCCGCACTACGGGGCGGAGTGCCCGGTCGCGGTGGTGGCGATGGCGAGCCGCCCCGACGAGCTGGTCCTGCGCGGCACCCTGGCCGACATCGCGGGTCAGGTGAAGGAGGCGGGTCTGGTCCGCACCGCCGTCATCGTGGTGGGCCGTACGCTCGGCGCGGAGCAGTTCCGCGACAGCCACCTGTACTCCCCCGAGCGCGACCGGCATGTCTGCTGACACCGCCCCGGCGCACGTCCTGATCCTGGGCGGCACCACGGAGGCCCGCCACCTCGCGGAGGCGCTGGCGCGGGAGCCCTCCTACCGGGTGACGACCTCGCTGGCCGGGCGGGTCGCCTCGCCGGTGCTCCCGCCGGGCGGGACCCGGATCGGCGGCTTCGGCGGGCCCGGAGGTCTGGCGGCCTGGATCGGCGCGCACGGGGTCACCCATCTGGTCGACGCCACCCATCCCTTCGCGGAGCGCATGAGCTTCAACGCGGCCGCGGCGGCAGCCCTCTCGGGCGTCCCGCTGCTCGCGCTGCGCCGCCCCGGCTGGCAGCCCGGCCCCGGCGACACGTGGACGTTCGCCGACTCCCTGGCCGAAGCCGCCGGCCTACTGCCGGGCCTGGGCGGCCGGGTGTTCCTGACCACCGGCCGGATGGGCCTGCACACCTTCGCGGGCCTCGGCGGCCTGTGGTTCCTGGTGCGTTCGGTGGACCCACCGGCCGGGCCGGTCCCGCCGCGCCTGGAAGTCCTGCTGGCGCGTGGCCCGTTCACGCTGGACGACGAGCGGGAACTGCTGGCCCGGCACCGCATCGACGTCCTGGTGACGAAGGACAGCGGCGGCTCGGCCACCGCGCCGAAGCTGACGGCCGCCCGCGAGGCGGGCATTCCGGTCCTCGTCGTCCGCCGTCCGCCGGTCCCCGACGGCGTCGCGGAGGCGGACTCCGCCGCCGCGGCCCTCGGCTGGCTACGGCGGCGGGCGTGAGGACGGCGGGCCCGGGGTGCGGCAGGCACCCCGGGCCGGCGACGGCCGGGCTGGCACGTCACGGGTAACGGCGCGTCACGGGTAACGGCGCGGCGTCCACGTGATCCGCGACCCGTCGGGCCGCTCGGTGATCTGCGTCTGCGAGGAGCCGATCAGCAGGATCGTGCGCATGTCGACCTCGGACGGCTCCAGTTCGGCGAGCGTGACGACCCGCACCGACTGCTCGGGGCCGCCCACGTCACGGGCCACGACCACCGGGGTCAACGGCGAACGCAGTTCCAGCAGCAGCTCGCGGGCCTGGGCCACCTGCCAGGTCCGGCTCCGCGAGCCGGGGTTGTAGAGGGCGAGGACCAGGTCGGCCGCGGCGGCGGCGCGCAGCCGCTCCGCGATGACCTCCCACGGCTTGAGCCGGTCCGACAGCGAAATCGTCGCGTAGTCGTGGCCGAGCGGGGCGCCGGCCGCGGCAGCCGCCGCGTTGGCCGCGGTCACGCCCGGCAGGACCCGTACGGGCACGTCCTTGTACGCGGGCTGCCCGGCGACCTCCAGGACCGCCGTGGCCATGGCGAAGACGCCCGGATCACCGCCGGAGACCACGGCCACCCGCCTGCCGCGCCGGGCGAGGTCGAGGGCGAACTCGGCCCGCTCCGACTCCACCTTGTTGTCCGAGCCGTGCCGTGCCTGACCCGGCTTGACGGGCACCCGGTCCAGGTACGTGGTGTACCCGACCAGTACCTCGGCGTCCGCGAGGGCCCGCTGGGTCTGCGGGGTCAGCCACAGCGGGCCGGCCGGGCCGGTGCCGACGACGACGACCTCGCCGGGGCCGGACGGCACGCTGCCGGGGTTGCCGATGCGGCTGGGCACCACGGCGACGGCGAAGTACGGCACGCTGTCGGGGTCGGTGTCGGCGAGGACGCCGGTGCGCTCACCCTCCATCGTGGCGCGTTCGACGTAGCGGGCCTCGGCGAGCCGGCCGCTGGCCTCCATAGCGCCGCGTACGGCGGGGAAGGTCCGGCCGAGCTTCATCACGACTGCCGAGTCGGTGGCGGCGAGGCGGGCGGTCAGCTCCTCCTCCGGCAGCGTGCCGGGGAGGATGGTCAGGACCTCCTCACCCTCCACGAGCGGGGTGCCGAGCCGGGCGGCGGCGGCGCTGACGGAGGTGACACCGGGGACGACCTCGGTGGCGTACCGGTCGGCGAGCCGCTTGTGCATGTGCATGTACGAGCTGTAGAAGAGCGGGTCGCCCTCCGCGAGCACGGCCACGGTACGGCCGGCGTCCAGGTGGGCGGCCAGCCGGGCGGCGGCGGCCTCGTAGAACTCCTCCATCGCGCCCTGGTAGCCGCCGGGGTGGTCGGTGGTCTCGGTAGTGACCGGATAGACCAGCGGCTCCTCGATGTGGTTCTCGCGCAGGTGCTTGGCGGCGATCGCGCGTGCGATGGACCGGCCGTGGCGGGCGCTGTGGTAGGCGACGACGTCCGCCTCCCCGATCACCTCGACGGCCCGCAGGGTCATCAGGTTCGGGTCGCCGGGGCCGAGCCCGACCCCGTAGAGGCGGCCCGTCGGCTGTGCGTCGCTCATTCGGCCACGCTCGCGATGGCGTTGAGGGCGGCCGCGGCGATGGCGCTGCCGCCGCGGCGACCGCGCACGACGAGGTGGTCGAGACCGGTTGGGTGCGCGGCGAGGGCGTCCTTGGACTCGGCGGCGCCGATGAAGCCGACGGGCACCCCGATGACGGCGGCCGGGCGCGGGGCGCCCTCCTCGATCATCTCCAGCAGCCGGAACAGCGCGGTCGGCGCGTTCCCCACGGCGACCACGGAACCCTCCAACAGGCCGCGTTCGCGCCACACTTCGAGGGCGGCGGCGCTACGCGTGGTGCCCATCCTCCCGGCGAGCTCCGGGACCGCCGGGTCGGAGAGGGTGCAGATGACGTCGTTGTCGGCGGGCAGCCGCTTGCGGGTGACGCCACTGGCGACCATCTGGACGTCGCACAGGATCGGCGCACCCGCCTCCAGCGCGGCGCGGGCGCGCAGCACCACCTCGGGGGTGTACCCCAGGTCCTGCGGGAGGTCGGTCATCCCGCAGGCGTGAATCATGCGCACCGCGACCTGGGCGACCGAGGCGGGCAGCCCGGAGAGATCCGCCTCGGCGCGGATCGTGGCAAAGGACTGGCGGTAGATCGCGGCGCCGTCCTTCTCGTACTCAAACACGGTGTACTCGCTCATTTCTTCACTGCGTCTTCGGACTCTGGGGTGATGAGGTGGTCTCGCGTGCGGCCATCAGGGCGACCGCCAGGTCCGGCCGGTGCGGCAGGGTGCGCCCGTCCACGGAGAGCCGGTACCCGTCGGAGGTGGCGAGCGCGTCCACCCACTGCGTTCCGCGCGGGTGGCCGCACCGGCGTTCGCAGCCGGACCAGTGCACGGGCAGCGGCCCCCGCGCCCGCTCCACGAGGGCGTGCGCGTCGGCGCGTACGTCCGCGCGGGCCTTGGCGCAACCGGGGCGTCCGGTACAGGCGGTGACGGACTGCCAGGGACTTCCCGCGGACACGACCAGGCCGGCTTCTTCCAGCAGTGCGGGGCCGTCGACCGGGCCGCGAAGGGGGGCGCCCGGGAGCACGACGGTGCGCCAGGGGGTGACCCGCAGCCCGTCGCCGTGGCCGGCGACCTCGGCCAGGACCCGCCACTGGCCGGTGCTCATCCGGCCCAGCGGGGGCAGAACGCACAGGTCGCCGCGCGGGCCGGGCCCCCGGCCCCACGGCCGGGGCGGGGCGGCGTACGGCCAGTCCACCTCGGGGACGCGGGCCGCGTCGATGCCCGCGGCAGCCAGCCGGGCCGTGAACTCCCCTTCGTCCAGGGCGTGTCCGGCGGGCAGTTCGGCCACGCGCCAGGCCCGGGTGCCGGCCGCGTCCACGGCGTCGAGGAAGTACTCGGCGGCGAGCAGCGCGGCGCGCGGCGCGTCCTGCGCGGCGACGGACACGGCTCCGGCCGCTGCTCCGAGGCGTACCAGCGCCCGGTCGCCGGGTCGCCCGAGCACGGTGACGTCGGGGTCGAGAGCGGCCACGTCCCCGCGCCCGTCGTCGAGGGCGAACAGGAAGCGGCCGGACAGCGCGGTCACCCGGGTGTTCGCGCACAGCAGCCGGTCCAGCTCGCGCACCCGGGGCAGTACGTCCTGCGAAGTCGGGGTGGCCACGATGTTGCGCACCCGTTCGTGGCCGGGTGCGGGCAGCAGCCCCGCACCGTCCAGCAGCCGGGCGAGTCCGGCGCCGCAGCCGTCGGCGAGGCCGCGCAGTTGCACGTTGCCGCGGGAGGTGAGTTCCAGGTGCCCGTCGCCGAAGCGGTCGGCGGCCGAGGCGAGGAGCACGGCCTGCTGCGCGGTCAGCTCCCCGCCGGGGATCCGGACGCGCGCGAGGTGTCCGTCGTCCGCCGCGTGGAGCCGGAGCGCGCCGGGACAGGCGTCACCGCGGTCCCGTATGACCGGTTCGTCCCGCGACACGGCGGAGGGGGGCTGGGGCATGGCGGCGAGCATACCCACGTTTCCCCTCACCGGAACTGTGTCCGCCGCCACCCTCCGTCACCCGGCGCGCCCGTCCGGCCCCCGCCGGCGCGCGAGGCGCGCGGACCGGGAAAGCCGGAATCCCCGCGCTTCTCCCCTCCGGCGCGCCGGCGTTTGAGGCGCGGGGGCCCGGGGGCAGAGCCCCCGCAGCGGCGCCGCACCGGTACGCCGCGGCCGCCCCACCCGGCGGAGCCCACCGCACCCGACACGACCACCCTCGCCGCGGCCGGCGGTGCCACCGGCCACCCCCACTCCCGACCACCGCAAACGCCACCTAGGATGACCTTCCGGCGGCCCATACGGTCCGCCGTCGCCGAGGACGGCGACATGGGAGGAAGCCCGGTGCGAATCCGGCGCGGTCCCGCCACTGTGAACCCGGCAGCGCCACTGGGCCGGGTGAGTCAGGAACTCCCGCTGTCCTCACTGCCCGGGGCGCGGAAACCCCGAGGAAGGCCTGCCGCCGCATGATCCTGCTGCTGTCGACGTCCGACACCGATCTGCTCAGCGCTCGCGCGGCGAACACGGCGGACGCCCCCGTCCCGTTCCGGTTCGCCAACCCCTCCCGCCTCCCCCTCGACGACCTCCCCGGCCTCCTCGACGGGGCCGACCTGGTCGTCGTACGCCTCCTCGGCGGCCTCCGGGCCTGGCAGGACGGACTGGACCTGCTGCTGGCCCCGGGGCAGACCCGCCCGGTCGTGGTCCTGACCGGCGAACAGGCTCCGGACGCGCAGCTGATGGAGGCCTCCACGGTTCCGATCGGCATTGCGGCCGAGGCACACGCCTACCTCGCGCACGGCGGCCCGGCCAACCTCGAACAGCTGGCCCGGTTCCTCTCCGACACCGTCCTGCTCACCGGGCACGGCTTCGAGCCGCCCGCCGCCGCCCCCACCTGGGGCCCTCTGGAGCGCACCGCGAAGCGGACGGACGGCCCCGAGATCGCCGTGCTCTACTACCGCGCCCACCAGATGAGCGGCAACACCGGTTTCGTGCACGCGCTGTGCGAGGCCATCGAGGCGCACGGCGCCCGGCCGGTCCCCCTCTACGTCTCCTCCCTGCGCAGCCCCGAGCCGGAGCTCGTCGCGGCCCTGGGTTCCGCGGACGCGGTCGTCACGACCGTCCTCGCGGCGGGCGGCACCAAGCCCGCCACCGCCTCGGCGGGCGGCGACGACGAGTCGTGGGACGCGGGCGCGCTCGCCGGTCTCGGCGTGCCGATCCTCCAAGCCCTGTGCCTGACCGGCTCCCGTGCCGCCTGGGAGGACAACGACGAGGGTCTCTCCCCGCTGGACGCCGCGACGCAGGTCGCCGTGCCCGAGTTCGACGGCCGTCTGATCACCGTCCCGTTCTCCTTCAAGGAGCTCGACGAGGACGGCCTGCCCGCCTACGTGGCCGACCCCGAGCGCGCCGCCCGGGTCGCCGGCATCGCCGTGCGCCACGCGCGGCTGCGCCACATCGAGCGCCGCGACAAGAAGGTCGCCCTCGTCCTCTCCGCCTACCCGACCAAGCACTCCCGCATCGGCAACGCGGTCGGCCTGGACACCCCCGCCAGCGCGGTGGAGCTGCTGCGCACCCTCGTCGCCGAGGGCTACGACTTCGGCCCGGTCGACGAGATCCCCGGGCTGGTCTCGGGCGACGGCGACGAGCTGATCCGCGCGCTCATCGAGGCCGGCGGCCACGACCAGGACTGGCTCACCGAGGAGCAGCTGGCCCGCAACCCGGTCCGCATCCCGGCCGCCGACTACAAGCGCTGGTTCGCCGAGCTCCCGGAGGAGCTCCGCGAGAGCGTCGAGGAGCACTGGGGCGAGGCCCCGGGCAGCATGTTCGTGGACCGCTCGGCGAACCCCGAGGGCGACATCGTCCTGGCCGCCCTGCGGCGCGGGAACCTCCTCGTCCTCATCCAGCCGCCGCGCGGGTTCGGCGAGAACCCGATCGCGATCTACCACGACCCCGACCTGCCGCCCTCGCACCACTACCTCGCCGCGTACCGCTGGATCCAGGCGCGCGCCGAGGACGGCGGCTTCGGCGCCGACGCGATGATCCACCTGGGCAAACACGGCAACCTGGAGTGGCTGCCGGGCAAGAACGCCGGCCTGTCCGCCGCCTGTGCGCCGGACGCCGCGCTCGGCGACCTCCCGCTGATCTACCCGTTCCTGGTCAACGACCCGGGCGAGGGCACCCAGGCCAAGCGCCGCGTGCACGCCACCCTGGTCGACCACCTGGTGCCGCCGATGGCGCGCGCGGAGTCGTACGGCGACATCGCACGCCTGGAGCAGCACCTGGACGAGTACGCCCAGATCTCCGCGATGGACCCGGCGAAGCTGCCCGCCATCCGTGCGCAGATCTGGACGCTGATCCAGGCGGCGAAGCTCGACCACGACCTGGGTCTGGAGGAGCGCCCGGACGACGACGGCTTCGACGACTTCCTGCTGCACGTCGACGGCTGGCTGTGCGAGGTCAAGGACGCCCAGATCCGCGACGGCCTGCACGTCCTGGGCGGTGCCCCGACGGGCGAGGCCCGGGTCAACCTGGTCCTCGCCATCCTGCGGGCCCGGCAGATCTGGGGCGGCACCACGGCCCTCCCGGGCCTGCGCGAGGCGCTGGGCCTGGACGAGTCGAAGGCCACCCGTACGTCCGCGGACGACGTCGAGGCGCAGGCCCGCGCCCTGGTCCAGGCGATGGAGGACGCCGGCTGGGCCCCGGGCGCCGTGGCCTCGGTCGCGGCGGACCACCCGGTGGACGTCGCGGAGGTGCTGTCCTTCGCGGCCCGCGAGGTGGTCCCCCGCCTGGCCGGTACGACGGACGAGATCGCCCACGTGGTCGCGGCCCTGGACGGCGGTTTCGTCCCGGCCGGCCCCTCGGGCTCCCCGCTGCGCGGCCTGGTCAACGTCCTGCCGACGGGCCGCAACTTCTACTCGGTCGACCCCAAGGCCGTCCCGTCGCGGCTCGCCTGGGAGACGGGCCAGGCCCTGGCCGACTCCCTGCTCACGCGGTACCGCGCCGACAACGGCGCGTGGCCCGCCTCGGTCGGCCTGTCCCTGTGGGGCACGAGCGCGATGCGCACGGCCGGCGACGACGTCGCCGAGGTCCTCGCGCTGCTCGGCATCCGCCCGGTCTGGGACGAGGCCTCGCGCCGTGTGACCGGGCTGGAGGCGATCCCGCTCGCGGAGCTGGGCCGGCCCCGCATCGATGTGACACTGCGCATCTCGGGCTTCTTCCGTGACGCGTTCCCGCACGTGATCGGCCTGCTGGACGACGCGGTGCGGCTCGCGGCCTCGCTGGAGGAGCCGGATTCCGAGAACTACGTGCGCGCGCATGCCCGGGCTGACCTGGCCCTGCACGGTGACGAGCGCCGCGCGACGACCCGCATCTTCGGTTCGCGCCCGGGCACGTACGGGGCGGGCATCCTCCAGCTGATCGACTCCCGCGACTGGCGTACGGACGCCGACCTGGCCGAGGTGTACACGGTGTGGGGCGGCTACGCCTACGGCCGCGGCCTGGAAGGGCGCCCCGCCCGGGACGAGATGGAGACGGCCTACAAGCGGATCACGGTCGCGGCGAAGAACACGGACACCCGCGAGCACGACATCGCGGACTCCGACGACTACTTCCAGTACCACGGCGGCATGGTGGCCACGGTCCGTGCCCTGCGGGGCACGGCTCCGGAGGCGTACATCGGCGACTCCACCCGCCCGGAGACGGTCAGGACCCGCACCCTGGTCGAGGAGACCTCGCGCGTCTTCCGGGCCCGCGTGGTGAACCCGAAGTGGATCGAGGCGATGCGGCGCCACGGCTACAAGGGCGCCTTCGAGCTGGCGGCCACGGTGGACTACCTGTTCGGCTACGACGCCACCACGGGCGTGGTCGCGGACTGGATGTACGACAAGCTCACCGAGACGTACGTCCTGGACCCGGTCAACCGCGCCTTCCTGGAGGAGGCCAACCCGTGGGCCCTGCACGGCATCGCGGAGCGCCTCCTGGAAGCGGAGTCCCGCGGCATGTGGGAGAAGCCGGACCCGCAGATCCTGGAGTCCTTGCGCCAGGTGTACCTGGACACCGAGGGCAACCTGGAGGGTGAGGCGGAGTAGTCCGCCGGCCGCCCCCGGACACGGCGAAGGCCGTCTCCCGGCCCGCTTCGGTGGGCGGAGGGGACGGCCTTCGCCGTGTCCGGGGGCGGGCGCGCAGCACCGCGGTGATCGCCGCCCGGTACCGCGTCCAGGGGCTCGCCGGGCCGCATGACGCCTCCGTCACCTGATGCGGTGAACTCCGCCTTGGCCCGTGGACACCGCGGGTAGGGCCCTGCTGATCTCTTGCGGGGGCCGGTCCAACGGCCCCCGCTCCTTTGGACGAAGGGCCTACCACGCCGTGACGCAGCCGTTCCGACTGCCGGATTTCTACGTGCCGTATCCGGCGCGACTCAACCCCCACCTGGAGGAGGCGAGGGTCCACGCCAAGCAGTGGGCGCGCGGCCTCGCGATGCTGGAGGGGTCCGGCGTCTGGGAGGAGAGCGACCTCGACTCGCACGACTACGCCCTGCTCTGCTCGTACACCCACCCCGACTGCGACGCCGAGGCGCTGTCGCTGGTCACCGACTGGTACGTGTGGGTGTTCTTCTTCGACGACCACTTCCTGGAGACCTTCAAGCGCTCGCAGGACCGCGTCGGCGCCAAGGCGTACCTCGACCGGCTGGCCGCCTTCATGCCGATGAACCTGGCCGACGGCTTTCCCGAACCCACCAATCCCGTGGAGGCCGGCCTCGCCGACCTGTGGCGGCGAACCGTTCCCTCGATGTCGGCGGACTGGCGGGAACGGTTCTCCACGTCCACCAAGAACCTCCTCGACGAATCGATGTGGGAGCTCGCCAATATCGACATCGGGCGGGTGGCCAACCCCCTGGAGTACATCGAGATGCGCCGCAAGGTGGGCGGCGCCCCCTGGTCGGCCGGGCTGGTCGAGTACGTCGCCGCCGAGGTCCCGGCGCGCGTCGCGCACTCGCGCCCGCTGGGCGTGCTGCGGGACGCCTTCTCCGACGCGGTCCACATCAGGAACGACCTCTTCAGCTACGAGCGGGAGGTCACCGACGAGGGCGAACTCTCCAACGCCGTCCTCGTCCTGGAGACGTTCCTCGGCTGCACCACGCAGGAGGCCGCGGAGGCCTCCAACGACCTTCTCACCTCCCGCCTCCAGCAGTTCGAACAGACCGCCCTGCACGAACTGCCCCAGCTCTTCATCGACTTATCACTCGAACCGGACGAGATCGCGGCCGTCCTCGCCTACGCCAAGGGCCTCCAGGACTGGCAGTCCGGCGGACACGAGTGGCACATGGTCTCCAGCCGCTACATGAACAAGGAGGCCAGGGCGACCGCCCCGGCCTCGCTTCCCTTCATGCCGTCCGGACTCGGCACCAGCGCCCTCGACCTGCGGTCGGTCTTCAACCGGCGCTCGATGGAACTGCGCCGCCGCTCCTTCACCCACGTCCCCTTCCAGCGGACCGGGCCCTCCGTCATCCCGGAGATCTACATGCCCCACCGGCTCACGCTGAGCCCTCATCTGGCGCACGCCCGGGAGGAGTCGGTGGCCTGGGCCCGTCGGACGGGCCTGTTGGATCCGCAGCCGGACGACCCCGGTTCGGCGATCTGGACCGAGGAGAAGCTGCGCGGCTACGACTTCGCGGTCTGCTCGGCCGGGATCGACCCGGACGCCACTCCCGGCGAACTCGCCCTCAACGCCTGCTGGCTGACCTGGGGCACGTACGCGGACGACTACTACCCGGTGGTGTTCGCGCAGACCAGGAACCCGGCGGCGGCCAAGGCGGCCACGGCCGGGCTGATCGCCATGATGCCCGTCGACCACGCCGAGCAGCCGTCGCCGTCGACCGCGCTGGAACGGGGCCTCGCCGACCTGTGGGTGCGCACCGGCGCCGGCATGTCGGTGGAGCAGCGCGCCGAGTTCCGCGCGACGGTGGTGGACATGCTGGAGAGCTGGCTCTGGGAGGTGGACAACGCCGTCCACCACCGCATTCCGGACCCGGTGGACTACGCGGAGATGCGCCGGCGCACCTTCGGCAGCCAGCTCACCATGTACCTGTGCCGGCTGGGGCACGAGGGCCGGGGCATCCCCGGGGAGATCTACGCCTCGGGGACCGTCCGCTCGCTGGAGAACGCCGTCGCGGACGCGGCCTGCTTGGCCAACGACATCTACTCCTACCAGAAGGAGGTGGAGTTCGAGGGCGAGGTCCACAACCACATCCTGGTGACCCAGAACTTCTTCGACATCGGCTACCCGGAGGCCCTGCACATCTGCCATGCGCTGATGACCCGTCGCACCGAGGAGTTCGAGCACATCGTGGCGAACCAGCTGCCGGTGCTCTGCGACGACTTCCGCCTCGGGGCCGGGGCGCGGGCCGCCCTGGACGCGTACGTGGGAGAACTCCGCGACTGGCACGCGGGGGTCCTCAACTGGCACGCCACGATCCGCCGTTACCGGCCGGAGGATCTGGAGCGGCCCGGTGGCGGCCTCGTCGGCGCGGTGCTCGGTTCCGGCTTCGGCATGGCCGCCGCGCGGCTGCGCCCGCCCGCGTGAGTCCCGCGGCGGGGGCGGTCCGTGTCTGCCGCCGCTTCCCTGCTCAGAACTCGTCCGCCGTGTGCGGCAGTACGGGCGTGCGCAGGGCGTCGTCCAGGGCCGCGGCCGTTCCGGGGGTGCGCTCCTGGACCAGACCGGCGGCGACCAGCTCGGCGACCCGGGTCCCGCCCAGGTAGCAGGCGGCCAGCTCGCGCACGTCGAGGGCCAGGTCGGCGGGGCCGTCCGTGGGACCGTACGCCGCCCCGTGCGGCCCGGCCTTGAGGCGGAAGCGCCCGGCATTGTCGGGCAGCCGTGCGTCGCGGACCTCCAGCACCAGTTCGACCGGTGCGGCCCAGGACCGCGCGGTCAGCGCCGCGCGTACGTCGACCAGGCGCAGCCAGAGCGCCGGGAACTGGGCGGTGACCCGTACCTGGTCCCGGTCGGCGGCGAAGTGCAGCAGCGGGTCGTCGACCGGGCGGCCCCATGCGCGGACCTTGCCCGTGAGGTCGAGGGAGGCCAGGCACTCCCAGAGGGCGGCGGCCACCGCCGGCGTGTCCGCCTCCAGTTCGTCGACCCGGACCAGGCCCGGGGTGCGGGTGGCGGGGGCGTCGCCCTCCGGCTTGGTGCGGTAGACGACGTAACCGGCGATGGGCTCGCCCGGATCGCCCAGGACGATGATCCTGGGCGGGCTCAGCTCCTCGTCCTCCTCGTCCTGTTCGGTGAGCCACTCTTCGCGCCAGCGTTCGGGGCTGCGGCGGGGGCGGCCGGGCCGGCCGGCGCGGGTGGCCTCGTGGAAGGGGGCGATGACGTCGAGCGCGTCCGCCGGGTCGACGAGCCGCAACGGGCGCCGGTCCGGGTCGATGCGCAGGGCCAGCGGCCGGGTGGAGTCGATCTCCACGGTGGCGCCGGTGGTGGCGCCGCCGTAGCCGAAGCGGCCGTAGATCGCGGCCTCCGAGGCCCACAGCGCGGCGATCGGGCAGCCGGAGTGGCGGGCGCGCCGCATCATCCGCGCCATCATGCCGGTGAGCACGCCGCGGCGCCGATGGGTGGGCGCGACGCAGACGAAGGTGAGCCCGGGGCAGGGCAGGTCCGCGCCGGGCACCGAGAGCCGGAAGTCGTGCGCGGCCATGAAGCCGACCAGGGCGTCCCCGTCGTAGGCACCGATCCGGTCGCAGCGCGCGAGCAGCGCGTGGTGCCGCTCCCTGACCTGCCTCTCGGGCCGGTCGTGGAAGACCAGGTAGGCGAGCTCCAGGGCACGGTCGATGTCGGCCTCGGGTACCTCACGGATGTCCACCATGATCGCGAGACTAATCGGTCATCGTGGACCAGTCACACCATAATGGCTTGATCTGCGCGTTCGGCCGGTTCCAGCCGTGCTTCCGTCGGTCCGGACGGCCCGCTCAGCGGCCGGCCGGACCAGTCCAGGCGGCCGGCACGTGGCCGAGCCGGATGCGCTGGGGGTGGTCGCCTACGGGTACGGACACCCGCTTGGCGCCGGTGGCGAAGTCGATGGCCGTGACCCGGTCGGTGCCGCTCTCGGAGATCACACAGGCCGTCCCGTCGCCGGAGACCGTGGCCCAGTAGGGCTTCGCGGCGGGCACGAGCGGCCCTTCGGTGAGGGTGGCACGGTCCACGACGGTCGCGTAGTCGTCCATGGTTCCCGCGATGCAGAGTTTGGCCCCGTCGGGACTCATCGACATGCCGTGGTGGCGGGAGTCGTTGACCCAGGTGGTGCGGTTGGTACTGGTGGCCGGGTTGGCGGGGAGCTCCTTGAGGCGGGTGATGCGGTCGGTGGCCACGTCGTACTCCAGGAAGCCGCCGAAGAAGGAGACCTGGAAGTAGAGCTTCGACTCGTCGGGGCTGAAGGACACAGGGCGTACGGAGTCGGACAGGTCCCGGCGGCCGAAGGCGTCCAGCCGCTCCCGCATGTCGATCACCCGGACGGTGCGGAAGGTCTGGGCGTCGACCACGGTGATCTTCCGGTCGCCCTTCGTCCAGTCCAGCCAGGGCGCGTCGAGGGCCGTGTTCACCTCACCGATGGAGCTGTTCCACAGGTGGCGGCCGTCGCGGGTGAAGGTGTTCTCGTGCGGCTTGTCGCCGGTGCGGAAGGAACCGATCTGCCGCCCGGTGGCGATGTCCAGGACGTGCACCGTGTTGGAGGTGGAGGCCGAGACGGCGATGCGGGTCCCGTCCGGGGAGACCGCCATGTGGTCGGAGCGGTAACCGGACACCGGAAAGCGCCAGTTGATCCGCCCGGAGGTCAGGTCGATGGAGACGACGTCGGCGAAGCTGGGGCGGGACGCGACGACCGCGGAACCGTCCGGGGTGGTGAACATGTCGTCGACGAACTGGTCGTGGCCCTCACCGGCGCTTTCCCGGATGCCGAGGAAGAAGGCGAGCTTCACGGGGTTGAGGTAGATCTCGCGGAGCCGCTCCGCCCGGTCGGGGATCACGTCGATCCGGCCGACCTTGGCGAGGTCACCGGTGGAGGCGAGGACATCGGCCGTCCCCTCCCAGTTGTTCCCCACGAAGAGCACCTCGCGCAGGCCGCCCGCCGGGGCGGCCGGGACCTCCGGGGAGGGCGCGAAGGCGGTCAGCAGGGCGGCCGCGGCCAGCACGCCCAGGATTCGCACGGTACGCAACATCCGCTCAACTCCGTTGTGAGGAAGGGATGGAGAGGCCTCCGATTACCGGCGGGTAAAATAGGGGGAACGCCGGAAGGGCGCAACCCCCACAGGGTGCGCCCTTTTCTCACCTTCCGCCCTCACTCCTTCAAGCGACGGAGCCGATCCTGTCGACCACCGTGTTCGCGGCGTCCGGGTGGATGGGGATGTGCGCGCCGGTCAGGGCCGCGCCGCTGCCGCCGCGGCGGTTGGCGACGATCTCCGCGGCGATGGACAGCGCGGTCTCCTCCGGGGAGCGGGCGCCGAGGTCGAGGCCGATCGGGGAGCGCAGCCGGGCCAGTTCGAGCTCGGTGACGCCGACGGCGCGCAGCCGCTGGTTGCGGTCCTCGTGTGTGCGGCGGGAGCCCATGGCCCCGACGTAGGCGACGGGCAGCCTCAGGGCCAGCTCCAGGAGCGGGACGTCGAACTTGGCGTCGTGGGTGAGCACGCACAACACGGTCCGGCCGTCGACCTCGGTCCTCTCGAGGTAGCGGTGCGGCCAGTCCACGACGATCTCGTCGGCCTCGGGGAAGCGGTTCTTCGTCGCGAAGACGGGCCGCGCATCGCAGACGGTCACCCGGTAGCCGAGGAAGGCGCCGATCCGCACGAGCGCGGAGGCGAAGTCGATGGCGCCGAAGACGATCATCCGCGGCGGCGGCACGCTGGCCTCGACGAGGACCTTCAGCGGCTCTCCGCAGAGCCCGCCGTCGGCGCCGATCTCCAGCACACCGGTCCGGCCGGCGTCCAGCATGGCGCGGGCTTCCTCGGCGACGGTGCGGTCCAGCTCCGGGTGTCCGCCGAGGCCACCCTCGAAGGGCCCCTCGGTACGGACGAGCACGGCGCGGCCCATCAGCTCGGCGGGCCCCTCGGCCACCCGGGCCAGCGCGGCGGCCTCGCCGCGGGAGGCGGCGGCCAGCGCGGCCTCGAACACCGCGCGCGCGGGTGAGCCCGCAGGAACCGGGGTGACCAGGATGTCGATGATCCCACCGCAGGTCAGCCCCACCGCGAAGGCATCGTCGTCGCTGTAGCCGAAGCGCTCCTGAACGGTCTCGCCGTCCTCCAGCGCCTGCCGGCACAGCTCGTACACCGCACCCTCCACACACCCGCCGGAGACCGAGCCGATGGCCGTGCCCTCGCTGTCGACGGCGAGGGCGGCACCGGGCTGCCGGGGCGCGCTGCCGCCGACCGCCACGACCGTCGCGACGGCGAAGTCACGTCCCTGCCGTACCCACCGGTTCAGCTCGTCGGCGATGTCCAGCATGTGCGGCCTCCTCGGAGGATTCGGTTCCAGTATCGGGTACGCGCAGGTGCGGTTTCACTGCGGAGCGGACGGTCCGGGTCGGCGGGCGACCCGGACCGTCCGTGCCCGGGGTCAGCCGACCCCGAGCCAGCCCTCGATCGGGTGCAGGGCGAAGAAGACGACGAAGATGCCGGTCAGCGCCCACATGAAGCCGCCGATCTCCCGGGCCTTGCCCTGAGCGACCTTGATGGCGACGTAGGAGAGCACACCGGCGGCGACGCCGGCCGTGATCGAGTAGGTGAACGGCATGATCACGACGGTCAGGAAGACCGGGATCGCCGTCGCGCTGTCGGCCCAGTCCACGTGGCGGGCGTTCTGCATCATCATCGCGCCGATGACCACCAGGGCCGCCGAGGCGACCTCACCCGGGACGATCTGCGTGATCGGGGTGAAGAAGAGGCAGGCCGCGAAGAACAGGCCGGTCACGACCGAGGCGAGACCCGTGCGGGCACCCTCGCCGACACCGGTCGCGGACTCGACGAACACCGTCTGGCCGGAGCCGCCCGAGACGCCGCCGATGGCGCCGCCGGCGCCGTCGATGAAGAGTGCCTTGGACAGGCCCGGCATGCGGCCCTTGTCGTCGGCCAGCTTCGCCTCGGTGCCGACACCGATGATGGTGGCCATCGCGTCGAAGAAGCCCGCCAGCACCAGGGTGAAGACGATCATGCCGACCGTCATGTAGCCGACGTCGCCCCAGCCGCCGAACGAGACGTCGCCGAAGAGCGAGAAGTCGGGCATCGAGACCGCGGAGCCGGACAGCTCCGGCGGGCCGCTGCGCCAGGCCTTGGGGTCGATGTTCGCGACGGCGTTCACGATGGCCGCGACGACGGTGCCGCCGACGATGCCGATCAGGATCGCGCCGGGGATCTTGCGGGCCTGCAGCATGAAGATCGCGAGCAGGGTGAGGCAGAAGATCAGGACGGGCCAGCCGGCGAGCTCACCGACCGAGCCGAGCTGCAGCGGGGGGCCCTGCTCGGGCCCGCGGCCGACGAAGCCGGCCTTCACCAGGCCGATCAGGGCGACGAACATGCCGATGCCCATGGTGATCGCGTGCTTGAGCGCGAGGGGGATCGCATTCATGATCATCTCTCGGAGGCCGGTGACGACCAGGAGACAGATCACGACACCGTAGACCACGCACATGCCCATGGCCTGCGGCCAGGTCATCTGGGGGGCCACCTGCGAGGCGAGCACGCCGGAGACGGAGAGTCCGGCGGCGAGGGCCAGCGGGACCTTGCCGACGAAGCCCATGAGGAGCGTCGTGACGGCCGCCGCGAACGCCGTGGCGGTGATGATGGCCGAGGCCTGCATCGACGTGCCGGCGACGTCCTTGCCCGACAGGAGCAGCGGGTTGAGCAGGAGGATGTACGCCATGGCCATGAAGGTCGTGATACCGCCACGAACCTCGTTGCCGACGTTGGATCCTCTGTGGGTTATGTGAAAGTAGCGGTCGAGCCAAGAGCTGCCCGCCGGAGTGGGGGAGCCGTCTCCGGCTTCCTCCGCGGTGGTCTTGGACTCCACTGACGACTGGGTCATGGTGCCTAACTCCCAAGGTTCAAAGGGGCACCCGCTTGGGGATTGGAGATTGCGGGATTTGGGATGGTGCGTTTGGCTGCACGACCCGGGGTGACGGCCCGAGGCGACGCGAATGTTCACTGCGTGTACTGCGGGTAGTGCGGGGTGACCGCTGGTACTACGGGGGGGGGTTTCGCAGGGGTACTGCCGGCTGAAGGGACCGCGAGCGGTGCGGTGCTTCGTAGGTGCTCCGGGCGGTGCGGCGGTGAAGTGTGACGTTCCCGAGTCACACCGCCCGGAGAGTCCGAGGGGGTCCGGGGGCCTCGCGGCCCCCGGACCGGGTCCGTCCTAGAGGGTCCCGGTGAGGGCTTCCGGACGGATCGGGGTCTTGTTGAGCTCCAGCCCGGTCGCCTGCCGGATCGCCGCGAGGACGGCCGGGGTGGACGACAGGGTCGGGGCCTCGCCCAGACCGCGAAGGCCGTACGGCGCGTTCGGGTCGGCGAGCTCCAGGACGTCGACCGGGATGGTCGGGGTGTCGAGGATGGTCGGGATCAGGTAGTCCGTGAAGGAGGGGTTGCGCACCTTCGCGGTCTTCGGGTCCACGATGATCTCCTCCATGACCGCCACGCCGAGGCCCTGGGTGGTACCACCCTGGATCTGGCCGACCACGGAGAGCATGTTGAGGGCCTTGCCCACGTCCTGGGCGGTCGCAAGCTCGACGACCTTGACCAGGCCGAGCTCGGTGTCCACCTCGACGACCGCACGGTGGGCGGCGAAGGTGTACTGGACGTGGCCGTCGCCCTGGCCGGTCTTCAGGTCGAAGGCGACCGTCGGACGGTGGCGGAACTCCAGCTCGAGGTCGATCGCCTCGTCCTCCAGGATGTCGGCGATGTCCGCGAGGACCTCGCCGCCGTCGGTGACGACCTTGCCGCCCTCCAGGAGGAGCTCGGCGTGGGCCCAGGCCGGGTGGTAGGAGCCGTTCTTGCGGCGGCCCATCTCCAGCAGCGCCTCGCGGACGTGCTCGCAGGTGTTCTTCACGGCGCCACCGGTCATGTACGTCTGCCGCGAGGCGGACGTGGAACCGGCGGAGCCGACCTGCGTGTCGGCCGGGTGGATGGTCACCTGGGTGACGCCGAGCTCGGTGCGGGCGATCTGTGCGTGGACGGTGACACCGCCCTGGCCGACCTCCGCCATCGCCGTGTGGACCATCGCGACGGGCTCGCCGTTGATGACTTCCAGGCGGACGCGCGCGGTGGAGTAGTCGTCGAAGCCCTCGGAGAAGCCGACGTTCTTGATGCCGACCGCGTAGCCGACGCCGCGGACGACGCCCTCGCCGTGGGTGGTGTTCGACAGGCCGCCCGGCAGCGCGCGGACGTCCGCGCCCTCGCCTGCGGTCTCCCACTGGCGCTCCGGCGGCAGCGGGCGGGCCTTGACCCGGCGCAGCAGCTCGGCGACCGGCGCCGGGGAGTCCACGACCTGGCCGGTGGGCATGATCGTGCCCATCTCCATGGCGTTCAGCTGGCGGAACTCGACCGGGTCCATGCCCAGCTTCGCCGCGAGCTTGTCCATCTGGGCCTCATAGGCGAAGCAGGCCTGGACGGCGCCGAAGCCGCGCATCGCGCCGCAGGGCGGGTTGTTCGTGTAGAGGGCGACCGCCTCGATGTCGACGTCGTCGATGACGTACGGGCCGACGGAGAGGGAGGACGCGTTGCCGACGACGGCCGGGGAGGCCGAGGCGTACGCACCGCCGTCGAGCACGATCCTGCACTTCATGTGCGTGATCTTGCCGTCCTTGGTGGCACCGTGCTCGTACCAGAGCTTCGCCGGGTGGCGGTGCACGTGGCCGAAGAAGGACTCGAAGCGGTTGTAGACGATCTTGACCGGCTTGTTGGTCGCGAGGGCCAGCAGGCAGGCGTGGATCTGCATGGAGATGTCCTCGCGGCCGCCGAAGGCACCGCCGACGCCGGAGAGCGTCATGCGTACCTTCTCCTCGGGCAGGCCGAGGACGGGGGCGATCTGCTTGAGGTCCGAGTGCAGCCACTGGGTGGCGACGTAGAGGTCGACACCGCCGTCCTCGGAGGGCACGGCGAGACCGGACTCCGGGCCGAGGAAGGCCTGGTCCTGCATGCCGAAGGTGTACTCGCCCTCGACGATGACGTCGGCGCGCTTGCGGGCCTCCGCCACGTCGCCGCGGATGATCGGCTGGCGGTGCACGATGTTCGGGTGCGGGACGTGACCGGCGTGGTGGTCGTCGCGGCCCGGGTGGATCAGCGGCGCGTCGGCGGCGAGGGCGGAGGCCTCGTCCGTGACGAGCGGCAGCTCCTTGTAGTCGATCTTGATCTTGGCGGCCGCGCGGCGTGCGGTCTCCGGGTGGTCGGCGGCGACGAGGGCGACCGGCTCACCGTGGTGGCGTACCCGGCCGTTGGCGAGGACCGGGGTGTCCTGGATCTCCAGGCCGTAGTTCTTCATCGCGGCCGGCAGGTCGTCGTACGTCAGCACCGAGTAGACGCCCGGCATGGCGAGCGCCTCGGAAATGTCGATGGAGACGATCTCGGCGTGGGCGACGGTGCTGCGCAGGGTCTGGCCCCACAGCATGTCCTCGTGCCACATGTCCGAGGAGTACGCGAACTCGCCGGTGACCTTCAGGGTGCCGTCCGGGCGCAGCGTGGACTCGCCGATGCCGCCCTTGTTGTGCTTCTGGGTGACGTTCGTCGGCGTACCCACGGTGCGGGTGTTCTGAGCCATGATCAGACCGCCTCTCCCTGACGGGCGGCCGCGAGGCGGACCGCGTCGAGGATCTTCTCGTAGCCCGTGCAGCGGCAGAGGTTGCCGGACAGGGCCTCACGGATGTCCTGGTCGGACGGGTCGGCGTTCTGCTCCAGGAGGGCGTCGGCCTGGACCAGCAGACCCGGGGTGCAGAAGCCGCACTGGACGGCGCCGGCGTCGATGAACGCCTGCTGGATGCTGGAGAGCTCGACGCCCTCACCGGTCTGCGAGTCGGTGCCCTTGGCGGACCACTGCTTGGCCTCGTCCGTGGACACGCCCTTGCCGCCGCCGCACGCGCCGGTGCCGCAGCCGTGGCCGTGCTCCTCGCGCTGCTTGGCGAAATCGGCCAGACCCTCGACGGTCACGACGTCGCGGCCCTCGACCTGGCCGGCGGCCACCAGACAGGAACAGACCGGCACGCCGTCGAGGCGCACCGTGCACGAACCGCACTCGCCCTGCTCGCAGGCGTTCTTGGAGCCGGGAAGACCCAGGCGCTCACGCAGCACGTAGAGAAGGGACTCGCCCTCCCAGACGTCGTCGGCTTCCTGCGGACGACCGTTGACGGTGAAATTGACGCGCATGATTACGCAGCCCCTTCAAGCGAGCGGCCGTTCGTGCCGCGGTACTGCTCCCAGGTCCAGACGAGCTGGCGGCGAGCGAGGATGCCGACCGCGTGACGGCGGTACTTCGCCGTGCCACGGACGTCGTCGATCGGGTTGCACGCCGCGGAGGCGAGCTCACCGAACTGCTTGGCGATCGACGGGGTGATGACCTTGCCGTTGTCCCAGAAACCGCCCTCTTCGAGCGCGGCGTCGAGGAACTCCTCGGCGGCCTTGGCCCGGACCGGGGTCGGGGCGGCCGAACCGATGCCCGTACGCACGGTGCGGGTGTCGGCATGCAGGGCGAGGCCGAAACCGCACACCGCGATGACCATCGCGTTGCGGGTGCCGACCTTCGAGTACTGCTGGGGGCCCGTGGCGTTCTTGATGTGGACCGTCTTGATGAGCTCGTCGGCGGCCAGCGCATTGCGCTTGACGCCGGTGTAGAACTCGTCGATCGGGATCATGCGCGAGCCGCGTACGGACTCGACCTCGACCTCGCAGCCGGCGGCCAGCAGGGCGGGGTGGGAGTCACCGGCGGGCGAGGCGCAGCCGAGGTTGCCGCCGACACCACCGCGGTTGCGGATCTGCGGGGACGCGACCGTGTGCGAGGCGAGCGCGAGACCCGGCAGGGTGGGCCGCAGGTTCTCCATGATCTGGGTGTACGGGACGGAGGCGCCGAGCGTGGTGACCTCCTCGCCTACCTCCCACTCCCGCAGCAGCTCGATGCGGTTGAGGTCAAGGAGGTACTCCGGACGGCGGTGGTCGAAGTTGATCTCGACCATGATGTCGGTGCCACCCGCAATCGGCACAGCTGTGGGGTACTCGGCCTTAGCGGCGAGCGCCTCCTCCCAGCTGGCGGGGCGAAGGAAGTCCATGTCGGCTCTCTTCTTCTTAATCGGGTCGTTCACTTCAAGCCAGGAGGCCCAATGGCCCTCGACTGGTCGTTCACGTGCTGTTAACGCGGTGTGGACTCAGTACACAAGCCGCCCGTCCCCCGGGTGCAGTCACCGAAACCATGAAGGAGTTGGCTGACGGCCTCCCTCGTCTTGTAGATTCGTATGAAAGGCAGGATGCGACGACCTGCCCGATTTCCAACGGCAACATTCGAGACAGATCGGCGGCGACATCATGCGGCTGCGCGCACTGCTGGAGACCGAGGCGCTGGGGCTGCGGCTGCTCGGCGGCGAGGACGAACTCGACCGTACGGTCCGCGGGGTCATGACGACCGACCTGCGTGATCCCAGCCGGTACCTGTCCGGGGGCGAACTGGTCCTCACCGGCCTGGCGTGGCGGCGAAATTCGGCCGACTCCGAGCCGTTCGTACGAATCCTCGCGGGCGCCGGCGTCGCGGGGCTGGCGGCGGGCGAGGCGGAGCTGGGCGACATCCCGGACGATCTCGTTTCGGCCTGTGTGCGCAACCGGCTGCCGCTGTTCGCAGTGAACGAGGACGTTGCATTCGCCACGATCACGGAATACGTCGTGCGGCAGGTCTCGGGCGAGCGTGCCGGGGACCTGGCGGCCGTCGTGGACCGCCACCGCCGCCTGATGACATCGGGTCCGGCAGGAGGCGGACCCGATGTGGTGCTGGATCTCCTCACCACCGACCTCGACCTCCGGGCCTGGGTCCTGTCCCCCACCGGCCGGCAGATCGCCGGAGCGGGAGAGCCGCTGGCGCCGGGCATCTGCGCAGCGCTGGCGGGCGAGCACCTCGCGGCGGTCCGGACGGGCCGCAGGGGACCGCACCGGATCTCCATCCAGGGTATTACCTACTCGCTCTTCCCGATCAGGGGACACGGCCGCGGCGCGGCCGGCCCGGCCGCCCGCGACGTGCGCGAGACCGTGCTGTCCGACTGGCTGCTGGCCGTCGAGGCGGACGCCGGCGACTGGCCGGCCGAGCGCCTGGACCTGCTGCAGGGCGTCACCCAGCTGATCGCCGTGGAACGCGACCGGCGCGACGCCGCCCGGACCGTGCGCCGCCGCCTCGCGCAGGAGGTCCTGGAGCTGGTCCAGACGGGTGCCGCGCCCGCCGAGATCGCCGCCCGTCTGCGGGTCGCGGCCCCGGTGCTGCTGCCCGGGCTGGGTGCCGCACCGCACTGGCAGGTCGTGGTGGCCCGGGTGGACTGGGACAGTGGGGACATCCCCGGCGGCCCGGTCGCCCAGTCGCTCCTGGAGGAGATCCTCGTCGACCCCTCGGTCTCGGGCCCGGAGCCTTCCGACCGGATCGCGGTGGCCCACGCGGGTGACGAGGCCATCGCGCTGGTGCCGCTGCCGTCGCTGTCCGGGGATGCCGGTGAGGACAAGGGACCGGATTCGGCCCTGCACGCCGACGAGCTGCTGGCGACCGTACGGGACCCCCTGGCGGCCGGCCTGGCCGACGACGGCCGGCTCACGCTGGGCGTCAGCGCGGCCGTGCACTCCGCCGAAGGGCTGCGCGGGGCGCTGGAGGAGGCCCGGCACGCCCGCCGGGTCGCGGCGGCCCGGCCGGGCCGGGTCTGCGCGGCGGGCCACCACGAGCTCGCCTCGCACGTGCTGCTGCTGCCGTTCGTGCCGGACGACGTGCGCCGCGCCTTCACCGCCCGACTGCTGGACCCGCTACGCGACTACGACCGGCGCCACCGGGCGGAGCTCATCCCGACCCTGGAGGCCTTCCTCGACTGCGACGGCTCCTGGACCCGCTGCGCGACCCGCCTGCACCTGCACGTCAACACGCTGCGCTACCGGGTCGGGCGAATCGAGCAGTTGACGGGGCGGGACCTCTCCCGGCTGGAGGACAAGCTCGATTTCTTCCTGGCACTGCGCATGAGCTGAGGAGATCCGCTCCGCCGCCCGCCGCGGCGCGGCGGGCGGCGCTGATGATCCGTCCGGACTTTGTGAAAGAGTTCACCCGACCCCTTGGCCGGAGCCCGCGATCCGTGCTCTCATTTCGCCCCAGGGCTCAACCATGTGCTGCTTGATTGCTTTGGGGAGGGCAATGTGGCGGACACCGCCATGTCGGGTGCCGGTTCCACCGGGGGGGACGACCCCCTCCAGCGGGCGATATGGCGGCTGCGTTCGCGCGGCTGTTGGACCGACGCGGCGGCGCTGCTGACGCCCCGCGTCGGCGGGGCGGGCCAGGCTGCCGCCGCCGTGCAGCGCACCGCGCTGCTGGTGGAGCGTTGTCTGTTCACGGGCCAGGGCTGGGCGGAGGCCGAGGACGCGCTCCGGGTCGCCGAGGCGGTCGCCCAGGACGACGACGACCGGGGCGCGGCGGCGTGCGAGCGGGGCCAGCTGGCCTACGCCGCGACCGTACTGGGCGTGCGCGACCGGGCCGACGAGGCCCGCTCCGCGCTGGGCCGGGCGGCCGCCCTGCTGTCACCGGGCTCCCGGACCCGTCCGCTGCTGGATTTCCGCCGCGGCCTGGTGGCCGAGCACCTCGCGGACGCCCCGCAGTCGGCGCGGCCGGCCTACCGGCGCGCCCACGCGGGGGCCGAGGCACACGGGGACACCCTGCTGCTGTCGTTCACCTTCCGACACCTGGCCGCGCTGGCCCTGCGGGACGGCGAGGTGGCCGAGGCCCGCGAGGGGTTCGCGGAGTCGCTGCGGATCCGGGAGGACCTGGGGTTCCTGATCGGCACGGCTCCGGCGCTGGCGGCGCTCGCCGAGGCCGAGCCGGAGCCGGAGGCCACCCGGCTGCGCGCGGAGGCCCGCCGGCTGTTCCACCTGCTGGGCGGCATCCCCACCTGGCTCGCGGACCAGCTGCACCCGGCGCCTGCGGTGTAGCCCGTCCGACCGCGCAGGCCGCCCGCCGGCCCGCGGTGCGGGGCGTCCGTACCGCGCCCGCCCAGGGGTCAGGCTCCGGCGAAGTGCTCCCGTACGAGGGATTCCACCACCGGGAGGTCACGGGCGATCAGGGCCTCCAGCAGGGCCGCGTGCTCGGCCGCGTCCGCGACGAGGTCGGCCTGCCGGACCCTCGGGGCGCCCGGTAGGGGCCACTGGGCCCGGCGGTGGAGTTCCTCCGCCACCTGCACCAGCTGGTCGTTGCCGGCCAGCCGGAGCACCGCCCGGTGGAAGGCCCGGTCCGCCTCCGCGTAACCCGGCACGTCGCCCCCGGCCGCCGCCTCGGCCGTGGCGGCGACGGCCGGGCGCAGGGCCTGCCAGGTGGCTTCGGGCACGGTGCGGGCCAGTCGCAGCATGACCGGGACTTCGAGCAGTGCCCGAACCTCGGCCAGTTCGGCGCGTTCCCGCGGGGTGCGCGACAGGACGCGGAAGCCCCGGTTCGGGAGGCATTCCACCGCTCCCTCGACGGCCAGCTGCTGCATCGCCTCGCGCACGGGGGTCGCGGAGACGCCGAAGCGCTCCCCCAGCGCCGGGCCGGAGTAGATCTCCCCCGGTACGAGCTCCCCGTCGACCAGGGCCGCGCGCAGGGCGTCGAGGACCTGCCCGCGCACCGAATGGCGCAGTACCTTCCGCTGTTGTGCCGGTACCCGGGGGTGGGCCGTTTCGCGCACGCGGTCCTCCTCATCCGGGTCTCGACCTGTCCCGAGAATAGGTGACGCACCGCGCGAGGGGCCGTTCGCACCCCCTCCAGTCAGGTAAGGTAAGGCTTACCTGTTAACGATCGTGTGATCGGTGGCCCGCCATGACCGTCCCGGCCCTCCCGGCGCCGACCCCCGCCCCGCCCGGCTCCGCGGTGGCGGACGCCTACGCCCGACTGGCCGACGTGTACGGCGGGCTGCGCGTCATCGAGCGGGCCGCGCACGAACCCTCCCCACGCGGTGCGGGGTGGGTCGGCGCGGACGAGCTCGCGGCCGGCGGGCCCACCCTGGACGCCTTCCTCGCCTGGGACGACACCCAGGTCCTGCGGGACTACGGGACCAGGGCGCGGCCCGATGTGATCGCGGGCTTCGGGCTGCACCGGTACGCGTGGCCGGCCTGCCTGCTGATCACCCTCCCGTGGCTCCTCCACCGGCGGGTCCCCCGACTCCCGGTGGCCGAGGTCTCCTTCCACCGGGCCCTCGGCCGGATGAGCGTGCACGTCGGGAGCTTCGCCTGCCTGCCGGACGACCCGGCCGCCGACCTCCCCGGGGCCCGGGTCGTGCCCGACGAGGAGGCGCTGCGCGCGGAGGTGCGGGCCGCGGTCGCCTTGCACCTCGAACCGCTGCTGGAGGGTTTCGGCCCGCGCCTGCGGCGCGGCCGGCGCGCCCTGTGGGGCATGGTGACCGACGAGGTCGTCGAAGGCCTCTGGTACGCCGGCCGCGTGCTCGGCGAGGAGAGCCGCGCGACGGCCGAACTGGAGGCACTCCTGCCGGGCTCGACGGCCCCGTACACCGGGGGCGCCGGATTCCGCACACTCCCGGGCCCCGACGGCGTCGAACTGCCCACCCGGGACCGGGCCAGTTGCTGCCTCTTCTACACGATCCGGCCGGAGGACACCTGCGTCACCTGCCCGCGCACCTGCGACGCCGACCGCATCACCCGCCTCACGGCCGAGGCCGCCTGACGCTCCGGACGCCGGGACGGCGGCCCACCGGGTCGCGCCCGGCGACAGGAGTGCGACAGTCGGCCCGACGAGCGGCGGCGACGAGGCCGACCCACCCGTAGAGGGGGCCACAATCGAACTCAACTCCACTCCTGCGGACGTCAGTTCGAGACACAACACCCTATCCGGCGGGCCCCGCCCCCCGTTGGCGTCCACTTGCCCCGAAACCCGCGTGCACGGCGCACCGGCTGCGCCACTATGGCGCCCGGAAAGCCGCACGACCGCATACGCGAGGCAAGGGACATCCGCATGAGACTGACCGACATATCGCTGGACTGGCTGCTGCCCGGCAGTCTGCTGATCCTGGGCGTGCTTGCGGCGGTTGCGGTCTTGGCGCGGGGAAAGCGCGAGAGCGAGAAGGCTGCGGCCGAGGACAGCTGGGAACGCAGCGAGGAGCGGCGGCGGCGCAAGGAAGCCGTCTACGGAACCGCCTCGTACGTGCTGCTCTTCTGCTGCGCGGCCGTGGCCGCCGCACTCTCCTTCCACGGGCTGGTCGGCTTCGGCCGGCAGAACCTCAACCTCTCCGGGGGCTGGGAGTACCTCGTGCCCTTCGGCCTCGACGGCGCCGCCATGTTCTGCTCGGTGCTCGCCGTCCGCGAAGCCAGCCACGGTGACGCGGCCCTCGGTTCACGCATGCTGGTCTGGCTGTTCGCGGGGGCGGCCGCCTGGTTCAACTGGGTGCACGCTCCGCGCGGGCTGGGCCACGACGGCGCTCCACAGTTCTTCGCGGGGATGTCGCTCTCGGCTGCCGTCCTCTTCGACCGCGCCCTCAAGCAGACCCGCCGGGCGGCGCTGCGCGAACAGGGCCTGATCCCGCGGCCGTTGCCACAGATCCGGATGGTCCGCTGGCTGCGGGCCCCCCGGGAGACCTTCGGCGCATGGTCCCTCATGCTGCTGGAGGGGGTGCGCACCCTCGACGAGGCCGTGGACGAGGTGCGCGAGGACAAGAAGGAGCGGGAGCAGGACCGGCACCGCAGGCGCGACCAGAACCGGCTCGACCGGGCGCGCATCAAGGCGCTGGGACGGCAGCACCGGGCGTTCGGGCGGTCCCGCGGCCGCCAGGTGGAGCTCCCGGAACTGACGCAGGGAGCGGGCTCCGCGCCGGTCGGCGCGGAGCCGGCCATACCGGAATCGGGACAGCTGCCGCTACGCCGCCGGCCCTCCCTGCAGGCCGTCAACCCCACCGAATCCCTTGATGGGACCGGGACCCGGATGGTGGACCTCACCGCCGAGGACGACACCCAGACGATCCCCCGGCTGGACTCGCTGGAGCGCAAACTGAAGGACCTGGAGCAGCAGTTCGGCTGAACCGGGCCCGGGCTCGGCCCCGGGGACAGCCCGCAGGACCCGCCCGTTCAGGCGGGTCCTGCGGCGTACGGGAGCTCGCGACGCAGGTCGAGCTCGAACCACACCACCTTGCCGCCGCCGAGGGCGAGCGGGTCCACGCCCCAGTCGTCGGCCAGCGCCTCCACCAGTACCAGTCCCCGGCCGTGCGTACCGTCGTCGGCGGTCGGTACGTACGGCCGGGGCCGGCGCACGGCGTAGTCGCGGACCTCCACCCGTAACCGCGTAGCCGTGAGGCTCGCGGACACCTCCGCACCCCGGTCGGTGTGGACGAGGGCGTTGGTGACGAGCTCCGTGATCAGCAGTTCGGCCACGGCCGTCGCCTCGTTCCCGCACCGGTGGCGCATCAGCTCCCTGAGGGACCGGCGGACCTCGCCCACCGCCTTCAGGTCCGCGCGGCGCACGCTCCGGCTGATGCGCAGCATGTCCCCCGCCGCCCCGCTCTCGGCGGTGGACGGCTCGCGCGGCCCCGGCGCCCCTCTGCTCCACAGCTTCCCCGTCTTCGCCCCCACCCGCACGGCGGTGTCCCTCCCGTGTCCACTGCTCTCGAACAGGTCTACGGGATGCATGCCCCCCGGGGGGATCCGCACTCCTTCGGGCTTACGGGCGGGGCACGTTGCGCAGGTTGGATCGAGCCATCTGGATCATTCGCCCCACCCCGCCGTCGAGCACGATCTTGCTGGCGGAGAGTGCGAATCCGGTCACCATCTCGGCGCTGATCTTCGGAGGAATCGACAGGGCCGCAGGGTCGGTCACCACGTCGACCAGAGCGGGTCCCGGATGCCGGAACGCGTCCTTCAAAGCACCGCTGAGCTGCTTGGGCTTCACCACGCGCACCCCGTAGGCGCCCGCCGCGCGGGCGATCGCGGCGAAGTCCGGGTTCTTGTTCCGCGTCCCGTAGGAGGGCAGGCCGGAAACCAGCATCTCCAACTCGACCATCCCGAGGGATGAGTTGTTGAAGAGCACCACTTTGACGGGGAGTTCGTACTGCACCAGGGTGAGGAAATCTCCCATCAGCATGGAGAAACCGCCGTCGCCGGACATCGACACCACTTGACGACTGCGGTCGGTGAACTGTGCGCCGATGGCCTGCGGGAGCGCGTTGGCCATCGAGCCGTGGCTGAAGGAACCGATGATGCGCCGCTTGCCGTTCGGGGAAAGATAGCGCGCCGCCCACACATTGCACATGCCCGTGTCGACCGTGAACACCGCGTCCTCGTCGGCCAGTTCGTCGAGCACCGAGGCCACGTACTCCGGGTGGATCGGCGTGTGCTTCTCGACCTTGCGGGTGTAGGCCTTCACCACCCCCTCCAGGGCGTCTGCATGCTTCGTCAGCATCCGGTCCAGGAAGCGGCGGTCCGTCTTCGCCTTCACCCGCGCGTTCAAGACGCGCAGGGTCTCGCGCACGTCTCCCCACACGGCGAGATCCAGCTGGGAACGCCGTCCGAGGTGCTCGGGGCGGATGTCGACCTGGACGATCTTCACGTCGTCGGGCAGGAAGGAGTTGTACGGGAAGTCCGTGCCGAGCAGGATCAGCAGGTCGCACTCGTGGGTGGCCTCGTAGGCCGCGCCGTAGCCGAGCAGCCCGCTCATCCCGACGTCGTAGGGGTTGTCGTACTGGATCCATTCCTTGCCGCGCAGCGCGTGCCCGACGGGGGCCTTGACCCGGCCGGCGAACTCCATCACCTCGGCGTGCGCCCCGGCCGTGCCGCTGCCGCAGAACAGCGTGACCCGCTGAGCCTCGTCGACGAGTCGGACCAACTTCTCGATCTCGTCGTCGCCGGGCCGTACGGTGGGCCTGGCGGTGACGAGGGCGTGCTCCACCGCCCTGTCCGGGGCGGGTCGGGCGGCGATGTCCCCGGGAAGCGCGACCACGCTGACCCCGCTGCGGCCGATGGCGTGCTGCACGGCGCTCTGCAGCAGCCGGGGCATCTGCTGCGGGTTGGAGATCAGCTCGCTGTAGTGGCTGCACTCGCGGAAGAGCTGGTCGGGGTGGGTCTCCTGGAAATAGCCCAGGCCGATCTCGCCGGAGGGGATGTGCGAGGCCAGCGCGAGGACCGGTGCCATCGAGCGCTGGGCGTCGTACAGCCCGTTGATCAGGTGCAGGTTTCCCGGGCCGCAGGAGCCGGCGCAGGCGGCGAGGCGGCCGGTGATCTGGGCCTCGGCACCTGCCGCGAAGGCTGCGGTCTCCTCGTGGCGGACCTGGATCCACTCGATGCCGTCCGTCCGGCGGATCGCGTCCACCACGGGATTGAGGCTGTCGCCGACGACTCCGTACATCCGCCGCACCCCGGCGCGCACCAGGATGCCGACGAACTGCTCCGCCACGTTCTGCTTGGCCATGCCTCCCATCCAGCCATGCCCGCGCCGGTTACGCCTCCCAGACGGCGGCAGCCGTGCGGTCGTCGGCGTACCCCTTGAGGCGAAGCTGGGTGTCGGCGAGGAAGGCAGCCAGGCCGGGAGGCTCCGGTTCGGCCCAGCGGGCGGCGAGCTCCGCCCGGAGGGCGGCCTCCTCCCGCATCGGCTCCGCCAGGCCGCCCGAGCACAGCAGCAGGGTGTCCCCCGGCCGGGCCACAGACGCCCGGAACCGGAAGGCGCTGCCGGGCTCGTCCGCCGCGTCCGCCGGCTCGGTGGCGTCGGCCGCGGGGGCAGGCACGGGTGCGGCAGGCCCGGTGGGCTCCAGGTCCTCCCATTGGCCCGAACGGAGGCGGAACAGTCCGCCCGCGCCGGCGCCGAAGCACACCCGGGTGCGGCATTCGGGATCCACCGGGAGCAGCAGCCCGCGCAGTCCCGCCGTGTACTGCTCCTCCGCGAGCCCCAGCTCGGCGGCGCGGACCCGCAGGCGTCCGTAGCCACGGTCGGTGAGCCGCTGCAGGCCCGAGCGCAGCGCGTCGCGGCGACCGGCCCGGATGTCGTCGGCCAGCCGGCCCTGGCTGCGGCCGACGGCCGCGGCGACCGTGCGGCACAGTTCGGCGGCGGCCTCCGCGGCGCCCGGAGCGGCCCGGTCGCCGCCGGCCAGAGCCACCAGCACCAGGGCGTCGTCGCCGCTTCCGAAGCGGGCGGTGAGCAGGAAGTCCCGACGGGTCTCGCCCCGGTAGCGGGCGGAATCGCCGCGCAGGGAGGCGGCCCGGAGGGTGTGGGCGCCGTAACGGGCGCCCTCCAGAACGGTGTCCGGGACCAGCGCGTCGAGTGCGGCCGGATCCGCAGGCGGGAGCGGGCCCGGCTCGGCGGCGTAGGTGGGGGCGCGGTCGCCGATGTGGCGCACTTCGGGCCGCTGCCGCGGCGCGGCCGCCTCCGCGACGGGCGGGGCGGCGGGTTCGGGCGGGGCCCCGGGCTGCGGCACCTCCCTGGTGCGGTCCTCCCGGCGCGGTGCCCCGGCCGGCCGGGTGGGCAGCTCCGGGCCGGGCGCCGGCGGGACCTCGACGCCCCCGAGGGCGTAGCCGGTGGCTCCGCCGGTACGCGGATCGCGCGGCTGGGCCCCGTGCCAGGGCGGGGCCGGGGGCGGCGGCGCGGCGTACCGCTCTCCGGGCGGGGCAGCGGCGTCCGCGGCGGGCGCCCCGGCCGGAGCGTCGGGAGTCGCGGCCGGAGCCGGCGGCCGGCCGTACGTCCGGCCGGGCAGCGGCACCTGCACCGCCGGCTGGTCGAGTGCGGGGCCGACGGGCCGCGGCGGGACCTGCCGCTCGCCGGGCGGGGCCGCTTCCGGGGCGGGTGGCACGGCTGGTCGCGCCGGCGGCCCGGCCGGTGCGTCACCGGCCGCCGGCGCGGCAGGCGTCGGCGGCGGTACGGACCGCTCGCCGGGCGGGGCGGCCACGGGCGCGGGCCGGGCGTCGGGGGCCGGACGCGGCGGCGGGACCGGCCCTGCCGTCGGGGGCCGGGCGGGTTCCCGACGGAGGCCGTCCGGCAGTGGCGGCCGCACGGGTGGGCCGGTGTCCGGTTCGGTCCGCGGGGACGGCAGGGACCCGCGCCCCTGCCCGAGCCCGGCATCACGTACCGGCTCCGGCGGCGCGGGAGGCGATGCCCCGACCGGGTCGCCCGTGACACCGGCCGCCGACCGGAACCGGTGGTCGAGGGTGTCCCCCGGGTCGGGTGCCGGGCCCGTGTCCGGGTCCTCGTAGAGCTTCTGCCACCAGTCGTCCGCGCCCTGCTGACTCATGCCCTCATTCTCGGCCCGCGGTGGGGGCCGAAAACGCCGAATGCACGAAAAGGGCCGCCCGGCCCGCGGCCCGGTGGTCCCCTCCCGTCCCACCCGTACGGATCAGCGCGGGTCGCACATCCGCACGACCTCCCGAGTGGCCACCCCGGCGGCCGGGGCGTGGACGCCCGCCCGGTCCGGGCACACCGCTCCCCTCGGGCGAATTCCGGCCAACCACTGCATTGCACGGCAAGCTGCCGCGTAAATGGCGTCTGATCGAAGGATGTTGGTGCTGTGGTGGCGCAACCTTGGCAGAGGGGAGGGGGATGCGGCGATGATGTCGGCGGCGGGTTCGCGCCGTGGCCGCTTCCCGCCAGGCGCGGTGTCGAAAGGGTGGTGGACGGGTTGCTGGGTGCCATAGGCCTGGACGAGGGCCAGGAGTCTGCGTACCGCGTGCTGGTGGCGCTGGGCGCGGCCGAGGTCCCCGACCTCGCGCACCGGCTGACCCTGCCGGTGCCGCAGACCGAACGGGCCCTGCGCCATCTGGAGCGGCACGGGCTGGCCGCCCGGTCCTCGGCCCGGCCGGGGCGCTGGGTCGCGGCCCCGCCGGGGGTCGCGCTCGGGGCCCTGCTGACCCGGCAGCGGCACGAGCTGGAGCAGGCCGAGACGGCGGCGGCGCGGCTGGCGGAAGAGTACCGGGCGGAGGCGTCCGAACCGTCCGTGCACGACCTCGTGGAGCTGGTGCAGGGCGCGAGCGCGGTGGCGCACCGCTTCCACCAGCTCCGGCTGGGCGCGGAGAAGGAGGTGTGCGCCCTGGTCGGCGGAGGCTCCCCGGTGCCGACCGGACCGGACGGCGAGGCGGAGGGCCGCGGCTCGGCGGGCGGTGTCGGCCACCGGGTGGTGATCGAGCGGGAGGTGCTGGCCCTGCCGGGCGGAATCCGGGAGGTCTCCTCGGCGCTGGCCCGGGGCGAGCAAGTCCGGGTGGCGGCGGAGGTCCCGACGAAGCTGGTGATCGCGGACCGGACCCGTGCCATCGTCCCGCTGACGGGGCGCGGCGCGGAGCCGGCGGCGCTGGTGGTGCACCCGTCCGGGCTCCTGGAGTCGCTGACGGGCCTGTTCGAGGCGGTGTGGCGGGAGTCGCTGCCGCTGCGGCTGGGCACGGCCGGTTCGCCGGAGGAGTTCGGGACGGTACCGGACGCCACGGATCTGGAGATCCTCTCGCTGCTGCTGGCGGGTATGACGGACGCGAGCGCGGCCAAGCACTTGGAGCTCGGCCTGCGGACGGTACAGCGGCGGGTCAAGGGGCTCATGGAGGCGGCCGGGGTGACGACCCGGCTGCAGCTCGGCTGGCACGCGTACGAGCGTGGCTGGGTGGCCCGGTAGCCTGCGGTCGGGCACGCTGGGCGGGTGGACGTGCCGCAGCTGCTCCTGGTGGGTCTGGTGTTGCTGCTCGGGCTCGTCGGGGTGCTGGTGCCCGGGGTGCCCGGGACCTGGTTGGTGTGGGCGGGGCTGATGTGGTGGGCCCTGCACGAGCGGTCAGTGCTGGCGTGGTCCCTACTGGTCGCGGCGACGGCACTGCTGCTGGTGGTCCAGGTGGTGAAGTGGCAGCTGCCGCCCCGGCGGACGCACGGGCTGCCGGCCACCCCCCGGACGGCGGCCTTCGCCGGTGCCGGCGCGCTGCTGGGCTTCGTACTGGTTCCCGTGGTGGGGGCCGTCCCGGGATTCATGGGCGGCATCTACCTCTGCGAGCGGTTGCGCCTGGGCGGGCACGGCGAGGCCTGGGCGTCGACGCGGGCGGTGATGCGGGCGGTGGGCACGAGCGTGCTGGTGGAACTGTTCGGGTGCCTGTTGGTGGTGGGGGCATGGGTCGGCGCGGTGGCCGCGGAGTAGGACGCGGCCGGACCGCCCGTCCGGGCACCAGGGCACTCGAACCGCCCGGCCGGGAAGACGGGAGCCCCGGGCCGGTCGACCCGGGGCGGGGTGGGCGGGTCAGGCGCGGCCGCCACGCTTGGCAGCGTAATTCGCCCGGCCCTCTGCCGACTTCAGCCGCCAGTCGCGGCGGATCTCCGACCGGAGCCGGGCGTCCGTCTTGGCCACGATCCGCTGGTTCTCGCGCAGGAGCTTGCGGTAACTCTCCAGACGCCGTTCCGGCAGGACCCCCGACTCCAGCGCGGCGAGCACCGCGCACCCCGGCTCCGCCTCGTGGGCGCAGTCGTGGAAGCGGCATTCGGCGGCGTAGTCCTCGATCTCGGAGAAGACCTGCCCCACGCCCGCCTCCGCGTCGAAGAGCCCGACGCCGCGCAGGCCCGGGGTGTCGATGAGGACCCCTCCGCCGGGCAGGAGGAGGAGGTTGCGGGTGGTCGTGGTGTGGCGGCCCTTGCCGTCGGCGTCGCGGGTGGCTTGGACCTCCATGGCGTCCGCGCCGAGCAGCGCGTTCGCCAGGGTGGACTTGCCCGCGCCGGAGACGCCCAGCAGGACGCTCGTACCGTCGGCGACGATCGCACCGAGGACGTCGGTGCCCTCCCCGGTGCGGGAGGAGACCGTGAGGACCGGGACGCCTGGGGCGGTGGTCTCCACGTCCTGAACCAGGTGGCCGAGGGTGACCGGGTCCGGGACCAGGTCCGCCTTGGTGAGGACGACCAGCGGCTGCGCCCCCGACTCCGAGGAGTCGGCCGGTGTACGCAGCAGTGCCGCACCGCTCGAACTGGCCATCGCGAGCGCAAGGAACCGTTCGATCCGCCCGAGGTCGAGTTCGACCGCGAGCGACACACAGATGACGATGTGATCGATGTTGGTGGCCAGCACCTGACCTTCGGAACGCTTGGACGACGTCGACCGGACGAACGCGGTCCGCCGAGGCAGGATGGTCCGCGCGTACCGCGGATCACTGCCCTCGGGATCGACGGCGACCCAGTCCCCCGTGCACACGACCTTCATCGGGTCATGGGGAACGACGAAAGCGGTGTCGGCACGGACGACGCCGTCAGGGGTGGCCACATCACACTGACCGCGATCGACCCGGACGACCCGGCCCGGGACCAGGCCCTGGGATGCGTACGGGGCGAACTCGGCCTCCCAGCCACCGTCCCAGCCGTAGGCGGCGAGCGGGTGCTGGATCGCGGAAGAGGAAAACGGGTGGAGCGGAGCGTTGGACAAGGGGAACCCTTCGAAGGGTGGCCCCGGCGGCGCGCTCCGAGCGCGCGGATCGTGTGGGTGTCAGCCGGAGACCACAGGGGTGGGAACGATGAACTCCTGAATGCGGGCAGAGCCCGTCACCGTGACAGTCATCAATGTCCTCACCTCCTGCTTCTTCTCAACGAATCCATACGGTGTCCTCGGCAACGACCCAGCCGCGCCGTGGAACGAGCAGAACCATAGCCCCACCCCCGGACACGGCACCACCGATTAAATCCTGGGCCCACCTGCACCACGCCGACAGCGGGCGGACCAGCGTCACGCCGCATGTCGTACAGCGTCCTGCGCGAGAACTCCTCGGTTCGTAGCGCAGTACACCCACGCCCGGAGCGGTCGCAGTATCCCGGTCGACGGCCCCCATCCGCAGCGTGGATTCACAGAAGCAGCCGCACAACTAGCCTTACTGGCAGGCGAGTTGCTAGCACAATTGACATGTCCCTGAAAGCTAGAGGTGTGTAGGGTGCATGGCGTTCGAATGAGATCACTTGTTCGACGTCAACGGGGAGGTACTTTCGTGAAGCTCAGAGGGGGGACCCTCGCGGTGGGGGCGGCCGTTCTGGCGCTGAGTCTGGGGCTTGCCCCCGCCTCGGCGTTCGGGGTGGACTCCGCGCCTCAGCAGGAGAACGCGGCGGCCCAGGCCGTGAACGACCCGTACGTGCCGAAGGGCAGGGCCGGCTGGACCGTCAAGCCCGGCCCTGAGCCGGTCGGCCTCGACGCCGCCTCGCCGACCGAGGATGTCATGCCCGTCGTGGCTGACCGTATCTACGAACTGGGTGCGGAGCGTGGATTCACGCGTCAGCAGACGGACTACAAGAATCGGTCGATCACGGTGCTCTGGAAGGGCACTCCGCCGGCCGATGTGACTGCCTACGCGGCCAGCAAGCCGCTCGGCGTGACCGTCGAACTCACCGGGGGAGCCAAGTACTCGCGCGCCGAGGCCGAGGCGGCGCGCACGCGCATCCTGAACAGCCCGGCAAGCGCCCGCCTGGGGATCACCTGGAGTGATCTCAACGACGACGGCAGCGGGGTCACGGTCGGCATCGCCTCAAGTCCGCGCAGTGCAGTCGCCCAGGAACGGCTGGCCGAGCTGCGTGAGACCGCCCGGATCCCGGACGTTGCGCTCAAGCTCGGTGTGGAGCCGGCCGTCGGCTACTCGCGGGGCAATGACGCCCCGCCGTGGAAGGGTGGCATCCGAACCCGTCACCCCGGGGGAAGCTGTTCCAGCGGGTTCGCCGTGCTGGCCGGCTCCGCCGGACGGTTGATCAGCGCGGGACACTGCGACCGCACCGGCAACGGAGCCGTCTATGACGGTGCCGGGCAGCTCATCGCCCCCGGCGGCTCCTCCGTGGCATACAGCCCGGGCATCGATTCCCTGCTGATCGACCCGTCGAACTCCCCCGCCACCACTCCGAGCATCTTCCGCGGCGGATACGCGAGCACCTCCACTTCGGTGGTGAAGAACTGGTACTCGAACTGGCCCGGAGACCCGGTGTGTTCCTCGGGCGCGAGCACGGGTGAGCACTGCGGCACGGTCTACGACGACGGCGACGTCGTCACACTCTACGGAGCGAACGTCGGCGTGATCCAGGTCGCGGCTCCGTCCGGACAGATCATGGGCGGCCAGGGCGACAGTGGCGCACCGATGTTCAAGAAGGTCACCGGTGGGGTACAGGCCCGAGGGATTCTGCTGGGCCCGGACCTTACCGCCGGCTCCTCGACGTACTCGTGCGGTTCCACCGACCCGAACGTCGGTTTGATCCAGTGTTCGCGCTGGATCAACTATGTGCCCATCAGCACCATCCTGAACACCTGGGGCGTCTCCCTCGAAACCGGGTGAAAATCCCCGACCTCTGGCCGGCAGCCGCACCAGCGGCCCGCACCGTTCGTCTCGGCGACGGTGCGGGCCGTGTCCCCTTGCACACGTCATGTTGGAATGGCTACATCACGCGAAGGAGCGGGACGCGATGCCCGATACCCCTGACCAGCACACCAGCGCCACCGACAGGGCAGCGCTGACGGTGGAACGGAGTTCGCGTCGGGCCCTCCGTGGCGTGGTCGCTCTCGCGGGCTGCCTGCTCGTCGCCACGGCGACCGCGGCGTGCGCAGGAGCGAGTGCGGAGAACCCGAAGGCCGGGGGCACCCCCGCGGCAGTGAAGCCGGCGAACGCCGACTCGGCGGCCACCACGCACCAGAAGACCCCCGCCCAGATCGTGACCCGAGAGGCCGACGACCCCTTCCCCGGGCTCTTCGCCCATCTTCCCGGGACACTCGTGGTCACCGACGGCAACTGTGTCGGGGTGAAGACCGCCAAGAACGCGCAGCCGGAGTTGATCGCGTGGGGCCACGGCTGGTCGGCCCGTGAGGAGAACGGCAAGACGGCCGTGTACGACGCCGAAGGAAAGCTCTTCGCCAAGGAAGGCGACACGGTGGGCCTGGCCGGCGGGTACCTGGACCAGTTCGCCGATCATCCGTGCGCCACCGCCCGCGTCTTCGAAGCGAACGGCACCCAGGCCACCTCGTAAGCCGGCCAACCCTCTGTGCCCCGTGGTGGACCTTCGCTTTCCTCCGGGACCAGCGGGGGCATGAGGGCACCGACGGCAGGCGTCCGTGATCACGGCTTCCGTGTCGGGGCCACTTCGCTTCCGCGCCGTCAGCCGCGTGCCGGGCCGACCCGCCGGGCCAGCACCTGTCCCGGCCAGTCGCCGGACAGGAAGCGCTCGGTGGGGGCGAAGCCGCTGCGCTCGTAGAAGGCGACCAGTTCGCCGCCACCGCCCGCCCAGCAGTCGACCCGCAGGAGGGCGACGCCGGCCCGCCGGGTCTCCTCGGCGGCGTGCGCGAGCAGCGCCGCCCCGATGCCCCGGCCCGCGTGCCGCCGGTCCGAGACCAGCAGCCGCACGTACCGCTCGGGCTCGCCGGCCGGCGCGATCGGCAGCTGCGGGCTGGGCCCGTGGTCCAGGACCAGGGCGCCGACGGGCACACCGTCCAGCTCGGCGACGTACGGGGTGTTCTCGGTCGTGTACCGCTCGACCCGCTCCGGCCCGCCGGGACGCTGCGAGTACGGCGTCGTGCCCCACTGCTCGGTGTTGCCGCGGGCATTCATCCAGGCCACGGCGGAGTCGAGCATGTCCAGCAGGGCCGGTGCGTCCGCCGGGCCACCCGGTCGGATCCGCATCGCGTGTGCGGTGTCGTTCATGGCGGAAGCCTATGCGGCGGTGGTCCGTGCGGCCTCACCCGGGCTGGACCGGCGGGTGGTCGATGCCGTTGACGAGGACGCCGGCGCGGGTCGGGCCCACTCCCGGCGGACGGCTGGTCGGCGTCGTACGGGGCCGAGGGCCGACCGGCCTCCGGGCCCGGCCGGTCAGTGCTTGCGCAGGCGCGAGGAATAGTCCTCGGGCGGCAGGAACCGCGACCAGCGCTCCGGGAACTCCGACGGCATGCCCTCGTCCTCGTCGTCCTCCGACTCGCCCTCCGCCATCGCCCGCCAGGCGGCGGCCCGCGCGACCAGCTGCGCGGCCTCCGCCTCGCGGGCCCGCTCGTTGGCCTCGCGCGCCGCCGCCGTGGCCACCGAGGGCCAGACGCGGTCGATGGCGGCGTTGACGGCGGCGCCGACAAGGACCGCGAAGGCCGAGATGCCGATCCAGAGCAGCACGGCGACGGGCGCGGCCAGGGAGCCGTAGATGGTCGGCCCCTCCACGGTGTTGGTGAGGTAGATCCGCAGCAGGAACGAGCCGAGCACCCACATCGCCAGTGCCACCAGCGCGCCCGGGACGTCCTCGATCCACGGTGAGCGCACGGGCACGGACACGTGGTAGAGCGTGGTCAGGAAGGCGATGGACAGCAGGGTCACGGTCGGCCAGTACAGGACGGCGATCACCTCGGTCCCCCAGGGCACCAGCCGGACGACGGCGTCCGGCCCCACCACCATCAGCGGCAGCACGATCGCCCCGATGAGCAGGGCGATGACGTAGAGCAGAAAGGCCAGCAGCCGGGTCTTGACGATGCCGCGATGACCGTCAAGTCCGTACATCACGGTGATGGTGTCGATGAACACGTTGACGGCCCGGGACCCCGACCACAGGGCGAAGGCGAAACCGAGCGAGATCAGGTCGGGTCTGCCGCTGCGGGTGACGTCGTCCAGCAGGGGTTTGGCGATGTCGTTGACGCCGCGGTCGGACAGCACCGTGCCGACCGCGCGCAGGATGTTCTCCTCGATGCTCTCGACCGTACGGGTGTCGGTCCACCCGTCGACGTAGCCGAGCAGGCCCAGCAGGCCCAGGAAGAGCGGGGGCAGCGAGAGCAGGGTGAAGAAGGCCGCCTCGGCCGCCAGCCCGAGGATGCGGTACTCGATACACGAGTTGACGGTGTCCTTCAACAGCAGCCAGCCCATCTTCCGCTTCGAGACGTTGCGGTAGAGGGCGCGGGCCCGGTGGAGCCGTCCTGGGATCCGCTCGGGTGTTTCTTTTGCTGGCTGCACGTCCTTACGGTATCCGCATGGCAGCCACCACCCACACAGTCAGCAACCAGGCCCCGCCGCTGGTGGGCCACGACGTCTTCACCGGCGATCGGGCCCTGACCGAGGGCATCGAGCGACACCTGGCGTCCGCGGATCCCGAACTCCTCGGCGAGGTACGGGAGGAGCTCACCGCCCTCGGGCGCGCAGCCGGATCGGCGCAGGCCCAGGAATGGGGCGCGCAGGCGAACGACAACCCTCCGAAACTGCGCACGCACGACCGGTACGGGAACCGTATCGACGAAGTCGAATTCCACCCTGCGTGGCATCGGCTGCTCGGGCACGCGGTGGGCTCCGGGCTGACCGACGCCTGGGGGCGTCCGTCCGGGCACCTGCGCCGGGCCGCCGGGTTCTTCCTGTGGTCGCAGGCCGAGGCGGGCCACGGCTGCCCGGTCTCGATGACGCACGCGGCCGTGCCGGCCCTGCGGGCCGATCCGTCGATCGCGGCCGCATGGGAGCCGCGACTGACCTCGCACGTGTACGAGGAGGGGCTGCGGCCGGCCGCGCAGAAGGCCGGTGTGCTCTTCGGCATGGGGATGACGGAGAAGCAGGGCGGCAGTGACGTACGGGCCAACACGACAGCCGCCGTGCCGCTGGACGCGTCCGGGGAGTACCTGCTGACCGGGCACAAGTGGTTCTGCTCGGCTCCGATGTGCGACGGCTTCCTGGTGCTGGCCCAGGCTCCGGGCGGGCTGACCTGCTTCCTGGTGCCCCGGGTGCTGGAGGACGGCACGCGCAACGTCTTCGCGATCCAGCGGCTGAAGGACAAGCTGGGCAACAGGTCGAACGCGTCCAGCGAGGTCGAGTTCGACGGGACCTGGGCGCGGCGAGTCGGCGAGGAGGGCCGCGGGGTGCGGACCATCATCGAGATGGTCGCGGCGACCCGGCTGGACTGCGTCATCGGCTCGGCCGCGCTGATGCGGCAGGCGCTGACGCAGGCGGTGCATCATGCGGAGCACCGCTCTGCCTTCGGAGCACTGCTCGTCGACCAGCCGCTGATGCGCAACGTGCTCGCGGACCTCGCCCTGGAGTCGGAGGCAGCCACCACCCTGACGCTGCGGCTGGCCGCCGCCAACGACGCCGGGACCGAACAGGAGAAGGCCTTCCTGCGGCTCGCCGTGCCGGCCGCGAAGTACTGGGTGACCAAGCGGTGTACGCCGATGGTGGCCGAGGCCCTGGAGTGTCTGGGGGGCAACGGCTACGTCGAGGAGTCCGGGCTGCCGAGACTGCTGCGCGAATCGCCGCTGAACTCCATCTGGGAGGGCTCGGGCAACGTCCAGGCCCTGGACGTGCTGCGCGCCCTGCAGCGGGAGCCGCAGGCGCTGAACGCCTTCCTCCAGGAGGTCGGCCTGGCCCGGGGCGCCGACCACAGGCTGGACTCGGCCATCAAGGACCTGCTGACGGACCTCGCCGATCTGGAGGGCATCGAGGGGCGGGCCCGCCGCGTGGTGGAGCGCATGGCCCTGGTACTGCAGGGATCGCTACTGGTCCGCTGGGCTCCGCCGGAGGTCGCGGACGCGTTCTGCGCCTCGCGGCTGGGCGGTGACTGGGGCACGGCCTTCGGCACGCTGCCGCACAGCCTGGACCTGCGCGCGGTCGTGGAACGGGCGCGGATCGCGGGCTAGGGAGGAACCCCCGTCGGGCTCCCCTGCGGTCCCCAAACCGCTCCGAGCCGGATCCGGGCCCGTCTACCGGCTCAGAGGTGGCGCCGCGCCGACTCGGCACCACCTCTGAACCGAAGCCCCGAGGAGGAGCTGTCACGCCGCTCGGGCGGCGTCCGGACATTTTCGGTCGGACGATCGGGACTTGGCGAGAGTTGCATACCGTTGCAACCTTTGAGTCGGCAGCCGCCCGCCGGACGTGCCGGGGGAAGCGGCCCCCCGGCACCTGCGGACCTCCGGGCGGCCGGCGTCGTACGTCCTGTTCGCACGGGGAGGTTCAGGTGGCCGACAGCACAGACATGACGGTCGATGTGGCACGCATCTCGGCCATGCACCCTCGGGAGGCCACCCGGCTGCTCAAGGGGGTGCGCGCGGCCGCGCTCGCCGGCGACCGCCCGCCGGCCGTGCCCCGCCCGGAGATCGCGGAGTCCTGGCGCCGGATGCTGGCCGGCGGCGTGCACCCGGACCGGGACGCGCGCTCGCGGATGCTGTCGGACTGCGAGACGGAGGAGCGGCGCACCGTCTCCCCGCTGCGGGAGGTCCTGCCCGTGTTGCGGGAAGGGCTGCTGCCCGCGCTCGACGGGGCGCTCCACATCATGGTCGTCGCGGACGTGGACGGGCGGCTGCTGTGGCGGGAGGGGCACAGCTCCATCCTGCGCAAGGCCGACCGACTCGGTTTCACGGTCGGGGCGGACTGGGACGAGGCCGTGGTCGGTACGAACGGGGTGGGGACCGCCCTGGTGACCCGGCGGCCGGTGCAGGTGTTCTCGGCGGAGCACTTCGTCTCCAGCCACCACGACTGGACCTGCGCGGGGGCGCCCGTGCGGGACCCGCGGGACGGGCGGCTGCTGGGCGTGGTCGACGTCAGCGGGCCACTGGCCACCATGCACCCGGCGACGCTGGCCTGGGTGAGCTCGGTGGCCCGGCTGGCGGAGCGGGAGCTGCGGATCCGGCACCTGGAGTCGCTGGAGCGGCTGCGGACGGTGGCGGCCCCGCTGCTGGCCGGGCTGCCGGGACGGGCGCTGGCCGTGGACCTGCACGGCTGGACGGCCGCGGTGACGGGGCTGGCCCCGGTGGACCGGATCCCGCTGCCGAAGGACTTCGCGCCGGGCCGGATGTGGGTGCCGCAGCTGGGCGACTGCGTGGCGGAGCCGCTGCCGGGCGGCTGGCTGCTGCGGATCGCGCAGGACGCCGCGGCCACTGCGGCGACCCGGGTCGTACTGGACCTCAGCCGGGCCGGTGCGTGGTCGGCGACGGTGTACGGGGCGTCCGGGAGCTGGTCGCAGGAGCTGAGCCCGCGCCATGCGGAGCTGCTGTACCTGCTGGCGGAGAGCCCACGGGGGTGCACGGCGGCGGAGCTGTCGGCGGAGCTGTTCGGAGACCCGACCCGCACCGTGACGGTCCGGGCCGAGCTGTCGCGCGTGCGCCGCAACCTCGCGGGGGTCCTGGCGCACCGGCCGTACCGGTTCGCGCAGGACGTGGAGGTGGAGCTGATCCACCCGGAGGACCCGGCCCGGCTGCTCCCGCACTCGACGGCCCCGGCGGTGGTGCGGGCCCGCCTGGGCCGGACGCGGCCCGGCATGGTTCCCTGAGCTGCATGCGCACCCTCACACTCACCACCTGGTCGCTGGAGATGACCTCTCCGGCAGACCTCGTCCCGGCGGCTCCGGCGGGCCCGGAGATATCCGTCGTGCGGTCGGAGGTCCCCTCCCCCGAGTTCAGCCGCTTCCTCTACGCCTCGGTCGGCGGCGACATCCACTGGACCGACCGGTTGTCGCTGACCCGCGCGCAGTGGGTGGCACAGCTCGACCGGCCGGGCGTGGAGACCTGGGTGGCGTACGACCGCGGCACGCCGGCGGGGTACGTGGAGCTCGACCCGCAGGACGACGGCGTGGTGGAGATCATGTACTTCGGCCTGCTCCCCGACTTCCGCGGCCGCCGCATCGGCGGGCATCTGCTGACCGTCGGCGTGGAACGGGCCTGGGACCTCGCGTCGCGCTGGCCGGAGCGCGAGGCGACCCGCCGGGTGTGGGTCCACACCTGCAGCCAGGACGGCCCGACGGCGATGAGCAACTACCAGCGCCGCGGGTTCAAGGTCTTCCGGACGGAGACGGAACAGAAGGAAGAGACCCCGACCCCGGGCCCCTGGCCCGGCGCGTAGTCACGGCGCCTGCCGCGCGGCCCGTCCTCCCGGTTCGCGCGGCCCGTCCGCGGGAGGGGCCGCCGCGCGCGGCGGCACGGCCAGAGACCTCACCCGCCCCTTCCGCCCCTTCCGCTTCGTCCCGGCGGGACGCCGTGGGCGGGCCCCAGACGCCGCCCCGCAGGCCCCACCTGCCGCGTCCGCGCGTGACCCCCGTCACGCCGTCCCAATATGCGGGACCAGTTCGTCCGAATCGTGGACAGTAGTGGACTCCTCCAATCGGCCCATGACACGCTTCCGCCATGAATGGAGCTGGAATTGCCTTGGTGAGTCGGCGGCACGTCGACCTCGGCCGCATGTCCAGCGCCATCTGTCCGGCGTGCTGACGGAACCAGCAACCGCCACACATCGCCGCAATCCCGGCATCGTCGCCGTGGAAGTGTCGATCATCGCAGTCCCCTGAAGGCCGAACTCCGCCCCGCTCTCCGGTCACCCCGGCACAGCGCGGGCAATCAGCCGCACCCGCTCAGCGACCAGGGGTCACGCCACCCCGCCCGCTTCACCCGCCCCTGCCCTGAGCCGCCCACGAAGGACGTACCGCCATGGCCGCCACCCCCGAAACGCCCGCGCCCGCCGCCGCAGCCGCCGCGCGCCGCAAGACCGGCCGTCACCGCGGCGAGGGACAGTGGGCCGTCGGACACCACACGCCCCTCAACGGCAACGAGCAGTTCAAGAAGGACGACGACGGTCTCAATGTGCGGACACGCATTGAGACGATCTACGCCCACCGGGGCTTCGACTCCATCGACCCCAACGACCTGCGCGGCCGCATGCGCTGGTGGGGTCTCTACACCCAGCGCAAGCCCGGGATCGACGGCGGCAAGACCGCGATCCTGGAGCCGGAGGAGCTGGACGACAAGTACTTCATGCTGCGCGTCCGCATCGACGGCGGCCGGCTGACCACCGAGCAGCTGCGCGTCATCGGCGAGATCTCCGAGGAGTTCGCACGCGGCACCGCCGACCTCACCGACCGCCAGAACGTGCAGTACCACTGGATCCGGATCGAGGACGTCCCGGAGATCTGGCGCCGCCTGGAGGCCGTCGGCCTGTCCACCACCGAGGCCTGCGGTGACACGCCCCGCGTGATCCTCGGCTCGCCCGTCGCCGGCATCGCCCAGGACGAGATCATCGACGGCACGCCCGCCATCGACGAGATCTACCGCCGCATCGTGGGCAACAAGGACTTCTCCAACCTGCCCCGCAAGTTCAAGTCCGCCGTCTCCGGTTCGCCGCTCCTCGACGTGGCGCACGAGATCAACGACATCGCGTTCGTGGGCGTGAACCACCCCGAGCACGGTCCCGGCTTCGACGTCTGGGTCGGCGGGGGCCTCTCCACCAACCCCAAGCTCGGTGTGCGCCTGGGTACCTGGGTCTCGCTCGACGAGGTCCCGGACGTGTACGAGGGCGTCATCTCGATCTTCCGCGACTACGGCTACCGCCGGCTGCGCACCCGCGCCCGTCTGAAGTTCCTCGTGGCCGACTGGGGTGCGGCCAGGTTCCGCCAGGTCCTGGAGGACGAGTACCTGAAGCGGAAGCTGACCGACGGCCCCGCGCCCGAGCAGCCCTCCGGCCAGTGGCGCGACCACGTCGGGGTCCACGAGCAGAACGACGGCAAGTTCTACGTCGGCTTCGCGCCCCGTGTGGGCCGCGTGGACGGCGCCACCCTGACCAAGATCGCGGACATTGCGGAGCAGCACGGCTCCGGCCGCCTGCGCACCACCGCCGAGCAGAAGATGATCGTGCTCGACATCGAGGCCGACAAGGTCGACTCGGTCGTCGAGGCGCTGGAGGCGCTGGACCTGCGGGTCAAGCCGTCCCCGTTCCGCCGCGGCACCATGGCCTGCACCGGCATCGAGTTCTGCAAGCTGGCCATCGTCGAGACCAAGGCGCGGGGCGCCTCGCTCATCGACGAGCTGGAGCGCCGCCTGCCGGACTTCGCCGAGCCGCTCACCATCAACATCAACGGCTGCCCGAACGCCTGCGCCCGCATCCAGGTCGCGGACATCGGTCTCAAGGGGCAGCTGGTCCTGGACGACGACGGCAACCAGGTGGAGGGCTACCAGGTCCACCTGGGCGGTGCCCTCGGCCTGGAGGCCGGCTTCGGCCGCAAGGTCCGCGGCCTCAAGGTCACCTCGGCCGGTCTGCCCGACTACGTCGAGCGGGTCGTCACGTGCTACGAGGAGCAGCGCGAGGACGGCGAGCGCTTCGCGGCCTGGGTCGCCCGCGCGGACGAGAAGAGCCTCTCGTGAGCGAGCGGGCCGCCCCCTTCTACTGCCCCTACTGCGGCGACGAGGACCTGTTCCCCCACGAGACGGGCCACGGCGCGTGGGAGTGCCGGGCCTGCAACCGGGCCTTCCAGCTGAAGTACCTCGGGCTGCTGGCCCGGGGCGTCCGGTCCGGTGCAGCCGGATCAACGGGATCTGCGGAATCAGCGGGATCAGCGGGAGGGGACGAGATATGACCACCACTCAAGATGCCAGTCTCAAGAACGCGGCGCTGAAGTCGGCCACCCTCAAGGAGCTGGCCGAGCAGGCGGGCCGCGACCTGGAGGACGCCTCCGCGCTGGACATCCTGCGCTGGGCAGTCGACACCTTCGGCGGGAAGTTCGCCGTGACCTCCTCCATGGAGGACGCGGTCGTCGCCCACCTGGCCTCGCGGGTCCTCCCCGGCGTGGACGTGGTCTTCCTCGACACGGGCTACCACTTCGAGGAGACCATCGGCACCCGGGACGCGGTCGACGCGGTGATGGACGTCAACGTCATCACGCTGACCCCGCGGCAGAGCGTCGCCGAGCAGGACGCCGAGTACGGGCCGAAGCTGCACGACCGGGACCCTGACCTGTGCTGCGCGCTGCGCAAGGTCAAGCCGCTGGAAGAGGGCCTGACCGCGTACGACGCGTGGGCGACGGGCCTGCGCCGCGACGAGTCCCCGACCCGGGCGAACACCCCGGTGGTCGGCTGGGACGAGAAGCGGCAGAAGGTCAAGGTCTCGCCGATCGCCCGGTGGACGCAGGACGACGTGGACGCGTACGTGGCCGAGCACGGCGTACTCACCAACCCGCTGCTGATGGACGGCTACGCCTCCGTCGGCTGCGCCCCCTGCACCCGCCGCGTGGCGGAGGGCGAGGACGCGCGGTCCGGCCGCTGGGCTGGGCGGGGCAAGACCGAGTGCGGGCTGCACGGCTGATGACGACCAGTGAAGAACCTACGGAGACAGAGCAGATGAGCGTGAGCGACCAGGGCGCCACCGTGTGGCTGACCGGGCTGCCGAGCGCGGGCAAGACCACCATCGCCTACGCGCTGGCCGAGCGGCTGCGCGCCGAGGGTCACCGGGTGGAGGTGCTCGACGGGGACGAGATCCGCGAGTTCCTCTCCGCCGGCCTGGGCTTCGGCCGCGAGGACCGGCACACCAACGTGCAGCGGATCGGCTTCGTCGCCGAACTCCTCGCGAGCAACGGCGTCAAGGCACTGGTGCCGGTGATCGCGCCGTTCGCCGACAGCCGCGAGGCCGTCCGCAAGCGGCACGCGGCCGCGGCGACGGAGTACCTCGAAGTGCACGTGGCCACTCCGGTCGAGGTGTGCTCCGAGCGTGACGTGAAGGGCCTGTACGCCAAGCAGGCCGCGGGCGAGATCACCGGTCTGACCGGGGTCGACGACCCGTACGAGGCACCGGAGTCCCCGGACCTCCGTATCGAGTCGCACACGCAGACCGTGCAGGAGTCGGCTGCGGCCCTGCACGCGCTGCTCACCGAGAGGGGTCTGGCATGACGACGACCGTCGCACACGTCCACGAGGAGACGGACGCGCCCTACGCGCTGTCGCACCTGGACGCCCTGGAATCCGAGGCCGTGCACATCTTCCGGGAGGTGGCGGGTGAGTTCGAGAAGCCGGTGATCCTCTTCTCCGGCGGCAAGGACTCCATCGTCATGCTGCACCTGGCGCTGAAGGCGTTCGCGCCGGCACCGGTGCCCTTCGCGCTGCTGCACGTCGACACCGGCCACAACTTCCCCGAGGTGCTCGACTACCGCGACCGAACCGTCACCGAGCACGGACTGCGCCTGCACGTCGCGTCCGTCCAGGACTACATCGACGCCGGCACCCTGCGCGAACGCCCCGACGGCACCCGCAACCCGCTACAGACCGTCCCGCTGACCGAGGCCATCCACAACCTGAAGTTCGACGCCGTCTTCGGCGGCGGCCGCCGCGACGAGGAGAAGGCCCGCGCCAAAGAACGCGTCTTCTCCCTGCGCGACGAGTTCTCCCAGTGGGACCCCCGCCGCCAGCGCCCCGAACTCTGGCAGCTCTACAACGGCCGGCACGCCCCCGGCGAACACGTCCGCGTCTTCCCGCTCTCCAACTGGACCGAGCTGGACGTGTGGCAGTACATCTCCCGCGAGGGCATCGAACTGCCCGAGATCTACTTCGCCCACGAGCGCGAGGTCTTCCGACGCAACGGCATGTGGCTGACCGCCGGCGAGTGGGGCGGCCCCAAGGAAGACGAGACCACCGAAACCCGGCTCATCCGCTACCGCACCGTCGGCGACATGTCCTGCACCGGCGCCGTCGACTCCGACGCCACCACACTCGACGCCGTGATCGCCGAGATCGCCGTCTCCCGCCTCACCGAGCGGGGCGCGACCCGCGCCGACGACAAGATGTCCGAGGCCGCGATGGAAGACCGCAAGCGCGAAGGGTACTTCTAGACATGACCAGCACCACCGACCAGGTCGCCGGACTCGACGACCTCGCAGCGACCACCCTGCTGCGCTTCGCGACCGCCGGCTCCGTCGACGACGGCAAGTCCACCCTGGTGGGCCGCCTCCTACACGACTCCAAATCGGTCCTGACCGACCAGATGGAAGCCGTCGAGGCCGTCTCCGCCCGACGCGGCCAGGACGCCCCCGACCTCGCCCTCCTCACCGACGGCCTGCGCGCCGAACGCGAGCAGGGCATCACCATCGACGTCGCCTACCGCTACTTCGCCACCGCCCGCCGCCGGTTCATCCTCGCCGACACCCCCGGCCACGTGCAGTACACCCGGAACATGGTCACCGGCGCCTCCACCGCCGACCTCGCCGTCGTCCTCGTCGACGCCCGCAACGGCGTCATCGAGCAGACCCGCCGACACGCCGCCGTCGCCGCCCTCCTGCGCGTCCCCCACGTCGTCCTCGCCGTCAACAAGATGGACCTCGTCGGCTACGCCGAATCGGTCTTCGCCACGATCGCCGAGGAATTCACCGCCTACGCCTCGGACCTGGGCGTCCCGGAGATCACCGCGATCCCGATCTCGGCGCTCGCCGGGGACAACGTCGTGGAACCCTCCGCCAACATGGACTGGTACGGCGGCCCCACCGTGCTGGAGCACCTGGAGACCGTCCCGGTCAGCCACGACCTCACCGCCTGCCCGGCACGTTTCCCGGTGCAGTACGTGATCCGCCCGCAGACCCCCGAGCACCCCGACTACCGCGGCTACGCGGGCCAGATCGCCTCCGGCGTCCTGCGTGTCGGCGAGGCCGTCACGGTCCTGCCGTCCGGGCGCACCTCGGTCATCGAGGGCATCGACGCGCTGGGCGAGCCGGTGGACATCGCCTGGGCGCCGCAGTCGGTGACGGTGCGTCTGAAGGACGACATCGACATCTCGCGCGGCGATCTGATCGCACCGTCCGCCAACGCCCCGGCCACCACGCAGGACGTCGTGGCGACCGTCTGCCACGTGGCCGACCAGCCGCTGGCCGTCGGCGCCCGGGTGCTCATCAAGCACACGACCCGCACGGTCAAGGCGATCGTCAAGGAGATCCCCTCCCGGCTGACCCTGGACGACCTGTCCCAGCACCCGGACCCCGGACAGCTGGTGGCCAACGACATCGGGCGGGTCGTCGTCCGCACCGCCGAGCCCCTGGCGCTCGACGCGTACGCCGACTCCCGCCGCACCGGGTCCTTCCTGCTGATCGACCCGGCCGACGGGACCACCCTGGCGGCGGGCATGGCGGGCGAGTCCTTCGCCTCCCAGGCCGAGGCCGCCGACGCGGTCCGGGACGACGACGGTTGGGACTTCTAGCCGTGTCCGCCGGTCCTTACTCGACCTTCGCGAAAGAGGGCGGCCGCATCGGCAGCGGCGCCCTCGGCAGCGGCCAGGGAGGGGTGGCGCGATGTGCGCGGTGAGCGCTCCCGTCGTCCACGAGCCGTACCCGCCGCTGTTCCACCGACGAAGACCCGCGCCGTAACCCACGGCGCGCCGAGAGGAAGTCCTCCCGTGCCTGCCATCCGTACCACCCTGCGCCGCGGCCTCGCCGCGGCCGCCGCCCTGCCGTTCCTGATCGGCGCGCTCGCCTCCTGCGGCTACGGCTCCCAGGCGGAGGACACGGGCGACGACACGGCGAACGCCGCCGCCTCCAACGGCAGGAAGCTGTCGGCTTCCGAGGTGCGCATCGGGTACTTCCCGAACCTCACCCACGCCACCGCGCTGGTCGGCCTCCAGGAAGGGCTGATCCAGCAGGAGCTCGGCGCCACCAGGATCAAGCCGCAGGTCTTCAACGCCGGCCCGTCCGAGATCGAGGCGCTCAACGGCGGTTCCCTCGACATCGGTTTCATCGGTCCCTCGCCGTCGATCAACGCCTACGTGAAGTCGAAGGGCCGGAACCTGCGGATCATCTCCGGGTCGGCGTCGGGTGGCGTGAAGCTGGTCGTGAACCCGGACAAGGTCAAGACCCTGGACGACCTCAGGGGCAAGAAGATCGCCACCCCGCAGAAGGGGAACACGCAGGACGTCGCGTTCCTCAACTGGATCTCCGAGAGGGGCTGGACGGTCGACCCGGAGTCCGGCAAGGGGGATGTCTCGGTCGTCCGCACGGACAACAAGGTGGCCCCGGACGCCTTCCGGCAGGGCTCCGTCGACGGCGCCTGGGTGCCCGAGCCGACGGCCTCCAAGCTGGTCTCCGACGGCGGCTCCGTCCTCCTCGACGAGACCGACCTGTGGCCCGAGAAGACGTTCGTGATCACGAACGTCATCGTGTCGCAGAAGTTCCTCAGGGAGCACCCCGACGTGGTCGAGGCCGCGCTCGCCGGCACGGTGAAGACCAACGAGTGGATCAACGCCAACCCGGAGAAGGCGAAGGCATCCGCCAACGCCAAGCTGGCGGCGGACAGCGGCAGGGGGCTCGACCCGAAGGTCATCGATCCGGCCTGGCCGAGCATCGAGATCACCGACGATCCGCTCGCCTCGACGCTGAGGACCCAGTCGGAGTGGGCGGTCAAGGCCGGCCTCATCGAGCAGCCCGACCTGACCGGCATCTACGACCTGACGCTCCTGAACAAGGTGCTCAAGGCCGCCGGCAAGCCCGAGGTCCCCGACGCCGGCCTCGGTGCCGAGTAACCCGCAGTCCAGCCAACCCAGGAGGTGACGACCATGGCCACGACACTCGCCAAGGCTGCCGAGGGCACCGCCCACGCGGCGGCGCACGCCGCCCGTATCGAGCACGTCTCGAAGTCCTTCTCCGGCCCGGCCGGAGCGCAGCTCGTCCTGGACGACATCAGCCTCGATGTCGCTCCCGGAGAGTTCGTCACCCTCCTGGGGGCGTCCGGCTGCGGAAAGTCCACCCTGCTCAACCTGGTGGCCGGCCTCGACAAGCCGTCCACGGGAGCCATCGAGACCCCCGGCGGCCGCCCCGCGCTCATGTTCCAGGAGCACGCCCTCTTCCCGTGGCTGACCGCGGGCAAGAACATCGAACTCGCCCTGCGCCTGCGCGGGGTCGCCCGGGCCGACCGCACGGCCGAGGCCGAACGCCTGCTGGAGCTGGTCCGCCTCGGCGGCGCCCACGGCAAGCGCGTGCACGAGCTCTCCGGCGGCATGCGCCAGCGCGTCGCCCTGGCCCGAGCGCTCGCCCAGGACAGCCGCCTGCTCCTGATGGACGAACCGTTCGCGGCCCTCGACGCCATCACCCGCGACGTCCTTCACGGCGAACTCACCCGCATCTGGCAGGAGACGGGGCTGTCCGTCCTGTTCGTCACCCACAACGTGCGCGAAGCCGTCCGTCTCGCCCAGCGCGTGGTCCTGCTCTCCTCCCGCCCGGGACGGGTCGCGAAGGAATGGACCGTGGACATCCCGCAGCCGCGCCGCATCGAGGACGCGGACGTCGCGGAACTGTCCCTCGAGATCACTGAACACCTGCGTGGGGAGATCCGCCGCCATGGCCAGCACTGATACGAAGGCGAAGACGGACGACCTCGCGGGCCTGGAGGCCGGGCTCGACGCCCTGGACGCGGTCCAGACCCACCGAACGCCGGTCCGCGAGGTCCTCGTCAGGAAGGCCCTGCCGCCGTTCCTGGCGGTCGGCCTGGTCCTGGTGCTCTGGCAGGTCCTGGTCTCCCTGAAGCTCACCGACGAGACAAAGCTCCCCGCCCCCTCCGCGGTGTGGGACAGCCTGTCCGACATGTGGCTGAAGGGGACCCTGCTGGAGGTCATCTGGACCTCCGTGTCTCGTGGTCTGCTCGGCTTCCTGCTGGCCCTGGCCATCGGCACTCCACTCGGCCTGATCGTCGCCCGGGTGAAGTTCGTGCGCGCCGCGATCGGCCCGATCCTCCAGGGCCTGCAGTCCCTGCCGTCCGTGGCGTGGGTACCGCCTGCCGTGCTCTGGTTCGGCCTCAACGACGCCATGATGTTCACGGTCATCCTGCTGGGCGCCGTCCCGTCCATCGCCAACGGCCTCGTCTCCGGTATCGACCAGGTCCCGCCGCTGTTCCTGCGAGCCGGCCGCACGCTCGGTGCCACGGGCCTGCGCGGCGCCTGGCACGTGGTCATGCCGGCCGCGCTGCCGGGCTACGTGGCCGGCCTCAAGCAGGGCTGGGCGTTCTCCTGGCGCTCGCTGATGGCCGCCGAGATCATCGCCTCCTCCCCCGACCTCGGCCTGGGCCTGGGCCAGCTGCTGGAGAACGGCCGCAACAACATCGACCTGCCCGGGGTGTTCCTCGCGATCATCCTGATCCTCGTCGTCGGCATCGCCATCGACCTGCTGATCTTCAGCCCCCTGGAGCGGTACGTCCTGCGCAGCCGCGGCCTGCTGGTGAGGAGCTGATCCGCGTGGCGTCCGTACTGCTGGTCATCGCCCACGGCAGCCGCGACCCACGGCACGCCGCGACCGTGCACGCCCTCACCCGGCGGGTGCGGGCGCTGCGCCCCGGACTGCGGGTGGAGACGGCCTTCCTGGACTTCAACGCCCCGCGGGTCGATCAGGTGCTGTCGGCGCTGCACGCCGAAGGCGCCCGCGACGTGGTGGCCCTGCCACTGCTACTGACCCGGGCCTTCCACGCGAAGGCCGACATCCCGGCGGCGCTGTCGGACGCGCTGACGCGTCTGCCGGGCCTGTCGGTCTCGGTGGCGGACGTCCTCGGCCCGTCGCCGCTGCTCGTCGAGGCTCTCGAACGCCGGCTGTCCGAAGCCGGCCTCTCCCCGGCGGACCGGGCCACCACCGCGGTGGTGCTCGCGTCCGCCGGCTCCACGGACCCGGAGGCGATCGCAGTGATCGCTGAAATCGCGCGGGAGTGGCGGCACACCGGTTGGTGCGCCGTGCGGCCTGCGTTCGCCTCCGCCGCTCTGCCCCGTACGGAGGACGCCGTACGGGCCCTGCGCGCCGAGGGCTTCGCCCGGGTCGCGGTGGCGCCGTACGTCATCGCCCCCGGCCGGCTCCCCGACCGCATCGCGGCCGGCGCCGAGGCCGCAGGCGCCGACGTGGTGGCCGACGTCCTGGGCGCCGCCCCGGAACTGGCGCGACTGCTGCTGCGCCGCTACGACGCGGCTGCCGCGGCGCCCGCGCGGCGACCGGCGCTGACGGCCTGAGGGCCTGAGGGCCCCGCCCGCTACGCCCGGGCGGCGGCCTCGTCGGCCAGGGCCGTCAGGTCCGCGACGGACATCGCGCCCGGCGGCAGGCCCTCGCGGGCGAAGATGTTCGCCGCGTGCCGCAGGACGTCGTTGACCGGGGTGGGCACCCCGTGCAGACGGCCCAGCAGCGAGATCTCCCCGTTGAGGTAGTCCGCCTCGACCGAGCCCGTGCCGCGCGCCAGGCTCTGCCAGGAGGACCCGCCCCGCACGCCCGGCGGCTGGTCCACCTTCCCGTCGCGGGCCTGCGACTGCTCCGCGTCCGAGGCGTAGGCGATGCCGGCGGCACCGAAGGCGGCCTTCCCCTCGCGGACGGCCCGCAGCAGCAGCGCCGCCTTCGCCGGGTCGGGCTCCGGGCCGGTCGTCGCCTGGATCGCGTTGCCCAGGTTCCCCAGCAGCTTCGCGTACTTCCAGCGCATGACGTCCTCGACGGGCGGCGCCTCGAAGCCTGCCCGGTCGAGGTCGGCCGCGACCGCCCGGGCGAGCGCGTCGGTGCCGCCCGCGGCCCGGCCCAGGTGCAGGATGCCGGTCAGCGGGGTGCACAGCGCCGAGACCACTCCCGGCTCCAGGAAGGTGGCGGGCAGCCAGACGCACACCCCGTACACGCGCGCGAAGCGCCGCAGCGCCAGCCGCTCGCTCTCCACGCCGTTCTGCGCGCAGAGCACCGGGAGCCGCTGTGCGGCCGTGCCGCCGCCCGCGACCTCGGCGTCGCCCCACGCGTCGAGCGCCGCGACCGCGTCCTGGGTCTTGACCGCCAGCAACAGCACGTCGTCCGGGCGCAGTTCGCCCATCTCGTCCGGTCCGGTGACCACCGGCAGCCGGTGCACCCGGCTGCCGTCCGCCGTCGTCAGGCGCAGCCCCCCGACGCGCAGGGCCTCCGCGTGTGCGCCGCGCGCGGCGAGGACGACCTCGCCGCCCGCCTCCGCGAGCCGTCCGCCGATGGTGGCGCCGACGGCGCCCGCGCCGATGATGATGTACCGCATGCCGATGAGCCTGGCACACCCCGCCCCGGGCGTCGCCCCCGGGGGCCCGGGGCGCGGCGGCCGGGGGCCAGGATGATCCCCATGAGTGCTGATGAAGAGGGCGGCAGTGTGGCCATGGCGATCGCGGGCGAGATCCTGTTGATGAGCCCCGGCGTGCGGACGTCGAGGACGTTGACGGATCCGCTCCTCGATCCGGAGTTCGTCGAGGTGGGCGCCTCGGGCCGCAGGTGGGACAGGGAAGCGATGCTCGCGGCGCTGCCGGACCTGGAGGGCGGCTGCGCCGGCGGGCCGCGGTACGAGCCGGCCGGCCTGGCGGGCGTCGAACTGGCACCGGGGTTGGTGCACCTCACCTACGAGACCGTGATCGGCGGGCGGCGGGCGCGCAGGAGTTCGCTCTGGCGGTTGTCCGAGGACGGGACCGGCTGGCGGATGTACTACCACCAGGCCACCCCGGTGCCGGGCGGGTGAGGACCCGGCACGTGGTCAGGCGCCGGTCATCTCCACGAGCTTGGCGACGGTGTTCCAGTTGCGGGTGGTCACGTCGATGCCCTTGACGACGGCTGGCCTGGCGAGGGCCTCCGCCAGCTTGGAGCGGCCCAGGCCGTCAGGGGCGTAGAGGTAGAGGACGCGGTCGCCGAGCCGGTACTCCTCGGGGAGGAACGCGGCCGCGTCGAGCGCGGCGAAGCGCTCCGCGCCGGGCTGCTCGGAGAGGAAGGTGGCGTGGAGCTGCCTGCCCTCCAGCTCCGCCGCCGGGAAGGGGCACGCCTGCTCGACCGCGCGCAGGTACGCGCCGTCGAGCACCAGGCACGCGACCCGGAAGCCGAAGTGGGCCTCGATGGCCGCCTCCAGTTCCCGGGCGAGCGCCACCGGATCGGTCTGCGCACTGCTGAAGACGGCGTTGCCGCTCTGCAGGTACGTCTGCACGTCACCGTGCCCCAGTCCTTCGATCACGGAGCGCAGCTCCGCCATCGGGACCTTCTTGCTGCCGCCGACATTGATCCCGCGCAGCAGCGCCGCGTACTTCGTCGTCACCGTGGTCTTCGTCATGGGGGCACCCTAGGGTGCGCCTACGACAGTTCCGCCTCGATGAGGTCGGCGGCCCGGCGTGTGCCGCCCTCGGCGGCCATCCCGGCACGGATCTCCTCGGCGCGGGCGGCGACGGCGGGATCGGCGACGAGAGCGAGGACCGCCTCGCGGAGGGTGGCCGCATCCGCGTCGGCCATCGGGACGTGCCGGGCCACGCCCAGGGAGGCCAACACGTCGGCGTTGCCGAACTGGTCGACGGCCTGGGGGACGGCGACCATCGGGGTGGCGGTGGCCAGCCCCTCCTGGCTGCCGCCGGCGCCCGCGTGGGTGATGAAGGCGTCGGCCTGGCGCAGGATGTCCAGCTGGGGCACCCAGCGGTGGACCTCCACGTTGGCGGGGATCTCACCGAGGTCCGCCTGGTCGGTGTGCCTGCCGATCTGCAGGACGACGTACCAGTCGGGCAGGTCGGCGAAGGCGTCGATGCAGGCGCGGTAGAAGGCGGGCTGCTTGGTGAAGGCCGAGCCGAGCGAGACCAGGACGACCTTCCTGCCGCGGGCGGCCTCGGGCCTGGTCCAGGTGCCCTGGGCGGCGCTGCGGTCGCCCTGGCAGGCTCCGACGAAGGTGTGGACGGACTCGTCGACGCGGTCGGCGTGGGGTTGGAGGGCCTTGGGGATGAGGACGAGGCTGCGGCGGGGGCGGCCCTGGAAGCGGTCGACCTGGCTGCCGAGGCCGTTCTCGGTGAGCCACGCCGCGAACGCGGCGTAGTAGGCCTGCCCGCGTTCGGAGGCCTTCAGCTCGGCGAACATCGGCTCGGCCACCTCCTGTTCGTACCCCTCCCAGGCGACGAGGTTCGGGGAGAGCGAAACGGCGGGGACGCCCCAGCGGTGGGCGAGCACCGGCGCCGGGTAGGCGGTGATGTCGTGGAGGACGAGGTCTGGTTCGTCGCCCTCGAAGGCGGCGGCGAGCTGCGGGAGGGCCTGGACCGCGTCGTTCAGGAAGGTCTCCAGGTGGTCGATGAGTTCGGTGCCCCAGGCCTCCGGTTCGTCTTCGGTGGGGAGGGTGGAGGTGTAGACCACGGGTGTGGCACCGGTCCCGGCGACCTGCTCGGCGAAGGAGGCGGGGATGGCGTAGCTGACCCGGTGGCCGCGGGCGACGAGCTCCCGGATCACCTCGATGCTGGGGTTCACGTGCCCGGGCGCGGCGATGGAGAACATGGCGATGTGGGCGGGCTTGGCGGAGGTCATGGCCCGACCCTAACGAGACGAGACGTCTCGTGCAATCATTTTCAGGTCGTCCTGGACGGCCCCGGGGAGGCGGACGGGTCACGGCCGGCCGGGTCGGCGGGATCGACGGCGCGGCAGGGCGCCAGCACGCGCTCGACGTCGAGGGTGAGCGAGTCGAGCCAGGTCTGGGCGGCGAAGAACTCCGCCGGGGCGACGCCCTCCGGGCGCCGCGCCGCACCGCCCGCACCACTCGCACCGCCCGCACCACTGGTTCCGCCCACACCGCCCGTACCACTGGTTCCGCCCGCACCGCCCGTACCGTCTGCTCCCTCCGGTCCCGCTGCTCCCTCTACTCCCTCCGTCACGGCCGCCCGGCCGGCGGCCCCGCCAGCGCGCGCCGCGGTCTCCGGCGGCACCGCGGCCGCCCACCGCGCCGCACCCCGCATCCGGGCCGCCACCCCGTCCGCCCGATCACCGAGCCGCTCCCCGTTGCCCGGCCCGAGGTCCGGGCCGGCCCGGGCGAGCAGCCTCCGGGATCCCCAGAGCACGTGGTGGCCGGTGATCATGGCGGCCTGCCAGTCCGGAGCCCCGGCCACCGGGGCCCGCGGCTCGCTCTGGCGCTGCGCGTACGCGCACTCCGCCAGCGAGAGCGCGAGCCTCAGCGCCCGGTCGTCGGGCGCGGTGTCCCGTCTCCCGGCGGCCACGGCGGCTGCGGTCGCCTCGACCGTCTCGGCCTCCCTCGCCAGCAGCAGCGCGACCGCGCGGTGCAGCTCCGCCTGCGCTCCCCGCGGCCAGGCGAGCAGCCCGAAGACGATGCCGATCATGCTCCCGACGACCACGTCCATGAGCCGGATCTCGGCCAGCCGCCAGGTCACGGGCGCCAGCTGCGCGAAGACGAAGGACACCACGAGGGTGAACATGCCCTGGGCCCAGCCCACGCCCCGGACCGGCCCGACCAGGAAGGCGACGAGCATCACCAGCGGCAGGACGACGGCGTAGACGGTGGTGTGGCCGCCGACCAGGACCAGGACCCCGGCGGCGAGGAGCGCGCCGAGCAGGGTTCCGGCGAGCGCTTGGCGGACGGTCGCCCTCGTCTGGGTGACCGTGGTCCGGGTCAGGCTGAGGACGGCCAGCATCGCCCAGAAGCCGTGGGGCAGCGATTCGACGCCGGCGACCGCACGGGCGGCCGCGAGCGCGAGGCTGATCCGGACGGCGTTCTGGAAGTGCACGGAGCGCGGCCCTGCGTGGGCCGCCAGCCGGTGCCACCACAGGCCGGGCGCGCGCCGGCCCGCGTACCAGAACCGGCCGGAGTCCGTCCCGGTCGGCATCGGGGCGCGCCTGCCCCGGACCGCCAGCTCGGCCGCGGTGGCGAAGGCCACGGCTGCGTCCGCCACCTCCAGCAGCGCCGCGCGGCGGCGGCCGCGCACCTCGGTGACCGGCTGCGGCTCCCGCTCGGCCGCCTCCCTCACCTCTTCCCGCAGTCGCCGCAGGGCGGCGGCCCCGTCGGTCGCGCGGCCCGTCCCGGCCAGCAGGGCACTGGTCTCGGCGGCCGACCGACCGACCGCCTCCAGCAGCTCCAGTCCGGTCTTCGCCGGCGCCAGGCCCGGGGGCGGTGGAGGCAGGCCGGCCAGCCGCCCGAGCAGGGTCCGCACCCCCAGGCCGGTGTGAGCGAGGGCCCGGTCGCGCAGGCCGGGCCCGGCGGGGCGCTCGGCCTCCTCCACATGGAGGGGGCGCAGGGACTGACCGGCCTTCCGGGCGGCCTCCACCTCGGCCGCCGGCAGCGTGTACGGCGGGCGGCCCAGCTCGGCGGCGAAGCGGGCGGCGGTGTCGCCCGCCCCGGCGACGAGCTCGCGGTAGGTGGTGCCGCGCGGTTCCGGTAGGACGAACTTCTCGGCGAGGACGAGCAGGACCAGGCCGAAGATCGCACCCCCCAGCCGTTCGCCGAGGGTGCCGGGCGCGTAGGGCGGGAAGCACGGCAGGATGTAGAGCAGTTGCAACCCGGGGGCGGCACCGGCGGCCCGGGGGCCGGCCGCGGCCACGAAGGCGATGGCGAAACCGAAGACCAGCATGCCTGCCACGGCGGTCCAGGTCCGCACGGCGAGGAAGGTGCCGGCGGTCAGCAGCAGGCACGCCACCGGCAGCGTCCTGACCACGACGGCGGCCCGCTGTTCACCGGTGCCGGGGATGCGGGACAGGGCCGCCATCGATACCACCGCGAAGAGTGCGTACGTCGCCGCCACGGGCCGGTCCAGCCCGTACAGGCACGCGTAGAACGCGGTGCAGGCGCTGAGGGTGGTGCGGATCGCGTGCCGCGCCACCCTGCTGGGGCCGCGGCCCGCGCTCACGTGTTCTTCGGCAACCACCACTCCAGCATCGGGCGAGTCAGCGCGGGCCACCACCCGCCGACCACAGCCACAGCGGGTTTGCCAGGTCGGCCCACGAAGCGATTAAATGAATGAACATGCATTCATTAATAAGGAGGTGGCCGGTCGTGGCACGCCCACGCGGAGTCGAGGACGCGGTGATCCTGCAGGCCGCGGCTCGGGTCATGGGCCGGGTCGGGCCCGTGGGCCTCACCCTGGCGGCCGTGGCCGGCGAGGTCGGTCTGGTGCCCGGCACCCTCGTACAGCGCTTCGGCTCCAAGCGCGGGCTCCTGCTGGCGCTCGCCGACCGGTCCGCCGAGGAGGCGGGCGAGCTGGCCTCGCGGGCCCGCGCGGCCCACCCGTCCGCGCTCGGGGCCCTGGCGGCTCTGGTGTCGCAAAACCTGGCCGGGATGGACACGCCGGAGAGCTTCGCCCACCACTTGGCCTTCCTGTGCACGGACCTGACCGATCCGCAGCTGTACGAACGCGCCCTGGCCGTGCACCGCGCCCAGCGGCGGGCGATCGAGGAGTTGCTGGCCGAGGCCGTCGCCGCGGGCGAGCTCCGTGCCGACACGGACGTCGCGGGCCTGGCCGGCACCGTGCAGGCGATCACCGCCGGCGCGGGCCTGGCCTGGGCCGTGGAACGCCGGGGCACCCTCGCGCAGCGGCTGCGGCGGGAACTCGACACCGTACTGCGCCCCCGTCTGGCGCCGGTCCACCCCGACGAACCGGAGGAATCATGACGACCGACGCACGCCCGCTGGCCGGCAAGGTGGCCCTGGTCGCGGGCGGCACCCGCGGCGGCGGCCGGGGCATCGCCGTGGAGCTCGGCCGCGCCGGCGCGACCGTATACGTCACTGGGCGCAGCAGCAGCGGTGCTGGGCGGTCGGACCTGGACCGTCCGGAGACGATCGAGGACACGGCGGCGCGGATCACGGCGGCGGGGGGCCTGGGCATCGCCGTCCGCACTGACCACAGCCGCCCGGAGGAGGTCCGGGCCCTCGTCGAGCGGATCGCCGCCGAACAGGCGGGGCGGCTCGATGTCCTGGTCGACTCGGTGTGGGGCGGAGACCCGCTGACCGACTGGGAGCACCCGCTGTGGGAACAGGACCTGGAGACCGGCCTGCGGCTGCTGCGCCAGGCGGTGGAGACCCACCTGATCACGAGCCGGTTCGCGCTGCCGCTGATGGTCGCGCGCGGGAGCGGCCTGGTGGTCGAGGTGACCGACGGCAACACCGCCCGCTACCGCGGTTCGCTCTTCTACGACCTGGCCAAGTCCGCGGTGATCCGCCTGGCGTTCGCGCAGGCCGCCGAGCTCAGGCCGCACGGCGTCGCCGCCGTGGCTATCACCCCGGGCTTCCTGCGTTCGGAGGCCGTGCTCGACCATTTCGGCGTCACCGAGGCCACCTGGCGCGACGGCGTGGCACAGGACCCGGACTTCGCCCACTCCGAGTCCCCCGCGTACCTGGGCCGGGCGGTCGCGGCGCTGGCCGCCGACCCCCGGATCATGGCCAAGTCGGGCCGGGCCCTGGCCACGTGGGGCCTGTACCGGGAGTACGGGTTCACCGACGCCGACGGCACCCGGCCCGACTTCGCCGCCCACTGGGCGAAGAGCCTGGAGGCGGAGCACGGCCCGCTGGGCGACCCCCTCTGACCGGGCGGTGGCGCAACGCGGTGGTAGAACGGCGGCATGGACGAAGCACGGGCCAGGGACGTACTGACGACGGCGGGCCTCACCGGGGACGTCGGCCGGGGCGGGGCCGCGGAGCCCGTCCTGCTCGCGCTCGGCGAGAACGCCGTGTTCGCCGTCGGCGCCCTCGTGGTCAAGGTGGGCCGGGAGGCCTCGCTGCTGGAGCGGGCCGAGCGCGAACTGATGGTGGCGGACTGGTTCGCCGCCGCCGGCATCCCGGCGGTCCGCGCCGCCGAGCCGAAGCCGCGGCTGGTGGGCGGCCATCCGCTGACCCTGTGGCACCGGCTCCCGGACCCGGTGCGGCCCGCGGGGCCCGAGGACCTGGCGGTGCTGCTGCGGGCCGTCCACGCGCTCCCCGAGCCGCCGTTCGCCCTGCCGGCGCGGGACCTGCTGGGGGGTGTGGAGCGCTGGCTGCGGCTGGCGGGGGACGCGATCGACCCGGCCGACGCGGCGTACCTGCGCGCCCGCCGCGACGCCTGCGCGGACGCGTTGGCGGGCCTGTCCCCGCACCTGCCCCCCGGTCCGGTCCACGGCGACGCCCTCCCGCGCAATGTCCACGTCGGCCCGGACGGCCCGGCCCTCGTCGACCTGGAGACCGTGTCGGTGGACCTGCGCGAGCACGACCTGGTGGTGATGGCCCTGTCCCACGACCGGTACGGGATGCCCGCCGGGGAGTACGACGCCTTCGCGGCGGTGTACGGATGGGACGTCCGCGACTGGGAGGGCTGCGCGGTCCTGCGCGGCGCCCGCGAGACCGCCGGCTGCGCCTGGGTCGCCCAGCACGCACCCGCCCGCCCGGGCGCCCTGGCCGAGTTCCGCCGCCGCGTGGCCTCGCTCAGGGACGGCGACCTGCGGACGCGGTGGCATGCCTTCTAGCGCTGTGGCCGGATGGGCGTGCCGGCTCGCGGCGTGCGGTGCGGTGCATCGCACGGTGGAGGGCCGCAGCTCGTACCCGGCGTCCTCGCACGGTCCGACGACGCAGCGAGGTGCCGTGCCGGGGGCCGTGAGGCGGTGAACCCTTCCGGTCACAGCACCATCCTCCCGACCCGCAGGGTCGCTGACGCGCGTCGATGCACCTGGGCCGCGACCCCGACGCTGGTGGGCACGCCACCGGCCTGCGAACATCTGCGGATGATCACACTCTCCGACGACCTCGGACACCTCTCCTACGTCGTCACCGGCGACGGGCCGCCCGTCGTGCTGGTGCACGCCGGGATCGCCGACCACCACATGTGGGACGCGGTCGTCCCCGCTCTCGCGGAACGGCACTCGGTCATCCGCTACGACCTGCGGGGCTTCGGGCAGTCCGCGCCGCCGAGCGGTCCGTTCAGGGAGACCGACGACCTGCGCCGGCTCCTGGACCACCTCGGGCACGAGCGCGTCCGGCTCGTGGGCGCGTCCTGGGGCGGCCGGGTGGCCGTGGACTTCGCCCTCACCCACCCGGACCGGGTCCACTCCCTGGCCCTGCTGGCCGCGCCGTGGCCCGGGTACGACTGGTCCGCGGAGATGATCGCCTACGACGAGGCCGAGACGCGGGCGCTGGCCTCGGGCGACCTGGACGCCGCCGTCGCCGCGAACCTGGACATGTGGGTGCGCGGGCCGGCCCGCGCGTGGGAGGACGTCGCGGCCGGACTGGCCGAGCGGCTCCGGGAGCCGATCCGCACCTCGCTGGTGAACCAGGACGCCGTCGGGGAGCACGCGCAGGGCGTCGTCCGGGGCGACCTGTCCGGCATCGCCGTACCCGCCCTGGTCGGGATCGGCGCACTCGACGTCGCCGACTTCCAGGACATCGGCCGGCGCTACGCCCACGAGATCCCCGGCGCCACCCTGGTCGAATTCCCGACCGCCGCCCACCTCATCGCGATGGACGCGCCCGCCGAACTCACGGCGCAGCTGATCCCGTTCCTCGCCCGCTGACGGCCCGCCGGTCCCTGCACCGGCCCGTCCGGCCGGGTCCGGTCAGACCGGCAGCGGGTCGCGCAGGGGCCAGGCCGTGTCGATCACCGCGTCCGGGGTGCCCTGGCGGCGCAGGTAGGACTGGAAGTCCCGGGCCCAGCGGGCATGCCAGGTGCCCTGCTGTGCGTGCAGGTCGGCCGGGGTCAGCTCGGCCACCTGGGGGTGCCGCTCGGCTATCGCGCGGGCCACCTGGACCGCGGCCAGGGCGTCCGAGCCGGCGTCGTGCGCCGACTCCAGGGTGACCCCGTACACTCCACAGACCGCCTCCAGGGTCCGCTTGCCGCGCCGGAAGCGGTCCACGGCCCGGTCGATGGTCAGCGGGTCCACCACCGGACCGGTCCGCGCCCCGCCCAGCCGCTCGGCCAGCGAGGGCAGTTCGTGCCGGGCCAGTTCGGCGCTGAGCAACGTGAGGTCGAAGGCCGCGTTGTAGGCGACGACCACGGCCCCCGCACGCCAGTGTCCGACCAGCGCCTCCGCGACCTCGTCGGCGACCTCCCGCACCGGGCGGCCCTCGGCGACCGCCCGTTCCGTGCTGATTCCGTGGATGGCCGAGGCCCCCTCGGGGATCGGTATCCCCGGATCCGCCAGCCAGCCGCGCCGCTCGTGCACCGCACCGCCGCGCACTTCGACCACGGCCGCCGTCACGATCCTCGATTCGCCCGGCTCCGTGCCGGTCGTCTCCAGGTCGAACCCGATCAGCACCCGGCCGTGCCAGCCCCCCGTACCGCGCTGGTCCTCCACCCCTCGTCCCTCCCCCGTACGTCTTCGGTCAACGGGTTTCAGCCTGCCACGGGCCACTGACAGGCCGGGCGTCCCCCTCCCGGGAGGTGCTCACGACACCGGCCGGGAGTCCTCCCACATCGACTCGAACTCCTCCCGGTAGGTCGCGAACAGTCCGTGGTCCGCGTCCTTGGGCACCCCGCGTCCGCCACCGCGCAGCACCAGGACGGGCGATTCCATGCCGCGCGCCCGCCGCAGGTATGACTGGACCACCGCGATGCCCGAGGCCTGCCCCTCCACCAGGTAGGCGGTGAACCGCGGCGTCTCGTCGAAGACGTGGATCTCGAAGCGCGAGGGGTCCCGCAGGCCCGCCCTGACCCGCCGCACGTGCAGGATGTTCATCTCGACCGAGCGGCTCAGCTCGCCCTTGCGCAGTCCCAGCTCCCGCTCGCGCCGTTTGACCGCGCTGCTCGCCGGGTTCAGGAACAGCAGGCGCACCCGGCAGCCCGCCTCCGTCAGTCGGACGAGTCTTCGCCCCGAGAAGTTCTGCACCAGCAGGTTGAGCCCTATCCCGATGCCGTCGAGCCGCCGCGCGCCCCCGAAGAGGTCCTCCGCCGGCAGGTTGCGCTGGAGCCGGACCCGGTCCGGATGGACCGAGACCACGTCCGCGTACCGGTCACCCACCAGGTCCTCGACGGCGTCGATCGGCAGCCGGTCCGCGGCGGGGCTGCCGGAGCCCCCGCCGAGCACCTCCAGCAGCCGCGCCGAGGCCCGCTCGGCCTGCTCCAGCACGGGCCGCGACAGTGCCCGGTTGCGGGAGACGACGTTGCGGGTGACCTCCAGCTCGTCCAGGGCCAGCTCGATCTCGCGCCGGTCGTCGAAGTACGGCTCGAAGCAGGGCCAGTGCTGGACCATCAGCTCCCGCAGCTGCGGGAGGGTCAGGAAGCTCAGCACGTTGTCGTCGGCGGAGTCGAGCAGATAGCCCTTGCGGCGGCTGACCTCGCGCACGGCCACGGCCCGCTGCACCCACTCCTGCCCGGCGGGGCCGGCGGCCGCGACGACCCAGTCGTCCCCGCCGTGCACCGGTTCGTAGATCGGCCTCAGCACCGCGCCGACCACCGACCGCAGCCGCTGTTCGATCAGGTTGAGCCAGATGTAGGCCCGGCCGGCCCGCTGCGCCCGCGTACGGACCTCGGTCCAGGCCTCCGCACCCCAGTCCAGTTCGGCGCCGGCCCGGGCGATCCCGGCCTCCGCCGGTCCGCCCGCCAGGGAGACCGCCCCTGCCGGGACCTCCGTCGGCGTCCCGCCGGGGACGCCGCCTGGGGCGTCCGCCGGGCCACCCTCGTGACTGCCGTCACCAGGGGGCAGCTCCAGACCTCCCGAGCTCACCCGTGCACCGCCTTCTGCGTCTGGACGCCCGTCTCCAGTGATCACGGAAGGGTATCCCGCGCGCGCGGCCCGATGCAGCCCGATGGCCCGCACCACGGCCGTCCATTGACCCATTATCCGATGCACAGACAGTCCGCTGACCCGCATATCAGGCCTGCGGGTCACCCGGCAGGACCACTGCCAAGTCCGCGCGTGAGGGCCCACTTTCGGGGAAGATCTGGCAGTGACGCGGTCCATGCCGGATCATCCGGGACGTCTTTCGACACCGAGGGAAGAGTCGTTGTCTATGCAGGTCTGGCCGGGACAGGCGTATCCCCTCGGCGCCACGTACGACGGCGCCGGGACCAACTTCGCGGTCTACTCAGAGGCCGCACGGCGCATCGAGCTGTGCCTCCTCCACGACGACGGTTCCGAGACCGCCGTCGAACTGCGGGAGACGGACGCCTTCGTGCGCCACGCGTACCTGCCCGGCATCATGCCCGGGCAGCGCTACGGCTTCCGCGTGCACGGCCCCTACGAGCCCGAGCGCGGCCGGCGCTGCAACGCGGCGAAGCTGCTGCTGGACCCGTACGCGCGGGCGATCAGCGGGCGGGTCGACTGGAACGAGGCGGTGTACGGCTACCACTTCGGCCGCCCCGACTCCCGCAACGACCTGGACTCCGCCCCGCACACCATGAGCTCGGTGGTGGTGAACCCGTACTTCGACTGGGCCAACGACCGCCCTCCGCGGCACGAGTACCACCACACCGTGCTGTACGAGGCCCACGTCAAGGGCCTGACCATGCGTCATCCCGACCTGCCCGAGGAACTGCGCGGCACCTACGGGGCGCTCGCCCACCCGGCGGTCATCGGCCATCTCGCCAAGCTCGGGGTGACCGCGCTGGAGCTGATGCCGGTGCACCAGTTCGTCAACGACCACCGGCTGGTCAACGACGGGCTGAGCAACTACTGGGGCTACAACACGATCGGCTTCTTCGCCCCGCACAACGGCTACGCCTCGGGCGACCGCGGCCAGCAGGTGCTGGAGTTCAAATCGGCCGTGCGGGCCCTGCACGAGGCGGGCATCGAGGTGATCCTCGACGTGGTCTACAACCACACCGCCGAAGGCAACCACCTGGGCCCGACGCTGTCCTTCCGGGGTCTGGACAACGCTTCCTACTACCGGCTGTCGGACGATCCTCGGCACTACATGGACACCACGGGCACGGGGAACTCGCTGCTGATGCGCTCCCCCCACGTGCTCCAGCTGATCATGGACTCGCTGCGCTACTGGGTCACCGAGATGCACGTGGACGGCTTCCGATTCGACCTCGCGGCGACGCTGGCCCGCCAGTTCCACGAGGTGGACCGGCTGTCGTCGTTCTTCGACCTGGTCCAGCAGGACCCGGTGGTCAGCCAGGTGAAGCTGATCGCGGAGCCGTGGGACCTCGGCGAGGGCGGCTACCAGGTGGGCAACTTCCCGCCGCTGTGGACGGAGTGGAACGGCAAGTACCGGGACACCGTCAGGGACCTGTGGCGCGGGCAGCCGCGCACCCTCGCCGAGTTCGCCGGGCGGTTGACGGGGTCCTCGGACCTCTACCAGGACGACGGACGGCGGCCGCTGGCGTCCATCAACTTCACCACCTGCCACGACGGCTTCACGCTGAACGACCTCGTCTCGTACAACGACAAGCACAACGAGGCGAACCGGGAGGGCAACCGGGACGGCGAGAGCCACAACCGGTCGTGGAACTGCGGGGTCGAGGGTCCGACCGAGGACCCTGAGGTCCTGGCGCTGCGCGAACGGCAGATGCGCAACTTCACCGCCACCCTGCTGCTGTCGCAGGGGGTTCCGATGCTCAGCCACGGCGACGAGTTCGGCCGCACGCAGGGCGGCAACAACAACGCCTACTGCCAGGACAACGAACTGGCGTGGGTGCACTGGCCCGAGCCCGGCAAACCGGCCCCGTCGCTGCTGGAGTTCACCCGCCGCATGGTGTGGCTGCGCCGCGACCACCCGGTCTTCCGGCGGCGCAGGTTCTTCCACGGGAGGCCGGTGGAGGGCACCCACGACGAGCTCTCCGACATCGCCTGGTTCACCCCGCACGGCGAGGAGATGCGGGCGCGCGACTGGCAGGCGCAGCATGCGCGGGCGCTGACGGTGTTCCTGAACGGGGAGGCGATCTCCGAGCCGGGCAGCCGCGGGGAGCGGATCACCGACGACTCGTTCCTGCTGATGTTCAACGCGGCTCCGGAACCGCAGGAGTTCACCGTTCCGCCGGGGCACGGCGCACAGTGGCGGCTGGTGGTGGACACCTCCCGGCCGGACGTACTGCCACCCGGCACCGGGCCGCAGTACGCGGCCGGCGACCGGGTGGCGCTGACGGGGCGGTGCCTGGTGGTGCTTCAGCGGCCGGCGTAGGCGGGGTCCGGGTCCGGCTGCCGGACCGTTTCGGCGTCCGGTCCGCCGGCCGGTGCACCGTTCGGCCCGCCGGCCGGCTCCGCGGGCGGCTCGCCGGCCGGTGCACCGTGCGTACGGGCGGCGGGCACGCGGGTGACGAGGGCGAGGGCCAGGCAGAGCGCGGCGGCTCCCACGGCCACGGCGAAGGCCCCGCTGGGGCCGTACCGCTCGGCGAGGCGCCCGGCGACGACCAGGGCCACGGCCTGCCCGGCGACCAGGCTGCTGGCGGCGAAGGCCATCGCGGTGGCGAGCCGGGCCGGTTCCACGGCGCGCTCGGTCAGCGCGAACGCGGTGATCAGGTGCGGTGCATAGGCGGCTCCGAGCACGGTGACGACCGCGTACAGCGGCCACAGGCCGTCGGTGACCAGCAGAGGCGCCGAGAACACCAGGGCGGCGCCGGTCGCCACACGCCAGCGCAGCCGCAGCCCGAAGCGGGCGGGCAGCGCGCCGAGTGCGAGGCCGACGGCGGCGCTGACGATGCCCATCGCCGCGTAGACGACGGCGGCCTGGTCCGGAACTCCGAGACGGATGGTGAGCGCGGTGATGCCGGCCTGGCACGCACCGAACATCACGCCCTGGAGAGCGAGGGAGCCCCGTACGGCATGGACCACGGCGGGCGGCCGGCGCCGCCCTCCCGTGCGCCGTTCCCGCGCCGGGGAGCCGGCGGTGGCGGCGGCGGTCGGGTGCAGGGCGAAGGCGCTGCCGAAGACGGCGACGAGGCAGGCCGCGCCCGCCAGGGCGAAGGCCGGATGGGCGACCAGGGAGGCGAGTCCGACCAGGGCGGGTCCGAAGACGAAGGAGACCTCGTCCAGGGTGCCTTCGAGTGCGTGCACGGCGCCCGTGACGCCCTCGTCCGCCTGGGCGCTGCGGGCCAGGGCGACGGCACGGGTCCGGGCCAGGGGCCCGATCAGCGGCACGGAGGCCCCGGTGAGGGCGCCGACCGCGGCGAGCGGGAGGGTGGCGAGATGGGTGAGCGCACCGGCCACCAGGGCGGCGGTGGCGGCGGCGTTGACCGCGGCGGCGGCGAGGACGACGCGCCGCTGTCCGTGCCGGTCGGCGAGTCGGCCGAGGACGGGTCCGAAGAGGACCTGTCCGGTGGAGAGCGCACCTCCGACGATGCCCGCGGTGGCCAGGGAGCCGCTGGTCTGGGCGACCAGCAGGAAGCTTCCGAACTGGGACATCGCGACGGGCAGGCGGGCGAGGAAAGAGACGAGCGGGAGCAGGGGCCCGGTCAGGGCGATGACACTTCGATAGGTGCTGACGGTTCCGACCACTTGATCGACACTAACCCGACGCAGTCACTCGGATGCATTGGGTCATGGCACGGAATCCGGCAGGTTGGGTACGTACGTTCTCATGAGCCAGCCGCACCCGCCCCCCGCATCGGATTCCGATGTTCCGAAACCCGTTACCCCGACGTCGACGTACCGCCTCCAGCTGAGCCCGGAATTCACCTTCGCGGCCGCCGAGGCGGCCGTGCCGCACCTCGCCTCGCTCGGCGTGTCGCACCTGCACCTCTCCCCCGTCCTGGAGGCGGTGCCCGGGTCGGCCCACGGGTACGACGTCACCGACCACTCGCGGGTACGGGCCGAGCTGGGCGGCGAGCCCGGCCTGCGGGCCCTGGCCCGCCGCGCCCGGGAGCACGGGCTCGGCCTGGTCCTCGACATCGTGCCGAACCACATGGCGGTGCCGACGCCGCTGCGGCTCAACCGGCCCCTGTGGGAGGTGCTGCGGGACGGGCCGGGCTCGCCCTACGCCCGCTGGTTCGACATCGACTGGGAGGCCGGCGGCGGGCAGGTGGTACTCCCCCTGCTCGCCGGACCGGTGGACTCCCGCGACCTGCGGGTCGACGGCGGGACACTGCGTGACGGGGAACAGGAGTTCCCGCTGCGGGCCGGGACGGAGGGCCTGGCGCTGCCGGAGCTGCTGGCCGCTCAGTGGTACCGGCCGACCTGGTGGCGGGAGACCTCGACCACGCTCAACTACCGCCGGTTCTTCACGATCTCGGAGCTGATCGGGGTCCGGGTGGAGGATCCGGAGGTGTTCACCGCCACCCACGCGAAGGTCCTGGAGCTGGTCCGGGACGGGGTCGCGCAGGGGCTGCGGATCGACCACGTGGACGGGCTGGCCCACCCCGAGGAGTACCTGGGCCGGCTGCGGGCCGCTGTCGGCGACGACTGCTGGGTGGTGGTCGAGAAGATCCTGGCCCGCCACGAGCGTCTGCCGGCCGGCTGGCCGGTGGCGGGCACCACCGGCTACGACGCGCTGCACCGGGTCGACGGGGTGTTCACCGACCCGGGGGGTGCCGCCGAACTGGCCGCCCGCTACGGGCGGTCCACCGGTCTTCCCCCGTGGCCGCAGACCGCCCGGGCCTGTGCGCGGGAGGTGCTGACCGGCGACCTCGCCGCCGAGCTGAGGACCCTGGAGCGCCGGGCCGGGGCGGAACTCGCCCCGGCCGTACGCGAGTTGCTGATCGCCTTCCCCGTCTACCGGCCCTATCCCGGCGAGTGCGAGCTGCCGGCGCAAGCGGTGGAGCCGGCGGCCGAGCTGGCCGGTCCGGCCGCGGTGGCCGGCGTACGGGAGCTGCTGCTACGGGACCCGGCCTTCGCCGCCCGGTTCGCCCAGACCTCGGCAGCCCTGCGCGCCAAGTCCCTGGAGGACCGGGCCTTCTACCGGTACGCGCCGCTGCTGTCGGCCACCGAGGTGGGCGGGGAGCCCGGGTGTCCGGCCGTGTCGCCCCAGGAGTTCCACGCGTACTGCGCCGTGCTGGCGCGGGACTGGCCGGATACGGGCACGGTGCTGTCCACGCACGACACCAAACGCAGCGCGGACGTCAGGGCCCGGATCTCGGCGCTGTCGCAGGCGCCGGAGCTGATGGGCGGGCCGGACCCGTCGCCGGACCCCCACCTGGCGTGGGTGGCCCGCCAGACGGCTCTGGGGCTCGGCCGGACGCCCGAGGCGGTACCGCGGCTGGCCGACGCGCTGCTCAAGGGGGCCCGCGAAGCAGCCCTGCACACCAGCTGGACCGACCGGAACGAGGAGTACGAGGCCGGCGTCCCCGAGTACGCCCGGGCCCCGCTGGACCTGCCGGCGCAGCTCGCGGAGGCGGCCCGCGCCAACCTGCTCGGCATGGCGCTGCTGCACCTGGCGATGCCGGGGGTGCCGGAGGTCTACCAGGGCGCGGAGACCGAGTACCGGGCCCTGGTGGACCCGGACAACCGGCGGCCGGCGCGCTTCCCCCGCGATGCGCTGGCACGGCTGGACGCGGGGGCCGCCCCGCAGGCCCCGGCCGAGGAGAAACTGGCCCTCACGGCAGCGCTGCTACGGCTGCGCCGGGACCGGCCGGACCTCTTCCGCGGCTACGCGCCCGTCACGGCCGGTGGCCCGGCGGCCGACCACCTGGTGGCCTTCACCCGCGCCCCGGGTCTGCTGGTGGCGGCCACCCGGCTGTCCCACCGGCTCGCGGCCTCGGGCGGCTGGCGCGACACCCGGCTGGACCTGCCGCCCGGCAGGTGGACGCCGGTCCTGCCGCCGCACGGCGAAGCGAACTCCCCCGTACTGCACGGCAGTACGATCGAGGTGTCCGCGCTGCTGTCCGATCGTCCGGTGGGCGTCTGGCTCCGCCTCTGAACCCCTGCGGCGCCGCCCGGCGCCCGCGGGGCCGCCTGGTATCCGTGCCGCACGGCCCGCCACGGCCACTGACCGGACGAACAGGCCCCGGATCGCTCCTGGAGCCGTTTCCGGAGGATGCGGCGGCGGCCGCGGCCCGGACGCTGTCGAGGAGGGGCCGGAAGAGGTCCTCGAAGGCTGCGCCGAGGGTGACGACGGGCACGGAGCGGGGTCGCCTTGCCGGGCGTGCACGCGCACCCGCCCCTCTCGCAGGCGGTCGGCGATGCCTTCCTGAGCCCGGCGGGCCACGGACTGCGCCCGCACAGGAGCGCGGTGCCCCGCCGGGCATGCCCGTGCAGCCGCTGGGCCAGGGGTTTCCCGGGGAGTCCGGGCAACTGCGGGGCCCGCACAGCAGTAGGCGGCGGGCGTGGCGGGCATGGCATCCCTTGTGACTCTCCTCCGTGACATGTGCTACCCCACACCGCATGAACTCGGGCTGGCCGCCCGCGCTCTGGCGGACGAACACCCCGGCGAGGTTCGGCTCCGCCAGGCCGGCACCTCGCGGGCCGGACGGCCGATCTGGGTGCTGTCCGTCGCGGCGACGGTTCGGGCCACCGCGGACGGCGGCCCGAGCGGCACCGCGGGCCGTGCCGCCCCTGACCTCCCGGCCGGCACGGACGGCCCCGGCCCGCTCGGCCCGCCGCGAGGGGACGCCCGCGACGTCCTCGTCGTCGCCGGAGCGCACGCCAACGAGCCCGTCGGCGGCGCCACGGCACTCTCACTCGCCCACCGGGTCCTGCGCGACCCCGCGCCGCGGGCGGGCTGCGGCTGGCACTTCCTGCTCTGCGCCGACCCGGACGGCGCGGACCTGCACCGCACGCCCCGCCCGTACTCGCTGCTGGACTACCACCGGCACTTCTTCCGACCGCCCGGACCCGAACAGCCCGAGTGGGCGCCGTCCCTCCTGCCCGGAGATCGGCTACCGCCGGAGACCCTGGCGCTGCTGGCGCTCATCGACGAACTGCGGCCGGTCTTGCAGGTCTCCCTGCACGCCACCGACCTCGGCGGCTCCTGGGTGCAGCTCACCCGGGACATACCCGGCCTCGCGGAGCCGTTCGGCAAGTCGGCCGCGGAGCTGCACATCCCGGTGGAGAACGGGGCCTCGGACGCCGCCGGCTGGCCCTCCCCCGGGCCCGGGATCTTCGTGATCCCGGAGCCGGGGAGCGAGGCCGCCGGGGCGTTCCACCCGGAGGACACCCGGCTGAGCACCTGGTATCACGCGCACCTGTACGGCGGCACCACCGCGATCGTCGAAGTCCCCATGTGGGCCTCCGACCTGGTGGACGATCCGACGCCGCATCCCGACCCGCGCCGCGCCCTGCGGATGCTGGCCGGGCGGCTCACGGCGGACGCCGCGCTCGTCGGCGCCACCCGCGAGCGGACCCGGGGCCGGGACCGGCAGGGACCGGGCGGGCCCAGGGACCCGGCCGCGGCCCCGCTGCTGCGCGCGGTGGACTGGACGCTCGCGCTGGTCCCCCGGATCACCCGCGAATGGACCGGCCCCGGCGCACCCGCCGAGGCAACGGCGGCGTACATCGCCAGCATCGACGCCTTCGGGCGGCGGCTGTCGCTGCGTGCGGCCGCGATGCTGCTCCGGGTCCTGCGCGCCGAGGGGCATCCGGCGGCCCCCGGGCTGGAGCGGCTGGTCACCGAGTGGTGCGAGGAGTTCGCGGCCCGGTTCGGGGCCCGCTGGATCCCGGTGGCCACCCAGGTGGAACACCAGTCCCGCACCGTTCTGGCCGCCTACGACAAGCTCGTGGCGGCGCGGCGCCCCACGGGCGGGCTGTAGCGGGGCCGGGGGTTCGGGGCGGGGCCGGGGGTTCGGGGCGGCGCCGACCGCCCCGATCGCCTTGTCGCTCCCGACTCCCCGACCCCGACCCCACCAGCCGCGCCCTCCTCCTGACCCGCCCCCGGGAAGCCGGCATCCTCACCCGCGCCTCCTGGCCGACGTCCGGGGACTCAGCGGCCGGGTTGGAGGGAGGCCAGCGCGGCGTCGAGGCGGTGGGTGGCCTCCTCGGCGACGCCTTCCAGGGCGGGCAGTCCGGTCAGGGTGGACATGACCGCGGGATCCAGGGCCTGAACGACGGTGCGGTCGCCGTCGGCGCGGACGACGACGTTGCAGGGCAGCAGGAGCCCGATGGTGCGGTCGGCGTCCAGGGCCTGCCGGGCCAGCGGCGGGTTGCAGGCGCCCAGGATCAGGTAGTCCTCCATTGCGTGGCCGAGCTTGGCCCTCAGGGTGGCGGTGACGTCGATCTCGGTGAGGATGCCGAAGCCCTGAGCGGCCAGGGCCTCGCGGACGGCGGCGACGGTGTCGGCGAAGCCGGCGTCGAGGTGGACGGTGCGGTCGTAGCGCATGGCGCCATCCCTTCACGTCGGGGTCGGGTACGGCGGCCGGAGACTGGTGGCCGCCGGGCGGGAGAGCGGGTGCCCCCACACGGTCAAAAATACCCCCGGGGGTACCCGTGCTAGTCTCGATGCATACCCCCGGGGGTAAAAGAGCAGCCGAAAGGAGCAACCGCGTGTTCTTCATCGACACCATCGAGACCGAGGGCCTGGGAAACCGCAGCTATCTCGCCGGCGGCGACACGACCGCCGTCGTGGTCGACCCGCCGCGCGACATCGACCGGGTCCTCTCGGCGGCAGCCCTGCGCGGCGTGCGGATCTCCCACGTGGTGGAGACCCACGTCCACAACGACTACGTCACCGGCGGCCTGGACCTGGCCCGCCTGACCGGCGCCGCCTACCTGGTGCCGGCCGCCGCCCGCGTCTCCTTCGCCCGCACCCCGGTCGCGGACGGCGACACCGTCGGCGTCGACGACGGCATCACGCTGCGGGCGCTGGCCACCCCAGGCCACACCCCCCACCACACCTCCTACGTCCTCCAGGAGGACGGGCGGGTCGCGGCGGTCTTCACCGGCGGTTCGCTGCTGATCGGCTCGGTGGGCCGCCCCGACCTGGTCGAACCACGCCTGACCGCACAGCTGGCCCGCGCCCAGCACGCCTCCGCGCACCGCCTGGCCGCCGAGCTCCCCGACGAGACGCCGGTGCTGCCCACCCACGGGTTCGGCAGCTTCTGCTCCTCCTCCCAGGCCGAGGGCGACGCCACCACCATCGGCAAGGAGAAGACCGCCAACGACGCCCTGGTCAAGGACGTCGACTCCTTCGTCGCCGGCCTGCTGGCCGGCCTGGACGACGTACCCGCCTACTACGCGCACATGGGTCCGACCAACGCCGCCGGCCCCACCCCGGTCGACCTCGCCGCTCCGCCCCTGACCGACGCCGCCGACATCGCAGCCCGCCTGGCCGCCGGGGAATGGGTCGTCGACCTGCGCAACCGCATCGCGTTCGCCGCCGGGCACGTCGCGGGCTCGTTCAATTTCGAGGCCGACGGGAAGATCGCCACCTACCTGGCCTGGATGATCCCCTGGGGCAAGCCCGTCACCCTGCTCGCCGACTCACCCGCCCAGCTCGCCGCCGCCCAGCGCGAACTGGTCCGCGTCGGCATCGACCGCCCCGCAGCCGCGGCCACCGGGACCCCCGCCGACTGGATACCCGAAGGCCACACCCCCCGCGCCTTCCCCCGCGCCACCTTCGCCGACCTCGCCGAGCAGACACCCGGCACCGTGGTCCTCGACGTGCGCCGCGACTCCGAGCGCGCCGCGGCGTTCATCACCGGATCCACCCACATCCCGGTCCACGACCTCCACCGCCGCCTGGCCGACGTCCCGGCAGGGACCGTATGGGTCCACTGCGCCGGAGGCATGCGCGCGGGCATCGCCGCCTCCCTCCTGGACGCGGCCGGACGCGATGTCGTCGCCGTCGACGACTCCTTCGACGCCGCGGCGCGAGCCGGCCTGCCCCTCACCAGCGGCGGCCACACCCCCTGATCCCAGCCCCCGACCCCACCCCACCCCACCGACCCGGAAGGAAGGCGCATGATCTCCTTCTTCCGCCGCGGCGCCGCCCGCGGCAGCGCCCGCGTCACCCCCACCCAGGCCCACCAGCGCACCACCGACGGACACGCCGTGCTCCTCGACGTGCGCGAACAGGTCGAGTGGAACGCCGGACACGCCCCCGGCGCCGTCCACGCCCCGCTCTCCCGCCTCCTGGCCGGCGCCGCCCTGCCCGCCGCCGCCGAGAACCGGCCGCTGGTGGTGATCTGCCGCTCCGGACACCGCTCCCAGCAGGCCGCCGAACTCCTGACCGACCGCGGCGCCCAGGCCGTCGACGTCAAGGGCGGCATGAACGCCTGGGCCTCGGCCGGACTCCCGGTCGTCGACGCACGCGGAAGCAGCGGCCGGACGGCGTGAGCACGCTCCTCCTCGCCCTCGCCGCCGGAGCCGTCATAGGACTGGCCCTCGGGGCACTCGGCGGCGGTGGCAGCGTGCTGGCCGTCCCCGCCCTGATCTACCTCCTCGACTTCACCCCGGCCGCCGCGACCACCGCTTCCCTCGTCATCGTCACCGCCACCTCCGCCACCGCCCTGTACACCCACGCCACGTCCGGCAACGTCCGCTGGAGGACCGGTGCCCTGTTCGCCGCCGCCGGCATCCCACCCGCCATCGCCACCGCCACCCTCTCCGCCCGCGTCCCCGAAGCGGTACTGACGGCCGCGTTCGCCGTGATCGCAGCCCTCGCCGCCCTCGCCATGTTCAGACCCCCGGCCACCGAGCGGCAGCCCCGGCCCGCACGGCCCGCACGGGCCGCGGGAGCGGGCGCCGGACTCGGCGCGGCCACCGGCTTCCTCGGCGTCGGCGGCGGCTTCCTCGCCGTCCCCGCCCTAGTCTCCGTCCTCGGACTGCGCATGCGCACCGCGGTCGGCACCAGTCTCCTGATCATCACCGTCAACTCGCTCGCCGCGCTCACCGCCCGGGCCGGCACCCACACCCCGCTGCACTGGGCAGTCATCGCCCCCTTCACGGGCGCGGCGATCCTCGGCGCCTGGGACGGCAAACGCCTCGCATCGAAGATCTCCGGCCCCGCCCTGCAGCGGACCTTCGCGGCCGTCTTGCTGGCCGTCGCCGCCCTCATGCTCGCCGACGCCCTCCGCTGACCGCACCGGGGCTCGACCCTCCGACCGCACCACGCCCCCCATGTCCCCCCACCCCCCACACAAGGACGGAACACCGCACCATGCCCCATCCCCGCGCCCTCGACGCCCACCAGGCCCACAGCCGCCTCCACGAACTGGTCGTCCTCGACGTCCGCACCCCCGGCGAATACGCCACCGGACACCTTCCCGGCGCCCTCAACATCCCCCTCGACCACCTCACCGGCGCCCTGCCCGACATCCGCAAGGCCGCCGAACGCGGCGACATCCTGGTCGTCTGCGCCTCCGGCGCCCGCTCCGAGAGCGCCTGCAGGACCCTCGCCGACGCCGGCGTCACCACCGCCACCCTCGCGGGCGGCACCACCGCCTGGGCCGACGGCGGCCACCCCCTCCACCATCCCGAAAGCAGCCGCAGCACCTGGGCCATGGAACGCCAGGTCCGCTTCACCGCCGGCGCCGTCGTCCTGACCGGCCTCGCCCTCGGCCGCCTGCGGCCCGCCTTCCGCCTCGCCTCCGCAGGCATCGCCGGCGGCCTGGTCTTCTCCGCCCTCACCAACACCTGCGGCATGGCGGCCCTCCTCGCCAAACTCCCCCACAACCGCCCCCGCCAGGGCGACCTCGAAGCCGCCCTCGCCTCCCTCCGCGGCTGACCCCACCACCCACCCATACCCCCTGGGGTACCATGGAGTGATCGAGCACAAGCCCAGGAGGCACCGGTGAAAGTCGACGAAGAAGCCGTCAGCGCAGTCCTCAACCGGCTGCGCCGCGCACAGGGCCAGCTCGCCGGAGTCATCGCCATGATCGAAGCCGGGCGCGACTGCAAGGACGTCGTCACCCAGCTCGCCGCCGTCTCCAAAGCCCTCGACCGCGCGGGCTTCAAAATCGTCGCCAGCGGCATGCGCCAGTGCATGGCCGACGCCGACGCGAGCCAGGCCCCGATGTCCGAGGAAGAACTCGAAAAGCTCTTCCTCGCCCTCGCCTGAACCCGCCCCCTGCCCGACGCCCGCCCGGCGCGAGCCCCCGCCCGTGGGCCGGGCAGGCCGGACCCGGGAGGGCTCCCGGGTCCGGGGCTCAGCCCGCCGAGAGGCGGAAGGTCATGTTCCCGAAGCTGACCTGGTCCCCGTCCCGGACGACCGCGGAGCCGGTCACCCGGCGCCCGTTGACACTCGTCCCGTTGGTGGAGCCGAGGTCCGTGAGCACCCACACCCCGTCGCGCAGGCTCAGTTCCGCGTGCGCGCGGGAGACGGTCTCGTGGCTGAGCCGCAGCCCGTTGTTGGGGTCGCGGCCGATCCGCAGGGCCGCCGCGCTCGGATGCGGCAGCAGCAGCTTGGGCAGCCGCTCGGCGTTCCAGGCGCGACGAACCCCGGCGGACACCGCCGAGACCCGCCCCACCCAGCCGAACAGCCGACGGATCCAAGGGCTTTCGGCGGCCTCCCCGGACCCGAGGTCGGAAGTGAGGACCGCGAGGTCCTCGGAACGGCGGGCCACCAGGGCGAGTTCCATGCGGCGTATGAAGGTGTCGTGGGACAGCTTGCCGAGCGCCGCGCCCTCCCTGAGCTGGCCCAGCGCACAGTCTCGCTCGGCGTCCGACAGCCGCGGCGCGGGGAAGGCAGGAAGTTCGAAACTCGACGTCACAGGGTGATTGTCGGCCCGTCGGGGGCCGAGTGTCCAGAACTCCCCCGCCAGCGGCGGAATGATGGGCACGATGAGCACGCTGGACGCCGCCGACAGACGAGGGGACCGCCCGTGCAGTTCGAGGTGTGGGCACCGCTGACGGGCCGGGTCGCACTGCGACTCGACGACGTGACGTACGACATGGCACCCGATCGGGAGCGGGACGGCTGGTGGACGGTACAGGCGCCCGCCGGGGACGGCAGCCGCTACGGCTTCCTCCTGGACGGGGACACCCTCCCGCGGCCCGATCCGCGCGGCCGGCGGCTGCCGGACGGCCCCGACGGGCTGTCGGCCGTCGTCGACCTCGATGCCCTGGCCCCGCAGTCCGCACCGGCCGGCCCGCAGCCCCTCCCGCTCCAGGACGCCGTCCTGTACGAGCTCCACATCGGCACCTTCACCTCCGAGGGCACCTTCGACGCGGCCGCGGCCCGCCTCGGCCACCTCGTCTCCCTCGGCGTCACGCACGTCGAGCTGATGCCGGTGTGCTCCTTCTCCGGCCGGCACGGCTGGGGCTACGACGGGGTCGCGCCCTGGTCGGTGCACGAGCCGTACGGCGGCCCGGCGGGCCTGGCCCGGTTCACGGCAGCCGCGCACGCGGCCGGGCTCGGCGTGGTCCTCGACGTCGTACACAACCACCTCGGACCCTCCGGCAACCACCTGCCCGCCTTCGGCCCGTACTTCACCGACACCCACCACACCCCGTGGGGCGCCGCGGTGAACCTCGACGCGCCCGGCTCCGACGAGGTGCGCGCGTACCTCACCGGCAGCGCACTGGCCTGGCTGCGCGACTACGGCATCGACGGGCTGCGGCTGGACGCCGTCCACGCGCTGGCCGACGGACGTGCGCTGACCTTTCTGGAAGAGCTGTCCGCGGCCGTGGACGCGCTCGCCGCGGAGACCGGCCGGCCGCTGTTCCTGATCGCCGAGTCCGACCGGTGCGACCCGCGCACCACCACCCCCCGCGCCGCCGGGGGCCTGGGTCTGAACGCCCAGTGGAACGACGACTTCCACCACGCCCTGCACTGCGCGCTGACCGGTGAATCCCGGGCGTATTACGCCGACTTCGCCGAGGCACCGCTGGCCGCCCTGGCCAAGACCCTGACCCGGGTCTTCTTCCACGACGGGACCTGGTCCTCCTTCCGGGGCCGCACACACGGCCGGCCGGTGGACCACCGCCGGACCCCGGCCCACCGGTTCGTCGGCTACTCCCAGACCCACGACCAGATCGGCAACCGGGCGCTCGGCGACCGGCTCTCGGCGTCGCTCTCCCCCGGGCTGCTGGCCTGCGCGGCGACGGTGGCGCTGACCGGGCCCTTCGTGCCGATGCTGTTCATGGGCGAGGAGTGGGGTGCCCGCACCCCGTGGCAGTACTTCACCGACCACCCCGATCCGGGGCTCGCCGAGGCCGTACGGGACGGCCGGCGCCGGGAGTTCGCGGCGCACGGCTGGAAGGCCGAGGAGATTCCCGACCCACAGGACCCGGCCACCCGGGACCGTTCCTGCCTGGACTGGTCGGAGCCCGAACAGCCGGTCCACGCCCGCCTGCTGGACTGGTACCGCACCCTGGTCGCACTCCGCCGCACCCACCCGGACCTGCGCGACCCGGACCTGGCGGCGGTCCGGGTCGCCCACGACGAGGAGCGGCGCTGGCTGACCTTCCGGCGGGGCGACGTACGGGTGGCCGTGAACCTCTCCGCCGAGCCCGTGACGATCGCGCTCGGCCGCAACGGAGTACGCGTGCTGGCGTCGTGGGAGCCGCTCGGACACCCCGGCCCGGACGGACGGATCCACCTCCCCGGCGAGTCGGCGGCGGTGCTCGGCCCCTGAGCGAAGGGCTACTCCACGACGGCCAGTTCGCGCGGGGCGCCGTTCAGGCGGCGCCCGCCGTCCTCGGTGACGGTCACGATGTCCTCGATGCGCACGCCGAACCGGCCCGGCAGGTAGACGCCCGGCTCCACCGAGAAGCACATGCCCGGCACCAGGGGCTGCTCCTCGCCCTCGACCATGTACGGCGGCTCGTGGGTGGTGACGCCGATGCCATGGCCGGTGCGGTGGATGAAGCGGTCCCCGTACCCGAATCCGGTGATCACCGCACGCGCCGCCCGGTCCACCTCCTGGCAGGGGACACCGGGCCGGACCGCCGCGAAAGCCGCCTGCTGGGCCTCCCGGACGACATCGTGGACCCGCTGCTCCTCGGCGGTGGGCTCGCCCACGTGCACGGTGCGGGAGAGGTCCGAGCCGTAGCCGAAGCGCAGACCGCCGAAGTCGAGAACCACCATGTCGCCGTGGCGGATGACGCGCTCGCCGGCCTCGTGGTGCGGGTCGGCGCCGTTGGGGCCGGAGCCGACGACGGTGAAGTCGACCTGGGAGTGGCCGTGCGTGCGCAGCAGGGCGGCCAGGTCGGCGGCGACCTCCGTCTCCCGGCGGCCGGCGAAGGGGAGGTGGAGGATCTGCGCGTAGGCGGCGTCGGCGGCTGCTCCGGCCGCGGCGAGGCGCTCCAGCTCCCGCGCGTCCTTCACGGCGCGGAGCATGGGCAGGCAATCGGTGAGCGATGTGTAGGAGCTGTTCGGCAACTGCCTCTGGAGTCCGAGGAGATGCAGGGCCCAGGTGTTGTCGCTCACCCCGAAGCGGCCGCGGGGGTCCAGCAGCGGGGCGGCCAGGGCGTAGGGGTCCTTCCCGTCGGCCCAGTCGCGCAGGGTCAGCGCACCGGCTCCGGGCGCCCGTGCCGCGTCGGGGGCCTCCAGGGCGGGCACGACGAGCACCGGGTCCTTGCCGGCGGCGAGGATGAGGAGGGTCAGCCGTTCGGTCTCGGCGGTCGGGCGGTATCCGGTGAGGTGGGCGAGGTCGGGGCCGGCGGCGATCAGCAGCCCGGCGAGCCCCGCCTGCGCTGCGCTCCGCGCGGCTGCGGCCATACGGGCGGCGTAGTCGGCCGTGGTGAAGGGCGCCGGGCCCGCGGTGCCGGCGTCGGCGTCGGCGTCGGCGTCGGTGTCGGTGTCGGTGTCGGTGTCGGTGTCGGTGTCGGCGATGTCATCGGTCATACGGGGGATCCTGCCGTGAGCCGTGCGGCCAGAGCGGCGGCCGCGCCGGTCGGGGCGCCGGGCGAGAGCAGTTCCGTACGGTGCACCAGTCGCGGGGCGGACAGCGGTACGGCGACCCCTGCGCCGGCGGCCTCGGCGACGCGACGCGGGAGCAGTGCGAGACCGTGCCCGGCGACGGCCAGGGCGCAGAGGGCGAGCAGGTCGGTGCCCTCGTAGCGGACGGAGGCACGGGCGGCGGTGAGCGGCAGGCCGACGCCGGGGGCGTCGATCCAGCGGGCGTCGCCGAGGTCGTCCAGCCGGACGGCGGCCCGTCCGGCGAAGGGGTGTCCCCCGGGCAGCAGCACGGCCAGTTCCTCCTCCGCCACGCCCTTCACGGTGAGCGGTGCCACGTCGGGCAGCCGCAGCGGATCGCTCGGCGCGGCCGGGCCGTCGACCAGTCCGAGGTCGCAGCCGCCGGTGGCCACGGCGGCGGGCACCTCGGCCGGGGGCAGCACGCGCAGGGTGACCCCGGTGGCGGGCAGGGCGGCGAGCAGCCGGGGGCCGACGGCGAGCGGGGAGGCGGCGAGCGTGACGTGCCCGGGCGGGGCGGCGGCCAGCCGCAGCACGTCGGCCCGGGCGGCATCGAGCCGCAGCAGCAGCGGGCCGGCATGCTCCAGCAGCCGCACGCCGGCCGGGGTCGGTGCGACGGGGCGGCGGGTGAGGAGCTCCGCCCGCAGGTCGCCTTCCAGTGCGGCGATGTGCTGGGAGACGGCGGACTGGGTGTAGCCCAGCTCGCGGGCGGCTCCGGAGAAGGAGGCGAGCCGGGCCACGGCGACGAAGGTACGCAGCAGGTGCGGGTCCATGGCCATCAGGATCACTTATCGCAGGTGCAGGAACAATCGTTGGCGCTGAAGCAGGCGGCGGCCACACGATGATCTGCATGACCACCGCACACACCGCACACTCCGAACACTCCGAACACACCGCAGGCACCGCGGCCCTCACGGGCACCGGGGTGGCGCGGATCGCCCTCGTCGGCGACCGCTCCCCGCACGTGAAGTCCCACACCCGGATCCCGGTCCTCCTCGACGCCCTCGCCACCCGCGACGGGCTGGTCCTCGACGCCTACTGGATCCCCACCGGCGACGCCGCGGCCGAGGCGGCCGCCGGGAACCTGGCGCGCTTCGACGCCGTGTGGGTGCTGCCGGGCAGCCCGTACGCCAGCGAGGCCGGGGCGCTGGCCGCGATCCGGGTGGCCCGCGAGAAGGGCATCCCCTTCCTCGGGACCTGCGGCGGCTTCCAGCACACCCTCCTGGAGTACGCCCGGTCGGTCTGCGGGCTGGCCGACGTCGCGCACGCCGAGAACGACCCCGGGGCGCAGGACCTGCTGATCGCCCCGCTCGCCTGCTCGCTCGTCGGGCACGAGGGCCTGGTACGGGCCGAGCCCGGGTCGCTCGCCGAAGCCGCGCTCGGCGCGGAGCGGTCCACGGAGCGCTACCACTGCACCTACGGGCCCGCTCCGCGGCACCTGCCGACCCTGACCGCGCACGGGCTGCGGCTGTCGGGGCACGACGAGGACGGCCAGGTGCGCATCGCGGAGCTGCCCGGGCACCCCTTCTTCCTGGCCACGCTCTTCCAGCCGGAGCTGGAGGGCGACGGCAGCAGGCCCCACCCGATCATCAGGGCACTCGCCGTCGCGGCCGCCCGGCACGCCGCCGGCCGCCGCGGTTGGAACTCGACGCGGCCGCCCGCGAGCCGGGCGGACGGATAACGCGTCGCAGGACCACCCCGCAGATCGGCTATGCTGTGCATGCACATCGACGGGCGGTCCGCCGCCCCTCGTGGTGGGTGTAGCTCAGTTGGTAGAGCACCTGGTTGTGGTCCAGGTGGCCGCGGGTTCAAGTCCCGTCACTCACCCTGATCCCCCGGGGTACGAGGTCTCCTCGTACCCCGGGGGTTTTTCGTTGGTCCGGCGGTCCCGGGGCGCGGCAGCCGCAGGCGCCGCCGGACCGGATCAGGCGGTCCTGATCGCCGGGTCGGAGACGCCGGGGTCGCCGGTCTCCACGTGCCCGGCGAAGCGCCGCAGGAAGGTGGTGTCGAGGTCGGAGACGACCTCGACGTCGTACCAGCGGCCGGTCGCACCGAGGTTCACGGTGTGGGTGACCGTACCGCCGGCCGCGATCCGGAAGGTCTGGGCCGCCCCGCCGTAGGCGTTGGCCACGGTGAGGTTGACCGCGGCCGTGCCGGAGTTGGTCATCGTCAGCGCCAGGTCGCCGGTGGCGCTCACATGGCGGGCCGTGACCTCGGGCCCGGCCTTCTTCGCGGGGCCCTTGAAGGTGCGCAGGAAACCGTTGGGGCCCCATACCGTCAGGTCGATCCGGTGACCGCTGGAACTGCTGGTGGACCAGGTGTCCGAGAGCGTCCTGCCGGCCTCCACCGTGTAGGGCCAGGGGCCGTCCGTGCGATGGCCCGAGGTGCTGTGGAAGTGGGCGCCGAGGGTCGGTCCGGAGGCGAAGGTCAAGGTGAACTTGCCGGTGGAGACGGTGCGGGCGCCGTCCACGTACGGGGCGTAGCCGAGCGCGCGGGTGGGCTTGGACCCTGCCTCCTGCGGCGGCAGGGTGCCGGTGGCGGGGGCGTCGGGTGGTAGGAGGGGTGCCGGTCCCGGTCCGCCGGGACGTACGCGGCCGTGGACGGCAGCGCGGCGGGGGCGGTGTCGGCCCGGGTGAAGTCGAAGGCCGAGGTCAGGTCGCCGCAGACGGCGCGGCGCCACGGGGAGATGTTCGGTTCCTGCACCCCGAAGCGCTTCTCCATGAAACGGATCACCGAGGTGTGGTCGAAGGTTTCGGAGCAGACGTAGCCGCCCTTGCTCCAGGGGGAGACCACGATCATCGGGACGCGCGGGCCGAGCCCGTACGGGCCGGCCGTGTAACCGCCGCCGCCCGGGTAGAGGTCCTTCGACACGTCGGCGGTGGACAGGCCCCAGGCGGCGGAGGCCGGCGGGTAGGGCGGGACGACGTGGTCGAAGAAGCCGTCGTTCTCGTCGTAGGTGAGGAACAGGGCGGTCTTCGCCCACACCGCCGGGTTCGCCGTGAGCGCGTCCAGGACCTGCGAGATGTACCAGGCGCCGAAGTTCGTCGGCCAGTTGGAGTGTTCGCTGAACGCCTCGGGGGCGGCGATCCAGGACACCTGCGGCAGGGTGCCGTTCACCACGTCGGCACGCAGTCGGTCGAAGTAGCCCTCGCCCGCCTTGACGTCGGTGCCGGTGCGGGCCTTCTCGTACAGGGGGCTGCCGGGCCGGGCACTGCGGTAACTGTTGAAGTACAGCAGCGAGTTGTCGCCGTAGTTCCCGCGGAAGGCGTCGTTGATCCAGCCCCAGGAGCCGGCGGCGTCCAGACCGTCGCCGATGTCCTGGTAGACCTTCCAGGAGATCCCGGCCGCCTCCAGGCGCTCGGGGTAGGTGGTCCAGCCGTAGCCGGCCTCCTGGTTGCCGAGGACCGGGCCGCCGCCCTTGCCGTCGTTGCCCGTGTGACCCGACCAGAGGTAGTAGCGGTTGGGGTCCGTGGCGCCGATGACGGAGCAGTGGTAGGCGTCGCACACCGTGAAGGCGTCGGCGAGGGCGTAGTGGAACGGGATGTCGTTCCGCGTCATGTACGACATGGTCGTGGCCGTCTTGGCCGGGATCCACTGGTTGTACTTGCCCTTGTTGTAGGCGTACTGGCCGCCGGCCCAGTCGTGGTTCAGGCCGGTCAGGAACTGCATGCCGAGGTCTTCCACCTGCGGGTGGAACGGCAGGACGTCCTTGGTCCCGTTCGGCTGATGGAAGACCGACGTGCCGTTGTCGTGGAGCACCGGCCGCGGGTCGCCGAAGCCGCGGACCCCCTTCATCGCGCCGAAGTAGTGGTCGAAGGACCGGTTCTCCTGCATGAGGACGACGATGTGCTCGATGTCCTGGATCGTTCCGGTGGTGCCCTGCGCCGGGATGGCGGCGGCCCGCGCGATGCTGTCGTTCAGCATCGCGAAGGCGGCGGTGCCACCGGCTATCTGCAGGAACCTGCGGCGGTCGAGTTCTGCCATGGGGTGTCGACCTCTGGTGTGAGGGGGAGTCGAGGGGCGCCCCAAGGACAGCGGCCCTCGGGTACCGGCCGGAGATGCCCCCGTGACACCACGCCGTACACCTGGAGAACGGACGGCGTTCCAGCGGCACCGCGCCGCCCGCCCGGCGGCCCGCCGCTGCCGGAGCGGCGTCCCGGCCTCGCGCCCCCGGTGGCGGTCAGCCGGTGACGGCGGCCGGGGGCTGTTGCGCCTTGTCGATGAGCACGTCGAGCAGGGCGAGCAGGCAGGCGCGGACGTCCGTGCGGGAGCGGGCGTCGAGCATCAGGACGGGGGTGTCCGGGTCGCGGAGGTGCAGCGCTGCCGCGATCTCCTCTGCGGTGTAGGGCTGTTCGCCGTGGAAGCAGTTCGCGCCGACCACGAAGGGCAGGCCGCGGCTCTCGAAGAAGTCGATGGCCGGGAAGCTGCGGTCCAGGCGCCGGGTGTCGACCAGGACGATCGCCCCGAGGGCACCGCCGAGCAGGTCGTCCCACATGAACCAGAAGCGTTCCTGGCCCGGCGTGCCGAACAGGTAGAGGACGACTCCGGCGTCGGTGAGGGTGATCCGGCCGAAGTCCATCGCAACGGTGGTGAGGGTCTTGGACTCGATGCCGTCGAGGTCGTCGACGCCGACGCCGGCCGCTGTCAGCCGTTCTTCCGTCCGCAGCGGCTCGATCTCGGAAATCGTCTGCACCAGGGTGGTCTTGCCGACCCCGAAGCCGCCGGCGATGAGGATCTTGACCGGGGCCGGTTCCCGGGAGGAGGGCGGGGCGGGCGTGTCATATCCGGGCAAGGTTGTCCCTGATTCTCATGAGCAGGTTGACATCGGTGGTGTCGGACGCCGCCAGGGGCGGCCGGTGGCTGATCAGCCCGCGGTCGGCGAGTTCGCCGAGGAGCAGCGTCATCGGTGTGAGGCGGATGTTCATCCGCGCCGCGATCTCCGCGACCGCGCGCCCGCCCGGCGGCGCGCACATGACGAGGATCTCCTGCCACTCGGTGGGCAGTCCCCCGTGCGCGTCACCGGCGACCGCCGCCGTGATGGTGGTGTCCATGGTCAGGACGGTGTGCTCGGCGGCCGTACGTCCGTCGGTGAGGGCGTACAGCCGCGTACGGCGGCGGCGCGCGGGCTGCGGCGGCTCGTCCTGCGGCATTACGCGTTCGGTGCCTGGCCGCGCTCGGGGGTGCCCAGCCATTCGCCGAGCGCCTGCGCGGTGCGTACGGCCTCGCCGCCGAGCTCGCCGAGGCGCGCCTTGCGGGAGGTCACCACGATGAGCGTGCTGCCCTCGCCGCACCCGACGATGCAGAGGTACCTGTCGTCCATCTCGACGAGCTGGCGGATGACGCGGCCACCGTCGATCTCCCGGGATATCGCCTTCATCGTGGAGGCGATGCCGGAGGCGGCGGCCGCCATGCGCTCGGCCTGGGGCTGGTCCAGAAGGTAGTCGCTGAGCCTGATGCCGTCGTTGGACAGGAGCACGGCGCCCTGGATGCCGGCGATCCTGCTCAGGTTGTTGTCGAGGACGCTGTAGATCGCGTCGTTGGATGCCGCGGTGTTCGATGAGGTGGTCATGGCTGATCCCGTCGGAGCTCTTCTTCCACTGTCTGGGTCCCCTGTTCGTAGTCCGCCCAGGCGTCGGCGACCTCTTCGGGCGTCGCGGTGTCCTGGGGGACCGGTGCTTCCGGCGCGTGGGGCGCGCGCAGTTGGTCGGCTATGTGGGTCTGCGGGACCCGCTCGGGGAGGGCCGGCCGCGTCGGGGCGGTCGCCGGGGCGGGCCGGTCCGCGAGGGCGGTGGCGGGTGCGTGCCGCGGCGTCCTGGTGCGGCGGCTGGGCAGTCCGGCGCTGGTGTGCGCCACCGGCTCGGGCACCGGCTCGGGCTCGGGCTCCTGCTCGGTCCCCTGCTCGTGCTCGGTGCCGGGCGCGGTCCTGGTGGCGGGCTCGTCGGAGCGGACCGGTACGGGGTCCGACGGGGCCGGAGCGGACCCGGGGGCCGCCGCCGGGGCGGGCACCTCGGCAGGGGAGGCGGGTCGGCTGCCGGCGCCCTCACTCGGGGTCTCCCCCTCGCTCGGGAGCAGCAGGTGCGCGGGCAGGATCACCACGGCGCAGGTGCCCCCGTACACCGAGCGGCGCAGGGTGACCGTGGCTCCGAGCTGGTCGGCGAGGTGGCCCACGACGAAGAGGCCGAGGCGGTGGGCGTTCTGCGCGAGGACGGAGTACGGCGGGGCCTGGTGCAGGCGCCCGTTCATCTCCTCGTACCGCTCCGGGGAGACCCGCGGGCCGCGGTCCTCGATCTCGACGGACAGGCCGTCCGCCACCAGTTCGGCGCGGATGACCACCTTGGACTTCGGCGGGGAGAACCGGGTGGCGTTGTCGAGCAGCTCGGCCAGCAGGTGGCTGATCTGACTGATGGCGCCCGGTTCCACACTGGTCTCATCCAGGGCCTGCCGCTCGATGCGGCGGAAGTCCTCGACCTCCGCGGCGGCTTCGCGCAGCAGGTCGGCGACGCGCATGGGCTCGGTGTGCGGGTCGGGGACCTCGCCGCCCGCCAGGATCAGCAGGTTCTCGATCTGCCGCCGCATGCCGACGGTCAGCTGGTCGGACCGCATCAGCTGGGCGAGCAGTGCCTCGTCGTGGCCGAAGGCGTCCTGGAGGTCCTCGGTGAGGCTCAGCTGGCGACTGACGAGGTTTCCGGTGCGGGAGGCGATGCCCGAGGCGAACAGGCCGAACCCGTGGCGCTCGGCGGCGAGCCGGCGGTGTCCGTCCACCGACACGGCGACGGCCCGGGCGAAGGCGTCGCTGATGCGTCCGACCTCGTCCCGGTCCCCGCTCACGGCCGGCAGGACCTCCGGGTCCACGCTCTGTCCGTGCTGGAGCCGGGCGACGACCTCGGGGAGGGTCTCCTCGGCCACGGTCACGGTGCGTTCGTGCAGGTCGTCCAGGCGGCGCAGGACCGACCGGGTGGTGAGCACGACCACGATGACGACGGCGAGGAGCCCGCCGCCGCTGCCGGCTATCAGCCAGGCGACCTCGGCCTGCAGTTCTGCGGCCTTGGCCTCGCCGCGGGCGAGCACCGAGCGCGCCAGGTCGATGTTGAGCGTGGTCATCTGCACGGAGAAGTTGGAGTGCGCGGACGACCAGTCGGCCACCTCGCCGGGGAGTTTGACACCCGAGACGGTGTCCTTGTGCCCGGAGAGGACGGCGTTCTCGATGCGCGTCTTCGCCTGCCAGTCCTCGGAGCCGACGACCCGCTCGTAGAACCGCTCGTCCCGCGCCGTCAGATGCGGCACGATCAGAGCTTCGTGCAGGTAGCGCTGGGCTCCCAGGGAGCTGACGAACTGGTCGTAGCCGACGAAGCCCAGTTCCCCGGACGGCCCGGCGAGGGCCAGGACGGTGTCCTCGCGGGCCACCATCTCGGTGGCCTGGAGCATCGAGACCACGGGGCGGCTCGCCTGGGCGAGTTCGGCGTCCTCCGCGTGGCTGAATTCCTGCTGGTAGACCTGGATGACCTTGCCGATGACGTCGGAGTAGTAGGCGAGGGTGCTGTCGGCGGCACCGCTGCGGGTGTCGGCGCGCTGGCGGTAGGCGGCCAGTTTGTCGAGCGGCCGGGTCACTTCCGTGAAGGACCGTGAGGGATCGTCGGCCAGCGCGCGGAACTCGGCCGCGGCGGAGTCCGTGGCGGCGCGCCGTACGCGCAGCTCCCCCTCGGACCCGGCGGTGCCCGCCCACAAGGAGGCGGTCGCCGTGCGCTCCGCCTGCATGTCGACCATCAGGGTGTAGAGCGGGGCTCCGACCCGCTCGGCGGCCTCCACGTCGGCCCGCAGTTGGGCCGACTGCTCCAGCAACCGTTGTGCGGTCACCGTGACTTGGGTGCCCATCGCCACGGTGGGAACCACTGCCAGCCAGATGAGGAGGGTGCGCAGGCGCACGGTGCGCCAGCGACGCGGCATCGGCCGTCCTCTTGCGCCTTCGGGTTCTATGGGAGACATCGGTCCTCGGGAGCGGGGGCGTGGGGACGTCGGGGGTGGCCGAACGGCCGGACCGGGCACGGCACTGCGGAGGGGACTGTCACAACCGGTGTGGTGGTGACGGGATGTGAGGGGCCGATCATAACCAGACAGACGGAGGAATCGGATAGGTGTCTTCACCGGCCGACCGTGCTATCTCCGTTGGATCGTCCCAGGCCAGAGACCGGATCGGAATCGAACCGCGACGTCCCCGACATCAGGGCGGCCCGATTCCGGCCAGCCGCCCCTCCGGTCGCACCGGGCCGGGGGCGGGGTGACGATGGAAGAGCGGTGCCCGCGGCCCGCGCCCCGCGGTCCGCGGCCTCCCGATTCCTCTCGATTCCCCCTGGTTAAGGAAGGCTCATGAACCGGCGCACACGGCTCCTCATCCTCGGCCCCTTGGCGGCCGCCTCGTTCGCCGCCGCCCCCGCCGCCCTCGCGGCGATACCGCAGACCACGCCGGCCGCCGTCCCGGCCGCGACGTGTTCGACCTCCGGGGTCCTGGAGAACGGGAAGGTGCACCTGTCCGGCGGCGGCTTCACCCCGGGCCCTGCCTACGTGTACGGGTCGGCCGGCTTCGGCGGGACGGTCGAGATCGCCCAGAACGGCGGGTTCCAGGTCATGAACGTGCCGCCCGGCCAGTACAGCGTCCGCCAGGGCGGCGAACTGACCCAGTGCAGCGGCTGAGCACGCGACCGCCCGGGCCCGTGCGGAGCCCGGATCCCTCACGGCATCCCGCGGACAGGAGTGTGGGCCCTCCCGGTCCGCTCAGGTCCGGGAGGGCCCACCGATGTCCTGGGCGGCCCCGGTCGGTCCTGGGCGCCCCTGATGCGTCCTGAGGGTCAGCCGCGTCCGCGGCGGGGGTCAGCCGCAGCGAGATGCTGTTGATGCAGTAGCGCTGGTCCGTGGGCGTCGGGTAGCCCTCGCCCTCGAAGACGTGCCCCAGGTGGGAGCCGCACTTCGCGCAGCGGACCTCGGTACGGACCATGCCGTGCGAGGTGTCGGCGAGCAGTTCGACGGCGTCGCTGCCCTTCGGGTCGAAGAAGGACGGCCAGCCGTCATCCCTGGCGATTCACACTTCTCCGGCGTCCGGACGCCTCAACCCGTCCCATCAGGGTGTGAGGCCGGCACGGTCAGCGAGGAGTTCGGCCCGGACGAGCTCAAGGAGTCGCCCCATCCAGTTGAGCCCTGCCCGGCCGTGCTGGCCCCAATACCCGGGAGATCCCATATCGGTGTAGAGCAGCGTGGCATCCCCCGTGCCGAGCAGCTCCTCGGCAAGCGCGGGGTTCTGCGTGTACTTGGCTCGGAGTAGCCGTGCCATCACGGCTGGGCGGGCTTCGTCCCACTGCGCCCGCCGAGGGGCGTCCTGCGCCAGGCTCCGCGCCTCAAGTGCGTTCTTAGTGGACGTCCGCGAACCTCCACCCGCCCACATGGTGCGCGGAGGCTTCCGCCCCCTCCTCCAGCTCCGTCGCGACCCACCCCGTCCGGAGCTTCTCGGCGAACTCGTCCAGCGTGACCAGTCCCCAGCAGTCAATCAGCCCGTCGGCGTAGATCAGGAGGTCCGTCAGGAAGTAGGAGGAGCCGTTGCAGATGAAGGCGTGCCGCCAGGTCCCGGGTATGCGCTCGCCGTCAACGAACCGATAAGTGAGGTTTCTGCCTGCCATGGCAAAAGGCTAGGCGAATGACGGAAGGAAAGACCGCCGATTATCCGGTGGAGGTCCCGTGCGGGCGCTGGCAAGGTGTGGCGCATGCCGTCGCACTATGCCGAGCAGCTGCTGCGCGAGCTGCACGCCTCGCTCGGGCTCCGCAAACGCCCCGAGGACATAGCCCAGCTGATCCAGGACCTGTTCGCTGCCCGAGAGGTCGCCCTCGACCCCGCCACCGCCGGCGCCCTGGAGAAGGCCGCCGAGCATTCGCTGCACAGGCTGTGGCACGGCTACACCTCCATGCTCGAGGACTTCGCCCGACCCGTCGGCGCGCAACGCCAGCTCGCCCGAGCCGGGGCGCTGTTCGCGTCCATGCCCGGAATCCCCGGGGGAGCCGGAGACGATCCCGCGGAGATCGAGGCCGTGATCCGCCGGGCCGGCGAGGAAATCCACCGGCAGTACGGGGAGAACGACTTCGGCCTCGACCGGCTGAACCGGGCCGAGCGCGCCGAAGCCGGCATCGGCGAGGTCTCCAAACGCCAGTACAACAAGCGCTTCCGGCTGCTGCGCCGGATGGAGGCCAAGCTGGCCCGGCTCATCCACGAGCAGTGCCGCCGCGAGGTCACCATGACCGGCAAGGGCGCGCTCGCACACACCCTGCCGTACGAGCTGTTCGCCGCCGACCCGGACTCCGCGGCCTTCATCGCCTACCTCACAGCCCGCGCGAACATGCGCAGCATCTTCACCAACGGCACGCAGCGCCGCCCGTACGACGAGATCGCCGACGCTCTCTTCCGACGGCTGCGCGCGGCGCCCGGGCGGGCGAACTGGTACGCCGTCGCACACGTCCACCCCACCGCCGAGGTGTTGGGGCACCTCTCCGACGAGGAGCTAACCCGGCTCCTGGTCCGCTGGAACGGCTTCCTGCGGACCGTGGCCGAGCTGCTGGAGGACGCCTGGAACCGCTCCCGTATCGAAGCCGCGAGCATGATCGTGCGGCGTGGCGACGACTCGTCGACGTGGAACCAGGCTGCACAGGCCTGGAGCACCGCCCGCGCGCACTGGTTCGCGCTGTTGACGGAGCTGGGCCAGGAGGAGTTTTTGGACCGCGTGTGCCCGGGCAAGGTGCCCCGGCTGATGGCAGCCGACGTGGCCTACTGGCACCGCAGGAGCGGTGGCGGACTGCATCCGGACACCTACGTGTGGGCGGAACTGCCCCGGCCGTGGGAGGTCCTGCGGGGCGAGAAGGACTGCCCCCGCTCACTGGTCGAGGCGGCCTGCAAGCGCAACGGTGTTGACCCGGTGGCCGGCGGCTGGACGGCGCCCCGGCCGGCCGCGCAGGCCGTCCGTTTCAGCCGTACGCCGGAGCTGGTGCACGGCGTGGCCGTGGCCGATCCTCTGATGGCGAGCGCCCTGCGGTCCACCGGCGTGTTCTCGGGCCGGGGCAAGCGAGCCGCCGCCGAGGAATGGATCTGACGTTCCGACCGCCCCGGGCCGCAAATCAGTTGCCCGGGACGTCCGCGCTTGACGAGAATCGGGGCGGCGGCGAGGAAGCTCTGCGGAGGAGCGCCCGGCTCGATCTCCGGGTGGACGTAGGTTCGAATCCTGCCCTTGCCGCCATCCTCACCACTCCGCCTGCACGGCACACGCGCCGGAGAGCCGAACACTGAAGTCGCGTTGGCTCGCCCCGCCGGGCCCGAAGGCCCGGGCTACGGTGGTCTTCCCCCGACCGACAGCGACGGAGTGTACGGACCCCGTGACACGAGATGAACTGATGAGCGCGCTGTCCGGGCTGCGCCGGGCACAGATAGGTGGGCGGCGAGCCCCGCACAAACCACTGCTCGTGCTCTGGCTCCTGGGTCGGTTCGCCGCCTCGGGCAGCACCGCGGTCGCGTACGACGAAGCAGAAGAGCCCGTCAGTCGGCTGATCAACGACTTCGGGCCTGCCGTGACGAGCCCCACTCGGGCGCGCGAGCGCGCTGCGATGCCCTTCGTGCACCTGGAGCGAGGGCTGTGGGAACCACGCGATAGCGACGACCGCACCATCACTCCGGACGCCCCGGAGCGGGGCAGCTGGCTGCGATCCCGGGGAGCCCACGGGCGACTGCGACCCGATGTGGAGACGTTGCTCACCGACTCGGGCACGCTCGCGGCCGCGGCCCGCCTGCTGCTGGAGCAGCACTTCACCACCGCGCTGGAGGCGTCCATCTGCGACGCCGTCGGCCTGGACCTGACAGCCCTCGACGAGACCGCTTACGTGCCGGAACAGCGGAAGCGGCGCGCACGGCGCGCCGGCTTCGCGGAGGAGGTACTGCAGGCATACGCGTACGCCTGCGCCTTCTGCGGGTTCGATGGCGCACTGGGCAGGAATCCCGTGGGGCTGGAGGCCGCCCACGTGCGCTGGCACAGCCAGGACGGCCCGGACGAGGTGAACAACGGGCTGGCCCTGTGCTCCCTCCACCACTCCCTCTTCGACCTCGGAGTGCTGGGGCTCCTGCCCGACCTGCGCATCCAGGTCTCCCAGCTGTACGTGGCACGGAGCCGTTCAGGACAGGCCGTCGACGCCCTCCACGGCCAGCCGGTGTCAGCGCCCAGGCCCGGACGGCCCACCATCGACCCGAAGTTCGTCCTGTGGCACGGGCGCCAGGTCTTCAAACGCCCGGGCGCACAGGTCGCTTAGCAACACGAGAGCCCCGGAAACCATCGGTGTCCGGGGCTCAAGTCATCTCGGGCGCGGTCGACTACGGCGGCCGCGCCTGTCAGCCCTCGTTTGGTGTCAGCCGCAGCGAGATGCTGTTGATGCAGTAGCGCTGGTCCGTGGGCGTCGGGTAGCCCTCGCCCTCGAAGACGTGCCCCAGGTGGGAGCCGCACTTCGCGCAGCGGACCTCGGTACGGACCATGCCGTGCGAGGTGTCGGCGAGCAGTTCGACGGCGTCGCTGTCCTTCGGGTCGAAGAAGGACGGCCAGCCGCAGTGCGACGCGAACTTCTCCGAGGAGCGGAACAGCTCGGCCCCGCAGCCTCGGCAGGAGTAGACGCCCTCCGTCTTGGTGTCGGTGTACTCACCGCGGAAGGCCGGCTCGGTGCCGGCGAGGCGCAGCACCTGGTATTCGGACGGGGTCAGCTCCGCCTGCCACTGCTCGTCCGTCTTCTCGACCTCGTACGACATGACTCTTCCGCTCCCTCGTTCCGTCAGCTCGACAGGCGGGCCAGGATGGCCGGACCGAGGTCCGTGACATCGCCCGCGCCCATCGTGAGAACGAGATCGCCGGGCTTGGCCATTCCCGCGACGACGTCGGCGACGGCGCTCTTGTCGTGCTCGGCGGCGACGTCGGCGCCCGCGGCCCGCGCCGCCGCGATGATGATCTCACTGGTGACGCCGGGGATCGGGTCCTCGCGGGCGGGGTAGATGTCCAGGACGACGGAGGCGTCGGCGAGGGCCAGGGCCTGGCCCATCTCCTTGCCCAGTTCCTGGGTGCGGGAGAAGAGGTGCGGCTGGAAGACGACCAGGATGCGGGAGTCTCCGGCGGCTCCGCGGATGGCCTCCAGGTCGGCGTTCATCTCGGTCGGGTGGTGCGCGTAGGAGTCGATGACCTGCACGCCGGCGGCCTCGCCCTTGAGCTGGAGGCGGCGCTTGACGCCGGTGTACTTGCCGAGCGCGGAGGCCAGGTTGTGCGCGGGGATGCCGAGGGCCACGCCCGCGGCGAGGGCCGCGACGGCGTTGTGCGCGTAGTGGCGGCCGGGGACGGAGACGGTGAAGGTGAGCATCCGGCCGTCCAGGACGACGGTGACCTCGCTGGTCAGACCACGCGGAGTGATCTTGGCGATCCGGACGTCGGCTCCCTCCTCCTCTCCGTACGTGACGACGGTCAGGCCCTCCCTGCCCGCGACCCGGCGGGCGATCTCGGCGGCGCCCTCCTGGCCGTGCGCGACGACCAGGGTGCCGCCGGGCACGATCTTGCCGACGAAGGTCTCGAAGGACTCGTAGATCTCCTCGATCGACGCGTAGTTCGCGTGGTGGTCGAGCTCCGCGTTGAGGATGATGGCGACCTGCGGGGCGTACGTGTGGAACGAGCGGTCGCTCTCGTCGGCCTCGGCCACGAAGATGTCGCCCTCGCCGTGATGGGCGTTGGAGCCGGGGGCGTCCAGATCGCCGCCGATGGCGTACGAGGGGTCAAGGCCCAGGGCCGCGAGGGAGACCGCCAGCATCGAGGTGGTGGTGGTCTTGCCGTGCGTACCGGCGACGGCGATCGGGCGCAGTCCGTCCATCAGCGCGGCGAGGGCGTCGGAGCGGTGCACGACGGGGATCCCCAGCTCGGCGGCGCGGGCCAGCTCGGGGTTGTCGGCGCGGATGGCGCTGGAGACGACCACGCAGGTGGAGTCGGCGGCGAGGTGGTCGGCCGCGTGTCCGCCGTGGACCGTGACGCCGTGGGCGCGCAGCGCCTCGGCGGTGTCGGAGTCGCCGCGGGCGTCGCTGCCCGCGACCTTTCCTCCGCGCTGGGCCAGGATCTTTGCGATGCCGGACATTCCGGCGCCGCCGATGCCGATGAAGTGGGGCCGTTCCATGGCGGTCGGCAGGCCGGGCTTCATTCAGGTCGCTCCAGGATCGAGTGCGGTGCTTGTACGTGTCGGGCTCTGGGCCCAAGCCTATTCGTTGTGGGCGAAGAGCTTGAGCACGGGAACGCCGACTTTGTGGCGCGCCCGGGAGGCCCAGTCCCGGTGGAAGAACTCCTCCACGAAGTGCGGGGAGGTCAGGACGATCACCTCGTCGGCCCCGGTCTCGTCCACGACGGCCTGCAGTTTGTCGAGCGGATGTTTCTCGACGATCTGCCCGACGGCCTTGGCGCCCTTCTGGCGCAGGGCGTTCAGGGAGTGCGCGAGGGCGTGCGCGGCGGGGCCGAGCGCGTCCTCGCCCTCGGGTTCGTCGCCCTCGCGGATGGCTTCCGGGAGCTCACCGAGCGCTACGTCGTCGATGGCGCGCAGCAGTCGGTCCTGGTCGCCCCGGGGCTGCATGAGGACGACGAAGGAGACCGGGTCGTCTCCGTGGAGGCTGGTGACGAAGTCCACGTCCACCGTGGTCAGCGGCTGCTCGATCATCAATACGCTCGTGAACACGGACGCCCTCTCCTTCATGGGCCGAGGCCGGTCGGCCGGCCCCTGCGGAAACCATCCTGCCCCGCTGTCGCACGGGGCCTGCGCAGGTATATGTGCCCAGCGGAAGCAAAGCGGAACGGGAAATTCCGCCCCTTGTCAGATCCGACGGTAGCTCGTGAACAGGAACCCGGCCTCCTCCAGTACGCAGGCGGGCGCGAGCCGGTGCGGAACCGTGACGGCAGGGCCCCCGGTGATGCGCTGGGCGCCGCCCGCCGTGAGCGTCGGGGAGATCGTCAGGCACAGCTCGTCCAGCACGTCGGCCGCCACGAACTGGCCCAGCAGCCGGGGCCCGCCCTCGGTGAGCTGGCGGCGCAGCCCGCGCCCGGCGAGCTCCCGCACGGCCCGGGCCGCGTCCACGGCCGCACCCTCGCCGGCCACCACCACCTCGGCGCCGGCGGCCTGCGCCTCGGCCACCCGGCCGGGCGGCGCCGCGGCGCCGGTGACCACCAGGGTCGGCACCAGCGGTGAGCTGAAGAGGGGAAGGGAGAAGTCCAGGTCCATGCTCGCGGTGACCACGGCGATGGCGGGGGCCGGGCCCTGCCCGGCGGCTTCGCGGCGGGCCGCGAAGGCCTCCCGGGCACGGGCCGGGCGGTAGCCCTCTTGGCGAACCGTTTCCGCGCCGACGACCACCACATCCGCCAGCGCCCGCAGGGTGCCGAAGATCCGCATGTCGGTCTCGCCGGAGATGGGCTGGGAGCGGCCGTCGTGCTGGGCGGCGCCGTCCAGGGTGGAGACCATGTTGGCCCTCAGCCAGCGGCCGTCCGCCGCGAGGGCGGGGTAGGCGTAGGCGTCCGCGAGCTCGTCGAGCGACCACTCCCGGTCCGTCCCGTCCTGGCTCTGGTCTGGTGTCTGATCGGTCACAGGGAACAGGCGTCGCATCGGTGCAGTGTGCCACGCCCCGTAGAGTTAAGGGCTGTGTCGACATCTCTCCCCACCTCCGGTTACACCTCCGGCCGGCCCCCGATAGCCGACGCCGGGCCGCAGGCCCTGTGCGCGCGCGAGCCGCGGGTTCCCGCCGAGCGGCTGGTGGCCGAGATGGTGCCGCCGCCGCGGTTCGACTCCGTCCGTTTCGACACCTACAACCCCGATCCGGCCCAGCCGAGCCAGGCCGAGGCCGTCACCGTGCTGAGCGGCTTCGCCGCGGGCCTGGGCGGGGCGCACGCGAGCGGCTCCGGCAGGAAGCGCTGGTTCTCCAGGAAGCCGGCGGCTCCCGCCGCGCCCCGCGGGGTCTACCTCGACGGCGGCTACGGTGTCGGCAAGACCCATCTGCTCGCCTCCCTGTGGCACGCCACCCCGGCCGAGCCCGCGCTCAAGGCCTTCGGCACCTTCGTCGAGCTCACCAACCTCGTGGGCGCGCTCGGCTTCCAGCAGACCGTGCAGACCCTGGGCGGGCACAGGCTCCTGTGCATCGACGAGTTCGAGCTGGACGACCCCGGCGACACGGTGCTGGTGTCCTCGCTGCTCAGCCGTCTCGTCGAGCAGGGCGTGGCGCTGGCCGCCACCTCCAACACACTGCCCGGCAAGCTCGGCGAGGGCCGCTTCGCCGCCGCGGACTTCCTGCGGGAGATCCAGGGGCTGTCGGCGCACTTCCGGCCCCTGCGGATCGACGGCCAGGACTACCGCCACCGCGGCCTGCCCGAGGCCCCGGCACCGTTCTCCGACGAGCAGGTCGCCAAGGCCGCCTACGCGACCGATGGCGCGAGCCTGGACGACTTCCCCGGCCTGCTGGAACACCTGGCCCGGGTGCACCCGAGCCGGTACGGCGCACTGACCGACGGGATCACGGCCGTCTGCCTGACCGGCGTCGGCCCGGTGCCGGACCAGTCCACCGCGCTGCGGCTGGTGGTACTGGCCGACCGGCTGTACGACCGCGAGGTCCCGGTCCTGGCCTCCGGGGTCCCCTTCGACAAGCTGTTCAGCGATGACATGCTGAACGGCGGTTATCGCAAGAAGTACTTCCGCGCCATATCACGGCTCACCGCGCTGGCGCGCGACGCGAAACCCCTGGTGTCCCAGTAGGTTTGGGGACGCCGGGCCCCCTTCTCGGGAGCCCGGCCGTTTCCCCACCTCTGCGAAGGGATCACCATGGCCACCACGCGTCACGCGCACACCGTCTGGGAAGGCGACCTGCTGAAGGGCAAGGGCGTCGTCAGCCTCGACTCCTCGGGCATCGGTTCGTACGACGTCTCCTGGCCCGCGCGCGCCGAGGCCGCGAACGGCAAGACCAGCCCGGAAGAGCTGATCGCCGCCGCCCACTCCAGCTGCTACTCGATGGCGCTCTCGCACGCCCTGGCGGGCGCCGGAACCCCGCCCAGCCGGCTGGAGACCAAGGCCGACGTCACCTTCCAGCCGGGTGAGGGCATCACCGGTATCCACCTGTCCGTCGAGGGCACGGTCCCGGGTGTGGACGAGGCCGCCTTCCTCGCCGCCGCCGAGGACGCCAAGAAGAACTGCCCGGTGAGCCAGGCCCTGACCGGTACGACGATCACCCTGAGCGCCAAGCTCGTCTGATCCCGGTTCCCGGGACACCGGCCGGGGGTGCGGGCCGCACGACGCGGCCCGCACCCCCGTCAGGCCGTCGCCAACTGCGGGATCAGCCGCATGGCGTTGTCGTGGTAGATCCCCCGCAGCTGCTCCGGGGTGAAGGCCGGGTCCGCGTCGAGGGCGGGCAGGGCCAGGTCCATGACCGTGTCGGCGGGTGCGGCGGGCCAGTCCGTGCCGAAGAGGATGTGGTCGGCCGGCACGTGCTCCAGCAGGGTCGCCGCGGGCGCCATGGGCCCCGCGGTGTCGTAGTAGAAGCGGCTCAGATGGTCGCGGACGGCGGCGGGCTCGACGCTCGGTTCGCAGAACCGCCCGAGGGCCTGCAGCCGCGTCGCGATGTACGGCAGGAAGCCGCCTGCGTGCGGCAGGACCACGGAGATGTCCGGGAACCGGTCCAGCGTCCTGCGGCTGATCATGTTCACCGCGGCCCGGGTGGTGTCCAGCAGGAAGTCGCACACGAAGTTCGGGATGCCCGGGACGGTCGGTGCGCCGGGCGGGCCGCCCGGGAGGTTGTGCGGGTGGGTGTCCACCACCGCGCGGCACTCGTTCAGCTCGTGGAACAGCCGGTCGTAGGCGGGGTCCCCGAGATAGACGCCCCCGTAATTGGCGGTGACGTTGACGCCGACGGCGCCGAGCTGCCCGAGGCCGCGGCGCACCGCCCAGGACGACGCCTCCGGGTCGTCCAGGAAGAGCGGCACGTAGTACGAGAACCGCCCCGGGTGCGAGGTCGCCACCTCGATCATCGACCTCAGCGTGATGTTGATCGCCTCGCGCAGCTGCGCCGACGAGCGGTACCGCGCGGGCAGCATCGGTTTGAGGACCGCGGTGGTGATGCCCGCGTCGTCCATGAAGCGGATCGCCGCCTCGGTGTCGAGCCGGCTCCACGCCGGCAGCCGCTCCGGCTCGATCAACCCGTGGTGCACGGCCCACTCCCGCCACTCCGGGGCGCAGAAGTGGTGGTGCATGTCGATCTTCGAGTGGACCGTGCCCGCGGTGTCCGGGCCCGGCGCTGAGGGTCCGCGCGCGATCCGGATGACCTCGCTGGTGCCCACCGCGGCGATGCGCAGTTCGTCCGCCGGTGTTCCCAGGAGGCGCACTCCGGGGGTACTCACGGAATCCGTCATGCCAATCCACCGTCCATCGGGTCTGGGTTACTTTCCGGAAGCCACGGAGGCCAGGGTCGGCTCGCCCGGCTCGCCTGGGCCGCCGCCCGGCCCGCCGTCCGGGCGCGACGGCTCCAGGACGATCCGCAGGTGCTCCAGCCCGCGGAAGGCCGCCACCGGTCCCTTGAGCCACGCTCCCCCGGTCTCCTCCAGGTCCACGGGCCGCATGTCCGGGAACTCCCGCAGGAGGCAGGCGAGCGCGATCTCGAGTTCGAGCCGCGCCAGCGGCGCCCCCAGGCAGTAGTGGGTGCCGTGGCCGAAGCCCAGGTGCGTGCCCTGGAGTCCCTCGCGCGTCACGTCCAGGTCGTCGGGCGCGTCGAACCGCTCCGGGTCCCGGTTGGCCGAGGAGATCGCGATCTGCACCAGGGCGCCCTTGGGGATCACCGTGTCCCGGATCCGGGCCTCCTCGGCGGCATACCGGAAGGTCGACGTCTCCACCGATCCCTCGTAGCGCAGCATCTCCTCGACCGCCCCCGGAATGAGCCCGGGGTCCGCGCGGAGCCGGGCCGCCTGGTCGGGGTGGAGCAGCAGGTTGAGGACGGAGTTGCCGATCTGGTAGGCGGTGGTCTTGTGGCCGGCGAAGAACAGGACCCACAGCGACGCGACCAGTTCGGGGTCCTCCAGCCGTTCCTCCGCCTGGACCAGGTCGCTGAGGAAGGTGTCCGACGGGTGGTCGCGGGTGTCCGAGATCAGCCGCTCCAGCCGGTGCTGGAGCCGCTCCTCCGCGGCCTTGAGCTCCGCCCTGCGGCTGGGGTCGAACCGGGAGCGGGTTACCACCGCGAACTGCTCCAGGATCTCCGGGCGGTCCTCCTGCGGGATGCCCATCAGTTCGCACAGGACCGCGATCGGCAACGGGAACGCGAACGCGGCCATCAGGTCGACCGTCCCGGCCCGGCGGCACTCGGCGAGGATCGTCTCCGCGATCTCGGTGATCCTCGGACGCATCTGCTCCACCCGCCTGGGGGTGAAGGCGCTGCGCAGGATGCGGCGCAGCCGCGTGTGCCGCGGCGGGTCCGAGAAGAGCACGTTGTCGTCGAGCGCGTCGAAGAAGCTGCCGTACACGGCGTGGTAGGTGTCGATGGCGCCGCGCATGTCCTTGCTGAACCGGGGGTCCGACAGGGCGTCGCGGGCGTCGTCGTGGCGGGTGATCAGATACGTGTCGACCCCGTGGGGCGGGGTCAGCCGGCACACCGGGGCCTGCTCGCGCAGGGCCGCGTACACGGGGTGGGGGCACTGCCGGTACTCCGGTGCGCCCCGGGAGACGGCGGACACGATGTCGCGCAGTGCTCCGTCGCCGTTCGGTGCCGCATCCCGCTGCGCCATGTTCCGCACCCTCCGTCGCGTCGGCCGCCGTGGCCGTGGCCGTGGCCGTCGCAACGGCCGTCTGCGGACTCACCGGTTCCCCGGGCCGGTGCGCCGTGAAACGGAGCCGCTCCCGTTCGGGTGAGCCACCGGAGCCGGGGAGGGGGCCGTCCGCGGGCGGAGCGCCCGGCCGCCGGCCCGGCCGGGTGCGGCGGGCCGACCGTCGGCCGACCCACGGCCGATCGGCGGTCGCCCGTCCGTGCCGTGTCGGGACGGACCCGGGCCGGATGCGGCGGCCAGCGGGAAGGGCTGCCGTGCCACCAGCCAGCCCGTCACGAGGAGCCCGCGCATGGCCCGACGTCTCGCCCCCGCCCTCACCGCAGCCGCCGCGCTCGTCCTGGCGGCCGTCGCCGCACCGCCGGCCGCCGCCGGCCACGGCCCGGACCGCGGCCGGGCCACGGCCGACCTGGGGGTCGCGTACGCCGCCACCGCCAGGTTCCAGGTGCACGCCAACGCGGTGGCGGCCGGCTACGTGCCGGACAGGTACTGCGTCTTCGACCGGGCGGGCGGGAGCGGCGCGCTCGGCTACCCGCACTTCAACCACGCGTACGACAATTCCGTGGACCCGGCCAAGCCCGCCGCGCTGTACTACGAGGACGACGGGCGCGGCGGAAAGCGCCTCGTCGGGGTCCAGTGGCTGGTCTACGACCGCGACCAGAAGCTGACCACGGACGACGACCGTCCCGCCCTGTTCGGCACCGCCTTCAAGGGCCCCAAGCCCGGCAACTTCCCCGGCCAGCCGGTGCACTACGCCCTGCACCTGTGGCTCTGGAAGAAGAACCCCGGAGGCCTGCACGAGACCTTCAACCCGGCGGTGGCCTGCCTGCCGGGCACCACGCGCCCGTAGGCCCGTCCCGCTCGGACCGCTCGGACCGCTCGGCCCGCTCGGCGCCGTTCCAAGCTGTTCGGCGCCGAACGGGCCCTTTTCGACACGCTTCGGTACCTGTGGGCACCTGTCGGTCCGGCAGGACCGGCCGCACGCCCGGCATGATCGGCGGGACACCCCCTCAGGGGCCCGACGTCCTCCCGGGAGCCGCCGATGTCCGTCACCCGACGCAGCCTGATCGCCGCCGGCGCGATCACCTTCAGCGGAGCTCTGGGCGCGCTGTTCGCCGGCGGCTCCCCCGCCTCGTCCCGGGCGGCGCGCGCCGGCGGCGGGTACGGGCCGCTGCTCCCCGACCCGCGCGGGCTGCTCGACCTGCCCGCCGGGTTCGGCTACCGGGTGCTCTCGCGGGCGGGCGACCCGATGCGCTCCGGTGAGGGCGCCGTCCCCGCCCACTGCGACGGCATGGCCGCCTTCGACGCAGGGGGCGGCCGGGTGCGGCTGGTGCGCAACCACGAGAACAGGGCCGGCGCCGCCCTGCGGGTGCCCGCCGTGGCGGGGCTGACGTACGACCCTGGGGCGCTCGGCGGCTGCACAGCCCTCGACCTCGCCCCGGACGGGCGGGTCACCGGCGAGCGGGTCGCCCTCGCCGGCACGGCGGTCAACTGCGCGGGCGGGCGCACCCCCTGGAACACCTGGCTGAGCTGCGAGGAGACCGAGGACCGGGCCGGTACCTCGGGCTACGAGCGCGACCACGGCTACGTCTTCGAAGTGGACCCGGCCCACCCGCGGCGCACCGGCGCGGTGCCGCTGACCGCCATGGGCCGCTTCGCGCACGAGGCCGTCGCCGTGGACCCGTACCGCGGGGTGGTCTACGAGACCGAGGACGCCTTCGTGCGGCCCTTCGGGCTGTTCTACCGCTTCCTGCCGGCCCGGCCGCTCGGCGCCGCCGGTTCGCTGCGGGCGGGCGGCGCCCTGGAGGCCCTGCGGGTCCCGGGTGTGGCGGACCTTGCGGTGGTGGACGAGCCCGGGGCCGAGTTCCCGGTGGAGTGGGTGCCCGTACCGGACCCGTCGGCGGCCGTCACCCCGATCCGGCACCAGGACTTCGGGGCGGGCGGCATCACCCACGCGCAGAAGCTGGAGGGCTGCTACTGGGGCGGCAACGGCGTCCACTTCGTGTCCAGTTACGCCCGCAGGGGCGAGGGCGCACCCGCCGACCACCACGGGCAGGTGTGGTTCTACGATCCGGGCCGGGCCCGGCTCCGGCTGGACGTGCTCTTCGGGCCGGCCGCGGACGTACAGCTGCCCGGGGACTCCCCCGACAACATCTGCCTGGCCCCGGACGGCGGGCTGATGGTGTGCGAGGACGGCGGCGGGGCGCAGTACGTGTTCGGGGTGACGGCGGGCGGCGAGGTCTATCCGGTGGCCCGCAACGCCGACGACATCGGCGGACCGGGGGCCCCGGAGTGGGGAGAGTTCGCCGGGGTCACCTTCTCCCCCGACGGGCGGACCATGTACGTCAACGCCTACGCACCGGGCACCACCTTCGCCGTCACGGGTCCCTGGCGGCGCTGACCGGGAGCCTGCGGCACGCGGGGAAGTACCGCATGCACCCACTTGTCACATAATCATATATTTTGCGTGCGTGACCATTTCTGTACGCAAGGTTGCGGCCGCGGCCGCACTCAGTGCCGCCCTCGCCGCTTCCCTCGCGGGCTGCGGGGGCGGATCCGGCACCAAGGACACCGGCCGTGAAGCCCGCACGGGCACGCCGCCGGCGTCCGCCCCCGCGGCTTCCGCGCCCGGCACCGCGGCCGCCTCCTCCCCGAGCTCCTCCCCCGGCACCCCGGGCGCCCCGCTCGCCGGCGCGCCCGGCACGGCACCGACGCTCGCGCCCGGCCCGAACGGCCTGACCCCCGTCTTCGAACGGGCCGGGCAGCGCACGGACAAGACCGTGGCGCTCACCTTCGACGCCGACATGACCTCCGACCAGGGGCCGCGCGCGGCCGGCGGGGAGCGCTTCGACAACCCTCAACTGATCTCGGCGCTGCGGACCCTCAAGGTACCTTCGACGATCTTCATGACGGGCCGCTGGGCCGAGGAGTACCCGGACCAGGCCAAGGCCATCGGGACCGACCCGAACTTCGAGATCGCCAACCACTCCTACAGCCACCACGCCTTCACCTCCCCCTGCTACGGGTTGCCCCGGCTCGACGGCGCCGCCGCGCGCGCCGACGTGGACCGGGCCTTCGCCGCGTTCCGCCAGGCAGGCGCCGTCAACACGGTCCCGTACTTCCGCTTCCCCGGCGGCTGCTACGACGACCCGGCGCTGCGGGCCCTGTCCACGGCCAAGGTCACGGCGGTCCAGTGGGACGTGGTCAGCGGGGACGCCTTCGCGACGGACCCGGACGCGGTGGCCGAGCAGGTCCTCGCCGGGGTGAAGCCCGGCTCCGTGGTCGTGATGCACTGCACGCGCAGCGCCGCCCCGGTCACCGAGGAGGCCGTCCGGAAGATCGTGCCGGAACTGCGCAAGCGCGGCTACCGGTTCGTAAAGGTCTCACAGCTGATCGGGACGTAGCGGTCGGCCCTCCTCCGGGAAGCGCGCGGGGACGTGGGCGGTGCGGGCCGGGCGCCGAGCGGCAGCTCCGGAGAGGCCCCGCGCAGCGCCCAGGGCCGGCGGCAGCCGGAGCGGCGGCCCACACCGGCCGGGTTCACCGCGCGACCGCCGTCTCGGTGAGCTCGCTCGGCCGGACGATGACGAATCCCTCGCCGCTCAGCTTCAGCTGGACCGCCTCGCCGGAGCCGCCACGGATCATCGACCCGACCGACTGGGAACGGTGCAGCCCGGTCTCCAGCCGGGCGCTCCAGCCGACCACCGCGTCCGTGTCGACGTAGACGGGGGCCTGAGCCGTGACCGGGATGATGATCGGGTGTCCGTCGCAGACCACGGCAAGCTTGCCGGTGCCGGTGAAGACGCTGTTGAAGAGGCCGCCGCCGGTCATGCCGGCGCCCTTGACCATCTTGATCTCGTAGGACAGCGTCGGGTCGAAGCACAGCACGTTGCGCCCGTTGACGGTGAGGGCGTCTCCGGGTTCGAGGTCGATGATGAAGCAGTCACCCGCCTGGTGGGCGAACCAGGCCTCGCCCTGGCCGCGTACGGACATCAGCGCCAGGCCCTCGCCCGTGACGGCGCGCTTGAGCATGCCGCCTATGCCCTGTCCCTTGCGCTCGAACTGCAGATTGCCGCGGAAGGCGACCATGGATCCCTGACGGGCCAGCATCTCCCCGTTGACGTTGTACTTCACCGATTTGGCGTTCTGGAGGCTCATCCCGGGGGCAGCGGCTGCCCGGGCCAGGTGCTCGGACGCAAAAAGATCACTCTTCATGGCCCCGATCCTCGCCCGGGTCCGCCACCCGGGACATCCTCCCCGAGGTGGAGCCTGGCATCCTTGGCGGGATGAGCAGCCAGCACACCGACGACACCTCCGGCGTACCCGCGGTCGGGGCCGACAGTGCCTTCCGACGGGAGCACGTACTGCGCGACGAGGCCCCGCAGTTCGTCCTGCCGCTGGTGGTCCGCATCGAGAAGGCGGAGCCCCCGGCCCGGACCGATGCCCTGGAGACCGCGGCACGGGCCGTGTTGGTCCTGCTCACCGACGAGCGGGCGGACGGCGAGGGCGAGTGGGCGCAGGCGGTCCGGGACTGGCAGGACGCGCGGATCCGCAAGGTGGTCCGGCGGGCGCGCGGGGCGGAGTGGCGCAAGGCGCAGGCCCTGCCCGGCGTCACGGTCCACGGCGAGGCGGCACAGGTCCGGGTGTTCCCTCCGGTGCCCCTCGACGGCTGGCCCAAGGAGCTCGCCAAGCTTCAGGTGTCGGGCACCGACCTCGACGACCCGGAGCCGGCCGCCGAAGCCGACGCCTCCGCCCTGCCGGTGCTGTGGCTCAACCCCGGTCTGGAGATGTCGGCCGGCAAGGCGATGGCCCAGGCCGGGCACGCGGCGCAGCTGGCGTGGTGGGAGCTGACGCGGGCGGAGCGGGCCGCCTGGCAGGAGTCGGGCTTCCGCCTGGCCGTGCGCACGGCCGCGCGCGAGCGGTGGACGGAGCTGAGCGGGAGCGGGCTGCCGGTGGTCCGCGACGCCGGGTTCACCGAGATCGCGCCCGGCAGCGCGACGGTGGTCGCCGAGCACCCGGCGCTGCGGGCCCGGCTCTGAGAGACCCGGTGGCCGCCCGGCACCTGCCGGGCCGAACCTGCCGGGCGGAACCTCAAATGTTGCTCTGAACGTCCCCTGCTGGGATTGGCGCGACCGCGTCGGGTGCATGACACCGGCACACGGTGCTTGAGAGGGGGCGAGGGGACATGAAGCCCATGGCACACCTGGGGGTGGGCATCGGCTGGCGGCCGGAGATCGCGGATGCGGTCGAACGGCTGCACGGCCTGGACTGGGTCGAGGTAGTGGCCGAGAACATCTGCCCGGGCCACCTGCCCGAGGCTCTCGGACGGCTGCGCGAGCGGGGCACCCGCATCGTGCCGCACGGGGTGTCGCTCGGCCTCGGCGGGGCCGACCGCCCGGATCCGCAGAAGCTCGCGGCGCTCGGCGAGCGGGCGGTGGCGCTGGGGGCGCCGCTCGTCACCGAGCACATCGCCTTCGTACGGACCTCCTCGCCGGTGCTGGAGGCCGGGCACCTGCTGCCGGTGCCGCGCACCCGCGACGCACTGGACGTGCTCTGCGAGAACGTACGGATCGCGCAGGACGCGCTGCCGGTGCCGCTGGCGCTGGAGAACATCGCCGCGCTGTTCTCGTGGCCGGGCGAGGAGATGACGGAGGGGCAGTTCCTCACCGAACTGGTTGAGCGGACCGGGGTCCGGCTGCTCGTCGACGTGGCCAACCTGCACACCAACCGGGTCAACCGGGGCGAGGACCCGACCGCCGTCCTGGACGCGATCCCGCTGGAGGCCCTGGCGTACGTGCACGTCGCGGGCGGCATCGAACGGGGCGGCGTGTGGCACGACACCCACGCGCACCCCGTACCGCCGGTCGTGCTCGCACTGCTGGCCGAGCTGCGCTCCCGGGTGGAGCCGGCGGGCGTCCTGCTGGAGCGGGACGACGATTTCCCGCCCGAGACGGAGCTGGCGGCCGAACTGGCCGCGATCCGTCAGGTCGTGACGGCCGGCCGGACGGCCCCGGCGGCATCCGGGGCCGAGCCGGGAGCCGTCCAGGAACTCCCGGGGCAGGGAGCCTGCGAGGCCAGGCGGACCCGCGTGGCACTGGGACAGGCGGCCCTGCTGTCCGCGCTCGTGGCCGGGACCCCCGTGCCCGAGGGCTTCGACCGTGCGCGCATCCGCGTGCAGGCGCGGGCGCTGGCCGCCAAGCGGGCCGAGGTGGTCGCCAAGGTGGCTCCGGAACTGCCCGGGATCCTCGGCGGCCGCGAACCGTACCGCAAGGCCTTCCTCGCCTACGCGAAGGGCCGCCCCATGACCGCGGGATACCGCAGGGACGCCCTGGACTTCGCCGAGCACCTGCTGATCCGGGACCTTCCGGCCGACCCGGCCGCCCGGCGCCGGCTCACCGCCTGGTGGCGGGAGCGGGCGGGGGCGAGGCCGCCGCGCCGTATCGTCCGCTGGGCCCGGGCGCTCACGGGGAGGGCCGCGTGAACGTCCTCGCCGCGGCCGTCTGGCTCGCCGTCGCCGTCTCCTGCAGCCTCCTCCTGCGCGGGCTGCGCCGCGCCCGGCCCGCGGGCGCGGCCCCCTCGGCAGCCCTGCGCGACCTGTCCGAGGCCGCCTTCCTGGTGGGCGGACCCGGCACCGTGGTGGACGCCGCGCTCGTCTCGATGCTCGGGGACGGCCGGCTCGTCGTCGGCGGCCCCGGCATCGTCCAGGTGCGCCCGGGAGCGCGGGCCGGCGGCCCCGCCGAGCGGGCCGTGCTCCAGGCGCATGCCGGAGCCCCCTCGGGCTGGCTCTACCAGGTGCGCTATGCCGCCATGCGCGACCCGGCCGTGCAGCGGATCGGGGACGCGCTGGCCGCCCGCGGGCTTCTCGCGCCGCCCGGCGGCGGCCGGACCTGGCGCCGCTGGGGGCTGGTCCAGGCCGTCGTGTGCGCGGTCTGGCTGCTGGTCTCGATCCCGCTGACGGTCGTGGGCTTCGCCCTCGACCCCGACCCCGGTGTGCCGTTCATCGCGCTGGTGGCGCCCGTGCTGCTGGCGGGCATCGTCCTGGGCCTGTTCTGCATGGCCCGCGCCGGGAACCGGATCACCCGGGCCGGGCGGCGGGCGCTGCTCGCCATGCGCTCCGCGTACGTGAACGACCCCACCCCGCACGTGCACACCGCGCTCTTCGGCCTGCGCGGCCTGCGCGATCCCTTCCTGCGCCAGCAGTTGGTGCCCGCCGCGCGCGGCACCCGGCTGGCGGCCGCGCAGGCGGGTGCGCGCCCACACCGCCCGGACACCCGCTCGTCCTCGTCCGACTCCTCGCCCGAGCTGCTGCCGGTGATGTGGTGCGCCACGAGTGACGGGGGCGGCGGGAGCGGTTCGGGCTGCGGCTCCTCCTCCGGCGGCTCCTCCGGCGGTGGCTGCGGAGGCGTTGGCGGATCCGGCTGCTCGGGCGGTGGCGGTAGCGGTTCGAGCTGTGGCGGCTCCTCCTCCGGTTGTTCGAGTTCGAGCAGCTCCAGCTGCTCCAGCAGTTCCTGATGCGTCCATAGGGGTCACGGCCGCCGACACCGGCCGGTGATCCTTTACAACCGCGGCGCGCAGGCCTCTCATCGGTTCATCGGATGGAAGGCAGGGGACGTCATGCGCACGCCGACCGCACACCACGGGGCCGCCGCGGCCGCACTGCTGCTCGCCCTGTGCGCGCCCACCGCGGTGGCCGCCCCGGTTCCGCGGCCCCCGCAGCCCCCGGTGGGCACCCCATCCGCCGGCGCCACCGGATCCGCCGACGCCGAGAGCGCCGGAGCCGCCCTCGTCGCCCGCCGCGCGGCCCTCGCAGCCGCCTCCCGGCGCGGCGGGGCCTCCGGCCTCGACTTCCGCACCTGCCCCGCCGTCGAGGAACTGCCGTCCCGTGTCCGGTGCGCCACCCTGCGCGTACCGCTCGACTACGCCCGCCCCGACGGCCCGCAGATCTCCCTGACCGTCAGCCGCGCCGCCGCCACCGGGGCCGGCGGCGCGGCTCGCCAGGGCGCGCTCGTCCAGAACCCGGGCGGCCCCGGAGCCTCCGGAATGCGCTTCCCACTCGTCGCCGGCCTGGCCGGCTGGGAGCGGATCGCCGCCGCCTACGACCTCGTCGGCTACGCCCCGCGGGGGGTCGGGCGCTCGGCCCCGCTGTCCTGCACGGACCCGGCGGCCCGCACCCACGGGCCCGTACAGGAACAGGTCCACCCCTCCCCCGCGTACAAGGCGGAACGGCTGACGCGGGCCCGCGAGTACGCGCGGGGGTGCGCGCGCCGGGCCGGTGCCGCGCTGCCGTACTACACGACGCTGAACAACGCCCGTGACCTGCACGTGCTGCGGGCCGCGCTCGGCGAGGAGAAGCTGACCTTCATGGGCGCCTCGTACGGCACCTACCTCGGCGCCGTCTACGCCACCCAATACCCTCGCCACGTCCGCCGGATGGTCCTCGACTCGGCGGTGGATCCCGATCCGCGCCGCGTCTGGTACCGCAACAACCTCGACCAGGCACGTGGGTTCGAGGGCCGCTGGCACGACTTCCGCACCTGGGTGGCCCGCCACCACGGCACGTACGGGCTCGGCACCACCCCGGCAGCCGTGCAGGCGGGCTACGAGCGGGTCCGTGACGCGGTGTCCCGCACCCCGGCGGGCGGCACCGTCGGAACCGGCGAGCTGCGGGCCGCCTTCCTCCAGGCGGCCTACTACGACGACGTCTGGCCGGACCGGGCCGCGGCCCTGGCCGCCTTCCTGCGCGGAAATCCCTCACTGCTGGCCGCCCAGGCCACGCCCGACCCGGCGACGGCGGCCGCGGCCGAGAACGCGACGGCCGTCTACACGGCGGTGCTGTGCAACGACGCCTCCTGGCCGGCGGACTGGGAGACCTGGGACCGCGACAACACCGAGCTGGCGCGAACGGCCCCCTTCGAGACCTGGGCCAACGCCTTCCTCAACCTGCCGTGCGCGTCCTGGCCGGTTGCCGGGCCGCGCGCGCCCGTGGCGGTGGGGGCGCAGCCCGAGCGGCTGCCGCGGACCCTCGTGGTCGCGGCGGAACGGGACGGCGCGACGCCGTACCCGGGCGCGCTGGAACTCCAGCGGCGGCTCGGCGCCGGGGCGTCACTGGTGACGGAGACGGGGGCCGGTTCCCACGGAGTCGTCGGCGGACGCAACGGCTGTGTGGACCGCCATGTGGAGCGGTATCTGCTGACGGGCGCCACCCCGGGGTGGCGCGCCACGTGCGCGCCGCATCCGGAGCCCGCACCGGTGTCGCTGGACGACGGGGCGGCGGGCGCCCGCAGGGCGCTGCTGCCGCCGGTCGTCTGAACTTCCGGGCGGGGTCTCCGGCTGCGTCGTTTCGGGGGCTGTGCCTCCCGATCCACCGGAGGCACTCACCTGACGGTGTGGTCGTCCTCCGGTCCGTCCCCCCAGGGGAGGTATCAGGCGAGCCCGGCCACCAGGTCGGCGACGGACTTGCGGCGCCCGGTGTAGAAGGGCACCTCCTCACGGACGTGCATGCGGGCCTCGGAGGCGCGCAGGTGACGCATGAGGTCGACGATGCGGTACAGCTCGTCCGCCTCGAAGGCGAGCAGCCACTCGTAGTCGCCCAGCGAGAAGGAGGCGACGGTGTTGGCGCGCACGTCCGGGTAACCGCGGGCCATCTTGCCGTGGTCGGCGAGCATCCGGCGGCGGTCCTCGTCGGGCAGCAGGTACCAGTCGTAGCTGCGGACGAAGGGGTAGACGCTGACGTAGTCGCGGGCGACCTCGTCGGCCAGGAAGGCCGGGATGTGCGACTTGTTGAACTCGGCCGGGCGGTGCAGGGCCATGTTCGACCACACCGGCTCCATCGCGCGGCCCAGCTTGGTGCGGCGGAACAGGTTGTACGCGCTCTGCAGCTCGTCCGCGGTCTCCGCGTGCCACCAGATCATGATGTCGGCGTCGGCACGCAGGCCGGAGACGTCATAGGTGCCGCGGACGGTGATGTCCTTGGCGGCCAGCTGGTCGAACAGCTCCTGGACCTCGTCGGCGAAACCGGCGCGGTCCTCCGGCAGGACGTCCTTCAGCTTGAAGACGGACCACAGGGTGTAGCGGATGACCTCGTTGAGGTCCTTCGCCTTCTTCCCCGCGTTGGGAATCTTCTCTGGTGCAGTCATGTGTCTATTGTCCCGTGCGCTGATCAGTGGTCGGAGCCAGGGGTGCCGTACGCGCAGCGAGCGCGGCGATCACCGTGTCCGCCGCCCGGCCGGCGCTCGCGATGCAGGCGGGGATGCCCACACCGTCGTAGAGCGCGCCGCACACCGCGAGGCCGGGCAGGGCCTCGACGGCGCCGCGGATCCGGGCGACCCGTCCGAGGTGGCCGACCGGATACTGGGGCAGTCCGCCGTCCCAGCGGGTGACCGTGGAGGCGACCGGGCGGGCCGTCAGGCCCACGGCCTCGCCGAGGTCGGTGAGGGACACCTCGACGAGTTCGCCGTCCTCGCGGTCCAGGTCGCGCTCGTCGGCGTACCGGCCGACGGAGGTGCGCAGGAGGAAGAGGTCGGTGTCCCGGCCGGCCCAGGCCCATTTGTTGCTGGAGAAGGTGGACGCCTTGATGGTCCGGCCGTCGACGGGCGGTACGAGGAATCCGCTGGCGCCGCCGCCGGTGACGGCCGACGGCAGGTCACCGCGCCGGAAGGCCATGGTGACCAGCGCCATGGAGGCGTATTCGACCTGGTCCAGCTCGGCCGCGGCGGCCGGCGCGAGGGCGTCGAGCAGCCGGGCGGCGGGCCCGGCCGGGACGGCCAGGACGACGCCGTCGGCGTCGACGGTCTCCCCGGCGGCCACGACCCGCCATCCGTCGGTCGTACGGAGGACCTCGCGCACGGGGGCGCCGGTGACGATGCGCGCACCGGCCCGGCGGCAGGCGTCGGCCACCGCGAGCGGGAGGCGTCCGATGCCTCCGTCGATGCCGGCGAAGACCGGGCCGGCCTGCTGGGGGCCGCTCTGCGTCGCGCGCTGCAGTTCCCGCACACCGTCGCCCAGCAGGGCGTGCCTGCGGGCGGCCTCGAAGAGCTGGGGCACGGCGGCCCGCATGGAGATGCGGTAGGCGTCGCCCGCGTAGACCCCGCCGAGCAGCGGTTCCACCAGCCGGTCGACCACCTCGCGGCCGAGGCGGGCGGCCACATACGCGCCGACGGCGACGTCCTCGCCGATCTCGGTGGGCGGCAGGGTCCGCTCGGCCTCGATGCGGGCGAGGCCCTCGGCGGAGAGGACCCCGGAGGCGGCGAGCGGCCCGAGGTCGCCGGGGACGCCCATGACGTGGCCGCGCGGCATGGGCCGCAGCGCGCCGCGGGTCCACAGGTGGGCGGTGGCGGTGGCGGGCGGCTGCACGGCGTCGGCGAGACCCACGGCCTCGGCGAGGGCGACCGCCTCGGGGCGGCGGGCGAGCACGGACTCGGCGCCGAGGTCCACGCGGGCTCCGGCGAGTTCACCGGAGTACAGCTTTCCGCCGAGCCTCGCTCCCGCTTCCAGGAGCGTGACGCGGGCGCCTTCGGCGAGCAGCCGGTGGGCCGCCGCGAGGCCCGCGATGCCGCCGCCGATGACGACGACATGGCTCGGGGAGCCGTCCGGCCGAGTGGGGCCCGCCGATCGATCCGTACGCATGTCCGCTTCGTGCATGGACACATCGTCTCAGACCGATCACCGAGGCCGGACCGTGACCTCATCGGGACCGGCCCGGAACCGCGTGTGCGAAACCCGCGGCGGGACCCTGTACGTCGAAACGGCAACACCAGCCGATCATCGGGGGTTCAAGGCGATGCGCAGCATCAGCAGACACCGTTCCGCGGCGGCCCTGGCCGCCCTCTGTCTCACCGGGGCGCTCGCGCTCACCGGCTGTGGCGCGGGCGGCGGGGGCTCGGCGAGCGACAAGGCGGCCGTCGCGCCGCAGGATGCGGACGGGAAGGCCCGGGAGGGGGCGGCGGGCGCCGCGGCGGCGCCGGGCCCGGCCGGGTCGGCGGGGGCGGTGGAGTCGGCCGGCAGGAACGACGGGGCGCCGGTCGCGGTCCGCCCGAACGTCATCCGTACGGCGACGCTCGGCATCGAGACGCCCGACGTCCAGCGGGCCCTGGCGGCGGCCCGCACCGCGGCCGAGGGCGCGGGCGGCTACGTCGGTAACGAATCGACCAAGCGCGGCGAGGACGGCCGGATGACCTCGACGGTGACCCTGCGGGTGCCCGCCGAGCGCTACGACGCCGTGCTCGGTGCGATGGAGGGCAGCGGGAAGCTGCTGCGCCGCAAGGTCGACGCACAGGACGTCACCGAGAAGGTCGCCGACATCGACAGTCGTGTCTCCTCACAGCGGGCGAGCGTGGCGCGGGTGCAGGAGATGATGGGCAAGGCCTCGGCGCTGAGCGAGGTGGTGATGCTGGAGGGCGAGCTGAGCCGGCGCCAGTCCGATCTGGAGTCGCTGCTGGCGCAGCAGACGGCGCTGAAGGACCGGACCTCGATGGGCACGATCACCCTGGAGGTCTCCGAGCCGTCCCCCGCGAAGGCGGTGGAGGAGCAGGAGCCCACCTTCCTCGGCGCGCTGAACGGCGGCTGGGAGGTCTTCACGAAGATCCTGCGTTACCTCGTGGTGGCGCTGGGGGCGCTGCTGCCGTTCCTGCTGACGGCTGCGGTGGCGGCACTGGTGGTCCGGGTCCGCCGGCGGTGGCGGCCCGGGCGTCCGGGGACGGGCCCGGCACCGGAGCAGATGCCGGCCCCGGAGCAGACGCCGGCCCAGGAGCGAATGCCGGTCCCGGCCGCCCGGACGGCACCGCCGGCCGAAGGCCCGGCCGTGGACAGCGGGGCGGACGTGCGGGACTGAACGCACCGTCCCCCGTAGCGTGTTCACCATTCGACGGCGGTGAAGGGGCGGTACGGGCAGATGGTGACGGAACGACTGGTGGTGGTCGGGGGCGACGCGGCGGGGATGTCCGCCGCGTCGCAGGCCCGCAGGCTCAAGGGCGCCGGGGAACTGGAGATCGTCGCCTTCGAGCGTGGACGCTTCACCTCCTACTCGGCGTGCGGCATCCCGTACTGGGTCGGCGGGCTGGTCGCCGAGCGCGACGACCTGATCGCCCGTACCCCCGAGGAACACCGGGCCCGGGCCATCGACCTGCGCACCCGCACGGAGGTGGTGGAGCTCGACCCGGCCGGCTCCCGGGTCCGCGCCCGCGATCTGGACAGCGGGTCCGAATCGTGGATGCACTACGACAAGCTGGTGCTGGCCACGGGCGCCCGGCCGGTGCGCCCGCGCCTGCCCGGCTTCGGCGCGCAGGGGGTGCACGGCATCCAGACCCTGGACGACGGCCGCAGGCTGATGGACTCCCTGGAACGCGCACGGGGCCGGCGGGCGGTCGTGGTCGGCGCCGGCTACATCGGCGTGGAGATGGCCGAAGCCCTGAAGCTGCGGGGCTACGAGGTGACGGTCCTGCACCGGGGGGAGCAGCCGATGGCCACGCTGGATCCGGACATGGGCGGCCTGGTCCACACCGCGATGAACCTCATGGGGATCCGCACGGTGGCGCGCACCGAGGTCACCGGGGTCCTGACCGACGAGGCGGGCCGGGCCCGCGCGGTCGCCACGGCGGCCGGCGAGGAGTACCCGGCGGACGTGGTCGTGCTGGGCATCGGCGTGGAGCCGCGGACCGCGCTGGCCCGCGCCGCCGGCCTCCCGCTCGGATCCTCGGGCGGGATCCTCACGGACCTGTCGATGCGCGTCCGGGGGCACGGGAACGTCTGGGCGGGCGGCGACTGCGTGGAGGTCCTCGACCTGGTCGCGGGCCGCACCCGGCACGTCCCGCTCGGCACTCACGCCAACAAGCACGGCCAGGTCATCGGCTCCGGCGTGGGCGGCGGCTACGCGACCTTCCCCGGGGTGGTCGGCACGGCGGTCAGCAAGGTGTGCGATCTGGAGATCGCCCGTACCGGGCTGCGCGAACGGGACGCGCTGGAGGCGGGCCTGCGCTTCGTCACGGCCACCGTCACCTCCACCAACACCGCGGGCTACTACCCGCGGGCGGCGGAGATGACGGTGAAGATGCTGGCGGAACGCCGGACGGGGCGTCTGCTGGGCGTGCAGATCGTCGGCGGCGCCGGCGCCGCGAAGCGGGTGGACGTCGCGGCGGTGGCGCTCACCGCGGGAATGACGGTGGACCAGATGGTCTCGCTCGACCTCGGCTACGCGCCGCCGTTCTCCCCAGTCTGGGACCCGGTCCTGGTGGCGGCCCGCAAGGCCGTCTCCGCGGTCCGCGCGGCGGGGGTCTGACCGGCGCGGTACCGCACCCGCTCGGGTACGGCTGGGCTCAGCGGGCCGTCTTGGTGTGGACGTAGTCCACCAGGCGGGTCAGCGCCTCGGGGTCGGTCGTCGGCAGGACTCCGTGGCCGAGGTTGAAGACGTGGCCCTCCAGGCCGGCGGCCGCGGCGAGGACCTCGTCCGTCTTGGCTTCGACCGCCTCCGTGGTGGAGAAGAGCACGGCCGGGTCCAGGTTGCCCTGGAGGGCCTTGCCCGGACCGACCCGGCGGGCCGCCTCGTCGAGCGCGACCCGGTAGTCGACGCCCACGACGTCCGCGCCGGCCTCGCCCATCAGGCCGAGCAGCTCGCCCGTGCCCACGCCGAAGTGGATCCGCGGGACACCGTAGGAGGCCACGGACTGCAGGACCTTCGCCGAGGCGGGCATGACGGAGCGGCGGTAGTCCGCCGGGGCGAGTGCGCCCACCCAGGAGTCGAAGAGCTGCACGGCGGAGGCGCCGGCTTCGATCTGGACCTTCAGGAAGGCGGAGGTGATCTCCGCGAGGCGGTCGAGCAGGTCGGCCCAGAGCTGCGGGTCCCCGTACATGAGGGCTTTGGTGTGCTCGTGGTTCTTCGAGGGACCGCCCTCCACCAGGTAGCTCGCGAGGGTGAAGGGCGCGCCCGCGAAACCGATCAACGGCGTGGAGCCCAGTTCACTCGTGAGCATGCCGATCGCCTCGGTGACGTACGAGACGTCCTCAGGAGTGAGGTCGCGCAGCTGTGCGAGGTCCTCACGGCGGCGGATCGGCTGGGCGACGACGGGGCCGACGCCCGGCTTGATGTCCAGGTCGACGCCGATGGCCTTGAGCGGGACCACGATGTCGGAGAAGAAGATCGCCGCGTCGACGTGGTGGCGCCGCACGGGCTGCATGGTGATTTCGGTGACCAGGTCGGGCCGCATGCAGGACTCGAGCATCGCGGTGCCCTCGCGGACCTTGCGGTACTCGGGGAGGGAGCGCCCGGCCTGCCGCATGAACCACACCGGCGTGTGCGGCACCGGCTCCCGCCGGCACGCCTTCAGGAAGGCGGAATCGTACGTCTGGCTCGGCTGGCCCTGGGGGCGGTCGTTGGCGCTCACGACCCAAATCTTCGCACGTATGAAGAAGTGCCCGTCGCGGCACGGGTGTCCCTGCGCCGTACGGCTGCACATACCGCCTAGTCTTCCCCGCATGGCTGCGGCTCAGGGACGATTTTCAGATGGCGCCGACGGTGCGGACAGTGCGAAGGAGAGCTCGGTCCCGCTCCCGTTCCGGCGGGCGGTCGAAGGCTTGAAGAAGGCCCGGCTGCGCCCGGGGGTCGAGATCGATCCGGCGAAGCCGCCCCAGCGGCTGGCCCCGTACGCGTACGCGCTGGAGGCCGCGGTGGTGGACGGGGAGGACGACCTGGCCGACGGCCGGCTCATCCTGCTCCACGATCCGGCCGGGCACGACGCCTGGCACGGGACCTTCCGGCTGGTGACGCTCGTGCGGGCGGAGCTGGAGCCGGAGATGGCCGCGGACCCGCTGCTGCCGGAGGTGTGCTGGTCGTGGCTGACGGGGGCCATGGAGGCGCGCGGGCTGGCCTACGGGGAGGCGAGCGGCACGGTGACCATGGCGAGCTCGCACTACTTCGGCGGGCTCGCCGAGCGGCGGCCCGCGACGCAGATCGAGATCAGAGCGTCCTGGACGCCGCGCGAGGGCGTGGGCGGGGTGCCAGACACCCCGGCGCACCTGTCGGCGTGGTGCGAACTGATCTGCCAGATCGCGGGGCTGCCGCCGGTGGGCCCGACGGACACGGCGACGGGCGTGGTCTCCCTGCCACAGCGCCGCGGTCCGCACCACCCGTAGACACGGGGCCGTCCGGCCCCACGGGGCGGGGAGCGCCCGACCGCGGTCCGCGGCGGAGTACCGGAACGCGGCCTCCGTTGTGGGCTTCTGATCACCCGATGATCGATCGTGCGTCTGAATTGCCCGAATTGTTACTCACCAAATCGTGATCATTCCCTAAAGCCGGGCGGGTGACGTGCCGAAGGAGTCAGTGACCATCCGCACGGTTCGCACCGGCTTCCTTCCCCGAGCCGGCCGTCCCGCCACTCCCCCAGGAGGCCTAGGTGTCCGTTCTTCTCGAGCAGCCCGCAAGCCTGGTCGCCTACCGCCCGAACAAGCCGACGGCCATGGTCGTCGTGGCCGACCCGCGCGTCCGTTCCACCGTGACCCGCCATCTGTGGGCCCTCGGAGTCCGTGACGTGATCGAGGCGTCGTCCATCGCGGAGGCCCGCCCCCGCGTCGGAAGCCCGCGCGACATCTGCGTGGCCGACGTACACCTGCCCGACGGTTCCGGTCTCACGCTGCTCTCCGAGACCCGTGCCGCAGGCTGGCCAAACGGCCTGGCCCTGTCCGCCGCCGACGACATCGGCGCCGTGCGCAACGCCCTCGCGGGCGGCGTGAAGGGCTACGTCGTCACCGGTACGCGCACCAACATCGGGCTCCCCAGCCGGCCCGGCGCCGCCCCCATCGGCGCTGCCGCCGCCCGCATGCACCGCCGCCCCCCGGGCGCCCCGAGCCACCCGGGCGGTTACCGGGAGCTCTCCGGCCGCGAGGTCGAGGTCCTGCGCCTCGTCGCCGAGGGCCAGTCCAACAAGGCCATCGGCGTCTCGATGGGCCTGTCCGCCCTGACCGTCAAGTCCCACCTCGCCCGCATCGCCCGCAAGCTGGGCACCGGAGACCGCGCGGGAATGGTCGCCGTGGCCCTGCGGACCGGGATCATCCACTGAGCACGGGCCGGAGCGCCCGGATAGACGTCCGGGATACCCCCGGAAAACACCCCGCATACTGATCGCGCCCGTCGACGGAACGTTCCGGCGACGGGCGCGTCGTATACACGGATACCCTTGACCGGTGACCGACGCCCAAGAGACCGCAGCAGACCTGCGCACCACCACCGGGGGCGGCCCCCCGGACGACGTCGTTGTTCCGCCCGGTGGGGTGCCGATCCCTTTGCTGGAGCCCCGTGAGGGGATTCCTCCGGTGGTCGCCGACGCGGACGCCCTCGCCGAGGTGGTCGCGGCCTTCGCCGCGGGCACCGGCCCCGTCGCCGTCGACGCCGAACGCGCCTCCGGATACCGCTACGGCCAGCGGGCCTACCTCGTGCAGCTGCGCCGCGAGGGCGCCGGATCCGCGCTGATCGACCCGGTGGGTTGTCCCGACCTGTCCGCACTGGGCGAGGCCCTCTCCGGCACCGAGTGGATCCTGCACGCCGCCACCCAGGACCTGCCGTGCCTGCGCGAAATAGGCATGGTTCCCACCTCCCTGTTCGACACCGAACTGGCGGGCCGGCTCGCCGGCTTCCCGCGGGTCGGCCTCGGCGCGATGGTCGAGGGCGTTCTCGGCTACGCGCTGGAGAAGGGCCACTCCGCCGTCGACTGGTCCACCCGCCCGCTGCCCGAGCCCTGGCTGCGCTACGCCGCCCTGGACGTCGAGCTGCTCGTGGACCTGCGGGACGCGCTGGAGAAGGAACTGGACCGGCAGGGCAAGCTGGAGTGGGCCCGGCAGGAGTTCGACGCGATCGCCTCCGCCCCGCCGGCCCCGCCGCGCAAGGACCCGTGGCGCCGTACGTCCGGCATGCACAAGGTGCGCCGCCGCCGCCAGATGGCCGTCGTACGGGAGCTGTGGGAGTCCCGGGACCGGATCGCGCAGCGGCGTGACGTGTCGCCGGGCAAGGTGCTGGGCGACGCCGCCATCGTCGAGGCCGCCCTGGCCATGCCCGCCAACGTGCACACCCTGTCGGCCCTGCCCGGCTACGGGCAGCGGATGGGCCGCCGTCAGCTCGACCAGTGGATGGCCGCCGTGGACCGGGCGAAGGCACTGCCCGAGAACGAGCTGCCCCAGCCGGGGGCGACCCCGGCCGGCCCGCCCCCGCCGCGCTCCTGGGCGGACAAGGACCCGGCCGCCGCGGCCCGGCTGGCCGCGGCCCGCACCGCCGTCTCGGCGCTGGCGGAGCAGCTGAACCTGCCGCAGGAGAACCTGATCACCCCGGACACGGTCCGCCGCCTGTGCTGGGAGCCGCCACAGCGGCTGGAGGCGGACGCGGTGTCCCAGGCCCTGGCCGCACACGGCGCCCGGGCCTGGCAGATCGAACAGGTGACCCCGGTGCTCCTCACCGCCCTGGCCGCCACGGCGTAGCAGAGCAGACCACCGACGTGCCCCGGTCCCCGACGCGAGGACCGGGGCACGGCCGGATCAGAGCGGTCGCTCGGTGTAGTCGCCCTCCGTGTCCATGGCGAAGGTGCCCTGGGTGTGGCCGTCGATCGCGGTGTGCTTGAGCCACTTCCGGGACAGGTGGTGGACGTGCTTGACCACCCGCTCCCACGGGATCTGGTGGCCCGCGCAGGCAACCTCGAAGTGCATCTTCTTCGGGCCCGGGATGGCCTTGTAGAGCTCGGTGACCGAGAGGAAGGGAACGGTGCCGGGAGCACTGTTCACCGTCTTGTCATGCTCGCCGACGACGATGAGCACCGGCACCTCGTGGCCCAGGACGTGGTCCACTTTGGCGCCCGCCTTGTTCCAGCCCCACCAGAACGCGTTGCGGTAGCGCAGCACTCCCGAGGGCACGCCGGACACCGGCGGCCCCCAGTTGCGGCCCAACACGTCACTCTCCATGATCGCCGCCCACACGGTCTCGACCATGCCCTCCGCGCGCTGCTCGGAGCCGCAGCCGAGTTCCCTGTCCCAGGTGTCCTCGAAGCCCTCCCGGCCGGTGATGTTCATCGGGTAGGTCCACAGGGACGGCGGAGGGGGCAGCGCGTCCGGCCGCTCCCACTTGGTGCCGGGCTTGCTCGCGGGTCCGTCCGGCCGGAAGACCGGGGCGAGCAGGAACAGGCTGGAGACGTTCTCCGGGTGCTGGATCGCGTACGGTCCCAGCGCGACCGCCGCGGCGGACCAGCCGAAGAGAGCGACCTTCTCCACGCCGCGCTCGGCCTTGATGTACTCGACGACGGTGTGGACCGCGGCCCAGTCATCGGCGGAGTCGCCGAGGTGCTGGGCGTAGTGGGGGGTGCAGGGGGCCTCCAGCGGGTGGCCGTCGAGCAGGAGCTTCGCCTGCGGTCCGGCCGGGGTGTTGCACGGCTCCTCCATGACCGCCGGGCGCTGCGAGCGGCCGTGGCCCTGGAGGTCCATGGCGAAGACGTCGAAGCCCGCCTGGGCGAGGAACTGCATCCAGTTGTACTCGCCGGTGCCGAGATCCGCGCCGGGCAGCACGGGGACGCTGCGGCCGTGCAGCATCAGGACGGCCGAGCGCTTGGTGGGATTCCTCGTCCCGTCCCGCTCGCGGACGAAGAGTCTGACGACCTCGTCCTGGTTGATCGGGAGCGTGGAGGTGTGCTTGACGTCGTGGTCGATCGACGGGATGAGCATGGCCGGGATCTCCGTTCGCGCGGTGCGCTCGGGGGCGGGCGTACAGGGGACGCGACCAGGGTTCGCACGGGCCGGGTGCCCGATGCCATCGACGCGACCGGGACGACCGGGCGGCCCCACTCCATCGGGTAGCCCCGGGCGCTCCGATCGGACGGCGCGAGGAGGGGGCGCGTGCCGGGCCGGGACGGGGATGAACGGAGTGTGACCTTCGCCGCTCCTCGGGGAGGGGGTGTGCACATTGGTTACCCGCAAGTAGCATGGTCGGGTGAGCGGGCGCTCAGCAACGTAAGCCGAACGCGCCCCCGCGCAGCAGTGCCATCCCGCACCTGGAGGAGAGCCAACGTGCCTCGTACCGTCAGGGACGTCGTCTTCGTCGACGGCGTCCGCACCCCGTTCGGCAAGGCGGGCCCGAAGGGCATCTACAACGAGACCCGCGCCGACGATCTCGTCGTGAAGGCGATCCGGGAGCTGCTGCGCCGCAACCCGGACCTGGACCCCAAGAAGATCGACGAGGTCGCCATCGCCGCGACCACGCAGATCGGCGACCAGGGCCTGACGCTGGGCCGCACGGCCGGCATCCTCGCGGGCCTCCCGCAGTCCGTCCCGGGCTACTCCATCGACCGCATGTGCGCCGGCGCGCTGACCGCCGTGACCGCCGTCGCGGGCGGTGTGGCGTTCGGCGCGTACGACGTCGCCCTCGCCGGCGGCGTCGAGCACATGGGCCGCCACCCCATGGGCGAGGGCGTCGACCCGAACCCGCGCTTCGTCTCCGAGAAGCTGGTAGACGAGTCCGCCCTGTTCATGGGCATGACCGCCGAGAACCTGCACGACCGGTACCCGACGATCACCAAGCTCCGCGCCGACGAGTACGCCGTGCGCTCGCAGGAGAAGGCCGCCAAGGCGTACGCCGACGGCAAGATCCAGCAGGACCTGGTCCCGATCTCGGTGCGCAACACCAACGAGGCCGCGGGTGAGACGGGCTGGGGCCTGGTCACCACCGACGAGCCGATGCGCCCGGGCACCACCCTGGAGAACCTGGCGAACCTGAAGACCCCGTTCCGTACGCACGGCCGGGTCACCGCGGGCAACGCCGCCGGTCTGAACGACGGTGCCACCGCCGCGATCATCGCGTCCGAGGACTTCGCCCGCGAGAACAACCTCCCGGTCAAGATGCGCCTCGTCTCCTACTCCTTCGCGGGTGTCGAGCCCGAGGTCATGGGCTACGGCCCGATCCCGGCCACCGAGAAGGCCCTGGCCCAGGCCGGTCTGACGATCGACGACATCGGTCTGTTCGAGATCAACGAGGCCTTCGCCGTGCAGGTGCTGGCCTTCCTGGAGCACTACGGCATCGCCGACGACGACGCCCGCGTGAACCAGTACGGCGGCGCCATCGCCTTCGGCCACCCGCTGGCGTCCTCCGGCGTCCGCCTGATGACCCAGCTGGCCCGCCAGTTCGAGGAGCAGCCGCACGTCCGCTACGGCCTGACCACCATGTGCGTCGGCTTCGGCATGGGCGCGACGGTCATCTGGGAGAACCCGAACTTCAACGCCGAGGGAGACTCCAAGTGAGCACCACCGCTGAGCTCCTGAAGGGCGCGGCCGAGCTGTTCCCCGACGAGGTCGTCACGTCCACGCACGTCCGCCACCTGGATCTGCCGTTCGGCGCCGGGCGCTTCGCGCTCATCACGCTGGACAACGGCTTCGACCACACCAAGCCGACCACCTTCGGCCCGCAGTCCCTCGCCAATCTGAACGCGGCGATCGACCAGGTCGAGCAGGAGGCCGCGGCCGGCAGCATCGTCGGCGCGGGCATCACCGGCAAGCCGTTCATCTTCGCGGTCGGCGCCGACCTCAAGGGCGTCGAGCTGCTCAAGAAGCACGACGAGGCGCTCGCCATCGGCAAGGGCGGCCACGACGTCTTCAAGCGCCTCTCCGCGCTGGCCGTGCCGACCTTCGCGTACTACAACGGCGCGGCGATGGGCGGCGGCGTCGAGGTCGGCCTGCACTGCAGCTACCGCACCGTCTCGAAGGCCATCCCGGCCTTCTCGCTGCCCGAGGTCTTCCTCGGCCTGGTCCCCGGCTGGGGCGGCTGCGCCATCCTGCCGAACCTGATCGGCGCCGAGCGCGCGGTCTCGGTCATCATCGAGAACTCGCTGAACCAGAACCGGCAGCTGAAGGGCAAGCAGGTCTTCGAGCTCGGCATCGCCGACGCGATCTTCGAGGGCGCGGACTTCCTGGAGCAGTCGCTCCTGTGGACCGCGAACGTCCTGAACGGCACCACCGAGGTCGTCCGTGCGGAGATCGACCGCGGCGAGGCCTGGGACACGGCCGTCGCCAAGGGCCGCTTCATCGCGGACTCCAAGGTGCACGGCGCCGCTCCGGCCGCCTACCGCGCGCTGGACATCATCGCCGCGGCCAAGGACGGCGACCTGCAGAAGGGCTTCGACGCCGAGGACACGGCCCTGGCCGACCTCATCATGGGCGGCGAACTGCGCTCCGGCATCTACGCCTTCAACCTGGTGCAGAAGCGTGCCAAGCGCCCGGCCGGCGCCCCGGACAAGTCCCTGGCCCGTCCGGTCACCAAGGTCGGCGTCGTCGGCGCGGGCCTGATGGCCTCGCAGCTGGCGCTGCTGTTCCTGCGGCGCCTGGAGGTGCCGGTGGTCCTCACCGACATCGACCAGGAGCGCGTGGACAAGGGTGTGGGCTACGTCCACGCCGAGATCCAGAAGCTGCTCGGCAAGGGCCGCATCAACCAGGACAAGGCCAACCGCCTGACCGCCCTGGTGACCGGTGTCCTGGACAAGGCCGAGGGCTTCGCGGACGCGGACTTCATCATCGAGGCCGTGTTCGAGGAGATGTCCGTCAAGCAGAAGGTGTTCGCGGAGGTCGAGGCGGTCGCCCCGGCGCACGCCATCCTCGCCACCAACACCTCCTCGCTGTCGGTCTCGGAGATGGCCTCCAAGCTCCAGCACCCGGAGCGCGTAGTCGGCTTCCACTTCTTCAACCCGGTCGCGATCCTCCCGCTGCTGGAGATCGTCCGCGGTGAGCAGACCGACGACGCCGCGCTGGCCACGGCCTTCGGCGTCGCCAAGAAGCTGAAGAAGACCGCGGTCCTGACGAAGGACGCCCCGGCGTTCGTCGTGAACCGCATCCTGACCCGCTTCATGGGCGAGATCCAGAACGTCATCGACGAAGGCACCCCGGTCGCCACCGCGGAGAAGGCCATCGAGCCACTCGGCCTTCCGATGTCCCCGCTGGTGCTGCTGGAACTGGTGGGCCCGGCGATCGGCCTGCACGTGTCCGAGACCCTGAACCGCTCCTTCCCGGAGCGCTTCACCGTCTCCCCGAACCTCAAGCGGGTCGTCGAGGCCGGCAAGCGGGGCTTCTACGTCTACGACTCCGGCAAGCCGGAGCTGGACCCCGAGGTCGCCGCGCTCCTGGTCCAGGGCGACTCCGTCCTGACCGAGGAGCAGGTCCGGGTGCGCGTCCTGGACGCGGTGGCGCAGGAGATCGGCCTGATGCTGGAGGAGGGTGTCGTGGCCGAGGCCCAGGACATCGACCTCTGCCTCATCACCGGTGCCGGCTGGCCCTTCCACCTGGGCGGCATCACGCCGTACCTGGACCGTGAGGGCGTCTCGGAGCGCGTGAACGGCAAGAAGTTCCTCGCCCCCGGCATCGCGAGCGTCCCGGCCTAGTCCGGGTCGCGGACGGTCGTTCGACGGCCGGGCCCGTCCCCCACGGGGGGCGGGCTCCGGCCATTCGAATACCTGTCTAAGATTCACCCCCATGACGGAAAAGCACGTGCGGCCCAGGCGCCGCCGACGCCGCGTTCTGCGGATCACCCTGCTGCTGGTCGCCGTGCTGATCCTGGGCGCGGCCGGGGCGGGCTGGTGGACGTACAGCCACCTCAACAACAACATCGACAGCGTCGACCTCGATCAGGCGATCGGGGACAACCGACCCGCCAAGGTGGTCGCGAACGCGCAGAACATCCTGGTGCTCGGCTCCGACTCGCGGGCCGGGGCCAACGGGGACCTCGACCGCGGCGATGTCAGCGGGGCCCGTTCGGACACCGCGATGCTGGTCCACATACCCGAGGGCCGGGCCAAGGCCACCGCGGTGAGCATCCCCCGCGACACCCTGATCACCCGGCCCGAGTGCAAGGACCGCGACGGCACGTCCGTGCCGTCCGCGAAGCGGGTCATGTTCAACTCCGTCTACTCGCTGGCCGGCCCGGCCTGTGTGGTCAACACCGTCGAGCAGATGTCCGGTGTGCGCGTGGACCACTTCGTCGAGGTGGACTTCGCCGGCTTCAAGGGCCTGGTGGACGCGCTGGGCGGGGTCACCGTCACCCTCGACAAGCCGATGAGCGGTGCCAAGGGCGGTCTGAAACTGGACGCGGGCACGCACCGGCTGAACGGCACCGACTCGCTGAAGTTCGTCCGTACCCGGTACGGCTACGGCGACGGCAGCGACCTCGGACGCATAGGCCTGCAGCAGCAGTTCATGCTGGCGATGCTGGCGGAGATCAAGAAGCAGGATGCCCTCGGCAACCCGGCACGGCTCTACAAGCTCGCGGACGCCGGCACCAAGTCCCTGACCACCGACTCCGATCTGGCCTCGCTCACCGCGCTGTCCGACTTCGCGCGGAGCATGAAGGGCGTGAACCCGGAGACGATGGAGACCATCATGCTGCCGGTCGCCTACGACAAGGTGGACCCCAACCGCGTGGTCGTGGCCGAACCGCAGGCCACCCAGCTGTGGGACGCCCTGCGCAAGGACGAGAAGGTCCCCGCCTCGGCGAAGGACTCCCCCGCCAAGGGCTGACCGGATCCGCACAACGGAGCCGGCCGTACGGGTGACCCGTACGGCCGGCTCCGGCGTTCGCGCGTCCGAACCCTTCGGTCGTTCAGTACTTGGCGTCCGCGCCGACCTTGCCCAGACGGCTGTTGCGGCGTCCGTAGGCGAAGTAGACGATGACACCGATGACCATCCAGACGCCGAAGCGCAGCCAGGTCTCGGCCGGCAGGTTGAGCATCAGCCAGAGCGAGGCCGCGATCGACAGGATCGGCACCAGCGGCACCCACGGGGTACGGAAGGACCGGTGCAGGTCGGGGCGGGTCTTGCGCAGGACGATGACACCGAGCGCGACCACCACGAAGGCGAACAGGGTGCCGATGTTGACCAGTTCGGCGAGGCTCTCCAGGCTGGTGAAGCCCGCGAGGACGGCGATGACTCCGCCGAGCAGCATGGTCGCCCGGTAGGGGGTGCGGTACTTCGGGTGCGTCACGGAGAAGACCCGGGGCAGCAGCCCGTCACGGCTCATCGCGAAGAACACGCGGGTCTGGCCGAGCAGCAGGATCATGCACACGGTGATCAGGCCGACGGACGCGCCGAGGCTGATGGCGCCCGAGAAGAACGGCTGGTTCACCGATTTGAAGGCCTCGGCGAGCGGCGCGGTCGCGGACATCTCCGAGTACTTCTGCATGCCGGTCACCACCAGGGTCACCGCGACGTACAGCACCGTGCAGATGAGCAGGGAGCCGAGGATGCCGCGCGGCATGTCCCGCTGGGGGTTCCTGGTCTCCTCGGCCGCGGTGGCCACCACGTCGAAGCCGATGAAGGCGAAGAAGATGAGCGAGGCCGCCGTGAAGATGCCCATGACGCCGAAGTTGGTGGGCTCGTAGCCGAAGAGCAGCTGGACGAGCGGGGAGTGCCAGCCGCTGACGCCCTCGGCCTGGGGCTGGGCCGGCGGGATGAACGGCGAGTAGTTGTCGGCCTTGATGAAGAACAGGCCCGCGACGATGACCAGCAGCACGACGGTGACCTTGATGGCGACGACGACCGCCGTGATGCGGGCCGAGAGCTTCGTACCGACGACCAGGATCCACGTCAGCACCAGGACCAGCAGGAAGGCCAGCAGGTCGAAGTGGCCGCCGGCGTCGGGGCCGGACAGGGAGGTCGGCAGGGTCCAGCCGAGGTTGGTGTCCATGAGGTGGCGCACGTAGCCGGACCAACCGACCGCGACCACCGCCGTGCCGAGCGCGAACTCGAGCACCAGGTCCCAGCCGATGATCCAGGCGGGCAACTCGCCGATGGAGGCGTAGCTGAAGGTGTACGCCGATCCGGCCACCGGCACGGTGGACGCGAACTCGGCGTAGCAGAGCGCCGCGAGGGCGCAGACGATGCCCGCTGCCACGAAGGCGAGGGCGGTGGCAGGTCCGGCGTTGTTCCGGGCCGCGATGCCCGTCAGGACGAAGATGCCGGTGCCGATGATGACACCGACACCGAACACCGTCAGGTCCCAGGCGGAGAGCGACTTGCGGAGCGCGTGTTCCGGCTCCTCCGTGTCGCGGATGGACTGCTCCACCGTCTTGGTGCGGAAGGGGCTGTTCGTATCCCTACTCACCGACGCACCTCCGAACAGGTGTCGACGCACGCGAGCGGGCCGGGAGGCCCACTCCTCAAGAGTGATCTCCCGGCCCGTGACGTGCAACCGCGCGGCGATCTAGCGCTGTGGGCGCCGCCCGTCCTAGTCGACGGTGGCGGCCGACTCGCTGTCGTAGCGGCCGTCCAGCTTGGCCACCAGCCCCGTGACGTGCCGGGCGATGTCCGGGGCGGTCAGCCCGATCTCGGCCATGACCTCCTTGCGGGAGGCGTGGTCGAGGAAGCGCTGCGGGATGCCGAAGTCGCGCAGGGGTACGTCGACCCCCGCGTCCCGGAGCGCCTGCGAGACGGCGGAGCCCACGCCGCCGGCGCGGCCGTTGTCCTCGACGGTCACGACGACGCGGTGGCGGTCGGCCAGCGGGGCCAGGGCCTCGTCCACGGGCTTGACCCAGCGCGGGTCGACCACCGTCGAGGTGATGCCCTGCTTGTCCAGCAGGTCAGCGATCTCCAGGCACATCGGGGCGAGCGCGCCGACCGAGACGAGCAGTACGTCCGTGGGGGCACTGCCCAGGTTCGAGGAGTCGAGGGACAGGGTGGCGTCGGCGGCCGGTGCGCGCAGCACGTCCATGCCGCCGATCCGGCCGACGGCCGGGACGGCCGGGCCGACGACGCCCTTGGAGAAGCGCACCACGGTCGGCGCGTCCTTGACCTCGACGGCCTCGCGCAGCTGCGCCCGCAGCTGCTCGGCGTCGCGCGGGGCGGCCAGGCGCAGACCCGGGACCACCTGGAGGATGGACATGTCCCACATGCCGTTGTGGGAGGCGCCGTCGGTGCCGGTGACACCGGCGCGGTCCAGGACGAAGGTGACTCCGCACTTGTGCAGCGCGACGTCCATCAGGACCTGGTCGAAGGCGCGGTTGAGGAAGGTGGCGTACACCGCGAAGACCGGGTGGGCGCCGCCGGTGGCGAGGCCCGCCGCGGAGGTGGCGCCGTGCTGCTCGGCGATGCCGACGTCGTAGATGCGGTCCGGGAAGGCGTCCGCGAACTTCTTCAGACCGACCGGCTGGAGCATGGCCGCGGTGATGCCGACGATGTCCTTGCGCTCCTTGCCGAGCCGGACCATCTCGTCGGCGAAGACGGAGGTCCAGCTGGCGGCGTCGGTGGAGACGGGCAGGCCGGTGTCGGGGTGGATGGGACCGATGCCGTGGAAGCGGTCGGCCTCGTCCTGCTCCGCGTGGGTGTAGCCGCGGCCCTTCTGGGTGAGGCAGTGCACGATGACCGGGCCGCTGAAGCGCTTGGCGCGCTGCAGGGCCGACTCCAGGGCCTCGATGTCGTGGCCGTCGATGGGGCCGATGTACTTCAGGCCCAGGTCCTCGAACATGCCCTGCGGGGCGATGAAGTCCTTGAGGCCCTTCTTGGCGCCGTGCAGGGTCTCGAAGAGCGGCTTCCCGACGACGGGGGTGCGCTCCAGGATCTCCTTGCCGCGGGCCAGGAAGCGCTCGTAGCCGTCGGTGGTGCGCAGGGTCGCCAGGTGGTTGGCGAGGCCGCCGATGGTCGGGCCGTAGGAGCGCTCGTTGTCGTTGACGACGATGACGAGCGGGCGGTCCTTGGCGGCGGCGATGTTGTTCAGCGCCTCCCAGGCCATGCCGCCGGTCAGGGCGCCGTCGCCGATGACGGCGGCGACGTGGTGGTCCTCGCGGCCCAGCACCTCGTTGGCCTTGGCGAGTCCGTCGGCCCAGCCCAGGACGGTGGAGGCGTGCGAGTTCTCGATCACGTCGTGGTCGGACTCGGCGCGCGAGGGGTAGCCGGACAGGCCGCCCTTGGAGCGCAGCCCCGCGAAGTCCTGGCGGCCCGTGAGCAGCTTGTGGACGTAGGCCTGGTGGCCGGTGTCGAAGAGGACCTTGTCCTTGGGCGATTCGAAGACCCGGTGCAGGGCGATCGTCAGTTCGACCACGCCGAGGTTGGGGCCGAGGTGCCCGCCGGTCTTGGAGACGGCGTCGACGAGGAAGGACCTGATCTCTGCGGCGAGCTGAATCAGCTCCTCCTGGCTGAGCAGGTCCAGATCGCGCGGTCCCTTGATGCGGGTCAGCAGCACCCGTGCCTCCTTGCAGTTGCTTGCTGGTCTGTCGAGTCTAATGTTCCGTTCGCGGGCGCGGTCATCGGGCCGTCCCGGCGGAGTCACAGCTTTGTCATACATGTACACACCGCCGCACGGCCACACATCACAAACGGGCGTATACCCGCACGGGAGTGCCTGCATTTGTACGCACGGATGCCCGGCGCCACGCGGAGTGGCGCCGGGCACTGTGACGGTTCTTACCGCCGCGGTCCGCCGCGGCGGACCGGTCGGGCGCGCGGTCAGGCGCGTCCGGCCGTCTTCTGGGTCTTGCGGGTGACCGAGTCGATCACCACGGTGGCCAGCAGGACCGCGCCGGTGATCATGTACTGGACCGGCGTCGCGATGCCCTCCAGGGCCAGACCGTACTGGATCGAGACGATGACCATGACGCCGAGGAGGGCGTTCCAGGTCCGGCCGCGGCCACCGAAGAGGCTGGTGCCGCCGATGACGGCCGCCGCGATCACGTTCATCAGCAGGTCGCCGGCGCCGGCGCTCTGGTTGGCCGCCGCGATCTTGGAGGCCCAGAACAGGCCGCCGATGGCGGCGAACGTGCTGGAGATGGCGAAGACCGTGATCCGGATCCGGGTGACCCCGATGCCCGCACGGCGGGAGGCCTCGACGCTGCCGCCCAGCGCGAAAACGTTTCGCCCGAAGGTCGTACGGCGCAGCAGGAAGTCCGTGACGACCAGGGCCAGCAGGAAGAGCACCACCGCCAGCGGCAGGCCCTTGTACTGGTTGAACAGCGCGGCGGGACCGAAGGTGCACACCGCGAGCAGGCCGGTGCGCAGCAGGATCTCGGTGAGCGGCCGGGAGGGCATCCCGGCGGCCTCACGACGCCGGGCGTCGAAGAAGGCCGCGAGGAAGTAGCCGGCCACCGCGAGCGCGGCCAGCCCGTAGGCGACAGCCACGTCCGAGAAGAAGTACGTGGTCAGCTGGCCGACCACGCCGTCGGAGTCGATGTTGATCGTGCCGTTGCTGCCGAGGATCTGCAGCATCGCGCCCAGCCAGAACAGCAGGCCCGACAGGGTCACGGCGAAGGCGGGGGCCCCGACCCTGGCGAAGAAGAAGCCGTGGATGGAGCCGATCAGGGCGCCGCCGACGATGGCGGCGAGGATGGCCAGCCATTCGTTCACGCCGTGGGTGACGGCGAGGACGGCAACGATCGCGCCCGACACACCGCTCACCGAGCCGACCGAGAGGTCGATCTCGCCGAGGAGCAGCACGAAGATGATGCCGATGGCGATCATCCCGGTGCCGGTCATCGTGATCGCGATGTTGGTGAGGTTCTCCGGGGTGAGGAAGTTGGAGTTCAGCCCCTGGAAGATGGACCAGATGACGATCAGGCCGATGACGACCGGGAGGGAGCCCAGGTCGCCGGCTTTCATCTTGTGCTTGAACTCGCCCCAGTAGCCGGCGAGCCCCTCCTCCCTGACGAGCAGGCGGGGGTCCACGGCCGGGATCGCGTCGTGTGCGGCCGCCGGGTTGACCGGGTCGATGTGCTCGTGCGCGACGGGGCCCTTGTCCAGTGGATCGGTGGCGGGGTTCTGGGTGCTCACTTGCCGGCCTCCGAGGTGCGGGCCGCCCGGCGGGTCACGGCGTTGTCCGTGGCACCGGTGATGGCGGAGATGATCTCTTCCTGCGAGGTGTCGGCGACGTTGAAGACACCGTTGTTGCGGCCCAGCCGCAGGACCGCCACCTTGTCGGCGACGGCCTTCACATCGGCCATGTTGTGGCTGATGAGGATGACCGCGTGGCCGCGCTCGCGCAGCCGCTCCACCAGGTCGAGCACCTGTGCGGTCTGCTCGACGCCGAGGGCCGCGGTGGGCTCGTCGAGGATGACGAGCTGGGGCTCGCCCAGCATCGAACGGGCGATCGCCACGGTCTGGCGCTGACCGCCCGACAGCGAGGCGATGGGGATCCGGACACTGGGGATCCGGATGGACAGGGTGGTCAGGAGTTCGCGGGCGCGCCGCTCCATCTCCACCTCGTCCAGGACGCCGAACCTCTTGAGCTCGCGGCCGAGGAAGAGGTTGCCGACGACATCGATGTTGTCGCACAGCGCCAGGTCCTGGTAGACCGTCGCGATGCCCAGGTTCTGGGCGTCGTGGGGCTTTCCGATGGCGACCGGGCGCCCCTCCCATTCGATGACGCCTTCATCGATGGGGTGCACGCCGGCGATCGTCTTGACCAGCGTGGACTTTCCGGCACCGTTGTCGCCGACGAGGGCGACCACTTCACCGGAGTGGATCTCGAGTTCTACGTCGGTGAGGGCCTGAACGGCACCGAACCGCTTCGAGACCCCTCGCAACGCCAGCACGGGCGCAGCGGACACATGAACCATCTCCTTCGCCGCCTGACCGGCGGGGATGTCGTGCAAAAGAGCAGGAGCGGGACGAATGGGGGAGGAACGTTTCTGCCCGGCGCCCCGCCCGGTGGCGGGGATGAGGAGGGAGGGGCGCCGGTCAGGCACGGGGGCCGCCTCGCGCAGAGGCGGCGGGGGCCGCTACTTCAGGCCGGCGGCGGCGCAGGCCGCCGCGTACTTGTCGGTGCAGATCTCGTCGACCGAGTAGACGCCGTCCTTGACGACGGTGTCCTTGATGTTGGCCTTGGTCAGCGAGATGACCGGGATCAGCACGGAGGGGACGCCCTTGGTGGTGGGGCTGTCGACCGTGGACGTGGTGCCCTCGGGCTTCCCGCCCTTGGCGAGGGCTACGGCCATCTTGGCGGCGGCCTCGGCCTCAGGGGCGTACGGCTTGTAGACGCTCATGAACTGCTCGCCCGCGACGATGCGCTGGACGCCGGCGAGTTCGGCGTCCTGGCCGGTGACCGGGGGCAGCGGGGAGACGCCGGCGGCCTTGAGGGCGGTGATGATGCCGCCGGCCATGCCGTCATTGGCGGAGTAGACGCCGATGACCTTGTCCTTGCCGAGCGCGGAGAGCGCGGCCGCCATGTTGGTGTTGGCGTTCTCCGGCTTCCACTCGACGGTGTCGTACTCCTTGCCGACGTTCACCTTGCCGTCGAGCTCGGAGTGCGCGCCGGACTTGAAGAGCTTGGCGTTCGGGTCGGTGACCGAACCGTTCATCATGACGATCTGGCCGTCCTTGGCCTTGTCGCCCAGCGCCTCAAGCAGGGCCTTGCCCTGGACCTTGCCGACCTCTTCGTTGTCGAAGGAGGTGTACGCGTCGATCGGGCCCTCGGCCAGGCGGTCGTAGGCCACGACCGGGATGCCCGCGTCCTTGGCCTTCTTGACCGAGCCGGCGATGGCCTTGGAGTCCACCGCGTCGATGATCAGGACGTCCACCTTGTTGGTGATCATCGTGTCGACCTGGGAGTTCTGCGTGGTCGCGTCCTGCTTGGCGTTGGCGTAGACGACCTCGCCCTTGCCGCCGGTGAGCTCGGCGACCTTCTTCTCGATCAGCGGCTTGTCGAACTTCTCGTACCGCGCGGTCTGGTTCTCCGGCAGGAGCAGGCCGATCTTGATCGCGTCGCCCTTGGCGGCGCCGGACGACTCCTTCGCCTTGTCGCCGGCCTCCTTGGCGCTGCCACAGGCGGCAAGGGAAACGGCCATGGCGCCGGCGGCAACGGCTACGGCGGCTCTGCGCATACGCGTGTTCATTACTTGAACCTCCCTGACGAGGCCGCTACGCCGCGGCCGAGGTGGATGTGAGTCAACCCCGGCCGCGTTTTGCCGTCAAGGAGTGAATTCTTAACGAGATGACAACGGTGCCATTCGTTATCTACCTGAAGGCAAGACGGCTGGAGCTCGCACTCCACTTCCATGATCTGACAAAAGTGTCGAATCGCCCATCTCGCTCAGCACGAGAGCCAGTGCGCCCAGCACCTCGGCACGGCCGCCCAGGGACCCCGTCAGCACCGACAGCTGCCGGGCCGCGCTGGGGATCGCATACCTCCCCACTGATTCACGGATGGGGGCCAGGACCAGTTCACCCGCCTCCGCCAGCGAGCCGCCCAGCACCACCCGGCTGGGGTTCAGGAGGTTGCACAGGCTGGCCACGCCGCTGCCGATGTGGCGGCCGACATCGGTGATCACCCGACGGCAGCCGGGGTCCCCGTCGCGGGCCAGCTCGACCACCCGCTCCATCGTCAACTCCGGCCCGTGCGTGCCCTGGAGCAGCGGCAGGACGTACCGGGCCGCGGCGAAGGTCTCCAGGCAGCCGCGGTTGCCGCAGCGGCAGACCGGGCCCGATTCGTCCAGCGTGATGTGCCCGATCTCGCCCGCCGTGCCACCCGGGCCGCGGTAGATCTGGCCGTTGATCACCAGGCCGGCGCCGACGCCGCTGGCCACCTTGATGTAGGCCAGGTCCTTCACCCCGCGGCCACTGCCCCAAACGAGTTCGCCGAGCGCGCCGAGGTTGGCGTCGTTGTCCACGTAGACGGGCACTCCGAGGCGCTGCGAGAGCTCCTGGCGCGGATTGATCCCCGCCCAGCCCGGCAGGATCGCGGTGGAGCCCAGGGTCCCGGACTCCACGTCGATCGGGCCGGGGACGCCGAGCCCGACCCCGATGACCTTGTCCAGCCCGACCCCGATGCCCTCGATCAGGCGCCCGACCAGTGCTTCCGCCCGGTCGAAGCCGTCCGCCCAGGAGGCGTCCACGTCCAGCGGCTCGGTCTCCTCGGCCAGCACCTGGTGGGCGAGGTTACCGACGGCCACCCGGAGGTGGGTGTGGCCGAAGTCGACGCCGATCACGATGCCCGCGTCACCGCTGAGCGACACGCTCCGTGCCCGCCGGCCTCCGGCCGAGGTGTCGGTGACCTCGACGGTCCCGCCGTCCTTGAGCTCCCGGACGATGTTGGAGACCGTGGCCGCCGACAGTCCGGTGGTACGGGCGATCTCCGCCTGGGTCAGCGACCCCGCGAGCCGCACCGCCCGTACGACCCGTTCGAGATTCGCGCGGTGCAGCGACGACTGCGATCCGGGAGTCTGCACGACTCATCCACTCCTGCCCTGTAGCGACGGCCAGCCGTCGCCCCCCGGCCGGGTCACCTCGCGGCTGCGCGCTCCGAGTCCCCGGCTTCTCTCCAACTTGTGAACCTTAAGTCGAGCCTTTGCGCATCCGCACGTCAAGAGGCTGACATGACACGAAACGGGCCTACCGGCCGAAAGGGGGAGGGAGTAGCCCCGCCGATCGTGTTACGGTCGCTGGGGCGCCGGTCCTCTGCGGCCCTTCCGGCCGGACCGGGCGCCCGTCATGTCAGCGCGAGGCGAGGAGGTGTTCGGGATGAGTCCCGATCGAAGTCCTCGCAGCGCTCTGTGCGGCTGACCCGCCGAACAGCCCTTCGGCCGAACGGCTGAGCAGCCGGCCTTCCCCTGAGTGCGCGCGGCGGTGCACCACCGCGCCCGTGCGCTGCTGCGTGCATCCCGCGTCCCCCTTTTCCGCATGACCGGACGGCCTCGTCCGGCGTGCGTCACCCCAGTCCGTCGGCGTCCGGCCGGCCCGCAAGGCCGCCGCACACCGACTGTCGATCACTCCACGTGACCGTGTGGCTTCGCGCTGCCCGGAACCGTGGAAGGAGGTTATGTGCCATGACCATGCTCACCCCCCGTACGCCGGCCAAGCTCGCGCCGCCGGGCCGGTCCCGCCGCGAGCGCAAGGCCGCCGAGCTGGAGTCCCGTACCCGGCTCGTCGGCGAGCGCCTCGCCCGGATCAGCGCCGGACCCGGCGTAGGAGCCCTGCAGTCCGTGGACGCGTCCGCGGCGGGCCTCACCCACGCCGAGGCCGCCCTGCGCCTGGAGCGCCACGGCGCCAACGTCGTCGCCCACGAGCGCACCCCGCGCTGGTACGTCCAGCTGGTGAAGGCCTTCTGGAACCCCTTCATCGCGGTCCTGGTCTTCCTGGCCGCCGTCATGTACTGGCAGGACCCCGCGGACCCGGGCGTCGTCATCCTCACCGTGATGGTGGTGATCAGCGGGCTGCTGCGCTTCTGGCAGGAGTACCGCTCCGGTCGCGCCGCCGACGCGCTCAGGCAACTGGTCACCACCACGTGCGCGGTCCGGCGCCGTTCCCACAGCGGGTCCGCCGCCACCACCTTCGAAGTGCCCATGGACCAGGTGGTTCCGGGCGATGTGGTGAGGCTGGCCGCGGGCGACCTGATCCCTGCCGACCTGCGCCTGCTCACCGCCAAGGACCTGATGGTCGGCCAGGCCGCACTCTCCGGCGAGTCCCTGCCGGTGGCCAAGGCGGACACCCGCGCGGAGGACCTGGGTCAGCAGGACACGACCGACCCGGTCGAGGCCGACAACCTGGCCCTGATGGGCACCTCGGTCACCTCCGGCACCGCCACCGGGGTCGTCGTCGCCACCGGAGCGGACACCTACTTCGGCTCGATGGCCGGCTCCCTGGTCGGCGAGCGCCCGCAGACCGCCTTCGACACCGGTGTGCGCAAGGTCAGCTTCCTGCTGATCCGGTTCATGCTGGTCATGGTCCCGGTGGTCTTCATGATCAACGGCCTGACCAAGGGTGACTGGGACGAGGCCTTCCTCTTCGGTGTCGCGGTCGCCGTCGGCCTGACCCCCGAGATGCTCCCGATGGTGGTCTCCGCCAACCTGGCGCGCGGTGCCGTCGCTCTGTCCAAGCGCAAGGTGGTCGTCAAGCGGCTGGGCGCCATCCAGAACCTGGGCGCGATGGACGTGCTCTGCACCGACAAGACCGGCACCCTCACCGAGGACCGGATCGTCCTGGACCGGTACCTGGACGTGCACGGCAACGAGGACGGCGAGGTCCTGGAGTACGGCTACCTCAACGCGCACTTCCAGACCGGGCTGCGCAACCTCATGGACCAGGCGGTCATCGACCGCGTCAACGAGGCCGAGGAGGTTGTCGTCGACGCACGGTTCTCGATGGTCGACGAGATCCCCTTCGACTTCGCCCGGCGCCGGATGTCCGTGGTCCTGGCCCGCAACGCGCTCGTAGGGGGCTCCGGACCGGTCGAGCACGTCATGATCACCAAGGGTGCGGTCGAAGAGGTCCTCGCTCTCTGCACGCATGTCACCGACCGCGGCGAGACGGTGGAGCTGACCGAGCAGCTCCGGTGGCACGTCACCCGGATCGCCGAGGACCACAACCGGCGGGGCCTGCGGGTCCTCGCCGTCGCCACCCGCGGCTTCGACACCCCGCGCAACACCTACTCCGTCGCCGACGAGGACCGGCTGACCCTGGTCGGCTTCCTCGCCTTCCTCGACCCCGCCAAGGCGGACGCCGCCCGCGCCCTGGAAGGACTCGCCGACAAGGGCATCGCGGTGAAGGTCGTCACCGGCGACAACGAGCTCGTCGCCGCGCGGGTCTGCGCGGACGTCGGCATCGACGTGGGGACCGTGGTCCTGGGCGCCATGACCGACGACCTCGACGACGCCGAACTGCGCGCGCTGGCAGCCCGTACGACGGTCTTCGCCAAGGTCAACCCGGTCCAGAAGGCCAGGATCGTCCGGGCCCTCCAGGCGGACGGGCACACCGTCGGCTTCCTCGGCGACGGCATCAACGACGCGGCCGCGCTGCGCGACGCCGACGTCGGCATCTCGGTCGACACCGCCGTCGACATCGCCAAGGAGTCGGCGGACATCATCCTGCTGGAGAAGGACCTGACCGTCCTGGAGCAGGGCGTCCTCCAGGGCCGGACCACCTTCGGCAACACGATCAAGTACATCAAGATGACTGCGTCGTCGAACTTCGGCAACGTCTTCTCGGTCCTGGTCGCGAGCGCCTTCATCCCCTTCCAGCCGATGCTCGCGATCATGCTGCTGGTCCAGAACCTGGTCTACGACATCGCCCAGCTCGCGACCCCGTGGGACCGGATGGACGAGGAGTACCTGCGCCGGCCCCGCACCTGGGACGCCAGGGGCATCGGCCGCTTCATGGTCACCATCGGCCCGATCAGCTCGATCTTCGACATCGCGATGTTCCTGATCATGTGGCACGTCTTCGCCGCCGACAGCGAGGAGAGCCAGTCCCTCTTCCAGTCCGGCTGGTTCGTCGAGGGCCTGCTCTCGCAGACCCTGATCGTCCACATGATCCGTACCCGGAAGATCCCCTTCATCCAGTCCCGCGCCTCCTGGCCGGTCATGGTGATGACCGTCCTCGCCGTACTGACCGGGCTCTGGCTGCCCTTCTCGCCGCTGGCCTCCTCGCTGGGCTTCGTCGCCCTGCCGGCGAGCTACTTCCCGTGGCTGATCGGTGTGCTGCTCGCGTACTGCACGCTCACCCAGCTCGTGAAGACCTGGTACATCCGCCGCTTCGGCACCTGGCTGTAGCAGGAGGGGGTCCGATGCCGCCCACCGTGCGGCGGACGGCCGCGCACCCGGCCGCCGCGTTCGGACGCGGAGCGGTCATCGGACCCCGCCCCACGCGGGGCCGCTACTTCAGGGTCGCCGAGGTGAGGCCCGCCTGGATCTGGCGCTGGAAGGAGAGGTAGACCACCAGCATCGGGATCATCGCGATGGTCACGCCGGCGAAGAGCACGGGCAGGTCGGTCTCGTAGCCCTGCTGTTGCTGGAGCTGGATCAGGCCCTGGGTGAGCAGATAGCGCTCGGGGTCCGATCCGGTCTGGGGCTGCATCAGCACGGAGGGCAGGATGTACTGGTTCCACTGGCCCAGGACGTTGAAGATCCCGACGCTGATCAGGCCGGGCTTCGCCATCGGCACCATCACCTGGAAGAAGATCCGGGTGTCGGAGGCGCCGTCGATCACCGCGGCCTCATGCACCGCCGTCGGCAGGGTGCGGAAGAACGAGTGCATGAAGAAGACGGTGAACGGCATCGAGTACGCCACGTACACGAGGATCAGGCCCTGGTACGTGTTGAGCATGTCGAACCGCTTGACCATGAAGAACAGCGGGACGAGTGCCAGGAAGACGGGGAACATCGCCCCGCTGACGAAGAAGTAGTAGATGAACCGGTTGCCCGGGAAGGGGTAGCGGGCCAGGACGTAGGCCGCCATCGAGCCGAGCAGCATCGTCAGCGGGACCGAGAACACCATCACGATGAGGGTGTGGGCGAAGTAGTCGCCGATGCCCTTGTCCCAGGCCCGCCCGAAGGCGTCGAGGTTCCAGTTGGTGGGCCAGCTGAGGGCCGAGCCGCCGATCTGCGCGTCGGTCTTGAAAGAGCCGAGCGCCAGCCAGATCAGGGGCAGCACGATCAGTACGGCCCACAGGACGAGGAAGCCGTGGGAGAAGACGTTGAGGACCATGCCCTCGGAGCGCCCCGCACCCCGTTCCCCGCCGGGGGCGGCTCCCCCGGACCGCTCCGCAGCGGATTCGCCCGGGGCCTTGATCACTGTGGTCATGACGGTCTCCCGCTCAGAACTCGATGCGCTCGCGGCGGGTGGCGCGCAGCGTGATGACGGAAAGGATCATGGTGAGGACGAGCATGACCACGCCCATGGCGCAGGCGTAGCCGCTCTTGCCGAAGTAGAGGAAGTTCCTCATGAGCACCGTGGCCATGACCTCGCTGTGGTGGTCGGGGCCGCCGCCGAACTGGCCGGAGGTCATGGTCGACACCAGGACGAACATGTCCATCGCGGCGATGCCCAGGTAGACCGCGGAGGTCTGCACGGAGTCCCACAGCAGGGGCAGGGTGACCCTGAAGAACGTCTGGGCGCGGCCGGCGCCGTCGAGGAGGGCCGCCTCGTAGATGTCCTTGGGGACGGACTGCATGGCCGCGGAGAACAGGACCAGGTAGAAGCCCACTCCGTGCCAGACCACCACCAGGAGCAGGCACCACAGGACGAGCCTGGGCTCGTTCAACCATTCGATCGGGTGCATCCGGTCGACGATGCCGAGCCGGATGAGGACGCCGTTGAGGAGGCCGCCCTCGTCGGTGCGGTACACGGCGCCGAAGAGCACCGCGAGGATGGCGAGGGAGAGGACCTGCGGGAAGAAGTAGACGACCTTGTAGAGGCGTGAGCCCGCCACGCCCTGCACACCGCCGGCCCCGCCCCGCCCGCCCGCGTTCACCATGAAGGCGAAGAAGAGGGCGAGCAGGATGGTGACCACCGGCACGAACACCAGGAGCAGCAGGTTGTTCCAGAGGGCCCCGCGGAAGACCTCGTCCTTCATCAGGGCGGAGTAGTTGTCGATGCCGACGAAGTCGAACGTCGGCGACTGGCCCGTCCAGTTGGTGAAGGAGTAGCCGAACGTCTGTACGTACGGCCAGATGACGAAGGTCAGATAGAGCGCGAGGGGTGCGATGAGGAAGCCGGCGATGAAGCCGGTCCGCCCCCTGCCCTGGACTACTTGGCTCATGGTGTCCGTCCCTGGTGTGCCGGTGACCGGTGGGGCCTGCTGTCAGCTGCGACGGTTGTTCTTGGCGTTGGGATCCTGCGCCGCCTTGTCGACCGCCGCCTGGGCCCGCTTGATCCACTCCTTCGGCTGAATCCGCTTGGCCATCAGCTCGTTGGACGCGTCCTGGATCGCCGTGTCCATCTCGCTGTACCAGTCGGGGTAAAGGTAATTGAAGGTGTTCGTTCCCGCCGCCTTGAGGGCGGCCACCGCCGACTGGGTGCCGGGCCGCAGCGTGACGCCCGGGTCCACGCCGTCCTTGACGACGGTGAGCGAGTTGGCCTGCTGGGCGAAGATGGTCGACCATTCCCGGGACAGCATCGAACGGATGAACTCCAGGCCGCCCGGCTTGTTGGCCGCCTTCTCGGGGACGATGAACGGCTCGCCGGCACCGGCCCGGATGGCCTCGAAGGGCAGCTTGCTGTCCGCGAGCAGCGGGACCGGGAGGAACTGCATGTCGAAGTCGTCGGGCGTCTGCTTGAGCTGCTCGTTCTCCAGCCAGGAGCCGGACGGGATGAAGGCGGCCTTGTACTGGTTCCAGGCGGTCTGGGACTCGGTGTGGGTCAGGCCGTTCGTCCCCGGAAGGAGCAGGTCTTTCTCGACCACCTCGTAGACCGCCTCGACGGCGGCGAGGGCGGCCGTGCTGCCCTCGAAGGCGTTGGGCTCCAGGTTGTCGATCGCCTTCATGGCGTCCAGGCCGCCCTTCTTGGCGATCAGGTCCATGATGACGACGTTGATGTAGTACGGGTACTTGCCCTGGTGGGCGAGGCCGCCGAGGCCGGCCTCCTTCGCCTTGGCGCAGATCGCGAGGAACTCGTCCCAGGTCCGGGGCGGCGTCCAGCCCTTCTCCTTGAAGAGCTTCCCGGAGTACCAGAATCCGTAGACCGTGTAGACGTAGTTCAGCGAGACGAACTTGCCGCCCTGCGTGCCCTGTTCGATGGTGCCCGCGATGAGCGTGTCCCGGACCTTCTTGCTCGGGTCGTCGAGGGAGGGGGCATCCAGCACCGGCGTGAGGTCCGCGAGCTGGTTGCTCTTGAAGAGCACGTCCAGCTTGATCTTCTGGGCTCCGGAGTTGTCGACCACGTCCGGCGGATTGCCGCCGTTGAAGCGGGTCTGCAGCTTTCCGGTGATCTCCTGGGTGCCGAGGTGGGAGCTGGTCGTGCCCCACTTCTTGTCGAAGGCGGCCTCCCAGGCCTTCGCGTAGTCGTCGCCGAAGCCGCCCTTGAAGACGACGACGTCCATCGTGCCGCCCTTCGCGACACCGAAGGGGTTCTCCTTGGACACGACCCCCTTGTCGGGACCCTTCGTCGTGTCCTCACCGCCGGAGGCGCAGGCGGACAGGAAGCTCATCGTCGGCACGCTGATCAGTCCGAGCGCTGCGGAACGCTTGATCAGATCACGGCGGCCGAGGCCCTCACCAGTGGATCCCATGCTCATGTCCTCGCCTTCGTCAGGAGTGTGAAGGAGGCCGGAAATCGCGGCAGTTACCGTGCATGCGGGCATCACCGCAGGTCCCCCGGCATCCCCCGGCCCGGAGCCGCTCGTCACGCGGCGGCCCGGACGGGCACAGGTATAGTCCACTTCCGCTCGGCTGAGCAAGATCGTGCACAAGGATCGTTCCCGGCTTTTCCGAGTTGAGACCTGTCCGTCACCTGAGGCCGTCGCCGCCGCCGCACGGAACGACAAGGGCCGTACCCCCTCGTCGGGGGTACGGCCCTATGGTGCCGACAGACGGCGGATCGCTCCGCCTGGCGCGCCCTTAGCCGCGGATGAGGTTCCGCAGGACGTACTGCATGATGCCGCCGTTGCGGTAGTAGTCGGCCTCACCCGGCGTGTCGATGCGGACGACCGCGTCGAACTCCACACCGGTGTCGGTGGCGACCTTGACCGTGCGCGGGGTGGTGCCGTTGTTCAGCTCCTCCACACCGGTGAAGGAGAAGGTCTCCTCGCCGGTGAGGCCCAGGGAGGCCGCGGTGGCGCCCTCGGGGAACTGCAGGGGCAGGACGCCCATGCCGATCAGGTTGGAGCGGTGGATGCGCTCGTAGGACTCGGCGATGACGGCCTTGACGCCGAGCAGCGCGGTGCCCTTGGCCGCCCAGTCGCGGGACGAGCCGGAACCGTACTCCTTGCCGGCCAGGATGACCAGCGGGATGCCGGCGGCCTGGTAGTTCTGCGAGGCGTCGTAGATGAAGGAGACCGGGCCGCCCTCGACGGTGAAGTCGCGGGTGAAGCCGCCCTCGGTGCCCGGCGCGATCTGGTTGCGCAGGCGGATGTTGGCGAACGTACCGCGGATCATGACCTCGTGGTTGCCGCGGCGGGAACCGTACGAGTTGAAGTCGCGGCGCTCGACACCGTGCTCGGTGAGGTACTTGCCGGCCGGGGTGTCGGCCTTGATCGCACCGGCCGGGGAGATGTGGTCGGTGGTGACCGAGTCGCCCAGCTTCGCCAGGACGCGGGCGCCGGCGATGTCGGAGACCGGGGTGGTCTCCATCGTCATGCCCTCGAAGTAGGGGGGCTTGCGGACGTAGGTGGACTGCGGGTCCCACTCGAAGGTGTTGCCGGTCGGGATCGACAGCGCCTGCCACTGGGCGTCGCCCGCGAAGACGTCGCTGTAGGACTTGCTGAACATGTCCTCGCCGATGGCGTTCGCCACGACGTCGTTGACCTCGGCCTCGGAGGGCCAGATGTCCTTCAGGAAGACCGGGTTGCCCTCGGTGTCGGTGCCGATGGCGTCCTGGGTGATGTCCACCTTCATGGAGCCCGCGATAGCGTACGCGACGACCAGCGGCGGGGAGGCCAGGTAGTTCATCTTGACGTCGGGGTTGATCCGGCCCTCGAAGTTGCGGTTGCCGGAGAGCACCGAGGTGACCGCGAGGTCGTGCTCGTTGATCGCCTTCGAGATCTCCTCGTCCAGCGGACCGGAGTTGCCGATGCAGGTGGTGCAGCCGTACCCGACGAGGTTGAAGCCCATCTTGTCGAGGTACGGGGTCAGGCCGGCCTTGTCGAAGTAGTCGGTGACGACCTTCGAACCGGGGGCCAGGGTGGTCTTGACCCACGGCTTGCGGGTCAGGCCCTTCTCGACCGCCTTCTTGGCCACGAGGGCGGCGGCCACCATGACGTAGGGGTTCGAGGTGTTGGTGCAGGAGGTGATCGCGGCGACGGTGACGGCGCCGTGGTCGATCTCGAAGGAGGTGCCGTCGGCCAGGGTGACCTGGGTCGGGCGGGTCGGCACGCCGTTGGTGGCGGCCGGGGCGTCAGAGGCCGGGAAGGACTCCTTGCCCGCCTCGTCGGCGTCGTCGACGTAGTTCAGGACGTCGACCGCGAACTGCTGGGAGGCGTTCGCCAGGACGATGCGGTCCTGCGGGCGCTTCGGGCCGGCGATGGAGGGGACGACCGTGGAGAGGTCGAGCTCCAGCTTCTCGGAGAAGTCCGGCTCGGCGGCCGGGTCGAGCCACAGGCCCTGCTCCTTGGCGTACGCCTCGACGAGCGCGACCTGCTGCTCGGAGCGGCCGGTCAGGCGCAGGTACTTCAGGGTCTCGCCGTCGATCGGGAAGATCGCGGCGGTGGAGCCGAACTCCGGCGACATGTTGCCGATGGTGGCGCGGTTCGCGAGGGAGGTGGCGGCGACGCCCTCACCGTAGAACTCCACGAACTTGCCGACGACACCGTGCTTGCGCAGCATCTCGGTGATGGTCAGCACCAGGTCGGTGGCGGTGGTACCGGTCGGCAGCTCGCCGGTCAGCTTGAAGCCGACGACGCGCGGGATCAGCATGGAGACCGGCTGGCCGAGCATCGCGGCCTCGGCCTCGATGCCGCCGACGCCCCAGCCCAGCACGCCGAGGCCGTTGACCATGGTGGTGTGCGAGTCGGTGCCGACGAGGGTGTCGGGGTAGGCCTGGCCGTTACGGACCATGACGGTGCGGGCCAGGTGCTCGATGTTGACCTGGTGGACGATGCCGGTGCCCGGGGGGACGACCTTGAAGTCGTCGAAGGCGGTCTGGCCCCAACGCAGGAACTGGTAGCGCTCCTTGTTGCGGCCGTACTCCAGCTCGACGTTCTGCGCGAAGGCGTCCTTCGTGCCGAACTTGTCGGCGATGACCGAGTGGTCGATGACCATCTCGGCGGGCGAAAGCGGGTTGATCTTCGCCGGGTCGCCGCCGAGGGCCTTCACGGCCTCACGCATCGTGGCGAGGTCCACGACACAGGGGACGCCGGTGAAGTCCTGCATGATCACGCGGGCCGGCGTGAACTGGATCTCCTGGCTGGGCTGAGCCTGGGAGTCCCAGCCGCCGAGCGCCCGGATGTGGTCGGCGGTGATGTTCGCGCCGTCCTCGGTGCGGAGCAGGTTCTCCAGCAGCACCTTCAGGCTGTAGGGCAGGCGGGCAGAGCCCTCGACCTTGTCCAGCCGGAAGATCTCGTACGACTCGTCGCCCACCTGCAGCGTGCTGCGGGCGTCGAAGCTGTTCGCCGACACGACAGTCTCCTTCATGCATGAATTCGCGCGTATTACCGCATCCTGCCGCCACGCCCCTTGGCCAATCCGCTAAGGTAAGGCTAAGTTAGGTAGTCCTTACCAGCGGGGGCGGCTGCGGTACGCCTTGGGCAGATATCTCGATGTCGAGATAACTCTAGTACATGTCCGGGCGCGACGACGAGGCACGCCCCGTGCCGTCTCGTCGAGGGGCGAGCGTTCCGGGCGGAGGCCGGTGGCGGCTGGGCGGCGCCAACGAGACTCACAGCGTCGCGGAGCAGGAAGGGCCTGCGGTCGATCCGCCGCTCCCTCTACTGCATCACCCGTATCCGGGCGCGCAACCACCGCGGCGACGGCGCGTGGACCGAAGCGGACCGCACGCACCTGCGCCGCAGGCCGTCCCCCCTTCGGCGAGCCGGCCCGCCCTCACGCCGTGGGCTGCCGGAGGGCGCCGGGGGCGGCATGCACCCGCATCGACTCGCCGGGCGGCGCAGCGCCAGTCGGCGTGTCGCCCACCGGGCCCGCACCGCGCCGCCCCTTCCGGCCGAGGAAACGGGCGGGGCCGTGTTGCGTCGTCGCGGTTCAGCGGCCTGGACGGACCAGGCGTCAGAGATGCCGTGCAGGTGCGGTGGCTTCCGCTCGCCCGTCGGCCCGGCTTCGCCGAACCCACCAGCTCCACGCCGTGTGCCCGATGAGAGCCCCGGCCACGACACATGCTGCGACGCGCGTCACGTTCCAGGTCGCAGAGAAAACCGGCCCCTGCACGTCCGCCTCCACGCTCAACCGCCGGGTCGCCTCGAAGAAGGCGATGAACGGAACGAGCAGACGGAACAGAAGGCCGCCGACTCCGGGCGTCCGCGCCATGTTCCCGACGAACCCCAAAGGCGCACCGAACACGAAAGCCGCTGTTCCCCACACGAGAATCCGCCCGTCCTTGAAGGCGCCGGATTCCCACTGCACTCCAGCAGGGACGGGGGTGGCAGCTTCCATTCCGGCTGGAATGGCGGGATTCATGTCCTTGAAAAGGTAGTAGGCGACCACACCCACGGCCAGGCCCGAGGATGCCAGCAACGCAGACTCGATGGTGGACCGACGGGAGCAACCCACCAGTAACGCATAGCAGGCCCAGGGCCAGCCACTGGAAAAGACCGTACTCATGACCACGCAAACGGCATTGCCCCCTTTCCCGGCAAAGGGGCCTACCAGGCCTAGCAGCAAACCCGCCCCGAGAGACACCGAGACCGGCACCACGTGAGCACGTATGAATCGTCGTGTGATGGCTCTTCCCCTGTTCCATGGACGCGTACGGGCAGGCCCGACCCACGCGATCGTAGGCGGAGCAGGCGCCTGGGCGAGACCCGCCGCACCACCGACGGCGACGGATCCGCCGACCGTTTTCGCGACCTTCCGCACCCCGCTCACCTGCGCGGAACGGGAGAGATCCGTCACACGCCCGGGCGGCCGGTGCCGGTGCCGGTGCCGGTGCCGGTGCCGGTGCCGGTGCCGGTGCCGGTGCCGGTGCCGGTGCCGGTGCCGGTGCCGGTGCCGGTGCCGGTGCCGGTGCCGGTGCCGGTGCCGGTGCCGGTGCCGGTGCCGGTGCCGGTGCCGGTGCCGGTGCCGGTGCCGGTGCCGGACACGATCGTCTGCGACCGCGGCCAGGTCTCCGACCCGAACACCTTCCGCGCATCCCGCTGCTCCTCGGGCACCAGCAGTCGGCTCCGGGGCAGGGCGGCGCCCTTCGAGGAAGGCCGCGACCACCGCGCAGGCCGGAGGGGGAAGCGGTCGTTCGCCTCCGTGACGGCCCTTGACCGGGACGACATCACTCCGTCGAGGCCAGAATGCGGTCGAGGGTCCGGCGCCCCGTGCCGCTCATCACCGGGTTGCTCTCGGCGTAGTACCAGACGAGGCCCATCGCCTGTTCAAAGGCCCACGCCGTGCCGCGCGCCCACTCCAGATCGTCGCAGGCCAGTGTCCGCCGAAGCACTTCCCGTGGACCGGGCTCCAGCAGGTGCCAGGCACTGACCAGATCCAGCGCGGGGTCGGCCGGGCCGAAGCCGCCGGTGTCGAGGACGCCACTGAGCCGGCCTCCCGCGACCAGTACGTTGCCGGGAATCAGGTCGCCGTGGCTCATCACGTCGGCGCCCGTGCGCGGCAACTCCCGGAAGCGGCTCCACAGCCGGCGCAGCCGGGGTACGTCGAGCAGCCCCTCGCTCTCCTCGAAGCACTGCGCCATCCACTCGTCGTGGTGGGCGAGAACGCCGCCCCGGTTGTCGCCGCTGAAACGCCGCCCCCGCGTCTCGGCGTTCCGCAGGGCCGCGATGAAGGCGGCGAGATCCTCGGCGAATGCGTCCGACCCGCTCGGATCGGCATCGAGGGCGACCGTTCCCGGCAGCCATGTCTGGACCGACCACGGCATGGGGTAGCCCGCTCCGGGCTGTCCCGTGGCGACGGGTTCCGGGACGGGGAACCGGGACACCTGTGCCAGCTCCGCGCTCGCCCGTGCCTCCTGTTCCAGAACGGCCAGCGCCTCGGCGGCGTCGGTCGGGCGCAGCGGGAAACGTGCGGAAAAGCCCTCCCCGATGCGGAAGATGGCGTTGACCGTTCCGGTCGATGGCAGGGGCCGGATCGCCTCGCCGCTCCACTGGGGGAACTGTTCTTGAACCAGGGCCGCCACGATGTCGGTGGTCACGTCCACTTGGTCGACGTGCATGGTCAATCCCGCAGGCCCTTCCACTGGTCCGGTTCGACACGACGTGAGCGGTCCCGATCGACCGGCACACAGCCAGTATTCAGGCGCCGGGTTCCGGATCAACCGGGTTTCCTTCGGCCGACAGGCGCCTCGGACGTTCCGGCCGCCGCGGGCCGCATCCGCGGCTTCGGGGCACGGGATGCGGGATGCGGGATGCGGGATGCCGAGCGGTCGTCCGCGGTCGTCCCCGGTCACCCGGGCCGTACCCTGACGGGCGGGCGCGTCCCCGGTGCGCCCTCCGCGGCGCGACTCACCGGGCAAGCGCGTGGCGGACGGCCCAGGCGTTGACGGCCGCGGCGATCTCCTCGGGCCGGTCCTCCGGGCAGAGGTGGGCCGCGGAACCGCAGTACTCGCTCTCCAGCGCCGAGATGTTCCGCTCGCACCAGGCGGCGGCCTCGGCTCCGGTCATCAGGGCGGGCGAGCCGTCGAAGGTGAGCAGGAGCTTGGGCACCTCGGGACTGTCGGCCAGCCAGGCGTCGTACCGCTCGACGACGGCGACGACGTCGGCCGGCTCTCCTCCGATGGGCAGCGAGCGGGCCCACTGCAACAGGGGCCGCCGGCTCTCGCGGGTGGGGTAGGGGGCACCGTAGACGGCGCGGTCCTCCTCGGCCATCGGGTGGAGCACCGTCTGCAGAATGCTGTCCTCGATGAAGATGTTCCGGTCGAGGACCATCTCCTCCCCCAGCCCCGGGGTGCGTATCGCCTCGAACCGGACGCGTGCGGCGGGCGGGTACTCGTCCCACTCCATCGGGCGCACGATCGTCTCCATGAAGGCGATCCCGCGGACCCGCCCGGGGTGGCGGGCGGCCCGGTCGAGGGCGAGCGCCCCGCCCCAGTCCTGGCCGACGAGCACCGCCTCGTCGAGTCCGAGCGCGTCGAACCACGCGTCCAGGTAGCGCGCGTGGTCGGCGAAGCGGTACTCGCCGTCCGGCTTTCCGGAGCGCCCCATGCCGATGAGGTCGGGCGCCAGGACGCGGACCGGGCCCTCAATGCGGGGCAGCACTCCCCGCCAGAGGTGGGAGGAGGTGGGGTTGCCGTGGAGGAAGACGAAGGGCACGCCCTCGCCGCGGTCCTCGTAGTACATCGTCGAGTCGAGTACGTCGATCGTGGGCACGGGAGCCCCTTCCGCAATCGTTGGCGTGACTAACGTTAGCAACACGAACGAAACTATACCGTTGGTGTCACTAACGCAAGCGGTAGCATCACCCCATGACCACCAGGGAGAACGGGGGCGCGGCCGTACCCGCGCGACTGCGCGAACTACCCAGCCGCCTGCTGGGACTGGCCTCCACGCATGCACAGCGACTGGTGGCCGAGACCCTCGGTCGGGCAGATGCCCACAAATGGCACTATGCAGCGATGGTCGCCTTGGAGGAGTACGGACCGGCGAGCCAGGCCGCGCTGAGCGACCGCACCGGCATCCACCGCAGCGACCTGGTCGCCGTCATCAACGAACTCGCCGAGCGCGAACTGGTCGAGCGGGCACCGGACCCCGAGGACCGCAGGCGCAACGTCATCACCCTCACCACGCCCGGTCGGCGGCGGCTGCGCCGACTGGAGCAGCTCCTCGACGCGGCCCAGGACGAACTCTTGAGCCCACTGTCGGCCGCGGAGCGCGAGCGGCTCACCCACCTGCTGGGCCGGATCGTCGAGCACCACACGCACGGCGGCCACGCCGCGGAACCTGACGGCCGGTAACGCGCGCGGGGCGCGAGGGCACCACCCCCAACACATTCCGAAATAGCCCATAACGCCGCCCCGACGCACACTCGACGCATGACCGCCACGGCGTTCGATTCACCCATCTGCCACACCCGACGCAGGAGTCATCTCATATCTGAGATACGGTGCCCCCATGGCAGACGACTACCTCGTACGCATCGGCAAGCTCATCCGTGACGCCCGGCAGCACCGGGGCTGGACACAGAGTCAGCTCGCCGAAGCCCTCGGCACCAGCCAGAGCGCGGTGAACCGAATCGAGCGCGGCAACCAGAACATCAGCCTTGAGATGATCGCCCGAATCGGTGAAGCTCTCGACAGCGAGATCGTCTCCCTGGGCTATGCCGGCCCGATGCACCTGCGCGTGGTCGGAGGCCGCCGCCTGTCCGGCGCCATCGACGTCAAGACGAGCAAGAACGCCTGCGTCGCGCTGCTCTGCGCCTCACTGCTCAACAAGGGCCGTACGGTCCTGCGGCGGGTGGCCCGCATCGAGGAGGTCTACCGCCTCCTGGAAGTCCTGAACTCCATCGGCGTCCGCAGCCGCTGGATCAACGACGGCGTGGACCTGGAGTTGGTCCCGCCGGCCCGCCTCGACATGGAGGCCATGGACGCGGACGCGGCCCGCCGGACCCGGAGCATCATCATGTTCCTGGGCCCCCTGCTGCACCGCATGGAGACCTTCCGCCTGCCGTACGCCGGCGGATGCGACCTCGGCACCCGCACCATCGAGCCGCACATGATCGCCCTGCGCCGCTTCGGCCTGGACATCACCGCGACCGAGGGCATCTACCACGCGAAGGTCGCGGCCGGCGTCATTCCCGACCGCCCGATCGTGCTGACCGAGCGCGGGGACACGGTCACCGAGAACGCGCTGCTGGCGGCCGCCCGGCACGACGGCGTCACCGTCATCCGCAACGCCTCCTCCAACTACATGGTCCAGGACCTGTGCTTCTTCCTGGAGGCGCTGGGCGTCAAGGTCGAAGGCGTCGGCACCACCACGCTCACCGTCCACGGCGTCCAGAACATCGACGTGGACGTGGACTACTCCCCCTCCGAGGACCCCGTCGAGGCGATGAGCCTGCTGGCCGCCGCGGTCGTCACGGAGTCGGAACTGACGATCCGCCGGGTGCCGATCGAGTTCATGGAGATCGAACTCGCGGTGCTGGAGGAGATGGGACTCGACCACGACCGCTCGGCGGAGTACTCGGCGGACAACGGCCGCACCCGGCTCGTCGACCTCACGGTCCGCCCCTCGAAGCTCGAGGCTCCGATCGACAAGATCCACCCGATGCCCTTCCCCGGGCTGAACATCGACAACGTCCCCTTCTTCGCGGCCATCGCGGCCGTAGCCCAGGGCCAGACCCTCATCCACGACTGGGTGTACGACAACCGCGCCATCTACCTGACAGACCTGAACCGCCTCGGCGGCCGCCTCCAGCTCCTGGACCCCCACCGGGTCCTGGTCGAGGGCCCCACCCGCTGGCGCGCCGCGGAGATGATGTGCCCGCCGGCCCTCCGCCCGGCGGTGGTCGTCCTGCTGGCGATGATGGCGGCCGAGGGCACCTCGGTCCTGCGCAACGTCTACGTGATCAACCGCGGCTACGAGGAACTGGCCGAGCGCCTCAACTCGGTGGGCGCCCAGATCGAGATCTTCCGCGACATCTGAGCCGCCCGCGCCCCGGGGCCCGGCGGACCGTCGGGCGCGGGTTGACGATCGTCACCGCCTTGGCGTGGATCGACCCGTCGTCAGTGCCCCGACGTTCGGGCTGTGGCCGCCCGTCGAACCCGCCGGACGCCCCATCGCGGCCCGTCCGGGGATCTGCCGACCGGGGCTCAACGGTGCTCCGGGCGGAGGGGGTGGGTTAGCGTGGCGCGGTGGTGCGCATACGGGAGATGGACGAGGGGGACATCGAGGCCGTTTCGGCGGTCCGGGTCCGGGGTTGGCAGGCGGCGTACGCCGGTATCGTGCCGCAGGCTCACCTGGACGCGATGACGGTCGAGGACGATGCCGACCAGCGGCGTCAGTGGTTCGGCCGCCCCGGACGCCGCTCCAGGGACCTGGTGGCGGTCGGCGACCGCGGTCCGGTGGGGTGGGTCTGCTTCGGGCCCTCCCGCAGTGAGGTGTCCGGCGTGACGGGGCCGGTGGGCGAGGTCCACGCCCTGTACGTGGCTCCGGACCTCATCGGCACGGGCGTCGGCCGCACACTCCTCCGCGCGGCGCACGCCGCGATGAGGGAGCAGGGCTTCGAGAGCTCGGCCCTGTGGGTGCTCCAGGACAACCACCGGGCCCGGCGCTTCTACGCGCGGGCCGGCTACCGGGCGGACGGTGCGGCGCAGGACGACGTCTATGGCGACGTCACGCTGTGCGAGCTGCGCTACCGGCGGTCGTTCTGACGGCGTGTTCGTGCACCACCGCGGAATCAACGTCCAGGAGAGCACCGAGGGCCGAAAGGCCGCGGGCGGGTCCGCGCTCCGACCGCGGGTGGTCGTGGCGTTACCGGCGGCGGGTGGCCGCATGCCGCGTCGCGGGACCGGCCGGACGCGGTCGCGGCCCAGGGCCGGCCCCTGCAACGGTTCCCCGTCGCCGCGCACCTGCCTAATCCGTACGAGCAGGGTGCCGGGCGGCCGGCCTCGCCGAAGGGATTCGGGTGCACCGGTCACCGAGCCCGTCGCCGCCCGCGCGGCCGCACGCGCTCTCGCCAGGAGCGGACGCGGACGGCAGAATCGGGCTCCGGCAGCAGGGGACCGGGGACGGGCGGGCGTCGGCATGACATTGGGCAGGAACGCGGGCAGCGCAGGTGCGGGTACGAGTGCGGGTACGGGGGTTCCGGTGCTTCCCGGGGCGCCGCTGCTCGGATCGCTCCACGACCTGAAGTCGGACTCCCTCGGCACCTATCTGCGGGCTCGGCAGTGGCTCGGTGACGTCGTGCGGGTCTCGGCCGGGCCGCCCGGGATGCGGGCCGACCTGTACTGCGTGTTCTCGCCCGAGGGTGTCCAGCAGGTGCTCGCCTCCCAGTCGGCCAACTTCCGCAAGGACAACCCCTTCTACCAGGAGGTCCGCGACTCCTTCGGCAACGGACTGCTGACCAGCCAGGACGAGGACTACCTGCGTCAGCGCCGGCTCGTGCAGCCGCTGTTCACGCGGCGCCGGGTGGACGGGTACGCCGGGGCCGTCGCCGCCGAGACGGCGTCGGTCGTCACCGCCTGGCAGGAGGCCCCGGACGGCGTCGTGGACCTCTCCGACGAGATGACGCACCTCGCGCTGCGTGCCGTCGCCCGGATCCTCTTCGGCACCGACGTCGAGGCCACCGCCGACGTCGTGGCGCGCTGCTTCCCGGTGATCACCGACTACGTGCTGCGCCGCGGGTACTCCCCCGCCACCGTCCCGCGCCACTGGCCCACCCCGGCGAACCGGCGGGCGGCCGCCGCGATGGACGAGCTGTACGGGGTCTGCGACCAGATCATCGGGCAGCGGCGGCGGGACCGCGCCCCCGCCCCCGCCCCGGATGGGCAGGCCCCGGCCGCCGGCGCCACCGGTGGGCAGGCCGCCGACGAGGACCTGCTGACGCTGCTGGCCGCCGCCCGGAGCTCGCAGGACGGCGCGTTCGACGCCGCCGAGCTGCGCGACCAGGTTCTGATCTTCCTGCTCGCCGGGCACGAGACGACCGCCACCTCCCTCTGCTTCGCCCTGCACCTGCTGGCCCGCCACCCCGAGCAGCAGGACCGGGCCCGCACGGAGATCACCCGGGTGTTGGGCGACCGTACGCCGCAGGCCCGCGACCTGGACCGGCTCCCGTACCTCTCGCAGGTGGTCAAGGAGGCCATGCGGCTGTACCCGGCCGCGCCGGTCATCGGCCGCAGGGCCGTCGCCGCCACCCGGATCGGGGAGCACACCATCCCCGCGGGCGCCGACGTGATCCTGGCCCCCTGGGTGACGCACCGCCATCCGGAGTACTGGCCGGACCCGGACCGCTTCGACCCGGAGCGCTTCACGCCGGAGGCGGAGGCCGGACGGCCGCGCTACGCGTGGTTCCCCTTCGGCGGCGGCCCGCGCGCCTGCATCGGGCAGCACTTCTCGATGCTGGAGTCGGTGGTCGCGCTGGCGATGATCCTGCGGACGTACGCGTTCGAGGCGGTGGACACCCGGATCCCGGTCGGGGCGGGAATCACCCTGCGGACGGAGGGTCCGGCGCGCTGCCGGGTCCGTCGCGTGGACCGCTAGCGGCCGCCCGGCCATCATGGCCGGATGGACGAGGAGATTGCGGGCCGGCTGTCGCCGTACGTACGCAGGCCGAAGCGCGCGTTGCTGCCCGGCTCGCCCGCCCCGCTGCCGCTGCGGCGCCGGATCGGCGACTTCTTCCTCTTCCGCTTCCTCACCGCGCTGCCCGACGACCTCGCCGACGCCGTGGCCGCGCTCCTCGACCCCTTCCAGCGGACCGCCCGCCTGGCCGGGCGGCTCCTGCACGGACCGGCCCTGCGCGGCGGCTGGGCGAGCCGGGCCGGGCGCTTCGCCCTGGCCCTGCACGGCTTCCACTGGGCGCACTGGCAGGCCGAGACCGAGGGGCCCGGCGGCCTGTTCACCGCGCGGCGCATCGACGGCCCGGTGGCCGCGGGCACGGTGACGGCGCGGCCGCCCTGGGGCCGCGGCGACCCGGCCCGCGGGGCGCACACCGCCGTCTGCTCGCTGCGCCGCGTCCCCCGGCTGCGCCGCCGGCCGGCCCGGGTGGACCTGGTGTTCACCGACGGCTCGTGGCTGGCCCTGCGGATGGGCAGCCGGGCGGACGCGGCCCGGCTGCGCGCCGCGCTCGGGCCCGCACGGAGCACGGAGGCACCGGGTGCGACGCCGCCGCCGTCCGCGCCGGCGGGTGCGCGCGGGGCCGGCCCCGGGCCGGAAATCGGGGTGCGGGCCGGCCGGGACACACCATAGGGTCGATGCCCGTGGAACCACTCAGCGAGAAACAGATCCGCACATCCTTCGTGAACTGCACCAAGGGCGAGGCGGCGCGCCTGCGCCTGCCCCTGGACTTCTCCGAACTTCCCTGGGAGGACCTGGACTTCCTGGGCTGGGTCGACCCGGGCGCTCCGCTGCGGGCCCACCTCGTGCTGCCCCGGGAGGAGGGCCCGCTGGGGATCTCGCTGCGCGTGCCGTCGGTGGGCCGCACCAGCGCGGTGAAGTCCAGCCTGTGCCAGATCTGCCTGACAGGTCACGCCTCCTCCGGGGTCACCCTGCTCGCCGCGCCGCTGGCGGGCGCCCGCGGCCGCGAGGGGAACACGGTCGGCACCTACGTCTGCGCGGACCTGGCCTGCCCCCTGTACGTCCGCGGGAAGCGGCAGCCGAAGCTGCGCGGCGGGCGGCAGGAGGAGTCGCTGACCGTGGGCGAGCGCCTCGCCCGCATGGAGGCCAACCTGAACGGCTTCGTCTCCCGCGTCACCGGGGTCACGGTCGGCTGAGCCGCCCGCGCCCGAACCTGCCGGATGTGGCCGTCAGATGCGGTCGGCCGCCGGTTTGTGGTTGCCCTGGAGGCGTTCGAGGTCGGAAGGGCGTACCTGGATGACGAACACCGCGATCGCCGCACCGACCAGGGTGAAGAGGGCCGCCACGACGAAGGCCGCGCTGATGCCGGAGGTGAGCACCTGGTCGCCCCACGGCTTCGGGAGCTGGCCGGTGCGCTCGAAGAAGGCCTTCTGTACGGGGCCGGCCGTGGCGAGGAAGTCCGGCACCAGTTCCTTGGCCTCGTTGCGACTGGCCGTGCCGTACACGGTCACCAGGATCGACAGGCCGAGGGAGCCGCCCACCTGCTGCATCGTGTTCAGCAGTCCGGATGCCGCTCCCGACTCTCGGTCGGGGACGTTGGACAGGGCCATCAGCGTCAGCGAGACGAACTGCAGGCCCATACCGAGGGCGAAGAGCAGCATCGGGCCGAGGATGCTGCCGAGGTAGGTGGAGTGGACGTCGGTTTGCGTCAGCCAGGCGAGACCGGCCGCCGAGGACAGTGCGCCGCCGACCATGAATGGTTTGGGCCCGAACTTCGGCAGGAGCTTGGCGGTGAGGCCCGCACCCACCGCGATCACCGCGCTGACGGGCAGGAAGGCGAGGCCGGCCTGGATCGGGCTGAAGCCGAGCACGATCTGGACGAAGAGGGTCAGGAAGAAGAACATGCCGAAGATCGCGCAGGCGAGCATGAGCATGATCCCGTAGGTTCCGGCCCGGTTGCGGTCGGCGAACATGTGCAGCGGGGTGATGGGCTGTGGCGACCGCCGCTCGTTGAGGACGAAGAGCGTCAGCAGGACCACGGCGGCTCCGAAGGAGCCGAGCGTCACCGGGTCGCGCCAGCCTTCCTGGGAGGCCCGGATGAAGCCGTAGACGAGCGCGACCATGCCGAGGGTGGACAGCAGCGCGCCGGCGAAGTCGAAGTGGCCGGGGTGGCGTTCGGACTCGCGCAGGACCTTGGAGGCCAGTACGGCGATCACCAGCGCGATGGGGACGTTGACGAAGAGGACCCAGCGCCAGTCGAGCCACTCGACGAGGACACCGCCCGCGAGGAGTCCGATCGCGCCGCCGGCCGCCGAGACGCCGGCGAACACCCCGAACGCCTTGTTGCGGTCGGGTCCTTCGCGGAAGGTGGTGGTGATCAGCGCGAGGGCCGTCGGCGAGGCGATGGCGCCGCCGACGCCCTGGAGGGCGCGTGCGGCCATCAACTGTCCCTCGTTCTGGGCGAGTCCGCCGAGGAGCGAGGCCAGGCCGAAGAGCAGCACGCCGAAGATGAAGACGCGCTTGCGGCCGAGGATGTCGCCGGTGCGTCCGCCGAGGAGGAGCAGGCCGCCGAAGGCGAGGGTGTAGGCGTTGACGACCCAGGAGAGGCTTTCGGTCGAGAAGTTCAGCGCGGTCTGGATGTGCGGCAGCGCGATGTTCACGATGGTGATGTCGAGAACCACCATGAGCTGGCAGGACGCGATGACGACCAGGGCGAGTGTGCTGCCGCCTCCCCGGACCGCGCCGTCCTTGCCGTCGGTCCGTCTGCTGCTCGGCGTTGCGTTCGGGTCCACCCTCCCGACGCTAAGCCCGCACCCCTGGGGCCACCACTCGAACGGCCTAGTGGTGGTGACATTTCACATGTCACACTACGATCATGGATGACTTCCTCAGGCTCTCCGCGAGCACGGCCCGATTCACCCACGGCGCCCCGCGGGCACTGTCTTTCGGGGACGACGGCCGCCTCCTCTGGTTCCTCCGGTCGACCGGACCCACCGACGCCTTCGACAGCCTCTGGGTGCTCGACACCGCCACCGGCGCCGAGATCCGGCTTGCCGATCCGCGCGACCTGTGCCCCGAGCCCGGCACCCTCCCCACCGCCGAACGCCGGCTGCGCGAGCGGACCCGCCTCGTCGCCGCCGGGATCGGCTCCTACGCCCTCTCCGGCGACGGGCGCCGCGCCGCCTTCGCGCTGTACGGCAGGCTCTACGAGGTCACCGCCGCGGGCGCTGGATCCGGGACCGTCAGGGAGATCCCCGCCGCCGGACCCGCGCTGGACCCGCGTCCCAACTCCGACGGCTCGCGCACCGCCTACGTCGCCGACGACGCCCTGTACGTCGCCCCGGGCGGCCGGGTCAGCCCCGACGACGGAGCCCGCTGGGGCCTGGCCGAATTCGCCGCCGCCGAGGAGCTCGGCCGCTCCCGGGGCCACTGGTGGTCGCCCGACGGAGTCACGCTGCTCGCCGCACGCGTCGACGAATCCGCCCTCCAGCGACGGTGGTTCGCCGACCCCGCCCACCCCGAGCTGCCGGCCGAGGACTTCGCCTACCCGGAGGCGGGCGGCCCCAACGCCGAGGTGCAGCTCTGGGTGCTCGGGGAGACCCGGGTACGGATCGAGTGGGACTGCGAGACCTACCCCTACGTCTCCGACGCGGGCTGGGAGTCGGCCTCGGAGATCCTGCTGACGGTCCAGGACCGGCTCCAGCGCACCGTGCTGCTGCTCTCCGCCGACCCGGCCACCGGCCGCACCCGGGAGCTGTCCCGCACCACGCACCCCCAGTGGGTGGACCCGCTGGTCCCCGGCACTCCGGCCCGCCTGCCCGACGGGCGGATGTTGACCGCGGCCGACACCCCCGACGGGGCCGCCCGGGCCCTCGCCGTGGACGGAGCACTCCTCACCGCGGACGACGTCCAGGTCCGCGGGGTGGCCGGGGTCCACGAAGGCCGGCTGCTGGTCGAGGCCGGACTGCGCGATCCGGCCGAACAGCAGGTGCTGCTGCTGGACACCGCCACCGGGGAGGTGACCCCGCTCGCCGACGGTCCCGGCGTCCACAGCGCGACCGCCTCGGCCGGCTTCCTGCTGCTGACCTCCGCCGACGCCGACGGCGTGCGGCGCGTCCTACGGACCCCCGACGGGCGGGAACTGGTCCCGGCCGACCTGTCGCAGCCACTGCCGTACCGGGTGGCCCCGGTCCTGGAGCGGGTCACCGAGTACGGCGTGCCCACCGCGCTCGTATTGCCCCGCGGGCACGTCCCCGGGCGGAAGCTGCCCGTCCTGATGGACAGTTACGGCGGTCCCGGTGCGCAGGACATCACCGCCGACCCGCGCCGCTGGCAGCACCGCCAGTGGTGGGCCGACCAGGGCTTCGCGGTGGTGACCGTCGACAACCGCGGCACCGCGTACGTCTCGCCCTCCCACACCCACGCCATGTACCGCGGCTTCTCCGAGGTCACCCTGGACGACCAGGTCGCGGCACTGCACGCGCTGGCTGCGCGCCACGGCGAGCTCGACCTGGGCCGGGTCGGCGTCCGCGGCTGGTCCTACGGCGGCTACCTGTCGGCGATGGCCGTACTGCGCCGCCCCGACGTCTTCCACGCCGCGGCCGCCGGGGCCGCGCCGACCGACTTCCGGCACTACGACACCGCCTACACCGAGCGCTACCTGGGCCTGCCCCAGGACCACCCGGAGGTCTACGACCGGGACTCGCTCCTGCCCGACGCCCCGAAACTGACCCGGCCGCTGCTGCTGGTCACCGGCCTGGCCGACGACAACGTCCACCCGTCGCACACCCTGCGCCTGTCGCAGGCCCTGACGGACGCGGGCCGCCCCCACCAGCTGCTGGCCCTCCCCGGCGTGACCCACATGACCCCGGGGGGCACCCGCGAGAAGATCATGGCGTTGGAACTCGACTTCTTCCGGCGCGCACTCGCCTGACGGTCCTGCGGCGGGGCGGCCGTGGCCGCAAGTCCGGGGTGCCCCGCAGCGGTGCCGCCTCCACCGGAGCGGTCGGGGGACCCGGGGGGGCGATCGTGTCGGCCCCCGGGTCCCCCGCTTCCCGTGATCCCCGTCAGTCACCCGGGAAGTGGCACGCCACCTCTCGCGAGGCGGCAGGACGCAGCAACGGGCGCTCCGTCCGGCAGATCTCCTGGGCCTTGGGGCAACGCGGGTGGAAGGTGCAGCCCGGAGGGGGAGCGGCCGGGCTCGGCGGATCGCCGAGCAGCACGATCCGCTCCCGTCGCCGCTCCGCCGCCGGGTCGGGCAGCGGCACGGCGGACAACAGCGCCCGGGTGTAGGGGTGCTGGGGGGTCTCGTAGAGGGACGCCTTGTCCCCGATCTCGACGATCCGGCCGAGGTACATGACGGCGACCCGGTCGCTGACCCGCTTGACCACCGACAGGTCGTGCGCGATGAACACGTAGGCCAGGCCCAGTTCGGCGCGCAGGCGCTCCATCAGGTTGACGATCTGCGCCTGGACGGAGACGTCGAGCGCGGAGACCGGTTCGTCGGCGACGATCAGCCGGGGGCTGGTCGCCAGCGAGCGGGCGATGCCGATGCGCTGGGCCTGGCCGCCGGAGAACTCGTGCGGGTAGCGGTCGATGTGCTCGGGGATCAGCCCGACGAGTTCCATCAGGTCGGCGGCGCGGCGCCGGGCGTCACCCGCGCTCCAGCCCTGCACCAGCAGTGGTTCGGAGATGATCCGGGCCACGGTCTGCCGGGGGTTCAGCGAGGAGTGCGGATCCTGGAAGACCATCTGGATGTTCTTGCGCAGCGGGCGCAGGGAGCCCTGTGAGAGGCGGCTGATGTCCTCACCCTCGAAGACGATCCGGCCCGAGGTGGGCTCCAGCAGCCGCACGAGCATCCGCCCGGTGGTGGACTTCCCACAGCCCGACTCCCCCACCAGGCCCAGGGTCCGACCGGCCGCCAGGTCGAAGGAGACCCCGTCGACGGCGCGCACGGGCGCCCCCCGGCGCCCGGTCGCGGACCGCCGGCCGGGAAAGGTCATGGTGAGGTCCCGTACGGACAGCAGTGGTGCGCCGGTCGGGCCGCTCGCCCCGGTCGTGGTATCGGTCGTGGCGTCCATCGTGCTGCCGTTCGCGGTGCCGGTCATCGGGCCACCTCCTGTGCTGGTGCGGCGGGGGCCCCGGCGAAGTGGCAGGCCACGGTCCGTCCGGGCCCGTCCCCGTACGCAGCCGGATCCGGCCGCTCGCCGGTGCAGCGTTCGGCCGCCCGGGGGCAGCGCGGCGCGAAGGCGCAGCCGGGCGCGGGTGCGAGGAGGGACGGCGGGGACCCGGGGATGAAGGGGAGCGGTTCGTCGTCGGCGGTGTCGAGGCGGGGCAGCGAGTCGAGCAGCCCCCGGGTGTAGGGGTGGGCGGGATCGGTGAAGAGCGCCTCGACGGGCGCCTGTTCGACGGCGCGTCCGCCGTACATGACCAGGACCTCGTGGGCGACGCGGGCGACGACGCCCAGGTCGTGGGTGATCATCACGACGCCGAGTCCGCGCTCCTGCTGGAGCCTCGCGATCAGTTCGAGGATCTGCGCCTGCACGGTGACGTCCAGGGCTGTGGTCGGCTCGTCGGCGATCAACAGGTCGGGTTCGCAGGCCAGGGCCATGGCGATCATCGCGCGCTGGCGCATGCCGCCGGAGAACTGGTGCGGGTACTCCCCCGCCCGGCGCGCCGGTTCGGGGATGCCGACCTCGCCGAGCATGTCGACGGCTCGTCTGCGCGCGGCGGCCCGTCCAGCCTTGAAGTGCACCCGGAAGTGTTCGGCGATCTGCTCGCCGACGGTGTAATAGGGGTGCAGGCTGGAGAGCGGGTCCTGGAAGATCATGGCCATCCGGCGGCCGCGCACGGTGCCGAGCTCGCGCTCGCTCAGGCCGATCAGCGGCCGTCCGGCGAGCGTGACGGAGCCGCCGACCTCGACGGAGCCGCGGTGCAGGCCCATGACGGCGAGCGAGGTGACGGACTTGCCGGAGCCGGATTCGCCGACGATGCCGAGGGTGCGTCCGGCCTCGACGGTGAAGCCGACGGAGTCGACGGCCCGGACGGTCCCCCGAGGGGTGGTGAAGGTGACGCGCAGGTCGCGTACTTCGAGGAGCGGATCGGCCATCAGTACCTCACTCTCGGGTCGATGACGGCGTACAGGAGGTCGACGACGAGGTTGGCGACGACGATGAAGAAGGCCGCCAGCAGGGTGACGCCGAGGACCACGGGCTGGTCGGAGCTGACGAGGGCGCCGTAGAAGAGCCGTCCGATGCCGGGGAGTCCGAAGATCGACTCGGTGATCACGGCGCCGGCGAGCAGCCCGCCGAGGTCGATGCCGAAGAGGGTCAGGATCGGCGTCATCCCGGAGCGCAGGCCGTGTTTGACGACGACCGTCCGCTCGGGCAGGCCCTTGGCGCGGGCGGTGCGGATGTAGGGCTCGGCCATCGCCTCGATCATCGAGCCCCGGCTCTGGCGCGCGTACATGGCGGCGTAGAGCAGCGCGAGCGCGGTCCAGGGCAGGAGCAGGTTCGAGGCCCATCCGAGCGGGTTGTCGGTGAAGGGTTGGTAGGCGGGGTAGGGCAGCAGTCCGGCGATGCGGATGACGCCGTGGATGAGCATCACCGCGGTGAAGTACACGGGCAGCGAGGCGGCGGCCACGGCACCGACCATCAGGGCCTTGTCGGTGGCGGTGTCCTTGCGCAGGGCGGCGGTGACCCCGGCACCGAGGCCGAGAAGGAGCCACAGCACGGCGGCGCCGAGGGCCAGGGAGGCGGAGACGGGGAGCCGGTCCATGAGCAGGTCCCACACGGGCAGGGAGCTCTCGTACGAGTAGCCCAGGCAGGGGAAGTCGCAGGTGACGGCGTACTGGCCGGTGCCGAGGGTGCGGCCGGTGAAGATGCCGGTCAGGAAGTCGGCGAACTGCTTGACCAGGGGCTGGTCGAGGCCCAGGTGGACGCGTACGTCGGCCAGCCGCTCGGCGCTGCAGGTCTTGCCGCAGGCGGCCGCGGCCGGGTCCGCGGGCAGGACGTAGAAGATGAGGAAGGTGACGGCCGTGATGGCGAGGAGCACTCCGGCGAGGGCGAGCAGCCGGCGGGCGAGGTAGAGGATCACGTGCGCCCTCCCCTCGGGTCGAGGATGTCGCGCAGCGCGTCGCCGAGCAGGGTGAAGGCGAGCACGGCGAGGAAGAGGAAGACGCTGGGGATGACGAAGTACATGGGGTCGGTCTCGTAGTAGGCGACGGACTCGGCGATCATCTGGCCCCAGGAGGGGGTGGGCGGGCGGACGCCGACGCCGAGATAGCTGAGAGCCGCCTCGGTGCTGATCATCCCGGGGATGAGCAGGGTGGTGTAGGCGATGACGGGGCCCGCCACGCCCGGCAGGACCTCGCGGGTGAGGATGCGCCAGGGGCCGGCGCCGCCGACGCGGGCGGCGTCGACGTACTCGCGGTGTCTGAGGGAGAGGGCCTGGCCGCGGACCACCCGGGCGATGCCGGGCCAGCCGAAGAGGCCGATGACCACGGTCATGAGGACGAGCCGGTTGACGTCCTTGGCCACGGACAGCATGGCGATCATGAAGATCAGGGAGGGGAAGGACATGGTCAGGTCCATGAGCCGGGACAGGGCCGCGTCGGTGCGGCCGCCGAAGTAGCCGGCGGCGATCCCGGCGGCGGTGCCGGCGAGGACCACGATCGTGGTGGCCGCGAAAGCGATCAGGAGGGAGACCTGCGCGCCGTGGACGACCCGGGCGAACAGGTCGCGGCCGGTGACGGGTTCCACGCCGAGCCAGTGCTCGGTTCCGATCCCCCCGAAGGAGCCAATCGGCTGGCCCCCGAGATAGGGGTCGACGGCATTCTTGTCGAACTCGTGCGGGGACCAGCCGCCGAGCGCGCCCAGCCAGGGCGCGGTGGCGGCCATCAGGACGAAGAGGCCGACGATGGCGAGGCTGACGCGGACGGCGGGGCGGCGGCGGAGCTCCTGGCGGGCGAGCTGCCAGGGACTGCTGCCGGGCGCCGCCGCGGGCCGGTCCGGGGCGGCGGCGCGGGCCGCTGCTGTGGTGGTCATGGGGTCGGGGGCTCCGGATTCCTCAGCCCTGGCTCTTCGCGGGGTCCTTGAGGCCGACCGTGGCGTAGTCGATGGTGCCGGTCCACACGGGGTGGCCGAAGGCGCCCGCGATGTTCGTGCCGACGAGGAGCGGCTTGCGCTCCAGCAGGATCGGGACGTTGGGGGACTTGGCCATCAGGGTCGCGTCGAGGTCGATCCAGGCTTGGTTGGCCTGCTGGGCGTCGGCCATGGCGCTGATTTCGTCGATGCGCTTGATGACCTCCTCGTCGCGGAACTGGCTGTAGTTGCCCTGGTTGCCCTTGGGCTTGATGGTGCGTCCGTCGAAGACGAAGGGGATCCAGGTGGAGCCGGAGGGGTAGTCCGGGCACCAGCCGGTGAGGGTCATGTCGGGGGTGGTGGACAGGTCTCCGATGACGTCGTAGTAGGCGCCGGGGTCGACGGTGTCGATGACGACCTCGATGCCCGCACGGGACAGGCCCTGCTGGATGGCCTCGGCCTTGCCCTTGTCGCCGGTGGAGACGGAGAGGGAGACCTTCAGGGTCTCCTTGCCCGCGGCCTTGAGCAGTTCCTTGGCCTTGGCGGGGTCGCCGGCCGGGGGGATCTTCAGGGTGTCGGCCTGCTTGCCGCCGGAGAGGGCCGGGGGCAGGTAGGCAGTGGCAATCTCGTTGAGGGCGGGTCCGCCGCCCGCCGTGACGACGGCCTCCTTGTCGACGGCGTACTGCATGGCCTGGCGGACCTTGGGGTCGTCGAAGGGGGCGCGTGAGTTGTTGAGGTGCAGCATCTCGGTGCAGCCTTGGGACTCGGCGAGCAGCCGGGCCTTGACGTCGGGCTTGGGCAGCACCTTGGGGGCGCTCTCGGGGCGCATGTCGGCGTACTGCACGGTGGAGGCGTCGGCCCCCTCGCCGGCGATGATCCGGTCGTCGATCTGGCCGCCCTTGAGGCCCATGACGACCACGAACTTGTCCGGATAGGCCTTGCGGACGGTGTCGGTGCCCGGGTCCCAGTGCTCGTTGCGGACGAGGACGAGCTTCTTGTCGCGGTCGTACGACTCGATCTTGTAGGGGCCCGACGAGAACGGGCGGGCGTCGTACTGGGTGCCCTTCTCCTGGGACTGGGGCACCGGGGCGAAGGTCGGCAGGGTGGCGGTCGCGGAGAACTCGGCCACGGGGCGCTTGAGTTCGAAGACGATCGTGCGGTCGTCCGGGGTCTTGACGGAGTCGAGGTGCTGCCCCTGGAGGGGCCCTTTGTAGCCGTCGGTGCCGGCCAGGTACTGGGCGGCGTAGTCGGGGCCGCCGGTGAGGTCGGGGGCGAAGGAGCGCTCGACGTTGTACTTGACGTCCTGGGCCCTGACCGGGCTGCCGTCCTCGTACTTCACGCCTTCCTTGAGGGTGAAGGTCCAGGTGCGGCCGCCGTTGGAGGGGGTTCCGAGGTCGGTGGCGAGGTCGGGGACCAGCTCGCTGCCCGCCTTGCCGGGCTCGGCCTTGAACGTGACGAGCGTGCGGTAGAGCAGGCGGGTGCCGAAGTCCATGGTCGGCATGACCCAGTTGCGGGCGGGGTCGAGGTGGGCGAAGTCCTGGTTGGACAGGACGGTGAGGGTGCCGCCCCTGACCGGGGTACCGCCGAGGATCTTGCCGTCGTTGGCGGCGGCCGGGTTCGAGGCACCGGCTCCCGCCGAGCCCTTCCCGGTGCCGGAGCAGCCCGAGGCACCGAGTGCGAGTGCGGCCACCAGGGCGGTGGCGAGGGCGAGTTGGGTGCGCTTGGTCATGGGTCACTCCAGGGAAGGGCACGCTCAGCGGCTCTACGATGTGACCGGTAACATAGTAATGTGAAATTGCACTGACAAGGGGTTGGGCCTGCCGTTATGCAGCCGTGTCCGAGCTCCGCCAGTCCGTTGCGGCCGATCGGCCCGCGTGCGCCTGCCGTTGGTGAGGGTGGCGGCCGACGTCAGGCCGTCCGGGCCGTGGCGGGCTGCCGGGGTCGCGCGCTGCGCGAAGAGGCGGCGGACGGGTGGGACCACCGGTCGGGTCGGTGGTCGGTGGGGCCGGGGGGCGGCGGTCCGGGTGCCCCCCGGCCCGCCCCCTCGACGCCGGCGCCGTGGACTTCGCGGCCACCGCACTCAGCCCGGGGTCAAGCCGGTGTGCGGGCCCTCCGTGCACAGCCGCAGGCCGAGGCGGGACCGCAGGGCCCGGGCGGTGGTCCGCACCTCGTCGTCCATCGCGCCGTCCGCGACGACGTCGAGCACGGCGAGGGCGAGGTCGGCCTCGGCCCGGGTGAGGAGGGGGAGTCGTTCGGGTTCGGCCGTGGATTCGATCTCCTCGGCCACGATGCTGGTGTACAGGTCGTCGAGCGTCACGTGGGGGCAAACGCTTCGGCCGGAGCCCGGTCACGGGCGGGGAGAGGGACTTTGCCGCCCGATGACCGACCCGGCCGGATGCGCCGGGCGGCTCCGGTCGGCGCTGGGGAACGGCCCTTCTCGCGCATCCGCCCGATCGGGTCGACCGTCCCGGCGGCGTACCTCGTGAACATCGGAGCCCGCTCGGACCGGTCGGCCGTGGCGGCCTCCGCGGGCCGCCGCGGCCGATCTGGTCGAGGGCCGACCGCCCCGATGGCCGGCTGCCGCCTTTCGGACCTCGAAGCGGCCGTCGGCCTCGCGGCACGTCACCGGATCACGGCGTCAGCGCACCGGGCCCAGGCCACCCAAAGTGCGTCCCACCGGTTCGTCGCGGCCCTGGGCCCACAGGGAGCGGACGTGGCCCAGGTGGCGCAGCATGCAGGCCTCCGCCGCCTTCGCGTCTCCATTGATCATCAGATCCAGCAGTTCCAGGTGCTCCTCGGCGGAGGAGACCAGCTTGCCCGCCTCGTCCAGTCCGGTCAGCCCGTAGAGGCGGGAGCGCTTGCGCAGGTCGCCGACGGTCTCCACGAGCCGTTCGTTGCCCGCGAGGCCCAGCAGCGTCAGGTGGAAGCGGCGGTCGGCCTCCAGGTAGCCGATGAGGTTGTGTTCGCGGGCGCTGGTGACGATCTCCTCCGCGACGGGGCGCAGTTCCTCCAGTTGTTCGGCCGTGGCCGTCTTGGTGATCCGGCCGATGGTCGGCACCTCGATCATGGTGCGCAGCTCGGTGTACTGGTCGAGGTCGCGCTCGCTGACCTCGGTGATCCGGAAGCCCTTGTTGCGGACCGGTTCGACCAGGCCCTCCCGTGCCAGGTCGAGCATGGCCTCGCGCACCGGGGTTGCCGACACGCCGAGTTCGGCCGCGAGGCCGGGGGCGGAGTAGACACTGCCGGGGCGCAGCTCGCCCGCTATCAGAGCGGCTCGGAGGGCGTGCCCGACCTGGTCGCGGAGTCGTTCCTGGGCCTTGATGAGACTGTGCTGCTTCAGGTCACCCATTGCGTTTCCTCCGAGACCCTTTCACCTGCCGATGAGCAGGGCAACAGCGTACAATGTCACGTTGCGCTGCTCACACTCCAGCGGCCTCGTAGAGCGCGACCGCCACGGCAAGATCTTCCCAGGCCATGCCCACACTCTTGAAGAGCTGTGGACAACCCCGCTCCCCGCCGACCGGCAGCTGTCCGGCGACCAGGTCCGCGAGCGTGCCGGTGATGTGCCCCGGCCCGATGGCCCCCTCCGCCTCCGGGACGAGCAGATCACCCGCCTCTCGCAGCGCGGCCGCCCGCGACTCCACGTACACCGCCGCGCGTCGCACGAGGGCGGTGTCGGTCTCCCGGGCGGTCGGCTCGTGCGACCCGACCGCCACGACCACCGCGTCCGGCCGCACGAGCCGCCCGTCGAAGAGCGGTTCGCGGGCCGTGGTGCAGCAGACGACGAGGTCGGCGTCGGCCACGTCCCCGGGGGTGCCGGTCCGGGCGGGCGGACCCAGAGTGCGGGCGTGCGCCGCAAGCCGTTCGGCCCGCTCCCCGTTCCGGGCGACCACCACCACGCACTCCACCACCCGCTCGGCGAGGACGGCTTCGAGGTGGCCGTACGCCTGCGGGCCGGAGCCGAACAGCACCACGCGCAGCGGGCGCCCGGCCGGCGCCAGGTGGCGCAGCGCGAGCGCCGAGACCGCCGGTGTGCGCAGGGCGGTCAGGGCCGCGCCGTCGAGCAGGGCCAGCGGGCGCAGGGTGGGACCGTCCAGCAGGAAGTAGGAGCCGGTGATGCGGGGCAGCCCGCGGGCCGGGTTCCCGGGCGCGACACCGGCGATCTTCACCCCGGCGTAGGCGCCGGACGCGGCCGGCATCAGCAGCAGTTCACCGTCGCCGGGGACGGCGATCGCGGAGCGCGGGGGGCAGCTCTCCGGGTCGAGGCCGCCGCGCAGGGCGGCGGCCAGGGCGTCGGCCGCCGCGGCCGGGCCGAGCAGCGCGGCCATGGCCCCGGCGTCCAGCTGGGGTGTCCCGGCTTCCCCCGTCACAGCAGGAACCCGGCGCCGAGGGCGTCGTGCGGGTCGACGCAGAAGGCGTGTTCACCGGTGCGGTAGGCGCTGCCGGTCACCTCGGTGACCCCGCCGTCCAGCATCCGGCCGGTGAACACGGTGCCGGTGACGGACTCGCTCAACAGGTCCTCGCCCGGGCCGAGCCGTCCGTCCTGGGCGAGCAGGGCGACCCGCGTCGAGGTGCCGGAGCCGCAGGGCGAGCGGTCGACCTGCCCGTCGGCGAAGACGGTCACGTTGCGCTGGTGCGGCCCGAACGGCGTGTCGGGCAGGTCCTCGTGGAGGATCACGCCGTAGACCCCGGACAGCAGCGGGCCGTCGGGGTGCCAGGTGGCGGGATGGCCGGCGAGGGCGGCCCGGATCTCCTGCCCGGCGCGCACCAGCGCGGGCAGCGCGGCGCGCGAGACCTCCAGGCCGAGATCGCGCGCCCGGACGGAGGCGTAGCAGGCGCCGGCGTGCGCGATGTCCGCCTCCGCCAGTCCCACCGAGGTCGCCACGGGCACCTTCCGGGCGCTCACCCGGGCCGGGACGTTGCGGAAGGTGACCCCGGTGGTGCGTCCCCCGCCGCGGTGGACGGTGGCGGTCACCCGCCCGGACGGTACGTCGATCCGCACCGGGGCGTCCCCGTCGTCCGGGGCGGGGACCCGGCCGCTGTCCACCGCCCAGGCCCCGAGGGCCATGGTGCCGTGGCCGCATGCCGTGGAGTAGCCGTCCTTGTGCCAGAACAGGACACCGAAGTGGGCCCCGTCGTCGTCGGCGGGAACCACGAACCCGCCGTACATCCCGGCGTGGCCGCGCGGCTCCTGGACCAGCAGCCGCCGTACGTCGTCCAGCGCGCCCCGGCGCGGCGCGGTGCCCGATCCGCCGGGGCCGATGGCGGTGGCACAGCGCTCGGCGACGGTGTCCCCCGGCACGGGCGGCATGCCCTCGCCTGCGGTGTCGACGATCCGGAAGGGCTCGCCGGCGGTGTGGTAGTCCACCGTTCGGACGCTGATCACAGCAGGAAGCCTCCGGGGAAGGGGTCGGACGGGTCGAGGAAGTACTGGGCGGTACCGGTGATCCAGGCCCGACCGGTCACGGTCGGCACCACGGCGGGCAGTCCGCCGACGGTGGTGTCCGCGACCAGCCGGCCGGTGAACTCGGTGCCGATGAAGGACTCGTTGACGAAGTCGGAACCGAGCGCGAGGAGTCCCCGGGCGTGCAGCTGGGCCATCCTCGCGCTGGTGCCCGTACCGCAGGGCGAGCGGTCGAACCATCCCGGATGGATGGCCATGGCGTGCCGGGAGCGGCGGGCGTCGGAGCCGGGAGCGGCGAGGTAGACGTGCTTGACGCCGGCGATGGAGGGGTTCTCGGGGTGGGCGGGCCGGTCGGGGCCCGCGTTGATGGCGTCCATGACGGCCAGCCCGGCGGCGAGCAGGTCGTCCTTGCGGGTGCGGTCGAAGGGCAGCCCGAGGGAGTCGAGTTCGACGAAGGCGTAGAAGTTGCCGCCGTAGGCGAGGTCGTAGGTGACCGTGCCGTGGCCGGGCACGTCGGCCTTGAGGTCGAGTCCGACACTGAAGGAGGGGACGTTGGTGAGGGTGACGGCGGTGGCCGCGCCGTCCTCCACCCGCACGTCGACGCTCACCAGTCCGGCCGGGGTGTCGAGCCGGACGGTGGTGACCGGTTCGACGACGGGCACCATGCCGGTCTCGACCAGGACGGTGGCCACTCCGATGGTGGCGTGCCCGCACATGGGCAGCAGGCCCGACACCTCGATGTAGAGCACGCCGTAGTCGGCGTCGGGGCGGGTCGGGGGCTGCAGGATGGCGCCGCTCATGGCGGAGTGCCCGCGCGGCTCGTACATCAGCAGGGTCCGTACGTGGTCCATGTGCTCGATGAAGTGGAGCCGCTTCTCCGCCATGGTGGCGCCGGGGACCACTCCGACTCCCCCGGTGACGACCCGGGTCGGCATGCCCTCGGTGTGTGAGTCCACCGCGTGGTAGACGTGGCGCGTGCGCATCAGGGGTCCCCTCCTGCTGGTTAGTTCAGTCCCTCGGCGAGGGCCTTCTCGGTGGCGGCGCGGACGGCGGCCTCGGTGTCGCCGGTGAGTGGGAAGCGCGGCGGGCGGGTGGCGCCGCCGGGGCGGCCCGCCAGGTCCATGGAGAGCTTGATGGCCTGGACGAACTCGGTCTTGGAGTCCCAGCGCAGCAGGGAGTGCAGGGACTTGTAGAGCGGCAGGGCGGTCTCCAGGTCTCCGGCGACGGCGGCCCGGTAGAGGGTGGCGCAGGAGCGCGGCAGGGCGTTGGGGTAGCCGGCGATCCAGCCGACCGCGCCCGCGAGCGCGAGTTCGAGGAGGACGTCGTCGGCGCCGATGAGCAGGTCGAGGCCCGGGGCGAGTTCCGCGATCTCGTAGGCGCGGCGCACGTCACCGCTGAACTCCTTGACGGCGACGATGGATCCGTCGGCGTGCAGCCGCGCGAGCAGGGAGGGGACCAGGTCCACCTTGGTGTCGATGGGGTTGTTGTACGCGACCACGGGCAGCCCGGCGCGGGCGACCTCGGCGTAGTGGGCGCGTACGGTCTCCTCGTCCGCGCGGAAGGCGTTGGGCGGCAGCAGGAGCACGGAGCCGGCGCCGACCTCGGCGGCCTGCTCGGCCCAGCGGCGGGCCTCGGCGCTGCCGTAGGCGGCGACGCCGGGCATCACGCGGGCGCCGTCGCCGGCGGCCTCGACGGCGGTACGCACGACGCGCGCCCGCTCCTCGTCGGTGAGGGTCTGGTACTCCCCGAGGGAGCCGTTGGGGACCACGCCGTCGCAGCCTCCCTCGATCAGCCAGGCCACGTGCTCGGCGTAGGCGTCGTAGTCGACGGTGAGGTCCTCGCGCAGGGGGAGCGCGGTGGCGACCATGATTCCGTGCCAGGGACGGGTGCGGGGCGCGGGGGTGTGCGCGTGGGTCATGAGAGGCTCCCTAGTGTGGTGTGTGACATTTTACTAGTGGGTGCGGTGCGGCCACAAGGGCCACGCCACCCCCGATCAGCGGTCGGTGGCGGGAAGTCCGGCGAGGTCGCGCAGCGGGACCGGACAGGAGAGGGGACGGCGGTCCGCGGCGGGTTCCGCTCCGGCCAGGGCGGCGACGGCCGGACCGCACATGCGGCCCTGGCACCAACCCATGCCGGCCCGGGTGAGGAGTTTGACCGTACGGGCGTCCCGCGCCCCGAGGTCACCGGCCGCCTCGCGGATCCGGCCGGCCGGGACCTCCTCGCAGCGGCACACCACGGCATCGTCCCGGAGCCAGCCGGTCCAGCCCGCGCCCGGCCGGTGGGCCGCGGCCATCGCGTCGGCGAAGGCGCGCAGCCGGTCGCGGCGGCGGGCGAGGCGGGGCAGGCGGGCCCCGTCGCCCGGGGCCGGCCGCCCCGGGCGCAGCGCCGCCGCGACGGAGTGCGCGGCCAGCTCGCCTTCGGCCAGGGCCAGCTGGGCACCGCCGATGCCGCCGGTCTCCCCCGCGGACCAGATGCCGGGGACCGAGGTGCGCTGCCCGGCGTCGACCTCCAGGGCGACGGTGCCGTCGAGGCCGGTCCGGGTGGCGCACCCGAGTCCGGTGGCGAGTTCGAGCTGGGGCACAAGCCCGTGGCCGACGGCGAGCGCGTCACAGGGGATCCGGCGGGCGGTGCCGGGCAGCGGACGCCAGTCGCGGTCGAGTCGGGACACGGTGACGGCCTCGATCCGGCCGGTGCCGTGGGCCTGCGTGACGGCGTGCCGGGTCAGCAGCCGGACGTGGCCACGGGCCAGGGCTCCCCCGTAGGCGGCGGCCTCGACGAGCTTGCCGGGATTGCGCAGCAGCGCGGGCACCTGACCCGCGTACGCGGTGTAGGCGGCGGCCTCCACCACGGCGGGCACGGCGGCTCCGGCGGCGGCGAGGGACCCGGCCACCGCGAGCAGGAGCGGACCACTGCCGGCGACCACCACGCGCCGGCCCGGCAGCACCAGTCCGCCCTTGAGCATGGCCTGCGCCCCACCGGCCCCGACCACTCCGGGCAGCGTCCAGCCGGGGAAGGGCAGTTGGCGCTCGTAGGCGCCGGTGGCGACGAGCACGGCGCGGGCCGCGACCGCCGCGGCCCGCTCGTCGGGGGCGTGGCCGGCGACGGCGTGCAGGGTCCAGCCGCCCTCTCGCGGTGCCACCGTCCACACGTGATGGAGCGGCAGGTAGACGATCCGGCCGGCCGACTCGTGGGCGCGCAGGGCGGCCGCGCGGGCCGCAAACTCGGCCCAGCCGTGGTGCAGGGCCTCGGGGCGGGCGGCACCGAGGCCCGGTGCGGGGTGGCGGTAGTACTGCCCGCCGGGGGCGTCGCCCGCGTCGAGGAGGGCCACTCGGAGTCCGAGCCCGGCGGCGGTGACGGCCGCGGCCAGTCCGGCCGGCCCGGCCCCGACCACGGCCAGGTCGACCTGCTCGGCACCGCCCGGCGCGCCGGACGCGGCGGACGCAGACGGCTGTGCGGACGGCTCCGGGGGCCGGGACGGACCGGCGGACGCAGACGGCTGTGCGGATCCGGGCCGGCCCACGGCGCGGGGCGGCTCGGCGGGGTCAGACGGCGAGGTCGGCATGGCCGGTTCCCTCCTGGGTGGTGACGGCGTCGCCGGGCCGGGCGGGGACCAGGCAGGCGCGCTGGTTCGGGCGGCCGTTGACGGTGACGAGGCAGTCGTAGCAGCTGCCGATCCCACAGAAGGCGCCGCGCGGCGCGCCGCCCTCCCGGGTGGTGCGCCAGGCGAGGATCCCGGCGGCCCAGAGCACCGCGGCGACGCTCTGGCCGGGCAGGGCGGGCAGTTCACGGCCGTCGAAGGTGATCTCGTACGCGGCCGCCGGGCTGCCGCCGACCAGCGAGCGGGGGCTGCGCATCAGGAGTGCTCCTCGGGGGTGTCGGCGGGGATCGGGCCGGCGCCGAAGCGGTCCGGGCGGAAGGGGTGGGCGGGCAGCGGGGGTTCGGCCCCCGTCAGCGCGGCGGCGATCATCAGCCCGGTGGCCGGGGCCAGGCCGATGCCGGCGCCCTCGTGGCCGCAGGCGTGCAGCAGTCCGGGGCGGCGGGGGTCCGGGCCGATCGCCGGGAGGTGGTCGGGCAGGTAGGGGCGGAAGCCGTGGTAGGTGCGCAGGACCCGCACGCCGGACAGGACGGGGAAGAGCTCCGCGGCCTGGGAGGCCAGCCGGCGCAGCGCCTCGGTCGACAGGCTCCGGTCGAAGCCGACCCGCTCACGGGTGGCGCCGATCAGGACCGGTCCCGAGGGGGTGCCCTCCACCACGGCCGAGGACTGCAGGGCGGCGGAGCCGCTGGCGACGTCCGCGATGTAGTCGGCCGCGTAGACCTTGTGCCGGACCACTCGCGGCAGCGGTTCGGTCACCAGGACGAAGCCGCGGCGCGGGAGGACGGGCAGGTCGGTGCCGGCCAGCGAGGCGATGTGCCCGCCCCAGGTGCCGGCCGCGTTCACCACGGCGGGGGCCCGGAGTTCGCGGCGGGGGGTGCGGACGCCTCGCACGACGCCCCGGTCCAGCAGGACCTCCGTCACCTCCTCGCCGAGGTACGCCGCGGCGCCCGAGGCGGCCAGCAGCCGGGCCGCGGCCTGCGCCGGCTGGACCTGTGCGTCCTGCGGGTAGTGGAATCCCCCTGCCAGGTCCGGGGCCAGGTGGGGCTCCAGGTCGTGCAGGGCGTGCGCGGGGACCTCGACCGCGTCGACCCCGGCCGCGCGCTGGCCCTCGGCGAAGCTCCGCAGGGCCTTCACGGTGGCCTCGTCCGGGGCGACGACGAGCCCGCCCTTGGGCTCGTACTCGACCTCCCGCGGGAGGACCTCGGCCAGTTGCGTCCACAACCGCGCGGAGAGCAGGGCGAGGTCGCGTTCGGGGCCCGCCTCCTTGTCGGAGACGAGCAGGTTGCCTTCGCCGGCGCCGGTGGTGCCGCCCGCGACGGGCCCGCGGTCGACGACGGCCACGGAGAGTCCGGCGCGGGCCGCGTAGTAGGCGCAGGCCGCTCCGACGACGCCGGCACCGATGATCACGACGTCCAGAGGATGTCTCTTGAGCACGACAGTAATATGTCACATTCTTTAGTGCCTGCCCAGACCGGTCCCGCGCCCTCCTCGGGCGCGGGACCGGTCCGGTACCCGTCAGCTGCGCAGCGGCCCCTCACAGCTGTAGCTCGACGTCGCGGCGACCTTGTTGCTCCAGATCTCCGGCGGACCGAAGGAGCAGTTCATGTCGGCGAGGTTGTTGGAGGCGGCGCCCGCCCGGTCGAGGATGAAGTAGTCGACCGTCTCCGACATGTCCTTGAAGTTCTGGTCGTCGCTGCGCCAGTTCTTCAGGTTCGCGGTGATCCGGCCCGTGCAGGTGAAGCGGCGCTTGCCCGGGTCGCCGTTCTCCACGCAGTCCGGGGTGTTGTAGGTGGCCGCGGCGAAGGACGACTTCACCGAGGCGAGCGCCGAGTCGCGCAGCTGATCGTTGGGGGTGAAGGAGGTGTTCGGCACGAAGAGCTGATCGACCTTGGCGATCTGTGCGTCCAGGAAGCGGTCGTAGTCGCGCTGGAGGTAGGTGTCGGCCCCCATCCGGTGGCGCCAGGCGTCGTACGCCGCGACGTCGTCGGCGCGCAGGTGGGTGTACATCTCGCGCAACAGCGAGGGCTTCTCGGTCCACAGGAACTCGAAGAAGGTGCCGGCGTAGCTGTAGAAGCGGAAGCCGTCGCCGGCGTAGGTGGCGTTCAGCAGCTGCTCGACGGTCATGCGCGGGCCACCGCCGGCCGTGTCGCTGATGATGCTCTTCACCAGGGACTTGCGGACGGCGATGCCGTTGTCGCGGGTGGCGCCGTCGAAGAACTCGGCCGTGCCCTCGTCCATGGCGGTCGTGCGGTCGCTCTCGTACCAGGGGCCCTGGCCGAAGAAGCCGGGGACGGCGAAGCGGCCGTTGAGGTAGTGCGTGTACTCGTGGCGGAAGAGCTCCTCAAGGGTGAGGGAGGAGTCCTGCGGGACGCGGCGCTGGTAGGTGTAGAAGGTGGCGCCGTTCTCGATGTAGATGCCGCCGTTGTTGGTGTCGTAGCCGGTCAGGATCGGGTGGTAGTTCACGTAGTCGGCGCGGGAGCCGTAGAGCACGATGTTCAGGGTGGCGTTGGGGTCGCCCGCGAGCGGCTGGTCGGTCCCCAGGACGCGGTGGTACTGGGCCTTGACCTGCTTGCTGGCGTAGTAGAGCTGGTCGACGGTGGCCCGGTCGAGGCCGGTGCGGACCTTGATGGCGCCGTTGTCGTAGGTGTAGGTGTAGGGGAACAGCTGCTTCTCGATGTCCTCCCGGCACACCCCGTACGGCGTGCAGGCCTCGTAGAAGTTGAGCCAGGAGACGACCTTGGCCCACGGCTCGCTGCCGTCGCCGAAGCCGGCCTTCAGGGAGCCGAGCATCGCGCCGAGGTCGGCGACGATCGGGTCGCGCAGGCCCTCGACCTGGCCGAAGCGGGCGTACTCGCTGAGCGCGTCGCGCACCACCCAGGCGTTGGCCGTGCCCTTGAGGTGCGTGTAGCCGGAGAAGGCCTTGAAGGCGGCACGGTAGGCGGGGTCGGCGGCCACGGCCGCGTGGAAGGCGGTGTCCTGGTTGCCCGGGTAGACGCCGAGGTAGTTGGTGGAGAGCGCGGCGAGCACGGCGCCCGCCCACGCGGGGTCCAGGTGGGTGGCCGGGTGGGCCGGGTCCATGGTGGCCAGGACCTTTCGCACCAGGCCGAGCTGGTGCTGGCGCAGGCCGGGGCCGGCGGCATAGAGGGCCTCGCGCAGGGTGCGGGCGTTGGCGGGAGTGACGTCGAAGGTCCGCGCCGCGCCTCCGAAGGCGTCGATGGCCTCGCGTATCGCGGCGACCGTCGGGGCGTCGGTGATATCGATCTCGTCGCGTGAGAAGTCGTGGTAGGCGACGGCGTGCAGGTACGTGAACATCTCCTCCAGGTGGGAGGAGTTGCGGCCGTCGTGGGCGGCGGCCAGGGCGGATATCCGGCGGGACACGGCCTGGACGTGCGCGTCCGACATGACCGGGGCCAGGCGGGCGTCCCAGGTCCAGATCAGTCCGCGCAGGCAGCCGTCGGCCAGGACCGCCTGGTCGGCGAGGAAGTCGGCGAACTGCTCGGGCGTGAGGTTCGTGATCCCGTCGAGGGTGCAGGGGACGCCTGCGGCGACGCTCTTCGCGGTGGGTGACAACGCGGCCGCCTTGCCCCGCTTCTCCAGCTCCTGGACCGACCCGCCGGCGGGGGCCGCGCCGGGCACCTGGCCGGAGAGGTTCAGCCCGCCCGGGGCCGGGGCGGGGGCGGGGGCGTTGTCCTTGGCCTCGGCGAAGCGGTCGACCTCGTCGAAGGGGTTCCCCGTGGGGCCGGGGGCCCGCGGCGGCGGTTGCGGCGGCCTGAGCGCCCGTGAAGGCGGCGGGGGGCCGCGGACTCGGCGGCCTGCGTGGTGCCCTGCGCCGCGGTGGCGAGGAGGGTCACCGCAATGGCGGAGGCGAGGAGGGAAGAGCGCACAGCTCTGTGCTTGAGCACCGAGAACTCCTGTTCGGAGAGGGTGAGGTGGGGGGTGGTGCGTGAACTGCCCTGCGTCACGCGGCGTTTGACGGGGATTAACGTGCCGCGGTGTGAGCTGTAACATAGTAATGTGAAATTGCACTGACAAGACCTATGCGCCCACCAGTTCGCGTCTTCTATGAAGGAGCCCCCGTGACCGAATCCCCCGCCCACCTCAACACGGGCAGCCACGACCGTCCGGTGTCACCGGAGTTGTCCCGGTTCATGGCGGGCGGCTGGGCACCCTCCCCGCTCCCTCCCTCCGCGCGGGTCGCGGCACACGACGTCACCCCGGCCCGCCGGGCGCGGCTTTCGGCCCGCTTCCCGGGCGAGCGGCTGATCGTCCCCGCGGGCGAGCTGACGGTCCGCTCCAACGACTGCGACCACCGCTTCCGCCCGCACAGCGCGTACGCCTGGCTGACCGGCCTCACCGGGGAGGACCAGGCGGGGCACGTACTGGTCATGGAGCCGTCGGGTCCACACGCGCACGAGGCCGTGCTCCACCTGCGACCTCGCTCGCCGCGAGCCGACGGGGACGGGGAGTTCTACCGGGACCGCCGGTACGGGGAGTTCTGGGTGGGGCGCCGTCCGGACCTCGCCGAGGCGGAGCGCCTGACCGGGATCCGCTGCACACGCCTCGATCCGCTCGGCCCGCCGGAAGGCCGCAACGCGGCCACCGACCCGGAACTCGCCGCGGCACTGTCGGAACTGCGCCTGGTCAAGGACGCTTGGGAGGTAGAGCAGCTGCAACTGGCCGTCGACCACACGACGGCGGGATTCGAGGACGTCGTACGGTCCCTGCCGCAGGCCCTGGCGCACCCGCGCGGGGAACGGTGGATCGAGGGGGTCTTCGGCCTGCGCGCCCGGGCCGAGGGCAACGGCACCGGCTACGAGACGATCGCCGCGTCGGGCGCCCACGCGTGCACCCTGCACTGGATCCGCAACGACGGCCGGCTGGACGGGAGCGAACTGCTCCTCCTGGACGCGGGCGTGGAGACGGACACCCTCTACACCGCGGACATCACCCGCACCCTCCCGCTGTCGGGCCGCTTCTCACCCGTCCAGCGGCAGGTCTACGAACTGGTGCTGGCCGCCCAGGAGGCGGGCATCGCGGCACTGCGCCCCGGGGCGCGCTTCGGGGACTTCCACCGCGCCGGGATGCGGGTGATCGCCGAAGGCCTGGCCGAGTGGGGCGTCCTGAAGAACGCCGAGGGCGACCTCCACCGGCGGTACACCCTGTGCAGCAGCGGCCACATGCTGGGGCTCGACGTGCACGACTGCGCGAAGGCCCGGGCCGAGACGTACCTGGACGGAGTCCTGGAGGAGGGCCAGGTCCTGACGGTCGAGCCGGGCCTGTACCTCCAGCCCGACGACGAGACCCTCCCCGCACCGCTGCGGGGCATCGGCGTCCGCATCGAGGACGACCTGGTGATCACGGCGGACGGCGCCCGGCTGATGTCGGGCGCACTGCCGCGCACGGTCGCCGGCATCGAGGAGTGGATGTCCGGCCTCCTGGAGGACGGCCACGCCTGAACCAGCTGGGCCCACCGACCGTCACCTCGATGGCCCGTCGACAGCCGGCGCCGAGCGGTTCGGTGCCGTTCCCGGCGGGACGTGCGGCATGCGGGGCTGGACCGCCGGGCCGGGGCGGCCGACGGCAGAGCACCGTCCCGTCGTCCCGCCGCCGCGTCCCCGCACCCCGCAGGGACACGATCGGGAACGCCGCTACGGGAGGACCGCCGTGCCGTCGAGTTCGACCAGGGCCTGGTCGTCCCAGAGGCGGACCACGCCGATGACGGCCATCGCCGGATAGTCACGGCCCGCCGCCCGCCGCCAGATGCGGCCCAGTTCGGCCGCGTGGCTGCGGTACGCGGCCACGTCGACCGCGTACACCGTCACCCGGGCCAGGTCCGCCGGGGCTCCGCCGGCCGCGGCCAGGGCCGACAGGAGGTTGGCCAGCGCCGTCTCGAACTGCTCCGGAAGAGTCTCCCCCACCACCTTGCCCGCGCCGTCCAGCGCGGTCTGCCCCGCCAGAAACACCAGCCGCGAGCCCGTGGCCGCCACCGCGTGGGAGAAGCCCGTGGCCGGCGAGAGTTCCGCCGGGTTGATCCGGTCGAGGCTCATCGCCCGGCCACCTCCGCGCCCAGCGCCCCGTACAGCTCCTTCGCGATGATCGTGCGCTGCACCTCGCTCGCCCCCTCGTAGATCCGCGGTGCCCGCACCTCCCGGTAGAGGTGTTCCAGCAGGTGCCCCCGACGCAGGGCGACCGCGCCGTGCAGCTGGACCGCGTGGTCCACGACGTACTGCGCCGTCTCCGTGGCCAGCAGCTTCGCCATCGCCACCCGCCGCGGCACGTCCGCCCCGCCCCGGTCGCAGGCACCGGCCGCCGCATAGACGAGCAGCCGGGCCGCCTCGGTGCGGGTGGCCATCTCGGCCACCCGGTGCGCCACCGCCTGGAGGTCGCTCAGCGTTCCGCCGAACGCGGTCCGCCCGGCCGTGTGCGCGAGGGTCGCGTCCAGCGCGGCCCGGGCCATGCCCACCGCGAACGCGCCGACGCTGGGCCGGAAGAGGTTCAGGGTGTCCATGGCGACGCGGAAACCCCGCCCCGGCTCGCCGAGCAGGTCCTGCCGTCCCACCGGAACCCCGTCGAAGCTCAGGGACCCGATGGGATGCGGGGAGAGCATGTCCAGCGGCTCCCCGCCGAGACCCTCGCGGTCCGCGGGGACCAGGAAGGCCGACACCCCCTTCGCCCCCGGCCCTTCACCCGTCCGGGCGAACACGGTGTAGAAATCCGCTTCGGGGGCGTTGGAGATCCAGCACTTCTCACCGGTCAGCCGCCAGCCGCCGCGCCCGGCCGCCGCGTCCGGAACCGCGGCCAGCGCCAGCGCCGCCGCGTCCGAACCCGCCCCCGGCTCGCTCAGCGCGAAGGCCGCCACGGCCCGCCCGGCCCGTACCGCGGGCAGCCACCGCTCCTTCTGCGCCTCGGTGCCCGACCGCAGGACCGGGTGCGCCCCCAGGCCCTGGAGGGCCAGCGCGGTCTCTGCCTCCGTACAGCCGTAGGCGAGGGACTCCCGCAGCAGGCACAGCTCCAGCGCACCCGCGGAGAACACCCGCTCCAGCAGGCCCAGCTCACCCAGCGCCGCCAGCAGGGGCCGGTTGACCCTGCCCGGCTCCCCCTTCTCCGCCAGCGGCCTCAGTCGCTCCGCCGCCAGTGCGCGCCACCGCGCGCACCACTCCTCCTGGTCCGCCCCGAGCGCGAATCCGGTCATCCGAATGCCCCCGCTTCTATCGCGTCCTGTTGACTGCCGTCACCATCACGATACGCTCCTTGGAGTACCTCCCGGCGGTCGCCGGGAGAAACGACCGCACGGCCGGCCCCACCCCACTCCGGACCGCTGCAAGGGGGGCGAACCCGCCTTGGACCTCAAGCCTTCCGCTCACGTCGACACCTTCGCGCGCGACCATCTGCCACCCGCGCAGGCCTGGCCGGAGCTCCTCTTCGATCTGCCCGAACTGGCCTATCCGGACCGGCTGAACTGCGGGGCCGAGCTGCTCGACGCGACCATCGCCCGGTTCGGCCCCGAGGGCGCCGACCGTCCGGCCCTCCGCGACGGCGCCGGCGAGGTGTGGACGTACGGCGGGCTGCGCGACCGCGTGGACGGCCTCGCCCACGTGCTGACCTGCGACCTCGGCGTCGTCCCCGGCAACCGGGTGCTCCTGCGCGGCCCCACCGGCCCCTGGCTCGCCGCCTGCTGGCTCGCGGTCATGAAGGCGGGCGCGGTGGCCGTCACCGTGCTGCCCCAGCAGCGCGCGCAGGAGCTGGCTACCGTGTGCGAGATGGCCCAGGTGCGGCACGCCCTGTGCCACGCGGACGTCCTGGACGACCTCGTGAAGGCCGAGGTGCCGGGGCTGCGGATCACCGCCTACGGCGGCGGCGCCGAGGACGACCTGCTCCGCCTGGCGCGGGCGCACCGGGGCAAGCCCTTCCCCGCCGCCGCGACCTCCGCCGACGACGTCGCCCTGATCGCTTTCACCTCCGGCACCACCGGGCGGCCCAAGGGCTGCATGCACTTCCACCGCGACCTGCTCGCCGTCGCCGACACCTTCTCCCGCCATGTGCTGCGGCCCCGCCCCGACGACGTGTTCGCGGGCAGCCCGCCCCTCGGCTTCACCTTCGGCCTGGGCGGACTCGTCGTCTTCCCGCTGCGCGCCGGCGCCTGCGCGCTGCTGCTGGAGGACGCGGTGCCGCGCCGGCTGCTGCCCGCGCTCGCGGAGCACCGGGTGACGGTGCTGTTCACCGCGCCCACCGCCTACCGGACGATGCTGGACGCCCTCGGCCCGTACGACGTGGGCATGTACGACCTGTCCGCACTGCGCCGCTGCGTCTCGGCCGGGGAGAACCTGCCCGCGGCCACCTGGAAGGCCTGGTACGAGCGCACCGGTCTGCGCGTGATCAACGGCATCGGGGCGACCGAGCTGCTGCACATCTTCATCTCCGCCGCCGACGAGGACATCCGCCCCGGCACGACCGGCCGGGTGGTGCCCGGCTGGCAGGCGCGCGTCGTGGACCGGTCCGGACGTCCGGTCCCGGACGGCGAGCCGGGGCTGCTGGCCGTGCGCGGCCCGGTGGGCTGCCGCTATCTGGCCGATCCCCGGCAGGCGGAGTACGTGCGGGACGGCTGGAACCTGACCGGCGACACCTACGTGCGCGACCCGGACGGCTACTTCCGCTACGTCGCCCGGGCCGACGACATGATCATCTCCGCGGGCTACAACATCGCCGGCCCGGAGGTGGAGGAGGCCCTGCTGCGCCACCCGGACGTGGTGGAGGCCGCGGTCGTGGGCCGCCCGGACGAACGACGCGGGCAGATCGTCGTGGCGTACACCGTCCCCCGTGAAGGGGCCGTCCTGACGGAGGACGCCCTGCGCACCTTCATGCGGGCGGAACTGGCCCCGCACAAGTGCCCGCGCTCCTTCGTCTTCCTGCCCGCGCTCCCCCGGACCGCCACGGGCAAGCTCCAGCGCTTCCGGCTGCGCGATCAAGGATCCGGGCCCGACCGCCGGGACACCCCCTAGAGTGAAGCCGTGGTCGAGCAGCACACTCCGCGATCCCTGATCGTCACGTTCTACGGAGCCTACGGGCGGGCCTTCGAGGGCCCGGTCCCGGTGTCCGCGCTGGTACGCCTGCTGGGCGCGGCCGGAGTCGACGCCCCGTCGGTCCGCTCCTCGGTGTCCCGGCTCAAGCGGCGCGGCTTCCTGCTGCCGGCGCGCGCCGCGGACGGCTCGGCGGCGTACGGGCTCTCCGCAGAGGCGCGCCGGCTGCTGGACGACGGCGACCGCCGCATCTACGGCGGCCCGCAGCCGTCGGACGCATGGCTGGTGGCGGTCTTCTCCGTACCCGAGCAGGAGCGGGCCAAGCGGCACCTGCTGCGCTCCCGGCTGGCCGGCCTCGGCTTCGGGGCGGTGGCGCCGGGCGTGTGGATCGCCCCCGCCCGGCTGGCGGAGGAGACCGCGCACACGCTGGAGCGGCTGCGCCTGACGCCGTACGTGGAGCTGTTCCGCGGCAGTCACCTCGGCTTCGCCCCGGCCGCCGAGGCGGTGGCCCGCTGGTGGGACCTGGCCTCGCTGGCCAAGCAGCACGAGGAGTTCCTCGATCTGCACGAACCGGCCCTGCGCGCCCTCCAGTCGGGCCCGCGGCCGACACCGGAGGATGCCTACCGCGGCTACCTCCTCGCACTGGACAGCTGGCGCCGCCTGCCGTACGCCGACCCGGGCCTGCCGCGCGAGCTGCTCCCGGCGGGCTGGCCGGGCGACCGGTCGGCGGCCGTCTTCGCCGAACTCCACGCCCGGCTGCGGGACATCGGGGCGGAGTTCGTGGAGCTGTAGGCCGGACCGCGTGCTCCGAGCGCCGCTGCCGGGCGCGCTGCTCACGGGAAATGCCGGTGCGCGCGGCGGCACGGCCGCGGCAGGATGAGCCATGACCTGGACCTTCACTTCCGACCTGGCCGCCTACCGGACCGCGGCCGGCCCGGCCGTGGCCGCGCGGCCCGTGCCCAACACCCTGCTGCTGAGCGTGGCCGACGCGCTGGAGCGGCGCGGGCTGCACGCCTTCGGCCCCGAGGCCCCCGTCTTCGGCTGGTGGACCGGTCCCGACGGCGCCGTCTCCGGCGCTCTGGTGTGCACCCCGCCGCATCCGCTGCAGCTCGGCGCGCTGCCCGAGGAGGCGGTGCGCGCGCTGGGCGACGCACTCACCGCCGAGCCGCTGCTGGCCGGGCTCCGGGGGATCACCGCCCGCCGTCCGGACGCGGAGGCCCTGGCACAGGCCTGGGGCCGGTCCACGGTCATCGCCGAGGAGCAGCGGCTCTACCGGCTGGCCGGGCTGGTCGCCCCGCAGCCCTCCCCGGACGGCCGGGCGCGGGTCGCCACCGAAGCCGATCTCGCGCTGCTCGTCGAGTGGCTGGAGGCGTTCCACGCCGAGGTGGGGATACCGGCCGGCTCTTCCGAGGCGCAGGTGCGCGACCGGCTCTCGTACGGCGGGCTGCTGCTGTGGGAGGACGGCGGCGCCCCTGTCTCGCTGGCGTCCTTCTCCCGTCCGGTCGGCTCCACCTCCCGCGTCGGGCCGGTGTTCACCCCGCCCCGGTTCCGGGGCCGCGGGTACGCCGCCGGCGTCACCCACGCGGTGAGCGAGGCGGCGTACGCGGCCGGCGCCGCGGAGGTCGTCCTCTTCACGGATCTCGCCAACCCGACGAGCAACGGCGTCTACCTGCGGCTGGGCTACCGGCCGGTCGAGGACCGGGCCCGGATCGTCCCGGCCTGAACCGGTCGCGGCCGGGCCGTCAGCCGCGGCCCGTCGGGGGTTTGCGGCTGCCGGCGCGGTAGGGGGCGGGCCAGGGGGCGGCCGGGCCTTCGTAGGACTGGTCGGCGGCCGCGTGCAGGGTCCAGTGGGGGTCGTAGAGGTGGGGGCGGCCGAGGGCGCACAGGTCCGCCCGGCCGGCCAGCAGCAGGGAGTTGACGTCGTCCCAGGAGGAGATGGCCCCGACGGCGATGACGGGGACGCCGAGCGCGTTGCGGATCCGGTCGGCGTACGGGGTCTGGTACGAGCGCCCGTACTCGGGGGCCTCGTCCGCGACGACCTGGCCGGTGGAGACGTCGATGGCGTCCGCGCCGCGGGCGGCGAACGCCGCGGCGATCTCCACCGCCTCCTCCGCCGTGGTGCCGCCGGGCGCCCAGTCGGTGGCCGACAGACGCACGGTCATGGGGCGCTCGACGGGCCAGACCGCGCGGACGGCGTCGAAGACCTCCAGCGGGAAGCGCAGCCGGTTCTCCAGGGAGCCGCCGTAGGCGTCGGTGCGGTGGTTGGTCAGCGGCGAGAGGAAGCCGGAGAGCAGGTAGCCGTGGGCGCAGTGCAGTTCGAGCAGGTCGAAGCCGCAGTCGGCGGCGCGGACGGCGGCCGCCGCGAAGTCGGAGCGCAGTGCGGTCAGGTCCGCCCGCTCCAGGGCGCGCGGCAGGGCGGAGACGCCCGGCCGGTAGGGCAGTGCGGAGGCGGCCACCAGCGGCCAGTTGCCGTCCGGGAGGGGGTCGTCCATGCCTTCCCACATGACCTTGGTCGAGCCCTTGCGGCCGGCGTGGCCGAGCTGGACGCCGAGGGCGGTGCCGGGCGCAGCGGTGTGGACGAAATCGGTGATCCGCCGCCAGGCGTCGGCCTGCTCCTGGGTGTAGAGGCCGGCGCAGCCGGGAGTGATGCGGCCCTCTTCGCTGACGCAGACCATCTCGGTCATCACGAGCCCGGCTCCGCCGAGGGCCCGTGCGCCGAGGTGGACGAGGTGGAAGTCGCCGGGCACGCCTTCCTCGGCCGAGTACATGTCCATGGGTGAGACGACGACCCGGTTGCGCAGGGTCAGGCCGCGCAGGGCGAGCGGGGTGAACATGGGCGGGGTGGACGCGTCGGGGCAGCCGAAGTCGCGTTCCACGGCGCGGGTGAACCGTTCGTCGCGCAGCCGCAGGTTGTCGTGCGTGACGCGGCGGCTACGGGTGAGGAGGTTGAAGGCGAACTGCCGGGCGGGCTGGTCCGCGTATCCGGCGAGTTCCTCGAACCAGCGGCTGCTGGCGGCCGCGGCCCGCTGGGTGCTGGCGACGGCGGGGCGACGGGCCGCCTCGTAGGCGGCGAGGGCGGCCGGTACGTCCCCTTCGGCAGCGTCCAGCGCTTCGGCGAGGGCGAGGGCGTCCTCGACGGCGAGTTTGGTGCCGGATCCGATGGAGAAGTGGGCGGTGTGCGCGGCGTCGCCGACGAGCGCCACGTTGCCGTGGGACCAGTGCTCGTTGACGACGGTGCGGAACTGGGTCCAGGCGGAGCGGTTGCCGTGCAGGGGCCGGCCGCGCAGGGCCTCGCTGAAGATCTTGGCGCAGCGGGCCGCCGATTCGTCCTCGTCGCAGAGGTCGAGGCCGGCCGACCGCCAGACCTCCTCGCGCATCTCCACGATGACGGTGGAGGCGTCGGCCGCGTAGGGGTAGGCGTGCAGTTGCACGACTCCGTGCTCGGTCTCCGCGATCTCGAAGCGGAAGGCCTCGAAGGCGAAGTCGGCGGCGAGCCAGATGTAGCGGCAGCGGCCCGCGGTCAAGGTCGGCCGGTAGTGCGCGGCATCGGCGTCGCGGATCGCGCTGTGCACGCCGTCCGCCGCGACCACCAGGTCGTGGGAGGCGCGCAGCTCGGCGACGTCCGGAGCCGCGGTGCGGAAGCGGAGCCGGACGCCGAGCCCGGCGCAGCGCTCGTGCAGGATCTCCAGGAGCCGGCGCCGTCCGATGGCCGCGAAGCCGTGACCGCCCGAGGTCAGCAGCCGTCCCCGGTGCACGACGTCGATGTCGTCCCAGCGCACGAACTCCGCGCTCAGGGCGGCGTGGACGGTGGTGTCGGCCCGTTCGATGCCACCGAGGGTCTCGTCGGAGAGCACGACGCCGAAGCCGAAGGTGTCGTCCGGGGCGTTGCGCTCCCACACCTCCACGGCGTGGCCCCGGCGGGCCAGGAGCGCGGCGGTGTACAGCCCTCCCGGTCCGCCGCCGACGACGGCGACCCGCAATGCGCTGCCGAGGGGCATGGCGCTACCTGCCCTTCCACTCCGGCGGCCGCCTCCCGGTGAAGGCCGCGTGGAACTCCGCGTAGTCCTGGCCGTTCATCAGCAGGGCCTGGGTGGCCGCGTCCAGCTCAACGGAGGCGGCCAGCGGCATGTCGAGTTCGGCCGTGAGCAGCGCCTTGGTCTGTGCGTGGGCGAGGGAGGGGCCCGCGGCGAGGCGGGCGGCGAGTTCGGCGGCCCGCACATGGGCCTTGCCCTCCTCGGTGAGTTCGCTGAGCAGGCCGATCCGCTCGGCTTCGGGCGCGTGGACGGGCTCGCCGAGCATGAGCAGGCGGGTGGCGTGGCCGAGGCCGACGACGCGGGGCAGCAGGTAGGCGGCGCCCATGTCGCCGCCGGAGAGGCCGACGCGGGTGAAGAGGAAGGCGAAGCGCGCGGTGGGGTCGGCGATCCGGAAGTCCGCGGCGAGCGCGAGGACGGCGCCGGCTCCGGCAGCCACCCCGTGCACGGCCGCGATCACCGGGAAGGGGCACTCCCGGATCGCGCGGACGACCTGGCCGGTCATCCGGTTGAAGTCGAGGAGCTGGGCCGTGTCCATGGCGAGGGTGGCGCCGATGATCTCGTCGACGTCACCGCCGGAACAGAAGCCCCGTCCCTCGCCGCCCAGGACGAGGGCGCGCACGGAGCGCTCGCGGGACAGTTCGGCGAGGAGATCGCGCAGGTCGGCGTAGGCGCCGAAGGTGAGCGCGTTGATCTTCTCGGGGCGGTCGAAGGTGACGGTGGCGACGCCGTCCCGCCGGGTGACCCGGAGGTGGTGCCACCGTTCGGTCGCTGGTGTGGAACCGGTGAAAGGGCTCACACCACCCACGCTATCACCAGATCGTGACTACCGTCAGAGAAACGCAAGAGCAGGCGTCCACCCGGTGAGCCTCCGGCAGGGGCTCGCCCGAGGGTCGCCGCCCGCCCGGCCCCGGCACCCGACGCGCCGCGTATGACTATGCGTCACCCGGGCCCGGGCGGCCGAGGGTGGCGACGAGGACCGCCTTGATGGTGTGCAGCCGGTTCTCGGCCTCGTCGAAGACCACGGAGTGCTCCGACTCGAACACCTCGTCCGTCACCTCCAGCGAGTCGAGCCCGTGTCGCTGGTGGATCTCCCGGGCCACCTTGGTGCCCAGGTCGTGGAAGGCCGGCAGGCAGTGCATGAACTTCACGTCCGGGTTCCCGGTGGCCCGCAGGACGTCCATGGTGACGGCGTACGGGGACAGGGCCTCGATCCGCTCATCCCAGACCTCCTTGGGCTCCCCCATGGACACCCACACGTCCGTGACCACGAAGTCGACCTGGGCGACACCCTCGGCGACCTGCTCGGTCAGGGTGATCCGCGCACCGCTGTCCGCCGCGAGCCTGCGCGCCGCGGCCACCACGGGCTCGGCGGGCCAGTAGCTCCGGGGCGCGACGATCCGTACGTCCATGCCGAGCAGGGCGCCCGTCACGAGGTACGAGTTGCCCATGTTGAAGCGGGCGTCGCCGAGGTACGCGAAGGCGATCCGGTCCAGGGGCTTGACGCTGTGCTCGGTCATCGTCAGCAGGTCGGCCAGCATCTGGGTGGGGTGCCAGTCGTCGGTGAGGCCGTTGAAGACCGGCACGCCGGAGTGCGTGGCGAGCTCCTCGACGGCCTCCTGACTGTCGCCCCGGTACTCGATCCCGTCGAACATCCGGCCGAGGACCCGCGCGGTGTCCCGGACCGACTCCTTGTGCCCCATCTGGGAGCCGGCCGGGTCGAGGTAGACGGTGTGGGCTCCCTGGTCCGCGGCGGCGACCTCGAAGGCGCAGCGGGTGCGCGTCGATGTCTTCTCGAAGATCAGGGCGATGTTCCTGCCCCGCAGGAGGCGCTGCTCGACGCCGGCCTTCTTGGCCGCCTTCAGATCGGCGGCGAGCTCGATCAGGCCGCGGAACTCGGCGGCCGTGAAGTCCAGCTCCTTGAGAAAACTGCGGCCTTTGAGGTCGGGGGCCATGAGGTCGCTCCAGCGTCACGGTAACAGGGGATGCTGGAAGTCTATACGACCCACTGCATTCATATACAGAATGGCGGTGTGACCTCTCCCGGATCCGCCCCCGATCCGCCCCGGCCCCGCAACCGGCCCGCAACCGGCCCCGCCGCTCAGACGGCGTCTCGCTCCACGGGACAACTCATGCAGCGCGGTCCACCGCGACCCCGCCCCAGCTCGCTGCCCGGGATCTCGATCACCTCGATGCCCTGCTTGCGCAGGTGCGTGTTGGTGGTCACGTTCCGCTCGTAGGCGACGACCACACCCGGCTCCACGGCGAGCACGTTGCACCCGTCGTCCCACTGCTCGCGCTGCGCCGAGTGCACGTCCTGCGTGGCGGTCAGCACCCGGATCGAGTCGAGCGAGAGCGCGGCCGCGATGGCCCGGTGCATGTGCTCGGCGGGGTGGTCGGTCACCTTCAGCTCGCTGCCCCCGTCACCGGGCTCGATCGTGTACGAGGGGAGCATGCCGAGCCCCGCGTACTGAGTGAACGTATCTCCGTCGACCATCGTCATCACGGTGTCCAGGTGCATGAAGGCCCGATGCTTCGGCATGTCGAGGGCCACGATGCACCTCGCCGACCCTGCGGCGAACAGGCCCCGCGCGAGCATCTCCACCGCCTGCGGCGTGGTCCGCTCGCTCATGCCGATCAGCACCGCTCCGTTGCCGATGACCAGGACGTCCCCGCCCTCGATCGTCGAGGGGTAGTCCGCCTGCCCCTGGGACCAATAGTGGAAGGCGCCGGAGCTGGTGAAAAGCGGGTGATGCCGGTAGATCGCCTCGAAGTGGACGGTCTCGCGCTGCCGGGCGGGCCAGCGCATCGCGTTGATCGAGACCCCGTCGTAGATCCAGGCGGAGGTGTCGCGGGTGAAGAGGTGGTTGGGCAGCGGCCCGAGCAGGAAATCGTCCAGGTCCAGGGCGTGGAAGCGCACCGACACCGGCTCGGCGTGCCGTTCCAGGAACTCCCGCTTGGTCATCCCACCGACCAGCGCCTGCGCCAGCTCCGCCGAGGCCAGACCGTCGAACGCCGACCGCAGGTGGTCGGTGGCGAGCGGCCCGTACTCCTTCTCGTCGAACACCCGGTCGAGGACCAGGCGCCGGGCCTCGGGGACGCCCAGGACCTCGCACAGCAGGTCCCCGAAGAGGTGGACCTCCACGCCCCGGTCCCGCAGCACGTCCGCGAAGCCGTCGTGCTCCTGGCGCGCCCTGCGCACCCACAGCACGTCGTCGAAGAGGAGCGCGTCCTTGTTGCTCGGCGTGAGCCGCTTCAGCTCCAGGTCGGGCCGGTGGAGGATGACGCGGCGAAGCCGCCCGGTCTCGGAGTCGACGTGGAATCCCATGCCGTACACGTTCGCAGACCGGGCGGCCTTTTGCGGTGGCCTCGGCTCAGCGGGGCCCGGCGACACCGAGAAGCGCCTCCGGCGCTCCCGTGATCTCCGGCGTGAGCAGACCCAGCTTGGGCGTGGTCAGGTTCGGCAGACCGAAGTTGGACCCGTCGGGCATCGTGAGCGGGGATCCGACGACCGCGCCCGGGGTGCGGGTGCGCACGGTGGTGGCGGGCGACTCCAAGGAGCCCTCGCCGTCCGTCTCCGGCCGGCCCGCCAGGTTGGGCAGCGGGGAGGTGACCAACGTCCCGCCGAGCTCGGTGGCGATCGGGACCGCCGGGAGCAGCGGCGTGGGAAGCATGTCGCCCTTGTGCATGCGAGGGGCTTCGGGCGCTCCGACGACCGGCAGCGGCACCGCGGTCGCGATCCGCGGCACGTCCAGGCCCGTCGTGCTCTCCACACCTTCGAGCGGCACACCCACCGGCACCCCGTCCGCCGCCGCCGGGGTGGCCACGCCGGCCGCGGCCATACAGGTCAAGAGCGCCGCAATGCTTCCGCGCGCGGTCATCTTCATAGGTGACGTTCCGTCCTTCCAGGGTCGCGGTCATTCCGCTGCCCTGGATGAACGATCCCGCCGGTGGTTTTCCCGGCGTTCTCCGCGAAAGTTCCCCCATACGACCTAATTCGGGGCCCTACGGGGGCTCCGCCTTTACGCCGGCGGCCGCGGGCGGCCGCCGGCGCCGTCACAGCCGCGGGTCGACCGGCTCCGACTCCAGGGCGAGGACCGCGAAGACCGGCTCGTGGACCCGCCAGAGCGGCTCCTCGGCCGCCAGCCGGTCCAGTGCCTCCAGTCCCAGCGCGTACTCCCGCAGCGCGAGCGAGCGCTTGTGCCCGAGGAACCGCTCCCGCAGGCGCTCCAGCTGCTGCGGGCGCGTGTACTCCGGGCCGTAGATGATCCGCAGGTACTCCCGTCCGCGGACCTTGACCCCGGGCTGGACCAGCCGGCCCCGGCCGTCCCTGGCGTAGGCCTGGAGCGGCTTGACGACCATGCCCTCGCCGCCGGCGGCCGTCAGCTCCAGCCACCAGTCGGTGCCGGCCCGTACGGAGTCCTCGTCCCCGGTGTCCACCACGATCCGGCCGGTGCGGCGCAGCAGGCCGGTGCCGCCCGGCGTGCCCGGGTCGTCGGACTCGACCAGCCGGTCCAGCCACGCCAGCTGCCGGTCGTGCGGTACGGCGGCCAGCGACCGCCCGGCCGAGGCCAGCACCTGGAACGGTGCGAACCGCACGCCCTCCAGCCCGTCGGTGCTCCAGCAGTAGCGGCGGTAGGCGTCGGTGAAGGCCGCCGCGTCCTCGGCCCGGCCGCGCTGGCGCTCCAGCAGGCCGCCGGTGTCAACGCCTCGGGCAGCGGCCGCCTGCAGTGCGCCGAGGACGTCCGGGAAGACCGAGCGCGAGGCCGCGCCCACAGCGGCGTACTGGCTGCGCAGCAGGCCACCCGACTTCAGCGACCAGGGCAGGAGTTCCCCGTCGAGCAGCAGCCAGTCGGTGCCCAGCTCCTCCCACAGCCCGGCGCCGGTGACCGCCGCGCGCAGCCGTGCGAGGACCTCCTCGGTGACCTCGGAGTCGTGGAAGAAGGGCCGTCCGGTGCGCGTGTAGACGGATCCGGTCGGGCCGTCCACACCGAACCGCTCGCGGGCGGCACCGGCGTCCTTGCAGACCAGGACGGTGGCGCGGGAGCCCATGTGCTTCTCCTCGCACACCACCCGGGCGATGCCGTCCTTGCGGTACTGGGCGAAGGCCTCCGCCGGGTGCTCCAGGTAGCCGTCCTCACGGGATGTGGCGGTCGGCGCCATGGTGGGCGGCAGGTACGGGGCCAGCCGCGGGTCCACCGCGAAGCGGCTCATGACCTCCAGGGCCGCGGCCGCGTTCTCCTCACGGACGCCCACGTTGCCCAGGTGCCGGGTCTCGACGACACGGCGGCCGTGGACGTCGGCCAGGTCGACGGGGCGGCCGTCATGGCCGCCGGGCACGTCGGTGACGAGCGGCCTGACCGGCTCGTACCAGACCTTTTCGGCCGGCACGTCGACCAGTTCACGCTCGGGCCAGCGCAGGGCGGTCATCCGGCCGCCGAAGACGGCGCCGGTGTCGAGGCAGATGGTGTTGTTGATCCAGGCGGTGTTCGGGACCGGTGTGTGGCCGTAGACGACGGCCGCCTTGCCGCGGTAGTCCTCGGCCCACGGGTAGCGCACGGGCAGCCCGAACTCGTCCGTCTCGCCGGTGGTCTCCCCGTACAGGGCGTGCGAGCGGACCCGGCCGGAGGTACGGCCGTGGTATTTCTCGGGCAGGCCGGCGTGACAGACCACCAGCCTCCCGCCGTCGAGGACGTAGTGGCTGACGAGGCCGCGGAGGAAGGCCCGTACCTCCTCGACGAATTCCGGCGGCTCGTGGGAGAGCTGCTCGACGGTCTCGGCGAGGCCGTGGGTCTGCTGGACCTTGGAGCCCTTGAGGTACCGGCCGAGCTTGTTCTCGTGGTTCCCCGGCACGCACAGGGCGTTGCCGGACGCGACCATGCCCATCACGCGGCGCAGGACGCCCGGGCTGTCGGGGCCGCGGTCGACGAGGTCGCCGACGAAAACGGCCGTGCGGCCCTCGGGGTGGACGCCGTCCTCGTAGCCGAGCTGGGCGAGCAGGGTCTCCAGCTCGGAGGAGCATCCGTGGATGTCACCGACGATGTCGAAGGGACCGGAGAGGTGGGTGAGGTCGTTGTAGCGCTTCTCCAGGACGACCTCGGCGGTCTCCGCCTCCTCGACGGAGCGCAGCACGTGCACCTTGCGGAAACCCTCGCGCTCCAGGCCGCGCAGGGAGCGGCGCAGGTCGCGGCGGTGCCTCTGGATGACCGCGCGGGGCAGGCCGGCCCGGTCGGGACGGGCAGCGTTGCGCGTGGCGCAGACCTCTTCGGGCATGTCCAGGACGATGGCGATGGGCAGCACGTCGTGCTCGCGGGCGAGCGCGACCAACTGCCGGCGGGCGTCCGCCTGGACGCTGGTCGCGTCGACGACGGTCAGCCGGCCGGCGGCCAGGCGCTTGCCGGCGATGTAGTGCAGGACGTCGAAGGCGTCCCGGCTCGCGCTCTGGTCGTTCTCGTCGTCGCGGACCAGACCCCGACAGTAGTCCGAGGAGATGACCTCGGTGGACTTGAAGTGCTTGCGGGCGAACGTGGACTTGCCCGACCCGGTGGCCCCGATCAGGACGACGAGAGACAGGTCGGTGACGGGAAGTCTGCGGTGGGTTGCGGTGGTGGTCATGCTGCCTCGCCCTCCTTCGGGGAGTCGTTGGTGGCTGCGGTGTCGCCGGCCGTATCCCGGGTGAAGACGGCCATCTGCGTCGGCGGCCCGACCTCGGGGTCGTCGTCGCCCACGGGGACGTAGGTGACGGTGTAGCCGAAGCGCTCCGCGACCTGGCCGGCCCAGGCGCGGAACTCCTCGCGGGTCCACTCGAAACGGTGGTCGCCGTGCCGAACGTGTCCGGCCGGCAGCGTCTCCCAGCGGACGTTGTACTCGACGTTGGGGGTGGTGACCAGGACCGTGCGGGGCCGGGCCGAGCCGAACACCGCGTACTCCAGCGCCGGCAGCCGCTCCAGGTCCAGGTGTTCGATGACCTCGCTCAGCACGGCCGCGTCGTAGCCGGCCAGCCGCTTGTCGGTGTAGGCGAGCGAGCCCTGGAGCAGCGTGACGCGCGACCTCTGCCGCTCGCCCATCCGCTCCAGCCGCAGCCGCCGGGCGGCGATGGTCAGGGCTCGCACGGAGACGTCCATGCCCACGATCTCGGTGTACGCCGGGTCCCCCAGCAGCGCCTGCACCAACTGCCCCTGTCCACAGCCGAGGTCCAGCACGCGCTGGGCTCCGGCGGCGCGCAGGGCGGCGAGGACGGCCTCGCGGCGGCGCACGGCGAGCGGTACGGGCCGCTCCTGCGTGTCGCGCGTCTCGTCGACGGCGTTGTCGATCTCCTCGACCTCGCTGCCGTCGGACTCGGCGAGTCGGAGCAGTTCCAGGCGCTCGACGGCGTCCTGGGTCAGCCGCTTGTGGCGGGCCAGGTAGCGGGAGCTGATCAGCGCGTTCTCGGGGTGCGCCGCGAGCCAGCCGTCCCCGGCGCGCAGCAGTTTGTCGACCTCGTCGGCGGCGATCCAGTAGTGCTTGGCATCGTCGAGGACCGGCAGGAGCACATAGAGCTGCCGCAGGGCGTCGGCAAGCCGCAGCTCGCCCTCCAGCACGAGACGTACGTAGCGGGATTCCCCCCACTCGGGGAACTGCTCGTCGAGCGGGACGGCGTCGGCCTGTACGAGGTCCCAGCCGAGCGGGTCGAACAGCCGGTGCACCATCGCGGCGCCGCCGCGCGCGGGGAGCACGGGGATCTCGATGCGCAGCGGGCGCACCCGGTCCGGGAGGTCCGGGCGCAGGACGCACTGCCCCTTCAGGGCGGTGCGGAACACCCCGCCGAGCGCGACGGCGAGCAGCGAGGAGGCCGCGTACGGACGGTCGTTGACGTACTGGGCGAGCGCGGCGTCAGGCGCCCCGCCCCGGCCCTTGCCCTTCCCGCGGCGGACGAGCGCGACGGGGTCCACCTCCAACAGCAGGGCCGCCGTACACCGCTGGGCCGTGGCCTCCGGGTAGAAGACGTGGGCGGTGCCGTGGGACTGGTTCTCCACGCGCACCCGATCCGGGTGCTTGTGCAGGAGAAAGCCCAGGTCAGTCGCCGGGTTGTCGGCGGTCCCGGTGGTGGTGATCGTAAGGAACATGCGCTTCAGCATGACTGTCGGTCCGCCCTCGGGCCAACGGATTTCGAGCGAAAACAAGTACGATCTTCAACCTTCTCGGTAGGCTCCGCGCTCCGCACCGTGTTCAGCCTCCAGGAGCGCCATGTACCCGGCACCGCACACCTACGCCTCCCCACCCCCGCACAGGCCCCCGCGGCGCTGGTGGCAGCATCCCGCGACGGTCATCACGGCGCTCGTCCTGCTGCCGCCCGCGGGGATCGCGCTCGCCTGGACGAGCCAGTGGAAGCGGTCGCAGAAGATCCTCGCCACCGTGCTGTCCGGCGTCTGGTTCCTGATACCGCTGTTGCCGGACCCGCCGAAGCAGACCGGGACCGAGGCCGCACCCCAAGCCGCTGCGGCGGCCTCCGCCCCTTCCGCCCCGAGCAGTAGCCCGACGCCGGCGCCGACACCCACGCCGAGCGCCGCACCGCAGATGCCCTCCGCCGTCGGATGGCCCTATGCGCAGGCGGAGAAGGCGGTGGCGGATCTGACCGGCGGCGAACTCAAGGCCCTGAGCGCCTACGACGACATCACCCTCCCTACCGATCACGGGAGTTGGCTCGTCTGCTTCCAGGACGTGGCGGCAGGCGCCGCGCTCGTGCCGCAGAGCGCCGCTCCGGTCGTGCACCTGGCGGCGCCGGGCACCGGCTGCCCCGCGACACCCGGAACGAACCTGCGACCGGAGCCCGTCGCCCCCGCGCCGCCCGCCCCCGCGCCCGCCCGGACGGCCGCTCCGACGAGCGCCCCGGCACCGGACGACGGGACGGGCAGCAGCGGCGGCGGGAGCATCTCGTACCGGAACTGCGCTGCCGTCAGAGCGGCGGGCGCGGCCCCCATCCACCGCGGCGAGCCCGGCTACGGCCGCCACCTCGATCGCGACGGCGACGGCGTCGGCTGCGAAAGCTGAGCAGTCGCCGTCACCTGCCCGACCGCCCGCCCTGCCGGGCCAGTTCCGCGATGCGGTCGGGCCCGATGCGGCAGCAGCCGCCGATCAGCCGGGCCCCGGTACGGCGCCAGGCGTCCGTCGGCCAGGGGGGCATGGCTTCCGGCGCCCGCCAGGTGCCGGTGGCCGCCTCCCAGACGGAGCCGTCGTTGGGGTAGGCCAGCAGCGGCTTGGCGGTGACGGCGGCGGCCGCCTCCAGGGCGGGGAGGACCTCCGCGGGGTCGCAGCAGTTGACCCCGAGGGCGATGACCTGGGGGGCCCGCGCGGCGAGCGCGAAGGCTTCGGGCAGCGGGTGCCCGGACCGAGTGCGGCCGCCCGCCACGGTGTAGCTCAGCCACGCCGGGGCGCCGGTCTCGGCGAGGACGGTGAGCACGGCCTCGGCCTCGTCCGGGTCGGGGAGGGTCTCCACGGCCAGCACGTCGGGGCCCGCGGCGAGCAGGGCCTCGATGCGGGGGCGGTGGAACGCGGCGAGCTCGCGCACGCTCAGCCCGTACCGGCCGCGGTACTCCGAGCCGTCCGCGAGCACCGCTCCATACGGGCCGACCGACGCGGCGACCCAAACGTCGTGGTCGGCGGCCTCGGCCGCCCGGGCGGCGAGCACGACGCTGCGGTGCAGCAGCGCCGTGGTGGCGTCGCGGTCGCGGCCCCGGGCGGCGAAGGCCTCGTAGCCGACCTGGTAGCCGGCGGTGATCAGCACTTCGGCGCCGGCCCGGGCGTACGCCGTGTGGGCGGCCTCGACCTGGACCGGCCGTTCGTCGAGGACGCGGCCGGTCCACAGACCTCCGGTCAGGTCGCAGCCCTGAGCGGAGAGCTGGTTGCTGAGCCCGCCGTCCAGGACGACGGTCCGGTGGGCCAGGGCCTCGGCGAGCGGGCCCGTCGCGCGGGGCATCGCTTTCCCCGTCCGCTAGTGGAGCTGGGGGAGCACCCGGGCCGAGATCAGCTCCAGGTGGTCCAGGTCGTCGAGGTCGAGCAGCTGGAGGTAGACGCGGGAGGAGCCGACGGCGCCGTACGCGCCGATCTTCTCCACGACCTCGGCCGGGGAGCCGGCCAGGCCGTTGGCCCTGAGCTCGTCCACGTCGCGGCCGATGGCGGCGGCCCGGCGGGCCACCTCGGCGTCGTCCTTGCCCACGCAGACCACGAGGGCGTTGGAGTAGACGAGGTCGTCGGGCTTCCGACCGGCCTGCACTGCGGCCTCCCTGACCCGGCCGAACTGCCGCTCGCTGTCGGCGATCGACGCGAAGGGCATGTTGAACTCGTCGGCGTACCGCGCGGCGAGACGCGGGGTGCGCCTGGCCCCGTGGCCACCCACGAGGAGCGGGATCCGGTCCTGGGCGGGCTTGGGGAGCGCGGGCGAGTTCTCCACCCGGTAGTGGACGCCCGTGTAGTCGAAGGTGGCGCCCGGCGCGGTGGCCCACAGCCCGGTGACGATGGCCAGCTGTTCCTCCAGCCGGGACATCCGGTCCGCCGGGAAGGGAATGCCGTAGGCCTTGTGCTCCTCCTCGAACCAGCCGGCGCCCAGGCCCAGCTCGATGCGGCCGCCGGACATCTGGTCGACCTGGGCCACCTGGATGGCCAGGACGCCGGGCAGCCGGAAGGTGCCGGCCGTCATCAGGGTGCCGAGACGGATCCTTGTGGTCTCGCGGGCCAGCCCGGCGAGGGTGATCCAGGCGTCGGTGGGGCCGGGCAGGCCGTCGGCGGCTCCCATCCGCAGGTAGTGGTCGGAGCGGAAGAACGCATCGAAGCCGAGGTCCTCGGTGGCCTTGGCAACGGTCAGGAGGGTGTCGTAGCTCGCGCCCTGCTGGGGCTCGGTGAAAATGCGAAGATCCATACCTTCCATCCTGCCCCTCCCGCCCCGCCAGGGTGAATCTTCGTCAACCGGACGTGTCGATGCCCTGCGCCCTCAGTGACCGGCCCGGACCGGGATCGTTTGCCCGGACGGAGCCGGACCGCCCGGCCCGCGCGCCGGCGGCTTCTCGCCGGTGCGTCCACCGCCCCCTTCCCCTCGGAAGGGCCAGGGCCGAGGAGGCCGCCATGTCCCACGAGGCCGTGCCGCAGACCCCCCGACAGACCGGCTGGACCGGACAGGCCGCACACGACGCACACGACGCACGGCAGGAGTCGGCTGCGCCCGCGCAGAGCGGCGGCGCCCCGAAGGGCCTGCTGCAGCAGATGGAGGAGCTGATGGCCGCGCTGAACGCCGACCTCTCGCAGCTCGACGCCGATCTGCAGTCCTCCGCGGACCGCACCGCCGGGAGCGAGCGCCCGTTCCACCGGTCCTCCTGACCGTGCGGGTCCCGTCGCGCACGGCGGGACCCGGCCCGTGCCGCTGTCTCCACCGCCCGTGCCGGGCCGTGTCCGGCTCAGGCCACGCCCGAGGCGGACCCCCGCTCGCGCACCGTCATGCGGCGCAGGATGGCCCGCACCCGGTCGCTGGACTCGTCAGCCGCGTCGATCGACTCTATGCACTGCCAGTACAGGGCCTCGTCGTCCGTGCCGCAGGCCACCCCCACCAGGGCTATCCCCACTTCGCCCAGGAGTGCCTGGAGCCCGAGGAGCACCTGGCGGACATCCGCCACCACGCTCAGCTGTGCGGCTCGCGGCGGGTACTCGGGCGCGCTGCCCTCGCCGCGCAGGGCCGCCCGGTCCAGTACCCCGCATCCTCTGCCACCTGCTTCCCCCAGTCCCCGCGCCTCCGATCTCAGCTCAGGCGGCCCGGTGACCGCCAGCCAGCTCCCGATTCCCTGTGCGAGCGCCTGGGCCTGCCAGGCCTCGCCCACGATGTCCCACGCAGCCCCGCTCTGTGCCAGCGCGTGCCGGCCGGCCGCGATGAGCCGTACCGCATCCATGTGCCGTCCCCCGTCCGCACGACATCCCGCCATCCTCACCACTACCCAGAGTGAGGGCAACAGACCGGTAAAGCCAGGGGTATTCGGAAAATGTGGACAGAATCGTGATTGTGGAAGAGTCCATCACTCCGAAGAGTGACGATTCGGTGTCGGACCACCCGTTACGGGGAAGCGCAGTTCATTCCTCTCGATCTTCGCGGCGAGCGCATCCAGCACATCCACCCCGAGAACCTCACAGAACTGCAGCAGATACGCGAGCACGTCGGCGACCTCATCGGCCACGCGATGGGCGGAGTCCGGTTCCTCCATGACCTTCGCCGACTGCTCCGGTGTCAGCCACTGGAAGATCTCGACCAGTTCGGAGGCCTCTACACTCAGCGCCACCGCCAGGTTCTTGGGCGTGTGGTACGGCTCCCAGCCGCGCGCCGCCGCGAACTGCACGAGCCTGCGCTGCAACAGGTCCAGCCGTTCCGCGGGGGGCCGTTCGGGCTGCCGGGACTCCTGCGTCTCGTTCATGCCGACAGGTCTACCACCGATACGCCCGGCAAGTGGCGGGCAGCGGCCGCGGTCCCCTCCCCCACGGCCGCCACCAGCCGGACGTGGCCCCGGCCGCAGGACAGCAGCGCCAGCCGCAGCAGTTCGGCGCCCTGCCTGCCGTCGAGGTCGCGGTCGAGGCCGTCGGCCAGCACGGTCAGCGCCTGCTGCGCGGCGAGCAGTTCGGCGGCCGGGTCCATGTCCAGTACGCCCGGTCCGGTGAGCAGGACCAGCGCCAGTGCCAGGAAGCGGAGTTCGCCCGCGCCGAGCCGGGCCAGTTCCGTGGCGGGCCGGCCGGGTCCGCGGTCCAGCACCGCGGTGACGGCGCCGCCTTCGGGAGCCCTCACGTCCAGGGCGGCGACGGGTCCCGCGCAGCCGGTACGGGCGGCCTCGGCCAGCAGGGCGTGGCGGGTACCGCACTCGTGGCGGGTACGGCGCAGTACGTCGGCCAGGTTGGCGCAGTCGCCCAGCAGCCGGCCCTCGCCCCGGGGGACGGGCGCGCGCATCCGCTCCGGGCGGGGGTCGCAGGCGAACACCGAGCGCAGGGCCACGATCACCTGCTCGGAGGCGGTCAGCACCTTCCGCTGGCCGGCCGTGGAGCCCGCGACCCGCAGCGGGAGCAGCGCGGTGCCGAGGCGATCGTCGGGCAGCGGGGCCCGGGTGACGCCGACGGCGCCGCCGGTCAGCCAGGCGGCCTGCACCGAACGCCGGCCGGGGTCGCGCAGGGCGGTGGCGAACAGGATCTGCCCGTCCTGCGTGAGCCGTTCCCCGACGATCCGCAGGGTGGGTTCGGCCTGGACGGCGAGGTCGAGCCGGACCGGACCGGCGGGCCCGTCGACCGTGCACCCGAGGCGGAACCCGCGCCGGTGCTGGGCGTCGGGGAGGGCCCCTTCGGGGATCCGGGCGGCGGGATCGGGGAATGCCTCCTCGACGGTGGCGCCCGCGCCGAGCCCGGCCAACGCCTCGTAGGCGGCCAGGACCTGGGACTTGCCGCTGCCGCTCGGGCCGGCGAAGAGGGTGACGGACCCGACCGGAAAGGCCGCGCCCCGGTGCCGCCCGAAGGCGGACAGCCGCAACTCAGTGACGACGGGACGCAGATGCGGGGGCCGGTTTGCCGCCTCGGCGGGCCGGGCGCCGCCGCGGCGGGCCGCCTGCGGAGAAGCCGGAGCGGGGTCGGCCGGAAGCGGCGCCACCATGGGATCGGTCGCCGTGACAGCGAGGCCGGGTCCCGGGGCGCCGGAACACACCGCCTCGGGACCGCCGGGGACGGGAGCCGCCGGGGCGTCCCGCCCGTCGGGCGGCAAGGGCGCGGGCGCGGCCGGGAACGGCGGCGGTCCGCCGACCGGTCCGGTCGCGGGGGAATCGGTACGGGTGTCGCCCAACGCGACGGCGGTGGCGTCCATGCGCCGGACGGTACGGGTCGCCGGGCCCCCCGCGGCCCCGGCGAACCGTTACTTCGTACGGACCTTCCTACGATCGGGGGACGGCCGCGGCCGCGATCCCCTCGACCTCGGTCCCCACGGGCGCGAGCAGGAAGACGTTCCGGTCCACCCGGTGCATCCCGCTGCCCAGCCCGAAGACCACCCCACTGCTGAAGTCGAGGATCCGCTTGGCCACTTCGCTGTCCGCGCCGGTGAGGTCGAGCAGGACCGGGATCTGCGCGATCAGGTACTCGGCGACCTCCCGCGCGTCCGCGAAGATCTGGACTCTGATCACCACGAAGCGCCGCTGCTCCGCCGCGGCCGCCCCGGGCGACTTGGGAATCGTGCGGTGGTCCACCCGGGAGGGCCACTCGTTGCGACTGCGCAGCGGTACCACCTGCGCGAGCCCCTCCCACTGTTCATCGGTGACGTCGTACCTGCTCACCGGGCCGCCTCGGCCGCGCGCTTCATGTGCATCCCCCCATCCTCTCGCGTTTCACCCGTTCAGCCCAACAGCGACACGAAGCGTGCCGGGTGCCCCCGGAAGTGAAATGAGTTAGGTTAGGCATACCTAACCATTTGACGATGGAGAGATCCGCATGCGCCTGTTCGGTGACCCCACGACCCCGGCCGCCCTGCCCACCGCCGCCGAGCGGATCCGGTCGGTCCTGACCGCCGCCCACTCCATGACGGTGACCACCGACGGCCTGCTCACCGAAGTCCGGCACCTCGACGGCGGCGACCCCATGGGCCGCCTGCACCTGCACCCCGCCGAGCCCGGCGGCCACGCGGAACACCGGCCCGCGATCCGGCTGGAGTTCACCGACGTCGCACCCACCCCCGTCCGGGACCGGGTGCGCGCCCGCGTCACCGTGCTCGGCCGGCTGCTCACCCCCCACGCCGACCTGTCCCCCGGGTCCGGCGCCGAGTCGGTCTGCATGGAGTTCGATCGGGCCGTGCTGGAGACCGCCGACGGGATCGCCCACGTCGGCCTGGAGGAGCTCGACCGGGCCGACCCCGACCCGCTCGCCGCGCACGAGGCGGGCATGCTCACGCACCTCCTCGACGACCACCACGACCTCGTGACCCTGCTGCTGCGCCTGGTCCGGCCGCAACCCACGGCCGCGGTCGTGCGTGCCCTGCCGCTGGCCATGGACCGCTACGGGATCACCCTGCGGCTGGAGGAGCGGCGCGGCCACCGCGACGTACGGCTGGCCTTCCCCTCGCCCCTCACCCACGTCGAGCAGTCGGGCGCCCAGATCCAGGCGCTCTTCAGCGCGGCGCGCAGGCGCTCGCACCGCAACACGCTGCCGGCCTGAGCATTCGGGAACACCCCTGACGGAGGCCGCGCGGAGGGCGATCAGGAAAGCCACCTCTTCCAACACGTACGGATCGTCCTGACCGTCCGGCACCACGGCCCGCCGGTCCCGGCGACGGGCCGTGGTGCCGGAAGGCCGACGCCCCTCCGTCCCGGAGCAGCCCGAAGCCGGTCGCAGTCCCGTCCGGCCCTACCCGCCACGCGGTCCCCCCGGATGCGCCGCGGGCCACCGGGGCCGGGCGGCGTCCCTTCTGTCGGATGTCTGCAATCGGGCGGTCATGGCCGGGACCGGACCGGCGGGCGCTCTGCAGGGGGCCGCCCGGAGGAGCCGCGGGCCGCCGCGCCGGAGCCCCCGACCGTGCGCGGCGCCCCCGAAAGGGATCGCGGTCCCCCGGGCGGGTCCGGCCGCGCCGGCCCGGGCCGCCGCAACCGTCCTGCTCAGCCGGGTGTTCCAGGACCTCCTCGGCACGGTGCGAGAGGGGGAGATCACACCCGCCGGTATGGTGCCACCTGAGCGCGCTCCCCTACATTCGAGCCATGACGGTCCTGCCTGACGACGGGCTCTCCCTGGCCGCCGAGTTCCCTGACGCGACGCATGAGCAGTGGCAGCGCCTTGTAGAAGGCGTACTGCGCAAGTCGGGCAAGGAAGCATCCGGCGAGGCCGCAGAGGAAGCGCTGTCCACCCGACTCGAGGACGGGCTCACCACCCGCCCGCTGTACACCGCGCCGTCCGACGGGACGGTGCCCGACACCGGATTTCCCGGCTTCGCCCCCTTCGTCCGCGGAGGCAGGCCGGAAGGCACCACCGCGAACGGCTGGGACGTGCGCCAGCGCCTCGCGGGCACCGATCCGCAGCGCCTGAACGAAGCGGCCCTCGCCGACCTGGAGAACGGGGTCACCTCCCTCTGGCTCACCGTGGGCAGCGGCGGCATCCCGGTCGATGGTCTCGCCCGGGCCCTGGAGGGGGTCTACCTGGACCTCGCGCCGATCGCCCTGGACGCCGGAGCCGACTACGCGGGCGCCGCCCGCGCGCTGCTGGACCTGTGCGCCGAGCGCTCGGTGGCGCCGGAGGCCGTGCGGGCCTCCCTGGGCGCCGATCCGCTGGGTCACGAGGCACGGACCGGCGCGGCACTGGACCAGGCCGCCGCCGTGGAGCTGGCGCGGGAGGCCGCCGCCGGCCTGCCCGGGGTGCGGACCCTGACCGTGGACGCCCTCCCGTACCACGAGGCCGGCGGCAGCGCCGCCGAGGAGCTGGGGCTGTCACTGGCCACCGGAGTCGCCTACCTGCGCGCCCTCTCCGCAGGTGGGCTGAGCGTCGAAGCCGCGCTCGGCCAGATCGAGTTCCGGTACGCGGCCACCGCTGACCAGTTCCTCACCATCGCCAAGTTCCGCGCCGCGCGCCGGCTGTGGGCCCGGATCGCCGAGGCCTCGGGGGCTCCGGAGGCCGGCGCCCAGCTCCAGCACGCGGTCACCTCGCCGGTGATGATGACCCGCCGCGACCCCTGGGTGAACATGCTGCGCACCACCGTGGCCTGCATGGCCGCGGGTGTCGGCGGGGCCGACTCGGTCACCGTGCTCCCCTTCGACAACGAGCTCGGCCTGCCGGACGCGTTCGCGCGCCGCATCGCCCGCAACACCTCCACCATCCTGCTGGAGGAGTCGCACCTGGCCCGGGTGATCGACCCGGCCGGCGGCTCCTACTACGTCGAGCGCCTCACCGACGAACTCGCCCATGCAGCCTGGGAGTTCTTCCGAACCCTGGAGAGGGCCGGCGGCCTGGCCGCAGCCCTGCGCTCCGGGCTGGTCGCCGACCGGCTCGCCGCCACCTGGGCGGAGCGCTCCCGGAAGCTGGCCAAGCGCCGCGAACCCATCACCGGTGTCAGTGAGTTCCCGCTGCTCTCGGAGAAGCCCGTCGTCCGCGAGCCCGCGCCCGCCGCCCCGACGGGCGGACTGCCGCGCGTACGGCGGGACGAGGCGTACGAGGCCCTGCGCGCCCGCAGTGACGCCCACCTGGCGCAGACCGGCGCCCGGCCGAGGATCTTCCTCGCTGCGCTGGGCCCGGCGGCCGCTCACACCGCGCGCGCCACCTTCGCCTCCAACCTGTTCCAGGCGGGCGGCGTCGAGCCGGTGCACGACCCGGTGTCGGTGGACCCGCGGACGGCCGCCGAGGCGTACGCGGCGAGCGGCGCCGACGGCATGGCCGTGCTCTGCTCCAGCGACGCCCTGTACGAGGAGCAGGCCGCGGCGGTGGCCGCCGCGCTGCGCGGCGCGGGCGCCACGACGGTCTTCCTCGCCGGACGACCGGGCACCGCAGAGGCTTCCGTGGACGAGTACGTCTTCGCCGGCTGTGACGCCGTCGCCGTGCTGTCCTCCGTACTCGACCGGATGGGAGTGCCCGCATGAGCATCCCCGATTTCTCCGAGCTGGCGCTCGGTCCCACCGCCGCCGCCGGGATCTCGGAGGAGCAGTGGCGCTCCTCGGTGAAGGAGTCCACCGGCACCGCGGCCGCCGACCTGCTGTGGGAGACGCCCGAGGGCATCGGCGTCAAGCCGCTCTACACCGGGCGGGACGTGGAGGGCCTGGACTTCCTTCGGACGTACCCGGGTGTGGCCCCGTACCTGCGCGGCCCGTACCCGACGATGTACGTCAACCAGCCCTGGACGATCCGGCAGTACGCCGGCTTCTCCACGGCCGAGGAGTCGAACGCCTTCTACCGGCGCAACCTGGCGTCCGGCCAGAAGGGCCTGTCGGTGGCCTTCGACCTGCCGACGCACCGCGGCTACGACAGCGACCACCCGCGCGTCACCGGTGACGTCGGCATGGCGGGCGTGGCGATCGACTCGATCTACGACATGCGGCAGCTGTTCGACGGGATCCCGCTGGACAGGATGTCGGTGTCGATGACGATGAACGGCGCGGTGCTGCCCGTCCTCGCGCTCTACATCGTGGCCGCGGAGGAGCAGGGCGTCTCCCCCGACAAGCTGGCCGGGACCATCCAGAACGACATCCTCAAGGAGTTCATGGTCCGCAACACCTACATCTATCCGCCGGGGCCCTCGATGCGGATCATCTCCGACATCTTCGCCTTCACCTCGCAGAAGATGCCCCGGTACAACTCGATCTCCATCTCCGGCTACCACATCCAGGAGGCCGGTGCCACGGCCGACCTGGAGCTGGCGTACACCCTCGCGGACGGTGTGGAGTACCTGCGGGCCGGCCAGGCGGTGGGGCTGGACGTGGACGCGTTCGCGCCGCGCCTGTCGTTCTTCTGGGCGATCGGCATGAACTTCTTCATGGAGGTCGCCAAGCTGCGCGCGGCCCGCCTGCTGTGGGCGCGCCTGGTCAAGCAGTTCGACCCGAAGAACGCCAAGTCGCTCTCCCTGCGCACGCATTCGCAGACCTCGGGCTGGTCGCTGACCGCGCAGGACGTCTTCAACAACGTGACGCGCACCTGCATCGAGGCGATGGCGGCCACCCAGGGGCACACCCAGTCCCTGCACACCAACGCCCTCGACGAGGCACTCGCGCTGCCGACGGACTTCTCGGCGCGCATCGCCCGCAACACACAGCTGTTGCTGCAGCAGGAGTCGGGGACCTGCCGGTCGATCGACCCGTGGGGCGGCAGCGCGTACGTGGAGAAGCTGACGTACGACCTGGCGCGGCGGGCCTGGCAGCACATCGAGGAGGTCGAGGCGGCCGGCGGCATGGCGCAGGCCATCGACGCGGGCATCCCCAAGCTGCGCGTGGAGGAGGCCGCGGCCCGTACGCAGGCGCGGATCGACTCCGGCCGCCAGCCGGTGATCGGCGTCAACAAGTACCGGGTGGACAGCGACGAGGCGATCGAGGTCCTCAAGGTCGACAACTCCTCGGTGCGCGCCCAGCAGATCGCCAAGCTGCGGCGGCTGCGCGAGGAGCGTGACGAGGAAGTCACCCAGGACACGCTGCGGGCACTGACGAACGCCGCGGAGCGCGGCGACGGCAACCTCCTCGCCCTCGCGGTGGACGCGGCCCGCGCCAAGGCGACCGTGGGTGAGATCTCGGACGCACTGGAGAAGGTGTACGGACGGCACGCGAGCCAGATCCGTACGATCGCGGGCGTGTACCGAAACGAAGCGGGCGAGTCCCCGTCGGTGGAGCGCACCCGTGCGCTGGTGGACCGGTTCGAGCAGGCGGAGGGTCGTCGTCCGCGCATCCTGGTGGCCAAGATGGGCCAGGACGGGCACGACCGGGGCCAGAAGGTGATCGCGACCGCCTTCGCCGACCTGGGCTTCGACGTGGACGTCGGCCCGCTGTTCCAGACCCCGGCGGAGGTGGCCCGTCAGGCCGTCGAGGCGGACGTCCACGTCGTGGGCGTGTCGTCGCTGGCGGCCGGCCACCTGACCCTCGTACCGGCGCTGCGCGAGCAGCTGGCGGAGGAGGGCCGTGAGGACATCATGATCGTCGTGGGCGGGGTGATTCCGCCGGCCGATGTCCCGACGCTGCTGGAGATGGGCGCCACCGCGGTGTTCCCGCCCGGGACGGTCATCCCGGACGCGGCCCACGACCTGGTGACGCGGCTGGCCGCGGACCTGGGCCACGAGCTGTAGGCGGGTGCCGGTGCCGAAGATCGACATCGAGGCGTACACGAAGGGGGTGCTCGACGGGAAGCGCGCGTTCATCGCGCGTGCGATCACCCTCGTCGAGTCCACCCTGCCCGCCCACCGGGTGCTCGCGCAGAGCCTGTTGACGGAGCTGCTGCCGCACGCGGGGCGGACCCGGCGGATCGGCATCAGCGGTGTGCCGGGGGTGGGGAAGTCCACCTTCATCGACGCCTTCGGCACGATGCTGACGGGGCTCGGCCACCGGGTGGCGGTGCTCGCGGTGGACCCGTCGTCGACGCGCACCGGCGGCTCCATCCTGGGCGACAAGACCCGGATGGAGCGCCTGTCGGTGGACCCGGCGGCCTTCGTGCGGCCCTCGCCGTCGGCGGGGACGCTCGGCGGGGTCGCCAGGGCCACCCGTGAGTCGATGATCGTGATGGAGGCGGCGGGCTACGACGTGGTCCTGGTCGAGACGGTCGGCGTGGGCCAGTCGGAGACCACGGTGGCGGGCATGGTCGACTCCTTCCTGCTGCTGTCGCTGGCCCGTACCGGCGACCAGTTGCAGGGCATCAAGAAGGGCGTCTTGGAGCTCGCCGACGTACTGGCGGTGAACAAGGCGGACGGCCCGCACGAGCGGGACGCCAAGGCCGCCGCCCGGGAGCTGTCGGGCGCGCTGCGGCTGATGCATCCGGTGGACGCTGCCTGGACGCCGCCGGTGCTGACGTGCAGCGCCCGGGAGTCGACGGGCCTGGACGAGGTGTGGAACCGCCTGGAGCAGCACCGCGCGCTGCTGGACGCGGGGGGCCGGCTGGCGGCGAAGCGGGCGGCGCAGCAGGTGGAGTGGACCTGGTCGATGGTCCGTGACGAGCTGCTCGAACGCCTCCGCGCGAACCCGGCCGTACGGGAGCTCGCACCGGGTCTGGAGGCCGAGGTCAGGGCGGGCTCGCTGACCCCGACGTCGGCGGCGGACCGCATCCTGTCGGCCTTCGGGAGCCCGGGCGCCTGAACCCCCTGGGCCGTACCGCCGGCGGTGCTGCGAAAAGGCCGTGCCCCCGGCCCCCGGACGCGTGCCGGGGGCCGGGGGCACGGCCGTGCCGTCATGCCTCGACCAGCACCGACCCGGTCGGGGTGAGGGCCTCGCGGAGCAGGCGGAGCTGTTCGACCGTGTTCTCGGTGGACAGCAGGGCGGAGAGGATTGCGATGCGGGCCTGGCCGGCGCGCAGGGTGCCGGTGGGGACGGCGCCGGCGGCCACGAGGTCCACCGCTCCGCCGTGCGTGTAGATCTCGGTGACCGGCCCGGCCATGACCCGGGTGGTCAGGGCGACCAGCACGCCTCGGGCGACGGCGGCCCGGACGGCCTCGACGATCTCCGGGGTGGCGTTGCCCGCGCCGGTCCCGATGAGGACGATGCCGCGCGCGCCGGCTTCGACGGAGGCGTTCAGGAGCACCGGGTCGGCGTCGGCGTGGTGCATCACCACGTCGACGCGCGGCGGGACTTCGGGCATCGCCGGCAGCGGAAGGGCGGCCGGGCGCCGGGGGGTGCGCAGGATGGTGACCTTGCCGAAGCCGACCTTCCCGAGCAGTTCCTTGGAGGGGTCCGCGAACGCGTCCAGTCCCACGGCCTGTGTCTTCACGGTGCCGCGCGCGGCGTGCACGCGTCCGGCGAAGGAGATCAGGACGCCGAGCCCGCGGGTGGTGGCGGCGGTGAGCAGTGCGTCGTACAGGTTCCCCGGTCCGTCGCCGTCGGCGGTCCCCATCGGGCGCTGCGCGCCGGTGAAGACCACGGGGCGCGGGTCGTGGTGGTGCAGGTCGACGAGGAACGCCGACTCCTCCAGGGTGTCGGTGCCGTGGGTGACGACGATGCCGTCGACGCCGGGGTCGGCGAGCACCTCGTGCACGGTGCGCAGGAGGGTGAGCTGGTGGGCCGTGGTGAGTCGGGGGCTGTTCACGCTGAACAGGTCGACGACCTCGACGGTCATGCCTTCCGGCAGTGGTGCCGTGGCGATGACCTCGTTGCCGTCGGCGTCGGCCGCGAAGCCGGAGCCCTGCCAGCGGCTGGCTATCGTGCCGCCGGTGCTGATGACGACGATCCGTCCCATGCTGCCTGGCCACCCTTCACTCGTACATATGTACTTAAAGCAGCAATGATAGAGAGATCTGTACGCAATGTGCTTGCGTCTTCCGCCGAGGTGGCGAGAAGACACGGGTGATAATTGCGCCATGGATGCCATTGACCGCGATATCTTGCGCGAGCTTCAGGCCGACGGGCGGCTGAGCAACCAGGAGCTCGCCCAGCGGGTGGGGCTGACCCCGTCGCCCTGCATGCGCCGGGTGCGCCAGCTGGAACAGGACGGGGTGATCCAGGGCTACCGCGCCGTGATCGACCCCGAGGCGGTCGACCGCGGTTTCGAGGTGCTCGTCTCGGTCGAGGTGCGCCGCGACCGGGAGGCGGTGGAGGCCTTCGAGGCAGCCCTGCAGGACATCCCGGACGTCATCGAGGCCTACCGCCTCTTCGGGAGCCCGGGCTGCCTGCTGCGGATCGCCGTCGCGGACCTGCGGGCGTACGAGCGGCTGTGGATCGAGAAGCTGACCGCCCTCACCGGCATCACCGAGGTCAACTCGCAGATCATCATGAAGCGCGTCAAGGAGCCGACCGGCCTGCCGGTGACCTGAGCGGGTGGCGGCCGGGGCGCGGAACGCCCGTGCCCGACGGCTCGGGGCCGTCGGGCAGGGGCGGTGGGGGCGCGCAGCGCGACGGCCAGCGCCGCGGCGGCCGTGCCGGCGTTGACGTTGCAGACGTGGCCGTCCTCGACGTCGCGGGCGACGGAGGAAACGACCGGAATGCGATCGTCCGCGAGGAGTGCCTCCAGGGCGCCGGTATCCACCCGGGTGATCTCGCCGACCCTGCCGATGTCCACGGTTCGCCGTCGACCCACGGGACGTGCGGGACCGCGGTGAGGGTGTCCGCGTCCTCGCCGGCCATCCCGACGGCCAGCGGGCCGTTGGTGTTGATCGGCCCGACGAGCTCACGCCGGACCCGCCCGGCGAGCACCATGCGGACCGCGTCCATCGCGGGAGACGAGGTGACCCGCAGCCCCGCCTTGACGGGAAGACGTGGGAGGAAGTCCGTTCCCGGGAATTCGACCAGAACATCAAAAAACTGGTGCATGGTGTTCGGAGCTGTCCCGTCAACAGGACAGCGGGGGAAGCGCATCGACCGGGCCGGTGGCGTGCCTCATCGGCACTCCGGTCTCCACGGGGCACCCGCAAGGTGCCGTGATCGGGCACGGCGGTCTCGCCGACTCCATCCCCATGAATGGATGACGGCCCCTTCCCGTCCGGGAAACGGACCGTGAACTGCTTGAATTGGAGTGGATGCATGAGCAACAACCCGTTCGACGGCGCCGACGGCCGGTTCTTCGTCTTGGTCAACGACGAGGGCCAGCACTCTCTGTGGCCGTCGTTCGCGGAGATTCCGGCCGGCTGGCACGTCATATTCGGTGAGGAAAGCCGCCAGCTGTGCCTGGAGTACGTCGAGGCGAACTGGACCGACCTGCGGCCGAAGAGCCAGCGCGACGCCATGGCCGCGGACCGGGTTCCGGTCGACGCAGCGTGAAGTGAATCCGGCATTCCGTGCAGCGCGCGGAACAGCCGCAAACGTGCCAGCCAGTTCCTGCTCGACCCTGCGCAGGACGACGGAGTCGGCGATCTCCCCGCTGCGCACGGCGATGTTCGACAGCAGGGGCGACGACAGGCCGTGGGTGTGCTCGGTGCCTCCCTGGAGGTAGATCCCGCAGGACAGCCCCGCCGCGGCGACGAGGCGGTGGTCGCGCTCCACCCGGTGCCGGCCCGCCTCGCCCCGCAGGAGGTGCCGGTCGAAGTCGCCGAGCAACCCCACCGGGAAGGGGTGCCGTCGGCGACCGAGTAGCCGTAGGACACGCGGTCGGCGAGGCCGACCGCCGCCCATTCCAGGTACTGGTGGAATTCCTGCCGCGTCGGGAAGAAATCCCGATGGTTGACGAACTGCACCAGCCGACCGGCCGCATGCAGATAGGAAACGAAACTGAACCTGGACACCGGATTGCGCTAGGTGGCCAGGTCATTGAGGAACGACATCTGCACGGTCGTCGATGGCAGCAGCATGTTGCGGTGCCAGCCGAACGACGCCTTGCGCTCGAAGAACGCGACCTTGAACGAACAGTCCGGAACGTTGGCCCGGTGCTCTTCCAGAGCGATTGCGAGCGACAGGTTGGACGGGCCTAAACCGACGCCCACCACGTCACGAATCTCGTGTTCACGTGTACCCGTTGCCCCCATAGAAAATTCTCCCGCTGGCGTCATGGAATCTCGACCGGTGACCCGAGAGAGCTTTGTTCAGTATTGCTCCAGAGAACGCTCCGCCGATGTTCAAGCTCAGCCAGGAGCAACCCGCCGACGTGCGCGGGCGGGTGCTGGACTCCTTCACCCACAGCGGGTGCACGCGCCGGCGCGACACGGCGGACCTCATGCGCCAGCTGCCCTGACCGACCGGGGCGGGCCCGAGACCGGGACCCCCACTTCACCGCCAACGTCGAACTGACCGGGGCCGCACCCCGCTACGTACGGCTGCAGGCGCCGATTGGCGCCTCGACCCCGCCGAGCTGGCCACCCCCACGCCTCCGTCGCCGACGTGCCCGGACTGGCCGAGCACAGCATCGTCGTCGGGTCCCTGTCCGAGAGCCACGCCATCAGCGGTTGGCGGCTGGGCTTCCTGTGCTCCGGCTCCGTGCGGGCCCCCTTCGCTTCTGGGTACGTGCAGCGGATCCCTAGATCTTCGCCTCGCGCTTGAAGGCCGAGCGCGCCCACAGGAAGCCGAGGAGGCTGAGAGCGACGCCCCAGCCCAGCGCCAGCCAGGCGCTGTTGCCGATCTCCGTGCCCATGAGCAGGCCGCGGAGGGTGTCGGTCATCGGGGTGAAGGGCTGGTACTCGGCGAACCAGCGCAGGCCGACCGGCATGGACTCCGGCGGGACGATCGCGCTGCCGAGGAAGGGCAGGAAGGTCAGCGGCATGGGGGCGTTGCTCGCCGCCTCGACGCTGCTGGCACCCAGACCGATGGCCGCGGACAGCCAGCTGAGGCCGAAGGCGAGCGGTCCAGGTCCGCCAGTCCTTGCGGTCCGGCGCCCGCCACCCCCGGACCAACAGGGCCCGCAGCGCTTCCTTGCCCTCCAGTACCCGCAGCCGTCGGAGCGGGCCGCCGCAGCCTCCCGGGGCGGTCACTGTGCGCTCGCGACAGGACGGACGACGAGTTCGTCGACGTCGACCTCCGGCGGCGGGGACACCGCATACGTGAGGGCGTCCGCGACGGCGGAGGCCAGCAACACCACCGCCCGGGCCCTCGCCCTGCCCGGCGGCGGCGGGTAGGTCTGCGGGAGCAACACGGGCAGGCCCGGCACGGGTCCTCCCCGCACCGGGCCCTGGGCCTCGGCGATCAGTCCGTCACGGCGGTCAGTCCGTGACGGGGATCGCTCCGTCCACGGGGGCCCGTTCCGCCCCGGGGACCGGTGCCGGCCCGGCCGCGCCCGCCTTCCCGACCTGGTCCGCGACCAGGCCGCGGAGCATGGCACCGAGGTCGACCCCGGTGGCGGAGCCCAGCAGTTCCACCCCTTGGGCCACGTTGTCCGTGACCGTGCGGGAGAGCTTGGAGGCTCCGTCGGTGGAGATGACGGTCATCCGGTCGATGGCGCCCAGCGGTTCGGCGGCCTTGGCGACGATCTGGGGCAGGGCCTCCACCATCATCTGGAGCATGGCCGCGTCCCCGTACTTCTCGAAGGCGTCGGCCCGCTTGTGCATGGCCTCTGCCTCCGCCGCGCCCTTGGCGGCGATGGCCGCGGCCTCGGCGTCGCCCTCCAGGCGGACGGCTTCGGCGACGGCGGCACGGCGTGCCCGCTCGGCCTCGCCGCGCTTGGCGCCCTCGATGGCCTCCGCCTCCGCCAGGGCCTGGCGGCGCTGCTTCTCGCCCTCACCGGTCAGGCGGGCGCGCTCCGCCTCCGCCTCGGCGGCCGCGATGGCGGCCAGGCGGTCGCCCTCCGCCTGCTTGACCCGGGCGATGCGCTCGGCCTCCGCCTGCTGCTCGGCCTCGTACCGCTTGGCGTCGGCGGGCTTGCGGACCTGCGTATCGAGCTGACGGTCGGTCAGTGCGGCCTGTCGCTCGGCCACCTTCTCCTGCTCCGTGAGGATCTGCTGCTGACGGTCGGCGTCGGCGAGCGGACCGGCCGCGCTCGCCCGCGCCGCAGCCGCGTCGGTCTCTGCCTTGATCTCGGCCTGGCGCAGGTAGAGCGTGCGCTGCGCGACCGCGATCTCCTCCTCCGCCTTCAGTCGGGCCTGCTCCGCGGCCTGCCGGGCGTTGGCCTCGGCGATGTCCGCCTCCTGCCGGGCGCGGGCGGCCTCCGGGCGGCCCAGGTCCTCCAGGTACGAGCCCTCGGTGGTGATGTCCTGGATCTGGAAGGCGTCCAGGACCAGGCCCTGCCCGGAGAGGCTGGCCTCCGCCTCCTCCGCGACCTGTCCGGCGAACGCGGCCCGGTCCCGGATGACGTCCTCCACCGACATCCGGCCGACGATCGCCCGCAGTGCGCCGGAGAGCACCTCCTGGGTGAACCCGACGATCCCGTCCTGCTGGCGCAGGAACCGCTGCGCGGCGGCCCTGATGGCGTCCTCGGTCCCGCCGACCTTGACGATGGCCACCCCTTCGAGGTTGGCCTTGATGCCGCGCAGGGTGACCGCTCCCCGCACCGCGACGGGAATGTGCCGGCTGGACAGGTCCAGGCTGTACCGCTGCTGCACGAACGGGACGACGAACACGCCGCCGCCGACCACGACCTTCTGACCGCTGTTGTCGGTGAAGACCTGCCCGGTCTCCGGATCGGTGGACCGCTTCCCGCGGCGGCCCGTGATGATGAAGGCCTCGCTGGGACCGGCGACCTTGTACCGGGTGACGACGACCAGGGCCAACAGGACCAGAAGTACGACGATCCCGATGGCCGCGACGGCGACTGGACTCATGATGGATTCCCCCTGCCTCCCCGAAGGGGCAGATCGGTGATGGACGTGAAGCGGATGGAGCGGTGCGCCGTCACTCGATGGCGCGGACGGCGACCGAGGTGTCCGACGGGGTCGCCGTCACCCAGATCTCGGCCCCGCGCTCCAGCGGGGCGTCGGCGGTAGCGGCGTACTTGACCGGCTGCCCCGCCAGCGACAGCAGCACCTCCCCGTAGCCGCCGTGCGGTATGGCGGTGACCACGCGTCCGGCGACTCCGACGAGGTCCGCGCGCTGCGGTGCACGCCCCCCGGCGTCACGCAGCAGCGCCCGGCTCAGCCGGTACGTCGCCCAGCCCGCCCCCGCTCCGGCCAGCGCGCCCGCGGCGGCCGCCGCTCCCGGCCCGAGTCCCGTGGACCCGAGCACGATCGCCCCCGTGAAACCGAGCGTCGAAACGAAGCCCGCGATCACCGGAAGCGACAGCCACCCGTCGAACAGTCCGCCCAGGGTGCCCTCGAAAACCCCCTCCAGCACCCCGTCGAACACCAGCGCCACGGCCAGCACCACGATCCCCCCGATGCCGAGCCCAAGAAACCAGCCCATCGGACACCTCCCCCGTCTGGCCGCCGTTTCCGCCGGACACCGACAGATTGCCTGGAGGCCGCACCGGCGCACATTGCCTGCCGTCGGCAATCTTTATGCGTCTTTGACGCATACCGCCGTGCACGGCGACGCGCCGCAGGGTGTACAAGCAGGTGTACGAGCCCCGTGGCCGTGAGCGGCATGGCCCGGCCGAACCGACGGGAGGACCCGGTGGAACCGACGCTTCTCCTCGCCGCCGTGGTCCTGGCGGCCCTGGTGATCAAGACGGCGGTGGAGGAACTGGGGGAACCCGGCCGGGGCCGGGCCCGGTGGGCGTTCCTGCGGGACCGGCGGGCCTTGGCGGCCGGCGCGGTCGTCACGCTCGTGCTCGGCTTCCTGGGCTGGCTGCTCGGCGGCGGCGAGGGCCTGGTCTGGGGGTGCCTGGCCGGCGTCCTGGCCGCGTACGCCACGAACGCGCACGGGCGCGGCACGTAGACCGCAGGCGCGGCACGTAGACCGCGGGCTCGGCGACCGCGGGCTCGGCGACCCGCACGGTGTGCCCGCCTGGGTGGACGAGGCTCCCGCCGCGGTACCCCGCCGGTGCGGGCGCCGGCCGGTCCGGTGGTGGCCGGTCCGGTGGTGGCCGGTCCGGTGGTGGCGGCCCCGGCCCTACCGGAGCGCTTCCCCGCCCGACCGCGCGAGGTCCCCCAGCAGCACGTCCAGCACGGCCTCCTCCTCGACGCGCAGGGCCTGCTCGCTGAGAGCGACTGCCAGGTCCGGGTCCCACGGCGACAGCGCCGGTTTCCCGTCCAGGGGGCGCAGACCGGGTCCCCCGGCCGCCACCGCCGCACGGTAGTCGGCGGCGGTGTAGCGCCAGGGGCTCCAGGGCACGTGCCCCGACAGCGTCGTGGCGATGCGCAGGCCGCCCCAATCGAAGTCGCCGTGGTGGCGGAGAGCCGCGCCGAGCTCGTGCAGGCGGGTGAGCAGGGTCAGCGCGGCGGCCGACGGCTGACCCTGGACGCAGACGAGCGGCAGGCCATCCGGTCCGTGTGTGTCCGCCGCGGCCGAGAGCACCGCGGGGTTCTCGCAGATGTGGACCACGGGCGGGGCCGTCCGGGGTGGACGGCGGGCGAGCTGCCGGAGGGTGAGTACGGACGGCTCACCCGCGTCGGCCGCCCAGTCCAGGGCCGGAGTTCCGCGGAGGTTGAGGGTGAGCACCGTCGAGGAGACGTCGTCCCGGAGCAGGCCGACCGAGGCCCACGCGGCCCGCCGCCAGGCCGCTCCCGCGCCCTCGGGGTGCCCGGTCAGTGCGCGGGCGCCGGAGAGGGCGAGCGTGGCCACCGGCGTGCCGTCGTCGAGTGCGTGGGCGCTGCCCAGGACGTCGGCGGCGAACACCGCGAGCGACCGTGCCGGCGCGACGGGCAGCTCCCGGAGCACGCGGACCGTCTCCTCCAGGAGGGCACGGGCGGCGGTGGGGGTGCCGGCGAGACGGCGCACGAGGCCGCCGGCCCGCACCCGCCCGGCCCACGCGGCGTGGGCCGGAAGGTCCTCGGCCAGGTCGGTGAGAGGTGCGTACGCCTCCTCCCAGGCCTGTTGCTCGTTCCGGCGGGCCGCGTCGAGGGGGACGACCCGTCCGGTGAGTACGGTCACGGCCGCCCCCAGGCCCTCCGCGCTGATCCCCGCTCTGACCAGCACGGCGTCCACGGCGTCGAGCCGGACCGTGAGCGCCTTGCCGACACCGGGCGTCCGGCCCAGCAGCCTCTCGGCCGCTGCCCGCTCCGCCGGGCTCGGCGCAGCCAGCGAGACCGGCCCGGTCAGTGGCTGCCCGCGCTCCAGCCGCCGGCGCACCCGCTCCACCAGCCAGGCCAGGTCGGCGCCGCCGAGCAGGCGGCGCAGGCGCGCTTCGTCCACCGGCGGACGGTCCGCCGGTGGCCCGACTGCGGGTGGCCCGGCCGCCGGTGGCCCGACTGCGGGTGGCCCGGCCGCGGGTGGCCCGGCCGCGGGTGGCCCGCTCACACCCACAAGGCTTCCGGGTGCGCGGGACGCACGGGGTCCTCGCGGCGTGTGCGCGCCGTACCGTCCCACTCCCAGCGGGTGACCAGGACGGCGGCCACCTCGTCGACGCGCGCGAGCTGGGCGATGGCGATGCCCGGCACCTGCGGGTAGCAGGCCCACTCCCGTTCGCTGGTCATGACCACATCCAGGTCGAAGGCGTGCAGGAGCCCAAGGCACTTGGCCCGCGAATCGTCGTCCACCCCCGCGAACGCCTCGTCCAGGGTCACCAGGCGCGGCGCGTACGGGCTGCCCGCGCTCGCGTAGTGCGAGGAGGCCGCGGCGAACAGGGGAACGGACACGGCCAGCACACGTTCGCCTCCGGACGCCGGTCCCGTGGCGGGCACCCAGCGGCCGTGCTGTTGGCGTTCGACCGCGAACTCGTGCCAGGAACGGTAGTCCAGGGCGGCGGTGAGGTGCTCCAGCCAGCTGCCCGCCGCGTCCTCGGTCTGCTGGCGGGCGATCTGCGTCTGCAGGAACTCGCCGACCGCGGACCGGTCCTCGGCCGTCCATGCGTCGTTGGTCTGGAGCAGGCGGCCGCGGGCCTGGGCGAGTCCCACCGGTGCCTTGCGGGAAGGCCGCCACACCAGGCGCAGCTTCATTCCGGTGGAGGTGGGCCTTTCCTCCAACTCCGCGTTCATGGCCAGCACCTGCCGTTCGGCGGCTGCGATCAGCTCCTGGAGGGTGCCGGCCACCTCGGTGATGAGGTGGGTTTCGAGGATCTCGCGCTCGTGTGCGGAGAGAATGCGGGTGAGTTCCGCGACCTCGGCCGCCAGCGCCTCGGCGAGTTCGGGTACGGCTCGCTCTCGGCCCTGGTAGACGATCTCCACGATCACGGCGTCCTCGACCATGCGGGCCGAAGCGGTGTTGCCGTGCCGGGACAGCGCGTCCTGGAGGGTCTTGAACTCCTCGCCCAGACGCCGCTGCACCCGTTCCCACGCACCGTCCGAGTCATCCGTCGTCGCCAGCTCCGATTCGAGGGCACGGGCCAAGGCGATGGCCGGGGTGGCCGCCCACGGGCCCTCGTCCGCGGCCGGTACGGCGAGGTCGGGCAGCGCGACGGCGATCAGGCCGGTGCCGGTGAAGCGCTGGAGCGCTGCGACGGCCTCCGAACGGGTCGCGGCGGCCTCGGTGACGGCCTTCTCCAGTTGTTCGATGCTCCCCTCGGCCCGGCTGGCCCGCCGATCCGCCTCGGTGTGCGCGGTCCGGGCGCGCTGTTCGTCGGCCGCACAGCCGCGCAGGGTGTCCGCGGTCTCGGCGAGCAGGCGCTCCAGCTCTGCGACGGCGGCGCCCACGGTCGACCGCAGGGTGGCCAGCCGTTCGTCCGCGGCGGCCGCCTCGCGGGCGGCGTCTTCCGCCCGTACGGCGAGTTCGGCGGCCCGCTCCCCGGCCCGGAGCGCCTCTTCGCGTTCGTCGTCCGCCTGCCGGGACGCCTCGTGCCGCTCGCGCAGGGCGGGCCAGAGTCCGGCCAGGACGACGTCGAGCCCGGCGAGGGCCTGCCGTACGGCGGCCAGCTCCGCCCGCTCCCGGGGCATCCCCACATCGGCCGCGGTCTCCCGCAGTTCGGCGGCGGCCGACTCGGCCCGCTCGGCAGCGGCCGTCACCTCGGCGGCCCGCCCGTCACGCCGGGCCCGGGCCCGGCGCAGGGTGCCGGCGGCGGCCGCGGCGTCGGCGTGCGCCCGCATCAGAGGTGCGTCGTCGGGCACGGACGCCAGCTCGGTGTCGAGGGTGTGCCGGCGGGCCGCAAGCACCTGGGCCTGCGCGTCGGCGGCGGCGGACTGCCGCTGAAGGAGGGAGAGTTCGGCGTGCAGGGCGGCGATCCTGGTCCGCCTCGCGGCTTCCCGCGCGCCCTCCCCGATGTACTCGGCAGCGGGTTTGGCCCACCGGCCGGTGAGGACGCCGACGCGGTGGCGTCCGTCCGGCGCGACCCAGGTGCCGTGGGGGACCGCGGTGCCCGTCGGGCCGGCGCCGGGTGCCTCCCCTTCGCCGGCCGGTGCCGTGTCCTCGCGGGCCCCGCCGAGCCCGATCGCCTCCAGCAGGCGGGCCACCGCCTCCGCACCGACCGCCGCGGCCTGCGCGTCGCCGCGGTCCACGGCCGGGCGCAGTACGTCGGCGAGCGATGCCCCGGCGACCGGTCCGGAGTCCGGGGCGAGGATCACGTCATGGCCTTCCGCGGCGAGGGCCGCCCCGTCGGGGCACACCCACGCGTCCAGCAGCCCGGATGCCTCCAGGGCCGCCTCCAGCCCGGCGCGGTCCTGCTCCGCGACCTCCTCCCTGAAGTCGACGAGCCGCCACAGCGGAGCACCGGGCTGCTGGTCCCGCAGGCCGGGGGTCCTGGTGTGCGGGGCCTGCGGCCCGCGCCGGCCGCCGGACTCCAGGGCGGTGAGTTCGTGTTCGGCTTCGCGGGTCCGGGAGACCAGAGCGGCCCGGTGGTGCGCCGCCCGCGCCGTCTGGTCGGCGAGTGCCGCCGCGGTGGTGCGGTGTGCTTCGGCGGCACGGCGTCGCGCGGGGTAGGGGCCGTCCTGGTGCCGGGTCCACTCCTGGAGCTCGTCCAGGAGGCCGGCCGGATCGGCGTACACCAGCTCTCCGCACCGGTGCGCGTGCTCGCGTACGGCGTCGACCAGGGCCCGTCCGGCGGCCCGCGCCGCGTCCTGGGCGGCGCCCAGCGCCTCGGCGGCCTGGGTCAGCCCGGTCTCCGTCTCGTCGAGCCGGAGCACGGCGCTGCGGCGCCCGGCCGCCGCCGCCTCGGACCGGTCGGCGAGCGCCTCCAGGTGCGTGAGCGTGCGGTGCCTGCGGTCGGTCGCTTCGGCCACCGCAGCCCGCAGGCCGGCAACGGCCTGCCCGGTGTCCGTGGGAAGGTCCAGCCGGGCCGCCGCAGCCGTCTCCCGGGCCCGGAGCAGCATGTTCTCGGAGAGCTCCCGGGCGGCCCTGAGCCTGTTCTCGGCGGCACCGAGGCGGCCGAGCGCCCTGGTGTGCCGATGCGATGCCTCCTCCTGGTCGTCGAGAGCGCGGGTACGGTCGTTCTCGGCCCGCTCCGCCGCCTTCGCCGCACGGTCCACTTCGCGGGCGCTGCGCATCTCGGGGCCTTCACGCAGGGCTGCGTCGGCCGCCTCCAGCCTGGCCCGGGTCTCGGTGAGCGCGGCCACGCGTTCCTCCGCGGCGGCCCGGTCCCGCTCCGCACCGGCTTTCTCGGCCTGGGCCTCGGCGAGGGCGCGCAGGAGTTGCTCGTACTTGGAGTGTTCGCTGCGCGGAAGGCGTGCGCGGCGGCGGGCGGCCGTGCGGGCGTAGCGCCGGTAGTGGTCGAGGAACACCGCGGCCGCGCGTTCGGCCGCGCCGGCCGAACGCAGTTCCTCCTTCTCCTCGTCCAGCGAGCGGAAGGCCTCGGCCACGTCCGCGATGACGGCCTGGTCCATCGGGGGCAGGGCTTCGGTGAGGGCGCGGGAGAGGGCGGCCTCGTTGGGGCGCTTGGACAGCTGGGGCTGGCGCAGCTGGATGAGGAGGTCCACGAGGGCCGCGTAGCGCTGCTCCCCGAGGCCGAACAGCGCTTCGTCGACGGCGCGGCGGTAGGCCTTGGCCTGGTCGTAGACCCGGCCCCGGCCGGCGACGGCTTCGATGAGCCGGTCCCGGGACAGCACGGTGCCGGTGGCATCGAGCAGGCTCAGTGACCCGTCCGCGCGCGCGTCGGCCGGCCCGTGGTCGATCCGCTGCCCCGTCACGGCCCACCAGTGGCGTGCGATCCCGCGCCCGCTGACGGCCTTGAGTCCGCACAGGAGCGTGCGGAAGTGCTCCTCGCCGCTCGCCGCGTCGCGGCGGCCGAACTCCACCCAGGTGTAGCCGAGGCGTTCGGAGTGCGGGTGCTCACCGCCGAGCAGGAGGTTCCATTCCATCCGCTTGCCCGCGTCCCCGTCGGGTTCCACCCGGCGGGCGCTGAGGTCCCCGTCCAGGAGGAAGGGCAGGGTCAGGGCCAGCACCTTGGACTTGCCGGTGCCGTTGTTGCCGCGCAGCAGGAGTCGGCCGTCGCGGAAGTGGAACTCCTCCACGTCGTAGTGGAAGAGGTCGACGAGGCCCGTCCGCAGGGGCTGCCAGCGGGGACGCGCCGGGGCGGGGGGCTCTGGGCGGGTCGTCACGGCAGGTACGCCTTTCGCTGCGCCGGCACCTGCGTGGTACCGGAGGTGCGGTTACGGGGCCCGGTACCGGTGCGGGGTTCGAGCACGACGGTCTCGCCGACCGCGTAGCGGGCGAGCGCCGGGCGCGGCAGGACCCCGTCAGCGGTACGGGCGACCAGGCCGAGAGCGGCCAGCCGGGCGACGGCCTGCTCGGCCAGGTCGCCCTCGGCCCCCGGTTCACGGGCCGACTTGGACCAGAATCCGCCGTGCTCCGCCGCCAGTTCGACCACGCGGCGTTCGAGGTCGACCATGGGGACGACCAGGCCTCCGACCGCCGTCAGATATTCCGCGAGCAGCAGGGTGACGTGGCCGCGGGTCCCTGATTCCGGCATCCGGAGGTCGGTGAGGTCGTCCTCGGGGTCGACCATGGCGATGCCTTCGGCCCGCACTTCGGCGACCAGACCGGTCAGTTCGTTGATGCGGGCGGTGAGGAAGCCGCGCTGGCGCGTGAGGTATCCGAGCTCGGCGTCCGTCAGCTCGTCGTAGTAGACGACGGGGTCGTCGAGCAGCCGCCGGGTCAGCGAGCGGCGCATGGCACGGAAGCGCAGTTCGTCGCTGTCGAGGGCTGTTTCGGCGGCGAGTTCGGCGAGCCGGGCCTCCGGCGTTTCGGCCCGGACGGTGGAAGGTCCCCGACGGGTGGCGAGCAGACCGGCCAGGACGCGCCGCTCGACGTCGTACAGGACGTCGCCGGCTCCGCTGACGTAGGCGTCCTCCTCCCCGGCGACGCGCCGCAGGACCCCGAGGTGGAGCAGCAGCCGGACGACCGCGGCCAGGTCGAGCCGTTCGTCACGGCGGTCCAGGGTGAACTCGATGCCCGCTGCGGCCAGTCGGGGATCCTTCGCGTCCAGCACGATCTGGTCCGCGAGGCGGCCCAGTGCGATCTGCGCCTCACCGCGTTCGAGGGAGGCCAGGGCGAGGCAGAGCAGGACGTACCGGCGGCGGCTGAAGGGGACGGCGCTGCGACTGACCTCGCGGGCCGGGTGCGTGGCGTCGTCCGGCACGCCGGGGATCCTGCCCAGCCGGGCCGTCTCGGCATCGACCTGGAGGGACCAGCCGGTGTTGCGGTCGAACCACTCGCGCAGCTCGCCGGCGTGCCGGCGGACCAGGCGGAACTCGTCGGCGTACGCGCCGTGCGCGAGCAGCAGCGGCTGCTTCAGCAGGGCGCGGGCGGCCTTGCGGCGCTCTGCGGCGTGCTGCCCGTCGAGTACTTCCGCGAGCGGGGTCGTCATCGCGCTCCGCCCCTTCCTGGTGTCTCGGTGAGGTCGACGATCTCGATGGTGTGGTCCGGGCCCGTGAAGGTCCCGTCCGGTGTGCGGACCTCGGCCACGGCCCCGTCGGCCGGTGCGGTGAGTCGGATCTCCATGGAGCCGTCGCCGCTGGTGGCCGCGGTGTACGTCATGCCGGGCCGCCAGGTGGCGAGCGCGTCGCCGAGGAGTTGGAGGAAGAGCCGGAAGCTGAGGGGGTCGAGCTCGCCGAGTCCGGACAGCCTGGTGATGCCGCGGGTGACCAGGCGGGCCCGGGCGGCTGCCGTCTCGGCGGCCTGCTTGGCGGCCGTCTCGGCGAGCAGTCGGCGTGCTTCCTGCCGGTCCTCGACCCTGCGCGGTTTGCCGCGCCGCTCGTAGCTTCCCGTACGGCGCAGCTGCGGGCTGATGCGCAGGGGTGCGGCATCGGCCCAGGGGGTGGCCGCGGGCTCCGGACGGGCGCGGCGGGCGGCCAGCGTCTCCGCGTCCACGGTGAGGTGCCGGGCCGGGTACAGTCCGAAGGCGGTGCGCCACAGCCGGTGCCGGGCGTCGTCGTCGGGTGCCTCGGCGAACCAGCGTGCGAGGGTGCGGAAGTCGGCGGAGCGGTCCGATCGCCCCGCCCGCCGCTCGTTCAGCGACCGTACGACGGCCAGCAGTTGCGGGATCGCGCCCAGCGCCCGGCCGCGCAGCAGCCGGGCCTGCGACTCCCGGCCGTCCCGGCTGAGGAACCAGGCCGCCAGTCCTGCCCATCGGCCGGCCCACCGCTCGTACGCGGCCTGCGCCGCGTGGGCGGCGTCCTGCGGGGTGGCGTCCGCGGCCTCACGGGCGGCCGCGGCCCGCAGCAGCGGTTCGATGCTCCCCCGCTCCTCCAGCTCCAGGATCAGCCGGGCGATGCGCCCGCCGAGGGTGATCAGGTCCTGGATGAACCGTTCCAGGTACCGGATGAGCTGGTCCTTGTAGGCGAGGAAGACCTCCTCCCCCACGTCGTGCAGGTCGATGGTCCGCTGGAGGGAGCCCATGAAGGCCCGCGCGTTGTCGGCGAGCGCGCCGAAACGGCTCGCGAGGGCGTCCAGCGCCAGATGCGTCTTGGCCGGATCGGGCTCTTCCTCGGCCGCCAGCACGACCAGCGCCCGCAGTTGGGTCACGATGTCGTGCAGCGCGACGGCCTGCAGCGCGCCCCGCCGACCGAGCGCCTCGTCGTACGCGGACAGGGCCTGCTCCGCCGCCTCGCCCGCCCGCGTGAGCTGGTAGATGAACCGCTTGCGGTAGAAGTCCTCGACGGCGGTGACCCGCCCGGTGTCCGGGTCGGCCCGCAGGTTCCCCCAGCCCACCAGGCTGTCGAGGGCCTTGACCACCGTGTCCAGCTCGGTCGGCCGGTTCTCGCCGGCCAGCCCCGCGTACACGTCCTCGGGCCGCAGGTGTACGGCGAACCGCTCCTTGGCGCGGAGGAAGGCCCCCATCACCGCCCGGTAGAGCAGCACGTTCGGAGCGGTGAGATGCGCGAAGGGCCCGTACCCGTCGGGTAGGCACTCCGCCGGCGGAGAAGTCGTGTCCATTGCCCGCCATCCTCCTGGAGGGGCGACCGTGTTCGGCGGGGACTTGAGTACTTGGCCGATTCGCATCGGTCCTGATCGCGTCCGGACCACGGCCAGCCGTCCTGCGTGCGTCGTACGCGTCGGTCGTGCGTCTCGTCGGGTCGCGGACCGGCTCACCCGCGCACCGGCCCGGGCCGGCGACACACCCGGCCAGGTGCCGGCGGGCCCGGCCTCCGGCCGATCGCGGCAGTCGGCGAACGGAACGGCGTCGGGCCCGTACCTCCCCCGCGTCGCCACGAGCCGCGGGCGCGGCGGCGGCGCTCCGGGCCGTCGGCCGAGCTCACCCCCGTGAAGCTCGACCTCGACCCGACCGACGCCGCCCCCTCGACACTTCAGTGGCGACGAGGCGTTGGTAACGTACACCAGAGTGACTGCCCGGCGTCAACCAAAGTGTTGCCGGGGCCGGCCCGACGGGCTTCGAGAAACACTGTGGTGGGCAAAGACTCGGCATCACACCAAGGAGGTCGTACACGTGGAGGATGATCAGTCGCCCACCTTCGCCCAACTCCTGGACCACCTCTTCCGCGAGGTGCACCCCCCTTCCCGGGGGCCCTACACCTACGCGGAGGTCGCCGAGGGAATCCGCAAGGCTGCGACCGGAGAGGGGCGCGGGGTGACGGCCAGCGCCATCCAGCAGCTGCGGACCGGCGCCAAGCGCAACCCCACGCGACACACCATCAAGGCCCTGGCCGACTTCTTCGGCGTACCGGCGGGCTACTTCGTCGACAGCGCGGCGGCCGAACGCACCAAGGCGGAGATCGGCCTCCTCGCCGCCATGCGCGATCAGGACGTCCGCAAGGTGGCCTTGCGCGCCAACGGCCTGAGCGTCGACAGCCTGAAGATGCTGTCCACCGTGATCGAACAGGCCCGCAAGCTCGAAGGGCTCACCACCGACGACAGCGCACAGGACCTCAACCTGGACGACTGAGCCGCGCTCCGGGCGGCGATCGCGCGATCGCACCCCGACACGACACGACACCCCCCTGTGGCCGATCATCGGCAGGGGGGCATCAGCCGTTTCCCGGAACAGGACGGCATTCCGGGCCGCACGGCACACCCCCATCAGGACCCCGCCCGTCCCGCGGAGCCGCGAACATGTCAGCATGGGGCGCGCGTACCGGGCTTCCAGGGTGAGGCTCCAACGGCCGACCGACCCCCGACCGGCGTCACCAGAGTGAGGACATGGACCTTGAGCAGCTTCGCGTCACGTGTGAGGCGCGTATCGAGGCACTCCAACTCCCGCACCGCTTCAGCACCCGCGACCTCCGCGACGCCGTGGCCGAACAACGCGGACGCCCCATCATCCTGCGCCCCCTGAGCACCTTGGGCGCCATGGACGCCCCGTGCGGCATCCGCCTGGAGACCCCGGACGCCGACCTGTTGTTCTACGAGGAGGCCACCTCCCCCCTCCACCAGAACCACATCCTCGCCCACGAGATCAGCCACATCATCTGCGACCACCCCGGCAGCCTGGAACTGGACCAGGACACCCTGCGCGCGATCGGGTTCAACCCCACCCTCGTCCAGCGCATGTCCGGCCGGACCAGCTACACCAGCGAGGACGAACGCGAGGCCGAGGTCATGGCCAGCGTCATCCGACAACTCATGTACCGGGGTCGCGAGGGCCCGCCCAGCCGGCCCGCCAGCGGCGCCGAGAGCTGGGACGCGCTGTTCGCCGAGCCACACAGGAAGAAACGCCACCGGAAATGATCAACATCCTCTTCACGGGCACGTCCGTCGTGCTGCTGTGCTTCGCCGCCTACTGGGTGCGAGGACGCGGCGGACACCGCCCCACGGGCACCTGGGCGATGGCGGCGCTTCTGACCTCGTTCGCCCTCGCCTTCGCCTCTTACGCCCCCGCCGTGGAACGCGCGGTCGAATCGGTGGTCCCCCACGTCGCCCGACTCCTCAGCAACACCTTCACGCTGACGGCGGCCACCTCGGTCCTCGCCTTCCTCTTCCAGCTCAATCTGGACCGCGAGCGGGCCCACCGGCAGATCCGCCTGCGCGTCATCGCCCTCGCGCTCTCCGTCGCCGGCATGACCGCCTTCTTCGTCGCCGAACAACTCACCGGACGAAACCCGGTGTTGTACGCCTGCTACGTACTCATCTACATCTCCTACCTGGGCTACACGGCCAAGGACTTCCTGCTGCAGACCTGGGCCCAGTCCAAGCGCTCGACGCGCCGCAGTCAGCGTTGGGGCCTGCGCACGACCTCGGTCGGCTGTGGCTTCGCCCTCGTCTACGCCGCGTACAAGCTCTTCGCCCTGGTCTCCATCGGCCTCGGCCTGGGCCTCGTTCCCGACCACGCCCGGTGCTCGACGCCGCTGACCCCCTTCCGCTGCACGTTCAGCGTGACCGCGCCCGCCGTCGCGGTCCTCCTCATCACCGTCGGACTCACCCTCCCCGCCCTGCTGTGGCCGCTCAGCCGGCTGCGCCGCCGCCGCTGGGAGCGGAACTCGTTCACCGCGCTGGAACCCCTGTGGCGGGAGGTCACCTCGGCGGTCCCCGAGGTCGTCCTCGACCCGGAGAACACCGGGGCCGACGCCCACGACCTCGACTTCCACCTCCACCGCAGGGTCATCGAGATCAACGACTGCGTGCTGGCCCTGCGCCGGTACCGTCAGGCGTCGGTACGGGACGCCGCGGCCGCCGAGGCCGCCCACCGGGGCACGGCCGGCACCCCCGAGGGCGACGCCGAGGTGGAGGCGGCAGTCATCGCCGCGGCCGTCGCCGCGAAGCACGCCGGAGCCACTCCCGCGGGTGAGGAGGCCCCGCCCGCCGCCGGCACCGCCTCCCGCAAGGGCGACCTCCAGGCGGAGACCGCATGGCTGCTGCTCGTGGCGGACGCCCACGCACGGCACCGGGCGCCCGAGCCCACGGGCGCGGCCTCGTGACCGCGCCGCGCCGGGACCCCCTGCGCGACCCGCGCTTCTTCGCCGACCCCTACCCCACCTACGACCGGCTGCGCGAAGGCTGCCCGGTCCGGCGGATCCCCACCGGCTCCGGCGGACACCAGGCGTACGTGATCACCGGCCACTCCGAGGCCCGCGAGGCGTTCGCCGACCCCCGCCTGTCCAAGGACACGGCCCGCTTCTTCGCCGACCGCCCGTCGAACCGCGACCTGCACCCGGCGATCGCCCGCACCATGCTGGCGAGCGACCCCCCGGCGCACACCCACCAACGACGGGTGGCGACGCGGCTGTTCACGACCGGCCGCGTCCGCGAACTGCGCCCGTTCATCACCCGGGTCGTGGACGGCCTCATGGCCGCGTGGCGACCGGGGGCGGACATCGACCTGGTGGCGGACCTGGCGGTGCCCCTGCCGGTCACCGTCGTCTGCGAACTCCTGGGCGTACCCGAGGCCGACCGCACCGCCCTCGCCGACTGGTCCCACGCCCTCTTCGACGCGACCGACACCGACCGCGTCGACGCCGCGTCACACCGGATCGGCGACTACCTCACCGACCTCGTCGACACGGCCCGCACCGCCCCCGGCGACGGCCCGCTCCACTCCCTCCTGCGCGACTGCGACGAGGGCGGCCTCGACCGGGACGAGACCGTCTCCCTGGCCGCCCTCCTGCTGGTCGCCGGTCACGAGACCACCACCCACTTCATCGGCAACGCCGTGCTGGCCCTGCTCCGGCACCCGGAGGCGTTCGACCGCCTGCGCCGGAACCCGGACCTGATCCCCGCCGCCCTCGACGAACTGCTCCGCTTCGACTCCCCGGTGAGCGTCGCCACCTTCCGTCACAGCACGGAGGACCTGAGCGTCGGCGGGATCGACATCCCGGCGGGCTTCCCGGTGCTCATCGCACCCGGGGCCGCCAACCGCGACCCGGCGGCGTTCCCCGACCCGCACCGCCTCAACCTCGACCGCGACGCCGGCGGCCACCTCTCCTTCGGCCACGGCATCCACCGCTGCCCGGGCGCCCCCCTGGCCCGGGCCGAGGCGGACATCGCCCTCCGCACCCTGGTGACCCGCTTCCCGAACACCCGCCTGACCCTCCCCGAGGAATCCCTGACCTGGCGCCGAACCCGCCTGACCCGCGGCCTGACGGCCCTCCCCCTCACCCTCGCCTGACCCACCCCACCCCACCCACGGCACCCGCCCCCGACCGGAACCCGTGCGGGCTCCACACGCCCCCATCCACCGGCCCAGCCTCCCCGCCCGAGGCTGGGCCCCCTCATGCGCCCCCGCCCATCAGCGCCACCTCCCAGGACCTCGTGTGCGGCTCCGAGGGCAAGCTCGGCACCCTGGCCGACGGAGCCGCCGCCACAGCGTCTTCCACAAGGGCGGTAATCACCGGAAGTGGGTCAATGACACCTGTACGAAGAGCTGCTGAGAGGAGGAGGCTGATATGAGTACGGGAAGATGGCTGTGGGTCTGCCTACAGCGCTACGCCGTGACCGCAGCTCTCAGCTGGGTGGCGGCGGCCCTCGCGCTGCCCGTTCTGGGCGACGACCCCTTCTGGGCATCCTTCGGTGCCGGGCTGGGAATGGGGCTGATCGTGGTGCCGCTCCTGACGGTCGTGACCATGTGCATCCTCGTCCCGCTGGCCGGTCGGCGATTCGAGCCGCCGACCGACGGTCCCTTGCGGATCCGCGGCGGCTGGCTGATCGTCCTGCCCCTGGTCCTCCTGCTGCCCGTGGCCCTACTCGTGCCACTGCAGTACCTGATCGTGCTCGGCGCGCAGCTCGTGTACCTGGTGCGGGTCCTGCCCTGCCAGGACGCCCGCGACACGGCGGACGTGCTGCGCTCACTCGCCGACCCGGCCGTCCCCGCGGAGCAGCGGGCCCGGATGGCACGGGCTGTGGCGGGACTGCAGGGCAGGCCGGTCGTCGAAGCCCTGGTGCAGACCGCGGCCGACGCAGAACCGGAGGTCGCCACAGCGGGCCTGGAGACCCTCTGCACCATCTGGCAGCGCGCCGGAGTCGTCGGCGAGGACCTGCTGCTGAAGCTCGACCCGCAGGCCCAGGACCGCGTCCGGGCCCTCGGCGTCAGGGTGCGCAGCCCTTGGTGAGAACGGCAGCGCTCCGCCGCGCATGACTCTCCGGGTCGGGCCCGGCTGCTTTGAGGAGGCCCGGCACATCTTCGGCAGTGCCGTAGGCATGGGCGAGCTGAGACCATTCCGTCATAGGGCTGATCAAGGGACTGTAAATCGTTGGGTCTGTTCCGTAGTCGGTGGTGACGGTGAGTGCTCACCTGTGATCATCGAGCGTGCATGATGCGAACGCGCTTGTGGGAACGGTGTTTTCGGGGTTGTCGGCGTTGGTCATCGAGGATGTGGCGGACGGTGGCGAGACAGTCCAGGTTTCGGCTCGGACCCGGGATGTTCCCGTTCCCTGTCCGCTGTGCGGGGTGCTGACGGGAAGGGTCCACGGGTATCACGGCCGGACGGTGCGGGATGTGCCGGTCGACGGCCGACAGGTCGTGGTCCGAGTGAGGATACGACGGCTGGTCTGCCCGGTCCGGGACTGCGGTCGGCAGACCTTCCGAGAGCAGGTCCCCGGGCTCCTGGAACGGCATCAGCGCCGCACCACACGTCTGACCAGCCAGCTCTCCGAGCTGGTCAAGGAGTTATGCGGCCGGGCGTCCGCCCGGCTCACCCGTTCGCTGGCCGTGCCCGTGTCGTACGCCTCCGCCCTGCGACTGCTGCGGCGGGTGCCCTTGCCGGGGGTGCGGATCCCGCGGGTGATCGGGGTCGACGACTTCGCCCTGCGGCGCCGGCACAGCTACGCCACGATCATCATCAACGCCGAGACCGGCCAGCGGATCGAGGTACTGCCCGGCCGCGAGGCCGCCACCTTGGAAGCCTGGCTGCGCGAGCATCCGGGCATCGAGGCCGTGTGCCGGGACGGATCGGCCACCTACGCCGAGGCGATCCGCCGAGCCCTGCCCGACGCAGTCCAGATCAGCGACCGCTGGCACCTGTGGCACAACCTCGCCGAGGCCGTCCGCAAAGAAGTCTCCGCCCACAGCATCTGCTGGGCGAAAGCCGGCCCGCCCCCGGCCGAGGGGAGACAGGCCGCCACCACCCGCGAGCGATGGCAGCAGGTCCACGCCCTGCGCGAGCGCGGAGTGGGCCTGCTGGAGTGTGCACGGCGCCTGAACCTGGCGCTCAACACCGTCAAGCGCTACGACCGTGTCGCCGAGCCCGAGCGCCTCATCCGCGCCCCCAAGTACCGGCCCACCCTGGTGGATCCCTACCGCGATCACCTGCGCCAACGGCGGCTGGAGGACCCGGCCGTGCCCGTCACCCATCTCCTCCAGGAGATCAGGGATCTGGGCTACACCGGCAGCTCGAACCTGCTGGTCCGCTACATCAACCAGGGCCGCGTCGAGGCCGACCGGCCAGCGCTCTCTCCCCGGCGCCTGGCCCGCTACCTGCTCACCCGCCCCGACCGCCTCAAGGACCATCAGCGGGAACGTATCGAGGCCGCCCGAGCCGCCTGCCAGGAGATGACGGCTCTGGCCGACCTCATCCACCGCTTCGCAGCGCTACTGGATCCCGCCGACGGCAATGCCGCTCTGCTGAGCACCTGGATCACCGCGGCCCAGGCCGAGGACCTGCCCCACCTGCATGCCTTCACCCGGGGGCTCGAGAAGGACCGCGCCGCAGTCGACGCCGCCTTCACCCTGCCGCACCACAATGGCGGCACCGAAGGCGTCAACAACAAAACCAAGCTGGTCAAGCGCCAGATGTACGGCCGCGCGAGTTTCCCTCTCCTCCGCCACCGCATCCTCCTGGGCTGACCACACCCTCCGTCACCACCGACTACGGAACAGACCCGGGTGAGCGGTCGATTCGGGATTAGCATTCTCGACTGGGCCCGGCAAGATCTGTGTTCCCGGTTCTCGCGCGGTGCACAGCGGGACCGATTCACCAACGTCGATCTCCTCGGGACCGAGGACGTACCCCTGTTGCGGGATTCACTTCACGCCCTCGCCTGTACGGTTCAGAAGACGTTCTCATGCGCGGATCACACACTGGCCCTCGGTTCGCCGTCGCGCATCTACGGAACGGGGCGTGAAACGCCTCTGGTACTGCACGGACGCGCCCTTCACCGGCTGCCGCGAGCCGGCGAGGCCGCTCCGGGGGAGGTACTGGACAGCAGTTTGGCCCGGAGCTCCTTGCGAGTGGACACGCCCAGCGCGTCGTAGAGCCTACGGATTCGTCGGTACATCGACCGCTCTGAACAGTAGTAACGCCTCGCCATCTCGCCGACCGGCACCCAGTCACAGAGCATCTTCATCAGTTCCTCGTCTCCGTCGGGGACGAGGTCCTCGCGTGGGACCGGATCGGCGTGAGCTGGTACCGCAGTGCGGAGCGGATCGTGGTCCGCGCCTTCCGCGCCGGCGAGAGCCCCGCGGTTGTGCCGGAGTGCGGCGGCATGCTGCAGCAGCAGCCCCTGCAATACCCTGAGCGACTCGGAAGGATGAACGAGGAGATTCAGAACCCAGTTCGCTCCGCTCTGGATCGCCAAGTGCGTCTGCATTCCGGACGCGTCCGCAACGACCCCGACGATTCCCGAAACTGGGTTGCTCGCGGCAACCTGTGCCACCACGTTTGCATGCTGAGGCGTGAACACCGGAAGAGCGACGAAGGCGTCATCACACTGTTCCATCGCGTCCATGTCGTCCACGTACTTCCATTGCAGTAACTCCGGGGACGCCCGGTCGTAGTACGTGTCGCGTAGTCGCTGCAGCGAACGGTGCGCAACGATGATCGTGAATCCCTTGCAGGCAGCAGTCGAGCCCTGCCCTCCCATGAGAGCCCCCCGTGTGCACTTGAGTAAGGTTCCCGAAATCGGAACCAACTCGATCCACCATCGATCTCGGACGATTCGTCGCTGCCGCGACGCAGAACGATTGCCGGATTCGCGTTCGTACAGGACTGCACCTCCCGTTCAAGATCGCTTGAATGGCCGGACACTGGATGGCCGAAACGTGCGCCGGGAGCAGCGGCTGCGACCTGAAGAAGTGCACGTCGAAAGACATCTCGTCGCGTCGGTGGCTGATCTGCGGTTCACCAGCACCTTCGACGGTGTAACGGACGGGTGTACCGCCGAGTAGGCCGGGGCGGCGGGCCGTCCGCTTATGGCTTGATCATCCCTCGCGGGGGTCAGTTGGCTTGCCTGGTCGGGCCACCCTCACTACAGTTCTACCGCTGTCTTAGTAGTTTAGGGATGACATGCTCGACTTCCACCTCGACCGCCGGTCGGGCTTGCCGACATATCTGCAGCTCGCACGCCAGGTCGAGCAGGCCTTGCGCCTAGGCATGCTCAAGCCCGGCGATCAACTCCCCACGGCCAAGGAGGTCGTGGGCCAACTGGCGATCAATCCGAACACTGTGCACAAGGCGTACCGCGAACTGGATCGCATGGGCCTCGTGGAAGCGCGTCCCGGCAGGGGAACGTTCGTCCTTCGAGGACTCGGAGGGACGGCGGCCGAACGGCGTCCGGAACTGCGGGATGAGCTCGTGCGCTGGATCGATGCCGCCTTCGTCGGCGGCATGGAACCGGCCGACATCCATGCGCTGTTCGATGCCGTGATGCGGGCGAGACTGAACCCGCGGGAAGAAGGACCGGAGTGAACGAAGAAGCCTTGAAGGCCGAGGGCCTCGGAAAGCTCTACAAGGGGCGCTGGGCGTTACGAGACCTGACCTTCACCATCCCTGCCGGTCGTATCGCCGCACTCGTCGGCCCCAACGGCGCCGGCAAGAGTACTCTCCTGCACCTGGCCGCCGGACTGATTGCGCCGAGCGCGGGCAGTGTCCGCATCTTCGGTGACGAACCGGCCGAACACCCTGCGGGCCTGGCCAGACTCGCCTACTCGCCCAAGACAAACCCCTCTACCCTGGCCTCACCGTGGAGGAGACCCTTCTTCTGGGGGCACGCCTCAACCCCGTGTGGGACGACGGTCTCGCCCGAGAGAGGCTTGAAGGGCTCGAAATTCCCCTCCGGGCCCGCATCCGGCAGTTGTCCGGAGGCCAGCGGACCCAAGTCGCGCTCGGCGTCGCGCTGAGCAAGCGCGCAGACCTCCTTCTCCTCGACGAACCGATGGCGGACCTGGACCCTCTTGCACGGCACCAGGTAATGCAGTCGCTCATGGTCGCCGTCGCGGAGACCGGCATGACGGTCGTCATGTCCTCCCATGTACTGGCCGAACTGGAGGAGGTCTGCGACCACCTGCTGCTGCTCAGCGGTGGAAAGGTCCAGCTGAACGGTGACATCGAGGACATTCTCGACGAGCACGCGATGCTATCCGGATCCGCCAGGCTGACGGCGCTTCTCGCTGAAGGGGTGCACAAGGTCGTACAGACCTCCACCGACGATCGAGGAGTCTCCGCACTGGTCCGCCTTGGGACCCCCGTCACGCAGAGCGGAGTTACCATCCGCACCCCGCGGCTCGAGGAACTGGTTCTCGCCTACATGCGGGGACCTGGGGGCGCTACCGGACGAGAGCACCGGATGGAGGAGGTCCGATGACATGGCTCGCCTGGCGGCAGCAGCGCCCCGTCGCGCTCGCGCTGCTCGCGCTACTGGGGTGTTACGCGACCCTGGCGGTCTGGGAACGCAGCACGTACCCGCAGATGCATGGCGTGACGGCCGGCCTGTCACAGTACCTCTCACTGTTCCTCGGCCTCTTCGTCGGCGCACCCGCGGTGGCGCGTGAGTTTGAACTCGGTACGCATCGACTGGTGTGGACCCAGACCATCACCCGCCGTCACTGGTACCTGACCCGCCTTGCCTGCGCGACGCTCATCTCCCTGGTCAGCGTCGCCATGGTGACCGCCCTGGTGACATGGGCCACGCAGCACCCGGCGCTGTGGACCGCTCCGGACGTGGATCCTCTGAGCCCGGTGTACTTCGATTCCCACGACCTGGTGCCGTTCACGCTCGCCCTGGCCCTCGTGGCGCTCGGCTTCGCCACCGGCGTGCTGTTCCAGAAGACCGTGGTGAGCATGGGCACGGTACTGGTCCTGTGGATCGCCATCACCTCTGGCGGCCCGGCACTCCGTACCGAACTGCAGGAGGCCGACGTCCTCACGGGTTACTGGCCCTGGCAGTTCGCCTATGGAGGGGCCCTAATCCTGCTGGCGGCCACACTCACCCTCGTGGGGCTGCGCCGACTCACCCGCCGATAACCCCCTCCCGCGACGGCGGCCTCTACCGAGGCCGCCGTCGCACAGCGTCACACACCCCTACTCATTCACGAGGCGCACACCCGTGCCTCACTGCCCAGCACAGCATGAACGAGAGATCCCACACACAGCGCTCGCTCCCAACTGCGCGCAAGTCCCATCGCACCTGACGGCCACTCAGGATAGGCGTCATTCGTGCGTCACGAAGTCGTCGCGGCCGCGGACGGACCGCCACCGAAGCTCCGGAAACCGCAGCTCAGCCACTGTTCTCCACGTCCACCTGCTGCAACCACCCAAACAGGTCGAACCGACGGCCCTTCCCAAGAAAGCGCAGGCCACAAGCCCTATCGGACCGGCTCGAGAACGGCAACACACTCCACGTGCGACGTCATCGAAAAGCTGTCGGATTGAGCAGGTCTCGGAAAGGGCCAGGCCAGAGGCCATTTCTCGGCTCGTTATCCCGTCTACAGGAGGCCAGAGCGTCAAACGAGCGTCATGACGCACAGCACATCCCTCCTCTCTGGGACGGAACAGGTTGCCACGGCCAAGTGCCCCAGCAGGGCCCATTCGCTCGGCAGGCGCTATTGTGGGCTTTCGGGCTGACCGGCTGGCGCACCCGATGAAGGCGGGCCCTCTGCAATCCGTCACCCACCTCGACAACCTGGTCGCACGTCTCGACCGGGGCGAGGGCTGGACGGTGGAAAACACCCACCAGGACTCCAGCATCATCGGCGCGACCTGCCTGTACGCCGTCTACGACCCGGCGTCCCAGCACTGCACCCTCACCCGCGCCGGGCACCCCATGCCCGCGATCGTCAGCCCCGACGATGACGTGAACTTCGTCGACCTGCCCTCGAGATCGCCGCCCGGCCTCGGCGGCATGCCCTTCGAGATGGTCGAGCTTGAACTGGCCGAGGGCACCCAGCTGGTCCTCTACACCGACGGCCTCGTCGAGGACCGGCAGCACGACATCGACACCGGCCTGGACCAGCTCCGTACCGTCCTGGCCTGCGCCGGCCGGGCCCTGGAGGACACCTGCGAGGCGCTCCTCGACGCCTTGCTGCCCACCTGCCCGAGCGACGACGTGGTTCTCCTCGTCGCCCAGCTCACCGCACGCTGGGGACCCGCTACACCTCCGACGGCAAGATCATCTGGACCGAACAGCCACTGCCCTGACGACAGCCGCCCCACCTTGGCGTCCATGACCCAGCCGTGATCCACGGCCCCCCGGCCCCACCTCCAAGGCCCCGCCACCCACGTCGACTTCCCTCCCGCACGGAAGGCCCGGCGACCGTATGCAACGGGACCCCCTACGGCCTTGGTTTGCCTTCCCCGCCACGAAGTGACGACAGGACCAGGCGCCCGTACCGAGTGGTAAGTACTGCCGCTGTGACGGCGATCGAGAGGGCGAGCGCGATGTACAGGTGTGCCACGGAATGGTCGTCGAGGACCTGCAGGATGCCGAGCGCCGTACCGAGAGGCAGGCCGAGTATGGTCAGGACGCCCAGCGCTCCGCTGATTTGCTGGCTCTCCTGCGTCTGTACGAGCCTGCTGTAGTCGGCTGCTTCGGCGAGGATCTCGTTGAATCTCACGGGCAGCCGGTGCTGGTTCTGGAAGGCGAGCAGCAGATCGTTCGCCGTGCCGTGGGCAGTGAGGTGCTGCCGCCAGTAGGTGCTGCGGAAGACCGCGATGTTCCTCTCCAATGCCGAGAGGCGACGTGCCGGTCGGGGTGAGAGGAATATCTCGGAGAGCTCGTCGGTGAGCTCGTCGATGTGATCGCGTTGCAAAGCCCCTAGGAGCAGAGCGTCGAGATAGACGGTACGGGAGTGCAGCGCACCGTAGGCGAAGAAGTCACCCTCCCCTGTATCTGTCCGGTGGCCGAGGAAAGCGGTCCCTTGACGCAGTACCAGGGCGCTCCAGTCCGCCGAGATCCTGACCGTGTCCTTGAGCTGCTCACCAGCGGTCTCCGGCGGCAGGGGGAAGTCCTCCGGAGTGGAGCGTGACGCCAACTGCCACAGCCAACGGTCCGCGGTGGCGGGCAGTTCACCTTCGAGGCCGACGCGAAGGGCCGGGGTGTGCTGCGCCGCAGGGCTCAGGAAGGCGATGGTGTAGGGCCGGGCGTCGAAGGACGGCGCGTCGGCCGCGCGAAGGTCGGCGACCCCGTCGAGCAGCCGGGCCGGGTCGAACGGTCCGGAGAGCGGTGCGTCGGCTTCACGCGGCAGCCGCCCGGCCAGGGCCCGCACCACGGGCAGCAGGGGCCTTTCCACCGTGAAGTGCAGAACAGCGAACGCGTGTTGGGGCTTGCGGGCCGTGGCCGCGCGGAGCAGTTCCATACCGAGCAGACGCATGCCGTCGTGCTTGACGTCGAGCGGCAGGTGCCAGCGGCAGGGTCTTCCCGGCGCCCCGTACAGCGCACGGGCGGAAGCGCGAGTGAAGTACGTCGACCGTATCCGGGCGTCGGTGCTGCGGTTGCCCATGTCGAAGGGGAAGGGCCCTTCCGACCACTCGGGGACGCGCAGCAGCCGTACGGGCAGCACGACGGTCAGCTCCTGGCGCGCCCCTGTGATGTCGTCGAGCGGCGGAACGCCGGCGGTCATCGTCTGCTCGGCGGCGCCGGCGTCCTGGACGATGAAGACAGGACGGGTCATCATCCCGCCCTCGTCGCACTGGGCCGTCGGCTCCTCGCAGCGCGCTCGCGCATCGCCGTGCTCCACGATTCTCCTCTTATGTCCCTCGGTCGTCCCTAGCTGACGCGGGTCCCGCCGCACAGCCACGGCGCAACAGCCGGAACGCAGACTATCGCGGACCCCTGCGAAGCGACGGCGACCGGCATCCCGCCGCCGTCGGACGGCAAAGTCGGATAGCCTCTGCACCGTGCTTTCACGTGAACTCCAGAGCAGGATCGACCGGTTGTGGGACGCTTTCTGGTCGGGCGGTTTGTCGAATCCGCTGGAGATCCTGGAACAGATCACGTACCTGCTGTTCATACGGATGCTCGACGTCCGGCGTACTTCTCAGGAACGGGACGCCGCTTCCGCCAGCGCACCGATCGACTCCGTGAGTACGCCGCTGCTGAACGAACGGCTGCGCTGGTCACGCCTGTTGGACGAGGCGCCGCAACACATGTTCGCCACGGTCCGCGACGAGATTTTCCCCTTGCTTCGTACCTACGGCAACGACAACCCGGAATTCCTCGGGCACTTCGCTGACGCGCGCTTCAGCATCCCCACACCTGGATTGCTCGCAAAGGTTGTCGACACGCTTGAGGGCGTACCCCTCGACGCGGTGGGCATCGGCGGCGACGTGTACGAGTACATGCTGGGCAAAGTCGCGAAAGCGGGCCACAACGGGCAATTCTGGACGCCGCGGCACATCGCCCAGCTCATGGTGGAAATGACGGCTCCCCAGCCCGGAGAGGTCATCTGCGACCCCGCATGCGGGGGTGCCGGATTCCTCGTCGCGGCAGCGGAGTACGTCAACCGGAACCGGCCCGAGACGCCGGAGGGGCCAGCCCGGCACGAGCTGGCCGGCGAAACCACGTTCCAGGGCTTCGACTTCGACACCACGATGCTGCGAATCGGCTCAATGAACATGTGGCTCCACGGGGTACAGAGCCCAGACATCCGCTATCGCGATTCGCTCGCGCAGAACACGGTCGAGGACAGCGGGCGGTACTCGCTGGTCCTCACCAACCCACCCTTCGCGGGCAGCCTCGACTACGACGCCGCTGCTGACGATCTCCAGCGAGTCATCCAGACGAAGAAGACCGAGTTGCTCTTCGTCGCCCTGGTGCTGCAACTGCTCAAACCCGGCGGGCGGGCGGCGGTCATCGTCCCGGACGGTGTTCTCTTCGGCTCAACCAAGGCCCACAAAGAACTACGAAGAATCCTTGTCGAGGATCACCGAATCGATGCCTTGGTGAAACTGCCCAGCGGTGTGTTCAGGCCCTACGCAGGTGTGTCCACTTCGATCCTCTTTCTGACGAAGACCAGCGGCAGGGGCACGGACAGCGTCTGGTTCTACGACGTCACGGCGGACGGGCGGAGTCTCGATGACCGGCGCACACCGCTCCTCTCCCCGGAAAAGCTCGGCCCGACCCCGAGCGAAAGGCTTGATCGGTCCGAGCACGCCAAGAACAACCTTCCTGACGTAGTGAGCCGCTGGCTGCTGCGCCACACGAGCGAACGCGGCCGCAGGCCGAGCGAACAAAGCTTTCTGGTTTCGAAGAAGGAGATCGCCAAGAGTGGCTACAACCTTTCCCTGAACTACTACAGGCAGGCCCACGAGACGAAGGAGCTGGCTCGAGACAGTGTGCGGCTGGGGGACTTCGCCGAAATCTACGGCGGTTCGGTCGCAGCAAGGGAGACGGGTCCAGCAGCGCCCTCGGGCGACCCGGACGTGCGGAGAAGAGTGTTGCAACCTTCTCTGCTGGCCTCCCATCTCTGTCCTGTCGAGACCCTTCCAGTGCGCAAGGACCGGCGCGAGCCCCGGTGGAGGCTACGAGAAGGCGACATAGTCGGTCGCGACCTGGCGAACGTACGGCACTGGACGATTCTCCCCGCAGAATATGAGGGCGTGCAGCCCGGCCAGGGCCTGATGGTCATTAGGCCCCTGGAACATCCAGTCCCTTCCGAATATCTCGCCACCTACCTTTCGAGCCCTCAAGCAGAGCAGCAGATTAAGCTTTACGGTGTCATACCTCGCATCAGGCGCGCTGACCTCGCCGATATCCGTGTCCCGACATGTGAAGGAGACTTCGAGGAAGTTCGTACATCCATCGCACGACTCTCAGAGGGGCAGGTCGAGTCGGACAAGATCCGGGACCAGCTTCGCGAAGCCCGGCTGCGTATCTTCGAGAAGGGATCGAGCAGCGAGCGTCGTGCGAGACTCGACGAAGCGGCGGAACTGAGTTCGCTGATCGCCCAGAATCTCCGAAAGCAGAGCGAGCCATACAGGATCTTCCAGGAGACGTATCCTTATGGAATTGCTCGGGCCGTGCGGAAGTTCCGGCACAGCACGTCGCCCGCAGAGAAGCATGAGGCTGCCCTCCAGTGTGTGGAGTCGCTCATCCTTTCCCTCGGTATCGTCGCCCATGCCAGTGCCGCGAACCGGGGGCGACAGGATCTACCCGAGATCGTTCAGTGGAAGCAGGGCGTGGGAGGCGGGGGTGTGGCACTGGGACACTGGGTAGCGGTCATTCGAGCTGTAGGAGCAGACGCCAAGGAAATCGGCGATCCCGCGTCCGGGCTGGCTGAGGCCACGACCCAGAAGAAAGGGAAAAAAGGATTGATGGCAGATCTCTCCGCTCTTGTCACCCTGAGGAACAAGATCAGGCACGGTGCGGGGCCGCGAACGCGGGCGGAATTCGACAGGAGCCTGGAAAAACTGGAGCGACTGATGTTCAGCAGTTTGTCCTGGTGTACATTCTTGGCGCGAGCCCGGTGGGTGCACATGGACAGGCTTCGTTGGCTTCCCGAAGTGGGAAAGTTCGAAGTCTCGGGCCTCGTACTCATGGGCGATCACCCCGATTTCGAGCCCATCACTTTCCAGACCGACGTCCCCTTGGTCGATGGCGGCCTCTACATGCTGACGCCGCAGGACGAGCCGGTACAGCTCTCGCCGTTCTGCCTGCTCGAGGACTGTCCCACCTGCCTGACCCCCGAACTCTATTACCCGGACCGGCTCACCGCCTCCACGGCGCTGCTGAAAAGCCTTGACAGGGGGCATGAGCTGGAAAGCGACACCGTCTACGCCTCGTTGCAACCATGGATGCAAGCATGAACAAGGTGAAATTCACTGTCCGCAGCTCAGCCGGCTCGATTCTGAGACGCCTCTAGTTGGCTGCTCGGCCCGACCACTCCCCGATGTGTTCCCGAACGCTAACTACCAGACCGGCGATGCCTAAAATTTGGGAACGCTGCGCGTCCTTGGCCACATCAACGCCCGCTCGACCATAGCCACAGCACACGGCGCCGATATGCTAGACCACGAGCCGTCGCCGGACTACACACGGCTCATGGCGGATGTGATCGCCTCGGGCGCCAGGTCTTCGGAACGCCACGGCTGGATGACCTATCTATCCTCCTCAAGTTGGTACACCCGGCTGTGCGCCCCTCTGATTCCCGTGACCGTCACGCTACTGCTCGGACGGCAAGTCAGTTGCTGGAGCGGCTGCGGGATGATGCGTACGGAGACGGGGGCGGTTCCGGCCTCCAGCCCGGAGACGATAACGAGGAAGAAGTCGTCGCTCTCCGATGCTCGCTGAAATTCCGCAGGCGTCAGCAGCACCATGTCCGGCTCGGCGTCCTTATATGCCTTGAGTTCGTAGAACCGCGACAGGGCGTCCACCGCGTCGGCGCCGAGGCCGCGTTGGGCCCGTAGGTCACGCAGCCAGTCGTCGTCGGTGGCGAGTGCCTTGCGCACCACGTCCAGAGCCACCCTTTCCTGCTCCGTACCCGTGTAGGGGCGCGGTGGCGTGTGCTGTTGGGGGATCGCCGATCCGGCGCGAGGCTGCGGCAGGCCGGACGTACCCGAGGTGTACCCGCTCGGCCGTGCGCTTGGCGCGACCGCGGCTGCGTGCTTCGCCGGCGTGATGATGCCGCTCGGATCGACAAGCCTGAGCCTGCCGGGGTCGACGAGCCTCCGCGGTGGAGCGGCGGGGGGCACAGGCGGGGCTGACGGCCCCGGAGGCGATGGGGTGCTGGAGGTAGGCGGCAGGACCACTGCCGTCCGTGGGGTACCGCCCGTTGCGCCGGCCTGCGCTTTGGTCGCGGCACGGCGTTGGTCCACCTCGTCTCCGAGTTCCCGAAGCCGTCGTTCACGTTCGGCCTCCGCCGCTTCCCGGTCGCGCCGCACCTGGTCGTCGGCAAGGCTCAGTTGTACGGCCGTACGGCCCTTCTCGGCCTGGTCACACGCTGCTCCCCAGGCGAGGGCCACCTCGCGGCGGCTGCCCGGAAACCGGGCGGCGATCGACCGGCCCACCCCAGATGTGCGTGTCAGAGCGGCTGTGTCACGGACGTACAACGTGCCCGAGGGCCAGTCGATCCCGGCGTCCACGGGCACGTGCACCGCCCCGCCCGTGTCCGGAAGATCGAGGCGGCAGGCCAGGTGAGGGGCGATGCATACAGTCAGGTCGGCCAACTGGTCCCACGAGCAGTCCAGGGACTGGGCAACGCTCGCGGCGTTGCGCTGCAGGTCCTCACGGAGGTGGGTAACGGCTGACCGGACCAGCGCTGTGGCGTCCGGGTCGGTCGGGGCCGGGCCAGGGCTGTACACGGTGACATGTTCTGCGGCGAGCTCGCTCACACGAAGGGCTCCGATCAACGGCCGGAACTGCTCAAACTCGGCTCCCGGGCACCACACCGCACGTTCCCTACCCAGCGCCTCGGCTACCACCGGGTCTTCGACGGCGTACACGGGCCGCTTACTTCGCCATCCGTGGGTCGTCCAAAGAGGGAGGCGTCCCAGACGCTTGGCCGTCAACGCGCCGGGATGGGTGCGGCCCAGAGCGGCGAGCATCTTCAAGGTCTCCAGGACGATGGACTGGGTCGTCCCGTCCGGCTCGTCCCGGCCCTGCTTCCGGTCCCGCTGTGCCAGTTCCTTGATCACGGCCGTGGCGTCGTCCACAGTCGGCAGGCGCACTGCGAGCCGCTGCCAGAACTCCTCACTGCCTGGAAACGTGGGAGCAAACACACGGAGTGGACCGAAGAGCGGCGCCCCCCGCAGGCACTGGCTCGGCCGACGCCAGCCGGAGTCCGTGAGGACGAGGCCGCTCCCCTCGCCGAACGCCCGGAGTACCGAGCCCAGGGACATCTCCCCCGAGGCTTCCGCGCCACGGCTGAAGGTGCGCTCGGCCAGGGCTTGGTAGAGGATCAGCGCCGCGGGCACATCCCTGTCGCCGCCCTCTTCTTCCCGTCGGCGCAGGCGCTGCAGACATGCCACGAGATCCTCGGTACGGGCCTCCGCAGAAATGCCCAGGGCGCGCAGCACATCACTGCGTCTGCCGACCAGTTGCTGGATCTCGGGATGGAGGAATCGCTCGTCGTCCGCCCCATACACAGCAACCGTGCCGGTGGTCCGCATACAGAGTCGGGCCGGGGCAGTCGGCGCGCCGCTACCGTCGTCCAGCCATGGTGTGTCGCGCAACTGCCAGAGCCAGAAGGCTGCGGTCCTGCCCCTGTTCTGCCATGCGTAGTAGTCGTAAACGGCATCCACCTCGTCGTGGTCGGAAAAGCGGTTCCATGCTCGCCCGAGGACGTGGAACAGCGCTGCCGCCCTGCGCCTGCGGATCTGCGGGTCCTGCTCCGCCGCTATGCCAGCGGCGACGGCACGTAGGTCGGTGCTTTCGTAGTCGTCGAGCGTGAACGTCGGTTTCAGAGGACGTTAAGTCCGTTCTTCCTCGGTTCGTGATCGCTCGATCGTGGTACTGATCGCCATGCCGGACACCTGCTAGACATGTCCATGCTGAGATGCGGGCCATGGAGAGAAAGCCGTACCCCAGCGACTTATCGGACGAGCAGTGGGCGTTGATCCAGCCGATGATCGCGGCCTGGAAGCAGGACCGGGTGGCACGGTCGGCGACCGGTGATCCCGGGTCCTGCGACCTGCGGGAAGTCGTGAACGCGATCTTCTACCAGAACCGGACGGGCTGCCAGTGGCGCTACCTGCCGCATGACCTGCCGGCCTGGTCGGCGGTGTTCTACTACTTCACGCTGTGGCGCCAGGACGGCCTCGACCAGCGCATCCAGGAACTCCTGCGCTGCCAGGTGAGGGAGAGAGCCCGCCGATTAGAGGACCCGTCCCTCGTGATCATCGACACCCAGTCCGTCCGCGCCGCGGCGGGTGTCCCGAAGACCACGACGGGGCTGGACGCGCACAAGAGGATGTCGGGCCGCAAGCGGGGACTGGCCCGTCGACGTCCTGGGGCTGGTCATCGGCGTTGTCGTGCTGGACGCCTCCGCCCATGACAACGCCGCCGGCACCGCCCTGCTCGACCAGGCCGCCGAGCGGTGCGGCAACCGCCTGGAGAAAGCCCTGGTGGACCAGGGCTTCAAGGACGAGGTCCTCATCCACGGCGCACTGCTGGACATCGACGTCGAGATCGTCCGCCGAAACCCCGCTGACCAGGGCAAAGGCTTCATTCCGCAGCCCAAGCGGTGGATCGTGGAGCAGGTCAACGGCACGTTGATGCTGCACCGCCGCCTCGCCCGTGAGTACGACCACCGGCCCGACAACTCCGCCTCACGCGTCTACTGGGCCTCGATCGCGAACATGGCCCGCCGCCTCACCACACCGTCTCCGGCCTGGCGCGACACCCTCGGGCTGGCCGCGTGAACGTCGCCGAGCTCCTGGCCGGCCTCCAGGCCCAGCACGACGAGACCACCGCCCGGGCCGCTGAACTACGCGACCAGATCCAGCACTTGACCGCCGCCCTGGCCGAGGCCGAAGCGCGACTCGCGGACCTGGCCACCACCGCCAAGGTCATCGCCGAACTTGCACCCGCTGGAGGTGACCCAGGCCCACCCGAGACGAACACCGCCTACCAGGCCATCGTGAACGCCTTCAACCAGCACCCCGACCAGGTCTTCCGAGCCCGTGAGCTGCACGAACTCCTCGACATGCCCACCGACGAGGCATCCGTCAACATCACCCGCAGCCGCCTCGGACGCCTCACCCGCCAAGGCTTCCTCACCCAGCCCGGACGAGGCTGCTACCAGAAACGGACTTAACGTCCTCTCAGAACTCGCAGGGCATCTGTGCGTGCCCGAGGTCCCGAGATGACGTCCGCCGGCAGCCCCTTCGGGCTCTGCGTGAAGCGTTCCCGCGCTCCCGGGTGCCTGCGCAACCTGGGCGCGGTCTCCGCTCCCAGGAGCCTCAGAAACTTACGGGCGCCCATCCCGGCGCCGCCCCGCTGCAGGACCTCGGCGTACCGGGGCCGCAGCCACACCAGCCCGGCCGTGCGACCGGCAGCAAAGGCAAAGCTCTCCTCGCGTTCCGAACTGTCCAGTCGGGCGGGCAGGTACGCCCTGCCGGGAGCGACGTCGATGTCTTCACGTTTCCCGGCCCGGTCGTAGCGATGCCCCTGCAACCGGATTGCGCAACCCACGTCGCGCCCCAGAGCCTCACGTTCGGGGTCCGGCACGCGTGCGAACCCGTCGCGCAGTTCGCTGAGCTGGTCATCCGTCAGCCGCAGTGCATTCGGGCCGCCGCTCCCCGCCGCGCCGATGGCCGCACGGCGCCGGATCACGGCCACCGCGTCCGCGTCGGTCAGCAGCACCCCCCGCTTACGGAGCCACGCCCTCACCGACCGTGCCTCGTCGGTGTCGGCGAGGAAAGCGGGATGGATCTCCCGGGAGAAACCGAGACTGGCACCGAGGCCCCGCGGGGCGTCGGTGAACACCACAGGTTCCGCGGGTCGGGGCACTCTGTGGCGACCCCCTGAGCTGTCCTCGAGCCAGCGGCTCGACAGCAACGAGGAGTAGATGTCCGCGGCAAGTCCCGCCGCAGCGAGGCAGATGTTCGCCTGCGGCGACCGAGTTTCGTCGTCGAGGAGGCACAGCGCGTCGTAGAGGTCCACCGTCACGGGAGCCGAACCGTCGTGGTTCTCCCAGTCCGCCAGCACCTCACGCCATCGGCCTTCCTCGTCCCTCACCACCCCGGGCAGTACAGCGGTCCGCTCCGCGACGCGGGAAACCTCCTCTTCGGTGACCACGCCAACCAGCGTCTCGTCTTCCACCGCGAGATCGTCCAGGCCGAGTGGTCCCTGCTCCGCGACGTCCAGGACGAGACCATGGGACACGCCCGCCCTGGCACGGTCGAGGAGCAGTCGCTCCAGCGCGGCGACCGGGTCACGGGAGTCGCGCACGTCGTCGGGGAGCGGCACAGCGCGCCAGGCCCGTGCGGGTTCTCGCCGGAACTGCCACAGGACAGCGGCCGTCCACAGGTCGCCCACCAGTTCATTCAGTGCGCGGTTCCAAGGGGTGTCGTCGAGCGCCTGACGGCTGGCGATCGGGTCGAACTGGGCGCTGACGCAGATGGCCAGAGTGGTGTCCGCGACCGGAAGACCGGCGTAGATCCGCCCGGCGTCATCGGGTCTGAGAGGAAGAGCCACAGCGATTGCGGTGGTGGGCCCGACCGCCTTGTGGGACCGGTTGATCCCGGAGGGGCTGGGAACGGCCGTACGGCACACCAGCCACTGGGACCCGTCGCCGGCGCGCGCCTCGCCGGTCTCCACGTCGACGCTCCGCCCGCCCACCGCAGCCTCGAACGGCTCGCCGGCCTCTCGGACGAGCGCCAGCCGGTGCCGGACACCACCATGCTCGTCCAGATGCGTGACAGTTCCGACACTGCCGAGGAAGAGCAGCGCGCTGTCCCCCCATTCGGCAAGCCACGCATCCACCTCGTCCGCATCGAGCACACCCGGCTCCAGAGGAACGCGCAGAACCGTCCAGGTGTCGCCCGCGAACCAGTCGGGCACCGGGAACGGGTCGGCCACGGAGAGGTCAGGATCCCCGACACGGAACCGGTAATGCCCACAGTGAACCTCCAGATGCGGGGAGAGGGACTGGAGGGTCATCAAGCCGATCCCGAACCTGCCGGTGGATTCGGCCTGCTCTGCCTTGCTCGTCAGCCAGGGCATCGCCAGGGCCAGAACGTCCGGCAGCCGTACGGGACTGCCATTGTGGGTGACGAGGAGTTCCCGTCCCATTGTCAGAATGCGTACGTCCGTGGCACCGAGGTCCTCGGCGTTCTGCACGAGCTCCGAGAGACCCTGGAGACGGTCGCTGGACAGATTGCCTGCGTGATCTCGGGTACGTCTCAGAGGACGTTAAGTCCGTTTCTGGTAGCAGCCTCGTCCGGGCTGGGTGAGGAAGCCTTGGCGGGTGAGGCGTCCGAGGCGGCTGCGGGTGATGTTGACGGATGCCTCGTCGGTGGGCATGTCGAGGAGTTCGTGCAGCTCACGGGCTCGGAAGACCTGGTCGGGGTGCTGGTTGAAGGCGTTCACGATGGCCTGGTAGGCGGTGTTCGTCTCGGGTGGGCCTGGGTCACCTCCAGCGGGTGCAAGTTCGGCGATGACCTTGGCGGTGGTGGCCAGGTCCGCGAGTCGCGCTTCGGCCTCGGCCAGGGCGGCGGTCAAGTGCTGGATCTGGTCGCGTAGTTCAGCGGCCCGGGCGGTGGTCTCGTCGTGCTGGGCCTGGAGGCCGGCCAGGAGCTCGGCGACGTTCACGCGGCCAGCCCGAGGGTGTCGCGCCAGGCCGGAGACGGTGTGGTGAGGCGGCGGGCCATGTTCGCGATCGAGGCCCAGTAGACGCGTGAGGCGGAGTTGTCGGGCCGGTGGTCGTACTCACGGGCGAGGCGGCGGTGCAGCATCAACGTGCCGTTGACCTGCTCCACGATCCACCGCTTGGGCTGCGGAATGAAGCCTTTGCCTGGTCAGCGGGGTTTCGGCGGACGATCTCGACGTCGATGTCCAGCAGTGCGCCGTGGATGAGGACCTCGTCCTTGAAGCCCTGGTCCACCAGGGCTTTCTCCAGGCGGTTGCCGCACCGCTCGGCGGCCTGGTCGAGCAGGGCGGTGCCGGCGGCGTTGTCATGGGCGGAGGCGTCCAGCACGACAACGCCGATGACCAGCCCCAGGACGTCGACGGGCCAGTCCCCGCTTGCGGCCCGACATCCTCTTGTGCGCGTCCAGCCCCGTCGTGGTCTTCGGGACACCCGCCGCGGCGCGGACGGACTGGGTGTCGATGATCACGAGGGACGGGTCCTCTAATCGGCGGGCTCTCTCCCTCACCTGGCAGCGCAGGAGTTCCTGGATGCGCTGGTCGAGGCCGTCCTGGCGCCACAGCGTGAAGTAGTAGAACACCGCCGACCAGGCCGGCAGGTCATGCGGCAGGTAGCGCCACTGGCAGCCCGTCCGGTTCTGGTAGAAGATCGCGTTCACGACTTCCCGCAGGTCGCAGGACCCGGGATCACCGGTCGCCGACCGTGCCACCCGGTCCTGCTTCCAGGCCGCGATCATCGGCTGGATCAACGCCCACTGCTCGTCCGATAAGTCGCTGGGGTACGGCTTTCTCTCCATGGCCCGCATCTCAGCATGGACATGTCTAGCAGGTGTCCGGCATGGCGATCAGTACCACGATCGAGCGATCACGAACCGAGGAAGAACGGACTTAACGCCCTCTCATATCCGCACCATCCCGGGGTTTCACGTCCGACCGAAATACACACGTTCGATATCGCGGCTGGCTCGTTGAGTCCCGCGAACCTGCTTCGACCACGAGGGGGACAGCTTGACGGTGGAAGACACATCCAAACAGGCGCGCGCAGACGAAGCTGAGGGAACTCGTCCGGACAAAGCTGGCGGGGGCCAGGAGGAGGAGTTCCAGTACCGGGACGAGTCTCGGCTGGGGGCGGCGACGATGGCCTGGCGCCTGCCTGTATTGGTGCGGCGGTCGCTGATGATGGCCCGGTTCTCCAACCGCACCGAACCCGAGGGCGGCGTACCTTGCCGAACCGCCCTCCCCCGCCCGGGCACGAGGTCTGCAGGATGAGCCGGCCAAAGCCACTGCCTGCGGCTCTGCGGCGCTGGGCGGAACAACAGATCGGCCCCGTCGTGTCCGTCCGCGACGCCTCGCACGACTGGGACCGCTCCCGGGTCTGGAACCTGGAAGGCGAACGCGGGGTGCACCACTATCTGAAGGTCTCCCCCAGTCAGAAGTTCTTCACCCGTGAGAGCCGGGCATACCGCCACGTCGTCCCCGCCCTCGGCCACACGCGGGCCCCCCACCTCATCGACAGCCGCGCCCAGGACCTGGCCATGCTCCTCACCGCGGTCCCCGGCACCCCGGCGAAGCAGCTCGGCTTGGGCGGCGCCGAGTGGCGGGCCGTACACCAGCAGGCTGGAGTGCTGTGCGCCCGCCTCCACGAGGCGGGCGAACTCGAACGCGGCGACCGGGCGGAGGCCGAAGCCTCCTTGAATACCGCCGCCGACGGAGCGGAGAAGTACCTGGCTCGTACCGGGGACCGGCTCACCGAGGACGAGCAGCGGCTGATCCGAGACCACGCCGCGCGGCTCCGCCGCGTCGGGCCCGTGCCCGTCGGCTTCATCCACGGCGACAACCAGCCTCGGAACTGGCTGTGGTCAGAGCAAGGTCTCGCCCTCGTCGACTTCGAGCGCACCCGTCCGGCTGCCCGCGTCCAGGACTTCGTCATCCTCGCCACCACCCAGTGGGCCGACCATCCGGACCGAGAGAAGGCGTTCCTCCTCTCCTACGGGCGGAAGCTGTCCGACGCCGAGCAGCAGGCACTGCGCTTCCTGACCGCTCTGGACGCGGTCAACTGCCTGGCCTGGGGGCCGGACAACGATGACGACGAGGTCACGGCCCGAGGCCGGCGGACCCTGGACCGGCTCATGAGGGAGGTCCGGCCGTGAGCGCCGCACACCGGAGCATGGGGAACGCCATGGTGCTGCTCCAGCATCCCAGGGACGGGCGGATCCTGCCCGTCCGGCACCAGGCGGCGTCCTGGCGCTCCACCGGCCCGGCACTCCTCGGACTCGGCATCTCGCCTGCCGACGCCGAGCTGCTCACGACCGGCTGGTCCGTCGTACGCACCGCCGACACCGACGTCCTGCGCCCCTGCGCCCTACGCCCCTGACCATCCGCCCTCGCGAACGAAAGGAACCACCTCGTGCTCGACGTCGAAAGGCACGCCGGCGAGATCTGGACTCTCTACGGCCGCCACCAGCTCGGCCGCACCTTCGACCTGCCCGAGCTCGACGGTTGGGCCTGGGACATCCCTCAGGCCGGGCCCGGCATCGACACCCTCGGAGACGTTGCCGGTCTGCGCGTCCTGGACCTGGGAGCCGGGGTCGGCAGGCACGCCGCCCATCTCGCTGCCCTCGGCGCCGAAGTCACCGCCGTCGACGCCTCCCCCACGCAGCACCAGCGCGCCCTCGACCGCTACCCCGACGTCCCCGGCCTGCGCCTGGTCTGCGCCGACGCGGTCGAGCACCTGCGGCAAGCCGCCCCGTACGACCTCATCTACTCCGTCAGCGGCGTCCCCTTCCTGGATCCGCACCGCCTTCTGCCCGCCCTGGCCACCGGCCTCAAGCCGAGCGGCAGACTGCTGTTCACCGCCCTGCACACCAACTCGGCCGGCGCCGGGCCGTCCGACCCCGTCACCGCCCGTCCCGAGGTCCTTCGGCTGCCCGGCACGGACATCGAGCACCAGATGCACATGTGGGTCCTCGAACCCCAGTTGTGGGAGGACCTTCTCGTCGACCACGGCCTCGTCGTGGAGACAGTCACGACGATCGACTCCCCACAGGCCGGCCAGCCGCTGTCATACCGGCTCTACACAGCTCGCCGCCCGGACCGGGTGCCGAGCCGGCCCCGCTCGAACAACCCGCCCTCACCCCACGCCGCCGTAGGAGTGGGAGTGATCGTGCACGGCCCAGACGGACTCCTCCTGGGGAAGCACCGCCGCGGCACCTGGGAACTCCCCGGCGGCTCCGTGGAGCCTGGCGAGACCTTCGCCGAGGCCGCCGCACGGGAACTCGCCGAGGAAGCCGGCCTCGTCGCCGACCCCACCGGCACACGGGTGCTGGGCACGCTCCTCGACCGCGTCGGCGACGTCATCCGGGTGACGGTGCCTGTCCTGGTCACCCGCTGGTCGGGCGCCCCGCAACAGCGGGAGAACACCATCGGCTCCTGGCGCTTCTGGCCCCAGGATGCCCTGCCCCAGCCTCTGTTCGTTCCGTCCGCGCAGTGCCTGACCGTATGGGACCCGGCCCTACCGCTCGACCACCCACCCGCGCACTTCCAGCCCTACGACGTCCCTGATCACGCCTAGTCCCGCGATCATTTCTTCCCCCTGTCCCACAAGGGAAGGACTCGCTTCCCTGCCCCCGCTCCTCCCTCGCGTGTTCCGGCAGCCGGCCAGCCCACCGCCGTCCACCGGACCCGAACGGAGTTCGGGATCCCCGGGCCGCCACGGCAGCCCGTCACCGAACAGCCAGACGCCACCGACCTCACCATCGTCTAGCCCTCCTCTGACTTCGAAGCGAGGACTCGCATGAGCAAGACGCCACCCGCCCTCGGCACGCCGCCTGTGCCCACTCGGCCGCTGCCGGCCACCAGAGCCGGATCGGATGCTCCAGCGCCGGTCCGAACGGGGCACTGCCAGTGCGGTCGGATCTCATACCAGGTCACCGGCGTGCCGGATGATCCGCATTTGTGTTCGTGTGTCCATGAGACACGAATCTCCGGCGGACCGGCGGTTCTCTGGGTGGGGTTCCCCTTGGACTCCCTGACGTGGACCGGGCCCGGGGGCGAGCCGAAGTGGTACGCAACCTACCCGACCCTCCGGCGCGGATTCTGTCCCGCCTGCGTTATGCAAGCGGAACACGTGTCCAGGTACGTTGTGTCTCACGAATGGGGACGGTACCGCGCCCTGAGCTGGAGCCGATCTGCACCGAGCTCGTGGCACGGTGGCCTCGGAGCGTCGGCTTCTCCATGCGCCGTTTGTATCGCCAGAGCACGGCCTGCACGAAGGGCACCTTCGCTGAGCAACAACCAGGGCTGACCGTGCGCTACAAGCGTCAGACACCACCGACGCGACGCAGAAGGAGGCCGGCGGCGGCGTTGTCGCTGACCGTTGTCATGAGGTAGGCGGCGTCGCGCAGGGAGATCCGGACGGGGTCGTGATCGCGGTCTGCGGGATCAAGCGATGCGGACCGCGAGGCGGGCGCTTCGCTTCCGCAGGCCCAAGGCCACGGCAGGGAGGAGGCACCCGTTCGGTCTTGTCCGGGTCGCGCCCAGCGGGAAACGAGGAGTAACTGGCTTACACATCCAGCATCGGAGGCTCCATGACGATCACCCGTTTCCGCACAGTTGCCGTCGGCCTGCTGTCGGCGGCTCTGCTCAGTGTCCCGGTTGCCCAGGCCACGGCGCTGCCTGGGCCCGCGGCCCGCCCCGCCCCTGGCCCTACCATCACCATCGACTGCGGAGCCGGCCCTGATGTCACGATCACTGTCGAGTTCCCGCCCGACTGCAGATCGGCACGGTGTCGGGCCCAGTACTTGGCAGCCGTTGTGGAGCAGGCCAGGAGGTCGTGCACTTCCCTTCCCTGACCCCGGAGAGCCCTCGACTCCAGCCGGAAGACCGGTGCCGCTGAGCGGCACCGGTCTTCCATTGCGCGCTCTGGGGGGCTGAGGTTTTGGGGGTGGTGCGCCGCCAGACCCAGCGGCCTGTAGGGAGTCTTCCTGTATGCCTATCGGGTGCGCAATGCGTCGACGGCGATGCGGGCGGTAGTTCCGATGACGGCATCGACGGCGGGGAGGGTGGCGGCGGGGTTGGCGGCGCGGGTGAAGACGGCGATGGCGTAGCGGCCGCCGTCGGGGTATTCGATGACGCCGACCTCGTTGCGGAGGGTGGGCAGGGTGCCGGTCTTTCCGGCGACGTGGACGTCGTCGAAGGGGAATCCGGAGGCCATGCGGTGGGGCCAGACCTGGAGGCCGAGGATGCGGCGGATCGCGGCGCCGTGTTCGGGTGTGGAGGCCTCGTCGCGCCAGATCGCGGTAAGGAGGCGGGTCATGTCGCGGGGGGTGCTGTGGTTGGTGCGGGCGGGGTCCAGTGCGCGCAGGCGCGCGATGACGCGGGGGTCGGTCAGGGCTTGGGCGCCGGCGGGGCCGGCGTCTTCGCGGAGGGTGGCCTGGGTGTGGGCGAAGGTGTGAAGGGCGCGGGTGCGGGTGAGGCCGAGGTTTTGGGTGGTGGTGTTGACGGCGTCGAGGCCGACGTGTTGCAGGAGGAGTTCGGCGGCGGCATTGTCGCTGACGGCTGTCATGAGGTAGGCGGCGTCGCGCAGGGAGATCCGGACGGGGTCGAGCATCGCGGCCAGTCCGGTCGGGCCTGAGGTGCGTCGGTCGGGTGGGCATTCGTGCTGTTCGGTCAGGTCGAGGAGGCCTTGCTCGGCGTGCTGGTGGAGGGTGAGGAGCAGGCAGAGCTTGTGGACGCTGGCGGTGACGACGGGATGGTCGGCACCGGCGTTGATCTCGGCGCCGGTGTCGATGTCCAAAGCGTGGAGCCAGCCGGTGGCGCCGGCGTCGGTGAAGGCGGTGTGGATGCGCTGGAGGGGGTTCACAGCCAGTACTCCGATGCCGGGCGCAGGTGGAGGGGGCGCGGGGGAAGGTCGGCGGACACGCCGGTGGTGTTCCGTAGGACGTTGAGGGCGGCGTCGGCGAAGGCGAGGGCGGCGGCGTTGTTGCGGTCTTTGGGCCAGGCCGTGGAGAAGCGCCAGGCCAGCGGGGTGCCCGTCAGGGGGCGCCAGACGATGTCCTGGTCGGCGCCGTCGGCCGGGTGCCCGGGGGCGGGTGGGGTGAGGGCGATGGCGTTGACGGAGTGGATCAGGCCGCGGATGAAGCTGTCGCCCTGGCCGTGGCGGACGGTGTCGGGGGTGTAGCCGCCGCGGGCGCAGGTGGTGAGGAGCTCGTCGTAGAGGGCGGGGGCGTCCGCGCGGGGGAAGAGGATCAGGTCGTGTCCGGCCAGGGCGGAGAGCTGTACTTCGGCTCGTGCGGCCAGGGGTGAGCCCTGCGGCAACAGGACGCCGAGTTCACGGCGGAGGACGGGGCCAAGGTCGAGGCCGGCGGTGTCGCAGGGGTGGTGGATCACTCCCGCGTCGAGTTCGTGGGCGGCCATGCGGGCGAGCTGTTCGGCGGTGGACAGCTCGTGGAGTTCCACCTCCAGGCCTGGCTGGCTCCGGTGCAGACCGGCGAGGATCGCGGCGACGGACTCGCCGGCAATGCCGGAGGGGAGCGCGGCGCGCAGGAGGCCGCTGCGGCCGTCCCGGATGCGGGCAGCGTCGGCCAGGAACGTGTCGGTACGGGCGAGCAGGGCGCGTGCCTCGTCCAGAAGGAGCGCGCCGCCTGGAGTGAGGGTGACGCTGCGGCTGGTGCGCTCGAACAGCTGCACCCCGAGCTCCTTCTCCAGTCGCTGGATGCGCTGGGAGAGGGGCGGCTGCGCCATGCCGAGCCGTACAGCTGCTCGACCGAAATGTCTCTCCTCTGCAACAGCGACAAAGCACCGCACATGCCCGACTATGTCCACGAACAGCAACGATATCAGAAAGGCATCGTTCCAGGGTCGATTCAGATATTGGACACAATAGGGGGGGTAGTGCTGATCTCAGGGCATGTCCACCCCTTCGATTCCCGCTCTGGCTCTTATCGCCCTGCTGTTCGCGGTCGGCGTGGGCGCCTGCACCCTGGCATGCGTACCTGCCCCTGATGCCCGGACCGGACCCCGGCCGGAGTTTCCTGCGTCGGCACACCAGGTGCAGCAGGAACGCCTGCGCGGCACCGGTGGCCCGCGGCGTCTGCGCCCTCGCCGCACGCCCCCCAAGGCGTTGCAACCCCGGTCTGCCCGGGATTCCCCGCCGGGCGCATTCCCGCACCCCGGCTTCGGCCGTGAGCACCCACCCGGAACACTCACCGCCCCACTCGTGAAGCAGTCCAGCTGAAAGTCGGAAGGACCCTGTGATGTCTGAATTGGAACACCCTGCCCCCACCCGCGGACGTCGGCGCCTCCTGCACATAGCTGTCGCGGCAGTCGGCGTTGCCGCGGTCGCGGCAGGCGGCGCGTACGTCGCGCACTGGGGACCGTTCGAACCGGACCGGCCGGTCACCGATCCGGCCGCCGTGACCCAGGCTCAGGGCTTCCTGGCAGATTGGGCAGCCGGCCGTACCCAAAGCGCGGGGGCCCGCACCACCAGCCCCGACCAGGCACAGACGGCCTTGCGGAACTTCACCGCAGGGCTCGACATCAGCAAACCGGCCCTGACTGCCGGCGCGGCCCGGGCGGCCGAGGACGGTACCGTCACCCTCGCGTTCTCCGCAAAGATGCCGGTCACCGGTCTGGGGACCTGGTCCTACGACTCTCAGATACCCGTGCGCCGACAGGACAACGGGGCGTGGAAGATCGCGTGGGACCTGTCACTGGTCCACCCGAGTCTGAGCAGCACCGAGAAGTTCCGCCTGCAGCGCCAGGACACCGATACCGCCCCGGTCACCGACCGCACGGGCAAGCCGCTGTCCGCGGACGCCGGCCCGTCCCTGAAACCGGTGCTCGACCAGATCGCGCAGCGTGCAGGGGCCGGTCCGCGCGGCGTCATCGAGCGGATCAACCGGGCCAGCGGAGAGGTCACCGGCATCGAGGCCCGGTTCGGCAAGGAAGACGGCGCCGCGGCCGGACAGAGCATTCGCACCACGCTCGACGCGGAGTGGCAGAAGGCGGCTGACCAGGCCCTGGCCGCGAAGGCCGACGGCAAGGACGCGGCGCTCGTGGCTCTGCGCATCGACAACGGCGAGATCCTGGCCGTGGCGAACTCGCCGGCCGCCGGGTTCAACCGCGCGCTCTCCGGCACCTACGCCCCCGGCTCCACCTGGAAGATCGTCACCACCAGCGCGCTGCTCCTGGCCGACGCCGTTAAACCGGGCGACATCGTCGACTGCCCCAAGTACCTGACCGTCGGCAAGCAGTTCCACAACGTCGAGACGTCCGAGTTTCCCGGCGCGACGTTCACCAAGAACTTCACCGAGTCCTGCAACACCGGGTTCATCAGCCTGCGCGGCAAAGTCGGCGACAACGAACTCGGCGAGGTCGCCGGGAAGTACTTCGGCATCGGGCAGGAGTGGAACGTGGGCCTTCCCACCTTCGACGGATCCGTACCAGCCCCCGGCGACCAGACCGAGAAGGCCGCCTCGATGATCGGCCAGGGCCGCGTGCTGGGAAACCCGCTGACCATGGCCTCCGTCGCCGCGACCGCCGTCTCCGGAACCTTCCACCAGCCCACCATCACCCCCGGCACCGAGGACAAGACCACCACCAGCGCGCTGCCCGCCGAGGTCGTCACCCAGCTGCGCGCCCTGATGCGGGCCACCGTCACCGACGGCACCGCGCGCGGTCTGGCCGGCCTGCCCGGGAACGTCGGCGCGAAAACCGGCACCGCCGAGGTCAGCGAAAGCGCCCCGAACAACGGCTGGGTCGTCGCCACCCGCGGCAACGTCGCCGTCGCCGTCGTCGTCGAAGGCGGCATCACCGGCGGATCGTCCGCCGTACCCGTCGTGCGCCACCTTCTCGAAGCCATCCCCCACGCCCCCTCCTGACCGGCCCCCGCCCCTGATCTGGCGCACACCTCTTCGAAAGCGAACATGAACAAGACCCTCCGGCACACCGCAGTCTTCTTCGGGGTGCTGTTCTTCGCCCTGCTCGGCCGCGCGACCTGGATCCACGCAGTCTCCGGCGAGAGCCTGGCCAAAGACCCGAACAACCGCAGAAACCTGATCGAGGCCTTCAGCCGCCCCCGCGGGGACATCATCGTCGGCGGACGCCCGATCACCGGCTCGATACCGACCCCGGGCTCCGACCTGTTGTACAAGCGCACCTACGTCGACGGGCCGATGTACGCGCCGATCACCGGCTACCTCTCCCAGGCACAGGGGGCCACCTTTCTTGAAGGTGTCCACCGCGACATCCTCGCGGGCACGGACCTCCGTCTGCAGCGCGGCCTATTCGACACCTTGATCGGAAAGAAGACCGCGGGTGGTGACATCGTCACCACCATCGACCCCAAGGCACAGAAGGCCGCCTACCAGGGGCTCACGGACCTCGGTGCGAAAGGTGCGGTCGTGGCCCTCGACCCCCGCACCGGGAAGATCCTCGCCCTGGCCAGCACCCCGTCCTACGATCCGTCCGTGTTCACCGGGAACTCCATGAAGGAGGGCGAGGAGTTCACCCGCCTCGACCAGGACAAGGACAAGCCGCTCAGCAACCGGGCGATCCGCGAGGCATACCCGTCCGGCTCCACCTTCAAGATCCTCACCGCGGCCGCCGCCCTCGAGCACGGTACGGTCACCGACATCGACGCATCCTCCGGCCTGCCCGCCCGCTACACGCTGCCACAGAGCAGCAGCACGATCGGCAACGTCGTACCCGACGCCCAGTGCGACAAGGTGTCGATGAAGACGGCCATGCAGTGGTCCTGCAACAGCGTCTTCCTCGACGCGGCTCTGAAGACAGGCGTGGAGAAGATGCGCGAGACCGCGGAGAAGTTCGGCTTCAACAAGGAGCACTTCACGCCGGTCCGCACCGCGGCCAGCTCCTACCCCGAGCGGCTCGACCGGCCGCAGACCGCCTTGACCGGCATAGGCCAGGGAAGCCTGACCAGCACCCCGATGCAGATGGCCATGGTCGCGGCCGGCATCGCCAACGACGGCAAGGTGATGAAGCCCTACCTGGTCGAACAAATGAACGGGCCCGACCTGTCCGTGCTGGAGAAGACCGAACCCGAGCCCCACGCCCAGGCAGTCTCCGAGGCCACCGCCCGCAAGGTGCAGGACATGATGGAGCACACCGTCCGCGAAGGCACCGCCGGCCAGGCGCAGATACCCGGCGTGACCGTGGGCGGGAAACCGGGAACCGCCGAACACGGCGTCGATGTACGAGACAATCGCCCCTACGCCTGGTTCGTCTCCTACGCCAAACAGAGCGACGGGACCTCCCCAGTCGCGGTCGCCGTCTTCATCGACCCCAGCGACATGGACATCCCCGAATCCGAGATCGGCGGTGGCCGCCTCGCCGGACCCATCGCCAAAGCCGTCATGAACGCCGTGCTCAAACGGGGCGCGTAGAGAGAGAACACCCTGTCAGCAGGGCAGTCCGGCATCGCCGTCCCGCGACCCCCGGGGCTTGTGCAGGGCCTGTACGTCGAGGCCCCACCTGCACACGAAATCGCAGACCTGCAACACCCGGTGCGGCGCACGCCTGGCACACCACGCGCTCGACGCGGTGCCCCCGCGCTGGTGCTTGGAGGTGAGCTTCTGGCCGACGGCGTGGCAGGTGAGGGCTTGGCTGAGCGTCGCCTTGTAGGCGAGGATCTTGTCGAGGTCGGACCTTCGGAATCTTGGCGAAGGCGTTGTTCGTCGGGGCGAAGACGGTGATGTCCTTCGCGTTGTTGAGGGATTCGATGAGACCGGCCTGCTTGACCGCCGCGACCAGACGGCAGATGCAGCGGACGCCGTGCTGCGGGAAGGCACTATGCGCGGGCGGGGTATCAGTGCTCCGGACACGGCAGGCCGGCAGTCTGGCCGCAATAGGTTTCGTCGCTACCGTCGTCGCAGTTTTTCTCCCCGTCGCACACCTGGTCTGCGGGAATGCAGACCCCGTCGCCGCACGCGACGAAGCCGGCCGGGCACGTGGGCTCGTCCGGCGTGGCGAGGGGGCCGCAGGTGGCCGAGCCGATGACAAGATCGGCGGAACCGTCCAGTGCGCGTGCGTGCAGTGCGTTGACGGTCAAGGCTCCACGGGCGGTCGACTGCTCGTTGACCGTCAGTTCGAACACGGGTGCGGCGGCGGGGTACAGGATCACGGTGTTGGGGGCTGGGGTCGCGGGCAGCTCGGTGGTTCCCACCGAGGCCCGGGTGAGCGTGGCGACGCCCTGCGTTCCCGAGTCCCTCTGGGCGCGGCAGGTGACGGAAACCTGCTGGGCGGTGATGCGCCCGATCACCGCGTAGATACTGATATCAGCAACGGTCGCCTCGGCGCGCTCCATGTCGCTGTCGTAGGAGACAAAGGCTGAGGCAGCCCCGGTGGAAATGCGGTTCGGTCCTCGTCCGATGCGGATTCCCGCGGTCGAGGCGCTGGGGCGGGTACTGGTCGCCAATGGGGTCGGTTCGACCTGGAGACCCGCCAGCTGGCCGCCTACGCCGTAGGCGCGGAGGGTTTCAGGCACTGCGGTGCCCGCCTCCTGTGCGGCAGCGGTCGGCAAAGCGAGGCCGAAACTCGCCGTCAGGGCCAGCGTCAGTACACATCTGCGCATCCGCGTTCCTCATCTCGCTCTGTACACGGGGCGCAGGCAGTCTCCCCGGCCGCCTGGGGCCGCTACCGAAGTACCGCCGGATGGCGGCGCCGAGGACGGGGCAGATCTCCACGCGGCGAGCAGCGGGGATGAGGACGTGATGGAGCAGGCTGCTTCGCAGCATGGGCGTGATCCGGCCTCCCTGTGTGCAGCGGCAGCGGGTGACCTGTCCGTCACCATGGCGGCCGAAGAGGGTCCGCGTGGTGATCAATGGGTGGGCGCTCACCGGCAGGGGCCAGAAAAGCCTCACCAGCACCCGATGCAGATGGGCCGTGGTTGCCGCAGGCATCGCCAACGACGGCGCCGTGATGAAGCCCCGCCTGGTCGAGCAGATCCAGGCACCCGATCTGTCCGTCATCGAGAAGACGCAGCCTGAGGCTCACGGCCAGGCCGTCTCCGAGGAAACCGCGAAGAAGGTGTAGGCCATGATGGAACACACCGTGCGGGAAGGTACCGTGAAACGGAGCCCACATCCCCGGGGTGAGGGGTCGGCGGGAAGCCCTGCACATCCGAGCACGGCATCGACGTACGCGACGAAAGGACCTGCGCGTGGTTCGTCTCCTACGCCAAGCAGGCTGACGTAACCTCCCCTGTTGGTGTGGCCGTCTTCGTCGATCCCAAGGACATGAACATCTCCGACGCCGACATCGGAGGCGGCAAGCTCGGCGCACCGCTCGCCAAGGCAGTCATGAACGCCGTACTCAAATAGCCGCCGGCCCATGCCCATCCGCACGGCGCGGGCAGGTGGATGCGCTGCAATTACGGTGTCGTGAGCAGGAGTACTGAGTTCCGGCCACCGAATCCGAATGAGCAGGTGATCGCGGTGTTCGCGGCGACGGGGCGAGGCGTGCCGGTGACAATGTCGAGTTTGTGAGGACCGTCCTGGACCTCGAAGTTGGCGGTGGGCGGAACCTGTTGGTGCTGGAGGGCCAGAACGGTGTAAGCCGCCTCGATGGCCCCCGCAGCGCCGATGGCATGGCCGATGATGCTTTTGGGCGCGGTGACCGGGGGCAGGTTGGAGCCGAAGATGTCGGTGAAGGCGGCTGCTTCCGCGCCGTCGTTGTGCCGGGTAGAGGTGCCGTGCGCGTTGATGTGCCCGATGTCGCGAGGGCTGCAGCCGCTGTCTTGCAGCGCGATGCGCAGGGCCCGTGCGGCGCCGTCCCCGGTGGGGTGCGGTGCGACGGGGTGGTGGGCGTCCGTGGTGGTGCCACAGCCCCGCAGGAGCGCCTTGATGGGTGCGCATCGCGCCTTGGCCGTAATGTGGCGTTCCAAGACCAGAACGGCTGCGCCTTCTCCTAGGACGAGTCCGTCACGGTCGGCATCGAAGGGGCGGCAGGCAAGGTGGGGCTGGTCGCGGCGCCGGGAGATGGCCCCCATCTGAGCGAAGCAGGCGACAGTCATGGGGGCGAGAGGCGATTCACTGCCGCCGGCAAGGACGATGTCGCAGGCGCCCGCGCGCAGGAGGTCCCGGGCGGTGCTCAGAGCGACGGCCCCTGAGGCGCAGGCGGCGGCAGTAGCGAAGGACGGCCCTTTGGCGCCGAGGTCAAGGGCGACTTCTCCTGATGCCGTGTCCGGCAGGCTGCGGGGCAACGCCAGGGGTGACACCCGGGCGGGATGGCCGTCAAGGAGTTGGGAGAACTCGCCGTTGTAGTTCTGCATGCTGTTGGAGGCGGTACCCAGGACGACGCCGACGCGTTCACCATTCCACGTCCGCGAGTCCAGTTGGCTGTCCATGACCGCTGCGCGGGCCGCGATCAGAGCGAAGTGACCGAAGCGATCCAGTCGCCTGGCACGAGAACGGCCGAACATTGCGGCGGCGTCGAAGGCCGGGACCTGGCAGGAGAAGTCGCTGGGCAGCCCGGACAGACGCGGATCCCGAGTGGCCAATGACCGCCCCTGGCACAGCGCAGACCAGTTGTCCTGGACGGTGAGTCCGGCCGGCGTGACGAGACCGATGCCGGTCACCGCGATGGCGTCAGCGCGCATGCTCGGCACCCTGACGTGGGGGGACGAATGGCCGAGCCGAAAGGACGGTGATTGCCTCAAGAAGTCCGCCGCGATGCCGGCAAAGACGATCACGGCCCATACCGGCGTCCGAGCCTGAGCCGTCCCATACGCTGGGCGTACGGGTCAGTTGCCTCGAAAGCTTCATATCTGGTGCGGTGACCCTCAGCGCAGTGGCTCTCATACGGCCGCTCCGTCGGGCTCAGTCGAACCCTGGGCGGAGTGGATGTGTCGGTCGAGGGCAGCGGCGACATCCCCGACGGTCAGAGCCGAGCTGAGGTCTACGCCGAGTTCGGAAAGCGTCACGCCCAGCCTTTGATGGACTACCACCAGCATTTCCATCAGGCCCAAGGAATCCAGCCCGAGGCTTTCGAAGGTAACGTGCGGAGTCAGCATGGTGGTATCGACATCGTCGAAGTGCGTGGACAAGAGGTCGCGGATCGTCTCGAAGCCGTTCGCATACGGGGCCATGGTGACGTTCTTCCAAACAGGGCAGGTGGCCGGAGCCACGGAGGGTGACGGTGGGTGTTAGAGGCGAAGGGCGAGAGTACCGAGGCTGACCCCGCTCGCCATGCCCAGGAGCACCACCGGGTCACCGGGATGCAGACGCCCAGCCTCGACCTCCAAGGCGAGTTGCATGGGCAGGGTGGCGGCCGCAGTGTTTCCGTGGGTTTGGATCGTGGTGGACACCCGTGAGGCGGGAATATCAAGCGATGCCAGGATCCGGTCGGTCCAGCGCTGCGTCGGAAGGTGCATGAAAAATCGGGCGACATCGTCGAATGACATCCCGATAGCAGGCTCCACGACCCTCCTGTCGATGGCAAGAGAGCGACCCGCTCGCATCATGGCTTCCAAGCTGTTGGTCCATTCCCACTCCGGCGCGGAGGGAATAGGGATGACGGTGGCGCCCCAAGCCTTGGACTGCGCGAAGAAGCGCGCGCCGAGGATGCCTGGTTCGGCGGCGGCTTCGATCCACATCGCCGCCCCGGCATCCGACATGGTGTAGCTGACCATGGCGTGCGCGAACTCTCTGGGCGTCGCGACGCACAGGCGTCTGGTCTTCTGCCAGGTCTCACCACAGCACAACAGGATGCGTTCATACGCACCCGTCCGGATCAGCGCATCGGCGACCTCGAGGCCGTTGAGGAAACTGTTGCAGGCGTTCTTCACGTCGAATACCGGGCACTGTGCGCCGAGCTTGGACGCCACAATGTGCGCGGTCGCAGGCTCGAGGACATCCAACGAGGTCGCGGCGAAGATGATGAGATCTGCGTCCTGAATGCTCTGCCCGGTTTCGGCAAGAAGCTTCTGGGCGGCGGCGACCGCAAGGTCTGACGGACACTCATCCGGCGGACTGATGTACCGGTGTTCCACGCCGGTCACACTCTCAATCGATCCAGCAGGAACGGCGAAGCCCGGGCTTTTCCGGGCGATTTCCTCCTCAAGGTCGGTTGTCGAGATCCGCTTCTCGGGAAGATAAGCGGAAACTCCTGCCAGACGACTGAACCGGGGCGCGTTCACACTGGAAACATATCGGGCTGCATCGCACTCCGTGGGATTCGCGCGGCGCTCAGATCGTGCGCCCAGACCGGTTCACCCGAACGGCCCCCACTCATGTCCATGAGCGGTCCGGCAAAGGCCAGCAACCCGACTTCCGAACAACAGCTACCCGGGACCCGACCCCAAAGCAGCGAGCCCTGCTTGCCTTCCCTACACCTGGGCGAGTGAATCCAGGCGCCAACCGTTGTGTTGGCCGTCAGCACCGCGAACGCCCGCACCAGAGTGCTCCCCGGAAGGGTCCTCAGCAGCGCGTGAACACGGGAGTAGACCATGGACACCCGCCCGACAACGGCGCCGCCCGAAGGCACATCCCACGACGTCGCCCGGCGGCTGCTGCAGGCATCTCCACCGCCCGACTCCCAGACTTCCGTCACATGGGACACGACCGCCCCGGATGATGCCTGGTACTGCGTGCCCGAGCGCCTGTCGCTCTTCGGAACACCACTGTGGCAGCGCATGAACGACAAACAGCGCCGGGAGACGTCCCGCCGTGAACTCGCCAGCATGATGGGCTTGGCTCTGTGGTCCGAGCTCCTTTTGATGGAGACCTTCGCTCGGCACCTCACCCGACGCGACCCCAAGGACCCCCGCACCCAATACGCACTGACCGAAATCTCCGAAGAGGCCCGGCACTCCGCCATGTTCAGCAAACTCCTGGACCGGCTCGACTGCCCCGACTACCGCCCCCCAGCGGCACTCCACCGGGCAGCGGCGTGCTTCCTGCCGTCCCGCGACGACCTCACATTCGCCACACCGCTGATCTTCGAAGAAGTCCTCGACCGCTTCCAACGTGAGGCGGCCCGCGACGAACGGGTCCACCCACTCGTCCGCCAGGTATGTCAAATCCACGTCGCCGAAGAAGCCCGGCATATCACCTTCGCGCGTTCCGCCATGCGGGACGCGGTCAGACGCACCTCACCCGCACGCCTTGCCGTTCAACGGCAACGGATGGGTGTGCGCGCCATGGCAGCCACCAGGCTCCTGGTCAACACCCACGTCTATCGCGACATGGGCCTGGACCCACGCGCCGCCCGCAGCCAGGTACGCGCCAACCCACACTTCCGAGAGACGCTGCTGTGGAGCGGAGCCAAGGTCGTTCCCTTCCTCACAGACATCGGCATGATCACATCGACGGAAAGGCACTGGTGGAGGCACGCTGGCCTTCTCCAGTAGGCCCCGGCCCGGGCCGGCACGACGCCGCGGGCGCCGCCCGAGTGCCAGTAGCTCATCGAGTACACGGGCCGCCTGTTCGCCACCGCGGCACTGCTGGTCGCCGCAAGCATGGGCGCGCTGATGCTCGCCCGGACCAGCCTCCTGGTGGTGCTGGGCGCGACGATGACGGCCATCGTCCTCATCGACGCCACCGTCGTACGGGGCGTCCTGGTCCCCGCGTTCACGCAACTGGCCGGTTGGGCGACCTGGTGGTCACGGCCAACGCCCGGCCGGGCAGCGCCCGCCACGACTCCCACACCCGCCGAAGCACGGAACCCGTAACCGCAGCAACGACATGACTCTCCATGGCTTCTGACCCGCTCTTGCAGTGTGGCAGTGCCGAGATGCCAACCAGGCGCTGCTGCCACCGTGGTAAAAGTCGTCCGCCACGGCGAGGAACGAAGCGCTTGCTCCAGGGGCCTGCGATAAATCTGCACAAAACACCCTGATCGCGCTGGTTGTGCCGCCCTTTGAGGTAGGAGTTCCCATGTCACGTCTGCTCGCTCGTGCCGCTCTGCTCGCCGCCACGGCCGCCCTGGCCTGCAGCGGACCCGTATACGCGGCTGCAGCCGCCCCGACAGCTCTGCCCTGCCCGCCTCCGCGCACACCGACGGCACTCGTCCCGTTGGGCTGCCCGTGCAACCTTATCGGGCAGCGTGGCCTGGTGCCGAACTCCGTGTGCACACGCGTCGGCAACTCTGGTACCGGTATCATGTTGTGCCGCGCAGGTTACGCCCCGGCCTTGAACGGCACGGTGTGCCGGCAGACTGAGCCTGCGTAGAACGCCTGCAGGGCGCCGAGAACCCGTCTGGGGCGACTAGGCCGTGTTTTAGGAAGCGCGGGCGGCCAGCCACTTGGTGAGGTCGCCCGCGATGCGGTCGTTGCTGGTCTCGACGGTCACGTCGTGTTCGCGGCGGGTGGTGTCGCGGCGGACGATCTCGTATCCGCCCTCGTCCAGGACGGCGACTGAGGCGAACCAGGCGGGGTCGTCTTGGTCGGGCTGGATGACGACGAAGGTGTTGTCGAAGTCGTTGAGGTCGCCGATCAGCATGAACAGGGCGTCCTCGGACGGGTCGTCGACGTGATCGCCGTTCTCGCTGTCGGCGCAGTAGTACCTGGCGGTCACTGAACCCTCCCCATGCGTGTGCTGCCCAATGCCGTGATCAGGATGGCATGACCGTGCGGGCGACCGCTGGTCACAGCCACTGGTGGATCGCCGCTATCTGGACCGTCGCCTCGAACCGGACGGCGAGCTTGTCATACCGGGTGGCGACCGCCCGGTGCTGCTTGAGGCGGCTGATCCCGCACTCGACCGCGTGGCGGGCCTTGTAGTCCTCCCGGTCGAAGGCCGGCGGTCGGCCACCGGCGCGGCCACGGCGCTTGCGGTTGCGGACCTGGTCGGCCGGCTCGGCGATGGTGCAGCGGATCCCGCGTCTGCGCAGGTAGGCACGGTTGGCGCGCGAGGAGTACGCCTTGTCACCACGTACCCGCAGCGGCTTGCGCCTGGGACGGCCACCGCCGACCTTGGGCACCCGGATCGCTTCGAGGACCGGCTCGAACTGCGGACTGTCACCCCGCTGCCCCGCCGTGACCAGCAACGACAACGGCTTCTGCCCCTGCTCGCACGCCAGATGGATCTTCGTGGAGAACCCGCCCCGCGACCGGCCCAGCCCGTGATCCTCCGGCTCGACCCCGAGACCGCCGGGCGGCTCCTTCTGCCCGGACCCGTCCCGGCGGGCACCAGCAGCATGCTGATGGGCTCTGCAGACCGTGGAGTCGACGTTCACCTCCCAGGTGATGAGCCCGGCCGCATCAGCCCTCGCCTGCAACAGGGTGAGAATCCGGGCCTACACACCCTCGCGCTGCCAACGGCGAAAGAGCCCGTAAACCGTCTGCCAGGGCCCGTACTCGTGCGGCAGATCACGCCACGGAACACCCGTCCGAACCCGCCACCGAACTCCATTGACCAACCGCCGCCGGTTCCCCGACCTGCGGCTCACACCCGCCGCAGGCAGCAACGACTCCAGCACCGACCACTGCTCATCAGAAAGATCCCCACGCCCCACACCATGATCATCACGGCGCGAGGCGTGAACCGGAACCCCGATCTAAAACACGGCCTAGGGCGAGCGCCGCCTGCCCCGCGTACGCCAGGAGGGGTTCCAGCTCGTCCTCGGTGAAGGCGGGCTCTCCCGGGAAGCGTGCGAGCAGCATGACCCCCCAGCTGTCCAGGCCCTCGGTCCCCATCGGGACGACCACGGCGGGCCCGAGTCCGCCCGCCACCTGCGCGTCGGACGCGTACGGTTCGTCGTCCGACGGCGCGGCCGCGGCGACGGGCCGTGCCAGGACGTACGCCGCTCCGGAAAGCGTCCCCTCCAACGGGACGACCAGCCCTTGCCGGGTCTCTCGGTCCCCTCGCAGGGAGAACTCGACGACCAGGCTGTCGGTGCCGGGGACGGGCCCGGCGATGTCCGCGATCTCGGACCCGGTGATCTCCTGCGCCCGGCGGGCGATCAGCGCCAGCACCTCGGCCCGGGACCTGCCGGCCAGCAGGCTCTCGGTGATCTCCGCGTTGGCCCTGAGCCAGCGCTGCTGGCGCTGCGCGGCCTCGTACAGCCGAGCGTTGTCGATGGCCACGCCCGCCGCGACGGACAGCGTCGTGATCACGGCCTCGTCCTCGGCGTCGAAGTCCGCTCCGCCGCGCTTCTCGGTCAGGTAGAGATTGCCGAACACCTCCTGGCGCACCAGGATCGGTGCACCGAGGAAGGTCCGCATCGGCGGATGGTGGGCCGGGAAGCCGTGGGAGGAGGAGTGCGTGCCGAGGTCGCTCAGCCGCAGCGACTCGGGGTGGCGGATGATCTCGCCCAGCAGTCCGTGGCCCGCAGGGTAGGGGCCGATCGCGGCGACCTCGTCCTCGGCGAGCCCCACCGTGAGGAACTGTGAGAGCTTGCGACCGTCGGGGCGATGGCCCCCAAGGCGCCGTACTCGGCATCCACGAGGAGGGCCGCCGCCTCCACGATGCGTCGCAGGACCTGCGCCAGTTCCAGTTCGCGCCCGACGGCCACGACCGCCTCGAGCAGGCTGTGCACCCGGTCCCGGGTTCCGCGTACGGCGTCGATCCGCGCCTGGAGCTCGTCCAGCAACTCGTCCAACCGCATCCTCGGCACCCGTGCCGACACGGCCCCCGTGCCCAGCCCAGCATCTCGTACAGGTCCCACAGGCACCAGGGCATCGAGGTGCGAGCGCCGGCCGGGCACCGCTCCCCCGACCCGCCGTGCGGAGGGAAGGGGCCGTTTGGCCCTGTCCGGCCCCGGCCCCGCGTCGATCATGGGGTGGTTGCCGGGAAGCGCCGCGGGTCCCCCGTCCGCGGCCCTTCCCGGTTCGTCATGTGTACGGCCGACACGAAGGTTGTCTGCTGACCTCCAGCATCCACTTGAGCTCCTCTCGCCGCACCAGCCACAGCCCCGAGAACATGACTACCCTGCGCAACCTCGCCATCGACACCCTGCGAGGCACCGGATACACCGGCATCGCGGCCGGCCTGCGCGAGGTCTCCTCCGCACCGCACAGCCGGCCGCTCGACCTACTCAGCCTGTCCCGACCAGCACAGACGCCAAACCGCCCCGACTATGAATCAGCCCTGCTCCAGGGGCTCCCGCGGAACTCTCACAGATGACCATTTCTGCGAGCAGGAAACGCGACGGCCTCCGCCGAGGAGGCGACTCCCGGAGGCGCACCACGCAGGGAGAGCTCCAATGCGACCGGACATTTCTCCACGCCAAACCTGTCCGAGGGGGCGCCGAGAGGTGTGTCGCACGGGGGAGGTGAACCCCTGTGACGCGGTTTGCTCCGAATGATCCGTTAACCACTTGTCGGGGCTATGCGAGGCGTTCCTGCCGTAGCTACGGTCAATTGCATGAGCACCCAAGGTGGAAGCCAGTTCGATACGGCAGCAGATGCCTACGAGGCATCGGCCGGCGACCTCCCCGTCCGCCCCCACATTGAGCATCCCTCCATCCGCGCACTCTGCGGCGACCTCACCGGAAAGCTCGCCCTCGACCTCGGCTGCGGCACGGGAATGTACAGCCGCAACCTCAAACAGTGGGGCGCCCAGCAGGTGATCGGCGCCGACATCTCCCTCGGGATGCTGGAGCGTGCCCGGGAGATCGAGAACGCGAGCCCGCTCGGCATCACCTACCTCCACCGTGACCTCAGGGAGGAGTGCCAGTGTGATCCACGGTTCGCCGACATCGCCGGGAACATCGACCTCGTCCTCGCTGTCTACGTGCTGTGCTACGCCACCAGCCGGGAGGACCTGACCGCGATGTGCCGCACCGCGCGGGCCGACCTGAAGCCGGGCGGCCGGTTCATCGCACCGGTCCTGAACCCCGACTACGCCGACGCAGCGGACTTCCCCCGCTTCTACGACGCCTACAACTTCTCCCTGACCGGTGTCGGGCCGACGGAGGAAGGCCGCACCGTCAGCCTGGACGCCTGGTTCCCCAAGGAATCCGGCATCGCCCCTGTCCACGTGGACGCCGTCTGGTGGACGAAGCAGACTTACGAGCAGGCGCTCCGGGCAGCGGGCTTCGAGACCGTCACCTGGCACGAGATGCAGGTGACCGGCCAGGGCGTGGCCGACAAGGGCAGAGAGTACTGGGTCAACTACCTCGCCCGGCCGCACGCCCTGGTCATCGAGGCGTCCTAGAGTGTGCCGGGTTCTGTTGGAGGCGGGGGACGGCACCCCGATCGAACGCGGCGAGTCGGTGATGTGGGGGGTCTCCCCGTTCAACTCGTTCTACTCGTCCGCCACCATCCGGTGCCTGATCCACTGGTCCGTACCCCGCTTCGACCGCGTCTACGTCCTGCTCGCGGGCCCGGAGGCGGCCCGCCGGTTCATCTCCGCAGGGATGGCACCACGCAAGGCAGTGGCCAAGGTGATGACTCAGGTCCACCAGCAGCGCCGCGCCGCCCAACGGGCTATAAGAACAGCCGGGTACGCCCACTCGGACCGGGACGTCATCGTCTGGTCGCGCCTCGCCGGGAACGCTCGCTACCTCGAACTGCGCTCCCTGATCCGTCAGGCCTACGAGACGGAACCCAACGTCAGGGAGGTAGTGCGCGCCACCACGGAACTGGCGCTGGCCGCGGCCGCCGGCGGCCGGTCCGCGGCCGAGGTGGTCGACGCGAATGTGGACTACGTCTTCGCGGAGACCCCGGTCGTCCTCGACGCAGCGGCCCTGCTGAGCCACGACCACACCGTGTTCGCCTACCACCGGCGCTTCCCGCTCTTCGACTACCTCGCCACCGGTGCGGTGCCTGCCCTGGCACCAGGTCCGGGACAGGTCTACGCCCAGCTGACTCTCACCCCGGAGGCTCCTCATGCAGTGCCCTGCGAGCCACTCGGCCATCGACTACCCCCTCCCGACCGGTGAACACGGCGGACCGTCGCCGCTGTTCGAGTCTCTGCGCCGCGACCATCCCCTGGTAAAAGTCCGGACATCAACCGGACAGATGGTGTGGCTGGCGACCCGGCACGCTGATATCACGCGGATCGTCACCGATCGCCGCTTCTCCCGTGACCTGACCCTCGGCGGGACCGTGCCGCTGCCACGGGACGACTTCAACGGTGTGCCGGGCGGGATCTTCAACCTCGATCCACCCGACCACACCAGAGTGCGACGCGTCCTGCAACGACACTTCTCTCCCGCCGCAGCAGCCGCACTCGAACCGGTGGTGGCCTCACATGCCCACCGCCTCATCGACACAATGTCCCAAGGGCCCAACCCAGCCGATCTGGTCGCCGCCTACGGTCGGCCGCTCGCTCTGCACATGGCGTGCGAGGTGATGCACGTTCCGGTGGAACAGCGTGTGCGGATCGTCGGGGATCTCCGGGTCCAGATGGACACCACAGCCGACTCCGTACTGGTGGGCGCCTCTACCGAACGGCTGCTGTGCTTCACCGACCAGATCCTGACCGACCCGCCGGAAGCCGGGCCCATCGGCTCCCTCGTTCAGGCCCATGCCGAGAACATGATCAGTGCCGAGGAACTACGAGGGACGGTGATGTACCTGTTCCTGACCTCCGCCGAACCTGTCATGGGCCCCACCGCCACCGCCGTGCACACACTGACCAGGCACCCGGAGGTCCTGCGCCAACTCCAGAACGGTACGAACGGGAACGAGCTGTGGGACGAGACGGTGTGGGAACTGCTGCGCTACCACCACAACTCCAACTCCTCCATGCCACGCGTCGCACTGGAAGACGTCACCATCACCGACGTCACCATCCGCCGGGGCGAGCACGTCGTCACCCCCTTCGGAGCCGCCGCCAACGACCCGGCCCACTTCAAGACACCGCATAAGTTCCGTACCGGACGTGCGGCTTCTGAGGACCCACAGGTCACCTTCGGGTCCGGACCGCACTTCTGCCTCGGCGTGAACATCGCCCGCATGTATCTACGCACCGCCCTGCGCACGCTTTGGGATCGTCTTCCCAATCTCACCCTGGCGGTCAAACACCAGGACGTGGCGTGGGAGCCGCGCGAGTTCTTGTTCACACGACCGGCCGAACTCCCCGTCGCCTGGTAGCCGGGACGCACCTGCCGGCTCGTTCATCAAGCGCCCCTCCCAACAGCCGGAGGACTGCTCGCAGGTGTCTGGACCCCAGCAGACCGCCGATGGCGCCGCGCCCCTTGCTGCTGGCCTCCGACATGAAGCGAACTTCATAGCCGAGGGTGATCGTCGGAGCACCGAGGCCCGCATCGCCCTCGCCGCCCGCGGCGTCCGCGACACAGGCGCAGGCTCCATGATGCTCGCCCGCATCGACCGCGAAGAGCCCTACTACACCCCAGGAGGCCGCCCAAGACCTCCAGCGCGACTGCGGCGTCGGCATCGAGCCCGCCCTTCAAGAAGAGATCGACACGGAGTGGATCTGGGGCAACCACCCCATGACCCACCTGACCCGCGGCGGACAGGGCGGGCAACCGCGTGTCTCCGCTACTGGCACAGGGCTCCGATAGGACTGTCGAGCCCTCGCCTCCGGTTCTGCGAGGATGGCATCTGACCAGGTCAGGTGGCGCGCGCCAGGTAAGATGCATCTCTTCGCATATCGGATGGCTTCGGAGGATAGTGTGGGGGATTCGCCGGAGAAGGGGCCTTCGTCGATCGCAGAGGTTCGATTCACCTTCCTCAGTGGTGTCGAGGCCCTACGCGGTGACCGGCGGCTGCCCCTGGGGCCCCCTCAGCGGAGGGCGGTGCTCTGCGCGCTGGCGTTCCGGCGCCGCCAGTGGGTATCCACCCAGAGCCTGCTCGCCGCCCTCTACGAGGGTTCCGCCCCGACAAGTGGTGTGGGTGTGATCCAGACGCATGTGGCCGGACTGCGCCGAGTCCTCGAACCGGAGCGAAGACCGAGGGCTGCCGGTACCGTGCTGCTGTCGGGGCACGGCGGCTACCAGCTGCGCATCGAGGACGATCAGACGGACCTGGGCGAGTTCGAGCAGGTGGTCACCGAGGGCAAGCACGCACGCGAGCACTCCGAGTGGCAGAAGGCCGAGCAGCTCTACGACCGAGCACTGCGGCTGTACCGCGGCGAACCCCTGGCCGGTATACCCGGCCCGTATGCCGCCATGTGGCGCGCGACCTTGACCGAGCGCCGTCTGGCCGTCCTGGAGGACAGTCTCGATGTCGAGATCGCGCTCGGCCGGCACGACTCCGTGATCGACCGGCTGAGGGTGCTGACGACGGAGCACCCGTTGCGCGAACGCCCGCGTGCCCTCCTGATGCGCGCACTGCATCTGGCCGGCCGCCAGTCCGACGCACTGGAGGTCTACGCACGGACCCGGCGGCTCCTGATCGACGAACTGGGGGTCGACCCGGGCCCTGAGCTGCGCGCCCTCCACAGCCGGATCCTGTCCCGGTCGCCGTCCGGCGCGTACGAGGAGACGTCGCCCGTCATCGTGACCGCCACGGCCCCCGCTGTCCTTCCGCCGGCAACGAAGCCCTCCGCCGAGGCCGCTCCATTGGTGGAGCGAGAGGACCAGCTCGCCGCGATCGTGACGCTCGCCGAGCGAGCGGCAGTCGCCGAGGGCGGCTTGGCCCTCGTGTCCGGCATCTACGGGCACGGCAAATCGCGATTCCTCGATGAAGCCGCTCGCCTGGTACCGGCCGCGCGGCGGCTCAACCTGCCGAGGAGCCCTTCCGTCGCGGACGCGCCCCTCGGTCTGCTCAACGCGATTCTGGGCGGCATCGGTCGCGGAGCAGGTGACGGTCGTGCGGATTCGTCCGCTCTCCAGGCCCACGTCACGGACCACCGGCTGGCGGAGCAGATGATCGCCCTTCTGGTCGACAGTGCCGCAGGGGCCCCGTTGGTCCTCCTGGTGGACGATGTCCTGTGCATCGACGAGCGCTCGATGAAGGTCCTCACGCTGGTGGCACAGCGGCTGCGTTCCACACGCGTCCTCTTGGTGCTGGCGGTGGAGGACCGCCCCTGGGACCCGGAGGCGTACCGGCGGACTCTGGACCTGGGAAACGTCTCCTCGGCGACTCTGCACCTCGGCAGGCTCACCCGATCCGGGATCGCCGAGCTCGCGGCGGCTCGGGTGGACGCTCCTCACCTGCAGGAGTTCGCCCGGAGTGTCCATGAGGCGACAGTCGGTATCCCCAAGCTCGTCGTGGCGCTGATCGCGGACCTGTGTGCCCTGCCCGATGCCGACCTGCGGCGTGTGCCCGAGCACACCCCGGACGTCCGCTTCAAGCGGGCGATGGCGCTGATGCTGGACAACTACACGGACGACCGTGCCCTGTTGCTCCGAGCGATCGCGGTCCTGCACGAGTTTCAGCCGACGCCCCACGTACTCGCGGAGGTGTGCAAGGAGGCCGTGGCCGAGATTCAGGCCCGGTGCGAACGCCTGACGGCGATCGGCATCCTGTCCACGGCCGACCCCGCCCGCTTCCGGCACCCCCTGGTGCCCAACACCCTGCGCTGGCTCTGTTCGCCGGACGAGGACAGCCGGCTTCGGGTGGCAGCCGCGCGGTACTCCCTGAGCTCAGGGCACAGCGCCCGGCAGGCCGCCCGGTACCTGGACGCGCTGACGGGCACGCACTGGTCCTCCTGGACGACCGTCCTGGTGGACGCGGCCGACGAATGCCTTCGGCAGCACGCGGTCCGGGAGGCCCTCCACCACCTCCAGGCGGCGCTCCGCATCGCCGGCCACGACCAGCGCGCCGCCGTGCTCGTCCAGCTCGGTCAGCTGGAGCTGTGGGTCAACCCCACCGCTTCGCTGACCCATCTCCACGAGGCACTCGAGGAACAACGTGCCGCGCGGAGGGCACCGACCGCGCTGATCCCCCTGGCCTGGACGATGGCGTCCAACCGTCGCGGCGGAGCCGCCCTCACCCTCATGGACGAAGTGATCGCCGAAACCGAACCGCGCGATCCGGCCGCGGCGGAGGCCGCTCGTGCCTCTGCCTGGATGGTGGCCGCGCTGACCCCCGAAAGCTGGGCCGTACATATCGAGCGGCTACGTGCGGCGCGAGCGTCAGGGGACCGGGCCGACGACCTGGTGACGAACGCCGTCCTCACCTGGGAGGACACGTACCAGGTGCGGTACAGCGCCGCGGAAGCGATGTCCCGTTTCCCCGCGGAGTGCCACCAGGACGGTGCGTGGGAGAAACTGCCGCGCGAAGTGGTGGGCATTCTGACGCACATCGCGAAATGGGCCGGGCAGTTCGCTCTCGCCGGACAGCTGAGCGATCTCCACGAGGACCGCTACTTCGGGACGATGGACATCTACCGACGCATCATGCGTTCCGAGGTCCACATGCGGGGCGGCGACTACCGGCGGGCCCTCGAGACATGCGCCCCCGTGGCCGGACTGTCCCTGGAGCAGGTGCCGCGCCGCCCGGCCGCACTGGTCGCCCAGTACGCCCAGGCGCTCCTGGGTCTCGGCCAGGCGGACGAAGCCGAGAAGTGGCTCGACAGCGCGACGGAGCACGCCAACACCGAGACGTGGGAACTGCCGGTGGTGAAGTGGGTACGCGGCCTGCTCCACTCCGCGCGCGGGCAGGCACACCAGGCGGCAGCCTGTTTCGTCGACTGTGGTCGTCGCAACGCTGCCTGGGGTCTGCACAATCCCGGGTACCTCGCCTGGCGCAGCTCCGCCGCCATGGAACTGCTCAAGACCGGTGAACGCGAGCGCGCCAGGGAGCTGGCGGCGGCCGAACTCGCGCTCGCACAGAGATGGGACACCGCCGTGTCGCTCGGTCGCGCCTGGCGGGCCGTCGCGCTGACGTCAGGTGACGACAGCACCCTGCCCCTGCTGGAACGGGCCGTCGGCCACCTGCGGGGCAGCGAGGCGGTGACCGAGCTGATCGCGGCCCTCATCGACCTGGCCCGTGCCCGCGCCGACCAGGACGACCACAGGCAAGCCCGCGAGCTCCTGCTGGAGGCTCGCGCGCTGTCCGAGCCCCGAGGGCTGGCCCTCTTCACCGCCGAGATCGACAGGATCCTGCGAGACCTGCCCCGTGTCGACTGAGTCACCCCACGTCGACACAGCGTTGTTCGGAGGACGTTGAGAGCGCGTTGAGAACGGGCTGCGAGAGTCCTCCCATGAACCTTGCGACATCGTCGGCCGAGACCACGGCCATGAGGGAGCGGTACGACGAGAGTCGTACAGCAGGGGTCGCTCATCGGTTCAGCCGCGTCGGCGGCGCTGCGCAGCCAGGTAGGCGGCGCTGCGGTCTCTCGCCAGCCGGTCGAGTGGGGCGGCGATGCCCTGCGGCAGGCGCAGCGGATCGAAACCGGGCTCCGAGGCGGGGACCTCCGCCCGTTCGAGGGTCAGGGTGCCCAGCGTCACCGACTGCTCCGAGGACCACAGACGGGTGGGGTCGTGGACCTCGTCCTGGGCGGCCGGAAGGTGGGCCACAAGGTCGAAGCGAGCAGGCAGTTCGGCGTGCAGCCCGGCACGGAGATAGTCCCGCGGCCGGCTGCGGGACTCCTCGGGGATCAGCGGCTGCGCCGCGCGGAGCGGCCGCCAGCTCAGCCGGGCCCACAGGGTCGTACCGGTCGGGTCCAGCAGACCGAACGCATGCACCGAGTGGTACGTCAGGCCCGTGAAACTCGCGGCAGGGCGGGCCTGCTGGGCCAGGTCGAGGGCGACGGCCGCCTCGGGGTGGCGGGCCACGTACGCGGGTACGGCCGTCGCCGGGTCCGGGGAGTTGGCGGCCCGGAGGAACTCGACCATGTCCGCGCCGGTGCGTGCGAAGAAGACCGGAAGAGTGAACATCACGAGGTCGAGGCCGCCGATCCGGGCGGCCATGCCGTGGTCCGACGGGTCCCCGTCGTGCCCGTGTGCGCCTCCGAGCGTGCTGGAGAAGCGGACCGTGGCAGGAGTGCTGGATACGGCGAAGATCTCAGCCGTACTCAGGGAGGCGGCGATCTCCGACGGAGTGAAGGCACCCGCCGCCCAGGCACCTCGGGTGTGCAGGAGACGGTCGCTCGGATCGGCGCCTGTCGCCGAGGCGACCTGGTCGGCGAGCCGGGCGCCGTCTTCGAAGGAATGACTGCTCATGGCGGTGACGGTAGGCGGCCCGGCCCGACGGGCGCATCGGTCACCGTATCGGTCGCATCTGACTGCGACATCCCCCTCGCTCGCGAGGGGAAGCACGTGTGGTGTACGGGGAAGAAGCGGGGAGCACGGAAGTGAATCTGTACGGACGGGATCGAGAGCGGCAGGAGCTCGACCGACTCCTGGAGGAGGCACGGCGGGGAAACGGATCGGCCCTCGTGCTCTGGGGAGATCCAGGCATCGGAAAGACGGCGTTGCTCGAGTGCGCCGCCGCCCGAGCGGCCGGCTTCACGGTCCTGGGTTGCCGGGGCAGCCGGATGGAGTCCAGACTGGCCTTCGCCGCCCTGCACGGGCTGCTGTGGCCACTGGTCGACCGGATCGGCACGCTTCCGAAGCCGCAGGCCGACGCGCTTCGCGGGGCCCTGGGACACACCCAGCACGCGACCGACCAATTCCTGATCGGCGTGGCGACCCTCACCTTGCTCACCGAGCTCGCGGCTGAGGAACCCTTGCTGATCACCGTGGACGACACGGACCAGTTGGACGAGCCGACTGCGGCGTGCCTGGCCTTCGTCGCCCGACGGCTGGACACATCACGGGTGGCCATGCTGCTCGCCGCCCACAGCGATCCGGCGGCCGAAGGCCCCTGGGAGGGCCTGCGAGCGATCGGCCTGGCCCCGATCCGCGACGCCGACGCGGAGCGGCTGGTCCGCACCGAACATCCGACGGCACCCGAGGAAGCCGTGCGCCGTACCGTCGCGGCCGCCTGCGGAAACCCGCTGGCACTCCGGGAACTGCCGACCCTCACGGCCGGCCCGGGGGCGCGGCTTCCCGTCGGCCCCCTACTGCGCCGCGCCTTCGGAAGCCGCACCTCGGTACTCTCCCCCGGTGCGCGGTCTCTGATGCTCGTCGCGGCCGCGGAGGACCGCGGCGATCAGCACCTGGTGCGCGCCGCGGCTGCGACGCTCGGGGCCGGCGCGGCGGCCTGGGACGAGGTACTGCGGTCGGGGCTTCTCTCCCTCCAGGGCCCCTCGCTTCGGTTCAAGGCACCGCTGGTCGGAGCCGTCGTGTACGACGCGGCCTCCTTCGCCGAACGCCAGGCGGCCCACAGGGCCCTGGCCCAGGCACTCGAGCGGGACGCCACTGAGGAGGGACTGCGGGCCTGGCACCTGGCAGCGGCCACCGACGTGGCCGACGAAGCGGTGGCGGAACTGCTGGAACGCACCGCACGCCATGACGCGGCCTCCGGCGGCAACGCATCGGCCGTCCGAGCACTGCTCCGGGCCTCCGAGCTGTCGCCCGACCCCGTTGACGCGGCCCGCCGCCTGTCACTCGGGGCCCTCGCGGCCTGGGAGTGCGGGCAGGTGGCCAGGGCTCGGGATCTGCTGGACCAGGCGGGCCGGCTGGCGCCCACGCAGACAGTGGCGCAGGACAGCGGCGGTCTGAGCGGCCTCATCGAGTTCGCTCACGGCGACCAGGAAGTCGCGCACCGGCTGTTGCTGCGCGACGCGGGTTCGGTGCCGGACCGTACCAAGGCCATGGAACTGGCCTGCCTGGCGGTGCGGGCCGGCTGGGCCGCGGGATCCCCCGACCGGCAAGCCGCGGCTTTGCGCCGGTTGTCGGAGCTGACGTGCGGGGCGGACACGCCGGAGGCGAGCGTCCTGTCCGCTCTCGCTCCGTGGTGGAGCGAGGCCGAAGCGGTGCCGCCCTTCGCGGAGGATGTCACGGCTCCTCTCGGCACCGTGTCATGGCGGCTGATGCCACCCGCACCGCTCGCCGCGGCGTGGGGTGCCGAGCGGGCGGTCTCCGACGTGCTCGGCCGCAAACTGGAGGTGATGCGTCGTACGGACGCGACGAACGCCCTCGTCCTGACGGTGCCGCAGACAGCCACCCTGGACATCGTCACGGGTCGCTGGAGCCAGGCCCGCGCCAGCGCCACGGAGACGCTGCGGCTGGCCGAGGAGATAGGCGCCGACCACGCCGCCTCGCAGTGCCGCAACTCCCTGGGCTGGCTGGCCGCGCTGAGCGGTGACGAGGAGGAGGTCGCCGAACTCAGCGCTGTCACCCTGCGGCTGTCGGTGCCACGGCGCGTGCGTGCGCTGACCGCCGCCGCCTACTGGAACCAGGGCCAGGCCGCCCTGTTCGCCGGGCGCGCCGAGGAGGCGCTCGAATTCCTGGTCCGGCTGACCGAAACCGGTCATGACGCGGCCCACGGCACCTTCGCGCTGCTCGCCGCTGCCGACACGGTGGAAGCGGCCGTCCGGGCCGGTCGTCCAACGGTCGGCGAGGCCGCCGCCGAAATCCTCGGTTCCTGGGCCCGGCGCGCGGGCGTGCCCTGGGCCGTTGCTGCGGCGCACCGCAGCACGGCGTTGCTCAGCGGCGACCGGGCGGAGGAGTGGTTCGAGCGGGCGCTCCGCGTGCCTGGGGCCGCCGACCGGCCGTTCTGGCACTCCCGCACCCGTCTGCTCTACGGGGAGTGGCTGCGCCGGGCGAAGCGGCGCACCGAGGCACGGCTGCATCTCGCCGAGGCCGCCGAGACCTTCGCCCGGCTCGGCGCCCAGCCGATGCTCGTACGGGCACGCAGTGAACTGGAGCTGACCGGGGCCCAGCCGAGGCCCGCCGGCGTGGCCGAGGAATCCGTGCTGACACCTCAGGAGCTGCGGGTGGCCAAGCTCGCCGCGGAGGGCCTCACCAACAAGGAGATTGCCTGCCACCTGCTGATCAGTCCCCGCACCGTGGGCCACCACCTGTCCAACGTGTTCCCGAAACTCGGGGTAGTGGCCCGCTCGGAGCTGGCCCGTGTGGACTTCGACAACGGGCTGCGGATGATCGCGTGAGGGCAAGGCCCGTCGCCGCTCACCTGACGGATACGGTGACCGATGCCAGGACGCGCGCACCTGCCTAGCGTCGTCGGCATGAACGACGCAGCCTTCACCACCATCGTCGTCGGGGGCGGCTCCGCCGGAGCCGTCCTCGCGACCCGCCTCACCGAGAGCCCCGACCGCCGCGTGCTCCTGCTGGAAGCCGGCCCCGCCTACGCACCGGACGCCTACCCCGCGGGGGTGGCCGACAGCGGCACACTCGGCGACTGGACGGGGCACGACTGGGGCTACCGGTCCGAGCCCGGATTCATCGGTCACCCCGTCGACGCCTTCCGCGGCAAGGTCCTCGGTGGCAGCTCGGCAGTGAACGGCTCCGTCGCGGTGCGATCCCTGCCCTCGGACTTCGCCCGCTGGTCGGAGCGCGGTCTCAAGGGCTGGACCTACGAGGACCTCCTGCCCGCGTTCAAGACGCTGGAGGCCACCGAAGCCGGCGACGACGAACTGCACGGCCGCTCGGGTCCGCTCCCCGTCTCCCAGCTCACGCGCGACGACCTCAGCACCATGCAGCGCGCCTTCGTCGACGCTGCGCTGGCCGACGGCATCCGGCCCACCGACGACTTCAACGGCGCCGACCCGCACGGCGTGGGACCGTACCCGATGAACGTGCGCGACGGCGTGCGCGTGAACACCGGCATGGCCTACCTGACCGAGGAAGTCCGTTCCCGGCCCAACCTGACGATCCGTGCCGGTGTCCTCGTCGACCGCGTGCTCTTCGACGACGGGAGAGCGACGGGCGTGCTCCTCGCCGACGGCACCGAGCTGCGCGCCTCCGAGGTGATCCTCAGCGCGGGCGCCTACGGCAGCGCGGCGATCCTGCTGCGATCCGGCATAGGTCCGGCAGACGACCTGCGCGCGCTGGACATCCCGGTGATCGCCGACCTCCCGGTGGGCCGGAACCTCCAGGACCACCCCTTCTACTACAACGCGTACGCCGCCGATCCCGACCTGATCGGCGAGCAGACACCTGTGATCGGCGCCAAGTCGTGGACGGCCAGTTCGACCGCAGCCGAAGGCGAACTGGATCTCCACATCACCGCCACCCACCTGTTCGACCACTCCACGAGCCCGACCGGCGTCGGCTTCGTGCTCGCCGTCGCCCTGGTTCGCCCCCATTCCCGTGGCACCCTCACCCTGGTCAGCAGGGATCCGGCGGAGGCCCCCAGGATCGACCTCAACTTCCTCGCCGAACCGGAGGACCGCCGCCGGCTCCTCGAAGGCGTCAAGCTCGCCCGCCGGCTCGGGGCCACCGAACCTCTGGCCGGGCTGGTCGAGCGCGAGCTCAACCCGGGCCCTCAGGCGAAGGACGACACCGAGATCCTGGCCTCCGTGCTGACCACCCTGGACACGTACCACCACCCGACGTCCACGGCTCCGATGGGAGGCGACGGCGACCCGGCGGCCGTCACAGACCGGCTCGGCGCGGTGCGCGGAGTGCCCGGCCTGCGGGTGGTCGACGCATCGATCTTTCCCGACGTCCCCTCCGCCGCCACGAACCTCACGGTCATCGCCGCGGGGGAGCACGTCGCCCGTCAGATCTGAGCCGGCGCCGGAACGGCCGTTCCGCTGGCGTGGCCGGCCGTAGTCCGGTCTCCGACCGGGTCCGGCCACCGCAGGCCGAGCGACGGATCACGTGACGGATGCGGCGCGCGCCCCGCACGGACCGAGTGGTGCCGTGCCGACCGGACAGGTCCGGCCGACGGCTCTCTGACCTGGTCCAGCGGACATACCTGAAACAAGAGGACAGCAATGAGCACCAACGAGTTCGACAACATCGTCGTGGGCGCCGGTTCGGCCGGCGCGGTGATCGCACGGCGCCTGGTGGACGCGGGCCGCAGGGTCCTCCTCCTGGAGGCGGGCCCCGTGGACGACACCGAGGCCATCCACGACCCCACCGGCTCGATCCAGCTGTGGAACAGCGCCTGGGACTGGGCTTTCCAGACCGAGCCGCAGACCTACGCGGACGACCGCCGGCTCCCCTGGCCGCGCGGCAAGGGACTGGGCGGTTCCAGCTCGTTCAACGGCATGATCTACGTCCGGGGCGCCGCGGCGGACTACGACTCCTGGGCGTACCAGGGCGCGGCGGGCTGGTCCTGGCAGGACGTCGAGCCCTACTTCCGCCGTCTGGAGGCCTTCGAGGGAGGTCCGGCAGGAGGACGCGGAACGGACGGACCGCTACACGTCCAGCGCAACCCCGGGCCCGACGCACTGGTGCGGTCCTGGGTCGAGGCGGCCCAGCAGTACGGCCTGCCCTTCAACGACAGCTACAACAGCGGCGATCAGTACGGGGTGAGCTACACCGAGCACACCATCAAGCACCACCGCCGCCAGTCGACGTGGGTGGCCTACGGCCGCCCGGTGCAGGACAGTCCCCTGCTCACCGTGACCACCGGCGCCCTCGTGACCCGCATCGTGTTCGACGGTGACCGCGCGACCGGCATCGCCTACGTCGTCGAAGGCGAGGAGCGCATCGCCCGGGCCGTGGACGACGTGGTCCTCTCCGGCGGCGTCTTCGGCACCCCTCAGCTGCTGATGCTGTCGGGCATCGGCCCCGCCGACCACCTGCGTGACCTCGGTCTGCGGGTGCGGGCCGACCTGCCGGGGGTGGGTCAGAACCTGCAGGACCACTGGTCGGCTCCGCTGGTCTGGAAGTCCAGGCAGCCGCTTCCGGCATGGTCGGCACAGGGCCTGGAGGCCCACTACTTCGCCTCGACCCGTCCGGGCCTGCCTGCGCCCGACATCCAGCCGCTCTTCCTGTCGTTCGCCTACCCCGTACCCGGAGCCGACCTGCCGGAGCACGGCTTCTCCGCCATGGGCCAGCTGCTGCACCCGCACAGCCGCGGAGAGGTACGGCTGCGCTCCACCGACCCGACGGCCCCGCTGGTCCTCGACCCGAAGGTGTTCTCCGATCCGCGCGATCTGGAGACGCTGGTCGACAACCTCGAAATGCTCCGCGACATCGCCGCACAGGGCGCGCTCAAGGAATGGAACGACGGCGAGGTGCTGCCCGGTCCCGGGACGGCGACCCGTGCCCAGCTGCGCGACCACGTCCGTGCCACGGTCGTCTCCGGGCACCACCAGATCGGCACCGCCCGGATGGGTCTGGACTCCCTGTCCGTCGTCGACCCGGAACTGCGGGTCCACGGCGTGGAGAACCTCCGCGTCGCCGACGCCTCCGTCATGCCGCACGAGCCCAGCGGCAACACCAACGCCCCCAGCATCATGATCGGCGAGAAGGCCGCCGACCTGGTGCTCGGCCGCTCCGCGCGCTAGTCGATCACAGCAGGGGTGGTGCGGCCCCGCGCCGCCTCACCGGCCCTCACCACCCCTGCCGGTCCCTCCCGCGGTACCCGGACTCATACCGGGACCGCACTCCTGAGCCTGAGAATGCGAGCACATCGCCATGCCCACCTCGGTCACTGCCGCCGTGTCCCGAAACGCCGGTTCGGAATTCCTCATCGAGGAACTGACGCTCGACGACCCGCGCCCGGACGAGATCCTGGTCCGTTACGAGGCCGTCGGAATCTGCCACACGGACCTGGAGGCGGCCGCAGGCCACCTTCCCACCCCGCACCCGGTCGTCCTGGGACACGAGGGCGCCGGCACCGTAGAGGCAGTTGGCGCGGCCGTGACCGGTTTCGCACCCGGCGACCGCGTCGTACTGAGCCTGGACTCGTGCGGCACCTGCCGCAACTGCCTGGCCGGCCAACCGGCCTACTGCGAGCAGCACATCCCGCTCAACTTCCATGCCCGCCGCCCGGACGGCACGGTCGGCCTGCGTGACGCGGCGGCCCGCCCCGTCCACGACCACTTCTTCGGCCAGTCCTCCTTCGCCTCGCACGGCCTGGCCCACCCCCGGAGCCTGGTCAGGATCGCCGACGACAGCCTGCCGCTGAGCATGCTGGCCCCGCTCGGCTGCGGGATCATCACCGGCGCAGGAGCGGTCCTCAACTCCCTCCAGGTCCGGGCCGCGGGCACGGTGGCGGTCTTCGGTCTCGGCACCGTCGGCCTGGCCGCCCTCATGGCCGCCGTCGCCGCGGGTGCCACCCGCGTCATCGCGGTCGACCACAAGCCCGAACGCCTCCTGCTCGCCAAGGAACTGGGCGCCACCGACGTGGTGGACGCCGCGACCGCTGACGCCGCCCAGGCCGTCATGGACCTCACGAACGGCCGCGGGGTGGACTACAGCGTGGAGTCAACGGGTGTCATTCCCGTGATGAACACCGCCGTCGCGGTCCTCGCGCCGCTCGGCACAGCCGCCGTCCTAGGAGTGGCCGCCCTGGACGCCGACCTCAACGCGAACGCCTTCGAACTCCTCAAGGGCCGCACCGTGACGGGTTCCGTGATGGGCCACCAGGCCCCGGGCGTCCTCATCCCTCGGCTGCTGGAACTGCACCGCCAGGGCCGCTTCCCCTTGGACCGCCTCATCACCACCTACCCGCTGGCCGAGATCAACCAGGCCGTCGCCGACGTCCGGGCCGGCATTGCGGTCAAAGCCGTCCTCACCCACCACGCGTAGCCGTCACCCGGCACACCACAACGCATGGACGATCGCACGCCGTCCCGCTCCAATCCAGCGGATTCCCCCAGTGTCAGAAGGCCCCATACGCATGCCCAGCTCCCCGTTCAAGCGCTCAGCCGTCGACCGTTCGCTGCCGCCAGAGGCGATGGGCGGTGCTTACCAGCCGATCACCGAGACCGGCGATCCGGTGCTTCACCGGCGCTGTGCCGACGTGGTGGAGTTCGGGACGCCGTATCTGGCCCGACTGCTGCGGGACATGTACTTCACGATGCACGCCGCTCACGGAGCCGGTCTGGCGGCCAACCAGGTAGGCGTCGACCTCAGGCTCTTCGTCTACGACTGCCCGGATGAGGAGGGCACTCGGCGTATCGGCCACGTCCTCAACCCCGAGCTCCGGCTCGCCGGTGACATCTGGAGTACGCGTGGTGAAGGCTGCCTGTCCGTCCCCGGCGCCCAGCAGGAGCTGAGGCGCCTGACGGAGGCCACCGTGCACGGGCAGGACTGGGAGGGAAACGCCGTCACCGTCCATGGCACCGGCCTGCTGGCACGCTGCCTCCAGCACGAGACCGACCACACCAACGGAACCCTGTACCTCGACCGTCTCGGCGCCGAAGCCCGTACCAGAGCGCTGCACCAGATGCGCAGGAACCGCGCCCGCACTGTCGCCGAGCGCGACGAGCGAGCCCGGCTGCTGGCCACCCAGCCCCAGACCCGGTGACGGCTGATCCCCATGCGCGAGGGCGGATCCACTCCGCCCGCAGGCGACGTTCCCCAACTACCGGACGGCTCCTCGACACCACAGCGGGGCAGTCCCACCAGCGAATCCGGAAACCACCATGGCACGACCGTGCAAGACCGCCGTCTCCCGTCCCACAGCCTTCGCACGTGCCCTCGTCGCCGCTGTCGGGGCCGTGTCGGGACCTCTCCTGGCATTCGCTGCCGTCTACCTCGTCGCGGTATGGACGCCGTTCGGACAGCGGGCGGAGAACGCACTGGTGGTCGGCTACGCCGACGGTGCGTGGATGGCCGACGCCTCCCAGTCCTGGGGGCCTCCGCCGCTGACCCAGGACCTGGAAACCATCGCCGTGGGCCTGACCGCGATCGCCTCCATCGCCCTCGCCCGGAGGCGTTGGCTCGCCGGCTGTACGGCGATCGTGACCGTCCTCGCCACCATCGCCGCATCACAGGTACTCAAGAACGTCCTCCTCATCCGCCCGGACCTCGTGGGGGCGGACGACAACCTCGTCGAGGTGAGCTTTCCCAGCGGCCACGTGACACTCACCGCCGCCCTCGTCGCAGGTGTCGCGCTCGTCGCCCCGGAGCGCCGGCGGCCCGCCCTCGCCGCCGTCGGTGCCGCCTGGCTCGCGTTGACCGCCGGAGCGGTCCAGGCACTGTACTGGCACCGGCCGAGCGACGTGCTCGGCGCAACACTCCTGGCCTGCGCGGGCTACTGCGCCGCCCACCGCTTCCTGCACCCCCGCAGCAGACTGGGCATGCCCCGGCCTCTGGCGTGGACAGCGCTCCTCCCGGCCGCGGCGGCCGCCGCGACAGGCGCCGGCCGCGAGGGGACCGTAGCGGGCCCGCTCGTGTTCGGCTCGGCCGCCTGGATCTGCGCGGCCCTCCTGTGGATCACCATCGCCCGCACCTCGCCTCGGCGCCCACCCTCCGCACCGCCACGGCGATGACAGCACGGCCACGCGTTCCGCCGATCGCACCGCCTGTCCACAGCCTCCACATGACCAGGGCCGATCGCGCCGACCCGGCGCACGGCCACCTCCGATGCGGCTCCTACCGCACGCACCCCCCAAGGAACTCCACGTGAGCAAGCACAAGCGCACTCGTCGCTCCGTCACCCTCGCCGCCTCAGTCGCCGTCGTGACGGCCGCCTCCGCGGCCTCCCTGCCACTCGCCTTCGCGAACACAGACTCCGACACGGACCTCGGCGCGCACAAGGCGGCGCCCAAGCCCACCGTCATCCTGGTTCACGGGGCCTTCGCCGACGCATCAGGCTGGAACGGCACCGCCGCCAGACTGCGCGACCAGGGCTTCACCGTACGGGCGGTGGCCAACCCGCTGCGGGGCCCGGACCACGACGCGGCCTACCTGCAGAGCCAGCTCCAGAGCGTCAAGGGCCCCAAGATCCTTGTCGGCCATTCGTACGGCGGCGCCGTCATCACCAACGCGGCAACCGCCATCCCCGACGTCAAGGCACTCGTGTACATAGCCGCGTTCATCCCGGAGAAAGGCGAGTCCCTCGGCCGGCTGATGGAGCAGCACCCCAACACGGGGGTCCCGCCCCTGCCGACGGCGCCCTTCCCGTTCACCCGGCCCGACGGCACCAACGCCACCGAGGTCATGCTCGACCCCGCCAGGTTCCACGCCGCCTTCGCGGCCGACGTCCCGGCCGCGACATCCGCTCTGATGGCCGCCTCCCAGCGGCCGATCGCGGCGGAGGCTTTCGGTCAGCCGCTCAAGAACGCGGCGTGGAAGAGCATCCCGTCGTGGGCTCTGGTCGCCAGGAACGACCAGGCGATCGGCCCGTCTCTGGAACGCTTCATGGCCAAGCGTGCCGGCGCCCGTATCACCGAGGTCAACGGCTCTCACGCCGTCATGGTCAGCCGCCCCGACGCGGTCACGAACCTCGTCAAGCAGGCGTACCGAGCCACTCGCTGACACCGCCGCACCGCCACCGGCCAGCTCTTCTCTTCCGAACGTGCCCCCGCCGATCAGCGCAGGGCCCGCTCCCACCTCCAGGCACCACCGATCGGATCACCTCAATGCCCGTCAAGACGTTCCTCGCCATCTCCGGCAGCCTCCGCCGGTCCTCCCACAACACCGGCCTTCTGCGCGCCCTGCAGGCACTCGCACCGACCGGCGTCACCATCGACCTCTACCAGGGCCTGGGCTCCCTCCCCTTCTTCTCCCAGGACCTGGAGAACGGGTCGGGGCCGACCGCTGTCGCGGATCTGCGCCGACGCGTACGCGAGGCGGACGGCGTCATCATCGCCACGCCCGAGTACAACTCCGCCATCCCCGGCGTGCTCATGAACGCCCTCGACTGGCTCTCCCGACCCGCCGACGGCGACCCGGTCCTGCGCGACAAGCCGACCGCCATCCTCGGCGCCTCACCGTCCCAGTTCGGCACCGCCCGTGGCCAGCTGGTCCTGCGCCAGATCCTCCACCGCATCCAGACTCCTGTCGTCGCCCATCCCGAGGTCACCGTCTTCCAGTCCCACCAGCGCTTCGCCGCCGACGGCACCTTCGCCGGCGACGACTTCACCGAGAGCCTCCTGCGGGCCCTGCTGGCGGAGCTGGTCCTGCTGACTGAGCACAAGTCCCTGGCCGGCATCGCCTGACCCGCACCGTCTCCGGCCCCGCCCTGGCGGGGCCGGCCTGGGCACCCCACCGAGGTCCCCCCGGTTGTCATGACCGATACCGTGACCGATTTCGCGAGGCAGACACCGCCGTAGTGTCGAAGCAGTCGGGGTTGTCGACCGACGAGCAGCTCTACTCGCCGAGCTCGTGGGACCCCCGCCCCGCACTGACGAGACCTCATCGCCCACCGGAACCGCCCGCACGCTCCCCCACGCCGGAGCCTGCACCTCACACATGCAAGGACCCATCACCATGCAGCACGCCCGCAACTTCATCGACGGCAAGTGGGTCGACTCGGCCAAGCAGACCGAGTCCCTGAACCGCTCCACCGGCACGGTCCTCGGCACCTTCGCCGACGCAGGAGCGGAGGAGGCGACAGCAGCGATCGCCGCCGCACGTCGTGCCTTCGACACCACCGGCTGGTCGCGTGACCGCAACCTGCGCGCCCGGGCGCTCTTCGAGATGGCCGACCGCTTGGCCGAGCGCCGTGACGAGTTCGTCACGATGCTCGCCCGTGAGAACGGCAAGATCCTCGAAGAGGCCGCCTTCGAGATCGATCTCACGATCCCCAAGCTCCGCTACTACGCCGCGCTCGCCCTGAGCGACCACGGCAGCTCGGCCGAGGTCCGTCCCGGCCTCTACTCCATGACGCTCCGCGAGGGGGCGGGAGTCGCCGCCGTCATCGCGCCCTGGAACTCCCCCGTCGTCCTTGCCGTCCGCTCCTTCGCCCCTGCCCTGGCCGCCGGCTGTACCGTGGTCATGAAGCTTCCGGGCCAGACCGGTCTCGTCAACGGTCTGCTCAGCGAACTCGTCGCGCAGACCGAGAGCCTCCCGGCGGGCGTGGTGAACATCTTCACCGAGTCGGGCAACGACGGTGCGCCACTGCTGATCAGCTCGCCGGATGTGGACGTCATCAGTTACACCGGCTCCACCGTGGTGGGCCGCCTCATCGCCGCGAACGCCGCGCCCACCCTCAAGGCGCTCTCCCTGGAGCTCGGCGGCAAGAGCCCGATGATCGTCTTCGACGACGCGGACCTGGACGCCGCCGTCCCGGTCCTCACGAAGGCCATCACCACCTTCACCGGCCAGTTCTGCATGACCGGCAGTCGCATCCTGGTCCAGCGCGGCATCGCGGACGAGCTCCGGCGCCGCATGGTCGCCTCGCTGCAGGCCGTGAAGGTCGGCCCCGGCGACGATCCGGCCAGCGAGATGGGCCCGCTCATCGACGAGCACAATGCCCGGCGCGTCGAGGGTGTCGTCGCCGACGCTGCCACGTACGCCAAGGTCCTCGTACACGGCCGACGCGACGGAGCGTTCCTTTCGCCCTCTCTGGTCGAGGTCGCCGACCTGAACGCCCCGATCGTGCAGCAGGAGGTGTTCGGACCCGTCGCCACCTTCGAGGTGTTCGACACCGAGGCGGAGGCCGTCACCCGGGCCAACGCCACCGAGTTCGGCCTGGCCGCCTCGATCTGGACCCGCGACGTCGACCGTCCGCTGCGTGTGGGACGCGAGATCGAGGCCGGGACGGTGTGGACCAACACCTGGGCGATCGTTCACGACATGTTCGAGGAGGGCGGCTTCAAGCAGTCCGGTGTGGGCCGCCTGAACGGAGTGCGCGGCCTGGAGGAGTTCCAGGAGACCAAGCACTACGTCCACGCCGCGCCCCGCCCCTGAACAGCGGCCGGCCCCGCCATCACATCCGATCAGGAGTCCCGTGACCGCCCCCGCCGAGAGCACCGTCCTCACTTCCCGCGGAGACATGGCCCTGATCGCCGCCCGGATCGTCGAGCACGGCCACGAGGAAGCGTTTCAGCGGTGGGCACGGGACGTCCTGGCAGCAGCAGCCACCATTCCCGGCAACCTGGGCGGCGGCCTCTTCCGCCCTGTGGATGACGGCGGCTCCTGGGTCGTCGTCCACCGCTTCCGGGACCGCGAAGCGCTGGAGCGCTGGCTCAAGTCTCCGGTGAGAGAGAAGCTGTTCGCACACCAGGAGCATCACCACGAGGTCGCCCGCCGGGAACTGGCTGGCCTTGAGGCCTGGTTCGCCGAACCCGGCGGGACGGCGCCTCCTCCGCCCCGGTGGAAAACGGCGGTGAGCTCCGCCATCGGCATCTTCCCGATCTCCCTGCTGGGCAGCGTGTACCTGGCCCCCTTCTTGACGGTGCTGCCGCAGGTGGCACGAACCGCCGTCTTCGCCCTGCTGTTCAGCGTGCTGATGACCTACGTGGCCATGCCCGTCGTCACTCGCGTGCTCCGCCGCTGGCTCAACCCCGAAACCCCGCCTCGTCCCGTACCGAAGGAACGTCCTTCATGACCACAGCCATCATCGGCACCGGCAACATCGGCGGCCGACTGGCCGCGAACCTCGTCCAGGGCGGCGAAGCCGTCCTGATCGCCGGGAGTGACCTCAAGGCCGCGCAGTCCCTCGCCACGTCGCTGGGCAGCCACGCCACGCCGCTGACGGTAGAGCAGGTGATGGAGCAAGCAGACGTGATCGTCTTCGCCGTCTGGCTGGACACGATCAAGGAGTTCATCACCCGGTACGGCGGCAAACTGTCCGACAAGATCCTGGTCGACCCGTCCAACCCGATCGCACCAGACGGTGCCGGCGGCTTCGTCAAGACCATCGGAGCAGGAGAATCCACCGGCCGGCTCCTGGCAGACCTCCTCCCAGAAGGCGCCAAGCTCGTCAAGGCGTTCGGCACCCTCTCGGCCGCAAGCCTGACTTCCGCCTCCCGCAGGGCGCCCGAACGCGCAGTCGGCTTCTACGCGACCGATGACGACGCAGCCGGCCGGGTGGTGGCCGAACTGATCACGGCCGCGGGCTTCGACCCCGTCAAGGTGGGAGGCATCGACGAGTCGATCCGCATCGAGGTCTTCGGCGACCTCCACGAGTACGGGGCGCTCGGCAAGGCCGTGACCCGCGACGAAGCGCTCGCAGCTCTATGACGCCGACCACGTCGGCTCGACTCGGCAACCCCTCTACCTGAAAGAGCAAGCACATGACAGAGCCAAGGCCCCTCACCGCTACAGACCGGTTCGAGATCTTCGAGCAACTCACACTCCACCAGCGCTGCATCGACAACGACGCGAGCCGCGAGTCCGCCGACAAGTACGTGGACCTGTACTGGCCCGAGGCCACCTTCACCGTTCACGACCTGCGCAGCCAGACCTTCACCGGACCCGACGAGCTGAAGAACCTCTACGACTACGCGCACAGCGTGTTCCCGCTGGAGAAGTGGTTCCACGAGGTCGGATGGTTCGAGATCACCGGCGCCGGGGACGTCGCCACCGTGTCATGGCGCTGGCGCGTCAACTGGAAGCAGGACGGCGAAGGGGTGGTGTCGAGCGGCACATACCAGGATCGCTTCGAGCGCCGGGAGGGCGTGTGGAAGGTGATCGAGCGCGTCTCGGACATCGACCCGAACTGGCCCGCAGCACTCTTCCAGCCGTACGTCGACCGTCAGAACGAGCTGTTCAGGGCGTCCTGACCACCCACGAGACCCGAGGCCGCGGCGGCAAGACGGCCGCGGCCTTTCTCAGCCCCCCGGCGCCGCGCGCCGGTGCACCCGTCGAAGTATGGGAACCGAACCGAACGCCCGGGCGCCGTTGCGGCATACGGAGTCGGCAAGCGCCCTACGCGCTGGATCTGGCACATGTCTCCAGGACAGTCCCGACGCGAAGCAGCCGCGTGAAGCGACTCCGCAATAGCCCGCGTGAAGGGCTCGGTCTCTCCAAGCGCACACCTGCGGCTGATGGGCGTGCCCGAACCGCGAGTTGACGGTCTCGGGACCTGAGGCGGCCGCACCGGAGACCCAACCTGGCTTCACGGAACGTCACTACCGAGAGACAGATGGGGCTCGGGTGCCCAACAGCTCGAACCCGTGCTCCAGCCGCTTCAAAACTCCCATCCGTCGCACAGGAAAGGGCTCCGCCCAGCAGCCGCCTGACAGAGGTGACGGCCCATCAGAACGCATGCCGTTCGTGCGTCAAACGTGCGTCACGTGCGTCAGATATGCGTCAAGATATCGCCCGTAACGCACGTAACGCCCATAATGTACACTCGGTAAACTTGCAGGTCAGCGGCCCTTTTCAGCGGGCTCAAGGATCGCGACGCACTCGACATGATGGGTCATCGGAAAGAGGTCGAAGACGCGGAGGGTGCGGGGTTTGTAGCCGTATTCCCTGAAGTAGCCCAGGTCGCGGGCCAGGGCCGCCGGGTCGCAGGCGACGTAGGCGATGCGGCGGGCCGAGAGGCCGGCCACGTGGCGGACCGTCTGCTTGCCCGCGCCCGCGCGCGGCGGGTCCAGGACGACCAGGTCGCATTCCGTGATGCCGGTCTTCGGGAGGACCGTCTCGACCTTGCCCTGTTCGATGCGGACCCGGGGGAAGTCCGCAAGGTTGTGCCGGGCGTCCTCCACCGCGCGCTTCGTCGACTCGATGCCGAGCACCGCGCCCGTTTCGCCGAGGCGTTCGGCGAGCGCGCCCGCGAAGATGCCGACGCCGCAGTACAGGTCGAGGGCCATCTCGCCCTTGCGCGGCATCAGGCCCTGCATGACGGCCTTGATCAGGGTGTCCGCGGCCTGCGGGTGGACCTGCCAGAAGCCGCCCATGCCGACGCGGTACGTACGGCCGTCCGCGCGCTCCCGTACGAAGGGGCGGCCGTGGACGCGGTGGACGCCGCCGTCCTTCTCCTCGACGCGGAGGACGGAGACCGGCTTGTCGAGTTCGACGAGCGGGAGGCGACCACCGGGGCGAGGGGTGAGGACGACCTGGCGGTCGCCCGAGCCGGATGCGGCGATCGCCTCGACCGTGGCCATCTGGGGCCAGTCCTGCTTCTCGATGCCGAGCTCGCTGACGCCGGGCGCAGCGATCATGCAGTGGTCGATCGGCTCGATCTCGTGCGAGCGGTGCTTGCGCAGCCCGACGGTGCCGTCGGCGTCAACGGCGTACTGCACGCGCGTGCGCCACTGCGGCACCTGCCCGGCCGGCAGCTTGTCGCCCTCGGCGGGCATCACGGTGCCGTCCCAGCCGGCCTCCTCCGCGGTCAGCCCGGCAAGCCGCTTCAGCTGTTCGGCGACGACCTCGCCCTTGAGCCGGCGCTGTGCGCCCGGCTTGGCGTGCTGCCAGTCGCAGCCGCCGCACCTGCCGGGGCCCGCGTAGGGGCAGGGGGCCTCGACCCGGTCCTTGGAGGCTTCGAGCACGGTGATCGCGTCGGCGCGCAGGAAGCGGGAGTCGACGTCGCCCTCGGTGACCTTCGCGACGACCTTCTCACCGGGGAGGGTGTGGCGGACGAACAGGACGCGGCCCTCGGCGGTCCGGGCGATGCAGTGCCCGCCGTGCGCCACGGGTCCGACCTCGACCTCGTACTCCTCCCCGACCAGTGACTGCTTCTCGTTCTGCTCCGTCATGGCGGGGAGGCTCCAAGGCTAAGAAAGACCAAAAGTGAAACGGCCGGACGACCGACCCACCAGTTTACGTGGATCTCGTCCGGCCGTTCACCAACCTGCTCAGCCCTTGCCGGTCGGCGCCTTCGGCGGTCGCGGGGTGTCCACGGGACCGCGGCGCACCGAGCCCGGCGCGTTCCAGTCCTGCCGCTTCTTGGCCCTCCGCTTGGCGAGCTCCGAGGATTCGAGCTGGTACGGCACCGAGGTGACCATCACACCGGGGGTGAAGAGCAGCCTGCCCTTGAGGCGCAGCGCGCTCTGGTTGTGCAGCAGGTGCTCCCACCAGCGGCCGACGACGTACTCGGGGATGTACACGCTGACCGCGTCGCGCGGGTTCTCGCTGCGCAGGCCCTTGACGTACTCGACGACCGGGCGGGTGATCTCGCGGTACGGCGAGTCGAGGATCTTGAGCGGGACGTTGATCCTGCGCCGGTCCCACTCCTCGCGCAGGGCCTTGGTCTCGGCCTGGTCGACGCTGATGCTGAGTGCTTCCAGGGTGTCCGAGCGGGTGAGCTTGGCGAAGGCCAGGGCGCGCAGCGTGGGCTTGTGCACCTTGGAGACCAGGACGATGGAGTGGACCCGGGAGGGGCGCACGCTGTCGTCGCTGGGGCCCTCGGCGGCGGCGATCTCGGCGGAGACCCGGTCGTAGTGCTTCCGGATCGCCGTCATCGTGCCGTAGAAGATCACCATGCCGAGCAGGGCGACCCAGGCGCCATGGGTGAACTTGGTGGCCAGGACGACGACCAGAACCATGCCCGTGAAGAAGGCGCCGAAGGTGTTGATCGCCCGGGAGCGGTGCATGCGCCGGCGGGCGGCCACGTCGCGTTCCGTCCTCAGGTGCCGGTTCCAGTGCCGGACCATGCCGATCTGGCTCAGCGTGAAGGACACGAAGACGCCGACGATGTAGAGCTGGATCAGCTTCGTCGAGTCCGCGTCGTAGATCCAGACGAGCAGGATGGCGGCGCCGGCGAGGAGCACGATGCCGTTGGAGAAGGCGAGCCGGTCGCCGCGGGTGTGCAGCTGGCGCGGCAGGTAGCGGTCCTGCGCGAGGATCGAGCCGAGCAGCGGGAAGCCGTTGTACGCGGTGTTCGCGGCCAGGAACAGCACCAGCGCGGTGGCGGTGGCCAGCAGGACGAAGAGGATGCTGCCGTTGCCGAAGACGGCCTCGCCGACCTGGGAGATCACCGGGTCCTGGACGTAGTCGGGGCCGACCGGGACGCCGTCGTGCAGCAGGTCCACGGCCGGGTTCTCGGCCATCCGCACGTTGGTGGCCATGGCCAGGCCGATGATGCCGCAGAACATGGTGACCGCCAGGCCGCCCATGAGGGCGAGCGTGGTCGCGGCGTTCTTGCTCTTGGGCTTGCGGAAGGCGGGGACGCCGTTGCTGATCGCCTCGACGCCGGTCAGCGCCGCACAGCCCGAGGAGAAGGCGCGCAGCAGCAGGAAGACCATGGCGAAGCCGGCCAGGCCCTTCTGTTCTGGTTCGATCTCGAAATCGGCCGTCGGCGCCGACATGGTCTCGCCGAGGACGATGCCCTTCCAGGCACCCCAGCCGATCATGACGAAGACCGCGGCGACGAAGACGTAGGTCGGGATCGCGAAGAGCTTGCCGGACTCCTTCACGCCGCGCAGGTTCATCAGCGTGAGCAGAAGGATCATGACGATCGCCGAGAGCACCTTGTGCTCGATGACGAAATGCACCGCGGAGCCGAGGTTCTCGACCCCGGAGGAGATCGACACGGCGACGGTCAGGACGTAGTCGACGAGCAGGGCGCTCGCGACGGTCAGGCCGGCCCGGGGCCCGAGGTTGGTGTTGGCCACCTCGTAGTCGCCGCCACCGCTGGGGTAGGCGTGGACGTTCTGCCGGTAGGAGGCCACCACCGTGAACATCAGCACCACGACCGCGAGGGCGATCCAGGGGCTGTAGTGGTAGGCCGAGACGCCCGCGATCGACAGGACCAGCAGGACCTCACCCGGTGCGTAGGCCACCGAGGAGAGAGGGTCGGACGCGAAGACGGGAAGGGCGATCCGCTTGGGAAGGAGGGTTTCCCCGAGGCGGTCGCTGCGCAGCGCCCGGCCGATCAGGATCCGTTTGGGCACGTCGGTCAGTTTGGACACGCAGAGGATCGTAAGCGTTCGAAATGAGACTGACGAACCCCCACCCCCTGATGCCGCCATCCCGTTGCTTTTCCTCCCCGAGCGCACCACGAACGTGACACGAACGTGCTGCGGATACGTCCATGAAAGCCCCGAGGGGTCACACCGGCGACCACCCGTGTGTAGCTTGGGCCGTGGTCTGAGACCCTGTTTAACCAGAGCATGCAATGAGGCTGGGAACCAGCGAGTCGCTGACAGCCGGAAGGACGGCCGTGCACATCGTCATCATGGGTTGCGGAAGAGTGGGCTCCGCCCTCGCGCAAACCCTGGAACAGCAGGGTCATACGGTCGCAGTCGTCGACCAGGACCCCACCGCATTCCGCCGGCTCGGCGCCGGTTTCGGCGGCCGCCGCGTCACCGGGGTCGGCTTTGACCAGGACACCCTGCGGGAGGCGGGAATCGAGGACGCGGGCGCGTTCGCGGCCGTCAGCAGTGGTGACAATTCCAACATCATCGCCGCCCGGGTGGCCCGGGAGATGTTCGGCGTCGAGAACGTCGCCGCGCGCATCTACGACCCCAAGCGCGCCGAGGTCTACCAGCGTCTGGGCATCCCCACCGTCGCCACCGTGCGCTGGACCGCCGACCAGATGCTGCGCCGGCTGCTGCCGTCGGGCGCCGAGCCGCTGTGGCGGGACCCGAGCGGCGGCGTCCAGCTCGCCGAGGTGCACACCTCCCCCGCCTGGATCGGCCACAAGGTCAGCAAGATCCAGGACGAGACCGGCGTGCGTGTCGCGTTCCTCACCCGGCTGGGCGAGGCCATGCTGCCGACCTCCCAGACGGTGCTGCAGGAGGGCGACCTCGTCCACGTGATGATGCGCACGGACGAGATCGACAAGGTCGAGGCGGTCTTCGCCGAGGGGCCTGAGGAGGCACACGCATGAGGGTCGCGATCGCCGGGGCGGGAGCGGTGGGCCGCTCCATCGCGGGCGAGCTGCTGGAGAACGGCCACGAGGTGCTCCTGGTCGACAAGGCGCCGACCGCCATCTCGGTGGAGCGGGTGCCGCAGGCCGAGTGGCTGCTGGCCGACGCCTGCGAGATCACCTCGCTGGACGAGGCGGCGCTGCAGCGCTGCAACGTGGTCATCGCGGCGACCGGGGACGACAAGGTCAACCTCGTCGTCTCGCTGCTCGCGAAGACCGAGTACGGGGTGCCGCGCGTGGTGGCCCGCGTCAACAACCCGAAGAACGAGTGGCTCTTCAACGAGTCCTGGGGCGTGGACGTCGCGGTCTCCACGCCGCGCCTGATGTCGGCCCTGGTCGAGGAGGCCGTGAGCGTCGGCGACCTGGTACGGCTGCTGCGCTTCAGCCATGGCGACGCCAACCTGGTCGAGCTGACCCTTCCGGCCGACTCCTCGGTCGCGGGTACGCAGATCAGCGAGATCAGCTGGCCCGAGGACACCTCGCTGGTCACGATCATCCGGGGCAACCGGGTGCTGACGCCGCACGGCGAGGAGACCCTGGAGCCGGGCGACGAGCTCCTGTTCGTGGCCGCCCAGGCCCGCGAGGAGCAGCTGGAGGACCTCCTCCAGGCCCGCCGCTAGCCCTGCGGGTCCGCTCGTCGGGCGAAGGGGGCGCGCCCGGCCGGGCGCGCCCCGCTCGCTCTTCGGGTACCGCCCGATCAGGCCTTCGGCCTGGCGGCCGCAGCCTCGGCGGCCTCCTTGGCCTCCCACTCCGCGATCACGTCGATCGGCGGCGGCGCCTTCGCCAGGAAGACCCAGGTGAAGTACACCGCGAGCACCATCGGCGGGAGTTTCAGCGCGATCAGCACCCAGCCCAACTGTGTCGCATCGCCCCACCAGTACAGCGGGAAGAGGATCGCGTACTTGGCGAGGAAGATCAGCCCCCACGCCAGGCTCGCCTTGGTGTACGCCTTCTTGCGCCCCGGGTTACGGGTGCGCCAGGACAGGTTCTCCTTGAAGACCGGCCCGAGGATCACGCCCAGCAGCGGGAAGCCCACCAGCGCCGAGACCGTGAAGGCCAGGCCCAGGCAGACGCCGTAGATCATGCCCGGCAGGTAGAAGCCCTTGGCGCTGCCCGTGAACAGGGCGAAGGCCACGCCCACGCCCACGCCGAACACCCCGCTGAAGGCGTGCTTGACCGTGTCCTTGCGCAGCAGCCGCACGATCACCAGCAGGACGGCGACCGCGCCCGCCGCGATGGCGGACATCTTCACGTCCTTGTTGACCGTGTAGATCATCACGAAGAGCAGCCCGGGGAGCATCGTCTCGATGGTGCCCCGGACACCTCCGAACGCGTCGAACAGGGCCGCCTGTGTCACGGCCTTCTGGTCCTCGGACGGCTCGGTGCCGGGCTCCGGGTTGGTCGGTTTGTCGAGTGGCATCGCCGGTTACTGCTCCTGTCCGAGCGGTCGGAGTTCGTACTTCGGGTTGAACAGCACCCGACGGCCGTGGCTCAGCGAGATGCGTCCGGAAGCGGTCATGCGCCGGCCGGGCTCGATTCCCACGATCGAGCGACGCCCGAGCCAGACCACGTCCAGCGCGCCGGAGCCGTCGAACAGCTCAGCCTCCAGGGCCGGGACGCCGGCCCGGGGGCGCAGGGTGACCGTGCGGAGGGTGCCGGTCACCTTGACTATCTGGCGGTCGTCGCAGTCGCAGATCCGTGTACAGCCCGCGGCTTCTGCGTCCTCCTGCAGCTCCGCCGAATGCAGCTCCTCCTGCGAGGTCGACAGCCGCTCGATCATCCGGCGGAACCGGCCCGCCGACCTGGCCGGCTTCGCGGGACTCCCGGGACGCGGTTCAGCACTCATACAGGAAAGCCTACCGGCGCACCGACTACCTCTCGAAGCGGTATCCCATGCCCGGCTCGGTGATGAAGTGCCGCGGACGCGAGGGGTCCGCCTCCAGCTTGCGCCGCAACTGGGCCATGTAGACCCTCAGGTAGTTCGTCTCGGTGCCGTACGAGGGTCCCCAGACCTCCTGGAGCAGCTGCTTCTGGCCGACCAGCTTGCCGCCGTTGCGGACCAGGACCTCCAGCAGGTGCCACTCGGTGGGCGTCAGCCGTACGTCGTGCCCCTCGCGCACCGCCTTCTTGGCGGCCAGGTCCACCGTGAAGCCCTCGGTCGCCACGACCGAGCCGTCCGCGCCGGACCCGGCGGACGGTTCGGCCCGGCGGACGGCGGCGCGCAGCCTGGCCAGCAGCTCGTCCATGCCGAAGGGCTTGGTGACGTAGTCGTCCGCCCCCGCGTCCAGGGCCTCCACCTTCTCGTCGGAGCTGTGCCGGGCGGAGAGGACCAGGATCGGCACGCGGCTCCGGCCGCGCAGCCCCCTGATCACCTCCACCCCGTCCATGTCCGGCAGACCGAGGTCGAGGACGACCACGTCGGGGTGGCGGGCGGCCGCGAGCTCCAGTGCGCTCGCGCCGTCGGAGGCGGCGTCGACCTCGTACGTGCGCGCCTTCAGATTGATCACGAGGGCTCGGACGATCTGCGGCTCGTCGTCCACCACGAGCACCCGGGTCATCGGCGTCCTGCCTTCTGTCGCGTCGTCCGGCCACGGTCGTGACCGGTGTCGAGTGGGTCGGTCCCGGCGCGGTCCGTGCCGGCGTGGTGGGGCCCGGCACGGTCCGTGCCGGGGGGACGCGAGGCTCGGGAAGCGTCTCCCCCGGGCCCGCCGCCGTACCCGCCGCGCCCGGCGTCCGCGCCGTCCATGCCGCCCGTGCCGTCCGCGCCGTCGGCCGTACCCGAGACCGGTATCGGGGCCGGGGCCGGGGCAGGCCGTCGGGACACCGCCCGCAGGGTCAGCACCATGGTCAGCCCGCCGCCGGGGGTGTCCTCGGCCGCGAGGGTGCCGTTCATGGACTCGGTGAAGCCGCGCGCGACGGCCAGCCCGAGGCCCACCCCGGCGCCGCGCGGGGCGTCCCCGTACCGCTGGAAGGGGGCGAAGATCCGGTCCTTGGCCTCGTCGGGGACGCCCGGCCCACGGTCGACGACCCGCATTTCGACCCGGTCGCCGAGGCAGCTGGCCGCCACCAGCACCGGTTCGCCGGCCGGGCTGTACTTGACGGCGTTCTCCACGACGTTGGCCACGGCCCGCTCCAGCAGCCCGGGGTCCGCCGCCACCATCGGCAGCGACTCGGGCACGTCCAGCAGCACGCTGTCCTCCGGTACGCCGCCCAGCGCCATCGGGACCACCTCGTCGAGGTCGATCTCCCGGATCAGCGGGGTGACCGTCCCGGTCTGCAGCCGTGACATGTCGAGGAGGTTGCCCACCAGGTGGTCGAGGCGGTCGGCGCCGTCCTCGATGCCCTCCAGGAGCACGGCCCGGTCTTCCTCGGACCATTCCACGTCGTCGGAGCGCAGCGAGGTGACGGACGCCTTGATGGAGGCGAGCGGCGTGCGCAGGTCGTGGCTGACGGCGGCCAGCAGGGCGGTGCGGATCCGGTTGCCCTCGGCCAGCCTGCGGGCCTCCTCGGCCTCGCCGACCAGGCGCTGGCGGTCCAGGACCACGGCCGCCTGGGCGGCGAAGGCGCCGAGCACCCGGCGGTCCTCCGCCGGCAGGACCCGCCCGGACAGCGCGAGGGCCATGTGGTCGCCGATCGGCATGTCTACATCGGCGTCCTCGGGCCGGGCCACCGCACCGGGGCCGACGCTGCCGGCCGGCTTCCAGGGCTCCCGGTCGCCGGTCCGCTCCAGCAGGGCCACCGACTCCATGGCGAAGGTCTCGCGCACCCGCTCCAGCAGCGCGTCCAGCGTGGTCTCGCCGCGCAGCACGCTTCCGGCGAGGAAGGAGAGGATCTCGGACTCGGCGCGCAGACGGGCGGCCTGGTGGGTGCGCCGGGCGGCCAGGTCCACCACCGAGGCCACCGAGACGGCCACGCCGAAGAAGACGGTGATGGCGAGGATGTTCCTGGGGTCGGACACGGTGAACCGGTGCAGCGGGGGCGCGAAGAAGTAGTTCATCAGCAGCGAGCCGAGCGCTGCGGAGGCGAGGGCCGGCCAGAGCCCTCCCAGCAGCGCGGCGGCCACCGTCAGCGACAGGAACAGCAGCATGTCGTTGGCGAGCCCGAGGTCCGCGTCGACGTGCGTGAGCAACAGGCACAGCAGCAACGGCAGGACCGTTCCCACGACCCAGCCGGCCGCGGTCCGGTTGCGGCCGAGCTGGGCCGCCGTGCGGGCGGCGGGCAGGCCGCGCCCCCTGGCGACCTCTTCGTGCGTGACGATGTGGACGTCGAGGTCGGGGCCGGCGTCGCGGGCCACCCCGGCGCCGACGCCGGGGCCGAAGACGTACTGCCAGGGGCGGCGGCGGCTGGAGCCGAGCACGATCTGGGTGGCGTTGACCCCGCGTGCGAAGGCCAGCAGGGCGTCGGGAATGTCGTCGCCGATGACGTGATGGAACGTTCCTCCGACGTCCTCGACCAGGGCGCGCTGAACCGCGAGTTCCTTCGGCGAGGCGGCGGTCGGGCCGTCGCTGCGGGCGACGTATACGGCGAGGATCTCGCTGCCCGAGCCCTTGGCCGCCATCCTCGACGCACGCCGGATGAGGGTGCTCCCCTCCGGGCCGCCGGTCAGCCCGACGACGATCCGCTCCCGTGCCTGCCAGGTCGAGGGGATGCCGTGCTCGCCCCGGTACTGCTGGAGGTACTCGTCCGCCCGGTCGGCCACCCACAGCAGTGCGAGCTCGCGCAGCGCGGTGAGGTTGCCCGGCCGGAAGTGGTGGGAGAGCGCCGCGTCGATCATCTCGGGCCCGTATATGTTCCCGTGCGCCATGCGCCGGCGCAGCGCCTGCGGGGACATGTCGACCAGTTCGACCTGGTCGGCCCGGCGGACGACCTCGTCGGGCACGGTCTCCTGCTGCCGCACCCCGGTGATCGACTCGACGACGTCCCCGAGCGACTCCAGGTGCTGGATGTTGACGGTCGAGACGACGTCGATGCCGGCGCGCAGCAGCTCCTCCACGTCCTGCCAGCGCTTGGCGTTGCGCGAGCCGGGAGCGTTGGTGTGCGCGAGCTCGTCCACCAGCGCGACGGCCGGGCGGCGGGCGAGGAGCGCGTCCACGTCCATCTCGGTGAGGGGGGCGCCGCGGTGGGCCAGGGTCCGGCGCTCGACCTGTTCCAGGCCGTGGAGCACGGCCTGCGTGCGCGGTCGCCCGTGGTGCTCGGCGAAGCCCACGACGCAGTCCGCGCCCCGCTCCGTCCTGCGGTGCCCCTCGGAGAGCATCGCGTGGGTCTTGCCCACGCCGGGTGCCGCGCCGAGGTAGATCCTGAGCTTGCCGCGTCCCATGGGCTCATTCTCGGGGACGTCCGGTCCGGGCCGGCACCCGTCCCGGCCCCGGGGCCGATCCCTGACGGATCTCTGACGGAACTCCGCCAGGGGCCCGATCCGGAGCGCCGGGCTCCGCCCCGGGCGCGCGAGAGCCGGTGGGCCCCGCCCCGAAGGAGGGGGCCCACCGGCCGGGAACACGACGCGCCCCCCTGTGCGCGGGGGCCGTCCGGGGTCGGCGGGTCAGCGGACCTCGGTGATCTCCGGGCCGCGGTCGAGCTGGCCCATGCCGCCGCCGAAGCGGGAGCCTTCCTGGTCCTCCGTCTGCACGCCGTCCGGCACCATCTGGGCGTCGTTCGGGAGCTTCAGGACGATCGGGTCGCGCGGGGCCATCGGGCCGTCGCCGCGGACGACGACGGTGTCCCGGAAGATCTGCTCCAGCACGCCCGCCGACTCGGGGCGCACCGCGCCCTGGCCGGAGATGACGCCCCGCAGGAACCAGCGCGGGCCGTCGACGCCGACGAAGCGGACCAACTGGGCACCGGTCTGCCCGTCCGGCAGCGGGACGGGGACCTGCGCACGCAGTTCCCAGCCCAGTGCGCCCTGGACCTCGTCGATGATGCCGCCCTGCTGGGTGATGCCCGCGGCGATCTCGTCGCGGACCTCGCCCCAGATGCCCTCCTTCTTGGGGGCGGCGAAGGCCTGCAGCTGCACGGCGCTGTCACCCAGCACCACGGTGGCGGCCACGATGGCGTCCCCGGCCACCTCGACGCGCAGTTCCATGCCGTCGACACCGGGTACGAAGATGCCGCCCAGGTCGACCCGGCCGTCGGTCGGGTTGCCGGGCACCTCGGAGACGTCCCAGGGGCCGTCCGGCCGCGGGGCCGGGGGCAGGTTGATCCGGCGCGGCGCGGCAGCGCCGTCCGACTCGCCCGTGTCGTCCTGCTCAGCGGCGGCGACGCCGTCTACGACCTGCTCGGCCGCGCCGCCGTCCTTGGCGGAGTCGTTCTTCTTGCGACGTCCGAACACGTCACTGTCCTTCCCGGTCGGTAACGACCGAAGCGTAGCCATTCCCACCCTGCTGACCAGCCCCGGATCCGGCCACGGCCGCATGACCGCCGGTGGAGCCGAAGCCCCCCTCGGCCCGGGCCGAGCCGGGAAGTTCCGCCACCTCGTGGAAGCGCACCTTCTCGACCCGCTGGACAACCAGCTGGGCAATGCGGTCGAAACGCTCGAACCGGACGCTCTCGCGAGGGTCGAGATTGACCACGATCACCTTGATCTCTCCACGGTACCCGGCATCCACCGTCCCCGGGGCATTCACGAGCGCGAGCCCGCAGCGCGCGGCCAGCCCCGAACGCGGGTGCACGAAGGCCGCGTACCCGTCGGGCAGGGCGATCGCGACCCCCGTGGGCAGCACCGCGCGCTCACCGGGCTCCAGCACGGCGGCCTCGGTGGTGACCAGATCGCAGCCGGCGTCGCCGGGGTGCCCGTACGCCGGAATGGGAACCTCCGGATCGACGCGGCGCAGCAACACGTCGACGTCGCGGCGGGATCCGTTGTTGCTCAGGGACATCAGGGATTCACCTCAAAGGCGCGTGCACGCCTGACCTGGTCCGGGTCGGCCATCGCCGCCTGGATCTCCTCGGGCCGTCCGTTGTCGATGAAGTGGTCGACCTTCACCTCGATGAAGAGCGCGTCGGCGCGGACCGCGACCGGGCCCTCCGGCCCGCCTATCCGACCCACGGCCGTGCAGTAGATCTTCCGGCCGGCGACGGCGGTGACCTCGGCCTCCAGGTGGAGCACGGTGTCCACGGGCACCGGCCGCACGAAGTCCGTCTCCAGCCGTCCGGTCACCGCGATGACGCGCAGCAGCCAGTTCAGAGAGCCCAACGTCTCGTCGAGTGCGGTGGCGAGCACCCCGCCGTGGGCGAGCCCCGGCGCGCCCTGGTGCGCGGGCCTGACGGTGAACTCGGCGGTGATGCGCACGCCCTCGCCCGCGCGGGCCTCCAGGTGGAGTCCGTGCGGCTGGCCCCCGCCGCAGCCGAAACAGTGCTCGTAATGGGCACCGAGGAGCTCACCGGGTGCCGGGGCGTCGGGATGCCGGACCGGTGCGACGGCATCGGCCGGGGGCGTCAACGCTGTGTTTCGTCCACTCACAGCCGCAGACCTTACCCGCGCGGCTACCCGCCGGTCGCCTCGTGGCAGGCTTGAGCACATGCAGCCCTCCACCGCGCACCACGACGAACGCCTGACCGCCCCCCGCTCCTGGTGGGGCATCGCCGTCCTGACCGGACTCGCGGGCGCGTTGATGCTGCTGCCCCTGGGCACCATGCCCCTGCTGGCCGGCCTCGTCGGCGGGACGGCGCTGGCCGGGTTCCTGGTGAGCTCCTACGGCTCCGCGCGCGTGCGCGTGGTGAACGGTGCGCTGGCCGTCGGCGACGCCCGGATCCCGGTGTCGGCGCTGGGCGAGCCCGAGATCCTGGACACCGAGGAGGCGCGCGCCTGGCGCACCTACAAGGCGGACCCCCGGGCCTTCATGCTGATGCGCAGCTACGTGCCGACGGCGGTGCGCGTCGAGGTCACCGACCCCGCCGACCCGACCCCGTACGTCTACGTCTCCACCCGCGAGCCGGAGGCCCTGGTCTCGGCGCTGCGTGCGGCGCGGGCGGCCTGAGGGGCCGGCCCCGCAGTGCCGGGCGGCCGGCCGCCGAACGCGTCAGTCGCGCGTGAAGTACCGCGGACCCTCCAGGGCTGCCCTGGTGGCCTCGGGAAGGGGCTCCACGGGTCGTTCCAGGGGCGGCAGGGCGCGCAGGGCCTCCCAGGCCACCGCCTGTCGGCGCAGGTCTCCACGGACCTTCTCGGCGAGTTTGCGGGTGTCGCGGCGGTTCATGACCGCTCCGACCGCCGCGCCCACCATGAACGGCATGAGGTTCGGCAGGCTGCGGAACATCCGCTTCGTGATCTGCTGGCGCAATTCGCGCTTCATCTGCCCGCCGAGCGCGGCGTTCAGCGTGGTGGGCTTGGTGAGGTCGACCCCGCGCTCTTCCGTCCACGCGGTCAGGTAGGCGAACGTCCGCTCCCTGAGGTTGCCGGGCGGCCGCTGGCCGTAGACCTCGTGGAGCTCCGCGACGAGCTTCAGCTCGATCGCCGCGACTCCGGTGATCTCCGCCGCGAGCTCGGCGGGCATCGCGGGCGGCACGGGCAGCATGGCCGCCGCGCCGATACTGGCGCCGACGGTCGCCGAGGCCGCGGTGGCGCCCGCGATCAGCTTGTCGGCGAGCTGCTCGGGTCCGAGGCCGGGGAACTGCGCGCGCAGCGTCGCGAGGTCACGGACCGGGACGCGCGGAGCGTTCTCGATGATCCTGTCGGTGACGTAGAGGGCGGCGCCGCGCACGCCTTCGCCGCCCTTGCGCACTCCGTTCCTGACCGCTTGCAGCCGGCGGCTCCCGCCACCGCGCCGGGACCCCTCGCCGGACTCCGCGACCGGCGCCGCCGAAGCCGCGTCGGAGGGAGCGGCGAGCGCCGCACTGGCGGAGTCGCCGGGGGCGGCTTCGAGACCCGTCTCCGGGTCCGTGGTCACCGCCTGCGTCTCCGCCGGATCACCCTGCTTTCGGAAGACACGCTTCCGAAAGGGTGTCGAGCCAGTCACGGCCGACACCTCTCAGTCGCAGTCGCGGCAGATCGGCTGACCGTTCTTCTCGCGCGCCAGCTGGCTGCGGTGGTGCACCAGGAAGCAGCTCATGCAGGTGAACTCGTCGGCCTGCTTGGGCAGGACCCGGACGGCGAGCTCCTCGTTGGAGAGGTCCGCACCGGGAAGCTCCAGGCTCTCGGCCGAGTCGAATTCGTCCATGTCGACGGACGAGGACGACTTCTCATTGCGTCGAGCCTTGAGCTCCTCGATGCTGTCGTTGTCGACGTCGTCGTCGGTCTTGCGCGGAGTGTCGTAGTCCGTTGCCATTTTTCGCTCTCCCCCTCTGGGTGTTAGCGGTGTCTCAGCGCACGTAACGCACGAGAGGCCGGACTTGTGCCCGACCTGAGGCGGAGATTTTGCCTCACATCAAGGTCTGTTACTCAATCGACACCCAGCCGCCCGCCCGAAGGGGCGATCGGCTGGGATGACGACCGGGACCGTACACGGTCCGGGCGCCGTCTTGCACAAACGCCACCCCGTGTATTTCCCGCCATTCGAGGGGCCGGAAACCCGGACTTCCCGGGCGTTCCGGCCGCCCCCGAGTCACCGAACGCACAGGGCCGGACACCGCCGACTGTGATCGATCACACAGGAGGTGCTGGGTTCAGGGGCCAAGTATTCAGCCAAAAGCGAACACGGGGCGGTGGTCTCAGCAGGGCAGAGTGACACGCATCACGAGGCCACCGCCCTCCCGGGGCGTCGCCTGGATCCGGCCGCCGTGTGCGCGCGCCACGGAGCGCGCGATCGACAGGCCCAACCCGACACCCTTGTCACTGCCCGTACGCTCCGTACGCAGCCGCCTGAACGGCTCGAAGAGGTTGTCCACCTCGTACGCGGGAACCACGGGACCCGTGTTCGACACCAGGAGCACCGCCTGGCCGTGCTGGGCCTCGGTGGTGACCTCCACCCAGCCGCCCTCCGGCACGTTGTACCGGACGGCGTTCTGCACCAGGTTGAGGGCGATCCGCTCCAGCAGGACTCCGTTGCCCTGGACGACGGCCGGCCCGCGCTCGCCGCGGATCTCCACACCCTTGGCCTCGGCCTCGCCCCGCACCTGGTCGACGGCGCGCGAGGCGACCTCCGCGAGGTCCACGGGCTTGCGCTCGACGATCTGGTTCTCGCTGCGGGCCAGCAGCAGCAGGCCCTCGACCAACTGCTCGCTGCGCTCATTGGTGGCGAGCAGGGTTTTGCCGAGCTGTTGGAGCTCCACCGGGGCGCCCGGATCGGACAGGTGCACCTCCAGCAGGGTCCGGTTGATCGCCAGCGGCGTCCGCAACTCGTGCGAGGCGTTGGCGACGAACCGCTGCTGGGCGGTGAAGGCCCGCTCCAGGCGGTCGAGCATCTCGTCGAAGGTGTCGGCGAGCTCCTTGAGCTCGTCGTCCGGCCCGTCCAGCTCGATGCGCCGGGTGAGGTCGGACCCGACCACCCGGCGGGCGGTACGGGTGATCTTGCCCAGCGGCGAGAGCACCCGGCCGGCCATCGCGTAGCCGAAGGCGAAGGCGATGATGCTCAGGCCCAGCAGGGCCATCAGCGAGCGGCTGAGCAGGTCGTCCAGGGCGTGCCTGCGCTGCTCGAGGGCACACTTGCCGATCGCCGCGTTGAACTGTTCGTACGACTGTCCGATGCCCACGCCGGGGCAGGCCGTGCTGGCGACCTGAACGTTCTGTCCGCCGACGATCTGGAAGGGCATGGCGTAGCCCTGCCGCAGGGCCTGGGCCGCCAGCAGGTAGATGATCGACAGCAGCAGGATGCCCGCGATCAGGAACATCCCGCCGTACAGCAGCGTGAGGCGTATCCGAATGGTCGGCCTCAGCCACGGGAAGGGACCCTCGGGCTGTCCGGGGTCCCAGGTCGGCTTCGGCGGCGCCGTCGGTGGGGCCGGGGTGGTCGCCACGTGGTCAGATCCGGTATCCGGAGCCGGGCACCGTCACGATGACGGGCGGCTCGCCCAGCTTGCGGCGCAGGGTCATCACCGTCACGCGCACCACGTTGGTGAACGGGTCGGTGTTCTCGTCCCAGGCCTTCTCCAGCAGCTGCTCGGCCGAGACCACGGTCCCCTCGCTGCGCATGAGGACCTCCAGCACCGCGAACTCCTTCGGCGCCAGCTGCACCTCCTTGCCCTCGCGGAACACCTCGCGCCGGTTCGGGTCCAGCTTGATCCCGGCCCGCTCCAGTACGGGCGGCAGCGCGACGGTGGTCCGCCGCCCGAGCGCCCGCACCCGGGCGGTCAGCTCGGTGAAGGCGAACGGCTTGGGCAGGTAGTCGTCGGCCCCCAGCTCCAGGCCCTCCACCCGGTCGCTCACGTCGCCCGAGGCGGTCAGCATCAGCACACGGGTGGGCATCCCGAGCTCGACGATCTTCCGGCAGACGTCGTCACCGTGCACAAGGGGGAGGTCCCGGTCGAGCACGACCACGTCGTAGTCGTTCACGCCGACCCGCTCCAGGGCGGCGGCGCCGTCGTACACGACGTCCACGGCCATGGCCTCCCGGCGCAGGCCGGTGGCCACCGCATCGGCGAGCAGCTGCTCGTCCTCGACGACGAGTACGCGCACGTCGTTTCCTTCCTCCGAGCCCAAAAGGGCACACGTTGTTGCGTCGTACATCCTGCCCGTTTCGGCCGTAAACCGGCTGTAAGGCGGGCCAGGGAGGGGCCTGCGGGGCGGAAGTGGGGATTCCCCGGCCGGGAGAGGTTTCTGCGCCCAGTGTGCCGGGGAGGACGTGAGCACACCCCATCCACTCCCTGACGGCGGTACTGCCCCGTGCCGCCGCCGACCCACGAAGAGGGGGCGAACCCATCATGGACGCATTCACCGCGGGTCTCCTGCAGCGCATCAGGGCCACGCAGTCGGATCTCAGGCACGCCCGCGAGACGGGTGACGACTTCCTCGCGGAAGTGGAACAGGCGGAGCTGGAAGACCTCCAGCGACTGGCCGCCGAGCACGGCGTCCCGGTCACGGCCGCCGCGCCCGCCTGCTGACCGGCCGCCGCGCCGACCGGCCGCCGAGCGGCCGCTGAGCACCGGCTCCGGGACGACATGGACCCCGGCCGCCCCCTTCGGGCGGCCGGGGTCCAGCTGCAGGTGCGGTACGGGGCTCAGTCGTGCCAGGCCCCGGCCTCCTCCAGCAGCGGCTGGAGCGAGGCGAAGACGGCCGGGGTGGCGGCGAGCACCAGCTCGCCCGAGGCCGGCTCCCCCGGTCGGCCGCCGGTCACGGCGCCGGCCTCCCGGGCGATCAGGTCGCCGGCGGCCAGGTCCCAGGGGTTCAGCCCGCGCTCGTAGTAGCCGTCGAGCCGCCCTGCGGCCACGTCGCACAGGTCCAGGGCCGCCGAGCCGCCCCGCCGGATGTCCCGCACCAGCGGGATGATCCGCTGTGCCACGCCGGCCTGGTGCGCCCGCCGGGCCTGGACGTAGGCGAAGCCGGTCCCGACCAGCGCCTGGTCCAGCGGGGCCGCCGGACGGCAGGAGAGGCGGGCCGTGCCCAGCCAGGCGCCGCCGCCGAGCACGGCGTGGTAGACCTCCCCGCGCATCGGCGCCGCCACGACGCCCACCACGGTCTCGCCCCCGTACTCGGCAGCGATGGACACGCCCCAGCTCGGGAGCCCGTAGAGGTAGTTCACGGTGCCGTCCAGCGGGTCGACGACCCAGCGCACCCCGCTCGTCCCCAGGGTGTCGGCGCCTTCCTCGCCCAGCAGCCCGTCCTCGGGCCGCCGCTCGGCGAGGATGCCGGTGATCAGCTTCTCCGCGGCGATGTCCATCTCGGTCACCACGTCGATCGGGCTGGTCTTCGTGGCCGCCACCGCCAGGTCGGCCGGCCGGCCGTCGCGCAGCAGCGCTCCGGCCTGACGGGCCGCATCCATGCCGACGTCCAGCAGCTCGGCCTTCAGCTCTTCGGAGATCACGGTTCCTCTTCCTAGGCGTACGGGCTGTCCGCGCCCGCGGCGGCCGGCCGTGGGGCCCGCGCCGGGCAGCAGCCCACCGCGCACAGGTCGTGGCTCTGTCCCAGCGTGCCCACCCAGCACTCCCCGGCCGCCTCGCCCCGCTCCTTGGCGGCCCGCTCCAGCACGAGTTCGCGGACGGCCCCGGCGAAACGCGGGTCGGCGCCCACGGTCGCGGAGCGCGCGACGGGCAGGCCCAGCTCGGCGGCCTTGGCCGTGGCCTCGGTGTCCAGGTCGTACAGGACTTCCATGTGGTCGGAGACGAAGCCGATGGGGACCATGACGACGGCGGGGGCGCCCTCGGCGCGGAGGGCCTCCAGGTGGTCGCAGATGTCCGGCTCCAGCCACGGGATGTGCGGGGCACCGCTGCGGGACTGGTAGACCAGCCGCCAGGGGCGGGCGACACCGGTGCGCACCGCGACCGCGTCGGCGACGACCCGGGCGACGTCGAGGTGCTGCCGGACGTACGCGCCGCCCTCACCGCCCTCGGTGTGGTCCTCGACGGGGCCGGAGGTGTCGGCTGCGGCGGTCGGGATGGAGTGCGTGGTGAAGGCGAGGTGCGCCCCGGCGCGCACCTCCTCGGGCAGGGCGTCGAGCGAGGCCAGCACCCCGTCGATCATGGGCTCCACGAAGCCGGGGTGGTTGAAGTAGTGCCGCAGCTTGTCGACCCGCGGCGGCTCCACGCCGTCCCGCTCCAGCGCGGCCAGGGCGTCGGCCAGGTTCTCGCGGTACTGGCGGCAGCCCGAGTACGAGGCGTACGCGCTGGTGGCGAGCACGGCGATGCGTCGGCGCCCGTCGGCGGCCATCTGGCGCATCACGTCGTCCAGGTACGGGGCCCAGTTGCGGTTGCCCCAGTAGACGGGCAGGTCGAGCCCGTGTTCGGTGAAGTCCTTGTGCAGCGCGTCGAGCAGCTCGCGGTTCTGCCTGTTGATCGGGCTGACCCCGCCGAAGCCGAAGTAGTGCTGCCCGACCTCCTTGAGCCGCTCGCGCGGGATGCCGCGGCCGCGCGTGACGTTCTCCAGGAACGGCACGACGTCGTCGGGTCCTTCGGGCCCGCCGAAGGAGAGCAGCAGGAGTGCGTCGTACGGGGCGGCGGAGCCGGCGCCGTGGGTACGGAACTGGTCTGACATGCCTCGAATCCTGCCACCCGGCCCGCTCCCGGGAGAACTGCCCTGTCCGCGAGGCGGACTCCGACACAGGTAAGGTGAGCCTAAGTTCCGGTTCCCGGAAATTCTCCCGTGCGGCGCCCGGTCGACCGCCGTAATCTGTACGGGCTGATCTCGTCCCTTACGGAGGGCCCTTGCCCAGTCCCTACCGCGCGATATTCGCGGCCCCCGGCACCAAGGGATTCAGTGCCGCCGGCCTGATCGGCCGCCTGCCGATATCCATGGTCGGTGTCGGAATCCTGACCATGATCTCCGAGATCACCGGACGCTACGCGATGGCCAGCGCCCTCACCGGGACGCTCGCACTCGCCGCGGCCGTGATCGGCCCTCAGGTGTCCCGCCTGGTGGACCAGCACGGACAGCGGGCGGTCCTGCGGCCCGCCACCCTGATCTGCGTGGGCGCGGTCGCCCTCCTGCTGGTGGCCGCTGCGAACGGCTGGCCCGACTGGACCCTCTTCGTCTGCGCGGCTGTTGCCGGCTGCGTGCCCAGTGTCGGCTCGATGGTCCGGGCCCGGTGGACCACCATCTACCGCGACTCCCCGCGCGATCTGCACACCGCCTACTCCTTCGAGTCCGTCGTCGACGAGGTGTGCTTCATCTTCGGCCCGATCCTCGCCATCGGGCTGTCCACCACCTGGTTCCCCGAGGCCGGTCCACTGATCGCCGCCGTGTGCCTGCTGGTCGGCGTCTGGCTGCTCACGGCGCAGCGGTCCACCGAGCCCGCGCCGCACCCGCGCGAGGTGGACGGGGACCGCACCTCGGCCCTGCGCTCCCCCGGTCTGCAGGTCCTGGCGGCCACGTTCGTGGCGACCGGCGCAATCTTCGGTTCCATCGACGTCTCCACGCTGGCCTTCGCCGAGGAGCAGGGCCACAAGTCCGCCGCCAGCTTCATCCTGGCCATCTGGGCGGCCGGATCCTGCCTCGCGGGCATTGCCTTCGGTCTGATCCACTTCAAGGGCAGGGCCGAACCCCGCTGGGTACTGGGCATCTGTGCGATGGCCGTGAGTATGATCCCCCTCCTACTGGCCGGGAACCTTCCGTTTCTGGCCGTGGCGCTCTTCGTCTCGGGCCTCGCCATCGCTCCCACGATGATCACCACGATGGCCCTGATCGAGGCGCACGTACCACACGCGAAGCTGACCGAGGGCATGACCTGGATCAGCACCGGCCTCGCGGTCGGTATCGCGCTCGGGTCCTCCGTGACCGGCTGGGTCGTCGACGCGGCCGGCGCGCGGACCGGGTACGTCGTCTCCCTCTCGGCGGGGGCGGCCGCGGCGGCGGTTGCGTTCGCGGGATACCGCCGGCTGACGAGGCCGGCGCAAGGGGAGGAGCCAGCAACCGATGGGGACGGCGACAGCACGGAACGGCAGCACGGCGACCGCGTGGCGTAACTGGGCGGGCAACATCACCGCCACACCCGCCCGCGTGGTGACCCCGGCATCGGTCGGGGAGCTCCAGGAGGCGGTCCGCCGGGCCGCCGAGGACGGACTGCGGGTGAAGGCGGTCGGCACCGGCCACTCCTTCACCGCGGCCGCCGCGACCGACGGGGTCCTCGTCCGGCCGCAGGCCCTGGCCGGGATCCGGTCGGTCGACCGCGCCGCGGGGACCGTCACGGTCGCGGCGGGCACGGCCCTCAAGGACCTGAACCGGGCCCTCGCCGCCGAGGGCCTCTCGCTCACCAACATGGGCGACATCATGGAGCAGACGGTCTCCGGCGCCACCAGCACCGGAACCCACGGCACCGGCCGCGACTCGGCCTCCATCGCCGCCCAGATCCGCGCCCTGGAACTGGTCACCGCCGACGGCCGGCTGCTGACCTGTTCCGAGAAGGAGAATCCCGAGGTCTTCGCGGCGGCCCGGGTGGGCATCGGCGCGCTCGGCATCGTCACCGCGATCACCTTCGCGGTGGAGCCGCTCTTCTTCCTGACCGCCCGTGAGGAGCCCATGGGCTTCGACCGGGTGACCGCTGAGTTCGAGGAGCACTTCGCGGAGAACGAGCACTTCGAGTTCTACTGGTTCCCACACACCGGCAACTGCAACACCAAGCGCAACAACCGCAGCCAGGGCCCCGCCTCCCCGCCCGGACCGGTGAGTGGCTGGGTGGAGGACGAGCTGCTCTCCAACGGCCTCTTCCAGGCCGTCAACACGCTGGGCCGCGCGGTCCCGGCGACCATCCCCTCCATCGCCCGCGTGGCCAGCCGCGCCCTGTCGGCGCGCACCTACACGGACATCCCGTACAAGGTGTTCACCAGCCCGCGCCGGGTGCGGTTCGTGGAGATGGAGTACGCCCTCCCGCGCGAGGCCGTGGTCGGAGCACTGCGGGAGCTCCGGGCAATGGTGGACCGCTCGCGGCTGCGGATCAGCTTCCCGGTGGAGGTGCGGACGGCTCCGGCAGACGACATCACACTGTCGACGGCCTCCGGCCGCGACACGGCCTACATCGCGGTGCACATGTACAAGGGCACCCCGTACCAGGCCTACTTCACCGCGGCCGAGCGCATCTTCACCGCGCACGGTGGACGCCCGCACTGGGGCAAGGTGCACACCCGGGACGCGGACCACCTCTCGCGGATCTACCCGCGCTTCGGGGAGTTCACCGCACTGCGGGACCGCCTCGACCCGGACCGGGTCTTCGGCAACGACTACCTGCGGCGGGTCCTCGGGAGCTGAGGCGGGTCAGGAGGCGCTCGGTGACGGCGGCGTGCTGCCCTCGGCGCCCGGGGTCGGCACCGGGTCCGGTGCCGACGGCGTCGGGGCGGGCGCCGGTCCGTGCGTCGGCACCGACGGGCCGGGCGCCGGCTCGCCGGAGCGCGACGGCCCGGGGTCCGCGCTCGGGCTCCGGCTCCCGCCCGGACGGGAGGGGTTCGGGGAGCCGCCCGGGCCGGGGGTGTCGGCGCCGCTCCCCCGCTCGTCCTCCCCACCGGCCGGACCGCGTCGGGACGGGGCGGGGTGCTCCTCGCCGGCCTTGCGGGTTCCGCCGGAGAAGAGGGTGCCGCCGTCGCTGCTGACGGAGGTGCCTGCCATCGCCTCGTAGGTGCCGAGGCCGCCGATGGCGACGGCGAAGGCCGCGCCGGAGGCCACCGCGGTGCGCTTCCATCCGCGCATCCGGGTGCCGTGCACGGTGGGCCGCCCGAACTCCTCCGCCGCCCCGGCGTCCGCCGCCCCGGGGTCCGCCGCCCCGGGGTCCGCCGCCCCCTCCTGCCCGCGGGGCGGCGGTACCTGACGGGTCTTCGGCCGGGTGCTGCCGCGCAGCTGGTCGCCGGTACGCCGGAAGAGGTGCTGGATGACGGGTCCGCCCGCGGTGGCGACGACGCTGACCACCCCGGCGCCGAGGATGGTTCCGTAGACGCCCATCGTCGACGCGAGCAGGGCGGCCGCGACGGTGGCGAGGGAGGATCCGGCGACCTGGGCCACGCTCAGGTCGAGTTTCCTTCCCGCCGGTTCGGTCCCGGCGCCACCCGTCGTCTTCTGACCCATCGCCATCCCCTGTGTGCCCGACCTCTCGTGTCTTCTGCTCTTTCAGCAGTTACTGACAGCTGAGCGAAGGGGATAGTTCCGTTTCGGGTGATTCTGTGAAGCAGGACACCCGCGCCCGGATGACGACCGCTGGTGGGAACCGACAGCGGGCAGCCGAACACGCGCCGCCCGGGGAAAGTTCGGCGGCGCGGCGGTCTCCCCAGGTGGCCCGAATGGAGTACTGTGGCGAGCCCTGGGTCTGTCCTTCCTTTCGGTTGTCCGGATCCGGGAGAGGGGGCCGGCTGACGGAAAGCGGCACTCGAAGACCGGTGATGTCGCGACATTGCACGGGCCCTGCTGCGCACGGTAACCATGTGGTCACTGTGCGTGCCCAACAGGTAACCGTGCCATAACGGCGATCAAGGGCGCATGCCCGACACGCCGGTTTAACTCGGCAAGGTTGTGGCAGGCTGCACCCGGGCAGGCCACACTCGACTAGCGGAAGCAGCGACGCACGTGACGTCGGCAGGCACCACCCGGGAGGTCCCCATGCCCGAACTGCGTGTCGTGGCCGTCTCCAATGACGGCACACGACTGGTGCTCAAGGCTGCGGACAGCACGGAGTACACGCTTCCGATCGATGAGCGGCTTCGAGCTGCCGTACGCAACGACCGCGCACGCCTGAACCAGATCGAGATCGAGGTCGAGAGCCACCTCCGCCCCCGTGACATCCAGGCCCGGATACGAGCCGGTGCCACCGCGGAGGAGGTCGCCCAGCTCGCCGGCATCCCCGTCGACCGCGTGCGCCGCTTCGAGGGCCCGGTGCTCGCCGAACGCGCCTTCATGGCCGAGCGCGCCCGCAAGACCCCGGTGCGCCGCCCCGGCGAGAACACCGGGCCGCAGCTCGGCGAGGCCGTGCAGGAGCGGCTGACCCTGCGTGGGGCCGAGAAGGACTCCGTCCAGTGGGACTCCTGGCGCCGCGACGACGGCACCTGGGAAGTCCTCCTGGTCTACCGGGTCGTCGGCGAGCCGCATTCGGCGAGCTGGACCTACGACCCGCCGCGCCGGCTGGTCGTGGCCGTGGACGACGAGGCCCGCTCGCTCATCGGCGAGTCGGAGGACCTGCCGGCCGCGCCGGAGCCGAGCTTCCCGTTCGTCCCGAGGATCGCGCGCCTGCCGCGCGACCGGCCGCTGGATCGCACCCTGGACCGGCAGCTGGAGCGGGTCGAGCCCCGGCCGACGCCCGTCCCGGAGCCGGAGGAGGAGCGGGACACGCTGACCAGCCTGCTGGAGGCGGTACCGAGCTTCCGCGGCGACATGGTCGTGCCGGAACGCCCCGATCCGACGGACACGGAAGCAGAGGCAGAGGAGCCGCCGGCCCCGGCCGCCTCGGCGGGCGCGGGCGCCGCGTACGCCGACGTCCTGATGCCCCGTACGGTGGCGGGCCACCGCGACCGACTGACGGGCACCACCGACCGGCAGGCCGAGGCCGACGGGGTCCGGCCCGGGCGCCGTGCGGCGGTGCCGAGCTGGGACGAGATCGTCTTCGGCACCCGGCGCAAGAAGCAGGAGTAGCCCCCCGGGGCCGGGTGGCACCCGGCCCCGGGCCGGCTAGCTGGGGTCCGGACCCGTGGCCACCGGGCGGGCCGGGTCCGTGCACCAGTGCGACCAGCTGCCCGCATAGAGGTCGGACTCGATGCCGGCCACCTCCAGGGCGAGCACTTCATGGGCTCCGGAGACCCCCGATCCGCAGTACACGCCCACCGCGGTCCCTTCGGAGGCCCCGAGCGCCTCGAACCGGGCCCGCAGCGCGTCCGCCGGCAGGAAGCGGCCGTCGGGACCCACGTTCTCGGTGGTCGGGGCCGACAGCGCGCCGGGGATGTGCCCGCCCACCGGGTCGATCGGCTCGACCTCGCCGCGGTACCTCTCCCCCGCACGGGCGTCCAGGAGCACGCCCTCGCGCGCCCGCTCCGCCGCCGCGTCGGCGTCGAGCAGCCCGAGCGATCCGGGGGTTGGCTTGAAATCGCCCTCGTCCGGAATCACCCGTTCGGCGGTGAGCCCGCCTCCCGCCGCCGTCCACGCGGCCAGGCCCCCGTCCAGGACTCGCACGTTCGGGTGACCCGTCCAGCGCAAGAGCCACCACGCGCGGGCCGCCGCCCAGCCCTGCCCGCCGTCGTACACGACCACAGGCACGTCCGCGCAGACCCCGGCCCTGCGCATCGCCGCGCCGAAGGCCTCCGCGTCCGGGAGCGGGTGGCGCCCTCCCGCCCCGGCCGGACCTGCCAGTTCACGGTCGAGGTCGACGTACGCGGCGCCCGGCAGGTGCCCGGCCTCATACGCGGGCCGCTGGTCGGGGCCGCCGAGCTGCCAGCGGACGTCCAGCAGGATCGGCGGCCGGGCACCCGCCAGCTCGTTCCTCAGTTCGGCAACGGAAAGGATCGCAGTCTTCGCACTCATGGCGGCCATCTTCCTCCCCGCCCGGCACCGGCGTCACAGGACCGTCATCAGCGGGGCACCCGGTTCCGGTCAACTCCGTTCCGGACCACCGGAATGCGGCGCGGTCGGGGAGCGCCGGGTCCGCCGGAGTGGAACCATCAGCACCGGTGACGGCACGACGGAGGAGACGGCAGACATGACCGAGGCAGCGGAAGCGACCCGGCGCACCCCCGGCACCCCGTGCTGGGTGAGTCTCATGGTGCACGGCCTCGGGAGCACCGAGGACTTCTACGCCGACCTGTTCGGATGGGAGTACGTGCCCGGGCCCGAGCAGCTCGGGCCGTACGTCCGTGCCGTGCTGGACGGACACGAAGTGGCCGGGATCGGCGAGATGCCGCCGGACGGCCATCTTCCGACGGCGTGGACCACATACCTGGCCACGGACGACGCGGACGCCAGCGCCGAATCCGTCCGGGCCTGCGGCGGCACGGTCGCGGTGGGGCCGCTGGACGCCGGCGTCGCGGGGCGGGTGGCCATCTGCTCGGACCCGCTGGGGGCGGTCTTCGGGCTGTGGCAGGCGCAGGACCACCTGGGCGCCCGGCCGCACGGCGGGCCGGGTACCCCCGTCTGGCACGAGCTGATCACCCAGGACACCTCGACGGTCGGCAAGTTCTACGAGCACGTCTTCGGCCACGAGGCGCAGACCCACGTCACCGCCTCGGACGACTTCGACCACCTCACCCTGAACCTGGCGGGCCGGCCCGTCGCCGCCGTACACGGCGTGGGCCGTTCGCTGCCGCACGACCGGGGGCCGCACTGGCTGGCCTATTTCGAGGTGGCGGACACCGACGCGGCCGCGAGCCGGGTCGAGGAGCTCGGCGGGCGCGTCGTCGAGCCGCCCCGGGAGGGCATGCGCGGGCGGCAGGCCACGGTCACGGACCCGGAGGGGGCGGTCTTCGCCCTTGTACGCTCGCGGCCCTGAGCGCCGCCGCTGCGGGAGTCAGCCGGCGGGCTGTGCCGGCGGCCGCCCGAAGTGCCGTGCGGTGGGAACCAGTGCAGCCGCCGCGGGGACCAGGAAGCAGGCCGCGGAGCAGACGCCGAGGACCGGGGTCGCCCCGAAGACCTCGATGGCCGGGGCGATGAGCGCCAGGCCCACCGGGGCCAGGCCGTAGGACACGAGGAAGTCCAGCGAGGAGACCCGGGCAAGCTTGTCCGGGGCGACTTCGCGCTGGGTGGCGGTGAACCAGGGCACGTTGAACAGCTCGATGCCGATCCCGGCGATCGCGTAGGCGCCGACGACCACGCCCGGGTGGACCGGGAGCACCAGGCTCAGCGGCGCGAAGCCGTAGGCCGCCAGGCCCGCGAAAGCGGCCCAGCCCTGGGAGCGCGGCCGGAAGCGGGCGGTGACCAGGGCCCCGCCGAGCGCGCCGACCGTGTAGGCGGTCATGGCGGCGGCCAGCACCCACTCGGTGCCGTAGCGGTCACGGCTGATCAGGGGCAGGGCGACGCTGGTGGCGGAGTAGCCGAGCGCGATCACGGCGACCAGGCCTGCGAGTCCCGCGAGGAACCAGGGGTGGCGGCGGGCCTCGCGTATGCCGTCGACGAACTCGGCGCGCAGCGAGGCGCGCTGCGGCCGGTCCGCGTCCGGGGCGCCGGACGCGGACCCCCGGCCCGGCAGGAGCGCGGCGACCAGCCAGAGCAGGCCGATGCCGAGCAGCAGGGTCGCGACATCGGTGAAGGCCGCGAGCAGCGCGGTCAGGGCCGGCCCGGCCAGTGTGGAGGCGCGCACGGCCAGGGTCGTCGCGGCGTTGGCCTGCTGCCTGCGGCCGGCGTCGACGACCTCGGCCGTGAGTGCCTGGAAGGCGGGGCGGCAGGCTCCCTGCCCGGCGCCGGCCAGGGCTGCGGCCGCGGTCATCAGCAGCAGGGAGCGCCCCAGTCCGGCGGCGAGGAGGGGCGCGGCGGCCGCGGCGGCCAGGGCCGACCACAGGACGACGGCCCGCCGGGAGTGGCGGTCGGCCAGCACCCCGCCGACGGCCACGGCGGCGAGGAAGCCGGCGGTGCGCGCCGCGAGGACGAGGCCGAGGCCGGCCGCGCCCAGTTCGCGCTCCAGGACCGCGAGGCCCAGTACGAAGGGCAGAGCCCAGGTCGCGAGCCCGGAGGCGGTGGTGCCGGCCCACAGGCGCAGGAAGGCGACGTCGCGCAGGACGGAACGCGTCTGCTGTGGACGGCTCCTGGGCTCCGTGGGGGCAGGTGTGGTCGCCACGATGTGGTGCTCCTCATCCATTAATGAAAACGATAACCATTACAGTACTCTGTGGACGCGGCACTCCTGCCCGGTGCACGCCCCTGCCCCCATCCACGCCCCCCCTGACGGAGGACCCATGCGCCATCGCACCCGAACCGGCCTCGCCCTGACCCTCGTTCTCGCATCCGCGGCCGCCGCCGGCTGCTCGGCCGGCGGCGGCACGGACCGCAGGGCGGAGGGCACGCCCTCCGCCCCTACCACCGTCACCAGTTGCGGCGGACGGCTGTCCTTCGACGGACCCCCGAAGCGCACCGTCGCCCTGGACCAGTCCTCCACCGAGACCCTGCTGGAACTGGGCCTCCACGACCGGATGGCCGGAACCGCCAATCTCAAGACGAAGATCCCCGCGCAGTACCGGGACGCGTACGCGAAGGTCCCGGTCATCGCCCCCAAGATCGCGACGGGTGAGCAACTGCGTGCCGCCACACCGGATTTCGTCGTGGCCGGCTCCACCGACCTCTACACGAAGGACCGGGCGGGCACCCGGGAGGAGCTGGCGGCCCTGAAGGTCCCCGCCTTCGTCAGCGCCGTGGACTGCCCCCAGCACAACGAGCCCGGGAAGTCCCCCTTCGAACTGCTCTTCTCCGACTACGAGGCGCTGGGCCGGATCTTCGGCGCCGAGGAACGGGCCGCCGCCCTCGCCCGGGAACAGCGGGCCGCCGTCGCCGAGGCCGGCCGGAGCGCCGCCGGCGCGGCCGGGGCCGGGAAGCAACCCACCGTCGTCTACCTCTACTCGGTCTTCAACGGCATGCCGTACGTCGCCGGGCGGACCGGACTGCCCAGCGAGATGAGCCGGATCGTCGGCGCGAAGAACGCCTTCGACGACGTGGAGGAGGACTGGCCTGAGGTGTCCTGGGAGGAAGTCGCCAGGCGCGAACCGGACTTCATCGTGATCGGCGACCTGTCCGAACGCGGCCGGCCCGGTGACAGCGCCGCGGAGAAGCGCAGGGCGATGGCGGAGGACCCGGTGGTGTCCCGGCTGGCGGCGGTGCGCGGCAACCGGATCGTCGAGGTGCCCGGCATCGAGCTGGACCCCTCCGTGCGCTCCGTGCACGCGCTGGGCCTGCTGGCGGGCGCGATGAAGGACCTCGGATATGCCCGCTGACGTGGCCGGCCGGGCCGGACCGGCGGGACCGGCTGTGGCGAAGGGCCTGTCGACGGGCGCGTGCGCCGACCTGCTGCACCCCTCGGCCCGCACGCCGGGGACGGCCGCCACCGCGCCGGCCCCGGCGCCCGCGGCGTCCCCCCGCGGGCCCGCGCGGGCCGGACCGCTCCTCGCCTCGGCGCTCGTCCTGGCCGTCTCGGTGGCGGCCGCCACCGGTGTCGGCACCGCCGAGGTGGGGTGGACCGACCTGGCCCGGGTGCTCGGGTCGCGGCTCGGGCTGGACGTCGAGGCTCTGCCGCCGCTGCTGGACTCGCTCGTGTGGGACCTGCGGCTGCCGCGGGTCCTGATGGCGGCCCTGGTCGGTGCCTCGCTGGCGGTCTGCGGCACGGTGCTCCAGGCGGTCACGCGCAACGCGCTCGCCGACCCGTACCTGCTCGGGGTCTCCTCGGGTGCCGGAGCAGGCGCGGTCGCCGTGGTCGTCCTCGGTGCGGGCGCGGGCACCCTCGGGATCACCGGCGGCGCGCTCGCCGGGGCGCTGCTCGCCTTCGCGGGCCTGCTGCTCCTGCTGCGCCGCACCGGGCTGGACTCGGTCCGCATCGTGCTGACCGGCGTGGTCGTCGGCCAGCTCTTCACCGCGCTGACCTCGCTCGCCCTGATGGCCTCGGCCGACGCCGACACCACCCGCGCCGTCACCCACTGGCTGCTGGGCTCGCTGGCCCCGGCCCGCTGGGACGCCGTGCTGGTCTGCGCGGTCGTCACGCCCCTGGGGCTGGCCGCAGCCTGGCTGTGCGCGAACGCCCTCGACGGGCTCGCCTTCGGCGCGGACACCGCCGCCTCCCTGGGGATCGGCGTACGGCGCACCCGGATGCTGCTGCTCGTGGTGACGGCCGCGCTCACCTCGGTCGCGGTGGCCACCGTCGGCGCCATCGGTTTCGTGGGGCTGATCGTGCCGCACGGGGTGCGCTTCCTGGCCGGACCGCTGCACCGGGCGCTGCTGCCGCATGCGGCGCTCGCGGGCGCGGTGTTCCTGGTGTGGACCGACGCCCTGGCGCGGGTGGCCTTCGCCCCCCGGGAGGTGCCCGTCGGTGTGATCACCGCGCTCATCGGCGTCCCGCTGTTCCTGCTCGTCCTGCGCCGGAGGGGGGAGCTGTGAGGATCAGCGCCGAGGGGCTGAGCTGGTCGGTGTCGGGCACTCCCGTCGTCCGCGGGATCGGACTGGACATCGCACCAGGGGAGACCGTGGGGCTGCTCGGCGCCAACGGCTCGGGCAAGTCCTCGCTGCTGCGCTGCCTGGCAGGGCTGCGGGTGCCGGACGCGGGCACGGTCCGCTACGACGGCGTGCCCGTGGGGGACCTCGGCCCCCGGGCGATCGCCCGCCGGGTCGCCTTCGTCGCCCAGGACTCCGGCCTCGACACCGACCTGCGCGTCGCCGACGTCGTCGGGCTGGGCCGGACCCCCTTCCGCGACCGCTGGCGCGGCCCGGACGCGCACGACCGGGCCGTGGTCGCCGCCGCGCTCGACCGCGTCGGACTCGGCGCGCTCGCCGGGCGCCCCTGGCGGAACCTGTCCGGCGGCGAGCGTCAACGGGCCCACATCGCCCGCGCCTTCGCCCAGCAGCCCTATGCACTGCTCCTCGACGAACCCACCAACCACCTCGACGTGAAACATCAGTTGGAACTGATGGAGCTGCTCGCCGCCACCGACCAGACGGTCCTCGTCGCCCTGCACGACCTGACCCTGGCCGCCCGCCACTGCGACCGGCTGCTGCTCGTGCACGACGGCGCGCTGGTCGCCTCCGGCGCCCCCGACACCGTCCTGACCTCCGAGAACCTCGCCCGGGTCTTCGAGGTGGACGCCGAACTCCGCACCGACGCCCTGGGCCGGCCGTCGGTCACCTACCACGGTCCCCTCCGCGGCACCGCTCCCGCCTCCCCGTCCGCTCTCCGACAAGGAACCCCATGACGACACCGACGCGACCCCAGCCCCAGCCCCAGCCCCGGCCCGAGCCCCGCCCCCTGAGGACCCCCGCTCCCGGGCCCGCAGCCGCACCGGCGGCCTCCGTCGACGCCCTGATCGAGGCCGTGCTGGCCGGCGAACACGGCCCGCAGCCCGGCGGGCTGGTGGCGACCAGCGTGTTCTGGATCCACCACGGAACCCGGCTGGCCGGCGGCGACACCACCTACCTCAATCAGTACGTCCTGGTCCGCCTCGGCGGCTCCTTCGGCGGCTGCGCCTTCGAGGCCGGCGAAATCGACCCGGCGGTCTGCCACGACGCCTCCGGCGCTCCGCTCGACGTCCTGCTGCGCGAGGCGCCGCACCCGCTGCGGATCGCCGCGCTCGACGCCTACCTGGCCGGGCGGCGCCCGCACCGCGACTCCGGCGCGGAGGCGGTCACCCTGCCCGCCGGCACCCCCGAGGTGCGCGCGCTGGCCCGCGACGCGGCGATCGCCGGGCTGCTGGACATCGACCGCGGCGCCGCGGTCGGCCTCATCGGCGTGGTGAACCCGCTGATCGCGGCGATCCGCGAGCGCGGCGGCGAACCGCTGCCCTGCGACTTCAACCTCAGGACCACCCAGTGGGGCGACCCGGTCACCAGCGATATGCACGAGGTCCTGGAGCGCGCCGACGCCGTCGTCGCCACCGGCATGACCCTGAGCAACGGCTCCTTCGACGTCATCCTGGACCGCTGCCGCACCCGCGGAATCCCGCTCGTCGTCTACGCCCAGAGCGGCAGCGCCGTGGCCCGTGCCTTCCTCGGTGCCGGGGTGACCGCCCTGTCCGCCGAGCCGTTCCCCTTCTCCCAGTTCAGCGCCGACCCGACCACGCTGTACCGCTACCGGACGGCGGCCCCGGCGTGATCCCGGCGACCGGCCGCGACTCCCCCGCCGCCGACCGCCACGGAGCCGGGCACGCGCCCTGCCACCACGGCGAGATCCTCCAGGGCGTCTTCCTCGACGCCGCCGGGCGCCGCTGCGCCGGCCTGGTCACCCTGCCCATGGGCGGCCCGGGGAGCCGGGCCGCGTTCACCCGGCGGCCCGGCACCCCGCCGGAGCGGCTGGGCGTGCGGCCCGGCGACCGTACGAAGGCCGCGCGCGCGGCGGCCCTGGCCGTCGAGGAGTGCTCCCGGCGGTGCGGCGAGCCGCCCTGTGGCGGGGAGCTGCGGCTCTCCGGAGACATCCCGGTGGGGCTGGGCATGGGCAGTTCCACCAGCGACGTCATCGCGGCGGTCCGCGCGGTGGCGGACTCCTACGGGATGCGGCTGCCGGCCGCCGCCGTCGCCCGGCTCGCGGTCCGCGCCGAGCTGGCCTGCGACCCCCTGATGCTCGACACCCGCCCGGTGCTGTTCGCCCAGCGCGAGGGGCGGGTGCTGGAGGTGCTCGGTCACCGCCTGCCGCCCCTCGTGGTCGTGGGCTGCGCGCTCGGCGGGGGCGCGCCCGTGGACACCCTCTCGCTCCCGGCCCGGGCGCTCGACGACCACGACGTACGCGCCTTCGAGCGGCTGCGGGTGCTGCTGCGGCGGGCCGTGGCCACCGGCGACGCCGCCCTGCTCGGCCGGGTGGCGACGGCGAGCGCCCGGCGCGGGCAACGGCTCCTGCGCCACCCGGAGTTCGACGCACTCGTCGGCATCGCCGGGCGGCTGGAGGCCGTAGGGGTCCAGATCGCGCACAGCGGCGCGGTCGCCGGGCTGCTGCTGGATGCGGCCGCCCCGGGGCTGCGCCACCGGATCCGCGGCTGCGTGCGGGCCCTGGAGAGCGACGGCATCCCCGTCACCCGCACGTTCACGACCTTCCCGGCCTCTCCCGGCTGCTCCGCCCCGCCAGGCCGGGCGGACCGGGCGGACCCGGCGGACCGGCCAGACCTTCCGAACTTCCCGACGACCAAGGAGTCCCCGAGTGGACCAGCACATCGCGGAGGCCATCGGCCGACCGGACCTGATACGCCTCGACGACCGGCTCGTCTGCCTGCGCTTTGAGACCATGAAGGTGGTCTCCGCCCTCGCCGCGGTCCGCCACCTTCTCGACACGGGAGCGGTGCGGCCCGGCGACACCCTGCTGGACAGCTCCAGCGGGATCTACGCGTACGCCCTCGCGCTGGCCTGCCACCGGCACGGCATGCGCTGCCACATCGTCGGCTCGACGACGGTCGACCGCACCCTGCGCACCCAACTCGCCGTCCTCGGCGCGACCCTGGAGCAGATGGAGCCCTGCAGCGACCTGAAACTGGACCAGAAGCGGCGCGTCGAGCGCGTACACGAGATCCTCGCCGAACATCCCGGCCACCACTGGATGCGGCAGTACCACGACGACGTCCACTACCTGGGCTACCGGGCCGTGGCCGACCTGATCCGCCGGTCGGCGCGCGGTGCGGAACTCACCGTCGTCGGCGGGGTCGGCTCGGGGGCGTCGACCGGAGCCCTCGCCCACTACCTGCGCGAGGAGGCGCCCGGTACCGAGCTGGTCGGCGTACAGCCCTTCGGCAGCGTCACCTTCGGTGCGGAGCACGTCGCCGACCCTGAGATCATCATCGCGGGCATCGGCAGCTCCATCCCCTTCGGCAACGTCCGCCATGCGTCCTACGACGCGCTCCACTGGATCTCGTTCGACGCCGCCCTCGCCGGCGGCGTCGACCTGCTGCGCCGGCACGCGGTGTTCGCCGGGCTGTCCAGCGGGGCCGGCTACCTCGCCGCCCGCTGGGAGCGCGACCGCTCGCCCGGTCGCACGGTCCTCTTCGTCGCCGCCGACACCGGTCACCGCTACGTGGACACCGTGTACGCACGGCACCGCGAGGCCGTCCCCATCGGCTCGCTGGCTCCCCGCCAGGTCACCGGCCGGGAGGAACTGGCCCTGCCCTGGTCCCGGATGGACTGGAACCGGGCGGACGCCCCCGCGTAGGGATGCGGCGGGCTGCGGACCCGCTTCCCGGGGCGTGCGGTCCGGAGCCGATGGTGGTGCGCCGGCCCCGGTCTTCCCGCTCCATCCGGGCCGGGTGGAGCGGGAAGACCGGGGCCCGCACACGGCGTCCGTACGCCGTCCACGGAGCCTGGCGGCGACGGTCCGAAGGTGCGAAGGCGCTCCGGGGGTGCTGCAATGAGCTGGAGTGCTGCCCCTGCACCGTGCGGCGGGGAATGCGCCGCCGGAAACAGGCGGCGGCCCACGGCCGGTCACCCCCCACCGGACAGCACGTGAGGAGCCGTGATGAGCGACGACATCGAAACGATGGGGCCCGTCGACTACCTGATCGTCGAGTTCCCCGGCAACAGGATGACCGGTGAGGGCTTCCCCCTGCTCGTCGATCTGGTGGAACGCAACATCATCCGCATCCTCGACCTGGTCTTCGTCCGCAAGGATGCGGACGGTTCGGTCGTCGCACTGGAACTGAAGGACGCCGGCGGCGGTGAGATGGACCTCTCCGTCTTCGAGGGCGCGGCCTCCGGCCTGCTGGGCCAGGACGACATCGACGAGGCCGGTGCCGCTCTGGAAGCGGGCAGCTCGGCCGGCATCCTGGTGTACGAGAACGTCTGGGCGGCGCCGTTCGCCCGCGCCCTGCGGCGCGGCGGCGCGCAGTTGGTGGCCGGCGGCAGGATTCCCGTCCAGGCGCTGCTGGCCTCGCTCGACGCCATGGAGGCGTGAGCGCGGACCGCGGGCCGCGGGCCGCGGGCGGCAGCAGTCCCGACTCCCCGTCCCGCGGCACATGACGACCTGCGGACCGGACGCGCGTTGCGACCGTCCGCCCTTCGGCAACCTGGGAGATGACGCCCCATGCCCGGACTTCTTCGTGGAGTCGCCCGCACCGCCGTCGTGGCCGGGACGGCCACCGCGGTCTCCAACCGCGTATCGCGGCGGCAGGCGGGCCGCTGGTCCCAGCAGGAGTACGAACAGCAGCAGGCCGCGGCGCCGCCGCCCCCGCCGCAACCGGCCCAGGCCGCTCCTCCCCCTCCGCCGCCCCCCGGCGACGACATGAGCGGCAAGCTCGACCAACTCCAGAAGCTGGGCGAGTTGAAGGCCCAGGGGCTGCTGACCGAGGAGGAGTTCGCCCAGCAGAAGGCCAGGCTCCTCGCCGGCTGACCGGCCGCTCGGTGACGGGGGACGGGAAGGGATGACCCATGACGGCACCGCGCACCCCGGCGCCCGCCGAGCCGCCCCCGGAGGGCGACCGGCTGCGGGACATGCTGCGCACGCCGGGCTACCTCAAGCTCCTCGTCCTGTGCGCGCTCATCGGCATCCCGGTCTCCCTGGCGGCGTTTTGGTTCCTGGTCGCCCTGCACGAGCTGGAGCACCTGGTGTGGGCCGATCTTCCGGAGGCCCTCGGCTGGAGCGGCCCACCCTGGTGGTGGCCGGTGCCGCTGCTGCTGCTGGCCGGCGTCCTGGTCGGGCTGGTGGTGACCCGCATGCCCGGCGCCGGCGGCCACATCCCCGCCTCGGGGCTGCACGCGGGAGGGGCCACCTCGGCCGCGCTGCCCGGCGTCATCCTGGCGGCGGTGCTCAGCCTGCCGCTGGGTGCGGCCCTCGGCCCGGAGGCCCCGCTGATCGCACTCGGCGGCGGGCTCGCGCTGCTGTTCCGGGACTTGGCCCAGGCGCCCACGACCCCGCAGAGCACGGCGATCCTGGGCGCGGCGGGGGCGGCCGCGGCCATCTCCGCGATCTTCGGCAATCCGCTGATCGGCGCCGTGCTGCTGATGGAGGTGGCCGGGGTGGGCGGACCGCAACTCTTCGCGATCATGCTGCCGGCCCTGCTGTCCAGCGGGGTCGGCGAGCTCGTGTTCACCGGCTTCGGCCGCTGGACGGGCCTGGCGACGGGCAGCCTGAAGCTGGACCTGGACGGCCCCTTCCCCCGCCTCGACGCCCCCGACGTGCTGTGGTCACTGCTGCTGGCGGTCGTCCTGGGCGTCTTCATGCACCTGGTGCTGGCCGGCGGCCGGTTCGCCTCCGTGTACGTGGCCAGGCGGCCCGTGGCCCACACGGCCGTCTGCGCCGTGGCCGCCGGTGCCGCCGCAGCGCTCTACGCGCTGGTCACCGGCAACTCCCCGGTGGACGTCGCCTCGTCGGGCCAGGCCGTCATGGCCGACATGGCCGCCGATCCGCAGGCCTGGGGCATCGGGGCGCTGATCGCGGTCCTGCTGTGCAAGGGCGCGGCGTACGCGCTCTGCCTGGGCAGCCTGCGCGGCGGGCCGGTCTTCCCCGCCCTGTTCCTGGGAGCGGCCGCGGGTCTGCTGTTCGCGCCACTGCCGGGGCTGGGCGTCATTCCGGGCCTCGCGGCCGGCATGGCCGCCGCCACCACGTGCGCGCTGCGGATCCCGGTCAGCAGCGTGGTGCTCGTCGTGCTCCTGCTCGGCAGCGGCGCGATGATCCCCGTGATCATCCTCGCGTCCGTGGTCGCCTTCGTGGTCACCGAACTGCTGCCGCCCGGGCCCGAGGTGGCGCCAGTGGGCCTGCCGGTCGCGACCCGCGGGGCCGGAGCGAAGTGAGGAAGGAGCACGTCATGGCGGATCACGTGAGCGGAGTCCGGCCGAAGGCCGCTGCGCCGGCCGCCGGCAGGGTCGGCTTGGGCGCCCTGGACGGCTGGCTGTACTTCGCCGGGTTCCTGATGGTCTTCGGCGGCCTGGCGACGTTGTCCTCGGGCATCTCCGCGATCGCCGGGGACGAGGTCTTCCTCTCCACCCCGGACTACGCCTACGCGTTCGGCCTCACGGGCTGGGGCTGGGTCCAGCTCGTCCTGGGCGTCGTCCTCTTCTGCGCCGGAATCGCCGCGCTCCGGGGCGCCCTGTGGGCCCGAGTCGTCGGCATCGTGTTCGCGGGTCTCAGCATGGTCTCCGGCTTCATGTGGCTTCCGTACGCGCCGTTGCGGACCCTGGTACTCGCGGCCGTCGACGGCCTGATCGTCTGGGCGCTGTGCACGGCCCCCCGTCCGACGAAGGACTGAGCCGCGGTGCCGGCGGAAGCCGCGCGGCCGACTCCCCTGGTGCTCGTGGTCGGCGTGTCCGGGTCGGGCAAGACCACGGTGGCCCGGCTACTCGCCGACCGACTCGGCTGGCCCCACCGGGACGCGGACGAGTTCCACTCCCCGGCCAACCGGGCCAAGATGGCCGCCGGACACCCCCTTGACGACGCCGACCGGGCTCCCTGGCTTGCGGCCATCGGCGCCTGGATGGACCAGGAGGCCGGGGCGCACCGCCCCGCCGTCGTCACCTGCTCGGCGCTCAAGCGCTCCTACCGGGACCGGCTGCTGCGCGGGCGGCCCGGGGCGCGCCTGGTGTACCTGCACGGCACGCCGGAGCTCGTACGGGCCCGGCTGGGGGCCCGGCACGGCCACTTCTTCCCGCCGGCCCTGCTGGACAGCCAGTTCGCCAACCTCCAGGAACCAGGACCCGACGAGCGCCCCGTGATCGTGGAGGTCGACCAGCCGCCGCGGGCCGTGGCGGCGGCCGCGCTCTCGTTGCTGGGCCTCTCCGCCCCTTCCCCGCCGTCCGAGGAGGCTCCCATGTCCGCACAGACGCCCCGGTCCGCAGGCCCGACGGGTGAGCAGTGGGAGCTGCGTCACGGCGGGCAACGCGCCTTCGTCGTCGAACTCGGCGGCGCCCTGCGCCACTACGAGGCCGACGGCGTGCCCCTGTTGGACGGGTTCGCCGCCGATGAGCCCGTCACCTCGGGGCGCGGCCAGATCCTCGTACCCTGGCCCAACCGGGTCGGCGGCGGCCGCTATCACTTCGACGGAGCGGACCTGCAGCTCCCCCTGAGCGAGCCGGAGCGGCACAACGCGATCCACGGGCTGCTGCGCTGGACCCCGTGGCGGCTGCTCGCCCACTCCGGGAACGCCGTGCGGGTGGGCACCACCCTTCACCCACAGCCCGGATACCCCTTCCTGCTGGAGGTGTTCGCCGAGTACCGGCTCGACGACGACGGCCTGGAGGTGCTGGTCCGCGCCGTCAACACGGGCGGGGCGCGGGCCCCGTACGGCGTGGGGCAGCACCCGTACCTGACGGTCGGCACCGGTCTCGTCGACACGGCACTGCTGACCGTGCCCGCCCGCCACCGGCTGACCGCCGACGACGAGGGCCTACCGACCGGCGAGGTGCCCGTCGCGGGCACGGAGTACGACTTCCGCTCCGCCCCGGCCCATCGGTGCGGGAGCGCTGGACACCGCCTTCACCGGGCTCACACGCGAAGCGGACGGGCGGGCCGTGGTCCGGCTGGCGCACCCGGCGGGCCACCGCGGTACCGACCTGTGGCTCGGCGAGGGCACCCGGTACGTGCAGGTCTACACGGGCGACACGCTGGCCGAGCCCGGGCGGCGCCGTCGCGGTGTCGCCGTGGAGGCGATGTCCTGTCCGGCGGACGCCTTCCGCACCGGCAGCGGGCTGACCGTCCTGCAACCGGGGGCCGGCCATACGCTGCGCTGGGGTCTGCGCCCCTGGACGGCCACCGGCTGAGGCGGCGATCCGATGACCCGGCACCCCGCACCGCCCGTCCCCCGGCCCATGAGCGCCGAGGACTTCCGCACGCTGTACGAGCGGCTGCGCGGGACGGCCCGGCCCGGCCCGGACGGCGTGCGGCGCGGGGCGCTGCGCCATCTGACACCCGCCCGTGTGGCCGCGGCCGCGGCCGGGGTCCGGCTCGGCCGTACGGTGTCCCTGGCGGCGCCGATCGAGACCCGGCCGGGCCCGGACGACCCGGAGCCGGCCCAGCACCGGATGACGGGGCCCGCACCCGGCGAGGCCGGGGCCCCGGGACTGCACTTCGCCCTCGACCGGTTCGCCATGAACGTCCACGGGGACGCCGACAGCCACCTCGACGCGCTGAACCACGTGCTGTTCGACGGCGAGTTGCACGGCGGGGTCCCGGCCGGGGACCCGGCCGCGCCGGAGGTCCGGTCACTCTCCGTGGACCTGGTCCGCGAGGGCATCGTCGGGCGGGGTGTGCTGCTGGACGTTCCGCGCCTGCGGGACGTGCCCTGGCTGGAGCCGGGGGAGCACGTGACGGCGGACGACCTGACGGCCGCGGAGGCCGCCCAGGGGGTCCGCGTCGGCCCCGGGGACCTGCTGCTGGTACGGGTGGGGCACCGGCGCCGCCGCAGGGAGCTCGGGCCGTGGGAGGCGGCCGTGGCGCGCGCCGGCCTGCACCCCTCCGCCATGCCGTTCCTGGCCGAACGGGAGGTCGCCGTCCTGGGCGGCGACGGCAACAACGACACCGCGCCCAGCGCGGTGGCGGACGTCGCCTTCCCCGTGCACGTCCTGGCCGTGCAGGCGATGGGAGTGCACCTCATGGACTACCTGCAGCTGGAAGAACTGGCGGGGGCCTGCGCGCGGGCCGGCCGGTGGAGCTTCCTGTGCGTGGTCGCGCCGCTGCGGCTGCCGGGCGCCACCGGCTCTCCGGTGAACCCGATCGCCGTGCTGTGACGGCGCTCCGCCCCGGGGCGGGCCCGGCCCGGTCGCCGACCGGCTCGCGGGCGGCTAGCTTCGAATGGGTGGGAATGCTTGGTCTCCGCTCCGCGGAGTGGCAGGCCCCGGTCCGACGGGCGGGGCCACGAGCCCAAGGACGGTGGTCGACATGGGCGACTCTCCCCACTACGACGTGATCATCATCGGCACCGGCGCCGGGGGCGGCACCCTCGCCCACCGGCTGGCCCCCTCCGGCAAGCGCGTGCTCCTCCTCGAACGCGGCGGCTACCTGCCGCGGGAGCGGGACAACTGGGATTCCAGCGCCGTGTTCGTCAAGGGCAAGTACCGGGCTCCGGAGTTCTGGTTCGACCAGCACGGCAACGCGTTCCCGCCGGAGGTCAACTACTACGTCGGCGGGAACACCAAGTTCTACGGAGCCGCCCTCTTCCGGCTGCGGCCCGAGGACTTCGGCGAGATCCGGCACCACGGCGGCATCTCCCCCGCCTGGCCGCTGCGGTACGAGGACCTGGAGCCGTACTACACGCAGGCCGAGCACCTCTACCGGGTGCACGGGCGGCACGGGGAGGACCCGGGCGAGGGGCCGGTGAGCGCGCAGTACGCCCACCCTCCGGTCGCACACGAGCCACGCATCCAGCAGTTGAGCGACGACCTGGAGCGGAAGGGACTGCACCCCTTCCACCTGCCCATCGGGGTCGACCTCGTCCAGGACGCCGACGGGCGGGCCGCCCCCTCCAGCGCGTGCATCCGCTGCGATCGGGTGGACGGCTTCCCCTGCCTGGTGCGCGGCAAGTCCGACGCCCAGGTGGTCTGCGTGGAACCCGCCCTGGAACATCCCAACGTGGAGCTGATCACCGATGCCCGCGTGGTCCGGCTGGAGACCGACGCGTCAGGGCGCAATGTCACCGCCGCCGTCGCCAGGCTCGCGGACGGCTCCGAGACCCGGTTCCGCGCGGACGTCGTGGTCGTCTCCTGCGGGGCGGTCAACTCCGCCGCGCTGCTGCTGGCCTCGGCCGGCGACCGTCATCCCCGGGGGCTGGCCAACAGCTCCGGCGTGGTGGGCCGGCACTACATGCGGCACAACAACCTGGCCCTGATGGCGGTGTCGAGGGAGCCCAACCCCACGCAATTCCAGAAGACCCTGGCGCTGCACGACTGGTACCTGGGAGCGGACGACTGGGACTTCCCGCTCGGCGGCATCCAGATGCTCGGCAAGTCGGACGCCGCGCAGATTCACGGGGAGGCGCCGCGCTGGGCCGGGGCGGTCACGCCGGACATGCCCTTCGAGGTGCTGGCGCACCACGCGGTCGACTTCTGGCTGTGCGGCGAGGACCTTCCGATGCCCGACAACCGCGTCACCCTGGACGGTGCCGGCGCCATCCACCTCGCGCTCGACGAGAAGAACAACACGGAGGGCCTGAACCGGCTCCGGCACAAGCTCCAGGGCATGCTCGGACACCTGGGCATGCACGAGCACCACCTGCTGCCGCACAGCATCTACCTGCACAAGGGAATGCCGATCGGGGCGACCGCGCACCAGGCGGGAACCGTCCGCTTCGGCACGGACCCGGCCTCCTCGGCCCTGGACGTCAACTGCAAGGCCCACGACCTCGACAACCTCTACGTGGTCGACACGAGCTTCTTCCCGAGCATCGGCGCGGTCAACCCGTCCCTGACCGCCATCGCCAACGCCCTGCGGGTCGGCGACCACCTCCTGGCCCGGCTGAACTGACCCCGGCCTCCGGGTCTGCGCCGACCGGAGGAAGATCCTCGACCGAACGGCGCAACCGGCGCCCGCCCGGCAGGTCCCCCGCCACGGCCGGTGATTACGTGGGCGGTCGGTCCGGCCCGCTGCGGTCGGGGCGTGCCGGGGCCCGCTCGTCGAGGAGGCAGCACAACGTGGATTCCACCGTGGGCGCACCGCAGGGTGTGATTCCGGCTCATCTGCTGAAGGGTCAGAAGGCGCTGGTCACCGGCGCCAACTCCGGTATCGGGAAGGCGACCGCCATCGGGCTCGGCAGGGCCGGCGCCGACGTGGTGGTCAACTACGTGGCCGACCGGGAGTCCGCCGAGGCGGTCGTCCGGGAGATCGCCTCGTTCGGGGTGCGCGCGGCGGCGTACGAGGCGGACGTGTCCCAGGAGGACCAGGTCGTGGCCATGATGGACCGGATGGTCCGGGAGTTCGGCACGATCGACATCCTGGTCGCCAACGCCGGCCTGCAGCGGGACGCCCCGTTCACCGAGATGACCCTCGCCCAGTGGCAGAAGGTCCTGGACGTCAACCTGACGGGGCAGTTCCTGTGCGCCCGGGAGGCGACGCGGGAGTTCCTGCGGCGCGGCGTCGTCCCCGAGGTGTCCCGGGCGGCCGGGAAGATCATCTGTATGAGCTCGGTCCACCAGGTCATCCCGTGGGCGGGCCACGTCAACTACGCCTCCTCCAAGGGCGGCGTGCAGATGATGATGGAGACCCTGGCCCAGGAGCTCGCACCGCAGAAGATCCGGGTGAACGCGGTCGCCCCCGGGGCCATCAAGACGCCGATCAACCGCGGCGCCTGGGAGACCGAGCAGGCCCGTGAGGACCTGCTGAAGCTGATCCCCTACGACCGGATCGGCGATCCGGACGACATCGCCCACGCGGTCGTCGCCCTCGCCTCCGACCTCATGGACTACGTGGTGGGGACCACCCTCTACGTCGACGGCGGGATGACCCTCTTCCCCGGGTTCGCCACGGGCGGCTGACTCCCCTCCCCGGCTCCCAGCGAAGGCACGCATGCACACCACGGTTCTCCTGCTGGCGGCGGACGCGCCGGCCCAGCTGCTCCCGGCCCGGCAGCTCATGGCCTTCACCCTGGCCTCGCACATCATCCTGGTGCCGATGGGGGTGGCCCTGCCGTTCATCACCCTGCTGATGCACTACCGGGGAATCCGCCGCGACGACCCCACCGCCCTGCTGCTGGCGCGGCGCTGGTCGGCCGTGATGGCGGTGCAGTTCGCCGTCGGAGTCGTCACCGGCACCGTCCTGTCCTTCGAGTTCGGCCTGCTCTGGCCGGGGCTCATGGGCAAGTGGGGTGACGTGTTCGGCATCGGCTTCGGTGTCGAGGGGTGGGCGTTCTTCCTGGAGGCGGTGCTCATCGCCATCTACCTCTACGGCTGGCGCCGGCTGAAACCCCGTACGCACTTCCTGCTCGGGCTCCCGCTGCCGGCTGCCGCGCTGATGGGGGCGTTCGGCATCCTGGCCGCCAACTCGTGGATGAACACCCCGCGCGGGTTCACCCTCGACTCCGCCGGCAACCCGGTCGACGTGAACATCTGGAAGGCGATCTTCACCCCGATGTTCGGGCCGCAGTACTGGCACTTCGTGGTCGCGATGCTGCTGACCGCCGGATACGTGGTGGCCGGTGTCTACGCCGTCGGATGGCTGCGGGGCCGCCGGGACCACTACCACCGGCTCGGCTTCACCATCCCCTTCACCGTCGCCGCGATCGCCACCCCGATCCAGTTCTTCCTGGGCGACTCCATCGCCCGGCAGGTGTTCCACAAGCAGCCCGTGAAGTTCGCCGCCATGGAGATCGTGTGGGAGACCGACACCCACATGCCGGAGTACATCTTCGGCCGGCTCCACCCGGACGGAACGGTCTCGGGCGGCATCAAGATCCCCCAGCTCGACTCCATCCTGGCCGGCTTCAGCCCGGACACCAAGGTGATGGGGCTGGCCTCCGTCCCGGAGAGCGACCGCCCCAACGCCACCCAGGCGACCATCGCCCACTGGGCCTTCGACCTCATGGTCGTGATCGGGTCCGTACTGGTGCTGCTCGCCCTCTGGTACGCCGTGGTCTGGCTGCGGCACCGCAGGCTGCCGGCCTCCCCCTGGTTCTGGCGCAGCGCGGCCTGCGCGGGCGTCGCGTCCGTCGTGGCCGTGGAATGCGGCTGGGTGACCACCGAGGTGGGACGCCAGCCGTGGATCGTCTACCAGAACATGCGGGTCGCCGAAGCGGTCACCGCGACCCGCTCGACGACCTTGTGGATCATGTTCGGGCTGGTGATCGTGGTGTACGTGTTCGTCTTCGGCGCGTTCCTCGCCATCCTGCTCACGATGCGCACCCGATGGCGTCTCGCCGACGCGCAGCAGGGGGCGGAGCCTGCCGTCGAGGCACCGGAGGCGGACACCCCGTACGGGCCGCGCTCCCCCGTCCCGTCCGGACCGCCGCCCTCGTCGTCGTCATCAGCCCCCGGGGACGGCCGCCCGTGACCGCCGACGTCATCGCCTTCGCGCTGCTGCTCGCCGTGACCGCCTACACCTGCGCGGGCGGCACCGACTACGGGGCCGGCTTCTGGGACCTCACCGCGGGAGGGGCGCAGCGGGGCAAACGGCAGCGATGGCTCATCGACCACGCCATGGCCCCGGTGTGGGAGGTCAACAACGTCTGGCTGATCTTCATCTTCGTCATCATGTGGACGGGGTTCCCGGTCTTCTTCCAGACGGTGTTCTCCGCGATGTGGGTGCCGCTCGCCCTGGCCGCCGTCGGCATGGTCCTGCGCGGTGCGGGCTTCGCCTTCCGCAAGGCCTCGCGGCGGCTCGCCGGGCGGCGGCTGTTCGGGAGCGTGTTCGCCGTGTCCTCGCTGGTGACTCCCTTCTTCCTCGGCGCGGCCGTCGGCGGCATCGCCTCGGGCCGGGTCGCGCTCGGCACGGAGGCCTCGGCCGAGGCCTGGTCGAACCCCACCTCGCTGCTGTTCGGGCTGCTGGCCATCGCGACCACGGCCTTCCTCGGCGCCGTGTTCCTCTCCGGGGACGCCCGCCGCTTCGGCGCGCCCGACCTCGTCGACCACTTCCGGGGGCGGGCGCTGGCGGCGCTCGCGGCGGTCGCCGTCCTGGCCGTGGTCGCGCTGTTCGTCACGCGCACCGACGCCCCGCACGTGTGGCACGGCCTCACCCACGGCATGGGCCTGCTCTTCGTCCTGCTGGCCGCGGCGGCCACCTTCGCCACGGCATGGCTGCTCCTGCGCCCGCCGGGGACCTGGGTGCGTGTCACGGCCGTGGGGGTCGTCGCGTCGGCCGTCCTGGCCTGGGGCATGGCCCAGCGGCCCTACCTCATCCCCACCTCGCTGACCGTCGCCGACGCGGCGGGGGCTCCCTCCACCCTGACCTGGCTGGCGTTCGTCACGCTGGTCGCCCTCGTGGTCGTCGCCCCGGCCCTCGTCCTGCTGTACTGGCTGGACACGCACGGCGAACTGGAGTCGCTCGGCGACGCCGACCTGCGGCGCGGCGGCGCCGAACCGGGGAAGAGCGCCGATGGGGGCTGACGGCCGCCCGCCGGGTACGGGCGGCCGTGTTGGAACGCCTCCGTGACCGGGGACCGGCTCCTCCTCGGGATCGCCCTGACGGTGGCGCTGGCCGCCGCCTCCCAGATCCTCGCCGCGAAGCTGCGCGTGCCCGCGCTGCTCCTGCTGCTGCCCGCCGGGTTCGTCACGGGGGCGCTGACCGACGTCATCCACCCGAACGACCTGCTCGGGCCCGGTTTCTCCGCCCTGGTCTCCCTGGCGGTGGCGGTGATCCTCTACGACGCGGGGCTCGGGCTCGACCTGCGCCACCTCACCGGCCGCACCCGGGGGATCGTCGGCAGGCTGCTGGTGGCCGGTGTCCTCGTCACCTTCCTGGCCGTCGCAGCCGTCGCACCCGCGCTGTTCGGCATGTCGCTGGCCAGCGCCACGATGCTGGGCGTGATCCTCGTGGTGTCGGGCCCGACGGTCGTGGGGCCGCTGCTGGACTACGTGCGGCCCACCGACACGCTGCGGCGCATCCTGGTCTGGGAGGGGACGCTGATCGACCCGATCGGAGGCATCCTCGGCGCGCTCGTCTTCCACGGCGTCTCCTCCACGCACTCGGAAGTGGGCCGGGGCCACCAGCTGGGCCAGTTCGCGATCAGCATGGGCGTCGGCCTGGTCGGCGGCGCGGTGGGACTGGCCCTGCTGTGGCTGACGCTGCACGTCATGCGGCTCGGCGAGACGCTCGGTACGATCGCCCAGCTGGCGGTGGTGATCATCGTGGCGGCGGGGTGCGACATCGTCCGAGACGACACCGGGCTGATCGCCGCGACGGTCACCGGGCTGGCGGTCGCCAACCTCCCCGGCTTCGACATGCCCGCCCGCAGGCCCTTCTTCGAGACGCTCGTCCAGCTGATCATCGGGCTGCTGTTCGTCTCGATCTCGTCGACCGTGACCCCGGCGTCCCTGACGCCGGTCCTGCTCCCCTCCCTCGTCCTCATCGCGTTCCTGGTTCTGGTCGTCAGGCCGCTCGTGGCCTTCGTCTCCACCGGGAAGTCGGAGCTGGCCCGCGGGGAGAGGAGGTTCATCGGCTGGATGGCGCCGCGCGGGATCGTCGCGGCCTCCACGGCCTCGGCCTTCGCCGCCGGCCTCTCCGACCAGGGTTTGGCCGGCGCCTCGAAGATCCTCCCCGTCACCTTCCTGGTGATCGTGGGAACGGTTCTGCTCTACGCGCTGACCGCCGCTCCCGTGGCCCGCAGGCTCGGTGTCGTCCGCCCGTCCCGCTCGCGCCCGCTGCTGGTGGGCGGCGACCACTGGGTCGTCGACCTGGGCAGCGCCCTGCGGGCGGCCGGGCTCGACGTGCTGATGTGGGCCGGCAGCGAGGACGAACGGGAGCGGATCAGGGACGCCGGGCTGGAACTGGCCCGGGGCGAGCTGCTGGCCGCGGCCTCCGACCCGCGCGCCCGCCTGGAGGGCGTCACCACCGTCTTCCTGTGCACGGACGACGACAACTTCAACGCCCTCGCCGCGGTCATGGCCGAGGGCAACGTCGAGGGCCCCGTGTACCGGGTCGGGCCCCCGCACGACAAGGGTCTCGGCGTCGTCGCCCCCAGCGCAGGCGGCGAGGTCCTCTTCGGCTCCCGGCTGGTGCGGCACGTCCTGGCCGAGCGCTACCGGCAGGGCGCCCGGTACCTGGTGCAGTCGGCCGCCCGGCCGGTCCCGGCGGACTGCGAGACGCTGTTCGTGGTGCGCTTCGACGGCAGGCTCGACGCGGTCACCGAGAGCCGGTCCGGCGCCGTCGCCCCGTCGCAGGACGACACCCTCGTCCTGCTCGGTCCCGTACCGCCCGCGCCGGCCGGCCCGGAGCCCGCTGAGGGGCGTTCCGGGTGACGGGCGCATGCGGCGGCCGGGTGCCGGTCTTACTGTGGGACGGAAGGCGTCCCGAACCCCGCACCCCGCACCCGTCACCCCGATCCGGAGGCCGGAGGTCACCCGTGCCGCTGCCGCACCGACGTACGCAGGCGCCCGTGGGGCGACCGGATTCCCGCTGCGGCCCCTGATGTCCTGGGCCTCCCGGTTCCGGCTGCTGCAGTACACGAAGGCCAGCCTGTGGATGGTGCCGCTGCTCGGCCTGGTCCTCGGTGTACTGCTGGCGGAGTGGGCCGTGACCATGGACGCCACGCCATGGCTCCCGGCCGGCTGGCGCTACTCCGCCTCGACGGCCGCCGGCGTGCTGACCGCCATCGTCGGCGCCATGATCGCCCTGCTCGGATTCGTCGTCACGATCGGGGTGCTCGTCGTCCAGCAGGCCACGGGGACCCTGTCCCCGCGCTACATGCGCCTGTGGTACCGCGACCGGCTGCAGAAGGCGGTGCTGGCCACCTTCACCGGGACCTTCTCCTTTTCCTTCGCCCTGCTGCGCACCATCGAGCCGGACTCCGTGCCCGACCTCGGAGTCACCATGGCCGGGGCGGCCGTGTCCGTCAGCCTGTTGCTGCTGCTGGTCTACCTCAACCGCTTCACCCACAACCTGCGCCCCGTGGCCATCGCCGGCCTGGTCGGACGGATGGGCGAGACGGTCCTGGTCCGCGCGCAGGCCACGATCCGCGACGCGACCGCGCGCCCTTGGGACCCCGCGGCGCAGGCCGCGGGCGGTGCGGTCACGTACGTACCCGCCGAGCACGGCGGCGTGATCCAGGCGTTCCACCCGGAGAAGCTGACGGCCCTGGCGGCGCGCCACGACTGCGTCCTTGTGGTCACCCGTCTGGTCGGGGACTATGTGCCGCCGGGCGCGGTCGTCGTCGAGATCCACGGCGGCAACCCAGCCCCCGAGCAGCGGCAGGTGGCCGGGCTGATCGCCTTCGGCTCCGAGCGGACCATCGAGCAGGACCCGGCCTTCGCGCTGCGGGTCCTCGTCGACATCGCCGTCCGGGCGCTGTCCCCCGCCGTGAACGACCCGACCACCGCGGTCCAGGTGCTCAACGAGATCGAGGCGATCCTCCACGCGGTCGGGCGGGCCGGTCTGCGCAGCCGCTACGTGCTGGGCGACCGCCACGGCACGCCGCGGCTGGTGGTCCAAGGCCGGGACTGGGAGGACTACCTCCAGCTGGCCGTCACCGAGATCCGCGAGTACGGCGTCAGGTCCGTCCAGATCTGCCGACGGCTTCGCTCGCTGCTGGAGGGCCTGCTCACGGCGCTGCCGCCCGGCTGTCTGCCGGCTGTCCGCACCGAACTGACCCTGCTGCGCGCGTCGGTCGAGCGCGAGTACACCGACCCCGCCCGCCGCGCGCTGGCCCGCACCCCCGACTGCCAGGGCATCGGCGCCCGCCCCCGCCGCAGGTGACCGGCGCCGCCGGTCACCTGCGCCACCCCGGGGATGCGGTCGGGCACCGTCCGGCACGTGCCCCGGCTCCTGGCCACGACGCCCGCGACCCGGCGCGCACGGTCGCGTGGCTTTGTTCACGAGAACGGACAGCAGATGTTCACCACTTCGGGAGGCACATGAGCAACCGCTGAAATCGAACGTCCGGAAGCCGGGGCGAGCACCGCGACTACCCGTCAGCTCCCGCCCAGAGCGCGGCGCAGGCGGCCCTTGGACGGCCGCACGGCGGCCGGGGTGTCGTGCTCGTGTTCCAGCTCGCCGACGGAGATCCGCAGGTGGGTCTTAGACGGGACGGCATCCTTCAGCACGTCCGACCAGTAGGACTCCCTGAGCTCCACGATCCAGCTCGTCTCCGTCATCCGGAAAACCCGCCGGCCGTACTTCCCGGGATCCTCGGTCTCCAGCCCGGAATGATCGGACGTACGGGCCAGCTCTGCAGCCCGCGTGACGGCCCCGTCCCGGCCCCCGTCCGCCAACACCGTGCGGACCAACTCCCAGCGGAAGTCTCCTCCGACGGAGGCCTCCACGAGAATCCACCAGCTCCCGCCGCCACTCATATCGGCAACCCCTTCGGGGGCCGCGTCTCCGAGGAAATGATCACGTGGACACCGTCTCAGGCGCAGTTCCATGCGGGCAACCCCCGTTTCGAACAACCACCCACCGGGTGCCTCCCGAAGTGGTGAACATCTGCTGTCCGTTCTCGTGAACAAAGCCAGAGGGCGCCTGCCGGCACACCGGCAGTACGGCCCCACAGGCGGTCGGTCAGGGGTTGGTAACCGGGAGGACGTCCGGGGAGAGGGCTGCCGCGTGGGCGACGGCGGAGGTCATGCGGCGGCGGTGGTGGCGGCGGCAGAGGACCTCATAGCCGATCTCCTCCGACGGGCGGTTCACGTCACCGACGACGACCTGCTCGCCCTCGACGACCATCACCCCGCCGACCGTGCGGGCGTTGTGCGTGGCGCGGGCGCCGCACCAGCACAGTGCCTCGACCTGGAGCTGCTCTATGCGGTCGGCGAGCTCGATCAGGCGCTGCGAGCCCGGGAAGAGCTTCGTGCGGAAGTCGGTGGTGATGCCGAAGGCAAAGACGTCCATGTCGAGGTCGTCGACGATCCGGGCCAGCTGGTCGATCTGTTCCGGGGCGAGGAACTGGGCCTCGTCGACGATGACGTAGTCCGCCCGGCCGCCCTGCGAGAGCTCCCCCACGAGGTAGGCGTAGAGGTCCATGGCGTCGGCGACCTCGACCGCTTCGGTAACCAGGCCCAGGCGCGAGGACAGCTTGCCCTCGCCGGCACGGTCCTGGCGGGTGAAGATCACGCCCTGGAGGCCCCGGGCCGAGCGGTTGTGCGTGATCTGGAGCGCCAGAGTGCTCTTTCCGCAGTCCATCGTTCCGGAGAAGAACACCAGCTCGGGCATGGGAAGTACGGACCTTTCGGGTCGTGGGCGGATCGGGGGCGGCTCGGCGGGCGGGGACGGGTCAGGTGCGGATTTCGAGGAGCGGTACGAGCTGTTCCGCGGCAGTCATGGAGCCGTGCATTCCGGCGAGGGCCGACTCGTTGGGCTCGTTGCGGGAAGCGGTGATCGCGACGTCGGCATGGGCCGCCGCGACCACGTCGCCGATCCGGCCGAGGACACGCTCGTCGCACTCCCCCGGCGGACCGAACCAGCCCAGCTCCAGGGCCTCCTCGCGGCTCGCGACCCAGAAGCGGTCCCCGAGCACCTCGCGCCACACGGTCAGCACGTCGGCTTCCGCGCCCGGCACCGCGTACACGTGCCGGGCGCGGCCCTCGCCGCCGAGCAGGGCGACACCCGCGCCCAGTTCCCAGTCCTCGTCGAAGTCGATCCGGGCGTCCTCGTCGAAGGGGACGTCGACCATGCCGTGGTCGGCGGTCACGTACAGCGCGGTGCGCGGCGGCAGCTGCTCCGCGAGCCGCTGGACCAGCCGGTCCACGTACATCAGCTGCCCGCGCCAGGCGTCCGAGTCCACGCCGTGCCGGTGGCCGGCCCCGTCGAGCTCGCTGTAGTAGGTGTAGACGAGCGAGCGGTCACCGGCCGCGAGGCGTTCGGCGGCCACGTCCATCCGCTCCTCACCGGTCATCCGGCCCAGGAAGGTGCCGCCGCTGAGTGCCACCTTGGTCAGCGGGGTGGTCTGGAAGGCGGGCGAGGACACCTGGGCGGTCGCCACGCCCGCCCTGTCGGCCTCCTGGAAGACCGTCGGGTACGGCTGCCACGGCTTCGGCGGCGTCCACGGGTGCCAGCGGAGCTGGTTCATCAGCTCGCCGGTGGCCGGGTTGCGCACGGCGTAGCCGGGCAGGCCGTGGCGGGCCGGCGGCAGCCCGGTGCCGACGGAGGCCAGCGAGGTGGCGGTGGTCGCCGGGAATCCCGCGGTGATCGGGCGCCCGGTGCCGCCGCGCGAACTGCCGAGGAGGGAGGCGAGGTAGGGCGCCTCGTCCGCGTGGGCCTTGATCTGCTCCCAGCCCATGCCGTCGACGAGGAACACGCAGTTGCGGTCGGCCGGGGTCAGCTCGGCGATGGCGGGGGCGTAGCCGGGCACGCCCTGCCCGGCCACGAGCGTCGGCAGCAGGTCGGCGAGCGACCCGGCACCGTACTCCGGGACGGGTGCGCCGGCCAGGTCCAGCAGCTCCGGCTCGGTCCAGTCTTGCGGTGCGGAATACACCATCAGCGGGCGGAGGTGGCGGAGGTCGCCGCGGTCGCCTCGGAGAGGGCCTGCGCGAAGAGCAGGGTCTGGCGCACCGCCTCCGGTCCGTCGCCGGCCTCGCTGACCCGCAGGCTGAGGTCGTCGGCTGTGGAGTTGCCGGTGTAGCCGTGGTCGGAGTCGCAGTTGGGGTCGCCGCAGGCGGCCGGCTCCAGATCGATCCGCGAGACCGCGCCCCAGCCGATGGTCAGGACGACCTCACGGGGCAGGGTGCCGGGGGTGTAGGACTCCGGATTGGCGACGACGCGGCTCAGCACCACGGAGGAGATGCTGGAGAGTTTGACCGACTCGGTGGAGGTCGTCGCGTACGGGGACGGGGACCCTGCGTCGGCGGCCTGTTCGTCGGTGTGGCTGACGATGAAGCGGTTGCCGGTCAGGACCAGCACGGTGACGTGGCGGCGCACCTCGTTGGAGTCGAAGGTCGTCTCCTGGTGGACCAGGTACGACGCGATCGGCTCGCCGCCCACCGCGGCCTCCACCGCCTCGGCCACGAGGGCCGGGTAGTAGCCGCTGCGCTCGATCGCCGTGCGCAGCCCCTGGGTCGTCGTACCGGATTTCGCCATGGGGTCAATGGTAAGGCCCCCCGGGTGCCTTCCTGCCGCGCCGTACCCGCCCGGTGGCCGTACCCACTCAGTAGCTGGGGAGGGTCCGCGGCCCGAGATCACTCCGGACGGGCGGGTGGGCGACCTGGACGGTGGCGCTGAGGACGGAGACCCCCTCGACGGCGGCGACGACGGGCTCCAGGCTGACACCGATCACCTCGGGATGGTCGTCGACGAGCCGGGACAGCCGCAGGAGCACTTCCTCCAGGGCGGGGGTGTCGACCGGATCGCTGCCCCGCCAGCCCAGGAGGAGGGGTGCCGCCCGGATGGACCGGATCAGTCCGGCGGCGTCCCGGTCGGTGGCCGGGACCAGCCGGTGGGCGGTGTCGCCGAGCAGCTCGGAGGCCACCCCGGCGAGCCCGAAGGACAGGACGGCGCCCGCGGCCGGGTCGATCACGGACCGGACGACGGTGTCCACGCCCCGCGGCACCATGGCCTGGACCACGGGCCGGAGCTCGGCCGGCTTGCCCAGGGCGTCGGTGAGCTCCTCGTACGAACGCCTCAGCTCGGCCTCGCCCGTCAGGTCGAGCCGTACGCCGCCCAGGTCCGCGCGGTGGCGCAGGTGCGGGGCGGTGGTCTTGAGGGCGACCGGGTAGCCCAGGACGGCGGCCGCCCGGACGGCCGCGTCGGGACTGGGTGCGGGAAGGGTGGGCAGGACCTGGATGCCGTAGCGGGCGAGCAGCTCGCGGGCGTCCCCGTCGCTCAGGGTCAGTACGGCCCCGCCGTCGACGTCCGCGAGCAGGGCGGCGAGCTGGGTCGCGGCGCCGGCCTCGTCGATGTCCTCGTACTCGGGGACCTGGCCGGCGTCGGCGAGGGCCCGCCGCCACTGGCCGTAGCGCACGGCCTCCGCGACGGCCTTCACGGCGCGCTCGGCGGCGGGATAGCTGGGGATCCGCTCCGGGTCGGCGGTGGCGGGAGCGGTCGCCGCCAGGGCGGCCGGGGTCCAGGGGCTGTCCCCGGCGGAGCGGTCCGGCGACCCGGCGGCGGGTCCGCGGGGCGCGGACAGGGCCCGCACCAGCTCGGCCAGTTCCACGTGCACGACCGCCACGGGCTTGCCGGGAGCCCCGGCGACCGCCTCACGGAGCGCGTCGGCCAGGTCGTCGGCGAGGGCGTGCTCGCTGACCCACGGAATGGCGGTGACGACGACTGCGTCGCAGTCGTCGGAGGCGAGGGCGGCGGCCAGCGCGGTGCGGAAGTCCTCGGGGGAGGCGGCGGTCGTCAGGTCCAGGGGCGGCAGCGGCTTCAGGCCCTGGTTCAGGCAGGCGTCGTAGGTCAGGACCCCGAGCGACTCGGAGTTGCCGAGGATCGCGATCCGGGGGCCGGCGGGCAGCGGTTGCGAGGCCAGCAGCAGGCCCACGTCCACCAGCTCGGTGACCGTGTCGACCCGGATCACGCCGGCCTGCCGCAGCAGGGCGGAGACGGTGTCCTCCGACAGCCGGGTGCCGGGGACGACGTGCCCGGCGGGGGTGTGCCGGCCGCCCTTGGCGACGACCACCGGCTTGACGGCCGCCGTCCGGCGGGCGAGGCGGGTGAACTTCCTCGGGTTGCCGAGGGTTTCGAGGTACAGCAGGGCGACGTCGGTCGCTTCGTCCTCGTACCAGTACTGGAGGATGTCGTTGCCGGAGACGTCGGCCCGGTTCCCGGCGGAGACGAAGGAGGACAGGCCTTCGCCGCGCCGGAGCAGCGCCGAGAGCAGGGCGATCCCGATCGCCCCGGACTGCGTGAACAGACCGGTCCGGCCGCGCACCGGCATCGGTGCGGGGGTGAGCGAGGCGTTGAGCTCCACCTCCGGGGCGGTGTTGATCACCCCGTAGGCGTTGGGTCCGATGAGCCGCATCCCGTACGAGCGCACCTGCCGCAGCAACTCGCGCTGGCGGGCCAGTCCGGCCGGGCCGCTGTCCCCGTATCCGGCGGAGAGGACGACGAGCCCCTGCACGCCGTGTTCGCCGCAGGCCGCGACCGCGTCGGGGACCCGGTCGGCCGGGACCGCGATCACCGCGAGGTCGACGGGGGCGCCGATGGCCCCGACGGAGCGGTAGGCCCGCACCCCGTCGAGGAGGTCGCGCGTGACGGCCTCGTTGACGGCGTAGAGGTGTCCGTGGAAGCCGCTGTCGCGCAGGTTGCGCAGCGCGGCCGCGCCCACGCCCGCGCCGGACCGGCTGACTCCGACGACGGCCACCGAGCCGGGGGCCAGCAGACGCTGCACGGAGCGGGCCTCGGCGCGCTGTTCCCGGGCGCGCTGCACGGCGAGCGACTCGGCGGTGGGTTCGAGGTCGAGGGTGAGGTGGACGGAGCCGTCCTCGAAGCTGCGCCGCTGCTCGTAGCCGACGTCCGTGAACACCTTGATCATCTTGGTGTTGGCGGGCAGCACCTCGGCGGCGAACCTGCGGATGCCGCGCTCGCGGGCCACCGCGCCGATGTGTTCGAGGAGTGCGGAAGCGACCCCGCGGCCCTGGTGGGCGTCCTGCACAAGGAAGGCCACCTCCGCCTCGTCGGCGGGAGCGGAGGCGGGTCGGCCGTCGGCGCCGATGCGGTCGTAGCGGACGGTGGCGATGAACTCCTCGCCGACGGTCGCGGCGAGGCCCACCCGGTCCACGTAGTCGTGGTGGGTGAAGCGGTGCACGTCGCGGGCGGAGAGGCGGGGGTAGGGCGCGAAGAAGCGGTAGTACTTCGACTCCTCCGAGACCAGCTCGTAGAAGCTGACGAGCCGGCCGGCGTCCTCGGTGGTGATGGGCCTGATCCGGGCGGTGCCGCCGTCGCGGAGGACGACGTCGGCTTCCCAGTGGGCCGGGTAGGACAGGTCCGACTCTATGGTCATGCGCCTACCTTACGGCCGGACCGGGCCGGACAGCGCTCGCGCGGCGCAGGAGACAAGAAGTGACAAAACGGTGCAAGCTGGGGAGCGTCGGCGAGCGGCGGAATTCAGGCCGAAGGTCGGTCGGAGCATGCGGGATGCCGTGAGAGACTGGTCTAGACAACCGTAAGAACCTGAAGGGCATCACCATGGCAGAGCGCCGCGTCAACGTCGGTTGGGCCGAGGGCCTGCACGCTCGTCCCGCCTCGATCTTCGTCCGTGCGACGACCGCTTCCGGCGTCCCGGTGACCATCGCGAAGTCCGGCGGCGACCCCGTCAACGCCGCCTCCATGCTGGCGGTACTGGGCCTGGGCGCCCAGGGCGGCGAGGAGATCGTCCTCGCCTCCGAGGCCGAGGGCGCGGAAGCCGCACTGGACCGCCTCGCGAAGCTGGTCGCCGAGGGCCTCGAAGAGCTCCCCGAGACCGTCTGAGACCCTTCGGGTTCATCCCGCACCCCGCGTACGGCAAAGCCGCGGCCCCACGGGGTCGCGGCTTCGGCGTGGTGCGGCGCCCGGGCCGACGAGACCGGCCCCGGGGAAATTCCGCCCGACGAAAAGCGGCCGACCCGACCGCATCGCGCGGCATTCCGCCCGCTCCACATAATTCGGCCGGGCATATTGAATCGCGCACCGAATTCGCGTGATTCCGTCCTTTGTATACGGCTCTTGTTAATGCCGTAGGCTCGACATGTTTACGGCAGGTTGCGAAGTCCTCACCGCCGGGCGCTGCCGCAGCCGGTGCGCGGCGGCCGCCCGGTCGGCGTGGACCGCGGCCAGCGTCCGCGCCCGCTCGGCGTCCCCGCGGGCCACCGCGTCCACGATCGCGCCGTGCTCCGCCCAGGACTCCGCAGGCCGGGCGGGCGCCTCCACCACGAACATCCACGCCACCTTGTGCCGCATCTGCGTGAGAAGCGCGATCAATCCGGGGCTTCCGGAGGCCTGCGCCAGCGTCTCGTGGAACCAGCCACCCAGCGCCCGCAGGTCCTCGCCCTGGCCCCGCCTGGTTCGCTCCTGGCCGAGCCTGACCAGCCCCCGCAGCACCTTGAGGTGCGCGTCCGTGCGGCGCCGGGCGGCCCTGGCCGCGGCCAGCGGCTCCAGCAGCATCCGCAGCTCCAGCAGATCCGCCGCCTCCTGGGCGGTCGGTTCGGCCACGCAGGCCCCCGCGTGCCGCCGCGTGGTCACGAAGCCCTCGGACTCCAACGTCCGGAGGGCTTCGCGGACCGGGACGCGCGAGACCCCGTACCGGCGGGCCAGCACCTCCTCGGTCAGCCGACCGCCCGGTTCGAACACCCCGGAGACGATGTCGTCGCGAATTGCCGTGCATACCGCGTGCGCAGGAATACGCAAGACCGAACCTCCGTCTAATTCCGACCGCCAACCCCCGTGCGCGCAGCCGCGCACACAACGACTCTATTGCAGCACAGCAAAATTTCGAGAGCGGGCAGGAATCCGAAACATTGCGCCGAAGCACAAAAACACGAAGACCCCGGCTCGGGAGGCGGGGTCTTCGTGGAGCTGTGCTTCGTGCGCCGGGGCCGACGGGCGGCGCGGAGGGTCAGAGGCTGACGCCGTGCGAGCGCAGGTACGCGATCGGGTCGATGTCCGAGCCGTACTGCGAGCCGGTGCGGGCCTCGAAGTGCAGGTGCGGGCCGCTGGAGTTGCCGGTGGAGCCCGACAGGCCGATCTGCTGGCCCGGGGTGACCTGCTGGCCGACGGTGACGTTCAGCGAGGACATGTGGCCGTACTGCGTGTAGGTGCCGTCGTTGTGCTTGATCACGACGTTGTTGCCGTACGCGCCGCCCCAGCCTGCCTCGACGACCGTACCGAAGCCCACCGCGTGGACCGAGGTGCCGGACGCGGCGTGGAAGTCGATGCCGGTGTGGCTGCCGGAGGACCACATGCCGCCGCCCGCCCGGTACTGGGTGCTGACGTAGGAGTCGTCCAGCGGCGAGACGAAGGTGTTGAGGCGCTTGCGCTCCTCCTCGCGCGCGGCGCGCTCGGCGGCCTCGCGCTCGGCCTTCGCCTTGGCCTCGGCGAGGCGCTTGGCCTCGGCGGCCTGCTGCTTGGCGGCGGCCTCGGCCTGCTCCTGGGCGGCGGCGTGCTCGGCGGCGCGCTGCTGGGAGACGGCCTGGTCGGTGATGTCGCCCGCAAGGTCCTCGGCGACGAGGACGGCACCGAGCCCGTTCTCCGGTGCGGAGCTGCTGTGGTTGTCCGCGGCGAAGGCCGGGGCGGCGAGGGAGCCGACCACACCCGTGGTGGCGATCGCGGCGATACCGGCGTAGCCGGCGGTCTTCTTGCTCAGGCGGCTGGAACCACGGTGCTTGCCGGTACCAGCGGGACGACTGCCAAACGCCATGAAGGGTTTGATCCTTTCCTTCCTTCTCGCCTACCGGGTTAGCTGACGGGTTCGGAGCAGGAAGGTCTCCTACGGACTTCCTCTTGCGAGGGGGTCCGATTCACCCCAGGGACTGATGTGGGTCCCCGGCTCCCCAGGCTCGCGCCTGACGGGGACTCGGCGATCGCTGTCCGGTGCCGCGGGTGCGGCGGGCACAACTGACGGACAGCACGCCTGACGCTAGGCGGATCATCAGTCAATCGCCAAACAGACGCGCCTTTTTGTTGCGTACGCCACACCGCATACAAGCAACCTCACCACTAAACGGACAAAAGGGGTTCCGGCGGTTTCCGCCGGAACCCCTTGCCCGATGCGTCAGTTGCCCGTCATTCCGGGCGCCCGCGGCCTCAGTTGGTGACGACCGAGACCTCACCGATCCCGAGGGCCCGCACGGGCTCCTCGATCAGCGCGGCGTCACCCACCAGGATCGTGACCAGCCGGTCCGCCGGGAAGGCCTGCACGACGGCCGTGGTGGCCTCCACCGTGCCGGTTGCGGCCAACTGCGCGTACAGCTGCCCCTGGTAGTCGTCCGGGAGCTCCTGCTCGACCTGGTCGGCCAGGGTGCCGGCGACCGAGGCGGCCGTCTCGAACTTCAGCGGGGCCACGCCCACCAGGTTCTGCACGGCCACATCGCGTTCGGCGTCGGTCAGGCCGCCCTCCGCGAGGGTGCGCAGCACCTTCCAGAGGTCCTCCAGCGCCGGTCCGGTGTTGGGGGTGTCGACCGAGCCGCTGATGGCGAGCATGGAGGCCCCCTTGCCGTCGGCGGTGGAGCGCAGCACCTGGCCGAAGGCCCGCACGCCGTAGGTGTACCCCTTCTCCTCGCGCAGCACCTTGTCCAGACGGGAGGTGAGGGTGCCGCCGAGGCAGTACGTGCCCAGCACCTGGGCCGCCCAGACCCGGTCGTGGCGGTCCGGCCCGATGCGGCCGATCAGCAGCTGCGTCTGGACCGCGCCGGGCCGGTCGACGATGACCACGCGGCCGGTGTCGTCGGCGGTCACCGGCGGCACGGGGCGCGCCTCGGCGGTGTCCCCGGTCCAGGCGCCCAGGGTGTCGGCCAGCACGGCGTCGAGGTCGATGCCGGTCAGGTCGCCGACGACCACCGCGGTGGCGGTGGCGGGGCGTACATGGGCCTCGTAGAAGGCGCGCACGGCGGCGGAGTCGATCCGGGCGACCGTCTCCTCGGTGCCCTGGCGCGGCCGGGACATCCGCAGGGACGCCGGGAAGAGCTCCTTGGAGAGCTGCTTGGCGGCGCGGCGCTGCGGGTTGGCCAGCTCGTGCGGGATCTCGTCGAGCCTGTTGCGCACGAGCCGGTCGACCTCGGCGTCGGCGAACGCGGGGGCGCGCAGCGCCTCGGCGAGCAGACCCAGCGCCTTGGCCAGCCGGGAGGCCGGAACCTCCAGGGAGACCCGCAGGCCGGGGTGGTCGGCATGCGCGTCGAGCGTGGCCCCGCAGCGCTCCAGCTCGGCTGCGAACTCCTCGGCGGTGTGCTTGTCGGTGCCCTCCGACAGGGCCCGCGCCATGATCGTCGCCACGCCGTCCAGGCCCTCGGGCTCCGCGTCGAGGGGCGCGGCGAGGTTGATCTCGACCGCGACGACCTGCTGGCCCGGGCGGTGGCAGCGCAGCAGGGTCAGCCCGTTGGGCAGCGTCCCGCGCTCAGGGGCCGGGAAGGCCCACGGCTGCGGCTCGCCGGCCTGCGGGCGCGGGTGGAAGGTCATCGTGACGGCTGCGGTGTCGCTCACTGCTCCGCCCCCTCGTTCTCGTCGCTGTCGGCGTTCTCTTCGCCCTCGGCCCCGTCCACCGCGAGCGGCTCGTAGACGAGGACCGCGCGGTTGTCCGGGCGCAGCCGGGCCGCGGCCACGGCCTGCACCTCCTCGGCGGTGATGTCGAGGACCCGCTGGACGGCGGTGAGGGCCAGCTGCGGGTCTCCGAACAGCACCGCGTACCGGCACAGTTCGTCGGCGCGGCCGGCCACCGTGCTCAGCCGGTCCAGCCACTCGCGCTCCAGCTGCGCCTGGGCGCGCTCCATCTCCTCGGCGGTCGGGCCCTCCGCGGCGAACCGCGCGAGCTCCTCGTCGACGGCCGCCTCGATGGCGGGGATCTCGACCCCGCTGGAGGTCTTCACGTCCAGCCAGCCCAGCGACGGCGCCCCGGCCAGGCGGAGCATGCCGAAGCCGGCGGCGACGGCCGTCTGGTCGCGGCGCACCAGCCGGTTGTGCAGCAGCGAGGACTCGCCGCCGCCCAGGATGGTCAGTGCCACGTCGGCCGCGTCGCACTCGCGGGTACCGTCGTGCGGCAGCCGGTAGGCGGCCATCAGCGCGCGTGCCGGGACCTCCTCGACGATCTCCTCGCGCAGCTGCTTCCCGATGACGTCGGGCAGCGAGCCGTCGCGGGGCGGCTGCTTGCCGTCGTGGGCGGGGATGGTGCCGAAGTACTTCTCGATCCAGGCGAGCGTCTTTTCCGGGTCGATGTCCCCGACGACCGACAGCACGGCGTTGTTGGGCGCGTAGTAGGTGCGGAAGAAGGCGCGCGCGTCCTCCAGGGACGCGGCGTCCAGGTCGGCCATGGAGCCGATCGGGGTGTGGTGGTACGGGTGGCCCTCGGGGTAGGCGAGGGCGGTCAGCCGCTCGAAGGCGGTGCCGTAGGGGACGTTGTCGTAGCGCTGGCGGCGCTCGTTCTTGACGACGTCGCGCTGGTTCTCCATGGACTCGTCGTCCAGGGCGGCCAGCAGCGAGCCCATCCGGTCCGCCTCCAGCCAGAGTGCGAGCTCCAGCTGGTGGGTCGGCATCGTCTCGAAGTAGTTGGTGCGCTCGAAGCTGGTGGTGCCGTTGAGGGAGCCGCCGGCGCCCTGGACCAGCTCGAAGTGGCCGTTGCCCGGTACGCTCGCCGAGCCCTGGAACATCAGGTGCTCGAAGAGGTGAGCCAGACCGGTACGCCCCTTGACTTCGTGGCGCGAGCCGACGTCGTACCAGAGGCAGACCGCGGCGACCGGGGTCAGGTGGTCCTCGGACAGCACCACGCGCAGGCCGTTGGCCAGCCGGTGCTCGGTCGCTGTCAGGCCGCCGGAGCCGGCCTGGGCTGTGGCCGTGTGACCCATGGGCATGTGGTCCCTTCGATCGCGATGCAGAGATTTCCGTCAGACCTGCCACTGTATGCAAGCGCGTCGGCCACCGGATAAGTTCCCGGGCCAGACCTGGGTCGGAGTCGGCGTTGTCGGTCGCTCGGGACACAATGGTCCGCGTCGTACGTCCCGCCGGACCTCGGCAGGACCCAGCCAGACCCCGCCAGACCAGCCAGACACCCAGCACATCCCATTCTTGGTTAAGGAGCCGCGCAGCGATGGCCCGCCGCAGCACGAAGACCCCGCCGCCGGAGGATTTCGAGGAGAAGATCCTCGACATCGACGTCGTCGACGAAATGCAGGGCTCCTTCCTCGAGTACGCGTACTCGGTGATCTACTCCCGTGCCCTGCCCGACGCACGGGACGGCATGAAGCCGGTGCACCGGCGCATCGTGTACCAGATGAACGAGATGGGCCTGCGCCCCGACCGCGGGTACGTCAAGTGCGCCCGTGTCGTCGGCGAGGTGATGGGCAAGCTCCACCCCCACGGCGACGCCTCGATCTACGACGCCCTCGTACGCATGGCCCAGCCGTTCTCGATGCGGCTGCCGCTGGTCGACGGCCACGGCAACTTCGGCTCGCTCGGCAACGACGACCCGCCGGCCGCGATGCGCTACACCGAGTGCCGCATGGCCGATGCCACGTCGCTGATGACGGAGTCGATCGACGAGGACACCGTCGACTTCACCGCCAACTACGACGGCCAGGAACAGGAGCCGGTCGCGCTCCCCGCCGCCTACCCGAACCTGCTGGTCAACGGCGCGTCCGGGATCGCAGTCGGCATGGCGACCAACATGCCCCCGCACAACCTCGGCGAGGTCGTCGCGGCGGCCCGCCACCTGATCCGGTACCCGCACGCGGACCTGGACGCGCTGATGCGCTTCGTACCGGGTCCCGACCTGCCCACCGGCGGCCGGATCGTCGGCCTCTCGGGCATCAAGGACGCCTACGAGAACGGCCGCGGCTCCTTCAAGATCCGCGCGACGGTGGCCGTGGAGAACGTCACGGCGCGCCGCAAGGGCCTGGTCGTCACCGAACTGCCCTTCACGGTGGGTCCCGAGAAGGTCATCGCGAAGATCAAGGACCTGGTCGGCTCCAAGAAGCTCCAGGGCATCGCCGACGTCAAGGACCTCACCGACCGCGCCCACGGCCTGCGCCTGGTCATCGAGATCAAGAACGGTTTCCACCCGGAGGCCGTGCTGGAACAGCTCTACAAGCTGACGCCGATGGAGGAGTCCTTCGGCATCAACAACGTCGCGCTGGTGGACGGGCAGCCGCTCACCCTCGGCCTCAAGGAGCTGCTGGAGGTCTACCTCGACCATCGCTTCGAGGTCGTCCGGCGGCGCAGCGAGTTCCGCCGCACCAAGCGCCGGGACCGGCTGCACCTCGTCGAGGGCCTGCTGGTGGCCCTCATCGACATCGACGAGGTCATCCGGCTCATCCGCGACAGCGAGAACTCCGCCCAGGCCAAGGCGCGGCTCGTGGAGCGGTTCTCGCTCAGCGAGACGCAGACCCAGTACATCCTCGACACCCCGCTGCGCCGGCTCACCAAGTTCGACCGCCTGGAGCTGGAGTCCGAGCGCGACCGGCTGACGGGCGAGATCGACGAGCTGACCGGCATCCTGGAGTCCGACAACGAGCTGCGCAAGCTGGTCTCCGCGGAACTGGCCGCCGTCGCGAAGAAGTTCGGCACCGAGCGGCGCACCGTCCTGCTGGAGTCGGCGGGCACCGCGGTGGCCGCCGTGCCGCTGGAGGTCGCGGACGACCCGTGCCGGGTGCTGCTGTCCTCGACGGGCCTGCTGGCCCGTACGGCGAACGGCGACCCGCTACCCCAGGACGAGGGCGGCGCCCGGGCCAAGCACGACCTGATCGTCTCGCAGGTGGCGGCGACCGCGCGGGCGGACGTCGGCGTGGTCACCTCCGCCGGCCGACTGCTGCGGCTCTCGGTGATCGACCTGCCGCAGCTGCCGGACACGCACGCCGCACCCAACCTGGCGGGGGGCGCGCCGGTCTCGGAGTTCCTCTCCGGACTGGAGGCGGACGAGAAGGTGGTCTGCCTGACCTCACTGGACGAGTCCTCGCAGGGCCTGGCGCTGGGCACGGAGCAGGGCGTGGTCAAGCGGGTCGTGCCGGACTACCCGGCCAACAAGGACGAGCTGGAGGTCATCACCCTCAAGGAGGGCGACCGGATCGTGGGCGGGGTCGAGCTGCGCACGGGTGAGGAGGACCTGGTCTTCATCACCGACGACGCCCAGCTGCTGCGCTACCCCGCCGGCCAGGTGCGCCCGCAGGGCCGCCCGGCGGGCGGTATGGCGGGCATCAAGCTCTCCCAGAACGCCAAGGTGATCCACTTCTCGGCCGTCGACCCGGGCCGGGACGCCGTGGTGTTCACGGTGGCCGGCTCGCACGGGACCCTGGACGACTCGGTGCTGTCCGGGAAGCTCACCCCGTTCGACCAGTACCCGCGCAAGGGTCGGGCCACCGGCGGCGTGCGCTGCCAGCGGTTCCTGAAGGGCGAGGACCTGCTGGTCCTCGCCTGGGCGGGCGGCGCACCCGCCCGCGCGGCCGCGGCGAACGGCGCTCCGGCCGAGCTGCCGACCCCGGACCCGCGCCGGGACGGGTCGGGGGCGGCCCTGCCGGCCGCCGTGGCGACGCTGGCGGGACCCGCGTTGTAGGGATTGCGGGCCGTTCGGGTGGTACGTCGGGGGGACGTACCACCCGAACGGCGACTAGTGTCTTCCCTCTTGGCACTGTCGGGTGGGGCGGGAGAACACAGAGCTGATGAGTCGTCGGTCGGGCGGGTTGATCGGGGACTGGGCCGAGGCCCAGCGCCGGATGCAGCAGACACAGCTGATCCAGCACCGCGAGGCGGAACGCCGGCAACGGGCGTACGAGCGCGAGGCGGCCCGGGGACAGCGCGAGCAGCAGGCCGCCTACCGGCAGCACCGCGAGGCCGAGGCACGACGGCGCACCGAGCGCATCGAGGCGGAGGTCGCCGCCCTGCAGGGGCTGCTGGCGGCAGGCTGCCGGGCTCCGGCGTTCCGTACGGCCGCGCTGGTCAGACCGGAGCGATTGGAGCCCTTCGCCCCGGGGAACCTCGCGCATCCGCTGCCGATGCCGCGCCTGGAGCAGTTCCAGCAGCAGAACACCGGTTGGACGCTCGGCTCGCACCGCCGGGCACAGGCGGAGCGCGAGGCGCACGCCCGCTACACCCAGGCCTGGCAGGCGGCGCATGCCGCGGAGATGCAGCGGCAGCAGCAACTGGCCGCGTACCGACAGCAGTACGACCAGTGGGCGGCGCAGCAGCTCGCGGGGATCCGGGAGCACAACGACGGCCTCGCCGAACTGGCCCGGTCGCTGCGCGCGGGCGACCCGGATGCGGCCGTGGAGTACTTCTCGGCAGCCCTCTACGCGTCCACCGCCTGGCCCGAGGCACTGCCGAGGCAGTTGGCGGCCGCGTACGACCCGGGCACGCGCGAGCTGGTGCTGGACTGGCAGCTGCCGGGCTTCCGGGTGGTGCCCGAGGCCAAGTCGGTGCGGTACATGCCCAGCACGGACCAGGACCGGGAGACGGCCCGCCCGGTGACGCAGCGACGCGCGCTCTACCGCGACCTGCTGGCACAGTGCCTGCTGCTGGTGGTGCGCGAGCTGTACGCGGCGGACGAGTTCGGCGCGCTGGAGTCCGTCGTGGTCAACGGGTTCGTGGACGACCACGATCCGGTGACGGGGCAGGAGGCGCGGATCGTGCTCGCCTCGGTGTCGACCGCCCGCACCGCCTTCGCGGGGCTCCGGCTGGAACAGGTCAGCGCGGTGGACTGCCTGCTGGAGGGGCTGCGGGGGCAGCTGTCGGCGCGGCCCGACCAGTTGACGGCCGTACGGCCGGGGCGCAGGCCCGACGAGGTCGGCGGCGGAGTCGTCAGCCACGGCGGGGACGCGGCCGAGGACGAGGAGCCCGACCTCTTCGTCATGGACCCGATCGCCTTCGAGAACCTGGTGGCGGAGCTCTTCCGGGCGATGGGCATGGAGGCGCTGACCACGCAGCGGTCCGGCGACGGAGGTGTGGACATCGAGGCGAACGACCCCTCCCCGATCACGGGCGGACGGATCGTGGTCCAGGTCAAGCGCTACCGCAACACCGTGCCGCCCACGGCGGTACGGGACCTGTACGGCACAGTCCAGGACAAGGGCGCGAACAAGGGGGTGCTGGTCACCACCTCGTCCTTCGGACCGACGTCGTACACCTTCTCCAACGGCAAGCCGCTGGAGCTGGTTCCCGGCGACCGGCTGGTGGAACTCCTGCACCAGTACGGGCTGCGCGGGCGCCTCGGCAGCGGTCCGGCGGCCCCGGTACCGGCACAGCGCGCTGCCGAGCCCGCCCCGCCGGCCGACCACAACGTGCTGGGCATGACCTGGTCGGGGCGGGTCGCGCTGGACGTGTGCGCCCTCGTCTGCGCCGGCAGCCGGGTGCTGAGCGAGGACCACTTCGTGTTCTTCAACAACCCGTGCACGCCCGACGGTTCGGTACGGACGCGGGCACACGCGGCGCCGGACAAGGCGGCACTTGAGGTCTCCTTCGACGCCTTGCCATCCGGGGTCGACCGGCTGGTGCTCGTGGCCGCCATCGACCCGGAGGCCGATCCGCACGCCGACCTGGCCGGATTCACCGACGCCCGGATCCGGCTCCTGGACGCGTCGGGCGCCGAGGCGGGTCGGCTGGAGGTCTCCGACGGCCGGGCCGGAGAGACCGCGCTGGTGCTCGGCTCCTTCCGGCGCCGGTCCAACGGCGACTGGGACTTCGTGATCGGCGGCAAGGGCTACCGGGGCGGCCTGGAGGACCTGCTGCGCGACTACGGCGTCGAGGTCGCGTAGGGGCGGACCGGGACCGCGGCCCGCGTGCCCCGCCCGCCCCACCGGCGAGGCGGCGTACCCGGACGGCTCCGACGGGGCCGACGCAGCCGGGTCGGCGCGGATCCGGCCGGATCACGCGGATCACGCGGATCACGCGGAGAAAGTGTTATCGCCGCCCGCCCCGCAGGTCTCCTCATGTGTCAGGCCGAGTGGGCCGTCACACCTCTGAGGAGATGCGATGCAATTGCGCGACGACGAGTTCGGACAGGACGGGGACCGGGCGACGGTCGACACGGCGGGGACGGGCCTGCCTTCCGGGCCTCGCCACGCGGGCCGGGTGACCGGTGGCCGCCGCCGGGCCCGCAGGAAGATGCCCGTGCCGGCAGCGGTCGCCACTGTGGTCCTGCTGACCGGGGCCGGGAGTGCGTACACCCTCATATCCGCCGATGCCCCTGCCCGCACCGCGGCGACGGCGTCGTCCTCGACCCCGTCCTCCGACGCCGTCGGCCCGGGCCCCCTGGGTGAGCCGTCGGCCGACCCGGCCTCACCCACCGCCGCTGCGGCGGAGGGGACCCCCACGGCCTCGGCGACGCCGAGCGCGAGTGCCACCACCGCCGCGTCCCCTGCGCGTGCCGCGTCGGCCGAACCGTCGTCCGGGCGGTCCGCGAAGCAGGAGCGGTCCGCGCAGCCGACCCGCGCCCCTTCGGGGACCGGTCCGGTGGGGCCGGACCCGAAGATTGCGGGCGCCCGCACCTCGACCCAGGACGTCCAGGTGGCCGAGTCGTTGTCCCTGCGCTTGCTGAACGGCGAACGGGCCACCGTCGGGAGGCCTCCGCTCGCGCTCAAACAGGACCTCAGCACCTTCGCCCGCACCTGGGCCGAGCACATGAGCAAGAACGGGTTCGGCCACTCCTCCGACCGGGACCGCGCGCACCTGAAGACCGGCTCGCGCACCTGGACGGGCGAGAACATCGTCTGGTGGAGCGATGCCTCGATGACCGCCCAGGAAGCCGCCGAGAAGTTCCAGTCGATGTGGCGGCACAGCCCCGGCCACTACAAGGGCCAGGTCAATCCGGAGTTCACCGAGGTCGGTGTGGGCATGTACCGGGACGCCTCCGGCTGGTGGGGCGTCCACGTCTTCTCGGACGGCGCGTAGGGGAAGGACCGGGGCCGGCGCCGCGGGTCAATACATCCGGGTTGTCCCGGGCGAGTCCGGCCCGGGGACGTCGCTCCCGTCCGCCCCGGGGGCGTCGCCCTCCTCCGGGCCGGGGGTGTCCTCCCCTTCCGGCCCGGGCCGGTCGACGTACCGCAGCACGCCCCACATGGTCTCGGGGTTCACGTCCTGGGGGCTCTGCTCACGGCAGGCCGCCAACTCCCTCACCAGACCTTGGCCGTCGGTGCCCGAGCCGATCAGGACCAGCTGCGTCAGGCGTGCTTCGCCCCGCCCCCAGGGCCGCGGGGCGAAGCGGAGGAAGCGGCCGACCGCCTGGATCTCGTAGCACTCCCCGTGACCCGGGACTCCGAACCACACGAAACCCTTGATCCGGTAGAGCCCGGCCGGGCGGCGGTCGAGGAAGTCCATGAACCGGCGCGGGGAGAGGGCCTGTTCCGAGGTGAACTCCGTGCTCTCGTAGGCGGCGTGCGCGTGGGTGCGGTGGTCGTGGCCCTCGGCCTCCGCGATCAGGTCCTCAAAGGACAGCTGTCCCCGGGTCTCGGTCCAGGGCCTGCGGTCGAAGAGCAGCTCCGGGTCGATGCGGCCGTGGGCGGCGCCCACCACCGGGGTACCCGGCGCGCAGAGCGTGGCGAGTGCGCTCTCGATCCGGGCCCGTTCGTCCGCGTCGACCCGGTCGGTCTTGTTGAGCACGACCAGGTCCGCGACGGCGAGATGGCGGTCGGTCTCCGGGTGCCGGACCCGGGTCGCGTCGAACTCCGCGGCGTCCACGACCTGCACCATGCCGCCGTACCGGACGGCCGGGTTCTCGTTGGCCACCAGCATGCGGATCATCTCCTGGGGCTCGGCCAGCCCGCTCGCCTCGATGACGATCACGTCGATCCTGTGGACGGGTGCGGAGAGCTTCTCCAGGTACGCGTCCAGCTCGCTGCCGTCCACCGCGCAGCACAGGCAGCCGCCGCCGAGGGAGACCATCGAGTCTCCGACCTGGCCGGCCACCGACATCGCGTCGACCTCGATGGATCCGAAGTCGTTGACGACGACGCCGACGCGGGTGCCTCCACGGCTGGCGAGGAGGTGGTTCAGCATGGTGGTCTTCCCGGATCCGAGGAATCCGGCGAGGACGACGACGGGGATGGGCTGCCTGCTGTTCACCCGGTCGATCGTATCCAGGCCCGGTCAGTGCGGCGGCGGAACGGGCTGCGGCGGGGTGGGTCCCGTGTACCGGGCGGCCGGACGGATGATCTTGGAGTCGGTGGCCTGCTCCAGGATGTTCGCGCTCCAGCCGACGACCCGGGCGGCGCAGAAGGTCGGAGTGAACATCTCGCGCGGCAGCCCGCACAGCTCCATGACCACACCCGCGTAGAACTCCACGTTGGTGTGCAGTTCACGGCCCGGCTTGAGTTCGGCGAGGATCTCCTCCACCTGGCGTTCGACCTCTACGGCGAAGTCCACGAGGGGCCCGCCGAAGCCGAGGGCGATCTCGCGCAGCATGCGTGAACGGGGGTCCTCGGTGCGGTAGACGGGGTGCCCGAACCCCATGATCCGCTCGCCCGCGAGGACGCGCCCGCGGATCCAGGGTCTGATGCGGTCCACGGTCCCGATCGCGTCGAGGGTGTCCAGGGCGCGGCTGGGGGCGCCCCCGTGCAGCGGGCCGGAGAGCGCGCCGATGGCCCCGGTCAGGCAGGCGGCGACGTCGGCACCGGTGGAGGCGATCACCCGTGCGGTGAACGTCGAGGCGTTGAAGCCGTGGTCGACGGTGGATATCAAGTACCGCTCGACGGCACGGGCCCGAGCGGGGTCGGGCTCCTCGCCGGTCATCATGTAGAGGTAGTTGGCGGCGTACGGAAGGTCCTCGCGCGGCTCGACCGGCTCCAGCCCCCGGCCCAGCCGGTACAGGGCGGTCAGGAGGGTCGGCACCGCGGCACATGCGGCCAGCGCGTCCGCCGCGCGGCGCTCGGGGGTGAGGTCGTACACCGGCCGGAAGCCGGCGGACGCACCGAGCAGCGAGAGCGCGGTGCGCAGCCCGGAGAGCGGGCCGGACAGCCGGGTGGCGCGGGCCAGGTCCGGCAGGGCCGCCCGCACCTCCTCGCGGACCGGGCGCAGCGCGGCGGTCTCGGCGGCGAAGGCGACCCGTTCGGCGGGGTCCGCCGGGAGCTCGCCGCGGAACATCAGGTGCCACACGTCCTCGAAGCTGCGGCAGGAGGCGAGCTCTACGGCCGAGTACTGGCGGTAGTGGTAGAAGCCCTCGCGGCCCCGGACGTCGCCCAGCACGGTGTCGGTGACCACGACTCCCGCGAGGCCCCGCGGTCCTTCGACGGTGCTTTCGATGGTGTTCATGCATCGAACATCTACGATGGATTCCATCACTGTCAATATTGATTTAATCAATATACGGATCCATCTGTAGGGTGGGCGGCATGAGTGACCAGACGGACGGCGGACGCCGGCTCAGCACGCAGGAGGCGGCCCGGGTGCTGGGCGTGAAGCCGGCCACCGTGTACGCCTACGTCAGCCGGGGCCAGCTCACCAGCCGACGTGATCCGGCGGGGCGCGGCAGCAGCTTCGACCCTGCGGAGGTGACGGCGCTGGCCCGGCGGAGCCGGCGCGAGGCGGCCCCTCCGCCGGCCGGTGAACTGTCCGTCCGCACGTCGCTGACGCTCATCGAACCCGACCGGTACTACTTCCGCGGGGTCGACGCCGTGGCCCTGGCCTCGCAGTACCGCTACGAGGAGGTCGCCGAGTGGCTCTGGACGGGAACCGTCACCCCCGGGGCACGGTTCACCGCTCCCCCGGAGGTGCTGGAAGCCGCCCGCCGGACGGTGGACGCCCTGCCGGCACACAGCGGCCCCATCGACCGGCTGCGGGTGGCGGTCGCCGCCGCCGCGGTGGCCGATCCACTGCGCTTCGACCTGTCCGAGGAGGCCGTTCTCGGCTCCGCGCGCTGCCTGATCCCGACCCTGGTCGGCGCTCTGCCGACGGTGGGCACCGGGTGGGCCGGTGACGGCCGGATCGCCCGGCAGCTGTGGTCCCGGCTGACGCCGCGGGAGCCCGATCCGGATGCCCTCGCCGCCCTGGACCTGGCCCTGACACTGCTGGTCGACCACGACCTGGCCGCCTCCACGCTGGCCGTACGGGTGGCGGCGTCGGCGCGCGCGCATCCCTACGCGGCGGTGTCCGCCGGGCTCGGCGCGCTCGAAGGACCCCTGCACGGGGCGGCCGGGCGGCTCGCGCACCGGATGCTGGGGGAGGTGCTGGAACGGGGCGGCGCTGCGCCGGTCGTCGCTGAGTACCTGCGCGCGGGACGCCGGGTTCCGGGCCTGGGCCACCGCCTCTACCAGGGTGAGGATCCCCGCGCGGCGGCGCTGTTCGCCCGGCTGGAGGGGCTGGAACAGGCCGCCCCCGCACTGGCGGCGGCCCGTGAGGTGGTTGCCGTGATGGCCCGTCAGGGCGGTCTGCATGCCAATGTGGACCTGGCACTGGCCGTGCTGACATTGGCCTGCGGGATGGCCGCCGAGGCCGGGGAGACCGTGTTCGCGGTGGCCCGCACGGCGGGCTGGATCGCCCACGCGCTGGAGGAGTACCAGGAGCGCCCGCTGCGCATGCGCCCGAGCGGCGACTACCGGGGCCCCCGTCCGCCCCGCCCGATTCCCTAGTGCTGTGGCCGGAGAGGTGTGCCGGCTCGCAGCGTCCGGTGCGGCGCACGGCGGAGGGCCGCAGCTCGCCCCCGGCGTCCTCCCGCGGTCCGACAACGCGGCGAGGTGCCGTGCCGGGGCCCGCGAGGCGGTGAACCTTTCTGGCCAGCGCACGAGGCGCCGCCGCCGACCGCCACGACACCCGTATCGTCCGCGTCACCCGCAAGGGCCCATGACCCATGGCCCATGGCCCGGGCACGGAGCGGGGTGCCCGACGAACGGCGCCCGGACATTCCGCTCGCACCGGGGCCGACCTACCGTTGCTGTCCATGCGGTTCCCCCTCATCAGCGCTCGGCGCCTCGGGCTGCCCAAGCGGGCGGTCTCGCAGATCCTGCTGGCCCAGTTGGCCATCGCGGCCGGAGTCGTCGTCCTGGCCACGGGGCTGTTCCTCGCGCCGCTCGGCGCCCAGCTCGATGACCAGGCCATGCGCCGCGCCCTGGCCATCGCGCAGAGCGCCGCGGCGGACCCCGCGATCACCGCGGGTCTCCTGGAGACCGCGGCGTCGGCGGACGGCCCGGTGCAGGCCTCGGCCGAGCGGATCCGCAGGGCGACCGGCGCCGAGTACGTCGTCGTCCTCGACCGGGACGGCATCCGCCACTCGCACCCGAGCCCCGACCGGATCGGACTGCCCGCCTCCACCGACCCGAGCGACGCCCTGGCGGGCCGCGAGGTCATGGAGATCGACGACGGCACCCTGGGGCGCACCGCACGCGGCAAGGTCCCCCTCGTCGCCGCCGACGGCGAGATCGTCGGCGCCGTCTCGGTCGGCATCGCCTACGACAGCGTCCGCGACCGCCTGCTCGGGGCCGTCCCGGGGCTGCTCGCCCACGCCGGCGGCGCCCTGGCCGCGGGCGCCCTGGCCGCCTGCCTGCTGTCCCGCAGGATCCACCGCCAGACCCGCGACCTGGCCTTCTCCGACATCGCCGGCCTGCTCGCCGAACGCGAGGCCATGCTGCACTCCGTCCGGGAAGGCGTGATCGCCCTCGCCCCGGACGGCCGGGTCCGGCTGGTCAACGACGAGGCCGCCCGGCTGCTGGGCCTCACCCCGGACTCCACCGGCGCCTTCGCCGGACACCCTCTGGACGACGTCCTCGGTGCCGGCCGCACCGCCGACGTGCTCTCGGGCCGTGTGACGGGCCGGGACCTGCTCACCGTCCAGGGCCCCCGGGTGCTGGTCGCCAACCGCATGCCCACGGCGGACGGAGGCGCCGTCGCCACCCTGCGCGACCGCACCGAGCTGGAGCACCTGAGCCGCGAACTCGACTCCACGCGCGGCCTCATCGACGCCCTGCGCGCCCAGGACCACGAACACGCCAACCGCCTCCACACCCTCCTCGGCCTGCTGGAACTGGGCCTGCACGAGGAGGCGGTGGAGTTCGTCGCCGAAGTCGTCGGCGCGCACCGCACGACCGCCGAACAGGTCACCGAGAAGGTCCACGACCCGCTGCTGGCCGCCCTCCTCGTGGGCAAGGCCACCGTCGCCGCGGAGCGCGGCATCCCCCTGCGGCTGGCGTCCGCCACGCTCCTTCCCGACCGCCTGGTCGACCCGGGCGGGCTCGTCACGATCGTCGGCAACCTGGTGGACAACGCCCTGGACGCCGCCGCCGGCGGGACGGCGCCCTTGGTCGAGGTGGAGCTCCGCGCGGAGGGCCGTACCGCCGTGCTGCGGGTGCGCGACAACGGCCCCGGAGTCCCCGCCGCGCGTCGCGAGGAGATCTTCACCGAGGGATGGTCGACCAAGCTGCCCCGGGCCCACCGCGAGCGCGGGCTGGGCCTCGCCCTCGTACGCCGCCTCGCGGAGCGGCAGGGCGGCAGCGCCCGGGCCGGTGAAGCAGCGGACGGAGGGGCGGAATTCTCCGTCGTACTTCCGGAGGCCCTGCGATGAACGAGACCCCGATCCACGTATTGGTCGTCGACGACGACATGCGTGTTGTCCAGATCAACGCGGCGTACGTGGCGAAGGTTCCCGGATTCCGGGTGATCGCTCAGGCCCGTTCCACCGCAGAGGCCCTGGACTTCCTCTCCGCCCACCCGGTGGGCCTGGTCCTCCTCGACCACTACCTGCCCGACGAGAACGGTCTGGACCTGGTCCGCCGTCTGCGCCAGCGCGGCGACGGCACCGATGTGATCATGGTCACCGCCGCCCGCGACCTCGCAACCGTGCAGGCCGCGATGCGCCTCGGAGCACTCCAGTACCTGGTCAAGCCGTTCACCTTCGCCGGCCTGCGCGCCCGCCTGGAGGCCTATCGTTCGCTGCGCCGAACCCTGGCCACGGGCGGCGAGGCCGAACAGGACGAGGTGGACCGGATCTTCGGCGCCCTCGCCGGTGCTGCGTACGAGAACGAGCTGCCCAAGGGCCACTCCCCCACCACGGCCGAGCTGGTCCGCCAGGTGCTGCGCCCGGCCGAAAGCCCGCTGTCCACCCAGCAGATCGCCGACCGCGCCGGTATCAGCCGCCAGAGCGCCCAGCGTTATCTGACGCTCCTCGAACGCTCCGGCCGCGTCTCCCTGGCCCTGCGCTACGGCGAGACCGGCCGCCCGGAGCACCGCTACGCCTGGATCCCGTCGGACGGGCGCGCCTGAGGCCTACGCCCGGCACCCCGCCTCCTGCCCGCCCCCCTCTGCAGCCTGCGCAACCGGTCGCGGCTCAGACCGCTCCCGCGCCGGTCAGCGAGCGAACCTCGATCTCCGCGTGCTTCGCCTCGTCCGGTTCCTCGCCCGAGGTGACCGTACCCACCCAGCCGGCCAGGAAGCCCAGCGGGATCGAGACGATCCCCGGGTTCTGCAGCGGGAAGATCTGGAAGTCCACCCCCGGGAACAGCGACTCCGCGCTGCCCGACACCACCGGCGAGACCAGCACCAGCAGCACCGCCGGAACCAGGCCCCCGTACACCGACCAGACAGCCCCCCGGGTGGTGAAACCGCGCCAGAAGAGCGAGTACAGCAGCACCGGAAGGTTGGCCGAGGCCGCCACCGCGAAGGCCAGCCCCACCAGGAACGCCACGTTGAGGTTCTGCGCGAGCAGCCCGAGGGCGATGGCCACCGCGCCGATCCCCACGGCCGCGGCCCTGGCCACCGAGACCTCGCTGCGCTGCCTGGCGTGCCTGCGCTTGAGCGAGGCGTACAGATCGTGGGCGACGGAGGCGGACGAGGCCAGGGTGATCCCGGCCACCACGGCCAGGATGGTCGCGAAGGCGATGGCGGCGACGAAGGCGAACAGCACCGCACCCCCGGTGGTATCGGCGCCGCCGCCGAGGAAGGCCGCCAGCAGGGGGACGGCCGTGTTCCCCGAGGCGTTGGAGGCCCGTACCTCGTCGGGTCCGACGAGGGCCGCCGCCCCGAAGCCGAGCACGATGGTCATCAGGTAGAAGCCGCCGATCAGCCCGATCGCCCAGACCACCGAGCGGCGGGCCGCCCGGGCGGTGGGCACGGTGTAGAAGCGCGACAGGATGTGGGGCAGGCCCGCGGTCCCCAGGACCAGGGCGAGACCCAGGCTGATGAAGTCGGCGCGGGCCGTCCAGTCCCCGCCGTACTTCAGGCCGGGGCTCAGGAACGCGAGCCCGTGCCCGCTGCGTTCGGCGGCGCCGGTGAGCAGCCAGCCGAAATCGCCGTGGAAGCGCAGCAGCACGAGCACGGTCAGGGTGATCGCCCCGCCCATCAGCAGCACGGCCTTCACGATCTGGATCCAGGTGGTGGCCCGCATACCGCCGAAGGAGACGTAGACCACCATCAGGGCGCCCACCCCGATCACCGTCAAGGTCCGTGCCGCGGCGCTCGAGTTGCCGAGCAGCAGCCCGACCAGACTGCCCGCGCCGACCATCTGCGCGACGAGGTAGAGCACGGAGACGACGACCGAGGAGGTGCCGGCGGCGATCCGTACCGGGCGCTCGCTCATCCGGGCGGCGACCACGTCGGCGAGGGTGAAGCGCCCGCAGTTGCGCACCAGTTCGGCCACGAGGAAGAGCACGACCAGCCAGGCGACCAGGAACCCCACCGAGTAGAGCAGGCCGTCGTAGCCGAAGAGGGCGATCAGCCCGGAGATGCCGAGGAAGGACGCGGCGGACATGTAGTCGCCCGCGATGGCGAAGCCGTTCTCCATCGGGGAGAAGAGTCTCCCGCCGACGTAGAACTCCTCGGCGGAACCGTGCCGGTTGCGGCTGACCCAGGTGGTGATGCCCAGGGTCACCGCGATGAAGAGGCTGAACAGCATCAGCGCGAGGGTCTGGTGCTCACTGGTCACCGGCCTGCCCTCCTCGCCCGGCTCCGCTCCCGGCCGTGTTCCTGCTCGAAGACGGTCCAGCGCAGGTCGAGTGCGGCCCGGTCCCGGCGCAGCCGTGCGTGCCGGGCGTAGGCCCAGGTGAGCAGGAAGGTGCTGAGGAACTGCCCCAGCCCCGCCAGCATGGCCACGTTTACCGCGCCCAGGACGGGCCGTGCCATCAGGCCGGGCGCGGCCGTGGCGGCCACCACGTAGGCGACGTACCAGAGGAAGAACCCGGCGGTCGCGGGGACGACGAAGCGGCGATACCGGCTGCGGACCTCTTGGAAGGCGGCGCTGCGCTGCACTTCCCGGTAGATGTCGGATGCGCCGGGCGTCGGGCGGCCGACCGGGGCCGGCCGGGGCGGGTACGGTTCCGCGCCCTCGCCCCAGCCGACGGCCAGCGCGTCGTACCAGGGGTCGTCCAGCCGGATCGTTCCGGCATCGCGGCCTTCGTGCTTGTCCACCGAACTCTCCTTGTCCGCTGCCGCATTGGCCGCGTGCCCCAAGGATGTGCGGAATGGACGGTTTCCGGACTGGTGTACCGGTGCTCTTCACTCCAACAGGTGATGCAGCGAAGAGCACCGGTGTGCCGTGGCGCCCGCCCCGTGTCAGATGCCGCCGGCCGCCGGCGGCGTTCCGCTCAGGCGTCGATGCGCGAGCGGTCCAGCGTGGCCGCGGAGCTCGTGATGAACTCCTTGCGCGGGGCCACCTCGTTGCCCATGAGCAGGTCGAAGACCTGCTCAGCGGAGTCCAGGTCGCCGATGTTGATCCGGCGCAGGGTGCGGAAGCGGGGGTCCATGGTGGTCTCCGCCAGCTGGTCCGCGTCCATCTCGCCGAGGCCCTTGTAGCGCTGGATCGAGTCCTTGTACCGGATGTTCTTGCGCTGGTACTCCAGAAGAGTCTGGCGCAGCTCGTTGTCCGAGTACGTGTAGACGTACTTGTCCTGGCCCTTCTTGGGCTGGACCAGCTCGATCCGGTGCAGCGGCGGGACGGCCGCGAAGACCCGGCCGGCCTCGACCATCGGCCGCATGTACCGCTGGAAGAGCGTGAGCAGCAGACAGCGGATGTGGGCGCCGTCCACATCGGCGTCGACGAGCAGCACGATCTTGCCGTAGCGGGCGGCGTCGATGTCGAAGGTCCGGCCCGATCCGGCCCCTATGACCTGGATGATCGCACCGCACTCGGCGTTCTTGAGCATGTCCGAGACCGAGGACTTCTGGACGTTGAGGATCTTGCCCCGGATGGGCAGAAGCGCCTGGAACTCGGAGTTGCGGGCGAGCTTCGCGGTGCCGAGGGCGGAGTCGCCCTCGACGATGAAGAGCTCGCTGCGGTCCACGTCGTCGCTGCGGCAGTCTGCCAGCTTCGCCGGAAGGGAGGAGGTCTCCAGCGCGGTCTTGCGGCGCTGCGCCTCCTTGTGCTGGCGGGCCGCGATCCGCGTCCGGGCGGCCGCGACGATCTTCTCCATCACGGCGCGGGCCTGCTGCTTGTCGTCACGCTTGGTGGAGGTCAGGAAGGCCTTGAGCTCCTTGGCGACCACCGCCGCGACGACCCGGGTGGCGGCCGAGGTGCCGAGCACCTCCTTGGTCTGGCCCTCGAACTGCGGCTCGGCGAGACGGACGGTGACGACGGCCGTCATGCCCTCCATCGCGTCGTCCTTGACCACGTCGTCCTCGGCGACGCGCAGCAGCTTGGCCGAGCGAAGCACCTCGTTGACGGTCTTGGTCACGGAGCGTTCGAAGCCGGTGACGTGGGTGCCGCCCTTGGGGGTGGCGATGATGTTCACGAAGGACTTGACGTTGGTCTCGTAGCCCGTGCCCCAGCGCAGCGCGATGTCCACACCGAGATCGCGGGTGACCTCGGCGGGGGTCATGTGGCCGCGGTCATCCAGGACGGGGACGGTCTCCTTGAAGGTGCCCGAGCCGGTCAGCCGCAGCACGTCGCAGGCGGCCTTGTCCTGGGCCAGGTACTCGCAGAACTCACTGATGCCCCCGTCGAAGCGGAAGGTCTCCTCGGTCTTGCCGGCCCCGTCGATGGCCCGCTCGTCGCGGACGACCAGGGTCAGACCGGGGACGAGGAAGGCCGTCTGGCGGGCGCGCTGGTAGAGCGTCTCCAGGTTGAGGCGGGCGTCCTTGAGGAAGATCTGGCGGTCGGACCAGTAGCGGATCCGGGTGCCGGTCCTGCCCTTGGCGATGCGCTTGACCTTGCGCAGGCCGTTCGCCGGGTCGAAGGGGCTGTCGGGGCCCTGCTCGGTGAACATCCCGGGGACGCCGCGCCGGAAGCTGATGGCATGCGTGGCGCTCCCCCGGTCGACCTCCACGTCCAGGCGGGCGGAGAGGGCGTTGACCACCGAGGCGCCGACGCCGTGCAGGCCGCCGGAGGCGGCGTACGAGCCGCCGCCGAACTTGCCGCCCGCGTGCAGCTTGGTCATGACGACCTCGACACCCGACAGGCCGGTCTTGGGCTCGACGTCCACGGGGATGCCGCGGCCGTTGTCGCGGACCTCGACCGAGGAGTCCTCGTGGAGGATCACCTCGATGTGGTCGCAGTAGCCGCCCAGGGCCTCGTCGACGGAATTGTCGATGATCTCCCACAGGCAGTGCATGAGGCCCCGGCTGTCGGTCGAGCCGATATACATGCCGGGACGCTTACGGACGGCCTCCAGCCCTTCGAGGACGAGCAGGTGCCGCGCGGTGTAGTTGGAACCGTCCCGGTCTGCTCCGGGCAGCAGCGCGCTGGAAGGCACGGACGTGTCGGCGGTCACGCAGTTCGCTCCTCGCTGAATTTCTTTTCTGGCCCTGTCGGGCGCAGGGGTGGCTCGGGTACCCGTCGAAGGGTACCGAGGCCAGGTAGAGCCGATGCAACGCCACCCTCGCGCTTTCCTCAGCCTAGTCCAGATCCGTACGGATGTTCGATCCCCCGGGCGGGTGAAGGAAACATCACGTTCCCTTCCGCGCATGAACCATTTAGGGTTCGGGCACGTCCTCATGAACAACCTGGCACTCACGCCGGGGAGGATGGAACTGCAACAAGCGCACGAGTGACAACGCGAAACCGTAAAGCAACGCAATACGGCTCCTTCGCCGCCAACCGGCAACAGCCGGCCAGCTTCGGAAGGAAGTTTCGAGGAAAAGCCGAGAGCGGGAACGTTTTCGGCCTGGTTGGATGTTGACCCTGGTACGACAGCTCGTCGAGCTAGAGAAGAGGCGACGTGACTACTGTTCTGACACCCGCGACCCCGCTGACGGCCGCTGACCGATGCGACCGTTGCGGCGCCCAGGCATATCTGCGCGTCGTCCTGCTGAGCGGCGGTGAACTGCTCTTCTGCGCCCACCACGGTCGCAAGTTCGAGCCGGAACTCAAGAAGATCGCCGCGGAAATACAGGATGAGACCGAGCGGCTCACGTCCGCTCCGGCTGCCCACGCCGAACCCGAGGACCGCTGACACAGGCCACCTCGCATCCGACGAGCCAGGACCGGCCAGGCCGGTCGACGGGCGGCACCCCTGAGACCCAGGGGTGCCGCCCGTCCTCACGTCCGCAGGCCGCCCGCACCGGGAAAGTCGGCGGTACCGAGCCGTCCCGGGCCGGTGTCACAGGACGGCGGCAACGGGCCGGCCGCCCCTGGTCCGCTCGTTGCCCCTGTGCGGACGCTGCACGCGGCCAGGGCGCCCGCGGGGCCCCCGGCCGACCTATTGGACCCCGTCCTGCTGCGAGGCCCTCTCCGAGCCCGTCACGAAGCCGGCCAGTGGGGCGATACGCGTGTACACACCCGGACTGTCGGCGCGTCCGCAGCCCCGGCCCCACGAGACCAGCCCGATGAGCCGGCCCTGCGCCACCAGCGGCCCGCCGCTGTCGCCCTGGCAGGCGTCCTTGCCGCCCCCGCCGTCTCCCGCACACACCATGGATTCGGCCCGGTATTGTCCGTCCATGTCCCCGGGATAGGCGCGCCCGCACACCTCGTCCGCGAGGACCCTCACGCGTGCGGCCCGCAGGGCGTACGCGTAGTCGCCGAAGCCGCTGGTGTCGCCCCAGCCGTACACGTCCGCCTCGGTGCCCGCCCGGTAGGCGGGGTGCCCCGTCTCCGCCATGGGCAGGACGTGGTGTGCCGGAACGGCTTCCGCCAGCTCCAGGACGGCGAGGTCGCCCGCATTGCTCCGCGGGTCGTAGTCGGGATTCACCCGTGCCCCGCGCACCGCGATCTCCCGGCCGTCAGCCGCCCGGAGCTCCGTACGACCGGCGATCACCCGGAAATCGGACACGGACTCGACGGGTCCGCCGAGCACCTGCCGGCCCAGGCAGTGCGCCGCGGTGACCACTTTGGTCGGCGCGACCACGACACCCCCGCAGAACTGCCCGTCCCGCGTACCTCCGAACCGGTCACGGCTGGCCAGGGCCACGACCCAGGGGCTGTCGGCCACCTTCACCGGCTTCCCGCCGATCACCACGCTGTCCGCGGCCGCCCGGGGCATCTGGGCGAGCGGCACCGCGGCCGTTCCCGCCGCCAGGGTCAGCGCGCCCGCCAGGACACGGGCAAAGGGACGACGCATGGGGCCTCCTGACTCCGAGTGTGCATGACTCCACCCAGAGTGGGTTGCCCGGTGGCCGAGCGCACCCGCGCGGACACCGTCGGCGCCTCCGTCGCGCGGGCCTCAGCGGCATCCGCCGCCGAGGCCCGCCGACCGGCTCAGTCCAGGTAGTCGCGCAGCACCTGGGAGCGCGACGGGTGGCGCAGCTTCGACATGGTCTTCGACTCGATCTGGCGGATCCGCTCGCGGGTGACGCCGTAGACCTTGCCGATCTCGTCGAGGGTCTTGGGCTGTCCGTCGGTGAGGCCGAAGCGCATGGAGACCACGCCGGCCTCGCGCTCGCTCAGAGTGTCGAGCACCGAGTGCAGCTGCTCCTGCAGCAGCGTGAAGCTCACGGCGTCGGCCGGGACGACGGCCTCGGAGTCCTCGATGAGGTCACCGAACTCGCTGTCGCCGTCCTCGCCAAGGGGCGTGTGCAGGGAGATCGGCTCGCGGCCGTACTTCTGGACCTCGATGACCTTCTCGGGGGTCATGTCGAGTTCCTTGGCCAGCTCCTCCGGGGTGGGCTCGCGGCCCAGGTCCTGGAGCATCTGACGCTGCACGCGGGCGAGCTTGTTGATGACCTCGACCATGTGGACGGGGATGCGGATGGTGCGGGCCTGGTCGGCCATGGCACGCGTGATCGCCTGCCGGATCCACCAGGTCGCGTAGGTGGAGAACTTGTAGCCCTTGGTGTAGTCGAACTTCTCGACCGCACGGATGAGGCCCAGGTTGCCTTCCTGGATCAGGTCCAGGAAGAGCATGCCGCGGCCGGTGTAACGCTTGGCCAGCGAGACCACGAGACGGAGGTTGGCCTCCAGCAGGTGGTTCTTGGCGCGGCGGCCGTCCTCGGCGATGATCTCCAGCTCGCGCTTGAGCTTCGGCGCCAGCTTGTCGGAGTTCGCCAGCTTGTCCTCGGCGAACAGTCCGGCCTCGATCCGCTTGGCGAGCTCGACCTCCTGCTCGGCGTTGAGGAGCGGCACCTTGCCGATCTGCTTGAGGTAGTCCTTGACCGGGTCGGCGGTCGCGCCGGCCACCACGACCTGCTGGGCCGGGGCGTCGTCCTCGTCGTCCGAGATGACGAAGCCCTTGTTCTCCCCGCCCTCGTCCTCTTCGTCGCCCTCGGCCTTGACCGCGTCGGGCCCCTCGTCCGGGGTCTCGTCCTCGCCGGCCTCGTCCGCGTCCTTCTTGGCCGCGGTCTTCTTCGCGGCGGTCTTCTTCGCGGCGGCCTTCTTGGCGGGCGCGGCCTTCTTCGCGGCCGTCTTCTTCGCGGCCACCTTCTTGGCGACGGGCTCCGCCGCGGCCTGCTCGACGGCGGCGTCCGGTTCCTGCTCCTGCGGGTCCACCGCGGCAGGTGCCGCGGCCACGGGCTGGGCCGCCGCCGTCCTGGCCGCCGTCTTCCTGACGGGCTCGGTGGCCGTCCGCTTGGCCGGGCTCTTCGCTGCGACGCTCTTGCGGGTGGTGCGCTTGGGCGACTCCGCGGCACTGACCATCAGCGTCACACCCTCTTCCTCGAGGATCTGGTTGAGGCTGCGCAGAACATTCTTCCACTGGGTCGCAGGAATCTGGTCAGCCTCGAAGGCCCGACGCACGTCATCGCCGGCGATCTGCCCCTCGGCCTTGCCCCGCTCGATGAGCGCCATCACAGACTCGGAATCGGCGATCTCCGGCGGGAGCGTACGGGATGTGCTGGCCGACACGAACAACCTCTCGGAACGATGGGAACGGCTTCCGACCCCGGGCCTGGTGGTGCTGGACCGGAGCCGACGACCACCGACCGGGGATGGGCCGGCGGCGCGGGCAGGGGCCGGGGAGCTGCACAGCAACCCCAAGGGCTGCTGTTCCCTCCGTCGGCCATCACCTCTTAAGTCATCGCGCGACCTCGCGGAGCGTTACGCCCAATCTTCGTGGCCCGAGTCACACCCTGTATGCGCGGATGCCGGTCATACGGTCGCACCCCTCGGCCCCGGAAGCTTCGCGGCAGCCCCGGAGGGGCTCCGAAAGAGGGACGAAGCCCACACGCCGGTGTCGCCGGGCCCGGCCGGGCCCGGCGACGTGTCGTACACCCCCGCGCGCCCGCCCGTCAGTGCTCGCGCGGGGCAGGAACCACGCGCTCGACCTCCGGATGAACCGTCAGGAGCTGGCGCATCGCGCTCTCGGCACCCGCTGCGTCGCCCGCAGCGAGGGCCTCGACCATCCGGGCGTGGTGCGCTACGCACGCCTCGCTCGGGCGGTCGCAGGAGGTCATCGGGCTGCCGGAGACCTGGAGGGCGGCGGAGACGATGCCGGAGAGGTGTTCCAGCATGCGGTTGCCCGCCACCTGGATGAGGAGTGCGTGGAACTCGTTGTCGGCGCGCGCGAAGGTGATCGAGTCACCCTGACCGAGGGCGTGGCCCATGATCTCGACCATGTCGGCCAGGCGCTGCTGGACGTCCGGGCGGCCGTGGCCGGCGGCCAGGCGGGCGGCGAGGGGCTCGATCGTCCAGCGGAGCTCGCCGAGCTCGCGGCGCTGGTCGTCGCGCTGGGGCCCGAAGGCACGCCACTCGATGATGTCGGGGTCGAGCAGGTTCCAGTCGGCGACGGGGCGCACCCGGGTGCCGACGTTGGGACGGGCGCTGACGAGGCCCTTGGCCTCGAGGACCCGCAGCGATTCGCGGACGACCGTGCGGGAGACCTCGAAGCGCTGGCCGATCTCCTCGGGAACCAGGGGGCGGTCCGCGCCGAGATCGCCGGAAACGATCATCTGGCCGAGCTGCTGGACGAGTTGGCCGTGCAGTCCGCGGCCGCGGCTGCCTGCCGCCCGGCGGCCCACCCGGCTCAACTCGACGTCGGCGCCGTCCCAGTGGGGTGCTCCGACGCGGTCGGACCCGGGGGTCTCCGCGTAGGGGTAGCGGTCGAGTTCGCCCGCGCCGGCGAGGCCGGAGTCGGCATGGCGGGCGGCGGTCATCATGGTGTGCGCAAGGGTACTCACGAATCCTTTGTCGGTCGTGCCTCCGCGGCCCTTGAGGTCTTTGGTGAAAAGCACACGAAAGGGTGATCGGTGCCACCTACGCAATTGACGACTTATCGTAAAGAACCGGGCCTATTGCGCGGAGTTGCGGTCCCCTTGACGCGACATGGACTGCATCGGTCCCGTCCGCGACCGCTCCGGCACCGGAACGATCACCAACGAACCCTGCTGCGCAGTCCGGTGAACCCATAGGCGCACAACAGGACCATCAGCGACAACAGCAGTGCAGTGGCGACGGGCTGGGTCACCACCCGCAGGGCACCGACCAGCAGCCGGTCCGCCTCGGGCGGCCACTGCACCCAGGACAGACCGCGCAGCCTGGGGCCCAGTCCGGTCATCGGGTACGCGGACGAGCCTTCCAGCGCCCTGCGCACCAGCGGAACCACTCCCACGGGTACGGCGAGCACGGCCGCCAGCCCAGCGGCGGCGGATCGGAAGACGCCGGAGGCCAGCACGCCGGCCCAGGCGCAGCCGATCAGCAGTCCGGCCCAACTCGCGGCCGGGGAAAGCCAGTGCGCGGGGGCGCGCAGCGGGCCGCTGCCGAAGGCGAGCGCCAGGGCGGCCGCGTCGGCCGTCACCACCAGGGCGCCCAGCAGCAGGGCGAGGGCGGCGCTGACGCCGAGCTTCGCGGTGAGCAGCCCGAGCCGGCGGGGCACGGTGCCCCGGTCGGCAGCCAGCGCCGGGTAGCGGTACTCCTCGCCGAAGGCGAGCGCGCCGAGCAACCCCGCGCCGAGGGCGGCAGGCGGCAGCGGCAGCAACTCGGGCCAGGCGGCCAGCAGTCGACCCTGCGGGATCCGACCGGACCGGGCGAGCACGAGGGCGGTGAGAACCGAGACCGCGACCACGAGGGCAGTGGTGAGGATGGGGGTGGCGGTCCCGAAGACCCGGAGCAGCTCGTAGCGCAGCGGCCTCAGGGGCCCACCCAGGCGCCGCACGGCCGAGGCTGGACCCTGGGGGTGACCCTGCCGAGCGCGCCCGGCGGTGTCCTCGCCGGGGCCCGGTGCAGCACCGGCGGCCGTCGCGTCCGCGACCCGCGCGTGCGGGACCTGGGTCGCCGGCGTTCCAGCGTCGCCGGTCTCGTCGGCGAGCTGGTGGACCAGCACGCCGTGACGGAACGCCGCCTCGCCGACCTCGGCGCAGTTGCTCCCGTACACCGACAAACGGCTGCCGCTCTCCTCGACGATCTCCACCGCCCGCTGGGCCGCCCGGGCTTCCCGGCCCAGGACGTCGGCCAGGCGGGCGGCATGAGGGGTACGTACGGCGACCCGAGGCCTCAGCCGGGTCCGCGCGAACTCCGCGGCCTCCTGATCGGCGACGAGGCGGCCCGCCTCGATACTGACGACCCGATCGGCGCTCCTGGCCGCTTCCCTGGCATCGGCAGTAGTGAAGAGGACGGCGCCGCCGAGGGCGGCGTGGCCGCGCAGCAGCCCGTACAGCCAGCCACGTTCTCGGGGCGAGAGCCCCGCGGCAGGCTCGTCGAGGAGCAGGGTGCAGGGATCACCAAGCAACGCCGAGGCCAGGGCGACCCTGCGCTCCATGCCGACCGACAGCGAACCGAGGCGCTGGTCCCTCAGACCCGCGATGCCGACGACCTCAAGCATGGTGTCGGCCCGGGAGGCTGGCACCCCGGCGGCGGCGCAGAGCATCCTCAGTTGGTTTCGGACGGTCCGCGCCGGGTTGCCGGGGACGTCTCCGAGCACCACTCCGACCTCACGGCAGGGGTGCGGGATCCGGTGCAGCGGGCGGCCACGGAAGTACGTGACGCCGCGCCCGGGTTCGAGTTCGAGCATGAGCCGCAGGGCGGTCGTCTTGCCCGAGCCCGACCCTCCGAACAGGGCGGTCACATGCCCCGGGCGGGCCTCGAGGGTGAGGTCGTCCACAAGGGGCGGAGTGTCGGATCGTGGTGTGCTGGTGAGTCCGATGGCCTGGAGCATCGCTTCTCTCGCGGGGTGTGAGACCGCTCTGCGGCAACGTGAGTACCGCAAGCAAGATAACGCGATATATCCGATTTTCGGCGCAACCGGTCCGATCGAATGCCGATCGTTCCGCCGGATCTTCCCCCCGCCGCGGCCCTGGTGCGGCCATCGCCGGACGCGGCACCCGTGGCGCGGGCTCCCCCGGGTCAGACCTCCGGGCGCAGCATCGGCGGATTGAGCAGGGTCGCCCCGCCCGCGCGGAACAGCTGGGCGGGACGGCCGCCCTGACGGGTCGTCGTTCCGCCGGCCGGCACCAGGAAACCCGGAGTGCCGGTGACCTTGCGGTGGAAGTTGCGCGGGTCCAGTGCCACCCCCCACACCGCCTCGTACACCCGGCGCAGTTCCCCGACGGTGAATTCGGGCGGGCAGAAGGCGGTGGCCAGCGAGGAGTACTCAATCTTCGAGCGGGCCCGCTCCACACCGTCGGCAAGGATCTGCGCATGGTCGAAGGCGAGCCCCGCGGCGCCCTCGTCCCCGACGGCCAGCACCTCGTCGACGGGTGCCCAGCGCGCACTGTTGGCATCGCCTCCGGCCCGGGGCGCGGGGAGGTCCGGAGCCAGCACCAGGTGCGCCACGCTGACGACGCGCATCCTGGGATCACGCTTCGGATCGCCATAGGTGGCCAGCTGTTCGAGGTGGGCCCCGTTGCCCGCACCCGGCATGGCCGGATCGTGGGCACACAGGCCGGTTTCCTCGGAGAGCTCTCGTGCAGCGGCGGCCGCGAGGTCCTCGTCACCGCGGACGAATCCGCCGGGCAGCGCCCAGCGCCCCTGGAACGGCTGCTCACCCCGCCGGACGACCAGCGCGCAGAGCGCGTGGCGCCGCACGGTGAGCACGACCAGGTCGACGGTGACTGCGAAGGGCGGATAGGCCGACGGGTCGTAGGGCGACATGCCGCGATCATAGTCGTCTGCTTGACGATAAACAGCGCTTTGGTGACCTTGAAGACGATGGCCCGCGGGCCGGCGAGGGTGCCCGTCGCACCCGACCTGTGACGTGCTCCGCCCAGGCGCCCGGCTCGAAGCATCACCGCTCGCACGAGGCGGGGCATCACCACTCGTACGAGGCTCGGGCCGCCGGAACCCTCAGCCTCCCAGTTGGAGCGCATCAGCGGCCTCCTCCACCATGCCGAGGCCGAGCCGGCCGACCCGGACGGCAAAGGGCTCGCCCGCCACCCGCAGGCCCGCGAGCCGGATCGCTCCCAGGGGCGCGCCGGGAAGGGGGGCGAGGGTGACGGTGCCCGCGGGGGCGTCGGGACGGATGCCCGCGAGGGCGGTCAGCACGTGGACTCCCGCGGCCGCGGCCACTGCGGCGGGGCGGCAGGCCGCCGGGTGCGGGACCGGGGCGCTGCCCGCGGTGCGCTGCTCGGCGGCGAACATCTCCGGAAGTCGGTACCCGAAGGCCTCCGCCGCGTCCAGGAGCCCTCTGAGCAGGCCCGCTGCCTCCTTCTCGAAGCCCGCAGCGGCCAGGCTGGACACGGCGACGGCGCTCTCGTACGCCCGCACGGCGCCCGAGCGGTGGCCGAACGGGTTGAATCCCGGCTCCTTGAGGGCCATGCTCCGCAGCCCCCATCCGCAGTCCATGGCCGGGGCTCCGAACAGCCGGGCGAGCTGCTCGGTGCGGATCCGGTCGAGAAGCCCGGGGGCGAGCCGCCCGCCGCCGAGGAGCCCGGTGTCGAGCAGGTGGGCGGCAGCGCCGGTCAGCCGCGGCAGCGGCCGCCCGTCGGGATGCAGGGCCGAAGCCGGCCGGCCGCCGTCCGGGCCATCGATCCAGAACCGCTCCCGGAACCGCTCCCGCAGTGCCGCTGCCCGCTCCCGCCACTCCTCAGCGCCGGGGCGCCCGCATCCGGCGAGGAGTTCGGCGCCGAGCACGGCGGCCCGGTGGGCGTGGGCCTGGGTCTCGCAGCGTCGGGGACCGGGGTCGGGATCGGCCAGGAAGCCGTCATCCCCGAGGGCTCCGCGCAGCCAGTCCAGGCACCGTTCGGCAGCGGGGAGCAGCCGGACGAGGTCCTCCTCCGGCATACCCCAGAGCCGGGCTTCGGCGAGCACCGAAGGGAAGGCGAGGGTCGCCTCGGTGCCGGTGCAGGCGGGCGGCAACTGCGGGCCGGCCCCCCGCAGGGGACCCGGAATCCTCCCGGCGTCGGCCCCGTGCCCCCCGGTCTGCGTCCGGGCGAGCACGCGCAGGGTGGCGGTGGCAAGGCCGGTCCCCAACGGCAGCGCCATACGGGCGGCCCAGAGCGACTCCGCCGGCGCCAGGCCCAGCCGCCAGGGCACCCCCGCCGCGGCGAAGGCGTCGCCCGGTTCCGCGGGGTCCCGCGAAAGCAGCGCGCCCAGGTCCTGGACGCTGCTGCGGAACCATGCCCCGACCCTCGGGTCGTCCCCCTCCGCGCGGGCGTCGGCCAGGGGGTTCGCCACCCGGCCGACGGGGGCCCGCACCACCTGGTCGTGCGTGGTCCGCAGCTCGATGGTGCGCGATTCGCCGGGGCCCAGTTCGAGCTGCCAGCGCAGCAGTCCGGCCGAGGCCACGGCGTCGTCGGGCGCGGGGTCGGCCGCGGTGACGGCCTGGGCCCCGCCGGTGCTCCAGCGCAGACCGGCAGCGTGCACCCCGGCGGGCAGCTCCGGGCCGGCCCGGCCGGCGGCCACGGCGGCCAGCTCCGCCAGGTCGGTCCCGAGGTGGACCTCCACCGGGAGCCGTACCGGCCGGGCCGCGAAGCTGCGCAGGGTGATCCGTTCGGTGCCGTCGGCGTGGCGGACGCGTTCCACCCCGATGTCCGGGTCGGGTCCGGGGTCGGCGCCGGTCCGCACGGTCGCGGTGAAGGCGGCCCGGTCGGCACCGAGGCTGCGCCCCTGGACGGCGACCGGGTCCCGGCCACCGACGCGCAGCATGCAGCGGGAAAGCAGCCTGCGCCCGGAGCGGTAGATCCCGTCGACCCCCCTCCCGGTCAACTGGCCGTGCTCCGGCGAAATGACCAGACAGGGCGCGGCGACGCAGATGACGGCGCCGTGCACGGGTGGCAGCTCGGGCCTGCGGGCAGCGGGCGGGCGGGCGGGTGCGGGGTGAGACATGTGTCGCCTTGTCTGCGCTCCGGTGGGTTCAGCTGGGCGGCGGCGCGGCCGGGGCCGGACCTCCCCCCAGCTGAACGCCCCCGGCCCCGCCCGGGTCACGGGCCGCGGCTCCGGCCGGGTGCTCCGTGGGCGCGGCCCGTTCGGCCGGGCGGGTGCCGGGACACCGCGGTGCATCCGTACAGGACGGCCGGACGACGGCCGGTGCGCGCTCACTGCCCGGTCCCCGCAGTGCGGCGGGATCCGCGGCGCGGGGCCGTGCGGCCCCGCCGGCCGGGCGGCCGAGTGGCGGCCGAGGACCGGCTGCGCCTGGGTTGCCTGCGGCGTCGTTCCTCCCTGAGGCACTGCCGCAGCCCCTCGGGGTCGAGCCCCTCGTTGCAGGCGTGGTGGAGCAGCTGTGCGAAGCGGTATTCGGAGTCGGCGCGCAGGGCCAGGCCGAGGGCGATCCGGGCCGTGGGCTCGTCGCCGGTCGACCAGGAGACCCACCCCGCCAGGGTGAGCGGGGCTGCAGCGTGCTCTGCGTAGGCGCCGACGCAGCGGCGAGCCAGGGCCCGCCAGAGCCGCAGGGCGGGGGCCGCTTCCTCTCCCTCCATCCACTCGGCCGCGATGTCGCGGACTTCCCGGTCCTGGAGGCCGAGGATCAGCGAGGCCGCCTCGTCGTGCCCGAGGAGCGCGTCGTCCCAGTCGTCACCCTGGGCACCGCCCTCGACGGGCGGGGCCAGCACCATGCGCCGCATCAGGGCCTGCGCCAGCGTGATGGTCTCGGCACCGACCTCCTCCCGGGTGGCGCCGTGCAGGATCCGGGGCATCAGAGCCGCGGCGGCCCGGTCCAGAGCCCGCTCGGCCTCCTCCGCCACAGCCCCGCGCAGCGGCGCCAGCCTGCCCTCGATCTCTTCGAGGGAGCCGCGGATCTGGATCCCGGCGAAGGTCGCGGCAGCGGCCGTCACCGAGGTGCCCACCGGGGTCAGCGGGCTGCCTTCGGCCGGGCAGCACCGCTCGTCAGGGCAGACATAGGACCAGAAGCGGCCCGCCGACAGGCACAGCGCCTCCAGCACCGGCACGTCCAGCGCGCCACAGGCCAGTCGGATCCGCTGGGCGAACGGCCGCAGCCGGGTCATCACAGCCCGGCCGTCCTCGTCTCCACACGGCTCCTGACAGAGGTAGACGACGATGCCGTCGGGCTTGCCGCCGCGGCGTTCGCTGCCCCGGACGAGGCAGTCCGCGACCTGCCGGGCGGTGTCCTCCCATTCCGCGGGGGCGGTGGGGATGCCGACACGGAGCCGACCGCCGAAGCGCCCGCCCTCGCCGTGCACGGCGACCATGACGAGAGAGTCGGACGGGTGGAAGCCGAGCATGTAGGGCAGCGCGTCGGCCAGTTCGGCCGGGCTGCGCAGAGTGATCTGGGGTACGCCGGTGGTTCCGGCCGGGCCGATCAGGGACCGGCCGGACGGGCGACGGGCTTCGTTGCTGTTCGTCATGCCACGAAGGTCCCGTGCGTGATCCGATACCGAAAGCCCTGTGGATAAGTGTTGACGGTTCAACTTCCACCGGGATGGGGCGGCATTGGCGCGATGTCAGACACATCGGGTTGCATGGAGGCATGAACGCAGACCTGAGGTCATCGGCTGACTCCGTACTCGCCCGCCTCGTGGGTGACCCCACGGGCACGGCCCGGCTGCGCGAGGACCAGTGGCTCGCGATCGAGGCCCTCGTCGCGCACAAACGGCGTGCGCTCGTGGTTCAGCGCACGGGCTGGGGCAAGTCCGCCGTGTACTTCGTCGCGACCTCGCTGCTGCGGGCGGCGGGCTCCGGCCCGACCGTGATCGTCTCCCCCCTCCTCGCGCTGATGCGCAATCAGGTCGAGGCCGCGGCCCGGGCCGGGATTCGCGCCCGCACCATCAACTCCGCCAACCCCGAGGAGTGGGAGGGGATCCAGGCCGAGGTTGCGGCGGGCGAGGTCGACGTCCTGCTGGTCAGCCCGGAGCGGCTCAACAACCCGGACTTCCGCGACCAGGTCCTGCCCAAGCTCTCGGCGGCCACCGGTCTGCTCGTGGTGGACGAGGCGCACTGCATCTCCGACTGGGGACACGACTTCCGCCCCGACTATCGCCGGCTGCGCACCATGCTGGCCGACCTCCCGCCCGGCGTACCGGTGCTTGCCACGACCGCCACGGCCAACGCCCGTGTGACCGCCGACGTCGCCGAGCAGCTCGGCACCGGAGCCGGGACGGACGCCCTGGTGCTGCGCGGCCCGCTGGAACGCGAGAGTCTCAGCCTGGCGGTCCTGTCCCTGCCCGACGCGGCGCACCGGCTCGCCTGGCTCGCGGACCACCTCGGCGAGCTGCCCGGGTCCGGGATCGTCTACACGCTGACGGTCGCGGCGGCCGAGGAGGTCACGGCGTACCTGCGCCACCGCGGGCACACGGTGGCCTCGTACACCGGCAAGACGGAGAACGCGGACCGCCAGCAGGCCGAGGACGACCTGCAGGCGAACCGGGTCAAGGCACTGGTGGCCACCTCGGCCCTGGGGATGGGCTTCGACAAGCCGGACCTGGGCTTCGTAGTGCACCTGGGGTCACCGTCCTCGCCGATCGCCTACTACCAGCAGGTGGGACGTGCGGGCCGCGGAGTGGAGCACGCGGAGGTGCTGCTGCTGCCCGGCCGGGAGGACGAGGCGATCTGGCAGTACTTCGCGTCGGTCGCCTTTCCGCCAGAGGAGCAGGTCCGCCGCACCCTCGACGTGCTGGCCCAGGCCGGGCGCCCCCTGTCGCTGCCCGCCCTGGAACCGCTGGTCGACCTGCGCCGCACCCGGCTGGAGACCATGCTCAAGGTCCTCGACGTCGACGGCGCCGTGCACCGGGTCAAGGGCGGCTGGACCTCGACGGGGGAACCGTGGTCCTACGACGCCGAGCGCTACGCCTGGGTGGCGCGTCAGCGGGCGGCCGAGCAGCAGGCCATGCGTGACTACGCGGCGACCACGGGGTGCCGGATGGAGTTCCTGCGCCGGCAGCTCGATGACGACGAGGCCGGGCCCTGCGGCCGCTGTGACAACTGCGCCGGCGCCCGGTTCGCGGCCGAGGTGTCGACAGCCGCGCTCGACACCGCACGCGGCGAGCTGGGCCGCCCCGGTGTGGAGTTGGAGCCGCGCAAGATGTGGCCCACCGGGCTCGCCGCCGTCGGTGTCGACCTCAAGGGACGCATCCCCGCCGGGGAACAGGCCTCGACGGGCCGAGCCCTGGGCCGTCTGTCCGACATCGGCTGGGGCAACAGGCTGCGCCCGATGCTGGCCCCGCAGGCTCCCGACCAGCCCGTTCCGGACGATGTCGCACAAGCCGTGGTCGCGGTGCTCGCCGACTGGGCGCGCGGCCCCGGGGGGTGGGCCTCCGGCGCCCCCGACGCACCAGCGCGTCCGGCGGGCGTGGTCTCGCTGCCCTCGCGCAGCCGCCCCCAGCTGGTCGGCTCGCTGGCAGCGCGGATCGCCGAAGTCGGCCGAATGCCCTTGCTCGGCGCGGTCGCCTACACCGACCAGGTCCCCGAGTCCGGGCCGGCGTCCTCCAACAGCGCCCAGCGGGTCCGCGGCCTCCACCAGGCCCTGACGGTCCCGCAGGAGCTGGCGGCGGCGCTGGCGCAGACCCCCGGCCCGGTGCTCCTCGTGGACGACCGCGCGGAGAGCGGATGGACTCTCGCGGTGGGGGCCCGGCTCCTGCGACGCGCAGGCGCAAAGGAGGTGTTCCCGCTGGTGCTGGCGCTCCAGGGGTGACCCCGTGCGTCTTCCTCGGCGTGGCGGGGCAAGGATATGAACGGCATACCGGCGAATTCCGGTCGGCGTCGTCAATTGCTCGTTGCCGCATGCTCGGAAGCCACGCGAGAATTGGAGTGCTCCCGCTCGGCTCCTCGGCACCCTCCTGGGCCGCGCTGCGGCGCGCCCTGACTCCAGCCGTGCCCGTCCGCGGGCGTGTACCCGAAGGGAGGAACGTGACCTTCGGATTCACGCCGCCTTCGACTTCGTCCCTGGCAACAGCCACCGGCGGCGCGAGCCGGCACGGCAGACTGCTGGAACCGTCCGAGTGGATGTCGGCGGGCATTCCCCTGTTGCGCAATCCGCGCGACGTCGTCAGCGGCCTGCACTCCCGGCACAGTCCGGTTCCCTCGACCGCGGTGATCGCCGTCCTGGGCCCGGAGGAACAGCTCGTGGCGAGCGCTTCCTTCATACAGCGCTCGGTGTCGGCCGACGGCTGGGAGTACCGCAACGCCCTGCTGTCCCGGCTGCGCCGGGTGCTCCCGCACGACCTGCGTCGGCGGACCCCGGTACGGACGGCCGTGCTCCTCTACTGCCGCGAGGGCGACGAGCGGTGGACCCCTGAGGACGGGGCCTGGATGTGGGGCCTGCGGGACGCCTGCACCCTGCACGGGCTGCGCTGCGGCGCGTACATCACGCTCACCCGCGACGGCTGGCAGGTGCTGGGCGAAGGGCGCGGTGGCCGGCGACCCAGCTCGGACTCGCGGCCGCAGCGGCTCGGCGACACCGTGGCCGAGTTCGCTCCGCTCGCCCTGCACACCGGTGGCGGTGCGGTCGAGGCCCTGCGCCGGACCGCCGCGCGCTGAGGTCATACCCGTCGCCGGGCCCGCCCGTCTCCGGTTCACGGTGCGGAGCCCGCTCGTGGGCGGGCCTCACGGCCGTACACGCGGAACGGACGTACGGCGGATCAGGCCCCGGCCGCCCACGCGGCCACGCCACGGACCCCGGCCGGGGCTTCAGCGGGGCCGGCTCAACGCCCGCCCCGCCCCTCGCCCATGCCGGGGTACAGGGCGTCAGACGCCCGCACCCAGAACGGAGTTGATCTGCTGCGGGTCACCGCACACGATCAGCAGCGCACCCGCCCGGGTGAGAGCGACCGGCAGGGAACCCGCCACGGTGTCAACCGGACCGCCGTTGGCCGCGAAGACCACGACGGGACGACCGGCGGCACGCTTGACCTGGGCCGCGTCCGCGTAGAAGACGTCGTCCCCGGCATCGTGCAGGGCCCAGTAGGCGGGCTCGCCGAAAGACAGCTCGTGAGCGGCCCACGGGTGCGGGTCGCCGGTGGTGAGCACCAGGATGTCGCCGGGCGCGCGCCCGGTGTCGAGCAGCAGGTCCACGGCTTCTTCGGCCGCGTCCAGCGCACCATCGGCGGACGCCGGGATCAGCTGGATCTGCGGCACCGCCGCAGAGACGGACGGTGCGGTGGGGGCTGCGGGAACGGGTCCGGGGGTGGCCTGCGCCGCACGCTGCGCGGGGGGTGCGGGCCGGGCGGGACCGGGGCGGCCGGGCCGCGGGGCGGCGGGACGCGGACCAGGTACGGGGCGGGGGGTCTGCGCGTTGCGGCTCGCGGCCGGCGTGACGCGGGGACCCTGGGCACTCTCGTGAATCTGAGGCTCCTCGATGGCGGGGGTGAGAGGCATGAGTTGACGTCCTTCAAACGCCAGTACGAAACGTACCGGCCGGTGGCACGTGTGTGCGATCAGAAATCGAAGCCGAGTTGGCCTCCGTTTTCCAGCTCCATCGAGTCTTCGCTGCGGCGCACCTTCTTCAGGTGGCGCCATCTGGGCAGCGCGTCGAGGTACGACCACGAGAGCCGGTGGTAGGGGGTGGGCCCCCGCTCCTCCAGGACCGCCCGGTGCACGGGCGAGGGGTATCCGGCGTTGGCGGCGAAAGCGAAGTCTTCGATTCCACCGCCCTGTTCACCGATTTCGGCCATCATGCGGTCGCGGCGGACCTTGGCGATGACCGATGCCGCGGCGACGGCGATACAGGACTGGTCGCCCTTGATCACCGTCCGAACCCGCCAGGGCGGGCCGAGATAGTCGTGCTTGCCGTCGAGTATCACCGCGTCGGGCCGCACCGGTAGGGCTCCCAGCGCACGCTGCGCCGCGAGCCGCAGGGCGGCCGTCATGCCCAGTTCGTCGATCTCCTCGGGTGTGGCGTGCCCGAGCGCGTACGCGGTGACCCAGGCCTCCAGGACGTCCAGCAGGGCATCGCGCCGCTTGGGGGTGAGCAGTTTGGAGTCCGTGAGTCCGGCGGGCGGCCGACGCAGGCCCGTGATCGCCGCGCACACGGTGACGGGACCGGCCCAGGCCCCTCGTCCGACTTCGTCGACCCCGGCGATGACCTTGGCGCCGGTGGTTGCACGGAGGGAGCGCTCGACGGTGTGGGTGGGTGCTTCGTACGGCATGGCGCCAGCAAGGGTACGCCGCCCCGGGCCTGCTGCACACCCCCGCCCCGGTCGGAGCGACATGCGACCGACCTCGGACCCCACCGGACCGTTCCCCTCCGCCACCCCTCCCCGTCTCAGACCCTGAGTAGCGGCACCATCACCTCGTCGATCAGTTCGGCGAGGTCGACGTCCCCCCATTCGCTTCCGCACACCTTGGCCCGATACATCAGCATCGCCGGAATGACGTCCACGACGAACGGACCCGTAGCGTCCGGTCGCACGTCCCCCCGCACGATCCCACGCAGCACAAGCTCCCTGATCAGGCGCTGGGCAGGTTCCTGCAACCCGGACCAGATGACCCCATGAAACCGCTCCGCCGTCGCGTGATCGCATTCGTGAAGTACCGACCAGAGGGCCTGCCCGGCCCGGGAGTACATGACCTCCCTCGTACGGACACACAGCAGATAGAGGTCCTCACGGATCGATCCCGAGTCGGGAATCTCACCGATCCCAGGCAGGCCGGTGCGCAGCGCGTCGGCCACGAGGTCCACCTTCGAGGGCCAGCGCCGGTAGAGCGCAGCCTTCCCGGTCTGCGCGCCGGCCGCGACACCCTCCATGGTCAACGCGTTCCAGCCGACCGTACTCAGTTGCTCCAACGCCGCGTCGAGAATCGCCCGTTCAAGTTCGGGGCCCCTCCTGCGCCCCGGCGACGCCGATGACCAGCGCGAACCCACCATCTCTCCACCTCCGACCGGCCCGAGCACCGACGCCGCATAGATTTCCAGCCTTAGTGAACGCTTGCGTTCACTAAGGCTGGGCTCCTACCGTGGACCCCGTAGTGAACGACAGCGTTCACTATTTCACTTTGGGGGGGGATCCTCAGTGACAAGCTCTCAACTCGCCGCGCCCCGGATACCGGGGGCGGCACGCCGGGAGGGACGCCCCGGCGTGGCGCTCACCGTCATCGCCGCTTGCCAGCTCATGGTCGTCCTCGACGCGACCATCGTGAACATCGCGCTCCCGCACATCCAGACCGCGCTCGACTTCAGCACCACCGGCCTGTCCTGGGTGCTCAGCGCCTACACTCTCACGTTCGGCGGGCTGCTCCTGCTCGGCGGCCGGGCCGGCGACATCCTGGGCCGGCGCAGGGTGTTCCTGGCCGGAATCCTGCTCTTCACCCTGGCCTCGCTCCTCGGTGGCTTCGCCCAGGAACCGTGGCAGCTGCTCGCCGCCCGGGCCCTCCAGGGCGTCGGCGGGGCGATTGCCTCCCCGACCTCGCTCGCCCTGATCACGACGACCTTCCCCGAAGGCCCCGAGCGGAACCGGGCGTTCGGCGTGTTCGCCGCCGTTTCCGCAGGCGGTGGCGCGATCGGCCTGCTGGCAGGCGGCATGCTGACCGAGTGGCTCGACTGGCGCTGGGTGCTCTTCGTCAACGTGCCGATCGGCCTTCTGATCGCCGTGCTCACCCCGCTCTACATCAGCGAGTCCGAGCGCCACCCCGGCCGGTTCGACATCGCCGGAGCCCTCACCTCGACCATCGGCATGGCCTCGCTCGTCTACGGCTTCATCCGCGCCTCGGAGGAGGGCTGGCGCGACCCGCTCACCCTCGGGTCGTTCGCCGCCGCCCTGGTCCTGCTGACCCTCTTCGTCGTCATCGAGTCTCGGGCCCGTGAGCCGATCATCCCGCTGCGCATGTTCGCCGACCGCAACCGCACCGGAACCTACGTGATCATGCTCGGCCTCGCCGCGGCAATGTTCGGCATGTTCTTCTTCATCGTCCAGTTCGTGCAAAACGTGCTGGGCTTCTCACCGATCCGGTCGGGACTGGGCTTCCTGCCCGTCACGATCGCCATCGTCACCGCCGCCGGCCTTTCCCAGCGCTTCCTGCCGCGCTTCGGGCCCAAGCCCTTCATGGTCATCGGATCCGCGCTCACCGGCACCGGGCTGGCATGGCTGACCCTCCTGAGGACCGACAGCTCGTACCTCTCCGGCGTGCTGGGGCCGATGCTCCTGTTCGGCTTCGGCATGGGCCTGAACTTCGTGACGCTGACCCTCACCGCCGTCTCCGGGGTGGAGCCGAAGGAGGCCGGCGCGGCCTCCGGACTGTTGAACGCGAGCCAGCAGGTCGGCGGCTCGCTCGGCCTGTCCATCCTCGTCACCGTCTTCGGCACGGCCAGCCGCGAGGAGGCCTCGAAGCAGGTCCCCGCCTTCCTGTCCCAGGCGGATTCCCAGGCCGCGGCCGCCTTCCGGGAGACCGGGCGGCTGCCCGACCCCTGGGGGGACCTCGTCCTCGCCCAGGGGATCTCCACCTCGTTCATGGCCGCCGTGGCGATGGCCGGCCTGGCCCTGGCCACCGCCCTGCTGGTGATCCGGGTGCGCAAGAGCGACCTGGAGGCCCTGGCCGGGACCGCCGCGAAGGCCGGTCCGGCGGCCTGAATGTTCCTCGCCCACGCGGGTCGGGCTCGGGGAGCTCCCCGAGCCCGACCCGATCGGCGGGAGTCCTGCTACTCGCCCCGTGACCGCCTAGTGCTCGACCCGGCTGCCGAAGGCGCCCAGGCGCGAGCAGACCTCGTACGAAGCGGTCACCGGACGCTCGCGCAGGATCTGCCGGGCCCGGTACTCCCCCAGGCTCATCGCGTACCAGGGCACGTCGCCGGCCCTGGACAGGTCGTCGTTGATCCCGCGCAGGGCGCAGGACCGACGGGGCTCGGGCAGCCGGTCCAGGGCGGGGACGGCATCCGCGGACAGGGACTGGAAGTAGGCCAGGTCGATCTTCTGGTCCGTCTCGAAGCGGGCCACGTTCCGCTCGGCGACCATTCCATCCGGGGACAGCAGGCCGAAGACCATGACCGCCGCGGCGGCGCCGGCCGCGACCGCGCGGGGCAGCCAGCGCGCACCGAACAGCCCGGCCGCCATGATCAGCACGATGACCAGCCCGAGCCAAAGCTCCATCGCAGCCACCGAGACGCGCAGCCTGGTCAGCCCGTAGGCGTCCACGTAGAGGTCCATGCGGCGCAGCGCGGCCGCGACCACGACGAGGGTCAGCGCGCACAGGATTCCGAGGACGACCCGGACCGTGCGCCGGTCGCCTGCCCCGGAGCGCGGGGCCCAGCGCAGGGCGAGGGCGATCACCGCGAGGGTGAGCAGGGTGGCCCAGAGCAACTGCCAGAATCCCTGGCGGGCGTATTCCGCGTAGGTGAGGCCGGTGCTCTCCAGGACCTGGTCGTAGCCGCCGAAGAGCACGGCCAGCTGGACCGCGTTGAACCCGGCGAAGAGCAGGTTGAGCACGACGAGCGGAAGAGCCCACTCGACCCGGGAACGCGGCCTGCCGGGGGCCACCCTGATCCGGTCCCAGCGCAGCGGGGCTGCCGCGGTACGGGCAGCCGCGATCGCGGTCACCGCGCCGAGGACGAAGAGCATGAGCCGGATGGGCCCGTCCTCGACCGACACGTCGGGTATCAGGCCGCCCAGGAGATCGGCGAAGGCCGCGTCGGCGGAGGCGAACAGGGCACCGAAGAGCACGAGCAGGGCCACGGCCACGGCGGCCGCCTTGGCGACCGGCAGCCAGCGGTCCTTGCCGATCCCTCCGCGCGAGCGCAGCCCCTTCGCGACCCAGGCGATGCCGGACACGGTGGAGTCGGCGAAGCCGAGCGGGCTGAGGAAGACCCCGGGCCAGGTGCGGCTGCCGTGCAGGGCGAGTGCACCCAGCAGCAGGGCGGCCAGGATCGCGAGCGTGGACGGCCAGGCGGAATCGCGCAGCGCGGGTACCGCCAGGAGCGCGAGACAGCCGATCACCCAGGCCAGCGTCCAGGGCCGGGCCCTACGACCGGCCACCCGGGCGGCGGTGTATGCGGCAACGGCGGCGGGCACCACCGCGAGCAGCAGACCGGGGCCCATGCCGTCGCCCAGGAGGATCGCGGCGGCGAGGCCGCCGACGAGGACGCAGGCCAAGGTCGCGGTCCGGATGGGGGCGGCTTCGGCGGGGCGCACCACCGTGGCCCAGGACGACTTCGCGGGCGGATTCGGGGGCGGCGGCCCCCAGGGCCGCGGCTGCTGCTGGTGCCGGTGCGGCTGCCAGCCCGGCAGGACGGCGGGTGCGCCCGGCCGGGACCCGGCCGGGCCGGCGGGCGGATTGCCCTCCGGAGCCGGCTGCGCGGGCGAATCCCCTTTCGGGAGCTCCGCGTTGGCCGCCGCCTCGGGCCGAGCTTCGTCAGCCCCGCCGGTGTTCTCTGACATCGGGTCCCCTCCCCGGTCGGCCGCCCGGGCGTTCAGGTCGGGGCGGCGGTGTCGACAGGGTAGGCAGCCCGCCAGCAGTTTTGAACAGGATCAAAAGTATGCTGTGGCAGGACCGTGACAATCAGAAGGAGGCCGTCACCCCTGCCCGGAAGCCCGCGGCCACCTACCGCCCGGCAGAGGCCACCCGCCGTGAGCCGCCCGCCGTGAGCGGCCCGACACGAGCGCGTATCCGAGCGGCTACGCCGCCGTCTGCGGCAGCCAGGCCGGCAGCACTTCGGTGCGCGCCAGCCAGTCGGCCGGCAGCACCGCGTCCCCGCGCGCACCCAGCACCCCGCCCACGATCGCGCAGGTCGTGTCGACGTCCCCGCCCACCTGCGCAGTGGTCCAGAAGGCCCGCTCGTAGTCGTCCAGCGCCCGCGCCGCCGACCACAGGGCGAAGGGCACGGTGTCGTGGGCACTGGTCCGCCGTCCGCAGCCCAGCACGGCGGCGACGGTGGTCGCGTCGCCGTAGTCCAGCATGTCCCGGGCGCGCCGCAGCCCGGCACCGACCGCGCTGCGCGGCACGAGGGCGATCACCCCGTCGAGCAGATCGGCAGCCTTCGGCGGGGCATCCGTACCGGCGGCCAGCGCGGCCGCCGCGGCGACGGCCATCGCCCCGCACACGGCCTCACGGTGCTGATGCGTCGTGTAGGCGGAGATCTCCGCCTGATGGGTCGCCTGCTCCGGGTCGTCGGCGTACCAGGCGCCCAACGGAGCGATCCGCATGGCGGCGCCGTTCCCCCACGAACCCTGCCCGTTGAACAGTTCGGCGGCCAGCGTGCGCCAGTCCTCGCCCTCCCTCACCAGCCGAAGCATCCGGTTCACCGCCGGCCCGTAGCCGCGGTCGAAGTCGTGGTGGTGCGCGAAGGAACTCGCGAGCGCGTCCTGGTCGACCCGCCCGTGCGCGGCCAGCACGGCCACCACCGAGCAGGCCATCTCGGTGTCGTCGGTCCACTGCCACGTCTCCGTGCCGGAGGGCAGCTCGCGCCGCTTGAGCAGCGGGTAGTTCACGGGGACGAAGTACTGGGAGCCGAGGGCGTCACCCAGCGCCAGCCCGCGGAGGCTGGCCATGGCGCGTGCGTAGCGCCGTTCGGGAGTGGAGTCAGGCGTCATCGCGGGTCACTCTAGCCGTCCAGGTCATAAGGCTCCGGTGTGGTCCACCGCTCAAACGGGCGGTCCATCCGGTACCGGCCGTCGGGCCCCAGCAGGAGCATCCGGAAATCGCCGTTCCCCGGATTGGACAGGGCCTCGAATTCGGCCACCGACCAGTGGAACCAGCGCATGCAAAACAGCCGCATCGTCAGCCCGTGCGTCACCAGCAGCACGTTTTGGGGATGGTCGGGGGCCTCGAAGCTGCGGTAGAGGCTCTCCAGGAAGGACCCGACCCGGTCGTACACGTCCGCACCCGACTCGCCCTGCGCGAAGCGGTAGAAGAAGTGCCCGTACGCGTCCCGGTACGCCTTCTGGAGCCGTACGTCCTCCCGGTCCTGCCAGTTGCCCCAGTCCTGCTCGCGCAGCCTCGGCTCCTCCCGCACCCGGACCCGTGTGGGGTCGAGCCCGAGTTCCCGGAAGGTCTGCAGGGTCCGCCGGTAGGGGGAGACGTACGCGCTGATGGTCTCGTCACCGAAGATCTCGCGCAGCCGGACGCCGGCCGCCGCGGCCTGCTCACGGCCCATACGGGTGAGCCTCAGGGCGTGGTCGGGTTCCCTCTCGTACACCGTATCGTCGGCGTTCCCCTCCGATTCCCCGTGCCGGACAAGGACGATGCGCCGTGGTCGAACCATCCCATGACCCTATTCGGCCACGGCCGGGCCGTCCGACCGGGCACGCCGGTCGGCCCGGCGCTCGTCATACGGTCACACCGTCCAGGACGGCTCGAGGTCGACGACATCACCGGTGAGGGCTTCGACATCGGCCTGGATCTGGGCACGCAGGGACAGCCGCTCCACCCGCTCCTGCCGGTACTTTCCGTGTTCGGCAGCGGCGTGCCACATGGAGAGCACGAGGAACTCCCGGCCGGGAGCCTCACCGAAGAGGCCTCGGACCATGCCGGGCGAACCCGCCATGGCCGGATTCCACACCTTCTCCTGCATGAGGGCGAAGTGGTCGACCCGGCCCTCGCGGACCCGGGTGTGCGCCACCCGGACAACGTCGGCATCGGTGAAGCGCGGCTCGAAGCCGGTCTTCACGTCGAAGCGGTGGTCGAAGAGGGTGACCCGCAGATCGGTGTAGGTGCCGTGCTGCGCGGCGGCCAGCCTGTCGTGCGAGCGCGCCATAAAGGAGTCGTAGAAGGAACGGCTCTCCCAGAACGCGAAGACATGCGCCACCCCCTGCCGGCCCCTGCTCCAGCCGCCGCCCTGCCCCCGGAATCCCGGCTCGCCCGGCAGCCCCGCCCATTTTCGCTGCCCCCGCTCGAACCCGCGTCGGTCCGTCACCGTGCAGCGAATCCACTTGACCAGCACTGCGCCATCGTACGGGCCGGGCCCGGCCTCGGTCAGTCCCCGGCGAAGTACATCCCCGACAGTTCCTCCGCATCCCCGACCAGACGCTCGACATCCGAACTCCTGGTCGAGCACGGTGTGCTCCACGGGACGGCTGCGCGGGGTCGGGTCGCGCAGCAGGCACGGCCGTGGGCGGGTCGCCACCTGGTGCACTGCGGGCAACGCGGGGACGTCCGGCCGGGGTTCCCCCGCCGCCGCGGGATCCTCCGGAAGCCGGGCCCCAGCCGGAGGGGAGCGCACACGGCCGACGTGCGAAGGGGACCGGCCGATGGCCGGCCCCCTTCGTGGACCGCGGGCGGCTACGGGCGCGGACTACGTCCGGCGCCGCCTGCGCGCCGCCGCGCCCGGTGTCAGCTGCAGCCGCTGGTGGAGCCGCAGCCCTCGCAGATGTAGCAGGAGCCGGCCCGCTGCATCTTCGTACCGCAGGAGAAGCAGAGCGGGGCGTCCGCCGAGACACCGAGCTGCATCTCGACCAGTTCGGCGCTGCTGTGGGCGGCCTTGCGCTCCGGGGCCGGGACGGCGACGGGGGCGGGCTTCGGGGCCGAGGGCACAGCGGCGAGCGGGGCCGACTGGGCCAGCGACTCAGTGTCCAGCTCCTCCTCGAGCGGCTCGTAGGAGCCCGTCTCCAGGTGGCGCTGGCGCTCGTCGGCCGTGTGGATGCCGAGCGCGGAGCGGGTTTCGAAGGGCAGGAAGTCCAGTGCCAGACGACGGAAGATGTAGTCGACGATCGACTGCGCCATCCGCACGTCCGGGTCGTCCGTCATGCCGGCCGGCTCGAAGCGCATGTTGGTGAACTTCGAGACGTAGGTCTCCAGCGGCACGCCGTACTGGAGGCCGACGGAGACGGCGATCGAGAAGGCGTCCATCATGCCCGCGAGGGTCGAGCCCTGCTTGGACATCTTCAGGAAGACCTCGCCCAGGCCGTCGTCCGGGTAGGAGTTCGCGGTCATGTAGCCCTCGGCGCCGCCGACCGTGAAGGAGGTGGTGATGCCGGGGCGGCCCTTGGGGAGGCGCTTGCGGACGGGACGGTACTCGATGACCTTCTCGACGGCGGCGCGGATGGTCTCCTCCGTCTTGGCGGTGACCTCCTCCTTCTCCTCTTCCTTCTTCTTGGCGGAGAGGGGCTGGCCGACCTTGCAGTTGTCGCGGTAGATCGCGAGCGCCTTGACGCCGAGCTTCCACGCCTCGAAGTAGATCTCCTCGATCTCCTCGACGGTCGCCGACTCCGGCATGTTGACCGTCTTCGAGATCGCGCCGGAGATCCAGGGCTGGATCGCGGCCATCATGCGGACGTGGCCCATCGGGGAGATGGCCCGCTCGCCCATCGCGCAGTCGAAGACCTCGTAGTGCTCGGTCTTCAGGCCCGGGGCGTCGACGACGTTGCCGTGCTCGGCGATGTGGGCGACGATCGCCTCGATCTGCTCCTCCTGGTAGCCCAGGCGGCGCAGGGCCTGCGGGACGGTGCCGTTGACGATCTGCATCGAGCCGCCGCCGACGAGCTTCTTGAACTTGACCAGGGCCAGGTCCGGCTCGACACCGGTGGTGTCGCAGGACATCGCGAGGCCGATGGTGCCGGTCGGCGCGAGGACGGAGGCCTGGGAGTTGCGGAAGCCGTTCTTCTCGCCGAGGCGCAGGACGTCCTGCCAGGCCTCGGTGGCCGCGGCCCAGATCGAGTTGTCCAGGTCCTCGGTGCGCGGCGCGACGGCGTTGGCGTCGGCGTGCTGCTTCATGACGCGCTTGTGCGCCTCGGCGTTGCGGGCGTAGCCGTCGTACGGGCCGACGATGGCGGCCAGCTCGGCGGAGCGCTTGTAGGCGGTGCCGGTCATCAGCGAGGTGATCGACGCGGCCAGGGTGCGGCCGCCGTTCGAGTCGTACGCGTGGCCGGTGGCCATCAGCAGGGCGCCGAGGTTGGCGTAGCCGATGCCCAGCTGGCGGAAGGCGCGGGTGTTCTCGCCGATCTTCTGCGTCGGGAAGTCCGCGAAGCAGATGGAGATGTCCATCGCGGTGATGACGAGCTCGACGACCCTGGCGAAGCGCTCGGCGTCGAAGGACTGGTTGCCCTTGCCGTCGTCGTTAAGGAACTTCATCAGGTTGAGGGAGGCGAGGTTGCAGGACGTGTTGTCCAGGTGCATGTACTCGCTGCAGGGGTTGGACGCGGTGATCCGGCCGGACTCGGGGCAGGTGTGCCAGTTGTTGATCACACCGTCGTACTGGATGCCCGGGTCGGCGCAGGCCCATGCGGCCTCGGCGAGCTTGCGGAAGAGCGCCTTGGCGTCGACCTTTTCGATGACCTCACCGGTCATACGGGCCCGCAGGCCGAACTCGGTGCCGTTCTCGACGGCCGTCATGAACTCGTCGTTCACACGGACGGAGTTGTTGGCGTTCTGGTACTGGACGGACGTGATGTCGTCGCCGCCCAGGTCCATGTCGAAGCCAGCGTCGCGCAGGGCGCGGATCTTCTCCTCCTCCTTCACCTTGGTCTCGATGAAGGCCTCGACGTCCGGGTGGTCCACGTCCAGGACGACCATCTTGGCCGCGCGGCGAGTGGCGCCGCCCGACTTGATCGTTCCCGCGGACGCGTCGGCGCCGCGCATGAAGGAGACCGGGCCGGAGGCGTTGCCGCCGGAAGAGAGGAGCTCCTTGGAGGAGCGGATGCGGGAGAGGTTCAGGCCGGCGCCCGAGCCGCCCTTGAAGATCATGCCCTCTTCCTTGTACCAGTCGAGGATCGACTCCATGGAGTCGTCGACGGCCAGGATGAAGCAGGCGGAGACCTGCTGGGGCTGAGGTGTTCCGACGTTGAACCACACCGGGGAGTTGAAGCTGAAGATCTGGTGCAGCAGGGCGTAGGTCAGCTCGTGCTCGAAGATCTCCACGTCGGCGGGCGACGAGAAGTAGCCGTGGTCCTCGCCGGCCTTCGTGTACGTCTTCACGATCCGGTCGATCAGCTGCTTCAGACCGGTTTCGCGCTGCGGGGTGCCCACCGCGCCGCGGAAGTACTTGCTGGTGACGATGTTGACCGCGTTCACCGACCAGAAGTCGGGGAACTCGACGCCGCGCTGCTCGAAGTTGACCGAGCCGTCGCGCCAGTTGGTCATGACGACGTCACGGCGCTCCCAGTTCACCTCGTCGTAAGGGTGCACGCCCGGGGTGGTGTGGATGCGCTCGATACGCAGGCCGCCCTTAGCAGCCTTGGTTCCCTTGGCGCGGGAACCACGTGCCGAGCTGCTCGCCGTCTCTGTCATGCCGCTGCCTCCCATATGCGGGCAAAAACGCCCTAAAGTGCCAGCGATATTCCGCGGCACAATGCTGTGTCTGTGTGTCTACGTCTCTTGGCACGGCCGACCGGCCGCGACCCGGTGTACGAGCACCGCGTCGCGGGCAGCCCGGTCAGTCGGCGGCGGAGGCGGGCACGGGGACCGGAGCGGTCCCGCCGTGCTCGCACTCTTCGGGGTGAGGCCGCGGCTCGCGCAGTTCCGCGATGGCGGTCTCGAAGTCTTCGAGGGTGTCGAACGCTTTATAGACGGACGCGAACCGAAGGTACGCGACCAGGTCGAGCTCCTGCAGCGGGCCGAGTATGGCCAGACCCACGTCATGGGTGGTCAGCTCGGCACTGCCGGTGGCGCGCACCGCCTCCTCAACCCGCTGGCCGAGCTTGGCGAGGGCGTCTTCGGTGACCGGTCGCCCCTGGCACGCCTTGCGCACGCCGGAGATGACCTTGGTACGACTGAAGGGTTCGGTCACCCCGCTGCGCTTGATCACCATCAGCGAGGCCGTCTCCACCGTCGTGAAGCGACGGGAGCAGTCGGGGCACTGACGGCGCCGGCGAATCGACGTGCCGTCGTCCGTGGTGCGGCTGTCGACGACGCGGCTGTCGGGGTGCCTGCAGAAGGGGCAGTGCATGGTTCCCTCACCCTCCTTCTCGGCACGACTGAATCACCCCATGGAGCCCCAGACCGACGGAGACGGACTCTGCCGGGGGCTCGCGGAGCAGGCACCAGCATATGCGATCCCAGGAGCCTCAGCGGAACCAGGGACCACAACTTCTGGGTGGCCGCGCCCATCCAACCACTAGATCTTGGGTTGCGACGGATTTAGACACCCCTGCGTGTCGCGACGTCCGATAGCCGGATACGAGGCCCCCCGGTGCCACACTGGGCACACGACCGAACGGCGGCGACCCGACCGGGAAGGGTACCGTAAGCAGCGGATCCCGAGTCGAACCCGCGTTCGTCGATCCGATCGCCTATACACCCCACCATGTGCCCACGCAGGCCGATCTGCGATTTTTCACTCGAACGTGTGTTTGGCGCAACCTTTCGAAAGCAACTACCGTTGTCCAGCTAGGGAGAACATTTCGAGAGGGGCCGACGTGACCACCACCGCAGACAGTGCCGCCATCACTGCCCAGAACCGCTCCCAGAACCGACTCGAGCCGGTGCATGCCATGAACGACGCAAACCTGAACCCGGAGACGGACGCCGCGGTGCGCCCCGCGCGCTCGCTGCCAGGTCGACCTCCAGGCATTCGCGCCGACAGCTCCGGGCTCACGGACCGGCAGCGGCGGGTCATCGAAGTCATTCGCGACTCCGTGCAGCGCCGTGGTTACCCGCCGTCGATGCGGGAGATCGGCCAGGCGGTCGGCCTGTCCAGCACGTCGTCGGTGGCCCACCAGCTGATGGCCCTGGAGCGCAAGGGCTTCTTGCGCCGCGACCCGCACCGGCCCCGGGCCTACGAGGTGCGCGGCTCCGACCAGCCCAGCTCGCAGCCCACGGACACCACCGGCAAGCCCGCCGCCTCCTATGTTCCCCTGGTCGGCCGGATCGCGGCCGGCGGCCCGATCCTCGCCGAGGAGTCGGTCGAGGACGTGTTCCCGCTCCCCCGCCAGCTCGTCGGTGACGGGGAGCTCTTCGTCCTCAAGGTCGTCGGCGACTCGATGATCGAGGCAGCCATCTGTGACGGCGACTGGGTCACGGTCCGCCGACAGCCCGTCGCGGAGAACGGCGACATCGTCGCCGCGATGCTGGACGGCGAGGCCACCGTCAAGCGCTTCAAGCGCGAGGACGGCCACGTGTGGCTCCTCCCGCACAACGCCGCCTACCAGCCGATTCCCGGCGACGAGGCGACCATCCTCGGCAAGGTCGTCGCGGTTCTGCGCCGGGTCTGACCCCGCCGCTCCCTAGCCAGCCCCCGGGACCCACTGCGCCGGTCCCGGGGGCTGTCCGTGTCTTCGGCGCCTCCCCGCGGGTGCTCTTCCCCGCGGGCCTTCCCTACGCGCCGTCGGCCTGCGCCGACGCGTCGATCGCCGCCAGCGAGCGGCGGACCTGGTTGCGGTCCGTGGTGTACCAGAAGTCCGGCAGCGTGGCCCGCAGGAAGCTTCCGTACCGGGCCGTGGCCAGGCGGGGGTCCAGGACCGCGACGACACCCCGGTCTCCCGAAGCCCGGACGAGCCGGCCCGCACCCTGGGCCATCAGAAGGGCGGCGTGCGTGGCGGCGACGGCCATGAATCCGTTGCCCCCGTGCTCCTCCACCGACTTCTGGCGGGCGCTCATCAGCGGGTCGTCGGGACGCGGGAAGGGAATCCGGTCCATGACCACCAGCTGGCAGCTGGGGCCGGGCACGTCCACGCCCTGCCACAGGGACAGCGTCCCGAACAGGCAGGTCTTCGGGTCGGCGGCGAAGGTCTTGATCAGCTCGCCCAGCGTCTCCTCGCCCTGAAGCAGAATCGGGTTGTCGAGTCGGCCGCGGAGCTCCTCGGCGGCCGCCTTGGCGCCGCGCATGGAGGAGAACAGCCCGAGGGTCCGGCCGCCCGCCGCCTCGATCAGCTCGGCGAGCTCGTCCATCATGTCGCCGCGGGTGCCCTCACGGCCCGGCGTGGCCAGGTGCTTGGCGACGTAGAGGATGCCCTGTTTCGGGTAGTCGAAGGGTGAGCCGACGTCCAGGCCCTTCCACAGGGGCACGTCGTCTCCCTCGACCCCCTCCGGCGAAAGCCCCAGGGACGCGGCCACACCGTTGAAGTCGCCGCCGATCTTCAAAGTGGCGGAGGTCAGCACCACCGAACGGTCCTCGAAGAGCTTCTCCCGCAGCAGCCCGGACACCGACAGCGGGGCGACGCGGAGGGTGGCGCCGAAGCGGTCGTGCCGCTCGTACCAGACGACGTCGTACTCGGATCCGTTCGTGATCCGCTCCGCCACGGCGTGAATGTTCTCCACCGCCGCCAGGGCCTGCTTGCGGACCGCATCCTCGTCGTGGACGGACTTGTCACGGGTGGCGCCCATGGCCGAGATCACGTTGCGCGCGGCATCCCGCAGGGACATCAGGGCGTAGCCGAGGTCCTCGGGGATCTCTTCCAGTCGGCCCGGGAGCGCCAGCTCCATGACGCGCTCGAAGGTTTCGGAGGCGGTCTGCAGACCGTCCGCGATCTTCTCGTCGACCAGCTTCGCGGAGCGCTTCACGGCACGGTTGACCTGGCCGGGGGTGAGCTCGCCGGTGGCGACTCCGGTCACCCGGGAAACCAGCTCGTGCGCCTCGTCGACGATCAGCACCTCATGCTGCGGCAGCACCGGAGCGCCCTCGATGGCATCGATGGCGAGCAGCGCGTGGTTGGTGACGACCACATCCGCGAGCTTGGCCCGCTCGCGCGCGGCCTCGGCGAAACACTCGGCCCCGTAGGCGCATTTCGTCGCGCCCAGGCACTCGCGGGAGGAGACGGAGATCTGCGACCAGGCCTTGTCCGAGACACCCGGTGTCAGGTCGTCGCGGTCGCCGGTCTCCGTCTCGTCGGCCCAGTCCCGCAGCCGCAGCAGGTCCTTGCCGAGCTTGCTCGTGGGAGCGGCGGCCTCGAACTGGTCGAAGAGCCCCTCCTCCTCGTCCTGCGGGGCACCTTCGTGCAGGCGGTGCAGGCACAGGTAGTTCGACCGGCCCTTGAGCATGGCGAACTGGGGTCGGCGGCGCAGCTGCGGATGCAGTGCGTCCACCGTCCGGGGCAGGTCACGCTCGACGAGCTGCCGCTGGAGGGCCAGAGTCGCGGTGGCCACGACCACACGCTCGCCGTGGGCCAGGGCCGGCACCAGGTAGCCGAGCGACTTACCGGTGCCGGTACCCGCCTGGATGAGCCGGTGGGAGTTGTCGTCGATCGCTTCGGCGACGGCTTCGGCCATGGCCACCTGGCCGGGGCGCTCCGTACCGCCGACGGCGGAGACGGCGGCGTGCAGCAGGTCGGGGAGAGAGGGCTTCGTCATAGCACTGCCACCCTACGGGGCCCCGCTGACAGCATGCGCACACCGGCGGGGATTCACGGCCCGTGGAGGGGGTTGGGCACGGTCCCGTATTGCACGGCGTGCGGGCGGTCGGGGCGGTCTCGGTAGCCGTCCTCGTACAGCCGGTTCCTGTTCAGGCACAGCCTGGCGATGCGCTCGCCGAGCAGGTCGAAGAGCTCGAAGCGGTCCTTGAGCTCGGGGAACCGGGCCTGATGGCGCAGAATCTCGGCCCGTGCGAGCGACCAGAATGCGTCCTCGGGGACGCCGAGGCGATCCTCGCAGAGCGCAGACAGGTAGCGGAAGACTCCGATGAACAGCCCGGAGTGGATGAACTGCGGCAGGAAGTCGGCGGGCTCGGTGAGCAGGACGGCCCGGACCTCGGCGGGTACGGAGGCCAGCTCGGGCAGCGGCTCGTCGCTGATGTTGACGTCGTCCACGAAGTCCTTCACGGCGAGCCGGACCGGGACATCGTGCTCATCGAAGATCACGACGGCGTTCTCGCCGTGCGGGGAGAAGACCGTGCCGTAGCGGTAGAGGAAGTGGAGCAGCGGCGGCAGGACGGCCGCGAAGAGCCGCTGCAGCCATGCGGCGGGCGTCAGACCGGAGCGGGCGACGAGCTCGGCGGTGAACGACCGGCCGCAGGGGTCGGTGTGCAGCAGTGACGCGAGCGTACGGGCGCGCTCCCCGGCCGCGAGGAGACCGGTCAGGGGCTCGCGCCAGATCGCGCCGAGGAGTTCCTTGTACTGGTACGGCACCTCGGGGAGCAGTTCGTACACGGGGTGGCGGACGGTGACGGAGGCGACTTCACCGAGCAGGATCACGCGGCACTCGTCGCGCAGGAAGGGGTCGGCGTCGCGGAGGGAGTGGATCCAGGCGGTGACGGCGGGGGCCGCGAGGGCGAGGTCCGAGGGCAGTCCGCGCCAGACCATGGTGTTGAAGACGGACAGCGGCAGTTTCACGCTGTGCCGATCGGGGCGGGTGAGGTTGAGGAAGGTGCGGATCGACTGCTGAGGCAGGCGGACGTCCGGGTCGGCGGGGAGGGGGACGAGATCCCCGGAGGCGAGTGCCGGGGCGAAGAGGGGAACGACCACCTCGTCCCACTGCCAGGGGTGCACGGGGAAGTAGAGGTAACGCAGCGGGTCGAGGCCGCGGTCGCGGAGGGCCTGGTCGAAGGCCGCTCGGGTGGCCGGGTCGAGCTCTGCGGAGTAGAGGCGCGCGGGGTCCTCCAAGCCGCCGGTTCCGCGGTAGGCGGCAAGCGAGGTGTGGGCGGCGAGCCAGGGCAGGCGCTGGTGGCTGCGTGCCTCGGGGGCCCAGGCTGCGGTGTCGGAGGCGGACAGCCCGATACGGCCCTTGTTGAGGACGAGCCAGGGGTGGCCGGTCTGGTGGCCTTCGAGGGCCGCGTAGTCGAGGTCGGCGAGGACGTCGGCGGTGAGGGCGGTGTGGTCGATCCGTGCGTCCGCGGCGAGGGTGGCGCTGAGTTCGCGGACGAGGTGGCCGAGGGTGGCTCCGTCAAGTCCGAGGAGGGTGCGGGCGCGGACGAGGAAGGCGTACGGGTCCCCGAAGGAGACCGGCGCGGGCGGGGCGGGCGGAGGTGGTCCGAGGGTGATGGTGTCCGGATCGACGTGCCAACTGCCGTACGAGCGGCGGCGGGCCCGGAAACCGAGACTGCTGCCGTCGTCGAGGGTCACGGTCCAGGCGTCACCGGCGACGGCCGGGACGGGGACGGGGACGGGGACGGGGCGGATGATCTCCTCGTAGGCGAATTCGGCGAGCATCTTGGCGAGGAGCCTGCGGGCGGCGGACTCCCAGGTCGGGCGGGTGAGTTCAGGTGGTGTGCAGGGGTGCTGGGGCGACGGTGGCAGGATCTTTTCCGTCGGGCCGGGGGCTGCTGGGAAGTTCGGCACGTGACTCCTCGCAGATCGGGAACTTTGCTGCGCGACGCGGAGTTTTCGAAGGGAGAGGTGCGGAGCGACGGCGGTCGCGGCGTGCGGGGCGTGCGGGGCGGTGATCAGAGGAGATTGCGCAGCGCCCGCTCCCGGATCATCAGGGCGGCGCGCTTCTCGGGGAGGTCGATTTCCGCGTGGCAGCGGAAGCCCGAGCCGAGGAAGGCCGATACGGAGGGGGTGTTGCGGATGTCCGGTTCCGCGACGACGCGTGTGCAGCGGGGACGGTTGCCGAGGACCAGGTCGGCGACGCCTCGCAGCAGTGCCGTGCCCAGCCCGCGGCCGCGGTTCGTACCGTCTCCGATGAGCAGGTGGATACCCGTGTCGTGGGGGCGCGCCGGATAATGGCGGGAGAGCGGGTCGAGGTCGGCCCGGTAGATCTCCCAGTAGCTCATCGGCACGCCGTCGAGAACGCCGAGGCAGGGGATGCTCCGGCCGTCGCCGTCGAGCTGGGCCCGCAGGTGGGCCGCGGTAACCGCGGCGGGGCCGGCGAGCTCCCAGTAGGCGTTCACCTCAGGGTCGTTCATCCAGCCGGTGAGGAGTTCCAGGTCTCGTCCCGGCCGTACGGGTTCCAGGCGGAAGGTCCCGGCCCGGGTGGTGACGCTGCCCCAGGTGGCGGGTGAATCGAGCAGGTCGGCCTCGGCGAGCAGGGGCAGCAGGCCTGCGTTGCGGCACGGTACGGCGGTGTGCTGGACGGCGCCGAGGGCGTAGACGGCGTCAGGGGCGTCGAGACCGGGTCCGGCGTAATCGGCGGCGGTGTCCGTGAGGCTCATCGGGGGCTCTCCTCCGCGTCGGGCGCCGACGCGTCAAGGGTGAAGGGGGTTGGTGATGGTGACGTAGACGGACTGGGTGTCGACGGGGCCGACGAGCTCGTCGAGGCCACCCAGGCGGGTGAGCAGGTTCGCCTTGCAGCGCAGGGTGGGCGAGTCAAGCAGCCGGGTGGGGAGCGGGCCGAGGCCCGCGGCCTTGGCGAGGAAACGGCGGAAGGCGGCGAGGAGGACGCGTTCGTCGGCGAGGCGCTGGGAGCCGAAGGCACCGATCAGGCCCAGCACGTTGTTGATGCCGAGGTAGTAGGCGAAACGTTCGTCGGTGACGGGGTCCGGGACAAAGGTGTCGCTGCGGGTGCCGATTCCGGGGAGCCGTTGCTCCAGTTCGGTCCGGCGGGACTCGCGGAAGTAGTAGCCCTGGTTGTCCCGGTAGCGGCCACCGGTCGGCCATCCTGCCGGGTCGAGAAGGACCAGGGTGTTCTGCTGGTGCGCTTCGAGGGCGATGCCGGCGAGGGCGTCGAAGGCGAGGACCGGCAGGACCACGTGGTCGAGGTAGCGCAGGAACCACTCGGCGGCGACGGCCGTGGTGGTGTGTCCGGTGGCGGAGGCGAGACCGGAGACGATCTCGGCGAGCCGGGAGCGCATGGTGGTCCGGCCGGGCCGCGGTCGGGGAGAGGTGAGTGCGGCGACGCAGGCGGCGTCGTCGCCCGGGCGGAAGGGGTTGTGGCGCAGCAGGGCGTCGAGACCGGGGACGGGGGTGCCGTCCGGGGCGTCCACGGCCACCCAGGCCGGGTCGCGGACGATGTCGAAGCCCGGGTGGGCGGCCTGCCACTGCTCGGCGAGGCCGGTGCGGAGCAGCCGGTGTACCTCGACGCCCCGGTGGAGTTCCTTGCGGAGGTTCTCGCGGCGGGAGTTGGTGATGCGCAGACCCAGGGAGAGCTTGAGCATCGCGGGGGCGCCGGGCCGGTGGACGGTGCGGACGGAGGAGGTCGGGTACCAGGCCTCCCCCTGGGGACCCAGGTCGTGCAGGAGTCCGGCGTCACGCAGGGCGGTGACGGATGGGCGTTGGAGGAGGTCGCGGGCCTGCCAGGGGTGCAGGGGAAGGGGGGTGGTGCCGTCGGGCAGCGACAGTCCGGGGGCGAGCCGGCCGATGAGCTGCGGAGCGGAGACGGGGCGGCCGCGCTCGGTCCAGGCTGATTCGGTGGCGAGGGCGGAGTGCTCGACCGCGAACCAGTGCAGGGGGAAGGAGCCGTGGAGTTCGGGTGAGTAGCGGGGAGCCTCGGTCTCGGAGAGTCCTTCGCGGCTCTTGGGGTCGGGCTGGAGGGGGTGGCCAAGGAGGAGTGACTGTTCGGCGGTGAGGAAGCGGTCCGCGCCGGCGGGGGCCGGGGCGGTGGGGCGTTCTCGCCGGTCGGCGATGAACTCGGCGGTACGGCGCACCGAGTCGGCGACCCGGCCGACGAGGTCGGCGCTGCCTCGGCCGTCGACCGCACCCTCGCGGGCGATGAGCGCGGCCAGGGTGACGGCGTCCAGGCACGGCGCGGTGATGGGTGTGCCTTCGAGACGGGCCGGGCCGAAGCGGTGCCAGCCGGTGTGGGACCAGTGGCGGACAGCGACCAGCACGGCGGTGCCGGATGCGGGAAGGGGGATGCGCAGGGGGCTCCCGGCGGGTGCGTCAGGGCGGCGCAGGCCGGACTCTCGGATCCAGCAGCGGAGCAGGTTCTCCACCGCCGCGGCCTCGGCGGCGAGGGCCGGTTCGGGGTGGTCCAGGGGGTCGGGTCCGGCGGTGGGCTCCGGCCGGACGAAGCCCGGCCGGCCGGTGCGGGCGCGGGGCGTGCCGTCCTTCTGCCGGGGCACCGTGGTCGCCGCCCCGGCGTCGGCTGCGCCCGGCTCCGGGGGCGGCCCGCCCGGAGCGGCCTCCCGCGCCAGGGCGTACCCGGCCGTGCTCCCGCCGGCGTGGGCCCCGGTGGCGGAGCGGTGTGCGGGGGACGGCTCGACCGAGGAGATGTGCGGTTCGGCCCTGCCCGGCACCGCGTCGGGAGTTGGGGCGTTCCCGGTGCTGATGCGGGGCCCGGCGTCGGCGGGCGCGGCCTGCGCGCTGGTGGCCGGTGGACGCGCGGCCGGCGTGGCGGGCAGCTGCGGCAGCGCGGGGTCCCGTACGGCTTCGGCGTCCGCCGCGGGCGCGGGGTCGACCACCGGCGAGGGCTGTGCCGGGGCGTCGGCTCCGCGTCCGGGGAGCGACGACGCCGTGCGGGCTCGGTCGGGCAGCGGCTGCGGGTGGTCCGGCTCGCCCACGGCGGCGGGCACGGAGGCGGCGGAAGCCGGGTCTTGCGGATGGGGGCCGGACTGCATCGGGGTGGACTGGTACGGCTCTGGCATCACGGATCCTCGGGGTGCGGGTCAGCGGGGCCGGCGGGCGGCGGCCGGGATGGCGTCGGCGAGGCGATCGAGGACCGCCGCGGCCTGCTCGTCGGTCAGGGTCAGCGGCGGGAGCAACCGGACCACGGCCCCGTGGCGGCCCCCGAGTTCGACGATCAGACCGCGTTCCAGGCACTCCTGGCGGACGGCCGCTGCGAGGGCCGGTGCGGCGGCTCCGGTGTCGGGGTCGACCAGTTCGAGGCCGATCATGAGGCCCCGGCCCCGGACGTCCCCGATGCAGGGGTGCCCGGAGGCCAGACCGCGCAGGGCCGCCAGCATCCGGTCGCCGAGAGCGGCGGCGCGTTCGGCGAGCCGGTTCTCCCGGACGAAGGCCAGCGTGGCCGTACCGGCGGCCATGGCGAGCTGGTTGCCGCGGAAGGTGCCGGCGTGGGCACCCGGGGTCCAGATGTCCAGGCCTGATCGGTACACGATCACCGCGAGGGGCAGGCTGCCACCGATCGCCTTGGACAGGACCATCACGTCGGGCACCACCCCTGCGTGGTCCACGCCCCAGAAGGCGCCGGTGCGGCCCACGCCGGTCTGGACCTCGTCGGCGATGAGGGGGATCCCCCGCGATGCGGTGATCTCGCGCATGCGGCGCAGCCAGCCGTCCGGGGCCGGGTTGACCCCACCCTCGCCCTGCACGGGTTCGACGATCAGGCCCGCGGGCAGCGGGACGCCGCCCTTGGGGTCGTCGAGCAGATTCTCCGTCCAGCGCGCGGCCAGTTCGGCTCCCTCGGCGCCTCCGACGCCGAACGGGCAGCGGAAGTCCTGCGGGTAGGGAAGCCTGGTCACCCGGGGCTCGGAAGCGCCTCCCGAGGCGTCCAGGGCGCCGGCGGTCATGCCGTGGTAGGCACCGGTGAAGGCGAGGAGTCCGGAGCGCCCGGTCGCGGTGCGCACCAGTTTGAGGGCGGCTTCCACCGCGTCCGTACCGGCGGGCCCGCAGAACTGGATGCGTGCGTCGGCTGCCAGTTCGGGCGGCAGGTTGGCGAACAGCTCCGTGGTGAAGGCGTCCTTGACCGGTGTCGCGAGGTCCAGCACGTGAAGTGGTGCGCCCGAGTCGAGGACTGCGCGGACCGCTTCGAGCACCACCGGGTGGTTGTGTCCGAGCGCTAGGGTGCCGGCACCGGAGAGGCAGTCCAGGTAACGGCGGCCGTCGGCGCCCTCGATGGTCAGACCGCGGGCCCGCACCGGGACGATCGGCAGAGACCGGGCGTAGGTCCGGGCGGCTGACTCGCGCTGCGCCTGCCTGCGCAGAATGCCGTCCTGACCTGCTGCGCGGCTGCCCTGCGGCGGCACTTCGGAGCTCCCCTGCGGCGGGGTCCGTGTCGCTGCCGCCGCCCCGGCCTGCTCGGTGAAAGCCATGCGCACCGCTCCTCCCGCACTGACTGCACTTTCGGATTGCCCTTCGAACACCAACGCTCCCCCCGTCCCCCGTACGTACCAACGACGGTGACGGCGACGGATCACGGGTGGACTCAAGATCCTTGTCATGAAGTGAGCATCAGGAACCATCGACCCGGGCTGGGTCGTCCAAGGCGGCAGCGGCATAGTGGGGGGCTCCACTCCACGCCTCGAACCTCCAGGGGGACGAACGACATGCGACCGAACCGACCGGTCACCGCGACACTGTGCGCGGCCGCCCTCGTGCTGACCGCCGCAGCCTGCGGTCCCGGCGACGGGGAGGCCGGCGGCGACGCCAAGCCGACCGTGGCGGCGAGCCTTCCGGCCGCGGACGGGATCAAGATCCCGGACCAGCTCAAGGAGAAGCTCAGGGAGCGCGGCATCGACGTGGAGAAGTGGAAGGGGGGTGAGTGGAAGAACTGGAAGAAGGACGACTGGCTTCGCGAGGCGGGCGACTACATCAACCCGATCATCGAGGACCTCTGGGACCCGGACCGGATGCGCGACGCCGAGCAGCCGCAGCGTCCGTCCGTCGACCCGGACGCGGGCAAGGACCAGGGCGTCACCGACCCGACCCCGGCGCCGGTGGCGGCCAAGCCGGCCAGCGCGCCCTACCACGCCAGCGTTCCGGAGTCCGGCAAGGTCTTCTTCGACGGACCCGAGGGCTCGATGGTGTGCTCGGCGACCGTGGTCAAGGATCCGGCGCACCCCGGCAAGTCGAACCTAGTCTGGACGGCGGGCCACTGCGTGCACGCGGGCAAGGCGGGCGGCTGGTACCGCAACATCGCGTTCGTCCCCTCCTACAACAACGCGGGCAAGCCGTCGGCGCAGCTCAAGGGCGCGCCGCGTGAGCAGGTGGCCCCGTACGGCGTGTGGTGGAGCGACTGGGCCCAGACGTCCGACCAGTGGATCGCCACGGGCGGCCCGACCGGCGGCGCGGGGGCTCCGTACGACTTCGCCGTACTGCACGTGACGCCCGAGAGGGGGAGCGGCAAGTCCCTGGAGGAGACTGTCGGTTCGGCGCTCCCGGTCGAGTTCGCCGCGCCCGCCGTGCCGAAGGTCGCGGGCATCACGGCGACGGGTTACCCGGCGGCGGGCCCGTTCGACGGCCAGAAGGCCTTCCAGTGCACGGACAGGCCGGGCCGGCTGACCCTGAAGGCGAACGAGCCGGTGATGTACCGCATCGGCTGCACGATGACCGGCGGCGCCTCCGGCGGCGGTTGGGTCGCGGCGGGCGCGGACGGGCGGCCGGCGCTGGTGTCGAACACCTCGATCGGCCCGGCCAAGGCGGGCTGGCTGGCCGGACCGCGGCTCGGCCCGGAGGCGAAGGGCATCTTCGACGCGGTGAGCCGCAAGTTCAAGTAGCCCCTGCCCGGGAGCACCGGCCCCGGAGCGGGAACGAACGGGTGAGGGCCCCTGCACGTGCAGGGGCCCTCACCCGTGAGGAGGTCTCGGCGATGCCGTCGTGCCGGCGCTCCCGGCACGCGGCAGCGGTCAGCCGTAGGGTGCCGGCAGCGGCCCGGCTACTGCTTGGCCGGCGTGTACGGCGCCAGGTCCGCCGCAAGCTCCTGGTGGACGCGTGCCTTGAGCAGAGTGCCCTCCGGGGTGTGCTCCTCGGAGATCACCTCGCCCTCGGCGTGCGCCTTGGCAACCAGCGAACCGCGGGTGTACGGCACCAGGGCCTCCACCTCGACCTCGGGCCGAGGCAGCTCGGAGTCGATGAGCGCGAGGAGTTCCTCGATGCCCATGCCCGTGCGGGCCGAGACGGCGATGGAGTGGCGCTCGATCCGCAGCAGCCGCTGCAGGACCAGCGGGTCCGCGGCGTCGGCCTTGTTGATCACCACGATCTCGGGCACGTTCACCGCGCCGACCTCGCGGATCACCTCGCGCACCGCCGCCAGCTGCTCCTCCGGAGCCGGGTGGGAACCGTCGACGATGTGCAGGATGAGGTCGGAGTCGCCGACCTCCTCCATCGTGGAGCGGAACGCCTCGACGAGGTGGTGGGGCAGGTGCCGGACGAATCCGACGGTGTCGGCGAGGGTGTAGATCCGGCCGCTGGGTGTCTCGGCCCGGCGCACGGTCGGGTCGAGGGTGGCGAACAGCGCGTTCTCCACCAGTACGCCCGCGCCCGTGAGACGGTTGAGCAGTGAGGACTTGCCCGCGTTGGTGTAACCGGCGATGGCGACCGAGGGCACCTTGTTGCGGCGCCGTTCCTGCCGCTTGATGTCACGGCCGGTCTTCATCTCCGCGATCTCCCGGCGCATCTTCGCCATCTTCTCGCGGATGCGTCGCCGGTCGGTCTCGATCTTGGTCTCACCGGGGCCTCGGGTGGCCATGCCGCCACCGCCGCCGCCGCCCATCTGCCGCGACAGCGACTGACCCCAGCCGCGCAGCCGGGGCAGCATGTACTGCATCTGCGCGAGTGCGACCTGCGCCTTGCCCTCTCGGGACTTGGCATGCTGGGCGAAGATGTCGAGGATCAGGGCGGTCCGGTCGACCACCTTGACCTTGACGACGTCTTCGAGGGCAATGAGCTGGCCGGGGCTGAGCTCACCGTCGCAGACGACGGTGTCGGCGCCGCTCTCCATGACGATGTCGCGCAGCTCGCGGGCCTTGCCGGAACCGATGAAGGTGGCCGGGTCCGGCTTGTCACGGCGCTGGATCACGCCGTCCAGTACGAGAGCGCCCGCCGTCTCGGCGAGGGCGGCGAGCTCCGCGAGGGAGTTCTCCGCGTCCTGCACGGTGCCCGAGGTCCAGACGCCGACGAGGACCACGCGCTCCAGGCGGAGCTGTCGGTACTCGACTTCGGTGACGTCTTCGAGCTCGGTGGAGAGACCGGCGACGCGGCGCAGGGCCGCGCGCTCGGAGCGGTCGAACTGGTCGCCGTCCCGGTCTCCGTCGATCTCGTGGCTCCAGGCGACGTCCTCTTCCATCAGGGCATCGGCCCGAAGGCTCTCGGTGAAGCTCTGCGGTTCACGCGCGTCGGTCGCGTCCCGCTCGTCCTGGGAAGCGGAAGAAGAGGAGGTCATTGGATCCTTACGTCGATTCGAATAGCAGTGTCACGCCTGGCGGGGACACGGTGGATGTCACGTCCAACGTGTCACACCGCCCGGGGATTCCCCGAACGGACCCGTCGATGGTGACATGCCCGTTCGTAGGCGGTCACACCCTTTTCCCGCCGGGCGCAGCCCCGCCCGGCGCAGCCCCGCCCGGTGCGGCCATGCTCGGTGCCTGCTTGCCCCGCGCGGCCCGGTCCGCCGCCGGGGCGCTCCACTCCGGGTGCCCCGGCATCGGCGGGGTCTTCGTCCCGTACAGCCACGGCTCCAGGAAGGCTCCGAGGTCGCGACCCGCCTCCTGCGAGGCCAGGCGGACGAAGTCGGCCGTGCCCGCGACCCCGTCCCGGTACCGCGTGACCCAGCGGCGTTCGATCCGCTCGAAGGCGGGGGCGCCGATCTCCTGTCGCAGTGCGTAGAGGATCAGCGCGGCGCCGTCGTAGACCACCGGCCGGAACAGCCCGATCTTCTCGCCGGGCGCCGCGGCCTTCGGGGCGGCCGGGGGGCCGCCCGCCGCCCGCCACTGGTCGGAGCGCTGGTACGCCTCGCGCATGCGCCGCTCCAGGGAGTACGTGCCCAGGCCGTCCGCGTACAGGGCCTCGTACCAGGTGGCGTGTCCCTCGTTGAGCCACAGGTCGGACCAGGTCCGGGGGCTGACGCTGTCGCCGAACCACTGATGGGCGAGCTCGTGGACCATCACCGCCTCGACGTACCACTCGGGGTAGCCCTCGCCGGAGAACAGGCTGCTCTCGAAGAGCGAGAGGGTCTGCGTCTCCAGCTCGAAGCCGGTCGTCGCCCGCGCGATCAGCACCCCGTAGTTCTCGAACGGGTAGCGGCCGACGCGCTCCTCCATCCACTCGATGTGGCCGGCGGTCTTCTTCAGCCAGGGGTCGAGCCGCTGCCGGTCGGCGGCGGGCACCACGTCGCGCAGCGGCAGCCCGTGCGGTCCGGTCCCGTGGACGACGGCGGAGCGGCCCACGGAGACCTGGGCCAGCTCGGTGGCCATGGGGTGGCGGGTCCGATACGTCCACGTCGTGGTGGGGCCCGTGCGCCGGGCAGGGCCCGCCTGGAGGCCGTTGGCGACGGCTGTGAGCCCGGTGGGTGCGCTGATCCGGAAGGTGAAGAGGGCCTTGTCGGCGGGGTGGTCGTTACAGGGGAACACGCGGTGGGCGGCGTCGGCCTGGTTGGCCATGGCCAGACCGTCCTCGGTGGGCACCCAGCCGCCGTCCCCGCGACCGCGCGGGTCGCTGGTGTGCCGGACCGTGATCCGCAGCGCGCCGCCCTCCGCCACCGCCCGCGGTGGGGTCAGTACGAGGTCCTCCCCAACGCTCTCGAAGCGTGCGGGCTCCCCGTTCACCTCGGCGGACGCCACTGTGCCGTGGGTGAAGTCCAGGTTGACGCGCTCCAGCGGCTCCAGTGCCCGGGCCTCGATGACGGTGACCGCGTCGAGCGGGGTCAGGTTGTCCTTGTACGTGAAGGACAGGTCGTACGCGAGCACGTCGTAGCCGGGGTTCCCCAGCTCGGGGAAGAGGCGGTCCCCGATGCCCAGGGGCTTCGGCGGGGGCAGTACCGCGGCGACGAGGGTGAGGGAGGCCGCGGCGAGCAGGGCGGCGCGCAGGCGGGGCGAGGAGAGCTGCATCCACCACCGCTTACCAGCGCCCGCCGCGGGACGGCGTACGGCGCGCGACGGGGCCACCCGAACGGGACCTTCCGGCGCCGTACCGGCCTACGCCCGGCCGGCGCCGTCGCCCTACACGCGGCCGACGTCGTACACGCCCGGCACGTCACGCATGGCGCGCATCAGTGCGGGCAGGCCGGCCGCGTCGGGCAGCTGGAGGGTGTAGGTGTGCCGGACCCGGCCCTCGATCGGGGGTTCGACGGTCGCGGAGACCACCTCGACGCCCTCGTGGGCGATGGCCTCGGTCAGGTCCGCCAGCAGATGCGGGCGGCCGAACGATTCAGCGAGCAGGGTGACCCGGCAGTCCGCGGTGGCCCGCCAGTGCACGGCGACGGAGGTGCGGCCCACGGCGCGCATCCGGGCCACGGCCGCGCACTGGACCCGGTGCACGGTGACGGCTCCGCCGCGGACGACGAATCCGGCGACGGCGTCCGGCGGGACCGGGGTGCAGCACCCGGCCATCCGGACGGTGGCGTCCGGCAGGTCGGCCACGGCGTTGGCCCCGCCGCCCCGGGCTCCGACCACCGACAGCGGCGCCCGCGCGGCCGAGGTGGTGGCCATGGCCCGGTCGGGATGGGATTCGAGCCAGCTGCTGATGGCGATGCGGGCGGCGGGCGTCCGGGCGTGGTCCAGCCACTCGGCGGCGGGTCCGGAGGAGGCGTCCTGCGCGAGCAGCAGCTGGACGGTGTCACCGTCGGACAGCGGTGAGGACAGTGAGGCGAGGCGCCCGTTGACGCGGGCGCCGATGCAGCCGTGGGCCGCCTCTCCGTGCTGCGCGTAGGCGGCGTCGATGCAGCTGGCTCCGGCGGGCAGGCCCAGGGTGCCCCCGTCGGCCCGGAAGACGGTGATCTCCCGGTCCTGCGCGAGCTCGGCGCGGAGCACGCTCCAGAAGGTGTCCGGGTCGGGTGCGGACTGCTGCCAGTCGAGCAGCCGGGACAGCCAGCCGGGCCGGGTCGGGTCCACCCGCTCCTCGTACGGGTCGGCGGCGTCGGGCGTCGCGGTGGCGTCCGGCGCCGCGGTGGCGTACGGGTTGCCGAGCGCCACCACGCCGGCCTCGGCGACCCGGTGCATCTGTCGGGTCCGCACGATGACCTCGGCCACGTACCCCTCGGGGGTGGCCACGGCGGTGTGGAGGGACTGGTAGAGGTTGAACTTCGGGGTGGCGATGAAGTCCTTGAACTCCGAGACCACCGGGGTGAAACAGGTGTGGAGCTCCCCCAGTGCCGCGTAGCAGTCGGCGTTCTCGCCGACCAGGATGAGGATGCGCCCGAAGTCGGAGCCGCGCAGCTCGCCGCGGGTGCGGGTGATCCGGTGGACGGAGACGAAGTGCCGCGGCCTTACCTGTACTTCGGCGCCGATGCCCGCCTCCCGCAGGACGGTCCGTACGGAGTCGGCGATGCCGGGCAGCGGGTCGCGCTCGCCGGCGTGGGCGGCGATGAGGGCGCGGGTGCTCTCGTACTCCTCGGGGTGCAGGATCGCGAAGACGAGGTCTTCCAGTTCGGTCTTGAGGGCCTGTACGCCGAGCCGTTCGGCAAGCGGGATCAGGACGTCACGGGTGACCTTGGCGATCCGGGCCTGTTTCTCCGGCCGCATCACGCCCAGCGTGCGCATGTTGTGCAGCCGGTCGGCGAGCTTGATGGACATCACGCGGACGTCGTTGCCGGTGGCGACGAGCATCTTGCGGAAGGTCTCCGGTTCCGCCGCGGCACCGTAGTCGATCTTCTCGACCTTGGTGACGCCGTCAACGATGAAGCAGACCTCGTCGCCGAACTCGGCGCGGACCTGATCCAGGGTCACGTCGGTGTCCTCGACGGTGTCGTGGAGCAGAGAGGCCGTCAAGGTGGTGGTTTCGGCGCCCAGTTCGGCGAGGATCAGGGTGACGGCGAGTGGATGTGTGATGTACGGCTCACCGCTTTTTCGCATCTGGCCGCGGTGAGAGCTCTCCGCGAGCAGATAGGCGCGCCGCAGAATGGACATATCGGCGTCCGGATGGTGGGCGCGGTGGGCCTCGGCGACATGGCCGATTGCGTCCGGGAGCCGGTCCCGGGACGTCGGCCCGAGCAGCGCCGCGCGCCCGAGGCGGCGCAGATCGAGCCTGCTCCGGCCCCGTCTGCGGAGCTCAGGGCGCACTTCGGGGTGTGCTTCGGGGTTCGTGGCCTCTGCACTCATGGGCACCTCCGGCGGCTTCGACCGGCGGTGGTGGGCATGGGGTGAGCCCTCAGGGCCGGTGCCTGATGTTACCGACCCCACCACGTGGCGCAGTCCACCTCTCGCACAGCGTGAAACGGATCACCCATTAGAGGGAGGCTTCAGGAGAAAGCCGTTTCGGTGAGCCAGGCTTCGTCGAACTCACCGGCGGCCACGATGACGGCCGGTCCGGTCATGTCGATCTGCCCGTCGGGGTGTTCGGTGATGACGAGCGTCCCGCCGGGGAGGTCGACGGTGTACGTGGCCGGCTCACCGGTGGCGGCGGGGTCCACGCCGTCGCGGCGGATGGCGGCGACGGCGACGGCGCAGGCGCCGGTGCCGCAGGAGCGGGTCTCGCCGGAGCCGCGCTCGTGGACGCGCATGGCGACGTGGCGGGGGCCGCGGTCGACGACGAACTCGACGTTGACACCCGTCGGGTAGGCGGACGCCGGGCTGAACGGCGGGGCGGTCAAGAGGTTCCCGGCGTCGTCGAGGCTGTCGACGAACGCGACCGCGTGCGGGTTGCCCATGTTCACGTTGCGGGCGGGCCAGCTGCGCGGTCCGACGCTGACGGTGACCTCGCCCTCGGGGAACGCGGCACGGCCCATCGAGACGGTGACGTCGCCCCCCTTGTCGAGGTGCACCCGCTTGACGCCGCCGCGCGTCGCGACCGTCAGGTCACCGGGCTCGACGTGGCCGGCGTACTGGAGGTAGCGGGCGAAGACGCGCACGCCGTTGCCGCACATCTCGGCGACGGAGCCGTCGCTGTTGCGGTAGTCCATGAACCACTCCGCCTCGTCGGCCAGGTGCGCCGCCTCGGGGTGCGCTGCGGACCGGACGACGTGCAGGACCCCGTCGCCCCCGATGCCTGCGCGCCGGTCGCAGAGCTTCGCGACGGCGGAAGCGGGCAGCTCGACGGCGTTGTCCGGGTCCGGGACGATCACGAAGTCGTTCTCGGTGCCGTGGCCCTTGAGGAAGGAGAGGGTGGTCTGCGTCACCCGCCCATGGTACCGAGCCCCTGCTCACGGGCGCCGGGCGACCCGTCGGGGGTCACCGGGGCCCCGGAGCCGGTCACGGGAGGTCCGGGACGGTCGCCGGAAGCCTGGAACGATCACCGCCGCCGGCGGCGGTCAGCGGAGCCGGGCGACCCGGTACACGGCGAGGCCTACGACGACCAGCGCGACCACGGCGTACAGCGCGGCCATGCGCCAGTCGGGGCGGCGGCCGCTCCCCCGGGCCGGGAGACCGGGCCATGTGTAGCCGACTCGTCGGGCGGCCATCATCCCCCAGCCTCCGGCGCAGCAGCTGATGAGGAAGCCGAGCATGGCGACCACGGCTCCGCCGTCGCCGAACTCGAAGGCCAGGGGGAAGGCGAACATCAACGAGCCGGCGGCGGCGAGCATGACGATGGGGGCGATCTGCCACACGCGCAGGCGGCGCTGCGGCCGCAGTTCGACCTCGAACTCGGCTCCGGCGGCCGCCTCGGCCTCGGCGGTGTCCGGGGCGTCCGGGCCGTCCGAGGTCAGCCGCGCGGGGTCCGCGGGCAGCCCGAGGCCCGCGGTCCCGTCCGTCCCGCCGAGAAGCATCGGGTCCGCTTCCCTTCGGGTGTCGTCCCGCCCGGTGTCGCGAGGGCCGGCCTCCATCGCCACGCGCCCTCCCACTCGGACTCAGTACGCCGCCATGCAGTGCAGGTGATCGCACCTGCTGGAGTTTGATGATGGCACGCCCCCGACCCCGCTACGGGCGCCCGGGGCTTCCCGATGCCATCACGTGATCAGGCTGTAACCGCTCGTTCGACCAACGACTCGGCGAGCTGGGGGAGTTCCGCCCGGTCTGCGGCAGCTCCACTGAGCCAGTGGACGCGCGGATCGCGGCGGAACCAGGAGTCCTGGCGGCGGGCGAAGCGCTTGGTCGCCCGGATGGTCTCCGCCCGTGCCTCGTCCTCGGTGCACTCACCCGCGAGCGCGGTCAGCACCTGCTGGTAGCCCAGCGCCCGGGAGGCGGTGATGCCGTCGCGCAGTCCGCGGGCCTCCAGCGCCCGGACCTCGTCCACCAGGCCGTCCTGCCACATCCGGTCGACGCGCCGCGCGATCCGCTCGTCGAGCTCGGGCCGGGCGACGTCGACGCCGATCTGGACCGTGTCGTAGACGGACTCGTGGCCGGGCAGGTTCGCGGTGAACGGCTTGCCGGTGATCTCGATGACCTCCAGCGCGCGGACGATGCGCCGGCCGTTGCTGGGCAGGATGGCCCGGGCGGCTTCCGGGTCGGCGGCGGCCAGGCGGGCGTGCAGGGCGCCGGGCCCGCGCAGCGCGACCTCCTCCTCCAGCCGGGCGCGGACTTCGGGGTCGGTGCCGGGGAACTCCATGACGTCCAGGGCGCCCCGGACGTACAGGCCGGATCCGCCGACGAGGACGGGGGTGCGGCCCTCGGCGAGCAGCTTGTCGATCTCCCCGCGGGCCAGCCGTTGGTACTCCGCGACATTGGCGGTGTCGGTGACGTCCCAGATGTCGAGGAGGTGGTGCGGGACGCCGCCGCGCTCCTCGGTCGTCAGCTTGGCGGTGCCGATGTCCATCCCCCGGTACAGCTGCATGGAGTCGGCGTTGACGACTTCTCCGTCGAACCGGCGGGCCAGGGCTACGCCCAGGTCGGACTTTCCTGCCGCGGTGGGACCGACGACGGCGATGACCCGCGGGGCGGGGGCTGCTTTCCTCACGGCCCCAGTCTCGCAAACCTTGGGGGATGTACCCGATCGAGCTACGTGACGGGGTGATTCCGGGGTCGTTGCCCTGGCGGGGTTCCGGCCGGGGAATGCGCCGTGCGCACGCCCGGCGCGGACCGGTCGCGGACCGGTTCGGTCGACGCGGAACTTCACTCGCACGCGTAACGTTACGGGAGTAGACATGGGCGTTTTTGATCGGTTTTTCCGTCGCAGGAACGAGGCCGTGACCGAAGGGGTCGCGACCGCGGCTCCGGCGGCGGAGTCCGGTGCGGCCGGCGAGAGCGAGCCTGCTGCTGCACAGAGCGAGCCGGCGGAAGCCGTGGAGATTCCGAAGCAGCAGTCGGCGGAGGTGGCCGCGGACAGCGAAGCCGGCGAGGGCGCCCGTACGTAGCGCACGCCAACGGAAGGTGACCCATGGGCCTGCTGGACAATCTGAAGGCCAAGCTCGCTCCGGCGAAGGACAAGGTCGGCGATCTCGCGCAGCAGCACGAAGGCAAGATCAGCGAGGGTCTGGACAAGGTCGCCAAGGCCGTGGACTCCAAGACCAAGGGCAAGTACAGCGGCCAGATCACGAGTGGGACGGGCAAGGCGAAGGACGCCCTGGGGAAGATCGCGCACAAGGACACCCCCGGCGGGCCGACGCCTCCGGCCGCCTCCTGACGCGGTCACGGAAGGGGCCTGGAACCGGCTGGTGCCGGTTCCAGGCCCCTTCGGCGCTCAGGGCCGGTGGAGACCTGCTGCGGGTGCCGGCGGGCCGGCCACCGCTGCGGCCGGGTGGCGCCGGCTACGACCAGGTGGCAACCATGTACCCCACGCCGTACGGGGCGTCCTCGTACAGCAGCCGCCCGACGAGGTCCGCACCCTGCGCGGCGCCGGCCAGCACCTGCCACGGCGCCCGACCCGAGGCCTGGAGCTCGGCCGCGAGCCCGGCGTCGATCGCGGCGAGCGCAGCCGCATCGGCGGCGCCCAGCGCACGGGCGGCGGCGGCGTCGAATCCCGCGGCGCGCTCGTCCAGGTATCCGGGGGCCTTGAGGGTGCGGCAGGCGCTGCCGTCCCCGAGGACCAGCATCGCCACGCGTGCGGCGGAACGCCCCAGATCCGCACCGAGGAGGCCGCAACCGCTCGGGGGCAGGTCCTCGGCGACGGCCACGCCGGCGACCGGGGCGGCCGCCCACCGGGCCCGGCCGAGCAGCCATCCGGCCACCGCGAGGGACGCCGGGAGGGTGCCCGTGGAGGCGTGCTGGCTCGGCGCCTCGCCCAGGTCCGGGCCCAGGGTGACGGTCAGGTCCACGCCGAAGCCGGCGAAGCTGCCGGGGGTGCCCTGGTCGTATCCACCGCCCTCGGCGGCGGCCCCGACCACGACCAGCAGGTCGGGCCGGGAGGCGGCGAGCACCGCGAGCGCGTCGGAGCAGGCGGTGCGGGCGTCGCCGAGTTCGGCGGCGGCGCCCGCGGCGACCTCCGGTACGAGCAGCGGCGGGGCGGGGCAGACGGCGGCGGCTACGAGCATGATCCGCAGCCTAGCCGCACCGCCCCGCAGCCCGGGCCGAAGGCGGGCCCGTCCCTCAGGAGGAGGCGGGCACCGAGCAGCCGGAGGCGGCGGCCGGGAGCGGCGCGGGGACGCCGAGCGTGGGGATGCCGAGCATGACGCCCGCAGGCTGGGCCGGGGCGGCGTTGCGCTTCTCCCAGGCGTCGCCGGCGCGGGTGCGGCGCACGGTCCGCGTCGGGCCCTCGGCCAGCAGGTGGTGCGGGGCGGCGTAGGTGATGTCGACGGTGACCACGTCGCCGGGGCGGACGTCCTGCTCCGGCTTCGTGAAGTGGACCAGGCGGTTGTCGGGGGCGCGGCCGGACAGGCGGTGCGTCGCACCGTCCTTGCGGCCCTCGCCCTCCGCGACCATGACCTCCAGCGTGCGGCCGACCTGCTTCTTGTTCTCCTCCCAGGAGATTTCCTCCTGGAGGGCGACCAGGCGCATGTAGCGGTCCTGCACGACCTCCTTGGGGATCTGCCCGTCCATGTCGGCGGCGGGGGTGCCGGGCCGCTTGGAGTACTGGAAGGTGAAGGCGTTCGCGAAGCGGGCCTCGCGCACCACGTGCATCGTCTGCTGGAAGTCCTCCTCCGTCTCACCGGGGAAGCCCACGATGATGTCGGTGGAGATCGCGGCGTGCGGGATCGCGGCGCGCACCTTCTCGATGATGCCGAGGAAGCGCTCCTGGCGGTACGAGCGGCGCATCGCCTTCAGGATCGGGTCGGAGCCGGACTGCAGCGGCATGTGCAGCTGCGGCATCACGTTCGGGGTCTCGGCCATCGCGGCGATCACGTCGTCGGTGAAGTCGCGGGGGTGCGGGGAGGTGAAGCGGACCCGCTCCAGGCCCTCGATCTGGCCGCAAGCGCGCAACAGCTTGCTGAACGCCTCACGGTCGCCCAGGTCGGAGCCGTAGGCGTTCACGTTCTGGCCGAGCAGGGTGATCTCCGAGACGCCCTCGGCGACCAGGGCCTCCACCTCGGCGAGGATGTCGCCGGGGCGGCGGTCCTCCTCCTTGCCGCGCAGCGCCGGGACGATGCAGAAGGTGCAGGTGTTGTTGCAGCCGACGGAGATCGAGACCCATGCGGCGTACGCGGACTCGCGGCGGGTCGGGAGCGTGGAGGGGAAGGCCTCCAGAGACTCGGCGATCTCGATCTGCGCCTCCTCCTGGATGCGGGCGCGCTCCAGCAGCACGGGCAGCTTGCCGATGTTGTGCGTACCGAAGACGACGTCGACCCAGGGGGCCTTCCTGACGATCGTGTCGCGGTCCTTCTGGGCGAGGCAGCCGCCGACGGCGATCTGCATGCCGGGGCGCTTGGTCTTCATCGGGGCGAGCCGGCCGAGGTTGCCGTACAGCTTGTTGTCGGCGTTCTCGCGGACCGCGCAGGTGTTGAAGACCACGACGTCGGCGTCGCCGTCGGAGCCCTCGGGCGCCCGGACGTAGCCGGCGTCCTCCAGCAGACCGGAGAGCCGCTCCGAGTCGTGCACGTTCATCTGGCACCCGTAGGTGCGCACCTCGTAGCTTCGCTTCTCGTCCACTGCCTGGCTCCGGTCGCTGCTGGTCATGCAACAAGGGTAGGCGGTGGACGGAAGCCCTCCGGCCGCCGTCCGCCGGCTCACCGGGAGGACGCCGGCCTCGCCGGACGAGCCGCAGGTCAAGGGCATCGACGGCGGCCTTGGGCGGGGGCGGGGGGCGGTCCGCGCCGTGACAGGAGGGCGGCCGGGTGGCAGGATCGCGCCCATGCCTCTCGTACCGCCCCGGATCAGCAGGCGCCACGCCCTGCGGGTCCTGGTGACCGTACTCGCCGTGCTCGGTGTGCTCACGTGGTGGCTGAAGCCCTTCGGGCAGGCGGAGCCGGAGGGCGATCTGACCTTCAGCACGGGGGCACGGACCGGTGTCTACCACCGGTACGGAACGCTGTTGCAGCAGGCGCTCGGACGTGACATGCCCGGGGTGGACGTCACGCTGGTGACCAGCGAGGGCTCGCAGGAGAACCTGAAGCGGCTGGCCACCGGGGAGGCGGACTTCACCGTGGCGACGGCGGACGCCGTCGCCAAGTACCGGCTCGACGGCAAACCGGACGCGGACCTGCTGCGCGGATGCGCGCGGCTCTACGACGACTACGTGCAGCTGGTGGTGCCGGCCGGGTCACCGGTGCAGTCGGCGCGGGACCTGCGGGGCAAGCGGGTGGCGATCGGCCAGCCCGGTTCTGGGGTGCGGCTCATCGCGGAGTGGCTGCTCACCGCGGCGGGGATCGACCCGGTCCTGGACGTCACACCGGTGTCCATCGGACTCGACACGATGCCCGCCGAGCTGGAGGCGGACCGTATCGACGCCTTCTTCTGGTCCGGCGGCCTGCCGACCAACGCGGTGCGCGAACTGTCCGAACGCTTCGACATCCGGCTCGTCCAGCTCGGCGACCTGGTGGAGCAGCTCCAGAGCAACGGTGGCCCGGCGCGCTACTACCGGACGGCCGTCATGCCGCAGGACGCGTACACGCGGGCGCGCAACACCAGCGCGGTGACCACCCTGGCCGTGCCGAACCTGCTGGTCACCACGGCCAAGACCGACGCCGCGCTGACCGAGCGGCTCACCCGCACGGTGATCCTGAGCCGCGACCGGGTCGGGCGCGAGGTGCACGCGGCGCAGCTGGTGGACCTGCGCACGGCGATCTACACCGATCCCCTGGAGCTCCACGAGGGAGCCCGGCGCTACTACCGGTCCGTCAAGCCCTGACGTTCACGCCGCGGGCGAGGACGGGGGCAGCAGCATCGTCGCCGCAGCGGCCGCGCCGATCAGTCCCGCGTGGGTGCCCAGGGCCGCCGGCACCACCTGGAGGTTCTGGACGAAGGAGAGTGTGGCGTACCGGGCGAGGTGGGCGCGGATCGGACCGAAGAGGACGTCCCCGGCGGCGGCCACTCCGCCTCCGATGACCGCGATGTCCGTCTCCACGAGGGTGGCGCCGGCCGCGATGCCGGCGGCCAGGGCGCGGCCGGCGCGGTCGAAGGCGGCCCGTGCGACCGGGTCGCCCTGCGCGGCGGACGCCGCCACGCCTGCCGCGGTGGCGTCGCGCGTGGTGCCGGGGCCGGGAGCGCCGTCCGCGCCGTCGCGGCCGCTCCGGACGGAGCCCGCCGACGGGGTCCAGCCCTGAGCGAGGGCCCAGCGGGCGATCGCCGTGCCGGATGCGATCGACTCGACGCAGCCGCGGCCGCCGCAGGCGCACGGCTCGCCGTCGAAGGCCACGCTGATGTGTCCGATGTGGCCCGCGTTGCCGGTCGGACCGGGGTGGAGCCGACCGTTCAGGATCAGGCCGCCGCCGACGCCCGTGGAGACCACCAGGCACAGGGCGTTCGCGTGGCCGCGGGCCGCGCCCAGCCAGTGCTCGGCCGCCGTCATCGCCACGCCGTCACCGGCGAGTACGGTCGGCAGGTCGGCACCGCGCGCCGCGAGCTCCGCCGCGACCCGCTCCTGGACGGGGAAATCCCGCCACGCTCCGATGTTGACCGGGCTGACCGTGCCCCGGGACGTGTCCACCGGGCCTGCACTGCCGATCCCGCAGCGGACGGCGAAGGGCCACAGCGGCGATCGGGACAAGTCGGCGACGACCTCGGCCACCGCCGCCATGACGTCTTCGGCGTCCCCTCCGCGCGGGGTGGCGCGGCGGGTGGTGGCCGACATCGTTCCGTCCGGATGCACCAGCGCCCCGGCGATTTTCGTGCCGCCGATGTCGATCGCCACCGTCGGTCCGGCGGCCGCTGCGGCGGCGCGCGGCGTGGGCGACGGGGCGGTGTGGGTGATCACGGTGGCGGCTCCAGGAAGAGGTCAGGGACCAGTATGCGCCGGGGGCGGCGCCGTACTGCCGCGAGGCTCCAGCCTCGGCCGCTCGCTCTCCCGGACCCCCGGCGGCCCGCCGGCGAGCAGGGACAGCAGTTCCTCGGCGGCCAGCCGACCGAAGCCCGCCGTGTCGCGGACGAGGGCCGTGAGGCTCGGGTGGGTGAGGCGGCACAGCGCGGAGTCGTCCCAGGCGACGATCGACAACCGGCCGGGCACGGGAATGCCCAGCTCGGCGGCGACGGCGCAGCCGGCCACGGCCATCACGTCGTTGTCGTAGACGAGCGCGGTCGGCGCCTGCGGCTCGGCGAGGACCCGCCGGGTGGCGGCCGCGCCCTCCGCGTCGGAGTAGTCGGTGACCACGGAGCGCACCTGGTCCGGGCCGAGGCCCCGGGACTCGGCCCCGGCCCGCAGGGACTCCATCCGGCGGGCCGTGTGCGCGAGGCCGGGGAGCCCCGCGATGTGGATGATTCTGCGGTGGCCCAGCCCGTGGAGGTGGTCCAGTACCTGTGCCATGGCTCCCGCGTCGTCGGCCCGGACGGACGAGACGGACGAGACGGGCGCCGTGGCGGGGAGCACCGGGGAGCCGGGGACCGGGGCGGGCCCGGAGACCTCGGGGACCGGGAGGGCCGGGGTGGGTGTGGTCCGGGGGTCGGGCTCGCCGATGGTGACCGCGGGCAGGCCCAGTTCGGCCAGGAGCTCCGGTCGCGGGTCCCCCGTCCGGGGGTCGACGACGAGTACGCCGTCCACCCGCCCTTCCGCCCACCAGCGGCGGTATACCGCGCATTCGGCGTCGACGTCTTGGACGACCTGGAACAGCAGGGCGGTTCGGGCCCCGGCCAGGACCTCCTGGATGCCGGAGACGAGCTGCAGGAAGAAGGACTCGACGCCGAGTGTGTGCGCGGGGCGGGCCAGCACGAGCCCGACGGCTCCGGAGCGTTCGCTGGACAGTGCCCGGGCCGCGCTGTTGGCCTGCCAGCCGAGTTCGTCGGCGACGCGACGGATCCGGGCCCGGGTGTCCTTCGACACGCCGGGCCGGTCGTTGAGCGCGAAGGAGACGGCGCTCTGCGAGACTCCGGCCCGTCGGGCGATGTCCTTGATCGTGGGTCTGCGGGCCATGGCCTGCCTCATTCATCCTTCGGGCGGTGCGGACTACGGACGGCGATGGCCGGACCGTACGCGATCCGGCAGCGTCGGACACCCCCCGATCACCGCAACCGCCGATCGCCGCGCCGTGCGGGGACGCCCGGGAACAGCCGGCCGCGATGACCGGAAATCGGCTGTCCGTTTCCGCACAGTTCCCATGCAGGCCGCAGCGCTAAACCGCATTAGCCGACAGGGCAGTTCAGAACAGTGGCCTTGTACTGAAGGGACTGAAGCGCATAAGTGGACGCTACGGAGGCCCTGTTGACTTTCCGCACCCGCACCGGCAGTTTGTCGCCCGTCCGGTGAATTCGTGCACACTCCAGAAATCAGGACGCCCTGTGCAGGAACACGCGCCCCGCTTCGGTGCCAACTACACGCCCGCCGAGGGCTGGTTCCACCACTGGCTCGACTTCGACCTCGACGCGGTCCGGGCCGATCTCGACGCGATCGCCGCGCTCGGGCTGGACCACGTCCGGGTGTTCCCCCTGTGGCCGGTCTTCCAGCCCAACCGGGCGCTGATCCGGCCGCGCGCCGTCGAGCAGCTCGTCGCCCTCGCGGACGCCGCCGCCGGACGCGGGCTCGACGTGAGTGTGGACGGGCTGCAGGGGCACGTGTCCAGCTTCGACTTCCTGCCCGCCTGGACCCGGACCTGGCACCGACGCAGCCTCTTCACCGACCCGGACGTGATCGCCGGGCAGGAGGAGTACCTGCGCACGCTTGCCGCGGCACTCGCCGACCGGCCGAACTTCCTCGGCATGACCGTCGGCAACGAGATCAATCAGTTCTCCGGTGCCCCGCACCCCGACCCGGACCGCATCACCCCGGCGCAGGCCGCCGACTGGCTGGAGCGGATGCTCGCGGCCTGCGAGCTCGGGGCGCCCGGCCGGCTCCACGTGCACGCCGAGTACGACGCCGTCTGGTACCGGGGCGACCATCCCTTCACGCCCGCCCAGGCCGCCGGCCTGGGCGGGGCGACCGCCGTCCACTCCTGGGTGTTCGACGGCACCGCGCAGCGGCACGGCGCGCGCGGTACGGCGACCGAGCACCACGCCGCGTACCTGATCGAGCTCTCCAAGGCCTGGGCGCCCGATCCGCACCGGCCGGTGTGGCTGCAGGAGGCCGGCGCACCGGCGCCGCTGATCGGGCCGGAGCAGGCGGCCCGGTTCACCGAGGCCACCGTCGTGAACGCGCTGGACTGCCCGGACCTGTGGGGTGTGACGTGGTGGTGCTCGCACGACGTGTCCCGGGAGCTCGCCGACTTCCCGGAGCTGGAGTACGGCCTCGGCCTGCTCGCCAACGATGGCAGCACCAAGCCGGCCGGCGCCGCGCTCGCCCGGCTCGCCCGGGAGTGGCAGGGCCTCGTACACCGTCCCGCACCGCGCTCCACCGCGCTGGCCGTGGACGTGGGTGAGGCGGAGCGGGCCCCCGGCCGTTCCGTGTGCGCCCCCGGCGGTGTCTTCTTCGACGCCTGGACGGTGCTGACGGCCCGGGGGGGGCGCCCCGCGGTGGTGCTGGCGGAGCGCGCCGGGGACCCTGGCCACCTGGCGGCGCGCGGGATCACCGAAGTGCTGCACGTACGCGACGTGCTGTGACCCGACGCGGCCCGAAGGCGCCCGGCCCCGCCCCGCGCACCACGCCCCGGCGCCGCCCCGCGCCCCGCACACCACGCCCCGGCGCCGGCCCAGACCGACAGGAAGCGGCCCGGCCCATCGGAACCGACCCCGACCCCGACCCCGACCCCGCGCCTTGTGAGGAGCCCCGCATGTCCGAGACCGACCACGGCGTCGACCCCCGTACGCGGCCCGTCCCGTTACGCCCGACCCGGCGCAGAGCGCTGGCCGCCGGGGCGTGCGCCGCCGCCCTGCTGGGCGTGGCCGGCCGCACCCGGGCCGCGGCGGCCACGGCCGGGCCCGAGCACCGGCCGGCCCCCGGCGACCTGGCCCCGTACGCCTCCTACTGGTTCCCCGACTCCCTCCCGGCAGGCACCCCGGGCCCCGGTATCGTGTGGCGCTCGCTCAGCCGGTGGACCCCCGGGAGCGACCCCGACCTGGCCCACAACACCGCGACCGTGCCGCTCGCCGAGCGGTTCACCCCCGTCCCGGCGAACGGGACGGCCCGGGCCGGCCAGGCCGGGATCGCCTCCCTCGTCTCCTTCGCGCCGACCGCCGGGAACCCCGCGCAGGGCTCCGCCACCGCCGACTACTACGCGCTCACGCACTGGGCGTACATCGACGAGCTGGTCTTCTGGGGCGGCTCCGCGGGCGAGGGGATCATCCTGGCCCCGAACGCGCCGGTCGTCGACGCCGCCCACCGCAACGGGGTCCGCGTGCTGGGCAACGTGTTCCTGCCGCCCGTGGCGTACGGCGGCGACCTGCAATGGACCCGCGACCTGGTGCAGCGCGACCGCTTCGGGTGCTTCCCGATCGCGGAGCAGCTCGTCCGGGTCGCGCGGACGTACGGCTTCGACGGCTGGTTCGTCAACGCCGAGACCGACGGCGGCGACAGCGCCCTCGCCACCCGGATGCGGGAGTTCCTGCGGGCCCTGCGGTCGGCGGGCGAGCCGCACGGTCTGCGGATCACCTGGTACGACGCCATGAACAGCACCGGCCGGGTGGGCTGGCAGGGCGCCTTGAACGCCCTCAACCAGGACTTCTTCGAGGACCGCGCCGGAAGGGTCGCGGACACCGTGTTCGTGGACTTCCGCTGGACCCCGCAGACGCTGGCCGCGTCGGGCGCGCTCGCCGACCGGCTGGGCCGCTCCCGCCACGAGCTGTGGGCGGCCGTGGACACGGAGTCCCGGGGCTGGAACACCGACGTCCGCTGGGACGCGATCATCCCGCGGACCGGCGACCACGTCGTCAGCTATGCCTTCTACCGGCCCGAATGGACGCTGGGCCACCTCGCCGACCGCTCCCCCGGCGCCTTCCACCAGGCGGACGACCGGTTCTGGACGGGTGAGTCCCTGGACCCGTCCCGGCCCGCGCCCGAGACTTCCTGGCGGGCTCCCGCGACGGCCGTCGCCGACCGGTCCACGGTCACCGGGCTCCCCTTCGCCTGCTCCTTCAACACCGGACACGGCCTGCGCTGGTACGAGAACGGCCGGGTCGCCTCCGACACGCCCTGGAACCATCTCGGGCTCCAGGACCGGCTGCCGGGCCGGCGCTGGGTCGTGGAGACCGCCGGAACGCCTCCGTCCGTCACCCTGGACTTTGCGGACGCCTGGCGCGGCGGCTCCAGCCTGCTGGTCTCGGGCGACCTGACGGCCCCGGTCGCCGTCGGGCTGCACGCCACCCGGCTGCCGCTGAGCCGGGCGAGCGTCGTGGAGCTGGTGCACGCGACCGGGTCGGGTCCGGTCACCGTCGAGGTCGGCGTGGCAACCCGCGAGCCGTCCGCCCCGGGCGAGCCGGTCCCGTACACCTGGCTACGGGCCGGGAGCGCGGCGACCGGGGCGGGCTGGCAGACGGCCCGGGCCGCGCTCGCACCGCTGGCGGGCAGGACCGCGCACGCCCTGGCCGTACGGATCACCGCGCCCGCGGGCAGGCCGACGCTGTGGCGGCTCGGGGCGCTGTCGGTGCACGACGGTGCCCGCACCCGGTGCCCGGCCCCGCCCACCGCGGCCGCCGTGGACGCCGCCGCCCACCGGGACGGCAGGGCCTGGCTCCGCCTGTCCTGGCGGGCGGCGGCCGGCACCGACGGGCCCCCGCGCCACCACGAGGTGCACCGGGTGCTCCCGAACGGCAGCCGCCGCTTCCTCGGCGGGACCTGCGGCACCGCTCTCTACCTCCCGGGAGTCCCCCGCGCGGGCCGGGAACGGGCCGCCGTCTTCGAGGTACGGGCCGTCGACGAGCTGTACGCGACGTCTGCACCAGCCCCCGCGGTCCTGCCCTGGGAGCCGTGACCCGGCCGGGATCGGGCCGGGATCGGGCCGGGGGTCAGGAGGCCTCGGGGCCGGTGCGCGGGACGGTCACGGTCACGCGCAGTCCGTGCGGCGGGTTCGTCTCGTAGGCGAGGGTCCCGCCGCCCGCGGCCAGCAGGGCCCGGGAGATCGACAGGCCGAGTCCGGAGCCCTTGATGTTCTGGTGGCGGCCGCTGCGCCAGAAGCGGTCGCCGACGCGCTGCAGCTCGTCCTCGGTGAGGCCGGGCCCGCGGTCGGCGACGACGACGCGCACTGAGCGGCCCTCGGCCGAGACCGACACCTCGACCTCCTCGCCGGCGGGCGTGAACTTGAGGGCGTTGTCGATGACGGCGTCGAGCGCGCTGGACAGCGCGATGGGGTCCGCCCAGCCGGTGACGGCGGTCCGGCCCCCCTCGGCGAGCCGGACGCCCTTCTCCTCGGCGTACGGCCGCCAGGCGGCGACCCGCTCCGCCGCCAGCGCGCCGACGTCGGTGAGGCTGATCTCGGCGGAGGCGTGCTCGGCCAGCGCGAGGTCGAGGAGGTCGTCCAGGACCTGGGTCAGGCGCTTGCCCTCGGTCCGCACGGAGGCGATCTCCTCGTTGCCCTCGGGCAGTTCGAGGGCCAGCAGTTCGATGCGCAGGAGCAGCGCCGCGAGCGGGTTGCGCAACTGGTGCGAGGCGTCGGCGACGAAGGCCCGCTGTTGCTCCAGCGCCTCTTCGACGTTGTCGGCCATCTCGTTGAACGAGTGGGCCAGGCGCTGTAGTTCCGGCGGTCCGCTGGCGGCCGCGACCCTGGAGTTCATCCGCCCGGTTGCGATGCCGTGGGCGGCGGCGTCCAGGGTCCGTACGGGCTTGAGCACCCAGCTGGTGAGCCGCAGGGCGGCGCCGAAGGCGACCAGCATCGCGGCCGCGAGGCCGCCGGCGATGAGCAGCCAGCCCGTCAGGATTCGGCCGCGCATGAGGTCGGTCGGCGATTCGGTGGCGACGACCGCAACCACGTCGCCGTCGAGGACGACCGGGGAGACGACGAGCAGCTTTCCGTTGGTCTGCCAGGGCCACACCTGCGGCGGGTCGTGGCTGCGGCGCCCGGCGAGCGCCTCTTTGAAGGCACGGCGGCCCTCGCCGGATTCGGGGAGCTGCCACCAGCCGGGGGAACGCGCCAGGGCGTGGTCGTCGCGGAGGAAGACCCCGACGCGGATGCCGTACAGCTCCTGGTAGCGGGCGAGTTCGAGCTGGAGGAGGTCCCGGCGCTCGCCGGCGCCGGTGGAACCGGCCCCCTCGGCGTCGATGACGAACTGGGCGAGGGCGGCGAAGCGGGCACTGTCGTCGATGCGGTCGACCACGACCCGCTGCTGCTGCCCGGCGGCGAGGGACACCGCGAGCGGGAAGCCGAGCGCGAGGAGCGTGCCCGCCATCAGGATGACGAGCAGGGGCAGCAGACGTGCGCGCACGGCAGGGTCCCTAGGGGGCGGTGGGGGCGACGAGCCGGTAGCCCACCCCTCGGACGGTCTCGATCAGGGCGGGCATGCGCAGCTTGGAGCGCAGCGAGGCGACGTGGACCTCCAGGGTGCGCCCGGTCCCCTCCCAGCTGGTGCGCCACACCTCGCTGATGATCTGCTCGCGCCGGAAGACGACACCGGGCCGCTGCGCGAGCAGGGCCAGCAGGTCGAACTCCTTGCGCGTGAGGGGTACGTCGATGCCGTCCACGCTGACCCGGCGGGTGGGCAGCTCGATGCTGACGGGGCCGAGGCGGACGGTGGGGGGAGCACCGGTTCCGGTGGCGAGCGCCTCCTCGGAGGCCCCGGTGCGCCGGGCGACGGCGTGGATGCGGGCGAGGAGCTCGCCGGTGTCGTAGGGCTTGACGACGTAGTCGTCGGCTCCCATGTTCAGGCCGTGGATCCGGGAGCGTACGTCGGCCCGTGCGGTGACCATGATGACGGGCGTGGCGGTGCGCTTGCGGATCTTGCCGCACACCTCGTAGCCGTCTTGGTCGGGCAGGCCGAGATCGAGCAGGACCACGCCGAAGGGCGGGGCGCCGGCGGGCAGCAGCGCCTGGAGCGCCTCCTCGCCGTTGCGGGCGTGGGTGACCTGGAAGCCGTGCCGGGCGAGGACCGCGGACAGGGCGGCGGCGACGTGGTCGTCGTCCTCGACGAGCAGCAGTCTCATGTCGTCCCCCTTTCCTCATTCTTTCTCGGTCGACCGGTACCCGAATCTCGGCCGTGGTCTCGGTCGGGGGTCACGGTCCTTGCGGTTTCCCGGCCCGCGCGGCAGGTCGGTGCCGGACGCACGGCCGCAGAAAAGGCCACCCTGCATCCACGCCGATGCGGAGTCCCACGTCAAGGGGGTTCCGCCGCGGCGAGCCTTCCGTTATGCACCCGGTACGCGCGCATGATCGACCACGCCGGGGCCGCGCACGGAGCGTATCCGTCGGAGGCCGGATCGTTATGCTCAATTCTCCCTCAGATGTGATGACGTTGTGCGCGGGTCGTCACTACTGTCCTCCCAACCGAGGAGGACGGAGCTAGAAGCCGATGAGCGGAGTATCAGTGACCAAGGACGTTCAGGACGCGGCCGGTACCGCGGACGACCTGGTCGTGCTGAGCAACGTCAACAAGCACTTCGGCGCGCTGCACGTGCTTCAGGACATCGATCTGAGCATTGCCCGCGGCGAGGTGGTCGTGGTGATCGGTCCTTCGGGATCGGGCAAGTCCACGCTGTGCCGGACCATCAACCGCCTGGAGACCATCGACTCGGGCACCATCACGCTCGACGGCAAGGAGCTGCCCTCCGAGGGCAAGGAGCTCGCCCGTCTGCGCGCCGACGTCGGCATGGTGTTCCAGTCCTTCAATCTCTTCGCGCACAAGACGGTGCTGGAGAACGTCATGCTGGGCCAGCTGAAGGTCCGCAAGACCGATCAGGCCACGGCCCGCGCGAAGGCGGTGTCCCTGCTGGAGCGGGTCGGCGTCGGCACCCAGGCCGACAAGTACCCGGCCCAGCTCTCCGGCGGCCAGCAGCAGCGCGTGGCCATCGCCCGCGCGCTGGCGATGGAGCCGAAGGTGATGCTCTTCGACGAGCCCACCTCGGCCCTCGACCCGGAGATGATCAACGAGGTGCTGGAGGTCATGCAGCAGCTCGCCCGCGAGGGGATGACCATGGTGGTCGTGACGCACGAGATGGGCTTCGCCCGCTCCGCGGCGAACCGGGTCGTCTTCATGGCCGACGGAAAGATCGTCGAAGAGGCCACCCCCGAGCAGTTCTTCAGCAACCCGCGCAGTGATCGGGCGAAGGACTTCCTGTCGAAGATCCTGCACCACTGAGGTTTACGTCTGGTAGTGATCCGTGTGCGGATCACCGCCGGACGGGTTCCTGTCGGCCGTGCGTGCGCCGCAAGCGTCGCTCGTCGTTCAACAACGTCTCATCCGAGGGAAGTTCACCATGAAGATCTCCAAGGCCGCCGCGGCCGCGGCAGTCGCCGTCGCCCTGTCCCTGACCGCGACCGCGTGTGGTGGCAGCAAGCAGGACGCCGCCTCTGACGGCGGTGCGTCCGGTGGCGCCAAGGACAAGATCGTCGTCGGTATCAAGTACGACCAGCCCGGTCTCGGCCTGAAGACCCCGGACGGCAAGTTCACGGGCTTCGACGTCGACGTGGCGACCTACGTCGCCAAGGAGCTCGGCTACCAGCCCGACCAGATCGAGTTCAAGCAGGCCGTCAGCGCCGAGCGCGAGAACCTGCTCTCCAACGGCGACGTCAAGTTCATCGTCGCGACCTACTCGATCAACGACAAGCGCAAGGAGCGGGTCGACTTCGCCGGCCCGTACTTCCTCGCGCACCAGGACCTGCTGGTCCGCGCGGACGACACGAGCATCACCAAGGTCGAGGACCTGAACAAGAAGAAGCTCTGCTCGGTCACCGGCTCCACCTCGGCACAGAACGTCAAGAAGACCCTGGCCCCCGAGGCCGACCTGCTGGAGCAGGGCGGCTACTCCGAGTGCCTCACCGGCCTGGAGAACGGCAAGGTCGACGCCCTCACCACGGACAACTCGATCCTGGCCGGCTATGCCGCGCAGGAGCAGAACAAGGGCAAGTTCAAGCTCGTCGGTCTGAGCATGAGCAACGAGAACTACGGCATCGGCCTGAAGAAGGGCGACAAGGAGCTCCAGACCAAGATCAACGCCGCGCTCAAGAAGATGGTCGAGGACGGCAGCTGGCAGAAGGCGGTGGACGCGAACCTCGGCCCGGCCAACTACAAGAACGAGCCTGCTCCGCAGATCACCGAAGGCAGCTGATTCATCGGTGAGGGACGTCGCCGCCCGCCTGCCTCGGGCGGCGGCGCACCTCACCGGCCATCCTGGGGAGAGCGCAGGGCATCGTGTTCGATTTTCTTGATTCCGGGCAGTACGACGTGCTCGGAGCCTTCTGGGTGACGGTTCAGCTCACCCTCTACTCGGCGGTCGGGTCCCTGATCTGGGGCACCGTCCTGGCGGGAATGCGGGTCAGCCCGGTCCCGCTGCTGCGGGGCTTCGGTACCGCGTACGTCAACCTGGTGCGCAACACTCCGCTGACCTTGCTGGTCATCGGCTGCTCGCTGGGTCTCAGCCAGACCCTCGGGATCGATCTGGGCGGCACCACCTTCAAGGAGACCGGCTTCCGGCTCGCGGTCCTCGGATTGGTCGCCTACACCGGCACCTTCGTCTGCGAGGCCCTGCGCGCCGGCATCAACACCGTGCCCGTCGGCCAGGCCGAGGCGGCCCGCGCACTGGGGCTGAGCTTCTTCCAGGTGCTCACGCTGATCGTGCTCCCCCAGGCCTTCCGGGCGGTCGTCGCACCGCTCGCCAACGTACTGATCGCGCTCACCAAGAACACCACGGTGGCGGCGACCATCGGCGTGGCCGAGGCGGCGCTGCTGATGAAGGAGATGCTGGAGAACGAGGCCCAGGCGGTCTTCGCCGTCTTTGCGGTGTTCGCCCTCGGTTTCGTTCTTCTGACCCTCCCCACCGGTCTGCTGCTGGGCTGGGTGGCCAAGCGAGTGGCGGTGAAGCGATGAGCTCCGTGCTGTACGACACCCCCGGCCCCCGGGCCAAGGTGCGCAACTGGATCTACAGCGGGATCTTCGTCGTCCTGTTCGGTCTCGCCCTGTGGTGGGCGCTGTCCCTCATGGGCGAGAAGGGCCAGCTCGACGCCGACAAGTGGACCCCCTTCGTCACCGACAGCCGGGTCTGGACCACGTACCTGATTCCCGGTCTGGTGGAGACCCTCAAGGCCGGTGCGCTGGCCATGGTGATCGCCCTCCCGCTCGGTGCGGCCCTGGGCATCGGCCGGCTGTCCGACCACGCCGGAGTCCGGGCAGCGGTCGGCGCGTGGGTGGAGTTCTTCCGCGCCATCCCGGTGCTGATGCTGATGCTGTTCAGCAGCGCGCTGTACGCCCCGCAGCTCATGGACGTCCCCTCCGACACCCGGCCGTTCTGGGCCGTGGTCACGGGCCTCGTCCTCTACAACTCGGCCGTCATCGCAGAGATCGTCCGGGCGGGCGTGCTCTCCCTCCCCAAGGGGCAGTCGGAGGCGGCGAAGGCCATCGGCCTGCGCAAGGGCCAGACCATGACCCACGTGCTGCTGCCGCAGGCCGTCACGGCCATGCTGCCGGCGCTGGTCAGCCAGCTGGTCGTGATCCTGAAGGACACCGCGCTCGGCGGCGCCCTGCTCGGCTTCGCGGAACTGCTCTCCATGAACCGGCAGATCGCGGCGAACTACAGCAACACGATCCCGACGATGCTCGTGATCGCCCTGATCTACATCGTGGTGAACTTCACCCTGACCACTCTGGCCTCCTGGCTGGAGAAGCGGCTGCGGGGGTCGAAGAAGAGCACCGGTGCGGTGCTCGGCGCGGAAGAGGTCGACGACCCGGTCCCCGGGGCGAACACCGCGGCCGGAGCCTGACGGTACCCCGACCGGCAGCCCCCGAGGCCTGACGTCCGGTCAGCCATGGTGCCTATCCAGCGTGGTGCGGCGGAACACATCCGCCGCACCACGCTGCGTTGCGCCCTCGGGTGTCACTTGACGCAGACACCTCCAATGGGTTGCATACGTTCTGTGATCACATACCGGACATCGGGAGCCGCGCCGTGGACCCGGTGATCGTCGTCGGCGCGGGGCCCGTCGGACTGTCCCTGGCCCTGGCGCTCGCGGGCGCGGGCGTGCCCTCCGTCGTGCTCGACGAGCGGCCCGGCAAGGACGAGGTACGGCCAGCCCGCACGGTCGTCCTCCACGCGGACACGGCGGCCATGGCGCACCGGCTGGGCTGCACGACCCTGCGCGACGAGGCGGCGTACTTCGCCGCCTGGCGCACCATGCGGCGCGGCCGGGACGCCCAACGGCTCACCTTCGAGGACCATCCCGCGCCCCTGCACGTCCCTCAGCACGCTCTGGCGCGCGGACTGCGCGATTCCGCGGCCGCGCACCCCCTCGTCCAGCTGGTCTGGGACAGCAAGCTGGACTCCCTGGAACAGGACGACCGGGGCGTCACCGCGCACACCCGGGGCGCCGAGACCACCTGGTGGCGCGGAAGTTACGTGGTCGGCTGCGACGGGGCCCGCTCCACCGTGCGCAAGCTGCTCGGGATCCGCTTCCCGGGCCGTACCGCCGTCGAACGCCACGCCGTGGCCGCGCTGCGCACCGAACTGCCCTGGCCCGGCGAGGCCCTGCTGCACCGCAGCGCGCCGCAGGAGGTCACGTCGCGGCCGCTGCCCGACGGGGTCTGGCGGCTGGACTGGCTGCTCCCGGCGCGCGGCGAGCTCGTCACCCCCGACGCGTTGGTCACCCTGATCCGCGACACCCTCGCGCAGTGGTGCGGCGGTACGACTCCCCCGTACGACCTGCTCGACACCGGCGTGCACACCCTGCACCACCGGCTGGCCCGGCGCTGGCGGGACGGGCGGGCGTTCCTCGCCGGCGATGCCGCGCACCTGCTGGGCGCGCTCGGCACCCAGGGCGTCGAGGAGGGGCTCCGGGACGCCGAGAACCTGGCGTGGAAGCTCTCCCTGGCCTGGCACCAGGGCGCCTCTGCGGCTCTGCTCGACAGCTATGAGGACGAACGGCGCACCGCGGTGGCCGCCCGGCTGCGCGCGGCCGACCAGGCCATGCCGACGCTGCGGACCGGGAGCGGTCTGCGCAACTACCTTCCGGGAGCCTCACGTTCCGCCGAGTCCCTGCTGACCGACGGCCATCTGGGCCGGGGGCCGCTGGGCGCGGAGCCGGCGTACGCCCCGCCCGTCGCCGTGCGCGAGGTACCGACGGCCACGGAACCGGGCGGGCCGGTCGCGAACGTCCCGGTCACCGCACCCGACGGGGCGACGGTGCCGCTGCGGGACCTGCTGGGCCAGGGCCGGCTGCTGGTGGTGCTGGTGGCCCCGGGCACCGGGGTGTGGGACCGGCGCCACTGGATGGGCGCCGGGCTGATGCCCCGCCTGGCCGCCGCGGTCAGCGCCCTGCCCGTCCGCACCGACCTGCTCGTCGCCGACAGCTACCCCGGCGCCCCGGCGCACACCGTGCTCCTCGTGCGACCGGACGGGCATCTGGCGGCGACCTTCGCAGGGGTCCGCCCGGCAGAGCTCTACGAGGCGGCGGACGCCGTCCGGGCCGGTGCTCCCGCCTCCCGGGTACCCGCGGCCTCGAAGCCGCAGACGCCCACACCGACACCGACCGTCGTGATCGACTGACCGTGTGCGGGCCGCATCTCGGCCAGGGTCCCACGGCCACCGCGTTCCCCGCCTCCACGGGCCCGCGGGACTCGGGGCGCTCCGGGCGGGGCACTTCGGCGGCCCCACCCCCGAGGAGGTGCGCACGCTCTCGTGGGCGGCGCGGCGCTCCCCGTGTCGTGGGGGTCGCCCGGCGTCCGGCCCGAGGGCTGCGCCCGCCCCGGGCCGCGCGCGACTCAGTCCCCCGGATACCCGAGGTCGTCGGCGTCCTCGCCCTCCGCTTCCAGTGCGCGGCGGACCACTCTCAGGGCCATGCCTTCCGGGTATCCCTTGCGGGCGAGCATTCCGGCCAGCCGCCGGATCCGCTTCTCCCGCTCCAGGCCCCGGGTGGATCGGAGCTTGCGCTCGACGAGTTCGCGGGCGGTCTGCTCCTCCTGGTCGGAGTCCAGCCGGCCCAGGGCCTCCTCCACGAGGGTGGCGTGCACCCCCTTGGTCCGGAGCTCCTGGGCGAGCGCGCGGCGGGCCAGGCCCCGGCCGCGGTGGCGGGACTCGACCCAGGCTCCGGCGAACGCCGCGTCGTCGATCAGGCCCACTTCCTCGTAACGGGAGAGGACCTGCTGTGACACCTCGTCGGGGATGCCCCGCTTGTGCAGGGCGTCCGCGAGCTGGCGCCGGGTACGCGGGTTCCCCGTGAGCAGGCGCAGGCAGATGGCCCGCGCCTGCTCCTCGGGGGTCTGGGGCGGCAGCTCCTGGCGGCCCTCACCGCCTCCTCGGCTCCTGCCGCCCGCTTCCTGCCCGAGCACGGGTCAGCTCTTGGCCACGGCGGCCTTGGCCGCCGTCTTGGCCTTCGATGCCGGTGCGGGCGCGGCCGCGGCATCGGCGGGGGCGGCGGGTGTGGCAGCGGCCGCGTCGTCGCCGTCCTTGCGGAGGCCCACGCCCAGCTTCTCCTTGATCTTCCGCTCGATCTCGTTCGCGAGGTCCGGATTGTCCTTGAGGAAGTTGCGGGCGTTCTCCTTGCCCTGGCCGAGCTGATCGCCCTCGTACGTGTACCAGGCGCCGGCCTTGCGGATGAAGCCGTGCTCCACGCCCATGTCGATCAGGCCGCCCTCGCGGCTGATGCCCTGGCCGTAGAGGATGTCGAACTCGGCCTGCTTGAACGGCGGCGCGACCTTGTTCTTCACGACCTTGCAGCGGGTGCGGTTGCCGACCGCCTCCGTGCCGTCCTTCAGCGTCTCGATGCGGCGGATGTCGATGCGCACCGAGGCGTAGAACTTCAGCGCGCGGCCACCGGTCGTGGTCTCGGGCGAGCCGAACATCACGCCGATCTTCTCGCGGAGCTGGTTGATGAAGATCGCGGTGGTCTTGGACTGGTTGAGGGCACCGGTGATCTTCCGGAGCGCCTGGCTCATCAGGCGGGCCTGCAGACCCACGTGCGAGTCGCCCATCTCGCCCTCGATCTCGGCGCGCGGCACGAGGGCCGCCACGGAGTCGATGACGATCAGGTCGAGGGCACCGGAGCGGACCAGCATGTCCACGATCTCCAGTGCCTGCTCACCGGTGTCCGGCTGCGACAGGATGAGGTTGTCGGTGTCGACGCCGAGGGCCTTGGCGTACTCCGGGTCGAGTGCGTGCTCGGCGTCCACGAAGGCGACGGTGCCACCGGCCTTCTGCGCATTGGCCACGGCGTGGAGGGTCAGGGTCGTCTTACCGGAGGATTCCGGGCCGTAGATCTCGACGACGCGGCCGCGCGGCAGCCCGCCGACGCCCAGGGCGATGTCCAGCGCCGTCGACCCGGTGGAGATGACGTCGATGGGGTCGTTCGGCTTGTCGCCGAGACGCATGACCGCGCCCTTGCCGAATTGCCGTTCAATCTGTGCGAGAGCGGCGTCGAGAGCCTTCTCACGGTCGGTGCCTGCCATGGGTTCCACCCGGTTTGCTTGAGTCGATCGCTTCACGCCATTGACGCTAATGCCTGCCACTGACAATGCGCCTCCACGACCGGTTCGGCTGTGGATAACCCATCAGAATGGATGTTCGATTTTCCTGTCAAGCTCGCCACACCCAGAGCGCTATGCCCTGATTACGCAGATATCCTATGGAGTGTGATCGAGTCTGGACGGCCACGACTCCGTAGGCGCCCCGGCCCGGGAAGGCTCGTGCGGCTGTCGCCGGTCATCCTGACCATCGTCATCGCCGGCCTGGCATACAACACTCCGCCGGAGATGGCCTTCAGCCGCCTCCTACCCGCGGCGCCGGCCCTCGCCGCCGCGATGTGGACCGTGCTCCCCACCGTCCTGCTCGGGACCGTCTGCCTCATCCTGATGATCGGCCTCAGCTTCATCTTCCCGGACCTCGGCACGTGGTGGACGTGCGCGGGGATCATCGCGGTCACCGTGGCCGCCGCGTACGGCAGCCACGTCCGGCTCCAGCGGGAGCGCACGCTCTTCCAGGTCAGACTCGTCGCCGACGCGGCGCAGCAGGTGGTCCTCAGCCCCATGCCGCGCCTCCTCGGCAGGATCGAGATCGAATCCCTGTACCTCGCGGCCGCGGCGGAGGCCAGCATCGGCGGGGACTTCTACGAGGTGGCCGACACCCCGCACGGCGTCAGACTGCTCATCGGTGACGTGCGCGGCAAGGGCCTGCCGGCGGTCGGGGCCGCCGCGGCGATCGTCAACGCCTTCCGGGAGGCCGCCTACGGCGAGCCCGACCTGGTCGAGGTCGCCCGCCGGCTGGACGCCAGCAGCACCCGCTACAACGCCGCCTTCCCGCCCGAGGGGCCGATGGAGCGCTTCGCCACCGCCCTACTCGTCCAGATCCCGCACGAGGGCGGCCGCATCGACGTCCTCAACTGCGGGCACCCCCCGCCACTGCTCCTGAACCGCCGCGGGCTGCGCACCCTCGAATCGACCGCCCCGTCGCCGCTGCTCAGCCTCGCGGACCTGATCGGCGACCGGTACAGCATCGACAGCTTCGACTTCGCCCCCGACGACCTGCTGCTCCTCTACACCGACGGGATCGCCGAGGCCCGCGCCCGCGACGGCGAGTTCTTCCCGCTGGCCACGTGGATGGGCAGCCAGCCCCCGACTCCGCCGCAAGCGCTCCTCAAGGCCCTCCACCGCGACCTCCTGCGCTACAGCAGGGGGCGTCTCGACGACGACATCGCGGCCCTGGCCGTCCGCCTGCGCGGCCCCCTGGCCGCGGATCCCCCGTAGGCCGCGCGCCCTCCAGGTCGCCGGCCCACGGTCACGGGGCGCACGGGGCACGGGGCGCATCGCGCACGGGTCCCCTACGATCGCCGGATGATCGAATTGCTGTATCCGCCCAAGCCCCGACCCGGGGACCGGGTCGCCGTCCTGTCCCCCTCGGCCGGGCTGCCCGGCCTCTTCCCGCTCCCCTACGAGCTGGGGCTGCGCAGGCTCCGTGACGACTTCGGGCTGGAGCCCGTGGAGTACCCGACCACGCGGAAGATGGGCGCGACGCCCGAGGAGCGGGCCGCGGACATCCACGCCGCCTTCGCGGACCCCGACATCAGGGCGGTGATCGCCAGCATCGGCGGCGACGACCAGATCACCGTCCTCCCCCACCTCGACGGCGATCTGCTGCGGGCCAACCCCAAGCCGTTCTTCGGCTACAGCGACAACACCAACCTCCTACTGTTCCTGCGGAACCTGGGCATCGTCGCCTACCACGGCGCCTCGGTCATGGTCGAGCTCGGCCGACCCGGCGCGATGCACCCGGCCACCGCCGACTCGCTCCGGGCCGCACTGTTCACCTCGGGCGCGTACGAGCTCAGCCGGTCAGGCGAGTACGGGGACGTCAACCTGCCCTGGGAGGACCCGCTCAGCCTGGAGTCCGAGCCGCCGATGGCACGCTCCTACGGCTGGACCTGGCACAACGGCGACCGCGTGGTCGAGGGCGCCGGCTGGGGCGGCAACCTGGAGGTCCTCTCCTGGATGATGGCGGCCGACCGTGCGGTACTGCCCGCCGAAGAGTACGCGGGCGACGTGCTCTTCCTGGAGACCTCCGAGGAGATGCCGCGCGCGGAGGAGGTCTACCGGATGCTCCGGAACATGGGCGAGCGCGGACTGCTGCGGCAGTTCCCCGCGCTGCTGATGGGCCGGGCCAAGAGCTGGTCGTTCGAGAACCGGTTCGACGCCGGGCAGAAGGAGCGGTACCGCAAGGAGCAGCGCGAGGCCGTCCTGCGTGCACTGCGGCAGTACGCCCCCGACGTCATGGCCGTCTTCGATGTGGACCTCGGCCATACCGACCCGCAACTCGTGATCCCCGTGGGCGGGCGGATCCGGGTGGACGGACCCGCCCGGCGGATCACCGTCAGCTACTGAGCGGCCCTGCGCCGGGCACGGGCGAGCGTGCGACGCCGAGCGAGTCGGCGGCGAGGGGTTTCGGCGCGCGCTCCTCATAGAAGACGTCGAGTTCCGTGATCACGAACCCGGCGGAGGTCAGCAGGTCGACGGTCGGCCGGGTGAGGTGGCACCCGCCGCAGAGCCGCTTGTTCAGCGGTTCGATCCGCCGCTGCATGCGGCGCACGCGCTCGTCCCCCTGCGGCGCCAGGCCGTGCTCGACGAAGTGCAGGCCGCATCCGGGCTTGAGCACGCGCCGCACCTCGCGCAGGGCGGCCAGCGGATCCGGGATGGTGCACAGCGTCCACGTGGACAGCGCCGCGTCGAAGGTGGCGTCCTCGAAGGGCAGCGACCGGCCGTCCGGACCGGCCCGCCGCACCGGGACCCGGGAGGCCCGTATCCGGTCGGCGGCGAGCTCCCAGGCCACGTCGGAGGGCTCGATCGCGGCCACCCCGGTGACGCCCGGCGGGTAGAAGGGCACGTTGTGGCCGGAGCCGAAACCGATCTCGACGACCTCCCCGGCCAGGCCGGCGCAGACGCGCCGCCTGAGCGGCCGGGCGCCGCGCGCCCCGCAGGCGAGGTCGACGATCCGCGGAACGATCCGTTCGGCGTAGAAACCCATCGCAGCCTCCCAGTCCGTGGTCCCAGCATGGCACCAGCGGCGCCGGAGCGGCAGCCGTGGAATGACAACCCAGGGTTGACACTCCTTCGACTGTCAACCTAGGGTTGCACCCATGACGAACCCTTCGGTGGAACCCGTTCGCATGACCCATCCGGTACGCCTCGACGACCTGATCGAGGCCATCAACAAGGTCCACACCGACCCCCTGGAGCAGCTCAGCGGCGCCGTCGTCGCCGCCGAGGCCCTCGGGGACGTCGCGGACCACCTCATCGGCCACTTCGTCGACCAGGCCCGCCGCTCGGGCGCCTCCTGGACCGACATCGGCCGCAGCATGGGCGTCACCCGCCAGGCGGCCCAGAAGCGCTTCGTCCCCAAGGCGGACAAGGAGGGCGCCGACGCCCTCGACCCGAACGCGGGCTTCGGCCGCTTCACCCCGCGCGCCCGCAACGTGGTCGTGACCGCGCAGAACGAGGCCCGCGCCGCAGGGAACGCCGAGATCCGCACCGAGCACCTGGTCCTGGGCCTGATGGCCGAGGCCGACGGCCTCGCGGGGCTCGTCCTGCGCGCCCAGTCGGTCTCGCCGGACGACGTACGGGCCGCCGCGGCCGCCGCACTCCCGCCGGCCCAGGACGAGATCCCCGCCCTCGTCCCCTTCGACGCCTCGGCGAAGAAGGCCCTGGAGCTGACCTTCCGTGAGGCCCTGCGCCTGGGCCACGACTTCGTCGGCACCGAGCACATCCTGCTCGCGCTCCTGGAGCTGGAGAACGGCGAGGGCCTGCTGAGCGGCCTCGGCCTGGACAAGGCCGCCGCGGAGGCGAGCGTCAGCGAAGCCCTGGCAGTCGTACTCCGCGACGCGGACGGGACGTAGAGGAGTCCGCGTCCCGCGTCAGCTCGTAGCGCCTGACGTAGGCGCCGAGGAAGGCCTGCAGCGTGGCGACGGCCGGGATGGCGATCAGCGCCCCGACCGCGCCCAGCAGGGCGGTGCCCGCGATGACCGATCCGAAGGCCACCGCCGGATGGATGTCGACGGTCTTCGACGTCAGCTTCGGCTGGAGCATGTAGTTCTCGAACTGCTGGTAGATCACCACGAAGGCGAGGACGTACAGCGCGTACCAGGGGTCGACGGTGAAGGCGAGCAGGACCGGCAGCGCGCCCGCGAGGTAGGTTCCGATGGTGGGGACGAACTGCGAGACCAGCCCCACCCACACGGCGAGCGCGGGCGCGTACGGCACCCCCAGGACGGCCAGCACGATGTAGGTCACGACGCCCGAGATCAGCGCCATCAGCCCGCGCGAGTAGAGGTAGCCACCGGTCTTGGCCACGGCGATCTCCCAGGCCCGCAGCACCTCCGCCTGCTTCGCCGGCGGCAGTACGGAGCACAGCGCGCGCCGCAGCCGCGGTCCGTCGGCGGCGAAGTAGAAGGAGAACAGGCCGATCGTCAGCAGCTTGAAGAGCCCGCCGAGCACGGTGGCGGACACGTCGAGCACGCCGGACGCACTGTTCTGCACGTACTTGCGCAGCCAGTCGGAGCGCAGCACGCTCTCCTGGATCTCCAGCCGGGACAGATCGGTGTGGACGGTGGAGTTGATGAAGTTGATCACCGAGTCGAGGTAGCCCGGGAAGCCCTCCACCATGGCGACGATCTGCCCCGCGAGCAGGGAGCCGAGCAGCGCGAGGAACCCGACGGACACGACGAACACCGCGGTGAACACCAGGAAGGTGGCGAACCCGCGGCGCATGCCGCCGGCCGCCATCCTGGCGACGGCGGGTTCGATCGCGAGCGCGAGGAAGAACGCGATCAGGATGTTGACGAGCAGCCCGGTCAGCTGGTGGAAGGCCCAGCTGCCGAGCTGGAAGCAGGCGACGAGGCCCAGGACCAGGACCACGGCGCGCGGCAGCCAGCGCGGCATGCGCCCGTCTCCCCCGGCCGGTGGCCCGCCCGGGCCGGCAGGACCCTGCGGCGGGACCGGATCGGCGGGCCGGGCCGCCCCGCTGCCCGCCGGCCCCGCGCCCGCCGCCGGGTCCGGATCCGTTCCGGAGGCGACCGGTGCGGCGCCGGGATCGGCTGCCCGAGGCGGGGGCAGCGCGCCCTGGACGGCTGCGGGCTGGTCGGTCGTGTCTTCGGTGGCTCCCACGCAGCCCAGTCTGTCCCACCAGCGGCCCGTACGGCGAAAGGCGCTGTCCTCCCGCCCAGCCGCCGCAGGGCGTCAGCGCAGCGAGGCCGGCACGTCCATCGCCGAACACACCGCGCGCCACACGTCCTTGGTCTCCCAGCCCGCCTCCAGGGCCTGGTGGACGGTCAGGCCGCCCAGCTCCGCCATGACGTGGTCCCGCGCGAAGGAGTCGGCGTAGCCGGCGCCGAAGTGCTCGGCCATCCGCTCCCAGAAAATCGTCAACCGCATGCCCCCAGTATCCCGCCCCGGGAGAGTGCACCGCCGGCGTTCGCGCCACGCCCCTCCGCGATCGCGCCCTACGTTGCACGCATGCCCGGAGACGAAGCTTCCCCACAAAGCCCGCGATCCCCGCGATCCCCACAGGCCGCACACCCCACACCGGCCATGCCCTCCACGCAGTCCCCTCCGCCCGCGTCGGACCCGCAGCCCGCTCTGGCCCGAGCCGAGCGCTTCATGTGGCTCACGGCCCGCGTCCTGGAGCAACGGCGCTTCGCGTTCCACTTCCTCGGCGGGGACGCCGACGCGGTGGACACCGCGCTCGGCTCGTACCTCAACCCCGACGGCGGCTACGGCCACGCGCTCGATCCGGATCTGCGCGGCCCGCTCAGCCAGCCCCTGCACACGGCGCACGCGCTGCGGGTGCTGGACAGCCTGGGACGCTGCGGCGGACAGCGCATCGAGCGGCTCTGCCGCCACCTGACCGGGGTCTCCACCCCGGAGGGCGCCCTTCCGGTGGTCTTTCCGGCCCGCCCCGGCTACCCCGCCGCCCCCTACCACCCGGTGTACGACGAACCGCCGGGCGAGCTGCTGACCACCGGCCCGGTCGTCGGCCTGCTGCACCGCAACCGCGTCTGGCACGCCTGGCTCTTCCGGGCCACGGACTTCTGCTGGGACCGGGTCGAGAACCTGCACCGCTCGCATCCGTACGAGGTGCAGAGCGCCGTGGCCTTCCTCGACGGAGTCCCCGACCGGTCCCGCGCCGCAGCCGCCGCGGACCGGCTGGGACGGCTGGCGCGCGAGCAGCGACTGGTCGTACTCGACCCGCGGCGGCGGGCCGAGTTCCCGCCGGCTCCGGGCTACGCGCCGGGCGAGCAGCTGTTCCCGCACGACTTCGCGCGGCGGCCCGGGTCACTGGCCCGCGGCTGGTTCACCGACGAGGAGATGCGCCGCTCGCTGGACTTCCTGGCCGCCGGACAGCAGCAGGACGGCGGCTGGCCGGTCCGCCGCGAGGCCTGGGCGCCGGGGAGTTCCCTGGAGCGGCGGCCGATCGCGACGTTGGAGGCCCTGCTGACCCTGCGGGCCTACGGGCGCCTTCCGGCGCGGGTCAGCCTCCCAGGGCCCGTACCCCCGCGGTAACGGCGACGGCGGCCGCCACCACGACCAGGAACGGGGCCCGCAGCAGCAGCGCGATGCCCGCGGCGGCCAGCCCGGCGGCGCGGGCGTCGACGACCAGGGCGGACCCGGTGCTGAAGGTCTGTTGGGCCGTGAGCGCGGCGAGCAGCGCGACCGGCAGCAGCGCGGCCAGACGGCGCACCAGGGGCCGCTCCAGCGCCCCGGCGGGGACCAGCAGCCCCGCGTACTTCACGGCGTAGCAGCCGACGACGGTGAGCCCGATGGCGATCCAGACGTTCACGAACGGCGTCCCTTCATCCAGAGCACGGCGGGGGCGGCCAGGGCCGCGATCAGTACCGGCACACCGGCGGGCAGCACGGGCAGGAATCCCAACCCGAGGACGAGCGCGAGGGCGGCGACCGCACGCTCGGTGGCCGTCCTCAGCATCGGTGCGAGCAGGGCCAGGAACACGGCGGGTCCGGCGGCGTCCAGCCCCCAGGCACGGGTGTCGCCGATCGCCTCGGCGCCCAGCGCGCCGAGCAGGGTGGTGAGGTTCCACAGCGCGTAGAGGGTGAGCCCGGTGACGGTGAAGCCCAGCCGGGCCGACTTCCGGTCGGGCTGGGCCAGCGCCACGGCGGTGGTCTCGTCGATCACCCAGTGCGCGGCGAGGGGCCGTACGGCTCGGGGTAGCCGGAGCAGCTGCGACAGCCGCAGCCCGTAGAAGGCGTTCCGGGTACCGAGGAAGAAGGCCCCGGCGGCGGCCGTGAACGGGTTGCCTCCCGCGGCCAGGGCCCCGACCAGGGCGAACTGCGAGGCCCCGGTGAACACGAGCAGGCTCAGCACACAGGCCTGCAGGGTGCTGATGCCGGCTCCGGCCGCCGTCACGCCGAAGGCGAACCCGGATAGGCCGACGGCGACCCCCACCCCGAGCGCGTCCCGTACGACCGCGGCCCGCGGCCGCCCGCCGGGGGCTGCTGTCTCCCTTATTTCTGGCTCTGTGACCAGCTGTTTCTCTCCCACGCCCCGAAACTACGCGGGCCCGGCGGGATGGGTCTTGTACGTTCTTGCGCGCGACCGGCGCGGCGCCCCGGGTTACGCCCCCGGCCGGACCCGCTCCCGACGGTAGGCGCCCGGCGGGACCCCCACGATGCGGGTGAAGTGGCGGTTCAGGTGGGGCTGGTCCGTGAAGCCGACGGCCACCGCCGCCTCCGCCGGCGGGGTGCCGGCGTCGAGGAGCCGCCGCGCCCGCCGGACCCTGGCGTCGGTCAGCCAGGTGTGCGGCGGCATCCCGTACCGGTCCCGGAAGGCCCGCAGCAGGGCGAACGGGCTCGTGCCCAGTTCCGCGGCGAGCTGTTCCAGGGACGGCGGGGCGGCGAGGCGTTCCTCCAGCACGGCCCGGGCCGCCGCCGCGTCGGCGCCGCCCGAGGCTCGGGGCGTACGGGCCGGCAGGGGTCCCGCGTACCGGGTCAGCATCCGGGCGACGACACCCCGCAGAAGGCTGTCGGCGGCCAGCGCGTTCCCGGCTTCGGCGGCCCGGTGCACCTCGGTGATCGTGCGCGAGGCCTGCGGGTCGGCGACGACGTCCGCGGTGAAGCCGGGGGTGCCACGCAGGGTGCCGACCTCGGCGGCGACCTCGGCGATCAGTGTGCGGGAGGGGTAGAGGGTGGCGTACGCCCACCCCTCGGGCGCACCGGCGCGCGCCGTGTGGGGCACCTCGGGGTTGATCAGGACCACGCTGCCCGGTCCGGCGCGCACGACGTGGCCGGGCAGGCCGACCTCCTCGATGCCGCCGGTGACGGCCGCGATGACGTAGCCGTCGTGCGCGTGGCGCGGGAACGTGTGGCGGACGTAGCGGGCGCGCAGCAGGTCCAGTCCGGGCAGTTCCTCGTACTGCCAGTGCCGTGCCCACTCCCGGTGGCCGTCCGCCGTCCCCATCCCCCCATTCTGCGCCCCGCCGCCGGCGCGTGTTTGCCCAGGTCCGGGGCGTTGTCAGTGGCCGGGTGCACGATGGGGGCATGGCAGGCGCTGCGCTCGACTCGTTCTCCCCCGCGACCCGCTCGTGGTTCACGGGCGCCTTCGTTGAGCCCACCGGTGCGCAGGAGGGCGCCTGGCGGGCGATCGGGGCGGGCTCGGATGTGCTGGTGGTGGCGCCCACCGGCTCGGGGAAGACCCTGGCCGCGTTCCTCGCCGCCTTGGACCGGCTCGCCTCGACCCCGCCCCCCGCCGACTCGAAGAAGCGCTGCCGGGTGCTGTACGTGTCGCCCCTGAAGGCCCTCGCGGTCGACGTCGAGCGGAATCTGCGCAGCCCGCTGACCGGGATCCGGCAGGAGTCAGTGCGCCTCGGGCTGCCGGAGCCGGACATCCGGGTGGGGATCCGCTCGGGGGACACCCCGGCGGCGGAGCGGCGGGCGCTGGCCACGCGGCCGCCGGACATCCTCATCACCACGCCGGAGTCGCTGTTCCTGATGCTGACCTCGGCGGCGCGCGAGGCGCTGACCGGGATCGAGACGGTCATCGTGGACGAGGTGCACGCCGTCGCCGGGACCAAACGCGGCGCGCACCTCGCGGTGTCCCTGGAGCGGCTGGACGAGCTGCTGCCCCGCCCGGCGCGCCGGATCGGGCTGTCGGCGACGGTCCGCCCGGTGGACGAGGTGGCCCGTTACCTCGCGCCGCGCGGCACGGTGGAGATCGTCCAGCCGCCGTCGGCGAAGGAGTTCGACCTGTCGGTGGTCGTACCGGTCCAGGACATGGGCGAGTTGGGCGGCTCCCCCGCGTCGGAGGGCCGGGAGGGCGGGGACGCGCCGTCAATCTGGCCCCATGTGGAGGAGCGGATCGCGGACCTGGTGCAGGCGCACCGGTCGACGATCGTGTTCGCCAACTCCCGCCGCCTCGCCGAGCGGCTGTGCAACCGGCTCAACGAGATCGCGTACGAACGGGCCGTCGGCGAGAAGCTGCCCGAGCACTCCTCGCCGGCCGAGGTCATGGCCCAGTCGGGTGCGGCCCTGGGTGCCCCGCCGCTGCTGGCCCGGGCTCACCACGGCTCGGTGTCCAAGGAACAACGGGCGCTGGTCGAGGAGGACCTGAAGGCGGGCCGGCTGCCGGCCGTGGTCGCCACCTCCAGCCTGGAGCTGGGCATCGACATGGGTGCGGTGGACCTGGTGGTGCAGGTGGAGTCCCCGCCCTCGGTGGCGTCCGGGCTCCAGCGGGTGGGCCGGGCCGGGCACCAGGTGGGCGCGGTCTCCACCGGGGTGGTCTTCCCCAAGTACCGGGGCGACCTGGTCCAGGCGGCGGTGGTCACCGAGCGGATGCGGACCGGGGCGATCGAGTCCCTGCGCATCCCCTCCAACCCCCTCGACGTGCTGGCGCAGCAGCTGGTCGCCATGGTCGCGATGGACACCTGGCAGCTGGACGACCTCCTCGCGCTGGTCCGTCGGGCGGCGCCGTTCGCGGCGCTTCCGGAATCGGCGTTCACGGCGGTGCTCGACATGCTGGCCGGCCGCTATCCGTCGGACGCGTTCGCCGAGCTGAGGCCGCGCGTGGTCTGGGACCGGGTGGCGGGGACCGTCACCGGCCGACCGGGAGCCCAGCGCCTGGCGGTCACCTCCGGCGGCACCATCCCCGACCGCGGGCTCTTCGGGGTCTTCCTGGCCGGCTCGGACCCCAAGAAGGGCGGCGGGCGGGTCGGCGAGCTCGACGAGGAGATGGTCTACGAGTCCCGTGTCGGAGACGTCTTCACGCTGGGCACCACCTCCTGGCGGATCGAGGACATCACCCGCGACCGGGTCCTGGTGACGCCCGCCCCCGGGGTGCCGGGCAGGCTGCCGTTCTGGAAGGGGGACCAGCTGGGCCGCCCGCTGGAACTGGGCCGCGCGGTGGGCGCGTTCCTGCGCGAGCTCGGCGCCCTCGGCGCGGAAGACGCCCGACTGCGGCTGGTGGCGGCCGGCCTGGACGCCTGGGCCGCGGAGAACGTGCTGGCGTACCTCGCCGAGCAGCGCGCGGCCTGCGGCCACGTCCCCGACGACCGGACGATCGTGGTGGAGCGGTTCCGCGACGAGCTGGGCGACTGGCGGGTCGTGATCCATTCGCCGTTCGGCGCGCAGGTGCACGCCCCGTGGGCGCTGGCGCTGAGTGCCCGCCTGGCCGAGAAGTACGGCATGGACGCGCAGGTCATGCACGCCGACGACGGCATCGTGCTCCGCCTGCCGGACGCGGACCTGCTGTCCATGGATCTGCTGGACCACGACCCCGCGGGCCCGCCCGCCTTCGAGTTCGACGACGAGCAGGCGCCGCTGGGCGCGGCCGACGTCGCCTTCGACCACGGTGACGTCCACCAGATCGTCACCGACCAGGTGGGCGGATCGGCGCTGTTCGCCTCCCGGTTCCGCGAGTGCGCGGCCCGCGCCCTGCTGCTGCCGCGCCGCAGTCCCGGCCGTCGCACCCCACTGTGGCAGCAGCGTCAGCGCGCTTCGCAACTGCTCCAGGTGGCCTCGGAGTTCGGTTCCTTCCCGATCGTGCTGGAAGCCGTACGCGAATGCCTCCAGGACGTCTTCGACGTCCCCGGCCTGACCGAGCTGATGGGCGACATCGAAGCGCGCCGGATCCGGCTGGTCGAGGTCACCACCCCGGAACCGTCCCCCTTCGCCCGCTCCCTCCTCTTCGGCTACGTGGCCCAGTTCCTCTACGAGGGCGACTCCCCACTGGCCGAACGCAGGGCGGCCGCGCTGTCGCTGGACTCGCGGCTGCTGGCCGAACTGCTCGGGCAGGCGGAGCTGCGCGAGCTCCTCGACGCGCAGGTGCTGGAGGAGCTGGAGCGCGAGCTCCAGTGGCTCACCGAGGACCGGCGGGCCAAGGACGCCGAGTCGGTGGCCGACCTGCTGCGTCTGCTCGGCCCGCTGACGCAGGACCAGCTGGCGGCGCGCGGGGCGGAGCCTGCCTGGGCGCAGGAGCTCGCCGCGGCCCGCCGCGCCATCCGGGTGCGGATCGGCGGCGCGGACCACTGGGCGGCGGTCGAGGACGCGGGCCGGCTGCGAGACGCCCTGGGCACCGCGCTGCCGGTCGGTGTCCCGGAGGCGTTCACCGAGCCGGTCAAGGACCCGCTGGGAGACCTCCTGGCCCGGTACGCCCGCACCCACGGGCCGTTCACCACGGCCGCCGCGGCCTCCGCGTTCGGTCTGGGCGCGGCGGTGACCGAGGGTGCCCTGAACCGTCTCGCGGCTGCGGGGCGGGTGGTGCAGGGTGAGTTCCATCCGGCGGGCATCGGCCGGGAGTGGTGCGACGCGACGGTGCTGCGCAGGCTCCGCCGCCGCTCGCTCGCCGCGCTCCGCCAGGAGCTGGAACCGGTCCCTCCGGCGTCGCTGGCCACCTTCCTGCCTCAGTGGCAGCATCTGGGGGGAGCGCTGCGCGGCCTCGACGGCCTGGCCCGGGCGGTCGAGCAGCTCCAGGGCGCCCCGGTGCCGGCCTCCGCACTGGAGCGGCTGATCCTGCCGTCCCGGGTGACCGGCTACTCCCCCGCCCTGTTGGACGAGCTGACCACCACCGGCGAGGTGGTCTGGGCGGGAGCGGGAACTCTCCCGGGCAAGGATGGCTGGGTGTCGCTCTACCTGGCGGACGCCGCACCGCTGCTCCTACCGCCGCCACACCCACTGGACCCGAGCCCCCTCCAGCAGGCGGTCCTGACGGCCCTCTCCGGCGGGTACGGTCTGTTCTTCCGGCAGATCTCGCAGGCGGTACGCGCCGAGTTTCCCGAGGTGTCGGACATCGCGCTGTCGGAGGCGGTGTGGGACCTGTCCTGGTCGGGCCGGCTCACCAACGACACCCTCGCCCCGCTGCGCTCGCTGCTCGGGTCGGGTCGCACGGCGGGCTCCACCGCCCACCGGGCGCGGCGCACGGTGCCGCGCGGCCGGTACGGCACGCTGAGCGCGACGGTGTCCCGCACCGGCCCTCCCACGGTCTCCGGGCGCTGGTCGCTGCTGCCGTCCCCCGCGCCCGACCCGACCCACCGCGCCCACGCCCTGGCCCGCACCCTGCTGGACCGGCACGGGGTGGTGACCCGGGGCGCGGTGGCGGCGGAGGGCGTGGAGGGGGGCTTCAGCGCGGTCTACCGCGTGCTGTCGGCCTTCGAGGACAGCGGCCAGGCCCGTCGGGGCTATGTGGTCGAGGGACTGGGCGCGGCCCAGTTCGCGATGGACGGCGCGGTCGACCGGCTCCGGGCCGCCGAGCGGACCCCTCCCCCGCTGGCGGCGGTGGTGCTGGCCGCCGCCGACCCGGCCAACGCCTACGGCGCGGCCCTACCGTGGCCCGAGCCCCCGGCGGGCGCGACCCACAAGCCGGGCCGCAAGGCGGGCTCCCTGGTGGTTCTGGTGGACGGGGAGCTCACGCTCTACCTGGAGCGGGGCGGCAGGACCCTGCTGGCCTGGGCCGGCCCGGAGGATCCGCGGCTGACCGCGGCGGTCGCCGTCCTCGCCGCCGGCTGCCGTGCGGGCACCCTGCCGGCGCTGACGGTGGAACGGATCAACACCGCGGCCGCGCTCACCTCGCCGCTCGGGCCTCCGCTCGAAGCGGCCGGGTTCCACGCCACACCCCGGGGACTGCGCCTACGGCAGTGATCAGCGCATCACCTTGACGCCGAAGCGGGCCCCGCCGAGCGCGAACTGGATGGCGCTGTGCATGTGGGCGTACATTTCCATGCCTCGGGAGCTCACCATCGGACCGAGGTCGAGGACGTCCTGCCAGCCATAGGACCGCAGCAGGCTGGTGACCTCCGCCTTTGCCTCGGGGTTCTCGCCCGCGATGAACATGGTGTGGTCGCCGCCCGCCACGGCCCGCGGATCCACGACGGTCTCCTGCTCCTGGGTGACGCCCGCCTTGACCACCCGGGTCTTCGGCAGCGCGCGCTGGATCCGCTCCCCCAGGCTGTCGTGGTCGACCGGATCCAGGGCGGGCATCACCCCCCAGGGGGTGGGCCAGGGGTGGGCCTGCTCGGGGTTGTAGACGAACGGGACGGCGTAGTCCATCAGGGTCTTGCCCGCCAGGTGCTCCGCGATGCCGGTGAGCACTCCGACGGAGCTGGCCCCGTCGATCCCGTTGATGACGAAGTCGGCGGCCGCGGCGGCGTCGCCGAAGGTGCGCAGCTCGATGCCGGGGTAGTCGGCGAGCCACTGGCCGAAGGGTTCGACACCCATGAAGTCGGGCTCGGTGCGGCCCAAGGTCACCTGGGAGTCGCGGGTGCCGACGTACACCTCGTGCCCGAGGCCGAGCAGCTTGGCGGCGTGCGCGCGCCCGCCCGCGCCGGTTCCGAGGACTGCGATCTTCATCGTGTTGCTCCGTTTCTGGGTGGTGTCGTCCCCCGGGAAGGAGCCTGACCACCGCGACCGGGAAAGCCTGCAGAACCCGCCGACACGGCTGGAACCGGTGGGAGCGCATCGCCGGGGTGGCCGAGGGACCGCCGGGCGCCGGCCCGTGCCCCGGGTCGACGGCCCGCCCGGGGGGACAATGGGTGCATGCCCGAAGGCGACAGCATCCGGCGCGCGGCGACCCGCTTGCACGCGGTCCTGGCAGGCCGTGAGCTGACCCGGAGCGACCTGCGCGTCCCCCGCTTCGCCACGGCGGACCTCACCGGCCGCGTCACTCTCGACGTCACCCCGCGCGGCAAGCACCTCCTCACCCGCTTCGAAGGCGGGCTCACCCTGCACAGCCACCTCCGCATGGACGGTGCCTGGCACGTCTTCGCCGCCGGCGAGACGTGGCGCGGCGGCCCCGCCCACGAGATCCGCTGCGTCCTCGGCACGGCCGGGCACACGGCCGTGGGCTACCGCCTCCCCGTCCTGGAGCTGATCCGCACCGCCGAGGAGGACCGTGCCGTGGGCCACCTGGGCCCCGACATCCTCGGGCCGGACTGGGATCCCGGCCGTGCTGCCGCCAACCTCCTGGCCGCCCCGGAGCGCCCGCTCGGCGAAGCCCTCCTCGACCAGCGCAACCTCGCCGGGATCGGCAACATCTACAAGGCCGAGCTCTGCTTCCTGGCCCAGGTCACCCCCTGGACCCCGGTCGGCGAGCTTCCCGAGGCCAAGCTGCCCCGAATCGCCGCCGCCGCCCACCGGCTCCTGGCGGCGAACACCGGCGACCGGCCCGGACACCGCAACACCACCGGCATCCGCCGCCCCGGCCAGGATCTCTTCGTCTACGGCCGCGCCCACCGGCCCTGCCTGCGCTGTGGCACTCCCGTCCGCGAGGCCCCCCAGGACGGCCGTCCCACCTACTGGTGCCCCCGCTGCCAGCCGGGGCCCGCTCCCGGCGCGGCACCCGGTCCTGGCCGGCCGATGGAGCACGACGATTGACGCCCCATCAGATGCGGTCGTACCGTCCCCCCATGCCCACACCGCCCGTGCCCACCGCCCCGTACGACCTCACCGGCCGCACCGCGCTGGTCACCGGAGCCGCCAGCGGCATCGGCCGCGCCACCGCCGTCCTGCTCGCCGCGGCCGGCGCCCATGTGCACTGCGCGGACCGTGACGCCCAGGGGCTGGGCGGTACCGCCGCCCTGATCACCGAGGCCGGCGGCCGGGCCACCGCCCACCCGCTCGACGTCACCGACCGGGCTTCGCTCCGGGCGGCCGTCAGCGCGGCGGGCCCGCTCGACATCGCCGCCGCGATCGCCGGGATCATGCACACCAGCAGCGTCCTGGAGACGGCCGACGAGGACCTCGACCGAGTCCTGGAGGTCAACTTCAAGGGAGTCCTGCGCACCTGCCAGGAGGCCGCCCGTTCCATGATCGCGGCGGGTCGCCCGGGATCGATCGTCACCATGGCCTCCGGTGCCGTGGACGCCGCCCAGCCCGGCCTGCTCTGCTACAGCGCTGCCAAGGCCGCGGTGGTCCAGCTCACCCGGACCCTCGCCACCGAGGCCGGCCCGCACGGCATACGGGTCAACGCCGTCGCCCCCGGCTGGATCCGCACCCCGATGACCGGCCGCCACGGCCCCGGGGTTCAGGAACAGACCGAGGCAGCCCTGATCCGCATGTCCCCGCTGCGCCGGGTCGGCGAGCCGGAGGACATCGCCCGGGCGGTGCTCTACCTGGCCTCGGAGGCCTCGTCTTTCGTCACGGGCCAGATCCTGCGTCCGAACGGCGGAGTATCGATGCCGTGGTAGCCGGGCCGGCCCCCGCGGCTGCGTCGCCACCATCCCGGCCGTCGCTGCGCCGGGCCCGGCGCAGCGGCGCCGGAACACAGTGCACCGGCAACAGGCCCAGCCCCCAGCCGCCGACCGCCACCGCGCCCTCCACGGCCCCCGACGCACCGGGGGTCAGGACCAGCCGCAGCACGGCCCACCACCACAGAGCCCCCGCTGTCAGCGCCAGGGCCGCCAGGACGGGGACGCGCGACACGGCGGGTATCCGACGCAGTGACGTCCGCACTGCCACCTCCAGGGGCCGGGACCCGGACGGCCCCATGGTCTCGCACCCCCATTGCTCCCGCACCCAGAACGGCCAGGAGCCCCGGCCGGTGCTCCACGCACCGGCCGGGGCTCCGGCCAAGCTCGAACACGCACGTGCTCGCTCAGGCGGCTACTACATTCACCGCTTCCGCAGGCGCCTTGATGGTCACCCGCTCCGGACCCGCGACCGAAGCCATCGAGACCGAATTGAGCATCGGGCGGACCGGTACGGTGACCGGTTCGCTTGCCGCGGTCGACTGTGCCAGCTCGGCGAGCGACAGCTCGTCACTCACTTCGCGCATCAGCTCGGACATCCGTACGTCCAACGCGTCGCAGATCGCGGAGAGCAGCTCGGAGGATGCCTCCTTCTGCCCCCGCTCCACCTCGGAGAGATAGCCGAGCGAAACTCGGGCCGACGAGGAGACTTCGCGCAGAGTACGGCCCTGGCGCTGGCGCTGCCGACGCAGCACGTCACCCAGCAGGCGACGGAGCAGAATCATCGGTGGCTCCCTCCTCTGACCGTGTAGCCGCATCCTTCACGCCCCACCGTACCGCCTCGCGCCGCGGCCGTGCGGGGAGCGATGTCGTGTTCACTCAGGGCTGCAAACATCAAATCCCCCCGTTCTGTTCCGTATCCTGCCCCCGCGCATTCTCACGGAGTTCGTCCGAGAGAAGCTCGAGCACTGTCTGTGCACTCTCTCTACGGATTTCCGCCCGGGAGCCGTTCAACCTCAGACGGACCGTTTTCCTGCTCCCCGGACCGTCCACGGCGACGAAAACCGTGCCCACCGGCTGCCCGTCCTGCGGCTCGGGGCCGGCCACTCCGGTCGTCGCGATCCCCCATGACGCGCCCATCACCCGGCGCACACCGGCCGCCATCTCGGCAGCCACCTGGGCGTTCACCGCGCCCTCGGCCGCCAGTAGGGCCGCGTCCACGCCCAGGACCCGGTGCTTGATCTCCGTGGCGTACGCCGTGACCGAACCGCGGAAGGACCGGGAGGCGCCCGGGACGGCCGTGAACTCGGCCGCGACCACCCCACCGGTCAGGGATTCCGCGACGGCGACCGTCTGGTCACTCTCCGCAAGGAGCTGGAGCGCGTACGCAGCGGCCGTGCGCCCCCCGCTCGCTCCCGCGCGCCCCTGCGCCACGGGAGCATCCCCCGCCCCGTCGGTCACCGCGCGGCCCGCTCCGCAGCGAGACCCTGGCGACGGAGCACGATCGCCTGGCGGATGTAGTCCAATCCGGTGACGACGGTCAGCACGACCGCGATCGCCATCACCCAGAAGCGCATCGTCGCCAGCGCGCCGGTCAGTGCGAGGACGTACATGCCCACGGCAGTGCCCTGGGCCAGCGTCTTCAGCTTGCCGCCGCGGCTGGCCGGAATGACCCCGTACCGGATGACCCAGAAGCGCAGCAGCGTAATCCCGAGCTCCCGTCCGAGGATCACCCCGGTCACCCACCATGGGAGGTCGCCCAGCCAGGAGAGGCAGATCAGCGCCGACCCCATGATCGCCTTGTCGGCGATGGGGTCGGCGATCTTGCCGAAGTCCGTGACCAGGTTGTACGTACGGGCCAGGTGCCCGTCGAAGATGTCCGTGATCATCGCGACGGCGAACGCCGCCCAGGCCCAGGCCCGCCACGCCGGGTCGTAGCCGCCGTCGGCGAGCAGCAGCAGGACGAATCCCGGCACCAGCACGAGCCGGATCATCGTCAGGATGTTGGCGATGTTCCACAGGCTGGCCTGATCGACCGCCGCAGCCCCCAGCTTCGCGCCGGGGACCGGCCGGCGGCCGGTCCCGCCCGCCGCAGATGCCGGGACACCGGTCATCCGGCCGCCTCCTCGAAGTCCAGGTCCAGGGGCTCGGCCACGAGGTCCACTCCCAGGCTGCCGACCACCTTCGCCGTGACGATACGCCCGGGAACCAGGCCCGTGCCGTCCGTGAAGACGACCTGGCCGTCGGTTTCGGGGGCCTGGTGCGCGGCGCGCCCGTAGGCGCCCTCGCCGTCCTCCGCCTCGTCGAACGGGACGACCGTCTCCACGAGCACTTCCAGGGTCTCGCCGATCCGCTCCTCCGCACGCTGGGCGGTGAGCTCCTCGGCGAGCCGCTGCATGTGCGCCAGGCGCTCGGCGATCGTGTCCTCGTCCAGCTTGTTCTCGTAGGTGACGGCCTCGGTGCCGTCCTCGTCGGAGTAGCCGAAGACGCCGATCGCATCGAGGCGGGCGTGGGTGAGGAAACGCTCCAGCTCGGCGAAGTCGGCTTCCGTCTCGCCGGGGAAGCCGACGATGAAGTTGGATCGGACGCCGGCCTGCGGAGCCTTGGAGCGGATGGTGTCGAGCAGCTCCAGGAAGCGGTCGGTGTCACCGAAGCGGCGCATCGCGCGCAGCACGTCGGGGGCCGAGTGCTGGAAGGACAGGTCGAAGTACGGCGCGACCTTGGGGGTCGAGGTCAGCACGTCGATCAGGCCCGGGCGCATCTCGGCGGGCTGCAGGTAGCTGACCCGGACGCGCTCGATCCCGTCGACGGCGGCGAGCTCGGGCAGCAGGGTCTCCAGCAGCCGGATGTCGCCGAGGTCCTTGCCGTACGAGGTGTTGTTCTCGGAGACCAGCATGATCTCCTTGACGCCCTGCTCGGCGAGCCAGCGGGTCTCGCCCAGCACGTCGCCGGGGCGGCGGGAGATGAAGGACCCGCGGAAGGACGGGATGGCACAGAAGGAGCAGCGCCGGTCACAGCCGGAGGCCAGCTTGACCGAGGCCACCGGGCTCTTGCCCAGGCGGCGGCGCAGCGGGGCGCGCGGGCCGGAGGCGGGAGCGACACCCTCGGGCAGGTCCGCGGGGGCCTCGGCGGGCTCCTCGGCGGGCGCCTGGGCGTGCCCGGGGAGGGCGACGTCGGCGGCCTGGCGCGCGGCGGGGCTGATCGGCAGCAGCTGGCGGCGGTCGCGCGGGGTGTGGGCTTCGACACTGCCCCCGCTGAGGATGACCTGGAGGCGGTTGGAGATGTCGGCGTAGTCGTCGAAGCCGAGGACCCCGTCGGCCTCGGGAAGGGCCTCGGCGAGCTCCTTGCCGTAGCGCTCGGCCATGCAGCCGACCGCGACGACGGCCTGGGTCTTGCCGTGATCCTTGAGATCGTTGGCTTCCAGCAGGGCGTCTACGGAGTCCTTCTTGGCGGCTTCGACGAAGCCACAGGTGTTGACGACGGCTACGTCCGCTTCGGCGGCGTCCTCGACGAGCTCCCAGCCATCCGCCGCCAAGCGGCCTGCGAGCTCCTCCGAGTCCACCTCGTTACGGGCGCAGCCAAGAGTGACAAGGGCGACGGTACGGCGTTCGGGCATGGACTCAAGACTACTTCGTCCCGGCGCCGGCCCCCGCCGCGCGTCCCCGCACATCAAGATCCCCGGGGTGCGCGGAGCGCCCCGGGGATCTCGGTCCTCGCCCGCCGCCCTGGGGCGGCGCCTCGGTCAGCCCGCCTGCGGCTGGCCCTGGGAGGGGTCTTCCTTGGTGTAGGTGAGGCGTTCCACCTGGCCTCGCTGGAAGTCGTCCTTGATCTCCTTACCGTTCACGAAGAGCTTCACGGCCCCGGCGTCGCCGAGCACGAGGTCGACGGACTCCTTGTCCGTGAAGGTCTTCGACTCGCCCCGGACGAGGGTGCCGTCGAAGAGGAGCCGGCCCGTGGAGTCCTTCGCGGAAATCCAGCTCTCGCCCGTGTCGGCCGTCAGGACGACCGTGACGAGGTCCTTGGGCGCGGCGGCGATGGCGCTGTCGGAGGGGTCCGGCTGGGCGGCCGACGGAGCCTGGGAGGGCAGCGCGGCCGGCTTGCCGCCGGTCTGCTTGGGTGCGGGCTTGGGGGAGGCGGATCCTTCCGCCACCGGGCGCTTTTCCTTCTCGCCTCCGCCGCTGAAGGCGGTGAAGCCCACGAAGCCGATCACGGCGACGATGGCCGCGACCATGGCCGCGGTCCAATTGGGCCGCTGGCGCTCGGGGCGGATCCGCTCCGCCTCGAACATCGGCGCGGCGGGCGTGGGTGCCGGCCGGCCGCCGTGGGCCGCGTCGTAGCTGTCGACCAGCGGTGCCGGGTCGAGGTGGACGGCGCGGGCGAGCGTACGGATGTGGCCGCGGGCGTAGACGTCGCCGCCGCACCGCGTGAAGTCGTCCTCTTCGATCGCGTGCACGATCGGGATGCGCACGCGGGTGAGGGAACTGACGTCGTCGACTGTGAGCCCGGCGGCGATCCGGGCCTTCTTGAGGGCCGACCCGATGGACGGCTCTTCGACGGAACGTTCGACGAGACGGTCCTCGGACCGGTCGTCGGTCGAAGGCCGCTCTTCTTCGGGGGAGTTGGAGTTGCCGATGGACACAAGGGCGCCTTTCGAGCGTGTAGCCACCTGCTGGATGTCCAGTCTAGGGGGGTGACGAAAGGGTGGAGCAACCGGAGGGTGCCCTTCCTACGCCATACGAATGGCGACGGGAGGTCCCCTTCGGCGTGGCGGCCCGACACCGTACGCGAGTCGTGCGCGCAGCCGCCCCTCCGTTCAACTTGACGCGGGCCCAGGGGAAACGGTTGCCCGCGATTTCACTACGAATCCGTCTCGCCCCGGATGACCGCGAGCACGCCGTCCAGGTCGTCGGCCTTCAGCAGGACGTCACGCGCCTTCGAACCCTCGCTCGGCCCGACGATGCCCCGCGACTCCATGAGGTCCATGAGCCGACCGGCCTTCGCGAAGCCCACCCGCAGCTTGCGCTGGAGCATCGAGGTGGAGCCGAACTGCGTGGTGACGACGAGCTCCGCCGCCTGGCACAACAGGTCCAGGTCGTCGCCGATCTCCTCGTCGATCTCCTTCTTCTGCTTCTGCCCCACGGTGACGTCGTCTCGGAAGACGGGCGCCATCTGGTCCTTGCAGTGCGTGACGATCCCGGCGATCTCCTCCTCGGTGACGAAGGCGCCCTGGAGGCGGACGGGCTTGTTCGCCCCCATCGGCAGGAACAACCCGTCCCCCTTGCCGATGAGCTTCTCGGCACCGGGCTGGTCGAGGATGACCCGGCTGTCGGCCAGCGAGGAGGTCGCGAAGGCGAGGCGCGAGGGCACATTCGCCTTGATCAGTCCCGTGACCACGTCGACCGAGGGCCGCTGGGTGGCCAGCACCAGGTGGATGCCGGCGGCGCGGGCCAGCTGGGTGATGCGGACGATCGAGTCCTCGACGTCGCGCGGGGCCACCATCATCAGGTCGGCCAGCTCGTCGACGATCACCAGCAGGTACGGGTAGGGGCTGAGCTCGCGCTCGCTGCCTGGCGGGAGCTTGATCTTCCCGTCCCGGATGGCCTGGTTGAAGTCGTCGATGTGCCGGTAGCCGAAGGCGGCCAGGTCGTCATAGCGCAGGTCCATCTCGCGCACGACCCACTGAAGTGCCTCGGCAGCCCGCTTGGGGTTGGTGATGATCGGCGTGATCAGGTGCGGGATGCCCTCGTACGCCGTCAGCTCGACCCGCTTGGGGTCGACGAGGACCATCCGGACGTCCTCCGGGGTGGCCCGGACCATGATCGAGGTGATCAAGCAGTTGATGCAGGAGGACTTGCCGGAGCCCGTCGCACCGGCGACCAGTACGTGGGGCATCTTGGCGAGGTTGGCCATGACGTAGCCACCCTCGACGTCCTTGCCGAGCGCGACCAGCATCGGGTGGTCGTCCTCGGCCGCGTCCGCGAGGCGCAGTACGTCGCCCAGGTTGACCATCTCACGGTCGGTGTTGGGAATCTCGATGCCGACCGCGGACTTGCCCGGGATCGGACTGATGATGCGCACGTCGGGGCTGGCCACGGCGTAGGCGATGTTCTTGGTCAGCGCGGTGATCCGCTCGACCTTGACGGCCGCGCCGAGGGTGACCTCGTAGCGGGTGACCGTCGGGCCCCGGGTGAAGCCGGTGACGTCGGCGTCCACCTTGAACTCGGTGAAGACGTTGCGCAGGGAGGCCACCACGGCGTCGTTGGCGGCGCTGCGGGTCTTGCCCGGACCGCCCTTCTCCAGCAGGTCCAGCGAGGGCAGGGAGTAGGTGATGTCCCCGCGCAGCTGGAGCTGCTCGGCGCGGGGCGGCAGCGGCTGGGCCTCCGGCGGGGCCTTGGTCAGGTCGGGCACCGCCAGCGTTCCGGAGGCCGCGGCGGTGGTGGCGTGCGGCTGCTCGGCACTCTCGGGCGCGGCCGACGGTGCGGCGGTCCCGGCGGAGAGCCCGCCGCGGGCGGTCGGCACCGGGGCGGTGACCTCCACGCCCTCCCGCTCGGCGGTGATCCCGTGCGTGAGGTCGGCGACGAGCGGGGAGGGCGGCATGCCGCCGTAGACCGCACCGTCCAGTGCCGCGGCGGCGGCCGCGGCCACGTCGACGGCGTCCATCTCCCGGTCGATCGCCGGACGTGCGGCGGCCTTGCGCGGCCGGCGCCGCCGGGCCAGCGCCTCCTCCTCGGCGGCGTCCGCGGGGTCGCCGGAACCCTCGGGCGCCCCCGAGCGGGCCCGCCACTGCTCGGGGTCGTGCCGGGCGGCGGGCCCGCCCGCGGCCTCCCCGTAGCCCTCGTCGTACTCGTTCGGCGCGACGATCCCGAGCCGGATGCCGAGCCGGCGCAGCCGCTGCGGGATCGCGTTGACCGGGGTCGCGGTGACCACGAGCAGCCCGAAGACCGTCAGCAGCACCAGCATGGGCACGGCCAGCGGGGCACCCATGGTGAAGATCAGTGGCTTGGAGGCGGCCCAGCCGATGAGCCCGCCGGCGTTCTGCATGGCGGTGGTGCCCTCGTCGCGGCCGGGTGCCCCGCAGGCGATGTGGACCAGGCCCAGGACACCGACCACGAGGGCGGACAGCCCGATGCCGATCCGGCCGTTGGCGTCGGCCTGGTCGGGGTGGCGGATGAAACGTACCGCCATGACGCCGAGCAGCATCGGCACGAGCAGGTCCAGCCGCCCGAAGAGCCCGGTGATCAGCATGGTCACCAGGTCTCCGACGGGACCGCTCAGGTTCGACCAGGTACCGGCGGCGACGATCAGGGCGAGCGCGAGGAGGAGCAGCGCCACCCCGTCCTTGCGGTGGGCGGGGTCGAGGTTCCTGGCTCCCTGGCCGAGCCCGCGGAAGACCGCGCCGACCGCGTGGGCGCACCCCAGCCACAGGGCCCGCACCAGTCGCAGCACGCCGCTCGTCGGAGACGGCACGGGCTTGGCCGCGGCCTTCTTCGCCGGGGCGCGCCGTGCGGCCGCGGCCTTCTTCGCCGGGGGCTTGCGTGCCGGGGCGGCCTTCTTCGCGGGCGCCGTCGTACGGCCGGTGCGGCCCTTCGCGGTGCCCGCGGTGCTCGGGGAACCCTTGCCGGACGTACGTGAGGCCATGGGCCGAGGTTACCGGTGCGCGCGCCGGTGGACACGCGTGCCCACCCCTTCACCCGATCGTGTCGTCGTCCGGGTGGGCACTTTGACGGCCCGCCAGGCCGGACGCGAGCACGGTCAGTTCTGCGAGGGCAGCGCCGGAGCCCCTCCGGCGCTGCCGGGCTCCAGCGCGTCGAGTGCCCGGCGCAGTCCGGTGAGTTTGCGTTCCAGATGGGCCGCGGTCGCCACGACCCCGGCATCGGCCGCATCCTCGCCGAGTTGCTTGCTCAGCGCTTCGGCCTGCTCCTCGACCGCTGCGAGCCGTGCGGAGAGCTCGGCCAGCAGGCCCGCCGCCTCCTTGCCTGCGTCCACGCCGTTGGAGCTGCTGCCTTCCAGCTGGAGCCTCAGCAGGGCCGCCTGCTCCCGCAGTTGGCAGTTCTTCGTGTAGAGCTCCACGAACACGGAGACCTTCGCCCGCAGCACCCACGGGTCGAACGGCTTGGAGATGTAGTCGACCGCGCCCGCCGCGTAACCGCGGAAGGTGTGGTGCGGACCGTGGTTGATCGCGGTGAGGAAGATGATCGGGATGTCCCGGGTCCGCTCCCGCCGCTTGATGTGCGCGGCCGTCTCGAATCCGTCCATACCGGGCATCTGGACATCCAGCAGGATGACCGCGAAATCGTCCGTGAGCAGCGCTTTGAGCGCCTCCTCCCCCGACGACGCCCGGACCAGTGTCTGATCGAGCGCGGAGAGGATGGCCTCCAGCGCCAGCAGATTCTCCGGCCGGTCGTCGACCAGGAGGATCTTGGCCTTCTGCACCATGCCCTGTCCTCCTCGCCCCGGCATGGGGCCTCCCCGGCTCCTGGCACCGGCCTGTGCGCCGGGCCCCGCCCCAGAGGACGACACCCGTGCGCCGTCCGTCCTTGTGCCGGTCATCGTAGCCCCAGTCCCGAGATCGCCACACCCTGTCACCAAGATGTCACTGTGCACGAAGCGGAAACGCTGTGGGAGAGCAGAAGGTTCCCCGTTCGCCGCTCTCCCACACCACCGCGGCGGCAGCAGGTCGGTCGCCGCCGCGGTTCCGCTTCCCTCCGGTCACTTGCCCCGCATCCACTGCTCCATGACGGACAGCAGGTAGTCGGGGTCGACCGGCTTGGTGACGTAGTCGGAAGCACCCGAGTCGATCGCCTTCTCCCGGTCCCCCTTCATCGCCTTGGCCGTCAGCGCGATGATCGGCAGGCCGGCGAACTGCGGCATCCGCCGGATCGCCGAGGTCGTGGCGTACCCGTCCATCTCGGGCATCATGATGTCCATCAGCACGACCTTCACGTCGTCGTGCTGCTCCAGCACCTCGATGCCCTCCCGCCCGTTCTCCGCGTACAGCACCACCAGCCCGTGCTGCTCCAGCACGCTGGTGAGCGCGAAGACGTTGCGGACGTCGTCGTCCACGATGAGCACCCGCTCACTGCGGAAGTCGTACGTCCGCGCCACCGCCGGAAGCTCCTCCTGCGCAGCGTCCCAGCCGCCCTCGGCGCCCGCCGCGTTCGGCTGCCCCGGCACCGCCGTACGCGGCTCCGGGCCGCCCAGCGCCTTGCGGCGGCGGCGGAACAGCGCAGCCCCACCGCCCTGCCCCGCCGCGGCCTCCGCCGGAGCGGGCGGCACCGGCTGAGGCTGCGCCGCCGGTGCGTCCGCGGGCGCGGCCGGCAGCCCGGGCCGCGCCCCGTCGAGGGACCGCCGGTACAGCTCGCCGCGAGCTCCCCCCGGCGTGGGCGGCGCGTAGCCCTGCGGCGGCAGCTCGCTCGGGTGCAGCGGAAGGTACAGCGTGAAGGTGGAGCCGCGGCCCGGCTCGCTCGCCGCATGGATCTCCCCACCCAGCAGCCGGGCGATCTCGCGGCTGATGGACAGCCCGAGCCCGGTGCCGCCGTACTTGCGGCTCGTGGTCCCGTCCGCCTGCTTGAAGGCCTCGAAGATCACCAGCATCTTGCTGGCCGCGATCCCGATGCCGGTGTCGGTGACCGAGAAGGCGATCAGGTCCCCGTCCGCCTCCCGCAGCGAACCAGCCTCCAGCAGCTGCTCACGGATCTCGGCGGGCACATCGGCCCCGGCGGGCCGGATCACCAGCTCCACCGCACCGGTGTCGGTGAACTTCACCGCGTTCGACAGCAGGTTGCGCAGCACCTGGAGCAGCCGCTGCTCGTCGGTGTGCAGGGTCGCGGGGAGCTCCGGGGAGACCCGTACCGAGAAGTCGAGACCCTTCTCCGCCGTCAGCGGCCGGAAGGTCGCCTCCACGTAGTCCACGAGCTGGACCAGCGCGATCCGGGTCGGCGAGACGTCCATCTTCCCGGCCTCGACCTTCGACAGGTCGAGGATGTCGTTGATCAGCTGGAGCAGGTCCGAGCCCGCGCCGTGGATGGTCTCGGCGAATTCCACCTGCTTCGGCGACAGGTTCTCGTCCGCGTTGTCGGCGAGCAGCTTGGCCAGGATCAGCAGCGAGTTCAGGGGCGTGCGCAGCTCGTGCGACATGTTCGCCAGGAACTCGGACTTGTAGCGCATCGAGACCGCCAGCTGCTCGGCGCGCTCCTCCAGGACCTGCCGGGCCTCCTCGATCTCGGTGTTCTTCACCTCGATGTCCCGGTTCTGCTGCGCCAGCAGTTCGGCCTTCTCCTCCAGCTCCGCGTTGGCGGCCTGCAGCGCCTTCTGCCGGTTCTCCAGCTCGTCGGAACGCTCGCGCAGCTGCTCGGTCATCTCCTGCGACTGCTTCAGCAGCATCTCCGTCTTGGAGTTGACGCTGATGGTGTTGACGCTCGTACCGATCATCTCGGCGATCTGGCTGAGGAAGTCCTTCTGGATCTGCGTGAAGGGCGTGAAGGACGCCAGCTCGATGACGCCGAGCACCTTCCCCTCGAACAGCACCGGCAGCACGATCACGTGCGCCGGCGGGGCCTCGCCGAGACCCGAGGAGATCTTCAGGTAGCCCGGCGGAGTGTTCTCGACCAGGATCGTCCGCTTCTCCTCGGCGACCGCCCCGATCAGTCCCTCCCCCGGCCGGAAGGAGAGGGGCATCTGTCCGCCCGCGTAGGCGTAGCTCCCGCGCATCCGCAGCTCGTACGCCCCGTTCGCGCCCCCGTCCGCACCGATCTCGGTGGCACCGCCGGCCGGCACCACCAGGAAGAAGGCCCCGTGCTGTGCGGAGACCACGGGCGTCAGCTCGCTCATGATCAGCGAGGCGACGTCGTCCAGGTCCCGGCGGCCCTGCATCAGTGCGGAGATGCGGGCCAGGTTGCCCTTGAGCCAGTCCTGCTCCTTGTTGGCCAGGGTGGTGTCCCGCAGGTTGACGATCATCGTGTTGATGTTGTCCTGGAGGGCCTGGATCTCCCCCGCCGCATCGACGTCGACCTTCAGGCTGAGGTCCCCGCGGGTCACCGCGGTCGCCACGGCCGCGATCGCGCGCACCTGGCGGGTGAGGTTGCCGGCCATCTCGTTCACGGACTCGGTCAGGTCCCGCCAGGTCCCGTCGACGTCCCGGACCCGGGCCTGGCCGCCCAGGATGCCCTCGGTACCCACCTCGCGGGCGACCCGCGTCACCTGCTCCGCGAAGGAGGACAACTGGTCGACCATCGTGTTGATGGTGGTCTTGAGCTCCAGGATCTCGCCCCGGGCGTCGATGTCGATCTTCTTGGTCATGTCGCCCTTGGCGATGGCGGTCGTGACCATCGCGATCTGCCGCACCTGGCCGGTGAGGTTGGACGCCATGAAGTTCACCGAGTCGGTGAGGTCTTTCCACGTGCCGGAGACACCCGGCACGTGCGCCTGACCGCCGAGGCGGCCCTCCGTACCCACCTCCCGGGCCACCCGGGTCACCTCGTCGGCGAACGACGACAGGGTCTTCACCATCGTGTTGACGGTGTCGGCGAGCTGCGCGACCTCGCCGCGCGCCTCGACCGTCACCTTCTTCGTCAGGTCGCCGTTGGCGACGGCCGCCGAGACCTGGGCGATCCCGCGCACCTGGGCCGTCAGGTTCCCGGCCATCGTGTTGACGTTGTCGCTGAGGTCCTTCCAGATGCCGGTGACCCCCCGGACCCGGGCCTGGCCGCCCAGGATGCCCTCGGTGCCCACCTCCCGGGCCACCCGAGTCACCTGCTCCGCGAAGGACGACAGCTGGTCGACCATCGTGTTGACGGTCGTGACGAGTTCGAGGATCTCGCCCTTGGCATCGACGGTGATCTTCTTGGAGAGGTCGCCCATCGCGACCGCCGTCGTCACCTCGGCGATGTTGCGCACCTGCGAGGTCAGGTTGTTCGCCATGAAGTTGACGGACTGGGTGAGGTCCTTCCAGGTGCCGGAGACACCCTTGACCTCGGCCTGACCGCCGAGGATGCCCTCGGTGCCCACCTCCCGGGCCACCCGGGTCACCTGCTCGGCGAAGTTCGAGAGCTGGTCGACCATCGTGTTGAGGGTGTTCTTCAGCTCCAGGATCTCGCCCCGGGCGTCCACGTCGATCTTCTGCGACAGGTCGCCCCGCGCCACCGCCGTGGCGACCTGGGCGATGTTGCGCACCTGCGAGGTCAGGTTCCCGGCCATGCCGTTCACCGAGTCCGTCAGGTCGCGCCAGACACCGGCCACGCCGGGCACCTGCGCCTGACCACCCAGGCGGCCTTCCGTACCCACGTCCCGGGCCACCCGCGTCACCTGCTCGGCGAAGGCGGAGAGCTGGTCGACCATCGTGTTGATGGTGTTCTTCAGCTCCAGGATCTCGCCCCGGGCGTCCACGTCGATCTTCTGCGACAGGTCGCCCCGCGCCACCGCCGTGGTCACCTGCGCGATCTGGCGCACCTGCGAGGTGAGGTTGCCGGCCATGAAGTTGACGGAGTCCGTGAGCTCCTTCCAGGTGCCCGAGACCCCCTCGACCCTGGCCTGACCGCCGAGCCGGCCCTCCGTGCCCACGTCCCGCGCCATCCGCGTGACCTGGTCCGCGAACGAGGAGAGCTGGTCCACCATCGTGTTGACGGTGTTCTTCAGCTGGAGCATCTCGCCGGAGACGTCCACCGTGACCTTCTGGGACAGGTCGCCGTTCGCCACCGCCGTGGTCACCTGCGCGATGTTGCGGACCTGCCCGGTGAGGTTGCGGAAGGCGGTGTTCACCGAGTCGGTGAGGTCCTTCCAGGTCCCCGCCGCACCCGGCACCTGCGCCTGACCGCCCAGCTCGCCCTCGACGCCGATCTCACGGGCCACCCGGGTCACTTCCGCGCCGAAGGACTGGAGCTGGTCGACCATCGTGTTGACGGTGTTCTTCAGCTCCAGCATCTCGCCGGCGACATCGACCGTGACCTTCTGGGACAGATCGCCGTTCGCCACCGCCGTGGTCACCTGCGCGATGTCCCGCACCTGGGTGGTGAGGTTGCGGAAGACCGTGTTCACCGAGTCGGTGAGGTCCTTCCAGGTCCCCGCCGCACCCGGCACCTGCGCCTGACCGCCCAGCAGGCCCTTGGCACCGACCTCGCTGGCCACCCGCGTCACCTCGTCCGCGAAGGTGCGCAGCGTCTCCGTCATCTGGTTGATCGTTTCGGCCAGCTGCGCGACCTCGCCGCGCGCGCTGACCCGCACCTTCTGCGACAGGTCGCCGTTGGCGACCGCCGTCGTCACCTGGGCGATCCCGCGCACCTGGGCCGTCAGGTTCCCGGCCATCGTGTTGACGGAGTCGGTCAGATCCTTCCACACGCCGGCGACCCCGGGCACCTTCGCCTGGCCGCCCAGCTCGCCCTCCGTGCCCACCTCGCGGGCGACCCTGGTCACCTCGGACGAGAAGGACGACAGCTGATCCACCATGGTGTTCACGGTGTTCTTCAGCTGGAGCATCTCACCGGCCACGTGCACCGTGACCTTGCGCGACAGGTCGCCCTTGGCGACCGCCGTCGTGACGAGGGCGATGTCACGCACCTGCGCGGTGAGCCGGTACGCCATCGTGTTGACGGAGTCGGTCAGATCCTTCCAGGAACCGGACATTCCGCGCACCTGGGCCTGACCGCCGAGCTTGCCCTCGGTGCCCACCTCCAGCGCCACGCGCGTCACCTCGTCGGTGAACGCCGACAACTGGTCGACCAGGTTGTTGACGGTGCGCCCGACCTTCAGGAACTCCCCGCGCAGCGGATGCCCCGCCCCCTCGGCGGCCTGGGTTCGCAGGTCCATCCGCTGGTCCAGGTCACCCTCGGCAACCGCCGACAGCACCCGTCCCACCTCGGACACCGGCCGGGCCAGATCGTCCACCAGCTGGTTGGAGGCGTCGATCGCGGCCGCCCAGGAGCCCTCGCAGGCACCCGTTTCCAGCCGTTCGCTCAGCTTCCCCTCACGGCCCACCATCCGCCGGACCCGGGACAGCTCCCCGGTCAGGTGGAGATTGCGGTCGGCGACCTCGTTGTAGACGGCGGCGATCTCCGCCATCACCCCGTCGCCCGACACCGTCAACCGCTTGCGGAAGTTTCCGTCCCGCATCGACACCAGGGCCGTGAGCAGCCGGTTCAGAGCGGCGGTATCGACTTCTGTCGTGCCGCCGCGCCGGGACCGCCCGCCCTTCGGCCGCGTCCCCGTACGCCGCACCACCGCGCCAGACTCCACCGTGTCCCTCCCGAAAGGGTCGACCGCCGTTCAACCGGACACCTGACTCATCACGAGCCGGCTCTGCAAGCCTGCCCAGTGTTTCACCCTGTCCGAACCCGGCCATAACACTTCGGCACCATCGCACACCGGGTCGTACCCTGCGAGTGGATTCCCGGACGACGGCACCATGCCGTCCGCGAAGGTAAGTAACCTGGCAACCGATGTCCAACCGCGTCGAAGGAGATTCGTGATCACGGCACGGGCGGCTGCCAGCTTCGATCCTCTCGGGCGCTCGGTCGCCGCTCGCGCGTTCGTCCGCGACACCCTGCAGGGCTGGGGGTTCGCGGACATCGTCGACGACGCGGTGGTCCTCACCAGCGAGCTCGTCACCAATGCCGTGGTCCACGCCGGAACCAGGGCCGAGGTCCTGTGCCTGCGCACCGAGGACGGTGTCCGGGTCGAGGTCGCCGACCGCTACCCGGAGCGCGAGCTGCCGCTGCGGCACCCCGGCGAGCGCCCGTACGCCGACCCGGACCGTGAGAACGGCCGCGGGCTGATGCTGTGCGCCGCACTGGCCACCCGCTGGGGCGTCGAGTACACCGCCACCCACAAGCACGTGTGGTTCCGCCTCGACCTGCCGGACCGGCCGGTCGGTACGCGCTCCGCCGGGCCCGTCGTCCCCGACCGGCTGCTCCCGCTCGCCGACAGCCGGGTCCGCGTCGCCGTCCTCCAGGTCGACTCGGCCGATACCGTCTCCGCCTGGAACGAGGACGCCGAGCACATCTTCGGGCACGCCGCCGAGAAGGCGGTCGGCCGCCCGCTCGCCGAGCTCGCCGCGTGGCCGCAAACCCCGGGCACCGGAACCGGCATCGCCGAGGCGCTGCGCCTGTCCCGCTGGGAGGGCAGCTACGGCGTCCGGGGAGCTGACGGCCGCGTCATCCCGGTCTACGCCTCGCACCTGCGCGTCCGGGACGCGCACGGCGAACCCTCCACCGTCTGCCTCCTCGTCCACGACGACGAGCGGGCCCTGCTCCAGAGCCCCGTACGGACGCCTTCCACCGACGGCGGCCACTTCGCCGAGCCCCGTGCCACCGACCCCTTCGAGGTCTTCATCGGCTCACCCGCCCCCGACGACCTCGACAGCCTGCTGCAGCGCACGGTCGAGCGGGCCCGCGACCTCCTCGACGCCGACTCCGCCTTCCTGCTCCTCGCCACCGACGACGAGACGGAGCTGGAGGTCCGGGCCACCACCGGTCTGCCGTCCACTCGCCAGCGCTTCGCCCGCGTCCCGGTCGAGGCCGGCACCAACCGCTACGGCTCTGCCCGGATGCCTGCCGTCCACGACGACCTCGTCGCCGTGCCCGGAGCGGTTCCGCTCCTGGAGTCCACCGGCATGCGCTCCGCGGTCACCGTCCCCCTCAAGGTCGAGGGGCGACTGACCGGCTCCCTGGGCGTGGCCGCCGAGAGCCCCGGCCGCTACTCGAACGAGGAGGCGCTCCACCTCCAGTTCGCCGCCGACCGCATCGCCCTGGCGGTGGAGTCCGCCCGCCTCGGCGAACTGGAGCGGCTGCGCCGCGGCTCCCTGTCCTTCCTCGTCGAGGCCTCCGACCTGCTGGCCGGCACCCTGGACCGGGACCAGACCCTGGCCCTCATGGCTCAGATGACCGTCCCGACGCTCGCCACGTGGTGCGCCGTCTACACCATCGCGGACCAGTCCTCGGACCCCTACCTCAGTTATGTCCTCCACGAGGACGAGGACCGCATCGACGGCCTGAAGGCCCTGCTGTCCCGGGTCAGTCCGCCCGAACCGGTCCGCGAGGCCGGCGCCCGCCCGTGGCCCGAGACCGCCCTTGCGGTCGGCGGCGAGACGGTGGTCCTGCCTCTCCTCGCCCGCAACCGCGTCATCGGGATGCTCACCCTCGGCAAGCCGCGGGAGGAGCACTTCCGCCAGGAGATCCTCGAACTCGCCGAGGACCTCTCCCGCCGGGCCGCCCTCGCCCTGGACAACGCCCGCCTCTACTCCGAGCGGACAGCGATCAGCCGGTCCCTGCAGCGCAGCCTGCTGCCGCCCGGCTCCCCCGCCATCCCCGGCATGGAGGTCGAGGTCATCTACCGCGCGGCCGGCGAGGGCAACGAGGTGGGCGGCGACTTCTACGACGTCTTCCCGATCCGCGACGGCGCCTACGGGTTCGCCATCGGCGACGTCTGCGGCACCGGCCCGGAGGCTGCCGCAGTGACCGGCCTGGCCCGGCACGCCCTGCGCCTCCTGGCCCGTGAGGGCCTCGGCGGCCCCGCCGTCCTGGAACGCCTGAACGCGGCCATCCTCGACGAGGGGGCGCGCAGCCGCTTCCTCACCCTCCTCTACGGCGAGCTCCATCCGCAGCCGGACGGCGGCGCCCTCATGAAGGTCGTCTGCGCGGGCCATCCGCTCCCGCTGCGCCTGCGCCCGAACGGCGAGGTCGACGCGGCCGCGGAGCCTCAGCCCCTGCTGGGTGTGATCGAGGACCTGGACCTGTACGAGCAGACCGTCACCCTCGATCCGGGCGACGTCCTGCTGTGTGTCACGGACGGCGTGACCGAGCGGCGCGAGGGCAGCCGCATGCTCGGCGATGACGGTCTCACGGAGGTCCTCACGACCTGCACGGGCCTGACCGCGGGTGCGGTGGCTTCGCGTGTCCTGCGCGCGGTGGAGCGCTTCGCGGCCGAGCCCGCCTCGGACGACATGGCGATCCTGGCCTTCCGCGTACCCCACCCCCGGGCCGGCGACTGACCGCGGTGCGTGCGTCGACGGTCACGGCATTGACCTCGGTGCCTGTGCCGGCTTCCTCGTACGTGTTCCTCGACGCGATCCGCACACCGGAGGCCGTCATGAGGCCTGCTACGGAGCCACTAACGCAAAAAGGCCCCCGCCTGATGGCGGGGGCCTTTCTGTTGTGAGCCCTTTAACGGAATCGAACCGTTGACCTTCTCCTTACCATGGAGACGCTCTACCGACTGAGCTAAAAGGGCGGGTTGTTCGGCGGCGTCCTACTCTCCCACAGGGTCCCCCCTGCAGTACCATCGGCGCTGAAAGGCTTAGCTTCCGGGTTCGGAATGTAACCGGGCGTTTCCCTAACGCTATGACCACCGAAACACTATGAAATTTAGAACGCTGGTGTGTAATCACAGCCGTTCGTTATTTCAGAACTAACACAGTGGACGCGAGCAACTGAGGACAAGCCCTCGGCCTATTAGTACCAGTCAGCTCCACCCGTTACCGGGCTTCCACATCTGGCCTATCAACCCAGTCGTCTACTGGGAGCCTTACCCTCTCAAGGAGGTGGGAATACTCATCTTGAAGCAGGCTTCCCGCTTAGATGCTTTCAGCGGTTATCCCTCCCGAACGTAGCCAACCAGCCATGCCCTTGGCAGGACAACTGGCACACCAGAGGTTCGTCCGTCCCGGTCCTCTCGTACTAGGGACAGCCCTTCTCAATATTCCTACGCGCACAGCGGATAGGGACCGAACTGTCTCACGACGTTCTAAACCCAGCTCGCGTACCGCTTTAATGGGCGAACAGCCCAACCCTTGGGACCGACTCCAGCCCCAGGATGCGACGAGCCGACATCGAGGTGCCAAACCATCCCGTCGATATGGACTCTTGGGGAAGATCAGCCTGTTATCCCCGGGGTACCTTTTATCCGTTGAGCGACGGCGCTTCCACAAGCCACCGCCGGATCACTAGTCCCGACTTTCGTCCCTGCTCGACCCGTCGGTCTCACAGTCAAGCTCCCTTGTGCACTTACACTCAACACCTGATTGCCAACCAGGCTGAGGGAACCTTTGGGCGCCTCCGTTACCCTTTGGGAGGCAACCGCCCCAGTTAAACTACCCATCAGACACTGTCCCTGATCCGGATCACGGACCGAGGTTAGACATCCAGCACGACCAGAGTGGTATTTCAACGGCGACTCCACACCAACTGGCGTTGATGCTTCAAAGTCTCCCACCTATCCTACACAAGCCGAACCGAACACCAATATCAAACTGTAGTAAAGGTCCCGGGGTCTTTCCGTCCTGCTGCGCGAAACGAGCATCTTTACTCGTAGTGCAATTTCACCGGGCCTATGGTTGAGACAGTCGAGAAGTCGTTACGCCATTCGTGCAGGTCGGAACTTACCCGACAAGGAATTTCGCTACCTTAGGATGGTTATAGTTACCACCGCCGTTTACTGGCGCTTAAGTTCTCAGCTTCGCAACCCCGAAAGGTCACTAACCGGTCCCCTTAACGTTCCAGCACCGGGCAGGCGTCAGTCCGTATACATCGCCTTACGGCTTCGCACGGACCTGTGTTTTTAGTAAACAGTCGCTTCTCGCTGGTCTCTGCGGCCACCCCCAGCTCAGAGTGCAAGACTCATCACCAGGAATGGCCCCCCTTCTCCCGAAGTTACGGGGGCATTTTGCCGAGTTCCTTAACCATAGTTCACCCGAACGCCTCGGTATTCTCTACCTGACCACCTGAGTCGGTTTAGGGTACGGGCCGCCATGAAACTCGCTAGAGGCTTTTCTCGACAGCATAGGATCATCCACTTCGCCACAATCGGCTCGGCATCAGGTCTCAACCTTCATGAGGGACGGATTTACCTACCCCTCGGCCTACACCCTTACCCCGGGACAACCACCGCCCGGGCTGGACTACCTTCCTGCGTCACCCCATCGCTTACCTACTACAAGTCTGGTTCGTCGGCTCCACCACTTTCCATTCCCCGAAGGGTCCGGAACGGCTTCACGGACTTAGCATCGCCTGATTCGATATTGGGCGTTTCAAAGCGGGTACCGGAATATCAACCGGTTGTCCATCGACTACGCCTGTCGGCCTCGCCTTAGGTCCCGACTTACCCTGGGCAGATCAGCTTGACCCAGGAACCCTTAGTCAATCGGCGCACACGTTTCTCACGTGTGTATCGCTACTCATGCCTGCATTCTCACTCGTGAACCGTCCACAACTAGCTTCCGCTGCTGCTTCACCCGGCACACGACGCTCCCCTACCCATCACAGCCTCCGTTGGGAGTATTGCTGCAATGACACGACTTCGGCGGTACGCTTGAGCCCCGCTACATTGTCGGCGCGGAATCACTTGACCAGTGAGCTATTACGCACTCTTTCAAGGGTGGCTGCTTCTAAGCCAACCTCCTGGTTGTCTCTGCGACTCCACATCCTTTCCCACTTAGCGTACGCTTAGGGGCCTTAGTCGATGCTCTGGGCTGTTTCCCTCTCGACCATGGAGCTTATCCCCCACAGTCTCACTGCCGTGCTCTCACTTACCGGCATTCGGAGTTTGGCTAAGGTCAGTAACCCGGTAGGGCCCATCGCCTATCCAGTGCTCTACCTCCGGCAAGAAACACACGACGCTGCACCTAAATGCATTTCGGGGAGAACCAGCTATCACGGAGTTTGATTGGCCTTTCACCCCTAACCACAGGTCATCCCCCAGGTTTTCAACCCTGGTGGGTTCGGTCCTCCACGAAGTCTTACCTCCGCTTCAACCTGCCCATGGCTAGATCACTCCGCTTCGGGTCTAGAGCGTGCAACTCAAACGCCCTATTCGGACTCGCTTTCGCTACGGCTTCCCCACACGGGTTAACCTCGCTACACACCGCTAACTCGCAGGC
>NZ_CP136996.1:3952500-5242500 GCF_058344425.1 Streptomyces sp. PL-29 | reverse complement strand
GGGTGCACACACACGAAAGAGCGGGCCAGTCACGGTCGGAATAAGACCGACTGACCACAACGTCCTCGCTGTGTTTAATTGCCTGCCCGCACCCGAAGGCCGAACAGGACTTTTCAAAGGAACCTCATCCACCGAAGTGGACGGGGTATCAACTTCTGGCGTTGATTTTTGGCACGCTGTTGAGTTCTCAAGGAACGGACGCTTCCTTTGTACTCACCCCAGCGATACTCGCTGCGGGCTTTCCTCCGGGCTTTCGTTCTGCTGTCTTGCGTTTCCGACTCTATCAGACTCTTTCGTGTCCGATTTCCTCGGCGCTTTCCAGGTTTCCGCTTTCGCGTTTCCCTTTCCGGCGATTCCAACCTTACCAGACCATTTCCGCGCCTTGCTTCTCGAAAGTTGCAATCGGCTTGGATTGGAATTCTGAGGCCGTTGGAGGGCCTTTCCCTTTCGGGCGGATCAGACCATATCAGGTTTCCCCGGGTCTGATTGCCACCGGCCGCACGACTGGGCCCGGACACACGTGTGTTCCGGGTTGCCTTGCTGGGTGGAGACGTAAACGTACTGGAGCGGGGCCCCCGGATGCAAATCCGGTTGCCCCGCTCCGGTGACGGCGCTACGGCGAGGGCCTGGATCAGACCTCGACGACGACCGGGAGAATCATCGGGCGCCGGCGGTAGCTGTCCGAGACCCACTTGCCCATCGTGCGACGGACGAGCTGCTGGATCTGGTGCGGTTCGGCAACCCCGTCGGCCGCGGCGCGGGCGATGGCTTCCTCGATCTTCGTGACGACCGGGCCGAAGGCCGCGTCGTCGATGCCGGAGCCGCGGGCCTGGATGTTCGGGCCGCTGACCACTTTGCCGGTGGTGCTGTCCACCACGACGTAGACCGAGATGATGCCCTCGTCGCCGAGGATTCGGCGGTCCTTGAGGGAGGACTCGGTGACGTCGCCGACCGAGAGGCCGTCCACGTAGACGTAGCCGGCCTGCACCTTTCCGGAAATACGGGCCTTGCCGTCGACGAGGTCGACGACGACGCCGTCCTCGGCGATGACGATCCGGTCCTTGGGGACGCCCGTCATGGCACCGAGTTCGGCATTGGCACGCAGGTGGCGCCATTCGCCGTGGACCGGCATCAGGTTCCGCGGCTTGCAGATGTTGTAGAAGTACAGCAGCTCGCCGGCCGAGGCGTGGCCCGAGACGTGCACCTTGGCATTGCCCTTGTGGACGACGTTGGCGCCCCAGCGGGTCAGGCCGTTGATCACGCGGTAGACGGCGTTCTCGTTGCCCGGGATCAGGGACGACGCCAGGATCACCGTGTCGCCGGGGACGATCCGGATCTGGTGGTCGCGGTTCGCCATGCGGGACAGCGCCGCCATCGGCTCGCCCTGGGAGCCGGTGCAGACCAGCACGACCTCCTCGGGCGGCAGGTCGTCGAGCGTCTTGACGTCCACGACGAGGCCCGCCGGGACCCGGAGGTATCCCAGGTCGCGGGCGATACCCATGTTGCGGACCATCGAACGGCCGACGAAGGCGACCCGGCGGCCGTACTCGTGGGCGGCGTCGAGGATCTGCTGGATGCGGTGCACGTGGCTGGCGAAGCTGGCCACGATGATCCGGTGGTGGGCGTTGGCGAAGACGTTCCGCAGGACCGTGGAGATCTCGCGCTCCGGCGGGACGAAGCCCGGGACCTCGGCGTTCGTCGAGTCGGACAGCAGGAGGTCGATGCCCTCCTCGCTCAGGCGCGCGAAGGCGTGCAGGTCCGTGAGCCGCTTGTCCAGCGGGAGCTGGTCCATCTTGAAGTCGCCGGTGGCGACGACCAGGCCCGCGCCCGTGCGGATGGCCACGGCCAGCGCGTCCGGGATGGAGTGGTTGACCGCGATGAACTCACAGTCGAAGGGGCCGAGGCCCTCGCGCTCCCCCTCCTTCACCTCAAGGGTGTAGGGGCGGATGCGGTGCTCCTGGAGCTTGGCCTCGATGAGGGCCAGCGTCAGCTTGGAGCCGATCAGCGGGATGTCCGGCTTCTCCCGCAGGAGGTAGGGGACGGCGCCGATGTGGTCTTCGTGGCCGTGGGTGAGGACGATGCCCTCGATGTCGTCGAGGCGGTCCCGGATGGACGAGAAGTCCGGCAGGATCAGGTCGATGCCGGGCTGCTCCTCCTCGGGGAAAAGGACACCGCAGTCGACGATCAGGAGGCGGCCGTCGTACTCGAAGACGGTCATGTTGCGGCCGATCTCGCCGAGGCCACCCAGGGGGGTGACCCTGAGGCCGCCCTTGGGCAGCTTCGGCGGCGGACCGAGTTCCGGATGCGGATGGCTCAAAAGTGTCTCCTCACCACGCACGCCACGTACCCGGAAGGCACGTGGCGCGCATGTCATTCGTGCACTTGCTGTTGTCTGCTCTGTATTTGTTCGGTGGTGCTTATTGAGTTGTGAAGTCTGTTGTCAGAGCTGTACCCCGCCCGCGGCAAGATCGATCTTGAGCTGGGCCGTCTCTTCGTCGGTCAGTTCGATCAGCGGGAGTCGCAGCGGGCCGGCCGGCAGGCCCTGGAGCTTCAGCGCGGCCTTGGTCGTCATCACACCCTGGGTGCGGAACATCCCGGTGAAGACGGGGAGCAGCTTCTGGTGGATCTCGGCAGCCTTCTGGACGTCTCCGGCGAGGTGGGCCTCCAGCATCGCCCGCAGCTCGGGCGTGACCAGGTGGCCCACGACGGAGACGAAGCCGACGGCGCCCACTGACAGGAGCGGCAGGTTCAGCATGTCGTCGCCCGAGTACCAGGCGAGGCCGCTCCGTGCGATCGCCCAGCCGGCCTGGCCGAGGTCGCCCTTGGCGTCCTTGTTGGCCACGATACGGGGGTGCTCGGCCAGCCGGACCAGGGTTTCGGTCTCGATCGGGACACCGCTGCGGCCGGGGATGTCGTAGAGCATGACCGGCAGCTCGGTGGCGTCGGCGATCGCCGTGAAGTGCCGGTAGAGGCCCTCCTGCGGGGGCTTGCTGTAGTACGGGGTCACGGCGAGCAGGCCGTGTGCGCCGGTGCGCTCGGCCTGGCGGGCCAGCTCCAGCGTGTGGCGGGTGTCGTTCGTACCGATGCCGGCGACCACGTGGGCGCGGTCTCCGACGGCTTCGAGGACGGCTCGTACGAGGTCGTTTTTCTCCGCGTCGGTGGTGGTGGGCGACTCGCCGGTGGTGCCGTTGATGATCAGACCGTCGTTGCCTGCGTCCACCAGGTGGACGGCGAGCTGCTGCGCGCCGTCGAGATCGAGAGCGCCATCCGCCGCGAACGGCGTGATCATGGCGGTGAGGACCCGCCCGAAGGGGGTCTGCGGAGTCGAGATCGGAGCCATGGGTAACACGCTACTCGCTGCCATGCTCGCGGTGTCCCCTCGGGGGACGTCAACAGGGTGTTGGACGCCGGCACTGCCTGCTCGGGGGTTCAGGCAGTGCCGGGTCCGTTTGATCAGCCTAGATGAAGTTTACGAAACGTCGCAATACGGACACTTCGGACTTGACTCCGTACATCTGTACGCTGCGGGCACATCGGCCTGCAACGGCCCTTACGGGGCAACGCGACCGTTGCCGTTGTACGCGGCGTACGTCAGCGGCATGAGCCGGGCCCAGTGCTGCTCCATCTTCTCGCCGACCATCTCGATCTCCCGCTGCGGGAAGGACGGGACGGTGGCGAGCTCGTGCTGGGTGCGCAGACCGAGGAAGTGCATCAGCGAGCGCGCGTTGCAGGTGGCGTACATCGAGGAGAACAGGCCGACCGGCAGGACCGAACGGGCCACCTCTCGGGCTACGCCCGCGGCGAGCATCTCCCGGTAGGCCTCGTACGCCTGAACGTACGAGTCCTCCATGACGCGCGCGGTCAGCTCTTGCTGCGCCTGGGTGCCCTCGACGAAGACGTACTTGCCGGGGCGGCCCTCCTGGACGAGCTTGCGCTCGGCGTCGGGGACGTAGAAGACCGGTTCGAGCTCCCTGTAGCGGCCCGACTCCTCGTTGTACGACCAGCCCACGCGGTGCCGCATGAACTCGCGGAAGACGAAGATCGGGGCGCTGATGAAGAAGGTCATCGAGTTGTGCTCGAAGGGGCTGCCGTGACGGTCCCGCATCAGGTAATTGATGAGCCCCTTCGAGCGCTCCGGGTCCTTCTGGAGCTCCTCCAGCGACTGCTCGCCGGCCGTGGAGACGCGAGCCGCCCAGAGCACGTCGGAGTCGGCGGCGGAGTGCTTTACCAGCTCCACCGTCACGTCGCTGCGGAAGCTGGGTTTCAGATCTGAAGCGGCGGTCTCGCTCACCGGGGGTCCTTCCAAACGTGCGTCCTGGGGCGCGCCCACTCTACGGCGCGCCTCGCCGGTCCCCGTGCACGCTCACCTGCCGCCGGTGCACCGGCGCAGCTGACGCGCAGCCACGAATTCCGGTCGATGTCCGCATATCCGGCACGGATTGGGCGGCCCGTACGTCCTACAGGACAGAACGCACCCGCATCGAGCCCGAGGAGATTGCCTCTCATGTTTCGCCGGAGCGAACCCGTCCCGTTCGCCTTCGTCGCCGAGGCCGACCGCTTCCGCAGCAATGTCACTCCACCGCCGCGCGAGCGCCTGGGCAGGGCCCAGTTGACCGCCCGTAGTCTGGTCGGCCTGACCGTGGTCGCGGGGCTCGCCGGCTCGCTGCTCTTCGGGATCCCCGCACTGCAGCCGAACAAGGCCCCGGAGAAGTCGCAGCAGTCGACTGCGTCCGAGGGGCGGTAGCCTCACGGGCACAGCCCTACCGAACGTGCATGTGAGTGAGGTCCAGCCGTGCCCCTGCCCTTCCTGACGGCCGACGGCGTGTCCGACGCGGACGACGACGGCGACGAGGTCCTGGCCCACGCCGACGACGACCGCTGGCAACGCCCCTACCGGCCCGGCCCCTGGCGCGTGGCCATCTCCGCGGTGCTGCTGCTGCTGTCCGCCTTCATGCTCCTGGCCACCATGATCGTCGCCTTCGCCGGCGGCGGCTGGGCCGGCGCGGGCGCGTGCCTGGTCGCCGCACTCGCCGTCCTCGCTTCGGCGCTGCAGATGCTGCGCGTGGGCGTATGGGTCAGCCGTACGGGCCTGCGCAGGGTCGGCTTCTTCGTCACCCGGACGATCGCCTGGAACGCTGTCACCGAGATCCGCACGGTGCAGCAGCCGGTGCGCTGGCTCGGCCTGCCGCGGACCGTTCAGGGGCAGGCACTGACGGTGTCCGCCCGGGGCGTCGAGGAGCCGCCGGTGCTGCTGACCGACCACAGCGCCGACTTCCTGTCACGGGCCGAGGCCTTCGACCGGGCCGCGGACGCGGTCGAAGCCTGGGCCGAGGAGTACCGGCCGGTGCCCGCCTGACCCCGGGTCGCGGGGTACGACGGGACACGCCGCGAAGGGCCCGTACAGGTGTCAGACCTGTACGGGCTTCTTGTCGTGCAGGGCGATCGCCCGCTGCATGGCCTTGCGCGCCCGCGGGGTGTCCCGGGCGTCCTGGTAGGCGACGGCCAGCCGGAACCAGCTGCGCCAGTCCCCCGGCGCGTCCTCGGTCTCGGCCTTGCGGCGTGCGAAGACCTCGTCGGCGGAATCCCGCAGGATCCGGCCGTACTGGTCGCGCTCCAGCTCGTCCACGGGCAGTCCGCCCTCGGCCTCCAGCTCAACGGCCAGCTGGTTGGCCCTGGTGACGAACTGCGTGTTCTTCCACAGGAACCAGACGCCGATGAACGGCAGGATCAGCACGGCCACCCCGAAGGTGACGGTGAGCCAGGTGCCCTGTCGGATCAGCAGCAGTCCCCGGCTGCCGACCAGGACGAAGTAGACGACCAGCACGGCGGCCGTGATGAAATACGTGATCTTCGCGCGCATCGTGAATCAGTCCGGTCAGCCCAGGTCGAGGAAGTTTTCCAGGCCGAAGGTGAGGCCCGGGGTCTGCGCCACGCGGCGCGCGCCGAGCAGGATGCCCGGCATGAAGCTGCTGTGGTGCAGGGAGTCGTGGCGGATGGTCAGGGTTTCGCCCTCGCCGCCGAGGAGGACCTCCTGGTGCGCGAGCAGGCCGCGCAGGCGGACCGCGTGGACCGGTACGCCGTCGACGTCCGCCCCGCGCGCACCGTCGAGGGCGGTGGCCGTGGCGTCGGGCTGCGCGCCCAGGCCGGCCTCGGCACGGGCGGCCGCGATCAGCTGCGCGGTACGGGTCGCCGTACCGGAGGGGGCGTCGGCCTTGTTGGGGTGGTGCAGCTCGACGACCTCGACGGACTCGAAGTAGCGGGCGGCCTGGGCGGCGAACTTCATGGTGAGGACGGCACCGATGGAGAAGTTCGGCGCGATGAGCACACCGGTCTTCGGGGAAGCGGCGAGCCAGGTGTCCAGCCGGGCGAGGCGGTCCTCGGTCCAGCCGGTGGTGCCGACCACCCCGTGGATGCCGTGGCGGACGAGAAACTCAAGGTTGTCCATCACGGAGGCGGGGGTGGTCAGCTCGACCGCGACCTGGGCGCCGGTCTCGGCCAACGTCTGGAGGCTGTCACCGCGGCCGAGCGCCGCAACCAGCTCCATGTCCTCCGCCGCCTCGATGGCCTTGACGGCCTCGGAGCCGATCCGGCCCCCGGCCCCGAGGACTGCCACGCGCAGCTTGCTCATAGTCACTTCCTTACCTGTGTACGGAATCGAGGGGTGTCTTGCCGATCAGGCCGGATCGGGCGCCAGGCCCCGCGAGCCCGGCATGATCGGCGAGGCACCCCCTAGGCGACGACCCCGTCGAGGCGGGCGGCCTGCTTCTCCTTCAGCGGGCCGATGACCGCCAGCGAGGGCCGCTGGGCCAGCACGTCCTGGGCGACCGCGCGGACGTCGTCCGGGGTCACGGCAGCGATCTGGGCGAGCATGTCGTCGACCGACATCTGGTCGCCCCAGCACAGCTCGCTCTTGCCGATCCGGTTCATGAGCGCGCCGGTGTCCTCCAGGCCGAGGACGGTGGAGCCCGAGAGCTGGCCGATGGCCCGCTTGATCTCCTCGTCGCCGATCCCGTCGGCGGCGACCTTGTCGAGCTCGTCGCGGCAGATCCGCAGGACGTCGTGGACCTGGCTGGGCCGGCAGCCCGCGTACACGCCGAAGAGGCCGGTGTCGGCGAAGCCCGAGGTGTACGAGTACACGCTGTAGGCCAGGCCCCGCTTCTCGCGGACCTCCTGGAAGAGGCGGGAGGACATGCCGCCACCGAGGGCGGTGTTCAGCACACCGAGCGCCCAGCGGCGCCCGTCCGTGCGAGCCAGGCCGGGCATGCCGAGGACCACGTGCGCCTGCTCGGTCTTGCGGCTCACCAGGTCGACCCGGCCGGCGGAGCGGATGCGCCGGGTGCCGGTGCGCGGGCCGATCGGCTCCGCGTCGGTGCGGGTCAGGGCGCCGGCCCTCTCGAAGGCGGCGCGGACCTGGCGTACGACCTTGTTGTGGTCGACGTTGCCTGCGGCGGCCACGACCAGGTGGGTCGGGTCGTAGTGCTTCTTGTAGAAGCGGCGGATCCGGTCGGCGCCGAGGGCGTTGATCGTGTCGACGGTGCCCAGGACGGGCCGGCCCAGCGGGGTGTCACCGTACATGGTCTGCGCAAACAGGTCGTGGACCATGTCGCCCGGGTCGTCCTCGGTCATCGCGATCTCTTCGAGGATGACCCCGCGCTCGGCGTCGACGTCCTCCTCGCGGATCAGCGAGCCGGTGAGCATGTCGCAGACCACGTCGATGGCGAGCGGCAGGTCGGTGTCGAGCACCCGTGCGTAGTAGCAGGTGTACTCCTTCGCCGTGAAGGCGTTCATCTCGCCGCCGACCGCATCGATCGCGGAGGAGATGTCGAGGGCGCTGCGCCTGGCGGTGCCCTTGAAGAGGAGGTGCTCCAGGTAGTGCGTGGCGCCGTTCAGCGTGGGCGTCTCGTCGCGGGAGCCGACGTGCGCCCAGATGCCGAAGGTGGCGGAGCGGACGGAGGGCAGCGTCTCGGTGACGACGCGCAGTCCGCCGGGCAGGACGGTGCGGCGCACGGTGCCGATGCCGTTCTGCCCCTTGAGCAGGGTTTGGGTACGGGCGACGGCCCGCCCCTCCGAAGAGGGGCGGGCCGTCACACGGGAACTACGCGACGTCACTTGTCGGAGTCGTCCTTGTCAGCCTCGTCGGCGGCGTCCTCGCCCTCGATCACCGGGATCAGGGAGAGCTTGCCGCGCTGGTCGATCTCGGCGATCTCGACCTGGACCTTGGCGCCGACCCCGAGCACGTCCTCGACGTTCTCCACGCGCTTGCCACCGGCGAGCTTGCGGATCTGCGAGATGTGCAGCAGGCCGTCCTTGCCGGGGAGCAGGGAGACGAAGGCACCGAAGGTGGTGGTCTTGACGACCGTACCCAGGTAGCGCTCGCCGACCTCCGGCATGGTCGGGTTGGCGATGCCGTTGATCGTGGCGCGGGCGGCCTCGGCGGCCGGTCCGTCCGCGGCACCGATGTAGATGGTGCCGTCGTCCTCGATCGTGATCTCGGCGCCGGTGTCCTCCTGGATCTGGTTGATCATCTTGCCCTTGGGGCCGATGACCTCACCGATCTTGTCCACCGGGATCTTGACGGTGATGATCCGCGGGGCGTTCGGGGACATCTCGTCCGGCGTGTCGATCGCTTCCATCATCACGTCGAGGATGTGGAGACGGGCGTCGCGGGCCTGCTTGAGGGCGGCGGCCAGGACGGAGGCCGGGATGCCGTCGAGCTTGGTGTCCAGCTGGAGCGCGGTGACGAACTCCTTGGTGCCGGCGACCTTGAAGTCCATGTCGCCGAAGGCGTCCTCCGCACCGAGGATGTCGGTGAGGGCGACGTAGTGGGTCTTGCCGTCGATCTCCTGGGAGATCAGGCCCATGGCGATACCGGCGACGGGGGCCTTGAGGGGCACACCGGCGTTCAGCAGCGACATGGTGGAGGCGCAGACCGAGCCCATGGACGTCGAGCCGTTGGAGCCGAGGGCCTCGGACACCTGGCGGATCGCGTAGGGGAACTCCTCGCGGGTGGGCAGGACCGGCACGATCGCGCGCTCGGCGAGCGCGCCGTGGCCGATCTCGCGGCGCTTGGGCGAACCGACGCGGCCGGTCTCGCCAACGGAGTACGGCGGGAAGTTGTAGTTGTGCATGTAGCGCTTGCGGGTCACCGGGGAGAGGGTGTCCAGCTGCTGCTCCATGCGGAGCATGTTGAGGGTGGTGACGCCCAGGATCTGGGTCTCGCCACGCTCGAAGAGCGCCGAGCCGTGCACGCGCGGGATGGCCTCGACCTCGGCGGCGAGGGTGCGGATGTCGGTGATCCCGCGGCCGTCGATGCGGACCTTGTCCTTGATGACGCGCTCGCGCACCAGGGCCTTGGTCAGGCTGCGGTAGGCGGCGGAGATCTCCTTCTCGCGGCCCTCGAAGGCCGGGAGGAGCTTCTCGGCGGCGATCTCCTTGACGCGGTCCAGCTCGGCCTCGCGGTCCTGCTTGCCCGCGATGGTCAGCGCCTGGGAGAGCTCGCCCTTGACGGCGGCCGCGAGGGCCTCGTAGACGTCGTCCTGGTAGTCCAGGAAGACCGGGAACTCGCCCTCGGGCTTGGCGGCCTTGGCGGCCAGGTCGGCCTGGGCCTTGCAGAGGACCTTGATGAACGGCTTCGCGGCTTCGAGGCCCGCGGCCACGATCTCCTCGGTCGGCGCCTCGGCGCCGCCCTTGACGAGGGCGATGGTCTTCTCGGTGGCCTCGGCCTCGACCATCATGATCGCGACGTCGCCGTCCTCCAGGGTGCGGCCGGCGACCACCATGTCGAAGACGGCGTCCTCGAGCTCGGTGTGCGTCGGGAACGCCACCCACTGGCCGCGGATCAGCGCGACGCGGACGCCGCCGATCGGGCCGGAGAAGGGCAGGCCGGCGAGCTGCGTGGACGCGGACGCGGCGTTGATCGCGATGACGTCGTACAGGTGGTCCGGGTTGAGCGCCATGACGGTGGCGACGACCTGGATCTCGTTGCGCAGGCCCTTCTTGAAGGACGGGCGCAGCGGGCGGTCGATCAGGCGGCAGGTGAGGATCGCGTCCTCGGAGGGGCGGCCCTCACGGCGGAAGAAGGAGCCGGGGATCTTGCCGGCCGCGTACTGCCGCTCCTCGACGTCCACCGTCAGGGGGAAGAAGTCGAGCTGGTCCTTGGGCTTCTTCGACGCGGTGGTGGCGGACAGCACCATCGTGTCGTCGTCCAGGTAGGCGACGGCGGAGCCGGCGGCCTGGCGGGCCAGGCGGCCCGTCTCGAAGCGGATGGTGCGGGTGCCGAAGGAACCGTTGTCAATGACGGCCTCGGCGTAGTGGGTCTCGTTCTCCACTAGCGTTTTCTCCATTTTCGTCGTCTCCGTCCGCCGCCCGTGTGGCGGAGGACGGTTGCGGAGAAGCGCTCCTGGGGTGCTGGCCGGTCTTCGATCGAAGCACCCGGTCCGTTGCCCGTGCGGGGCATTCCGGGTGCCACTACCGAGGACCGGCGGCGTGGGAGGGCGCTCCTCCTCTTCAGTTGTGCACGTCTCGTCGTCGGACGTACACGTGCGTCCGTTCCAGACTACAAAGGGACCGGTCCGTACCGCACGTACAGCAAAGGGAGCGGCCCCCGGATGTGGGAACCGCTCCCTTCACGGCGTCTTACTTGGCGCCGGCCGCACCGCGGCGGATGCCGAGGCGCTCGACCAGCGTACGGAAGCGCTGGATGTCCTTCTTGGCCAGGTACTGCAGCAGGCGGCGACGCTGGCCGACCAGGATCAGCAGACCACGACGGGAGTGGTGGTCGTGCTTGTGGGTCTTGAGGTGCTCGGTCAGGTCCGAGATGCGGCGGGACAGCATCGCGACCTGGACCTCGGGGGAGCCGGTGTCGCCCTCCTTGGCACCGAACTCGGTGATGATCTGCTTCTTCGTAGCGGCGTCGAGCGGCACGCGTACTCCTCGTTTGGTCTTCGTTGCCACCGAGTGCCCCAGGTCTGAGTCTCTGGGGAGCTTCCGTTACTCGGGAGGCGGGGTCCGCTGAGCGCAGTCCACAGACCCTCCGAGGGGAATCCGGGAGACGCGTACACAAACGGCCGTCACACAGCGTACCAGGCTGCCGCTCCGCCCCGTCTCAGCTGGTGAGAGCCCGGGCCCGGGCGTACACGTCGAGCACGGCAAGGGTCAGCGGCACCAGGCTGAGCAGGACCGCCGCCTCGGTGAGGTCGAGCAGCCTTCCCCAGAAGGGTGACAGGCCCTTGCGGGGGATGACAAGCGCAATTCCCGCGAGGAGGGCGGCGCCGGCGGCGACGGCCGCGGTGAGCCAGATCGTGCGGAGGTCCAGTCCGCTGCGGTCCTGCTCCATCACGAGGGCGTCGAGCAGGGCCTGCGGCGGGTGCAGCGACAGGCCGAGGATCAGCAGCGCGACGGCGGCGAGGCCGGCGGCCAGGGCGCACACGACCTGGGAGGTATAGCGGAAGAGGCGGGCGCGCAGCAGCATGGCGAGCCCGGTGGCCAGGGCCAGCAGGCGGCCCCAGGTGTTGTCGGAGAAGCCCAGGACGGCGGCGGCGCCGATGACGACGGCGGCACAGCCGCCGACGAGGCCGAGCAGCATCTCGTGGCCCCGGCGGGCCTGGGCGGCGATCGCCTCGGCGTCGAGCGGGGCACCCTGCTCGTTGTGGTCCGCGCCGGCCTGGTCGCCGTAAGGCTCGGTGTCGTAGCGGTCCGGGGCCACCGCGTGATCGACGTACTCGTCGACCGCGCTCTGCGGGGCCGCGTAGCCGATGGGCAGGCGGGCGAAGCGCGCGGAGAGGCCGGGGAGGAAGGCGACGAGGCCGATGGCGACGGGCGCGCAGACGGCGGCCGCGTAGGTAGCGGAGGCCTCGGTGGCGATCGCGGCGAAGGTCGCCAGGGTGCCGGTGGCGGCGACGAAGGTGGCCGCGACGAAGGGGGCGTCGCCGCTGGGGGTGAGCGCGACGAGGGCGACGGAGGCGACCAGGACGCAGACGCACCCCAGGAGGAACTGCAGTCGGCCGGGCCCCTGGCCGGTGGCGGGGCCGATGATCCCGGATCCGGCGATCAGCAGGTGCGGGAGGGCTCCGAGGCCGAGGGCGACGGCGGAGAGGCGGTCCCGGTAGACGCGGGCGCGCACCCCGGCCACGGCGGTGAGCAGGATGCCGACGGCGCCGGCGATGACCCCGGGCAGGCCGTGCATGTCGTGGCGGACGGGGTCCGCGTACCAGAGGACGAAGCCCAGCATGACCAGCAGCACGGCGGAGCCGGCGAGACCCGCGGCGCGCAGCATGTCGTCGCTCCAGCGGTGCCGGTCACGGACGACGGCCGAGGCAACGGCGTCGGAGACGTCGTCGAAGACGGCCGGCGGCAGGGACTCGGCGAACGGGCGCAGGCTGAGCACCTCGCCGTCGAGGACCTGCTGGGCGGCGAGGGTGCGGGCGCCGTCCAGGACGGTTCCGGAGCGGCGTACGAGATGGAAGCCGGTGGGGGCGCCGACGGGCTGGGTCTGGCCGGTGAGGCGGAGCAGCTCGGGGTAGACGTCGGCGACGGCGATGTCCTCGGGGAGAGCGACGTCGATGCGGCTGTCGGGGGCCACGACGGTGACCCTGCAGAAACCCGTCGTCCCGGCCGTACTCACCTGCGTGACCCCCTTGGTTGGTGTCCGCGTCCGTACTCGATTCGCGGATGCGCATGCTGCGCGCGACACCCTACCGGGCGTATGAGCGACAGTCGGCAAGTAGGATCACCGTCGCGCTGGGGATACCCCCTGCGCGCCCGGGACTTGGGGGCGCCGGTTGCGACGTCCCGTCCGTTTTCGAGGGATTGATGCTCCGGTGAGCCAGATCGTCGTCAAACGCCCGCCGCGGTCCCTGCCGCCCGAGGTCCCCTCGGAGGAGCTGCGGCTGGAGGCGCCTCCCGAACTTCCGCGCGGGCAGCAGGAGGGCATGCTGATGCAGCTCCTGCCGATGCTCGGCATGGGCTCGTCCGTCGTCTTCTTCTTCATGCCGGGTGCGGCCCCCTTCATGCGCATCATGGGCGTGCTGATGCTGGCGTCGACGGTGGGCATGGTCGTGGCACAGCTGGTGCGCTACCGGCGCGGTACGCAGGGGCAAATGGCCGATGTACGCCGGGACTATCTCAAGTACCTCGCCCAGACGCGCCGTCAGGTGCGGCGGACCGCCCGGGCGCAGCGTGACGCGCAGCTGTACCTGCACCCGTCTCCGGAGCAGTTGTGGTCGGTGGTGGCCGACGGATCGCGGCTGTGGGAGCGGCGGGTCGGCGATCCGGACTTCGGCCAGGCCCGGCTGGGGCTGGGTGCGCAGCGTCTGGCGACCCCTCTGGTGGCGCCCGAGACCGCGCCGGTGGACGAGCTGGAGCCGCTGACGGCGGGCGCGATGCAGCGCTTCCTGAAGGTGCACTCCTCGCTGGACGGGCTGCCGATGGCGGTGTCGATGCGCGCCTTCTACCACGTGGCCGTGTCGGGGGAGCCGGAGTCGGCGCGCGGTGCGGCGCGGGCGATGGTCGCGCAGCTGGCGACGCTGCACTCCCCCGAGGACCTGATGGTGGCCGTGGTGGCCGCGCCCGGTGCGGTGCCCTCGTGGGACTGGACGAAGTGGTTGCCCCACACCCAGCTGCCAGGGCAGGTCGACGGGGCGGGTACGAAGCGGCTGTTCGGCGACGACCTCGCCGAACTGGAGGGGATGCTGGCGTCGCGGCTGGAGGGGCGCCCGCGGTTCAGCCGCGACGTGTCCCCCGTACTGGACCAGCCGCACCTGGTGGTGGTGCTGGACGGGGGCATGGTGCCCCCGGACTCGGTGTTCGCGGCGGCCGAGGGCCTGCAGGGCGTCACCATCGTCGAGGTGGTCGCGGGCGAGCTGGACGAGCCGCGCGGCGGCCTGTCGGTCGTGGTGCGTCCGGGCCGGCTGCTCCTGGAATCGGGCGGCGGCCTCGCGTACGAGGGCGTGCCGGACAGTCTGTCGCTGCCCGCGGCGGAGGCTCTGGCACGGCAGCTGGCGCCGCTGCGCACGGGTGGCGGGGACGACGACGAGCCGCTGCTGGCGAACCTGGACTTCACCGACCTGCTGAACCTGGGTGACGCCGCCGCGGTCGACGTGGCGCGGACCTGGCGGCCGCGGTCCGCCGGCGAGCGGCTGCGCGTGCCGATCGGCGTCGGCGAGGACGGCGCCCCGGTGATGCTGGACCTGAAGGAGGCTGCGCAGGAGGGCATGGGACCGCACGGCCTGTGCGTGGGTGCGACCGGTTCCGGCAAGTCGGAGCTGCTGCGCACGCTGGTGCTGGGTCTGGCGGTCACCCACACCTCGGAGACGCTGAACTTCGTGCTCGCCGACTTCAAGGGCGGTGCGACCTTCACCGGCATGGGCCAGATGCCGCACGTCGCCGCGGTGATCACGAACCTGGCGGACGACCTCACGCTCGTGGACCGCATGGGCGACTCGATCCGCGGCGAGCTGCAGCGCAGGCAGGAACTGCTGCGTTCGGCGGGCAACTACGCGAACATCCACGACTACGAGAAGGCCCGCGCGGCCGGCGCCCCGCTGGAGCCGCTGGCTTCGCTGGTGCTGGTCATCGACGAGTTCAGCGAGCTGCTGACGGCGAAGCCCGACTTCATCGACATGTTCATCCAGATCGGCCGCATCGGCCGTTCGCTGGGTGTCCACCTGCTGCTGGCGTCCCAGCGGCTGGAAGAGGGCAAGCTGCGCGGCCTGGACACGTACCTGTCCTACCGGATCGGTCTGCGGACCTTCTCGGCGGCGGAGTCCCGCACCGCGATCGGCGTGCCGGACGCCTACCACCTGCCGTCGGTGCCCGGTTCGGGCTATCTGAAGTTCGGTACGGACGAGATGGTGCGCTTCAAGGCGGCGTACGTGTCGGGCACCTACCGCTCGGGCGGGCCGGACCTGTCGGTGGGGCAGTTCCCGGTGGAGCGGCGGCCCGCGCTGTTCACGGCGGCGCCGGTGCCGGTGGTGTACGCCGCCCCGGACCCGGCGTACCTGGCGGCGCAGTCGGCGCGCGAGGACGACGCGCTCGCGGACACCGTGCTGGACGTGATCGTGAGCCGGCTGGAGGGACAGGGGGTGCCGGCGCACCAGGTGTGGCTGCCGCCGCTCGACCAGGCTCCGCCGCTGGACCAGCTGCTTCCGGCGCTGGCACCGAGCGCGGAGCGCGGGCTGCACGCGGAGGGCTACACACGGCCGGGCGGGCTGATCGTGCCGCTGGGCCTGATCGACAAGCCGTTCGAGCAGCGGCGCGAGGTGCTGTACCGGGACTTCTCCGGCGCGGCGGGCCACATGATGGTGGTCGGCGGCCCGCAGTCGGGCAAGTCGACGCTGATGCGGACGCTGATCTCCTCCTTCGCTCTGACGCACACCCCGCGCGAGGTGCAGTTCTACGGTTTGGACTTCGGCGGTGGCAGCCTGTCGGGGGTCTCCGACCTGCCGCACGTGGGCGGTATCGCCTCGCGTCTGGACCCGGAGCGGGTGCGGCGCACGGTCGCGGAGGTGGGGGGCATCCTCAACCGCCGCGAGGAGTTCTTCCGCGCGAACAACATCGACTCGATCGCCACCTACCGGCGGCGGCGCGCGGCGGGCGATCTGCCGAACGAGCCGTGGGGCGACGTGTTCCTGATCGTCGACGGCTGGGGCAACTTCCGCGGCGAGTACGAGGTCCTGGAGCAGGTCGTCACGGACATCGCGGCGCGCGGCCTGGGTTACGGCATCCACGTGGTGATCACCGCGGGCCGGTACATGGAGGTACGGGCGGCGCTGAAGGACCAGATGCTCAGTCGGCTGGAGCTGCGGCTCGGCGACACGATGGACTCGGAGTTCGACCGGAAGGTCGCGGCGAACGTCCCCACGGGGATGCCGGGCCGCGGTCAGGTGGCGGAGAAGCTGCACTTCCTGGGCGCGCTCCCGCGGATCGACGGCTCGCACGAGGCCGAAGACCTCTCGGAGGCCACGGCTGCCTTCGTGGAGGCGGTCCGGCAGAACTGGGCGGGGCCGGCGGCTCCCGGCGTACGGCTGCTCCCGCGGCTGCTGCACAGCGACCACCTGCCCAAGGGTGGGGAGTTCCCCGAGCGCGGGATCGCGATCGGCATCGACGAGACCGATCTGGAGCCGGTGTTCGTCGACTTCGAGACCGACCCCTTCCTCCTCGTCTTCGGCGAGAGCGAGTCCGGCAAGACGAACCTGTTGCGGCTCATCGCCAAGCAGATCGCGGAGCGCTACACACCGGACCAGGCTCGGCTGGTCGTGGGCGACTACCGGCGGACCCTGCTCGGGGCGCTGCCGGAGGAGCACCTGCTGGAGTACGCGCCGATGGCGAGCTCCCTGCAGATGCACATGGAGGCGCTGGGCGGGGTGTTCTCGCGGCGGCAACCTCCGCCGGACGTCACCCCGCAGCAGCTGCGCGACCGCAGCTGGTGGACGGGACCGGACGTCTTCATCATCATCGACGACTTCGACCTGGTGGCCACGAGCCAGGGCAATCCGCTCGCGCCGCTGGTGGAGTACCTGCCGTTCGCCCGCGACACGGGGGTGCGCTTCATCATCGCGCGCAGCTCGGCGGGCGCCTCCCGATCGATGTACGAGTCGTTCATGCAACGGATCAAGGAGCTGGGCGCGCAGGGCGTCGTGCTGTCCGGTGATCCGGCCGAGGGCGATCTGGTCGGCACCGTCCGGCCGCGTCCGATGCCGCCGGGCCGGGGCTACTTCGCCTCGCGCCGGAGGGGAACGTCGCTGGTCCAGCTCGGCCGGATGCCGGGCGGCATGTGAGGTCGGGGGAATCCCGGGCGCCGGCCGGATCGGGGGGAAACCCGTCCCGACCGGCGGCGGCTCCCCGATAATCGGCGGGGAAGACCGCTCCACCGAAGGAAGGGCCGCCCATGGGCACTCAGCAGGAGAAGGACGAGCTGTACGCGCTCGACATCAGTGGCGTGGAGTGGGAGGGGCCGCCGGGGACCAGCCCGGACGAGGAGCGGGTGGAGATCGCGCGGCTTCCCGACGGGGCGGTGGCGATGCGGTCTTCGCTGGACCGAGAGACGGTGCTGCGCTACACGGCCGCCGAGTGGGAGGCCTTCGTACTCGGTGCCAGGGACGGCGAGTTCGACCTGGACCGGCACGAGCCCTGAGGCGGCAGGACACGCCGAAGGGGCGCGCCCGGTACGGGTGCGCCCCTTCGGCGTGTCGGGACGCCGGACACCGGCTCCCGCAGGGCTCAGTAGGCCTCGGTGAAGAGGGTCGAGGCCCGCTTGTCGGTGGCCCGGTAGTCGTCCTTGCCGCGCTCGATGAGCTTGGCGACCTTCTCCAGCTCCGCGTGCATGGTGTCGGCCTTGGCCTTGTACTTCTTCTGCAGGGCGACGTACTCCCGGTGCGCCTCACCGTCCCAGGTGTCCGTGACGACCTTCACGGCCTGCTCCATCTCGGCCAGGTCCTTGAGGATGTTCCCGGAGACGACCCGGATGCGGTCCGCCATCTGCTGAACGGTCTCGTACCGGACCCGGGTCCCGTCGTTCGCCGTCATGTTCTTCTCCTTCTCGCTACGGCCTCGTGGATGGGGGGCGTTGATCAGATGCCGTCGAGGCCCGAACGCGGGCCCGAGGCGGACGTCGGCTGGACGGCGTTCTTGAACGCGGCCCGCACCTCCTCGTCCTGCGCGTTGCTGAGGTTCTTGGTCTGCGCCACTGCGTTGTGCAGGACACCGAGGAGCCGGCGGATCTCGTCGTGGCTGTCGTTGAGCGTCGTCTGGGCCGTGATGAAGCCCGAGGCGCCCACACCGGTCCAGCCCGCGCTCACGGTGGCGATGATGTCGGCCAGCTCGCGGGCCTGCTTGGAGACGGCGGTTCCCGTCTCCTGGATCTTGTTCTTCGCCTGGACGACCGGATCGTCCGCAAGTCCGAAGGTGTTCGTGCTCATCGAAGCTCCTCACTTCTCAATTCGCCGGCAGAACCAGCGGATTGCGCAGCGGGGAGGGCGTGCCCGGCGCGGCTGTGAGTCACGCGCTCGGTGCAGTCCCCCTCCGCTTCACGCGATCCCCCGATCACACTCGTGAAGCTGCTGCCACTCTAGTCAGTTCACGAAACTGTCCCAACACCGGTGGTCTGCTTCCTCGGACGAACCATGGCTGTTCACTGCAAACGGCGTCGGCGGCTGCGCGCGTCGCGGACGACGGTCGCCGTGCCCGCGATGACGGCGATCAGGACGGCGCCGATGCCGAGAGCGTACGTGCCGTAGCGCTCCTGCCGTTCCTGGGCCGTCTCGGTGAGCCGGAGGGGTGCGGCCTGCGGCGCCGCCGCCGGAGCCGGGCCGGGGTCCGGGACGGGCGCCTTCGGGGCCTCCTGGTCCTGGCTGAGCGCGCGCACCGGATCCACCACTCCCCAACCGACGTAGTCGTCACGCCCGTTGACGGTGCGCTCGGCCGTGTTCTGGATCTGCCAGACGATCTGCTGGGCGGACCAGTCCCGATGCTCGGCGCGCAGCAGGGCAGCGACCCCGGCGACATAGGGCGCGGAGAAGCTGGTGCCGTTGTCGATGCACTGGCCGAAGCCGGGGACGGTGGAGACCATGTCCACTCCGGGCGCGGCGACCCCGATGAAGTCGCCGGGCTGGGAGAAGGCGGCGCGCTCGTTGTTGCGGTCGGAGGCGCCGACCGCGAGGACGCCGGGGAAGGCGGCCGGATAGGTTTTGCGCTTCTGGCCGCTCAAGCCATCGTTGCCCGCCGAGGCGACGACCACGATGTCGGCGGCGACGGCCTTCTGGACGGACCTGCCGAGCTCGGATTCCGCGGTCAACGGGACGTCGGTGTCCTGCGAGATGTTGATGACCTGGGCGCCCTTGGCCACCGCATGGTCGATCGCCTGACTCAGCGAGAGGGCGTTGCCCTTGCCCTGCCCGTCGTTCTGCCGGATGGGGATGATCGTGGCGTCCGGGGCCAGGCCGACGAAGCCCGTGCCGGCCTGGGGGCGGGCCGCGATCAGCCCGGCGACCTTGGTGCCGTGGCCTACGGTGTCGGTCGTGCCGTCACCGCCCTTGGGATCGACGAAGTCCCTGCCCGCACCGACGTCGACGGCGCCGCTGAGCTGCGGGTTCGCCCGGTCCACACCGGTGTCGATGACGGCCACCCGGACGCTCGCGCCGCTCTTGTCCTTGCCCTTGGTCTGCGCCCAGAGCTCGTCGAGGAGGAGCCGCTGGAGGGCCCAGGGGCGGTCTTCGATCTGCTTCTTCATGGGGAAGGTGCACTCCCCCGCGCCGTCCAGGCGCAGCCCGTACGGGGCGTGCGGCGGGGCGGTGCGGGTCGGGGCGGCCCCGGCCGCAGAGGCGGAGGCGGAGGCGGAGGTCAGGGTGAGGGCGCAGGCCGCGATGAGCAGCGCGCGCCGGGGCTTGCGGTTCTGGGGCATCGGCGGCTTCCTCACGAACCCTGGGGCTGGCGAGCGGAGTTGGTGTCGAGCCGGGGCCCCTTGGAGAGGAACTCCGACCAGGCGATGGGCACCATGGCCGGGGTGACACCGCCGTAGCCCAGCCTGACCTGTGCCTGGCTGGCCTCGGGGCGACCGTCCCCGCCCGCCTTGGACTGGTCGGGGGCGCCGATCCCGGACTGCTCGGCGTCGCTGTCGCCGTTGGCCTGGACGGCGTACCGCAGGCCGGTGTCGGTGACCAGGAAGAGGGAGCCGCCGGCCGTGGTCTGCTTGCCCTGCACCTGGGTGTAGAGCAGGCCCGTGCCGGGGGTGACGTACGCGCTCGTGCCGCTGGCCGTGATGTCGACGGGGTAGCTGGTGCCGGCCCAAGTACTCAGGGTTTGGTTGCCCTGGCCGTCGACCGAGCGCAGGACGTTGCAGACGGTGTCGCGGTTGTTGGACCCGCTCGTCCGGGTGCCTGCGGACGGCGCCGTCCGGTTGATCCGCTCGGTCTTCGCCTGCGGCCACCTGACGTCGCCGGCGAACGGGGTGGCATCCGGGTCGAGGGACTGGAGGTCGACCTCGCGGGCCTTGCCGTGCATGTTGAGGCCGTCGGTCGCCGGCGCCGAGATCAGCAGCCAGGCGACGAAGTCGGAGACCGGCGCGACCTTGCCGGGCAGGACCACATAGTGCTGGGCGCCGGAGCCGGTCTGGGCCTTGAGCACCATGCCGACCTTGTTGTCGGCGGTGGTCAGACCCTTGACGTCGGCGGCGGCTCCCGCCCTGCCGGGCAGGGGCGGGAAGGCCAGGTCGGCACCGGAGTTGAGGGTGCCGAGCCATTCGGGGGTCACCTGCTGCGGGGTGGCTCCGGTGCCGACCAGGGCGTTGGTCATGGTGCCGGCGGCCGGGCCGCCCTCGGGGAACCTGTACTTGGTCCCGCTCGCGTCGACCAGGTACCGCTCCTTGCCGGGGCCGGTGCTCTCCACGTACAGCGACTGGGTGTCCGCGAGCCTGCGCGCGTCGTCCGTCACGGACGCCTCGCGGTCCGCGAGGACGAAGGTGGCGGTCTGGACGCCGCGGCCGTTCCCGCCGGGCTGCTGGCAGACGGCCCAGCGCTTGGCCTTGCCGGCCTCGGACTTGGAGGGGAGCCGGTCGGGGGCGTACGGGATGCCGATGATGGGGCCGCGTGGCGGCGTGCCTGCGTCCAGGACCTTGTCCTCGACCTGGACCACCTTGAACTTCTGCGGGTCCAGCAGGAGTCGGGCCGAGGCCAGGTTCAGCACCGGGTGCAGGCGGGTCTGGTCCTTGCCGTCCACCTTCGTCGTCAAGACCACGTACCGGGTCGTGGAGTCCTTGCCGACGATGACCCTCGTTCCGGGCTCGTCCCAGCCCTTGGGGGCGGTCGGCTTGAACATGCCCCAGGCGCCGAACCCGGCGAGCACGAGGGCTCCGACGATCATCCCCGGCAGGACCGCGCGCAGGGGACGAGGGGCTCCCTCCTCGGTACCCGTGGCGGAGGGCTGGAGGAACGCGGCCACCGTCCGCCGCTTCGCAAAGGTGTACGCGTTGAGCTCATCGCGTCGTGATGCCATGACCGTCTGCTTCTCCCCGCACGGCCCGGCCGGTGAGTACGGTCCCCGGGCCTCGATAGTCGGACCGGGCACCTACTATGCCTCTTGACGGACGGTACGCAGGGGCCGGGTAGGGTGAGGCAGCCGCTCAGGACCTTCCGCACCGGGGTAATCAGGGCTTGTTGGGGTGGATTGGGGAGGTTCCGGGGTTCCGCGACGGGTGTCGCGCAACGCCGGAAGTCGTCAGGTCCGGCCCGTGAGAGGGGAAGTGCGCGAGTGATGGCCACGGCGACGGAGCCGCAGACCGGCGCGCCCGCACCCGCACGAGGTGGGGTGGCACCGCATCCCCGGTCGAGCCCCGGCCGGTTCGGCCCGTTCCGACTGCAACAACTCGTACTGCTCCAGCTCGCGGCGGCCGCGCTGCTCGTGGCGTGGGTGGTCGACCCCCTGCTCCTGGTGCCGGCCGGTGTGCTGGCGCTGGCGCTGGTGGTCCTCGCGGTCGTACGCCGCCACCAGCGCTCCCTGCCGGAGTGGATCGGCGGTGTGCTCGCCCTGCGGGCCCGGCGCCGCCGGGCCGCGGCCTCCACCGTGCCCGCGGGCACCGAGCCGGGGCTGGCCCCACTGGTGGAAGCCGATCCGGCGCTGCGCACGCTGACCTTCAGCGATCGCGACCGGCGGCCCGTCGGCATGGTCGGCGACGGCACCTTCCTGACCGCGGTGGTCCAGGTGGACACCGACGCCACCGCGCTGCGGCCCGAGCGGGCGGCACGACCACTGCCGCTCGGTGCCGTACGGGACGTCCTCGAAGTGGACGGCATCCGACTGGAGTCCGCCCAACTGGTGCAGCACACCCAGCCGGCACCGGCCCCTCACCTGCCGGCGCAGTCGATGGCCGCGCGCAACTACGCCCCACTGCAAGCCCGCACGGGCACCCCGGCGGTGCGGCTGACCTGGATCGCGCTCAAGCTCGACCCGGAACTGTGCCCCGAGGCGGTCGCCGCCCGCGGCGGCGGACTGGCCGGCGCGCAGCGGTGTGTGGCGCGGGTGGCGGACCAGCTGGCGAGCCGGCTGGCCGGGGCCGGGTTCAAGGCCACCGTGCTGACCGAGCAGGAGCTGACGGCAGCTCTGGCCACGTCTTCGTGCGCGAACCCGATGGCGATCACCCAGGCCGGGCGCTCCGCCAGCACCGGGCGGCGCACCGAGGAGACCTCGCGGACCTGGCGCTGCGATGACCGCCGGCACACCACCTACTGGATCGGCCGCTGGCCCCAGTTGGGCGGCGCCGGGGCGGCGGCGCTGCCGCAGTTCGTGGCACTGCTGACGTCCATGCCCGCGCTCGCCACGAACTTCAGCCTGACGATGGCCGCTGCGGAGCGGCAGGGCGTGACGCTGACCGGACACGTACGGGTGACAGGGCGCAGCGACGAGGAACTTGTCGCTGCACGAAGGGAGTTGGAGAGGACGGCGCGGGGCGTGAAGACCGGGCTGGTGCGGCTCGACCGCGAACAGGTGCCGGGGCTGCTGGCTTCGCTGCCGCTGGGAGGCGCGCGATGAGGGGCGGTTTCGGGCTGGTCGGCCCGCGGCGGGAGCGACAGGTGGTGCCCGCAGCGGACCTGGACGCGCTGGCGGTGCCCGTCGGGGACGACGGCGTCGTGATCGGCGTCGACGCCGAGGGACGGTCGGCGGTGCTCGGCATCAACCGGCCGACGCCGTACGAGGTGACCCTGATCGGCGGGCTGTGGACGGCGCAGGTGCTGGCGCTGCGCGCGGCGGCCACCGGTGCGCGCGTCGCCGTGGAGACCGGGCGCGGACAGGTGTGGTCCGGGCTGGCCCGGGCCGCGGGCGGCGGGCAGCAGTGCGTGACCCTGCACGAGGTGGGCCGGATACCGCCGCAGGGCGCGTCCGCGGGCAGCCCGGTGCTGGTGATCCGCGACTGCGGGATGCGGCCGCCGCGCGGTCGCGTGGTGGCCGGCCCCTGGCAGTCGGTACTGACCCTGCTGCCGTACCTGAGCCCGACGGCGCCGAGGCTGCTCCAGCAGGCGTCACTCGTGGGCGTGCAGCGGGTGTCGCCGGACGAGGCGGAGCAGATCGGCCGCCTGATGCAGCTGCCCGCGCAGGCCATTGCGTCGCTGCCGACCCTGGGTGACGGGGTGACCCTGTGGTGCACGCCACGAGACCGGCAGTTCGTGATGACCCAGGGGACCGAGGCGGAGACCGGCCTGTTGGGCGCGGCCCGCCGCATCGACTGACAGGGCGGGCCCCGGGCGACCGCCTGCCCTCCCCGCGGAGCGGGACGCGGCGGACAGGGGTGGCGCACCCCGATTAGGCTGGACGCCGGCGTGGCGTGGGTGGACGCCGGAGCAGTGTTCGACAGACCAGGAGGACCAGTGAGCGGCGATCGGAACGAGAGGCGCGGCGGGACGTGGGACGTCCCGACGGACGATCAGTCCGACGCGGAGCCCGAGATGACGGGCGAGTTCACCATCGACTACACACCACCGGCCTGGTACACGCAGAGCACGGGGTCGGCCGCGCCCGCGCAGGTGCCGGGGCTCCCCGAGGGGAGCGGCTTCGAGCCGCACCGACCGTCGGACCTGGAGTCGCCCTCGACCATGCGGATCGCTCCGCCGGCGCCGCGGACAACGTCCGCCGGTACCGGTACGCCCCCGCCGTTCCCGCTCCCCGGCACGTCCGAGGCTCCGGCACCGGCCGCGGAGCCGCCGTACGCGGCCCCCGAGCCGATCACGGCCCCCGAGCTGCCGTACGCGACACCGGCACCGGCACCGGCGCCCGTCGAGGCAGCCCCCACCCCGCCCGCGCCCCCCGCTCCGGCCCCGACCGCTCCGGCACCGGCCGCTCCGACCCCGGACCCGTACGCCGCCGCACCCGCACCCGCACCGGCGCCCGTCGAGGCAGCGCCCGAGCCGCCCGCGCCCCCCGCTCCGGCACCGACCGCTCCGGCACCGGCCGCTCCGACCCCGGACCCGTACGCCGCCGCACCCGCACCGGCACCAGCCCCCGCCGAGGCAGCGCCCGCGCCGCCCGCGCCCCCCGCTCCGGCCCCGACCGCTCCGGCACCGGCCGCTCCGACCCCGGACCCGTACGCCGCCGCACCCGCACCCGCACCAGCCCCCGCCGAGGCAGCGCCCGCGCCGCCCGCGCCCCCCGCTCCGGCACAGGCACAGGCCCCCGCGCCCGAGCCGTACACGGACCCGGCACCAGTTCCGGCCCCCGTGGAGGCGACTCCTCCGGCGCCCGAGCCCGCGGCGCCGTTCCCGGCGGCCGCGGCCGGGCCCGCCGTGGCAGACGCCGCTGCCTCGGTCCCCGAGGCCCCGGCTCCCTTCCCTGCGTTCGCGGCCCCGGCCGAGGAGGCCGCCCCGGAGCCGGCCGATGCCGTGCCCGCGGCGTTCGCGGCCCCTGCTCCGCCGGCGCCGCCGGCACCTCCGGCCGAGGCCCCGCCGTACCCCGCGCCCGCGCCCGCCGCGGAGCCGGCCATCGCCGCTGCCCCGGTCGAGGGGGAGAGCCCCTTCGGCGCTCCGCCCGGTGAACTGCCCCCGCTGCCGAACGCGTTCGCGCACCAGGGCGGCGCCTACGGCTTCCCGCCGCCAGCGCCCGCGCCGCAGCAGCCCCCGCAGCCCCAGCCCGATCCCCGTAACGCCGGTCAGTGGCCCGTCGGCGGCCCGGGCCAGCAGCCGCCGCAGCCCCAGCCGCACGACCCGCGGTACGCGGCCGGCCCCACCGGCGGCGGCGCGCCGCTCGGCTACACCGCCGCCGTCGAGCTGTCCTCGGACCGGCTGCTGCGCAACAAGCAGAAGCCCAGGAGCAACAACAACGGCGCGGGCGGCGGCCTGTTCCGCTTCGGCGGCAAGGCGGCCGAAGCGGAGCGCCGCCGCAAGCTGGAGCTGATCCGCACCCCGGTCATGTCCTGCTACCGCATCGCCGTCATCAGCCTCAAGGGCGGCGTCGGCAAGACCACGACCACCACCGCCCTCGGCGCCACCCTCGCCACCGAGCGCCAGGACAAGATCCTGGCCATCGACGCGAACCCCGACGCCGGCACGCTCGGCCGCCGTGTCCGGCGCGAGACCGGCGCGACGATCCGGGACCTGGTCCAGGCGATCCCGTACCTGAACTCGTACATGGACATTCGCCGCTTCACCTCGCAGGCGCCCTCCGGCCTGGAGATCATCGCCAACGATGTGGACCCGGCGGTCTCCACGACCTTCAACGACGAGGACTACCGCCGTGTCATCGAGACGCTGGGGCGGCAGTACCCGATCATCCTGACCGATTCGGGCACCGGTCTCCTCTACTCCGCCATGCGCGGCGTCCTGGACCTGGCCGACCAGCTGATCATCATCTCGACCCCGTCCGTGGACGGCGCCAGCAGTGCCAGCACCACCCTCGACTGGCTCTCCGCCCACGGGTACGCGGACCTCGTCTCCCGTTCCATCACCGTCATCTCCGGCGTCCGCGAGACCGCCAAGATGATCAAGACCGAGGACATCGTGCAGCACTTCGAGACCCGCTGCCGAGGTGTCGTCGTGGTGCCGTTCGACGAACACCTCGCGGCCGGCGCCGAGGTCGATCTCGACATGATGCGACCCAAGACCCGTGAGGCGTACTTCAACCTGTCCGCCCTGGTGGCCGAGGACTTCCTGCGGGCCCAGCAGCAGGCGCCGCAGAACCACTGGGGGGCGCCGCAGCAGCCCCAGCAGCCCCACCCCCAGCAGCCGCAGCACCACCAGCCGCAGCCGCCGCCCCAGTCGTACGGACAGCCCCAGGGCCAGCCCCCGTACCAGCAGCCGGCCCCGCAGCCGGGGCCCTACGGCCAGCCGTACCCGCAACAGCCGCAGCCCGGCCAGCCCTGGCAGCAGCCGCCGCGCGACCCGCGGCTGGGCTGACGGCAGCGCCGTTCGGGCCGACCGCTACGGGCGAGGGCCCGTACCGCCCCGGGACAGGTGGCGGTACGGGCCCTCGCCCGTAGCGGCGTCAACGCGTCAGCGCTTGATGTCGTACGCGTCGGTCAGCACCCGTGCCCGCTTGACGTCGTCGGCGATCGCCTCCAGCAGCCCGTCCAGCGACTCGAACTTCGCCATCCCCCGCACGTACGCGAGGAAGTCGACGGCCACGTGCTTTCCGTACAGGTCCAACCCGACCCGGTCGATCGCGTACGCCTCGACCGTCCGCTCGGTCGCGTCGAACTGCACGTTCGTCCCCACCGAGATCGCCGCGGGCATCCGCTCGCCGTCCGCCGTCAGCCAGCCCGCGTAGACCCCGTCAGCCGGGATCGCGGTGTGCGGCTGCGTCTCCACGTTCGCCGTCGGGTAGCCGAGTTCCCGCCCGCGCTGCGCTCCGCGCACCACCACGCCCTCGACCCGGTGCGGACGCCCCAGGACCTCGGCCGCACCGTCCATGTCGCCCTCGGCGACCAGCCGGCGCGCCAGCGTCGACGAGAAGGGCACGCCGCCGCCCGCCTCGCCGCGCTCCACGAGGTCGACGACCTCGACCCGGTAGTCGTACGTGGAACCCAGCTCGCGCAGGAAGTCGACGTTCCCTGCGGCCCGGTGGCCGAAGCGGAAGTTCGGGCCCTCGATCACGGCCAGGGCGTGCAGCTTGTCGACGAGCACCTTCACGATGAAGTCGGCCGGGGACAGCTGCGAGAACTCCGCGGTGAACGGCAGGATCAGCAGCGCGTCCACGCCCAGTCCGGCCATCAGCTCGGCGCGGCGGTCGTAGGGGGCCAGGATCGGCGGGTGGCTGCCGGGGCGGACGACCTCGCTCGGGTGCGGGTCGAAGGTGACGACGACGGACGGGACGCCGAGCTCGCGCGCAGCGGCCACGGCCCGTCCGATGATCAGCTGATGTCCCCGGTGCACGCCGTCGTAGGAGCCGATGGTGACGACGCTGCGTCCCCAGTCCTGGGGGATGTCCTCCAAGCCACGCCACCGCTGCACTGTGACCGCTCCTCGCCCGAACCCGGTTGGTCCTTGAACTGATTGCCGATTGCAGGTCTAAGACTGCCATGCCGGGGGCCGGTGCCACGCATCGGCATCCGGGCCGGACGGGCCCGGCGGGGCCGCCGGACCGTCCTCATGTCACATCCGCGGCGGCCCGGCCGAGCGTCTCCACCGCCCGGCGGGCACCCGGCCCCAGCAGGGCCGCCGCCTCCGTGGCCGCCTGGGCCAGCCAGCGGGCAACGAGCTCCCCGAAGGTCGGCTGGGCCAGGGCCAGCTCCACCGTGCGCCGCTCGAAGACGGCCGGACCGCCGGGAACCCCCAGCAGCTGCCGCCCGGTGCGCCGCAGCAGTTCCCGCGTGCGTTCCTCCGGGCGTACCGCGGCACCGGCCGCGACCGCACCGAGGAAGGCGTCCAGCACCCGCGGGTCCTTCTCCTCCCGCAGCAGTACGGCGGTCAGATCGCCGCGCAGCGCGTGCGAGTGCTCCCCGCCCGGCGCGCCCAGCACGACGGCGAGCTCCGCCCTCACCCCGGCCGGCGCGGTCCGCAGCAGGTCCAGCACGAGCGGGCGCAGCGCGGGGCCGGCTGCAGGCCCCTGCTCCAGCCGCCGGTTCACGAACGCCGCGGCGTGCGGCGCGTCCCCGGGGCTACGGGCCAGGTGCTCCCTCACGAGCTCGGCCGCGCGCCGGGCCAGCCCCGGCGTGTTCAGCTCGGCCAGGGACCGCAGCACCTCGCCGTCGGCGCGGTCCCGCAGGGCGGCGAGTACCGCGTCCTGGTCCGGCAGCACAGGCAGGGCCGCGACCAGCGCGGCTGCGGGCAGCCGGGAGCCGGGCTCGGGGTCGCGGAACGACGCGAGGGCGTCGGGCAGGTAGCGGGCCCGCACCTGCGGGTCGCGCAGCAGCACGGCGAGCGCACTGCCGTGCAGGGTGGCGTCACCGGGGCGGGCGAGTAGCGCCCGGGCCGCGCGGCGCAGCAGCTCCCGGTCGGCGGGGGTGCGGACGTGCGGGGCGGTGGCGAGGCCGTAGGCGGCTGCGGCGACCCTGCGCGAGGGCCGTTCGTCGTGTGCCCAGCGGTCCACCGCCCGGCACAGCGCGGAGGGCTCCTCCTCGGCGAGTACGGCGAGCAACTCGTCGGCGCGCGGGTGCGCGGCGGTGACGAGCGCTTCGGTGAGGTCGTCCGGGGCGAGGTGGCGGTGGGTGTGCAGCAGGGCCTGCGCGGCGGTGGCGACGGTGGCCCCCGGGCGTCCGCGCAGCCGGCGGCCGTCGGCGAACCAGGCGCAGAGCAGCGGCTGGGTCCGCCGGGGATCCCGGACCAGTCGGCGGGCCACGGCGTCGAGGTAGCGGTCGCCGGGGACCGCCTCGGCGGGGTCCGCGGGCAGCAGGCGGCGCAGCAGGTCGAGACGGACCGGCTCGGCCAGCCGGAGCCGGTTCCAGAACCAGCCGTCGTACTCGCCCGGGCCGGCCCGGGCCACGTGCTCGGCGAGGGCGTGCAGAACGGCGAGGTGGGGGTTCGCGTCGGGGAGGCGCAGCAAGGTCTCGCGCAGCAGCCGGTCGGCCCACCAGGCGCGGTCGGCGTCACCGTCGCGGGCGCCGTCGGCCGGGACGTCGGTGCAGCCGCCCAGGGCACGGACCAGCCGGGTGAGTTCCTCGCCCAGCCGGTCCGGGGGAAGGCGGAGCAGGGCTTCCAGGACGGGCCCGATACGGTGCCGGGGCACGGCCGGCCCGGGCCGGGCGGGGCCGTGGACGAGGGTACCGAGCGCTGTGGCGACGTCGAGGTGGCAGGCCTGGATCCAGTCGGACAGTTCCTCGTGGGCGAAGCGGTAGCCGGACCCGGCGGGCTCCAGCAGGCCCTCGGCGAGGACGGCGCAGGCCCAGCCGGTGCGCCGCGGGAACAGTTCCTCGAAGGAGGCGCGGTCCAGTTGCCCCCGCCCGGGTCCCAGGCAGCGGCGGGCGGCTTCGTGCACACGGCCGGCGACGCGGGCGGCGAGCCTTCTGACACCGGGCCCGTGCACGCGGGCGCCCCCGGCGTCGGTGCCTGCGGCGGCGATGCGGACCGCGCTGCGCAGGCACAGCAGGTCCAGGTGGGCGGCGAACACCTCGTCGCGGCCGGGGCGGCCAGCGGTGACCTCGGCGGCGTGAATCCCGGCGAGCAGGTGCAGGGTGAGCGGATGCCGGGCGTCGGCCTCGCCTACGGCGTCGGCGGGGATGCCGAGGCGGGCCAGGGCGGTCTCCGCCTCGGCGGTGGTGAGGTCGCCGAGAAGGAGGGCGGGCGGCAGTCGGCGGGCCGCCCGGGCCGGGACGTGCAGCGACTCGGGCCGGTGGAGGGCGCCGGCCCGCTCCCAGTACTCGGGGCGGGCGGCGACGACCAGGCGGGCCCCGGTTCCGCTCAGCCACGCGTCGGTGGCCTCGGTCCACGACCCGAGCCGGTGGGCGAGCCCGTGCGGCATCTCCTCGGGCGCGTCCAGCACGACGAGCAGGGGCCGACCGGCGCGGGCGACGACCCCGGCGAGCCGCACGGCGACTCCCTCGGGGTCCCCGTTCTCCCCTCCGGTGTCCGGACCCGCCGGACCCGCGCCGTCTCCCGCCGTGTCCGCGCGGCCGGAGTGCGGTTGCCACCGGTTGGCCGAGGTCCCGCCGGAGCCGGACACCGGCCGTCCGTGCCACCCGTCGGGCGGGGATCCCCGGGGGCCGGGCACCGGCCGGCCCCCGGACTCGCCCGGTGTGGACCCGACCGGGTCGGGCGCCGCCCGGCTGCGCCACTCGCCCGACCGGGACCGTTCGTACCGGGGCCCGGGGCCGTCGCCCTCCGGTGCGGCCGGGGCCCGGTCGACGGGACCCTCGGCGGCGACGTGCGACGCCGCCGTGAGGGCGCGTGCCGCCGCATCCGCCAGGGAGGTGTCGTCGGGGGGCAGGTCCGCCCCGCGCAGCCACAGCGTGGGTGCGGGTCGGGGGCCGCGCGCCCGGCGGGCGGCCAGCGCCGCCAGCTCCGTGGTGCGGCCCGTGCCGGGGTGCCCGACGAGGCCCAGCACCCGGCGGTCCCCCGTCGTGAAGGCCTCCAGTTCGGCGGCAATGGCGGGCCGCTCCACCAGCGGGTCGGGCAGGAGAGCGGAGCGCATGGTGGTCGCGGTCAGTTCCAGCGCCCCGGCGAGGTTCAGGTCGGCGCCGCGGCCCGGCACGGCCGCCGCGTTGCGTTCCAGCAGCGCGGCCAACGGGCCCCGCGGGTCGGTGCCGGCCGCGGCCCGCAGCGCCACCGCGAAGCCTCCGCGGCGGTGCTCCGCGCGCAGAGCGGTGCCCAGTACCGCGAGCACCGCCCCGGTGACGGCGTCCAGGACCGGCGCCCCGCAGGCCTCCCCGCCCTGTGCGAGCGCGTCGCGGCCGTCGGTGCCGATCGCCAGCTCCACCGCCGCTCCGGGGGGCACCGCGTACACCCGCAGCCCGCCGGCCGCCGGGTAGGTGACCTGCGCGCCGCCCAGTACCCGCGCCTGCCGCCAGCCTTGCGCCGGCACCCGTACGTAGGTCCCCGGATCGATCGCCTCGCGCTGCGCCACCGGCAGCGGCCGCACCCCGAGTCCGTCCGTGCGGATGAGGGCCAGGGCGACGCCGGGCAGTTCGGTCACGTCGGCCGCGTCGGCCAGCCAGGTCCGCCCCGAGGCCCGCACCATGACCCGGGACAGGCCGTCGACGGCCTCGTGGCTGGTGACGACCGTCCCGCGGTCGTCCGCGACGAACCCGCTGCCTCGTTCGCGCCCCGCCGGATCGCAGATCGTGACGAGTTCCGCCATGGCCGCACCACTCCCCGCACCGCTCCCCCGCTGCACCCCGTGCTCACGACGGTAGGCAGGTCAAGATCGGCAGGAAAGCACGTGCGGCGAACGCGCCCCCTTACGCTCCCTCCATTCACTCCGAGCGCCTGCTCGGACGGGTGAATAGCGGTGTCCGGGTGGATAGAGACCTACCCGAGGGGGGTCGTGGAGCGGTGAGCGGCACGGCACGTGCGCTCACCGCTCCACGTCAACGGATCAGACGAAGACCGCGAGGGACTTCGCCTTCCCGTTCTTGCTCTCGACGAGCCCGAGGAGCTGCCCCTGCGGTCCGAAGACCGCGACGGTACGGCCGTCCCCGTACTCCTCCGGCATGTCGATCCGCACTCCGTTGGCGAGCAGCGACGCCCGCCGGGTGTCCAGGTCCCAGCGCGGGAAGGCCGCCGCGGCCGCCTCCCCGATCGGCATGACGGTCAGCTCCTCCTGGAGCTGGTCCAGGGTCCGGGCGCGGTCGAGCTTGTACGGGCCCACCCGCGTGCGGCGCAGCGCGGTCAGGTGTCCGCCGACGCCGAGGTCGGCGCCGAGGTCGCGGGCGAGGGCCCGGATGTACGTCCCGCTGGAGCAGACCACGGAGACGACGAGGTCGACGACCTTGGTGCCGTCCTCGGCCTCCGCCTCCCGCATGTCGTACACCTGGAACGACGAGATGGTCACCGGCCTGGCCGGGATCTCGAAGTCCTCGCCGTCGCGGGCGCGCTTGTAGGAGCGCACGCCCTTGATCTTGATGGCGCTGACCTTGGACGGGACCTGCATGATCTCGCCCGAGAGCTTGGCGACGCCCGCGTCCACGGCGTCCCGGGTGACCCCGGTGGCGTCCGTGGAGGTGGTGATCTCGCCCTCGGCGTCGTCCGTCAGGGTGTTCTGTCCCAGGCGGATGGTGCCGACGTACTCCTTCTCCGTGAGCGCGAGGTGGCCGAGGAGCTTGGTGGCCTTCTCCACGCCGAGGACCAGGACGCCGGTCGCCATCGGGTCGAGGGTGCCGGCGTGGCCGACGCGGCGGGTCTTGGCGATCCCGCGCATCTTGGCGACCACGTCGTGCGAGGTGAAGCCTGCGGGCTTGTCGACGATGACGAGTCCGCCCCCGGCCTCGGGCCGGGAGGGACCGCCAGGCGTCTTCCCTGCATTGGTGCTCATTCCGCGGCTGCGTCCTCGTCGTCCTCGCCGGGCTTCTTGTACGGGTCGGCGTCGCCGGCGTACTGGGCGCCGGAGGACACCTCCCGCACCTGGGCGTCGGAGGCGCGCGCCTTGTCGAGGAGGTCCTCGATGGTGCGGGCGTTCTCCGGGAGGGCGTCCGCCACGAAGGTCAGGGTGGGCGTGAACTTGGTCCCCGCCGCCCGGCCCACCGCGGAGCGCAGAACGCCCTTGGCGCTCTCCAGGCCCGCCGCCGCACTGGCGCGGTCCTCGTCGTCGCCGTAGACCGTGTAGAAGACCGTGGCCTCCCGCAGGTCGCCGGTGACCCTGGTGTCCGTGATGGTCACGTGCGTACCGAGGCGGGGGTCCTTGACACCGCGCTGCAGCTTCTCCGCCACCACCTCCCGGATGAGGTCCGCCAGCTTCTTCGCCCGCGCATTGTCGGCCACTGGTCCGTCTCCTTCTTTTCTTGCAGACAAGCAATCAGTCTTCATCACCGTGGAGGCGCCGTCGCACGGACAGCAGCTCCACTTCGGGACGTGCCGCGACCAGCCGCTCGCAGCGGTCCAGTACGTCCGAGAGGAACCCCGCGTCCCCACTCACCAGCGCGACCCCTATGCGGGTCCTGCGGTGCAGATCCTGGTCGCCCACCTCTGCCGCGCTCACGGAGAACTTCCGCTGGAGCTCGGCGACGATGGGCCGGACGACGGAGCGTTTCTCCTTCAGCGAGTGGACGTCGCCGAGGAGCAGGTCGAAGGACAGAGTCCCCACGTACATGCAGTTCCGGATGTCCCGCCGGTGCGGGTTCGATGGCCTGCCGGGCCGTCGCCCGGCAGGATCACCCGGCGCTCGTGCGGCCGGGTCACCAGAACCGTACACGCAACGGCCGGGGCCGATCGACGGATATTCCGCCGACCGGCCCCGGTGTTACGCGTTACGACACGGTGCGAACCGCCTCGCGCTTACGCGCGGGGCTTTTCGCGCATCTCGTACGTCGCGATGACGTCGTCGACCTTGATGTCGTTGAAGGAGCCGAGGTTGATACCGCCCTCGAAGCCTTCGCGGATCTCGGTGACGTCGTCCTTGAAGCGGCGCAGACCGGAGATGGTGAGGTTCTCCGCGATGACCTTGCCATCGCGCAGCAGGCGCGCCTTGGTGTTGCGCTTGACCTCGCCGGACCGGATGAGGACACCGGCGATGTTGCCCAGCTTGGACGAGCGGAAGATCTCGCGGACCTCCGCCGTACCGAGCTCGACCTCTTCGTACTCCGGCTTGAGGAGACCCTTCAGGGCCGCCTCGATCTCCTCGATGGCCTGGTAGATCACCGAGTAGTAGCGGACGTCGACGCCCTCGCGGTCCGCCATCTGCGCGGCGCGGCCGGCAGCACGGACGTTGTAGCCGATGACGATGGCGTCGGAGCCCATCGCCAGGGCGATGTCGGACTCGGTGACCGCACCCACACCGCGGTGCAGGACCCGGATGTCGACCTCTTCACCGACGTCGAGCTGGAGCAGCGAGGACTCGAGGGCCTCGACCGCACCGGACGCGTCGCCCTTGATGATGAGGTTGAGTTCCTGGACCAGACCGGCCTTGAGCACGGAGTCGAGGTCCTCGAGGGACACACGGCGCACGCGCTTGGCGAAGTTGGCGTTGCGCTCGCGCGCAGCACGCTTCTCGGCGATCTGGCGGGCCGTGCGGTCCTCGTCGACGACGAGGAAGTTGTCGCCGGCGCCGGGGACGTTGGTGAGACCCAGGACCAGGACGGGGGTCGAGGGACCCGCTTCCTCGACGTTGTTGCCCTTGTCGTCGAGCATGGCGCGCACACGGCCGTAGGCGTCGCCCACGACCATCGTGTCGCCGACGCGGAGGGTACCGCGCTGGACGAGGACGGTGGCGACGGCACCGCGGCCGCGGTCGAGGTGGGACTCGATCGCAATACCCTGAGCGTCCTGCTCCGGGTTGGCGCGCAGGTCGAGCGAGGCGTCGGCGGTGAGGACGACGGCCTCCAGCAGGGAGTCGATGTGCAGACCCTGCTTGGCGGAGATGTCGACGAACATCGTGTCGCCGCCGTACTCCTCGGCGACCAGACCGAACTCGGTGAGCTGACCGCGGACCTTGGTCGGGTCGGCACCCTCGACGTCGATCTTGTTGACCGCGACCACGATCGGGACGCCGGCGGCCTTGGCGTGGTTGAGCGCCTCGATCGTCTGCGGCATGACGCCGTCGTTGGCCGCGACCACGAGGATCGCGATGTCGGTCGACTTGGCACCACGGGCACGCATGGCGGTGAACGCCTCGTGACCCGGGGTGTCGATGAAGGTGATCTTGCGGTCTTCGTCGTTGACCTGGGTGGTGACCTGGTACGCACCGATGTGCTGCGTGATGCCGCCGGCCTCGCCCGCGACGACGTTCGTCTTGCGGATGGCGTCGAGCAGTCGGGTCTTACCGTGGTCGACGTGACCCATGACGGTCACGACCGGCGGACGCGGCAGCAGGTACTCCTCGCCGCCCTCGTCCTCGCCGAACTCGATGTCGAAGGTCTCCAGGAGCTCGCGGTCCTCCTCCTCCGGGCTGACGATCTGAACCTCGTAGTTCATCTCGCCCGCGAGGAGCTGGAGGGTCTCGTCGGAGACGGACTGCGTGGCAGTGACCATCTCGCCGAGGTTCATCATGACCGCGACCAGCGACGCCGGGTTGGCGTTGATCTTCTCCGCGAAGTCGGTCAGGGACGCACCGCGCGACAGGCGAACGGTCTCGCCGTTGCCGCGGGGCAGCATCACGCCGCCCACGGACGGGGCCTGCATGGCCTCGTACTCCTGGCGCCTCTGACGCTTCGACTTGCGGCCTCGACGGGCCGGACCACCGGGACGGCCGAAGGCACCCTGCGTGCCGCCACGGGCACCGGGACCGCCGGGACGACCGCCGAAGCCGGGACGACCGCCGCCGCCGGCGCCGGCCGGGCCACCGCCGAAGCCGCCGCCCGGACGGGGACCGCCGAAGCCGCCGCCCGCGGGACGCGAGCCGGGACCGGCCGGACGGCCGGCGAAGCCGCCGCCGGGACGACCGGCGCCGCCGGGACGGGGACCGCCCGCACCGGGACCACGGCCACCGGGGCCGCCGCCGGGACGGGGACCGGGACCACCGGCAGCGGGACGCTGCGGCATCATGCCCGGGTTCGGACGGTTGCCGCCGGGGGCCGGACGCGGAGCGCCGCCCTGCGGGCGGGGCATGCCGCCCGGGGTCGGACGGGCGCCGCCGGGACCCTGCGGACGCGGAGCGCCGCCGGGGCCGCCCTGCGGACGGGGAGCACCCTGGCCGCCGGCGCCGGGGGCGCCGGGACGCGGGCCGCCGGCCGGACGGGGCGCCTGCGGGCGCGCCATACCGGTGGAGCCACCAGAGGTGAACGGGTTGTTGCCCGGACGGGGACCGGCCGGACGGGCGCCCTGCGGACGCGGGGCCTGGCCGCCGGGGGTCGCGCCGGGGCGCGGGGCACCGGGGGTGGCACCGGACGGGCGCGGGGCACCGGGACGGGCACCGCCCTGACCCGGGGCCGCCGGACGCTGCTGCGCCGGACGGGGACCGGGGGCCGCGGCGGGACGCGCCGGGGCGGCCGGAGCCGCCGGAGGCGCGGAGAACTCGGTCGCCACGGGCGCCGCCGGAGCGGGCTTCGGGGCGGCCGGAGCCTTCGGGCCGGGACGCGGGCCGGGGGAGGCGGGCGTCACGGGGGCTGCGGCCGGGGCCTCGGCAGCGGCCGGCTTGGGGGCCGGTGCGCCGGGCTTCGGGGCAGCGGGACGTGCCGCAGCGGCCGGGGACGGCGCTGCGGGCTTGGCGGGCGCGGCCTTGCGGGGCGCGCCGGGCTTCGCAGCGGACTTGCCGGCGTTGCCGCCGGGCCCCTGCAGTGCGTCAGTCAACTTGCGTACAACCGGCGCCTCGATCGTCGAGGACGCCGAACGGACGAATTCACCGAGTTCTTGGAGCTTGGCCATGACGACCTTGCTCTCCACCCCGAACTCCTTGGCGAGTTCGTATACCCGGACCTTAGCCACTTCGCTCCTTTTAGGTCCGGGTTACGCCGGACCGTCGCTACTTCATGGGCGTACTCATCGCGTACTCATCGAGTGCTCATCGCAATCTCGACCTACTTCCAACTCGCGAGGTACCTGACCGCACGGGGTATCCGTGCCGTACTACTTCTCTACGCTGTGGTCCCGGCTTTCCCGGCCACGGCATTGCGCAGGTTCGCCGTGTCGAGCGCTCCGGCGGACCGGAGGGCCCGGGGGAACGCGCGTCGGCGGACCGCCTGGTCGAGACAGACCACGGCAGGGTGCACGTACGCACCCCGGCCGGGCAGCGTACCGCGAGGATCGGGGACGCATTCGTCCTCGATCGCCACGATCCGCAGCAGATCGCTCTTGGCCGCTCGCTCCCGACACCCCACACAGGTGCGTTCGGGGCATGCGCGGGCTTGCGTCCGGCCAGACACGCCTAAGTCTACCTCCCCGCACCGACCTCTCCCCCGACAAGTATCGGAGGAGAGACCGAACGGACGTTGTGTTGTCCTGATCCGCTGCCCGGGCAGCGGCCGTGTGAACCCTGTCTACCGTCGGGACAGCCCCGGCCGGTAACGGTTTATTCCCCGCTCCGGTCCCGCTCCGCATCCGGGGACGCCTCGGTGTCGGGACGGATGTCGATGCGCCAGCCGGTGAGCCGCGCGGCGAGGCGGGCGTTCTGGCCCTCCTTGCCGATGGCCAGGGACAGCTGGTAATCGGGCACGGTCACCCGGGCGGAGCGGGAGTCCCAGTCGACGACCTCGACCTTGCTCACCCGGGCGGGTGACAGCGCGTTGGCGACCATCTCCGCCGGGTCGTCCGACCAGTCGACGATGTCGATCTTCTCGCCGTGCAGTTCGGCCATCACGTTGCGCACGCGGCTGCCCATCGGGCCGATGCAGGCACCCTTGGGATTCAGGCCCGAACGGGTGGACCGGACGGCGATCTTGGTGCGGTGACCGGCCTCACGGGCGATCGCCGAGATCTCGACGCTGCCGTCGGCGATCTCCGGGACCTCCAGCGAGAACAGCTTCTTCACCAGGTTCGGGTGGGTGCGCGAGAGGGTCACGGACGGACCGCGGACACCCTTCGCCACACGCACGACGTACGCCTTCAGGCGCAGACCGTGCGGGTACTCCTCACCGGGGACCTGTTCCTGCACCGGCAGGATGGCCTCCAGCTTGCCGATGTCGACGAGGACGTTCTTGGGGTCCTTGCCCTGCTGCACGACGCCGGTGATGACGTCGCCCTCACGGCCGGCGAACTCGCCGAAGGTCAGGTCGTCCTCGGCGTCGCGCAGACGCTGGAGGATCACCTGCTTCGCGGTCGTCGCGGCGATGCGGCCGAAGTCCGACGGCGTGTCGTCGAACTCCTTGGGTTCCTGCCCCTCTTCGAGGTCCCTCGGGTCTTCCGTCGCCCACACGACCACGTGACCGTTGGTGCGGTCCAGCACGACGCGGGCGCGGCGGAAGCTCCCCTCGGTGCGGTGGTACGCGATGAGGAGGGCCGACTCGATCGCCTCGACGAGCAGGTCGAAGGAGATCTCCTTCTCCCGGACCAGACCCCGCAGGGCACTCATGTCGATGTCCACGGCTACGCCTCCTCTTCCTTCTTGTCCTTGCGGTTGAACTCGATCTCGACACGCGCCCTGGCGATGTCGGTGAAAGCAATGCGGCGGGCGGTCGCCTTGCGGCCCTTCACGCCCGGTACTTCGAGGTCCATGCCCTCGTCGTCGACGTCGAGGATCCGGGCGACCAGTTCGCCGGCGCCCTTGCCGTCCTCGGCGGACAGCTGGAACTTCACGAGGCGGCCGATGGCCCGTACGTAGTGGCGGTGCTCGGTCAGGGGACGGTCCGCGCCCGGGGAGCTCACCTCGAGGACGTACTCGTCCTCGCCCATCACGTCGGATGCGTCGAGACTGTCGGAGACCTCACGGCTCAGCTCGGCACACGCGTCCAGCTCCACGCCCTCGTCGGAGTCCACGATGATCCGCAGCATCCGGCGCCTGCCCGCGCGCGACAGCTCGATCTCTTCGAGGTCCAGGCCCTTGGCGGCGACGAGCGGCTCCAGCAGTCCGCGCAGCCTGTCGCTCTGGGTGGTGCTCATCCGGGTGACTCCTCGGCCGCGTGTGCTGTTGTGGTTTCCGTCGTGTGTCAGGTCAAAGGGTATCCGGTGTCGGAGGGTGTTGCCGTCCGCCCTGTGCGGAGGGCCCCGGGTACCGTGATCACACCCTGCCCCGCCCCACACCACGAGGACGTCGCCGTGCCCTGGACTCCGCATTCCAGACCTTCGCGCAGGAGCCTGCTCGCCGGTGCCGCCGGCGCGGCGGGTGCCGCGCTGCTGACCGGGTGCACCGACGGCCGCCCGGCGGTCGCCGATCCCGCCGTTTCACTCGAACGGCGGATGCGGGAGGCGGCCGTTCGTGACAGCGCCCGGTTGCTGGAACGTTACGACGCCACCGCCGCCGTCCATCCGGACCTGACCGCGCGGCTCGCTCCGCTGCGCGCCGCCGTCGCCGCGCACGCGTCCGCCCTCTCCCCCGCAGGGGCGGGATCGCCGTCCCCCTCTGCGTCGCCGTCAGGCGGTACGGGGGCCGCCGCGCCCGCGGCAGGGGGTGGGCCGGTGCCCGCGAAGCCCGCCGAGGCCCTGACCGCGCTCGCCGACGCCGAGCGGAGCCTGTCCGAGACACGGACCATCGACCTGGCCGGGGCGCCCGGCGAGCTGGCCCGGCTGCTGGCCTCAGTGGCCGCCTGCGGCGCCGTGCACGTCCACCTGCTGACCTCGGACCCCGGAGCCACACCGTGAAGCACGGACCCTCCCCCACCGGACCCTCCCCCACCGGACCCGCCCCCGTCGGACCCGCCCTGGAGGCCGCCCAGGCGGCCCTCGCCGCCGAGCACGCGGCCGCGTACGGCTATGGGGTGATCGGCGCGCGGACCGCCGGCGCCCGGGCCACGGAGGCCCGGGAGGCGTACGGCGACCACCTCGCGCGGCGTGACGCGCTGGCCCGGACCGTGCGCGAGCTGGGCGGTGCGCCCCGACCCTCGGAGGCCGCGTACGCCCTACCGTTCGAGGTGCGCGATCCCGCCGACGCCGAGCGGCTGGCCGCGGTGATCGAGGACCGGGTGGCCGGCGCGTACTCCGATCTGGTGCGGGCTGCGGAAGGCCCGCTGCGCCGCGAGGCGGCCGACGCGTTGAGCGGCGCGGCGGTCCGCGCGGCACGCTGGCGCGGTGTCGGCGTAGCCTTCCCTGGGCTCGCGGAACGCGCAGAGCGAGCCCTCACCAGCTGAAAGGGACCCCGCACGCATGGCTTTCGAACCGCCGCAGCGGCTTGTACGGGCGCTCGGCGAGACGCCGGAGACGGCGCAGGACACGGACTGGCTGGGGCGGCTGCCCGGGCTCACCGAGGCCGCGCTCTCCCGGCGGGGGGTACGGGCCCAGCGGGTGCAGGCCCCGGGCGGCCGCAGCAGTCTGGTCGTCCTCGTCGCCTACCCGGACGGGACCCCGGCCGCCCTGAAGCTGGCGCCCCCGCACGCCCGGCCCGACCGGGAGCTGGCCGCGCTGGCGCACTGGGGCGGTTTCGGCGCCGTACGCGTCCTCGACACCCGCCACCACCAGGACGACGGGGCCCTGCTGCTGGAGCGGCTGCACGCGGAGGTGTCGCTGCGGTCCCTGCCGGAGGCGAAGGCCCAGCTGGAGGCGACCGGCACGCTGCGCCGGCTGTGGGTGGCGCCGCCCGCCGGGCACGGCTGGGAGTCGGTGGCCGAACGCACCGCGCGGCAGTCGCAGGCCCTGCGGGAGGCCCCGGCGGAGGCCCGCGCACTCGCCGACGCCGCCCTGGCCCTGCGGGAGGAGCTGGTGGCGGCCCCGCCGGAGGAACTGCTGCTGCACGGGAACTTCCGGCAGGGCAAGGTCCTGGCGGGCGAGCGGGCGCCGTGGCTGGCGGTGGGCCCCGACCCGCTGGTCGGCGAGCGGGCGTACGACCTGGCGCGGCTGGTCAGGGACCGGCTGGAGGACCAGGTCGCCTCCTCCGCCGGAGCAGCGGGAGCCCGGCGCCGGGTGAACAAGCTGGCGGACGCGCTGGACGTGGACCGGGACCGGCTGCGGGGCTGGACGCTCTTCCGGGCCGTGGAATCGGGACACCGCGCCCTGGCCGCCGGACGGCGCCGGGACGCGGAACTGCTGCTGGAGTTCGCCGCCTGGTTGTAGCCGGAGACCTCTTTGGGCATACCGTAAAGAGAGCGATATGTCCGGCAGGGGGCCGTCATGGTCGAGGAACTGCTGACAGCGGTGGTCGCCGCAGGCGTGGGCGCCGCCGTCTACCTGGGTGCGGCGGCCCGCGTGGTGAAGCAGTACGAGCGGGGCCTGGTGTTCCGCTTCGGCCGGCTGCGGGAGCAGGTACGACCTCCCGGCTTCACGGTGATCGTTCCCGTGATCGACCGGCTCCGCAAGGTGAACATGCAGATCGTGACGCTGCCGGTGCCCGCACAGGAGGGCATCACCCGGGACAACGTCACCGTGCGGGTGGACGCGGTCGTGTACTTCAAGGTCGTGGACCCGGCGAGCGCCGTCGTGACGGTGGAGGACTACCGCTTCGCCGTGTCCCAGATGGCCCAGACCTCACTGCGGTCGATCATCGGAAAGTCCGACCTGGACGACCTGCTCTCCAACCGGGAGATGCTCAACCAGGGCCTGGAGCTGATGATCGACAGCCCGGCGGTGGGCTGGGGGGTGCAGATCGACCGGGTCGAGATCAAGGACGTGTCGCTGCCGGAGACGATGAAGCGGTCGATGGCGCGGCAGGCGGAGGCCGACCGTGAGCGCCGGGCCCGCGTGATCAACGCGGACGCCGAACTGCAGGCCTCGCACAAGCTCGCCGAGGCAGCGGAGGTGATGTCGGAGCAGCCGGCGGCGCTCCAGCTGCGCCTGCTGCACACGGTCGTCGCGGTCGCCGCCGAGAAGAACTCCACGCTGGTCCTGCCGTTCCCGGTGGAGCTGCTGCGCTTCCTGGAGCGCGCCGCCCCGCCTGCCGTGGCGGCTCCGGCGCGGGCGGAACCGGCCTCGGCCGGCCCGGCTTCCGAAGGCCCCGGGCCGGCCGAGGTCGACACTCCGGAGGCCGAGGACCCGCCGGCCGTCGACCCGGCGGCGGAGAGTCCGGCCCTTGGACCGGCGCGACCCGCACCACCCGCACCACCGGCACGACCGGCACGACCGGCGCAACGGGACGAGCCGCCGCGGCAAGAGGCGGCCGTCCGGCGGGGCGGCCCGCGCGAGGGCGCCGCCTGAGGCCCTCCGGCCCTCGCGAGGAACGGGGAAGGGGAGGAAGGCGTTCGCCCCGCGTGCCCCGGCAGGCGCCCGGAGAGGGCGCTGCCGCGGTGCGGGGCGGTGGGGCCGGGCGTCCCGGCCTCCGTGCAGCCTCCGCTGTGCCGTCGGCCCGGCCGCGGTCCGGCCGCGGTCCGGCGCCGCCCGACCGGGCGTCAGGCCCGTTTGTGCGCCCGCGTGTTCGCCGGAGCGGACGGCTGGTGCCCGGCGCCGGGGTCAGGCCGTGGCCGCCAGCCGGGCGAGGGCATCCGCCAGGGGGAGCTCTTCCCGGGTGCCCGACGCACGGTCCTGGAGCTCGACGACCCCGTCACCGGATCGGCGGCCCGCCACCAGGATCCAGGGCACGCCGATCAGCTCCGCGTCGGTGAGCTTCACGCCCGGGGAGAGGCCCGGACGGTCGTCCAGCAGGACCCGCAGGCCCGATCCCGCCAGGGCCGTCGCCGCCTGCTCGGCCAGCGCGAGCTGCACCGCCTTGCCCGCCGCCACCACGTGGACGTCGGCCGGGGCGACCGCCGCCGGCCAGCACAGTCCGCGCTCGTCCGCGGTTTGTTCGGCCAGGGCCGCCACCGCTCGGGAGACGCCGATGCCGTAGGAGCCCATCGTGACCCGCACCGGCTTGCCCTCGCGGCCCAGCACGTCCAGCCCGAAGGCGTCCGCGTACTTGCGGCCGAGCTGGAAGATGTGGCCGATCTCGATGGCACGGTCCAGGCGGAGGCCGGCTCCGCAGGAGGGGCAGGGGTCGCCCGGCTCCACGACCGCCACGTCCAGGTACTGGTCCACCTCGAAGTCACGTCCGCAGACCACGTTGCGGGCGTGGGTGTCGGGCTTGTTGGCGCCCGTCACCCAGGCCGTGCCCGGCGCGACCCGCGGGTCGGCCAGATAGCGGACCTTCTCCAGGCCCTGCGGGCCCACGTACCCGCGCACGAGGTCGGGCCGGTCCGCGAAGTCCTCTGCCGTGACGAGCTCCACGACCGCGGGGGCCAGGTGTTCGCCCAGCTTGCCGAGGTCCACCTCCCGGTCCCCGGGCACGCCCACGGCCACGATCTCGCCGTCGACCTTCACCAGGAGGTTCTTCAGGGTCGCCGAGGCGGGGACCCCCAGGTGCGCGGCGAGGGTCTCGATCGTCGGGGTGTCGGGGGTGTCCACCTCCTCCGGCGCCGGGTGCTCCCCGGAGGCGGGGGTCAGCGCGAAGGTCACGGCCTCCGTGTTGGCCGCGTAGGCGCAGGAGGGGCAGTCCACGAAGGTGTCCTCGCCCGCCTCGGCCGGGGCCAGGAACTCCTCGGACGCGGAGCCGCCCATCGCCCCCGACACCGCCGACACGATCCGGTGGTCCAGGCCCAGCCGCTCGAAGATGCGGACGTAGGCCTCGCGGTGGAGCCGGTAGGACTCCTCCAGTGCCTCGTCGGACACGTCGAAGGAGTAGGAGTCCTTCATCTGGAACTCACGGCCGCGCAGCACGCCCGACCGGGGCCGCGCCTCGTCGCGGTACTTGGTCTGGATCTGGTACAGCATGACCGGGAGGTCCTTGTAGGAGGTGCACTGGTCCTTCACCACCAGGGTGAAGATCTCCTCGTGGGTGGGGCCGAGCAGGTAGTCCGCACCCTTGCGGTCCCTGAGCCGGAACAGCAGGTCGCCGTACTCCGACCAGCGGCCGCTCACCTCGTACGGCTCCCGGGGCAGCAGGGCCGGCAGCAGCACCTCCTGGGCGCCGATGGCGTCCATCTCCTCGCGGACGATGCGGCTGACGTTGTCCAGGACCCGCTTGCCGAGCGGGAGCCACGTCCACACCCCGGCCGAGCTGCGCCGGACATATCCGGCGCGGACCAGGAGCCGGTGGCTGAGGGTCTCGGCGTCGGCCGGGTCCTCTCGGAGGGTCTTGGCCATGAGGCGGGACATGCGCTGTACGTGATGTGTGGACATCCCCGGAGCGTACCGGGGTCGCGGTGGAGCCCGATAAGCCGTTTCAGGGCCTGGTCAGCGGCAGGGTGGCACCCATGACCGCGTACGGGAGGCTCGCGCTCGGGAAGTGCACCCGGCGGGCGAGGTCGACATAGCCGAGGGACCGGTAGAGGCCGCGGGCGGGGCTCTCGGTGTCGATGGCGGAGAGGATCGAGCGGGGTTCGGCGGCGTCGTCGGTGAGGGCGGTGATCAGTGAGCGGCCGATGCCGTGGCCCTGGAAGCCGGGGTGGACGTGCAGCTCGGTGATGACGAAGGAGCCGTCGAGCCATTCCTCGTGGCCTCCGGCCCGCAGGTAGGGCTCGACGACGGTGGACCACCAGTGCGTGCGGTCGTTGGGCATCCCGTAGACGAATCCGGTGAGCGCGCCGTCCTCGGCGAAGGCCCCGAGCGCGCGGGCCCCCTTGCAGGTCATGTGGCGCTGGACGATGTAGCGCCGGATGCCGACCTCCTCCTCGCTCAGGCCGAAGGCGACGGCCTGCACGCGCAGGGCCTCGTCCACGCGGGCGGCGAGGTCGAGGGGGCCGATACGGACTCCGGAAGGCAGCATGCGGTGACCTTACTTCGCGGTAAGGGTGTGCCGGAATGCCCCGCCCCCGGTCTCCTCCCGGTTCAGAACAGCACGCTCATGAACGCACCGACCTCGCGGAAGCCCACCCGGTGGTACGCGGCCCGCGCCGCGGTGTTGAAGTCGTTGACGTAGAGGCTGACCACGGGCGCCACGTCGCGCAGCGCGTACGCGACGACGGCAGCCATTCCGGTCTCGGAATGGCCCCGGCCGCGGAACTCGGGGGCGACCCAGACGCCCTGGATCTGGCAGGCGCGGGAGGTGGCGGCGCCGATCTCCGCCTTGAAGACGATCTTGTCGTCCTCGACGCGGGCGAAGGATCGGCCGCCGGCGACGAGCTCGGCGACGCGGGCCTGGTACAGCAGGCCGCCGTCACCGGCCATCGGCGAGACGCCGACCTCCTCGGTGAACATCGCCACGCAGGCGGGCATGATCAGGTCCATCTCGTTCTTGCGGATCCGGCGGACCTGCGGATCCGGCTCGACCGTGGTGGACGGGTGCTCGATGACCATGAGGGGCTGGTGGGCGCGGACCTCGCGGGCCGGCCCCCAGCTGGGCTCCAGGAGCTGCCACAGCAGCCGGGTGGGCGCGGCGGGGCCGACGATCGAGGAGCAGCGGCGGCCGGTGCGGCGGGCCCGGTCGGCGAAGGCGCGTACCGCGTCGGGCTCGGCGCAGACGGGGACGAGGTTGGCTCCGGCGTAGCAGAGCGAGCGGAGCTCGCCGTCGGCGTACCAGCCCCACATCTCGCCTCCCAGACGCCAGGGGTCGAGTCCGGCGACCTGGACCCTGGAGGTGACGAAAGCGTTCTCCACCGGCTCGCGTCCGAGGACGTCGAGCGCAGCGTCGAGATCACTGGGTTCAAGGACCCGGGTGGTGGTCTGCGTCAACACTGGGGCCTCACCATGCAAGTCTGCTGATCTCCGCACTGTACCCGGCGGCACCGGACCGTGCCGCGTCCACGGGTCACGAAAAGGCCCCGGCCCCGCTCCCGAACTGCGGGAACGGGGCCGGGGCCGGACGACTGCGGCGCCCTCGCCGGACACCGCGGGCGGTGCGCCGGACCGGTGGTTCAGACGCCGATGGCGACGGTCGGCTCGCCGCTGGCGACGCCGTCGGCCTCCATCTGCGCCGCGATCTTCATCGCCTCTTCGATGAGGGTCTCGACGATCTTCGACTCCGGCACGGTCTTGATGACCTCGCCCTTCACGAAGATCTGGCCCTTGCCGTTGCCGGAGGCGACGCCGAGGTCGGCCTCGCGGGCCTCGCCCGGGCCGTTGACGACGCAGCCCATGACGGCGACGCGCAGCGGGACCTCCATGCCCTCCAGGCCCGCCGTGACCTCCTCGGCCAGCTTGTAGACGTCGACCTGGGCGCGGCCGCAGGACGGGCAGGAGACGATCTCCAGGCGGCGCGGCTTGAGGTTCAGCGACTCCAGGATCTGGATGCCGACCTTGACCTCCTCCGCCGGCGGGGCGGAGAGGGAGACGCGGATGGTGTCGCCGATGCCCTCGGAGAGCAGGGCGCCGAAGGCGACCGCGGACTTGATGGTGCCCTGGAAGGCGGGGCCGGCCTCCGTGACGCCCAGGTGCAGCGGGTAGTCACAGGCGGCGGCCAGCTGGCGGTAGGCGTTGACCATGACGACCGGGTCGTTGTGCTTGACCGAGATCTTGATGTCGCTGAAGCCGTGCTCCTCGAAGAGCGACGCCTCCCACAGCGCGGACTCGACGAGCGCCTCGGGGGTGGCCTTGCCGTACTTCTTCAGCAGGCGGGCGTCGAGGGAGCCGGCGTTGACGCCGATGCGGATCGGGGTACCCGCGTCGTTCGCGGCCTTCGCGATCTCCTTGACCTTGTCGTCGAACTGCTTGATGTTGCCGGGGTTCACGCGGACCGCGGCGCAGCCGGCGTCGATCGCGGCGAACACGTACTTCGGCTGGAAGTGGATGTCGGCGATCACCGGGATCTGCGACTTCTTGGCGATCACCGCGAGGGCGTCGGCGTCGTCCTGGGTCGGGCAGGCGACGCGGACGATGTTGCAGCCGGAAGCGGTGAGCTCGGCGATCTGCTGGAGCGTGGCGCCGATGTCGGAGGTGCGGGTCGTGGTCATCGACTGCACCGAGATGGGTGCGTCGCCTCCGACGGCCACGGAACCGACCTGGATCTTGCGGCTGACCCTGCGGTCGGCAAGCTTCGTCGGCACGGACGGCATTCCGAGAGAGATGGCAGTCATCTGCTGTGCAACCCCAAGGTGTGGATCGAGGTCCCGATATCGGCGGGCTCCAGGCTTCGAGATTACGCCAACCACGGCACGCCCCGTGCATCCGAGGGGGCGCACGGCCCGAACGTCGGGGGCCGGGCCCGATGTGTGCCCGGCCCCCGACGGCCCGTCGCGGTGTGCCGTGAGGGCTAGGTGATCTTGATGGGGTTCACCACGTCCGCGACCATCACCAGCAGGGTGAAGCAGATGAACAGGCCCGCGACCACGTAGGCGACGGGCATCAGCGTCGCCACGTCGAACGGGCCGGGGTCGGGGCGGCGGAAGATCCGCGCCACGCCCCGCCGGACCGACTCCCACAGCGCGCCGGCGATGTGCCCGCCGTCGAGCGGGAGCAGCGGCAGCATGTTGAAGAGGAACAGCGAGAGGTTGAAGCCGGCCAGCAGGTTCAGGAAGAACACCAGCTGGTGCTGTGCGGGAATGTCGAGGGCGAAGATCTCGCCGCTGACGCGCGCCGCACCGACGACGCCCATCGGGCTGTCCTGCTTGCGCTCGCCCCCGTTGAAGGCGGCGTTCCACAAGTCCGGGACCTTGGACGGCAGGGCGACCAGCGACTGCACACCGGCCTCCATCATCTCGCCCATGCGCTCGGCGGACTGGCCGAAGGACTGCGGTACGTAGCCGGAGGCGGGTGCGAATCCGAGGAACCCGGCGGTGACGTACTCGTCCTTGACGTACCTGCCGCTGCCGTCGGTCTTGGCGACCTTGTTCTCGATCAGGTTCGCGGTGAGGTCAAGGCGCTCCCCCGCGCGCACGACGGTGATGGTGGCAGGCCCCACGGTGGCGCGGATGTCCTTCTGCAGGGCCGACCAGTCGTCGACCGCGCGGCCGTTGAAGGCGACGATCTTGTCGCCGGCCTGGAGGCCCGCGGCCTTGGCGGGGGCGGCCGGGTCGCCGGGCCGGCAGGTGTCCCGCTTCTCGCTCTGCTGGATGACGCAGTCCGAGACGGTGGCGACCGAGGTGGTCTGGGTGTTCAGCCCGAAGGTCATCAGGGTGGTGAGGAAGATCGCCACGGCCAGGACCAGGTTCATGAACGGGCCGGCGAACATCACGATCACGCGCTTCCACGGCTTGCGCGTGTAGAAGAGCCGGGTCTCGTCGCCGGGCTGGAGCTCCTCGTACGCCGCCGAGCGCGCGTCCTCGATCATCGACCGGAACGGCGAGGTGGACCGGGCGGTGACCCTGCCGTCCTCGCCGGGCGGGAACATCCCGATCATGCGGATGTAGCCGCCCATGGGGATGGCCTTGATCCCGTACTCGGTCTCGCCCTTCCTCCGCGACCAGACGGTCGGCCCGAAGCCCACCATGTACTGCGGCACCCGAATGCCGAACATCTTGGCCGTGGAGAGGTGCCCCAGCTCGTGCCACGCGATGGAGACCAGCAGGCCGACCGCGAAGATCACGATTCCGAGCACCGTCATCAGAAGTGTCATGCGCGCGCCTCCGCGGCGGCCCGAGCCGCCATCTCCCGCGCCCGGGCCCTGGCCCAGGCCTCTGCTTCAAGGACGTCCCGCACGGTCAGGGAGGTTCCCGACTGCGGTGTCCCGTGCTCGTCGACCACGGCAGAGACCGTATCCATGATTGCTGTGAACGGCAGCCGACCGGCCAAGAATGCCTCGACGCACTCCTCGTTCGCCGCGTTGAAGACGGCCGGGGCGGTACCGCCGAGGGCGCCCACGTGCCGGGCGATGCCCACGGCGGGGAAGGCCTCGGTGTCCAGCGGGAAGAACTCCCAGGCGGAGGCCTTGGTCCAGTCGAAGGCGGGGGCGGCATCCGGGATCCGCTGGGGCCAGCCGAGGCCGATCGCGATGGGGCCGCGCATGTCCGGCGGGGTGGCCTGGGCGAGTGTGGAGCCGTCGGTGAACTCCACCATCGAGTGCACGTACGACTGCGGGTGGACCACGACCTCGATCTGCTCGAACGGGATGTCGTAGAGCAGGTGCGCCTCGATGACCTCCAGCCCCTTGTTGACCAGGGTCGCCGAGTTGACGGTGATCACCGGGCCCATGGCCCACGTGGGGTGGGCGAGCGCGTCCTCGACGGTCACCTCCGCCAGCTCGGCGCGGGTGCGGCCGCGGAAGGGGCCGCCGGAGGCGGTCACCACGAGCTTGCGCACGTCCGCGCGGGTGCCGGCGGCCAGCGCCTGGAAAAGGGCCGCGTGCTCGGAGTCCACGGGGATGATCTGGCCGGGCCCGGCCAGGGCCTTGACCAGCGGGCCGCCGACGATCAGCGACTCCTTGTTGGCCAGCGCCAGGGTGCGGCCGGCCCGCAGGGCGGCGAGGGTCGGCGCGAGGCCGATGGAGCCGGTGATGCCGTTGAGGACGGTGTGGCATTCGGAGGCGGCGAGCTCGGTCGCCGCGTCCGGCCCGGCCAGGATCTCGGGCAGTGTCTCGCCCGGGCCGTACTGGGCGCTCAGCGCCTCCTTCAGGGCCGGTACGGCGTCTTCGCGGGCGACGGCCACCTTCTCCACCCGCAGCAGCCGGGCCTGCTCGGCCAGCAGCGCCACCCGGCCGCCGGCGGCGGACAGGGCGGTGACCCGGAACCGGTCCGGGTTGCGCAGGGCGAGGTCGATGGCCTGGGTGCCGATGGAGCCGGTGGACCCGAGGATCACGATGTCCCGGCGGCCGGCCGCGGGGTCGAAGAGGAGGTGCGGGTCGGCGAGGGGGGCTGGACGGTCGCTCATGCCCCCCATTGTCGCGGCACGTCAGGGGCGGCCCGACACGGAGCCCCCTTCTGTGACGCGCAGGAGGAGGTGCGGGAGCGTTCCGGCGAAGTCGGGGAGCGTGCGGGCGGTGCGCCACCAGGCCTCCGGGTCCTCGCCGAGGGCGGCGGTGAGCAGCCGGTACGCCTCCGCGTGCGCGGCGAGGACGGCCTCCGGGTGGTCGTGCCGGTCGGGGCGGTCCACCTCGCCGAGCCAGTGGTCCTCGTCGAGGGCCCAGCAGGCCGGCAGCTTGTGCCGGATCACGTCGGTACCGGTGAGCAGGCCGCGGTCGAGGCAGTCGCGCACCCAGCGGATATCCTCCTCGGCGCTCTCCATGGGCACGGCCAGGCTCGCGAGGGCCAGTTCGCGCTCCACGTCCCCGGAGGGCTCGGCGGCCGTCGGGGCCAGGTGGCGCACGGCCCGGTCCAGCCCCGGGTCCGGCTCTCCCGTGCCGGCCGGTCCGGGCAGGGTCCCGTCGGCGACGCCCGCCACCAGGGCGGGCAGCGGTCCGCGGTACCCGGGGGCGTACCGCAGCAGCTCCGCCCACAGCCGCGGGTCGTCCCCCAGCGGGCGCAGGGCCCGCATCACGGCGGTCTGCATGCCTGCCTGTTCGGGCAGGGTCCAGCGCATGGAGCGGCGTTCGGGGAGGTGGCCGAGGAGCAGGGTGTGGCGCGCGGGGGCGACGTGGGCGACGAGTTCCTGGTGGGTGAGCCGGCCCATCCGTACGGCGCGGACGGCGGGCCGGTGCCAGGAGCCGCGGTCCGCGGGTGTCTCCGCGGCGGTGGCGAGCAGCCCGAGAACGGTCTCCCGGGGCAGGTCGGCCACGAGCAGCAGGGCCTCGACGGAGCCCACGGTCAGCGGCCGGCGGGTGTGCTCGGCGAGGAGCAGCCCGGGATCGGTCGCGTGGGGCAGCGCCAGGATGTCCAGCGGGACCCGCGGCCCGCGCCTGCCGTGCCGGCGCAGCAGGCCGGTCAGCTCGGCGGTGGCGAGGGGCCCTGCAGCGGGGTCCCGGCCGAGCTCGGCGCGCAGGACGGGCAGGAGTTCCGGCGGCGTGCGGCGGCGAGCGTAGCGGGCCGGCCCGGGCAGGCCGGGCAGCGGCCGGCCCAGGACCCGCGGGTTGCGGGCGATGTGGCCGCGGTCGTCCGCGCCGCCGTGGCGCAACAGCAGGGTGACGGTGGAACCCGCCAGCCATGCGTCGCGGCAGAGGTACTTCAGGGTCGGCCGGTCGAGGCGGCGGATCATGTCGACGACGACGTGGTCCGGTGCGTGGCGCAGGAGGTGCGCCACGCACCAGGCCAGCCGCCGGCTGGTGCGGTCCTGCTCGGCCGTCGGCATCGTTCTCGTCCGCCCTGTGCTGTGCGCGTACGCGTGCCGGATCCGCACGCGTACCCATCCTCGTACGTCTGTCCGACGTGCGGCGATGATCGCAGGTCAGCGGATGGGGCGGTGCACGTTTTTCCGGTTCGAGGGTCCGGGGGCGGCGTCCGCGATCCAGGGGCCGTCGTCCGAGGGATCGAGGACGCCCTCCTCCAGCCAGGCGTAGGTCCCGGACAGGACTCCGGCGACCACCTTGCGGTCGAGGTCGTCGGTGTTGGACCAGAGCCGCCCGAAGAGCTCCTCGACGCGCAGCCGGGACTGCTCGCAGAAGGCGTCGGCGAGCTGGTACGCCTCGCGGCCGTGCTCGCCCGAGGCGCGCAGGTGCTCGGCCCGGACGCAGGCCGCGCTCATCGCGAAGAGCTCGGCTCCGATGTCGACGATCCGGCCGAGGAAGCCCTGCTTGGTCTCCATGCGGCCCTGCCAGCGGGACATGGCGTAGAAGGTGGACCGGGCGAGTTTGCGGGCGCTGCGCTCCACGTGGCGCAGGTGGGTGGAGAGGTCGGGGTGGCCCGCGGGGTGGAAGGCCCGGTAGGTGCCGGGGACGTGGCCGGGTCCGGTGGCCAGCCGGGGCAGCCAGCGGGCGTAGAAGCCGGCGGCGCGGGCACCGGCCCTGGCCTTGTCGCCGAGTGCCTTCTCGGGGTCGATGAGGTCGCCGGCCACCGACAGGTGGGCGTCGACGGCCTCGCGGGCGATCAGCAGGTGCATGATCTCCGTCGAGCCCTCGAAGATCCGGTTGATGCGCAGGTCGCGGAGCAGCTGCTCGGCGGGGACGGCACGCTCGCCCCGGGCGGCCAGGGACTCGGCCGTCTCGAAGCCGCGTCCGCCGCGGATCTGGACCAGCTCGTCGGCCATCAGGCAGGCCATCTCGGAACCGTAGAGCTTGGCGAGGGCGGCTTCGATGCGGATGTCGTTGCGGTCCTCGTCGGCCATCTGGGAGGCGAGGTCGACGACCGCTTCGAGGGCGAAGGTGGTGGCGGCGATGAAGGAGATCTTGGCGCCGACCGCCTCGTGCCGGGCGACCGGCCGGCCCCATTGCTCGCGTACGCCGGACCATTCACGGGCGATCTTCAGGCACCACTTGCCGGCGCCGACGCACATGGCGGGCAGGGAGAGCCGGCCGGTGTTGAGCGTGGTGAGGGCGATCTTGAGCCCGGCGCCCTCGGCGCCGATGCGCTGGTCGGCGGGGACACGTACCCGGTGGAAGCGGGTGACGCCGTTCTCCAGGCCGCGCAGGCCCATGAAGGCGTTGCGATGCTCGACGGTGATGCCGGGCGAGTCCGCCTCGACGACGAAGGCGGTGATCCCGCCGCGGTGGTTCTCCGACTTCGGCACCCGGGCCATGACCACGAGCAGGTCCGCGACGACCCCGTTGGTGGTCCACAGCTTCACCCCGTCGAGGACGTAGTCGTCGCCGTCCGGGACCGCGGTGGTGGCCAGGCGCGCCGGGTCGGAACCCACGTCGGGCTCGGTGAGCAGGAAGGCGCTGATGGCGGTGGTGGCGCAGCGCGGCAGGTAGGCGTCCTTCTGCGCCTGCGTGCCGAACATCTTCAGGGGCTGGGGCACGCCGATCGACTGGTGAGCGGAGAGCAGGGCCCCGATGGCCGGGCTGACCGAGCCGACCAGAGCGAGCGCCTTGTTGTAGTACACCTGGGTGAGGCCGAGCCCCCCGTACTTGGGGTCGATCTTCATCCCGAGGGCGCCGAGCTCCTTGAGCCCTCGCACGGTCTCGTCCGGGATCTTCGCCTCGCGCTCGATGAGCGCGCCGTCGACACGGGTCTCGCAGAACTCGCGCAGCCGGGCGAGAAAGGCCTCGCCCCGGCGGACGTCCTCTTCGGCGGGGAGCGGGTGGGGATGGATCAGGTCGAGCCGGAACCGTCCCAGGAAGAGCTCCTTGGCGAAACTGGGTTTACGCCAATCCTGCTCCCGGGCCGCTTCCGCGACCTGTCGTGCCTCGCGCTCGGTCACCTTGGGCTGGGTGCCGCTGGGCTGTACGGGCTGTGTTGCGGACATGAGGGGACTCACCTCGCCGCTGGAGTCGGGGGTACCGGCCTCCTGGCCGGTGCTGCCTGTGAGTCGTACCCAAAGTGCGCGGAATGGAAAAGGGGGACGGCCGGAGCCCCCGCACAGTAGGCTCCGGCCGTCGGCTTTTCGGCGGTACGAGATCAGATGTCGAGGCCGGTCAGGACCAGGACTCGCTCGTACGTGTAGTCGTCCATCGCATAGCGGACGCCCTCGCGGCCCACACCGGACTGCTTGACGCCGCCGTACGGCATCTGGTCGGCGCGGTAGGACGGCGCGTCGCCGATGATCACGCCGCCGACCTCGAGCTCGCGGTGAGCGCGGAACGCGGTCTGGACGTCGTGCGTGAAGACACCGGCCTGCAGACCGAACTTCGAGTCATTCACCGCGGCGAAGGCCTCGTCGGTGTTCTCGACCCGCAGCAGGGTCAGGACCGGGCCGAAGACCTCCTCGGTGGCGAGCTTGACGCCGTCGGGGACGTTCGCGAGGACGGTGGGCTCGTAGGAGGCGCCTTCGCGCTTGCCGCCGGTGAGCAGCTTGGCACCGGCCGAGACGGCCTCGTCGACCCAGGACTCGACGCGCTGGGCCGCGGCCTCGGAGACGAGCGGGCCGACGTCGGTGGCGTCGTCGCCGGGGTCGCCGGTGACCTGGGCCTGGACCTTCGCAACGACCTTCTCGACGAGGCGGTCGTAGACGGAGGCGTCGGCGATGACCCGCTGTACGGAGATGCAGGACTGGCCGGCCTGGTAGTTCGAGAAGGTCGCGATACGGGTCGCGGCCCAGTCGAGGTCCGCCTCGGAGGACCAGTCGTCCAGGACCACGGCCGCGGCGTTGCCGCCGAGCTCCAGGGTGCAGTGCTTGTGGGGCACCGACTGCTGGATGGCGTACCCGACGGTGTCGGAACCGGTGAAGGAGATGACGGGGAGGCGCTCGTCCTTCACCAGGGCGGGCATCTTGTCGTTCGCGACCGGCAGGACCGACCAGGAGCCGGCCGGGAGGTCGGTCTCGGCGAGCAGCTCGCCCAGGATCAGGCCGGACAGCGGCGTGGCCGGGGCCGGCTTGAGGATGATCGGCGCGCCGACGGCGATGGCCGGGGCGACCTTGTGGGCGCACAGGTTCAGCGGGAAGTTGAACGGCGCGATGCCGAGGACCGGGCCCTTGACGAAGCGGCGGGTCAGCGCGAGGCGACCGACACCGCCGGCGTCGGTGTCCAGGCGCTGGGCCTCGCCGCCGTTGAAGCGGCGGGCCTCCTCCGCGGCGAAACGGAACACGGACACCGCACGGCCGACCTCGCCGCGGGCCCACTTGACGGGCTTGCCGTTCTCGGCGGAGATCAGCTGGGCGATCTCCTCGGTGCGCTCGATGAGCCGCTTGGAGACGTGGTCCAGGGCGGCGGCCCGTACGTGGGCGGGGGTTGCGGAGAACTCCGCCGTCACGGCGTACGCCGCGGCCACGGCCTCCTCGACCTGCTCGTCGGTGGGCACGCTGACGGCGGCGACCAGTCGACCGTCCCACGGGGAGTGGACGTCGAAGCTGTCCTCGCCGGTGGCCTGGCGGCCGGCGAGCCAGAAGGCGTGGGTGGAAGTCATGCGAATCCCGGCCCTTCGGAAGTGTGCGGTGGGTCCTGACCCCTCCACCGTAGGACTCCGCGGGGGATTCGGCGTTTGTCCGGCGTGTAGTACCGGTCGCCGGGGTCGCGCCGGTTTGTCACTGTCGCACCCGGCCGGGCTCCATGCGGGTCCTTAGCTCGGGGTGGAGGTGGCCTTGAGGGCGAGCCACAGTTCCATGCGGACGTCCGGGTCCTCCAGGGAACGGCCGAGGATCTCCTCGACCCGCTTCATCCGGTAGCGCAGGGTGTGCCGGTGCACGCCGAGGTCGGCCGCGGCCGCGTCCCACTGGCCGTGGCGGGAAAGCCAGGCCTGCAGGGAGGCCACCAGGTCCCCGCGGCCCGTCGCGTCGTGCTCCCGCAGCGCACGCAGGGTGCCGTCCGCGAAGGCCCGCACGGCGTCGTCGGCCAGTAGCGGCAGGACCGAGCCCGTCGCCATGTCCTCGTGCTCCACCAGCGGGCGGCCGCGCCGACGGGCCACCGCGAGGGCCTGGTCGGCCTGCTTCAGGGCGGCCGCGACGCCGCCCGGCCCGGCGGGTGCGGAAAGCCCGACCACCAGTTCGTCCGGCTCCGGTCCGGCCGCGTCGCGGCCGCGCCGGGCCTCCAGGGCCTCCGCGTGGACGGTGCACGCCCGTACGGCCGCGCCGGCGTCGGCGGCGAGGACCACCAGCCGCCCGGGCTCCGGTACCACCAGCAGCGCCTCCCCGGTGCGGGCGGCGGCGGACTCCACCGCGTCGGCCAGCAACGCCAGGCCCTCCGGCCGCGCCGTGCCCCCCAGCGCGGGCTCGGCCACGACCAGCCGGAACGGCGCGTCCAGCAGCGACCCGTACAGGTCGCCCGCCACCGCCCGGGCGTGGTCCGGCTCGTCGGCCAGCAGCATCCGCAGCACCGCCGCCCCCAGCCGGGACTCGGCGTCGTGCAGCGAGCGTGAGCGCTCGGTGGTGAGCGTCAGCAGCGCGACCGCGGAGTGGACGGCGTACCTCTCGGCCGTGCCCAGCGGGGCCCCCGTGCCGACGGCGAGCGCGCCCCGGGCCCGCCGGCCGGTGCCCAGGGACTGGAGCTCGACGCGGTCCTCGGAGCCTCCCACCACGGCGCTCGCGGGTGCGGGGCGTTCCCGCAGCCGCTCCACGTCCGGGGTCAGCCGGGCGGCGCGGCGCGCCGCCCAGTCGGGGGCGGCCGCCACGACCGCTCCGGAGGCGTCGTAGAGGGCCGCCCAGCCGTGCACGTGCGCGGCGAGCTTCGCGAGCAGTTCGGCGGGGCCGTCGACGGAGAGCGCGGCGCGGGTCAGTTCGCGCTGCGCCTCGAAACCGGCGGTCACCGCCCGGTACTGGTCGGCCGCGAGCGCCGCGGAGACGGCCTTGCTGATGGCGAGGAACGGCGTCCGGCGCGGCACCTCCAGCAGCGGCATGTCCTCGGCCCGCGCCGCTTCGACCAGCGCCTGGGGGACCGCCTCGTAGTTGACGCCGATCGCGAAGCCGATGCCGACCACTCCGGCCGCGGCGAGGCGGCGCACGTAGGCCCGCATCTCGTGCGGGTCGTCGGCGTCCAGCTTCATCGCCGTGATCAGGAGCAGTTCGCCGCCCTCCATATAGGGGACGGGATCGGCGAGTTCGCTGACGTGGGCCCAGCGCACGGGGGTGTCCAGGCGGTTCTCCCCCGCCCGGACGCCGAGCTTGAGCGCCGAGTGCTGGACGAGGGAGGCGAGGGTCAGCGGCATCGGTTACCAGGAGCCTTAGCGGGAGGGGACGGCGGGAACGCGGGAGCCGTCGACGCCTTTTCGCCGTGTCGTACGAACGACTCCCCTCGATTCTGCCACCTCGTACGGGTCGGGGCGCGGGTCAGGCCGTTCCGGACAGCCGGACCAGCAGCGGGGCCGCCCGCTCCCCCTGTACGGAGGTGAGCGAGAGCACCGCGTGTCCCGGTGGCACGGCGTGCGCCAGGTCCGAGGCCGACCACCGCTCCCGTTCCACCTGCCGCACGGTCACCGCGTCCGTGGTGACCGCCTTGCCGGTGACGAGCTTGCGGAAGGCGTGGATGGCCCGGGTCAGCGGCTGGTCGGCGAAGACCGTGCGGTGGGTGACGTCGCGCGTCTCCACCCACTCGGTGCCCCAGGCCTCGGCGAAGCGCTTGCCGTCCCAGGTGGTGACCCCGGAGAAGGCCATCCGGCAGCCGACCGCCCCGAGCAGGGGGGTGCGCAGCGGCTCCGGTACGTCGTCCAGCGAGCGCAGGGTGAGCAGGACGCCCGCGTGCGCCGAGCGCAGCCGCTGCACGCCGCGCACGGTCTCGGCGGTCAACGTGTGCGAGGCGTCGTCGAAGGCGAGGAACGCGAAGAGGGAGCGGTCGGCGCGGGCGGCCGCGGCGGCGTTGAACTGGGCGAGCAGCAGCCTGGCCAGCATCCGGGAGGCGTCGGCGTGCCCGCGTTCGGGCAGATCCACGCGGACCCGGATCGGGTGTTCCAGGGCGCGCAGCGAGAACGGCCGGCCGTGGCCCGTGGTGTCGAAGAAGCCGGCGAAGGCGGGCCGGTCCAGCAGCGCCACCCGGTCGGCGAGGGCCGGACCGGGGTCCCCGTGCGCCCCGTGCTGGCGGGCGCGGGCGTCGAGCTCGCGCAGCATGGTGTGCCGGGCCGCGCCGTCGGCGGCGAGCTCGCGGCGCAGCGCGTCGAAGGCGGCCGGGACCTGGTCGAGCAGCTCGCGCAGTTCGGGCACCGTCGGGAAGCGGTCGTACGCCGCGCGGAACGGCCCGAGCAGCTGGGCGAGGGCGGTCGCGGCCCGGCGTACGTCGATCCCGGGGACGTCCCCGACGAACGCCTCGGCGAGCAGGGTGGCGGCCTCGTCGGGATCGGTGGCGCCGCCGTAGAGGTCGAGGTCGTACACCGAGGCGGGGTCGCCGACCCGGACGACGACGTCGTAGGCGTCGTCGGGCCCGAGCTGGGCGCCGGCCGCGCCGACGGCGACGACGGCGGCCTGGCCGGCCAGCGCCTGGAGCGCGAGGGACTCCACGACGGGCCGCACCAGGTGCCGGGTCTTGCCGGTGCCGGACGGGCCGACGGCGAGCAGGGAGGTGCCGAGCACGTCCGGGTCGAGCGCCAGGGAGGTGCCGCGGCGGGCGTACGGGTTGCGGACCCCGTCCTCCACGGTGCCGAGCAACACCTGCCGGGCCAGCAGGTCGTGCCGGGCGGCCCGCACGGGCAGGTCCCGGTCGCCGGAGGGGTGCACGCAGGCCCCGGCGCCCTTGTCGCGGACGGAGTCGGCGAAGGCCCGCATGCGGGAAGGATCGACCCGCACGGAGTCCCAGGCCCGGCGGATGCGGGCGTAGTCCACGTCGTTCATCCGCCCGCCCCCGGCCTCCCCCTCAAGCCGGTCGGCCGCCTCCGCCAGCCCGGCGGCCCGCAGCTGCGGCCATCGCACGGGATCGTCCTCCCCGCCGGGCCGGGGGGCGTTCGGGTGCGGCCGGTCCTCGACCGCCGGTCCCGCCACGCCGCTGGCACCTGCAAGGCGGCGAATGAGGCCCACCGCGCCACCGAGGAGGGCGAAAGCCACGACGAGGACCACGTCGATCACGGTTCGGGCGGTGTCCACGAGGGCCCGGTTGGCCACCGGATCACCGTCGAAGCTGAGGAAGCCCTCCACCAGCTGCCGGACGGGCAGCTGGTAGTGGTGCACGAGGAGGATCGTCACGTAGGCGAGGGGAACCACCGCGAGGGCCCGCACGCCAGGGCCCCGCGCGACGACCAGGCGCGTCCAGACGGTCGGCCAGTTGCCCAGTCGGCCGAAGCCGTAGAGGAGCGCCGAGTCGAAGAGCAGCTCGTAGATCGGCTTGGCCTGCACGCCACCCGTCTCGGCGACGGGTTCGCCGTTCGCGGCCCACCAGCTGTCGGGCGTGAACAGTTTGAGCGGTGTGTCCCAGAAGGGGATGTAGGTGTTGCGCATGAGGGACCAGACGAGGACGCACCCCAGGAAGGAGATGAGCGCGCCGCTCACCAGGGCCCGGTCGGGCGTCCGCTCGGGCTCCACCGCCACCCGTGGGGTGTGGCCGTAGCGCCATACGCCCGCCTCGGCGGCCGGGCGCGGGGTGCTGATCCACTCGGCGAGAGCCGGCGTCCCTGCGGGGGCGCCGCCCGGGGCGTGGCGGGGTTTCGGAGGGTGTTCGGGGGATGCGGCAGGCCTCGGTACGTGACCCGCGCGGGTCACCTGTCCGTCATACGTGCCCTCGGTGTCCATGAACCCCTGCCCCCTGCCCATCCCTTGCCCTGCGGCGCTCAATCTAGTGCCCGGCCCGGGGCTTGGGGGCGTGCTGCGCCCTTACCCGGTCCCGATCCACCAGACACGTCCCGCCCCCTTCCTATGTCCGTCGCGGACAAGGACACGCCGAGATCACTACCGAACGGAGCATGCAGGACCCCCGCCCCCGGGCCTAGCCTGCGGACAAAGACACAAGTGCGTCCGAAAACACCCCCAGGAGCCCTCTATGACCGCTGTCCCGCAGGAGCGCAAGATCGTCACCGCGATCCCCGGCCCCAAGTCGCAGGAGCTGCAGGCCCGCCGCCTGCAGACGGTGGCCGGCGGCGTGGGCTCCGTGCTGCCCGTCTTCACGGCCCGCGCGGGTGGCGGCATCATCCAGGACGTCGACGGCAACCAGCTGATCGACTTCGGCTCCGGCATCGCCGTGACCTCGGTCGGCGCGTCCGCCGAGGCCGTCGTGCGCCGCGCCTCCGCGCAGCTCGCCGAATTCACCCACACCTGCTTCATGGTCACGCCCTACGAAGGCTACGTCGAGGTCTGCGAGGCCCTCGCCGAGCTGACCCCGGGCGACCACGCCAAGAAGTCGGCCCTGTTCAACTCCGGCGCCGAGGCCGTCGAGAACGCCGTCAAGATCGCCCGTTCGTACACCAAGCGCCAGGCCGTCGTCGTCTTCGACCACGGCTACCACGGCCGGACGAACCTCACCATGGCGCTGACCGCGAAGAACATGCCGTACAAGCACGGTTTCGGCCCGTTCGCCCCCGAGGTCTACCGCGTCCCGGTCGCCTACGGCTACCGCTGGCCCACCGGTGCCGAGAACTGCGGCCCCGAGGCCGCCGCCCAGGCAATCGACCAGATCACCAAGCAGATCGGCGCCGAGAACGTCGCCGCGATCATCATCGAGCCGGTCCTCGGCGAGGGCGGCTTCATCGAGCCGGCCAAGGGCTTCCTGCCGGCGATCGTGAAGTTCGCCAACGAGAACGGCATCGTCTTCGTCGCCGACGAGATCCAGTCCGGCTTCTGCCGCACCGGTCAGTGGTTCGCGTGCGAGGACGAGGGCATCGTCCCGGACCTGATCACCACCGCCAAGGGCATCGCGGGCGGCCTGCCGCTCGCCGCCGTGACCGGCCGCGCCGAGATCATGGACGCCGCCCACGCGGGCGGCCTGGGCGGCACCTACGGCGGCAACCCGGTGGCATGCGCCGGTGCGCTCGGCTCCATCGAAACCATGAAGGAGCTCGACCTCAACGCCAAGGCGAAGAAGATCGAGTCCGTCATGAAGGCCCGCCTGTCGGCCATGCAGGAGAAGTACGAGATCATCGGCGACATCCGCGGCCGCGGCGCCATGATCGCCATCGAGCTGGTCAAGGACCCGGTCTCCAAGACCCCGTTCCCGGAGGCGGCCGGCGCGCTCGCCAAGGCCTGCCACGCCGAGGGCCTGCTCGTCCTCACCTGCGGCACCTACGGCAACGTGCTCCGCTTCCTCCCGCCGCTCGTCATCGGCGAGGACCTGCTGAACGAGGGCCTGGACCTGATCGAGGCCGCGTTCGCGGCCATCGGCACGGACATCTGAGCCACGGTCGAGACGCGGCCTGCGGACCGCCCCACTCGAACGTGGGGAACGTACGAGCGCGGCGCACGCCCGAATACCGACGGTAACGGGCGGACGCTGTGAAGAAGCTGTGGGGGGCCGATGGCGGGAGCGCGTTCCCGCTGTCGGTCCCCCTTCCACTGCCGTACGGTTTCTGCAGATGAGTGAGACAGCCCGCTCCCGGGAGACCGGGGGCGATTCCGGTACCGGGCTTCCCCAGCGCCGTACCGGGCATGCGTTCGCGCACACTCCTCGCCGATCGGACGGCCGACCGCCCCAAACCCCCCGGGGCGTGCGGCAACCCGGTCCGGGCGGCCGTCCCGGAACCATCCCCCCTGTTCCGGGACGGCCGGCCACCCTTCTCGGCGTACTCGCCGCCTCCGCGCTCTGCGCGCTCCTCCTCGCCCTGGTCACCTGGCAGGTCCTGGTGCGGGGCCCCCTGCTGTCCTGGGACGCCCGCCTCAGCGGCGCGCTCGTGCGCACCGTCCCCGATCCGGTCACCGAAGCACTCTCCGACCTGGGGAACATTCCGGTCGCGCTGCCGGTACTGCTCCTCGCCGCCGGGTACGCCGCCCGGCGCGGGAACCGCCGCGGCGCCGCGGCCGCGGTGGCGGCGATGGCCCTGGTGCCGGCGCTCGTCGTCCCGCTGAAGGAGTGGACCGCCCGACCCGGGCCCCTGGAGCCGTGGGCCGCCGGCTACTTCCCCTCCGGGCACACCGCGACGGCCTTCGTGGCGTACGCGGGCGCGGCCCTGCTCCTGCGGCCGTACACGCGTCGGCGGTGGCCTGCGGCCGCCGCCCTCGTGCTGACGGGGGCGACGGCCACCGGGCTGGTGCTGCGGGGGTTCCACTGGCCGCTGGACGTCGCGGCCAGCCTGCTGCTCTGCACGCCGTTGCTGCTGGCGGTCAGCCGGTCCTGCCGTAGTACGCGTCGAAGTTCCGGCTGAACTCCCAGCCCCCGAAGCGGTCCCAGTTGACCGACCAGGTCATCAGGCCGCGCAGGCCGGGCCAGGTGCCGTGGGTCGGGTAGGTCCCGCAGTCGGTCTTCTTGGTCAGGCAGTTCAGCGCCTTGGCCACCTCGGCCGGCGGGGTGTGGCCGTTGCCCGCGTGGGTGGTGGCGGGCAGTCCGATGGCGACCTGGTCGGGGCGCAGGGCGGGGAAGAAGCGGGAGGCGTCGCCGGCGACCGGGAAGCCGGTGAGCAGCATGTCGGTCATGGCGATGTGGAAGTCCGCGCCGCCCATGGAGTGGTACTGGTTGTCGAGGCCCATGATCGGGCCGGAGTTGTAGTCCTGGACGTGGAGCAGGGTGAGGTCGTCGCGCAGGGCGTGGATGACCGGCAGGTAGGCGCCGGCGCGCGGGTCCTGGCCGCCCCAGGGGCCCGAGCCGTAGAACTGGTAGCCGAGCTGAACGAAGAAGGTCTCCGGGGCCATGGTGAGGACGAAGCCGGGGCCGTAGCGGGCCTTCAGGGCCTTGACGGCGGAGATCAGGTGGACGATCCCCGGGGTGGTGGGGTTGCGGAAGTCCGTGTCGCCGGAGGCCAGGGAGAGGGAGTGGCCCTCGAAGTCGATGTCCAGCCCGTCGAGCCCGTACTCGTCGATGATCTTGCCGACGGAGGAGACGAAGGTGTCGCGGGCGGCGACGGTCGGGAGCTGGACCTGGCCGTCCTGCCCGCCGATGGAGATCAGCACCTTCTTGCCCGCGGCTTGCTTGGCCCTGACCGCCGCCTTGAACTCCTCCGGGGATTCGACGTTCGGGCATTCCGCGACCGGGCAGAGGCGGAAGCGGATGTCGCCGGAGGTCACCGAGGTCGGTTCGCCGAAGGCGAGGTTGATGACGTCCCAGGAGGAGGGCACGTCGGCCATGCGGACATGGCCGGCGCCGTTGGCGAAGCTCGTGTGCAGGTAGCCGACGAGCGCGTGCTCGGGGAGCTCGCCGCCCCCGCCTCCGCCGCTGCCCGTCGTCACGGAGACGGGCGCGCTGAGCGGGGACTCCCCCGACGCGTTCACCGCGCGGACCCGGAAGGTGTAGGTGGTGGAGGCGGCGAGGCCGGTCACCGCCGCCGTGGCGGCGGCTGCCGGGAGGGGCGCGGCACCGTCCCGGTGGACGGTGTACGAGGTGGCGCCGGCCACCGCCGCCCAGGACAGCCGGACCGAGGTCGCCGAGGTCGCCGAGGCGGTCAGGCCGGTGGGGGCGGCCGGTGGCAGGGGCTGGCCGGGGCCTCCGGGATCGGGTCCGACCAGGGTGACGTCGTCGGTGACATGGGCGGGCTGGCCGTACCAGCCGTGGGTGTGGACGGTCACCGAGGTGGTGGACGGGCCGGTGCGGAAGGTGGCCGTCAGCTGCTTCCAGGCGCCGGGGCTCTGCGTCCAGGTCGATACGTCGGTGGTGCCGGTCCCGGTCGCGCCGAGGTAGACGTACGCGCCCTGCAGCCAGGCGCCGAGCGTGTACGTGGAGTCCGGCTTGACGGTGACGGTCTGGGAGCAGCGGGCGTTGTCCTGCCCCGTCGGGGTGGCCCGGAGGGCAGAGGTGCCGCCGTGGACGGGGGTGCTGACGGCCGTGCCGCTGCCGGCCGAGCAGTTCCAGCCGTCGAGTCCGGCTTCGAAGCCGCCGTTGCGGACGAGGTCGGCGTCCGAGGCCGCGGCCGGCGGGCCCGCGGCGAGGAAACCGGCCGCCGCGAGGGCGGCGGCCGTGAGGAAGGACCAGGCTCTGCGCACAACTGCCTCCAGAACATGGGGGGATGGAGCCAGGCTGCTGCGAACGGGAACAGCGGCACCCAACCTGGTCCAGACCAATCCCGTTGTCAACGGTTCCGGGCTTTCTCCCTCCCGCGTGCGGCCGCCTCGTGCATGGCGAGCTCCAGCAGGACCGGGTCCGTGAGGGTCCCCCGGCCGTCCGGGGGCACCGCCCAGCGCACTCCCCCGGTCGCCCGGCCCGGGTGGGGGACCACGATCCACGCCCCGTGCCCGACTCCCCGTACGCCCGTACCGATCCAGTGGGAGGCGGTGCCCGGGGGCACGAAGAAGCCCAGCCGCGATGCGCCGAAGTCGGCGAGCACCGGGCCGGGCCGTCCGGCCGCCGGATCGAGTACGCCGAGGGTGGCCCGCCCCAGCTCCCCCGGCAGGATCAGTACGTCCCAGAGCCGTCCCGCGGGCAGCAGTGCGACCCCGAGGGGGTTGCGCTCCCATGCCCTTCGGCTGGCGTCGGGATCCGGCGCCGCCGACGCCAGCCATGCCACCGCTGCCTTCTCCCCCGGGGTCGTCATCGCCCGGCCTCCGTTCCGTGTGGGTGAGGTGTCCTCACCCACAGAGAGCGGGGCCGGGGCCGGCGATGACGCGGGTTTCCCCACCCCATGGTGGTGAACCGGGTCACACGGCCGGCGGCGGCGGTGCGCTCCGGGCGCTCCGACCGGGGCGGCTCAGCTGTCGAAACCGAGGCCGAGCTTGTCCATCGCCTTCAGCCACAGGTTCCGGTGCCCGCCGCGGGCGTCCGCCCGAGCCAGCGACCACTTGGTGAGCGCGATGCCGGTCCAGGCGAACGGTTCGGGCGGGAACGGCATCGGCTTGGACCGGACCATCTCCAGCCGGGTGCGCTCGGTGGAGAGCCCGTCGAGCAGGTCGAGCATGACCTCCGCCCCGAAGCGGGTGGCGCCCACCCCGAGGCCGGTGTAGCCGGCCGCGTACGCCACCTTGCCGGAGTGCGCCGTCCCGAAGAAGGCGGAGAAGCGCGAGCAGGTGTCGATCGCACCGCCCCAGGCGTGGCTGAACTTGAGCCCCTCCAGTTGGGGGAAGGCGGTGAAGAAGTGCTCCGCCAGCCGGAGGTAGGTCTCCGGGCGGTGGTCGTACTCGGAGTCGAGCTTGCCGCGGTACGGGTAGATCGCGTCGTAGCCGCCCCACAGGATCCGGTTGTCCTTGGTGATCCGGAAGTAGTGGAACTGGTTGGCGCTGTCACCCAGGCCCTGGCGGTTCTTCCAGCCGACGGAGGCCAGCTGGGCCTCGTCCAGCGGCTCGCTCATCAGGGCGTAGTCGTAGACCGGGACGGTGAAGGGGCGGATCCGGCGGACCAGCGACGGGAAGATGTTGGTCCCCAGGGCGACCCGGCGGGCGAGGATCGTGCCGTAGGGGGTCTGCACGGTCATCCCGCGCCCGGCCGCGGCGAGCTTCAGGCCGCGCGTGTTCTCGTAGACCCGCACCCCGAGGTCCAGGCACGCCTGCTTGAGGCCCCAGGCCAGCTTCGCCGGGTTGAGCATGGCGACGCCGTCGCGGTCCCAGAGGCCGGCGAGGAAGGTCGGGGAGTCCACCTCGGCGCGCACGGCGTCCCGGTCGAGCCATTCGGAGCCGCCCGCCAGGCCCAGCCGGAGCGCCTCCTCGTGCAGTTCGCGCAGCTCCTCGACCTGGTGCGGCTCGGTGGCGACGTCGATCTCGCCGGTCCGCTCGAAGTCGCATGCGATGCCGTAGCGGGCGACCGCCTCCTCGATGGCGTCGAGGTTGCGCGCGCCCAGCTCCTCCAGCTTCGCCAGCTCGCCGGGCCAGCGGGCGATGCCGTTGCCCAGGCCATGGGTGAGGGAGGCGGCGCAGAAGCCGCCGTTGCGGCCGGAGGCGGCCCAGCCCGCCTCCTTGCTCTCGATCAGTACGACGTCCCGCTCGGGGTCGCGCTCCTTGGCGAGCAGCGCGGTCCACAGTCCGCTGTAGCCGCCGCCGATGACCAGCAGGTCGCAGCGCTCGTCGGAGGTGAGCGCCGGCTGCGGGGCGGGCTTGCCGGGGTCGTCCAGCCAGTACGAGACCGGCTTCGCTTCGGAAAGGGATTTCGCAACACTACGCATGGCGACTGGGGCCATGGCTTCCAACTCCCTACGGAACTGATGACATGCTCTTCCGAATTACTTCGGTTGTGCCTTCTTGCGGCGGTTGCCGACCGTCTGGCCGACGAGGACCACCAACACCGCGATGACGAACATCGCCGTGCCGATGACGTTGATCTGCACGGGGGTACCGCGCTGCGCCGATCCCCACACGAACATGGGGAAGGTGACGGTGTTGCCCGAGTTGAAGTTGGTGATGATGAAGTCGTCGAAGGAGAGCGCGAAGGAGAGCAGCGCGCCCGCCGCGATGCCCGGTGCCGCGATGGGCAGGGTCACCCTCAGGAAGGTCTGCACCGGCCCCGCGTAGAGGTCCCGGGCGGCCTCCTCCAGCCGCGGGTCCATGGACAGGACGCGGGCCTTGACGGCGGCGACGACGAAGCTGAGACAGAACATGATGTGGGCGATCAGGATCGTCCAGAAGCCCAGCTGGATGCCCATGTTGAGGAACAGCGCGAGCAGCGAGGCCGCCATCACGATCTCCGGCATCGCCATGGGCAGGAAGATCAGCGAGTTGACCGCGCCGCGCGCCCGGAACCGGTAGCGCACGAGCGCGAAGGCCATGGCCGTGCCCAGGGCGGTCGCCACGAGCGTGGACCACAGGGCGATCTGCAGTGAGAGCCCGAGGGAGCCGCACATGTCGGCGACGCCGCAGGGGTCCTTCCACGCGTCGAGCGAGAACTCCTGCCAGGCGTAGTTGAAACGCCCGGAGGGGTTGTTGAAGGAGAAGACGGTGACCACGACGTTCGGCAGGATCATGTACGCGAGCGTGCCGAGTCCGGCGATCACGACCAGATTGCGCCGCAGCCAGGCGAGGGGTGTGCGCATCAGACCAGGTCCTCCGTCCCCGCTCGGCGGATGTAGATGGTGACCATGATCAGCACGGTCGCCATGAGAATGAAGGACAGCGCGGCCGCCGTCGGGTAGTCGAGGATCCGCAGGTACTGCGACTGGATGACGCTGCCGATCATCCGGGTGTCTGTGGAGCCGAGCAGCTCGGCGTTCACGTAGTCGCCGCTCGCCGGGATGAAGGTGAGCAGGGTCCCGGAGACCACGCCGGGCATGGAGAGCGGGAAGGTCACCTTCCGGAAGACCGTGACGGGGCGGGCGTACAGGTCCCCGGCCGCCTCGTGGAGGCGGGTGTCGATGCGCTCCAGCGAGGAGTACAGCGGCAGGATCATGAAGGGGAGGAAGTTGTAGGTCAGGCCGCAGACGACCGCGAGCGGCGTGGCCAGCACCCGCTCCCCCTCGGTCATGCCGAGCCAGCTGGTGACGTCGAGGAAGCCGACCGCGTTGAGGCCCGCGACCACCGGACCGCCGTCGGCGAGGATCGTCTTCCAGGCCAGTGTGCGGATCAGGAAGCTGGTGAAGAACGGGGCGATGACCAGGACCAGCAGCAGGTTGCGCCAGCGGCCCGCCTTGAAGGCGATCAAGTAGGCCAGCGGGTACCCGAGCAGCAGGCACAGAGCGGTGGCGGTGCCCGCGTAGAGCAGGGAGCGCAGGAACTGCGGCAGGTACTCGGTGAAGGCGTCCCAGTACGTCCGGAAGTGCCAGGTGACCTCGAAGCCCTCTTCGAGGGAGCCGGTCTGCACCGAGGTGGAGGCCTGGTAGATCATCGGCAGCACGAAGAAAACCAGCAGCCACAGGATGCCGGGCAGCAGCAGCCAGTACGGGACCAGCCGCTTGCGCACGGCTGGCTTGTGGACCGGGGGTCCGGCGGGGGCGGGCGCCTGGGGCGGCGCGGCGGTGGCGGTCACGCGCTCTCCTCGACGGTCTCGATGCCCGCGTCGCCCATCGTCCCCGCGAGCATGGACTGGGCCGCGTCGAGTCCGAAGGTGTGCTCCGGGTTCCAGTGCAGGACCACCTCGGCGCCCGGCACCAGGCGGCTGTCGCGCTCGACGTTTTGGACGTAGACCTCGAGCTCGGGGCAGACGGGGCTGTCGACGACGAACTGCGTGGAGACCCCGATGAAGGAGGAGGCGGCTATCCGGCCGGTGATCTTGTTCCGGCCCGGCGCGACGGCGTTCTCCTCCTCGGCCGGGACCAGGGACACCTTCTCCGGGCGCACACCGACCAGCAGCTTCCCGCCGGCGCTGGGCGTGGTCGAGCATCGGGCGGCGGGCAGCCGCAGGGTGGTGCCGGAGGCCGAGACGACGACATCGGACCCGGCGGACTCCACGGCGGCCTCGATGAGGTTGGAGGTGCCCAGGAAGTTGGCGACGAAGGTGGTCCGCGGGTTCTCGTAGAGGTCGGCGGGGGCGCCGAGCTGCTCGACGCGGCCGCCGTTCATGACCGCGACCGTGTCGGCCATGGTCATGGCCTCCTCCTGGTCGTGCGTGACGTGCACGAAGGTGATGCCGACCTCGGTCTGGATCCGCTTGAGCTCCAGCTGCATCTGGCGGCGCAGCTTGAGGTCGAGGGCGCCCAGGGGCTCGTCGAGGAGCAGCACCTGGGGGTGGTTGATCAGGGCGCGGGCAACGGCGACGCGCTGCTGCTGGCCGCCGGAGAGCTGGTGGGGCTTGCGCTGGGCGAACTGGCCGAGCTGGACCAGCTCCAGCATCTCCTCGACCTGCTTCTTGACGGACGTGATGCCGCGGCGGCGCAGGCCGAAGGCGACGTTCTCGAAGATGCTCAGGTGCGGGAAGAGCGCGTAGCTCTGGAAGACCGTGTTGACCGGGCGCTTGTAGGGCGGCAGGTGGGTGACCTCGCGGTCGCCGAGGTGGACCGTGCCCGTGGAGGGCTCCTCCAGGCCCGCGATCATGCGCAGGGTGGTGGTCTTGCCGCAGCCGGAGGCGCCGAGCAGGGCGAAGAAGGAGCCCTGGGGAACGGTGAGGTCCAGCGGGTGCACGGCGGTGAAGGTGCCGTAGTGCTTGCTGATCCCGGAGAGGCGGACGTCGCCGCCTTCGGTCGTGTCAGTCATGGAGAGGTCCCGGGGTTGGGTGGGCGAAGAGGTCAGGAGGAGAAGGCGGGGCGGGCCGCGGCTCGCGGGCGCGGCGGGCAGCCGCTAGGCGCCGATGAGCTTGGCGAACTTCTCCTCGTAGGCCGTCTCTTCCTCGCTGGTGAGGGAGCGGAAGGCATGGGACTTGGCGGTCATCGCCTTGTCCGGGACGATCAGGGTGTTCTCTGCGAGCTCGGGATCAATCTTGGCGAGCTCCTCGCCCACGCCCTCGACGGGGCAGACGTAGCTGATGTACGCGGCGAGCTGCGCGGCGACCGGAAGCTCGTAGTAGTGGTCGATCAGACGCTCCGCGTTGGCCTTGTGCCGGGCCCTGACGGGGACCAGCAGGTTGTCGCTGGAGGTGATGTAGCCGGCGGCGGGGATCGCGAACTTGATGTCCGGGTTGCCGGCCTGGAGCTGGATGACGTCGCCCGCCCAGGCGAGGCAGGCCGCGAGGTCGCCCTTGTCGAGGTCGGAGGTGTAGTCGTTGCCCGTGAAGCGCCGGATCTGCTTCTTGTCGACGCCCTTCTGGAGCCGGCCCACCGCCTCGTCGAAGTCCGCGTCCGTGAAGGAGGAGGGATTCTTGCCCTGGTCGAGCATGGTCATGCCGACGCTGTCGCGCATCTCCGTCAGGAAGCCGACGCGCCCCTTGAGGGAGGGGTCGTCGAGCATCTGGGTGACGGAGTCCACCTTCTTGCCGCCGGTCGCCTTCTCGTTGTAGGCGATGACGGTGGATATGCCGGTCCAGGGGTAGCTGTACGCGCGCCCCGGGTCCCAGTCGGGGCTGCGGAACTGCGGGGACAGGTTGGCGTAGGCATGCGGCAGGTGCGAGGGGGCGAGCTTCTGGGCCCAGCCGAGGCGGATGATGCGCGCGGCGAGCCAGTCGGTGACGACGATCAGGTCGCGGCCGGTGTCCTGGCCGGCCGCGAGCTGAGGTTTGATCTTGCCGAAGAACTCGACGTTGTCGTTGATGTCCTCGGTGTACTTGACCTTGATCCCGGTCCGCTTGGTGAACTCCTCCAGTGTGGGGCGGGACTTCTCGTCCTCACTGGTGTCCATGTACTCGGTCCAGTTGGAGAAGTTGATCTCCTTTTCCCGGTCCGAGTGGTCGTCGGACGCCAGGGCTGCGTCCCCCTCCCGCTTGGCGGGCGGGATGCCGCACCCGGCGAGGGTGGCCAGGCCGCCGAGGGTGAGCGCTCCGACTCCGGATGCGCGCAGCAGCGAGCGGCGGGTGAGGGCGCCGCGCCCACTGGTGAGGCTGCGCCGCATCGCGGCGAGCTGCGCCTCGGAGAGGCGGTCGGGTTCGAACTGCTCCATGCGCTGAGGCCTTTCGGGAGGTGTACCGCTGGTCAGGCGGTGGTCGGCTGTCGGTCCCCGAAGATCGTGCGGTGCCAGTCCTTCGCGGCCACCGCAGTGTTGTCGTACATCACGTGCTTGACCTGCGTGTACTCCTCGAAGGAGTAGGCGGACATGTCCTTTCCGAAGCCGCTGGCCTTGTAGCCCCCGTGGGGCATCTCGCTGATGATCGGAATGTGGTCGTTGACCCACACGCAGCCCGCCTTGATCTCGCGGGTGGCACGGCCGGCCCGGTAGAGGTCGCGGCTCCAGGCGGAGGCGGCGAGTCCGTACGGGGTGTCGTTGGCGAGCGCGATGCCCTCGTCGTCGCTGTCGAAGGGCAGGACCACGAGGACGGGGCCGAAGATCTCCGACTGCACCACCTCGCTGTCCTGGGCGGCCCCGATGATGAGGGTGGGCCGGTAGTACGCGCCGTCGGCGAGCTCGCCACCGGGGATCTCGCCCCCGGTGACGACGGTGGCGTAGCCGCGGGCGCGCTCGACGAAGCCGGCGACGCGGTCGCGCTGGGCGTGCGAGACCAGCGGGCCGAGGTCGGTACCGGGTGCGAAGGGGTCACCGAGGCGGACGGTTTCCATCAGCTCGGCGACCCGCGCGACGAAGGCGTCGTGCAGGGGGCGCTGCACGTAGGCGCGGGTCGCCGCCGTGCAGTCCTGGCCGGTGTTGATCAGGGAGGCGGCGACGGCGCCGTGCGCGGCGGCCTCCAGGTCGGCGTCGTCGAAGACCAGGAAGGGGGCCTTGCCGCCGAGCTCCAGGTGCAGGCGCTTCACGGTGGCGGTGGCGATCTGCGCGACCCGCTTGCCGACGGCGGTGGAGCCGGTGAACGAGGTCATCACGACATCGGGGTGGCCCACCAGGTGCTCCCCCGCGTCACGGCCGGCGCCGGTCACGATGTTGATCACGCCGTCGGGCAGGCCCGCCTCCTTGGCCGCCTGGGCGAACATCAGGGAGGTCAGCGGGGTGAGCTCGGCGGGCTTGAGCACGATGGTGTTGCCCGCCGCGATCGCTGGCAGGATCTTCCAGGCAGCCATCTGGAGCGGATAGTTCCAGGGGGCGATGGAGCCGATGACGCCGATGGCCTCGCGGCGTACGTACGAGGTGTGGTCGCCCGAGTACTCGGCGGCGGCCTGCCCCTGGAGGTGCCGGGCGGCGCCCGCGAAGAAGGCGGTGTTGTCGATGGTCCCGGGGACGTCGAACTCGGTCGACAGCTTGATCGGTTTGCCGCACTGGAGCGACTCCGCGCGGGCGAAGTCCTCGGCCTGTCCGGCCAGTACGGTCGCCAGCCGGTGCAGGGCGTCCGACCGCTCGCCGGGGGTGGCACCGGCCCAGGCCGGGAAGGCGCGCTGGGCCGCGGCGACGGCCTCGTCGACGTCCGCGGTACTCGCCAGCTCGTAGGTCAGGACCTCCTCGCCGGTGGCCGGGTCGACGACGGTGTGTGACCGTCCGGAGGTTCCGGCCCGGAGCCGTCCGTCGATGTACTGCGCGCCGTCTGCGAAGCGGTCCTTGACCTGGAAGCGGTTGCCCATCACGCTCTCACGCTCTCCGTAGCTACAGTTCGAGCTAGAGCTCGAATTGAGTGCCGATCCTGGCAGAGGTGATGCCCTCGGCCAAGTGATTCCGTTGTTGCCATTTGATTACGCGACGGAATCGGTCGACCATGTGTCCAGGCACGCCGGAAATCCCGTACGAAGTGTCAGTGGCGGGTGCCAGACTCGCGTGCATGGAGATGATCGACGACCTGATCAAGCAGGTCAGCCGTGGTGAGAGGGTGAAGTACCTGCCGTTCTGGGGGCACCGGCCGCGGCCCGACGGCACGCTCGGTCCGAGCTGTCTGAGTCAGTGGTGGCCGTCTGCCTTCACTGTCGGTGACGTCCGTTATGCGACGGCCGAGCACTGGATGATGGCCGGCAAGGCCCGGCTGTTCGCGGACCCCGAGTCCGAGCGCGCCGCGGTGCGGGCCAAGAGCCCGGCCGAGGCGAAGAAGGTCGGTCGCCTCGTGCGCGGCTTCGACGACGCCGTATGGGAGCGGGAGCGGTTCGCCCTGGTCGTGGAGGGCAGCGTCCACAAGTTCGGCTCCGACCCGGCCCTGCGCGGCTACCTGCTGGGCACCGGGGACCGCGTGCTGGTGGAGGCGAGCCCCGTGGACCGGATCTGGGGCATCGGGCTGGCGGCCGACGACGAGCGCGCTCTGGACCCGGCCCGCTGGCGCGGGCTGAACCTGCTGGGCTTCGCCCTGATGGAGGCCCGGAAGCAGCTGCGCGAAGGCAGCGCGTGACGGAGCGTCGCCGGGTCGCCGCCGTGATCGTCCGGGACGGCTGCGTGCTCATGGTGCGCGAGCACGCCCTGGGGCCCGGGGGGCGCCATGACGGGGCCGAGTACTGGACGCTGCCGGGCGGCGGTCTGGAGGAGGGCGAGGAGCCCGAGGACGCGGTGCGCCGGGAGGTCGCCGAGGAGGTGGGACTGCGCGCCCTGGCGGTGCGGTTCGCCTACGCAGCCCCCTACCCCTCCGGCTGGACCTCCTGCTTCCGCGTGGAGGTCGCACCCGGCGATCCGGTCCTCGGCATCGACGCGGACCTGCAGTGCGACTGCCCCCGGATGGTCGGGCTGATCTGGGTCCCGCTGGCGCGCGGAACCGCCGAGGGCACGGCCATGGTGCCGACGCTGCTGATGGCCGCCGAGGTCTGACGCGGATGCAGCCGGACGGGCCGCCGACCGGCCCCGGCCTCAGACCCGTTCGCGAAGCCGCGAATCCGATGAGGGGGTCTCGCGTTTCGGGCTGTCGCCCCACTCGTCGTCGAAGGCCGGGGCGAACAGGGCGAACAGCATCAGCAGGCCCAGGACTATGCCGATCGCGCCCAAGATGATGCCGGCCAGCGCCACCCCGCCGTTGTCGGCCTCGCCCCGGTTGGCCTTGCCCTTGCCCAGGGCGCCGAAGACGACGGCCCCGATCCCGAGCGCCACCGCCAGGAAGCTGGTGACGCAGCCGACGACCGCGAGGATCCCCAGGACCAGCGCGGTGACGCCGAAGCCGTTGCTGGGCCGGTGCCCGTAGGCCGGGTACGCGCCGGGGTACGGGTATCCCGTCTGATGGGCGGAGTACGGGTATCCCTGCTGGGCGGCGGGGTACCCGGGATAGCCCGCGTCGCCGGGGTATCCGTAGCCGGGCGGGGCGACCGGATAGCCGTAGGCGGCCGGGGGCAGCCCGCCCGCCGGCGGGGTCGGGGGCGCCGCGTTGCCCGGCGCGGCAGCGGCCGTCCGCTCGCCGGGATGCCCGCCGGGTGTCAGCCGGTCCGGCACGGGCTGCGGGCCGGATACGCCCGGCGCGCCGTGGCCTGCCTTCGACGTGCCCAGGTCCACCGCCGGCCGCTCCGGCGGCGCCCAAGGATCCCGCGGCTCGGGACTGCTGTCGTTCATACGGAGCCCCCCTCTCTCGTACAGCCATGCTAAGCGCTGCCACGGACAGTCACGGCCGTGCCTACGATGAGGGCGACCTGCCCGCACCCCGCCCTCCGGAGGCACCCCCCATGACCGACCTGCACCCCTTCATCGCGGGGCTGCCCAAGGCCGAACTGCACGTCCACCATGTCGGCTCCGCCTCCCCGCGCATCGTGGCCGAACTCGCCTCCCGGCACCCCGACTCCAAGGTGCCCACGGACCCGGAGGCCCTCGCCGACTACTTCACCTTCACGGACTTCGCCCACTTCATCGAGGTCTACCTGTCGGTCGTCGACCTCGTGCGCACCCCGGAAGACGTCCGGCTGCTGACCTTCGAGGTCGCCCGCGACATGGCACGCCAGAACATCCGCTACGCCGAGCTGACCATCACCCCGTACTCCTCCACCCGCCGCGGCATCGAGGAGAAGGCCTTCATGGAGGCCATCGAGGACGCCCGCAAGGCCGCCGAGAAGGAACTCGGTGTGATCCTGCGCTGGTGCTTCGACATCCCCGGCGAGGCCGGCCTGGAGGCCGCCGCCGAGACCGCCCGGCTCGCCGTCGACCTGCGCCCCGAGGGGCTCGTCTCCTTCGGCCTGGGCGGCCCCGAGATCGGCGTCCCGCGCCCGCAGTTCAAGCCGTACTTCGACGCGGCCCGGGCCGCCGGCCTGCACAGCGTGCCGCACGCGGGCGAGACCACCGGCCCGGAGACCGTCTGGGACGCCATCCGCGAGCTGGGTGCCGAGCGCATCGGCCACGGCACGAGTTCCGTCAAGGACCCGGAATTGCTCGCGTACCTGGCCGAGCACCGGATCGCGCTGGAGGTCTGCCCGACCTCGAACAGCGCCACCCGCGCGGTGACCGACCTCGACCGGCACCCCGTCAAGGAGATGGTCGCGGCGGGTGTGCTCGTCACCATCAACAGCGACGACCCGCCGATGTTCGGCTCCGACCTCAACAACGAGTACGCGGTGGCCGCCCGGCTCCTCGACCTCGACGAGCGCGGGCTCGCGCAGCTCGCGAAGAACGCCGTCGAGGCCTCCTTCCTCGATGCGGAGGGCAAGGCGAAGCTCGACGCGGAGATCGACACGTACACGACGCGATGGCTCGCGCGCTGAAGTCCCCACGAGAATGGGGCCATGCGCACCCTGACTGCCGTCGGCCACCGCGGCGATCCCTACCGTGTCCGTGAGAACACCCTGCCTTCGATCCGCTCCGCCTTCGCCCGCGGGGCGGACGCGGTCGAGATCGACGTACGGCTGACCCGTGACGGGGTGCCGGTCCTGCTCCACGACGAGTCGCTCCGGCGGTTGTGGAACCACGACGTGCGCCTCGACGAGATCTCCGCGGCGCAGCTGGCGGACATGACGGAGGGCGCCGTTCCGATGCTGCGCGACGCACTGGAGGACACCGGGGCGGGCCGGCTGATGCTCGACCTCCCCGGCGCCACGCCGGAGGCGGTCCGCACCGTCGTGGGCCTGGTCCGGGAGTGCGGCGCCCGCGAGCGTACGTTCTACTGCGCGGGACCGGACTCGATGCTGGCGCTCCGCGCCGCCGACCCGGGCGCGGAGATCGCGCTGACCTGGACCACGCTGTCGCCGCCCCGCCGGGTCCTGATCGACGCGGTGGCCCCGCGCTGGCTCAACTACCGCTTCGGGCTGGTGAACCGGGAGCTGGCCGACGCCCTGCACCGGGACGGCCTGCTGGTGTCGGCCTGGACCGCCGATACCAAGCGGACGATGAAGCGGCTGATTGCCGCGGGGGTCGATGCGATCACTACGAACCGGGTGGACGCGCTGACGGCCGTGCGGGCCCGGTTCGGCCGGTGAGGGCCGCGCCGGGCCGGTGGGCCCGGCGGCTGCGCAGCGCCCCGTGCGGGTCGTGGACCCGGGCCTGACCGTGCCGGCCCCGCCGGCCGTCACCGTGCCGTTCGTGCCGCCACGGGAGCCCTGGGCCGACGATCGTCTGGCGGACGACACGGTGGCCCGGGGCAAGACCGTCGCCGTGGCGGCCTTCACGACGTAGCTGTGGCCTCCAGGCGCTTGATCATGCGGCGCAGGACCAGGAGGGGGATCACCCCGAAGACGCCGAACGACATGTCAATGACGCTCCACCAGAAGGGGATGCCCCGGATGGGCCCGCAGATCAGGGCGAGCGGAATCACTCCGGCGCAGGCGATCATGCCGGCCTCGACGATCCAGATGTTGCGGACGGGGTCTCGGTACACGCCGTAGAAGAAGACCGCGATGACGAGATGGGCAAAGGCGAGCCAGTCGTTCCCGTACAGCAGGAAGGGGTAGTCGGCATCGGCCCGGTCCAGCCCCTCGCCCACCCGTCGCAGCCAGGAGTTGTCGACCAGTGCGTTGCCCCAGCGGACTTCGCTGACCAAGGGGAAGGCCGTGATCCCGCTGAGGACGAGGCAGACGACGAAGAGGATCAGCCAGGCACGGATCCGCCGCTCAAGGGCGCTTTTCTCGCTCATGGAAGGAAGCCTACGCTTATTTTTGAACACGTTCAGCCCATGTGTTGAACCCGTTCAATCAGTGACAGGACCGTGACGACCGCGGCTCAGAGTCCGACGATCGCGTTCCACCGCCGGGCGAGGGAACGGCGCTCGGCCGAGGAGATGTCCCGGGCGACGGCGAGCCGCGCCCGCAGGTCGTCGTCGGGGAAGATCAGCGGGTTCTCGGCGAGTTCGGCGGTCTCCCGGTCGCCGGAAGCGGCCAGGACGTCCCGGGCCGCCGGCACGGGGCAGACGTAGTTGACGGAAGCGGCGAGCTGCGCGGCCACCTCCGGGTCGTAGTAGTGGTCGACCAGCGCCTCGGCATTGGCCTTGTGTCGGGCGAGGTTGGGCACGAGGAGGCTCTCGGCCCAGAGCTCACCGCCCTCCTCGGGGACGACGAATGCGATGTCCGGGTTGTCGGCCTGGAGTTGGATGGCATCGCCCGAGTACGCCTGGCAGGCCAGGACGTCTCCCTTGCTGAGGTCGGAGGTGTAGTCGTTGCCGGTGAAGCGGCGGATGTGCTTCTTCCTCACCAGAGCCTCCACGTGGTCGCACACCCGGTGGAAGTCGGATTCGGTCCAGCGCGTGATGTCGGCCCCGTTGCCCTGCATCAGCAGGGCGAAGGATTCGTCGAGCCCGGAGAAGAGCGTGACCCTGCCCGCCAGGTCGGGGCGCCACAGGTCCTGGACGGATCTGATCTCCCGCCCCAGAGCACGGCGGTTGTAGGCGATGCCGGTGATCCCCGACTGCCAGGGCACGGTGTGCAGCCGGCCCTCGTCGAAGGCGGGGGAACGCAGCTGCGGGTCGAGGTGGCCGACGACGTTGGGCTGCGCCGAACGGTCCATCTTCTGGGCCCAGCCCAGACGGACGAAGCGGGCGGCCATCCAGTCGCTGACCACGACCAGGTCGCGGCCGGTCTCCTGGCGGTTCATCAGGGCCGGGCTGACCTTGCCGAAGTACTCGTCGTTGTCGTTGATCTCCTCGGTGTAGCGGACCTCGATGCCGGTCCGCTCCGAGAAGGCCTCCAGCGTGGGGCGGCGCTCCCCGTCCTCCTCGTCGGTGTCGATGTAGAGCGGCCAGTTGGAGAAGGCGACGCTGCGGTCGCTCTCCGAGCGGTCGGGGCCCACGCGCCCTCCCTCGGGCACGTAGGCGGGGGGAACACCGCATCCGGCGAGGGCGGCCGACAGGCCCGCGGCACCGATTCCGGCGAGCGCGGCACGGCGGGAGAAGGCGAGTTGAGGCATGGGCACAGCCTCAGCGAACGCCGAAGGGGCGGGCAATAGACATGTTGTCTACTGCCCGCCCCTTCGACGCCCTGCTGTGATCGATGCTGCCGATCAGCCGTCGAGCGAGGTCATCACGTGCTTGATGCGGGTGTAGTCCTCGAAGCCGTAGGCGGACAGGTCCTTGCCGTATCCGGACTTCTTGAAACCGCCGTGCGGCATCTCGGCGACCAGCGGAATGTGGGTGTTGATCCACACGCAGCCGAAGTCGAGGTTCTTGGACATCCGCATCGCGCGGCCGTGGTCCTTGGTCCACACGGAGGAGGCGAGGGCGAACTCGACGCCGTTCGCGTACTCCAGGGCCTGGGACTCGTCCGTGAAGGACTGGACGGTGATGACGGGGCCGAAGACCTCGTTCTGGATGATCTCGTCGTCCTGCTTGAGGCCGGAGACCACGGTCGGGGCGTAGAAGTAGCCCTTCTCGCCGACCTGGTGGCCGCCCGCCTCGACCTTGGCGTGGGCCGGGAGCCGCTCGATGAAGCCCGCGACCTGCTGGAGCTGGTTCGGGTTGTTCAGCGGGCCGTACAGCACGTCCTCGTCGTCCGGCGCGCCGGTCTTCGTGTCAGCGGCGGCCTTGGCCAGCGCGGCCACGAACTCGTCGTGGATCGACTCGTGCACGAGCACGCGGGTGGCCGCGGTGCAGTCCTGGCCGGCGTTGAAGTAACCGGCGACCGCGATGTCCTCGACGGCCTTGGGGATGTCGGCGTCCTCGAAGACGACGACCGGCGCCTTGCCGCCGAGCTCCAGGTGGACGCGCTTGACGTCCTTGGAGGCGCTCTCGGCGACCTGCATGCCGGCGCGCACCGATCCGGTGATGGAGGCCATCGCCGGGGTCGCGTGCTCGACCATGGTCCGACCGGTCTCACGGTCGCCGCAGATGACGTTGAAGACGCCCTTGGGCAGGACCGAGTCGATGATCTCCGCCATCAGGACGGTGGAGGCCGGAGTGGTGTCGGACGGCTTGAGCACGACCGTGTTGCCCGCCGCGATGGCCGGGGCGAACTTCCACACGGCCATCATCATCGGGTAGTTCCACGGCGCGACCTGGGCACAGACGCCGACCGGCTCGCGGCGGATGATCGAGGTCATCCCGTCCATGTACTCGCCGGCCGAGCGACCCTCCAGCAGACGGGCCGCACCCGCGAAGAAGCGGATCTGGTCCACCATCGGCGGCAGCTCCTCGCTGGCCGTGAGGCCCAGCGGCTTGCCGGTGTTCTCCGACTCGGCGGCGACCAGCTCGTCGGCGCGCGCCTCGAAGGCGTCCGCGATCTTCAGCAGGGCCTTCTGGCGCTCGGCGGGGGTCGTGTCGCGCCAGCCGGGAAACGCGGCCGCGGCCGCGGCCATGGCGGCGTCGACATCGGCCTGGCCCGAGAGCGGGGCGGTGGCGTACACCTCGCCGGTGGCCGGGTTGACCACCTCGGTGGTCCGCCCGTCGGCGGCGTCCTTGAACTCCCCGCCGATGTAGTTGCGCAGACGACGCAGTTCGGTGGTCACTACAGCCACACTCCTGATCACATGTCCAACGATTGAGACGTTTACCAAAGCCTAGCCCCTTGGCGGAGGCTTTCGACAGACCCGGACGCCACCACCTACGAAATCAGTGAGATCAGAGTCGGAAGACAACGAATTTCATCGATTCCGTCTTGCGGAACAGACGACCCTCGTGCACAGTGAGGTCGTGGTCAGTCGAAGCGCAGATTCCAGGAACAGACAACCGTCCCCTTCGGTCGATGCTGTGTCCCTGGCGATCATCGAGCAACTGCAGGAGGACGGTCGCCGTCCCTATGCATCGATCGGCAAGGCCGTCGGCCTCTCCGAGGCGGCCGTACGCCAGCGCGTGCAGAAGCTGCTCGACCAGGGCGTCATGCAGATCGTCGCCGTCACCGACCCGCTCACCGTGGGCCTGCGGCGCCAGGCGATGGTCGGCATCAACGTCGAGGGCGACCTCGACCCGGTGGCCGACGCGCTGACCGCGATGGCCGAGTGCGAGTACGTGGTGATGACCGCCGGCTCGTTCGACCTGATGGTGGAGATCGTCTGCGAGGACGACGACCACCTGCTGGAAACGATCAACAAGAAGATCCGCACGCTCCCCGGCGTGCGGTCTACCGAAAGCTTCGTTTACCTGAAGCTGAAGAAGCAGACCTACATGTGGGGAACCCGATAACCGTGACCCAGGACCTGTCCAAGACCGCGTACGACCACTTGTGGATGCACTTCACCCGCATGTCGTCCTACGAGAACTCCCCCGTCCCGACCATCGTCCGTGGTGAGGGCACCTACATCTTCGACGACAAGGGCAAGCGCTACCTCGACGGTCTCGCCGGCCTGTTCGTGGTCAACGCCGGTCACGGCCGCAAGGAACTGGCCGAGGTCGCCTACAAGCAGGCGCAGGAACTGGCCTTCTTCCCCGTGTGGTCCTACGCCCACCCCATGGCCGTCGAGCTCGCCGAGCGCCTGGCCAACTACGCCCCGGGCGACCTGAACAAGGTCTTCTTCACCACCGGCGGCGGCGAGGCCGTCGAGACCGCCTGGAAGCTCGCCAAGCAGTTCTACAAGCTGCAGGGCAAGCCCACCAAGTACAAGGTCATCTCGCGCGCGGTCGCTTACCACGGCACCCCGCAGGGCGCCCTGTCGATCACGGGTCTGCCGGCCCTCAAGGCTCCGTTCGAGCCGCTGGTGCCCGGCGCGCACAAGGTGCCCAACACCAACATCTACCGCGCCCCGATCTACGGCGACGACCCCGAGGCCTTCGGCCGCTGGTGCGCCGACCAGATCGAGCAGCAGATCCTCTTCGAGGGCGCCGACACCGTCGCCGCCGTCTTCCTGGAGCCGGTCCAGAACGCCGGCGGCTGCTTCCCGCCGCCGCCCGGCTACTTCCAGCGGGTCCGCGAGATCTGCGACGAGTACGACGTGCTCCTCGTCTCCGACGAGACGATCTGCGCCTTCGGCCGCCTCGGCACGATGTTCGCCTGCGACAAGTTCGGCTACGTGCCGGACATGATCACCTGCGCCAAGGGCATGACCTCGGGCTACTCCCCGATCGGCGCCTGCATCGTCTCGGACCGCATCGCCGAGCCGTTCTACAAGGGCGAGAACACCTTCCTGCACGGCTACACCTTCGGCGGACACCCGGTGTCCTCCGCCGTGGCCCTCGCCAACCTCGACATCTTCGACAAGGAAGGCCTCAACCAGCACGTGCTGGACAACGAGAGCGCCTTCCTGCAGACGCTGCAGAAGCTGCACGACCTGCCGATCGTCGGCGACGTCCGCGGCAACGGCTACTTCTACGGCATCGAGCTCGTCAAGGACAAGGTCACGAAGGAGTCCTTCACGGACGAGGAGACCGAGCGCGTGCTCTACGGCTTCCTCTCCAAGGCGCTCTTCGAGAACGGCCTGTACTGCCGGGCCGACGACCGCGGCGACCCGGTCATCCAGCTGGCGCCGCCGCTGACGGCGGACCAGGGCACCTTCGACGAGATCGAGGGCATCCTGCGCTCGGTGCTCACCGAGGCCTGGACCAAGCTCTGACCGGTCCCTAGACAGCCCTCGGGCACGACCGTCGGCCAGCCCGGGGCGCGACCGTCCGAACACCCGGCCCGGATCCTCCGTTCGAGTGAGAACGCGGGGGTCCGGGCCGCGTGCTGTCAGCATTCAAGCGGTTCATCTCTTTACATCTCATTGCGGCGCCAGTGACCGGAAGGGCTCCGTTTCGTTCCCTCGGACGGAGGTGTACGCCATGGTGGCCCCACCGGAGAATGCCCCGCCGGACAACGACGTGCTCTGGGCTCGGTCCCTTCACTACGCGCACGACGGTGCGCCCGCTCTCGTCGGTGTCTCCCTCGGAGTCCGCCAGGGCGAGATCGTGGCCCTGACCGGACCCCGCGGCAGCGGCAAGACCACGCTGCTGCGCTGCCTGTCCGGGCAGCTGCTCCCCTCCGAGGGCGAGGTCTGGTTCAACAGCGTCCCCGTGCACACCCTGGGAGAGCTGTCCCGCGAGCGCCTGCGGCGCGACCGCTTCGGCTGGCTCGGTCCCGAACCGGGGCTGTTGCCCGAGCTGAAGATCTGGGAGAACGCCGCCCTGCCGCTGCTGCTCGCCGGGGCCTCCCACCGCAGCGCCAAGCACGCCGCCTGCGCCTGGCTCGACCGGCTCGACATCGGTGCCCTCGCTCGCAAGCGTCCGGCGGCCCTGACCCGGGCCGAGTGCCAGCGGGTCGCCCTGGCCCGGGCCCTGGTCCACGTGCCCTCGGTGATCTACGCGGACGAGCCCACGGCCCCGCTGCACCGGGCCGACCGGGCCCTGCTCCTGCGGGCGCTCACCACCGCGGCCCGCTCCCACGGGATCACCGTGCTGCTGGCCACCGGCGACGAGGCCACGGCGGCCGTCGCGGACCGCCGCCTGCCCCTGGTCGACGGCCACCTCACGGTGGACACCTCCGCGTCCCCGCTCCCCGACACTCCGGAGGGCCAGGCAGCGTGCTCGCTCTCCGCCTAGCCCGCGGCTCCCGGCCCCTCGTCCAGCTGCGGCGGCTGCTCGTCGCCACCGCCTCGGCCGGGACCGGGTTCCTGCTGCTCTACGTACTCGCCGGAGCCATGGCCCGGCCCGCCGGATCGTTCCCCCGCCTGCTGTGGGCGCTGGTCCCGCTGGCCGCGACGGTTCACTTCGCCGTCGCCGTCGCCCGGGCCGACCCGGCCACCCGGCCCCGCGCGGGACTGGACGCCGCCGGACTGGGACCCGTACGCCTGGCCCTGACCGCCGCGATCTCCACGGCCGTCGCCTGCGCCCTGGGCAGCGCCCTGGCCCTGGCCCTCTTCCTGCACCTGCGCGGGGACCTCTCCGGCCTGCCGTTCGACGGCTCCGGCGCCCTGCTCCTGCACGCCGAGCAGCCGCTGCCCGTCGCGTCCGCCCTGACGCTGCTGGCCCTCGTCCCGCTGACGGCGTCGGCCGCCACCGTCCTCGCGCTGCGTCCGCACCGGCAGCTGGCTCCGCAGACCGCCCTGCCCTGGGGCATCGCGCTCACCGCCTGCGGGCTCGCCACCGAGGCCTACGCCGGCCGGAACGGCGGCGGGGTCCTCGCGGGCTGGACGCTGACCGCCGCCGGGCTCGCCCTCGCGGGACCCGGTCTGGCCTACGCCTGCGGAAGCCTGGTGCAGGCCGTCCGCCCGGGCGCGCTCCGGCTACTGGCCGGACGGTCCCTGCAACGACAGGCCTCCCGCATCGGGCCGCCGCTGGGCGTGCTGTGCTCCGTGGCCGCCGGGGCCCTGACGGCCCTCGCCCTGCGGGACCGGGGCGGACTCCACGTGCCGCTCGGTCCGCTGGCCTGGCCGGCCGCCGCCTTGGTGGCGCTGTGCGCCGCAGCGACCCTTCTCACATCCGCCGTGGAAAGCCGCCGGACCGAGTCCGCCGGACGCGGGGCGATGCCCGATCCGGCAGCCCCCGCACGGGTCCTGCGTACCGCGGCGGGGCTGCGGGCCGCCGCGCTGGTGGCCGTGTGCGTACCGCTCACCTGGGGTGTGGCGCAGCTGACGTCGCTGGCGCTGACCCGCTGAGGGATCCAGCCCTTAGGGTGGGCCGAATGGTCAACGCAGACATCGAGATCGAGACGCTCGCCGAATTCGACCAGGTCGTGGCAGGCGGCTCGCTCAGCGGCTACCGGATCCAGTCGGTCAGCCTGCTGGACCGGACGTTCGCCCTGCTGGCCGCCGACACCTCGGCGGCCGTCTTCCTGGGCTGCGCGATGGAGCCCGATGCCTCGTCCAAGGTGCGCGCGGACGGCGCCCTGGTCTTCCCGCCCGTTCCCGACCTGCCCTTCAACCCGTACCGGAGCCTGCTCTACACGCCGGAGGAGCTCTTCGAGGGGCTGCCGGACGGCTACGAGGCGACCCCGGACGCCACGACGTACGCATGGTTCCAGGAGACCGCGGCCGACCGTGACGTCTTCTCCTCGATGCTGCGCTCCGTCCACGACGACGCGGTCTCCGACGCCCTCGACGAACACCTCGCCGCCGCCCGTGTGGTGGGTGTGATGGGCGGCCACGCCATGTCCCGGGGCAGTGCGGACTACCGCGACGCCGCGGAACTCGGCCGGACCCTGACCCGGTCCGGGCTGACCGTGGCCACGGGCGGCGGCCCCGGCGCGATGGAGGCCGCCAACCTGGGCGCCTACCTGGCACCGGCCCCGGACGAGGCCCTCGCGGAGTCCCTGGAACTGCTGGCCAAGGCTCCGTCCTTCGAGCCGTCGGTGTCCGACTGGGCGCGCGCGGCCTTCTCCGTACGGGAGCGCTGGCCCGGCGGCGGCGACTCGGTGGGCATCCCCACCTGGTTCTACGGACACGAGCCGCCGAACGCCTTCGCGGCGCACATCGCCAAGTACTTCGCGAACGCCACCCGGGAGGACGGGCTGCTGGCCCGGTCCACGGCGGGCGTGGTGTTCCTGCCCGGCGCGGCCGGCACCGTCCAGGAGATATTCGACGACGCGACGCCGAACTACTACGGATCCCGTGGCGAGCCGGCACCGATGGTCCTGGTCGGCCGCAGCCACTGGACCGAGCATCTGCCGGCCTGGCCCCTGCTGACGGCGCTGGCCCGGGGCCGGGCGATGGAGTCGCGGATCGCGCTCGTCGACTCGGTGGACGAGGTCCCCGACGTGCTCGCTTCGATGAGCTGAGCTCCACAGGCAACTTCCGGGCCCGTTCCCACGTCTGGCAGAGGTACCGCAAAACCTGCCAGACGTGAACGGAGCCATCGGTGCTCATAGGCTTGCTGACCGCTGTCGCGGCATCCATCTGCTACGGCACGGGATCCGTGCTGCAAGCCGTCGGATCGCGCCGTGCCGCCCGGACGTCCCCGGCCGCCGCCGGGGTGACCGCCCACGGCGGCCCGAATCTCTCGTCCACCGCGAAGGCGGCGATGACCTGGGAGTTCATCGTCGGAACCATCCTGGACTTCGTCGGCTTCGGGCTCGGTGCCCTGGCCGCCCGCCTCCTTCCGCTCTTCCTCTCCCAGACCGTGATCAGTGCCAACCTGGTCATCACGGCCGTCCTGAGCGTGAAGATGCTCGGCATCCGGCTGACCCGCCGGGAATGGGCCTCCATCGGTGTCGTGTGCACCGCGCTGGTGCTGCTGGCGACGGCGGCCGGCCACGAGGGCGGCCACCACGCGCCCATGTCCACGCACTGGTGGCTGCTGGGGATCACCGCACTGCTGATGGTGGGCGGCACGGTGGCCGTCCGCCTGTTGGGCGGCGGGGCCGCGATCCTGGCGGGCCTGCTGTCGGGGCTGGGATTCGGCGCGCTCGGCGTCGGCGTCCGCATCCTCGACGGCGTCGACCCGTTCGACCTCGGCACCCTCCTCACCGACCCGGCCCTCTACGCCATCCTGCTGGCCGGCGTCGGCGGCATGTACCTGCACACCGTCGCGCTGCAGATCGGCTCGGTGAACGGAGCCACCGCCGCCCTCGTCGTGGGCGAGACGGTCCTGCCCGGGGCGATCGGCGTGCTCTGGCTCGGTGACGCCTCGCGCCCGGGCCTGGCCTGGCTGGCGGTGGTCGGTTTCGTCATGGCCGTGACCGGCGCGGTGGCGGTGGCCTGGTACGGCAAGCACGAAGGCGCCGAGGAGCCGGCCCCGGTGCCGGAGCCGGAGCCGGTCGGCTGACGCCCGGTCCCCGCTCTCCCGGCCGGCCGTCACCCGGCCGGCCGTCCCCGGTGGTGGCACGGCAGCGTCTGCCGCTTGCTGGACCTGGGGAGAGAGTGAGGGACGTGTGGAACGCAGGACCGACCGGTTCAAGACACGGCGCGCGGCCGGAATGGCGGGAGTCGCCTTCGCCTTGCTGCTGGCGACGGCGATCGCCTTGATGCGGATCGCCATCCCCTCCGGCGGCGCCGACGCGACGATCGCCCCGGACCACCGCTGGGCCGTGCAGGTGTCGCTGGAGATCGTGCCCTTTGCGGGCATCTTCTTCTTGTGGTTCATGGGGGCCCTGCGCACGCACACCGGCGACGCGGAGGACCGTTTCGTCGCCACCGTGTTCCTCGGCAGCGGCTTCGTCTTCGTCGCCACCCTGTTCGCCGCCGCCGCGGCGGCCGGCACCGTGCTCAGCGAGGGGGCGCCCTCCGACTTCGGCCGCCATTACGCCTACACCCTCCTCGCGACCTACGCCATGCGGGTCGCGGCCGTCTTCGTCCTGGCGACCTCCACCATCGCGCGGATGCTCGGCGCCTTCCCCCGGCCGCTGACCCTGCTGGGCACGGTCATCGGGCTGGCCCTGATCGTGGTGGGTTCCGGCGTGCCCTGGTCCGAGCTGCTGTTCCCCGCCTGGGCGCTGATCGTCAGCGTGTACATCCTGCGCGCCCGCCGCGACACCGCACCCGCGGGTCCGGCCGGCCCGACAGACCGGTCGGACCCGCCCTGACCTGTGCCTGCACACCTCGGCAGGCGGCCGACGGACCCGACGTGCATGCTGGTGAAAGGGAGGGCACGGGGGGCGACGGGGACGCAGGAGCCGAGGGAAAGGCGGATCTGTCATGAGGCTTGTCGTCGACCTGAACCGCTGTCAGGGATACGCCCAGTGCGCCTTCCTCGCTCCGGACGTCTTCGCCATGCACGGCGACGAGTCGCTCCTCTACAACCCGGAGGCACCGCCCGAGCAGCGTGAGGACGTACTGCGCGCCGTGGCCGCGTGCCCGGTCCAGGCCATCCTCCTCGAACTCACGGACGAGGACATGGCGAACATGCCGGCCGCGGACGCCGCCGGTTCCAGCGCTCCCTCCGGAGGCCCGCGGTGACCACTGCCGGCGCACACGACGGCGCCCTGGAGCACCTCAAGCGCGAAGGCCGCATCGTCATCGTCGGCGCTTCGCTCGCGGGGCTCCGGGCCGCCGAGACCATGCGGGAGAAGGGGTTCGCCGGTTCGCTCACGCTGATCGGCGACGAACCCCACGAGCCCTACGACCGGCCCCCGCTGTCCAAGCAGGTCCTGCTGGGCAACGCGGTGGCGGACCACACGACGCTCCCCCGCCGCCGGGCGATCGACGCCGACTGGCGGCTCGGAGTGCCCGCGACGGGCCTGGACATGGCCGCCCGCCGGGTCCGGCTCGGCAACGGCGACGAGGTCGAGTACGACCGACTGCTGATCGCCACCGGCGTGCGCGCCCGGCCCTGGCCCAACGCGGAGGAAGCCTCCCTCGACGGGGTCTTCGTCCTGCGCACCCGCGACGACGCCGTGGGACTGCAGCGCGCCCTCACCGACAGCCCACGCCGGGTGGTCGTCATCGGAGCCGGGTTCACCGGGTCCGAGATCGCCTCCGCCTGCCGGGAACGCGGTCTGAACGTGACCGTCGCCGAACGGGGCTCCGCTCCGCTCGTCGGCGCGCTCGGCGGGGTGATCGGCGAGGTGGCGGCCGAGATGCACCGCGAGCACGAGGTCGACCTGCGCACCGGTGTCATGGTCACCGCCCTGGAGGGCGACCCCTCCGGGCGGGTCCGCGCCGCCCACCTGTCCGACGGCGCCACCGTCGAGGCGGACGTGGTGGTCGTCTCCCTCGGTGCGCAGCGCAACACCGAGTGGCTCGCCGGTTCCGGACTGGGCGCCGGCCCCCGGGGCATCGCCTGCGACGCGGGCTGCCGGGCCTTCGACGTCCGGGGCATCGTCACCGACGACATCTACGTGGCGGGAGACGTGGCACGTTCCCCGCACGCCCTGTTCGGCTACCAGTTCCTGTCCCTGGAGCACTGGGGCAACGCCGTCGCACAGGCCGACACCGCCGCGCACAACATGCTCAGCGTGAGCGCGGACCGCCGCCCCCACCTGTGGGTGCCGGCCTTCTGGTCCTCGCAGTTCGGCGTGAACATCAAGTCGGTCGGGGTGCCGCCGATGGGCACCGAGATCATGATCACGCAGGGCTCGCCGGCCGAGCGCCGGTTCGCGGCCGTCTACGGCTACCAGGGGCGGGTGATCGCGGCCGTGACCTTCGACAACTGCCGCTGGCTGCCGTTCTACGAGCACCAGATCGAAAGCACCGCGCCGTTCCCGCCGCCGTTCTCCACGGTGGACCGCAGGCCGGAGGGGAACAAGCCGGTACCGGCGGACTTCCCCGACCCCTCGGTGCCGACCCACGGCCCGACCATCACCCTCAGCGGCTACTCGCCGGCCGACCGCAAGATGACCTTCACCCCCGGGCGCTGACCGCGCCGCGACCGCCCCGAGGACCACGAGGACCCGTCATGACACAAGCCCTGCTGCGGGAGATCATCGACTACGCGAACCGGGCCGACCCGTATCCGCTCTACGAAGAGCTCCGCAAGACCCCGGTGTCCCACGATGGGGACGGTCCGTACGTGGTCAGCACCTACTACGAGATCCGGAGCCTGCTGCACGACCCGAGGATCAGCTCGGACGCACGCAACCTGAAGGCCACCGGTGACGATCCGCTGGGACAGTCGGCCGACGAGGAGGGGGCGGACCTGCCGCCCTCCTTCCTCAGGCTGGACCCGCCGGACCACGACCGCCTGCGGAGGATCACCAACCGTCCGTTCGGGCCGCCGCACGCCCCGCGCCGGGTGCACGACATGCGCGACGAACTCCACGGCCTCGTGGACGGTCTCATCGACGGCATCGGCACCTCCGGGACGCTGGACCGGGTCGACCTGGTCGACCAGTTCGCGTACCCGTTCCCGGTTTCGGTGATCTGCCGGCTGCTCGGAGTCCCGCGCGAGGACGAACCGCGCTTCCACGTCTGGGCGGACACCCTGGCCGCCAGCCTGGACCCCGATCCGGACGGGGACCCCGGCCAGCGGGCCAAGAGCATGACAGATGCCCGCATGGAGCTGGGCATGTACCTGGCCGGGCTGATCGAGGAGCGGCGCAAGAACCCCGGCGACGACATGCTGTCCCAGCTGGCGACCTCGGACGGCCCGGACGGCGCGATGACCACGATGGAGGCGCTCAGCACCTCCGCGCTGCTGCTGATCGCCGGTCACGAGACCACGGTCAACCTGATCACGAACGGGATGCTGACCCTGCTGCGCCACCCGGACGTCCTGCAGCGGCTGCGCGAGGACCCCGCCCTGTCGGTCCCGATCGTGGAAGAGCTCCTGCGGTACGAGCCGCCGGTGCAGCTCGTACCGCAGCGCTCCACGCTCTGCGACATCGAGGTCGCGGGGGTCTCCATTCCCAAGGGCGCCTCACTGTGGCTGGTCCTGGCGTCCGGCAACCGCGACCCGAAGCGCTTCGAGAACCCCGACCGCTTCGACCCCGACCGCAAGGACAACCAGCACCTCGGCCTCGGCAGCGGCATCCACAGCTGCTTCGGCGCCCCGCTCGCCCGGCAGGAGGCGCAGCTGGCACTGAGCGCGCTGGCCCGCCGACTGGACAACCCCCGGCTGCTGGAGGACCCGCCCCCGTACCGCCAGAACGCGGTGCTCCGCGGACCCCGGCACTTGCCCATCGCCTGCGACGGCATCCTGCCGAAGGCGGCCTGAGCCCGTCCTACCGATCGCCCGGCGGGAGGACGACCACCTCGGCGGGGGTGAAGGCCACGGCGACCCGGTCGCCGACGGCCGGGGCCCCCGCCAGTCCGCACTCCGCCTCCAGTACCGGGCCGCTCCCCGGCCGCAGCCGCAGGCCGACGTGCGTGCCGCGGAAGGTCCGGGACACCACCTCACAGCCCAGGCCCGCCTCCTCGCGGAGCACGACTCCCGCCGGGCGGACCAGCAGCCGCTGTTCCCCTTCGGGGGAGCCGGCCGGGACCGGGACCCGGCCCCACGCGGTCGCGGCGACCGCGCCCGTCACCGTCGCCGCGACCACGTTCTCGAAGCCCAGGAAGCGTGCCACGAACTCCGAGGCGGGCCGCTGCCACACCTCAAGTGGCGTTCCGGCCTGAGCGATCCGGCCATCCCGCATCACCACCACCCGGTCGGCCAGCGCGAAGGCCTCCCCCTGGTCGTGCGTGACGGCCAGGACCGTCGTGCCCAGGCGTGAGAACAGCCCTCGCAGCTCGACCACGAGCCGCTCCCGCAGCCCCCGGTCCAGCTGGCCGAGCGGTTCGTCGAGCATCAACAGCCGCGGCGAGGGCGCCAGGGCCCGGGCCAGCGCCACCCGCTGCTGCTCTCCCCCGGACAAGGAGGCCACGGCGCGGCCCTGTGCCCCGGGGAGCCCCACCAGTTCGAGCAGTTCGGCGACCCGGTCGGGGTACGTCCGGCGGCCCCCGGCACGGCCGCCGCCGCGCATCCGCAGGCCGAAGGAGACGTTCGCGCCGACATCGCGGTGCGGGAAGAGCTGGTGGTCCTGGAACATCAGGCCCACGCCGCGCCGGTGCACGGGTACGGCGGCCTGGTCGGCGCCGTCCAGCAGCACGCGTCCCCCGGACACCTGCTGGAGCCCGGCCACCACCCGCAGCAGTGTGGACTTCCCGCTGCCGCTCGGACCCAGCACGCACACGGTCTCGTGCTCGTCCACCGTCAGGTCCACGGAGTCGACGACCGCGCGCTCGCCGAAGCGGACCGACACCCCTTCCAGCTGAAGCAGGGTCATCAGAACTCTCCGGAGGTCTTGTCGGGACGCAGCCGCTCCAGCGCCAGCAGGGAGACCGCGCACACCAGCATCAGGATGGTGCTCAGGGCCATCGCCTGCCCGTAGTTCAGTTCGCCGGCCCGTCCCAGCAGCCGCGCCACGGCCACCGGCAGCGTCGGCCGGTCCGGCCGCGCGATGAAGACGGTCGCGCCGAACTCCCCCAGCGACACGGCGAAGGCGAACCCGGCCGCGATCAGCAGCGCCCGCCGCACCAGCGGCAGGTCCACCTCCCGCCAGGCGCGCAGCGGTGACGCGCCCAGCACGGCGGCGGCCTCCCGCAGCCGTCCGTCCACCGCGCGCAGTACCGGCAGCATGGTCCGTACGACGAAGGGCACGCCGACCAGGGCCTGGGCCAGCGGCACCAGGATCCACGAGGTCCGCAGATCCAGCGGCGGCTCGTCCAGGGTGATCAGGAAGCCGAAGCCGACCGTCACGGCGGACACCCCCAGCGGGAGCATCAGCATCGCGTCGAAGCCGCGTACGAAGCGGCCGCCGCGCCTGGTCAGGGCCGCGGCCGCGAGTCCCCCGACGACCAGGGCGACCGCGGTGGCGGCGAGCGCGTACTGCAGGGAGTTCCAGATCGCCTCCAGCGGCGGTACCAGGAAGGTGCCGCCGCCGGCGCCGGCGTCCTGCAGGGCCCGGTAGAAGCCGAGGCCGTAGCCACCGGGGGTGTCGAAGGACCGCTCGACGAGCACGGCCAGCGGCGCCACGATCAGCAGCCCGATGGTGAGCAGGACCCCGCCCAGGAGGGTGTGCTGCGCCCCACCGTGCGGCCGGTGCGCGGTACGGCCCGGGTCGACCAGGCGCAGTGCGGTCTCGCGCCGACGCACCGTCCAGGCGTGCAGGGCGAGGATCGCGCCGATGGCGGCGAACTGCACCATCGTCAGCACGGCCGCCGTCGGCAGGTCCAGCAGCTGCGCGGTCTGCCGGTAGACCTCCACCTCCAGGGTGGAGTAGGCGGGTCCGCCCAGGATCAGCACGACGCCGAAGGAGCTGAAGGTGAAGAGGAACACCATCAGGGAGGCCGCGGCCACGGCCGGGGCCAGCGCGGGCAGCGTCACCCGCCGCCAGGCGGCGAACCGGCCGGCGCCCAGCACCCGGGCGGCCTCCTCCTGGCGCGGATCGAGCTGGGCCCACAGGCCGCCGACGGTACGGACGACGACGGCGTAGTTGAAGAAGACGTGGGCGAGCAGGATCGCCCAGACGGTGGTGTCGAGCCGGACGCCCGCCAGCTCCTCCAGCATGCCGCCGCGCCCGAGCAGAGCGAGGAAGGCGGTGCCCACGACCACGGTCGGGAGCACGAACGGCACGGTCACCACCGCCCGCAGCAGCTGTTTGCCGGGGAACTCCAGGCGTGCGAAGGCGTACGCGCCGGGGAGCGCGATCAGCAAGGTGAGCGCGGTGGAGGCGAACGCCTGCCAGGTGGTGAACCAGAGCACGCCGGCAATGTCGGGCCGGGACAGGACCTCGCCGATCCGGCCGAACTGCCATCCGGTGTCGGTCTTGAGGCCGCGGCCGACGATCGCCGCGACGGGGTAGGCGAAGAACAGCCCGAAGAAGGCGAGGGGGGCGGCCATCAGGGCGAGGCGGACGGCGGTGGCCCGCCCGCTCCCGCCCCGCCCGGGTGCCCGCCCCGGTCCGGGGACCGGGGCGGCGTCGTCGGCCGACGCCGCTCCCGGCTCCTTCGTGGCGGCTACTTCACGACCAGTGCGGTCCATGCCTTGACCCACTGCTCACGGTTCTTGGCGATGGTCTCCGGTGCCACGTTCTCCGGCTTGTCGACCACCACGCCGTGCTTGGTGAACAGCTCCGGCAGCGCGGCGTCCTTGGTCACGGGGTTCACGAACATCTGGAGCGGCATGTCCTCCTGGAACTTCTTGCTGATCAGGAAGTCCACGAGGGCCTTGCCACCCTCCTCGTTCTTCGCGCCCTTGAGCAGGCCCGCGAACTCGGTCTGGCGGAAGCAGGTGCCGGTGGCGACGCCTGTGGGGGCCTCGGCCGGCTGCGGCTCGCCGTACAGCACCTCGACCGGCGGGCTGGAGGCGTAGGAGACGACCAGGGGGCGGTCGCCCTTGGCCTTCTTACCGCCCGCGGATCCGGAGAAGCGCTCGTTGTAGGCCTGCTCCCAGCCGTCGACGACCTCGACGCCGTTGGCCTTCAGCTTGCTCCAGTAGTCCTGCCAGCCCTCCTCGCCGTACTTGCCGACGGAGGCGAGCATGAATCCGAGGCCGGGAGAGGACGTCGCGGCGTTTTCGACCACCAGCAGGTTCTTGTACTCGGGCTTGGTCAGGTCGTCGAGCGTCTGCGGCGGGGCGATCTTCTTGTCGGCGAAGTAGGCCTTGTCGTAGTTGACGCAGATGTCGCCGGTGTCGACCGGGGTGACCCGGTGCTCGCTGTCGAGCACGTACTCGGGCTTCACGTCGGCCAGGCCCTTGGCCTCGTACGGGGTGAAGATGCCGTTGTCGAGGGCACGCGAGAGCAGGGTGTTGTCGACGCCGAAGAAGACGTCGCCGCGGGGGGAGCCCTTGGTGAGGATCTCCTGGTTCAGGGCGGCGCCGGCGTCACCGGACTTCAGCACCTTGACGGTGTAACCGCTCTGCTGCTCGAACTCCTTGAGGACCGACTCGGTCACGTTGAAGGAGTCGTGGGAGACGAGCGTGACGGTCTTGGACTTCGGGGCGTCGCTGGTGCCCGCGGCCTTGTCCTTGGCGTCGCCGCCGCCGCAGGCGCTGAGCGTGGTGACGCCCAGCGCGGCCGCGAGCGCAGCGCCCGCGATCTTCCTGGTGGTGCTCACTGGTGATTCCTCCTGGGATGACCAGGAGAAGACGCGGCCCTGCCCGGCGCTCTGTGGGAGCGGACGCCGGGCAGGGCGCAACAGCTTGAGTGGTGACCGAACTTCCTACCCCGAATGACCGGGGCGAGGTTCAGAGGGTCTGCGGATGACGGATACCGCACTCTCAGCGCTGTGGCGCTCCCCTGTCGGAATATGCAATTGGTTCGGCCACAGGGTACCTCGTGGCCGAATGGGACCGGTCAGAAGCGGACGTCAGCGCTCCGAAGCGGCCAGCTGGCCGCACGCGCCGTCGATCTCCTGGCCCCGGGTGTCCCGTACGGTCACGGGCACGCCGTGGCGGGCGATGGCCTCCACGAAAGCCTTCTCGTCCTCGGGCCGCGAGGCGGTCCACTTGGATCCGGGGGTCGGGTTCAGCGGGATCAGGTTGACGTGCACGCGCTTGCCCTTGAGCAGCCGTCCCAGGAGGTCGCCGCGCCAGGCCTGGTCGTTGATGTCGCGGATCAGGGCGTACTCGATCGAGATCCGGCGGCTGGACTTCTCGGCGTACTCCCAGGCCGCGTCGAGGACCTCGCGGACCTTCCAGCGGGTGTTCACCGGGACCAGGGTGTCGCGCAGCTCGTCGTCCGGCGCGTGCAGCGAGACCGCGAGGCGGCACTTGAAGCCCTCGTCGGCGAACCGCAGCATGGCCGGGACCAGGCCGACCGTGGAGACCGTGATGCCGCGCTGGGACAGACCGAGGCCGTCGGGCTCCGGGTCCGTGAGCCGGCGGATGGCGCCGACGACGCGGTTGTAGTTGGCCAGGGGCTCGCCCATGCCCATGAAGACGATGTTCGACAGCCGGGCGGGGCCGCCGGGCACCTCGCCGTCGCGCAGGGCGCGCATGCCGTCGACGATCTGGTGCACGATCTCGGCGGTGGAGAGGTTGCGGTCCAGACCAGCCTGGCCGGTGGCACAGAACGGACAGTTCATGCCGCAGCCGGCCTGCGAGGAGATGCACATGGTGACCCGGTCGGGATAGCGCATCAGCACGGACTCGACGAGTGTGCCGTCGTGCAGCTTCCACAGGGTCTTGCGGGTGGTGTCGTCGTCGCAGCTGATGTGCCGGATGACGCTCATCAGGTCCGGGAGGAGCTCCTGCTGGAGCTTGGTCCGGGAGCCGGCGGGGATGTCCGTCCACTCGGCGGGGTCGTGCGCGTAGCGGGCGAAGTAGTGCTGGGAGAGCTGCTTGGCCCGGAAGGGCTTCTCGCCGATGGCGGCGACCGCTTCGCGGCGCTCGGCCGGGGTCATGTCGGCGAGGTGCCGGGGCGGCTTCTTGGCCCCGCGGGGAGCGACGAAGGTGAGCTCACCCGGAGCGGGACGGGGGGCCATGCGGTACTCCTCAGTACGACGGGGTGGGGGTCACCCCGCGCGTGCAGGGCCGGTCCGCGGCTCGGCCGCTGGACGGAAAGGGCGCGCCGCGTACACGCGGCGCGCCCTCCAGGATAACCCGACCGGGACCGGTCAGCCGGTGCCGACGAAAGCAGCCAGCAGCAGCCACACCACCGGTGCGGTGGGCAGCAGCGAGTCCAGCCGGTCCATGATGCCGCCGTGCCCCGGCAGCAGGGTGCCCATGTCCTTGATGCCAAGGTCCCTCTTGATCATCGACTCGCCCAGGTCTCCCAGGGTGGCGCTGACCGCGACCGCGAGGCCGAGCAGCAGGCCCTGCCACCAGGCTCCGCCGTCGATCAGGAACTCCATGCAGAGCGCGCCGGCGGCCATGGCGAAGGCCACCGCGCCGAACAGTCCCTCGCGGGTCTTCCCGGGGCTGATGCGCGGCGCGAGCTTGGTCTTCCCGAAGCGCCAGCCGACCGCGTAGGCCCCGGTGTCGCTGACCACGGTCAGGAGCAGGAAGGTGATCACGCGCTGCGGCCCGTCGTCTGCGGTGAGCAGCATCGCGACGAAGGTGGCCAGGAAGGGCACGTAGAAGGCCGCGAAGGCGCCCGCCGTGACGTCCTTGAGGTAGTCCTCGGGGGGGTCGGTCATCCGCCAGACCAGGACGGCCAGCACGGTCAGCGCCATGGCCACCCAGGCGCCCTCGGCCCCCCGGACGTATCCGGCGATGACCATGGCCGCGCCGCCGACGGCGAGCGGGACCAGAGGGGCCTTGATGCCCTTCTTCTCCTGCAGCCGGGAGGTGAGCTCCCACAGGCCGACGACGACCGCGACGACGATCACGCCGACGAAGACGGCCTTGACGATCAGGAGCGAGGCGAAGATCACCGCACCGAGACCGACGCCCACCCCTATCGCGGCACGCAGATCCCGCCCCGCGCGCTTCTTCTGCGGCGGAGGGGAGGAGTCCTGCGGGTGCTCGGCATGCGGAGGCGGGGGGCTGGGCATGGGCTCCTGCGGCGGCGTATCGGCGCGGAAGGGGGAGCCGCCGTCCAGGGCGGCCCCCCGACCGCGTGCTTCCCGGTCGTCGAAGTCACGGCCGGCGGCATCGGGCACGATGGGCATGGGCCGAGTGTGCGGGCCCACCTGCGCATCGTATGCGGGACCCGCCGGAACCGGCTCCGGCTGCCAGGAAGAGTCGTTCATCAGACTTCGAGGAGCTCGGCTTCCTTGTGCTTGAGGAGCTCGTCCACCTGCGCGACGTACTTCGCGGTGGTGTCGTCGAGCTCCTTCTCCGCGCGACGGACCTCGTCCTCGCCCGCCTCCTTGTCCTTGACGAGCTTGTCGAGGGCGTCCTTCGCCTTGCGGCGGACGGAGCGGATGGAGACCTTGGAGTCCTCGGCCTTGTTCTTGGCGACCTTGATGTACTCCTTGCGGCGCTCCCCGGTCAGCTCGGGGAAGGTCACCCGGATGATGCGGCCGTCGTTGCTCGGGTTGACACCGAGGTCGGAGTCGCGGATGGCCTGCTCGATGTTGCGCAGCGCGGACGCGTCGAACGGCGTCACGATGGCCATGCGCGGCTCGGGAACCGCGAAGGAGGCGAGCTGGTTGATGGGCGTGATGGCGCCGTAGTAGTCGGCGACGATCTTGTTGAACATCGCCGGGTGCGCACGGCCGGTGCGGATCGCGGCGAAGTCCTCCTTCGCGACGACGACGGCCTTCTCCATCTTCTCCTCGGCCTCGAGGAGGATTTCTTCGATCACCACGTGCTCCTGCATGTCTTGAATGGATGGTTCAGGCGGGCGGGCGGGCCGGTTCGGGCCGCCCGGACCAGCAGCGAACTGCTCAGGCCCGGGGCTCTTCGTCGCTGACGAGCGTGCCGATCTTCTCACCCTTGACGGCGCGGGCGATATTGCCCTCGGCGAGCAGCTCGAAGACGAGGATGGGCAGCTTGTTGTCACGGCAGAGGGTGATCGCGGTGGCGTCGGCGACCTTGAGGTCGCGCGAGAGGACCTCGCCGTACTCCAGCGCGTCGAACTTCACCGCGTCCGGGTTCTTCTTCGGGTCGGAGTCGTAGACCCCGTCGACGCCGTTCTTACCCATGAGGAGGGCCTCGGCATCGATCTCCAGGGCGCGCTGGGCGGCCGTGGTGTCGGTGGAGAAGTAGGGCATGCCCATGCCGGCGCCGAAGATGACGACACGGCCCTTCTCCAGGTGGCGCACGGCGCGCAGCGGGATGTACGGCTCCGCGACCTGACCCATGGTGATGGCGGTCTGAACGCGGGAGTCGATGCCCTCCTTCTCCAGGAAGTCCTGGAGCGCGAGGCAGTTCATGACCGTGCCGAGCATGCCCATGTAGTCGGACCGGGCCCGGTCCATGCCGCGCTGCTGGAGCTCGGCGCCTCGGAAGAAATTGCCGCCGCCGATCACGACGGCGATCTCCGCGCCGTCGCGGACCACCGCGGCGATCTCACGCGCGATGGCGTGGACGACGTCGGGGTCGACGCCCAGTCCTCCGCCACCGGAGAAGGCCTCGCCCGACAGCTTCAGCATGAAGCGGCGGCCCTTCTTGAACTGGTCGCTCTTGTCGTCGGATGCGGTGTGGGGGTCCACGCCCTGATTCATGGAGATCTCCTCGTGCACATACGAAGAAGGCCATTGCCGGTGGGTCCTCGCGGTTCCCTCTACGGCAATGGCCTCCTCGTCAGATCTGCGGTCGTCTCGCGCAAGCGCGGACGACTGCTTCAGACCCTACCGGGGTCCGGTGTCCGTCGCGTACGGACGGACTCAGATGCCGACCTTGATGCGGGTGAAGCGCTTCAGGGTGACACCGGCCTCGTCCAGAACCTTCTGGACGGACTTCTTGTTGTCCAGGGCGTAGGCCTGGCCGAGCAGCGTGGCGTCCTTGAAGAAGCCGTTGACGCGACCCTCGACGATCTTCGCGATGGCAGCCTCGGGCTTGCCCTCCGCGCGGGTGACCTCTTCGGCGATGCGACGCTCGGACTCGACCTTGTCGGCCGGGACGTCCTCGGCGGACAGCCACTGCGGGGCGAACGCGGCGATGTGCTGCGCGATGCCGCGGGCGACCTCGGCGTTCTCCTTGTCGAGCTCGACCAGGACGCCGATCTGGAACGGCAGGTCGGGCATCGTGCGGTGCATGTACGCGGTCACGTAGCCGCCGGTGAACTGCGCGAAGCGGTCCAGGACGATCTTCTCGCCGAGGTTGGCGTTGGCCTCGTCGACGAAAGCGGTGACGGTCTTGCCGGGCTCGATCTCGGAGGCGAGCAGCGCCTCGATGTCGGCCGGGGAGGTCGCGGCGACGTGCGCGGCCAGCTGGTTGGCGACGGCCAGGAACTTCTCGCCCTTGGCGACGAAGTCGGTCTCGCACTTCAGCTCGACGATGACACCCGAGGTGTTGTCGTCGGCGATGAGGGAGACGACGGCACCGTTCTCGGCAGAACGGCCCTCGCGCTTGGCGACGCCCTTCTGGCCCTTGATGCGGAGGGCTTCCTGGGCCTTCTCGACGTCACCGTCGGCGTCCACGAGCGCGTTCTTGCAGTCCAGCATGCCGGCGCCGGTGAGCTCGCGGAGCTTCTTGACGTCAGCGGCGGTGTAGTTCGCCATGAGTCTGTGATTCTCTCTCGAAGTCGTAGATCTACGGGTGAACGGCGGAGGCGCCGCGCTCGTGGCGCGGCTCCCCCGCCGTCATCGTCCGTGCTGTGAGTGCCCGACGCGTGAACGCCGGGCGCTCGCAGTGGGTCAGGCCTGCTCGGCGTCGGCGGCCGGGGCCTCGGCAGCCGGGGCCTCGGCGGCCGGGGCGGCCTCAGCGGCGTCGTCGGCCTTCTTGTCACCCTCGAGCAGGTCGCGCTCCCACTCGGCGAGCGGCTCGGCGGCGGCCTTCTCGCCCGGCTTCGAGTCGCCGGTCGCAGCGCCGGAACGGGCGATGAGGCCCTCGGCGACGGCGTCGGCGATCACGCGGGTGAGCAGGGTGACGGAACGGATCGCGTCGTCGTTGCCCGGGATCTTGTAGTCGACCTCGTCGGGGTCGCAGTTGGTGTCGAGGATCGCGACGACCGGGATGTGCAGCTTGCGCGCCTCACCGACGGCGATGTGCTCCTTCTTGGTGTCGACGATCCAGACGGCGCTGGGAACCTTCGACATCTCGCGGATACCACCGAGGGTCTTCTCCAGCTTGGCCTTCTCGCGCGAGAGGACCAGGAGCTCCTTCTTGGTGAGACCCGAGGCGGCGACGTCCTCGAAGTCGATCGCCTCAAGCTCCTTCAGGCGCTGGAGGCGCTTGTAGACGGTGGAGAAGTTGGTGAGCATGCCACCCAGCCAGCGCTGGTTGACGTACGGCATGCCGACGCGCGTCGCCTGCTCGGCGATGGCCTCCTGGGCCTGCTTCTTGGTACCGACGAACATGATGGAGCCGCCGTGCGCGACGGTCTCCTTCACGAACTCGTAGGCGCGGTCGATGTACGACAGCGACTGCAGCAGGTCGATGATGTAGATGCCGTTGCGCTCCGTGAAGATGAAGCGCTTCATCTTCGGGTTCCAACGGCGGGTCTGGTGACCGAAGTGGACGCCGCTCTCCAGCAGCTCCCGCATCGTGACGACGGCCATGGCCATCTCCTTGGTTTCTCGGTTTGGTTCCTGACGCCCCACCGCGCCCTGCCCCCTTGAGGGGACCGAGAGACGCTGTCACCTGGCCGTTTCGGGCTGGTGCCGGGGCGTGCGAAGTCGACCCGGTGACCCGGATCGCCACAAGAAGTGTACGGGACCCGGCGGTATGCCGGGTGACGCCGTTGTCCACAGTGCCCGGACCGTCCACAGGCCGACCCGCCGCCCGGGCGGGTTGCGGGACGCTGCGGTGCATGACGACCCTGCTGCTCAGCCTGCTCCTGGCCCTGTCCCCGCTCCCGCCGGCCGCCCCCGCGGCCCGCCCGCTGCCCGCGCCGCTGTCGGTGCTGCGCTGGTGGGATCCGCCGCCGACCCCGTACGCGGCCGGCCACCGCGGGGTGGACCTGGCGGCCCCGGTGGGTGCGCGGCTGCGGGCGGTCACCGCCGGCCGGGTCCACCACGCGGGACAGGTCGCGGGCCGCGGGGTGCTCTCGCTGGCGTTGCCGGGCGGCCTGCGCACGACCTACGAGCCGGTCCGGCCGCTGGTCGCGGAGGGTGAGCAGGTCACGGCCGGGCAGGTGGTGGCGGTCCTTACGGAAGGGTCCCACTGTCCTGGGCCGTGCCTGCACTGGGGCCTGCTGGCGGGCGAGGTCTACCTCAACCCGCTGACGCTGCTGTCCCGGCCCACGCCACGCCTGCTACCGGGAGCGGCTCAGCCCCGGACGCCCCGCAGGGCGATGGCCAGGGCCGTCTCCGTGATGACCTCGGGATCCTCGGCGGCGCCCAGCTCGATGCGGCGCACGGCCGCGTCCACGACCCCCTGGAGCAGCATCGCGGCCAGCCTCGGCTGCTCCTGTCCCAGGGCGGCCAGCGCCTCGACGATCATCGCGATCAGCCCGCCGTGCGCGGCGCGGATCTTCTCCCGGGCTCCGGCGTCCAGCTCGCTGGCCGAGATCGCCACGACCGCCCGGTGCCGGCGGTCCCCCACCAGGCCCAGCTGGCTGCGCACGTAGGCCTCGACCTTCGCCTCCGGCGTGCCGGCCCGCTCCATCGCCGCCTCGATCTCGGCGGCCCACACGGGGAAGTCCACGGCGCACAGCTCTTCGACCACGGCCGCGCGGGAGCGGAAGTACTCGTACACGGAGGACCGGGCGAGCCCGGTCCGCTCCGCCAGGGCGGGGAAGGTCAGTGCCTCCGTACCGCCTTCGGACAGCAGGGAACGCGCGGCGTCCAAGAGGGCGCCGCGCTGCATCGACCGGTGCTCGGCCACGGAGGCCGCTCGAATCCTGGGCACACGTCCACTCTACGGAGGTACGGCGGGCTCACCGCCCCACATCCGCCAACTTCGCGCGCAGTTGCAGCACGGACTTGGTGTGGATCTGGCTGACCCGGCTCTCGGTGACGCCCAGCACGTTGCCGATCTCGGCCAGGGTGAGTCCCTCGTAGTAGTAGAGGGTCACCACGGTCTTCTCCCGCTCGGGCAGCGTGTTGACGGCCCGTGCCAGCAGGCGCCGCAATTCGCGGTCCTCGGCCACTTCGACCGGGTCGTCGGCGGCGGTGTCCTCCAGCGTGTCCATGAGCGAGAGGCGGTCGCCTCCCTCCCCGCCGACGTGCAGCAGTTCCTCCAGGGCCACCACGTTCGCCAGGGACAGCTGGCTGAAGACGGCGTGGAGGTCCTCCACACCGATCCCCATCTCCCCGGCGACCTCGGCCTCCGTCGGGGTGCGCCGCAGCTGGGCCTCCAGCGTGGCGTAGGCCCGCTCCACGGCCCGCGCCTTCTGTCGTACCGAGCGGGGGATCCAGTCCAGTGCCCGCAGTTCGTCGATCATCGCGCCGCGGATCCGAGTGATCGCGTACGTCTCGAACTTGATCGAGCGGTCGATGTCGAACTTCTCGATGGCGTCGATCAGCCCGAAGACCCCGGAGGAGACGAAGTCGGCCTGCTCCACGTTGGCCGGCAGGCCCACGCTGACGCGGCCGGCCACGTACTTCACCAGGGGCGAGTAGTGCAGGATCAGCTGCTCCCGCAGTCGTTCGTCACCCGAGTCCTTGTACGAGCGCCACAGCCCCTCCAAGGACGAGGGCGCGGTGGACCGCACGCTGCCGCGGGCAGCGGGGGGCACCGCAGCGCGGTCGGACCCTGAGGTGTGCTGGGGCATGCGTCGCCTTTGCCGGAGCCGGATTCCTTGGGAGCGTAGCGTGACGGAATAGTCGCGGTGCGCGAAGAGTACGGGATGGCGCGGGGGCCGGAGGGCGGCCCGGCTCGCGCGGGCGCCCCGGGACCGGCGCCTCGCGCACGGTCCCGGCGACCGCCACCGGGAGGACCGCGTCTGTCATCGCTTTCACTCTTTCACCGGAAGTGCCCAGGTCAACGAGCGCCTCGCCGTGGGACCGCGGATTGTGTGCCCTCTCCAGCGGTTCGTCCGGCCAACCGCCAGCCGTCGCCCTGCCGTTCGACGAACCCCAGAGAGTGAAGTTCGTACAGTCTGCCGATGACTTCATCGGTGCCGACGCCCGCGGCGAGTGCCAGCTCGGCCGCGGCCGCCGCGCGGCCGGCCGGGAGCGCTTCGAGCACGCGGGCCGTGTCCCGGTCCAGCAGGTCGCGGGCAAGCACCGGGCCGCGCCGATCAGGCGCCAGCTCCCCCATGGAGCCGACGAGTTCGACGACCTCCGCTGCGTCGGTGACCAGCAGGCCCTCTCCCCTCAGCAGCTCGTGCACACCGGCCGAGAGCCCGCTGGTGGCGGGTCCGGGGACACCCATGGTGAACCGCCCGAGCCGCTGGGCCCGCCGGGCGGTCACCAACGAACCGCTGCGGTGTGCGGCCTCCACCACGACGGTGCCGCGGGTGAGGGCGGCGATGACCCGGTTACGCAGGACGAACCGGCTGGGCGTGGGGTGGCTGCCGGGCGGCAACTCCCCCACGACCAGACCCTGGCCGGCGATCCGGCCGAGGAGCCCGCTGTGCCCGCGGGGATAGGCGACGTCCACCCCGCAGGCGAGCACCGCCGCCGTCGCGCCGCCGGAGGCGAGGGCTCCGCGGTGGGCGGCGCCGTCGATGCCGAAGGCCGCGCCGGAGACCACGACCCAGCCCCGCTCGGCGAGCCCGGCGGCCAGCGTCTGCGCCATGTGCGCGCCGTACGGGGTGCAGGCCCTGGCCCCGACCACGGCCACCGAACGCAGCGCCCAGGTGCGCAGGTTCGGCCGGCCCCGCAGCCACAGCCCGACGGGCCTTTCGTCCCCCAGGTCGTCCAACTGCGTCGGCCACTCCGCCGCACCGGGGAACACGAAGCGGGCCCCTGCCCGGGCGGCCAGCTCCAGGTCCCGCCGGGGGTCGGCCAGCGCCGCGCGCCTGCGGTATGCCGCGAGCCGCTGCGGACCCACCCCGGACGGCGGATGCCCCCACTGCGCCTCCGGCCCCGTCAGCAGCCGGAGCAGCCCCGCCGCGCCGTGCTCCCGGATCCAGCGCCCGCCGTGCGCGTCCCCGGGCTCCAGCACTCGGGTCAGCGCCGCGCGGGCCAGCGACTCCTCCTCGGTGCCGGTCATGTTCCGGCCCCCGTCAGCGACATGGCCCCGCGGGAGATGCCGGTGCGCAGTTCCAGCGCCACGGCCACGTCCGGCGCCTCGGGCCGGTCCCGCCCCCGCAGGTCGGCGACGGTCCAGGCGACCCGCAGGACCCGGTCCAGCCCGCGTGCGGTCAGCAGCCCCCGCTCCAGCTCCCGCTCGGCCTGCGCCGGCGCCCCCGGGGCAGCCCGCCAACGGGTCCTCAACTCGGTGCCGGGCACTTCCGAGTTGAGCCGCCACGGGGTGCCGGCGAGGCGGGCCCCGGCGCGCTCCCGGGCTTCCCGCACCCGGTCGGCGACCGACTCGCTGGACTCCCCCCGGCCGCCCCGCCCCAGCAGGTCGCCGCGGGTCACCGGCTCGACCTCCACCCGCAGGTCGACGCGGTCCAGCAACGGGCCGGACAGCCGGGCCTGGTAGCGCCGGACCGCCGAGGGCGGGCACTCGCAACCCGCTCCCTGCCGGGTGTGCCTCCCGCACGGGCAGGGATTCGCCGCGAGCACCATCAGGAACCTGGCGGGCAGCCGTACCACGCCGGCGGCGCGCGCGACGACCACGTGCCCCGACTCCAGGGGCTGGCGCAGCGCATCCAGGGCCTTGCCGGGGAACTCCGCGGCCTCGTCCAGTTTTCCGGCCTGTGGGAGTGCTGTTCGCGATGTCCGTGGAGGGCGGTGACCTGGGACGTCCCGACCTCGTTTGCCGACCGATGTCGTGATGTTCGCGATGTCAGCACAGTCGGCATGGAGGACACGTGGCACAGAGACTGTCAATGGGGCGGCTCAGGGTGCAGAAGGTGCAGCACCGGGACGGGAGCCGCTCGTACACCATCTTCGACTCGACGAGCGGGCTGCATCCGGCAGCGGAGCGGTACCTCGCCCCGTACGCGGGCAGGGGCTCGGACCGGACGTACGCGTATCTGCTCGTCGATCACCTGCGGTGGCTGGAGTATGAGGGGCTGACGCCCGAGGCCGTGGGCTTCCGGGACCTCCAGCGGTACATGAAGGCGGTCGGGGCAGAGGTCCCGATGCCGTACGGATCGCCGTGGCGGGTGGGCAAGCGCCCGTATCAGAACGATGCTCTGCGCGGTGCCGCAGCGTGTCTGAAGGGCTTCTACCTCAAGCAGGCCGAGCTGGGCATCAACGCGGCACTCGCCGAGGCCCTGGACCTGGAACGGCTGCCCACCCAGCGCGACAAGGACCGCGCGATGCTGGGGCACCTCACGCGGAGCATGGACGCGAACCCGCTTGCACCGAAGGAACTGCGACGCCGGCACAAGAAGATGCTCCCGGACGGGGGCCGCGAGGTCCTGCTGGAGGAGGTGAACTCGGCCCGCGACCGCATGACCGTGGAGTGGCTGAGCGACGGGGGCCTGCGCATCGGAGAGTTCTGCGGCCTCCACCTCGCCGATCTGCACCTGCGCGAGAACGCCGCCTGCGGCGAGTGCCGCACCCCTCACCTGCACGTCTGCCACCGCGACGGCCTGGTCACCGACGCCCGTGCGAAGACGAAGTGGCCCTGGGAGTTCGACGACGGAGTGATCCGGGGCGGGCTGATCAAGCGGGTCAGCCCGGCGATGATCCACTCGTACTTCGACTACATGATGAGCGAGTACCCGCGCGCCGCCGCGCACGGCATGCTGCTGGTTCAGCAGCACGGGCCCGCCAAGGGACTGCCCTGGGCCCCCGAGGGCGCCCGCAAGATGCTCAAGCGGGCCGGCTTCCGCGCCGGGCTGGGGCTGATCCGCCCGCACATGTTCCGCCACACCTGGGCGAACGCCGTCTTGGACGCCGCAGACGGCAACCTGATCATCGTCCGGGACGCCGGCGGCTGGGCCTCGACCCAGACGGTCGAGGACATCTACGCACACGTCGATGTCAACGACCCCGCCTTCAACTCGGCCCTGCTGACGGCATGGGGTGAGATGCAGTGAACGAGACCCTGCTGCCGCTGCACACCGTCACCGACCCGGCCCAGCGCCGGGAGACCCGTGACCGCCTGGAGCTGCTGACCGCCCTGCTCGGCGGCCCGCACGTCGAGCAGATCTTCCGCGAGGCACTGATCCACGTCCCCGCCGACCACCCGGTCTTCGGATGGCGATGCCGGGTGGAGGACTGCCCTCACTCCCGCACCAACGCCCGCGATCTGTGCCACCCCCACAAGATGGAGTGGGACCGCGGCCGCCAGGCCAACCCGCAGCTGACGCGCCGCGAGTTCCTGCGCGACGCGAAGCCCGCGAAGTTCTTCGACCGGTCGGGCGAGCCCCCAGCCTGCCGGGTCTGCCGGGTCCGTCCGGCCCGCCACCACGGACTCGAGCTGTGTCTGGCCCACAACGGCCGGTGGAAGAAGGCTTCCGCCACGGACCCGGACCTGGTCTTCGAGGACTGGCTCGCGACGCAGACCGAGCCGTTCCACAGCTACGGCAACTGCATCGTCATCTCTTGTCAGTCCCTGTCCAGCAGCCCCCTCGGGCTCTGCTATGTCCATGAGACCCGCTACGAGGCGGAGGGCCGGCCCGGTCACGCCATGCGGCCTCCGAGGTGGTTCAACCGCTACGAGAAGGTCGGCCGGCCCGTCCCGATCCTCTACGCGGACAAGGCCGCGTTCCTGCGCTGGTGCAAGACCACGCACCCGGTCTCGCGGGTCGGCACGATCAATCTCCAGGGGCTGCCGCCGCTGGTGAGGGCCGAGTTCCAGTGGACGCTGTTCGCCCACACCCAGCGGGGCGCCCACACCTACTGGCCGACCTGGTGGGTTCAGCAGCTGGTCAACGTGGTCCGTGAACGCCGCGTCGGCTCGCTGACCGAGATGGCCGCAGAACGCAGCCAGCTGGACTCCCGCAAGCGGTTCATCCTCCACGAGGCCCTCACCGAATTGCGGATCATCTACTTCACCACGGAGGAGACGAAGGAGGCCGGCTACATCGAGACCGAGCATTTCGGCGTCAAGTTCCCTCAGCGGCACAGCAATTGGGACCTCACGGACGTCCCTCAACGATGGTTGCGCGACCTGCTCTGGGAACACCTCGCCGACCGGCTGCGATCCGCGAAGGGGCCGCGCAGCACCGGCCCGCTCGACAACGACCGGCGGGCCTGCGTCGAGCTGGGCGCCTTCCTGGAGATCACAGCCCCCGAGCGCGGGCACGATCCGCGGCTGCTGGACGCGGAGCACATGGAACGGTTCGTCGCCGACCACAACCGGCGGATCCGGGAGAACCTGCCCGCCCTGGGCGTCCGCAGCCACAAGGGCAAGCCGAGCACGGTCACCGAGAACACCGGTCGCTTCATCTTCAACCACGCTCGGGCGATCTTGCGCTTCGCCCTGGACACCGGACGGGCCGAGGAGATCGGACTCTCGAGGAAGTTCATCGTCGCGCTGCCCACCGGCCGCACCCCCACCATCAAGGCCCGGCGCCCGTTTCCCGACCCGGTCGCCCGGGCCCTGGCCGACCAGACGAACCTTCAGATGCTGGCGGATGGCTACGACCCCAACAACCACGGGCTCCGCGACGCCTGGGAAGCCCTGGTGTTCACCGGCCGCCGCGCGAACGAGGTGCTGAAGCTGAGGCTGGACTGCATCGCGATCCACCGCCGCGTCCCGTTCCTCTGGCACGACCAGACCAAGGTCGGCAACCTCGACGAGGCGATCCGCATCCCCGAGACGCTCTACCTGCGGCTGCAGAAACGCCAGCAGATCACCCTCGAGCGATTCGAGGACCGCCACGGACGGCCGCCCACCGCCAAGGAACGGGCGGGCCTGGCCCTGTTCCCTTCCCGCAGCCGCAATCCGAAGGCCACAGTCTCGATTTCGTACACCTTCTTCCACACCGGCTTCAGCAGCTGGCTCGAAGATCTCGACATCGGCGCCTGGGTCCCTCACCAGGCACGTCACACGCTGGCCACCAATCTCCTCAAGCACGGCGCCGGCCTGCACCACATCAAGAAGTACCTCGGCCAGGTTTCTCAGCGGATGGCCGAGCACTACGCGAAGGTCGCCTCCTCGGAGATCGACGAGGTCCTGGAGCGGGTCTGGGTCGGCGGCCCGGGCTCGGCCAACCCGGGCAAGCTCCTCGTCTCCCCGGCCGAGGGCCTGACCAAAGCCGAGGCCGAGGCGATGGCCCTGGACCTGGCCCGCCGCAGCACACCGGCCGAAGGCGGCTTCTGCACTTTCCAGCCCGTGGTCCGTGGGGACGCTTGCCCCTGGAACCTCGACTGCCACAACTGCGACAAGTTCGTCATGTCCGGCGCCGACCTCCTCTACTGGCGTCGCAAGGCCGAACAGTGGCGAACCATGGCCGAACGCGCCCCCGACGACAAGACCGCCGACTACTTGCACGCCTACTTCGAACCCACCGCCCGCGCGATCGACGGACTGGAGAAGGCACTGGCCGGCCTCGGCCTGCTCGAAGACGCCCTCGCGCTGGACCTACGACGCCCTCAGGACTACTTCCACCGGCTCTGGAGCCTCGCCTTCAGGGCCAGCGACCTCGCCGACTCGCACGACGACACCAGCGACCTGCCGGAGATGACCGAATGACCTCGTCCGCCGTTCCCGCCACCCGCACCGCCCGAGCCCTGGAGGCCCGGCGACAGAAGACGGAAGCCGGCCTGGCCCGGATCAAGGACGTCCTGAACCAGATGATCAAGAGCAGGGCGCCGATCACGATGGCCGCAGTCGCGCGGGCCGCGGACGTCTCGCGAACCTTCCTCTACGAGCACGCCGACGCCCGAGCCCTGGTCGACGAGGCGATGAACCAGGCCGCCGGCAAGCGGGTCCAGGACCGGCAGACCGTCGAGGCCGAGCTCGAAGCGTCCTGGCGGGAGCGGGCCCTGAACACCGAGGCTGCCCTCAAAACCGCTCACGCCGAGATCCTCGCCCAACGCGACCAGATCGCCGGACTTCTCGGGCAGGTCCGGGACCTGCGGAGCGAATGGTCCCAGGAAGACATCGCCCGGATCATCACCGACAACGGAAACCTGAAGAAGCGTGTCCGCGAGCTGACGGCCGAGAGCAAGTCCCTGGCCGGGAAGCTGTCCGCCGCCCGCGACAACGTTCGCTTCGCCGACAAACGCATCTCCGACCTCGAAGTCCAGCTGGTCGACCGACCAGTGCCAGACGTGGACGGGCTCGCAGGCTGCAGGTAGAAAGCACGTGCTCCCACTCCGGCCACACGACCTCGCTGAGACGCCGCGACAGATCCCAAACGCCCCGGCGTGCGGCGAATTCCCTTAACCGGCACGGGCGTTGAGCCTATCCTTTAACGTCCAAGTTGCGGCGTTAAAGGATAGGCGTGGCATCGCAGCAGCCTCAGCCTCACGCCGGAGCAAGCAGATGGGAACCCTGAGCCGGCAGCATCGCTACTTGGACATTGCGAAGAACTTCATCCAGATCTCGCCGATCCTCACTAGTGGCGTAGATAACCTGACACCCACTGGCTGCCGCCCCCTCCAGTCGCCTAACGAAGGCAGCAAGACTTCTGCGATCGGTCTCCTGCTGGCGGGGTTCGTCGAGCATCAGCAGTTTGGCGTGACGGTTTCGTTGCGATGAAGTAGCCGCCTCGAAAAGGGACAGGTAGTAAGCCCACTTCGTTCGGATCATGTCCGAGGCGCTGATTCCCATCGATAGATCGAACGTTAGCTCCACCCCATCATTGACCGGGATGAGGGCTGATTCGTCGATCGACAAGTCGGAAGGAGGAACACTGCGTAGACCATAGTCCCGAACCTGCGCTTGGAAGCTGGAATTCATCCTTGAAACGATCTGCTGATCCGTCCGGCTAAGCGTTCCATCGCGCAGATCTGCCAGCCTGTCACGGACATCCTGCCAACGCTCGGCCAGTTCATCGAAGTACTCGTCAGCCTCGTCCGCCAGATCGAGCAAGCGCTGGGCTCTCTCGATGGAGGAGGTAAGGAGAATTTGCTGCTGGACTTGCGCTCGGCTCGGGACTGCTGAAGGACCAACTAGTTCATCTCGAAGTGCTCTAGCTTGCCGCATAGCTCCGTGCAGTGCGGCCTGAAGGGAACTCCGGTTTCGTTCGAGCCCTGCCCGGCGTCGTTCAGCACTCTGGGTCGCCGCGCGAACCGTTTCCCTCTCCGCTTCGATCTCCGCAATGGTTTGGTCAAGGTCGGCAGCGATTCCTGTTGCCGTTTCTCGCCCATCAAGTAGCTGGCCACAGGTCGGACAAACATCATTCGATACCGACGCGATACCCAGTGTGCTGCCAAGGCTGCGGAGTTTGCGGAGATCCGCGAGACGGTTCCGTTCCGCATCAAGACTGGCTGAGCGGGTGGCGAGAGCATCGGAATCGGTACGTGAGAGGTTCAACTGTTCGTCGATTAGCCGAATCCTGCCGCCGACGTCACGAATGGAATTTTCTGCAGCGGAAAGCTCTTCGCGGGCTTGATTTGTATGCTGTCCAGCCGGCTCGACACCGACACGTTCCAGGTCGCGTAGACGCTGGCGCCAGACGTCAATCTGCCGCTCCAGCAGGACCCACGATTCTTCCTCCATCACTTCGACAACACAGTGTTGGCGGCGTGCAGGAGTAACTGGACTGTCTTGATGCAGGAAGATTCGGCAGTTCAGACTTTTTGCTGCGTCACCGAGACGGTCGCTTGCCGATTGCCATCGCTTCTTGACGTCGTCTTCCTCAGTCTTCACCGCAGCCAGCGCGGTGAGTCGCTCCAAGGCAGACAGCCCGAGGACGTATTCGACGGAGCGCTTCAACACATCCCGGATCCCCAGGTATGTGGGCATGCGCGGGGCCACTCCAGACCAACCGGATTTCTGCTCCACATAGAACAGCGGGAAAAGAGCTTCGAGATATAGTGAAACTTCGGCCGAGTTGAACCCCGGGACGGTAGGGAGATCCCATCCCACGAATTCGGCCAACGCTCTATGGAAACCAAGCTCCCGCAAGGCAGCCCCGGGCTGCCGAACGAACATATCGACGCGGCTTGCCCTCTCGAGCTCCGCACGATTACTTCCCTGCCACGTCATGATTAGCGATGTGTCAATACCGTCACCGCGCACGAATCGCTTGCATCGCATGTAAGCACCTTGCTCATTGGCGATGGTCAGCGATACCCACGATTCGCGTACCGGCGAGCGTGTTCCATCCGGCCAATCTGCGAGCGTCAGGAGCGCCGGGCCAAACGGGGGCTTCCTACTCGAGGAGAACATCCCCTCGAGCCCTAGGGCGTAAATTACACCCTGCAGGAGGGTGGACTTACCGAAGCTATTAGGGGCCGCGATCACGTTCAACCCAGGCGCGAGGTTCGCCTCGTAGCGCAACATGCCGCGCTCGGTCCTTGACGAAATCTCTACACTGACAAGTCTAATTTTCACGCTCAAGCCCCCGATTCCCCGCGTCCAGCCGCCTTGACGATCCCTAGATTATCCCACATTCCCGAGGTCGTGATCGGTCTTAGCTGAGCCAGGAATCTCTTTTCTTCCTCTAGGAGTTCCTCATCGGAATTGAGTAGCGACAGGTATCTCTTCCCGAGCGACGTAAGCCCATACCGCACCTTCCCCTTCTGCTCAACAAGCCCATCAGCGTGAGCAATTTTGAGAGCATCTTCCAGCGGGGGAAAGAACTTTCGGAGAGGAGCCTTCTGCGGATCGCGGCTTCGCCATGTTGATAGGAACAGCTCGCTGCTGGCTCGTTCGCTGATTGCCCACAGAAGGCAGTTCAACTGCTCCACCGTCGCCGAGGTTCCTCTGCAACTCCCGAGAATCAGCACAATAGCAGTTACTCTCCACCCTGCTCGGCTCGTCGTAGGGACCGGGAGAGGGACACGATGCAACTCAACAGGTGTGAGAGGGTTACGATGCGGAAATTGCCTAAGCGTGACTAGGTCAGTCGACTGCTCTTCTTTATTAATGGACTCCAGAGGGATGCTGTCGGGAAGCGTCGACCACATTAAGCAGCCCTCCTGAAGCGCAGCGGGCAGCGGATGAGCCAGCTGGAGACTGCATGCCATGCAATCTCTTCACATAGGACGTTGGACAGACCGGGTGCGTCCTTTTTGAGACTCTCCGCCAATCGGCGAACCAGAGTTTCAATTACCTCGGTTCCGGGGCTTTCCATGGCAGAAACAGTCATCGTCAAGGTATTCAGGACAGACTTAAGCCTCCGCTCTACCGCTGCGTAAAGGGGCGGGTACTCAATCTTGAGTCGCTCCATCTGGGCTTGCCCTCGAAAGTAAACCCGAAGCATCCCGTCACGGTAGTCGGTAAGCCACTCTGGATCAGAGGCGAGAGAGGGCACGACAGAAAGTTTGGTAGCGACTCGGTCCGCTATCTCATTACCCTCGCCGAAGTTCCACAGCGTCTCATCTGGATCGGGAACGTCGAGGTGAAGTTCCGTCTCAACTTGCCCGACGAGGCGGGCACGCTCAGAAGCGAATTCCTCGTCAGTAATAACCAGCACCTTGAATTCGTCAGCCAACCACTTAGGGCGCGGCAGGATGGCTGACACGTCTTTCTTCTTCTTCTGCGCGTGCTCGACGAGCGATCGGCTGTCGAACTCGGGGGTCATGAGGACCCACGTATGCAAACGCACGTCTCCGAGAAGGCGGCAGGTGCCCTCGACATCGTCACAGAGGCGCTTAAGATCTTTTGTGATCTTGCGCTTCTGGGAGGTCGTCTGAGACTCCAGAGTGAAAGCGTCTTCCGGGACATAACACTGGTAGCCGACTCCGTCGAAGCGAAACGCCTCCAGGCCGCCGTCGCCGCCATCGCGGGCGGGAATGAACTGAATGTTCGAGTCGTAGCGCATCGACAGGAGGCGCCGACAGTAGGCCTCCCATTCGCCCCCGCTCCACTGCTCTCTGATCACTTGGGCACTCTAACTGCGCAACGGTGGGTGAATCCACGGGGTGACCACAGTCGATGCCGGCCCGCGAGCCTCGAGTCATCCACCCATCGAACGTACGAACGAACAGCCGAAAGAGTTGTACTAGCTCTGCTCCGTACGGATGACCCGCTGCTCGCTCGCCTCAACGTTGCGAACATGTCCGCTACGTTTGCTCGCAGGTCACCAGCGTCTGCGGCGATGCTCGGCCGGAAAACTTGAGGAAGAGCACGCCCCGGTGGGCCAGGGAGACCGCGCCGGGCCTGGGCGTCCCGGTCCCACCGCCCACCAGGGACTGCATGGTCGCCGAGTGGTGCGGGGCGCAGTACGGCGGTCGGGAGACCAGCGGCTCGCCGGGCGGCAGGATTCCCGCGACCGAGTGGACGGCCGTGACCTCCAGGGAGTCCTGGCGGGTGAGCGGCGGCAGGATCCAGGGCAGCCGCTCGGCCAGCATCGTCTTGCCCGCGCCGGGGGGACCGGTGAGGAACAGGTGGTGCCCTCCGGCGGCCGCCACCTCAAGGGCTCGGCGCGCCGTGTGCTGCCCCGTCACATCGGCGAGGTCGGGGACGTCGGTGCAGTCGCCGCCGCGGCGGCCCCGGGCGAGACCGGTGCCCAGGCCCGCACCGGGAACGAGCAGTCCGGCCGACATCGGGTCCGGGCGGCCGGACGGGTCCCCGGGATCTTCCTCGGGCAGCTCGCCGCCGGTCAGGACGGCGATCAGCTGCCGCAGGCTGCGCACGCCGAGCACCGAGACGTCCGGCACGAGCCCGGCCTCGGCCGCGCACTGCAGCGGCACGACCACCTGCCGGTGGCCGGCCTCGGTCGCGGCGAGGACCGCCGGCAGGATCCCCCGGACCGGGCGCACCCGCCCGTCGAGTCCCAGCTCGCCGATCAGCACGAGGTCGGCGATGGCGGCAGGGTCGACCACCCCGGCGGCCCCGAGCACCGCGATCGCGACAGCCAGGTCGAACCCCGCACCGGCCTTCGGGACGGAGGCCGGGCTCAGCCCGACCGTGAGCTTCTTCTGCGGCCAGTCCGCTCCGGAGTTGACCACGGCCGCACGCACCCGGTCCCGGCTCTCGACGAGGGTCTTGTCCGGGAGCCCCACCAGCGTGAAGGCCGCTACTCCCGGCTCCAGGTCGGCCTGGACCTCGACCACCACGCCGTCGACGCCCACCAGGGCCACGGAGCAGGCCCGCGCGAACCCCATCAGGCCACCCCCCTGACGTGTTCCACCAGGGGCGCGCCTCGGCGCGGCAGCAGCACGCCCACGAGGTCGATGCGGACGCCGCCCGGCGGTGGTCCGCCGTGGTCGGCGAGCCACCTCCCCGCGAGCCGCCGCAACCGGTCCGCCTTCGCGGTCCGGACGGCGGCCATCGGATGCTCGAAACCGCCCGTACGCCGGGTCTTGACCTCGCAGACGACGAGGGCGTCCCCGTCGCGCGCGACGATGTCGATCTCCCCGGCGCGGCAGCGCCAGTTCCGTGCGATCACGGTCATCCCGGCCTCGGTCAGCCGTCGTGCCGCGAGCTCCTCGCCGTACCGCCCCAGCGCCTGCCGTGCCGCGCTCTTCGCGTCCATCGGGCACCACCTCCGGCACCGACGGTCCCGCGTCCCCGCCCACCTTGTGGATCTTGGTGGACAACCCGGCGGCTGTGGACGCACCCGCCACCCTCCCGGGTGACCGGATCAGCTCCCGGGCAGTTCGAGGTCGCTCTTGTTGAGCTCCTCGATGTTCACGTCCTTGAAGGTCAGCACCCGTACCTGCTTCACGAAGCGGGCCGGCCGGTACATGTCCCAGACCCAGGCATCGGCCATCGAGACCTCGAAGAACACCTCGCCCTGGACCGAGTGCACCTGCATCTCGTAGTCGTTGGTGAGGTAGAAACGGCGTTCGGTCTCGATCACATACTTGAACAGCCCGACGACGTCGCGGTACTCCCGATAGAGCTTCAGCTCCATCTCGGTCTCGTACTTTTCGAGGTCCTCGGCACTCATGGCATGTTCCCCTTCAGCCGTGCGTCCCCCTATTGTGCGCCAGCGCCGTGCGCCCCTAAACGATTTCCGGGGCCAGGGTCACCGGCTCACCCGGAGGACCGTCGTCGAGCAGCGTGCGGAGCAGCTCGGCGAGTCTGGTCGGGTACACCGTCTCACGTGCCGCGAGAAGTTCCTCGGAGGTCCACCACCTGGCTCCGGTGACGCTGCGCCGCTCCAGCTCGGTGAGACCGCCCATCCGGATCGCGGTCCGGGTCGTCCGGGCCAGGAAGTACCACTCGTCCTGCTCCCAGCGCCGGCCGTCGAAGGGGAAGGAGCAGAAGCGGTGCCACAGCACCGGGCCCAGCTCCACCTCGGTGATCCCGGTCTCCTCCGCCAGTTCGCGCAGCGCGGCCTGCGCCCGGGTCTCGGTCCCCTCCAGTCCGCCGCCCGGGGTGAACCACCAGTCGTCGGAGGGGTCGGCCGGTTCGAAGCCGTGCAGCAGCAGGATCCGGTCCGCCGGATCCAGCAGGATCACCCGGGACACCTGGCGAGGGCGACGGCCGACGGCCGGTTCAGGCGGCACCGGCCCGCTCCCGCCGCCCACGCCCCAGGAACCGTACGAGGGGCCCGTACGCCGCCCCGAGCACCACCAGGGCCGCCCCGGTGACCACGGCCGCCGACTGGAGCCGCAGCGGCCCGTGGCCCGAGATCCCGCCGGGCAGGGCCGCGTACGTCTTCGGCCGCTCCAGCATCGCCACGGACGGCCAGACCAGGGCGTCGACGCGGGCCGTGACGGCCGACCGGGGCACCGTTCCCTGCCCGGCCTCCTGGAGGTGGGCCCGCGAGTCCAGCGAGGCCGCGCGCCGGTCGCCCAGGAGGAAGAGGTTCCCCTCGGGAACCGTCACCTCGAAGGGGGTCCCGGCGGGGGGCACCTGGCCGGGCGGCATGGCCAGGCCCGTGTCCGGCCGGCTGGTGTCGGCGTAGGACTCGTCCAGCGCGGTGCCGTTCACGGTCAGCTCGCCGCCCGGGCCGCAGCACTTCACGGTGTCGCCGCCCACGCCGACGACCCGCTTGACCATGGGCAGATCACTCCACGTCGAATCGTTGAAGACGACCACGTCCCCGCGGCGCACCTCGGCGCCGCCGACGCGCTGCGCCAGCACCCGGTCGCCCGGGCTCACCGTCGGCATCATCGAGTCGGTCGGAACCGTGTAGGGCCGGTAGACGAACGCCCCCCACACGAAGCCGCCAAGGAAGAGCACGAAGCCGACGGCCACGACGATCCCGGACAGCACGTTCCCGGGACCGCCGCGGCCGTCCTTGCCACCGCGTATCGCTTCTGTTCCGCCCATTGCAGCGCCCCCACATCGGGATCGTCGACCTGGGCGCACCCTACCCGTCGGTACGGCCGCCGGTCAGCTTCCTGCGGCGCCACATCACGACCGGAACCGCTCCGGCGAGCCCCAGCGCGGCCGGGCCGAGCCCGACCGGCGCCAGTCCGGCGGCCCCGAGGCCGAGCGCGGTGGCCGCGGCCTGGTTGCCGATGCCCGGCTGGTCGAAGGTGTCCGGGACCGGCAGGGTGGACCAGCGGGTGACCGGCCACGCGATCACGACGGCCCGGCCGACGACCTTGTCGACCGGCACGAAGCCCCCGGTGGAGTCCTGCATGTGGTAACGGGAGTCCTGGGAGTTCTGCCGGTGGTCGCCCATCACCCAGATCTTGCCCTCGGGCACCTTGAGCGGCCCGAAGGGGGCGTCGTCGCACGGGGTGTTTCCGGGGTAGATGTACGGCTCGTCGAGCGCCTTGCCGTTGACGACGACCGGTCCGCCCTTCTTGCACTCGACCGTGTCGCCGCCGATGGCGATGGTGCGCTTGATCAGGTTCTTCTCGGAGGCGTCCGGCATCAGGCCGATCTTGCTGAGGATCTGCTGCGCGAGGTTCGGCTCCGGAGTGGGCTCGCCCGAGAGCCAGTCCGCCGGGTCGTGGAAGACCACGACCTCGCCGCGCTCCGGCTCGGAGCCGAACCACGGGGTGAGCTTGTCGACCAGCACGCGGTCCCCGCGCTGCAGGGTGTCCTGCATCGAGTCGGAGGGGATCGAGAACGCCTGGACCAGGAAGGTCTTGATCAGCAGGGCCAGCAGCAGGGCGATGCCGATGAGGAGCGGCAGCTCCTTCCAGAAGGAGCGCTGCGGGTTCTCCAGAGCACCGTCCGCGTCGGCCTCGCGCGCGACGGCGTCGTCCGGCCGCTCCTCGCCCTCGTCGCGTCCGGACCGCGCGCCTACCGCCACGTCCCCCACATCCACTCCTCACTCACGTTCGCCGCCCGCGCCGAACCGGACACGGGCCCTCCCCTCCCTTAACGAGCGGGAGTTCCCTAGGGCTCGGGAGACCGAGGACACACTATGCGAACGGCGTGCCGGCACGGCGCCGTCTGCGACCGCGTCTCTCACGGCGTGCCTGATCGGGCACCATGCGGAAGGTCGCGGGCTGCTCCAGACGGGTCCAGTGTCCGAAGGGCCAGGCGATCACCACGGCCTCTCCCACCACCCCCTTCTCGTCGATGGTGCCCTCGAAGGCCTCGTCCAGGTGGAAGCGGGAATCGGCCGAATTCGCTCGGTGGTCGCCCATCACGAAAAGCCGTCCGGCCGGCACCCGTACCTCGAAGGGGATGTCGGAGGGGGAGTTGCCGGGGTTCACGTACGGCTCATCGAGCGGCGAGCCGTTGACGGTGACCCGGCCCCGCGCGTCGCAGCACTTGACGGTGTCGCCGCCGACGCCGATGACGCGCTTGATGAGATCTTGCTCGTCGGGCAGCAGGCCGATGAAGGTCAGGGTCTGCTTGATCTGCTTGACCACGATGGGGTCCTGGGCGGGCCGGGCGGCCTCGCCCTTGAGCCAGCCTCCGGGATCCTCGAACACGACGACGTCGCCGCGCTCGATCTTGGAGCCGAACCACGGGGTCAGCTTGTCCACGAGGACCCGGTCGCCGATCCGGATCGTCTGCTCCATCGAGCCCGACGGAATGAAGAAGGCCTGCACCAGGAAGGTCTTGAGGAGCAGCGCTATACACAGCGCCACCACCACGAGCAGCGGCAGTTCGCCCGCCCGGCGGGTGCGCCGGCGCCGCTTGACCCTGCGGGCCAGCCGGCGCCGTTCGGCCCGGCCGCCCTCCACCACGACCGGCTCCGGCTCCGGCTCGGGCTCGGGCCTGCGCTCGGGTCGGCCCTTGGGCCGTCCCCGGCTACCCATGGCCGCCGCCGACGGAACCCCACCGCGAAACCGGCCAGCCGATCCAGTCGACCCGCCCGATCACCTTCTCCACCGGCACCATCCCCCCGCCCGGTTCCCCCAGATGGTCCCGCGAGTCCCGGGACTGGGAACGATGATCGCCCATCACCCACAGGGTTCCCAGCGGCACGACGATCCGGAAGGGCACCTTCGAGGGAGCGTCCCCCGGGTACAGGTACGGCTCGTCCAGCGGGACGCCGTTGACCGACACCCGGCCGGCCGCGTCGCAGCAGACCACGTCGTCACCGCCCACACCCACCACCCGCTTCACGAAGTCGGTGTCGGAGGGCTCCGCCAGCCCGAGCGCGGAGGCGGCCCCCCGGACCAGCTCACCGACCGGGCCGCCGCCTGCGGGCGCCCGTACAAAGGAGCCCGTGCCGTCGAACACCACCACGTCCCCGCGACGAGGCTGATCGCCGAAACGGTACGCCAGCTTGTTGACCAGCACCCGGTCGCCGACCTGGAGGGTGCGCTCCATGGAACGGCTCGGGATCAGGAAGGGCTGGACGACGAAGTTGCTGAGCAGCAGCAGGAAGACCGTGCAGATCGCACCGAGCGCCGCCGGCCGGCGCCAGCTCGGCCGGCGCCCGGCGGACCGGTCCGGGTCGGGCCCCGCCGAGGGCGCCCCGCCGGCCGTCCGGGAGAACGCAGAACGCGGCCACCCCTCCCCCTCGGAGGGGGAAGAGTGACCGCGCTGCGTGTGAGGTGCTTCGGTGTCCATCGGGGCGAGCCTATCCGGCCGCCGCCGGACACCGGAGGCGACCTTACTTGTCGCGCTTCTCCTTGATCTTCGCGGCCTTGCCGCGGAGCTCACGGAGGTAGTACAGCTTCGCACGGCGGACGTCACCGCGGGTGACGAGCTCGATCTTCTCGAAGATCGGGGAGTGGACCGGGAAGGTACGCTCCACGCCGACGCTGAAGGAGACCTTGCGAACGGTGAAGGTCTCGGAGACACCGGCGCCCTGGCGGCGGATGACGACACCCTTGAACTGCTGGATACGGGAGCGGTTGCCCTCGATCACGCGGACGTGCACGTTGATCGTGTCACCCGGGCGGAAGGCCGGGACGTCCGAGCGGAGCGCGGCGGCGTTGACGCCATCGAGCAGGTGAGACATGTTCTTCGTCTGCTTTCTTCGCACGACGCCACAGGTCGCCGGTGCGGGTTTCCGTAGAGAATTCGGGAGCCGTGCGTCTCGGCGGCCGACGGTCCCCCTGTGGCAGGGGCGTCCGGCGAGCACACAGCAGCCGCCTATTCTTCCACGGCCTGCGGCCTGCGCCAAAATCGGCCGTCCGGCGACGGCTGCCAGCCCAGGATGGAGAGGATCTCGCGGTCCTTCTTGTCGAAGGCCGAGGAATCGCACCGCTCGATCAGGTCGGGGCGGTTGCTCGCGGTCCGGCGGAAGGCCTCGTCCCGGCGCCACCGGGCAATCTTGCCGTGGTGGCCGCTGAGCAGCACGTCGGGGATGTCCCGGCCGCGCCAGACCGGCGGCTTGGTGTAAACGGGGCCCTCCAGCAGGTTCGCCATCTCGCCGGGCGCGAAGGAGTCGTCCCGGTGCGACTCGGCGTTGCCGAGCACGCCGGGCAGCAGCCGCGCCACGGCCTCGGTGACGACCAGGACGGCCGCCTCGCCGCCGGCCAGGACGTAGTCGCCGATGGAGACCTCGTAGACCGGCATGCGCGTGGCGTACTCGTCCATGACGCGGCGGTCGATGCCCTCGTAGCGGGCGGGCGTGAAGATCAGCCACGGCCGCCCGGAGAGCTCGACGGCCAGTTCCTGGGTGAACGGGCGGCCGCTGGGCGTGGGGACCACCATGACGGGGCCGTGCGCGCCCGCCTCGTAGCCGTCGGCCAGCGCCTCGTCCAGCGCCTCGCCCCACGGCCCGGTCTTCATGACCATGCCGGGCCCGCCGCCGTAGGGGGTGTCGTCGACCGTGTTGTGCCGGTCGTGGGTCCAGTCCCGCAGGTCGTGGACGTGCACGTCGAGCTGTCCGCGGGCGCGCGCCTTCCCGACGAGGGAGACGTTCAGCGGTTCCAGGTACTCGGGGAAGATCGTGACGACGTCGAGCCGCATCAGGCGTCGCCCTCGGAGCGCGCGGCCTCGGCGTCACGGGCGGAGGCGATCTCGGCGCGGTCGTCGATCAGCCCGGGCGGCGGGGTGATGACGCAGCGCTGCTCCTCCAGGTCGATCTCGGCGACGATCTCCTCGACGAAGGGGATCATCACCTCGGTGCCGTCGGGGCGCTCGACGATGAAGAGGTCCTGCGAGGGCAGGTGGGAGATCTCGGTGATCCGGCCGATCCCGGTGCCGTCTTCGAGCACCACGTCCAGGTCCATGAGCTGGTGGTCGTAGTACTCGTCCTCCTCCTCGGGCAGCTCCGCCGGGTCCACGTCGGCGATGAGGAGGGTGTTGCGCAGGGCCTCCGCGGCGGTGCGGTCCTTGACGCCGGCGAACCGCAGCATGAGCCGGCCGCTGTGCACCCGGCCCGTCTCGATGGTCAGCGGGCCCGCCGAAGCCGGTTCGGTGCGCAGCACGGCGCCGGGGCTGAGCCGCAGTTCCGGCTCGTCCGTGCGCACCTCGACGGTGACCTCACCCTTGATGCCGTGGGCGCGGCCGATCCGCGCGACTACCAGCTCCACTGTCTGTTGCCTCTCCTGTTCAGACGACGACGGGCCGGGGCGGGCACACGTGCCCTCCCCGGCCCGTGCCGGTGATTCAACTGCTCAGCGGACCTGGTCTACGTCGACGAGGTCGACGCGGATCCCCCGGCCGCCGATGGCGCCCACGACGGTGCGCAGGGCACGTGCGGTGCGGCCGTTGCGGCCGATCACCTTGCCGAGGTCGTCGGGATGGACCCGGACCTCGAGCACCTGCCCGCGGCGCAGGTTGCGCGAGGCGACCTGCACTTCATCGGGGTTGTCCACAATGCCCTTTACGAGGTGCTCAAGAGCCTCCTCGAGCATGCTCAGGCCTCGGTCGACTCGGCGGCGGCGTCAGCCTCGTCCGCCTTCTTGTCGGCCTTCTTCTTCTGCGTGATGGCCTCGCCCTTGCCCTCGCCGATGCCCTCGAGGGCCTTGGCGAACTCGTCGAAGGAACGACGCTTGTCTTCCTTCGTGGCCGGCTGCAGCAGCGGCGCGGGGGCCGGGAGGCCCTTGTGCGCCTGCCAGTCACCGGTGAGCTTCAGGATGGCCAGGACGGCCTCGGTCGGCTGGGCGCCGACGGAGAGCCAGTACTGGGCGCGCTCACCGTTGACCTCGATGCGCGACGGGTTGTAGGTCGGCTGGTAGATGCCGATCTCCTCGATCGCGCGGCCGTCCCGGCGGGTGCGGGCGTCGGCGACGACGATGCGGTAGTGGGGAGAGCGGATCTTACCGAGGCGCTTGAGCTTGATCTTGACTGCCACTGGAGTGGTGTCTCCTGAACTTGACGTGGTGGGGCACATGAGATGCCACGTGGGGTTGCGGTACTCGGGTGCCCGATGGACGCGTCAGCCGGAGGAGAGAGGGGTCCTATGCGACTGTCGAGTACAGCTAGCCATTGTGCCATACGCCTGCGGCGCGCTCGGCCGACGGGGAGGATCACTCCGGCCGGACGAGCCCGCACGTCACGGCCGGGCTGCGCGCGCCGGCCGCCCACAGCGTCAGGAGGCCGCCGCGACGGCGACTTCGGGGATGCGGAAGGGCTTCATGCAGCCGCCGCACACGATCGGTGCCTGGGCGAGCACGGAAGGGACCACCCGCACGTTGCGCCCGCAGTCGCAGACCGCCTTGACGCGCACGCCGCCGCCGGAGGAACCGTGCCGGGCGGCGGGCCCGCGGAAGCTGCGCTTGGTGTCGGCGGCGGTGGCGGCCGTGTGCGCCTTCAGCGCGCGCTGCAGCCGCTCCATGGTCGGGCGGTAGCGCCGCTTCGCCTCGGGATTGAGGGTGACCAGGGAGAAGCCGCTGCTGGGATGCGGCTCGTCGGAGTGGTCCAGCCCCATCTCCTCGGCGATCGCGAGGAACCGGCGGTTGTGGTAGCGGCCTGCGCGCGAGGTGTCGCGGACACCGCGGGCGGCCGCGATGCCGTGGACTGCCTCGTGCAGCAGTCGCTCGAAGGAGAGTTCGGCGCCGCAGGCGGACGACGACTCTCCGATCAGGGACTCGGGCGCGGCAAGGTCGGGCAGCTCGGGGTGGTACCGCTGAATGTCGGCCCACGCCTGCGCCAGCTCTGCGGCGAGAACAGGTGGTGTCGTGCTCACGTCGTGACAACGAGCCGGGGTGCCCGGGTGTTCCGATTCCGGGCCATTCCAAATTTTTTGCACGTACCAGTCAGTTCAGCCTCATGCGTCCCGACGAGGACGGGTGCGCCGAACCCAGGAGGAGTCGGTACGTAACGACGACCAGAAAGGCACCGGCCCCGGCGCGCGGCACCAGCCGCGCGCCGGGGCCCGGAAGCCTCCGGCGGCAGGATCAGTACGCGCGCGCCACGATGGCGAGGTTACCGGGAGCGTCGTCGGCGTCCGGCACGGACCCGTCCTCGGCGACCAGGCAGCGCACGGAGACGGCCTGCTCGGCCAGCTTCGCCTCGCCCTCCGGCCCGAGGTCCGCCCACGGGATGCGCGCCCAGCCGCCGGCCACGGCGGCCTCCGCGGCCTCCTCGATGGTCGCGACGTCCGAGGTGCGTGCCTCGCGGCGCTCGCGGGACTCGCGCAGCAGCTGCGCCTGGTCCTCGTCGAGCACCTTGGGCAGCAGGTCGGCGAGCGCGTCGATCTGCACCGGGGTCTTGCCGCCCGGGATCCGGCGGGCCAGCATCGCGGTGCCGGCCTCCAGGTCGCGGGGACCGATCTCGATGCGGACCGGCACGCCCTTGAGCTCCCAGTCCACGGCGCGGCGGCCGAAGGGGGTGTCGACGCGGTCGTCGACCTGCACGCGAATGCCTGCGGCCTTCAGTCGGTCGCCCAGCTCCCGAACCTTGGCGACGGCCTCGTCGCCCTTGATCGCCATGACGACGACCTGCACGTGGGCCAGACGCGGCGGGACGCGCAGCCCGTTGTCGTCGCCGTGGGACATGATCAGACCGCCGACCATGCGGGTCGAGACGCCCCACGAGGTCTGCCAGACGAGTTCCTGCTTGCCTTCCTTGGACAGGTACTGCGTGTTGAAGGCCTTGGCGAAGTTGGTGCCGAGCTCGTGGCTGGTGCCCATCTGCAGGGCCTTGCCGTCACCCATCATGCCTTCGAGGGTGAGGGTGTTGATGGCGCCCGCGAAGCGCTCCTTGGCGGTCTTGCGGCCGAGCACGACGTCGATGCCGAGCACGTTCGTCATGAAGTCGCCGTAGACGTCGCGGTGGATGCGGGCGGCGTAGTCGCGGGCGTCCTCGTAGGTGGCGTGGGCCGTGTGGCCCTCCTGCCAGAGGAACTCGCTCGTGCGGAGGAACACGCGGGGGCGCATCTCCCAGCGGACCACATTGGCCCACTGGTTGATCAGCAGGGGCAGGTCGCGGTAGCTCTGGACCCACTTGGAGAAGTAGTCGTTGATGATCGTCTCGGAGGTGGGCCGGACGACGACCGGCTCCTCGAGCTCCTTGCCGCCGCCGTGCGTGACGACCGCGAGCTCGGGGGCGAAGCCCTCGACGTGCTCGGCCTCCCGAGTCAGGTACGACTGCGGGATGAAGAGGGGGAAGTACGCGTTCTGGGCGCCCTGGTCCTTGATGCGGGCGTCCATCTCCTGCTGCATCCGCTCCCACAGGCCGTAGCCGTACGGTCGGATGACCATGGTGCCGCGGACCGGACCGTTGTCGGCCAGCTCGGCCTTGTTGATCAGATCCTGGTACCAGCGGGGGAAATCCTCCGCCTGCGGGGTGAGAACGGGTGCCTTTGCCATGCCGCGAATCGTACGGCGCCCGGCACGGGATGCGTGAATCGGGTGCCGCGCTCCTCTGGACGCGGGAGCGAATGGGGAGTTCTCTGGCAACGGGGGCTGGGGGGCGAGACGGAATCAGGAGCGCTCTTTCGATGACACCGACGCCGACCGCGACGCTCGTCGCCCGGGACTGGGCGGAGATCCAGGAACGGATGCTGGTACCGCTGTACGAGGCGGTCTTCGACCGGATCGAGGTCGGGCCGGGTGACCGGCTGCTGGGCCTCGGCTGTGGGGCCGGCCTGGCCCTGCTGCTGGCGTCCGCGAGGGGAGCCGCGGCCACGGGCGTGGAGGCGGATCCGGCCCGGCGGGCGCTGGCCCGTGAGCGGCTTCTGGAGGTGCTTGCGGCCCCGCCGTCGGCGTCCTCGGTACCCCGCCCCTACGACGCCCTGCTGGCCTTTTCCCCCGACCCGGCGGCCCTGGCCTCGGCACTGCCGGCCGTCAGACGCGGCGGCGCCGTGGTGCTGGCCGACTGGGGTCCGGCCGAGCGTTGCACGGTGCCCTCGGTACTGGGAGGCGGTCCGGCGCCCGGGGACCTGGACGCGGTCGTGGAGCGCGCCGGGCTGCGGCCGGACGGGTCGGGGCGGGTGTTCTGCCCCTTCGGCTACGCGGACGTGGACAGCGCGGTGCGCGGGCTGTTGTCGACCGGGCTCTACGACGGGGCGTCCGACGCGGCGCTCGTCGAGAAGGAGCTCGCCGAAGTGCTTCACCCGTTCGAGCGATCCGACGGCACCGTGTGGCTGCCGAACATCTTCCGGTACGTGATCGCCCGGGTGGCCTGAGGGCCGGCCGGCGGCAGGGACGCCCCGCCCTCCTGCCCGATGGAGACGGAAGGGCCCCGGCCGTGCGGGCGGCTGCCCGTACCCCGGCCGGGGCCCTCGTCGCGGTGGTCGGCGGCCGGCTGCGCCTGCTGCCGCCTGCTGCGCGCACCTACTTCATGAACTTCTTGAACTCGTCCGGAAGGTCGAAGTCCTGACCATCCTGACCGCCGGCGGGAAGGCCGAAGGGGTTGGACGCGGCGGCCGGGTCGATCGCCTGCGCGCCCTGCTCGCGGCGGGCCGCGGCAGCAGCCTCCTCCTGCTTGCGCTTCATCGGGTTGCCGCTCTTGCGCTTGCCCTTGGCCTGCTTGACCTGCTTCTTCTGCCGGCCGGGGCCGCCGCCCATCCCGGGGATGCCCGGCATGCCGGGCATCCCGCCGCCGCCCTGGGCCATGCGGGACATCATCTTGCGGGCGTCGAAGAACCGCTCGACCAGCGACTTGACGGCGCTGACCTCGGTGCCCGAGCCCTTGGCGATACGGGCGCGGCGCGAGCCGTTGATGATCGTCGGGTCCTGGCGCTCGGCCGGGGTCATCGACTTGATGATCGCCGCGGTGCGGTCCACGTCCCGCTCGTCGATGTTGTTGATCTGGTCCTTGATCTGCCCCATGCCGGGCAGCATGCCGAGCAGCTTGGAGATGGAGCCCATCTTGCGGACCTGCTCCATCTGGGCCAGGAAGTCGTCGAGCGTGAACTCCTTGGGGCCCTTGGCGAGCTTGGCCGCCATCTTCTCGGCCTCGGCCTGCGAGAAGGTCTTCTCGGCCTGCTCGATGAGGGTGAGCATGTCACCCATGTCGAGGATCCGACCCGCCATGCGGTCGGGGTGGAAGGCATCGAAGTCGTCGAGCTTCTCGCCGTTCGAGGCGAACATGATCTGCTTGCCGGTGACGTGCGCGATGGAGAGCGCGGCACCACCGCGGGCGTCGCCGTCGAGCTTGGAGAGCACCACGCCGTCGAAGCCGACGCCGTCGCGGAAGGCCTCGGCGGTGTTGACCGCGTCCTGGCCGATCATGGCGTCGACGACGAAGAGGATCTCGTCGGGACTGACGGCGTCGCGGATGTCCGCGGCCTGCTGCATCAGCTCCTGGTCGATGCCGAGGCGGCCGGCGGTGTCGACGATGACGATGTCGAACTGCTTGGTCCGCGCGTACTCGACGGAGTCCTTCGCGACCTGGACCGGGTCGCCGACGCCGTTGCCCGGCTGAGGGCCGTAGAAGGCCACGCCCGCGCGGTCGGCGACGACGGAGAGCTGGTTGACCGCGTTCGGGCGCTGGAGGTCGCACGCGACGAGGAGCGGGGTGTGGCCCTGCCCCTTGAGCCAGAGGCCGAGCTTTCCGGCGAGGGTGGTCTTACCGGCGCCCTGGAGGCCGGCGAGCATGATCACGGTGGGGGCGGTCTTGGCGAAGCGCAGCCGCCGGGTCTCGCCGCCGAGGATGGTGATGAGCTCGTCGTTGACGATCTTCAGGACCTGCTGGCCCGGGTTCAAGGCCTTGCTGACCTCTTCGCCGCGCGCGCGTTCCTTGACGTTCGCGATGAAGGAGCGGACGACCGGGAGGGCGACGTCGGCCTCAAGGAGGGCGATACGGATTTCCCGGGCCGCTGCGTCGATGTCAGCCTCGGACAGCCGGCCTTTGCCGCGCAGGCCCTTGAAGGTATTCGCCAAGCGGTCGGAGAGCGTATCGAACACGGTGGTCGCGATTCCTCGGGTCGGGGGCGTTGTGGTCGTCCCCCAGGGTATCCGCCCGCGCCGTCCGTCCGGCCCGGCGGGCGGGTTTCCCTCCGGGGCGGGGGTCCGGGATGCCTCCCGGACCCCCGCCGCGTCAGGAGAGGGCGGACGTCACGGCGGCCGCCAGGGCGGTCGCCGCCGCGGGGTCGAGGGGCTTGCCCTCGGGGGTGGTCACGTACAGCGTGTCCACCGCATTGGCGCCCAGCGTGGAGACATGGGCACTGCGCACCCGGACACCCGCCGCTTCCAGGGCCCGGCCGATCCGGTGCAGCAGGCCGACGGCGTCCGGCGCGCGCACCTCCAGCACCGTGGCCAGCGAGGAGACGTCCGGGACCACCGTGACCCGGGGCGGCGGCGGGACGACCCCGCGCCGGCGCGGGTAGGCCGCCTCGCGGTCGGCCAGTTTCGCCGGGACGTCCAGCGAGCCGTCCAGCGCGCGCAGCAGGTCGGTGCGCAGCCGGGCCGCCTCGGGCAGCGCCCCGTACTCGGCCGCCACCCGCCACCGCAGCACGAGGACCTGGCCGAGCCGGTCCGGGAGTTCCACCGAGCGCAGGTCCGCGGCCCGTACGGTGAGCCGGTGCAGGGCCAGCACCCCCGCCGCGGCGGGCAGGACGCCCGGCTGGTCGGGCACCGCCACCACGAGCTCGACGCCGACCGCGTCCTCCTCCTGGCGGGCGTGGAGCGCCAGCACCGGCTCGCGGGTGCGCAGGGCCTCCACCGCCAGCCGTTCCTGCTCGGCGCTCGGGATCTCCGCCTCCCGCTCGGCGGGCGGCGCGCCGCGCAGCACGGCGGCGACGCGTGCGACGAGGTCCGCCACGAGCGAGCCGCGCCAGGCGCTCCACGCGGCCGGGCCGGTGGCCAGGGCGTCCGCCTCGGTCAGGGCGTGCAGTATCTCCAGCGTGCCCACCGAGCCGACGGCCTCGGCGACGGAGCGGACGGTGGCGGGGTCGTCCAGGTCGCGGCGCGTGGCGGTGTCGATCAGCAGCAGGTGGTGGCGTACGAGGGCGCCCAGCACGGCGACGTCCTGGGCGTCGAAGCCCACCCGTGCGGCGACGTCCCGGGCGATGGTCTCGCCGGCCAGCGAGTGGTCGCCCGGCCAGCCCTTGCCGATGTCGTGCAGGAGGGCGGCCGTCAGCAGCAGGTCGGGGCGGCCCACCCGGCGGGTGAGGGCCGCAGCCTGCACCGCCGTCTCGATCAGGTGCCGGTCCACGGTCCAGGTGTGGACGGGGTTGCGCTGCGGGCGGCAGCGCACCCGCTCCCAGTCGGGCAGCAGCCGGGTGATCAGCCCTTCCGCCTCCATGGCTTCCCAGACGGCCACGGTCGGCTCCCCCGCGCCCAGGAGCGTGAGCAGTTGCTCCCGGGCCTCGGCCGGCCAGGGCACCGGCAGCGCCTTCCCCTGCTGCGCGAGGCGGCGTACGGCGTGCGGTGACACCGGGAGCCCCGCCTGCGCGGCGGCCGCGGCCAGCCTCAGGGGCAGTACGGGGTCCCGGTCCGGGCGGGCGGCCAGGGCCAGGACGGCCTCGCCGTCGGACTCCACGACGCCTTCGGCCAGGGGCGCCCGGGTGGCGGCGGGGGCGCTGCGGCCGGGCAGCAGTCCGCGCAGCCGGGGCCGGGCGGCGCGGGCCCGCAGCACCCGGCCGACCTCCCGCCAGGTCACGTCGCCGGCGTACGCGACCACGCGCGCGGCCTCGTACACCTCGCGCAGCAGGGCGTCGGCGTCGAGGAGCCCGAGCTGCGCGGCGACCTGGTCCTGTTCCTGGAGCGAGAGCCGGTCGGTGGCCCGGCCCGTGACCAGGTGGAGGGCGTCGCGGGCGTCCAGGAGGCGCCGGCGGGCCTCGGCGAGGCCTTCGCGGGGGGCGTCCGCCAGCCAGGAGGCGGCGACCGCACGCAGCGCGGTGGCGTCCCGGAGCCCGCCGCGGGCCTCCTTGAGATCGGGTTCGAGCAGGAAGCGGAGTTCCCCGGCCCGCTCGGCCCGCTCGCGGCACAGGGAGTGCAGCTCCGGGAGCCGTTTCGGCGCCTGGTTGCGCCAGTCGGCCAGTACGGAGGTCCGCAGGCCGGCCAGGAGCCCGGCGTCGCCCGCGACCGTCCGGGCATCCAGCAGGCCGAGGTGCACCTTCAGGTCCTCGGCGGCCGTCCTGCGGGCCTCGGCGGGGGTGCGTACCGAGTGGTCGAGGGCGACGCCGAGGTCCCACACCGGGTACCAGAGGCGGTCGGCCAGTGTGCCGAGCGCCCGGGGCTCGGCCTTGCCGTCGTGCAGCAGCAGCAGGTCGAGGTCGCTGCGGGGGGAGAGTTCGGCCCTGCCGTAGCCGCCGACGGCCACGAGGGTGGCGCCGCGGACGCCGGTCTCGCGTGCGGCGGTGGCGAAGAGGGCGTTCAGCCATTCGTCGGTCAGCCCGGCCAGGGCGGAACGCCGCGAGGGCCCGGACTGCGACTCCTCCTGGAGGAGTCGCAGCCGGGCCGCGGCGTATCCGCTGGGTCCCGAGTCGGCCGTGTGGTCGGTGGTGTCTTCGACGCTCGTCACCCAGGAGCTCCCGTTGTTAGAGCGCGTCCGCGCCGCGCTCGCCGGTGCGGACCCGGACGACCGAGTCCACGGGGACGCTCCACACCTTGCCGTCACCGATCTTGCCGGTGGACGCCGCGCTCACGACGACCCGGATGAGCTCTTCGGCGTCGGAGTCGTCGACCAGCACCTCGATGCGGATCTTGGGGACGAGGTCGACCTGGTACTCGGCGCCCCGGTAGACCTCGGTGTGGCCGCGCTGCCGGCCGTAGCCGCTGGCCTCGCTGACCGTGAGGCCCTGCACTCCGAAGGCCTGGAGTGCCTCCTTGATCTCGTCCAGCTTGTGCGGCTTGACGATCGCGGTGATCAGCTTCATGCGTCAACCTTCTTGCTCGCGGCGGAGGTGGTGGGGGCGGCGGTGCTCCGCGCGGCGGCTCCGCCACCGGCTCCGCTGAAGTCGTATGCGGTCTCGGCGTGTTCGATCTGGTCGATGCCGGCGACCTCGTCGTCCTCGGAGACCCGCATCCCGATGGTCTTGTCGAGGAGGAGGGCGAGCACTGCGGATGCCACCAGAGAGTAGGCGAGGACGGAGAAGACTCCGACGGCCTGCTTGCCGAGCTGCTCCAGGCCGCCGCCGTAGAAGAGGCCGGCCACGTCGGACTGGACCCCGCCGGTGGCGAAGAGGCCGACGAGCAGGGAGCCGGCGACACCGCCGACGAGGTGGACGCCGACGACGTCCAGGGAGTCGTCGTAGCCGAACTTGTACTTCAGGCCCACCGCCATGGCGCAGAGCACACCGGCGATGGCACCGACCGCGATCGCTCCGAGCGGGCTGACGGCGCCGCCCGCGGGGGTGATGGCGACGAGGCCGGCGACCGCGCCGGAGGCGGCGCCGAGGGTGGTGAAGGAGCCGTGGCGCAGCTTCTCGTAGGCGAGCCAGGCCAGCATGGCGGCGGCGGTGGCGACCTGGGTGTTGACGAACATGACCGCGCCGACGCCGTCGTCGTTGCCGAGCCAGGAACCCGCGTTGAAGCCGAACCAGCCGAACCAGAGGAGGCCGGCGCCCAGCATCACGAGGGGGAGGCTGTGCGGGCGCATCGGGTCCTTCTTGAAGCCGACGCGCTTGCCGATGACCAGGATCACGCCCAGGGCCGCGGCACCGGCGTTGATGTGGACGGCGGTGCCACCGGCGAAGTCGATGACGCCCATCTCGAAGAGCCAGCCGCCGGCGCCCCAGACCCAGTGGGCGACGGGGAAGTACACGACGGTGACCCACAGCGCGGTGAACAGGACCCAGGCGCTGAACTTCACGCGGTCCGCGAGGGCGCCGCTGATCAGGGCCGGGGTGATGACGGCGAACATCAGCTGGAAGACGGCGAAGACGTACACCGGGATGGTGTAGCCGTCCCAGAGCTCGGTGATCCCGATGCCGCTCAGGCCCACGTAGTCGGAGTTCCAGCCGATGAGGGATCCGGCATCGGTGCCGAAGGCGAGGCTGAAGCCGTAGAGCACCCATAGGATCGTGACGATCCCCAGGCTGATGAAGCTCATCATCAGCATGTTGAGGCTGCTCTTGACGCGGACCATGCCTCCGTAGAAGAAGGCGAGTCCCGGAGTCATCAGCATGACCAGGGCGGAGCAGATGAGCATGAACCCGGTGTTCGCGGCAGAGAGCGTCGGGGCGTCTGCCGCGAGGGTCGTGATGGCTGATGCCATCGGCGTCTCCTCGTCGTCGGTACGTTCGCGTGCGGGCGATCGTGAGAACCTGAGCGGCGGCAACAGGAACTGGCCGGTTATTGGCCATGAGATTCGCGCAGGCCGGTTTCCGGCGGCGCCGCTCGGTGTTTCGCTCCGATGACGAAGAGGTCTGCCGTGTTACGGCGCCATGAACGACCGGGATCGCGCACGGGCGGACCACGGCGAAGGGCGTCCGCCTCCGCCTGAGGGGCGGCGGTCCGATCGCGGGAGGAGTGCTGCGACCGGCCGCGGCAGTGACCCGGACGTCCTGGCTGGGGGAGCCTGATCGGGCTTCACGGGGTGACTGCCGCGGCCGGAGCCTGGGGGCGGCCCGGGGGCCGTCAGACGGCCTCCGCGGCCTCGGGGAGCCGTGAGGCGAGGTGGTCGGTGAGCCGGACCACCTCTGCGACGTCGCCGTATGCACGGGCGGCGCTGTCGACGGTCTTGCGCAGGCGGGTGTTCACCCGCTCCGAGCGCACCTTTCCCGCCACGTCGAGGGCCCGGTCGACGAAGACGGCGGCCTGCTCCGGCTCGCGCTGGAGCAGGTGGACGGTGGCCATGCCGATGAGGTTGAGGGCGTAGGACCGCTGGTGTTCCTGGTCCTTCCCGAAGAGCTCGACGGCCCGCTCCATGACGGGCTCGGCGAGGGAGGCGTACATGGGGCTGCGTCCGGCGACGTAGGCCAGGTCCCGGTACGAGTGGGAGTTTTCGCCGTTCAGCTCGGCCTCGGAGAAGAAGCGGATCCAGTCGGGCTCCGGCTCGTCCGCGAAGCCGACGTCGCCGAAGGTGTCCTCGGCCATCCGGACGGCCCGCTTGCAGCGGCTGGGCTGGCCCATGTTGGCGTACGCGCGGGCCTCCATCGCATACAGCATGGCCTGGGTGCGGGGGCCGGCGCAGTCGCGGCTGCCGTACTGCGCGAGGTGGATGAGTTCGAGCGCGTCCTCGGGGCGGCCGAGGTGGATCATCTGGCGGCTCATCCCGGAGAGGATGTACGAGCCGAGCGGCTTGTCCCCGGCCTCCTTCGCGGCGTGCAGCGCGAGGACGAAGTACTTCTGCGCGGTGGGGTGCAGGCCGATGTCGTAGCTCATCCAGCCGGCCAGCTCGGCGAGTTCCGCGGCGACCTTGAAGAGCCGCTTCATGACCGGGGCGGGGTGGTTCTCCTGGAGCAGGTCGGTGACCTCGTGGAGCTGGCCCACGACGGCCTTGCGGCGCAGCCCGCCGCCGCACTGGGCGTCCCACTGCCGGAACATGACGGTGGTGGCGTCGAGGAGGTCGAGCTCGGGTTCGGAGAGCCGGGGCGGGCGGTGGCCGCCGAGGGCTCCCGTCGGCCCCGCCCCGCGCGGTCCCGGGTCGGCGGCCGGGGCCGGTACGAGCCAGCGCTGCATGGGCTCGATGAGGGCGGGGCCCGCGGAGAGCGCGAGGGAGGGCCCGAGGAAGCCGCGGCGGGCCAGCATCAGGTCGCTGCGGGAGAACTCGCCGAGCAGTTCGACGGTCTGCGGGCCGGCCCAGGGCAGGTCGACCCCGGAGACGGAGGGGGTCTGGTGCGCGGTGCGCAGCCCGAGCTGTTCGATGGCGACGACGGAGCCGAAGCGCTCGGAGAACAGCTCGGACAGGATCCTCGGCACGGGCTCGCGGGGCTGCTCACCGTCCAGCCAGCGGCGCACCCGGGAGGTGTCCGTGCTGATGTGGTGGGCGCCCATCTGCCGGGCCCGGCGGTTGACCTGCCGGGCGAGCTCGCCCTTCGACCAGCCGCTGCGGACGAACCACGAGGTCAGCTGTTCGTTGCGCGCAGCAGCATCGTCGATCGTTCCGCTTGCGCCGTTGCCGCTCACTGGAACGCCCCCATCTGCTCAGTCTTCTCCCTACGAAACCCTGGCCGGGAAGCCGGGCGTCACCACAGACCTTCACAGGTCCTTCACCCATTGCCTCCGGCATACCCACGTGTGGGCCCGCCTCGGGGTTCGTGCACCGAAAGTAATCCTACGATCACCCCTGCGGCGAGGTCGTTCGCGGAAACGCCACCATTCGCCACCCCTTCGAATGAACGCGCCACCGGCCAGGCGCGATTCACTTGACAGGAAGGCGAAACGGACCGGTTGGACTGGAGTGCGCTCGGGGCGCGCGTGGCGAGGAGTGCGCCGGGCGGGCAGCACCGGGCACTCCCCCGCCGCCCTGCGGCGGAGGTCCGCGGGGCGGCGCGGCGGGCTCCCCGGCTCCCTCACCGCAGGCGTCGTAACCACCGACGCGTCCGACCCGTTGGAGGGGGCATGGGCATGGGCATGGGCTTCACGATCGGCAGCAGCCGCGGCACCAAGGAGTTCCGTTCCGGTACCCGGCGCCGCGGCCGGACCTCGGAGTGCACGACGGTGGCGGAGTACACCGGGCTGTGGGGCTGGGACGTGGTCCCCGGGGCGCGCGCGGCGGCGCCCTCCCGCGACTGCTCCTGCGGGGACGGCCGGTGCGCCGCACCCGGAGCGCATCCGCTGGCCTTCGCCCCCACGGTCCCGGCCGGCGCCACTCTGGACGAGGTCACCGAGGCCTGGGGCGACTGTCCCGGCGCGGCGGTCATGCTCCCGGTGGGCCGCGCCTTCGACGTCATCGAGGTCTCCGAGGAGGCCGGGCGGCGCGCGCTGGTGCGGCTGGAGCGTATGGGCCTGCCGCTCGGCCCGGTCATCGCCACCGCGGACGGCCGCGCGCAGTTCTTCGTCGCTCCCGGGGCGGCGGCGGAGCTGCCGCAGCTGCTGTACCGGATGGGCTGGGACGACGCCGACCTGGACCTGCACGCCCTGGGCCCGGGGGCCTTCGTGACGGCCCCGCCATCGGACCGGGGCGGGCTCGGCCGGGCCCGCTGGCTGCGGCCGCCCGCCCTCGACTCGGCGGGCGGCCCGCCGCAGGCACGGCTGCTGCTGGGCACCCTGGCGTACATCTGCCACCGGTTCCGCCGCTGAGAGGCCCCGTACGCGCCGGTGCCCCCGCGTTCCTCACGGAAGGCGGGGGCACCGGTGTCTGCGCGGGCGGTGCTCAGTCGCCGATCAGGGCGTCCACGAACGCCTCGGGCTCGAACGGAGCCAGGTCGTCCGCACCCTCGCCGAGACCGACGAGCTTGACCGGGACGCCCAGTTCGCGCTGGACGGCGACGACGATGCCGCCCTTGGCCGTGCCGTCGAGCTTGGTGAGCACGATGCCGGTGATGTCGACGACCTCGGCGAAGACACGCGCCTGGGTCAGGCCGTTCTGCCCCGTGGTGGCGTCCAGGACCAGCAGGATCTCGTCCAGCGGGCCGTGCTTCTCGACGACGCGCTTGACCTTGCCGAGCTCGTCCATGAGGCCGGTCTTGGTGTGCAGTCGGCCGGCGGTGTCGATGAGCACGACGTCGGCACCCTCGGCGATGCCCTCCTTGACCGCGTCGTAGGCGATCGAGGCCGGGTCGCCGCCCTCGGGGCCGCGGACGGTACGGGCGCCGACGCGCTCGCCCCAGGTCTGCAGCTGGTCGGCGGCCGCGGCGCGGAAGGTGTCGGCCGCGCCGAGCACCACGCTGCGGCCGTCCGCGACGAGCACCCGGGCCAGCTTGCCGGTGGTGGTGGTCTTGCCGGTGCCGTTGACGCCGACGACCATGATCACGCCGGGGGTGTCCTCGCCGCTCTCCGTCTTCACGGCCCGGTCGAAGTCGGTGCCGACCAGGGTCAGCAGCTCTTCCTTGAGCAGGGCGCGCAGATCGGCCGGAGTGCGGGTGCCGAGGACCTTGACCCGCTCACGGAGCCGCTCGACGAGCTCCTGGGTGGGCACGACGCCGACGTCGGCGACGAGGAGGGTCTCCTCGATCTCCTCCCAGGTGTCCTCGTCGAGGTGCTCGCGCGAGAGCAGCGTGAGCAGTCCCTTGCCGAGGGAGTTCTGCGAACGGGCGAGACGCGCGCGGAGCCGGACCAGGCGGCCGGCGGCGGGCTCGGGCACCTCGATCTCGGGCGCGGCCGGGACCGCCTCCGGCTCGGCGGCCGGCGCTTCGACGGGAGCCCCGGCTCCCGGGAGCCCGACCTCCTCGATCGTGCGGCGCGGCTCTTCCGCCGTCTCTACGGCGTCCTCCCCCACCTGCGGCTCGGCGGGCGGGGCAGTAATGGTCGGCGTGCTCTGCGGTGCCGGGGGCGGCAGCTGCTTCTTCTTGCGGCTGCTGACCACGAGCCCGCTGATCACGCCGACCGCGACCAGGGCGATGACTACAGCAAGGATGAGGATGTCCATAACCCCCCCAGTATCGGCCACGGCCACCGCGGAGCCGGGAACCCGGGCTCGCGGGCCGGGGACAAGCCCTGTCTGCGGTTTCGGCTCCGCGGCCGCGCCGACGGGTGGCCCTGCCCGCACCCCCTCGGGGAGCAGCCGCGCGAGTGCCGGCCGGGCCGCCGGAACCGTTCCCGGCGCGAGGGCGGCTGCGCCGGTCCGGCCCCGGCCCCGGAGCCGGGGGCCGCTCGCGGGACACCTGTCCAACTGACAACTCGTCAGCTAACGTCCTCTCCACCGCTCCACCCCGTCCGGCGAAGGGGGACTCCGCCATGCCCATCACCGTGGCCCGGTTCAATCTGGTCGACCCGAACGGCACCCCCGAGTCCCTCTCGGCCCGCTACAGGGCCGCGCTGGAGATGGCGCGCTACGCGGACGACCGCGGAATGGACACCGTCCAGACCGAGGAGCACCACGGCACGGACAACAACTGGCTTCCCTCCCCCTTCGCCTTCGCGGGCGCGGTCTTCGGCGCGACCCGTCGGATCACCGTCACCGTGTCGGCGGTCATCGGCCCGCTGCACGACCCGTTGAAGGTCGCCGAGGACATCGCCGTACTGGACCTGCTGAGCGGCGGGCGCCTGGTGACCGTCGCGGGGATCGGCTACCGGCCCGAGGAATACGAGCAGCACGGCGTGGAGTGGGGCCGGCGCGGCAGGCTCCAGGACGAGCTGCTGGAGACCCTGCTGAAGGCGTGGACCGGCCGGCCGTTCGAGTTCCGCGGCCGCACGGTACGGGTCACCCCGACTCCCCTCACCCGGCCGCACCCGCTGCTGCTGGTGGGTGGCAGTTCGGAGGCGGCCGCGCGCCGCGCCGCCCGGCTCGGGCTGCCCTTCTTCCCCAGCGCGCACCTGCCGGAGCTGGAGGCGTACTACACGGCGCGGCTGGCGGAGTACGGCACGGAGGGCTTCTGCATGATGCCCGCGGCCGAGACCCCGCTGCTGCACGTCGCGCAGGACCCGGACCGGGTGTGGGCCGAGCACGGTGAACACTTCCTGCACGAGGCCGGGACGTACGCGTCCTGGCAGTCGAAGGACATCCGCAGCGCCGTGCGGTCGTCCGCCCGCTCGGTGGCGGAGCTGCGCGCGGAGGGCGTCTACCGGGTGCTGACCCCGGACGAGGCGGTCGCATACGGCCGGAGCGCCGGCGCGGCGGGCAACCTGGTGCTGCACCCGCTGTGCGGGGGGATGCCGCTGGACGAGGGCTGGCGCAGCCTGCACCTGCTGTGCGAACAGGTACTGCCCCGGCTCAGGGGCTGAGCCGGGGCAGTACCGAGGAGACGGGGTGGTGGCGGGGATGGTTACCCCATCTCCTCCAGCGCCTTGCCCTTGGTCTCCGGCACCCATTTGAGGACGAACGGGATCGAGAGCAATGCGAAGACGGTGTAGATCACGTAGGCACCGGACAGGTTCCAGTCCGAGAGGGACGGGAACGAGACGGTGATGACCCAGTTGGCGATCCACTGGGCCGAGGCGGCGACGCCGAGCGCCGCGGCACGGATGCGGTTCGGGAACATCTCGCCGAGCAGCACCCAGACGACCACGCCCCAGGACAGAGCGAAGAAGAGCACGAAGGCGTGTGCGGCAACCAGGGCCACCGTGGCCTGGGCGTCGGGGAGGGTGATGTCGTCCCCGGTGCCGGTGGTGAAGGAGAACGCCCACGCGCACAGGCCGAGGGAGACGGCCATGCCCGCCGAGCCGATGAGGGCGAGCGGCTTGCGGCCGATCCGGTCCACGAAGATCATCGCGATCACCGTGCCGACGATGTTGATGATCGACGTGGTAAAGGAGTAGAGGAACGAGCTGGTCGGGTCGATGCCGACCGACTGCCACAGCGAGGAGCTGTAGTAGAAGATCACGTTGATGCCGACGAGCTGCTGGAAGAGCGAGAGGCCGATGCCGATCCAGACGATGGGCAGGAAGCCGAAGCGGCCGCCGAGCAGGTCCTTGAAGGTGGACTTGTGCTCGGAGTGCATCGCGTGCTCGATCTCGCGGACGCGCCCGTCCAAGTCGGCCCCGGAACCCTCGACCTCGGCCAGCACCTTCCTGGCGTCGGCGGTGCGGCCGACGGAGACCAGGAAGCGCGGGGACTCCGGGATGACGAAGGACAGCAGCCCGTAGAGGACGGCCGGGACGACCATGACGCCCAGCATCCACTGCCACGCCTCCAGGCCGCCGATGTCGCCGCGCTGGTCGCCGTCGGCGAGGTTGAGGATGCCCCAGTTGACGAGCTGGGAGATGGCGATGCCGATGACGATGGCGGCCTGCTGGAAGGAGGCGAGCCGGCCGCGGTAGGCGGGCGGGGAGACCTCGGCGATGTAGGCGGGACCGATGACGGAGGCCATGCCGATGCCGAAGCCGCCGATCACCCGCCACATGGCGAGGTCCCAGAGGGCGAACGGCAGGGCCGAGCCGATGGCGCTGGCGGTGAAGAGGACGGCCGCGATCTGCATGCAGCGGATTCGGCCGATCCGGTCGGCGAGTCGCCCCGCGGTGGCGGCGCCGATGGCACAGCCGATCAGCGCGGCGGCGATCACCTGGGCGAGCGCCTCCGAGCCGACGTCGAAGCGTTCCCGGATGGCGACGACGGCGCCGTTGATGACGGAGCTGTCGTACCCGAAGAGGAAGCCGCCCATGGCAGCGGCCGCGGTGATGAAGATGACGTGGCCGAGGTGGTCGGGCTGGGGCGAGGATCCGCCGCCGGACGCCGGGGACTGCGCAGTACTGCTGGTCAAGGTGTGCTCCGTGGGGGTTTCGTCCGTCCTTACAGTGGCGCACAGTTCAAGATCGGGCACCACCCGAAGTCGGGGGACAGCGGAGCGAGCCTATTCGTTCAATTTCTGAAGTCAAGGCCAGGGATGAAGCGCACAGGAAGCACAGAGCGGTCATCAAGAATTCACTTCTTGAACTAAACGCTCGTCAGCGGAGCCGCTGGCTGATGACCTTGGAGACGCCGTCGCCCTGCATCGATACGCCGTAGAGCGCGTCCGCGACCTCCATCGTCCGCTTCTGGTGGGTGATCACGATCAGCTGTGAGCTCTCCTGGAGTTCCTCCATGATCCGGATCAACCGCTGCAGGTTGGTGTCGTCGAGGGCGGCCTCGACCTCGTCCATGACGTAGAACGGGCTGGGGCGCGCCTTGAAGATCGACACCAGCATGGCCACGGCCGTCAGCGAACGCTCGCCGCCGGAGAGCAACGACAGGCGCTTGACCTTCTTGCCCGGCGGGCGGGCCTCCACGTCCACCCCCGTCGTGAGCATGTTGTCCGGGTCGGTCAGCACCAACCTGCCCTCGCCGCCCGGGAACAGGCGCGCGAAGACCCCCTCGAATTCTCGGGCGGTGTCCCGGTAGGCCTCGGTGAACACCTGCTCGACGCGCTCGTCGACCTCCTTCACCACGTGAAGGAGATCGGCCCGTGTCTTACGGAGATCCTCCAACTGCTCGCTGAGGAACGCGTGGCGCTCTTCCAGCGCCGCGAACTCCTCCAGGGCCAGTGGATTGACCTTGCCGAGCTGCTGGTACGCCCGTTCGGCCGCCTTGAACCGCTTCTCCTGCTGCGCCCGGACGAAGGGGCCCGGCCGGTTGCGGGGGTGCTCGGGGTCCTGCGGGAGCTCCTCGCCGTCCGCCGGCGGGGACGGGGGCACCGGCTGGTCCGGACCGTACTCGGCCACGAGCGCACGGGACTCCATGCCGAACTCCTCCAGTGCCTTGGCCTCCAGGGCCTCGATGCGCAGCCGCTGCTCGGCGCCGAGGACTTCCCCGCGGTGAACGGAGTCGGTGAGTTTGTCGAGCTCGCCCTTCAGGTCACGGCCGTCGTTGCGCGCGTCGGTGAGCTCGCGCTCACGCAGCCCCTTGGCCCGCTCGGCCAGGGCCCGCTCCTCATCGGCCCTGCCCAGCGAGACCTCCACATGGGCGAGGAGCTGGCGGGCCCCCTCGGCCACCGCGCGGGCCACATCCGCCTCGTGGCGCCGACGGGCCCGGCGGCGCTCGGCGCGGGCCCGGGCCTCGCGTTCGGCACGGGCCGCCCGGTCGAGGGAATCGGCCCGGCCGGCGAGTCCCTTGACCCGCTCCTCGTGGGTGCGCAGCTGGAGCCGGGCCTCCATCTCGGTCTGGCGGGCGTTGGCCCCGTCGGCCGCGAGCCGGTCCCGGCGGGAACCGTCGGGCTCCTCCTCCACCGGCATCTCCTCGGCCACGGCGAGCCGCTCCGCGCACTCCTCGACCTCGGTCAGCGCCTGCTCCAGGGCGTCCTGGGCCTTGGCCGCGGCGGCGGCGCCCCGCTCGGCCTCGCCGGCCGCGCCCTTCGCCTGCCCGGCGAGCCGCCCGAGCTGCTGAGCCACCCCGGCACGGGCCTGCTCCGCGGCCCGCCGCCGCTCGGCGAGTTCCTCGACCAGGGCGGCCGCGTCCTGCCGCCGGGACTGCGCGGCGGCCTGCGCGGCGGCAAGCTCCGTGCACCGCCCGCCCAGTACGGCCAGCTCCGCCGCAGCCTCGTCGACGGCGGCCTGCACCTCGATCAGGCTGGGCGCTCCGGCAGATCCGCCCTGCGCGAGGTGCGCACCGAGGAGGTCGCCCCCGACGGTCACGGCCACCGCGTCGGGGCGCCGGGCGACCAGCGCCTCGGCCTCGTCGAGCGTGTCGACGACGACGTGGTCGCGCAGCACCCATGCCAGCGCCCGCTGCACCTCGGCGTCCCCGGACACCAGCGCGGCGACCGGTACGGGCGCGGTCACCGCGTCCGAAGCGGGGGCCTGGTGGGGCACCCCCGCCCCGTCCGGCACGGACGCGTGCCCGCCGCCCCCGCCCGCGCGGGCCGCGGGGACGGGCCCCGGGCCGCACTCCTCGTCGACGGCCTCCGCCGCAGCCGTCGGCGTCACCCGTGCGCCCGGTCCGGGACGGCCCCCGTCGGCGCCGGCAGCGCCGAGCCCGCCGCCCCGGCCCGGCCGGAGGGCGGCACCGCCCGCACCCGGGAGGGCAGCACCGTCCGGCACTCCGGGACCCTCGGTCCCGCCCGGTAGGACCGCCGGTGGGGCGATCAGGAGCGTGGCACGCCCCGCGTCCGCGTCGCGCAGGTGGCGGATGGCCCCGGCCGCCGCCGACGGGGAGGCCACGGCCAGCGCGTCCGCCGCCGAGCCCAGCGCGGCGGCCACGGCGGCTTCGTACCCCGGGGTCACCGTCAGCCGCTGCGCGGCCGGCCCGAGCACGCCGGCCAGCCGCTCCCGGGCCGCGAGCAGCGCTCCGGTGCCGTCCTTGCGACGCAGCCCCAGGGCCAGCGCGTCCCGCCGGGCCGACACCGCCGCCCGGGACCGCTCCGCCGCCGCCAGCGCCTCGCGCGCGGCGCCGAGCGCGGCTTCGGCCTCCTTCAGCTCTGCCCGCGCCGCCTCGTGGTCCGTCTCCGCCGACGGGTCGTCGAGCCCGCCGACCTCCTCCGCCAGTGCCTCGTACTCGGCCTGCGCGGCTTCGGCCCGGCGCTGCGCCTCGTCCCGGGCCAGGGCGAGCCGGTCGATCTCCGCCTGGGCCGCCCCGGCCCGCGAACGGGCCGCGCCGAGCCGCCCGGTCAACCGGGCCAGCCCCTCGCGCCGGTCGGCGATGGCCCGCGCGGCGTCCCGCAGTCTGCGCTCCTCCTCGGCCAGCTCCCGCTCCAGCTCGGCACGGTGCCCGGTGGTGTCCTCCAGGGCCCGCGAGGCCGCCTCCAGAGCGGCCGTCAGCTCCGCCTCCTGCTCGCGGATCCGCTCGGCCTCCCGCTCCAGGTCCTCGGGGTCGCGGCCCCGGCGCTCCTCCTCCACGGGCGCCGTCGCGCTCTTGATCCGCGCGTCGGCGAGGGACGCGGTGCCCCGTACCCGTTCGGCGAGCTGCGACAGCTCGTACCAGGTCTGCTGCGCCCGCTGGAGCCGCGGCGCGAGTTCCCTGACCGCCTGCTCCAGTTCGGCCTCGCGCCGCAGTGCGTCCGCGAGGCGGGCTTCGGCGGCCTCCTTGCGCTCCTTCAGTGCCGCTTCGTCCGCGATCTCCGCTGCGAGCGCCCGCCGCAGGGCGACCAGGTCGTCGGCGAGCAGGCGCAGCCGCGCGTCGCGCAGGTCGGCCTGGATCACGGCCGCCCGTCGGGCGACCGCCGCCTGCCGCCCCAGGGGCTTGAGCTGCCTGCGCAGTTCGTCGCCGAGGTCCTGCACACGGGCGAGGTTGGCCTGCATCGCATCGAGCTTCCGCAGCGCCTTCTCCTTGCGCTTGCGGTGCTTCAGTACGCCCGCCGCCTCCTCGATGAAGGCGCGGCGGCCCATGGGGTCGGCGTGCAGGACGGAGTCCAGCTGGCCCTGGCCGACGATGACGTGCATCTCGCGGCCGATACCGGAGTCGGAGAGCAGCTCCTGGATGTCGAGCAGTCGGCAGGTGTCACCGTTGATCTGGTACTCGCTGCTGCCGCCGCGGAACATGATCCGGGTGATGGTGACTTCGGCGTAGTCGATGGGCAGCGCGCCGTCGGAGTTGTCGATCGTCAGAGAGACCTCGGCACGCCCGAGCGGCGGGCGGCCGGTGGTCCCGGCGAAGATGACGTCCTCCATCTTCCCGCCGCGCAGGGACTTGGCCCCCTGTTCGCCCATGACCCAGGACAGCGCGTCGACGACGTTGGACTTGCCCGAGCCGTTCGGACCCACGACGCAGGTGATGCCGGGTTCGAAGCGCAGGGTGGTGGCCGAGGCGAAGGACTTGAAGCCACGCAGGGTCAGGGACTTGAGGTGCACGCCGCCGGACTCTACCTTTCACGTTCGGTTTCACCCGTGAAGGTGCAGGGCACGACTGACGTCGAAGGCATCAGGCCCCCCGCCCGGCCCTGTGGTCCCTGATGCGGAGCCCAAAGGAAGAAGGGACGCCGAAGCGTCCCTTGCAGATCATGCCGGGCTGGATACGAGCGACGAGTGAGCGCGGATCAGGTGAGCGCAGGCTCCGCCTGGGGTACGTCGATGTCGATGCTGTCCAGCAGCGAGTCTCCGTCGTGCTGAGCGGCGGCCGCGTTCAGCGCGTCATTTTCGGACTGAATCCGTACGAGCTCGGACTCGAGGTCCTGGACGCGCTGCTGAAGCCGTCGCATCTCGGCGAGGAGTCGCGGGTCGGAACCGCCGACGTAACCGAGAAGCGCCTTTGCCATGATGGATGGTCCTCCACACTGAGTGACCGACCGAAGCGGTGTGGGTCGTGAGGGAATCGCACCCGCGGATGTCCGGCAGCGACGGTCAGTCACTGCGCTTACTACTGCCAGCACTGCCAAACAGCTCAGGTGCGCGGGGCTTCCAGCGTCTCACCAAAAAGTTTGACGGTCAACACGATCACGCCCCGTATCGGCGGGCAGCCCGGCCCTCGCAAGGGGCGTGGAGATCATCCTTGCCTCCGAGCCTTCCATGGATCGCCCCCGCCGGCAACGCGTCGACGGCGAATGCCCAGTTCCGACCGGGTCCGGGCGATCAGAGATGTGATGAGTTCATGATCAGTCGATCCCTCACCGCATCCCGAACCCGTCGTAGCCACCGCGCGGTGTGCCCCAGATCTCTGTCACCCCGTCCACCCGGCCGGGCGTGTCGGGGGAGCGCAGCCAGTCCAGCAGCCGGTGGCAATTCTCACGTTGACCTTCGGCCACCACCTGCACCCGCCCGTCGTCGAGGTTGAGGGCGAAGCCGACCATCCCGCCGATCTCCATGGCGTTCTCCCTGGTGAACCAGCGGAATCCCACTCCCTGCACCCGGCCGCGCACCCAGGCGGTCAGGCGGACGTCTTCATTCATGCGTGAACGCTAACCGGGCGCGAACTTTCCGGTCACATCGCCCCCAGGGCCCCATGGCGTACAGTCGCGCACCAATGAACTCACCCATTTGGGTGGGTAAGGGACGATCTTGATCCGGCCAGGAAGGGCACGACACCGATGGGACGTCACGGACTCCACGCCGCGCCGCGCCGCGGCGGCAAGCACGGCACCGCCCTGCGCACCGGCCTGCTGGGGGTCTCGGTGGCCGTCGCCCTCGGCACCGCGGCCGTCACCACCGGCATGGTGCCGGTCGGCGCCTCGTTCCCCTATGTGGGTGTCAGCGGTACGGAAGCCACCGCCGCGAAGTCCGGCGCGGCCCAGGCCGCGCCGGACCCCGACGCCCCTTCCGTGATCGACCGGCAGGGCGGCCTCGCGAGCCTGTCCGGCCGCGGCGCGGCGACCAGCGGCGCACCCACCGCCCCCGCGACCCCGGCTGCCCCATCCTCCGCACCGGCCTCGCCCTCCCCTTCAGACTCACCCTCGGTTTCGGCACCGCCGACCCGCTCCGAGCCTGCTCCGCCGAAGGCCTCCTCCGGCGCCACCCCGCCGTCCGCCTCGCCGAGCACCACAGGCCGGACCCCGGCCGCACCGACGCCCGCCCCGGAGCGGACCCAGGCGCCGGCACCCGCCGCGCCGACCCCGACCCCCACCCCGACGGCGACCCCGACCGCGACCGCGCAGGCACCCACGGCGCCGGCGCCCGCAGCCACCGCGACCCGGCCGAGCCTCGACACCCACTCCGCCGAGGAGGCGGCCGTGGTGACCCTGGTGAACGAGGAGCGCGCCCGGGCGGGCTGCGGCCCGGTCCGCGCCAACCCACCACTGGCGGCCCTGGCCGGCGCCTTTAGCCAGGACATGGCCAAGCGCGGCTTCTTCGGCCACGAGGACCCCGACGGCAACACCCCCTGGGACCGCGCCACCGCGGCAGGCCTCTCGGGCCTCGGCGGTGAGAACATAGCCCGCGGCCAGGGCGACGCGGAGTCCGTGATGAACGCCTGGATGAACAGCCCGGAGCACAGGGCGAACATCCTCAACTGCGAGTTCCGCACGCTGGGTGTCGGCGCCCACTTCGCCGCCGGCGGGCCTTGGTGGACCCAGGACTTCGGCCTCTGACCCGACCCTGCGAGGCGGGACGGCGGGGCGGCCGACTCCGGGGGGATCAGGCCTCCGGGGGGATCAGACGGACGCGGCGGCCAGGGCCGCGCGGCCCGCGACGACGACGCGGGTGTGCTCGGCCACCCGGCGGCCCAGGTGCTCCGCGGTCGCGATGTCGGCCTTGTGGACGGCGTCCGCACCCTCGTCGGAGTTGGACTGGGCGGCCGCGCCGGAGAAGAAGCCCAGGCGGTTGAGGTCGTTCTCGGAGGCCGTGCTGGCGTTCCAGCCCGGCTTCAGACCCAGGTTGACCCAGTTCATGCCGTGCTGTGCGGCCAGCACCTGGAAGAACTGCAGCGTGTGCAGCTTGTCGCCGCTCTTCGAGGCGGAGTTGGTGAAGCCCGCCGCGAGCTTGTCCTGCCAGGCGTCACCGAACCAGCGCTTCGAGGAGGCCTCGGCGAAGACGTGGAAGGCACCCGAAGCGGTGCCCATGTACGTCGGGGAACCGAAGACGATCGCGTCGGAGGCGTCGAGCAGTTCCCACTGCGCGTCGTCGATCTCGTCGACCTTGATCAGGTGGACGGTCGCCCCGGCCTCGACGGCGCCGTTGCGGACCGCCTCGGCGACGACGGCGGTGTGGCCGTAGCCGGAGTGGTAGGCGATCGTGACGACGGGGGTGTGCGTGGTACCGGACAAGGCTGATCTCTCCTTCGGAAAGGCGTGCGCCGCAGCACGGGACGTGCCGCGACGGAAGAAGAGAATCACTAACTTTCAGAAAGCGCAACCTGCCAGTTAGCGCTGGCTGCGGGTACGCTTGTCCCATGGAGACCCCTGTCTGTACCGAAGCCGAGCACGGCGACCTGCCGTTCGACGTGTTCGCCCGCTCCTGCCCGTCCCGCGAGACGCTGGAACACGTCACCGGCCGCTGGGGCAGCCTCACCGTGGGCGCCCTGCGCGAGGGACCGGTCCGCTTCAACGAGCTGCGCCGCCGGGTGGAGGGCGTGAGCGAGAAGATGCTGTCGCAGACCCTGCACGCGCTGGAGCGCGACGGAATCGTCCACCGCGAGGCCCAGCCGACCAACCCGCCGCGCGTGGACTACGAACTGACCCCCCTCGGCGTCGAGGTGGCCGACCGCCTCCTGGCCCTCATCCACCACCTGGAGGGGAGCATGCCGGCGGTGCTGTCCGCCCGCGACTCCTACGACGCGGCTCGCGGCGGGCGCTGACAGCGCGGGCAGAAGTAGCTCGACCTGTTCATCCAGGGCCTGCGCCGCATCGGGGTGCCACAGCGGCGGCAGGGTTCGTCCTCGCGTCCGTAGGCGTCGAGCGACCGATCGAAGTACCCCGACTGCCCGTTCACGTTGACGTACAGGCTGTCGAAACTCGTGCCTCCCACGGCGAGGGCCGCGTTCATGACGTCGCGGACGTGCCCGAGGAGTTCCGCGCTCCGGGGGCGCGTGAGGTTCGCCGTCGGGCGCTCGTAGTGCAGCTTCGAGCGCCACAGCGCCTCGTCCGCGTAGATGTTGCCGACCCCACTGATCAGCGACTGGTCCAGCAGCGCCCGCTTGACGGTGGTCCGCCTGGCGCGCAGCGCGAGGTGGTAGGCCGCCTCGTCGAACAGCGGGTCCAGGGGATCGCGCGCGATGTGCGCGATGACGTCGGGCAGACCCTCGGCGCTGTCGGCGACGGTCTCGTGCAGCGACAGACCGCCGAAGGTCCGCTGGTCCACGAAGCGCAGCTCCGTCCCGGCGTCGTCCCCGAAGCGCAGCCGGATCCGCAGGTGCTTCTCGTCGGGAGCGTCCTCGGGCTGGACGAGCAACTGGCCGCTCATGCCCAGATGCCCGAGCACCGACAGGTCGCGCCCCGCCAGCGGCAGCCACAGGTACTTCCCGCGCCGCTGCGGCACCCCGAGGGTCTCCCCCCTCAGGCGGGCCGCGAAGTCGGCACCGCCGCCCGGATGGCGCCTCACCGCACGCGGGTGCAGGACCTCGACGGCCTCGACGGTCCGTCCGGCGACCCAGCGCTCCAGCCCCCGCCGTACGACTTCGACTTCGGGCAGCTCAGGCACGGGGAACCTCCGGTGGATGCGGATCTGGGCGCTGCCGCGAGCGTACCGGCCGTCCGGGAACGGCAACGCCCGCCCCTGCAGCGCAGGGGCGGGCGAGGAGATGCCCGAAGGAAGGTCAGGCGTCCGGCGCCGGATCGGCGGGCGTCGGCGCCCCGCCGTCCGCGGCCTCGGCCGGAGCCGGGCCCTGTGCCGGAGCGGCGGCCGCTGCCGCCGCGGCCCGCTCGTCCGCCGCAGCGCGGATCCCGCGCCATGCGGACTCCGCGGCCTGCTGTTCCGCTTCCTTCTTGCTGCGGCCGGTGCCGGTGCCGTACGAGACACCACCGACGCGGGCGGCAGCAGTGAAGGTCTTCTCGTGGTCCGGACCGGTCTCGGTGACCAGGTACTCCGGCACGCCAAGACCTTCGGCCGCCGTGAGCTCCTGGAGGCTGGTCTTCCAGTCCAGGCCGGCCCCGAGGTTCGAGGACTTCTCGATGAGCGGGTCGAAGAGCCGGTGGACCAGCTCCGAGGCCGCGTCGAGACCCTGGTCGAGGTAGACCGCGCCGATGACCGCTTCAAGGGTGTCGGCGAGGATGGAGGCCTTGTCCCGGCCGCCCGTGCCCTCTTCGCCCCGGCCGAGCCGGATGAAGGAGCCGAGGTCGAGGCCGCGCCCGACTTCCGCCAGTGCGCGCGAGTTGACCACCGCGGCCCGAAGCTTGGCCAGCTGGCCTTCGGGGAGGTCCGGGTGGGTCGTGTACAGCGTGTCCGTGACCACCAGGCCCAGCACGGAGTCCCCGAGGAACTCCAGGCGTTCGTTGGTGGGCAGGCCGCCGTTCTCGTACGCGTACGAGCGGTGGGTCAGTGCACGCACCAGAAGGGCGGACTCGAGTCGGTACCCGAGCCGCCCTTCCAGAAGCGTGTGGGACGAGGCCGCGTTGTTACTGTCTGCCTGCTTCTCAGCTTTGGACAGCTCAGACATTGCGCCTCTCACCAGCCGCTCAGACCTCGAGGACCTGGCGCTTGTTGTAGGTGCCGCAGCTCGGGCACGCGATGTGCTGGAGCTTCGGCTCCTGGCAACGCTCACACGAAACCAGGGTGGGGACCGCAGCCTTCCACTGCGACCGGCGGTGGCGCGTGTTGCTGCGCGACATCTTCCGCTTCGGAACAGCCACGGCTACTTCTCCTGCTTCTCGGCGGCGCTCTGAACGTCGTCAGATGCAGTGCCGCTCATGTTGTCCTTCTCGCCGTCCTGATCGGTAACGACGAGTTCCTGCAAAGCCGCCCAACGGATGTCGACGGCGTCGTGGTGGTGGTCCGGGTCGTCGTTGAGGCTGAGCCCGCAATCGGGGCACAGTCCCAGACAGTCCTCCCGGCACACCGGCTGCATCGGCAGTGCGAGCACCACCGCATCACGCAGCACGGGTTCGAGGTCGAACAATCCGTCCTCGAGGAAGAGCGTGTCCTCGTCGTCCTCGGCGTCGTCGGCCGGCTCCGCTTTGGCGCGGCCCCGGTCGTCGGCGTCAGGGTACGAGAACATCTCCTGGAAGTCCGCCTTGAGCTCGCGCCCGACGGCCTCCAGACACCTTACGCACTCCCCCGTCGCCGATGCACGGACGGTGCCTGTGACAAGCACCCCTTCCATGACCGACTCAAGGCGGAGGCTGAGCTTCACCGGAGCGCCTTCCGGCACTCCGATCACGCCGGCCAGACCAAGGTCCGCCGGTGCGTCGATCTCACGGGACAGCCGCTGCATGGCACCAGGACGCCGACCCAGCTCGTGCGTGTCGAACACGAGGGGGTTGCGGTGGTCGAGGCGGGTATTCAGGGCCGTTCCTGCTTTCACAGATCGCTGAAGATCAAAGATTCCGCCGCTCAAGGGCAGCATGGATCGCGACGCATACGCGCGACCGAACAGCCAGGATACCCGGACCGGGGCCGTGCGCCCAATCCGGTGTCAGCGGCCCTGTTCGTACTGGCGCAGCTGATCCAGGTTGATCATGCTCGTGTCGAAGAAGCTGGTCTCATCGAGCGAGGGCTGCTCGGCCTGCTGATGCTGCTGGTGCTGCTGGTGCTGCTGCGGCTGGTGATAGCCGGCGTAGGGGTCGGGCTGCTGCTGGTAGGCGGCGTACGGGTCCGGCTGCTGCTGGTAGCCCGCGTACGGGTCCGGGTAGGGCGCGGCATAGGCCGCCGCGGTGGAGCCGGTGCCCGCACCGGGGTAGGCGTCCTGCTGCTGGGCGGCGGGCTGCTGGTAGCCGTACGCGTCGTAGGGGGACTCCGGCTGGGCCGGTACGGGCGGCTGCACGTGAGCGGGCTCCGGCTCCGCGAGGCCCGCCAGGAAGTCGGAGTCGCTCGCCGAGCGGGACGGCTGGCCCGCGGCCGCGTCCTGGGCCGCCATGTGCACGCCCAGGTCGTCCGTCGGGACCCGGCCGAGCAGCTTCTGGCGGCCGCGGCCCACGGCCTCCAGGGTCTTGGAGAGCACCGCTTCGAAGGTCGCCAGCTTGGTGTCCACGTACGCGTCCGCCTGCTGCCGCTGCGTCTCGGGGTCGTGGCTGCGCTCGGGGGCGTCCGCGTCCGGGTAGCCGTCCTCGTCCAGACCCGGGCCGCGGCCCAGCAGCTTCTCCCGGCCCCGGTCCACCGAGCCGATCGTCTTGGTCAGCACGACCTCGAAGTTCGCGAGCTTGCTGTCGACGTAGTCGTCGGCTTCAGCCCGGATCTCCTCGGCCTCCCGGCGGGCCTCCTCCACGATGCGGTCGGCCTCGGCCTGCGAGCGCCGCGCGATCTCGGTGTCGGCGATCAGCGATCCGCGCTGGTCGTGGGCCGCGTCGATGATCCGCTCCGCCTCCCGGCGGGCCTCCTCCACCATCTGCTCCCGGCCGCCGAGCAGCTCCTGGGCCTGCGCGAGCGAGCCGGGGAGCGCCTGGCGCACCTCTTCGAGCTGGGCGAGCAGCTCGGCGCGGTTGATCACGCAGGAGGCGGACATCGGCATGGACCGGGCGCCGCCGACGGCTGCGACGATCTCGTCGAGCTTCTTCTGCACGTCCATGGGGGCTCGCACTCTCTCGGCCTCAGGCGGTTCCCGAGACGGACGGGTCGACTGTAAGGCCAGCGGGCGGGCCCCCGACACCGGCTGACGCTTCGTCAGCAGATCAGCGCTCGCGCAGCCGCTCCAGGAGCGCCGCGTGCACGTGTGCCGGCAGCAGGTGGGCGACGTCTCCACCCCAGGCCGCCACTTCCTTAACCAGCGAGGAGGACAGGAAGCTGTAGGAGGGAATGGTCGGGACGAACAGTGTCTCGACGCCCGACAGCCCCAGGTTCATCTGGGCCATCTGGAGCTCGTAGTCGAAGTCGCTGACCGCGCGCAGGCCCTTGACGATGGCCGGGATGTCCCGCTGCTTGCAGAAGTCGACGAGCAGTCCCCGGAAGGCCTCCACCTGGACGTTTCCGTAGTCCACCGTCGCCTCGCGGATCAGCTCGATCCGCTCCTCGACCGTGAACAGGCCCTTCTTCGACTCGTTGATCCCCACGGCGACGTGCACGACGTCGTACAGCCTGGAGGCGCGTCCGATGATGTCGAGGTGTCCGTTGTGGATGGGGTCGAAGGACCCCGGACAGACGGCGCGGCGCAACTGAACTCCCTCGTTCATGAGTCTTCGCGGGTGAAGGCGGCGCGGCCGTACCACAGGGTGCCCTCGCCGTACGTCCGCGACCGGAGCGGCTCGAAGCCCTCGGGCCACGGAAAGGCGCCGCTCCTCGTGCTGCGCTCCACGGTGACGAGCGCGCCGTCCGTGATCCAGCCATTGGACCGGAGTGTGAGCAGGATCTCCCGCAGGTCCGCGCTGTCCACCGCGTACGGCGGGTCCAGGAAGACGACGTCGTACGGGTCCCCGCCCGCGCGAGCGGCCACGATCTGCTCGGCCCTGCCGGCCCGGAACTCGGCCCCGGGCAGGCCCAGCGTCCTGATGTTGTCGCGGATCGCCTTGGCGGCCTTCGGGTCCGACTCGACCAGGAAGGCGTGGTCCGCGCCTCGGGAGAGGGCTTCCAGGCCGACGGCGCCGGAGCCGCCGTACAGGTCGAGCACCCGTGCCCCTTCGACTCCGTGCAGCGACTCCCAGGTGGAGAAGAGGCCTTCGCGCATCCGGTCCGAGGTCGGCCGGGTGCCGGTGCCGGGGGGCACGGCCAGCCGTCGCCCGCCGGCGCTGCCGGCGATCACGCGGGTCATCTGGGGTCCTTCGGTACGGCGGCAGGGGCAGCCGGGCGGTCCGCCGCGGCACTCCAACGATAGGTCGTACCGCTCAGCCCTTCTCCAGGTACCGCTCGCGCTCGGTGTCGAGGAGGGCGTCCAGCGCGGTCCGCAGGCCCGGCAGCCGCTCCAGAGCGGGGTCCGCGGCCACCACCCGGGTGGCTTCGTCCCGGGCCTGGGCGATGACCTCCTCGTCGTCGATGACGGCGAGCATGCGCAGCGAGGAGCGAACCCCCGACTGGGCCTGGCCCAGGACGTCGCCCTCGCGGCGCTGTTCGAGGTCGATCCGGGAGAGCTCGAAGCCGTCGAGGGTGGCGGCGACAGCGGCCAGCCTGGCCCGGGCGGGGCTCGCCTCGTGCATCTCGCTGACCAGCAGGCACAGGCCGGGGGCGGAGCCGCGTCCGACGCGACCGCGCAGCTGGTGGAGCTGGGAGACGCCGAACCGGTCCGCGTCCATGATCACCATGACGGTGGCGTTGGGGACGTTCACGCCGACCTCGATGACGGTGGTGGCGACCAGCACCTTCACCTCGCCGGCCGTGAACCGGCGCATGACGTCGTCCTTGTCGGCGGGGTCCATCCGGCCGTGCAGCACCTCGACGCTCAGGCCGGCCAGCGGGCCCTGGCCGAGCTGCTCGGCGATCTCCAGGACGGCGAGCGGCGGCCTCCGGTCGGCGTCGTCTGCGGCCTGCTTCTTCCTTGGGTCGTCCTCCCCGTCCCCGATGCGCGGGCAGACCACGTACGCCTGGTGGCCCTTCTCCACCTCCTCGCGGACCCGCTCCCAGGCCCGGGCGAGGAAGTGCGGCTTGTCCTTGGCCGGCACCACATGGGTGGCGATCGGCGAGCGCCCGGCGGGCAACTGGTCGAGGACGGAGGTCTCCAGGTCGCCGAAGACGGTCATGGCGACGGTGCGCGGGATCGGGGTGGCGGTCATCACCAGCAGGTGCGGTGGCTGCTTGCCCTTGGAGCGCAGCGCGTCGCGCTGCTCCACGCCGAAGCGGTGCTGCTCGTCCACGACGACCAGGCCGAGGTCGTCGAACCGCACTTTGTCCTCGATCAGCGCGTGCGTGCCGATGACGATCCCGGCCTCCTTGGTGACCAGGTCGAGCAGGGCCTGCCGGCGTGCCGGCATCCCCATCGACCCGGTGAGCAGCACGACCTTGGTGCCCTGTTCGCAGCCGCCGAGCATGCCGCCTTCGGCCAGTCCGCCCATCATCTCGACGATGGAGCGGTGGTGCTGCTGGGCGAGCACCTCGGTGGGCGCGAGCATCGCCGCCTGCCCGCCGGAGTCCACGACGGCCAGCATCGCCCGCAGGGCCACCATCGTGTTGTGCGTCACGGTGAAGTGGTCCGTCACGTACGCGTGGCTCGGATGCTCGACCCGGATGCACTGCACCGGCTTGGGGCCCACGTGCTCCACGGCCCGGATGGCGCGCCGCCGAATGCCGGACTCCGGCCGCGGCCGCATGCGGGCCACCTCGCGTCGCAGCCGGAACGGCTCGAACTCGTCGGGCAGCGCCACGGAGACGCCGGACACCGCCTCACCGGGCAGCACCCGGGCATCTCCGCCGAGGGAGCGCACGAGCCAGGCCACGTCCTGTGCCAACCGGAGGGAGGCGGAGCGGAACGAGATGCCCGCTCCGTCCGCTTGTACCGTCCCGTCCGCGTCCATGAGGCCTTGCACGACCGCAAGGCGGTCCTTGACCGGTGCGTTCTTGTAGACGTCCGGAACGAAGATGTCGTGCGGGGCCACGCCCCGCAGCCCCAGGTCCCGTACCGCCCGGCCGACCGGACCGGGCCCGGCGGCCGCCTCGTGGTGCGGGGCGAGCGCGGCCTCGGCCGCCGCCAGGATCTCCCGGTCCGCGGTGGACAGGTCCAGGTCGTGCCGGAAGGAGCCGGCTCCGAGGAGCACGCCCGTCAGGTAGGGATCGAGGGGCCGGCGGTCACCGTTCCCGAGATCCACGGGAACGGCCACCGGCAGGTACCACCTGGCAGAACCGTCGGCCTCGTGGAGGTCCGCCCTGATCTCCCTCGTGGTCAGCACCGCGGGTTCCTGGCCGCGGCGCCATCCGCGGCTCGTGCCGACGATCCACAGGTGTTCGTCGTCGCACTCGACAGTGCTCCCGTCCGAGAGCACCACCCGCCACACCTCGCGCTCCCCCTGCGGGAAGACTGCCCCCACGCGGGCGGTCTCACCGGATGGCACCACCACCTCGTCCCCCACCCCGATGTCTCCCATCGGCCGGAAACCCGTGGGGGTGAGCACCAGTGAATCGAGGGGCTGGGCCTTGCCCGAGCCGACCTCGCCCTGGAGGAGACGGTGCATGGGGTGGCTGGTGGCGAGGTCGTCGAAGATCTCCTTCGAGACCTTCTGCTGGCCCTCGGTGAGGGTGAAGGGCAGGGTGGCGTCGAAGGCGTCGAGCAGGCCGCCGGGGGCGGGGCGGCGCGGTACGGCCGGGAGCTGGGCGTCGGCGTGGCGGCGGCGGGCCAGGGCGACCTGGAGGACGAAGGCCTCGTCCCACTTCAGTCGCTGCCGGGCGTCCTCGATGTCGGCCTTGGCGGCCGGCCGGTGAATCTTCAGCAGGGCTTCGGGGAGCGGGAGCAGCCCGCGGCCCTCGCGCAGGGCGGGCGGCAGCGGGTCGACGACCTCCCTGGCGCTGGGCAGCACGGCGTCCACGCATTTGGCGATCTTCCAGGATTCCAGCTTCGCGCAGGCCGGGTAGATCGGGATCAGCTGGTTGGCGAAGGCGGTGGCGGCGTCCCGGTCGGAGGCGTCCGCGCCGAGCGGTTCGTACGCCGGGTGCGCGAGTTGGAGCTTGCGGTTGAACAGGGAGACCTTGCCGGCGAACATCGCGCGGCTGCCCGGGAGCAGTTCCTTGTGCGGCTTGTGGACGCCGGCGCCGAAGAAGACCAGCTGGAGCCGGCCGCTGCCGTCGGTGATGGTCACCTCCAGCCGCTTGCCCCGGCCCCCGTTGAAGGTCAGGACGCGGGCGTCGGCGACCTGCGCGACAACGGTCACGTGCTCGTCGATCTGGCCGGCGAGCTCGGCCAGCGGGGTCAGCTCGCCGCGCTCGGCGTACCGCCTCGGGTAGTGGTGGAGCAGGTCCAGGGCCGTGTGCAGGCCGAGCTGCTCGGCCAGCACCTTGGCGGTGGCGGGACCGAGTGTCTTCTTGAGGTCTTCGTCGAGCGCGGGCACGTGTTCCATTGCACACCATGGCGCTGACAAGCCCGCTATTCCACCCCGATGAGGAGCGGCGCCGAGTACCGACCGCCCCGGTAGGTGACGGTGTCCACCGCCAGGTGCCCGGACTGCACGTGGGCCTGGAGGTGTTCGGCGACGGCGTCCGGCACCTCCGGACCGAGGACCAGGGTGACGAGTTCGCCGCCGGAGCCGAGCATCCGGTCCAGCACCGCCACGGCGGTCTCGGCCAGGCCCGCTCCGATCACGGCGACGTCGCCGTCGATCAGACCGAGCACGTCTCCGGCCTGGCAGATACCGGCCGAGGTGAAGGACTGGCGTTCGGCGACGGCCAGTTCCCCGTAGCGGGTGGCGCCGGCGGCCGCGGTCATGGCGACCACGTCCTCGTCGAAGCTGCCCTGCGGGTCGTGCACGGCGAGCGCGGCCAGGCCCTGGACGGCGGAGCGGGTGGGGATCACCGCGACGCGCACGCCCTCGGCACGGGCCTGTTCGGCGGCGGTGGCCGCGGCCGCGCGCAGTTCCGCGCGGCCCGGCAGGAGCACCACCTCGCGGGCGTGGGCGCGGCGTACGGCGTCGAGGAGCTCGGCAGCGGCCGGGACCTCGCCGGGGCGCACGAGCACGGTGGTCGCGCCGGCCCCGGCGCACAGGTCCACCAGTCCCTCGCCGGGGACCAGGGCAACCACGGCGCGCTGGGCGCGCTCGCCGCGGCCGCGGCGGCGCTCGTCGCCGAAGTGCGTGATCCGGATCCGGTAGGGCCGTCCGGCGACGACCCCGGCCTCCACGGCCGCACCGGGGTCGTCGACGTGGACGTGGACGTTCCACAGCCCGTCGCCGCCGACGACGACCAGAGAGTCGCCGAGGCCGTCGAGCTGTGCGCGCAGTTCCGCGACCGCCGCGTCCGAGGCCTCCAGCAGGTAGATCACCTCGTACGCGGGCCCGTCCTCGTGCTGTTCGCAGGGGTCGGTCGGCCGCGGGCCGGACACCGCGGGCCGGCCGGCCGCCGGTTCGGCGGCCGGCTCCTGGCCGGACAGGGCCTGCCAGAGGGCGCCGAGCACGGCGACCAGTCCGCAGCCTCCGGCGTCGACCACCCCGGCCCGGCCCAGCGCGGCGAGCTGCCCGGGGGTCTCGGCGAGTGCGGCGCGGGCGCCGTCATAGGCGGCGCGGGCCACGTCGGCCGCGGTACCGGCGGCCTCCGAGGCCGCTTCGCCGGCCCGGGCGGCGGCGCCCGCGACGGTGAGCATGGTGCCCTCCACCGGATGGGCGACGGCCGCGTACGCCTCTTCCGCGGCCCGGCTGAGTGCGCGGGCGAGCAGCCCGCCGGGGCCGGTCCGCCCGTCTCCGGACTCGGCCTCGGGCTCGGCGCCGAGTACGTCGGCCACTCCGCGCAGCAGCTGCGCGAGGATCGTCCCGGAGTTCCCCCGGGCGCCGACGAGCGCGCCGTGCGCCCAGGCCCGTACGGCCTCGGACAGGGTGGTCGGCGCCACGGTCCGGCCGGCCGCGTCCCCGAAGGTGTCCGCCAGCGCGCGGTCGGCGGACTCGGCGGTGAGGTAGAGGTTGGTGCCGGTGTCCGCGTCGGCGACCGGGTAGACGTTGATCGCGTCGATGTCCTCGCGGGCCCGCCCCAGCGCGGCCAGGGCGAGCGAGCTCCAGGTGCGCACTGCCTCGGCGTCGAGCTCGTCTGCGGGCTGCGGCTGCGGCTCGTGCGGCACCGGGCGTTCCTCCTTGTGCGGGCCAGGGTTCACCGCAGGGTAACGAAGGACCGCGCTCCCGGGGCCGGGACCGCGGGGCGGGGTTGCCGGCCGCCATGGTAGTTTTCTTGGACGGGCGCAGTCGTTGTATGCTGCTCCGGTTGCCCGATGAGAGTCGGGTCTTTCCCCGGCAAACCACTTCAGACCTCTGATCCGGTGCGCCGGATTCACTGTAATTGCATCTGAAGTCTTTGGAGTGACCTGTGGCTGCCAACTGCGACGTTTGCGCCAAGGGGCCGAGCTTCGGCAACAACATCTCCCACTCGCACCGCCGCACCTCGCGTCGCTGGAACCCGAACATCCAGCGCGTTCGTGCCGTGGTCAATGGGACGCCGAAGCGCCTCAACGCCTGCACCTCGTGCATCAAGGCCGGCAAGGTCTCGCGCTGACGCCCGTCGTAGCGCAGCCCCTTCCGGTTGCCAAGAAGGCCGGTTCACCTCTGGTGAGCCGGCCTTTTGCCTTGTCCGGGGGGTTCCGGAGGCCGCAATCCCGGGGGCCGGGGCAGGATCACCGCAATCGCCAGGCGTGATCCACCGGGCCGATGCCCCCGCCGAGTGCGAAGCCGCCGGCGATGCCGCCCGTCACGTACTCCTTGGCGGCCGTGACGGCTTCCGGGACCGACAGGCCCTTGGCCAGGCCGGCCGCGATGGCGCTGGCGAGGGTGCAGCCCGTCCCGTGGGTGTGCCGGTTGGAGTGCCGAGGAGCGCGCAGCCACCGTTCCGTGGCGCCGTCGGTGAGCAGGTCCACGGCCTCGTCGCCGTGCGCCGCGAGGTGCCCGCCCTTGATCAGCGCCCAGCGGGGTCCGTGGCCGAGGATCGCGTCGGCGGCACGGCGCATGTCGTCCTCGCTCTTCACCACGATGCCGGTGAGCTGGGCGACCTCGTCCAGGTTGGGCGTGGCCACGGTGGCCCGCGGCAGCAGCTCCGTGCGTACGGCGTCCAGCGCTGAGGCGGCGAGCAGGGCGTCCCCGTGCTTGGAGACGCCGACGGGGTCGACGACGGCCGGGGCCGCGGTGTCGGCCAACAACGCGGCCACCGTCTCGACGAGCAGGCTGGAGGAGAGCATGCCGGTCTTCACGGCGTCCACGCCGATGTCGTCCACGACGGCCCGGTACTGGGCCGTGACGGCCTCGGCGGGCAGCTCCCAGGCTCCCCGTACCCCGAGTGAGTTCTGCGCGGTCACGGCGGTCACCACGCTCATGCCGTGCACGCCGAGCGCCAGCATGGTCTTGAGGTCGGCCTGGATGCCCGCGCCGCCGCCGGAGTCCGATCCGGCGACGGTCAGGCACAGCGGCGGTGCCGTGTTCACGTCGTGCCGTCCTGGGCGACCGGGTCGGCTCCGAAGTGGTCCCAGCCGCCGGTGCTGGTCCAGGGCGCGCCGTCGACGGTCACCTGGGGCAGGGCCGAGCGGTTGAGGACCTCGCCGATGACCTTCCAGCGCGCGGGGAGCTTCACGTCGGGCGGGAAGGTCGCCACGATCGCGTGGTCCTCTCCCCCGGTGAGCACCCACTGCAGCGGGTCCACGCCGACGGCCTGGCCGATGTCGTGCATCTGCGTCGGGATGTCGACGGCGGCCGAGCGCAGGTCGATGCGTACCTTGCTGGCCTCGGCGATGTGCCCGAGGTCGGCGATCAGGCCGTCGCTGACGTCGGTCATGGCACTGGCGCCGAGCCCGGCGGCTGCGGGACCGGCGTGGTACGGCGGTTCGGGACGCCGGTGGGCCTCCACGAACGCCCGCGGGGAGCGGAAGCCGCGCGAGAGCACGGCGAAGCCGGCCGCGGACCAGCCGAGCCAGCCGGTGACGGCGACGACGTCGCCGGGCTGGGCGCCGGAGCGCAGGACCGGCTCGTGGTTGCGCAGGTCGCCGAGAGCGGTGATGGAGACGGTGATGGTGTCCCCGCGGACCACGTCCCCGCCGACCACGGCGGCGCCGGCGACCTGGCACTCGTCGCGGATGCCGTCCATGAGCTCGGTGGGCCAGGTGACCGGGAGTTCGGCGGGCACGACGAGGCCGAGCAGCAGCGCGGTCGGCACCGCGCCCATGGCCGCGATGTCCGCCAGGTTCTGCGCGGCGGCCTTGCGGCCGACGTCGTAGGCCGTGGACCAGTCGCGCCGGAAGTGCCGGCCCTCCAGCAGGATGTCGGTGCTCGCCACGACGCGCCGGTCGGGGGCCGACACCACGGCGGCGTCGTCGCCCGGTCCGAGCCGGACCGCCGGGGTGGTGGTGAGCCGTGAGGTGAGCTCCCTGATCAGCCCGAACTCCCCCAGCTCGCCGACAGTGCCCTTCATCGCTGTGCCCCTTCTTGCCCAGTCCGCTTGCGGTCGCGAGCCGTCACAGCTCTGGGTACCGTCAACAGATACGTCAACTTGTGCTCTCCGTACGCCCCGCTGTGCGTGGCGCCGGGCCCGCAGGTCTCCCCGTGGCGCACGGCGACGCGGTACCGTGGCGTCCCTTCTTCCCCCGGCCCTGTCCATCGTGTGGGGTCCACCCGAAGATTAGGGGAAATGATCCTCGTGGCCGCCCTGGAGGTTCCGTGGTACAGGCGTACATCCTCATCCAGACCGAAGTGGGCAAGGCGTCGTTCGTCGCCGAGTCCATCGGCCAGATCCCGGGGGTGATCCAGGCCGAGGACGTGACAGGTCCGTACGACGTGATCGTGCGCGCCCAGGCCGACACCGTGGACGAGCTCGGCCGCATGGTCGTGGCCAAGGTCCAGCAGGTGGAGGGCATCACCCGCACCCTGACCTGTCCGGTGGTCCATCTGTAGCCCCCGTCTACTCTTGGCCGGTGATGTCCCTCCACCGCCGGCCCGTCCGTGTCCTGGCCATGCCCGTCGCCCTGGTCCTGTCCGCCCTGGCCGCATGTACCCCGGGCGACACCGAGGCCCGGGTGGAACCGCCACCCGCACCGCCGGCCGACGTCGCGGGGTTCTGTGCGGCACTGCACAAGGAGCTCCCGGAGACGGTGGCCGGCCTGGCCCGGACCCGGACCGAACCGGAGTCCGACCTGACCGCCTCGTGGGGCGGCTCGGCGATCGTACTGCGGTGCGGGATCGCCAAGCCTCCCAAGATGCTGGATCCGAAGCAGGAGGGCGTCCATGTGAACGACGTGGCCTGGCTGCTGGAGAAGCTCGGCGACGGCGGTTTCCGTTTCACCACCGGGCTGCGGCTGGCCTACACGGAGGTCCGGGTCGACGAGGAGCATGCCACGGACGCGGGGATGCTCGTCGGTCTGTCCACGGCCATCGCCGCGACCGTGCCCGAGGGCATCGCCTCCTACTGAGCTCCGGCACGCCGCCGCCCGCCGCCCGCCCTCGTGCAAGGCGGCCGGCGGGCGGCGGTACGCGGTGCTAGCGCAGCCCCGTGGAGCGGCGCAGGGCGGCCTGGATCAGGCGGTCCACCAGCTCGGGGTACGCGACGCCGGACTTCTCCCACATCAGCGGGTACATCGAGATCGGCGTGAAACCGGGCATGGTGTTGATCTCGTTGATGACGAATTCGCCGTCCTCGGTGAGGAAGAAGTCGGCCCGCACGAGGCCCTCGCAGGACGCCGCCTCGAAGGCCTCGACCGCGAGCCGCTGCACCTCGGCCGTCTGCTCCGGGGTGAGCGGGGCGGGCACGATCCCGGAGGCGGAGTCGATGTACTTCGCCTCGAAGTCGTAGAAGTCGTGGCTGGACACCGGCGGGATCTCGGCGGGCACGCTCGCGCGCGGCCCGTCCTCGAACTCCAGGACGCCGCACTCGATCTCGCGGCCGCGCAGCAGCGCCTCCACGATGATCTTCGGGTCGTGGCGGCGGGCCTCCCTGACCGCGGCCTCCAGACCGGAGGCGTCGTCGACCTTGGTGATGCCGATCGAGGAGCCGGCCCGGGCGGGCTTCACGAAGAGCGGCCAGCCGTGCTCGGCGGCGAAGTCCAGGATCCTGGCCGTGGCGGCCTCCCGGTCGGCTTCCCACTCGCGGGGGCGGATGGTCACGTAGGGGCCGACGCGCAGCCCGAAGGACGTGAACACCCGCTTCATGTAGTCCTTGTCCTGCCCGACGGCGGACGCGAGGACGCCCGAGCCGACGTACGGGATGCCGGAGAGCTCCAGAAGGCCCTGGAGGGTGCCGTCCTCGCCGTAGGGGCCGTGCAGCACGGGGAAGACGACGTCGACCTCGCCCAGGGCCTTCGGGACGGCTCCGGGCTCGGTGTAGACGACCTGGCGGCTGGCCGGGTCGACCGAGAGCACGACGGCGCCGTCCTCGGACTCGGCGAGCTCCTCGACGCTCGGGAGCCTGCGGTCTGAGATGGCCATCCGCGCGGGCTCGTCCGCGGTCAGCGCCCACCGGCCGTCCGTGGTGATGCCGATGGGCAGCACCTCGTACCTGGACCGGTCGATGGAGCGCAGCACGGCGCCCGCCGTGACGACCGAGATGGCGTGTTCCGAGCTGCGGCCGCCGAACACGACGGCAACGCGGGGCTTGCGGCCCTGCTGCTCAGGGGTCTGGGGGAGGTTCTCGCTGCTCATATCGGCATGAGAGTACCCGCTCATGCGTCCGGGAAGGAGTCAGCGACGTTCCGGTTTGGCGCTGCGGCCCATCAGCTCCTTCAGGGCCACGAGGGTGGGCTTGCCGTGATGGACGATGTCCACGACCGTCTCGGTGATCGGCATGTCGACCCCGTGGCGGCCCGCCAGATCGGCCACCGACTGGCAGGACTTGACTCCCTCGGCGGTCTGCTTGGTGACCGCGATGGTCTCCTCCAGGGTCATTCCGCGGCCGAGGTTGGTGCCGAAGGTGTGGTTCCGGGAGAGGGGCGAGGAACAGGTGGCGACCAGGTCACCGAGGCCCGCGAGGCCGGAGAAGGTGAGCGGGTCGGCCCCCATGGCCACGCCCAGGCGGGTCGCTTCGGCCAGTCCGCGGGTGATGAGCGAGCCCTTGGTGTTGTCGCCGAGGCCCATGCCGTCCGCGATGCCGACGGCGAGGCCGATGACGTTCTTGACGGCACCGCCGAGCTCGCAGCCGATGACGTCGGTGCTCGTGTACGGGCGGAAGTAGGCGGTGTGGCAAGCGGCCTGCAGGCGCTGGGCGACGGCCTCGTCCACACAGGCGACGACGGAGGCCGCGGGCTGGCGGGCGGCGATCTCGGCGGCCAGGTTGGGGCCGGTGACGACGGCGATGCGCTCGGCGGGGACCTTGGCCACCTCCTCGATGACCTCGCTCATCCGCTTGGCGGTGCCGAGTTCGATGCCCTTCATGAGGGAAACGAGGACCGTGTCGGGGGCCAGCAGCGGCGCCCAGGCGGCCAGGTTGTCGCGCAGGGTCTGGGAGGGGACGGCCAGGACGGTGAAGTCGGCGCCGGCGGCGGCCTCGGCCGGGTCGCCGGTGGCTCGGATGTTCGCGGGGAGTTCGACGTCGGGGAAGTAGTCCGGGTTGGTCCGGCCGGTGTTGATGGCGTCGACGACCTCGCCGCGGCGGCCCCACAGGGTCACCTCGCAGCCGGCGTCGGCGAGCACGATGGCGAAGGCCGTGCCCCAGGAGCCCGTGCCGAAGACGGTCGCCTTCGTAGGACGTGTCACTTCTTGCCCTCCCCTGCGGCCTTGCGCCGCTGTTCCGCCCTGGCGTGGCGATGGTCGTACGGCTGCGCGGGCGCGGTCTCCCCGCGCACCTCCTCCAGGAGGCCGGTGATGGCCGCCATGACCACCTCGGTGACTTCCTTGAGGACGTCCGGAGTCGGCTCCCGGTCGTAGTAGGCGGAGAGGTCGACGGGCGGTCCGGCGAGCACCCGGAGGGTCTTGCGCGGAAACAGCCGGACCTTGTTCTCCTTGGCGTAGGGAGGCATGACCAGGTTGGCTCCCCACTGGGCCACCGGGATGACGGGGGCCCGGGTCATCAGCGCGACGCGGGCCACGCCGGTCTTGCCGGCCATCGGCCACATCTCGGGATCGCGGGTGAGGGTGCCCTCCGGGTAGAAGGCCACGCATTCGCCGCGCTCGATCGCGTCCACGGCGGCCCGGAACGCGTCGAGGGCGTTGGTGCTCTCCCGGTAGACGGGGATCTGGCCGCTGCCGCGCAGGATCGCCCCGACGAAGGGGACCTTGAAGAGGGCGGCCTTGGCGAGCAGTCGGGGCACCCGGCCGGTGTTGTACTGGAAGTGCGCGTAGGAGAGCGGGTCCAGGTACGAGTTGTGGTTGACGGCGGTGATGAAGCCGCCCTCGGCCGGAATGTGCTCCATTCCCCGCCAGTCCCGCTTGAAGAGCACTACCAGCGGCGGTTTTGCGATGACCGCCGCCAGGCGGTACCAGAAGCCGATTCTGCGGCGGGACACTCGGACACCTTCCTCTAGGACCGGTGCGCGGCTGGGGCACCTCGTCGTCGGCCGGACAAGTGTCACCCCGGGCCCGGTCTCTGTCGAGAACACGGTACGCCCCGCTCACACCGCCGGGCTCCCGGGCTGCCCGGGCAAAGGCGACAATGGGCCGACACATGACCCGGCCATGACCTGTCCTTGGCCCGGGGAGGGCGCGGCGCGCACCGGAGGAAAGGGGTCCGACACGAACGCCGTCTGGAGTCTGGTGGTCCCGTTGAAGCCCCTGTCGGTGGCCAAGAGCCGTCTGGCGGCAGCGGTGGGGGCCTCACGCCCGGGTCTGGCCCTGGCCTTCGCCCAGGACACCGTCGCGGGGGCGCTGGCCTGCGCCGCGGTCGCGGACGTGGTGGTGGTCACGGACGATCCCGCGGCCGGGGTGGAACTGGCCAGGCTGGGGGCGCGGATCGTCCCGGACGTCCCGGCGGCCGGGCTCAACGCGGCCCTGGCCCACGGTGCACGGGCGGCGCGGGAACGGCGGCCCGCCGCCGCGGTCGCGGCGATGAACGCCGACCTGCCGGCACTGCGGCCCCCGGAATTGCTACGCGTGCTCGAAAACGCCTCGGTATTTCCACGCGCATTTCTGGCGGATGCCGCCGGAATCGGGACGACTCTGCTTTCCGCAGCGGCGGACGTGGAATTGGCCCCTTCCTTCGGGGGCCCTTCGCGGGCGAGGCATTCCGCCTCGGGGGCCGTCGAAATCGCACTGACGGACGTCGACAGCGTGCGAAGGGATGTGGACACCGCGGCGGACCTGCGGACCGCGCTGGCCCTGGGCGTGGGGCGTCACACGGCCCGATACAGTGCGGCTATGCAGGCGACCGCGTACACGTACGACTCCCAGACCCGCAGCGGCAGTGTGCTGCTGGACGACGGCACCCCGGTGTCCTTCGAGGCCCCGGCGTTCGACGCGGGCGGTCTGCGGCTGTTGCGTCCCGGACAGCGGGTCCGCATCGAGACGGACGGCGCGGGCGCGGAGCTGCGGATCACGCTGATCACGCTCCAGACCTTCTGAACCGGTCCGCCACGGCGTCCGCGGGGCACCCGGCGACCCCGGAACGCACCGCGGGCCGGCTTCCCCGAGGAGGGAAGCCGGCCCGGCGTGTGTGACTCGTGCCCCTACTTCTTGCGGGCGGTGGTCTTCTTCGCGGTGGCCTTGCGGGTCGCCGTCTTCTTGGCCGGCGCCTTCGTCGCCGCGGTGGCCTTCTTGGCCGCCGGGGCGGTCTTCTTCGCGGCGGCGGTGGTCTTCTTCGCCGCGGCCGTGGCCTTCTTGGCGGTGGTGGTCTTCTTGGCGGTCGCCGTCGCCTTCTTCGCCGCGGCCGTGCTCTTCGCCGCCGTCTTCTTGGCGGTCGCGGCGGTCTTCTTCGCCGCGGTCTTCTTTGCGACCGTGGTCTTTGCCGCCGCCTTCTTGGCGGTGGTGGCCTTCTTCGCGGCGGCCTTCTTGACCGTCGCGGAGGCACCGCCGGTGAGGCTGCCCTTCGGCGCCTTCTTCACCGACACCTCGCCGCCCTTGGGCAGCTTCTTGGTGCCGCTGACCAGGTCCTTGAAGCCCTGGCCGGCTCGGAATCGGGGCACCGAGGTCTTCTTGACCCGGACGCGCTCACCCGTCTGCGGGTTGCGGGCGTAACGGGCCGGACGGTCGACCTTCTCGAACGAGCCGAAGCCCGTGACCGAGACCCGGTCGCCCGCGACGGTAGCGCGGACGATGGCGTCCAGTACCGCGTCGACAGCGTCCGCGGCCTGCTGGCGGCCGCCCAGCTTGTCGGCAATCGCTTCTACGAGCTGCGCCTTGTTCACGTCTTCCCCTTCGGAGACTTCGCCAGAACGAATGTGTTCAAGCTTATTTCGCACGTTAGGCGGATATATACCGCAAATCAAACACGAAACGGGCTAATCACCCTAGTGCCGCAACGCCGGAGGCGGTTACGGAGTTCCTTCGCATCAGTCGCCTTCAGGGAATCGACCCTCGTCGAGGTCCTTCATCAACCTGTCCAGGCGCCTTGCCGCATCGGCGAGATCGTGCTTCGCCGCGGCCGTGACGACCAACAGCTTCCGGGACAGCGCCATCCTTACGCCCTCCGGGACTTGCAGTGAGCGCACCCGTGTGTGTGCTTCTTTCAGCCGGTCCGCGACGAGTTCGTAGAGCTCGAGTTGACTGTCGCGTTCCATGCACAGATTGTGCCATCTGGGGCGAGTTGTCGCCTCACGGGGCCTCAACAAACGACTGTGCCCCCCGCCGGAGGGCGGGGGGCACGGTGTTGTCGACGCGATCAGCCGGGGCCGAATAAGCGCTGATCAGGCAGGAATCAGGCCTGAATCGTGCGCGGCTTGAAGGCCGGGCGGGTGCTTTCGTAGGTGGCGATGTCCGCTTCGTTCTGAAGGGTGAGCGAGATGTCGTCCAGGCCTTCGAGGAGGCGCCAGCGGGCGTTGTCGTCGAGTTCGAACTCGGCCACGACGCCTTCGGCGCGCACCTGGCGGTCGACGAGATCGACGGTGATCTCGGCGGTGGGGTCGGCCTCGGTCAGCTTCCACAGACGCTCGACGGTCTCCTGCGGCAGGACCACGGTCAGCAGGCCGTTCTTCAGCGAGTTCCCGCGGAAGATGTCGGCGAAGCGGGAGGAGATGACCGCCTTGAAGCCGAAGTTCTGCAGGGCCCAGACGGCGTGCTCGCGCGAGGATCCGGTGCCGAAGTCGGGGCCGGCGACGAGCACGGTCGCACCGGCGCGCTCCGGACGGTTCGTGACGAACTCCGGGTCCTTGCGCCAGGCCTCGAAGAGCCCGTCCTCGAAGCCGTCGCGGGTGATCTTCTTGAGCCAGTGGGCCGGGATGATCTGGTCGGTGTCGACGTTGCTGCGGCGCAGCGGGACGGCCCGGCCGGTGTGGACGGTGAAGGCTTCCATGGTTCAGACTCCGGCGGTCGCGTCGGCGGCGGACAGGTCGGCGGGTGAGGCCAGATGGCCCAGCACCGCTGTGGCGGCGGCCACCTGCGGGGACACCAGGTGGGTACGCCCGCCCTTGCCCTGCCGGCCCTCGAAGTTGCGGTTGGAGGTGGACGCGGAGCGTTCACCGGGCGCCAGTTGGTCGGGGTTCATGCCCAGGCACATCGAACAGCCCGCGTGCCGCCACTCGGCCCCGGCCTCCTTGAAGACCTTGTCCAGGCCCTCTTCCACGGCCTGGAGGGCCACGCGGACCGACCCCGGAACGACGAGCATCCGTACCCCGTCGGCGACTTTGCGGCCCTCGATGATCCCGGCCACGGCGCGCAGGTCCTCGATGCGGCCGTTGGTGCAGGAACCTACGAAGACGGTGTCGACCGTGATGTCGCGCAGCGGCTGCCCGGCGGTCAACCCCATGTACTCCAGGGCCTTTTCGGCGGCGAGGCGCTCCGAAGCGTCCTCGTACGAAGCCGGGTCGGGGACGCTGGCCGACAGCGGCGCGCCCTGGCCCGGGTTGGTGCCCCAGGTGACGAACGGGGACAGCGCGGAGCCGTCGATGACGACCTCGGCGTCGAAGACCGCGTCCTCGTCGGTGCGCAGGGTCTTCCAGTACGCGACGGCCGCGTCCCAGTCCTCGCCCACGGGGGCGTGGTCACGGCCCCGGAGGTAGTCGAAGGTGGTCTGATCGGGGGCGATCATGCCCGCCCGGGCGCCGGCCTCGATCGACATGTTGCAGATGGTCATGCGGGCTTCCATCGAGAGCTTCTCGACGGCCTCACCGCGGTACTCCAGGATGTAGCCCTGGCCACCGCCGGTGCCGATCCTCGCGATGATCGCCAGGATCAGGTCCTTCGCGGTGACCCCGTCGGCCAGCTCGCCGGTGACCGTGATCGCCATGGTCTTCGGACGGGCCAGCGGCAGGGTCTGGGTGGCCAGCACGTGCTCGACCTGACTCGTGCCGATACCGAAGGCCAGCGCACCGAAGGCACCGTGCGTGGAGGTGTGCGAGTCACCGCAGACCACCGTCATGCCCGGCTGGGTCAACCCCAGCTGCGGCCCCACGACGTGGACCACGCCCTGCTCGACGTCGCCCAGCGGATGCAGGCGCACACCGAACTCGGCACAGTTCCTGCGCAGCGTCTCCAGCTGCGCCCGGGAGACCGGGTCCGCGATCGGCTTGTCGATGTCGAGGGTGGGGGTGTTGTGGTCCTCGGTCGCGATGGTGAGGTCGAGGCGCCGGACCTTGCGGCCGGCCTGGCGCAGCCCCTCGAAGGCCTGCGGGCTGGTCACCTCGTGCAGCAGGTGCAGATCGATGAAGAGGAGGTCGGGCTCGCCCTCGGCGCGCCGGACGACATGGTCGTCCCAGACCTTCTCCGCGAGTGTCCTACCCATCGCTTTCCCTCCGGCCGGCGGGTTGTGCCGGCGCTTCATAGAGATCTCGTGCCGCCAGACGCCCGTACCCCACGTCCCGGACGACGGCTCGGACCCAGTGGTTCGTGGACCCGCACATACAGACTCGCTGGTTCTTGGAAAAATTGAACTTGCGTTTCACAGTGTGAGACGTGAATATCGTTTCATGGACAACTCTAGCGGCGTCGGCGTTCTCGACAAGGCAGCTCTGGTATTGAGCGCACTGGAGTCCGGTCCGGCCACCCTCGCCGGGCTGGTCGCGGCGACAGGGCTCGCACGACCCACGGCACATCGCCTTGCCGTGGCACTGGAACACCACCGGATGGTGGCGAGGGACATGCAAGGCCGGTTCATCCTCGGCCCGCGGCTGGCGGAGCTCGCCGCCGCGGCCGGCGAGGACCGACTGCTGGCCACGGCGGGACCGGTACTCACCCACCTCCGTGATGTGACGGGCGAGAGCGCACAGCTCTACCGTCGCCAGGGAGACATGCGTATCTGCGTGGCGGCGGCGGAACGGCTGTCGGGCCTTCGGGACACCGTCCCGGTCGGCTCCACGCTGCCGATGAAGGCCGGCTCGGCCGCCCAGATCCTGATGGCCTGGGAGGAGCCCGAGCGCCTCCACCGCGGCCTGCAGGGCGCGCGCTTCACGGCGACGGCTCTCTCGGGCGTACGGCGCCGCGGCTGGGCGCAGTCGATCGGCGAGCGGGAGCCCGGTGTGGCATCCGTCTCGGCGCCGGTGCGCGGACCGTCGAACCGCGTGGTGGCCTCGGTGTCGGTGTCCGGGCCGATCGAGCGACTGACCCGCCACCCGGGCCGTATGCACGCCCAGGCCGTCATCGACGCGGCTGCACGGCTGACGGAGGCGCTGCGCCGCTCCGGCTGACGCCGGCCCCCCATCCCTTCACCCCCGGGCCCGGGGGCGCGTACGACGCCGCACACGTCCGAACACGCGCCGCCGGGCCCGCACTTGCGTCCGCGCCGGCCCGACGGAACACAGCGAAGAGGCCCTCCGCGGTGAACGCGGAGGGCCTCTTCCATGCGTACCCCCGACCGGATTCGAACCGGCGCTACCGCCTTGAGAGGGCGGCGTGCTAGGCCGCTACACAACGGGGGCTTGCTTGTACTGCGCTGGGCTACCAGGACTCGAACCTAGAACAAAGGAACCAGAAACCTTCGTGTTGCCAATTACACCATAGCCCAATGTGGTCTATACCAGACCAGTACCCCCGACCGGATTCGAACCGGCGCTACCGCCTTGAGAGGGCGGCGTGCTAGGCCGCTACACAACGGGGGCCCTAGCGATCCTGCATCAAGACGTCCGGGAGCTACCCAAAGGAGATCTTGCGGGAAGGATCTGTACCCCCGACCGGATTCGAACCGGCGCTACCGCCTTGAGAGGGCGGCGTGCTAGGCCGCTACACAACGGGGGCAAAGCACTGCGTTACTGCTGCACTGCGCTGGGGTACCAGGACTCGAACCTAGAATAAGGGAACCAGAAACCCTCGTGTTGCCAATTACACTATACCCCACCGAAAGTCAAGCCCTTGGGGCTTTTGTTTCGAGTGGCGCCTCCGTCCGGCCTTTCGGCCCGCTCCGGCGGCGCAGAAAGAACATTACCGGATGCCTGACCGTGCTCCAAAACGGGTATCCCGTGCCAGCAGCTCCGGCAGTCGGTCAAGGCCTTCGATGCGGTGCGCCCCCTCGGGTCCCGGACCCCGGCCGCCGGCCCGGTCGATCCAGACGGCCAGCAGCCCCGCGTCACGGGCTCCGCGCGCGTCGATCTCGGGTTGGTCCCCCACGTACGCCACCTCCCCCGGCGGCAGTCCGAGCGCCTCGCACGCGGCCAGGAACGCCTCCGCCTCGGGCTTGCTCACACCGAGTTCGACGGCGCAGACCAGCACCTCGAAGCGCTCGCGCAGCCCCAGGTGGCGCAGCTTGGGGTCCTGGTTGGCGGCGGAGGAGTTGGAGAGCACCCCGTGCCGGTACCCGGCCGCGAGGGCGTCGAGCGCCGGAACCACGTCCGGGAAGACCGTCCAGGCGGCCTTGTAGTGCTCGACGTAACTGTCGAACCAGGCGTCGGCCTCGGCCTCGGTCATCCCGGGCTCGTCGAGGAACTCCCGCACCCGCTCCTGCCGCTGCCCCTGGAAGGTGCCCACCCCCGCCGCGAAGCGCGCCCAGTGACGGTCGGTGATCTCCCGCCAGCGGGCGAGTGCCTGTGCGGGCGTCCCGTGCCACCCGGCCGGTCGGACGGCCCCCAGCTGTGCGGCGAGCCCGGTCGCGTCGGCCCCCGTGTAGTCGAAGAGGGTGTCGTCGATGTCCCACAGCACGGCGCGGATCGGCATGTGCCCGAGCCTACGCCGCGGGCACCCGCGCGGGGGCCGCGACGGGGAAGTCCGTCACGGGACGGGGTGCGCGGCACGGCCCCGCGGGCGCGTGGTGGCCGTTTCCGCGGCACCGCCGGTCCGCTGCCGGGCAGGCTCTGCGCACCGCGGGCGGAACGCCGCAGGGGGCGGCGGCCGGGGTACGGACGCCGCCCCCTGCGGGACGTACGGGGACGCGCGCGGCTCAGCCGGCCAGCTTGGCCAGGGCCGCGTCGATGCGGGCCAGCGAGCGCTCCTTGCCCAGGATCTCCAGGGACTCGAAGAGCGGCAGGCCGACCGTGCGGCCGGTGACGGCCACGCGGACGGGGGCCTGGGCCTTGCCGAGCTTGAGGCCGTGGGCCTCACCGGCGGTCAGGACGGCCTGCTTGAGGGACTCGGGGTCAGACCAGTCGGCGCCGGCCAGCTTCTCGCGGGCGGTGGTCAGCAGGGCCGCCGGCTCGCCCTTCATCGCCTTGTCCCAGGAGGCCTGGTCCTCGACGGGCTCCTTGCGGAACAGGAAGTCGACGTTGGCGGTGATCTCCGACAGCACGCCCACCCGCGTCTGGGCGTACGGCGCGATGCGCTCCCAGGCCTCCGTGTCGAAGTCCTCGGGCTCCCAGTTGGCGTGCGGAGCCTGCAGCCACGGGGCGCAGCGGTCCGCGAACACCTTCGGGTCGAGCAGGCGGATGTGGTCGCCGTTGATCGACTCGGCCTTCTTGAGGTCGAAGCGCGCCGGGTTGGCGTTCACGCCGTCGATGTCGAACTTCTGGACCATCTCCTCGATCGAGAAGACGTCCTGGTCCTTGGAGAAGGACCAGCCGAGGAGCGAGAGGTAGTTCAGCAGGCCCTCGGGGAGGAAGCCGCGCTCGCGGTACAGGTTGAGCGAGGCCTCGGGGTCGCGCTTGGACAGCTTCTTGTTGCCCTCGCCCATCACGTACGGCAGGTGTCCGAAGGCGGGGGTGCCCTTGGCGACGCCCAGCTCGATCAGCGCCGCGTAGAGGGCGATCTGGCGCGGGGTCGAGGAGAGGAGGTCCTCGCCGCGCAGGACGTGCGTGATCTCCATCAGCGCGTCGTCCACGGGGTTGACCAGGGTGTAGAGCGGGGCGCCGTTGGCCCGGACGATGCCGAAGTCCGGCACGTTCTCCGGGGTGAAGGTCAGCTCGCCGCGGACCAGGTCGGTGAAGGTGATGGGCTCGTCGGGCATCCGGAAGCGGACGATCGCGGGGCGGTGCTCGCCCTGGTACGCCTCGATCTGGACGGTGCTGAGCTCGCGGCAGTGGCCGTCGTAGCCGGAGGGCCTGCCGGCCGCGCGGGCGGCGGCGCGGCGCGCGTCGAGCTCCTCGGTGCTGCAGTAGCAGTGGTAGGCATAGCCGCCGTCCAGCAGCTTCTGCGCGACGTCCCGGTAGATGTCCATGCGCTCGGACTGGCGGTACGGGGCGTGCGGGCCGCCGACCTCGGGGCCCTCGTCCCACGTGAAGCCGAGCCAGCGCAGCGAGTCGAGCAGTTGGTCGTAGGACTCCTCGGAGTCGCGGGCCGCGTCGGTGTCCTCGATGCGGAAGACGAACGTACCGCCGTGGTGGCGCGCGAACGCCCAGTTGAAGAGGGCGGTGCGGACCAGGCCCACATGGGGGTTGCCGGTCGGGGAGGGACAGAAACGTACGCGGACTGGTCCGTTAACCACGCTTGATCACCTTGTTGGTGAGAGTGCCGATGCCTTCGATGGTGACGGCGACCTCGTCGCCGACGTTGAGGGGGCCGACTCCGGCCGGGGTCCCCGTGAGGATGACGTCGCCGGGGAGCAGCGTCATGGCCTCGGTGATGTGGACGACCAGGTCCTCGATGGAACGGACCATGTCACTGGTGCGGCCCAGCTGGCGCTGCCGGCCGTTGACCGTGCACTGGATGGCCAGGTCGCTCGGGTCGAGGTCGGTCTCGATCCACGGGCCGAGGGGGCAGGAGCTGTCGAAGCCCTTGGCCCGGGCCCACTGCTTCTCCCGCTGCTGGACGTCGCGCGCCGTGACGTCGTTGGCGCAGGTGTAGCCGAGGATGACGTCCTTGACGCGCTCCTTGGGGACCTCTCGGCACATGCGGCCGATGACCACGGCGAGCTCCGCCTCGTGGTGCAGGTCCTGGGAGAAGGAGGGGTAGGTGATCGGGTCACCCGGGCCGACCACCGAGGTGGACGGCTTGAAGAAGGTGATGGGGGCGTCCGGGACCTCGTTGCCGAGCTCTGCCGCGTGCTCCGCGTAGTTGCGGCCGATGGCCACGACCTTGTTCGGGAGCACGGGCGGCAGGAGCCGGACCTTGCTCAGCGGGACCTTGGTGCCCGAGAGCTCGAAGTCCGCGAACGGGATGCCCTTGATGATGTCGAGCACGAGCGACGCTTCGTTGCCGGGGGCGGCGTCGCCCTCGACCGCGCCGAACGCGACATTGCCGTCGATCGAGAACCTGGCGATGCGCACGTGTTGCGTCTGCCCCTCTGTATTTCCGCTGGCTGGAGTCTGCGTTCCCCAGGCTAACGCGGCAGGCGGCAGCGCCTCACGTTCCGTGCGGGACGGCTTACTGCGCGGCGGCGACCGGCGCGTCCATCAGGACGGTGCGCCGGGGGTTGGCGGTCTGCGTCGGCAGCTCGACGGCGTGCTCCGGGGAGGCCGGTGCCGCCTGCAGCTCCTCAGCGTCCTTGAGGTGCGCGAGGGTGGTGCGGCGGGGGTTGGCTATGTTGCGGAACATCGTCGTGGTCTTCATCGGAGTTCGGGGTCCTCGGTTCGATCCTGTGGATGTCGGCGGGCGCGAGAGACCGGCCCTGACGCCAACCCTTCAAGGGGCAAGGCTAAACATCTGAATCCCCCGGCGAACCGGGAAGTAATGGCCACGGCTATGTGAGTTTGCTCACCCGCGACCGGACATTACCCCCATAAAGGACAGCCAGTAAGGGGCGGAGAAACGGACATTGCGCCACTGAATGCGTCATTCCGCTCCTGATCATCGCGACTGGGACACCTTGACAGCCGCGTTGTTTGGATGACGTAAGTCCGTTTTCAACCGAATGTGGTCACACATCCTGTAGCGCGAACGTCACAAGCCGTGACCGACTCTCCGGGGGAGCACGCGCACCTTGTTGGAGATCCGCCACTGTGCTGGAATTCGCGGGACCGCCGCGGGACTCAGTCCGGCGCGCAGGTGGCGCGACTCAGCGCCGAGCGGCGGAAAGAAAGGGAGACGCGCCGGTCACCGACGACCACCATGGGGCCGAAAGCGCCCCACGACTCGACACCGTTCCGCCGTTCACCCGGCGGGGCGCCTGGTCCAGAGGTTGCGACGCTAGTGCAGGGACGATTCAAGAGGGATGGCAAGGGGTCTCCCCAGGCCCGCCAGGGCCGTGGGGAAGCTGCGGCGGAGCAGGAGCCGCGCGGCGGGACCGACCGTGGCTCCTCGCCCCAGCACGCCCAGAACCGCGGGCCGGCCGTCGAAGGCGCAGGCCCCGACGCTGCCGCTGCGGTGAAGGCCAAGGGCCGCGTGAAGTCCGTCAAGGCCTTGAAGGCCAAGGACAAGGCCGGTGCGGCCGAGCATGACGCGGCGATACCCAAGGCCCCCAGCGGGCCCGGTTCTCGCCTCGCCATGCAGAACTGGCGCATCAGCACGCGACTCGTGTCGCTGCTGACCCTGCCGGTCGTCGCCGCCACCACGCTCGGTGGCTTCCGTATCAACGACTCGCTCAACGAGATCGCGCAGCTGGAGCACATGCAGCTGCTGACGACCATGACGCGTCAGGCCACCAACCTGGCCGCCATGCTCCAGGAGGAGCGCGACCTCTCCGCGGGTCCGCTGTCGCTGTCGCAGGGCAAGACCAACAGCAGTGTCGACGGTGCGCGCACGCAGACCGACACCGCCGTCGAAGCCTTCGCCGCCGCGACCGACCGGATCGACAGCACGGGGGAGCGGGACGACACCCTCAAGTCGATCCGCAACAACGTGCTGCAGATCGGCCGTCAGGTCGCCAACCTCAAGACGATCCGCGACAAGGCGTACGTCAACGGCGCCCAGCAGACCGTCAGCGAGTACAACGCGATGATCGTCTCGCTGCTCTCGCTCTCCCAGGACATGGCGCAGGCCACCTCCAACCCGGAGATGATCAAGCGTACCCGTGCCCTGGCCGCGTTCTCCGCCGCCAAGGAATACGCCTCCATCCAGCGCGCGATCATCGCCGCCTCGCTGCCCGAGACCTCGGACAAGCAGGGCAAGCTCGAGGAGAACGACCGTCTCTACGCCCTCTCCGCCCAGAAGGGCGAGCAGCAGGCGAAGACCACCTTCGAGCTCGTCTACCAGGGCCGCACCGAGGAGCTCCTCGCGGGCCTGGGCGACAGCAACTCCGAGATCTCCAGCGCGGACCACTACGCCCGCCGCGTGCTGGCCAGCCAGGACGCCTTCCTCCGCGAGAAGAACCGGTCCTGGCTGGACTGGTACGACGCCGACGGCACCAAGCTCCAGGCGATGAAGGTCATCGAGCTGACCCTCCTGGAGGAGATGGAGCAGAAGGCCCGCGAGCTGAAGAACGAGGCCCAGCAGGACGCCATCATCAACGGTGCGCTGATCCTCCTCGTCCTCGGTGTCTCCATCGTCGGCGCCTTCGTCATGGCCCGCTCGATGATCCGCTCGCTGCGCCGCCTGCAGGACACCGCGACCCGGGTCGCCCAGGACCGTCTGCCCGAGCTCGTCAAGCAGCTCTCCGAGTCCGACCCGCAGGACGTGGACACCTCCGTGGAGTCGGTCGGCGTGCACACCCGCGACGAGATCGGCCAGGTGGCCGCGGCGTTCGACGACGTGCACCGCGAGGCCGTCCGCCTCGCTGCCGAGCAGGCACTTCTGCGAGGCAACGTCAACGCGATGTTCACCAACCTCTCGCGCCGCTCGCAGGGCCTCATCCAGCGTCAGCTCTCGCTCATCTCCGAGCTGGAGTCACGCGAGGCCGACCCGGACCAGCTGTCCTCCCTCTTCAAGCTCGACCACCTCGCGACCCGCATGCGCCGTAACGGCGAGAACCTCCTCGTCCTCGCGGGCGAGGAGCCGGGCCGCCGGTGGACCCGCCCCGTCCCGCTCGTCGACGTGCTCCGCGCCGCCGCGTCCGAGGTGGAGCAGTACGAGCGCGTCGAGCTGGCCTCGGTGCCCGGCACCGATGTCGCCGGCCGCGTCGTCAACGACCTCGTGCACGTGCTCGCAGAGCTGCTGGAGAACGCCACCTCGTTCTCCTCCCCGCAGACCAAGGTCAAGGTCACCGGCCACGCGCTGCCCGACGGCCGCGTGCTCGTCGAGATCCACGACACCGGTATCGGCCTCTCCCCCGAGGACCTCGCCGCGATCAACGAGCGGCTCGCGTCGCCGCCCACCGTGGACGTCTCCGTCTCCCGCCGCATGGGTCTGTTCGTGGTCGGCCGCCTGTCCCTGCGACACGGCATCCGCATCCAGCTGCGTCCCTCCGACTCGGGTGGTACGACGGCCCTCGTCATGCTCCCGGTCGACGTCGCCCAGGGCGGCAAGAAGCCTGGCCCGACGCCGGGCCAGGGCGGTGCCCAGGGCGGACCCGGTACCCAGGGCGGTTCTGCCGGCCAGGCTTCCGTGCCCGGTCCGGGCGCACGTCCCACCGTGGGCGCGGGCCCGCAGCACGGCCAGGTCGGCGGAGGTGGCCAGCGCGCCGCCCTGCCCGGTCGGGACGGCGCTCCCGGCCCGCAGCGTCCCCAGGGGGGCCGGCCCCCGCAGCAGGGCGGTCCGGGTGCTCCCGGCGTCCGTCCGCAGCCGGGCCAGACCACCGCGGGACAGGGCCAGGGTGCCTTCGGTTCCGGCCCGCTGCCGACGCGCGGCCCGGTGCCCAGCGTCGGCTACGGCGGCGGCCCGCAGGGCCGTCCGGCCTCCCCCGGCGGCTCCGGCTTCCAGCAGGGCAGCGGCTTCGAGCGTCCGCAGCAGCACCAGCCGCAGCAGGCTCAGCAGCAGCCGACCGGTCCCGCGGCCCAGGCCCCGGGCGGTCAACTGCCGCCGCGCGGCGGCGCCCGTCCGGAGCTGCCCGGCCCGCAGGCCACCAGTTGGGGCTCCGACCAGGCCCGCGGCCACGACGAGCTCTCGGGCCCCGGCTCGACGTCGGAGTTCGCGCGCCCGGACTTCAACGCTCCGATGCCTCAGGGCGACGGCGCGGGCAGCACCACCGGGCAGTTCGAGCGTCCGGACGTGCGGGGCCCCGTCGACCCGTCCACCACCGGCCAGTTCGAGCGGCCGGGCTACCAGCCCCAGCGGCCCGGCGGCCCCGGTGTCGGCGGGTTCGCCCGCCAGCCCCAGGCCCAGCGGCCCGGTGGCGAGTACGCGCCTGCCCAGCCCGAGGCCCCGCGACTGCCCCAGCCGCAGCGGCCCGAGGCACTGCCGCCGGCCCAGAGCTCCGGCGAGGCCCGCAGCCCGATCTTCGACACCCTGGAGTCGAACTGGTTCCGCGAGGAGGGGCAGCAGCCCCCCGCGCAGGTCCCGGCCGTACCCCACCAGCCGCAGCAGTCCGCACCGACGGCCCCGCAGCAGCACCAGCTGCCGCAGCGCGGCCAGGAGCACGCGGCCGACCAGGCCCAGACGACGACCGGCAGCATGCCGACCGTAAGCTGGAAGTCCTCCCCGAACGACGAGCTGATGCGGCAGGCCGAGCGCGTGCGCCAGCCCGCCGCGGGCGGCATCACGACGTCGGGGCTGCCCCGCCGGGTCCCGCGGGCGAACCTCGTGGCCGGCACCGCGCAGCAGCAGGCCGACGCGCAGGCGGGTCCGCAGGTCTCGCGGGCGCCGGACGACGTCCGCGGCCGTCTGACCAACCTCCGACGCGGTATCCAGCAGGGCCGTCAGGCTGGCAACAACAGCCAGACGACCGGCAGTTACCACATCGACCCCACTTACCAGCAGGAGCGATAGTTGAGTTCGATGAGCCAGGCGGCACAGAACCTGAACTGGTTGATCACCAACTTCGTGGACAACACCCCCGGGGTGTCGCACACGGTGGTGGTCTCCGCCGACGGCCTCCTTCTGGCCATGTCCGAGGGTTTCCCCCGCGATCGCGCCGATCAGCTGGCGGCCGTGGCCTCCGGTCTGACCTCGCTGACCGCCGGTGCCTCCCGCATCTTCGAGGGCGGCGCCGTCAACCAGACCGTGGTCGAGATGGACCGGGGATTCCTGTTCCTCATGTCCGTCTCCGACGGGTCCTCGCTGGCCGTGCTGGCGCACCCGGAGTGCGACATCGGCCTCGTGGGCTACGAGATGGCTCTTCTGGTGGATCGCGCGGGCAGTGTCCTCACCCCGGACCTGCGCGCCGAACTGCAGGGAAGCCTGCTCGGCTGACTTCCCCTCTCCCGGCCGGACGGTACTACCGGCCGGGGGACCGGGGCCCACGCCCCGGAATCCAGTACCACCGCCAGGCCGTCATACCGCTCCCCCCACCGGCCGCCCCGTCAGACGGCACGCTGACCACTGCTGTCCAGCCCGGAGGATCCATGACCCCGCCCCCCGCCTACCCCGATGCGTACGGAGATTCGTACTCGGAAGGCGATCAGCCGTTGGTGCGTCCCTACGCGATGACCGGCGGCCGGACCCGGCCCCGCTACCAGCTCGCCATCGAGGCGCTGGTCAGCACCACCGCCGATCCGATGCACCTGTCCGGCCTGCTCCCCGAGCACCAGCGCATCTGCACCCTGTGCCGCGAGGTCAAGTCGGTCGCCGAGGTCTCCGCGCTGCTGTCCATGCCACTCGGTGTGGCGCGCATCCTCGTGGCCGACCTGGCCGAGGCCGGCATGGTGGCCATCCACCAGCCAGGCAATGGAGAGGCCGGCGGCACGCCGGATGTAACGCTGCTCGAAAGGGTGCTCAGTGGCCTTCGGAACATCTAGCGGAGCGGCTCCCCGCTCCACCACCTCCGCGAAGATCGTGGTGGCGGGCGGCTTCGGCGTGGGCAAGACCACGTTCGTCGGAGCCGTGTCCGAGATCAACCCGCTGCGCACCGAAGCCGTCATGACGTCCGCGAGCGCGGGCATCGACGACCTCACCCACACCGGTGACAAGACGACCACCACGGTCGCCATGGACTTCGGCCGCATCACGCTCGACCAGGACCTGATCCTCTACCTGTTCGGCACGCCCGGCCAGGACCGCTTCTGGTTCATGTGGGACGACCTCGTCCGCGGCGCCATCGGGGCGATCGTGCTCGTCGACACGCGCCGCCTCGCCGACTGCTTCCCCGCGGTCGACTACTTCGAGAACAGCGGCCTGCCCTTCGTCGTGGCTCTCAACGGCTTCGAGGGGCACCAGCCCTACACGCCGGAGGAAGTCCGCGAGGCCCTGCAGATCGGGCCCGGCGCGCCGATCATCACCACCGACGCCCGCCACCGCGCGGACGCCAAGAGCGCGCTGATCACGCTCGTCGAGCACGCCCTCATGGCGCGTCTGAAGTAACGGGCCCGGGCGGCGGTGCGGCGCCAACTGCCGTACGACAGGGGCGGGCTGTGTCCTATGACACGGCCCGCCCCTGTCGTTCATAACGTTTCGACAGAGAATTGAAGCCGGTTGGCAACGGGATGCGTTCGGCTGGTACCGCTGTGCTCACAACTCACCCGACATTTGCAGCGGGACGCTCTTTATGTCCGGTTTATGTGAGGCATAGGTCTCCAGGACTCACGGATTTCAACTGTTTGGAACAGGGCCGTCAACCGTGCTGGAATTCAACGAACTAGCTAGTAGTACCGCCGAGAGGTTGTTGGTCGAGTGAGGCGAAGCAACGCAAGCCCCGCGGATGAATCCGCGCGCGGCAACTTCACCCCGCCGCCGCGAGCGGCCGCGTCGCCCGCCGACGTGCCCGTGGAACCGCCGGTGAAGAGCGGGAGCACCAGCAGGTTCTCTCCCCGCAACTGGCGCGTGCCGACCCGCCTGAACGCCATCCTGCTCGTGCCGGCCCTCGTGGGCCTGGTCATGGGCGGCTTCCAGGTGAAGGGCTCCGTCGACACCTGGAACGAGGCCAAGGATGCCGAGCAGATAGCCCGGGTCGTCCAGGCCGCCTCGGAGTACAGCCAGGCACTGCTCAACGAGCGTGACCTCACTGCCGAGCCGCTCCTGAACGGCCAGACCAACGACGCCAGGGTCAGCAAGGCCTACGCGGCGACCGGCGCGGCCAAGGAGAAGTTCGACGAGGCCGTCAAGAACCTGCCCGAAAACCAGGGTATGGAGCGGCGCCTGGAGCTCTTCCGCGCGGAGGAGCCCAAGCTGACAGACGTCCGCCAGACGGCCTACCAGGCCGGTATCGAGAGCCCCAAGAAGAACCCGCCTTCTTCGTTCGGCCCGATTCCGACCGAAGAGGGCTACGTCACCGTCCAGCACTACCTCATGCAGTTCGCCAACGAGCTCGGTCTCGGCACCGGGAACGTGACCTCGTACGGCCGCATGGTCTACGCGATCCAGCTGGCCAAGGCGGCGAACTCGCTCCAGCGCTCCGTCGGCACGCACCTGCTGGTGCGCCCGAGCACCGACGAGAACACCCGCAAGGCCCAGCTCGTAGCCTTCTCCTCGTACGCCTACCTCGAGGACATCGCCATCGGCGAGTACGTCGCGGCGGGTACCGAGGAGGACGTGAACCGTCTGAAGACGGTTATGGCGAAGAAGTCCGAAGAGGGCGCCGCCAAGCTCGCCGAGGCCAAGGCCGCCGCCGAGCAGGCCGGCACCCCCTTCAAGACCCCGCCCGTCTCGCCGGTCAACAAGTCGATCCTGACCGGCATGACCGAGGCGATCGCCAGCGGCGAGCCCAAGAAGAAGATCATCGAGGGTGGCACCACGCCTGCGGCGTGGCAGTTCGCCGCCACCTCCAAGTTCGACGGCTACGACGAGATCGAGAAGGAACTCCTCGAGAAGGCCGTCAACGACGCCGTGGCGGTCTCCGACGACGCCCGCGCCGACGCCATCACCAACGGCGCCATCGTCGTCGTGGCCCTGCTGGCGGCCTTCATCCTGGCCGGCATGATGGCCCGCCAGATGGGCCGTGCCATGGGCACCCTGCGCACCGCCGCCTTCGACGTCGCCGAGCAGCGCCTGCCGTCGCTCGTCGACCAGCTCTCGCGCGCCGATCCGGGCAAGGTCGACACCCGCGTACTGCCGATCCCGATCGACTCGCAGGACGAGATCGGTGAGGTTGCCCGCGCCTTCGACCAGGTCCACCGCGAAGCGGTGCGGCTCGCCGCGGAGCAGGCGCTGCTGCGGGGCAACGTCAACGCGATCTTCACGAACCTCTCCATCCGCAACCAGTCGTTGATCGAGGGCCAGCTGACCCTGATCACCGACCTGGAGAACAACGAGGCCGACCCGGACCAGCTGGAGAACCTCTTCCGCCTGGACCACCTGGCCACCCGCATGCGCCGCAACGGCGAGAACCTCCTCATCCTCGCGGGCGAGGAGCCGGGCCGCCGCTGGGACCAGCCGGTGCCCCTCGTCGACGTGCTCCGCGCCGCCTCCTCCGAGGTGGAGCAGTACGAGCGCATCGAGCTCTCCGGTGTCTCCGAGGCCGAGATCCACGGCCAGGCCGTGACCGACCTCGTGCACCTGCTCGCCGAGCTGCTGGAGAACGCCACCACCTTCTCCTCCCCGCAGACCAAGGTCCGCGTCAACGCCACGCGTCTGCCCGACGGCCGCGTGATGGTCGAGATCCACGACAAGGGCATCGGCCTCACCGCCGAGGACTTCGCGGACATCAACCACAAGCTCGCCAACCCGCCGACCGTGGACGCCGCCATCTCGCAGCGCATGGGTCTGTTCGTGGTCGGCCGGCTGGCGGACCGCCACAACATCCGCGTCCAGCTGCGTCCCTCGGGCGAGGCCGCGGGCACCACTTCGCTGATCATGCTTCCCGACGCGATCACGCACGGTGGCGGTGGCGAGGGCATCCCGGACGACGACTTCACGGTCTCCCAGATCATTCCGGAGCAGAAGGCCCAGCAGGCCGCTCCGATGCGCACGGCCGCGGAGCTCGGCTTCGACGACTCGCGCTACGAGCAGGGCGGCGAGCCGCACGGCCTCGACCCGGTCGGGCGTTCGCTCGGCCGCGAGGAGCGGCGGGCCGCGCTGGAGGCCCAGGTCGGCTTCCCGCAGGAGCAGCAGGGCTACGCCGACCAGGGCGGCCAGGAGTATCCGGAACCTCAGCCCGAGCACGGTTACCAGCCGTACCAGGGTTACGAGCAGCAGTCCGAGCAGGGATACGAACCCGCGTACGACGGACAGGGTGCGCAGCCTGGGTACGAGGCGTACCCGCAGCAGGACTACGCCTATACGGAAGACGGCTACCCGGACCAGCAGGCGAGCACGCAGAGCTACGACGGAAGCTACGAAGCCCAGTCGGGGCAAGCCGAGTGGCCCGAACAGAACACGTATCCGGCTGCCTACCAGCAGGATTACGGGACTGAATCGGAATCCCAGGCCGTCCCCGAACCGGCCGCAGAGCGCGTAGGCTTCGACCGTCCGGGCGCCGCTGCCGACACCGGTCACGAAATGACCGGGGCGGGCCTGCCGCGACGCGGCAGCCAGCAGCAGTGGCAGTCGGCACAGCAGGAAGCGGAGTCCTCCGGGTCCCTCTTCGAGCAGCGGTCGCCGCGTCAGCGCCAGGCCGCGGCGGCGGAGCAGGACCAGGACGGTGGCACGCCGTGGCGCTCGGGTAACGACGAGCGCTGGCAGCAGGCCGCCAAACTCCGTGAGCCGAAGGCGGGCGGGGTCACCTCGTCCGGCCTCCCTCGGCGAGTGCCCAAGGCCAACCTGGTCGAGGGTGCAGCGGAGACGACCCCGCAGGGCGGCCCCCAGGTCTCCCGCGCTCCGGAGGACGTCCGCGGCAGGTTGAGCAACCTGCGGCGGGGTGTCCAGCAGGGACGCAGCGCGGGTACTGAGCAGTCAAGTAACAGCTATGACCAGGAGCGTTAGTGTGAGCCCGATGAGCCAGGCGGCACAGAACCTGAACTGGTTGATCACCAACTTCGTGGACAACACCCCCGGGGTGTCGCACACGGTGGTGGTCTCCGCCGACGGCCTCCTTCTGGCCATGTCCGAGGGTTTCCCCCGCGATCGCGCCGATCAGCTGGCGGCCGTGGCCTCCGGTCTGACCTCGCTGACCGCCGGTGCCTCCCGCATCTTCGAGGGCGGCGCCGTCAACCAGACCGTGGTCGAGATGGACCGGGGATTCCTGTTCCTCATGTCCGTCTCCGACGGATCGTCCCTCGCGGTGCTGGCGCACCCGGAGTGCGACATCGGCCTCGTGGGCTACGAGATGGCCCTTCTGGTCGATCGCGCGGGCAGTGTCCTCACCCCGGACCTGCGCGCCGAACTGCAGGGGAGCCTTCTCAACTAGCAAACAAGCAGTGCGTTTCGCGCCATCGCACCGTAGGGTGCGGTGGCGCGGCTCCACAGGGAGTACTGCGTTCTTGGAGTCGGAGGAGGAGACGTGACAACACCCGGAGGACATCCTTATGGCGGCTCGCAGCAGCCGCAGGGTGGGCACGACCAGAACCGCTTCAACTTCCCCTCCGCGCCAAGCCGGCCCGTGCCGGAGCAGAACCACTACCAGCAGTACGGACAGCCCCAGCAGCCCCAGATGCCCGGTCAGGTGCCTCCGCGTGCCGCGCGGCAGCCGGCCCCGAAGGCCCACAACCCGCTGGTGCGTCCGTACGCGATGACCGGCGGCCGTACTCGGCCGCGCTACCAGCTCGCCATCGAGGCGCTGGTTAGTACCACGGCGGATCCCGCTCGTCTGCAAGGGCAGTTGCCCGAGCACCAGCGCATCTGCCGCCTGTGCCAGGAGATCAAATCCGTCGCGGAGATCTCGGCACTCCTCTCCATTCCTCTTGGTGTCGCCCGCATTCTCGTAGCCGACCTGGCGGAGGCGGGCCTAGTCGCCATTCACCAGCCCGGCGGCGACGAGTCTGCCGGTGGCCAGCCAGACGTGACACTGCTCGAAAGGGTGCTCAGTGGACTTCGCAAGCTCTAACGGCGGAGCGGCTCCCCGCTCCACCACCTCCGCGAAGATCGTGGTGGCGGGCGGCTTCGGCGTGGGCAAGACCACGTTCGTCGGAGCCGTGTCCGAGATCAACCCGCTGCGCACCGAAGCCGTCATGACGTCCGCGAGCGCGGGCATCGACGACCTCACCCACACCGGTGACAAGACGACCACCACGGTCGCCATGGACTTCGGCCGCATCACGCTCGACCAGGACCTGATCCTCTACCTGTTCGGCACGCCCGGCCAGGACCGCTTCTGGTTCATGTGGGACGACCTCGTCCGCGGCGCCATCGGGGCCGTCGTGCTCGTCGACACGCGCCGCCTCGCCGACTGCTTCCCCGCGGTCGACTACTTCGAGAACAGCGGCCTGCCCTTCGTCATCGCCCTCAACGGCTTCGACGGACACCAGCCCTACACGCCGGAGGAAGTCCGCGAGGCCCTGCAGATCGGCCCGGACGCCCCGATCATCACCACCGACGCCCGCCACCGCGCGGACGCCAAGAGCGCGCTGATCACGCTCGTCGAGCACGCCCTCATGGCACGTCTGCGGTAGGCGGCAGCCGTATCCGGCCGGCCCCCGCGTCCACGACGCGGGGGCCTTTGCCGTACGCGCATTCCGCGGAGCCCACCGGGCAGGCACGGCCGTACGGGCGCCGACACCCGTGCCGACACGCGGAAGGCCCCGCACCCTGGACGGGTGCGGGGCCTTCCGCGGCTTTTCAGGAGCCCGGGGCTCAGCCTTGCCAGCTGTGCGGGGCGCGGAAGCCCGGGGTGCGCTCCAGGCGGCGCCATCCGGCCTGGCGCGGCAGCCGGGCCGTGGTCTCCTCGGGCGTGGCGGCCGCGCGCGCGAGCAGGATCGCGGTGATCGCGGCCAGCTCCTCGGGGGCGGCGTTGCCCTTCTCGACGCGCAGCAGGGTGTCAGAGGCGTTGGTCATGGGGTGGCAGATCTCCTTCGCGGTTACTGCGGCGGGTTGCCGTGCTTGCGGGACGGCAGATCGGCGTGCTTGTTGCGGAGCATCGCGAGGGCGCTGACGAGCACCTCGCGGGTCTCGGCGGGGTCGATGACGTCGTCGACGAGGCCGCGCTCGGCCGCGTAGTACGGGTGCATCAGCTCGGACTTGTACTCCTTGACCATGCGCGTGCGCATGGCCTCGGGGTCCTCGGCGTCCGCGATCTGCTTGCGGAAGATGACGTTGGCAGCGCCCTCGGCGCCCATCACGGCGATCTCGTTGGTGGGCCAGGCGTAGGTGATGTCGGCGCCGATGGACTGGGAGTCCATGACGATGTAAGCGCCGCCGTAGGCCTTGCGCAGGATCAGCGAGATCCGCGGGACGGTGGCGTTGCAGTACGCGTACAGCAGCTTGGCGCCGTGGCGGATGATGCCGCCGTGCTCCTGGTCGACGCCCGGGAGGAAGCCGGGCACGTCCAGCAGCGTGATGATCGGGATGTTGAAGGCATCGCACATCTGGACGAAGCGCGCGGACTTCTCGGAGGCCTCGATGTCGAGGACACCGGCGAGGTGCGCGGGCTGGTTGGCGACGATGCCGACGACCTGGCCGTCCATGCGCGCCAGGGCGCAGACGATGTTGCGGGCCCAGCGCTCGTGGATCTCCAGGACGTCGCCGTCGTCGACGAGCTCCTCGATGACCTTGTGCATGTCGTACGGGCGGTTGCCGTCCGCGGGGACCAGGTCCAGGAGGACCTCGCTGCGGCGGTCCGCCGGGTCGCTCGTCTCGTGGACGGGCGGGTTCTCGCGGTTGTTCGAGGGGAGCATCGAGATGAGGTAGCGGACCTCGGAGATGCAGGTCTCCTCGTCGTCGTACGCGAAGTGCGCGACGCCCGAGGTCTCGGCGTGCACGTCGGCGCCGCCGAGGCCGTTCTGGGTGATCTCCTCGCCGGTCACCGCGCGGACCACGTCCGGGCCGGTGATGAACATCTGCGAGGTGTCGCGGACCATGAAGACGAAGTCCGTCAGGGCCGGGGAGTACGCGGCTCCGCCGGCGCACGGGCCGAGCATCACCGAGATCTGCGGGATGACGCCGGAGGCCTTGGTGTTGCGCTGGAAGATGCCGCCGTAGCCGGCCAGGGCGGAGACGCCCTCCTGGATGCGGGCGCCGGCGCCGTCGTTGAGGGAGACCAGCGGAGCACCGGCCGCGATGGCCATGTCCATGATCTTGTGGATCTTGGTGGCGTGGGCCTCGCCCAGGGCGCCGCCGAAGATCCGGAAGTCGTGCGCGTAGACGAAGACCGTGCGGCCCTCGACCGTGCCCCAGCCGGTGATGACACCGTCGGTGTACGGCTTCTTGTTCTCGAGGCCGAAGCCGGTCGCGCGGTGGCGGCGCAGCTGCTCGACCTCCCGGAAGGAACCCTCGTCGAGGAGCAGTGCGATGCGCTCGCGCGCCGTCAGCTTGCCCTTCGCGTGCTGGGCCTCGGTCGCACGGTCACTCGGTCCACGCCGCGCCTGCTCGCGCAGGGAGTGCAGCTCGGCCACGCGCCCACGGGCGTCCGTCGGCTCGCTCGGGATCTGGTCCACAACGGTCATGTACCGACCTTACGAAGATCGTGATGAAAAACCTCCGTTCATTCCGCACAGTCTCGGGAGTCTTCCGCTGTCCGGCCCGCACAGAACAGCCCTGGGAATTAAGGACTCCGCCAGATGGGGCCATCCCTCGTTGTAGGACCTTCACAGAAATCCCCGACACCCCGACCAGTAGTTGAAATTTGAACGGAGCGCCTCTACTCTCGACGGTGTCGAAGTCGTTGAAGTTTCAACGATCAGGCTTCCCGCACCCACCCACCACCACCGAGGAGCAGGTCATGGGCCTCTTCAACCGCCGCACCCAGGAGAACACCACCGCCGTCGCCACCCTGGACGTGGACCCGGCGCTCGCCGCCCTCACCGGCGACTACGTCATCGACCCGGCCCACAGCAGCATCGGATTCACCGTCCGGCACGCGATGGTGACCAATGTCCGCGGCTCCTTCGCCGACCACGAAGGGACCCTGCACCTGGACGGCTCCGACCCGGCCCGCTCCACCGCCGCCATCGACGTCAAGATCGCCTCCGTGGACACCGGCATCGCCGACCGCGACGGCCACCTGCGCAGCGCCGACTTCTTCGACGCCGAGACCTTCCCGCTGATGACCTTCCGCTCCACCGGAGCCGCGTTCCTCGGCGGCGACACCTACCGGATCACCGGCGACCTCACCATCCGGGACGTCACCCGTCCGCTCTCCATCGACCTGGAGTTCAACGGCTCCGCCACCGACCCGTACGGCAACCAGCGCGTCGGGTTCGAGGGCAGCACCGACATCCTGCGCTCGGACTGGGGCCTGACCTGGAACGCGGCGCTGGAGACGGGCGGCGTCGTGGTCAGCGACAAGGTGAAGCTGACCTTCGACATCTCCGCCATCAGGCAGGCCTGACCGCAGCACGGCGGCCCGGGGGCGGCACGGACTAGAAGCCGCCCCCGTCGAATCCGCCCCCGTCGAACCCGCCGCCGAAGTCCCCGCCGCCGAAGTCGGACGGGTTGAAGTCGGCCCCGGAGAAGTCCCCGCCGCCGTAGCCGTCACCCGTGCCACCGCCGTAGTCCGCGGCGTAGGCGGGCGTCGACATGGCCGAACCGAGCATGGTGCCCACGAGCAGGCCGGGCAGGATGCCGCCGCCGAAGTAGCCGCCGGCCCAGGGCCCGTAGGCCGGGCCGGCATCGTAGTAGGGCCGCGGTCCGCGGTCGGTGTCGACCGTGCGGACGGCCGGATCCAGCCCGTCGCGCAGCCGCACCGCGTCCGCCGTGCAGACGGGCACCGTACGCGCGGCCCCCGCGGCGGGGGCCCACGTCGCGTCCTCGGTGCTCGGCCCGTGGCGCGGGTCGAAGAAGCAGGGCGCGCGGCGCTCGGGCACCGGCTCGCCCTGTCGGCGCGCGTCCAGACAGGCCAGGGCGTACCGGCCGTCCTCCAGGGCCTGGGTCACCCCGGTGACCTCCTCCGGATACCGGACGGAGGCCATGATCTGCTTGGCCTTGTCGTAGGAGTCGAGCCCGCGGGCATAGTCCTCGCGCATGGCATCGTCGGCGCCGGGCTCGCCGGGGCGGAAGTCCAGGCGCTCCAGCTCCTCGCCGAAGGCCGTGATGTCCTCGTCGACGACCACACTCAGCCGCTCGACGGCCTCGCGCCGGGCCTCTTCCTTCTTCCTGCGGTTCCGGCGGACCAGCGTGTAGGCGCCGCCACCGCCGATCACGGCCACCGCGCCGAGGGTGACCAGACCGCCGACCGGGACGCCGGCGGCGGCTGCGCCGGTATCCCAGGAGTCGGGGGCGCTGCCCCTGGTCTGGGTCAGGGCCTGGTCCACGAAGTTGTTGAGCTGGGTGTTCGCGTCGACCGGGGTCCCCGTCTTGACCGCCTCGGTGAGGTTGCGCACGGCGTTGGGCGGCATGACGGCCCGGTCGGCACCGGCGTTGAAGCCGTCACCGAGCCGGATCGCGTACAGCCCGGTGATGCCCGTCTCCGCACGGACCGCGGCGAGCACCTTGTCCTGCGGGAAGTCGGCGGTGGCCGGGAGCACGGCGACGAAGACCGGCTTGTCGGCGTCCTTGATCTTCTGGGCCAGGGCATCGGCCTCGGCCTTGGGCAGCTGCGCCGCGGCCCGCGGATCGACGTAGACGGGTCCCTCCTTGAGGGCTTCCGCCACCGCCGCGACTCCGGTGGCGGCCGATGCCTGCGGTGCGGCCACCAGGGCAGTCGCACCGAGGGACAGCAGCAGACCGGAGAGCAACGCTCCCCAACGTATGGATATCAGCCCGGTCCTCATGTCCTTGACGCTACCCGAACCGGGACTTTCCCGTGTGAGCAAGACATAAGGGCCTACTGACCCGCACAGTGGCGCCCCGGGGACGCCCGGGACAGCGGCTACTCGGCCGGCTCGACGCCCGCGTGGAGGAGGCCGTAGGTGAACGCGTCCTCCAAGGCCTGCCAGGAGGCGGCGATCACATTGGGGGCGACGCCGACGGTCGACCACTCGCGAACCCCGTCCGTCGTGGCGACGAGGACGCGGGTCGTGGACTCCGTGCCGTGCGTGCCCTCCAGGATGCGGACCTTGTAGTCGACCAGCTCGAACTTGGCGAGCTGCGGGTAGAAGCGCTCCAGCGCCACCCGCAGGGCCCGGTCCAGCGCGTTGACCGGGCCGTTGCCCTCGGCCGTCGCGACGATCCGCTCGCCCTTGGCCCACAGCTTCACCGTGGCCTCGTTGGCGTGGGTGCCGTCCGGGCGGTCCTCGACGATCGCCCGCCAGGACTCGATGCGGAAGTACCTGCGGGCCCGCCCCTCGGCCTCGGCCCGCAGCAGCAGCTCGAAGGAGGCGTCGGCCGCCTCGTAGGTGTAGCCCTGGAGCTCGCGCTCCTTGACCCGTTCCACCACCCGGGAGATCAGCGCGCGGTCCCCGCCGAGCTCGACGCCGAGCTCCTTGCCCTTGAGCTCGATGGACGCGCGGCCGGCCATGTCGGAGACCAGCATCCGCATGGTGTTCCCGACCCGCTCGGGGTCGATGTGCTGGTAGAGGTCCGGGTCGACCTTGATCGCCGAGGCGTGCAGGCCCGCCTTGTGGGCGAAGGCGGAGACGCCGACGTAGGGCTGGTGGGTGGAGGGCGTCAGGTTGACGACCTCGGCGATGGCGTGCGAGATCCGGGTCATCTCGGCGAGCGCGCCGTCGGGGAGGACCGTGCGCCCGTACTTGATCTCCAGCGCGGCGACGACGGGGAACAGGTTGGCGTTGCCGACGCGCTCACCGTAGCCGTTGGCGGTGCACTGGACGTGGGTGGCTCCGGCGTCAACGGCGGCGAGGGTGTTGGCGACGGCGCAGCCGGTGTCGTCCTGGGCATGGATACCGAGGCGGGCGCCGGTGTCGGCGAGGACGGTGGCGACGGTCGCCGACACCTGGGCGGGCAGCATGCCGCCGTTGGTGTCGCAGAGGATGACGACATCGGCTCCGGCCTCGTGCGCGGTGCGCACGACGGACTTCGCGTACTCGGCGTTGGCCCGGTAGCCGTCGAAGAAGTGCTCGCAGTCGACGAAGACCCTGCGGCCCTGGGCCACCAGGTGCGAGACGGTGTCCCGGACCATCTCCAGGTTCTCCTCCAGGGTGGTGCGCAGGGCGAGCTCGACGTGGCGGTCGTGGGACTTGGCGACGAGCGTGATCACCGGGGCGCCGGACTCCAGCAGGGCCCGCACCTGCGGGTCCTGGTCGGCCGAGCCGCCCGCCCGGCGGGTGGCGCCGAAGGCGACCAGCTGGGCGTTCTTGAAGTCGATCTCCGCGCGGGCGCGGGCGAAGAACTCGGTGTCCCGGGGGTTGGCGCCGGGCCAGCCGCCCTCGATGAAGCCCACTCCGAAGTCGTCCAGATGGCGGGCGATCGTCAGCTTGTCGGCGACCGTGAGGTTGATGCCCTCGCGCTGGGCGCCGTCGCGCAGGGTGGTGTCGAAGACGTGGAAGCTGTCGTCCAGGACCGCTGCTGCCGCCTCTGGTGTCGTCGTCATGCTGATCTGACTCCTGTCGGATGAGTGGTTCCGGAAACCCGCCCATGGGAAGGCCGCCGTCACTGCCCCCATCATCGCGCGCAGTCCGCTCCCGGCAGGGATGGGCCGGGAAACGAAAAAACCTCTCGCGGGTAGCGAGAGGTCTGCACGCGGGTCCGAGGCACGGTGGCCGTGACCGCGAAGTTCTTCCACGGTTCAGCGGCCACTGGGGACCGGCGCGCTGCTGGCGATAATCATGAGCTGAGCAGGCACGTCCGCAGTGTGCCACACCGCCCGCCGTGCATGGACAGCCATCTCACCATGCGGTCATGCCCGGTCCGGCGGCGCATCCCCGCACCGCCCCGCGGCCCACCCGGCCCCGTTCCGGCGGACAGAACCTAGGAGCGGGGGGACAGGGTGTCCGCCAGGAACTCCTGGACGTGGGCCAGGATGGCCGTCCGGTCGAGCGTCGGCAGACCCACCGCCAACTGGATGCTGAAGCCGTCGAGCAGGGCCCGGATGCGGGTCGCCACCCGCTCGGCGTCCACCGGGCGGAACTCCCCGCGCGACATGCCCTCAGCGAGCAGCGCCACCAGGTCGCGGTGCCAGGCGCCCTCGATGGCCGCCTGCCGGTCGCGCTCACGCGGGCCGGCGTTCTGGGAGCGGTTCCACACCTCCAGCCACAGCGTCCAGTGCGGGTCGCGGGCCTGCGTGGGCACGTACAGGTCCACGTACGCCTGCAGGCGCTCGGTCACCGGGCCTCGGCGGGCGAGCAGGGCCCGACGCGCGCCGCCCAGTTCGGCCTCGCTCCACTCCAGAGTCTGCAGCAGGAGCTCGTCCTTGCTGCGGAAGTAGTAGAGGAGATGGCCGCTGCTCATGCCGACCTCGCGGCCCAGACCGGCCATGGTCAGGCCGTCCAGCCCGCGCTCGGCGATCGTGGCCATGGCGGCGACGAGTACGTCCTCGCGCGGGGGCGCGTTCTTGCGCGCCGCCCGTACCGGTACTCCGTCCGCCGCCATGGACCACTCCTCGTCGAATCGGCCGCCGCGCGTCCGCGGATCAGACCTTCGGCTGCTGCTGGGTGATGCAGTGGATGCCGCCACCCCCGGCGAAAATCGTACGTGCGTCAACGAGGGTCACCGTCCGCTCGGGGAACAGGCCGCGGAAGATCTCGGCCGCCTCCTCGTCCCGCGGGTCGTCGAAGGAGCACAGCACGACGCCGTCGTTGCACAGGTAGTGGTTGATGTAGGAGTAGTCCACCCACTCGCCGTCCTCCTCCAGGACGGTCGGCGCCGGGATCTCCACGACATCCAGCTGCCGGCCGCGGGCGTCGGTGGACGCGCGCAGGATCGCTGCGATGGTCTTGCAGCGCTCGTGGTCCGGGTGGGAGGGGTCGGGCTGGGTGTGCACCATGACCACGCCGGGGCGGGCGAAGGCCGCGACGATGTCGACGTGGCCCTGCGTGCCGTAGGTGCCGTAGTCGCCGGCCAGACCGTACGGCAGCCAGATCGCCTTGGTGGTGCCGAGGTGGGCGTGGATCTCGGCCTCGACCTGCTCTCGGGTCCAGTCGGGGTTGCGGCCCTTGCCCAGCTGGACGGTGTCGGTGAGCAGCACGGTGCCCTCGCCGTCGACGTGGATGGCGCCGCCCTCGTTGACCAGCGGGGTGCTGAACGTGCGCGTGCCGAGCACGTCGGAGATCTGGCGGGCGATCTTCGCGTCGTGGTCCCAGCGGGCCCACTCCTGGGCGCCCCAGCCGTTGAAGGTCCAGTCGACGGCGGCCAGTGTGCCGGCGCCGTCGGTGACGAAGGTCGGGCCGATGTCGCGCATCCAGGCGTCGTCGAGCTCGCGCTCGACCACGTCGAGCGGGTGGCCGTCGCCTGCGCCGGCGATCGCCCGGGCGCCCTCGGCGTCGCCCGGGGAGACGACGAGGGTCACGGGTTCGTAGGCGCGGACCGCACGGGCGACGGCGCCCCAGGCCCCGCGGGCCTCGGCGAGCTCCTGCTCGTTGGTGAAGGTCGGGTTCGGGCTGGGCCAGGCCATCCAGGTGCGCTCGTGGGGCGTCCACTCGGCGGGCATCCGGAATCCGTTGTGCACGGGCTTGGTGGTCATGGCAGGCAGGTCCTTACGGGCTGTGCTGGCTTACAGGAAGTACAGGCGGTTGAGGGAGACCGACTCGGCGGCCTCGGAGCGCAGGGGTTCCCCGTCGAGGGAGACCAGTCCGCTGTGGGCGTCCACGTCGACCGCACCCGTCCGGGAGTTGAGGAGCAGGTCGCCGGGGCCGATGCCGCGGGTGCCGCGGACGGCGACCCGGCGGCGGCGGGTCGGCATCGCGTCGCCGCCCAGGGCCGCGGCCGCGGCGGAGACGAAGGCGACGGAGATGTCGGCCGCGGTGGCCCCATAGGCGCCGAACTGCGGCCCGAGGACGAGGGGTTCGCAGGTGTCGGTGGCGGCGTTGGGGTCGCCGGTGACCCCGTAGGCGGGGAAGCCGGACTTGAGTACCAGCTGCGGCTTGGCCCCGAAGAACTGGGGGCGCCAGAGCACGATGTCGGCGAGCTTGCCGACCTCGATCGAGCCGATCTCGTGGGCCAGGCCGTGGGCGATGGCCGGGTTGATGGTCAGCTTGGCCATGTAGCGCAGTACGCGGGCGTTGTCGTCGCCCTCACCGTCGCCCTCCAACGGGCCGAGCTCGCCCTTCATCTTCGCGGCCATCGCGAAGGTGCGGCGGATGGTCTCGCCCGCGCGGCCCATGCCCTGGGCGTCGGAGGAGGTGATGCCGATCGCGCCCAGGTCGTGCAGGACGTCCTCGGCGCCCATCGTCCCGGCCCGGATGCGGTCGCGGGCCATGGCGGCGTCGCCGGGAAGGTCGGGCTTGAGGTCGTGGACGGAGACGATCATCCCATAGTGCTCGGCGACGGCGTCCCGGCCGAAGGGGAGCGTCGGATTGGTGGAGGAGCCGATCACGTTCGGCACGCCCGCCATCTTCAGCACGTTGGGGACGTGTCCGCCGCCGCAGCCCTCGATGTGGAAGGCGTGGATGGTCCGGCCGTCCAGCACCCGCAGGGTGTCCTCGACGGAGAGGCATTCGTTGAGGCCGTCGCTGTGCAGGGCGACCTGGACGTCGTGCTCCTCGGCCACCCGCAGCGCGGTGTCCAGGGCCCGGGTGTGCGCGCCCATGTCCTCGTGCACCTTGAAGCCGCTGGCGCCGCCCTCGGCGAGGGCCTCGACGAGGGGTGCGGCGTCGGAGGAGGAGCCGCGGGCGAGGAAGCCGATGTTCACGGGCCAGGCGTCGAAGGCGTTGAAGGCGTGCTTCAGGGCCCACGGGGAGTTGACGCCGACGCCCCACACGGGGCCGAACTCCTGACCGATGACGGTGGTGACTCCCGCGGCGAGCGAGGCCTCCATGATGCGCGGGGACAGCAGGTGGACGTGCGTGTCCACGGCGCCAGCGGTGGCGATCAGGCCCTCGCCGGAGACGATCGAGGTACCGGTGCCGACGACGACGTCGACGCCGTCGAGGGTGTCGGGGTTGCCGGCTCGGCCGATCGCGTGGATGCGGCCCTCGCGGATGCCGATGGAGACCTTACGGATGCCGAGGACGGCGTCGATGACCAGGACGTTGCTGATCACGACGTCGCAGGTGTCACGGACCGCGGCCCCCTTCAGGTGCAGGCCGTCGCGGGCGGTCTTGCCGAAGCCCGCCAGGAACTCCTCCCCCGGCTTCTGCGCGTCGGCCTCGACCCGGACGGTCAGCCCGGAGTCGCCGAGGCGGACCCGGTCCCCCGCACGAGGGCCGAAGACGGCCGCGTACTCGTGCGGATCGATGTGCCGGCTGCCCGGCGCGCAGTGCGCACTGTGGTCGGTGTGCGGGGTCTGCCTGCTCATGCCGTGGTCCCTTCCGGGCGGTCGGCGGGGCCGGACTGGCCGGCCCCGGTCGGGGTGGCGCCCAGGTAGCCGCAGGCCGCAGCGCGGCGCAGGGCCTCCTCCCTGGCTCCGGGGGCGTCGAGGGGGCCGTCGACCAGACCCGCGAAACCGATCGCGACGCGATCGCCGCCGATGGGGACCAGACCCACGTCGCCCTCGCCGTGCGGGTCGAACCGTACGGAGGAGCCGGCCGGCACGCACAGCCGCATGCCGTAGGCCGCGGCGCGGTCGAAGTCCAGGCGCGGGTTCGCCTCGAAGAAGTGGAAGTGCGAGGTCACGCTGATCGGCACGTCGGCGGTGTTGCGCACGTGCAGGTGCGCGGCGGGCTCCGGCTGAGGGACCCCGGGGCCGGGGACCACGGCGCCGGGGGCGTCGTCGCCGAGCGGCACCGCGCCCCGGACGGGGGACGAGACCACGGCGAGGCGGGATCCGTCGTCGAAGACGGCCTCCACGTGCACCTCGGTGACGACGTCGGCGACGCCCGGCAGGACGTCGTCGGGGCCCAGCACGCAGGAGGCCTCCTCGATGGCCTCGGCGAGCCGCTTGCCGTCGCGCGCGGCCTCACAGACCGTGTCCGCGATCAGCGCGGTGGCCTCCGGGACGTTGAGCTTCAGGCCACGGGCCCGCCGGGCCCTGGCCAGTTCCGCAGCGCTGCGGAGGAGCAGGCGGTCACGCTCCGTAGGGGTCAGCCGCACGCCGATCCACCACCTCTTGAGTCGAAGAGTTAGAGCATCACTCTAACTCTTGATTTGGTTGGCGGGAATCATTGACCTGAACACACAGCTTGAGCCACATTGAGTGTCGCTCAAATGCAAGCGCAACCACCCCCCGCCCTGCCAAGGGAGTCCCCCATGCCCATCGAACAGCGCGGAGTCGACACCATCCCGGAGGAGGAGCGGACCAGCGGTCCCCGTGACCTGATATCGATCCTCCTCGGCTCCAATCTGTGCCTCGGTGTGATCGTCTTCGGCTGGCTGCCCCCGTCCTTCGGACTGGGCCTGTGGCCCTCGGTCACGGCCATCGTCACCGGCACCCTCGTCGGCATCGCCTTCACCGCGCCGCTGGCGCTCGTCTCCCTGCGCACCGCGACCAACCTCTCCACCTCCAGCGGCGCGCAGTTCGGTGTGCGCGGGCGGCTCGTGGGGTCGGTGGTGGGCCTGCTGCTCTCGCTCGGCTACACCGCACTCACGCTGTGGATCGGCGGCGACGTGATGGTCGGCACCCTCGCGCGGCTCACCGGCCTCCCGGACACCGGCCTCTCGCGGGCCGTGATGTACGGCCTGCTCGCCGCGTGCACCGTCGTCGCGGCCGTCTTCGGCTACCGGCTGCTGCTGCGCATGAGCAAGGTGCTGTCCATCGGCATGATGGTGCTGCTGGCGGTCGGCGTCGTCGCCTACGCCCCGGACTTCACCACCTCCGCGCCGCCCGAGACCCCGTACCTGCTCGGATCCTTCTGGCCGACGTGGCTGCTGGCCGCGGTCGCCGCCGGGCTCAGCGGGCCCGTCGCCTTCATCACCCTGCTGGGCGATTACACGCGCTACATCTCCCCGCGCCGGCACGGCTCGCGCAGGGTCCTGTGGGCCACCGCATTCGGTCTGCTGATCGGCCTGCTGGTCCCGCAGCTCTTCGGCACCTACACGGCGCTGGCCGCCCGGGCGGGCCTGGACTACGCCGGTCCGCTCGTGGCAGCCGCACCGCTGTGGTACCTGCTCCCCCTGCTGGTCGCCGCCGCGGCGGGCTCGGTCGGCAACGCCGGCCTGATGCTCTACTCCATGGGGCTGGACCTCGACGCGATCGTCCCCCGGGCCACCCGCACCACGGCCACCGTGATCGCCGCGGCCGCCGCGACCGCCTTCGTCTTCATCGGGTCCTTCGAGTGGGACGTGCAGTCCGCGATGACCTCGTTCGTCCTGGTGCTGACCGCGATCGGCACCCCGTGGGCCGTGATCACCCTGATCGGCCACGTGCGCTGCCGCGGGGTCTACGACGCCGACGCGCTCCAGGTCTTCAACCGCCGCTCGGTGGGCGGGGCCTACTGGTACCGGGCCGGCTGGAACGTCGCGGCCACCACCTCCTGGGGGATCGGGGCCGCCGTCGGCCTGCTCGCCGTGACCACCCCCTCCTACGAGGGCCCGCTGCTCGCCCTCACCGGTGGCGTGGACTGCTCCTTCGTCCTGTCCGGTCTCACCGGCGGCCTCGTGTACGCCGTGCTCACGGCCCGCCGCGCTGCCGCCCCGGCCCCGGTGGCCGCCGCCGAGGAGCCCGCGAACGCCTGAGGTTCCCCGTACGCATGCGGGCGGGCCCGCACCCCGGAGATCCGGAGTGCGGGCCCGCCCGTCTGCACTCCCTAGCCCAGGGGGTGCATCCAGCCGTGGGTGTCGGCGGCGTGGCCGGTCTGGAGTTCCAGCAGCGCCTTGCGCAGGCGCATGGTGACCTCGCCGGGCTCGCCGTCGCCCTGGGTCCAGTTGGCACGCTCGGACTTGACCGAGCCGACCGGGGTGATGACGGCGGCCGTGCCGCACGCGAACACCTCGGTGAGGGTGCCGTTGGCGTTGTCGCGCTGCCAGTCCTCGGTGGTCAGGCGGCCTTCTTCGGCGGTGTAGCCGAGGTCGCGGGCGATGGTGAGGAGGGAGTCGCGGGTGATGCCGGGAAGCAGCGAGCCGGTGAGCTCGGGGGTGACGATGCGGTCCCCGTACACGAAGTACAGGTTCATCCCGCCCATCTCCTCGATCCAGCGGTGCTCGACGGCGTCGAGCCACACCACCTGGTCGCAGCCGTGCGAGGCGGCCTGGGCCTGCGCGACCAGCGAGGCCGCGTAGTTGCCGCCGGTCTTGGCCGCGCCGGTGCCGCCCTTGACCGCGCGGACGTAGTCCTCGGAGAGCCAGACGGAGACGGGCTTGACGCCCCCGGGGAAGTACGCGCCGGCGGGCGAGGCGATGACGATGAAGAGGAACTCGTTGGCCGGGCGGACGCCGAGGCCGACCTCCGAGGCGAACATGAAGGGCCTGAGGTACAGGGATGCCTCGCCGGAGTCCGGCACCCAGGCGCGGTCCTGCTTGATCAGGGCGTCGCAGGCCTCGATGAAGAGGTCGACGGGCAGTTCCGGCATCGCCATGCGGCGGGCCGAGGCCTGGAAGCGCGCGGCGTTGGCCTCGGGGCGGAAGGTGGCGACGGTGCCGTCGGGCTGGCGGTAGGCCTTGAGGCCCTCGAAGATCGTCTGCGCGTAGTGCAGGGTCATGTTCGCCGGGTCGATCGAGAGCGGCGCGTACGGGACCAGTTCGGCGTCGTGCCAGCCGCGGCCCTCGGTCCACTTGATCGTCACCATGTGATCGGTGAAGTGGCGGCCGAATCCGGGGCTGGCCAGGATCGCCTCGCGCTCCGCGTCGGACAGCGGGTTCGAGGAGGGCTTGAGCTCGATCGTGGGCGTCGTCATGAGTGCTTGTCCTTCACCGGTTGTGTATGGCGGACCGCGCTCACGGCGTACCAGGACGTCCGAGCTTCCCTGCATTCCGCGGCCTCGCGTTCGATTATCGCGCGCGGGCAGGCTTCGGAGAAGCGGGGGGATTGCGGCCCAGGGGAGATGGTGGCACCCGGGGCCGCACAGGAAAAGCCGCCGGGTCCCATTGTGACCCGGCGGCTTCCCGAGGTGGAGCAGCCGGGTCAGCCGGCTACCCGCGCGGCGAGGGCGTCGCCGATCGCGTCGGTGGAGCGGAAGGTTCCGTCCCGTTCGGCGAGGTCGGCGGAGACCGCGTCCTCGATGCGGACGGCCTCGTCCTCGTAGCCGAGGTGGCGCAGCAGGAGGGCGACCGAGAGGATCGTCGCGGTCGGGTCCGCCTTCCCGGTGCCGGCGATGTCCGGGGCCGAGCCGTGGACGGGCTCGAACATGGACGGGAAGGCTCCGGTCGGATTGATGTTCCCGGAGGCGGCCAGGCCGATTCCGCCCGTGACGGCCGCGGCCAGGTCGGTGAGGATGTCACCGAAGAGGTTGTCCGTGACGATGACGTCGAAGCGCTCCGGCTGCGTGACGAAGAAGATCGTCGCGGCGTCCACGTGCAGGTAGTCGGTGGTGACCTCGGGGTACTCCCGGCCGACCTTGTCGAAGATGTTCTTCCACAGGTGACCCGCGTACACGAGGACGTTGTTCTTGTGAACGAGCGTCAGCTTCTTGCGGGGGCGGGCATTGGCCCGCTCGTAGGCGTCGCGGACGACGCGCTCGACACCGTACGCGGTGTTGACGCTGACCTCGGTGGCCACCTCGGCGGGGGTGCCGGTGCGCAGGCTGCCGCCGTTGCCGGTGTACGGACCCTCGGTGCCCTCGCGGACGACGACGAAGTCGATGTCCGGGCGGCCCGCCAGGGGGGTGGCGGTGTTGGGGAACAGCTTCGACGGCCGCAGGTTGATGAAGTGGTCGAACGCGAAGCGCAGCTTCAGCAGCAGGCCGCGCTCCAGCACGCCGGACGGGACCGAGGGGTCGCCGATGGCGCCCAGCAGGATCGCGTCGTGGCGCGCCAGGGCTTCGAGTTCCGCGTCCGGGAGGGTCTCACCGGTGCGGTGCCAGCGCTGGGCGCCGAGGTCGTACTGCCTGGTCTCCAGCTTCACATCCTGGGGCAGGACCGCGGTAAGGACCTTGAGTCCCTGAGCCACGACTTCCTGGCCGATGCCATCACCGGGGATCACTGCGAGATTGATGCTGGTCGACATGGCGAAACCGTACTCCGCGTCCAGCCCTCAGACATTTCGCGTCCACGATGTGGACGCGAAATGTCCCCCGGAGGGCGTCAGTGGCCGGTCGAACCGCCGTTGTCGCGGCGGTCGAGGGCGCGCTGCAGCGCTGCGGCGGCGTTCTTGCGCTCGTCGGCCGTGGCGGAGGCGTGGCGGACGCGGCGGGCGGCGGTGGTTGCGGTCATGGTGATCGACTCCTTGAGATCACGGCGTGGCGGGGCCACGGATGAGGGGTTCCTTCAAGGCGCCGGAAGAGGCGGGGAGCAGCGCGCCGCAGGGGTTGCCTGCCAGGGGCGCGCGCTCTCGACCGCCATTCGCCTGATCGGCGAGACGTTCGGCTCCTACCAAGCTAGGGCAGGTCCCGCTGTATGTCTCGGCAATTACTCGGACTTCCTACTATCTGAGACGCCCATCCCCCCGAAGAGACGCCCCCCGAAGGTCCGCTTCAGGTCCTGCCGGAGCGAAGTTCCCTGATCAGAGCCTTGATCGCGAGAGTTGCGGCGGCTTCCGACGTGGTGACGTATCCCACCTCGCGCACCGGCCCCAACGGGCCCAGTCCGGCGATCTCCACGGCCTCCGTCGCGTCCCTCAGGGACAGCTCGGGCATGATCGCCATGCCGAGCCCCCGACCGACCATGGTCAGCACCATGGCGTCGTCCTCCGCCTTGACCGTCGCCCGCGGGATCCAGTCCTGCGCCCGCCACCAGGCCCGGGTGTAGGAGCCGCAGTTCTCGTCCCAGTCCATGAGGGGCAGCGACTTCGGGTCGGGGTGCCCCGCCGGGTGCACCAGGTGGTACGCCTCCTGCGCGAGCACCCCCGTCAGCAGGCCGGGCGGCGCCGCGCCCGGCGAACCGCCCAGGGTGGCGATGCCCAGATCCGCACGGCCCGCCGCCACTTCCCCCGCCGCGCCGGCACCGATCTCGCGGACCACGCGGACCTCCGGGCGGATGCCGGGGTGCCGGGCGGTCAGTCGCTCCAGGGCGGGCGGCAGCAGGTGCAGGGCGGCGCTCCGGAACGCCGCGATCCGCAGAACTCCGTCCAGGGCGCCGCCGCCGTCGCCCCGGCCCGCACTGCGCACCTCCGCGCCCATGACCTCGTACAGCCGCAGGATGCGGCGGGCGTGTCCGACCGCCCGCTCCCCCGCCGGCGTGGGCGAGGCCCCCGCCCGTCCGCGGTCGAAGAGCACCGCGCCGAGCTTGGCCTCGCTGCCGCGCACCGAGTGCGACACGGCCGACTGGGTGAGGCCGAGCGCCGCGGCCGCGGCGGAGAAGCCGCGGGCCTCCGCGACGGCCACCAGGATGCGCAGTTCGCGCGGGAGAAGATCGGACACCGGGGCCCCCACCTCGTGGTATGAGTGATGCTCATGGATGTGTGACGTCCATGAACCCAACCCCCTGCCCGGCCCCCGGATTCCTTCCTAGCGTTGCGGACATGACCACGAACACCGCTCGCGCCGTACACCAGATCGCCCGCCCCGAAGGCTTCCCCGCGTCCTCCGACTTCGCCCACGTCTCCTCCCCGGTCCCCGAGCCCCGGCCCGGCACCGCCCTGGTGGAGAACCTGCTGCTCTCCGTGGACCCCTACCACCGCGGCCTGATGGACGGCGGCGAGGGCGGCTTCGAGCTGAACGCCCCGCTGGAGGGCCGCTCGGTGGGCCGGGTGATCGCCTCCCGAGACCCGGGCCTACGCGAGGGCGACCTGGTCTTCCACCGCGAGGGCTGGCGCACGCACGCCCTCGTCACCCTCGGGAAGGCTGGTGCCCGCACGCTGCGCGGCCATGCGGGCGTACCGCTGGAGGCGTACCTGTCGATCCTCGGCGGCACCGGCCTCACCGCGTACGCCGCACTGACCCGGACCGCAGCACTGAGAGAGGGCGAGGACCTGTTCGTCTCCGCCGCCGCGGGCGGCGTCGGCACCGCCACCGGGCACCTCGCACGGCTGCTGGGCGCGCGGCGCGTCATCGGCAGTGCGGGCTCGGCGGCGAAGGTCCGCCACCTCACGGACGTTCTCGGCTTCGACGCGGCCTTCGACTACCACGACGGCCCGGTCGGCGAGCAGCTCGCCCAAGCCGCCCCCGAGGGCATCGACGTCTACGTGGACAACGTGGGAGGCGAGCACCTGGAGGGCGCGATCGGCGCACTGCGGGAGTTCGGCCGGATCGCCTGGGTCGGCGCCGTCTCGACCTACAACGGCGGCCGCTCCCCCGCCGCGCCCCGCAACCTCTTCGAGATCGTGCACAAATCGCTGCGCCTGGAGGGCGTAATGGTTCGGCATCACACCAATCTTCAGGAGGAGTTGGAGGACCTCCTCGTCCCTCACCTGCGCAGCGGCCGGATCGGCACCGACACCACCGTTGTCCAGGGCTTCGAGCACACGGTGGAGGCCTTCCGCGGCATGCTCCGCGGCGAGAACACGGGCAAGATGCTTGTGCGGATCAAGGCCTGACTCCGGCCGCCCGGAAGTTCACCGAACTCTTACCGCACGGCTGTGGACCTTTGAGGCCACCCCCGCCACCCTTGCCGTCGATGTGCCACCGGGGCACCACAGTTGGAGGCGAGGGACCAGTGACACCGATCAGCCGAAGAGGTTTCGTGGGAATCGGCGCCGGGCTGATGGCGGGGGCCGCGCTACCCGTCACGGCGCCCTCGTCGGCGGCCGCGGCCTCGGCGAGCGGCACCCTCACCGACGTGCAGCACGTGGTGATCCTGATGCAGGAGAACCGCAGCTTCGACCACTACTTCGGCGGGCTGAAGGGCGTCCGCGGGTTCGGCGACCGTGCCGCCGGCAACATCCCGGGCGGCTGGGGCACCTTCAACCAGCCCAACTGGGGCGCCCGGCAGTACCCGTGGAAACTGTCCGCCACCCCGCCGGCCGGCGGGGTGGACGGCGCGACCCTGGCCCAGTGCAGCGGCGACCTCCCGCACAGCTGGACCTCGCAGCACGCCGCCTGGAACAAGGGCCGGATGGACAACTGGGTCCTGGGGGTCGGCAGCACCCGCACCCTCGGCCACCTGGACCGGGGCGACCTCCCCTTCCACTACGCCCTCGCCGACAACTACACGGTCTGCGACGCGTACTTCTGCTCCGCCCTCAGCGCGACCGGTCCGAACCGCACCTTCCTCTGGAGCGGGAAGGTCGACGCCGGCAGCAAGGACGGCGGTGAGGAGTCGGGGCTGACCTGGGAGACGTACGCCGAGGCCCTGCAGCGCGCCGGCGTGACCTGGAAGGTCTACCAGAACGCCCAGGACAACTACGGCGACAACGGCCTCGCCTACTTCAGGAACTTCACCGACGCGGCTCCCGGGAACCCGCTGTGGGACCAGGGCATGGCCTCGGTCCCCAAGGTGACCGGCTCCACCCCGGACGACATCGCGGCCGCCATCCGCGCCGACGCCGTCGCGGGCACCCTCCCCCAGGTGTCCTGGGTCGTCGCCAGCGAGGCCTTCTCGGAGCACCCCTACGCCCCGCCCGGCGACGGCGCGCACTTCGTGGACCTGGTCTACCGCGCCCTCGCAGCGAACCCCGAGGTCTTCGACTCCACCGTCCTGATCCTCAACTACGACGAGAACGACGGCTTCTTCGACCACGTTCCGCCCCCGGTCGCGCCGCCCGGCACCCCCGGTGAGTACGTGGACGGCGTCCCGATCGGGCTCGGCTTCCGCGTGCCCATGCTGGTCATGTCCCCGTGGACGCGCGGCGGATGGGTCAGTTCGGAGGTCTTCGACCACACCTCGGTGCTCCGCTTCCTGGAGACCTGGACCGCCGCCCTCGGCACGCCGGCCACCTGCCCGAACATCAGCGCCTGGCGCCGCCGGGTGGTGGGCGACCTGACCGGCGTCTTCGACTTCGCGCACCCGGTGTACGGGGTTCCGGCGGGCCTGCCGCCGACCGCCAAGGTGATCGGCCAGGCCACCTGCGCCCCGCTTCCCAATCCGGTGCCGCAGGACAACGCCCTCCCGGCGCAGGAGCCGGGCACCCGTCCGGCGCGCGCCCTCCCTTACCAGGTCAACGGCAATCTGGATCGCTTCGAGTTCGGAGCGGCCGGCCAGATCACGGCCTGGTTCTCGATGACCAACCAGGGTGCCCAGGCCAAGCGGCCCGCGCACTTCTCGATCCACCCGCACCAGCACCGCGACACGGCGGCCTGGCAGTACACGGTGGATCCGGGCGACACCTCGACCGACTACTTCCACATCGGTCTCGGCCACGGCTCCGGCAAGTACGACATCTCGATGTACGGACCGAACCGCTTCCTGCGGCGCTTCATCGGCGACGCGTCCAAGGCGGGCCGCGCGATCGAGGTGGCGGCGCGGTTCGCGGTGGAGCCCGGTACCGGTAGGACGGCGGTCTGGTTCAAGATGACGAACTCCTCCGCCTCCCCCGTCACCTTCACGATCCGCTCCAACGCCTACCGTTCGGACGGCCCGTGGACGTACACCGTCCCGGCGCACTCCTCCCGCGAGGACTTCTTCAACGCGGTGGCGTACACCAAGGGCTGGTACGACTTCACGATCCTGGCCGACTCCGACGGCACCTGGTCGCGCCGCTACACGGGCCATATCGAGACGGGCTCGGCGAGCGTTTCGGGGTCGTGACCCCGCAGGTGTCCTAAAGGACGTCCCCGTCGCGCCAGTCGAAGTCGAGCCGCCCGGCGGGGTCCGGCCGGACCCCGCCGGGCGGTGTCCACACATGGGTGGAGCCCTCCTCCTCGGGCAGCCGCACCGGTCCCTCCGGGGAGAGCACCCCCACCTCGCCCGGCCACACCGACCAGCCCCGGGCCAGGTAGAGCCCGGCGCCCTGTTCCGAGGCCGACAGCGCGCCCAGCACGTAGGCCCCCGCCACGACCTGCTCCAGCCGCTCCGTCACCCGTCCGCCGAGGCCGCGGCGGCGCAGGTCGGCCCGTACGGCAACGGCCTCGACGTATCCGGTGCGCAGGGCGCGCCCCCGGTGCACGACCCGCCGCTGTACGACACTTCCGTGCGCGGCGAGCCTGCCGTCCACGCCGATCAGCACGTGCATGCCGCCGAGCGCGTGCTCGAAGTCCTCGTCGGCGAAGTCCCCCTCGAAGGCGTCGTCGAGCAGGGTCCGGATCGCGCGGAGCTCGGCGGCGGTCAGTTCCGAGGTGTGCGCGGTGCGCGTGTCCATCTCTGCTCCCGCCAGTCGGTGACTCGGCGTACTCGGTGGACCGCGTGCGGCCGTCCGGGCTCCCGGCATCCGGACGCCGCGCTCCGACGCCTTCGCTCATCCCGTGAACGTACCAAGGACCGGGGCCGCACCGAGATCGCATTGCGGACGCCGAACGCCGGACACCAGCCGCCATCGGCCGAACCGGCTCTGGCGGTCTGGACCAGTGCTTCGGCAGACTCACCCCATGTCGCCCGATACCCAGCAGTGGACCCCCACCCACGGCCAGCCGTACCGTCCGGCCGCCTACCGGCCCGAACGGATGCCGCAGCACGAATCCCTCGCACGCGCCGCCGAGTTGCGGGCGCGGATGGACCAGCGGCGGACCGTACGCCACTTCTCCCCCGACCCGGTGCCCGAACAGGCCGTCCTGGACGCCATCGCCTGCGCGGCGACGGCGCCGTCCGGAGCGCACCAGCAGCCGTGGACCTTCGTCCTGGTCAAGGATCCGGCCGTACGCCGGCAGATCCGTGCGGCCGCAGAACAGGAGGAGGAGCTCTCCTACGACGGGCGCCTCGGCGACGAATGGCTGGCGGCCCTGCGCCCGCTCGGCACGGACGCCGTGAAAACCCACCTCACGGACGCACCGGCGCTGATCGTGGTCTTCCAGCAGCGGTACTGGCTCGGCCCCGACGGCACGAAGCGCAAGCACTACTACGTGGACGAGTCGGTCGGCATCGCGGTCGGCATGCTGCTCTCCGCCCTGCACCTGAGCGGCTTGGCCGCCCTGATCCACACGCCGAGCCCGATGCGCTTCCTGAGTCACGTCCTGGACCGGCCGGAGAACGAGAAGGCCTTCGCGGTGATCCCGGTCGGTTACCCGGCGGACGACTGCACGGTCCCGGACCTGGTCCGCAAGTCCCTCGACCAGGTCATCGTCGAGGTCTGACGGCCTCACCGCCGGGCGGCACCGGCTCCTGCTCCTGCTCCTGCTCCTGCTCCTGCTCCTGCTCCTGGCCGGGGTTGTCCGCCGGGGAACTGGAAACCGCCCCCGTTCCGGACTTGGGGGTACCGGAACGGGGGCGGGGTTCAGCAGGGGCCGGGGTCAGCCCATGTGGGGGTAGCCGTACTCGGTCGGCGGGACCAGGGTCTCCTTGATGGAACGGGTCGAGGTCCAGCGGAGCAGGTTCGACGCGGCGCCGGCCTTGTCGTTGGTCCCCGAGGCGCGGCCCCCGCCGAAGGGCTGCTGGCCGACGACCGCGCCGGTGGACTTGTCGTTGATGTAGAAGTTGCCCGCCGCGAAGCGGAGCTTCTCCATCGCGTCCGCCGCTGCGTAACGGTCCGCGGCGATGATCGAGCCGGTCAGGGCGTACGCCGAGACGGACTCCATCTGAGCCAGCATCTCCTCGTACTTCTCGTCCTCGTAGACGTGCACGGCGAGGATCGGGCCGAAGTACTCGGTCGTGAAGACCTCGTTCTCCGGGTCGGTGCAGACGATGACGGTCGGGCGGACGAAGTAGCCCTCGGAGTCGTCGTAGGTACCGCCCGCGACGATCTCACAGGTCGGGTCGGCCTTGGCGCGGTCGATCGCGGCCTTGTTCTTCGCGAAGGAGCGGTCGTCGATGACAGCGCCGATGAAGTTGGTCAGGTCGGTGACCGGGCCCATGGTGATGCCGTCGACCTCGGCCGCGAAGGCCTCCTTGAAGCCGTCGTTCCAGATGGAGGCCGGGACGTAGGCGCGCGAGGACGCCGAGCACTTCTGGCCCTGGAACTCGAATGATCCGCGGGTCAGGGCGGTCTTCAGGATCGCGCGGTCCGCGGACGGGTGCGCGACGACGAAGTCCTTGCCGCCGGTCTCGCCGACCAGGCGCGGGTAGGACTTGTACGTCTCGATGTTGTTGCCGACCGTCTTCCACAGGTACTGGAAGGTCTTGGTCGAGCCGGTGAAGTGGATGCCGGCCAGCTCCGGGTGGTTCAGGGCCACCTCGGACACGGCGATGCCGTCGCCCGTCACCAGGTTGATGACGCCCTTGGGCAGGCCGGCCTCCTCCAGGAGCTCCATGAGGAGGACGGCGGAGTGGGTCTGCGTGGGGGACGGCTTCCACAGGACCACGTTGCCCATCAGGGCGGGAGCGGTCGGCAGATTACCGGCGATGGCCGTGAAGTTGAAGGGCGTGATCGCGTAGACGAAGCCTTCGAGCGGGCGGTGGTCGCTGCGGTTCCACACGCCGGCGGAGTTCGCGACCGGCTGCTCGGCCAGGATCTGGCGGGCGAAGTGGACGTTGAAGCGCCAGAAGTCGACGAGCTCGCACGGGGTGTCGATCTCCGCCTGCTGGGCGGTCTTCGACTGGCCCAGCATGGTGGAGGCGGCGAGCTTCTCGCGCCACGGGCCGGACAGCAGCTCGGCGGCGCGCAGGATGATCGCCGCGCGGTCGTCGAAGGACATCGCGCGCCAGGCCGGGGCGGCGGCCAGGGCGGCGTCGATAGCCTCCTGGGCGTCGGCCCCGGTGGCGTTCGCGTAGGTGCCGAGCACCGACTTGTGGTCGTGCGGCTGGACCACGTCGAAGCGCTCGCCGCCGCCCATCCGCTTGACGCCGTTGATCGTCATCGGGAGGTCGATCGGGTTCTCGGACAGCAGCTTCAGCTGCGCCTCGAGACGCGCGCGCTCCGGGGTCCCGGGGGCGTACGAGTGGACCGGCTCGTTGACCGGCGCGGGGACCTGGGTCACAGCATCCATGGGGCTGATAACTCCTTAGACCTGGTTCTTGGCTAGTTCTTGGTGATCATCGAGCGGACGAAGAACAAGAGGTTGGCCGGCTTCTCCGCGAGGCGGCGCATGAAGTAGCCGTACCAGTCCGTCCCGTACGCGGTGTACACGCGCATGCGGTGGCCTTCGGCGGCGAGCCGCAGGTGCTCCTCGCTGCGGATGCCGTACAACATCTGGAATTCGTACTCGTCCAGCTTGCGCCCGGCCTTGCGGGCGAGCTCCTGGCCGATGGCGATCAGGCGCGGGTCATGGGACCCGATCATCGGGTAGCCCTCGCCGTCCATCAGGATCTTGAGGATGCGGACGTACGCCTTGTCGATCTCGGCCTTGTCCTGGTAGGCAACCTCGGCGGGCTCCTTGTAGGCGCCCTTGACGATCCGCACGCGGCTGCCGTTGGCGGCCAGCCGGCGGGCGTCGGCCTCGGTGCGGAAGAGGTACGCCTGGATGACGCAGCCGGTCTGCGGGAAGTCCCTGCGCAGCTCCTCGTGGATGGCGAACATCGAGTCGAGGGTCGTGTGGTCCTCGGCGTCCAGCGTCACGGTGGTGCCGATGGCGGCGGCAGCCTCCACGACCGGGCGGACGTTGGCGAGCGCCAGCTCGTGGCCGCCCTCCAGGGCCTGGCCGAACATGGACAGCTTGACGGACATCTCGGCCTTCTCGCCGAGGCCGAGCTCCGCGAGGCGCTCGATGAGCTGGAGGTAGGCGTCACGCGCGGCGTGGGACTGCGCCACCTCGGTGATGTCCTCGCCGACGACGTCGAGGGTGACCTCCAGGCCCGCCCTGGTGAGGTCCTCGACGATCGGGATGACCTGGTCGACCGTCTCTCCGGGGATGAAACGGTTCACCACGGGCTTGGTCACCGGGGCGGCAGAGACGATACGACGCATCTTGTCGCTGCGCGAAGCGGCGAGGATCACGGGACCCAGCACGGGGCACCTCCAGCGGGTGGCAGAAGAAAAGCGCAAGTGAAACCACCGTGAAACCTAAGGATCGCTTCGATCCTCTGCCATCGACAGCTGTCACGCATCCGTGTCCGCGATCTCATACATCTGTCTGAAGACGATGGCCGCGGGTGGGAGAATGTCCGCGTGAAGGGCGATTACCAGGACCTGGTGGACGAGATCTCGGCGCTGCTCGGCGCCCCGGCGACCCTTGAGAACCGGGACTTCCGCCTCATTGCCTTCGGCGCCCACGACAGCGACGACGATCTCGCGATGGACCCCGTGCGCACCCGGTCGATCCTGACCCGACAGTCGACGGCTGCCGTCCGTGCCTGGTTCGAGGGCTTCGGCATCGCCCGCGCCACCGGCCCCGTCCGCATCCCGGCGGCACCCGACGCAGGCGTGTTCCGGGGGCGGATCTGCCTGCCGGTGCGGTCCCGGGGCGTCGTGCAAGGCTACGTGTGGCTGCTCGACCAGGAGCCCGGCACGCCCGGCCCCGACCCCTCTGCGCTGGCCGCGGCCATGGAGGTGGCCCAGCGGATCGGAGTGCTGCTCGCCGAGGAGGCGAAGGCCGGAGCGGACCTGTCACGGGAGTTCCAGGCGGTGCTCACGGCGGCGCGGGGGTGGCAGCAGGACATGGCGGTGGCTGCCCTGCGGGCCGCCCTCGGGCCGGGCGGGGACGGCCTGCACGCGGCGGTCTGCGTGACGCCCTGGCCCGACGAGGCTCCGGCGTCCGTACCGGGCGCGGCGGCCGTGTGCGTCGTACCCCGGCGGGGCGGCGGCGCGGGCGAGCCGGGCGAGGTGCCGGCCGCCGGGCCCGCGGGCGGCCTGGCTCTGGCTCTGCTGCTCCGGCTGCGGTCGACGGACGCGCTGGCTCCGGCCCTGACGGCGGTGGCACGGCTGCTGCCGCGCGCGGCACGGCCGACGGCGACCGCGGCCGCTGCGGGCTCCGCCGCATCCCGCTCCGGGGCGGCGGCCGGCGCGTCCGCGGCCGCCGGTGCCACCCCTGCGGCCGGCGCGCTCCGGATGACCGCGGGCGTCGCCGATCCCCTCCGCGGCCTCGCCGACCTGCCCGCCGCCTGGGAACAGGCCGTCGCCGCGGCTCGCGCGGCGGTCGCCGAGCCGCGACTCGGCCCGGTTGCCCAGTGGTCGCAGATCGGCCCGTACCGGCTGTTGGCGAACCTGGCCGCCGACCCGGTGGACGATCCGGCGGCCCGCACCCTGCTCGCCCCCGCACACCGCGAACTGGCCCGTACCGCCGAGGTGTTCCTGGACTGCGCCGGCCAGGCGGGCCGCGCCGCCGCCGCCCTCGGCATCCACCGCCAGACGCTCTACTACCGGCTCGGCCGCGTGGAACAGCTGACCGGGCTCGACCTCGACGCGGGCGAGGACCGCCTGCTGCTCCACATGGCCCTGAAGGCCTCCCGCCTGGCCTGAGGGGCCCCGGGCCGGCCCGGGGCTGCGCCCGGCGCCCCGCCGTTTCGGGTCCGCGGCCGTCGGCCGGGTGTGGCGACTCCGGGCTCCGGCTACCCCTGCGGCCGGGTCATCGCCTCGGCGGCCCGGCGCATGCCCTCGGTGAACTCCTCGGCCGTGGCCGCCGACTCCGGGTCGAAGAGCCACTGGATCATCAGGCCGTTGAGCAGCGCCTGGTAGAAGGAGCCCAGGGTGCGCACGTCCCGGTCGTCGAGTTCGCCCTCCGGGGTGCCGGTGAGCATCGAGATCAGCCCGCGGCGCCCCTCGGCCTGCGAGGCGGCGAGCAGGGTCCGCAGCTCGGGCCGCTGGTCGCGGCCGAGCGCCACCTCCAGGCTCGCCGCCCAGACGGGTGCGGACTTCTCGTGCTGCGCGATGACGCCTTCCCACAGTGCTCGGAAGCGCTCCAGCGATCCGCCCTCACCGGCCAGACTGTCCTGGAAGACCGCCCCCCACTCCTCCATCAGGCCGATGAACGCCTCGGTGAGCAGGGCGTCCTTCGAGCCGTAGTGGTAGCCGATGGAGGCGAGGTTCGTCCCCGACGCGCTGACGATGTCGCGCGCGGTGGTGCGCACGAACCCCTTCTCCACCAGGCACTTCTTGGCGCCTTCGAGCAGATCTTCGCGATGTCCCATGCCCTCACCGTAGCAAGACGGATGTACCAGACGACAGTCCCATACAAGCGTTTCACACACTCGTCATAGACGAATGTTTTATACGTGTGTACGTTTCTCGGCATGTCGAACCCCTCCGCCACAGCACGCCTCGCCGGCCGCCGCGAATGGACCGCCTTCACCGTCCTGTCGCTGCCCCTGCTCCTGGTCTCCATGGACGTCTCGGTCCTCTACTTCGCCATCCCGGCGATCACCGAACAGCTCGACCCGAGCGCCACCCAGCAGCTCTGGATCTTCGACAGCTACGCCTTCGCCCTCTCCGGACTGCTGATCACGATGGGCTCGCTCGGCGACCGGATCTGCCGCCGCAGGCTGCTGCTGATCGGAGCCGGCGCCTTCGGCATCGCCTCGGTGGGTGCCGCCTACTCCACCAGCGCGGAGATGCTCATCGCCGCCCCGGTCCTGCTGGGCATAGGCGGTGCCACACTGATGCCGTCCACGCTGGCACTCGTCCGCAACCTCTTCCAGGACGACGGCCAGCGCGGCAAGGCCATCGCCATCTGGTCCGGCGCCATGACCGGCGGCATCGCGCTCGGATCGGTGCTCAGCGGCATGATGCTGAACCACTTCTGGTGGGGCTCCGTCTTCCTGGTCAACGTGCCCGCGATGGCCCTCCTGCTCACCCTGGTCCCCTTCCTGGTCCCGGAGTTCAAGGACCCCGCCCCCGGCCGCTTCGACCTGCTCGGCGCCCCGCTGTCCGCGGCCGCCGTACTGCCGGTCGTGGACGGCCATGATCAGCCGTTCGCTGTTCCGGGGCCGCGGCTTCGGCTCCGGTATCGCCCTGAACACCCTCGCCGCCTTCGCCATGCTCGGCTCGGCCTACTTCACCACCCAGTACCTCCAGTCGGTACTCGGCATGGGCGCACTGGAAGCCGCCCTGTGGAGCCTCGCCCCCTCCGTTGTCATCGGCGCGGCGGCCCCCGCCTCCGCCGCCCTCGCCCGCAGGACGGACCGGGCCCACGTCGTCGCCGGCGGGTTCGTCCTCGCCGCCGCCGGCTGCTCGCTGATCGCGCTGGTGGGCACCGACTCCCTGTGGCTGCTGCTGACCGGTACCGGTGTCCTGGCCTCGGGCATCGTCGCCGTAATGTCCCTCGTCTCCGACATGGCCCTGGGCGCGGCCCCGGCCGAGAAGGCGGGTTCCGCCGCCTCGCTGCTGGAGACCGGCACGGAGTTCGGCGGCGCCCTGGGCATGGCGGTCCGCGGCAGCCTGGGCACCGCCGTCTACCGCAGCGACCTGGCGGGCGCCGAACCGGCCGTACGGGAGACCCTGGGCGGCGCCGTGGCCACCGCGCACCGGATCGGCGGGGCGGCCGGTGCGCAGGTCCTGGCCCCGGCCCGCGAGGCCTTCGTCCACGGCATGCAGTACGCCGCCTGGGGGGCCGCGGCCTTGCTGCTCGGGGCGGCCCTGCTGGCCGCGTCCCTGCTGCGGGGCATCGGTGCCCCCGCCACGCCGGAGCCCGCCCGGGGGCCCGGGGCGCGGGAGCACGAGGCGGCGTACGACTGACCGGACGGCGCGACGCATCCGGAGGAACGCGGAAGGGCCCGGAGTCTCCCCCGGGCCCTTCCCCGTCTCACTGCTGTGGCGGCGTCAGGCGAGGCTGACGGTGCGCGCCGAGGCGGCGCCGATCTCGGCGGCGATGTCCGCGAGGACGCCCGCCGGCACCTCGGCGTCGACGGTCAGGACCGCGAGGGCCTCGCCGTGCTCCTCCGCCCGGGCGACCTGCATGCCCGCGATGTTCAGGCCGCCCTCGCCGAGGACGCGGCCGACGGTACCGACCACGCCGGGACGGTCGGTGTAGCGCAGCACGACCATGTAGTCGGCGAGCGCCAGGTCCACGTCGTACTCGCCGATGCCCACGATCTTCTGAAGGTGCTTCGGGCCCGCGAGCGTGCCGGAGACGGAGACCTCCTGACCGTCCGAGAGGGTGCCGCGCACGGTCACCACGTTGCGGTGGTCCGGCGACTCCGAGCTGGTGGTCAGACGCACCTCGACACCGCGCTCCTGCGCGAACAGCGGGGCGTTGACGTAGGAGACCGTCTCGTCGACGACGTCCTCGAAGACGCCCTTGAGCGCGGACAGTTCGAGCACCTTGACGTCATGCTGGGTGATCTCGCCGCAGACCTCGACGTCGAGGCGGACCGCGACCTCGCCCGCGAGGGCTGTGAAGATGCGGCCGAGCTTCTCGGCGAGCGGCAGGCCCGGACGGACGTCCTCGGCGATGACGCCGCCCTGGACGTTGACCGCGTCCGGCACGAGCTCACCGGCGAGGGCGAGGCGCACCGACTTGGCGACCGAGACACCGGCCTTCTCCTGGGCCTCGTCGGTGGACGCGCCGAGGTGCGGGGTGCAGACGACCTGGTCGAGCTCGAAGAGCGGGGAGTCCGTGCAGGGTTCCTTGGCGTACACGTCCAGGCCGGCGCCGGCGACGCGGCCCTCCTTGAGGGCCGAGTACAGGGCGGCCTCGTCGACGATGCCGCCACGCGCGGCGTTGACGATACGGACCGACGGCTTGACCTTGTGCAGCGCCTCGTCACCGATGAGACCGAGGGTCTCGGGGGTCTTGGGCAGGTGCACCGTGATGAAGTCGGCGACCTCCAGCAGCTCGTCCAGCGTCAGCATCTTGACGCCCATCTGGGCGGCGCGCGCGGGCTGGACGTAGGGGTCGTACGCGACGATCTTCATACCGAAGGCCGACATGCGCTGGGCGACGAGGACGCCGATGCGGCCGAGGCCGACGACACCCAGGGTCTTCTCGCTGAGCTCGACACCCGTGTACTTGTTCCGCTTCCACTCGCCGTTCTTCAGTGCGGTGTTGGCCTGCGGGATGTTGCGGGCCGTGGCGACGAGCAGGCCGCAGGCGAGCTCGGCGGCGGTCACGATGTTGGAGGTCGGGGCGTTGACTACCATCACACCGGCCTTGGTGGCGGCGGAGACGTCGACGTTGTCCAGACCGACGCCCGCGCGGGCGACGACCTTCAGCTTCCTGGCCGCGGCGATGGCCTCGGCGTCCACCTTCGTCGCGGAGCGGACGAGGATCGCGTCGACGTCGGCGATCGCGGGCAGCAGCTCCGCGCGGTCGGCTCCGTTGACGTGCCGGATCTCGAAGTCCGGACCGAGCGCGTCCACCGTGGCGGGCGACAGCTCTTCGGCGATGAGTACGACAGGTTTCGAGCTCACGTGGGTCATCCTCACAAGTCCAGTGCGGACGGCCGTCCCGACGGCCGCAGGCGGTGGAGGGGGTAGCCGCGTGGAAGACGCACGACACTGTGGGCCTGACGCGTATGTGTTGAGCAGTGTAGTGGCGTCAGCGGACCGGTTTTCCGCCTGTACGGAAGGATCACTCTTCCGTGGTTGGCCGGGGTGGACAAGCAGGGCCCGTCAGGGCTCCGTCCCGGCGCTCCGGTCACCGGTGCGGCGAGTGCCGTACCGCACGGTGGTGCGCGGCGGGGCCGGGACCCGGCGTCCCGACCCCGCCGCCGCGAGATCAGCTCTCGTCGCTGTCGACCCAGCTCATCAGCTTGCGCAGCTTCTTGCCCGTGGTCTCGAGCAGGTGCTCCGAGTCGGCCTTCTTGTACTCGTTGTACTTGGGCAGACCGGCCTTGTACTCGGCCATCCACTCCTCAGCGAACTTGCCGCTCTGGATCTCCTCGAGGACCTTCTTCATCTCGGCCTTGGTGGCGTCGGTGATGACGCGCGGGCCGGTGATGTAGTCGCCCCACTCGGCGGTCTCGGAGACCGACCAGCGCATCTTCTCCAGGCCGCCCTCGTACATGAGGTCGACGATGAGCTTCAGCTCGTGGAGGCACTCGAAGTAGGCGATCTCCGGCTGGTAGCCCGCTTCGGTCAGGGTCTCGAAACCGGCCTTGACCAGCGCGGACGCGCCACCGCACAGAACTGCCTGCTCACCGAACAGGTCGGTCTCGGTCTCCTCGGTGAAGGTGGTCTTGATGACGCCGGCGCGGGTGCCGCCGATACCGGCCGCGTACGAGAGCGCCAGGTCGAAGGCCTTGCCGGTGGCGTCCTGCTCGACGGCGGCGATGCACGGAACACCGCGGCCCTCCTCGTACTGGCGGCGGACCAGGTGGCCCGGGCCCTTCGGGGCGACCAGCGCGACGTCCACGTTGGTGGGGGGCTTGATGAAGCCGTAGCGGACGTTGAAGCCGTGGCCGAAGAAGAGCGCGTCGCCCTCCTTGAGGTGGTCCTTGATGGACTCCTCGTAGATCTCGGCCTGCAGCGGGTCCGGAGTGAGGATCATGATGACGTTCGCCCACTCGGCGGCCTCGGCCACGGGGACGACCTTCAGGCCCTGCTCCTCGGCCTTGGCCTTGGACTTCGAGCCCTCCTTCAGGCCGACGACGACGTCGACGCCGGAGTCACGGAGCGACAGCGCGTGGGCGTGGCCCTGGCTGCCGTAGCCGATGACCGCGACCTTGCGGCCCTGGATGATGGACAGGTCGGCGTCGTTCTCGTAGAACAGCTCGGCCACTGGGATATCTCCTTGGTGCGCTGGTGTTGCTCCCACCGTACGGCGGGGAACGGAATCTGAGTTTGTCGGTCTCGCTATGCGGGCCGAGCGTGTCTGCCGCGGCATCGGCCGCGGCGGCCGCTGTGTGGCGCGGCCGCCGTATCGGCCGGATCAGGCGCTGCGGTCGAGCGCGCGCAGGCTGCGGTCCGTGATGGACCGTCCGCCTCGCCCTATGGCGATCGTGCCGGACTGGACGAGCTCCTTGATGCCGAAGGGCTCCAGCATCTTGAGCATCGCGCCGAGCTTGTCGGAACCGCCGGTCGCCTCGATGGTGACGGCCTCCGGGGAGACGTCGACCGTCTTGGCGCGGAACAGCTGGACGATCTCGACGATCTGCGAGCGGGTCTCGTTGTCGGCGCGGACCTTCACCAGAACGAGTTCGCGCTCGATGGCGCTCTGCGGCTCCAGTTCGACGATCTTGAGCACGTTGACCAGCTTGTTCAGCTGCTTGGTCACCTGCTCCAGCGGGAGGTCCTCGACGTTGACGACGATGGTGATGCGGGAGATGTCGGGATGCTCGGTGACGCCGACCGCGAGGGAGTCGATGTTGAACCCGCGGCGGGAGAACAGGGCGGCGATCCGGGCGAGGATGCCGGGCGTGTTCTCGACCAGGACGGAGAGCGTGTGCTTGGACATGTGAGGCGTTCTCTCTCTCGGCTCTCTCGGCTCAGTCGTCTTCGTTGTCGCCGAAGTCGGGACGGACGCCCCGGGCTGCCATGACCTCGTCGTTGGAGGTGCCGGCGGCGACCATCGGCCACACCATGGCGTCCTCGTGGACGATGAAGTCGATGACGACGGTACGGTCGTTGATCGCGTTGGCCTCGGCGATGACCTTGTCCAGGTCGGCCGGGTCCTCGCAGCGCAGCGCCACGCAGCCCATCGCCTCCGACAGCTTGACGAAGTCCGGGACGCGCGTGCCCTTGCGGGGGGCGAGGGACTCGCCGAGCTGGGAGCCGACCGTGTCGTGACCGGTGTCGTCGGCGTGCAGGACGGTGTTGGAGTACCGCTGGTTGTAGAACAGCGTCTGCCACTGGCGCACCATGCCCAGTGCACCGTTGTTGATGATGGCGACCTTGATCGGGATGTTGTTCAGCGCGCAGGTGACCAGTTCCTGATTGGTCATCTGGAAGCAGCCGTCGCCGTCGATCGCCCAGACGGTGCGCTCGGGCATGCCGACCTTGGCGCCCATCGCGGCGGGGACCGCATAGCCCATGGTCCCGGCGCCACCGGAGTTCAGCCAGGTGCGGGGCTCCTCGTACGAGACGAAGTGCGAGGCCCACATCTGGTGCTGGCCGACGCCGGCCGCGAAGACCGTGCCCTTCGGCGCGAGCGCGCCGATCCGCTCGATGACCTGCTGCGGGGACAGGCTGCCGTCCTCGGGCAGGTCGTAGCCCAGCGGGTACGTCTCGCGCCAGCGGTTGAGGTCGTTCCACCAGGCGGTGTAGTCGCCGGCGTTCCCCTCGGTGTGCTCGGCCTGCACTGCCTGGATCAGGTCGGCGATGACCTCGCGGGCGTCACCGACGATCGGGACGTCGACGGCTCGGTTCTTGCCGATCTCCGCGGGGTCGATGTCCGCGTGGATGACCTTGGCGAAGGGGGCGAAGCTGTCCAGCTTGCCGGTGACGCGGTCGTCGAAGCGGGTGCCGAGCGCGATCAGCAGGTCCGACTTCTGCAGCGCGGTGACGCCGGTGACGCTGCCGTGCATGCCGGGCATGCCGACGTGCAGCGGGTGGCTGTCGGGGAAGGAACCCAGGGCCATCAGGGTGGTGCAGACCGGGACGCCGGTCAGCTCGGCGAGGACCTTCAGCTCGGCGGTGGCGCCGGACTTCATCACCCCGCCGCCGACGTACAGGACCGGACGCTTGGCCTGGCAGATGAGCTTGGCGGCCTCGCGGATCTGCTTGGCGTGCGGCTTGGTGACCGGCCGGTAGCCGGGGAGGTCCTGGGAGGGCGGCCAGGAGAAGGTGGTCTTCGCCTGCAGGGCGTCCTTGGCGATGTCGACGAGGACCGGGCCGGGGCGGCCGGTGGCGGCGATGTGGAACGCCTCGGCGATCGTCTTCGGGATGTCCTCGGCCCTGGTGACCAGGAAGTTGTGCTTGGTGATCGGCATGGTGATGCCGACGATGTCCGCCTCCTGGAAGGCGTCGGTGCCGATCGCTTTGGAGGAGACCTGGCCGGTGATCGCGACGAGCGGCACGGAGTCCATGTGCGCGTCGGCGATCGGGGTGACCAGGTTGGTGGCGCCCGGGCCGGACGTGGCCATGCAGACTCCGACCCTGCCGGTGGCCTGGGCGTAGCCGGTGGCGGCGTGGCCGGCCCCCTGCTCGTGGCGGACCAGGATGTGACGGACCTTCTTCGAGTCCATCATCGGGTCGTACGCGGGGAGGATGGCGCCCCCCGGAATCCCGAAGACGGTGTCGCACCCCACCTCTTCGAGAGAGCGGATGAGGGACTGCGCACCCGTGACGTGCTCAACTGCGGCGGGCTGCTGTCCGCCGGAACGGGGCCGCGGCTGCGGATGGTGGGCCCCGGAGGCCTGCTCGGTCATCGGCATTCTCTTCTCGAAGCTGAGGGTTCTACGCGGATTCGACTCTGTGCCAGTGCAACAAAAAACCCCTCGTGCCAGGAGGCAAGCGAGGGGAGCGCGTCGGGTGTCTTGAGCGGGGACATGGAGGCCCCAGCTTCAGCCGACGCGCTTTCCAAGTACGAGAATTCGGGTGCGCATGGCACTGACCCTCCCTCTGGCGGGAGGGTGATGTCAAGTAGGTGGGACGGGCGTCTCATTATGTGAGCCTCTGCGGATGACCATCGTGCCCCCGGAGGAACCGCCCGCCAGTGCGGGCTGGGCCGCTCCGCCCGGTACTGGGAACGTACCGCGCACCAGCGCACGGCGCAGCCTGTACTCGTCGAGCGGGCCGGAAAACGCCATCCCCTGGCCGTGCGTGCACCCCATCGCACGCAGTGCCGCCACCTGCTCCGGCAGGTCCACACCATCGGCCACCGAGCGCATACCCAGGTCGTTTGCGATCCGCAAGAGACCGGCTGTGATCTTGTGTAGGCGGGCGGACTCGACCACACCCTCCACCAGGCCCCGGTCCAGCTTGAGCATGTCCACGGGGAGGCGGCGCAGGGCGCTGATGGCCGCGTAGCCGCTGCCGAAGCCGTCCAGGGCGATTCCCACCCCCAGCCGGTGCAGGGCCGCGAGGCGCCGCTCCAGATCGTCGAAGGGCACCCTGGGGTCGGACACCGCGAGCTCCAGTACCAGGGCCCCCGAGGGCAGGCCGTGCCGGGTCAGCAGGGCTTCCACGGAGCCGAGCGGGAGCGCGCTGTCCAGGAGCCGCTGGGCGGTCATCCGCACAGCCACGGGGACGTCGTGCCCGGCCCGGTGCCGGTCTGCGGCCTGCTCGACAGCCTCCTCCAGCAGCCAGCGCCCCAGCTCGGCGGTGCGCGAGGCGTCCGGTCCGGGGCCTGCGGCGGCGCCCCGGCCCGCCGCGCCCTCGCTGTACTCGGCCACCCGCAGGAATTCCGCCGGCGTGAAGAGGATGCCCTGGGCCGACCGCCATCGGGCCTGCGCGGCGACGGCCGCGATCTCACCAGTGGACAGGGAGACCACGGGCTGGTGCAGCAGGGCGAACTCGCCCTCATGCAGCGCGGTGCGCAGCCGTCCCGCCAGCTCCGCCTTGCGCACCACCTCGGCCTGCATCTGCGGGGCGTAGGTCTCGACGCGGTCCTTGCCGCCCGCCTTGGCCCGGTACATCGCCAGGTCCGCGTTGCGCATGAGGTCGGATGGGGTGATGCCGGGGTCGGCGAAGGCCACTCCGATGCTGGCGGCGACCCGAACGTCGCTGCCGCCGATCCGGTACGGCTGGGAGAGCCTGGTGCGCAGCCGGTCGGCGATCTCGCGGACCTGGTACTCGCGGGCGCTGCGGTCGCGACTGCCGTCGCCCTGGATCAGCGCCGCGAACTCGTCGCCGCCGAGCCGGGCGGCGGTGTCCCCCGCCCGGACCGAGTCCTGGAGCCGTCGGGCTGCCTCGATGAGCAGTTCGTCGCCGGCCTGGTGGCCGATCGTGTCGTTGACCGCCTTGAAGCCGTCGAGGTCGATGAAGAGGACGGCGGTGCTGTGGTCGCCCGCGCGGCGGCCCGTGAGGGCCTGGTGCACCCGGCGGGTGAAGAGGGCCCGGTTGGGCAGGTCGGTCAGCGGGTCGTGTTCGGCGCTGTGCTGGAGCTGGGCCTGGAGCCGTACGCGCTCGGTGACGTCCCGACTGTTGAGGATGAGTCCGCCCTGGTGGCGGTTGACGGTGGACTCCACGTTCAGCCACTCGCCGCCGCCCGACTTGAAGCGGCACTCGATGCGGGTGGTGGGCTCCTCGGCGGGTGGTGCGGCGAGGAAGCGGCGCACCTCGTGGACCACCCTGCCGAGGTCGTCCGGGTGGATCAGGGTGGCCAGTTCGGTGCCGACCAGTTCCTCCGCCTCGCGGCCGTAGACCCCGGCGGCAGCCGGGCTGACGTAGCGCAGGGTCCCGGTGGGTGCGGCGATCATGATGACGTCGCTGGAGCCCTGGACCAGGGAGCGGAAGTGGTTCTCCTTCTGCGCCAGTTCCTGGGTGAGCGCGATGTTGTCGAGCAGCATGATGCCCTGCCGGATGACGAGGGCGAGCACGACGGTGCACCCGGTGAAGACGACCATCCTGTCGACCTTCCGACCGTCCACGACGTTGTAGAGGATCCCGAGGGTGCACACCGCGGCCGCGAGGTACGGCGTGAGGGCGGGCAGCGAGCCGGTGATCGGCCGGCTGTGCGGCCGGTCCCTGCGCGGGTGACCGGCCGGCACCGGGTCCTGGTGGGCGCGCCGGGCGCCCCAGGGTGCATACGCCAGCAGCAGCGAACCGGCGAACCAGCCGGCGTCGAGGAGCTGTCCGGACTGGTATTCGGCGCTCAGCAGGGGTGAGGTGAACAGGGCGTCGCTCAGGACGGTCAGGGCCAGCGCCGCGATGGCGGTGTTGACGGCGGAGCGGTTGGTCTCGCTCCGCCGGAAGTGCAGGACGAGGACCATGGAGACGAGCGCGATGTCGAGCAGGGGGTAGGCGAGGGAGAGTGCGGCGCGCGGGACGCTGCCGGGGGCACCGGATTGGGCGGTCCGTGCCGCGTGGGCCAGGGCGAGGCTCCAGGACAGGGTGAGCAGGGAGCCGCCGATCAGCCAGGAGTCGAGTCCCAGGCACACCCAGCCGGCGCGGGTGACCGGGCGTTTGGCGAGGACGAGCAGGCCCACGATGGCGGGTGGGGCGAAGCAGAGGAAGGCGAAATCGGCGAGCGAGGGCTTCGGCACGTCTTCGCCGAGGATCACCTCGTACCAGCCCCAGACGGCGTTGCCGCAGGCGCCCATGAGGGAGGAGAAGGCGAAGAGCAGCCAGGCGGGGCGCTCGCGGGTGTCGATCGTGCGCGCGTAGCTGTAGCAGGAGACGGCGGCGAGCAGTCCGGCCGCGCTGAGTCCGAAGTCGCCCATGATTTCGGCGAGTTCCTCGGACCCCCAGTTGAGGGCGGCACCGACGGCGTACCCGCCGCTGACGACGGCGAGGACAAGCTGCATCGCCAGGCTCCTGCCTCCGCCCGAGACGGACGGCCGGTCCAGGAGCGCCGCCCCCTGGGTGCTCACCGGTCCCCCTCGCCGGCTGGTTCCGGCGCGGTCCAGTCGCGGCAGCGTCGCTTCCGGCGGCTGTGCCGCATCGGATCCTTCGTCCATTGGCCGTGCATCGCCCGTCGCCCCCCAAAGTGTCCGATCACTCCCCAGCGCCAGACGTTCGCGGCGCAGCCCCTTCTTCCGGACGATACACCACTTTCGTCACTCAGGGACATAGTTGCTCTACTCTCCGTTACCGCGCGGGGAGTTGTGGCGACCGCCCGCATTCGAATGGCTGCGGAGCGTACGCAAAAAAAGGGGGGGTCATCCTGTGATCAGTACGGTGTGCTCCACGAGTTCTCCGGCGGCGAAGCGGGTGAGCTGGCGTGCCAGCAGGCGCTTGGCCCTCGGCTCGAACGCGGAGCTGCTGCCCCCGACATGAGGCGTGATCAAGACGTTCGGCAGGTGCCAGAGCGGGTGGCCGGCGGGCAGCGGTTCCGGGTCGGTCACGTCGAGCGCCGCGCGCAGCCGGCCCGACGCCACCTCCGCGAGCAGCGACCCGGTGTCGACGACGGGGCCGCGCGACACGTTCACGAGCAGGGCCCCGTCCTTCATCCGGCCGAGGAACTCGGCACCCACCAGACCACGGGTGGCATCGGTCAGGGGGGTCACGAGGATCACCACATCGGCGTGCGGCAGGAGCCGGGGCAGGTCGGCGACGGCGTGCACCGGGCCCCGCGGGGTGGTCCGCGCCGCACGGGCCACGCGATCGATCCGCCCGCACTCGAAGGGCACGAGACGGTCCTCGACGGCAGAACCGATGGATCCGTAGCCGATGATCAGAACTGACTTGTCGGCGAGTGCGTCGTAGAAGCCGGAGCGCCATTCCTCGCGGTCCTGCCCGCGGACCATACCGGGGATGCCGCGCAGGGAGGCGAGGGTCAGCGCGAGGGCCAGCTCGGCGGTGCTGGCCGTGTGGACTCCTGCGGCGTTGCACAGCCGTACGCCGGGGCGCAGGGCACCGAGGCGGCCCAGCACGTCGTCGATTCCGGCCGTCAGGGTCTGGACGACCTCGACGGCGGGCATCTCGGCGAGCGGGCGCACGGCGACCCCGGCGGACTTCATGTAGGGGGCCACGTAGAAGACGCAGTCGGCCGGATCGGCCGGGAAGGCGTCCTCGCCGTCCCATTGGCGGTACCGGAAGGAGTCGGGGAGGCCGGCGACCTCTTCGGCGGGGAAGGGGAGCCAGACGTCCCGGGGCGTTGCAGTCATGATCACGAGGCTATGCCAAGCCGTCTTGATCAAGCCGTTAGTTTGGTGGCCCGGAGCGGAGGGGGACGCAGGGGTGGAGCGCAGGTCGATCGGGGCGGGGGCGCTGAGGGTGGGCGCCGTCGGCCTCGGCTGTATGCCGATGAGCTGGGCGTACGCGCCTTCTCGGCGCCGGGGGCACGAGTCTTTGGCCGCCGTGCACGCGGCGCTGGACCTCGGGTCGAACCTGCTGGACACCGCTGATGTGTACGGGCCGTTCACCAACGAGCTGCTGCTCGGACGGGTGCTGCGCGAGCGGCGATCCGACGCATTCGTGTCGGCCAAGGTCGGCCTGCGAGCGGGCGACCAGCACGTGGTGGCCGACGGCAGGCCCGGGTACCTGCGGCGGGCGTGCGACGCCTCGCTGCGTCGGCTGCGCACGGACGTCATAGACCTCTACCAGCTGCACCGGGTCGACCCGGAGGTTCCGGTAGAAGAGACCTGGGGGGCCATGGCGGAGTTGGTGGGCGCGGGGAAGGTGCGGGCGCTCGGCTTCTGCGCACTGGGGGCCGGTGCCGGCCCGGGGGCGGGGCGGCGCGGTGACCGCGGCTACCGGACGACGCTGCGCCACCTGGAGCGGCTGCAGCAGGTGTTCCCGGTGAGCGCGGTGCAGGCGGAGCTGTCGGTGTGGTCGCCGGACGCGGCGCGGCAACTGCTGCCGTGGTGTGCGGCGCGCGGGGTGGGGTTCCTCGCCGCGATGCCGTTGGGCAGCGGTTTCCTGACCGGCACACTCACACCGGGCGAGGGTTTCGAGCCGCAGGACGTCCGGGCCCGGCACCCGCGGTTCACGGCGGAGGCGATGGCTTCCAACCAGGTGCTGGTGGCGGGGCTGCGGCGGGTCGCGCGGCGGCACGGTCCCGGGGTCACGGTCGCGCAGGTGGCTCTGGCCTGGGTGCTGGCCCAGGGGCCGCAGGTGGTGCCGGTGCCGGGCGCGGACCGCGCGCACTGGGCGGTGGAGAACGCACGGGCGGCGCAGGTACGGCTCACGGCCGCGGACCTGGCCGAGATCGCGGACCTTCCGGTGGACGTGGGAGCCTGGGACTGACCGCCCAAACCCACTCGATCGGGTGTACGAGTGGTGGAACTTCGGGAACTGCCCCGGCTGTTGAGACGGGTGAAGGGCAGGATCGGAGGACCGAAGGGAGCAGGGCGATGCGATACGGAAGTTCTCCCGGGCAGGCGGGGTCCGAGGGGCGGGGCGCGCGGCGCCGGAGCGTGCTGGCGGCGGTTGCGCTGGCCGGGTGCGGGGCGCTGCTCGCGGCGGGATGCTCTCCGGACGGCGCCCCGGACACCGGGCGGGGCGGTTCCCCACCGGGCACGACGGCGGCGGGGACCGGTTCGCCCGGACCGTCGGGGACCGCGGCCGCGTCCCCGTCGGTGTCCGGGCCGTCCGCGAAGGGGGCGGTGTCGGTCACCGGCGAGGCCGCCAAGGGCCTCGAATCGCCCTGGGGTGTGGCCCCGCTGCCGGGCGGCGATCTGCTGGTCGCCTCCCGGGACAAGGGGACGATCAGCCGGGTCACGGCCGGATCGGGTGCGGTGACGCAGATCGGTGAGGTCCCGGGCGTGGATCCCGGTGGCGAGGGCGGACTGCTGGGCCTCGCGCTGTCTCCCGACTTCGCCTCGGACCGTCTGGTGTACGCCTATTTCACGACCGCCTCCGACAACCGGATCGCACGGCTGCGGTATGACGAGCAGAGACCCCCCGGGCAGCAACTGGGCGCTCCGGACACCGTGTTCCGCGGGATCCCCAAGGGGCTGATCCACAACGGCGGGCGGATCGCCTTCGGCCCGGACGGGATGCTGTACGCGGGGACGGGCGAGACCGGTGTCACCGGTCTCGCGCAGGACCTGAAGTCGCTCGGTGGCAAGATCCTGCGGATGACCCCGGACGGCGATCCGGTGCACGGCAATCCGGAGGCCGATTCGGTCGTCTACTCCTACGGGCACCGGAATGTGCAGGGCCTCGCCTGGGACAAGGACAAGCGGCTGTGGGCGGCCGAGTTCGGCCAGAACACCTGGGACGAGCTGAACCTGATCGAGCCCGGAGCGAACTACGGCTGGCCGGAGGCCGAGGGGAAGGCGGGCAGGCCCGGCATGCGGGACCCGGTGGCGGTGTGGAAGACCGACGAGGCCTCGCCGAGCGGTATCGCCTGGGCCGAGGGGTCGATATGGATGGCCGGGCTGAGGGGGGCGCGGCTGTGGCGGATCCCGTTGTCCGGGACGCAGCCGGTCGCCGAACCCGAGGCGTTCTTGCAGGACGAGTACGGCCGGCTGCGGACGGTGATCGCTCTCGGCGGTGACCGGCTGCTGCTGGTCACGAGCGAGACGGACGGGCGCGGGTCGCCGGAGGCGGGCGACGACAGGATCCTGACGCTGACGGTGCGGTGAGCGGGGCGCCCGGGCGGGGCCGGCACACCCCGGATCCGGCAGGAGGCTCACCCGCCGGGGCGAGGAGCCCGGCGGCGGTCGCCGACCGGCTCCTCCGCGGGCGGGCCGACCGGGCCGGGCGGCGTGAAGAGCCTCAGCCGGTGGGCAAGGGCGGCCGCCTCCCCGCGGCCGGCGACACCCAGCTTGGACAGGATGTTGGAGACGTGCACGCTCGCCGTCTTCGGCGAGATGAAGAGCTCCTCGGCGATCCGACGGTTGGTGCTGCCCGCTGCCACCAGGCGCAGCACGTCCCGCTCGCGGCTGGTCAGGCCGAGGGCCTCGGCCGGGTCCGGATGCGGTTCGGGATCCGTAGAGGGGGTGGCGTCGGTGGTCAGCGGAATCCGGGCGCGCCGGGAGAGTAGGGCGAGGTCCTCGCTCAGCCGGCGTGAGCCGATCCGGTCCGCGGTGGCGTGGGCCTCACGGAGGAGCGCGGCCGCCGGCTCCCGGTCGCCGACGGCCAGCAGCGCCTCGGCGAGCCGGTAGCGGGCGCGGGCCAGCAGGTACGGGCGCTCCAGCGGGCGGACTGACTCCTCGACGGCACGCCAGTCGGCGACGGTGTCCCGGGCCTCGGCCCGCAGCAGCTCGGCCCGCAGGTACTCGGCGTGGGCGGTCCACACCGGAGCCGGCGTGGCGAGGGTCCGGGCGGCGGTGCGCAGCACCTCCAGGGCGGCGGCGCGGCCGGCTCCGGCGGCGGGCAGCCCGCGGGCGTCCGCCTCGGCGGAGGCGGACGCGAGCAGCAGGGGCCAGGCATAGCGGTGGTGCCCGAGCGGGAAGCCGTGGTCCACGGCGGCGGACGTCTCGGCGCGGACGTCGGCGATCCGGCCCTCCCCCGCGGCGATCCCGATGGCCAGCCGGTGCAGCGGGATCCGGTGCTGGGGCTGGGTCTCGTGTGTGCCGAAGTGAGCGTGGGCGGTGGCGAGCTGGTGGGTCGCCTCGGTCAACTCGCCGCGCGCCAGGGCGAGGTAGCCGAGCCGTGCGGAGGCGGAGCCGCGCGGGGCCGCGCTCTGGCCCACCTGCAGGGTGCACCGGGCGGCTTCGGCGGCCTCGTCCCAGCGGCCGAGGCTGTAGAGGCTCTCGGCCATGTTCCCGGACACCCAGGCCTCGGTGTCCAGCAGCCGCGACCTCCGGGCCAGTTCGGCCCCTTGTTCGCACAGTTCCACGGCCTCACGGGACCGCCCCAGGCCTTCCAGGTGAGAGGTGAGGTTGATATGCGCACGTCCTGCCAGCAGCGCCAGACCGAGTTCCGTGGCCCGTTCCCGGACCGCGTGCATCTCGGCGAGGCCCCCCCGGCCGTCACCGGCGTCGGTGAGGAGCGCGCCGACCGTGATCCGGGCGTTGAGCTCGGTCTCGGCCGCGCCGACCATCCGCGCGTACTCGACCGCCCGTTCGGCAGCGGCGAGGTTGCCCGGTCCCGGCTTGTGGAGCATGCCCCAGCTCGCTGCCCTGACCAGGACCTCGGCGTGCACCTGGGACGGGGGCAGCCCCCGGACGAGCTCCTGGGCCCTGGCTATCTCCTCCCAGCCGTCGCCGCGGCCGAGGGAGGCGACCAGGCGGGAGCGTTCGGTCCAGAACCACGCGGCGCGCAGCGGGTCGGAGTGCTCCTCCAGCAGGCGCAGCGCCGTCTTCGTGATCTTCAGGGCGCGTTCGCGTTCTCCTCCGTAGCGCGCCGCGACGGTCGCCTCGGCGAGCAGGTCGAGGCGACGGAGCGGGGTGGTGGCCGGGTCGCAGCCGCAGGGCGGGTACACGTCGGTGTAGTCGGCCGGGCGAAGGTCCTCGCGGACCTCCTGCGGGGCGCTGTCCCACAGGTCCAGCGCCCGTTCCAGCAGGTTCAGCTGCTCGGAGTAGGCGTGGCGGCGACGGGCCGCGACGGAGGCGGCCAGTACGGCGGGCAGCGCCTTGGCGGGGTCGTTGGCGGTGTACCAGTAGCTGGCCAGCCGGATGACCCGCTCCTCGGCCCGGATCAGGTGCGCGTCGGCCTCCACCGCCTCGGCGTAGCGGCGGTTGACCCGGGCTCGCTCGCCGGGCAGCAGGTCGTCGCTGACGGCTTCGCGGACCAGCGAGTGGCGGAAGCGGTAGCCGTCTCCGTCCGGGGTGGCGAGCAGGATGTTGGCTCCGACCGCGGCCCTCAGCGCCTCGATCAGTTCGTCCTCGGTGAGCCCGGCGACGGCACGCAGCAGCGGGTACTCCACGGTGGAGCCGCCCTCGGCTACGGTGCGCACCAGACGCTGGGCCTCGTCGGGGAGGATCTCGACGCGGACGAGCAGGAGGTCGCGCAGGGATTCCGTGAGTCCGGTGCGGCAGCCGCTCTCCTGGCAGGCGACGAGTTCCTCGACGAAGAAGGCGTTGCCGTCGGACCGGTCGAAGACCGTGTCCACGAAGTCCTCGTCGGGCTGGGCGGCGAGGATGCCGGCGAGCTGGCGGCGCACCTCCGCGCGGTTGAAGCGGGACAGTTCGATCTTCCGAACGGTGCGGAGCCGGTCGAGTTCGGCGAGGAGCGGGCGCAGCGGGTGGCGGCGGTGGACGTCGTCCGAGCGGTAGGTGGCGACGACGACGAGCCGCCCGCTGCCCAGGGTGCGGAAGAGGTAGGAGAGCAGGTGCCGGGTGGAGGTGTCCGCCCAGTGCAGGTCCTCCAGGACCAGGACGACGGTCCGGTCGGCGGCGAGCCGCTCCAGCATCCGGGCGGTCAGTTCGAAGAGCCGGGCGGTGCTCTCCTCGTCGTGCGGACCCCTGGGGGTGTCGCCGAGTTCGGGGAGGATCCGGGCGAGTTCGTCCTCCTGGCCCGCGGCCGCGGCGGCCATCTCCTCCGGGAGCAGCCGGTGCAGGGTGCGCAGCGCCGTCGAGAACGGGGCGAAGGGAAGTCCCTCCGCCCCTATCTCCACGCAGCCGCCGACGGCAACGACGGCGCCCCGCCGGTCCGCCTCGCAGAGGAACTCCTCGGTGAGGCGGGTCTTGCCGACCCCGGCCTCTCCCCCGACGAGCATCGCCTGCGGTTCCCGGACCGCTGCGCGCGTCAGTGCGCCGGTGAGTACGGCCAGTTCGTCGGCGCGGCCGACGAACACCGGGCTGACAGATCTGGTCTCCACGTCGCCGAGCATCGCACAGAGTCCCCGGCCGGCGGCACCCGATACGGGTCTGCTCCGCATCGCTCGCCGGTTCACGCGGGCCGGGGCGCGCAGCGGGTGCCGCGGGGTCCGGACCCTGTCACCCGTTCCCGGGGTTCGTGGCCGCGCGGGGAGGCGCCGCGCGCTTTCCGGGCCTCGCGGACCACCCGGTACGCGGCGGCCTCACGGAGCAGGTCGGCGGTGCGGGCGGCTGCGGCGATCTCGTGTTCGGACATCTCGTACTCCCTGGTCGTGTTTCCCGGCACCTCGATCGGTGTGATCCGAGATTCGCGTCCCAGGGGGTACCGGCACATCGGTCGCATGCCGCATCCGCGGGGTTCCGGAGTCCTTAGTCCCGGGCGCGGTGCGGGGGACGGTCCGGGGGCGTCTAAGGCGCTGACCGGGGCCTGTGCGGCGGCCGGGGCCGCGATCCGCCGGACGGGCCCTACCCCGCCGCCTTCGGGACGGCCAGGAGGAGGTCGAAGTACATGAGGACGAAGAGCAGTACCCCGAGTGCGCCCAGGCCGATGGCGGCCCAGGAGACGGACCGCGCCCAGGCGGGGAGGGTGCGCTCGGGGGTGCCGAAGGCGGGGAGGGCCAGCACGAAGGTGGCGATGATCAGGGCGAGGGCCGAGAAGACGCCGTTGACCATCGCGGTGGTGTGCCAGGGGTTGACGAACTGGGCGGCGATCTGCGCGTTCGCGTCGGCCGCCTGGCTCAGCTCCAGGCGGGCGGCGATGCTCGCACGCTCGGAGACGATGCCGGCGACCCAGCTCCCGCTGAGGGCGACCACGGAAAGACCGGCGGAGACGATCGCGAAGGCAGCGGAGCCGACCTGGCTCGGCTGCTCCACGTCGGATTCCTCCTCGCGGAAGTCGTCGTCGAGCTCGTCGTCGAGTTCGGAGCCGGCGAGCGCCGTGGCGGGGTCGGCCGTCGCGGCAGGGCCGGCGTCGGCCTGGGCAGCGGCGGCTCGGGGGGTCCCGCTCGTGTCGGGGCCGACCGGGGTGTCGGCCTCGGCGGCGTTCGGGGCGGGGGTCTTCGTGGTGTCCATGCGGGGCACCGTAGGGGTCGCGTCTGAGAGTTGCCTGAGGATCCGGTGGCCGTGCCCGTACCGGACCCCGCGGCCGGCGGGGCCCGGGTTGCGTGCCTCAGGAGGTGCGGGCGTCCGCCCACTCGCGGGCGAGGATCGACCACACCTCGGTGTCCTGGCGGACCCCCCGGTGGAGGTAGTTCTCCCGCAGGACGCCCTCGCGGGTCATGCCGAGGCGTTCGGCGACGGCGAGGCTCTTCTTGTTGCCGGTGGCGGCGTGCCACTCGACGCGGTGCATGCCGCGCTCGGCGAAGGCGTAGTCGATCAGGACCCGGCAGGCCTTGGTCACCAGGCCGCGGCCGGCCGCGGCGGGCTCCAGCCAGCAGCCGATCTCGCAGTTCCCGCCGGCGGCGTCGAAGTTGGGGAAGAGCACGCCGCCGACGAGGGTGCCGTCGAGGCGGATGCCGAAGAACCGGGCGCCGTCCTCACCGGCCTTCACGGCGTACTTGGCCAGGAAGTCCCTGGCGGAGTCGACATCCGGGGACCGGTCCGGGAAGCCGACGTACTGCCCGATGAACTCGCGTCCGCGCTCGATGTGCGCGTAGAACTCCTCCGCGTGCCGGGCCTCCAGCGGGAACAGCTGGGCGCCTTCGGCGAGGTCTATCGAGAACATGCGGCTTCTTCCTTGGGTCTCGTGCGGCGGTACGCCGGATCACCGGGAGGCTGGCGCGGGCTCGGCGTCGTCCTCGCTCGTGGCGGGGACGACGCCGGACCGCTGTGCCGGAAGTTTCGCATGCGGTCGGTGTTCTGGGGGCTCGATGCTGATTCGGGGCAGTCGCCGGTCGAGCCAGGCGGGCAGCCACCAGTTGGCGCCGCCGAGCATGTGCATCAGGGCGGGGACCAGCAGGGTGCGCAGCACGAAGGCGTCGAGGGCGACGGCCGCGGCGAGCGCGATGCCGAACATCGCGATGATCCGGTCGCCGCTGAGCACGAAGGCGAGGAAGACGGAGATCATGATGACGGCGGCCGAGTTGATGACCCGGCTGGTCTCGGCGAGGCCGACGCGTACGGCTCGCCTGTTGTCGCCGGTCTCCAGCCATTCCTCGTACATCCTGCTGACGAGAAACACCTGGTAGTCCATGGAGAGTCCGAAGAGCACGGACACCATGATCACGGGCAGGAAGGGTTCGATGGGGCCGGCGCTGCCCAGGCCCAGCCGTTCGCTGCCCCAGCCCCACTGGAAGATCGCGACGACGACGCCGAAGGAGGAGGCGACGGCGGTGACGTTCATGGCCGCCGCCTTCAGCGGGATGCCGATGGACCGGAAGGCCAACAGCAGCAGCACACAGCCGAGGGCGATCACCACGGAGACGAAGAGCGGCAGCTTGCCGATGATGACCTCGGCGAAGTCGTCGTAGGCGGCCGTCACGCCGCCGACGTGGACTTCCATGGAGTTGCCCTGGCCGGCGCGCGGAACGACGTCCTGGCGGAGGGTGTCGACGAGGTCGCTCGTGGCCCTGGACTGCGGGGCGGAATCCGGTACGACGGTCAGGACGGCCGTGTCGCCGCTGCGGTTGAAGACGGCGGGACCGGTGGAGGCGACGCCCGGCGTCGTGCGGAGCGCCTGCGCCAGCTGGTCCACGGCGAGCCGGTCTCCGGCGCCATCCAGGCGGGCGACGACTGTGAGCGGGCCGTTGGCACCGGGCCCGAAGCCCTCCGCGAGCAGGTCGTAGGCCTGCCGGGTGGTGGAGCCGGCGGGGTTGTTGCCCTGGTCGGAGGTGCCCAGGTGCAGGGAGAGGGTGGGCAGGGCCAGTACCACCATGACGGTGGTGGCGACGGCACCGAGCAGCTTGGGGCGGCGCTCGACAAAGGCGGACCAGCGGGCGGCGAAGCCCGAGGTCCGGTCGGGCTGCGGGCCCTCGGCGGCGAGCCTGCGGCGTTCACGGCCGGAGAGGGCGCGCATCCCGATGAAGGACAGGAGTGCCGGCAGCAGGGTGACCGAGGCGGCGACGGTCAGGACGACAGTCACGCACGCGGCTATCGCGACGCCGTTGAGGAAGTTCAGCCGCAGTACCAGCATGCCGAGCAGTGCGATGCAGACGGTGGCACCGGCGAAGACGACGGCCCGGCCGGTGGTGGCGACGGCGCCGACCGCCGCCTCTTCCACCGGAAGGCCCCTCGCGAGGCCCTTGCGATGCCGGGTGACGATGAACAGCGCGTAGTCGATGCCGACGCCGAGACCGATGAGGGTGCCGAGCATCGGGGCGAAGTCGGCGACCGGCATCGCATGCCCGAGCAGGGTGATGCCGAAGTAGGCGGTGCCGACGCTGACGAGGGCGGTCGCGATGGGCAGCAGGCTCGCGGCGAGCGAGCCGAAGGCGAGGTAGAGGACGAGGGCCGCGACGGCCACGCCTATGACCTCGGCGAGGTGCGCGGTCGGCGCCTCGGTGAGCTGGATGGCGCGGCCGCCCAGCTCGACCTGGAGTCCGTCTGCCTCGGTGGTGGGGTTCTTCGCGGTGTCGACGACCGCCCGGGCCTGTTCGCCGGGTACGGAGTCGGCCGGCTGGTCGAAGGTCACCACGGCGTAGGCCGTGCGACCGTCGGGGCTGATGCGCGCGACACTCTCGGGGCCGGGTCCGTAGGGTCCGGCGACCGACCCGACACCTGGCAGTGCGGCGACGGCGTCCAGTGCCCGGGTCATGCGCTGCTCGATGTCCGGGGTGCGTGCGCTCTGATGCTCCGGGGCCCGCCACACGATGGTGTCGGTATCGCCGCCCTGTCCGTGGAAGCCTTCCCGCAGGAGGTCGTTCGCCTTCCCGGACTCGGTGCCGGGAACCTCGTAGTTGTTGGAGAACGCCGCTCCGGCGGTCACTGCGGCCGCCGCCGTCCCGCCGAGGGCGAGCAGCCAGATCAGGACGGCGAGGAGGCGGTGGCGCATGCACCACCGCGCGAAGACTGCCAACGGACGTGCTCCCTGGTGGGTTCGGATCTTTACCGGGAGACAGCCCGTCGCAAAGAACGCGTGAACTCGTGAAGGCCCGGCCGAAGGCCCGGAGGGTCGCCCCGCGGTTCGGCCCAGATGGTCTGCAACCCCCACGATCTCAACGTTTCGTGATCGTTGGCCGTTTTCGTGTGCATCATCACAGCAGGGCCGGGGGTGCGCGGGAACTCAGTTCCCGGCGGGGGCCCGGCCGTGGGCCTCCGGGGACGGAGCGTCGGCCCGGTCCCCGGGCTCGTCCACCCGGTAGCCGGGAATCGAGGGCCAGCGGACGGTGAGGACGACCGCGTCCTCCTCCGCGTACCAGGAGTGGTCGACGCCGCGGCCCCAAAGCACGTAGTCCCCTTGTTCATCCAGGACGACGGTCCGGCCCGGGAACTCCAGCCGGAAACGTCCGCTGATCAGGACCAGCAGAGCGGTGCGCTTCTCGGCGGTCGCCCAGCGCTCCCGTCGTTCGCCCCGGGGGTGCACCCCCCATTTGATCTCCACGTCCTCGCTGTGACGGGGATCGGCCGGGTCCTTGAAGTGGCCGAGGAGCCAGCCGCGGTCGGCGGCGGCGTCGGGGGCGGCCTTGCCGGTGTAGATGGTGAGGTCGTCGTTCACGCTGGTGAGGCTGTCGTTCACGCTGGTGAGGCTAATGCAGTTGCTCGGGCCGGCCGGACGGTGGTGGGCTGGGCGGATGAGGATGGATCTTGATGAGCTGCTGAGGGTACGTGCCCGCTACGACGCCGAGGTGCGTCTCGGTGCCGGACCGGACGGCGGGGACGCCCTCGTGGAGCGGGTGGGCCGGGTCGTCCGGCAGAGCGTGCCCGGCCTCGGGTGGAACGGCGTCCTCTGGTCGGACCTCGACGAGGAGACCGCGGATGCGCAGATCGCGGTGCAGGTGGCGTTCTTCGCCGAGCGCGGCTGCCCCGATTTCGAGTGGAAGCTGTATACGCACGACGGGCCGGCGGACCTCGGGGACCGGCTGCGGGCAGCGGGCTTCGTACCGGAGCCGCCGGAGACTCTGATGGTGGGCCGCGTGGCCGAGCTCGCGCGCCTGCCGGTGGAACCGCCGGAGGGGATCACCCTGCGGGTGGTGACGGACGAGGCCGGCGTCGACCTGATGATGGAGGTCCACGCCGGGGCCTTCGGTACCGAGCGGCCCCGGATCCGCGAGGCGCTGCTCGGTCGCCTGCGCGACGAGCCGGAGACCGTCGCGGCGGTGGTCGCGATGGCGGGCGACACCCCGGTGAGCGCGGCCCGGATGGAGATGCGGCCGGGAACGGCCTTCGCCGGCCTGTGGGGCGGCGGCACGATCCCGCGATGGCGCGGCCGGGGCGTCTACCGCCTGCTGGTCGCCCACCGTGCCCGCGTGGCGGCGGAGCTCGGCATCCCCTACCTCCAGGTGGACGCCTCGGACGACAGCCGCCCGATCCTGGAACGGTTGGGCTTCGGGGTCATGGGCGTGACCGTGCCGTACATCTGGACGCGTCCCGGCCGGGACGCGGCCTGAGGCCGCTCCGACCGACCGACCGACCGACCGGCCGGCCGGCCGGCCGGAGGATGAGGAGGAGGATGTGGCTTCCGCAACACAGGGGCCGACGGGCAGGATCGCGGGCATGGAACGCATCAGCCCGCCCCTGACCGGGGACGAACGCGAGACCCTCCGCGCCTTCCTCGACTACCACCGGGCCACCCTCGCCCGGAAGTGTGAGGGCCTCACCGACGAGCAGTTGCGCCGTGCCTCGATGCCCCCGTCCGCCCTGTCCCTGCTGGGCCTGGTGCGGCACATGGCCGAGGTGGAACGGCACTGGTTCCGCCGTGTCGTCGGCGGCGAGGAGCTCCCGCACCTGTGGTCGGACCGCCATGACTTCCAGGCCGCCTACGACGCCTCCGGCGCCGGCCGGGCCGAGGCGTTCACCGCCTGGCAGGATGAGGTCGGGCACGCGCGCCGGATCGAGGCGGCCGCCGAGTCCCTGGAGGTGACGGTGTACGTGCCGCGCTGGGAGGAGGAGGCGTCGCTGCGCCTCGTCATGCTCCACCTCGTCCACGAGTACGCCCGCCACAACGGCCACGCCGACCTCCTGCGCGAGGCGATCGACGGCGTGACCGGGGTCTGACGGCCGTCGGGCCCGGGCCCGACCACTGGCCTCGGACCACAGACCTCGGACCACAGACCTCGGACGTCACGCCTCGGACGTCAGGCCGCGCGCCAGTAGCCCAGGCCGTTCACCCGCTGCCTGGGCAGGCCGAGGTCCTTGCGCAGGCAGGTCGTGAGGGCGCGGGTCGTGGCCGTGTCGCAGGCCAGCCATACGTACGCCGTTCCCGGGTCCCCGAGCAGTTCCGGAAGCTCGGCCCGGACCCGGTCGGCCAACGCCGTGCCCTCGCGCGGCACCCGGCGGATGTCGTGCCGCTCCCCGTCCAGGCGTACCGGCAGCTCCGCGTCGGAGGCGTGCCGGGTCTCGAACCAGATGGTCGCGGGCAGGCCGGGGAAGGAGTCCAGCAGCGAGTTGACCGCCGGCAGGGAGGCGGGGTCGCCGATGACCAGCAGGCGTTCCGGGGGCGGGGCCGGGGCGGTGAACCCGGTGCCCTGGACGGTGGCCTCGATGGTGTCGCCCGGTCGGGCGCGCCGCGCCCAGGCGCTGGCGACGCCGTCGTGGAGCGCGAACTCGAAGCAGAAAGTGCCGGTCTCGGGATCCGGGTCGACCAGCGTGTACGCGCGCTGGTGCGGCTTGCCCGCGTTCCGGAACCAGACTCGCACCCACATCGTCGGGTGCAGCGACGGACCGACCGCGGCCAGCAGCCCGCCGTCGGTGAAGGACACCCGGCGGTAGCGCTCCGTGACGTCTTCCGCCCCGGTCACCGTGAAGGTGAAGTCCTTGCCCCTCAGCAGCCTGAGGACCACGCCCTCCCACCCTTTGCCGACCGCCCTGTTCGCCCCTCCCCACCCGACGCCTACACTTAGGGAAGGCTAACCTAAATACACGTCGGGGAGAGTGTGAGCAGCGTGAGCAGTGAGAGCGGCCCGGAGCCGTACGCGGGCGTCCGGAGCGGGCCCGGCGGGCGGACCCCGGAATCCTATGACGTCTTCCGCGACCCCTGGGGCATCCCCCACCTGCGCGCGCCGGACGAGCTCGGGCTGGCCTACGCCCAGGGCCGCGTCACCGCCTTCGACCGCGCCTGGCAGCTGGAGGTCGAACGGCACCGCGCCGAGGGCTCCAGCGCCTCCTTCCTGGGCCGGGAGTCCGTCGCATGGGACCGCTTCGCCCGCCAGAGCCGCCTGGCCGACACCGCCCGCCTCTGCCACGAGGCCCTGGTGGCCGACGATCCGGCGACCGCCGCCTGGCTGCGCGCGTACGTGGACGGCGTCAACGAGGGCCTGGCCGCCGGCGCCGCCCGCGACGAGCGCTTCGCCCGGACCGGCCTCGCCCCCTCGTCGTGGGAGCCATGGGTGCCGCTGGCGATCTGGATCGCCACGCACATCCTGTTCGCCGGCTTCCCCACCAAGCTGTGGCGCGAGCGCGTGGCCCGCGCCCTCGGGGACGAGACGCTCACCCTCTTCGCCACCGACGGTCCCCGCATCGCCGGCAGCAACGGCTGGATGGTGCCGGGCGAGCGCACCACCACCGGGGCGGCGATCATCGCGGGCGACCCGCACCGCTTCATCGAGGACCCGGGCGTCTACCAGCAGATCCGCCTGTCCTGCCCGGACTACGACGTCCTCGGCCTCGCCGTCCCCGGCATCCCCGGCCTCGCGCACTTCGGGCACACCGGCTCCGCCGCCTGGGCCATCACCAACGCCATGTCCGACTACCAGGACCTGTACGTCGAGCGGCTGCGCCGCGACGAGGAGGGCGCCGTCGAGGCGCTCGGCCCGGACGGGGCCTGGGAGCCGGTCGCGCGCCACACGGAGACCATCACTGTGGCGGGCGGCGCCGACGTCGAGGTGGAGGTCCTGGAGACCGCCCGCGGGCCGGTGATCGTGCACGCGGACGGCGACCTCGGCGCCGACCCCGCAGCAGGCGCCGCCGACCCCGGACGCGCCGACGGCAGCACGCAGACCCTCTCCCTGCGCTACCCGCCCCGCGTCCGCCGCGACCTCGGCTTCGCCGCCCTGCCCGCCCTGCTGCGCGCCCGTACCGTCGCCGACATCGACCGCGCCCTCGATGGCTGGGCCGAGCCGGTCAACGTCGTCCACGCCGCCGACACCGAAGGTGGCCTGCTGCACCGCGTCGCGGGTGCCGTGCCGCTGCGCCACCCCGCGAACCGGCTGCGCCCCGTGCCCGCGTGGGAGCCGGAGCACGCCTGGCGGGGCTGGGCACCGACCCCAGCCGAGCCCGTGCAGGGCTTCGCCGTCATGGCGAACGCGCGCGGCATCGCCTCTCCGCTCGGCGTGGAGTTCGCACCACCGCACCGCGCGGACCGCATCCGCGAGCTGCTCAGCGGCTCCGCGGACTGGTCCCCGACGGCGATGGCCGACGTGCACCGTGACACCCATCTGGCCTCGGCCGAGCCGCTGCTCGCCCTGCTGCCCGCCTTCGAGGGGCTGTCACCGGCCGCGCGGGAACTGCGCATGCGATTGCTCTCCTGGGACCGGCGCATGGAGGCCGGGAGCACCGACGCCGCCGTCTTCTCGGCCTTCCGGACCGCGACCGTACGGCGCCTCGCCGCCGACCCGGTCTTCGCGGACCTGGCGGGCGCGCCCGCCGGACCGGCCGTGTTCCACCCGTGGCTGCACCTGGTTCCCAAGATCGGTTACGCGCTCGAAGGCCTGCTGAACAGCTCGCTGCTGCCGGAGCTGGACCGTGCCGCGCACGTCCGCGCGGCCCTGGAGGAGACAGCTGCGGCGGGCTCCCTCGACGTCCCGTGGTCGCAGGTCCACCGCCTGGCCCCCTGGCAGGCGGTCCCCGACCCGGCCGGCCCGGAGTGGCCCGGCCTCGGCGGCGATCACGACTGCGTGAACGCCACTTCCTCCGTGCCCGGCTTCACCGACCTCACCGCCCGCGCTTCGGCCGCCCGTTACGTCTGGGACCTGGCCCGCCGCGAGGACAGCCTCTGGGTCGTCCCGCTGGGCGCCGACGGCGTCGGCGGAACCCCCCATCACCACGACCAGCTCCCCCTGTGGGCACGCTGCGAACTCGTCCCGGTCGTCACCGACTGGACCCGGCTCACCAAGGAATCGATATGACCACCGCCACCTCCGCGCGACAGCCCGTTCACACGCACCTCGTCGAGGGCTTCGGCACCGTCACCTTCACCCCGGTCGATCCGGCCGCCGACGCCGGTCTGATCCACGCCTGGGTCACACCGGAGCGGGCCCGCTTCTGGGGCATGGGCGGGGCCAGTCGCGAACTGGTCCAGGAGATCTACGAGGACGTCGACCGCCGCACCACGCACCACGCGTTCATCATGGCCCGCGAGGGCGTGCCGGTCGCGCTGCTCCAGACGTACGACTGCGCCGAGGACCGGATCAGCGAGTGCTACGACGTCGAGCCCGGGGACGTCGGCGTGCACCTGCTGATCGGCCCGAGCGAGGACGGCCCGCAGCCCGGCTTCAGCGGGAACCTGATGGAGGCCCTCATCGCCTTCGTGTTCGCCGATCCGGCCAGCCGCCGCATGGTCGCCGAGCCGGACTCCCGCAACACCAAGGCGATCACGCGGCTGGAGCGCACCGGGTTCGTGCTCGGCCCGGAGGTCGTCCTCCCGGAGATCGACCTGCCCGAGGTCCACCTCCCCGCCAAGCCGGCCCGCCTCGCCTTCCTCAACCCGCCGCGGGCTCGCTGAGGAAGGCGGTGACCAGCGCCGCCCATTCGGCCGGGCGCTCGGCGAACGGGAGGTGCCCGGTGGGCAGTTCCGCGAGCCGGGCACCCGGCAGGATGTGCGCGAGTTCTCGCTGGAGGCCGGCTGGGACGAGGAGGTCCTGCGTGGTCACGACCACGAGGGCCGGGACGTCGAGCGCCGCGATCTCGGCCCGCAGGTCCGCCCCCCGGATCAAGGCGGCGTGGTCCGCCTGGCCCGGCGGCAGCGTCCGGGCGGTGTCCCGCACCAGCTGCCGCACCTCCTGCGCGGAGAGGCCCTCCAGAACCGCAGGATTCAGCACGAGCGGGACCAGCAGCGAGGCCGCCAGGTCGGGCTCACCGCGGTCGGCGAGGGCCTTCCAGAGATCACCGGCCAGTTCGAGGCGGTTGTCGGCGCGCGCGAAGGTGGCCGTCAGCACCAGCGCGGTGACCCGGTCGGGATACCGCGTGGCGACCCGGACGGCGACGTTCCCGCCGAGCGAGTAGCCGAGTACGGCGAACCGCTGCAGCCCCTCGGCGTCGGCGGCGGCCACCAGCTGGTCGGCCAGCTCGTCGAGGAGGAGCGGCGCCTCGGCCCGCGGGGTGGCGCCGGCACCCGGGTAGTCGACGCCGACGACGCTGAATCGGGCGGCCAGCTCGTCCAGGACCGCGCCGAAGTTGGCTTCGACGGAGCCGCCCGCGCCGTGGGCGAGGAGCAGGCCGGGGCCACCGCTCTCGGTGCGGACGGTGCGCGCGTACGCCGCGGCGCCGGCTCCGGAGCGGACGGCGTCGGTGTTGACGGACATGGAGATACCCCCGATTTCCCTAATGATCGATACAGAAAAGACCGTACCCGATTTACCTAGCGACCGCTACAGAAACCCGGGCGGGTACGGATCCACCGTTTCGATTGCCGTACCGATTCCGGCCACGCCAGACTGACCCCCACTCAACACAGGGCAGCTGGGGGGAAATTGACCAGCCAGAATCTGCACATCGGGCCGGACGCGGCAGCGGACCGCTACCGCCTGCTCAGGTCGATCGGGCGCGGCGGGGAGGCCGTGCTCTACCTCGCGGAGATCGAACTCGCCGGCGGGTCGGAGCCCGTGGTCGTCAAGGTGCTCGACTCCAGGACGACCATCACTCCCGAGGTCTTCGACCGCATCAGCCAGAAGTGGAACGAGCAGGCCGAACTGCTGAGATTCGTCCACCGGCCCGGTGTCGTGGGAGTGCGGGAGCACTTCGAAGGACCGCCGATCCACCGGCCCGGGGAGTCGTCCACCCTGACCGGGCGGGCGCTCGTCCTCGTCATGAACCACATCGACGGGCTCGACCTGCGGGACTGGCGCGCCGAACGGACGCTCGCCACCGCCGCAGAGCGGCGCGACGTCATGCGAACCCTGGAACAGCTGGCCGAGGTACTGGACTGGCTGCACTCGGGCAGGGCCACGCCCTCCGGGCGGCAGGTCGTCCACGGCGACCTCTCCCCCGGCAACGTGATGGTCGACGCCCACGGGCAGGCCACCCTGGTGGACTTCGGGCTCAGCAAGCTGACCGCCGACCACCAAACGGCGGAGGTCTGGTTCACCCCGGGCTACGCGGCACCCGAGGTGTTCGAGGGCAAGCGGACCCCGGGCACCGACCGGTACGCCTTCGGGGCGATCGCGTACTTCCTGCTCAGCGGAGAGTCGCCGCCCGCCTCTCCGCAGCAGCTGGCCCATGCGATGGCCGAACTGCCGCAGATCGCACTGCTGGATGCCGAACAACGGGCCCGGATCACGGCCCTGTACGCGGAGGAGCCCTCCCGGCGGCCCGTGAACCTGGCCGGGTGGATGAAGGACGTTCGGCGCGCCGTGGTGTCCACCACGACGACGTCCACGGCATCGCGGCGGGCGGCCCTCCAGGACTCCCCGCCCCAGCCCGCCGCGCCTCCCCTGCCCACGGCGGCCCCGGCGGTTGCCGCGGCGCCACCACCGCCCGCCTACCGTCCGACCGCGCCCGACCCGACCGCGCCCGACCCGAGCGCTGCGGAGCCGCCCACGGCGCCGCTGACCGCTCCCGAGCCGGCTCAGCAAGCCACGGAGCCCGCACCCGTACCGGCGCCCGCACCGGCACCGGCGGCCTCGGTGCCGACGGGGTACGGACCCGCGTACGACCTCTCCCCGGCCCCGCCCGCGCAGGCGCAGGCCGCCGCGCCGCAGAAGAAGAGGAAGCGGCGGGCCGGTCTGGTCCTGGGCTCGGCGCTCGCCGTGGTCGTACTCGCCGCGGGCGCGGTCGTCGGTGTGAAGCTCCTGGGCGACAAGGGCCAGGAGGACAACACGGCGAGCGGGAAGCCCGGCGGGGCGAGCGCGCCGCAGTCGCCGGAGCCCGCCCCCTCCGCGGCCTCGCCGACCCCGTCCGCGGATTCCACGACGGACGGTTCAGCCGCCGGGGCCCCGGCCACCCCGGAGGGCTCCGCCGGCCCGCACGCTCCGGGAGAGGTCAAGGACAGCAACATCGCCGACCTGACCGTGCTGTCCTCCGTGGGCGGCGCCGACAACTTCGAGGTCGGCTCCGCGAAGCTGAACACCACGGAGTACGGAGCGGCGCTGCTCGGCAGCTGCTACTACGGCGCGGCGATCGAGTACGACGTCAACAGGGCCTGGTCCACCCTGGAATTCACCGCCGGCATCGACGACGGCTCGACGGTCGAGCAGGCACGGCTGACCATCTCGGTGGACGACAAGCCTGCGGTGTTCTCCGAGCTGGTCCACCTGGGCAAGCCGGTCACCAAGTCCCTGGACATCAAGGGCGCCCTGCGGCTGCGCATCAAGGTGGAGGAGGGCTGCAGGGGCCGCGGCAACGCCGTTCTGGCAGCGCCCCTCCTCAAGCGCTGACGGAGCCGGTCCCGTCCGACACCCCGAGGTCGGCCCGCATGGCCGCACGCATCTCCCGGAGCAGGCCCCAGATCTCCTGCTGGGCGGCGGAGACCGCGGCCATCGTCTCGCCCTCCTCGGGGGCGCCCCGTTCCAGGCGCTTGACCTGGCCGTAGACCCTGCTCAGGGCGTGGTTGACGGCGCTCGCGGGTCCGAGCACGGCGTCCGGGGCGATCATCTGCGCCTCGGAGTAGCGGTCGCGCTGGGCGTTCTTGGCCTCGTCGAGCACCTCCCGGTCCGCGTCCTCGACCGGGCGCTCCCGCAGGACATGCAGATGCCGGTTGAGCGCGGTGGTGAACTGCCGGGCGTCCCGGTTGAGGTCCGCGTAGCAGCTCCGCCGCAGCGTCAGACGGTCGCGGATCTCCTGATGGCCGCGCAGGATCTCTATCTCCCGGCGTTTCGCCCGCTCCGCCCCGCGCTGGGGTGAGCAGCGCCGCGCCCAGGGTGCCCACCACACCGACGACCGCGATGACCATCGCACCGATCTCCACGCGCAACTCCCCCGTTCCTCCGCCGGACGTGGTCGTCCAGTGTGCGGGAGACGACCGGGGCCCCGCACCTTCGGTGCGGGGCCCCGGGGCGTTCGGGCCGTCGGGCCCGAAGGGCTCAGCCCCCGGCGACGCCCAGGCGCTCCAGGATGAGCTCCTTGACGCGCGCCGCGTCGGCCTGGCCGCGGGTGGTCTTCATGACCGCGCCGACCAGGGCGCCGACCGCGGCGATCTTGCCCCCCGCGGATCTTGTCGGCGATGGCCGCGTTGCCCGCGATCGCCTCGTCGACGGCCGCGCCGAGCGCGCCTTCGTCCGAGACGACCTTCAGGCCGCGCTTCTCGACGACCTCGTCCGGGGTGCCCTCGCCGGCGAGGACCCCCTCGATGACCTGACGGGCCAGCTTGTCGTTCAGGTCTCCGGCCGCGACCAGGGCCGCGACCCGGGCCACCTGCGCCGGGGTGATCGGCAGCTCGTCGACGACAACGCCCTGCTCGTTGGCGTTGCGGGCCAACTCGCCCATCCACCACTTGCGGGCGGCGGACGAGTCGGCGCCCTCCTCGATGGTGGCGACGATGGAGTCCACCGCGCCCGCGTTGAGGATCGACTGCATGTCGTGCTCGCTGACGCCCCACTCCTCACGGAGGCGATTGCGGCGCACGCGCGGCATCTCGGGCAGGCCGGCGCGCAGCTCTTCCACCCACGCGCGGGCGGGCGCCACGGGCACCAGGTCGGGCTCCGGGAAGTACCGGTAGTCCTCGGCGTTGTCCTTGATGCGGCCGGCCGTGGTGGAGCCGTCCTCCTCATGGAAGTGCCGGGTCTCCTGGACGATCGAGCCGCCGGAGGACAGCACGGCCGCGTGCCGCTGGATCTCGAAGCGCGCGGCGCGCTCGACGGAGCGCAGGGAGTTGACGTTCTTGGTCTCCGAGCGGGTGCCGAATTCCCGGGTCCCGTTGGGGCGCAGCGACAGGTTCACGTCGCAGCGCATCTGGCCCTTGTCCATGCGGGCCTCGGAGACGCCGAGCGCCTTGATGACCTCGCGCAGCTCGGCGACGTACGCCTTGGCAACCTCGGGGGCCCGCTCGCCCGCGCCCTCGATGGGCTTGGTGACGATCTCGATGAGCGGGATGCCGGCGCGGTTGTAGTCCAGCAGGGAGTGGGACGCGCCGTGGATGCGGCCGGTGGCACCGCCGACGTGCAGCGACTTGCCGGTGTCCTCCTCCATGTGGGCGCGCTCGATCTCCACGCGGAAGATCTCGCCGTCCTCCAGCTGGACGTCCAAGTAGCCGTTGAAGGCGATGGGCTCGTCGTACTGGGAGGTCTGGAAGTTCTTCGGCATGTCCGGATAGAAGTAGTTCTTCCGGGCGAAGCGGCACCACTCGGCGATCTCGCAGTTCAGCGCGAGGCCGATCTTGACTGCGGACTCGACGCCGATCGCGTTGACGACCGGGAGCGAGCCGGGCAGGCCGAGGCAGGTGGGGCAGGTCTGCGAGTTGGGCTCGCCGCCGAGCTCGGTCGAGCAGCCGCAGAACATCTTGGTCCTGGTGCCGAGCTCGACATGGACCTCAAGGCCCATGACGGGGTCGTACGACGCCAGGGCGTCCTCGTACGACAGCAGTTCGGTGAAGGTGGTCACGGTGAAACTTTCCCTCTCAGCCCAGCAGGACGTCGTCGTCGCCCAGGCGCTTGAGCTCCCGGTACAGGATCGCGAGGCCGGTGACGATGGCGGCGGCGGACACGGCGGCGTCGACCAGCTTCAGCATGTCGTTCTCGCTGCGGGCCTTCTTGACCTGCTTGATCACGCTGACGGCGCCGAAGGCCGTGGTGCCGATCGACAGGTAGGTGCCGGTCTTGGACTTCTTGAAGCCCTTGGCCTTGGACAGTGCACTGGTGCTCACAGCGACGGTGCCTCCTCGAGCAGCGGGTGACCCCAGCGTGCGACGAAGGCGGCCTCGACGGCGGCACCGACCCTGTAGAGCCGGTCGTCCTTCATCGCCGGGGCGATGATCTGGAGCCCGACCGGGAGACCGTCCTCCGGTGCCAGGCCGCAGGGCAGCGACATGGCGGAGTTGCCGGCCAGGTTGGTCGGGATGGTGCACAGGTCCGCGAGGTACATGGCGAGGGGGTCGTCGGTGCGCTCGCCGATCGGGAAGGCGGTGGTCGGGGTGGTCGGGGAGACGATCACGTCGACCTGCTCGAAGGACTTCTCGAAGTCCTGCGAGATCAGCGTGCGGACCTTCTGGGCGGAGCCGTAGTACGCGTCGTAGTAGCCGGAGCTGAGCGCGTACGTGCCGAGGATGATGCGGCGCTTGACCTCGTCGCCGAAGCCGGCCTCGCGGGTCAGGGCGGTGACGTCCTCGGCGGACTTGGTGCCGTCGTCCCCGACGCGCAGGCCGTAGCGCATGGCGTCGAAGCGGGCCAGGTTCGAGGAGCACTCGGACGGCGCGATCAGGTAGTACGCGGCCATCGCGAGGTCGAAGGACGGGCAGTCCAGCTCGACGATCTCGGCGCCGAGCTCCTTGAGGAGCTCCACCGACTCGTTGAAGCGCTGGACGACACCGGCCTGGTAGCCCTCTCCGGCGAACTGCTTGACGACACCGACGCGCAGGCCGGCGACGGAGCCGTTGCGGGCGGCCTCGACGACCGGCGGGACCGGGGCGTCGATGGAGGTGGAGTCGAGCGGGTCGTGGCCGGCGATCACCTCGTGCAGCAGGGCCGCGTCCAGGACCGTACGGGCGCAGGGCCCGCCCTGGTCGAGGGAGGAGGAGAAGGCGACCATGCCGTAGCGGGAGACACCGCCGTAGGTGGGCTTCACACCGACCGTGCCGGTGACGGCTGCGGGCTGGCGGATGGATCCGCCGGTGTCGGTGCCGATGGCGAGCGGGGCCTGGAAGGCGGCGAGGGCCGCGGCGGAGCCACCGCCGGAGCCGCCGGGGATGCGGGTGAGGTCCCACGGGTTGCCAGTGGGGCCATAGGCGCTGTTCTCGGTGGAGGACCCCATGGCGAACTCGTCCATGTTGGTCTTGCCGAGGATGACGACGTCGGCTTCCTTGAGCTTGCGCGTCAGGGTGGCGTCGTAGGGGGGGATCCAGCCTTCGAGGATCTTCGAACCGACGGTGGTGGGGACCCCGACGGTGGTGAAGATGTCCTTGAGGGCGAGCGGTACACCGGCCAGCGGGCTGAGCTTCTCGCCCGCCTCGCGCTTGGCGTCGACGGCGCGGGCCTGGGCCAGCGCGCCCTCGCGGTCCACGTACAGGAAGGCGTTGACCTTCTCGTCGGTGGCGTCGATGCGGGCCAGGTGGGCCTCGGTGACCTCGACGGCGGTGAGCTCGCCGGAGGCGATCTTCTCGGCGGTCTCGGCGGCCGTGAGCTTGATGATGTCGACCATGGCTGTTAGTCCTCCCCCAGGATCTGCGGCACCTTGAAACGCTGCTGCTCCTGGGCGGGAGCACCGGAGAGCGCCTGCTCGGGGGTGAGCGACGGACGGACCTCGTCCGCGCGCATGACGTTCGTCAGCGGCAGCGGGTGGGAGGTCGGCGGGACGTCTTGGTCGGCGACCTCGGAGACACGGGCGACCGCGCCGATGATGTCGTCGAGCTGTCCGGCGAAGTGATCCAGCTCGTTGCTGGACAGCTCAAGGCGCGCCAGCCGTGCGAGGTGGACGACCTCCTCGCGCGTAATGCCAGGCATGCAGCGATCCTCTGGGGGTGGGTGGATGTGTAGTTTCGGGCTCAATCCTAGGGGGCCCGGCGCCCGGCCTGCGAAACGGTTTGGCCGGGACGCCGCACGGGGCCCGCGCGGCGTCCCGGCCGAAGGCGGGCGGGGTCGGGTGCCGGCCCCGCCGGCGTGGGGGGCGCGGGGTCCTGGGGGCGCTCCGGCGGGGGCGCCGCCCGGCCGGCCGGGCCCGGGGGCGGTCAGACCGCGTCGGCCTCGGCGGCGGCCAGTTCCGCCGTGATGTCCGCCGGGCGTCGCCAGCCGCGCTCGCCCCGGGCCAGCAGCCAGGCGGTGGCTTCCTGCGGCGGCATCGCGGCGGCCACCAGCCATCCCTGTACGGCGTCGCAGCCCAGGTCTCGCAGCCGCTCCCAGGTCTCGTCGTCCTCGACGCCCTCTGCCACGACGAGCAGGCCGAGCGAGTGTGCGAGGTCGACGGTGCACCGGACGATCTCCGCGTCCTGCGTGTCGACGGCGAGCCGTCCCACGAAGGAACGGTCGATCTTCAGCTCGCTGACCGGCAGGCGGCGCAGGTGGACGAGGGAGGAGTAGCCGGTGCCGAAGTCGTCCAGGGACATCTTCACACCGTGCCCGGTGAGGCCGGCCATGGTGTCCGCCGCCCGCTGGGGGTCCTCCAGCAGGACGTGTTCCGTTATCTCCAGCTGCAGGCCGCTGGCCGGGACACCGTGGCGGGCCAGCCGCGCGGCCACCGCGCCGGCGAAGCCGGGCGTGTGGACGTCGCGCGGCGAAACGTTGACGGCGACCGGGACCTTCAGGCCCTGTGCACGCCAGCGTGCCACCTGGGCCAGGGCCGTCTCCAGGACGTACTCCGTCAGGTGCGGCATCAGCCCGGACGTCTCGGCGATCGCGATGAACTCGTCCGGGGGCACCCGGCCGCGTTCCGGGTGGACCCAGCGCACTAGCGCTTCGAGTCCGGCGACCTGCCCGTCGAAGCGGACCTTCGGCTGGTAGTGGAGTTCCACTTCGCCCGCGTCGAGGGCCCTTCGGAGGTCGCCGAGGAGACCCAGCCGGTCGGGGGTGTTGCTGTCGCGCTTGGATTCGTACACTTCCACGCCCGTGCGGTCCCGCTTGGCCTGGTACATCGCCACGTCCGCGCGCCGCAGCAGGCCTTCCGCGTCCAGCGCGTGGTCGGGGAAGACGGCGAGGCCGGCGCTGGCCTCCAGGACGAGTGTGAGGCCGTCCAGGTCGAGCGGGGAGCTGAGTTCCGCGACCAGGTGGCGCGCGATGCGCTGGGCGCTGGTGGTGGAGTCCGCGACGGGGAGCAGGACGGCGAACTCGTCGCCGCCCAGGCGGGCGGCCTCGGCCTCCTCGGGCAGCGCCTGGCGCAGCCGGTCGGCGATCTGGAGGAGGAGCCGGTCGCCCGCCAGATGGCCCAGGGTGTCGTTGACCGCCCGGAAGCGGTCGAGGTCGATCAGCACGAGGGCGGCCCGGGTGCCCAGGCGCTCCGCCTCGTCGAGGGCCGACCAGGCCCGCTCCAGGAGCCACTGCCGGTTCGGCAGCCCGGTCAGCGGGTCCCGTAGCTGCTCCTCGGCGCGCGCCCGGGCGATCCAGAGGGTGGAGTCCAGCGCGATGAGCGGTACGGCGAACAGCGGCAGCAGGACCGGCTTGGTGACCGCCACCACGCAGATGAGGGGCGCGATGCCGAGCAGCGCGACCGCCACTAACGCCTGTCGGAGCAGGGCGGTCCGGGCGACGGTGGGCAGCCCGGCGCCGCGCGGGGCCAGGGCGATCCAGAGCAGGAACCGGGTGGCGAGCAGATAGGCGACGGCGACGAGGACGATCTCGGGCAGGGCGTCCAGCCCCCAGGTGGTGGGCGGCCAGGGGGCTTCGACGGTGGGCGCCTCGCCGAAGGCGGCGAGCACGAGGGCACCGGCGGCGATGCCGAGGATGTCGACGGAGCCGTGGAGCAGCCCCTGTCGCCAGCGGTGTCTGCGGGCGGCGCCGACCAGGGAGACCACCGCGAGCGAGACCAGTCCGGCGGGCACCCAGCCGTAGAGGATGAGCACGGCGAGGGTGAGCGCGGCGCCCGATCCGGTGCCGCCCCACCAGCGGTCCCGGCCGAGGGCGACGAGGTGGCCGACGATGATGCCGGTGAGGAGGGCCAGGGCCCAGCCGACCGGCCCGCCGGGGAACAGCGCATGACGGCCGATCAGGGCGGATGCGACGCCGGTGGTGAGCACCACGACCGCGAGACCCACGACGAGGAAGGGCAGCACGCCGCGCCGCCCCTGCCCGCCCTCACCGGTGTCGACCGGTCGGGTGTCCGGAGTCCTGGCCCGCAGGACGCCGAGCCTGCCCGCCCGCATGGGCGGGATCTCCCCGCCGAATTCAGGTGACGGGTCGGCGCTTTCGGTGGGTTTCATGCCCGTACCTCTCACAGCCGGCGATGCCGATGTCACGCGATGGCCCCCATGTCATGCCACCACGGCCGGAATCGCATCCCGCAGCCGTGTGCACGACTGGCGCACCCCTCAACAGTAGGACGCGGGAGGCTCCCAGGGGCAGCGGTCGGCAGTGGTTGCCCGAATGCGACCCAGCCATCCTCATCAGTACGGTATCCGCCGAACGGGTGAGTTTGGACCGGGGCCCCGCCGCCCGTCCGATGATCCGACAGGTCGCCGCCCCGCGACCAGCCTTGTACCGGCCGTTTACCACCGTCCGCCACGCCTGGCGTGCGCCCGTCCTCACGGCAACACGCCACGCATCCGTTCGCCTTCGCTACTCCCCCTCGGGGATCACCCGGTCGGTACTACTCCCCTTCGGACTCACGGTCCACTGGGAGCGCTGCTGCGCGTGCCGCGTCCGGACCCTGCTCCAGCAGCACGGCGAACCCGGCGTCGTCGAGGACGGGCAGCTTCAACTGGACTGCCTTGTCGTACTTCGAACCGGGGTTGTCGCCGACCACGACGAAGGAGGTCTTCTTCGAGACGGATCCGGTGACCTTGGCACCGCGGCTCTGGAGGGCCTCCTTGGCGCCGTCCCGCGTGTGGCTCTGCAAAGTACCGGTGACGACCACGGTCAGGCCCTCCAGCGGCCGGGGCCCCTCTTCCTCGGCGGAACCTTCCTCCTCCATCCGGACCCCGGCCTCACGCCACTTGCGCAGGATCTCCTGGTGCCAGTCGACCGCGAACCACTCCTTCAGCGAGGCGGCGATGATCGCGCCGACCCCGTCAGTGGCGGTGAGCTGCTCCTCGGTCGCCGCTTCGATGGCCGCGACGGACCGGAACTCACGGGCCAGCGCCTCGGCCGCGACCGGTCCGACGTGGCGGATGGACAGGCCGTTGATGATGCGGGCGAGCGGGCGCTCCTTGGCCGCGGCGATGTTCTCCAGCATCGCCAGGGCGTTCTTCTTCGGCTCGCCCTTCTGGTTGGCGAAGACCGTGACGATCTTCTCCTCGCCGGTCTTCGGGTCCCGCTTGGGCAGGCCGCTGTCCTGGTCCAGGACGTACGCCTTGATGGGCAGCAGCTGCTCGACGGTCAGGGCGAAGAGGTCTCCCTCGTCGAGCAGGGGCGGCTGCGCCGGCTCCAGCGGGCCGGTCAGGGCGGCGGCGGCGACCATGCCGAAGTTCTCGATGTCCAGGGACTGCCGGCCGGCCAGGTAGAAGAGCCGCTCGCGCAGCTGGGCGGGGCAGGTCTGGGCATTGGGGCACCGGACGTCGATGTCCCCCTCCTTCATGGGGCGCAGCGCCGTCCCGCACGCGGGGCATTCGGTGGGCATCTCGAACTCCCGCTCGGTGCCGTCGCGCAGGTCGACCACCGGGCCGAGGATCTCGGGGATCACGTCACCGGCCTTGCGCAGGACCACGGTGTCACCGATGAGCACGCCCTTGGCCCTGACGACCTCCTGGTTGTGCAGGGTCGCGAACTCGACCTCGGAGCCCGCCACCGTCACCGGCTCCACCTGCGCGTAGGGCGTCACGCGCCCCGTACGCCCGACACCGACCTTGATGTCGATCAGCTTGGTGTTGACCTCTTCGGGGGCGTACTTCCAGGCGATGGCCCAGCGCGGGGCGCGGGCGGTGGAGCCGAGCCGGCCCTGGAGGGCGATCTCGTCGAGCTTGACGACCACGCCGTCGATCTCGTGCTCCACCGAGTGCCGGTTCTCACCGAACTCCGCGATGAAATCCCGGACCTCGGCGAGGGAGGACACCACCTTGTTGTGCCGGGCGGTGGGCAGGCCCCACTCGCGCAGCAGCTCGTACGCCTGCGACTGGCGCTCGATCGCGAAACCCTCGCGGGCGCCGATGCCGTGGACGACCATGTGCAGCGGGCGGGTCGCCGTGACCTTCGGGTCCTTCTGGCGCAGGGAACCGGCCGCGGCGTTGCGCGGGTTGGCGAAGGGCTTGCCCTCCGCCGCGACGAGTCTGGCGTTGAGCTCCTCGAACTTCTCCATCGGGAAGTAGACCTCGCCACGGATCTCGACGAGCGTCGGGATCCGCTCGCCCGAGAGGCGGTCCGGGATCTCGGCGATGGTGCGGACGTTGGGCGTGATGTCCTCACCGGTGCGGCCGTCGCCGCGGGTGGCCGCCCGGGTGAGCCGGCCGTGCTCGTAGGTGAGGTTGACGGCGAGGCCGTCCACCTTCAACTCGCACAGGTAGTGGTAGGCGGAGCTGCCGGTGTCCCGGGCCACCCGATCGGCCCAGGCGGCCAGTTCCTCGTCGTCGAAGGCGTTGTCGAGGGAGAGCATGCGCTCGCGGTGCTCGACGGAGGCGAAGTCCGTCTCGTACGCCCCGGCCACCTTCTGGGTGGGCGAGTCGGGCGTGCGCAGCTCCGGGAACTCCTCCTCCAGCGCCTCCAGCGAACGCAGCAGCCGGTCGAACTCGGCGTCGCTGACGACCGGCTGGTCGTTCACGTAGTACCGGAAGCGGTGCTCCTCGACCTGCTCGGCCAGCAGCTGGTGCTGTTCACGCACCGCCGCCGGTACTGCCGTGTCCTGCTGTTCGGCTGCCATGCCGTGTCCTCCCGTGGCCCGTCTCGACCGTCACTCAGGGTTGTCGGCGAGCGACCTCGCCGCCCTGGCGCAATGTGCCTGCACCGCACGGGCGTAGGCGGGCGAGGCGCCCGCCAGACCGCACGAGGGGGTGACCACGACGGACTCCGCCAGAGTCCCCGGGGCCAGCCCCAGCCTGCGCCAGAGCTTCCTGACACCCATGACGCTACCGCCCGGGTCGGACAACGGGCCGTCGGTGCCCGCCACCACTCCGACGAAGAGCTTCGTACCGCCTTCGACGGCCTCCCCGACGGCGTCGTCCTCGCGCTCCGTGAGCAGGGAGAAATCGAACGACACTCCCGTGGCGCCGGCCCGGCGCAGCAAGCCGAAGGGAACTTCGGGTGCGCAGGAGTGGACGATCACGTCGCCGTCGTGGACGGCGAACAGATCGCGCAGGACGCCCTCGACGACCTGCCGGTCCACGGCGCGGTAGGTGCGGTAGCCGCTCGCGGAGCGGACGCGGCCGCGCAGCACGGCCGTCAGGGACGGCTCGTCGAGCTGCAGCACGACGTCGGCGCCGGGGATCCGCCTGCGCACATCGGCCAGGTGCTCGCGCAGCCCCTCGGCGAGCGATCCGGCCAGGTCGCGGCAGGCTCCCGCGTCCTGCAGCATCGCCTCGCCGCCGTGCAGCTCCAGGCCGGCGGCCAGCGTCCACGGCCCGACCGCCTGGATCTTCAGCTTGCCGGTGTAACCCTGGGTGAACTCCTCCAAAGCGTCCAGGTCCTCGCCCAGCCAGGACCTGGCCCGGCGGGTGTCGCGCCCGGGCCGGTCGCTGATCCGCCAGCCGCTGGGCTCCACGTGCGCGTACAGGTCGACGAGCAGCCCGGTCGTGCGGCCGATCATGTCGGCGCCGGGGCCGCGGGCGGGCAGTTCGGGAAGGTACGGGAAGTCCTCGAAGGATCCGGTCGCGGTCTTGGCGGCCTCGCGGGCGTCGCCGCCGGGCAGCGAACCGACTCCGGTCGCGCCGGCGCTCATCGGCCCGGCCTCACGGACAGGTCGTTGACCTCGGCGTCGCGGGGCAGGTCGACGGCCATCAGGACTGTGGTCGCCACCGACTCGGGGTCGATCCAGGCGGCGGGGTCGTACTCCTTGCCCTCCTGGGAGTGCACCTTGGCCTGCATGGGGCTGGCGGTGCGGCCCGGGTAGACGGAGGTGACCCGGATGCCGTTGGCCCGCTCCTCGGCGCGCAGCGAGTCGGCGAGGGCCTTCAGGCCGTGCTTGGAGGCGGCGTACGCGCTCCAGTCGGCGTGGGCGTTGAGACCGGCGCCGGAGTTGACGAAGACGACGGTGGCCTTGGAGGCGCGCAGGGTCGGCAGCAGCAGCCGGGTCACCTCGGCGGGGGCGACCAGGTTCACGTTGAGCTGCTGGTGCCAGGTCTTGGGCCGCAGCTCCCCCACCGGGCCGAGGTCGACGATCCCGGCGATGTGCAGGAGCGAGTCGATGCGCTCGGGGATCGCCTGCTGGGAGAAGGCCCAGGAGAGCCGGTCCGGATCGGCGAGGTCGCCCACGAGGGCCCGGGAGCCGGGGTAGCGCTCGACGAGCTGCTTGCCGCGGGCGGCGTCGCGGGCCAGGAGGACGAGGTCGTCGCCGCGGGCGTGCAGACGGGTCGCGACGGCGGCGCCGATGCCGGAACCGGCACCGGTGATCAGGTGAGTAGCCATACCGCACATGCTCGCACCCCCGAGCCCGCGCGGGGCCCGAAGGTCGAGGTCAGGTGCCGGCGGCGGCTGCGCGGGCCCCGCGAGGACGAACGCGGCCCGGGCGACCGTCAGAGGCCGGCTTCGGCGCGCAGGGCCGCGGCCGTCTGCGAGGCGTCGTAGTCGACCGGGACGCCCTCGACCAGTACGGCTTCGCCGGCTATGTGCCTCGTACGCAGGGGGAGGATGGCCTGGTAGGCGTCGGAGGCGTACCAGGCGCGGGCCCGCTCGATGTCGGGGAAGCCGATGACGACGACGGTGCCGGGGAAGGGGCCCTCCAGGACCTCGACCTGCCTGCCGTGCACGAGGAAACGGCCGCCGTGGGGGTCCAGTGTCGACTGGATGGCCTCGATGTAGGTGAGGACGTCCTCGTTCATCGTCTCGGGGCGCAGGTGGGCGATGGCGTACGCGGTCATGGTCCGCTCCCTGGTCGGTGCCGAACGGTCCGCCGGTGCGGGCCGTTGGTCCGATCCTGGCCGCTCGCGGCCGCGGTGGCGATGACCTCCGGGGTCATGCCGGGGCAGCGGCGGGCTGGAAGGTGCGCCGGTAGGCGATCGGGGAGACGCCGAGGGACGCGCGCATGTGCTGGCGCAGGGAGTTCGCGGAGCCGAAGCCGGACCGGTGGGCGACGAGGTCGACCGGGAGGTCGCTGGACTCCAGCAGGTGCCGGGCCCTTTCGAGGCGTTGGGCGGTGAGCCACTGCACCGGGGTCATGCCGACCTCGTCGCGGAAGCGCCGGGTGAAGGTGCGCAGGCTCATCCGGGCGTGGGCGGCGAGCTCGCCGAGGCTGACCGGCTCGGCGAGGCGTTCCAGGGCCCAGGCCCGGGTGGCGGTGGTGGTGGCGACGGTGGGCTCGGGGACGGGCCGGTCGATGAACTGGGCCTGTCCGCCGTCGCGCCAGGGCGGTACGACGCACATGCGGGCGGCCCGGTTGGTGACGGTCACGCCGTGGTCACGGCGGATCAGGTACAGGCACAGGTCCACTCCGGCGGAGACGCCGGCCGAGGTCAGGACGTCGCCGTCGTCGACGAACAGGACGTCCTCGTCGAGGCGGACCCGGGGGTAGGCGCGGCGGAACTCCTCGGCGAGGTTCCAGTGCGTGGTGGCGGGGCGGTCGTCGAGGAGTCCGGCGGCGGCGAGCACGTAGGAGCCGGAGCAGATCGACACCAGGCGGGTGCCGGGGCGGATGCCGGCGATGGCCGCGGCGACGGCGGGCGGCAGCGGTCCGCCGCGGCCGAGCTCGGGCATGGCGTGGGTGGGCGGGACGATCACCGTGTCGGCGGCGGCGAGGGCCTCGGGCCCGGCGGCGGGCTGGAGGGTGAAGCCGGAGTCGCTGGGGACCGGGGCGCCGTCGGCGGTGCAGACGACGACCTCGTACAAGGCCTCGCCCTCGTCGTCCACGGCGCTGCCGAAGACCCGGGAGGGGATGCCGAGCTCGAACGGCGGGAAGCCGGGGAGGGCCAGGACGGCGACCAGGTGGCGGCCGCCCGCTCCGCTTCCGCGACGGGCCGTGTCCTCGAAGTGCTCCCGCATCTCACCCATGGCCAGATCCTGTCACACAGTGGCCAAACGGCCAACACCATGGGCGTTCCCCCTGTCCGAATCTGGGACGCGTCGCCGGGGAACGGCCCGGTAGCGGACGCGAACGAACGGAATGAGGCGGACTGAGATGCGCGCGATCGTCGTCGACAAGTGGGGCGGCCCGGAGAACCTGGTCGAGCGGGAGATCGAGCGGCCGGAGCCCGGCCTGGGCGAGGTCCTCGTCCGGGTCCACGCGGCGGGCGTCAACCCGGTCGACTGGAAGACCCGCGCGAGCGGCGCCCTGATCTCCTGGGGCGAGACCCCGGTCGTGGGCTGGGACGTGTCCGGCACCGTCGAGGCCGTCGGCCCGGGCGTGACCCTGTACGCCCCGGGCGACGAGGTGTACGGCATGCCGCACTTCCCGCGCCAGGCGGGGGGCTACGCGCAGTACGTGGCGGCGCCGGCGCGGCACTTCGCCCGCAAGCCCGGCTCCCTCGACCACGTGCAGGCGGCGGCGCTGCCGCTGGCGGCGCTCACCGCGTGGCAGGCACTGGTGGACACCGCCGGCGTCACGGCCGGGCAGCGGGTGCTCGTGCACGCGGCGGCCGGCGGGGTCGGGCACCTGGCGGTGCAGATCGCCAAGGCCCGCGGCGCGTACGTGATCGGCACCGCCAGCGCGGCCAAGCACGAGGTGCTGCGCGGGCTGGGCGCCGACGAGCTGATCGACTACCGCTCGGTGGACTTCGCCGGGGCGGTCTCGGACGTCGACGTCGTGCTGGACGCGCTGGGCGGCGACACCGCCGAGCGCAGCCTGAAGGTCCTCAAGGCCGGCGGCCACCTGATCTCGCTGCCCGGCCCGGACTCCGTCCCGGCGGGCGCCGACGGGGTGAACGCGGCCTGGGTGCTGGTCGACCCGGACCTGAAGGGCCTGGAGGCGATCGCAGACCTCGCGGACCGGGGCCTGCTGAAGCCGCTGATCGAGACGGTGCTCCCGCTGGAGCAGGCCGCGAAGGCCCACGAGATCGGCGAGCAGGGCCGCACCACCGGCAAGATCGTCCTGACGGTGGTCTGAGCCGGTCCGTCAGACGGCGGCCGCGGCCCGCGTCGTCGTCGCGATGGTGGCGGAGCCGACCACGCGGGTGCCGTCGTAGAGCACGATCGCCTGGCCGGGGGCCACGCCGCGGACGGGCTCGGCGAAGGAGACGCGCAACTCGCCGTCCACCACCTCTGCGAAGACCTCGGTCTCTCCGCCGTGGGCGCGCAGCTGGGCGGTGTAGGTGCCCGGGGCGGCCGCCTCGGCCCCGCACCAGCGGGGGCGGATCGCGGTGAGGGCGCTGACGTCGAGGGCCTCGACGGGTCCGACGGTGACGGTGTTGTTCACCGGGGAGATGTCGAGCACGTAGCGCGGCTTGCCGTCGGGGGCCGGGTGGCCGATCCGCAGGCCCTTGCGCTGGCCGATGGTGAAGCCGAAGGCGCCGTCGTGCGTGCCGACCTTCTCGCCGGTGGCCCCGTCGACGATGTCGCCCTCGGCCTTGCCGAGGCGGCCGGTGAGGAAGCCCTGGGTGTCTCCGTCGGCGATGAAGCAGATGTCGTGGCTGTCGGGCTTCTTCGCGACGGCCAGGCCGCGGGCCTCCGCCTCGGCGCGGATCTCTTCCTTGGTGGTGAGGGTGTCGCCGAGCGGGAAGAGGGCGTGGGCGAGCTGCTTGTCGTCGAGGACGCCGAGGACGTAGGACTGGTCCTTGGCCAGGTCGGAGGCGCGGTGCAGCTCGCGGGAGCCGTCCTCCTTCAGCACGACGGTGGCGTAGTGGCCGGTGCAGACGGCGTCGAAGCCGAGGGCGAGGGCCTTGTCGAGCAGCGCGGCGAACTTGATCTTCTCGTTGCAGCGCAGGCAGGGGTTCGGGGTGCGCCCGGCCTCGTACTCGGAGATGAAGTCCTCGACGACGTCCTCGCGGAAGCGCTCGGCGAGGTCCCAGACGTAGAAGGGGATACCGATGACGTCCGCGGCACGGCGGGCGTCGCGGGAGTCCTCGATGGTGCAGCAGCCACGGGCTCCGGTCCGGAAGGACTGCGGGTTCGCGGAGAGCGCGAGGTGGACGCCGGTCACGTCGTGCCCGGCTTCGACGGCGCGGGCGGCTGCGACGGCGGAGTCCACTCCGCCGGACATGGCGGCCAGGACGCGAAGGGGGCGGTCGGTGCGCGGCAGGTTCTCAGTCATAGCACCGTCCAGGGTACGGGGGAACCGAGCGGGGTCACAGCGCGTTATCGGCTACAGGGGGTGGATCACATGGCCGAGCAGGGGAACAAGAGATCGAAGTCGGGGCGGACGCGCCGGGCGGTGCTGCTCGGCGGGCTGGGCATCGTCGCCGCGGGGGCGGTCGCCGGCCGGGAGGAGATCCGCCGCGCGTGGTGGCTGCTGCCGGGAGTGGCCAAGCCGCGCAAGGAGGGCGAGATCGACCACGCGGGGGCGGGCTGGACGGCCGCCTCGCCGGCGAACTGGCGGATGGCCGACCGGCCCGACGACTACCGGGTGGACCGGATCGTCGTGCACGTCACACAGGGCGGCTTCCAGTCCTCGGTTGACGCCTTCAAGAATCCGTGGCACAAGGCTTCGGCGCACTACATAGTCCGGGGAGACGGGCATGTGGAGCAGATGGTGCGCGAGTTGGACGTGGCCTTCCACGCGGGCAACCGGTCGATGAACGAGCGCAGCGTCGGCATCGAGCACGTCGGTTTCGTGGACCGGCCGGAGGACTTCACGGACGCCCTGTACGCGGCTTCGGCCCGGCTGGCCGCCGACATCTGCCGCCGCTACGACTTCCCGGCGGACCGCAAGCACATCGTCGGGCACTCCGAGGTGCCCGGCGCCGATCACACGGATCCGGGCGGGCACTGGGACTGGGACCGCTACCTGCGCATGGTCCGGGAGGCCCTGGCCGCTCCGGCCTGAGCCTCCCCCGCGATCAGCTGAGACCGGCCGTCCGGGCGCGCTCCACCGCGGGACCGATGGCCGCGGCCAGGGCGGCGACGTCCTCCTTGGTGGAGGTGTGGCCGAGGGAGAAACGCAGGGTGCCGCGGGCCAGCCGAGGATCGGTGCCGGCCGCCAGCAGGACATGGCTCGGCTGGGCCACGCCCGCGGTGCACGCCGATCCGGTGGAGCACTCGATGCCCTGGGCGTCGAGCAGGAGCAGCAGGGAGTCGCCCTCACAGCCGGGGAAGCTGAAGTGCGCGTTGGCAGGAAGCCGCTCGTCGGGGTCGCCTCCGAGGACGGCGTCGGGCACGGCCGCGAGGACCGCGGCCACCAGGTCGTCGCGCAGGGCGCCGACCTCGGCGGCGAACCGCTCCCGCCGCTCGGCGGCGACGACGGCGGCCACCGCGAAGGCGGCGATGGCGGGAACGTCGAGGGTGCCGGAGCGGACGTGCCGTTCCTGCCCGCCGCCGTGCAGGACGGGTACGGGACTCTGGTCGCGGCCGAGGAGCAGCGCTCCGATGCCGTAGGGGCCGCCGATCTTGTGACCGCTGACGGTCATGGCGGCGAGGCCGCTGTCGCCGAAGTGGACGTCGAGCTGCCCGAAGGCCTGGACGGCGTCGGAGTGCAGCGGGATGCCGGCCTCGCGGGCGGTGTCGGCCAGTTCACGGACCGGCATGACGGTGCCGATCTCGTTGTTGGCCCACATGACGGTGGCCAGGGCGATGTCGCCGGGGTTGCGCTCGACGGCTTCGCGGAAGGCGTCGGGGTGCACGCGCCCGTATCGGTCCACGGGCAGGTAGTCGACCTCGGCGCCCTCGTGCTCGGCGAGCCAGTGCACGGCGTCGAGGACGGCGTGGTGCTCGACGGGGCTGGCGATGACCCGGGTGCGGGCGGGGTCGGCGTCGCGCCGGGCCCAGTAGAGGCCCTTGACGGCGAGGTTGTCGGCTTCCGTGCCGCCCGCGGTGAAGACCACCTCGCTGGGGCGTGCGCCGATCGCCTCGGCGAAGGCCTCGCGGGCCTCCTCGACGGTACGGCGGGCCCGGCGGCCGGCGGCGTGCAAGGACGAGGCGTTCCCCGTGGCGGCGAACTGCGCGGTCATCGCCGCGGCGGCCTCCGGCAGCATGGGGGTGGTGGCGGCGTGGTCGAGGTAGGCCATGATCCCCCGATTCTAGGGGCCCGCCTGCGGCCCTCCGCCCGGCGGGACCCGATCCGGCCGGGCCGCGGGGGCTCATGCCCGCCCCGCGACCTCCCGGCCGGGCGCCGCGCCGCGCGCCGGAGGTCACATGCGCAGGGCCCGTGCCAGCTGGCGGGACTGGGCGACCAGGTGGTCGGTGGAGTCCCAGACCTCGGCGTCCTCCTCCAGGAAGCCGCCGGCCAGGTTGCGGGTGGTGATGGAGATCCGCAGCGGGCCGGGGGCCGGGCGGCGGCGGATGTGCGTGGTGAGCTCCACGGTCGGGGTCCAGGCCACCAGGCCGAGGTCGAAGGCGGTCGGCGGCAGTGCGTCCACCGCGAGGAGCATGGACAGCGGGTCGGCGTCGCGGCCGTCGGCCAGCTCGAACCAGGCCCGCATCTCCCCCTTGCCGGAGGGGGCGCCGACGGCCCAGCCCGCCGTCGCCGGGTCGAGCCGGAGCCGGAGCCGGTCCACGATGGCGGAGCTGCCGGGGATCGGCGCGGGGCCGGCCTCGGGGCCGATGCAGTTCTCGTAGGAGGGCATGAGCGGCGGCTCGGCGACGGTCCGCACGTCGTCCGGCAGGGACGCGAGGTCGCCGTACGAGGCGAGGACGCGGATGCGCTCGACCTCGTTGCCGTGCTCGTCGTACTGGAAGAGCGAGGCCTGGCCGGTGGAGAGGGTACGGCCGACTCGGACGACCTCGGTGCGGATCACGGCCGGGCCGGGCACGGAGGACGTCAGGTAGTGCGCGGAGACCGTGAAGGGGTCCGGGTGCGGGAGGGCCGCCGACAGGGCCCGTCCGACCAGGGCCAGCAGGTAGCCGCCGTTGACAGCGGCGATGATCGTCCAGCCGGCGGAGAGCTCCGCGTCGTACACGCCGGGCTCGCCGGCGCGCTCGGTGATGGCGGTGTCGCGGTCGAACTCGCTGTCGCCGATGGATGCCTGGGCAGCTGCATATGACATGGAACGACGGTACACCTGCTTACTACTAAGCGGTAGCTTTCTGTTGCTACGGCTCTTCGGCCACCGAGGAGCGGCGGTTCCAGGCCAGCGGCGCCCGCCAGTGGTAGCGCATGGCGAGGAGCCTCAGGACGAAGGTGGTCACGATCGCCAGGCCGGTGGTGACGGCGTTGAGCGAGTCCAGGGCGATGGAGACGGCGACCATCGCGGCACCCACGGTGGCGGGCACGGCGTACATCTCGCGGTCGCGCAGCAGCGAGGGCACCTCGTTGACCAGCACGTCGCGCAGTACGCCGCCGCCGACGGCCGTAGCCAGGCCCAGCGCCGCGGACGCGGTCAGGCCGAGGCCGTACTCGTAGGCCTTGGTCGTGCCGGTCACACAGAACAGTGCGAGGCCGGCGGCGTCGAAGACGTTGATCGCCCGGTTGATCCGCTGAACCTCGGGGTGCAGGAAGAAGACGATCGCGGCGGCGATCAGCGGGGTGACGAAGAAGCTGAGCTCACCGAAGGCGGCCGGCGGGACGGCACCGATGACCAGGTCGCGGAAGAGGCCCCCGCCGAGGGCGGTGACGAGGGCGAGCACGGCGATGCCGAAGACGTCGAAATTCTTGCGGACGGCGAGCAGGGCACCCGCGGTGGCGAAGACGAAGATGCCGGCGAGGTCCAGCGCATGCTGGACCCCGGGCGGGAAGAGATCGTGGAGCACCGGGCCATTGTCGCCCCTCGGCTCCCGCCCGGGTGACGCGTCACCCCCGGCTCCCGCCCAGGTGGCGGGCCCCGCGGCGGCCGCTGTCCCCGGCGGCGCGCCGGCCGTGCCGGGGACAGCCCCCGGCACGGCCGGGGCGGCCTACTGCGAAGCCGTCGTCACCGCGTCCGCCGCACCCGGGAGGGGCGTGTCGCCCGGAGCCTGGTCGGGGGCGTTCTCCGGGTGATGGCAAGCCACCTGGTGCCCCGTCTTCAGCGCGAGCAGCGGCGGCTCCTGGGTGGCGCAGATCTGCGTCGCCTTCCAGCACCGCGTGTGGAAGCGGCAGCCGCTCGGCGGCGAGATCGGGGACGGCACGTCTCCCTTGAGCAGGATGCGCCCGCTCCTTGCGCCGCGCCGCCTCGGGTCCGGCACCGGCACGGCCGACATCAGGGCCGCCGTGTACGGGTGCATCGGCTCCCCGTACAGGGACGCGTTGTCGGCGAGCTCGACGATCTTGCCGAGGTACATCACCGCGATGCGGTCCGACACGTGACGGATGACCGACAGGTCATGCGCGATGATCACATAGGTGAGGCCGAGCTCCTTTTGGAGGTCGTCCAGCAGGTTGACCACCTGGGCCTGGATCGAGACGTCGAGCGCCGAGACGGGCTCGTCCGCGACCACCAGCTTCGGCTTCAGCGCCAGGGCCCGCGCGATGCCGATGCGCTGGCGCTGGCCGCCCGAGAACTCGTGCGGGTAGCGGTTGTAGTGCTCGGGGTTGAGGCCGACGAGCGACAGCAGCCGCTGGACCTCCGCCTTGAGCCCGCCCTCCGGGACGACGTTCTGGAGCTTGAACGGGGCGCTGACGATGGTGCCCACCGTGTGGCGCGGGTTCAGCGAGCCATAGGGGTCCTGGAAGATCATCTGCACGTCGCGGCGCAGCGGGCGCATGCCCGCCACCCCGAGGTGCGTGATGTCCTTGCCCTCGAACTCGATCGTGCCGCCGCTCGGTTCGAGCAGCCGCGTGATCAGCCGGCCCATGGTCGACTTTCCGCAGCCGGACTCGCCGACGATGCCCAGGGTCTCCCCGCGCCGGACGTCGAAGTCGAGTCCGTCGACGGCCTTGACCGCGCCCACCTGGCGCCGGATCAGCCCCTTGGTGATCGGGAAGTGCTTCGCCAGGCCGGTGACCTTGAGCAGGACTTCGGGCGAGTCCGTGGCCTGCGCGGGAATGACCACCGCTTCCGGCTTCTTCGTGTCAGGCGTCTCGGTCACAGCTTCGGCGCAATCTCTTCGGTCCAGATCCGGGTCCGCTCGTCCTGCGGCATGTGGCAGGCGGACCAGTGGCGGCTGTCGTCCTGGGTGAGCTCGGGCCGGACCGTACGCGTCACGTTGCCCTTGGGCACGTCGGCGTACGGGCAGCGCGGGTTGAAGGCGCAGCCGTCGGGGATGTTGATGAGGCTGGGCGGGGAGCCCTTGACCGGGATGAGGCGCTCGCTCTGCTCGCGGTCGATGCGCGGCATCGAGCCCAGCAGGCCCCAGGTGTAGGGGTGGCGGGGCTCGTAGAACACCTTCTCGGCGGTGCCCCGCTCGACGCACCGGCCGCCGTACATCACGAGGATCTCGTCGGCCATCTCCGCGACGACGCCGAGGTCGTGCGTGATCATGATGACGGCGGAGCCGAACTCCTTCTGCAGATCGCGGATCAGGTCCAGGATCTGCGCCTGCACGGTGACGTCCAGCGCCGTGGTCGGCTCGTCCGCGATCAGCAGGTCAGGATTGTTGACCAGCGACATCGCGATCATCGCGCGCTGGCGCATACCGCCGGAGAACTGGTGCGGATAGTCGTCGACGCGCTTGCCGGGCTCGGGGATGCCCACCCGGTCGAGCATCTCCACGGCCCGCTTGCGCGCCGTCTTCTTGTCCACGTCGTTGTGGACGCGGTACGCCTCCACGATCTGGGAGCCGATCGTGTAGTAGGGGTGCAGCGCGCTCAGCGGGTCCTGGAAGATCATCGCCATGTCGCGGCCCCGCAGCCTGCGCACCTCCTCGGGATCGGCCGTCAGCAGTTCCCTGCCCCCGAGCCAGATCTCGCCCGACATCTCGACGCTGGAGCGGTCGGCGTTGCCCGCCCGGTGCAGGCCCATGACGGCCAGCGAGGTGACCGACTTGCCGGAGCCGGACTCGCCCACGATGCCGAGGGTCTGTCCCTTCTCCAGCTGGAAGGAGAGCCCGTCCACCGATTTGACGACTCCGTCGTCGGTGGGGAAGTGCACCTTGAGGTCGCGGACGTCGAGGAAGGCCTCGGCGGGACGGCCTGCGACCGGATCCGCCGAGAGGGCCGTGCCGGTGGAGGCGGCGTCCGCGGTACGGGCGTCGGCGCTGACGCCCTTCCCCTTCTGAGTCGGGTCGATCACGACAGCCTCACCCTCGGGTCGATGATGGCGTAGACGAGGTCGACCACCAGGTTGCAGAACACGATGAAGAAGGCGGCGAACAGGGTCACGCCGAGGATCTTCGGCAGGTCGTTGACCGCGATCGCCTGGTAGGCGTACTCGCCGACGCCGTGGTAGGAGAAGACCGTCTCGGTGACGATCGCGCCGCCGAGGAGCAGCCCGAAGTCCATGCCGAAGATGGTCACGATCGGGGTCAGCGCGGAGCGCAGTCCGTGGCGGGTGACGACCACCCGCTCGCGCAGGCCCTTGGCCCGGGCGGTGCGGATGTAGTCCTCGCTCATGGTCTCCAGCATTCCGGCCCGGGTGAGCCGTGCGTAGAGCGCGGAGTAGAGGAAGGCCAGCGTGCACCAGGGCAGGACCAGTCCCTGGACCCAGGCGGCCGGGTCGTCGGAGAAGTCCACGTAGACGTTGGTGAACACCGGCCAGTTGAAGACGAAGACGGCCAGCGCGAGGGTGCCGGTGAAGAACATCGGCAGGGAGACGCCGGCGAGGGCCACGCCCATCGCGAGCCGGTCGAAGAGCGAGCCGGGCCGCAGGGCCGACACCACGCCCGTGGTGACACCGGTGACCAGCCAGATGGCGGCCGCCCCCAGGGTGAGGGAGGCGGTGACGGGCAACCGGCTCACGATGTCGGGCCAGACCTCGACGTGGTCCTTGAAGGAGTAGCCCAGGCAGGGGGCGTTGCACTGCGAGGGGCTGGGGCCGTAGTTGAACTCGCGGCCCGCGAAGATGCCCCTCAGGAACTCCCAGTACTGCGCGTACAGGGGTTGGTCGAAGCCGAGGTTCTTCTTGACCGCGGCGATGGACTCGGGCGAGGGGTTCTTGCCCACGTACTGCGTGGCCAGCGAGTCGGCCGTGCCGCCGGCCAGCCGGGGCAGCAGGAAGAAGATCGCGAAGGTGATCGCGCTGACAACGAGCAGCAGGAACACCGCGGCGAACAGCCGCCGGACGATGTACACAAACACGGGGGTCGGCTTCGGCGTCCGCCGGTCCGTACCGCCCCCGGTCGGGGGGCGGTACGGACCGGCGCGCGCGCTGCTGCCTTCACCTGCCTTCCACGGTTCTGGCAGATCTGGCTGAGAGGGTCGAACTGCCTGAGGACTTGGCGTCCGGGTTTACTTCAGGCCGATGTTGAGGTAGTCGTACTGACCGCTCCACGCCGGGTTGGAGACCACGTTGGTGAGCTTGGGCGAGCGGTAGTGCAGGACCTTGAAGTAGGTCAGGGGCACGATGACCGCCTGGTCCATGACCTTCTTGTCGATCTCGCCGTAGACCTTCTCGCGCGCGGCGGCGTCGGTGTTGGCGATGTTGTCGTTCAGCATCTTGTTGATCTCGGGGTCGTTCAGCTGCGACAGGTTGGTGTTACCGGTCTTGCTGATCGCGTCACCGTGGACGACCTGCTGGAGGAAGCCGAAGCCGCTCGGCCAGTCGGCGCCCCACTGCATCATCATGAGGCCGATCTTGTTGTCCTCGGTGAACTTCGGGACGCCCGCGTAGTCGCTGAAGTACTTGCCGGCCGGGAACTGCTGGATCTTGACGTTGATCCCGACCTTCTTCAGGGACGCCTGGATGGCCGTGGCCATGTCGACCTCGCCGGCGCGGTCGTTGCGCGCGGTGATGGTGGTCTCGAAGCCGTTCGGCTGTCCGCAGGCGGTCAGCGCGGCCTTGGACTTGGCCTCGTCGCCCTTGTTGTCAGGGGTCTCGTAGGTGTTGAAGTCCACGTGCCCCGGGATGTCGGTCGGCAGGACGGTGCTGGCGATGGCGCCGCGGGTGGGACCGCCGAACGCGGTCTGCACCGACACCTTGTCGATCGCGTACTGGACCGCCTTGCGGCACTCCACGTTGTCGAAGGGCGCCACCTTGGTGTTCATGGCCATGTAGACCAGGCGACCGCCCTCGGCGTTGTCGGTGTTGGGGTCCTTCGAGGTCAGCAGCTCGGTCTGGGTCTGCTGGGCCACACCGTTGCCGACGATGTCGATGTGGGTGTTGCCGGCCTTCAGGTTGGAGTCGATCGTCTCCTGGTTGACCTTCAGCTTGACGACGATCTTCTCCGGGAGCTGCTTGCGCAGCGGGTCCGTGGAGGCGTCCCAGTTGGGGTTGCGGACCAGGACCGCCTGCTTGTCGTGCTCGTAGCTCTCGAACATGTACGAGCCCGAGGAGACGATGTTCTTCACATAGTCCGCGCCGTTGTCCTTGGCCTTCGGCACGGGGGCCGACTGCGGGTTCGCCAGCAGGTAGTCGAACTCGGCGAAGGGCTGCTTCAGCTTGAAGACGATCGTCTGGTCGTCGGGGGTCTCGATGGACTGCAGCCCCGTGTCGGACTTGTCCTTGTACGGGCCCTCGTAGGGGGTCTCGTTGTCCTTGAGGTACTGCGCGAGGTAGTTCGGGCCGTTGGAGTGCACGTCACGGGCGAAGTTGCTCCGCTCGACGGCGTACTTGACGTCCTTGGAGGTGATCTCCGTACCGTCGCTGTACTTCACGCCCTTGCGAATCTTGTACGTCCAGGTGGCACCGCCGTCACTGGGGGTGCCGAGGCTCTCGGCGAGGTCCGGGACGACCTTGTTGCCCTCGGCTCCGGCGCCGGGAGCGAAGGTGGTCAGCGGACGGGCGTACAGGCGGCTGAAGTTGAAGACGAAGCCGTAGTAGGTGTTGCCGGGGTCGAAGGAGTCGGGGGTGTCGGACGCCTCGTAGACGAGCGTTCCGCCCTGCTTGTCGGAGGCGTTGACCACGCCCTTGACGGCGGCGTTGGATCCGGCCGACTTGTCGTCGCCGGCGGTCTTGTCACCACCATTGCAGGCGGAGGCGGTGAGGGCGACGGTGATGGCGGCGGCAAGCACCGCGGCTTTTCTCGACCTGCTTCTCATGACGGAGTGATGCCCCCTGATTCGGAGTGGTGGTGGTACGGGCGGTGCCTCGGCCGGATGCCCGGGAGACGGGCGGATCAGCGCGAGCTCTTGGGGTCCAGGGCGTCGCGCAGGCCGTCGCCGAGGAGGTTGAAGGCGAGCACGGTGAGGAAGATCGCCGTGCCCGGGACGACCATGAACATCGGGTCGACCTTGTAGTAGTCCACGGCGGAGCTGAGCATTCCGCCCCACGAGGCCTGCGGTGGCTGGATACCCACGCCGAGGAAGCTCAGAGAGGCCTCGAAGAGGATGTTGGTCGGGATGAGCAGGGTGGCGTAGACGAGGATCGGCGCCACCAGATTGGGCAGCAGCTCCCGGAAGACGATGAAGGGGCCGCGGGCGCCGAGGCTGCGGGCCGCGTCGACGAACTCCCGCTCGCGCAGCGACAGCGTCTGGCCGCGCACGATGCGCCCGATGTAGGGCCAGCCGAAGAAGCCGATCACGAAGATCAGCACGCCGATGTGCAGCGGCAGTCCCTCCAGCCCGAAGGCCCCGCCCTGGAGGGCGGCCGAGATGGAGATCGCGAAGAGCAGCAGCGGGAAGGCGAGGAAGGTGTCCATCATGCGGCTGATCACCGTGTCGGCCCAGCCTCCGTAGTACCCGGCGACGACGCCCAGCACCGAGCCGATCAGCACCGAGAGGAGGGTCGACCCGAAGGCGACCAGCAGGGAGACCCAGGAGCCTTCCAGGATGCGGGTGGCGATGTCGCGGCCGAACTTCGGCTCCACGCCGAGGGGGTGCTCCCAGCTGATACCGCCGAAGGAGCCGATCGGAGTGGCCAGGGAGGGGTCGATGAGGTCCTGGTGCAGCGCGTCCGGGTCCAGGCCGAACACCCACTGGATCGGCTGCGACAGCGCGGCCAGCACGACGAGGAGCAGCACGACCGCGCCGCCGGCCATCGCCACCTTGTCGCGCTTGAGTCTGGTCCACGCGATCCGGCCGAGCGAGCGGCCCTCGATCGCCTTCTGCGGAACGTCGGGGGTGGCCACGGCCGCGGACTCGGCCGCGTTGGTGTCGTGCAGTGGTGCCGTCATCGTGGTGGGGACCCCTCTCGGCCGACGGTGGCCGGCCCATGCCCGCCGCTGTGGCGGCTTGGTTCAATCGGCGTCGCTGGTGGTGCGATTGGCGAGAAAATGTGCCGGAAGTGCACGTGAAGAGCCGGTGTTCGTGAGATGGACCGGCCTTCGGTGGGGGGAGTCTTCAACGCGCTCTCAACCGCCCGCCAGACCCCCCGGGGATGTGATGCGCAACCGTGATCTGGGCTTACACCTTCCGCTATCCGAACCGCCAGGCCTGTTGAGCGGTGAAACACCGCGCGTTCGGCGCGGAACGGACATCAGACCCAACTGCCCTTTCAGACGTGAATCTTGGGCCTATTCAGCGGATATGCCGAAGGCCGCACCGATGGGACCGGTGCGGCCTTCGAGATGGACGTCTCGATATGCGGATTTCGCGCCAGGAGCCCCCGCGGGTCCGCGGGGGCTCCTGGGGGCGGGCCGGGTCAGTACGCCGGGGCCTGGCCCTCGCGGTCGTAGAAGGGCCGGGTCTGCGCCCGCAGCCACATCGCCACGGGGTCGTGCTCGTCGCCCAGCGCGACGGTGCACACCGGGACGCCCTCGGGCACCGCCCCGACCGACTGGCGCATCATTTCCCGTACGGATTCCAGCGCGGGCGCGGAGGCGTCGTACAGGTCGAGCCCGACGGCGAGGTAAGGGGACCCGAGTGCCGGCTGCACCCAGACGCGGCGCAGCGACCGCACGGCCGGTGTGCGGTGCGCATGCTGGGTCAGCAGGCCGTAGAACTGGGGCAGTTCGATGCTGGGCTCGGACAGCCGCAGCGGGCCCGCGGGCATCCGGTCCAGGCCGGTCGCGATGCGGCGCAGGTCGGCCCAGGGCACGCCGAGGCCGCCGCCCTGGGCATGCGGGTTGAGCCACAGACCCCAGCGGTCCGGGTAGAGGGCGCGGGCGATGTCCCGCCCCGTGACCACTTCGTAGCCCCGGTTCCAGCCGCTCGCGGCCAGTTCCTGGGGGGAGGTGACGCAGGGGGCGTAGCCGAGCCCCTCGACCTCCATGCCGCCGTACTGGGCGTCCGGGGACCCCGGCTGCCCCTGCCACAGCAGCATCCACAGCCGGCCCTCGGACAGGGCCCGCAGCAGTGACTCGTAGCTCTCGTAGCGCCCGGGAGTCACCTGGCGCATCATGTGCTCGACCTGCCCGGCCGCGGCCGTGCCTGACGCACTCACCCGGTACCCCTCTTCGTCCGCCCGTCGCTCCACGCGTGCCTTACCCGGGCCAGCGCTCATGCGTGCGGCCGGGAGATGTAACCAGCTTAAGCGGCCCTACGCGAGGTAGAAGGGGCGTACGCGCTCACGAATCCAGTCCGTGACCGGGTCCTGGGCCGCGTCCAGGAGGATCAGTTGCACGGGCCACGGCGCCGGAACGCGCGCCAGGGCGCGTCCGAGCGCCTCCATCGGCGCCTCCCGCATCTGTGGCTCCCACCCCGCCAGGCGGACACCGACGAAGAGTTCCGGTGCCCCGCCCTCGACGCTGGCGAGGCAGCGGTGCGCCGCCGCGACCACTCCGGTGGCGCGGAACTCCTCGCCGGCGGCAGCCAGGAAGTCCACCGGGTCCTCCTGCCAGTCGGGCTCGAAGAGCCGTACGCGGCCGCCGGTCGCGGAGCCGTCGAGCGGGCTGCGGCCCGCACGGCAGAGCTCGGCGACGGCGGGCGGGGGCAGCGGGACGCCGACGGCGCCCTCCGGATTGACCGCGATGCCGAGCTGCGGGGGCAGCCCCCGGGCGAACTCGACCGCCGGGGCCACCGCGAAGTCCATGCCGGGGCCGACACAGGCGAGGAACTGGGCCTCGGAGCTGTAGACCGGGACGTACGCCGCCCCGCCGATGTCCATGGTGGGCAGGTCCAGACCGGCCGTGTCGGGGCCGCCGCCGCCCGGCAGGGGCACCCACACCCTGCTGCGCCCGAGCACCTCCAGGATCCGGCCGCCGGCGTCCGGCTGCCCGAGCGCCGCCCCGAGCACCTGCTCCAGCTCATTTTCCGGCCAGCCGCTGCCCTGCATCTGCCCCTGCCCCTGTCTGGTCCCGCACGTGCGGTCCCGCGCGTGTCGCCCCGCAGGGTACCGGCCGCGGGGCGGGCACCGCCGCCGGGGATCCGGGTCGGCCCGGCCCGGCGGTCAGCCGTGGAAACCGATCCCCGTCACGGCGGCGGCCGAGCGGCGGTCCAGCAGGGTCGCGGAGGCGCAGCCGGCGGGCGGGCGGCCCGCCTCGGCGTCGCGCAGCAGGCGGCCCACGGCGCCGCGGTGGCGGGCGAAGGCGTAGGCAGACACCCCCCGGCCCCGCGCGGCCTGGCCGGAGAGCGCCTCCTCGGGGCTGCTGTCCAGGAGGACGAGGTGCAGCGACCGGCCCCGGCGGCGCGCGGCCGCGGAGAGCAGGGCGCGCACCCAGCTCTGAGTGCCGCAGTCGTGGACGACGACGGAGTCGCCGGAGCGCAGGATCCGGTACAGCCCCCAGTAGTGCGCGGCGCGTACCAGCGGGCGGTAGACGGCGTAGGGCAGCCGGGCGGGCATCCGGCGCTCCCAGCGTTCACGGGTGTCCTGGGAGTCGACGGCGCCGCCCTCCGGCGCGGCTCGCTTGATCAGCGTGCTCTTGCCGCCGCCGGGCAGCCCGGAGACCACGACGATGTCGCCCTCGGCGAAGCCGAGCCGCCGGGGTCCGCGCAGTGCGGGGCCGCGCAGGTCGCGCACGGGGCCGAGGCCGCCGTCGGCAGCCCTCCCGCGCTCGCGCGCGCCGCGCCGCTGGGCCGGCACCGCTTCGACGGCTCCCGTCGCCGTCACCACTCCGAATCTCCGCACAGTGCTCGCCTTCCCCCCGCGTCGGGCCACCGGGACCCTTCCCACCGAGTGTAAAGAGACGGTAATCCGGCATCCACGGTTCCACTCGGCCCGTTCGGAGGGGCGTACGAACTTTCGGACCCCCACCCCCGATCCCGAGCATGCCGTGCAATGATGTGCGCCATCTGGACCAACTGCATACCGGCCGCTTGAATCCGCGCGGGAGAGTCCCGGCAGGCCGCGAGGCCGTGCCGGGCGCCGAAGGAGCAAGAACCTCCCTTGAATCTCTCAGGCCCCGTACCGCGTGGATGAGGCAGATCTGAAAAGCGAGCTGCGCGCCAGCTCCACCCAAGGTGCAAGTCGGGGAGACCGGCGATCGGACGATCGGCGGAACTCTCGGCGAACCTCTCAGGTTCCGATGACAGATGGGGAGGAACGTCCTCGTCATGTCATGTCGATGCCCTGGGACCCGGGAGCCACACCCATGAGCACTGCCCCCCGCCTGACCGCCCTCGATGCGCTGCACCGTTCGCTCGGTGCGACCATGACCGATTTCGCGGGCTGGGACATGCCGCTGCGGTACGCCAGCGAGCGCGACGAGCACAACGCCGTACGCACCAAGGCCGGCCTCTTCGACCTGTCGCACATGGGCGAGATCACGCTGACCGGCCCGGAGGCCGTCAAGGCCCTGGACTACGCGCTGGTCGGCAACATCTCCACCGTCGGTGTCGGCCGTGCCCGCTACACGCACATCTGCCAGGAGGACGGCGGGATCGTCGACGACCTGATCGTCTACCGCCTCGGCGAGACCGAGTACATGGTCGTCGCCAACGCCTCCAACGCCCAGGTCGTCCTCGACGCCCTGACCGAGCGTGCCGCCGGCTTCGACACCGAGGTCCGCGACGACCGCGACGCGTACGCGCTGATCGCCGTGCAGGGTCCGGAGTCCCCCGGCATCCTGGCGTCGCTCACCGACGCCGACCTCGACGGCCTGAAGTACTACGCGGGCCTGCCGGGCACCGTCGCGGGCGTGCCCGCGCTGATCGCACGCACCGGCTACACCGGCGAGGACGGCTTCGAGCTGTTCGTCGCCCCCGAGCACGCCGTGGAGCTGTGGCAGGCGCTGACCAAGGCCGGCGAGGGCGTCGGCCTGGTTCCGGCCGGCCTGTCCTGCCGCGACACCCTGCGCCTGGAGGCGGGCATGCCGCTGTACGGGCACGAGCTGACCACCTCCCTGACCCCGTTCGACGCAGGTCTGGGCCGGGTCGTGAAGTTCGAGAAGGAGGGGGACTTCGTCGGCCGCGCCGCCCTGGAGGCCGCCGCCGAGAAGGCCGCCGACCAGGCCCCGCGCAAGCTGGTCGGCCTGATCGCCGAGGGCCGCCGCGTCCCGCGCGCCGGCTTCCCCGTCGTCGCCGACGGCAAGGTCATCGGCGAGGTCACCTCGGGCGCCCCGTCCCCGACGCTGGGCAAGCCGATCGCGATGGCGTACGTGGACGCGGAGCACGCCGCGCCCGGCACCTCCGGCGTCGGCGTCGACATTCGCGGTACGCATGAGCCGTACGAGGTCGTCGCGCTGCCGTTCTACAAGCGGCAGAAGTAGCCCTCCGCGCACGACGTCCGCCGTCCGGGCAGCCGTACGGCGTCGTCTCAGTACCCAAGACCGCAGTTCGTATCCACTCCCCCGCATCCAGGAGAATCAGGCCATGAGCAACCCCGAGAAGCTGCGTTACACCAAGGAGCACGAGTGGCTGTCGGACGTCGTGGACGGCGTCGCGACGGTCGGTATCACGGAGTTCGCGGCCAACGCGCTCGGTGACGTCGTCTACGCCCAGCTCCCCGAGGTCGGCGACACCGTGACCGAGGGCGAGACCTGCGGCGAGCTGGAGTCGACCAAGTCGGTCAGCGACCTGTACTCCCCGGTCTCCGGCGAGATCGTCGAGGCCAACCAGGACGTCGTCGACGACCCGGCGCTCGTGAACACCGCCCCGTTCGAGGGCGGCTGGCTGTTCAAGGTCCGCCTCTCCGAGGAGCCCAAGGACGCGCTCTCCTTCGAGGAGTACACCACGCTCACCGCCGGTAACTGACCCCAGGGGATCCTGATGTCTGTACTGAACACCCCTCTCCACGAGCTCGACCCCGACGTCGCCGCAGCCGTCGACGCGGAGCTCGTGCGCCAGCAGTCCACCCTGGAGATGATCGCGTCGGAGAACTTCGCTCCGGTCGCCGTCATGGAGGCCCAGGGCTCGGTCCTCACCAACAAGTACGCCGAGGGCTACCCGGGCCGCCGCTACTACGGCGGCTGCGAGCACGTCGACGTGGTCGAGCAGATCGCGATCGACCGCATCAAGGCGCTGTTCGGCGCCGAGGCCGCGAACGTCCAGCCGCACTCCGGTGCGCAGGCGAACGCCGCCGCGATGTTCGCGCTGCTCAAGCCGGGCGACACGATCATGGGCCTGAATCTGGCCCACGGCGGTCACCTGACCCACGGCATGAAGATCAACTTCTCCGGCAAGCTCTACAACGTGGTCCCCTACCACGTGGACGAGTCCGGCCAGGTGGACATGGCCGAGGTCGAGCGCCTCGCCAAGGAGTCCAAGCCGCAGCTGATCGTCGCCGGCTGGTCCGCCTACCCGCGCCAGCTGGACTTCGCCGCCTTCCGCCGCATCGCGGACGAGGTGGGCGCCTACCTGATGGTCGACATGGCGCACTTCGCCGGTCTGGTCGCCGCGGGCCTGCACCCGAACCCGGTGCCGCACGCCCACGTCGTCACCACCACCACGCACAAGACCCTCGGCGGTCCGCGCGGCGGTGTCATCCTGTCGACGCAGGAACTGGCCAAGAAGATCAACTCTGCGGTCTTCCCCGGCCAGCAGGGCGGTCCGCTGGAGCACGTGATCGCGGCCAAGGCCGTCTCCTTCAAGGTCGCGGGCTCGCCCGAGTTCAAGGAGCGCCAGGAGCGCACCCTGGAAGGCGCGAAGATCCTCGCCGCCCGCCTGGTCCAGGACGACGTCAAGGCCGTGGGCGTGGACGTCCTCACCGGCGGCACCGACGTGCACCTGGTCCTGGTCGACCTGCGCAACTCCGAGCTGGACGGCCAGCAGGCCGAGGACCGCCTGCACGAGGTCGGCATCACGGTCAACCGCAACGCCATCCCGAACGACCCGCGGCCGCCGATGGTGACCTCGGGTCTGCGGATCGGCACGCCGGCCCTCGCCACCCGCGGTTTCGACGCCGAGGCCTTCACCGAGGTCGCCGAGATCATCGCGCAGGCGCTGAAGCCGACGTACGACGCCGAGGGCCTCAAGGCGCGCGTCTCGGCGCTCGCCGCGAAGTTCCCGCTGTACCCGTCGCTCTAGCGGCGGCGCGAAAGGGCCCGGCCTCGTCGTCTGCGCACGGGCCGGGCCCTTCCCGTACCCGCCGGCGTCCACCCCGGCGCGTCCGGCACCCGCCCCGGGCGGGCGGACACCCCTGCCGCCCGGCGCCGGGGCCGGTCTCCGGCAGCCGGCGGGGCCCGGCGCCGCGCCCCCGCGGCGCGAGTGGACACCTTCCCGACCTGTCCACGTAATCCTTCCCACCTCGTCCGGCAGCCAGGACGTTCACCGCACCGCGTTAAGCTCGTCTGTCGGACAAAATCTGAACAATCCGCCTCTCCTGCCCCCTCCCACCCCACGAGCAGACAAGGGAGTCCGCCACCGTGGCCATCTCCGTCTTCGACCTCTTCTCCATCGGCATCGGTCCCTCCTCCTCCCACACGGTCGGTCCGATGCGCGCCGCGCGCATGTTCGTGACGCGACTGAAGAAGGACGGCGTGCTCGCCCAGACGGCCTCCGTGCGGGCAGAGCTCTTCGGCTCCCTCGGCGCGACCGGCCACGGCCACGGCACGCCCAAGGCCGTGCTGCTCGGTCTGGAAGGCCACTCCCCCCGCACCGTGGACGTGGAGACGGCGGACGACGAGGTGGATCGCATCCGCAGGAGCGGCCGCCTGCGGCTGCTCGGGGCGGAGATAGGCGACGTCCACGAGATCGCCTTCGACGAGCCGAACCAGCTGATCCTGCATCGCCGGCGGTCCCTGCCGTACCACGCGAACGGCATGACGCTCTTCGCGTACGACGAGGCCGGCACCCCTCTGCTGGAGAAGACCTACTACTCGGTCGGCGGCGGTTTCGTCGTCGACGAGGACGCGGTGGGCGAGGACCGGATCAAGCTCGACGACACGGTGCTGAAGTACCCCTTCCGCTCCGGTGACGAGATGCTGCGGCTGGCCGACGAGACCGGCCTGTCGATCTCCTCCCTGATGTTGGAGAACGAGAAGGCCTGGCGTACGGAGGAGGAGATCCGCGAGGGCCTCCTGGAGATCTGGCGCGTCATGCAGTCCTGCGTCTCGCGCGGCATGTCCCGCGAGGGCATCCTCCCGGGCGGCCTGCGGGTCAAGCGCCGCGCCGCCTCCACGGCGCGCCAGCTGCGCACCGAGGGCGACCCGATGATGCACCGCAGCGAGTGGACGACGATCTACGCGATGGCGGTCAACGAGGAGAACGCGGCGGGCGGCCGGGTCGTGACGGCCCCGACGAACGGCGCCGCGGGCGTCCTGCCGGCCGTGCTGCACTACTACATGAACTTCGTGCCGGGCGCGGACGAGGACGGCGTGGTCCGCTTCCTGCTCGCCGCGGGCGCGATCGGCATGCTGTTCAAGGAGAACGCGTCGATCTCCGGCGCCGAGGTCGGCTGCCAGGGTGAGGTGGGATCGGCCTGCTCGATGGCGGCCGGCGCCCTCGCCGAGGTGCTGGGCGGCACGCCGGAGCAGGTCGAGAACGCCGCCGAGATCGGCATGGAGCACAACCTGGGCCTGACCTGCGACCCGGTCGGCGGACTGGTCCAGATCCCCTGCATCGAGCGCAACGGCATGGCCGCGGTCAAGGCCGTCACCGCCGCCAAGATGGCGATGCGCGGCGACGGCTCGCACAAGGTCTCCCTCGACAAGGTCATCAAGACCATGAAGGAGACCGGCGCCGACATGAAGGTCAAGTACAAGGAGACCGCCCGCGGCGGCCTCGCGGTCAACGTCATCGAGTGCTGATGCCCTCCTGGTGACCGCAGGGGCCCGGCGCGGGTTGCGCCGAGCCCCTGCGGCGTCCGGTACACCGTCCACCCGGTGGAACCGGAGGAGCCCGGAGCGGCGTCCCAGGTGGTGCCATCAGTCCCCGTCTCTTGAGAATCGGGGGGACAACATGATCCACACACGTCTCCGGCGGTTCGTGGCTCTGGCCTCCGGCGCGCTGCTCGCCGCCGGACTGGCGTTCGCCTCGCCCGCCTCCGCCTCCTCACTCGCCTCCACCGAGGTCCCGACCCCGCTCGTCGTGAACGCCCGCTGGGGCGGGCACTCCGGATACGACCGGATCGTCGTCGACCTGGAGGGGTACACGCCCACGGTGACCGTCACGCCCGTCGCACAGCTGAGGTACGACGGCTCCGGCAAGCCCGTGCCTCTGGCCGGGACGTACTTCCTGGAGATCAGGCTCAACCCCGCCGCCGCGCACGACGACGCGGGCGAGAGCGTGTACCACGGCCCCAAGCTTCAGAGGATCTACCTCACCAAGCTCAAGGGGCTCGCCATGACGGGCGACTACGAGGGGTACGTGACCTTCGGCGCCGCCTTCGACACCCTTCCGTACTACCGCGCCTACAGCCTGCACTCGCCCGAGCGGTTCGTGGTGGACATCGCGCACTGAACCGGCCGCGGACGGCCCGGCCCGAGGCCTTCGCGCCCCGGGCCCGGACTCATCGGTGCTCGGGATTGGGGAAGTCGAAGCGGCAGCCGGCGTCCCACAGGGAGCGCTGGTTGCCGTGCGCCGGGATGCCGCCGGAGCGCTTGAGCAGCGCCGCCAGGTGCATGAGGTTCCAGGACATGAAGGCGGTGTTGCGGTTGGTGAAGTCGTTCTCGGGGCCGCCCGAGCCGGGGTCCAGGTAGGACGGGCCCGGGCCGGCCTCGCCGATCCAGCCCGCGTCGGCCTGCGGCGGGATCGCGTAGCCGAGGTGCTGGAGGCTGTAGAGGACGTTCATGGCGCAGTGTTTGACGCCGTCCTCGTTCCCGGTGATCAGCGCTCCGCCGACCCGGCCGTAGTAGGCGTACTGGCCGTGCTCGTTCAGCAGCGAGGAGCAGGCGTAGAGCCGCTCGATCACCTTCTTCATCACGGAGCTGTTGTCGCCGAGCCAGATGGGCCCGCACAGGACCAGGATGTCGGCGTCCATGATCTGGCTGTAGAGGACGGGCCACTGGTCGCTCTCCCAGCCGTGCTCGGTCATGTCCGGCCAGACGCCCGTCGCGATGTCATGGTCGACGGCACGGATGAGGGAGGTGCGGGCGCCCGCGGACTCCATCACCGCTCGGCTCTTGTCGATCAGGCCCTCGGTGTTGCTGGTCTCGGGCGAGCGCTTGAGCGTGCAGTTGACGTAGACGGCGGTGAGGTCGGCGTAGTGCGGGCGGTTCGCGGTGTTCTCGTCGGCAGTCACGCACCCAGCCTGCGCAGCGTGCCGGGCGCCCGCCACCGGGCCTGGCCCGTACGGGGAGGGTGGTGCGGAGGTGGTCGCGCTGCCCGGACCGCGGCGAACCTAGGATGGCGGCATGTCCCTGCCGCACGCCATCCTCACCGCCCTGCTCGAGAAGCCCTCGTCCGGGCTGGAGCTGACCCGGCGGTTCGACAAGTCGATCGGGTACTTCTGGTCGGCGACGCACCAGCAGATCTACCGCGAGCTCGGGCGGCTGGAGGAGGCCGGGCTGATCCGCGCGCTGCCGAGCGAGGCGCCCGTGCGGGGTCAGAAGAAGGAGTACGAGGTGCTGCCCGCGGGCGGCACGGAGCTCGCCCGGTGGGTGGCGGAGAGCCAGGACCCGAAGCCGATGCGCGATCCGCTGCTGCTGCGAATCCGGGCGGCCGGCGTGGTGGGGCCACAGGGCCTCGGCCCCGAGCTGCGGCGTCATCTGGACCTGCACCGGCGCCAGCTGGCGCAGTACGAGGCCATCGAGGAGAAGGACTTCCCGCCGGGGCGCGACGCCGTGGCGGACCGGCTGCGCCGGCTCGTGCTGCACGGCGGGATCGCCCTGGAGACGTTCTGGCTGACCTGGCTGGAGGAGGCCCTCGCCGAGGTCGGCGACATGGAGGACCCGCCCGGACCGTCCGTCTGACGCGTACTCCCGCCCGGGCCTCGGGGGCCGGGCGGGAGGCCGGGGACTACTTGTTCAGGGAGGCCCAGAACTCGTCGAAGCTCAGCAGCTTGTCGCCGTTGGCGTCCTTGGCCGCGACGACGGAGTCCGCGACGGCCGGGGTCACGTGGACGTCGCCCATCGCGCGCATCGCGGCGCTGTACTCGTCGGCCGTGACGAAGCCGTCACCGTTCACGTCGAACCTGTCGAACGTAGCCCGTGCGCTCTCGATGTCCGCCACTGGGTCCACCCCTTCTTGGTGCTTGCTGACCGGCCCAGGGTAGCGCCACCCCTGTCGGGCGGACGCCCCGGGGCCGGGCCCTCCGCTCCCCGGCCGCACCGGCGGCGGCCGGGGATCCCGCCTACCGGAAGATGCCGGTGTGGCCGAGCGAGTAGCGGCCGGGCTGCGGGTAGACGGCGAGTCCGTGGGGGCCACCGCCCACCGGGATCCGGGCGAGCTGCTTGCCCGTCACGGTGTCGATCGCGTACACCTCGGAGTCGTAGCGCCCGGACAGCCACAGCACCTTGCCGTCGGCGGAGACGCCTCCCATGTCGGGGCTGCCGCCGTCCGGCAGCGTCCACTTCTTGGTGAGCTTCTTCTGCGGGAAGTTGTAGACGGAGATGGTGCCCTCGCCGCGGTTGGAGACGTACATCTCCTTGGAGTCGCGGCTCACGTAGAGCCCGTGGCAGCCTTCGCCGGTGGGCAGCAGCTTGGGCGTCTCGAACGTGTCGCCGCTGAGCACCCACATGCCGTGCGCCATCATGTCGGCCACATAGAAGGTCTTGCCGTCCGGGGAGACCTTGACGTCCTGGGGCATCGCGCCCTCGAACGGCAGCTTCTGCTGGCCGACGACCTCCATCCGCTCGGTGTCGACCTTGAGGAGTTCGCCGGAGAACTCGCAGCTGACGATGAAGTAGCGGCCGTCGGCGGAGAAGTCGGCGTGGTTGACTCCGTAACAGGTCACCGGGACGGTCTTCACGCGGTCCATGGTGTGCGGGTCGCGAAAGACGAGCTCCTGGTCCATCGAAGCCATGACGACCGCGTACTTGCCGTTGGGCGTGAAGTACAGGTTGTACGGGTCGTGCACCTCGACGGGCTTGCCGGCCTCGCCGGTCGCAGGGTTGATCGGCGTGAGCGTGTGGCCCCGGTTGTTGTTGACCCACAGGGTCTTCAGGTCCCAGGAGGGGACGACGTGCTGGGGCTGGACCCCGACCGGGATGGTGTCGATGACCTGGTAGGTCTCCGGGTCGATGACGGACACCGTGTTGGAGTTGGTGTTCGGCACGTAGACGCGGGACGGGAAGTCCTTGACCACCGGGGAGAGTTTGCCCGGCCGGTCCGCCGCGTAGACGTCGTTCGGATCCAGCAGGGGCGGCATTCCGGGCAGCCCGGGCGGGGCGGCCGGTACGGCCTTGGCGGGTGCGGCCGGGCCCTTGGTGCCGAGCGCCTCGGCGGGCCCCTTTCCGGCCGACCCGCAGCCGGCCAGGGCGGCGAGGACCAGAGCGGCCAGCAGCACGCCGGTATTCCGGGGAAGGCGGTTGGTCTTCATGGCGTCAGCAGCTCCGTGGTGGTCACCGCGCGCAGCTTGCGGCGCGCGAGTTCTTCGAGGAGGGAAGGCAACGCGTCGACCGTGTCCGCGTAGCCGAAGTGCAGGCTCACCACGGATCCGGGCAGGATCGTCCCGGTGACGTTGCGGGTGACGGCCGCGGCGCCGGGCGAGGTGAAGTCGAGGGAGTCGACGTCGTACGAGAGGACGTGCGGGTAGCCGGCCCGCTGGGCCAGCTTCTGGACCAGGGGGGTCGCGTACTGCGTCCCGGAGGGACGGAACCAGGTGCCGATGGAGCCGGTGAGCCGCTTGAGGCGCTGGGCGCAGTCGGTGATCTCGGCGTAGGCCTCCGCCTCGGCCATGTCGTTGATCGCGAGATGGCGCTGGGTGTGGTTGCCGAGTTCGTGACCGCCGTCGAGGATCCGGCGGGCCATGCCGGGGTGGGCGTCGAGCCAGGAGCCGATCGCCAGGACGGTGACGCGCGCTCCCCCTTTCTCCGCCTCGTCCAGCGCCGCGCGCGCGAGGGCGGGCTCCCCGTTGCCGTGGAAGGTGAGGGCGACCCGGGCGCGGTCGCGCGGACCGTGGCCGATCTCCACGGGCTGCCCCGCGAACCGGCGCGGGACGGCGGGGGCCGGCGCCCGGGCGGGCTTGGCCGGGCGGGACGGGGCGGGGGGTGGCGAGGAGGGCCCGGCGGCCGGGCGGCCCGGGCCGCAGCCGGCGGCCAGGCCGGCGGCCGCGGCGCCGGCCGCGCCGAGACCGGCTGCCCGCAGAGCGGCACGCAGGGCCGCGCGGCGGCCTGGTTGTGAGAGCACCTGCCCATTTAAGGGGCGGATAGCCCGGAAGGTAATGATTGACCCATTTTGCGGCGTTCATGGATGAGGCGGAGCGAGCCCCCCATCCGCCACGTGATCAACGATTTACTCAGAGCAGTCGATAGTTATTCATCGAATGCGAGGTGAGTGGCCCACCTCACCTAGGATTTAGAGAGAAACTCTTGCGATTTGCACACTTATGTCCAAGTAGGGACTTTTGGCGTTCGAGCCCTCGTCTGTCATAGTCGGAGCCACGACTTCCCCTTGACCCGAGCGAAGTCACCACGCCGAGGATCACACCCCCTTCGATCCTCGGCGCACCCATGAAGCCCCCACAGCGCCCACACGGCGAGCCGGGGGCTTCAGGCATTCTGGCGATCGGCCACCCGCATCTCGAACCAGGTGATCTTCCCGCGGGGCAACAGGTCGGCACCCCAGCGGTCGGACAGCTTGTCGACGAGGAAGAGACCGCGGCCGGAAGTGTCCAGTTCGTGCACCGGCATCAGACAGGGCAGTCCGCGCGAGGGGTCGCGCACCTCCACCCGGACCCAGCCGCGTCGGCGCAGCATGCGTAAGCCGAAGGAGCGGGCGCCGGTGTGGCGGACCGCGTTGCCGACGAGTTCCGAGACCAGCAGGACGGCGTGCTCGGAGATCTGCGGCGAGAGGCCCCAGAGGCGGATCACCACGCACTGGGTGAGCCGACGCGCGGTTCCGGCCGACTCCGGCAGGGACGGCAGCGTCACTTCCGCCTCGGCCGGGTTCCCGTACAGCTCCAACGCCTTGAGGCCCTGTTCCTCCTCGGCGGCCGTAGTGAGCCGTACCGCCGAAGCACCACCGCGTTGCCGCGGCTGTTCCACACCCTCCAGGCCCGCCATGCACCCATCATGGAGGGCCGCCCCGCCCCTCCGGGCCGTTCCACAGGAAAACACCCCCCGGATTCAACAAATCCAAGGGGGTGCCCCGTCCTGCGCGCGAGGCGGCAGGACGACCCGAAACCGGGCCCTGACCTGGTGTGACGCACCACGTGAAAATGATCACGGCGAGTTGATCGGCCATTCTCCTTAAGGTTGCCTTAAGGCCTGGCTAATCCACCCCCAGGGAGGACCGCCCGGCCGGCTCAGACGAACTTCGCCTTGCCCGGGCCCTCTTCGACGAAGCTGCGCATGCCGCGCTCACGGTCCTCGGTGGCGAACAGGCCCGCGAACCAGTTGCGTTCGATGGTGAGCCCGGTGTCGATGTCGGCCTCCAGGCCCGCGTCCACACACTCCTTCGCGGCGCGCAGCGCCATCGCGGGCCCCTGCGCGAGCTTCGACGCCCAGGCGTGCGCCTGCTCGTAGACCTCGCCGGCGGGCACCACCCGGTCGACCAGGCCCAGCGTGAACGCCTCGTCGGCCTTGACCATGCGGCCGGTGAAGATCAGGTCCTTGGCCCGGGAGGGGCCGACCAGCCGGGACAGCCGCTGGGTGCCGCCCGCGCCCGGGATCAGGCCGAGCAGGATCTCGGGCTGGCCGAGCTTGGCGTTGTCGGCGGCGATCCGGTAGTCGGCACACAGCGCGAGTTCGCAACCGCCGCCCAGCGCATAGCCGGTGATCGCCGCGACGACGGGCTTGGGGATGCGGGCGACGGCGGTGAAGGCGTCCTGGAGGGCGCGGGACCGGACGACCATCGCCGCGTGGTCCATCGTCTGCATCTCCTTGATGTCCGCGCCCGCCGCGAACACCTTCTCGCCGCCGTAGAGGACGACCGCACGGACGTCGGCCCGGTCGGCCGCCTCCACCGCGAGCTCGCGCAGCCGGTCCTGGGTGGCGATATCCAGGGCGTTCATGGGCGGCCGGTCCAGGCGGATGGTGCCGACGCCTTCGGAGACTTCGAGAGAGATGGTCATACGGGTCAGGTTAGCGCCGGTTAACGTGAAGTGGCCCGGTGCCGTGGGTCACAGCACCGGGCCACCCGGATCACGTGCGCGTCGTGCGCGGGACCGCTATGCGATCCACTCCGCCCACGGCATGTTCCAGCCGTTGAGGCCGTTGTCCGGGGCGATCTGCTTGTCCTTGGAGTTCTTCACGACGACCACGTCGCCGATCAGCGACTCGTTGAAGAACCAGGCAGCGGGCTGCTTGGAGTCACCCGCACCGCGGACGTCCTTGAGCCCGACGCAGCCGTGGCTGACGTTCGCCGAGCCGAAGGTGCTGGAGGGGGCCCAGTAGTTGCCGTGCACGAAGGTGCCCGACTGCGACAGGCGCATGGCGTGCGGGACGTCGGAGATGTCGTACTCGCCGCCGAAGCCGACGGTCGCGCCGTTCATCCGCGTGACCTTGTACTTCTCGCTGATGACCATCTGGCCGTTGTAGGTCGTGGTCGACGGGGCCCCCGCGGTGATCGGGAGGTCCTTGAGGACCTGGCCGTCACGGACGACCTGCATCGTGTGGGCGGCCGCGTCGACCGTCGAGATCTGGGAGCGGCCGATGGTGAAGGTGACCGTACGGGTCTGCTTGCCGTAGACCCCCGGGCGGCCCTCGACGCCGTCGAGGGCGAGCTTGACGGTGACCTTGGTGCCCGCGGCCCAGTAGTTCTCGGGGCGGAAGTCGAGGCGGTCGTTGCCGAACCAGTGGCCCTCGATCGGCACGGCCGGTTCGGCCGTCACGGTGATGGCCTTCTCGACGGCCTCGGGGTTGGTGATGCCACGGGTGAAGTTGATCGAGACGGGCATGCCCACGCCGACGGTCGAGCCGTCCTCGGGCGTGTAGTGGCCCACGAAGGTGTTGGTCGGGGTGAGGGTCGTGAAGGTGGTGTCCTTGGCGGACTCCCGGCCGGCCTCGTCCTTGGCGACCGCGTGCACCTTGTACTCGGTGGCCGAGGCCAGGTGGCGGACCGGTTCCCAGCTCGCGCCGTCGTCGGAGAGCTTGCCCTCGACCGCGTTGCCCTTGGTGTCGGCGACGGTCACGGTGCTGAGTTTGCCACCGGTGCTCGTTATCTTCAGGACGCCGCTGGTGGCGACCTCCTTGGCCCCGTCGTCGGGCTTGACGCTGACGACAGCCGTCGAAGCCTCGGTACCGGTCCGGCCCCCACCCCCGGCGTTGTCGCTGCCGCTGCCGTTGCCCTTTCCGCCTCCACCGCCGCAGGCGGTGGTGAACAGCAGGGCCGCTCCCAGCAGAAGGGCCGGCAGGCCCGCCCGGGCGCGGCCGCGTATCGGCTGCAGGTTCACTCGTGCTCTCCCCATGTCCCCCGCGCACGGACGGTCGCGCGCATGCCGAAAGGAAATCACACGGGAGGATTACGTTGAGCCACGGTCGTGTCACCGTTCCGTCCCAAGTGCCCTGAGCCCGCCGGGACGGCTTGCGGATCAGTCCTCGGTACCCGGTTTAGTGCCCCACACGTAGACGGCGTCGCCCTCGGTCAGCAGGTCCCACAGGCGTGCCGCGTCCGGTTCGGTGAGGTTGACGCAGCCGGCCGAACCGCCGGTGGTGTAGAGGGAGCCGGGTGAACCGTGCAGGGCCTGGCCCCCGTCGAAGAACTGGGCGTGCGGCATGGGGGTGCCGTAGAGCGTGGAGACGTGGTTCTTGTTGCGCCAGTACACCTCGTGCCAGCCGGTACGGGTCTCCTGGTAGTCCCGCCCGGTCCGGATGGGCACGGGCGGGAAGACGATCCTGGCCCCCCTCTGCACCCACAGCAGTTGGCGGTCCAGGTCCACGCAGGTGACGCGGTGTTCGCGTTCGGGGCAGTCGCCCGCGGCGTTGGGGTCGGGGCGGGCCGTCACGACGAGCATCGTGCGATAGGTGGCGACTCCCGGGTAGCCGTCGGCGGGGCTGATGCCGTTCGTGCGCTGGAAGGCGCGGACGGCGTAGCAGTCCGCGGTGGACTGCACCCCGTCGACCGGCCGGCCCAGGTGGTCCTCCAGCTCCCGCTGGTAGGGGCCGGTGCCCGCGGTGCACGCGCTCTCCGGTTCCGCCGCGGCGGCCGCCGGGACCGCGAGCGGCCCCGACAGTGCGAGCAGGGTGCCGAGCAGGGCCATCCGCGCTATCGGGCCGCTCCTGTGACGTACGGCCATCCGGGCCTCCTCCGGTCTGTGAACGCGACGGTCACGGACCAGCCAACCCGGGAGGCCGGGGTACGGCGCGCGCTGCTGCGCCGCCGGGGTGAGGAGGTCACTCCGGCGGCGCACCGGAGCGCGCGGTCCGGGCCCGGCGGCCGTCGTCCGCGCCCACGGTGGGGATCTGCTCGGCACGCTTGTTGTAGACGGTCAGGACGATCCGGCGGCCGGATGCGCCGTCCAGCCGCCAGGGGCCGGCCACCGGGTTTCCCGGCATCACATAGCCCTCGGGGACGTCCTTCTCCACCAGGAAGTACGACCCGTCGGCGAGCCCCTCGAAGTCGCACGTGCCGTCGGCGTCGGTGGCGCAGCCGGCCCTCGGGCGCAGGTCGGCGTCGAGGCCCGCGGTCTGCAGGCCGGAGGTGCCGTTGGTCTCCTTCCAGATCTCGAACACCGCGCCGTGCAGCGGCGCACCGGTCTTCCCGTCCCGCTTGCGGACCTGGATCCCGCCGCTATAGACAGCGTCCCGGCTGCGGTTGGGAACGTTGACGACGAGCCCCTCCCGGGCGGCGGCCTCGCGCAGGTCGAAGCCGGCGAACGGCTCGTCGGGCCGCTGGTAGCCGGTGGGGACCGCGACCTGCACCGCGTAGTACGTCTCGCCCGTCGCCAGCTCCACCGTGCACAGGCCCGTCGCGCCGGTCGCACAGCCGGCGGCCTGCCGTTCGTCGCCGGCCGGGCCGGTGCTCTGGAGGCCGGCCCGGTCATTGGTCTCGCGCCACAGCTCGAACCGGGCCCCCGGCAGGGGTGTTCCGGTGTCCGCGTCCGTGCTGCGCAGCACCACCCGGGCGGTGCCGGGTGATGGTGCCGCCGGCGGAGCGGCAAGGGCCGGGCCCGCCGCGGCGAACACCACCGCGGTGGCGAGACCGATGGGCCGTACCGCCGTCGTCCTGGCTTTCATGTCGCTCCGTCCGTCGTACTGGGCCGGGGAGTCAGTCCCGGGGACCCTTCGCGTCCTTCGGGTGCTCGCCCTTGCCGTGCTCGCCCTTGCCGTGCTCGCCCTTGCCCTTGCCGTGGCTGTCGCGCTCGTTCCGGAGCGTGACCACGAGCCGCCGGTCCGGGGTGCCGCCGTCCAGCCGCAGCGGCCCGGTCACCCGGTCGGCGGGCAGCGCGTAGCCCTCGGGCACGGCCGTCTCGACGAGGTAGTACCAGCCCTCGGGCAGCGGGCCGAAGTCGCAGACCCCGCCGCGGTCCGTGGCGCAGCCGTCCGCGGCCCGGCGGTCGGCGTTGATGCCGCGGGTCTGCAGGCCGGCGGTGCCGTTGGTCTCCTGCCACACCTCGAAGACCGCGCCACGCAGCGGCCGCCCGGTCTTGGCGTCCTTCTTCAGGACCCGGATGGAGCCCTCGTACCGCTCGCTCCGGGTGTTGGGGACGGCGACGACGATCCCGTCGGCCACGTCGCCCTGGGTCAGGTCGAAGGCCGTGACCGGGTCCTGCGGCGGTTCGTATCCGGCCGGGACCGCGGTCTCCCGCCAGTAGTACGTCCGGCCGACCGGCAGCTCCACGGTGCAGGTGCCCTGGGCGTCGGTGACGCAGGCGCCGTCGAGCCGGGTGTCACCGCCCGGGGTGACGGGCTGGAGCCCGGCGGTGCCGTTGCTCTCCCGCCACAGTTCGAACCGCGCTCCGGCCAGCGGCAGGCCCGTCTCCCGGTCCGTCTTGCGCAGCACCACCCGGGCGCCGTCCGGCGGCTCGGGGGTGCGCCGGTTGTCCGCCTCGTGGCGGACGCCGGCCTGCGCGTTCTCGGCGGTCAGCGTCAGCTCGTGGACCGGCTGGTCCGGCAGCTCGTAGCCGGGGGGCGCCTGGGTCTCGCGCCAGTAGTACGTGCCGAGCCCGGTGGTCTGCTCGCACAGGCCGTCGGCCGGCGTGGTGCACCCGGCGACCAGGGTGTCGGCGCCCGGGCCGGTGGTCTGCAGGCCCGCGGTGCCGTTGCTCTCCCGCCACAGTTCGAACCGCGCTCCCGCGAGCGCCGCGCCCGTCGCTCCGTCCCGCTTGAGGACGGAGACCGCACCGGTCACCGGGACGGGGCCGCCGCAGTCGGGCAGGTTCCCGTTGAAGGGGTAGGCGTGGAACTCCTGGCCGCCGCCCCCGGTGGTGTCGCTGCCGTGGGTGACGGAGCCGGTGGTGAAGAAGCGGCCGTTGATGCCGGGCAGGGTGATCGTGGTCTCGGAGCTCTGCTGCCCCATCAGGAAGCTGCCCTGGAACTGGCCGCCGCCGGTCAGGTTCACGGTGGTGGCGTCCGGGAAGTTCCACAGCAGCCGGTCGCGGTAGGCGTTGAGCGGATCCGTGTCCGCGATGCCGCCGCTGTAGGTGTTGATCGTGCGGGTGGCGCCCAGCACGTTCACCAGGACGGTGGCCGTCGCCGGGATGCGGGCGAACCGGATGCCCTGCTGGCCGCCCCCGTTGCCGACGAGGTTCGCGTCGACGTTGAAGACCTGGAGCGCCGAGGTGCCGTCGCCGGTGAACAGGGTCTCGAAGCCGCTGTTGACGACGGTGCCGGTGGCCGGGCGGGGCCGCCCGTCGACCCGGGCGTAGCACTGGCTGGCGGCGCTGAGCCGGTCGCGCAGTCCGGCGTACGGGGTGACCGCGGCCGGGTCGGGGGCCAGGCGACCGGTCACCACGCCGGTGAGCGCGCCTGCGTGGCGGACCACACCGCCGTCGGCGAGGAGGCGTTCGCCCTCGGCGACGGTGACGTCCCCGCCGGTGGTGAGGAAGTCGGCCCCGTCGGGCGGCGGCACGAGCGATCCGGCGCCGACGATCCCGACGTTGTAGCGGCTGTCGCCGCCCGCCAGCTTGTCCTGGTCGAAGTCGCCGAGGACGACGAGGCGGCCCTCGGCCTCGGAGGCCCTCCCCCGGACCCGGAAGTCGCCGCCGGCGAAGATGTTGATGCCGTTGTCCCGGCCGCGCAGGACGCCGTCGCTGTTGACCGGTGGGTACGGGACCGGGCAGTTGCCCGGGACGCACGGACCGAGCCCGCCGGGCAACGGCGCCCGGGCCGCCACCGGCCGGTCGGCGCCGGCCGCGGGGGCGCCGGCCGCGGGGGTCGCGGCGGCCAGCACGGCGCCGATCGCGAGCCCGAGGGTCCACTTCCTTGCTTGCATGACGCTCCGTCCGTTCCCTGCTGCCCTGATCTGCCCTGACAGGCTGGGGGCAGGGATCGGCGGCAGGCGGCGCGGACACTCTGCGCTACGGCATTTTGATCACACGAGTCACTCTTGCGGGGAGGCCGTGCGCCGTTCAGCCGACGGCGGAGCCGGCCACCCAGTCCGCCCAGGACATGTTCCAACCGCCCAGTCCGTTGTCGGCGGCGACCGTCTTGTCCTGCGAGTTGACGACCTCCACCACATCCCCGATCAGGGTCCGGTCGAAGAACCAGCCCGCCGGGGTGTCGGAGCCGCCGCCCTTGTCGTCGCGCAGTCCCACGCAGCCGTGGCTGACGTTGGTGGTGCCGAAGGTGTCGGGACTTGACCAGTAGTTCCCGTGGAGGAAGGTCCCGGAGCTGGTCAGCCGCATGGCGTGGGGGACGTCGGGGATGTCGTACTCGCCGCCGAACCCGACGGTCTGGCCGTTCATCCGGGTGACGTCGAAGAGCTCCATCACCACCATCTTCCCGTTGTAGGTGGTGGTCTTGGGCGCTCCGGCGCTGATCGGCACGGTCGACAACAGCTCCCCGTCCCGGCGCACCTCCATGGTGTGGGCGGCCGCGTCCACGGTGGAGATCTGGGAGCGCCCGACGGTGAAGGTGACGGTCTTGGACTGGATCCCGTACGAGCCGGGGGCGCCCTCGACGTCGCGCAGGGCCACCTGCACGGTGACCTTGGTGCCGGGCTTCCAGTACTGCTTGGGCCGGAAGTCGAGGCGTTCCCTGCCGAACCAGTGGCCGGCGACCTCCACGGCCGGGTCGGAGGTGACCCGGATGGCGCGCTCCACCTCGGCGCGCCGCTCGATGGCGCGGCTGAACCTGAAGGAGACGATCATGCCGGTGCCGACGGTGGAGCGGTTCTCCGGCTTGAAGTAGCCGATGAACCGCTCCTCGGGGACGTAGGTGGTGAAGGTGGTGTGACGGGCCTGGCGGCGGTTGTGCCCGTCGAGGGCGACGGCGTCCACGGTGTACTTGGCGGCGAGGGCCAGCCGGCCGGCCTGCGGGGTGGGGCTCCAGCTGAGCCCGTCGGCGGCGATGGCGCCGGGAACCTCCTCCGCCTGTGCGTCCTCCACCTTGGTCACCTTCACCCGCTCCAGCCGGCCCTCGGGCACGGTGACCGTCAGCCGCCCGTCGGCCGGGACGTCCTTGGCGTTGTCGCCGGGGGTGATGCGGATGGCCTCGTCCGGCGAGCGCACTCTGCCGGGGAGCTGGATCTCGACGGGCGACTTTCCGTCCCGGGTGCAGCCCGCCGACCCGGCCAGCAGGCCCGCCCACACCGCCACGGCGGCCATTCCCGCCCCTGCCCGCCTCGTCAGAAGTGTCACGTCTCCTCCAACGACCGGGTCCTCCGGGGGAAACGTGAGCGCGGTCCACGTTCCGGGCAGAACAGTCCGGGCAGAACAGTGGGAAGGACCAGACGGGGGCGGGCCCGGGCCGGGACGCCGGGGCCACACACTCCCCCTCCCCCCGCAGGTACCGAAGAGCCGTGGAGGCGGGCAGTGTCGAGCGCAGCCGAGCAGGAGGCGGTGGAAGCCGTCAGCAACGCCGTCGGAACGGTAGGGAGCGGGCAGGCGCCGCCCGTACCGCACGTCGACGGCCGACCGGGCGGCCCACTGGGCCATCAGCCGAACGGACGGCCGGACGACCGGACCAACGGCCAGGTCAGGGGGCTGGTCGCCGCGGCGCAGGCGCGCCCGGCCCCCGCGGTGTGGCCGGGGTCCTCGCATCCCCTGGGGGCCCGCTTCCACCAGGGTCCGGACGGGACCGCGGGCACCAACTTCGCCGTGTGGGCGCAGGGCGCGGAGGCGGTGGAGGTGTGCCTCTTCGACGAGGACGGTGCCGAGACGGCCTGCGTCCTGACGGAGCTCACGCACGAGATCTGGCACGGCTTCGTGCCGGGCGTGCGCCCGGGGCAGCGGTACGGCTTCCGAGTGCACGGCCGCTGGGATCCCTGGACGGGGGTCCGGCACAATCCGGCGAAGCTGCTCCTGGACCCCTACGCGCGGGCCGTCGACGGGGACTTCACGCTGCCGCCCGAGGTGTACGGGCACGTGCGGGACTGGCCGCAGCAGTACATCGCGGACACCGTGCGCGACGACCGGGACTCGGCTCCGTTCGTTCCCAAGGGCGTGGTCGTGCAGGATGACGACGACTGGGCGGACGACGTCCGGCCGAAGACGCCCTGGGCCGATTCGGTGATCTACGAGCTGCACGTGCGCGGTTTCACGATGCGCCATCCGGGTGTTCCCGAGGAGCTGCGCGGCACCTACGCGGGCCTGGCCCATCCGGCGGCGGTCGAACACCTGGTGAAGCTGGGCGTGACGGCGGTGGAGCTGCTGCCGGTGCACCAGTTCGCGCACGAGGACCACCTGCTGCGCAAGGGGCTGCGCAACTACTGGGGCTACAACTCGGTGGGCTACTTCGCCCCGCACGCGGGGTACTCGTCGAGCGGTACGGCCGGGCAGCAGGTCGGCGAGTTCAAGCGGATGGTGCGGGCGCTGCACGCGGCCGGGATCGAGGTGATCCTCGACGTCGTCTACAACCACACGGCGGAGGCGGGCGAGCTGGGCCCCACGCTGTCGCTGCGCGGGTTCGACAACCGGGGCTACTACCGGCTCCAGTCCGACCAGCGCCGGTACGCCGACTACACGGGATGCGGCAACACCCTGCACGCAGGGCGTCCGCACGTGCTGCGGCTCATCACCGACTCGCTTCGCTACTGGGTCACGGAGATGGGGGTGGACGGCTTCCGCTTCGACCTGGCCGCGGCGCTGGCCCGCTCGATGCACGACGTGGACATGTTGTCCCCGTTCCTGGCGGTGATCGCCCAGGACCCCGTGCTGCGGCGGGTGAAGCTGATCGCCGAACCGTGGGACGTGGGTTCGGGCGGCTACCAGGTGGGGGCGTTCCCGCCGCTGTGGACCGAGTGGAACGACCGCTACCGGGACGCCGTGCGGGACTTCTGGCGGGGCGCCCTGCCCGACGTACGCGACCTCGGGTACCGGTTGTCGGGGTCCAGCGACCTGTACGCGTGGGGCGGGCGCCGCCCCTACGCCTCGGTGAACTTCGTCACCGCGCACGACGGTTTCACCCTGCGCGACCTGGTCTCCTACGAGCGCAAGCACAACGACGCGAACGGCGAGGGAGGGCGGGACGGGACCCACGACAACCGCTCGTGGAACGGTGGGGTGGAGGGCGAGACCGACGACGCCCGCATCGGTGCGCTCCGCCGCCGCCAGCTACGCAACCTGCTGACCACGCTGCTGCTGTCGACCGGGGTGCCGATGCTGGTGGCGGGCGATGAGTTCGGCCGCACCCAGGGCGGCAACAACAACGCCTACTGCCAGGACAACGAGACGGGGTGGGTGGACTGGTCGCTGCTGGAGGATCCGTCGTGGCAGTCGCTGTTGGCGCTGACGGCCCGGCTGATCTCGTTGCGCCACGCCCATCCGGTGCTGCGGCGGCGAGCGTTCTTCTCGGGCCGACCGCAGGGCGCGGACGGGCTGCGCGACCTGGCCTGGTTCACGCCGGCGGGCGTGGAGATGACGGAACGGGACTGGTACGCCCCGGCGGCCGCGCTCGGGATGTACCTGTCGGGGCGGGACATCCCGGGCCGTGACCAGCGGGGCCGCCAGGTGACGGACGACAGCTTCCTCGTCCTGCTCCACGCCGGCGACCGGGCGGCGGCGTGGGTGCTGCCGGGGTCGCCGTGGGCCGAGGAGTACGAACTGGTCCTGGACACCTCCCTGGAGGAGCAGGCCGCCGTGCCCGGCACCCGGCACCGCGCCGGGGAGAGCCTGACCGTACCGGCCCGCTCGGTGCTGTTGCTGAAGGTCAGCGGGTCTCGACCGCCAGGAGCATCCGCTTGAGGAGACCGGCGAGCGCGTCGCGTTCGGCGTCGTCGAGGGGATCGATCATCTCGGCCTCGGCGATGCCGCGCCAGCGCATGGCGTCGGACCATCGCCGGTGACCCTCCTCGGTGAGCTCCACGTCGACCCGGCGGCGGTCGGCGGGGGCGCGCAGCCGGCGGACCAGGCCGGACTTCTCCAGGGTGTCGAGGCGGCCGGTCATCCCGGCCGGGGAGAGCAGCAGTTCGGCGGCGAGCTCGGCGGAGGGGGCCCGCCAGGGTGCGCCGCGGGAGGCGAGCCGGTGCATCGTCTCGAACTCGAAGGCCTGCAGCCCGGTCTCGGCGAGGGCGCGCTCCTTGCCGTGCGAGACGTGTTTGGCGAGGAGCTGGATGCGGGTGATGACGGCTTCGGTGGGCACGTCGAAGGGGACTTTGCCGGCCCACCGGGCGATGTGCCGGTCGACGGAGTCCTCGGCGGGGTCCGTCGCCGGCGCCCGGTCACGGCCCTCGGCCGCCTCTCTGCCCATGCGCGCCATTATGGCGCGCTGCGACGCAGCAGATATTTCGTTGACGAATAATTCGCCAGCGAAATAATCTGCCGGCATGACCACGCCGATACGGCGGCTGCTCGCGGGCCGCACCTGCGCCGCCTTCGCCTCCGCCCTCGTCCCCACCACCCTCACACTGGCCCTGCTGCGGGCCGGCTCGTCGGGGGACCTGGGCCTCGTGCTCGCCAGCGAGCTGCTGCCCATGCTGCTCCTGCTACCCGTGGCCGGAGTGGCCGCCGACCGGTTCCCCGCCCCGCGGGTGGTACTCGTCGCCGACCTGGTCCGGGCGGGTGCCCAACTGGCCACGGGAGCGCTGCTCCTGACCGGACTCCACGGCCGGATCCCGCAGCTCGCCGCGCTCGCCGCCCTGACCGGGGCCGCGGTGGCCTTCGGCACGCCCGCCGTGCGCACGCTCGTCGCGGCCGCGGTGCCCGCGGACGGGCGCCTGCGCGTCAACACCCGGCTCGGGGTGGCCACCGGACTGGCGAACGTCGCGGCCCCCGCGGCCGCCGGCTCGCTGGCACTGACCGTCGGCGGCGGCTGGGCCTCACTGCTCACCGCGGCGCTCTTCGCCCTCTCCGCACTCACCCTCGGCGGCCTGCGCACCGCCCCGGTCCCGCGGACCGCACCGCGCCCCGCATTCGGCGCCGAACTGCGCGCGGGCTGGGCCGAGACCCGGCGCCACCCATGGTTCCTCGCCAACGTACTGGCCCACGGGGTCTGGCACCTGGCGGCCGGTCTGCTCCTGACCCTCGGCCCGGTGATCGCCGTGGAGAGCCTGGGCGGCGAGGGCTCCTGGGTGGTCATCGCCCAGACCGGCACGGTCGGCATGCTCGCCGGCGTCTGGACGGCCGGGCGGCTGCCGCTGCACCGGCCGCTGTTCGGGGTGGCCGTCGGGGCCGCGGCCCAGGCGCTTCCGCTCACCGCCTTCGCGCTGCGCCTGCCGCTCCCGGTGACCGCGGCCGCGTTCTTCTGCGCCATGTTCGGGCTGGGGGTGCTCAGCCCTTTGTGGGAGACGGAGATGCAGCGGCGCATCCCGCTGGAGACCCTGGGCCGGGTCGGATCCTTCGACACCCTCATCTCCTTCGCCGCGCGGCCCCTGGGACTGGCGGTGGCCGCCCCGCTGGCCGCCGGAGTCGGGGTCACCGCCCCCTTGCTGGCCGCGGCCGCCCTCAGTGCCGCCGCCAACCTGTCCGTACTGCTTCTTCCGGACGTCCGCAGACATCCGGAACCGACCCGCTCATCTGTGCTGCGATGATGTGTTCGACATCGTCGCTGAGGGGAGCCCTGCATGGGCAGAGTCGGGACCGCGCTGCGAGAACTGCGCGGGGCGCAGAAATCCGCGAAGGGGGTGTCGCTCTACTCGCGGTTCGTCAACCGGCCCGTCGGGCGCTACCTGGCCGCCGGTTCGTACGCGCTCGGGCTCACCCCGAACCAGGTGACGCTGGTCAGCGCCGCCTTCAGCTTCGCCGCGGTGGCCGCGGTCGCGCTGGCCGGACCCTCCTGGGCGCTCGGGATCGCGGTATGGGCCGCACTCGCGGTCGGCTTCGCCTTCGACTCGGCCGACGGACAGCTGGCCCGGCTGCGGGGCGGCGGCAGCGCGGCCGGCGAGTGGCTGGACCACGTCGTGGACGCGGCGAAGCTCACGGCGCTGCACGCGTGCGTGCTGATCGCCTTCTACCGCTTCCCCGGGCAGTACGGAACGGCGGCCGACGGCTGGCTGCTGGTGCCGCTCGGCTTCCAGTTCGCCGCCGTCGTCACCTTCTTCGGCGGACTGCTGACCGAGAAGCTCAAGGCGCAGCCGGCCCCGGGAAGCCCCGCCGCCGCACCGTCGACGCTGCGCGCGGTGGCACTGCTGCCCGTGGACTACGGGGTGTTCTGCCTGGTGTTCCTGCTGCTCGGCGGCGGAAGGCTGTTCGCCTGGGCATACGCGGGACTGGGCGCGGTCGCCGCGCTGTTCCTGCTGGCCTTCCTCGCCAAGTGGTTCCGGGAGCTCAGCGCCGTTCGCCGGTGACCTGCCCCGGCACGGTGGCCGGTTCCGCGAGCGCGTCCAGCGCCCGGCGCAGCTGGGTGCTGGAGGTGTGGACGGTGTAGGGGAAGTAGACGACGTCGACCCCGTGGGCGGCGAAGTCCCGCTCCAGCTTGTCGCCCTTGGGAGTGCCCCGCCAGTCGTCCCCCTTGAAGATCACGTCGAAGCGGACCTGCTTCCAAGTGTCCACCTTGTCCGGGACCGTCTCGACGAAGGCGGCGTCGACGTACTTGACGCTGCGCACGATCTCCAGGCGCTCCACGAGCGGGATCATCGGGCGGCGCCCCTTGGCGAGTTCGGCCATCTCGTCGGAGACCACTCCGGCGACCAGGTAGTCGCACTGACTCCGGGCGTGCCGAAGGATATTCAGATGCCCGATGTGGAACAGATCGTAGGCACCCGGCGCATATCCGACTCGATACGGTCGGCGCGCAGGCGCTCCAATGTCGGACATGTACCGCTCCGTCATCTCTTCATCCCCAGCGGCCGCACCCCCCGGTGCGGCGGATTAGCAGACAATAGCGTGCGCGTTCGGCATCATGCGGGTGAACGAATAGGGTGACGTGCGCATCATCCAGGGGAAGAGGGGACGCACGGTGTCCAGATCCGGTCAGCGGCGCATGCTGCTGGTTTCCACCAATTACGCTCCGGAGCACGCGGGTATCGGCCCGTACGCCACCCAGATCGCGGAGCACTGGGCGGATCTCGGCCACGAGACACACGTCCTCGCCGGCATGCCGCACTATCCCGCGTGGTCGCTCGAACCGGAGTACAAGGGGGCGTTCCAGCGCACGGAACAGCGCGCGGGAGTCACCGTGCACCGGCGTGCGCACACGGTTCCGCCCCGGCAGACCGCCGTGAAGCGGGCCCTGTTCGAAGGATCGATTCTGCTGCACGGCGCGGTGGCCCCGCCCCGGATGCCCAGGCCGGACGCGGTACTCGCCCAGATGCCCAGCCTGGCCGGCGGAGTGCTCGCCGCCCGGCTCGCGGCGCGCTGGAAAGCCCCCTACGTCCCCGTGGTCCAGGACCTCATGGGAGCCGCCGCCGCGCAGAGCGGGATCAGCGGTGGCGACAAGGCCGCTGCGCTCGCCGGCCGCGCCGAGGCGTACGCCCTCAAGCGGGCCACCCTCGTCGGCGTCATCCACGAGACCTTCGTGGAGCGGGTCGTCGGCATGGGCGTGGACCCCGGCCGGATCCGCCTCGTCCCCAACTGGTCGCACGTGCCCAAGCCCACCAGGCCGCGCGGCGAGACCCGCCGCCACCTCGGGTGGGGCCCCGGCGAGACCGTCGTCCTGCACTCCGGGAACATGGGCCTCAAGCAGGGGCTCGAAGTCCTCGTGGGGGCCGCTCGACTGGATCCGAACGTCCGTTTCGTCCTGATGGGGGACGGTAGTCAGCGCTCCGCGCTCGCGGACCTCTCCGCGGACGTGCCGAATCTGGACATCATCCCCCCTGCCGCTGACGGCGAGTTCCCGGATATCCTCGCGGCGGCGGACGTTCTCGCGGTCACACAGCACGCCGCCGTGCTGGACATGAGTGTCCCGTCGAAGCTCACCTCCTACTTCCAGACCGGCCGGCCCGTCGTCGCCTCCGTGGCGGCGGAGGGCGGGACCGCCCAGGAGGTGGAGCGCTCCGGCGCAGGGGTGCTCGTACCGCCGGAGGACCCGGAGGCCCTGCTGAAGGCCGTACGGGCCCTGGCGGAGGACCCCGAGGCCGCGGACGCACTGGGGGCAGCCGGACCGCGCCACGTCGCGGCGCACCTGAGCCGTGAAGCGGGGCTGGCCCGCATCGACGCACTGATGGACGAAGCACTTGGGGGATCCCGGCCGTGATCGAGACGAACCGCCCGGCAGCGGCACCGGCCGACGACGAACCCGACCTCCTGAGGGACCAGTTCCGGCAGCTCCTGCGCTACCGCAGGCTGATCGCGGGGGGCATCGCCGTCGGCCTGCTGGGCGGCGTCTACCTCGGCATATCCACCGCCGACACCTACGTCGCCACCGCTGACGTCGTGCTGCGCGCGCCGACCGACGACCCGTTCAACCCGAGCCTCGCCCCCGACAAGGCGATCAACGTCGGCTCCGAGCGCCAGGTCGCGCTCAGCTCTTCCACCGCCAACGAGGCGGCGAAGAAGCTCGGTGTGTCCGCGAAGGACTTCGCCGCCCTGCGCGCCGGCCTCCAGGTGACCAACCCCCCGCAGACCATGGTGCTGCGCTTCACGTACACCGCGGACTCCGCCAAGGAAGCCGCCAAGCGCGCCAACGCGATGGCCGACGCCTACCTGCTGAAGCGGCTGGAGTCCCTCGACGCCACGCGCGACAAGATGGTCAAGGGCTACAAGGACCAGCGCGACCCCGTCGCCAAGAACCTCGACGAGCTCTCCAAGGAGATCGCCCGGATGCCCGCCGGCTCCGGGCGCGACGCCGCGAGCTCCTCCAAGACCGACCTGCAGAGCGAGGTAGGCGGCTACAACAGCAAGATCACCAAGCTTGAGGCCCTGGACATGACTCCGGGCCGGGTCACCAGCGCCGCAACCCCGCCGACCGCGACCGACGGCCCCGGCATCGTCATGTCCCTCGCACTCGGCGCGGCCGTCGGCCTCGCGCTCGGCCTGCTGGCCGCCTGGGTCCGGCTGGTCTTCGACCCGGCACCCCGCTCCGAGGGCGACGTGGCCCGTGCCCTGCGCGCACCCGTCCTGGGCTACCTGCCGCGTGACCGTACGGGCGGCGGGCCGCTGCTCGCCGCCGGTGAGGCAGACCCCCGGCTCGCCGAGGAGTACCGCTCGGTGGCTTTCCGGCTCGCCTACGACGCCCGCTTCGCCGACCGGCGCCGGCTCCTGGTCGTCGCGCCGCGCGGCAGCAGCGAGACGGCGGCCGCGGTGGCCGTGAACCTCGCCGCCTCCTTCGCGGAGACCGGCAAGGACGTCCTGCTGATCGAGGCCGACCTGCGCACGCCGGTCCTGGCCAGCCAGCTGCCGACCGACGCCGGCGGCCGGCCGCGCTGGAGCCAGGGCCAGGGCGGCACCCCCGCGGCCGGGCGGCACGCCGACTCCGAGTGGCCCGACGGCCGCCAGCTCACCGTGGACGCCGGCGAGTCCGGCTCCTTCGACCTGATCCCCGGCGACCGGGCCCGCAACGTCCCGCGCGCGCTCACCTCCGCCCGGGCCACGCAGCTGATCTCCGAGGCCGACGCGCCCAACTCCACCGTCGTCGTGCTCGCACCGCCCGTGCTCTCGTACGCCGACGCGCTCGCCCTCGTCGACCGCGTCGACGGCGTCCTGGTGGTCACCGACCCGCGCGCCATCCACCGCACCGACCTCATCCGGATCCGCGAACTCATCAGCGGGGCCGGCGGCACGGTCCTCGGCGCGGTGCTGCACGCACCGCTGCCCGGCGAGAAGCGCGGGAAGGACAAGGGCAAGGGCGGCCCGACGACCGCCGGACCGGTGTCCCCCGCGAAGCCGGGGAACGGCGCGCCGCAGCCCCAGCCGATCCCGTACGAGGTGGCGCAGGCCGAGCAGCACATCCCCGGTGACGGCACCGACACCGTGGCGCTGCGCACCGTCCGCATGGGCCGCAGGTGAGCCGACGCGGCCTCGCCGCCGTCGCCTCGGTCCTGGACCAGGCGGCCTCCAGCGCCACCAACATCCTGGTGCTGGTGCTGGCCGCACGGCTGTCGTCGGCATCCGCCTTCGCCGACTTCTCGATGGTCTACGTGGCCTTCAGCGTGCTCCTCGGGCTGAACATGGCCTACGTCGGGCAGAGCCTGGTGCTGGAGAAGGGCGACGGGCTCGGCGCGGCCTGCCGGTCGGCCACCGGCTTCACCGGGGCCGCGTCGGCCGCCGTGGGCGTCCTGCTCGCCGTGACGGGCTTCGCGCTGCCCGGCGCCACCGGCCGGGCCTTCCTCGCACTGGGCCTCGTCCTGCCGCTGGTACTGCTCCAGGACGGGCTGCGCTACTGCTTCTCCGCGCTGCGCGCCCCCGAACGGGCACTGGCCGCGGACGGGCTGCGGCTGGTGTGCGTGGTCGCGGCGCTGGCCGTGCAGCCCGAAGGCGCCTCGGCGGGGCGGCTGGTGCTGGTGTGGGGCCTCTCGGCACTGCCCGCGCTGGCGGTCGGCCTGTGGCTGCTGCGACCCCATGTGCGCGGCTCCCGCGCGGACCTGCGGCCGTACCTGCGGCGGGGCCACCTCGGGCAGCGCTTCGTGGTCGAGTTCGCGGTGGGCAACGGCTCCAGCCAGCTCGCCGTGCTGGGCCTGGGCGTCTTCGCGACGCCCCTGGCCGTCGGCGCGCTGCGGGGTGCGACCACCCTGTTCGGTCCACTGAACGTGCTGTTCAACTCGGCCAACGCGTTCGGGCCGCCAGTGCTCGGGCGGCTCGGCGGCAAGCGCGCCACGGTCCGGGCCACGGCCGCGCTGGGCCTGGTGCTGGCCGCGATCGGCGCGGGCTGGGCCACCGCCCTGTACCTGCTGCCGGACCGGCTGGGCCGGGAACTCCTGGGCGACACCTGGGCGGCGGCGTCCGCGCTGCTGCCGGCCACGGGGGCGCAGTACGCGGTGATGGGCCTCGGCACGTGTGCGCTGCTGACCCTGCGGGTCCTCGCGCCGAAGGCCACGCTCTCCCTCCAGGTGGTCTTCTCGCTGCTGTCCGTGGGACTGCTGCTGGGCGGGTACGCGGTGGCGGGCGCGGCGGGCGCCGCGTGGGGCCTGGCGGCCGGCTCGGCCCTCAAGGCCCTGGCCGCCTGGTGGCGGGTGGCCCGGCTGCCCGTCGACGCCCCGGCGGCGCGACCCGTTCGGTCCGCCGCGGCCTGACCTCCGCGCGGAGCCCCTCCCGCCCCGTGCCCTTCCCGGGCTCCGCCCGGACTCCCGGCCCCACGGCCCCGACAGCGGGGCGACGGCCGGGCACGGACGCATCCCGGGTCCGGCGGATCCGGTGGCTGCGTCAGCGCAGGGTGGTGGACTTGTCCGTGCGGTAGGTCGCGACCAGCGCGAGGCAGAGGGCCGCGATCGCGACGCGTCCCGACGCCTGGAGGAGCGGTCCGCGCAGCAGGATGAAGGAGTAGCCCGCGACCAGCGGGACGACCACCGAGATCAGGCTGCCCGGCGGCGACTTCCGGGTGGCGCGTTTCGCGTAGCGCCGGTCGACGCGGGCGGCGGCATAGCCCATGCCCAGCAGCCCGGCCCCCATCCCCAGCGGCCCGAAGTCGATCCACAGCTCCGCCCAGATCGGGGAGGAGAGGTTGGTGTTGACCGTGCCCATCCACTGGCCGACCATCACGCCCGTGTCGCGCGGCTTGCTCTCCCAGACCGAACGGGGCACGGCGAAGAAGATCGACCCGGCCAGCTGGCGGCCGTAGAAGTGACCGGGACCCGACTCCGAGAAGGTGATGGTGTTGGCGAACATGCCGATCTGGTCGTAGTCCTTGAGCGCCATCGGCTCCAGGAAGGACGTCGTCTCGACCGGCCGGTAGTTCTTCTCGTCGTACCGGAAGCGGTCCGCGAACGGGAAGATCAGGAGGGCGACGATCACCGCCATCGACAGCGCCACCCGATACATCGCCGCGCTCACCGGGAAGACGGTGAACAGCAGCGCGAACATGACCGTCAGGAACCAGTACCGCGGGTTCGAGATGGGATTGTTGACGATCAGGTTGAGACCGGCGAGCGCCGCCCACGTGACGATGATCGACACCTTGCGGCGGGCGAACTTGGAGGTGATCAGCCAGCGTGTGTAGAGCAGCAGCGAGAGCAGGGCCGGCACCGTGCCGAAACCGCGCAGCAGCGCCTGGCCGGCCTGGCCGTCGCCGTTGGAGACGCCCGCCTCCTCGATGCCGGCGATGATCTCCTGGCGGCTGGAGAAGAAGACCGCCGGGCCGCCCAGCTTCATGATGAAGGCGGCGCTGCAGAGGAAGGACAGGATCGTCAGGAGTTGGAGGCGGCGCCGGTGCGCCATGACGGGCCTCGACTCCTTCTGGGAGCCGCCCGCGCGCCCGGCGGGCCGGTGGCGGGCCAGCAGCACGCCGACGTCGAAGGCCGTGCAGCCGAGCAGCACCAGCCCGATGGCGAGGGTCAGGTCCGAGCGCGGGCCGACGACCGGCGTCGGGACCTGGCCGAGCACGGCCTGCGCGAGCGGGGCCACGCCCATGGCCATGTAGACGAAGAGCCAGAAGGAGCCCTGGAGCAGCTTGCGCCGGCTGGTGAGCACCATCGCGGAGAGCCGTGCGCCCGCGTACATGGTGAGCAGCAGCTGCAGCCAGAAGGCCGCGTCGCGGACGCCGGCACCGGTCTGGGCGGCGACGAACAGCGGCAGGAAGACGGTGAAACCGAGGGCGAGTGGGACGGACAGGGCCCGAGAGAGCAGGGTGCGCGGAAGCGTCTCGCGGCCCCAGATGCTCTCGTCCTCGAAGGGGGACGGGACGGCCGGTTCGGCGGGAGCCGCCGGGGGCTTGCGTATGTCCGTCGTCACTGCCCGCCCCCACCCGATGTGCCTGGTCCGCGCGCAGTCTAGTCTGAGCGGGCCGCGCCCGGGGAGGCCGCGGCCGAGTGCACGATGGGGGCTTGTGTTGCGTGACCTTCCTTCCTTCACGCTGGCCGGGTACGACAAGGGGCGCGGGCTGCTGACGCAGGCCCTCTGGTTCGCCGTGATGAACACGGTCTTCATGGCCTGGTTCTGTCCGGCGCGGCTACGGGTGGCGCTGTTGCGGGCCTTCGGGGCGCGGATCGGCGAGGGGGTGCTGATCCGGCACAAGGTCCGCGTGCTGTGGCCCTGGAAGCTCACCGTCGGGGACCACGCCTGGATCGGCGAGGGGGTCTGGGTGCTCAACCTGGAGCCGGTGACCATCGGTTCGCACGTGTGCCTCTCGCAGGAGGCGATGCTGTGCACCGGCTCGCACGACCACCGGGCCGCCGACTTCCGCTACCGCAACGCGCCGATCACCGTCGAGGACGGCGCCTGGGTGGCGGTGCGGGCGACCGTGCTGGCCGGGGTGACCGTAGGCCGGTGTGCCGTCGCGGGCGCCGGGGCCGTCGTGCACAAGGACCTGCCGGAACTGACCCTGCAGACCCAGGACGGGCGGCGCCGCCCGGTGGAGGAGCCCAAGTGAGTGCCGCGACGAGAATCCTGCACGCCGTCACCCTGCACTCCCCCTCGCACGCCTTCGGCGGGCCCGTGCGGGTCGCGCTGAACCTGTCGAAGGGGCTGCGGGCCCGCGGCCACGAGGCGCGGCTGCTCGCGCTGGGCGACGGATTCGACGCGTGGCCCACCGCCGTGGAGGGCGTGCCCGCGAAGCTGTTTCCGGCCCGTCGGCTGCTCCCCCTCGGTTTCAGCGGGATGACCTCGCCGGCACTGCTGGCCTCGGCCGGGCGTCTGGTGCGCGACGCCGACCTGGTGCACGTCCATCTGGCGCGCGACCTGGTGACCCTGCCGGTGGCGCTGGCGGCGCTGCGCGCGGGCAAGCCGCTGGTCCTCCAGACCCACGGGATGGTGGACCCGAGCGACAAGCTCCTGGCGAAGGTGCTGGACGCGGTGGCGGTGCGCCGGCTGCTGCGCGGCGCGGACGCAGTGCTGTACCTGACCCCGCACGAGCGGGAGGGCCTGGACGCGGTGGTCGGCGCGCCGCTGGCGAACACGGTCCGGCTGGTCAACGGGACTCCGGCGCAGGCGGAGCGGCCCGCGCCGCAGGGCCCGCCGCGGATCCTGTACTCCGCGCGCCTGCAGGCCCGCAAGCGCCCCGTGGACTTCGTGGACGCCGCCCCGGCCGTGCTCGCGGCCCACCCGGACGCGCACTTCGTGGTCGCGGGTCCGGACGAGGGCGAGCTGGCGGCCGTGCGGGCCCGGATCGGGGCGCTGGGCCTGACGGACCGGTTCACGGTGCCCGGGGCGCTGTCCGGCGAGCAGGTGCTCGCGGAGCTGCGCCGGGCCCACGTCTACGTCCTGCCCTCGGTGGACGAGCCGTTCCCCATGTCCGTCCTGGAGGCCCTCGCGGTGGGCGTCCCCTCGGTGGTGACGCACTCCAACGGGCTGGCGCGGGACATCGCCGGGTCGGGGGCGGGCCGCGCGGTCGATCCCGGTCCGGCGGGTGTGGCCGCGGCGGTCCTGGAGCTGCTGGACCCGCGGGCGGGCCGCGAGGCCTCGCTGGCGGCCCGTGACCTGGCCACCGGCTCCTTCTCCATGGACGCCGTCGTCGACACGCTGCTGCCGGTGTACGAGGCCGCGCTGCGCCGATGAGGCGGGGCCGCCGGGTCAGATGACGTCCCGGCGGTGTTCCTCCACCACCGGAATCGCACCGGCGGTCCGGCGCCGCTTGTAGATGCTGGTGTAGACGGCGAGGCCGATCCCGCCCACCGCCATCATGATCAGACCGACCAGGTCGAGGTTGACGCTCTCCATCTCCCAGTCGCTGGCGAAGGTGAGGATGGCGCCCACCACGATCAGGCCTATGCATCCGCCGATGCCCATGGGTCCCTCTTCCGGTGTGGTGACTGTGACCGCGCGGGTACCCGGGTACCGGACGCGAAAACGCCTCTCGGGACCGGAAGTACCGGTCCCGAGAGGCGTTGTCGCGACTGCGGGTGTTATGCGGAAATCCAGGCGTAGCAGCCGGAGGAGTTGAACTCCGCGGTACCCGCGGGGATCGTGGCCGTGATCTTGTCACCGGCCTTGGGCGGGGTCTCGGGGCCCGAGGCGAGCACCGAGCCGTCCTTGCCCTTGGCCTCCCAGGTGCAGTTCGTGGCCTGGGTCAGCGCGCGGTAGCCGCCCGCCGCGGGAGAGGTGCGGGGCCCTTCGGGGAAGCCCTTCTCCGCAGCGGCGAGGATCGGCTTCTGGTCCGGGCACAGGTGCGTGATCGCGTCCTTGGCGCCCGGGATCTCGCCCGTGATGACGGCGCCGGTGGCCGCATCCTTGTCGCGCTTGGCCGTGCGCGCCACCCGCTGACAGGCCTCCTGGCCGGTCTGCAGGACGGCCGCCGGGTCCATCTTCTCCGGGACGCGCCCGCTCAGGTACTTCTTCTCCTCCGCCGTGAAGCTGCCCGTCTTCGGGGTGAGCTTGGCGTCGGGGAGGACCGGACCGGTCGGCTTCGCGTCGGGCGCGGGCGCCGACGGGGCCGGGGCGTCCGCCGGGTCGGGGGCCGCCGACGAGGCCGGGGGCTTCGCCTTCACCTGGGCGTCGGAGTCGTCCCCGCCCGAACTGCAGGCGGACAGCGTCAGTGCGGCGGCGAGCAGGACAGCGGCCGCTGCGGAGCGTCGGTACATCGGGGGCTCCCGTACTCAAGGGGGTGTTCGGTGGATCAGGGCCGGCCGCTTTCCTGCGTCCACCCGCGCGGGGTGTACGCAGGAATGCGGGGCCCGGCCACGCAGCCGGGCCCCGCATTCCGTCAGGCGCTTGCCTCGGTGGTGCTACTGCGCGCCGAAGGTGAGGACCAGCTGCGGAGCGCCCTCAGCGGCCGTGGACTCCGAGGACCAGATCCACAGCGGGTCGCTGCCGTTGCTCGTCAGGCCCAGGCTGTAGCTGCTGCCCAGCACCGCGGTGAGCGCGGTGGTGTCCAGCTCGACGTTGTGCACCGCCGAGCCGTCGGCCACGCCCGCGAGGGTGCCGAGCGGGGTGGCGCCGAGGGTCGGCTTGGTGTTGAACGTCGTGCTCGCGCCGCTCCAGTTGCCGGTGACCGGGAGCACCGAGATGGTGTCGGCGGTTCCCGCACCCGTCTGGGTGTTGGTCTTGAATTGCAGCGAGGCGGCCTTCAGGACCTGGCCGGCCGGGGCGGCCGGCAGGTCGAAGCGCATGTACGTCTGGTACAGCGAGCCGCTGCCGCGGACGGCGAGCGAGGTGGCCGTGCCGTAGGCGGTGCTCGGGGCGCCCTGGTTGATGTAGGTGTCCTCGGTCGCCTTGACCGTGGAGACCGTGTCGGTGGGGGCCTTGGCCAGGTCGAAGTGGTTCTTGACCTGCGCCTGGGTGAGCGTCGTCGGGTACACGGCGGTCTCGTCGAGCTGACCGGCGAAGAAGTTGCTCGTCGGGCGGGTCGGCCAGCCGGAGAGGTTGTCGCCGCCCGCGTGCCAGTAACCGGCGTAGGTGCCGTTGCTGGTGGCGTTCAGCGAGCCCTTGTTCTGGCCGTCGACGTACAGCGTGATGCCGCCGGGGCCCTGGGTGCCGACCACGTGGTGCCACTTGTTGTCGTTGTAGGTGTCGAACAGGCCGGTGGAGACCGTCCGGGTCGAGCCGTTGTAGACGCCGAACACCAGGCGACCGGTGTTCGTCATGTAGATGTGGCGGTCGTTGGAGCCGCTGTTGCGCGTGGTGTTGTTGCCGAAGCCGATCAGCTTGCCGCCGCGCGTGGTGCTGGTCTTGAACCACGTCTCGATGGTGAAGGTGTTGCCCACCGACTGGCGGCGGTCGCTGTGCACCTGCTGGCTGCTCCCGTTGAAGCCCATCGCCGTGCTGCCGGGGACGGCGCCGGGCGACTGCTGCAGGGCGGGGGCGTTGACCTGGATGCCGCTGCGGTTGCCGGACACCGAGGTGTCGGCGACGTAGGGGCTGACCTTGTCGTCGTAACGCCAGTACAGCTCGGCGCCGTCGGTGCGGACCTGGTTCGGGTAGGACTGGACCGAGGTCGGGACGGTCACCTTGGTGGTGGCCGACAGGGCGCTGGTGTTCCCGGCGCCGTCGGTCGCGGTCACCCGGTAGGTGTACGACTGGCCGGCCTTGACCGTGGTGTCGTTCCAGGAGGCCTGCGGGCGCTCCCACTCCAGCGAGCTGGCGGTGACGGTGGCGGCCGGGGTGGACGAGCCGTTGCGGTAGATGCGGTAGGTCAGCTTGCTGTCGTCCGCGTCGTAGCTGGTGCGCCAGCGGACCTGGACCTCACCGGGCTTGACGCTGGAGGCGCTGGCCACCGGGGTGGTCGGGGCGCCGACGTCGCCGGTGGAGGCGAAGCGGGTCAGACCCTGCTGGGCCTTGCCGTTGATGAGGGTGAACTCACCGCCGACCCACATGTACTTCACGTCGTTCTTCTCGGCCACCGCCATGACGCGCGGGCCGATGCCCTCGCCGAGGCCGTCGTTGGCCGTGGGGTGCCAGCCGAGCTTGCCCGGGCCCCGCACGAAGCCGTCCACGGGCGCGGGGGCGGCACCTTCGTGGTTGGTCGGCTGGGCCAGCAGGAAGTGGCGCTTGCCGTCGGGGTACTCCAGCTCGGTGGAGCAGTCGTGCGCGTGCGAGGAGCTGTAGAGGACGCCCTGGTACGGCAGGACGAACTGGGTGGCGCCCAGGCAGCGGTCCCGCCACTTCTCGGTGAAGTCGCTCAGGCGCAGGCCGATGCGGCCGTCGAAGACGCCGCCGCCGGAGCCCTCGTTGCCCGTGTAGAAGCCGGTGTCGTCGGTGGCGATGTCCTTGACGACGGAGTTCGACGGGATGTTGCTGTAGGTCTTCTTCACGGCGCCGGACATGGCGTCGACAACGGCCAGCGCGTGGCTGTTGGAGTTGTTGATCGTGAAGAAGTCGCCGCCGAGCAGCACGTTCTTGCCGTCGGGGGTGACCTCGATCGCCCGGCCCGGCTCGTCGGCGTCGGCCTTGAAGGGCTTGAGCGCTCCGGAGGAGGCGTCCACGGCGGCGAACCGCTGGCGGTCCTGGCCCTCGACGGTGTTGAAGTCGCCGGCCACGTACAGGGTGTCGTCGGTGACGGCGAGACCGCGCACGGTGGCGGGGAAGCCCGGGTGGAAGGCCGCCTTGGGGGTGCAGCTCGCGATGTCGATCGCCGCGACGCTGGAGACCGGGGTGCCGTTGACGGCGCCGAAGTAGCCGCCCGCGTAGAGGGTCTTCTTGTCCTTCGAGACGACCAGCGTGCGCACCGTCGCGGTGCCTTCGCCGATGGTGAAGGCCAGCTTGCAGGAGGTCGGGTTGCCCGTCGCGGCGTCGAGCGCGACGAAGTTCACGGCCTCCCGCTCGGCACCCGCGACGCCCTCGGGCGGGCGGACGGCGGAGAAGGTGCCGCCGGCGAAGACGGTCCCCTCGGCCTGGGCCATCGCCCAGACGATGCCGTCCGGCTGCCAGGTCGGCAGCTCGTCGGCGGTGAATGCCACCGGCGCCGTGATGGCGGACGCCTGGGGCATCAGCACCAGGCCTATCCCGGTTCCCGCACCGGCCAGTGACAGTACGAGGGCGGCAGTCAGCCCTCTGGATCTACGCATGAGCCCCCCAGGGCAATCGCCCGGTTTGATGGCTGGAACTATCCGAACAGCCATATGTATCTGGCGCAGACTAGGGCTCACGCGAGGGCCTGGTCACCTCCCTTGACCCATTGCATACCAACTTGGAATCAAAGGTTCAGCATGGAGGGTGCACTAGGGACATACGGCACGTATGCCCCGGTCACGCTGGCGCAGAACCGCCTGCATGACCGGAACACGGCAAATCGTAGGGGAAATATAAGCCCTCAGCGATCGATACGGACCGTCACACCCGCGAGTTGGTCCTCGACTTGGCGGATGTCGGCGTCGACCATGATCTGCGCCAATTCGGCCACCAGGACCGACGGCTTCCAGCCGAGCAGGTCATGGGCCTTCGACGCGTCGCCGATGAGGGCGTCGACCTCGCTGGGACGCTCGTACTTGGCGTCGTACCGCACGTGCTCGGTCCAGTCGAGACCGGCGTGCGAGAAGGACGACTCGACGAACTCGCGGACCGTCGCGGCCACTCCGGTGGCGACGACGTAGTCGGTGGGCTCGTCCTGCTGGAGCATCCGCCACATGGCGTCCACGTACTCGGGGGCGTAGCCCCAGTCACGGACCGCGTCGAGGTTGCCGAGGTAGAGGTGGTCCTGCAGGCCGGCCTTGATGCGGGCGACCGCACGGGTGATCTTGCGGGTCACGAAGGTCTCGCCGCGGCGCGGGGACTCGTGGTTGAAGAGGATCCCGTTGACGGCGAACATGTCGTACGCCTCGCGGTAGTTCACCGTGGTCCAGTACGCGAAGACCTTCGCGGCGCCGTACGGGCTGCGCGGGTGGAACGGGGTCCGCTCGTTCTGCGGCGGCGGGGTGGACCCGAACATCTCGGAGGACGAGGCCTGGTAGATCCGGGTGTCGACACCGCTGGCCCGGATGGCCTCCAGCAGGCGCAGCGCCCCCAGACCGGTCACGTCGCCCGTGTAGAGCGGGGCGTCGAAGGAGACGCGGACGTGGGACTGCGCTCCGAGGTTGTAGACCTCGTCGGGGCGTATGTCGCGGAGCAGGTTCACCAGGGCGACGCCGTCGGAGAGGTCCGCGTGGTGCAGGACGAAGGACCGGTTGGCCGTCTGCGGGTCCTGGTAGATGTGGTCGACCCGCTCCGTGTTGAAGCTGGAGGACCGCCGCACGAGACCGTGCACCGTGTAGCCCTTGGAGAGCAGGAGCTCGGCGAGGTACGAGCCGTCCTGTCCGGTGACTCCGGTGATCAGTGCGGTCTTGCCCATGGGGTCCCCTTGCTGGTGGTTGCTGTGTGTCGTGATGAGGCATCGCCTCGGTGCGGGTGTGGAGCGGGCCCTGCGGGGCGTCGCGCCGAGCGGTCGGGCCGCGGCCGGGCGGCTGGATGCGTACCGTACACGGCGGTCGGTGAGCGCCCCCTGCGGGGCATCCGCCGTCTCGTGGTCCTGACGCCGGCCGGCACCCTCCCGGTTCCGGTGCCGGCCGCGCCGGCCGGGCCCAAACCGGCGGCGCGGTCCCGGGCCGTGGACCACTGCGGCCCCGGCGGGAGCGGACTGGCATCATCGGCGGTATGACAAGTTCGCTGCCGCTCCTGCCCCCGAACGCCCGCGTCTTCGTCGCGGGCCACCGCGGCCTCGTGGGGTCCGCGGTCGCCCGCCGGCTCACCGCGGACGGCCACGAGGTGCTCACCCGCGGCCGTGCCGACCTCGACCTGCGCGATGCCGCCGCCACCGGGGCGTACCTGAAGGACGTCCGCCCGGACGCTGTCGTGCTGGCCGCCGCCAAGGTCGGCGGGATCATGGCCAACAGCACGTACCCGGTGCAGTTCCTCGAGGAGAACCTGCAGATCCAGCTCAGTGTGATCGGCGGCGCCCACGCCGCCGGCGTGGGCCGGCTGCTGTTCCTCGGATCGTCCTGCATCTACCCGAAGATGGCGCCGCAGCCGATCCGCGAGGACGCCCTGTTGACCGGCCCGCTGGAGCCGACCAACGAGGCCTACGCGCTCGCGAAGATCGCCGGCATCGTGCAGGTCCAGTCGTACCGCAAGCAGTACGGGGCCTCGTACATCTCGGCCATGCCGACGAACCTCTACGGGCCGGGCGACAACTTCGACCTGGAGACCTCGCACGTCCTGCCCGCCCTCGTCCGACGCTTCCACGAAGCCGCCGCGGAAGGCCGCGAGGAGGTCACCCTGTGGGGCTCCGGTACTCCGCGGCGGGAGTTCCTGCACGTGGACGACCTGGCCGCGGCCTGCGTCGTCCTGCTGGAGCGCTATGACGGCGACGAGCCCGTCAACATCGGCTGCGGTGAGGACCTCACCATCCGCGAGCTGGCGGAGACGGTCGCCGAGGTGACCGGCTTCCGGGGCCGGCTCGCCTGGGACACCTCCAAGCCGGACGGGACGCCGCGCAAGCTGCTGGACGTCGGCCGCCTGACCTCGCTCGGCTGGAAGCCCGGCATCCCGCTCCGGGACGGGATCGCCGCCACCTACACGTGGTGGCGCGAGCAGAGCTGATCGCACGGGCGGCCTCGGCCCCTCAGTAGGCTCCGCGACCGTCGACGACGGCGCGGAGCGTACGGCCCATCACGTCGACGTCACTGGTGAAGGACCAGTTGTCGACGTACTGCAGGTCCAGCTGGATCGTCTCGTCCCAGGAGAGGTCGGACCTGCCGCTGATCTGCCACAGTCCGGTCATCCCGGGCCGCACGGTCAGCCGGCGCAGCTCGACCTCGTCGTACTGGGCCACCTCCTCCGGCAGCGGCGGGCGCGGGCCGACCAACGACATGTCGCCGACGAGCACGTTGACGAGCTGCGGCAGCTCGTCCAGGGACGTGCGGCGCAGGAGCCGGCCCACCCGGGTGACCCGGGGATCGCGGCGCATCTTGAACATCAGGCCGTCGTTCTCGTTGGCCCCGGCCAGCTCGGCCTTGCGCGCGTCGGCGTCCACCACCATCGTGCGGAACTTCCACATGACGAAGGGGACCCCGTCGCGGCCGATGCGTCGCTGGCGGTAGAAGGCCGGACCGCGCGAGCCGAAGCGGATCGCGAGGACGATCCCGAGGAGGAACGGCGAGAGCAGCAGCAGGCCGGCCGCGGCGCCCACCCGGTCCAGGACCGATTTGAGCAGGGTCTGCACACCGCGGCTGACCGGCGGCGCGACCCGCAGCACGGCGAGTCCGCCCGCGGAGAGGGTCTCCAGCCGCTTGACGGAGACCTCCACCAGGCCGGGGAAGACGGCGAGCTCCAGGCCTGCGTCGTGCAGGGCCCAGGCGACGCGGCGCAGCCGCTCCCCCGTGATCCGCACGCCGGGAGCCACCAGCACCAGGTCGGCGTGGTGGCTGAGGACCGCGCCGAGGACGGCCTCGGAGTCGACACCGGGCGCCTCGGGCGCGTCGGCGTCGAGCCGTGCCACCACGGGGACCCCGCTGGCGATCGGCCCGGTGCCGACCGGGACGACGCCGACGACGACGTACGGGTGGTCGGTGCGGGCGGCGAGGTGCGCGATGACGTCCTCGGCCGCGTCGGGTTCTCCTATCACCAGCACGCGGCTCACGGCCTGGGCCTCGCGGCGGGCGGCCGAGAGGTGGCGGTAGGTCAGCTTGTGGCAGGCGACGGTGATCAGCAGGGCGGGCAGCAGGGCCCCGAGGGCGGACAGCCGGGGCGTGTCCTCCTCGGTCACCACGCGCGCCACGGCCAGGATGCCGATCAGAATCAGCCAGTCGTGGAGAACGGGGAGCACCCCGCGGGACTCCCCGAGCGCCCGGGTCGCGTACCGGCGGCGCAGTGCCTGTATCCCGGTCCACGCCACGGCGGCGGCCAGGGCGCAGTAGACGGGCCGTACCTGCTGGGCCGCGTCGAAGACGAGCCCCACCGGGACGGCTGCGCCGAAGAAGTCGGCGGCTATCGCGGCCGGACGGTACCAACGGGCCTTGTCCCCGAGGCGCCGCACGGGCACCAGGGGCTCATGGGCCGCCCTGGCCACTCTTTGCGCAGGAAAATGGACATGCCTCATGGGCCCCCCTGGCACGTGGTCTATGACAGTGGCAAGTGTCCATGGCTTCCCCTGGCGATGAACATCTGCCGCACCGGCAAACAGTACGACAAACACCCGTACGGTAAACGCCGTTTCGGTCAACCCGGCCTCTTGTTGCGCAAGTGTTAGCAAGCGGTAGCTGGTCTTCCGCATTTTGGACACCGCACGAACGCCGCACCTTGCACACGAAGGTGAAGGGTTCGGATACCGGATACGTATCTTCGAACAACGGACCGTTTCCGGCCAACCTTTTGACGCGGCCCTGACATCCATCGCGCCAAGTGGCAATCTTCGAGCGTTCATCGCACCGCACCTGCTCTGCCCGGCGGCCCACCCAGCCGTCCGGAACCCCCCTTGCAGAAGGAGTCTGCGTTGAGGTCCACCCCCCAGAGGCGTGCCACCGCGGCGGGCGCGCTCGTTGCCGCGGCAGCCCTGCTCGCCGTAGGTATACAGACCGGAACCGCCACCGCCGACGCCACCGCGTCACCGGCACCCAAGGCCGCTCAGTCCAATCCGGGCGCGGCCAACCGCGTACTCAGCGCATCGGAGCGTGCGACGCTCCTCGCCGAGGCGAACTCGACCACCGTGCAGGCCGCCAAGGCGCTCGGCCTCGGCGGTGGCGAGAAGCTCGTCGTCCGCGACGTCGTCCAGGATGCGGACGGCACGACGCACACCACGTACGAGCGGACCTACGACGGCCTGCCCGTACTCGGCGGCGACCTCACGGTCCACGCCAAGGACGGCGTCACCAAGAGTGTGACCAGGGCGACCAACCACGAGATCAAGGTCGCGACCACCGAGGCCTCGGTCACCACGGCCGCCGCCGAGAAGCAGGCGGTCTCGGCCGCCAACACCGAGGGTTCGAGGGAGGCCAAGCCCGCCAAGGGCGCCCGCAAGGTGATCTGGGCGGCCGAAGGCGCCCCGAGGCTCGCCTTCGAGACGGTCGTCGGCGGCCTCCAGCACGACGGCACCCCCAACGAGCTGCACGTGGTGACCGACGCCAGGACCGGCGCCAAGATCACCGAGTGGCAGGCCATCGAGACCGGCACCGGCAACACGATGTACAGCGGCCAGGTGACCCTCGGCACCACGCAGTCGGGCAGCACCTGGAACCTGACCGACGCCGCGCGCGGCAACCACAAGACCTACAACCTCAACCGCGGCTCCTCCGGCACCGGCACGCTCTTCTCCGGTCCGGACGACGTCTGGGGCAACGGCCAGCCGTCCAACCTGGAGACGGCCGCCGCCGACGCGCACTACGGCGCGGCGGTCACGTGGGACTACTACAAGAACGTGCACGGCCGCAACGGCCTGCGCAACGACGGCGTGGCACCGTACAGCCGGGTCCACTACGGCAACAGCTACGTGAACGCCTTCTGGAGCGACTCCTGCTTCTGCATGACGTACGGCGACGGCGAGGGCAACAACAAGCCCCTCACCTCCACCGACGTGGCGGCGCACGAGATGACCCACGGCCTGACCTCGGTCACCGGCAACATGACCTACAGCGGTGAGCCCGGCGGCCTCAACGAGGCCACCTCCGACATCTTCGCGGCGGCGGTCGAGTTCTACGCCAACAACCCGCAGGACGTCGGCGACTACCTGGTCGGCGAGAAGATCGACATCCGCGGCAACGGCACCCCGCTGCGCTACATGGACAAGCCCAGCAAGGACGGCTCGTCCAAGGACTCCTGGTACTCGGGCATCGGCTCGATCGACGTCCACTACTCCTCGGGCCCGGCCAACCACTGGTACTACCTGGCCTCCGAGGGCTCCGGCGCCAAGGTCGTCAACGGCGTGAGCTACGACTCGCCGACCTCCGACGGCCTGCCCGTCACGGCGATCGGCCGCGACGCCGCCTCGAAGATCTGGTTCCGCGCGCTGACCACCGGTCTGTTCAAGTCGAACACCAACTACGCGGCCGCCCGCACGGCGACCCTGCAGGCGGCGGCCGACCTGTACGGCGCCGGCTCGACCACCTACAACAACGCGGCGAACGCCTGGGCCGCCATCAACGTCGGCCCGCGCATCGTGAGCGGCGTCTCGGTGACCCCGATCCCCAACCAGAACACCCAGGTCAACACCGCTGTCAGCCTGCAGGTCCAGGCCACCAGCACCAACCCGGGTGCGCTGAGCTACGCGGCGACCGGCCTGCCGGCCGGCCTGTCGATCAACTCGTCCACCGGCCTGATCTCCGGTACGGCCACCACCGCGGGCACGTCCAACGTGACCGTCACCGTGACCGACTCGCAGAGCAAGACCGGCACGGCGTCCTTCACCTGGACCGTGGGCACCGGCCAGCAGAACGTCTTCGAGAACACGAACGACTACCAGATCACGGACAACGCCACGGTCGAGTCCCCGATCCTGGTGACCCGCACGGGCAACGCCCCGAGCAACCTCAAGGTGGACGTGAACATCGTCCACACCTACGTCGGTGACCTGATCGTCGACCTGGTCGCCCCCGACGGCAGCGTCTACAACCTGCGCAACCGCAGCGGCGGCAGCGCGGACAACATCGTCCAGACCTTCACCGTGAACGCCTCCTCCGAGGTCGCGAACGGCACCTGGAAGCTCCGGGTCAGGGACGCCGCCTGGCTGGACACCGGCTACATCAACAGCTGGAAGCTCACCTTCTGACCCCTTGAGGGCAGCGTGAGCCGCGGCTGAACCAACAGAGGGACACGGGGCCGCCCGGGAGAAGACCTCCCCGGGCGGCCCTGTCACGTCGGGCCCCCGAAGGCCGGCTCCGGGCACGGGCGCGGCACCGGGGAGCGGCCGGACGAGGTCCGGCCGCCCCGACCCGGGACCGGCCCGCCGCCCGCCCGTCCTCCCCGTTCACGCCCGCGCTACCGCAGCAGTACGCCGCCGCCTGTCTCCGCGCCCGCCGGGGCCGCGACCAGGCCCAGTTCGGCCGGGGTCGCCAGCAGCGGGTGGGTCGGCAGGATGCGGACCGTGTAGCCGAAGGGCCCGGTGCGGTCGAGGGCGAGCGGGCCCTCGTAGACCCACCGCCCCTCCAGGTCGGGGCCGGCAGCCGGCTTGAGCGGGAAGGTCCGCCCGTCCCGGATCACGTCCTGCGGGTCCACCCGACCCGCCACCGCCTGCACCTCCACGTCCTCGGGCGCGAGCGTGTCCAACGACACCTGCACCCGCAGCGTGAGGGTGGCGCCCAGTTCGGCGGTGCCGTTCACCGGAGCCGCGGCCAGCGCCTCCACGTGCTCGACGGCGATCCGCGGCCACGCCGCCCGGACCCGGCCCTTCCACCAGGCGAGGTCCCGCGCCGCGTCGGCGGTCAGGCAGCGGTGGGCGAGCGCGGCCGGCAGGTAGAGCCGCTCCACGTACTCGCGCACCATGCGTCCGGCGAGGACCCTCGGCCCCAGCGACACGAGCGTGCGGCGGACCATCTCGATCCACCGCACCGGGAGCCCCGTGCGCCCGGCCCGGTCGTAGAACCGCGGCGCGACCCGGCCCTCGATCAGCTCGTAGAGGGCGCTCGCCTCCAGGTGGTCCCGGCGGTCCTCGTCCGCGCCGAGCCCGTCGGCGGTCGGGATGGCCCAGCCGAAGTCCGGCTCGAACCACTCGTCCCACCACCCGTCCAGGACGGAAAGGTTGAGACAGCCGTTCAGCGCGGCCTTCATCCCGCTCGTACCGCACGCCTCCAGCGGACGCAGCGGATTGTTCAGCCAGACGTCGCAGCCCGGGTAGAGCTTCTGCGCCATCGCCATGCCGTAGTCGGGCAGGAAGACGATGCGGTGCCGCACCCGCGGGTCGTCCGCGAAGCGCACCAGCTCCTGCACGAGCCGCTTGCCTCCGTCGTCGGCCGGGTGCGCCTTGCCCGCCACGACGATCTGCACCGGCCGCTCCGGGTCCAGCAGCAGCCTGCGCAGCCGGTCCGGGTCGCGCAGCATCAGCGTCAGCCGCTTGTAGGAGGGCACGCGCCGGGCGAAGCCGATGGTCAGCACGTCCGGATCGAGGACGGAGTCGACCCAGCCCAGTTCGGCGGCGGCGGCCCCGCGCTGGAGCCACGAGGCCCGCAGCCGGTCCCGCACCTCCTGCACCAGTTGCTCGCGCAGCACCCGGCGCAGGTCCCACACGTCCTGGTCGGGGATGTCCGCGACGGCGTCCCAGCGCCGTGAGCCACCGACCGACAGGGCGTCCTCGGTGCGGCCCGCTCCGATCTGGCGGGCGCCCAGCCGGACCACCTCGGGAGCCACCCAGGTCGGGGCGTGGACCCCGTTGGTCACGGAGGTGATGGGCACGTCGGTCGGGTCGAAGCCGGGCCACAGACCGGCGAACATCTCCCTGCTGACCGCTCCGTGCAGGGTGGACACCCCGTTGGCCCGCTGGGCCAGCCGCAGCCCCATCACCGCCATGTTGAACACGCCGGGGTCGCCGCCGGGGAAGGACTCGGCGCCCAGTTCCAGGATGCGGTCGACCGGTACGCCGGCCAGCTCGCCGCCGTCGCCGAAGTGCCGGGCGACCAGGCTTCGCTCGAAGCGGTCGATCCCCGCCGGGACGGGGGTGTGCGTGGTGAACACGGTCCCGGCGCGTACCGCCTCGACGGCGGCGTCGAAGCCGAGGCCCTGCTCCCGCTCCAGTTCCCTTATGCGCTCGAGTCCGAGGAAGCCGGCGTGGCCCTCGTTGGTGTGGAAGACCTCGGGCTCGGGATGGCCCGTGATCGCGCAGTACGCGCGTACCGCGCGCACCCCGCCGATGCCCAGCAGCATCTCCTGGAGCAGTCGGTGGTCGCTGCCGCCCCCGTAGAGCCGGTCGGTCACCTCACGGGCTGCGGCGTCGTTGTCCTCGACGTCGGAGTCCAGGAGCAGCAGCGGTACGCGTCCGACCCGCGCCTGCCAGATGTGGGCGTGCAGGGCGCGGCCGCCGGGCAGGGTCAGCGAGACGCGGGCGGGGGTGCCGTCGTCCTGGCGGAGCAGGCCGAGCGGAAGTTCGTTGGGGTCGAGGACGGGATAGTGCTCCTGCTGCCATCCGTCGCGGGAGAGCGACTGGCGGAAGTAGCCGTGCCGGTAAAGAAGTCCCACGCCGATGAGCGGGGCTCCGAGGTCGCTGGCCGCCTTCAGATGGTCCCCGGCGAGGATGCCGAGGCCGCCGGAGTACTGGGGCAGGGCGGCGGTGATCCCGAACTCGGGGGAGAAATAGGCGATGGCGGCGGGCAGTTCCGCGCCGTTCTCATGGCTCTGGTACCACCTCCCGCCGTTCACGTAGTCATCGAGGTCGGCGGCGGCGACGGCCAGGCGCCGCAGGAACCGGCGGTCCGCCGCCAGTTCCGCGAGCCTGGCGGCGGAGACGGTGCCGAGCAGCCGGACGGGATCTCCGCCGGCGGCCTGCCAGCCCTCGGGGTCGACGGATTGGAAGAGTTCGCGGGTCTCGGCATGCCACGACCAGCGCAGATTGCGCGCGAGATCGGTGAGCGGCAGCAGGGACTCGGGGAGGACGGGGCGCACGGTGAATCGACGGATAGCCTTCACACGTTCCACCTTCGCAGGGGATGACGGATCGGAGCGGCCGCACCACGCTGTGCACCCGCGCATCACCCCGGGAAGGCTAGCGAGGCCCCCGCGTTCCGGCCATGGCGCCTGCGGCGCGCGCCGCGGGTGCGGGCGCGCCGCCTCCCGGCCGTCGGGCTCCGGCAGGTCCTCGACTCCGCGGAGTCTTCCGGAGGGGTGTTTCGGCCAGATGTCCACACCCTTGTGCCACAAGGCGTCACTCCCACCCGCAACGGGGGGCGGCGGCCGTCTCCCGTACACCCGCGCGGGTGGTTCCCCTGAGGCTCGGGAGGCAGGAGTAACCGGTGGTTCCGGCCCCTACGTCACCTAGTCCCGGCCGACTTGACGGAGCCCGGCCGGATGTCGGGCGGAGCCTTGGTCTTGCGCGTGCCACTACGTACGAGTAGTTAACCGAGTGCGCGGATTGGGCGGGGCGGGAGTGGGAAGGGCTCCCCGGGTACACGCGGTACACGCACGGCGCACCCGCCCACAAGCCCTCTCCCCGCCACCCGAGTGAACGCGGACAGGAGCGGCCATGCCCGCAGCCCAGCCGTCCACTGAGCGGCTAGAAACAGAGCGAACAGAGCGTGCACTACCAGTCGTGACACCGGCTGGCCTGTTGTCACCGAGCCCTGCGAACTGCCCCCAGGTGATCCCATCATGATCGGTCGCATTCCCGTGCTGGACGTCCGCCCCGCCGTCGACTGCGGCGCCAGACCCGCAAAGGCGGTCGTGGACGAGGTCTTCGAGGTCTCCGCCACCGTGTTCCGCGAAGGGCACGACGCCGTAGCCGCCCACATCGTCCTGCGTGACCCGAGGGGGCGGCTGCGGCCCCCCGTACCGCTGCGCGAGCTCGCCCCCGGCACCGATCGGTGGGGGGCCCGGATCTCCGCCGAGGTCGAGGGGAGGTGGACGTACACCGTCGAGGCGTGGAGCGATCCGGTGGGCACCTGGCGGGCCCACGCCGCGATCAAGATCCCCGCCGGCATCGACACCGGGCTGGTGCTGCTGGAGGGCGCCGAGCTCTTCGAGCGGGCCGCGGCGCGGATCCCCAAGCGCGACGGCCGCGACGCCGTCCTGGCCGCGGCCGGGATCATGCGGGACGAGGACCTCCCGGCAGCCGAGCGGTACGAGGCCGCGCTGGCCCCCGCCGTGGGCGCCGCGCTCGCCAAGCGCCCCTACCGGGAGCTGGTCACCGCCTCCAAGCCGCTGCCGCTCCTCGTCGAGCGCAGGCGGGCCCTCTTCGGCTCCTGGTACGAGATGTTCCCGCGCTCCGAGGGCGCGGTGCTGGAGCCCGGCGAGGCTCCGGTCAGCGGCACCTTCAGGACCGCCGCGGAGCGGCTGCCCGCGATCGCCGCGATGGGCTTCGACGTGGTCTACCTGCCGCCCGTCCACCCGATCGGCAGCACCTACCGCAAGGGCCCCAACAACACTCTTTCTGCGGGAAGTTGGGATCCCGGGGTGCCCTGGGCCATCGGCTCCACCGAGGGCGGCCACGAGGCGGTCCACCCGGAGCTGGGCACCATCGAGGACTTCGACGCCTTCGTCGCGCGGGCCCGCGAACTGGGCATGGAGATCGCGCTCGACTTCGCGCTGCAGTGCTCCCCCGACCACCCCTGGGTGGAGAAGCACCCGGAGTGGTTCCGCCACCGCGCCGACGGGACGATCGCGTACGCCGAGAACCCGCCGAAGAAGTACCAGGACATCTATCCGGTCCACTTCGACACCGACATGGCCGGCATCGTCGAGGAGACCTGCCGGATCCTGCGGCACTGGATGGACCACGGCGTGCGCATCTTCCGGGTCGACAACCCGCACACCAAGCCGGTCGTCTTCTGGCAGAAGGTGATCGCGGACATCAACAAGTCCGACCCGGACGTGATCTTCCTGGCGGAGGCCTTCACCCGGCCCGCGATGATGCGCGCGCTCGCCGCCGTCGGCTTCCAGCAGTCGTACACCTACTTCACCTGGCGCAACACCAAGGCCGAGCTGACGGAGTACCTGACGGAGCTCTCCGCCGGCCCCTCCGCCTCGGTGATGCGGCCGAACTTCTTCGTCAACACGCCTGACATCCTCCACGCGTACCTGCAGAAGGGCGGCCGTCCCGCCTTCGAGGTGCGCGCCGTCCTCGCCGCGACCCTGTCCCCCACCTGGGGGATCTACTCCGGCTACGAGCTCTGCGAGAACACCCCGCTGCGCGAGGGCAGCGAGGAGTACCTGAACTCCGAGAAGTACGAGTTCCGGCCACGCGACTGGGCCGCCGCCGACCGTGAAGGCCGCACCATCGCCCCGCTGATCACCACCCTGAACCGGCTGCGCCGGCGCAACCCCGCGCTGCAGCAGCTGCGCGACCTCCACTTCCACTCGACCGACAACGAACAGGTGATCGCCTATTCGAAGCACGCGGGCGCCAATTCCGTACTGGTGGTCGTCAACCTCGATCCGCACCACACCCAGGAGGCGACGGTGTCGTTGGACATGCCGGTACTCGGCCTCGACTGGCACGGGTCCCTCGCGGTGCGCGACGAGCTCACCGGCGAGACCTATCACTGGGGCAGGGCGAACTACGTGCGCCTAGAGCCGGGCCGCACGCCCGCGCACGTACTGACCGCTCTGCGACCGTCCCCGCCCACCGGAGGGTCACCCACCACATGATGATCAACGATCCCGTCCACGACACCTTCGAGGACACCCCCGCCAAGGACCGCGATCCCGACTGGTTCAAGCGGGCCGTCTTCTACGAGGTCCTCGTCCGCTCCTTCCACGACAGCAACGGCGACGGCGTCGGGGACCTCAGGGGCCTCACCGCCAAACTGGACTACCTCCAGTGGCTCGGCGTCGACTGCCTGTGGCTGCCGCCGTTCTTCGCCTCGCCCCTGCGCGACGGGGGCTACGACGTCTCCGACTACACCTCGGTGCTGCCCGAGTTCGGCGATCTCGCCGACTTCGTGGAGTTCGTCGACGCCGCGCACACCCGCGGCATGCGAGTGATCATCGACTTCGTCATGAACCACACCAGCGACCAGCACGAGTGGTTCCAGCAGTCGCGCAAGGACCCGGAGGGCCCCTACGGCGACTACTACATGTGGGCCGACAACGACAAGCAGTACCAGGACGCCCGGATCATCTTCGTCGACACCGAGACCTCGAACTGGACGTACGACCCGGTCCGCAAGCAGTACTACTGGCACCGCTTCTTCTCCCACCAGCCGGACCTGAACTTCGAGAACCCGGCGGTCCAGGAGGAGATCATCTCCGCCCTCCGCTTCTGGCTGGACCTGGGCATCGACGGCTTCCGCCTCGACGCCGTGCCCTACCTGTACGCCGAGGAGGGCACCAACTGCGAGAACCTCCCGCGCACCCACCAGCTGCTCAAGAGGGTCCGGGCCGAGATCGACGCGCACTACCCGGACACGGTGCTGCTCGCCGAGGCCAACCAGTGGCCCGAGGACGTCGTCGACTACTTCGGGGACTTCACCAAGGGCGGGGACGAGTGCCACATGGCGTTCCACTTCCCCGTCATGCCGCGCATCTTCATGGCCGTGCGAAGAGAGTCCCGCTACCCGGTCTCCGAGATCCTGGCCAAGACCCCGGCCATCCCGAAGAACTGCCAGTGGGGGATCTTCCTGCGCAACCACGACGAGCTCACACTCGAAATGGTCACGGACGAAGAGCGCGACTACATGTACGCCGAGTACGCCAAGGACCCGCGGATGCGGGCCAACATCGGCATCCGGCGCCGGCTCGCCCCGCTGCTGGACAACGACCGCAACCAGATGGAGCTGTTCACCGCCCTGCTGCTGTCGCTGCCCGGCTCGCCGGTGCTCTACTACGGCGACGAGATCGGCATGGGCGACAACATCTGGCTGGGCGACCGCGACGGCGTCCGGACCCCCATGCAGTGGACCCCGGACCGCAACGCCGGTTTCTCCTCGTGCGATCCGGGCAGGTTGAACCTGCCGGTCATCATGGACCCGGTCCACGGGTACCAGGTCACCAATGTCGAGGCGGCCATGGCGTCGCCCTCCTCACTGCTGCACTGGACCCGCAGGCTGATCGAGATCCGCAAGGCGAACCCGGCCTTCGGCCTCGGCTCGTACACCGAACTGCAGTCGTCCAACCCGGCGGTGCTCGCGTTCCTGCGCGAGTACGGGGACGACCTGGTGCTGTGCGTGCACAACTTCTCGCGCTTCGCGCAGCCCACCGAGCTGGACCTGCAGTCGTTCAACGGGCGGGTCCCGGTGGAGCTCACGGGCGACGTGCGCTTCCCGCCGATCGGCGAGTGGCCCTACCTGCTGACCCTGGCGGGACACGGCTTCTACTGGTTCCGGCTGCGTGCCGAACAGCGCGGTGACCGCCGCGCCGAATAGCCGGCACGGCACAGGCGGACCACGCCTCGACCAGGGGGCGGGCGGCTCGAATGGGTCAATCGCCCGCCCCTGTACGGATCATCCTGACCCGACACTCGCACATGCCGGAGAAGCAACTGCCGCGCATCCGGGACACTCTGCGCATTCTGTGACGGCCCGGGGAAAGGACGCGACGCCATGTCGGAGGCTGCATCCGCCCGGAGCCGGCTGACGGCCGACCGGGCCGCCGGGATCGCCCCGCTCGAACCGATGCTGCGGGCCTGGCTGCCCGCGCAGCGCTGGTTCGCGGGCAAGGGTCGGGCCATCAGCAGACTCACGACCGTCTCGGCGGCCGACCTGCTGCCCCCCGGGTCCACCCCGGGACTGCTGCACGTACTGCTCGACGTCGACGGGGACTGCTACCAGCTGCTGCTGGGCGTCCGCCCGTCCCTGCCGCCCGCCCTCGCGCCCGCTCTGATCGGCCACCCCGAGGAGGGCCCGTACGCGGGCCGGGCGGTCTACGAGGCGTTGGGCGACCCCCGGCTCGCGGCGATGCTGCTGGAGCGGCTGCGCTCGCCCGGCCCGCTCGGCCCGCTGCGCTTCGACCGGGACCCGGCCGCACCGGTCCCGGCCGGGCTCACGCCCAGGCCGCTGTCCGGGGAGCAGACGAACTCCTCCCTCATCTACGGAGATTCGTTCATCCTGAAGGTCTTCCGCCGGGTCGGCCCCGGCGTCAACCCGGACCTGGAGCTGCCCAGGGCGCTGGCCGCCGCCGGCTGCGCCCGGGTGCCGGCGCCCGTCGCCTGGTACGAGGCCGAGCCGCCCGGCGGGGAGCCGCTGACCCTGGGCGTGCTCCAGCCGTACCTGCGCGGCTCGGACGACGGATGGCAGCTCGCGCTGCGCCGGCTCGGCGCCGGGGAGGACTTCACCGCCGAGGCCCACGCGCTCGGCCGGGCCACCGCCGAGGTGCACAGCGCGCTCGCCACCGCCCTGCCCACCGTCGCGCTCGGCCCGGAGCAGACCGCACGGCTCGCCGCGGGGATGACCGCGCGGCTGGCCGCCACCGCCCGGGAGGTGCCGGCGCTGCGGCCGTACGAGGCCGGGCTGCGGGGCGCCTTCGACGCGCTGGCCGCCTCCCGCGGGACGGGGGTGGCCGCCCAGCGGATCCACGGCGACCTCCATCTGGGCCAGACCCTGCGCACCCTCGACGGCCGCTGGTCGTTGATCGACTTCGAGGGGGAGCCGGCCCGGCCGCTGGCCGACCGGCGCCGTCCCGAACCGGCGGTGCGCGACATCGCGGGGATACTGCGCTCCTTCGACTACGCCGCCCGCTCGCACCGGCCGTTCGCCCCGGCCTGGGCGGACGACTGCCGGGCGGCGTTCTGCGAGGGCTATGCCCGCACCACCGGCCGGGACCCGCGCGAGGATCCCGTTCTGTTGCGCGCCTACGAGACCGACAAGGCGGTGTACGAGGCCCGGTACGAGTCCCGGCACCGCCCCGACTGGCTGCACGTACCGATGGCCGCGATCCGGCGGCTCTCGGAACCCTCGCGGCCCGCCCACCGCGTGCCGCCGGTCCCGCCCGCCCTCTCCCCCCATCCGCACCCCCACCCGAAGCCCCCGAGGAGGCCGCTCGCGTGAGCGCCGCACGACAGCCGTCACCGACCGTCCGCGACGAATCCGTACCCGCCGCGGCCGCGGCCAAGAAGCCACGCACTCCCCGGGCCCGCCGCTCGGCACCTCCACGCGGGGTCCGCCCGGCCCCGCCGCTCGCCGCCGAGGAGCGGGCCCGCCTGCTGGAGGGCCGCCATCACGACCCGCACGCGGTGCTGGGCGCGCACACCCAGCGCGGCGGGGTGGCCTTCCGGGTGCTGCGCCCGCACGCCAAGGCGGTCACGGTCATCGCCAAGGGGCTGCGGGCCGAGCTGCAGGACGACGGCGACGGACTGTTCTCCGGGCTGCTGCCCCTGACCGCGGTGCCGGACTACCGGTTGCTGGTGGCGTACGCCGGCGACGAGATCGAGGTCCACGACCCCTACCGGTTCCTGCCCACCCTGGGCGAACTGGACCTGCACCTGATCGGCGAGGGCCGCCACGAGCGGCTGTGGACGGCGCTGGGCGCCCAGCCCATGGAGCACCAGGGCGTGGCCGGGACCCGGTTCACGGTGTGGGCGCCGAACGCGCAGGGGGTCCGGGTCACGGGGGACTTCTGCTACTGGGACTCCGTCGCCCATCCGATGCGCTCGCTCGGATCCAGCGGCGTCTGGGAGCTCTTCCTGCCCGGGGTGGGCGCCGGGACGCTCTACAAGTTCGACATCACCCGCCCCGATGGCAGCCACACGCTGCGCGCCGACCCGATGGCCCGCTCCGCGGAGGTCCCCCCGGCGAACGCCTCGGTGGTCACTGCCTCACAGTACGCGTGGCAGGACGCGGAGTGGATGGCGCGGCGCGGCGCCCGCGCCCCGCACCAGGCCCCCTTCTCGGTGTACGAGCTGCACCTGGCGTCCTGGCGGCCCGGTCTCTCCTACCGGCAGCTCGCCGAGCAGCTCCCGGAGTACGTCAAGGAGCTGGGCTTCACGCACGTGGAGATGATGCCGGTCGCCGAGCACCCGTTCGGCGGCTCGTGGGGGTACCAGGTCACCGGCTTCTACGCGCCGACCTCGCGGATGGGTACCCCGGACGACTTCCGCTTCCTGGTGGACTCGCTGCACCGGGCGGGGATCGGTGTGATCATCGACTGGGTGCCGGCGCACTTCCCGAGGGACGACTGGGCGCTCGCGGAGTTCGACGGGCGGCCGCTGTACGAGCACCACGACCCCCGGCGGGCCGCGCACCCGGACTGGGGAACACTGGAGTTCGACTACGGGCGCAAGGAGGTACGCAACTTCCTCGTCGCCAACGCCGTCTACTGGTGCGAGGAGTTCCACGTGGACGGGCTGCGCGTGGACGCGGTGGCCTCGATGCTCTACCTGGACTACTCGCGCGGCGAGGGCGAATGGACGCCCAATGAGCACGGCGGCCGGGAGAACCTCGACGCGGTGGCCTTCCTCCAGGAGATGAACGCCACGGTGTACCGGCGCTGCCCGGGGGTGGTGACCATCGCGGAGGAGTCCACCGCCTGGGACGGCGTGACCCGGCCGACGGACGGCGGCGGGCTGGGCTTCGGCCTGAAGTGGAACATGGGCTGGATGCACGACACCCTGCGCTACATGTCGAAGGAGTCGGTGCACCGCAAGTACCACCACCACGACATGACCTTCGGGATGATCTACGCCTTCAGCGAGAACTACGTACTGCCGATCTCGCACGACGAGGTGGTGCACGGCAAGCGCTCGCTGGTGTCGAAGATGCCGGGGGGCGACTGGTGGCAGCAGCGGGCCGCGCATCGGGCGTACCTGGGCTTCATGTGGGCCCACCCGGGCAAGCAACTGCTCTTCATGGGACAGGAGTTCGCCCAGGGGGCGGAGTGGTCGGAGACCCACGGGCCCGACTGGTGGCTGCTGGACTCCTCCTACCCGGCGGCCGGCGACCACCGGGGCGTGCGCGATCTGGTGCGGGACCTGAATCGGGCGTATGCGGCCACGCCGGCGCTGTGGGAGCGCGACACCGTGCCGGAGGGCTTCGCCTGGGTGGAGGCGGACGCGGCGGAGGACAACGTCTTCGCCTTCCTGCGGTACGCCCGGGACGGCTCGCAGCTGCTGGCGGTGTCCAACTTCTCGCCCGTGGTCCGGCACGGCTACCGGATCGGGGTGCCGGAGGAGGTACCGGTGTGGCACGAGGTCCTCAACACCGACCGGGAGGGGTACGGCGGCAGCGGGGTGCACCACGCACAGCCGCTGCGGCCCGAGCCGGTGCCGGCGCAGGGCCGCCCGGCCAGCCTGCGGATGACGCTGCCGCCGCTGGCGACGATCTGGCTCAGGCCGTAGCCGAACCCGTCCTCTGCTTCCGGCAGGGGGCGGAGGACGGACCGTGCGCCGGCCGGCCGGCGCACGGCTCCACCGTCGCCGGGGGCGAGCAGGACGTGCTCGGGGCGGGGCCCTCGCCACCCCCGTATGCGAGGGCCCCACAGGAACCACGTACGAGGGGCGGTTCCGGTTCACATTCCGTGGAGGCCGTGTGAGGGGTATTGCGTCGCGGGGAGTTGGCTGGAACCGTACGCAGTAATGGATCTTCGAATTCCGAAGATGCACCGATTACCGGACAGTCGCCGGAAAACTCGCCAAAAGACCCCTCCTCCATAGGACGTTCCTACGAGGTATTGGCTTGTTTGTTTGGTCTGTAGGCGGCGCAGCCCGGCCACTTCTACGGTGTGCGGTGTGCACTCCAGCCCACCCTTCAATGCCCCCGCCGCGCGGCGTCTGCGTGCGGCCCTGGGCATGGCTCCCGGACATGTCGCCTACGGCCTGCGCGCCCAGTACGGACTCGTGGTCGCCCCAGAGACGGTGATGGCGTGGGAGCGCGGCGAGATATCACCGTCGTCCGCCGAGCTCACGGCGCTCGCGGGCGTCCTGTGGTGTTCGCCCGGCGAGCTGCTGGCCGAGCCGGTCACCCTGCGGGAGCACCGGATCGCGCGGGGGCTGGCGGCGGACGAACTGGCCCGGCGGATCGGCCTGGAGACGGGCTCCTACCAGAAGATGGAGGACACCGGACGCTGGAAGGGCAACGAGCGGCAGTCCGCCGCTCTCGCCACCGTGCTCGGTCTCACCCTGGCCCAGTTCGTGACGGCGACCGGCAAGCAGGAGGAGCTCGCCGGACTGCTGCGCAGCGCGGTCACCACGCGCTGGCAGGCCTACGTGAAGCCGCTCGGCAAACTGCTGCCGATCCCCAAGCACCACCTGGAGCGGGTACTGGAGCAGTTGCACGGGGACTACCAGTCGCGGATGGTGGCGACGCTCAGCTGGGGCGGCGGTCAGGGCGAGGCCGCGAGCGGGGATGCGGGCCGTGAGTTCCTCACCGGGATCGTGGACCGCTTCTGGCAGCTCGCGGGCGGCGCGGGGTAGCACGCCCGGAGCGCCCGCGCACCGCCCGGAGCGCCCGGAGCAGTGGTGCGAAGGCCACGGCGGTCGAGACGCCGGCGGCGGCCGGGGCCTGGCCGGGAGGGAGCGTCAGAAGACCGATTCGGCCTCGTACATGCGGTCCTCGGGGACGGTCTTCAGCTCGGTGACCGCGTGGGCGAGCGGGGCCATGACGATGTCGGTGCCGCGCAGGGCGGTCATGTTGCCGTACTCGCCGCGGTGGACCGCCTCCACGGCGTGCCAGCCGAAGCGGGTCGCGAGGACGCGGTCATAGGCGGTGGGGGTGCCGCCGCGCTGGACGTGGCCGAGGATGACCGGGCGGGCCTCCTTGCCCAGGCGGTGCTCCAGTTCGATGGCGAGGCGGTTGCCGATGCCGGCGAAGCGCTCGTGGCCGTAGGCGTCGATCGCGCCCTTCTCGTACGGCATGGAGCCCTCGGCCGGGTGCGCGCCCTCGGCGACGCAGACGACGGCGAACTTCTTCCCTCGGGCGAAGCGTTCCTCGACCATCTTGACCAGGGCGTCCACCTCGAAGGGGCGCTCCGGCAGGCAGATCCCGTGGGCGCCGCCGGCCATCCCGGACTCCAGGGCGATCCAGCCCGCGTGACGGCCCATGACCTCGACCACCATCACGCGCTGGTGGGACTCGGCCGTGGTCTTGAGGCGGTCGATGGCCTCGGTGGCGACCATGACGGCGGTGTCGAAGCCGAAGGTGCGGTCGGTGGAGGAGATGTCGTTGTCGATGGTCTTGGGCACGCCGACGACCGGCATCCCGGCATCGGACAGCATCCGGGCCGCGGTCAGGGTGCCCTCCCCGCCGATCGGGATGAGCGCGTCGATGCCGTAGCGGGTGGCCAGCTCCTGCGCGTTCTCGGCTGCCTCGTGGAGACGGGCCCGCTCCATGCGCGCCGAGCCGAGGATCGTGCCGCCGCGGGCGAGGATGCCGCTGACGGCATTGATGTCGAGGGGGCGGAAGTGGCCGTCGAGGAGGCCCTTGAAGCCGTCCTCGAAACCGATGACCTCGTCCCCGTGCCCGACCACGGCACGGTGTACGACCGACCGGATGACAGCGTTGAGGCCCGGGCAGTCTCCGCCTGCGGTGAGAACTCCGATACGCATCGTGCTGTGTCTCCTGCTCCCGTACATAAGAAGGGCGTATTGATGCCGCCTGTCCGATTGTTCCATGCTGGCGGAGTGCGGCGCGCTCCGCACCACCCGGTCCGGAGGGCCTTTGGACCCGCCGGACCGGGCCGACGTTCCGGCGGGCGCTCTATCCATTGACAGAGGTATTGTCAAGAGGGAAAGGCATCCAAACCGGGTCGATCGACCACACGAAGAGAGACGGGGAGCACGCGTGACGCGCAGCGTGTACGTGACCGGCATCGAGCGGGGGGACGGCCGGCAGGTCGTCGAACTCGGGATCATGGAGCTCCTGACCCGGCAGACCGGCCGGGTGGGCGTGTACAGGCCACTTCTCCACGATGCGCCCGACCGCCTCTTCGACCTGCTCAAGGCCCGCTACCGGATCGACCAGGACGCCTCGGCGGCCTACGGGATGGAGTACCGCGAGGCGTCGGCGATCCTGGCGGAGAAGGGCACCGACGAGCTCGTCTCGCAGCTGGTCGACCGCTACCACCGGCTGGCCCGCGACTACGAGGTCGTGCTCGTCCTGGGCACCGACTACGCGGAGACCAACCTCCCCGACGAACTGGCGCTCAACGCCCGCCTCGCCAACGAACTCGGCGCGGTCGTCGTCCCCGTCGTGGGCGGCACCAACCGCCCCGCCGAGGACGTGCGCGCCGAGGCCCGCAACGCCCACCGCGCGTACGAGAGCCTGGGGTGCCATGTCGTCGCGATGGTCGTCAACCGGGTGGCCGCGGAGGACCGCGACCTGATAGCCGAGCGGCTGGCGGCCCGCCTCCCCGTGCCCTGCTACGTACTGCCGGACGACAAGTCGCTGTCCGCCCCGACCGTCGCCCAGATCACCCGGGCGCTCGGCGGCGAGGTACTCCTCGGCGACGACGCGGGCCTGGCCCGCGACGCCCTGGACTTCGTCTTCGGCGGCGCGATGCTGCCGAACTTCCTGAACGCCCTGACCCCCGGCTGCCTGGTCGTGACCCCCGGCGACCGTTCGGACCTCGTGATCGGCGCACTCGCCGCGCACACCTCGGGCACCCCGCCGATCGCCGGCGTGCTGCTCACCCTGAACGAGCGGCCGAGCAAGGACATCCTGGCGCTGGCATCGAAGCTGGCACCGGGCACGCCCGTGGTGTCCGTGGCCGGCAACAGCTTCCCGACCGCCACCGAACTCTTCTCGCTGCAGAGCCGGTTGAACTCCGCGACCCCGCGCAAGCTGGAGACCGCGCTCGGCCTCTTCGAGCGCCACGTGGACACCGGCGAGCTGCGCGGCCTGCTCTCGGTGACCCGTTCGGAGCGCGTCACGCCGATGATGTTCGAGCACGAGTTGCTGGAGCGGGCCCGCTCCGGCCGCCGCCGTGTCGTCCTGCCCGAGGGCACCGAGGAGCGGGTGCTGCGGGCCGCGGACGTGGTGCTGCGCCGGAGCGTGTGCGACCTGACCCTGCTGGGCGACGAGCAGGCGATCCTCAAGAAGGCCGGCGACCTCGGCATCGACGTCTCGGGCGCGCAGCTCATCGACCCGGCGACGTCGCCGCTGCGGGAGGGGTTCGCCGAGTACTACGCCTCGGTCCGCGCGCACAAGGGCATGACCGTCGAGCTGGCCGGCGACGTGGTCACCGACGTCAACTACTTCGGCACCCTGATGGTCGAGCGGGGCCTGGCCGACGGCATGGTCTCCGGCTCGGTGCACTCCACCGCTGCGACCATCCGCCCGGCGTTCGAGATCATCAAGACCAAACCGGAGGCGTCCATCGTCTCCTCCGTCTTCTTCATGTGCCTGGCCGACCGGGTCCTCGTGTACGGCGACTGCGCGGTCAACCCGGACCCGAACGCCGAGCAACTCGCCGACATCGCCGTCCAGTCGGCCGCCACCGCCGCCGCCTTCGGGGTCGAGCCGCGGATCGCGATGCTCTCGTACTCGACCGGCACCTCCGGCTCGGGCGCGGACGTCGACAAAGTCCGCAAGGCCACCGAGATCGTCCGCGAGCGGCGGCCCGATCTGGCCGTCGAGGGTCCGATCCAGTACGACGCGGCGGTGGAACCCTCCGTCGCCGCGACGAAGCTGCCCGGGTCCGAGGTGGCCGGCCGCGCGACGGTGCTGATCTTCCCCGACCTGAACACGGGCAACAACACGTACAAGGCCGTGCAGCGTTCGGCGGGCGCGGTCGCGGTCGGCCCGGTGCTCCAGGGTCTGCGCAAGCCCGTGAACGACCTCTCGCGCGGCGCCCTCGTCCAGGACATCGTCACCACCGTGGCCATCACGGCGATCCAGGCGCAGGGCGCACCGGGGCCCGTCGCCGGCGCCTGAGCGGCCCGCCTCCCGCCTCTGCCGCCCCGCTCGGCCCGTCCCGTCCCGCCCCTCCGCCTCCGCACCGCCCTTCTCCGTCACCGCCCGCGACAAGGAAAGACCCCCACCGTGACCGCTTCGCGCGTACTCGTCCTCAACTCCGGCTCCTCCTCGGTCAAGTACCAGCTCCTCGACATGGCGGACCGGTCGCGTCTGGCCGCCGGCCTGGTGGAGCGGATCGGAGAGGGGACCTCCCGGCTGGTGCACGAGCCGCTCACGGGTCCCGCCGCGGCCGGCGGCAGGCGCGAGCGGGTCGGCGCGATCGCGGACCACGAGGCCGCACTGAAGGCCGTCGCCGCCGAGCTCGCCGCCGACGGCCTCGGCCTGGACTCCCCCGAGCTGGCCGCGGTCGGGCACCGGGTGGTGCACGGCGGGACGCGGTTCACCCGGCCGACCGTGATCGACGACGAGGTGCTGGCGGAGATCCGGAAGCTGATCCCTCTGGCCCCGCTGCACAACCCGGCGAACGTGACGGGCATCGAGGTGGCCCGCTCGCTGCGGGCGGACCTCCCCCAGGTCGCCGTCTTCGACACCGCCTTCCACTCCACGATGCCGGAGTACGCGGCCCGGTACGCCATCGACGCGGCGACCGCCGACGCGTACTCCATCCGGCGGTACGGCTTCCACGGCACCTCCCACGCCTACGTCTCACGGGCGACGGCCGCCCTGTTGGGCAGGCCGGTCGAGGACGTGAACGTGATCGTGCTGCACCTGGGCAACGGCGCCTCGGCCTCGGCCGTGCGCGGCGGTGCCTGCGTGGAGACCTCCATGGGCATGACCCCGCTGGAGGGGCTGGTCATGGGCACCCGCTCGGGCGATCTCGACCCTGCGGTGGTCCTCCACCTGGCCCGGGTCGGCGGCCTCTCGGTGGATGAGATCGATTCGCTCCTGAACAAGAAGAGCGGTCTGCTGGGCCTGTGCGGCGACAACGACATGCGCGAGGTGCTGCGGCGTGCGGGCGAGGGCGACGAGACGGCGCGCCTGGCCTTCGCCGCGTACGTCCACCGGCTGAAGAAGTACATCGGGGCCTACGCGGCGGTCCTCGGGCGGGTGGACGCGGTGGCGTTCACGGCCGGGGTCGGCGAGAACGCCCACCAGGTCCGCGAGGCGGCGCTGGACGGTCTGGCCGCGCTGGGCCTGGTACTGGATCCGGAGGCCAACGCGGCGCGTTCCCCGCAACCGCGGCTGGTTTCGGCGGACGATGCCCGAGTAGCCGTTGCGGTGGTCCCGACGGATGAGGAACTGGAGATCGCCACCCAGGCGTACGCGCTGGTTACCCAGTAGTCACTTGGACTTTCCACCAGTCGGAATATTCCGCTACGAAACAAACCGATAGGATCCAGTCATGCGCCGTTCCAAAATCGTCTGCACGCTGGGCCCCGCCGTCGACTCGTATGAGCAGCTGAAAGCGCTCATCGAGGCAGGTATGAACGTGGCCCGATTCAACTTCAGCCACGGGTCCCAGGCAGAACACCAGGAGCGGTACGACCGCGTCCGGCAGGTCTCCGAGGACACCGGGCGCGCCGTCGGCGTCCTCGCCGACCTCCAGGGTCCGAAGATCCGCCTGGAGACCTTCGCCGAGGGGCCCGTCGAGCTGGTGCGCGGTGACGAGTTCGTCATCACCACCGAGGACGTCCCGGGTGACAAGTCCATCTGCGGCACCACCTACAAGGGCCTCCCGGGCGACGTCGCCAAGGGCGACCAGGTCCTGATCAACGACGGCAACGTCGAGCTCCGGGTGACGGAGGTCGACGGCCCCCGGGTCAGGACCATCGTCATCGAGGGCGGTGTCATCTCGGACCACAAGGGCATCAACCTGCCGGGTGCCGCCGTGAACGTCCCCGCCCTGTCGGAGAAGGACGTCGACGACCTCCGCTTCGCCCTGCGGATGGGCTGCGACATGGTCGCCCTGTCCTTCGTCCGCGACGCCAACGACGTCAAGGACGTCCACCGGGTGATGGACGAGGAGGGCCGCCGGGTCCCCGTCATCGCCAAGGTGGAGAAGCCGCAGGCCGTCGAGAACATGGAGGCCGTGGTCGCCGCCTTCGACGCGGTCATGGTGGCCCGCGGCGACCTCGCCGTCGAGTACCCGCTCGAAAAGGTCCCGATGGTCCAGAAGCGGCTCATCGAGATGTGCCGCCGCAACGCCAAGCCGGTGATCGTCGCGACCCAGATGATGGAGTCGATGATCACCAACTCCCGCCCGACGCGCGCGGAGGCGTCCGACGTCGCCAACGCCATCCTCGACGGCGCGGACGCGGTCATGCTGTCGGCCGAGTCCTCCGTGGGCGCCTACCCGATCGAGACCGTCAAGACGATGTCGAAGATCGTCGCGGCGGCCGAGGAGGAGCTCCTCTCCAAGGGCCTCCAGCCGCTGGTCCCGGGCAAGAAGCCGCGCACCCAGGGCGGATCCGTGGCCCGCGCGGCGTGCGAGATCGCCGACTTCCTGGACGGCCAGGCACTCATCGCCTTCACCCAGTCCGGGGACACCGCCCGGCGCCTGTCGCGCTACCGCGCCACCCAGCAGATCCTGGCCTTCACCACGGACGTCAACACCCGCAACCAGCTCACGCTGAGCTGGGGCGTCGAGTCGTACATCGTCCCGCACGTGGACACCACCGATGCGATGGTCGACCTGGTCGACGGCGAGCTGCTCAAGCTGGGCCGCTACAACGAGGGCGACACCATGATCATCACCGCCGGCTCGCCCCCCGGCGTACCGGGCACCACCAACATGGTCCGGGTGCACCACCTGGGCGGCGTCGACCACGCCTGACGCGTCGATCGCCACGGACCCTGCCGCACAGGGGCCGAGGGCGGCACCCCGCGGTGACGCGGGGTGCCGCCCTCGGTGTGCGTCCGTACGGCGTGCCGCCTACTCGGGCGGACCGATGTAGTTCTTCAGTCCCGGGACCGTCAGGGTGCCGCCGAACTGGCCGGCCTGGACGACCTTGACGTCCGTGAAGAACGCGAACGGGACATTCAGGGGCGGCGGGCTGTTCGGAGTGAACTCGATCGGGATCAGCCCGAACAGCTTCCCCTTGAGGCTCTCGGTGTACATCGTCACCGTGCCGCCGCGGATCTTGGACGTGGAGCCCGGACGCGACTTCAGGTGGGCGACGTTCCCGCCCTTGCCGACCGTCTGGTAGAGGTCCTTGATGTCCAGCGAGTCCGCGGTGAACTTCAGGACCTTCTTCACCTTGCCGCCGGCGGTCTTCACCTCGACGATGCCGTGGTAGTCGAGGCCGTAGAGGGTCAGCAGGGAGCTGTCGAGGTACCAGGGCTCGTCCGGCAGGAGCGGGATGCCCTGCTCCAGCTCGGCGTTGGCCAGGGCCTCGGCGTCGTAGGTCGGACAGGGGAAGGGTTCCTTCCCGTCCGGGTCCTTCGTCGTCCCGGGCTCGGTCGCGTCCTCGCCCTCGTCACCCTCGTCGCCCTCGTCCTCGGGTGTCTCGTCCTTGGGCTTCTCGTCCTTGGGCTTCCTGACGGTGTCCTTGACCTCGTCGGGCAGCTCCTCGACCGTGGCACCGGCCTGCTCGGCGGCGCGCCTGATCGCTTCCGCCGCAGGGTCCGGGGCCGGCTTCGCCGTCGTGGAGGGCGTGGCCGTGGGCGTCGGGTCCGCCTTCGGCTCCAGCGGCTTGCCCAGCCCGTCGAAGAGGTCCTTGAGCTTGTCGCCCACGCCGAGGGGGTCCAGCGGGTTCGCGGACTTCGTGGGTGCCGGCGCAGGCGTGGTGGCGGCCGGCGCCGGGGTGCTCGCCGACGGGGAGCCGGTCGCCGAAGGGGAAGGGCTCGCCTTCGGCTTCGCGGCGGTGGAGGCTGCGGGCGACGCGCTGGGCGAGGTGCTCGGCGAGGCCGTCTTGGAGGGCGTGGGGGACGGGGACTTCGACTCGGTCTCCGCCGGCTCGTCGGACCGCGTCACGCACGGCCCCGGCGCGAAGGGGATCTCCTTGTCGTCGGCCACGGCCAGTTTGGGCGCCATGCCCATCCCGACGAAAACGGCCGTCGGCATCGCCGCCAGCGCCATCGTCCTGCCGACGGGTATCTGGATCTTGTTCAGCAGGGACTTCCTGGGCGCCGCGTGCCGCGGGCCCGTCTTCTCACGGGACTCTGCGCCTGGGGCCACGCCCCGCTGCGTCTCGTCACCCCGCACTGTTCCTCCCGCCATCGGCGTGGGCAGTCGTCTCGCTCGCGTGTGCCGTCTCCGTCTCGCGGGGGCCCGGAACGTCCAGGGCTCCGGGCGCCGCATCCGTCTTGCCCAGGGCGACCGCGCCCGGCTGCTGGACCGCGGGCTGCTGGACGGCCGCCTGCCGGTCGGCGGGCACCTCCTCCGCGGGCTGTCCGGGCACCCACGACAGGGCGAGTGCGCCGCCGATGAGGGAGAGGACGAAGCCCATCCCGAAGCCGCCGAGGTTGGACACCGGCAGGGACACCAGGGCCAGCAGGATCGAGGCGACTCCGGCGAAGACCCGGATGGACTGCTGGAACCAGAGGGCCAGGCCCAGCGTGATCAGCAGTACACCGATGATCAGCGCACCGGCGCCACCGGTGGTGGCCATCGCGAGACTGACGTTGCCCAACCGGAGGTCCGCATAGGGGAAGTACGCGATCGGGAAGCCACCGAGGAGCGTGAACAGCCCGGCCCAGAAGGGACGGCGACCGCTCCAGGCATGGAAGTGGTAGTACACCACGGTGAGCCAGGCGTCGTCTTCTGCGCGAACGTAAACCGGGGCCTGGGGGTTCATGGACAACAGCTCCCTGGAAACGGTGGTACGGAGAACTCTGTGGAGCCCGGACGGGCGGGCGGGGACAGCCGTCGCCACCCGCCCGTCCGGTCATTCACCGGGACGGACTCAGTCCTTGATGTCCTGGTAGCACGGCTGGTCGCCACCGAGCAGGCGCAGCTTCAGGTCGGGCAGCTTGAACGTGCCGGCCGTGGTCGCCCACGCCTTCTGGCGCACGTTGGTCAGGATCGCCTTGTCCGCGCGCTGCGAGAACGCGTACGGGCTGGCGACCGTGCCGGCCTGCGGCTTGGTCTTGTGGCTCTGGTCGCCGACCGCGACACCGATGTCCAGGTTCTTGAACTCGGCGTCGGTGTCGAGCTCCGCCACATCCAGGTAGATGTTGTCGGCGACGGCCGGCTTGCCCTTGTGGCCGGTGCGCAGCTGCAGCGTGATGTTGCCCAGCGGCGTCGGGGTCACCAGCGACTGGCACATGTTGGTGATCTCGGCGTGGCTGAACCCGGAGATGGTCACCGGGTGGTGCTGCGCATTGCCCTTGAGGTCGTGCCCCTCGGCGATGCCGCCGTACTGGATGAGGTTGTCACCGTCGAGCTTGTCGGCCGTGACCTTGAAGTCCTGGCCGGAGACGCTGAAGGACGCCGCAAGGGCACCCTGCGCCAGACCCACACCGACCGCGGCCGTGGCCGCGATGCTCGGCACCATGACGAGCGCGAAGCGCTTCCATCTGGTCCCGCCACGAACCTGAGAACTCATTTCGTTCCTCCTTCTCGGACGTACATCTCCGGTCCGGGCCGCGCCCGTCCTGGGATGGGAGAAGTGCTACGTCCTCGGGAAGGAGCGCAGGCGGGCCGGCCGCGGCCGTGCCACGTCCGATACACCGGCGTTCACCCCCGAGCGACAACCACTGGGCCACGCGTTCGCGCAACCTGGAGGACAGGCCCCGCCCGTGCGGCGGAGACCCCCCTGTCCCACGGCCGGTGCCACTGCCACCGGCCGGCCCGGTGGGGACCCTTCACCGCGGCTCCGAGTGAGCGGCTCTGCGGGAAGGACCGAGCGTCGCCGATCGTGGTCCATTCCCGGCCGGGGCACAAGAGGGTTCGTTACTGGCGGGTAACGGCCAGATAACCTGCATGCTGCCCGTAACCGTCCGTCGGCAACGCAGGGTGCCGCCGAGGGCCACGACAGAATGGCGGAATGGTGAACACACCGGACAGTTCACGGGGTTCGATTTACTGCGAGTAACAGCGGCCGCGAATGCCAAGTTTTGGCAAAGCGCGGCCGCTGTTTATCTACGTGTCAACAAATCGTCGGCGGTCCACCGACCTCCGAGCCCTTCCCAGGACCGGCTCGGAACCGCACCGGAGCCGCCCTAGAAGAGCACCCGCGCCAGCGCCGTCCGCGCCGCCGTCACCCTCGGATCGTCGGCGCCGATGACCTCGAACAGTTCGAGAAGCCGCAGCCGCACCGCATCGCGATCGTCACCGAACGTGACCTTCACGGTGTCCACCAGGCGCCCGAAGGCGTCCTCCACGTGGCCGCCGACCAGATCGAGGTCGGCCGCGGCGATCTGGGCCGCCGGATCGCGCGGATTCTCGGCGGCGGCCGTGCGCACCTGCTGCGGGTTCATGTGCTGGACCCTGGCGAGCAGCTCGGCCTGGGCCAACCCGAGTTTGGCCTCGGTGTTGCCCGGGTCGTCCGCGAGCACGTTCTTGTACGCCTGCACCGCACCGCCCAGGTCGCCTGCATCCAGTGCGACGACGGCCGCCTCCAGCAGCGCGTCGTACGGTCCGGCCGGCGCCTCGGCCGGGATGGTCTCGGCGGCGCCCTCGGCGTTCGGGTCCACCTGCAGGCCGATGATCCCGAAGCGCTCCTCGGCGACCTGGACCAGCTGGGCGAGGGTCTCGCGGACCTGCTGCTCGGGGGCGACGCCCTGGAACAGCGGCAGCACCTGACCGGCAACCACGGCGAAGACGGCCGGGATGCCCTGGATCTGGAACTGCTGCATCAGCATCTGATTGGCGTCGACGTCCACCTTGGCCAGCACGAGGCGGCCGTTCGCCTCGACGGTCAGGCGCTCCAGGAGCGGGCTGAGCTGCTTGCACGGCTGGCACCACTCGGCCCAGAAGTCCAGGACGACCGGGACCTCGGCGGAGAGCTGGAGCACGTCGCGTTCGAAGCCGGCCTCGTCGACGTCGACGACGAGTGCCGAGGGCGGGACGGCGCCGGCGGCCGGAGCGGCCGCGCCCCCCTGAGCGGCCTGCCGCGCCGCTTCCGCGCGGGCCTGCTCGGCCTTGGCCTTGGCCTCGCCGGCCGCCTTCACCGCGGCGAGGTCGACGACGCCGCTCATGGACATGTTTCTGGGCTGCATGCGTACATCCTCCCCCGTGTGCGCGCGCCGACGAAAAAGATCGCGCGAATTGGCCGTGCCGTCACGTCCGTGCCGTCACGTCCACTGCGATCGTCTTGCTGGGCGGCGCCGGGTCCCCACCTGGCGCCTGTAGCTCGTCGCGTGGTTGTCGCTCTTACGCTACGAGCCGTAGCGTAACTCTCCCGGGGGCCCGGCGCGCCCCCGCGGCGCCCGTGATCTGAACCACAGCGGCCCGTTCGGCTACCGGCGGGTATGGTCTCGGCCATGCGCAACCCGAGCCCCGGCCGCACCGGTCGCCCCCGCAGCGCGGCCGCGGACGCCGCCATCCTCGCCGCCACCCGGGACGCGCTGGTCGAGCTGGGCTGGTCGAAGCTGACCATGGGCGACGTCTCGGCCCGCGCGGGCGTCGCCAAGACCACCCTGTACCGGCGCTGGGCGGGCAAGAGCGAGCTGGTCGTGGACGCGGTCGCGGAGCTCTTCGACTCGCTCGAACTGCCGGACCGGGGCTCCCTGGAAGCCGACATCGAGTACGTGGTCCTGCGCTTCGCGGAGCTGCTGCGGCGCCCGGAGGCCCGTACGGCCCTGATGGCGGTGGTCGCCGAGTCCACCCGGGACGAGGCCCTGCGCGACCGGATCCGGTCGGCGATCGTGGACCGGCAGAAACGTCTCGTCGTCCTGGGCCGCGAACGGGCCCAGGCCCGCGGCGAACTCCCCCACGAGGAGGACGACTTCCTCGCCGGCCACACCACGGACCTGATCTTCGACGTGATCGCGGGCACCGTGGTGCACCGCGCCCTGGTGAGCTCGGAGCCGGTGGACGAGCTCTGGGTGGCAGCCTTCACCACCCTCCTGATGCACGGCCTGCGCGGCGCGGCCGCCGCCTGAGGCCGCAGCCGCCCCTGTTCCTCACCCCGTGCGCGCTCACGCTCCGTACGGGCAGGGGAAGGCCGGTCACGGCGTCACCGTACGGGCGCCGCGACCGGCCTTCCGCGCGCTCTCCGGGGCGGGACCCGGCCTCAGAAGCCCGGGGGCTCGGTGTAGGTGCCCCATTCGTCGCGCAGCGTGTTGCAGATCTCGCCCATCGTGGCCTCGGCGCGGACCGCGTCCAGCATGGCGGGGATCATGTTCGACCCGTCGCGGGCGGCGTCCAGCATGGCCTTCAGGGAGGCGGCGACCTTGGCGTCGTCGCGGCGGGCCTTGCGATCGGCGAGCATGCGGACCTGTTCGCGCTCCACCTCGTGGCTGACCCGCAGGATCTCCAGGTCGCCGGTGACCGATCCGTGGTGGACGTTGACGCCGACGACCCGCTTGTCGCCCTTCTCCAGCGAGCGCTGGTACTGGAAGGCGGACTCGGCGATCTCGCCGGTGAACCAGCCGTCCTCGATGCCGCGCAGGATGCCCGAGGTGATCGGACCGATGGGGTGCTGCCCGTCGGGGTGGGCGCGCAGGCCGCGCTCCTTGATCTGCTCGAAGATCCGCTCGGCGTCGGCCTCGATGCGGTCGGTGAGCTGCTCCACGAACCAGGAGCCGCCCAGCGGGTCCGCCACGTTGGCGACGCCGGTCTCCTCCATCAGCACCTGCTGGGTGCGCAGGGCGATCTCGGCAGCCTGCTCGCTCGGCAGCGCGAGGGTCTCGTCGAGGGCGTTGGTGTGCAGCGAGTTGGTGCCGCCGAGGACGGCCGCGAGGGCTTCCACGGCGGTGCGCACGACGTTGTTGTAGGGCTGCTGCGCGGTGAGGGAGACGCCCGCGGTCTGCGTGTGGAAGCGCAGCCACATCGACTTCTCGTTCCGGGCCCCGTAGACCTCCTTCATCCAGCGCGCCCAGATCCGGCGGGCCGCGCGGAACTTGGCGATCTCCTCGAAGAAGTCGAGGTGCGCGTCGAAGAAGAAGGAGAGCCCGGAGGCGAAGTGGTCCACGTCCAGGCCGCGGGAGAGGCCCAGCTCCACGTAGCCGAAGCCGTCGGCGAGGGTGTACGCGAGCTCCTGCGCGGCCGTGGCCCCGGCTTCGCGGATGTGGTAGCCGGAGACGGACAGCGGCTTGTAGGCCGGGATGCCCTTCGCGCAGTACTCCATGAGGTCGCCGATGAGGCGCAGGTGCGGCTCCGGCTCGAAGAGCCACTCCTTCTGGGCGATGTACTCCTTGAAGATGTCCGTCTGGAGGGTGCCGTTCAGGACGGCGGGGTCCACGCCCTGGCGCTCGGCGGCGACCAGGTACATGCAGAAGGCGGGCACGGCGGGGCCCGAGATCGTCATGGAGGTCGTGACGTCGCCGAGGGGAATGTCCTTGAAGAGGACCTCCATGTCGGCGGCGGAGTCGATGGCGACGCCGCAGTGGCCGACCTCGCCGAGGGAGCGGGGGTCGTCGGAGTCGCGGCCCATGAGGGTCGGCATGTCGAAGGCGACCGAGAGCCCGCCGCCGCCGGCGGCCAGGATCATCTTGTAGCGCTCGTTCGTCTGCTCGGCGTTCCCGAAGCCGGCGAACTGGCGGATGGTCCAGGTCCGGCCGCGGTAGCCGGTGGCGTGCAGGCCGCGCGTGTACGGGTACTCCCCCGGCCAGCCGATCCGCTCGAAGCCCTCGTACGCGTCGCCGGGCCGGGGCCCGTAGACGGGTTCGACCTCATCGCCGGAGAGCGTGGTGAAGTCTGCCTCGCGCTTGCGGGCCTTGTCATAACGGGCCTGCCAGCGGCGGCGGCCCTCCTCGATGGCGTCAGCGTCCATACCCACGAATTTACTAGGACGTCCTAGTAAATGTCGATGGGAAACCCCCGGGAGTCGTCCCGGGGGCGGGTGACGCTCGCCTCGTCGTCAGGCCTTCGCGGTCGCGAGCGAGTCGTCGATCAGCGGCTCCACCTCGGCGCGGACCGTGCGCTCGACGAAGAAGGCGGCCAGCGGGATCGTGCCCGACACCAGCACCCACAGCAGCCTGCCGAAGGGCCACTTCGCCTTGGATCCCAGGTCGAAGGCGAACACCAGGTAGATCATGAACAGCACACCGTGGGTCTGCGACACCACGAAGGTCAGATCGGCCCCGGTGTCGAAGCCGTACTTCGCCACCATGCAGGCGCACAGGATCAGGAGCATGACCGCGGTCACGTAGGCCATGACGCGGTAGCGGGTCAGCACGCTTCGTTTCATGCCGACGAGCCTAACCGTCCGTTTTGCTCGATCTTGACGCGGCCCCGGGATCGCGGGGCGGCCTCAGGACTCCTCGAAGTCGGCGGCGGCCACCCGCAGCGGGCGGAGCAGGGCGAAGATCTCGCCGCACTCCTCGGCGTCGTAGGCGCCGAGGCCGAAGTCGATGGCCATCAGGTCCTTCGTGGCGGCCTCGACGACCTCGCGGCCCTTCTCCGTGATGGAGGCGAGGGTGCCTCGGCCGTCGTTCGGGTTGGGCCGCTTGGCGACCAGCCCGGACCTCACCAGCCGGTCCACGGTGTTGGTCACCGAGGTCGGGTGAACCATCAGCCTCTCGCCGATCTTCGACATCGGCAGCTCGCCCGCCTTGGAGAAGGTGAGCAGCACCAGCGCCTCGTAGCGCGCGAAGGTCAGCCCGTACGGCTTGACGACCGCGTCGACCTCGCCGAGCAGGATCTGGTGGGCGCGCATGATCGAGGTGATCGCGGCCATCGAGGGCACGGGCCCCCAGCGCTGCTGCCAGAGCTCGTCGGCGCGGGCGATGGGGTCGAAGGGAAGGCTGAGCGGCTTGGGCACGCCTCCGACCCTACCGGGAGGTCACTTCACGGCGGGGGCCGTCTCATCCCTCAGTCGCTCCTCCTGCCGGACCGCGCAGCGGAGTTCGGCCAGGAGAGCCAGGGCGACGGCCGTACCGAGCACCCCGGCCCCCGTGACGACCCCGTGCACCGGGAAGAACTCGGCGGCGACCCCGGCCAGAGCCATGCCTGCTCCCTGGAGGGTCATCAGGCCGGTGCTGAGCAGGGTCATCGCCCGGCCGCGCAACCCGTCGGGGACGGCGTCCACGTACCACTGGTCCAGCCCCAGGGTGTAGGCGTGGGCCAGCCCGGCGAGCAGCAGCGCGAGCAGGGCGACGGGCACGCCCGGCCGGCCGGCGTAGAGGAGGAACGGCAGCAGGCCGCCGGCGGCGAGCGGGGCGACGATCCGCGAACGCGTCCGCGCACTGAGCGCGGAGCCCGCCCAGAGCTCCCCGGCCAGGGTGCCGACGGGCATGGCGCACATCATCAGGCCGAGGACGCCGGTCCCGGCGCCGATGCCGTCGGCGTACGCGGCGAGCAGCGCCTCGGGGACGACGAGGAAGACGGGCGGAAGCCAGAACAACAGGGTGAGCGCCCGCAGCCGGCAACGCCCCAGGACGGCCCGCATCCCGGCGATCGCGGAGGTCCGGGCGTCTCCTCCGAGGAGGAGCTCGCGGTGATCCGGGCGGCCGACCCGGCCGCTGCGCGCGAGGACATCCGCAGGTCGTTGGCGTGCACGCCGGGCGCGCTCGACAGCGAGCCGGGCCGGGCCCTGCTCGCCGATCCGGCCCGGTCGGTACGGGAACTGGCCGACCTGCTGGAGCGGGGCTGGGGCGTACTGGTCGAGCCGCACTGGCCCCGACTGCGGGCCCTGCTGGAGGCGGACGTCCTCTTCCACACCCGCCGTCTGGCCGCCGGCGGGCTGGCGTCCCTCTTCGACGGCCTGCACCCTGATCTCTCCTGGGACCCCGCGTCTCTCACCCTCACCATCGAGCGGCCCAGCCACCACGACCGGGTGCTGGGCGGCCAGGGGCTGCTGCTCATGCCGAGCGCCTTCGTCTGGCCGCAGATCGCGGGCGGCTTCGACCCGCCCTGGCAGCCGACCGTCGTCTATCCGGCGCGCGGCATCGGCGCCCTGTGGACCCCGGCGGACCAGGACACACCGACCGCGCTGACCCGGCTGCTGGGCCGGGCCCGGGCGGACGTCCTGTGCGCGCTGGAGGAGCCGGCGTCCACGACCGCCCTGGCCCACCGCCTCGGCCTGGCCCCCTCCACCGTCTCGACCCACCTGGGGATCCTGCAGGCCGCAGGTTTGCTCATCTCCGTCCGCCGCGGGCACCAGGTCCTCTACGAACGCACCCCGCTGGCCATCGCCCTCACCACCGGGAGCGCCGCCGACTGACCGGCGCGGGCGGTGTCGCACGACCGAGCCGACGGACCGTCATGTCACCATATTCCGGTCATACATCCCTACTGCGTCACCGCCTCACCGCCTCACGGCCTGCCCCCGACCCTTCGTCGCGAGGAATCCGGATGCCACCCGTCGCTCCCAGGCCCGTCGCCGTCCTCGGCCTCCTCCTGCTCCTCGCCGCGGCCGCCGCCTGCACCACCGCGCCGGATCATGGGCCGCGCGGTCCCGCCGCCGGCCAAGCCGCCGGCCCCACGGCCACGGCCGCCCACGGCGAGTCCCCGTTCTGGGTGGACCCCGACAGCGAGGCCGCCCGGCAGGTCGCGGCCTGGGAGGCGACGGGCCGCTACGCCGACGCCCAGGTACTGCGCCGGATCGCGGACCGGCCGGTCGCCCTGTGGGGACGACCGGGCGATCCCGGACCCGGGATCCGCCGGGCCCGCGCGGCCGCGAAGGCCTCCGGGCGGACGCTGGTCCTGGCCGCGCACCACATCCCGCCCCGCGGCTGCGGGCAGCCGCCCGCGGGCGGCGCCGCCGACGCCCGCGCCTACCGCGACTGGATCGACGCGTTCGCCGATGCCATCGGCGACGCCCGGGCCCTCGTCGTGCTGGAGCCGCACGCCGTCGCGCACGCCGTCGACGGCTGCGTGCGCGCCGAGCACCGCGCCGAGCGCTACCGGCTGCTCTCCGAGGCCGTCGACCGGCTCAAGCGGAACCGCCACACGAAGGTCTATCTGGACGCCGGCGGGCCGACGTGGATCCGCGACCCGGCGGATCTCGCCGGCCCGCTCCGCCGCGCGGGCCTCGACCGTGCCGACGGCTTCGCCCTCAACGTCTCCGGCTTCCAGCCGGACGCGGCCGTACGGGCCTACGGCGCGAAGCTCTCCCGGGCGGTCGAGGGCCGGCACTTCGTCGTCGACACCGGCCGCAACGGCGAGGGGCCCCTGCCGGGTGACCGCGGACACGTTTCCTGCAACCCGCCGGGCCGCGCGCTCGGCACGCCGCCGACCGACCGGACCGGCGACCCGCTCGTGGACGCGTACCTCTGGGTGAAACGGCCCGGCGAGTCCGACGGAACCTGCCGCGGTGGCCCGGCGGCCGGCGCCTGGTGGTCCGAACAGGCCCTCGGCCTGGCCCGCCGGGCACGGGGCGCCTCGTAGGCCGTGTCCGCGGAGCAGCGCCGGGCGCACCCGGACGCCCGACGGCGACGCCGCGAGGTGCGGCCACCCCCCGTTCCCACGCTGCGAGCGATCGCTCAACAGTGAGCGCGGTCAGCCGGATTGGGGTCCGGGCGTGCGCGAGCGCCCCCGGCCGATCGGCCGGGGGTGCTCGTGGCGTGGGGCGGGAACGGGTCGTTCACCCCTGCGCGAGGTGACGCTCCACCGTCTCCACCTTCGAGGTGATCCCGTCGGTGACGCCGGGGCGGATGTCGGCCTTCAGGATGAAGGAGACACGGGGCGCCCGCTCCTCGACGGCGGCGACCGCGCGCCGGATCACGTCCATGACCTCGTTCCACTCACCTTCGACGGTGGTGAACATGGCGTCGGTGCGGTTCGGGAGCCCTGACTCGCGGACCACGCGGACGGCGTCGGCGACGTACTCGCCCACCTCTTCACCGACCCCGAGCGGGGTCACCGAGAACGCGACGATCACGCCCGGGCCGCCTCACGGGCACGGGCCGCGACCACGCTGTCGGCCTCTTCGCGCTTGAGCAGCTTGTCGCCGTAGAGGCCGCCCAGGGGCACCACCGAGAGGACGAAGAAGAACAGGGCCTTCTTGAACGGCCACTTCGCCTTGTACCACACGTCCAGCAGCAGCACCGAGTAGACCATGAACAGGAACGCGTGCAGCAGGCCCAGCGGCAGCAGCAGGTAGTCGATGTCCGAGACCCGGCTCAGCAGCGAGCCGAAGATCAGCAGGGCCGGGAACGACAGCGCCTCCGGGACGGAGACGAGGCGCAGGCGGTGCAGGGCGGAGGCGGTCTTGATGTCCACGTGGAACCTTCGGGGAGGGAGGCCGGGGTCGCCATCCAGTGTCTCAGCCGCTTTGCGGGATCTTGACCCGGCCCCTCCGCCGCGGCACGGGCCGGGCCGGACCGGGATCGCTCCCAAACGCCCGGGTGTGTCATATATCCGGCCACGGGACTCTGTTCGGGTCCGCCCCCTGCCGATAACGTCTTCCCGTGGCTCAGTTCCGACTCCAAGGCAGCAAGGTGCTGGCCGTCGACCTGACCGGGGACGCCGTGAAAGCGAAGAACGGCTCCATGGTCGCGTACGACGGGCAGATGGCCTTCAAGAAGATGACCGGCGGTGGCGAAGGCCTCCGCGGCATGGTGACCCGCCGGCTGACCGGCGAACAGATGACGGTGATGGAGGTACAGGGGCACGGCACCTGCTTCTTCGCCGACCGCGCAAGTGAGATCAATCTGGTCAATCTGCACGGTGAAAAGCTCCACGTCGAGTCCAGCAACCTGCTGTGCACGGACGCCGGCCTGCGCACCGGCACCACGTTCACCGGTCTGCGCGGCGCCTCGACGGGCAACGGTCTGTTCACCACGACGGTGGAGGGCTCGGGGCAGGCCGCGATCATCTCCGACGGCCCGGCCGTGGTGCTGCGCGTGAGCGCCCAGTACCCGCTGTCCGTCGACCCGGGGGCGTACATCGCGCACACCGGCAACCTCCAGCAGTCCTTCCAGTCCGGCGTGACCTTCCGCACGCTGATCGGCGAGGGCTCCGGCGAGGCGTTCCAGATCCGCTTCGAGGGCGAGGGCCTGGTCTACGTGCAGCCGAGCGAACGCAACACCGTCGGGGGCGATCTCTGATGCCGTTCCGCGAGATCAACTCGAAGATGGTCGAGGCCCAGGTCGTCCCGGGTCAGAAGATGTTCAGCCAGCGCGGCGCGATGCTCGCCTACCGCGGCGACGTCTCCTTCACCCCGAGCATGACGGGCGGTCAGGGCGGCGTCATGGGCATGATCGGGCGCCGCGTGGCCAACGAGCAGACCCCGCTGATGGCGGTCGAGGGCAGCGGGACCGTGATGTTCGGGCACGGCGGCCACCACATCCAGGTGATCAATCTGACCGGCGAAACCCTCTACGTGGAGGCCGACCGGCTGCTCGCCTTCGACGGCACCCTCCAGCAGGGCACGATGTTCATGGGGTCGCAGGGCGGGGTCATGGGCATGGTCCGCGGCCAGGTGACCGGACAGGGCCTCTTCACCACCACCCTCAAGGGCCACGGCTCGGTCGCCGTGATGGCCCACGGCGGGGTCATGGAACTCCCGATCACCGCGAACCGGCCGGTCCACGTGGACCCGCAGGCGTACGTGGCCCACCACGGGGACGTCAGGAACAAGCTCTCCACCGCCCTCGGCTGGCGGGACATGGTGGGGCGCGGCTCGGGCGAGGCGTTCCAGCTGGAACTGTCTGGCCAGGGCGCGGTGTACGTACAGGCCTCCGAGGAGAAGCTGTGAACTTTGGCCCCGTGATGGGCGGGCCCGGTGGCCCGACGGTCTTCGACCCGTACACGCTGCCGTCGGACGACAACGTGAACGCCTACACCTTCTGCGTGGAGCTCAAGGGGAGCCAGTGGTTCCTGCAGAAGGGCAAGATGATCTCGTACTACGGGCGCATCGAGTTCAACGGCATCGGCAACGGGCGCTTCGACCGCCTGCTGCGCACCAGTTTCCACTCCCCGCTGCACGCCAGCGACTGGGTGGTCGCCGAGGGTCAGGGCAAGATGCTGCTGGCCGACCGGGCGTTCGATGTGAACTCGTACGACCTGGACGACGGGAACCTGACGATCCGCTCGGGCAACCTGCTCGCCTACCAGCCCTCGCTCGCCCTGAAGCAGTCGATCGTCCCGGGCTTCCTGACACTGATCGGGACCGGGAAGTTCGTGGCGGCTTCCAACGGGCCGGTGGTGTTTATGGAGCCGCCGCTGCGCGTGGACCCGCAGGCGCTCGTCGGATGGGCGGACTGCCCGTCTCCCTGTCACCATTACGATCACGGCTACATGTCCGGCGTGATGGGCGGACTGCGCTCGCTGACCGGCATCGGGGGAACCTCGGGCGAGGAGCACCAGTTCGAGTTCGTCGGAGCGGGGACGGTGCTGCTGCAGTCCTCGGAGATGCTGATGGCGGAGCAGTCGGTCGGCACGGTGGGTGCCGGGGCGGCCACGGGCAACGCACAGGGCGTGCCGGGGGCCGGCCAGGGACCCCTGGGGCAGGTGGGTGTGCCGAGGATGCCGGGACAGCTGGGTGATCTCCAGCGGCGCCTGGGACTGTAACGGCGGGGACTTTCGACCTTTGTACGCAATTCAACTTTTTAGGTAGAGTTCATTCATGGAGACCATGGAGACCGAGACGGCAACGCGCTGGCTCACCGACGCGGAGCAGTGCGCCTGGCGCACTCACCTGGACGTCAGCAGGCTGCTCATGCACCAGCTGGAAAAGGATCTCCAGCCCTTCGGACTCACCAACAACGACTACGAGATCCTCGTGAACCTCTCGGAGTCGCAGGAGCACCGGATGCGCATGAGCGATCTCGCGACCGCGACCCTGCAGTCCAAGAGCCGGCTCTCGCACCAGATCACGCGCATGGAGACGGCGGGCCTGGTCCGCCGGGTCAACTGCGAGTCCGACCGCCGCGGCCTGTACGCGGTGCTCACGGACGAGGGCATGGAGACGATGCGGAAGGTCGCCCCGCACCACGTGGCGTCCGTCCGCCGGCACTTCATCGACCTGCTGCCGCCGGAGGCCCTGGCGGCGCTGCGCACCTCCCTGACCCCGGTCGCGGAGCACCTGCGCGGCACCCGCGGCAAGGTCTGAGCCGGTCCAGGTCGGTCCGGGCGCCCGGATCGCCCCGCCCGGCAGCGGGCGGGGCGATCCGCCCGCTGCCCGGCCGGGGCCGTCAGGCCTCCGTCAGGGTCGCCAGGAGGGCGTCGGCCGCCGCGTACGGATCCAGCTCGCCCTCGGCGACCCGGGCGGCCAGCGCGCCGAGGTGCGCGTCCCCGTGCACGTCGGCCATCCGCGCCCGCAGCGCCGTGACGGCGATCGTCTCGACCTCCCGGGCGGCCCGCGCAGCCCGCCGCTCGGCGAGCACGCCGCGCTCGTCCATCCACGCCCGGTGCTTCTCCAACGCCTCGACGACCTCGTCGATGCCCTGCCCGCGGGCCGCCACCGTCTTCACGATCGGCGGCCGCCAGTCGTCCCGGCCGCGCGCCTCGCCCAGCCCCAGCATGTGGTTCAGCTCGCGGGCGGTGGCGTCCGCGCCGTCCCGGTCGGCCTTGTTGACCACGTACACGTCGCCGATCTCCAGGATGCCCGCCTTGGCAGCCTGGATCCCGTCGCCCATCCCCGGAGCCAGCAGCACCACCGAGGTGTCCGCCTGCGAGGCGATCTCCACCTCCGACTGCCCGACGCCGACCGTCTCGACCAGGATCACGTCGCAGCCGGCCGCGTCCAGCACCCGGATCGCCTGCGGGGCGGCCCAGGCGAGACCGCCCAGGTGGCCGCGGGTGGCCATGGAGCGGATGTAGACCCCCGGGTCCGAGGCGTGGTCCGACATCCGCACCCGGTCGCCGAGCAGCGCCCCGCCGGAGAAGGGCGAGGACGGGTCCACGGCGAGGACGCCCACGCGCTTGCCGGTCCTGCGGTACGCCGACACCAGCGCGGACGTCGAGGTCGACTTGCCCACGCCCGGCGATCCCGTCAGGCCCACCACGTACGCCCCGCCCGTCAGCGGGGCCAGCGCGGCCATCACCTCACGCAGCTGCGGGGACGCCCCCTCGACCAGCGAGATCAACCGGGCCACCGCTCTCGGCCGGCCCTCCCGCGCCTGGGCCACCAGCTGGGGGACGTCCACCGTCATGCGTGCTGCGCTCCTCGGTTCTCGTACGGGATACGTGCGGGCCGCCGGGCCCGGTTCCGGCCCGGCGGCCGGGCCGCTTACTCGGCGACTACTTGGCGACGCGGACGATCAGCGCGTCACCCTGGCCGCCGCCGCCGCACAGCGCGGCCGCGCCGACCCCGCCGCCGCGGCGCTTGAGCTCCAGCGCCAGGTGCAGCACCACGCGGGCCCCGGACATGCCGATCGGGTGGCCCAGGGCGATCGCACCGCCGTTGACGTTCACCTTTTCCGGGGTCACGCCCAGATCCTTCATTGACTGCACGGCGACCGCCGCGAAGGCCTCGTTGATCTCGATGAGGTCCAGGTCGGAAACCTCCAGACCCTCCTTCTTCAGGGCGTGCAGGATCGCGTTCGACGGCTGCGACTGGAGGGAGTTGTCCGGGCCCGCCACATTGCCGTGGGCGCCGATCTCCGCGATCCACTCCAGGCCGAGCTCCTCGGCCTTCGCCCTGCTCATCACGACCACGGCGGCCGCGCCGTCGCTGATCTGCGAGGAGGTGCCGGCGGTGATCGTGCCGTCCTTGGCGAAGGCGGGCCGCAGCTTGCCGAGCGACTCCACCGTGGTCTCGGGGCGGATGCCCTCGTCGGTGGAGAAGATCACCGGGTCGCCCTTGCGCTGCGGGATCTCGACCGGGGTGATCTCCGCCTCGAAGACGCCGTTCTTCTGGGCGGCGGCCGCACGCTGGTGGGAGGCGGCGGCGAACGCGTCCTGCGGGCCGCGCTCGATGCCCAGGCGGGTGTTGTGCTTCTCGGTGGACTCGCCCATCGCGATGTTCTCGAAGGCGTCGGTGAGGCCGTCGTAGGCCATCGCGTCCAGCATCTCGATCGCGCCGTACTTGTAGCCCTCGCGGGACTTCGGCAGCAGGTGCGGGGCGTTGGTCATCGACTCCTGGCCGCCCGCGACGACGATGTCGAACTCGCCGGCGCGGATCAGCTGGTCGGCCAGCGCGATCGCGTCCAGGCCGGACAGGCACACCTTGTTGATGGTCAGGGCCGGCACGTTCATCGGGATGCCGGCCTTGACCGCCGCCTGGCGGGCGGGGATCTGACCCGCGCCGGCCTGGAGCACCTGGCCCATGATCACGTACTGGACCTGGTCGCCGGAGATCCCGGCCCGCTCCAGCGCGGACTTGATGGCGAAGCCGCCGAGGTCGGCGCCCGAGAAGGACTTCAGCGAGCCGAGCAGCCGCCCCATGGGCGTGCGGGCCCCGGCGACGATCACGGAGGTGGTGTTGTTCGATCCGGACATGAGGCACAGCCCCTTGGATGAGGAGTGAACGAGGGTTTACGTGAATGTACTGGGCGGTACCGCAGCGGTCACCGGGCTGCCGGTGTGATCGCGCGCACGTTGCGTGACCGCCCCCTTCAGGAGTGCACTGTCCCCATGCTGACAAGAATCGACCACATCGGGATCGCCTGCTTCGACCTGGACAAGACTGTCGAGTTCTACCGTGCCACGTACGGCTTCGAGGTGTTCCACACCGAGGTCAACGAGGAGCAGGGCGTCCGCGAGGCCATGTTGAAGATCAACGAAACCTCCGACGGCGGCGCCTCCTACATCCAGCTCCTGGAGCCCACCCGCGAGGACTCCGCCGTGGGCAAGTGGCTCGCCAAGAACGGCGAGGGCGTGCACCACATCGCCTTCGGCACCGAGGACGTCCGGGGCGACTCGGAGGCCATCCGCGGCAAGGGCGTCCGCGTGCTCTACGACCAGCCCCGCACCGGTTCGATGGGCTCCTCGATCACCTTCCTGCACCCCAAGGACTGCCACGGAGTCCTCACCGAACTGGTCACCTCCGGCCCCGACCATTGATGGACCACTGATGGCCCGATTCCCCGGCCGGTAGAGTGGCCATGGCTCGGCCGGGGTTCGGTGCGGAGAGGGTCGGGGCCTGTGACCCCTGCCCCGGTATCTGACACCATTCCCCCGGGGGCGTCGTTCAGCGGGCGAGCGATGCTCATTGGGAGTGAGCTTGCGACCAGGGGACGGATGGGACCGCGCTGTGCGGGGCTACGAAAGCCAGGAGAGCCATCAGGCCGAGGCCGACCATCTCTCGCGCTTCGAGGCCGAGATGGAGCGGCTGAAGAAGGAGCGCGGGAAGGCCGTCCAGCACGCTGAGGACCTGGGCTACCAGGTCGAGGTGCTGCGCGCCAAGCTCCACGAGGTACGCCGGGCCCTCGCGTCCCGCCCTGCCTACGACGGCGCGGACATGGGCTATCAGGCGGAGCAGTTGCTCCGCAACGCCCAGATCCAGGCCGACCAGATGCGCTCCGACGCCGAGCGCGAGCTGCGCGACGCACGGGCGCAGACCCAGCGCATCCTCCAGGAGCACGCCGAGCACCAGGCGCGCCTGCAGGCCGAGCTGCACACCGAGGCCGTCAACCGCCGCCAGCGGCTGGACCAGGAACTCAACGAGCGCCGCCAGACCGTCGAGGCGCACGTCAACGAGAACGTGGCCTGGGCAGAACAGCTGCGCGCCCGTACCGAGGCCCAGGCTCGCCGCCTGATGGAGGAGTCCCGCGCCGAGGCCGAGCAGTCCCTGAACGCGGCGCGCGCCGAGGCCGCCCGGGTCGCCGAAGAGACCCGGCGCCGGATGACCGCCGATGCCGACGCCGCCCGCGCGGAGGCCGAGTCCACGCTGCTGCGCGCCCGCAAGGAGGCCGAGCGACTGCTGACCGCCGCCTCCACCCAGGCGCAGGAGGCCACCCAGCACGCCGAGCGGCTGCGCTCCACCACCTCCGCCGAGGCGGAGCAGACCCGGCAGCAGACCCTGGACCTCGGCCGCATCGCCGAATCCCGGGTGCAGGAGGCCGAGTCCGCGCTGCGCGAGGCGCGTGCCGAGGCCGAGAAGGTCCTCGCGGAGGCCAAGGAGAGCGCCTCGCGCCAGCTCGCGTCGGCGGAGTCGGTCAACGAACAGCGCACCCGCACCGCCAAGGAGCAGGTCGCCCGGCTGGTCGGCCAGGCCACCAAGGAGGCCGACCTCCTCAAGGCCGAGGCCGAGCAGCTCCTGGCCGACGCCCGCGCGGACGCCGAGCGGCAGCGCACCGAGGCCGGAGAGCAGGCCCGTACGGCCGCTGCCGAGGACATGGCCGCACAGCTGGCGAAGGCCGCCCGTACGGCGGAGGACGTCCTGAACAAGGCCTCGGAGGACGCCCGGGCCACCACCCGGGCCGCGTCCGAGGAGGCCGAACGGATCCGCCGCGAGGCCGAGGCCGAGGCCGACCGGCTGCGCCTGCAGGCCGCGGCAACGGCGGACGAGCTCAAGGGCGCCGCGAAGGACGACACCGAGGAGTACCGCGCCCGGACCGTCGAGCTGCAGGAGGAGGCCCGTCGACTGCGGGGCGAGGCCGAGCAGCTGCGCGCGGAGGCCGTCGCCGAGGGCGAGCGGATCCGCGGCGAGGCCCGCCGCGAGGCGGTCCAGCAGATCGAGGAGGCGGCCAAGACCGCCGAGGAACTGCTCGGCAAGGCCAAGTCCGACGCGGACGAACTGCGCGCCGGGGCGACCACCGAGAGCGAGCGGGTCCGCGCCGAGGCCGTCGAGCGGGCCGGCACCCTGCGCAGGCAGGCCGAGGAGACGCTGGAGCGCACCCGCGCCGAGGCCGAGCGGATCCGCGGCGAGGCCGAGGAGCAGGCCGAGTCGGTCCGCGCCGAGGCGGACGCTGCGGCCCTCGCACGGCGCGAGGAGACCGAGCAGGCTCTGGCCGCGAAGCGGGCCGAGGCCGACGAGGAGCTCGTACGGCTGCACACGGAGGCCGAGAGCCGGCTGACCACGGCCGAGCAGACGCTGCGCGACGCCCGCGCGGCGGCGGAGACCATCCGCCGCGAGACGACCGAGGAGAACGACCGGCTGCGCGCCGAGTCGGCCGAGCGCATCCGCACCCTGCAGGCGCAGTCCGAGGCGGAGGCCGACGAGCTGCGCACCGAGGCGGCGCAGGACGCCGGCCGAGTACGTGCCGAGGCCGAGCAGGTCGCCGTACGGCTGCGCGGTGAGGCCGAGACCGAGGCCGAGCGCGTGCGCTCCGAGGCCCAGGAGACCGCGGACCGGCTGCGCGCCGAGGCGAAGGCCGCGGCGGAGCGGGTCGCCGAGGAAGCCGCCGAGGCGCTGGCCGCCGCGCAGGAGGAGGCCGCCCGGCGCCGCCGGGAGGCCGAAGAGACCCTGGCGTCGGCCCGGACCGACGCCGACCAGGAGCGGGCGCAGGCCCGCGAGCAGAGCGAGGAGCTGCTGGCCGCGGCCCGGCGCCGGTCGGAGGAGGCGCAGGCGGAGGCGGCCCGCCTGACCGAGGAGGCCGAGCGCCGCGCGTCGGAGCTGGTGTCGGCGGCCGAGGCCACGGCCCAGCAGATGCGCGACTCCGTGGCCGGACTGCACGAACAGGCCGAGGAGGAGATCTCCGGGCTGCGCAGCGCCGCCGAGCACGTGGCGGAGCGGACGAAGGCGGAGGCCGAGGAAGAGGCGGCCCGGGTCCGCGCCGACGCCCACGCGGAGCGGGAGCGGGCCGCCGAGGACGCCCACCGGATCCGCACCGAGGCGCGCACCGAGACGGACGCGGCGAAGGCGCTGGCGGAGCGGACCGTCGGCGAGGCGATCGCCGAGGCGGAGCAGCTGCGCACCGACACCGCGGAGTACGCGCAGCGGGTGCGTACCGAGGCCACGGACGCGCTGGCCGCGTCCGAGCGCGACGCCGCCCGTACCCGGGCCGACGCCCGCGACGACGCCAACCGCATCCGTGGGGAGGCGGCGGAGGCCCTGGAGGCCTCGCGCGCCGAGGGCGTCCGGATCGTCGCCGACGCTTCGGCGGAGGCCGAGCGGATCACCGAGGAGACCCGCGCCGCGAACGCGGCCACGGTCAGCGAGGCCGAGGCGGAGGCGGAGCGGCTGACCGCCGAGGCGGCGGAGGCCGCCGAGGCCACCCGCGCTGAGGCCGCGGCCGCGCTGGACGAGGCGCGGGCCGAGGGCAACCGGCTGCGCACCGAGGCCGCGGAGCAGGTCGACCGGCTCATCACCGAGGCCTCGGCGGAGGCGGAGCGCCTCGTCGAGGAGACCCGCGCCGCGAACGCGGCCACCGTGGGCGAGGCGGCGGCGGAGGCCGAGCGCCTCACCACCCAGGCGGCACGCCTGAAGTCGCAGGCGGCCGAGACGCTGGCGGGCGCCGAGCGGGACGCCGCGAAGATCATGGTCGACTCGCGCGCCGAGGGCGACCGGCTCATCGACGAGACCCGGGTGGCCAACGAGGCCACCGTCGGAGAGGCCGCGGCCGAGGCCGAGCGGCTGCGCGCCGACGCGGCCCGCGTCCTGGACGACGCCCGTGCGGAGGGCGGCCGGATCATCGGCGAGGCCACCGCGGAGGCGGACCGGGTCACGGCCGCGGCGGGCGAGACCCTGGCCGGTGCCGAGCGCGACGCCGAGCAGACGCTGGACGAGGCACGCGCCGAGGCGAACCGGCTGCGCAGCGAGGCGGCCGAGCAGGCGGACCGGCTCATCACCGAGGCGGCGGCCGAGGCGGACAAGCTCACCGAGCAGACCCGCAAGGACAACGAGCGCACGGTCGGCGAGGCGTCGTCCGAGGCGGAGCGGCTGCGCGCCGAGGCCGCGGAGGCACTGTCCTCGGCGCAGGAGCACGCGACGCGTACCCGGTCGGAGTCCGAGCGGGTCGAGGCGGAGGCCGCCGCCGCGGCGGAACGCACCCGGGCGGAGGCCCGTGCGGAGTCCGAGCGGCTGCTGGACGAGGCCCGCGAGGAGGCCAACAAGCGGCGCAGCGAGGCCGCCGAGCAGGTCGACCGGCTGATCACCGAGGCGGCCGCGGAGGCCGACAGCCTCACCGTCGAGGCGCAGAAGCAGGCCCTCGCCGCCACGACGGCGGCCGAGGAGCAGGCCGACGCCATGGTCGACGCGGCCCGCAAGGAGGCGGCGCGCATCACCTCGGAGGCGACCGTCGAGGGCAACTCCTTGGTGGAAAAGGCCCGTACCGATGCCAACGAGCTGCTGGTCGGAGCGCGCACGGACGCCGCCGCCATAAGGGAACGGGCGGAGGAGCTGCGCGGCCGCGTCGAGGGCGAGGTCGAAGAGCTCCACGAGCGGGCCCGCCGGGAGTCGGCCGAGCAGATGAAGTCGGCCGGCGAGCGCGTGGACAAGCTGGTGCGTGCGGCGACCGAGCAGAGCGTCGAGGCCGAGGCGAAGGCCAAGGAGCTGCTGTCGGACGCGAGCAGCGAGGCGAGCAAGGTGCGCATCGCGGCGGTCCGCAAGGCGGAGGCCCTGCTCAAGGAGGCCGAGCAGAAGAAGGCCGAGCTGGCGCGCGTGGCCGAGAAGGCACTGGCCGAGGCCAAGGCGGAGGCCGAGCGCCTCGTCGAGGAGGGCCGCCGCGAGCTGGAGGTCCTCGTCCGCAGGCGGCAGGACATTCAGGGAGAGATCTCCCGTGTCCAGGACGTGCTTGAGGCGTTGGAATCATTCGAGGCGCCTTCGGGTGGCGGGAAGCCCGCGGTCGGCGGCCAGGGCGCGGGGGGTGCCAGGGCCGGAGTCTCGGCAGGTTCCACTCGTTCGGGTGGCAAGTCGTCGGAGGGGTAGCCAAGCGGTCCGAGATGTGCGCACCTGATGAGGGTTCAGGCGAACGAGTGACAAGCATTCCGCCGCCTTGCCACTCAAAAGGGGTGTCATTGTCCAGATCAAACGCGGATTGACTCGATGACACGCCGTCTGGGCGCCTAGGATTCCCCTAACACCTCACGTAGCACCTCATCGGTCTCATTCGACAGGAACCCCATGAGCGACACTTCCTCCCCCTTCGGCTTCGAGCTCGTGCGGCGTGGTTATGACCGCGGTCAGGTGGACGACCGCATTACCAAGCTGGTCTCCGACCGCGACAGCGCCCTTGGACGTATCAACTCTCTGGAAAAGCGGATCGAGGAGCTGCACCTCGAGACGCAGAACGCCCAGGCCCAGGTGAACGACGCGGAGCCGTCGTACGCGGGTCTCGGCGCCCGGGTCGAGAAGATCCTGCGGCTGGCCGAGGAGGAGGCGAAGGACCTGCGCGAGGAGGCCCGTCGCGCGGCCGAGCAGCACCGTGAGCTCGCCGAATCGGCCGCCCAGCAGGTGCGCAACGACGCCGAGTCGTTCGCGGCCGACCGCAAGTCGAAGGCGGAGGACGAGGGCGTCCGCATCGTCGAAAAGGCCAAGGGCGACGCGGCCACCCTGCGCGCCGAGGCCCAGAAGGACGCGGCCTCCAAGCGCGAGGAGGCCGACGCCCTGTTCGAGGAGACCCGCGCCAAGGCCGCACAGGCCGCCGCGGACTTCGAGACCAACCTGGCCAAGCGCCGTGAGCAGTCCGAGCGCGACCTGGCCTCCCGCCAGGCCAAGGCCGAGAAGCGCCTGGCGGAGATCGAGCACCGGGCCGAGCAGCTGCGCCTGGAGGCCGAGAAGCTGCGTACGGACGCCGAGCGCCGGGCCCGCCAGACCGTGGAGACCGCGCAGCGCCAGGCCGAGGACATCGTGGCCGACGCCAACGCCAAGGCCGACCGCATCCGCAGCGAGTCCGAGCGCGAGCTGGCCGCGCTCACCAACCGCCGCGACTCGATCAACGCGCAGCTGACCAACGTCCGCGAGATGCTGGCCACGCTGACCGGTGCGGCCGTCGCCGCGGCCAACCCGATCGTGGACGACGAGCCGGTCAGCCGCGGCGTTCCGGCGCAGCAGAGCCGCTAGCCACCGGGCATGACCCGCAGGTAGCGATCGAGCCTGATCGAGGGCCCTATGTCACCCGTTCGAGGTGGCGTAGGGCCCTCGGGCGTTCTAGCGTGGCGACATGATCGAACTCGATGGCCTCACGAAACGGTTCGGCACGAAGACCGCAGTCAACAGCCTCAGCTTCCAGGTCAGGCCAGGGGTGGTGACCGGCTTCCTCGGCCCCAACGGGGCGGGCAAGTCCACGACGATGCGCATGATGCTCGACCTCGACAACCCGACCGCGGGCACGGTCCGGATCCTCGGCAAGCGCTACCGGGAACTGCGGGAACCGCTCAAGCACGTCGGGGCGCTGCTGGACGCGAAGGCGATGCACGGCGGCCGCACCGCGTACAACAACCTTCTCTGCCTGGCCCAGTCGAACGGCATCCCGCAGCGCCGGGTCACCGAGGTGCTGGACCTGGTCGGACTGACGCCGGCGGCCAGGAAGAAGTCCAAAGGTTTTTCGCTGGGCATGGGCCAACGGCTCGGGATCGCCGCCGCATTGCTGGGCGATCCGCAGATCCTCATGTTCGACGAGCCCGTCAACGGCCTGGATCCCGAAGGAATTCTCTGGATCCGCAATCTGATGAAGGGCCTGGCGGCAGAAGGGAGAACGATCTTCGTGTCCTCCCATCTGATGAGCGAAATGGCCCTGACCGCCGACCATTTGATCGTCATCGGCCAAGGAAGGCTGCTGGCCGATACCTCTATGGCTGATTTCATTCACCAGAACTCCCGCAGCTACGTCCGGATGCGCTCGCCGCAGCAGGAGCGGCTCAAGGACGTCCTGCACGAGGCCGGGATCGACGCCGTCGACGTCCCCGCCGGCGGCACCCTGGAGATCGACGGCGCGAGCGCTGAGCAGCTCGGGGAGCTGGCCGCCCGGCACCAGATCGTGCTGCACGAGCTCAGCCCGCAACGAGCATCACTGGAGGAAGCGTTCATGCGCATGACGGCGGACTCGGTCGAATACCACTCCCACGCACCGGGAGCACCCGGCCCGGCCACCGACAACCCGGCCCGGCCGGCCGACGTCCCCGCCTGGGGCGCCGGTTTCGACACCGCAGACTCCACGCGCAAGGGCGGGCGGTGACCATGGCCTTCTCCGCCGTCCTCACGTCCGAGTGGACCAAGATCCGCACCGTGGCCTCCACCAGCTGGACGCTCGCCACCGCGCTCCTGGTGACCGTCGCCATGGGCGCCGGTCTGTGCGCCGTGGTCAACGCGACCTTCGACACCATGCCGGAGCCGCAGCAGATCGCCTTCGACCCCACCCAGATGAGCTTCTCCGGAATGCTCCTCGGCCAGGTGGCGGTGCTCGTCTTCGGGGCCATGGTGGTCGGCAGCGAATACAGCACCGGCATGATCCGCAGTTCCCTGGCCGCCGTGCCGAACCGCGGCTCCCTGCTGCTGGGGAAGCTCACCGTGGCCACCGGCCTCGCACTGGTGGTCGGCATCGCGACCGGATTCCTGTCCTTCTTCCTCGGCCAGACCCTCCTCGGCGAGCACAGCACCACGCTCGGTGAGGAGAACGTGCTGCGCGCCGTGATCGGCGTCGGCCTGTACATGGCGCTGCTCGCGGTGTTCGCGATGGGTGTGTCGATGATGCTGCGCAACACCGCCGCCGCGATCTCGATCCTGATCAGCTTCGTCCTGATCCTGCCCATCGTCCTCAGCCTGGTGGACGCCACCCACAAGATCGCCTACTACCTGCCCAACCAGGCCGGGTCCGCGATCATGCAGACCGTGTCCTCCCCCGCCGTCTCCTCTGACGCGCCCTACGGCCCGTGGGGCGGGCTCGGGATCATGCTCCTGTGGGCGGCCGCCTCGGTACTCGGTGGCTACCTCGTCCTCAGCAGGAGGGACGCCTGACGGCCGGCCCCCTCCGGAAGGACTACGGGGCATCCCAGGGTCGGCCTCGGGGGCGGGTCAGGGATCCGGCCCGGGACGGAACCGTAGGAAGCTCGCTATCCTCTTAACCCTTACACGGGCGAGAGTCGTCCCGGCCTGGTAAGGGGCAGCGAGATGATCGAGGCAGTCGGCCTGACCAAGCGCTACGGCGCCAAGACCGCCGTCGAGCAGTTGTCCTTCCAGGTCAAGCCGGGACACGTGACGGGATTCCTGGGGCCCAACGGCTCCGGGAAGTCCACGACCATGCGCATGATCCTCGGCCTGGACCGGCCCACGTCCGGTCATGTCACGATCAACGGCTTCCCCTTCCGGGAGCTGCCGAACGCCCAGCGGCACGTCGGCGCCCTCCTCGACGCCAAGGCCGTGCACGGCGGCCGCCGGGCCCGCACCCACCTGCTGTCCATCGCCCAGCTCTCGGGGATCCCGGAGAAGCGGGTGGACGAGGTGCTGGCCGTCGTCGGCCTCCAGGACGCGGCCCGGCAGCGCACGAAGGGCTTCTCGCTCGGCATGGGCCAGCGCCTCGGCATCGCCACGGCGCTGCTCGGCGACCCCCAGGTGCTCCTGTTCGACGAGCCGGTCAACGGGCTGGACCCCGAGGGCATCCTCTGGGTCCGCAACCTCATGCGCCGGCTCGCCGCCGAGGGTCGCACCGTCTTCGTCTCCTCGCACCTGATGAGCGAGATGGCACTGACCGCCGACCACCTGATCGTCATCGGCCGCGGACGGCTGCTGGCCGACATGGGTACGCAGGAGTTCATCGCGCACAACTCGGCCGGATTCGCTCGGGTACGTGCGGCCGACACCGATCCCGATGGCCGGGACGCGCTGGGTTCAGCCCTCACCCGGGCGGGCGGCCGGGTCCTCCAGGAGCCCGACGGAGCACTGCGCGTGACCGGACTGGAGCTTCCCCGCATCAGCGACCTCGCGCACACGGCCGGCGTACGGCTGTGGGAGTTGTCCCCGCACCGGGCCTCGCTGGAGGAGGCGTACATGCGGATGACCCAGGCCGACGTCGAGTACGCCTCCACCGAGGACCCTCGGGCCGAGTTGTGGGAGGAGGACCCGCTGGCCCTCCCGGCCTGGGAGGACGAGCAGGCGGCCCCCGAGGTCCCGCAGGCGGGCTTCTTCGCCCCGCCGCCGCCCGGAGCGGGCGGCAGGCCCTTCCTGATGCCCAGCAATCCCGGCGAGCTCGCGAGCACCGCCAAGGACTCCCCCGAGGACACCCGATGACCCCGACGACCACGACGCCGGACCGGCCGCGGAGCTACAGCTCTCCGTTGCCCTCGCCGCGGCCGCACCTGGGGCACGCCCTCGCCTCGGAGTGGACCAAGCTGATCTCGATCCGCTCGACCCTCTGGACGCTGGGCGCGCTCGTGCTGACCGTCGTCGGCGTCGGGATGCTCTTCGTCTCGCAGACCTCGGACCGGGACTACGAGTCGATCTCCTTCACCACCCCCGCCCTCTTCGGCCTGATGGTCGGCCAGGTCGCCGTGATGGTCCTCGGCGTGCTGACCATCTCCTCGGAGCACGCCACCGGACTGGTGCGCACGACGTTCACCGCCGCCCCGGACCGCTTCCGCGTCCTGACCGCCAAGTACCTCGTCTTCAGCGTCACGGCCTTCGTCGCCACCGCGCTGTCGGTCTTCGTGGTCGGGATCGCCGCCTCCCTCGCCCACGGCGGGGCCGCCGCCGGCCCGCACACGGCCGACGAGTGGCTGGGCGCCGCGGCCGGCTGCCTCTACGTCACCCTGCTCGGCGTGCTCGCCCTGGCGATCGGTGCGATGGTGCGGCATTCGGCGGGGGCGATCGCCGTCATGCTCGGCCTGGTCACGCTGCCGCCGGTCCTGGGCGCCATGCTCATCGTCTGGGAGGCCGTGGCCCCCATCGGGCGGGAGATCCTCCAGCGCAACGTGCCGGTCGCGCTGAGCCAGCTGTTCGGCATGCAGGAGGGCGGCGACCTGGGCGCTACGCCCAGCAACCTCTCCAACGTGCTGATCATCGTGCTGATCACGGGAGCGACGGTCGCCGCCTCGTACGTGATGGTCGGCCGCCGGGACGTCTGACGGAGCCGGCGCCGGGGTCAGTACCTCGGCGCGTTGCGGGACCGCTGCACCTTCGTGGTGCGGCGGTCCTTCGCGTTCCAGCAGGCCTTGTGCCAGTGCCGCCGGTCGTCCACGCCGCCGTACTCGGGCCAGGCCACCAGGTGCGGGGTGCCGGAGGGGATCTCCTGGTCGCATCCGGGGCACCGGTAGCGCTTGCCGGCCGCGCTCGCGCCCGCGACGTGTCTGACCTTCCAGTCCTCGCCCTGGTACTCCTCGGTGCGCTCCAGCCCGAAGCGGTCCAGGCCGACACCGGGGCGGTCGTCCGGGTTCTCGCCGCCCCTGGGGCGGTTGTGGCGCGGTGACACGTATACCTCACGGATGAGCCGACGGCAGTGACTTTCTTCCAGACTACGCGCAGCGAGGCCGGGTACCCGCAGGGTGTCCATGGGGAGGACGGGCCGATGGCCGGCACTGGCCCGACAATCCCAATAACTTTCGTGTCAGCCCGTGCCTTTGGCACGTGTCAGACGTTGTTGCCATAGGAAGAACCGGTCCACCTGGGGGAGGCCGCGTCAGCCGCGAGGAGGATAAAGGCGATGCGCGTAGGAGCGTTTGTACTGGCGGCCCAGTTCCCTGGCCAGGGGCAGGGCGAGGCACTGCACCGGGCAGTGCGGACCGCGGAGGTGGCCGAGGAGGCCGGGCTCGACTCGGTCTGGCTGGCCGAGCACCATTTCGTCCCGTACGGGGTCTGTCCGTCGGCGGTGACCCTGGCGGGCCTGCTGCTGGGTCGGACCCGTCGGCTGCGGGTGGGCACGGCGGTGAGCGTGCTGCCGAGCACGCACCCGGTCGCCCTGGGGGAGCAGGCGGCCCTGCTGCACCTGGCCTCGGGCGGCCGTTTCACCCTGGGGGTGGGACGCGGCGGGCCGTGGGTGGACCTGGAGGTCTTCGGCGGCGGCCTGGACGCCTACGAGAACGGCTTCCCGGAGTCCCTGGACCTGCTGCGGCGTTGGCTCACCGAGGCCCGGGTGGGTGCCGCCGGCGAGCGGTACGCCTTCCGCGAGGTGGCCGTCGTACCACGACCCTCGGAGGCGCTGGACGGCGACGGGTCGGGCCCGGAGATCATCGTCGCCTGCACCTCACCGTCGTCGGTGCGGGCGGCCGCGCAGCGCGGGCTGCCGATGCTGCTGGGCATGCACTGCGGGGACGAGAACAAGGCCGAGATGGTCGCGCTGTGGCGCAGCACGGCGCTCGCGGCGGGCCACTCCCCCGAGCACGTCGCCTTGGCCGGGCACGTCTCGGCCGGGGTGTGCCAGATCGCGGACGGCACCGCCGACGCGCGCGAGACCCTGCTGAAGTCCATGCCGGGCTGGCTCAGGCTGGGCCTGGACGCACACGTGACCGTGGACGGCCGCGTGCGCGCGATGCGGGATCCGGTCGCCTACACGGAACTGCTGTGCGACCTTCATCCGGTGGGCACCCCGCAGCTGGCGGCGGACCGCCTGGCGGCGACCGCCGCACGCACGGGGATCACACGCTTCGCCCTCCTGACGGAGGGCTCGGGAGATCTCGCCGCGACGGAGGAGAACGTACGACGGCTCGGCGCCGAAGTCCTGCCCCGTCTCGGCTGAGATCTACCGGCTGCGGCCCTGCTCAGCAGTCCCGCAGTTCGGGCGACTGGTTGAGCAGCTGGCCACGGATCGAAGTGAACTTGGCCAGCCGGTCGTCCACCGAGGGATCCAGCGGGAAGACCGCCACCCGGTGACAGTTCTGGAATGCCAGACGCACTCCGAAGTGCCGCTGCAGCGCACCGCGTATCGCGTCACTCGCGAGTGCGCGCAGCAGTTGCCCACGCGCCTGCTCGTCGGGCGGCGGCGTCTGGTTGTCGGCGAACTGGCCGCCGTCCACCTTCAGCTGGGCCACCAGCGAGCTGATCATCTCCCATGCGTAGGGCAGGGAGGTCCGGACGCAGTCGACGAAAGCGGCTTCGTCGACCTCGCCTCGCTCGGCCTGTTCGAGTAGGGCCGGTGAGACGTCGAGCGACATGGGTTCTCCTCTCGCGACCCCGGCTGACTGGTTGCCGGAGTCTTACGGGCAGGGAAGGAGATCGCGACGCAGAGTGCACGCTCGACAACCTCCCGCTCACCACGGTAGGCGCCCACTGGGTGACGCACCAGGAGAATGCGCATACAACGCGCCATCGGCGAACGGGGCTTTCAGGGGCGAATCGCGTGGAGGGCAGTAGGTCGAGTAGCGTTGCCGACCATGCGTCTCGTGATTGCCCGCTGCTCCGTCGACTATGCGGGCCGGCTCACCGCCCATCTGCCCTCGGCACCCCGTCTGATCCTCGTGAAGGCCGACGGCAGTGTCTCGATCCACGCGGACGACCGGGCGTACAAACCGCTCAACTGGATGTCGCCTCCGTGCACCCTCAAAGAGGGGAGCGGGGACGACGCCGGTGTGTGGACGGTCGTCAACAAGGCGGGCGAGAAGCTCATCATCACGATGGAAGAAGTGCTCCACGACTCCTCCCACGAGCTCGGCACGGACCCCGGGCTCATCAAGGACGGCGTCGAGGCGCACCTCCAGGAACTGCTCGCCGACCGCATCGAGACGCTGGGCGAGGGCTACACCCTGATCCGGCGCGAGTACATGACGGCGATCGGCCCGGTGGACATCCTGTGCCGGGACGCCTCGGGCGCGACGGTGGCCGTGGAGATCAAGCGCCGCGGCGAGATCGACGGCGTGGAGCAGCTGACCCGCTACCTGGAGCTTCTCAACCGCGATCCGCACCTGGCCCCGGTCCGCGGCGTCTTCGCCGCGCAGGAGATCAAGCCGCAGGCGAAAGTGCTGGCGACGGACCGCGGGATGGACTGCGTGGTCCTGGACTACGACGCCCTGCGCGGCATCGAGGACGACAAGCTCCGCCTGTTCTGATCCCGTTCGAAACGACACGGCTCCATCCGCGAGGACGGAGCCGTCGGCGTTTCAGGGGGTGGCGACCGGCGAGGTGGCGGTCGCGGTGCCGGTGCCCGCCCCGGCGCCGGTGGGCGACGGCGCGGCGGTCTCCGTCGGCTGCGGCGTCGGCGCCCCGGTGGTCGCCGGGGCCGAAGGGGACGTCGGGGCGGGCGAGTTCGGGGTCGTCGTGGCGGGGCGCCGGGTCGGGGTCCGGCCGGGCGGCGTCGGAACCGGGGCCGGCGGGGCGAGGCTCACGCCAGGGGCCTGGGTCGTGGTCGTGGTCGTGGTCGTCGAGCCCTGCGAGGGAGCCGTGGCGGGCTGCTCCGGCGCGGGACCGTGCCCTCCGGTCTCCGGGGCCGCCGTCGGTGTCGCGGAGGCCTCCGGGGTCGAGGACACGGCCGGCCCCTGGGCAGGCGGCTCACGGTCCGGGGAGCTCATCGCGAAGCTGACGACGGTGCCCAGCGCGACCGCGGTCAATGCTCCCGCGGCGGCCAGCAGCACGAGCTTGCGGCGGCCGGCGTCCCGGCCGGGCGGCGCCGGAACCGGGGCCGGCGGCACCGGGGAAGCCGCGTCCTGCTTCGGTGCCATCGGGAAGGCGTCCTCGAACACCGCCGACAGCGTCGTGGGCGGCTCCGGGCTCTCGGTCACCGGTACCACCGGAGTCATCCGCGTGACCGCCTCGGAGGAGACCGGGACCACGGGAACGGCCGCGGCCGGCGGCGGGGCCGGGAGGGCCGGGGCACGGCGGGTGGCCGCGGACGGCCGGACGGCGGGGGTCCTGCGGGCGACCGGGGTCACCACGGTCGCCGCCTCGGCGGCCGGGCCCGGCGCCTCGGCGGCCGGGATCGCCACCGTCACGGCCTCCGGGGCCTCCCCGGGAGCCTCGGGCGCCTCCAGTCGCAGCGGGGGCGACGCAGCGGCCCCGGCGAGCTCACGGTCCACCACCAGCGCCAGCGCTCGTCTACCCGCCACCGTGCCCCGCTTGTCGGCCAGCGCGCCCCGCAGCCCGATCGAGGTCTCCAGTTCGGCGCGGGCCCGGTCGAGCCTCCCCTCGCACAGGGCGAGCACCCCCAGCTCGTGGTGGAAGTAGGCCTGTTCGGCCACCTCCCCCGCCTTGCGCGCGGCTTCCGCTCCCGAGCGCAGCACCCGCTCCCAGGCCTCCCAGTGCAGTGAGGCCGCGAAGGCGGGGGCGGCCGTACGCGCCAGCACCGCCGCGGCCACCACGTCCGCGCCGGCCAGCGCCGCGAGCACCGCGTCCGCTTCCCTTCCCACCCGCTCCGGGACCACCGAGGCGTGCCCGGTCCACCAGGCGTAGTGCCGGGCAGCCGTACGGGCCTCCTCCGCCGCGGTCTCCCCGTAGCCGGCCTCCTCCAGCTGGCGGGCGACGCCGGCGGCCAGCCGGTAGCGCGTCCCGACGGGCGTCAGCAGGCCGCAGGCCAGCAGTTCCGCCACCGCGGTGTCGGCGTGGGTGTCCCCCACGAGCGCCGGCAGGTGGGTGTGGTGCGGCAGTTCGCCGCCCAGCGCGCACGCGATCCGCAGTGCCGCCCGCGCCGACTCGCTGACCCGCGACGCCAACAGCTCCGCCGGGGCGGCGCCCTCGGCGAGCGTCGGCAGGGGCACCGCCGCGCTGTCGCGCGGGCGCTCCTCGAAGACGCCCGGCTCCTCCTCGTCGTCGTCCTCGTCGCTGTGGTTGAGCTCGTCGCGTTGGCGCAGCATCGCGGCGGCCTGTACGAAGCGCAGCGGCAACCCCTCCGAGGCGAACCGAAGGTCGTCCGCCCAGGCGGTCTCCTCCTCGGTCAGCGGTCGTCCGACGCCCGCCTCCAGCAGTGCTGCGCAGTCGGCCTTGCCGAGGCCGGTGAGGAAGACCTCTTCGACGTGGGATTCGTCGGAGGGGGCCTTGGTGTCGGGGGTGGCCGCCAGCAGGTAGGCGCACTCGGGGGTGGCGCGCAGCAGCTCGTCCAGAGCGCTGCCGCCCATCTCCAGGTCGTCGAGGAGGACGACGGCCCCGATCTCGCGCACGCGGGCGAGGAGCTCGTCCTGTTCGGGGCGTTCGCGGGGCGCCTCGTAGACCGTCGCGCAGAGCGCGTGCAGCAGTTCCCCGGGCTGCTGATGTCCGTGGCCGCTGAGTCGTACGACGCCGTCGGGCGCGACGCCCGCGCACCGGGCGGCGACGGCGTCCAACAGCGCGCTGCGCCCGGATCCGGAAGGGCCGGTCAGGCGGACGGAACGGCCGCGGCCGAGGAGCCGTACGAGCCGCTCCAGTTCCTCGTCCCGGGCGAGCAGGGGCCGGACGGGTATCGGGTCTCCCGGCAGTACGGGCGGCCGGGCCTCGGCGTCCCGGGCCGCGCGGGCGGCCGGGGTGCGCCGGGCGGGGCGGGCGCGTTCGGTGCCGGGCCGCAGCGGTTCGATCTCGCTGCCGTCGACCGGGTTGACGGTGAGGGTGAAGTCGCCGGCGGTCAGGGTGACGACCCGCGCGGGCCCACCGGCCCCCGGGGCCGGCGTCGCACCGGCGCCGGCGGCACGCTCGTCCCGCTCGCCGTGCCCGTGTGTACGGTCCATGACCCAGTCCCCCGATCGCGGGCCGCGCGCCTCGCCGTCGTACCGCCCGGCCGTCGCGCACCCGCTGTCGCCACTGGTCCGGTTTCCGCCCGAACCCTAGACCGTGGCCGGTGGTGCGGGAAACCGCAGGGACTCGATCACCACCGGACCGTTACTTTCCGCAGGAAATGCAAAGGTCAGCGGCTTGCGGGTCAGACCCGGGGAAGGGACTCGGCTTCCAGGCCGCCCTCGATCGCGAGGATCCGGTGCAGCCTGGTCGCCACGAGCAGCCGCTGCATCTGCGGCGGCACCCCGCGCAGGACGAGGCGCCGCCCAGTCCGGCCGGCCCTCCGGTGCGCTCCCATGATCACGCCGAGTCCGGTCGCGTCCCAGGAGTCGAGCCCGGTGAGGTCGAGCACGAGGTCGCCCTGGCCGTCGTCGAGGGCGGTGTGCAGGGCCGTACGGGCGTCCGCCGCGCTGCGCACGTCGAGGCGTCCCCCGACAGCGAGTTCGGCGTGGTCGCCCCTGATGTGCATGTGTACTCCCGGCAGTACTGCGTACGTATGGCAACTGGCCCGTGGTCGGCAACTCTCACTGCAACTGACTGCCGCGCGGGCAGGGAAGTTGCCGACCGTGAGCGAACCGATACCTAATTCACCCTGACGGGTGACGGCATTCGAACGATGGCGCTCAGTGGCGGGACCGTTCTCAGTGCTTGTAGAAGCCCTGGCCGCTCTTGCGGCCGATGTCCCCGGCGTCCACCATGCGGCGCATGAGCTCCGGCGGCGCGAACTTCTCGTCCTGGGACTCGGTGTAGATGTTGCTGGTGGCGTGCAGCAGGATGTCGACGCCCGTGAGGTCGGCGGTGGCCAGGGGGCCCATCGCGTGCCCGAAGCCCAGCTTGCAGGCGATGTCGATGTCCTCCGCGGACGCCACGCCCGATTCGTACAGCTTGGCGGCCTCGACGACCAGCGCGGAGATCAGACGGGTCGTCACGAAGCCGGCGACGTCGCGGTTGACCACGATGCAGGTCTTGCCGACGGACTCGGCGAACGCCCTGGTGGTGGCCAGGGTCTCGTCGCTCGTCTTGTAGCCGCGGACCAGCTCGCACAGCTGCATCATCGGGACCGGCGAGAAGAAGTGCGCGCCGACGACCCGCTCCGGACGCTCCGTCACGGCCGCGATCTTGGTGATCGGGATGGCGGAGGTGTTGGAGGCGAGCACGGCGTCCTCGCGCACGATCTTGTCGAGGGCGCGGAAGATCTCGTGCTTGATCTCGATCTTCTCGAAGGCCGCTTCCACCACGATGTCGACGTCGGCGACGGCGTCCAGGTCGGTGGTCGTCGTGATGCGGGCGAGCGCCGCCTCGGCGTCCTCGGCCGTCAGCTTGCCCTTGGAGACGAACTTGTCGTACGAGGCCTTGATCCCGTCCGTGCCCCGGGTCAGCGCGGCGTCGGTGACATCGCGCAGCACGACGTCCCATCCCGCCTGAGCGGAGACCTGAGCGATCCCGGAACCCATGAGTCCCGCACCGATGACGGCGAGCTTCCCAGCCACTGCACACCCCTCGTTGTTCTCAAATACGGCACGGCTTCACAGCCACTCCGGCGGAGACTAGCGCCCGGGGGGTGCGGTGTGACCGCGAAGTAACACGCGTCACGTCTCAGATGACGGACATCACACCGGTACGGCCCATGAGCGGTGCGCTGCCGCACAGTTCACCCGCCGCCGCCGTCGCCGCCCGTCCGGCGGGCCCGTCTACCCTGGCCGCATGGTGAACCTCACGCGCATCTACACCCGGACCGGCGACAAGGGCACGACCGCCCTGGGCGACATGAGCCGCACGGCCAAGACCGACCTGCGGATCTCCGCGTACGCCGACGCGAACGAGGCCAACGCGGCGATCGGGACGGCCATCGCGCTGGGCGCGCTCCCCGCCGAAGTCGTAAAGGTCCTGGTGCGGGTGCAGAACGACCTGTTCGACGTGGGCGCGGACCTGTGCACCCCCGTCGTCGAGAACCCCGAGTACCCGCCGCTGCGCGTGGAGCAGTTCTACGTCGACAAGCTGGAGGCCGACTGCGACCTCTTCCTGGAACAGGTGGAGAAGCTGCGCAGCTTCATCCTGCCCGGCGGCGCCCCCGGCGCGGCCCTGCTGCACCAGGCGTGCACCGTGGTCCGGCGCGCCGAGCGGTCCACGTGGGCGGCGCTGGAGGTGCACGGCGACACGATGAACCCGCTCACCGCCACCTACCTCAACCGTCTCTCCGACCTCCTGTTCATCCTGGCCCGGGTGGCCAACAAGGAGGTCGGGGACGTGCTGTGGGTGCCGGGCGGCGAGCGGTAGCTCGGGGCGCCCTACCGGGTCCGCGCGAGTGGGGGCTGGTCCTCCGCCTCGGCGTCCGCGGGCGCCTTCGGCGGCCACAGCGTGTAGCCGACCGCGACGAGCGCGTGGAGGGCGACCGCCCGCAGGGCGCCGGACTGCCACGCCCGCAGCGAGCTGATGTCGCCCGCGTCGCCCACGTACCAGATCGCCACCTGGAGCAGGCCGGCGCCGATCGCGGCGGCGAGGACCGTCCGGGTCCACAGCCTCCACTCGTGCGCGACCCGGGCCTTCCCGTGGCCGGCACCCGCCGGCCTGGGGCCTCCGGCCAGCCGGTGGGCGGCGTGCCCGTCGAGCCACTTGACCGTGTAGTGGCCGTAGGCGACGGTGTAGCCGATGTAGAGCGCGGCCACGCCGTGCTTCCAGTCCGGCTCGGCGCCGTTCTTCAGGTCCATCGTGGTGACGACGAGCAGGACCAGCTCCATCACCGGCTCGCACAGCAGGACCGCGGCCCCCAGCCGGGGCATCCTCGCGAGGTAGCGCAGGGCGAGTCCCGCCGCCAGCAGGACCCAGAAGCCGATCTCACAGGCGATGATCAGCGTGACGATCACGGGGGGCCTCCGTCCGCTCGGGTTGGCCGTTCGCCTCAAGGCTCCCGTCCGCCGCCGCCCGATGCGTCGTCGCGAATGACCATGTGCGCCTGCACCCTTCGATGTACCCGCACCTCGGCCGCTCCGCCGAGGTGCGGGGCGCGTACACCCTGTTGGATGGCAACGTGACCGAGAAGAGCCTGCGCCCGCACCGTGACGACGTCCTCCTCGCGGTGGTCAGCGTCGCCGCGGGCCTCGTGTTCTGGTCGCTCGGCGTCTACAGCAGCCCCCACCGCACCGCTCTGCCGGCCTGGGCCGCCCTGGTGCCCCTCGTGGCGCTCGGCGCGATGGAGCTGCTGCGCCGCACCGCGCCGCGGACGATCCTGACCGTCGGCACGGTGGGGGTGGTCGCCGACCAGTTCACCGTCGGCAGCCTCGCCACCGTCATCATCTTCACCGACCTGATGTACGCCGCCGTCGTGTACGGGGAACCGGCCATGGCCCGGCGGCTCCCGGTGACCACCGGCCTGATCACCGTCGTGGTGACCGTCGCCTCGCTGGCCTGGTTCCGCACCCCGCAGGCCCTGCTGGTCGGCGCGATCACCGGCATCGTGAGTTTCGCCCCGGCACTGACCGGGGCCACCCTGCGCAACCACCGCGAGGCCGCCGAGGCGGCCCGGCTGCGTGCCGAGCAGACGGCTCTGCTGGCCGAAATGGACCGCAGCCAGGCCGTGGCCGCCGAGCGCGCCCGGATGGCCCGGGAGCTGCACGACATGGTGGCCAACCACCTCTCCGCGATCGCCATCCACTCCACCGCCGCGCTCTCCATCGACACGGTCGCGACCAGCCGTGACGCGCTGGGCGTGATCCGCGAGAACAGCGTGCAGGGCCTGGCCGAGATGCGCCGCCTGATCGGACTGCTGCGGGATGCCGGGGGCGACCGGGAGGCGGTCGCGGTGCCCTCGCTGGACGGCCTCGACGCCCTGATCGGGCAGGCCCGGTCCAACGGCTCGGCGAGCGGGCTGGCCTTCGTGCTGCACGACGACCGGCCGCCCGGGGAGCCGGCCGCGGCCCCCGTGGAACTGGCGGCGTACCGGATCGTCCAGGAGTCCCTGACCAACGCCCTCAAGCACGCGGCCCCCGGCACGGTGACGGTCCGCGTGGCGCGCAAGGACGGACTGCTGAGCGTGGTGGTCGACTCGCCCTGCGGGGACGGCCCCGGGCCCCGCGCACCGGGCTCGGGGGCCGGGCTGATCGGCATGAGGGAGCGGACGGAGCTGCTGGGCGGGCAGTTCACAGCGGGCCGGACCGGTCCCGTGTGGCACGTGCGGGCGATCCTGCCCGCCGAGGAGAAGGCGGTGGAGTGGTGACCATCCGGGTGGTGGTGGCCGAGGACCAGGCCGCGGTACGGGCCGGGCTGGTGCTCATCCTGCGCAGCGCGGGCGACATCGAGGTGGCGGGCGAGGCGGCCGACGGGGAGGAGGCGGTGCGCCTGGCCCGGGAGCTGCGGCCGGATCTCGTCCTCATGGACGTACAGATGCCCCGGCTCGACGGGGTGTCCGCGACCCGCCAGGTGGTCGAGGAGGGGCTGGCGGACGTGCTGGTGCTGACCACCTTCGACCTCGACGCGTACGTCTTCGGAGCGCTGCGGGCGGGCGCCTGCGGCTTCCTGCTGAAGGACGCGGACGCGGCGGAGCTGCTGGAGGCGGTACGGACCGTCGCGCGCGGGGAGGGTCTGATCGCCCCGGCGGTGACCAGGCGGCTGATCGCGGAGTTCGCGGCGCCGCGTCCGGCGCGGACCGCTCCGGCGCCGGAACGGGCGGCGGCGGTCGCCTCCCTCACCCCGCGCGAGCGGGAGGTGCTGGGTGCGCTCGGCCAGGGGTTGTCGAACGCGGAGATCGCCGACCGCCTGGGCATGGCGGAGGCGACGGCGAAGACGCACGTCAGCCGCCTGCTCGGCAAGCTGGAGCTGCGCAGCCGACTTCAAGCTGCCGTGCTGGCGCAGGAGTTGGGGATCTAGCGGACGAGGGACACACCGGTCTGGACCTCTTGACGGTTGGTCCAGACCTTTCTACTCTCACGGCAACACTGTGGTGAGCGTGCCATGACAAAGCGTGCTCACGGGCGGCGCAGGTCCCACCCCCATGTCGACGTCGGCCCCACGACCGCGACGGACCTACGGAGGATCACCCTTGAGCACAGCATCCCCACCCCCCACCAGGCGCACCCGGTTCTTCACGAGAGTCGCGGCCGTCGTCGCCGCGCTCGCCCTGCCCGTCACCGGGCTCGTGGCCCTGGCCGGCCCGGCCCAGGCCGCCGCGTCCGCGACCGCGACGTACACCAAGGTCTCCGACTGGGGTACCGGCTTCGAGGGCAAGTGGGTGGTGAAGAACACCGGCACCACCACGCTCAGCAGCTGGACCGTGGAGTGGGACTACCCGGCGGGCACCTCGGTCACCTCGGCCTGGGACGCCACCGTCACCGGCTCCGGGACACACTGGACGGCCAAGAACGTCGGCTGGAACGGCACACTCGCCCCGGGGGCCACGGCCAGCTTCGGCTTCAACGGCGCCGGGTCGGGCGCTCCCAGCGGCTGCACGATCAACGGCGCCTCCTGCGACGGCGGCACCCAGCCCGGCGACACTCCCCCCACGGCCCCCGGCGCGCCCGCCGCGAGCAACGTCGCCGACACCTCGCTGACTCTGACCTGGACCCCGGCCACCGACGACAAGGGCGTCAAGAACTACGACGTCTACCGAGGCTCCGCCAAGATCGCCACCGTCACCGGGACCACGTACGCGGACTCGGGCCTGACCAAGGGCACGACGTACACGTACAGCGTCACCGCCCGCGACACCATCGACCAGACCGGCCCCTCCTCGGGCTCCACCACGGTCACCACGACCGGCGGAGTGATCCCCCCGGACCCGGGCGACAAGGTCAAGCTCGGCTACTTCACCAACTGGGGCGTCTACGGACGCAACTACCACGTGAAGAACCTGGTCACCTCGGGTACGGCCGGAAAGATCACACACATCAACTACGCCTTCGGCAACGTCCAGAACGGCCGGTGCACCATCGGTGACGCCTATGCCGACTACGACAAGGCCTACACCGCCGCCCAGAGCGTCGACGGGGTCGCCGACACCTGGGACCAGCCGCTGCGCGGCAACTTCAACCAGCTGCGCAAACTGAAGAAGCAGTATCCGAACATCAAGGTGCTGTGGTCCTTCGGCGGCTGGACCTGGTCCGGCGGCTTCCCCCAGGCCGCCGCCAACCCGACCGCCTTCGCCCAGTCCTGCTACGACCTGGTCGAGGACCCGCGCTGGGCCGACGTCTTCGACGGCATCGACCTGGACTGGGAGTATCCGAACGCCTGCGGCCTGTCCTGCGACAGCAGCGGCCCGGCCGCCTTCAAGAACTTGATGCAGGCCGTGAAGGCCCGGTTCGGCGCGAACAACCTGGTGACCGCGGCCATCACCGCCGACGCTTCGGACGGCGGCAAGATCGACAAGGCCGACTATGCGGGCGCCGCGCAGTACACCGACTTCTACAACGTGATGACGTACGACTTCTTCGGGGCCTGGGCGGCCCAAGGCCCGACCGCCCCGCACTCCCCGCTGACCTCGTACGCGGGCATCCCGCAGGCCGGCTTCAACTCGGCCGACGCCATCGCCAAGCTCAAGGCCAAGGGCGTGCCCGGCTCCAAGCTCAACCTCGGCATCGGCTTCTACGGCCGCGGCTGGACGGGCGTCACCCAGGCCACCCCCGGCGGCACCGCCACCGGACCGGCCCCGGGCACGTACGAGCAGGGCATCGAGGACTACAAGGTGCTCAAGAACAGCTGCCCGGTGACCGGCACCGTCGCCGGCACGGCCTACGCCAAGTGCGGCAGCAACTGGTGGAGCTACGACACGCCCGCCACCATCGCCGGCAAGATGACCTGGGCCAAGCAGCAGGGCCTCAGGGGAGCCTTCTACTGGGAGTTCAGCGGCGACACCGCCAGCGGTGAACTCGCGAACGCGGTCCACACCGGACTCCAGTAGGCAGACGGAAGCCGGGGAGACGGGTCCGCCCCCGTCTCCCCGGCTTCTTCATGCCTTCACCCGATACCCCGCAGGGGTGCAACGCCCCGGTCCCGGACCGGCTCAGGCGACGTTCACCCGCTGGCCGGGCGGAGCCGCCTCCAGCCACGCCAGGAAGCCCGTCAGTGCGTCCTCGCTCATCGCCAGCTCCAGGCGGGTCCCCTGGTGGAGACACCCGAGCACGACGGCGTCGGACAGCAGGGCCAGCTCCTCCTCGCCCTCCGGGGCGCGGCGGGCCAGCACCTCGATGGAGCTCCGCTCCAGCAGCCGGCGCGGGCGCGGGGAGTACGAAAAGACCCGGAACCAATCGATCCGGTCTCCGCTGTAGCGCGCGACCCCGTAGACCCAGCCCTTGCCCGAGACGTCAGGCTCCTCCGCCACGCCCCAGCGCATGCTGCAGTCGAAGGTCCCGCCGGACCGCTGGATCAGGCGGCGGCGCAGTCCGAAGACGAACAGCCCGATCACCACCAGGGCTACGACCAGGCCGCTCACAAGCAGAGCGAGGAGCATCTTCACCGACCTCCTCGCTCATCGAATACGCATGAGAAACGGGGGCCCCTCCCAGACGGAGTCTGGGGGAGCACCTGCATCGCCTCAGCCGCGACCCGGTCTGGAAAATTCCAGAACGGACCGCGGCTGAGGTCTGCCGAGCCCTGAGGGTCGCCCTCCAGGGCTCGGCGGTGAAACTCCGACGGGCGGTCAGCCCGTTACGGCGCGCAGCCGGACATCCGCGCGACGCTCGGCGGCCGCGTCGGCCTCCGCCTTCGCGCGCTCCAGTGCCCGCTCCGCCCGCTGGACATCGATCTCGTCCGCGAGCTCGGCGATCTCGGCCAGCAGGGACAGCTTGTTGTCCGCGAACGAGATGAATCCGCCGTGCACCGCGGCGATGACAGTGTTGCCCTCGCTGGTACGGATGGTCACCGGGCCCGATTCCAGCACACCGAGAAGCGGCTGGTGACCGGGCATGACGCCGATGTCGCCGGACGTGGTGCGGGCGACAACAAGGGTGGCCCCGCCGGACCAGACATTGCGGTCCGCCGCGACCAGCTCGACGTGCAGCTCAGCAGCCAAGGTGGCTCCTCGGGTCACCACCCGGCGGGTCAGCCGGGTGTTGGGTCAAATTCTAATGGGCGTGGGGAGAGGGACGGGACACACCCGCCCCTCTCCAGGGTCCCTCCCCCGCTTCGGCCGGGAAGGGACCGGCGAACCGGATGCGCTCCTCGCGGAGCGCGCCGGATCAGGAGACGCCCAGCTCCTTGGCGTTGGCCTTCAGGTCCTCGATGCCACCGCACATGAAGAACGCCTGCTCGGGGAAGTGGTCGTACTCGCCGTCGCAGATCGAGTTGAACGCGGCGATCGACTCGTCGAGCGGAACGTCCGAACCGTCCACGCCGGTGAACTGCTTGGCGACGTGGGTGTTCTGCGACAGGAAGCGCTCGACGCGACGGGCACGGTGGACGACGAGCTTGTCCTCCTCGCCCAGCTCGTCGATACCGAGGATCGCGATGATGTCCTGGAGGTCCTTGTACTTCTGCAGGATCCCCTTGACGCGCATGGCGGCCGCGTAGTGGTCCGCCGCGATGTAGCGGGGGTCCAGGATGCGGGATGTGGAGTCCAGCGGGTCCACGGCCGGGTAGATGCCCTTCTCGGAGATCGGACGGGAGAGAACCGTCGTCGCGTCGAGGTGGGCGAAGGTGGTCGCCGGCGCCGGGTCGGTGAGGTCGTCGGCGGGGACGTAGATCGCCTGCATGGAGGTGATCGAGTGACCACGGGTCGAGGTGATGCGCTCCTGGAGGAGACCCATCTCGTCGGCCAGGTTCGGCTGGTAACCCACCGCGGAGGGCATGCGGCCGAGCAGGGTCGACACCTCGGAACCGGCCTGGGTGTACCGGAAGATGTTGTCGATGAAGAAGAGCACGTCCTGCTTCTGGACATCGCGGAAGTACTCCGCCATGGTCAGACCGGCCAGGGCGACGCGCAGACGGGTGCCCGGGGGCTCGTCCATCTGGCCGAAGACCAGCGCGGTCTTGTCCAGAACACCGGACTCCGACATCTCCTCGATGAGGTCGTTGCCCTCACGGGTACGCTCACCGACACCCGCGAACACCGACACACCGTCGTGGTTGTTGGCGACGCGGTAGATCATTTCCTGGATCAGAACGGTCTTGCCGACACCGGCACCACCGAACAGACCGATCTTTCCACCCTTGACGTACGGGGTGAGGAGGTCGATGACCTTGACACCGGTCTCGAACATCTCGGTCTTCGACTCGAGCTCGTCGAAGTTCGGCGCCTTGCGGTGGATCGCCCAGCGCTCGCCGACCTCGGCGTTCGCCTCCGGGTAGTTCAGCACCTCACCGAGGGTGTTGAACACCTTACCCTTGGTGAAGTCACCGACGGGGACGGTGATGCCCTCGCCCGTGTCGGTCACCGGAGCCTGGCGGACCAGACCGTCGGTGGGCTGCATGGAGATCGTGCGGACCAGGCCGTCACCCAGGTGCTGGGCGACTTCGAGGGTCAGCGTCTTGAGCGCGCCCTCCTCGGCCGGGTCGGCGACCTGGACCTTCAGCGCGTTGTAGATGTCGGGCATCGCGTCGACGGGGAACTCCACGTCGACGACCGGGCCGATGACCCGGGCGATGCGGCCCGTGGCAGCGGCCGTCTCAACAGAGGTCGTCATTACTTGTCACTCCCCGCGGTCGCGTCGGCCATGGCGCTCGCGCCACCGACGATCTCGCTGATTTCCTGGGTGATTTCGGCCTGGCGGGCCGCGTTGGCAAGCCGGGAGAGGCTCTTGATGAGCTCACCGGCGTTGTCGGTGGCCGACTTCATCGCACGGCGGCGGGCGGCGTGCTCGGAGGCAGCGGCCTGCAGCAGCGCGTTGTAGATACGGCTCTCGACGTAGCGCGGCAGAAGGGCGTCGAGGACGTCCTCCGCCGACGGCTCGAACTCGAACAGCGGAAGGATCTCGCCCTTCGCGCCGTCCTCCTCCGCAGCCTTCTCAAGGCTGAGCGGCAGCATCCGGCTGTCCACCGCGTTCTGCGTCATCATCGACACGAATTCCGTGAAGACGATGTGCAGCTCGTCGACGCCACCCTGGGCCGTGTCCAGCTGGATGGCCTCGATCAGCGGCGCCGCGACGCGCTTGGCGTCGGCGTAGTCCGGGCTGTCGGTGAAGCCGGTCCACGAGTCCGCGATCTTGCGCTCGCGGAACCCGTAGTAGGCGACACCCTTGCGGCCGACGATGTAGCTGTCGACTTCCTTGCCCTCGGCGCGCAGCCGCTCGGTGAGCCGGTCGGCCTGCTTGATGGCGTTCGAGGAGTAGCCGCCGGCCAGACCGCGGTCGCTCGTGATGAGCAGGACCGCGGCACGGGTCGGCGCCTCGACCTCGGTGGTCAGGGCGTGCTTGGAGTTCGAACCGGTGGCCACCGCGGTCACCGCGCGGGTGAGCTCGGTCGCGTACGGGGTCGACGCCGCCACCTTGCGCTGCGCCTTGACGATGCGCGAGGCGGCGATCATCTCCATCGCCTTGGTGATCTTCTTGGTCGCCGTGATGGCACGGATGCGACGCTTGTAGACCCGGAGCTGCGCTCCCATGAGTCAGGTCCCTTCCGTCGTCACTTGGAGACGTTGACGGCCGGCGCGTCCTCGCCCAGAAGCTTGCCGTCCGAGGTCTCGAACTGCCGCTTGAAGCCGGCGATGGCGTCCGCGATGGAGGACAGGGTGTCGTCCGACATCTTGCCGCCGTCGGCGATGGAGGTCAGGAGGTCCTTGCGCTCGCGGCGCAGGTGCTCCAGCAGCTCCGACTCGAAGCGGCGGATGTCGGCGACCGGGACGTCGTCCATCTTGCCGGTGGTGCCGGCCCAGACGGAGACGACCTGCTCCTCGACGGGCATGGGCTGGTACTGGCCCTGCTTCAGCAGCTCGACCATGCGCTTGCCGCGCTCCAGCGAGGACTTCGACGCGGCGTCCAGGTCGGAACCGAAGGCGGCGAACGCTTCCAGCTCGCGGTACTGGGCCAGGTCGACGCGGAGACGACCCGAAACCTGCTTCATGGCCTTGTGCTGGGCGGAGCCACCGACGCGGGAGACCGAGATACCGACGTTCAGCGCCGGGCGCTGGCCCGCGTTGAACAGGTCGGACTCCAGGAAGCACTGGCCGTCGGTGATGGAGATGACGTTGGTCGGGATGAACGCCGACACGTCGTTCGCCTTGGTCTCGACGATCGGCAGACCGGTCATCGAACCGGCGCCCATCTCGTCGGACAGCTTCGCGCAGCGCTCCAGCAGACGGGAGTGCAGGTAGAAGACGTCACCCGGGTAGGCCTCGCGGCCCGGCGGGCGGCGCAGCAGCAGCGACACGGCGCGGTAGGCGTCGGCCTGCTTCGACAGGTCGTCGAAGATGATCAGGACGTGCTTGCCGGCGTACATCCAGTGCTGGCCGATGGCGGAACCGGTGTACGGCGCCAGGTACTTGAAGCCGGCCGGGTCGGACGCCGGGGCGGCGACGATCGTCGTGTACTCGAGCGCGCCGGCCTCTTCCAGGGCGCCGCGAACGGACGCGATGGTCGAGCCCTTCTGGCCGATGGCGACGTAGATGCAGCGGACCTGCTTGTTCACGTCGCCCGAGCGCCAGTTGTCGCGCTGGTTGATGATCGTGTCGACGGCCAGAGCGGTCTTGCCGGTCTGACGGTCACCAATGATCAGCTGACGCTGGCCACGGCCGATCGGCACCATCGCGTCGACGGCCTTGTAGCCGGTCTGCATGGGCTCGTGCACCGACTTACGGACCATGACGCCCGGGGCCTGCAGCTCGAGGGCGCGGCGGCCTTCGGTCGCGATCTCGCCGAGGCCGTCGATCGGGTTGCCGAGCGGGTCGACAACGCGGCCGAGGTAGCCCTCGCCGACGCCTACGGACAGAACCTCACCGGTGCGCTGCACCGGCTGGCCCTCCTCGATGCCGCTGAACTCGCCGAGGACGATCGCACCGATCTCGCGCTCCTCGAGGTTGAGGGCGAGACCGAGGGTGCCGTCCTCGAACTTCAGCAGCTCGTTCGCCATGGCGGAGGGCAGGCCCTCCACCTTCGCGATGCCGTCGCCGGCAACGCTGACCGTTCCGACCTCCTCGCGCGAGGCCGCGTCCGGCTGGTACGACTGGACAAAGGTCTCCAGTGCGTCCCGGATCTCCTCCGGCCGGATCGTGAGCTCCGCCATCTGGGTTCCCTGCTCTCCTTGTTGGGCCTGAAGCTTCTTAGGGGTCTGGGGGTGACCCCCAGGAATCTTCTGCAAGTTCTGCACGGCCCAACCGGGCCGCTAGGAATGCTTTGTACTTGTGGTGGCTGGTCAGCCGGCCATGCGGCGGGACGCCTCTGCGAGGCGGTCCGCGATGGTGCCGTCGATGACCTCGTCGCCGACGCGCACCGAGATCCCGCCGAGGACCTCGGGGTCCACGTCGAGGTTCAGGTGCATCTGGCGGCCGTACAGCTTGGCCAGCACCGCGCCGAGGCGCTGCTTCTGCACGTCGCTGAGCGGAACCGCGCTGGTCACGGTGGCGACCATGCGGTCACGGCGCTCGGCGGCGAGCTTGGAAAGGGACTCCAGTCCCGCTTCCAGGCTACGTCCACGCGGGTGCGTGACAAGACGGATCACCAGGCGCTCGGTGACGGCGTTCACCTTGCCGCCGAGCAGGCTGCGCAGCAGCTCGCTCTTGGCGGAGGCGGTCGCCGCACGGTCGGTCAGCGCGGCACGCAGCTCGGTGTTCGAGGACACGATCCGGCCGAAGCGGAAGATCTCGTCCTCGACGTTGTCGAGCGCGCCGGCCTGCTGGGCCGCCGTGAGGTCGGCGGTGGCCGCCAGCTCCTCCAGCGAGTCCACCAGGTCGCGGGACTGCGACCAGCGGGACCGGGCCATGCCGCACACCAGGTCGAGGGTCTCCCCGCCGACCTGACCGCCGAGCAGCCGAGCGACCAGCTCGGCCTTGGCCTCACCGGCCTGCGCCGGGTCCGTGATGACCCGACGCAGCGAGACCTCACGGTCGAGCAGCGCGGTGACAGCGGCCAGCTCACCGGCGAGCTTCGCCGCGTCGACGGACGTGTTGTCCGTCAGCGCGTCGAGACGCTCACGCGCGGAGGCCAGCGCCTCGCGGCTCGCTCCGTTCATCGGGCAGCCTCGGCCTTCTCCTCAAGCTCGCTGAGGAAACGGTCGATGGTGCGGCTCTGCCGGGCGTGGTCCTCCAGGGATTCGCCGACGAGCTTTCCGGCCAGGTCGGTGGCCAGCTTGCCCACGTCCTGACGCAGCGCCTGGGAGGCGGCCTTGCGGTCTGCCGCGATCTGGGCGTGGCCGGCAGCGATGATCTCCTCACGCTGCCGCTGGCCCTCTGCGCGCAGCTCTTCCTTCAGCGCAGTGCCCTGCTCCAGCGCTTCCTGGCGCAGGCGCGCGGCCTCGTGCCGGGCCTCGGCGAGCTGGGCCTTGTACTGCTCCAGGACGCTCTGGGCCTCGGTCTGAGCGGCTTCCGCCTTCTCGATACCGCCCTCGATGGACTCACGGCGCTCTTCCAGAACCTTGTTGATGTTCGGGAGGAGCTTCTTCGCGAGGAAACCGAAGACGATGACGAAGGCGATCAGACCGATGACGAGCTCGGGGAGCGGCGGGATGAGAGGACTCTGAACTTCCTCGGCCGCGAGAACCATGAGGTTCACATCAGTGCCTTTCGTCTAGTGGTTGGTCGTGAATCCGAAGATCACGTGCCGTAGACGAACGGCATGACCAGGCCGATGAGGGCGAGCGCCTCACAGAAGGCGAAGCCGAGGATCTGGTTGGCGCGGATCAGACCGGCAGCCTCGGGCTGACGTGCAAGAGCCTGGGTGCCGTTACCGAAGATGATGCCGACGCCGACGCCCGGGCCGATGGCCGCGAGGCCGTAACCGATGGAGCCGAGGGAGCCGCTGACGGCAGCAAGGGTCTGGGACATGCCAGTTCTTCCTTCTCTTTCACGGACCGGTGGGGGTTGGCCACCGGACGAATAAGGGACTCAGGGGGTGGCGGTCAGTGGTGTTCGGCCAGCGCGCCCTGGATGAAGCTGCAGGCCAGGAGGACGAAGACGTACGCCTGGACGGCCTGGATGAAGAGCTCGAAGGCCGTCATCACCAGCACCATGACGAACGAGACGCCGGCGTAGGCGATGCCGATGCCGTTCAGCAGGTACCAGCTGGCGATCGTGAAGAGCAGCAGCAGGGTGTGACCGGCGAACATGTTCGCGAACAGTCGGACCGCGTGGGTGAAGGGGCGGACCAGGACGTTCGAGAAGAACTCGATGACCATGACCATCGGGAGGACCGGGCCGAGCGACTTGTCGTAGCCGGTCAGGTTCTTGAAGCCCCCGACGAAGCCGTGACGCTTGAAGGTCACGCTCATCCAGATCACGTACACGATGGCTGCGAGGGCCACGGGGTACGCGATGATCGAGGTCACCGGGAACTGGGCGAGCGGGATGATGGACCAGAGGTTCATCATCCAGACGAAGAAGAAGATCGAGACCATCAGGGGGACGTACTTCTCGCCCTCCTTCTTGCCCAGCGTCTCGTAGACGATGCCGCGGCGCACGAAGTCGTAACCGGCCTCGGCGACCATCTGGAGCTTGCCCGGGACGACCTTCGGCTTCCGGAACGCAGCCCAGAAGAACCCGACGATGATGATCGAGCCCAGCAGGGCGAGAAGCATCGTCTTGTTGAAGTACAGGCTGCTGTCCGCGTCACCGAAGATCGGCTCGAACAGGAACGAGTGCAGGCCGGGAGCCGGGAAGCCACAACCGTCGAAGATGTGGCAATCGGTCTCGAAGGCGAGCACCGTCGTCGGGTCAGCACTCACCGCGGGCTCCTTCAGCGTGGCGCATAGGTACGGCAACCTCGTTGTGTCGGCGCGGCGCACAGCCGCTGTTCGGCACTGGACTGGTGTTACGGATGATGGGGCGGCGATCAGGCATCGAGCCTCGCGATGGGACAGGCGTCAGCTCAGATGCCCGCGCCCGCAATGCCGCAGTTGGCACCGGACGATAGCAGGATCTCGAACGCTCACTTATCCCGGCCCTACCCTTCACGACTTCGGTCCCGGGTTTTCGGGCTTGTCGCCCTTCACCGAGTCCGGTTCGACGTAAAGGATCTTGGCCTTCATGTGAGCACGCGTCTGCGCGGCGATCCACACCAGGGTGGTGGCGACGAGCGTGATGGCGAAGGCCTTGGGGTTGAACAGCGTGGTGTTCTTGAACGCTGCGACGAAGACGAAAAGCAGCAGGATCTGGGCCGTGTAGAGCATGAGCCCCATGGCCTGAAAGAGGTGCGGAAGCGATTTCGCCGTGCGCTGCAGGACGACGAACCCGATGCCCATGAACAGGATCACGACCAGCGTCGCGACGACCGCTCCGACCACGCCCTTGCCGCCGACGACAAGCCCACTGATCAACGCGGCGAGTACGCCGGCGACGGCCGTGGGCACGGCGGCTTGCAGAAGGGATCGGACGTCATCTGACCGCATGGCGGTTTGCTCCGCGTGGTGGTGGGGGCACTGGACTCGTACGGGACGAGCGTAAGCCCGGTCCGAGAGAGAACCTCGGGCCAAGGGACCGTCGCACTACGGTCCTTCGGCTCTGTCGCCGGGTTTAGTGAACGGTATCACAAACTATTTGATGAGAGCTTTACCTGCCCGGTGTGCCGACTGTCACACATGAGAGTGACCCTGCGCGTGTGTGCGCGACAGGGGGGCTGGTTGTCTGCTAATGGACTTCCATGTCGGACATGTGAAGCAGGGGTCAGCGAGCGGATTCAGCCTTACGCCGCTCGGGGAAGCGCGAACGGGGGCCCACCGCGGTCGCGCCGTTGACGCCCGAGACGCCTGCGGCGATCGGCCCGGCGGGCTTCTGCTCGGCTCCCGACGCGTCCTGCAGGGCGGCCTCCGCCGCCGCCTCGGCCGCGCGCGCGGAGTGCCGGTAGCGGGGCGGGACCAGACGTTCGGCCCAGGCCGGCGTACGGGGCGTGAAGCGCGGCAGGAGCAGGAGGAAGAGCCCCACCGCGCTGAGCACGGCGATCACGAGCACGATCCACATCGCGGTGGAGTGCACGGAGTAGGCCACGGTGCCGAAGGCGATCAGGCCCGACCAGAAGTACATGATCAGGACGGCGCGGCTGTGCGAGTGGCCGAGTTCCAGCAGTCGGTGGTGCAGGTGCCCGCGGTCGGCCGCGAACGGCGACTGGCCGTTCCACGTACGCCGCACGATGGCCAGGATCAGGTCCGCCATCGGGATCGCAATGACCGTCAGGGGCAGGATCAGCGGGATGTAGGCGGGCAGCATCGCATGCGTCGCGTTGCGCTCACCACCGGCGAACAGGGCCAGCGCGTCCGGGTCCACCTGCCCCGTCAGGGAGATCGCCGCGGCGGCCAGGACCAGACCGATGAGCATCGACCCGGAGTCGCCCATGAAGATCCGCGCGGGGTGCATGTTGTGCGGCAGGAAGCCCAGGCACATGCCCATCAGGATGGCGGCGAAGAGGGTCGCGGGGGCCGCGGACTCGATCCCGTAGCCGAACCAGATCCGGTAGGCGTACAGGAAGAGAGCGGCCGCCGCGATGCAGACCATGCCGGCGGCGAGGCCGTCGAGGCCGTCCACGAAGTTCACCGCGTTGATGGTGATCACGACGAGCGCCACGGTGAGCAGGTTGCCCTGCCACTGGGTGAGCGGGACCGTGCCGATGAAGGGGACCGGGATCCACAGGATCGTCAGTCCCTGCATGACCATCACACCGGCGGAGATCATCTGCGCGCCGAGCTTGATCAGGGCGTCGATCTCGAACTTGTCGTCCAGTACGCCGATCAGCCAGATCAGGGCGGCACCGGAGAGCAGGGCGCGCGGCTCGTTCGACTTCTCGAAGACCGCGTTGAGGTTCTGCAGGTGATCGGCGACCAGCAGGCCGGCGCACAGGCCGCCGAACATCGCGATCCCGCCGAGGCGCGGCGTCGGCTCGCGGTGCACGTCGCGGGCGCGGATCTCCGGCATGGCCCCGGCCGCGATCGCGAACTTCCGCACGGGCCCGGTCAGCAGGTAGGTCACCGCGACCGTGACGCAAAGCGTCAGCAGATATTCACGCACTGGCTGCCCCAGAAGTATCGCCGGCCATCTCAGCCCCACACATTAGCTGCGATGCCCCCTCCACCGAGGACGCGAGGGGTCCGTATACCGGTTCCACTACACCCCCCTTGCCCCGTTTACTCCCCGTAAGGGGGAAATCCTGCTGTGAGCTCGCCGACCTCCGTACGTGTCTGCGCGGCTTCCCCGCGCAGCGCGGTCGCGAACAGCTCCGCGATCCGGAGCATCTCCGGCTCCCCCATCCCCTGGGTGGTCGCGGCGGCCGTCCCCATCCGGACCCCCCGCTGGTCTCCGTAGGGCAGCACGCACGTGTCCAGCACGATCCCGGCGGCGGCCAGCCTGCCGCGGGCGGTCGGGCCGTCCACGCCCAGCGGCGCCGGGTCGGCGGTGATCATGTGCGTGTCGGTGCCGCCGGTGGTGATCATGAACCCGCGTTCCTCCAGCGCCCCGGCCAGTACCCGGGCGTTGGCCACCACCCGGTGGGCGTAGGTGGCGAATTCCGGTCGGGCCGCTTCGCCGAAGGCCACCGCCTTGGCGGCGATGGTGTGCATCTGCGCCCCGCCCTGGGTGAACGGGAACACCGCCCGGTCGACGCGCTCGGCGAGCTCGGCGCCGCACAGCAGCATCCCGCCGCGCGGCCCGCGCAGCACCTTGTGCGTGGTCGCGCAGACGACGTCCGCGTACGGGACCGGACTCGGCGCGGCCCCGCCGGCCACCAGCCCCATGGGATGCCCGGCGTCGGCGATCAGATACGCCCCGACCTCGTCGGCGATTTCCCGGAAGGCCGAGTACTCGGGGTGGCGGGGATAGGAGATGGACCCGCACACGATGGCCCTGGGGCGGTGCGCACGGGCAAGGTCCTGCACCTGCCGGTAGTCGATCAGGCCGGTCCGGGGGTCCACGCCGTACCCGACGAAGCTGAACCAGTGGCCGGAGAAGTTGGCGGGCGAGCCGTGGGTGAGGTGCCCCCCGTACGGCAGCCCCATCGCCAGCACGGTGTCCCCCGGCCGCAGCAGCGCCGCGTAGGCGGCCAGGACGGCCGAGGAGCCGGAATGCGCCTGCACGTTCGCGTGCTCGGTCCCGAACAGCGCCTTGGCCCGCTCCACGGCGATCTGCTCGGCCATGTCGGCGTACTCGCACCCGCCGTGGTAGCGGGCGCCCGGGTAGCCCTCGGCGTACTTGTTGGCGAGCGGGGACCCCAGCGCCGCCAGGACGGCCGTCGAGGTGAAGTTCTCCGCCGCGCTCAGCTGCAGCGTGCCGGCCTGCCTGCGGCCCTCCCCGGCGAGTACGTCGGCCATCTGCGGGTCCTGCCGGCGCAGCAGGTCCGTGGGCTGGGTGATGACGCTCATGGCGCGACTCCAGGGGGATACCGGGTACCAGCCACTGTAGGCCCGGCCCGCCCGTCACGCCTCGCGGCGCAACCGCCCCGCCGCGCGGTGCGCCCCGCCGGGGTCAGCGACGCGCCGCCACACCCGTCAGGGCCGTCACCACGGGGTCCAGCGCCTGGTTGATCTCGTCGCCGATGGAGCGGAAGAAGGTGATCGGCGCACCGTACGGGTCGTACACCTCGTCCGCGTCGGGCGACGGTGCCAGCAGCCACCCGCGCAGCGCTGCGGCGGCCCGTACGAGGGCCCGCGCCCGCTCCGCCATGCCGTCGTCCACCGGCGGCAGCGTGGCCGGGTCTATGGCCCTGACCAGCCGGGTGAACTCCTTCAGCGTGAAGGTGCGCAGCCCCGCCGAATGCCCCATCGAGATGACCTGCGCGCGGTGGTCCCGCGTGGCGGTCAGCACCAGGTCGGCACGTATGACGTGCTCGTCCAGCAGCTCGCGGCCGGTGAACCCCGAGGTGTCGGCCCCGAAGTCCTCCAGTACGGCGGCCGCGTTGGCCTCCATCGGAGCGCCCTCGTGGCCCCAGGTGCCAGCGCTCTCCACGATGAGGTCGCCGCCGACCGGACCGCCGAGGCGGTGCGAGAGGGCGTGCCGGGTGAGCCGCTCGGTGATCGGAGAGCGGCACACGTTGCCCGTGCTGACGTGGAGTATGCGGAAAGTGCTTCCCCCTGCTATGCCACGCCCCTCAGGGCTCACGGGGCGACCTCGAGGTCGGGTACGACCTCCCGCAGCTGGCCGGCGCTCAGCGCTCCCTCCCGCAGCAGCACGGGCACCTTCCCCGTGACGTCGACGATCGACGACGGCTCGATGCCGGGCGTCGGGCCCCCGTCGAGGTAGACCGACACCGATTCCCCGAGCATCTCCCGCGCCGCGTCGCAGTCCTCGGGCGCCGGATGCCCGGAGAGGTTGGCCGAGGACACCGCCATCGGGCCGACCTCCGTCAGCAGCTCGATGGCGACGGGGTGCAGGGGCATCCGCACGGCCACGGTCCCCTGGGTTTCGCCGAGGTCCCACGCCAGCGAGGGCTGGTGCTTGGCGACCAGCGTCAGCGCGCCGGGCCAGAAGGCGTCGACGAGCTCCCAGGCCTGCTCGGAGAAGTCCGTGACGAGGCCGTGCAGGGTGTTCGGGGAACCGATGAGCACCGGGGTGGGCATGCCGCGGCCACGGCCCTTGGCGGCGAGGAGGTCGTGCACGGCCTCCGGGCTGAAGGCGTCTGCGCCGATTCCGTACAGGGTGTCGGTGGGCAGCACGACGAGCTCGCCGCGGCGCACGGCGGATGCGGCTTCGCGCAGGCCCGTCTTGCGGTCCGTTGCGTCGTTGCAGTCGTATCGCCGGGCCATCAGCGGGCCTCCTCGTGCAGCAGGGGGGTGGCGGGGGTCGTCGCGCCGGTCACGGCAGTGCCTTGCGGGCCGTGGCGAAGCGCGGGCGGTTGTTGAGGTCGGGGTGGTCGGCCGCGTCGGCCCAGCCCCGCTCCTCGGCGAAGATCCACGGGACCTGCCCGCCCTGCGTGTCGGCGTGCTCGACGACGACGATGCCGCCCGGCCTGAGGAGCCGGTGGGCGGTGCGTTCGAGGCCCCGGATGGTGTCCAGGCCGTCCTCGCCGGAGAAGAGCGCCATCTCCGGGTCGTGGTCACGGGCCTCGGGCGCCACGTACTCCCACTCGGTGAGCGGGATGTACGGCGGGTTGGAGATGACCAGGTCGACCTGGCCGTCGAGCTCGGGCAGGGCGCTCAGGGCGTCCCCCTGGTGGACGGTGACCCGGGAGCCCTCTGCGTTCTTGCGGGTCCACCGCAGGGCGTCCTCGGACAGCTCGACCGCGTGCACGCGCGAGCGCGGCACCTCCTGGGCCATGGCCAGAGCGATCGCCCCGGACCCGGTGCACAGGTCGACGATCAGCGGCTCGACGACGTCCATCGCCCGGACGGCCTGTATGGCCCAATCCACGACCGACTCGGTCTCGGGCCGGGGCACGAAGACACCGGGCCCGACCTGGAGCTCCAGGTACCGGAAGAAGGCGCGCCCGGTGATGTGCTGGAGCGGCTCGCGCGCCTCGCGGCGGGCGACGGCCTCCCAGTAGCGGGCGTCGAAGTCCGCGTCCTTGACGTGGTGCAGTTCCCCCCGCTTGACGCCGTGCACGAAGGCGGCGAGTTCCTCCGCGTCGAAGCGCGGTGAGGGTACGCCGGCGGCGGCCAGCCGCTGGGTGGCCTGAGCCACCTCGGCAAGCAGCAAGTTCACGCTGGTCCTCCGGGCTGCTGTCGTACGGGGGGTGGAGCGGGCTTCGGTCAGCTCGCGGCGGCGAGCTTGGCCGCGGAGTCGGTGTCCACGCAGGCCTGGATGACCGCGTCGAGGTCTCCGTCGAGCACCTGGTCGAGGTTGTAGGCCTTGAAGCCGGTGCGGTGGTCCGAGATCCGGTTCTCCGGGAAGTTGTAGGTACGGATCTTCTCGGACCGGTCCACGGAGCGGACCTGGCTGCGGCGCACGTCGGAGGCCTCCTGCTCGGCGGCCTCCTGCGCGGCGGCCAGCAGGCGCGACCGCAGGATGCGCATGGCCTGCTCCTTGTTCTGGAGCTGGCTCTTCTCGTTCTGGCAGGAGGCGACCACACCGGTCGGGATGTGCGTGATGCGCACCGCCGAGTCGGTGGTGTTGACGGACTGGCCGCCGGGGCCGGAGGAGCGGTACACGTCGATGCGGAGGTCGTTCGCGTTGATCTCGACCTCGACCTCCTCGGCCTCCGGGGTGACGAGTACACCGGCGGCGGAGGTGTGGATGCGGCCCTGGGACTCGGTCGCCGGGACGCGCTGGACGCGGTGCACGCCGCCCTCGTACTTCAGACGGGCCCACACGCCCTGGCCCGGCTCGGTGGCGCCGTTGCCGCCCTTGGTGCGGACGGAGACCTGGACGTCCTTGTAGCCGCCGAGCTCGGACTCGGTGGCGTCGATGATCTCGGTCTTCCAGCCCACGCGCTCGGCGTAGCGCAGGTACATGCGCAGCAGGTCGCCGGCGAACAGGGCCGACTCGTCGCCACCCGCGCCCGCCTTGACCTCCAGGAGCACGTCCTTGTCGTCGCTGGGGTCGCGCGGGACGAGCAGCAGGCGGAGCTTCTCGGTGAGCTCCTCGCGCTGCTGGGTCAGCTCCTTGACCTCGGCCGCGAAGTCCGGGTCGTCGGCCGCGAGCTCCTTCGCCGTCTCGATGTCCTCGCCCGTCTGCTTCCAGGCACGGAAGGTGGCGATGATCGGGGTCAGCTCCGCGTAGCGCTTGTTCAGCTTGCGCGCATTGGCCTGATCGGAGTGGACCGAAGGGTCGGCGAGCTGCTTCTCGAGGTCGGCGTGTTCGCCGACCAGTTCCTCGACCGCCTCGAACATCGGGGGACTCCTGTGGTGAAAGTGCGGGGGGACTGCACGGGGTGACGGGCTTGAACGACGACAAAGGCGCCGGTCCGGCCGCCCCCGAGTGGACAGGGGGCGGCCGGAGACCGGCGCCTGGGTCGCGCTACTTCTTGGCCGCGCCCTTGCCGAAGCGCGCCTCGAAGCGGGCCACACGGCCACCGGTGTCGAGGATCTTCTGCTTGCCCGTGTAGAACGGGTGGCACTCGGAGCAGACCTCGGCACGGATGGTGCCCTCGGTCAGGGTGCTACGGGTCGTGAACGACGCGCCGCAGGTGCAGCTGACCGCGGTCTCGACGTACTCGGGGTGAACATCGCGCTTCAAGGTGTCTCCTAGATTCGGGAGGGCGCCGGGTCGCAGGAGCCGAATTGCGCACTGCGTGAACCGGGGCCGACAGACCAGTCTGCCAGGACCGGGCCGCCTGTCAAAATTCTGAGGACACCACCCTCAACGGGAGGGGGGCCGGGTCTATTCCGGGCTCCGTTCCGGGGCCTGCCGCGGGGTCCTGCCGGGCTGCGGCGCAGCGGGTCCCGGGCCGCTTCGCCTACCGGACGACGGCCCCGGCCTCGCTCTTGTCGCCGGTGGAGTGCGCGGTGGCGCCGGCGGGGATCGGCCGGTCGGCCAGCAGGGCGTCCCAGACCATGGCGGACTCCTTCGGCAGGGGCGTGACGCGGTTGGCGTCGATCGCGTCCGTGGTCACGGGCAGGGTGATCATCTGGAGGTCGGCGGCGTCGATGCCTTGGAGGCTCTGGGCGAACCCGGCGAGGGACTTCACGTCGCCGAGCGCCTTGTCGGTCGTGAGCGCCTTGGTCCCGGCGTCGGCGAGGTCGAGCAGCTTCTTGGGGCTGTCGAACACGCCGACGCCCTTGACCTGCTTGATCAGCGCCTTAATGAAGGCCTGCTGGAGCTGTATTCGGCCGAGGTCGCCGCCGTCCCCGACGCCGTGGCGGGTGCGGACGAGCCCGAGGGCCTGCTCGCCGTCGAGCCTGTTGGGGCCGGCCGGGAGGTCGAGGTGGCTGTAGTCGTCCTTGATCGGCTTGGTGGTGGTGACCTCGACCCCGCCGAGGGTGTCGACGATCCTCTTGAAACCGGTGAAGTCGACCTCGATGTAGTGGTCCATGCGGATTCCCGACATCTTCTCGACGGTCTTGACCGCACAGGCGGCGCCGCCGACGGTGTAGGCCTCGTTGAACTGCGTGCGGCGACCACCCGGGTCGGACCTCCCCGTACCGGCGACGGCGCACGCGGGGCGGGCGGTCATGGTGTCGCGGGGTATGGACACGATCGCGGCCTTCTGGTGGCCCTCGTAGAGGTGGACGACCATCGCCGTGTCGGAGCGGGCGGAGCCGCCGTCGTCCCGGCCGTACGCGCCGTTGGCGCCGCCGCGGGAGTCGGAGCCGAGGACGAGTATGTCCATCGAGCCGTTGTCGACGTCGGCCGGCCGGTCGGTGCCCAGCACCTGGTCGATGTCGACCGTCTTCAGGTTGCCGTTGAGTTTGACGTAGACGTAGCCCACGCCCGCCCCGCCCAGCAGGAGCACCGCGACGGCGCTCCACCCGGCCGCGGCGACGGCCCGGCGGCGCGCCGCCGGTCTGCGCCTGCGCGGGCCCGCGGCGCTCCGGCCGCTGCCCTTGATGTCCTCGGTCATGGTCTCCTCGGTCCTGGGTCCGGCCTGCGGGTTCCCTGACACAGACGGGCGAATGCGGTGAAGGGTTTCACCGAGGATGCAACCCTCCGTACCGACAATAATCGCGCACGAACCGGGACAGACCTTCCCCGGCCGCCCCTCACCTGCGGTTTCGGGCGCAGGACGGGAGTCCCCGCACGAAGGCGACGTGGCGGAGCTCTCAGGTGTCCCGACGGGCCCAGGACGCCTCCCCGCCGGCGCCGGCGGGAAGCACGGCAGCCCCCGCCGCGGCGTGCGGCGGGGGCTGCTGTGGCGATGCCTCACGGCCGGCGTGGTACGCCGGCCGACGGACCTCAGTCGTCGCTCTTGCCCGACGGGGTCGTCTTCGCGATCTGCATCAGGAACTCCGCGTTCGACTTCGTCTGCTTCATCTTGTCGAGGAGCAGTTCGATCGCCTGCTGCGAGTCGAGCGCGTGCAGCACCCGGCGCAGCTTCCACACGATGGCGAGCTCCTCCGCGTTGAGGAGGATCTCCTCCTTGCGGGTGCCCGACGGGTCGACGTCGACGGCCGGGAAGATGCGCTTGTCGGCGAGCTTCCGGTCGAGCTTGAGCTCCATGTTGCCGGTGCCCTTGAACTCCTCGAAGATCACCTCGTCCATGCGCGAGCCGGTGTCGACGAGCGCGGTGGCCAGGATGGTCAGCGAGCCGCCGTCCTCGATGTTGCGCGCGGCACCGAAGAAGCGCTTCGGCGGGTACAGCGCGGTCGAGTCGACACCACCGGACAGGATGCGGCCGGAGGCGGGCGCCGCGAGGTTGTACGCGCGGCCCAGACGGGTGATGGAGTCCAGCAGGACGACCACGTCGTGACCCAGCTCGACGAGGCGCTTGGCGCGCTCGATAGCCAGCTCGGCGACGGTGGTGTGGTCCTCCGCCGGGCGGTCGAAGGTCGAGGAGATGACCTCGCCCTTGACCGACCGCTGCATGTCGGTGACCTCTTCCGGACGCTCGTCGACCAGGACGACCATCAGGTGGCACTCGGGGTTGTTCGTGGTGATCGCGTTGGCGATCGCCTGCATGATCATGGTCTTGCCGGTCTTCGGCGGGGCCACGATCAGACCGCGCTGGCCCTTGCCGATCGGCGACACGAGGTCGATGATGCGGGTGGTCAGCACGCCCGGGTCGGTCTCCAGGCGCAGCCGGTCCTGCGGGTACAGGGGCGTCAGCTTCTGGAACTCCGGTCGGCCGCGGCCGGATTCGGGCGCCATGCCGTTCACCGAGTCGAGGCGCACCAGGGCGTTGAACTTCTCGCGGCGCTCGCCGTCCTTGGGCTGGCGCACGGCACCGGTGGTGTGGTCGCCCTTGCGCAGCCCCGCCTTGCGGACCTGGGCGAGGGACACGTACACGTCGTTGGGGCCGGGCAGGTAGCCCGAGGTCCGGATGAACGCGTAGTTGTCCAGGATGTCGAGGATGCCCGCGACGGGGATCAGCACGTCGTCGTCGGCGACCTGCGGCTCGTTCGGCGCGAACTCGTCGCGGCCGCGACGGCCCCGGCGGTCGCGGTAGCGGCCGCGACGGCCACGGCGGCCGCCCTCGTCGTCGAAGTCGTCCTGCGGACCGCCGTCCTGGCGGCCCTGCTGGCCCTGGCCCTGACCGCGGCCGCCCTGCTGCTGGCGGTCCTGACGGCCGCCGCCGCCCTGGCCACCCTGCGCGGCCTGGCCCTGACCCTGGCCGCTCTGGCCCTGCTCGTCGGCCTTGGCGCCACGGTCGCGGCGGTCGCGCTGGCGGTCGCCGCGCTCCCGGCGGTCGCGGCGGCCGCGGCCCTCGCCGTCCTGGCCCTGGGCCTGGCCGGCGGAGACCGCCGTGGCGGCCTCTGCCTTGGGCTCGGCGGGCGCGGTGGCGGTGGCGGTGGCGGTGTCGGCCTTCTGCTCGACCTGCACGGAGACGGGGGCCGAGCTCTCCGGGCTGCCGGAGGGCGCCGTGGCGCGGCGGCGGCGGCGTTCGCCGGCCGGGGCGTCGTCTCCCCCGCTCTCGGCCGCGCCGGAGCGGGAGGGGCCTCCTGCCGGCTGGCCCGGGATCTCGATCTGCGTCTGCGCGGCAGGCTTCTCGGCCGGGGCCGCGGGGGCCTCCGCCGGTGCGGCGTCGGCGGCGGCCGTACGGGCCTTGCTGGTGGCGCGGCGCTTCGGCTTGGCCTCGGCGGTGTCCGCGGCGGCGGAGGCAGCGGCCTTGGGGGCACCTCCGCCCGCCTGCGCCTCCTTGATGACCTCGATCAGCTGGCTCTTGCGCATCCGCGCGGTGCCCCTGATGCCGAGGCCGGACGCGACCTGCTGCAGCTCGGCGAGGACCATGCCGTCAAGGCCGGTGCCGGTGCGTCGCCGCCGTCCGGCGGGGGCGGCCGCGGCGCCCGCGGCGGGGGCACTGGTGTCGACAGAGGTGTCGGCAGCGCCCATCAGATCGGTGGTGTCGCTCACGAAGGGTCCTTCCCTGGAGCGGACGTCGGCCTGTCTGGCTCGGCGACCGGTTGTGCTGTCCGACGACGGCCCTAGGTATGGACCGTGCCGGGGCGGTGGTCCGCCGATACGGAGATGCGGCGGAAAGAAACGTGCGTGGGTTCGGCGAGAAGCCCCCGAGCTGAAAGCGTGGGAAAATCACGCCGATTCCGGAGCGTGCTCGAAACTGCTGGAAGCGATCAAAGCAGTCGGGGAGGCTCCCGGAAGAAATGTGGTCCCGGATGGGGACACTGAGCACCGAGCCCTGGCGGCTTCCGATGCGCACTTGAGACTAACACTACCGGATCCAATAGATATTCCCCCTCTCAATCACCGGCAATCGCGTGCTTCCGCGCGGGCGGCCTGCCCTGGCCGCCCGCCCCTGGCCGACTGGTCCTGTCCGAAAGCAGGCCTAGCCGCCCTGGGTGCCCAGCGGAAGTACGCTCGCGCCCGCGGCGTCGAGTGCGAGCCGGTTGGCCGCCCACCCCTCGCCCGCGAGCTGCGCGACCTTGTCGGCCGCGTCGTTGTCGACCAGCGCGAGGACCGTGGGCCCCGCGCCGGAGATGACCGCGGGGATGCCGTCCGCCCGCAGTCGGTTGACGAGTGCCACGCTCTCGGGCATCGCCGGGGACCGGTACTCCTGGTGGAGCCGGTCTTCGGTCGCCGGCAGCAGCAGCTCGGGACGCCTGGTCAGGGCTTCCACGAGCAGGCCCGCGCGGCCGGCGTTGACGGCCGCGTCCACATGCGGGACGGTGCGCGGCAGCAGGCCGCGCGCCGTCTCCGTGAGGACCGGCCGGGAAGGCACGAAGACCACCGGAACGATGGATTCGGCGGGCTCCATCCGGATCGCCCGGGCGCTGCCCCCGTCCATCCAAGCCAGCGTGAACCCGCCGAGCAGGCACGCGGCGACGTTGTCGGGGTGGCCCTCGATCTCGGTGGCGAGCTCCAGCAGCGCCGCCTCGTCGAGCTTCCCCTCGCCGCCTATGGTGACGGCGCGGGCGGCCACGATGCCTGCGCAGATGGCGGCGGAGGAGGAGCCCAGGCCGCGGCCGTGCGGGATCCGGTTGGCGCAGACGACTTCGAGGCCGCGCGGCTGCCCACCCAGCAGGTCGAAGGCGGTGCGCATGGAGCGTACGAGCAGGTGGCTCTCGTCCCGCGGGAGGGTGTCGGCGCCCTCACCCGCGATGTCGATGTCCAGGCCGGAGTCGGCCACCCGGACCACGACGTCGTCGTAGAGCCCCAGGGCCAGGCCCAGGGCGTCGAACCCGGGGCCGAGGTTGGCACTGCTGGCGGGGACGCGCACCCGTACGGCGGCGGCGCGGAACGCTGGACCGGCCATCGTCCGATGACACTCCTTGTGACTGTGCGAGAACTTCGCTCTTCGCTGGCTCGCTGTGAATGTACTGGAGAACGTACGACACCCGAAGGCCCTCGGGGCAGCACCGCAGTCATATGCGCGGTGGCGGATGTAAGTACAGCCTATCGAAGGAAGGTTCTCTCGCGACATAGGGCGCACAGGAGGCGCACGATGCGTGTCGCGGGCTTCGACCGGGTTGGACCCGCTTCGGCCGCACTTCGGTCGTCGTACGGGGTGAGTTGCCGGGTCCGGAGGACCCCTGGAGCGCCGTCACGGCACTCGGAGGACCTCCGGGCCCGGCCCCGCACGGGCGTGCGTCAGACCAGGCCGAGGCGCACCGCGGCGGCTTCGGCGTCCACCGGAACGGTGACCGGCTGCGGCGCGCCGGCGACCGCCCAGTCGGGGTCCTTGAGGCCGTTGCCGGTGACGGTGCACACGATCCGCTGGCCCGGGTCCACCAGGCCCAGCTCGGCGGCCTTGAGCAGGCCGGCTACGGAGGCGGCCGAGGCGGGCTCGACGAAGACGCCTTCCTGGGCGGCCAACAGCCGGTAGGCGGCCAGGATCTGACGGTCCGTCACCTCGTCGATGAAGCCGCCGGACTCGTCCCGCGCGGCCAGCGCGTGGTCCCAGGAGGCCGGGTTCCCGATGCGGATCGCGGTGGCGACGGTGTGCGGCTCCTTGACGACCTCGCCGCGCACGATGGGCGCCGAACCGGAGGCCTGGAAACCCCACACGCGAGGCGTACGGGAGGCCAGGCCGTCGGCCTTGTACTCCTTGAAGCCCTTCCAGTACGCGGTGATGTTGCCGGCGTTGCCCACCGGCAGCACGTGCACGTCCGGGGCGTCGCCGAGCGCGTCGACGATCTCGAACGCGGCCGTCTTCTGGCCCTCGATGCGCACCGGGTTGACGGAATTGACCAGCGCCACCGGGTAGTTGTCGGACAGCGCGCGGGCCAGGTCCAGACAGTCGTCGAAGTTGCCGTCCACCTGAAGGATCTTGGCGCCGTGCACGAGGGCCTGGCCCATCTTGCCCAGCGCGATCTTGCCGCGGGGCACGAGCACCGCGGAGACCATCCCGGCCCGCACCGCGTAGGCGGCGGCGGAGGCCGAAGTGTTGCCGGTGGAGGCGCAGATGACGGCCTTCGCGCCCTCTTCCTTGGCCTTGGTGATCGCCATGGTCATACCGCGGTCCTTGAAGGACCCGGTGGGGTTCGCCCCTTCGACCTTGAGGTGCACCTCGCAGCCGGTGCGCTCGGACAGCACCTGCGCGGGGACGAGGGGAGTGCCGCCCTCGCGGAGCGTGACCACCGGAGTCGTGTCCGTCACCGGCAGGCGGTCCCGGTACTCCTCGATGATGCCGCGCCACTGGTGGGTGCGATTGCTGCTCATGGGTCCTTACTCCCCTTCAACACGCATGATGCTGGCGACACCGCGGACGGTGTCCAGCTTCCGCAGCGCCTCGACGGTCCCGGAGAGGGCGGCGTCGGGCGCGCGGTGGGTGACGACGACGAGGGACGCCTCGCCGTCCTTGCCCTGCTGGCGGACGGTGTCGATGGACACACCGTGCTCCGCGAACGTCGTCGCCACCTGGGCGAGGACGCCCGGCTTGTCGGCCACATCGAGGCTGATGTGGTAGCGGGTGACGACATCGCCCATGGGGCTGACCGGCAGCTGGGTGTACGCCGACTCGCCGGGCCCCGTTGCCTCGGCGAGCTTGTTGCGGGCGACGGCGACAAGGTCGCCGAGGACCGCGGACGCGGTCGGGGCGCCGCCCGCACCGGGCCCGTAGAACATGAGCCGCCCGGCGGCCTCCGCCTCGACGAAGACGGCGTTGTACGCCTCGCGGACGGACGCGAGCGGGTGGCTGAGCGGGATCATCGCCGGGTGGACGCGGGCCGTGACGGACGCCCCGTCCGCGGCGCGCTCCAGGATGGCCAGGAGCTTGATGGTGCAGCCCATCCGCTTGGCGGAGGCGAAGTCCGCGGCGCTGACCTCGGTCATGCCCTCGCGGTACACGTCGTCCAGACGGACGCGGGTGTGGAAGGCGATGCCGGCCAGGATCGCGGCCTTGGCCGCGGCGTCGTAGCCCTCGACGTCGGCGGTCGGGTCGGCCTCGGCGTACCCGAGGGCGGTGGCCTCGTCGAGCGCCTCCTGGTAGCCGGCGCCGGTCGAGTCCATCTTGTCGAGGATGAAGTTCGTGGTGCCGTTGACGATGCCCATCACCCGGTTGATCTTGTCGCCGGCGAGGGACTCGCGCAGCGGGCGGATCAGCGGGATGGCGCCGGCGACGGCGGCCTCGTAGTACAGGTCGAGCCCGGCCCGCTCGGCGACGGCGTGCAGCGCGGCGCCGTCCTGGGCGAGCAGCGCCTTGTTCGCGGAGACCACCGAGATGCCGTGCTCGAAGGCGGTGGTGATCAGGGTGCGGGCCGGCTCGATGCCGCCGATGACCTCGATGGCGATGTCGATGTCGCCGCGTTTGAGGAGGGCGGTCGCGTCGGTGGTGATCAGCGCGGGATCGATGCCCTCGCGCACCTTGGAGGGGCGGCGGACCGCCACGCCGGCGAGCTCGACGGGCGCACCGATCCTCTGCGTGAGGTCGTCGGCGTGCGTCGTCATGATGCGAGCCACCTCTGAGCCGACCACTCCACAGCCCAGCAGCGCCACCTTCAGCGGACGCGTACGCATCATTCGACCTACGCCTTTCGATCTTCCATCATTACCCCGCGCGCGGTTTGCACGCGGGGTGTGAACCAGTCTCACCCAATGGACAGCACTTTCCACCTTCGGTCCATTGGCTGAGACACCTATTTCATTATCCGACGTCGAGTCGCAGGAGATCTTCCTCCGTCTCGCGGCGAACGATCACTCGGGCCTGCCCGTCACGCACGGCGACGACGGGCGGGCGGAGCGCGTGGTTGTAGTTGCTGGCCATGGAGCGGCAGTACGCGCCGGTCGCGGGCACGGCGAGGAGGTCACCGGGCGCCAGGTCGGCCGGCAGGAAGGCGTCCTTCACGACGATGTCGCCGCTCTCGCAGTGCTTACCGACGACGCGGACGAGCATCGGTTCGGCGTCGGAGGTACGGGACACGAGCGCGATGGAGTATTCCGCGTCGTAGAGGGCCGTACGAATGTTGTCGGACATCCCACCGTCGACGCTGACGTACGTACGCAGCCCCTCCAGCGGCTTGATCGTCCCCACCTCGTACAGCGTGAACGCGGTCGGACCGACGATGGCGCGACCGGGCTCGACCGAGATCCGGGGAGCGCGCAGCCCGGCGCTCTCGCACTCGCGGGCCACGATCTCGGTGAGGGCCTTGGCGATCTCGTGCGGCTCGCGGGGGTCGTCGCCGGAGGTGTAGGCGATGCCGAGGCCGCCGCCGAGGTCGATCTCGGGCAGTTCGATGCCGTGCTCGTCACGGACGGCGGCGAGCAGCCGCACGACGCGCTTGGCGGAGACCTCGAAGCCGGCCATGTCGAAGATCTGGGAGCCGATGTGCGAATGGATCCCCAGCAGCTCCAGCGAGTCGTGGCCGAGGACACGGCGCACGGCCTCGGCGGCGGACCCGTCCGCGACGGCGATGCCGAACTTCTGGTCCTCGTGGGCGGTCGCGATGAACTCGTGCGTGTGCGCCTCGACGCCGACGGTCACGCGAATCTGCACCGGCTGGCGTACGCCCAGCTCACGGGCGATGTGCGCGACCCGGACGATCTCCTGGAAGGAGTCCAGGACGATCCGGCCGACGCCGGCCCCGACGGCCCGGCGGATCTCCTCCCCGGACTTGTTGTTGCCGTGGAAGGCGATCCGGTCGGCGGGCATGCCCGCGGCGAGGGCGGTCGACAGCTCCCCGCCGGAGCACACGTCGACGTTGAGCCCCTCTTCCTTCAGCCACTTCACGACGGCCTTGGAGAGGAAGGCCTTCCCGGCGTAGAAGACGTCGGCGTCCTTGCCGAAGGCGTGCGCCCAGGCCCGGCAGCGCGACCGGAAGTCGTCCTCGTCGAGGAAGTACGCGGGCGTCCCGAACTCCTCGGCGAGCCTGGTGACTTCCATGCCGCCGACGGTGACGACGCCGTCGTCCCCGCGCCGGACGGTCCGGGCCCAGACCTTCTCGTCGAGCGCGTTCAGGTCAGCGGGCGGCGGGGAGTAGTGCCCTTCGGGCAGGACGTCGGCGTGGCGGGGCCCGGCGGGGTGCGCGGAACGGCTCATCGGCTTCTCTCTTCGCGGTTCATAGGCGTTCGGGTGCGTCCAAGCCGAGCAGGGCCAGGCCGCCGGCCAGCACCGTCCCGGCGGCTTCGGCGAGTGCCAGCCGGGCGCGGTGGGCGGCCGAGGGTTTCTCGTCCCCCCGGGGCAGTACGCGGTACTGGAAGTCGAGCAGCGCATCGGCCAGCTCGACGAGGTGCCGGACGAGCCGCTCGGGCGCGCAGTGGTGCGCGGCGGCCTCCAGGACGAGGGGATGGTCGGCGAGGAGCCGCAGCAGGGCGGCGGCGTCGCCGACCTCGCCCGCCTCGGGCCGGAAGCCCAACTGCTCGGCGTTGCGTACGAGGGCCCGGCTGCGTGCATGGGCGTACCGGACCCGGAAGAACTCGCTGGCCTCGCCCTGGTGCAGCAGCAGGTCGGAGAAGGACGGAGTCTCCCGGGCGGGCGTGGCGAGCATCGCCCATCGGGCGGCGTCGGCCCCGTAGCGGGCGACGACGTCGCCGTCGCGCTGCGCGATGGGAGCGACGGTGACAGCGATGGCGGGGGCGGCGGAGTCGGGAGAGGTCAGAGCGCCGGTGGAGGCGGCAGGGGCGGCCGGCGTGCGCACGGACCCGATCTCACCCTGGACGCGCAGGAGCCGCAGAACGCTCCGGCGCACCACGCGCTCACGGGGCCCGAGCCCGCTCTCGTCGCCGTGGACGGTCCGCACGGCCCGGCCTCGGACATCCCGGCCGATCACGTCGGCCACGACCGCGGGCGCGGAGGGGGCGGGCAGCACGAAGTTGAGGAACCCCGCTCCGGTGACCTCGACGCGCTCGATCCCGGGCTCGGCCCCGAGCCGGCGGGCCAGTACGTCGGCCACTCCACGGGGCGGGCATCCGGCGGCCTTGGCGACCTGGAAGGCGACGGGGGTGGCATAGTCCCCCACCCCGCCGGGCCGGGTCCGCTCGACGACGACCCGCTCGGGCGCGGCCGCACCCGCGGCGAGCTCCCCGTCGGCGACGGCGCAGCGCACGGCGCGTACGACGCAACGGGAGAGGTCTGCGGGGGTCACGGGACCAGCCTAGGGGAGGCGCCCGGTCATCCCACGAAGGGTTTCGCCATGTGAACAGCAGCCCCCGCGGGCCGACCGCGACTCAGCCGCGGCCCCTCCCGGCGGGTGCCCCTCTCCTCCCGTCGCGCCGGTCCTTGCGCTCGATGAGCCGGCGCACGACCCGTACGAGCTCGGTGGGCTCGAACGGCTTGGCGAGGAAGGCATCCACCCCGGCCGCGATCCCGGCCTCGACCTCCTGCTGCGTACAGGCGCTGACGATGGCCACGGGCACGTCCCGGGTCCGCGGATCGGCCCGCAACTGCGCGGCGGCCCCGAACCCGTCCAACCGGGGCATGACCACATCAAGAGTGATCACGTCAGGGCACACCCGGTGCGCCACGTCCAGGGCCTCGGCACCATCGTTCGCGGTCACGACCTCGAAGCCCTCCAGCTCGAGATTGACCTTGATCAGCTGCCGGATCACCTTGTTGTCGTCGACAACGAGGACCCGGCCAGAGACGCCTGGCACAACTCGAGAGTAGGTCGGCGCGGGCCCCCGCGTCCGGGTTTTTGCCACTTCCACCCCGTGCGGGCAACCCATGTCCCCGTCCCCCGCACATCGGTTCCTGATCACCCCGCGGAAGCTGGTAGTGTTCAACCCGTCGCCGCACGACGAGCGACACGCCCCCGTAGCTCAGGGGATAGAGCAACGGCCTCCGGAGCCGTGTGCGCAGGTTCGAATCCTGCCGGGGGCACTTCACAGGAAGTGCCACAGAAGCCCCTGACCTGCAGAAATGCGAGTCGGGGGCTTTCTTGTTCATGCCAAAACTCACATGGCGCAAATGGCCGTTGCACTAACCTCGATCTTTCGTGATGGTCCGTCGGCTTCTTCGGCGGGCCGTTTCGGTTGTTCGGGTCGGTGGCGGGCGCGCTGATGGCCCGGCTGTCGCGTCGGGTGGGCGCCGGGTTCCACGGCTCCGGTCGGGGTGATACTGCTCGCAGGGACGGGAACGTGCTGGTCAGCCGGGATTTGGGAGAGCTTCGAGCCGCGCCAGCGCGTCGGTGATCACGTCGGTCCAGGGCCAGTGGCGTGCGAACCTCAGGTGCCGGCGGCGGGCGGTCGTGACAATCTGGGCGGCGGCGGAGAGAAGGCGGAACCGGAGACGGCGGGGCTCCCACCTGCGGATTTCGCCGGTCAGAGCGAGCATCGGCATCCAGGCCAGCAGGTCCAGGGCGAGCTGGACGATCTCCAGCCAGATCTGGTTCTGCGCGGTGTCGTGCAGGGGCAGGTTGCGCAGGCCGGTGGCCCGCGCGGCCCGGATGCGGTCCTCGGCCCGTGCCCGCTGGCGGTGCCGCAGCTCCAGTGCCGCGATCGGCATGTCGGTGGTGTTGGTGGCGAAGCAGGTCAGCCGCAGTCCGTCGGCGTCGGTAATCCGCAACTGGGCGCCGGGATGGGGCCGTTCCTTCCGCACGATCAGCCGCATTCCCTTCGGCCAGCCCTTGAGGCAGCCGCCGGTGATCTCGGCGACCCACGCCCCGTCCCGGATCTCGCCGCCGGGCTCGATCGCTGCCGTCCAGGCCGGGGCGGGAACCTTGAGGACGGCCTGGTGAATCTGCTCAGTGATGGTCATGCCGACCGAGTACGACAGCCACCGGCCGCGCTGGGCGAGCCAGGCGACGAACTCGTGGGTGCCGCCGCCGGAGTCGGTACGGATCAGCGTCCGGCGTCCGCGCCGGTACTTCTTCGGTAGTTGCGCCAAGCCGAGTTGGGCCGTGGTGATGTGGTCGGCGGCGGTGTTGCTGCCTGCGTTGCCCGGTCTGAGCAGGCCGGCGACCGGCTCACCGCTCCCGCCGCTTCCGTGATCCACGAAGCCCATCAGGGGGTGGTGTCCGAAGGTCTTCTTCCAGGTCGCGGTGGCGTCCTGCTTCTCAGAGTGGGCCAGCACGAGCACCCCGTCCAGGTCCACGATCACCTGCCCCGCGGCATCCGGCGCCGCAGCGCTGGCCAGCTTCCAGACGCGCTCACGCGCTTCGGCCCGAGCGGCCCTTATAGCGGACAGGGCCTTCGGCCCAGCTGCGGCGAGGGCGTCGACGAGCCGGGAGACCGTCGGGTCGGAGGCCACCGGCCCGAACACGCCGGGCTCGGCCCGCAGCGTCCCAACATCCGCGAGGCAGTCCCCGCCCATCGCGACCGCGAGGGCCACGTCCAGCAGGATCTTCCCCGGATCGTGCACCGCCCGGGGCCGCCGCCACGGCGCAAGCGCCGCCGATATCGCCTGGTCCAGCCCGGCCTTGCGGACCGTCTCGACCAGCAGCACGGCCCCGGCCTGGGACACCACCCCACGGCCACCGCCCTCGACGCGGACGCGTGGATAGGACCCGATACGCTTCTTCGCCTGGGAAGTGCCTCCGACGGTGGCAGGAACAAGGACCTCGACAATCCTCATTCTTGCTGGTCAGAGGCACTTCTCGCTTACCTGGCCACCCGTCGGACAGCCCGCTTCATGAAAGCGCGAGGCTAACCACCCCTTTGCACACACGCACCCCCTGACCTGCTCTTTTGCCACGACACGTCTACGAGAACACGCCTGCCCGGCGCTCGAGACCGACTCGCGCGGGACATACGCGGGACGCGAGGGCCGCGTGGACCGCTCGGTTTGCCGCGAGGAGTGTGACGGATCCTCAGTTGCATTCGTCCAGGAACGCGTCGACGCGCCTGTTGGCGAGGGCCTGGCGGCCGTGGAGACACCTCACGTACCGGGTCATGAGCACCTCGATGCTGTTGCCCGCCCGTTCGTCGGTCTGGAGCGCCGCCCCTTCGCAGTCAACCACGAGGGCTGGACGCGGTCCGTGTCCTTCGCGACGGAGCGCTATCGCCGGTCCGCCGGTGCCGTCGGGCGGGCCTCCTCCAGAGGCTCGCCGATCCTCACGAGCACCTCACGGGACAGCGTCTGGAACTCCTTGAAGCAGGTCTTCACGTACTGCTGAGTGCTGCCCAGAGCGCCGTCGGCCGGCCTCAGGTCGAACATGGGCTTGCGAGCGTCGTGTGCCAGAGGCATGAGGCTCCGGTAGTTCCGCATGGTCGCGATGCGGTGCAAGTCGTCCTCACGGGTGGGTTCCACCTCGTTGAGGACTGCCGAGGAGTAGACCCACGGAATGCGCTTGAGCCACCGTTCGTACGCCTTGACGGGCCGGTCGAGGCGCATCTCCGGCTGCATGATGACGTACCCGAGGGGACGCATCTCGGCCTGGGGCGCGGAGATGTTCGCGGGCACCCTGGGCAGGACGAGCTGCTGCCAGTCGGCGCGCCACTGGCGCAGCGTCGGCCCCAGGTTGCTGAGGCCCTTGAGCGAGAACAGGTCGGCGGCCAGCGGCATCAGCACCGTGTCGGCCGAGATCAGGGCGGCGCGGTTGATGGCCCCCAGGTTGGGGCCGACGTCGATGAGTACGACGTCCGCCCCGACGGCCCGAGTGGCCTGCTCGATGATCCGATGGAACGACGTGGACGTACGGATCGCCGCGATGTCACCTGCGTAGGCGCGGGACCATTCGTTGGACAGCTTGTCCTCGAAGCGGCTGAGGTCGAGGCTCCCCGGCAGCAGCCAGAGCCCCGGCTGGAGCTCGACGGGCTCGACGGCCGCAATGTCACCGGTGCCTTCGAGGATGGGACGGACAGCGTCGGCGATGGTCTGTCCGCTGCGCACCCGCCCGGTACCGGGGAGTCCCGCCTTCGCCGCACCCTGGTTGATGAGTTCGGAGGGGTTCTCCCACAGGTCCTCGATCTCGGTCTCGTCCAGGCACATGGAGGTCAGGTTGGCCTGAGGGTCCAGATCGACGGCCAGCACGCTCAGACCGAGGCGACGGATCATGTGGGCCAGATGGTAGGTGAGGGTGGTCTTTCCCACGCCTCCCTTGTTGTTGAACAGCGCGATCGACGTCATGCGGCTCTCCTGATCACGACGACCCACGACGAATCGTCCACCTGGAACTCGGCGGGCGGATTCCCGTTGCCCTCCAGCGCCCTTCTCACCCGGCCGATACCGCGGCCGAATCGGTTCACGTATCCGAGGCCCTTCAGCGCGGCGGCCAGGGACGGATTGCGGTAGTCGGTGACACGGTCGAAGTTGTCATCCCGGACCTGGCCAAAGGGGCCACCGGGGTTGGTGATCTCGATCCGGTCGTCGAACCAGACGATGCGGGTCGGCGCATACGACGTCTCATAGTTCCGGTGCATGAGGGCGTTCATGCAGAGCTCACGCAGCGCCTCCAGCGGATAGTCCGGACGCGGGGTCTCCCGGAATCCGTCCTCCACGAGCCGGGTGCGGAGGTTGCTGCGCAGGAGTGGTTCCAGGCGCGCCGAGAGCCCCACCAGGTTCTGCCGGAGCTCCTGCTCGTCGGCGATCGGGGCGTCCAGGTCGGTGCCCTGGTAGCGGACGAACTGGACGTAAGCCCCGGGTACCTGGCTGGTCGGATCCAGTCCGACGGCCAGGACGCCGAGCGTGGTCGGCGTGCCGGCCGGGGTGGCGAGGTGGAGCGAGGAGAGCTGAAGGTCGATGGGACGGCCGTTCTCCTCGATGACGTCCGGGGCGACCATCGACGGCAGGTACGACTGCCGGAACACGTCCAGATCCAGGTCGTCGACGCGGGCCAGTTCCAGCGGGCGCGTGTCGAAGGGAAGGTCCCTGGCCCGACGGCGCTCCGTGAGGACCCGCTCGTCCTCCCGGTTGGCCTTCCGTGTGGTGGGGCCGGGGCGGACCCAGATGACACCGTCAAACCGTACCGGCGGGGTCGCGGACGCGGCCACGTGGAGCCGGACGACGGGCTTGCCCCGGTAGACGGCCCGCTCGACCGTGAGGGACGGGCGGTCGAGGATGAGGCCGGAGTCCCGGATCTCGGTGAGTTGGAGCAGCGCCCGGTCGCTCACGTCGACGTCGTCGACGGGCAGGCCGTTGTCGTCCACGCCGACCAGGATGTCTCCCCCGCCACGACCACACAGGTCGTTGGCCATGGCACACACCGCGTTGCCGATGGCGTCGCCCCGCTTCCCCTCGCGCTTGGGGCTGCGCTTGAACTCCAGCCATGCGGATTCCCGGGTCCCCAGGATCTCGGCCAGGTCCGCCTCTTCGTCGCTCACGGGCCCATTCTGCCGTGCGGATTCACTCTCCGACCGCCCACGCACGGGCCCGCCTCTCAGCCGCTCGCCGGGGCTGTGCGCCCCAGGACCGCGCGAGGGCCGTCGACCGGCATCCGCCGTCGACGGCCCTCTGTCCCTCAGGCAGTACCGGGATCGAAGATCTCGTGTCCGCCCACGCGGCGCCAGATGATGTGAGGCTCACCCGCGCGGACCTCGTCCGCGTACTGCCAGGTGGCACGCCCATCAGGCGCCCAGGTCATCTCCATGACGGGACGCGCGCCTGCGGGGAGCGGAACCCCCTGAACCGGCTTGACCCGGAGGCCGGGCCGAAACCGCCCGCTGGTCACATCCGGCACGAACTTGTCCCGAATGGTCGCCTGGAACCGCGCCCGCTCCTCCGGAAGGAGCTTCCTGAAGTCGCGGTCGAAGCGAGCGGTCGTCTCGAAAGTCGGCAATGGGCCTCCCAGGGGTCGGGGTCAGTTCTCCTTGCCGAGGTGCGCGAACATCTCGTCCACGTCCTCGTGACGGGTCGTGCGTCCGGCCGCGATGTCCTCGCTCGCCTCGCGCTCCCCCGCCTGCCACCGCTCCGTCCAGAACCACGCCTGATCGGTGCGGATCTTCCGTAGCCCGTGAACCTCGACGACACCCGCGTCGTTGATCGCGAACTCAAGCTCGTCACCCGGGGAGACTCCCAGCGCCTCGCGCACCCCTGCGGGCAACGTCAGCTGCCCCTTGTCGCGCACGCTGGCATGGAACGTGGTCGCGGCCATGAGTGACCTCCCTCTCTCCATCCCATGTCTTCTTCGCCCCCCCAGACTACCCAGAACCCGAAGAAAGTGCGAGTCTCCGACTTTCCGAGATTCTCACATTCTGCCATCAGCGGGTCGGCGGTGCTTCCAGATGCCGTAGAGCCGAAGGACATCCAGCTGCCACCGTGCATGGAGTTCGTCCTGCCCCGAGGGTGTCTCCCGGCCGAGCGAATAGGCCACGTGTCGGTACAGCGGGTGGAGATCCCCCTCGTTGGTCGTGACCAAGGCGGAGAGGAGCGGTTCGTCCGCCGGCGTGTCCGCGTCGGCGAGGACAAGCACCTGCCCCTGATCGTCCGGGTGGAGGTGAGGAAGTTCCACGTTCAGCCGGTGCCGGATCGCGGACCACGTCAGCACGGCCCGGTCCCGCGCGGTGTCTTCCAGAAGGGAGCGAACAACAGCAGCGAGTTCTGACAGCTTGGCCCCGGCCGACTGGGGCGCCTCCTCCGTCTCCGGAGCGGAAGTGATCGGAACGCTGCCGGACGGCACGGCGAGCAGCTCGGCAAGTCGTCCCTCGCAGGCGCCGTACGCGTCCTGGAGGTCCTGCGGGAGCTTGCCGTGGTGCTTCCTCTTGAGCTCTTGCGCACCAGCCAGGCCGTCACGAAGGGCATCGATGTCAGCGAGCCCCTGCCGCCGCGCGAGGTCATCGAGCAGCCTGCGGAGGTTCGCCTGAATGTTCTCGTTCTCGCGCTCCCGTACCCACTCGCTCATGTCGCGCAGGTGGGGACGGTACTGGCTCTGTGCCTCAGGGGGGAGCTTGGTGCCGTACAGCTTGCCAGACGCGCTTGGCCTCGGCGAGGTCGCCGACCTGCCGCGCATGGTCGAATCGCCAGCGCAGTCCGGTAAGCGTTCCGATGGCCGCGGTCACGGAGGTGTCGAGGGGGCGCTCAGCCGGAGCGGGCGCCGATGCGGCAGACGGTTCGGGGGCGGGAGCAGGGGCCGTGGCCGCAGCGGGCGGCATGGGGGTCACACCACCCGACCCGCGGGCGCCAGATGCGTACGCGTCACGAATACGGTCCGCCTCCAGCCGCCGGGTTTGATGAGCCTCGCTCTGGAGACCCGGCACCGGACGTCCATGGCGCTGAAGGAGCTGGGGGAAGTACGGCAGCGGCTCGCCGTCGTCCGTCACGACGAGGGCCGCGTACATGAGGTCATGCCTCCTGAGGGGCTCATCCACACGGAACAAGAGGGTGGTGCGCCGCTCGTCCGACAGGGTGCCGAAGTCGAATCCTGTGTTGCCCGAGAGCTCGCGCCACGTGATGTCGTCGGCTCCCTTCCTCGCTCGCGCCTTGAGGTGTTCGCGTACGGCGAGCACGAGTTGGAGGGTCGGAAGACCGGTCGGCGAAGTCAGCCTGGCCGCGGCGGCTTGTGGCCGGCCCTGCGGTTGCCTGGGTTGCGGTATGGGCTGGAGCCGTGGAGTCGCCGGGGAGGCAGGCGGCGTCGGCGGGGCCGCGACAGGGCTGTCCCCGAAAGTCTCGTAGGCGCGCCGCCGTTCCATCTCGTTGATGTGGCGAACCTGGTTCCCCGGGAGGCCCGGTGCCCAGCCCAGCTCGGTGAGGACGGCGGCGAAGAAGGACGGGACCTCGCCGCTCTCCGTCCTGAGGAGCGAGGACAGTACCGGTTTGTCCTGAGCGCGCGGGAAGTCAAGCGCTGTGAGAAGCCTGCGTTGGTGCTCCGAGGTGAACTGCTGGGGTGTCGCCCTTGCGCTCCCGACGAGCTTGGACCATGTGATCCGGCCACGTGCGCGGGCGGTCCGCTCCAGGGTCCTCCGGAAGGAGGCCACGATCTCGCGGTCGTCGAGCCGTGGACTCGGGGGTGCGGGCAGCTGCTCGACGGGGAGGGGCGTGGCTACCGCGGGTACCGGCTGGGGTGGTTTCAGTCCGTTCCAGGCCGCCGCCTCCCGGGCGTCGAGGCGTCGCGTCTTGGAGGCGGCGAGAAGCCATGCGGGCGTGTCTGCCGTCGTGCCGTCGACGGGGGTCAGGGTCACCCGCTCCCGAAGGAGGTACACCCTCGACGGGTTGGGGGGGCGTCGAGGCGTGAGGAAGGACGATGCGGGCCCGTATCACGTCCGAGCCGAGAGGCTGGATGTCCGCGTCGTAGACGCTGCCCGGTGCCCCCGTCGGCGACTGCACGTCGGCCCTCGGCGCGGCCCCTGTGAACGCCACCGTATCGTCGGCAAGCGCGAAGGAGAGCCGGGGCGTAGGGGTGGTGGCCGCTTCGGCCGACCCGCGCGGCACGATGCCCTGAGGGGCGGACACCAAACCCGGGGTAACGACCCCCTGAGGAGTCAGGGAGCACTCCTCCAGCGTGGTCCATTCGATGGTGTTGCCAGGCAGCTGGATCCCGATGCGCACCTCACGCGTGACGCCTACCGTCCGGCACTCGGCGCGGATCGCGTAGCCATGGGATTCCACCCGGTCGAAGGCCAGCATGCTGTCCGGCCCGAAGAGCCACTCAACGTGGTCGGCGCCCCGGGCGAGGTCCTCCGCCTCCTGTCGCCACGGGTGCAGACCCAGCCGGGCCATCTGCACCCGTATGAGCTGCCGCCCGCCGGACAGCCGGAAGTCCACCGTGCCGCCCGGTCTGTCCCCGACCGTGCGGTACGACGCCTTGGCCTGCCGGTGGTTCTGCCGGGCGAGCCACCGGGTCAGGGCTTGGCCGATGTAGAGGTGGTCGGCGCTGGACTCGCCGTTCGCGGTGCGACGGCAGTGGACGGGTGGGCGGTGGGCGAAGTGGCACTTCTTCTCGGTGTAGCGCTTGGCGGCGAGCTTCTTGCCGCAGCCGCCGAGAAGTGTGCCGCAGTAGAAGTCGTCGCGGGAGCGGCCCCGCATGAAGAGGTCGAACTCGTCGTAGTCGTACGGGAGGAAGACAGGGTCGTCGGATCCCGCCCCGCCGATGACGGCGGTCTGGACCTTGCGGGTGTCTTCCTCGTCGGCGAACGGCGTCATGGCACGGCTCCAGGGCGGGTGGTGGGTGGGTACGGCCAGCTGATCCTGGTGCGGGGCTGGAGCGACGGTCTGCAAGCCGGCTGAGGAGGCTCAGCAGAGGGGCCGCCGGCCCGACGGGAACCCACGTGGCTGGCGGTCGGCGCTCGCTCAGCCCTCCTCGTCGCGTTCCTTCGCGTCCCCGCGGCGGCGACGCGCTCGCTCGGCGATCCCGCTGCTGATCTTGTCTTTCACCGAACCTGCCCGGTCCAGGGTCTCGTTGCCGAGACTTCTGACCACATCGGCGCCCTTCACTCCCGTCTCCAGCGCCTTGTCCCTCACCTCCACCGCCGCGACCGCCCATCGTCTCGTCTCCGACGACTGGCGACCGGACTCGATCCCGAGCCGCCCGTGGAAGTCGTGGACACCGGCCACCACCTGGTTGCTCGACCGGACCACGGCCGGGGACTTGGTCGGGTGCAGCAGCACCTTCGCGTTGGCCTCGTCGGCGGCCGCATTCATCCGGGCCACCAGCCGCTCGGTGCTCCGCGAGATGAGATCCAGCCGGTTCCTTCGGGCGATCCGGATGCCGCTGCGATGCCGGTCCAGCTCCTCCGGAGCCGCGTCCAGCACCCGATCGAGTTCGAGCACGGCTATCGCGTCCTGGAGCTGGAAGCAACGGGCCAGGACGGCCAGCCACTGCCGGGCCTTGGACTCGGCGTCCTCTGCCGCCGCGGCGAGTTCACCGATCTTGGCCTTGCGCTCCATCCTCTCCGCGAGCGCGTCGAGCCGGCGGAGCGCGTATACCTGGGTCGTGGCGATCGTCTCCGATGTGGCCTGCACCTTCGACCACGTGATGTCGGAGACCCGGCCCACCTCGTCCCGGATGGTCATGGCCTCCTCGATCACGAGTTCCGCGCCGATAATCTTCGACAGCGCGTCGTCCTCCTGGGCGCGGAGCACGTCGTCGAGCTTCTCGTCGATCGCGGCGAGGTAGTCGGTGATCTCGTCCATGGCCTGCTGCATCGCAAGCTGCGCCATGACCGCCGCTACGTTCGACAACTGCGCCGGGTTGCCCCGGAGGGGTCCGGGCTCCTTCGCGAACTCGACGAACCCCTTGCTCTGCCCCTTGGGCCCTTTCAGCACACCTGTGCTGAGACCCGTCTTGGCACTCTTCCTGAGCCCAAGCTGGTCGATACGCCGCGCGGAGTCCTTGCTCAGCTTCACCCAGCGGCCTGAGTGGGCAGCGATGTCGGAACCTGCCTGCGCGACTCCGGCCGCGTTGCCGAGGGCGGATCGGAACCGTCGCGGCCGCAGGGCCTGCGACGGCAGCCCTTCTGAGATGAGGAAGCGTTCGACCGTCGCTTGATTGCCGATGACCGCCAGGCCATCGCCGTCCCTGATCAGCTGGATCTCGTCATCCATGGTCACTCCTTTCGGGTCGCGGCCCGGACCGGGGTGCTCTCCGGGGTCCGGGCCGCGTAGGCGTAGGCGCGTTGGTGCGCGTCAGGCTGGGTGGCGGGCGCCGTGGTCCGGGGGCGGGGTGAGGCGGCGGCCCGGCCCGAGATGGTCAGCAAACGAAACGCGGACACCGCCTGCCGGGCCTGGTCGGCGTGGGCACGGGCATCGGCGTACTCGAAGGAGCCGTACTGGGCGAACGGGCCGATGTCGAGCAGCTCACGGAAACGGGACCGGATCCCGGCCACGTCGTCGCGGCGCTCGCCGCCCGCAGTTCCAGTCGCCTCCGCAAGTTGCGGTCCTCGGCCATCTCCTCCCGCACGAGAGCGAGGAGGCCGTCCCGTGACAGGCCGGTCAGCCAAGCATCGAGGCCGTGGGGCCGGTCCCGGGCCGCCTTCCGCCTGCGAGACAGGTCGGCCTCCTGAACGATCACCGTCAGATCGAGGGCGACCAGATGCTTGCAGAAGTTGCCCTCCTGGCCGTACGGGCAATCGCACGTCCCCGCCGGCTTTCCGCGCCCGCCCGGGAGCAGCTCCATCGCGTACCGCTCCGTGCCGCGTACCGATGCCCTGATCCAGCCGTCACCGAACTCGACCCCAGACACCTCGTCGACATAACCACGTCCACGCTCGAACGAACGCTCCCCGGCCAGCGCCCTCAGCTTCGCTTCCGTAAGACCGCCCACGACTCTCCGCGCTCCGCTCCGGCTCGGATTCGCCTCCAACGGCCCTCACACTAACGGCTGGCAGGGCGAACAATCTCAGGGATCAGCACGGCGTCCCCTCCGCGAACCGTTGCCGTCTTCAGCAACCACGCGCCTCCGCGTCCCGCTCCCCGCGCCGCCCGGCCGACGGGCCGACGGGCCGACGGGCCGACGGGCCGACGGGCCGACGGGCCGACGGGCCGATCCTCGTGCGAGGCCGTCAACGACCGATGCTCTGCGGTGCCTCACGCCCCGCCTGTACGGTCGTTGATCACCCCGGCTCCCCGGGCCTTCCCCGAGAGGTGCCGCATGACCACGCCCGCCACCGTGAACCTGACGAAGGCCGCCCCCACCGTCTCCCTGGCCAAGCACGGCGTGACCTCCGGACTGATCAAAGTGAACCTCAACTGGACCTCGCCGCAGGCCGCCGCTCGGCAGGCGGCCGGCGAGGCGCGCGGTCTGTTCGGCCGGATACGGGCCTCGCTGCGCTCGGCCTCCGCCTCGGCCAGGACGGTGGACCTCGACCTCGGCTGCATGATCCGCTGCACCGACGGCTCCAAGACCGTCGTGCAGGCGCTGGGCAACGCCTTCGGTGCGGTGGACCGCTTCCCGTACGTCGCCCTCGACGCGGACGACCGGACCGGGGCACGGGAGACGGGGGAGAACCTCGTCATCAACCTGGACCACCAGGCTGAGTTCCAGAAGCTCCTGCTCTTCGTCTACATCTACGAAGGCTCCGGCGACTTCCGCGGCCTCGACGCCGCGGTGACCTTGACCTCCGACCGCGGCGACCGCTTCCGGGTGGTCCTGGACGCATGCCCGCCGCAGGCGAACGCCTGCGCCATCGCCCTCATCAAGCGCCAGAAAGGCGAACTCGTCATCGAACGCGAGGTGCGCTGGTTCACTCCGGCGGACGGTCCCGGCGTCCAGGACAAGATCTCCCGCGCCTACCGGCTCGGCATGAAGTGGACCCCCGGACGGAAGTAACCCCGGCCGCGATTCCTCGGCCTCTGGGAGGCGGGGCCGACGGTGTCCGCAGCCGGAGCGTGGCCGATGCGGTCGCCCGCCGCAGACCGGAGGACCGGCTGCCAGAAGCGCACTGCGGCGCGAGGTCCCCGACGTCGGAGTGCCGGAGAGGGGCGGACCTCATGGTGAGGTCCGCCCCGGTGTGCCCGGCCGGGCGGGGGTGCGATGGGGTGACGCGAGAGGGGGCGGGGGTGGGTCAGAAGGTGAGGGACCAGGCGTCGATCTTTCCGGTGTCCCACCAGGCGTTGTCATGGACCCGGAGGTTCCAGATGCCGTTGGCGGGGGACGCCGAGGTGTCGACGGTGTACGTGGCGCGCAGGTCGTCGTTGCTGCCGCCGACGCCGTAGTCCTTGAGCAGGTGGACCCTGCCGTCCGGCGCGAGGAGTTCGACCCGGAGGTCTCCGATGTAGGTGTGCTTGATGTCCACGTCCACCTTCAGCGCGGACGGGGCGTTGCCCGAGCGCCCCTTGACACCGATCGGCGATTCCGAGGTGGCGTGGTCGTTGATCGCGTAGTCGGTGGTGTTCTCGTAGCGGTCGCCACCGGGCGGCGGCGGCTCGTCGCCCCCGCCTGCCACGCGCAGCAGGCGGTTGGGGCTGCCGCTGCCGGGGTCGCCGACGACTCCCCCGGTGGCCGCCGAGGTGAGGGCGGCGGAGACCTGCGCCGGTGTGGCCGACGGGTTGCCCGCGAGGTAGACGGCGGAGGCGCCCGCGACGTGCGGGGCGGCCATCGACGTGCCCGAGATGGTCTGGCGGTCGGTGTCGCTGCCGTTCCAGGCCGAGGTGATGGAGTAGCCGGGCGCGAACAGGTCGAGGATGCTTCCGTAGTTGGAGAAGTACGCCCTGTCGTCGCCGCTCGTGGTCGCTCCGACGGTCAGCGCCTGGGAGACGCGGGCGGGCGAGGATCCGGAGGCGTCCTCGTCCTCGTTGCCGGCCGCGACGGCATAGGTGATGCCGGAGGCGATGGAGTTGCGAACGGCGTTGTCCAGGGTGGTGTTGGCCCCGCCGCCGAGGCTCATGTTGGCGACGGCCGGCTTGACGGCGTTCCGCGTCACCCAGTCGATGCCCGCGACGACCCCGGAGATGGTGCCGGAGCCTTCGTCGTCGAGGACCCGGACCGCCACGACCTTCGCCTTCTTGGCAACGCCGTAGGACGACCCCGCGACGGTACCCGCGACGTGGGTGCCGTGGCCGTGGCCGTCGGCGGCGGTGTTGTCGTCGTCGACGGCGTCGTAGCCGTAGGAGGCGCGACCGCCGAAGTCCTGGTGGGTGATGCGGACACCGGTGTCGATGATGTATGCGGTGACGCCCTCGCCGGCGGAGTCCGGGTAGCGGTACGTCTGGTCCAGTGGCAGCTTCTCCTGGTCGATCCGGTCCAGGCCCCAGGAGGGCGGGGACGGCTGGGTTCCGTTGATCCTGACCACCTGGTCCTGGACGACCGATTCGACCGCCGGATCCGCGGCGAGTCGCCTGGCCCGCGCCTCGGACAGTTCGACCGCGTAGCCGTTGAGGGCCGCGGTGTACGTTCGCGTGACCTTGGCGCCGTACCGCTCGGCGAGAGCTCTGCCGGAGGCTCCGTCGGAGTCGGCGAGGGCGGGGCGGAGTGTGACGAGGTAGCTGCCGGGGACGGCGGCGGCGCCGGTGGTGTGCGGGACGGCGCCGGTGCCGCCGGTTCCCGCCGCTGCTGCGGCTGGGGCGGCGAGGGAGCAGGCGCCCAGGGCGGAGGCCAGGAGCAGTCCGGCCAGGCTGGTTCTGCGTCGTCGCGTGCGTAACGCGGACATGGGGGGTCTCCTTGTGAGAGGTGGGGTGTCGTGGAGTTCCACAGACTTGGCAGGCCCATGACAATTCCGCATGTGCAGGAGCTGTGCGGAAGTTGTGCGCTCCTCGGGCTGCGGGCAGAACAGTGACCCATCTCCCTCCAATGCACAAGTGCCGTTGGGTGGTTGAAAAGCGCACGGCCGAGCCGGGCAACGCCCACCTGCGAGGCCCCGGGCCCGATCGGTTGCCTTCGCCGATGCGCGCGGGTCCGTCGGTGCGGCTGCACCGGCGCCGTGGAGCCGGGCGCGGAGCCGGTCACGAGTCGATAAAGCGTCGGGAGGCCGGCGTTCGGCTCCACTCCCTCCTCATGAGAGGGCCTGGTCCACCGCACCGTGCGGTGGACCGCCGTGCCGTCGCGCAGCCGTACCGACGAGCCCGTGCCGAACCGATCCCCCGGGACGGCTCGGGAGCGTCCGCTCCACGCCGATCCTCGAAGACGCGGTTCGGCCCGGGGCGGGCGGTACGTCCGGACGCCGGCGACCGGTGGGGGCGTCCGCGCCCCGGGCCGCGCGCACAGGAGGAGCACTCATGCACAAGCGCAGGAGATCCATGGCCCGCCAGGTGAGAACCGGAGCCGCTCTGGCCGCCGGGCTACTGGTCGCGGCGGGCCTGCAGCTCGCCGCCTCGGCTTCCGAACCCGACCTGGACCGGAACGTGGCGGACGCGGAGGCCGACGTCGCACGCCACCCGAAGGCGTTCGGCTATGGACCGGGACAGAGCCTGCGGTTCACGGACGCAGTCGTCGACGCGGACGGTACCCGACACATACGTTTCGAGCGCACGTATCAGGGGCTCCCGGTCATCGGCGGCGACCTGGTGGTCCACCAGGACCGGAACGGCAGGATGACGCGCGCCTCGCGCGCCAAGGGACACAGCCCCGTCGTCCGGTCCCTCGAACCGGTCGTCACCGTGTCGGAGGCCGCCGCCGCGGCACACGGCGAGGCCACCGGCATCCGCGAGGCCGTGACCGAACCCCGGCTGGTCGTCTGGGCCGTGGAGGGGACGGCCCGACTGGCCTGGCAGACGACCGTGCGGGGCGTGGGAGCGCACGACCAGCCCACCGGACTGGTGGTCGTCACCGATGCCGCCACCGGCGAGCGGATCGAGAGCTACACCTCGGAGCACCAGGCGCGCGGAGAGGGCCGCTCCGCCTACGCCGGCAAGGTGCCCCTGGACACCAGCCCCCACAGGGGCGGGTTCTCTCTCACCGACCCGGTCCGCGGGCACGTCACCAAGGATGCCGGGAACATCCGCCCCGGCAGGGTGAACGCGGCGTCGGGCACGCTCTTCACCGACGCCGACAACCGCTGGGGCGACGGCCGCACCCTGTCCCGTGACCGGTCCACCGCGGCCGTGGACGCGCACGCCAACACCGCCCTGACCCACGACTACTTCAAGAAGACCTTCGGCCGGAAGGGCATCAGGAACGACGGTCGGGCACCCACCGTCTTCGTCCACGTCGGCAAGCACTGGGACAACGCCCAGTGGGACGACAGTTGCTTCTGCATGCTGACCGGGGACGGCGACGGCCGCAAGGACACCGAGCAGGTCGACCTCGACACCATGGGGCACGAGATGACGCACGGCATCACCGCCGCCACCGCCCGGCTCCGCTACCACGGCGAGGCCGGCGGACTCAACGAGGCCACCAGCGACATCTTCGGCACCATGGTGGAGTGGTACGCGGACAACCGCGACGACACCCCCGACTACCTGTTCAGCGACCGGTCCACCCCGCCCTGGCTGCGCCGCCTGGACCAGCCCTCGCGTGACGGCAGGTCACCCGACTGCTGGAGCCCCAAGGTCCGCCGCATGGACCCGCACCAGTCCTCCGGAGTGGGCAACCACTGGTTCTACCTGGCCTCCGAGGGCAGCGGTCGCAAGACCGTCAACGGGACCGCGTACAACAGTCCCACCTGTGACGGTTCCCAGGTCACCGGTATCGGCAACGAGAAGGCCGCGAAGATCTGGTACCGGGCGCTGACGGTCTACATGACCTCGACCACCGACTACCACGAGGCCAGGGGCGCGACCCTGGACGCGGCCCGCGACCTCTACGGCAAGGGCAGCAAGGAGTACCGGACCGTGGCGCAGGCCTGGGGTGCCGTCAACGTCGGCTGATCGGGCGCTCCGGGCGCGGCCGGTATACCCGGCGCGCCCGGAGCGGCCCCACGCCTCACATGACCCACGGAACACACAGAGCACACGGCACACGGCACACGGCACACGGCACACGGCACACGGCACACGGCACACGGCACACGGCACACCGGACGCACCGGGTCTTCGCGGCCGGTACCCGAAGGGTGGTCAGACCTGCGCCCTGGGCTGCTCCCCCACCAGCTTACCGAAGACGATCAGGCGGCCGCGGGTGCTGAACTCAGGTGTGCACGTCGTCAGGGTGATGTACCGGCCGGACACGGTGAAGGGGGATCCGCCGGGGACCGGGCGGAGCACGCTCACGTCGGTCGGTGGGGTCTCCGGGATGCGGCCGGCCACCTCGTAGCTGTAGGAGGCGTTCGCGGTCTCCACCACGATCCGGTCCCCCGGCGCCAGCCGGCCGATCTCCCGGAACGGCTCCCCGTGGGTGTTCCGGTGCGCGGCCAGCACGAAGTTCCCGGTGGCGTCGGCGGGCATTCCCGTGCCCGGGTAATGGCCCACCAGCCCCTTGTCGAGCACCTGCTGCGTGCCGATGCCCTCGGCGATGGGGAACTCCAGGTCCAGTTTCGGGATCCGGATGATTGCGAAACCCTCGCCCGGCGCGAAGCCGTCGTCGCCATCGTCGCCGGCTCGGGGCTCTGGGTCGTCGTCACGCCACGCCTGTTCCAGTCGGGCCCGGGCCTCGTCGGCCTCCGCGCGGGCCTGCACGTTGCTCCACCACACCTGGTGGGCGACGAAGAGGACCATGGCGAGTCCGGACGTGAGCATCACGGTGCCCGCGGCCCGCGCGGCCCCGGAGGGCGGCTGCCTGCGGCGACGCCCCGACCCGGCCGGGCCGCGCCGGGCCCTGCGCCGCCCCGAATCGGCGCGACGGGCCGCCGCCCTCCGGGCCCCGGCCCGTCGCGAGGGGGGTGCCTGCGCCGTCTCCGGCGGCATCACCGGCGCCTCCGGAGCCGACCCCGGCGGGGGCGGCGCCCCGGGGCCGTCATGCCCCCCGGAGCCGGCCGGCCACTCGGGGAGGTGGGGAGCAGTGGCGTACGCCTGTTCCGGGCCGACGTCCCAGGTGTCCGGGTACGGGAGCGGTTCACGGCCGTACGAGGCGCCGTCCGGCTGGAGCGGCACGGCGGTGAACCAGGCCTCGGGCAGCTGCGGCGGGGGGTCGGCGTACCAGGCCTCGGGCGGCTGCGGCGGGGGGTCGGCGTACCAGGTGCCGTCCGGCTGGAGCGGTGGGTGTGCCGCCGGGAGGTAGGGGTGCGGTTGGCCCGGCCAGGCGTAGGACTGCGGGGGCGGCGCGTACGCCTGGGGCGGGTGGGTGTACCAGGCGTGCGTCGCGGGATGCGATTCCTGAGCGGGCCAACCGTCCGGTGCGGGGAGCGGTTCACGGCCGTACCAGGGACCGGGCGGCTGGAGCGGCGCAGCGGCGTACCGGGCCTCCGGTGACGGGACGGGTGGATGAGGCGGCCAACCGGCGGGTTGGCCGGCCCACTGTGCGGCGTCGTCCGGATGCGTCGTGGTCATGAGCGGGGTGCCTCCGGCGACTCGGCCGGGGCGGTCCCGGCGGGATGGAGCGGGCGCCCCGGTGGGGGCCGGCCCGGGCCCCGTGGCGCCCGGGAAGGGTGCACGCCACGGGGCCCGGGCGGACGGAGGCGGCGTCCGGCTGGGCCGGACGCCGCCTGGAGAGTGGTCAGTTGGCCTGCGTGGCTCCGCGGCGGGAGCGGGCGCGGCGGGTCGCGACGAACGCGCCGCCGATCAGGAGCGCACCGCCGCCGAGGGCGGTCAGGGTGAGCGTGGTGCCGTCGCTGCCGGTCGAGGCGAGGTTCTGGCCCGCGAGACCGGGAGCCTTGCCGGCCTTCCCGGACGCGACGGCCTCCGAGGTCCCGGCGGCGCCCGGGGCGGCGGCGCCCTGCTCCTGGTGCTCGTGCGAGCCGTCGGTGCCGCTCTCGTCGACGTCGGCGGGACCGGTGGGCACGGCCGGGTCGGTCACCTCCAGCGGCGCGGTCTTGCCGGCCGCTTCCTCCGGCGCGACGGGGTCGCTCGGCGCGGCGCCCGCGGCCGGGGCCTTGCCGTCGAGGCCGACCGCGACGGTGGCCGCGTCCGCGGTCTTGCCGGTGATCTTCACGGTCACCTTGGAGGCGTTGTCACGGAGTTCGGTGATGCCGGCGCTGCGTTCGGTCGTGGACAGCACGATCGGCACCGCCGTGTGGTAGCGGCCCTCGGTCACGCGGTAGGCGTAGACGCCGTCGAGGTTCTTGTCGAGGTGGCCGGACGGACGGCGGTATTCCAGGAGCAGGCTCTGCTGGTTCCCCATCGGGATCTCCAGCGCCCGGGTGCCCTTCTGGGATCCGTAGAGGGCCTTGATGCTGCAGGTGCCCGAGCCGGTGGCACGCTGGTGCTCGGCGGTCTCCAGCCAGCCCATCCGGATCAGCTGGTTGGCGGACAGGCCGGCCGCCCCGTTGCCGCCCATCGGCGACCTGCCCTCGACGGCGGCACGGTCGTTGCAGTCGACGAGGTTGCCGTCCTTGCACTGGTAGCGGATCTGGTGGCCGAAGCCGATGTTGTGGCCGAACTCGTGCCGGATCGTCGTCTCGGACACCTTGTTGTCCCCCGTGTTCAGCCAGGTGTAGCGGCCACCGATGGATCCCATGCCGGACCAGTAGCAACTGATGTGGGGCAGGACGATGGACAGGTAGTCCCAGTCCTTCCCCCGCACCAGGCCCTTCGCCGCGACCTGCGCCTCGACATCCTCACGGACCATCCGCAGCTGGCCGTTGCCACCGCAACCGGCCTTCTCCTTCAGGGTCAACGGACCGAGGACCTTCTCCTTGGCGGCGGGCCCGAAGGTGAACCGGCCACGCGACGTCTCACTGAAGTACGTGGACAGCGACTCGCCCGCGCCGAAGTACTTGTCGACGGCGTCCGTCCGCATCGCGGCCGCGTCCGGGTGCGCGCGGTCGGCGAAGTTCGCCACGACGACCAGGACGCGCCCGGTCTTGCCCTCGTCGGCCGCCGCGGCCGGGGAAGCCGAGGCCCCGACCGCCAGCGTGGTGAGGGACGCCGCGGCGGCCAGGAACCTGCCGATGTTCGTGTTCATGCGCTCTGTGCTCCCATGGCTCGAAGGCTGATTCACTGGGAGAGAGCGCACGCCCGCCGCACCCTGGTGCGGCGTTACCCAGTCGTTATCTTCGAGCGATCGCCCGTCGCGGGAGATCGGGGTGTGCGGCCCCTTGTCAGAACGCGGGTTTGGTTGCGGTGAGGGTGACCGTGGCCATGCCCATCTCGATGAACCCGGGGCGTGAGAGCCGGTCGAGGACGGTCGGGACGTCGTCGGTGTGGACCCCGGGGAGCGCGGCGATGCCCGGACCGAGATGGTCGAGGGTCAGGCGCCAGAAGCGGCCCATCGGGGTGTCGTACGCGACCGTCGGCACGGTGGTGCGCAGGCCGATGCCGGTGAGGCCGTGGGCGGCGGCGGTACGGGGCAGGTCCGGACCCCAGTCGGTGCAGTCGGTCCCGATGCGGTCGGCCAGGACCCGCAGGGCGCCCAGGGAGACCCGCCGGTAGACCTCGTCCCGCGCGGCCTCCAGGGAGAACAGCGCCGGCTCCTCGATGACCAGGCGGCCGCCGGGCGCGAGCCAGCGGACGATCCGGCGGAAGACCTCGGCGCGGTCGGGCAGGTGGTGCAGGAGGTAGCGGACGTGGATCACGTCGAAGGAGCCTTCGGGAAACTCGTCCGTGGTGACGTCGTGCCGCAGGACGCCCAGGCGGTCCCCGCGCATCCCTTCGAGGAAGCGCAGATCGAGTTCGGTCGCCGTCACGTGGGCGGAGGGGAAGAGGTCGAGCATCCGGAGGGCCACGCTGCCCGTTCCGGCGGCGAGTTCCAGACAGCGGCGCACGGAACCGGGCCCGGGCGCGGCCAGGGCGTCGACGGAGACCGGGTCCAGGACGTCCGCCAGGGCGGAGAGCCGGTCCCTCTCGTCCTTGCCGGTGTGGCTGAAGATCTCGTCGCCGTAGCGTTCGGTGCGTTCGGTGCGTGCGGTCATCGGGCACTCCGGGGTCGGTGGGCGGTGACGGGCGTGAGATCGGCGGGCGAGAGGGTGCCGGGGCGCCGATGTCCGGTGAGGGTGAGCGCACCTGTGAACTCGGCCTCCAGGCAGCGCAGGACGTGCGCGACGCCGTCCTGTCCGCCGATGGCGAGGCCGTAGAGCCAAGGCCGGCCGATCAGGACGGCACTCGCCCCCAGCGCGAGGGCGATCAGGACGTCGGTCCCGGTACGGACGCCCGAGTCGAAGAGGACGGGCACCCGGCCGGCGACGGCCTCGACCACCCCGGGCAGGCAGTCGAGCGCCGCCACTCCGCTGTCCAGCTGTCGGCCTCCGTGGTTGGAGACGATGATCCCGTCGACGCCCGCGTCGGTCAGCGCGGTCGCCTCGTCCGACCGGCAGACCCCCTTCACGACCACGGGCAGGTCGGTCCAGGAACGCAGGAGTTCCAGGTCCGCGGGGCGGAACGCGGGGCGCGTGTAGAGGCGGTTCCAGGTGGCCGCGGCGGCCCGGATGACCGCCTGGTCGGGAGCGGCGCCCCGGGGCGGCGGAGCACCCGTTCCGGCCAGTTCGCAGAACCGCGGATCCGAGAGGTAGTTCCCGATTCCGTGGCCGTGCTGGAACGGAAAGAAGCCGGAGTCGAGTTCGCGGGTGCGCCAGCCCGCGACGTGGCAGTCCCCCTGGAGGACGACGGCGCGGTACCCGGCGTCCTCCGCCCGCGCGAGGAGCGAACGGGCGAGCTTCTCGTCATCGGGCCAGGCGAACTGGAACCACCTTCGTCCTCCGGGGGCGGCCTCGGCGACCTCCTCCAGCGGGGTCGAAGTCGCCGACGACAGCACCTGCACGACGCCCGTGTCGGCCGCGGCCCGTGCCGCCGCCCGTTCGGCCTCCGGATGGGCCAGATCGGCCACTCCGGCCGGGGCCAGCATCACCGGCACCGCCATGGGCGTCCCCAGGACCGTGCACGAGGGGTCGCCGGCCGCCCCGTCCCGGAGGATCCGGTAGTTCAGGCCCCAGCGCGCGAAGGCGTCCTCATTGGCCGCCACCGTCCGCTCCTGCCCGGCGCCCCCCGCCATGTAGTCGAAGCGGGGGCGTGGCAGCGCCTGGCGCGCCGCGTCCTCCAGTCCGCGGGAAGTGAAGGGGAAGGGGCTTCCGCCTGCGGCGAAGACCTGGCTCTGGTAGCCACCTGCGTACGGCAATCGGGCACTCCTGTAGGTGAAACGCACCCCGCCGGCCGACGAGTGCGGCGGGCGAGGCACGGCCTGTCGTGTTCTGCGGATGCCACCCGTGGAGAAGCAGGTCCCTGCCCGCCCGTCCGAGTCCGAGCCCCGCCGGATCGGCGAGCGGACGGATCGGCGAGCGGACGGTGGCGAGCGGACGGCAGCGGTCGGCGGATGCCGGGGGCTCGGGCGGCTGCTGCTGCGGGCGTGCCGCCGACCAGTTCGCCTCGGCGGCGCTCAGCCGGTGGCAGGAGGGTGGACGCTGTCGCCCGTGTCCCGGTCGGTGGTGGTCCGCCGCTCCCTCGCCGTGCTGCCCTCGGTGCGCTCCAGGACGTAGCGGTCGGCGCGGAACCGGATGCCCTGGGCGGGCCGTCCGTGGCCGCTCGCGACGGACGGGTGGACCGTCGCGCAGGTGCTCGCACCGAAGGCTGCGCCGGTCAGATGGCGACCGGTGGGCTTGTTCCTCAGCCGGTACGCGTGGCCCGGTTCCGCGGTCACCGCAGGCATCGCCCGTCCTCCTCCGTCTGTGACGCGACACCTGGAAGCTACACACCGTGCGCGACCGACGACAGAAGGCGAAATCCGGCCACAGGCGGAAACCTGCTCGCCGGCGGACCGGATCGCCCGCCCGTCGGCCGCGCCCCGCCGGAGACCGCACCGGTGCCCGTCGCGCCCCGTCCGCCTCGGGCCTCCTGGTTCGGGCGGTCCGTACGAGGGGGAACCCGGGGAAGCTGTGGGTTCGGGGGGTGGGGGCGGGGCGCCGGGGTGTCTAGGGTGGACGGTGAGGCCGCAATGCGCCGCTGACCTGGTGCTTTGCGGGAGAGCACGGAGTGGATGGGGCGGCACGATGCGTGAGCTGGTGGAGACGGCGCGGCGGTGGGTGGCCGAGGGCCGGGCGGGGTATCTGGCCCGGCCCGTCACCGAGCAGGGCTTCGGGCCGCGGGACCCCGCCGGGGCCCTGCTCGTCGACGTGCGCGGGGAGTGCGTCGGCAGCCTGTACCGAGGAGTGTTCGATGCGGAACTCGCCGCCGAGGTCGCGGCCATGGCTCCCGGGGCCACCGCGCGGGTGTGCGAGGTGTCCGTGGCAGGGGACGAGGCCGTGGCGGCGAAGCTGACCTGCGGCGGGCAGGCCGAGGTGCTGCTCCAGCCGCTCGCGGCGATTCCCGCCGAGTGGTGGCAACTGCTCGGGGAGGGGGTCGGGGTGGCGCTGGTGACCCGCCTGAACGGGGCCGCGGACCAGGCGTCCAGCGAGGTCGTACGGGCCACCGCGGTGCCGGACGGCGATGCCGGTCGGCGGGCCGCGGAGCTCCTGGCCACGCGGCGGGCCGGGCGGGACGCCCTGTACGGGGATTCCGGGCTGGTCCTGGTCGAGGCACACCCGTCGGCCCCGTACGTGGTCATCGGCGGTGGCGGTGAGCTGGCGGCCGTCATCGAACGGCAGGCACTGCTGCTGGGCTGGGAGGCGGTGCGGGTCGAGGCCGCCGGGCCTGCGGTGGAGGTGATCGAAGCGCGCCGGGACGCCGCGTGCGTGGTCATGCTGAGCCACGACGAGCGGTTCGACGTGCCGACGCTGCGTGCGGCGCTGGCCGCGGGGGTCCCGTACGTCGGGGCGCTCGGGTCGCGGCGGACGACGGCACGCCGGAGGGACGGGCTGCTGGCGGCCGGGGTCACCGAGGCGGAACTGGCCCGTGTGCACGGGCCGATCGGGCTCGATCTCGGCGCGCGCACCCCGGCGGAGACCGCCCTGGCGATCTGCGCCGAGATCCTCGGGGTGTTGGGGGCACGCCCGGCGGGTGCGCTGCGGGACGCCGACGGCCCGATCAACACCTGAGCCCGAATCCCCGCACGCGCCTCGTCGCGCCACACGTCCCGCGTCCTGCGCGGCTTCAGACGCCGATCGCCCGAAAAGCGCGCAATCTGATGTTGTGAGAGAAAATGCTCCGTATGGACATGATCCTGAGCGTGGACTCGATCCTGACGGATGTCGCGTGGTTCCCGGTCATCGGATTGGCCGTCGTCGCCCTGCTGCTCGGCGGCTTCAAGCTGGGCCAGCTGGTCCGGGCCAAGGAGCCGCCACCCCCCGCCGCCGAGGAGCAGCCCCGCCTGCCGGAGGGCGGAGCGGTCTACGAAGTCCGCGAGGAACGGGACCAGGTGGAGATCCCCGAGGGTGGCCTGAGACCGCACGAGATGCAGGGCTACGGAAACTTCGGGTCCACCACCTCCAGCCATCCGGAGGAGGTCCGCAAGGAGCGCGAGTCCGGGTACAAGCTGCCCGAAGGGCCCGGTCCGCACCCGCAGCCCGGGGCTCCGCCGAACGCCGGGCGCGGGGCGCACTCCTGACCCGGCCGTCCGCCCCGGGAGGACGGCGACCCGAAGGCCGCTGACCCGCGCCGCCCGCGCGGGTCAGTGCCCTTCCCTCCTCGCAGGTCCGCCCCCGCAGGTCCGCCCCCGGAACGGTCCGTCCAGGTCCGTCCTTCAGAGGTCCGCCCGCAGCCGGAGCACCTCCGGCGGCGGGTGCCGGGCCGAGGCGTGTCGGACCTCCGCAGTGAGCGGCGGGTCCAGGGCGCGGTAGGGGACCTCGCCGAGCCCGATGGCGGTGACCGTGCCCTGCGGCCCCGCGGATCCGCGCGCGGCGGCGGCCTCGGCCACCTCCCGGCGCAGCGCCGCCGTCAGCGGGCTCGACACCAGTGGGGTCTCGTCCCCGACCGGCAGGACGAGCACCAGGGCGAGGGGCCGGCGCGGGGTTCCCGTGTAGCCGACGACCGCGGCGTCCCGGACGTCGGTGTGCCGCACCTTCTGCCAGCCGCGCCGCCCGGCCGGGTAGGCCTGGTCCAGCCTCTTGACGACGAGGCCCTCGATACCGCTGGCGGGGAGCGTCTCGTACCAGGTGGCGGCCAGCTCCGGGTCGGTCGTCATCGGGACGGGCTGGAGGGGCGGCCCGAGGGGGAGGAGCAGATCGACGAGGAGGGCCCGCCGGCGTTCGTACGGGCGGGCGCGCACGTCCAGCCCGGCCAGTTCCAGCACGTCGAAGGCGGCGTACGAGGCCGGCAGGCTCTGCGCCAGCACGGCGGCCCGGGCCGCCGTGGCCGCCGCGCCGCTGTACCAGCGCGAAGTCGGTGCGGCCCGAGTGCCAGACCACCACCCCACCGTCGAGGACCGTCCCCGCGGGCAACTGCAGCGCTGCCGCCGCCAGGCCGGGGAACGCACTGGTCACAATCCGCCCGGAGCGGGCCTGGAGCGTCACGTCGGCCGCCGAACGGGTGATGACCAGCCGGTGTCCGTCGTTCTCCAGACTTTGATGTGTCTCATGAGACACATCAAAGTCTGGGCGTTGCCCCGCCTACCAGCCTTAATCAGCCTCCACTTCAACCCAGAGCAACGATCCCGTCACTGCGAGTAGTTCGGCGGTGACCTGGGCCTCCGCGCAAGCGACGAGGCGCTTGACGTGGGCGTAGTACTGCTCGACCTGCCCTTTAGTGACGCAGGAAGCGGACGAACCGCGATGAGCGATGCCGCCGCGAAGCGTGACGAGGGCGCCCAGCTTGGCAGCTGCGCCTTCGACGCTCACCCCCTTCCAGTACCAGTGCTTGTCCACGTCTTCGATGCCGATGGCGTCCGCGAAGAGCTTGCTGATGTTCCACGTTTTCGGCGTGTTGAGAGTCGTGTTGCGCTCGATCTGGAGTGCCTGGAAGCGGGACTGCAGCTCCGTGCGCCATCCGTTGTCCGCCATGGACCAGGCCGCCTGCGGGTTCTTGGCGAGCACCACGTGGCGGCAAGACGGCTCGCCATCTGAGGACGGCTCAGCGCGCTCTCAACATGCCCTGCCGGAGCCCACCTCGCGGTACACCGCGGGTACCGCCCGGCCCTCGGCTTCTCGCCAATCACAGCCGTCTCTCTCCGAAGCTGCGGAGCCCGGCAGCCGGCAAAGGGAGACGCTCCAAGATCCCGTCATGAGCTGAGCTTCGGCAGACTTCGCCGGCTCTGGGCGGGCGGGAGCGGAACGGAGGCCGACGGAGGTATCGGGCCAGGACGACGCCCGACCGTCAAAAAGGCACGTGCACACCACCGAATCGACTCTACGTTCGACCACTCATCCGCAGGTTTGGGTTCACAGAGGTGGGCCCGGGCGGTTCGACGAAAGGGTTGAGTGAGTGCGAGTGAGATTTCCGCTCCGATCGGTAGTAGGGGTCGGAGCGTGTACGGCAGTGGTTCTCGTGTCCGCCGCAACAGGCGCGGCGGCGAAGCCCTCGGCCCCGGCGCCTTCGCCCACAGGGCTGCCGCCCGGTGCCGCTTTGTCCTGGACGGCGAAGGAGGCGCAAGCCCTCTTATCCCCGAAGCAGATGGCAGCGGCCCGGCTGTGGAAGCCCCCGCCTGCTGCAGGCACGGCGCCGGCGGCGGAGACGCTCGGTTCGCGTGTGCCGACGCAGAACGCGGACGGGCCGGACGCCGGGGTGCTCTTCCGATTTTCCAAGGGGACTGTCTACTTCTGCGGTGCGAGCGTCGTCTCCAGCCCCCACCGGAACCTTCTAATGACGGCTGCCAACTGCTTGACCGGAGACGTCGAGGACAAGCTCGCTTTTGCTCCGTACGTCCTGAAGAACGCCTCAGGTGCTCTGGAGGCGCCCAAGGGCGTCTATACCGTCAAGCAGCAGGGCAACCGGCCCATGGTGTGGACCGGCTCCCGGGGCCAGGGTCAGTCGGGGGATGCCTCTTCTCGCTCCGGTGTCGGCTTCGCGACGGTCGACAAGGGCATCAAGGGCGATCAGCTTGAGGACACAGTTCCCGGTCACCGTCTCCTGACGGGTGCCGAGTACACGCACAAGGGTGTTCGAGTCGCCGGCCACGGCATCTCGGAAGAACCGGTAAAGACATGCATCGGTGACACATCCAAGGTAGACATAGTCGGCTCCGAGAGTCCGTACCTGCGGCTCGACTGCGGCAAGCCCGGCACAGAGCTCGCGGACGGCTCGGCGTTCATCACCGACTACGACACCAAGACACGTGTTGGCAGCATCATCGGCGCCTCGGAGCGCATCACTTCACCTGACCGCCTCTCCGCGGTCTACAGCCCGTACCTCGATGCCACGGTCCAAGAGCTCTACGAGGAGGCGGTCCGCGGCAGCAAACCAGCCGTCACACCACCGATCACCCCGCCGGGCACGAGCCCCTCACAGGTGCCACCCCGCCCGACGCCTTCCGGCACCCCTGCCACGCCCCCTAAGCCTGTCGACCCGAGCCCTTCTGACGGCGCCGGGATGAAGGCGACCCCCGCCCAGATCGCGGCCGCGAAGGAGGCGGAGGCGTACTGGACACCCGAGCGCATCGCCAAGGCCGTCCCGGTGGATGGCGGCAAGACGTCCGACGCCAGCGCCGCGCGGGAGAACGGCGTGGCCGCCGTCGCGCCGTCCCACTTCGACAACAACGGCGTGGCCACCGTCGGCGTGTTCCTCATCAATGAGGACGACGACCCCCAGGCGGACCCCGGCGGCCGCGACCAGTTCTGCTCTGCGAGCGTCGTCGCCTCGCCGACGAAGTCGCTGGTACTCACAGCTGCGCACTGCCTCAGCGACAACGACCGCTTCAAGCGCCTGGCGTTCGCTCCCGGCTGGAAGCCGGACCCCGCGAATCCGAAGGAGCGTGGCATCGCGCCGTATGGCGTCTTCCCGATCGAGCGGGGAAAGATCTGGATCGACGGCCGGTACCTGTCGCAGGGGCCGTCGAAGGCAGATGACCTTGACTTCGCGTTCCTGAAGACCGGCCCCAATGCGAAGGGCCAGTTCCTGGAGAACGCCACCGGCATGGGCAACACCCTCACCACGCTCCAATCGAGCCAGTTCAACCAGAAGAACGTGAGCCTGTTCGGGTTCCCCGGAGGGTCCAAGGCTCCGCTCGTGTGCCCGTCGACGAACACCACCGGGTACTCCGGTCGATTCCTGAAGATCGCCTGCAAGGGCTACGCCGGCGGTGTCTCTGGGGGCCCGTTCATCCGCAACTTCGACGGCCAGCGCGGTGACGTGATCGGGGTCATCGGTGGCTGGAAGACCGGTGGAACGATCGACGACGAGTCCTACTCCTCGCAGTTCGACGCGGATATCATCCGCCTGTACAACCAGGCGGTGAACGACTACGCGCCCGACACCCCCAACGGCGATGCGACGATGGGCAGCGCGGACCTCTGGAAGCACGCCAACGGCGCCGCCTCAGGGACGTTCCACACCAGCTCCCAGCAGTTCGGCGACTCGGACCTCATCGTCAAGTGGGACGACGGAGAAGTCACACTCTACCCCGGAGACCAGAACTTCGGATTCCACACAGGCTGCAAGCCCGATGCGCCCTGCGAAACTCAGCTGGCCAAGCCCAACGACATGTGGAAGAACTACGCCGACGTCATCACCACCGGCGACTACGCAGGGACCAACGCATACGACCTGATGGTCAAGTGGGTCGACGGCGAAGTCACCCTCTACCCGGACATCAGCGAGAGCACCAGGCTCCCGACAGCCCTGGACCAGCACCTTCCCAACGAGATCACGATTGCCGCACCGCACTCGGTGTGGGAGTACGCTCGCGGATTCGCCACCGGCAAGTACGGGGGCAACCAGTGGCCCGACGACCTCATCGTCCGCTGGAACGACGGAGAGGTCACCAAGTACATCGACATCGACGGCAACGGCCTGCACGCCGAGGAGCAGCTCGCCGCCCCGAACGACCAGTGGAAGACCGCAAGCCTCATCACCGGCGGTGACCTCGACGGCGACAGCAACGGCACCGACCCCAACCACGACCTGCTCGTCGTATGGGCCAGCGGAAGGGTGAGCGTCTTCCCCGACGTGAACTCCGGACGTCTGCAGAACGAGCAAGTCATCGAGTCAAGCTCCACCTGGACCCACGCACGTGTCATCACCCTCGGCGAGTACGGCATGAACGACTGGGAGGACGACCTGTTCGTCCGCTGGTCTGACGGCGAGGTCACCATGTACGGCAACACCCAGGCCGGCGCCATCGGCCGGGAGTACCAGCTCGTACCCCCGCCCGCGGCAGCGTGGGCAGCCAGGGCACAGAGTGCCGTCCGACCGGACGACCCCTGTGCGAAGGTATGTGGACCGGAACTGTATCGCCGCAGCCACTAGAACCAGCAGCCGAGGGGCCCCGCCCACATCGCGTGGGGCCCCACGACCTGAACCGAGGACGCCATCATGCGGATACCAAGGCCCCTTATAGCCTTAGCCGTCGCTGCTGCTCTCGCCGGGTGCACAAGCGATGAAACGCCACCGTATGTACCAGGAACTGAATGGGAGCCAGACGACGCCCTGCAAAGTGCACAGGCGATCCTGAAAGACGATGACACCCCTACACGCCTCGTCGAATCGGGCGCTCCGCATGTGGCCTCGGGCCTGCATGAAACGATGGAGACCAGCGGCGACAAGCCGTACCGTTTCGACATCGTGTGCGACAGCGACGAGGTTTCCAAAGTGACGCTCCTCGTGACCCGCGGCACGTCGAAAAGGCAGTTCGACGTTGCTTGCAAAGGTACCGACGCTGTCCGCGTCAACTTCCCCGCCGGAACGCCTGTGACCGTGACCGTCGCGCCGGCGAAAGGCAAGACCGAGCCCCAAGGCCTGCTCGTCTGGAACCTCAAGACCCTTGAGCGAGCCGACGTGCACGGCTGTGCTAACGGCATCGAGGGCTGCTAGCCTGCAGCCTCTCGTGCTGCCAGATGCCCACTGCACACCAGGCCACGGCGCATGCGCGGCGGACTCGGTCATCATAGAAGCTGAAGAGCGGCACAGCCGGACCAAGCGCGAACACCTCGCTGCACGCTGTGAGGACGAATTGCTGCCTGCTCTGAGCGGTGGGAGCAGCCTCCTGTGCAGTCCCTCACGAGCCGTCGCCTGACCACCTATAAGCCTCCGGACCGGTAAACCCGAACTGGCGGCCCAGTGTGCTCGCTGCCTGTTGGTGACCGCGGCAATACACGAAGGGCGGAGCGCCGGTAGGCATCCGGAAGGTCGATGCGATGCTCAGCTTCGAATGCGCTGACCTGCACTTCACTCAGCCGTGGGCCGAGTCGACACGCGTGATGCTCTTCACCGAAGGAGTGGCTGCGGCGCGGCTGAAACGGAACCTTGGCGAGTTCGCGCCGCACGCGGGCTATGCGCGAGTCCATGGAAACTCTTCTCTCGTCACCCACAACCCATCGTGCTGGCTTCGGACACGGGAGGCTGGCTCGGCCCCGCCGCCTCACCCCTCGAACCGCACACGCACGAACTTGACTGTCTCGTGGCGACCGACCGTCTCACGCACTTCGACCAGGACGGGCTCGACGACCGCCGTGACGGTCCCGTGATCTGGATGTTCTGTCCGGTCACCCAGGAGACCGCGTACCGATTCGCCGACTTGCCGCGCTTGAGCCCCCGTCAGGCGAGGAGAAGTCTTCACCGCTCGCCCGTCGGACAACTCCACGAGAAGGCCGTGCGGTCGTTCCACCGGGCCGAATACGCCGATGATCCTGCCGTCTCGGGTATCGGAGTGCCTGATCTTCCTCCAGGCCCATGTCTCCCCCGGCTGATAGGTCGAACTGAGCGACTTAGCCACGATGCCTTCGACGCCCACGGCCCTCATTTCGCGAAACCAGAGGCGTGCGGTCTCCTCGTCCAACGTGGCCAGCACACGCTGGAGGGGCGGCTCGGCATCGGCCAAAGCCCCACCGAGGAGTTCCCACCGCTGCCACAGCGGCAGGCCCCTGACGTCCGTCCCCGGGATGGCGAGGATGTCGAAGGCGATGTAGTAGACCGGAATTCCTGACCGCTCACGATCGGCGCGGGACCGAAGCAGATCAGTGAAGTTCAGTCGCCCGTCGCGGTAGGCGCAGAGCTCGCCGTCCAGGACGATTCCGGGCGGTAGATTCTGATGCAGGTGCGCGGAAACCTGCGGGAACTCTTTGGTGAGGTCCCTCCCGGATCGTGACTGCAAGAACACTCTCCCACCCTCCAGGATGAAGGCGAGTGCGCGAAACCCATCCAGCTTGAGGGAGTACTGAAGACCCCCAGGCATGCTGTCCTGCTCGGGGATCTGATCGGCCGGCCGCGGACGCATGACATCGATGGGCGGTTGAAGGACCACCTGCGGCGAACTCTCATCCATTCCGCCAGGGTCTGTCTGCCCGGCCTTCGGCATAGAGTGGGGCTCGCTGGTCCGGCCGGCCTGTCACCGGAACAGCCTCACCCCGCCCGGCCCGAAACTTCATTCACGGATAGCGTGAGCGCGGTCCAGTGGGATGACTACGGCTGATCGCTTGGTCAGTTGTTCGCGGAATGCCGCGTTCTCGGCCAGCAGGGCCGTGATGACGGTGGCAGCGGCGTCGACCTGGTCCTGGAGCTTCTGGCATTCCTGGCGGCTCTTGCGGAGTTTGCCGCGCAGTTCGCTGAGCTCCTCGCGGCGCTGGCGATCCAGGGCGGTCGCCGGACTCTCGTCGACTCGGCTGTCCCATTCGGCGAGGACTGAGGTTGCGCGGTTCATCGTGGCTCTGCTGACCCCGGCCTCGCGCCAGAGGTTGTTCTTGGTGAGTGCGCCGTCGGTTCGTTCCGGTTTACCCGACAGGAGCCGTTCCATAGCTTCCTGAAGCGCCTGCTTGGCGCTGGGTGACACGGTCACGGGTCCGCCCTCTTGATCATGAGCTCGACATCGTGCAGTTGCGCGTCGAGTAGGGCCCGCCGGTTCTTGGGGATCTTGGGCGTGTCGAGCAACCTGATCAAGGAGGAGCGTTCAGCTTGCCGAAACGGATGGAGATCCGGGTGCGTCGCAGGAGGTCGAATTCGACGCGAATGTCGCCGCGCTGGGCCTTTCCGGTGCTGCGGAGAGTTTCGGCCTGCTGCCGGACGGCCGCGAATGCCTCTCGCATTCGCTCGGCTCCGGGTCCAAAACCGATGTTCTCGCCACGGCTGTCGGCGGTGTAGAGATCCTTGAGCCGCTGGAACCGGCGCTCCTCGATGGCGGTGTCGAGTTGGCGGGCCCAGGACGGGTCCTGATCCATGTAGCCCTGCGTGGTGCGGTTGGCCAGGGCTCGGGTGGCGGCGTGCTTGAGCTGCATGCCGACCGCGATCTCAGAGCCGGGGAAGTCCTTGGTGAGCATGGCCATCGTCCGGCGGAACATGTGGGGCGTGACGTTCTGCTGCGGGATCTCATCGAGGCCTGTGATGTGACGGGAACGATTGACGTGGGCGATGAAGTCGGCGACCCGCGTGCCCGCTGACGAATCCCTCGCCGGTCGATCGCGGACTCGCGGACGCGAAAGCCAATTCGTCGTGTTGAGAGAGCTGGGAGGCGACGTCGATGGCGTCGGCGACCGGTACAATGATCCACCAGTGCTTCGTGGGCAGGTCCGGGTCCAGTTTCCGCTTGGTCGATTTCACCGCCGGGGTGCCGTAGTGCTCCACGACTCCACCCTTGACGATCTCTCGGATCTCGCAGTCCCGCATCATCGACAGCGCGGCGACGAAGACGTAGCAGGCATTGCGCAGGGCGACGCACTCCAGCCACAGATCGCGGGGCTGTAACGAATCATGCCACGGGCCGCGGCTTCCATCGGGCCGTGGCACCTGGACGAGGTCAACCACCAGGCCCATCTGCGTACGGCCGCCGCGACGAGTTGTTCGACGACCGCCCGGCGTTCTCGGCCGGGCCGGGACGACGTTCCGAAAAGGCGGGCATGCCTTGGCTCGGCGCCGATCATCCAGCACAGCAGCGACCAGTTGACCGGCCCCTCGACCGCGCCGGCCGCGTGCAAGGGAACCACGTGATTGGGGTCAGCGACCCAGGCCCTGAAGAGCCGGTCTCCCTCGACTGTGCGGATCTTCCAGGCCGGTTTCCAGCCCGAGCTCCGGCAGCAGGAGGGTGGCCCACTCCTGGATGCGCATGCCGGTCATGAGCGCGAGTTCGCATGCCGCCCGGTTGCGGTGCGGTCGCCATCCACGGAATGTCTCGTCCAGTTGCGCGTCCGGTGCCAGCCCGCCGAAACCCACGTCCCGGCAGTAGAGGTACTGCTCCATCTCCATGTGCCGAACCCGCAGGTCACGGTTGGTCCCGCTGCGTAGTACCGCCCTCCGCCCGGTCGCCCGCCAGGGGCGGACCTCGACAAAGCCGTCCTGGAGCAAGAAGTCGTAGAGCCCGCTGATGGCTGCCGAATCACGGTCCCAGGTCGCCTCCCCTACGGTTTCCTCCGCGTCCTCGCGTCGCCACTGTCGGAACTCCTGAATGTCCGACTCAGTGGCCGAGCGCAGATCCAGCCCGCGCGCCGCCAGGAAGTTCAGCAACATCAGAACGGTGTACGCGTACGACCGCATGGTCTTCGCGTCCAGGCCACCCAAGGCGATCTTCCGAAACCAAGTCGAGAGCGGCTCCACCGGGCGCATCTCCTGGTCGAGCAGGATCGGTGTACCTGCGGGTATGCGACGTCGCTCGAAAAGATCCGTGAGCTGGGCGTGACTCAGGCCGGCGATCTCCCCGACCTTCCAGACTTTCCGCTTGTTGGTGAAGAACAGCTACACAAAACCCTCCGAGGGACGCTGCCGTCGTTCCGAAGAACCACGCAGTCACCCCAACGGACGATCACGTGAACGGCTACGGGGAGGCGCGGAGAGTCACCCGGATGAGACATGTCAAAGTGTCTGGAGAACCGTCGAACTTCGGCTCGTACGCCAGTCCCGCCCCACGCGGCAGGACGGGGACCGCGGCGGCCAGCGCCACCCGGATCACGGCCGGACCTTGGGGAGCGGGCGACCTCGCGCGGGATCGGCCAGCGGGGCGAAGAGGTCGCCGTCGCGCAGCAGCCGCGGCCCGATGTCATCGGCGAGGAAGACCAGGTCGGCGGGGGTGCGGCAGGCCTCGACCTCGGCCCAGGACACGGGCGCGGAGACGGTGGGGCGGGCCCGCGCGCGCAGGGTGTAGGCGGCGGCGGTGGTTTTCGCGGCTGCGTTCTGGCTGTGGTCGACGAAGACCTTGCCGGGGCGCAGGGCCTTGGCCATGCGGTGGACCACGAGGTCGGGGAGCTCGCGCTCGGCCTCCTGGGCGAGCTGCTTGGCGTACGCGGACACCTGCGAGGACGGGGTCGGCTCCAGCGGCACGGCCAGGTGCAGCCCCTTGGAGCCGGAGGTCTTGGCGCAGGCGTCGAGCCCGTCGGCGGCGAGCCGCTCGCGCAGCCACAGGGCGGCGGCGCTGCACTCGACGACGGACGCGGGCGCGCCGGGGTCGAGGTCGAGGACCATGCGGTCGGCGACCGCGGGGCTGCCCGCCGGCCACTGGTGGACGTGGAATTCGACGACGAGGTTGGCGGCCCACATGAGGGTGGCCATGTCGGCGACGACCACCTGTGCGGCGGAGGGGTCCTCGGAGCGGGGCACCGGGGTGGTCCTCACCCAGTCGGGTGTGCCGGGCGGCGGGTTCTTGGTGAAGAACAGCTGGCCGTCCGGCCCATCCGGATAGCGCAGGAAGGAGACCGCCCGGTCGTGGATCTGGGCCAGCAGGGGCTCCGCCACGCTGGCGTAGTAGTGGAGCACCTCGCCCTTCGTGTAGCCGGTCTCCGGGTAGAGGACCTTGTCGAGATTGCTGAGCGTGATGCGACGGCCCTCCACCAATGTGATCGGCGTCATACGATGAGACTGCCACGAAACAGGAGGAACCGTGCGATCCATATGGAACGGAGCGATCTCCTTCGGCCTCGTCAGCATTCCGATCAAGCTCGTGAACGCCACCGAGAGCCACTCGATCTCCTTCCGTCAGATCCACCTCGCCGACGGCGGCCGGATCCGCTACCGCAAGGTGTGCGAGCTGGACGGCGAGGAGGTGGCGGGCGCCGAGATCGGCAAGGGGTACGAGGAGGCCGACGGGTCGGTCGTCCCGATCACCGATGAGGACCTGGCTCAGCTGCCGCTGGCCACGGCGAAGACGATCGAGATCATGTCGTTCGTGCCCGCCGAGGAGATCGACCCGCTGCAGATGGACGCGGCGTACTACCTGGCGGCGAACGGGGCCACGGCGGCGAAGCCGTACACGCTGCTGCGGGAGGCGCTGAGGCGCAGCCGGAAGGTCGCGATCGCCAAGTACGCGCTGCGAGGGCGGGAGCGGCTCGGCATGCTGCGGGTCGTCGACGACGTGATCGCGATGCACGGGCTGTTGTGGCCGGACGAGATCCGGGCGCCGGAAGGAGTCGCTCCGGACGTGGAGGTGACCGTACGGGACGCCGAACTGGACCTGGCGGACGCCCTGATGGCAACGCTCGGCGAGGTGGAGATGGCATCGCTGCACGACGACTACCGGGACGCCGTGGAGGCGATGATCGCGGCGAAGGCGGGCGGGGCGTTCGAACCGGCGGAGGCGACCGTGGAGCCGGCCGGGGGGCAGGTGATCGACCTGATGGCGGCGCTGGAGAAGAGCGTGCGGGCGGCGAAGGCCTCGCGGGGCGAGGGTGCGCGGCCTGACGGAGCGGCCCCGGAGAGTGGCACGGAGGCCGAGGTCACGCCGATGCGGCGGCGGGGCGGGACGAAGCGCAGGGCGTCGGCTGCGCCGAAGGCGGTCGGTGGGAAGAAGTCGACGGCGGCTTCGGCGAAGAAGACGGCGGCCTCGAAGACCGCTTCGAAGAAGAAGTCCACCACCGCCAAGTCGGGCACCGCCAGGTCGACGACCGCCAAGTCGGGCACCGGCAGGTCGACGACCGCCGCGTCGGGGACCGCCAAATCGGCCACGGCCACGTCGACGGCGGCGGCCGGTACGAAGAGGGCCGCCACGGCCTCGGGTGCGAAGAAGGCCGCGACACCGCGGAAGCGGACCTCTGCCTGAGGGGCTGGCCCGGGGTCTGGTTCGAGAACCACGCCTGTGCTGTGCTCTCCCGCCCCGCCCCGCCCCTCCCCGCCCCGCCGCCGTCCACCGGACTCCACCCCGGAACCTCGCACCCCGGACCTCGCGCCCCCGCTCCCCCGGCTACCGCCGGGAGGCGCCCCCTCGCGGGGCTGCGGTGCGGCCGGGGCTCAGGGGCGGGCGCTGCGGCAGCCAGGTTCGGGTGTCGCGGGCCTGGGCGAACAGGGCTTCGACGTCAGGGGCTTTGAGGGCCACCGGAGCGGCGGCGAGGTCCGGTGCCGCGGACTGCGGTTGCAGGATGCGGATGTCGCGGACCGTCGGGGCCGTCTCCAGGCGGGAGGCGTCGACCACCGCCAGGGCCGGGGTGACCTTCGCGGCGAGGAGCACGGTCGCGCGGACCGCCGCGCCGCGGATCCAGCGGGGGTCCGGACGGGGTTCGGCGCGGCCGACCGTGAGCAGCAGGTCGCCGACCACCGCGCGCTGGCGGCGTCCGGGAACCGTACGCACGCAGAAGATCCCGGCAGGACCGATGAGCAGGTGGTCGATGTGGCCGGAGCCCGGGAGCGGGACGCAGTGCAGGGTCCGCCAGCCGTCCTGCTCCAGGGCGTCGAGGGCGTCACCCATCCGCTGCTGCGCGGCGAGGTCCTGGCGCAGCCGGTGGCGGGCCCGGCTGCCCGCGGTGCCGTGCTCCAACTCGCCCAGCAGGGTCTCGCCGGGGCGGTTCGGTGCCAGGTCCGCGTCCGGCGGCATGGCCAGGCGGCGCAGGTCGGCCGCGGTCGGGACCGGTGGCGGCCCGATGGAGACGGTGCCGCTCAGGTAGGGACGCAGCGCGGCCAGGACTGCCTCGCGGTGGTCGTCTTCGAGGACACTGATCCGGTTGGCCTGGCGGTCGTACCAGGCGACCGCCTGCCCGTCGGGCAAGTTGACGTACAGTCGACCGCGTCCGGGACGGCCGCTGGGCAGTACCTTGAGTCCGCGCATTCACCCTCACCCCCGCCGTCCATGTGAGCAGCCGGGGCGGCGCACGGCAATCCCTCGGATGTGTAACGACTCCGACGGGCTGTTGCGACTTCGCTGTTACACGAACGGGGTGCCGCCGCAACGGCCGCCGCCTACGGTGGTCGCACCTGGAGACACCAGGGCCCGACCAGCACCGAAGGACTTTCCGTGAGCACCGCCCGCCGCCGCACTCTCGTTCGCGCCACCGCCGTGACCGCCTGTGCCGGCAGCCTGCTGGCGCTGCCCACCGCTGCCGCTCTGGCCGAAGGGGTGCCGGCGGCCGCCTCCGCGCACTCCTCGGCCGCCCAGCGGACTCTGGTCAAGAGCCTCGAACTGGCCGACGGAGTGTCCACGGCGAAGGTCTACCGGACGGCCGAGGGCGGCTACCAGGCCGACATCCTGGCTGTCGACGGCACCAGGGCGGCCACCCTGACCAGCCGTGACGGGGTCATCGCCGTCGACGGCTCGGGCGGCCTGCACGCGGCCCTGGACCCCGCGGGCCGGCTGACCTCCTGGGTCGGCGGTGCCATCGTGCAGGGCGGCGGCCACGCCGTCGCGGGCGGCGGGCACAAGACCGGCACGCGCGACGGGCAGATCGTCCCGGTCTCGGCCGAGCAGCGGGCCGCCGCCGGCGACACCCGCGCCCTGGAGGCCGCGTCCGCGGAGGGCCGGCGGCTGAGTACGCTGGCCGACGGGCCCGGCGAGGGCGTGCTGCTGCTCGCGGCGGGCGGCGGCATCGCGGCGGTGGGCGCGGCCGGACTCGGCTTCGCCATGCTGCGTCGGGGGCGTACCGACGGCTGACCGCCGTCGGCGGCCGCATGGACGGCGGGCAGCGCTCCCGCCCGCGCTCCGACCACCGGCGGCCACCCGGGTAAAAGGGGGCACACCTCCGCATAGGGTGGATGTGATCGACCGTCGCGGCGGGGCGCGCAGAAGGGCACGGGGGCTGTGGACTGGGGGGCCGTGAAGAGGTTCGTTTTCGGCGGGGCGGCGAGCCGCTCCCGCTCTCCCGTTTCCGGCCCGGCCCGCGCGCCGCTGCTGGCCCTCGCCGCGCTCCCGCTGCTGGCGGGCTGCGGCGACACCGGCGGGCTGGTCGGTGCCGGGGCGACCGCGACCGCGAGCGGGCCCGTCCACCTGTGGCCCGACCGCACGGGGGCGACCGTGCCGCCGGCCGATCCGGCCGGGGCTCCACCCGAGTACGTGAAGGGGATCCCGCCCGTCCCCGACGAGGACGTGCACGCGGTCGATCCCGTGGCGCTCGTCCAGGCGGAGCTGCGGGCCCACCCCAAGACCAGGTCGGGTGCGGACGGGATACCGGCCGAGACCGCCGCGGCGATCAACACCTGCGCGCGGGGGGACACGGGGCCCGCGTCGTGCCCGGTGCTGGCGCCGTACTACCGGGACCTCACCGGCAATGGCCGGGACGAGCTGATCATCGGCATCGAGTTCCCGGACAGGAGGATGTCCGTACGGGTCTACACGGCGGACCGCGACGGCCGCCTCAACCGGATCATGGCGACCACCCAGACGGTCGTCTCGGTGGAGCTGGCCGGGCACGACGTGGTCCTGCGGGTACCCAGCGGGAACCGCGGCTACGAGCTGATCACCGCCTGGTCCTGGGAGGAGAAGCAGCGCACCATGCTGCCGACGCGCGAGCAGATCGTACGGGTGCCCGCGAACCCGCAGGGTCCGCAGGACCGCGGGCCCGGGCCCGGGCCCGGCACGGGACCCCGCACGGGGTCGGGCACCGGACCGGGCACGGGACCGGGCACCGGACTCGGTCCCGGACCGGACCGGCCGTGACGGCGCGCGGGAGCGGGAACAGCGGGAACGAGGACCGGGCGCGGGCCGGGCTGTGGCGGGGACGGCTCCGACTGCCTGCCTGGACGGCCACGCTGACCTGGAAGTCGGCCTGCTTCATCGCGGTGATGTGCTGCTCGCTGGCCGCGGTCCTCGGAGCGCTCGTGCACGTGGAGGTGACCCGTCAGACGGTGGCCACGGCGCGGGAGAAGGCGTTGGGCAAGCTGAGCGACGTCACGGACGCGTACGAGGCGGGCGAGCCGCTGCCGCCCGGTTCCGGCCTGGATCCGGTGGGCCTGCCGCCGCAGCTGCGGGCGCTCGCGGTCGGCGGGCACCGGGGGACGGTCGTGGCGGAGCACCGCGGTCGCCCCACGATGTGGGCGGCCGGCCCGGCGGACGGACGGGCCCTGGCGACGGTGGTCGACTACGGGCAGAGCGCCCGCACCATCAGCGGCCTGGACAAGGCGATCATCGGGTCGTCGGTGCTGGCGATCGGCGGGACCCTGCTCGTGGGGACCTTCGCGGTGACCCGGGTGACGCGGCGGCTGCACCAGACGGCGACCGTGGCGCGGCGGATCACGCGGGGCGACCTCGACGCCCGGGTGGACGACCCGCGGACGAAGGAACCGTCGCGGCGCCAGGACGAGGTGGCGACGGTCGCCGGGGCGCTGGACACGATGGCGGGGAGCCTGCAGTCGAAGCTGGAGAGCGAGCGGCGGTTCACCGCGGACGTCGCCCATGAGCTGCGCACTCCGCTGACGGGCTTGCAGGCGGCGTCGGAGCTGCTGCCGGAGGGCCGGCCGACGGAGCTGGTGCGCGAACGGGTCCGGACGATGCGGCAGCTGACGGAGGACCTGCTGGAGATCTCCCGGCTGGACTCGGGCAGCGAGGCGGTGGAGACCGACCTGCACCAGCTGGGGCGGCTGGCTCGGCGCGTGGTGCGGGCCTCCGGGACGGACACCGAGGCGGTCGTCCTGCGGGACGCCCATGTGGAGACGGATCGGCGGAGGCTGGAACGGGTCCTGGGGAACCTCGTGGCCAACGCCCATCAGCACGGGCGCGCGCCGGTGGTGCTGACGGTGGACGGAACGGTGGTGACCGTACGGGACCACGGGGACGGCTTCCCCGACTACCTGCTGGCACACGGCCCGCAGCGCTTCCGCAGCGGCGGGAAGGGGCACGGGCTGGGGTTGACCATAGCCGCGGGTCAGGCGGAGGCGATCGGCGCGACGCTGCGCTTCCGCTCCGCGGACGGTGGCGGAGGCCTGGCGGTCCTCACTCTCCCGGGTTCCTGACGGGCCGCCGCCCGGCCCCGCGGCCCCGTTCCCGGGCGCCGCGGGGCACGCGCCGGCGGCCGGCCGCGGCGGCGGGCCGGGGGTCAGCTCTGCGGGCGGGAGGGCTTGGTCCAGGGCCAGCGGGGGCGCGGCTTGGTGCCCGAGGGGCGGAACGCGTACTTCCAGCCCTTCTGCAGACCCAGCCGCTTGGAGTAGCCCGCCGGGACGCGTTCGTACAGCAGCACCGTCGGCGGGCCGTCCGGCGTCGGGACGGGGATCTCGTACCACTTCGGCGGGTGTCCGGTCGGGCCGGTCAGGATCGGGAGGACCCGGCCGTCCATCGGGCCGCCCTCGAAGGGGGTCGGTTCGCTTCTCACTCCACCAGTGTCACAGCAGGTGGGCGGCCTCGGAGACCACCGGCATCACGCGCCGGGCCAGGTCCCCCACCGGGCCGTCCGCCGATTCCAGGGACAGGGCGGTCCGGGCGGCCGCCGCGGTCTGCGGATCCGTGGCGGCGGTGGCTGTCAGCAGGGCGATGAACTGGTCGAGCAGCCAGTCGCGGAGGGTGTCCACCTCGGGCTGCTTGCCTTCGTCGATCCACATGAGGGAGGCGGCCTCGACGGCCGTGATCCAGGTACGGACCATCATGCGCAGCCGGGGTCCGGGGGCCGGGACCCCCAGGTGGAGGAGGATCTGGTCGGCGGCGGCCCGGCGGATGCCGTCGACCGTCGCCGTCGTGCGGGAGGTCTCCACGACGCTGCCGCCCTGGAGGAGGGCTGCGAAGCCGGTGTCGTGTTCGTCGACGAACGCGAGGTAGCGGTCCAGGGCCCGGGACAGCCGCCGGGTCAGCGGGCCCTGCTGGGGTTCGGCGAAGCAGAGCTCCAGGAGATCGGCCGCCGAGCGCAGGGCCGCCTCGTAGAGCTGCTGCTTGCCGCCGGGGAAGTAGCGGTAGACGAGCGGGCGCGAGACCCCGGCGGCCTCCGCGACGTCGTCGAGCGAGACCTCCTCCGGGGCCCGGTGCGCGAACAGCGAGAGGGCCGCGTCGAGGAGTTGGGCCCGCCGCTCCTCGACGCTCAGCCTGCGGTACGCGCGTACGGTCATGAGCGCAGGGTAGCCCGCGGGCGGCCGACCGCGGCCGACGTCCGCCAAGTCCGCGGGAACCCGGGAACCGCGGGAACCCGTGCCGTCCCGTCCGTCCGCCCGGGTGCCCGTGCCCCGCCCCCTCCCTATGCCAGGAGGCCCGAGCTCTGCCACAGTTTCCGGCCGACGCCGCGCAGTACGCCGATGTCGTCGAGGAAGTCGGTGAGCCGCTTGGCGCCGGCCTGCATGACCTCGCGGCGGTGGCCGCTGGCCCGGACCTGGGCGACCGCCTCGCGGCGGTCCAGGCCGATGTTGTCGTAGACGGCGGGGTTGACGAAGGCGAGGGAGAAGACGCGGGCCGCCTCACCGCAGCTGACGCGGGTGAGTTCCTGCTCCCAGCGCGGGGCCGTCAGCATCTGGCGGCGCAGCTCCTCGCGGGCGTACCGGACGTGCCGGGCTTCCTCGATGACGTGGATCCGGGTGACTCCGCGCACCAGCGGCTGGATGCGCTCGTCCGGGAAGGTCAGGCGCTGCATCCAGTCGAGGATCTCCTCCCCGAGCAGGGTGCAGGCGAAGGACCCGGGCGTGGTGGAGACGGTCTTCAGGATCCGCGCGAGGTTGTGGTTGAGGCGGGAGACGGGGTAGGCGGGGCTGCCGCTCTTCTCGATCAGGCGGGCGAACATCATCGAGTGGCGGCACTCGTCGGCGATCTCGGTGAGCGCGTAGCGCACGTGCTTGCTGGTCAGCGACTTGTCGTAGATGTGTCGCACCAGCAGCTGCATCAGGATGATCTCGAACCAGACGCCGAGCGAGCCGAGCGCCGCCGCCTCGTGGCGGGAGAGGTCGATGCGCTGCTCCTCGCCCATCTTCTTCCAGAGCGGGGTGTCGTAGAGGGAGAGCAGTTCGGGCGGCCAGTAGTACTTCCCCTCGACCATGGGGGCGTCCCAGTCGAGTTCCCTGTCGGGGTCGAAGGAGTGCCTGGCCGAGGATTCGAGCAGGCGCTCGGCTGTCTGCTCCCGGTCCTTGAGGAGGCCGAGGGCGTCCCTGAGCGCGGCTCGTTCGGTCACGGTCGTCATGGCTTCGGACACCTCGTCGTCGAGTTACCGGCGGTCATCGCTTATGAGACTCCTTGTCAGCAAGGTCGTCAATCCCTCGCGCACTACTTGTTGACCCTGCGTCTACCAACGTGTGACTCTGCCAACTGTCCGGTCCTGCACCGCAGTACGTGAGACGAGGGGGCGTCAGTGTCGACGCACGAGCTCTACACCGAGGACCCGGGCGACGCCGTCTGGCAGATTCCCGCCTCCGGTTCCGCCCGCTTCACCTGGGAGTACGACGACGGCCGCGAGCGGCTCCTCGCCCTCTACCAGAAGGGCAAGGACAAGCAGTGGGACGGCGCCAAGCGCATCGACTGGGACATCGAGGTGGACCCGTACGATCCGCTGGGGACCCCCGACGAGGCCCTGCCGCTCTACGGGACGCGGCACTGGGCCAAGCTCACCGAGAAGGACAAGGGCGACCTGCGCCGGCACTACACCGCCTGGAACTTCAGCCAGTTCCTCCACGGCGAGCAGGGCGCGATGGTGTGCGCGGCACGCATCGTCGAATCCGTTCCGGACCTCGACGCGAAGTTCTACTCGGCCACGCAGACCATGGACGAGGCCCGGCACGCCGAGATCTTCGGGCGCTTCCTGCACGAGAAGGTCGGGATGCTGTACCCGGTCAACGACAGCCTCCAGGGACTGCTCGGCGACACCCTGCGCGACTCCCGCTGGGACATGCCGTACCTCGGCATGCAGGTGCTCATCGAAGGGTTGGCGCTGGCCTCCTTCGGTCTCATCCGGGACACGACCACCAAGCCGCTGCCCAAGCAGCTCCTGGCCTACGTGATGCAGGACGAGGCACGGCACGTGGCCTTCGGGCGGATGGCGCTGCGCGACCACTACCGGCAGCTGACGGACGCGGAACTGCGCGAGCGCGAGGAGTTCGTGATCGAGGGCTGCTACCTGATGCGGGACCGGCTACTCGGGGTGGAGGTGCTGGAGAACTTCGGCATCCCGGCGAAGGAGGCGCAGCGCCTCAGCGAACAGTCCGAGTTTCTGCACCTGTTCCGCAAACTGCTGTTCAGCCGGATCGTGCCGTGCGTGAAGGACATCGGGCTGTGGGGCGAACGGCTCCAGCGGGCGTACGTGGACCTGGGCGTCTTCCACATGGGTGACTCCAACCTCGACCTGCTGATGAGCCAGGACGAGGAGATCGCCGAGGCCTTCGACCGCGAGCGCTTCGCGGCCGAGGAGTCGGCACGGGTCGCGGAGGTCGAGTCGGCCATCCGGGAGGGCACCGACCCGACCCGCTGAGTCCCGCCGAGCCCGGCTGCGCCGCTCCGGCGATCGGTGCCCGCCCCGATCCGGGCACCCGAACCGGCGCAGCCCCCGTCCCTCCCCGCACGAACCAGAGGCCTAATCCGAGGGCTTCGCGCCCAGCGCCGCCGCCATCACCGCCCGCGCGATCGGGGCGGCGGCGCCGTTGCCGCTGATGTCCCCCCGGTTCGCCGACGCGTCCTCCACCACCACCGCCACCGCCACCGCCGGCAGGGCCGCGCCCTCCGTGCGGGCCCAGGAGATGAACCAGGCGTACGGGGTCCCCGCGTTGCCGACGCCGTGCTGGGCGGTACCGGTCTTGCCGCCGACCACCGCACCCGGGATCGCCGCGTTCTTCCCGGTGCCGTTCTCCACCACCTTCACCATCAGCTCCTGCATCCGCAGCGCGGTGGCCGGGTTCATGGCCCGCCCGAGGCTGCGCCGGTCCGCACGCCGGACCGGGGAACCGTCGCCCCGGGTCGTCCGCTCCACCAGGTACGGGGAGGCCAGCTCACCGCCGTTCGCGACGGCCGCGGCCACCATCGCCATCTGGAGCGGTGTCGCTGTGGTGTTGAACTGCCCGATCGAGGAAAGTGCCAGCTGGTCCGGGCTCATGTCGGTGTCGAAGTTCGACCGGGACACCCACGAGGGCACCCGCAGCCCCTCCGTGTTGAAGCCGAAGCGGCGCGCGGCGTCCACCATCCCGCGCAGCCCGACCTGCACTCCGATCTTCGCCATCACCGTGTTGCACGACCACTGGACCGCCTCGGCCATGGAGGCGTCCTCGCACCCCTTGGCCGCGTTCGGCAGCAGGGTGCTGGTCCCGGGCAGCGGATAGGGGTCCGGCGTCCGCGTCGGCGCGTCCACGTCGGTCACCACCCCCGCGTCGAGCGCCGCCGCAGCCGTCACGATCTTGAAGGTGGAGCCGGGCGGGTAGGTCTCCCGCAGCGCCCGGTTGAGCATCGGCCGGGCGGGGTCCTCGTTCAGCTCGGTCCAGGCCGCCTTCGTCTTCGCCCCCGTCCCCGAGAGCACAGAGGGGTCGTACGAGGGGCTGCTGACCAGCGCGAGGATCCTCCCGGTGGCCGGCTCCAGGGCCGCGACCGCGCCGCGCTTGCCACCGAGTCCGGCGTACGCGGCCCGCTGCACGGCGGCGCGGACCGTGGTGGCGGCGTCCCCGCCGGCCGGGCGCCCACGGGTCAGGTCGTACCAGAGGGGGAACGCCGACAGCCCGGGGTCCGTGCCCGACAGGACGGCGTCCTCGGCACGCTCGACGAAGCTGGTCCCGTACGTCTGGGAAGAGAAGCCGGTGACGGGCGCGTAGAGCGGGCCGCTGGTGTAGGTCCGTTCGTAGCGCAGCAGCTGGCCGCTGTCTCGGGTGCCGGTGACGGGCCGCCCGTCGACGAGGATGTCCCCACGCGGCTCGGCGTAACGCCCGATGGCGGTGCGCTTGTTGGCCGGATTCGCACCGTAGGCCGCGGACTCCCAGACCTGCACCCGTGCGATGTTGACCAGCAGGGCGAGCAGCAGCAGGGCGCAGAAGTACGCGCACCAGCGGATGTAGCGGATCACTCGGCCGCCTCCTGCCCGGGACGGGGCCGGCGGGCGCTGTCGCTGAGCCGGACCAAGAGGGCGACGATGATCCAGTTCGTGACGACGGAGGACCCGCCCTGGGCCAGGAACGGCATGGCCATGCCGGTCAGCGGGATCAGCCCGGTGACTCCGCCCGCGATGACGAACACCTGGAGGGCGACGATCGAGGCGAGGCCGGTGGCCAGCAGCCGGCCGAACGGGTCACGCAGGGCGAGTCCGGCGCGGAAGCCGCGGGCGACGAGCAGGCCGTAGAGGAGCAGGATCGCGGTGAGGCCGATGAGTCCGAGCTCCTCGCCGGCGGTGGCGAGGATGAAGTCCGACTTGGCGGCAAATCCGATCAGGTAGGAATCGCCCTGGCCGAGGCCGGCCCCGAGGAGCCCGCCCGCACCGAAGGCGAAGAGGGACTGGGCGAGCTGGCCGGGGCCCTCGCCGCGCTCGATGGAGGCGAAAGGACTCAGCCAGTCGTCCACACGGCTGTTCACGTGGGGCTCCAAGGTCCCGACGGCGTATGCGCCGAGGGCGGCGAGCAGCAGTCCGATCGCGATCCAGCCGATCCGCCCGGTGGCGGTGAACAACATGATCACGAAGAGGCCGAAGAACAGCAGAGAGGTTCCGAGGTCCCGCTCCAGGACGAGCAGGCCCACACTGAGCAGCCAGATCGCGAGGATCGGACCGAGCACACGGCCCGGCAGGAGGCGCAGCTTCCAGAAGAGCCGGCGGCCGGTCAGGGCCAGGGCCGTGCGGTTCGCGGCGAGGTAGGAGGCGAAGAATACGGCGAGCAGGATCTTGGCGAACTCCCCCGGCTGGAAGGAGAGGCCGGCGAAGCGGATCCAGATGTGGGCGCCGTTGACGGCCGGGAAGAAGACGGGAACCAGCATCAGCGCCAGGGCGCAGGCGACGGACAGGTAGGCATAGCGCTGGAGCATCCGGTGGTCGCGCAGCAGCGTGACGGCGAGGACGAAGAACACCACGCCCAGGGCGGACCACAGGAGCTGGTCGTCGGCGGTGGGGTGGCCCGGGGTGGCCGCGTCGAGGCGCTGGATGAGCACCAGGCCGAGCCCGTTGAGCAGGACGGCGATGGGGAGCACGAGGGGGTCGGCGTACGGGGCCCGGATCCGGACGGCGAGGTGCGCGAGCAGGGCTGCCGCGGCGAGGCCGACGGCGTACCGGTCTGCGGGGTCGGGGATGCGGCCGGTGGTTGCGAGGCCGACGTGGAGGTGACCGAGTACGGAGATCAGGACGGCGCCCGTGAGGAGCGCCAGCTCGACTCCCCGACGTGTGGGCGCACCGGCTTCGGGGGGCGGGGGCGAGGGCTCCGCCACCTTCGCCGTCAGAGCGGTCATACCCCGAAACGTAGCAAGCGGACGGATGCTATGTCCGCTTATGTCATAGTGTGCCGAAGAGTCGTCATCAACGGTCGCACGTGAGGAGCCGAGGCGCATGGGACCCGTGGAATTCATCGTCCTCGCCTTCCCGGAGGAGCAGTTGCGGGTACCGGCCGTCGAGGCCGTGACGGGGCTGCGCAAGACGGGGGTGGTCCGGCTGATCGACGGGCTCGTCGCCACGAAGACGGCCTCGGGCGAGGTCCTCGCCGCCGAGTTCGACGAGTTCGTGGAACTGCACGGCCTGCTGACGGGACGGGACGCGGCCCGGCTGATCGGACCGGAGGACGTGCACGAGGCGGCCGACCTGCTGGACCGCGGCAGCTGCGCGCTGCTGCTGGTGGTAGAGCACGTGTGGGCCGAGGACGCGGCGATCGCCGTACGGGCGGCGGGCGGGCGGATCGTGGGCTCGGTCCGCATCCCGCCGGACCGGGTCCCCGCCGACCCCCGGGCAGGGGTGGCCTGATGTTCATCCGGCCGATGGGAGTGACGGTCCGCGCCGCGAACCGACCGGCGGGATCCCCGCTGCTGCGGGGCCTGCTGGCCCGGGCCTCGGGCGCGGCGCAGGAGACGGCCGGCGCGGTACGCCCGGAGGAGCCCCCGCTCCGGGGCCTGCCGGCCCGAGAGATCCAGACGGCGGAGGCGGAGCCCCTGGAGGAGCCGGAACCGGATCCGATGGACGAGCCCGAGCCCGACTACGAGCCGGAGCCGGTCGACGCGGTGTACTGGGAATCCCACCCCGTCCCCACCCCCGCGGCCCCCGCGGGCCTGGCCGCGGAACTGCGCCAACTGGCGGACCTGGCCCGCGAGGGCCTCCTGACCCCCCAGGAGTTCACGGCCGCGAAGACCCGCCTCCTGAACGGCTGACGGCACCCGGCAGGTCAAGGGCTCGGGGCGGGGAGGGGGAGAGAACCGGCCGGGTGAAGAAGAGGGGCGCGGGGCGGCGCAAGCCCGGGGCCTGGTGCTGCCGCTCCCGGGAGGCCGTATCCCCCGACCGAGTGGCGCGCTGCGACCGGCCGACCCCGTTGGGGGATTTGTCATACCGGACGTGGGAGCATCGGCGCTCTCGGAGGTGATCCCATGTCATATCGGGGGCTTCGCGCTGCCTGCATCGCCGTAGCGCTCCTCGTCGCCGGACCGGTCCAGGACGCCGGTGCCGAGCCCGGTCTGCCCGAAGGGGAGAACGTCGGCGCGCTGCTCACCCGCCTGCAGGGGCTGTACCAGAAGGCCGAGGAGGCCTCCGAGGCGTACAAGAGCACGCAGGACGCCCTGGAGGCGGGCCGACGGGAGGAGCGGTCGCGGGCCGCCGAACTCGGCAGGGCGCGTACGGCCCTCGACGCCGGTCGTGCCCTCGCCGGGCGGCTCGCCCGCGAGCAGTACCAGGGTGGCCGGGGCCTGTCCCCCTACGCCCGGATGCTGCTGGCCGGAAACCCCCAGGCGGCGCTGGAGCAGCGGCGGCTCGCCGCCCGCGAGGGTGCCCGCCGGGCGGCCGCGCTGAGCCGTCTCGCGCAGGGCGAGAAGGAGGCCGACGCGCTCGCCGTACGGGCCCGCAAGGCCTTGGACACCCGGCAGACGCTGGCGGCGCAGCAGAAGGCCCACAAGGAGGAGGTCGCCGCACAGCTCAAACAGGTCGAGCGGCTGCTGGCCTCGCTGACTCCGGAGCAGCTCACCCGGCTGGGCGCGCGGGAGGCCGAGAAGACCGCGGCGGCGCAGCGGGACCTGGTGGCCTCCGGTGCCCTTCCCACCCGCACGGGCACCCCCACGGCCGCGGGCGGCACGGCCCTCAGGTACGCGGCGGCACAGATCGGGAAGCCGTACCTCTGGGGGGCCGAGGGGCCGGGGTCCTTCGACTGCTCGGGCCTGACCTCCCAGGCCTGGGCGCACGCCGGCCGGAGCATTCCGCGGACCAGTCAGGAGCAGTGGGCGCAGCTCCCGAGGGTGCCGCTGGACCAGTTGCGGCCGGGGGACCTGGTGGTCTACTTCCCCAAGGCCACCCATGTGGGTCTGTACGTGGGTGACGGCATGGTGATCCAGGCGCCGCGGCCGGGGTCCGTCGTGAAGGTCTCACCGATCGCCGCGAACCCTCTGCTCGGGGCGGTGCGGCCGGACCCGGACGGGGCTCCGCTGGCGGAGTTCACCCCGCCGCCGCTGCCCGAGACCTCGGGCGTGGCGGCGGACGACGCCGGCTACTCCGCGGAGGAAGCGCCCGCCGAGGACGGGGCCGCGGCTGCGGTGACCTCGGCCAGGTAGTCCGCCGCGTCCTGGGGGTCGTAGAAGTAGGCGTCGAAGTCGGCCGGGTTGTCGAAGCCGTTGGCGAATCGATTCGCCACCGGCTGGAGCTGTCCCGCCGCCCCGATCAGGTTGAGCACGTGCTCCGGCGGCACGCCGAGCATCGCGTTCGTCCACTGGGTCACCGGCTTGCCCGTGGTGAACCAGTACTTGTCGAAGGTCGCCTTCATCCACGCCTCGTCGAACGGGTTGTCCCCGTGCATGAGGATCGAGGACAGGTACGAGGCGGCGCACTTCGACGCGGAGTTCGAGCCCTGGCCCGTGACGGGGTCGTTGGCGACGACCACGTCGGCCACACCGAGGACGAGCCCGCCGCCGGGGAGACGCCCGATCGGGTTGCGGACGACCGGCGCGTACCGGCCGGAGAGCGTGCCGCCCGCGTCCGTCAGCTCCACCTTCGTCGCGCGGGCGTACTCCCACGGCGTGTACTTCTCCATCAGCTCCAGGGTGAGAGCGAGGTGTTCCGCCGGGTCCTTGACGCCCTCGAAGACGTCGAGCGGACCACCGGGGAGACCTTCCCAGAAGAGGATGTCCGCCCGGCCCGAGGTCGTCAGGGTCGGCATGACGAACAGTTCACCGACGCCCGGGACCAGGTTGCAACGGACCGCTTCCGTCTCGGGGTGCTCCGGGCGCGGCCCGAGCCCGTGCACGTAGGAGACGGCGAGCGAGCGCTGCGGGGCGTCGTACGGGGAACGCGCCGCGTCCCGCCCGAACATGGACACCAGCTCACCCTTGCCGGCGGCCACCAGCACCAGGTCGTAGGTATGGGAGAAGTAGTCCAGGTCGGCGACGGACGCCCCGTGGATGACGAGCTGTCCGCCGCGCTGTGCGAAGGTGTCCAGCCAGCCGGCCATCTTCACGCGCTGGTCGACGGACTGCGCGTAGCCCTTGAGCCGGCCGAGCCAGTCGATAGGACGGCTGCCGTCGGGGGCGGCGACCGAGACGCCGAGGCCCTCGATCCTGGGGGCCTGCCGCTCCCAGAAGTTGATCCGGAGGTCGCGTTCGTGCTGGAGCGCGGTGTCGAACATGCACTGGGTGGACATGACCCGTCCGGTGCGGATCTCGTCCGCGGTCCGGTTGGACATGAGCGTGACCTCGTACCCCTTCGCCTGGAGCCCGAGAGCGAGCTGGAGACCGGACTGGCCGGCTCCGACGACGAGTATCCTGCGCATCTCTCAGGTCCTCTCTTCGGGAGTGCTGTCGAGGGCGTGGCCCACCAGCGCCAGCAGGGATTCGATCACCGTTCGGCGCTCTCTCGCGTCCATGATCACCACCGGTACGTGCGGTGGGACGCTGAGCGCGTCACGCACGTCCTCGGGCTCGTAGGCGTGCGAGCCCTCGAAGTGGTTGACGGCGACGGCGTACGGCAGCCCGGAGCTCTCGAAGTAGTCCAGGGCGGGGAAGCAGTCGCGCAGGCGGCGGGTGTCGGCCATGACGAGCCCGCCGATGGCTCCGCGCACCAGGTCGTCCCACATGAACCAGAACCGTTCCTGGCCCGGGGTCCCGTACACGTAGAGGACGAGGTCGTCGTCGAGCGTGACGCGACCGAAGTCCATGGCGACGGTGGTGGTGTGCTTGTCCGGGGTTCCGGACAAGTCGTCCGTCGGGACGCTGGCCTGGGTCATCACCGCCTCAGTGCGCAGCGGGGTGATCTCGGAGACGGAGGAGACGAAGGTGGTCTTGCCGACGCCGAAGCCACCCGCGACGAGCACCTTGACGGCGACGGGGGCGCGGGAGCGGTCGTACTGCCAGGGCTGGACCGGTTCGTCGTCCAGCTCCGGTCTGTCAGAGACGGCGAAGGCCACCGAGCACCCTTTCCAGCAGCGCGCGTTCGGGCCGGCCGGAGCCGTGGCCCGTTCCGTAGACGCGGATCCTTCCCTGGTCCGCGAGGTCACTGACGAGGACGCGGACCACGCCGAGCGGCAGCTTCAGCAGTGCGGCGATCTCGGCGATCGTGCGCATGCGCCGGCAGACCTCGACGATGGCGGGCATCTCGGGCATGCGATCGGGCTTCTGCGGTTCGGACGCCTTGGTGTCCAGGGCGGCGACGAAGGTCTCGACGTTCAGGACCTGGGTGAACCGTGTCCGTCCGCCCGTCAGGGAGTACGGGCGGACGCGGGCGGGACGGCGGTCGGCTCCGCGTATCGGGAGTCGGTCGGCGGCCGGTCTCCTCACGGGGTGTTCTCCATCGACTGGCGCAGCTCGCTGCGGACTTCGGGGGTCAGGACGTGTCCGGCGCGGCCGACGAACAGGGCCATGTGGTAGGCGACGACGCTCATATCGCAGTCGGGCGCGGCGTGCACGCCCAGCAGCGAGCCGTCGCTGATGGCCATGACGAAGACCGAGCCGTGCTCCATCGCCACCATGGTCTGCTTGACGGCACCGAACTCCATGAGGGCGGCCGCCCCGGTGGTGAGGCTGCCGAGACCGGAGACGATCGTGGCGAGGTCGGCGGACGCTCCCCGTGGCCCCTTGGGCCCCGGCGTCTCCTGCCGTTCGCCCGCGCCGCCCGCTCCGGAGTCGGAGGACAGGAGCAGCAGCCCGTCCGAGGAGACGACCGCGACGGAGTTGACGCCGGGCACCTCCTCGACCAGGTCGGTCAGCAGCCACTGCAGGTTGCGGGCCTGGGTGCTCAGTCCGTACGTACTGGGCGCGGTCATGTGCGTGCCTCCTGTGCGCTGTCCCCCTGGTCGGTATTGCTCTCTTCCCGCCCCCGGTCCGGCGCCAGGTCCTTCGCCAGCTCGGCGGCGGCGACGCGTCGGCCGTCCTGGGCTCCCTGGTAGAAGCCCCCGAGCCGGCGCCGCAGTTCTTCGGCGTCGACCCGGTGCGGCTGCTGGGGCCGTACGTCCTCCCTGCGCGGGGCAGCGACGGTGCGCGGGGTGCGCTTCGGCAGGCCCTTGGCGGTGACGGGGCCGCCGCCGTCTGCAGGGTCGGCGGGGTGGCTGCCCTGGCGGGGGAGCCAGTCGGCCTCGGCGGGGGCGTGGGCGTGCGCGTCCCCTGCGGGGGGCTCGGCGGGCTCGGCCGGATCCGGCAGGGTGAAGTCGGCCGCGTCCGCGTCGTGGACGATACGCGCGACGAGCTGCTCCCCCGCGGGAGCCACGGCCGGGTCCGGCTCGGCGGGCTCGGCGGGCTCGGCGGGCTCGGCGGGCTCGGCGGGCTCGGCGGTGAAGACCTGGTCGGCGGGCGGGGCGTCCGTCGGCGACGGCGTGTCCGCGGTCGGGGCCGCGGTGAAGACCTCGTCGGCGGGCGGGAGACCTCCACCGGAGGGGGCCTCCGCAGCGGTCGCCAAGGCCTCGGCCAGGGTGACCGGCGTGACCGGCTCGGCCGGGACGGCCTGCTCCGTGGGATCGGCGGGGTCCGGGTCGGCCACCGGGCGGGCGGGCTTCGGGTCGGGGTCGGCGGCGTCGGCCTCGGGGGCGGCGTGCGCACCGCGCCGACGGGCCTGGAGGGTGTTCTCGTTCGCCTCCGCTATCACGCCCGGCAGGTGCAGGATGGGCGCACCCGGGGTGGCCAGGTGGTGGACGGGCGAGGCCGGCGGGGTGGCGGGCAGCAGCGCCGCGGGGACGACCACCAGGGCTTCGGTCCCCCCGTGCCGCGCGCCGCGCAACTCCGCGGTGACGCCGTGCCGTGCCGCGAGCCGCCCGGCGACGTACAGGCCGAGGCCCAGGCCGTGATCCTCCTCGGGCTCCTCGTCGTACGCCTCGGGCGTGGACAGCCGGGCGTTGAGCGCCTGCAGGCGGTCCTCGGTGACGCCGATGCCCTCGTCGACGACGGAGAGCACGACGTCGCCGTTGTCGAGCGTCCAGCCCGACACCTTCACCTTGACGTCCGGCGGTGAGAACGTCGTGGCGTTCTCCAACAGTTCGGCGAGCACGTGCGAGATGTCGTCGGCGGCGTGCCCGGCCACCTGCGTGTACGAGGGCAGTGCCGCGAGGTCGACGCGCTCGTAGCGCTCGATCTCGCTGACGGCGGCCCGCATCACGTCGACGAGCGCCACCGGCGCCGCCTGTCCGTGGCCGTGCTCCTGCCCGGCGAGAACCAGCAGGTTCTCGTTGTGGCGGCGCATCACGGTCGCCAGGTGGTCGAGCTTGAAGAGGGTCGCGAGCCGGTCGGGGTCCTGTTCCTTGGACTCCAGTTCCTCGATGACGGCGAGCTGGCGCTCGACCAGGCCCAGCGTGCGCAGCGAGAGCGAGACGGAGGTCGTCGACATGATGCGGCGGTGCTCCTCCAGCCCGGCGCGCAGCTTCGTCAGCTCCTCCTCCAGCGCCTCGCGGCCCGAGGCGAGCGCCTCGTTGCGGCCGATGATGCGGCGCCGGTCGGCGTCGAGCCCGGCGATCCGGGTGTGCAGGGAGACCGTCTGGTCACGTACGGCATTAAGGTGCCGGACGACCTCGGCGAACTCGTCGTTGCGGCCGGTGAATCGCACCGGTTCCACGGAGCCTTCGGGCGTCGCCAGCCGCTCCGCTCCGCGGCGCAAGACCGACAGGGGGCGGGTCAGCGAGCGGGCGACGGCGGTGGCGAATCCGACGGCGACGAGGAACAGCAGGCCGAGCAGGGCGACCAGGATCTCCAGCCGGGCGACGTCGTCGTCGCGCAGGGAGGCGAGGGCGGAGGCCCGCTGTCCGGCGAGGGTGGCCTCGACGGTGCGCATCCGGTCGATGCGCGAGGTGAGCGCGGCGCCGACGGCGGCACCGTCGGTCTTGCGGTCGGGGGTGGCCTGCGTGGGCCGGTCGGTGAACCTCTTGAGGTAGTCGTCGGCCGCCTTGACCTCGGGGCCGGTGACGGTGGCGGTGAGGGTCTGGCGCACGTCGGGGCGGGCGACCCGGGCGAAGTCGTCGAGGGCCGCCTGCTCGCGTACGCGCGAGCGCTGCGCGGCGGCGGTGAGTTCATCGACGGTGGCCGAGCCCGAGGCCTGCTCGCCGCGGGGCACGGGCTGCTCGCTGCGGGGCACGGCCAGCGCGCCGAGCAGCAGTCCGCGGGTGGCCGAGGCCTGTTCCACCGCCTGGCCGAGGGGGGCCAGCGGACGGGTGGTGATGAGGGCGGCCCCGGCGCGCGGCGGGGTCAGCTCGGCGAGCCGGGTGCCCGGGGCGAGGAGTTCGGTGATGACGCCGGTGTAGGCCTGGTGGGCGTCGAGGGCGCTGCCCTTGCCGTCGATGGCTTCGGTGCGGACGGACCCGACGCGGGCGAGGGCCATGGCGAGGGGTTCGTCGACCACGCCCACGGCCTCGGCGATCTGCCGGTCGGTACGCAGGAGGCGGTCCTGGAGTCCGGCCTTGGCTGCGCCGGGTCGGCCCTTGGCCGCGTACTCGACGACGGCGTCGCGCTCGTCGGCGAGAACGTGCGTGAGGGTGAGGATCTGGCCGGTCTGCTCGGCGAGGGTGACCAGCCGCTGGGAGTCGTTCAGCTCCCTGGCAGCGGTGACGACGGCGGGGGTGCCGGCCACGAGGACGGTGAGTCCCGCGACGGCGACACCGACGACCAGCCGGCTGCGCACGCGGACGCGGCGTCCTGCGGGGGCCGGGCCTTCGGCGGCGGTGCCTCCCCCAGCTACCGCTGGGAGGTGCCCCCTGTTCCGAGACCGCTTCTTCTGCACCGGTGCTCGCAATCCTGTACGTGTGCTTATGCTCGTCTACTCGTGTGGCCGAGGTAACGGCCGGTCAACAAGTAAACGCCCCCTGCCCCCCTCGTACCGCCTCAGACCTTTGCAGCGTGTTGGGGAGAGAGCCGCACATCGCCCACCCGGCCACTCGAACGAGTGAACATCACGGATGAGTTGGCGGCCAAACTCGGACACCCGGCCCCAGAGCGGTTCCGTGGACAGGTGGTTGAAAGATCGATGCGGCCTTGGCAGTATGCCCGCCCACATCGGCCGTCCCGCACCGGGGTCTTGCCGGCCCCGGTCCGGGCGGCTCGCCCGCGGGGGCACCGGCCTCTCCCCCTCTTGGTACGCACCAAGCCCGCCTTCCGGGGCGCCACCGGGCAGAATGTCCGTATGCGCATCGACCTCGCCACGGCTCCCGGCAGTCCGGAACGCCCCAATGAGGACTGGCTGTCGGCCTCGACACCCGCCGCGGGAGGAGGGGTCCTCGTGGCCCTCGACGGAGTCACCCCGCCGGCGGGCGGCGACGGGTGCGTGCACGGGGTTCCGTGGTTCACAGCCCGGCTCGGCGGCCGATTGACCGAACTGTCCGCCTCGCGAGGGGACATGCCGCTGGACCTGATCCTGGCCGAGGCGGTCCGCGCCACGGCCGAGGCCCACCGCGACACCTGTGACCTTTCTCACGTACGCACCCCGCAGGCGACGGTGGTCGTGGTCCGCTGGGACGAGACGTACGTGGAGCACCTCGTGCTCTCGGACTCGGTACTCCTCCTCCAGGCGCCCGGGGGTGAGGTGACGGCCGTGCTCGACGACCGGCTGGACCGGCTGCCCCGGGAGGTGCTGCGCTCGGTGGCCGCGACGGACGCCCTGCGCAACGCCGAGGGCGGCTTCTTCACGGCGGCCACGGACCCGACGGTGGCGGCCCGGGCGATCACGGGGCGGACCCCGCGCGGGCGGGTGCGGGCGGTCGCCGCGCTGACGGACGGGGCGAGCCGGTGGACGGACACGTTCGGCGAGGGCGACTGGGCGCAGTGCCTGTCGGTGCTGCGGAAGGAGGGTGCGGAGGGCCTGATCGACCGGGTCCGCGCCGTGGAGTCCGACCCTGCCCGCCCGACGGCCCGGCACAAGCGGCACGACGACGCATCGGCCGTCTACGCGGAGCTCTGAGCTCTCAGCTCTCGGCGGGCACTGGCCCGGGGTCAGTGCGGAGATCGGGATGGAGGGGAGGCCGTCGGCCCCAAAAGCGGTGCCGGGCCGGGCTATGGCCAGGCCGTGATCGGTGACTTTCGCGCCGCGTCCGGCCGACCGGAGACGGGCCCGACGCCGCTGCGGCCGGGGCTCGGCTACTCCGTGCCGGCGTTCAACTGGTGCAGCAGGCGGGCCAGTTCCGCCACCTCGCCGCGGTCCCAGCCGGCGAGCTTGCGCATGTACTGCTCGCGCCGCGCGCCGCGCACCCGCAGGAAGCGCTCGCGGCCCTCCTCGGTGAGCCCGACCAGGAAGGCCCGCCCGTCGGCGGGGTCCGGCTCGCGGGCGACCAGACCCAGCACCTCCAGGGCCCGCAGCTGTCGGCTCATCGTGGCCTTGCCGACGCCGAAGTAGGCGGCGAGGTCGGTGGCCCGCTGCCGGCCGGCCGCTTCCAGCCGTACGAGCAGCCCGTACGCGGCGGGCTCCAGTTCGGGGTGGAGCTCCCGGGCCATCTCGCCGGAGGAGGCGCGGGCCCGCCGGAGGAAGACGGACAGCTCCCGCTCCAGGGCAAGGAACTCCTGGTCTTCACTCCCGCGCACGTCCCGCTCCTTCTGCTGTGTGTGGCACCCCGGTGGGTGGGGCCCAGTATTTCGCAGCGGGTGCGGCGACGGCCCGGGACCCCGCCGCAGCGGGCCACCGGGCCGTCCTGCACCGTCGGGCGGCGGGCCGTCAGGCGATGGCGGCGACCGGTGCCTGCGCACCCTCCAGGGCCAGCTCCAGCACCTGGCGGACGTCGGTCACCGGGTGCACCTGCAGTCCCTCCAGCACCTCCGCCGGGACGTCGTCCAGGTCGGCCTCGTTGCGCTTGGGGATGACGACGGTGGTCAGCCCCGCTCGGTGAGCGGCGAGCAGCTTCTGCTTGACCCCGCCGATCGGCAGGACCCGTCCGGTCAGCGAGACCTCGCCGGTCATGGCCACGTCCGTGCGGACCTGCCGCCCGGACAGCAGCGAGGCGAGGGCGGTGGTCATGGTGATGCCCGCGCTCGGGCCGTCCTTGGGCACCGCTCCGGCCGGGAAGTGGATGTGCACGCCCCGGTCCTTCAGGTCGGCCACCGGGAGCTCCAGTTCGGCGCCGTGCGAGCGCAGGAAGCTCAGCGCGATCTGCGCCGACTCCTTCATCACGTCGCCGAGCTGGCCGGTGAGGGTCAGTCCGGCCGCGCCCGTCTCCGGGTCGGCCAGCGAGGCCTCCACGAACAGCACGTCGCCGCCCGCGCCGGTGACCGCGAGGCCGGTGGCCACTCCGGGGACGGCGGTGCGCCGCTCGGCCGGGTCCTGGGCGGACTCGGGCACGTGGTGCGGACGCCCGATCAGGCCCCGCAGCTCGCCGGCCCCGATGCGGTGGGGCAGTTCCCGCTCGCCCAGTTCGTGCTGGGCGGCGACCTTGCGCAGCAGCCGCGCGATCGCCCGCTCCAGGGTGCGCACGCCCGCCTCACGGGTGTACTCCCCCGCCAGCTTGCGCAGCGCGTCCTCTTCCAGGACCACCTCGTCGGCGGCGAGCCCGGCGCGCTCCAGCTGGCGGGGCAGCAGGTGGTCGCGGGCGATGACGACCTTCTCGTCCTCGGTGTAGCCGTCGAGGCGGACGAGCTCCATGCGGTCGGCGAGGGCCTCCGGGATGGCCTCCAACACGTTGGCGGTGGCCAGGAAGACGACGTCGCTCAGGTCCAGCTCGACCTCCAGGTAGTGGTCCCGGAAGGTGTGGTTCTGGGCCGGGTCGAGGACCTCCAGCAGGGCCGCGGCCGGGTCTCCCCGGAAGTCGGAGCCGACCTTGTCGATCTCGTCGAGCAGGACCACGGGGTTCATGGATCCGGCTTCCTTGACGGCCCGGACGATGCGGCCGGGCAGGGCGCCGACGTAGGTCCGGCGGTGGCCGCGGATCTCGGCCTCGTCCCGTACGCCGCCGAGCGCGACGCGGACGAACTTGCGTCCCATGGCGTGGGCCACGCTCTCGCCCAGCGAGGTCTTTCCGACTCCGGGCGGGCCCACGAGCGCAAGCACGGCGCCCCCGCGCCGGCCCCCGACGACGCCCATGCCGCGCTCACTGCGGCGCTTGCGGACGGCCAGGTACTCGGTGATCCGGTCCTTCACGTCGCTCAGACCGGCGTGCTCGGCGTCGAGCACGGCCCTGGCGCCCCGGATGTCGTACCGGTCCTCGGTGCGCTCGTTCCAGGGCAGTTCGAGCACCGTGTCCAGCCAGGTGCGGATCCAGGAACCTTCGGGGCTCTGGTCGCTGGACCGCTCCAGCTTGTCGACCTCCTTGAGCGCGGCCTCGCGTACCTTCTCCGGGAGGTCGGCGGCCTCGACGCGGGCCCGGTAGTCGTCGGACTCCTCGCCGTCCTTCTCGCCGTTCAGCTCGCGCAGTTCCTTGCGCACGGCTTCCAGCTGGCGGCGCAGCAGGAACTCGCGCTGCTGCTTGTCGACGCCGTCCTGGACGTCCTTGGCGATGGACTCGGCCACGTCCTGTTCGGCGAGGTGGTCGCTGAGCGCCTTGACCGCGAGCCTGAGGCGGGCCACCGGGTCGGCGGTCTCCAGCAGTTCGACCTTCTGCTCGACCGTCAGGAACGGCGAGTAGCCGGAGTTGTCCGCGAGCGCGGAGACCCCTTCGATCTGCTGGACGCGGTCCACGACCTGCCAGGCCCCGCGCTTCTTGAGCCAGCTGGTGGCGAGGGCCTTGTACTCCTTGACGAGCTCGATCGCGGCGCCCGGCAGCGGATCGGGGACGCTCTCGTCCACGGTCTCGCCCTCGACCCAGAGCGCGGCCCCGGGTCCGGTGGTACCGGCGCCGATACGGACGCGGCCGAGGCCGCGGATGAGCGCGCCGGGGTCGCCGCCGGAAAGCCGCCCGACCTGTTCGACGGTTCCGAGCACGCCCGTCGCCGCGTACCTGCCGTCGATCCGCGGCACGAGCAGCACCCGGGGCTTCCCTCCCCCGGACGCCGCCGGGAGGGACCCCCGGCCCGCCGCGGCCTGGGCGGCCTCGACGGCTCCTCGCACCTCGGCGTCGGACAGGTCCAGCGGGACCACCATTCCGGGCAGCACGACCTCGTCGTCGAGCGGCAGCACGGGCAGGGTGAGCGTTATGGACGTCGAAGCCATGATCTTCCCTCCGGCAGTGAAGTTGAGCTATGCCGACTCAATGCATCTGCGCGCCTCAGTGTTCCCCCACTCCTGTTCGCCTGGGGCGAACGGGCACACGGTGGCCTCCCGGGCGGTCCCGGCGGCGGGCGGCACGCACCCGCCGTCACCGGCCGGGGCCGGTGGCCACCGGACGGGACGGCGAGGGCAGGCCCCACTCGCTCCAGGAGCCGTCGTACACCGCCAGGTCCCGGTAGCCGGCGAGGTCGGCGCCCAGGGCCAGGACGCACGCGGTCACCCCGGAGCCGCAGCTGAAGCGGAGGCCTTCGCGGCCGCCCGCGGCCGCCTCGAAGGCCGCGCGCAGTTCCCCGGGCGGGCGCATCAGGCCGTCGGGGCGCTGGAGTTCGCCGAACGGGAGGCTGACGGCGCCCGGCATGTGGCCGCCGCGCAGGCCCGGACGGGGTTCGGGGGCGGTGCCCTCGAAGCGCTCGCGGGTACGGGCGTCCAGTACGGCCGAGTCCGGGTCGACCAGGGCCGCGGCGACGGCCTCGGCGTCGATCAGCAGCCCCGGACGGGGCCGGGCGGTGAAGGAGCCGCGCGGGCCCTCGTACCGCGGGCCGGTGGTCTCGACGGGCAGTCCGGCCGCCGTCCAGGCGGGCAGGCCGCCGTCCAGGACGGCGGCCCGGTCGAAGCCCGTGGCGCGCAGCATCCACCAGGCGCGGGCGCTGGAGTAGAGGCCGGCGCCGTCGTAGACGACGACGGTGTCGGTGTCGTGGAGGCCGAGGGAGCGCATCGCCTCGGTGAAGGCGGCGGGGCCGGGCATGGTGTGCGGGACGGGGGCCGCGTGGTCGGAGAGGTGGCCGTCCAGGTCGAAGGGGCGGGCGTTCGGAATGCGACGTCCGGCGGCGCGGTGGACGCCGACGGAGGCGTCGAGGACGACCAGTCCGGGGGCGCCCAGCCGGGCCGCGAGCCAGTCGGCGCCGACCAGCGGTCCCGGGTGCGCGGGCCCGGGCTCGCGGGACCCCGGCCGGCCGGACCGGACAGGTCCGCACCCCGCGCGGTCGGGCTCGGGACGGCCGGGCTCGGGCAGGGGCATGGGCATGGGCATGGCGGCACCTCCTGGAGGCTCGCGGGCGGTGTCACGGCCCGCCAGCGGTACGACGCGGTCGGCCCCATCCTGCGGCGCGCCCCCGCCGGGCCTTCAACCGCCCCGGGCGGCGGGCCCGTGCGGGGAGCCGGCACCCCCTTCCGGCCACGGCACTAGGCTCCCGCGCAGCCGCCCGGCCGGGCGTAGACGGCGATCCGAGCGCCCCGCACGTCGGTGACCGAGCAGAGGTCGAAGCTTCCGGCCAGCACCTCCCGCTTGGCCTCCTCGCGCGGGTACGGGTCCAGGGGCTGGCCCACCGGGTCCTGCAGGGCGATCACCCGGGGCGAGGCGAGGAGGGCGGCGCGGATGTCTTCCGGGGGCAGCTCGGTGCCCTGGAGGCTGTGCGAGGCGGCCGGGCCGGCGGCGAGGGCGGCGTCGCGCAGGCCCGCGTAGACGTCGGGCGAGGACAGCAGCCACTCGCGCCGGCGGGAGGGCATGAACACCACCGTGTCCCCCGGGCGGGCCCGCTCCCGCACCTCGGCGGCCACCGCGAGGACGTCGTCCTTGCGGCTCTCCGGGGTGCGCAGCCACACCGACCAGACGCCGAACGGCACGAGCAGGGCGCCGGCCAGCACCCACGGCCACCATCCGCGGGCGGCGGCGAGCCGGGCGCCGGCCAGTAGGGCGGGCCCGGCCAGCGCGTAGAGCACGTACCGGTCGACGTACCAGGGTTTGACCAGCGAGACCGCCATGAGCAGTCCGGGCGGGAGCAGGACCAGGGGCAGGGCGACCCGTACGAGGTCCTTGGGGGCGCCCCGCGCGAGGAGCAGGGAGGCGGCACCCACCACGGCGTAAGCGGCCCAGTCCTGCCAGCTCGGCCGGCCGAGCCAGCCGAGCTGCTGCGGCGCCTGGCGCACGCTGACCACGGCGAGCGGCAGCAGCAGGGCCGCGACGGCCGCGGCGCTCCACCGCCATCCGCGCGCGTGGCGGGCGGTGAAGGCGTGGGCGAGCAGCGCCAGCGCGGCGAACTCGTGCAGCCAGCAGCCGATCAGCAGGACGGCGCTGTAGGCGACCCAGCGTTCGCGGAGCATCAGGTACGTGGACCACACCACGGCGGCCGCGACGAGTGCGTACGAGCGGCCCTCCTGCGCGTACGCCTGGACGGGCGGGAGGACGGCGTACACGCAGCCGGCGAGGAGTGCGGCCCGCTCCCCCACGAGCCGGTGCGCGACGGCAGCCACGCCCGCGGCGGCGAGGGTGGTGGCGGCGACGGAGGGCAGCCGCAGTGCCCACAGGCCGCCGTCCCAGACCTGGAACACTCCGTGTATGAGGACGTAGTACAGGCCGTGCACGGCGTCGACCCGGCCGAGGAGATCGAGGATTGCGCCGGGCGCGCGGTGCGCCACCTGCCAGGTGACGGACTCGTCGCGCCACATGCTGCCGCCCCGCTCCAGGCCCCAGAGGCCGAGGGCCGCGGCGAGCAGCGGCGGGAGCGTCCGCCATGGCGCGATGCGTCGGATGGCGGCCTCCTGAAGCTGTCGGATCGAGGGTGCGGACTCCATACTCGGGGGTGGACCCGAGTGTCTGCGGAGGTGGGTGTGCGCGCGTTCCGGGCAGTGGCGGCGGTGCTTCTGGGTGGGGTGGTCCTGGCGGGGTGCGGACCGTCCGATTCCGGTGGTGGCGACGACGCGCCGCCGCAGGGCTCCACGGGGGCGGGCGCGAGCGCCAGCGCGCGTACGAGCACGAGCGCGGCCCCCGACACAGGCGCGAGCCCCGGCGCGAGTGCGGTGCCCGCCCCCGGCGAGACCCTGGTCCGGGTCACCCGCAGCGGGGGCTTCGCGGGCGAGACCCACACTCTCATCGTGAAGGGTGACGGGTCCTGGTCCCGGCTGGACGCGAAGGCGAAGCCGGAAGGCACCGGAAGGCTGTCGGAGCCGGAGCTGGCGGCGCTGCGCACCGCGCTCCGGGAGGCGGACTTCGCCCGTCAGCCCAGGATCGCCACGGGCGGCCCCACGGTCTACGACGGCTTCTTCTACGCCTTCGTGCACGGCGGGTACGAGGTCGCGGGCGACCAGGGGTCCCTGCCGCCGGCCCTGACGAAGGTGGCGGAGGCGCTGCCGCCGTTCACCCAGGAGTGAGTTCCCGCGGCGGCCGGACCGGGAGTCCGCGCGGCCGGGCGCACCGCTGCCGCCCGCCGGAATCCGGTCCCGTGGCGGGGCGCACACCCGGTACAACCCATTCCATTTACTCAGGTCCACCGCATATGCCGTGACCGAACCCCACGTAGCCGCAGGCCGGAGCCTCCTCTACGCTGCACCCCATTCAGCGGGATCTTCAGGGGCGGACATGGAACAGACACACACCACCCACACCGGCGCCGCGGCAACACCCGGTGCCCAGCGGCGTGTGCTCGTCGTCGAGGACGACCGCACCATCGCGGAGGCCATCTCGGCCCGGCTGCGCGCCGAGGGTTTCCAGGTGCAGACGGCCGCCGACGGCCCGGCGGCCGTCGCCGCGGCGGAGAGCTGGCTGCCCGAGCTGCTGGTCCTCGACGTCATGCTGCCCGGCTTCGACGGGCTGGAGGTCTGCCGCCGGGTCCAGGCGCAGCGCCCGGTCCCGGTGCTGATGCTCACCGCCCGGGACGACGAGACCGACCTGCTGGTCGGGCTGGGAGTCGGCGCCGACGACTACATGACGAAGCCCTTCTCCATGCGCGAGCTGGCCGCGCGCGTCCATGTGCTGCTGCGGCGGGTGGAGCGGGCCACGATCGCCGCGCACACCCCGCGCGGCGCCACCCTGCGCCTGGGCGACCTGGAGATCGACCACGCGCAGCGCCGGGTGCGGGTGCAGACCGAGGACGTCCACCTGACCCCGACCGAGTTCGACCTGCTGGTGTGCCTGGCCGGGACTCCGCGGGCGGTGCTGTCCCGGGAGCAGCTGCTGGCCGAGGTCTGGGACTGGGCCGATGCCTCGGGCACCCGTACCGTCGACAGCCACATCAAGGCCCTGCGGCGCAAGATCGGCGCCGAGCGGATCCGTACGGTCCACGGCGTCGGGTACGCCCTGGAGACCCCGGCCCAGCCGTGAACGGCCGGGCGGAGGGACCACCGCGGCACCAGCGGCACACCGGCGGGCTGCGGCCCTTCTCGCCGTTCTCGATCAAGACCAAGCTCGGCACGCTCGTGGTGGTCTCGGTCTTCATCACCACCGGCCTGCTGCTGGTGGCCCTGCGCACCGACACCGAGCTGCGGTTCATCACCGTCTTCTCGGTGATCGCCTCGATGCTGATCACGCAGTTCGTCGCGCACAGCCTCACGGCGCCGCTGGACGACATGACGACGGTGGCCCGGGCGATATCCCACGGCGACTTCACCCGGCGGGTGCGAGGCGCCGGACGCCGCGACGAGCTGGGTGACCTGGCCTCCACCATCAACCTGATGGCGGACGACCTGGAGGCCGTGGACCGGCACCGCAAGGAACTCGTCGCCAACGTCTCGCACGAGCTGCGCACACCGATCGCCGCGCTGCGTGCGGTGCTGGAGAACGTCGTCGACGGGGTCTCCGCCGCCGACCCGGAGACCATGCGCACCATGCTGAAGCAGACCGAGCGCCTCGGCCGGCTCGTGGAGACCCTGCTGGACCTGTCCCGGGTGGACAACGGGGTGGTGCCACTGCGGGCCCGCCGCTTCGAGGTGTGGCCGTACCTGTCCGGGGTGCTGAAGGAGTCGGGGCTGGCGGCCGCCGGCCGGCCGGGGCTGCTCTCCGGTTCCGGTGGGCACACCCGCAACGACGTCCACCTCCACCTGGACGTCTTCCCGCCCGACCTGTGCGCGTACGCCGACGCCGAGCGGCTGCACCAAGTGGTGGCCAACCTGATCGACAACGCGGTCAAGCACAGCCCGCCGCACGGCCGGGTCACCGTCCGGGCCCGGGCCGGGGACCCGCCGGACAGCCTGGCGCTGGAGGTCCGCGACGAAGGGCCCGGGATCCCGGAGGCCGAGCGCCACCGGGTCTTCGAGCGGTTCAACCGGGGCAGCGCCCGCAGCGGCGACGGCGGCACCGGTCTGGGCCTGGCGATCGCCCGCTGGGCCGTGGAGCTGCACGGCGGGCGGATCGGGGTGGCCGAATCGTCTCGGGGCTGCCGCATCCTCGTCACGCTTCCGGGCAGCTCATAGGTCCCGTGTTGACGTAGGGTTCGACTGGAAAGGACATGATCTCGGCCACACGTACCCGGGGTCCGTCAGGGGTGCGAAGCCAAGAGGCCGCAACCTGGCTGCCTCCTACCCGAACCAGGCTGGTTTCCCGCCATTCCACGTCACGAAACCCGCCGTTCGATGTGACCTGCATGACGTAAGTCCCGCCCGGCCTGCATGCAGCGGCCGAGGAGGCGTAGCCTTTATTCCCGCTGTCCATACCTTGTGAAGCGGAAGAGGGCGGTTGCCGCCGTGTCGCCACAGTCCCCCAGTAACTCGAGCACCACGACCGAAGCAGCAGAGGGCGGGAAGAACCCTGCCTCAGGCTTCGGCGCGAATGAGTGGCTCGTCGACGAGATCTATCAGCAGTACCTCCAGGACCCGCAGTCGGTCGACCGGGCCTGGTGGGACTTCTTCGCCGACTACAAGCCGGGGGGCGCTGCCGCTCCGGTGACGTCGGCCGGTCCCGACAAGTCCACGCCGACGGACGGCGCCTCCGCACAGGCCGCCACCGCCGTCGCCCGGACCCCGCAGGTCGCCGACGCCGCCACGGGGGCGGCGGACGCCGCGCCCGCGCGCACGGCGACGCCGACTCCTCCGCCTGTGTCAGCTCCTGCCCCTGCTCCTGCCATCCCCTCTGGTGCCCCTGCTGTGACTGTCACCTCCCAGGCCCCGGCCGCCGCACCGGCCGCGCCCGCCACCGCCCCCGTAACGCCTCAGAAGGCCGCGCCCCCCGTTGCGAGCACCGGCTCCACCGGAGCGGCTGGCGCCGCGCCCGCCACCGAGGCCCCCGCGGGCCCCGAGCTGGTGACGCTCCGCGGCCCGGCGGCAGCCGTGGCCAAGAACATGAACGCCTCCCTCGACGTCCCGACGGCCACCTCCGTCCGCGCCGTCCCGGTGAAGCTGCTGTTCGACAACCGCATCGTCATCAACAACCACCTGAAGCGGGCCCGGGGCGGGAAGATCTCCTTCACGCACCTCATCGGCTACGCCATGGTCCAGGCCATCAAGGCCATGCCGTCGATGAACTACTCCTTCGCGGAGAAGGACGGCAAGCCGACCCTGGTCAAGCCCGACCACGTGAACTTCGGCCTCGCCATCGACCTGGTGAAGCCCAACGGCGACCGCCAGCTCGTCGTCGCCGGCATCAAGAAGGCCGAGACCCTCAACTTCTTCGAGTTCTGGCAGGCCTACGAGGACATCGTCCGCCGCGCCCGCGTCGGCAAGCTGACGATGGACGACTTCACCGGCGTGACCTGCTCCCTCACCAACCCCGGCGGCCTGGGCACCGTCCACTCCGTGCCCCGTCTGATGCCCGGACAGTCGGTCATCATGGGCGTCGGCTCCATGGACTACCCCGCCGAATTCCAGGGCACCTCGCAGGACACCCTGAACAAGCTGGGCATCTCCAAGGTCATGACCCTGACCTCGACTTACGACCACCGGGTCATCCAGGGCGCGGCCTCCGGCGAGTTCCTGCGCATCGTCGCGAACCTGCTCCTCGGCGAGGACGGCTTCTACGACTCCGTCTTCGAGTCGCTGCGCATCCCGTACGAGCCGGTCCGCTGGAACCGCGACATCGACGCCAGCCACGACGACGACGTCACGAAGGCCGCCCGGGTCTTCGAGCTGATCCACTCCTACCGGGTCCGCGGCCACGTCATGGCCGACACCGACCCGCTGGAGTACAAGCAGCGCAAGCACCCCGACCTCGACATCACCGAGCACGGCCTCACCCTGTGGGACCTGGAGCGCGAGTTCGCCGTCGGCGGCTTCTCCGGCAAGTCCATGATGAAGCTGCGCGACATCCTCGGCGTGCTGCGCGACTCGTACTGCCGCACCACCGGCGTCGAGTTCATGCACATCCAGGACCCGAAGCAGCGCCGCTGGATCCAGGACCGCATCGAGCGGCCGCACACCAAGCCGGAGCGCGAGGAGCAGCTGCGCATCCTGCGCCGCCTGAACGCCGCCGAGGCCTTCGAAACCTTCCTGCAGACGAAGTACGTCGGCCAGAAGCGCTTCTCCCTGGAGGGCGGCGAGTCCGTCATCCCGCTGCTCGACGCCGTCATCGACTCGGCCGCCGAGGCCCGGCTCGAAGAGGTCGTCATCGGCATGGCCCACCGCGGCCGCCTGAACGTCCTGGCGAACATCGTCGGCAAGTCGTACGCGCAGATCTTCCGCGAGTTCGAGGGCAACCTCGACCCGAAGTCCATGCACGGCTCCGGCGACGTCAAGTACCACCTCGGCGCCGAGGGCACCTTCACCGGCCTCGACGGCGAGCAGATCAAGGTCTCGCTCGTCGCGAACCCCTCGCACCTGGAGGCGGTCGACCCGGTTCTGGAGGGTGTCGCCCGCGCCAAGCAGGACGTCATCAACAAGGGCGGCACGGACTTCACGGTCCTCCCGCTCGCGCTCCACGGGGACGCGGCCTTCGCCGGCCAGGGTGTCGTCGCCGAGACGCTGAACATGTCGCAGCTGCGCGGCTACCGCACCGGCGGCACCGTGCACGTGGTCATCAACAACCAGGTCGGCTTCACCGCCGCCCCGGAGTCCTCGCGTTCCTCCATGTACGCGACCGACGTGGCCCGCATGATCGAGGCGCCGATCTTCCACGTGAACGGCGACGACCCGGAGGCCGTCGTCCGCGTCGCACGGCTCGCCTTCGAGTTCCGCCAGGCGTTCAACAAGGACGTGGTCATCGACCTCATCTGCTACCGCCGCCGTGGCCACAACGAGTCCGACAACCCGGCCTTCACGCAGCCGCTGATGTACGACCTGATCGACAAGAAGCGCTCGGTGCGCAAGCTCTACACCGAGTCGCTCATCGGTCGCGGCGACATCACCCTGGAAGAGGCCGAGCAGGCGCTCCAGGACTTCCAGGGCCAGCTGGAGAAGGTCTTCGCGGAGGTCCGCGAGGCCGCCACGCAGCCCGCCGTCTCCGCGGCGCCGACGCCGGACCAGGCCGACTTCCCGGTCTCGGTGAACACCGCGATCTCCCAGGACGTCGTCAAGCGGATCGCCGAGTCCCAGGTCTCCATCCCCGAGGGCGTCACCGTCCACCCGCGTCTGCTGCCGCAGCTCCAGCGCCGCGCGGCGATGATCGACGAGGGCACCATCGACTGGGGCATGGGCGAAACCCTCGCCTTCGGCTCGCTGCTGATGGAGGGCACCCCGGTCCGGCTGTCCGGCCAGGACTCCCGCCGCGGCACCTTCGGCCAGCGCCACGCGGTGCTCATCGACCGCGAGACGGGCGAGGACTACACCCCGCTGCTGTACCTCTCGGACGACCAGGCCCGCTACAACGTCTACGACTCGCTGCTCTCCGAGTACGCGGCCATGGGCTTCGAGTACGGCTACTCGCTGGCCCGTCCGGACGCGCTGGTGCTGTGGGAGGCCCAGTTCGGTGACTTCGTCAACGGCGCCCAGACCGTCGTCGACGAGTTCATCTCCTCGGCCGAGCAGAAGTGGGGCCAGACCTCCGGCGTCACCCTCCTGCTCCCCCACGGCTACGAGGGCCAGGGCCCGGACCACTCGTCCGCCCGCCCGGAGCGCTTCCTCCAGCTGTGCGCGCAGAACAACATGACGGTCGCGATGCCGACCCTGCCGTCGAACTACTTCCACCTGCTGCGCTGGCAGGTGCACAACCCGGCCCACAAGCCGCTGGTCGTCTTCACCCCGAAGTCGATGCTCCGCCTGAAGGCCGCGGCGTCGAAGGCGGAGGAGTTCACGAGCGGTTCGTTCCGCCCGGTCATCGGTGACTCCACCGTGGACGCGAACGCGGTCCGCAAGGTCGTCTTCTGCGCCGGCAAGGTCTACTACGACCTGGAGGCCGAGCGCGAGAAGCGCGGCATCACGGACACGGCGATCATCCGCATCGAGCGCCTGTACCCGCTGCCGGGTGCCGAGCTCCAGGCCGAGATCGCCAAGTTCCCGAACGCGGCGAAGTACATCTGGGCCCAGGAGGAGCCGGCGAACCAGGGTGCGTGGCCGTTCATCGCGCTGAACCTGATCGACCACCTCGACCTGGCGGTCGGCGCGGACGTCCCGGCGGGCGAACGCCTGCGGCGCATCTCGCGCCCGCACGGCTCGTCGCCGGCGGTGGGCTCCGCGAAGCGTCACCAGGCGGAGCAGCAGCTCCTGCTGAACGAGGTCTTCGACGCGTAATCCCCGCAGCACCAGGAAGGCCCGGCCCCGCAAGGGGCCGGGCCTTCCGGCATTCCCCGCGCCAAGGCGTCTCCCCCCTGCGACGAGCGATCTCGTTCACCCGGTCCCGGGTCGCGCCCGCCGTCGCCACCATGCGCACCAGGTGCGCCAGGTGCGCCAAGAACGGCGCGCCCACGGTCGACCGCTTCGCGGCCTCCGCCTGCCGAATCGACAACTACCGCACGCGTTCGCATGCTTACGGAAAGAGACGGCCTTCTCTTTTTGTGCGCACAGGGAAACCGATAGGGCCCGGATTCCGGAAGTCTCCGACATGACAAGCGATCCCCCAGCAGCCTCGCCCTCGTCCAGCCCAGGCCAGGTGCCGGCCATCAGCCCGGAGCTCCTCGACCGTGCTCGCGCCGGCTGGGAGCGCTTCGTTGCCTCCCTTGAGGAATCATCCGATGACTGAACGGTACGAGTACCTTCCTCACCCCCTGCTGCGCCGCCGTGTACGCGATGTCACGTCCGGGATCGAGGGCGAGCTCATGGCTGTGATCAGCGAGGACGTCTCGGACTCGGTCCATCCCCTCTGGGTGGACCTGGCCTATGTCCGGGGGCCGTCCGGCCGCGAATTCTCCACGGCGGTCGACAACATCGAGTCAGCCGACCTTCCCCCCAGGTCACCGCACCCGACCGGCCGGCACGAACCGGACAGACGAGGGGACGGACGGGCCCCCGAACATCCCTGACCACCGCCCCGGCGAAACACCGCCCACCGCAGCCGGTGTGCCGCGATGCGGCACACCGGTGCGGAGTTCGCCTGCACCGTACGCAGCACGGCAGGGCGTCGCCTCGCGCCCCGCTCCCCAGAGGGCGGGTGGGCAACCACCGGCTCGGGTGGTGGGGCCGGGGGGCGCCGAGTACGCAGGCACGCGTACCCGCTCCTCCCCCGCCCGTGTTGGCGCCCCCGTACCGCCCTTACGGCTGTGGCTCGAAGTCCCAGTACGGTCTGGAGCGTTGTTTCGCCGAGACCGTGTGGACGTGTTGGGCGCCCAGGGTGCGGGTCAGGCCCTTGATGCCCGCGTCCTCGTGTGTGCCGGCCTCCGTGTCCTCGCGTACGGACCGCAGGTCAGCGGCCAGGGCGATCTGAGCGCTCAGGGTCATCGGGTGCTCGGGGCCCAGGACCCGCTCGGCCGTGCGCAGGGTTTCCCGGCTCAGGTCCAGGGCGTCCTCCAGCCGGCCGTTGATGTTGCGGTGTCCGGTGGCGTTGAGGGCGCAGCCGAGGGTCCAGGGGGTGCCGGCTGCCGAGTGCGCCGCGCATGCCGACCAGCGCCTGCTCGGCCAGGGAGAGGCCCTCGGCGCGTTCGCCCTGGGCGCGCAGGACCAGGCCGAGGTTGCCGACCGTGCCGATGCTGTACGGGTGGGCGAGGCCGAGCTGCGACTGGTAGCCGCGGACCACGTCCTCGGAGATCCGGCGGGCCTCGCCGATGTCGCCGTACTCCCTGAGGTAGGTGGCGTAGTCGGAGGCGACCATCAGCGTCCACGGGTAGTCGACGCCGAAGACGCGGGTCGCGCGTTCCCAGACGGTGCGCAGGCGCAGGCCGGCCCCCGGGATGTCGCCGGAGCGGCGCAGGCACAGGCCGAGGTTGTGTTCGGCGCGCAGGGTCTGGGGGTGGCCGAGTCCGAGTACCTGGGTGTTGAGTTTGACGCCCTGTTCCTGCCGGGTCTGGGCCTCTCGGTAGCGGCCCATGAGCCGGAGTCCCATGGCGCACGCGATGCCGGAGGCGAGGGTGGAGATGTGCAGGGGCATCAGGACGCGTTCGCGGCGGCGCAGGGTGTCCAGGTCGAGGTCGTAGGCGTCCTGGTAGCGGCCGAGCAGCCGGTAGGTGGCGGCGAGGTTGTTCTGGGCGTCGAGGGTGATGGAGTCGTCCTCGCCGAGCAGTTCGCGGTAGGTGGCGAGGCAGTGCTCGAAGATCTCGCGGGCGGGTTCGAACTTGGCGATGCAGAGCAGGACGCCGCCGTAGGCGCTGGTGGCGCGCAGGCTCTCCAGGTCCTGGTCGCCGCGTTCGCCGGTGAGCCGGTCGGCGACGGCCCGGGTGAGGGTCTCGGCGCGGCGGAACAGGCCGAGGTTGCGCAGGGAGTTGCCGTACTGGTAGCTGAGCTCTCGGACCTTGGGGTGGTCCTCGCCGAGCCTGGCCCGCCAGATCTGGTCGGTCTCCTCGCACAGGTGCAGGCAGGTGCGGTATTCGCCGGCGAGGATCAGGTAGCGCAGGCAGTGCAGCAGGAAGTTCTGGATCCGCGGGTTGCTGCTGGTGATGGCGCCGGAGGGGAGGAGGTGGGGGACGAGTTCGGCGTAGCGGGGCCAGAGCCGGGAGTCGGAGGGCCGGCCGGGGTCGGCGGCGGCGAGGACCTGGCGGACGGCCCGGGCGAGGGGCTCGGCCTCCTCCTCGGAGAGGTCCTCGCGGACGATGCCGTGGACCATGCGGTGGAGCTGTACGGTCTCCAGCCCGCCGCCGCCCTCCTCCACGGGGAGGTCGGAGTACTCCAGTCGTACGACGGAGAACTGGACGAGCTTGTTGAGCGCGCCGTTCCACCGGATCTGGTCGTTGATGAGGCCGGCGAGCTGTTCGGGCACGTCGTCGGCGGGGAATTCGCGCAGCAGGCGCAGGGGGACCGGGCCGGGGGCGAAGAACACGAACAGCCGCAGCAGGGCGAGGGCGTCGGGGAAGTTCTCCCGGACGTTGTTGAGGAGTATCGCGAGGGCGGTGGGGAAGGGCAGCGGGTAGTCCTCGGAGACGGTGACGGCCTCGCGGGAGTCCATCCGGCGCTGAAGGAGGGCGAGGTAGTCGCCGACGGGCAGCGGGGAGTCGGCGAGCCAGCCTGCGGTCTGGTCGAGGGCGAGCGGGTAGTCCTCCAGGGCCTCGGCGAGCTGGTCGGCCTCGTCGGCGGTGAGGCGCAGGGCGCGGCGGCGGATGAAGGTGATCGATTCGGGGCGGGCGTAGAGGGGGACCTCGACGAGGCTGGTGTGCCGGGCGGCCCATTCGCGGTTGCGGGAGGTGATGATGACGTCGCCGGAGCCGCCCGAGGGGAGCAGGTCGATGAGGTCGTCGGGGTTGTCGCAGCCGTCGAAGACCATCAGCCACCGGCTGAACGGGGTTCCGCGGCGCAGCGCTTCGAGGACGGCCCTGATCTGCTCGCCGTAGCTGCCGGCGCCTCGGGGGAGGCCGAGGGCGGGGGCGAGTTCGGCGAGGCGTTCGCGCAGGGTGGGGCGGTCCTCGGCGGGGACCCACCACACGACGTCGTACTCGGAGGCGAAGCGGTAGGCGTATTCGGTGGCGACCTGGGTCTTGCCGACGCCGGAGAGGCCGAGGAGGGTGACGGTGGACGCGCCGGGCGGTGCTTCGGCGAGGGCCTGGCGCAGGGTGCCGATGACGTCGTTGCGGCCGGTGAAGCGGGGGTTGCGGCGCGGGACGCGGCCCCAGATCTCGGGCGGGTCGTTGGGGAAGCGGGGACCGCGGCGGCCGGTTTCGGTGCCGATGCGGTCGGTGGGCAGTTCGAGTCGGCGCAGTACGCGGTATTCGGCCTCGTAGGCGTCGAGGCCCCACAGGTCGGTCTTCTCCAGTACGGCGACGGCGCTGGGCAGGGGCGCGTCGGTGAGGCAGACGGCGGCGAATCGGTCCGGGTGGGTGTCGGTGACCGCGCGCAGGGCGGTGTTCCACTCGTCGTCGGTGTGGGTGCCGGCGGAGAAGTAGCGTTCGCTGAGGACGAGGAGGACGCGGCTGCCGGAGCGGGCGAGGTCGTCCAGGGCCTGGGTGAGGCCGGGGCTGTTCTGCGGGTCCCAGCGCTGGAGGGCGACGCGGTGGCCGTGTTCCTCCAGGCGGTGGGCGATCCACACGGCCCAGGGGCGGTTGAACCCCGCGAAGCTGATGACGAAGCGCTGGGGCCGCTGGGGTTGCTGCGGCAGGAGAGGCTGCTGGGGCTGTTGCGGTTGGGGAGGCTGTTGCGCCGATTCGCGGTCCTGCCGGCTACCGGTGGTCATGCGGCCGTCTCCCTGGGCTGCGGGCGGTGGACGGGACTGAAAAGGTACCGCAGCGGACGGCCCGTCAGACCTTCACGAACGGGGCGAGTTCGGGGTGTTCCTCGCACCAGGCGCGGCGTTCGCGGTCGACGGTACGGCGGGCCGCGGCGTGCTGGTCGCCGGGGGGCGGTAGCTCGTCCATGGCCCGTTCGGCGGCGGCCATGGCGTCGGTGAACTCCCGTCCCGCCGTGGTCAGTCGGTCGTGTGCGCGCAGGGCGGGGAGGACGGCGGCGACCTGGGCGCGGATGCGGGCGTGCTGGGCCCAGGCGCCGCGGGCTCCGTAGAGCGCGGCGCGCTGCCAGTACCCGGCCAGCGCCAGGTGGGCGTAGGTGCCGTGCAGGAGTCCCTCCAGGGGGCGGGGGTCGCTGCGCCAGGGGGCCCAGTGGCGGGGCGCGGCGTCGGCGGTGTGCAGGGTCAGGACGTCGGCGAGGGCGGTCAGTTTGCCGTGCTGCACCTCGTGGACGAGGGTCGCGGCGAGAGCGGGCGGGGCCTGTGCGCGGGCGAGCACGGACCCGGCGGCCGCGGGCAGGGTGGCGCCGCTGGAGCGGGACCCGCCGGCCAGCGGTACGAGGGAGCGCAGCAGTTGTACGGTCTCCTCCGCGCGGACGGTGTCGTAGCGCTGGAGCAGGGTGAGCGCACCGGACCACTGGGTGTCCCACCGTTTGTGGCCCTTGGCGGTAAGGCGGCGGGCGGGGCGCAGGGGTGCGGGCCGTGCGGGGCAGGGCGCCCGGTAGGGGTCGAGGTCGTCGAGGGCGGTGCGGCCTCCGGGCAGTGCGTGCAGGGGCAGTGTGGCGGGGTCGTCGGGGTCCCAGGAGCGTTCGGTGAGCACGAGCGGGCCGGGGCGGTCCGGGCGCAGCAGGCCGAGCGTGGGCAGGACGAGGCGGCCGTGCACGGGCCGAAGGGTGTGGGTGAAGGGGATCCCCGCGCGCAGGGCGGCGGCCGCGGCGAGGGCGCCGAGGTGGGCGAGGTCGGGCGGCGGGCCGAAGGGGGTGTGCAGCCTGCGCAGGGTCTCCTCGGCCCAGACACCGGTGGCGGGGTAGTGCAGTACGTCGCGTACGGCGGCGGGGGCGCGGCGTTCGGCCTCCTCCAGCAGGGCCCAGTGCTCGGCGGCCTGGCCGGCGCTGCCGCCGGGGGCTGCGTCGAGGACGGCGCGGAGCAGGACCAGGCGTTTGGAGCGGCGTACGTCGCGGACCAGGCGGGTGCCTTCCGGGGAGGGCTCGGTGGAGGCGAGGGCGCGCAGGGTGTGGGAGGACACGCTGAAGGCGGTGAGGGCGGCGGTCATGAGGCGGCCGCCGGGGGGCGGGCGGCGGTGGCGCGGCGCGGGCCGCCGGCGGCGTGCTGGACGGCGGCGGCGATGTGCCGGATGAGGACCTGGAGGTCGGCGCAGTAGACGGACGGCTGCCGGAAGCCCTCGCCGGCGCGGTAGCGGTGCGGGTAGTGGCCGCCGCCGCAGACCTCGACGAGTTCGCAGGTGCGGCATCCGGCGGCGAGGGCGTCCCGTCCGAGCTGGCGGGCGGCGAACCCGGGGTGGTCGAGGAGTTGGTCGAAGCTGTGGGTGTCGAGGGCCATGCCGGTGGCCGTGGCCCCCTCGTACGCGGATTTCAGCGAGTCGGCCTGTTCGATGGAACCGTCGGTCTCGATGACGGCGGTGGCGGCGGGCGCGAGCCCGAGGGTCTCGGTGGTGGCGGGCAGTCCGAACAGCAGGGCGATGATCTCTTCGAAGAGGCGGATGCGGGTGCGTCGTGCTCCGTCGTGCCACCAGCGTTCGAAGACGGCGAGGAGCCAGTCGGCGTACGGGTTCCCGCCGGGCCGGCGGTCTGGGCCCGGGGGCGGCGGGGCGCTCCAGTTGGCGAGCGGGAGCAGCAGGCCGACGGTGGGCGGGGCGAAGGCGAGCAGGGATTCGTAGGTCTCCACCGGGTCGTGGGCGAGGTCGACGACGCAGAGCACGCCGGCGTAGCTGTCGGGGTGGCGTGCGAGCAGGCGCAGGCCGCGGGCGGCGGCGCCGAAGCCGGGGCGGCCGCCGTGGTCGACGCGGCGGGTGTTGTGCGCGGGCAGCCCTCCGTCGAGGCTGACGCCGATGCGGATCCCGGCGGCGGCGAGGGCGGCGAGGCGGCCGCGGGTGAGGAGGGTGCCGTTGGTCTGGACGGTGGCGGTGATCCGGGTGCGGGGGGTGGTGGCGGCGAGGGCGGCGCGCACGGCTTCCACGGGCGCGGCCAGTGCGGCGGGGGCCGTGAGGAGGGGTTCGCCGCCGTGCAGGACCAGGTCGACGCGGGGCAGGTCGTGGGCGGCGGCGTGCTCGGCGATCCGCTGCGCGGCGCGGGCGGCGGTGGTCGGGTCCATGGCGACGGGCTGGTCGCGCCAGCCCTGGTCGGCCATCTCGTAGACGTAGCAGTAGGTGCAGGCGAGGTTGCAGCGGCTGCGGGTCTTGAGCACGAACTGGCGGATGGGACGGGGCGGATGGCCTGCCGCCCGCGCGGCGGCGACGTCGAGCCGGGTGTAGGGCCAGGGGGCGTTGCGGGCGTGCCGGGACGCGTGCGCCGCGGGGCCGGCCGCCGGCCGGACGGGGCCCGGGGCGGTGTGCGGCGCGGGGCCGGCCGGTCCGGCGGACGCGGGTGGCGGGGAGCCGTTCGTGATCGCTCGCCGCATCGCCGCGCTCCCTCCCCGCCCCACCGCCGGGGCGCCCCGGCGGACGGTCCATCCCTGCCCTTCCGCCGGTCCCGGCTAACGGCGGAAAGTGGTCAACTCGCCCGCACCGGACCGCTCTCGGACCTGCGTCCGTGGCCCGAACCCGTGCCCGAAGGGGGCGGTCCGGCAGCGGGGCCGCCGCGCGGGGACGTGCCCGGTGCCGCCGGCGCCGTCGGGCCGGGCCGGGCCTGCGGGGCGCAGGGTTCGGATCCTGGTGCGGGAGGCGGCACGGGACGGGAGGGGGCCCGGGGCGGACCTCGGCCGGGCGGGGCACGAGGGCCGGACGCCCCATCGGCGTCGGGATCGCGCCGGGTGTGCTGCCGGGGCGGGCTTCCGGGGACCGGCGGGGGTCAGGCAGCGCTGGAGTCGTAGGCGTTGAGGATTTCGGCCGGGTGGGCCACGCGTTCCACCAGGCCTTCGATCACCTCGGCCAGTACGGGATGGTCGATCCCGCGCAGCGCGGCCAGGTCGAGCCCGGAGAGGTCCGGCAGCCGCCCGGGGCAGCCGGTGCCGGTGGCCGCCGGCACCACGTCCTGACGTTTCGTCACCATGTGCCGCCGCTCCCCATGTCGCGTCGCATTCCGGACGGTCCCCTGCCTTTTCCCCCGGGGCGGTCGGCGGAAACAGCGGGCCGTGCCCGCGGTGCGGCCCTCACTGCCCCGCCTCCAGGGCCCGCACCCGCGCACGCAGCCCTTCGGAGCGCCCGTCGGGGTCGGCACCGATCCGCTTCCACAGCTGTAGCGCCGAGCGGTACTCCTCCAGGGCCGCCCTGGGCCGGGCGAGCCGCTCCAGCACCTCCCCGCGGGACTCCTGCACCCGGGCGGCCAGGCGCAGCGCGGTGTCCTCGCGGCCCGCCCGGCCGTCGGGCTCCTCGCGTCCCTCGTGGTCGTCGCGGCCCTCGCGGTCCGCCTCCAGGGCCGCCCGCCAGGCCAGCCGGTAGGACTCGGCGGCCCGGTCGAGGCGGTCCGCGGCCCGTGTGTGGCCGTGGATCTCCTGCTGCACATCGGCGTGGTCCCGCCAGGCGCGGGCCCGTTCGAGCGGGCCGCGGCTGTTGCGGACGGCCAGTTCCAGCAGGTACTCCGCCTCCCGCAGGTCCACCGCGTCCCTGTCGTACGCGTGGCGCAGCCGCAGCCCGGTGGCCAGCCGCACCAGCCGGTGGGCGGCTCCCGGGTCGGACTGCGGGACGGCCGCCCGGCTCTCGCGCAGGACGCGTACGGCCGCCCCGGTGAAGCGGCGACCGCCGGCGCCGCGGGCGCGTTCCAGCAGGACGTCGCCCCACTCGGGAAGGAGGTCCCGGAAGGCCTCCCCATCGCGGGGCGCGAGCCTGCGGGCACGGCCGTAGGCCTCGGCCGCGTCCTCCAGCGCCACCGGGTCGGCGTCGCGGGCGTACCGCTCGCGGTGGACCCGGGCCAGGCACAGCAGGGCGGCCACCCGCAGCTCCGGATCCCCGCCGGTCTCCTCCAGAACGGTGGCCAGCTGCGCGGCGGCCTCCTCCAGCCGCGCCGGAAGGTGCCGCAGCGCGTCGGCCAGTTCCACCCGCACCCGCCCGGATCCGGCCCGGGACACCGCCCCGGATCCGGATCCGGCCGGCGGTGCGCTCAGGGCCGCCGCCAACCGGCCGGCGGCCTCTTCGGCCAGGGCGGTGCGCTCGGCCGGGTCGGGGGTGCGGGGCAGGAGCGCCAGCAGGACCCGGCCGAGGGCCCGGTGCAGCTCGTGGTGGGGTGCGGAGGCAGCCTCCGGGGCCGGTCCCGTGTCCTGCCCTGGTTCCCCGCCGGGGACGGAGCCCGCCAGGGGGGCCAGGGCCGCGCGGGCCGCGCGCAGCGCGTCCGTGTCGTCGCGCAGCCCGCCGAGCCGGATCAGGGTCTCGGCCCGCCGTACCGCGCAGTCCCGCCGCAGTTCCGGTGCGGCGGTGGGAGATGCGGCCGCCGCCGCGAACTCGCGGTCCGCCGCGGCGAGCAGCTCGGGGTCCGGGCCGGCGGCGAGCGCCCGCTCGTACAGCACCCGCCCGCGCGCCGCCCACGCGGCGGCGGTCCGCAGCCCGCTCACGGCCCGCTGGGCCTCGGCGAGGAGTTCCGGGTCGCGTTCGGCCGCCCACAACCGCAGCAGCGCGCCCGCCAGCTCCGTCTCGGCCTCCTCCGGCGGGTCCGCGGGCCCGACCGGGGCCGTGACCGCCCGCCGCAGGACCGCCACGGCCTCGTGCAGGGCCCGCGGACCCGCGTCGCCTTCGGCGTCCGCGTCCGCGAGGCGGTCCCGGGCGGCGCGCACCGCCCCGGCCCGGGCGGGCAGGGGGGCCGCCCGGGTCTCCCGTACCGCCTGCCCGTCCTGCGGCACACCGGGCAGGAAGCGCCGTACGACTTTGGCCGAAACCTGTGCGAAGGCCTGCGGGAGCCGCCCCCCGGGGTCCTGTTCCCCGTCGTCCGGCTCGGCGGCCTCCACCAGCGGTGCCATGCCGGTCAGCTGTGCGACCGCGAGGGCGGGGAAGTTGCGCACGCCGGCGCCGAAGTGCGCCCCTACGTACTCCGAGCAGTGTTTGAGGACCAGCGCGGCCTCGTCGCGGCCCAGCGGCCCCAGCAATACGTCCTGTACCCCGGGCACGAACTCGTACCAGTGTCCCGGGCCCGGTGCGCTGCGCCTCAGCAGCCCGCTGAGCAGTACTTCCGCCAGGTCCGACGGCTCGGAGTCCGGCAGCATCGTGCGCTGCACCAGGCGCATGACGGGCAGCGTCAGCGGGGCCGCCGACAGGTACACGGCCAGTTGTACGGCGCGGGGCGCGGCCGAGGAGCGGAACCGTGCGACGAGTTCGCGCGGCGGGCGGGCGGCGGGCGGTGGCGGGACGGGCGCGGCCGGGTGGTCCGCCCGTACCCGGCCCACCTCGGCGGCGACCGGCCCGGTGCCGAGGCCGGCGACGAGCCGGGCCCATGCCCCGAGCGCGGTCGGGCTCGGCGGCAGCACCGGCACGGCGATCCCGCCCGCGGGCCGGCCGGGCAGCGGCGGCCGGTCCGGCCGGAACCGCAGCTTCGGTCCGGCACCCTCCAGCCGGGCGAGGGTGCCCCGCTCGGTCGGCAGCCAGCTGCGCCCCCACAACCGCTGCGGCAGGGGCTGGACCACCATGCACGGGGTGCACTCGGCCCAGCGGTGCAGCAGCCGCTGGGCCTGGCCCTCGCGCCACAGCGGCCCGGCGCAGTCGGAGACGACCATGGTCAGGGCCCGGCCGGTCGGGTCCCGCAGCTGGTCACCCGAGCGCAGTGCGGAGCCGGGGCCGGGGCCGCGTCCGAGCGCCGCCGTGCCGTCCTGCCGGCGGTGCAGGTAGTGCACCTGGACGTCTCGGAAGGCCCCCAACCGCTCGCAGACGGAGCGCAGTTCCTCGAACATCTCCTGCCAGACCGCCATGGAGGGGGAGGCGTCCATCACGAGCCGTACGGTCGCCTCCCGCCGGGTCTCCGGCCGCAGCACCGGGATGAGCAGGCCGAGGGCGCGGGCGCTGGCGTCGGCGGTGGCGCCCTCGTCGATCACCAGCCGGGTGGGCGGGGCCGACGGTCGGTGCCGCTGGAGGGCCCGTAGGGCCCGCTGGACGTCGAGGATGCGGGGCAGGGCGGCGGCGCCGGGCACGCGTACGGGTACTCCGTACTCCTCGGGCGACTGCTCGGGCGGCTCGCCCCCGGCCTCGCCGGCGCGGTGCGCCCCGGGTGCGTAGAGCCGCACGGGGTCCTCGGGATCCGCCTCCGCCCGTGCGGGGTCCACGGACTCCACCACCGGATCATCGGATTCCGCTTCTGGCCCCGGGTCCCGGGTGCCCGGGAGGTCCGGTCCGGGACCGCGGATGTGCCCGGCGAGCCAGAGGGCGTCGGCGAGTTCCTCGGCGGAGGGATCGAGCCCGGCCGCCCGCAGCAGGGCGGCCAGTTCCGGAACGCCGGGTGCGGCGGACGGCGGCGCGGCGGGGCAGGGCGGTACGGCAGGTTCGGGCACGGCCGGTCACCTCGGTCGGTCGAGGCGCTGGATGAGCAGGTCCGCGAGGTCCTCCCGGGTCGCCGGGGAGGTGTAGTGGGTCAGGTAGACGGCGTTGAGGAGCTGGTCGGCGGCGACCAGTTCGGACTGCGAGCGGCCCAGGAACTCGCGGATCAGGTCGCCGCCGAGCCGGGCGGCTTCCTCTCCGAGGTGGGCGCGGACCATGGTGGCGAGGCGTTTCTCGCCGGGCTGCCCGAGTTTGAGCTGGATGCAGCGTCGCAGCAGGGCGGCGGGGAAGTCCCGTTCGCCGTTGCTGGTCAGGATGATGAAGGGGAAGGACCGGCAGCGGACCCGGCCGCCCCGCACGGTCACCTTCGCCCCGTCGTCGGTGAGCACCTCGACCTCGGGCTCGGTGTCGGCGACCCGCTCCAGCTCGGGGAGGGCGAACTCCCCCTCCTCCAGCACGTTCAGGAGGTCGTTGGGGAGGTCGATGTCGCTCTTGTCGAGTTCGTCGACGAGCAGCACGCGGGGCCGTGCGGTGGGCAGCAGGGCGGTGCCCAGGGGTCCGAGCCGGATGTACCTGCCGATACCGGGGACCGCGGCGGGTGTTCCCGCCCCGGCCGCCGCCCCGCCGGCCGCGAGCTGCACGTCCTGGAGGCGGGCGAGGGCGTCGTAGCGGTAGAGACCGTCCTGGAGCACGGTCCGCGACACCACCGGCCAGCGCAGCACCCGCCCCAGTTTCAGCTCGTGGGCGACGGAGTGCGCAAGGGTGGACTTCCCGGTTCCGGGAAATCCGGTCACCAGCAGCGGCCGCCGCAGGTACAGCGCCGCATTGACGGCCTCCAGCTCCTCGGGCTCCGGCCGGTGCAGTTCTGCGGCCTGCCGGTGCGCGCCGAGCCGGCGGGCGACGTTGCCCTCGGCGGCGGCGGCCGGGCCCGGCGCCACGAGGGGCCCGCCGTCGAAGTTCCGCCAGGGCGGCGGGTCGGGCAGGGCGTCGATGCCGTCGTGGGGTTCGCCGACCCCGCGGTAGATGAGCCAGTCGTCGTTCATGGTGCCTGTTCCCTCCCTCGAATCCGCCGGGCCGGCCGCCCTCACAGGTCGCCGTGGAGCGGCTCGACGTCCGGCAGCGGCCGCGCCGGGTCCTCCCACACCAGCCCCGCCCCTGCCGCCCAGTAGGCGTCCGGGTCCGCCCCGTGCGCCCGGCCCCGCAACGTCTGGAACCGCAGCGGCAGCACCTCCGCCCGCCCCGCGTCGGCCAGCTCCTCCCGCAGCCCGCGGTGGAACGGCGCGCACGGCACCCCGGGCTCCGGCGGCGGCCTGCGAGTCACGGCCACCCCGTAGCCGGCGTCCCGTACCGCGTGCAGCGACCCCAGTGTGGGCTCCTGGTCGGCGGCCCGGCAGTGCACCGGGACGGTGGTGTCGGGCAGGCCCGACAGCCACGCCGCGGACGGTGCGCGCGGACGGCCGCCCGCGCAGTCGGCCCGCTCGTCCTGGAGCGGTCCCGCCTGCACCCGGGTCCACCGGGCGGCGGCCCTGGCGGCCTCGTGGTCCGCCGGGTGGCCCTCCGGACCGCTCCGGCCCCGGTCCGCGCCCCGGGCGTCCGGACCGCCGGGGTGGCGCAGCACCACCGGCCGCTGCACGCCCAGCGGTACTCCGCCGGACACCGTCCAGTCCTCCACCGCCAGCCCGAACAGTTCGGGGGCCACCGCCACTTCGAGCAGGGCCGCGGCGACGTGGGTGTCGCAGCGCCGGAAGGCCTCGGCGAGCGGCGCCCGCAACCGCTCCGGCAGGTCCGCGACGGTGGCCCGCACGCCCGAGTCCACGGGGGTCAGCCGACCGGGGTGGGCCGGGCCCGCGAGCACCGAGACCCGCCAGTCGTACAGGTGCTCCCAGCCGTGGGCCCAGACCTCCAGCAGGACCGACGCCCCGGGCGGCAGTCCGCCGGCCCTCGGGGCGGGCCCGCCCGCCGCCCGGCCCGCCGAGGCGCGGCGGCGGCGCTCGCGCTCGGCGAGGCCCCGCTCGTGGCGCTCGCCCAGTTCACGCCGCAGCGGCCGCCACAGCCGCTCGGCCGTGGCCCGTACCCAGTCCCACAACTCCTCGTCGGCGCCCGGCGTCGGGGGTTCGCGGTAGTCGGCCACGCTGACGTCGGTCGCGTACCGGAGCATCGCCGCGGCCTCACCGCTGCCGCCCGGCGGGTCGTGCAGCAGTCCCAGCCCGTCGCGCCAGCTCAGCGGGGCCGGCGGCTGCGGGTCCGGTTCCTCACCGCGAACCGCCTCCACCAGGGCGCGCACCGCCTCGGAGGAGCTGGGCGGGGGCAGTTCGGCCAGCAGCCCGCACAGGGTGGTGCGTTCGCCGGGGGTGAGCCCTCCCCGGCCGCCGTACGGGTCCCGCTCCTGCGGCGGGAGCTCGCCGTGCACGTCGGTCCAGGTGCGGCGGTTGTCGAGGTCGCTGAGGTGCTGGTCGTAGTGGTACAGGTCGTGGGCCTGCATGATCCGGCGGTAGAGCCCGACCTGTCCCCGCGAGGCCATCGGGAGGGTGCGCAACTGTACGACGGAGACGGCGAGTCCGCCGCCTCCCGTCTGCCGTCGGGCCTTGACCACGCCGACGACCTCCCCGCGGGCCAGGTCCACGACCGGTCCGCCGGACATGCCGGGGTCGATCTCGTCGTCGGCGGCGAGCCGGATGGCGGCGCCGTTGCCGGCGGTGCCGCGCAGCCGGGTGGTGCGGCCGGTGATCTCGGGCGTGCCGAGGTCTTCCGTGCAGCCGAAGTAGGCGACCTCGTCGAAGCGCGGTCTGGAGCGGTCGGTCAGCCAGACGCAGGCGTGGGACACGGGGGCCAGGACCCGGACGAGTGCCAGGTCGGGCAGGTCCCACAGGGCGTGCCGGCCGGGCCTGCGCTCCTCCAGGCGCTCGGGCAGTACGCACTCCACGCGCCCGGTGACGGTCCCGGTGACGGCGCCCGGCGCGCCGGGGCCACCGTGGCGGGGTCTGCCGGAGTGGAAGGTGATGCCGACCTCACGGCCTGTCAGACGCATGGCGGCACCCCCTTCGCCGACCACGTGCGCGCACGTCAGGACCCAGCCGGGGGCGATGAAGAAACCGCTCCCCCAGGTGGGACCGGTCCGATGGCTGCCGGGGTTGTCATACCCGCCCGGCGGGGCGTGGACGCGTACCGTCGCCGCCTGGACGAGTGGTTCGAGGAGCTCGAAGGCGCGCGCCGTCCCGGTCGTGCGCCCGTCGGTCATCCACGCCCCCGCCCGCTCGTCGGACCTCCAGGCTAGCGCCGGGGACACCGGGGGCGGGAGGTGTCCCGGGCGCTGCGGATTATCCTGGCGGGAAACACCCCCTGCACGATCCCATCACGGCACGGAGCCCGACTTGTACTTCACCGATCGCGGCATCGAGGAGCTGGAGAAGCGGCGCGGCGAGGAGGAGGTCACCTTCGAGTGGCTCGCCGAGCAGCTGCGCACCTTCGTCGACCTGAACCCGGACTTCGAGGTCCCGGTGGAACGCCTGGCCACCTGGCTGGCCCGGCTCGACGACGAGGACGAGGACGACGAGTAGTCCGGCCGGGGCCGGACCACGGGCCGGTACGCAGAGGGGCCCGTCCGCGATCGCGGACGGGCCCCTCTGCGCGTGGAAGGAAGGCTCAGGCGGCCTTGGTCTCCCAGAAGATGCGGTCGATCTCAGCGATGAGGTCGAGGGCCTTCTGGCCGGTCGCCGGGTCGTTGGACGCCTTCGCGGCCGAGAGGGCCTTCAGGGTGTCGTTGACCAGGGTGTGCAGCTGCGGGTACTTCTCGAAGTGCGGCGGCTTGAAGTAGTCGCTCCACAGCACCGAGACGTGGTGCTTGGCGAGCTCGGCGCGCTGCTCCTTGATGGTGATGGCGCGCGCGCGGAAGTCGGCGTCGTCGTTGGCCTGGTACTTCTCCTGCACGGCCTTGACGGACTCGGCCTCGATGCGGGCCTGGGCAGGGTCGTACACGCCGCACGGCAGGTCGCAGTGGGCGGAGACCTTCGCCTTGGGGGCGAAGAGGCGGGAAAGCATGGAGTTGTCCTCCTCGTGATCGTCTTCTCAAGGGGGGACATTACTCGCTGGAGAACCGGATTTCGCGGGCGCCCCCATGGGCTTAGGACAAAAGTCCAGGGGCGCGGCCGGACCGGTGAGCGAATGTACGGGGCCGTGCGGCAGCATGCGGGAGTGAGGAGGTGGACACGCATGGTGGAAAGCGCCAGCCCGCGCAAGCGGTTCGAGGTGGTGGAGGTGACGGGCCCGTCGATGGTGCCCACGCTGCTGGACGGGGACCGGCTCGTGGTCCGGTACGGGGCCGCCGTGCGGCCGGGTGACGTCGTGGTGCTGCGCCATCCGTTCCAGCAGGACCTGCTGGTGGTCAAGCGGGCGGTGGAGCGGCGGCCCGGCGGCTCCTGGTGGGTGCTGGGCGACAACCCGTACAACGAGACCGGCGACAGCACCGTCTACGGGCCGGTGCCGGGTGAACTGGTGCTGGCGACGGCGGTGCTGCGGTTCCGGCCGCGCGGGGAGGGTCAGCGCTCGCTGAGGGCCCGGTTGTCCTGGGCCGCCTCGTCGCTGCGCGTGCTGCGGGCCGACGCCTCGGCCTCCAGCCGTTTGCGGGCGCGGTAGGCGGCCACGTTCGCCCGGGTGGCGCACCGGTCGGAGCAGTAGCGCCGGGAGCGGTTGGTGGAGGTGTCGAGGTAGGCGTTGCGGCAGGGCGCGGCCTGGCATAGGCCGAGGCGGTCGGGACCGTGCACGGTGAGGTGGAAGGCCAGGCCGAAGGAGGCGATGGCGGCGTAGCCGGCGGAGGCGTTCGAGGGGTGGTCGGCGAGGTGGATGTGCCAGTCGGGCCGCCCGGTCTCGTCGAGGGTCTGGTGGTCGGAGACCTGGGGGCTCACGGGGAACTCCATCAGCAGCGAGTTCAGCAGGTCGACGGCGAGGACCTCGTCGCCGCCGTCGGCGGCTTCGAAGACGGCCCGCAGTCGGCCGCGCACGTTGCGGAACCGCGTGATGTCGGTGTCCGTGACGCGGCGGGCCATCTGCTGGCTGACACCGAACAGGGCGCGGACGGCGTCCACCGAGGTGAGCGTGTCCTTGTTGCGGGCCGGCTCCTCGGTGTTGACCAGGCGCACGGCGAAGTCCGAGTAATGGGCCAGTTCCACTTGTAGTCCTTACGGCTGCGGATTAGTGTCTCGTAACGGCTGAGATGTCATCGAGGGTATTACGTAGGGAGGGGTTCGGGGTGGCGGATACGACGGATACGGCGGATACGGCGGATACGACGAACGGGGCGGACACGGCCGACGCGGGGCGGGGCGGCGCCGGCTGGCAGGCCTGGCAGGACAGCTGGGACCGCCAGCAGGAGTGGTACATGCCCGACCGCGAGGAGCGGTTCCGGGTGATGCTGGACATGGTCGAGGCACTGGTGGGATCCACCCCCCGGGTGCTGGATCTCGCATGCGGTACGGGAAGTATCACGGACCGCGTCCTCAAGCGGTTCCCGGAAGCCACCAGTACGGGCGTCGATCTCGACCCCGCGCTGTTGACCATCGCCCGGGGCCACTTCTCCGGGGACCCGCGCGCGTCGTTCGTGACCGCCGACCTCAAGGACCCCGACTGGCGCTCGGCCCTCCCCCACCACGGCTACGACGTCATCCTCACGGCCACCGCCCTGCACTGGCTGCACAGCGAGGACCTGGCCGTGCTGTACGGGCAGCTCGCCCCCCTGCTGGTGCCCGGCGGGGCGTTCATGAACGCCGACCACATGCCCGACCCGGCCACCCCGCGCATCAACGCCGCCGAGCGCGCCCACCGGCACGCCGGCATGGACCGGGCCAAGGCGGCCGGTGCGCTGGACTGGCGCGAGTGGTGGGCGCTGGCCGCCGCCGACCCGGCGCTGGCCGAACCCACCGCCCGCCGTTTCGAGATCTACGGGGAGCACGCCGACGGCGACACCCCCTCCGCGGCCTGGCATGCCGAGACCCTGCGCGCCGCGGGCTTCGCGGAGGCCCGTACGGTCTGGCGCTCGCCCTCCGACGCGCTGGTCCTGGGCCTGAAGTAGGAACTCCGCGAGCGGGGCGGCGGCAGGCCCCCGACACGGCCGAGGGGTGGTACGGGATCCCGTACCACCCCTCGGCCGTGTCCGCGTGCGGCGGCCGGCGCCGCCGGCTACAGCACCTTGGAGAGGAATGCCTTCGTGCGCTCGTGCTGGGGGTTGCCCAGCACCTCGCGGGGGTGGCCCGACTCGACCACGACGCCGCCGTCCATGAAGACGAGGTTGTCGCCAACCTCGCGGGCGAAGCCCATCTCGTGGGTGACAACGATCATGGTCATGCCCGACTCGGCGAGGTCCCGCATCACGTCCAGGACGTCGCCGACCAGCTCCGGGTCGAGGGCCGAAGTGGGCTCGTCGAAGAGCATCAGCTTCGGCTCCATGGCGAGCGCACGGGCGATCGCCACGCGCTGCTGCTGGCCGCCGGAGAGCTGGGAGGGGTAGTTCCCGCCCTTCTCACCGAGGCCGACCCGGTCCAGGAGGCGGACCGCGCGCTCGCGGGCCACCGCCTTGGACTCGCCCTTCACCATGACCGGGGCTTCCATGACGTTCTCCACGGCCGTCATGTGCGGGAAGAGGTTGAAGCGCTGGAAGACCATGCCGATGTCCCGGCGCTGGGCCGCGACCTCGCTGTCCTTCAGCTCGTAGAGCTTGTCGCCCTTCTGGCGGTAGCCGACGAGGTCCCCGTCGACGTACAACCGTCCGGCGTTGATCTGCTCCAGGTGGTTGATGCACCGCAGGAAGGTCGACTTGCCGGAGCCGGACGGGCCGACCAGGCAGAAGACCTCACGCGGGGCGACCTCCAGGTCGATGCCCTTGAGGATGTGCGCGGCACCGTAGGACTTGTGGACGCCCTCGGCCTTCACCATGGCAGTCGTCATCAGGCCACCGCCTTGCGGTTCGAGAGGCTGGACACTTTCGCCTTGATCTTCTGCAGCGGCGTGGGCGGCAGCGAGCGGAGCGCACCACGGGCGTAGCGGCGCTCCAGGTAGTACTGGCCGACGCTGAACACACTGGTCAGCGCGAGGTACCAGATCGAGGCGACGAAGAACATCTCCATCACCGCGAAGGAGGTGGACGCGATGTCCTGGGCCGCGCGCAGCAGGTCGAAGTACTGCACCGCGACGACGAGCGACGACGTCTTGAGCATGTTGATGAACTCGTTGCCCGTCGGAGGCACGATCACCCGCATGGCCTGCGGCAGGACGACACGGCGCATGGTCTGCGTCCGGGTCATGCCCAGCGCGTGCGAGGCCTCGGTCTGGCCCTCGTCGACCGACTGGATGCCGGCCCGGACGATCTCCGCCATGTACGCGCCCTCGTTGAGGCCGAGACCCAGCAGGGCGGCCAGGAAGGGCGTCATGACCTGGGTCATCTCGTCCTTGTAGAACCCGAGGTTCAGGATCGGGAAGATCAGGGCGAGGTTGAACCAGATGAGGAGCTGGACGTACACCGGGGTGCCGCGGAAGAGCCAGATGTAGAACCAGGCGATGGTGCTGGTGACCGGGTTCTTCGAGAGGCGCATCACGGCGAACAGGACACCGAGCGCCAGACCCAGGGCCATGGCGGTGACGCTGATCCAGATCGTGTTGCCGACGCCTCGCAGGATCGAGGGGTCGAACAGCTTCTCCGGCACGGTCGCCCAGCGCACGTTGCCCTGGGAGAAGGCGACGATGAGCGCCACGACCAGACCGATGACGACCACGGCACTGATCCAGCGGCCGTAGTGGCGGACCGGGATGGCGCGGATCGCCTCGGGGGGGACGGAACCGGCCGGCGGGGTGTCCGCCGGACCCGGGTCCTTGTCGAGCTTGTCAGTCACAGTGACTGCCCTTCAGTGTGCTGCGGTGGTACGCGGAGGTCAGGAACCGGCGTTGATCTTGGCCTCGGTCACGGCACCGGAGCCGGCGTTCCACTTGTCCAGGGCGGCCTTGTAGGTGCCGTCCTTGATGATCGCGTCGAGGGCTTCCTTCAGCGCGTCGCGCAGCTCGGTGTTCTTCTTGTCCACCGCGATGCCGAAGAGGCCGGCGTCGGTCGGGTTGGCGATGGCCTCGAACTCGTTGCCGCCGCCCGCGGTCTGCGCGATGTACGCGGCGACCGGGGAGTCGTTCAGGTCGGCGGCGGCGCCACCGGCCTTCACGCGGGTCTGGGCCTCGGCGTCGGTCGGGAAGGACTCGATCTTGAGCTCGGCCTTGCCGTCCGTCTTGCACTTCTCGGCCTGGGTCTTCGCGGCGTCCTCGTAGGTGGTGCCGCGCTGCACGGCGACCGTCTTGCCGCACAGGTCGTCGAGGGTCTTGATGCCCTGCGGGTTGCCCTTCTTGACCAGGATGCCGGTCGAGGCGGAGAAGTAGTCGACGAAGTCGACGCCGGCACCGGTCTTGGCACCCTTGTCGTCCAGGCCCTCCTGGCGGGCCTTGGTGTCGGTCAGGGAGGACATGACCAGGTCGCTGCGGCCGGTCTGCATGCTGCCGATCAGCGTGTCGAAGGTGCCCGACTCGAACTTGAACTGCACGCCGAGCTGCTTGCTCATGGCCGCCGCGATGTCGGGGTCGACACCGACGATCTTGCCACCCTCGGTGAACTCCATCGGCGCGTAGGTCGCGTCGGTGCCGACCTTGATCACACCGGCGTCCTGGATCTTCTTCGGGAGCTTGGAGAAGAGCGGCGCGCTGCTGTTGTTCGCCGCACCCGAGGGGGTCGAGGACGCCTTGTCGGTCTGGTCGCCACAGCCGGTGAGGATCAGGGCGCCGGCAACCGCGATCGCGCCGACCGCGGCGATCCGGGACCGGGCAGCGGTCGTACGACGGGTGGTGCTTGCGGTCATGGCTTCGTTCCTCCGGCAGGGGTGGAAAAGCATCGAAAAACGGTCGGACACGCACCATCGAGTGTCGCGACCTTGTGTGATTACGGCATCTTGCCATTCGGACTGAGACATTCAGGCTGCCCGCCAGGTCAAAATCGCATAACGGGCGCCCCGGGCAGGCCAACAGGACTGCGGGCAAGGGGGTTCGGGGCCGCAGATACTGCCGTGACCAGGCCCTTTGGGCGCAGTTTCTACGGAGCGCCACGCCGCGCCGGACGTGAAGGTTTGGACTTTTCACCAAAAGGCGGGCGGTCGGTCTACGGTTGAGCCGGAATCGACTCGTCTGAGCGAGTGTTCTTCGGGTAGAACAGATCCTTACACCCCTCATCCGGGGCTCAGGGCGCGCGTGCGGCGCGCCCGCGCGTACGAACCTCCCCTTCGCGGAGACGGGCCAACCGTCGATGCGGAGTACGGACGCGGTGCCCGCCCACCCCTTAACCAGGAGTGGCCACCCTCAACGAACAAAAGGAATTAAGGGGTCACACGAAGTGGCAGCGGAGATCGTCAACCCTCGCAGCGACAGTGCGACGGACAACAACCCCGACGCGGTGTTCGCGCTGCACCGGGGCGGCAAGATGGCCATCCAGGCCACGGTCCCGGTGAACGACAAGGACGACCTGTCCCTGGCGTACACCCCGGGCGTGGCGAAGGTGTGCACCGCCATCGCCGAGCAGCCGGAGCTGGTGAACGAGTACACCTGGAAGTCCAATGTGGTCGCCGTCGTCACCGACGGTACGGCCGTGCTCGGCCTCGGCGACATCGGCCCGGAGGCCTCCCTCCCCGTGATGGAGGGCAAGGCCATCCTCTTCAAGCAGTTCGGTGGCGTGGACGCGGTCCCGATCGCGCTCGCCACGAAGGACACGGACGAGATCGTCGAGACGGTCATCCGTCTGGCGCCGTCCTTCGGCGGGGTCAACCTGGAGGACATCTCCGCCCCCCGCTGCTTCGAGATCGAGCGGCGCCTCCAGGAGGCGCTGGACATCCCGATCTTCCACGACGACCAGCACGGCACGGCCATCGTGACGCTGGCCGCGCTGCGCAACGCCGCGAAGCTCACGGGTCGCACCCTCGGCGACCTGCGCGCCGTGATCGCGGGCGCGGGCGCGGCGGGGATCGCCATCGCCAAGATCCTGGTGGACGCGGGGATCGGCGACGTCTGCGTCACCGACCGCAAGGGCGTCGTGTCCGCCGACCGCTCCGACCTGACGGACGTCAAGGCGGAGATTGCGGGACTGACCAACAAGACCGGCCGGACCGGCTCGCTGGAGCAGGCCCTGGCGGGCGCGGACGTGTTCATCGGCGTCTCCGGCGGCTCCGTCGCCGAGGAGGCGGTGGCCACGATGGCGAAGGACGCGTTCGTCTTCGCCATGGCCAACCCGAACCCGGAGGTCCACCCGGACGTCGCGCACAAGTACGCGGCGGTCGTGGCCACGGGTCGTTCGGACTTCCCGAACCAGATCAACAACGTGCTGGCGTTCCCCGGCATCTTCGCCGGCGCCTTCAAGGTGCGCGCCACCCGGATCACCGAGGGCATGAAGATCGCCGCCGCCGACGCCATCGCCGGTGTCGTCGGTGACGAGCTCGCCGCCGACTACGTGATCCCCTCCCCGTTCGACCCCCGCGTCGCCACGGCCGTCGCCGCGGCCGTCGCCGCCGCGGCCAAGGCCGACGGCGTGGCCCGTCTGGCCTGACCGGGGACCCGTGCGGTACGCGAAGAGGCCCGGCCGGATCACTCCGGCCGGGCCTCTTCGCGCGGGCGCGGCGCCCGCTCGGCGCGGTCCGGGCGGGCTCTGCCGGTCCCGCGCCGCCGCGACCGGCGCCCCGTCCATCGCCCCGAGGCCGGGCCCGGTGCGACGAAGGCCTCACCGGCATGGTCGCGGCAGGTCTGGAACCGCGCCCTACCGAGCGGTAGCGTCGCCGCATGTTCGCTGCCTATGCCGCCCGAATCGACCGTGACCAGCCGCTGAACGGCCTTGTGCTGGGCGACCGCCCCGCGCCGCAGGCCCGCCCCGGCTGGGTGACCGTGAACGTCAAAGCCGCCTCCCTCAACCACCACGACCTGTGGTCCCTGCGCGGGGTGGGCCTGGGCGAGGAGAGCCTCCCGATGATCCTCGGCTGCGACGCCGCCGGGATCGACCAGGACGGCAACGAGGTCGTCCTGCACTCCGTGATCGGCCAGAGCGGCCACGGGGTCGGCCCGGACGAGCCCCGCTCGATCCTGACCGAGCGCTACCAGGGCACCTTCGCCGAGCAGGTGACCGTCCCCGCCTGGAACGTCCTGCGCAAGCCCGCCGAGCTCTCCTTCGAGGAGGCCGCCTGCCTCCCGACGGCCTGGCTGACGGCGTACCGGATGCTCTTCACCAACGCGGGAGTCCGCCCCGGCGACTCCGTCCTGGTCCAGGGCGCCGGCGGCGGTGTCGCGACCGCCGCGATCGCCCTGGGCAAGGCGGCGGGCCTGCGGGTCTTCGCCACCAGCCGGGACGAGGCCAAGCGCAAGCGGGCCGTGGAGCTCGGTGCAGTGGATGCGTTCGAGCCGGGCGCGCGGCTGCCGCAGCGGGTGGACGCCGTGATCGAGACCGTGGGTGCGGCCACCTGGTCCCATTCGGTGAAGTCCCTGCGTCCCGGCGGCACCCTGGTGATCTCCGGCGCCACGAGCGGCGACCGGCCGGCGCACGCCGAGCTGACCCGGATCTTCTTCCTGGAGCTCAAGGTCGTCGGCTCCACCATGGGTTCAAAGGACGAGCTAGAGGACCTCCTCGCCTTCTGCGCCACGACGGGGCTGCGGCCGGTCATCGACGAGGTGCTGCCGCTGGACCGGGCGCGCGAGGGCTTCGAGAAGCTCGCTTCGGGCGACCTCTTCGGAAAGGTCGTCCTCAAGCCCTGACCGTCCGCGAGGCCTCCGCCCGGCCGCACGCCCATCTGGGGTGACGCACCTCTCGCGTCACCCCAGATGGACAGCCATGGCCGAAGCCACCGACAGGGCTCGAAGAAGGTCCTGGAGCAGTCCCTGCGCATCGCTCCGGGCCGCAAGGACACCGCATCGGGAACCTGCACCTGCTGCCGGCCCTGCTCTCCCGCCCCGCGCAGCCGGCCCGGCGGAGCCTGCGCTACGGCCGGGCGCCGAGGGCCGTCGCCAGTCGGGCGGCGGCGGCCGCGAGGTGGTCGCGGGCCTCGGCCACGCCGGCCGCGGTCACCCCGTGGTCCCGCGCGGCGTCGCGCACCTCGTCGCGGAAGCGGTCCAGCAGCCGGTCCAGGTCACGGGCGGGATCACCGGTCGGCGTCAGATCCGCAGCCCAGCCCGAAGCCCGACCCGCGTCCGCCGCCGCGTCAGCCGTAGCCGCAGCGTCGGGTCCGCCCGCCGCGCCCGGACCCTGGGCGCCGCCACCGAGCCAGGCGCCGGCCAGGCTGCCCAGGACGCCGCCGGACCTGGTGAACTGCTCCTGGAGCTGGCCCGCGATGCGCTGGACCTCCTCGCGGGCCCGGTCCTGGGCCTCCTTGGCCTGGCGGCGGGCCGCCTGCGCCTCCTCGCGGGCCCGGCGGCTCTCGTCCTTCGCCCGGCGGGCCTGCTCCTTCCACTCCTGCCTGGCCTTGCGCAGTTCCTCCTTGGCCGCCTTCCAGGAATCCTCCTCGCCCACCCGGGTTGCCGAGGCGGAGGCCGCCGCCCGCATCTCGCGCCGCAGATCGCCCGCCGCGCCGCGGACGTCGCTGCGGATCTCCGCGGCCAGCTCGGTGACCGAGTCGCGGATCTCCAGCTCCAGATCGGCCAGTTCACCGCTGCGGTCGGCCAGTTCGGCGCGCCCCGCCTCGGTGATGGAGTACACCTTGCGCCCGCCTTCGGTGGCGTACGTGACCAGGCCCTCCGCCTCCAGCTTGGACAGGCGCGGGTAGACCGTGCCCGCCGAGGGGGCGTAGAGGCCGTGAAAGCGCTCCTCCAGCAGGCGGATCACCTCGTAGCCGTGGCGCGGGGCCTCGTCCAGCAGTTTGAGGAGATAGAGGCGGAGGCGGCCGTGGGCGAAGACGGGCGGCATCTCAGAGCACCTTCTTGTCGAGCGCGAGCGGAGCGGGGGCCTCGGGGTCGGCCTGCGGGCGGCGCAGCAGGGCGATGGCGCCGGAGACCGTGGTGGCCCGCAGGGTGCCGGCGCCGGAGCCGAGCGTGCCGGTGATCCGCTTGGCACCGAGCTGGCCGGAGACCCGCAGGTCCTCGAAGGCGTTGGACACGCCGCCGGTGGCGGTGTTGGCCTCGACGCGGGCGTCGGCGGGGTGCGGGAGGCGGATCGCGACCTGGCCGGAGACGGAGTTCAGGGCGATGTCCACCGGGCGCTCGGCGGCCGGACCGGGGTCCAGGTCGATCAGCATGTCGCCGCTGACCGAGTCGGCGCGCACGCTCACGTCGGCGCCGTCGACGACGGTCAGCCCGCCCGACACCGAGTGGAAGCCGAGGGCGCCGGTGACGGACTGGGCCTCGACGCTGCCGGACACCGTGTGCGCCTTGACCCGGCCGGACAGTCCGACCAGCGTGGCGTCACCGGAGACGCCCTTCACGTCGGTCTCGCCGGAGATGCCGGAGACGAAGGCGGTCGCGTCGACCGTGGCGACGTGGACGCGGGTGGCGGCGGGCACGGTGAGGGTGACCGCGGCGCGGCGCTCCCACACCTTGCGGCCGGAGGAGGATCCGGACGACCAGGCCTTCCAGGGCTTGTCCTCGAACCACTGCTTGAGGCCCTGGGAGCCGTTCCAGGGGACGTCCTCGTAGGACACGGTGAGGACCCCGCCCTCCTGCACGACGTACAGGGGGGCTCCGTCGACCTCGGTGACCTCCAGGCGGGCCGGGCCCTCCTCGGCCGCGACCACGTTCACCGTGCCGCTCACGACGCGTACGCGGAGCTCGGCCACCGGCTCCTCGAAGGTGATCTTCTGCGGTTCGGCGAAGTGCCACGTCGACCGCGACGGCTGGGACGACTGCTCTGACATGGTGCTGATCCTCCTCGTGCGTTCACGGACCGGGCTCGACGCACGCAACATATCGCGTCTTCTTCAGAACACGATATATCGCGCTTGGGTGAAGTCAAGCGCCACTCCGCGTTCCGCCGTCCGGGGGGGCTGCACCCGGCATGCGGGCAGGCCGGCTCCGGGGACCCGGCCGACGGCTCGCCGCGGAGGGTCGCCCGGGATCCGGGGTACGGGCCGGCAGCCGACCGGCTTCCGGACCCCGGCCCGGGGTGCCCCCGGGCCGACCGGTCGCCGGGCATGCGCGCGGAATCGGGGGGCGGCCGATCAGGGCCCGCCGACCCGGACCGTCCGGCGCCGTGAACCGCGGGCCGGCCGCGTTCCGCGGGACGCCCCCCGGCGGGTCGCGAGGAGCCTCGCCGGGGTCAGGCAGCCTCCAGCAGCGGGCTCGCGTGGTGGTGCAGCCACGCCCGGTAAGGGGGCGTGCGCAGGGCGGCCTCGCGGTAGGCCGCGCGGAGGTCCTCGTAGACCTCGGCGTGCGCGCCCGGGCGGGTCGCCAGGAGCAGCCGCACGGCCAGGGGATCCCCGCACAGCGGCCGGATCGCCATGTCCTCGCGCGGCCCGGAGGTCGGCTGGCAGGGTGCGACCGCCTCGCCGGAGATGATCAGCGAGGTCGCCGTGTGGTAGTCGGTGTGCAGCACCGGCGGGTCGAGTCCGGCCCCGGCGAAGACCCTGCGCAGGCCGTCCCATTCGCCGTCGACCGACGGATCCACCGCCCAGCGGTCCGCGGCCAGGTCCCGTAAGGAGACGATCTCCTGCCGCGCGGCGGGGTGGTCCCTCGGCATCGAGACGAACTGCGGCTCGCGTTCCATCAGCACGCGCGTCTGGAGCCCGTCGGGCAGCCGCAGCGGGCTGCCCTCCACCTCGTGCACGAAGGCCACGTCCAGTTGCCCCGCGGCCACCATCCTGAGCAGCGCGTTCGCGGACACGTCCACCAGGAGGGAGGTCTCGGTGTCGGGCAGCCGCCGATGGAGGCGCCGCAGCCACCCGGGCAGGGCCCGGCTGGCCGTCGAGCCGATGCGCAGCCGGGGGCCGTGAGCCTGTGCGCGGGCCTCCGCCACCAGAGCGGCCATGTCGGCGAGAAGCGGTCGGGCCCTGCCGAGCACGGTGCGGCCGAACGGGGTGGGCCGGCATCCGGTCCGCTCGCGCAGGAACAGCTCGCCGTCCAGGGCTCGTTCGATGCGGCGCAGCTGTGTGGTCAACGAGGGCTGGCTCACGCCGAGTTGCCGGGCGGCCTTGTGCAGGCTGCCGGCGTCGGCGATGGCGCACAGCGCGCGCAGGTGCCTGACCTCAAGCTCCATGACCTGAGGGTAGGCCGGGCCCGTGGACCGCACCAGCCGCCGATAGCCCCCCGAATCCCGCCATTCTCATGCTAGTTGGGCTGACGAAATTCCCCCGATAGCCCGACGCTATCGGCCAGTGACATCATCCGCCGACCCGTTCCGCTCCCGCAGACTCCGGTACCGAACGACCCACCCCCCACCGCACCGGACGAGTAGGAGCTCCCCCACATGCGCCACTCCCGTAAGGCCCTGCTGGCGACCGCCGTCGGCATCGGTCTCGCCGCCACCCTCGGCGCCGTCCCCACCGCAGCCGCCGCACCCGCCGCCGTCGGCAACGCCGCCAGCTACGCGGCGTACGAGCGTTCACCGGAGAACGCGGCCGCCAACCGCGCCTTCTTCGAGGCCGTGCAGCGCTCGGTGGCCGAGCAGCGCGCCGCCAACCCCGGCGCCCTCGCCGTCACCGTCACGTACAACACCCGTTACGCGCCGAGTTTCCGTACCCAGATAGCCAGCTCCACCCGCATCTGGAACAGCTCGGTCACCAACGTGAAGCTGCAGGAGGTGTCCTCCGGCGGGAACTTCTCGTACTACGAGGGCAACGACTCGCGCGGCTCGTACGCGAGCACGGACGGGCACGGACGGGGCTACATCTTCCTCGACTACCGCCAGAACCAGCAGTACAACTCCACCCGGGTGACCTCGCACGAGACCGGCCACGTGCTGGGCCTGCCGGACCACTACTCGGGCCCGTGCAGCGAGCTGATGTCGGGCGGCGGCCCGGGCACCTCGTGCCAGAACGCCACCCCGAACTACGCCGAGCGGACGCGCGTCAACCAGCTCTGGGCCAACGGCTTCACCTCCGGCCTGGGCACGAAGGAGCTCGCCCCCACGGGCTGAGTCACCGCTCCCGACGCTCCACGGACTCCGTGCAGTCGGGGTTCCGACAGGGACCCCGACTCCACACCGGGACGAAGACCCCGAGTGACTTGCGCCGCCCGACCACCGTGTCGACGCGGCGCCCGCAGGCCGGGCACGTCTGCTGTTCGTGCCCGGCCCGCGGGGCCACCGTCTCGTGCGCGTGCTGTCCACCGGCCATACCTCCACGGTAGGCCGGTTTTCGCATCTCCGTCGGGTCAGCCCTTGCGGACGTAGGTGCTGACGATCTGGCCGCCGCCGAGGGCGGTGACCCCGGTGAGCTCCAGGGGCCGCACACCGAAGCCGGCGCGCGTCATCGGCATGCCGGTGCCCGCGAAGACCGGATAGGTCTTCACGACGAACTCGTCGATCTCGTCGATCAGCTGGGTGGCGAGGTCCGCGCCGCCGCAGAGCCAGATGCCGAGCCCGTCCCGGGCCTTGAGCTCACGGACGCGGGCCGCCACGTCACCGCTGATCAGCCGCACCTGAGGGTCGGGCGGGGTGGTGAGGGAGCGCGAGACGACGTACTGCTCGGGCAGGTGGCCGTAGGGGCTGCTCATACCGGCCTTGAGGCCGGGCTCGTAGGTGGCGCGCCCCATGAGGACCGCATCGAAGCGCTTGGGCGGGGTGTCGGCGATCCCGAGCTGCGCGCGCGCCTGGGCGGCGATGGTCTCCGGGTACTCGGCCTTGAGGTGCTCGATGAATGCGCCGTCGAGGTGGCTGTAGAAGAAGTCGCCGTCGCCGTCCGGGGCGCCGATGAACCCGTCGACGGTGGTGGCGATGAAGTACGTGAGCCTGCGCAAGCGATTCTCTTCCGTCCGACAGTGCCGCCACACCGGGGCACGTCAAGCAAAGTACTGCGGGCGAAGTGGTTACGCAAGCTCCCGCCGCCTTCGGATCCGCCACCACCTCCGGGTCCGCCACCGCCTCCGGGCCGTCAGCCCCTGGGCTTGCGCCACATCGGCCACATCAGCGGCCCGTCGGGCAGTCGCACCGCCTCGCCGGTGAACTCCCAGCCGAGTCGCTCGTAGAGACCCCTGCTCCGCTCACTGCTCGCCTCCAGGTACGCCGGCACGCCCTCGCGGTCACAGCGCTCCAGCACCGGCCTCATCAGCTCGGTGCCCAACCCCTCCCCCTGACGCCCCGGGGCGACCGCGATCATCAGCAGGTACTCGTGCTCCTCGGACGTCGGATGCACCGCGCCGGTCAGCCGCCCCACCAGCTCGCACCGCTCGTTGTCGGGGTCGGCTACGGCCCGCATCCGCGCCGGGACCTCGTCCTCGCCCTCCGGCTCACCCGCGGGGATCCGCAGCCACAGTGCCGCTGCCGAGCCGTCCACCGCATAGTCGATCCGACCCTCGTCCAGCGCGACGTCCACGAAGACGCCCAGGAACCTCCCGTGCACGGCGGCCCGGTGCTCCGGGTCCGGGAAGACCCAGCTGCTCACCGGGTCGGCGCGGAAGGCCTCGTCGAGCAGCCTCGCCACCGCGTCCCGGTCCGACCGATCCGCCTGACGTATCTCCAGCGCCACTGGCCACACCCTTCGCTCACGCGTCAACAACCGTCAGCGATACTAGAGTTGGCGCCGCCATGCGGTAAGGCCCGTTCCGGCACCGTGCGGTGCGGGAACGGGCCTCCCCCCGTCGTCCGCGGGCGATCACCTCGTACGGCGCGTCACGAATTCCGCCAGCGACAGCAGCCCGCCCGCCGCCCCGAGGTCCGGCACGGCCCGGGACAGCTGCTGGACCGCGCGCCCCATCCGGTCGGCGGCCTGGGCCTGGGCCCAGTCCCGCCCGCCGGCCCGTTCCACCGCGTCGGCCGCCCTGCGCACGTCGTCCCCGGTCATGGGACCCGCGTACAGGTCGGCGAGCTGCCGGCCCGCCGCGGTGCCCGAGGTGAGGGCGGCCACGACCGGCAGGGACTTCTTGCGGGCCACCAGGTCGGCCCCTGCGGACTTGCCGGTGTGCCCCGGGTCCCCCCAGATGCCGATCAGGTCGTCGATGAGCTGGAAGGCCAGGCCCGCCTCCCGGCCGAAGGCGTCCATGGCGTCGACCTCCTCCGCTCCGGCCCCCGCGTACAGCGCACCCAGCGCGCACGCGCAGCCCAGCAGCGCCCCGGTCTTGGCCGCCGCCATGGTCAGGCACTCGTCGAGCGAGACGTCCCGGCGCTGCTCGAAGGCGCAGTCGGCCTGCTGGCCGGCGCACAGCTCGATGAGGCAGGCCGAGAGTCGGGACGAGGCCGCCGCGGCGGCGGGGTGCGGATCGTCGGCGAGCAGCCGCTGGGCGAGCGCCATCATGGCGTCGCCCGTGATGATCGCGTCCGGCGTGCCGAAGACCGTCCAGGCGGTGGCCCGGCCGCGGCGGCGGACGTCCTTGTCGATGACGTCGTCGTGCAGCAGCGTGAAGTTGTGCGCCAGCTCCACCGCCACCGCGGCCCGCACGGCGTGGTCGACCGGTCCGGCGCCGCCCAACCCCTGCAGGGCCTGGGCCGCGGCGAGCACCAGGGCCGGGCGGATCGCCTTGCCGGGACTGCCCTCGGCCGGGGTTCCGTCCGCCTGCTCCCAGCCGAAGTGGTACATGGCCACGCGCCGCATCCCGCCGGGCAGGCTCTCGACGCTGCGGCGCAGTTCCGGGTCGACTGCCTCCCTCGTCCGCTCCAGCAGGGCCGCGGCCTCCTGACCCTCGCCGGTCACGATCGCGCTCATCCCGCTCAGCGCCAGCGGCCGATCTCGACGTTCTCCAGCACGCCGAGCGCGTCCGGCACCAGCACCGCGGCGGAGAAGTACGCGGTGACCAGGTACGAGATGATCGCCTGCTCGCTGATGCCCATGAAGCGGACCGACAGGCTCGGCTCGATCTCGTCCGGGAGGCCCGGCTGGTGCAGGCCGATCACGCCCTGCTCCTCCTCGCCGGTGCGCATGCACAGGATGGAGGTGGTGCGGGCGTCGCTGATCGGGATCTTGTTGCTCGGGAAGATGGGCACACCGCGCCAGGTGGTCACCCGGGTGCCGTCGACGTCCACCGTCTCCGGGTAGATCCCGCGCTTGTTGCACTCGCGGCCGAAGGCGGCGATGGCCTTGGGGTGCGCGAGGAAGAGCTTGGAGCCGCGCCGCATGCTGAGCAGCTGGTCCATGTCGTCGGGGCTGGGGCCGCCGTCGTGCGGCTGGATGCGCTGGTCGTAGTCGGCGTTGTGGAGCAGGCCGAAGTCGCGGTTGTTGAGCATCTCGTGCTCCTGGCGCTCGCGCAGCGCCTCGACCGTCAGCCGCAACTGCTGCTCGGTCTGGTTCATCGGGTGGTTGTAGAGGTCGGCGACGCGCGAGTGCACGCGCAGGACGGTCTGCGCGATGGAGAGTTCGTACTCGCGCGGGCGGGCCTCGTAGTCCACGAAGGTACCGGGGAGGACGGCCTCGCCCTGGTGGCCGGCCGAGAGGTCGATCTCCGCCTCGCCGTACTTGTTGGTGCGCTGGGCGGGCGCCGAGCGCACGCGGTCCAGGTGCTCGCGCAGCGAGGGGACCCGGTCGGCCAGCAGTTGGAAGTCCTGCCGGGACAGGGCGAGGGCGGTGCCGGGGGTGGCGGCGCGGGCGGTGTACTCCCAAATCGATTCTTCATCGACGAGGGAGTCCTCGCCGAAGTAGGCGCCGTCGGCGACGGTCCGCAGGACGGCGTCGTCCCCGTAGGGGCCCGGACCGATCTGGTCGATGCGGCCGTGCGCGAGGAGGAAGACCTCGTCGGACGGGCTGCCGAAGGAAGTCAGCTCCTGACCGACCTCGAAGTCGATCTGTCGGCACCGCTGGGCGAGTTCACCCAGCACATCGAGGTCCTCGTAGTCGCGCAGCAGCGGGAGTTCGCCGAGCTCGGCCGGGATCACCTGGACCTGGGTCCCGGTCTTGACGAACTCCACGACGCCGTTGCCGACCGAGTAGCTCAGCCGCCGGTTCACCCGGTAGGTGCCGCCCTGCACCGACACCCACGGCAGCGCCTTCAGCAGCCACCGCGAAGTGATCTCCTGCATCTGCGGCGCGGACTTGGTCGTGGTTGCCAAGTTCCGCGCGGCCGCCGTCCCCAGACTGCGCTGCGGTGTCTGGGCTTCGGACTCGGAACCTGCCTGGACCGACATGTCTTTCCCTTTCGATCACTCCATGGGTCTGCAGGGGCAGCCTTTCAGCACGCAACGTGGTGGGACCATTACACAAAAGGGTGGGACTACTCGACCGGGAGGCGGGGCACTGTCTCGGATCGAACTCCCCGCCCTCGCATCGCGGGAGGCCTTCGCGGCCCATCGGTTTCGGCCAAGACGGGACTCCTCCGCACTTTAATTTGTATCTGGGATGCGAATTTTCTACGGTGACCCCATGCGGCTGACCCGATTCACCGACCTGGCGCTGCGCACCCTGATGCGCCTGGCCGTCGAGGAGACGGACCTCCCGACCACCCGCGACGTGGCGGCGACGATGGAGGTCCCCTACACCCATACCGCCAAGGTGGTCGCCAGGCTGCAACACCTCGGCCTGGTCGAGGCGCGGCGCGGCCGCGGCGGGGGGCTCGCCCTGACCGGCGCCGGACGGGCCGCCTCGGTGGGCGCGGTGGTGCGTGAGCTGGAGGGCGCCGGCGATGTCGTCGACTGCGACGGCACCACCCCCTGCCCGCTGCGCGGCGCCTGCGTGCTGCGCGGCGCGCTGCGCCGGGCACAGGAGGCGTTCTTCGCCGAACTGGACCCCCTGACGGTGAACGACCTGGTGGCAGCCCCGACCGGTCCGCTCCTCCTGGGCATCGCGAGCAGGGCACCCTCGGGGGCCGAAGGGCCCTGACCGTCGGGGCCGGTTGGCCGGTTACCGCCGCCCTCCGGACGCCATAGCCTCACCCCGACGGGAGTTCGAACAGAAGTCCGCACCGGCGCGGGCCTCTGCGATCAAAAATACGCATCTAAGATGCCAATTAATGAACCAGTTCCACCACGCAAGGAGTTCCCCATGCTGTCCGCGAAGTCGACCGCGACCGTCCGAGCCACCCTGCCCGCCGTCGGAGCGGCCATCGGCGACATAACGGAGCTCTTCTACGCGAAGCTCTTCACGGCCCACCCGGAGCTGCTCCGCGACCTCTTCAACCGGGGCAACCAGAACGCGGGCCTCCAGAAGCAGGCACTCGCCGGCTCCATCGCCGCCTTCGCCACCCACCTCGTCGAGCACCCGGACACCCGGCCCGACGTGATGCTCACCCGCATCGCACACAAGCACGCCAGCCTCGGCGTCACCCGAGAGCAGTACGCGGTCGTCCACCAGCACCTCTTCGAGGCGATCGCCGAGACCCTCGGCGAGGCCGTCACGCCCGAGGTCGCCCAGGCCTGGGACGAGGTCTACTGGCTGATGGCGAACGCCCTCGTGGCCATCGAGAACCGCCTCTACGCCGGGCACCGGATCGCCGCCGGCGACGTGTGGCGGGAGTGGACCGTCACCGGCCGCACCGAGGAGACGGCCGACTGCGCCACCTTCCGGATCACCCCCGCCGACGACGCCCCCGCACCCGCGCACCTGCCCGGCCAGTACGTCTCCGTCCAGGTCGAACTCCCCGACGGAGCCCGTCAGATCCGCCAGTACAGCCTCTCCGGCGCGCCCGGCTCCGACGTCCGCACCATCACCGTCAAGCGGGTCCACGGCCCGGCCGCCGGGGGCCCCGACGGCGAGGTCTCCAACCACCTGCACACCCACGTCCGCACCGGCCACGCGCTGCGGGTCTCCGCGCCGTTCGGCGACCTGGTGCTGACGGACCGTGCGAACCCGATCCTGCTCGCCTCGGCGGGCATCGGCTGCACACCGATGCTCGCGATGCTGGAGCACCTGGCCGAGACCGGGCACACCGCACCGGTGACGGTGCTGCACGCCGACCGCTCCCCCGCGGACCACCCGCTGCGGGCCGACCACCGGGCCCTGACCCACAAGCTGGCCGACGCCTCGGCCCGCTTCTGGTACGAGGAGGCGGCGGAGCCCGGCGACGGCGAGGGCCTCATGAACCTCTCGGACCTGCACGTCGCCCCGGGCACCAGCGCCTACCTGTGCGGGCCGCTCCCGTTCATGCGGTCGGTCCGCGAGCAGCTGATCGCCAAGGGCGTGTCGGCCGCCGACATCCACTACGAGGTGTTCGGCCCGGACCTGTGGCTCGCCTCCGCGTGACGACTGTCCGGATTCGCTCGCTCACCGTACGAGAACAGTAGCCGCGGAAGGGCCGCCTCCACTAAACCGGAGCGTGACGATTCGGACACACGGGGTGTCCGTCGCGCACCGCACGAAGGGAGGCGGCCATGGCCGCACCCATGTCCGCGGACCGGTTCATCAACGCACTGAGGAACGAAGGCCTGACCGTCGTCGAGGTCGGCGCCTGGCGCACGCACAACCGCAACCACAAGGGGCCCTGGGGCCCGCTGCACGGGGTGATGATCCACCACACCGTCACCCGCGGCACCGCGTACTCCGTCCAACTCTGCCGCAACGGCTACAGCGCCCTCCCGGGGCCGCTCTGCCACGGCGTGATCGGCAAGGACGGCCGTGTCCACCTGGTCGGCTACGGCCGCGCCAACCACGCCGGCCTGGGCGACCCCGACGTCCTGGCCGCGGTGATCGCCGAACGGCGGCTCCCCCCGGACAACGAGGCCACCACCGACGGCAACCGCCACTTCTACGGCTTCGAGTGCGTGAACCTCGGAGACGGCGAGGACCCCTGGCCCCCGGCCCAGATCGACGCCATCGCCCGCGCGGCGGCGGCCGTGTGCCGGGTCCACCGCTGGACGGCCCGCTCGGTCATCGGCCACCGCGAATGGCAACCGGGCAAGGTGGACCCCCGCGGCTTCACGATGAACTCCCTCCGGGACCGCATCGCCGAACGCCTGAAGTAGCCGCCCGCGGCGAAGTGGCGGCCCGCCGCCACTTCGTCACCCGAGGTAGGGCGCGGCCCGGTGCTCCAGGAAGTGGCGCAGGCGCAGGCGCTGGGTGTGGTGCATGGGCAGCGATTCCAGCCCGGCCGGCTCCACGAAGTGGAGTTCCGTGCTCTCGTCCGAGATCGCCAGCGTGCCCCCGACCATGCGGGCCGTGAAGCAGACGTTGAACTGGCGGCGGACCTCCCCGTCGCCGTACTCGATGATGTGCTTCGGGTCCGTGTAGGTGCCGACCAGTCCCGTGATCTCCACGTCGAGCCCCGTCTCCTCCTTGACCTCGCGGACGGCCGATCCCGGGGAGGGATTCCGAGAGGTCCATCCCGCCGCCGGGGAGGGCCCACAGACCGTTGTCGCGGCGCCGTTGCAGCAGGATGCGACCCCCGTCGTCCGTGACGACGGCGGAGGCTGCCACGACCATGCTGTTGGGCGCGGGAGCGTGGGGATCGTCGTAGTACTCGGTCCGGGCCATCAGGTCACTCCTCCACGGGACGGGCTGTCTCCCACGCCGCATTGAAGCTGTCGACGTAGGTGTCGAACACCGATCACGCCCGGTCAGCCGCGACGCGTAGACCCCGGCCCGCTGGGCGAACCAGAGCAAGGCAGTCCAGCGCGCCGGCTTCGGCCCTGCCCACACGACCCGAACCCTCTGGGCGGGGCTCTGACGTGCGACGGCGAGGACGGGGGCGAGCGCCCCACAATGGACGGGTGAACCGCCCCGCGAACCTTGACGTGCTCTTGCAGCCCCGCCCGCCGTCCCCGTTGCAGGAGATCCGTGACGAACGGTTCGAGCGGCACGGGGTGCGGCTGCTGCTCAAGCGGGACGACCTGGTGCATCCCGAACTGCCGGGCAACAAGTGGCGCAAGCTCGCGCCCAACCTGCGCGCCGCCCTGGAGGCGGGGCACGACCGGCTCGTCACCTTCGGCGGGGCGTACTCCAACCACCTGCGGGCCACCGCTGCCGCCGGGCGGCTGACGGGCCTCGGGACGGTCGGCATCGTGCGCGGGGACGAGCTGGCCGGACGGCCCCTGAACGCATCCCTCGCCCGGTGCGCGGCGGATGGCATGCGCCTGCACTTCGTCTCCCGTTCGCGCTACCGCACCAAGGCCGACCCGCAGGCACGGGCCCTGCTGCTGGACGAGGCGGGCGCGAGCGGGGCGTACGTCGTCCCGGAAGGCGGCAGCAACGCCCTCGCCCTCTCCGGCTGCGCGGAGCTGGGCCGCGAGCTCCACGGCGTGACCGACGTGGTGGCGGTGGCCTGCGGCACCGGCGGCACCCTGGCGGGGCTGGCCGCGGGGCTGGCCCCGGGGCAGCGGGCGCTGGGCGTTCCCGTCCTGGCGGGCGGCTTCCTGTCGGGGGAGATACGTTCCCTCCAGACGGAGGCGTACGGCGGCCCGGTCGGCGACTGGTCCTTGGCGGAGGACTTCCACCACGGCGGCTACGCCCGCGTCCCGGCCGCCCTGGAGTCCTTCGCCGCCGACTTCGGCTCCCGCCAGGGCTTCCCGGTGGAACGCATCTACGTGGCCAAACTCCTGTGGGCCGTGACCGCCCTGACCGAGGCGGGCGCCTTCCCGCCCGGTACGTCGGTCACCGCCGTCATCACGGGCCGGCCGTAGCCCAGGCCCCCCAGGGGCCGGCACCACCGCCGCCCGCCCCGCCGAGCTCCCCGCAGGGGCAGGGGCTACGTCGACTCGCGGTACGCCGCCGCCTCCTCCAGGTCCAGCCTGCGCAGCAGCACCCGCAGCATCTCGTCGTCGATCCGCCGGTCGTCCCGCAGTGCGACGAAGACCTCCCGCTCGGCCTCGATCATCTCCCCCGCGAGCCGGCGGTAGATGTCGTCCGCGGACTCCCCCGTCAGCGGATTGACCTCCCCCAGCCGTTCCCACACGGCGTTGCGCCGCCTCTCCAGCACCGTCCGCAGCCGGTCCGCCAGCGGCGGCGGCAGCGTGGAGTTCTCCGGCTCCTCCAGCAACTCCGCCAGCCGCTCCTCCGCCGCCCGCGAGGCCTGGCTCTGCGCCTGCGCCTCCGCCAGCGTCTCGGCCTGCACGTCCCTCGGCGGCAGCTTCAGCACCCTGATCAGCGGCGGCAGCGTCAGCCCCTGCACCACCAGCGTGCCGATGACCGTGGTAAAGGTCAGGAAGAGGATCAGGTTCCGGTTCTGCACCGAGATCGGCACGGAGAAGGCGATGGCCAGCGAGACCACGCCCCGCATCCCGGCCCAGCCCACGATGACCGGGGACTTCCAGTCGGTGTCCGGCTCCCGGTCCCGGATCCGCTGCGACAACGCACGCGGCACGAAGGTCGCCGGGAACACCCATACGAAGCGGGCCACCACCACCACGAGGAAGACGGCGATCGCGTACCAGGCCGCCTCCATGCCCCGGTACTCGCCCAGCCCCGTGAGGACCACCGCCAACTGCAGGCCGATCAGCGCGAAGACGACCGACTCCAGGATGAAGGCGACCATCTTCCACACCGCCTCCTCCTGGAGCCGGGTGGCGAAGTCGACCTGCCAGTTGCGGTGCCCGAGGTACAGGGCGACCACCACCACGGCCAGCACTCCGGAGGCGTGCACCCGCTCGGCCGCCGCGTACGCCACGAAGGGGATCAGCAGCGAGAGGGTGTTCTGGAGCAGGGGCTCCTTCATCCGTTTGCGCAGCTGGTGGATCGGCACCATGAGCAGCAGGCCGACACCGATCCCGCCCACCGAGGCCACCAGGAACTCCGCGATGCCGCCCGCCCAGCCCGCGCTCATCCCGACCGCCGCCGCCAGCGCCACCTTGTAGACGGTGATCGCGGTGGCGTCGTTGACGAGGGACTCACCCTGAAGGATGGTCGTCAGCCGGTTCGGCAGCCCCAGCCTGCGGGCGATCGCGGTGGCGGCGACCGCGTCGGGCGGCGCGACCACCGCGCCCAGCACCAGCGCCACCGGCAGGGACAGCCCGGGCACCACCAGGTACGCGGCGTACCCGACGACGAGCGTCGCGAAGAGCACGTAGCCGACCGACAGCATCGCGATCGGCCTGATGTTGGCGCGCAGGTCCAGGTACGAGCTGTCCACCGCGGCCGTGTACAGCAGCGGCGGGAGCAGCAGTGGCAGGACGATGTGCGGGTCGAGCGTGTAGTCCGGCACGCCCGGGACGTACGAGGCGGCCAACCCGGCGGCGACCAGCAGGAGCGGCGCGGGCACCGGCGTGCGCCGGGCGAGTCCCGCCACGGCCGCACTGCCCGCGACGAGGGCCACCAGCTGCAATACCTCCATCGAAGATCAATCCTCCGTCGTCGCGCGCCCGCACCCTGGCCGTACGCTGGCCATCATGAGCGAGTGCACCCACGTTGCCGAACTGCCGCGCCCCGAGCCGGTCCCGTCTGCACAGACCTGTGCCGAATGTCTGGCCGTCGGCAGCCACCCGGTGCAGCTGCGGATGTGCCTGGGGTGCGGCCACGTGGCGTGCTGCGATTCCTCGCCGTTCCGGCACGCGACGGCGCACCACGGCGAGACCGGCCATCCCGTCATGCGGAGCTTCGAGCCGGGCGAGACCTGGCGGTGGTGCTTCGTGGACGGTTCGATCGTCTGAGGCGGGGTAGTTCAACCCTCCGCCGGTTCCCCCGATTTGCCCCCCGCAGACCTCTAGCCACTGTGTGTGCCCATGGGCTTACCATCGGTCACTGACTGCAGGGCGGGAGCCTCACGGCGGGCGTGACGAGGGGTGCCGCGACACGATCGCCCGGATCGCGGTAGCGTCACCGGCGAAAAGAGCTCGTACCACCTTGGAGGTGAGGGTGTCCCAGATCGCAGGCGAGCCCGGGACTCAGGACTTCGTGGAAGTCCGGCTGCCCGCTGCGGGTGCCTACCTGTCGGTGCTGCGGACGGCCACGGCCGGTCTCGCAGCACGTTTGGACTTCACCCTCGACGAGATCGAGGACCTCCGCATCGCGGTGGACGAAGCCTGCGCGATCCTGCTCCAGCAGGCCGTGCCGGGCTCCGTCCTCAGTTGCGTCTTCCGGCTGATCGACGATTCGCTGGAGGTGACGGTCTCGGCGCCGACCACGGACGGACGCGCGCCGGAGCGCGACACGTTCGCCTGGACGGTCCTGTCGGCACTGGCCGGCAAGGTCGAGGCCACGGTCGAGGAGAACCAGACGGTGAGCATCAGCCTGTACAAACAACGCGGCGCGGGGCCAGGCCCGGCGTGAGCAGCGGGGAGATCCCGGTGCGGGGCGGGGATCGGCCCCGGGTACGGCACGAGGTCGACGGCGGCATCCCGGAGCAGCAGCACGCCCGGCCGCACCCGGCTGACGCGGATGCGGAAGACGGCTTTTTGGACTCGGCGGAGCGACGGGCGGGCCCTATGAGCGAGAACCAGCACGACCAATCACAGCCGGCACAGCCACCGGAGGCCGCTTCGCCGGCCCCGGCGGCGGGGTTCCCGGTGTCTTCGGCGCCTGCGGCGCTGCCCGATCCGCGCGACCGCAGCAGCGCGCGGGCCCTCTTCGTCGAGCTGCGGGCGCTGCCCGACGGCTCGCCGGAGAAGGCGGAGCTGCGCAACCGGCTCGTACGGATGCACCTGCCCCTGGTCGAGCACCTGGCGCGGCGCTTCCGCAACCGCGGGGAGCCGCTCGACGACCTGACCCAGGTCGCGACGATCGGCCTGATCAAGTCGGTGGACCGGTTCGACCCGGACCGCGGGGTCGAGTTCTCCACGTATGCCACGCCCACGGTGGTCGGCGAGATCAAGCGCCACTTCCGGGACAAGGGCTGGGCGGTTCGGGTGCCCCGGCGTCTGCAGGAACTGCGGCTGTCGCTGACGACGGCCACGGCCGAGCTGTCCCAGCAGCACGGGCGCTCCCCGACGGTGCACGAGCTGGCCGAGCGGCTGGGCATCTCCGAGGAGGAGGTGCTGGAGGGTCTGGAATCGGCCAATGCCTACAGCACGCTCTCCCTGGACGTCCCGGACACCGACGACGAGTCGCCGGCGGTCGCGGACACCCTGGGCGCGGAGGACGAGGCCCTGGAGGGCGTCGAATACCGCGAGTCCCTGAAACCGCTGCTGGAGGGGCTGCCTCCGCGTGAGAAGCGGATCCTGCTGCTGCGGTTCTTCGGCAACATGACGCAGTCGCAGATCGCGCAGGAGGTCGGCATCTCCCAGATGCACGTCTCCCGGCTCCTGGCCCGCACCCTGGCCCAGCTCCGCGAGAAGCTCCTCGTGGAGGAATGAGCCGGGCTCAGGAGGGAGACGGCCCCCCGATGCCGAGGGCCTCGGTCGCCGTCGGGTTCACGAGCAGTACGACGACGGCCGCCGCAGCCACCGCGAGGGCCACGGCGGCGGCGATCATGGCGCCGCCGGTGGTGTAGAGCGTCCAGGCCACCGGCAGCGCCATCAGCTGGGTGATCAGTGCCGGGCCGCGGCTCCAGCGGCGGCCCAGGCGCAGCCCGCGGGCGGCGACCAGCGGCAGCGCGGCGAGCGCGAGCAGGGTGATGCCGCCTGTCTCGGCCTGCTGCGGGGAGTCGGGGTCGCCGGCGATGCCGACGAACAGCATGTACACGCCGAGGCAGGCGAGCGCCAGGCCCTCCAGGGCGGTGAGCGCGGCCGCGGCCGTCAACCGGCGGGGCGGCGCGGCGGGCGCTTCGGCGGTGGGGGCGGGGGCGTTCGCGGGCTGCTTCTTACTCACCCATGCAGGGTAGCGGCGCCGTCCGGAGGCCGGAGGGGACGGGCAGTAGGGTCGGCTCGCGAAGGGGTGGGTAGTCTGGCGCTCATGCGTGCACTTCTCGTGGCCAACCCAGCAGCGACGACCACCAGTGCGCGCACGCGCGACGTCCTGATCCACGCCCTGGCCAGCGAGATGAAGCTGGAGGCGGTCACCACCGAGTACCGCGGGCACGCCCGGGACCTGGGGCGCAAGGCCGCGCACGAGGGGCTGGACCTGGTAGTCGCCCTGGGGGGCGACGGCACGGTCAACGAGGTGGTGAACGGGCTCCTGCACAACGGGCCCGATCCGGACCGGCTGCCCCGGCTCGCGGTGGTCCCCGGCGGCTCCACCAACGTGTTCGCCCGCGCCCTGGGACTGCCGAACGACGCGGTCGAGGCGACGGGCGCACTGCTGGACGCCTTGCGCGAGAAGCGGGAGCGGACAGTCGGCCTGGGGCTGGCGGCGGGGACCCCCGGTACGCAGGACGAGTCGGTGCCGGCGCGTTGGTTCACCTTCTGCGCGGGTTTCGGGTTCGACGCGGGTGTCGTGGGGCGGGTCGAGCAGCAGCGGGAGCGCGGCAAGCGTTCGACGCACGCACTCTACGTACGACAACTGATGCGCCAGTTCTGGGAGGAGCCGAACCGCCGGCACGGGACGGTCACGCTGGAGCGCCCGGGAGCCGACCCGGTGAAGGACCTGGTGCTGTCCATAGTGTGCAACACCTCACCGTGGACGTTTCTAGGGAATCGTCCGCTTTACGCCTCTCCGGAGGCGTCGTTCGATACTGCGCTTGACGTACTGGCACTCAACCGTTTGTCAACCCCGGCCGTCGCTCGCTACGCGACACAGCTCCTGACCTCCACTCCTGAGCGGGGTCCACGCGGCAAGCATGCGGTGTCTCTGCACGATCTGACCGACTTCACCTTGCATTCGAAGGTTCCGCTCCCGTTCCAGATGGACGGCGATCACCTCGGGCTGCGCACCAGCGTTCGGTTCACAGGCGTACGCCGTGCACTGCGTGTGATTGTGTGAGTAGAAGGGCCCGCAGGCCTTTCACTCGAACGTTTACACGCCGGTCCACCCTCACGATGTAGGGCTGTGACCTAGTAGACACCGACGAATCAAAAAAAACTTTCCGGAAGGGGTTGTATCCCCGTCCGAGGTTTGCGAATCTCTTCATGGCGATCGGGACAGCCCGCGGAACCGGCACCCACACAGACCGCCAGAACCCCCTCCATGAATCTCGAACTGATCACCCGCGTGAAACCGGGCGGTCGAACTTCCCCTCACGGGGGGATTCGTGAAAGCGTTCACATTCACAAGCAACCTGCCCGCAATACAAGGAGATGGAGCAGCCATGGACTGGCGTCACAACGCCGTTTGCCGCGAGGAAGACCCGGAACTCTTCTTCCCCATCGGCAACACCGGTCCTGCGCTGCTGCAGATCGAGGAAGCCAAGGCCGTCTGCCGCCGTTGCCCCGTCATGGAGCAGTGCCTGCAGTGGGCGCTCGAGTCCGGTCAGGACTCCGGCGTCTGGGGCGGTCTCAGCGAGGACGAGCGCCGCGCCATGAAGCGCCGCGCCGCTCGCAACCGGGCGCGCAACGCCAGCGCCTGACCAACGACTTTCGAGCCTCGACGCGCAGCGCGTAGCAACCGAAGAAGCGCTCAGCAACGCGCCCTTGAGCCCCGGACCGTAGCATTCGGTCCGGGGCTCAGTGCTGCTGCGGGACTACGCTCCGTGTGCGCGACCCACCGACCACCGGTCACACCGAGTAACCGCCCGGCTGCTACTTCTGCGGGCTGGACGGCAGGTCGAGGACGACCTTGGTACCACGCGGCTCGGCCCGGACCATGTCGAAGGTGCCGCCGAGTTCCCCTTCCACGAGGGTCCGTACGATCTGCAGTCCGAGATTGCCGGCCCGCTGGGGGTCGAATCCCTCGGGCAGGCCGTTGCCGTCGTCGAGCACGGTGATCAGCAGCCGCCCGTCCTTGCGGCCGGTTCCGCTGCGCAGGGCGGCCACTTCCACGGTGCCCCGCTCGCCCTGGGGGAAGGCGTGCTCCAGGGCGTTCTGCAGGATCTCGGTGAGCACCATCGACAGCGGGGTGGCGACCTCCGCGTCCAGGATCCCGAAGCGGCCGGTGCGCCGGCAGTCGACCTTGCCCGGGGAGATCTCCGAGACCATCGCGATGACGCGGTCGGCGATCTCGTCGAACTCGACGCGCTCGTCGAGGTTCTGAGAGAGCGTCTCGTGCACGATCGCGATCGATCCGACGCGGCGCACCGCCTCGTTGAGCGCCTCGCGGCCCTGGGGGGAATCCATCCGGCGGGCCTGGAGCCGCAGGAGCGCGGCCACGGTCTGGAGGTTGTTCTTCACCCGGTGGTGGATCTCCCGGATGGTCGCGTCCTTCGTGATCAGTTCACGCTCGCGACGCCGCAGTTCGGTGACGTCACGGCAGAGCACCAGGGAGCCGATCCGGGTCCCCTTCGGCTTGAGCGGGATGGCGCGCAGCTGGATGACGCCGCCGTTGCCCTCGACCTCGGTCTCGCGGGGGGCCCAACCGCTGGCGAGCTTGACCAGTGCCTCGTCGACCGGGCCGCGGGAGGGGGCGAGTTCGGCGGTGGTGGCGCCGAGGTCCTGGCCGACCAGGTCGGAGGCGAGCCCGAGACGGTGGTAGGCGGAGAGCGCGTTCGGGGAGGCGTAGGTGACCACGCCGTCGGCGTCGAGCCGGATCAGGCCGTCCCCGACGCGCGGCGAGGCGTCCATGTCGACCTGCTGGCCGGGGAAGGGGAAGGCGCCCGCCGCGATCATCTGCGCGAGGTCCGAAGCGGACTGGAGGTAGGTCAGCTCCAGTCGGCTCGGTGTACGCACAGTGAGCAGGTTGGTGTTGCGTGCGATCACTCCGAGTACCCGGCCCTCGCGGCGGACGGGGATCGACTCGACGCGGACCGGCACCTCCTCGCGCCACTCCGGGTCGCCCTCGCGCACGATGCGGCCCTCGTCGAGCGCGGCGTCCAGCAGTGGGCGGCGGCCTCGCGGCACCAGGTGGCCGACCATGTCGTCCTGGTAGGAGGTCGGGCCGGTGTTCGGGCGCATCTGTGCGACCGAGACGTACCGGGTGCCGTCGAGGGTGGGCACCCACAGCACGAGGTCGGCGAAGGACAGGTCGGAGAGCAGCTGCCACTCCGAGACCAGCAGGTGGAGCCACTCCAGGTCGGTTTCTCCGAGAGCGGTGTGCTGGCGTACGAGGTCGTTCATGGAGGGCACGGTGCGAGCGTACCCCGGGTACGCACGATGACTTTCCCCACGCCGGTACTCAGGAGTATCCAGGAGGGGCACGGGCCGCGTACTGTTGGAGGAAGTGACGGGTTTCGAGCTACCGTCATTGGATGGACAGAACAGAATGGTCTAGTCCAGAATTGACTCAGAGTCTCCGCCCTCCCCGCACAGGAGGACGGATCGAGGGAGTCGCGCGCTCTGCCCTGACCGCGCAGACACCTCTCACCGGCCGCCGGGAACCGCACACCTGACGGCCGTAAGTACTCCGGGCTACGGTGCCGGACGGGTTGAGGGTCCCGTCCTGCACCGTGGCCCAGAGGAATTCCGGGCGCCCGTCAGGGCCAGGCCCGCAGGGCCCGCTCCGCCACCGCTTCCAGTTCCTCCCGGGTCGCCCCGTCGCGCGACTGCTGGGACATTCCCTGGAGCACGGCTCCGGCGTACCGGGCCAGCGCCCGCGCATCCGTGTCCGCGGGCAGCACTCCGGTGGCCACGTCGGCGCGGATCCGGCTCTCGAAGAGCTCCAGGTTGGCGTTGCGCCGCTCGCGAAGCGCCGCGGCCACCTCGTCCGAGGTGGTGTTGACGGCCGCGCTGATCACCATGCAGCCCGACGGGTGGGACGGGTCGGTGTAGACCGCGGCCGCCTCCCGCAGGATGCGCTCCACGGCGGCGCGGGCGGTGGGCTCCTCGGCCAGCGCCACGCCGGCGAAGTCGCCGTACCGGCTCCCGTAGACCGCGACGACCTCGTCGAAGAGCGCGCGCTTGTCGCCGAAGGCCGCATAGAGGCTGGGCGCGCTGATCCCGATCGAGGCGGTCAGGTCGGAGATCGAGGTCGCCTCGTAGCCGCGTTCCCAGAAGGCCGTCATCGCCTTGTCCAGGGCGGCGTCACGGTCGAAGGAGCGGGGCCTGCCGCGCTGTCCGGTCACCATCCGCACATTCTATAGCGGCCGCTAGGAAATCTGATACGGTCCATTTCTGTAACGACCGCTAGCGATATGGGAGGGGGCGCGTCATGGGCGTGCTCGAAGGCAAGACGGCACTGGTCACGGGCGGCAGCCGAGGGATCGGCCGGGCCGTGGCGGAGCGGCTGGCGCGGGACGGGGCGCTGGTCGCCGTGCACTACGGCCGCAATGCCGAGGCGGCCGAGGAGACTGTGGCGGCGATCGCGAAGGCCGGCGGGGAGGCCTTCGCGATCGGCGCCGAGCTCGGCGTCCCGGGGGACGCCGAGGCCCTCTGGGCGGCGTACGCGGCCCATCCCGCACACACGGAGGCGGTGGACATCCTGGTCAACAACGCGGGGGCGGCGGCCTTCGCCGGGATCGCGGACACCGACGAGGAGACGTACGACAGGGCGCACGCACTGAACGCCAAGGCTCCGTTCTTCGTGATCCAGCACGGCCTCGCGCGACTGCGGGACGGCGGCCGGATCGTGAACGTGACCGGCACCCCGGACCTCGCCCTGCCGGCGATCCTCGCGACGGTCATGGCCAAGGGCGCCGCGAACGCCATGACGCGCTCCCTGGCCGCGGAGCTCGCCCCGCGGGGGATCACCGTGAACTCGGTGGGACCGGGGATCACCGAGACGGACCTGAACGCGGCCCTGCTCTCCGATCCCGCGACCCGGACCCACCTGGCCGGCCGCTCGGTCTTCCACCGGGTGGGTACGGCACAGGAGGTCGCGGACGTGGTGGCCTTCCTGGCCTCGCCCGACTCACGCTGGGTCACGGGGCAGCACCTGGACGCCACCGGCGGCCTGCAACTGGCACTGATCTGACCGGCGAACACCGCCGGAACCGGCCGGGAGCCCGGATGCCCCGGGGGGCGCCGGACTCCCGGCCGTCCGCCTCGGCCGCCATGAGGCCGGGCGCCGGGATCGGCATCACCATGGAAAGCGGCGGGACCCCCGCCACACCCGGCTCCCTCTGCTAGATTGGTCTATACCACACCAGTCACTCCAGATCGGCAGGCCCCGCGTGGAAGTTGTCATCGTCCCGGACGCCAAGGCAGGCGGCGAGCTCATCGCGGAGGCCATGGCGGCCCTGGTGCGCCGCAAGCCCGACGCCCTGCTCGGCGTGGCGACCGGCTCTACCCCACTGCCCGTCTACGAAGCCCTCACTCGCAAGGTCACGGCCGGCGAGGTCGATGCCTCCAGGGCCCGGATATGCCAGCTCGACGAGTACGTCGGCCTGCCGGCCGGGCATCCCGAGTCCTACCGTGCCGTCGTCCTGCGCGAGGTCGTCGAGCCCCTCGGCCTGCCGGAGGGCTCCTTCATGGGCCCTGACGGTTCGGCCGAGGACCTCGTCGCCGCGTGCGAGGCCTACGACCGGGCGCTGGCCGAGGCCGGCGGCGTCGACCTCCAGCTGCTGGGGATCGGCACGGACGGGCACATCGGCTTCAACGAGCCCTGTTCGTCCCTGGCCTCGCGCACCCGCATCAAGACGCTCACCGAGCAGACCCGCGTGGACAACGCCCGCTTCTTCGAGGACGACCTGGAGCAGGTCCCCCACCACGTCATCACCCAGGGCATCGGCACCATCCTCGACGCCCGCCACCTGGTGCTGCTGGCCACCGGCGAGGGCAAGGCCGAGGCCGTGGCGCAGACCGTCGAGGGCCCGCTGTCGGCTCTCGTCCCCGCGTCCGCCCTGCAGTTGCACCGGCACGCGACCGTGGTCGTGGACGAGGCCGCCGCCTCGAAGCTGAAGCTGGCCGACTACTTCCGCCACACCTACGCCAACAAGCCGTCCTGGCAGGGCCTGTAGGCCCCGAGCGCGGGCGAAGGGCCGGGCCCCTGGGGCCCGGCCCTTCCGCGTACGCGGCGGAGCCGGGCACCACCCCTGTGACAAGGTGCCCGGCTCCGGTTCCGCGGCGCGTCACATCCCCGTGACGGCCCCCGCGACGACTTCGGCAGCGGCGCGACCGCACACGCGCGCAGCACCGTGGGTGGCGATGTGCAGGGCCCCGCGCGGTGCGGCGCGCGGCAGCCCCATCTCGACCACCACCGTGTCCGGCCGGGCGTCGACCAGGGCGTCCAGCACCTTGGTCATCCACGGGTGGCGGTGCGCGTCGCGGACCACCGCGACGATGGTGCGCTCCCCCGCCGCCGTCAGGATCTCCCCGGCCGTGGCTCCCTGCGGGTAGAGGTCGGAAGCGGTGCCCGGCAGCAGCTCGGCCAGCTCGGCGGCCAGGCCCCACGGGGTCTCGTCGCCGACGGCGATGTTCGCCACCGGGGTCAGGGTCGCGACGTACGGGCCGGTCGGCGGGGCCGCCGAACCGGTGACGGTGAGGGCCCGGCGGGCGGCGGTCAGGCCGATGCCGGACGCGCGGCTCCCCTCCGGCCGCGCGTCCGGCCCGGCCGCCCTGGTCCATGTGGCGAGCGCGCGGACCCGGGCGGCGGCGTCGGCGAGGCGCTCCTGGGGGAGCGCGCCCTCCCGTACGGCCGCGACGAGCGCGTCGCGCAGCCGCAGGACGGTGGCCTCGTCGGCCAGTCCGCCGCCGACGCAGATGGCGTCGGCACCCGCAGCGATGGCCAGGACCGAGCCGCGCTCGATCCCGTACGTCCCGGCGATGGCGTTCATCTCCATGCCGTCGGTGACGATGAGGCCCTCGTAGCCGAGCTCCTTGCGCAGCAGGCCGGTCAGGATCTGCGGGCTGAGCGTGGCCGGGCGGGTCGGGTCGAGGGCGGGCACCAGGATGTGCGCGCTCATCACGGCCTTCGTCCCGGCCTCGATGGCCGCCCGGAACGGGACGAGTTCGCGTGCGGCGAGGGTGTCGAGGTCCACGTCGATGCGCGGCAGGGCGTGGTGGGAGTCGACGTTGGTGTCGCCGTGGCCGGGGAAGTGCTTGGTGCAGGCGGCGACGCCGGCGGCCTGGAGGCCCTGGACGTAGGCGGCGGTGTGCCGGGCGGCGAGGTGGGTGTCGGCGCCGAAGGACCGTACGCCGATGACCGGGTTGTCCGGGTTGGAGTTGACGTCGGCGGAGGGGGCCCAGTTGAGGTTGACCCCGCACTCGGCGAGGCGGCGGCCCAGCTCGTGGGCGACGTCCCGGGTCAGGCCGGTGTCGTCGACGGCGCCGAGGGCCAGGTTGCCGGGGAAGGACGAGCCGCCCCGGACCTCCAGGCGGGTGACGTCGCCGCCCTCCTCGTCGATGGCCACCAGGACGTCATCGCGTTCGGCGCGCAGCTGCGCGGTCAGCGCGGCGAGCTGCTCGGGCGAGGCGATGTTGCGGCCGAACAGGCCCACCGAGGTGAGGCCTTCGCCGATCCTGCGCAGCAGCCAGGCGGGGGCGTCGGTGCCCTCGAAGCCGGGCTGGAGGACCGCGAGGGCGTCGCGGGTCACCTCGTCGGAGGCGGTGGCGCGGTGCGCAAGGACAGTCATGACGGGGTCATCCCTTCACGGCGCCGGCGGTCATGCCGCCGACGGCCTTGCGCTGGAGGAAGATGAAGATCAGCAGGACCGGGACCGCGAAGAGCGAGGAGGCGGCCATGGTGGCGCCCCAGTCGTTGCCGAAGGCGGACATGAACTCGGTCAGCCACAGCGGCAGGGTCTGCGCGGTCTTGTCCTTGTTGAGGATCAGGACCATGGCGAACTCGTTCCAGGCGGTGATGAAGCCGAAGAGCGAGGTGGACATCAGGCCGGGGGCCAGCAGCGGGAAGATCACCTTGCGGAAGGCCTGGCCGCGGGTGCATCCGTCGATCTGGGCCGCCTCCTCCAGGGTCACCGGGACGGCGGCGATGAAGCCCCGCAGGGTCCAGATGGTGAAGGGCAGGATCATCACGAAGTAGATGGCGGTGAGCAGCGGGAGGCTGTTCAGCAGTTCGCCGTCCCGGGCGATCATGTACATCGCGATGACCATGACCTCCCAGGGGGCCATCTGGGCCATCATCACGGTGAGGACCAGGCCCTTGCGGCCCTTGAACCTCATGCGGGCGATGGCGAAGCTCGCGGCCAGGGCGACGAGCAGGGCCAGCAGCACGGCGCCGAGGGTGACCAGGACGCTGTTGGTGACGTACGTCCAGAAGTTGTCGACCCCGGTGGCCTTGCCGAAGTTGTCCAACGTCGGCGTGAAGACGAAGACGGGGTCCTTGGTGAGCATCTGGTCGGACGGCTTGAGGGCCGACGAGAACATCCAGTACACGGGGAAGACGAAGCCCAGGGCGAGAAGGAGCGCGCCGAGGTTCTTGGCCACGGCCGCGGGGCGCACCGGGCGGCGGGTGCGGAGCTGCTGTGCGGGCCGCTCGGGAGCCGCCGGCTTCGGGGCGGTGGTCGTGCTCACTGCTCCTCCTCCTGCTTCAGGATCAGGCGGAAGTAGAAGGACATGACGATCACGAGGATCACGATCGTCAGGACGGAGATCGCGGCGGCGAGGCCGTAGTGGGACTGGCTCTGGCCCTCGACGTAGGCGAAGACCGGCAGGATCTCGGAGCCGCGGTCCGGGCCGCCCTTGTTGATCGCGTAGACCTGGGTGAAGGCCTTGAAGACCCAGATGACCTCAAGGAAGGTGGTGATGAGGAAGAAGGGCTTGAGGTTCGGGAAAACGATCTTCCAGAAGGTCTGCCAGCCGTTGGCCCCGTCCATCCGGGCGGCCTCGTACAGCTCGGCGCCGACCGTGGTGAGGCCGGCGTACATGTTGAGGGCCACGAAGGGGATGGAGCCCCAGACCACCAGGATCGTGACGATCACCATGGTGGAGAGGCCGGTCTCCATCCAGTTGTGCTGCTCGTAGCCGGAGAAGCCGGCGGAGCGCATGACCCAGTTCATGACGCCGAACTGCTCGTCGAACAGCCACCGGAAGACCTGCACCGAGGCGACGATCGGCATGGCCCAGGCCATCACCAGCGCCATCGAGAGCAGCAGGCGCATCTTCTTGCCCAGCTTGTTCAGCAGGATGCCGATGAGGCTGCCCAGCACCATGATCAGCGCGACGTTGGCCAGGGTGAAGGCGAAGCTGCGGACGACGACGGTCCAGAAGGCGGAGTCACCGAGGAGTTCGGTGTAGTTGTCGAGCCCCGCGAAGGGGTACTTCCGCTGGATGAACTCGACCTTGTTGATGTCCTGGAGGGACAGGATCACGTTCTTGATCAGCGGGTACAGCAGGAGCGTCGCGAGGGCGAGCACCGCGGGCGCGACCAGCAGGTAGGGCAGCCACCCCGAGGGGAGCGGCTTCCTGGTTCCGCGGGACGGCACAGGGCCGGCGCCGGTTACTGGGGCCGGCGCCTGGGGCCGTCCGGCGGACTTCGGTGGTGCGTCCTGTGGAGCGCTGGTCACCGCTCCCTGGGAGTGCACGGTCATGACTTGGCTTCCTCGCGGTTGACTGTGGAGTCAAATGCGCGACCGGGGGCGCGGCGGGTGTCCGGGCACCTGCCGCACCCCCCGGTGCGTTCACACTGCTGGGTCGTGCGGGTACTGCGGGGCCGGACTACTGGTTGATGCGCTTCGCGATCTCCGCGTCCGCCTCGGCGCCGGCCTTGGCCGCGTCCTCACCCTTCAGGACCTTGGTCATGAACTCCTTGATGGGGTTCGGCTCGGTCTCGACGTTCGCCCAGCCCGCGGTGACCGGGGTGATCTTGCCGTTCACGCCGGCCTTGCCCATGGCCTCGGCGAAGGAACCGGCGGCGGGGGTGAAGTTGGCCGCGGCCTGGTTCGGCAGCAGTGCGCCCTTGGTCTCGGCGGCGTACTTGGTCATCTGGTCCTTGCCGGCGGCGAGGGCCAGCCACTCCTTGGCGAGCTCCTTGTTCTTGGAGCGCTCGGCCACCGCGAGGTTCGAGCCGCCGAGGAAGACGGTGCTGGTCTTGTCGGCGGTCTTGCCCGGGATCGGGAAGTAGCCGAAGTCGGCTTCCTTGCCCGCCTCCTTCAGGGCCTTCTCGGCACCGCCGGCCTCCCAGCCGAGGCCGATCCAGGAAGCGACGCCGCCCTTGGGGACGATGTCCGTGGACTGCTGCGGGTTGGCCTCGTCCTTGTCCTTAGGAGCGGTGGAGTAGGACTGGAGCTTCTTGTAGAACTCCATCGCGGCGCCGGCCTGCGGGGTGCCCAGACCGCCCTTCCACTTGTCGCCGTCCTTCACGGCGAGGTCGCCGCCCTCGTCCCAGATGAGACCCGCGAGGACGTACCAGCTCTGGCCGGGGAGGTAGATGGGCTGGGTGCCCGGGTCGGCCGCCTTCAGCTTCTCCAGGCCGGCGATCCACTCGTCGCGGGTGGTGGGCGGGGTGACGCCGGCCTTGGCGAAGGCCTTCTTGTCGTAGACGACCACGCGGTTGGCGGCGTACCAGGGGGCGGAGTAGAGCTTGCCGTCCACCTCGGCCGAGGCGAGCATGCTCTTCTGCCAGGCGTCGGCGCCGAGCGCCGCCTTGTCCTTCGTCAGGTCGGCGAGGCCGCCGGTGACCGCGTAGCCGGCGGTCTGGGTGTTGCCGAGCTCAAGAACGTCCGGAGGGTTGTTCTCGGAGAGGGCCGTGGTGACCTTCTCCTGGATGCCGGTCCACTTCTGCTCCTCGACCTTGACCGTGACACCGGGGTGCTTGGCCGAGAACTCCTTGTTGACCTCGTCGATCCAGGCCTTCGGCGCGGAGCCGTCCATGACCCAGACGGTGATCTCCTTGGGACCCGCGTCGGCCTTGGCCTTGTCGTCGTCCCCGTTGCCGCACGCCGCGAGGCCGATCACCATGCCCGCGACTCCAACCGCCGCGATGAGCTTGCGCTTCACGCCACCCTCCTCAGGGATGCCTGCCTGCACTTCCCTTGCCCGCCGCGGTGACATACGCGAAGTACTGCCGTGGGGCTGGGATCTGATCCATATTGGTGTAGACCAGTAGCTGGAGCTTGGCCTAGACCTTTAGGGGTGTCAAGGGTCTAATGAGCAGGTGCCCGGTCCGTTATCGGACCGACACCTGGGGGGAGAGAAGGCCTGTCCCCCCTTACGTGTCACGATGTGACCGCACATATCGGAGGAGCCGGTGACGGCAGCGAAACTGGAGTCGGGAAGGCGGGCGGCGATGGCCACCGAAGGGGCACTCACGGAGCCGGACGGCGGGGCAGCCACGCGCACGGCCCGGGTACCCAAGTACTACCGACTCAAGCGGCACTTGCTCGACATGACCGAAACCATGCCGCCCGGGACGCCGGTACCGCCGGAGCGCACGCTCGCGGCCGAGTTCGACACGTCCCGGACCACCGTCCGGCAGGCCCTCCAGGAACTGGTCGTAGAGGGACGCCTGGAGCGGATCCAAGGCAAAGGCACGTTCGTCGCCAAGCCGAAGGTCTCCCAGGCCCTGCAACTGACCTCCTACACCGAGGACATGCGGGCCCAAGGCCTGGAGCCGACCTCTCAGCTCCTGGACATCGGCTACGTGACCGCGGACGACACCCTCGCCGGACTGCTCAAGATCAACACTGGTGGGCGGGTGCTGCGCATCGAGCGGCTGCGCCTGGCCAGTGGCGAGCCGATGGCCATCGAGACCACCCACCTCTCGGCCAAGCGCTTCCCCGCGCTGCGCCGCTCGCTGGCCAAGTACACCTCCCTCTACACCGCCCTGGCAGAGGTGTACGACGTCCACCTGGCAGAGGCCGAGGAGACGATCGAGACCTCGCTGGCCACTCCGCGCGAGGCCGGCCTGCTCGGCACCGATGTCGGGCTGCCGATGCTGATGCTCTCCCGGCACTCCCTGGACGCCAACGGCGAACCGGTGGAGTGGGTGCGGTCGGTGTACCGCGGCGACCGCTACAAGTTCGTCGCCAGGCTCAAGCGCCCCGCCGTCTGACGCCCGTGGCCCCGCCCCGCGTACCGGAATCGTGCGATCGGAATGCGGACGGGGTCTTACGTTCACCCGGTGATCCCCCGTAGATTCCGCCTGCTTACGCAGATGATCGACGAGGGGACGAGAGATCATGCCTGGATCGGAAGCAACAGGGGCACAACGGGGCACGGCGAGTCCGGGAGCACCCGCGGGCTCGCCCTCCTCCCCCAAGGCCATCGCCGCCTGGGTGGCCGTGGCCCTCGTCGGCGCCATCGGCTGGGGCGTGCTGGCGCTCTCGCGCGGCGAGGAGGTCTCCGCGGCCTGGCTGCTGGCCGCCGCGCTGGGCTCGTACGCCATCGCCTACCGCTTCTACGCCCGCTTCATCGCGCACCGCGTACTGAAGGTCGACGCGACCCGGGCCACCCCGGCCGAACGCCTCGACAACGGTGTCGACTTCCACCCCACCGACCGACGGGTGCTCTTCGGCCACCACTTCGCCGCCGTCGCCGGCGCCGGCCCGCTCGTCGGTCCCGTGCTCGCCGCGCAGATGGGCTACCTGCCCGGGACCATCTGGATCGTCGCCGGCGTGATCTTCGCCGGTGCCGTCCAGGACATGGTGACGCTGTTCTTCTCGACCCGCCGCAACGGCCGTTCGCTCGGCCAGATGGCGCGGGACGAGATCGGCCCCGTGGGCGGGGCCGCCGCCCTCGTCGCGGTGTTCGCCATCATGATCATCCTGCTGGCGGTGCTGGCCCTGGTCATCGTCAACGCCCTGGCGCACTCGCCCTGGGGCGTCTTCTCCATCGGCATGACCATCCCGATCGCCGTCTTCATGGGCTTCTACCTGCGTGTCCTGCGGCCGGGCCGGGTCACCGAGGTGTCCCTCATCGGCGTGGCCCTGCTGCTGCTCGCCATCGTCGCGGGCGGCTGGGTCGCCGAGTCCTCCTTCGCCGGGACCTTCACCCTGGAGAAGGAGACGCTCGTCATCTGGATGGTGGTGTACGGCTTCCTGGCCTCGGTGCTGCCGGTGTGGATGCTGCTCGCGCCCCGCGACTACCTCTCCACCTTTATGAAGGTCGGCACCATCGCACTCCTCGCGATCGGCGTGGTCATCGCGATGCCGACGCTGAAGATGCCCTCGATCACCGACTTCGCGGCCCGCGGCGACGGCCCGGTCTTCGCCGGGTCGATGTTCCCGTTCGTCTTCATCACCATCGCGTGCGGTGCCCTCTCGGGCTTCCACGCCCTGGTCTCCTCGGGCACCACGCCGAAGATGATCCAGAAGGAGACCCAGGTCCGCATGATCGGCTACGGCGCCATGCTGACCGAGTCGTTCGTCGCGGTCATGGCGATCATCACGGCCTGCATCATCGAGCCGGGCCTGTTCTTCGCGGTCAACTCCCCCGGCGGAATCATCGGCACCACCGTCGAGTCGGCCTCGCAGGCGGTGACGGACTTCGGATTCGCCATCTCGCCCGAAGCGCTCACCCAGGCCGCCAAGGACGTCGAGGAAGCCAGCCTGCTGTCGCGGACGGGCGGCGCACCGACCTTCGCACTCGGAATGTCGGAGATCTTCTCCTCCGTCTTCGGCGGCGCCGGGATGAAGGCCTTTTGGTACCACTTCGCGATCATGTTCGAGGCCCTCTTCATCCTGACGACGCTCGACGCGGGCACCCGCGTGGGCCGGTTCATGCTCCAGGACACCCTCGGCAACGTCCACAAGTCCTTCAGGGACGTCAGCTGGAAGCCCGGAGTGTGGTTCGCGAGCGCGATCGTGGTCGGCGCGTGGGGCTACTTCCTCTGGGTCGGCATCAAGGACCCGCTGGGCGGCATCAACCAGCTCTTCCCCCTCTTCGGCATCGCCAACCAGCTGCTCGCCGCGGTCGCGCTGGCCGTCTGCACCACGCTGCTGGTCAAGTCCGGGCGGTTGAAGTGGGCCTGGGTGACGGGCGTACCGCTGGTCTGGGACGCCACGGTGACCCTCACCGCCAGCTACCAGAAGGTGTTCTCCGAGGACGTGAAGGTCGGCTTCTTCGCCCAGCGCGACAAGTACCAGGCGGGCATCGACGCCGACAAGGTGCTGGCCCCGGCGAAGAACATGGACGACATGCACACGATCGTCACCAACGCCACGGTCGACGGCGTGCTGTGCGCACTCTTCGCGGCCCTGATCGTCGTGGTCCTCGCGGACGCGCTCCGGACCTGCGTCAGGGCCGTCCGCGACCCGGGATCGGTGACGCTCTCCGAGGTCCCGTGGACCGAGTCGAAGATCGTCGCCCCGGCCGGCCTGATCGCCACCGCCGAGGAGCGGGCCCAGCTCGCCGCCGCGGCGGACCGCGACGCGGGCGGCGGGCAGGTCAAGGAGCCGGTGGCGTGAGCGGCGTACGCGGCGTGCTGGCCAGGGCGCGGTTCTACGTACGGGAGTTCTCCGGGGAGGCCGCCTACGACCGGTACGTGGCCCACGCCCGCTCCCACGACCCGGACGCGGAGGTCCTCACCCGCCGCGCCTTCGAACGCGCCCGCACGGACGCCCGGGAGGCGGACCCCCGCGAGGGCTTCCGCTGCTGCTGACACAGGTGGAGGGCTCCGTCGCGTCCGGCGGGGCCTTCCGGCGTTCCTCAGCGCACCCAGTCCTTGAGGACCTCGGTCCGGAGGGTGACGTTGACCGGATCGGGGAGCTCAACGTCGTTCCCGAACTCCACCGTACGGGTGTTCGCATACCTGCGGCCGTCCGGTTCACTGAACACGGTCACGTCGCACGCCTCCCGGTCGATGAGCAGGTATACGGGGATGCCCGTCTGGGCGTAGGCGAGGGGCTTCTCGACGCGATCACGCCGGTCCGTGTCGGTGTCGTACGAGGTGACCTCTACGACCATCAGGACCGGAGCGGGGTCGGCCCACTCACCCTGGCCGACAAACGCGTCATCGACCGCGAGAGCGGCATCGGGACGGGCGCGACCCGGGCGGTAGTCCCCCACAGCCAACCCCCGCTCCACGTGAAGCCACAGCTCGGGCCGGTGCTGCATGCAGATGCGTGCGAGCCACAGAACGATGCGGTCGTGATCTCCGTCCGGCACTGCCTTGCTCCTGATGACCCCGTCGATGAACTCCAGCCGCAGACCTTCGACCTCTCTGGCGGCTATGCGCGCGCGACAGCCTCGAAGTCCTCGGTCAGCATGTGGGGCCTGTCGGTCATCACGGGCATGCCTCGCTCACCTTCCTCGACGGTGCTGCCTCCGACGATAGCGCCGCCCGCCGGAGGCGTCCTGCACACTCGACCGCATGGACATGGTGATCAGAACGGCGGTGCCCGCCGACTACGAGACGCTGGGCGAGATCACGGCGCAGGCCTACCTCGCCGACGGGCACCTGGACTTCAACGAGGACGACCCGTACCTGCACGTGCTGCGCGACGTGGCCGGGCGGGCCGCCCGGGCCGAGGTGCTCGTCGCCGAGCACGACGGGCGGGTGCTCGGCGGGGTGACCTTCGCCGCACCCGGCAGCCCGCTCGCCGATATCGCCGGCCCCGACGAGGCCGAGTTCCGGATGCTCGCGGTGGCCCACGCGGCCCGCGGCCGGGGCGTCGGCGAGGCCCTGGTGCGGGCTTGCGTCGAGCGGGCGCGGGCGATCGAGGGCGTCACGGGCCTCGTGCTCTCCACCCAGCACAGCATGGCCGGGGCGCACCGGATCTACGTACGACTGGGCTTCGAGCGCACTCCGGAGCGGGACTGGGCGCCCATCGAGGGCCTGAAACTCCTTACGTACCGACTCAAGCTGTAGCCACGCCGACACTACATGTTGGGGGTGCCACACAAGGGCGCCCCCACATGTATGCTCATGCCTGCTGTCGCCGCAGGGGAATCCGGTGGGAATCCGGAACTGTCCCGCAACGGTATGAAGTGTCCGACATCCGGACGCCAAGTCCGATGACCTGCCGTCAGCGCGCCCGGATCGACCGACCCGGGTGCCGACACGTCCGGGCCTCGCGGTTGGGCCGGTGGACGCCATGCGGTGTGCCCTCCTGCCACGCCCGCATGCGCCCGCGCCCGCCCGCCGACGACCGGGCCGAGCGAGGGAGAGCTCCCGCCGTGACCATCGCGCCTTCCGCACCGCGCGCCGAGTCCGTTTCTGGCGACAACACCGAGGGCCCGGGGGCCACGCTGCTGCGTACCCTCACCGAACTTACGGCGGACCTTCCCGACACCGACCCCGGCCGCGTCGCGGCCGCAGCGCTCCGCGGCCGCAGCTCCGCCGCCGACGAGGCCGAACTGCGCGCCCTGGCAACCGAGTCCGCGGCCGGCCTCATCTCCGAGGACCCCGCCTACTCCAGGCTCGCCGCCCGCCTGCTGACGCTGGCCGTGCGCGAGGAGGCCGCGAGCCAGGGCTCCACCTCCTTCTCCGCCTCGGTCGAGGTCGGCCACCGCGAGGGCCTCATCGCCGACCGCACCGCCGAGTTCGTGCGCACGCACGCGAGCCGCCTCGACGCGCTGGTCGAGCACACGCTCGCCGAGGGCGCCGACGACCGCTTCGGCTTCTTCGGCCTGCGCACTCTGCACAGCCGCTACCTGCTGCGCCACCCGATCACCCGTCAGGTCATCGAGACCCCGCAGTACTTCATGCTGCGCGTGGCATGCGGTCTCGCCGCGGACGAGAGCGTCCAGGCCGTCGAGGAAGTGGCCTCGCTGTACCGGCTGATGAGCCGTCTCGACTACCTGCCCTCCTCCCCCACGCTCTTCAACTCCGGTACCCGGCACCCGCAGATGTCCTCCTGCTACCTGCTGGACTCCCCGCTGGACGAGCTCGACTCGATCTACGACCGCTACCACCAGGTCGCGCGCCTGTCGAAGCACGCGGGCGGCATCGGCCTGTCGTACTCCCGCATCCGCGCGCGCGGTTCGCTGATCCGCGGCACCAACGGCCACTCCAACGGCATCGTGCCGTTCCTGAAGACCCTCGACGCCTCCGTCGCCGCCGTGAACCAGGGCGGCCGCCGCAAGGGTGCCGCCGCGGTCTACCTGGAGACCTGGCACGCGGACATCGAGGAGTTCCTGGAGCTCCGCGACAACACCGGTGAGGACCAGCGCCGCACCCACAACCTCAACCTTGCGCACTGGGTTCCGGACGAGTTCATGCGCCGCGTGAACGCCGACGCCGAGTGGTCGCTGTTCTCCCCGGCCGACGTGCCCGAGCTGGTCGACCTGTGGGGCGACGAGTTCGACGCCGCCTACCGCAAGGCCGAGGCCGACGGCCTGGCCCGCAAGACCATGCCCGCCCGCGACCTGTACGGCCGGATGATGCGCACCCTCGCGCAGACCGGCCAGGGCTGGATGACCTTCAAGGACGCCTCCAACCGCACGGCGAACCAGACCGCCGAACCGGGCACGGTCGTGCACTCCTCGAACCTTTGCACCGAGATCATCGAGGTCACCAACGACGGCGAGACGGCCGTCTGCAACCTCGGCTCGGTCAACCTGGGCGCCTTCGTGCTCCCGGAGACGGGCGAGATCGACTGGGAGCGCCTGGACGAGACCGTCCGCACCGCGGTGACCTTCCTCGACCGCGTGGTGGACATCAACTTCTACCCGACCGAGCAGGCCGGCCGCTCCAACGCCCGCTGGCGCCCGGTGGGCCTGGGCGCGATGGGCCTCCAGGACGTCTTCTTCAAGCTGAAGCTGCCCTTCGACTCCCCCGAGGCGAAGGCCCTGTCGACCAAGCTCTCCGAGCGCATCATGCTGGCCGCGTACGAGGCCTCCAGTGACCTCGCCGAGCGCAGCGGCCCGCTGCCGGCCTGGGAGCAGACCCGCACCGCCCGCGGCGTCCTGCACCCGGACCACTACGACGTCGAGCTGAACTGGCCGGAGCGCTGGCACGCGCTGCGCGCCCGCGTCGCCACGACGGGCCTGCGCAACTCCCTGCTCCTGGCGATCGCCCCGACGGCCACGATCGCCTCGATCGCCGGCGTGTACGAGTGCATCGAGCCGCAGGTCTCCAACCTGTTCAAGCGCGAGACCCTGTCGGGCGAGTTCCTCCAGGTGAACGGCTACCTGGTGGAGGAACTGAAGAAGCTCGGCGTGTGGGACTCCCAGACCCGCGAGGCGCTGCGCGAATCCTCCGGCTCGGTCCAGGGCTTCAGCTGGATCCCGGCCGAGGTGCGCGAGCTGTACCGCACGGCGTGGGAGATCCCGCAGCGCGGCCTGATCGACATGGCGGCGGCCCGTACGCCGTTCCTGGACCAGTCGCAGTCGCTGAACCTGTTCCTGGAGACGCCCACCATCGGCAAGCTCAGCTCGATGTACGCGTACGCCTGGAAGCAGGGCCTGAAGACCACGTACTACCTGCGTTCGCGCCCGGCGACGAAGATCGCCCGCGCCGCGCAGGCCGCCACCGCCGCCCCGGTGGCCCTCCCGCAGGCCGTCGACGCCGACGCCCTGGCCTGCTCCCTTGAGAACCCCGAGTCCTGCGAGGCCTGCCAGTAATGAGCTCCACCGACCACAAGAACCTCCTGGACCCGGGCTTCGAGCTCACGCTGCGCCCGATGCGCTACCCGGACTTCTACGAGCGCTACCGGGACGCGATCAAGAACACCTGGACGGTGGAGGAGGTCGACCTCCACTCGGACGTGGCGGACCTCGCCAAGCTGACGCCCGCCGAGCAGCACATGATCGGCCGTCTGGTCGCGTTCTTCGCGACGGGCGACTCGATCGTCGCGAACAACCTCGTGCTGACGCTGTACAAGCACATCAACTCCCCGGAGGCGCGCCTGTACCTGTCGCGCCAGCTGTTCGAGGAGGCCGTGCACGTCCAGTTCTATCTGACGCTGCTCGACACCTACCTGCCCGACCCGGAGGACCGCGCGGCGGCCTTCGACGCGGTGGAGAACATCCCGTCCATCCGTGAGAAGGCGCAGTTCTGCTTCCGGTGGATGGACTCGGTCGAGAAGATCGACCGGCTGGAGACGCAGGCCGATCGCCGCCGCTTCCTGCTGAACCTGATCTGCTTCGCGGCGTGCATCGAGGGCCTGTTCTTCTACGGCGCCTTCGCGTACGTGTACTGGTTCCGCTCGCGCGGCCTGCTGCACGGCCTGGCCACCGGCACCAACTGGGTGTTCCGTGACGAGACCATGCACATGAACTTCGCCTTCGAGGTCGTGGACACGGTCCGCAAGGAGGAGCCCGAGCTCTTCGACGACGCGCTCCAGCAGCAGGTCACCGACATGCTGAAGGAGGCCGTGGAGGCGGAGCTGCAGTTCGGCCGCGACCTGTGCGGCGACGGCCTGCCGGGCATGAACACCGAGTCGATGCGCGAGTACCTGGAGTGCGTCGCGGACCAGCGCCTGGTCCGGCTCGGCTTCCCGCCGGTGTACGGCTCGCAGAACCCGTTCTCCTTCATGGAGCTGCAGGGCGTCCAGGAGCTGACGAACTTCTTCGAGCGCCGCCCGTCGGCCTACCAGGTCGCGGTCGAGGGCACGGTGGACCTGGACGAGGACTTCTAGGGTCCGGGAGTTCGATGCCCACAGGGCTCGTGGGGCTGCTGGGACTCCAGGGCCCCGGGACCGCCGGGGAGCCGGGATGCGGAGGATCCGTGTCCCGGCTTCTCGCGTTCCCCGGTCAGTGGATCACCGGGCCCAGGTGCCAGCCGCCGGAACGGCGCGGGTTGGGCGGCAGCCCGCCCGACCGCTGGCGGGGCAGCCACACCAGCCGGGTCGCGGCGGCCCGCAGCTGCCGATCCGTGCGCCGGTCGCGATGGTTCAGGTACAGGGCGGGCCCGATCAGCAGAGTGGCGAGGGCGAGGACGACGAGGAAGTTCACGAAAGTTGTCATACCTCCACTGTCCGCCCGGTCGCCCTTGATCGACAGTGGCAGGACTGTCATGAAAGGCCGAATTACTGCCACACTGTGGTCATGCTGACCAACGTGGCCGTGGCCCTCGTCGACGGAGTCGCCCCCTTCGAGCTGGGGATCTTCTGCGAGGTGTTCGGAATCGATCGCAGTGACATGGGGCTTCCGGTGTACGACTTCGCCGTGTGCGCGGTGGAGGAGGGGCCGTTGACCGTGGGAGGGGGCGCCTTCGCGATCACCCCCGCCCACGGGCCGGAGCGACTGGAGGAGGCCGACCTGATCTGCCTGCCCGCCGCCAAGGACGCCGACCGGCGCATCTACCCCGAGCCGCTGCTCGCGGCCCTGCGCCGCGCGGTGGACCGCGGCGCGCGCGTGCTGAGCGTATGCAGTGGGGCGTACATCGCCGGTGCGGCCGGGCTGCTGGACGGCCGCCGGTGCACCACCCACTGGATGCACTCCGCGGCCCTGGCCCGCCGCTTCCCCCGGGCGGTCGTCGACCCGGACGTGCTCTACGTGGACGAGGGGTCGGTGATCACCGCCGCCGGCACCGCCTCGGGCATCGACGCCTGCCTGCACGTGATCCGCCAGGAGCACGGGGCCGAGGTGGCCAACGTCATCGCACGGCGGATGGTCGTACCGCCCCACCGGGACGGCGGACAGGCGCAGTACATCCAGCGGCCGCTGCCGCGCACGGCCTGCGACACGGTGGGCGAGGTGATCGAGTGGATGGGCCGCCACCTGGAGGAGGAGATCACCGTCGAGCAGCTGGCGGAACGCGCGCACATGTCCCCGCGGACCTTCGCCCGCCGCTTCCTCCAGGAGACCGGCACCACGCCCTACCAGTGGGTGCTGCGCCAGCGGGTCCTGCTGGCGCAGGAGCTGCTGGAGTCCACCGGCGACACGGTCGACTCGATCGCCGGCCGCTGCGGCTTCGGCAACGCGGCGGCCCTGCGCCACCACTTCCTGCGGACCCTGGGCACCACGCCGAACGCCTTCAGGCGTACCTTCCGGGGCCCGCAGGCGGCCTAGTACCGCGCCGGCTAGGCGTTGGGGACGGTCTCGTAGCGCGGGGTGCCCTCCGCCATCTGGCGCAGGGCGTCCTTGCGGTCCCGCTTCGAGAGCCGGTCGATGTACAGGTAGCCGTACAGGTGGTCGGTCTCGTGCTGCAGGCAGCGGGCGAAGTAGCCGGTGCCGCGGACCCTGATCGGGTTGCCCTGGGCGTCCTGGCCCTCGACCTCGGCGTAGTCGGGGCGGGCCAGCGAGGCGTACGCCGTCGGGACGGACAGGCAGCCCTCGTTCGAGTCGTCCAGCACCCGCGAGCCGGCGGGGAGCTCCACAAGCTTCGGGTTGACCACGACACCGGTGTGCCGCACACCCTCGTCGTCCGGGCAGTCGTAGACGAAGACCTTGGCGTCCACGCCGATCTGGTTCGCGGCCAGGCCCACGCCCTCGGCCGCCTTCTGACTGGCGAACATGTCGTCGATCAGCTTGGCCAGCTCGTCGCCGAACTCGGTGACGTCCTTGCACTCGCGGTGCAGAACCGGGTTGCCGACGACCGTGATCGGGCGGGCGGTGCCGCGCTCCCGGTGGGCCAGCTCGCGCGCCTCACAGTCCTCGGTGTCCACGACGTACCCGTCGTTCACGACCTCGCCACCATCGACAACCTGGTTCTCCTGCTGCGCCATGTCCGCCGTACGCCTTCCGTAAGTCCCGGTCACCGGTGGTCGCCTGTGGCCACCGATGTGCCCGTACAGCCTACGGCCCCGGATCAGCAGACTTCTTCGAGATCCCGCCACTCGCGGCTGTCGGGGCTGTCCGCCACCCATCCGTCGAGGAGTCCACGCACGAGTCCGGCAGGTGCCGCGATACCGCACTCGCGCTCGGGCATCCACAAGGAACCGGAGCCGGCCGTGCGGTGCCCCAGCGGGCCGGGGTGTCCCGGTTCGCTGTGGTCGTGCGGATCCAGGTGCTCGCCGTCGCCCTCGTCGCTCGGCATCTCGCTCTCCGAGCAGGTCCGGCACAGCAGCCGCACCGACGAGGACCAGTCCTCCGCGGCGAAGCCCGCGTCCGAGGCCAGCTGCTCCAGCGCGTCGCGGTCCGCCTCGGTGGCCGCCTCCAGCAGCACCACCCAGGTCGGCACCGGCGACGGCGCCCACAGCTCGATCTCGTCGAACACCGGGTACGAAGGTCCCGCCGCGGTCACCCGCTCACCGTGCGGGACCCCGTCGTGGAGCACGACCTCGCCCCAGCGCCGCCCCGAGGAGGGCAGCGGGATCGACAGGACCTCCAGCCGGGCCGGATCCAGCCTGCGGCCCCAGACCACCTCGGCCTCGCCCTCCGGCGAGAGCCGCACGGCGGCGCTGCCGAGCTCCATGCCGACCGGTTCGCCGCTGCCGCCGCCGTGCGGGTCGCCGGGCACCTTCAGGCCGTACGCCTGCCAGGCCCGCCGGGCCAGCGGCCAGTCCTGGAGCGCGGTCGCGGCGATGCCGACGTTCCACCAGTCCGGGGCTCCGGTCTCACGGTCCAGCAGGGCCACGGCACGCAGCCCTGCGGCCCGCGCCTGCTCCCAGTCGTGCCGGAACTTGTGCAGCAGAGCCAGGTTGAACCAGGACTCGGAGAGCCAGGGCTCCAGGTCCGCGGCTCTGGTCAGCAGCGCGCCGGCGTCCTCGTACCGGCCGTCGCCGATCAGCGTGAACGCGCGGTCGGTGGCCTGCCGCCACGAGGCGGAGGGCCGATGCCGTACCTTCCCGAAGATCCTCACGATTCCCGCCTGCCTGGGGGCACCTCCCAGCGGTGGCTGGGGGACTACGGTGCAGCCTTGCGGACACTCTTACTGGCATCCAACCATGCCCACTCGGACGGCCGCTCATTACCCATGGGTTACCCCGGTGGGATGGGGACCACTCTGCCACGTCCGCCCCTGGCCAGAACCCTCGCCAGGCATTCCACGACCTCCGGCTGGTAATCGTGGCCGGTGCCCAGCCGGAGCTGCTCCAGGGCGGCCAGTGCGCCGCCCGGGTGACGGTTCGCGCCGACGAGGTCGTCGTAGGCGTTGGCCGCGCGCACGATCCGGGCGAGCGGGGGCTGCTCGCGGTACGGGTCCGCCTGCCGCTCCACCACCACGGCGACCTCGTCCGGGACCCCGGTCTGCCGGGCCACCTCCGCGCCCAGCCCGGCGATCCTGCGGGCCTCGGCGCCGGGCAGTCCGGCCGTGGCCCCGGCCGGCACCGGATCGACCAGGGAGAGCTGGCCGATGTCGTGCATCAGGGCGGCGTACTCCAACACCGTGAGCTCCCGCTCCGACAGGCCCAGCTCCCGGCCCACGGCACAGCTGAGGGCCGCCACCCGGCGGGAGTGGCCCGGCGGGGTGTATCCGGCGATCTCGGTGGCCCGGGCCAGGGAGGTGATGGTCTGGCGGTAGGTGGTGCGGATCGCGGTGATCCGGTGGAAGGACAGCTGGGTCACCAGGAGCGGCACGCTGAAGACGGGCACGGCCCACAGGCCCGCGACGGCCACCCCGAGCGCGATGACGGCGCCGGTGGCGCAGACCGCCGAGCCGATGCCGAGCTGGGCGCGGAGCGCCTCGCGCAGCCGGGGCCCGTACGGTCGTTCCGTGCGGGCCCCGGCGAGTGCTGCGGCGATCACGGCGTCGCACAGGGCGGCCAGGCCCAACAGGAGCAGCAGGAAGGGCACGAGGTACGGGCCCTCGCCGGCCAGTTCGGTCAGCCGGCCCGAGGTGTGGAGCGGGCGGAAGCAGGCGGCCGCGAAGGCGACGGTGAGCACCCGGCGGGCCAGTTGGTCCGCGGCGGGCCCGCAGCCGCGGGCGATGTGCGGGACGGTCCCGGCGAGGACGGCTGCGGCCACGACGGCGACGGTCTCCAGTACGCCGTGGCGGGTCGGCCCGCCGGAGTTCTGGCCGAGCAGTGCGTAGGCGAGCGCCCCGGCGGAGCCGAGCGGCGCGCCCCGGTAGCCGGGGGCGCCGGGCCGGTCCCTGCGGGCGAGTTCACCGAAGGCGACCAGGATGCCGAAGGCCAGGGCGGCCCCGGGCTCCGCCAGGCCGTTCCACAGGGTGTGGGCGAGGGCGGCCACGGCGAGCGCCCCGGCCGCGCCGCGCACGGCCCGGGCGGCGGTCGCGCTCACCGCGCGCCCCGGGCGGGCGGCGAGGGGTCCTCGGCTGCGTTCTTCCCCGTGCCGGCCCGGCGGCCCCCCGGGACACCCGAAGCGGAACCGGAACCGGAACCGGGAGCAGAGAAGGGATCCGGCGGGGAGCCACGGCCGCGTGGCGCGGAAGGCTCCGCGGCCGCGGCCGTCGCGGCCGCCGCGGAAGCCCCGGCCGAGGACCCGGTCGCCGACGAACCGATCACCTGGAGGTCGTCGTCCGAGGTGACCACCGGATGCCAGCCGTGCCGGCCGATCGCCGCCGTGAGGGCCCGCACCATCGCCGGGTCGAACTGGGCCCCCGCACACCGCTCCAGCTCGGCGAGGGCGGTGGGCACCGGCCGGGCCCGGCTGTACGAGCGGGTGGAGGTCATGGCGTCGAAGGCATCGGCCACGGCCACCACCCGGGCGAGCTCCGGGATCTGTTCACCGGTCAGCCCATAGGGGTAGCCGGTGCCGTCGACGCGTTCGTGGTGGTGCAGGATCGCGGACCTGGCCTCCCCCAGGAAGCCGATGCCGCGCACCATCTCGTGCCCGTACTCGGGGTGCAGTTCGATGATCCGGCGTTCCTGCGGGGTGAGCGGCCCGTCCTTGCGCAGCAGCCGGGTCGGAACGCCGAGCTTGCCGACGTCGTGCAGGATGCCGGCGATGCGCACCATTTCCAGCCGGTCCCCGACCATCCCCAGCTCGCGGGCGATCATCGTGGCGGCCTGGCCGACCCGTTCGCTGTGGCCGCGCGTGTAGCGGTCCTTGATGTCGACGGCCCGGACCAGGGCGCGGATGGTGGCCTGGTGGGCGGAGCGCTCGCGGTGGTACTGGGCGGACACCCAGCAGGACACGTACATCGGCAGCAGGACGAGCAGCGCGGCCGGGACCCCGTACGGGCTGCGCCACATGACGGCCATCATCAGTCCGGCCAGGCCGTGCACGCCGTACGGGGCGAGGGAACCGGCGACCAGGCCGTGCAGGGAGGTGGCGGCGGGGGGCCTGCGCTCGGCGGCGGCCAGGATGGCCCCGTCGAGCACGGTGACCACCAGGCAGAGGGCGGTGGCGGACGCCGTCGCCGGGAGCAGCGCAGAGGGCAGGTCGGCCGGCCACCCGGGCTGCCCGGACGCGGCGGAGGGCGCTGCGCCGAGGGCGGCCGGGCCGCCGAGCAGACCGAACACCTGACCCGCCGCCCACGCACCGATGGACTGCTGGGCTCCGTGCCACACCCGGCGCACCGCGACGGGCCGCTGGACGACGGTTGCGGCGAGGCCTCCGGGCAGTGCCACGAGCGCGGCGACGGCGGGTGGCAGCAGGAAGACGGCGGCGAGCACCCCGGGCAGGAAGGAGCCGATGGCCTCGGGCACCCGCCCGCCCGGCAGCGGGCAGAGCCTGACGAGTTCGCAGCCCAGGCAGAGCGTGGCGAGGAGGGCCGCGGCCGGCCACGGGGCGGAATCCGTCAGGGCCGGAACGGTGCAGGCGAGTGCCGCCAGGACGGCGCAGATGACCAATCCGCGCGCGGCCGCCGGAAGATCCCGCATGGCGTTCTCCTCCCCTGGGCCGTGCACGCCGGGTGCCGCATCGAAGCGGTACCGATTGGGGAGAATAGGTGGGGCCCCGAGCGGGGCGGGCCACAATTTCGCATTGCGCCATGCGGACGCCCCCGGATTAGCGCATTCGGGTGAATGCACTGATCTTGCGGGGGCGTTTGTTCAGCAGTTCACCGCCGGCGGAGCGGTCAGCCGGAGGCGGGGTTGTCGGCGGTCACGTCGTGGTCGGGCACCGCCTGCCCCGATCGGATCAGCTCGATCCGGCCCATCACCTTCGAGCGCAGGTCGGTCGGCACGTCGTCCGACCCGCAACAGCGCTTGACCAGCTTCTTCACGGCCTGCTCCAGGCCGTACTTCTCCAGACAGGGATTGCACTCGCCGAAGTGGGTCTCGAACTTCGTGCAATCACTGTCGGGCATCTCACGGTCGAGGAACTCGTACAGGTGGTCCAGGACCTCAGAGCACTCCGTCTCGTGCGGCTCTCCGCAACTCATGACCCCGAGCCTTTCCGGTCGTTCGCCTCGCCCGCGCCCGCGGGAACCAGCCCGCGCTCGCGGGCGTAGTCCTCCAGCATTCCGCGGAGTTGACGGCGGCCACGGTGCAGTCGCGACATGACCGTTCCGATGGGTGTACCCATGATGTCCGCGATCTCCTTGTACGCAAAGCCCTCTACGTCGGCAAGATAGACCGCGATGCGGAACTCTTCCGGAATGGCCTGCAGCGCTTCCTTCACGTCCGAGTCGGGCAGGTGGTCCAACGCCTGCGACTCGGCCGAGCGCAGTCCGGTCGACATGTGCGACTCGGCGCGCGCCAGCTGCCAGTCCTCGATCTCCTCCGCGGCACTGCGCTGGGGCTCGCGCTGCTTCTTGCGGTAGGAGTTGATGAACGTGTTGGTCAGGATGCGGTACAGCCAGGCCTTCAGGTTGGTGCCCTCGCGGAACTGGTGGAAGGACGCGTATGCCTTCGCGTACGTCTCCTGGACCAGGTCCTCGGCGTCGGCCGGGTTGCGCGTCATGCGCAGCGCGGCCGAGTACATCTGGTCGAGGTAGCCGAGGGCGTCCCGTTCGAAGCGCGCGTTGCGCTCCGGGGTCGTCTCCTCCGCGTGGCCTTCGTCGGTCCCAGCGACAGGACCCACCTCCTCCGACTGCGTGGCGGCTCCGAAGGCGGATCCGCTCGAATCGGAGAATAGTCGACCTTCCCGGGCCCCCGCCGCCCGGAGCGGGCCGCGCTTGGGGGCGGGCAGCACCGTCCAGTCCAGGTCAGCGGCCTGCGGACGGTTCTGGCTGATGACCTGGGTCATGCGCTCCCTCTCCTCCGACGTTCCGTATGTACCGACATCCGGCACAACAGAGAAGCGGGGCCGCGCATTCCCCGGTGCGCCACGGCTCTTCAGGCCCTTCCCCGGGCCGGGACCAGGGCCGTGGCCCAGGTCACCCGGGGAGCCGCTCCAGCCACTCCCCGACCGCGTCGGTGATCGTCCGCAGGGCCTCCTCCTGGGTGGTGGAGGCCTTCTTCGGCACCGCGAAGCCGTGATCGCCGTGGGCCACCTCCACGAGCTCGTACGGGTGCATCCCGCCGGGCGTCGGGAACTCCTCGGGGCGGCCGAAGGGGTCCCGGGTGCCCTGCACCACGAGGACGGGCCGACCCGCCCCGGTGAGCTCCCCAACGCGGGACTTCTCGGGCCGGCCCGGCGGGTGCAGCGGGAACGCCAGGGCCAGCACGCCGGCGGCGCCCAGTTCATCGGCCGTGCGGCAGGCCACGCGGGCCCCGGCGCTGCGCCCGCCCGCGACCACCGCCGCTCCGGGCCGCGTAAGGACCGGCCACAGCCCGCGCCAGCCCTCGTCCAGCACCTTGGGGGCTGCGGCGACCTTCTTCCCGGCGACCCGCCAGGGCTGCTCGACGAGGGCCACCGTGATCCCGCGGGCGGGCAGGGCGGCGGCCAGCGCCTGGAGGTCCCGGGCCTCGATGCCGCCGCCGGCGCCGTGGCTCACGGCGAGGACGAGCCGGGCCCCGGGGGCGGTGTGCCAGGTGATGCGGGCCTCACCCGCCGGGGTGTCGACACTCTCGGTACGCGTGGTCATGTCCCCATCGTGCCGTCCCGGCCGGTCGGGCACCCGCCCGCCTCCGGTCGGGCGGGCCCTAGAAGAGAGTGCCCTCCTCCGGTGCGGCCAGCTCCGCCAGCAGTTCCGGCCCGTTGTTGCGCACGCTGCTCACGGCGGTGGACACCGGGTAGGCGCGCATCAGCCCGCCGGGCGGCGGCGCGAGCAGCTCCCGCAGGGAGCCCTCGGTGTCGGTGTTCGCAGGGTCGAGCCAGGCGTCCCAGCGGTCGGGGGTGAGCATCAGCGGCATCCGCGGGTGGATCTCGGACAGCGAGCGCGGCCCCTCGACGGGGGCGACGCCCAGCGGTCCGGTCTCGGCCTCGGTGGTGATCACCGAGCAGGTCACCCACCAGGCGAGGGGGTGTTCGTCGGGCAGGGTCCGGTCGCGCCAGAACTCGTATATGCCGGCCATGGCGAACAGGGAGCCGTCGGAGGGGAGCACGAAGTAGGGCTGCTTGCGGGCCCGTTTCCGCCGGCCCTCCACCTCCAGCTGCCGCTCGTCGTGGGCGGTGACCCACTCGTAGTACCCGTCGGCGGGGATGATGCAGCGGCGCTGCGCGAACGCGCGCCGGAAGGACGGCTTCTCGTGCAGGGTCTCCGACCGGGCGTTGATCATCCGGGCGGCGCCGTCGGGGTTCTTGGCCCAGGAGGGCACGAGTCCCCATTTCAGGACGCGCAGCTGGCGAACCGGACGCGGGTGCGAAGCGTCCTTCAGAGGACGGTCGAGGACGACGTGGACCTCCTTCGTCGGCGCCACGTTGAAGTCGGGGGCCAGGGACTCCTCCGGCTCCCACTTCTCGATGCCGAAGGCCTCCACGAGGTCCTGCGGTCCACGACTCGCTGCATACCGTCCGCACATGGCTGCCACACTGCCATGTCCACCGCACACCACCGCAAGGAGTCCGCCATCCTATGGACAGCAGCACGACGGCCGGCCTGTGGGACCGGCTCACGGGCGTACAGACCGCACCCGAGCAATGGCTGGTGATCGCGACCGGCGTGGTAGCACTGGCCGCAGTGGGGCCCCGCCCGCTGTGGCGGCTGTCGCGCAACGCCATCACCATCGCCCACGAGGGCGGGCACGGCCTGCTGGCACTGCTCACCGGGCGGCGGCTGAGCGGAATACGCCTGCACTCCGACACCAGCGGGGTCACCGTCAGCCGGGGCAAGCCGACGGGCCTGGGGATGATCCTGACCGCTGCCGGCGGCTACACCGCGCCCTCGCTGCTCGGCCTCGGCGGAGCGGCGCTGCTCTCGGCGCACCGGATCACCCTGCTGCTGTGGGCGGCCACGGCCCTGCTGGCGGCCATGCTCATGATGATCCGCAACGCGTACGGGGCACTGACGGTGGTGCTGACCGGCGGAACCTTCCTGCTGGTGTCCTGGCTGGCCCCGGCCGAGGTGCAGGCCGGCTTCGCCTACCTCGTCGTGTGGTTCCTGCTGCTGGGCGGGGTCCGGCCGGTCTTCGAACTGGGCGCCAAGCGGCGGGGCGGCGGGGCACCCGATTCCGACGCCGACCAGCTGGGGCGCCTCACCCACGTACACCCGGTGGTGTGGCTTCTCTTCTTCCACGTCGTCGCGCTGTGCTCGCTGCTCGGCGGCGGCCGCTGGCTGCTCGGCCTGTGACCACCCTCTGAGACCGGAAGGCGATCAAGATCCGGGCCCGGAGGAAGCCACTAAAGTGGGGGCCATGACCGAGACCCCCGCCCCTGCCCTCTGGCCCGCTCCGCTCGCCGATGGGACCGTCCACGCCACCGTCACGGTGCCGGGGTCCAAATCGGTCACCAACCGCGCCCTCGTGCTCGCCGCGCTCGCGTCCGAGCCGGGCTGGGTGCGCCGCCCGCTGCGCTCGCGCGACTCCCAGCTGATGTCGGACGCGCTGCGCGCGATGGGCGTGGGCATCGAGGAGACCGTCTCCTCCAGCTCCGCCGGCGCCGACGCGAGCGGCGAGGCCTGGCGGGTCATCCCGGCGGCCCTGCACGGCCCGACGACGGTGGACGTCGGCAACGCCGGAACGGTCATGCGCTTCCTGCCTCCCGTCGCCACCCTCGCCGACGGCGACATCCGCTTCGACGGCGACCCGCGCTCCTACGAACGGCCCCTCGGCCAGGTCATCGCCGCCCTGCGCACGCTCGGCGCCCGGATCGACGACGACGGCCGCGGCGCGCTGCCCATGACCGTCCAGGGCGGCGGGGCGCTGGAGGGCGGCACCGTCGAGATCGACGCCAGCAACTCCTCCCAGTTCGTCTCCGCCCTGCTGCTGTCCGCGCCGCGGTTCAACCAGGGCGTCGAGGTCCGGCACGTGGGCGGAAACCTGCCCTCGATGCCGCACATCCGGATGACCGTGGAGATGCTGCGCGCAGCGGGCGCCCAGGTGGACACCCCTGAGGCCGGCGGCGAGAAGGACGTGTGGCGGGTCTCCCCCGGCGCCCTGCTGGGCCGCGACATGGTCGTGGAGCCGGACCTGTCCAACGCACAGCCCTTCCTGGCCGCGGCCCTGATCACGGGCGGCACGGTGACCGTTCCCGACTGGCCGCGCCGCACCACGCAGCCGGGTGACGCGCTGCGCCGGATCTTCACGGAGATGGGCGGGTCCTGCGAACTGACCGACGCCGGCCTGGTCTTCACCGGCACGGGCAAGATCCACGGCATCGACGTGGACCTGAGCGAGGTCGGCGAGCTCACCCCGGGCATCGCCGCGGTGGCGTCCCTGGCCGATTCCGAGTCGGTGCTGCGCGGCGTCGCCCACCTGCGGCTGCACGAGACGGACCGGCTGGCCGCACTGACCAAGGAGATCAACGCGCTCGGCGGCGACGTCACCGAGACCGAGGACGGCCTGCGCATCCGGCCGCGCCGGATGCACGGCGGGGTGTTCCACACGTACGAGGACCACCGGATGGCGACCGCGGGCGCGGTGATCGGCCTGGCCGTGGAGGGCGTGCGGATCGAGAACGTGGCCACGACCGCCAAGACCCTGCCGGACTTCCCGGCGATGTGGACGGACATGCTGGCCGGGGACTCGGGACCCGGAGCGGGTGCGGGAGCGTAGGGCACGTCATGCGCAGGTACGGCAAGCACACCGACGAGGACGACATCCGCCAGCGCCCGAACCCCAAGGGCAACCGGCCCCGGACGAACATCCGGCCCAAGCACGAGGACGCCTCCGAAGGCTTCGTCCTGACCGTCGACCGCGGCCGGCTGACCTGCCTGGTCGACGGGCGCACGATCACCGCGATGAAGTCCCGGGAGCTGGGCCGCAAGGCCGCGGTCGTGGGCGACCGGGTGTGGATCGTCGGTGACCTGTCCGGCAGGAAGGACACCCTGGCCCGCATCGTGCGGATCGAGGAGCGCAAGTCCGTCCTGCGGCGCACCGCGGACGACGACGACCCCTACGAGCGGGTGGTGGTCGCCAACGCCGACCAGCTGGCGATCGTCACGGCCCTGGCCGATCCGGAGCCGCGGCCCCGGATGATCGACCGTTGCCTGGTGGCGGCGTACGACGCCGGCCTGGAGCCCCTGTTGGTGCTGACCAAGTCCGACCTGATCTCGGCGGACAAGATCCTGGAGATCTACTCGACGTTCGGCCTGGACTACGTGGTCACCAACCGCGAGGAGCTGACCTCCGGCAGCGCGGCCGAGCGGGTCCGGGAGCGTCTGACCGGCCGGATCACGGCCTTCGTGGGGCACTCCGGCGTCGGAAAGACCACCCTGGTGAACGCGCTGGTCGCCGAGGGCCGCCAGCGCGCCACCGGGCACGTGAACGCGGTCACCGGCCGGGGCCGGCACACGACCACCTCCGCGCTGGCGCTCCCGCTGCCCTCGGGCGACGGCTGGGTCATCGACACCCCGGGCGTGCGCTCCTTCGGCCTGCACCACGTGGACCCGTCCCGGGTGATCCTCGCCTTCCCGGACCTGGTGCCGGGTACGGAGGAGTGCCCGCGCGCGTGCAGCCACGACGAGCAGGATTGCGCGCTCGACACGTGGGTGGAGGAGGGCCACGCGGATCCTGCACGGCTCTACTCGCTGCGGCGGCTGCTGCGGACACGGGAGCGGCGCGAGGGCGACTGACCGACCCGGCGGGTATGCCGTGTTTGTCGGAGGACCTGCATGGATAAGTGCATAATCGCACCAAGTGACGCGATGTCACATGACGCGGGGAGGCATTCGCCATGGCGTGGCTGCTGGTCGTCGTCGCCGGACTCCTGGAGACGGGTTTCGCGGTCTGCCTGAAGCTCTCCCACGGATTCACCCGGCTCTGGCCGACGGTGGCCTTCGCCTGCTTCGCCCTCGGCAGCTTCGGCCTGCTGACCCTGGCCCTCAAGAAGCTGGACGTGGGGCCGGCCTATGCGGTCTGGACGGGCATCGGTGCGGCCGGTACGGCGATCTACGGGATGGTCTTCCTCGGCGACCTGGTCTCCACCCTCAAACTCGTCTCGATCACGCTGGTCATCCTGGGGGTCATCGGGCTCCAGCTGTCCGGATCGGCGCACTGAGCAGTCCGATCAGCTCCCCCGGCCCGGGCTCCTCGCCCGGGGCGATCACGTACGAGAGGGCGAGCCGCACCGCCAGTTCGCACCGCTGCGGCCCCTCCACCGGAGTGAGCGCCGCGGCCGCCCGGTCCCGGACGGTGCGGGCGAGCTCCCCGGGTCCTGGTTCACGCCGGCCCGCCGCGGGCAGGCCGGGCCCCCAGCCGCCGGTCAGCAGGGCCCGCAGGAGGGGGTGCTCGCGGGCCGCCCGCACCGTCCACTCCGCAACGGCGGCGAGCCGCTCCGGGGCCCGCTCCCGGGTGGACAGGGCCTCGTCCACCCCTTCCAGGTACCGGTCGGCAGCGCGCCGGACCAGGGCGCGACCCAGCCCCGCCTTGCCGCCGAACTCGTTGTAGAGGGTCTGCCGCGACACCCCGGCCGCGGCGGCGACCTCGACCATCCGGACGTCCGGCCAGGGGCGCGCCGCGAGCGCCGCTGCCGCCGCGTCCAGCAAGGTGTCCCGGGCTGCCGGCATCCGTGCCTCCCCGCTCGGTTCTCCGGCCCAGAGTTGACGGGGCGCCAGACCCTGTCAAGGGCGCGCCCGCCGTCAAGAGGGCACGTCCGGCCGCGTTCCGGACGCCGTTGGCCGGGGTCCGGGAGTCTCGCTACTGTTCGGGCATGCCCGAGTATGAGAATGACCTGCGCCTCGCCCTCGAACTCGCCGACGCGGCGGACGTCACCACGATGGAACGGTTCCGCGCCCTCGACCTCAAGGTCGAGACGAAGCCGGACATGACCCCGGTGAGCGAGGCGGACAAGGCAGCGGAGGAGGTCGTGCGGGCCGGCATCACGGCGGCCCGCCCGGACGACGCCATCCTGGGCGAGGAGTACGGGCTCATGGGCAGCGGCCCGCGCCGCTGGGTCGTGGACCCGATCGACGGCACGAAGAACTACGTGCGCGGGGTCCCCGTCTGGGCGACCCTGATCTCCTTGATGACGGAGGGCGAGGACGGCGTCTTCCGCCCGGTGGTCGGCGTGGTGTCCGCCCCGGCGCTGGGCCGGCGCTGGTGGGCGGCGCAGGGCTCCGGCGCGTACTCGGGCGGTGCGCTCGGGGAGCGCACCGCGATCGGCGTGTCCCGGGTGGGCGGACTGGGCGACGCCTCGTTCGCGTACTCCTCGCTGAGCGGCTGGGAGGAGCAGGGGCGGCTGCCCGGCTTCCTGGACCTCACGCGGGCGTGCTGGCGCACCCGGGGGTACGGCGACTTCTGGCCGTACATGATGGTCGCGGAGGGCTCCCTGGACCTGTGTGCCGAGCCGGAGCTGAACCTGTGGGACATGGCGGCCGTCGCGGTGGTCGTGCAGGAGGCGGGCGGCCGCTTCAGCAGCCTGGACGGGGTCGACGGCGTGCACGGCGGGAACGCGGCGGCGTCGAACGGACTGCTCCACGAGGAGATGCTCGACCTGCTCCGCCCGCGCGCCTGACCCACCCGCGCGCCGGCCGCGCTCCCTGTGCACGCCTCCTTGCTGGCCCTCCCGGTCCGTGGGAATCTGAGACTCCCCACGCTTGTGCGCTTGTGAAACGTTTCTCTTGAGGCGTTCCACCGGTCGCACCCACCCCGGCGCGGGGGCTCACCCCCAGGAGGTGGCTCTCTTCATGCTCGTCCGCGACGCCATGAGCACCGTGATCCTCACCCTCGGACCCGCACACACCCTCCGACAGGCGGCTTGCCTGATGTCCGGCCGGCGCGTCGGCGCGGCCGTCGTCCTCGACCCCGACCACAGCGGAATCGGCATCCTGACCGAACGCGACGTCCTCAACTCGATCGGCGCGGGCCACGACCCCGACCGGGAGTCGGTGGCCGCGCACACCACCAACAACGTCGTCTTCTGCACCCCGGACGCGACGCTGCAGGAAGCCGCCGAGGCGATGGCCCACGGCGGCTTCCGACACCTGATCGTGCTGGAGCACGGCGGACCGGTGGGCATCGTGTCCGTGCGCGACGTCATCCGCTGCTGGGTCCCGGCCCGTCGCGCGGTCTCCGCCTGAAACGACGGCGGGCCGCGACCCTCCGAAGAGGGCCGCGGCCCGGCGTCCTGCTACGGCAAGCGGTCCCGATCAGGCGCGGAGGGCCTGGACCGCGGCCTCCAGGCGCTTGCCGAAGTCGCCGTCCGCCCGGCGGAAGTTGTCGATCGCACGCTCGACGATGTCGTCGCGGGAGACCTTGGCGATGAAACCGGAGAGGTTTTCCACCAGGCGGCTCTTCTCCTCCTCGGAGTACAGCCGGTAGAGGTTGCCCGCCTGGACGAAGTCGTCGTCCTCGCTGTGCACGGGGGTGGCGTGGTTGCCGGTGCCACCGGTGACCGCGACCGGCTGCCACAGCGGACGACCGGTCTCGTGCGGGCCTCCGAAGCTGTTCGGCTCGTAGTTCTTCGCACCCTTGTGGCGGCCGTCGTAGAGGTAGCCGTCTCGGGAGTTGGTGCGCGCCTCGGTGGCGTGCGGACGGTTCACCGGCAGGTGGTCGGCGTTGATGCCGACGCGGTAGCGGTGGGCGTCGCCGTAGCCGAAGAGGCGGCCCTGGAGCATCTTGTCCGGGGACGGGCCGATGCCGGGGACGAAGTGCGCCGGGCTGAAGATGGACTGCTCGACCTCGGCGAAGACGTTCTCCGGGTTGCGGTTGAGCTCCAGCTTGCCGATCTCGATCGGCGGGTAGTCCGCATGCGGCCACACCTTGGTGAGGTCGAAGGGGTTGAAGCGGTAGGTCGCCGCGTCGGCCGCCGGCATGATCTGCACCTGCACGGTCCAGGTCGGGAAGTCACCGCGCTCGATGGCCTCGCGCAGGTCGCGCTGGTGGCTGTCGGGGTCCTCGCCGGCGAGGACGTTGGCCTCGGCCTGGGTGAGGTTCTTGATGCCCTGGTCGGTCTTGAAGTGGTACTTGACCCAGAAGACCTCGCCGGCCTCGTTGTTCCACTGGAACGTGTGCGAGCCGTAGCCGTTCATGTGGCGGTAGGACGCCGGGATGCCCCGGTCACCGAACAACCAGGTCACCTGGTGGGTGGACTCCGGCGACAGACCCCAGAAGTCCCAGACGTTGTCCGCCTCCTGCGAGCCGGTGTACGGGTCGCGCTTCTGGGTGTGGATGAAGTCGGGGAACTTGATGGCGTCCTTGATGAAGAACACCGGGGTGTTGTTGCCGACGAGGTCGTAGTTGCCCTCCTCGGTGTAGAACTTCAGCGCCCAGCCCCGGGGGTCGCGCACCGCGTCGGCGCTGCCCAGGTTGCCCGCGACGGTGGAGAAGCGCAGGAAGGTCTCGGTCTGCTTGCCGACCTCGGACAGGAACGCGGCCCGCGTCCACTGCGAGACGTCGCGGGTCAGCGTGAAGGTGCCGTACGCGCCGGCGCCGCGGGCGTGCACCACTCGCTCCGGGATGCGCTCGCGGTTGAAGTGCGCGAGCTTCTCCAGCAGGAGCTGGTCCTGGACCAGAACGGGCCCGCCGATGCCGGCCGTCTCACTGTTCTGGTTGTCGGCCACCGGCGCCCCGGCCTCGGTGGTGAGCGGTCCCTGCGTCACGTGCGCCTCCTGCGTCATCGCTGCCTGTCCTGTCCTCGGCATCAGCCGCACTCGATCCTACAATGGACATTGTCCAAGTCAAGTAAGGATCCAAGTCCGCACCGGTTCGGGAGTTACACCGAATCCCCTCACTGTTAGGCTGGTGTCCATGAGTGACCTGCTGGAACGACTTCGCGGACGCGGCTGGCGCATGACGGCACAGCGGCGTGTCGTGGCCGAGGTGCTCGACGGTGACCACGTGCACCTGACGGCCGACGAGGTGCACGCACGCGCCGTGGCCAAGCTGCCGGAGATCTCGCGGGCGACCGTGTACAACACGCTGGGCGAGCTGGTCTCCCTCGGCGAGGTGCTGGAAGTCGCCACGGACCGGCGCGCCAAGCGGTACGACCCGAACGCCCACCGGCCGCACCAGCACCTGGTCTGCGCGCAGTGCGGCGCCATCCGCGACGTCCACCCCGCGGGCAATCCGCTGGCCGACCTGCCCGACTCGGAGCGCTTCGGCTTCGTGGTGTCGGCGGTCGAGGTCACCTACCGCGGCCTCTGCCCGAACTGCGCGGGCGCCTGATCCCGGAAGCCGTGAAGGCCCCGACCCCATGGGGGTCGGGGCCTTCACGGCTTCCGCGACCTCCGGGAATTCCCGGGCGCTTCGCGCGCGGAAACAACTCAGGGCCCGGATCCAATGGATCCGAGCCCTGAGTCTTCAGTAGCGGGGACAGGATTTGAACCTGCGACCTCTGGGTTATGAGCCCAGCGAGCTACCGAGCTGCTCCACCCCGCGTCGGTGAACCCAACGTTACGTGAAGGCCCCCGGCACATGCAAATCGGTTAACCGGGGACCGGTCCGGGATCCGTCCGGGGGCCGGGCCCCGGCCTGGCGGGGGTCACGCCGAGAGCTCCTCCGCCAGGGCCTCGCGCAGCCGGGCCGCCCGCTCCGAGACCTCCGCGGGCCCCAGCTCCATGGCGCGGGCGCACCACTTCTGCCCCTCCGCGAGATCGCCGTGGCGGGCGGCCAGCAGGCCCAGTCGCAGGGCGGCTCGGCCGTGGCCGGCCACCGCCGCCCGGGTCCACCACAGCGCCGCCTCCGGCTCGCTGCCCTCTCGCGCCAGCAGCAGACCCAGGTTGAACGCGCCGTTGCGGGACCCGGCCTCGGCCGCCTCCCGGTACCAGCGGGCGGCGGACTCCATGTCGCCGCGGGCTGCCGCCAACATGCCGACGCGCACCTGGGCCCGGCGGTGCCCCAGCTCCGCGGCGCGCTCGTACCACTCCTCGCTCTCGGTGCGCGGGGCGCTGCCGACCGGCTCGCCCAGCGCCGGCGGCTCCGGCGGCGGGGCCAGCGACTCCAGCAGCGCGGCCAGGCGGAAGGCCGCCTCCGCGCTGCCGCCGCCGGCCGCGCAGCGCAGGTGACGCTCGGCCGCCCGCTCCTCCCCGTCCCGTACCAGCGCGATGCCGACCTGGAGGGCGGCGTCGGTGTGGCCCGCCGAGGCGGCCCGCTCGTACCACTTCAGCGCCGTACGATCCTCGTCGCGGCTGGCGAAGAGGATGCCGAGGTTGAAGGCCGCGTCCACGCTGCCCGCCTCCGCGGCCTTCGAGAACCACGGCTCGGCGCCCGCCGCGTCGCCGACCTGGAGCAGCATGATGGCCAGCGCGTTGGCCGCCTCGCGGTGGCCGGCGTAGGCAGCCCGCCGGTACCACTGCTCGGCCTGCGCGGTCCGGTCCTGTGCGGCGCACAGCAAAGCAAGGTTGTACGCCCCGTTTTGGTCTCCGGCGTCCATGGCGGTCCGGTACCAGCGTTCCGCGGTCTGGGTCTCGCCCCGCGCGGCGTGCAACGCACCCAGGGCGTTGGCGGCGTTGCCGTCGCCGTCCTTGGCCGCCCGGTGCCACCACGCGGCCGCGCTCTCCTCGTCGCCGGCGTCACGCAGCAGGAAGCCGAGCGCACACGCGGCCCGCGCCTCGCCCTGCTTGGCGGAGGTCAGGTACCAGCGCCCGGCCTCCTTGAGCTCCCCACGCGCCTCCAGCAGGGCGCCCAGGTGGAGCGCCGCGCGCCGGTGCCCGCGGGCGGCGGCCTGCCGGTACCACTGCTCGGCCTCGGCGGGGTCGCCCTTGCGCAGGTGCCTGGCCAGCCGGTAGGCGGCCTCGCGGTGGCCCTGTTCGGCAGCAGCGCGGAACCACTGCTCCACGCCCTTGTCCCCGCGGTGCTCCAGCAGGTCGGCCAGCCCGTACGCACCCAGCGCGTGGCCGGATTCCGCCGCCTGGCGCAGCCAGTACTCGGCGGCCGGCTCGTCGCCGCGCTCGCGGAAGTGGCGGCCCAGGGCGTGCGCGGCGGGTGCGGACCCGGCCACGGCGGCGACCCGCCACCAGCCGGCGGCCTCGTCGGGGTAGCCCCGCTGGAGCAGCAGGACGCCCAGGTTGTTGGCGGCGGCGCGGTCCCCCTCGGCGGTGGCCCCGCGCAGGTAGGGCTCGGCGCCGTCCAGGTCTCCGCGGCGCAGCAGCAGCGCGCCGAGCACGCTCATGGCACCGGGGTCGCCCTTGTCGGCGGCCACCCGGTGCCGGGCCTCCAGCTCGGCGTCACTCGCCGCGTCGGTCTCGGCGAACATCTCCTGCGCGAACTCCGCATCGGTCAGCGCGGTCTGCGTGTCGGCAACGGGTGCCGACTCGTTGGCTCCTGTGCCCGCTTCGGCCTGCGCCCTCACAAACCGCCCTGTCTCCAGCAGAGTTGACCTGTCCCCCATAAATCCCATCGTCGCATCACCTGCTACCCGCGTACACCTGGTATGTCGCAGTCAGTGAGGTCACTACAGCGTTTTGTCGACATGCCCACAGTGGGGTAAGTCAAACACGCTCCTGCCCCAACTCACCCACCCCAGCTACCGCGTGTCCCGTCCGGACATGACGAAGGCCCGGATCCCATGGATCCGGGCCTTCGTCTTCAGTAGCGGGGACAGGATTTGAACCTGCGACCTCTGGGTTATGAGCCCAGCGAGCTACCGAGCTGCTCCACCCCGCGTCGGTGAAACCACAGTATCACGACGCGGGACGGAGCCCTCACCCATTGATCATCAACCGCCCGCGGGAGGGGGCGTGGCCTTCGCCTCCGCCTCGATCGCCCGCTTCAGCGCGGCCTTGATGTCGTCCTGGGCCTTGCCGAAGGCCGCCCAGTCACCAGCCTGCCGGGCCTTCTCGGCCTCCTCGATCGCCTTCTGGGCGTCGGAGAGGGCCGCCTTGACCGTCGGGTCCTGGTTGGTCGGCGGCGTGACGGTGCCCTCACCCGGCGGCTGGGCCGGCGGAACCGGTGTGGTCGGGGCCTCGGCCCCGAAGACCACGTTCAGCGCCTTCTCCAAGGTGTCCTCGAAGGCCGTCTGGCCGCCATAGGTCACGAGGACCTTGCGCAGCAGCGGGTACTTCAGCCCGGAGCTGCGGACGTACACCGGCTCCACGTAGAGCATGCCGCCGTCGAGCGGCACCGCGAGCAGGTTGCCGTATTCGATCTCCGAGTCGCCACCGCGCAGCAGGCGGATGGACTCGGCGATCTTCGGCTCCGACTGGAACTTGCTCTGCACCTGGCCGGGGCCGTCCGGCGGCTTGCTCGTCGGCATCTTCAGAATTCTGATCTTGCCGTAGTCCTGCGTCGTCGGATCGGCGTTGACCGCCATGAAGGCGCTCAGGTTGGGCCGCTCGTTCGGCGTGAACGTCGTGGTGAGCGAGAAGACCTGGTCCTTCTCCTTCTGGCCCGGCATCTTCATCGACAGGTAGTACGGCGGAACCGCCGTGCCGGCCTTGGTCGTCGGGTCGTCCGGGACGGCCCAGGCCTCACTGCCACTGAGGAAGGTCTGCGGGTCGGTGACGTGGTACCGGGTCAGCAGCTCCCGCTGGACCTTGAAGAGGTCCTGCGGGTAGCGGAGGTGCTCCATGAGCGGCTCGTCGATCTCGCTCTTGGGCTTGACCGTGCCCGGGAACGCCTTCATCCAGGTCTTCAGGACCGGGTCCTCGGTGTCCCACTGGTACAGGTCCACCGAGCCGTCGTAGGCGTCGACGGTGACCTTCACCGAGTTGCGGATGTAGTTGACCTGGTTCTCCTGGGCCACGACGGCCCGCTGGCTGTTGGTGAGCGAGTCCGCGGTGCTCTGCCCCAGCGTGGTGCGCGAGGCGTACGGGTAGCCGTTGGTGGTCGTGTACGCGTCGACGATCCACTTGATCCGGCCCTCGACCACGGCCGGATAGGGCGCGCCGTCGATGGTCAGCCACGGGGCGACGGCCTCGACGCGCTCCTTGGGCGTGCGGTTGTACAGGATCCGCGAACCCTCGCCGATGGCGCCCGAGTACAGGATCTGCGGCTCGTTGAAGGTCAGCGCGTAGGCGGCCCGGTTGACGGGGTTGTCGAGGTTGACGCCGGAGCCGCCCGTGTAGCTGGTCTCCTTCTCGCCGTTGTCGTCGGAGTAGTCGAGCTCCTTCTGCGGTCCGCCGACGATCGAGTACTGCTTCGTCTGCTCGCCGTAGTAGATCCGCTGCTCGAAGTCCGTGCCGAACATGCCCTTGGAGGGGAGGTCGGACTGGGTGAAGTCGGGGGCGCCCTGGTCGCCGACGGTGGTGCCCTTGGCCGCGACCACGCCGTAGCCGTGCGTGTACTTGAAGTGGTCGTTGATCCAGTTGTTCTTCGGGATGCCGCCGATGTTCAGCTCGCGCAGTCCGATGACCGTGTCCTGGCCGCTGTACCGGTCCACGGCCAGCGTGGACGGGAAGGCGTAGTAGCCCTTGACCTGCTGGAGCTGCTGGAAGGCCGGCGAGACGATGTTCGGGTCGAGGAGCCGGATGCTCGCGGTGGAGTCGGCCTGCGAACGCAGCTTGGTACGGTCCGCCGTCTGCGAGACGCCCGGGTAGTCGGTGACCTCGGAGCCGGCGATCCCGTAGGCCTCGCGCGTCGCCTTGATGTTCTTCTGGACGTACGGGGATTCCTTGGCCTGCTCGTTCGGCTGGACCTGGAACTTCTGCACGATCGCCGGGTAGAGCCCGCCGATCAGGATGGCCGAGAGCACCATCAGGCCGAAGCCGATCACCGGCAGCTGCCAGGTGCGGCGCCACAGCGTCGCGAAGAACAGCACGGCGCAGATCGCGGCGATGGCCACCAGGATCGTCTTCGCCGGCAGGTAGGCGTTCGCGTCGACGTACCGCAGACCGGTCCAGTTGTCGGCGGCCTTGAAGTCACTGGACTTCACGGCGAGCCCGTAGCGGTCGAGCCAGTACGCGACCGCCTTGAGCGTGACGAAGAGGCCCAGCAGCACCGACAGGTGGCCGGTCGCGGCGGCGGTGGCCCGGGCGCCCGGGCTCGTCACGCGCAGTCCGCCGTACAGGTAGTGCACGACGGTCGCGGCGATCACCGACAGCACGACGGCGGCGAAGCCGAAGCCGAGCAGGAAGCGGTACCAGGGCAGGTCGAAGGTGTAGAACGACACGTCCATCCGGAACTGGGGGTCCTTCGTGCCGAAGGGCACCCCGTTCACGTACATGAGCCAGGTCTTCCACTGGCCGGCCGCCGAGGCTCCGGCGATCAGGCCGACGAGCACCGAGATGCCCAGGAGCAGCCACTTCTTGTACGGGGCGATGCTCATCCGGTAGCGGTCGAGGCTCTGCTGTTCCATCGACATCGCGCTGAGCGGCGGCCGCAGCCGGTGCGCCAGCCAGATGTTCAGCCCGACCGCGCCCGTCATCAGCAGCCCGAAGACGCTGAAGAGGCCGATCTTGGTCCACAGCGTGGTGGTGAAGACACTGGAGTACTTCACGGAGCGGAACCAGAGCCAGTCCGTCCAGAAGCCGGCGAACATGATGAAGAGCATTCCCAGGACGGCCAGCACGCCCAAGGTCATGAGAAGAGTGCGAGCACGCCGGGAGGGGCGTCCGACTCTCATCCGTGGCCCGGAAGGGCCTCCGCCGCGGTCCGGCATCTGGAAAGCCAAGGTGCGCACCTCGAAAGTCGCTGAGTACTGGTATGGATCGGACCCCCGATCGTAGAGCCCATTCATGCAACTTACTGAGGCCCCGGTCAGTTCCCGGTATGGGTCGGAAAGGAGGCAGGATGTTGTCCATGTCCAACGTTTCGCCTTCCCCCACGCCGTCCGACGAGCCGACTCCGCCGACGGCCCCCATGGCGGCCAGTCCGCTGACCCGCGCCTGTCTCGAGATCGACGAGTACGCCGCCGGCCTCGGCTGGGACAAGCCCGCGCGGCTGTTCGCGCTGGTCGACACCGCCCGGCTCAAGAAGCAGGAGCCGCGCCTGGCCTCCCAGCTCGGCCTCGACGCGGACGACGCCGGCAAGAGCTCCCTCACCCCGATCGAGCAGGACACCGTCCCGTCCGGAACCCCGCTCGACACGTTCCTGGGCACCATCGCCTGGCCCGACGCCGTCATCGGGTGTGCGCTGACCGTCGAGCGCCTGATGCTGCCGCCGTCCGCGGAGGCCTCCGTACCGGAGGGCCTGAGCGACAAGCAGCTGGCGAAGTGGGTCGCCGGGCATCCGGAGCGGCAGGAGGTCCGGATCACCGTGGCCGTCCTGCGCGACGGCTCGCGCGAGTCAGCTGTACGACTGCGCGAGAAGGACTCCGCGACGGAGGTCCTCACCGGCGGGGGCCTGGTGCCGGGACTGGCCGAGGCCCTGGCCGCGACCTTCGCCTAGGGTCCGTCACCGCCGGACGGACCCCGGCCCCGGGGAGGGCGACCGGTCAGGGCTTGGCGCCGCACTGCGGCAGCCCGGCCGTGTCCCCCTTGCCGATCTTCTGCAACGACTTCATGGCGTCGTCGATGGTGGAGACCTTCACCAGCGTCAGCCCGTCCGGCACGTTGGATGCCGCGGAGGCGCAGTTGTCGGCAGGAGTGAGGAAGTACTCCGCACCGGCCTTGCGGGCGCCGATGGTCTTCATCTGGATGCCGCCGATCGGACCGACCTTGCCGGCGTCGTCGATGGTGCCGGTGCCCGCGACGAACTTTCCGCCGGTCAGGTCCTCCGGAGTCAGCTTGTCGACGATGCCCAGCGCGAACATCAGCCCGGCGCTCGGGCCGCCCACGTCGGCGAGCTTGATGTCGATGGTGAACGGGAAGGTGTGGTCGGAGCCGGCCCGGATGCCGACGATGGCGCGGCCGTCGCCCTCCGCCTTGCCGGTGGTGATGGTGACCTTGGAGGTGCCTGCGGGCTCGCGGCCGGCCTTCGCGGCCGCCGCGGCGTCGGCGGCGGGCACGATGGTGAACTCGACCGGTTCGCCGGGCTTGCGCTTGGTGACGAGCTTGGCCACGTCCTCGGGGGCGGTGACGGGGGCGCCGTCCACGGCCTTGACCACGTCACCGGCGTGCAGCAGGCCCTCGGAGGGGCTGTCCTTGACCACGGAGGCGACGATCACCCGGGCGGTGACCGGGATGTCGAGCTGCCGGAGCGCCGCGACCTTGGCGCTCTGCTGGGACTGGCTGAACTCCTCGGCGTTCTCCTGGGTGGACTCCGCGTCGGTCTTGCCGTTCGGGTAGAGGTTCTCGTGCGGGACGACGATGTTGTCGCCCGCCAGCCACCCGTAGACGGCTTCCACCAGATTCATGTCGTAGTCGGCGCCCGTGACGCGGACCGTCGTCATGTTGAGGTGACCGCTGGTCGGGTACGTCTTGCGCCCCGAGATGCTGAGGACGGGCTCACCGTGCGAGTCCCCGAGCGTGTTCACGGTCGGGCCGGGGCTCATCTCGGAGTACGGGACCTTGATGAAGACCCCCGCGCAGAGCAGCGCGAACAGCACCAGGGTGGAGGCGAGCATCGTCGCGGTGCGGCGTGGCATGGATCCGACAGTACGGGACGGCCCCGGCGAGCGGCCCTCGGGGCCGGTCCGTACGGGGTTCGTCGGCGAAACTCTCAGCGGAATCTCACGGTGCGGGGGCGGGGTGGACGCCCCGCGCCGGGTCGGATCGCGTCAGACGGTGTCGGAGGCGGAAGCGGCCTCGGCCTTCGCCCTGACCTGATCCGCGCTGCCGTGACCCTGGCCGTTGCCCATGGCTTCGCGGAACCGCGCGTAGCCCGCGAGCTCGGATATGTCGCCCTGCGTGCGGTCCCGTGCCGCCCAGCTGCCCCATATCGCCGCGCCGATCGCGGCGAACAGCGGAATCAGCAACCACGCCAGAGATCCCATGGGCGCGCCTCCCTGCCCCGAAGTGCGTTTCGTTGGTGGCTTCAACGCTCGTGCCCATGGGGGGGTTACGCAAATCGAGGGCGTGTTGCGCGGCCGATCGGGTGTGAGGGTATCCGCCCGACGATCACGCTCCGCGACCGGGGTCGGCCGACCGGGGCCGACGGCGTCAGCAGGCGCCGACCCACTCCTCCGAGCCGTCCGCGAAGGTCTGGTGCTTCCAGATCGGGACCTCGTGCTTGAGGTCGTCGATCAGCATCCGGCAGGCCTCGAAGGCCTCGCCGCGGTGCGGGCAGGAGACCGCGACCACCACGGCCAGGTCACCGACGGCCAGGTCGCCCACGCGGTGCACGGCGGCCAGGGCGCGGACCGGGTACTTGGCCACGACGCGCTCGGCGATCCGGCGCATCTCGGCCTCCGCCGTCGGGTGGCAGGAGTAGCCGAGCGCATCGACGTCGGCCCCGCCGTCGTGGTTGCGCACCGTGCCGACGAAGAGCGTCGTACCGCCCGTGGCGTCGTCGCCGACGGCCTGGAAGACCTCGTCGATCGAGAGCGGGGTGTCGCGGATCGCGAGCAGCCGGACGGGGTCCTGGGCGGCCTGCTCGCCGGGGTGGTCGAAGTGCGGTGCCATACCGTCCATCGTGCCCCAGCCGCCGACCCGGCGGAATAGCTGATTCGCCCGGCCCGCGGTGCCGGCCTTGGGAGCCTCCTACAGGACCGCCGCCGCGGGATCAGATCCCGCGGCGCTTGCGGGCCAGCCGGACCGCCGCGGCCGCGCCGAGCAGGGCCACCGTCGCGCCCGCCGCACCGGCGGCCGTGGCGGCGTCCCTGCGGCCCAGCCGGCGGCCGGCGACGGTGTGGCGGCCCGCGACCTCCTGGAGGAGTTCGGCGAGGACTTCCTCGTTGGTCCAGCGCGGCCGCCAGCCGGCCGCGTGCAGCCCGCTGACGCTGACCACCCAGGGGTGCATCGTGTACGCCAGGTCCCCGGCCGGGGACGGGGTCAGGCCGATGCGGTGCAGGCGGGCCGCCGCGCCCAGCGCGACCGCCGAGGGCAGTTCCATCCGGCGGATGCCGCTCAGCTCCTCGACCTCCTCCTGCTCCAGCCACCCCTCGCAGCCCACGGCCAGCTCGCCCTCGACCTTCTCCAGGGCCGCGTACTCCAGGGCACTGACCAGGTCCTCCACGTGGCAGAACTGCCAGGTGGGCCGGGATCCCGCGACGACGAGCAGGCGCGGGGACTCGAAGTACCGGGTCAGGGCGGTGTCGGTACCGCCGACGAGCACCGCGGGGCGGACCACGGTGACGTTGAGCCCGGGGTGGGCGCGGGGGGCCCGTCGACCGAGCCGTTCGATCTCCAACAGGTCGCCGACACCGGTCGCCTCGGCGGTGGCCCGCAGCTCGGAGTCCTCCGACAGCGGGATGTCGTTGTCGGGCAGGGCCCCGTAGACCATGGCGGAGGTGCACAGCACCACCCGGTGCACGCCGGCCGCGGCGGCGGCCGTGAGGACGGTCTGGGTCCCGCGCACGTTGTATGCCGTACGGGCCGCCGGGTCCGTCTCCAGGTCGAGGTCGAGGGCGAGGTGGACGACGACGTCCGCGCCGCGCAGCTTCTCGGCGATCGCGGGGTCCCGTACGTCGAGTACGTGCCACTGCGCGTCCGCGCAGTCGCCTCGCCGCTCGTCGATGGCCACGACCTGCCTGACCTCGTCGGAGGCGGCGAGGCGGGTCACGAGGGCTGCACCGACGCCCGAGGCGGCGCCGGTCACGGCGATCACGGGGCTGGGCCGACGGGGGCCTTCCGGGTTTCGCGGCTGGCGAACGCCGGGGGCGCCGTCGCCGTGCTCGGGGCGGTCGTCGTCCTGCGTCGCGCGGCTGCGCTTATCCGAAACGTGCGGATCTGGGGAACTCACCGGGCGTCTCCAGCGGTTGTCTTCAGTAGGGACGCGCCGTGACGCGGCCCCACCAGGTGATGTCCATCCTGCCGCAGCCCAGGAGTCGGCGGAGCACCGAGCCCGGATGCGGGCTCCGGTGTCTACGCTGGGTGGTGTTGTCGGACCATTGCCCGTCGGCACCCGCCGACGGCCCTACGAGCCGAGGAAACCCGTGAGCGACACCCCATTCGGATTCGGCCTTCCGCCGGAGGAGCCGGACAACGGCGACGAAGGCAAGAAGAAGGGCAACCAGGGCGGTCAGGGCGGCCCTGCGAATCCCTTCGGGTTCCCCGGCATGGGGCTGCCGGGCGCCGGTGCCCCCGGCGGCGCGGACAATCCGTTCGCCGCGATGTTCGGTTCCATGAACCCGAACGACCTCGGTGCGGCCTTCCAGCAGCTCGGCCAGATGCTCAGCTACGAGGGCGGTCCCGTGAACTGGGACATGGCCAAGGACATCGCCCGCCGGACCGTCGCGCAGGGCACGGCGGACGGCGTGAAGGACACCAGCGTCGGCATCGCCGAGAAGTCGGCCGTCGAGGAGGCCGTGCGCCTGGCCGACCACTGGCTGGACGGCGTGACCTCGCTGCCCTCCGGTGCCACCACGGCAGTGGCGTGGAGCCGCGCCGAGTGGGTCGAGGCCACCCTCCCGGTGTGGAAGGAGCTCGTGGACCCGGTCGCCGAGCGCGTCGGCGCGGCCATGGGCAGCGTGCTGCCCGAAGAGATGCAGGCCATGGCGGGCCCGCTGCTGGGCATGATGCGCTCCATGGGCGGGGCCATGTTCGGCCAGCAGATCGGCCAGGCCGTCGGCGTCCTCGCCGGCGAGGTCGTCGGCTCCACCGACATCGGGCTGCCCCTGGGCCCGGCGGGCAAGGCCGCGCTGCTCCCGCTGAACATCGAGGGCTTCGGCCGGGATCTGGGCGTGCCCTCGGACGAGGTGCGGCTGTACCTGGCGCTGCGCGAGGCGGCCCACGCCCGGCTCTTCGCGCACGTCCCGTGGCTGCGCTCGCACCTGTTCGGAGCCGTCGAGGGCTACGCGCGCGGGATCAAGGTGGACACCTCGAAGCTGGAGGACGTGGTCGGGCAGCTGGACCCGTCCAACCCGGAGCAGCTGCAGGAAGTCCTGCAGGGCGGCATGTTCCAGCCGCAGGACACTCCCGAGCAGAAGGCCGCCCTGGCCCGCCTGGAGACGGCGCTCGCGCTGGTCGAGGGCTGGGTCGACGCGGTGGTGCACGAGGCCGCCAAGCCCCGGCTGGCCTCGGCGGACGCGATGCGCGAGACCATGCGCCGGCGCCGCGCCTCGGGTGGCCCGGCGGAGCAGACCTTCGCGACACTGATCGGCCTGGAGCTGCGCCCGCGCCGCCTGCGCGACGCCTCGCGCCTGTGGGCCTCGCTGACCGACGCGCGCGGGGTGGACGGCCGCGACGGCCTGTGGGAACACCCGGACATGCTGCCGACGGCCTCCGACCTCGACGATCCGGACGGCTTCGTGCACCGCGAGCAGCTGGACTTCTCCGAGATCGACAAGATGCTCGGCGAGGCGGCCGAGAAGCGCGGTCAGCAGGGCGACGGCGAGGGCGAAGAGAACAAGTGAGCCTCCACGACGACGCGGCTTTGGTCCTGAAGGGCTACGAGGACCAGAGCGAGCTGCGCGACCTGTACCTGGCACATCTGGCCGCCCATCCGGACGGGGTCTACAAGCCCTGCGAGGCGGGGCACGTCACGGGCAGCGCGCTCGTGATCGACCCGGTGGGCGGACGGGTCCTACTGACCCTGCACAAGAAGCTGGGGTTGTGGCTGCAGATGGGCGGCCACTGCGAGCCCGGTGACACGACCCTGGCGGACGTGGCCCTGCGCGAGGCCCGCGAGGAGTCCGGCATCGAGCACGGGCTGACCCTGGTGCCCGGCGGTCCGGTGCGCCTGGACCGGCATCCCATCCCGGCGCCCTGCAACTGGCACCTGGACGTGCAGTACGCGGCACTGGCCCCGGCCGACGCCGTGGCGGAGATCAGCGAGGAGTCACTGGACCTGCGCTGGTTCCCGTACCAGGAGGTGGCCTCGGTGGCCGACACCTCGGTGGTCCTGCTGCGCTGGAGGCGGCCCGTGCGCGGCTCGCCGCGGCGGGCTGAGCCCGCGGGCTGCCCAGCGGCATGACGAGGGGGCGGTCCCGTGCGGCCGTGCGGAGCCGCCCCCCTCCGCCGTACCGGATCAGTTCCAGCCGTTGCTGTGGTTCTGGGCGTGGACGCCCTGCTGGCCCATCCCGAACTGCGCGGCGAGGCCCTGTCCGACCTGCGCGTTCTGCGGCGGCAGCGCCTCGCTGGGCTGCACCAGCGCGATGCCCGTGCCGAGGAAGCTGAGCTCCCAGCCCTCGCCGGTGTTGCCGCGGCGCCGCCAGACACCGCTGGAGTGCGTCTGGGCCTGCATCTGCACCCGCAGCGAAGTGGACCAGGCGACGATGGCGTCCGCGTCGACGTTGACGTACTTGTCGGGCGTGACGTGCATCATCAGCGGCTGCCCGGAAGTCATCAGGGCGACCTTGCCGTGGCCGGAGATGTTGAGCTGGTACTTGCCGGATCCGGAGATCCCGTACTGGCTGTCCACCGCGATGACCTCGGTGTGCAGGGTCGAGTCCAGGGCCAGGACGTAGCTGCTGTCGACCGTCAGGCCCTCCTGCTCGACGTCCACGACGTGGACGTGCTGGGCCAGGTTGGCGAGGTAGACCGTGCCCTGCCCGGAGCAGCGCATGAGGTCCAGGCCCTCACCGGTGCGGCGGCGGGCGCCCCGCTGGTTGCTGCTCTGGTACTCGCCGTCGAAGTCGATCAGCCCCTGGTAGGCGACCATCGCGCCCTTGCGGGCGAGTACGTCGTCGGAGCCCGTCAGGGAGACCCGCAGCAGCTGCGGGTTCTGGACGGTGTACCGGTCCTGGGACTGCGCCTCGGCGTGGGCGAAAAGTGCGCTCTGCATGATGTGTACGCTCCCCCTCAGCCCCGGACCCGGAGCCGGTCGGTGCTGTCCTCGCTGGGCTGTACGACGACGATGCCCTGGCCGGAGAAGGCCATCTGGTAGGCCTCTCCACTGCCCCGGCCGATCATGGACGAGGCCTTGAAACTGCGCTTGCCCTTGACCTTCAGGTTCGGCGACCAGGCGACGAGCGCGTCGGGGTCGACGTACGTCTCGTCCTCGCCGCGGCCGCAGTCGACCACGATCGGAGTGCCGCGCGAGGTCAGCGCGACCCAGCCGGTGCCCGCGACCTGGACGTTGAACAGGCCCTGGCCGGCGAACTTCGCCAAACCCTTGACCCGCTCGACGCCCCACTGGAGGTGCGCGTCAAAGGCGAGGAGGTTCGTGCCGTTGACCGACAGCGCGTCGTTGTTGAGATGGATGACGACGATGTCGGCGCCGTAGTCGGCGAGGTACAGGAGACCGTCGCCGGTGCACTTCATCAGGGGTGTGCTCTCGCCCGTGACCCACTGCGATGCCATCTGGCGGACGGCCGGGGGGTTCGGCTCGTACTGCACGAAGCCCTCGTAGGCGACCATCGAGCCGGTGCGGGCGAAGAGGTCCTGGCCGCTCTGCATGGCGACCTTGAGCATCGACGGCCCGTGGTTTTCCATGCGGGTCGTCACCGGGGTCGGGGCGAAGCCCACGAGCTGCTGGTTCATTGCGTTCATGCCGGGCTCCCTCAGACCTCGTACGGCTGGACGACGATGAAGTTTCCGGGAGCGCCGCGGAACTGGAGGTTCACGGTCTCCCCGCTGTGGCCGGGGTAGGCGTTGCGCCGCAGCCGGACCTGGCTGGACAGGATCACCTGCGAGGCGGCCGACCACGCCACGATGGCGTTGCTGTCCGCGAAGGTGGTCGGGGTGACGGGCAGGACGACCGGGACACCGTGGGTCTTGACGACCACCGTGCCGGTGCCCTGGAACTGCAGGGTGAACAGCGCGCCGCCGGGGATGCCGTGGCCCTCGATCCGGCGGACCTCGTGCTGGAGGGACTCGTCGAAGGCGAGGACATTCTCCGCGGAGACGCAGATGGCGTCGCCCTGGAGCTCGATGGTGTGCAGGTGGGCACCGTTCTCGGCGAGGAAGACCTGGCCGCGGCCGGTGCAGCGCATCAGCTGCATCTCCTGGCCCGTGGCGTTGCCGACGATGCGACCGGCGAATCCGGCGCCCTTGTAGGCGAAGTCGACCTTGCCCTGGTAGAGGACCATGCTGCCCTGGCGGGCAAGGACGGCCTGGCCGCCCATCGAAAGGTCGACGCGTACGAGCTGCTGGTTCTGCGCGGTCCAGCGGGAGCCGGTCGGGGCCTCCTTGTACGGCTGGAGCGCCGCGGCGAGGCCGGCCGCCGGGGCGGCGGTCTGCGGGGCGTAGCCGGGCTGCTGGCCTGGGACCTGGCCGAAGCCCGGCTGCTGACCGTAGGGGGCGGGGGCCGGGGCCGGCGGCGGCACCTGGCCCGGGTACTGGCCGGGGACCTGGCCGTACGAGGGCTGCTGCGGCGGCTGGCCGTAGGGCGCGGGAGCCTGCGGGGCGAGCGGCGCGGCTATGGTCGGCGCGGCGTGCACCGGGGCGGGGGCCGGGGCGGGGGCCGCGTGCTGCGGGTACTGCGGCGGCTGCGGGGCGGACGGTGCGGGGGCGGGCGCGCCGAACGTCGGTGCAGGCGCCGGGGCCGGGACGGGGGCGGGGGCGCCGAAGGACGGCGCGGGGGCCGGGGCGGCCGCCTGCGGCGGCGGGGCGAAGCCGGGGGCTACGGCCGCCGGGGCCTGCTCCTGCGGCTGCTCCTCGGCGACCTCTCCGCCGAAGTTCTTCAGGAGGGCCTCCAGCCCGCCGTCGAAGCCCTGCCCGACGGCGGCGAAGCGCCACACGTCCTTGCGGTAGAAGTCGCCCAGCATCACGGCCCGCTCGGTGCTGAACTCCGAGCCGGTGAAGGAGTACCGGACGACCTCTTCGCCACCGGCCACGATCCGGATGTAGCCCGGGCCGATCTGCGACATCTGTCCGGCGCCGTCGATGCTGGCGGTGAAGGACAGCTTGTGGAGGGACGCCGGAACGCGGTCCAGGGTCACCCGGAAGGATTCCGTGTCACCGGCCTGCGCACCGAGCAGCTGAATGGACTCTTCCGGCGACGTGGGCTGGTTGAAGAAGACGAAGTAGCGGTCGTCCGAAAGCCGTTCGTCGGCGTCCAGACCGAAACAGCTGATGTCGAGGGTGAGTCCGGGCCCGGCGATCTGGACGCCCACGTACAGATCGGTGCCCGCTGTGAGATCACTGACCTTGGCCTTGTGGCCGCGCTGGAATTCCCTTGCCATGCGTAACGACGTCCCCCATCCCGACTGAGCATTCGTGTCGCTCAGGCTAACGGCATACGGCGGCATCCGACCAAGCCGGTACCAACCCGGTACAGATCACGGAGTGCAACACCACGGGTGGTGCGGGGTGGGTCCGCGGCCCGGTCCCGGACGGGCCGCTCCGGTGGGCCGGGTCACTCCTCGCGGGCGGCGGGCACCTGCGGCAGGCGCTCGGCCGCGACCACGCCCTCCAGGTAGCCCCGGGCCCGCTCGGTGCGCGGGTACGCCTCCAGCAGCTGCCAGAAACGGGGGCCGTGGCCGGGCACGAGGAGGTGGGCCAGCTCGTGCAGGAGCACGTAGTCGACGACGTACTCCGGCATGCCCTGGAGGCGGTGCGAGAGCCGGATGCTGCCTTCGGCCGGGGTGCACGAGCCCCAGCGGGTGTTCTGGTTGGTGACCCAGCGGACCGAGCGGGGGCGGGCGCGGCCGTCGAAGTACTGCTCGGACAAACGCTCGGCGCGTTCGGTGAGTTCCGCGTCCCCGAGGGTGCGCTTGCTCTCCTGGGCGGCCAGCTTGTCGAGCATGACGCCCACCCAGCGCTGCTCCTCGGCCTCGGACATCCGGGCAGGGATCAGGACGACCGTACGATCACCCTCGCGATAGGCGGATACGGTCCTGCGGCGGCGCGCGCTCCGGCGGACTTCGACGGCGCGCGGCGGTGGGTCGGCGGACACGCCACGACGTTACCCGGTGTCGGCGGCGGAAGTCCCGCGCGTCCGGGGTTCGAACACGGGCGGTTCGTCGTCGAACCCGAAAGGCATTCCTCTTCATCCCATATGCCGAACACCTCGTACCTGTGGACAACTTTCTGCGCGGTATCCGACGGAGGGGCATTGTTGCCGGGGAGCGAGAAATGGGACCGAGCTCGTTCGCACGGATATCGAGGGAGCGTTCATGTTTCCGAGGGTGAAGCCCGCGCTGGCGCGGGCCTGGCGCGATCTGCAGACGGTGCAGTTCGGGGTGACTCCGGCACACGCGGTGGTGCTCGGGCCCGTGGACACGGCTACGGGTGCGCTCATCGACCGAATCGACGGGACGCGGGGGATGGGTCTGCTGCGGGCCGAGGCCACCCGGATGGGGCTGCCGGAGGGGCTGGCCGACGCACTGGTCCGACGGCTGGCGGGGGCCGGTCTGCTCGACGACGCCACCGCGGGCGGGCCGCGGGCGCAGGCCCTGCGCAGCCATCCGGAGGCGCTGGAGCGACTGGGCCCGGACCTGGGTTCCCTCTCCCTGGTTCACCGCGAGCCCGGCGGGGACCTGCGGGGGGTCGCGGCGCGCCGGGCGATACGGGTCCGGGTGCGCGGGAGCGGCCGGGTGGGTTCGGTGATCGCGGCCGTCCTGGCGGGAGCCGGTGTGGGGCGGGTCGACGTGCTCGACGGGGGGCGGGTGGAGCCGGCCGACGTGGCGCCCGGCGGCCTGGGTCCCGCGAGCGTGGGCCGGATGCGGGCCGGGGCCGCGGCCTCGGTGGTCCGCTCCGCAGCACCCGGTCCGGGTCCGCGGGCCGGAGCGGAGGAGGGTCCGGAACCCGGGCTGGCCCTGGTCGTGGTCGCGCCGAGGGACGGGCTGCATGCCTGGGCGCCGGATCCGGACACCGCGGCCGACTGGGTCGCCTCCGGGATTCCGCACCTGTACGCGGGGGTGTTGGAGGGGACGGGGCTGGTGGGGCCGCTGGTGCTGCCGGGCACGACGGCGTGCGCCGGGTGCATGGAGCGCGACCGGGTGGACCGGGACGCAGCCTGGCCGAGGATGCTCGTGCAGTGGCGCTCGTCGCACCGCCGCCGCGGGAGCGCCGCCTGCGACCTGGGCCTGTCCACGGCGGTGGCCGGGCTGGCAGCAGCCCATGCGCTCGCCTTCCTCGACGGGCAGCTGCCCGCCTCCGCGGGCTCCCGCTGGGAGGCCGCCCTGCCCGGCCTTCACTGGGAGCCGACGGCGGTCCGCCCCCACCCCGACTGCCCCTGCGGGGCGGCCCCGGAGCCCGCAGGGCGACTCCGGTCGGCCGGGCGGACCACGGGAAGAGGATCGGGAGCGGACCCGCCCGGAGGGCCGTGACAGGATGCTCCGGACCGGAGGGCTTCTGCCGAACCGCCGCTCGCGGCTCAGCTGCCCGGGAAATGGAGGGGCGCATGTCTGATCTTCCCCGGAAGGCGGTCACCCGCACCGTCAAGCTGGCCGCGTTGCCGATCGGCATCGCGGGACGGGTCACCTGGGGGCTGGGCAAGCGGATCGGTGGCAAGTCCGCCGAGATCGTGGCGCGCGAGCTCCAGCAGCGCACAGCCGAACAGTTGTTCCGCACGCTCGGGGAACTGAAGGGCGGCGCGATGAAGTTCGGGCAGGCACTTTCGGTCTTCGAGTCGGCGCTGCCCGAGGAGGTCGCGGGGCCCTACCGGGCGGCGCTGACCAAGCTCCAGGAGGCGGCCCCGCCGCTGCCCGCGACGACGGTGCACCAGGTACTGACGGACCGTCTGGGGACGGACTGGCAGGACCTTTTCGAGGAGTTCGAGGACGAGCCGGCGGCGGCCGCCTCGATCGGGCAGGTGCACCGGGCGGTGTGGCACGACGGCCGTCAGGTGGCGGTCAAGGTCCAGTACCCGGGGGCCGGTGAGGCGCTGCTATCGGACCTGAAGCAGCTGGGCCGGTTCGCGGGGCTGCTGGGCCCGCTGGTTCCCGGCATGGAGATCAAGCCGCTGATCAAGGAGTTGCGCGACCGGGTGGCGGAGGAGCTCGACTACGAGCTGGAGGCCGAGGCCCAGCGGACACACGCCGACGCCTTCGTGGACGACCCCGATGTGATCGTCCCGGACGTGGTGCACCAGGGCGACCAGGTGCTCGTGACCGAATGGCTGGACGGGACCCCGCTGTCGGAGGTGATCGCCGACGGCACCGAGCAGGAGCGCGACCGCGCGGGGCAGTTGCTGGCCCGGTTCCTCTTCTCCGGTCCCGCACGCACGGGCCTGCTGCACGCCGATCCGCATCCGGGCAACTTCCGGCTGATACCGGGGGCGGACGGCCGGATGCGGCTGGGCGTCCTGGACTTCGGCACGGTCGACCGGCTGCCCGGGGGCTGGCCCAGGCCGATCGGCAGGTCCCTGCGGATGACGCTGGACGGCGACGCCGAGGGGGTTTACGGCCACCTGCGCGCCGAGGGGTTCGTGAAGGACACCGTCGCCCTGGAACCGGACGCCGTCCTGGACTATCTGAAGCCGATCATCGAGCCGGCCGAGGCCGAGGAGTTCACCTTCACCCGGCCGTGGCTGCGCGGCCAGGCGGCACGGATCGCCGATCCGCGCTCCCCCGCTCACCAGTTGGGCCGACAGATCAACCTGCCGCCCTCGTACCTGCTGATCCACCGGGTAACGCTGAGCACCATCGGCGTGCTGTGCCAGCTGGGCGCTACCGTGCGACTGCGCGACGAACTGGACACCTGGCTGCCCGGGTTCGCGTCGGCCGAATGACGGCTTCGGCCGTCACCACCAGGAGGAGTCGAGCCTTCCCTCGATGGCCCTGAGGTTGGCGCGGGCGCACTCGACGCAGAAGTACTCCCTGGTCCCGTTCTCCACCGAACAGGTCCAGGTGGGCGGGGCTCCGCCGGGGGACCGTCTGCCGCAGCGCGCGCAGACGACGACGGGCTGGGCCTCGGATCCCGACGGGTCGGGTTGGGGAGTCGGCGTGTCCACCTCCGGACGATACATCCGCCGGGGGTGGCCGGGCCCGCGCAACGCCCCGGGGGGACCGGTCCGTTCGGACCGGTCCCCCCGGGGAGTGGCTTTCAGCTCTCAGTGCATGACGGCCATGGCCAGTGCGCGCCGGGCGCGCATCGAGACGCGCTCGGCCCGCCGCTGCATGCGGCGCGCGGCGACCAGGCGGACGGCGTGACGCTCGGCGTCCGCCTCACGCATGCGGTCGTCCATATGGGCGCGAGCCAGGGCTTCTGGGATGAGTTGCATTTCTCGGGTCCTGTTCTGACGCGAGGTGATCGCGCCGGTGGTGATGAAGTCTGCGTGGGCGGCGCCGTGGGGCTGCTCGCTCGTGGTGTGGGCGGTCATGAGGGCCTGCTTCAGGGGGTCGTGCGTGAGGGGGCGGTCGATGGTTCCGATGGCGGTCATGCCGAGACAACCGGGTTCTTGCGCGGACGGCCACGGGGGCGCTTCCGGGCTACGACGACACCCTGGACGAAGAGCTCGCCACCCCACACACCCCAGGGCTCGCGGCGCTCGACCGCTCCGGCGAGGCAGGCCTCGACCAGCGGGCAGGTACGGCAGAGGGACTTGGCGTACTCGACGTCGGCCGGGGACTCAGCGAAGAAGACCTCGGGGTCGAAGGTGCGGCAGGGAACCGGGACGCCGAGGTTCTCGATGGCGTCGTCGAGCGCGGTGAGCGCGGTGAGCGGGGTCAAGGCGTGGTCCTCCGGGACTGCGGGCGGGGAGATCGTTTGGGTCTGCGGTACGGACGGGGCGTGCGCTTCGAGTTGCACGGTGGTTTCTTCCTCGTCTTGTGCGGCTAGGCGTTCCGGCCGGTCGGCCGGGTTCGGCTGGTACCTGGTTCTGCCAGTCCCGAGGCCCCTTCTCTGCTGTAGCCCCCGGTCGGGGACAAACAGAAGGGCCGCGGATCCCGGGTGGGGTTCCGCGGCCCTGAAGGCGCCGGCCTGATCATGCGATCAGGCTGGATCACTCCAGGGTTCGAGCCCGCGGAAGGCCCACATCAGGTGGTACTGCTGCTTCGTCTGCTTCGTCAGGGATCCGGCACCGGCCGCGGCGGCGAATCCGTAGGCGCCATGCGCCTGGGCTTCTGCTGCCAGTACTGCCACCGGTGCCTGGGTCGGTCGCTCGTTGCGCTCACTGATCGCAAGGGTCGCGAGCAGGGCGGGGCGGCCGGCGGAAATCGCGGACGCACCGGTGCCCAGAGCGGAGACGGAACCGAGCAGGCAGGAGGCATCAACCGAGCGATCGGTCATTTTGGTGAAGGTCATGAAGCTGGTCACTGGTCTCGCCTCCTCTCGGCGTCTCGGGGACCCGGCCCGAGGGCCTGTCCCATGCGTATTCGGATAAGTACAGCACGGATCCGGGGCTTCGGAGAAGCCACCGTTTCCGTTGCTAAGAACCTATGGGTCTTCGCTGGGCATGTGCAAACTATTTTTCCGACGATTTTCTACGCGCCGTCAGGATCCCCCTCCTCAGGCTCCTGACCTGCACAGATGGCCAGAACATCGGCTCCGTACCGGTCAAGCTTGCGACCACCCACCCCGGAGATCATCGCCAGCTCCCCCGCTTCGGAGGGCGCGGCCTCCGCGATCGCCATCAGTGTCTTGTCCGTGAAGACGCAGTAGGCGGGCAGGCCCTGCCGCTTCGACTGGACGGCGCGCCAGTCCCGCAGCCGCTCGTAGAGGCCTTCGTCCATGTCGGACGGGCAGTCCTCGCAGCGCATCAGCTTCAGCTCGCCGGCCTCGGTCAGCGTCCTGCCGCAGACCCGGCACAGCACCGGTGCGCGGCGGCCGCGCCCGGGGGCCGCCCGCTCGCCCGCGGAGCCCGTCCGGCTGCCCGGGGCCGCCGAGCCCGGCCGCAGACCGCTCAGGAAACGGCTGGGGCGCCGGGAGGCCCGCCCCCCGGGGGTGCGGGAGAGCGCCCAGGACAGGCTCAAGTGCAGCCGGGCCCGGGTGACGCCGACGTAGAGCAGCCGCCGCTCCTCCTCGACCTGGTCGTCGGTCCTGGCGTAGGTGATCGGGATCATGCCGTCGGTGAGGCCGACGAGGAACACCGCGTCCCACTCCAGGCCCTTCGCCGCGTGCAGCGAGGCCAGGGTGACGCCCTGGACGGTCGGGGCGTGCTGGGCAGCCCGGCGGTCGTCGAGTTCGACCGTGAGATCCGCCAGGGTGGCGCCGGGCCGACTGCGCGCGAAGTCCTCGGCGAGCCGCAGCAGCGCCGCCACCGACTCCCACTGGTCGCGGACTGCGCCGGAACCGGCGGGCGGCTGGGTGGTCCAGCCGATGGAGCTGAGCACCGCACGGACCTGGGAACCCAGGTCGACGACGTCGTCGAGCAGCGGGTCGTTCCCGCCCGAACGGGCCGCTCCGCGCAGCGCGAGGATGGCCTTCTGGACCTCCTGGCGCTCGAAGAACCGCTCGGCACCGCGCAGCTGGTAGGGCACCCCGGCGTCGGCGAGGGCCTGCTCGTAGACCTCGGACTGGGCGTTGATGCGGAAGAGCACGGCGATCTCGCCCGCCGGCACGCCCGCGGCGATCAGGTCGCGGATCCGGCGGGCGACGCCCTCGGCCTCGGCGGGCTCGTCCGCGTATTCGGCGTAGACCGGGTCGGGGCCGCTCTCGCGCTGGGAGACGAGTTCGAGGCGGTGCTCGGCCGCCCGCCCCCTGGCCTGCTTGAGCAGCCCGTTGGCGAGGTGCACCACCTGCGGGGTGGAGCGGTAGTCGCGGACCAGCTTGACCACGGTGGCCTGCGGGTAGCGCGTGCGGAAGTTCAGCAGGTGGTCGGGGGTGGCGCCGGTGAAGGAGTAGATGGTCTGGCTGGCGTCCCCGACGACGCAGAGGCTGTCGCGCTCGCCGAGCCACAGGTCGAGCAGCCGCTGCTGGAGCGGGCTGACGTCCTGGTACTCGTCGACGACGAAGTGCTGGTACTGGGCACGGATCTGCTCGGCGATGTCGTGGCGGTCCTGGAGGATGCCGACGGTCAGGAGCAGCACGTCCTCGAAGTCGATCATTCCGCGGTCGCGCTTGAGCTGTTCGTACGTCCCGTAGATCTGGGCGATCTCGGCCATGTCCCTGGGGGCCTCCCGGCCCGCCTTGAGGGCGGCCACCGGATAGTCGGCCGGCACCGTCTGGGTGACCTTGGCCCACTCGATCTCGCCGGTCACGTCGCGCAGCTCGCCCCGGTCGAGGCGGATGCGGCAGCGGGCGCCGGCCTCGGCGACGAGCTGGATCTTGCGCTCCAGCAGCCGGGGCACGTCCCCTCCGACGGCTTTCGGCCAGAAGTACTGGAGCTGGCGCAGGGCGGCCGAGTGGAAGGTCCGGGCCTGGACCCCGCCCGCGCCGAGCGCGCGCAGGCGGCCGCGCATCTCGCCGGCGGCCCGGTTGGTGAAGGTGACGGCGAGCACACTGGCCGGCATGAGCTGCCCGGACCGGACGCCGTAGGCGATGCGGTGGGTGATCGCCCGGGTCTTGCCCGTGCCGGCGCCGGCCAGCACGCACACCGGTCCGCGCAGGGTCGTCGCGACCTCGCGCTGCTCCGGGTCGAGGCCCAGGAGCACCGCGTCGGCCGAGTCCGCGGCGGCGGGGAAGGACGAGGAGTGCGTTGCTGCTGTCACTCCGCCATGCTGCCAGGTCGCGTGAGCCGGGCGGGAAATCCGTCCACAGGAGAGGTGGATTCGTCGTATCGGTCACACCGGCGGTACGGATGCGCACGTACGGGAATGGCCGTGCGGTCGCGTACGTTCGTGTACTCGGACCACAGAGCCTTCACGAAGGAGAGCGCACCATGCAGGACACGGGCACCGTGACGATGTACAGCACGACCTGGTGCGGCTACTGCCGTCGGCTGAAGACCCAGCTGGACCGGGAAGGCATCGCGTACAACGAGATCAACATCGAGCTCGACCCGGAGTCCGCGGCGTTCGTCGAGAAGGCCAACGGCGGGAACCAGACGGTGCCCACCGTGCTGGTGAAGTCCGCCGCCGGCAGCGAGTCCGTCATGACCAACCCGAGCCTGGCCCAGGTGAAGCAGGCCCTCGCCGTCTGAGCGGGCCCTCGGTCGTCCGCGGCGGGCACCCGCCGCCGAGGCGGGGCCCGCCGCTCGGCGCGGGCACCCGGGGCCCGGCCGGGCGCGGGCCCGGGGCGCAACGCTACGCCGCGGCCTTCGGCAGCGGCTCGCCGTACCAGAGCTCGACCAGCCGGGCCGCGATGGAGATGCCGGACGGGGGCAGCACCTCGCCCGACGCGAACGCCGCGCGCAGCTCGTCGCGGGAGAACCAGCGGGCCTCCTGGATCTCCTCGCCGTCCACGGTGATCTCGGAGCTGGTGGCGCGGGCGTTGAAGCCCAGCATCAGGCTGTACGGGAAGGGCCACGGCTGGCTGGCCACGTACTCGACCCGGCCGACCCTGACGCCCGCCTCCTCCCACACCTCGCGGACGACGGACTGCTCTATCGACTCGCCCGGCTCCACGAACCCGGCGAGGGTCGAGAAGCGGCCCTCCGGCCAGTGCACCTGCCGGCCCAGCAGCGCACGGTCGTGCTCGTCGGTGACCAGCATGATCACGGCCGGGTCGGTGCGCGGGTAGTGCTCGGCGCCGCAGGCGGGGCAGCGCCGGATGTGCCCGGCGGCGGCGACCACCGTGCGCTCCCCGCAGCGGGAGCAGAAGCGGTGCATCCGCTGCCAGTTCTCCAGGGCCACCGCGTTGACCATCAGACCGGCGTCGCGGTCGTTCAGCAGCAACCCGGCCTCGCGCAGCCCGGCCGGGCGGGCCGACTGGTCCATGCGGCCGGGCAGGGCGTCCTTCTGCAGCGCGAAGTACCGTACGCCGTCCTCGTCCGTACCCAGGAAGTAGCGGTGGGTCTCGGTGACCGGGGCCTCGAAGGCCGGGGTCATCACGATGCCGGTGCCGCCGTCGGGAGTGTCATCGATCAGCACCTGGCCGCCGGAGACGACGAAGACGCGGGTCGTCGGGTGGCTCCAGGCGGCGGCGAGCCAGGCCTCGTCGAGGCGGTGGTGCGCGGCGCGGTCGATCCCGCTGGGCGCGGTGAGCGAGAGAGGTCGCTCGGTATGGGTGCTCACTGGTACTTCCAACTCCCCCGGTGGTGGGACAGGCAGGCTCGGTACGACAGGTGTGTGGGCCGGTCAGGCGTGTGGGCGGGTCGTGCGGTGGCCGCGGAGGCCGTCGGCCAGGTCCCCCCAGAGGTACGCGGCCGTCTCGACGCCCTTGAGCAGCAGGTCCAACTCGACCTTCTCGTTCGGCGCGTGCCAGCCGTCGGACGGCACGGAGATGCCGAGGAAGAGGACGGGCGCGCCCAGGACGTCCTGGAGGTCGGCCGCGGGTCCGGAGCCGCCCTCGCGGGTGAAGCGGATCTTCTGGCCGAAGGCCCGGCCCATGGACCGTACGACGGACTGCAGGGCCGGGTGGTCCAGCGGGGTCAGGCAGGGGCGGGTCGGTGCCCCGAAGGTGATGGAGTGCCGGATCCCGTCCGGGATCCGGCTGGTGACCCACTCCCTGACCGCCGCCTCGACCTCGTACGGGTCCTGTCCCGACACCAGTCGGAACGACAGCTTCACGTGGGCGGAGGCGGGGACGATGGTCTTCCCGCCCGGCCCCTGGTAGCCGCCCCCGATGCCGTTGACCTCGGCCGTCGGGCGGGCCCAGACGCGCTCCAGGGTGGAGTAGCCGGCCTCGCCGGCGGCCGCGTGGGACTTGGCCGTGCGCAGCCACTCGGACTCGTCGAAGGGCAGCTCGGCGATGAGCGCGCGCTCCGCGTCGGTGAGCTCGGCGATGCCGTCGTAGAAGCCGGGGACCGTGACCCTGCCGTCGGCGTCGTGCAGGGCGGCGACCAGGCGAGCGGCGGCGGTGGCCGGGTTGGGCACGGCCCCGCCGAAGGCTCCGGAGTGGATGTCCTGGTCGGGACCGTGGAGGTCGATCTCGCAGTCGGCGACGCCGCGCATGCCGGTGCAGACGGTGGGAGTGGTCTCGGACCACATGCCGGTGTCGGAGACGATCACGACGTCGGCGGCGAGCTCGGCCGCGCGGGTCTCCACGAGCTCGCGGAAGTGGGCCGAACCGGACTCCTCCTCGCCCTCCACGATCAGCTTGAGGTGCACGGCGGGGGCGGCGGCGCCGGTGGCCGCGAGGTGCGCCCGCACGCCCAGCGTGTGGAAGAACACCTGGCCCTTGTCGTCGGCGGCGCCGCGGGCGTACATGCGGCCGCCGCGGATCACCGGCTCGAACGGGTCGGTGTGCCAGCCGTCCTCGACGGCGGCGGGCTGCACGTCGTGGTGGCCGTACACGAGGACGGTCGGGGCCTGCGGATCCTCGCTCGGCCAGTGCGCGTAGACGGCGGGAGCGCCGTCCGTCTCCCAGACCTCGGCGACCGGGAAGCCGGTCTCCTTGAGCTTCGCCGCGAGCCATTCCGCGCTGCGCCGCACGTCGTCAGCGTGCTCGGGCTGGGCCGAGACGGAGGGGATGCGCAGCCACTCGGCCAGGTCGTCGAGGAACGCGGCGCGGTGGGTGTCGATGTACGTGCGGACGGCGCTGTCCGGCTGGGTGTCGCTCATGCCCCGAGCCTAGCCGTCCGCCCGGTGGTCACCGCCGGTACCCGATTCGCCTTGGAGGATCCGCTCAAGGCGGGCCCTGCCGGGGAGGTCCCGCGGGCGGATCACACGGCCGCTGCGGACGTGCAGGAAGGCCGCGGTGACCCGGTCGAGCGGGGTGTTGGTGGCTTCGGCCCAGGCGAGGCGGTAGACGGCGAGCTGGAGCGGATCGGCCTCGGTGCTCCGGCCGGTCTTCCAGTCGACGATCTCGTAGCTGTCGATGCCGTCCTCGTCGGTGGTCCGGTAGACGGCGTCGATCCGGCCCCGGACGACTCGGCCGGCGAGGGTGAGCTGGACCGGTGCCTCCATGCGGTGGGGCGGGCGGTCCGCGTACGGGCTGCGCTCGAAGGCGGCCTTGAGGGCGTCGAGCTCGGCCTCGTCGGCGATGTCCTGCCCGGAGTCTGCGCCGGGGAGGTCGGCGACGGGGTCGAGGACGTCCAGGAAGGGCAGCGGGAGTTCGTCGAAGCGGGACTCGACCCAGGCGTGGAAGCGGGTGCCCTGACGGGCCGCGGGCTGTGGGGGCTTGGGCATGGGGCGGGCGAGGTCGCGGACGAAGCCCTGCTCGTCGGCGGCGAGCCGGAGCAGCTGGCTGGCGGAGAGCGCAGGGGGGAGCTGCACCTCGCGGACGGCCGCGCGGGCACGGCGCAGCTCGCCCTCCAGGGCGTCGAGGTCCCGATCCCAGGAGGCGATGGCCCGCGCCTCCTCGGGCGTGGGCCGCGCCTCCTCCGGGAGGGCGGGCACCACGGGCCGCGGCACGGAGCGCGACCGCGCCGCGGAGTCGGCCGCCCAGGCCTCGTCGGCCCAGGCGTCCTCCTCCCAGGCGTCCCCCTCCCAGGCGTCCTCCTCCCAGGCGTCGTCTGCCCGGGCGTCGTCTGCCCGGGCGTCGTCTGCCCGGGCGTCGCGCGGCTGGGGCACGGCAGGCGGGCTCTGGCCCGCGGCGCGGTCGGCGTCGCCCCGGGCGTCGGCGGCGGGCGGTGTGTGCGGCCACGGGGTGGCGGCGGGGGCGCCCGGGAGGACGGCGCCGTCCCGGACCTCGGCCGGGCCCGGGTCGGGCTGCGACCACGGGTCGTCGGGCCAGGGCTCGTCGTCGTAGGCGGGATCCTCGCAGTCCGGGGGCCAGAGGTAGGCGTCCTGCGGTTCCGGCGGGGGCGGAGCCGCCAGGTAGGACTCGACCAGGGCGGCCGCCGCTCGGCGCAGGGCGAGGGAGTGCGGGTCGAGTGGCAGCGGCCAGGAGTGCTCGGCCGCGGCCCCGCTCGCGAGGGCCGGGTTCTCCGCGGTCGGCTCGGGCTCGTCCGCCCATGCCTCGATCTCGCCGTGGCCGGCAGCGCAGTGCTCGTACAGCGCGGTGAGGAACCCCGACGGGCCGCGGCGCTTCTTCTGGGTCGGACCCCACCAGTGGCCCGACGCCAGCAGCAGGGACCGGGGCCGGGTGAAGGTCACGTAGCCGAGGCGGAGCTCCTCCACCGACTTGTGGTGCTTGAGGGCGGCTTTGAAGGACTTCAGTCCGGCCGAGGTCCACGCCGGGTCCGCGGGCAGGGTGGGGGCGTCGCCGCGCAGCGCGTAGGGCAGGACCTTCGCGTACGAGGTCCAGGCCTCCGGCGCCTTCTCCTTGGGGAAGGACCCCGCGCACAGGTCCGGGACCACCACCACGTCCCACTCCAGCCCCTTGGACTTGTGGGCGGTCAGGACCTTCACGGTGTTCTCGCCGCCCGGCAGGGCGTGGTCGAGGCCCTTCTCGTACTGGACGGCCGTACGCAGGAACGCCAGGAAGGCCAGCAGCGTGGCCTCGCCGTCGAGCGCGGCGAAGCCGGCCGCGACGTCCATGAAGTTCGAGAGGGTCTCGCGCCGGCGGGCCGCCAGCGCGTGCGGAGAGGCGGACAGCTCCACGTCGAGGCCGGTGGCGGACAACACCCGGTGCAGGACGTCCATCAGCGGGTCCGCGAGGGACCGGCGCAGGTCGCGGAGCTCCTGTGCGAGGTGCGCGAAGCGGACTCGGGCCTCCGCCGAGAAGGGCAGGTCGTCCGGTGCCTGTTCGGCGCCGTCGAGGAAGGTCTCCAGGGCGTCGGCCAGGGACACGATCTCGGCCGGGTCCACGCCTTCCACGGCCGCCGCCAGCCGTTCGTCGGGGTCGGCCCCGGCCGGCGCCCGGCCCACCAGGAGCCGCGCCCGCCGGCCCAGCAGGGCCAGGTCGCGGGCGCCGATCCGCCAGCGCGGGCCGATGAGGAGCCGGACGAGGGAGGCGTTGGCGCCCGGGTCCTGGAGGACCTCGCAAACGGCCACGAGGTCGGCGACCTCGGGAAGGTGCAGCAGCCCGGACAGGCCGACGACCTCCACCGGGACGTCCCGGTCCACGAGCACGGCCTGGATCCGCGCGAAGTCACCGGCGGACCGGCACAGCACGGCGATCTCGCGCGGCTCCGTGCCGGTGCGGACCAGGTGGGCGACGGAGTCGGCGACCCAGTCGAGCTCCTGGGCGTGGGTCTCCAGCAGGGCGCAGCGGACCTGTCCGGCGCTCTCCGCGCCGGGCGCGGGGCGCAGTGCCTCCACGCCCTCGTGCAGGGCCCGCAGCGGGGCGGCGAGACCGTTGGCGAGGTCCAGGAGGCGGCCGCCACTGCGCCGGTTCTCGCTGAGCGAGAGCCGGGTGGCGGGGGTGCCGTCGGCGTGCGGGAAGTGCTCGGGGAAGTCGTCGAGGTTGGCCACGGAGGCCCCGCGCCAGCCGTAGATCGCCTGACAGGGGTCGCCGACGGCGGTGACCGCGTGGCCGGTGCCGGCTCCGAAGAGGCCGGACAGCAGCAGCCGCTGCGCGACCGAGGTGTCCTGGTACTCGTCGAGGAGAACCACCCGGAATTCCTCCCGCAGCAGCGCGCCGACCTCGGGCCGGGTCGTGGCGAGCTGCGCGGAGAGGGCTATCTGGTCGCTGAAGTCGAACAGGTCGCGCGAGCGCTTGGCGGCCCGGTAGCGGCCGACGAGCTCCAGCAGTTCGAGGCGGCCGCGCACGGCCTCGGGCACCTTGCGCAGGTCCTCGTTGGTCAGCCGGGTACCGGCGAGAACGTCCAGCAGTGCGGTGTCGTACCGGCGCAGATGCTCGGGGTCGACCAGGTGCTCGGAGAGTTCCGCGTCGAGGGCGAGGAGGTCGCCGACGAGGTCGGGGACGGACTTGGTGAGCGCGGGGTACGGGCCGGGGGCGTCGCGCAGCACCTTCGCGGCGAGCTGGAACCGGGTGGCGTCGGCGAGGAGGCGGGAGCTGGGCTCCAGGCCGATGCGCAGGCCGTGGTCCTTGAGGAGCTGGCCGGCGAAGGAGTGGTAGGTGGAGATGCGCGGCTCGCCGCCGGCCGCCTCGGCATCGGCCGGGGAGGGGTCCGGGTCGGTGATGCCGGCCCGCGCCAGGGCGGTGCGTACGCGCTCGGACAGTTCGCCGGCCGCCTTGTTGGTGAAGGTGAGGCCGAGGACCTGCTCGGGCGCGACCGCGCCGGTGCCGACGAGCCAGACGACGCGGGCGGCCATGACGGTGGTCTTGCCGGATCCGGCGCCGGCGACGACGACCTGGGGGGCGGGCGGGGCGGTGATGCAGGCCATCTGTTCGGGCGTGAAGGGGATCCCGAGGAGCTCTTTGAGCTGCTCGGGATCGCTCAGTACGGACGCACGCGCGGACACGTGAAAAGGCTAGCCGTCCCCACCGACAGCCCCGGACCGCCGAAGCGGCCACCGGGCGGGTCCGGGCACCGTCCGGAGCCGGCTGCCGGGCCGCCGGGCCGCCGGGCCGCCGGGCTCACTCGACGGTCTGGCGGCCCTCGGGGCGGGCACTGCACGAGCTGCGGAAGGAGCAGTGGTCGCAGTGGCGGCCCGTGGCGGGCGTGAAGCGTTCGTCCAGGACGCGGCCGGCGGCGGTGGCGAGCAGGTCGCCCACCCACTCCCCGTCGAGGGGCTCCTGGGCCTGGACCTTGGGGACCGTGCCGCCGCCGTCGCGCTGCGCGGCGCCCTGGCGGAGCTGGACGAGCTCGGCGCCGCCGGGGGCGGGACGCCGGCCGTCGAAGGCCTCGTCGACGGCGCCCTCGCGGACGGCGAGCTGGTAGACGGCGAGCTGGGGGTGGCGGGCGACCTCGTCCCTGCTGGGCGCGGACTTGCCGGTCTTGAAGTCGACGACGTACGCACGCCCCTGCGGATCCGCCTCGACGCGGTCCATGGAGCCGCGGACACGGACGGCGACGTCACCGGCTTCGAGCGTGACGTCGAACTCGTGCTCGGTCGCCACTGCCGTCCGGCCTCCGCGGTCGGTGGTGTGCCAGCGCAGGAAGCGTTCGAGGGCGGCGCGGGCGTTCTCCTTCTCCTGGGCCGACTTCCAGGGCGCGTCGAAGGCGAGGGCGTCCCACACCGAGTCGAGCCGTTCCATGAGGACGGCCAGGTCGGCGGGGGTACGGCCGGAGGCGACCTCGTCGGCGAGGACGTGGACGACGTTGCCGAAGCCCTGGGCCGCGGTGGACGGGGCGTCGGCCTTGACCTCGCGGCCGAGGAACCACTGGAGGGAGCAGGTGTGCGCGAGCTGGTCCAGGGCGCTGCCGGAGAGGGCGACGGGCCGGTCCCGGTCGCGCAGCGGAACCCTACTGCGGGTGGGCTCGTACAGGCCCCACCAGCGCTGCGGGTGCGCGGCGGGGACCAGGGGGCGGTCCTCGTCGTCGGTGAGGGCGGCGAGGCGGGCGAGGCGGCGGGCGGCCGCGTCGCGCAGGGCGGGCGAGGCGTCCGGGTCGACGGTGGTGGCGCGCAGCTCCGCGACGAGCGCCGGTACGGCGAGCGGGCGGCGGGGCCGGCCCGTGACGTCCTTCGGGGTGACGCCGAGCTCGGTGAGGAGGCGGGAGGGCTGGTCGCCGTCCTCGGCGGGGGCTTTGACGGCGGTGACGACGAGGCGGTCGCGGGCGCGGGTGGCGGCGACGTAGAAGAGGCGCCGTTCCTCGGCGAGGAGGGCGCCGGGAGTGAGGGGCTCGGCCAGGCCGTCGCGGCCGATGCGGTCCGCCTCCAGGAGCGAGCCGCGGCGGCGGAGGTCGGGCCAGAGTCCCTCCTGGACGCCCGCGACGACGACGAGGGACCACTCCAGCCCCTTGGAACGGTGGGCGGTCATCAGCCTGACCGCGTCGGGGCGGGAGGTGCGGGCCGTCAACGTGTCGGCGGCGATGTCCTCCGCCTCCAGTTGTTCGAGGAAGTTGAGCGCGCCGCTGCCGCCGGTGCGCTCCTCGGCGCGGGCGGCGGTGTCGAAGAGGGCGCAGACGGCGTCGAGGTCGCGGTCGGCGTTGCGGCCGGCCGCGCCGCCGCGCCGGGCCTGGCGCTCCAGCCGGTCGGGCCAGGGGGTGCCGTCCCAGAGGATCCACAGGGCCTCTTCGGCGGTGCCGCCGCCCTGGAGGAGCTCGCGGGCCTTGCGCAGCAGCAGGCCGAGGCGCTGCGCGCCACGGGCGTGGGCCGGGTCGTGCGCGGTGAGGCGCTCGGGCTCGGCGAGGGCGCGGGCGAGCAGGACGTCGGACGGTGCGGGCACCTTGACGCCCGCGGCCCGCTCCTCCTCGCGCAGGGCGCGGCCGAGCCTCCGCAGATCGGCGGCGTCCATCCCGCCGAGCGGCGAGGCGAGGAGCGTGAGCGCCGCTTCCACGCCCCCGTCACCGTCGGCGCCGTGTCCGCCCCCGACGACGGCCTCGTCGGCCGCGCCCGAGGACCCGTCGACGGGGTCCGCCGCCGCAACGGCCCCTCCTGCGGCAACCGGTGGGGCGGTGGCCTGGTGCGGTCCCGCGGGAGCCGTCCGCTCACCGGGCCCGCCGGGGACGGTGGCCGTCAGGCGGAGGGCCGTCAGGAGGGGGGCCACCGCCGGTTCGTGGCGCAGCGGGGTGTCCGTGCCGTCCGTCTCGACCGGGACCCCGGCGGCGACGAGGGCGCGGCGCATCACCGGGAGGGCGCGCCCGCCGGCCCGGACCAGGACGGCCATGTCCTGCCACGGCACCCCGTCCTCCAGGTGGGCCCGGCGCAGGATGTCGGCGATGTTGTCCAGCTCGGCGCCGGCCGTGGGGTAGGTGAAGACCTCCACCCGGCCGCCTTCCCGGGTGGCCCGCAGGGCGCGGTGCGCGCGGACCGCGGCCGCCGGCAGGCGGGGCAGCGGCATGCGGGTCGTCAGGAGCCGGGTCGCCTCCAGGAGGGCCGCGCCGGAGCGGCGGCCCGCCGTCAGGGCTTTCACCTGTGCGCCCGGGAAGGCGGTCTCGAAGTCGAGCACGTTGTTGATGTCGGCGCCGCGGAAGGCGTAGATCGACTGGTCCGGGTCGCCGAAGGCGACCAGCGTGCCGCCGCGTCCGGTCAGCGCCCGCAGCAGCCGCAGCTGCGAGGCGTCCGTGTCCTGGTACTCGTCCACGAAGATCGCGTCATAGGCCGAGGCCAACGACGGGGTCCGCTCCGCGAGGAGCACCGCCCGGTGCAGGAGTTCGGCGTAGTCCAGTGTGCCCTGCATGTCCAGGACGTCGAGGTACTCGGAGAGGAAGGCCGCCGCCGCCTTCCAGTCGGGACGGCCGATGCGGTCGGCGAAGCCGGCGAGGGACGCCGGGCCCAGGCCCAACTCGCGGGCGCGGGCGAGGACCGCCCGGACCTCGTCGGCGAACCCGCGCGTGGTCAGCGCGGCCCGCAGGTCGTCCGGCCAGCGGATCGAGCGGATCCGGCGCTGGCCCTCCAGGAGGGTGCGGACCATCACGTCCTGCTCGGGGCCGGACAGCAGCCGCAGCGGATCGGCGAACAGGTCGGTGTCCTGGTGGGCGCGGACCAGTCCGTAGCAGAACGAATGGAAGGTGGTGGCCTGTGGGGCGCGCGCCCCGCCGAGCCGCAGGGCGGCGCGGTCGCGCAGTTCGACCGCCGCCTTGCGGCTGAAGGTGAGGATCAGGATCCGGGAGGGGTCCGTACCCGCGTCCACGCGGGCGGCGACGGCTTCGACCAGCGTGGTCGTCTTCCCGGTGCCCGGTCCGGCCAGCACCAGCAGTGGTCCGCCGGGGTGGTCAACCACCGCCCGCTGCGCTGCGTCCAGCACAGGGGGATCCACCCGTTCCGGCCCGGTGCGCACGAGGCGGTACGCGTCGTAGGTCCGCGTACGCCGCCGTTCGGTGCGGTCCGAGGAAGAGGTGATCACGTGAGGTGCCGGTCCTGGTGGGTCTGCGGGGTGTGGCGGTGCTGCCGTGACGGCTCGCGCGGAAGCCGAAGAGGCAACGCTACGGCAACCGGCGCGTACCGCGCAGTCCCCCCGGGTACCCCGGACGGGGGTTCGCGCGGCCGCTCGATCGCCCGCCCCGGCGCCGCATGGCCGAAGCTGTCAGGTGTGAGCCTCGTCGCGTCCGTCGTCCCGTCCGGGGCCCGGTCCGCCGGTGTCCGGACCGCCCTCCGGCCCGGGGGACCCGTCCCAGCGTGCCCGGCGCATGTCCAGGCGCGGGTCGCCGCCGGCCGCCAGGCGCAGCGGCGTGGCCTCGGTCCGGTAGTGCTCCAGGGCGCGCGCCTGGTGTCCGGGCAGCGGCAGCCCGTCCGCCCGCACCACGCGCCACCAGGGCACGGCTCCCCCGTACAGGGCCATGACGCGCCCGACCTGGCGCGGCCCTCCCTCGCCGAGCCATTCGGCGACGTCCCCGTATGTCATCACCCGGCCGGGCGGAATACGCTCGACGGCCTCCAGTACGCGCTCCGCGTACGCGGGCAGCTCCTCACTCATTCAGCACATGGTGCAGTACGCCGGCCACCCGCCGGCGGATGTTGTGGTTCCGGACCGGCGCGCACCCTGATGCCCCGGCGGCCCCTCGGTCCGTGCCACCATCTTCCGGGCGGTGACTGGTGATACGTGATCAAGAAGAGACGGATGTGACGACTAAGGAGCAGGGTGTGAGCCCTCCGGAAGGCGCGGCGGGGGACGACGGCGCGCGCCCTGGCGACGGCCCCGCCTCCCGCCCGCAGAACCGCCCCGAGGACCTCGCCCCCGACCTCGCCCCCGACCTCCCGGCCGGCCGAGCCCCCGACGGCGACGCCCTGGCCCCGCACGGCCACGCCCCGACCGACGCCGACCGGGTCGAGGTCGACGAACCGCTGCTCGCCGCCCGCGTGCACCGGCCCTCCGACCTCGTACGCCTGCTCGTGGGCATCCTCGGCATCGCCGTCCTGCTCGGCATCGCCGCCTTCGCACACGGCACCACCGTCGGGCTGGAGGAGGACATCAGCAAGGGCACCGGCCAGGCGCCGGACCTGCTGATCAAGGTCGCGGCGCTGGTCTCCAGCATCGCGGTGCTGCTGCTCCCGGTCGCCTTCGCGATCGAGCGGCTGATCAAACGCGACGGGCTGCGCATCGCCGACGGCGTGCTCGCGGCCGTCCTTGCGCACGGCGTCACCCTGGCCACCGACCTGTGGGTCTCCCAGGCCGCCCCCGGCACCATCCAGGACGCCCTGACCCGTCCCGCGGGCGGCGGGACCCTCACCGATCCCGTGCACGGCTACCTCGCGCCCGTGATCGCGTACATGACCGCCGTCGGCATGACCCGCAGACCCCACTGGCGTGTCGCGCTGTGGGTGGTCCTGCTGCTCAACGCGTTCACGATGCTGGTCAACGGCTACACCACCCCCTTCTCGATCATCCTCACCGTGCTGATCGGCTGGAGCGTGGCCTACGGCACCCTGTACGCCGTCGGCTCCCCCAACGTGCGACCCACCGGGCAGAACCTCCTGGCCGGTCTGCGCCGGGTCGGTTTCCAGCCGGTCAGCGCGATGCGCGCCGAGACGGCCGAGGGCCCCGAGGCGTCCGAGGCGGGCGACCGCGGCCGGCGCTACCACGTCACCCTTGAGGACGGCCCTCCGCTCGACGTCACCGTCGTCGACCGGGAACAGCAGGCCCAGGGCTTCTTCTACCGCGTTTGGCGCCGTCTCACCCTGCGCGGCATCACCACCCGCCGCAGCCTGCAGTCGCTGCGGCAGGCCCTGGAGCAGGAGGCGCTCCTCGCGTACGCGGCCATCGCGGCCGGGGCGAACGCGCCGAAGCTGATCGCCACCTCGGAGCTGGGCCCGGACGCGGTGATGCTCGTGTACGAGCACTTGGGCGGCCGGCCCCTGGACTCCCTCCCCGACGAGGAGATCACCGACGAGCTGACCCGCAACGCCTGGGAGCAGGTGCACGCCCTGCAGTCACGGCGGATCGCCCACCGCAGGCTCACCGGGGACGCATTGGTGGTGGATCGTTCCGGCAACGTCACCCTTACCGACCTGCGCGGAGGCGAGATCGCGGCCGGCGACCTGGTGCTCCGGATGGACGTGGCACAGCTGCTGGCCACGCTCGGCCTGCGGGTCGGCGCGGAGCGGTCGGTGGCCTCGGCGGTGTCGGTGCTCGGCCCGGACATCGTGGCGGACTGTCTGCCGCTGCTCCAGCCGATCGCGCTGAGCCGGTCCACCCGGGCGTCGCTGCGCAAGCTGGCCCGGGAGCGGGCGGAGCGCGAGCGGGAGGCCGTACTGGAGTCCTCGCGCGCGGCGAAGGCCGCGCGCGAGGCGGGCTCCGCACCCCCTTCCGCGCCGACCTCGGCCGCCGCCGAACGCAAGGCCGAGAAGAAGGCCCTCGACGACGCGCTGGACGAGGCCCGCGAGGAAGACCTGCTGAGCCAGATCCGCCAGCAGGTGCTGCTGATCCGCCCGCAGGCGCCGGTGGAGCCGGCCCGGCTGGAGCGGATCAGGCCGCGCACCCTGGTGTCGTTCATCGCGGGCGCGTTCGGTGCGTACTTCCTGCTCACCCAGCTGGCGCACGTGGACTTCGGGACGATCATCGCCGACGCGCAGTGGGGCTGGGTCGGGGCGGCGCTCGCCTTCTCGGCCCTCACCTACTTCGCGGCGGCGATGAGCCTGCTGGGCTTCGTGCCGGAGCGGGTGTCGTTCCTGCGGACCGTGGTCGCGCAGGTGGCCGGGTCGTTCGTGAAGCTGGTGGCCCCGGCGGCGGTCGGCGGTGTCGCGCTGAACACGCGCTTCCTCCAGCGCGCGGGCGTCCGGCCGGGTCTGGCGGTCGCGAGCGTGGGCGCCTCGCAGCTGTTCGGTCTGGCCAGCCACATCCTGCTGCTGCTGTCCTTCGGCTACCTGACCGGAACGGAGAAGACGCCGGAGATGACCCCGTCCCGGGCGGTCATCGCGGGGCTGCTGACCGTGGCGGTGCTGGTGCTGGTGGTCACGGCGGTCCCGTTCATGCGGAAGTTCGTGGTCACGCGGGTACGGGCGCTGTTCGCGGGCGTGGTGCCGCGCATGCTGGATGTGCTCCAGCGGCCGAAGAAGCTGGTGACGGGCATCGGCGGGATGCTGCTGCTGACGGGCTGCTTCGTGATGTGCCTGGACGCGTCGATCAGGGCGTTCGGCGGCGGCGAGGCCATCAGCTACGCGAGCATCGCGGTGGTGTTCCTGGCGGGCAACGCGCTCGGTTCGGCGGCGCCGACGCCGGGCGGCATGGGCGCGGTGGAGACCACGCTGACACTGGGGCTGATCGCGGCGGGGCTGGAGAAGGAGGTTGCGATCTCTGCCGTGCTGCTGTTCCGCCTGATGACCTTCTGGCTGCCGGTGCTGCCGGGGTGGATCTCCTTCAACTTCCTGACCCGCAAGGAAGCGATCTGAGGCGTGATCTGCGGCGGGCGGCGTTCGCCGGGCGACCGCCCGCGCCGCGGGTTCGTGCGGGTGCGGACGCGGGCCGTCCCCGGCCCACCCGAACGGGTCAGCGCGCGGGCGGGGGCGGACGGGGTCACGCACGATGGTGACATGCCCAAACACCTCCTGCGGGTCGCCGTCGCCGTCGCCCTCCTGGCCGGGGCGGCCAGTACCAGTGGCTGTTCCGGAGGCGGGGAGGAGAAGCCCCCCAAGGCCGGCGGCACCGAGGGGGCGCCCCCGCTGAAATGGGGGGACTGTGAGCCTCCGACGGCCGCCGAGGGGGGCGGGCAGGCACCGCCCAAGGACTGGCAGTGCGCCACGCTCCACGTGCCGCTCGACTACGCGGATCCCGAAGGAGAAACGATTCCTCTGGCCCTGATCCGGGCGAAGGCCAGAAACCAGGACGAGCGCCTCGGCTCGCTCGTGTTCAACTTCGGCGGCCCCGGCGGGTCCGGCATCGCCACTCTGCCCGGCGCCGCCAAGGAGTACGAGGCCCTGCGCGAACGCTACGACCTGGTGAGCTTCGACCCGCGCGGGGTGGGCCGCAGCTCCCCCGTCCTGTGCCTGGACAACAGCCAGCTCGACGCCTACTACGCCTCGGACTCCTCCCCCGACACCCCGGAGGCGGAGAAGGCCTACCTCGACAACACCCGCAGGTACCAACAGGCCTGCGAGGCCAAGTCCGGAAAGGTGCTCCCCTACGTCGGCACCCGGAACGCCGCCCGCGACCTCGACCGGATCCGCCAGGCCCTCGGCGACGAGAAGCTCAACTACTTCGGGATCTCCTACGGGACCGAGCTCGGCGGGGTCTACGCCCACCTCTTCCCCGACAAGGTCGGCCGGGCCGTCTTCGACGCCGTCGTCGACCCGACCGCGACCGCCGAGGAAGGCGCGCTCGGTCAGGCCAAGGGCTTCCAGCTGGCCCTCGGCAACTTCGCGCAGGACTGCGTGGACCGCGGCGACGAGTGCCGGCTCCAGGGCAGCACCGCCAAGGAGATCGAGGACAACATCATCAAGCTCCAGAAGCGGCTGGCCGCCCAACCCGTCCCGGGGATCGGCGACCGGATGCTGACCGAGTCCGCGGCCACCAACGGCATCGCCCAGGCGCTCTACTCCGAGGAACTCTGGCCGCTGCTCGAACAGGGCCTGGACGAGGCCGAGGGCGGTCAGGGGCAGCTGCTGATGGCGCTGTCCGACGCCCTCAACGGCCGCGACCAGAACGGCGCCTACAGCAACATCGGCGCCGCCAACACCGCGATCAACTGCGTCGACTCCAAGGACCGCTACACCCTGGAGCAGACCAAGGCCAAGCTGCCCGCCTTCCGGGCCGCCTCACCGGTGTTCGGCGACTTCCTCGGCTGGGCCATGATGGGCTGCACCGGCTGGCCGGTCCCCGGCACGGCGTCCACCCCGGACGTCTCCGCCCCGGGGGCCGACCCGATCCTGGTGATCGGCAACACGGGAGACCCGGCCACCCCGTACGAGGGCGCCCGCAAGATGGTCGAGCGGCTCGGCCCCGGCGTCGGCGTGGAGCTCACGTACAAGGGCGAGGGGCATGGGGCCTACAACAGCGGCGACCCGTGCGTGCAGGGCGCCGTGAACTCCTACCTGCTGGACGGCAAGGTGCCGCCCTCGAACACCGTCTGCACCCCGCCGCCGGACCCCTCCCAGTCCCCCGCGCCACCGTCGGCGTCGGCCTCGGTGGAACCCCTCGGCGCCTGACCGACCGGGGCGGGGGCCGGGGACGCGCAGGCAGCGCGAAGGGGCTGTACCCGCTCTGCGAGCGGGTACAGCCCCTTCGCGGAAGGATCAGTAGACCGGCTTCTCGGGCTCGATCTGGTGGACCCAGCCGATGACGCCACCGCCGACGTGCACCGCGTCGGCGAAGCCCGCCGACTTCAGGACCGCCAGGACTTCCGCACTGCGGACACCCGTCTTGCAGTGCAAGACGATGCGCTTGTCCTGGGGCAGGTCCTGGAGGGCCGTGCCCATCAGGAACTCGCCCTTGGGGATCAGCTTCGCGCCGGGGATCGAGACGATCTCGTACTCGTTGACCTCGCGGACGTCGATGATCTCGATCAGCTCGTCGCCGTCGATCCACTCCTTGAGCTGCTTCGGAGTGATCGTGGAGCCGGCGGCCGCCTCCTGGGCCTCTTCCGAGACCACGCCGCAGAAGGCCTCGTAGTCGATGAGCTCCTTGACCGTCGCGTTCGGGCCGCAGACCGCGCAGTCGGGGTCCTTGCGGACCTTGACCTGGCGGTACTGCATCTCCAGGGCGTCGTAGATCATCAAGCGGCCGACCAGCGGCTCGCCGACACCGGTGAGGACCTTGATGGCCTCGGTGACCTGGATGGAGCCGATGGACGCGCAGAGCACGCCGAGGACACCGCCCTCGGCGCAGCTGGGCACCATGCCCGGCGGCGGGGGCTCCGGGTAGAGGCAGCGGTAGCAGGGGCCGTGCTCGGACCAGAAGACCGAGGCCTGGCCGTCGAAGCGGTAGATCGAACCCCAGACGTACGGCTTGTTCAGCAGCACGCAGGCGTCGTTGACGAGGTAGCGCGTGGCGAAGTTGTCCGTGCCGTCGACGATCAGGTCGTACTGGCTGAAGATCTCCATCACGTTCTCGGCTTCGAGCCGCTCTTCGTGAAGGACCACGTTCACGTACGGGTTGATGCCCAGCACGCTGTCGCGGGCGGACTCGGCCTTGGAGCGGCCGATGTCCGACTGGCTGTGGATGATCTGGCGCTGCAGGTTCGACTCGTCGACCTCGTCGAACTCCACGATGCCCAGCGTGCCCACGCCGGCCGCGGCCAGGTACATGAGGGCGGGCGAGCCGAGGCCGCCCGCGCCCACGGCCAGCACCTTGGCGTTCTTCAGGCGCTTCTGACCGTCCATCCCGACATCCGGGATGATCAGGTGGCGGGAGTACCGACGGACCTCGTCAACGGTGAGCTCAGCAGCCGGCTCGACCAGGGGTGGCAGCGACACGGGGACTCCGTAGATGTGACGACTTAACGGTGGTTCTCTCCGTAACACTGCCACGCCCGTCTTCATTCCAAGACACCTGTTCCGATACGTGAGACGATTTCGTCCCAGTAGCCGGGCATCGAGGCCCACGGGTCGCGGTCCCCGACGGCGCGCCGGTCGGTGAACCAGATCGTGCCGGCGCCCTGCCAGCGGGCGATCCGCATCGCCTCTTCCAGATGGGTGCGCGGGACTCCGTGGACCAGGTGGCAGAACCGCTCCGGCGGGTACTCCGCCGTCCACTCCGCCACCTGCGACCAGCGGTAGTCGGTCCAGGCCCCGGAGAAGGTGACCAGCTGGTCGGCGGCCTCCGCGTAGCCCGCGTACGGGTGGGTGCCGTGGCCGAGGACGATCCGCAGGTCCTCGCCCAGGCTCCGCAGGGCGTCGACGACCCGGCGCACCGCGTCCAGGTCCGCCTTGTCGGCCGGGGCCTCGGCGAGGTAGAAGCCGCCGACGCCGTACCAGTCGCGGAAGCGGTGGGCGTCGGAGACCAGCTCACCGAAGGACCGCGCCCCGTCCCGCATCGCGAGATGGCCCAGGACCGTGCCGCCCGCGCGGTGCAGCTTGGCGGCCGCTTCGGTGCAGTGCGGGTCGGGCCGGCCGCCCGGGCCGTCCGTGACGTTCAGCACGGCCCAGTGCAGCGGGGTGCCTGGGCGGGTCAGCTCGGCCCACTCGACGGGAGCGAGCAGCGGGTGGGCGTAGCCGGGGATGCCCAGCCCGAGACGGCCCGCACCGGTCGCGGCTGCCGTCAGGGCGCCGGGCGGAGTGGTCAGATGCGGCACGCCGCCTCCATCCAGATGTCCGCGAGGGACTCTTCCAGGCCGATCCGGGGCCGCCAGCCGAGCCGGTCGCGGGCGGTTCGCACGTCCGCCTGCTGCCAGGCTCCGCATCCGTCCGGGTAGGGATACGACTGGGGAGCCGCCGCGGCCATCTGCTCGGCAGTGGCCTCGGAGCGGGGGCTCCCGATGGAGGCGAGCCCGGCCGGGCGGCCGGGGTGCCCGTGCGCCTGTTGGGAACCGCCGTGCGGCACGTCCAGCTCGTGCAGGGCTCCTCCGTAGCCGGCGACCCGTGCCAGGACGGCGGCCGCGTCGCGCAGCCGGACGGCACGGCCGGTGCCGATGTTGACCACGCCCTGGGCGGCGGACAGGGATGCCGCGTGCACGGCCCGCGCGACGTCCCGTACGTCGACGAAGTCGCGCTGCACGCCGAGCCCGCCGAGCTTGAGCTCGCCGTCGCCGGACTGCATCGCCCGGCGCATGGCCTCGGCGAGTCGGCCCAACGGGGATCCGGCAGGGGTGCCCGGGCCGACGGGCGAGAAGATCCGCAGCACGACGGCGTCCAGACCGGAGCCGAGCACCAGCTCGGTGGCGGCCAGTTTGCTGACGCCGTACGGTCCGCCGGGTCTCGGGACGGCGTCCTCGGCCGTGGAGGACCCCGGCTGGCTGGGCCCGTACTCGGCGGCGCAGCCGAGCTGTACGAGCCGGGCCCCGCAGCCGCTGCGGCGGAGTGACTCGCAGATCGTCGCGACGGCGACGGTGTTGTGCCGGGTGAGCTCGCGGGCCCCGCCCCGGGTCGCTCCGGCGCAGTTGATGACGACGCCCGGGTGGACGGCGTCGAGGAAGCGGGTGAGCGCTCCGGGGCTACCGGTGGCGAGGTCGAAGCGGACGTCGGCGTCGTCGCCGCGGCCGAGTGCGGTGAGCTGCACGGCCGGGTCGGCGAGCAGCCGGTCGGCGACGTAGCGGCCGAGGTATCCGTTGGCTCCGATCAGCAGCACCCTCATCGCGCGACCCCTTGGTCGGTTGGCTGGCCGGTCATGTCTGTTTCTCCTTGCGGACGTGTGGATGGACGGGGCGGGGTACAGGCTGAGTGCCTCGGCGCCGGCTCCGAAGGGCTGTGGTGGTCCCGGGGGCGTCAGGTCCTCGCGTGCGCGCAGGCGCGGGACAGGGCGAGGACGGTGTGTACGAGGAGGGCGGCCGCGGCGGCGGTGGCCGCCGCCGGAGTCGGGACCAGAGCGACGGCGAGTGCGGCGGCGACGGGCCCCGGGCGGGTTCCGTGCCGAAGCTGGAGCCTGGTCAGGAAGAGCAGCAGGGCGAGCGGCACGGCCGCCGCGAGCGGTGTCCCGGCCAGGACGGCGGCCCCCGCGGCGGCCCCGGTGAAGACGCCGACGGACGCCAGCAGCAGGGGGCGCGCCCGGGCCGCGAAGTCCTCCAGGGCGCGGCTCCCGCCGAGCCGGGTCCGGGCCCCGGCGGCGAAGGCCGCGGCGAGCAGGTGCCCGGGGGCGACGGCCAGTGCGAGGCAGACCGCGAGGGCGGTGCCGTACCGGTACACGGCCCAGCCGGCGACGGCGGCGGCGAGCAGGTGCGCGAGCCAGGGGACGCGGCTTCCGGCGGCCCGCCCCGGCCACACCAGGGCGGCGACGATGGCGGCCACGGCGGCGGGCCCGGCCCATGCCTGGCCCGCACCGGCCGCGGCCGCGGCGAGGGCCCCGGGCAGCAGCGCGCAGCCGAACCGGCGGAAGGCGGACGGCCCGGCCGGGACCAGGGCCGGCGCGGCGGCGGGCACCTCCCCGCGCGGGCTGCGGGCGTACAGCTCCTCGGCGAGGGAGAAGACGTCGCGGTGCCGGAAGCGGGCGGCGGTGCGGTCGGTGATGCCGTGCGCCTCCAGCCCGGCGGCGATCTCCAGCGGGTCCACGGCCCGCTCGCACAGCTCGCGGTGCCGGTGCAGCAGGGCCTTGACCGGATCCCCCGCGGCCCGCCGGCGGGCCTGGCCGGCGACCGGCGACGGCAAGGGTGCGGCCGGGACCGGGGCGTCGGGGCCGGGCGTCTCGGTGCGGACGGCCTCGGGGGCGACGGCCTCGGGGGCGACGGCCTCGGGGGCGACGGCTTCGGGGTCGACGGTGGTCATACGGCGGCCTCCGCGGTCGGTTCCGGTGCGGGCTTCGCCCAGGTCGGGCTGGTCCAGTGCCCGGGTACCCGCGCCTCCGGGGGGCGGGCGAAGGGGACGCCGCCGTCGGGCCGTTCGGAACCCCTGGCGAGCAGCCGCAGGTAAATCTCCTGGAAGGCGGTGACGTTCTGCTCGACGGTGAACAGCTCCAGGGCCCGTGCCCGGGCGGCGGCTCCCAGGCGCTCCGCCCGCTCGGCGTCCCCGAGCAGGGACAGACAGGCTTCGGCGAGCGCCTTCGGGTTGCGCGGCGGGACGACCAGCCCGGTGCCTCCGATGACCTCGCGGACCGCGCCCACGTCGGTGGAGACGGTGGCGCGCCCGCAGAGCATCGCCTCGGCCAGGGCGAGGGGGAAGCCCTCGATCACGGAGGACAGCACGACGATCCGCCCGGCGCCGTAGGCCTCGGCCGTGGAAGGTGCCTCCGGTCCGCCGATCTGCTCGAAGGCGACCGGGTTCTCCCCGACGGTGACGCGGTCCGCGGCCTCATCGGGGAACAGCTGCGCGGCGAGGCTACGGCAGTCGGCGAGGTAGCCGGGGTCCGCGGCCGTGGCGAAGATCCGCAGGCAGGTGCCCGGCTCGGCCCTTCTGATCTCGGCGAAGGCGTGCAGCAGTGCGATCAGGTCCTTGGCGGGCTCCACCCGGCCCACCCACACGAGCGTGTGGGGGTCCCCGCAGTCGGCGGACTCCCCCACGGTGGCGAATCGGTCCGCCTCCATCCCCGGGTAGACGGTCCGCAGCCGGTCACGGGTCGCGCCGCAGCGCTCCTGCCAGCGCCGGGCGTGAGCGTTGCCGGGGGTCAGGAAGTCGGCCCGGGCGTAGATCTCGCAGGCCAGCCGCAGGTGGAAGGCGGCGCGCAGGGCCCGTACCGCGGGGCGGGGCTCCTCGCCCCCGCCCGCGCCGAGGTGGGACAGGTAGTGGGCGCGCAGCTGGACTCCATACTCGGTGACCAGCAGCGGGACTCCGAAGAAGCGTTTGGCCAGTAGACCGGGGAGCGCCGCCACCCCACCCGCGCCGGCGTGGCAGACGTCGACGGCGCCGAGGCCCTCGCCCCGGGCGTCCTCCTCGTACCAGTCGAGGGACAGCGGGCGCAGCATGCGCTCCAGTTCGTCCACGAACTCCAGCAGGTCCGCCACCTGGGCGACCTGCACGGTGCGACTCGCGCCCGGGGCCCGACAGGCGGCCTCCAGTGCCCGCACCGCGGACTCGGAGCGCAATGCCGCATACAGCCCGCCCTGTTCGCGGGCGAGGCCGGCGAGACCGTACAGACCGGTGGCGAAGGGCTCCGGCGAGCCGGAGCAGACCCCGTGGACCAGTTGCTGGAAGCAGTCGGTGAACCGGCGGCGCTCACGCCGGGAGTAGCTGCGCCCGTCGTCGGCGGGGGCCCACAGGGGGGCCGTGCGGACGTGGGTGACGTGCTCGGGCAGCGGGACCCGGGCGCGCTCCTGCTCGGCGCTGCGGCTCAGCGCGTAGAGCTCGAACTCGTGCTGCGGGAGTCCGCGCACGAGCCGGTCGCACCACGGCGCGGCCTCGCCCGTGGCATACGGATAACCACCTTCTGTGAGCAGTCCGATCCGCACGAGCGGCACCCCCGATCTCCCGTTCAGGCGGTCGCCGTCGGTCAGGCGACCCGCTGCGGGAGAACTCAAGCGGATGGACCGGAGGCGCGACGGACGGTTGTCCGTCGCGCACCGGAAGGGGTGAAGAGTCGTAACTTTCCCGTACGGTTCGCGTTCGAGCACGCTAGAAGTACAGCCTCGGACGGCCTTGCGCCCGGCGGGGGCGAGGAGCTCCCGGCGCGACCGGATCCGGTGCCCGGCCGGCTCCGGATCCAGGGTGTACCGGGACGGGGGTCACGTGTCGGGGGGAGAGGGGGCGCCGCGCGGTCGGCCGGTGTCGGAGCCGAAGGATGTCGGCCACGCCGGGGCGGCCGCACCGCGGTGAGCGGACGCCGTGCCGGGGCGGCCTCCACCCGCCCACCGGGCTCCGGGTCAGTTCCCCGGGAACGCCCAGGGGTTGGGCTTGCACTCGATGCCGTTGATGTTGAGGGACTTGGTCTGCTGCTGCATGACCGGGGCGAGGGCGCCGGGGGTGCGGCAGTTGACGTGGCCGTTGCCGAGCCGGTGGCCGACCTCGTGGTTGATGAGCATCTGGCGGTAGGCGGCCATCTGGTCCGGACCGTAGGTCTCGGAGCCCTGGGCCCACCGGAAGGCGTTGATCATCACGCGCTCGGTCTGGGCCGAGTCACAGGAGACGTTGCCGACGACGGTGTCGAGATTGGACTTGGCGCACCAGACCCCGGTGGTGCCGGGGCTGGCCAGGGTGATCACGAAGTCGGACTCGCCGCCTGGCACCCGCTCGAAGGTCTTCGTACCGCCGTGGCCCCAGCTCCGGTCGTCGTTGAGGGTGCGGTGGACGGCCTCGGCGAAGAACATCGCGTCCAGGCCCAGGCCCTGCTCGACGTCGACGCGATAGCGCACCACCCTGCCCTTGCCGGGAGCCTTGGCCACCCCGGGCACGGTGTCGAAGGTGCCGGGACCGGTGAGTTTCGGATCGATGGGGAGCTGCGCGGCCAGCTGCTGCTCGTACGTCAGCTCGGGCGCGGGAGCGTCGGCCGACGGCGCGACGGGGGCGGCCACGCCGCCGTTCGGGGTGGGCCGGCCGTCCGAGCGGGACGCGGCCGTATCGCTGCGGTCCTTGCCGGTGGCGGTGGGCGCGCCGGCCCTGGTCTCGTCGGCGTCCGGGTCGAGGAACCCCTGGCCTGCGACGACCACCGCGAGGACGGTGGTGACCGCGGCCGCTGCCATGCCGGTGTAGGCGAGGGCCTTCTTGCCGCGGCCGGAGGCGGGCCGCTCCTCGACCGGATCGGCCGGCACCCGGGGGCCGGGCACGAGGCGGTGCGGGCCGGCCGAGGTGACGGGGGCCGGCCCGGGCGCGGTCGCGGGCTCGGACGCACGGGGAGCCGGCTCTTCGAGCGTGACCTGCGGGAAGCCCACCGCGGGCGTGCCGAAGGCCGGGGTGTCGTAGTCCCTCGGGGTGGCGGGGGACCCGGCCCGTGCCGCGGGGGCGGGACGGTCGCCGGAGCGCGGGCGGGGTACGCCCCGCCAGTCCCCGTACACGGAGTCGGGTCCGACGCCGGGGGCGCCGCCCTCGTACTGCTGGGGGTGGCCGCCGGCCCGCGCACCGTCGGCGGGCCGGTCCTGGGCCACGTATCCGTGGTGGGTGACGGTCGACTCGGGCCACCCGGCGAACGGGTCGCGGCCGCCGAAGCCGTCGCCGCCCGGGACGTCGTTGCCGAACGCGTCGTAGGCGTACCCGCCCCCGTCCCCGTGCCCGTCGGGATCCGGCTGCGCCTGCGGGCGCACCGCGGCAGGCGCCGGCGCCGGAACGGACTCCGGAGCGGGCGCCCCGGATTTTCGACTGTGTCGTCCCACGGCTCTCAGCCCCTGCCGTCTTCGGTGTCCCGGTCCGCAGCCCCCGCGCCGGTGTCGCGCAGCAGCTCCGTGAAGGCGGCGGCCACCACCTCGGGGTACTCCATCATCGCCACGTGCCCGGCCTCGGGCAGGCTCAGCAGCCGCGAACCGCGGAAGGCGGCGGCGGCCTTGTGCGCCATACGGTACGAGACCAGCTGGTCCCGGCCGCCGTAGACCAGCAGGGTCGGGGCGAGCACCCGCTGTGCCTGCCGCCACAGTCCGTGCTGGCCGCCGAGGGTGTAGGCGTCGACGATGCCGCGCGAGGTGCGGGTCATCACGTCCCAGAAGTACGGGAGCGCCATCCGGCGCTCCATCTCCTCGACGGCGTTGCGGAACCCTTCGGGAGTCACCCGGGAGGGGTCTCCGTAGCAGAGGTCCGTCACCCCCCGGGTGCGCTGTTCGGCGCTGAGACCCCGGGTCATCCGGCTGAAGAGCCCGGCCACCCCCGGCAGGGCCAGGAGCGCGGTCGGCACGGCCGACCGCTGCACGCGCAGCTCGGGAAGGGCGGGTGAGACGAGTGTCAGGGTGCGCACGAGGTCGGGACGGACGGCCGCGACCCGGGTGGAGACGGCGCCGCCGAGGGAGTTCCCGAAGAGGTGGACCGGCCCGCGCCCGGCGGCGTCGAGGTGGCGGATGACGGCGCGGGCGAACGCGGTGACGGAATAGTCGCGGTCGGCGGACGGCGGGGACCAGCCGAAGCCGGGCAGGTCCACCGCCTCCGCGTCGACGGTGTCCGCCAGCTGCTCCATGAGCGCCGACCAGTTCTGCGAGGAGCCGCCCAGGCCGTGCACGAAGAGGGCGGGCGGCAGGCCGTCACGCCGGGGCGGGCGGACCCGGACGGCCAGTTCCAGCCCGGGCAGCGCGGCGGTGCGCAGCTGCTCCCCGTCGGCCAGCCGGACCGCTCCGGCGGGGGAGGACGGTTCGGCGCTGGACCGCACGCCCGGCAGCTCGGTCGAAGACATGCGGGCAATGTTACGAGACGATCACGTTCCACTTGTTGTGTTCGCGGTCACAGTCTCATCGCGGATCCGCATAGCGGCGCCCCCGCGATCCTCCTAGGCTCGTAAGTGACACAAGGAAGCGAGGGGAGCGGCATGACTGTCGACCCTGCGGAGCCGGACACCTTCCGGGAGCGGTTTCCGGAATCCCTCGATCCTGAGGCACCCGAGGCTGATGTGGCGGAGCAGCAGGCCGATCTCCGGCCCGGCGACGACGACCCCGACTCCGGCCGCGAGGCGGGCCAGGCTGCGGACGGCGACGCCGCCGAGCAGGCGCGCGTGGTGCAGCTGGACGAGGACGACTACCGCTGACCGACCGTCGACCGACCGCTGACCAGCGCCTCCGGGCCGTCCGTACCGCGAGAAAAGTCGGCTCGAACCCTCCAGATTCGGTTACCGAAAAGTACGATGGCGGCGCGGCGCAGAGCGCCTGTGTTCTGAGAGAAAGTGGGAGGCGGCGTGACAGCCATCGAGCAGACCGAGGCAGCGCGTCCGCGGGGCACGCGACTGCCGCGCCGAGCCCGGCGCAATCAGCTGCTGGGCGCGGCCCAAGAGGTCTTCGTCGCCCAGGGCTACCACGCGGCCGCGATGGACGACATCGCCGAGCGTGCCGGGGTGAGCAAGCCGGTGCTCTACCAGCACTTCCCGGGCAAGCTCGACCTGTATCTGGCCCTGCTGGACCAGCACTGCGAGGCGCTGCTGCTGGCGGTGCGCACCGCGCTCGCCTCGACGACGGACAACAAGCTGCGCGTGGCCGCCACGATGGACGCCTACTTCGCGTACGTGGAGGACGAGGGCGGCGCCTTCCGACTGGTGTTCGAGTCCGACCTGACGAACGAGCCCGCGGTGCGCGAGCGCGTCGACCGCGTCTCGCTCCAGTGTGCGGAGGCCATCTCCGACGTCATCGCCGAGGACACGGGCCTGTCCAAGGACGAGTCGATGCTGCTGGCCGTGGGCCTGGGCGGGGTCTCGCAGGTGGTGGCCCGCTACTGGCTCTCCAGCGAGAGCCCGGTCGCCCGTGAGACGGCGGTCGGGCTGCTGACCTCGCTCGCCTGGCGCGGTATCGCCGGCTTCCCGCTGCACGGCGCGGAGTCCTGACGCCGTCCGGGCGGTGACGCGGCGGCATCCTCGACGGATCCCCGCCGGTGTTCGCTGCCAGCGTGTCCGCTCTGCGCGGTCCGCATCCCCTCTCCGGGCTAATGTGGACCGCGTACGGCGCGGCTGATCGCGCGAACCGGATCGTCGGAGGGACAAAGCCGTGGAGGTCAAGATCGGCGTGCAGCACGCACCCCGGGAGATCGTGCTGGAGAGCGACCTGAGCGCCGAGGAGCTGGAGGGCATCGTCGCTGCCGCGCTGTCCGGCCAGGCGCCGCTGCTGAGCCTCACCGACAGCAAGGGCCGCAAGGTCCTGGTGCCGTCCGACCGCCTGTCGTACGTCGACCTGGGTGAGCCGACCACGCGCAAGGTCGGTTTCGGGGCGCTCTGAGAACTGTCCGAAACGGCCCGGTGGTTGATTCCGCCGGGCCGTTTCCGTTTCTTCCGCTTCGGGTAGGACCGCAGTGACCCGGTTTGCCCTGACGTATGGGAGAGACCTGATGCTGCTGTTGGAAGTGCTCGGCTCCGCGCTGCTGGGGCTCGCCCTGTCCGCCGCAGCCGTCCGAGGGTTCGCGCCCCGGCTTCCTTCTCGGTGGGTGGTGCTGGTCAGCGGAGTGCTGGGAGCGCTGTTCGGGGCCTATCTCACCCACTTCGCGCTGGGCCCGGGACACAACACGCTGCTGGCGACGTTCATCGGCTCGGTGCTGGTGTCGGCCGTGGTGCTGTCGCTGCTGCTCCGTCCGGCCCGCGGGCCCCCGCAGGCGTCCCCACAGGACTCCGTTTTCGCTCCCGTCGCGGGGATGACCCCCTGAAGCGGGCCCATGAGGCCCGTCTCGGAGGCCTCCGCACGGCATACGTCGGCCCCGGCGCGCACATGGCGCGCCGGGGCCGGCGGCGTTCGGGGACCGCCCGGTCAGGCGGCGAGGCCGAGGGCCGCCATCCGCTTGGTGTGGGCCTTGGTGATCCGGGTGAACATCTCACCGACCGCCGCGAGGTCGAAGCCCGCCGCCATCCCGTCGACGCCGCCCACCAGCATGGTGGAGAGCGCGTCGCGCTCGGCGACCACGCGCTGTGCCTGCGAGAGGGCCTCGCCCATCAGGCGGCGGGCCCACAGGGCGAGCCGGCCGCCGCAGCGGGGGTCGGCCTCGATCGCGGCGCGCACCTTCTCGACGGCGAAGTTGCCGTGGCCGGTGTCGTCGAGCACGCCGAGCACGAGGGCGCGGGTGTCGGTGTCCAGGTGGGAGGCGACCTCGCGGTAGAAGTCACTGGCGATGGAGTCGCCGACGTACGCCTTGACCAGGCCCTCCAGCCAGTCGGACGGGGCCGTCTGGCGGTGGAAGGCGTCAACGCCCTGGGCGAAGGGCTCCATGGCGGCCGTGGGCTCGGCGTCGATCGTCGTGAGGCGGTCGCGGAGCCGCTCGAAGTGGTGGAACTCGGCGGAGGCCATCGCGGCGAGCTCGGCCTTGTCGTCCAGGGTGGGCGCGAGCTTCGCGTCCTCCGCGAGGCGCTCGAAGGCCGCGAGCTCCCCGTAGGCGAGCGCACCGAGCAGGTCCACGACGGCGGCCCGGTACTGCGGCGAGGCAGATGCGGTCGCCCAGTCCTGCGAGGCGATCCCGGTGGCCTCGGCGGGGCTGCTGTCGTCGGCGGGCGAGGCGTTTTCTACGGTCGGCATGCTCCGCACAATAGCCCGCCGAATGCCACCTCAAAGCACCACGTCTACTCACCGACTGTCCACCTAAACGCACCTACCCGGTGAATTCACCCGACACACCTGCGCGATTCCGGGGTACAGTGGTAATGCGCCTGCCGAATACTCGGCGGGCCATCCGAATGAGGATGCCCGGTCGGTGGCCCGATCGGCTCCAACCGACCGCCCTCGGTGTGGTGCGTACGTCCATGCGTACCGCCTCCCACGAGGGGCCCCCTCAGCGGCAGAGCGCTTGAGCGAAGGCCAGTGGTCCCGCGCAGCTTCGTACGTGGCAGTACTGCAAGCACAGCACGGTAGGACCCCCATCGCCGCCTCGCGCCGCGTCTCACAGAAGAGGCAGCACCCTGACTACGTTCCGAGACCTCGGGATCTTTCCCGAGACCGCCGAAGCCCTTGAAGCCGTCGGCATTGTGTCCCCCTTCCCCATCCAGGAGATGACCCTCCCCGTCGCCCTTTCCGGCACGGACGTCATCGGCCAGGCCAAGACCGGAACCGGCAAGACGCTCGGTTTCGGCCTTCCCCTGCTGGAGCGGGTCGTCGTCCCCGCCGATGTCGAGGCCGGGCGGGCCACGCCCGACCGGCTGACCGACGCCCCGCAGGCCCTCGTGGTGGTTCCGACCCGCGAGCTGTGCACCCAGGTCACCAACGACCTGCTGACCGCCGGCAAGGTCCGCAACGTCCGCGTCCTGGCCATATACGGCGGCCGGGCCTACGAGCCCCAGGTCGAGGCGCTCAACAAGGGCGTCGACGTGATCGTCGGCACCCCGGGCCGTCTGCTGGACCTGGCCGGGCAGCGAAAGCTCGACCTGTCGCGCGTGCGCGCCCTGGTCCTGGACGAGGCCGACGAGATGCTCGACCTGGGCTTCCTGCCCGACGTCGAGAAGATCATGGCCTACCTGCCCGCGAAGCGTCAGACGATGCTGTTCTCGGCGACCATGCCGGGCGCGGTCATCGGCCTCGCCCGCCGGTACATGACGCAGCCGACACACATCCGCGCCGTCTCCGAGGACGGCGAGGGCGCGACCGTCGCCAACATCACGCAGCACGTCTTCCGTGCACACAACATGGACAAGCCGGAGCTGGTCTCCCGCATCCTGCAGGCCGAGGGCCGCGGCCTGGCCATGATCTTCTGCCGCACCAAGCGCACGGCGGCCGACATCGCCGAGCAGCTGGAGCGGCGCGGCTTCGCATCCGGCGCCGTCCACGGCGACCTGGGCCAGGGCGCGCGCGAGCAGGCCCTGCGGGCGTTCCGCAACGGCAAGGTCGACGTGCTGGTGTGCACCGACGTCGCCGCGCGCGGCATCGACGTCGAGGGCGTGACGCACGTCATCAACTACCAGACGCCGGAGGACGAGAAGACCTTCCTGCACCGTGTCGGCCGTACCGGCCGCGCGGGCAACAAGGGCATCGCCGTCACCCTGGTCGACTGGGACGACATCCCGCGCTGGCAGCTGATCAACAAGGCGCTGGGGCTGGACTTCCACGATCCGGTCGAGACCTACTCCACGTCGCCGCACCTGTTCGAGCAGCTGAACATCCCGGCCGGTACCAAGGGCGTCCTGCCGCGCACCGAGCGCACGCGGGCCGGCCTGAAGGCCGAGGAGCTCGAGGACCTGGGCGAGACCGGCGGCCGCGGCGGCCGGGCCGCCAAGGCCGCCACGGTGGTCGAGGAGCGTCCGGCCCGTACCCGCACGCCGCGCCAGCGTCGCCGTACGCGGGGCGGGGCCGAGGTCGGCGCCGAGGCCGCAGCCGTGTCCCCGGTGCCCCCCGTGGTCGAGGAGGCGCAGGCACCGGCCGGCGACGAGCCGCGCAGGCCGCGCCGCCGCCGGACCCGGGTGGGTGCGGTACCGGTGCAGTCCGCCCCAGCGGCGGTGGCCGAGGCCCCGGTGGCCGAGGCCCCCGCGGCGGAGGTGACCCCGGTCGCCGAGGAGGCCCCGGCCAGGCCGAGGCGCACGCGCACCCGCAAGGCCGTCGAAACGGCCCCGGAGCCGGACTTCCAGATGGCCCCCCTCGTCGAGCCGGCGCCCGTCCGGGCGCGCCGCCCGCGCAGGGTCGTCGAGACGACGCCGGAGCCGGACTTCCAGATGGCTCCGCCCGTCGAGCCGGTTCGGGCGCGCCGCCCGCGCAGGGCCGCGGCCGCTCCGGTGACCCCGGCCGCCGAGGCCCCGGCGGTCGCCGTGGCCGAGGAGGCTCCGGCCAAGCCGAAGCGCACCCGCACCCGCAAGACCGCCGAAGCCGCCCCGGTCGCCACCGACGCCACCGCCGTGGCCGAGGAGGCCCCGGCCAAGCCGAAGCGCACCCGCACCCGCAAGACCGCCGAAGCCGCCCCGGTCGCCACCGACGCCACCGCCGTGGCCGAGGAGGCCCCGGCCAAGCCGAAGCGCACCCGCACCCGCAAGACCGCCGAAACCGCCCCGGTCGCCACCGACGCCACCGCCGTGGCCGAGGAGGCCCCGGCCAAGCCGAAGCGCACCCGCACCCGCAAGACCGCGGCCGCGCCCGAGGCATAGGACCCGGCACCTGCGCGGACGGCCCCGGCCCCCTTCCGAGGGGGCCGGGGCCGTCCGCGTACCCGGGCCGCGCCGGTATCTACGGACCGGTAACCTCGGGCCATGAGCAAGCCCCCGCGCCTCACGCTGCCGTCCGCCGCCCGTGCGTACCGCCTGTCCACCGACCGCGGACCCTTCGCCGTGCACGAGGCCGGCGAGCCGGTCCGCGGCACCGCCCTGCTGGTCCCCGGCTTCACGGGCAGCAAGGAGGACTTCATCGCCCTGCTGGAACCGCTGGCCGCCGCCGGCTACCGGGTGGTCGCCGTGGACGGACGCGGCCAGTACGAGACGCCCGGCCCGCGTGAGGAGGCGGCGTACGGCCTGGAGGAGCTGGCGGGCGACGTCCTCGCGCAGGCCGGCGCCCTGGGCGCGGGCCGCGTGCACCTCGTCGGCCACTCACTCGGCGGGCTGATCGCGAGGGCCGCCGTGCTCCGCGACCCGTCGCCCTTCGCCTCGCTCACCCTGCTGAGCAGCGGTCCGGCGGCGATCGCCGAGGAGCAGCAGGCGCGGACGAAGTTGCTGGTCGCGGCACTGGAGGCGATGGGCGACGACATGCCGGGGATCTGGGCGGCGATGCGGGCGGCCGACCCCCAGGACGCCGCCGGGGACTCGCCCGAGCTGACGCGCTTCCTGCGCGCGCGGTGGTTGGCCACCGTCCCCGAGCAGCTGATCGTCACGGGCCGGGCGCTGATCTGCGAGCCCGACCGGGTGGACGAGCTGAACCGGGTGGCGCTGCCGAAGCTGGTGCTGTCCGGGGCCGTGGACTACGCCTGGCCGGTCCCGCTGATGGACGCGATGGCCGAGCGGCTCGGTGCACTGCGGGTGGTCGTCCCGGGAACCGAGCACTCCCCGAACGCCGAGGATCCGGCGGCGACGGCCGCCGCGCTGGTCTCGTTCTGGGAATCCACCCCCCGCATGTAGTTAGCCAGTGAAAAAATTTCCTTAGCGTAGGGAATGATTGCGGCTTACGCTTCGTTGACCCAGTGCAAGGAGAACACTGACGAAGGGAGAAGCCCCGTGCGCTTCGAGATTCTGCGCCTGGACGACGTCGACGGGACCGCCGTGGACAGCACCGTCGTGGACGCGGCCTCCGTCAACCGGATCGTGCAGCAGGCCGCGTCGATCGGCCAGCGCATCCTGATCCGACCGGCCGAGAGCGCGTCCGTCTGACGCTCCGCGCGAAACGTCCACGCCTCCGCACCGGAACCGGTGCGGAGGCGTTCGCGTGCGTAGGGCAACGTGCGGTCAGGCTCCCTGGACGACCTGGAGCACGCCGTTGATGATCTGCTGGACGGCGATCGCCGACAGCATCATGCCGGCGAGCCGGGTCACCAGGACGACGCCGCCGTCCTTGATGACGCGAATGATCACCAGCGAGTAGCGCATGGTGACCCACAGCACGACGTGCATGGCAATGATCGCGGCCCAGACCGAGATCTGGCCGGCCGGCCCGTCCGCCTTCTGGACGGCCAGGATGACGGAGACGATCGCACCGGGCCCGGCGAGCAGCGGCATGCCGAGCGGAACCAGGGCGACGTTCACGTCCTTGGTCTGCTTGGGCTCATCGGTCTTGCCGGTGAGCAGGTCGAGCGCGATGAGCAGGAGCAGCAGACCACCGGCGATCATCAGTGCCGGGACGGAGACGTGCAGGTAGTCGAGGATCTGCTGACCGCAGATGCCGAAGACGGCGATGACGCCGAAGGCCACGCAGACGGCCTGCCAGGCCATGCGGCGCTGCACCTTGACGGGACGGCCAGAGGTCAACGCCAGGAAGATCGGCGTGATCCCCGGCGGGTCCATAATCACAAAAAGAGTGAGAAAAAGGGATCCGAAGACGGCGAAGTCGAACACAGTGATGCCTTGCAGGAGAGAGGGGTGTCACGAAGAAGAAGTCAGGGACGGGTCGAGCGGGCCGGGCAGCGGCCGGTCAGCGCTCGCGTCCGCCGGCGCCCGGCACGGGGAAGGCCCCGGTCGCGCGGCGCGTGATCTCGCCGTAGACCTCGGGGTCGGTCGTGTACTCGCCCAGGCGGCAGGTCTTGCGGCTGCCGTGGTAGTCGCTGGAGCCGGTGGTCAGCAGCCCGAGGTCCGCCGCCAGAGCACGCAGGCGCGCCCGGGTGTCGGTGTCGTGGTCCATGTGGTCCACCTCGATGCCGTCCAGTCCCGCTGCCGCCAGCTCAGCTATCGCGGACTCCGGCACGCACCGGCCGCGCTTGACGGCAGCGGGGTGCGCGAAGACGGTGACACCGCCGGCCGCCTTGACCAGGCGTACGGCGTCGAAGGGGTCGAGCTCGTGCTTCTCGGCGTACGCCCGGCCGCCGTCGGCGAGCCAGTCCGGCGTGAAGGCGTCCGAGACGGTGGCCACGACGCCCAGCTCGACGAGGGCGGTGGCGATGTGCGGCCGACCGACCGAACCGTCACCGGCGATCCGCGCCACCTGGTCCCAGGTGACAGCCACGCCGAGGTCCTGGAGTTTGCCGACCATGGTGCGGGCCCGCGGGACCCGGTCGTCGCGGACGAGTTCGCGCTCGCGGGCGAGCTCGGGCTCCTCGGGGTCGAAGAGGTAGGCGAGCATGTGCAGGCCGATCCCGTCGAGCCGGCAGGAGAGCTCGGCGCCGGTCACCAGCGTCAGCCCGGCCGGAAGGGCGGCGAGGGCCTCGCGGTACCCGCCCACGGTGTCGTGGTCGGTCAGCGCAACCACGTCGAGCCCGGCAGCGGCGGCGTTGCGCACCAGCTCGGCGGGGGTGTCCGTGCCGTCGGAGGCCGTGGAGTGGGCGTGCAGGTCGATGCGCACAGCCGAGCTCCATGGGTCGTACGGGCGGGGGACACCCCAGGATAACCGGGGAGAAGAGCCGGTTTCGCCGGAAGGGTCCGCGCCGGGACGCCCGGAGCGGTCTACACGGGACCCAGGATGCGCGGGCTCAGAGCTCCGCACGGGAGGAGTTCGACCTCGGCGCCGCCTTCGCGCAGGTCCGTCAGGACCAGCTCGTCGTACAGCAGGAGACCGGACTGCTGCGGCCATACGATCGCCCACAGCCACAGGCCGCGCGCCTCGCCGGCGAAGACGGCCCGGTCGTCCGGGCCCCCGCCCACGTGCCACAGCGGTGTCGGCCGGCCCGCCGCGACCACCTTGGTGTGGGGCGGGCCGGCCATGTTGATGGACCGGCCCGGGTCGAGGCCGTCGATCCCGGCATAGCGCGCACCGAGGCCGACGCCGAGCTCCTCCGCGATCAGCAGCAGCTCCCCCATGCCCCCCACTGGTCCGGGGCCCGAGCAGGCGACCACCGTCGCCCGGCCCCCACTGCGGTCATCGCCTGCGGAGGCCACCCCGGTGAACAGCCACCCGAGCGGCAGCGGCCACGGCATCCACACCGGCACGCGCGCCCGGTGCACGACCACGCCCAGGCCCTCCACGCTCGGCGGGAGGACGGGTTGCAGGGGGTGGACGGCGCCGTGCACCGCGCACTGCCAGGAGTCGGAGAAGAGTCCGGGCGCCCTGACCCGGCCACCGCACTTCGGGCAAGTTGGTTCACCCCTCATAGGTAGCCACGCTCCTCCCCGCCCGGCCGCCCGTCAAGGCATGGTCACCCGTCCGGGCTGTCAGTCCAGCGCGACAGCGGCGCGCAGGGGGTCGCGCAGGTCCGTTCCGCGCGCGAGCCAGCGCTCCTGAAGGGCGGCCGCGCCGTGGACCCGCTTCCAGGCGGCTTCGTTCGCCGTCATGGGCAGCAGCGGCAGGAACCGCACCGGGTCCAGGGGCTGGTCGAGCTCCAGGTCCTCCACCAGACCGCCCGGTTCCGCCACGAGGACGGAGCTGAACGGTGCTCCCTCCCACAGCGGCTCGCCGACGTCGAGCGAGGCCCCCCGGGGCCACGACCAGTCCCTCGACCTGCGGCGAGGCGGCCAGCACCGCGAGCGGCCGGAGCAGTTTGTCGGTGTCCGCAAGGCCTCCCCGCACGGTCAGCACCAGTTCGGCGCGCGGGCCCCGTACGGGGTCGGCCACCACGGCGGTCGGATCGGTCATCGGATGCGCGGACATCCCGAGGGTTGCGTACCGCACGAGGTCGCCCTCGGCGAAGCGGAGTACCTCGATGCGGTCGGTGCCCAGGAAGGTGACGGCGGCGCGGGCGTCGGGTTCACCGAACGCGGTGCGCAGCCGGGCCTCGACGAGGGCCAGAATTTCTGCCATGAAACGAGCATAGAACTCGTATCAGCCGGGTAAAGGGCGGGTCTTGACCATCCGTCGGCTGATAGTGTTGACAGCTGTTCGGGGCCGCACGCAGAAGCGTTGTTTCAAGGCCCCGGAGACAGGACGTCCCCTACGGGGGACCGGCCGGAGGAGGTGGGGCTGCGGTGGACCGAAGTCGATCGTGCAGTACCAATCGCTCTTCCGCTCCTTCGGCGGGCGCTTCCCGCCCTCTGTGATCTTCTGATCAGTAGAAGAGCGACGGCAGAACGCTTGTCCTCCCGTCCTGTTCCCTCCCGTCCGTACGGTGCTGCCCGCGCGCGGTGGTGGAGGGTCTCCCACCCGCACGGTCCGCAGCCGTGCGTGCGAAGGAGCCTGCCATGTCGATGCTGCCCTACCTGCGTGCGGCCGTGCGCCCGTCCCTGCGCAGGTCCACCCCCGTACAGCCCGGCTACGACGCCACCCGCGACCCGTCGGCGAGCAGCGCGGTGGTCGACTGCGCCGTATACCGCGACGGCCGCCGGGTCCTGGGGCCGGCGTGCCTGACGCCCCGTGAGGCGATCCGCCGGGTCCGCGAGGACGGCGGCTTCGCCTGGATCGGGCTGCACGAGCCCACGGAGGACGAGTTCGCGGGAATCGCCGCCACCTTCGGCCTGCACCCCCTGGCCGTGGAGGACGCGGTGCACGCGCACCAGCGGCCGAAGCTGGAGCGGTACGACGACACCCTCTTCACCGTCTTCAAGACCATCCACTACGTGGAGCACGCTGAACTGACCGCCACCAGCGAGGTGGTGGAGACGGGCGAGGTGATGTGTTTCACCGGCCCCGACTTCGTCATCACCGTCCGGCACGGCGGCCAGGGTTCGCTCAAGGGGCTGCGCCACCGCCTCCAGGACGACCCCGAGCTGCTGGCGAAGGGGCCCTCGGCGGTCCTGCACTCCATCGCCGACCACGTCGTCGACGGGTACATCGCGGTCGCGGCGGCGATGCAGGACGACATCGACGAAGTGGAGAGCGACGTCTTCGCGGCTCCCGCCAAGGGCCGTGCGCGCGGCGGCGACGCCGGACGCATCTACCAGCTCAAGCGCGAGGTCCTGGAGTTCAAGCGGGCGGTCTCGCCGCTCCAGCGTCCGATGGAGCTGCTCAGCGAGCGGCCGATGCGGCTGGTGGACCCGGACATCCAGAAGTACTTCCGCGACGTGGCCGACCACCTCGCGCGGGTGCACGAGCAGGTCGTGGGCTTCGACGAGCTGCTGAACTCGATCCTCCAGGCCAACCTCGCGCAGGCGACGGTCGCCCAGAACGAGGACATGCGCAAGATCACCTCCTGGGCGGCGATCATCGCCGTGCCGACGATGATCTGCGGCGTGTACGGGATGAACTTCGAGCACATGCCCGAGCTCCGCTGGGAGTACGGCTACCCCATGGTGATGGCCACGATCTTCGGCGCCTGCTTCACCATCCACCGGGCGCTGCGCCGCCACGGCTGGCTGTAGGGGGTCCCCGCAGGTCCGGCCCGAGCCGGCCCGACGCGCGGGACGCCCCGCACGGCCCGCGGGGCGACCCCCTACCCTGTCGGCATGACTCTCAGCGCGCTCGACCTGGCCCTCGTCGAGGAGGCCACCAAGAAGTCCGGCCTGATCTGGGTCCGCGGCGCCGGGGCCGACCGCGCCCTGTGGCACGCCTGGGTGGACGGCGCGGCCCACGTGCTGGGCGACGGGCCGGGCGAGCAGCCGTTCCCGGGGCTGGCGGACGGCGCGAGCGCCGAGGTGACCGTGCGGAGCAAGGACAAGGGCGGCCGGCTGGTGGCCTGGACGGCGACCGTACGGGAGCTCCCGCCCCGCGGCGAGGAGTGGCAGGCCGCCGTCGCCGAGCTCAAGGGCAAGCGGCTGAACGCGCCCGACTCCGAGGCCATGACCGAGCGGTGGGCCCGGGAGTGCCGGCTGCTGCGCCTGGAGCCGGAGTCGGTGCGCGGGTCCCTGCCGGACGGATCGCTTGCCGCGGTCCCGCTGGGCTCTCCGGCGGTCACCCGCCGCCCGGTCCCGGCGGCCCTGCCGAAGCTCCTGCTCAAGCGCGGGAAGGCGGCCCGGGGCTGACCGGCCGGGGTCCCTAGGGTGTCGCGGGGTTCGCGCCCTGGCCCGAGCCCTTGGCGGGAGCCGGGGCCCCATCGCCGCCCTCCCCCTTGGTCGTCGGCAGCTGGCTGCCGTAGTCGACCGTCTGCTCCTGCGCCGGCGGGTCCAGCTGGAACGGCTTGCCCCACTCGGCGAGTTCCACCCGGCCGGCGCCGCCGGCCCGCTCCATCAGCAGTGGGTACGGGGGCCCCTCCAAGGACACCGAGAGCTTGCCGCCCTTGCCCTCGTCCGCCGTGACCTGGACCGCGCGGGTGGGCCCGACCTTGATGTAGGAACCCTTGGCCAGCTCGCCCTCCAGGCCCAGCAGCCCGTCCAGCAGGACGTCCATGTCGGTGAAGCCGCGGAACTGCTTGTAGGAGGGGTCGCCTTCGGGCACCTTGACGTACTTGTCGCCGAGCTTGCCCGCCGAGTCGGTCTGGCCCCAGAACGCCGCGCTGGCCTTCAGGTAGAGCTGCTCCCCCACGCGCAGCAGCTGGAAGGTGTCGTCCTTGGACTTCACCTCGCCCGAGCCGCCATCGGCCTTCAGCCGCATGTCGAGGCTGAAGGCCTTGCCGCCGCTGACCAGCGTGCCGGACAGGTGTACCGATTCGGCTTCGCCGGCGGCCGCCTTCGCCTTCGCCTCGATCTTGTCGGCGGAGAGCTTGCCGACTCCGTTCGTGCCCTCGTCCGGGTCCTCCCCGCAACCCGTACCGGTCACGGCGAGACCCGCGCACAGCACACCGATGAAGGCGGCCCGGCGCAGCCGCGCGGCGGGGAAGTAGGCGGTCACGGGCAGATGCCTCTCGTCGTTCGTCTGCGGGCAGCAGGCAGCGTACCCGTCCGTGTGCCGCGGCCCGCGACCGCTCCCCGGGGTCCGCGGGGCCCCGGGCGGACCTCCCCACCAGGACGCTTGCCCGCGGCACGGGCTAGCCTGAGGGGCGGCACGACGGTGGATCGACGCTCTAGGAGGCGCTCGGATGGTTGCAGGCGCCCCGCGGATCTTCGTCTCGCATCTGTCGGGTGTGCCCGTCTTCGACCCCAACGGCGACCAGGTCGGCCGGGTCCGCGATCTGGTCGCGATGCTGCGGGTCGGCGGCCGCCCGCCGCGCCTGCTGGGCCTGGTCGTCGAGGTGGTCAGCCGGCGCCGGATCTTCCTGCCGATGACCCGCGTCACGGGGGTCGAGTCCGGGCAGGTCATCACCACCGGCGTCGTCAACATGCGCCGCTTCGAGCAGCGCCCGACCGAGCGGCTGGTCCTGGGCGAACTGCTGGACCGACGGGTGACCCTGGTCGCCAGCGGCGAGGAGGTCACCGTCCTGGACGTGGCCATCCAGCAGCTGCCGGCCCGCCGGGACTGGGAGATCGACCGGATCTTCGTACGCAAGGGCAAGTCCGGTGCGCTGCGCCGGCGCGGCGAGGCCCTGACGGTGGAGTGGTCCGCGGTGACGGGCTTCTCGCTGGAGGAGCACGGCCAGGGCGCCGAGAACCTGGTGGCGACCTTCGAGCAGATGCGGCCGGCCGACGTGGCGAACGTCCTGCACCACCTGACGCCGAAACGGCGGGCCGAGGTGGCCAACGCCCTCGACGACGACCGGCTGGCGGACGTGCTGGAGGAGCTGCCCGAGGACGAGCAGGTGGAGATCCTCGGCAAGCTCAAGGAGGAGCGCGCCGCCGACGTCCTGGAGGCCATGGACCCGGACGATGCCGCCGACCTGCTCTCGGAGCTGCCCGAGGACGACAAGGAGCGGCTGCTGACGCTGATGCGGCCGGACGACGCGGCCGACGTGCGCCGCCTGCTGTCCTACGAGGAGAACACCGCGGGCGGTCTGATGACCACCGAGCCGATCGTGCTGCGCCCGGACGCGACGGTCGCGGACGCGCTGGCCCGGGTACGGCAAGCCGACCTGTCACCGGCGCTGGCGGCTCAGGTGTACGTGTGCCGCCCGCCGGACGAGACGCCGACGGGCAAGTACCTGGGCATGGTGCACTTCCAGCGGCTGCTGCGGGACCCTCCCTTCACGCTGGTCAGCTCGATCGTGGACACGGACCTGCCGCCGCTGCGGCCAGACGCCTCCCTGCCGTCGGTGACCACGCACCTGGCCGCCTACAACATGGTCGCGGTGCCCGTCGTCGACGAGAGCGGATCGCTGCTGGGCGCGGTGACGGTGGACGACGTACTGGACCACCTCCTGCCGGACGACTGGCGCGAGACGGAATTCCACTCCGAGGAGGCGCTGCGTGGCCACTGAGCGGGGGCGCGGCGAGCAGGGACGCGAGCGGCGCCGGGAGCAGATCCGGGAGCGGCGCGAACAGGCGCGGCCGCATGCGGCACGTGAGCACGGTCCGTTGGCGGACACGGCGGACCGTTCCGCCGCGTCCGCGGCGAAGTCCGCGCCCGCCGGGGCGAGCGCGCTGACGCGTCCTCGGGTCCGCCTGGACGTGCCGCGCGCGCCGCGCCGGTCGCTGCTGCCCGAATACGACCCGGAGGCCTTCGGGCGGCTCTCCGAGCGGGTGGCGCGCTTCCTGGGCACGGGCCGGTTCATCGTCTGGATGACCCTGGTCATCATCGTCTGGGTGCTGTGGAACGTCTTCGCGCCGGACGAGCTGCGCTTCGACAAGTACCCCTTCATCTTCCTGACGCTGATGCTGTCGCTGCAGGCCTCCTACGCCGCTCCGCTGATCCTGCTCGCGCAGAACCGGCAGGACGACCGCGACCGGGTCACCCACGAGCAGGACCGCAAGCAGAACGAGCGGTCCATCGCCGACACGGAGTACCTGACCCGGGAGATCGCGGCCCTGCGCATGGGCCTCGGCGAGGTCGCCACCCGTGACTGGATCAGGTCGGAGTTCCAGGACCTGATCAAGGAGATGGACGAGCGGCGCCTATTCCCGGCGGAACGTGATGAAGGCGACCGCTGAACGGCTTTCCTGAGGCGTGCTACCGAGCCGTACCATCAGGGCATGGCTACCGACACAAGCTCCGCCGCCGTGCCTGAGCAGGACGCGATCCTGGACGCTCTGGCGACGGTGAACGACCCCGAGATCCACCGGCCGATCACCGAGCTCGGCATGGTCAAATCGGTGGAGATCGGTGACGGCGGCGCCGTCGCCGTCACGGTCTACCTGACCGTGTCGGGCTGTCCCATGCGCGAGACGATCACCAAGAACGTGACCGAGGCAGTCGAGAAGGTCGCCGGTGTCACCTCCGTGTCGGTGTCGCTGGACGTGATGAGCGACGAGCAGCGCAAGGAGTTGGCGGCCACGCTGCGCGGCGGTACCGCCGAGCGCGAGGTGCCCTTCGCCAAGCCGGGCTCGCTGACCCGCGTGTACGCGGTCGCCTCCGGCAAGGGCGGTGTCGGCAAGTCCTCGGTCACGGTCAACCTGGCCGCGGCGATGGCTGCGGACGGCCTGAAGGTCGGCGTGGTCGACGCGGACATCTACGGCCACAGCGTGCCGCGCATGCTGGGCGTGGACGGCCGCCCGACCCAGGTCGAGAACATGATCATGCCTCCGTCGGCGAACGGTGTGAAGGTCATCTCCATCGGCATGTTCACGCCGGGCAACGCGCCGGTCGTGTGGCGCGGGCCGATGCTGCACCGGGCCCTCCAGCAGTTCCTGGCCGACGTCTTCTGGGGCGACCTGGATGTGCTGCTGCTGGACCTGCCGCCGGGTACGGGCGACATCGCCATCTCCGTGGCACAGCTCGTGCCGAACGCGGAGATCCTGGTCGTCACCACCCCGCAGCAGGCCGCGGCCGAGGTGGCCGAGCGGGCCGGCTCGATCGCCGTGCAGACCCACCAGAAGATCGTCGGCGTGGTGGAGAACATGTCGGGCCTGCCGTGCCCGCACTGCGACGAGATGGTGGACGTCTTCGGCTCGGGCGGTGGCCAGAAGGTCGCCGACGGGCTGACGAAGACGGTCGGCGCGACGGTGCCGGTGCTGGGCCAGATCCCGATCGACGTCCGGCTGCGCGAGGGCGGCGACGAGGGCAAGCCCGTCGTCCTGTCCGACCCGGACTCGCCGGCCGGCGCGGCCCTGCGGTCGATCGCGGGCAAGCTGGGCGGCCGGGCCCGGGGCCTGTCGGGCATGTCCCTGGGCATCACCCCGCGCAACAAGTTCTAGGCCCTCCGGGGTACGCGAGAGGGGGCACCGCCGGTCGGCGGTGCCCCCTCTCGCGTACCTGTACCTGTACCGGTGCCGGTGTCGGTGTCGGTGTCGGGCCGCTTGCGGCTACTCGTACGTGCCGAGGTCCGAGATGGCCGCGAAGCCGAGGCCGTAGGCGCTCATGCCGCGGCCGTAGGCGCCCAGGTGGACACCGCTGCCGGTGGAGCCGGCCAGCACCCAGCCGAACTCGGACTCGCGGTAGTGGAAGGTCGTCGGCTCCCCGTCCACGGGCAGCGACAGCGTGGACCAGTCCTCGCCGTCGAGGTCGTCGGCGAGCTCCCAGGCGGCCTCGGTCTGCTGGTCGAGCCAGTCGTTGCGCAGGGCGTGGTCCATCTGCCCGGGCCAGCTGTAGGCCAGCAGCCCCGAGCCGGCCAGCCAGGCGGCCGAGGAGACCGAGGTGGCCTCCAGGACGCCGGTGCCGTCGCCACTGCGGCGCAGCGGGCTGCTCGCCACGGTGATGACCACCGCGAAGCGCTCCTTCTCGCCGGTCGCGATCTCGCCCCGGGCGGAGGGCTCGTCGCCGTGGCCGGTGGAGCCGTGCTCCACCGTTCCGTCGGCCGCGGTGCCGACCTGCATCAGCCAGCGGCGGCCGGTGAAGGCTCCGTCCAGCCCGTACCAGGGGAAGTCGGCTGCCAGGAAGCCCTCGGCCGTCCGGCGGGCCGCCGGTACGGGTGCGGCGGCCTGCGGCTGCTGCTCCCCGGCCGGGGCGCCGGTATGCGGACTCCCGTGCGGGTTGGTATGGGGTTCCTGCACGGCGTCCGCGGCGGCGGGTGCCTCGGCGGTCTGCGCCCCTGCCATGCTGCTGCTCGTCGTCTCCATCTGGGCGGCCTCTCGTTCCATGGGGTCCGGAACGGCCCTCCCCCTCGCTGCGCTGGGGGGACCCCCTCCCTCGGGCGTCCCGCGATCCGGACAGATGGAGGATAGCCATCGGACCCCGGATCGCCGGGCAGGCTGCGTCAGGTGGCGTCGGCGTCGAAGCGCACGCGCTGTTCGGCGGCCGGGGCCGCGGGCTTCTTCAGCAGGTCCGGACCGGCGGCGGACGGGGTGGCCGCGGCGGCCTCAGCCTCCTGGGCGGGCGGGGAGGCCGGGGCGGGGTCGGGCTCCGGGTTCTTGACGGCGTCCGAGACCTCGTTCAGCTCCTTGCGGAGATCGAAACTGCTGCGGATCTCCTTGAGGTCCTCGTTCTCCGAGAGCTGCTTGCGGATGAAGGTCTTCGGATTCAGGTCCTCGAACTCGAAGTCCTTGAAGTCCGGTCCGAGTTCGGAACGGATGTCGTTCTTGGCGCTGTCGGAGAACGCACGGACCTTGCGGATGAAGCTCGTGACGTCCTGAATCACCTTGGGCAGCTTCTCCGGGCCGAAGACGAGAACGGCCAGAACCACGATCGTGACGAGTTCGAGTGCGCCTATGTCGTTGAACACCTTGCCGCTCCTCGGCTCTCTATCACTTCGGGCCCGAACACACGGTACCCGGCCTTGCCCGCGGGCCCGTACACGCGGCCCGGACCCGTGAGGGTTTCACCACCCGGCCACCCCATGATCATGAGCCGTTCGCCGACCCGAGGACGACGCCCAGCGTGCGTTCCCGGCCGTCGCGCAGCACGGTGAGCGTGAGCGGATCGCCCGGGCGGTGGGCCCGGATCTTGATGATCAGCTCGTCGCCGCCACGGACCCGCTGTCCGTCCACCTTGGTGATCACGTCACCGGGCCTGATGCCGGCGCGGGCACCCGGCCCGCCGGGGGTCACGGACGGCTTGCCGTCCTCGCCCTCGGCTCCCACCCGGGCTCCGTCGCCGGTGTAGTCCATGTCGAGGGTCACCCCGATGACCGGGTGCGTGGCGTGACCGGTGGCGATGAGCTCCTCGGCGACGCGCTTGCCCTGGTTGATGGGAATGGCGAAGCCCAGGCCGATGGAACCGCCCTGCCGGTCCGGGTCGTTCTTGTCGGCGCCACGGATCGCGCTGTTGATGCCGACGACGTGCGCCCTGGCGTCCAGCAGGGGGCCGCCGGAGTTCCCGGGGTTGATGGGGGCGTCGGTCTGGAGCGCGTCGACGTAGCTGATGTCGCTGCCGTCCCCCTTGTCGCCACCCGCGGTCACGGGCCTGCCCGTGGCGCTGATGATGCCCGCGGTGACCGTGTTGGAGAGGTCGAAGGGCGCACCGATGGCGACGACCGGGTCGCCGACCCGCACGTTCTCGGAGTTGCCCAGGCTGAGCGGCCGCAGTCCGCGCACCCCGCTGACCTTGACCACGGCCAGGTCGTAGCCGGAGTCGCGGCCGACCAGCTCGGCGGTGACGCTCTCGCCGGTACTGAAGGTGACCGCTATCTCCCTGGCGTCGGCGACCACGTGGTTGTTGGTCAGGATGTGCCCCTGCGGGTCGAGCACGAAGCCGGTGCCCGTGCCACTGCTCTTGGCGCCCCTCACGTGCAGCGTGACCACGCCGGGCAGCGCGGCGGCCGCGATCCCGGCCACGCTGTCGGGCGCCCGGCCCGTGTCCGCGACGGCCGCCTGCGGCAGTTCCAGCCGGGTACTGCTCCGCCGCTCGGCGAGCACGCCGACGTAGCCCCCGATACCGCCGGCGAGCAGCGCCGCGGCGGCGGCGAGGGCGGCCGCCTGCCACAGGCGCAGGCCTCGCCGGTCATGGCCCCGGTCCACGACCTGCAGGGGCTGCGCACCCCAGGGGTCGTAGCGGGCCTCGACGGCCGGCGGCTCTTCGGCGGGGGCCGCCGGCCCGGCCGCGCCGTCCGCCGCGACGCCGCCGTCCCCCTTGGCGTCGCCCGTCTCGGGGCGCGGGGCCGGAAGCCCGTCACGACGGCTGTCCGCCGTGCCCTCGGGCCGGCTCCACCACTGTGGAGCCGGGTCGGTCTGCTGCCTGTCGGCCATCGGCGCTCCCCGCGTACCTGTGCGCATGTCCGGCCGATTCAACCAGGTCCCGGGTCAGCGCAGCAGGGACACCGGCCGGGCCGAAGCCGGTGGGGAGGGCGGGGGCGGCGGCAGAGGGCTCCCGACGGCCGTCAGGAGGCTCGGTACGGCCGCGGGGGTGGGCAGCCGGTCGCGGACCGCCGCATCGGTCACGGGCAGGGCGGGGCCGGGCCTGGAGGCGGGCGCCGGAGCATCACCCCGGACGTTCGGTTCCGTGACCTCCTGCGGCAGCGTGCCGCCCAGCGCGAGCGCGGCCAGCGACACCGCGCCGGCGGCGACGAAGGCGAACCTGCGACGCGGGCGGCCCACCTCGTGGACGGGGAAGCCCTCCTGCCGCGGCCGGGCGCCCGCGGCTGCGGGCAGTCCGTAGGCGAAGGCCTCGAAGGGGTCGGGCCGGTCGGCTCCCGGTCCCGGCGGGGCCACGGGGCCGGCCGGGGCGTCGAGACCGCCTCCCGGCAGCCCCTGCAGGCGCGCGAGCAGGCCCGCCGACAGCGGCGGCGGGGCGCTTTCCACGAACATGGTCTTCAGACGGCGCTGGGCGTCGGCCTCGGCCTTGCACCGGGCGCAGGTCGCCAGGTGGGCCAGGACCCGCTCACGGGCGTCGTGCTTGAGCTCCCCGTCCACCAGGGCGGCGAGCCGGTCGCCCAGGTGCTGTTCGGCGGGGGAGGGACTGGCTCCGGTCACTCGGCTCCGCCCTCTCTCCCGGCGCCCGGCGCGCCCGTCGCGACTCCGGCCAGTGCCCGCTGTTCGGCCCGGGCCGACGGAGACCGGTGCTTGAGCGCCTTGCGCAGGTGCGAGCGGCCCCGGTGGATGCGGCTGCGCACGGTGCCGAGCTTCACGCCGAGCGTCGCGGCGATCTCCTCGTAGGACAGGCCCTCGATGTCGCACAGCACCACGGCCGCGCGGAACTCGGGGGCGAGGGTGTCCAGCGCCTGTTGGACGTCCGCGTCGAAGTGGGTGTCGTGGAGGACCTGCTGGGGGGACGGCTCACGGCTCGGCAGCCGCTCGGCGGCGTCGTCGGCGAGCGCGTCGAAGCGGATCCGCTGCTTGCGGCGGACCATGTCCAGGAACAGGTTGGTGGTGATGCGGTGCAGCCAGCCCTCGAACGTGCCGGGGGTGTAGGTGGACAACGAGCGGAAGACGCGGACGAAGACTTCCTGGGTGAGGTCCTCGGCGTCGTGCTGGTTGCCCGTCAGACGGTAGGCGAGGCGGTAGACCCGCGCGCTGTGCGTGCTGACGATCTCCTCCCACGAGGGAGGGGTCCACGCCTGCGATCCCGCATCTGCGGCAAAGGTCGCGGTGGTTGCGGTGTCTGTGGTGTGGAAGCGGTCAGCAGTGTAGGTCACGGATTTCGGCTCACCCGCCGACCAGAAGAGGCGTTTGAACACGCCTCCACGATCCACAGGCGCAGCCGCACCTCCCCTGTCGGCTCTGGTGGTGTCCAGTGGAGTCCCTACCATAGCCACCCCCTCTGTCAGCTCCGGATAAGGGTTTTTGCAGTATCTTTACGCAAGCCTTAGGCCGCGGGGCGGTGCCCGCCGCCGATCTGCCCGGCGCCGTCCTTCTCGTCCCGCCTCCACCCCTCACAACGCCCGGTCCCATCTGCGGGTTCCCGACGTCAACGGATACAGTCACCGTTGCGCCAACTATGGGGACAGGAGAGGGTCATTACCGGCAACCGGCAGACGAGCTGGGCGTTCGCCGACGCGTTTGTCGCCGAGGACGACGCTCTGCGATGGGCCCGCGACCGGTCCAGGGAAGCGGGCCTGCGCTCCGTCTCCCCCGGGACCGGCGCCGCGCTGCGCCTGCTGGCCGCCACCGCGGACGCCAAGGCGGTCGCCGAGATCGGCACGGGCACCGGCGTCTCCGGCATCCACCTGCTGCACGGCATGCGCCCCGACGGGGTGCTGACCACGGTGGATCCCGAAGCCGACCGGCAGGCCTTCGCCCGCCAGGCCTTCCGCGCCGCCGGTTTCGCGGGCAACCGCGCCCGCTTCATCCCCGGCCGCGCCCTCGACGTCCTGCCCCGCCTCGCCGACGGCGGCTACGACCTCGTCTTCTGCGACGGGGACCCGGCCGAGTCCCTCGACTACCTCGCTGAATCGTTGCGCCTGCTGCGCCCCGGGGGGCTGGTGTGCTTCGAGGGGGTCTTCTCCGACGGCCGTACCGTCGACTCCGCGGCCCAGCCGGTGGAGGTGCTCCGCGTCCGTGAGCTGCTGCGCAGCGTCCGGGAGAGCCCGGCGCTGGAGGCTGCGCTGCTCCCGGTGGGCGACGGCCTGCTGTGCGCCGTGCGCCGCTGACCGCCGTACGCCACCGGGCCGGGTCAGCCCAGGAGTGCGAAGGTGAGGGCCGCCGTACCGCCCAGGGCGGTGCCGGCGAGCAGCTGGGCCGGGGTGTGGGCCCGCAGCTCCAGGCGGGACCAGCCGACGGCGGCTGCGACCGCGACCGCGGGGAGGACGGCCGGGCCGAAGACGAGCAGCAGGATCATCACGGTGCCGCCGGCCACCGACATGTGGAGGGATATCTGCCAGCCCACCGTGACCAGCAGGGACGAGACCAGCCCCACGAGCATCGCGACGACGAGCGCGAAGACCGCGGCCGGGGCGCCGAGTACGCGCAGCAGGGTGACGCCGGCGAGGACGGAGACCAGACTCAGCGCCATCGGCACCACCCGCTGGCGCCTCACCCGGATGTGCTGGTCGGTCAGCGACCCGCGCCTGACCCCGACGGCGATGATGCCGATCGGGACGACCCCGCAGAAGAGGGCGGCGAGCAGCCCCCAGCCGAGCCCCGTCCACGACCCCGTGCTGTGCCACCCGACGAGCAGCAGGAGGGCAACGACCAGGTTCGCCGGGGCCAGCACGTCGGACAGGAGGCGGGCGGCCTTCTGGCGCGGAGTGCAGTCGGCGAAGGCCGGGGGCGCGGGCGGGGAGAAGGGCACGTGCGGCTCCGCTGGGTCGCCGGGGACAGGGGTCCTCGGACACGGCACAACGCTGCCCCGGTCGCGGATCGCGGCCGGGGCAGCGCAGAGAATGCGAAAGCAGAAGGTGGAAGTGCTGTCAGCGGGTCAGCCGACGACCTTCTTCAGGGCGTCACCCAGGGCGTCCGCCTCGTCGGGGGTCAGCTCGACGACAAGCCGACCGCCGCCCTCGAGCGGTACGCGCATGACGATGCCCCGCCCCTCCTTGGTGACCTCGAGCGGGCCGTCGCCCGTCCGCGGCTTCATGGCCGCCATGCTCGTTCCCCTTCCTGAAACCAGCTCATCGTCAGCCGACGGCCCCATTCAGGCGCCTAGTACCCGGCATCGAACACATTGCTTCCCGGCCATTATCCCGCATGTCAGGACCCGATGACCAACATCACCCGGGAACGCTTGGGCAACGCGCTCGGCCAAAACCACTCATTTCGGGGATCCGCCTGCGATACTTCGCCGCCGCACCTGGGGAACGGCCGCGGCTTTCTTTGACACACATCACATGTGCGCTCCCCCTCCGGTCCGCCATGCTGACCCTTGGACCGGCCGGTACCGACCGGTAGCCAAGCCCGCGACGAAGGGGGACCCCCTGCCATGGCCGACAGTGTGCTCTACGAAGTGACCGACGGACTCGCGACCATCACGATCAACCGTCCCGACGCGATGAACGCGATGAACACCGAGGCCAAGGTCGCCCTGCGCGACGCTGCTCTGGCGGCGGCCGCGGACACCGCGGTCCGGGCGGTCCTGCTGACCGCCGCCGGGAACCGGGCCTTCTGCGTGGGCCAGGACCTCAAGGAGCACATCGGCAACCTCGCCGCGGACCGCGAGAGCGGCTCCTCGCTGACCATGAACACGGTCAAGGAGCACTACAACCCGATCGTGCGGGCGCTCACCGAGATGCCGAAGCCCGTGGTGGCGGGCGTCAACGGGGTCGCGGCCGGCGCCGGATTCGGATTCGCGCTGGCGGCCGACTTCCGGGTGGTGGCCGACACCGCCTCCTTCAACACCTCGTTCGCCGGTGTGGCCCTGACCGCCGACTCCGGGGTCTCGTGGACCCTGCCCCGTCTGATCGGCGCCTCGCGCGCCTCGGACCTGCTGCTCTTCCCCCGTTCGGTCAAGGCGCAGGAGGCGTACGAGCTCGGCATCGTCAACCGCCTGGTGCCCTCGGACTCCCTGCACGCCGAGGCCGAGGCCGTCGCCCGCGCACTGGCCTCGGGCCCGACGGTCGCCTACGCCGCGCTGAAGGAGTCCCTCGCGTACGGCGCCTCCCACACGCTGGCGGAGTCCCTGGTCCACGAGGACGTCCTGCAGACCCGCGCCGGAGCCTCCGAGGACCACTCCATCGCCGTCCAGGCCTTCCTGTCGAAGCAGCCTCCGAAGTACCTGGGGCGCTGAGCCGCGGGCCCCGCGCGGCCCGGTCAGGCCGGGTCGCGCAGGGCGCAGGCGGCAAGGTGGTCGTTGACCAGTCCGCACGCCTGCATCAGGGCGTAGGCGGTGGTCGGGCCCACGAAGCGGATGCCGGCCTTCTTGAGGGCCTTGGCGAGGGCGGTCGACTCCGGGGTGATCGCCGGGACCTCGGTGACCGTGCGCGGGGCCGGGCCCGGCTCGCCCGGGGCGTGGGACCAGATCAGCGCGTCCAGCTCGCCGGGCTCCCAGCCGGCGAGGAGCTTGGCGTTGGCCAGGGTCGCCTCGATCTTGGCCCGATTGCGGATGATCCCCTCGTCGGCCATCAGCCGCTCCGCGTCCGCCGCCCCGAACTCCGCGACCGCCGCGATGGAGAAGTCGCCGAAGGCCTTCCGGAAGCCCTCGCGGCGGCGCAGGATCGTCAGCCAGGACAGCCCCGACTGGAAGGCCTCCAGGCACAGCCGCTCGTAGAGGGCGTCGTCGCCGTGGACCGGGCGGCCCCATTCCGAGTCGTGGTACGCGACGTACTCGCCGGTGGAACCCGTGGACAGCGCCCACGGACAGCGCAGCAGCCCGTCCGCGCCCGCCACCGGCCCGCTCACCGCTCACCCGCCTTGTTCAGGTCGACCCGGCTGCCCGCATCCGCGGCGGCCGTCAGCTGGGCGATCCGCGCGTCCCGCTCGGCGAGCTCCGCGGCCAGCCGCTCCAGTACGTCGTCCACCTCGGCCATCCGGTAGCCGCGCGGCGCCACCGGCAGCCGCAGCGCGTCGATGTCCCCCCGCACCACCGGGCGACTCTCGGGCAGCCCGTCCGCCACCCGGTCCGGCTCCGCTTCCGGCAGGACGGCCTCCGAGCCGCCGCCGATCACGGCGAGGGTGACCGCTGCCACGACCACGACCAGCGCGATCATCAAGAAGAAGAACACGATCAACTCCCCTGAGAGACTCCGGCCACCAGGTTAAGGTCGCTGGCGAGGCGCGAGGGCCGCCGAAGGAGGAAAGACCAGCATGCTGCGACTGGGCAGGCGCGAGTTCGACACCCACGAGCCGGTGATCATGGCCATCGTGAACCGGACTCCGGACTCCTTCTACGACCAGGGCGCCACCTTCCGCGACGAGCCCGCCCTGGACCGGGTCGAGCAGGCCGTGGCCGAGGGCGCCGCGATCATCGACATCGGCGGGGTCAAGGCAGGACCGGGCGAGCACGTGGACGCGGCCGAGGAGGCGCGGCGCACGGTCGGTTTCGTGGCCGAGGTCCGGCGCCGCCACCCGGACGTGGTGATCAGTGTGGACACCTGGCGGCACGAGGTCGGCGAGGCCGTGTGCGAGGCCGGGGCGGACGTGCTGAACGACGCCTGGGGCGGGGTGGACCCCCGGCTGGCCGAGGTCGCGGCGCGCCACGGCGTCGGCCTGGTCTGCACGCACGCCGGCGGGGTCGAGCCGCGGACCCGGCCGCACCGGATCGCGTACGAGGACGTGATGGAGGACATCCTGCGGGTCACGGTCGGCCTCGCCGAACGCGCCGCAGCCCTCGGTGTCCGCCGGGACGCCATCATGATCGACCCGGGTCACGACTTCGGGAAGAACACCCGCCACTCGTTGGAGGCGACCCGGCGGCTGGAGGAGATGACGGCGACGGGCTGGCCGGTCCTGGTCTCCCTGTCGAACAAGGACTTCGTCGGCGAGACCCTCGACAAGCCGGTCAAGGAACGGCTGCTCGGCACCCTGGCCACCACCGCCGTCTCGGCCTGGCTGGGCGCCCAGGTCTACCGCGTCCACGAAGTCGCGGAGACCCGTCAGATCCTGGACATGGTCCGCTCCATCCAGGGCCACCGGCCCCCGGCGGTCGCCCGCCGCGGCCTGGCCTGAGGCCCGGCGCGCGGAGGCCGGCGCGCCCGGTCCCGCGGGCCGACCGCGGGACCGGGCGCGGAAGCGGCCTACTTCCCGACTTCCTTCGTCACCAGGGCGATCGCCTCGTCCACGTCGTCGGTGACGTGGAAGAGGTAGAGGTCCTTCTCCGAGGCCTTGCCCTGGGCGATCACCGTGCCCCGCAGCCAGTCGACGAGGCCGCTCCAGTACTCCGTGCCGAACAGCACGATGGGGAAGCGGGTGATCTTCTGGGTCTGGACCAGGGTCAGCGCCTCGAACAGCTCGTCCAGCGTGCCGAGACCGCCGGGCAGCACGACGAAGCCCTGGCTGTACTTCACGAACATCGTCTTGCGGACGAAGAAGTACCGGAAGTTCAGCCCCAGGTCGACGTGCTGGTTGAGCCCCTGCTCGAAGGGGAGCTCGATGCCGAGGCCGACCGAGATCCCGTTCGCCTCGCGGGCGCCCTTGTTGGCCGCCTCCATCGCTCCCGGACCACCTCCGGTGATCACCGCGAACCCGGCGTCGACGAGCGCACCGCCGATCCGCACCCCCGCCTCGTACTCGGGCGAGCCCTCCGGGGTGCGGGCAGAGCCGAACACGCTGATCGCGGGGGGCAGCTCGGCCAACGTGCCGAAGCCCTCGATGAACTCCGACTGGATGCGCAGGACCCGCCAGGGATCGGTGTGCACCCACTCGGAGGGCCCGGCGGTGTCCAGCAGCCGCTGGTCCGTCGTACTGCCCGCCTGCACCTGGCCGCGCCGCCTCAGCACCGGCCCGAGCTGCTGCTCCTCGGGCCGACGACGAGCGATGCCTTCGGGGTTGCCCATGATGTGCTCCCTCCTGCTGATCGTTGGATCAGGGTAGGCGCACAAAGGTGACGGGAAGCGGAATTCAGGAGGTCAGCCAGGCGCGGAGTCGTTCCTCGCAGTGCAGGATCGCCTTCGTCTCCACCCGCTCGTCCACCTTGTGGGCCAGCAGGGCGTCGCCCGGGCCGTAGTTCACCGCGGGAACGCCCAGAGCGCTGAAGCGGGATACGTCCGTCCAGCCGAACTTCGGCATCGCCCGGCCTCCGACCGCCTCCATGAACGCGGCCGCGGCCGGGTGGGAGAGGCCGGGGAGGGCCCCGCCGGAGAAGTCGTCGATCACGAACTCTTCGACGCCGCAGTCCGCGAAGACCTCCCGGACGTGGGCGATCGCGTCGTCCATGCTGCGGTCCGGGGCGAAGCGGAAGTTGACCGTCACGGTGCAGGCGTCGGGGATGACGTTGTTGGCGACGCCACCCTCGATGCGGACCGCGTTGAGCCCCTCGTGGTACTCCAGGCCGTCGATGACGGGCCTGCGGGCCTCATACGCGGCGAGCCGGGCGAGGATCGGGCTGGCGGCGTGGATGGCGTTGGAGCCCATCCAGCTGCGGGCGGAGTGGGCGCGCTCGCCGGAGGTGCGCAGCAGCACCCGCAGGGTGCCCTGGCAGCCGCCCTCGACCTCGGCGTTCGAGGGCTCCAGCAGGACCGCGAAGTCGCCCGTGAGCCAGTCGGGGTGGGCCTCGGCGACCTTGCCGAGGCCGTTGAGGTCGGCGGCGACCTCCTCCTGGTCGTAGAAGACGAAAGTGAGGTCCCGGTTGGGCTCGGGCACGGTCGCGGCGATGCGCAGCTGGACGGCGACGCCGGACTTCATGTCGGTGGTGCCGCAGCCCCACAGGACGCCGTTCTCGTCGAGGCGCGACGGGACGTTGTCGGCGATCGGCACCGTGTCGAGGTGGCCGGCCAGTACGACGCGCTCGGCCCGGCCGAGGTGCGTACGGGCGACGACGTTGTTACCGAAGCGGTCCACGGTGAGGTGGGGCAGGCCGCGCAACGCGTGTTCCACAAGGTCGGCGAGTACCTTCTCGTCGCCGCTCACGGACGGGATGTCGACGAGCCGGGCGGTCAGCTCGGCGGCGTCGAGGGTGAGGTCCAGCTCGGATTCGGACATGGAACTGACCCTAACGCCCCGGGGTGTGGCGAAGCGTCCCTCGTCCGGCCGGTGGACGCGCCATATGCCTCAAGTACGGTGGGCCGCGTGTCCGAGTTCCGTGTTCCCCGCTCCCGCCGCCGCAGGCTGCCGCGTGTGGTCGTCGGCCTGCTCGTTCTCCTGTCGGTGATCGGGTACTTCGCCGTGCAGCGCGCCTCGGTCGGCGGTGGCGCGCCCTTCTGCGTCGCCAGTGCGGACGCGTCCGACCGTGACGGCCAGTCCGAAAAGTACGAGATGTCTCCCGAGCAGGCGGCGAACGCGGCGACGATAGCCGCCGTCGGCATCGCCAAGGGGCTGCCCGACCGGGCGGTCACAATCGCCCTGGCGACCGCCATGCAGGAGTCCGCCCTGCGCAATCTCGACCACGGCGACCGGGACTCGCTGGGCCTGTTCCAGCAGCGGCCTTCGATGGGATGGGGTACGCCGGAGCAGATCACCGACCCGGTCTACTCGGCGGGGATCTTCTACGACCACCTCGTCGACGTGCCGGGGTACTCGCGGCTACCGCTGACGGTGGCCGCGCAGAAGGTGCAGCGCAGCGGCTACCCGCAGGCCTACGCCAAGCACGAGCCGGACGCGACCGTGCTGACCGCCGCGTTCGCCGGCGGCGGCAGCCTGGACTGCGGCGGTCCGGCGCCCACGCAGCCCGGTGACCCGGAGAAGGTGCGGGAGGGCCTGGTGCGGATCTTCGGCAAGGACGGGATGCACACCTTCGGCCCGCAGGGCGGCCAGGCCGGCCAGGCCGGCCAGGCCGGCCGCAACGGCGGCGGTGGCCGGGCCGTCCCGGAGCCCGAGATCACGATGGTGGAGAAGCAGGAGGCGGGCGAGGCCGCGACGCGCCGCAGCCGGGCGATGGCCCACTGGGCGGTGGCCAACTCCCGTGAGATGGGCATCGCCAGGGTGTCCTACGACCTGCGCGGCTGGGTCGCGGGCAAGGACCGGGGCCGCTGGCAGGACCAGGGAGAGGCCGACGCCAAGAACGGCGACGGTGCCCCCTACGGTGCGGCCCGCGGCGAGGTGCGGATCTTCATGGCCCGCTGATCGGCACGGCCACCCGGCCGCGTGTACGGGTGATCACCCGCGCGGGGGTGGTCACCGACCCTCCTGCAGCCCCCGTGACGGGACGGATTCCCTGGTGGGTGCGCATCCAATGCTCTTGTCGCGGAAGCCGATTAAACGATGCGTTGCCGATTCTTTACCCGGCGGCGCCGCAACTCCACCCGCCCCGTGAGCGGTTAGTCAGGCCGTACTCAGCCGCTACCGCTTAGGAGCATCATGTCCCTCCCCCTGACCCGTCGGATCGCCCGTGCCGCGCTGCTCGTCGCAGCCGGGGCAGCGCCCGTGGTCGGTGCGGCCGGCGCGGCCAGCGCCGCCGGTCTGGAGTCCGTGCCGCAGCTGGGCGCACTCACCGCCCCGGACGCCCTCGGCGACGCGGGTGCCGCCACCACGGCCCTGCCGGCCCCCGCCTCCGACCTGGCCGGCCAGGCGGGCGGCCTGCTCGGCGGACTGCCCACCGCACAGGAGCTGCCGGTCTCCGCGCTGCCCGTGGGCGGTGTCCTGCCGGCGGGACTGCCCGGCGGCGCGCTGCAGGGCTGACGCCCGGGGAACACCGAGGGGGCCGGGAGTTTCGCACTCCCGGCCCCCTCGGGCTGTCACGGAACGGTCAGCCGAGGCGCTTGACGGCCGCCTCCACGCGCTCGTCGGTGGCGGTGAACGCCACCCGTACGAAGCGTGCGCCGGCCTCGCCGTAGAAGTCCCCCGGAGCGACCAGGATGCCCAGGTCGGCGAGGTGGGCGACGGTGTCCCAGCAGGGCTCGTCGCGGGTCACCCACAGGTAGAGGCTCGCCTCGCTGTGCTCGACGCGGAAGCCGTGCGCCTCCAGGGCCGTGCGGAGCGCCGCCCTGCGGGCCGCGTAGCGCTCGCGCTGCTCCGCCACGTGCAGGTCGTCGCCGAGCGCCGCCACCGTGGCCGCCTGCACCGGGGCGGGGGTCATCATGCCGCCGTGCTTGCGGATCTCCAGCAGCTCGCCGAGCACGTCCGCGTCACCGGCGATGAAGGCCGCCCGGTAGCCCGCCAGGTTGGAGCGCTTGGAGAGCGAGTGGACCGCGACGATCCCCTCGTAGGAGCCGCCGCACACGTCGTCGTGGAGCACGGAGACGGGCTCGGCCTCCCAGCCCAGCTCCAGGTAGCACTCGTCGCTGAAGAGCAGGATGCCGTGCTCGCGCGCCCAGGCCACGATTCGTACGAGCTCGTCCTTGCCGAGGACGCTGCCGGTGGGGTTGGACGGGGAGTTGAGCCACAACAGCTTCACGCCGGCCGGGTCGAGCCCGGCCCCCGCGGGGTCACTCGCAAAGGTCTCGGCGTCGTAGACCACCGCCTCGGCGCCGCACAGCCGGGCGCCGACCTCGTACGTCGGGTAGGCGAGCCGCGGGTAGGCGACCTTGTCACCGGCGCCGAGCCCGAGCTGGGTCGGCAGCCAGGCCACCAGCTCCTTCGAACCCACGACCGGCAGGACGTTGCGATGCCCGGCAGCGCCGGCGCCGAGCCGGCCGCGCAGCCAGCCCGTGATGGCGTCGCGCAGGGCCTCCGTGCCCCACACAGTCGGGTAGCCCGGGGAGTCGGCGGCGTCGATCAGGGCCTGCCTGATCAGCTGCGGGACCGGGTCCACGGGCGTGCCGACGGACAGGTCGACGATGCCGTCCGGGTGGGCCGCCGCCGTCTTCTTGTACGGCTCCAGCTTGTCCCAGGGGAAGGCGGGAAGACGGTCGGATACTGCGGCCACGTGGTCTCTGCTCTCTTCCGGGTACTGGCTGGTAGCGGGTCGGAAAAACACCGCGGTCCCGTGCGGCGGGAAAGGCCGTACGGGACCGGGGCGCTTCTGCCGTGAAGGGTCAGTGCTCGCCGTTGATGCCGGCGGGCAGCCCCGCGACGAAGGGGTGGTCACGCTCGATCAGGCCCAGCTTGGAGGCACCACCGGGCGAACCGAGCTCGTCGAAGAACTCGACGTTCGCCTTGTAGTAGTCCTTCCACTCCTCCGGGGTGTCGTCCTCGTAGAAGATGGCCTCGACCGGGCAGACCGGCTCACACGCACCACAGTCGACGCATTCGTCCGGGTGGATGTACAGGGACCGCTGGCCCTCGTAGATGCAGTCGACGGGGCACTCTTCGATGCATGCCTTGTCCTTGACGTCGACACAAGGCTCCGCGATGACGTAGGTCACGCTCTCGTTCCTCCTCGGTAGGGCTTTCCATATCGCGCGGGAGCGCGGCGTCGTCGATGCCCGCCCCTAGTATCTCCGTTCCCGGGCACGATCCGAACAGGAGGGGCGGACAGAGCTGTGGAAATCACTGCTGGAGGGCTGCTGGAGGTCCGAATCACCCCGGCTGACGTGGGTAAACGTGTCTCTGTACGACGGGTGGAGACCGGACTGAGCGGATCACCCGAGTTCACGGACACGGTCGGCGTTCTCACATCCTGGGATCAGGGTGTGCTGCTGATCACAAAGAAGAACGGACAGTCCGTCCGCATCCCGGAATCCTCGCTGGTGGCGGGCAAGACCGTACCCGCGGCGCCGGCCCGGCGGCGGGGGCCGGCAGCCTCCTTCGAGGAGCTGACGAGGGTCTCGGCGCGGGCCTGGCAGCCTCTGGAGAGCGAGTCGCTGGGCGGGTGGACGCTGCGGGCCGCCGCCGGGTTCACCCGGCGGGCCAACTCCGTACTGCCGCTCGGCGACCCGGGGACACCGCTGGACGATGCACTCGCGCGAGTGACCTCCTGGTATGCGGCGCGAGGACTTCCGGCCTATGTGCAGGCCGCCACCGGGGCCGCCGGCACGCAGGAGCTGCTCTGCGCCGAGCTGGAGCGCCGGAACTGGGTGCCCGAGGCATCGGCGGAGGTACGGATCGGGGCGCTGGCCCCGGTGGGTGACATGGACGCGCCCGCGAGCGGGGCCGTGGCCCTGACCCGTGTCCCGGACGGGGAGTGGCTCGGGCGCTACGGCAGGGTCTCCGACCCGGACGTGGCCCGGCGGGTGCTGGTGGAGGGGCCGTCGGTCTGGTTCGCCTCGCTGTACGGCGGGCGGGCGATCGGCCGGTGCGTGGTGGACGGCCGGTGGGCCGGCTTCGCGGCGGTGACGGTCGATCCGCGGCACCGGCGGGAAGGACTCGCGACGGCGGTGATGGCCGCCCTGGCCCGGCGCGCGCTGGAAGAGGGCGCCTCGGCGGCGTGGCTGCAGGTCGAGACGGACAATCCGGGGGCGCTGACCCTCTACGACCGGCTGGGGTTCGCGACGCACCACACCTACCACCACTTCCGGGCGGCCTCGTGAGCACGCAGGCCCGGCGGGAGCAGTTCGCGGCGGAGGCCCGGGCGGAGCGGCCCGATCTGGCGCTGATGTGCCTGCTGCTGGCGGCGGAGGCGGATCCCGAACTGGACGAACGCGTCATGGACTGGGCGCAGATCGAACTGGACCGGCTGGCCGGGATGCTGCCGTACGGCCTGCGCGGCGGGCAGGCGTGGGCGTCTGCGGTGACGGAACTGCTGGGCGGACGCCTCGGTTTCCACGGCACCCCGGCGGACTACGAGCGGCTTGCGTCCTCGCTGCTGCACGAGGTGCTGCGGCGCCGGCGCGGCCTGCCGATCCTGCTGTCGGTGGTGTGGCTGGAGGTCGCCCGGCGGGCGGGCGCGCCGGTGTACGGGCTGGGGCTGCCGGGTCACTTCGTGGTGGGCTTCGGCGACCCGGAGGAGAACGTGGTGGTGGACCCGTTCGCGGCCGGCGCCTCCCTGGGCACTGGTCCGGCGGAGCTGGCGGCGGGTCCCCGTACCCCGGCCAGGACGCTGGACATCGTGCTGCGGATCCTGACCAATATCCGGGCGTGGGCCTCGACCCGCCCGGAGCAGTCGGGCGTGGCCCTGTGGGCGCTGGAGCTGTCGCTGCTGCTGCCGTCGCACCCGGCGTCGCTGCGCTACGAGCGGGCGCGGCTGCTGGTGGAGCGGGGTTCCTTCCGGGAGGGCGCGGCGGAGCTGGAGGCGTACGCAGAGGTGGTGTCGGTGGTGGACACCGGCGCTGCGGCCCGCATCCACGCCGAGGCCGTCTCGGCCCGCGCCCTGCTGAACTGACCCACGACGGGGCGGTGCGTGCCGGATCCCGGACACCGTGCGGCGGACCCGACGGTGCCCCCGCCCGGAAGTGGTGGACGGGGGCACCCCGGTGCCGTGGTTCAGCTCGGGTTGGTGTCGATGACCACGGTCCGCTCCGCCGTGGTCTTGCCGCGCAGGGCCTTGCCGAGCGCGCCGGCGACGTCCTGCGGGGTGACCGCCGTCCTGGCGCCGGTGCCGCGGGTGATCAGGACGCCGTCGAAGGTGTTGCCGTAGGTCGCCCTGAGGGCCTCCAGGTCGAACCGCTCCGTGAGACGGCCGTCCACGGGCTGCATGCTGAGGATCTTGGGCAGCGACAGCTTGCCGAACGCGATGGACTTGGTGCCCGCCTTGACCGTGGCGTTGGCGGACATCGCCGGCTCGGCGAACTCCTTCATCGCTCGGTCGAGTTCGGCCTGGCCCACGACCGGTTCCCGAGTGACCGTCGGCAGTTCCACGACGGCCGCCCTGCCGGTGCCGACCTGGTCGCGGAACGCCTTGGTGACGAGGTCGACGGATCCGTCCACGTCCAGGGCGGTGCCCGCCTTGCCGGGGACGGCGACGGCCTTGCCGCCGTCGAACGTGATCGTGCCCTCGGTGACGGAACCAGCCGTACCTGCGAGCTCCTGGAGCGCGACCTGGAGCTTCTCCTCGTCGACGGGCATCACGGCGTCGGCGACCCGCTCGTTGCCGAGGAGCGAGCCGATGACCGTCACGGGGTTGTAGTCACTGCCCGCCGCGTTGCGGACGGTGGTCTGGGCGTCCAGGGTCAGGCCGGCTTTGTCGGGCTTCAGCTCGACCGGCTTGCCTCCGACGCTCAGCTGCAGGGGGGCCGCGGCACGGGTGCCGAAGGCGGTCTGGAGCTTCGCGACGGCGTCGTCGCGGCTGCCGCTGATGTCGACGCCGAGGACGGTGGTGCCCTTGGGGACGTCGGAGTGGTTCAGGAGCAGTCCGGCGCCGTAGGCCACGCCGATGAGCGCCACGATGCCGCCGCCGACCAGGACCAGCTTGGAGCGGCCCTTCTTGGCGGGCTTCGCGGCGGCCTTCCCCTCCGCGGGCTGCGCGGGCCGCGGGGCGGCCGGCGCGGGCGCCGGGGGCGGCAGCGGGCCGTCCAGGTCGGGGCCGGGCCAGCCCGCGGCCTGCGCGGCAGACGGGGCGGCGGGGCCGGAGCCGGAGCCGGGGCCGCCGGTGGTGGGGCCGACGGGACCGGCGGACTGGCGGTCGTAAACGGGGAACGCCTCGGTGGACGGGCCGCCGTCGCTCTGGCCGGTCCCGTACGGCGGGAGGCCCTGGGCGGCTCCACCGCCGGGGCCGCCGGACATCGGGGCCGCCGGGGCGGGCGCCTGCGGCGGGGCGTAGCCGGAACCGTACTCGGGGACGGGCGGCGGCGGAGTACGCGGCGGCGCGTACCCGGCGTCGGGCGCCGGCGGGGCGTACCCGGCCTCGGACGCCGGCGGGGCCTGTACGTGCGGCGCGGGCGGGAAGCCGGCTCCGCGCGCGGGCCGCGGGGCCGGTGTCGCGCCGGGCGGCGGGGTCGGCGTCGCGCCGGGCACCCGCTTGGCGAGCGGCGGCGGGGCGGCCTGCGGCATCTGCGCGGCGGCGGGCGCCGCGGGTGCGGGCGCGGGGGTGGGAGGCTTGCGCGGCGCGAACCAGTTGCTCGCGGCGGGTTCCTCGGCCTGCGCCGGAGCCGGAGCCGGGTCCGGCGCTGCCTCGACACGGGTCGGCCGGGGCCCCGGCCGCTGTGCGAGCGGCGGCTTGTCCTGCGGCTCGGGCCCCTGCTCCGGCTCCTGGGCGGGGTGCGTTCCGCCGCCGGACGTGCCGGAGTTGGTGCCCATCGACTTGCGCACGACCACCGGGGGGATGGGCCGCGAGCCGGGGATGTTGATCCGGATCCGGGTCGTCAGGGTCGTCTCGGTCTTGGGCCCGTCGGATTCGGGCGTGGACGGATTCGAGGTCACAGCGTTCTCCTCCGGGGCGGTCGCCGCGCCAGACCCGGGTGGCACAGTCGTCGACGGGTACTGGCCGGTTCCGTACGGCGGTGTACCCGAGGGGTAAGCGGCTCCACCGTGCCCCTTGGGCCCGGAGGACGAACTGTCGGTTTCACGACTCAAGGCAGGTTCTCCCGGTTGGCTCCGCCGCCCGTCATACCGTGCGCGGGCAGCTCGGCGGCCCGTCCACCATACTGGCCGCCGCCCGCCCGCAACTGTCCGCGGTGAATCAGGGGTTCCACACGGGGCCCGCCAAACCCCCCTGAAACACCCCGGCAGGCCCCGACCGCCCGCCTCGGCCGGACTCCCTACGGGGTCCGACACCACGTCACTTGACGGGCTATCCGGCCGAAATCCGCCGATCCGGCGAAAGGGTGACCGTGGCACACATCACAGCCACCACCGCTCCCCCCAAAAGGTAGGCGTACATGCCGATTCCGGACGAACTGAGCAGGAAGTCCCCCTCGGGGCGCGGGACGGTGAGCATCACGTAGGTGAGGAACCAGCCGGCCGCGGCCGCGCCCACCCCGAGGCCCGCCCCCAGGGCGATCCGGCCGCCGAGGAACAGCCCGAAGAGGGCCAGCAGCGCGAGCAGCAGCCCGCCGGGGAACCACAGGTCCACGACGAGCCAGCCGGCCGCTCCGGTCAGCACGCCCAGGACCAGCAGGCCCAGGCACCCGGCGATCCGGCCCGCCGTCAGGGTGCCGGTCACGCCTCCACCCCCGCGAAGAGGTCGTGTTCGCGCTCGCCCGCCGCCGTACCCGGCCGGCCCTCGACCAGTTCGTAGTACTCGCGCGCGAACAGCGGCTGTGCCAGGTCGTTGGAGAGCGCGAAGAAGGACCCGTCCACGGCGATCTGCGTGGCGTGGGCGCGCATGGCGGCCGTCTTGGCGGCCACGAGGGCCTCGTCGGCGTCGATCTCGGCGGTGATCCGCTCGTCGTCGACGACCCCCGGCACGTCCGCGGGCGAGGCCAGCCCCGGGAAGGACACCGCGGGCCCGGCGGCATCCAGCCGGGCGAAGCCCTCCTCGACCACCGAGAGCGGAACCCGGTTCCAGTAGATCTTCCCGATGGTGTGGGGGTCCCCGAGGTCGCGCCGGTACGCGGTCTCCGCGGCCAGTTCGGCGGCGCGCATGGCGACCCGGTGGGCCTGGATGTGGTCCGGGTGCCCGTAGCCGCCGTTCGGGTCGTAGGTGACGAGCACCTGCGGGCGCAGTTCGCGGATCACCTCCACGAGGTACCCGGCGGCCTCGTCCACGTCGGCGGACCAGAAGGACTCGGGGCGGCGGTTCTGCGGGGCGCCCATCATCCCGGAGTCGCGGTAGCGGCCGGGGCCGCCGAGGAACCGGTGGTCATGGACGCCCAGTTCGGACATGGCGGCGGCGAGCTCGCCGATCCGGTGGGCGCCGAGGGTGTCGTCGCGGTCGGCCGCCAGGTGGGCGAGGCCGGGCGGGATGACCTCGCCCTCCTCGCCCAGGGTGCAGGTCACCAACGCGACGTGGGCGCCCTGGGCCGCGTACTTGGCCATGGTGACGCCGTTGTTGATCGACTCGTCGTCGGGGTGCGCGTGCACGAAGAGCAGACGACGGGCGGGAAGACCGTTCATGGCCCTAGCGTAGGGGGTTCCCCGCGCCGCCCCCGGCCCGCCCGCTCCGCCCGGCGGGGCCCGGGACCGACCCTAGAACTTGATGCCGCTGATCATGCTCGCCACGTTCGAGGTGAGCTGGCTGAGGGTCGGGGCGATGGTGGAACTCGCCAGATAGAAACCGAGCAGCACACAGACCACCGCGTGCCCTGCCTTCAGGCCCGCCCGGCGGACCAGCAGGAAAACGATGATCGCCAGCAGCACCACGGCAGAGATCGAGAGTGCCACGGCGTTTCACCTCCACGTCGAGCGGACATCGGTACGCGCATTCGTGCTCGGCGAGAGTCATACCCACCGTGCGCTACGGATCATAACTATCCGTGCCAGCGCATCGATCGAAATCCGGCAGCACGAGGGGCGCATGCCGCGCACGGCCGGGGTCACGGAGAGGCCGGCCGGGGAACGACTGCGCCCCCCGGCCGGCTGTCGGCACCCGCACGGCCGCACAACACCCAGGCTGCATGCCCCAGATCTCGGGGCAGAAACGGTCAAGTTGCCCGCAGGTAAACCGCCTTGGAGAAAGGCGGCTGCTCCCGCGGCAGCACGCGAGGGGTGGCCGGAAATCGTCGGTCGGTGGGTAAACCGTCTCAGCCCGCGGCCTGTCCCCCCGGTGCGTCGCGCTCGTCCGGCGGCAGGCCCGGGACCACCCGCTTCTCCGCCGCGAAGTGGCACGCCGAAGGGTGCGCCGCCGGTCCGGAGGCGAACACCTCCGGAACGGCGAGCAGCGGGACCTCCACCGTGCAGCGGTCCTGGGCCTTCCAGCAGCGGGTGCGGAAGCGACAGCCCGACGGCGGGTTGGCCGGCGACGGGACGTCACCGGTGAGGATGATGCGCTCGCGGTGGGCGCGGGCCTGCGGGTCCGGCACCGGCACGGCCGAAAGCAGCGCCTGCGTGTACGGGTGGGTCGGGTGCTCGTAGATCTGGCTGTCGGAGCCGATCTCCACGATCCGGCCGAGGTACATGACGCCGACCCGGTCGGAGATGTGTCGGACGATCGAGAGGTCGTGCGCGATGAAGACATAGGACAGGTTGAATTCGTCCTGGAGCTTCTCCAGCAGGTTGACGACCTGCGCCTGGACGGAGACGTCCAGGGCGGAGACCGGCTCGTCGGCGACGATCACCTCGGGCCGGAGGGCCAGGCCGCGGGCGATGCCGATGCGCTGGCGCTGACCGCCGGAGAACTGGTGCGGGTACCGGTTGATGTACTCCGGGTTCAGGCCCACGACGTCCAGGAGCTCCTGGACCTTGCGGCGCCGGTCGCCCTTCGGGGCCACCTCGGGGTGGATCTCGTACGGCTCCCCGATGATGTCGCCGACCGTCATGCGCGGGTTCAGCGAGGTGTACGGGTCCTGGAACACCATCTGGATGTTGCGGCGGACGGCCTTCAGCGCGCGACCCGAGAGCCGGCTGATGTCCTCGCCCTTGTACGCGATCGAACCCGCGGTCGGCCGTTCCAGGTTGACCAGCATCTTGGCGACGGTGGACTTGCCGCAGCCGGACTCTCCCACGATGCCCAGGGTCTCACCGGCCCGCAGTCCGAAGGAGACCCCGTCGACCGCCTTGACCGCGCCCACCTGCTTCTTGAACAGGATGCCCTGGGTCAGCGGGTAGTGCTTGACCAGGTCCGTCACTTCGAGGAGGGACTCAGCCATGGAGGCACTCCTTCCAGAAGTGGCAGGCGCTGGCCCTGGCCACGGGCGACTCCGTCACCGGGTACAGCGGCGGGACGTCACTGCGGCAGACCTCCTGGGCCATCGGGCAGCGCGGGTTGAAGGCGCAGCCGCGCGGGATGCGGAGCAGGTTGGGCGGCAGGCCCTTGATCGCGTACAGCTCCTGGCCCTTCTGGTCCAGGCGCGGGATCGAGTCCAGCAGACCCCGGGTGTACGGGTGCGCCGGCGACCGGTAGATCTCGTGGACGGGCGCCGCCTCCACGATCCGGCCCGCGTACATGACCGCGATCTTGTCCGCGACGTCGGCGACCACGCCGAGGTCGTGGGTGATCAGGATCAGACCCATGTTGAGCTCCCGCTGGAGCTCGGCCAGCAGGTCCATCACCTGGGCCTGGACGGTGACGTCCAGGGCCGTCGTCGGCTCGTCGGCGATGATCAGCGAGGGCTCCAGGGCCAGCGCCATGGCGATCATGATGCGCTGGCGCATACCGCCGGAGAACTGGTGCGGGTAGTCCCCCACCCGTTGTCCCGCCGCCGGGATCCTGACCCGGTCCATCAGCTCGACCGCCTTGGCCCGGGCGTCCTTGCGGGACATCCCCCGGTGGACCTCGTACATCTCGCCGAGCTGCTTGCCGACGGTCAGCACCGGGTTCAGGGAGGACAGCGCGTCCTGGAAGATCATCGCCATCTCGGCGCCGCGGATCCTGCGCCGCTCGTCCTCCTTCATCTTCAGCAGGTCGCGGCCCTTGAACAGGATCTCCCCGCCGGCGACACGGCCCGGCGGAACGTCCAGGATCCCCATCACCGCCTGGGCGGTCACGGACTTGCCGGACCCGGACTCGCCGAGCACGGCCAGGGTCTCGCCCTCGTCCACCGCGTAGTCGACGCCGTTGACCGCCTTCGCGACTCCGTCGCGCGTCGTGAATTCCACGTGCAGGTCGCGGACTTCCAGCAGCATGTGCGGCACTCCTCAGCGCAGCTTGGGGTCGAGGGCGTCGCGCACCGCGTCGCCGAGCATGATGAAGGCGAGCACCGTGATGCTCAGCGCGCCCGCGGGCCACAGCAGCATGTGCGGGGCGTTGCGGATCTGCGAGGCCGCATTGGAGATGTCGATGCCCCAGGAGACCGTGGGCGGGCGCAGGCCGACGCCGAGGAAGGACAGGGTCGCCTCCAGGGCGATGTACGTGCCGAGCGCGATCGTGGCGACGACGATGACGGGCGCGACGGCGTTGGGCGCCACGTGCCGCAGCAGCATCCGGGCGTTCCCGGCGCCCAGGGCCCTGGCGGCCTGGACGTAGTCGTTCTGCTTGGCGGTGATCACCGAGCCGCGGGCGATGCGGGCGATCTGCGGCCAGCCCAGCAGCACGATGAATCCGACCACGGGCCAGACGGTGGTACTGGTGACGACCGACAGGAAGACCAGCCCGCCGAGGACGACCGGGATGCCGAAGAAGATGTCGGCAACCCGGGAGAGCAGGGAGTCCCCCCAGCCGCCGAAGAAGCCGGCGAGGCCGCCGAGGGCGGAGCCGAGCAGGGCGGCGCCGAGGGTGGCGCAGACGCCCACGGTGATGGAGGCGCGGGCTCCGTAGACGGTGCGGGTGTAGACGTCGCAGCCCTGGGTGTCGTAGCCGAAGGGGTGGCCGGGGGCGGAGCCCTGTTGGGACTTGGAGAGGTCGCACTGCAGGGGGTCGCCGCTCGCGATGAGCTGCGGCCAGATCGAGATGACGACGAGGAAGAGGATCAGAGCTGCCGAGATGACGAAGACGGGATTGCGGCGCAGCTGGTGCCAGGCGTCGGACCACAGGGAGCGGGCCCGCTCGCCGGGGCCGGCGGCGCCCGGTCCGGCGTTCTTCTCGATGCCTTCGACGCTCTCGGCCTCGTCCAGTGCGAGATCCATGGGTCCCCCCTGGCCGGTGGGCGCGACCGCCTCCTTCGGGCGGGGGCCCACCGGGTCGTAGCCGCCGGGTTCGGGGCGCTCGGGATCAGGCATAACGGATCCTCGGGTCCAGGACCGCGTAGAGCAGGTCGACGAGCAGGTTCGCCAGCAGGAAGACGATGACGAGGATGGTCACGAAGCCGACGACCGTGGGCGAGTTGTTGCGCAGGATGCCCTGGTAGAGCTGGTATCCGACACCGTGGATGTTGAAGATCCGCTCGGTGACGATGGCGCCGCCCATCAGGGCACCGATGTCGGTCCCGATGAAGGTGACGACCGGGATCAGGGAGTTGCGCAGCAGGTGGCGGGTGACGACCCGGCTGCGGGGCAGGCCCTTGGCGGTGGCGGTGCGTACGTAGTCGGCCCTGACGTTCTCGGCGATGGAGGTGCGGGACAGGCGCGTGACGTAGGCGAGGGAGACCAGCGCGAGGACGATGCCGGGCAGGATCAGCTCGTTCAGCGGTGCGTCCGGGGAGACGGTGGGCCTCACCCAGCCCCATTTGACGCCGAAGAGGTACTGGAGCAGGTAGCCGGTGACGAAGGTGGGCACCGAGATGACCACGAGGGTGAGCACCAGCACGGAGGTGTCGACGGTCTTGCCTCGGCGCAGTCCGCTGACCACGCCGAGGGTGATGCCGATGACGATCTCGAAGAAGATCGCGACGAGGGTCAGGCGCAGGGTGACGGGGAAGGCGCTGGCCATCAGCTCGGTGACGGACTGTCCGTTGAAGGCGGTGCCGAAGTCGCCCTGGAAGATCTGGCCCATGTAGTGGAGGTACTGCTTCCACAGGGGCTGGTCGAGGTAGAGGTCCTTGCGGATGCGTGCGGCGGTGGCGGGGTCGGGGGCCTTGTCACCGAAGAGGGCCGCGACCGGGTCACCGAGCGCGTACACCATGAAGAAGATCAGGAACGTGCTGCCGATGAACACCGGGATCATCTGGAGCAGCCGCCGGATCACATAACGTCCCATGGAGTGCTCCATGCTGTTGGCGGGGCGCGGCGGGCCCCCGCGGGGCGGGGGCCCGGGATCCGGGTGGGGGTCAGTTCACCTTGATCTGGTCGTAGACCGGGACGCTGAACTGGTTGAGGGCCACGTCCTCAAGGCGCTCGGAGTAGCCGGCGCTGCCGTTCTGGTACCAGAGCGGGACGGACGGCATCTGCTCGGCGAGGATCTTCTCCGACTCCTGGAAGCTGGCGATCGCCTTGGCCGGGTCGTTCTCCCGGTTCGCCTGGTCGACGAGGGCGTCGAACTCCTTGTTGCTGAACTTCCCGTAGTTGGAGGAGGCGCCGGTGTAGTAGAGCGGCTGCAGGAAGTTCTGGATCAGCGGGTAGTCGGCTTGCCAGCCGGAGCGGAAGGGGCCGGTCAGCCGGTAGCTGCTCTGCTGGTTGCGGAAGTCGGCGAAGGTGCCGACCGGGTTGACCGTACAGACCGGGCCCTCCCCCAGCGCGTTGTTGACGCTGTTGCACACGGCGTCCATCCAGTCCCGGTGCGATCCGGTGTCCACGTTGGAGGTCAGCGTGACCTTGCCGCCGGGGAGCCCGCCGCCCTCCTGGATGAGCTTCTTGGCCTCGGCCGGGTCGTAGACGCAGGCGTCGCCGCAGGCCGTGGCGGAGAAGCCGCCCTTCTCGCCGAGGGCGGGTGAGGTCCAGTCCTTGGCGGGGGTCCGGGTCTCCCGGAAGATCTGCCGGGTGATCTCGTCCCGGTTGATGGCCCGCGAGATGCCCTGGCGGACCTTCTCCATGCCCGGCTTGTTCCACTGCGGGTCGTACAGCGGGAAGGTGAGCGTCTGGATGATGAGGGCCGGCTGGTTGATGTACCGGTCGCCGAGGTCGTTCTTGACGTTCTTCAGCTGCTGTGCGGGGACGTCGTCGACGAGGTCGAGGTTGCCGGAGATCAGGTCGGTGTAGGCGGTGTTGTTGTCGGTGTAGACCTTCAGATCCACGCCGCCGTTCTGCGCCTTGTCCTCACCGGGGTAGCCGTCCCACGTCCGCAGCTTCATGCCGGTGCCCTTGGTGTACGAGTCCACCGTGTACGGGCCGTTGCCGATCGGCTTGTCCAGCCAGCCGGCGCGGTCGGTGAAGAAGGCCTTGGGCAGCGGGGAGAAGGCCTGGTAGCCGAGGGTCTCCGGCCAGGTGGAGAACGTGTCCTTGAGGGCGACGGTGAAGGTCCTGGGGTCCTTGACCACCAGTCCGGACATCGTCGTGGCCTTGGGCTCCCCGGACGCCGGGTGCACGTCGTCGTAGCCGACGATGTCGGAGAAGAACGGCGAGTTGTTCTGCTTGTTGCGCACGTCCGCGCCGTAGTTCCAGGCGTCCACGAAGGACTGCGCGGTGACCGGCTCGTCGTTGCTGAACGTCCAGCCGTCCTTCAGCGTGACGGTGAAGTTCCGGCTGTCCGTCGTCTGGATGGACTCGGCGAGCATGTTCTTGGCCTCGCCGGTCTTGGGGTCGTAGCGCTTGAGGCCGCGGAAGAGCATGTCGAGGACCTTGCCGCCCTGCACCTCGTTGGTGTTGGCGGGCTCCAGCGGGTTCTGCGGGTCACCCCACGACGAGCTGATGATTCCCGCCTCGCCGCCTCCGCCGCTGTCGCTCCCGCCGCCGCAGGCCGTCGCCGCGAGGGCGACGGCCACCGCACATGCGGCCCATTTGGCGTGGGTGGCTCCGCGCATGGAGTGCCTCCTATGGCTCCCAAGACTCACTTAGGGGCCAATGTCACCCTATGAGGGGTGTCGCACACGCACGGTTGGACCGATTGCACCGGCGCGTCCCGCCCCTGTCACCCCTGGGGGTGCAAAGCCGGCTCCGCCGCGCCGACGCCGTGGTGCAGGGCCGTGCCGTGCGCCTCGGAGAGCGCGCGTGCGCCGGTGGCGTTGCGGGTGTCCACGCCGAGGCCAATGGTGTCGCGGCCGCGCGCCGCGTGGGCGGCGAAGCCGTGGCGCAGGTGTCCAGGTCCACGGCGCAGGCGTCGAGGTCGGACTCTGCGGTGCCGAGGTCGGTTTCGGGACGGCCGATCTCGATCATGTCCACGGCGTTGGGCGCAGCCCGGTTGTCGATGGCGTCCCCGGGACCGGCGGGCCGGACGGTGACGGTGCCCGCGTCACTCTCGGGCCCGGGATCCCGGGGTCGCAACCGGTGTGCGCAACAGGTCAGGGCAGGACCGACCCGAGGGGCGAGCACTCGGATTCCTGGTACCGGGGTATCTGACCGCAGATGATCACCGAGTCGGGTGGTGCGTCGGCGCTGACGGCCAGCATCCGGGTGTAGGTGTCGTTGTCCACGCGGATCGTGGCCGACTCCTCCCGGCCGCCCTTGTCCTTGATCGTGACGGAGTCCCCCACCGTCCCGTTCTCGATCCGGCCCCAGACGGCCCGGCAGGCGGCGCTGTAGCGGAGCTGGATCTTCAGCCCGCGCAGCCACGTCTCCCGGACCGTGGTGCCGTCCCAGTGGCAGTCCATCGCCTGGGGCTCGCGCCGCAGACAGGTGTCCGCGGAGCAGGCAGGAGGCCTCGGCGACGACGCCTGTGCTCCGGCCGCGGATCCGGAGGGCTGGGCGCCGGCCCGGCTGGAGTCGGCGGCCGCGCCGCCGCCGGGACCACCGCCGATGACAACGGTGGCGATGCTGCCCACCAGGGCCCCGGCGACGACGAGCGCCGCCGTCCGGGCATGGCTCCTCCACTCCCGTAGCCGCGGGGGGCGGGCCGAGGAGGCCTGCGGCGCCTGGGCGGTCGCGGGCACGTTCGCCGGCCCGGTCGTGGTCGCCGGCACCGAGGACCTGGGCGTGGACGCGGGCCGCGCGGCGTGTTCCGGCGCCGGGTGCGGGGCCGCCGCCTGCTGCTGCCGGGCCGCGCGGAACTCCTCGTACGCGGTGGCCTTCGCCAGCAGCGCGAGCAGGACGTCGGCGTCGGCTCCCGTGGCGGCCGCGAACTCCTCGACGGCGACCGTGGTCGGCAGCTGTTTGCCGTTGAGGAACCTCTCCCAGGAGGAACGGCTGTAGTGGGTCTTTTCGGCCAGCTTGCCGTAACTGAACCTGGCTTCCTCCTTCATCCCGCGCATTGCCTCCGCGAGCTGGTCTCTGAACGGCGGCGAGCCGCCGTCGCCCCCCTTGTCGACCACCATCTGGCGTACCTCGGTCCCCTGCTGATCCAATACTGCGTACTGAACGGGGAGGGTACATCGCCTCTGGAAACGACGGCCGGGGCACCCGAGTCGGACTCGGATGCCCCATAAATCCGTGCACTATTCAGCCAGTTGCTCAGTTGAGGAAGGTCACGTCCCAGTGGCTGCTCTCGCGGGCGTAGATGTTGCCCGAGGGCGCCGTGTAGAGCGCCGCGCCGTCCCCGCGGGTGCCGGTGCGCGGGAAGGTGGCGGTGATGTAGTTGCTCAGGCAGCCGGTGGGGCTGAAGTCGAGCTTGTAACCGTTCCAGTGGCTGTACGTGCCACCCGCGTGGCCGGTCTCCGAGCCGCCGGTGATGGTCAGCGCGCAGTTGGAGGCACGGCGCAGGGCGACCGCACCGTCGGCCGAGGCGCGGCGCAGACCGTCGAAGGAGGTGCAGCTGGTGCTGTTGCGGTTGGAGCAGTTGCCCGACGAGGTCCAGCCGATGCCCGCACCGTTGAAGATCGCGGCAGCCTGGGAGTGGGTCAGCACGGTGCTGGTACCACCGCCGCTGCCGGAGGAGCCGGTGACCAGAGCCTGCCAGGTATCGGGGCCGATGATGCCGTCGGCGTCCAGGCCCTTGGAGGACTGGAAGCTCTTCACCTTGGCGTCGGTGCCGTCACCGAAGGCGCCGTCCACGGCCAGTCCGTATCCATAGCGGTTGAGCTGGACCTGGGCCGCCTTGACGGCCGGGCCGTTCGCTCCCTTGCCGACCGTGACGATCAGCCTGGACCAGGTGTCGCCACCGACGATGCCGTCCACCGGCGACAGGCCGTTCGCGCTCTGGAACGCCTTCACCTTGGCCTCGGTGCCGTCGCCGAAGTCACCGTCGGCGCCGGTGCTGTGGCCGCGGGCGGTCAGCAGGTGCTGGATCGTCGTGACCTGGGCACCGGTGGCGCCCTTGCGGACCAGGGGCCAGTCGGCGGCCTGCGCGACGGGGGCGGTGAGCAGGCCTGCCACGAGGGCGGCCAGCAGGGTGGCGAATAGTGCGGCTGCCATGCCCGGGAGTCTTCTCATTGCGTGTTCCTCTTCCTCTTCCTCTTCCTCTGCTTCTGCTTCTGCTTCTGTGGGGATCTCGGACTGCGGCTTCAGCACTGGTAGTTGCTGTTCGGGTGGACCGGTTCGCAGTAGCGGATGTGCACGTGGTTGTCGTGGTTCGGGTACTGGACCGTCAGTCCCTCGGCGATCAGCTGGGGGTCGTTGAAGTAGACGAACTTGACGTGTCCGGGGGCGGCCGCACGCAGCGCCTTGACCAGCTCGCGCGTCGCGGCGCGGTCGTAGGAGGCGGACTCCCAGGTGATGCGGGAACCGGTGCACTGCGCCGAGTCCGTACGGGCCGGCCAGAGGTCGGCGTCGAGGCCCACCTGGTGGCTGGCGTGACCGTTGATGGACCCGCCGTGCTCGAAGGCGATGTCACCGACCGGCAGCTTGCCGTTGCCGGTGGCTGCGAACGTCCGGGCCGCTGCTTCGAGCTGGGCTACGGCGGCGGCCGTGCCCCAATCAGCGGAGGTGTTGCCGTCGGGGCTCTGGTTGCACAGGGTGCCCGCGGTGTAGTCGGCGTACTCGTAATGCCAGAGCAGGTTGGTCCACGTGCCCTGACCGACGATGCCGTCGGCGCCGAGGCCGGCGTGGCCCTGGAAGGTGCGGACGGCCGCGGCGGTGCCGGGGCCGAAGGCGCCGTCGACCGTCAGGCCGGCGCCGCGCTTGGCGTTGAGCAGGTACTGGACGGCCTTGACCGCCTCCCCGCTGTCGCCCTCGCGAACGGTGACGGCCAGGGCCTGCCAGGTGCTGGGGCCGACGACGCCGTCGACGTCCAGGCCTTTCGCCCTCTGGAACTCCCGTACGGCGGTGTCGGTGCCGACACCGAACACCCCGTCCGCCGTGAGGTTCTTGCCCTGCGCGCCCAGGAGGTACTGGAGAGCGACGACGTCCGAGCCGCGATTGCCCTTGCTCTGTGTCGGGACGAAGGCGCCGGGCAGCGCGTGGGCGGGTGCCCCCAGGCCGATCAGCAGCGATACGACGGCGGCGAGGAGGACCGCCCAGCGGGTGGCGGGCGTCCGGGAGCGTGGGGAGGCCGGTGGCCGGGTGGTCGACGGCATGACGGTGCACTTCTCCTGTCGGTGGGGGGTGAGGGGGCCGGGCTTACGGGGGTCAGCCGAGCAGCCGGCTGAAGGTGCGGGCGTCCGCGACGCCGTCCGCGGGAAGGCCGGCGGTGTTCTGGAAGACGGTCACCGCTGCCCCCGTCCCGGGCCCGAAGGCGCCGTCGACGCCGGTCGGGACGCCGCGCGCGGTGAGGAGGAGCTGTACGGCCTTCACCGCCTCGCCTCCGTCGCCCCGGCGGACGGGGGCGACGAGCTGGTGCCAGGTCTGGTTGCCCGCGTACCCGTCGGCGGTCGCGGTCACAAGGGTCTGGAAGTCGCGCACGGCCTTCTCGGTGGCCGGCCCGAACGCCCCGTCAGGGGTGATCGCCGCGCCCCGACCGACGAGCAGGTGCTGCAGCGCCCGCACCCGGTCGCCCGACTCGCCGATCCGCAGCAGCGGCCACACGGGGGCGGTGGCGTCGCCTCCGATGCGGGCTGCGACGTCGCGGCGCAGCCTGGGCAGCATCGCGTACAGCCGGTCCCCCGGGCAGGCGGTGGCGTTGAAGTCCCGGTGCCCGTAGATCTGGTAGGCCCGCAGTCCGTACTGGCGGCAGATGTGCGCGCACAGTTCGACCAGCGCCGCGTACTGGCTGCTGCCGGGCTCGACGGTGGTGTAGGTGCCCTCGTTCTCGATGCCGATGGCCACGGTGTTCTGGCCGGCGCAGTGGGCCGCCTCGACGGTGTGGGCGCCGTCTTGGAGCGCGGCCAGGCTGTTGTGTCGGCCCTCCATGACGTGGGCGCCGCGGCTGACGGTGAAGTGCTGGCCGGTGTCGATCCAGTGGTTCGTGTCCATGGCCCAGTTCTGCATGGACCGGGCGAGGGCGAACGCCTGGGCCTGTCCTGGGTCGGTGACGTTCGGCGTCGCCGTGTGGTGCACGATGATCTTCTGCGGCGGTACGGCGAGGATCTTGACGGGGCCGGCCGACGGGCGGGCGCCCCAGGCGGAACAGCCGGCGATCGCCGGCCCGGCGGCGGCCCGGGCCAGGCCGGCACCGCCGAGGGGGAACGCCGCGGCCGCACCGAGGGCGAGACCGCCCTTGAGCAGGGCACGGCGGTGGGGACGCGGTCCTGCGACCGGGTTCATGTGGAGTTCCTTCGCTGTCAGTACCAGTCGGTGCAGGAGTAGCCGAACGCGCGCTGCTCGCAGGCTTGGGCGGTGATGTCCAGGTCGTCGACCATCCGGGTGAACACCGTGCCGTTGCCGCCGTAGTACGTCGTGTACGAGGCGCCCCGAGAGTTGGCGACCTTGATGTCGGTGTCGAAGGAGGCGCCGGATGTCTTGCGGGCCCAGGCGGCCCTGCAGGAGGGGCTGTAGCGCAGTTCCACGCCCCAGCTCGCGGTCTTCACCGTGCGGGCGTCGTTCTGGCAGGTGGTGGTGGAGGGGTCCTTGCCGGTGCAGGTGCTGCCGAGGCAGGACGTCGCGGCGGACGCCGGGGTCGAGGCCATCAGCAGGCCCGACGCGGCGAGGGCGCATGCGGACGCGGTGGTGGCGAGCCTGCGCAGGAGGGGATTCACGGCCTAGTACCAGGCGGTGTAGGAGTACTGGGAGCCGCCGTTCTTGAAGCCGGCAGCGCGGGCCAGGACATCCTTGTCGTTCACCATGCGGGTGTAGACAGAGGCGCCGGTCGTGGAGACGGAGTAGGTGGCGCCCTGGTTGTTCTCGATCTGGATCTTCAGGGGCTCCGTCGTACCCCCGGCGCCCTGCCAACGGGCCCATGCGGCACGGCAGCTGGGGCTGTAGCGCAGTTCCACGTTGAGCCAGCCGTCCCAGTACACGGTCTTGGCGTCGTTCTGGCAGGTGGTGGTGGCCGGGTCCTTGCCGGTGCAGGTGCTACCGAGGCAGGACGTCGCGGCGGACGCCGGCGTGGAGGCGAACAGCAGACCGGAGGCGGCCAGGGCCAGGACCGAGCCGGTGGTGGCGAGTTTGCGGACGATGATGCTCAAGGAGAACTCCGTGGGCGGGTGTTGGGGTGGGGCGGGCGAGGGCGGGACGCCCTAGGGGGTGTCCGACGGATCAGGGTCGGACAGCCTCTAGTACCAGCTGGAGCAGGCGTAGCCGCCATCGTCGGTGGCGCAGGCGCGGGCGACGATGTCCTTGTCGTTCACCATGCGCGTCCAGACCGCGCCACCGCCGCCGCCGTTGAAGCGGGCACTGTAGGCGTTGCCCTGGGAGTTCTCGACCTTGATGGTGTGCACCCAGTTGGTGCCGCCCGGGTAACGCGCCCACGCGGCCCGGCAGGACGGGCTGTAGCGCAGCTCGGTGCCGAGGATGGAGCTCGCGACGGTCTTGGCGTCGTTCTGGCAGGTGGTGGTGGCCGGGTCCTTGCCGGTGCAGGTGCTACCCAGGCAGGACGTCGCGGCGGACGCCGGGGTCGAGGCCATGAACAGGCCCGACGCGGCCAGCACCAGCGCCGAACCGGCGGTGGCGAATCTGCGGGCGTACGTCTTCAAAGCGGCTCCCGTGTCGAGTGGGGGGGTGGCGGACGGTGTCCCGCCGTGGCAAACACTCCCAGGCCAGCGGCCCCGTCCCGCCCGTCCCGCCCGCCCCGGGACGGGCCCGCAGCGGCAATGGGACGGGCCGCCGGGACGTGGGACCCCCGCGCCGCACGCGGAAGGCACCCGTCCCGCGAGGAGGGCGCCTTCCCTGCGTACGGCCCGGCCCCCGCCCAGGGACGGGCGGGTGTCCCGCGCCCCGTTCTCCGGGACGGCAGCGCCCCGCGGCGCACGCAAAAGGGCCGGCCCCCGGCGCCGTGAGGCGCCGGGGGCCGGCCGTGGGGTCGAGCGGGTGCGTCAGACGGCCAGAATGGCCTTCTCCTCGGCGAAGTGGCACGCGGACTCGTGCGCCGCCAGGCTGTCGACGCCCTTGAAGCGCTCCGGGATCGCCAGCAGCGGCTCCTCGGTGGAGCACTTGTCCTGGGCCTTCCAGCAGCGGGTGCGGAAGCGGCAGCCCGACGGCGGGTTGGCCGGGGACGGGACGTCACCGGTGAGGATGATGCGCTCGCGGGACTCGCGGACCTCCGGGTCCGGGACCGGGACCGCCGACAGCAGCGCCTGGGTGTAGGGGTGCGTCGGGTGGTCGTAGATCTGCGCGTCGGTGCCGATCTCGGCCATCTTGCCGAGGTACATGACGCCGACCCGGTCGGAGATGTGCCGGACGATCGACAGGTCGTGCGCGATGAAGATGTAGGACAGGTTGAACTCGTCCTGGAGCTTCTCCATCAGGTTGATGACCTGCGCCTGCACCGACACGTCGAGCGCGGACACCGGCTCGTCGCAGATGATGATCTCCGGGTTGAGCGCGAGGCCGCGGGCGATGCCGATGCGCTGGCGCTGACCGCCGGAGAACTGGTGCGGGTACCGGTTGATGTACTCCGGGTTCAGGCCCACGACGTCCAGGAGCTCCTGGACCTTGCGGCGCCGGTCGCCCTTCGGGGCCACCTCGGGGTGGATCTCGAAGGTCTCCCCGATGATGTCGCCGACCGTCATGCGCGGGTTCAGCGAGGTGTACGGGTCCTGGAACACCATCTGGATGTTGCGGCGGACGGCCTTCAGCGCGCGCCCGGACAGCTTGGTGATGTCCTGGCCCTTGTAGAAGACCTCGCCCGCGGTGGCGCGCTCCAGGTTCATCAGGAGCTTGGCGACGGTGGACTTGCCGCAGCCGGACTCGCCCACGATGCCCAGGGTCTCGCCCTGGTACAGGTCGAAGGACACGCCGTCGACGGCCTTGACCGCGCCGACCTGCTTCTTGAACAGGATGCCCTGGGTGAGCGGGAAGTGCTTGACCAGGTTGCGGACCTGGAGGATCGGCTCGCGCTCGGTGTTCGTCTTGCTGAGCTCAGCCATGGATCTGGTCCTTCCAGAAGTGGCACGCGCTCCCGCGGCCGGGCAGTTCGGTGCCGTCCTGCTCGGTGACCGGGTGCAGGACCGGGATCTCCGTACGGCAGATGTCCTGCGCCTTGGGGCACCGGGGGCTGAAGGCACAGCCCGTCGGGATGCGGAGCAGGTTGGGCGGCAGGCCCTTGATCGCGTACAGCTCCTGGCCCTTCTGGTCCAGGCGCGGGATCGAGTCCAGCAGACCCCGGGTGTACGGGTGCGAGGGGCGCTTGTAGATCTCGTGGACCGGAGCGGTCTCGACGATCCGGCCGGCGTACATGACCGCGATCTTGTCCGCGACGTCGGCGACCACGCCGAGGTCGTGGGTGATCAGGATCAGACCCATGTTCATCTCGCGCTGGAGCTCCGCGAGCAGGTCCATGACCTGGGCCTGGACGGTCACGTCGAGAGCCGTGGTGGGCTCGTCGGCGATGATCAGGTCCGGCTCCAGGGCCAGCGCCATGGCGATCATGATGCGCTGGCGCATACCGCCGGAGAACTGGTGCGGGTAGTCGCCCACGCGCGCCTTCGCGGCGGGGATCTTCACGCGGTCCATGAGCTCGATGGCCTTGGCCTTCGAGTCCTTCTTGGACATGCCGCGGTGGACCCGGAACATCTCGCCGAGCTGGTCGCCCACCGAGTAGACCGGGTTCAGGGAGGACAGCGCGTCCTGGAAGATCATCGCCATCTTGTCGCCGCGGAGCTTGCGGCGCTCCTCGTCGGACATCTTGAGGATGTCCCTGCCGTGGAAGCGCACCTCGCCGCCCGCGACGCGCCCGGGCGGGCTGTCGAGGATGCCCATGATCGCCTGCGCGGTGACGGACTTGCCGGAGCCCGACTCGCCGAGCACGGCGAGGGTCTCGCCGGCGCTGACGCTGTAGCTCACGCCGTTGACGGCCTTGGCGACCCCGTCACGGGTCTTGAACTCGACCTGGAGGTTGTCCACCTCCAGCAGCGGCGTTGCGGACCCGCCGCCCGTCTCCGCAACGCTGAGAATCTCCGACGTCGTCACGCCGCCACCTTCGTCCTGCTTGCTGATGTTGTCTCGGAGCATCGGGCGGCCCTACCGCAGCTTCGGGTCGAGCGCGTCGCGCAGGCCGTCGCCGACGAAGGCGAAGCCGAGCACGGTGACGACGACGAAGAGGCTCGGGTACAGCCACAGGTAGTCGTGGACCCCGATGAAGGCCTGCCCGGCCGCCAGCATGTTGCCCCACTCCGGCACGTCGACCGGGACACCGGCGCCGAGGAACGAGAGCGCCGCGACACCGATGATCGTGGTACCGACGTTGAACGTCGCGTAGACCAGGACCGGGGTCAGCGAGTTGGGCAGGATGTGGGTGCGGACGATCCGGCCGCCGCTGGCGCCGAGCGCCTTGGCCGCGTGGACGTAGTCCATCTCGCGCACCGACAGGATCGAGCTGCGCAGCAGTCGGGAGACGGTCGCCCACGAGAAGACCGCGAGCGAGATGATCACCGGGGTGATGCCGCGACCGGTGACGAGGATGATGACGACGGCGCCGATCATCAGCGGGAACGCGAGGAAGACGTCCGCGACGCGCATGACGAGGGTGTCGGCGAAGCCGGCGAAGTAGCCGGCGATGGCGCCGAGGGTGACACCGATCAGCACGGCGAAGAAGATCGAGGCGAGGCCGACGAACATGGCCACACGGGTACCGGCGATGAGGCGCGAGAACATGTCGCGGCCCAGGGCGTCGGTGCCCATCCAGTGCGTGCCGTTGGGCGACGCGAGGGTGTTCTCCAGGTCCTGCGCACCGGGGTCGAACGGCGTGAACATGTTGCCGAAGATCGCGGTGATGAACAGCAGGCAGATGATCACGAGACCGACGACGGCCAGCTTGTTCTGGACGAAGCGGTGGCGGATCTCGCCCCACTGGGTGAGCTGCTTGGGGGTTGCTTCGGGGGCGGCCGGGGTGGCCGGCACGGGGCTCTCGTCCCCGATCGCCGGGCTCTTGACGAGCTCAGACATGAGGAAATCCTCCTTGGGGGCGGTCAGCTGAGGCGGATACGCGGGTCGAGGGCCGCGTACAGCAGGTCCACGATGAGGCTGAGGACGACGAAGATGGCGACGCTGTAGGTCACCACACCGATCACGATCGGGTTGTTCTGCTGCTGGATCGCCTGGACCAGTGCCAGACCGACACCGTCCCAGTTGAAGATCGCCTCGGTGATGAGCGCGCCACCGAGAAGTGCGCCGAACGAGATGCCCAGGTAGGTGACGACCGGGATGGAGGAATTGCGGAGCACGTGCTTGAAGAGCACGCGGCGGCGCGGAAGTCCCTTGGCCACGGCGGTCTTCACGTAGTCGGCGCGCAGCACCTCGAGCATCGTGCCGCGGGTGAGGCGGGCGACGAACGCGACGTCGGTGATGGCGAGGGTGATCGCGGGGAGGATCATGCCTTCGAGCTTGTCTCCACCGAGCTGCGGGAACCACTGGAGTTCGACCGCGAACCACTTCATGAGCAGCATGCCGATCACGAACGTGGGGAAGCCCACCGCCATGGTCGTAAAGAATGTCGTGGCCATGTCCAAGATGCTGTATCTATACAGGGCGGCAATGATGCCGACGCCCATACCGAACACCGTCACGAGGGCGATGGCCAGGAAGGCCAGCTTCGCGGTGTTCGCCAGCTTGGGGCCGAGGATCTCGGACACCTCGCGGCGCTGGATGAAGTCCTCGCCGAGGTCTCCGGTCGCGACCTTCGACACGTAGTTCACATACTGCTCGGGCAGCGACTTGTCGAGCCCGTACCGCGCCTTGAGCTCCGCGACCACCGCTGGGTCGCGTGCCTTGTCGCTGCCTGCGATCGAGCCCACGGGGTCACCGGGGAGAACGAACAGACAAGCGAACAGAACCATGGTCGCGCCTATGAGGACCACGACCATCTGCCCGAGGCGACGGGCGACGTACCTTCCCATGTTTGTGCCTCTCTACCTGGCCGCTTCTGGGAGCAGCGGCCTCCGGCCCGGTATACGGGCCGGCTCTCGGCCGGCGGGGATTGCCCGCGGATGTGAGGGGTGCCGAAGTAAAAACGGCCTGCCGAGCGGGGCCGCGGCCCACCGGTCACCCGGGGGCCGCGGCACGTTCGCTCCCGACGGATATACCGTCCGAACCGATTACTTCTTGAGCGAGATCTTCTCGAGGATCGGGTCCTCGTTGAAGTTGATGTCGTCCAGACCGTTGAACTTGTCGGTCGCCATCAGGCGGAACTGGGAACGGTTGAAGGTCGGGATGAGGGCCATGTCGTCCATGGCCATCTTCTCGGCCTGCTTGTACATCGCGATGCGCGCGGCCTCGTCCTTGGTGGCGCGGGCCGTGTCGATCAGCTTGTCGAACTCGGGGTTGTTGTAACGGACGCGGTTGTCACCGGTCACGTTGCCGTCCGCGTCCTTCGACATCGAGGACGAGTGCAGCAGCGGGAACAGGAAGTTCTCCGGGGTCGGGTAGTCCGCGCCCCACGCGAAGCGGTAGACGCCGGTGGCGCCGGAACCCTGCTGCTCCTTGAGCATGCCCGGGAAGTCCTTGCCGTCCAGCTTGACCTTCACGCCGAGGACGTCCTCGAGCTGACGCGCGATGGCCTGGACCCACTCTTCGTGGCCCGCACCGGTGTTGAAGGAGAACTTGATCTCCGTACCCGGCTTCAGGCCGCCCTTCTCGGCGTGCTCCTTGGCCTTGGCCACGTCCTGCTTGAGGCAGGAGGTGCACAGGTCCTTCTGGTACGCCTTCGGGAACGACGGCGGCACGATGGTCGTCGACGGGGTCTGGAAGCCCTGGAAGACACCCTTGGCGATGGCCTGACGGTCGATCGCGTAGGAGATCGCCAGACGGGCGTCCTTGTTGTTGGTCGGGCCGTTGTCACCGATCGGCAGAACGAAGTTCATGCCGCTGGTGTCCTTGGCGAACCACTTGTTCTGCGGCTTGAACTTCGCCTCGGCCGTCTTCAGCATCGGCGTCGGGATGTGCGCGTAGTCGAACGTGCCGGCCTGGAAGCCGTCGTACTCGAGCTGCTGCGCGGTCTTGTCGTTGAGGAGGGTGACCTGGACCTTGTCCAGCTTCGCCTTCTCCAGGCCGTAGTCGTCGTTGCGGACGAGGTTGATGGCCTTGTTGTGCTCCCAGCTGCCGTCCATCTTGAACGGACCGTTGCCGATGGGGGCCTCGCCGAACGCCTTGTCCTCTTCGCCGACCTTGGCGGCCTTCGGGACCGGGCTGTAGGCGGTGTGGGCCGTCTTCAGGACGAACTCGCAGTCCGCCTTCTCCAGGTCCACCTTGAGGGTGTGCGGGTCCGGGGTGGTCACACCGGAGAAGGTCTTGGCCGAGCCGTCCTGCAGCTCCGCGTAGCCCTTGATGCCGGCGAAGTGGTACGCCACGTCGGACGCGGCGGCCTTGTGCGCGGAACGCGCCCAACCGCGGGCGAACGCCTCGGCGTCCACGACCTCGCCGTTGGAGAACTTGGTGTCCGGCTTGATCTTGAAGGTCCACGAGGTGCAAGCCTCGTCCGAGGTCGCCGACTCGGCGAGCAGCGGCTCGGCCAGACCGTCGGGGGTGTTCCCGTACAGGCCGGTGAACAGGGCGTTCGACAGCAGGATGCCCGTGGACTCGTGGGCGCGCCCCGGGTCGATGGTGTCCGGCTCCGTGCTGCCCAGGCGGAACGTACCGCCGCCGGCAGCGCTGCCCTTGTCCTTGCTGTCACCGTCACCGCCGCCACAGGCGGTAGCGGCCAGGGCGACGACAACCGCGCCCACGACCCACTTGGCGCTCTTCGCACCGCGCATGGGTTTCCTCCTCATGAGTCCACTGATCGACTTGAGGGGCATGAAAACCTCGCCGACACCCCTGACGGCGAGTGGTTTCCTGCCCATAGTGTGCTCGTGAGTCGGCGCGATCCCCACATCGCGTGACCCATTGACCCGAGCTCAATGGAGCCATCCTCAAGTACGGCCAGGCCGTAAACCACACTTAAGTGGTCTCGTTTTCACAACATCGATCCGCGGCAGAAACCCGAAATCCGGACAAACGGATAGGAGACAGACACGTGCGAAACGGACGGTTGGCTCATCATCCGGAGTGTCACGGTCGGTATGCGGACACGTGAACACAAAAATCCGCTTGACGTAAGCGAACAGCCCCTCCCCTCACGGAGTCCGTGAGGGGAGGGGCTGCTGCTTGTCCCGGCCCTGACGGCCGGCCGCGGCAGGCGCGGCCCGCACCCGGGCAAACCCCGGGACCGGCCGCCTGAACGCGGTTGTTACTTGGCGGACTTGGCCCGCGACGCGGTGCGCGAGCGCTCCTTCTGGTCCAGCACGACCTTGCGGATGCGCACGGCCTCCGGGGTCACCTCGACGCACTCGTCGTCGCGGCAGAACTCCAGGGACTGCTCCAGGGAGAGCTTGCGCGGCGGGACGATCGCCTCGAAGGTGTCGGCGGAGGAGGAGCGCATGTTGGTGAGCTTCTTCTCCTTGGTGATGTTCACGTCCATGTCGTCGGAGCGCGAGTTCTCGCCGACGATCATGCCCTCGTACACCTCGGTGCCGGGGTCGGTGAACAGCACGCCGCGCTCCTGGAGGTTGGTCATCGCGAACGCGGTGACCGCACCGGCGCGGTCGGCGACCAGGGAGCCGTTGTTACGGGTGACCAGCTGGCCGAACCACGGCTCGTGACCCTCGTGGATGGAGTGGCCGATGCCGGTGCCGCGGGTCTGCGTCAGGAACTCCGTACGGAAGCCGATGAGGCCACGGGACGGAACGACGAACTCCATGCGGACCCAGCCGGAGCCGTGGTTCGACATGTTGTCCATGCGGCCCTTGCGGACACCCATGAGCTGCGTGACGGCGCCCATGTGCTCCTCGGGCACGTCGATCGTCATGCGCTCGACCGGCTCGTGCACCTTGCCGTCGATCTCGCGGGTGACGACCTGCGGCTTGCCGATGGTCAGCTCGAAGCCCTCGCGGCGCATCTGCTCGACGAGGATCGCCAGCGCGAGCTCACCGCGGCCCTGGACCTCCCAGGCGTCCGGACGGTCGGTGTCGAGCACGCGCAGCGAGACGTTGCCGATCAGCTCGCGGTCCAGGCGGTCCTTGACCTGGCGGGCGGTGACCTTGCGGTCCTTGACGGCGGACTTGGCGTCCGCGCCCTTGCCCGTGCCGCCGCGGCCGACCAGCGGGGAGGTGTTGGTGCCGATGACCATGGAGATGGCCGGCTCGTCCACCGTGATCAGCGGCAGCGCGATCGGGTTCTCCGGGTCGGCCAGGGTCTCGCCGATCATGATGTCGGGGATACCGGCGACGGCGCAGATGTCACCGGGACCGGCGACCTCGGCCGGCTTGCGGGTCAGCGCCTCGGTCATCATCAGCTCGGTGATGCGGACGTTGGAGATGGTGCCGTCGCGCTTGATCCACGCGACCGTCTGGCCCTTGCGCAGCTCGCCCTGCTCGACGCGCAGCAGCGCGATGCGGCCGAGGAAGTTGTCGGCGTCGAGGTTGGTGACGTGCGCCTGGAGCGGGGCTTCCTCGTCGTACGTCGGGGCCGGGACGTGCTCCAGGATCGTGGAGAAGAACGGCTCCAGGTTCTCGCTGTCGGCGGGGACGGTGCCGTCCTCCGGCTTGGTCAGCGAGGCGATGCCGTCACGGCCGCAGGCGTAGACGATCGGGAACTCGATCTGGTCCTCGTCGGCGTCCAGGTCCAGGAACAGGTCGTAGGTCTCGTTGACGACCTCGTCGATCCGGGAGTCCGGGCGGTCCGTCTTGTTGATGCAGAGGATGACGGGCATCCGGGCCTGGAGGGCCTTGCGCAGGACGAAGCGGGTCTGCGGCAGCGGACCCTCCGAGGCGTCCACCAGGAGGACGACGGCGTCGACCATCGACAGACCGCGCTCGACCTCGCCACCGAAGTCGGCGTGGCCGGGGGTGTCGATGATGTTGATCGTGATCGGGGCCCCGCCGTCCTTGGGGTGATACTTCACCGCCGTGTTCTTGGCGAGGATCGTGATGCCCTTCTCACGCTCCAGGTCGTTCGAGTCCATCATGCGGTCGTCGAGCTGCTGGTGGGCGGCGAAGGCACCGGCCTGCTTGAGCATGGCGTCGACGATGGTCGTCTTGCCATGGTCGACGTGGGCGACGATGGCGACGTTACGGATGTCGTGGCGCGTGGGCACTTCGGCGCTTCTCCCGGGATCGTGGATGGCGTCACGTACGGCCTGGCACGCGCGCCTCGACCGGGCGAAAACCTGCCACGGCCTTACCCCATGGTACGTCGAATGGCGGGAACCGCCTGCCGGGGGGTCTGTCAAGAGGCCGGAGGAATGAGCACGGCCGAGCGCGAGGTGGGGTGCCCGGACCGCCGTTCCTGCCGGAAATCATGCGGGTCAACGGGTATCCACGACCTTGCCCGCCGGAGTTCCGGCGGGCAAGGGACTTGAGTCACATCTGAGGTTGCGCCCCGCGGGTCAACCTGACAGGAACCGCTTTGTCACCACATCTTCGCCAGGGCTACTTCTTCTTGTCCTTGGCGGTCGGCGCCTTCTTCCAGCCGATGTCCTGGTAGCGGGGGGCTCCGAGGCCGAAGGCGCCGGCGTTGACGAGGCCGGGCCTGACGGCCACCAGCTCCGGGCGCTGGAAGAGCGGGATGGATCCGGCCGCCGCCCAGATCCGGGCGTCGGCCTTGCGCACCAGCTCGCGGGACCGCGCCTCGTCCAGCTCCCCGAGAGCCTGGTCGAACAACTGGTCGATGTGGTCGGTGCCGACCCTCGTGTAGTTCTGCTCGACGAGGAGCGAGCCGTCCGCCGCCGGCTCCGGCTTGGCGAAGATCGGCCGGGCGTCGGTGGCGGGGAAGGCCGTGGCCGGCCAGGAGTACAGGGCCAGGTCGTACTGGCCCGATGCGATGTGGTCCTTGAAGAAGCTGTCGTCGGCCACCTTGGTCGTCTCGGTGTTCACCCCGAGCTTGCGGAGCGTCTCGGAGATCCGCTCGCCGACCGTGCGCAGGGACTCCGAGCCGGGGCCGGCCGGGAGGACGAAGCGCAGGGTGAGCGCCTTGCCGTCCTTGGCGAGCATGTTGCCCGAGGTGCGGGTGGCCTGCTTGGCCGGGGCCGGCGAGCCCTTGGCCGGGTCGGCCGCGTCGCCGTCCCGGGCCGGGCTGCGCTTGCCGTCGTCGGCCACGGAGCGGGCGTGGGCCGCCTGGGCCAGGAGGGAGGCCTGCTGCTGGGCGCCGAAGGGGGCGGGGGCCAGCACCGGCGAGACACGGTCCCGGTCGTCTCCGGCCGCGGTGGTGTCGGCGCCGGCGGCCTGCGGCCGGTCTCCGTTGGCCCCGTCGTCCTGGCCCACGATGTAGAGGCCGTCGTTCCCGGTGCCCGGGCCCGCGGGCGTCTTGCCGTCGTCCTGCGGGGCGCTCTCCGGGCCCGCCTTGGCACCGGCCGGCTCGGTGATCTTGCCGCCGCGGCGCCAGCCGGCGTCGGCGAGGAGGGCCTGGGCCGCCTTGGCGTCCTGGCCGCCGAGGGCGTCGCTGTTGTCGGCGTACGCCTGCTGCCCGGCCAGGGCCACGTGGCTGCCGACCGGCTTCGCGGGCAGGCCGAGCGGTCCCAGCACGAGGTCGGCCAGCGCCTGGCGGTCCAGGGCGCGGGCCACCGCCCGGCGCACCCGTTCGTCTGCCAGCGGGCCGGACGCCCCGTTCATCGCCAGCTGCGTGTAGGCCGGCTCCAGGGACTTGCGGACCGTGAAGCCTCGCAGGCCCTTCTGCTCGTCCGCGTACCGCTTCACCGACTCGGCGTGCTTGGCGCGGTTCTCCTGCTCCTGCTCCGCCTTCTCCTCGTCCGTACCGAAGGCGGTCGCCCACGACAGCGTGGCCTGCGCCGGGGTCATCGCCGCGCCCGGACCGTGCGCCGGGGCCCCGCCCGCACCGGCGCCGCCCTTGCCGGAGGCGTCCCGGTGGGCCAGGGCGATGCGGTCGGCCCCCGAACGGTCGATCTCCGCCAGATCGAGCTTCCCGGCAGCCAGCGCCGCGGGGCGGCCGGCCCGGGGCACCGCCGTCAGGACCAGCGTGTCCAGCTTGGCCTGCTTCCCCCACCAGCGTGGGTTGCGGGTCAGGGCGACGGTCCCGGTCTTCTTGTCGATCGCCCCGAGCCCGAAGGGGCCGGCGGTGGCCTTGAGCGCGCCGCGGGCACCCTCGTTGAAAGCGTCCGGGGTGCCCATGACCTGCTTGGGGTAGAGCGGCGAGAACAGCGAGCGCCAGTCGGCGTACGGCTTGCCGAAGGTGACCCTGACCTCCAGGTCGGTCTTGCCCCTCTCGATCTTCTCGATGCGTTCGTAGCCGGCGTTGCGCGCCGTCCAGTAGGCCGAGTCCTTGCCGTTCAGGGCGCGCCACTGGGCCACGAAGTCGGGTGCGCCGATCTCCCGCCCGTCGCTCCACACGGCCTGCTGGTTCAGCTTGTACAGGACGACCTGCTTGGGCTCCCGCTCGATGACCTCGGCCTTCTCCAGGTAGTCGGGATTGGCCACCGGTCGCCCCTTGGCGTCCAGCACGAAAAGGTGCGGCAGCACGGCACCCGCGATCCTGCTCGTGGCGGCGTCCGCGTCGGCCTGGAAGGCGTTGAGGGTGTCCGGGAGGGCGTCCACCGCCCACCGCAGCACGCCCCCGTCGGCGACCTTGTCGCGGGTGGTCGTCGCGATGTCCTGCCCTGCGGCGGCCGGGCCGCCCTCGTCGTCACCCGCGCCGCAGCCCGTGAGCAGCGGCAGTGCGAGGACTCCCGAGGTCAGGAGCGCCAAGGACCTGCGCCTTCTCTGGGACATGGGTGGTACCTCCGGGGCGGGGCTTGGGGGAAGCGTGATCACGTTCGGCGGTATATGGAGCTGATCACACCGGTTGCCGGAATCCACTGAAATCGACGGCACTGCGCGCCCTCCGCAGCCGCCTCTCGCCACGCCGCGAACCCCACCCGTGCGGACCAATCCCGTCGGCACGGCGTGGGGGGCGTTCCCCCGGACGGGGGAAGAGAATGGGTGGCAGGGAGGGGCGCACAGTTCACGCCTGCGCGCCCGCAATCGCTGCACGTCCCTTCACAAGGGGGGACGCGAAGCGCGACACTCGCAGGCGCACATGAGCGTTGCCACCGCACCCTGGCGGAAATGAGGGCAAATCATGTCCCTGCACGACGACCTGACCGCTGTACGACGCAACCTGGACGAGCTGACGCGCAAGGTCGAGCGGCTGGAGCAGCAGGCCGCGGCCGCCCGGCGGAAGCCCGCACCGGCTCCGCCGGAACCGTCCCGGATGGTGACGGTCCCGGACACCCCCTACGACAGCACCCTGTGGACGGACTCCGACGACGAGGGCCTCGGCGCCCGCGACCGCCGCGCGCCCTGACGCCGCCCCGCCGCGTTCCGCACACCGTCCGCCCGCTCCCCTGTCCGGTCCGGCCGCCCCGAGGCGGGACCGGACAGGGGCGTCCCCTCATCACTCGTACCGGAGCCCTCCTTGGCCACAGGCACGGAACGACCCCAGCAGCGGCCCGGCGGCGTCCACGACGCCTCACGGGCCGCGATCACGGCCCGGCACCTGCGGACCGACCGGTGGTGGCTCGCCCCCGCCGGCACCGCGGCCGGGCTGCTCGCCTTCATCGTCTACTCGACCTGGCGGGCCTTCGCCAACACCGACTACTACGCGGCCCCCTACGTCTCCCCCTTCTACTCCCCGTGCCTGGCGGAGAACTGCGTGGAGATGCGCGGCGGCCCCAACTGGGACCTGTTCGGCAGCTGGTGGGGCCTGTCCCCCGCGCTGCTGATCCTGGTCTTCCCGCTCGGCTTCCGGCTGACCTGCTACTACTACCGCAAGGCCTACTACCGGGGCTTCTGGGCCTCCCCGCCCGCCTGCGCCGTGGCCGAGCCGCACACGCGGTACACCGGTGAGACCCGCTTCCCGCTGATCCTCCAGAACGCCCACCGGTACTTCTTCTACGCGGCGGTACCGGTGGCGGGCATCCTCACCTACGACACCGCGCTGACCTTCCGCGACGAGCACTACCAGTGGGGCCACATGGGCCTCGGGACCCTGCTGTTCCTGGTCAACATCGGGCTGATCTGGGCCTACACGCTGTCCTGCCACTCCTGCCGGCACATCATGGGCGGCCGGCTCAGGCACTTCTCGAAGCACCCGGTGCGCTACCGCCTCTGGGGCTGGATCAGCCGGCTCAACTCCCGCCACATGCAGCTGGCCTGGGCCTCCCTGATCAGCGTGGCCCTGTGCGACGTCTACGTGTACCTGCTGGCCAGCGGCGCCTTCACCGACCCGAGGATCTTCTGATGGCTCAAGTGGAACGGCAGCAGTGGGACGTGGTCGTGGTCGGCGCGGGCGGTGCCGGGCTGCGGGCCGCGATCGAGGCCCGCGAGCGCGGCGCCCGGACGGCCGTGATCTGCAAGTCCCTCTTCGGCAAGGCCCACACGGTGATGGCCGAGGGCGGGATCGCCGCCTCGATGGGCAACGTCAACGAGGGCGACAACTGGCAGGTGCACTTCCGCGACACCATGCGCGGGGGCAAGTTCCTCAACCAGTGGCGGATGGCGGAACTGCACGCGAAGGAGGCCCCGGACCGGGTCTGGGAGCTGGAGACCTGGGGCGCGCTCTTCGACCGCACACCCGACGGGAGGATCTCCCAGCGCAACTTCGGCGGCCACGAGTACCCGCGTCTCGCGCACGTCGGCGACCGCACGGGCCTGGAGCTGATCCGCACCCTCCAGCAGAAGACCGTCGCCCTCCAGCAGCAGGACTTCAAGGAGTACGGGGACCACGAGGCCCGGCTCAAGGTCTTCCAGGAGTGCACGGTCACCAGGGTCCTCAAGGACGGGCCGAGGGTCTCGGGGGCCTTCTGCTACGAGCGCGAGTCCGGACGCTTCTTCGTGCTGGAGGCCCCGGCCGTGGTCCTGGCCACGGGCGGCATCGGAAAGTCCTTCAAGACGACCTCCAACTCCTGGGAGTACACCGGCGACGGCCACGCGCTGGCCCTGCTGGCGGGTGCGCCCCTGCTGAACATGGAGTTCGTGCAGTTCCACCCGACGGGCATGGTCTGGCCGCCCTCCGTGAAGGGCATCCTCGTCACCGAATCGGTCCGCGGAGACGGCGGGGTGCTGCGCAACTCCGAGGGCCGGCGGTTCATGTTCGACTACGTCCCCGACGTCTTCAAGGAGAAGTACGCCGAGTCCGAGGAGGAGGGCGACCGCTGGTACGACGACCCGGACCACCACCGGCGTCCGCCCGAGCTGCTGCCCCGCGACGAGGTGGCGCGGGCCATCAACGCGGAGGTGAAGGCCGGCCGGGGCTCCCCGCACGGCGGGGTGTTCCTCGACGTGTCCACGCGCATGCCGGCCGAACGGATCAGGCGGCGGCTGCCGTCCATGTACCACCAGTTCAAGGAGCTGGCGGACGTGGACATCACCGCCGAGCCGATGGAGGTCGGCCCCACCTGCCACTACGTGATGGGCGGCATCGCGGTCGACTCCGAGACCGCGGCCACCGTCGGGGTGCCCGGGCTGTTCGCAGCCGGTGAGGTCGCGGGCGGGATGCACGGCTCGAACCGGCTCGGCGGGAACTCCCTGTCCGACCTGCTGGTCTTCGGGCGGCGGGCCGGGCTGCACGCCGCCGGGTACGCGGCCTCGCGCCCGGGGCGCCCGGCCGTCTCCCCAACCGCGATCGACGCGGCGGCCGCGGAGGCGCTGGCTCCCTTCCACGCCGCCGAGGACGCGGAGAACCCGTACAGCCTGCACCAGGAACTCCAGACGACCATGAACGACCTGGTCGGCATCATCCGCCGGGAGGGCGAGATGGCCGAGGCCCTGGAGCGGCTCGCGGCCCTGCGCGTGCGGGCCTCGCGGGCCGGCGTCGAGGGCCATCGGCAGTTCAACCCCGGCTGGCACCTCGCCCTGGACCTGCGGAACATGCTGCTGGTCAGCGAGTGCGTGGCCCGCGCGGCCCTGGAGCGCACCGAGAGCCGGGGCGGGCACACCCGCGAGGACTGCCCGGCGATGGAGCGGGCCTGGCGCCCGGTGAACCTGCTGTGCCGGCCGGTGGACCCCGTACCGGCGGACCCGGCGGCCGACCGGATCGAGCTGGTCCGGACCCGCACCGAGGCCATCCGCCCCGATCTGCTCGCCCTGTTCGACAAGGAAGAGCTGGCCAAGTACCTCGCCGAAGAGGAGCTGTACGGATGAGCACGTACGACGCGAGCTTCCGGATCTGGCGGGGCGACGCGGAGGGCGGATCCCTCAGGGACTTCACGGTCGAGGTGCACGACGGGGAGGTGGTCTTGGACATCGTGCACCGGCTCCAGGCCACCCAGGCGGCCGACCTGGCGGTGCGCTGGAACTGCAAGGCGGGCAAGTGCGGCTCGTGCAGCGCGGAGGTCAACGGCCGGCCGCGGCTGATGTGCATGACGCGCATGTCGACCTTCGAGCGGACCGAGACGATCACGATCACCCCGCTGCGCGCCTTCCCGATCGTCCGCGACCTGGTCACCGACGTGTCCTTCAACTACCGCAAGGCCCGGGAGGTACCGGCCTTCATGCCGCCGGAGGGGGTCGCCCCGGGTGCGTACCGGATGCAGCAGATCGACGTGGAGCGCTCACAGGAGTTCCGCAAGTGCATCGAGTGCTTCCTGTGCCAGGACACCTGTCACGTGGTCCGTGACCACGAGGAGAACAAGCCCGCCTTCGCCGGTCCGCGCTTCCTGATGCGGGTGGCGGAGCTGGACATGCACCCCCTGGACGCGGCCTCGGACGCGGGACTCGACCGCAGGCGGACCGCCCAGGAGGAGCACGGGCTCGGTCTGTGCAACATCACCAAGTGCTGTACCGAGGTCTGCCCCGAGGGCATCAGGATCACCGACAACGCGCTGATCCCGCTGAAGGAGCGGGCGGTGGACCGCACGTACGATCCGCTGGTCTGGCTCGGCAGCAGGATCGGACGCCGGAAGGGCTGAGAGCGGCCGGGATCCTCTCGCGGGAGGATCCCGGACACCGCCCGGTCAGCGGCCGGAGTGGTCGGTGACGTTGCCGTTGGAGCAGTGGTTGGCGTGGTCGCCCACCCAGTCGCCCATGACCGGGACCACGGCTACCTCCTGGAGGCAGACCGCGGCCGCGGTGAAGTTCCAGTTGTTGGCCGCGTTCACCCCGCCCCCGAAGTTGGAGTCGTTGTCGGCGTGGGCGGGCGCGGCGAGGCCGAGGGCGGCTGCGGCGAGCAGGGTCGCCGTCATGATCTTCTTCATGGCCTGCCAACGACGGCTCCTGCGCCGGGTCACTGCCCCTTGCTCCGGATGCGGGCCCGGTGGCCCGCTCATACCCTCCCAAATGTGATCCTGCCGAGAAGCACCCTGCGCAGCAGAGCCGTCGCACGGGCCGGGCTCGCCCTGGCCGCCGGGCTGCTGGCGCTCGGCGGCTGGGGCATCGCGCAGGCTCCCGCCGTACGTGCCGAGGACCCCGTCGCCCTGGAACGGCAGGGGCAGACCACCGACCGCGTCGGCGCGCTCGGCGACCGCAAGCCCGCCGTCACCGCCGCCCTCGACGAGCTCTACGCCGACCGGAGGATCCAGCTCTTCGTGGTGTACGTGCGGGACTTCTCCGGACGCTCCGCGCAGAGCTGGGCGGACGCCACCGCGCAGCGCAACGGCCTCGGCCGGGACGACGTCCTGCTGGCGGTGGCCACCGGGGACCGCCAGTACGCCTATTCGGCCGATGTCGACTCCGGATTCACCGAGCGGCAGCTGGCGGAGGTGGCACGGACCGCGATCGAGCCGGCCCTGCGGCAGAACGACTGGGCGGGCGCGGCGATCGGCGCGGCGAACGGCTACGACGCGGTCCTCGGCGGGCAGCCCGTACCGGCGCCGACCATCACCCCCGGCCCGCCCGACCCCGGCGGCGGGGCCGGCGGCGGGAGCGGCGCCGGGGACTATGTGCTCCCGGTGGTCGCGGTCGGTGCGGCCGGGGCGCTCGGCGTGTACGCGTACACCCGCCGCAGGCGCAAGGACGCCGCGGCCGGCGGCCGCGGTACGACGACCGGTCCGGGCTGGCCCGAGGGCGCGCCGGACCGCCTCCCGCTGCCGGAGCTGGACGGCCGGGCGAAGTCCCTGCTGGTGGAGACGGACGACGCGGTCCGCACCAGCACCGAAGAACTCGGCTTCGCCACGGCGCAGTTCGGCGAGGAGGCGGCCGCCCCGTTCACCGCGGCCGTGGAGTACGCCAAGGGGGAGCTGACGCACGCCTTCCGGCTGCGCCAGCAGCTCGACGACGCCTATCCGGAGGACGACGCGACCCGGCGCCGGATGCTGGACGAGATCCTCGCCCGCTGCACCGAGGCGAACCGGCGGCTCGATGCCCAGGCGGCGGACTTCGACCGGCTGCGGGACCTGGAGAAGAACGCCCCGCGGGCCCTGGCGGCCGTGGAGGAGCGCTACCTGGAGCTGACCGGGCGCACCACCACCGCCGAGGCGACCCTGACCGCGCTGGCCCGGCGGTACGCGGACTCCGCTTCCGCGCCCGTCGCCTCCAACCCCGAGCAGGCCAGGGACCGGCTGCTGTTCGCGGCGACCAACCTGGGCCTGGCGCACGCGGCCGTCGACGCGGGCGAGAACGGCACGGCGGCCGTGCACGTACGGTCCGCCGAAGGTGCGGTGGGCCAGGCGGCGACCCTGATGGACGCGGTCGAACGGCGGGCGCAGGAGCTGGCGGAGGCGGCCGGGAAGCTGCCGGGTGCACTGACCGAAACGGAGACCGACCTCGCGGACGCCCGGGGGCTGCTGACCGGCACCGCGGAGGGCACCCCGACGGCGGACCTGCGCGGGCGCATCGGCCGGGCCGAAGCCGTGGTGGCCGACGTGCGGCAGGAGGAGGCGGCCGGCCGCTACGACCCGATCGACGCCCTGCGCCGGGTGGAGGAGGCCGACGAGGCCCTGGACGAGGCGCTCGCCGGGGCCCGGGAGCGGGAGTCGGGCCGGCGGCGGGCCGCGGCCCTGCTCGACCAGGCCATGCTCGCGGCGCGCAGCGCGATCGGCGCGGCGACGGACTACCTCACCACCAGCCGGGGCGCGGTGGGCAGCCAGGCCCGCACGCGGCTGGCGGAGGCGGGCCGGCACCTGGAGCGGGCCGCAGCGCTGGAGGCGGGCGACCCGTCGGAGGCGCTGGCGGAGGCCCGGCAGGCGGACGCGCTCGCACGGCAGGCGCAGCGGTTGGCGGAGCAGGACGTGCAGGCGTACCGGGACCCGTACGCGGGCCGGCGCGGCGGCGGGCAGGGCGGCGCCGTACTGGGCGGGATCATCCTCGGCGAGATCCTGCGGGGCGGCCGCGGGGGTGGCGGATTCGGCGGATTCGGAGGCGGCGGCGGGGGCTCCGGCGGTTTCGGCGGCGGCCCGGGCTCCTTCGGCGGCGGCGGCACCCGGGGCCGCATGGGCGGTGGCGGCCGCTTCTGAACCGCCCGCGCGCGGGTCCCGTACCGGACAGACCATCCCCCACCAGGAAAGGCCCCTCATGACCAAGCAGACGATCCTCGGCCGGGTCACCCAGCTCGCCAAGGCCAACATCAACGCGCTGCTGGACCAGGCGGAGGACCCGCAGAAGATGCTGGACCAGCTGATCCGGGACTACGGCAACAACATCTCGGAGGCGGACCAGGCGGTCGCGACGACGATCGGCAACCTGCGGATGCTGGAGGCGGACCACAGGGAGGACGTGGACGCGGCCGCGGAGTGGGGCTCCAAGGCCCTGGCCGCCAGCCGGAAGGCGGACGAGCTCAGAGCGTCGGGGGCCGCGGCCGAGGCCGACCGGTTCGACAACCTGGCGAAAGTGGCGCTGGGGCGGCAGTTGCAGTCGGAGAAGGAGGCGCAGACGGCCGAGCCGACGATCGCCGCGCAGACGGAGGTGGTCGACCAGCTCAAGTCTGGCCTGGAGTCGATGCGGAACAAGCTGACGGAGCTCCAGGCGAAGCGGGACGAGCTGGTGGCCCGGGCCCGCACCGCCGAGGCGCAGAACACGATGCTGGACGCGGTGAAGAACATCGACGTGATGGACCCCACGAGCGACCTGGGCCGCTTCGAGGAGAAGGTGCGACGGGAGGAGGCGCTGGCCCTGGGCCGGCAGGAGCTGGCCGCGTCCTCCCTGGACGCACAGTTCGAATCCCTGGACGACCTGGGCCGACGGAGCGAGATCGAGGCCCGTCTGGCCGCCCTCAAGCAGGGCGCCGCCTAGGCCGTACCGGGTCCGCACCCGGCCGGGGGCTGCCGCGGTGCGGCGTCCCCCGGCCGGCCTGTCGGTGGGTCAGCCGTACAGGTCGAGGAGCTGTTCTGCCGAGAGCTCCCCGGCGGCCTCCTCCGCCGCTCCCGGCAGCGGCAGCTCGAACCACACGGTCTTGCCGCGGTGGGTCCGCCGGGTGCCCCACCCGGCGGACAGCATGCCCACCAGTTGCAGGCCCCGGCCCCCCTCGTCAGTGTCGCGGGCGCGCCGGCGCCTCGGCTGGACCAGGTTCGCGTCCCACACCTCGCACACCAGCGTCCGGTCGAGCAGCAGCCTGAGCCGGATCTCGCCCTCGCCGTAGCGCAGGGCGTTGGTGACGAGTTCGCTGACCAGCAGCTCGGTGGTGTCCAGCAGGTCCTCCAGACCCCACGCCGGCAGCTTGGCCCGGGCCAGTTCCCGCGCCCGGCCCACCGAACGCGCCTCGCGCGGCAGCTGCCAGTCCCCGACGGCGTCCACAGGCAGTCCCTGCACCCGGGCCATCAGCAGGGCGATGTCGTCCTCGCCGTGCCGGGTGTCGAGGGTGTTGAGCACGTGGTCGCAGACGTCCTCCAGGGGGCGGACCGGGTCGGCGAGCGCGGCGCGCAGGCCGCGCAGACCCTCCTCCAGGGGATGGTCCCTGGACTCCACGAGCCCGTCGGTGTAGAGGGCGAGCAGGGCGCCCTCGGGGAGATCGACCTCGACCTCCTCAAACGGCTCGCCGCCCACCCCGAGCGGCAGCCCGGGCGGCACCTCCAGCAGCAGGGCCGGCATGGGCTCGCGCTCCTCGTACGGGCCGGGCCGGTTCGGCGACACCAGGACCGGCGGCATGTGGCCGGCGTTGGCGATGGTGCAGCGCCGCGTCACCGGGTCGTAGACCGCGTACACGCAGGTGGCGAGGTACACCTCCGAGCGGTCGGAGTCGCGGGAGTGCAGGGCCGCGCGGGAGGCCTGCTGGGAGCCGCCGGGTGCGCCGAGCCCGCGCGCGATCTCGTCGAGGGCGGTCAGCACCTCCGCCGGTTCGAGGTCGAGCAGTGCCAGGGTCCGCACGGCGGTGCGCAGTTCGCCCATGGCCACGGCGGCCCGCAGTCCCCGGCCCATGACGTCGCCGACGACCAGCGCCGTGCGGTGGCCGGGCAGTTCGATGACGTCGAACCAGTCGCCGCCGACCTCGGTGGCCGCGTTGCCCGGCAGGTAGCGGCAGGCAATGTCCAGGCCTGCCGCCGCCGGGTCGCCGGGGGGCAGCAGGCTGCGCTGCAGGATCAGCGCCCGCTCGTGCTCACGCCGGTACAGCCGCGCGTTGTCGATGCACACCGCGGCCCGGGCGGCCAGTTCCACGGCCACCGCCCGGTCCCGTTCGCCGAAGGGCTCGCTGCCCTTCGTACGGGAGAACTGGGCGAGTCCGACCACCGTGTCGTGGGCGACCATCGGCACCACCAGGGTGGACTGCACGAGGTCTTCCGGCCCGCCGCCCTCGATCAGCCGCGGCCTCGCCGTGCGCAGGGCGAGCGCCCCCGGCGAGGCGGCCGGATAGCGGTGGATGTCGCCGACGGCGACCAGGGCGCCGGGACCGGACAGCGGTGCGTCCGACACGGCGGAGGCGAAGGCCACCCGGCGCAGCGCGGCGGACGGCGTGCGGGCCGGTCCCTGGCCGGGCAGGCTGGGCACGCCCGGCCCCTGGGGGCGAGCGGGACGGTCGTCGTCGCCGAGCAGGAGCCCCTGGTAGAGGTCGACGGCGGCCAGGTCGCAGAAGCCCGGGACGGTGACGTCGAGGAGTTCCCGGGCGGTGGTCTCCAGGTCCAGGGAGTTGCCGATGCGGTGCCCGGCCTCGTTGAGGAGGGCGAGATTGCGCCGGACCCCGGCGGCCTCGCGGGCGGCGAGGTGGCGGCGGGTGACGTCGGTGCCGATGCCGGCGACACCGATGGGGCGGCCACTGCCGCCGTGCACGCGGTAGAGGTTGATGGACCAGTGGCGGTTCTCCCGGCTGCGCGGGGTGGATCCGGTGATCCGCAGGTCGGTGACCGCGTCGCCGGTGTCCAGCACCCTGCGCAGGGCCTCCGCCATCCGGTCCGCCTCGTGCGCGGGCAGGTAGTCGTGCACGGTGCGGCCGCGGTGCGTCTCGGCGGTGCCGCCGAAAACGGTGGCGAAGCGCCGGTTGGCCCGCTGCACGGTGAGGTCCGTACCGAAGAGCAGGAAACCGAAAGGAGATTGGCCGAATATGGCCTGTGACGCGGCGAGGTCGGATTCGATCCGGCGCAGCGCGCGTACGTCGACGACGACGCACAGTGCGGCCCGTTCCGCGGTTTCGGTCTGGGTGGGCATCACATAGATCTCGGCCACGCCGTGCGCGCCGTTCCCGCCCGGGATCCGGAAGGGGATCAGGCCGGTCCACTCCTTGCCGTCGAGGATCTCGGCGACCTTGCGGTGGGCGTCCGGGCGCAACTCGGCGGGCATGAAGGCGTCGACCGGGTCGCGCCCCACGGTCTGGGCGGCCGTCAGGCCGAAGAGCTCCTCGGCGCGCAGGCTCCACTGGTCGATGAACCCGTCGGGCCCGATCGAGAACGACGCGACCTTTATGTAGTCATATATCGAGCCAGGCGGACTGCTGTGCCACAGGGCGTCGTGCCATGTCTCGCGCGGCACGTTGGCCTGATGTGCCTGCGCAGGTATTTCGCTCACGCGACCGTCCCCTCCAGCTCACCGCAACCGGACCGGCCATGACGGCAGTATTCAGCACCACGCCCCCGGACGGCACGGCGTTCACGATCACAGCACGGTCTCGATGATTTCAAGCCATGTCGCGCGATCTCCCCCGACCCCTTCCCGGCCACCGCCGGAAGATGCCGCGAGGGGTCTCCCGCCACCGCTCACCTTGTTACTCACCAGGAAGAGCCAACTCGAACCACACGGTCTTCCCCGTTTTGCCGTGACGCGTCCCCCAGCGCTGGGAGGAGACGGCCACGAGGTGCAGTCCGCGCCCCCCCTCGTCCTCCGAGTCCGCCACCCGCTCGCGGGGCGGATCCGGAAGCGGATCGGAGATCTCCACCAGCAGCGCGGGACCGCCCGACGGCGTGTCCGCGGCATCTCCGGCGGCCGGATTCCGCCATACCAGCCGGACGCCGATGGGGCCGGAGGCGTAGCGCAGGGAGTTGGTCACCAGCTCGCTGACCAGCAGGACGGTCACGTCACCGACCGCTTCGAGACCCCACTCGTGCAGGGTGCCGCGCACGGCGTGGCGGGCGGTGCGGACGGCGCCGGGCTCGGCGGGGAAGGCCCACTCGGCACACTCACCGTCTGTGTCGATCACGCCGATCACTTCCCGGGCCAGCAGCGACCCCAGTCCGGTTCGTCGGGAACGAAAGGAGGACGAGATAGGGATTAATAGCGACATACCCGATATTCGGGGCGTCGTACCACTCGATCCCGAACCCACCGGCGCACTGTGGCGCATACGGCCCAGCCGTGAGCCTCAGACGCCCCCGCCACCGGCCCCGGCGCCGCCCGCGCGCAGCCGGCGGCCGGCCTCGGCGACCGCCGGACGGTCCTGGTCCAGCCAGTCCACCGACTCCAGCTCCTCCGGTCCCAGCCAGCGCAGTTCGTCGTGGTCCTCCAGCGGCGCCGGTACCCCCGAGAGCAGCCGGGCCGTCCACACGTGCAGGACCAGCCCGGGTTTCAGCGGCCACTCCCCCGGGATACGCTCCAGCGGCTCGGTCTCCACGCCGAGCTCCTCACGCAGTTCGCGCACCAGCGCCTCGGGGACGGTCTCACCCGCTTCGGCCTTCCCGCCCGGCAGCTCCCAGCGTCCGGCGAGCTCCGGCGGTGCGCTGCGACGGGCGGCGAGCAGGCGCCCGTCATGACAAAGGGCTCCGCCCACGACCACGCGTACAGTCATGGGCGGAGCCTATGCCAGCGCCGCGAGGCGCCGCCCAGCTCAGTTCATCGTGGCGGTCTGACCGATCCGCTCGACCCAGTAGAGCTGCTTGTGTCCTCGGTCGTCGAGACTGTCGGCGACCTTCTGGGCCTCGGCCCGGGTGGCGTACTGCCCCACCCGGTAGCGGTTGCCGTTGTCGTCCTGACGTATGACCAGCCACGGAAGCAGTGCACCGCTGTCGTTCATCGCGTTTCACCTTCCGTCGACGTATCTGCCCGGGAAACCGCATTGCGCATATGCCCGACCTTACGCCCGACCTTTACGGAGCGGATACGGTTTTTCACGAAGAGATACCTTGCAGGCGTACGCATCCGGCCACGCGTACGAGTGCGCCCCGTACGCCGGCCCGAACGGGCGCACGCGCGGCACCGGGGCGCGCGACCGCGCGCCCCGACCTTCCTACGGACCGGTATACCCGCAGGTAGCTTCGGGGGGACGGGGTGCCCGGGCGGCCTGGAGGCCCGGGAAGCGGCCCGGTTCCGGCCGCCGCAGGAGTGCCGCCGGGAACGCCGCGGCCGCCCCACAGGCCCGCGGAAGGCACAGTTCGGGGCGGCCGGGGGCGATCATCATCGCGCCGAAACCCGCCGCCTCGCCGGCTCCGGCGAGGCGGCCGCGGGGCCCGGCGGGCCCGGATCAGGAGCGGCTCAGCGCCACAGGGGACACAAGGGCTCTCCGGCCCGACCCGCGCGGCGCCCCGGGGCCCGCCCCGCCACCCCCGGGCGGATCGGCGCACGGCCCGGGCGGCATCGGGCAAGTGGGTGCGTGGCGGGGCGGAGCGGCACGCCCCTACGGGGCGGATGCGGGCGGCCCGACAGCGGGGCGAGGAGCCGCAACCGCCGCCGCGCGGGCCAGGGGGACCACGGGAGCGCCCTCAGCGCACCGGCAGGTGGTAGGAGAGGCGGTAGCGGTCCGCCGGGACGACCACGTCAGCCGTCTCCACGGCACGGCCGGAGGCGAAGTAGGTGCGGCCGATCACCAGCACCACGTGCCCCGGCACCCCGCCGAGCAGGCTGAGCTCCTCGGCCAGCCCCGGCCGCGCACCGACGTCCTCCACCACGTTGTCGACGACGACATCGATCGCGGCCATCCGATCGACCACCCCGGAGCCGCCCAACGGTCCCTCCTCAGGCAGCATCACCGGGGTCCGTCCGGTCACCGCGAGGGGCTCCCAGGAGGTCGAGAGCATCATCACCTCGCCCGCGTCCCGGAAGACGTACCGCGTCCGCATCACCCGCTCGCCGGGCTCGATGCCGAGCCGCTTCGCGATCTCCGCGGGCGCGTCCGCCTGTTCGCTGCTCGACTCCCACGTCCCCCGCGCGCCGGAGTCGGCCTGCTCCTGGCGGAACGGCGTCGAGGCACCGCCCGCGCGGTAGCCGGAGCGGGCCACCCGCCGCGGCACCGGCTGCTCGCGCACGTACGTACCAGACCCGGACCGGCCCTCGACGAGCCCCTCCGCCATGAGGACCTTGCGCGCCTCCAGGGCCACGGTGTCGGAGACCCCGTACTCCTCGCGGATGCGGGCCTGGGAGGGAAGCCGGGCGTGCGGGGGCAGAGAGCCGTCGACGATCTGCCGCCGAAGATCCCCGGCCACGCGCAGATAGGCCGGCTGCTCACCGAAAGTCACTGGCACTCCCATCAGGTTGACAGACAGCAACAGCCTGGCAACCGATGGTTGTGGACCGCAAGCAAGGGCCAGGGTTTCACCCGAAGTGATGAAGCCAGGTCACTCAAACCCGTTACCGCGCGTTACCCCGGCAGCGTCACACCGCCTCCGACGAGGGCGCCCGGCCGGGCCCGCCCTCCGGGTCCTGTGTGCTCTGCTGGTCCTCCTCCAGCCACCGCGGGATCTGGGTCGACAGTCCGTACGCACCGCGCAGCGCCCGCTCCGTCTCCAGGGACATCGCGGCCATCGCCCGGTCCCACAGCCGGTCGAACTCCGCCGCCGTCTTCGCCCGGGAGGCGCCCTGCCAGGCCGCGCGGGCCACTTCGATCTCCTTGAGCTGCACCGGCACGATCTTCTCCAGCCCCGGCCGGGTCGCGTCCTGCTGGAGGACCTTCGCCTCCTCGCCCAGCACCGCATCCATCTCGCGGGCCCACGCCCCGTAGCGGTGGAGCGCGTCCTCGACGTCCTCTTCGGGCGGCCTGCTCATGACGAACTCCACGCCGTTGGCCGCCCGCAGGAAGGCCGCCTGCTCCGGCCGGAGCATGCCCGCGTCCCGCCGCAGGCTGCCGCTCCACTCCTCCTCCGCCGTACCGATCACACAGATCAGGCGCCGGTCCCCCTGGCGCCACGACGCACGCGACGGCGCGAAGTAGAACATCTCCGCGAACTCGGGCAGCGCCCAGGTGTCCATCGCGTACTGGTCCTGGGCCTTCCAGCAGGCGTCCTCCGACGCCCGGTCGGCCCCCGCCGAGCCGGGTGCGTCCGCGGTGCCCACCGTCATCGACGCGGTGACCTCGCCGTGGTGCACGCGGGAGCAGTCGACCGCGTACGTGAGGGGCCGCTCGTCGAACAGGTCCCCGCCGGGGACGTTGAAGCAGTCGCCCGCCTTCAGGTCGTCGATGTCCCTCAGTTCGCCCTCGACCTCGTCGTAGCCGGTCGGCCTGTCCAGCCGGCCGGGGACCGTCTCCACCAGCCGGCCGAGGGCGAACACCATCACACCGGTCATCACGACGGAGACCACGAGCCCCGTGATCGCCAGGGCCCTGCCCGTGTCCCCCTTCCTCGCGATCTGCACCAGCGCCGCGATGCCGAAGGCGATGCCGAGCGGCGGAAAGCACAGCAGTCCGGCGAGCAGCGAGGCGAGCGCGAACCCGTTGAGCGACGGCGGCTGCTGCCCCTGGCCGAGCGGCGGCCCCCATCCCCACCCCTGCTGCGGCGACGGCGGGGGCCAGGAGTGGCCCGATCCGGGAGGAGGACTCGGCGGGATGCTCAAGGGGTCGGACTCCATCGCAGGTGGCAGAGGGCATCGCGGGGTGCCAGGAGGCACCGCGGCGGGCGCGAACGGATGCGCGAATAGTACGCAGCGGGGGCGACCGTCCATCGGTCGCCCCCGCTGTTCCCCTACGGCTCACGCACCGCCGACCGGGCTCCTCAGAACTGGAGGGCCCAGGAGTCGATCTTCCCGGTGTCGCCGGTGGCGTTGTCGTTCACCCGGAGCTTCCACGTGCCGTTCGGCGCCGTCTCGGAGGAGGCGTTCACGGTGAAGGTCCTGATGATGTTGACGGCGCCCCCGTTGCTGCGGTTGTGCAGGGTGTACACGGTGCCGTCCGGCGCGACCAGATCCACCTTCAGGTCGCCGATGTACGTGTGCTTGATGTCGATCGGGACCTTCAGCGTCGTCGGGGCGCTGCCGACGACACCGCTGACGGTGATCGGGGACTCGACGGTGGCGTTGTCGTTGATCGCGTGGTCGGCGGTGTTCTCGAACCGCTTGCCCGGCGGGACGGGGCCCAGGGCGGTGACGTGGAGCAGGCGGTTCGGCGAACCGGTGCCGGGCCCGCTCACCGTGTTCGAGGTGGCGGAGCCGATCAGCGCCGTGGCCACCTGCGCCGGGGTGCTGGCCGGGTTCTGCGAGAGGTAGACGGCGGCCGCACCCGCGACGTGCGGCGTGGCCATCGAAGTCCCGTTGATGGTGTTGGTCGCGTAGTCGCTCGTGCTCCACGCGGAGGTGATGGCGGAGCCCGGCGCGAAGAGGTCCAGGGCAGGACCGTAGTTGGAGTAGCTCGCCCTGGCGTCGGAGCTGGTGGTGGCGCCGACGGTGATGGCCTCGGCGACGCGTGCCGGTGACTTGGTGGAGGCGTTGGCGGACTCGTTGCCCGCGGCCACGGCGTAGGTGATGCCGGAGGCTATGGAGTTGCGGACGGCCGTGTCCAGCGCGGTGTCCGCGCCGCCGCCGAGCGACATGTTGGCGACGGCGGGCTTGACGGCGTTGCGGGTCACCCAGTCGATGCCCGCGACGACCTGGGCGGTCGTGCCGAAGCCGTTGTTGTCGAGGACGCGGACGCCGACGATCTTGGCCTTCTTGGCCACGCCGTGGGCCGATCCGGCGACGGTGCCGGCGACGTGCGTGCCGTGGCCGTGGCCGTCCTGGGCGGTGTTGTCGTCGTCGATGGCGTCGTAGCCGTAGGAGGCGCGACCGCCGAAGTCCTGGTGGGTGATGCGGACACCGGTGTCGATGACGTACGCGGTGACGCCCTCGCCCGCGGCGTCCGGGTAGCCGTAGCTCCGGTTCAGCGGGAGGGCCCGCTGGTCGACGCGGTCCAGGCCCCAGGACGGCGGGCTCGGCTGCGTGCTGCTGACGCTGAAGGTGCGGTTCTGCACGACCGACTGGACGGCCGGGTCGGCGGCGAGCTTCTCGGCCTGCGCCTGGGAGACCTTGACGGAGTAGCCGTTGAGGGCCGCGCTGTAGGTCCGGTCGATCTTCGCGCCGTACTTCTTGGCGACGAGTTTGCCCCGGACACTGGTCGAGCGGGGCGCGGTGTCCTTCAGGGTCACGATGTAGCTGTTGGGCACGGTCCCGGGAGCCCCCGCGTTCTGGACCACGCCCCGCGCGCCGCCGACGGCCGAAGCGGGCAGTGCGGCGGCGCCCAGCGCCAGGACCGCGACCGTGGTGATACCGGCGATCTTCCGGCGCCTGTGACGCATCACTGGCATGTGACGGGTTCTCCTCTGAGGTGGTGCGTTGCGGGGATGACGGGAACCCCGCAAACGTGGCCATGACAAAGCAGATGGCCCAACGGGCTGCCGCCTCCGAAAGGTTGACCCACCCCCGGCGCGACCCGACACGAGGACAACGAACGCGTAACATCCGTGCCATACACCGGCCATGACCGACCAAAGGCGCTCAGCACATGACGCACGCACCCCCCGGTTACGTCTGCTCCGAGGACGGTACACGCGCCGATGTCCGGACCGCTCCTTGGGGGTGCCCTCTGTGCGGCGGCCCCTGGGACCTCGATTTCACGCCGGATCCGGACGCGGCCCTCGAACCCTCCGCCGGACCGAATTCGCTGTGGCGGTACGGGCCGGTGCTGCCCCTGCCCGGCGCTTTCTCCGTCTCCCTGGCGGAAGGGCACACTCCGCTGATCCCGCTCGGGGAACGGATTCACGCCAAGCTCGACTTCCTCATGCCGACGCTGTCCTTCAAGGACCGGGGCGCCGTGATGCTCGTGGAGCTCGCCCGGCGGCTGGCGCCGCAGCGCGTCGTGGCGGACAGCAGCGGCAACGCAGGGACATCGGTAGCGGCGTACTGCGCCCGGGCCGGACTCGACTGCGAGATCTTCGTGCCCGAAGGGACGTCGGAGAAGAAGACCGAGCAGATGCGGGCCCACGGGGCGGTGGTCCGCGTGATCCCCGGCGGCCGCGAGGCCGCCGCGCTGGCGGCGCGCAAGGAGGCGGACGCCCCCGGCGTCTTCTACGCCAGCCACGTGTTCAACCCCTACTTCTTGCACGGGACCAAGACCTACGTGTACGAGGTGTGGGAGGAGATGGGCCGGCGGCTGCCCGAGGCGCTGGTGGTGCCGGTGGGCAACGGCACACTGCTGCTCGGGGCCGCGTTGGCCACGCAGGAGCTGGCCCGACGCGGTGTCAGGCCGCCGGCCCTGATCGCGGTCCAGTCCGAGGCGGTGTCCCCGCTCGCCGACGCGTTCGCGGCGGGTGCGGAGGATGCCGCTCCGGTGGCACAGCGGCCGACGCTGGCCGAAGGGATCGCGATCCCGGCGCCGCCGCGCGCCCGCCAGATCCTGGCCGCGGTCCGAGCCTCCGGCGGCACCTTCGTCACCGTCCCGGACGACCGCCTGCGCGAGGCCCAGCTGGACCTGGCCCGACGCGGCCTCTTCGTGGAGCCGACGGCCGCCGCCTGCTGGGCGGCAGTGGGCCCGGCGGCCGCGACCGACCCCTTGCAGGGCCGTACGGCGGTCCTCCCCCTCTGCGGCGCGGGCGCCAAGACGGGCCTGGCCCGGTAAGCACCCGCACCCCGGGCCCGTCCCGCCACACCCCGGGGTGGGCCTTCGCGGGGGCCCGGGTGCGGCGCCCCCGCGAGGGGGCCGCACCCGGCGACGCACCGGCGGGACCCCGGATCCGCCGAGCCCCGCACCGGCCGAGGTCGATGTCGGAAATCCGCGCGCCGCGGCCCCGCCGGTCTGATCAACTGACCCCATGAACACCCACGTTGGCCTCGCCGCCAAAGCCACCGCGTTCACCGCACTGCACACCCCCACCGCCCCCCTCGCCCTGGCGAACGCCTGGGACGTCGCAAGCGCCCGGATCGTGGAGGCCACCGGGGCCGCCGCCGTCGCCACCACCAGCGCCGGCGTCGCCTGGTCCCTCGGCTCCCCGGACGGCGACGCGCTCGCCCGCGACCGCGCCCTCGACCTGATCGCCCGTGTGAGCGCGGCCGTGTCCCTGCCCGTCACCGCCGACATCGAGGGCGGCTTCGGCGCCGACCCGGCCGCGGTCGGCGAGACCGTCACCGGCGTCATCGCCGCCGGCGCGGTCGGGATCAACATCGAGGACGGCACCCGCGCCCCCGCCGAGTACGCCGAGCGCCTGGCGGCCGCCCGCGCCGCGGCCGACGCCGCCGGGGTCCCGCTCTATATCAACGCCCGGATCGACACCTACCTCAAGGGCCTGGGCGATCCCGCCTCCCGCCTCGACGAGACCCTCGCCCGCGCCGCCTCCTACCTCCGGGCGGGAGCCACCGGCATCTTCGTGCCCGGCGTCCTCGACCCGGCCGTCGTGGCCGAGCTGGCCAAGGGCATCGACGCTCCCCTCAACGTCCTCCTCGGCCCCGATGCCCCGCCCGTCGCCGCTCTCGGCGCCCTCGGGGTCGCCCGCGTCAGCCTCGGCTCCTGGGTGGCCGAAGCCGCGTACGCGGTGGTCCGCCGCGCCGCCGAGGAACTGATCACCGACGGCACCTACGGCTCGCTCGCGCGCCCGCTCCCGTACGGCGAACTGAACGACCTGCTCAAGGGCTGAGACGCCCGGACGCCCGCGCCGACCGAACGGACGGCGGCGCTGTCCCGGGAAGGGCTCACGGCCCCGCGGCCCGCTCGTACAGCGCCTTCGCACGCTCGTCGAACAGCGCGGCTGTGGAGTCCACGTCGGTGTCCCCGCCGCTGAGCACCCCGATGAGGTGCCCGGCGGGGTCCGCCCCGCCCCGGTCGGCGATCCAGGGGCTGCCGCTGGTACCCGTCCAGAAACCCGCGCAGCTCATGTACAGCATGTCGGGGTCCTCGTCGTCGTGACGGGTCTGCGTGGTGCAGGAGACGGGCCTGTTCTCCGGGTTGTGCCCGGAGTCCGGGTAGCCGACGACGGTGACGTCCCGCTCGTAGCCGGAGGTCCATTCGGGCCTGGGCGCCTCGGCGCGGCCGCCGACGGCCTCCTGGACGCTGCGCCCGTCCTCGTCGGGCTCGATGGTGAGGAACGCGAAGTCGGCGGTGTCCTCGCCCCACTTGGTCCAGCGGTCATCGACGTGGATCGCCTCGACCTTCCACACCCCCAGGGGCCGGGTGCCGTCGCCCTCGCCGGAGAAGGCCGGGGCGAAGGAGAGCTCGCCGATGGCCAGGCCGTCGTGCGCCACCTCACCCGGCTGTCCGTCCTCGCCCGCGGGGGCGACGCAGTGCGCGGCGGTGGCGACGACATTGCCCTTGGGGCTGTCGACGACGCTCGCGGTGCACCAGTGCTCGCCGCCGGCCATGAGTACGCCGACGGTGGGGAAGGGGAGCACCGGCCGCTCGCCGGGCGCCTTCATGAAGGCCATGGCGCACACCGCCGCGACGCCCGCGGCGGCGGCCACCGATGCCCCCTTCACCACCGTGCTCGTCACACGCCGGGATCGGGTGTCGGTCCCTTCATCACCTTGCTGATCCACTCCAGGGAGCCCTCCCTCATGCCGCGCACATAGGACTTTCCGTTGTGCTCTCCATCCTGGATCACCTGGAGCGAAGTGTGCACGGGGCCCTTGCCGTACTCCCTCATGAACTTCTCGGCCTGCTCGCGACCGGTCTCCTTGGTACCGATCTGGAAGTTGATGTAGACGTCGGGACCCTTGGTGTCGATCAGCTTGGCGGCGAGCTTCTCCGGATTGTTCGCGTCCATGGCCTGCGTGTTCCCCTTCCAGAGCGGGGAGTCGGGCACGATGTCGGTCCCGCTCGCGATGGCCGCCTTGAACCGGTCGGGGTACTTCAGGAGCTGCTTGAAGCCGTTGAATCCGCCGGCCGAGGAGCCCATGAAGGCCCATCCGTCGCGGGAGGTGAAGGTACGGAAATTGGCCTTCGCGAAATCGGGGACGTCATCGGCCATCCAGGTGCCCATCTTGGGCTGGCCGGGGATGTCCGATCCGTCGAAGTGGTGCTTGGTGTCGGCGTTGGTCACCGGCATGATCAGGATGAAGGGCAGGCTCCTGCCCGCCTTGGCCCCGTCGGCGACCGCCTGCTGGAGGCCGAGGCCGGGGCCCGTGCCCCAGTAGTTCGTCGGATAGCCCCGGCCGCCGGGCAGCGAGATCAGAACCGGGAAGCCGCTCCTCGCGTACTTCGGATCGTCGTACTCCTTCGGCACCCACACCCACACGTCACCTGTGAAGCCGGACTTCTTGCCCGTGAGGGTGGTCCTGCCGATCTGGGTGCCGTCGGGCAGCCTGCTGGTGCGGACGAAGGAGGCTGCCGGGCCGGTGGGCATGAGCACCTCCGGCAGAGCCTCGGAGGCGGTGGCCGTGTTCTCCTGGACCTTGCCGAAGGAGACCGGATCTCCTATGTCCGAGAAGAGGCCGAACTTGTACGCTGCCGCGCCGCCCCCGGCGAGGGTGAGCGCGAGACCGCCGCTGATCAGAAGCAGGCGCAAGCGGTGGGGGCGACGGCTGCCCGTGGTCGTGGGGCGGCCGTCGCCTTGCTGGTCATGCTGCACGGTTGTTGTCCCGTTCCTTCTCCGGCGCTCGCCTCGGAGCGCGGGCCGGACCGATCGGTCCCCCTTACACCCTTTACAGAGGTACCAACGAAGGCGCGGGTTGCCTGGGACGGGGGTGACGTGGCGAGCACCACCCGCCGGGGAGCGGCACACGGGGATGGAGGCAGGGCGGGGTGCGGGGCACGGTCTGTGCGGGCGGGAGCGGAATGCGCGGGCAGGGCTCCGGAGAGCGGCGGCTGACCTGGACGGCGTCAGAGCTGTCCCGGGGGGTTCCCGTCAGTCCCCCGTCCGTCCGGTTCGCGCCGCCCGGCGAAACACCGCCCAGCGAAGCCCCCGCCCCGCCATCCGCCCCTCACCCGCCGGCCGAGATCTCCGGCTCAGCCCGCTGCCGGCTCGGGTGCCTTCAGCACCTTGCTGATCCACTCCAAGGAGCCTTCCTTCATGCCCCGGACGTAGTGCCAGCCGTTGTGCTCGCCGTTCTGGATGTCACGGATGGTCGTCTTGACCGGCCCCTTGCCGTACTGCTGCTGGAACTTCACCATCCGCTCCTTCCCGGACTCCTTGGTGCCGACCTGGAAGTTGATGTAGACCTCGGGTCCCTGCGTGTCGATCAGCTTCTGGGCGAGCTTCTCCGGGTTGTTCGCGTCCATCTCCGCCTGGTGCCCCTTCCACAGCGGGGAGTCGGGGACGATCTCGCCGCCACTGGCGATGACGGCCTTGAACTTCTCCGGATGCTGCAGGACCGTCTTCATGCCGACGAACGCGCCCGAGGAGGAGCCCATGAAGGCCCAGCCGTCACGGGACTTGTAGGTACGGAAGTTGGCCTTGGTGAAGGCCGGGACGTCCTCGGCGATCCACGTACCCATCTTGGCCTGGCCGGGGATGTCGGAGCCGTCGTAGTAGTACTTCGCGTCCGGGTTGAGCACCGGCATGATCACGATGAACGGCAGGCTGGTGCCGGCGCGGACGCCGTCGCTGATGGCCTTCTGCAGGCCGAGGCTGCGGTCGGACCAGTAGTTGGCCGGGAAGCCGTTGCCGCCGGGCAGGGCGATGAGCACCGGGAAGCCGCTCTTCGCGTACTTCGGGTCGTCGTACTCCTTGGGAGCCCACACCCACACGTCGCCTTCGAACCCGGACTTCGCGCCCGCGAGGCGGGTCTTCGCGATGATCGTGCCGTCGTCGAGCTTGGTGGTCTGCTTGAAGTCCGACTTCGGACCCGTCGGCATGAGCACGTCGGGGTCGCCGGAGGGCTTGACCTCGGCGGCCGGCGCGCCCGGTTCCGGCTTGTCCGCGGCCGGGGACGGGTTCTTGCCGAAGGTCACGGCCTCGCCGTTGCCCGAGAACCAGTCGAGCTTCCAGGCGGCGAACCCGCCGCCACCGAGGAGCAGCGCGAGGGCGACCACAGCACTGATCCCTATGCGGCGCCGGGACCGTCCGGCCTGCGGCGTCTCGTACGACGGATGCTGGTGCTGGTGCTGGTGCTGGTGCTGGTGCTGGTGCTGGTGCTGCGGATACTGGTGCTGCTGGTGTCCGCCGTGCCCCTGTGGCGGGTACTCCTGGTAGGACGGCTGGTCGTCAGGCCGCGGGCGCTGCGGGTACTGGTGCACGAACTTCGCTCCGAACGGTCTTGACTGCCCCCGAGGGCAGAACGGCTTGTCTCCCCTAAGTCCTGATGAGCAAACCACCCGCACAGTTCCAAATTCGAGCAAAAAAAGGACGCGGCGGTGCACGCGAGCGCGTTCTCACCGCTGGGCGTCGAGCACCTCCGTGCACCGCCCGAGCAGCTCGATGAGCAACTCCCTTTCCTCCTCGGTGAATGCGGCGGCGAGCGCCCGTTCCACCCGGACCGCACCCGCGTCCGCGAGCTCCATGACGGCGCGCCCCTCGCCGGTGAGCCGGGTCTCCAGCACGTTGCGGTGCCACTCGTGCGGGGTCCGCTCGATGAGCCCGCGCTCCTGGAGGTTCTTCAGCACGGTGTTCATGGTCGGCGGCGTCACCCCGCACAGGCGGGCGAGCGCGGCGGCGGAGATGCCGGGTTTCTCGGCCAGCCAGAGCAGCGCGGCGTACTGCGGAACCGTTACGGCGGCCGGCTTGCAGGCCGCGTTCTTCGCCGCGAGAAGCGCCTGCTCGGCGCGCTTCACATGAGAGCCGATGCGCTCCTCGGGGGCCATGGAGGTCATGACGGCATCCTATGACCCTTGCATTCATTAGAGCTCTAACATAGATTCGCATTCGTTCAGTCACTAGAGGACATCCATCGGGGGATGCGATGACGCGACAGACCATGCCGAAGGCACCGGCGGCACCGGCGGCGAAGAATCAGCAGGAGAGGCGGAGGCGGAAGCAGCAGGCCGCGAGGTCATTCCTGGTCGCGGCAGCGGCCGGGGTGTTCGCCCTCGGAGCAGCGGCGCCGACTCCGGCAGCGGCCGGGACGGCGGGCCCGGAGGGCGGCGACGCCCGGATTTCCACCGCCTTCTCCCTACCCGGGGCGAAGGTCTACCCGGAGGGCATTGCCGCAGACCCCCGCACGCGCACGGTCTACGTCGGCTCGTACGCGGACGGCACCATCTACCGCGCCCGGCCCGGCCGGGCGGCGGCCGAGGTGTTCCTGCCCTCCGGCACCGACGGCCGCCGCACGGCCAACGGCCTGCGGGTCGACGCCCGAGGCCGGCTGTGGGTCACGGACTCCACCACGGGCGTGGCCGTCTACGACACCGCGACCGGGACCCGGCTGGCCCACTTCGAGGTGGCCGCGGGATCCACCGCCCGCTTCGTGAACGACCTGACCCTGACACCGGACGGCACCGCGTACCTGACCGACAGCATCCGCGGCGTGATCTATCGCGTGACCCCGCGTCAGCTGGCCGCCGGCAGCGGCGTCCTGACCGAGGCCTACGACCTCACCCCGGCCCTGCGCCCCCGCCCGGCCGGCACCTTCAGCCTCAACGGCATCACCTCCGACAGGACCGGCCGCTACCTCCTCGCCGTCGACATGACGGCGGGCGACCTCTACCGTGTCGACCTGCGGACCGGCGCCGTCCGCCGCGTCACCCTCACCGGTGGGGACCTGAAGGCCGCCGACGGCCTCGACCTCTCCCCCGACGGCACGCTGCGGGTGGCGCACAACACCACCAACACCCTGACCCGGTGGCGGCTCGGCGCGGACGGCACCCGCGCCAGGCTGACCCGTACGATCACGGACCCGTCCCTGCAGATCCCCACGACCCTGGCGCGCGTCCCGGGACGCGTCCTGGTGGTCCGCTCGCAGTTCGACCGGGGCGGCCCGATGAACCCCGGCTCGGGCACCCCGACCACCTTCACGGTGGCCTCGGTACGCGGCCTCTGACCGCGGAGCGGAAACCCGGGCCCCGAGTCCCGCAGCTCGGGACCCGGGGCCCGGGTTTCTGCCGTCAGGCCTCGACGGCGGCGTTCCTACGGGCCCGTACGTCGGCGACGGCGTACGGCAGCCCGGGAAGCAGCAGGAGCGGGGGCGCCCACAGGGGCAGTGTGAACAGTGTGGCGTCGCCGGCGATCCGACTGATGAGGATGGCCGCGGGCAGCGCGACGCAGATACCGAGCAGCCAGCTCCGCAGCAGGCCCAGACTGCCCCGGCGCAGCTCCCAGGCGACGGTGACCGTGCCGAGAACCGCCCAGAAGGCGACGTTGCCGGCGGTCACATCCAGCTGCGTGGTCCATCGGGTCAGGAACGGCATGAGGAGGACCCAGCCGGCGATGAAGCAGCCGAGGGAGGCCGCGCGCAGCAGCCGGCGCGGGAACGGTGCGCGCGCCCGGGCCCAGGCCGCGGCGAAAGTGCGTACGTCGGGGCCGACGACGTTCCGCGCGGTGCGACCCGCGGCCTCCGCGTCCTCCAGGTGTGCGGAGAGCTCGTCGAGCATCTCCCGCACGGACGCGTCGTCGATCCCGCGGTACTCCCAGTTGCTGCGGCAGGCGGCGATTATCTGCGCGTTCGTCATGACGTGTTCTCCCCCGTGAAGGGCATGGCGGTGGTCAGGATCCGGCCTACCGGTCCGGCGAAGGCGTGCCAATCGGCCCGGCCGCGGCCGAGTTCGGCCCGCCCTGCCTCGGTCAGCCGGTAGTACTTGCGCGGGGCGCCGCCGGTCGGGGACGGCGCGCGGTACGAGGAGATGAGCCCCGCCCGCTCCATCCGGGCGAGCAGCGGATAGATGCTGCCGTCACTGACCAGCTCCAGCCCGTGGGCGGCGAGCGCCTCGGCGAACTCGAATCCGTACCTGGGCCGTTCGGCGATGAGCGACAGCAGGCAGAGGTCGAGTACTCCGCGCAGGAGCTGGCTGCGCCGCTGGTCATCGGTCGCCGACCGCTCCTTTGTCATGCGACACAAGATAGTGGGCGACTATCTTGCATCGCAAGGTAGCGGGATCCGGGGCCGGACGGCGGCGGGAGGGCGGCGGGCACCCGGGGGAGCCTGGGGGCCTACCTGGGCGCGGCGACCTTGCGGGTGGCGGAACGCATCACCAGGGCCATCACCACTTCGAACACGCCGAGCAGGACGAGCCACAACCCCAGCAGGCGCGTCAGGGCGACCGCGGAGTCCACCGGGAAGCAGAGCACGACGATTCCGGCCACGGTGCCGAGGGCACCCAGACCGAAGAGCAGGCCCCGGTGGACGAGGAGGCGGTCGGCGATCGAGACGTAGGCCGTGAGCAGCCCGGTGATCAGCCAGAACACGCCGACGATCAGGGAGAGCGCGCCGATCGTCTGCATCGGATGACGCAGGACGAGGACGCCGGCGAGGAAGGCCAGGACCGCGATCAGCACGCTCGCCAGCCTGCTGCCTCCGGCGTCGTTGCTGTGCGAGAAGGCTCCGACGAAGCGGAACCCGCCCGCCACCAGGAGCTGCAATCCGATGATCACGGCCAGGATGTGCAGCGTCTCGTCCGGCCAGACGAGCACGAGGATGCCCGGGATCAGGGTGGCGAGGGCGACACCGAGCGCCCAGTGCCAGGAGCTCCCGAGTTGGTTGAGCGTGTCCTCGGGATCGTGCTGCGCGCGCTGCGGTGCCGCGTCGGGATGTACGGACATCACGCCTCCCGGACCCACCTGGAGTACCTTTACACCCATTTTATTCCGGAACTTCCCATCCCGCGGCTGCACCGTCGGCGCACCAGCCTCCCGGGACACACGCAGGTGGCTAGGGTGACGGCGTGAGCGGACCGGACAGCATGTTGTTCGAGGGCAGGGGCGGCCTTCGCCTCGACGGCGACACGGTGAGCGTGAATCGGGGCGGCACCACGGTCGTGGCGTCCTTGCGCGCCGTGCACCACGTGGACGTCGAGGAGAGCCGCGGTTGGGCCCAGGTGCACCTTCACCTCAGCGAGGAAGGTGACGACGGGTCCCGGAGCACCACCGTGCACACGGTGCGCCACCGCAACGCCTCGGCCGCGCGCGCCTTCCGGCGCCTGGTCACCACGGCCGTCGAGTACGCGCGCCGCGACCCGGAGACCCGGTCGGAAGTCCAACGCGTCGAGACACCCGGCCGGTCCCCGCGAAAGCGCCGGTGGGCGACGGCGGCCGCGTGGTACGGGTGCCCGGCGGTCGGAGCGGCCGCCGCGGCCGACGGCTCCACCCAGGTGTCCCTGCTCGTCCTCCACCTCGGCCTGACGTTCCTGGGACTTGCCGGCTTCCTCCTTCGGCCGCTCGTGGTGCTCAGCCGCCGCGGTGTCGAGGTGGTCCGCTTATCACCACCTGAGCCAGACCGTCCGCCCCCGCTACCGCTACACCACCGTCGACGGCGCCGTCGTCACGGCCGATTCGGCCGTCCAGCTCTTCTCCACCCACGCAGGCGACCGCGTCGACGTCACCTACGATCCGAGCAGACCCGATTTCGTGGCCTGCCGGTCCGAACTGCACGGCCACCGGCGCGTGATGGAGTTCCTCTTCGCGACGCTGGGGCTGTGGTGGACCCTGGCCGCGGCGGAGGAGCCGGTCTCCCCGGCCGCGGCGGCCCTCACACGCTGACCCCTCACGCCCGTCGCCCCACGTCTTCGTCGTTCCCACCCGGATCGACCGTATCGACCTGTACCCGGAAAGGTGGCCCATGCCGTCCCAGCGCCCCGAGCAGATCGGCTACGGCCATGTGGTCGAGAGCTACGTGACGAGGACGTACGGGGGCCTCCCGCGCTACCTCGTACTGAACGGCGGGCGGTTCCTGGGCCCCCGGTGGTGGCACACCACACGCTTTACCCGACACCTGATCGCTGACGCCGCCGCGATCACCGACGAGGAACTGACAGCCCTCCTCGGCTACGAATGGCGCTCGCGCCTCACCGCCGCCTGGCTGATCGGCGTCGACCGCCGCGAACGGTTCCGAGCACGCATCGGCAACCTGCTCCTGTCCAGCGAGGTCTGCTACTCCGGCAGCGCCTACTGCTTCACCCTAGCCCGCTTCGGCACACACGCCGACGCCGAGATCCTCACCACCTACCTCGACCACTACCTCCCCCGCACCGACCTCCACTACGACCAGCCCGCCGCCCTGGGCGCCCTCCTCCGCCTCGACTCCCGCCTCGGCACCCACCACGCCGACCGCTTCACGGAGCCCGACGGCCTCTGGGACCACTGGGTCAGAGGCGTGGGACGCCTCGGCCACCCCAGCCACACCCCCGCCGAGCTGCGCCGCTGGACGGACCTCCAATGCGACTTCGCCAACGGCTGGACCCGGACGTAGCAGCAGCTGCGCGACATCCCCTGCCCCCTGTACCGGCGACAGGTACGACAGCGGGCGTGGGCCGCACTGCCAAGCGCAACGGCCTGACCAGAATTTCCCCACGTCAGGCCGCCCTTGCTGATGCGATCAGACGTTGAAGCGGGCGGAACGTTCAGCACAGCGCTCCGACCTGCGCAAACGCGATTCTTGAGGTGGGCGTCCCGCGCCCGTCCAGCACGCGGCAGACCTAGTCCACCCAGGCCGCGACGTCGGACGAGGACCCGCGCAACAGGTCCACCGATGCCTGGGCGAGCAGCTCAGGCAGGCCCGCCTGTTCCGCCTCCTCCACCAGCAAGCGGATCTCGTTGACCGCCGCCAGGGCGCGCGCCCTTTTCTCCTGACCGGCCAGAAGCGTTCTGAACGGCCCGGCGGCGAGCCTCGCGTCGACCAACAGCGCGCCGAGTCGTTCCGACAAGGCTGCGGCTCGGTCCACCGCGCGCCGGGTGTCCGGTCCCGCTTCCACCAGAACATGCAGGGCCATGACGAGTGCGGTAGTGCTCGGCTCCAGCCGATCCACGTCAATGGGGACGGCCACCGTCTCGTGCACGGCCTCGGAAAGCCGACGAACTGCGGCAAGCATCTGGTCGACAGTGCGCTGTCCCCCGCCGGGAATCTGGCGCAACCGGCAGGGGCCCGCTTCGAGAACACGGCCCACTGTGCGCGGGGCACTCTTCTCTACGTTCCCCAGCCGTAGGCGTCCTTCGGTGACGTCCTGCAGCCGGGCGACGGGGATGGCGTCGAGCTCCCGCGTAACCGCCGCGTCGTGAATCGGCTTGAGCACCGCCCGCCCGCCTCGACCGCCCTGGCGTGGTCACCGGCCACTGCCTGCGCCGCCTCGTGGAGTCGCGCTCCCCTCGCGACCGTGTCCCGTTCACCACGCGCCACGCGTCCCGCCCCTCTCTCGCAGTCCCCGCATCCTCCCACCACCCCCGCCGGCAGTGGCGCGCTGACCCGTACGGCCTTGGAGCGCTGAAACAAGGGCGAGCTCCACGACGCGGCAGTTCCTCGGCCGGACCCACGAGGGCACCCCACCGACCGAAACTCGCCGCAACCTCCGCCATACCGCGCTATGGTGTCAGTATGGCTACCAAGAAGGTGACGATCACTCTCGACGAATCCCTGGTGGACGCCCTGGCCGGCGCAGCCGAGGAGGAGGGCATCCCGCTCTCCCGGCTCGTCGCCGGAGCAGCCGAACGAGAGCTGCGACTGCGGGCCGGGCGGGCGGTGATCCAGGAGTGGCAGGCGGAGCACGGCGCCTTCACCCCGGAGGAGCTCGCCAACGCACGCGCCGAGATGGCCGACGCCGATGCCGAGTACCTCAGCGGCACGCGGGCATCGGCCGCGTGAACATCCCCTACCTGTACGACGCCGGTACGCTGATCGCCATCGACAACGACGACCGGCGCATGTGGGCTCGCCACAGCCTGGCTCTCGAAGACGGCAGGGACATCCACGTGCCTTCCGTGGTCGTCAGCCAGGCATGGCGGGACTCCCGGCGGCAGGTCAGGCTCGGCAAGTTCCTCGCGGGGTGCCAGGTCGCACCCGTGGGCTTCGAAACCGCCAAGGCCGCGGGCATTCTCTGCGGCAAGGCCGGCACCGCAGACATCGTCGATGCCACCGTCGTCGTCATGGCTGCCAGTCTCGGGGCGATCATCTGGACCTCCGACCCGTACGACATCCGCGCCCTCATCGACGCCCAGGACGTCAAGCCCGCTCCCGTCATCCGCGCTGTCTGACCTCCGAAGGTCTGCGGACTCCTGCGGACAGCAGGGCGGCCTGACCGGCGTTCTCGCAGGTCAGGCCGCCTCTGGCGATACGGTCACACGTTGAAGCGGAACGCCTGCGGCCCGCCCCTGACCTGCGGCGGAGCCCCGCGCAGGGCCCTGAACAGGCATTTCTCCATTGGCGTGTGTTGGGGCCCGACGGTGCCTTACGGGTGTCCTGCGGACTGTCTGCGGACGGGCCTACGGGGTCTCGACGGAGTCGAGGTGCCCGCACAGCTCCGGGGCGATGTCTTCGTCGCGCCCCCTCGGCAGGCAGCGGCCACCAGCGCTGCTCGCCGTTCGCCACAGCGAGGCTGCTCGCGAACCAGACGAGGTGGGGTGCAGGCACGAAGGAGCCCCGGAGCCACCGCGCGAAGACAGCGGCTCCGCCAGCCTTCACATCGGTCAGGGTGATATAGGCATAGTCGGGCTGAGGCATCGACGCCATCCCGTCGATCCATACGCCGGGTGCCGGCTCGATCTCAAAATCGAGGACGGGAACGCTGTGGATGGCCGAGATCCGGTACTCCACGATGGGCTCAGGGAATGCCTCCCGCAGAGCCCTCTCCGGGCACTCGGCAGTGGCACGCCATGCTCCGCCGTCGCCCTGAGGCGGGTAGAAGGCGAAACTGGTGCGGATGTTCCGTTCAGTGGGCACGGTCTCCCTCTGCCTCACGGCACGTATCGCGTCGAGCCGCGCGTACCCGACGTCACCCAGCCCGCCGTCGTAGCCGTTGGCTCCGTACATAGGCGACGAGTGCATGCGATCGCGTTGTGTACACATGGCACACTCGGTACCCTTGAGGCATGACTCAGCCGCTGCCCATAGAGTCCATCCGCGACGTACGCGCCCACTTGGCCGAAGTCGTCGAACGGGCCGACCGCGACGACGTGCCCACTGTCATCACCCGTCGCGGAAAGCAGGTCGCCGCCGTGGTCTCGATCGAGGTGCTGCGCAAGTACCAGGAGTGGGAAGAGCGTGAGATCAACCGCATCATCGACGAGCGCATGGCGAGCCCGGCCGTCGGCGTCCCGATCGAGGACGTGATGAGGGAGACGCTGGCACGCAGTGAGTGACTATCGCACGGTGTTCCGGCCCGAGGCCCAGGCCGAACTGCGCAAGATCCCGCGTGACATGGCGCTTCGCATCCTGGCCAAACTGACAGAGCTGGAGAGCGACCCCTTCGGCTTCAACACCACGGCACTCGTTTCCCAGCCCGAGCGCCGCCGCCTACGGGTCGGCGACTACCGCGTCGTCTACACGATCGACAACGGGGAGCTGGTGGTGTGGGTCGTACACGTCGGACACCGCTCCACGGTCTACGACACGTAGCTGCTCCCAGTTCTGCGGACTGTCGCGGACAGCAGAAGGGCCTGACCTGCATCCTCGCAGGTCAGGCCGCGTCTGGATACGCGATGAGACGTTGAAGCGGAATGCCTAAAGCCCGATCCTGACCTGCGGCGGAGCCCCGCGCAGGGGCCTGACCTGGGATTTCGTGGTTTGCGTACGTTGGCTCCCGACGGCCGTTTGCGGGTGTCCTGCGGACTGGCTGCGGACTGGCCGGGCGGGCGGAGGCCGAGAAATCCATGACGCACCGGCGGGACGGCAAGGAGACTGCCCAGGTGGGCGACCGCTACCCCTGCCCATGCTGCGGACACCCCGCGCTGAGCACGATGCCCGGCTCGTACGAGATCTGCCCCATCTGCTCCTGGGACGGGGTCCAGCTCCGCCGGCCATGGGCAGCGGAGCGAGCAACAAGTTGCACGTGCCCTGAGTGCGCCTGTTCCGCACCACCCATCGTGACTGATTCGACAGTTTCGCGAGTTGCTCTCAGTGCGTGTACGGATCAGCCAGCGCCAACGGCGTCCGGGCCGCTTCCAGAGCCGACCCCGGAAAGGCGGGGCCGGCGGTGTAGAAGCGGGCACGGGTGCGGCCGACCGGTGTCAGGACCTCGCCCGCGACCAGGTCCCGCAGGTCGCGTTGGGCCCGCTGCAGGCTCAGGTCCTCCGTTCGTTCGTAGCGTGTACGACGCACCCGTCCGGACATCGCCACATCGTGCAAGGCGGAAACCACCCTCTCGTCCAGCCCCCGGCCCTCCGCGAACTCACCCAGCAGGAGTCACACCCGACTCGAACGATCCAGGCGATTGCGTACGGCCTGCGCTTGCTGGTGGTAAGCGGTGAGGTTGAAACGGATCCAATCGGAGACGTCCTGGTCGGGGCGGTAGATGGCCCCCCGACGCTGCAACTCGCGGTAGTACTCCCAGGTATTGCCGGGGCGCCCCAGCCAAGCCTCGATCGAGGAGACTCATGGCGCCCATGAGCGCCACGCGCCATGCGAACGCCGAGGCGACCGGATCCCCCCTGCGAAAACCGAGGCTAAAGTAGGCCATCCCCGCATGGGAGAGACGTCCCAGCACACCGGACACTCACCGATCAGTAGTGATACCGGGCAGCGAGAATGACGATCTCCTTTTCCGTCACCAGATAGACGAGGCGGTGCTCTTCGTCGATCCGTCGTGACCAGGCCCCAGGCAGGTGATACTTCAGCGGCTCCGGCTTGCCGATGCCAGTGAACGGATCACGCCTGAGATCTTCGATGAGCTTGTTGATCCGGGCGAGCATCTTGCGGTCGTTCTTGAGCCAGGGCGTGTAGTCCTCCCAGCCCTGATCCTCGAAGACGAGCCTCACGCGGCACCCGCACCTGCGTCCGGTGACTCGGGATCGATCAGCTCACGCTCCGACACGTTGATGTGCGACAGGGCGTTCTCGTACGCCTTGAGCAGCCGCCGGGCGTTCGCTGGCGAGCGCAGCAGATAGGACCCCTCGCGCAGCGCCGTGTAGTCCTCGGCCGAGACAAGCACCGCGTTGCCGTGCTTGGAGACGATCTCGATGGCCTCATGGTTCTCGTTGACCTTTTTGATCAACGGAAACAGTTCCTTGCGGGCTTCACTCGCGGTGATGGACATGACTTCAACCCTCCCATCAAGTGGTACTCAATAACGTACCACTCTTGGTGTCATCCGAGAGGGGAAATGACTGATGGTCGCTCAGCTGATCCAGCACCCATCCGGCCGTTTACGGGTGTCCTGCGGACTGGCTGCGGACCGGCCGGGGCTCCGAGACCGAGAAAGCGCCGCTGGACCGGCCTCCAGTGCGTTCGCCGACAGCTGGTCACTTCCGTAGCCCGAGATGCTGGGCCGCGTCGTACCCATGCCATGCACCCAGACGCTGCCGGTGTCCGGGGCTTCAGTCGAGTTCGCAGCCGATGCCGTCACCATCGCGGTCGAGGCGGTGAGGGTCTGAGGGGCCTACCCAAACGGGACCAGGAAGGTCTGAGCAGTCGACGCCGGGAACGCCCGCAGGAGGACCCGGGGGATATGAGCGGATGGTGTCCTCCGGCACTGTCGGTGCTGCGCTCTCCGGCGTCGGGCTCACCAGCCGTACGTCGGCGTCGACAATCACCCCGTTCCTGACCTCGTACGTGCCCTCGAAGGAACGCACGGTCCCATCCGCCTGCAGGGCGTCGAGCGTGACCGTGACCGCGCCGTCCTGGACATCGACGATGCGGACGGTGTCCTGAACGGTGTCGGCAAAGCCTGCCTGGAAGGACTCGTAAGAGCCGCCAAGGTTCTTGCCCCCGAGGTCCCACGCTCGTCGGTAGTCGCGCGCATTGATGGCAGCGAAATACGCCTCGACAGTGGAGGCCGCGTCAGCAGTGGGAGCTGCAGTCGGCTTCGGCGGGGTGGAAGGCGGCGTGGGAGTGGGCGTCGGCTCCGCTGTGACGGTCTGGGCCCTCGTGACCGTCGGACCCGTTTCCACCTTCCTCTCACCGGAGGAGCCACAGCCACCCGCCCCTGCGAGCGCCAGCGCCAGGAGAGAGGAGCAACCGGCAGACAGGATGCGGCGCATCGGATCACCTCGCGGAGCGGATCGCACTCACCTCAGTGTGCGCCGCCTGATTCGGCGGCGCCTGCGATCCCTGGTGACTCTTCCGACCCTGAAGGGGATGGCTTCTTGCTGAGCGGGGTGGACTTCGCCACGGACCAGCCCAGCCCGTGGAACGTCGATCGCATCTCCCCGCCGACCCACTGCGACCGGTCTGTCCGTGAGGCCGTCCACCTCGCGAAGAGTTACCACCGCCGGTAGGATTGGCGTCATGAGTGGTAGCAGGAAGTACTCGATCAGCCTGCCCGAGGATCTCGCCGAGGCCGTACGCGCCCATGTCGGGCCTGGCGGTTTCTCCGCCTACGTCGCCGAGGCTCTCGAACAGAGGGTCGCCATGGACAAGCTCCGGGAGATCGTCGCCGACTTCGAGACCGACAACGAAGCCCTCACCCGCGAGGAGGTCGAGGCCGCCCGGGCGCTGCTGCGTCACGACCACCGACAGGCCGGCGGGGCCGCCGCCTGATGCCCGGCACGCTCCTGCTCGACAGCGAAGGACTCTCGAAGCTCTACCGCAAGGACCGCACCGTCGTGGCTCTGGTCCAAGCGGCATCGGAAGAGGGTGTCCGCGTCGCCACCAGCGCCATGACCACCCTCGAGGCCGACTACGAGCGCATCCATCCCGCCCGCATCAAGTGGGTCCTCTCCCGCGTCGACGTTCACGACGTCAGCAAAGAGGTCACCGACCAGGCCGCCGCGCTTCTGCGCGCCCATCACCTCCACGGCCACAAGTACGCCATCGATGCCGCCTTCGCCGTCATCGCGCGCAACGCACCCCGGCCGGTCACCGTCCTCACGTCCGACCCCGAGGACCTGACACTCCTGTGCGGCCCTTCCGTGGAAGTCGTCAAGGTCTGAGGCAGCCTGACGCCGACCAGACCTGCCGCCGCCCCACGTCACAGGGCAAGGACTCCACGCGGACAGACACCTGTGCCCGACCTGCCAGCAAGCGGGTCGGGCACAGTTTTTGACGGTACGTCACACGTTGAAGCGGAATTCCACCACGTCGCCGTCCTGCATGACGTAGTCCTTGCCCTCCATGCGGGCCTTGCCCTTGGCGCGGGCCTCGGCCACCGAGCCGCAGTCGACCAGGTCCGCGAAGGAGATGACCTCGGCCTTGATGAAGCCGCGCTGGAAGTCGGTGTGGATCACGCCGGCCGCCTCCGGGGCCGTCGCGCCCTGCTTGATGGTCCAGGCGCGGGTTTCCTTCGGGCCGGCCGTCAGGTAGGTCTGCAGGCCCAGCGTGGCGAAGCCGACGCGGCCCAGGGTGGCCAGGCCCGGCTCGTCCTGGCCGACCGACTGGAGGAGTTCGAGGGCCTCCTCGTCGTCCAGCTCGGCGAGATCAGCCTCCAGCTTGGCGTTGAGGAAGATGGCCTCGGCCGGGGCGACCAGCGCCGACTGCTCCGCCTTGAAGGCGTCGTCCGTCAGCTCGTCCTCGTCGACGTTGAAGACGTAGAGGAAGGGCTTCGTCGTGAGCAGGTGCAGCTCGTGCAGCAGGTCGCCCTGCTCGGTGCCCTTGGTGATGCCCTTCGAGAAGAGGGTCTCGCCGCCCTCCAGGATCTTCTGGGCGGACTCGACCGCGGCGAGGACCGCCACCTTGTCCTTCTGGAGGCGGGACTCCTTCGTCAGGCGCGGGATCGCCTTCTCGATGGACTGGAGGTCGGCGAGGATCAGCTCGGTGTTGATCGTCTCGATGTCGTCCTTCGGCGAGACCTTGCCGTCGACGTGCACGACGTTCTCGTCCTTGAAGGCCCGGATGACCTGGCAGATGGCGTCCGACTCGCGGATGTTCGCCAGGAACTTGTTGCCCAGGCCCTCGCCCTCCGAGGCACCGCGCACGATGCCCGCGATGTCGACGAAGTCGACGGTCGCCGGGAGGACCCGCTGCGAGCCGAAGATGCCCGCGAGGACGGCCAGGCGCGGGTCCGGGACGCCGACGACGCCGACGTTCGGCTCGATGGTGGCGAACGGGTAGTTGGCCGCCAGCACGTCGTTCTTGGTCAGGGCGTTGAACAGGGTCGACTTGCCGACATTCGGCAGGCCGACGATTCCGATCGTGAGCGACACGTTGGCGACTTCCCGTAGCTGGAGGGGGCGGCGGCCCGGGAGTGGGCCAGCGGACAGTTTACTTTCCGATGAGTGGCGGTCGATGTACGCGTGTCCGGGCCCGGATCCGGCCGCCCTCCCGCCTAGTTTGGTGGGGTGGAGCAACACAGGACGCGACCGGCCCCTCACCCGCAGCGACCCCCGGCCCAGCGCCGAGGCCCGCGGCCCACGGGCGTGCCCGCCCAGGGTGGCGGCGCCCCGCGTCCGGCGCCCGCGCGCCGGATGCCCCGCCCCCGGCTGACCGGCCTGGGCGGCGGGCTCTTCGCGTGCGCCTCCATGGTGCTCGTCGGCGGGATCTGCTGGCTGCTCTTCGACTCCTCGCTGTTCGTCTACGGGCTGCTCTTCCCACCGGTGGCGGCCGCGACCGCGCTCTGGGTGCGGCCGGCCGACCTGATCACCGCGCCGATCGGCGTACCCATCGCCTTCGCCGCCGGAGTGTGGCCCATCTCGGGCGGCTCCGGCGGCTTCGGCGGCCAGCTGATGGGGCTGGTCTCCGCCCTGTCCCTGCACGCCGGCTGGCTGTACGCAGGGACGCTCGTCGCCGCCCTCATCGCGCTGGTGCGCAAGGCCGTGCTCATCGGCCGGCGCCGCCTCCCCCGTCGCGTCGCCTGACCGAGGGCGGCTCCCCCAGGGCCTCCCCCGGCTCCTCGTGCGCCGCCTTGCGTGTACCTCCTACGCGCTCGCCGCCTTCGCCGCCATCGCCGCTCCGACGATGCCCGCGTTGTTCTGCAGCCTGGCCGGGACGATCTCGGCGCGGACGCCCTCGATCAGGGGCAGGAACTTGTCCGGCTTGCGGCTGACGCCCCCGCCGAGGATGAAGAGGTCGGGGGAGAAAAGCATCTCCACGTGCTGCATGTACCTGCTCAGCCGGTGCGCCCAGCGCTCCCAGGTGAGGTCCCCGTCCTCCTTGGCCTTCACCGACGCCCGGGTCTCCGCGTCGTGGCCCTTCAGCTCCAGATGGCCCAGTTCGGTGTTGGGCACCAGCCGCCCGTCCGTGAAGAGCGCGCTCCCGATGCCCGTGCCCAGGGTGAGCAGGATGACCGTGCCGCTCCGCCCGCGCCCGGCGCCGTACGTCATCTCCGCGACGCCCGCCGCGTCCGCGTCGTTCAGCACCGTGACGGGCCGGCCGCCGAGTTCGCCCGAGAGCAGCGCCGCCGTGTCGACACCGATCCAGGACTTGTCCATGTTGGCCGCCGTGCGGGTGACGCCGCCCGTGACCACGCCGGGGAAGGTCACCCCGACCGGCCCGTCCCAGCCGAAGTGGCGCACCACCTCGACGACGCAGCCGGCCACCCCGTCGGGGGTGGCCGGCTGCGGTGTCAGCACTTTGTGGCGCTCCTGCGCCAGGGCGCCCTGCTCCAGGTCCACGGGAGCGCCCTTGATCCCGGATCCGCCGATGTCCACGCCGAAGATCTGCATGGACATACCGTACGAAACGAGCTACTTGTCGGCGACCAGTTCCGCGGCCTCGGCCCGCAGATCACGCCGGAGTTCCTTGGGCAGGGAGAAGGTGATGTGCTCCTCCGCCGTCTTGACGATCTCCACGTCCGCGTAGCCGCGCGCGGCGAGCCACTCCAGGACCTCCTCGACCAGGACCTCCGGCACCGAGGCGCCCGAGGTGAGGCCGACGGTGCTGACGCCCTCCAGCCAGGCCTCGTCGATCTCGCTCGCGAAGTCGACGAGGTGCGCGGCCTTGGCACCCGCGTCCTTGGCGACCTCGACCAGCCGGATCGAGTTCGAGGAGTTCTTCGAGCCGACGACGATGACCAGGTCGGAGTCGGCGCCCATCACCTTGACGGCGGCCTGCCGGTTCGAGGTGGCGTAGCAGATGTCGTCACTGGGCGGCGAAACGAGCAGCGGGAACTTCGTCTTCAGCGCGTCGACGGTCTCCATGGTCTCGTCGACGGACAGCGTGGTCTGGGAGAGCCAGACGACCTTCGACTCGTCGCGGACGGTGACCTTGTCCACGTCGTGCGGGCCGTCGACGATGGTGATGTGGTCGGGGGCCTCGCCGGAGGTGCCGATGACCTCCTCGTGGCCCTCGTGGCCGATGAGGAGGATGTCGAAGTCCTCGTTCGCGTACCGGATGGCTTCCTTGTGCACCTTGGTGACCAGCGGGCAGGTCGCGTCGATCGTCGCGAGCCTGCCGCGCGCCGCCTCCTCGTGCACGACCGGGGCGACGCCATGGGCGGAGAACATCACGATGTTGCCCTCGGGCACCTCCTCCGTCCGCTCGACGAAGATGGCGCCCTTCCGCTCCAAGGTCTGGACGACGTACTTGTTGTGCACGATCTCGTGGCGGACGTACACCGGCGCCCCGTACTGCTCAAGGGCTTTCTCGACGGCGATCACGGCTCGGTCCACGCCCGCGCAGTAGCCGCGGGGCGCGGCGAGCAGGACACGGCGGGATGCGGGCGCAGGGGCGGGAGCAGTCATAGCCTCCATCGTACGGGGGTCTCCCGGAGGCCGAACGTCGCCCGTTCGGCACCGGCCGGCCGGAGGGGGTCCCGCAAGAACGTCCCACCCCTCACCCGGAGGACTGATGGCGTCCGCGACGGATTCCGGCGGGGCCCCGGCGCCCGCGGCCCCCTCGACCCTGCGACGGAGTCTCGGCTTCCGGGACCTGGTCGTCTACGGGCTGCTGTTCATCGCCCCGATGGCCCCGGTCGGGGTCTTCGGCGCGCTCGACGCCAGGTCGCACGGCGCCGTCGGGCTGGTCTACCTCGTGGCGACCGTGGCGATGGCCCTCACCGCCTTCTCCTACGCCCAGATGGTGCGGGTGGCCCCGCAGGCCGGTTCGGTCTTCACCTACGCCCGCAAGGGCCTGGGTGCGGGTCCGGGGCTGATCGCCGGGTGGATGGCGATGCTGGACTACCTGCTGATCCCCGCGGTCGCGTACCTCTTCTCGGGGATCGCGATGAACGCCCTGGTGCCGGGGGTCTCCCGGTGGGTGTGGACGGCCCTGGCGGTCGTGGTGACCACCGCGCTGAACCTGTGGGGCGTGCGGGCTGCCGCACGGGTCGGGTTCGCCGTGCTGGTCATGGAGGTGCTGGTGCTGCTGGTCTTCGTGGTGGCCGCGGTGGCCGTGCTGGTCCAGGACGGACCCCGGCGCGGCTGGCTCTCACCGCTGACCGGTGACGGCTCGCTGGGCTTCAGCACGGCCGCGGTGCTGGGCGCGGTGTCGGTCGCGGTCCTGTCCTACCTGGGCTTCGACGCCGTCGCCTCGTTCGCCGAGGAGGTGACGGGCGGATCGGAGCGGGTGGCGCGGGCGCTGCTGTTCTGCCTGGTGCTGGCCGGGGCGTTGTTCGTCGTCCAGGGCTGGCTGGCGGCGCTGCTGATGCCGGTGTCCGCGGCGGAGCTGGCGGCGGATCCGGCGCGGCAGGGCCCGGCCTTCTACACCGCGGCGGAGTCCTCGGTCGGCTTCTGGCTGCACGACCTGGTGGCGATCAGCAAGGCGGTCGGGGCGGCCTTCGCCGCCCTGGCGGGGCAGGCGGCGGCCGGGCGGCTGGTGTTCGCAATGGCCCGGGAGCGGCGGCTGCCGCGGGTGCTGGCGCGGACCTCGGACGGCACCCCGCGGGCCGCCCTGCTGGTGGCGGCGGCCGTGACGCTGGTGGCCGCGGTGTGGGCGGCCCGGCGCGATGACGGGCTCGGCCATCTGGTGTCCGTGGTCGACGTCGGGGCGCTGGTGGCGTTCACTCTGCTGCACGCGTCGGTGGTGGGGTGGTTCGTGGTCCGGCGGCGGGAGGGCCCGCCGCACTGGTGGAAGCACCTCGTCCTGCCAGTGCTCGGGGCGGCGGTGACCGTCGCGGTGATCGTCGAGGCGTCCCGGACGGCGCAGCTGGTGGGGGCGGTGTGGCTGGCGGCGGGCCTGGCGGTGCTCGTCGTCCAGCGGGGGCGGCGGGACCTGCCGGGCGACACCGGCGCCGGGGCCTGACGCACTGTCGGCGGCGCCGGATAGCCTGCGCACATGGGTCTGAATACGTCCGCGGAGGCGCCGCTGCCGGTGGGCCAGGTGTCCCGGCTCATCGGGGGCTGGATCGAGCGGCTCGGCCAGGTGTGGGTGGAGGGGCAGATCACGCAGCTCTCGCGGCGGCCGGGGGCGGGGGTGGTCTTCCTGACGTTGCGCGATCCGTCGCACGACATCTCGGTGAGCGTGACCTGCTTCCGCCAGGTCTTCGACGAGGTCGCGGACGTCGTCTCCGAGGGCGCGCGGGTCGTCCTGCTGGCGAAGCCCGAGTGGTACGCCCCGCGCGGGCAGCTGTCCCTGCGGGCGACGGAGATACGGCCCGTCGGCATCGGGGAGCTGCTGGCGCGGCTGGAGCGGCTGAAGCGGTCCCTGGCTGCCGAGGGCCTGTTCGCACCGGAGCGCAAGAAGCCGCTGCCCTTCCTGCCGCAGCTGATCGGGCTGGTGGTCGGGCGGGCCTCGGCGGCCGAGCGCGACGTCCTGGAGAACGCCCGGCGCCGCTGGCCGGCGGTCCGCTTCGAGGTGCGCAACGTCGCCGTGCAGGGCGTGCACGCCGTGCCGCAGGTGGTCCGGGCGGTCGAGGAGCTCGACGCGCTGGACGAGGTCGACGTGATCATCGTGGCGCGCGGTGGCGGCAGCGTGGAGGACCTGCTGCCGTTCTCCGACGAGGAGGTCGTCCGCACCGTCGCCGCGGCCCGTACCCCGGTGGTGTCGGCGATCGGCCACGAGCCGGACTCCCCACTGCTCGACCTGGTCGCCGACCTGCGGGCGTCCACGCCCACGGACGCCGCGAAGAAGGTGGTCCCGGATGTCGGCGAGGAGCTGGAGCGCGTACGCCAGTTGCAGGGCCGCGGGCTGCGCGCGGTGAACTCCCTGCTCGACCGGGAGGAGCGGGGGCTCGCGCACGCCCTGGCCCGGCCGGTCTTCGTCCACCCGCAGCGCATGGTGGAGATGCGGGAGGAGGAGCTGGACGCGCTGCTGGCGCGCGGCAGGCGCACGCTGGGGCACCTGCTGGACCGGGCCGACTCGGAGCTCGCCCACACCCTGGCGCGGGTGGTGGCGCTGTCGCCGGCCGCGACGCTGGAGCGCGGGTACGCCGTGCTGCAGCGGGCCGACGGCCACGTGGTGCGCTCGCCGCAGGAGGTGTCGGCGGGTGAGGTGCTGCGCGCCAGGGTCGCGGAGGGCACCTTCCGGGTGGAGGTCTCCTCCGAGGCGGCCGCCGCGGCCGCGGGACGGGAAACGGACGGGGCGGCCGCCGCGGAGTAGCGGACCGTTGCCGCGCTCATGTGGTCGTGGTCGCGGTCGCGGTCGCACCACACTTTCGTCGTCGTCACTACACACACAGGGTGGAACAGGGAATGGCTGAGGCCGAAACGGCGCTGGGGTACGAGCAGGCCCGCGACGAGCTCATCGAGGTGGTCCGCAAGCTGGAGGCCGGGGGGACCTCGCTGGAGGAGTCCCTCGCGCTCTGGGAGCGCGGTGAGGAGCTGGCGAAGGTGTGCCGGCACTGGCTGGAGGGGGCCCGGGCCCGGCTGGACTCGGCGCTGGCGGCGCGCGAGGCGGCGGAGGAGGGGTGATCCCGGTCACGGCGAGAGCCATTTAGTTGAAAGTTAATCTATCTCCGCCGTAAAGTCATGGGCATCGCTTCACCTCCGCTCGGAAGAAGGCTTTCCCGATGTCTCTCGTACTTGACTCCGCCGCGCAGGACCTGCTGTTCCGCGAGGCCCGCACCGCCAACTCGTTCTCCGACGAGCCGGTGACCGAGGAGCAGGTCCAGGCGATCTACGACCTGGTGAAGTACGGCCCCACGGCTTTCAACGGCACGCCGCTGCGCATCACGCTGGTCCGCTCCGCCGAGGCCCGCGAGCGCCTCGTTCAGCACATGGCCGAGGGCAATCAGGCCAAGACGCTGGCCGCGCCGCTGGTCGCGATCCTCTCCGCGGACAACGAGTTCCACGAGGAGCTGCCCCAGCTGCTGCCGCACTTCCCGCAGGCCAAGGACCTCTTCTTCGCCGAACGCCCGGCCCGCGAGCAGTCCTCGCTGGTCAACGCCTCGCTGCAGGCCGCGTACTTCATCATGGGCGTCCGCGCCGCTGGCCTGGCCGCGGGCCCGATGACCGGCGCCGACTTCGCCGGCATCCAGAAGGAGTTCCTGGACGACGACCACACGCCGATCATGGTCGTCAACATCGGCAGGCCGGGTGAGGACGCGTGGTTCCCGCGCTCCCCGCGCCTGGCGTTCGACGAGGTCGTCACCACCATCTGAGCGCGCACGAACACGCACGGAGGAGGGCCGTGTGTCCCGGGGCCCCGGGACACACGGCCCTCCTCCGTGCGTCGCGGCCGGTGCCACCTGGTCCGTACCGGCGGGACCGGGGCGGGCGACGGGCGTGGGACCACTGCGGGAGCCGGCGGCGCTGCCACCCTCGTCGTCCATGGATGTCAGTACCTTCTACGCCCTCTTCTCCGCCACCTGCTTCACCCTGGTCGGCCTGTGGTGGAACGTCGTCCAGAGCCACCACGACTGGATGCGCGAGCCCGCCCTGCGGCGGGTCGTCGGCGGGATCTACCTGTCGTTCCTGCTGCCCGCCCTGATGGGCCTGTTCGCCCAGATCGGCGGCGCCGAACAGCCGCAGGTCTGGCGGGCCGCCTTCATCGTCCTCGCGGCGGTCGGCTGCGGGTGCACCCTGCGGCTGCTGGCCCGCGCACGCGGCAACCGGTTCCTGATCTGGCAGCAGGCCGCGGCGGCGCTGCTCTACGCCCTGATCGCGGCGATCGGGGCCTTCCCCGAGCTCGCCGAGCCCTTCGGACTGCGGCCGATCCAGGCCGAAGCGCTGATGCTGATCGGCCTGATCGTCCTGGGCCACGCCCTGGTCTGGCGGTTCATGGCCGGCGAGGGCCGCGCCGCCGAGGACCGGCCGCGGGACCGGCCCCGGCCGTCAGAGCACTAGCCGCCCTGCTTGAACTCCAGGGCCGCCGCCAGCTCGCCGAGCTTCTCGAAGGAGGCGGTACCGGTCACCACGGTGACGTGACCCTGTTCCCGCCGCACCAGGGCGTCGTACTTCTCGCCCTCCCAGCGCTCCCAGGCCGTGTCGCCGACCTGCTGCGTCTGCCCCGAGGCCGCGGCCTTCTGGGTGACCCGCTCCAGGTACTTGTCAGAGGTGTCGCTGGACTGCTCGACCGCCGCGTACTGCTGCTCCGGGTCCAGGAAGCCCAGGTGCCAGGCGTTGGCGTTCTTGCGCTCGTACGTCACCGAGGTAGCCCGCCACTCCTGCGGAAGGCCCACCGGTGCGGCCAGCGGATACGGGGCCGCGCGCCGGGCCGTGATCGTCTCCACCCGGTAGTCGACCGTGCGCGTCGGATCGGCCTTGTCGTCATGCGGGACGAAGAGGTAGATCCCGGCGACGAGAACCCCGATCACCGCCAGCGACCGCACCATGTCCCAGACCGTCTGCTTGCCTTTCATACCTGCCACGGCACCATCGTCCCGCATCGCCCGGGGGCGATCGCCGCCGGGGTCGCGCGGGTGCGTCGCGCGGCGCACCCTTGAGTCGCCCCGCCCGCTGCCCGTATGGCCCGCAAGGCGTCCGCTCAGGACAATCGAATGACCGATATTCCGCTCATACGTGACCCGCCCTGCTCATTATGTCGACGTACCGATAGAGTTCCAGCACCCTCACTTCCCGGCCGTCGCCGTACAGAAAGGTGCGCTCCGATGACCGAGCACAACCTGCCGCCCCAGCTCGAAGTCTCTCCGGAGGCCCCCGACCGCAACCTCGCGCTCGAACTCGTACGGGTCACCGAGGCGGCCGCCATGGCCGCCGGCCGGTGGGTCGGCCGCGGCGACAAGATCGGCGCCGACGGCGCCGCGGTCAACGCGATGAGGACCCTGATCTCCACCGTCTCGATGAACGGCGTCGTCGTCATCGGCGAGGGCGAGAAGGACGAAGCCCCGATGCTCTTCAACGGGGAACAGGTCGGCGACGGCACGGGTGCCGAGGTCGACATCGCCGTCGACCCGATCGACGGCACCACCCTGAACGCCAAGGGCATGCCGAACGCCATCGCCGTCCTGGCCGCCGCCGACCGCGGCACGATGTTCGACCCGTCCGCCGTGTTCTACATGGACAAGCTGGTCACCGGCCCCGAGGCCGCCGACTTCGTCGACATCAACGCCCCCGTCTCGGTGAACATCCGCCGGGTCGCCAAGGCCAAGAGCATGGCCACCGAGGACGTCACGGTCGTCATCCTGGACCGCCCCCGCCACGAGGGCATCGTCCGGGAGATCCGCGAGACCGGCGCGCGTATCAAGTTCATCTCCGACGGCGACGTCGCCGGCTCCATCATGGCCGCCCGCGAGGGCACCGGTGTGGACCTGCTCCTGGGCATCGGCGGCACCCCCGAGGGCATCATCTCGGCCTGCGCGATCAAGTGCCTGGGCGGTGTGATCCAGGGGAAGCTGTGGCCGAAGGACGACGCCGAGCGCCAGAAGGCCATCGACGCCGGCCACGACCTGGACCGGGTGCTCACCACCACCGACCTGGTCTCCGGCGAGAACGTCTTCTTCGTCGCCACCGGCATCACCGACGGTGAGCTGCTGCGCGGCGTGCACTACCGCTCCGAGACTGCGACGACGTCCTCGCTGGTCATGCGTTCCAAGTCCGGCACCATCCGGAAGATCGACTCCACGCACCGCCTGTCGAAGCTGCGCGCGTACAGCGCGATCGACTTCGACCGCGCCCAGTAGGCGGCGGGACACGACGCGGGAGGGGCGGTCACCCTGTGCGGGGGTGACCGCCCCTCCCGCGTGTCCGCGTGCGAAGGCGTCGAGGTGCAGGGGATGCCCGGCGTGCATGGCGCGCCCCGGCGACCAGTGTCCGTGGCGCGCGCCGCGGGCCGGGCCCCGCCCGGCCGGAGCCCGGCTCGCCCGGCGGCGGAGGGGTCAGCCCGCCGCTGCCACCGGCCCCGCGCCCGGGGCCTGTCGCAGCTCGGCGGACCTGCGCCGCATCCGGGCCAGTACCACCCGGCGCTCGGCCGCGGTGAGCCCGCCCCAGACCCCGTACGGCTCGGGCTGGAGCAGCGCGTGCTCACGGCAGGCGACCATCACCGGACAGCGGGCGCAGACGCGCTTCGCCGCCTCCTCGCGGGAGAGCCGGGCGGCGGTCGGCTCCTTGGACGGGGCGAAGAACAGTCCCGCCTCGTCACGGCGGCACACCGCCTCCGCGTGCCATGGGCCGTCCTCCGCCCTGGCCGGCACCCGCGGCTGCGGCACCGCCGATGGGCGCGCCCCAGGACCCTGAAGGCTCTTCACGGCGGCTACCTGCAGGGACTGATGCGGCGGGTGCGGCACGGTCTACTCCTGACGACGCATACGTGAGCGAGAGACGACGCACCTGTCCCTACCCGCTGTGCGCGCCCCTATGCACTGTGTGCCACGGGGCGCCAGGGGTTCGTCCGAAACGCGACCCTCCGCCTCCGGATGCGCCTCCGCCCCGTGTCAGCCGTCGAGGTGCTTGCGGATTCTGCGCGCCAGGTCGACCAGGCGGGCGCCCAGCTTGGGCCGCGCCTCGATGTTGCCGAGCAGCGAGAACCCGCGGACGATCACCACCGGCGCCTGTGGGTCGGTCTCCCCGCGGCTCTCGCCGCGCACCTCGAAGTTGCCGAGGACCCCGCTGCCGTAGCCGCGCAGGGTGACGTTCTCCGGGACCAGGACCTCCACGTTGCCGAGGACGCAGGTCACATTGATCTCGGTGACCTGCTGCTCGAAGACCGCCTGGGTGAGGTCGATGGTGATGTCGCCCATGACCGAGATCGCGCGGGTGTGCGCTCCCGGCCGCCAGCGGCCCTTGCGGCTGGAGCTGCTGCACACGGCGACGATGGTCTCGACGGCCTGACCGGCGGCCCCCGCGTATGCGGTCGGGGCCGGGGTGTGGGCGCCGCCGGGCGCGGGCAGATCCCGTACGAGCACCTCCAGCTCGCCGACGGTCTTGACCGCGTACAGCGTGTCCAGGCGTTCGGAGTGCTCCTCGGCGGTCAGCCGGCCCTCGGCGAGGGCGTCGGCGAGGACCTGCGCGGTCCGGTCCCGGTCGGCGTCGGAGGCGCGCAGCGCGGCGGGGCCGGGCGCGGGGGCGGCGGGGTGCTTTTCCAGGTCCACGACGCCAGCATAGCGAGACACGATAGATCGCGATACTGCCGAGTCGTTGCCAGTGAGCCCTACCTCACAAACACCTGCCGGGCGGGAGGTTCTACGCTGGTGTACTGCGCTGCCAATGTGATCGCCAGTGCTGTCTGCCGAGTGAGGAATGGCCCCAATGCCGGAGTTCGCGTACACCGACCTGCTGCCCCTGGGCGAGGACACCACCCCGTACCGGCTGGTGACCGCCGAGGGCGTGTCCACCTTCGAGGCGGACGGCCGTACGTTCCTCAAGGTCGAGCCGGAGGCGCTGCGCAAGCTCGCCGAGGAGGCCATCCACGACATCCAGCACTTCCTGCGCCCCGCGCACCTCGCGCAGCTGCGCCGCATCATCGACGACCCGGAGGCCTCGTCGAACGACAAGTTCGTCGCGCTCGACCTCCTCAAGAACGCGAACATCGCGGCGGCCGGCGTCCTGCCGATGTGCCAGGACACGGGTACGGCGATCGTGATGGGCAAGCGCGGCCAGAACGTGCTGACCGAAGGCGGCGACGAGGCGGCGCTCTCACGCGGCATCTACGACGCCTACACCCGCCTGAACCTGCGCTACTCGCAGATGGCGCCCCTGACCATGTGGGAGGAGAAGAACACCGGCTCGAACCTGCCCGCGCAGATCGAGCTGTACGCGACCGACGGCGGCGCGTACAAGTTCCTCTTCATGGCCAAGGGCGGCGGCTCGGCGAACAAGTCCTTCCTCTACCAGGAGACGAAGGCGGTCCTCAACGAGGCCTCCATGATGAAGTTCCTGGAGGAGAAGATCCGCTCGCTCGGTACGGCGGCCTGCCCGCCCTACCACCTGGCGATCGTGGTGGGCGGCACCTCCGCCGAGCACGCGCTCAAGACCGCCAAGTACGCCTCCGCGCACTACCTGGACGAACTGCCCCGCGAGGGATCTCCGCTGGGCCACGGCTTCCGCGACGAGGCTCTGGAGCAGCAGGTCTTCGAGCTGACCCAGAAGATCGGCATCGGCGCGCAGTTCGGCGGCAAGTACTTCTGCCACGACGTCCGCGTCGTGCGCCTCCCCCGCCACGGTGCCTCGCTGCCCGTCGCGATCGCCGTCTCCTGCTCCGCGGACCGCCAGGCCACCGCGAAGATCACCGCCGAGGGCGTCTTCCTGGAGCAGCTGGAGCGGGACCCGGCGCGCTTCCTGCCGGAGACGACCGACGCCCAGCTGGACGAGGCGTCCGGCGTCGTCTCCATCGACCTGAACCAGCCGATGGACGAGATCCTGGCGACCCTGACCGAGCACCCGGTCAAGACCCGCCTGTCGCTGACCGGTCCGCTGGTCGTGGCGCGGGACATCGCGCACGCCAAGATCAAGGAACTGCTGGACTCGGGCGCCGAGATGCCGCAGTACCTCAAGGACCACCCGGTGTACTACGCGGGCCCGGCCAAGACCCCCGAGGGCTACGCGTCGGGCTCCTTCGGCCCGACCACGGCCGGCCGGATGGACTCCTACGTGGCGCAGTTCCAGGCGGCGGGCGGCTCCAAGGTGATGCTGGCCAAGGGCAACCGCTCCCAGCAGGTGACAGACGCGTGCGCCGCACACGGCGGCTTCTACCTGGGCTCGATCGGCGGCCCCGCGGCACGCCTGGCCCAGGACTGCATCAAGAAGGTCGAGGTCCTGGAGTACGAGGAACTCGGCATGGAGGCCGTCTGGAAGATCGAGGTCGAGGACTTCCCGGCCTTCATCGTGGTCGACGACAAGGGCAACGACTTCTTCACCTCGCGGGAACCCGAGCAGCCGACGTTCACCAGCATCCCGGTGCGGGGTCCCGGCCTGGCATAGCCCGGCACCCACACCCGCCGCAGAGCCCCTGGCGCCGGCCGCCGGGGGCTCTGTCATCACAAACGGCCGAGCGAGCGGCAGGAGGGCGGGGCCGGGTTCATCCGCTGTTCCGCCGCATGCGCGGCACGCGGTGCCGGGGCGGCCCGCGCATGCGGCTAACGTCGGGGCATGACGCACACGCAGCCCCGTACCGACCGCGCCGTCCGGGTCGTCGCCCATCGCGGGGCCTCCCACGAGCATCCCGAGCACACCCTGGCCGCCTACCGGCAGGCCGTCGCGGACGGCGCCGACGCCCTCGAATGCGATGTCCGGCTCACCGCCGACCACAAGCTGGTGTGCGTGCACGACCGGCGCGTGGAGCGGACCTCGGACGGGCGCGGGGTGGTCTCCGCCATGACCTACGAGGAGCTGTGCGCGCTGGACTTCGGCGGCTGGAAGGGCGCGGAGCACCGCGGGGCGCAGGTGTTGCTCTTCGAGGACCTGCTGAAGGAGGCGCTGGCCGCGGACCGGCCCGTGGGGCTGGCCGTGGAGACCAAGCACCCCACGCGGGCCGGGGGCCGCCTGGAGGCCGAGCTCGTGCGGGTCCTGAAGGAGCACGGGCTGGCCGACGGCCGGGCCGGCCTGGTCGAGGTGATGAGCTTCTCGCGCAGCGCCCTGGTCCGGCTGAACCGGCTCGCGCCCGGCCTGCCGGCCGTCTACCTGATCGAGCGCCGGGTGCGGCCGGTGCGGCCGCCGTTCGCGGGGCACGCCGGGCCGGGCATCGACCTGGTGCGCAGGGATCCGGGGCTGGTGGGGCGGCTGAAGGCCAAGGGGCTGGGGGTTCGGGTGTGGACCGTGGACGAGCCCGAGGACGTGGAGCTGTGCGTGCGGCTCGGTGTGGACACCCTGATCACCAACCGGCCCCGTGAGGTGCGGGAGTACCTGGGCTCTTCGTGACCGGTACGGGAACACCCGGCCGGGGTGCGCCGGCCGGGCGTGGGGGGATCGGGTGGAGCGGGCGGTGGTGACGGCGCGGAGGGCTACGCGAAGCGCTGGTTCGCGGATCCGTCACAGCTGCGCAGGCGCAGCGGTTCGTGGGCGGCGGCCACGGTCAGGCACATGCCCGGGGCGGCGGCGGGGCGCAGCGTGGCGCCGTCGCGGACGAACTGCTGGTTGGCTCCGCCGTGGCAGTTCCAGATGATCAGGCCGGCGCCGGAGCCGTAGTCGGCGCCGGGGACGTCGAGGCAGCGGTCCTGGGTCAGTTCGATGTGGACGGACCTGCGGGCGGTGTCGTGCCACCAGCCCTGGTTGCGGCCGCCGTGGCAGTCCCAGCCGACGATCTTCGTCTGGTTGGCGCTGGAGCCGCCGAAGGAGTCGAGGCAGTTTCCGGTGGCCTCGTTCCTGAGCGGCGTGAACGCGTCGTCCCAGGCTCCGGCCCGCAGGACCGGGCGGCCGGTGCTGGCGGGGTCGGCGCAGGAGGCCTCGCGCAGGCCCGAGTCGTAGAGCTGGGTCAGGCAGGACGCGAAGGCCCCGTGCCCGCGGTAGTTGGGGTGGAAGGACTGGCGGGCGGTGTTCTCGTCCCACGGGAAGTGGTCGCCGAGGTCCAGGTAGAGCCCGCGGGCCCAGGTGTCCTCCATGCACACTTCGTGGCCGTGGAAGAGGCGCGAGTTGTCGAGGTAGATCGCGCCGGAGGCCAGGGCGGCTGCGCGGATGCCCTTCTCGAAGGCGGGCACGGCGTGGTTGCGGCCCCAGGTGGCGTCCGAGTCGTAGCCGGCGCAGCCGCCCGGCAGCTTCCCGGGGAAGTTCGGGTTGTCGCGGAAGTCGGGGCCGATGGGGCTGGGGTAGCCCATCACGACGAGCTTGTAGTCGGTGTCGGCGTAGCCGGCGTCGCGCATGACCGTTCTGAGGTCCGCGACCGTGGCCTCCACCTTGGGCTTCAGACCGTCGACGCGGGCCTGCCAGCCCGGGGCGTAGGTGGGCTCGCAGGTGCCCTGGCTGAGGATCCAGCGGGTCACGCAGTCGGTCATGACCGGGCCGAACTGGAGGTCGTCGTTGGCTCCGGCGACCAGCAGGACCATCTTGATCCTGGTGTTGCGGGCCTTGATGGCGAGGTTGTCGCTCTGCACCAGCTCGTCGGGGTACTGCTTGCTGCCGCCGATCCTGATGTTGCCGGTGTAGCCGCCGGAGCAGGCGACGTTGAAGGTGAGGTCGGCCGGGATGCCGGTGCGGTGGATCGCCGCGTCGGGCGAGCGGTGGCACTGGTTGTCCGGCGTGTTGGTCGCCGGGTCGTAGGTGCCGACGCCCTCGCCCGAGATCTCGCTGTCGCCCAGCGAGATCAGGCCGGTCTTGCGGTCGGCCTGCGGGCGTACCGCGGGGTCTCCGTAGATCTTCACGGCCTCGGCGGCGCGGACCGCCTCCAGTTCGGGCGGCAGGGGTGTGACGACCCCGGTGGTGGCGGCCGCCTGGGCCATGGGGGTGACGGCGGTGACGCCCCCCAGGGCGGCCGCGAACGCCACGACGGCGGCGAAGGTAGATCTGAGCGCGGGTCTGGTACGGGCACGTGCCATGAACGCCTCCCCGAATGTCGGTGTTACCCACGGTATTTACTGGTCGGTAGGGGAGTTGGGAACACTTTCAACAAGAGAATCGCTCAACTTTCCGAGGAGGCCACAGACATGACAGAAAATCAGCAGAACGACGGATTCCGAACCGAGCACGACTCCATGGGCGACGTGCGGGTCCCCCTGCACGCCAAGTGGCGCGCGCAGACCCAGCGCGCGGTGGAGAACTTCCCCGTCTCGGGACAGCGGCTGGAACGGGCCCACATCGAGGCGCTCGCCCTGATCAAGGCGGCGGCCGCCCTCGTGAACGCGCGCCTGGGCGTGGTGGACCAGGACGTCGCCGACGCGATCCGGTCCGCCGCCGCCGAGGTCGCGGCAGGACGCTGGGACGACCACTTCCCCGTGGACGTCTTCCAGACCGGGTCCGGGACCTCGTCCAACATGAACACCAACGAGGTCATCGCCACCCTGGCCACCGAGCGCCTGGGTCGGGACGTGCACCCCAACGACCACGTCAACGCCTCGCAGAGCTCCAACGACGTCTTCCCGTCCTCCATCCACATCGCCGCCACCGGCGCCGTCGCCGACGACCTGATCCCGGCCCTGGAACACCTCGCCGCCGCGCTGGAGCGCAAGGCGGCCGAGTTCGCGCACGTGGTCAAGGCCGGCCGGACCCACCTGATGGACGCCACTCCGGTCACCCTCGGCCAGGAATTCGGCGGCTACGCGGCCCAGATCCGCTACGGCGTCGAGCGCCTGCGCGCGTCCCTGCCGCGCCTGGCCGAACTCCCACTGGGCGGAACGGCGGTGGGCACCGGCATCAACACCCCGCCCGGCTTCTCCGCCGCCGTGATCGCCGAGGTGGCGGTCGCCACCGGGCTGCCGCTGACCGAGGCGCGCGACCACTTCGAGGCCCAGGGCGCGCGGGACGCGCTGGTGGAGACCTCGGGCATGCTCCGCACGGTCGCCGTCTCGCTCACCAAGATCTGCAACGACCTGCGCTGGATGGCCTCCGGCCCGCGGACCGGATTGGCCGAAATCAACCTCCCCGATCTGCAGCCCGGGTCCTCGATCATGCCCGGGAAGGTCAATCCGGTGGTCCCGGAGGCCGTCCTGATGGTGGCCGCGCAGGTGATGGGGAACGACGCCACCGTCGCGGTGGCGGGCGCGGCCGGCAACTTCGAGCTGAACGTGATGCTCCCCGTGATGGCCAGGAACCTCCTCGAATCGATCCGGCTGTTGGCCGGCGCGAGCCGCCTGCTGGCCGACCGCACGGTCGACGGGATCACCGCCGACGAGGCCCGGGCCAGGGAGTACGCCGAGTCCTCCCCCTCCGTGGTGACCCCGCTCAACCGCTACATCGGCTACGAGGAGGCCGCGAAGGTGGCCAAGAGGTCCCTCGCCGAGCGCAGGACGATCAGGGAGGTCGTCCTGGAGTCCGGCTACGTGGAGCGCGGCGCCCTCACCCTGGAACAGCTCGACGAGGCCCTGGACGTCCTCCGCATGACCCATCCCTGACCAGCCGCCGCCCCGGGCGGGGTCCGGATCCGGACGTTCGCCGTGCCCGCATCGCTCCGTGACCCGCGCGGCGGCGGGCTTACGGGCCGCCACCCTAAGATCTGCGCATGACAGGTACTTTCACGCCCGGGAGCGGCCGGGCGCAGGACGCGCCGCCGGGTCCCGCGCGCGGCACGCGCTGGGCGCCCGGGGACCGGATCCTCTGGCGCTACCGCGACCACGCCCCGGGGCTGGAGGGTGCGGTGCACATCTGCCGCCCGGTGACCGTGGTGCAGGACACCGACGAGACGCTCGCCGTCTGGATGGCCCCCGGCACCGAATGCGTCAAGCCGGTCCTCGCCGACGGCACCCCCGTCCACGAGGAGCCGCTCGCCACCCGGTACACCGCGCCGCGCACGACCGCGCGCTCGCGCTGGTTCGGCAGCGGTGTTCTGAAACTGGCCCGCCCCGGGGAGCCGTGGTCGGTCTGGCTGTTCTGGGGGCCGGGCTGGAGGTTCGAGAACTGGTACGTGAACCTGGAGGAGCCGCGGACCAGATGGGCCGGTGGAGTGGATTCCAAGGACCACTTCCTCGACATCGCCGTGTACCCCGACCGGAGCTGGAAGTGGCTGGACGAGGACGAGTTCGCCCAGGCCCAGCGGTCCGGTCTGATGGGCCGTGAGCAGGCCCGGCGGGTGAGGGAAGCAGGTCGTGCCGCGGTCGCGGTGATCGAGGAATGGGGGGCTCCGTTCTCGGCCGGCTGGCAGGACTGGCGGCCGGATCCGGCCTGGCGCATTCCGACCCTGCCCGAGGACTGGGACCACACCCCGGCGCATATGACCTCATGAGACCCTTGATGCGCCCCCGGGGTTCAACCGTAGGATCGTCCTCCGCGGGGTCGCACACGCGGGACGGTGCGTTCGGGCAGCGCATCGGCAAGTGTCCTTCTGCACACGGGATCTGACCGGAGGTCGGCTGACAAGGAGAGGCGACGACGGGGCGGGGATCCGCCCGGGGAGCTCCCTGCCACAGGCCGGGGGAGAAGTTCGAGCGAGGAACCTCTGGGCGATGGTGCCCGGGCCGCTGAGCGGGTATACCGCGACTGACCGAGTTGAGTGCAGCGCACATCGAGCGCAAACGGACGGAATTCCACGCGTGACGGAGTACCCCACCTCCCAGGAGGGCCCGCAGCCCGTCGCCTCCGGCGGAGGTACGGACGAGCCCGGCCACGGCAAGGCGCCCATCGCCGCCTCCGAGGCCGTACGCACGCATGCCGCGGGCACCGCTCCCGCGGCCGAGCCCGGAGCGGCTGCGGCTGCCGACGTACGGGCCGCACGCTCGGCGGCCGGCCCGGGCCCGGGGCTCCCCCGGCCGCGCGCGGCGGCGTCGGCGGAGGCTCCGGGCGCCCCGGGCTCCGGCCAGAGCCACGACAACGCCCGCCCCAGGGAGGCCGAGGACGTCCACGGCACCGCCGCGCGCGGCGCGGGAGCCGGTCCGGGGGCTGGTCCTCCGGCCCCCGCGGGCGCCGGTGGCGGCGCGGCGGGCCTCCCCGGTGCCGGGGGGTCCGTCCCGGCGGGCTCGGCTGCCGCAGGCGGGGGCGTCGCGGACGCGGGCGCCGCGCGCCGCGAGGGGGACCGGCTGCGCTTCGTCGGCGCCGCCACCCGGCGGATCGCCCGCGGCATCGACCTCGACGAGATCGTGCTCGGCCTGTGCCGGGCAACCGTCCCGACCTTCTCCGACGCCATCCTGGTCTACCTGCGCGATCCGCTGCCGGTCGGCGACGAACGGCCCGTCGGCCCGGTCGTTTTAAGGCTGCGCCGCACCGACCGGCTCCGGCCGATCGACGATCTCACCGACATCAGCAGCACCATCGGCGCGGGGATGGACCTCGCCGGGGCCGCGGGGGCCACCGGCGAGCTCGACTTCAGCCAGCTGCCGCTGGTCGGACCGCAGGGCGACCTGCCCGCGGCCGAGCTGTGCGAGATCCGGCCGGGCGGCGCGCTCGCCGAAGTGCTGCGCGGCGTACGGCCCGTCTTCGGGTCCTCCGCCGCCGCCCGGGCGGCGCTGCCCGAACTGCTCGGGCTGGACCATCCGCTGCCGAGCGGCGACCGGGCGGTGCTCGCGCCGCTGCGCGGCCGCCGCCGGGTGATCGGCGCCGCCGTCTTCCTGCGCAGCCCCGAGCGGCCCGCCTTCGAACAGAACGACCTGCTGGTCGCCGCCCAGCTGGCCACCCACACCGCGCTCGGCATCGACAAGGCGGTCCTCTACGGCCGCGAGGCGTACATCGCCGACGAGCTCCAGCGCACCATGCTGCCCGACAGCCTGCCGCAGCCCACCGGAGTGCGGCTGGCCTCCCGCTACCTGCCCGCGGCCGAGACGGCCAGGGTCGGCGGCGACTGGTACGACGCCATACCGCTGCCCGGCAGCCGGGTGGCCCTCGTCGTCGGCGACGTCATGGGCCACTCCATGACCTCCGCCGCGATCATGGGCCAGCTCCGCACCACCGCCCAGACCCTGGCGCAGCTGGACCTGCCGCCCGCCGAGGTGCTGCACCACCTGGACGAACAGGCGCAGCGTCTGGGCACGGACCGCATGGCCACCTGCATGTACGCCGTCTACGACCCCGTCGCGCACCGGATCACCATCGCCAACGCCGGCCACCCGCCGCCGGTGCTGCTGCACCTGGGCGGCCGGGCCGAGGTGCTCCGCGTACCGCCCGGTGCCCCCATCGGCGTCGGCGGCGTGGACTTCGAGCCGGTGGAGCTGGACGCGCCCGCGGGGGCCACCCTGCTGCTCTACACCGACGGCCTGGTGGAGTCGCGCCTGCGGGACGTGTGGACCGGTATCGAGCAGCTGCGCGAGCGCCTGGCCACCACCGCCCAGCTGACCGGCCTGGACCACCCGCCGCCACTGGAGGCCCTCTGCGACGACGTCCTGGACATGCTGGGCCCGGGTGACCGGGACGACGACATCGCGCTGCTCGCGGCCCGGTTCGACGGCATCGCGCCCAGTGACGTCGCGTACTGGTTCCTGGACCCGGAGGAGACCGCCCCGGGCCGGGCCCGCCGGTTCGCCCGCCGGGCGCTGACCCGGTGGAGCCTGGAGGAGCTGAGCGACTCCCTGGAGCTGCTGGTGAGCGAGGTGGTCACCAATGCGGTCCGGTACGCGGAGCGGCCCGTGACGCTGCGTCTGCTGCGTACGGACGTGCTGCGCTGCGAGGTCGGCGACGACTCCCCGCAGCTGCCCCGGCAGCGCCGGGCGCGGGACACCGACGAGGGCGGCCGCGGCCTGTTCCTGGTCAACCGGCTGGCGCGGCGCTGGGGCGCGACCCGACTCAGCAGCGGCAAGGTCGTCTGGTTCGAACTGCCGTTGCCGGGGAAGGGCGAGCGGCGCTGACCGCCCGCCCGCGGACCGGGCCCCTGGAACACCGCCGCCCCGCAGCCTTTCTCGGCTGCGGGGCGGCGTCCCTCAGTTGTTGCCCTGGATTTCACCCGGGACCGGCGGGTCCGGCGGCTTGGGACCGTTGGTCTTGGTGGCCGTGGCCGTCGGGGACGTCGTCCCGCTGGGCGACGGGCCCGTCGCGGTGGCGGTGGGAGTCGGCGACGTCTGCGTCGGGGACTGCGTCGGGCTGCTGGTCACCGCCGACGCGCTGGCGGACGGGCTCGCCGAGGCCGTGGGAGAGGCGCTGCGCGACGGCGTCTGCACGGCGCCCATGTCGGCCTCGGAGAGCTGGAACCGGCCGGTGTCCACGCCCTTGAGGGCGGCGAGGGTGTACGCCCGCCAGATGGAGGCGGGGAAGCTGGAACCGCCCGCGCGCCCGAGGCCGGCGGTGCCGGTCAGAGTGACCTGGTTGTGGGTGGTGGGGTCCTCGCCGAACATCGCGACGACCGTGACCAGCTCGGGCGTGTAGCCGGTGAACCAGGCCGCCACGTTGGACTCGGTGGTTCCGGTCTTACCGCCGGCCTGGTAGGCGCTGCTGCGGACCTTGTTGCCGGAGCCGCCCTCGTCCTCCACGACCCCCTGGAGCACCTTGGTGACGGTGTCGGCGGTCTTGCGGCTGATGGCCTGGCTGCCGACGGCCTGCTGGGGCGTGAACTTGACGTCCTTGTGGTCCGCCTTCTTGATGATGGTCGGCGTGACCTTCTTGCCGTGGTTGTCGAACGTGGCGTAGACGCCCGCCATTTCCAGGGTGTTCGCGCTCATCGTGCCCAACGCCATGGCCGGCTTGTCCTCGGGCCAGCCGTCGCGGTCCTGCATGCCGAGTTCCAGGGCCGTCTTCTTGGCGTTGACCGGCTTCACGTCCACGATCATCTGCGCGTAGACGGAGTTGACCGAGTAGTTGGTCGCCTCCTGGACCGTCATCATCGGGTTGCCGTAGTTGGTGTTGTCCTGGTTCTGCGGGTTGAACGGGATCTTGCTGCCGACGACCGGGCGCTTGCTCGTCCCGTCGTAGAGGGCGTTCGGGGTGATCGGCTTGCCGTCCTGGGTGGTCGAGCCGTTCTCCAGGGCGGAGGCCAGGACGATCGGCTTGAAGGTCGATCCCGGCTGGTAGTCGGTGCGCAGCGCGTTGCTCGCGGCCTTCTGCTCCAGCCCCACGCCGCCGTACATCGCGACGATGGCGCCGGTCTTCGGGTCGACGGAGGTCGCGCCGGCCTGGACGCTCTGGTCCTGGGGCCTGCCCTTGGTGTCCTTGCGGTCGAGCTTGGACTCCAGCTCGTCCTGGACCGCCTTCTCCAGCGCCGACTGCTTGCCCTTCTCGATGTTGAGCGTGATGTTCCAGCCGCCCGCCGTGATCATGGCGTCGGTGATGTCCTGCTTGTTCAGCTCGTCGTTGGCCGCCTGGACCAGGTAGCCCTTCTGCCCGTCCATGCCCGGCCGGGGCTTCGGCTTGATGGGCTCCGGAAGGGTCATGGTCTTGCGCTTGGCCTCGTCCAGCTTGCCCATCTCGACCATGTTGTCGAGGACGGCGTTGAAGCGGATGTGGACCAGGCGCGTGCCGTTCGGGCCGGCGGTCGCCAGGTCGTACTGGCTGGGAGCCTGGATGACCGCGGCGAGATAGGCCCCCTGTTCCAGGGTGAGCTTGTCCGCGTCGACGCCGTAGAAGGCCTGGGCGGCGGCCTGGATGCCGTAGGCGTTGCGGCCGTAGAAGTTGGTGTTCAGGTAACCGGCGAGGATGTCGTCCTTCTCCATGCGCTGGTCGACCTTGAGGGCGATGACGAGCTCCCTGAGCTTGCGCGTCGCCGACTGATCCTGCGTCAAGTAGTAGTTCTTGACGTACTGCTGGGTGATCGTCGAGCCGCCCGCCGTGCCCTTGCCCCGGACGGTGTTGAACAGGCCTCGGGCCACGCCCATCACGTCAACGCCGCGGTCGTGGTAGAAGGACTTGTTCTCGATGGCGATGAAGGCCGTGCGGACGTCGAGCGGGATCTTGTCGATGGGCACGATCTCGCGGTTCATCTCGCCGGTGCGCGCCATGATCGAGCCGTCGGAGTACCGGTAGGTGTTGCTCTGGAGCGTGGCCTGGTCGTTCGGGTCGGTGGGCTCGTCCACCGAGAAGTACAGGACGATCGCCGCGGCCATGAGGAGCAGGACGAGCCCCAGGAACGTGCCCAGGATCTTCTTCCAGGTGAAGAAGCGGCCTATGCCGGTGCGCTTGCCGGTACCCCCGCTCCCCTTGGCGCCCTTCGCGCGTCCGCTCGGCGCCCGCCGCGCACCGCGCTGCTGCGCCTTACGCACTTCTGCTCGGCCCATCGCTCCCGCTCCGCTCGATTACCCCCCCGACGTCAGCTCAGAAAGCTAACACCGCAGGCTGTGACAAAGATTGGCCAATCCGGACTATTACCGGTCATTTCGGACGTGAGAATCAGCACCCACGTCACAGGAACCGACGCTCACATAAGCCGATGGGTTGCCATTACGCAAAAAAGTGATATCACTTTGCTAGGCGGCCCGATCGGCCGCGCGCAGAGAAACGGGGCGAACCATGACGAACCACATAGCCAACCCGGACGGCGTACGGGAGTTCGCCGCACGCAGCGTCGGCGGCGCACTGGCGCTGCTGCTCGGGCTCGCCGGCCTGCTCGCGGGCGCGGGTCTGGTCACGGCGGGGGCGGTGTCGGCGGCGACCGCGGCCAAGGTGGCCCTGATCGTGGTCGGCGTCCTCCTGGCCTTCTCCTCCGTCATCGCGATGAGCGGCCTCAACACGGTGGCTCCGGGCGAGGCCCGGGTCGTCCAGCTCTTCGGCCGCTACCGCGGCACCATCCGCACCGACGGGCTGCGCTGGGTCAACCCGCTGACCTCGCGCGAGAAGATCTCCACCCGGGTGCGCAACCACGAGACGGCCGTCTTGAAGGTCAACGACGCCTACGGCAACCCGATCGAGCTGGCGGCGGTCGTGGTGTGGCGGGTCGAGGACACCGCGCGGGCCGTCTTCGAGGTCGAGGACTTCACCGAGTTCGTCGAGACGCAGACCGAGGCGGCGGTCCGGCACATCGCGATCGAGTACCCGTACGACGCGCACGAGGAGGGCGGCCTGTCGCTGCGCGAGAACGCCGAGGAGATCACCGAGAAGCTCGCCGCCGAACTGCACGCCCGGGTGGAGGCCGCCGGCGTGCAGATCATCGAGTCCCGGTTCACGCATCTCGCATACGCTCCCGAGATCGCCTCCGCGATGCTCCAGCGCCAGCAGGCGGGCGCCGTCGTAGCGGCCCGCAAGCAGATCGTGGAGGGAGCGGTGGGCATGGTCGAGCTCGCCCTGACCCGTCTGGCGGAGGAGGAGATCGTGGACCTGGACTCCGAGCGCAAGGCGGCCATGGTCTCGAACCTGATGGTCGTCCTGTGCGGCGACCGCGCCGCCCAGCCGGTGCTCAACACGGGCACCCTCTACCAGTGACCCCCTCCGGCGAGGAGAAGCCGACGGGCCGCCAGGCGCGCAAGCAAGTGCTCCTGCGACTCGACCCGCAGGTGTACGACGCACTGGCCCGCTGGGCGGGCGAGGAGCTGCGCAGCACCAACGCGCAGATCGAGTTCCTGCTCCGCCGGGCCCTCGCCGAAGCCGGCCGGCTCCCCTCCGCCCCGGGCCCCATCCCCCGACGAGGCAGGCCCCCCAAGCCCACCAACTGACCGCCACCGCACGCCGCTCCCGCGCCACCCACGGGAGCGGCGTGTGCGTTTCCGCAGGCCGGAGCTCCACACACCCCGCGTAGACACCCCATGTATACACCTCGCGTATACACGCTGTGTATAGTCGTCGGCATGTCCATCGGTCACACCCTCCTGGGCCTCCTCGAGGCCGGCCCGCGCCACGGCTACGACCTGAAGCGGGCCTTCGACGAGAAGTTCGGCCACGACCGCCCCCTCGCCTACGGCCAGGTCTACTCGACCATGTCCCGGCTGCTGAAGAACGGCCTCGTGGAGGTCGACGGCATCGAGAGCGGCGGCGGCCCCGACCGCAAGCGGTACGCCATCACCGACGCCGGCATCACGGACGTCGAGACCTGGCTCTCCCAACCGGAGAAGCCGGATCCGTACCTCCACTCGACCCTCTACACGAAGGTCGTCCTCGCCCTGCTCACCGGCCGCCGCGCCGATGAACTGCTCGACACCCAGCGGGCCGAGCACCTGCGCCTGATGCGGGTGCTGACGACCCGCAAGCGCAAGGGCGACCTCGCCGACCAGCTCGTCTGCGACCACGCCCTGTTCCACCTCGAAGCGGACCTGCGGTGGCTGGAGCTCACCGCCGCCCGCCTCGGCCGGCTCGCCCAGGAGGTACGCCGATGACGGCCCCGGCCGGCTCCCTGCTCGCCGCCACCGGCCTGCGCAAGGCGTACGGGACCACCACCGCCCTCGACGATGCCGAGTTCTCCATCCACCCCGGCGAGGTCGTCGCCGTCATGGGCCCCTCCGGCTCCGGCAAGTCCACCCTGCTGCACTGCCTCGCCGGGATCGTGCCGCCCGACTCCGGCTCCATCGTCTACGACGGCCGCGAGCTCACCTCCATGAGCGACGCGGAGCGCAGCGCCCTGCGCCGCACCGAGTTCGGCTTCGTCTTCCAGTTCGGGCAGCTCGTACCGGAGCTGACCTGCGTGGAGAACGTCGCCCTCCCGCTGCGCCTGACCGGCGCCAAGCGCAGGGAGGCCGAACGCACCGCCCTGCACTGGATGGAACAGCTCCAGGTGGAGGACCTCGGCGCCAAACGGCCCGGCGAGATATCCGGCGGTCAGGGCCAGCGGGTGGCCGTCGCCCGTGCCCTCGTCACCGGCCCCCGGGTGATCTTCGCCGACGAGCCCACCGGCGCCCTCGACTCCCTCAACGGCGAACTCGTCATGCAGCTGCTCACGGAGGCCGCCCGGTCCGCGAACGCCGCCGTCGTCCTCGTCACCCACGAGACGCGCGTGGCCGCCTACTCCGACCGCGAGATCGTGGTGCGCGACGGCAGGTCCCGCGACATGGAGCGGATCGTATGAGCCGGCTCCAGGCATGGGCGCGCGACCTCGGCATGGGCGCCCGCTTTGCCTTCGGCGGCGGCCGCGAAGGGTGGATCCGCACCCTGCTCACCGGCGTCGGCGTCGGCCTCGGCGTCGCGCTGCTGCTGATCAGCACGGCCATCCCCGGCGCCCTGGCAGCACGCTACGAGCGCGGCGACGCACGCTCGACGATGAGTTCCGAGCAGCCCGACGCCCCCGGACCCGACACGCTGCTCATCACCCGCATCAACCAGACCTACCGCGACAAGGACATCGAGGGGTACGCGCTGCGCGCCGAGGGGCCGCGGGCCCCACTGCCGCCCGGTCTGACGAGGCTCCCCGCCGCGGGCGAGCTGGCCGTCTCCCCTGCCCTGGGCGAGCTGCTGAAGTCCTCCGAGGGCGCTCTACTGCGCGAGCGGCTGGCCGGGCCGGTCGGTGAGACCATCGGCGACCCCGGGCTGGTCGGGCCCGGCGAACTGCTCTTCTACCTCGGCAGCGACAGCCTCGCCAAGAGCGGCCCGACGGACTACCGCGTCGACCGCGTCACCGCCTTCGGCCATGACGTCGCGCGCGAGGGCCTCGACCCCGTGCTCATGCTGATGGTGGTCCTGACCTTCGTCGCCCTGCTGATGCCCGTGGCCGTGTTCATCGCCACCGCCGTCCGCTTCGGCGGGGAGCGGCGCGACCGCAGGCTCGCTGCCCTGCGGCTGGTCGGCGCCGACAGCCGGATGGTGCGCCGGATCGCGGCCGGCGAGGCACTGGCCGGCTCCCTGGTCGGACTGGTGTTGGGCGCCGGCTTCTTCGCCGTCGGCCGCTCCCTGGTCGGCAGCGTCAGCCTTCGGCAGCGCAGCGTCTTCCCCGCCGACCTCGACCCGGCACCCTGGCTGGCCGCCCTGGTCGCCGTCGCGGTGCCCGCGGCGGCGGTGGCCGTGACCCTGTTCGCGCTGCGCGGTGTGGTCATCGAGCCGCTGGGGGTCGTCCGTACGGCCAGGCCCGCCCGGCGCCGCATCTGGTGGCGGCTGCTGCTGCCGCTGGTCGGCGTGGGACTGCTCCTGCCCCTGGGCGGCCGCGGCAACGACCACGGCCGGTTCAACCAGTGGCAGGTCAGCGGTGGCGTGGTCCTGCTGCTGGTCGGAATCACCGTCCTGCTGCCCTGGCTGCTGGAGCGCTTCGTCGGGAAGGCCTCCGGCGGCCCCGTCTCCTGGCAGTTGGCGGTACGTCGGCTGCAGATCGACAGCGGCGGCGCCGCCCGCCTGGTCAACGGCATCGCCGTGGCCGTCGCGGGCGCCGTCGCCCTCCAGATGTTCTTCGCGGGCGTCGAGGGCGACTACACGAAGTCGACGGGCCAGGATCCCGCCAGGGCCGCCGTGGCGGTCATGGTGCACGGTGGGACGGGCAGCGGCATGGACGGCCTCGCCGGGCGGATCGCCGCCGTGCCGGGCGTCACCCGCGCCGTTCCGCTGACCTCCACGCAAGCGGCCCATCGGATGCCCGCGGAGGAGGAGACGGTCCAGATGACCATCGGCACCTGCGACGCGCTCGGAGAGGTCGCGGTGCTCGACTCCTGCACGGACGGCGACGCCTTCCTCCTGGCCGCCTCCGCCGCCGCCTCCGGGGACGGCTTCTACGGGGGCACGGCCCGGGCCGGCGACGAGCTGTTCATCGGCGACGTGCGGTGGAACGGGTCCGCGACGGCCGACGACCCCGCTCCGGCGAAGTGGACGGTTCCGGCGGGCACCCGCGCGGTCCCCGGCCGGGAGGACCCCACCGGAGCGCTGCGCAGCGGCCTGCTGGTGACCCCTTCGGCCGCACCGAAGGAGCTTGGCGACTTCGCGGACATGCGGATCTTCGTCCAGGTCGACGAGTCCGGTCCGGACGTCCTGGACCGGGCGCGCAACGCCGTCTTCGCCTCCGATCCGCTGGTCACGGCGATGACGCTGCGGGAGCACCAGCAGGCCGCCGGCTTCTCCTCGGTGCGCACCGGGCTGTTCTTCGGGGCGGCCGCCGTACTGGTCCTGATCGGTGGGAGCCTGTTCGTCTCCCAGCTGGAGCAGCTGCGCGAGCGGCGGAAACTGCTGTCCTCCCTGGTCGCCTTTGGCACCAGGCGGTCCACGCTGAGCCTGTCGGTGTTGTGGCAGACGGCCGTGCCGATCGCGCTGGGCCTGCTGCTGGCGGCCTGCGTGGGCGTCGGGCTGGGAGCCGTCCTGACGTCGATGGCCGCCCAGCCGGTCCGCGTCGACTGGCCCTCGGTGCTGGGGATGACCGGGGTCGGTGCGGGCGTGGTGGCCGCCGTGACCCTGCTCAGCCTGCCGCCGCTGCTGCGCCTGATGCGCCCGGACGGCCTGCGTACGGAGTGACCCGTACGCCCCGGCGCCCCGTTCCCGGTGGCCCGCTCCCGGTGGCCCGGCGACCGCGTCAGTCGGTGGGCCACACGGGGAGCGGGCGTACGGCTTCACGCAGGGCGGCGGCGATCGCCGCGAACTCCTCCTGGCGGGCGGTCCCCGTACGCATGGCCAGGGCAATCCGCCGCGAGGGCGCCGGTTCGGCGAAGCAGCCGGTGGAGAGGTACTCGTTGCGGGCGGTCTCCAGTCGCAGCGCGGTGCGCGGCAACAGCGTCACCCCCAGTCCCCCGGCGACCAGTTGTACGAGCGTGGACAGTCCGGCGGCGGTCGTGGTGACGTCCGCCCCGGTGGTCCGTCCGGCCTCCCGGCAGATGTCGAGGGCCTGGTCCCGCAGGCAGTGCCCCTCGTCGAGCAGCAACAGCTGGAGGTCGCGCAGCTCGTCGAGCGGGATGTCGCGGCGGCCGGCCAGCGCGTGCTCCCGGGGCGCGAGCAGCACGAAGTCCTCGTCGAAGAGCGGCAGTTCGGTCACTCCGGGAACGCCGAGCGGCACCGCCAGCAGGAGCAGGTCCAGGCGCCCGCCCGTCAGCCCCTCCACCAGCGAACCGGTCTGCTCCTCGTGCACCTGGAGGTCCATCCGCGGGTAGCGCCGGTGGAACAGCCCCAGCACGGTCGGCAGCAGGTAGGGCGCCACGGTGGGGATCACTCCCAGCCGCAGCGTCCCGGTGAAGGGGGCCCGCACCGCCTCGGCCTCCTCCAGCAGCCCGCCGACGGCGTCGAGCACCACCTGGGCCCGGGCGGCGATCCGCTCTCCCGCGGGGGACAGCAGCACCTTGCGGGTGGTGCGCTCCAGCAGTTGCACGCCGAGGGCCTCCTCCAGCGCCGAGACGGCACCGGAGAGCGCCGGCTGGCTCATACCGATGGCCGCGGCGGCGTCGCGGAAGTGCAGGTGCTCGGCGACCGCCGCGAAGGCGCGCAGCTGAGCGAGGGTCGGCTGCTTCGCTCCCCTATTACCGACAGCCACTGATAGGTACCTCCGATCACCCGAAGCAAGACTAGCTATTTCCATAATCAATGCAGGCTGTGCCAGCATGTGAGACACGTCCAACCCCATTGGAAATCCCCCAAAAGGGGTCTTTTCCTCTTGAACAAGGAGAGCGCGTGCTCACTGTTGGTGACAAGTTCCCCGCCTTCGACCTGACCGCCTGCGTCTCGCTCGAGGCCGGTGCCGAGTTCGCGCAGATCGACCACAAGACCTACGAGGGCAAGTGGAAGGTCGTCTTTGCGTGGCCTCTCGACTTCACCTTCGTATGCCCGACCGAGATCGCCGCCTTCGGCAAGCTGAACGACGAGTTCGCCGACCGCGACGCGCAGGTCCTCGGCTTCTCGCTCGACTCCGAGTACGTGCACCACGCCTGGCGCAAGGACCACGCCGACCTGCGTGACCTGCCCTTCCCGATGATGTCGGACATCAAGCGCGAGCTCTCCGCCGAGCTGGGCATCCTCGGCGAGGACGGCCTGCCGATGCGCGCCGTCTTCATCGTGGACCCGAACAACGAGATCCAGTTCTCGATGGTGACCGCCGGCTCCGTGGGCCGTAACCCCAAGGAGGTCCTGCGGGTCCTCGACGCCCTGCAGACCGACGAGCTGTGCCCGTGCAACTGGAACAAGGGCGACGCCACGATCGACGCCGGCGCGCTGCTGGCCGGTGAGTGACGGATGTCCCTCGACTCCCTGAAGGCGTCCGTCCCGGACTTCGCCAAGGACCTGAAGCTGAACCTCGGTTCGGTCATAGGCAACAGCGACCTCCCGCAGCAGCAGCTGTGGGGCACGGTCCTGTCCTGCGCGATCGCCGCCCGCTCCCCGCGCGTCCTGCGTGAGCTGGAGCCGGAGGCGAAGGCGAACCTCTCGCCGGAGGCGTACACCGCCGCCAAGTCCGCTGCCGCGGTCATGGCGATGAACAACGTCTTCTACCGCACGCGCCACCTGCTCTCCGACCCGGAGTACGGCAACCTGCGCGCGGGCCTGCGGATGAACATCATCGGCAACCCGGGCGTGGAGAAGGTCGACTTCGAGCTGTGGTCCCTCGCGGTCTCCGCGATCAACGGCTGCGGCCAGTGCCTGGACTCGCACGAGCAGGTCCTGCGCAAGGCGGGCGTCGACCGCGAGACGGTCCAGGAGGCCTTCAAGATCGCCTCGGTGATCCAGGCCGTGGCGGTCACCCTCGACGCCGAGGCCGCCATCGCCGGCGAGTGACAGCCGCCCCGTACGACGCCAGGGCCCCGCGACCGGAAACGGTCGCGGGGCCCTGGCGTCTTCGGTCGTCGGCGTCGCCCGACGGCCCGCCCCGCCGCGTCCGGCTCGGGAGGGGACCGGCGCGTGCCCTACTCCTTGAGTGCCGCCAGCAGCGCGCGGGCGTCCTCGATCATCGCCGCCTGCAGCTCGGCCCCATCGGCCGGGGCGTTCGAGCGGTCGACGGTGGTGTAGGCCTCGATCGTGAACACCGCTCCGCCGTCCAGCACCTTGAGCCGGACGAGCGTCTCCCCGGGGGCCGAGAAGAACACGGCGCGCTCACCGAGGCCCTGCACCGCCTCGTTGCGCCCCTCACCGATCGCGGCGACGAGCCCGAGCGGCGGTGCGTCGAACTCCGCCGCGGGATCGGTCTTCCGGTGCAGGTCCACCTGCACCCGTACCGTGAGGGTGGACACGATCTCGCCGTTCTGCAGGTTGCAGATGGCCCCGCGCACGGCCGGATGTTCGCTCTCCTTGTTCACCGGCCGGTAGCCGTGCAGATCTCCCCCGATCCTGCTCAGCGCCCGCGCCTCGAAGTCCTGGCACAGGTTCTTCGTCGCCCGGTACGCGACCTCCGGCGCGGCCAGCCGGTCCCCCAGGGCGAACAGCCCGCCCGCCCAGACCGCGGAGGCGACCACGGCCCCGCCCAGCGCCCACAGCCACGGCCGCCGCACCCCCGGGCCGTCCGCCTCCCATCCCTCCGCCTCCGGCCCGTGCGGCGCGAGCCGCTCCGCCGGCCGTGCCGCCCGGTCGGCCTCCCAGCCGCCTTCGAGCTCCGGATCGCTGATCATCCCCGTCCCCCCGTTCGTTCCCGCTCCCCCGAGCGCCGTCGGTAGCGCCCCGGCGTCTTCGATCATGACATCCCGACCGCGGCCTACGGCCGGGAGTGTTCCGCGTCGCCGTCGGGCACCACGCCCAGCGCCGTCGACCCGTGCGGCGCGGGGCCCACCATCCCGGCCCCGAGGTGGTGCTGGTCCCGCGAGTACGCCTTCAGGTAGCCCACCACCGTGTTGGTGACGGCCACCAGCGGAACGGCCACCACCGCCCCGCCGATGCCGGCGATCATCCCGCCGGCCGCCACCGCGAGCACCACCGCGAGCGGGTGGACCCGTACCGCCCGGCCGAGGATGAAGGGCTGGAGCACGTGCCCTTCGATCTGCTGCACCGCCAGGACTACCAGCAGCGTCATCAGGGCGGTGAACACCCCCTGGGTCACGAGCGCCACGACCACCGCGAGGGCTCCCGAGATCACCGCGCCGACCAGCGGGATGAAGGCGAACAGGAAGATGAAGACGGCCAGCGGCACCGCCATCGGCACGTCCAGGAAGTAGAGCCCGAGGCCGATGAAGATGGCGTCGATGAGCGCGACGATGACCGTGCCGCGCACGTACGCGGTCAGCGTGCGCCAGGCGCGCGGACCGGCGCCGGCGACACCGGCGCGGGCGGCCGCGGGGACCAGGCCGAGCGCCCAGTTCCAGATGCGCTTGCCGTCGTAGAGCAGGAAGAGGGTCGAGAACATCGCGAGCAGCATGCCCGTGAGGATCTCGACGAGGACGGTCACGCCCTGGAGTCCGGCGGAGGTGATCTGCTCGGTGTTGGTGCCGATGGTCTCGCTGAGGTTCTTCGCGATGTCGTTGATCTGCTTCTCGGTCACGTGGAACGGACTGTCCAGCGCCCAGAGTTTGAGCTCGTTGATGCCGTCGCGGACACGGTCGGAGAGGTCGTCGAGGTTCTCCATGACCTGCCAGACCACGAACCAGCCGACCAGCCCGATGACGACGAAGCCGAGGACCGCCGTGACGGCCGTGGCCAGACCGCGCGGCAGGCCCAGTCTGCGCAGTCGGACGACGAAGGGCTGGAGCATCGCGGTGACGAGCATGGCCGCCGCGAAGGCGAGGACGACCAGGCGGACTTCGCTGATCACCTTCATCAGCACCCAGAGCATCCCGGCGAGCAGCAGCAGCCGCCAGCTGGCCTCGGCGGCGACGCGCATCCCCCACGGGACCACGCTCGCCGGATCGGGCCGCTCGGGGCGCCGGTAGGGTTCGAGGCCGGCCGCCGCCGGTACCACGGGCGCCCCCGCCGGGGCGTCGGACGGCACCGGAGCCGCCGGCACCGCCGGGGCCCGCCGTGCCGGTTCGGGCAGGTCGCCGCCGGACTCGGCCTCGACCTCCGCGCGCCGCTCGTTGAGCCGCGCCTGCATCGCCGTCAGCCTGTCGCCCAGCCGGCCGAGCCAGCCGTCCCTCTTCGCCATGTCGCTTCCTTCCCCCGCCCCCCGTCTACGGGCACACCCCGACGACCGTACACGCGGGGAGCCCCGCACCGTACGACGGTGCGGGGCTCCCGGAGGTTGAGCGGTGGGGCCGCGAGGCGGCGGCCGTCAGTACCAGCCGTTGGCCTGGTGGAAGCTCCAGGCCCCGCAGGGGCTGCCGTAGCGGTCTTCCATGTAGTTCAGGCCCCACTTGATCTGCGTGGCGGGGTTGGTGCGCCAGTCCGCGCCGGCCGAGGCCATCTTCGAACCGGGCAGCGCCTGGACCAGACCGTAGGCCCCGGAGGACTTGTTCACGGCCAGGTAGTTCCAGGTGGATTCCTGGTTGATGATGTTCGAGAAGCACTGGAACTGGCCGGCCGGGACCATCTGCTGGGCGATGGCCTTGACCTGAGCGACCGTGTAGGAGCTCTGCACGGCGAAGTCACCGGCGTCGCGGGCGGCGGAACGGCTGGCGACTTCCTTCGCCTCGCGTTCCTTCCTCGCCTTCTCGTCGGCCGCCTTCTGCGCCTCGGCCTTCTTGGCCTTGGCGTCCTCGGCGGCCTGGAGGCGTGCGGCCTCCTCCGCCGAGCGCTTGGCGTCGACGTCGGCGGCGTACGCGATGGTGTCGGCCTGCTGCGTCAGGGACGCGCTCTGGACCTCCGCCTGGTCGCCGACCGGGATGTCCGCGAGGAGGGTCGCCCCGGACGCGGTCGTCTCAAGATCGTTCGTGGGGTCGCCGGTGGCAACGCCCACGACTGCGCCGACGGTGGTGACCGCGGTGGCCGAAGCCACTGCGAACCCCCGGACCGAGATCCGGCTCACACGGTGTCCTTCCAGCAGCGTCCGCAGTGACCACGCGGCGCAAAAGTGCCCTCGACTCTGGCCTCCGTGGTGCGACGGTCACTGGAGGCGCGGGCCCGTGGGCAACTCCCCTGCGGGGGCTGCCGCGTGAAGCTCCGGGCGGCATACGGCCATCGGCTGTGGAGTTGTGGTGCTGCGTGTACCTCACGGGAGATACAGGTGTGCCGTATGCGGGGCCTGACGGAAACCAGACTCTGCCGGACCTCGACGCCGCAAGGCAATTCTCCGTTGCGTGGGAAAGGTCACACCTGGCATCTCGCCGTCGTTTTCCTCAAAGGGCTATGCGGCACGACGCCACCCGGCTAGGCTTCTCTGCCTTTGCCGGGCGGCGTCAACTCACCTTCCGCTATGAGGTTTTTGACCGATTCGACGGCCCGCCGGACGGGGGCGCCTGCTCACCCCGCCTCAGAGGGTCTCCAGCATCTCGGTGACCAGAGCGGCGATCGGGGAGCGCTCGGATCGCGTCAGCGTGACGTGCGCGAAGAGAGGATGCCCCTTCAGCTTCTCCACCACGGCGACCACTCCGTCGTACCGGCCGACCCGCAGGTTGTCCCGCTGGGCGACGTCGTGCGTCAGAACGACCCGCGAATTGGCCCCGATCCGGGACAGAACGGTCAGCAGGACGTTCCGTTCGAGCGACTGCGCCTCGTCCACGATCACGAAGGCGTCGTGGAGCGAGCGGCCGCGGATGTGCGTGAGCGGCAGGACCTCCAACATCCCGCGGTTCAGCACCTCCTCGATGACCTCGCGGCCGGCGACCGACGAGAGCGTGTCGAAGACGGCCTGAGCCCAGGGGCTCATCTTCTCGGAGGCGTCGCCGGGCAGATAGCCGAGGTCCTGGCCGCCCACCGCGTACAGCGGCCGGAAGACCATCACCTTCTGGTGCTGCCTACGCTCCAGCACCGCCTCCAGGCCGGCGCACAGCGCCAGGGCCGACTTGCCCGTGCCGGCCCGGCCGCCCATCGAGATGATCCCGATCTCGGGGTCGAGGAGGAGGTCCAGCGCGATGCGCTGCTCGGCGCTGCGCCCGTGCAGCCCGAAGGCGTCGCGGTCGCCCCGTACGAGCTTGACGTTGCCGTCCGCCGTGACCCGACCCAAGGCCTTGCCCCGCTCGGACTGCAGGACCAGCCCGGTGTGCACGGGCAGCTCCGCGGCCTCTGGTACGTAGAGCCGCTCCTCCGAGTAGAGGAGGTCGACCTGCTCCCCGGAGAGGCCGATCTCGCTCATGCCGGTCCAACCGCCGTCGGTGATGGCGAGCTCGGCGCGGTACTCCTCCGCGATCAGCCCCACGGAGGAGGCCTTGATGCGCAGGGGGAGGTCCTTCGAGACGACCGTGACGTCGTAGCCCTCGGCCTGGAGGTTGCGTGCGACCGCGAGGATCCGCGAGTCGTTGTCCCCCAGTCGGAAGCCGGCGGGAAGGACGCTGGGGTCTGAGTGGTTGAGCTCGACGCGCAGGGTGCCGCCCAGATCTCCCAGTGGGATGGGGGCATCCAGGCGACCGTTGCGAACCCGGAAGTCGTCCAGCAGGCGCAGGGCCTGGCGCGCGAAGTAGCCGAGTTCGGGATGGTGCCTCTTTGCCTCCAGCTCGGTGATCACCACGATCGGGAGCACGACCTCGTGCTCGTCGAAGCGGGAGATCGCGTTGGGGTCTGCCAGCAGGACGCTGGTGTCGAGGACGTAGGTCCGCCTGTCGGGCAGGCGGCGCTTTGTGCTGGTCACCACGGAAGGACGTACCCCCTCGGAAGAGGTCGGGCCATGAAGACCGGACCGGTCATCGGCACCCATGCCAGGGCCGATTTCCGGCCCTCCACTGCGTCCGTGCGAACCGCACGTGCGTCCTGGTGCAAAGGGCCTCCCGGGCGGACGGCCCCATGCCGTCCGCTGAGACTCGACACCCGTGGATCGGGCATCGACCTGAAAGGGATATTCCCCGATCAGGCCAGGCCATGCCATGGCATATGACGGACGCTCGGTGAATCCCTGGTGAAGGCTTCGAGGGGAGGGGAAGGTGGGGCGGAGGGGCACCGGAACGGCCGGAAACCGCTCGAAGGGGGCCTGTCGCCCGGGGCGGGCGCGCGGGACCGGCCCCACAGCACGCCCCTACACAGTGTCAGGTGCCGTAGCGCCGGTGACGGGCCGCGTAGTCGCGCAGCGCACGGAGGAAGTCGACCTTGCGGAAGGCGGGCCAGAAGACCTCGCAGAAGTAGTACTCGGAGTGCGCGCTCTGCCACAGCATGAATCCGGACAGTCGCTGCTCACCACTGGTGCGGATCACCAGGTCCGGGTCGGGCTGGCCGCGCGTGTAGAGGTGCTCCGCGATGTGGTCGATGTCGAGGATCTCGGCGAGCTCCTCGAAGGAGGTGCCCTTCCGGGCGTGCTCCAGGAGCAGCGAGCGCACGGCGTCGGCGATCTCCTGGCGGCCGCCGTAGCCGACGGCGACGTTGACGAGTATCCCGTCGATGTCGTGGGTGGCCTGCTCGGCCTCCTTGAGGACCGTCTGCGTCCCGGCGGGCAGGATGTCCAGGTTGCCGACGTGGTGCACGCGCCAGCGGCCGTCCGCGGCCAGTCCCCGCACGGTGTTCTCGATGATGTTGAGCAGCGGGCGGAGCTCGACCTCGGGGCGGTCCAGGTTGTCCGTGGAGAGCATCCACAGGGTGACGACCTCGACGTCGGTCTCGGTGCACCAGCCGAGCATCTCGGAGATCTTGTCGGCTCCGGCCTGGTGGCCCTGCTCCGTCGTACCGCCGGACGCCTTGGCCCAGCGACGGTTCCCGTCCAGGATGACGCCGATGTGCTTGGGCGCCGCGTCATGGTCGAGGCGGCCTTCCACCCGGCGTGCGTAAAGCCTGTACACCAGGTCGCGCAGCTTCACGATCTTCCAGCCCCTCCGTGCCTTGCCCCCGTGCGAAATGCGGTCCCTCCCCCGAGGCCGCCACATTACTGCGCGGCGGGATCGGGTACCCAACTCGGTCTGTCACAACTCCGTGATAGGGAGGACAACGTGACTGATACCAATCCCTATCGGGCAGAGCCCTCGCGCTACGACGCCATGGAGTACCGGCGCACCGGCCGCAGCGGCCTCAAGCTCCCCGCCATCTCCCTCGGCCTCTGGCACAACTTCGGCGACGACCGGTCCCTGGAGTCCCAGCGGGCGATCCTGCGGCGCGCCTTCGACCTCGGCGTCACCCACTTCGACCTGGCCAACAACTACGGCCCGCCGCCCGGATCGGCCGAGCTGAACTTCGGCAAGATCTTTGCGCAGGACTTCGCGCCCTACCGCGACGAGCTGATCCTGTCGACCAAGGCCGGCTACCTGATGCACCCCGGGCCGTACGGCGAGTGGGGCAGCCGCAAGTACCTGCTCAGCTCGCTCGACGCCTCGCTGAAGCGGATGGGCGTCGACTACGTTGACGTCTTCTACTCGCACCGCTTCGACCCGCACACCCCGCTCGAGGAGACCATGGGCGCCCTCGCGTCCGCGGTCCGGCAGGGCAAGGCCCTCTACGTCGGCGTCTCCTCCTACACGGCCGGGCAGACCGCCGAGGCCGTGCGGATCCTGCGCGACATGGGCGTACGCCCGCTCATCCACCAGCCGTCCTACTCCATGATCAACCGCTGGACGGAGGAGGACGGCCTGCTGGACACCCTGGAGGACGCCGGCATGGGGTGCATCTCCTTCGCGCCGCTGGCGCAGGGCCTGCTGACGGACAAGTACCTCAAGGGAATCCCGGCCGACTCCCGCGCCGCCCAGGGCACGTCGCTCAACCCCGACCTGCTCTCGGAGGACGTGCTGCGCCGGCTGGCCGGCCTGAACGAGATCGCGGCCCGCCGCGGCCAGTCCCTGGCCCAGCTCGCGCTCACCTGGGTGCTGCGCGACGAGCGGATGACCTCGGCCCTGATCGGCGCGTCGAGCGTCCGTCAGCTGGAGCAGAACGTGGCCGCCCTGGCCGGCCCGCCGCTCTCCGGGGAGGAACTGAAGGAGATCGACTCCTTCGCGGTGTCCACCCCCGGCACGAACATCTGGGCCCAGCGCGGCTGACCTGCGAAGTCGCCCCAACACCCGCGCGGGGAACGGGTGGACAAAAAACGGGCCGGTCCGTGGGGGGGATACGGACCGGCCCGAGGGGGGGGTTCCACCATAACCCTTCGTAAAGCATGCTGCGTGCATCGGCACGCCATGACTACGCTCCGAAACCACCCAGCAGCAGTCCGGTGAGCGCCCCGGCCGCCATGAAGGGCCCGAAGGCGAAGCCCTGGTCACGGGTGGCGGAGCCGCGCAGGAGCAGCGTCAGGCCGTACAGCGCGCCGTAGAGGAGGCCCAGGAAGGCCCCGGACGCCCATACCCCCCACCCGTACCACCCAAGAGCGACCCCCAGCGAGAGCGCCAGCTTGACGTCACCGAAACCCATGCCGGCGGGGTTGACCAGATGGAGCACGAGGTACGCGGCCCCGAGCGCGCCCCCGCCGAGCAGCGCCAGCCGCCAGGACCCGGCCGCGCCGGGCAGCAGGACGGCGATTCCGAGCAGGGCGGCCGCCCCCACCGCAAGCGGCAGGGTCAGTACGTCGGGCAGCCGGTGCACGGCCCGGTCGACGAGGGCGAGCAGGACCAGGACCGGGGCCAGTCCCGCGTACACCGCCGCCTCGGGACGCACCCCCACGGCCGCCGCGATCAGGGCGCAGACCCCGCCGGCGAGGACGGCCGGAAGCACGGACCGCGGCCCGTACGCGTGCGCCGGCCCCGACACGCCCCCCGGGCCGGGCGGCCCGGACGGCTCTGCACGGGCCGGGCGGCAGCGGGCCGGGCCGAGCCAGCCGCGCAGCCGGTGCCCCCGAGGGCAGTTCTCCCGCCACGGGTCACCGGGGTCCACGGACAGCCGGTAGGCCGCACGCGGCAGCAGCAGCCCGGCGGCCACGCCATACCCGGCGGCGAGAACGATCACGACCACACCCATCCGGCGAAGGTAGGCGGTCCCCTAGGGTGGCCGCCATGGCGCACTGGCATGACGGGCCCGCCGCGCTGCGGGTCGCGGCGGGCTCCGCACCGATCCCACTGGAGATCGCCGCCTCCTACCGGGCGAGGACGCGCGGGCTGCTCGGCCGAGACGGGATCGACGGAGCGATGCTGCTGACCCCCGCGGCGAGCGTGCACACCTTCCGGATGCGGTTCCCGATCGACGTGGCGTACCTGGACCGGAACCTGCGCGTGCTCGCCGTGGTCACCATGGCTCCCGGCCGACTCGGACTGCCGCGGCTGCGCGCCCGGCACGTCCTGGAGGCAGCAGCCGGCGCCATGGCCGGATGGGGCCTGGCGGCCGGGACCACGCTGGACGTGGACACCGCCTAGGCCGAGCTCGCCGCCGGCAGTAGGTTGGGGCGGTTGAGCTGGGGCAGTAGGGGAGCGGCATGACGGAGAACGCGCGGATCAAGGCGCTGGAGCAGATCATGCCGGCGACGCACGGCGCCGACGAGGACGTCGACTGGCCCGCCGCCGAGGCGGCCTGGGGGATCCGGTTCCCGTCGGACTTCATCGCGTTCATGGGCCGGTTCGGCGCCGGCTCCATCAACGGCGAGGCGAGCATCCTGCTGCCGATGCCCACACCCGGGCTGCAGTGGGATCCGGCCGAGATGGCCGAGGAGACGGCGAACGCCCGGCAGATGTGGGTGGCCGAGGGTGGCCGTTCGGCCTTCGGCGTGGATCCGGAGTCGATCATCGCCTGGGGCGTCACGGGCGGCTCGGACATCCTGTGCTGGCTGACCACCGACCCCGATCCGGACCGCTGGCCGGTCCTGGTGTGCGGTCGACACACCGCGGACTCCTTCGCCGTGTACCCGTACGGCATGGCCGAGTTCCTCCACCGCCTCTGCTCCGACGAGTTCGACGTGAGCCCGGTCAGCATCACCTTCTGGGACGGCGGCCACCTGAGCTTCGTGCACTGGCGCAAGGCGCAGCGCCGCTGGCAGGAGGGCCGCAACCCGGAGACGGGCGAGCCCGACCCGTACGCGGGCGAATTCACCGACTGACCGGGCGCCCCGCCACCTCCGCCCGCCGACCCTCCGACCCTCCGACCCTCCGACCCGTTTCCCGAGGGGAAACGGGCTTTTCCTCATGTCTACGCGCGTCCACCGCGCCGACCTCATATCGGAAAACACCAGCCGGAAAAGATTCGGTTGGAGCATTCACCACAAGTACGACCCCCCTGGAAAAAACCCCCGCCCCACAGGAGAGAATTCCGGCCAACGGGCCATCGAGGGATCAGCCGGCTCGGAGCAACTCATAAGCAGCAACCAGACACAAAAGAAATTCAGGGGAATACTTCCGTGCGACGGAGAATTTTCGGCACGACCGCCACCGCGACCGTGCTCGGCCTGCTGATACCGCTGGCCGGATGCGGCGGCGGCACAAACGGGGCAGGTGACGGAGGGACGCTTCAGCTGATCGCCGCCGAATACGGTGACAGTCCGGCTACCAGTTCCAAGCCCTTCTGGGACAAGGTGACCGCTGATTTCACCGAGGAGAATCCGGGAATCAAGGTCGAGGTCAAGCTCCTGCCCTGGGCCGACATCGACCGCGAAGTATCCCGCATGGTCAAGACCGGCAAGGCGCCGGACATCGCGCTCATGGGCTCGTACTCCGACTTCGCCGCCCGGGGGGAGCTCTATCCCGCGGACGAACTCCTCTCGGTCACCGCCGAGGCGAATTTCCTCCAGCCGCTGGCCGACGCCGGTTCGGTGGGCAACACCCTCTACGGCCTGCCCTTCGTGGCGAGCAGCCGCCTCCTCTTCTACAACGAGGCGCTGTTCGCCAAGGCCGGCGTCAAGGGGGCCCCCAAGACCTGGTCCGACCTCAAGGCCGCCGCCAAGGCGCTCAAGGAGAAGGGGGTGACGTACCCGTACGCCCTGCCGCTGGGGCCCGAGGAGGCCCACGCCGAGGCGCTGATCTGGGAGCTCAGCAACGGCGGCGGCTACGCCGACAGCAGCGGCAACTACAGCCTGGCCTCCGACAAGAACGTCGAGACCTGGAAATGGGTCAAGGAGAACATGGTCGCGACCGGCTACACGGGTGCCACGTCGCCGTCCCGGCTCAATCGGGCCGATGCCTTCGCCGCCTTCACCCGCGGCGAGGTCGGCATGCTCAACGGCTATCCCTCGCTCGCCCACGAGGCGCGCGCCAAGGGCATCAGCGTCGCCACCACCACCATGCCCGTCTCGGACGACCTCGGCGTCGGGGAGACCCCGCCGACCGTCGGCGTGGCCGACTGGATGATGGCCTTCCGGCAGAACGGCAAGCGCGCGGAGATCGGCAGGTTCCTGGACTTCGTCTACCAGGACAAGAACCTGTCGGACTTCGCCAGCCGCTACCACCTGCTGCCTTCCACCGTGACCGCCTCGCGCACCCCGGCGGGCGGCGGAATCGCCGAGAACGACCAGCAGTTCCTCAACGCACTGCGCGGCGCCCAGCTCTACCCGGTCAACGACCCGTCCTGGGTGACGGTCAGCGACACCATCAAGCGCAACATCGGACGCGCCGTGGAGCCGGACGGCAACCCGAAGGGCGTCCTGGAGGACATCGCCGCGCAGGCCTCACAGGCCTCCAAGAAGCACTGAAGGCCCCGCGCCTCCCCGAAGTCCCGCACGACACGGGACCTTCGACCCGGGACGTGGACCGCATCATGCGGCACCATGGCCACTACGGTCCCGATCAGGGGCCGCGGCCCCGTCGCCCGCCGAGCACTCACGAGGTGCGCGGGGCGGCCGGCCCCGACGGGAGCTCAGCGCTGCTTCCCGTGGTCCTGGGAGAACGCCGTCCGGTACTGCTCGCAGCTGGAGTTCCAGCGCAGGGAGCCGTGGAGCGTCCCGTAGCCCGAGCGGGTGAGCGACCACTCCACCGTGTACGCGCCGGTGTCGCACGCGATCCGCTTGCCTCCCGCCACCTTCTCGCGGCCGGTCGCCGGCTTCCCGGCCAGTTCCTTGCGCACTTCCGCCACCACCGAGCGGTCCGCGCGGCGCAGGACGGCGTGCACGACGATCGGGTGCCGGCCCTCCTTGACCGTCACCGCCTTCTTCACCACGGTCGAGTCCGACACCGCCCAGGCGAACTCGTACGCGGGCTCCCACGCCAGCGTGCTGGGGTCGCCGACCTTGCGCTCGTAGTCCGGGGCGGCCGAGTGGCCGGGGCGGGTGACGGTCTTGTAGCGCACGCCGGGATGGAAGCGGAACTGCCCCTCCACCTTGTGCATTTCGTCGTCGGTCCACATCGACTTCATGGTCTTCTCGCCGCCTGCCGGGTCCTGCAGGTAGACCGCCGCCTCCGCGGCGGTGGCCTGCTGGACGAGGGTCGGGGCGAGGGCCGCGGCGGCGGTGGCGAGGGCGAGAGCGGCGGTGCGGGTGCGCTTCATGCCCGGACCAACGGGCCCCGGCGCGCGCCGGAACGAGGCCGCCCGCCCTTTCACCCGTACGGGAGTCGCCGGGCCGCCGCACTGTCCGATGATCGGCTTCGGTGCGGGCCGCACGTACCGGGGCCCGGCGACCGGCTCCAGCGGGCGTGAACCGGCCCCCGGGGGCGCGGAACGGGCCAGGGGGCGCGGATCGGGCCCGGCCGTTGTGGATCAGGCCTGGCCGGTTTCGAAGCGGCTGATGCGGCCGCCGCCGGGGGCGATGGTGAAGCGCCAGGCGGTCCGCATCTCGCCCCAGGTGTCATTGCGGTAGTCGACGACGAGGGAGCGGCCCTCGTCGGACTCGGACACGACGTCCATGTGCCCCCTGGAGTCGAAGATCTCCCGGTCGACCCACGCGTGGAGGTCGCGGTCCGATCCGTCGTCGGACATGGTGGCGTCGGCGGTCAGCAGCTTCAGGAAGGCGTCCTTGTCGTGCGCGTTGACGGCGGTGACGAGGGCGCCGACCACGGGGTCGGACAGTTTGCCGGGGGCGATGGCCACAGGAGCCTCCTGGTCGGGCGTACGTTCGTCCGTGCCCGAACAGGTAACAACGCGGTCGGGTCCGCGTCGTCTACCCTCACCCGTTCGCGCGGCGGACGGCGTGTCAGGGGCCTCCGGGCGGGCGACGGATCACGGGGTGTCGGGGGTGGTGCGGACCGGGAAGCCGGTCGGCCGGCCCTGGTCCGCGAGCCAGGCCAGCACCCGGTCGAGGGCCTCGACGGTTTGGGCGCGGTGGCCGCCGCCGTCGTGGAAGAGGACGGTCGGGCCGTTGCCGATCTCACGTTTGACGGCGTCGACGATGGCGTCCGCGCCCGGCTTCTGGAAGTCCTTGGTGTCCACGTTCCAACCGAGCGGGCGCATCCCGTTCGCGGCGGCGATGCGGCGGCTCTCGGGGGTGAACGCGCCGCCCGGGGCCCGGTAGTACTCGACCTTCGCGCCGTTGCCCGCGGCCTCTTCGATGAGCTTCTTCGCGTCCAGGATCTGCCGTTCCTGGTAGTCGGCGGGCTTTTGGTCCATGGCCGTGTCGTGGTCCATGGTGTGGTCGCAGAGCCGGTGGCCGTCGGCGACCACCCTCTTGACGAGGTCGGGATGAGCCTTGGCCTGGGGTCCGACCATGCAGAAGGTCGCCCTGACTCCGTACTTGTGCAGTACGTCGAGCACGTGGGGGGTCCAGCGGGGGTCGGGGCCGTCGTCGATGGTGATGTTGACGGCGGTGTCGCCGTTCTCCGAGGCGTGGGCTATGCCCTCGGGTATCGGCTGTCGCGCCCCCGGCCGGCCCGCCCGGCCGTGGCCGGGGTCGTCGTTCCCGCCCGGCAGGGCCGCGTTCCGCCGGGTGGCCGCGCCGGCGCTGCCCGGCTCCGCGAAGGTCGACACTCCCCAGACCGTCGCCGCCGCGACCGCGGCCGACACGACGACGACCGCTCCGGCCCGGACACCCTTCTTGTTCGTGTACGTCGAGACACCCATGAACCGTCCACTCCCCCGTCCGCCGCGCGAGCGTTCCGTGGATCAGGACGCCCGTACCCGTACGGGAGTTCCAGTCGAATCGTCCTTAAATTCCCCGTACCGGAACCGACAGGATGGTTGGGACTGATGGGGCCTATAGGACCGATGGGACTCCGCCCCTTGATCACCCGCCGTTCCTTCCCGGACGGACACGGCAGAAAACGCCCGGCCCCGCCGGACAGGTACGTCCGACGGGGCCGGGTTCGTGCGCGGCGGGGTCAGTGCGCCAGCGACTCCTGGGTCGCGGGGGCGGACTTGGCATCGGCCGGGGCGGACCCGGCATCGGTGGAGGCCGGACCGGCACCCCGGAGCGGGACCTCCTTGACGAACCAGGCCGCCAGGAAGCCCAGTACGGCGACGGCCGCGCCGAGCAGGAACGCGGAGTGCGTGCCGGCGGCTACCGCGTACTGGTAGGCCTCCCGTACCGCCTCCGGCAGCCGGGCCAGGCTCGCCGCGTCCAACTGGGCCGAGCCCGCGGCTCCGGCGGCCTCCGGGCCCAGGCGCTCGAACATGGTGTCCGTGACCCGGGAGGTGAAGAGGGAGCCCATCAGGGCCACGCCGAAGGAGCCGCCGAGCGTACGGAAGAGGGTGGCCGACGACGACGCGACGCCCATGTCCTTCATGTCGACGCTGTTCTGTGCGACCAGCATGGTGATCTGCATCAGGAAGCCGAGCCCTGCGCCGAGGATGGCCATGTAGAGGCCGGAGACGAGGCGGGTGGTGCCGGTGTCCATGGTGGCGAGGAGGAACATGCCGACGACCATGAGCGCGCCGCCGGCGATCGGGAAGACCTTGTACCTGCCGCTGTTGGTGGTGATGCGCCCGGAGATCAGCGAGACGACCATCATCGAGAGCAGCATGGGCAGGAGGAGCAGGCCCGAGTTGGTGGCGGAGGCGCCCTGGACCGACTGCTGGAAGAGCGGGAGGTAGAGGACGCCGCCGAACATGGCGAAGCCGACCAGGAAGCCGATCACGGACATGAGGGTGAAGTTGCGGCTGCGGAAAATGTGCAGCGGCATGACCGGCTCGGCCGCCCTGGTCTCCACGTAGAGGAACGCGGCGGTCGACAGCACGCCGACGACGATGAGGCCGACGATCTGGGTGGACGCCCAGTCGTACTCGGTCCCGCCCCACGTGGTGACGAGCACGGTGGAGGTGATCGCGAGGGTCAGCAGCGCGGCGCCGAGGTAGTCGATCTTCGGGCGCTGCCGCTCGGCCTGCCGGGGCAGGTGCAGTACGGCCGTCACCATCGCCAGGGCCACGGCACCGAGGGGCAGGTTGATGTAGAAGGACCAGCGCCAGCCCATGTGGTCGGTGATGGTGCCGCCGACGAGCGGGCCGCCGATCATGGCGAAGGCCATCACGCCGGCCATCATGCCCTGGTACTTGCCGCGCTCGCGGGGCGGGATCAGGTCGCCGATGATCGCCATGACGCCCACCATCAGACCACCGGCGCCCAGGCCCTGGATCGCACGGAAGCCGATGAGCTGGCCCATGTCCTGGGCCATGCCGCTGAGCGCCGAGCCGATCAGAAAGATGACGATCGAGGTGAGGAAGGAGCCCTTCCGCCCGTACATGTCGCCGACCTTCCCCCAGATGGGGGTGGAGGCGGCCGTGGCCAGGGTGTACGCGGTCACCACCCAGGACAAGTGCTCCAGGCCGCCGAGCTCGCCGACGATGGTGGGCATCGCCGTTCCAATGATCATGTTGTCGAGCATCGCCAGCAACATTGCGATCATGAGGGCCATGAGGACGACCCGCACGCTGCGTGGCTTCACCTCCTGCGAGGCCTGCGCGGGCTTGCTTGTCTCCACCATTTCCTGTCCACTCCCCTGGGCACCACCTGCCGGAACGGCACTTACTTGCCGACCGGCTAGTTGACTACACTGGGGACGGTAGACCCGTCACTTGCCGGGCGTCAAGTAAGTAACCGAGGAGAGTCATGTCCAGCAGCAGTCCCCAGCGCCGTCGTGGCGACACGCGCCAGCGCATCCAGGACGTCGCACTGGAGCTCTTCGTCGAGCAGGGGTACGAGAAGACGTCGCTGCGCGAGATCGCAGAGCAGCTGGAGGTCACGAAGGCGGCGCTCTACTACCACTTCAAGACCAAGGAAGACATCATCATCAGCCTCTTCGACGACGTCACGCGTCCCATCGACGAGCTGATCAAGTGGGCGGAACAGCAGCCGCGCACCCTGGAGACCAAACGCGAGGTGCTGCGCCGCTACAGCGAGGCGATGGCGGCGGGCGCCGCGCTGTACCGCTTCATGCAGGAGAACCAGGCCACGATGCGCGAACTGAGCATCGGCGAGACCGTGAAGAAGCGGCTGTACCGCCTGGTGGAACTGCTGCGCACGGAGGACGGCCCGCTGACGGACCAGGTGCGCTGCGTCAGCGCCCTGTTCACGCTGCACGCCGGGATGATGTTCCTCCAGCACGTCGAGGGCGACCCGGAGGAAACCCGCCTGGCCGCCCTGGAGGTCGCCACCGACCTCATCACGCAGGCGCACCACGAGGACACGTGACGCGCCGACGGCCACAGCCCCCTCGGGGCAGCACCCCTGAGCGGCGCGCCGGGCCGACGGCGCACGCGGACGAACCGGGAGCCGGGACCGGTTGAGGCAGGGCGGAGCGGACTCGGCCCGCCGGCCGCTCGGCGCACTGCCCGCCTGCAGACCCCCTGCGCACAGGCGAGCCGTGCTACGGGCGGGGCCGCCGCCGGAGACCGCTCAACCGCAGGTGCGTGGACGTACCCACCACGGCAGACCGGGCGGCAACGCCGAGGCGGACGGAATTCCACAGTGCGTCGAGCATTCCAGGGGAATCTTCCAGGGACTCGATCCCCCCGATTCGGTGGCGCCCGGACGCCGCAGGGTCAAGGCCGGGGCGCGGAGCCGGTCGAGGCGATGAAGCCCAGGAGGTTGTCGGCGTAGCGCTGCGGGGCGGTGAGGTGGGGAACGTGGCCCTCGCCGTGCAGGGTCCGCACCTGCGCCCCGGGGATCACCCGCGCCAGTCGGTCGACGATCGCCCCGAACCATGGCGGGCTGTCGGTGCCCTTGCTCAGCATCACCGGGCCCGGGTATCCGGACAGTCCGGCGAGGTCGACGGCGTTCCCGTCCGGGTCCCCCTGCTCATCGGCGGCGGTGGGGGCGTTGGTGACGAACGTCCGCCGGGCGGGTTCGGGCATCCCGTCCCACGCGCCCGAGCCGAACACGACCTCCTCGACGAACCGGCGCGCACCGGCCTCGGGGTCACCCGCACGTATGTCCGCCATGACGGCGTCGATGGGGGGCTGCGCCTCCCGCATCAACCGGTCCAGCTCCGGATCGCCGGCCACGACGGCGGTCAGGGGTGGCTCGTGGACGGCGAGGCTGCGCAGCAGTTCGGGACGCCGGGCCGCGAGCCCGAGTGCGACCGACCCGCCGAAGGAACTCGCGGCCACGTGGACGGGGGCGCCGACCATCTCGATGAGCGCGGCGAGGTCGTCCTCGTCCTGGGCCCGGGTGCCCTGGCCCGGCGGGCGCTCGCTCCGGCTGTGGCCGCGGCGGTCGTAGACGAGCACGCGGTGGGCGCGGGTGAGGTGCGGCAGCACGGCGTGCCAGCTGTGGTGGTCGGTCCAGGAGCCGTGGACCAGGACGAGCGGTTCCCCTTCGCCCTCGACTTCGTAGAAGAGCTCGATGTCGTTCACCCGAGTCCGCGCCACGCCTGTTCCCCCTGCCCGGTGTCCTGCCGGCCTCCCCCGCGGAAGCTTGATCATCTTCTCAGACGCCAGCCCTGCGCGGACGGCGTTCACGCATCCGCAGGCGGTGCCCGTCAGAGGATCCGGCGATCCTCGGAGGCGATCGGGACGTCGTTGATGCTCGCCTCGCGGCGGCGCATGAGGCCGTCCTCGTCGAACTCCCACTGCTCGTTGCCGTGGCTGCGCCACCACTGGCCGGAGGTGTCGTGCCACTCGTACTCGAAGCGGACGGAGATGCGGTTGCCGGTATGGGACCACAGCTCCTTGCGCAGTCGATAGTCGAGCTCGCGCTCCCACTTGTCGGCGAGGAAGGCGCGGATCTCGTCGCGGCCGGTCAGGAAGCGGTCGCGGTTGCGCCAGACGGAGTCCTCGGTGTAGGCGAGGGCGACGCGCTCGGGGTCACGACTGTTCCAGGCGTCCTCGGCGGCCTGGACCTTGGCGCGGGCGGACTCGTCGGTGAAGGGCGGCAGGGGCGGGCGGCTCATGGTGCATCCTTCCGAGCTCACGAAGCAGAGAACGTACGTTCTCCGGAACTCCGACCCTACGAGAACGACCGTTCTCCCCGCAAGGCAAACCGGGCTACCCTGCCTTCATGGACGACGAAGAGGCCCGGACCCGGCTGCTGGACACGGCGGAAGAGCTGTTCTACCGCCACGGCATCCAGGCGGTGGGCATGGACCGCATCCGCGCCGGATCCGGCGTGCCCCTCAAGCGCCTCTACCGGCTCTACCCTGCAAAGGAAGCCCTGGTCGCGGCCTATCTGGAACGGCGCGACCGCCGCTGGATCGCCGCCCTGCGCGAGGCGGCGACGAACGCCGCCGAACCGGTCCCCGCCGTCTTCGACTGGCTGGCGCGGTGGTTCTCCGAGCCGGACTTCCGGGGCTGCGCGTTCCTCAACGCGTACGGGGAGCTCGGCGCGGCCGCGCCGGAGGTCGTCCGCGTCCACAAGGCCGGGCTCCACGCCCTCCTGGCCGAATTGGCCCCGGTCGGAGCCCCGCCCGCGCTCGCCGACCAACTGCTGATCCTGGTCGAGGGTGCGACGACGGTGGCCGGCCTGAACCCCGGCCCGGAACCGGCCCACAGGGCACGCGAGGTCGCGGAGGTCCTCCTGCGACAGCAACAGTGACGCAGGTCACTCACACACCTCACTGGGGGCCGTCACATGCGCCCGGTGGGATCCGTCAGTGCTGTGCGGCCGCCGACACGGCACGCAGACCAGGAGACCACCATGGACTCTCGACTCGACCTCTACGGAACCGCCGTCACCACCAGGTTCGCGAGGTGCATCAACTCCGGCGGCAAGGTCGTCTCTGACTCGCCCCTTCTGGCGGTCACCCGGGAGTTGATGAAGATCCGGGCGAGCCAGATCAACGGCTGCGGCTTCTGCACCGACATGCACACCAAGGACGCCGCACACGCCGGGGAGAGCGCGCAGCGCCTGCACCTGGTGGCGGCCTGGCGCGAGGCGAAGGTGTTCACCGACGCCCAGCGGGCCACCCTGGAGCTGACCGAGCAGGGCACGCGCATCGCCGACGCGGCCGGCGGGGTCACGGACGAGGCGTGGGCGAACGCCGCCAAGCACCACGACGAGGACCAGCTGGCCGCGCTGGTGTCCCTCATCGCACTGGTCAACGCCTACAACCGGATGAACGTGATCGCCCAGCAGCCGCCGGGTGACTACCAGCCTGGCCAGTTCGGCTGATCGCGAGCGCCCGATCCGGCCCGGCCACCCCCGGCCCGGTCCCGCCCCGGCCGCTCGGGTGGGTGGGGCCGAGCCGGTCCCGGACGGGGCGCGCGTACTCACGACAGGCCTCCGGCCAAGGTCCGGGGACTCGCGGCGCAGCCCTTCCGCTGCCGGGCGCGCCGGGCACGGCTGGACGTCCAATGTGCCGTGTACGCAGGCCCGGTACGTGGTTCGTGCGCCGCAGGGGCCGTATGCGGGGGCCGGGTGGGTGGCTGGTAGAAAGAGATGACGTACCGACAAGTGGTCGGCCTTGGGAAGGAACCACGTGACCCAACCGTCCGGCGAGCAGCCGCAGCACCCCTGGTCGTCGCCACAGCAGCCGTTCGGCGCGCCGCCGCCTCCACCGTTCCCTCCGGCCGTACCGCCGCAGCCCGGTTACGGACCCCCTCAGGCGCCGCAGCCGGGTTACGGACAGCCGCAGGCACCGCAGTCGGGTTACGGACAGCCGCAGGCACCGCAGTCGGGTTACGGACAGCCGCAGGCGCCGCAGCCCGGTACGCCCGGGGCCGGGAACCCGTATGTCCAGCCGGGCTCGCCGTACGGCGGTTACCCGCCACCGCACCCCCTTCCCGGTTCGCCTGGGCAGCCGCCGGGGCCGGGGCCGGGGAAGCGGCAGACCGGACTCATCGTGACGGCCGCTGTGGTGGTTCTCGTCGTGGTGGCCGGCGGGGTGTGGTTCGCGGTCGGCCGGGGCGGCGACGACACCGGGTCGACCGAGGCCAAGGCGAGCCCGAGCGCCTCGGCGCCCAGCACGAACCCCAGCGAGAAGGCCCCGACCATCCAGCCACCGCCCGAGAGGTCGGAGACCCCCGCCACCCCACTCGCCCCCAAGCCCACCGGGACCGGCCTCCAGGCCGTGTGGAAGACCTCCGGCCCTACGATACTGGCCCTCGGCGACGCGTACCTCGACGAGCCTGCCCGGATCAACGCGATCCTCGGCGACGGCTCCTCCGGGTTCGAATGCAAGGGGCGTTGGCAGAAGGACGAGAGCGGCGACTTCCTGGAGGTCGGACTGCTGTGCAGCCAGGACGGCGTCCGGGTCCCGGACAAGGACCGGGTCGGCAATCTCAGCCAGAACGGCGACACCCTGACCGTCGAGTGGAAGAAGGGCGCCAGCGGCTCGGAGTCCTTCAAGCGCTTCCGCGACCTGGACCCCGCCTGATCGTCAGGTGTACCGAACGCCCGGAAGAGCCTCATCGGCGTGGCGACGCCGAGCCTGTTTCCTCCCCGGGCCGACAGGGGTGCGACACGCCATCTGCACGCTGTCGGCGCTTCTGTGCGTGCACGTGTCCGGGGAAGTCCCGTGGGGTCCGGGGAAGCGGTCGGTCCGCGTGGATGCGCGTCGGCGACATGATCACCGACGCGCTGATCCATTCGTTCGTCCTCGAAGTGTTCGTCGGAACCCTGCGCGGCCGCCCGTGACGGGCTACCGGGCTACCGGGCTAGGCGAAGCTCACGCTGTGTGGGACGGGCTCGGCGAAGCCACGGGCCGCACCGGGGTCCAGGGTGCTCGGCGGCTCCTCGCAGCCGCGGTCCGCGTACAGGGTGGCTGTGCTGTTCGTGCCGTTGACCGCACTGGTCGCGCCGTGGAGCAGGAGGAAGCACTCCGAGCCGACAGGGTCGGTGATGTCGAAGTCGCCGTACTCCGGCGAAACGTAGCTGAACGTGCCCACAGCGGCCCCGGCGGGGGCCGGCAGCGTACCGACGAGCGCGAGAGCCCCGAGGAAGGTGGTGATGGTGTGGCGAAGGCGCATCACACCAGCGTGGCCCACGGCTGCGCCGAGCCGGCCGGAGAAACGACCTCCCTCACCCGTTCGGCAGCCGGTGGGGCAGCGTCGCCCAGGTACGGGTCCCACCGCCGGGTTCCCGGGACGGCCCGAGGCCCCAGTCGCCGCCGTGGTCGCGCACCAGTGCCGAGAACACCCGGAGCGTGGCGCGGCGGCGGGCCTCACAGAGCGCGGCAAGCCGGGGGTGGGTGTGGGTGGGGTGCGCGTCGTAGACGATGACGCGCAGCTCGTCGTCGCGGTAGCGGACGGACAGGTACAGCTCCCCGTACGGGTCCATCCGCCAGGCCGAGCCGAGGAGTTCCGAGGCGGCCTGTACGGCTGTCGCTGCGAGGGGGTCGAGGGCGTAGGCGTGCAGGGCCGCCCGTACGGCCTGCCGGGCGATCCCGGCTGAGCGGGGCGAGGCGGGCAGGGTCATGCTGCACGACAACCCCTCCGCGAGGGCTGCCTGACCGGCAGTCCCGGGATCCGGTGCGACCGGGCAGGCGGATGCGGCGGTGTACGAGTGGGGGTACGGGGTGAGCAACTTCGGCTCCCAAGTCGTCGGTGGGCACAGACGGTTCGGCTTCGGAGGCTCGACGCGCACAGGGGCTCACGAGGACCGTTCACAGGCGGCATGGGCGGCGGGCGTGGCTCGTCCCCCGGGCAGGGCCGGGCGATGCACTTCAACTCGCCTTGCGTAAGCGGTGCATCACCCACAGTAAGACTGTGAAGTGGTGCCTGCACCACAAAATTCATGATGCCTGCTCCCGAAATGGACCACATGCGGGCCGGAGTGCAGACTTCCCACATGCCACCGAGGACGCTGCCGTCATATCGCCGGGCCCGACTGGGAGCAGAGCTACGCCGGATGCGCTTGAACGCGGGCGTGTCCGCCGAACTCGCGGCCTCACTCGTCGGCATGGACCGCGGAAAGATTCCCAGCATTGAGGCGGGCGCCCGGACCTTGAGCGCCGAGCGGTTGCGCACCCTGGTCACCAGCTACGGCTGTACCGACGAGCCTTACATCGACGCGCTGCTCGGCATGGCCCAGCGTCGCCGGCGAGGGTGGTGGGATCAGTACCGCGAGCGGCTCGCACCGGGCTTCCTGGACATCGCAGAGCTGGAGTGGCACGCCACACGGATGCACACGGTGCAAGCGGTTCACGTACCCGGACTGCTCCAGACCGAGGAATACTCCAGGGCCGTCTTCAACGCGGTGCTACCGCAACTCTCCCGCTTGGACGTGGAGCTGCGCGTGGCCCACCGCCAAGAGCGACAGGTCGTCCTTGACCGCCGAGATCCGGTTCGATACACCGGATATGTGCACGAGGCGGCACTGCGTATGCAGTTCGGCGGCCGACAGGTGTCGAAGCGCCAGCTCGATCGGATCTGCGAGCGAAGCACGGCGGAGCACATCACCATCAGGGTCATCCCCGTCTCTCAAGGAGCCTTCCCGGGAGCGGGGCACCCTCTGTTCTACGCCGAGGAATCGGTCCCGCAGCTCGACACGGCGCAACTCGACTCGGCCCACGGCCCGGAGTTCCTGCACGGTGCGGAGCAACTGGCCAAGTACCGCAGCCATCTGGCCTGGATGTCCGATCACACGCTCAGCCCCGAAGCTTCGCGTGATCTCATCCGAGACATCAGCAAGGAACTGTGAGAGGGGTCGCCATGCCGGACATCCGGTGGGAAGCACCGTACTGCGGTGAGGGAAACGCCTGCTATCGGATAGGGGTGGACGGGGACGGCAACAGCTACATAGCGGTGGCCGGCCAGGAGGACCGGCCGCTGACCGACAGCAGAGCGGCCCTCCAGGCCCTGATCCGGGACATCAAGGCGGGTCGGGCCGACCACCTGCTCGACTAACTCGCGCCCCGCGGGAAGGTGATCTCCACGCGGCGGTTCTTCTTGCGGCCCTCTTCGGTGCTGTTGTCGGCGATCGGGTAGTCCTCGCTGTACCCGCGTACGTCGAAGACGACGCTCGGGTTCGTCACGGTCTTGGCCAACTCGTCGTGCACGGCATCGGCCCGCTTCTTCGACAGCACCTTGCCGTGCTCGTAGCTGCCTTGGTCGTCGGTGAAGCCGAAGACCCGGATGCGGGTCGCCTTGGACTGGTTGATCTCGTTCCCGATGGCCTGGATCCGTGCGGCCGCCTGCGCGTTGAACACGGCGCTGTCCTCGGGGAACAGCACCTCGGACTGCAGCGCCATCATGACGGTCTCGTTGGTCTCCTGCCGCCGCTGCTCCCCGCCGAGGTCTTCGACGACCTCGGCGATGTCGAGCACCTTGACCGGGGCCAGGGTCCCGCCCTGCGGGATCTTCAGCCCGGGCGCGTTGGAGTCGATCGCCACGGGCGCGGCGGCGGACGGCTCCGTGCCGGGGGGCACGGAGGGCTTCACGTCGTCGGCGTGTGCGGAGCCGGCCCCGATGACGGACCCTCCGGCGATGACGAGTGCAGAGACTGTGGTGGCGGCTGCTGCGCGATGGCGTGTGGTCATGGGTCACCCAGAGATTTTGACGGTGGCCGTGGCAAAGGTCGGGAGGCTGAATTCCACCTCGCTGGTAGAGCTCGGCGGTGCCGGGAACTGGGCGAAGAACGGGATCACCTGGCCGGCGTCGACGCTGGAGACGCCCGTCGTGCACAGGCACCTGGACTCCGTGTCCCGAAGCACGTAATAGCGCTTCTTACCCGCCTTGTCGACCAGCGTCGCACCGGCGACCGACTCTCCGGTCCCCTTGAGTTCGATGCCGCGCCAGGCAACCGTGTCCTTGTAGGACTGGCTCCCCGTGTTCTTCAGCTGCCCGGATACGGTGAGGAAGCCGCCCGGATCGCGCTGCACAGAGTTGATCTCCAACGCCATGCCGGCCTGTCCGGTCAGCGTGGCGACGACTTCGGTCGGCTCCGAGCTCTGCCCCTTGCTCGGTGTCGTGTTCTGGGAGGCCGTCCCCTGGGACGGGGCAGCCGCGGGCTTCTGAGGTTCACCCGACTTGCCGTCACCGCCACCACCGCACCCGGCCAACGTAACGGCCATGACCGCCGCACCCGCAACGGCCATCCCCCCACGGACCCTCACCATGCGCCGAATGCTCATCTATGAATGCTTCCTTGTCTCTCGATCCCTGTCAGCCGACGAGTCGCACGCTGAACAGCTTTCTGGTCAATGCCTTGAGCGAACCCGGCTTCGACGGGTCGAGCTTGACCATCTCCCCACCACAAGTGAATGTCACCGCAGCAGCGTTCGGCGTGGGAGAGGGCGATGCACCACCTGACGGCGCGGTGGAAGTAGGGGTCGGGGTGGGGCTCGGGCTGGCGACGCTCGCCAAGTGGCACCTCGGCTCGATCAGGGCCGTGGCCTTCGCCGTCGCATGCATGCCGTTGGTACCGGGAACCACCGAATCCCCCACGGTTCCGTTCGTCTCCACCGTGACGGTGAACCGCGGGAGGGCGGCCGCGCATGTGGCCTTCGCATCGTTCTTAGCCGCGAAGGCCTCTGCCGCTGCGCAGGCTTCGCCGACTTTGAAGAACCGCCCATCGACGATCTTTTTCCAGACACCGGCATCCACCGACGGAAGATCGAGGCCGAGGAGAACCTTGTCTCGGGCCTCACGCCCGGCCGCCAAAGCCGCTGCATCCGCAGCGCCTTGGGCGTCACTGCGCCTGACCGACGCCTGGCCCACCGCGAAGAACGCGAGCGCGGCGAAGAGCAGCCCCGCCACGACCACCACGTAGATGGGAAAGGCCTGCCCTCGGTCACGCCCATACGTGCCGCGGGTGGCCATTAGCCGGCTTTGATGTCGGTCACCGCCTGCTTGATCCGCTTGGTGATCTCCGAACCGACACCCGAGCCCACGATCGCCCCGACGATCACGATGACCACCAGGATGATCCCGAGGTACTCGAAGGCGGTCTGGCCGCGGTCCTGTTGGGCGTGGCGCCTGCGGAGCCTCGTCACGGCCGTGTCCGTCCACCCGTTCACCCTGATCCGCGCCTCCACGGCGGCCTTCAGCAGCATGTTCTGTGACATGGGGGTTCCCTCCCGGGCCGGTACCGGTGTCGATCTGCGGACGGTACGGCGAGTCACCAGCCGTTACCAAGGGTCCCGGGACCCAATTACGGACCCACTGCGCACTCCGTCTACCCATGACCGGTCACTCCTGGACGGGCGGTTCCCAGCCAGCGGGCTATCGCCTCGCTGCGCGTCGCGCTCCCGAGCTTCGCGAAGATGCGGTTGATGTGGTTCTTGACCGTCTTCTCACTGATGAAGCAGGCGGCGGCGATCTGCTGGTTGCTCATCCCGGACGCGATCAGGTCCATGATCTCCACCTCCCGGGAACTCAGCCCGAAGACAACAGAGTTGTGCATCCGATCCGACGACTGTGCCACATCGCGTTGCGGATGCGAAGGGGTCCTGAGCTCGTTCAGCAAGGCGCTCGCCGCCGTCGGGGTGAAGTGGGGGCGGCCCAGGGGGGCGTCGCGGACGGCTCTGAGCAGGTCCTCGGCCGTGAACTCGCCGTGAACCAGGTAGCCGCCGGCGCCCAGCAGCAGGGCCTCGCGGACGATGTCGGCTTCCCTGCTGTACGTGAGCATCAGTACGGGCGCCAGCTGCACCAGGTGCGGTAGCGCCGAGATCCCGTCCACCCCCGGCATCCGGACGTCCAGCAGGACCACGTCCGGGGCGTGCCTGCGGGTCAGGCTCAGGGCCTCGCGGCCGTCCTCGGCCTGGGCGGTCACCTCGATGTCCGTGACCGCGCCCAGGATGGCCGCGAGGCCCGCCCTGATGACCGGGTTCCCGTCGGCGATGAGCACGCTCAGCCGCGCCATGGTTCAGCCACCCCCGAACAGTGCGCCGAAGTCGACGTTCGCGCCGTAGACGAATCCGCACACGAGCAGGATGAGCGTGCCCGGCAGCATGAACATCGTCACCGCGAACGTGGCCTTGGGTACCGCCCGCGCGGCCCGGCGGCGGGCGTTCTGGGCGTCCGTGCGGCGCATGTCCTCGGCGATCGCGATCAGCGTCTCGACGATCGGGGAACCCAGTTCCTCGCCCTGTTGGAGGGCCGTCACGAACTGCGCGACCTGTTCGCTGTCGTTGCGCCGCCGCAGCTCGTCGAAGGCCTGGCGCCGGCTCACACCCATGTCCATCTGCTGGAGGGTGATGCGGATCTCGTCCGCCCACGGCCCCTCGTACTTGCCCGCCACCCGGTCCAGTGCCTGTCGGAAGCCCAGCCCCGCGCTCACCACCACGGCGAGGACGTCGAGGAAGTCGGGCAGGGTCCGCTCGATGTGATCGCGGCGGACCCGGATGGCCGACCACAGGCCGACCTCGATCCAGAACAGGCCGAAGGCCACCATCAGCAGGGCCGCGACCAGTTGGCCGTTGACCAGCATGGCGAAGGCTCCGACGGCCCCCAGGGCCCCGTACACCGCTCGCCGGGCCGCGTACCGGTCGATGGTCAGGCCGGCCGGATTGCCCGCCATGTCGATCTGCCGGCGCTTGCGGGCCACCCGGGTCGCGCCCATCGCACGCAGGACGAGCGGCGCCCAGCGGATGCCGAGGCGGTCGACCAGCGATCCGACCGCCGTCGTACGGGTGGCACCGACCTCCAGGGCCAGCGCGAGGTCGGTGGGGAGCTTGACGTCCGCCCGGTAGAGGCGGATGCCGTGGAGGGCGCCGAACACCGAGAGGGCCGTGGCGAGTGCGAGGAGAAGTCCGGTCATGGTCCCGTCCGCCCCCCTCACACGTCGATCTTCGACAGGCGGCGGATGAGGACGAAGCCCAGCGCGAAGAGGCCGAGGGCGACGAGGACGGCCGTCTGCCCGAGGAAGGCGCCCGTCATGCGGTCCAGCGCGCCCGGCATCATCATGTCGACGAGGAGCAGCGAGCCGAGCCCGATGGCCGGCACCAGGTAGGCCGTGACCGTGACCTGGGACAACTGGGTGCGGATCTCGCGACGGGTCTCCTTACGCTGCTCCAGCGTCACCGTCAGGTTGCGCAGGCTGTCCACGATCGCGCCGCCGGCGCGGGCCGACAGGACGAGGGTGGAGACGAGGACGACGAGCTCCCGCGACGGCAGGCGCTCGGTGAGCTCTCCCAGCGACTCCTCGATGGAGTGGCCCACGGCGAGGCGGTCGGCGACCCGCGCGAGTTCCTCGCCCGCCGGCGCCTCCAGTTCCTCCGCCGCGATGCCGATGGCGGTACGCAGGGCCAGCCCGGCCTGGGTGGCGTTGGCGAGGATGCGGGCCAGGTCGGGGAGCTGGTTGATGAAGCGCTCCGTACGCCGCGCCCGCTGCCAGCCAAGGAAGGCGTTCGCCGCCCAGATGCCGATCAGTCCGGCCACCGGTCCGAAGAACGGGGCGAGGAGGGACGAGGCGATGAGCCAGACGCCCGCGATCGAGGCGAGCATGTAGACGAAGAACTCGCCGGGCGTGAGGTCGAGGCCGGTGGTCGCAAGCTTCTGCTCGATCCGGCGGCCGAACGCCGTCCTGCGCAGTCTGCGGTCGATCTTCCGGAAGCGGCGCACCCGGCCGAGCGGCTCGGGAGCGCCGCTCGCCGAGAGGCGTTCGACGAGGGCGGCGTGCTGGGCGCGGCCGGCCGCGTAGGCCTGGAGGCCGGCGACCGCGAGGACGCAGGCCAGCAGCGTGATGCCGAGGGTGAGGAGGATCAGTGGGTTCACAGGGCGGTCCGTGTGATGTGCGGCGTGGTGAGGGGGTCGTCGGGCAGCGCGACGCCGAAGGCCTGCGGGACGGGCTGGTTGTTCATGTAGAGGCGTTCGGCGATGCGGCGGGGCAGCGGGTAGTACTCGAAGAAGCCGTGGACGCGCCCGTCCGGCCCCATGGGCTGGGCGGCGAACCGGCAGACCGTGGTGATCCGGAAAGGTTCGCGGCCGGTGGAATCGAGGAGGGAGATCTCGGTGATGCGGCGCGAGCCGTCGCCGAAGCGGGTCAGCTGGACGATGACGTTGACGGCACTGTTGATCTGGTCCTGGAGGGCCTCGAAGGGGATCTCGACCTCCGACATGGAGGCCAGGGTCTGTAGGCGCGTCAGGGCGTCGGAGGAGCTGTTGGCGTGGACGGTGGCCAGTGAGCCGTCGTGGCCGGTGGACATGGCCTGGAGCATGTCGAGGGTCTCGCCGCCGCGAACCTCGCCGACGATGATGCGGTCGGGGCGCATGCGCAGGGAGTTGCGCACGAGGTCGCGGATGGTGATCTGGCCCTTGCCCTCCACGTTCGCCGGGCGGGATTCCAGACGGATGACGTGGGCCTGCTGGAGCTGGAGCTCCGCGGAGTCCTCGATGGTGATGATGCGCTCGCCCTCCGGGATCAGGCCGGAGAGGGCGTTGAGGAGGGTGGTCTTGCCGGTGCCGGTGGCTCCGGAGACGATCACGTTCATCTTCGCCTGGACCAGGCCGGACAGCAGCAGGAGCATCTGCTCGTCGAGGGAGCCGAGGGCGATCATCTCGTGCAGGGTGAAGGCGCGCGGGAAGCGGCGGATGGTGAGGGTGGCGCCGGTCAGGGAGAGCGGCGGGATGATGACGTTGACGCGCTCGCCGCTGGGCAGGCGCGCGTCGACCATCGGATTGGCCTCGTCGACGCGGCGGTTGACGGTCGAGACGATGCGCTCGATGGTCTGCATGAGCTGCTCGTGCGAGGCGAACCGGAGGGGGAGCTGCTCGACCCGGCCGGCCCGCTCGACGAAGATCTGGTCGGGTCCGTTGACCATGATCTCGGAGATGGAGGGGTCTTCGAGGAGCGGTTCCAGCACGCCGAGCCCGAGTGCCTCGTCGACGACGCGGCGGATGAGTTGCGTGCGCTCGGCGGTGGACAGGACGGGGCCCTCGCGGCTGATGATGTGCCCGAGGACGCGTTCCAGGCGCGCCCGGCGCTCGGCGGGGGCCAGCGCGGACATCTCGGCGAGGTCGATCTCCTCCAGCAGCTTGGCGCGGTAGGAGGAGACCAGCCGGCCGTCCTCGCGCGGGCTGTGGCGGTCGTCGGGCGTGCTGACCCGGGAACGCAGGCTCATGGTCCGGTCACCTCGGGGTCGTCGTTGGGCATGACGGCTGTGGCCCTGGCCTCGTCGGGGTCCAGGCCGGGGATGATCGAGTTGACGCGGATGGTGGCGACCGCGGTGACGGCGTCGGCCGTCCTGCTCACGACGACGCGCGCGCCGAGCCCCTCCCTGACGGCCGCCACCCCCGCCGCCTCGCCCCGGCCCGGGTGCCGGGCCTCGACGCGGGCGGCGGTGCGGGCGGCCGTGTCCGCCTGCTCGTGGACGTACGCGACCCAGCCCAGCTGGATCCCGCACAGCGCGACGAACAGCAGGATCGGTAGGAAGCCGATGTACTCCAGGGCCACTTGGCCCCGGTCCGACCGGTTGCGCGGCCTCATGTCACTCGGACTCCTTCTCCAGTGCGGCGCCGCCGGTGCCATGGATCTCGCCGAAGTCGAGGCCCGGGAAGAAGACCGGGACGCCGAGGGTGACCTCCGCCCGGTAGATGTCCCCGGACTCCGTGCATTCCACCCGGGGGCCCCAGGAGTCCCCGATGTGCTCGTGCACCGCCGCCCGGCACGCGGCGTCCCCGCGCACCGCCCCCGCCCGGGCCGCCTCGTCCGCCGCGTTGCCCGCCAGGGAGAAGGCGTAGCCGATCAGTACGCACTCCCACACCGCCGCCACCAGGAGCAGGATCAGCGGTACTGTGCCGACGAACTCGATCGCCACCTGGCCCCGGTCGCCCCGGTTCCCGCGGGCCCCTCTCCGGGCGGGCTTGGGCATCCGTCAGCCCTCCCGGCCTCGGCGCAGCCGGGAGACCGTGCCCGCGGCGCGCAGGGTCAGGGCGCCGCCCGGCGGGGCGGGGGCCGCCGGGGTGTCCGGGGCGGCCAGGAGGCCGAGTTCGCCGGCCAGGGTCCACAGGGCCTGCTTGACCGTCGAGCGGTTGTCGAGGTCCTGGACGCGGCCCGCGTCGACCACGGCCTGGAGCTCCTTGAAGGCGGCCGGGACGGGGGTGCGGGTGGCCCGGGTCTTGGTGATCTTCTCGATCAGGGCGGGTTGGATCTCGGTGTGCTTGCTCCAGCGGTTGACGACCACCGCGGTGTCCTCGGCCTTGCGGATCTGCAGCCGCTCCCACAGCCGGACCATGCGTTTGGCGGCCCGCACCGCGATCACATCGGGCGTGGTGACCAGGACGGCGACGTCGGCCGTCTCCACCGCGGCGGCGTTGGCTCCGGTCGCCTGGGTCCCGCAGTCGACGACGACGAGTTCGTAGCGGCTGCGCAGGGCTGCGACGATGTGCCGGGCGGCCCGGTCGTCGACCTCCTCGCCGCGTTCGCCGTCGGCCGGGGCCAGCAGCAGTGCGAGCCCGGTGCGGTCCTCGTAGACGGCGTCCTGGAGCACCCGCGATGAGATGTCCCGGATGCCGGCGAGGTCGGCGATGGACCGCCGGAACTGCACGTCGAGGTACGAGCCGACGTCGCCGGCCTGGAGGTCCATGTCGACCAGCACGGTGCGCCGGCCGGAGGCGGCCGCGGCCAGTGCGAACTGCACGGCGGTGAAGGTGGTGCCCACGCCGCCCTTGGCCCCGGTGACCGTGACGACCCGGCCGCCCGGCCCGGTGAGGGCGTCGGCGTCGGCGGCGCCCCGGCCCAGGTGGCGGCGGACGCCCACGGACCACTGGGCGGCGGCCTGGACGCGGGCGGCGAGCTCGTCGTAGGACAACGGCAGGCCGACGAGGCCGCGGGCGCCGGAGTCCATGGCGGCGGAGAAGAGCGCCGGTCCGGCGTCCGAGGAGACCAGGACGACACCCACCGCAGGGAACCGGAGGGCGACTTCGCGGATGAGCTCCAGTGCGGGCACCGGGCCGATCCGCTCGTGGACGAGGACCACCTCGGGCAGCTCGTCGAGGGAGTCGACGGCGAGCCGGGCGAGGGTGTCGAGCAGTGTGGTCGAGTCGGGGACGGGGGCGGCGGGCTCCGCCGTCGGGAGCTGGCTCAGCAGCGTGGAGAAGATGCGCGCGGCGTCCGGGTCGCCGACCGCGGGGAGGATGCGTGTGGTCATCCGGGCCTCACCTGTCCCCGTCGAGGGTGTACGTACGGTCGCCGGGGGCGGGCGCGGAGTCGGTGCCGGGGGCGACCAGGGCCAGGCGCACGTGCTCCGCGAAGGACTCGGCGTACGCGACGCGCTGGGTGTCCTTGGTGCTGAGGGCGAAGGTGATCGGGACGGCCTCGGCGGGGCCCCTGCGGTCGCCGTCCTTCTCCAGGGCGGTGAGTTTGCCGACGTTCAGGACCCGGGCGTTGGCGACGATGATCACCGAACGGGAGGGCTCGGTGTCCTTGGCGCCTTTGAAGGTGGCGATGATGTTGACCTTGGCGCCCGAGGTGATCTTCCCGGCGACCCCCGTCGCCGCGTCGATCATGATGGCGATCTCCTGCTCACCGGGCTGGAGCTGGGGCCGGTCGACGAACATGTCCGCCTGCAGCAGCGAGCCCTTCTTCAGGGTGGTGAGCGCGATCTTGTCCTTGAGCGCTCCGAGGTCGGTGACGGCCGTGGCGGACAGCCACCGCTCGGGGATCCTGATCTCCTCGAACTGTCCGGCCCCGAGCGGGCTGTACGGTGCTATGTCGGCCTTGGCGCGGTAGGCGACGACCTCGGATCCGACCTTGGAGTTGACGTCGCCGATCACCACGAGGACTCCGGCGAAGGCTCCCAGGGCGCACAGGACCGACAGGAGCAGCAGAATGACGCCGCGGCGCTGGCGTGAGTTCATAGGCCGTACTACCTCGCCGTTCTTTCTTCATTCGTACGTTCGGTCGTCGGTCAGCGTCTGGAGCGGCCGGTGCCCGCCGGCGCCGCCGCGGACGGCGGTGAGGCGGTGAGCGGTGCGGCACAGAAGCCGCATCGATCGCCGATGAGTTCCAGGCCGCACCAGCGGCACTGCTCGCGGCGGACCGAGGCGACCAGTTGGTAGAGCACGGACAGGTCGGGGATGCCGGCGGCGAACTCGACGAGCCGGGGGGTTCCCCACCAGGCGGGTGAGGCGGCCGGCAGCGGGTTCTCCATGACGCCCTGCACCTGCCAGGCGGGGGCGAGTTCCGCAGCGACCCAGTCGGAGGCGAGCTGGCCGCGCGCGAAGGTGAGGTGCGTGGCGAAGTCGGGGCCGGCGGGCAGGGCCGCGGCGGTTCCGTGGGAACCGCCGCGGTTTCCGCCGTGCGAGCCGCCGCGTCCGCTGCGGGACCCGCCTCGTCCGCCGCCCGCGGAGCCCAGCCTGGCCAGGTGCGGTGCCGGGTGGGCGAGTACCGCGAACTGCGCGCTCGGCGACCAGGACCGGGCGTGCGCCCCGAGCCCGACGGGCACGCGGACCCGGTCGAGTTTGGCGACCGAGCCGAGCAGGGCGCCCGCGTAGATGTAGTGGGACAGCAGCCGGGCCGCGGACGCGATGACTCCGGGGCTGAAGTCGCAGACGCTGAGCTGTCGCAGCTGACGGGCCAGCAGGGCCGTTCCCAGCGGCGGCAGATCGATGTCGAGCAGTGCGATCCGGTCGGTTTCCAGGATGGCCCGCACGGTGTGCAGTCGCTGGACCGTGGGTCGCGGCAGCCAGGGCGGTACGAGGGCCACGAGGTGGCCGTGCCGTTCCAACAGCGCGCCGGTCCCGGCGAGCGCGGACTCCAGGTCGTGCTGTTCGGGCGGGTGCAGCAGGGCGGCCCCGGGTGTGTGCCGGTCGGGTGCCGGAAGCACCAGATCGGCGCTGGTGACTGCGATGGCGGTCGGCACGCGATTTCCCCCGTTCCCCCACGTTCTCCCGTACGTCCGGACTTTCGCGCGCTCGACGGGGACGCGTCGCAGCCGCGTCGCGGCCACGCACCACGTGCGCGACCGCGGACGGCCGTCGCCCATCCCCCCGTTGCCCCAGCACCATAACCGCGTCACCCCTCGCTGGTCAGGGGCTTGGTGATTCCCGTGCGTAAGGCACCGGTCACAGGTGACGGAAAACCCGGACAACAGGGATCGCGCATTGAACCATTTCAAGCCACTTTGCGAAGACCCTTGACAGGGAGATTGGTCTGGACCAACTTGGCAGCGCACGCCGTGAGTCGGCCCCACCCCACACGGCCCGGCTCTTCCTTCACCACCACACCTCCCCCCACGGAGCCCACGTGAACCGCATACGCTCCCTCGCCCTGCCGATCGCCGTCACCGTCGCCGCCGGGGCGCTGACGGCCCTTGCCGCCGGCACCGCACAGGCCGCGGACGTCAATGTCGCCCGCAACGGCGGCTTCGAGTCGGGCCTCTCCCACTGGTCCTGCTCCGGCGGGAGCGGCACCGCCGTCTCCTCGCCCGTCTACGCCGGGGCCGGCGCCCTGAAGGCCACCCCCGCCGGTTCCGACAACGCCCGCTGCAGCCAGACCGTCACGGTCAAGCCGAACTCGACGTACACGCTGAGCACCCAGGTGCAGGGCAGCTACGTCTACCTCGGAGCGACCGGGACGGGCACGCAGGACGTCTCGACTTGGACCCCCGGCTCGGGCGGCGGCTGGCAGAAGCTGTCCACCACCTTCACCACCGGCCCCTCCACCACCCAGGTCACCGTGTACACCCACGGCTGGTACGGCCAGCCGGCCTACGTCGTGGACGAGTTCAGCGTCTTCGGCCCGGACGGCGGCGGGGGCACCGACCCCGGCCCGGAGATCCCGGGCGCACCGTCCGGTGCCACCGTCTCGGGCCAGAGCGCGAACGGACTCACCCTTGCGTGGAACGCGGTCGGCGGGGCCGCCGGCTACCACGTCCACCAGGACGGCGTCCTCGTCCGTACCGTGACCGGGACCACCACCCCGATCACCGGGCTCGCGCCCTCCACCTCGTACTCCTTCCAGGTGAGCGCGTACAACAGCGCGGGCGAGGGCCCGAAGTCCGCGCCCGTCACCGGGACCACCACCGGCGGCGGCAACCCGGGCAACCCGGCCGTACCCAAGCACGCACTGACCGGCTACTGGCAGAACTTCAACAACGGCGCGACCGTCCAGAACATCTCGGACGTGTCCGCGCAGTACGACATCATCGCCGTCTCCTTCGCCGATGCCACCGCCACGCCCGGCGCCATCGCCTTCAACCTCGACTCGGCCGGCCTCGGCGGCTACACCGTGGCCCAGTTCAAGGCGGACATCGCCGCGAAGAAGGCGGCCGGGAAGTCGGTCATCCTCTCCATCGGCGGCGAGAAGGGGACCATCACGGTCAACGACTCGGCCTCCGCCGCCAACCTGGCGAACTCGGCGTACGCCCTGATGCAGGAGTACGGCTTCACCGGCATCGACATCGACCTGGAGAACGGGCTCAACCCCACGTACATGACGCAGGCGCTGCGCGGCCTGTCCGCGAAGGCGGGCCCGTCCCTCGTCATCACCATGGCCCCGCAGACGATCGACATGCAGTCCACGCAGGGCGGCTACTTCAAGACGGCGCTCAACATCAAGGACATCCTCACCGTCGTCAACATGCAGTACTACAACAGCGGCTCGATGAACGGCTGCGACGGCAAGGTCTACTCCCAGGGCTCGGTGGACTTCCTCACCGCGCTGGCCTGCATCCAGCTGGAAGGCGGGCTCGACCCCTCCCAGGTGGGCATCGGCGTCCCGGCCTCCCCCAGCGGTGCGGGCAGCGGCTACGTCTCCCCGACCGTCGTCAACAACGCCCTGGACTGCCTGACGCGGGGCACGAACTGCGGGTCCTTCAAGCCGTCGAAGACCTACCCGGGGCTGCGCGGCGCGATGACCTGGTCGACCAACTGGGACGCCAAGGCGGGTAGCGCCTGGTCGAACTCGGTGGGTCCCAAGGTCCACGGGCTCCCGTAGGCGGTACGTGTGGGGTGGCCGGATCGGTTCGGCCGACGCCTGAGGTCCTTGACCGGTACATGCCACGAGAGGACGCTGAGCGCGTCCGCACGGCTACCCCCACACTCCCCACCCAGGAGAACGCATGCGGCTCCACACCCGCCGGAGGGCCGGCCTGACGGCGGCCCTGCTGGCGCTCGCCCTCGGCGCACCCGCCTACGGCATGAGTGCGACGGCGGCTCCACCGCCCAGCCCGTCCACCGCCACCCAGGACGAGGCCATCGTGCAGTACCGGATCCACGGCCCCTCCACCGTCGCCGACCGCACCGCGCTGCTCGGCACGGGCGTGTCCATCGACGAGGTGGACGACCACACCGTCGTGGTCAGCGCCGACCCCATGCAGGCCGCGAAGCTGAAGGCGATCGGCTACCGGCTGACCCCCCTGCCCGGCCCCCCGGACCGCTCGCTGCCCGGCATCGCGGCGAGCCCGATGGACTTCCCCTCGGCGGACTCCAAGTACCACAACTACGCCGAGGCGACGGCTGAGATCAACACGCTCGTGGCCCAGTACCCGACGATCGCCTCCAAGCGCGTGATCGGAAAGTCGTACCAGGGACGCGACCTCCTCGCGATCAAGATCAGCGACAACGTCGCCACCGACGAGTCCGAGCCCGAGGTGCTCTTCACCGCGCACCAGCACGCCCGCGAGCACCTGACCGTCGAGATGGCGCTGTACCTGCTCAAGGAGTTCACCTCCAAGTACGGCACCGACTCCCGGGTCACCGATGCCGTCAACGGCCGCGAAATCTGGATCATCCCGGACCTCAACCCGGACGGCGGCGAGTACGACATCGCCACCGGCCGCTACCGCTCCTGGCGCAAGAACCGGCAGCCCAACTCCGGCTCCTCCTACGTCGGCACCGACGAGAACCGCAACTGGAACTACAAGTGGGGCTGCTGCGGCGGATCCAGCGGCAGCAAGAGCTCCGAGACCTACCGGGGCGCGGCCGCCGAGTCGGCGCCCGAGGTGAAGGCCGTCTCGGACTTCGTGCGCAGCCGGGTGGTCGGCGGCAAGCAGCAGATCAAGGCCGCGATCGACTTCCACACCTACAGCGAGCTCGTGCTGTGGCCCTTCGGCTACACCTACAGCGACACCGCCCCGGGCCTGACCGCCGACGACCTGGCCGTCTACAAGAAGATCGGCACGAGCATGGCGGCCAGCAACGGCTACACGCCGGAGCAGTCGAGCGACCTGTACATCACGGACGGCACGATCGACGACTGGCTGTGGGGCGACCAGAAGATCTTCTCGTACACCTTCGAGATGTACCCCCGCAACGGCGGCGGCGGTTTCTACCCGCCGGACGAGGTGATCGACCGCGAGACGGCCCGCAACAAGGACGCGGTGCTCCAGCTGCTGGAGAACGCGGACTGCATGTACCGATCGATCGGCAAGGAAGCCCAGTACTGCGCGTAGCCCGTCCCGTGCGGCACGCGCCGGGACCGTGCCGCACGTCACCCGGACCGGGGGGACGCCCCGCCGCCAGGGGGGCGTCCCCCCTCCTGAGCGGCCGGGCGTCCGCCCGTCCGCGGGCGGACGTCAGCCCAGGACGGCGAGGGCGTCGACCTCGACGAGCAGCCCGTCCGGCAGGCCCACGTACACGGTGGTGCGCGCGGCCGGGGCCTCCCGCAGGCCCTGCTCCTCGAAGTAGGCGTCGTAAAGGGCGTTCATCTCCGCGAAGTGCGCCGTGTCCGTGAGGTAGACGCGGATCATCATCACGTCATCCCAGCCCGCTCCACCGGCCTCCAGCACGGAGCGGACGTTCTCCAGCGTCTGGAGGGTCTGCTCGCGCAGCGTCGGCCCCGCGGGGGTCGGCGGCCGGCCGTCGACGTGCGGGAGGAAGCCGACCTGCCCGGCCACCTGAAGGATGTTCCCCTTGCGCACGCCGTGCGAGAACCTCGCGGGCGGCACGGTGTGGGTAGCGGGGGTGATGGAGGTCTTCTCGGTCACGCTGTCTCCTGTACTCCTGAACAGTCCCTGCTGATGGCACCGGCGGTGCGCAGCACCTGCGGCAGCAGTTCGAGCAGCCCTTCCGCCGGGAGGACCACCGCGGGCGCGGAGACGGACAGCGCGGCGAGGACGCGCCCGCCAGGACCGTGCACCGGCGCGCCCAGGCAGTTGATCGACTCCTCGTGGCCGCCGAGGTCGGTGGCCCAGCCCTGTTCCCGTACGAGGTCCAGCTCGCGCAGGAACGCCTCGGCGTCCGGGGTGGAGCGGGCGGTGTAGCGGGGGTAGTCGATGCGGTGGGCCAGGGCCCGGCGTTCGGCCTCGGGGAGGTCGGCCAGGAGCAGCTTGGCGACGGCCGCGACGGTGAGGGGGACGGGCCGGCCGATGCGGGAGTACATGCGCACCGGGTAGCGGCTGTCGACCTTGTCGACGTACACGACCTCGTCGTCCTGGTACAGGGCGAGGTGGACGGTGTGCCCGGTGACCCGGTTCAACTCGGCCAGGTGGGGGCGGGCGACCTCGCGGACGTCGAGGTTCTCGATGGCCTCGGCGGCGAGCGCGAAGAGGCGCGCACCGAGGCGGTAGCGGCCGTCGGGGCAGCGGGAGACGAACCCGTGCTGGTTCAGGGTGCGCAGCAGGCGCAGCGCGGTGCTCTTGTGCACGCCGAGTTCGCCGGCCACGTCGCCGAGTCCGGCGGGCCCCTGCGCGAGCAGCGGCAGGATGCTGAGCGCCCTCTCGACCGACTGGCTCATCGCTCGCCCCTTTCCGCGGTCGCCGCGCCGCCGACTGCGGCGGCGCACCGGGCAGCGTTGACCCGCCGTCACCCGGGATGTTAGACAGCGTGCAGCGGTCCACGCAATGATCGTTGCAGCTTGTGCAACACACCCCCGGGAGGCACCCGCATGGCCAGCGCCAGCGACCCCGTCACGGCCCTCGCCGACGAGCCGGCGGACCACCGGTTCAAGGGACTTCCCCCGGACGCCCAGGCCGACGGGCTGACCGTCGGGGAGCTCGCCGCCCAGCGCCGGGACCTGCACACCGGCGGGTTCACCACACCCGTCCTGACCCTCGACGCGGACGCGCTGGAACACAACCTCGCCGCTCTCGGCACCTATGCCGCCCGCCACGGCCTCGCCTTCGCGCCGCACGGCAAGACCTGCATGGCCCCGCAGCTCTTCCAGCGCCAGCTGGACCACGGCGCGTGGGGCATCACCGTCGCCATGCCCCACCAGGCCCGCGTCTGCCGCGCCTTCGGTATCCGGACGATCTTCCTGGCCAATGAGCTGGTCGACGCTCCGGCCCTCCGCTGGGTCGCCGACGAGCTCGCCTCCGACCCCGACTTCCGGTTCGTCTGCTACGTCGACTCCGTCCGCGGGGTCGAGCTGATGGACGCCGCCCTGCAGGGCCACGACGCCACCCTCGACGTCGTCCTCGAACTCGGCGCCGGCGCCGAGGGCCGCACGGGGATCCGCACCGACGCCGAATGCCGGGCCGTCGCCGAGGCCGTCGCCGCGTCGCCCGCCCTGCGCCTGGCGGGCGTGGCCGGCTACGAGGCCACCATGCCCGGCGCCGACGCCGACAGCGTCCGCGCCTGGCTGCGCCGGCTCACCGCGCTCGCCGCCGATCTCGACAAGCAGGGCCTCTTCACCGGCACCGGCCTGGACGAGGTCATCGTCAGCGCCGGCGGCAGCGAATGGTTCGACGCCGTCGCCGAGGTCTTCACCGAGATCCCGCAGCTGTCGCTGCCCGTCCTGCCGCTGCTGCGCTCCGGCGCGTACGTCTCCCACGACCACGGCTGGTACTCGGGCCTGACCCCCTTCAACCGCGTGCCCGAGGAGGGTGGCCTGCTCCCCGCCTTCCGGCTGTGGACCCAGGTGGTCTCCCGCCCCACACCCGGCCAGGCCTTCGTCAACGCCGGAAAACGCGACATCGCCTACGACCTCGGCCTGCCCGCAGTGCTCGCCGTGCGCAGCGCCCGTGACGGCGTCGAGCGCGCCGCGACCGGAATCCGGGTGACCAAGCTGTCCGACCAGCACGCCTGGATCGAGACGGACGCCGACGCCACCCCGCTGGAGGTCGGCGACCGGATCTCCCTCGGCATGGCCCACCCCTGCACCATCTTCGAGAAGTGGCCGCTGATCCCGGTCGTGGAGGCCGACGGCACCGTCACCGACTTCGTCCGCACCTTCTTCTAGGCAGCAGCCGGTGGACCTGGTCATCCGGGGCGCCCGCGTCGTCGACGGCACCGGCGGCCCCTCGTACACCGCCGACGTCGGCATCCACGAGGGGCGGATCGCCGCCGTCGGCAGGCTCCCCGGGGGCCGTGAGACCGTCGACGGGCACGGTCTCGCCCTGGCCCCCGGCTTCGTGGACATGCACGCCCACAGCGACCTCGCCCTGCTCCGCGACCCGGACCACAGCGCGAAGGCCGCCCAGGGCGTGACCCTCGAAGTCCTCGGCCAGGACGGCCTGTCGTACGCGCCCGTCGACGACCGGACCCTCGCCGGGGTGCGGGCCGCGATCGCCGGCTGGAACGGCCCCGGCGACGACATCGACGTCACGTGGCGCACCGTCGGCGAGTACCTCGACCGGCTGGACCGCGGCTTCGGCGGCGAGGGCATCGCCGTGAACGCCGCCTACCTCGTCCCCCAGGGCACCGTCCGCGCCCAGGTCGTCGGCTGGGACGACCGCCCGGCGACCCCGGCCGAACTCGACCGGATGCGCGCCCTCGTCGCCGACGGTCTCGCCCAGGGCGCGGTGGGCATGTCCTCCGGGCTCACCTACACCCCCGGCATGTACGCCTCCGGCGCCGAACTGACCGCACTGTGCACGGTGGTGGCCCGGTACGGCGGCTACTACTGCCCCCACCACCGCAGTTACGGCCGGCGCGCCCTCGCCGCCTACGCCGAGATGGTCGACCTGGCCCGGGAGGCCGGCTGCGCCCTGCACCTGGCACACGCCACCCTGAACTTCGACGAGAACGAGGGCCGCGCCCCCGCACTGCTCGCCCTCCTCGACGCGGCCCTGGACGGGGGCGCCGACATCACCCTGGACAGCTACCCGTACACCCCCGGCTGCACCACCCTCGTCGCCCTGCTGCCCAGTTGGGCCAACGAGGGCGGCCCGGAGGCGGTCCTCGCCCGGCTGCGCGACGACGGCACGGCCGAGCGGATCCGCAACGCCCTGGAGCACGAGGGCTCCGACGGCTGCCACGGGGTCCCCGTCGACTGGTCGGCCGTCGAGATCTCGGGCGTCGCCGATCCCGCGTACGCCGCCCATGTCGGCACCCGCGTGGACGGCTGGGACACCGCCCGCCGGCTGCTGATCGGCGACCGGCTCGCGCCCACGGTCCTCCAGCACGTGGGCCACGAGGAGAACGTCCGGGCGATCATGCGCCACCGCGCCCACACCGGCGGCTCCGACGGCATCCTGCAGGGCGCGAAGCCCCACCCCCGGGCCTACGGCACCTTCCCGCACTACCTCGGCCGTTACGTCCGCGAGCTCGGCCTGCTCTCCCTGGAGGAGTGCGTGGCGCACCTGTCCGGCCGACCGGCCGCCCGGCTGCGCCTGCCCGACCGGGGCCTGGTCCGGGTGGGGCACCGCGCCGACCTCGTCCTCTTCGACCCGGACACGGTCGCGGCCGGATCCACCTACGAGCGGCCCCGTGCGCTGCCCACGGGCATCCCGCACGTCCTGATCGGCGGACGGTTCGTCATGCGCGACGGGCACCGGACCCAGGTGCTGGCCGGGCGGTCGGTGCGGCGCACCGACCGCGCCTCCCGGTAGGGGCGCACCCTACGATGTCGCCATGGTCGCCTTCGCCCTCACCGCCCTGCTGTTCCTGGCGTTCTGTATAAGCGTCAGGCAGGACAGGCGCCGCTTCAGCAACGCCGTGCTCCTGGGGCTGACCCTCCTGACCGCCTGCTCGGCCCTCTTCCTCCAGGTGGCCAAACTTCCCTTCTGGGCGGCCGTCACGATCGCCGTGGTCACCTTCGCCTCCCCGGCGTTCGGCATCCTGGCCCTGGGTGTCCTCCTCGTCCGCAACGGCATGACGATGGTCCGCAAGGAGGGCTTCCGCCCGGCCAACCTGCTGTCCATGCTGGCCGGTCTCGCGATCTTCGCGCTGATCGCGCTGCTGGTCCTCGTCGTCGTGGTCGGCTCTCCCGTCCTGGGCGGCATCGCCGGAACCCTCACCGTCGTCGCCGGCTACGTCTCCTTCGTCTTCTTCTGCTTCCTCGGCTACGCCTTCCTCTACGGCCGGATCAAGGTGCGCGGCGACGTGGACCACGTGGTCATGCTGGGTTCGGGCCTCGTCGGCGGGGACCGCGTCCCACCACTGCTGGCCTCGCGCCTGCGCAAGGGCCGGCAGATCTACGAGGTCCAGCTGGCCCGGAGCGGCCGGCCGCCGGTGCTGCTCGTCTCGGGCGGCAAGGGCTCCGACGAGAAGGTCGCGGAGGCCCGGGCGATGGCGGACTGGCTGATCGCCGAGGGCGTGCCGGCGGAGCACATCGTGCTGGAGGACCGGTCCACCACGACCGAGGAGAACATGCTCTTCAGCCGGCAGATCATGGAGGCGCACGATCCGGCCTACCGGTGCGTGGTGGTCACCAACAACTTCCACGCCTTCCGGGCGGCGATGATGGCGCGCAAGACCGGCGTGAACGGACAGGTCCTCGGCTCCCCCACCGCGAAGTACTACTGGCCCAGCGCCACGATCCGCGAGTTCGTCGCCGTCTTCTGGGAGCACCGGGCGGTCAATCTGTCGATCTGCGGCCTGCTGGCCGTCTTCGGTGCGCTGGGCACGCTGGCCGCGGTCCTCGTCTGAGACGCGGACGCGGACGCGGACGGGCGAGGTGCCGTGACTCCCCCTTTGGCAGTCACGGCACCTGTTCCCGGCTTCGCGCGGATCCGTCAGACGCGCTGCCAGAGCGCCGGGACGTTCGGCGGCTCCCATCCGGTCTGGGCCTGGTGCCCCTGGATGCAGCGGTAGGTGGAGCCTCCGTAGGTGACGGCGGCACCGGTCGCGTAGACCGTGCCGGCCTTCCAGGTGCCGCCCGGCTCCGGCTCGGGGCCGGGGCCCGGGCCCGGGTCGCTCCCGCTGACCTTGAGGGTCAGCCCGTACGCCGACAGGATCGGGTTCAGCGGCTGGAAGAAGGTGGTCCCGCCGCTGGAGCAGTTGCCGGAGCCGCCCGAGGTGACGCCCTGGGCCTGGCTCCCGGAGATGTAGGAGCCGCCGGAGTCGCCCGGCTCGGCGCAGACCGTCGTACGGGTCACGCCGGAGATGGTGCCCTCGGGGTAGGTGACGCTGGTGTTGTGCTGCTGGATCGTGCCGCAGTGCCAGCCGGTGGTCGAGCCGGACCGGCACACCGAGGCCCCGACCGGCTGCAGCACCGAACCGGCGACCTGCACGTTCGCGCCGCCGCTGCCCTTCACGTACGGGGTCGAGGTCCAGTTGGCGTTCGCGGCGACCCAGGCCATGTCGTTCCCGGGGAAGACCGAGGCCTGGAAGGAGCCCTGGGCGACCTGGTTGAACCCGCTGGTGGTGGTCCCGGCGCGCCCGCAGTGCCCGGCGGTGGCGAAGCCGTTCACGGTCCCCTTGGTCACGGGGAAGCCGACCGAGCAGCGGCCGCTGCCGTTCATGTAATAGGCGTCGCCGCCGCGCAGGTCGTAGAGCGGACGCGGGGCCTCGGCCGTACGGACCACCGTGACCAGGTCCGCGTCGGTACCGGTGGCGGCGAGCAGCCGGGCGGCGGCCCCCGCCTCGGTCTCCTCGACGACGAGCGTGTTGGAACGCGGGTCGACATAGCGGACGGGGGTGGCGGGGCCCGCGGCCCGGTCCAGGGCGGCCTTGGCGCCGTCCAGGTCGGCCAGGGCCCGGGGGACGAGCTTCGCCCGGGCTCCGGTGGCCCGTATCGCGGTGGTGTCAGCGGCCCGCGTGGTCGCCACGGTGAGCACGGCGGAGTCGGCGCCGTCCACCCAGGCCCCGGCGAAGGCGGCGCCGAGCCGGTCCCGGAGGCGGGCGGCGGTGGCCCCGGCCTCGGCTTCGTGCGCGAGGCGGGCCTTGGCCTGCGTGGGGGTCAGGCCGAGGTCGCGCTGCATGGCGGACAGCAGCTCGGGGGACGCGTCGGCGGTGCGCAGGGTGGCGGCGGCGGAGGGCACGGCGGGGGCGGGGTCGGCGGTGGCGCCGCCCGTCCCGGCCAGCAGCAGCCCGGCGGCGGCCAGGGCGGTACACGCCGCGCGGGCGTGTCGCTTGAGCATGGGGGATCTCCTCGGTTTCCGGTGGGGGTCTGCGGAAACCGTAGAAATCCGAACCTGTCTGCGGGAGCTGGCAGTTGGCCCCTCCCCTGGCGTTATGCCCGCGGCCCCGTGGCGGCCGACGTGCGTTCATGGGGCGGCGGCCGGACCATGGGGCCAAGGGAAAACGTAGGAGGTACGCGATGGTCAGTGAACCCGACGAGCAGCCCACGCGGTCGGACCGGCTCTTCACGGGCGGGGAACGACCGTACGACCCCGAGGACCTCGTGATGGCGACCGGCCACGACCCGACTCCGGAGCGGGTCGAGAAGGCCCGCAAGTTGATCGAGAAGGAGGGCCCGCAGGTCATCGAGCGCTACCTGCCGTAGCCGACCGGGGCTGCCCCGCCGCCCCCGGCCCGGCCGGGGGCGGTGCTCTCGGCCCCGTCGGAGGGTGGAGCGCGGGACGCACTGCCCGCGGGCCGGACGGCGGCGCCGCACTCGACCACCGACGGCCGAGCGGCTACGCGGCTACGCGGCGGGCGACGGCGCGGCGGCCCGCAGGTCCGACCCCCCGGCCGCCCTCGCCAGTGCCTCCGCATGGGCGGCCCGCGCATGGCCCAGCACACCGGCGGCCCGCGCGGCGGCCCGCGCGGCGGGATGCCAGCCCAGCACGTGCCGCCACACCAGCGGCATCCCGGCCAGCGGCCGCGTGACCACCCCCGGGGTGGCCGGGAAGGTGGCCCGGCACAGCCCGACGGCCCGCCCCACCTGCACCAGGTGCACGCAGGAGGCGGTGTCGGTCTCGTAGACACAGGCGGGTGTGAATCCCGCCCGTACGCAGGCCGCCGCGAAGCAGTCCCCGAAGCACCCGTCGCCGGGGACGTCTGTCCATGCCTCGGGGGCCAGCTCGGCCAGCTCCACCTCGTCGCGCGGAGCCCGGGCCAGGGCCAGCGGGTGGTCCGCGGCCAGCATCACGTGCACCGGGTCCCGGGCCACCTCCATCCAGGCGAGCCGGCCCGGCTCGGGCGGCGCGCTCTCCCCGCAGACCCCGACGAGCGCGAAGTCCAGGCGCCCGTCCGCGACACCCCCGGCGACCTCCTTCTCCGACCAGGAGGTGTAGGTCGTCACCGGCACACCCGGCTCCTCGTGCGCGAGCCGGTCCACGAGCCCGCCGAGCAGTGGGCCGTGGGTCCCGCCCAGGCGGTAGCCCTGCGCCCCCTGCCGGGCGAACCGCTGCGCCTCCTCCTGGAGTTCGCACACCGCGGGCAGCAGCACCCGCGCCCGCTCCAGCACCAGCTGCCCGAGCGCGGTGGGCCGGACGCCCTCCCGCCCGCGCACGAACAGCGTGCCGCCCAGCGCCCGCTCGACCCGCTTCAGCTGCGCGCTGAGCGCCGGCTGCGCCAGACCGAGCGCGGTGGCGGCCCGGGTCAGGCTCCCGGCGTCGGCGACGGCCCTGACGATCTTGAGATGCCTCAGCTCCAGATCCATACGAAGAGCTTGGTCCAGACCTGTGGGGGTGCGCCATGGGTCGTACGCATCCAGAATCGTTCATGCTCGTTAGCCGCCAGAGGGCCACAACCCTAAGGACAGGCACATGCACACACTCGAAGTCGACTGGGACCATCCCACGGACCCGCGACCCGGCCCGCGGCTCGACCACGTCCGGGCCTACGTCAGTACCGCGGGCGCCGACGGGCACCTCTGGCACGGAGTCCCCACCCTGCTGCTCACCACGCTCGACCGCACCTCGGGCACCACGGCACGCACCCCGTTGGTCTATGGCGAGGACGCGGGCCGCTTCCTCGTCGTGGCCTCCGCCGACGGCGCGCCGTACCACCCCCGCTGGTACCACGACCTCACTACCCACCCGGAGGCCCGCCTCCAGGTCGGCGCCGCCTCCTTCGAGGCGACGGCGCACACGGCCACCGCGACGGAACGGGAGGTCTACTGGGAGATGATGACCGCCCTCTGGCCCCCCTTCGAGGACGAACAGGCGGCAGCCCGCCCCCGCGAGATCCCCCTGGTGATCCTGGAACGCCTCCCCGGCCATTGACGGACGCCCCGGCGGGCCTTCGCCCCGCACCTCGTCCCACGCCGACCGCCCCGGGGCGGTCGGCGTGGGGCGCCTCCCCGGGGGCCGCCGCGGGAGCCCTCGCGGTGGGTGCAGGCGGTCACCGCCACGGCGCGCACACAGCGCCCCCGATGACCAGCGGCTTGACGCGCGCCCACCCGTACCCGCCGCGCTCCGGCCCCGCCCCGAGGCGTGTGGGCAGCCGCCGGCCCGTACCCGTCAGAGGTACTCCCGCGCGAACTCCACCGCCCACTCCACCGCGGCCACCGGGACGCTGCCCGCTCCGGGATCGATGGCCAGGCGGGCGCCCTCCCAGCCCCGGCCGTGCTCACGGAAGATCGCGAAGCGCCCTTCCTCCAGAGCCCCCTCGGACCTGATCAGGAACTCGATGGCCCGGTCGTCGCCGTCCCTACCGATCGCGGTAATCGCCATGTCACCCACTACGAACTCCACTGCCCCGTACTCCCCGATCGCCGCCGTCCAGGCGCCACTCGCCGCACTGCGCGCGTCCAGCCTCCCCCGCGGGTCCGACGGCCGCATGAGCGCGCGTACTCAGCCCGGGTACTCAGTCCCGCCACTCCCCCGACCCCCGCAAGGTGACGAGGGCAACACGTCCCCCTCCCCCGGAGACCGTTTCACCCCATTCCGCAGGTCGGAGCACGGCCGTGGCCCCCGATTCCAAGGGAAGAGCGCACCCCCACCCACCCATCCCACGAATCATGACAAAACGACCTTCAACTTCAGAGCGAAAAGGCAGGTCGAGCCCGCACCCCGGCCCGTAAGCTCCCGTCATGCAGGTGATCCAGTCAACCAAACTCGCCAATGTCTGCTACGAGATCCGCGGCCCCGTGCTCGAAGAGGCCATGCGGCTCGAAGCAGCAGGGTCATCGCATCCTCAAGCTCAACACCGGCAACCCCGCGGCCTTCGGCTTCGAGTGCCCGCCGGAGATCCTTGAGGACATGCTCCGCAACCTGGGCTCCGCCCACGGCTACGGTGACGCGAAGGGCCTGCTGTCCGCGCGCCGCGCGGTCATGCAGCACTACCAGACCAAGGGCATCGACCTGGACGTCGAGGACATCTACCTCGGCAACGGCGTCTCCGAGCTGATCACGATGTCGATGCAGGCGCTGCTCGACGACGGCGACGAGGTACTGGTCCCGGCGCCGGACTACCCGCTGTGGACAGCTTCCGTCTCCCTGGCCGGCGGCACGGCCGTGCACTACCGCTGCGACGAGCAGTCCGACTGGATGCCGGACCTCGCCGACATCGAGCGCAAGGTCACCGACCGCACCAAGGCGATCGTGATCATCAACCCGAACAACCCGACCGGCGCCGTCTACGACGAGGAGATGCTGCGCGGGCTGACGGACATCGCGCGCCGCCACAACCTCGTCGTCTGCTCGGACGAGATCTACGACCGGATCCTGTACGACGGCGCCCAGCACTTCAACACGGCCGCCATCGCCCCGGACGTCCTGACGCTGACCTTCAACGGCCTGTCCAAGAACTACCGGGTCGCGGGCTACCGGGCCGGCTGGATGGCCGTGTGCGGCCCGAAGAAGCACGCCACCTGCTACATCGAGGGCCTCACGATCCTCGCGAACATGCGCCTGTGCGCGAACATGCCCTCGCAGTACGCGGTGGCCACCGCGCTCGGAGGGCGCCAGTCCATCGAGGACCTGGTCCTGCCCGGCGGGCGGATCCTGGAACAGCGCAACGTCGCCCACGACCTGCTCACCCAGATCCCGGGCGTCACCTGCGTGAAGCCGAAGGGCGCGCTGTACGCCTTCCCGAAGCTGGACCCGAACGTCTACAAGATCAAGGACGACCGGCAGATGGTCCTGGACCTGCTGCGCGCCGAGAAGATCATGGTCGTGCACGGGACGGGCTTCAACTGGCCCGAGCCCGACCACTTCCGCATCGTGACCCTGCCCAACGCCAAGGACCTGGCCGACGCCGTGACCCGGATCGGGAACTTCCTGGACGGCTACGGTCAGCTCTGAACGGCCGCCCGACTCCGACTCCGACTCCGACTCCGACTCCGGACCAGGCGTCGGAGCGGGCACCGGACCGGGTGCGGCCGAACATCAACAGGATCCAGCTCAACTTTAGAACCAATCCAATGTAGGATGGTCTCCTGACCACGCAGGAGGCCTCCTCATGTACGAGCCGATCCGCACGAAGCCGGTCGTCCAGCGCATGGGCGGCACCACGGTCGACTACCCCCACAGCAGCCGCGGCGAAGCCCTGGACATCCAGCTCGCCGGTCACCTCGCCGCCCTCCTCGCCGTCACCGACGAGCTGGGGCTGGACGAGGCCGCCGACGAGATCGCCGCCCAGGTGACCCGGCTGCGCGGGGCCCAGCCCACCCGGGCGTCCCAGGGCCCCGCGGGGGACGCCGCCGCACTGCACCGGCGCGCGCACGACCTCGCCGCCCGCGCGCTCCTCGTCGCCGCGTCCCGGGCCGACACCACCGTCGCGATCCTCGCCGCCGAACGCATGGACGCGCACGCCGCCGCCCTGGAGTCCAAGGACCTGGCCGGCGCCCTCTAGACGGCCCCGGTCCGGGGCCGCGGAGGCTCCGGACCGGGCGCCATGAGCCCGCGGACGGCCCTTGCGACGCCCGCCCGCGGCTCCTCGCGCGGCCAATGAATTGGACAGATCCCCGCGCTCCGAACACGATGTTGGCTGAAACATCGCGGCAGCAGGGGGGAGGCCGCTCATACGAACCATCTCCTCCACTCCGCTTCGTCCCCGATCGAGCACCTTGGAGAGATGCGCCCATGAGCTTCGGCGATCCGAACAACCCCTACGGTCAGCAGCCCCCGCAGGGCGGCCAGCCCGGCTTCGGCCAGCAGGCCCCCCAGGGCGTCCCCCCGCAGTACGGCTACCCGCAGCAGCCCGCCCCGGGCGCCGCCCCGCAGTACGGCTACCCGCAGCAGACCCCGCCGCCGGCGCAGTACGGCGCGTACCCGCCGCCGGGGATGCCCGGTGGGATGCCGCCGCTGGCGCACTGGGGTCTGCGCTTCGGCGCGTACCTGCTCGACGCCCTGATCATCGCGGGCCCGATGTACCTGCTCACCGGCATCGGCACGGCGCTGTCCGGCGACGAGACGGGCGCCACCGTCGGCGGCATACTGGGCCTCCTCGGCCTCCTGTACACCCTCGGCATGGCCATCTTCCAGCTCTACAAGGAAGGCACCACCGGCCAGAGCATCGGCAAGAAGATCGTCGGCATCAGCCTGCACCGCGAGGCCGACGGTGCCACGCTCGGCTTCGGCATGGCCTTCGTCCGCAAGCTGGCGCACTTCCTGGACAGCATCACCTGCTACCTCGGCTGGCTGTGGCCGCTGTGGGACGAGAAGAAGCAGACCTTCGCCGACAAGGTGTGCAGCACCGTCGTCGTCACGGTGAACAAGAACGGCTGATCGGGGCGCCCGCCCCACCGGCTACGGAAGCCCCGGTGTCGGGCTCGCCGGCGTGAACTCCGCGCCGGCGACCCCGCACCAGGGCACCGTCGCCACCGGCCACACCGGGCCGACCGCCTCGCCGTACTCGGTCGCGCCCGGAGCCACGCCCGGGATCCTCACCAACGCCTGGGCGGCCCGCCGTCCGGGATCCGCTTCGGCCCGGTCGCGGAACTCCACCGTCACGACGTACGCGCCGACGCCCTCGGCCCGCCCCGTCGCCTCCACCGCGGCCGTCACCCGCCGGCTTGTCGGATCGATGCTGCAACCGGTGACCCGTACGTCCCGGACAGCCGCACGCGGCGGCTCCTCCCGCGGTTCACCCCCGCTCGCCCACACGTACAGGCCCAGCGGGGCGAACACCAGCAGCCCGGCGATCGTCACCAGGCCGACCAGCCAGCCCTGCCACTTCAACGTGCTCACGCCCATGCCCCGATCCTTCCGGGCGGCCGCCCCGGCCACCAGCACCCGCGAACTCACACAGCATTTCGAAGCGGGCTTGCCAGCACACCTGATGCTCGCGCAACAGGGCACGACGCACGACGGCGGGCCTCCACGAGGTGGAGGCCCGCCGTCGGCAGACGCACACGCCCCGTCCGGTCAGGAGCGCGGACGCTCCTGACCGGACGGGGCGGTGCTGCGGTGGGCGCCGCTTGGTCGGGGGCTCCCACAGCGGTGGGACGCCGCTTGGTCGGGGGCTCCCACGTTCATCGGCCCTTCTAGGGCGTGCCCTTCCTCAGGGCGTGTCCCGGCTCAGCCCAGGCGCTCCACGAGGGCGTGGTACTGGTCCCACAGCTCCTTGGGAGTGTGGTCGCCGTAGGTGTTGAGGTGCTCGGGAACCAGGGCGGCCTCCTCGCGCCAGACCTCCTTGTCGACGGTGAGGAGGAAGTCGAGGTCCTCGGCCGGGAGGTCCAGGCCGTCGAGGTCGAGGGAGTCCTTGGTCGGCAGGATGCCGATGGGGGTCTCCACGCCTTCGGCGGTGCCGTCGAGGCGGCCGACGATCCACTTCAGGACGCGGCTGTTCTCGCCGAATCCGGGCCAGACGAACTTGCCCGCGTCGTTCTTGCGGAACCAGTTCACGTAGTAGATCTTCGGGAGCTTGGCAGCGTCCGCGGAGGCACCGACCTTGACCCAGTGGGCCATGTAGTCGCCCATGTTGTAGCCGCAGAACGGCAGCATGGCGAAGGGGTCGCGGCGCAGCTCGCCGACCTTGCCCTCGGCGGCGGCGGTCTTCTCGGAGGCGATGTTCGAGCCGATGAAGACGCCGTGGTTCCAGTCGAAGGACTCGGTGACCAGCGGCACGGCGGACGCGCGGCGTCCGCCGAAGAGGATCGCGGAGATCGGGACGCCCTTGGGGTCCTCCCATTCGGCAGCGATCGTCGGGCACTGGGAGGCCGGGACGGCGAAGCGGGCGTTGGGGTGGGCGGCCGGGGTCTCGGACTCCGGGGTCCAGTCGTTGCCCTTCCAGTCGATCAGGTGGGCGGGCGCCTTCTCGGTCATGCCCTCCCACCAGACGTCGCCGTCGTCGGTGAGCGCGACGTTGGTGAAGACGGTGTTGGCGTACATGGTCTTCATGGCGTTGGCGTTGGTGTGCTCACCGGTGCCGGGGGCCACGCCGAAGAAGCCGGCCTCGGGGTTGATCGCGTAGAGGCGGCCGTCCTCGCCGAAGCGCATCCAGGCGATGTCGTCACCGACGGTCTCGACGGTCCAGCCGGGGATCGTGGGCTCCAGCATGGCGAGGTTCGTCTTGCCGCAGGCGGACGGGAAGGCGGCGGCGATGTACTTCGTCTCACCCTCGCCGGCCGGCGGGGTGAGCTTGAGAATCAGCATGTGCTCGGCGAGCCAGCCCTCGTCGCGGGCCATGACGGACGCGATGCGCAGGGCGTAGCACTTCTTGCCGAGCAGGGCGTTGCCGCCGTAGCCGGATCCGTAGGACCAGATCTCGCGGGTCTCGGGGAAGTGCGAGATGTACTTGGTGGTGTTGCACGGCCACGGCACGTCGGCCTCGCCTTCGGCGAGCGGAGCGCCGAGGGTGTGGACGGCCTTGACGAAGAACCCGTCGGTGCCCAGCTCGTCCAGGACGGGCTTGCCCATGCGGGTCATGGTGCGCATGGCGACCGCGACGTAGGCGGAGTCGGTGATCTCGACGCCGATCGCGGAGAGCTCGGAGCCGAGGGGGCCCATGCAGAAGGGGACGACGTACATCGTCCGACCCTTCATGGAGCCGCGGAAGATGCCCTTGTCTCCCGCGAAGATCTCCTTCATCTCCGCCGGGGCCTTCCAGTGGTTGGTCGGGCCCGCGTCCTCCTCCTTCTCGGAGCAGATGTAGGTCCGGTCCTCGACACGCGCGACGTCGGAGGGGTCGGAGGCGGCGTAGTAGGAGTTCGGGCGCTTCGTCTCGTCGAGCTTCTTGAACGTTCCCTTGGCGACGAGCTCCTCGCACAGGCGCTCGTACTCGCCCTCGGAGCCGTCGCACCAGACGACGCGGTCCGGCTCGGTGAGGGCTGCGATCTCGTCCACCCAGGAGATCAGCTCTGTGTGCTTGGTGGGAAGAGTCGAACTGGTGGGAGCCGCGTTGTCGCGCGCCACGATTGCTCCTTGTTGAGGGGTTTGTTTGGTGTAGGCCCCGTGGGGGCTGCGACCCGGACGCTTCGCGCTCCGCTCATCCGGTGTCGACCGCACTCATCTGATCATCCGGTGGATGTGCGCATATGTCCAGAGGGCCTCTCACGTGAGCATTGCCACGTCCGTCAATCTTCCGTAAAGAGGATGAGCAGCTACCTACGGACCCGTAGATAGCATGGCGCGCATGACTTCTGACGCCGCCGCCGTCCCCGCCGCCGAGGCCGCAGCGGTCTCCGGGGCCTCCCCGGTCACCGAGGCCGTGGAGTCCGCCATCGAGGCCAAGCCGCTCCTGCGCGGCTGGCTCCATCTCGGGATGTTCCCCGCCGTGATCGTTGCCGGCCTGGCGCTGATGGCCTTCACCGACTCGACCCGCGCCCGCGTCGCCTGCGGCGTCTACATCCTCACCGCATGCCTGCTGTTCGGTGTGAGCGCGGTCTACCACCGCGGGACGTGGGGTCCGCGCGGCGAGGCCATCCTGCGCCGGCTCGACCACGCCAACATCTTCCTGATCATCGCGGGCACCTACACCCCGCTGACCGTCCTGCTGCTCCCGCCCTCCACCGGCCGGACCCTGCTGTGGGCGGTGTGGATCGCGGCCGCCGCGGGCATCGCCTTCCGCGTCTTCTGGGTCGGCGCGCCGCGCTGGCTCTACACCCCCTGCTACATCGCCATGGGCTGGGCCGCCGTCTTCTTCCTGCCCGACTTCATGCGTGCCGGGGGCATCGCCGTCCTGGTCCTGGTGATCGTCGGCGGCCTCCTCTACAGCGTCGGCGGGGTCATCTACGGAATGAAGCGGCCCAACCCCTCGCCCCGCTTCTTCGGCTTCCACGAGGTCTTCCACTCCCTGACCCTCGCGGCCTTCGTCGCCCACTACGTCGGCATCTCGCTCGCCGCGTACCAGCACTGAGCCCGCCGGGAGGGGCCCGGAACGAGGGGCCCGGCCGCGACGCGCGGCCGGGCCCCTCGCCCATCACCTCCCGGACACCGCCCGGCGGCGCCGTCCGACCGGCCCGCCCGCCCACCCGCCGGCGGATCCGACGGCGCTCCGGGCACTTCAGCCGCCGGCGGCGCCCATCTGCGCGGCGAGCTCGGCCGGGTCCGTCACAGGCCGCGCACAGACGAAGTGCCGGCACACGTACGCCGTCGGAAGGTCGTCCACGAGCCCGCGCCCGGCCAGGAGCGGGAACTCCCCCTCTCCTCCCTCCGCGGACTGCGGCAGACCCACCGCCACCACCGCACCGGGAGCCGTCCCCAGCAGCGCCGCCCGGTGCAGGGCGGCCCGCGCCGGATCCTCCGGATGCCCGACGACGGCCACCTCGCGCGGCCCGTCCAGGAGGGCCTCCGCCACCGAGAGCCCGTGCCCGATGAAACGCGGCACGCGCGGGCCCAGGGCCTGCACCACACCGAGTGCCCGCTCCGCCGCCGTGCGGTGCGCCTCCGAACCGGTGTGCGCCGCGTACGAGAGCAACGCGCCCGCGGCGGCCGTCCAGCCGGACGGCGCGGCCGTGTCCGTCGGATCCTGCGGCCGGCGAATCAGCTTCTCCGCGTCGTGCGCCGTGTCGTACAGCGACCCGTCCTCGGCGGTGAACCGGTCCAGGACCAGGTCCAGCAGGAACCCGGCGAACTCCAGCCAGACCCCTTCGCCGGTCACCGCCGCCAGGGCGAGGAAGCCCTCGGCGACGTCGCCGTAGTCCTCCAGGACTCCCGCGTTGGCGCCCACGCGCCCGTCCTTGCTGGTCCGCGCGAGCCGAGGGGCCCGGCCGACGGCCGCGTCGAAGTGGACGCGCACCAGCAGATCGGCCGCCTCGGTCGCCCGCTCCACCAGGTCGGGCCGCTCGAAGTACGCCCCGCACTCCGCCAGCGCCGCAATGGCCAGGCCGTTCCACGCGGCCACGACCTTGTCGTCCCGCCCGGGCGCGGGCCGCTCGGCCCGCGCGGCCAGCAGCCGCGCCCGGATCCCGTCGATCCGCTCCGCGTCCACCGCAGGGCCGTCCTGCGGCAGCCGGAGCACGGACGTGCCGTGCTCGAACGTCCCCTCCTCGGTCACCCCGAAGTACCCGGCGGCGAGCGCCCCGTCGTCCTCCCCGAGCACCTCCCGCAACTGGGCCGGCGTCCACGCGTAGTAGGCCCCCTCCCCGTGCGCGCCGGTCAGCGGGTCCTCACTGTCGGCGTCGAGGGCGGAGGCGAAACCACCCTGGGCGGTGCGCAGCTCCCGGACCATGAAGTCGGCGGTCTCCAGGGCGATCCGCCGCGCGAGCTCCGAACCGGTGGCCCGCCACAGGTGGGCGTAGACCCGACAGAGCAGGGCGTTGTCGTAGAGCATCTTCTCGAAGTGCGGGACCACCCAGTCCCGGTCCACCGAGTAGCGCGCGAACCCGCCGCCGAGCTGGTCGTAGATCCCGCCGCGGGCCATCGCCTCACAGGTGTCGGCGGCCATCTGCAGGGCGCCCTCGGACCCGGTGCGCGCATGGTGGCGCAGCAGGAACTCCAGCACCATGGACGGCGGGAACTTCGGCGCCCCGCCGAACCCGCCGCGCGCGGCGTCGTACTCGCGCGTCAGCCCGAGCAGCGCCTGCGCCAGCTCCTCGGGCCCCGGGGTCCCGGCCTTCCCGTAGTCCAGCTGCCGCCCGGCCAGATCCCGCACGATCTTCTGCGCGACCTCGGCGACCTCCTCGGGGCGCCCCACCCAGGCCGCCCGCACGCCTTCGAGCACCTGCCGGAAGGAGGGCATCCCGTGCCGCGGCTCGGGCGGGAGGTAGGTCCCGAAGTAGAACGGCTCCCCGTCGGGGTTCATGAACACGGACATCGGCCAGCCGCCCTGCCCGGTGGCGGCTTGCACGGCCTCCATGTACACCGCGTCCACGTCCGGCCGCTCCTCGCGGTCCACCTTGACGTTCACGAAGTGCTCGTTCATGTACGCGGCGGTGTCGTCGTCCTCGAAGGACTCGTGCGCCATGACGTGACACCAGTAAACTTACAGAAGCATAAGTGGCAGGACGCATAGCCCACCGAAAGAAGGATGGGTACGTCCCGCCGCTTAGCTTCATTCATCGCCTCCTCTCCCCATGGCCACCAATCCACCGGATTGGAAGCGTGCTGGAGTAGGTAGGGCGACTGCTCGTTAGCCAGTCGGTTCATACCGGCATCGTCCCATGATCCGAACCGCCCCGCGTAGCTTTCGCGCGGCCGGGTCAGGAGTAAGTCCTTGAGCACAATCAGTCACCAACACGCCATGTCCAGCGCTCCGCTCGACGAAACCGGGCCGGACGATCTTGAGCTGCGCGGCAGGCCCGCCGGGCTCGCACCGCCGGAGGAGCTTGCCCGGCTCCACCCCGACACCCCCTTCTTGATCGCGTACTCCCGCATCTCGGACGACTGGCGCAAGCACAACAAGAAGAAGGCCGCCACCTCCGCGTGGTCGGCGGGCAAGGGCGTGGCCAACCAGCACCGCCGCAACGACAGGAACGCGGCTCGCCACAACGCCGTGATCGTCCACCGGTACACCGACAACGACCTGTCGGCCTCGAAGCGCGACGTGGTGCGTCCGGACTTCCAGTCGATGCTGCGGGATCTCCGCCGCGGCCATACCCCAGAGGGCTACCCGGTCCACGGGGTCATCTGCGTGGACCAGGACCGCGTGCAGCGCACGGACCGGGACTGGGAGGACTTTGTCGAGGCGATCACGCTCGACCCAAGCCGGCGCTTCTACACCCCGTCGGGCCCGATGGATCTCACCGAGGAAAGCGAGATCATCAAGACCGGCATCATGGCGGTGGTCAACAAGGCCGAGTCCATGAAGAAGAAGCGTCGAATCCGTGACTGGCACCAGGACCGAATACTCGACGGCCTGCCTCACAGCGGCCCGCGCCCGTTCGGCTGGGAGGAAGACCGGAAGACGCTTCGACGGGTCGAGTCAGACTTTCTCGCGTGGGCGATTGATGAGCGTATCAAGGGGAAAGCAATGAGCACCCTTTGTGACGAATCACGGCGACGAGGACTGAAGGGAAGCCGCGGCGGCGACATCGTTCCACAGACCCTGACGCAGATGATGACCGCCCCACGAGTGTGCGGCTATCGCGCAAACCGTGGCGAACTCGTCCTGGACGATGACGGCGCCCCGATCGTGGGAGTTTGGGAAACGGTGACCACGCCGGAAAAATGGCGCGCAGTGTGTGCCACTTTCGGGCCAGGAAGTACTTACCTTGCCCGCGGCTCCGGCACGCCGAAGATTACCGGCATCCCGAAGACCATCAAGTACCTAGGCTCCACGCTGCTTCGCTGCCAGTACCGCATCGAGGAGGAGCTCAACGGGGTTGTTACGACGCGCATTTGCAACGAGGCCATGGGCGGATCGAAGACTGCGAGCAAGCGAAGCCCGTACGTCTACACCTGCGCACGGTGCTCGCGCAACTCGATCTCCGGGCCCATGGTAGACAAGCAGCTCCAGCGCCTGGTGTTGGCGAAACTGAAAAAGGCCCAGGCGACTTTCATCCCGGTCAAGGTCGCTTGGCCACATGAACAGAAGCTCCAGAAGAAAGCGGACAAGCTCGCCGACCTGGAAAAGAAGTGGCAGGACGATGAAGTCCCCGCCGACATGTTTTACCGGTTGGCGATTCCACTGGAGAAGGAAGTCAAGAAGTTGCGCCGCGAGCGAGCCAGGTTTGAATTGGCGGCAGAAGTGCAGAATCAGGCACCCGACGACGTTGCCAAGAAGTGGCTCTCTGGCGAGTACGACCTTTCACAGAAGCGCCACGTGCTCTTCGAGATATTCACCGCTGTCCAGGTCCTGCCGGGGCAGAAGGGGAACAAGACACCGAACCCGAAGCGCCTCATCCCTGTGTGGAAATAGCCGCCCGCTCTCGACGGCGGCTCGGCACGAGCGGAAGGGGCGGGGCCGTCACTCTGGAGTGCACGGCCCCGCCCCTTCCGCATCAGCAGCTGCCTCCCTGCGCGGCGTGGCCGACCTCACGCCGCCGTCGCTCCCGTTCGCGCTCCGCGCAGCCGTACGTTCGATGAGGTACCAGCATCACGAGCAAGAACGGACCGGTCGGTGGAGCGCCGCAGCACGGACCCCATGATGACGATCTGCACCGGTTGCAGGTCTGTCATCGAGCGCATCCCAGACCGCCCCGGAGCGTGCCCCGGATGGCCGTGCCACGCTCACCCCCGACACGAGGCTGCCAACCGCCTCGAAGCGCTCCTCCAAGCCGGCCCCGGCCCGGCCCATTCACCCCGGCTCGCGCCCGGAGGGCTAAAGATCAATTAAGACGCCGCATGTCTCAATTTGATCTTGGAATTTGTGCGTCGGCGTGACCTTCACAACACGCCCAGCCCGGACATAACACACTTTTCTCCTTGTACGATTGACCGTGGCTACGGCCACCGATCGACCGGCCCCCGCACACACCTCAAGCACAGGCTCCTAACTGATAGCGCCTCGCGTACGAGTATCTGGGTTGGCGCTGGCGGTGCAAACCAGCATTTCAATGGAGCGACTATGCGTTGGCGTAGAGACCCTTCACAGCGCGCACTCGTGAAGGAATGTGAGAGGCTGCTCGCCGACCTTCCTGTTCCCACTCCTTTCAGTGTCGAGGCACTGGTGCGGAACATGGAGGGCGTGTTGGGTCGCCAGATTCGGCTGGTACCACTGGACGACCCCGATGGTGGGCTGGGCTCAGCATGCGGCCTTCGAGTGAAAGCGCCGGAGTTCACCCTCATTCTCTACCGCCGCCGTTCGAGCCGGAATCAGACCGAGCACATCATCCTCCATGAGCTCGCGCACGAATGGCTGGACCACGGGACCACGCTGACGCCAGTCGAGATCGAGCGATACGTTCCTGAACGAATCCGCCAAGAGGTCATCCGTCGTTATCCATCGGCAGTGGTCCAAGGGCGCGTCGACTTTGATAGCCCTGAGGAGAAGCAGGCCGAGCTTTCGGCGTCGCTCATAAAGAGGCTGGCGCGACGTCAGTCGGCCGGGGGAGATGACATGGTCAGCCTTCTTGAGTCCTCCCTTGCGCACCCTGTTGCCCCGCCCCAGCGCTGGCGTTAGCCATCTCGGGCCCCACAACTTCCGCCCGTCCACCTCATTGCGATTAAGGCTGCGGCCGTCCGACTTTCAAGGTCGGGAAAATTGCAGCCTCCCCAAGATAACCACGGTTCAATGTCCGACTATTTCCAATATCTGACTGCGGTTGTAATGACCGCAATCGCTGTATGGCGATTCCCAGCAGTTCGCTACGGTGACTTTCACCGCCGGGCTCTGTGGGGAGGCTATGCGGGGTTCGGCATAGCCCTGTGGCTCTATACACCGGCGTTGATGACCGTCATGGACCGAATCCCGGTCGTGGACGTGGATGCCCTGCTCAGACACTTCGCCAGCACTGCGGCAACCATCGCGGCCTTGACCTACGTCGCCACGAGCTACGGGAAGAGCACGGAGACAGTTGTCCCCCGTCACGTAGCGGTCTCTCGCTGGATCGCCCGCGCATCATATAAGGCCGGGATTGTCGGCGTCATTCTCCTCACGGTCCTGTTCTTTACCGTGGTGGACCGCAAGGTGCGGAGCCAAGATTTCCTCATCGACCATGCCGGCCAGTGGGGATTTGCGGTCTACATGACCGTCTTCTACTTCTTTCCGCTGGTCACGGCCACGGTTTGCGGGTACCAGTGGACAAGGGCAGCACGACGAGCTGAGTGCACGAGCATGCGCATCGGGCTGCGTTTGATGGGGATTTCGATGTGGATGGGCCTGGTCCATTCAGTGTCCCGTATCGCTCTCGTCTGGGCCGCGGTGGCCTTCCCTATGAGTCCATCCGCAGTTCGGCTTGTCGTGGACGCCGCATCCATATGGATGAACCTGCTTTTCCTCATCGTCTGCGTTGGGGCCAGCATTCCCACCACCCGCGCAGCCGTGGCCCGGTGGAAGACGTGGCGCACCCTGAACACGATCTATCCGCTTTGGTTCGACCTGGTAGAGGCATTTCCGGGGACGAGTCTCTATCCACCTGGAAAGCGATTCACTGAACTTATGCACATGCGCGTCCCGATCGACGTCCGCCTCGACCGATGGACCCAGGATATCGCTGATGCTTGCGAGAAGCTGCGCTACTACGCTCCTCGGGAGCTGATATTCGTCGCAGAGGACGCTACCGCCTCGCATTCCGATCCGGAGCCAGCCGCAGAGGCGTACTGGATTAAGGCCGCGCTCAAAGCCGTTGACGCCGGACCAGCAAGGGCGGATGCCTCCGCCCCTCTGCGAGAAAAGCCCTTTGTTGACACCGACAGCGAAGCAGCGTGGCTAGCGCGCGTCAGCACGGCCTACTTGAATACCACCGAGAAGCAGGCTCAGGAGCTTCTCGCCGACGCGACAATTTCTGAGTTGGCTGATCGGTAGCCTTGATGGGGTTTCCACACGACGCCCCAGGGCGGCCTCATTTCAGGCACGCGGGGCGCGATATGGCGATCTTGAATAGGCATCGACAGTGAGATTCGGCACCCTCCGGTGCTTGATCTGGTTTGGTACCGTGGGTTGTGCGGACAAATCGGTCTTGATCCGCCCATAGGTACGCCCTGGCCTGCGACGCACAGTCACGACATGTAGCCGGGGCCTGACGCCGTCCGGTCTGGATGGGTGTCCGTAATCTCAGCAACCAGGAGTTCCCGCATGTCCCACCGCCGCACTGGCCTCATCCTCGACTTCGGCGGCGTGCTCACCACGCCGCTGCTGCCTGCGGTGCTCGCCTTCGAGCAGCGCGAGGGCCTTCCTCAGGGCGCCTGCCTCACGGCTCTGTACAAGGACGAGGAAGGCGTCCGGATCACCAGCGATCTTGAGCGCGGAGCGGTCTCTCAGACCGAGTGGAACGAGTTCGCCGGCAAGATGCTGGGCGTGTCCCCCGACAACCTGATGGGCCGCATCTTCGGCGACCTCCGCCCCGAGCCGCTGCTGATCAACGCGGCTGCCGCGGCCAGGCGGGCCGGGATCAAGGTGGGCATTTTGTCGAACAGCGTGGGTCTCGCCCCCTGGGACCTGTACGACGGCTACGAGCTTGAGCGGCTGTACGACGTCGTAGTGATCTCCGAGCAGCACCTGATGCGCAAGCCTGACCAGGGCCTCTTCGAGATCACGCTCAAGCTCATGGACCTGCCGGCGGATGAGTGCATCTTCGTCGACGACACCGAGGCGTACGTCCAGGCAGCAGAGCAGCTCGGCCTTGCAGGGGTGCACAACCGTGACCCCAAGCAGACGGTAGCCACTCTCTCCGACCTGCTCGGCGTGGACCTCTCCGCGTCGTAGTTCAGCGCCTCGGAGGTCCGGTCGGCAAAAGGCGAAGGGACTGAGGCGGTACCCCCACGGGGGCACCGCCTCAGTCCCTTCGCCTTTGTCGGCTCGGTGCAGGCAGCACGGCTACTGCCGCAGGGCCTGCGCCCCGCCAACGGTCGGCGCCGGACACGAAACCGAGGTTCGGAACTTCTCGCCAATCCAGGGCTGCGAGGAGCGCTCGCCAATGGGCGTCAGCCCTCGTCCTCTACGTCTGGGAGCTTGTGCTTCAGCTCTCCGACCAGGTTGTTGATCGTGGCCATCATCTCGGCGGACAGGCCCGCGCCGTTGCCGCGGGCAGCCAGACCGAGGATCTGCCCTCCTCGAATCGACTTGAGGAAGCGGATCGACTCCAGGAATTCGCGGACCTCTTCGTTGAGCTCCGCATCGTCCTGGAAGATGGCGACGTCGACCTGGAGCGCCTCGGCCAGGCCGGCGCGCACTGCTTCGGATGCCTCGGTTGTCGCGCCCGCGCGAAGGGCGGCGATGTCCTCGACCGTAACGACTGGCCCGCCGGCATGATCATTTACGCGCCGAACGATTTCGTCGTTGGAGGGCGCGTCCTGGCCGAGGTACCCGTACTCCAGGAGATAGTTGATCTTCTCGCCGATCGTGCGGGGGGCCGATGCCCGCTCGTCACCCGAGGTCTCGGGGCGAATCCCGAACGAGCAGTCCTGGGCGGCCAGCAACTCCGCTTCGGTCACCCCGTACGCCTCCGCGAGGGGTAGCACATAGGCGTCGCCCAGCCGGCGCCGACCGGACTCGGCATTGCTCACCGGCACGCGACTCGTGCCGAGGATCGCAGCGGCGTCCGCCACGCTGAGGCCGGCATCGCATCGCAGGAGCTGGAGGTCCGGCGGGCCGTCATGGGGGAAGAGAACGTCGAGCGGCTGACCGAGCGCCGCCGCAATCGCGGGGAGCTTCTCACCCTTGGGGAAGTCCTGGCCGCTCTCCCATCGCGCCACAGCGGGAGCCTTGACGCCCACCGCGGCGGCCAGCTCGCCCTGACTCAGGTCCTTGCCCCGCCGGACAGCGCGTACACGCTTGCCGTCGAACTGACGTGGCACATGAACTCCAGAGTGGCGATCGGGGACGGGTCGGGGCGGCGCCGGGTAGCCGTAGATCAGGGTTGATACTTCCAGGAAAATAATGTAAGTTTATGTATCGAACCTGCTGGTCGGGCTCCCCACTCTATGGTGCCAGCCTCCAGTGGACTCCTGTGCATGCCGCATCGCCGTGGCTGCTTTCGGTACCTAGTCGTTGTCGGCCGGTGGCGGGAGCACCCTCCGATGATGTCGGCCATCGTGGGCCCCGCGCGAGCCGTCGCAATCCCTGGAGCGATGGGATGGGGCTCGCCGCGGGTGTCCCGGCAACGACCCAGGCAGGCGCCGGAACGAACAGAGGGGGGAGCACGTGCCGCAGAGAGCCAGCCCGGCAGGAATCCGGGCGAGATGAGACCGGTGCCCAGGAGCTACGAACTCCTGGACACCGGGTCCGGCTCCCTAAAGGGCGCCGATTCACTACTACGCAGGCAACGGAACTTCTTTGGCGAGAGGCCGCTGCGTGCGTTTCTAGCAACCATGGAGTATCGCATGCTTGCCATGCCGAAGGGAATCCCTTCCTCAGTGGCCGGCCACGGCCAGCCCCAGCTCGCCCCTGCCGTCGAGCACGTCTGTCCCCTCTTCGCTCCCTGCTACGGCCAGGCTCCTAGTCGGCCGTCTGGGGTTGAGCGCGCCTCCGAGGCGATGGCCCGGCCGGGAGGGCCCGCTACCTGCTGCACGCCCGTACACCACGTCGCGTTTCTGCGGCTCGGCGCGTGAGGGCGGCCATGGCAGACGCGGACGACCTCGACGCCTCCATTGATGCATGGGTGAGCGCACAGCTCGAAGCCTCGCCGGACTGGGACCGCGAGAAGTGGGAGACGCTGGGGAAGATCCTCGACGTCGAGTTCTCGGTTCCCCACGATTCGCGCGTCTACGACTTCGTGAAGCCTGTTACCGGGACCTCGGTCGACAGCGAAGCCGCTTAGCTCACGCCTTCCTCACGAGAGTTTTCGATGACTCTCGCTTCCTCTTCTGGCACCGGACCGGTTGGGCTGCCGTGTGCCGCTAGCACCATGAGGCGAAATGAGAACCACGATATCCGACCTCTCCGAGGCGGCTTTGCGGGGCGACTGGGGCCCCCTCATCAGGGAATCCGAGAAGGCCCGAGGGAAGCACTGGGCCGAGAATGCCCGGTGCTCCGGGCGGGATACCGACATGTTCTTTCCTATCGGGGACAGTCCGCAGGCCGAGCCGATGGAAACGGTCGAACGACTGGGGCTGTCGCTGGTCAGGCCTCTGAACCTGTGTGCGGCCTGCCCGCTGTCGACGGCGGCCCGGTGCCTGATCGAGTCCTTGCGCAACGACGAAGAGTTCGGGATTCGCGGGGGGCTGATTGCCTCGGAACGCTCTACTCTGCGGGCCAGTTGGCAGAAGCGCACCGACGAGAACGCTGTCGGTCGAGCGCTGCGCGGCTCAACCGCGGCGTTGAGCAAGGCGGAGCGTAACGAAGTGATCGCCCGGTTCGCGGCCGATCCCACGATGGATGCCGCTGCCGTGGCGCGGGGGCTCGGAATCACCCACGAGTACCTGTTGAAGCTGGCACGGACCCACCGGCAGAAGCGCCGGTCCGAACCGGCCGCGCCGCCGGTTCGAAGCGCTGACGCTGCCTGACGGCCGCGAGGAAACGATTCTTCCCGCAAGGACTTCCTTGCGTCCTGGAGCCTACCCATGTCTCAGAACAACCTCACTGCTTTGACGAGGAAAAACCTCGAAGAAGAAATTAGAAGGGTTGCCCCCGCTGCGGTTCTTGTCCGGGTCTTTCCGGTTCGGCGGGGCTTCACCTACCTGTTCGAGCCCGATTTCTACCGCACGTTTCTCGATCACAGGACGGAAGAAGGCGTGGCGCGACTGATCCGCCGGACTTTCGGCGGTCTCGCGGACTGGCGGGTCGCTCACGACTTCTATCTCCCGACCGGGGAGCTTTACCTCACCCCGGAGCCGCACCAGAAGGGGTACATCCCGGAAGACGACCAGTCCTTCGGCCTCGTACCGGCACGGCGCATAGCGATATCCGACAGGAACTTCGAATGAGCGAGATAGCCACGGACCTGGTGTGGTCTGAGTCCAAGGCGTGCAGGGGCTCGCGGCTCGTCCTGCTCGCCCTGGCCCGGGAGGCGGATGATCAGGGGCGGGCGACCCTCACCCTGGAGGAGATATCGCGGCTGACCGGGCTGACGGTCCGCTCGATCACGACGTGCCTCGGTGACCTGGCGTCGCTCGGGGAGCTGAGCCGCGAACGCGGAGGCGGGGCGTCCAACCCCAGCAGGTACTCCATCCTCCTCGTCGGCCAGGCCGGCGGGACGGCGGCGCACGAGGGGACGGAACTTCCGTCTTCGGGCTCCGGTGTGCCGCAAGCTGGGAGGGACTTCCAGGAAGCGGCTTCCCAGAATTCCCCTGCGTTGCCCTCAAATTGGAATTCTCTTCACGGCGAGCCGGAAGTTTCTTCCTCGCGTGCGCGTGGTGGTAGTACTCCCGTAGGGAGTACTACCACCACTAAAAAGCAAGCTAGCTTTGCTGATTCAAAGCTCCGGGAAGTTTCGGCCGGACAGGATTCGGTCGAGGTCCCGGAAGGCGCCCGGGAGCTGGTAGCGGCAATGACCGCGGCCGGGATGGTCGTCGGCTGGCGGCTGACCGAAGCGGAATGGGACCGGGTAACAGCCCTCGCGGCCCGTTGGGGCCACGAACGGCTGGTCGAGATGGTCGCCCGGCGCTGGAACTCCGAGCGCCCGCCGCTGTCCGCCCGCTACCTGCTCCGCATCTGGGCGGACCTCCCCGATCAGGCCCCGGAGCAGGCGGCCCGGACCAACGTCGTCCCGCTGCGGAGGCAGCCCGGAACGTGGGTCCCCTTCCAGAACACCGCCCAGCCCAGCGCCTACCAGAACGGATTTTGATCATGGCCCCCAACCCAGAGCGCGCGGGCAGCGCCGCATCCCTGCGGGCCATGGAACGGATACTCGCAGCGAGAGGGCTCCAGGCCATGCCGGAAGCGATTGATGACGACTCGGCGGAGGAGAACCCGGGCGACCGGCAGTGGCACCGCCGGGCCCGCGCGGAGTACGCCCTGGGCCGCTGGAGCGCCGCGACGCCGCCCCGGTACCGCGACGCCGACGCGAGCCTCCCGGAGGTACGGGCCTGGGCCGATCGGGCTCTGGCCGACAACGCCGCCGCCGGTGCCCTGCTCCTGACCGGCCAGACCGGCACGGGCAAGACGCACGAGGCGTACGGCGCGCTGCGGAGGATCGCGGCCGGCGGCCCGGACCGGTTCGAGCTGATCGCGGTCAACAGCGCCGACATGTACGGCAGGCTGCGACCCTCGCAGGTCATGGGCTCGGCCGAGCGTGAGCTCCGGCGGCTCAGCGAGGTGCAGTACCTGCTGCTGGACGACCTCGGTACCGCGAAGACCTCGGAATGGACCGAGGAGGTGACGTACCGCCTCATCAATCACCGGTACAACCACTGCCTGCCAACCGTCATCACGTCCAACCTCCCCGCGCGGGACGAGAGTGGGCCGGACCTGACCGACTTCGTCGGGGCCCGGGTGGCGAGTCGACTGGCCGAGATGGTGACCAGCCTGGTCCCGATGATCGGCGCGGACCGTCGACGCGGCGGGAGGGCGGCCTGATGCCCGTTCGCCTGCAAGGGGCGGCACCGGACGCCGCCCTGTCCACAGCCTGTGCATACGTCGGTCCTCGCAGCCCGTACGCGAACCCGTTCACGACCGGGGACCGCAGCCCTTCCCCGGCCGGGCCCCCGATGGCCCCGGAGGAAGCGGTGGACCTGTTCTCCGCGACGCTCCGGGGACCGGTGGGCCGCTCCTACGCGGAGGAGTTCGCCCGCGCGCTCCGCGGCCTCGACCTCATGTGCACCTGCCCCCTCGACGTGCCGTGCCACGCGGACGTCCTGCTCCGTCTCGCCAACTCCCCCGGCGACGGCAACACCATCTCCACCAGCAACTCCACGGAAGGCCCCGCGATGCCCCACCCGATCATGGTCTCTGCGGCCGAACAGCTCACGCTTGACAGGTGGCGGCGCACCGCTGCTCGGCAAGACGCCTTCCGCACCTGGGGTCCCCGGTCCACCAAGGCGGCGGCCAATTTCGCCCACCGTCTCCTCGGCGCCGACGCGGCCACCCTGGAGTGGCAGACCCTGGGTCTCCTGTCGTTCGAGGAGCATCTCCAGGCGTTCGCCTCGCTCGACACCGTCGGCGGCCAGCACCTGGAGCTGTACTACTCCGACCAGGGCGGCACGGAGTCCATCACCCTGCGCGTGTCCTGCATGAGCTGCCCCAGCCAGCACGTACACGCGGTGACCTCCCTGGAGCAGCTCGGACAGCTGCTCTCCCAGACCCCGGCCTGGCAGTACATCGCTCCGCAGGATGGGGGCAACTACTGATGTCCCACGCGCACATATCCCCGGTTACCGGCAACTCGCAGTCCGCGGTCCCGCTGCGGAGCATGACGTCCTGGGACCGGTCGGCGATCGTCCTTCTGGGCGCGGCCGGCTTCGCGTTCTCGTACGACGCGCTGCGGCAGATCGCCATAGCGATCCATGCACGCGAGACCTTGTCGTACTTGTTCCCGCTGTTCATCGACGGGTTCATTGCGTACGGAGTGCGGGCGATCGTCCTGCTCCGCCACCAGCCGTTCCTGTCCCGCCTCTACACCTGGTTCCTGTTCCTCGCAGCCACGGCGGCGAGCTTGGGCGCGAACGCGCTGCACGCCATCACGTTGAACCGCGGTCCGCAGTCCGCGCAGTCCGCGCTGCACCTCACGGACAGTGTCGTCGCGGTGCTGTCGATGCTCGCGCCGTTGGCGCTAGCGGGCTCGGTCCACCTGTACATCCTGATGGCGCGGACCGCCGAGTTGTCCGTCCGGGACGGGGCGGAATCCGGTCCCGGACCGGTCCGCCAGGGCGCCCAGGACTCCGAGAGCGGCACCCAGGTCCCCGGGCCCGGGCCGCTGGACACCGGCGCGGACTCCGGGATGAGGTCCGTGTCGTCCGCGCCGTCCGGGACGGTCCGCGCGGCTGTTGACCTGCGAAAGCCCGCAGAGCGCCATCCGGAGACACCTGCTGCGGCCGGGCCGAGGCCGCGACCGTCCGCGGCGGCGGACCGGGCGGACGACGGGCGAGGACCGGCCGACGGGCAGCCGACCGGCCGCCCGGACCAGGAGGTATCGGTGCCCGCCCCGGCCGCTGCCGAAGCACCGGCCCCGGCGCCGGTCCCCGACCCCGCGGGCGACGGCGGACCGTCCGTCCCGGACGACGCCGAACCGCCACAGGACCGGGAAGCGTCGCCGTCCTCGGCGGACCCGGAAGCACCGGCCCCGGCGTCGGTCCCCGACCCCGCGGGCGACGGCGGACCGTCCGTCCCGGACGACGCCGAACCGCCACAGGACCGGGAGGCCGATGACGAGTGGCTGGAGGACCTGTTGCCGGTCGCTCGGGCGGCCTACCGGGAGAGCGGACGGATCAGCCGCGACGCGATCAAGGAGGCCGTCCGCGCACGGCAGCCGATCAGCAACGACCGGTTGGGCGTCCTGCTGGCGCGGTTGAAGGACGAGACGGACCAGCGCGCGAGCGCCCCCGCCGCCGCCTCCAGCGCTCTTTGGTGATCTCATCTCATTGGGGCCGCGTGGTCGCTGCCGTCTCCACCGCAGCGACCGCGCCCGGCCTCGTCAACAAGGAAGGACCGGTCATGTGGCGACGCCGTCAGAACCGCACAGAGGAGACGGCCCTCACCGAAGGCGTGCACGCCGCGTCCGCGCTCGCCGCACACCTCCAGAACGGCGGCCGGCTGGCACCCGTCGAGGCGGCGGACGTCCCGTTGGCTGAGGGAGAGGTTGCCTTCGCCGATGTGTGGTGCTCGGCGGCCCGCTTCTACGGGACCGACGTCGTCTATCCGCGAGCGACGGGGTATTGGGAGAACCACCCCACCTTCGGCCAGCAGTGGGTGCCCAACGCCCTTGATGCCCGGCGGCGTCGGGAAGCCGAGGCCGCCGCCGAGCCGCAGTGGCGTGACCACACACCGGCCCGGGTCGTCCTGACCTCTGCGGGAGTGCGGCTCAGGCCGACCGGCTCGGTGGAGTGGATGCCGTTCGACCACTGCCTCCTCACCGGCCTCACGGCAGGACCGCACGGGCTGGTGCTCTCGTACAGCACGTGCGCACCCCTATGGGTCGCCGGGCCCGTCGCGTCCTGGCTCGGGGTGGCGATCGAGCACCTTCGCCGGGCCGAGTAACGCTGTCTCCAGACCGAGAAGCCGGAACCTAATTCCTGGAATTAGGTTCCGGCTTTTTTGCTGATTCGAGTTGTCCGCAGACCCCTGCGAGGATTTAGGCACGGCCAACGCCACAAGGCGTTTTCGGCCCACAGGAGCCCAAAATTTCGGGCTCCCCTTTTCCTGGAGGGGGCTGATGGCCTTGATATGAGCGGCTGCTTTGCGCACCGTCCCCTCGAACTATGCCACGGGCTGACGGGTACTGGGAACGGCATCTGACCTGGGATGAAGGTCTGCCGGTGAAGCCAGTGAACAGCTATCGGACCGGCGCGGCGCAGATCCGTCCCTGGTCCGCCAATTCTGCGGCGAGCGACCGCCGATAAAGCCCGCAGAGGAAATCCCCCTCCTCTGCGAAGGGGTGTTGCGGCCCCCTCCCCCTGGGCCGCAACACCCGCTCTCAAAATCCCCTTGCACCGAGATTGTGGATTCCCCATGCCTCGATCCAGCCGTTTCATACGCATATCCGCAGCCATGGGTGCTGTCGGCACACTGGCCGCGCTGTCGGCCGGCTGCTCCAGCGGCCCAGAGGCTTCCCCCCGCTCCTCGGCCGCGCAGGCAGACACCATCTCGGCGGGCTCCACGGAGACGAGTGCGGTCCAGGCTGCAGAAGTCCCGGCGGCGCCGCCGAGCACCTCCCTGCCTGCGGATGTCGAACAGAGCGCGCGGGCATTCACCGCGGCCTACGCCGAGCACGACGCCCGCGACGGCAAGGACTCCTCGTTCGCCGACGCCGGAGCCAGGGCCGCCAAGTTCGCGTCCGGCGACCTGGTGCCCATCCTCGGCCAGAAGCGTCCCGGCCAGGAAGCGGCCTGGGCCGCGCTCCGCGCTGAGCAGGCCCGGCAGACGGTCGAGATCACCTCCACCGCGGTTCCCGACGGCGCCCCGGCTCCGACCAAGGCCGTCGCCCTGGTCCGGGTGAGCTACACCCTCACCACGACTCCGGCCTCCGGACCCGCGCGGCGGAGCGGCGAACAGCTCGCCCTGCGACTTGAGCACACCTCCCAGGGCTGGCGGGTCACCGCCCTGCCCTGGGCGTGACGGGGCCTCGATGAACAAGGGCTCGAAGTTCGGCCTGAGCCTCGTCTCCGCCATGCTGGTCAGCGGCGTCGCCCTGCTGACCACGTTCGGTGGAGCTGACAGTGCCTCCGCCAAGGAAGCCGGCCCCGGTGGCGGGATCAAGACGGACGCACCCGTTCCCGGCTGGGTCCGCGACCTCGTCAACAAGCACGCGGGCCTGTGCCCGCAGGTTACGGCCAGTCTGCTGGCCGCCCAGCTGTACCAGGAGTCGAAGTTCAACCCCGACGCGGTGTCCCCCGTCGGCGCCCTTGGGATCGCGCAGTTCATGCCCGGCACATGGGCCGAGCACGGCGTGGACGGCAACGGCGACGGGATCAGGGACGTCCGCAATCCTGCCGACGCCATCGCGGCCCAGGCGAAGTACGACTGCACGCTCGCCAAGGAAGTCAAGAACGTACCGGGCGACTCCACGGAGAACATGTTGGCCGCGTACAACGCGGGCGGCGGCGCTGTGATCAAGTACGGCGGAATCCCCCCGTACGAAGAAACCCGGACCTACGTCCGCATCATCCGCGACCTGGCGGCCCAGTGGGCGGACGCCGTCCAGCCGGACCTCCCGGCCGGCAAGGGAGCGGCCCGCGCGATCTCCGCCGCGAAGACCGCGCTGGGGACTTGGTACCAGTGGGGTGGCTCCTGCGAGTCGCCGTACACCGGCATGGGCGGCTGCGACTGCTCGTCGCTCACCAAGATGGCCTGGGCCGCGGCGGGCGTGAACTTGCCGAGGGTGACCTACGACCAGGTCAAGGCCGGAACGGCTGTTCCCAGCGTCTCCCAACTGGCCCCCGGCGACCTGCTGTTCACCGTTCCCGGAGCGTCCGGCCCGGAGCACGTCGGCATGTACATCGGCAACAACGAAGTGATCGACGCCCCGCACACGGGCGCTCAGGTCCGCATCAAGCCGCTCAGTTACTGGACGCCGCAGATCATCGCCATGCGGCACGTCGGCTAATCGCCACAAAATCCCTCATTTCATCTCACATTTATCAAAGGGCCTGAAAATGCACAACCTGCTGTCTGTCGCCGCCGACCCCTCCCTCCACACCACCCTCGCCGCGGGCGCCGACGTCGTCTCCGGCGTCAAGCCGGACTGGGGCCCCTTCGGGAAGCTCGGCGGGACCGCGAAGGTCATCCTCGGCGTCATCGCCGCCGTAACGCTCGTCATCGGCGCCGGCGCATTCCTCGCCGGTGTCGGCAAGAGCAAGGGCTGGTTCGGCGAGGGCCACAGCACCATGGAGAGCAGCCGGGGCAAGGGGCTCATGGTCGGCGGCTTGACCGTGGTCTTCCTGGTGGCCAGCTTCGGCACGATCTTCGGCATCACCTACGGCATGGGTGTGTGACCCATGACCTCACGACTCCATAGGAGAAACGATTCCCCAAGGGCGGGTCGACCGCCCCGGCCCGCTGCGAAGCTCACGGGCATCGCCGCCGGCGGGGTCGCGGTCGTCACCGCAGCCGGGGTGATCGTCAGTCTCGCCACCGGCTCCCCTTCCGTGTCCGCCCCCTCGTCGTCCGCGCCCGCCCAGGCGGCCCCGCAGGTGAACGTGGAGCGCGCCCGCACGGTCGACGGCGTTGCCGTGGGCTACCCGCACACGCAGGACGGCGCGAAGGCGGCAGCGGCCAACTACACCGTAGCCAGCGGCAGCGCCGCCTTCCTCACCAACAGCGAGCGTCGCCACCGCGCCGTGACGGCCATGGCCGCCCGGGACGCCGCCGACGCGGTCAGCAAGAAGGCCGACCTCGCAGCCACTCAGGCAGTCGCCTCCCTCCGGGGTGACACCACGGACCTCTCCGCCGAACAGGCCATCGCCCGCACCGGCGTCCTCTCCGCCCGCGTCCTCGGCTACGACGACCAGGGGGCCATGGTCCGCCTGTGGACGACGACCGTCCGCGGCAGCGCGGCCGGGCACGCGACCCCGAAGGCGGGATACCGGTCGGTGACGGTCACCCTCGTCTGGGAGGCCGGCGACTGGAAGCTCAAGGACAGTTCGAGCACCGCTGGGCTGGTCGCACCGATCGACGCGCGGCAGACGTCCAACGTCGCCGGGGACTTCTCGGGCTACGTGCCAGCCGCTGCGGACGACCCGGTCGTGACCGGTGCGATCCGCCCGGATGGCTTCCCCGCGCCCTACGAGCAGACCGAGCAGGGGGCCCGTGCAGCTGCGGTCAGCGCCGTCATGCTCTACGGCGACACGCGCTTCTTCACCGATGAGCAGTGGCGGCACCGGATGCTGACGGCCACCGCAGCACCGAGCGTGCTCAAGTCGGTCACGTCGGACTCCGACGCGACCGCCCGCCTCGTCGCGGAGAACCGCGGGGTCGGCACGGACGGCACGTCAGCGGACGGCAGTGAACTGATCACCCGGACGGCTGTCCTGGCGACGCGCACCATCTCGTGCTCCGGCCAGGCCGCGAGCATCGAGCTGTGGACGGCGTCGGCCGGCGGGGTGGCGGGCAAGGAGGAGACCCGCCGCCCGCAGGTCGCCTTCCTGCGGATGACCGTGGACCTCGTCTGGGCCGATGGCACGTGGAAGACGACCGCTGTCACGCCGTCCGCGCCGCTCGTTCCGTCGCCGCCCGCGATGCAGCAGGCGGACTCGGCGGACGCCTTCGCCGAGGTGGGGGGTGTCGGCAATGCGCCTGCGACTGCGTGACGACGCCCCCGGCCTGCTGCGGGTCGAGCGGACGGCTCCGAGCCGTTGGCGGCGCAGGCTCCAGACCATCGCCGTGGTCAACGTCGTCGTCGGGTTCTTCCTCGTTCCGTCCGCGGTTGCGAATCCGTTCTGCTACATCCCGATGGTGTGCGAGGCGAAGGCCGCGATCGACTTCGTCAAGGACCCGCTCGGCTTCTTGCTCCAGAAGCTGACGGAAGCCAACATCTGGTTCCTGCGCAAGATGCTGGAGCTGATCCAGGCCACCACCAAGATCGACCTCACGTCGCCCGGCTTCCTCAAGCAGTACGCGATCATCTTCGCGGCCTCCTGCCTGCTCACCGTGGCGCTCTGGTTCATCGCCGTCGCCAAGCGAGCGGTGCGCGGGGTCAGCATCACCACCGCCATGGGCGAGGCGATCGGCTTTCTGCTCCTCCAGTTCACCGTCAACGCCCTGACCCCGGCGGCCCTCGCGCTCCTGCTCACGGCGATCGACGAGGTCACGGCCGTCTTCGAGCCCTACGCGACGGAGAACTTCAAGCCCTTCCTGGAGAACGTCCTCACGGTCATGGCGGCGAACCCCAGCGAGGGCGTGGGGCAGCTGCTGGTCGTCAACCTGATCATGATGGCCGGCGCGTTGCTGATGTGGATCGAGCTACTGATCCGGAGCGCCGCGATCTACACGGCTGTCGCGCTCGGGCCCATCGTGAACGCCGGACTGGTCGACAAGGATCTGTGGGGCAAGAGCAAGAAGTGGTTCGGCGCCATCTTCGCCATCGCCCTGTCGAAGCCGGTCCTGTTCGCCCTGCTGGGCCTGGGCGGCGCGGTGCTGAGCGACAGCTCGGGCTCCATGTCCGACCAGGTCTCCAAGACCCTGGTGGGCGCGCTGATCCTCCTGCTCGCGGTCTTCGCCTCGGCCACGCTGTACAAGTGGCTGCCCGAGTTCGGCGACCACATGGCTCAGCTGCACCACGACCGGAAGGCAGCCCAGTCCTCCGGCCCGGCCGCCGCGATCGACGGCCCCGGACAGCACGCGAACCGGGCGATCAACTCCCGGGTCCAGGACGCCCTGGTGGGTGGCGGCGGGAAGTCCGCCGGCGCCAAGGCGGCCGGAGCCAAGATGGGCGGCGGAACCGCCGCCGCAGGCGGCGTGGTCACCGCCGGGGCGGCCGTGGCCAAGGCCGGGCTCGACATGGCAAAGAACAAGGCCGCAAGCTCCCCCGGCGCACAGGGTGCCGAAGCCGCCAACGGTGGACTCGGCCAAGCTGAGGACAGCGGCCACACCGGAGCACCGGGCGCCCCGACGGGCGCCTCCTCCAGTCCGGTTGTCGGCTCGGCCCCGGACTGGTCTGCGGCCAACGGCCACGCGGGTTCCGACGCGCCGGCCACGGCCGAGACCGGGGGCACGACGTCCGGTCCGGTCGTCGGCTCGGCCCCGGACTGGTCCGCGGCCAGCAGCCACGCGGCATCGGAGGCTCCGGCCACCGCTCGCTCGCAGGGCGGAACGGCCTCGGGCCCGGTCATCGGCGCCGTCCCGGCGCCGTCCGGTGTCGGCGCGGCGTCCGACGCACCAGCCACCGCCCGCTCGCAGGGAACGGGCTCAGGCCCGGTAGTCGCTCCGGCCCCGTCAGCGGCGGGCGGCAGCGCCGCAGCGCCGCGCCCGACCGGCACCGGCGGAACACCGGCTCCCGTGCGGTCGCTCCCGCCGCAGGCTCCGCCCCCGGCCGCGCCCGCCCCGGCACCGGTGCCCCCGGCACCCTCTCCCTCCCCCGCACCACGAACCGCTTCGGGCCCCGGGCCCTCCGTCTCGCCCGCGCCGCCCTCGCGGCCGGCTGGCGGACAGACGCTCGGCCGGCCGGACCCCAGCAAGGACCGATGACCCATGTCAACTCGTACGTATCAGTTCGGAAAGCACCGCCCGACGGGGGCTGGTCGGCCGCCGCGACCTCGGCGAACAGGTCGTTCTCGGCAGCGGCGCCGTAATCGGCCTGATGCTCGGCTTCGCCTTCAACGGCGCGACCGCCCTCGCGGCTGCTGGCCTCGCGATGCCGATCCTCCTGCTCGCCCTGGTGATCGTGTATGCCCCGTACCGGCCGAAGGGCACGTCCCAGCGGCGCTCGCTCTACCGCTGGTGGCGGATCAACCGCTACCACCGCAAGGCGCTCCGCCGTACTGGCGGTGTCTGGGTGTCGCCCGCCGTCGAGGCCGGTGTACGCAGGGACGGAACTCCTCCGGACGCCGCTCTGACGGAGCCCGAAGGCATCGCGGGCATGACCTGGGTGCCGGTCACGGTCCGAGGGCAGCAGGCCGTCGTCGTCCTCCAGCCGGAGGCCGGCTGCGTCACCGCCGCGCTGGAGGTCACCTCTCCGGGCCTGGGCGGCAAGGACGTCGGCGAACAGGTCGTCGCGCTGGAGCGCTGGGGGGAGGTCCTCGACGCCTTCGGCAACGTGGAGGAACACCCGGTCAAGCGTATCCAGGTCCTCGCCCGCCAGATGAAGTCCGACCCGTACGCCCATCAGCGGTTCATCGCGCAGCGGGATGAGTCCGCGGCGACGGCCAACGCCCCGCAGTGGCTCAAGGACTCGTACGACCAGCTGGCCAACGCGGTGTCGACCAGCGCCGAAGAGCACCGGTACTACATCACCATCCACGCGAAGTTCACCCGGGACCTGGCGGCCGAGGGCTCAGCCCGGGGAAGGGGTGACGACGGGATCGCCGCCGCGATGGCCATCTACCTGGACGAGCTGTGGTCCCGCGCCGAGGACGCCGACCTCTCGGTGGTCGCCCCGCTGGACGAGGGCAGGATGACGGCTCTCATCCGCAACTCGTACGACCCTGACCATGCCATCTGGGACACCGATCTTCCCCGGGCCCACGCCTTCCCGCGCAACGTCGACGTCCGGCAGGGCACCCACGTGGCGACCCGCGCGGCAGGAAGCACCGAGAGCTGGTTCCATGCCACGGCCCACGTCGCCAGCTGGCCCACCACCCCCGTCGGTCCCGGTTTCTTGTCGCCTCTGCTGATCGGGATGCCGGACGTTATCCGGACCTTCTCCATCACGCAGCAGCTAGAGCCCAACGACCGGGCCGTGGAACGCATGCTCGCCGAGGACACGAACAACCAGGCGGAGATGCACCGCGACCGCCAGCGCGGCAAGAACATCGACCCCCGCGATCAAATCGCCGCGAGCGCCACCGGTTCCCGCGGCATGGCCCTGGCCGCCTCTGGCGCGGCCGGCTCCGCGGTCGTCGGCTACATCACGATCTCGGCCCGCAGCGTCGAGGAACTGGAGCGCACCAAGCGCACGACCGCGAGCCGCGCCCGCAACTCGAACCTGCGGATCGAGTGGCTCGACCTCGAACACGCCCGCGCCTTCGCCAACACCCTGCCCCTCGCCGGAGGCATCAAGTGAGTGACCTGCTGAACCTCGCCCCTCTGTCCCCGATGCACCAGACCGTGCGCCGTCCGCTCTACACGGAGACGACCACCAGCCAGGCCCTGTACCTGCCGGTGGCGCCGCCCACCCTGGGCAGCGCGGGCGCGATCATCGGCCGCGAATTGTATTCCGGAAAGGCTTTCATTTACTGCCCTTTCAGTGCATTCGGCGACGGATTGCCTGGTGGCAACATGATCGTGATGGGCGACACGGGAAGGGGGAAGAGTTCCCTCACCAAGACCTACGCCGCTCGGCAAATTCGCCTGGGCCGGAAAGTCGTGGTGCTTGATACGAAGGAACAGAAGGAAAGAGAAGAGGGCGAATGGGCGGCTCTGGGTCGCTCTCTCACCGGCAAGGCCCCGGTGAAGTTCGCCCCCGGTGGCGGGTCCGGCGCCTCCTGCATCAACCCGATGGACCCCGCCATCGCGGGCAAGCGGCAGGTCGAGCTGGTCAGGACGATCGTTGAGCTCGGCCTGGGCAAGCCTCTGGACGAGTTCGCCGGCTCCGCCCTGCGGATCGCTATCCGCAGGGCCCACCATCGGGCGGACTCGCTCGGCCGCACGCCGGTGCTTGCCGATGTCGCCGAGGCGCTCCGGGCCCCCGAGGAGTCCGACGCCGTCGCCAAGCAGCGCACCCGGGACGAACTACTCGCCGACGGACTCGAAGCGAGCTACGTCCTCGACCGGCTGTGCGGCAGCGAGCAGGACTCGACGGGCGACCTGGTCGGCATGCTGGACGGGCCGACCAGCCTCGGCGTGGGCCTCGACACCGACATGGTCGTGTTCGACCTCACCAAGGTCCCGTCCGGCGGTGTCGCCATGACCATCCTCGTCGCGGTGATCAGCGTCTTCCTCGAAGAGGTCTGGCTGCGGCCCCTGTGCGAGTGCGGGACGGAACCGAGCCAGCACGAGCGCGTGGTGGTCGACGCGGACTCCGGCGCCTGGGAGGTGGGACCGAACCCCGCGACAGGCTGCCGCCGGTACAGCCAGCGCAAGCGCATCCTCATCGCCGAAGAAGCGTGGCACATTCTCGGCACCCCTCAGCTGGCCGCCCTGCTCGAAAAGTTCCTCAAATTCGCGCGCGGCCTGGGATTGTCTTGCATTTTCATCGTTCACCACCTGTCAGATATTGACGACTCGCCGGAGACGCAAGCGGCACTGAAAATGGCCGACACCGTGGTCATTTACTCGATGAAGAAGGCCGAAGCGGAAGCCACTGTGGCCAGATTGGGGCTGCCAGGGTGGACGGCGGACCACATCGTGCGACTGCGTCGGGGAATCGCCCTGTGGGTCGTGGGAGAGGTGATCTACCCCGCCGTGCAGCACCTGCTGGTCGTGGCGGAACAGCACCTGTGCTTCTCCTCCGGCTCGATGACCGACGTCTCCACCAGCTACCCGGACGCCGCATGAACGGCTTCCGTCACCTCGTCGCCATCGGCCCCGTCCAAGCAGATCCGGAACGGACGCACTCCATGACCACTACCAGCACCGGGCCTACGGTCCCGGCCGACCACCACGCAGTGCGCGGGGACATCGACCAGCTGCACGCCGCCGCCCTCGAACTGGCCCGGCGCGCGAAGGCTCTGTCCAGCGCCCTCGACCACGGGGACTACTCGGCGGCCGGAGGCCGCGTCCGAACCGCCGTCACCCACCTGTGGCGTGCAGCCGAGGACCTCCACATGGCGTTCCACACGGCCCCTCCGCGGTGTGTCGGACCTGAGGCGGCGATCTCCCAGCTCTGCGGCCGGCGCATGCGCTACCTCGCCGCCCGCGCCGCACAGCGGGCCGCGTAGTGGACGTCATGCCCAGCGGAATCTCCATGGCGCTGTACGCCATCGCGGCGGTGTGCGCGGTTGCCATGGCCACCGTCTGGCTGGTGATGAAGCGGGCCGCCCGCAACGCCGGGTTCGCGGACAAGAACCTCCTCAAGCGGCAGCTGTCGGCCACGGCCGTCCTCAAGGCCACGGAGATCCGCCCCTCCCTCACCCGCGGTGACGACGACCCGCGCCGCCCAGCGGTGAATCTGGCGAAGAAGCGATCCGCCTCCCGCTGACCCTCCTCCTTCCTTCTCCTCGGAGCACGTCATGCAATACCCCTTCTCCCCGCACGACTTCGGCTACTCGCTGGGGACCTCCCAGCGCCCGAAGGGCGTAGACCTCTGGTCCCGCGCCGACAAGGCGTGCCGGGTCATCGGCCCCATGGGCTCGGGCAAGACGCTCCGCTTCTTCGCCCCGACCATCCGCCGGTGGCCCGGACCGGTGCTCGCCACCTCCACGAAGGCGGACCTGGTCGAACTGACCCTCGACGCCCGGCGGGCAGGCGGCAGGCCCGTCCTGGCCTTCGACCCGCAGGACATCGCCCCCTCTGTGCCGAGGTTCCGGTGGACGCCGATCACGGGCGCTGCCGAGACCGAGACCGCGATGATGCGGGCCAAGGCGTTCGTCGCTGGCTCGCGCACCCCGGGGGCGGCAGCGCAGTCCAGCGAGGGCGCCGCCTTCTACAAGGGCCAGGCCGCGAAGATCCTGGCCGCGTACTTCCACGCCGCCGCGCTCGACGGGGCGAGCCTGGAGTGGGTGTTGAAGTGGGCGCGCAAGCTGACCGATCCCGCGCCGGTCGGCATCCTCGACGCGCACCCCGGGGCCGGACCCGGCTGGGCGGACATGCTCCGAACGGCCACCAGCGGCGACAGTCGGACTGTCGGCAACACGGCCTCGACCTTGGACGCCGCGCTCGCCCCCCTCATGCACGAGTCGGTCGTCCGGGCCCTGCTGGGAGACGGCGAAGACCCGACCGACTTCGCCGAACTCCTCGACGCGGGCGGCACCGTCTACCTGCTCGGGAAGGACTCCGAGGTGAACAGCGTGGCTCCGCTGACCACCGCGATCACGGAAGACCTGCTCGACATCGCCGAGGCTCACGCCGTCGCCTCGCCCGCCGGCCGACTCGACCCGCCCCTCCTCGGCGGGCTGGACGAAGCCCCCAACATCGCTCCCATCCCCAGCCTGCGACAGCGCGTCGCCGACGGGCGCGGTCGCGGGATCACCGTGATCATCGGCCTCCAGGGCTGGGCGTCGGCACGCGCCCGGTTCGGCGAGGACACCGCGAACGAGCTGGCGAGCTTCACCAACAACGTCATCGTCTTCGGCGGGGCGAAGGACCCGGGCTTCCTCAAGGACCTGTCGGACTTGTGCGGGCAGGTTGAGCGCGAGCGCACCACGAAGACCAGCAGCGGCGGCGACCGCGGCAGCCACTCGACCGCCACCCACATGGCCCTGGAGCCGGTCCTGCGGAGCGACGAGATCCGGTCGCTGCCGGAGGGCCACGCGCTCGTACTCGCCGACAACCTGCCACCCGTGATCACCCGCCTCGATGGCATGTGGACCTGGGACTCCTGGCCGGAGATCGAGGCCCACGTCCACCAGCTGCGTCAAGCGAACGAGACGGAGCGCCGTCGGCGGTCCGCGGCGAAGAAGAAGCAGGCCGCGGCCCATGCCGCCGCCTGGGCCGCCCGGGGAGCCGCCGCGTGACGAACCCCCTCGCCCAGTTCCAGCCCTTCCCCGAGGCACCCGCGTTGATCTTGGAGTACATCGCGGAGCGGAGCGCGGAGGAGTCCGTGGTCGACGGCCCCCCGCCGTGGGACCTCGGCGCGCTGTCGGCCGAGCTGATCGAGCCGATGCCAGCGTGGCTCGACGCGGTGTGCCGCTGGTTGAACGAGACGTACGCCTGGCAGCCGCAGGACGTGATCCCGCCCTGTTGGAAGAAGCACGAGGGTCTGGGGTACGAGATCGCCGCCCTGGCCTTCGCCCGGGACGACGCCTACGCCGACGCGGGCTCAACCGTCGTCTGGCACGAGCAGTACGACCGGTTCGTCAGCCGCATGAACAAGGTGCTCGGCAAGGCCGGCGACGAATGCCGCCTTGGACGACACGAAGACCGACCCGCACGATTCCAGCTCGCCGCCTGGACCGATGAGAACGCCGGAGCCGCCACATGGTGACCTCGAACCCCCATGTCGTCTTCGACACCGACCCGCAGCACGGCCTGCTCGCCCGAAGCGGATGGGAGCAGGCAGAGGCCCGCGCCGTGCTTCGTGATCTGGGATGGGAGTGGCAGGAAGAACTGCACGCGCTCGTCTCGCCCGCAGACACCCCGGATGTCGACGCCGGAGTCCAGGCGGTGGAACAGCTCCACCTGCACGGCTACCGGGCGGGATTCGCAGTGGGGCGGTTCGGCGCAGTCCGGCTGACCCTGGATCGCGCCGAGCAGGTGCTCACGACCGTCACCACGCAGGGGGCTGTCGAACCGCACGCCGACTCCACGCCCACCTCGGAACCGGCACAGCGCCCGTACGCGGCGTACGGCGAAGCGGCTCTCGCGGCGGAGCGAATCGAGCCTGACCATCCGGGTGCACCTGCGGTCTAGATGCAGCCCCGGATCGCGTGCAGCAGAGCGCCGGTGGGTCGGTCAGACCCTCGTCGCCGATCAGGGCGCAGATCGCGTAGTGGCCTCGGTTCAGCGACTGGTGGCCGTTGGACCGCATCTTGTCAGCGCCGCCCGCTATGGTCCGTGCGTGGCGAAATACAAAGAGCTGACGATCAAGCTGCTCTTCGGAGGCGCTTCCACCTGCGCGTACCCCGGATGCAAGACGGAGTTGCTGTTCCGCGACCGCGACCAGACCACTGTGATCGTGGAGATCGCGCACATTCGCTCGGAGAAGCCCAACGGCCCGCGGCACGACCCGATGTACCCGAAGGACCTGCTGAACACCTTCGAGAACTTGTTGCTGCTCTGCGGGGTGCACCACGCGCCGGTCGATCGGCACGAGTCGTCGTACACCGTCGAGGAGCTGTTGGAGTGGAAGGCCGCGCAGGTCGCCCAGGCCGGTACCCCGCTCTCGGCCTCGGACTCGCACCAGGTGTTCGAGCAGATTCTCCTGAGGCTCGCCGAGCTCACGGAGATCCGGGTGTCGGTGGAGCTTCGCGGAGGACGTGGCACCTCTGCCGGCATGGTCACCGGCCCGCTCGCCTCGCTGATGGAGACGAAGTCGACCTCCTTCAACGGGGAGAAGTTCATCGTGGTGGAGGTCACGAACGGCGGCTTCGTGCCAGTGGAGGTTGCGGCCGCGGGGCTGGAGTTCTGCTATCGGGGCACCGAGGGGGACGGCGTCGTGATCCCGTACCAGTTCGATGGGCAGATCGAACCCGGTAAGCCTGTGGTGAACAGCGTCTCCGGCCGCTTGCCCAGCCATTCCACCCGGACGTGGTTCTGCCTCTCCGAGGCGGCCTTCAACGGCCTTAGGGAACTGCATTCCCGATTCGGGACGCTCCCCGGGTTCGTCCGGCCGTTCGTGAAGATCGTACCTGCAGAACAGAGCCCAGCAGCTACGGACTGGCAGCTGCTGAAAGTGCTGGAGCCGTACCTGCTGCCTGCCCCGGAGTAGCACCCGAGTAATGCAAGGCAGACCCGAAGAGCCGCGCCGTCCCGGGCCTCCGAGGTGCGGGAAGGCTGGTGGAAGTGGGCCAGCGAGGATGCGCTCCGCTACAAGGATCATCGCCGTCTTAGGCGTTCGTCGGCCCGGCGGGCAGCACGTACACACGTGCTGCCCGCCGGACCATTTGGTGCCCTCATCGTGCCCGTCAGGATTCGGGGCGTCCCATCAGATGTAGTCGACGAAGTCACTTCTTCCGTGCTCGATGTACGCCGTGAGACCGGAGTTCCGCGCCTCGGCCACCTGGCGCAGGCGGTCCATGCTCCGGGGGTTGAGGACGTCCGTCCAGTCCTCGACGGGTCGGGCGTCCCACTCGCTGTGTTCGGCAGGGTCCAGATGGATCGCTGCGAGCTGTTCGGGACTGAGCGTGCCGCCGTCGAAGATCAGGCCGAACTTCGCCGCCGGCCACGTCGGTTCGGGCGGGAGGAAGTGGACGGCCAGCAGTCGGCCACACTCCAGCGTGAGGGCGGTCTCTTGCTGGGTCTCGCGGACCGCCGTCTGGCGCGGGCTCTCGTCGGGGTCCATCTGGCCGCCGGGGAACTGCCAGATCTGGCCCCTGTCCGGCTTGTAGACGGAGGAGTTGAGCAGCACCGGCTGTCCGTGCTGGTCGGTGATGTAGAGGGAGGCGTACGCGGTCGCGCGGGGAAGGGTGGCGATGAACTCCTCCGGCGGGAGCCAGCTGCCGGCCTCCGGATCGGGTTCGGGTAGGAAGCTGGTCACCGGCCCCTCCAGTCGGTGGGGGTGTTGAGGACGTCGGCGGCCCACTGGTAGTGGCCGGTGTCGCGGATGTCCTTGTCCTGCTCGGGGTAGAGGTCGCAGCTGAGCAGGGCGATCGTGTGCAGGTAGTCGGCGAGGTCGTCGCGCCGGTCGGCGGGGAGGTCCTGGGCTGCGGCGGCCAGCAGGCGGTTTCGGACCTCGACGCGGTCTTCGTCGTACATCCGGTAGTAGGCGCAGGCACCGGCGAGGTCGTAGAGCGGGTCTCCGAGCAGGGTGAAGGTGCCGAGGTCGATGACGCCGGAGACCTTGCTGTCGGCGACGAGGATGTTGTCCGGGTAGAGGTCGCCGTGGATGACGCCTTCGGGCCCGGTGTAGGGGCGGGCGAGCCGCGCGGTGAGCCGGTCGGTGATGTGGTCGACGGCCGGGACGTCGCGGCGCAGGTCGGGGAGGACCTTGGGGAGCTTCTGGGCGAGGAGGCGGCGCAGGAAGGCGTGCCAGTCCTCGCCCTGGTGGGCCGGGTCGGGGTCGAGGAGCATGCGCCGGTCGAGCGGGGTGGTCAGGCGCAGACCGGTGAAGTCGCGGACGGCGGCCAGGTACACGGTTTCGGTGGCCGGGTCGGTGAGGTCGAGGGCGTCGCCCATCGGGGTGCCGGGCAGGCGGGTCTCGGTGACGGCCAGCAGGGGGCCGTGCTGCTCGATGCTCTGGATCTCGGGCAGGGCGAAGGGGACGCTGGTGCGGTCGAAGCGCCGGTAGAGGTCGGCGATGGTCTCCAGCGCGGAGCGCTGGTCGGGGTCGGCGTAGACCTTGAGGACCTGGTCGTGGCCGAGGGCGTAGACGCGGGCCTCGGTGCCGGCGGCGATCAGGTCGGCGGGGGTGAGTCCGCGGGCTTCGAGGAGGGCGTTCTCGGCGTCGGCGGTGATGGTGCTGGCGTCTCGGCGGGTGATCACGGCGTGCTCCGGGTGATGGCGGTGACGACGGTGCGGTTCTCGGCCCGGACGGGGCCGCCGGTGAAGTCCCCGGCGAAGGAGACGACGGCGAATCCGGCCTGGTGCAGGACGTCTTCGAGTTCGGGTCGGGAGTACATGCGGGTGCGGCAGGTCGCGGACCAGCCGGGCCGGGTGTAGGTGACGTGGGCGTAGTTGGCCTCCCAGTCGTACCAGGCGCTCTCGGTGACTCCGCCCTGCGTAACGGTTTTGGTGCTGATGGGTTCCGTGCCGTGCCGGTTCTCGTGCTCGGCGCGCTCGCGGGTGGTCAGCTCCATGACGAGGTGGCCGCCGGGCTTGAGGGCGGCGGCCCAGGCGGTGAGGGCGGCGAGGTCGTCGGCGTCGGTGTCGAGGTAGCCGAAGCTGGTCCACAGGTTGAGGACGACGTCGAACTCCCCGGGCGGGGGGTTGCGCATGTCGGCCTGGTGGAAGTCGGCGCCGGGGTGGAGGGCGCGGGCGCGGGCGATCTGGTGGGACGAGGCGTCGATGCCGGTGACGTGGAGTCCGCGGGCGGTGAGGGGGCCGGTGTGCCGGCCGAAGCCGCAGGGGACGTCGAGGACCCGGGTGCCGGGGGCCATGAACTCCTTGGCGCAGAGGGCGTCGAGGTCGGCCTGGGTGCTGTCGTACTTGCCGAGGGCGCGGAAGGTCTCTTCGAAGCCGGGGTCGAAGAAGCGGTCGGCCCAGTCGTCGGGGGCGGTTACGAGGGCGGTGTCGTTCACGGCGTGGACTCCAGGGTGTTCAGCAGGAGGGAGTGCAGGTCTCGGGTGTCGGCGGCGACGAGGTAGCGGGCAGTGACGTCGGGGCCGTCGAAGCGGACCGGGCGGCCGTGCTCGTCGGTGATGTGGCGGCCTGTGGCGATGAGGAGGTGGCACAGGGCGGCGATGTCCCAGGCCCGGTGACCGCACATCTCGGCGACGGCTCCGGCGGCGGTGCCCCGGGCCACTTCGGTGAGGGCCCGGGTGGACTCGAAGGCGTCGACCAGCAGCGGGTTCCCGGCGGGCAGGCGCTCGCGCAGTGCGGCGGGCTCGAAGTAGCAGGCGTGGACGGGGCGCTGGTCGGGCGGTCGCGGGAGGGGCCGGAACGTCGCCTGGTCGCGGTCGGCGACGGCGAGGACGCCCGCGGCGGGGAAGGAGGCGATGGAGAACTCCGGCACCTGAGCGCGCCAGGCGCTGATGAGGACGGCGAAGTCGGTGGAGCCGTGGAGGTACTGGCGGGTGCCGTCGAGGGGGTCGATGTACCAGGTCAGCACTCGGTGGTTTGTGTTGGCCTGGTGGGTGGCGGGGTCCTCCTCCGTGACGATCACTCCGGTGGGGTCGAGGTGGGTGATCGCCTTGACGAGGATCTGTTCGGCGTCGGTGTCGGCGGCGGAGACGAGCGTGCCGTCCTCCTTGCGGCGCACGTCTGCCGGGCCGGCCAGGCTGGAGCCCGGCCAGGTGCTCAGCAGGCGGGCGGCGGCCTGGTCCACGGCGGCGACCAGACTGCGCGACCAGTACGCGGCACCGCCCAGGAGCGTCACCGCGGGACTCCTGTCAGCGCGGCGGCGATGTGCTCGCCCCACGCCTTCCAGGAGAACGCGGGGTCGTAGGCGGCGGGGGTGGGGGTCCGGTGGTACTGGGTTCGCATCGCGTCGATCAGGTCGGCGCTCTCGCGTTCACCCTGGCTGACGGTCAGGTGGATCTCCTCGGGGCGGCGCGGGTGCATGCCGGGGAGGTCGCTGAGGATGGTCGGGCGCCGGTGGGCGATCAGGGCGCTGGCCGGTCCGGAGGTCTCGCCAAGCCAGGGGCCGCGCAGTTGGATGCCGCAGTCCGCGGCGAGCAGCAGGGCGTCGAACTCGGCGTCGGTGAGGTATCCGGTGTGGCGGACGGTGGGGTCGTCCGGGACTGTGAGGCCGTCGCGGGCCTCTCCGGCGAGCAGGAGCAGGGCGTTCGCGGGGCGGTCGGTCCAGTTCCGCCAGGCGTCGAGGATGACGGGGATGCGCTTGTAGGCGCCGAGGAATCCGAAGGTGGCGAAGACGAACGCCTGCTCGGGCAGGTCGTGGCGGGCCCGGGTGCCGGGCACGGGGGTGAGCGGGTGGACGGGGAAGGGCAGGTGGCGGATGTCGGCGGCCGGGTGGCGGTCGGCGAGGTGCTCGGCCAGCAGCGGGGAGTGGACCAGGACGCGGGTGGCCGCTTCGATCGCCAGGTCTTCGATGTGGGCGTTGAGGCTGTAGCGGTCGACGTGCGGGTGGTCGGCGAAGTACCGCTCCATGGCCTCCCGGGTGTCCAGGCGGGCGCCGACAGCGGTGGAGATCCGGGTCAGGACGGCCTGCCGCTCGGCGGCGGGCAGCTGGTCCCATGCCTCGTAGTAGTAGTCCAGGTTGTTGTACTCGTGGAGCAGGACCGTGCCGGGCCGGGCGGCCAGCGCGCGGAAGGCGCCGTGGTGGAGGGTGTTGTTGCCCAGGTGGTAGAGGACGTGGTCGAAGGCGGCCGGGTCGATGCCGGGGCCGGCGATCCGGCGGGTGGTGAAGTGCGGGGCGAGGTGGGGCAGGGACTGGGTGATGTACCCGGCGACGCCGCTCTTGTCGCGCGGGGCGGGGCCCCAGACTCCGAGGGTGGGCAGCCGCTGCTCAGACACGGGCCGCTCCGGCGACGGGGCGGGCGGCGTTGATCGCCTCGATGTAGACGGCGCCGGTGTTGGCGACGCAGCGGGTCATGCCGAAGTTGCGGGTGGCGCGGTCGGCGGCGGCCCGGCCGGTGTGGGCCCGCAGGGTGGGCAGGGCGGCGAGTTCGTCCAGCGCGGCGGCGTAGGCGGCGGGGTCGGCGGTGTCGACCAGGCGGCCGGTGTCGGGGGTGACCACTTCGTTGAGGCCGTCGATGTCGCTGACGACGGCGGGGGCGCCGTGCTGCATGAACTCGATGACGGCCAGCCCGAGCCCTTCGGCGGTACTGGGCTGGGTGACCAGGTCGGCGGCCTCGGCGAGCAGGTCGCGTACCTCGTCGGACTGGTCGGTCAGGAGCGTGACCCGGTCGCCGTGCCGGGCGGCGCGTTCGGCGACGTACCGGATGTAGGCGGAGTCGGAGCCGTTGGTGGAGCCGAGCAGGACCACTCGGCAGTCGGCGCGGGTGGCCATCAGCTCGAAGGCGTCCAGCAGCCGGTGCTGGGCCTTGCGGGCGGTGTAGCGGCCGGTGAGGGCGATCAGCAGACCATCGGTGGGCACGCCCGCGGCCTGCGCGAGGAAGTGCCGAGCCACCCGGCGGTCGTGGACGCGCGGCCGGTGGCGCACGCCGAGGTGGACGGTGCGGATGCGCTCGGCCGGGTAGCCGAAGCCCTCGGCCTGCCGGGCGAAGGCCCGGCTGCCGGCGAGGACCAGCGTGGGCATGCAGGTCCTGGCGACGAAGCGGGAGCGCGGCCAGCCGCCCGGCTCCGTCTCGGGCCGGGTCTCGTGGAAGGAGGCGACGACGGGCGCCGCCGCGGCGAGGCCGGACATGTGCGTCAGCAGCAGCGCGGCCTGGGTGTGGGTGTGGACGACGTCCGGCGGTGCGTCGACGAGCGGGGCGAAGTCGTCCAGCGCGGCGAACAAGCCGCGCTCCCACGGCACCGCGTTGGGGTCCGGCGGCTGGAGCAGCGCGCCGCCGCGCAGGACCCGCACCCCGTTCTCCCAGGTGGCGGCGGGCTGGTCCGGCGAGTCGCGGTTGGTGAGGACGGTCACCTCGTGGCCAGCTGCGGCGAGGTGTTCGGCGAGGGTGGTGACGTGGGTCTCCATGCCGCCGCGGCGCGGGCGGTAGGTGGTGCTGACCAGTCCGACGTGCATGCTGTACCTCCTCCTTCGTTGCGGAAGTTGGTCAGGCGACGGGCAGGTGGTCCAGGAGCTGGGGCAGGGCGGTGATCACCGGGACGGGCAGTTCGCGGTACACCTGGTGGCGGTCGTAGAGGACGGTGTCGGTGATGCCGGCCCGCAGCGCTCCGAAGATGTCGTTGATCAGGCCGTCCCCGACGAACAGCGCGTCCGAGGGCGCACAGCCGAGCTGACCGAGGGCGGAGGCGAAGATCCCGGGCTCCGGCTTCTCGACGCCGGTGAGGGTCGAGTCCACGACCACGTTGAAGAAGTCGAGCAGGCCGAAGCGGGCGAGTTCCTCCGTGAGGGTGCCGTCCGAGTTGGAGACCGCCGCCACCGCCAGGCCCCGCCCGCAGATCTCGCGGAGTACCGCGACCGCGTCCGGGTCGAGGTCGCGGTACAGGTCGGTGCGTTCGGTGCAGCGCCGCCAGGCGCGGCGGCCCGTCTCCGCTCCGACGCCCAGCAGCTGCCCCCACACGGCGCCGACCTTCTCCGGCCGGCTCAAACCCTGCGGGAAGTCGAGGTGGTGGGCCTCGGCGGCGGTGGCGAGCGCGGCTTCGGCGGTCTTCGCGCCGACGCCGGGTGCGCCGACGGCGGCGAGTTCCTCGCGCATCACCTGTCCGCTCGGGTGGATGAAGGTCATCCCGATGTCGAACAGCACGGCCTTCGGGGTCGTCACGCGAGCACCTCCAGGAAGGAGGCGTCGAGCGCGGGCCGGGTGCCGGTGCACATCGCCAGGTACTCCTCGCGCAGCGCGCTGCCGATGGGGTGGTCACCGTGGCGGGGGCGGTGGCCGTCGACGTGGCCGACGATGCGGACCTCGTCCAGCGTGCCGGTGACGAAGACCTCGTCGGCGCCGTGCAGGTCGCCGGGGGTCAGGGACTGCTCGGCGGCCGGGATACCGAGCCGCTCCGCCAGCGCCAGCACGGTGGCGCGGGTGATGCTGGGCAGGATGCCGTCCGTGAGCGGCGGCGTGGTGATCCGGCCGTGCCGTACGGTGAACACGGCGGCGCCGCCGGTCTCGGCGACGTTGCCGTGCTGGTTGAGCAGGATCGCCTCGTCCGCGCCCTTCTCCAGCGCCTCCAGACGGGCCAGGCGGAAACCGGAGTACGCGGCGCCGGTCTTCGCGGCGGTCGGCAGCGCGTCGTCCGCGATCCGCTGCCGGCCGCTGACGATGCACCGCATCGGCTCCACCGGCCGGGCGGGGGCCGGGAAGCAGGTGACGATCGTGCCGGTGGTCATCTCGGTGCGGTCCGCGGTGTAGCGGCCGGTGTCCACATACACCGACGGGCGCACGTACACGTCGCCCTGCGGGGCGAGCGCGGCCAGCAACTGCATGATGCCGTCGCGCAGTTCGACGGCGAGGCCGGGGTGGGGGATGTGCATCAGGGCGGCGGAGGTCTCCAGTCGCTCCAGGTGCGCGTCCAGCCGGACGACGGCGAGACGGCCGTCCGGCTGCCGGTAGCCGCGCAGGCCCTCGAAGACGTTCACCGCCCGCATCGCGGTCTCTGCGGTGACGTGGACCGTGGCTTCCTCCCACGGCCGCACCTTCCCGTTGTGCCAGATCAGCTCCGGGACGTTGCTCATCGTCCTTCTCTCTTCCGGTTCGGGGGCGGTGCCGGGTGGCCGACCGGCCGGGTCGGCCACCCGGCACCGCGCGGGGAGGGGCGTCAGGCCGCGGCCGGCACCTTGACGTCCAGGTGGGCGGCGAGTTCGAGCAGCGCGGGGGTCGCCTCGCGGCGGCACATGAAGTCCTCGTCCCGCGCGCCCTCGACCAGGTACGGGCGGAACACCGACCCCTCCTCGAAGCCCTCGCGGTCCAGGAAGAACACGGTCAGGCCGCGCTCGCGGGCACGGGCCTGCACCTTGCGGCGGTCGGCGTGGCTGCCGATCACCAGCAGCGACTTCGCCCCCGGGAGGAAGGGGACGTCGGGGATCTGCTCGTGGTAGCGGCGGACGTAGTGCTCGTCCAGACCCGCCCGCGCCATCAGGCCGTCGAAGTTGTTGGTGATCACCGGCCCGACCAGGTGCCCGGCGTCGGCCAGCCCGCGCAGGGTCCGGTGCCCGATGGTCGGCTCCGCCTGGAGGCACGCCCGGGTCATCTCGGTCAGCTCCGGCATCTTCGACTCCGGCGCACCGAGGATCTCCGGCAGGAAGGTGTCCTCCCCAGGCGACAGCACGAACCGGTGGTCGCTCATGTCGGTCACTCGGTAGACCTCGTGCAGCCGGTGCAGCGGCGGCACCCCGGCCTCCACCGACATGCCGCACCCCACCTCGACCTGGAACGGCAGGAAGTCCGCGATCCGGGAGAGGTCCGGGATCAGCGTCGGGTTGCCCCGCTTCTCCTTGATCCGCATGCCGGCCGCCATCACCTTCCACGGCATGTTCTGGTCGTGGAGCGCGGGCATGTGCCCGGCGGAGGTGATCGTCACGTCCAGGCTCTCGTACCCGGCCGGGAGCGTGCGCCCGGCGAGCTCGTCCTGCGGGTGCACACGGTGCGGCACCACCGTGCACTCCAGGTCTCCGCGCCGCCACCGGCCCCGCTCCCCCGGCTGCCAGCCGCCGTCCGCGAGCGCCTTGCGCACCCGGTCGAAGTGGTGCGCCAGCTCTGCCTCCGGGTAAGAGGCGCTGTGGAAGACGTACAGCTCGGGGACGGTCAGTACCGTCCCGCCGCCAGCCCGCTTGGTGTCGTAGCGGTAGCGGTAGTGCAGGATGCGGCGGCGGCCGTCGTCCGGGCCCGTCCAGCCCGACTCACCTGCGTTCCGCGGGTCCTGGGTGCGCCGCCACAGACCCTCTTCCAGGTCCCGGGGCCGGTCCCGCCGGCTGACGTACCGCTCCCACCGCGCCGCCAGGGTGGGCGAGAGTTCCTGTGCCTCGTACGGGAAGTGCATGGTGCTCTCCCTGCTGTCGATGTCCGCGCCGCGAAGGCGCCCAGCCGGTTCCGTGATCAAGCCCCGAACCGCAGCGGGCATGCGCCGCGCCACGGACACAGGAGGTGCAGCAAGACCACGGGACTCACGAGCTGGCGGTGCGCCTCGGCGGAGAGGTGAGGAGGACGCCCGGCGCTGGATCATCGCGGCCAACCAGCCCGAGGTGCAGGCGAGTTACCGAAACTCAGCAGCCAGGCCGAGGGCATGCCGAAGAGGAGGCGCACTACCGGCCGTTGCGTTCCGTGTCCCAACGGACACTGACCGCACGCAAGATGATGACCGGCAGCCCGGACACTGGCAAGGGTTCTCGATTGGAAAAGTTTTCCTGTACGCCAAGTTGTATGGGCGTGGCCCAGCCAAACCACTACGATCAATCCGACCGCTTGGGAGGTGACGATGCCTGGAGAGCCCAACCCTCGACGCCGGAGGCTGGGTGCCGAGGTGCGCCATCGCCGCGTCGAGCTCGGATGGTCCCTGGAGACGCTGGCCAAGCAGCTCGGGTACGGCTCGGCGAGCACGGCCCACAAGATCGAGTCCGGCCATCAGAAGATCACCCTTCAGCAGCTCCCCCACTTCCTTGCAGTCCTCGGAGTCACCGAACCGGTTGCCCAGGAGTTCTGGCGGGAACTGGTGGTGAGCGCCAACAGCGACGACTGGCACGAACGCTTCCCCGGCGACGCCGACGACCCCTTCGGCAGTTACGCCACCGACATCGAACTCGCCAGAGCTGCCTTCCTCTGGTCGCCGACCGCGCCCCACGGCCTGCTCCAGCACCCGCTCACCGAGCGGGCGATCATCGAGGCAGACCTCGCCTGGAGCACCGCGGACGACGTCGAGAAGTTCGTCAACGTGCGCGCCGAGCTGCGCGAACGGGTCCTCTCCCGGCAGCCCGCGCCCGCGATCACCTCCGTCCTCACCGAAGGCCAGCTCCGACAGGAGATCGGCGGGCGGGCGGGCGTGCACCGGCAGGCCGCGCACCTCGCCGACCTGGCACGGAGCGTTTCCGGCATCACGATCCTGGTGATCCCGTTCGCCGCTGGCGCGCACGCGGGGATAGACGGTCCGTTCATGCTGATGACGTTCCCGACGGGCCGCACCAGCATCACCATCGAGGGCAGGCGGGCGGCTCTCCAGATCCATGAGGCCGATGTCGTCGCCGAGTACAAGCGCGTGAGCGAGCGCATGGTGGACGATGCCCTGTCCGTCGAGGACTCCCTGATTTTCCTAGATCAACTCGCTGAGGAATACGCATGACCCTGCACGTCGGCGGCAACGTCCGGCAGATCGACGCCGAACCCGAATGGCTCGCCCGACAGCTCTCCCAGGCTGAATGGCGGTCCGCCAGCACCGGCGGTTCGAACTGCGCCGAGGTCGCCCTGCTGCCACGCGATATCACCGCTATGCGGGATTCGGTCAACCCTGACCGGCCACCCTTGATCATGTCCGATGCAGGGTTCGGGCAGTTCACGGAGGCGGTCACCACGAACCGCTTCGACAGGCCCGCCCACCTTGGCGTAGACCCGGTCACCGCGATCGGGAAGAACGCTCTCTCAGGGGACTGGCTGACGAGCCACCTCGGCCACTCCGCCTGGCGATTCGCCGGCCCGGACAGCATCGGCGTGGCCTTCCTGCCGCATGGGGTGACGGCGTTTCGTAGCCCCCGCAGCGGGGATGACCAGTTCTTGATCTTCGCGCAGTCGGAGATCACGGACTTCTTCGCGGGCATCAGGTCGGGATTCTTCCGCCGCCATCGCGGCGGCAACGGCAAGGAGTGAGACTGACTGGTCTCATCACCGCGTTCGGTAGTTGTCTCAAATCGCTCTGCTGCACTGCGAGTTCGCTTCTAGGCAAACCACCCGCAGAGTGATCGTGTGGATCATCCAGGAACGTAGCAGCGGAGGGGGACCAGTGAGTCAGTGGCAAGACTTCACCACGGGCGAGCGAATCAAGATGCTCAGGGGAAAGGAAACCCAGACTGACCTGGCTGAACGGTCCGGACTGTCGAAGCACACCATCCAGAAGGCCGAGCAGGACAAGAACGTGTCTTTGCCGACCTTGCTTCGCCTCGCCGAAGCCCTGCACTCCGACGTATCGGTGATTCTCGGACAGCAGGCGCCACGGCGTGGGATGGGGCGCGACGATCGCTCCATGATCCGGGAGCTTTCACGGACGGTCCACGACACCGCCGCGGGCGTGTTGGCCGATCCCGCAGAGGGCGCGGCCCCCGGACAGGCGGATCTCGCCGAGGCAGCCGACCGAATGTGGCGGGTCTACTGGCGAGGAGCGTACGCCGAGGCCGGCTCGCTGGTTGCCCCGTTCCTGCGCTCGGTGGCCCTCTTCGCCCAGGCTGCACCGACCGGTCAAGAAGCGGTCGCCAACGGCTTACTGTCGGACGCCTACCGCGCGGCAGGCTTGATCGCCAACTTCCTCGGTGCGAGGGATCTGGCCTATGCCTCGGTCGGCCATGCTCTCCGGTACGCGGAGCTGGCGGCCGATCCGGTGAGGGTGTCGATGTTGGGGTCCGCGCGGGCACGGGTGCTCCTGCGGGACGCGCGAGTCGAGCAGGCGTTGCGGGAGGCCGAGGCTGCGGCGGCCCGCGCTGAACCGAGGTTCTCGGAGCAAGGCACCGGGCTGCTGGCCGCGTACGGGAAGAACATCATCTTCGCGGCCGTGGCGGCATCCAGACTGGGGGACGCCGACCGATCGGCGGACCTGCTCTCGCAAGCGCATGCGGTGGCGGCGCGGCTCGGGCGGGATGTCTTCGGGAACGGGATGCAATTCGGGCCGTCCTACGCCGGGGCCCAAGCCGTGGGCATCAACGTCACCCTCGGGAACACCGGCAAGGCGATCGACCTCTCCCGACGGTTCGACCCCTCAGGGCTGACTCAGGCCGCGCACAGCAGGATGCAGCTCGACATCGCGCTCGCGCAGGCCGACGCGCGCCAGTGGGAGACCTCTCTCGATACGCTCCTGGAGGTCTGCTCGGCCCACCCAGAGTGGGCCAAGCACCAGGCCATCCCTGGGGTGATCATCCAGCGGGCCGGTCGCGCCGGGAACGCCCGCATTCGGAAACTGTCTGAGATCCTGGGGACCTCGCCGACCATCCGGTGAGGCGCTGATCCGAATTCTCAGTCTGGGAGAGCCCGTTGTCCTACCGCGGCCTGATACTCGACTTCGCGGGCGTGATGACCACTCCGATCGGGCAGTCCTCGCGGGCGTGGTGCGCCAGCGAGGGACTGCCGGCCGACACCTGGCGGCGCACGCTGGAAGACCATCCCGAAGGCCGAGCGCTGTACGTCGAGCTGGAGCTGGGCCGCATGGAGCAGGCCGAGTGGAACCGACGGACGGCGGCACTCATGGGCGTCTCCAGCGACAACCTGATGGGACGCGCCCACGGCGAGGTGCGGGCTGTGGACGAGATGATGGAGCTGACGCGGCGTGCCCGCTCCGCCGGAATCGTCGTCGCCCTCCTCTCCAACTCCTACGGCTTCGCCCCGTACAACCCGTACGAGAAGACGGGAGTCTGGGACCTGTTCGACGTGCGGGTCATCAGCGGGGTCGAGGGCGTGGCGAAGCCTTCCCCGGAGATCTACCAGCGAACGCTGGAACGGATGGGGCTGGCCGGCTCCGAGTGCGTGTTCGTGGACGACCACCGGCCGAACCTGGCGCCTGCCGAGGCGCTGGGCATCACGGCCGTGTTCGCCGACGGGCCCGGAACCGCTTCCAGGGTCGCCAGGCTGCTGGACCTCGACCCGGTGGAGCCGAACACGGCGGTCTGCCGCTGACGTTGCCGGGCGGCTGGAGGGCGAAGTCGTACGGACCATACGACTTCGCCCTCCAGCGATCTTCGGAAGTCGTACAGGCCGCAGGTTCACTCAGGGCGACACTGCTGTGACAGTGGTGACATGCCCTCGGACGCACTTCGATCGCCGGGCCGTGTCCCCGTTGCGATCTACATCGCCTCACCGGGTGGAGACCCGGACGCCGTACTGGAGACCCACTGCCGGCAGTTTGCCGAGTCCCGCGAGTGGGTGGTGTCCGCTGTCTTCACCGACCAGGGGCAGGTGCCGTTGGAGGACCGGGCGGGCTGGCTGGCCCTGCGCGACGCCCTCGGCGACGGCGTCGCGCAGGGCGTAGTGACGTGGACTCGCTCGATGGTGGCCGACAGCACCGAGGGGTGGGAGCGCCTTGCGGTGGGCGTCAGTGAGCTGGGCTGGTTCCTGGTAGCCGGAGCGCTCGACACCCCCGGCCACTCTCTGTACGGGCGGACCCGGACGGAACAGCTGCCCAACGGTCACCGCCCGGGGACACGGCGTGCAACAGGCACGGGCGCCCCGCGCCCGAAGTCGGGATGCGACCCCGGCCCGTGACCGACGCATCGGCGTCCCGTCGTTCCTTCTTCCACTCCGCTATCCGGCCAAGGAGCAATCATGCAGCCCCACCCGCAGCCGCCTTTCCTCAGCGATCTGGTGACCGAGACCACCGGCGCCGTGGCGGCCATCCATGTCAGCCCCGAGGGCCTCGTTACGGGTACCTCGCCCGGAATCGCCCGTGACGAAGCGGACAAGTGGGCGGCCCTGATGGCGGCGCTGGGCTCCGTGAGCGGCAGAAGCGTCGGCATCGCCGGCGACCTTACCTCCGGCGGGTACCCCTGGGGCCACAGCGTGGTCGAGGACCGGTACGGCCAGACGCTCATTCTGGTGGGCGCTCCCGATCAGTCGATGCTCGCCGTCGTCGGCGCGAAGGACGCGGACCTGGGCGAGATCGTGGGTCGGATGATCGAACTCGCGGACCAGGGCCTGCCCGCGCCGGTCTCGGTCTGATGGCCACGTAGCCAAGGGACGGCCGGAACTGCGCTGCCCGGGCAGCTAACCCGAGCTGCACTCATCGCCAGCCCGTTCCTCCCACGGCTACGTGGCAGCTCAAGGCGGCCACATTCCGAACTACACCTGAGAGGACAGCACCATGTGCCGGCACACCCCGCCGTGCCCGACGGCCGAAGCCCCCGACAGGGACGCCGCACTGCCGATCGCACACCACCCTGAGCAGGGCTGGAGCCTGCTGTGCAACCAGGTGCTGATCTTCGACGACACCGGCGAGCTGCTGCCGGACGGAACGATCATCCAGCCGCACCGACCGCTCGCGGCTACGGCCGGACGTAGCGCATGACCTACTCCGAGATCGCGGCACTGGCCTACCTGCCGCGCGCCATATAGACGACCGCCCGGCGGCCCGGATGTTACCGGTCGGGTCGTCGGGCGGTTAATCACCCCGGCGCGGACGGCCGCCTCGTCCCTGACGCACGAGTGCTCGTGGTCCCTGCCGCTCTACCAACCCGCTAGACCACGCCAGGCGCAAGCTCGCCGAAGAGGAGAACCCGCATGACCGACGTCCCGCCCACGGAACAGCAGCTGCGAGACACCATGGTCCAGAAGCTCATCGAGGTCGGGGCCGCCCGTGACCCTCGTGTCGTCGCCGCGTTCCGTGCCGTTCCCCGCCACCTGGCCACCCCGGAAGTGGACGTCGCCAAGACGTACGAGACCGAGACGGCCACCATCACCAAGACCGACGAGAGCGGCGTGGACATCAGCTCCGTGTCGGCGCCTCGGATTCAGGCGATGCAGATCGAGCAGGCCGACATCAAGCCCGGGATGACGGTGCTGGAGATCGGGTCCGGCGGTCCCAACGCCGCCTACCTCGCGGAGATGACCGGCGATGGCGGTCGGGTGATCACCATGGACATCGACGCGGATGTCACCGCTCGCGCGGAGCGGTTCCTCAAGACCACCGGCTACCGCAACGTCACCGTCGTCACCGGCGATGCCGAGCACGGCGTGCCCGAGCACGGACCCTTCGATCGCATCGTGGTCACCGTGCAGTCCGCGGACATCCCGCCCGCTTGGACCGCGCAGCTCAAGGAGAACGGCCGGCTCGTGGTGCCGCTGCGGATGCGCAGCATGACGCGCACGGTCGCGTTCGTCCGCGACGGCGACCGGCTCGTCAGCGACGGGTTCGAGCAGTGCGGCTTCGTCCCGATGCGCGGCGTCGGCGAGAACCGGATGCGTCTCGCCGTCCTCCACGACGAGGAGGGCGCCGAGGTCGCGCTTCGTCTCGACGGGCACCCCGAGCCCGACACGGAGGCGCTGCGTGCCGCGCTTCGGTCACCTCGGATGGAGGCGTGGTCCGGCGTCACCGTCGGCGGTGAGGAGTCGATGGAGCACCTCGACCTCTGGCTGACGACCAACCTCGACAACCTGCCCCTCATGGCGGCCAAGATCGGGGCCAGGCAGCGCGGTGTCGTGGCCGTCGCGTCCCCCGTCGGAACGCCGACGCTCGTGGACGGCGACAGCTTCGCCTACCGCCGCTCGCGGCCCACCGACGAGGAGGACCGCTACGAGCTGGGCGCCATCGGGCACGGGCCGAACGGCCAGAAGGTCGCGGAGCGCCTGGTCGAGGAGATCCAGGCGTGGAACGACGGCCACCGCAGCGACCGCGCGCACATCGAGGTCTTCCCGGCGGGCACGCCCGAAGACCAGCTTCCCGCGGGCCGGGTCATCGACCGGCCGCACACGCGGGTCACCATCTCCTGGCCGTGACCCTCCGTCGTAGCCAGGTGGTTCCACCAGCACGTCCGCACAGTCCACTGATCACTCCCGACAGAGGAGACGAACCATGGCACAGCAGACGACCAAGGCCCTGCCGCAGATCGCGACGCCGTTCGCGGCGGAGTCCGGGTCCGACTTCGATCTGAACATCGAGACCGTCTCGGCCCTGCCCGTGGCCAGCTCGCTGCTGAACGACACCGGCGACGGCTGCGGGCAGACCTGCCAGTCCGCGTGCTCGAACAGCACCTGCATCGGCTGACCCAGTCCCCACAAGGCGTGGGCGGGCCTCCTGTGGCCCGCCCACGCCGGGCACCACACCGGCGAAGGAGGAACGGCCATGTACCAAGTCGTTGACGCGAGCATGATTAGAGCATCGGCGTTTCCGCTGTCAGCTTCGCTGGCGCACTGCCCGGCCGCCGTCGCCGATCCCGTCGTGGATGCGGAGAACTGCCGCCAGTGGATCGAGCTGGTCTGGAGCGACAAGCCCCGCGCGAGCGCCGTCGAGCTCGCCGCGCCGGAGCTGGCCGCCACGATCCGCCGAACCCTTGGCGGCGACGTCCGCCCTTCCCGCATCCGCCGAGTCGCGCTCTCTCTCAACCGGTACCTCCTGCGTATGCAGTACCGAGCGACCCCGTTCGGAACCTTCGCCGGCCCCGCCCCCCTGCGCTTCGGCGAGTCCAGCACGGTGAACTGGGGAACGGAGCACACCACGTTCGCCAGGCCCGATGCGATGTGGCTTCACGCCGTGATCACCTCCCTGGAGCAGGACCTGGACGTGCTGCGGCACCTGCACGTCGTCACCGATCCGACGTGCACCGTGCGCGGTCGGCACATCGCGGTTGCCCACCAGCCCGGCGCGCAGGGGCCGACCGAGACCACCCTTCGCCGCACCCGGGCTTCGGAGCTGGCACTCTCGTCGGCGCAGTCGCCCACTCCCTTCGACGAGGTCGTGGCGAAGCTCCACGCCGACTACTCCGGCACCCCCGTGCACGTGATCGAGGACATGGTGCGCAGTCTGGTTGCCCACCGGGTCCTGCTCACCAGCCTTCACGCCCCGATGACCGTCGACGACGCCCTTGGTCATCTGGTGGCCGAGTTGGACGCGGCCCAGCGCTCCGGGGCCTCGGGCCCCGCGTTGCAGGTGAAGGCGGAGGAACTGCGCGGCGTCCACCGCATGCTCCACCAGCACGACCGCGCCCACCCTGATGAGCAACCCGGCCTCCGGGGAAGGGCGGTCGCAGCGATGAACCGCCTCACCAGCGTCGGCAACGCCAACCTGGCCGTGAATCTGCGACCGGACTGCGACGTCGTCCTCCCGCGGCAGGTCGCCGAGGAGGCGAGCCGGGCCCTGGACATCGTCGCCCGCATCACGCCCTACCCGAACGGGTCCCCGGCTTGGCGTGACTACCTCGCCCGGTTCCTGGAGCGCTACAGCATGGGCACGCTCGTCCCGGTGCGGGAGCTCACCGACCCTGACACCGGGCTCGGCTTCCCCGTGAGCTACCGCGGCACCGTCCTGCCCCGGCCCGTCCTGGCGACGACGCCGCGCGACGAGCACCTCCTGGCCCTAGCCCAGAACGCTGCTCTGACCTCCCGCCGAGAGATCGTCCTCACCGAGGAGGACATCGAGGCGCTTTCCGTCGGCACGCCGACTCAGGTCCCCGCACACGCGGAGTTCGTCTTCACCGTGCTCTCGGAGTCCCAGCAGGCACTGGACGCAGGCCGCTTCACGCTCTCCACCGTCGGGCTCTCCCTCGCAGCCGGCATCACGACCGGGCGGTTCCTGCCCATGCTCGAACGAGCAGACCTGGACCGGGTGGCAGCCGTGCACGCCGCACTGCCCACCTTGACCGAAGGTGCCGTCCGCGGGCAGGTCTCCGGCCCGCCGCTGAAGGTGCCGGTCAACAACGTGAGCCGCTCGCCCGTCGTCGCACCCCACCTGTTGGCCGTGGGCGAGCACAACCCCGCTGCGACCCTGGACCTCGATGACCTCGGCGTGATCGCGGACTCGAACCGCCTCTACCTCCTGTCGATCTCCACCAGGCGCATCATCGAGCCGACGGTGATGAACGCCGTCGAGCTGTCGAGCGGCACCCACCCGATGATCCGGTTCGTCTGCGAGCTGGCCCGCTCGCACACTGCCGTCCTGATCCCGTTCTTCTGGGGCGCGGCCAGCCGACTGCCCTTCTTGCCTGAGATCCGCGTGGGCCGCACCATCCTCGCCGAGGCCCAGTGGCACCTGCGTGCACGCGACCTCGGCGACGGGGACGACTGGCTGGAACGCTTCATCAACTGGCGTTGCGCCTACGGTGTACCGCGCACGGTGTTCGTCGGCGCCACCGACCAGCGACTGCGCCTCGACCTAGACGAGCCGGTCCACCAAGAACTCCTTCGCGCCGAACTCCGGCGGCAGGACCCGGCCGTCCTGCACGAAGCTCCGGAAGAACGGGCCTACGGCTGGATCGGACGCGCTCACGAGGTCGCCGTAACGCTCGCCTCCGACCAAAAGCCCACCCCTGCACCTGTGGTCCGCTCCTCCACCCGCGAAGCCTCTGACCGAACGCCTGGAACCTCGCACTGGGCTTACGTGAAGCTCTACGGCAGCACGGCGCGTCAGCCCGAGGTGCTGACGACACACCTGTCTCGCCTCCTGGATGAGGGGTGGGAGACGCCTCCCGCAGCCTGGTTCATCCGCTATGCCGACCCTGACGCGCACCTGCGCCTGCGGCTGCGACTCCCGGAACCTGGAGCCTTCGGCCGCACGACGGAAACCGTCGCCAGCTGGGCGGCAGACCTCCGCCGAGAGGGCCTGATCCAGCGGGTGCAGTGGGACACCGACCACCCCGAGACCGGCCGCTACGGCACCGGCCCGGCGCTAGAGGCGGCGGAGGACTACTTCGTCGCCGACTCGGCAGCCGCCATCAGGCAGCTGGCCTTGGCGGTCCCGGCCGGAGTCCGTCCCGCCGTCACTGCCGCGTCCTTCGTGAACATCGCCACCACCTTCCTCGACTCCCGCGAGGCCGGCTGCACCTGGCTGCTCCAGCACCTTCTGCGCAGCGACGGCACGCCCGTACCGCACGACCTGCAAGCCCTCGCACTGAGCCTTTCGGACGCGGCCAGCCACAACGGCCTCGCCTCCTTGGACGGCGGGGACGCGGTGATCGCCGCCTGGGAAGCGCGCGGCGAGGCCCTGCACCGCTACCGCCGCACGCTGGCAGGCAGCAGCCCGGAGAGCGTGCTGCCCTCTCTGCTGCACATGCACCACAACCGCGTCGCCGGAATCGACAACGCCGCCGAGGCGACCTGCCGCCGGATGGCCAGGGCAGCAGCCCTCGCCATCATCCACCGCCCGGAAGGAGCTGTGGCGTGACGACCACGCTGCCGGCCACCGACACGTACCCCCGCCAGTCCCTCGCCCACGGTTCGCTCGGAACCGCCTTGCTCCAGATCGAGCGGGCCCGGCGGGGCGCCGGGGAATGGCGCGAGGTCCACCGCACCCTCGCTGGGATCGGCCCCTTGGCCGACGGCCCGGAGGCGAACCTGTTCCTCGGAGCCCCCGCGATGGCCTTCGTCTTGCACCTCGCGGCCGACGGCACCGACCGGTACGCGGGCGCCCTGCACACCCTCGACGGCATCGTGGCCGAGCACACCCGCCAGCGGCTGTCCGGCGCGCACGCCCGGATCGACGCCGGCCGTCGCCCGTCATTCGCGGAGTACGACCTCTTCCGCGGCCTGACCGGCATCGGGGCCCTGTTGCTGCGGCGACAACCCCACGGCCCTGAGATGAGAGGCGTCCTGGAGTACCTGGTCCGCCTGAGCGAGCCGCTCGCCGACGCGACGAACGGGCCGCTCCCCGGCTGGTGGGTCGGCCACGCTCCTGCCAGCGACAAGACCGCTACACCGGGCGGCCATGCCAACGCCGGGCTCGCACACGGCATCACGGGACCGCTCGCACTTCTCTCCCTGGCGATGCGGGCGGGTGTCACCGTAGACGGACACGAAGCAGCCATCCGGCGCATCTGCCGGTGGCTCGACGAAGTCCGCCAGACCAATGCCCACGGACTTCGCTGGCCCCGGTGGATCAGCCACCGCGGCGCCGCTTCTGGGCACGCAGCAGCCCCCAGCTGGTGCTACGGCACCCCCGGAATCGCTCGTGCGCAACAGCTCGCGGCCATCGTGCTTGAGGACGGGGACCGGAAGCGCATGGCCGAGCGCGCCCTGCTGTACTGCCTCGCCGACCCTGACCAGATCGGTCTGCTCGCCGACCGCGGACTCTGCCATGGCTTCGGGGGCGTCCTGCGGGTAGTCCAGCGCGTGGCGGAAGACGCCGATGCCCCGGCCGACTATCGCCACCGGTTCAGCTTCCTCATCGGGCAGTTCACGCTGGCTCCGGCTCCCGATGAGAACGGCCTCCTGGTCGGCAAGGCGGGAGCCGCCCTCGCCTTCCAGGACGCCGAGGTCGGCGCCACCCCCCGGGGGCAGTGGGACGCCTGCCTCCTGCTGACGTGAGGAGTCCGGCCGTGCACCGCACAGACCGTCTGGAGGACGCGGTCCTGGCCGTTCTCGGCGGGGCGTCCGTCGAAGACGCCGCCCGAACCGCCGACACGGAACCCGAGCTCCTGTCCGAGGCCGTCGAGCGGTACCAGGACGCCGGTCGCGCGGCGCTCGACGCCGAGCCGTCCGGTTGGCACCAAGCGAACATTCGCTTCACCGACTACCCGAACGGTCACCGGATCTTCCGCGCCTACCTGCTGCCGGCCCTTCGCGCCGAGCCCGTGGGTAGCTGGTGGTTCGTCCGTAAGCACCCGCACTGGCGGCTGCGCTACTGCCCTGCCCCCGGCTTCGCCTCCGAGGACGCCGTCCGCCACGTCGCCGAGGCGCTCGACAGCTCCGTCTCCTGGAACGTGACCGCGGAGTGGAGCTCTGCTCCGTACGAACCGGAGGTCACCGCCTTCGGCGGCCCAGACGGGATGCTCCTCGCGCACGAGCTGTTTCACTCCGACAGCGTCGGCGTGATCGACTACCAAGCTGCGGCGGGCGACCAGCAAGCAGGACTGGACTCGAAGGCGGTATCGCTCCTGGCCATGACAATGATGATGCGCTCTGCGGGCCTGGAGTTCGGCGAGCAGGGCGACGTATGGGGGCAGGTCGAAGCACGGCGTCCGCTCGCCGACGACGTCACCCCCGAGCAGGTCAGCACCATGGTTGAGCCCATGCGTCGGCTCCTGTTGGCGGACGCTCAACCACTTCTGGAATCCGAAGCGCTGGCTCACGTCCGCCCATGGGTCAGTGCCCTGGAGACCTGCGGAGGGTCGCTCGGACAAGCCGCTGGGGCCGGAAAACTGGACCTTGGCGTTCGCGGAATCCTGGCGCGTCACGTCATCTTCCACTGGAACCGGATGGGCTTCACCCTCCGTCAGCAATCCATCTGGTCGCGTGCAGCCCGAGAGGCGGTTCTCGGGCAGTGAAGTGAGCTCCGCCGATACCGCGAGTGACGTCGAACTTCGCCCTCGCCATCCGATTTGAACGTACGGGACAGGATTTGCGATGACCTTCTCTCCACCGCCGAAGCGCTGGGTGAGCCTTGGCCTGGTCTTCGGGGGGCATACTCCGAGCTACGTGTCACAGCCGCCCGAGTCGCCGCCGCCACAGCCGAACACCCGAATAGACGCTGCCGAGTACGAGCACGAGTACGAGGAGCTGATGCGAAACGCCGGGTACGAACCGGACGTGCCCTACCCGGGAGCTCGCTCGATGCCATGGCCAAGCACGTGCATCGACTGCGGGGCCTCGCGTAAGCCGTCGATTCAGGACGTCGAGCGAGGCGTGCAGTGCAAGCACGTCAGGCGTGGGTCCAGCGCTTGAGGCTGGCCGTCCGGCTCCGGCCGTTCTACACGGGCAGTGCGTCCTGCGCGGTGTCCGGCGGGATGCTGTTGTTCGGGTAGTCCGTCGTGGTCCGGTAGCTGTACGGGGATTCGGGCTGCGGCAGCGTCGGTGCTGCTGCTTCCACCAGTTCGGCAGGCTGTCGGCTACGGTCCGCCCGCAGGGCCAGTTCAGCGCGGAGGCCGGCTGCTCGACCGTCGGCGGTCTGCGCGGTACGGCGTGCCTTGGTCGCCTCGGTGCGGAGGGACTTAGCCGCTGCGGTGTCCTTGTCCTGGGCACCTCGCAGCAGGGCGGCCTTCTTCTCCTGCGGCAGGTCGGCCTCGGTCAGCACGGCTTCGTGCTCTTCGGCGGGCCCGGCCTGATGTGCGACTTCGCGCAGTTGCTCCTTCGCGCGCTCCAGCTCGCGTTCGGCTGCCTGGTGAGTCTGTACGAGGTCATGGCGTTCGGCCTCTGCGGCGGTCCGCTGGTCTCCGCGGAGGACCAGTCGACCGAACCGCCCGGTGGCAGCCAGCTTCGCCTCGACCCCGCTGATGCGGTCCCGGGTGTCGTCCAGCCGGACGGCGTGTCCGGCGATGGTCTCCTCCAGAGCACGCACGTTCCGGATCGCTCCGGCGCGCTCGGTGAGTTCCTGGTGCCGGCGGCTGAGCGCGAGCACGTTGGGGCCTGTTCCGGCGGTCGCGTTCTGCTCGGCTCGGTCCGCGGTGCTCTCTGCCTTCTCCGCGGCCGTGGCTGTGGCGCGTGCGGCGGTGGCGGCCTTGCGCGCAGCGTCTCGCAGGGCCCCGTTGCTGAGGTGGGCGTACGGGCGGGCGGCCGACACAGGCCGGTGTTCCGAAGCTGCGGTGGGCGTCACGGTGCGGTTGGCGGCGCTGGTGGTGGTGCGGCGCGAACCTGGCTTCGGTCCGGTCTCGATGTCGTCCTGTTCGGCGGACTCGCCGGTGCCGGGGGCGCGCGGGGTCGGCAGGTCGGGGACGATGTGCCGGACGTGCGCGGGGACGGCGACCGTCGGGAGTTCGGTGAGGATCATGCGTTCCTCGGTGCCGGTCTCGATCTCGCGGATGAGGCCCGCGACAGCGCGGTCAAGCTGTTCCTGGTCGGTGAGCGCTTCGCCCGCGCGGGCGCGGTCGACGTCGGTCTCGTAGACGGAGAGCGGAAGGAAGAGGTGGGTCTCCTTCTTGTCGCGGCTCATCATGGTGTACAGGGCGTTGGCCTGCGCGCCGGGGCCGTAGACCAACGCCTCCTCGACGCTCAGTCCTTGGCTCTTGTGGCCAGTGATGGCGTATCCGAGGCTGAGTCCACCGCGTGCGATGTAGTCGGCGTCGACCCATTCAGCAACGTCGCGGTGGCCGCCGTCCTCGGTCTTCGTGCGCCACTCGACCAGGACCCGGCGGTCCTCGTCCACCGCGACCACGAGTCCGCGGAACCCGTTCAGGACGTCTTCGTGTTCGCCCCGGGTCCGCTTGCTCCGGTAGTCGTTGGCGCGGAGGAGGACCTGGTCACCGACGGCCAGGGCCAGTTCGCCGCCGCCGGCCAAGGCGAAGAGGTGGTCCGGGCCGGTGAGGGCACCGCTGGCCTTCCGGATCGCGCGGGCGCCGAGGTTGAGTTCCTCCACGACCTCGTTGGTGGACGCGAGCATGAGGAGCTGCTGCACGGCAGTGTGGTCGTCGGTGTGCGCCGTTCGCTTGTCGGCCCAGACGGTCAGCATCGCAGCGAGGGTCTCGTCCTTGTCCGCGAGGGCGTGGACGCGGCCGGTCCCGGCGAAGGTGCGGAGCGCGTCCGTGCGGTTGTCGTCGCGCCACAGTGCGAGCGCTCGGCGCTCGGCTGTGTCCCGCTGCCGGAAGTTCTCCGTGAGACTGAGTCCGCCCACGATCTTGTGGATGGCGGCGAAGGACCCGCCGATGCCCGGCGCGTGCAGCTGCTTGGGGTCGCCAACGGACACGACCTTCGTGCCGGTCGTCGCGGCGTGGGCCAGCAGTTCGGCGATGTCGCGGTCATCGCACATCGCGGCCTCGTCCACGACCAGCACGTCAACGCCGGTAAGGCCGGGCCCGCCGGTGCGGATGCCGGTGAGCCAGGAGGCGAGAGTGCGGCTGGTGATCCCCGCTTCGGCCTTGAGGTTCGCGGCGGCGACGGCGGCGGTGCTCGCACCGGCGATGACGAGTCCGTTTGCCTCCCATGCCTGCCGCGCGGTGTTCATGATCGTGGTCTTGCCCGCTCCGGCGACGCCTTCGACGGCGTCGATGCCGTGGCCGGCGGTCAGCAGCCGTTCGAGGACGGCGCGCTGTTCGGCGGAGAACTCGAAGCCCCCACCGTGCTGGGCTTCGACCGCGGACAGGGTCATGGCGACGGTGTCGTGGCTGACGACGGCGGCCTGCTCGTTGAGGCGGTTGGTGGCCTCGGTGGCGATGAGTGCTTCGGCTGCGATCACGTCGGCCGTGGTGTAGCGGTCGGCGTGGGCGAAGTGCTGGGCGCCCTTGGGGTTCAGCTTGACCGCGTACCCGGCGTGCTGCAGGACGGCGGTGGTGAGCTGTTCGGCTTCGGCGGCGTCTGCGACGCCGTACGGGAGGACGTCCAGGACGGCCGCGATGGCGGCGGCGTGGGTGAAGTCCTTGGAGTGGCTGGTCAGGCCGGTCTTCGGGTCGAAGACCTGAGCGCACAGCTGGTCCAGGTCGGGGTTCTGGTTCGCCCGGTCCTGCTGCATGGCGCTGGCCGCGATGGCGTCGGGGTCGTCACCGGCGGCACGTCCTTCGGCCTGCCAGTAGGCGCGCAGGACGTCGTCCTCGACTCCGGCGGCTTCGCCGTTCTTCGCGGCCTTGGACGCGGCGGAGGCGGCGGTGCGTTCGCGGGTGGTGGCGCTGTCGTAGTCGATTCCGAGCTTGGTCAGGAGCTCCCGCACCTGGCTGTCGCGCTTGCTGAACAGGCGGATGGTGGCTTCGGGGATCGCGGCGATCTCCCACGCACCGGTCCGTTCCTCCTGGCGGAAGGTGATGCCGAACGTGTCGGTGAGCTCGCGGCGGATGCGGGCGTTCATGAGGGCCTGGGTGGCGCGGGCGTGGCGGTGCAGGTCGCGGCCCCCGCCGGCCACGGTGGACCACTGGCCGTCGGTGCCCTTGACCATGTTGGCCAGGGTGAAGTGCAGGTGGAAGTGGGGGTCCCCGTACGGGGCGCCGCCGACGGGCCGGGCGGCGCGGTGCACCATCATCCAGCCGGAGAAGCCGCTGGTGGGCACGGTCTCGGCCTCGGCGCCGTCACCGTGTCGCCCGCGCATGGCGTAGGCGGTCCACCGTTCCAGCGCGCTGATCGACTCGCGGCCGGCGGCGGTGTAGATGCCCTCGACCTGGGCGGCGATCTCCTCGGGCGCGTAGGCGAGGAACGCGCTCTTGGACTTGGCGAGGTCGAGGGTCACGTCCGCGCCGAACCGGCCGACCTGCACCCGCCCTTCGAGGAGAGCGGCCCTGATCTCTTCGGCGTCCCACACCTCTTCCGGAGCGAGTCCGGCGGCCTTGGCCATGGCGACGGCCTCGCGGACATCCATCGGGAGGTCTGCGAGGCGGCGGCGGCCTTCGCCCGCGGTCTGGCCGTACCGGCGCTTCATGGACGCGGTGGTGAACAGGTCGGTCGGGTCCTGGCCGGTTTCGGTGGCGCGGGCTTCGACGGCGCGCAGGAGTGCGCGGGCGTCGAGGTGACCACCGGCTTCGGCGGCCATGGCCTTCTGCAAGGCGTCTTCGCCGTACAGGGTGACGGCGTCGACGCCGACGGCACCGGCGAGCTTGAGCAGGGTGGATACCGGGACGCGGTGCGATTCACCGAACCGGGCGAGCTGGTTCTCCATCCTGCGGAAGGCGTCGCGCTTGGCCTTGGAGTCCAGCAGGCTTTCCGGGGTGACGCTCCGCTCGGCGGCGGTGCGGCGGATGGCGCGGACCAGCGGGGCGGCGGAGAGCTTCGCGGCCGGAGCGATGGCGAGTTTGGGTTCCACCAGGGTCTTGCCGCTGTTGGGGTCCTCGCCGTGCATGAGTCGGCGGGCGGCCTGGAACTGCGCGGGGTCGAGGATGCTGCCGGGGGTGATGCCGAATTCGTTGAGGCCGCTGCCGATCCAGACGAGGGGGCGTTCGCTGGCGTCGAGGTGATAGTCCACCTGTCCGTCGGCGGCCGGGCGCGGGAGGGCATGTTCGCCGTAGAGGTCGCGGGCGTTGAGGCCGGCTGCGGCGGCGACTTCGACGGCGTCGAACCCGGTGAGGCGTGCGGGCTTGCCATTGCGCAGCTGGGTGCGGTTGCGGAAGAAGACCTTCTTGGCCTCGGTGGTGCCGAGCAGGGCGGCGACGGTGGTCCCAGCTTCCTCGGCCTTTGCCTCGATGGCGGCAATGAGGGGTGCGGCGTCGACGGTGGTGGACTTCCCGCAGCCGTGGCCGCCGGTGAGGCGGTATTCGATCTGCTCGTCGGAGGGGCCGATCATGGTCACCCACGCCATCGGCCCGCTCACCCCCCGCTCTCTTCCGGTCAGATCCGGTCGTCTTGGCTGATTGTATCGTCGCGGAGCGACGATACCTTGGTCCTCAAAATTCAAGATCATGATCAGCTCAGGAGCAGTCGGGCACTCGTGCGGGCCTGGTCGGTCCTGCGGATCGGGCTCGATCCGGTCCAGTGCTCTGTCGGACTGTTACCTCGGGAGCGGGGTCCGCGGGGGCTGGGGCTGCCTGCTCGGAGAGGCGAGGAAGCGGGAGGCGGCTGTGGGTCCTGACGGCGGTCCGAGGCTTCTCAGGCGTCGTGCTCGGGGGTACCGCTCCTGGTGGCGGGGCCTGCGGCTCCGTGGGCGGGTCCGAGATCACGGGGCGGGGCCCGCCCGGGATACGGGAAGGTCCCCCGCTCCAACAACTGGAGCGGGGGACCTTCGGGTGCCACCGAGTGGCGTCTGGGTGCTGGTGACCTACGTCAGCGGCCACTCGCCGGGCGGTACGGGCGCCTGGCGCTGGGCTTCACGCACGGCCTCGTCGGTGCCGCACGTGGTGCAGATCGGGATGTCCCGGCTGGTGGTCAGCCGGGAGCGGGCGGGCCGTTCACCGAGCGGGCCTTCGCAGCGCGGGCACTGGGCGTCGGGCACAGCTCAGTCCTCCTCGGGGTGCTCGCGGGCGGACTTGAGGATGTTGTTCCAGGTCGGCCGGGAGTAGGTCTTCTCCGTCTGCTGCTGGAGGTCGGGGATCAGCTCGGCGTTCGTGGCCGTGGGATTGGCGGCGATGGCCTGCCGGGCGAGTGTGAGCCGTTCGTCTCCCTGGTAGGGGTAGGCGACCCTGGCGCGGGGGCCGGTGGGGCGTCCGCCGGCGTGGCCGCGGCCCTTGCGGTCGGCGAGGTACTGCCACAGCCGCCAGCGCTTCCACTTCGGGCGTCGGCGGGTCGGCAGCTCGTCCCAGTCGTCGGGGTCGGGCCAGCCTTCCGGCGGGTTCTTGACGTAGTGGGAGACGGTGGCGGAGTCGGCGAAACCGCAGATCTTCGCGGCTTCCGCTGGTGACACCATCTCTTCCGGGTCGCCGTCGAGCTTGGGCGCGTTGGTCGTGTTCGCGGCGGCGCGGCGGCGCTGGAGCTCGTGGTGCCACTTCGCCCACTCGTCGCCTTCCCAGTGCATGACGCCGTCGATGATCTCTGCGGCCGGGTGCCCGTTGTTCTCCCGGTCGGTCCAGAGGTTCTGGAGGGTGGATTCGCTGATGCCGTGGACCTTGCGCAGGTCCGCGCGTGAGTGGAGCGTGCGGCCGGTGTCGCTGGGCACGTTCGCCTCCCGTTCGGGGTCGTGGTCGTTGGGTGGGGTCACTGGAGTGCGTCCGGGTCGGGGACGGGCGTCCAGGTGCGGCTGCCGGTGGGTTCGAGCCTGGTGAGGGTGGCGATCTCCTCCAGGGGGACGGCGGCGGCCCAGTCGTCGTACGCGGGGTGGCCGACGGGAAGGTTGAGCACGAGGTGCCGGCCGGTGCGGGGGAAGTCCTCGACCAGTACGTAGCTGTCGCTGTCCTTGGCGCCGATGCTGTTACCGCTCTTGAGCTGCACGGTGTCGCCGGGCTGGGGACAGTCGGCGTGCCGATCGCATAGCATGGTGTGGTTCTTTCTGGTGAGAGAACACCCGGACGGCCAGCACCTTGTTGCCCTTGTGTGCTGGCCGTCCTTTGTTGTCCTGGTGGTGCGGATGCCGGTTCGGCACCCGCCGGGGCGAAGGTTGCCCGCTTCGCCGACGGCTGTGTAATTGAACCATCTTTGTGCCGGGGTGGCGGGGCTCTGGCCCAGCGTGCGGCGTTCATCAGAACAGGGCTTCCTGATCGGCGGGGCCGGTTCGCGCGGTGGTCGGCGGCCGGGGTACATGGAGTTCGTAGCGGGGCCGCCCGTGGTGCGGGGGTGCGTGGGCTTCGCGGCGGTGACGGCTCCACGCGACCAGCGGGGCACCCTGGTCCAGCCACCCGGGCGGGTAGCCGGAGGTCAGCTGTGCCCACCGTCGCCGGTCGCGCGGGAGTGCCGACCGGTCTTCGACGGTGGTGAGGGGCGGCAGGGTGCGCCAGCCCGGAAAGGCGTGGTCGTGGGCGTCTTCCACGGCCCGGTTGTCGCCGTCGCCGTACCCGTCGCCGTGGTGGACGGGGCCCTCCCAGTCGCAGGCCAGGCACCCACCCCGGAACTGTTCTCCTTCCCGGCGGCCGGTCGGCCGGCTGCGGGCGAGCAGGGTGGGGACGTGGTGCTCGGGCGGGTCGAGGTCGTGGCCGAGGTCGCTGTACGCGCCGCCCGGGTGGCCGGGCCGGATGTGCCACGTCCGCGGGGCGCTCTCGACGGGTTGGGGCGTCCGCCCGTTGCGCACCCGCCAGTAGAACGTCTGCCGGGCCCGGGCGCCGGTCGGTTCGGCGGCGGTCGTGCTCACGGCCGCTCGCCCGTCTCGGTGGCGAGCACTTCGCGCAGGGGGTCGGCGAGGACGGCTTGCTCGGCCGGGGAGTCCTGGAAGCGCGGGCCGTAGGCGCGCCGGATCGCGCGGCGGGCGTCCTGGTGACGGTCGCGGCCGGGGTCGTACGGCGAGCGGTCGAGTACCTCATAGCCGTGCCGGGTGAGCACCTCGGCGATGAGCGCGCGGACCTGCACGGGGTCGAGGGCGTGAAGGTCGGTCTCGGCGGGGGCCGCGAGGAGTACGCGGATCAGCTCGGTCGCGCTGAGTCTGGGCTGGAGGGGCACGCCGATCCGGTGGACGCCGTCCTTGCTCGGGGTGGCGGCTCCCCGTCGGCTGGGGGTCCCGGTGGTGCTGCGGTGGGTGGTCGTCTGGTCCATCTTGCTGGCTCTCGGAGAGTCGGGGGCGGTCAGAGGGATAGAAGGCCCTGTGCGTTGTTCGCCCGAGTAGAGCGGGCGGCGGCTTCGCGGAAGGCGCGCGCGGCGTCGGCGGCGGTGCGGCACGGTTCGGCGCTCCACCGGTCGATGACGTCGCGGTGGTCGGCGGCGTCCGCGGGGTGGCCGGTGAGGGTCTCGGCAAGGAGGGCGAACGCCTCGTCGCGGGCGCGGTTGATGCGGGGCCAGTCGTAGGTGCGGCCGGCGGCTCCCCGGGCGCGGCCCGCAGCGACTTCGAGGGCGCCGCGCGGCCAGCACGGCAGGAGGGCGGTGCGGCCGGGGCCGTCGAAGAGGTGCGGGCCCTGGTGGATACCGACGTGCTCGATGTGGTGGGCGGCCCACTCCAGGATGGCGGCCGGGGTGTCGGCGATGACGATGCTCTCGGGGCTGTAGCGGATCTTCATGGTGGTTCCGTCTCGGGATGGCCGGGGGCGGCGGGCCGCCGCCCCCGGTGGTCGGTCTACTGCTGGTAGGCGGGGATCAGTTCCCGGACGCGGTCTGGGCCGACGCATCCGCCTTCGTGGCGGTGGAGGCTCGGCAAGCCGCCATTCCTTCCGCGCAAGTGGCTCCAGAACTTGGGGCCGCCCCACCCGCACAGCTCGCAGAGCAGGAACCAGTGATTGTCAGAGCCGGGGAACCCGGTGAGGACTGCGCGCCACCGGAGGTTCGCGAGGCCAGCGAACGCGGTGAGAGCGCTCTTGACGTTGCGGTCGTTGACGGGCATTCGCGGGTGCAGCAGCGGCACGGGGCCGGTCAGCGGCCGGAGCACTTCGGCGCGGATCTGATCCAGCGGGACGGCGGTGATCTCTCCGGCGGCGTACTTCCCGGCGAGGCGGGCGGCGGCCATCTCGACCCCGGGAACCCCCTTGTCCGGGCGGCCGAAGTTGCTCTCCCCCGCGCTGGTCTCGGCCCACCAGTCCCGGTTCCAGCGGTGGGCGCGACCGATGACCTGGTCCTGGCCGATGATCACGGGATAGCGGCCTGCGGAGTCCGGGGCTCCGATGCGGTAGGGCATGGTGGCCTGGTGGGCGGCGGGCGGCGCTACTTCGGGGGCGGCCGTCAGGTGGTCGGGCTGGCCGGGGACGGGGGTGTTCTGGTCGTCCGGCTCTGTGGTGGGGACCGTGAGGACGACGGGTCGTTCGAGGAGCTGGGTGGTCATGGTGGTGCCCTGTTCTGGTGAGTTCTGGTGAGAGGGGCCCGCCCCGACGCGCTCGGCTACTGGGGCGGGCGGGCAGTCGCTACGCGGCGTCGGCCAGGGTCTGCGGGGCGGCGGTCCATTCGCGACGCGGGGTGATGCCCAGGTCTTCGAGAACGGGGTCGAGGCTCCCGTTGTCCGGCACCCATGCCCAGTCGGTGCCTTCGGTGCCGGGCCGTTCGGTCCAGGTGAGCATGTACGAGCGGCCGGAGGTGCGGGGGTCGCCGCACACGGCCTGCGCCTCGCGGCGGGTCATCGCCCACAGGGCGCGCTTGCGGGAGCGGGGGGAGTGCTTCGACGCGATGAGCACCAGCGCCATTCCCTCCAGCCAGTTCGCCTCTGCGGCGGGGGCCACCGGCTCCTCGACCTGCGGGGAGTGCTCGGCCTCCTCCTGGTACTCGGTGGCCTCGACCTGGGGCGGCTGCTGCATCTCGGCGGCGCTCTTGCGCCCGGCAATGTCGTCGTAGGGCGCGGTGGAGGTCCACCCGTCGTAGCCGTCGTCGGCGGCGCGGACGACCATCTTGCCGACGCCGTTGAAGATGTGCGGGATGGTCACGCTCTTGGGGTTGACGCGCAGGACCTCGTACCAGGTGCCTCGGTAGAGCGCGAAGTCCCCGCGCTTGAAGTCGGCCTTCGACCAGACCTTGAAACCCTTGGCCTCGGCGTCCTTGATGACCTGCTCCCAGTGGGCGATCTCCTCGGTCAGCTCCTCGTGCCGGATGATCAGCTCCGGATCGTCGGGGTTTCGGGAGTAGCCCTTGGCGGACTCGCCGCGCTGCCACTTCTCGACGGCGCGCAGGTCCGCGCGCAGCTTCTCCAGGCGCCGGAGGGTGCGGCCGGGGTTGGTGCGGAACTGCTCGTAGTTGGCGGCGGCCTTCTGCCGGTCGGCCCAGTGCTGGGCGCGGTCGCCTTCGGTGATGCTCTTGCGCATCGAGGTGTCCATGCGCTCGCGGTCGCGGAGGGCGCGGCCCTCGGAGTGGTGTCCGCGGAGGATGGGCTGGCCGAACTCGAACCGCTCGGATATCGCGTGGGCGGACTTCCACGCGGCCTGGGAGTTGCGGGCGGCGTTGTCGGCGTACCCGCCGAAGCGGTCGGCGCGGGCCTCGGCGCGCTCTTCGCGGTCCTGCTCGGCCTCGGCGAAGCTGCGGCGGTCGGCGTTGTCGATGGTGAGGGTGGCATCGAGGCCGGCGTCCCGCAGCCGCTGCGCGAGGAGTTCGAGGGAGGGGGTGTAGGCGGCGTGGTCGCGGCTGTGCGGGAGGTACCAGCAGTCGAGGTTGCGGCTCCAGCGGAAGGGCTGGCGCAGGGTGCGGCCGTACTCGCGGAGCTTGAGGATCTCGGCCGATCCGTCGCCCCGGCTGGTGCCGTCGACCAGGGTTCCTTCCCGGCGGGTGTGAGTGATCTCGATGGTCATCGAACTGGTCTTTTCTGGTGAGAGTCTTTTGGCCGCCCGGAGGGCGGACGGGGTGCTGGAAGCGGTGAGCACCACAGGGGGCGGGCCGTGAGGGACGAGCGGTCCGCCGCCGTCGCGCCCTGCGCGACGGCAGGGGCTGCCGCGCCCCCGCGGGGCGCGTCCTTCGCGGTCCGGTGCCCGCCGTCGGTCGGCGGAGCCGCTAGGCGGAGTCGGCCGGCGGCGGTGAACGCACCGGACCGTGCTGCTGCCGCCCCGAAGGGGTGTCCGCTCGGGTGTGGTGGCCCGCCGGTCCGGAGGTGTTGCCCTCCCCCGGACCGGCGGGCCTTGGGTCAGCTGCGGCGGGTAGCCGGGGTGGCTTCAATCCGCTCGCGGACGGCGCGGTTCACGGCGGCGATGAGGTCGCGCCCGTCGTCGTAGGCGAACCGGCCGAACGGCAGGCTCGCGGCGAGGTCGCAGAACGTGGCCTGGTCCATGGTGGTCAGCGTGTCGGCAAGCGGCGTGAGCTCGTGGGGAAACATCGCCTGGACGCTGTCGCCGGGCTTCGGGGCCCCGATGGTGTGGAACCAGACGACGACCATTTCGGCCGTGTCGGCGAACTCGGGGCCGCCGAAGGGGCCGACGATGATGGCCGGGCGGGTGTCGAGCTGGTGGCCCCGGAACCAGGGTCCGGCGGTGACGAGGGTGGCGACGGGGAAGTCCTGGACGGTGGCGGCCTTGGTGGTGGTGAGCATGGCGTGTCCTGTCTGGTGAGAGATTCCGCCGGGGCCGGTCGGCCCCGGCGGGGGTGCCGGTCGGGGTGTTGCCCTCCCCTTCCGACACCAGTAATTAAACCATGTTTCTGGGTTCGGGTCAACCGGCCGGGACGAGTTCGCGGCGGCGCTCGGCGGCTTCGGCGACGGCGCGCGCGACGAGGCGACCCGCTTCGATGGCCCGGACGGCGGACTCGTGCACGGGGGGCTTCTTGTCCTGGGTGATGATGCCTGCGAGCGGGGGCATGACGGCGGGGCCGGGGGTGATTCCGAGGATCAGGGCGGCGACGTGGGCGGCTGAGGCGACCTCGGCGAGGTGCTGGCCGGGGAGCGGGGCGGCCGTTTCCGGGATCAGTCGCCAGGCGTGGCCGTACAGCAGGATGCGGGCGGCGTTGTCGGGGGCCTCGCGGGTGAAGTCGAACCCTCCGGCCTGCTCGGGGTCCTCGTGGTACCGGTCGCGGTACTGGGTGAGCAGGATGTCCCGGACGGTCTCGGCGGCGATCGGGGCGGCGGCGGGCAGCTCGTAGGCGTCGCCGTCGGTCTGGCTGATGTCGAACACCGGACCGGCCTTGTAGCCGGAGACCTTCCGCCCCTCCCCTTCGGCGGCGTCGGCGGCGGTTTCCCGGGGTGCGGCCTCGGTGGTGGCCGTCGTGTCGTCGGTCCGCCGCCGGAGCGGGGTCCAGATGCGGATGGAGGTGGAGCCCTTGGCCGGGAACCGTCCGACCTTGCGCCAGTCGCCGGAACTGAGGACGCGGGTCGCGTGGGGGCACTGGGCAGCGATGGCGATGCAGTTGACGGGGCTGCGGTCGTCGCGGTCCGGGTGGGTGAGGTTCGCGGCCGTGCGCATGACGGCGGCCCAGAATCCTTCGTCGGTGACCATCGCGGCATAGGCGCGATCCATGACGGCTTCGAGTTCGCCGCGCATCCGGGCGCTGTAGGCGCGTCGCTCATCCTGAGTCATCTTCGGCTTGCTGGGCATTTCCTGGTCTCCCTGGTGAGAATTCGTGCGTCCGAGGCCGGCTGGCCGGGATGTCGGTCGGGGGTGTTGCCCTCCCCCTTCCGATACGTTAATTAAACCATGTTCTTAGGTATTCGGCAAGTCCTCAGATCCAGTGCAGCCCTTCCGCGTGGCAGGAATTCCGGTAGGCCGCTATAACCTCGTCTTCTATCTCCATCCAGTGTTCGAGGATGTCCGGAGCGGTTTTCTGGGGGTGGGCCTCACGCTTGGCCCTACGCCATTCGATGGCGATTTTGAGCGTGCGAAGCTGGGAGCGGGTGAGGTACCACGGGCCGGAATCGGGAAGTTCTCCGCCGTAGGCCATCGCTCGGGCGTTGTTGATGTGCTCGGTCCCGGACCACACATTATGTCCGGGCCGGACGGCGAGAGCCCTTCTGAGAGTGCACCGAAGGTGCGGGGCCTGGACGGTCCATTGCGGGCGGATGGCGAACAGGTCGGCGCTCATTGCGGCCTTTCTTGGGCAGGGTGGGCGGCGCGCTCCGAGAGCGCGCCGCCGGAATTCTCGGGGAGATCAGAGGTCGAATTCGTCGGCGCGCTGGCCGCGCTCGTCCTCGGGCGTCTGGATGTCGGGCAGGAATCGGCTCACCGCGAATACGACCGCGTCGGCGATGATCAGCGGCGCATCCTGGAGAACGATATTCACCGACCCCCCTTCCAGCCCGATTCGGACCTCCCCGGGCTCAAGGCTCATGTGGACGTAGGCGCTCGTTCCGTCGATCCGGGTCCGGGCCCCGGGGAGCCGGGCGGCGAGTTCGCGGGCGGCTTCCTCGGTGCGGCGGCGCATCGCGGCCTGTTCGCGGTTGTGGTCCTTCACGCGCTGGTGAACGGTGCGGTGCGCGGGGATGATGCGGTCCGAGATCAGGGCCGCGATCCGCGCGGGGTCCTCGTCCATGGCGACGCGGACGCTGTCGCGCTCGCCCCTGCGGAACGGGTAGTCGGTGGCGGGGAACGCACCCCGGACGTAGAGGTGGCCGGGGTCGTCGTAGCGCTCGGAGAGGTGGAGCTGTCGGCCGTCAAGGTGGGTGAGGTTGGCGGCGTGGGCCAACTCCTGGACGCCGTGGAGTGCCTGCTGCGGTCGCCAGTTCCCGCCGAGCGCGAGGGCGATCGGGCGGGCGAGTTCGGCGACGGTGGGCGGGGTGGTCACAGCTTGTCTCCTGGTGAGAGTGGGTACCGGGGCCGGTCGGCCTCCGGTGGCCGGCTGGGGTGTTGCCCTCCCCTTCCGACATCACTAATTAAACCATGTTCTTGGGGGTGGGTCAAGCCCAACAACCCCTCTGACCTGCCCTTTTCCTGCCGCGTACACCCGCACCCGCCCGGCCGGGCCCGGCCACAACGCGCCCCGGGCGGGGTTCCCTCCTCGGTCGGACAGCGCCAGCCGGACCAGGGTTCCGGGTGGGGTGTCCAGGCTCGCGCAGCGACCGCGAAGCGGCCCGGCCTGGACACCCTGCCCGGGGCCCTGGTACGCCCTCCGGGTGTCCGGCCGAGGAGGGAACCCCGCCCCCACAACCCCAACCACGAACGACGCCGCACCCAACCAACCCGCCCCCTCCCCCTCCGAGAGAGGACCCGCCGGAGGCACGAAAACCATGATCCGGGGTGTCACCACAGGGTGGGCTGGAGCGGGGAGACGGGGATCGGCCGGGCCCGCGGGAGGGCCCGCCGGGGCTTGGGCAGAGGCGGTGCTGGAGTTCGCGGGGCCGTGGTTGGTACGGGTGCCGACTGCGGGAGGGCGGCAGCGGGGCGGGGTGCGGCGCCGGTGTCCGGCGGGCTGGCCGGTGCGGGGTCGACGGGTGGCTGTTGGCTGGCGCGGGCCTGCTGTTCGGCGATGGTGATCGGCTTCTGGTAGAGCTTCTGCGCGCTGGGGTCGAGCGGGGGCAGGCGGCGGGCGGCGGCCTTCTGGTCGTCGCGGCGCTTGTGACGGCGGCGGACCCGGGCGAACCGTGCCTCGTAGGCGGTGTGGTCGCTGGCGTGCAGCCCGGCCTGGTGCAGCCGGGCGAGTTCCAGGGCGACGTGGCCCATCGAGCTCGGAGTGAGTACGTGGGTGTCGTCGCTGTGCTGGGCGGCGGTGAGGAACTTGGCGGTCAGCAGCGCCTGCGTCCGTTCCTGGCTGATCCGGCGCCCGCCGGTCCACTCGCCGCGCCGCACCGCGAGCCGGGCACGGCGGCCTCGCCAGTACAGGCGGCCGGTGGCGGCGGCCTCCATCACCCGCAGGTGGCCGGTGCTCCAACCTAGTTCGGCGACGTGGCGTTCGGCGAGGTAGAGGTTCGAGGCGGCCTGCTCCCGGTTCGGGCGGTCCATCCCGGTGGCAGCCTGCTCCTCGGCCTCGCGCCGGTCTTCCTCCTGGCGGCGGGCGCGCTCGCGCTCGGCCTGCTCCTCGGGCGTGAGGACACGGTCCAGCTCGGCGCGCAGGCCGGCGGCCGTGACCTCGACTCCGGCGGCGGCTTGGGCGAGCACGGCGTGGTGGACGGATTGGCGGGCGCAGTAGGCGAGCGAGCTTGCGGGCATCTCGGGATCGACGGCGTACTGCTCGGCGCGGTCGGCGTGCCGGGCGGCTTCGACGGCTTCTTGGTGGGCCGCGTGCATGGCCGCCTCCAGCCGCGCGGTGCCGGTGCTGCTGCGGCGGACGGCGGCCATGGCGTCGTCCGCGGCGATGACCGCGAGCAGGGCGGCTTCCCCGGCGACTTGCAGGCAGGTCTGCGGTGAGGGGTCGCCGAACTGGGCTGCGGCGCGCGCGGGCTCGGGCATTGGTGGTCCTCGGTGGGTTCGGTGGTGCGGTCGGGGGCGGCGGCGCCCCCGTCGTCGGGGTGCCGCCTGGTCGCGCGGAGCGCGGCGGAGAGTGCTGTCGTGCCCGTAGGGCACGTCCGTTGGCCCGGCGTCCGGGCGGGGCGGGAGGGCCGCCTGCGGCCCGGACGTCCCGGCCGGCTGCGAGCCGGGCCGGGCTGAGCCGTCCCGAAGGGACGCCCTTTCGGTCTTCGGTCGCGGGGCGGGTCGGCCGCCAACGGAGGCGGCGCTGCCGGGCGGTGGGTGCGCGTGGGGTTGGGCGGCTCGATGCCGCCCAACCCCACGACCGGCGGCCCGGGGCGGGCCGGGCGGTGGTCTCCGCCCGGCCGGGCCTTCCTAGGCGGCGACCGGTTCGCGCTCGGTGACGCGGCACCGGGTGAGTACGGTCTGGGCGGTCTCGCCGTAGGTGCTGTGCTCCTTGACGGTGCCGGTCAACTCGACCTCGTCGCCCTTGTCCGGGACGGTGGCGGCGCTGCTGAACCACACGTAGACGTTGCCCTCGGCGTCCTGGAACTTGATCAGTCGGCGGCGCTGAGCGTGGTAGCCGTAGTACCGCTCCTCCAGCTCGATGACCGTGGTCACGGTGGCGGGGACGGTGAGCCGCTCCCCCTTGCTGCCCTGCGGCTTGCTGTTCTGGGCGGCCCGCTCGATGGCCGCCTTCTCCTGGTCGCGGTGCCACCCGGCGACGGCGGACACCAGCGTCGGCAGGTGGCGCGGGGCGACGGTCTCGCCCTTGGCCAGCTGGCCCACCTTGTGGCGGTACTCGGAGAGGCTGCCGTACCCCTGGAGTGCCCACGCGCGGACGGCGGCGGCGGTGCTGGCCGCGTCGGGCTCGGCGTCAATTCCGGCCCGCCACTCCATCGGGGCCTTGCGGTCGAAGAAGTACGCTTCGACGCTGTCGGCGGTCGGCACACGGTTCTTCCACTGCTCGGAGCGGCTGTAGAAACGGCCGTCCTGGGTGACGATGGCGGCGGCCACCCGGAGCACCTCGTCCACCGGCACGCGCAGGTCCGCCGGGACGCCGCCCTCCTCTCCGTCCCAGTCGGAATCCTTGATCGAACCGAGACGCCACAGAGCCTCAAGCCCCTTGATCGGCAGGCCGGTGTACGGCTCGACGCACGTCGTGCCCAACTGCCGAATCTCGCCGTTCTCGTGGCGAGCGAGATAGGTGGCGGTGCGGTGCCGGGCGACGGAGCACCCCTGGCAGTAGTTCTCGACGGCCCGGTGCTGGCGCGCGGCCTCGGCGTCCCGCTCCGGCAGGCCCGGGAACAGGCTGGTGATCGTCTCCCCCTCCTCGTCGTGGTCCAGACGGGCGATGACGGTCCAGCCCTGGTGGCGGGGCATGTCGCCGGAGATGGTCACGGTGACGGTGGGGCGCTTGCCGATCACCCGGCCGTCCACGTCGCGGTAGTCCGCGAGGAACGGGGCGGAGATGTCGAGCGCGTACGGGCTGAGGCGGTGGACGGCGGCGCGGGCGTTGGTGGCCTCAACGAGCTGGCGGACGCGGGCCTGGGCGGTGGCGGGGACGGAAAACCGCATGGCTGCGCTGGTCATCGGGGTGCTCCTGCTGGTGAGAGGAATCGAGTCCCCGGCCGGGCGGGTTGCCCTCCGCGTGCGGCCGGGTTCGGGTTGGGGCCGGCTGGTGGCCCGTGGTTCGGAGGGGGTGTTGCCCTCCCCCTCCGACACCATTAATTAAACCATGTTTTGACGAGTGAGGCAAACGTCCCGGCCGGGGATGTCGAGTGCGGCGCGGTCGCGCAGGAAGGCGGCGAACAGTGCGGCGGTGAGGCTGTCCGGGGTGCCGTAGGTGCGGCGGGAGTCCAGGGCCCCGATGCGCTCGCCGTGATGGCGGACGGGGAACGGCTGGCCGGGCTCGGGGATGGCCAGCGCGTACAGTCCGCGCGGGGTGTCCACGCGGAGGACGACGGCGGCGGCCTCCGGGTCGTAGGCGGCCGACCAGCGGGCGGACCCGATGCCGAACTCCGCGAGTCCGCCCGCGATGGCGCGGGCCTGCATGAGGTCGGCGGCGACGCTGGCGTTCGGCTCGGCGGGGGCGGCGGCGTATCCGCAGCAGTGGTCGTCGGCGTAGGTCTCGGAGAGGACTGCACGGGTCACGGTGGGCTCCTGGGAGGCTGCCGGGGGCGGGGCGGGTTCCCGCCCCCGGCGTCGGATCGGTGGGGAGGATCAGGCGGCTTCGGTCTCGGTGGTCGGCTCCTCGGCCTCGGCCGGGGCGTCCGGCTCGGCCTCCGGCTCCGGCTCCACTCCCTCCGGCTCGGCGTCGGCCTGGTCGCCCTCGGCCGGGGCGTCCGGCTCGGGCTCGCCCTCCGGGGCCTCCTCGACCTGCTCCGGCCGGGCGTCGGCGGCGTCGGCGGCCTGCTCGTCGTCGCCCTCGCCCTCGGCCGGTTCGGCCTCCGGCTCCTCGTCGCCCTGCTCGTCGTCGCCCTGCTGGGTGTCCGGCTCGGCTTCCGGCTCGCCCCCGCCAAGCAGGGAGGCGCGGGGCTGCTCCTTCTTCGCCGGGTCGTACGGCGTCTCGTCCGCCACCGACCGCTCGATGGGCGTCAGCTGGTACCCGAGCGACTCCAGCACGCGGAACCACGCGGCCGTGGGCTTCCGGGTCCACGGGGCGTGCTGGCCGTCCGTCCGCCACGCCGACCGGTTCGCGCACTTCTCACGGACGGCCGCGATGGCCGCGAACTGGAGCTGAGGGGCCCGACGCGGGTCCTTGGCGGCGTGCTGGGCGAACATGCTGCGGTCCTTGGCCTGCTGGGCGTTCAGCCCCAGGAAATCGGCCAGGATCTCAGTGGTGGGCTCCTTGTTCAGGTCGTCACAGATCCCCCACGTCCCGCTCAGAAGTGCCTCGTTGACGTGGCGGATCAGGACGTTGGTGCTGGCCTTCGGGAGCGCGCGCGACTTGATCAGGTCCGCGAGCCACTTCCGGCGGATCACCTCGGCGGCGTCCCAGTCGATATTGCCCGCCTTGACGGCGGCGCGGGCGGCGCGCTCGGCCTCGACCTCGGCGGCGGTCCTGGTGCTGCCGGTTCCGCTGCTCTTGGCGCTCTCCGGCGCGACGTGTCCGTACAGTCCGGGGGCCGTGCAGTAGGGCTCGTACCGGTCGCCCCGCCGGTCGTCGAACACCCACACCTGACCCTTGCACCCGTTGTGCTCCCCCTCGCTGATGCCGCTCAGCCGCCACACCCGCGTGGCCCGCTCGGACAGCTCCTCGATATCGCGGATCTTCTGCCCGGCGGCCTCCAGCTCCGCGCGGTGGGCCGCCGCCTTGGCCGCCTTGTCGCGCTTGACCCGCTCGACCTCAATGGCCCACTGAACCTTCGCCTCGTCCGCGCCCTTGGCGGCGGCGGCCTCGGTGATCGCGGCGAGCGCCTCCGGGTTGTCGGCGAACTCCTGGAGGGCGGCCATGTTCTCGAACGTCCACGTGTAGCCGCTCGCGGCACTGATGGCGGCGCTGAGCTTTTCGTCGTTGCGGACCTTGACGAGAGTGCGCACGTCCTTCTGTCGGACGCCCGCCGCCTTGGCGATGCGGCCGACCTGTGCGCCCGCCTCGGCGGCGCTGAACATGGCCTGGTTCATCTCCTTCGTCGTCAGGCCCTTGCGCTGCTCGGAGGTGGTGATCATGTCGAGGAACTGCCCGGCGGCGTCGCGGTCGTCGTCCTCCCACTCGTACGGCAGGTGGGTGAGGCCCGCGTCCTGCGCGCCGAAGTAGCGGCGGTGGCCGTCGTTGACCTGGATGATCCCGCCCTCAAGCCGCTGGATCTTGACCGGGATGCGGCAGCCCTCGGCGCGGAAGGACTCCACGAACCGCGCGTTGATGTCGAGATCCTCGCGGGCGTTCTCCGGGTGCGGGGTGAGCGCGTCGATCCGGATGACCGGGCGGGGCGTGAACGGCAGGGTCTCCAGCCCCGCGTCGACGGCGGCGGCGAGCCGCTGGAACCCGTCGATGATCTGCGGCACGTTGCCGTTGGTGCGCACGACGTACAGCGGCTCCTGGACGCCGTTGGCCTTCACGTCGGCCAGTAGATCGGCTGGGGCCTCGACGGAGCGGACGTTGCCGGGGTGTGCGAGGAGTTCTGCGGTGGTGATGGTCGGCCACGGGGCGGGAGCGGTCTGGACGCCGGCCTGGGTCTTGGTGGTCATCGTCGTACTGCCTTCTGGTGAGAGGTTCCGCCGGGGCCGGTCGGCCCCGGCGGGGGTGTCGGTCGGGGGTGTTGCCCTCCCCCTTCCGGCACCATTAATTAAACCATGTTCTGGAGGGTGGGGCAACCGGGTACGGCGTGATCGGCGTCACCTCGGTAGAAGGCTGCGGCTGAGCGGATCAGGGCAGCAGCCTCGGCGGTGGTCCGCCCGGGGGCGTCACTCCAGCACCACAGCAGGGTGCGCCGATAGGCGTCCTCCGTAAGCCCCAGCTTGCGCCACCGGACGGGCGACACGGGGCCACCGTGGGCCTGGTTGCTGAGCACCACCAGGGAGTCGAACAAGGACCGTTGGAAGACCTCCCACGCCTCGCCGCGCTGGGACCAGCGGGGCCGGGCGGCGCGCACGCCGCGCCCCCATGCGTGCAGCAGGTTGCACGGGGCGGTGCTGCCCATCCTGCCGGGCTGCCAGAGGTGGTCACCCTGATACAGGCCGACGCGCTCGATGTGGTCGGCGGCGGCGGTGAGGATACGGGCGGGGGTGGCGCGGTACTTCCGGGGCATGACGCTCTCCTGGGTGGTCAAGATGCGTTGTCCTCAACGGACTTGGCGGCTATGGCGCAGTCGGTGCAGTGGCAGGGGGTGCGCCACTGGTGCCCGGCCGGGCTGGCGCTGGCGAACGTGCGGGCGGCGGCTTCGCTGATCCGGCCCGTGCCGGGGACCTTCGGGGCGGCGGCGTTCCACGCCTGGGGGACGCTGTAGACCTGGAAGTAGTGGCGGCCGTCCTCGTCGGTCTTGTGGAACCTGATCCAGTCCATGAACACGCGGGGCTCCTCGGGGCGCGCGGGGAAGGGCCGGGGCGGCGGGCCGCCGCCCCGGCGGGGCGCTTGGATCAGGCGGCGAGCGATCCGGCGGACCTGACTCCGATGCGGCGGCTCCCGCCGATGTCGGCGCGGTTGCCTGCGGCGATGCCGTCGCCGTACCCGCTGCCGCTGAAAGAGCTGCTCTGCTTCCGGACCCTGGGGTGAGCCTCCTGGAATGCAGCCCGGACCATGCTGCCTCGGGCGGCCAGCACGAGTTCGCCGCTGCGGCCGGTGGCGGACGTCTCCCCGCTGGCGGCGGCTCGGGCGGCCTCCTCGATGGCCGCAAGCCGCTCGGTGACGCGCGTGATGAAACCGAGCTGCCAGGAGTTGCGCCACGCCTTCGGGCTGCGCACACCGTACGGCACGGTCTGCCGGTTAAGGCCGTTGAGCATCTGGAGCAGAAGCGAGGTATAGAGGATCTCCGCGCGCTGGACATCGGACTCGTAGCCGACCACGTGGACGCGGCGGGTGCCGTTGCCCTGCTGGCCCATGAGGATGGACTTGCAGCCGACAGCTTCGGCGATGTGGTACATGAGGCGGACGCGGGACATCGACCAGGGGTTGGGGAGGTCGAAGTTCTTGTCCGTGATCCCGTCGCGCGACGGCTGTCCGTCGCTCAGGAGCGCCTCGTCCACGCCGTACTTGGCCACCATCTCCATGGCCCGGGTGCGGGCAAGCTCGGCCTCGGCCTCCGGCGTCGCCGGGTCCTCGGCCTTGGCCAGCAGCGCCCGGATCGTCGCCAGCTTGGGGTTCGCGTCCGCCTGGGTGGTCACAGTTCTTCTCCTGGTGAGAGTGGGTACCGGGGCCGGTCGGCCTCCGGTGGCCGGCTGGGGTGTTGCCCTCCCCTTCCGACATCACTAATTAAACCATGTTCTTGGGGGTGGGTCAAGCCCAACAACCCCTCTGACCTGCCCTTTTCCTGCCGCGTACACCCGCACCCGCCCGGCCGGGCCCGGCCACAACGCGCCCCGGGCGGGGTTCCCTCCTCGGTCGGACAGCGCCAGCCGGACCAGGGTTCCGGGTGGGGTGTCCAGGCTCGCGCAGCGACCGCGAAGCGGCCCGGCCTGGACACCCTGCCCGGGGCCCTGGTACGCCCTCCGGGTGTCCGGCCGAGGAGGGAACCCCGCCCCCACAACCCCAACCACGAACGACGCCGCACCCAACCAACCCGCCCCCTCCCCCTCCGAGAGAGGACCCGCCGGAGGCAAAAAGTCAGGTGCAGGAGTAGGTGCTGGCGTCCGTCGTCAGCCGGCGCCGCCGTTGGTGTTGTCCGGGGCGGATGCATCCTCTGCGCCGGGCGCCGATGCGGGTTCGTAGCCGAAGCCGTTGGGCGTCTTGACCACGTTGTACCGGCCGGGCGCGGGCGGGGGGACGTTGGTGATGCCGCGGGCGAAGTAGAACTCGTCGGGATTCCCGCCATAGTCGCCCTGCCGGATCAGCCCGCTGACCGGGTCCGCGGTGGACTGGAAGTACCGGTCGGCCTTGCGGAAGGGCGCCACCGTGATCGGGTCGCCGTGGCCGTGGAGGGTCGCGAGCTCGAAGTGGGCGCGCTCGATGTCCGTACGGAACGGCTGCATCGCGTCGGGCTGGTTGCCTCGGTAGGCCAGGGAGCGCCTGATGAAGAGACGAAGCGCCTCGTACCCGGTCGGAGTCCGCAGCACCTCGGTACGGGCCCGCTCGACCAGCACGCGCGGGATGAGGCCCTGGTTGTCGAAGATCGGGTGGCAGAACTGACACAGCAAAAGGATGTTGGTCCAGTCGTTGAACACCCGCTCGGCCTCGGCCTTGCTGTCCTGGCCGCTCCGCTTGGCCGGCCACGGGCTGATGTGAGCTTGTTCGAGAAGTCCGCGGGCCATGGCCTTCGGCGCCCGGCTCAGGACCTGGTGGTGCTCGTGCAGCCAGGCCAGCGTTTCGATGACCTCGGGAGTCGCCAAGTCGCCCAGATCGGCAATCAGTTCGCCGCTCGTCAGGTCGAGGTGGCTGAGCGCGCACCCCTCTGCCTTGAGAAGGTCCAGGGCGGCTGCAAGAGGCCCCGGAAGGTCCGTCGGCCTCGGCCAGACCCGGCCGTCCGAGTCCACCGATTCACGCTCTGCGTCCATCGCTCCATTCTGCCCACCCCCACTGACATCGCTCCGCGAACCACCCTGCGACCGCAGTTTGAGGTGTCCGCGGACCCGTGCTTACGGTGCGCGCGATGAGCACGGATTCGGCTGGGATGAGGAACAGGTGAGCACTTCGACGGGATCGGTGAGCGCGGCGGAACTGCGGCGGCGGGTTCGCGCCGTCGAGGAGATACAGGCGCGGACACGAGAGCTCGCGGCGGCCAACGCCCTGGCCACACGGGAGGCGGCGGTAACAGCGTCGAAGGCGAAGGATGACGCCGAGGTCGCGGCGCGGGAGGCTGCCGCAGCCGTCCTTCGACTGTTCAACAACGACGCCGAATTGGTCGCGCAGCTGCTCGACGTCACGGCGGAAGAGCTGGAGCGCGAGGCGAAGCCTGTTACCGCCGCTCGCGCGAAGGAGGTGATCGAGGAGCTCCGCGCCCGTGCCGAGCGTCCGCGCCCGGCGCGCCGCGTCAGGAAGGCCGGCACCTCCCCCGCGGCACCTTCCGCCTCCGCCCCGAACTCCGCGACGGAGGGCGGCCTGGCCGATGCCGTCTGAGACGAACGGCACTGGGCCCGGACTCTTCCCGCTCGCTGAGGTGAAGGGGTCCGGGCCCGCTCCCGTTGACGAGCAGCTATCTCTCCTCGGAGAGCCAACGCCCGTGCGGATACCGGCGGTTGAATGGTCCGCATGGCTGGCCGACGAGACTGTTCGGACCCGGTACTGGGCGAAGGTCTACCGGGCCCCGGCCACGGGATGCTGGTTCTTCATCGGCGGAATCTCCAGCACCGGGCACGCCACCTTCCGGGCCACCTCGCGGCCGGGCCGGACGCGCCGGGGGACGGTGCCCGGGCACCTGTACGGGTATCAGCTCGAACACGGCGTCATCCCACGGCTGGGATGGGGCACCGACCTGACCGTCTGCCACACCTGCGACAACCATTCCTGCCAGCAGCCGGCGCACCTTCGGCTGGGCACAGCGGCAGAGAACCGGGCGGAGTGGGTGGCTCGGCGGCGCGACCCGGGTAGCCCCCTCGCGGACCTTCGCGGCCCCGCCGGACGCTCCCGCGCGATCGGCGCCGCCATCCGCGCTGGCCTGGTCTGCGGCAAGTCCGAAGCGGAGATCGCCGCACGGGTCGAAGCGGTGATCGCGGAAGGCCGTCCGCTCAGCCTCTGGTGACCACCGCGCCAGCCCGGCGTACCGGCGAGGCGCTGTCGCACCGGTGCGTTACGGTCGGCGAGAACGTGTAGAACGTGCCAGAGGAGTCCCCGTGCCCGAAGCCCACCCCGACCACAGCGGCCTTCCGGCGCTCTACGGTGCCGAGGTCTCGGCCTTCGGCGGGCGGTGGGTGCTGCACGTCATCGCGCCGGGGCCCGAAGTCGTGGTCGGACCGGTCGATCTCGGCCCTGCGGATACCCTCGTCGCGCCCCAGCCCGAAGACCCCGGCCGCTACATGATCGACCTCGAAGGTGAGGAAGTTCCGGTGCTCCCTCGGGAGAGCGCGGTGCAGCAACTGGAGAAGCACGGCTATGTGGTCGCGGAAGAGGCACGCGCCGACAACAAGAGGGATCACGGCTGGACTCAGGTCGCCTCCGCGCTGTGGACCGCTCCGTGCCGTCCCACTTCTTGATCTTGGCCGTGGGCACTCTGCGGATAGGCTGAGCTGGGCTCGCGGATAATCTTCCCAACTAGTAGTAGTGCCGTGCGAGAGGGCCGAAGGGCCATCTCGCACGGCACTGTCGTGTGGGCCACAGTCTTGCGGCCCTAAGCCCCCTAGTGCTGTGACCGAGAAGGTTCGCCGGGTTGGCGGTGATGGCGCTGGAGCTGTTTGGATGCGGCCCGACATTCGATCCGGTGTGGGGAGGCGCGGTGGCGGAGCCGGTCAAGGTCCGGAGGCTGACCGACCAGGAGGGCCAGCAGTTGCAGCGGATCGTGCGTCGGGGCAGCACGAGCACCGTGCGGTACCGGCGGGCGATGATGCTGCTGGCCTCGTCCGGCGGGAACCGGGTCCCGGTGATTGCCCGGCTGGTCCAGGCCGACGAGGACACGGTGCGGGATGTTATCCACTGGTTCAACGAGATCGGCCTGGCCGCTCTTGACCCACAGTGGGCGGGAGGCCGTCCCCGCCTGCTCAGTCCTGAGGACGAGGACTTCGTCGTCCAGACGGCCACCACCCGCCCGACCAAGCTCGGGCAGCCCTTCACTCGATGGTCGATCCGCAAACTGCTTGCCTACCTACGGCGAGTTCACGGCCGGGTGATCCGCATAGGCCGTGAGGCCCTGCGCTGCCTGCTGGTGCGACGAGGCGTCACCTTCCAGCGCACCAAGACCTGGAAGGAGTCCACCGACCCCGAGTACGACGCCAAACTCGACCGGATCGAGCACGTCCTGGAACGCTTCCCCGACCGCACGTTCGCGTTCGACGAGTTCGGGCCGCTGGGCATCCGCCCCACCGCCGGCAGCTGCTGGGCCGAGCAGGGCAGGCCGGACCGGCTGCCGGCGACCTACAAGCGCACCCACGGCGTGACCTACTTCCACGGCTGCTACTCGGTCGGCGACGACACCCTGTGGGGCGTCAACCGCCGCCGCAAGGGCACCATCAACACCCTGGCGGCGCTGAGGTCGATCCGGGCTGCGCGCCCGGACGGCGCCCCGGTCTACGTGATCCTGGACAACCTCTCCGCCCACAACGGCAAGAAGGTCCTGCGCTGGGCGAAGAACAACAACGTCCACCTGTGCTTCACCCCGACCAGCACCTCTTGGGCTAACCCGATCGAGGCTCACTTCGGCCCGCTGCGGCAGTTCACGCTCGCCAACTCGAACCATCCGAACCACACGGTCCAGACCCGGGAGCTGCACGCCTACCTGCGCTGGCGCAACGCCAACGCCCGCCACCCCGACGTCCTGGCCGCCCAGCGCCGGGAACGCGCCCGCGTCCGCAGCGAGAAGGGGCTCCGCTGGGGCGGCAGACCGGCTGCCGCCGCCTGATCGAGTCTCCCGGCAACCTTCTCGGCGCAGCATGAACGTCGGGCAATGAGGCTATGCGTATGCGAGAGGTCCGGAGCGAGGGACTGCCTCTGCTCCCGGACATCGAGTGAGCGGCCGGACGGTTTCCGCGGCATCGGCATGCCCGGGACCGCGGAGGACGAGCCGCTGCCGCTCGATGAACTCGCCCGGTCCCAGCGGCCGGGACCGGCCTGGGTGGCCGTCGACGAGTCCGACGCTCCGATGGCCTGTCTCATCGCCGACCGTATCGAGGGCAACCGTCGCATCGAACAGATGTCGGTGCACCCCGACAGTGCGGGCCAGAGCATCGGACGGTCGCTACTGGACCACCTTGCCGAGCGGGCGGCAGCCCACAGAGTCCCCGCCCTGACCCTCACGAGGTTCGCCGACGTGCCGTGGAATGACCCCTGCTACACACGCTGCGGATTGCAGGTGCTGCACGACGACCTGCTCGGCCCCGGTCCGCAGGACATCCGTACGCGCGAAGCGGCTCGCGGCTTGGACAGGTGGCCGCGGTTGTCCATGCATCGAGGAGCGTGACGGTTCCATCGGGGCGGTTGCCCAGTGGCAGCGGTGCCGGCCGTCAGCGTCAACCCGGCGAATCTAGTAGATCTGACCGGTCTGCGGGTTGGGGTCGCTGCCGTCGCCCAGGCGGGGGGTCTCGTCGGGGTAGAGGTTCTTCTGCTCGGTCATGTTGAAGTAGAGGTAGCCCTCCGGGCAGCGTTCCGGCTGGAGGCTGCAGGCGGCCGTGTGCCTGAGGAAGAGGTGCCCGTCGGCTGTCTTCTCGTAGTAGGTCATGCCGCTGCCGAAGGGGTCGTCGTAGAGGCAGGCCGGCGCCTGCCGCAGGGCCTCTTCATACTCGGTCCGGTTCCGCGCCGCGTTGAGGGCGCTTTCGGCGGCATCGCTGAGGGTCGCGCCGTTGGGGAGCACGGTTGCCATGAGGGGGTCCTCGGTTCAGTCGGTGTGGGCAAAGATGATCAACCTCAGCGTAGGGTCCGGTTGCCGACCGTGTCAGCCGGACGCGGAAAGGGTGGCGGCGTCCATCGTCACCAGGACCTCCGGATCGCGGGTCTTCCCCTGTCCGCCGTGACTGCCCCGGATAACCACGTCCCGGAGCCGGGCGGTGGTTTTCGGAGCCGGAAACACAGGGCATGATCGCCGTCGAGGCCGACCGGCCTCGCCCTACTGGGTCCCCCTTGCGGCGACCTCGATGTCTGTGGAGGCATGCCATGCAGATCCGCCCCCTGCGGGACCGGATTGCGGTCGAGCGAATCGAGAGCGCGGAACTCCCTCCTTACTGCCGGGGCAGGGTACTGGCGCTGGGAGAAGGCGAGCTCCGGGACAACGGTACGGTTCGCCTGGGGGACATCGTGGTTTTCCATGACGGCTTCGTCCTCAAGGTGGAGCAGATCGACGGCCGGGAAGTGCTGTTCATGAGCCACTCGGACATCATGGCATCGGTTGAGGAGTAGGCGTCGATACCCGATCTCCCCGCCCGGGCGGGGAGATCCTCCACCCCCTTGAGCGTGGCTGTGCCGCGTCCAACGGGGCGGAGGAGCCGGGCGTGAGCCCGGTTCAACGACCGCTGCCCGGGGACCGGGAGATGCTGCCCGCCCCAGGTGTCCTGGCATCAACTGTGTGCGCCGGCGGTAGGACCCAAATGCTGTGCCGGTGGTGCCGCCATCTCAAGACCAGCCCCGAGTTCGGGGCAATCTCCGTTCGGTCTACCGCATGCTAGACCTGCCCACGCCATTGATTCCACGGATATGCTCCCTAGGGGAGAAAACATTGTTCACTCCATTCAGGATCGAGTCCCCGAACACTGGAATAGCTTGATTCTGGGATTGGTCCCGGATCTGCCCGCCCTCGTCACCGAGTCCCAAGATGCCGTTTATCGTGGTTGCAGGGGATGCGTCGTCGGCATGTGCGGTTCCGGCCATGCCGAGTGCGGCCCCTGCGATGGCGAGTACGGCGAGCGTGCGCCGAGCGGTGTTGTGCATACCACGCCAACGATTGCGACCCCGGCGGGTCACGCAAACCTACTCGCCAATCGATATCCCGCCCGGTTGGAGGTGACCCCCTTATGTACGCGGTGCGGGCCACGATGCCCAGCAGGGTGCGCTCGGGCATCCGCTCCTTGACGGCCTGCTCCAGCACCTGCGCGCTCTTGCGAGGCGTCTCCGCCCAGCGGGCCTTGAGCTTTTGTGCCCCGGAGTAGGGGTCGATGAACAGCTCGTCGACCCAGCCGAAGAGGATGCTGAACTTCTGGCTCTGCACGGGGTCGTCATGCGCGCATGTCATCAGGGACTCGGGTCGCCCGCATCAGAGCAGGGGACGCTCGCGCGGAACGCCAGGAGCTCCGGCCGGCCGCCGCCGGTCAGACGCGGGCGGGCCCACCCGCACGGGTGAGTGGAGACCGGACCGGCCCCACCCCGCTCCATCGGATGTTCGACACAGGGCCGGTAGCGTCTCGCTGGTGTCTGGCCGTCAGAATCCTTCGCCCCATTCGACTGTCCGGATAGTCATGGTGCCCGCAAAGGACAGTGGCAGCCTCTGGTAGCAGCCGCTCTCCAGGAGTGCGTCCAACGAGAGCAGGAGATTACCGAGGAAGTCGTCCCTGCCCTGGTCCTCTTCCCATACCTCGATCTTGATGTACTCCCCTTGGCCGCGGGTGGCGGTCACGGTGATGGGCTGCTTCCATTCCGGATTCAGGGTGTCGCGGATCACCTCGGTCGTCCCGGCAAGGGTCCAGCTGTCGTTCTCCATGACGAAGACCTTGGCGTAGGGGTCGGAGACGCCCGCCCCGTCCGGGTCCCTGTTCGCCAGCTTCTCGGCGGACAGGAGGAGCTGCAGCTCAGCCATAGCCGTCACCTTCTCGTGGGGTTGATGGTTGTCGGCGCCGGGTGGGCCCCGTGCACGACTGTGAGGGGGACAGCATCCCGCAGACGTCCCGGCCCACGTGCAAGATCGACAAAAAGGGGCGGAAGAAGTCCGTATTGATGCATGCACCAGCACTGAGCCCTGCCAGGGTGGACACCGATCGGGTGACGGCCGGGCGGGTCGCGACAGGGACGGAAGCGAACGGGACTCCCAGGCGGTTGAACGAGACCCCTCACGTCACAACCAGTCGGCCGAGGAGCCTCGTTGGCCACCGGCCCGGCCTTACCGGACCTGCCGCACGCGCTCGTCAAGTGGGCCACCGCGCTCATCGTCACCCGCGAGGACGACCGCCGATGCAAGCTCCGCCCCTCCCGGCAGGCACCGGCCGCACTGGTGTCCCCGCTCAAGCACGACACGCCCACTCAGAACGCGGCCGGTTTCCGGATCGACGTCGGCACCGCGCACGCCTGCGTCCACACCCTCACCGACCTACTCGCCCGGCCTCACCCGGGCCCTCCGCGACGCCGATCCCGGGTACGTCCTGGTCGATGGAACCCTCACCGAGTGCGACCACGCCGGCGACGGCAGCGCCGACCACTTCGCAAAGCACCGACGCCACGGCGGAAGCCACCCGTCATCACCAATTCGGCAGGCTCACTGGTGCGGGTCCCACGCGCGCTGCCTGGCCGCACCCACGACCTGACCGAGGCCCACCGACGCCGCGCCGTGAAGACCTGCGTCCGGCTCCGCAGCGCAGCCCAGCCCTGGCCGACATCCGGCACCGGCAGGACCTTCCCAGGCCCGACAAGACGCCCACTCCGCAAGGAACTCAGCCCCGGGCAGCGGTCAGTGAGCCGGGCTCACGCCCGGCTCCGCCACCCGTTCGAACGCGGCGTTGCCACGCTCGAACGCCGGAGGATCTTCCGCCACGCCCGCTGTGGCCCGAACCGGTTGCCGTCAGTGGTCAAGGCCATCCCCGTCTTGGAGGTACACCACCGAACAGACTCACTGACAGTGGCGGCGCGACTGCGCGGACGGTACCCTCCCCGAAGATCATCGGCATCCAATCGGGGGAAGCTCATGCCGCAAACGGTCCGCACGTCTCCAGGAGAGCTCCCGCTGATCGGGCATGCCGGACGGCTTGCGGTGGACCCGCTGGGCTTTCTTGAGCAGCGGCGGGCATCAGATCCAGTAGTCGCACTGCGCCTGATGGGGCGGGAGTGCTTCCTTGTCAACAGTGCCGAGGCGGCGATGCAGGTGCTCGTCGCGCGGCAGGAACGTTTCGACAAGGGCGGCCCGTTCATGGAGGCGGCCCGCCAGTTGGTCGGGAACGGTGTGATCACCTGCAGTGCCGAGGACCACCGGGCTCAGCAGCCGGTGATGAAGCCCGCGTTCCACCGCAGCCGGGTCGCCGGCTACACCGACGTGATGCGCGAGTGCGTGGTGGAAGCGACATCCTCTTGGCAGGCGGGCCAGGTACTCGATGTCGGGTCCGCGATGTACCGGGTGGCGGCGCTGGTGGTCGCGCGAACACTGGTATCCGCGCCGGCCGGCAGGCAGGCGGCACAGGTGATGGCGGAGGCGCTGCCGGAGCTCCTGCGCGGTCTGCTCCGCCGGATGCTGATCCCGGCGGACTGGGTTCACCGCGTTCCGACCCCGGCGAACCGGCGCTTCGATGCGGCGCGCGCCCGCCTGCACGCGGCCATCGGTGAGGTCATCGCCCAGTACCGGCAGCATGAGCAGGGCCGGCAAGACCTGCTGTCGCAGATCATGGCCGGGGACGAGGACAGCGGACGCCGACCCGGTGATACCGAGGTGCGTGACCAGGTGATGTCGGTGCTGGCCGCAGGCGTGGAGACATCTGCCTCGCTTCTCGCCTGGACCTTCCAACTCCTGGGTCGCCACCCGGAAATCCAGCACCGGCTGTGGGAGGAAGTCGACGGCGCCCTGGGAGAACGTCCGGTCACCTTCGAGGATCTGCCGTCCCTGCCCTACACCAAGCGGCTGCTGACCGAGGTCCTGCGGCTGTACCCACCCACCTGGCTGCTCAGCCGCATCGTCGTCGAACCGACCGAGATCTGCGGATTCCTGCTGCCCAAGGGTGCCGACGTTCTGGTCAGCCCCTACGCCCTGCAACGCAACCCCGAGGTCTTCCCCGACGCCGACCGTCTCGACCCGGACCGCTGGCTGCCCGAACGCCTCACCCCCGGCCAGCGCCAGTCGTTCCTCGCCTTCGGTGCCGGGCGCCGCCGGTGCATGGGTGAGTTCTACGGCATGACCGAGACCACCCTCGCGCTGGCCACCATCACCCGCACCTGGCACCTGCGCCCGACCCGGCCGGCCTCCCTACGCCCGCGGCCGCGCTTCCTGCTCGTCCCCGCCGAGCAACCCCTCACCCTGCACCTGCGCACCCGGGAAGGCGCTCTGCGGTGACCAGCCTCCCCAGCCCTGGCCTTCAGCCCGGCGACGCAGTCGAACCGAGTTCCTACCCCAGCTTTCGGCTACCGTCCCTCCCACGCTTCCAGCCCGCACTGCGCCGCCCCGGCATCGATGACCTGGAGCACTCCTGCCGTACATGGCTGGACGACGCCCTGCGGGACGCCCACGCCGACAGCCCGCAGGCGTTCGAGGAGTTCCTCCACCAGCGCACCACCTTGTGGAACCTGCTGGCCTACCCCACCACCGACACCGAGCGGACGAAGACGATCTGCCACTGGATCGACGTCCTGTTCAGCATTGACGATCTCTTCGTCCACGCCCCGCGCCCACGCCTGGAACGCCTGGGTCTGCACCAGCTCGATGCCGTCCTCGACGACGACCAGCCCGCCCCCAGAGCTCCCTACCCGCGCGTGCTGCACATGCTGGCACAACGCATCCGCGCCGGCATGCCGTCCGGCCTGTGGAACCGTTTCGCCCACGAGATGAAAGGGTTCTTCGCCGCTTGCCGCACTGAGCGGGACTGGCTTGAGGCCGGCACGGCCGTAGACATGGCCGCTTACGAGGCATCACGGATCAAGAGCGTAGGCGAATGCTGCTTCCCGCTCCTGGAGTACGGACTGGGCATCGACCTCACCGACCACTTCACCGGAATGCCGGAGCTCGGGCGGCTCAACCATCTGGTGGCACGACACTGGGTCGGCGTCAACGACATCTTCTCCTACCGCAAAGAGCTCTACAGCGGCGACACCATCAACGAAATCACCCTCGCCCTCACCACCAACGGCGGCAACCTGCAAGCCGCAGTCGACCGCATCACCGACACCATCCAACGAACCGAGGACGAGTTCTGCGCCCTCGGCGAGCACCTGCTTGCCACAGCGCCGGGCCGGGACCCGGCAGTCAGCCAGTACATCGAAGCACTGCGATGGATGATCGCCGGCAACCTGGAATGGTCCTACATCACCACCCGCTACAACGGCCAAGACCACACCTGGAACGGCCACACCGCCGCCACCGTCATCCTCGCACCGCACCGAACCCTCTTCCGGCCTGAGCAGGCCCTGTGAGCGCCTGGCACGGTAACCGGCGGGGCCTCCCCAACATGAAGCGTTACTGAATCAACACGCCCGGTGGAACCGGGGTGCCCATGCCGACCCGTTCTCGCGCTACTGCGGCAGCCAACCGCCAAGCCGGTGAACCTTCTCGGTCGCAGCACTAGCGCCAGGCGATGTGGAGACCGCTGAGGTCATCCTCCGTAAGGGTGCGCGTTCCCAACTCCTTGCCCGCGCCAGCAGAGAAATAAGGGAGATGCGCCTTCCAGAGATCAGGATAGAAGTGCCGGAAGATGAAATCTATGAACCTTCCGAGGTGCATCGGCGCCGCGCATGCAACCCGACAATTCGCCGAGTTGATTGTTAAATGGGAGGCAGGGTGTCCGGTCGAGGCAGATGCGGGGTCGTAGTCAAAGCGCACAGCAGAGTGGAGGACCATTCCCGTGGGGTCGGCCTCTGCATGCATGTCGACGAGGTCGAGCAGAGGGTCCTGGAGAACCATTTCAGGGTCCAGTCGATACGGGCATGGGATATACCCGAGGCGATGCCCGGTCACCTCACCTCCTTCAATATCGTATGTGATTTGAAGGAGTGCTCCATCGCGTAGGTATGCGGAATACGCTCCGGACTGAACCCACCTGCGGTAGTCTTCGAGGCATGGGTCGCCGCGATTTACCAGGAATTGCATCCCTGGAGCGTGCGAGTGCCATGAGACTCTAGAGGCCGTGACGGATACGGGGTTAATGTAAGCCGCAACTTCCGCTTGCAGAAGGTAGTCGAGGAGATTTTGAACCTCATCCCTCATAGACCTAGTTGTCGTCATGAGGAAGATCTTCCCTCAGTCTCGCCGTCATCAGGCGAGTGCGGAGAGCTGGCGGGAGATCGTACAGGTCGATGTCCCCTCGCTCGTAGGCTTCAACGAACGCCTGAAGACCTTCCGTGGCCTTCTTGACCGTCTCTCGTTGATCTTCAGGGCGGTCGCGATTGATGTGCCGCATCTCAGCGAGTTCAGAGAGCGTGGGGATCGTAAATTCGAGCTTGAAGTTCTTGTTTCGAACCTCTTCGACTTCGTTGACAATAACGTCCATGGGGTCGCCCCAGCCTACAATGCGAACCCAAGCGCGGCTGCGGGTGATGGCAGTGAAGAGAGTGTTTCGGCGAGTTACGGCGCTATACTTGCTGGCCGCATACTGGGAATCGACTACGTACACCATCGGGGCCTCGTTCCCCTTGGCGCGGAAGATGTGCGCCAGGGCGACTGATTCCTTTTTGAAGACTTCATCCACGCTGGTGTTCACGCCAACGAGGTGTGCTCCGATGCCTTGCTTGGCGAGTTCGCTAATCAGGCGCGGAGCGCGAGACTTGGCCCGGTAAGCATCCGGAAGGACGATCAAAATATCGTCGTGCTCCAGCTCGTCCTCAGTCAGGTTCTTCTTGATTTGTTGTGCAACCCAGATGTCCTGGACTTCCTGGCTGTCGAACTTCTGCAGGACGACGGCATCCTCGACCTTAAGACGCTCGGGAAAATACGAGGGGTAACTCGTCTCGGAGCGCTCCAGTGTGACCGGTGAGCCAGGTGTCAGAGCGCCATGGACGATGTTGTAGCCGATGTCAGACCACAGCTTTGGATCGTCGAAGTGCTGTAGCAGGCCCGCTTCCCTATAAACGCCGATGCCCAGGGCGTGGGCGGTCGCGAGTGCCCACGGGGTATTCCGATAACAGACGGGAAGCACGATATCCCTTCGCGGCTCCTTAGCCTGTGTGGCCAAGCTCACGAGACTCTCGCCATTTGGGCCGGTGCCGAAGAGTTCATCCGTTTCCGGCATTGCGGACTCAGAGAGCTTCTGAAGCTCGTCGTATCCCCAAACGATTCTTTTCGGATCTTTTGTAAGGAGATAGACGAGTTGAAAGAATTCCGGTGGCAGGTCCTGCGCTTCGTCGATGAGGACAACGTCGAAGACTGGCTCAGGACTTACCTCCCGCACCACCGTAAGCAGTTCCCGGCAGACGCCCTGGAACGCGTCGTCCATCCCATAGGTTGATCGCGCGTAGTTCCAGTCGCGCGGGGTAGTTCCAGCTGCTCGTGCCATTTCGCTGTACAGGCCGGCGCGTGAGCTGGAGCCCCAGGAATGTACGATCTGGAGGAAATCATAGTCAGGGCGATCGTTGCTGTATTCGAACGTGAAGCGCTCTACGAGGTCGGTGATCTGCTGATAGAGGGCCCGCGAGTGGAAAGTTACCGCAATGCGCCATTCGGGATGCTGAGTGTGAAGATATGCGGCCTTAAGTGCCAGGACTACAGTCTTACCGGAGCCTGCCAAGCCTCGAATCCGCTGAGGCCCCTGTGGGGTTTCAATGGCAGCAGCCTTCTGCCACTGGTCAAGGTTCGCGATCCCACGCTCAATGTGCTTGAGCATGGCCCCGCGCGACGAATCATCCTGAACAGATGCCCGCTTCTTCGCGGGCTTGATCGTCGTTACGCGCTGAAGTGCGGCTTCTAGTGCGCTCCTGATGGGCTCTTCCAGCCCAGGGAGGTCGCCGACCAGCGATGCTACGTCCTTGAAGTCACAGTAGGTCCCTTGCCCATTCGACGGGCCATCCACGGGCCCTGGGAATACTGTCACGGTCTCAATATCGACAGCCAACTTCCGGCGAGACCGGAGAGCATCATGCTTGCTGAGATTACTGTCCAGGACGTTGTAGAGGCGGTCCTGCCTAGATACCTCCGCCTCCCAAGCTGCACCATCTTCGGGGATCGCATCTGCAAGAAGAAATGCCACAAGGCCGTTCGTTTTGCTTACGAGGAGTGCATCCACCTCGACACGCTCGTCGGCTGTGGCTAGCACCGGGTATCCGAGGTAGATGGTCCCCTCGTCGATCACGTCGCTCAAAACGTCAGCCAAGCGCGATGCCGTGCTTCGGTTCTTGCTTTCCCCGTACACAACCTGTAGAGGCATCGCGTCGCATCCTTCTGTCGGCCGGACTAACAGTCATACGATTCTTGCTGCTTGGCGCCGGAGCGGTCCCGCACATCCTAGTAAGCGGCCGGGACACCTGTGATGAGTGCGAGCGATTCTGGCGGGCTCATCAGCGGACGCCGGCTGGGGCTCATGATCGGCCACGACCCGGCCGGAGCGGACACCCTCGCGGTGGACGGCAAGAGCACCCGCGGCTCGCGCCACGGCGAGGTCCGCGCCGCCCATCTCCTAGCCGGGTTCACCAGCGCCGGCCTGACCGTCACTCAGCTGCGGGTCCTCGGCAAGGCGAACGAAAGGAGGAGCTCAAAGCCCCCTAATCAGCGGGCCGTGCCCGGGGGTCCGGCACCGTTCCACGTCCGCCGCCCTCGCGAGCGACCGCCACACGAGGCACCGGTTCCACCTCCAGAGGACGCGGTGCGACGGCTGGAGAAGCTCGGGTTCGCGGTCGCGGATGAAGCGCGCGGCGAGACCAGGACCGACCACGGCTGGGCCAGGTTGCTTCCGCGCCGTGGAGCGTTCTCCGCGCTACCCCGCTTCCTGATCTTGGCAGTGGACACCCTGCGGACCAGCTGAGCCGGGCTCGCCGATCATCTTCACGGTTACCGACAGTGCCGTGCTACAGAACCGATCGGTTCTGTAGCACGGCACTTGTCGTGTGGGCCGCAGTCTGCGGCTCCGCGCCCGCTACTCCTCAGCAGTGGCAGAGGGTGCGCTGTCCTCCAAGCGCTGGCGGATGCTGGCGTACCTCTCGGGCCCCCACTCGGGCGAGGCGGCCAGTTCGGCCTCCACCCAAGCGTCGATACTCGTGTTCAGTTCCTCATCGTACGTACTCATGTGACTACCCCCTGGCAACACCCCAGGTCAGGACTACCTGGTTGTGTAAGTTCATTGGCACCAGTGGCACGCCGAGTAGCCGACCGACAGCAGAACGGGTACATCGCGCCGTTTCGCTTCCTCGAACGCCTCGGGTCCCCACGGCCACCAGTCGACCGGATTGTCGGCGTGCTGAAGCAGATAAGGCGAGGTCGTACCAGCCAACCGGTTCATGAGACCCAGCCTCTCACGCCGACACGGCCCTGCCGGTCCGGCCCGCAAGCCCCCGCCCTACCTGGCCGATTTGCACTCATGCGCCATCACGTGGTGAATGCGGATCACCCCTTTTGCACCCCAGGTCGCCCTGCGGACGCTGAAGGTTCTGACCCGACCCAAAGCCGGTGCCCGACTGGAAGCGGGCAGTACGCTGAGTCGAGCAGCACCGCATCCTCGAAGGAGGTACTCCATGTCCGCCGAGATGGTGGCGCCCGCGTGGATGCACACGCAGATCAGCGCGGAGCAGTACGACTCCTGGTCCGAGGAGCAGTGCGCCGGCATCGAGATCGTGGACGGGATGGTCGTCGTGAGCCCGAGCGCCTCCAAGCGGCACAACCGGCTGGCTCGACTCCTGGCCAATGCCCTGGACGCCGCCGCGGGCCCGGACTGGAACGCTGACACGGACTTCGACGTCCGCCTGCAGGACGTTCCGCTCACCAACCGCCGCCCGGACGTCATCGTCTACCGGGCGGAGACGATCGATCTCACGCCCACCCGCCCCGAGCACGTGCTCCTGGTCGTCGAGGTCGTGTCCCCGGGGTCGGAGACCACCGACCGGATCGTGAAGGTGGACCAGTACGCCAAGGCCGGCATCCCCTTCTACTGGCGGGTCGAACAGGCCGCCACCGGCGTCCCGATCGTCTACACCTACGTCCTCGACCCCGCCACCGAGGCTTACCGGGACGGCGAGGTGTTCACCGGCACGGTGAAGACCACCGCGCCATTCCCTGTCATGGTCGACCTTGGGGCCCTGTGAGCAACGAGGAATTGCCCGCGCCCTCGGCGCCTCCGACGCACTGTGGGCTGAGACATGTCCGCAACCGGGGACCTCTGGGCATCGGCCCCCAGCTCGGCCCGAACCGGTGTTGTTTCGGCATTCCGCGTGTCCCGCGCAAGGCGTGTGCGGTCAACGCCCTTGCCGACGCCGGCGGCGTGGCTCACCTCTTCGGCCGCTGGAACGCACTGCACGAGACCCCTGTCGACTCGTGACGACGCTTGGCTTGTCGTCCGACGCGCAGAAGAGGCCTGGGTGAAGCTGAGAGAGCTTCGCATGGCACGTCAACCCCTGGAACGTACCCGATGATCACCGCACATCCGTTGCGGACCCCTGCCAGGCCCTGTGGTCGTTCAGATCCTCATCGTACGTATCCACTCGGCTGCCACCCCTGACACACCCCCAGGCCATGACCGCCTGGCCACTCACACGCCCTGCCGCCAGTGACACGCAGAGTATTCAACTGGCAGCAGAACGGGTACATCGCGCCGTTTCGCTTCCTCGAACGCCTCGGGTCCCCACAGCCACCAGTCAACAAGGCTGTCAGCGCGCTGAAGCGGATATGGCGAGGTCGCACCAGCCAACCGGTTCATGCGGGTCAGCCTCCCACAGGGTATGCCGCGAGCACCGAAACCCGCCCGAGCCCGCCACGCTCGGCCGGGTCGGGGTCCCACTGCCCCGGAACCGCCGGCTGGACCGCGGGCCATTCCGTCACGCCAGGACTCTTGGGGACGAGTGGTGCGTCGATCGCGCCGCCCGACTTCTTGTGTAAGTGACAGTATCTGAAGTACCTTGCAAAACATGCCAGATGAAGCATGGTCACCACCTCCCGTCCTACTGACAGTCGATCTCGTGATCCTGACGCTGCGGGAGAGCCGTCTGCACGTGCTCTTGGTGGAACGGGGCGAAGAACCCTTCCAGGGCGCCCTCGCGCTGCCGGGAGGATTTCTGAACCACGATGACGAGGAGATCCTCGACGCCGCCCACCGCGAGCTGAGCGAGGAAACGGCACTGACCTCCGGCTGGGTGCACCTTGAGCAACTGGCCGTGTACGGAAGTCCGGGCCGCGACCCGCGGGGACGAGTCGTCTCCGTAGCTCACCTGGCGATCGCACCGGGGCTGCCTGATCCCGTCGCGGGGACGGATGCCACCGAGGCCGCGTGGATTCCCGCGGACGCCGTCCTGTCCGGCGAGACCGCTCTCGCGTTCGACCACCGTCGCATCGCCGAAGACGGGATCGAACGCGCGCGCGCCAAGATCGAGTTCTCAGCGCTGGCTACCGCTTTCTGCGGGGAGAGCTTCACCATCGCGGAGCTCCAGCAGGTGTACGAGGCCGTCTGGGGTACTCCGCTCGACACCCGCAACTTCTATCGGAAGGTCCAGGCCGCGAAGGGATTCATCGTTCCCACCGGCGCGGACCGCAAGGCCACAGGGGGGCGGCCCGCGCGGCTGTACCGGGCCGGGCCGAACACCGTGCTGTTCCCACCGCTGATCCGACCCCACACGCCAGGGGAAGAGGAGTAGATGTCGAAAGGCCTGGTGGTGATTCTCACCGCCCTCAATCTTGAGTATCAGTCCGTGCGCGAGAGGCTGGTGGATCTTCGATTACATCTCCACAAGAGTGGTACCCGGTTCGAAGTGGGCGTCGTGAAGGGCACGTCGTGCCGTGTCGCACTCGGACTGACGAGCAAGGGAAACCAGTCCTCCGCGGTGATCGCGGAACGCGCGATCCAGGAGTTCTCGCCCGTGGCCGTGCTGTTCGTCGGAGTCGCCGGCGCCCTGTGGGATGCCACGAGGCTGGGTGACGTGGTGGTGGCGTCGCATGTGTACGCCTACCACGGCGGCACCAGCGAGGACGATGGGCTCAAAGCCCGCCCTCGGGTGTGGGAAGCGCCGCACGGCATCAGCCAGCTCGCCTCGCACCTGGCCCGTCTGGACGAGTGGGCGGATCCCCCGCCTGGTCACGAGGACCGACCGCAGGTGCGTTTCGGGGCTGTCGCCGCCGGCGAGATCGTCCATAACTCGAGGATCTCGGCCGAGGCGAAGTGGATCCGGCAGCACTACAACGATGCGCTCGCCATCGAGATGGAGGCCGCCGGTGTGGCCCAGGCCGGCCATCTCAGCGGAGCTCCCGTGGCCATCGTCCGGGGAATAAGCGACCGAGCGGACGGCACGAAGAACAGTTCGGACGACCGCAACTGGCAGCCTCGGGCCGCGGCGAACGCGGCGGCTTTCGCCGTCCGCCTGGCAGTGGAACTGGTGAACGAGCAGGGGGAGTCCGCCATACAGTCCGCAATGGCCCAGGACGACAGGGATTGTTCGGTCGAGCGATCAGACCGGGGGGTCATCAACACCGCTCACAACAGCACCGTCGGCATCATGGCCAGCTCGGTCACGGGCAGCAGTGTCCACATGGGCACGGCCCCGAAGGCATCCGGTCCGACGGACCTGGTCACGGAGCTGAACGGGTTCCGCGACCAGCTGAGGTCGCACCGCGCCGAGGGCATGCTCGACGAGGATAGTTACCAGGCGGCCCTGACCGATCTGGAATCCTCCCTCCGGTCGGCCGGAGAGCGTGCCCCTAGGGCGTCGAAGCAGACCGTCCTTGCGCTCAAGAGGCTGCGTGGACTGGTCGCGGAATGCCCCGCGCTGGTAGCCGCGTTGGCACCCCTGGTCGCTGCGGCCGGTGGCCTGGCATGAGCCGCGACGACAGTGCCGCGTACAGCCCGGATTCGTACAACTCGGCCGCGTACTCCACCGTCGGGATTCAGGCCGAGACCGTCCACGACTCCCACGTCTACATCGTCCACCCGGACGCCTCGCCGCAGGAGAAGTACCGGGTCGGCGTGCGACTCCTGGAGGACGGCGTTCCCAGTCGCGCCCGGGAAATGATCACTGATGCGATCGCCCACGGCCACGACGGCACGGAGGTGCGCTTCCATTGGGTGCTGGCCATGCTCAGCGCACGTACCCACCACGACCTGAGCGACGAAGAGGTTCAGCGGCTGCGCTACACCGCCGGGCGCGTGCGGGACTACGCCGAGGACGAGTGGACGGAAGCCCTACGCGTGACCTTCGACCTGTTGGCGGCGCTCAGCACGGCTGGCAGCGAGACCGGACCCGTGCTGAAGCAGTTGCAGGACCTGCCGCACCGCCAGCACGACGCGATCCTCCGCCACCTCGACCTCATGCTCACCGGAGGCCTGAAGGACTACCTGTGGGCGGAAACCCTTGAACGGGCCAAGGCAGAACGCTTCGCCAACGACCGGGGCCAGCGTGTCTGGACCTACTTCGCACCCACCCCCATCGGGGCACGGGCCGTTCCGCCCCGCCCGAGCACCGCTGCCGCCGCCAAGGCGGCCCTCCCCCTCCGCGCGATCCTGTTCGTTGTGAGCAGTGCGCTCCTCTGGGCCCTGGCGCTGATCACGGATCCGGCCCAGGCGATCGTCGAGTTACCGGTGGCACTCGGCGCGGGCCTGACCGCGGCCCGCTTCGGCGTCCGGTGGTGGGGCCGGTGGCCCGGGCCGGGCCTCGCGGCCGGGGCGCGCGTCCCCCACCCACGCGATCCTGCCTCCGACTCCGCACCCGGCCCGGACTCCGGGTCCGACTCCGGCCCGGACTCCGCCGAGGGTAGGTTCACCAAGCGCGTCCGCCATTCGTTCGATCACTACTTCAGCAGGCGCAGGCCCCACGGGTTCACCTCGGACGCCTGGCTCGCCCACACGGATCAGATCCGCAGCGGCCTCGCCGCCGAGATCGCGGATCTCTACCGCGAGAGCCGGATCGGTGTGGAGCGGGTCGAATGGCTGATCCGGTACCTCGCCGAGGATGCCCGGAATCGCTACAACAGCGGCACCCTGTTCGATCAGCACCACCAGGACCGAACTCCGCGCAGGACGAAGGCCCTGACCGTGGCAGCCCTCGCCGTTCTCGGCACGGCGGCTCTGGCCGCGTTCGCCACGGCGGTCACCGATGCCACCCAGCAGCAGGTTCTGTGGGCGTTCCTGGCCGTGCTCGGTGCGGCCTGGTCCGGGCACGCAGCCGCTTCCCGTTGGCTGGAGGTCCGACGTGAGGAGCACCGACTGGACCGGGAGAATCAGGAGTACCTGGAACAACTGGCCGCACGGCAGAGCGCCTACCAGCGCTGGCAGTCCTTCCTGGACGACAAGCGGCCCAGCGAACAGGAGATGGAGACTTGGCTTGCCTGCGACAAGACGTCGTTCGTCGATGAGGCGCTCCAACACCACCGGCTCACCTGGCGCGACCTGATCACTCACACCATCCTGGTGGCCCCGGCTCCCTCCTACAAGCGGGGCCGGGTCCGCGCCGGCCCGTGGCGGTACTCGCACTACGTCTTCCGTCTGTTCCTGTTCACCCAGGACGGCATCCGCGAGATCAGCTCCGAGTTCGACTTCTCCGACGCGACGCGCAAGAACGAGCAGCGGAACAACTACGGGTTCGACGCCCTGACCTCCGTGCAGGTGACGGAGAACGCCGACGTCGGCTACGACCTGGAGCTTCTCCTCGCCAACGGACCAGCCAGGAAGATCCGCGTCAAGGACGCCGAAGCCCGTCAGCTGGCGCCGACCGAGAATCCCCAGGAAATCTCCGAGATCAGCCTCAGCGCGGCCGGCTCCACCCACACCTTCCGCCTCCTGGAGGGGATAGCGGCGGACGGGAAGCGCTGGATCGAACGGCACGGCCCCGACAGCCTGGCGCCCTTCCAGATCGCCGGCTGACTGAACTCAAGCAGAGGAGCACCTGTGACCTGCATGGACGACGTCACCGAGAGCAAGGTCCTGCTTGCCGAGTACGACCGTCTCAAGGAGGAACAGAAAACCCGCATAGGGTTTCGCGACAACCTGCTCTACTTCACGCTCGCCGCAGCCACCGCGGTCGTGGCGATCACCGCCCAGAGCGGACAGCCCCGGCTGCTGCTCTTCGTTCCGGCGATCTGTCTGATCCTGGGCTGGACCTACCTGGCCAACGACGAGAAAATCTCGGCGATCGGCGACTATGTCCGCGACCGGCTGGGACCCCGCCTGGGGGAGCTCACCTCCGCCGACGGCACGGTGTTCGGCTGGGAGGTCTACCACCGCGACGTCGCGGGCCACACCGTGCGCAAACGGCTTCAGAGCGCAGTGGACCTGTTCACGTACCTGGTCCTTCCCATGGTCTGCACGACCGCGTTCTGGTGCTCTCCCGTCGTTCAGCCCCTGCTCCTGCTCGCGTCTCTCGGACAGACGCTCGCCCTGGCCGTACTGGGCTTGCAGTTCCTGCGCCGTACGGAGCGGTAGCACCACAGGCCTCGACAGGAACGCGTACGGCACCCCCCGGCCGCGGGGCGCGAGTCGAACTCCGTCGTAGAGTCAGCAGGCGTCCGACTCGGGCTCGTGTTGCATCGCCTCCTCTCCCCATTGCCACCAGTCCACAGGTTTGAAGGCGTGTTGGAGGAGATAGGGCGACTGGGAGTTTGCCAGTCGGTTCATGCCTCCATCGTTGCACGACGAAGATCGCGCCGCGTGATCACCTGTGCACGAAGTACGGCCGCCGGCGGGCTGCTGCTCTTTCGACTCCCATGTGCTCTGCTCCTCGCGCTCTCCCCATGGCTGCCTCGGCTGTCTGCCTGGCCTTCTCTGCCATTCCGCAGTGATAGCCGCATGAGGCCGACGCACGACGGAGCCAGAGCTGCTGTCCGATGCGGCTCGCAATTCAGATATGTACGGCCAGGAAGTCACAGCGCTCGTCGAAGGGCGGGTCGGAGAGCGATCGACAGGTCGAGTCAATCAGGACTGGCCTGGCCTCGGGACGAATCATGCGTCAATGCCTCGCCCCTCCTCCGGCATGCCGTGGAGGGTGCGATGATACGCAAGCGCCTGCCTGTCGATCCGGTGTTCCGGGGTCTCTCGGAGCACTCCGAGCACCGCGCTGTCCGCCCGGCTCACGACCGTGAGGTCGTCGTTGATGACCAACATTCCCGCGTCCATGAGCACATGACAATTGGGGCACAGACACAGCAGGTTACCGATCGCGTCTGCGCCTCCGTGAGGACTCCCCAACGAGCGGATGTGCGCGGCTTCGGCGTAGGCGCGTCCAGCCCTCAGCTGAAGACGGACGCCGCAGACCTGGCACGTGAAGTCGTGGATCTGTTTGACGAGGTTGGCGACAGCCGTACTGCGGACAACGCGTTGAACCGAGAGGGGCGATCGCATACCACCGACCAGGCCCGGCCCCTCGGCCTCGTCGAGTTGCGCGAGGTTCGCCACACCCTGCTCGGCAGGCGCCATCCGGACGAGGCGGAATCGCCATACGCGCCATCCGTTCGTCCCTTGCTCGGACCAGTAATCCTCAACCGTGTACAGCCCGTCGTAACGATATGCCTGGAGACCGGAGGGGTCTGTGATCCGGCGTACCACGCGGACGGGGGTACGAGCGGATGCGCTTGTCGCCAGTGCGGCATTGCCGCGAGTGAGTTGCTGATCACCCGTTGCTGCCCCCTCACCGGTATAGGTGATGACGTCACCGTGGTCCTCGTCGCTGAAGTTCTCGCCGCCGAGAACAACCGACTCCGCCCCGAACTTCTCGCTGCCTGAGATACCGGCCATCAGCTGCCGATGGACACCGGCTCGGACCAAGGCTCTCCGATCAGCGAAACGACGTCCGGGCAGAACTCCTGGCACGAGACCGAACCCGTTGAAGGAAGGCGGCATGTCTCGGGCCGGCTCCGACTGACCGCCGGGCAGCGCCGTAGCCAATTCCTTCACCCTGGCACGCTCCTCCTTGCGTGCCGCACGCGCCCGGAACAGGACTTCTCGGAGCCTCTCCGTTCGCTGGGCCTCATGCACGACCGACTCGTCCGCCTCGTCCGCGGCCCCGATCACAGAAGCCAGTCCGATGAGGATCTGGTCAAATCGTTCCGGCGTTGGGAGCGTCCTTCCGTCTAGGTAAGAGTCCAAGGTGCGAGCGCTCACCTCACAGCGCCGCGCCACCGCTTCCGTGGCGGGGTTGCCGCACACATCCCAGAACGCGCGCAGTTGATCGGCGAAGTCGGCCTCTTCCGGTGTGCGGCGTGGAGTAGCGACTCCCATCAGACGCGATCGCTCCGCCACGGCTTCTTCGGCTACACGCCGTCGCTCGCGCCACTGATCCCGCTCCGCCACGGCACCATCAGCCCACGCGTCGACGATCAGATCCAGCGTCTGCACACTCGGCAGGCGGTTACCACTCAACGCCGCATAGACCGCCGTCCTCGACGCGCCGAGCATCACGACCGCATCGACAGTTCCGCCCGCCCTCTCCCTCAGTTCGCGAAGGGAACGGGCGAAAGCCGCCAGAGGCCCGTCACCCCTTACAGGAAGAGCTCTGGACACACTCTCACCGTGACATGCATCACACTATCGCCTTCCTAGGGAGTGATTTAGATCACACTCCAACTGCCTACACCCATTCTGAGCTGCGAATATTTCACAGCATATCAATCCCGCGATATTTTCTGCGGACCATGCGGCTCGGAAGATCTGCAATCGTTGCGTCGACGGCTGAGTCGTGCGCCGCAACGAGCGACGGCTCCCTGCGCCAACAGGAAGCCGCCTTCTACTCGCAGTCCCCTTCTATCGACACGGAGAACTACATGTCTGAGGGTACGGGGAATACCCTGTCCCACGAAGCGAGCCAGGGCGTGGATGAAATCTCGACCACAGAACCATCACGACGCCCCTCCCGCTGGCTGGCCCCTGCCAGCCTGGCGGCGACCGGCGGAGGCACCCTTGCCGCCGGACTCCAGGGCGATATGACCGTCGCCGCGATGTCGGCGGCCCCAAGCCTGCTCCTGGGGTCGTTCTTCTTCCTCGGGGTGGTCTGTCCCGCAGTCTGGTCACGGAAGCCGCAGCGCCAGAGGGCAGCCCTCACCGTGATGACTTCTCTACTCGGAGCAGCTCGACTCCGGAACGCGACCCGAAGCCGAGGTTCGACCGGCTAGCCCGCAGCACCTCTCCGAAGAGGGCGAAGTCGGGACGCCTATGCAGAGCGACCCGCCCGTTCGCCGAGGTTCTCCGAATGAGTGCCGTCGCCTCAGCTCCGAAGCAATCCGGCGCCGAGGCGGCGGCAGGGCGACCGCTCCATGCCGTCTCTCTTGCGACTGCACCGAAGAAGCATGCGAGCACCTATCTTCTCGCAGTGTAATAGAACTTGTCCTACACTCTGTGCATGAAACCGCCCCGTGCCGGGACCACCGAGAACATCTCCGTGTCCATGCCCGCCGAGCTGGTCAACGAGCTCCGCTGCCGAACCGGCCGCCGCGGGCTGTCCAGCTACATCACCGAAGCCGTCCGGCACCAGCTCGCCATGGACGGCCTCGCCGAGATCGTCGCGGCCCACGAGGAAGAGCACGGCGCGCTCACGGAGCAGGAGATCGAAGCCGCTCGTCGCGAGCTGTTCGGAGACGTGACCGCCGAGGATGTCGAGCGGGGCGCCGCGTGAAGGAGCAGCCGGCCCGCTCGCTGGTGCTCGACTCCGAGGCGCTCTCTCTGCTCCTGCGCAACGACCGCAGTATGGCGGCACGCATCGAGGCGTCGCGGCAGGCCGGGGTTCCCGTCCTCGTGTCCGCGCTGACCATTGTTGAAGCCGTGCACGGGAAGACCGATCTGGCGCGCTTGAAGTGGGTGCTCTCCCGGCTGCGGGTGGAACCGGTCAGCAAGGAGGACTCCCTGACCGCGGTGGGGCTGCTTCAGGACGCAGGCGGGCTGCACGGGCACAAGTACGCCATCGACGCTCTCGTCGCCGCGCTCGCGCTACGCGTCCCGACCCCCGTGATCGTCCTGACCTCCGACCGGGACGACTGGTCGAAACTCTGCGGGAAGCGCGTGATCATCAGAGAGGTGTGAGCACCGCCGACTACTGGGTTCGCAAGTCCACTGGCACCAGTGGCAGTAGCCGCTCCGTTCGGGTCGCCCGTTCGCTGGGCTGGGCTCTTCGCTCGTGATACCTGACACCCTCCTAACAGGTCTTGAGACCCCTTAGCGGGTGCCTTTCTCAGGGATGCGGAACGGGCTTTGCCCAGGTCAGAAGGCACCCTGGGGCCCAAAACGGAGCCGTGCCCAGGGCGCGTTTTCGGAGCTGGGGCCGGGATCGCCGGCGGGCACTCGCGGGAACTTCCGGACCGCTCTACCCCTCCTCGGCCAACGCCCCGATCCGGCCGGCGTCCCAGTCCGCGAACGCCTGAGCGACAGCGCGGGGAATGTGCTCTGTGGTTCCTCCGGGGTTCCGGCGAGTGCGGCTATCTCGTCTTCCAAGGAACCGGTGGAGGGTAGTACACGGCGGCCTCGCAGTGGGGTCACGAAGCCCCCGGACAGACAGCCGGGGCAGCACGTGAGCGGCGGGAAGCGCGGGCGGTGACGAAGTGAAGAAGTATCCCTGAATCCCGGTTACCTCGCATAGGTAGATGGCGTTTGGGTTCTATGCATGGAGTAGAACCCAAACGATCATTCCGTCACTTCGTCACCACGTGGAGAGGCGGCGGGCCCATCCGTGCTGTCCCAGTACACTCGCACAGGGCGTAGACGCCCTCACTCGGAGACGGGTGAGCAGATCGCCTACCGGAGAACAGAACGAGGGCGGGCCCGAAGGACCAGCCTTGTTTTTCGAACTCACTTCTCGGTGGTTGTGTCCTTCTTCGACAGCCAGTCGAACTCAAGCCGTTCCAGGATCGGGGTGTGATCCCCCTGCCGCGCGGCGGGCTTGACCGTGATGCCCTTCTTTCCAAGGGCGCACTTCAGAAGCATCCGCTTGTCCGCCATGTCCGCCGCTTCCCATGCCTCACGCAGGGTGGCAACCTGGGTGAGCGGCGTTAGGTCCGCCTCCGCGTCCAACGCCTCAAGGGTCGCGATGGTGCTCTCGATGACGGCGCGCTGCCCTTCGCTCAGTTCCTCGAAGCGCTCTTCATCCATCTTCCCGTACACGTAGAAGTCGTCTTCGAGCTTCTTCACACGACGCTGGGCCACCAAACGCAGTGCAGCTCATTCCGCCTTGTGCGAGTCATGGCCGATCTTCACGCGCTTCGCTATGTCCTTCGCTTCCTCCCTGGCTCGTTCGCTCAGGATCGCGAAGACCATGCGGCCACCCTGTGAGGAGTTCCTGTCCCTCCCCTCGTAGCGTGGAGTCCGTGATTGCAGGGGAAGTTGGGGTTCATGGGGTCCAAGCAACGGACGTACACGCCTGAGTTTCGTGAGGGTGCTGTACGCATAGTGATCGAGACGGGCAGACCGATCCCGGAGGTCGCCGAGGAGCTCGGCGTGCACTCCGGCACGCTGCACAGCTGGGTGTCGGGGTGGCGGCGCAACGGGTCGGCGTCGTCCGACCGGTCGACCGAGCCCGCGCCGGGCGGGCGGATGCGCGAGGCCGAGCGCGCCGAGCTGGAGCGGCTGCGGCGTGAGATGCCGGAGAAGAAACAAGCGGATACGCGAGCTGGAGATGGAGCGTGATGTCCTCAAGCGATGCATGGTCCTCTGGGTGAAGTGACCGGGACGGACCCGGCCGTCCTGGCCGTGTTCATCGGTAGCCAGAGGACCGAGCACCGCGTCCCGCACGGTCTGGCCTGCCGGGTCCTGGGTGTGTCGGAGTTCTGGTTCTACAAGTGGCGCGACAGGCCCACCACCGGGCGTGAGATCCGGCGCGGGCAGCTGACCGACGCGATCCGGCAGATCTTCGAGGACTCCGCAGGCACCTACGGTTCCCCGAAGGTCTGGCTCCTCCTGGTCCGCGCTGGCTGGCGGGTCTCGGTGAACACCGTGGCCCGCCTCATGGCCGAGCTCGGCCTGGCCGGACGCGCGCTCCGCCGCCGGCGCGGGCTGACCCGGCCCGGCAAGCGACCGGCGGCCCCGGACTTCGTGCGGCGGGACTTCACCGCGGACGCTCCGGACCAGGTGTGGTGCGGCGACATGACCGAGATCACCACCGGTGAGGGCAAGTTCTACCTGGCCACCGTCATCGACCTGTTCTCGCGCCGGCTGCTCGGCTACGCGATGGGCGCACACCATGACGCCGAGCTGGTCGTGGCGTCCTTGAACATGGCCGCGGCCACCCGCGGCGGTGACGTGAAGGGCGTGATCTTCCACAGCGACCGCGGCAGCGAGTACGGCTCCCGGCGCTTTCGCCGGGCCTGTCGCCGCTGGGGCGTGACCCGGTCCATGGGCCGCGTCGGGTCGTGTTTCGACAACGCCGTCAGCGAGGCGTTCAACAGCGTGCTCAAGGTCGGGTACGTCCACCGCCACTCGTTCGCTACTCGAACCGAGGCCCGGCTGAGGGTCGCGACCTGGATCACCAGCTTCTACAACACCCGCCGACTACACAGCGTGTGCGGGTACCAGAGTCCGATCGACTACGAACACGACCACCGGGCCAACTCCGCCTTGGGCAGGCCGCTTAGAAGATCTCCACAGTTCGAGGGGATTGACACTTTCTCAAAGTGCGGGACCACCCAGCCCCGGTCCACCGAGTAGCGCGCGAACCCGCCGCCGAGCTGGTCGTAGATCCCGCCGCGGGCCATCGCCTCACAGGCGTCGGCGACCATCTGCAGGGCGCCCTCGGACCCGGTGCGCGCAACGGCTCCACTCCTCCGCCACCGGATCCCGGGCGGATCACACCCCCGCCACCACCGGCTACGGAACAGACCCCGCCCCGGCACCCCCTTGCCCGCGGACTGAACGATTGTTTAGAATGCTGAACATGCGTTCAACCATGAGAGACGGCAACGACCGGACGAGCCGCGCCGTCATGCGCGACGAGGCTCTCCGACTCTTCGCGGAGTCCGGGCCCGATGCGGTGTCCGTACGGCAGATCGCGCAGGCCGCCGGCGTGTCACCGGGGCTCGTACTGCACCACTTCGGTTCGAAGGACGGGCTGCGGCAGGACGTCGACCGGCATGTGGTCGCCGTCTTCGAGGCGGTACTTGGCGAGGTCTCGACGCACGGTCCCGAGGGCGCCGAGCAGGCCGGGGGGCAGGCGCATTCCCTCGGGGCCGCCGTACTGCGTCATCTGCCCGAGGATTCGCCGGTCCCCGCCTACCTGGGGCGGCTGCTGATGTCGGGCTCCGAAGCCGGCCGGACCCTTTTCCGCCGGCTCTTCGAGGTCAGCCTGCGGACCCTGGAGGAGATGGAGCGGGCCGGTCAGGCCGCACGCGGCCGCGATCCGCAGGTGCGGGCCGCGTTCCTGCTCGTCAACGACCTCGCGCTGCTCCTCCTGCGACCGCGGCTGACCGAGGTCCTGGGGACCGACCCACTGTCCGCCGCGGGCCTCGAACGCTGGGCGCCGGAAGTACTGGCCGTCTACGGCGGAGGACTGACCGCCGAGGGAACAGGTGATACGGCATGAAAGCAGTGATCTGCGGGGCGGGGATCACAGGGCTCGCCCTGGCACGTCGACTGGACGCGCTGGGCTGGAACGTCGTGGTGCTGGAGAAGGCCCCCGGCCCCCGGACCCAGGGGTACATGGTCGACTTCTTCGGCCCGGGGTACGACGCGATGGAGGCCATGGGGCTCCTTCCGCGGCTGACGGAGCTGGCCTACCGCATCGACGAGGCGAGCTTCGTCGACGAGCACGGGCGTCGCCGCGCGGGCCTGGACTACACCCAGTTCTCGCGCGCGCTCGGCGGGCGGCTGATGAGCATCATGCGACCCGACCTGGAGCTGGCGCTGCGCGAGACGCTCCCTCCAGGCGTGGACCTGCGCTTCGGCACCGGCCCCGCGAGCATCGAGGAGGCGCCCGACGAGGTGCGCGTGACCCTGGTCGACGGCAGCGTCGAACGGGCCGACCTGCTGGTCGGCGCCGACGGCGTCCACTCCACCGTGCGCGGGCTGGTCTTCGGCGGCGAGGCGTCCTTCCTGAAGTACCGGGGGTTCCACACGGCCGCCTACGTCTTCGACGACCCGGACGTCTTCGAGCAGGTGCGGGGCCGGCTCTGCCTGACCGACACGGTCGATCGCCAGATGGGGCTCTACGGCCTGCGCGACGGGCGGGTCGCCGCCTTCGGCGTGCACCGGTCCGAGAGCGGAGACGTTCCACGCGACACCCGGGAAGCCGTACGCCAGGCCTACGACGGGCTCGGCTGGGTCGTCCCGCGCGCCTTGCGCAAGTGCCCTCCGTCCAGCGAGGTGTACTACGACCAGGTGGCGCAGATCGTGATGGACCGTTGGAGCAGGGGGCGCACGGTGCTGGTCGGAGACGCCGCCTACGCCGTGTCCCTGCTCGCGGGCCAGGGGGCCTCGCTCGGGGTCGCCGGAGCGTACGTGCTGGCCGAAGAACTCGGCCGGGCCTCGACCGTGGCGGCCGGGCTGGCCGCATACGAGCAGCGCTGGCGTCCCGTGACCCTGGACAAGCAGGAGGCGGGCAGGGCGGCGGCCGAGTGGTTCCTCCCCGCGTCGCCGTCGCGCCTGCGCGCCAGGCGGGCGGCCATGCGACTGTCCGGACTGCCCGGAGTGGGGCGGCTCGTGGCCCGCTCGCTCTCCGGAAAACCGGCCGTCCTGACCCGTGAGACCACGAGCGGCCGCCGGCACTCCGGTCCGGTTTCACGATCCCGTAGCGGCCCTGGCTGAGACGTCGCCCCATATGGAGAGCCTGCGGTGACAGATGAGGGTGTGCTGCAACGGCATGCGAAGTTTCTCAAGAGCCGACCGGCTCAAGCCTGTCCGCGCCGAACAAGGAGCCCCGTGTCGCCTGGTGCCAGGGGCAAGGGGCAAGGGGCCAGGGGCTGTTGCGCACCATACGACACCGAAGCGCGAACCGATGAAGGTCGACTACTCAGACGATGAGCCAGGTGGTGCGGTCAGCGCGCGTCAGCCTCGGGCCGGGGCAGCTCGTCAAGGTCGAGGATGTAAGTCCGCCCGCCGGCCAGCTCGATGGGCAACTTGCCCGAGCCGTACTTGTGGGTGTGCGCCGCGATGCAGCCGGAGCCCGAGAAGTGAAACGCGTCGGCGCGGCCGACCCCGCCGGGTGCGCCCGCGGCCGCGCCGCGGGCGCCGAGCCGTCAGGCGGGCCGGACGGTGACGGTGCAGAGGCGCTTGGTGGCCCGGGTCAGGGCCACGTACAGGTCCCTTTCCCCACCGGGGCGGTTCGTGATGATTTCCTCGGGGTTCATGACGACGACCCCGTCGAACTCCAGGCCGCGTGCTTCGGACGCCGGCACGATGCGTGCGTGGCGGGCGACGCCCCGGGCCGTCAGCTCGTCCACCCTGGTGTCCGCGCAGACCACTCCCAGGAGCTCCCCCCGGTGGGCGGTGCTCTGGGCACGCAGTTCCTCGACGACGGCGGTGACCAACCCGTCGGGTTCCGTGGTCACGGTGCGGGGGCTTTCACCGCTTCGCAGTGAGCGTGTGGGCTTCTGGTCCGGATCGATCCGCGTCAGCAGGTCCCGGACGCTCTCCAGGATCTCCTGCGTCGTGCGGTAACTGACAGTCAGGTTGTGCAGTTTGAACCGCGGTCCGACGTGGGGGCCCAGTGCTTCCTTCCAGTCCCGTGCCGTCGCGACCGGGCCCGCCTGGGCGAAGTCGCCCACCAGCGTCATCGCCCTCGACGGGCAGCGGCGGACGATCATCCGCCACTGCATGGCGGTCAGTTCCTGCGCCTCGTCGACGACGACGTGCCCGTACGTCCGCTCGGGGGGACCGTCGACCAGGCTCGCCGCTTCGTCCAGCAACGGCACGTCGGCATCGGTCCACGGGTCGTCCGGACCGCGCAGCAGCAGGGACCGCTCCTGCGCGCTCAGGCAGGGCAGGCGCTCGGCGAGAGCGTCGGCGTTCGTCAGGAGCGCCTTCACGAGGTCACCGGGTACCAGCCGCGGCCACAGAGCCTCGACGGCTCCGTCGACGCCGGCGTCGTCGAGCAGATCGGCTCGGATGGCGTCCAGGTCCAGCTCGTGGGCCGGCCCCGGGTCGGCCGCACCCTCGACGCGACGCTGGGCGGCACCCGTGAACCGGTCGAGGTTGAGGCCCGTCATTCTTTCGGCATCGGCGTCGATCTGCTCCAGGAGGTCGCCCATGTCTCGTTGCATCGTGTCGGTGACTGCGTCGACCAAGAGCTCCTTGAACACCTGGCGCGCGGGGTTGTGCCCCACCACGGCTGCCACGGCGGCGTCGCGTGCCCTGGCGACTTCCTCGCCGGAGAGGTGAACCGGCTCCTGTCCGACCCGCACGGTGAAACCGCCGGCAGGGGCTTGGTGCACGCGCAGTAGGCCGCCCAGGGCGTCGGCGAGGTCGGAACTTCCCTTGAGGCGCGCCGTGTCGAACGGGCCCACCGTGTCCGTGGACACTCCGGCCAGTTCCCGACAGGTGGCCAGAACGACGTCGTTCTCTCCGAGCGAGGGAAGGACCTGGGAGATGTAGTCGATGAACCGGGGGTTCGGGCCGACCACCAGGACGCCCTCCTCCGCGGCGCGCGGGAACGCGTACAGGACGTAGGCCGCCCGGTGCAGGGCCACCACCGTCTTGCCGGTGCCGGGTCCGCCCTGCACCACGGTCACCCCGCGGTGGGCGGAGCGGACGATCTCGTCCTGCTCGGCCTGCAGCGTCGCGACGGCCGCGTGCATCCTGCCCGTACGCCGTGCCGACAGGGCCTCGGTCAACGGGCCGTCCCCCACGACGTCTTCGTCGGTCGGGGCGGTCCCGTCCAGCAGTTCGTCACTCACCGAGACGACGGTGCGGTCCTCCAGGCGCAGGTGTCGGCGCCGCCGCAGGTCCATCGGGTGGACCGGTGTCGCCTCGTAGAAGGGCCGTGCCGCGTTCGCGCGCCAGTCCACGAGCAGAGGCAGGTCGTCCTCCTCCGTGTGCAGCCCGATCCGCCCGATGCGCAGGGCCGTACCGTCCGTCCAGTCGATGCGCCCGAAGACCAGCCCCTTCTCGGCTCCCTCCAGCCGGCCGATCTCCTTGGCCAGGCGCTCGGCGGCGAGTTCCCTCTCGTATGCCTCGCGGGCGCTGTCCGCCGGACCCTTCAGCACACTCGCCCGTTGTGCCCGCGCCTCGGAAAGCCGCTCGGTGAGCAGTGTGTACAAGGAGGACACGTAGTCGCGCTCCGATTCGAGCGCGCGGATTGCGGGATCACTGGTTTTCGACAACAGGGGTCTCCCATGACGCGGTGGGTCGTGACGGGGAGGTGCGGGCCTCTTCGTGGTCGGGCTCCGGTGTCGGGGCCTTCTTCCTTCCGGCAGCGGGCAAGGTGATCAGCAGCACAGCCGCTCCGAGGAATGCGATGGCCGCGATCCAGCCCGCGCCGACGTGCATGGCGTGGATGAAGGCGTCGTCGGCGGCCTGAGCGAGAGAGGGCTGGTCGATGGCGGCGGCGACGTGGCGGGCCTGCTCGGCGGAGACCCGTGCCCGATCCTGCACCGGGCCGGATGCGCCCTCCAGCGAGGGTTCGATCGCACGCCGGTACGTGATCGACATGATCGTGCCGCCCACGGCGATCCCGATCACGCTGCCAGTCTGTCGCACGGTGTTGGTGACGGCCGATCCTGCACCGGCCTGTTCCAGCGGCAGGTCGCTGATCAGCGCGGCTGTGACGGGTCCGATCACCATGCCGATCGCCAGGCCCTGTACCAACAGCAGGAGCTCGATCCAGATGAGCGGAGTGTGGAGTCCGAGGAACCCGTACGCGCCCATGGTGAGCGCGGCCACGGTCAACGCCGGCACGGCAACGGGGCGGAGCGGGAGGCTGCGGACCAGGCGCGAGGCGAGGGGCGCCCCAGCGAGCGCGCCGACAGCGGTCGGGATGTTGGCCAGACCCGCCTTCATCGGCGAGAACCCGAGCGCACCCTGCAGGTAGAACGCGTTGTAGAAGGTAATGGCGGCCACACCGAAGAGCAGCAGTCCGAGCGCCACATTGCCGCCGCCGAACGCGCGTTGCGCGAACAGCCGCGGATCGAAGCTGGGTGATTTGAGGCGCAGCTCGACGAGCACGAAAACGGCGAGCAGGACCAGGCCGGCGAAGATCGGCGCCCACACGTCGGCGCGACCCCACTCCGCCACCTGCCCCGCTCGGATCAGCCCGTAGGCCAGCGCCACGAGCCCGCTGATCGACAGCAGCATTCCAGCGGGGTCCAGCGGCCGCGGAACGGGACTGCGGAAATTCGGAACCAGCAGGACGATCCCGACGAACGCCGCCACCGCGACCGGAACATTGATCAGGAAGACCGAGCCCCACCAGAAATGATCGAGCAGGAACCCCGCCAGCACCGGGCCGGCCGCCATTCCGACCCCGGCCGACGTCGAGAAGATACCGATCGCGGCGGCCCGCGCGGGGCCGGTGAAGGTCCACATCAGGATCGCCATCATGGCAGGCGTGATCAGTGCGCTGCCCACCCCCATCGCGGCTCGGGCCGCGATCAGCTGGCCCGCACCGCTTGCGTAGGCCGCCCAGAGCGAGGACACGGCGAAGACGGCCAACCCGCTGGAGAACACGGTCCGGTGCCCGAACCGGTCGCCCAGGGCACCTGCGGTGAACATCAGCGTGGCGAAGGCCAGGGTGTACGAACCGGTCGCCCATTGCAGCTGACCGGGATCGGCCCCCAGCCCGCGGACCGGGTCCGCAAGGGTCTCCAGCGCAGTACTCAGGACGGTATTTTCGATCCAAATCAGCAGTGAACACAGCATGAGAATGGCAAGAATGAACTGCTGCCGGGACTTCGGTAACGCTGGAGGCGCGGCCATGAACACCTTCGGATATCGCACGGCGGGAACTTGACCGACTGGAATATAAGCAAGCCCCACAACACTGTCAAGCTCCGACTTTCTCGCCGAAAGTCATTGCGATCGAACGCGCCGTATGCCTCTACCGGATTTGCCGAGAGCGAATTTTTATGCCTCGGAGAGATTTGCGGAACGGGCGATTTCATGCCTCCTGATTTACATGTCGAAGGAGTCGAAGGATGTGACGTGCGGAGGGTTGCGGCTGTGGGTCTCTCGTGTCCCCGGTGAGCCCGCCGGCCTCCCGGTGCCGTCGAGGGACGTCGACGGCACCGTGAGGCCAGGGCACCCCCGATATCAGTGGCCGCGGAGCGAATCGAGCCAGCGCCGCAGGTGCGCGGCGGTCTCCGCCGCCCGGTCCTCGATGATCGAGAAGTGATCTGCCTCGATGTACTCGGCCGGTCCGTTGTGTTGCCAGCCGGGGACGGGGGCGGCTTCCCCGAAGCCGCTCAGCGTCCCGGTGGCCCGCAGATTCAGCGTCGGCGCGGCGATCGGCTCGGCCTTCCGCTCCGGATATATCCGTACGTGACCGCCCATGGCGACCAGGCCGTGGTCGTCGACGGGGGTCAGTGCGTTGTCCCGGGACAGGATCTGCCCCAACGCGTCGGTGAGCACGAGGCGGTTGAGTTCGTGCTCCTCCGGGGAATAGGTGTCGATCATCGCGACGCCCGCGAGCTCGCAGCCGTCGTCCTCGAGCCGCCGGGCGACCGCATGGGCGATCGCACCGCCGGCCGAATAGCCCACGAGCGCCACCGGGCCTCGCTCAAGTTCCGACGCGACGGACACCGCGAGGCTCTCGATCGCCGCAGCCCATGTCGCCGGCAGGTCGTCGCCCGCGCGCAGACCGGGCAGCCGCAACGCGCTGACCTGCCGCTCGCCGCCCAGTTCGCGGGCCAGGCGGGCGAACTGGTGCGGGCCCGATCCTGCCAGGAACGAGGGGATGCAGACCAGTACCGGTGCCGCAGCGCCGCGCGCCAGGAGCTGCGCGGCCGGGCGCTGTGCGGCGGCCTCGTCGACAGAGTACGCGCTCATCAGGGCCGAGCCGGCGGTCAGCAGGGGCATCGCCCCTGCCAGGTCGCCGCGGCGGTGCGCCGCCGTCACCAGGTCGGTGATCGTGCCGCGCACGCCGGTCGTTGCCTGCTCGACCACGCCGGTGTCGGATTCCTCCATCTGCGAGCGCACCAGTTTCGCCACGTCCGCGGCGGTCGGGTGGTCGAAGATCAGCGTCGCTCGGTCGCAGGGCGATCCGGCACGAGCCCGTCCTGCCGCACGGGTCGGAACACCGTCGCAGGAAGGAGCCCCGGCGAGAGGGTGCGGCGGAACCCGGCCGCCGTTGGGGTGTGTCGGCGCACGGAGAAGGAGACGGCGTCACACGAGGGCGCTGCGAAGGGGAAGCTCTCGTGGCGCCATACGGCGTCGCGCACACGGGAGTTGGTGGATTTCGACACACCTGCACGAAGAAGTGTCCGCTTCCCTCTGAACTAGCTCAGATTCCCTCGCGCGCGGGGGAGTCCCGCAGGACACTTGGGGCACGTTGCCGGGAGCTCTCTGAGGGGGATGCCGATGCGGGACAGCCATCGTGGTGAGGCCGAGCGCCTGTTGGAGCGGGCCGTGGACGAGGCGGTCCGGCGGGGGGCGGGCCCGGCGGATGCCGCGGGCGGGGCGGTGGTGGACCGGGCGGCACTGCTGGCGCGCGGCAGGGAGGCCCTGGACGCGCTCGCCGCGAGCGCGGCTCCCGAGTACGAGGCGTACGTACGGGCGTTGGACGAGGCGGCGGCCGGGGAGCAGTCGCTGGGCGAGGCGTTCCGGCGGGGCAACACCTCGACGGCGGCGCTGGTGACCGCGGTCGCGGCCGCCGCGGCCGTCGGGGCGGACCTGTCCCTGGGGGTCGCTGCGGGTACGGCGCTCACGACGGGCGCCGTCGTGGGGATCGCCGGAGCGGTGGCGACGGTGGCGAAGGTGACGGCACTGCACGTGCCGGCGGCGAACCGGCGAGCCGGGGAACTGGGCCGGCCGGGCGGGGCGGAGCAGCTGAAGCTGCAGTGGCTGTCGGCGCTGGAGGTGCGCGGGATACGTCCGTTCCTGGAGCAGCAGCGTACGGTGGCCGCGGCGGCGCGTGCGCCGCGGGCGACGCGGCCGGTCACGTTGTCGTCGGCGCGGGCTGCCGGGCCGCCGTTGCGCGGGGTGGATCGCAGTGCGGAGGCCAGGCGGCGCAGTGCGCTGGAGCATTCGTTCGGGCAGTTGCCGGATGTGGCCGACCGGTTCGCGGGGCGGCGGGCGGAGCTGACCCGGATCGCGCAGTGGGTGCAGGCGGCACGGGCGAGCACGGAGACCCGGCCGGTGGTGGTGGTGCTGTACGGGGAGCCGGGAGTGGGCCGGACGGCGCTGGCGCTGCGGGCGGCACATGCACTGCGGGACCAGTTCCGGGGTGCGTGCCTGGTGGACATGCGGGGTGGTGCGCCGGGCGGGGAGCCGGGCGAGGCTCCGCTGTCGACGCGGGAGGCTCTGCTGCACCTGATGAACCGGCTGGGCGCGCCGCGTGAACAGCTGCTGTTCCGGGAGGGCGCCTCGGCGGAACAGCAGGTGCGGCGGTTGGGCGAGTTGTACCACCAGTACCTGCGGGGGTTGCCGGTGACGGTGCTGCTCGACGACGCGGTGGATGCGGCGCAGGTGCGGATGCTGGTGCCGGAGCGTTCGGAGAGTCTGGTGCTGGTGACGGCGCGGGAGCCGCTGGAACTGCCCGGGGACCTTGCGGCGTGGGTCCATCAGCTGCCGGTGGAGCGGCTGGACGGGGACGAGTCGGCGGAGTTGGTGCGGGCGGTGGCGCCGGAGGCGGCGTCCGCCGAGGGCGTCGCGACTTCGGTGGCGTCGGTGGTGGGGCTGAGCGGTGGATTGCCGCTCGCGCTGCGGATGCTGGCCCCGCTGGTGGGTGCGGGCGTGGAGGTTTCCGCCGGGGAGGGCGGCGCCGGGGTGCATCCGGTGGAGGCGGCGCTGCGGGCGGCCGATGCCCGGTTGGCCGAGCCCGCCCGGCTGCTGCTGCGGCGGTTGCCGCTGGCGGGGCGGGCCTCGCTGGGGGGTGCGGCGGCGGCCGCGCTGGCCGACGTACCGGAGCAGGCGGCGTTGCGGACGCTGGAGGAGCTGTGGGAGGCGGGCCTGATCGAGCGGGTGCGGGGGCAGCGGTTCCGGATGCATGACGCGGTGCGCGCGTACGCTGCGGCCCGGCTGGCGGCGGACGAGGACCGGGCGGAGGTCGTGGCGGCGCACGAGCGGCTGATCCGTGACTACGCGCAGCTCGCGGACTCGGTGATCCGGATGGTCGACGGGAAGATGTCGACGCGGGCGAACCAGTTCGGGGGGCACGGCTTCGTCTCGCTGGACGCGGCGCTGCGGTGGCTGGACGACGAGTCGAGCTTCATCACGGCGGCGCTGCGGCATTCGGAGGGAGTGGACCAGCAGGCGGTGCTGGACCTGCTGGGGGCGTTGTGCGATTTCTGTCTGCTGCGCGGGGACCTGTACCGGCTGGGTGAGATCGACGAGCTGACGCAGGCGGTCGCGGCGGGCCGGCGGGATCAGGCGGGGCCGCAGGGTCGGCTGGTGCGGTCGGTGCAGTGGCGTACGGGTATCGCGGCGCGGCAGCTGGGTGAGCTGGACAAGGCGCGGACCACGCTGACGTCGGTGGTGGACCAGTACATGGAGGCCCATCAGGAGGCGGGGGCGGCGATGGCGCTGGTCTCGCTCGGTATCACGCTGCACCACCAGGGGAATCTGCCGGAGGCGGCGGTACGCATCCGGGAGGCACTGGTGCTGCAGGAGCCGGCGGAGCTGGCGGGTGACCGAGCCTGGGGGCTGCACGCACTGGCGGCGGTGGAACGGGACCTGGCGCACCTGGCGGAGGCGACGCGGCTGCTGGAGACGTCGCTGGAGCTGCACCGGGAGAGCGAGAGCGTGCACGGTGAGGCGTGGGCGCACTTCCAGCTGGGGCAGGTGCACCTGCGGTTCGGTGAGGTGGAGCGGGCGGAGAAGGAGCTGGACCTGGCGTTGCAGTTGTACGGGCGGACCCGGGACGACCGTGGTGAGGCCTGGGCGCTGACGCAGCTGGGCCGGGCACGCGTGGTGGCCGGGGATCCGGGGACGGCGGTAGAGCGGCTGCGGGAGGCGCTGTCCCGGCACCGGGAGGCGGAGGACGCCCGCGGCGAGGCGTGGACGCAGTACTACCTGGGGCAGGCGCTGGAGGTGAGCGGCGAGCGGGACCGGGCGGTGCGGGAGCTGGAACGGGCGCGGACGATGTTCTCGCGGATGCGGGACGTGTACGGGCTGGCGCACGCCCGGCACCATTCGGGCCGGGTGACGCGGGACCAGCGGGCGGCGCAGACGGGGAACCTGAAGAACTCGGGTTTCGCCCGGCAGCTGCTGGTGGACGCGCGGGCGGATTTCCAGCGGATCGGGCTGGCGCACGGGGAGGCGTGGACCTGCCTGGAGCTGGCGGTGGTGGACGCCGGCAACGGGCGGCTGTCGCAGGCGCTGAGGCTGTGCGAGGAGGCGGTCCGGCTGTTCATCTCGTACGGGGACCGGCGCGGGGAGGACTGGGCCCGTTTCCTGCGGTGCACGCTGCTGCCGTACGTGGGGCTGGCGGGCCCGGGGGTACCGGAGGAGGCGCGGGCGGAGCTGGCACGGCTGGCGGAGGCGCCGCATGCGGCGCGGGACGGCCGGTTGGAGGAGTGCCTGGAGACGTACGGCGTGATCCTCGGCCGGGGCGTGGACCCGGCGGAGGGCTGGCAGGCGTGGCGGCTGGGCCTGGTGCCGGACCTGCAATCGCGGGAGGTCATGGGCGTGCCGCGGGTGTGAACCGCGCCGTCACGGCGGTGTGGCCAGGTGCGGGCCGGGCGGTCACCGAGACATGGCGGAGGTGGGGGCCGGGCGGTCACCGAGACATCGCGGAGGTGGGGGCCGGGCGGTCACCGAGACATCGCGGAGGTGGGGGCCGGGCGGTCACCGAGACATCGCGGAGGTGGGGGCCGGGCGGTCACCGACACGGGCCGGGGACGTCGGCGGGAGAACCCCTGCGCGCGTCCGACGGCCCGGCCCGGCCACCGCAGGCCCCGGCCCGTACGAGCGCGGGACGCGGCCGGGCAAGGGGGCCGTGCCCACGCGTGATCGCCGCCCCACCGCCGTCGGGGGCGGGGCGGCGCGCGGCGGGGTCCGGGCGGTTAGGCCGTCGGCTTGGCCGTGGGGGCGGGGGTGGCGGCGGGGCCCGTTTCGGGGGCCTCTTCGAAGTCCACCCGGCCCATGTGCCGGTTCATGGACTTCATCAGGGCCCACACGCCGAGTGCGAGGGCCGCGAACACGATGAAGCCCAGGATGCCGGGTGTCACCTTGTTCTTGTCGAAGGTGTCACCCGCCAAGGGAAGGAGCTGGGTCAGTGCTGCCTGCGTAGCGCTCATGGCTGCACATTCTCCCGGATGCCCGCGAAGAGGTCCGACTCGGGGAGGGAGGTGTCGACGAGCGACTTCGCGAGCTCGTACTCCTCGGTGGGCCAGACCTCCTTCTGGACCTCCATGGGCACGCGGAACCAGCCGCCGTCCGGGTCGATCTGCGTGGCGTGCGCGATGAGCGCCTTGTCACGGATCTCGAAGAAGTCCGCGCAGGGGACATGGGTGGTCAGGGTCCGCTCCTTGCGCTCGAACTCCTTCCACCGCTCCAGCCACTCGCCGTAGGGGGACTCCAGGCCGCGGGAGAGCATCGCCTCGTGCAGGGCGATGGTGCGCGGCTTGTTGAAGCCCTGGTTGTAGTAGAGCTTCTGCGGCTGGTGGGCGGGGCCGTACTCGGCCTCGGGGTACTTCTCGGTGTCGGCCGCTCCGTCGAAGGCGACCATCGAGATCTTGTGGGTCATGATGTGGTCGGGGTGCGGGTAGCCGCCGTTCTCGTCGTACGTGGTGACGACCTGCGGCTTGAACGCGCGGATCTTCTTCACCAGCTCGCCGGCGGCCTCGTCGACGTCCGCGAGGGCGAAGCAGCCTTCGGGGAGCGGGGGCAGCGGGTCGCCTTCGGGGAGTCCGGAGTCGATGTAGCCGAGCCACTCCTGCTCGACGCCGAGGATCTGGCGGGCCTCCTCCATCTCCTTGGCGCGGACCTCGTGGATGTTCTCCTCGATGTACGCGTCGCCCCGGAGCTTGGGGTTCAGCACGGAGCCCCGCTCGCCGCCCGTGCAGGTCACGACCATCACGGGAACGCCTTCGGACACGTACTTTGCCATCGTTGCCGCGCCCTTGCTCGACTCGTCGTCGGGGTGGGCGTGGACGGCCATCAGTCGAAGCTGCTCGGTCAAAACAGGATCCTCTGCGATTCGGCGCGACACTCGGCTTCTATAGTGACCGAACTGGGGGACGGAAAATTCCGGGGATGCCCCACCCTCCCCAGCGAGAGGACAAAGATCATGAGCGCGGTGCGCGAGGGACTGCCCGAGGGCCGGTACGGCCGGTCGGCGGACGAGCGTACCGACCGGAAGCTCAAGATCATCGGAGCGGTGTCGGGGGCCCTGCTGCTGGGCCTGATCGGCTGGATCGGCTGGGACTACGTCGCGGGCCGGAGCGTGAGCGCCGAGGTGATCAAGTTCCAGGTGATCTCGGACACCGAGGTGAAGGTGCACCTGGAGGTCCGCAAGGACGCCTCGGTCACCGGAGTGTGCACCATGGTCTCGCAGGACGAGCAGCACGCCGAGGTGGGCCGCGCCGACTTCACCTTCGCCCAGCACGCGTCGCGGGTCGACGAGGTCGTCTCGGTGAAGACCACGGGACGGGCCACCATGATCGAGCTGATCGGCTGCCAGCCCGCCGGGGCCGCGGGCTGAGACGCCCGGCCGGGACACTCCGGCGGATACGCCGGCGGGGGTCGGAGTCGGAGCGCTCGGCCCGCGGCGCTCCCCGGAGGCGTCCCTCCGGGCGCTGCCCCCAGGCATGGGAGTGCCGTCGGCGGGGCAATGGCCCTCTGGGGTCCTCCCCCTTTTCTTCCCGAATTGTTAGGCTCGTGGTTTCGTCCGCCGCTGGCGGGCGTGTAGTCCCCTGTACCGACGAGGAGCACCCGTGACCCAGACGAGCGAGAGCGTCACCTGGCTGACCCAGGCGGCGTACGACCAGCTGAAGGCGGAGCTGGACTACCTCTCTGGTCCCGCCCGCACGGAGATCGCCGCGAAGATCGCAGCCGCCCGCGAGGAGGGCGACCTGCGCGAGAACGGCGGTTACCACGCGGCCAAGGAGGAGCAGGGCAAGCAGGAGCTCCGGGTCCGTCAGCTCACGCAGCTGCTGGAGAACGCCAAGGTCGGCACCGCGCCCGCGTCCGACGGCGTGGTGGCGCCGGGCACGCTCGTGAAGATCGCCTTCGACGGCGACGAGGACGACACCATGGAGTTCCTCCTGGCGTCGCGCGAGTACGCCTCCGGGGACTTCGAGACGTATTCCCCGCAGTCGCCTCTGGGCACCGGCGTGCTCGGCAAGGCGATCGGCGAGGACGCCGAGTACGAGCTGCCGAACGGCAAGAAGGCCTCGGTCAAGATCCTGGACGTCAAGCCCTTCACCGGCTGATCACCCCCGATCACCTTCGGTCCGCATGTGATGCCCCGTCCGGTTCTCCGGCCGGGGCATCCTCCGTACCGGGGTCCTGTTGTACGGCAGGTCCTGCGCGTACGGCAGGTCCTGCGCGGCCGCCGTTCGCCCCCGGTCGGTCAGCCCATCACCTTGTACCCCGCGCCGTGCAGCGTCCGCGCGACCTCAGCGCAGTGCTCCGGTCCCTTGGTCTCCAGGTGAAGTTCCACCTCCACCTCCGTGAGCCCCAGCCGCGGGTCGGTCCGTACGTGGCTCACGTCCAGCACGTTCGCGTCGACCACGGACAGCACGCCCAGGAGACCGGCCAGCGCACCCGGCCGGTCCGCCACGCGCAACCGCAGGGACAGGTACCGGCCCGCGGCCGCCATGCCGTGCCGCAGGATCCGCTGGAGCAGCAGCGGATCGACGTTGCCTCCGGACAGTACGGCCACCACCGGGCCCGCCCCGTACCGCTCGGGCTCGCTGAGCAGGGCCGCGACCGTGCTGCACCCGGCCGGCTCGACGACGAGTTTCGCCCGTTCCAGGCACAGCAGCAGGGCACTGGAGAGGGCGTCCTCGGACACCGTGCGCACGTCGTCGAGGAGCTCGCCGATGATCCTGAACGGGACGTCGCCGGGGCGGCCCACCTTGATGCCGTCGGCCATCGTGTTCGGGTGGTCGATCGAGACCGGGTGGCCGGCCTTGAGGGAGGGCGGGTAGGCGGCCGCGCCGGCCGCCTGCACCCCGACGACCCGCACGTCGGGCCGCAGTGCCTTCACGGCGACGGCCACTCCGGCGGCCAGCCCGCCGCCTCCGATGCCGACGAGGATGGTGCGCACCTCCGGGCACTGTTCCAGGATCTCCAGTCCGACCGTGCCCTGGCCGGCGATGATGTCGCGGTGGTCGAAGGGGTGGATGAACACGGCGCCCGTGCGGTCGGCGTAGTCCTGGGCCGCGGCAAGGGTCTCGTCGACGACCTGGCCGTGCATCCGTACGTCGGCCCCGTACTCCTGGGTCGCGGCGACCTTCGGCAGCGGCGCCCCGACCGGCATGAAGACGGTGGAGCGGACGCCGAGGAGCGAGGAGGCCAGTGCCACGCCCTGGGCGTGGTTGCCGGCGCTGGCGGCCACGACGCCGGCGGCCCGCTGCTCGGGACGCAGACCCGCGATGCGCACGTAGGCTCCGCGGAGCTTGAAGGATCCGGTGCGCTGGAGGTTCTCGCACTTGAAGTGGACGGGCGAGCCGGTGAGTGCGGACAGGTGCCGGCTGCCTTCCATCGGCGTGACCCGGGAGACGCCGGACAGCATCTTCTGAGCCCCCCGGACGTCGTCGAGGATGACCTGGGGAACGGGCTGGGGCACGCGGTAGTTCATGCCGCCAGTCTCGCAGCCCGGACGCGGCCGGGCGCGGAGCGTCCGGCGGGGCTGCGGGAGGGGCCGGGGCGCGCGCCGCGGGGGTCCGGGGCAGGTCTGGGATCAGGGTCGAGATCTCGCCAACCGGAACACCCGCGGGACGGGTGTCCCCGTGGGCCGCACCAGTTCTCGTACGCGGCGTACGAGCCGCCGCAGGGCCGCGTACTCTGTCCCCCATCCCTGTCGGACCCACGCGAAGAGAGCCCATGGCCATGCCTTCCTCCCCGGCCAATTCCGATCTGCCCGTGCAGACCGAAGCGCCCGCCGGAGCCGGTCTCCTCGACGCGCTCCAGCACCAGGTGGCGGTCTTCGCCCGGCGCGCCGAGCAGACCCGTCTGGGAGGGGTGGGCCAGGCCCGCAACTCGATGGACCGCGCCGCCTACCTGCTGCTCAACCGGCTCGACCTGGAGGGCCCGATGGGCGTGAAGGCGCTCGCCGGAGGGATGGGCATCGACTCCTCCACGGTGACCCGGCAGGTCGCGCCGCTGGTCGACAGCGGTCTGGTCAAGCGGACCTCCCACCCCGAGGACGGGCGGGCCGTGGTCCTCGCGCTGTCCCCGCGGGGGCTGGCGCGGCTGGAGGAGGTACGTTCCTCGCGGCGCGAACTCATGGCCCGGGTGACGGACGGCTGGAGCGAGGACGAGCGCGAGTCCTTCACCGGGCTGCTGACGCGCTTCAACCTGTCGCTGTCGGAGCTGATGGCGGCCGTGGCCGAAGCCGGTCCCGCCTCCTGAGCGGAGTCCGTCCGTCCTCTTGACCTGACCGGTGCCACCGGCCGCACTATGTGCATATGCGGGTGGTTGATCAACCGGCGGGCTCCTACGGAGAGTTCGAGGCCTTCGTCGCGGGTGCGGCGGGGCGACTCCTGCACGTCGCGGTGCTGCTGACCGGAGACCCGGATGCGGCCCGCGGACTGCTGGGGGGCGCGTTGGCGCGCACGTACGCGCACTGGCGGCGGTTGCGCGCGGACGACCCGTACGACTTCACCCGGCACGAGCTGTGCGCGGCCTTCGCCCGGACCGGCTGGCGCCACCACGGCGGGGCGGGGGTGCTGGCGCGGCTGAGCCCGAACGAGCGGCTCGTGCTCGTGCTGCGGCTCTACGAGGGGCTCGCGGAGGAGGTCACGGCGGCGCAACTCGGGATGCCGGTGGAGCGGGTCCGCGTGCTCTGCAACCGGGCCGTGTCCCTGCTGCGGGCGCGGGAGGCGGCGTGAGCGGGATCCCGGACCGCAAGGAAGCCCAGGTCAAGCAGCTGTTGGAAGGCCCGTACCCGGTGGTGCCGACGGGCCTGGCCGCCGGTGCGGCGGCCCGCGGGGACCGGCTCCTGCGCCGGCGCCGGGCGCTGCGCAGGTTCGGCTGGGCGGTGCTGTTCGCGGCCGCGGTGGCCTTCGTGGTCTGGGCCTCCCTGGCCCGGCCCTGGGCGGGCCCGCCGACCGGCATCTCGCCACCCCTGGAAGGCTGGTAGCCCGCGGGCGGCCAGCCGGGGGCAGTCCCGTGCGCCGGCCCGTGTGCCGGCCCGGGCCCGGCACAGCAGGGCCCGGTGCCGGACCCCGCCGGGTTCGGGCCGGGTGCCGGACCCCGCCGGGTTCGGGCCGGGTCCGGCGGGGCCCGCGGGGGTCAGCCCAGGGCCTGGGTCAGGTCCGCGATCAGGTCGTCGGCGTTCTCGATGCCCACCGAGACACGGATCAGGTCCGCCGGAACCTCCAGCGCCGAACCGGCCACCGACGCGTGCGTCATGCGGCCCGGGTGCTCGATGAGGGACTCGACGCCGCCCAGGGACTCGGCCAGCGTGAAGACCTTGGTGCGGCCGCAGACCGCGACGGCCTCCTCCTCGCCGCCGGCGACCTGGAAGGACACCATGCCGCCGAAGTTGCGCATCTGCTTGGCGGCGATTTCGTGCCCCGGGTGCTCGGGCAGGCCCGGGTAGAGCACCTTGGTGACCTTCGGGTGGCGCGTGAGCACCTCGACGATCTTGGCAGCGTTCTCCGCGTGCCGGTCCATGCGCACGGCCAGGGTCTTGATGCCGCGCAGCACCACCCACGAGTCGAACGGCCCGGCCACCGCGCCCATCGCGTTCTGGTGGTAGGCCAGTTCCTCGCCCAGCGCCTCGTCGGCGGTGACGAGCGCGCCGCCGACCACGTCGGAGTGCCCGCCCATGTACTTGGTCAGCGAGTGCACGACCACGTCCGCGCCCAGTGCCAGCGGCTGCTGCAGGTACGGCGAGGCGAAGGTGTTGTCCACGACCAGCTTGGCACCCGCGGTCCGCGCGATGTCGGCGACGACGGCGATGTCGGTGATGCCGAGCAGCGGGTTGGAGGGGGTCTCGACCCAGATGACCTTCGTCTTCGGGGTGAGGGCCGCGCGGACGGAGTCGGCGTCGGAGGTGTCGGCCACCGACCACTCCACGCCCCAGCGGGAGACGACCTTCGCAAAGAGGCGGAAGGTGCCGCCGTAGGCGTCGTTCGGGATGACCACGTGGTCGCCCGGCGAGAGCAGCGTGCGCAGCAGGCAGTCCTCGGCGGCCAGTCCGGACGCGAAGGCGAGGCCGCGGCGGCCGCCCTCCAGCGCCGCGAGGTTCTCCTCCAGCGCGGTGCGCGTCGGGTTGGCGCTGCGGCTGTACTCGTAACCGCCCCGCAGGCCGCCGACGCCGTCCTGCTTGTAGGTGGAGACCTGGTAGATCGGGGGCACGACCGCGCCGGTCTGCGGGTCGGCGGTGTTGCCCGCGTGGATCGCGCGGGTCTCGAAGCTCTGGTGCTCGTGGCTGTCGTCGCTCATGCTCAGATGCTATGCCCAGGGTCGGCGTGCACCCCCCTGTTCGCCTGTCGGCCCTCCGGTCTGGTTCGCTGGAGGCATGGAGATTCTGTGGTTCCTGTTCGCGGTGCTCATGATCCTGTTCGTCGTGGGCCCGTACGTCCGGCGCCGGCGCGGCGGCATCCGCCTGGTCGCGCCCGGCAGCCCCGACGCGGCCGACCCGGCGAACTACGGATTCGAGCGGCAGGAAGACCTCGACATCCGCATCCCCGGGCCGGACCAGGACCTGATGGACGCCCTCGACAACGTGCGGCGCACCGGGCAGTGGCAGGCGGCCTCGCAGCTGCTGGCCGGGACACCGCGGGAGGGCGAGCGGCGCTGGCAGCGCGTGCAGGCCTTCGGCGGCGCGGCGGCGCTGGAGCTGGCGGCGCAGCCGGGTGCGGGCGCCCAGTGGCTGAAGGCGTGGCGGCTGGAGGCGGACAAGGACGCGGGCGGCGCGCAGGTGCACGCGGAACTGCTGGTGCAGCAGGCGTGGCGGCACTCGGGCGGGGTCGGCTCCGACGACCACCGGATCATCCTGGAGGAGGCCCGGGAGGCCTGCCGCAAGTCCGCGCTGCTGGCTCCGGGCGACCCGGTCCCGTACATCACGGAGCTGGCGATCGCCCGCGGCCTGGCGTACCCGGAGGCGGAGTTCGACGAGCTGTGGGCGAAGGTCATCGACCGGGCGCCGGAGCACATGGGCGCGCACCTGGCGGCGCTGCACTACTGGTGCGCGAAGTGGCACGGCTCGCGGGAGAAGGCCGATGCCTTCTCGCACGCGGCCGCCGCGCGCGCGCCGCAGGGCTCCCTGCTGGCGGCGCTGCCGCTGTTCGCGCTGTACGAGAACCTACCGGAGGTGATCCTGAGCAGCGGTTTCTACCGCAGCGAGGCCGTCACGCGGGCGGTGGAGGGTGCGCTGTACGCCGTGCACACGGCCCGGCAGGACGACCCGATGCTGGCGCACGTACGACACCTGCTGCTGCTGTTCCTGGTCAACATGGAGCGGTGGGCGGAGGCGATGGAGCAGGTCCGCCACGTGGACGGATACGTCGGCGCGCTGCCGTGGTCGGCGGCGGAGGATCCGGCGGCGCAGTACGCCCTGTACCGGGCCCTGGCGGTGGCCGGCTACGAGGCTAACGGCGGCTCCCCCGCCACGCTCCCCCAGTAGCGGTGGACACCCCCGGCGCGCCGGCCGCGCCGGGGGCCGGTCCCGCGCAAGCAGCAACGCCACCCACCGCCCACTACCGGCGGGTACCCCCCACGACCAGCGGCGATGAGCGGTGCATAAAGTTGCCGTCACCATTCTCTGAGCCGCATCGTGCGGGGCGGCGGCCACCCCCCGCCGCGCGTCTCGGCACCGCTTTCATCCCGTGGGGGGATCTGTCCATATGGGCGCTTCTTTGCGCGCCGCTCGCGCGCTCGTCCTGCTCGCAGGCTTCTACCTGCTCGGCGTCTTCCTGCTCGCCGCGCTCGCAGGCCTCGACTTCGCCGTCGTCACCTGGCTGCACGGCCCGGCCGCCTTCAAGATCGTGATCGTGTCGGTCGTCCTCGCCGTCCCGATCGTCCGCGGCCTGTTCATGCTCCGCACCCCCAAGGACGACCCGCCGGCCGGCATCACCGTCACCGAGGCGCAGGAGCCCGTCCTGTGGCGGACCGTGCGCGAGATCGCACAGCAGGTCGGCACCCGCGCCCCCGACGAGATCGTGCTGATCGACGAGGTGAACGCGGCCGTCGCCGAGGACGCCCGCCTGCTGGGCCTGCGGCCCGGTACCCGTCGCCTCTACCTCGGCCTGCCCCTGATGACGGGCCTGGACGAGATGCAGCTGCGCGCCGTGCTCGCCCACGAGATGGGCCACTACGCCAACTTCGACACCCGCCTCACCCCGCTGATCGCCCGGGGCCGCGCCCAGCTGATCCGTACGATCGGCCACTTCCACGAGCGCGCCGACAACAAGGTCGCCAAGGAGCGGGCCCGCCAGGAGAAGCGGGACGAGAAGCGGATCGCCAAGGGCAAGGGCGCCAAGGGCGTCGACACCTCCGGAGAGGGCGCGACGTACCGCGCCATGGCCAAGATCTACACGGCGTACGGCTCCTTCTACCTGCGCGCCACCCGCGCTGCCGGCCGACGCCAGGAGCTCGCCGCCGACCTCGCCTCGGTGCGCGTCGCCGGCCGCGACTCCGCCGCCTCCGCGCTGCGCGAGATCAACGTCCTGGACTCGGCGCACGGCTTCTACATGAGCTCGTACGCCACCCTCGGCGTCGGCGCCGGCCTGCTGCCCCGCCCCGGCGAGGTCTTCGGCGGCCTGCGCAAGCTGCTCGACGCCCGTACGGAGGACTTGGACGACCGGCGCCGGGACCTGTCGACCGAGCCCGCCTCCCCGTACGACTCGCACCCCCCGCTCGCCGAGCGCGTCGCCCGTATCGAGGCCCTGCCCGACGACGGCCGCGGCGGGCAGGGCGCCCGTCCCGCCCTGGAGCTGCTGTCCGACGCCGGCGCCTCGCTGGCCGCGCTGGAGCAGGTCGTCCTCACCCCGGAGGCCCTCGCGCTCAAGCGGGTGGACTGGGAGGACCTGGTCCACGAGTCGATGACGCGGTACGTCGGCGAGGGCGCGGAGGAGATCCGCGAGGCCTTCGCCGCCGAGGGCGCCGGTCCCGGGCTGTCCGCTCTGCTCGACGCGGTCGACGCCGACCCGGCGGTCCGCTGGCGGGTCGCCGACCGCTTCCCGAAGTCGGAGGAGGCCGCGGCCGCCACGGGCCGCACGGCCCGCGAGTTCGCCCGCCCGGTCGTGCGGCGGGCCCTGAACCAGCTGGTCACCGTAGAGCTGACGGGCCGCGGCGCCGCCCGCTGGCAGCTGTCCTGGTCCGACTCGGCCACCCTGCGCTACCCGACCGAGGGCTTCGAGGAGCAGCTCCGGCTGGCCCTCGACGCGGTCGTCGCCGACCAGCCCGACACCGAACCCCTGCGAAAGCTGGTGCTTGCCCCGTGATCGGCCTGTACATCCTCGGCGCCGTGCTGCTGTTCGGCGCCTTCAAGTTCCTGCGCGGCGTCTACTACATCCGCAAGGCGAAGCGGCTGGAGGCGGAGATCGCCACGCTGGACGCCGGTACGGAGGCAGTCGAGGCGGGCCTGAAGGCGGACAAGGCCGCGGCGGTCGTCGCGCTCGGCTTCGTGGCGGAGGAGGACCTCGACACCGAGAACCCGGCGCCGGTGCCGCCCGAGCGGACTGCCGTCCTGCAGGCCGTTGCGGCGGGCGACTGGGAAGCGGCGGCGGCCTACGTGGAGGCGGCGGGCACGGACTGGCACGAGCGGATGGAACGGGTCCGCCCGCTGGCCGAGGCGGCCGCCGCGGACGACGATGCTTGGCTGCTGGCATGGCGCGCGGCCCGTCCGTCCGACCCGACGGCTGCCCTCGTCAACGCCGACGCCGCGATCATGGTGGCGTGGAACGTGCGCGGCAGCCAGTCCGGCAGCCGAACCACACAGGAGCAGTTCCGGCTCTTCCGCGAGCTCCTGGTCAAGGCCCAGGAGGCCGCCCACGAGGCCCAGCGCCTGGCGGACCCGGCGGACCCCACCCCGTACATCGTGGAACAGCCCATCGGCCAGGGGCTGGGCTACTCCCACGAGCGCTACCGGGAGCTGTGGGCGAAGGTCGTCGAACGCGACCCGAAGGTGTTGTGGTCGCACATCGCCGGCCTGCAGTACTGGTGCCGGAAGTGGCGCGGCTCGCACGAGCTGGCGCTCGCCCACGCGCGGGCGTCCGCAGCCGTCGGTGAACCCGGCGACCTGCTGTCGCTGCTGCCGCTGATCGCGTACTTCGAGCAGGAGACGTACGAGGACGACCTGGCGGCCGAGACGTACTTCAAGGAGCCGGAGATCGTCGCCGCCGTGGACGCGGCCCTCCTGGACCTGGCGGCGGCCGGCGACGACCACCCCGGGGCGGCGCACATGCGGCACCTGTTGGCCTACCTGCTGTTCTGGCAGGACCGCGACGAGCAGGCCGTGGAGCAGTTCCGGCACATCGACGGCTACATCGGCGCCCTGCCGTGGAGCTATGCCGGGTCGCCGAAGAGCCGGTACCTGTACGCCCGCGACTGGGCGGTGGGCGTGGTGACGCCGGGCCTGTGAGCCATGGGGGCGGGTCGGGGAATCCCGGCCCGCCCTCCGTGCGTTGTCCCTCGCACAAGGAGGGAATCCATGTTCTCGTACCGCCGCACGCCCGAGCTCCCCACCCGCGAGGAGGCCCTGACGGGCCGCCCGGAGCCGCTGTTCGCCCTTCCCGAGAAGCACACCGTGCTGGGCAACCCACTGGCCGGACCGTATCCGGCCCACCTGGAGGTCGCCGACTTCGGGCTGGGCTGCTTCTGGGGGGCCGAGCGCACGTTCTGGCAGACCCCCGGGGTGTGGACCACAGTGGCCGGCTACCAGGGCGGCTTCACCGAGAATCCGACGTACGAGGAGGTGTGCTCGGGCCTGACCGGCCACACGGAGGTCGTCCGGGTCGTCTTCGATCCCGCGGAGGTCTCCTACGCGGCCCTGCTGAAGCACTTCTGGGAGTCCCACGACCCGACCCAGGGCTTCCGCCAGGGCAACGACGTCGGCACCCAGTACCGCTCGGCGGTCTACACCCACTCCCCCGCCCAGCAGGCCACGGCGGAGGCCTCCCGCGAGGCCTACCAGCAGGTCCTGGGCTCCTCGGGCTACGGCAACATCACCACGGCCGTCCTCCCGGCGGCGGAGCGCCCCTTCTGGCCGGCCGAGGCACACCACCAGCAGTACCTCGACAAGAACCCGGGCGGATACTGCGGCATCGGCGGCACGGGCGTGTCCTGCCCGATCGGCGTGGCCCCGGCGCCCGGGGAGTGAGCGGCCCCCTGCCCCGCCCCGGCACCGTCCTCGACGGGCTCTTCGCCGGCGGCGACGGCCGGGGCGCGCAGCCGGGGCCGGCGCCCCGTCAGATCGTGGAGGCGTCGATCACGAAGCGGTAGCGGACGTCGCTCGCCAGGACGCGGGCGTAGGCCTCGTTGATGCGGGCGGCGTCGATCAGCTCGATCTCCGCGCCCAGCCGGTGCTCGGCGCAGAAGTCCAGCATCTCCTGGGTCTCGGCGATTCCGCCGATCATCGATCCGGCGAGGGTCCTACGGCCGCCGATGAGGGAGAAGAGGTTGAGGGAGACCGGCTCCTCCGGGGCGCCCACGTTGACCAGGGCGCCGTCCACCTTCAGCAGGCCCAGGTAGGCGTCCAGGGCCAGCGGGGCGGAGACGGTGGACAGGATCAGGTCGAAGGTCCCGGCGAGCTTCTCGAAGGTGGATTCGTCGCTGGTGGCGTGGAAGTGGGTGGCGCCCAGCCGCCGGCCGTCGGCCTCCTTGCGGAGGGTCTGCGACAGCACGGTGACCTCCGCGCCCAGCGCGTGCGCCATCTTCACCCCCATGTGGCCGAGGCCGCCGAGACCGACGACCGCGACCTTCTTGCCCGGGCCCGCCTGCCAGTGCCGCAGCGGCGAGTAGAGCGTGATGCCCGCGCACAGCAGCGGGGCCGCCTCGTCCAGGGCGAGGCCGTCGGGGATGCGGACGGTGTAGTTCTCGTCGACGACGAGGTGGGTCGAGTAGCCGCCGTAGGTGGGCTCGCCGTCCCGGCCGAGGGCGTTGTAGGTGCCGGTCATGCCCTGTGTGCAGTACTGCTCCCGGCCACTGCGGCAGTGCTCGCACACGCGGCAGGAGTCGACCATGCAGCCGACGCCCACCCGGTCGCCGACGGCGAACCGGGTCACTTCCGCGCCGACCTGGGCGACGACTCCGGCGATCTCGTGTCCGGGGACCATGGGGTAGATGCCCTCGCCCCATCCGTCACGCACCTGGTGGATGTCGGAGTGGCAGATGCCCGCGTACATGATGTCGATGAGGACGTCGTGCGGCCCGACGGGACGGCGCGGCACGGTGGTGCGCTCCAGCGGGTCGCCGGGGGCGGGGGCGGCGTACGCGGCGACCCGGGTGACCGGGGTGTGCGCGGTGCCGGCGGCGGTGGTGGCGGCGGTGGCGGACATGGGGCTCCTTGAGGCGGTGGTGTCGCGGTGCGCACCACGCTGCCGGTCCGTGCCGCCGGTACCCAGGCCCCTGCGCTTCGTACGACTGGCGAACCTACTACTGCTGGGGTCAGGCTGGGACCGTCCGGGCGGTGGGCCGCCCGGAGATACTGGGCGGCATGGACCAGCTTGATCAGCGAGCCTGCCTGGGCGAGTTCCTCCGCTCCCGCCGCGCCCGGCTGCGCCCGGAGGACGTGGGCCTGACGGACTACGGGCGCCGGCGGCGCGTGCCGGGGCTGCGGCGTGAGGAGCTGGCGCAGCTGGCGGGGGTGTCGGTCGCGTACTACACGCGGCTGGAGCAGCGCGACGGGGTCAACGTCTCGACGGAGGTGCTGGAGGCCATCGCGCGGGCCCTGCGCCTGGACGGGACGGAGCGGGCGCACCTGATGGACCTGGCGCGGCCCAGGGCCCGCAGGCGCCGCCAGAGCCGAAGGCCGCAGCAGGTGCGTCCGGCGCTGCGCACGCTGATGGACGCGATGGACGGCGTACCGGCCTATCTCGTGGGGCACCGCCAGGACGTCATCGGCTGGAACCGGCTGGCGGCCGCGGTCTTCGGGGACTTCGGGGCACTTCCGGCCGCGGAGCGGAACCTGGTCCGGCTGATGTTCCTGGACCCGGCGACCGCGGAGCTGTACGGGGAGTGGGAGTGCCAGGCCTGCTGGGTCGTCAGCAACCTGCGGCTGTACGCGGGCCAGCACCCGGACGACGAGCAGTTGTCGGCGCTGGTCGGCGAGCTGTCCGTGAAGAACGAGGAGTTCCGACGGCTCTGGGCGGCGCACACGGTGGCGGACAAGACGCACGGCGTGAAGCTGCTGCGTCACCCGCTGGTGGGGGAGATGCGCCTGTCCTTCGAGACGCTGACGCTTCCCGACGATCCGACGCAGGCCCTGGTGACCTTCCATGCGGAGCCGGGCTCGGCCTCCGAGGACGCACTGCGCCTGCTGGCGTCGTGGGACGCGCAGCGGGCCGCGGAGCGGTCGGCTGCGCGGACGGCGGAGCAGACCGCGCAGCCGACCGGCTGACCTGCGGTGGCGGCCTGTCGCCCGGGCCGTCTAGAGAGTGATCTGGAAGACGCCGGCGCCGCGTTCGCGCCGGTAGCCGAGGGCCTCGTTCACCGCCCGCATGGGGACGTTCTCGTCCGCCACCGTGGTGGCGATGCGGCGCAGTTGCGGGTGGCGGGCCGCGGCCCGCGCTGCCATGTGCCGTTTCACGGCGCGCCCGAGGCCGTGCCCGCGGTGGGCGGGTACGACCACCGTGTCGTACTGGAGGGCGCTGGTACCCGCGGGATCCGGCAGGACGATCTCGGTGTACGCCGCCACCTCGCCCCCGGGGGTCACCGCCGCGACTGTGATCATCTCTCCGCCCCGGTCCAGGACCAGTTGCTGGAGGGTGTGCAGCCGCTGGGCCGTCCAGGTCTGGATCCGCTCGTCCATATCGCCGGTCGGGGCGTCCTCCATGGCCGCGTGGGCCGCCGCCGCGGCCGGCGCCCAGGCGTCGGGGACGAGGCCGTACCAGGTCAGGAGCTCGTATCCGGGGACGGCAGGGTCGTGGACGGGCCCGTCCGCCGGGGTGGCCGCCGGAGCGGCTGCCGTGCCGTCCGCCGCCCTGCCGTCCGTCGCCGTGCCGTTCGGGATGTCCTGTACGTACCAGGCCATCGGCAGGACGTTCTCGAAGCCCATCGCCTCCGCGAAGGCCTGGCCGGGCCCGCCGAGGTCCAGCATGGCCGCGACCGAGGTACGACCGTCCGCGAGCAGTTCCTCGCGGACTTGCTCCCACAGGGCGGTGCCGATGCCGCGGCGCCGCGCCGCCGGGCGCACCGTCAGCGCGTCCAGGAACGCGGTGCGCTCGTTGCCCTCCTCGGTGAACAGCAGCAGGGCCGCCACGCCCTCGCCGTCGCCGGCCGTCCACAGCACCGGCCGGCCGCGGGCCGGCCTCACGCACAGCCGCCCGGCGATCTCCACGCGGGAGGGCGGGGGCAGTTGCGGCAGGTCGACGGCCGCGGCGGAGGCCAGGACCGTCAGCCAGGTGTCCACCTCGGTGTCGGACGGGGGCAGGGCGAGAGAATGGATCATCATGGGCCCGACCCTAGAGCGCGCCCGGACGCGCCGCCCGCGGGTTTTCGGTCACCGGGTGCGGCGACGGCGCCACCGCCGTCCGTGCCCCGGAAACGGCGGACGGCGGGGAACCCGTGGGGGTTCCCCGCCGTCCCGGTGGCGCGAGCCGCCCTGCTCGTGCGAGCCGCACGCCCGAAGGCGCCGCACGCCCGAAGGCGCCGCACGCCCGGAGGCGGCGGGGCGCGCCCTGCGTCAGGCGGCCGAGCCGGCCTTCCAGTCGGCCCAGCTCATGTTCCAGCCGTTGAGGCCGTTGTCCGGCTTGATCGTCTTGTCCGGGGAGTTGACCACCGTGACGACGTCACCGATGAGCGAGTTGTCGTAGAACCAGGCGGCCGGCTGGTTCGGGTCGCCGGCGCCCTTGACGTCGTTCAGGCCCACGCAGCCGTGGCTGGTGTTGACGCTGCCGAAGATCGAGTCCGCGCCCCAGTAGTTGCCGTGGAGGAAGGTCCCGGAGGTCGACAGACGCATGGCGTGCGGCACGTCCTTGATGTCGTACTCGCCCTTGCCGTCGGCGTCGGTGAAGCCGACGGTGGCACCGTTCATCCGGGTCTCCTTGAACTTCTCGGAGATCACCATCTGGCCGTTGTAGGTCGGGTTGGCCGGGGCGCCCGCGGAGATCGGGATGGTCCGGATGACCGCGCCGTCCCGGGTGACCGTCATCTTCTTCGTCTTGGCGTCAACCGTGGAGACCTGGCTGCGGCCGATCTTGAAGGTGACGGTCTTGCTCTGGACGCCCTGGACGCCGGGAGCGCCCTGGACGCCCTCCAGCGCCAGCTTCAGCGTGACGGTGGAGCCCGCCTGCCAGTACTGCTCGGGGCGGAAGTCCAGGCGCTGGGCGCTGAACCAGTGGCCGACGACTTCCTGGCCGCTGCTGGAGGAGACGGTGATACCCGCCTGGACGGCCTTCTTGTCCTTGATCGCCTTGTTGAAGGTGATCGAGACCGGCATGCCGACGCCGACGGTCTGGCCTTCCTCCGGCACGAAGTTGGCCACGAAGCTGTTCTCCGGGGAGACGGTGGTGAAGGAGGCGTTCTCGTGCGCCTCCTTGCCGTCCGCGTCCTTGGCCGTCGCCGACAGGGCGTACTTGGTGGAGCGCTTCAGCGCCGCCTTGGGCTTCCAGCTCTTGCCGTCGGCGGCCATGTCGCCGGCCACCGCCGTGCCCTCGCTCGTCTTCAGCTCGACCTGCGTGAGCGTGCCGTCGGCGACGGTGACCTTCGCCGCGTCGTTGAGGCCGACGTTGGTCGCGCCGTCCTCCGGCGTGATCGTGATCTTGGCCTTCGAGGTGTCCTTGGCCGCTGCCGCGTCCACGTCCGCCTGGGACTTGCTGGCCTCCCCGTTGCCCTTCGGGTCCCCGCCCCCGCTGTCCCCGTCGTTGCACGCCGAGAGCACCAGTACGCCGCCGAGCACGACGGATATGGCCGCCAGGGACCTTCTCCGCCGCTTGCTGTCCGTCCTCACACGCCACTCCATCGTTGCCGGTAACCCCGGGACATCCGTCACGGGGTTGGCCCGGCAGGGGGCGCACCCCCCTGCCCGGTCCTGACAACGCGTTAACGGCGCCGGCCGGTTCCACATTCCGTTGGGATGTGGGCCACCGCACGGTCAGGCGTTGTCGGGTTCTTCGTCGAAGTCCCCATCTTCCTCGTCGAGGTCCCACTCCAACGACTCGGGGTCGTATTCGACGGGCTCGCTGCTCCAGGACGCCTGCGCCAGCTCCACCCCGGGGATGTCCAGGACCAGGTCAGTGGGGTCGACGAGGTAGGCGAGGGCTTCCGACTCGTCTTCCCGGACGGCGGCTTCCGCATGGCTGCGTTCCTCGTCCGGCATGAACTCGTCGGCCTTGATGTGGGCGAGCGCGGCGCCGGTGAGCGCCTGGGCGTCCGGCACCTCAAGCACCAGATCCACCCGAAGTCGTACATACCGTGATGTCTCAGAAGAGTTCATACGACGGAGAGTAAGCCCGGGGAAGCCCTGACTTTCCCACGACCCGCCCCTTTCCGTAGCATCGGCGCACACGGCCAATTCGCTGCTGCCACAAGGGGGATCGCACCGTGTCCGCACGCCGACCGATGCTCACCGCTCTCGGAGCGACCACCCTCCTCGCCGCCCTGTGGTTCGTGCCCTCGGCGGGCGCGACCGCACCGGAAGCGGCGGGGAGCACCTCCGCCGTGCCCGCGGGCGCGAACACCGCGGAGCCGGCCGGCGGGACCTCGACCACCGGCACGATCACCAGCTCCGCGCCTTCCGCTTCGGGTGCGGGGGCGCAGTCCCTCTCGCTCGCCGACACCGGTTCCGTCGACACCGCCCCGTACCTCCTCGGCGGCACCTTCTGCCTCGGCGTGGGGGCCGCCTTCGTGGCTTTCTCCGTGCGCCGCTCCCCCAGGTCGTAGGAACACCTCCGCGCAGGACTTCCGCGGACGCGTACGACGCCGAAGGGCTGCCCCGGGGTCTTCCCGGGGCAGCCCTTCGGCGTGTCGTGCGGTGGCCGCCGTCAGGCGAGCGGACCCGTCACCGGCTCCACCGCGGCGAGCAGCCCGCCCGTGCGGACGAAGGCGTCGGCGGCTGCCAGGTCGGGGGCGAGGAAGCGGTCCGGCCCGGGCCCCTGCACGCCCGCCGCGCGGGCGGCGGCGATCGCGGCAAGGCTGGCCGGGGCTGCCGTCAGCCCGTGACGCAGCTCGATGGCGCGGGTGGCCGCGTACAGCTCGATGGCGATGATCCGCGTCAGGTTGTCGACCGCGGTACGCAGCTTGCGCGCGGCCGACCAGCCCATCGAGACGTGGTCCTCCTGCATGGCGGAGGAGGGGATCGAGTCGGCCGAGGCCGGCACCGCGAGCCGCTTCATCTCGCTGACCAGGGCGGCCTGCGTGTACTGGGCGATCATCAGACCGGAGTCCACGCCGGCGTCGTCCGCCAGGAAGGCCGGCAGGCCGTGCGAGCGGTTCTTGTCGAGCAGCCGGTCGGTGCGCCGCTCGGCGATGGAGCCGAGGTCGGCGGCGGCGATGGCGAGGAAGTCCAGCACGTAGGCGACCGGGGCGCCGTGGAAGTTGCCGTTGGACTCCACGCGGCCGTCGGGCAGCACCACCGGGTTGTCGACGGCGGAGGCCAGCTCGCGGGAGGCGACCAGGGCGGCGTGCGCCATGGTGTCGCGGCCCGCGCCGGCGACCTGCGGGGCGCAGCGCACGGAGTAGGCGTCCTGCACGCGCGGCGCGGACTCCTCCTGGAAGTGCCCGGTCAGGCCGGAGCCCTTCAGTACGGCGGCCATGTTGGCGGCGGAGGCGCCCTGGCCGGGGTGCGGGCGGATGGCGTGCAGCTCGGGCTGGAGGACCTTCTCGGTGCCGAGCAGCGCCTCCAGGGTGAAGGCCGCGGTGATGTCGGCGGACTTGTAGAGCCTGTCGAGGTCGGCGAGGGCCATGATCAGCATGCCGAGCATGCCGTCGGTTCCGTTGAGGAGGGCGAGGCCTTCCTTCTCGCGGAGTTCGACGGGCTCGATGCCGTACTCGGCGAGCAGCTCGGCGGCGGGGCGGACGGTGCCGTCCGGGCCCTCGGCGTCGCCCTCGCCCATCAGCGCGAGCGCGCAGTGGGACAGCGGCGCGAGGTCGCCGGAGCAGCCGAGGGAGCCGTACTCGTGGACGACCGGGGTGATCCCGGCGTTCAGCACGGCGGCCATGGTCTGCGCCACGGAGGGGCGCACCCCGGTGTGGCCGGAGGCGACGGTCTTGAGCCGGAGGAACATCAGCGCGCGGACCACCTCGCGCTCGACGCGCGGACCCATGCCGGCGGCGTGCGAGCGGACGATGTTGCGCTGGAGCTGGGCGCGCAGCTCGGGACTGATGTGTCGGGAGGCGAGGGCGCCGAACCCGGTGGACACCCCGTAGACGGGTTCGGGCTTGGCGGCCAGCGCGTCGACGATCTCGCGGGCGCGGGCGAGTGCGTCGAGCGCCTCGCCGGACAGCTCGACCCGTGCGTTGCCGCGGGCAACGGCGATGACGTCCTCGGCGGTGGTACCGGACGTCCCCACCACGACAGTGTGCATATCCATATTCAGCACCCTACGGATTGAATCGCTTCATGTCACTAGTTGGAACTGTCACGATCGGGCAGCCACTGGACCCCTTACGCACGGACGCGCCGGGCCCCGGGTCCGCGAGGACGGCCGGACGCCCGGCTCCGCGGCCGCCGCCCGCCGCCCGCGGTCACCGCCGGCCACGGAAGCGCCGCCGCTCCCCCGGGGCCTCCTGGGCGGCGGCGTCCGCCAGCCGGACCACCGCGGTGTCCCGGCCCGCCACCACCGGCCCCGCCGACCGCGCCGCCTTCGCCTTGTACTGGGCGGCGTCCGCGAGGCGAAACAGCCTCCGGGAGGACTTCACCGGCCCGATCGGGTCCCCGGTGGAGGCCACCCCGCAGGCCACGCCCTCGCCCAGCTCCAACCCGGCGGCGCGCGTACACAGCTCCTCGCTGACCCGGACCACGTCATCGGCCGGCGGGCCGACCCCGACCAGGCAGAACTCGTCGCCGCCCAAGCGGGCGACCAGCGCGCCCGGGAGTATGGCCCCGCACAGGCTCAGCACCGATCCGAACCGCTCCAGCAGCCGGTCACCCATAGCGTGCCCGAGGGTGTCGTTGACCTTCTTCAGCCCGTTCAGGTCGCAGACGACGAGGCTGACGACGACACCGGTCCGGCGGTGCTCCTCCAGGGCCTCGTCGAGGCGCATGTCGACCGCCCGACGGTTGGCGAGCCCGGTCAGCGGGTCGGTGAAGGCGAGCCGCCGCGCCTCCTCCAGGCGCTCGTTCTGCGCGAGGCCGGCCGCGACCACGGCGGCGAGCACGGTGGCGAACTCCGCGTCGTCCTCGTCGAAGTCGGGCAGCCCCTCGTCCCGGGCGACGTACAGCTCGCCCCAGGCACGCCCGCTGAGCACCACGGGCGCGACCACGCACGTCCCCCGGCCCCGACGGCGCAGGGCCTCGCCGCGCCGCCCCGGCCGGTCGCCGACGGCGCTCTCGACCCAGGCATGCGGACCGCCGCCGCCCACCCAGCGCTCGTGCAGGAACTCGGTGATCTCGGGGAAGTCGTGCACCGGATAGGACTCGTCCTCGGGGAACTCCTCCTCCCCCGCCCGCCGCTCGCCCTCGTTGACGAGGACGCGCAGACACCCGCGCTCCCGCTCCCACGCGGAGATCGCGGCGAACGAGCCGTCCATCGCCAGGCGCGCGCCCCGCGCGGCCGCACGCACACTGTCGCGCGGCGTGCCCGCCGCGGCCATCGCCTGGGCGAGGCCCACCACGGCTCGCAGCCGCCCGTCAGCTCCCATCACCCCAGGTTAGGGAGTTTTGTCGGATTTTGAGATAATTGGCGCGAGTTTCCCTGCCGGCACGCTCGCCGGCAGGACGACCGGAGGCCCGTCCGGGCCCCCGGTCCAATGCCTACTCCCCCGGCCAGTTCGGCTTGCGCTTCTCGTTGAAGGCCGCCACGCCCTCCACGCGGTCGCCGGAGAGGGCGACCGTCCGCCAGGCGGCGTCCTCGATCTCCAGACCGGTCGCCAGGTCCGTCCCGTGCCCCAGCCGCAGCGCGCGCTTGGCGGCCCGCAGGCCCACCGGCGAGTTCGCGGCCATCCGCGACGCCAGGGCCAGCGCCTCGGCCGTGTCCCGGCCGGCCGGCACCACGGAGTCCAGCAGCCCCAGGGAGAGCGCCTCGGCGGCCTCCACCCGGCGCGCGGTGAAGATCAGCTCGGCGGCCCGCGCGGCGCCCACCCGGCGCGGCAGCAGCTGCGTACCGCCGCCGCCCGGGATCACACCGACGGAGACCTCGGGCAGACCGACCACCGCGGTCTCGTCGGCGACGATCACGTCGCAGGCCAGGGCCAGCTCGAAGCCGCCGCCCAGCGCGAACCCGTGAACGGCCGCGATCGTGGGCATCGGCAGCTCCATCACGCCGCCGTAGGCCCCGCGCGTGGTCGGCCGCTGCCGCGTCAGCTCGGCGTCGGAGAAGGAGTTGCGCTCCTTGAGGTCGGCCCCCACGCAGAAGGCCCGCTCCGCGGCGGAGGAGAGCACGACCACCCGCACGGAACGGTCCGCGGCCAGCGCGGCGCAGGCCGCGCCGATGGCCCGGGCCATGCCGGTCGAGACCGCGTTCATGGCCTTGGGGCGGTCCAGGACCAGCTCCGCAACCCCGCCCTCGTGACGGCGAACCGCCACGAACTCCGACTCGAACTCGGACGCCATAGGACCCTCCCGGTTAACGAACGTTACCCCGGGATACTAGGGGGTGCCCCCACCGGCGGGGACGGCCAGTGGCCCGTCGCGGTGCCGCCGCCGGACCCGGCCGTGCGGCTGCCGCACGCCGGCGGCGGCTGCCGCACGCCGGCGGCGCCTGCCGCACGTCAGCGGCGCTTGCGGCGCGTCAGCGACCAGGGCTCCACGACGCCCAGACCGCGCACCGGCCGCTGCCACATCGGCTGGAGGGCGAACCGGTAGGCCGCACCCTCGTCGGGCTCCGCCTCCGCCTCCTTCTCCGACACCGGCGCGGCGCCGGTCCGGGAGAGCTCCTCGGCCATCGCCCCGTCCACCAGCACGGCGTCCTTGGGGGCTATCGACGTCAAACGGCTCGCCAGGTTCACCGTGGTCCCGAAGACATCACCCATCCGGGTCGTCACCGTCCCGAAGGCGATCCCGACCCGCAGCTCGGGCATCTGCGGATCCGCCTCCATCGTCTCGATGAGCCGCAGCGCGATCTCCGCGGCGGTCGCCGCGTCGTCGGCGCAGTACAGCACCTCGTCGCCGAGGGTCTTGATCAGCCGGCCGCCATACGCGGCCACCAGGTCCGCCGCGGTCGTCTCGAAGGACTCGACCAGCTCACCGAGCTCCTCCTCCTCCAGCCGGCGCGTCAGACGGGTGAAGCCCACCAGATCGGCGAAGCCCACCGCCAGCCGCCGGTCCACCATCTCCTCGTCGTCCGCCACCTGCACCACCCGCCCGGTGGCCGCCGCCAGCTGGCGCCGCCAGACGTAGACGAGGAACTCCTCCAGCTCCGGCAGAAGCAGCTCGACCAGGGGGTATGTGACCTCCGTACGGGTCATGCCCGGCTCCGGCGGCTCCGTGAGCCCCTCCAGGAACGAGTCGATCTGCCACTCCGCCAGCCGCGCCGTGGTCTGCCCGGTGGACCGCGCCACCTGCACCGCCATCGGCTCGGACAGCAGCCCTGCCTCCACCAGGCCGGCGAGTCGGCGCAGGGCCAGCACGTCCGCCTCCGTCAGCGCCCTCGCCTGGCCGATGTCGGCGAAGCCCATGGCCCGCCAGAAGCGGGAGGCGAGCTCCATCGACACCCCGGCGCTGCGGGCGGCCTGGAAGGGCGTGTAACGGCGCTCCGCGCCGAGGATCAGCTGCTCCAGGCGGATCGCGAGGGGATCCGCCGTCGGCTGCACGGTGTGATCCACCTCGTGGTGGGGAGTGTGCTGGTCGCGCCCGATCGGGGTGCCCGGACCGGTGGGCCCGGGGGCGGACGCGCCGGAGGCAGAGTCGTCGACGGTCAAGGGCCGCCTCCTGTCCATTCCGTGCGCACTGCCCTGCCGAACCGGTTGATCACCACGAGCAGCGGGATCGCCTAAACCATACGGCAGGTGTGCCGTAGCTCACTCCCCCTCCCCTGCTCCGATCCGGGTCCGGCCCGGGGCTCCCCGAGGCGACGCGGGGGCCGCGCGCACCCGAAACGCCTCATTCGATGCATTCCGCCGCACGCCCGGCCCCGCCCCCGTCAGTGCACGGACCGCAGGTGGACCACGTCGCCCGCCCCCACCGCCTCGTGGGTCCCCTCGGCCGTACGGATCACCAGGCGGCCATCGGAATCGACGGCTTCGGCCGTTCCGGTGAGGGTGCGCCCGCCCGGGAGCTCGGCACGCACGTGCCGGCCGAGGGTGGCGCAACCCGCCGCGTAGGTCTCCTGCAGGCCGCTGGCCGCCGGGTCGCCCCCGGCGGCACGCCAGTTCCCGTACCACTCCTCCAGGGACCGCAGCACGGCCTTCAGCAGCGGCTCGCGGTCGGTCACGGTGGCCTTGGCCAGCAGCAGCGATCCGGCGGCCGGCACCGGGAGCTCGTCCTCGGTGAGGGTGACATTGAGCCCGATCCCGACGACCACACCGTCCTCGACCCGCTCGGCGAGGATGCCGCCGGCCTTGCGCTCCTCCCCCTCCACGGCGACCAGCAGGTCGTTGGGCCACTTGAGGGCGGTGTCCACGCCGGCGGCCCGGGAGAGCCCGGTCGCGGTGGCCACGCCGGCCAGGAGGGTCAGCCACCCCCACTGCTCCTGCGGCACCGCGTCGCCCGGCTTGAACAGCACGGAGAAGAACAGCCCGGACCGGGCCGGGGCGACCCAGCTCCGGTCGAGCCTGCCGCGTCCGGCGCTCTGCTCCTCCGCGACGAGCACGGCCCCCTCGGGCAGCTCGGCCGCCCGCGTGGCAAGGTCGGTATTGGTGGACCCGGTGGAGGCGACCACCTCCACGGAGGTCCACAGCCCGTCCCCGGTGACGAGGGCCCGCCGCAGCGCCGCGGCGTTGAGCGGCGGCCGGTCCAGGCTCGACCAACGACCTGCGGAGGCTCCGGCTGATGCATCTGATGGCGTCATGCAACCCAATGTAGGTGTGTCAAACGCCGCACTGCCGAGCGCCATGCCCGCCGATACGCTACGCACCAGTAGCCAGCAGTAGTCAATCAATTGACCAGGCAGTTGACACCACGCAGGGAGCCGCGACCCCGATGTCACATCCGTCAGAGCCGATCGACATGCACACCACCGCGGGCAAGATCGCGGATCTGCAGCGCCGCATCGACGAAGCCACCCACGCCGGTTCCGCCCGTGCCGTGGAGAAGCAGCACGCCAAGGGCAAGCTGACGGCGCGTGAGCGGGTGGCCCTGCTGCTGGACGAAGGATCCTTCGTCGAGCTGGACGAATTCGCCCGGCACCGCTCCACCAACTTCGGGCTGGAGAAGACCCGGCCCTACGGCGACGGCGTCGTCACCGGCTACGGCACGGTCGACGGCCGCCCCGTGGCCGTCTTCTCGCAGGACTTCACCGTCTTCGGCGGAGCCCTCGGCGAGACCTTCGGCCAGAAGATCATGAAGGTCATGGACTTCGCGCTGAAGACCGGCTGCCCGCTCGTCGGCATCAACGACTCCGGCGGCGCCCGCATCCAGGAGGGCGTCAGCGCGCTCGGCATGTACGGCGAGATCTTCCGCCGCAACGTCCACGCCTCGGGTGTGATCCCGCAGATCAGCCTGGTCGTCGGTCCCTGCGCAGGCGGAGCCGTGTACTCGCCCGCGATCACCGACTTCACGGTGATGGTGGACCAGACCTCGCACATGTTCATCACCGGCCCGGACGTCATCAAGACGGTCACCGGCGAGGACGTCGGCTTCGAGGAGCTCGGCGGTGCGCGCACGCACAACAGCACGTCCGGCGTCGCGCACCACATGGCGGGCGACGAGAAGGACGCCATCGAGTACGTGAAGTCGCTCCTGTCCTACCTCCCGTCGAACAACCTCTCCGAGCCGCCCGCCTTCCCGGAGGAGGCCGACACCGAGGTCTCCGACGGCGACCGCGAACTCGACGTGCTGATCCCGGACAGCGCGAACCAGCCGTACGACATGCACACCGTGATCGAGCACGTGCTCGACGACGCGGAGTTCCTGGAGACCCAGTCGCTCTTCGCGCCGAACATCCTGACCGGTTTCGGCCGGGTCGAGGGCCACCCGGTGGGCGTGGTCGCCAACCAGCCGATGCAGTTCGCGGGCTGCCTGGACATCGACGCCTCCGAGAAGGCGGCCCGCTTCGTACGGACGTGCGACGCCTTCAACATCCCGGTGCTGACGTTCGTGGACGTGCCGGGCTTCCTCCCGGGCACCGACCAGGAGTACAACGGAATCATCCGGCGCGGCGCCAAGCTGATCTACGCGTACGCGGAGGCCACCGTCCCCCTGATCACCGTCATCACCCGCAAGGCCTTCGGCGGCGCCTACGACGTCATGGGCTCCAAGCACCTCGGCGCGGACCTGAACCTGGCCTGGCCGACGGCTCAGATCGCCGTCATGGGCGCGCAGGGCGCGGTGAACATCCTGCACCGCCGCACCCTCGCCGAGACCGCTCCCGAGGAGGTGGAGGAGACCCGGACCCGGCTCATCGCCGAGTACGAGGACACCCTGCTCAACCCGTACACGGCGGCCGAGCGCGGCTACATCGACGCGGTGACCATGCCGTCGGAGACCCGTGCGCACGTGGTGAAGGGGCTGCGGCAGCTGCGCACCAAGCGGGAGTCCCTGCCGCCGAAGAAGCACGGCAACATCCCCCTCTAGTCCCTCCAGGAGGTCACCGTGGTGATCAAGGTCGTCAAGGGCAATCCGACCCCGGAGGAGCTGGCCGCCGCACTGGCGGTGGTCCGGGCGCGCGCGGCGCTGCTGGCCTCGTCGCCGCCCCCGGGCGCCCCGGAGGTCGCGGACGAGTGGTCGACGCCGGCCCGGGTGGCACGGCGGCGGCTGCCGCAGCCGGGGCCCCGGGCCTGGGGGCGGACGTACTGGCCCGGATAGCCGGGGCCGGCACGGCGTGAACACGCTGCGGCGCTTGAGTACCCGTACTCAGGCGCCGCACCCCCTCCCGGGGCCAGGATCGGAACATGCTCTGGTCCGACCCGAAGAACGAGCCGCCCGAGGAGATGCGCGACGCGCAGGCGATGATCCGGCGGCTCACCGTGGTGCTCGCCGTCGCGATGCTCGTGGTGGTCTACGTCCTCGGTGTGCGCCACTTCTGAGCCGTCCCCGGGCGCACCTACGATGGCGTGCATGACTGCCACACCCCGGCCCGCGAGCGGGCGCAAGCTCGTCCTCGCCTCCGCCTCCCCCGCCCGGCTGAACCTGCTGCGGCAGGCCGGTCTCGCCCCGCACGTGATCGTCAGTGGTTTCGACGAGGACACCCTGGACCACGACGAGCCGGCCGAGCTCGCGCTGGCGCTGGCCGAGGCCAAGGCGGCCGTCGTGGCGGCCCTGGACGAGGCCTCGGGCGCCCTGGTGATCGGCTGCGACTCGGTGCTGGAGCTGGACGGCGAGGCGTTGGGCAAGCCTGCGGACGCCGAGGAGGCGACCGCGCGCTGGAAGGCGATGCGCGGCCGGGCGGGCGTGCTGCGCACGGGGCACTGCGTGATCGACACGGCGACCGGGCGGCAGGTCTCGGCCACGGCGTCGACGACGGTCCGCTTCGGCGAGCCGACGGACGCGGAGGTGGCGGCGTACGTGGCCAGCGGCGAGCCGCTGCACGTGGCCGGCGCCTTCACCTTGGACGGGCTGTCGGCGCCGTTCGTCGACGGCATCGACGGGGATCACGGCAACGTGATCGGGCTGTCCATGCCGCTGCTGCGCTCCCTGCTGGGCGAACTGGACGTGTCCATCACGGACTTGTGGGCCTGAGCCCCCCGACCGGCGGCGGGGCGTCCTCGACGGGTCCGCCGCCGTCACCCTGCCGGGAGGCGGGGTAGAGCGTCAGGACCAGTACGAGCAGACACAGGATCAGCATCAGCGTCGCGAAGGCCGCCCAGCCGACCAGGCCGACGGCGAGTACGCCGAGCATCCCGTGGGTGACGGCGGCTGCGACGAGCACGACGCGGGCGAAGCGGCCCGGCGGGCGGTCGCGCAGCGCGGCGAGGGCGGCGAGGACGGCGCACAGCAGGAGGAAGGCGCCCATGCCCGCCCCCATGGCGTAGGTGGCCTTGGACATCACGTCAGGGTCGCTGCCGGCGATGGACATCGACTGGTTGGCCGTGGTCCGGCCCAGCACGATGTGGACGAGCACCAGCACGGCGGCTTCCGCGACCAGCACGATCGCGGCCAGTCCGGCCACGAGTCTTCGCACCACGTGCACCCACCCCCCAAGCGCCATACGCCCGTTCGACGCCTGGAGGCTACTAACGGGTAGCCCGGTGGGCAAGGGATCGGCCGAGGTCGCCCGTCCGGAGTACACGCCCGCCGCGCGGCGGCCCGGCGGGACCGCGGTCGGCCGCCTCGCTGTGGGTACGGTGTTGTCCCGGTTCGCCCCGCGGGACGTCGGAGCTACCAATCAGTAAACAAGGGGACAACTCCTCGCTCGGCAGCAAAGAAAGTGTGGGCCGTTCGTAGGGACTCGACAAAGAATCACCCGGGGCCGCTGACCGGGGAGACAGAGACCTTGGCTACATGACGGGGTTACTGTGCAGTCGGGGATCCCCCTGACCTGGGGCGCCACAAGGGTTCTCCGGCGGAGCGGGCCTCGCATCACACTCTGTGTGGGCAAGGTCACCACCGGGGAAGGGTCGAAAGGCCGTGTGGGCTGTCCCTAAACTCAGCTTGTTTCAAGGAGGGAGCCATCGTGCGCAAGGTGCTCATCGCCAACCGTGGCGAAATCGCTGTCCGCGTTGCTCGGGCCTGCCGGGACGCCGGGATCGCGAGCGTAGCCGTCTACGCCGATCCGGACCGGGACGCTCTGCACGTCCGCGCGGCCGACGAAGCTTTCGCGTTGGGCGGTGACACCCCGGCCGCCAGCTACCTGGACATCTCCAAGGTCCTCCAGGCCGCCGCCGACTCGGGTGCGGACGCCATCCACCCCGGATACGGCTTCCTGTCCGAGAACGCCGACTTCGCCCAGGCCGTGATCGACGCCGGCCTGACCTGGATCGGCCCGCCGCCGCAGGCGATCCGCGACCTCGGTGACAAGGTGGCCGCCCGCCACATCGCCCAGCGCGCCGGTGCGCCGCTGGTCGCCGGCACGCCGGACCCGGTCTCCGGGGCCGACGAGGTCGTCGCCTTCGCCAAGGAGCACGGCCTGCCGATCGCCATCAAGGCGGCCTTCGGCGGTGGCGGCCGCGGCCTGAAGGTCGCCCGCACCCTCGAAGAGGTGCCGGAGCTCTACGAATCCGCCGTCCGCGAGGCCGTCGCCGCCTTCGGCCGCGGCGAGTGCTTCGTCGAGCGCTACCTCGACAAGCCGCGCCACGTCGAGACCCAGTGCCTGGCCGACTCGCACGGCAACGTCGTCGTGGTCTCGACCCGTGACTGCTCCCTCCAGCGCCGCCACCAGAAGCTGGTGGAGGAGGCTCCCGCACCGTTCCTGACCGAGGCTCAGAACGCGGAGCTGTACGCCGCGTCCAAGGCCATCCTGAAGGAAGCCGGCTACGTGGGTGCCGGCACCGTCGAGTTCCTGGTCTCCGCCGACGGCCTGATCTCCTTCCTGGAGGTCAACACCCGCCTCCAGGTCGAGCACCCGGTGACCGAGGAGGTCGCCGGCATCGACCTGGTCCGCGAGATGTTCCGCATCGCCGACGGCGAGGAGCTCGGGTACGGCGACCCGGTGCTGCGCGGCCACTCCTTCGAGTTCCGCATCAACGGCGAGGACCCGGGCCGCGGCTTCCTCCCGGCGCCCGGCACGGTGACGAAGTTCGTCGCGCCGACGGGCCCGGGCGTCCGCCTCGACGCGGGCGTCGAGTCCGGCTCCGTCATCGGCCCGGCCTGGGACTCGCTGCTGGCCAAGCTGATCGTCACCGGCGCCACCCGCGAGCAGGCGCTGCAGCGCGCCGCCCGGGCGCTCGCCGAGTTCGAGGTCGAGGGCATGGCCACGGCCATCCCCTTCCACCGTGCGGTCGTCGCCGACCCGGCGTTCGCCCCCACCGACGGCAGCCCCTTCACCGTCTACACGCGCTGGATCGAGACCGAGTTCGTCAACGAGATCCCGGCGTTCACGGCTCCCGCGGCCGAGGAGACCGAGGACGAGCCGGGCCGCGAGACGGTCGTCGTCGAGGTCGGCGGCAAGCGCCTGGAGGTCTCGCTGCCGTCCTCGCTCGGCATGACCCTGGCCCGCACGGCCGCCGCGGGCGGCGCCAAGCCGAAGCGCCGCGCGGCCAAGAAGTCCGGGCCGGCCGCCTCCGGCGACACGCTCGCCTCCCCGATGCAGGGCACGATCGTCAAGGTCGCGGTCGAGGAGGGCCAGCAGGTCACCGAGGGCGAACTGATCGTCGTGCTCGAAGCGATGAAGATGGAGCAGCCGCTCAACGCGCACCGCTCCGGCACCATCGTCGGCCTCACCGCCGAGGTCGGCGCCTCGGTCACCTCGGGCGCCACGATCTGCGAGATCAAGGACTGACGCCCGCCCCGCACATGACACCGGCCCCCGGGACCCGTTCGGGTCCCGGGGGCCGGTGTCATGTGCGGGGCGGCCCACCCGTCACCAGGTGCCCGGGGTCGCCTCCCAGTTCCTCAGGTGGTCGTTGAAGCCGCCGTCGGGCCGGGCCCGGCCGCCGCGGGCCGGGTAGCGGATCTTGAGGCCGTAAGCGGTCGATGGCAGGCTCATGCCGCATGATGGACGAATTCGCGAAGGACCACCTGCACGGGAGACTGCGGCGGGACCGCGCGGCACTCCTCTGGAAGCTCGACGGCCTGTCCGAATACGATGCCCGTCGCCCTCTGACAGCGACCGGGACCAACCTCCTCGGCCTGGTCAAACACCTGGCGACGGTCGAGGCCAGGTACTTCGGCGAGGTCTTCGACCGCACCTCCCCGGAACCGCTGCCCAGGTGGCAGGACGCCCACGACAGTGATCTGTGGGCGACCGAGGACGAGACCCGCGATCAGATCATCGCGTTCTACCGGCGTACCTGGGAACACGCGGACGCGACGATCGGCGAGCTTTCCCTGGACGCCCCCGGCCGGGTGCCGTGGTGGCCGGAGCCTCATGCCGACACGAACCTGTTCGCCGTCATGGTCCATGTCCTCGGCGAGTCCGTCCGGCATGCCGGACACGCCGACATCCTGCGCGAGAGCCTCGACGGCCGGACCGGGCTGCGTTCCGAACACGAGCAGCAGATCGACCAGGAAGCCCGTGCGGCCTACCGCGCGAAGATCGAGCAGGCCGCCAGGTCGGCCGCACCGGTCGGGGCTCGGAGGGAGTCTCCCGTGACGTGACGGCCGCGCGGCGTTGTGCCGGTCGGGGGTGCTGTTCCGCCGAAGCATCCGGCTCCTGTGGAACCCGGTGAGCCGGCCGCCCCGGTTGCCGCCGGTGTTCGGCGCCCGGCCCGCCACCGCGCATCGCCGCTTCACGCGGCCCGGGACATCCCGACCTCCAGCACCGCTACCGGCGCCGCATGTCCGCCACGCGGGCCCGTTCGCGCTCCCGTTCACCCGGGTCCGTCAGAGCCGACGCGCTGCGCAGCTGGGCCGTCGGGCCGCCGCGGCGCTGAACCGGGAGGGGGGAGTCGCGGCGTGGGCGGCGGGCGCCCAGGCCGTCCACGCCGCCGGGGGCCGCGGCCTGGCCGCCCGCCACCGTGATCTGGACGCCCTGGTCGGCCAGGGCCTGGAGCTCGGTGGCGGCGCGGTCGTCGTGCGGCGGGGGTTCGTCCGTGACCAGGCGGGTCATCACGTCCGTCGGCACCGTCTGGAACATGGTGTCCGTGCCGAGCTTGGTGTGGTCCGCCAGGACCACCACCTCCGCGGCCGCCTGCACCAGCGCCCGGTCCACGCTCGCGCTGAGCATGTTGGACGTGGACAGGCCGCGCTCCGCCGTCAGACCGCTGCCCGACAGGAAGGCACGGGAGACCCGCAGTCCCTGGAGGGACTGCTCGGCCCCGCTGCCGACGAGGGCGTAGTTGGACCCGCGCAGGGTGCCGCCGGTCATGACGACCTCGACCCGGTTGGCGTGGGCCAGCGCCTGGGCGACCAGGAGGGAGTTGGTGACGACGGTCAGGCCGGGCACGCGGGCGAGCCGGCGGGCCAGCTCCTGCGTCGTGGTGCCCGCGCCGACGACGACGGCCTCGCCCTCTTCGACGAGGCCGGCCGCGACATCGGCGATGGCGGTCTTCTCCGCCGTCGCGAGATGGGACTTTTGCGGAAAGCCGGACTCCCGCGTGAAACCGCCCGGCAAGACCGCACCGCCGTGCCGGCGGTCGAGGAGTCCTTCGGCCTCCAGCGCCCGCACGTCCCGCCGTACGGTCACTTCGGAGGTCTGGACGACACGGGCGAGCTCCCGGAGCGACACCGCTCCGTTGGCCCGCACCATTTCGAGGATCAATTGGCGACGTTCTGCAGCGAACACGAAACTGACAGTAACCCCAACGACCGTCTGGTTTCAGCTCTTTGCGCCGGAATACCGAAGTTGTCCATATGGCGGGGCGACTAGTGGTATACGCAGCCCGAGGGGTGGGTGAACGTACGACCACGCGACCGTGTACCGCCCCAACACCCTTGGGGCGTGGGGCGGTTGAGGTTGCTCAGGCCTCTCCGGCGGTCTTCCGCGTGTGCAACTGGCGCGCCACCTCGGCGATCGACCCCGACAGTGAGGGGTACACGGTGAACGCGTTTGCGATCTGCTCGACCGTCAGATTGTTGTCGACGGCGATCGAGATCGGGTGGATGAGCTCGCTCGCGCGCGGGGAGACGACCACACCGCCGACCACGATGCCGGTGCCCGGGCGGCAGAACATCTTCACGAAGCCGTCCCGGATGCCCTGCATCTTGGCGCGCGGGTTGCGCAGCAGCGGAAGCTTCACGACCCGGGCGTCGATCTTGCCCGCGTCCACGTCCGCCTGGGTGTAGCCGACGGTGGCGATCTCCGGGTCGGTGAAGACGTTCGAGGACACCGTCTTCAGGTTCAGCGGGGCCACCGCGTCGCCGAGGAAGTGGTACATCGCGATGCGCCCCTGCATGGCGGCGACGGACGCGAGCGCGAAGACGCCCGTGACGTCACCGGCGGCGTAGACGCCCGGCGCGGAGGTGCGCGAGACCTTGTCGGTCCAGATGTGCCCGGAGTCCTTGAGGCGGACGCCGGACTCCTCCAGGTTCATGTTCTGCGTGTTCGGGATCGCGCCGACCGCCATCAGACAGTGAGTGCCGGTCAGCACCCGGCCGTCGGAGAGGGTCACCTCGACGCGGTCGCCGACCCGCTTGGCGGACTCGGCGCGCGAGCGCCCGACGACGTTCATGCCGCGGCGCCGGAAGACGTCCTCCAGGACGGCGGCCGCGTCGGGGTCCTCGCCCGGCAGCACGCGGTCGCGGGAGGACACCAGGGTGACCCGGGAGCCGAGCGCCTGGTACGCGCCGGCGAACTCGGCACCGGTGACACCCGAACCGACCACGATGAGCTCCTCGGGGAGCTCGTCCAGGTCGTAGACCTGCGTCCAGTTCAGGATGCGCTCGCCGTCGGGCTGGGCGTCGGGGATCTCGCGCGGGGTGCCGCCGGTGGCGATGAGGACGGCGTCGGCCGTCAGGATCGTCTCGGTGCCGTCCGCCGCGGTGACGATGACGTCCCGGGTGCCGTCGATGCCCTGCGGGCCGCCCAGCTTGCCGCGGCCGCGCATGACCTTGGCGCCGGCCCGGGTGACAGAAGCGGTGATGTCGTGCGACTGGGCGAGCGCGAGGCGCTTGACGCGCCGGTTCACCTTGCCGAGGTCCACGCCCACGACGCGCGCCGCCTGCTCGACGTGCGGCGTGTCGTCGGCGACGATGATCCCCAGCTCCTCGTAGGAGGAGTCGAAGGTGGTCATCACCTCGGCGGTCGCGATCAGAGTCTTGGAAGGTACGCAGTCGGTCAGGACCGACGCCCCGCCCAGACCGTCGCAGTCCACGACGGTCACCTCCGCGCCGAGCTGGGCGCCGACCAGCGCCGCCTCATACCCGCCGGGTCCGCCGCCGATGATCACGATCCGGGTCACGAAAAGTCCGCCTCACGTCTACCCGGCCGGCTGCCGCCCCGGCCGGTGTTCCGGGGGTTCTCCCCGGGGGATGCATTCCGTGCTCCATTGTCCCGCACGCTTCAAGGTGCTTCGCGCCCGGTCCCGCCGCGGGACTCCGTCCGGGGGTACGCCCGGCCGGGCGCTCCCCCACGACCGCCCCTCCCGTACCCTCGACCCCATGTCGCTCTACGCCGCGTACGCCGGCAACCTCGACCCGCGGCTGATGACGCGCCGCGCCCCCCATTCGCCGCTGCGCGGCACGGGCTGGATCAACGACTGGCGGCTGACCTTCGGCGGCGAGCAGATGGGCTGGGAGGGCTCCCTCGCCACGATCGTGGAAGCCCCCCGTCAGCAGGTCTTCGTCGCCCTCTACGACATCGCTCCGCTGGACGAGGACTCGATGGACCGCTGGGAGGGCGTCGGGCTCGACATCTACCGGCGCATGCGGATCCGGGTGCACACCCTGGACGGCGACGAGGCCGCCTGGTGCTACGTGCTCAACGGCTACGAGGGCGGTCTGCCCTCGGCGCGCTACCTGGGCGAGATCGCCGACGCAGCCGAGTCCGCCGGCGCTCCGCACGACTACGTGATGGAGCTGCGCAAGCGCCCCTGCTGAATTCCCCGGCAGGACCCGCACCGGTTGGCCGTCCGACCCATCACCGCAGGTCATCGCAGGTCACCGCCGGTGTGGACGGGTAGGTGGTGGGAAACGACAACACAACGATCCGAGCATGGTGAGCTGTGCCATCTACGCGCGTAGGCAATGAGCGGCTACGCTCGTCTGCGTGAACGCATCTGTTACCGATCCCACCGCCGCCGCCGACGCCGCAGCCGCCCGCCTGCGGGAGCTCACCGGCGCCGAGACCCACGATGTCGCCCTCGTCATGGGCTCCGGCTGGGCCCCGGCCGCCGAGGCCCTGGGCGCCCCCGAGGCCGAGTTCCTCGTCACCGAGCTGCCCGGGTTCCCCCCGGCCGCCGTCGAAGGACACGGCGGCAAGGTCCGCTCGTACAAGATCGGCGACAAGCGCGCGCTGGTCTTCCTGGGCCGCACCCACTACTACGAGGGCCGTGGCGTCGCCGCCGTCGCCCACGGTGTCCGTACCGCCGTCGCCGCGGGCTGCAAGACCGTCGTGCTGACCAACGGCTGCGGTGGTCTGCGCGAGGGCATGCAGCCCGGCCAGCCGGTGCTGATCAGCGACCACATCAACATGACGGCCACTTCGCCGATCATCGGCGCGAACTTCGTGGACCTGACGAACCTGTACTCGCCCGCGCTGCGCGCGCTGTGCAAGGAGATCGACCCCTCCCTGGAGGAGGGCGTGTACGTCCAGTTCCCCGGCCCGCACTACGAGACCCCGGCCGAGATCAACATGATCCGCGTCATGGGCGCCGACCTGGTCGGCATGTCCACCGTGCTGGAGGCCATCGCCGCCCGCGAGGCCGGCGCCGAAGTGCTCGGCATCTCCCTGGTCACCAACCTGGCGGCGGGCATCTCCGGCGAGCCGCTGAACCACGAAGAGGTCCTCCAGGCCGGCCGCGACTCGGCCGCGCGCATGGGCAAGCTGCTGACCCAGGTCCTCGCCCGCATCTGAGGCCCCGGGACCGTACGAGAGGTAAGGCGGAAGTAGTGCAGGAACAGGACGACCTGATCACCCGGGCGCAGGCCTGGCTGGCGGAGGACCCCGACCCGGAGACCGCGGCCGAGCTCGCCGCGCTCCTCGACGCGGGCGACACGGCGGAGCTCGCCGACCGGTTCTCCGGCACCCTGCAGTTCGGCACCGCCGGACTGCGCGGTGAGATCGGCGCGGGCCCGATGCGGATGAACCGCAGCGTGGTCATCCGGGCCGCGGCGGGCCTCGCGGCCTACCTGAAGGGCCAGGGCCACGCCGGCGGCCTGGTCGTCGTCGGCTACGACGCCCGCTACAAGTCGGCGGACTTCGCCCGCGACACCGCGGCCGTGATGACCGGCGCCGGGCTGCGCGCGGCCGTCCTGCCCCGCCCGCTGCCCACGCCCGTCCTCGCCTACGCCATAAGGCACCTGGGCGCCGTGGCCGGCGTCGAGGTGACCGCGAGCCACAACCCGCCCCGGGACAACGGCTACAAGGTCTACCTCGGTGACGGCTCGCAGATCGTCTCCCCGGCCGACGCGGAGATCGCGGCGGAGATCGCCGGCGTCGGCGCGCTCGCCTCGGTCCCCCGCCCGGACTCCGGCTGGGAGGACCTCGGCGACGAGGTCCTGGAGGCCTACCTGGCCCGTACGGACGCGGTGCTGACTCCCGGTTCCCCCCGCGGTGTGCGGACCGTCTACACGGCCATGCACGGCGTCGGCAAGGACGTCGTGATGGCGGCCTTCGCCCGGCACGGCTTCCCGGAACCGGTCCTGGTCGCCGAGCAGGCCGAACCGGACCCGGCCTTCCCGACGGTGGCGTTCCCCAACCCCGAGGAGCCGGGCGCGATGGACCTGGCCTTCGCCAGGGCTGCCGAGGTCCAGCCGGACATCGTGATCGCGAACGACCCGGACGCGGACCGTTGCGCGGTGGCCGTCCCCACCGCCGACGGCTGGCGGATGCTGCGCGGCGACGAGGTCGGCGCGCTACTCGCGGCGCACCTGGTCCACAAGGGCGCGACCGGCGTGTTCGCCGAGTCCATCGTCTCCTCCAGCCTCCTGGGCCGGATCGCGGAGGCGGCGGGCGTCGGCTACGAGGAGACCCTCACGGGCTTCAAGTGGATCGCCCGCGTCGACGGCCTGCGCTACGGCTACGAGGAGGCGCTCGGCTACTGCGTGGACCCCGAGGGCGTCCGCGACAAGGACGGCGTGACCGCCGCCCTGCTGGTGGCCGAACTGGCCTCGGAGCTCAAGGAACAGGGCCGCAGCCTGACCGACCTGCTCGACGACCTGGCGATGGCCCACGGGCTGCACGCCACCGACCAGCTCTCGGTCCGTGTGTCGGACCTGTCGGTCATCGCGAACGCCATGGCGCGGCTGCGCGCGGAACCCCCGGTCTCGCTGGCCGGCCTGCGGGTCGTCTCGGCGGAGGACCTGACCAGGGGCACGGAGTCGCTGCCGCCCACGGACGGTCTGCGCTACTACCTGGACGGTGCGTACAAGGCCCGGGTCATCTGCCGCCCGTCGGGCACGGAGCCCAAGCTGAAGTGCTACCTGGAGGTCGTCGTACCGGTACCCGAGGCCTCCGACCTGGCGTCGGCCCGTACCACCGGCCAGGAAGTCCTGGACGCGGTCAAGAAGGACCTTGCGGCGGCCATGGGCCTCTGATTCCCCGGCCGCCCACCGCTTCCGGCCCCGGGGCTCCGGCCCCGGGGCAGGTTGCCGCCCCGTCCGGCGGGAACCTGCCCAGCCGGATCCCCGGCCCCCCGAGCCCCGCTCGGGGGGCCTCGTCGCGTCCGGGAGCGGCGGACCGCTCAGCGCGGCGACGCGGTCGGCCGGACGATCTCGCCCAGTGTCGGCACCGACTCCGGCCGTGAGCGGACCGCGTCCGTGCACTCCCACGCGCGCGGCGGATCGGCGTCCGGTCCGCCCAGGACCACCGGTCCGGGGCCGGCCGACACCGTCTCGCTGCCCGCCAGCGTGCACACGATCTGCGACAGCGCCACCGGCGGCAGATCCTCCGGCTTGCGGCTGAGCCGCACCGTGCCCGCCGGGTCGCCCGGCTTCGGCGCACCCGCCGTCAGCCCCGCCGGCACCCCGGTCGAGAAGCCGGCGTCCCGCTCCTGCGCAGTCGGCGTCCGCTCCAGCGCTTCCAGCAGCGCCTGCGCGGCCTGCGCGACGGGATCCCGCAGCGCGCCCTTCTCCGGCATCGAGACGATCCGGTCCACGCCCACCAGCTGCGATCCGCAGACCAGTTCCACGGTGGCGCGGAAGCCCGGCGCCCCGCTCTGCCCGCCCGGCTGCTGCGCCGGGGTGTCGCACGAGACGCGCGACGGCGCCTCGCCCACGTCCACGGGCACCGTCGTCGCCCGGATCCCGCAGCCCGCCGTCGCGAGCAGGGCCGTCCCGAGGAGCGGGAGCAGTACGGCCGGCGCCGCCGGCAGGGTCCTACGCATCCGGATCACCCGTGATCGCCTTTCCCACGTCCACCGGCAGCCTCAGGGTGAACAGTGCCCCGCCACCGGGCACGTTGGCCGCGGCGATGTCGCCGCCGTGGATGTGCGCGTTCTCCACGGCGATCGACAGGCCGAGCCCGCTCCCGTCCGACTTCGGGCGGGACGCACTGGCCTTGTAGAAGCGGTCGAAGACGTGTGGCAGGACCTCCTCGGGGATGCCCGGCCCGTTGTCCTGGACCGCGATCACCAGCCAATCTCCCTGCACGGCCACCGACACCCGCACGGGCGAGCCGCCGTGCTTGAGCGCGTTGCCGATCAGATTGGCCAGGATCACGTCGAGCCGGCGCGGGTCGAGCCGCACCACGATGTCCCGTCCGGCGTCGAGTTCGACCGCGTCGAGCCAGGCACGGGCGTCGATGCAGGCCGTGACCTGGTCGGCGACGTTGACGTCGTCCAGCACCAGCTTGGCGGTACCCGCGTCGAAGCGGGTGACCTCCATCAGGTTCTCCACCAGGTCGTTCAGGCGCCGGGTCTCGCTGACGACCAGGGTCACCGCCGGGGCGATCATCGGGTCGAGGTCGTCGACCTCCTCCTCCAGGACCTCGGCCACCGCGGTCAACGCGGTCAGCGGCGTGCGCAGTTCGTGCGACATGTCCGCCACGAAGCGCCGGCTGGACTCCTCCCGCGCGCTCATGTCGGCGACCTTCTTCTCCAGCGCCTCGGCCGTCTTGTTGAAGGTGCGCGACAGGTCGGCGAGTTCGTCGGTGCCCGACACGTCGAGGCGGTGGTCCAGTTCGCCCTCGCCGAGCCGCCGCGCGGCGTCGCCCAGCCGCTGGACGGGCTTGAGCACGGTGCGGGCCGCGGCCTGCGCGAGCAGGGCGGAGCCGAGGAGGGCGAGGATCGTCGCGATGGTCAGCGACCAGGCGAGCGCGTTCAGGTCGTCCCGCTCCTGGGCGAGGGACTTGTACATGTAGCCGGTCGGCCCGCCGCCCACGATCCGCGTGCCGCCGACCAGGTACGGATTGCCGCGCGGCTTCGTGCGCTGCCAGTACACGTGGTATTCGGCGTCGTTCGCCGACGTCGTCTTCTGCCGGTCGTTCACCGCGTTCTGCAGGGACTTCGGCACGTCGGTCAGCCGGAAGTTGTCGGGCCCGGCCGCGCCGTACGTCAGGCGGTTGTCCTTGCCCTCCTGCACGAGCAGGACGCTGTAGCCGGGGCTGCTGCCCGCCATCAGCTCGGCGGTGCGCTGCAGCTCCTCCGGGGTCGGGTCGGCGGGCAGCGCGGCGGCACGGTTCTGCATCTCCTGCCGGAAGTCGCCGAGGGCGGCATCCTGGACGCGGGTGAGCACGGCCTCGCGGTTGAGCCAGTAGGCGATCCCGGACGCGGACACGGCTGCGGTCAGGGCGACCAGGGCGAAGACGACGAGAAGCCGCAGCCGCAGGCTGGTCCAGCGCCGGCCCGCGAGCAACGACCGGATCACTGCGGGGAGTCCAGGCGGTATCCGACGCCCCTGACCGTGCGGATCAGGGTGGGCGAGGACGGCACGTCCTCGACCTTGGCGCGCAGCCGCTGGACACAGGCGTCGACGAGCCGCGAGTCGCCGAGGTAGTCGTGCTCCCAGACCAGGCGCAGCAGCTGCTGGCGGGAGAGCGCCTGGCCCGGCCGGCGGCTCAGTTCGAGCAGGAGCCTCAGCTCGGTGGGCGTGAGCTGGAGGTCCTCGCCGTTCTTCGTCACCGTCATGGCGGCCCGGTCGATGACGAGTGAGCCGAAGCTCGCCGAGTCGCTCGACTCGCGTTCGCCGCGGCGCAGTACGGCCCGGATGCGGGCGTCGAGGACCCGCCCCTGGACGGGCTTGACCACGTAGTCGTCGGCTCCGGACTCCAGGCCGACGACCACGTCGATGTCGTCGCTGCGCGCGGTGAGCAGGATGATCGGCAGCTGGTCGGTGCGGCGGATCCGGCGGCAGACCTCGAAGCCGTCGATCCCGGGCAGCATCACGTCCAGCACGATCAGGTCCGGCCGCTGCTCACGCAGCAGCTTCAGGCCGTCCTCGCCCGTCGCCGCGGTGGCCACACGGTGGCCCTGGCGTGACAGGGAGAGTTCGAGGGCCGTGCGGATGGCGTCGTCGTCCTCGATCAGCAACAGGAAAGGCACGGGCTCATTCTGTCCCATGGGCAGTCGGGAGTTCGACCGTCAGGGGGGCCGGATCCTGCCGGAGTCCGCGGGTGTCCTTCGGACGGGTCCCTGTGACAGTGCTGTGACAGTCGACGGACACCCCGGTTAAGTCGGCCGGGCAGGCTTCTACTCAACGCACAGCGATCCGAAGCAGACACACTCCACGACGGGGGGCGCGAGATGAACACGCTGCACAGCACCACCACCAGCGCGGTTGTCACGCGGCTGCACGATGTGAACCGCCGGGCGGGTGTCCGTTCGGTGGCGGTCGCCCGGCCCCGGCCGGCCCACGTCGTAGCCATTGACGCGAACCAGTACCGGGCGGTTCCCGCCCAGCAGCAGACGCCGTCCCCGGCGTCGGAGGCGGAGTTCACGGCGTACGTCCAGGAGCGGCGCGCGGCCCTGTACGCGACGGCCTTCCACCTCACCGGTGACCGTTACGAGGCCGAGGACCTGCTGCAGAGCGCGCTGTTCTCCACGTACCGCGCCTGGGACCGGATCAGCGACAAGGCCGCGGTCGGCGGCTACCTGCGCCGCACGATGACGAACCTGCACATCAGTGCCTGGCGCCGGCGGAAGCTGAACGAGTACCCGACGGAGGAGCTGCCGGAGACGGCCTCCGACACGGACGCGATGCGCGGTACGGAGCTGCGCGCCGTGCTGTGGCAGGCGCTGGCCCGCATCCCGGAGCCGCAGCGCACGATGCTGGTGCTGCGCTACTACGAGGGCCGCACGGACCCGGAGATCGCGGAGATCCTCGGAATCAGCGTCGGCACGGTGAAGTCGAGTATCTGGCGTTCGCTGCGCCGCCTGCGGGAGGACGAGTCGCTGAGCTTCGGCCGCGACGAGGCGGAGTCCTTCGAGGAGCTGGTCGCCTGAGGGCGGTCGGCGGGACCACATGAACCACCCCGGCCACGGGGGACCGTCTTGCGGGGGTGAGGCGGCGGCCAGCGGGGGAGAAGGCGCGGGATCGGTCGGGCGGGGGTCCGACCGGTCCCGCGCACCCGTTTGCGGGCCCGCGCGGCGCCGGGCGGATGTGCAGTCGGTCGTCCTGTCGGTCGGGCCGGTCCGGGCACCGGGGCGCGCGGATCCGACCCGATCGACAGGTCGTCCCCTACGCGGCGGCCGGGCTCGTGGAGCGGCGGCGGCCGGCGGCCGCGATCCGGCCGAGGGCCTCGTCGGGGCCGCAGGCGTGGGCGCCCAGTTCCAGGTGGCGGGCCACGATGCCCCGCTCGGCGCGCATCAGGCGCCAGCCGCGGCGGATCAGGAACAGCACGGACTTGCGGCCCTCGCGCAGATCGCGGACGAGCCGGCGGCGGAAGGTCGTCGAGGGGCGGCCGCGCAGGCAGATGGCGTCCGCGAGGAGGCCGAGGTCCTGGCAGCGGGCGGCCACGTCCGCGGCGAAGATGCCCTCGGCGACGAACAGCGGCGTGCGGGCGATGTCGAGGGTGTCCCAGCCGGTCCGGGAGCTGGTGGCGATGTCGTAGACGGGCACGTCCGTCCGTCCCGACGCGCACAGCTCGGCGATCGCGGCGACGGCGGCGTCGGCGTCCCACGACAGGGGGGAGTCCCAGTCGATGTCGGAGCTGCCCTCCACCAGCGGCAGGCTGGGGTCGCCGGCTTCCTTGTAGAAGTCGTCGAGGCGCAGTACGGGCAGCCCGGCGCGGGCGGCGAGGGAGGATTTTCCGGAGCCCGACGGACCGGTCAGCAGGACGACTCGGGTCGGCGAAGGAGAGGAAGAGCTCACGGGACACCAGTCTGAACCATTCCCCCGGGTAGGGGATCCTCCCGGTGACCGGTTGGTGTCCAGGAACACACCTCCACTACGCTGCGTGCGCACGCGACTACGACCACAGGCGGGATCCCCATGGCACGTCACGCAGCCCCTTCGGCCCCGAACCGGCTCCGCAGCGCGGGTCTGACCCTCTCGATGGCCGGCGCCGCGCTGGCGATGGCGGCGGGCGGCGCCCAGGCCGGCGAGCTGGACGTCCCGGCGGCGGTGGCCGGGGTCACCGACCCGATCGCGAACCTCAAGGTGAACCCGCTGGCCCACACCGGCGTGGACCCGCTGGACAACGGGGTCGCCACCAAGGTCGCCGACTTCCCCGCCGTCGGCACCGGCATGGTGACGGGCATCCTCACACAGGGACCGTCCGTCGGCGAGCTGCCCACCGCGGCCGTCTCCTCGCTGCTGGGCCCGGCGCTGCCCGCGAAGTAGCCCGCACCCGGGCCCGTGCGCGGGCGTACGAAGGCCCCGGCGGCGCGGGGGACACCGCCGGGGCCGGTCTCGCAGGAGGCAGGGCCCGGGCCCCGCGACCGGGGTCGCACCCGGCCGCGCGCTCCTTCGACGGCAGGACCTAGTAGGACGAGCCGCCCGCGCCCAGCGACCCGGTGGGGTGCCAGACCGTCTTGGTCTCCAGGAACGCCGTCATGCGGGAGGTTCCCGGGTCGGCGCTCCAGTCGTCCACAGGCTGTGGACGCAGGACGCGCTTGAGGTTGTCGGCCGCTGCGATCTCCAGTTCCTTGGCGAGCGCCGCGTCGGCGCCGGCCAGGTCGATCGCGTTGACGTCCTGGTGGGACGCCAGGTGCGGACCCATCTCGGCGGCCTTGCCGGACAGGATGTTGACCACGCCGCCGGGCAGGTCGGAGGTGGCGAGCACCTCGCCCAGCGAGAGCGCCGGCAGCGGGGACTTCTCACTGGCGACGACGACGGCGGTGTTGCCGGTCGCGATGACCGGGGCGATCACCGACACCAAGCCCAGGAACGAGGAGTCCTGCGGGGCGACGACGGTGACGACACCGGTGGGCTCGGGGGTGGAGAGGTTGAAGAACGGACCCGCGACCGGGTTGGCCCCGCCCACGATCTGTCCGATCTTGTCCGTCCAGCCCGCGTACCAGACCCAGCGGTCGATGGCCGCGTCGACGACGGCGGCGGCCTTGGACTTGGACAGCCCCTCGGCCTCGCCGACCTCGCGGACGAACTGCTCGCGGCGGCCCTCCAGCATCTCGGCGATGCGGTAGAGGATCTGGCCGCGGTTGTAGGCGGTCGCGCCCGCCCAGCCGCCGAAGGCCTTGCGCGCCGCGACGACGGCGTCACGCGCGTCCTTGCGGGAGGACAGGGGGGCGTTGGCCAGCCACTTGCCCTTGGAGTCGCTCACCTCGTACACCCGGCCGCTCTCGGAGCGGGGGAACTTGCCCCCGACGTACAGCTTGTAGGTCTTGAAGACGCTCAGACGCACAGAGGACTCAGACATCGAGGTAGGCCTCCAGACCGTGGCGGCCGCCCTCGCGGCCGAAGCCCGACTCCTTGTAGCCGCCGAAGGGCGAGGTCGGATCGAACTTGTTGAACGTGTTGGCCCACACGACCCCGGCGCGGAGCTGGTTGGCGACCGCGAGGATGCGCGAACCCTTCTCCGTCCAGATGCCGGCGGACAGGCCGTACTGGCTGTTGTTGGCCTTGGCGACGGCCTCGTCGGGCGTGCGGAAGGTCAGCACGGACAGCACCGGGCCGAAGATCTCGTCGCGGGCGACGGTGTGCGCCTGGGTGACGTTGCTGAAGAGCGTCGGGGCGAACCAGTAGCCGGCGGACGGCAGCTCGCAGGCCGGGGACCACCGCTCGGCGCCCTCGGCCTCGCCGGTGTCCGCGAGGGCGGTGATCCGGGCGAGCTGCTCGGCGGAGTTGATCGCGCCGATGTCGGTGTTCTTGTCGAGCGGGTCGCCCAGGCGCAGCGTGGAGAGGCGGCGCTTGAGGGAGTCCAGCAGCTCGTCGTGGATCGACTCCTGGACCAGGAGGCGGGAGCCCGCGCAGCAGACCTGGCCCTGGTTGAAGAAGATGCCGTTGACGATGCCCTCGACGGCCTGGTCGATGGGGGCGTCGTCGAAGACGATGTTGGCGCCCTTGCCGCCCAGCTCCAGGGTGACCTTCTTGTCGGTGCCGGCGATCGAGCGGGCGATGGCCTTGCCGACGGCGGTCGAGCCGGTGAAGGCGACCTTGTTGACGTCCGGGTGCTCGACGAGGGCCGCGCCCGCGTCGCCGTACCCGGTGAGGATGTTGACGACGCCCTTGGGCAGGCCCGCCTGGCGGCAGATGTCGGCGAAGAAGAGCGCGGAGAGCGGTGTGGTCTCGGCGGGCTTCAGGACGACCGTGTTGCCGGTGGCGAGGGCCGGGGCGATCTTCCACGCGAGCATGAGCAGCGGGAAGTTCCACGGGATGACCTGGCCGGCGACGCCGAGCGGGCGCGGGTTCGCGCCGTAGCCCGCGTGGTCGAGCTTGTCGGCCCAGCCCGCGTAGTAGAAGAAGTGCGCGGCGACCAAGGGGAGGTCCGCGTCCCGCGTCTCCCTGATCGGCTTGCCGTTGTCCAGGGTTTCCAGGACCGCGAGCTCCCGGCTGCGCTCCTGGATGATCCGGGCGATGCGGAAGAGGTACTTGGCGCGCTCGGAGCCCGGCAGCGCGGACCACTTCTCGAAGGCCTTGCGGGCGGCCTTCACGGCACGGTCCACATCGGCGGCGCCTGCCTGGGCGACCTCGGAGAGGACCTCCTCGCTGCTGGGCGAGACGGTCTTGAAGACCTTGCCGTCGGCGGCGTCGGTGAACTCGCCGTCGATGAAGAGCCCGTAGGAGGGGGCGATGTCGACGACCGAGCGGGACTCGGGGGCCGGCGCGTACTCGAAGAGGGAAGTCGTGTTGTCCATGTTCATGGGGTCTCAGTCCACCGTCACGTAGTCGGGACCGGAGTAACGGCCGGTGCTCAGCTTCTGGCGCTGCATCAGCAGGTCGTTGAGCAGGCTGGAGGCGCCGAAGCGGAACCAGGTGTTGCTCAGCCAGTCCTCGCCCACGGTCTCGTTGACCAGGACCAGGAACTTGATCGCGTCCTTGGTCGTGCGGATGCCGCCGGCCGGCTTCACGCCGATCTGGATTCCAGTCTGCGCCTTGAAGTCGCGGACGGCCTCAAGCATGAGCAGGGTGTTCGCGGGGGTGGCGTTGACGCCCACCTTGCCGGTCGACGTCTTGATGAAGTCGGCGCCCGCGAGCATGCCGATCCAGGAGGCGCGGCGGATGTTGTCGTAGGTCGACAGCTCGCCGGTCTCGAAGATGACCTTCAGGCGCGCGGCGCTGCCGTCGGGACGGGTGCAGGCCTCCTTGACGGCCTTGATCAGCTCGTACGTCTCCAGGTAGTGGCCGGCGAGGAAGGCGCCACGGTCGATGACCATGTCGATCTCGTCCGCGCCGGCGGCGACGGCGTCGCGGGTGTCCGCGAGCTTGACGGGCAGCGCGGCGCGGCCTGCGGGGAAGGCGGTGGCGACGGAGGCGACCTTGACGTCGGCGCCGTTCAGGGCGGCCTTGGCGGTGGCCACCATGTCGGGGTAGACGCAGACGGCGGCCGTCATCGGGGTGGTGCGGTCGGTCGGATCGGGATGGACGGCCTTGGCGGAGAGCGCCCGGACCTTGCCCGGGGTGTCCGCGCCTTCCAGCGTCGTCAGGTCGATCATCGAGATGGCCAGGTCGATGGCGTACGCCTTGGCCGTCGTCTTGATCGAACGGGTGCCGAGCGAGGCCGCGCGGGCCTCCAGACCGACAGCGTCGACGCCGGGCAGCCCGTGCAGGAAGCGGCGCAGCGCACTGTCGGACGTCGTCACGTCAGCGAATGCGGTGAGGGTGGTGGGCATGGTCACCAGAGGAGCATATCTACGCGCGTAGCGACCTGTCACCCCCCTCCCCCGATTCCGGCCGATCCGCTGCGGAATCGACACCTCCGCCACCTGTTACCCGGCCATGACAGGAGGGCGATCGTCCGGACGCACACGATCAGTAGGTTTCCTTCCAGCAGCCCGCCGGAAGCTCACCGGACGAAGACCGGACCGAGACGGACGCGGCATGCGGCCTTCCCCACCTGCCCGGGACAACGCTCCAAGGAGTCCTCGTGCGCACCGCCCTCCGCGCCTCGATCACCACCGTCGCCCTCGCCGGCGCGCTCCTCGCTCCCGCCGCGGGGGCCGCGCACGCCGCCGCGGCCGTCCGTCCGTCCGCCGCGGTCACCCCGCAGACCCCCGCCGACCGGTTCTCCGGCACCCCGGCCCACATCGGCGAGGGCCTCGTCGCGGTGCTGCGTCACGGGGCGGAGGGCCCGGAGGCCTGGATCCGCGCCGTCGGACCGGACTGGCAGCCGGGCGACCACTACATGTCCCGCGTGCTGACGGTGCTGGACCGCGAGAACACCGGCGGCACCGCGAACGGCCTGGACCTGGAGATCACCGAGGTGGACTCGGCCGCCCCCGTCCTCGCGGTCACGAAGGCCGGCGTCACCCGGTCCTTCCCGCTGCCGCTGTCCGAGGCGGCCCGGATCCACGATGCCCGATGCGTCTCCGCCACGAAGCGACTGCGCCTGCACGGCACGCTGGTCGCCGACCTGACGAGGACCCCCGACGGACCGCAGGTGCAGTTGGTGGAAGGGATCACCAAGCAGGCCCACGAGAAGCTGACGCGCACCGACCCCGCCCCGGCACCGGGCGGCCCGACCGCCGCCCGCATCGTGAACCCGAGCGGTGCCCGGCCGTCATTCGCGTACGAGACCCCGGGCGGGGAGCACCCCTTCGCCGATGCGCTCTTCCCGGAGCTGCCCGCGGGCTGCCCCGTCACCTACGCATTCGAGGACGAGGCCCCCGCTCCGGAGCCGGATGCCACGCCGTCCGGCGCAGCGGCCGCCGCCGCCCCCTCGGCCACGCCGGCCGGGAAGCCGTCGCCCTCCACCGGCCCGGCCGCGCCGGCCGCCCCCGAGGCGCAGGCCCCCGGTGAGGCCGCGGCCATGCCCCGGGGCGGTCTCGCCGCCGGCGCCGGTCTCGCCGCCGCGGCGGCCGGCCTCGGTGCGGCCCTCCTCGCCCGCCGCCGCGGCCGCACCCCGCGCTGACGGCCCGCCGGCGTGTCCCGCGGTCCCCCGGTCGCTCCGTCCGGCGGGCCGCCGGCCCGTCGGCACCTTCCCCCGTACGCCGCTCTCGTGGGCCGCGGGGGCGTGGGGCAGAATCGACCCCATGAGCAGCCAGCAGCCGACCGATGAGCCGGTCTACGACGACCGGGTCTACCGCTCCTCCATGGGCGTCGTTTCGGGGGTGCTGCTGCTCGCGCTGACGGCTTGGCTCTGCGGGGACGCCGTGCTGCGCGGCTCGGGGAACACCCCGTGGATCGCGCTGGCGGCCGCGCTGTGCGCCGTACCCCTGATCGTGGCGTTCACGATCCGACCGGCCGTCTTCGCCAACGACGACCGGATGCGCGTGCGGAACCCCTTCCGGATCATCGAGCTGCCCTGGGCCGCCGTGGACGCCGTGCGGTCCGGCTACTCGGCCGAGGTGCTGGCCGAGGGGTCGAAGTACCAGCTGTGGTCGGTGCCCGTCTCGCTGCGCGAGCGGAAGAAGGCCCACCGCCAGCGACTGCGCTACGAGGGGCTGCGCGACCGGGAGGAGCGTTCCCCGGGCGAGAAGCTCCGGGTCCCGGCCGAGCCGATGCGGGCCAGTGCGGACCGGATCGTCGACGAGCTCCAGAGGCTGGCCGAGCGGGGGGCCGAGCGGCCCGGCGCCCAGGGCGGCGTGCGCGTGCACTGGTCGTACGAGATCATCGCGCCCGCCGTGTCCGGCGCGCTGCTGCTGATCGTCCTGCTGGCCACCGGCTGACCGGGGCCCGACGACGGGTGGCCGGGCAGCCGCGCCGTGCCCGCCGCCACACCCCTCCGGCGGAACCGTGGCCGCCTGATGGTGCGTCCTCGCAGGTGTGCAGCGTATTGAGGCCGACGGCACCTCCGTCGGCGCCACCGCGATCCCCCTCCGTCTCCGACTCCTGTCCGGGGTCCTGCTCGCCGCCCATCTCCTGGTCGTCGGCTGGCTGACCCTGCGCCCCCTCGACGTTCCGTGGGCCGCCGCCGGCAATCTGACCCCGCTGGAGGGGATCAGGGCCGACCTCGTACTCGGCCCGCTGGAGGCCGCTCGGCGGATCGGGGAGGGGATCGCGCTGCTGGCCCCGCTGGGAGTGCTGGTACCGCTCGTCAGCGGGCGGCTGTGGCTCTCGCGCCTGGCCCAGTGGTCCTCCCTGGTGCGGACCACCGCCGCGGGCGCGCTGGTTTCGATGAGCATCGAGATGCTGCAGAGCGGGGTCCCGGGCCGGGTCGTCGACGTGGACTCGGTGCTGCTGAACACCTTCGGCGTGCTGCTGGCGCACGCGGCCGTCGTACCGGCGCTGCGGGCCCGGATGCGCCGCTCACACGCCGCTTATCAGGGAGGGACCCCGAAGATTTCCAGGGTCGGGCTCGGCCCCTGGACCGACGTTCTGTCAGCGGTCCAGCGGGAGTATTGAGTCATCGCAAGAAAGCGATCCCGATGAAGGAGAACCTCATGAGCGCCCTGGTCCGCCCCCGTGACGGCCGTTGGATCGGCGGAGTCTGCGCCGGACTCGCACGGCGTTTCGGCATTTCCGCGAACACGATGCGGGTCATCTTCGCCGTCTCGTGCCTGCTGCCCGGCCCGCAGTTCCTGATCTACATCGCACTGTGGGTGCTGCTGCCGAACGAGAAGCCGGCATCGACCGCCTGGTAGTGCGGCCGCTCAGCCGGCCTGCCGGACCTTCTCCAGCTGCTTGTCCGTCACTTCCTGCGGCACCAGCACCTTCTGCTGGCCGCCCGCCACGTTGAGGGCCATCAGCCGTACGACGGTGTCGCCCTCGCGTACGACGAGCAGGTGGACCTGCGCGGAGACGCCCTGGCCGGCCGCGGTCGTGGTCCAGCTGACGCTCTCGTCACCGCTGGTGCGGTAGTCGGCGGTGCGGACGTCGCGGTAGCTGCCGGTCTGCTGGTCGACCGTGGCGGAGAAGCCCGTGCCGCAGGCGGCGACGGCGGACTTGAGCCGGGCGATCAGCGCCTTGGCCTCGTTCGCGGAGTAGGAGCTGACGGAGGCGGAGACCGCGAGCCCCACCTGCTTCTGGGATCCGATGCCCCGGTTGACGGTCTCGCGCGCCGCGGGGTCCGGCTTGTCGCCCATGATGTCGGCCAGCGGCTGGCAGGCCTTCTTGTCAGCCTGCGGCTGGCCGTCCGGGGCGTTCGGATTCTTCCCCTGGGCGGAGATCTGGTAGCCGGGCAGGTCGCCCTGGGCAAGAGCGGACCGCTCCAGCGTGGTGCCGCCGGTCTTCTGCGGTGCCGATCCGGCCGGGTCCGGGGACGCCGCGGGGGCGCCGCCGGCGCCGCTCGCCGACCCCTTGGGGTCGGGGGACCTGCCCGTCGCGGGGGCTTCCGTACCGCTGCAGCCCACGGCGGCGAACAGCAGGGCGGGGACCAGTGCGACCAGTGTCGCTCGTGCCTTCATGCGCATGACCGAGAACCTCATACCCATTGCGTCGGCGGGCAGTTGGTGGTGATCGTGGCACACCGCACGGCGGCCCACACACCTCTTCGAAGGAGCGTGCGACCGCCGCGCGTGCGTTCGTCCGTCTCGCGTCGGTGTCAGCCGTTGAGGGCGCCGGTGACCGGGCCCAGCAGACCGGTGACCGCGGCGGTGGGGTCGCTCGGCTGCCCCTCTTCCGTCTTCATCTGCTGCTGGCTGGTGACGCCCTCGAGCGCGCCGGTGGCGGTGCCGAGCGCGTCGGTGATGCCGATCGCGGGAACGGCGGCGGAGGCGGCACCGGCGGCGACGGCGGCGAGGGCGGCACCGGCGGCGGCGGCACCGAGGAACTTGGCAGCTGACTGCTTCATGAAAGGTATTCCTTGCGACGGGGAATTGAGCGGCTCCGCAAACTAGTCACTTCAAACCCCGGCCCGCAAACATCCTTTTATACGAGAAAGCGCCCGGAAATTGCCTCTTCCGGGCGCTTTCGGTACGTCACGCCATGGCCTAGGCCGAGACAGAACCGCTGGTGGAGGCGGTCTGACGGAACAGCCACTCCGACTTCAGCTCCGCATAACCAGGCTTGATGACCTCATTGATCATGGCCAGTCGTTCATCGAAAGGAATGAACGCGGACTTCATCGCATTGACGGTGAACCACTGCATGTCGTCCAGCGTGTAGCCGAAGGTGTCCACGAGGTGCTCGAACTCGCGGCTCATGCTGGTACCGCTCATCAGGCGGTTGTCGGTGTTGACCGTGAGCCTGAAGTGCAGCTTCCGCAGCAGGCCGATCGGGTGCTCGGCGTACGAGGCGGCCGCGGCCGTCTGCAGGTTCGAGGTCGGGCACATCTCCAGGGGGATGCGCTTGTCCCGGACGTAGCTGGCCAGGCGACCCAGCGTGACCGAACCGTCCTCGGCGACCTCGATGTCGTCGATGATCTTCACGCCGTGGCCGAGGCGATCGGCGCCGCACCACTGCAGGGCCTGCCAGATCGACGGCAGACCGAAGGCCTCCCCCGCGTGGATCGTGAAGTGGTTGTTCTCGCGCTTGAGGTACTCGAAGGCGTCGAGGTGGCGGGTGGGAGGGAACCCCGCCTCGGCGCCGGCGATGTCGAAGCCGACCACGCCGTTGTCGCGGTAGCGGTTGGCCAGCTCCGCGATCTCCAGCGCGCGGGCCGCGTGGCGCATCGCGGTCAGCAGGGCGCCGACGCGGATGCGGTGGCCGTTGGCCTTCGCGCGGCGCTCGCCCTCGCGGAAGCCGTCGTTCACGGCCTCGACGACCTCTTCGAGGGTCAGCCCGGCTTCCAGGTGCTGCTCGGGGGCGTAGCGGATCTCGGCGTACACGACGCCGTCCTCGGCCAGGTCCTCGGCGCACTCGGCGGCGACGCGGAAGAGAGCCGCCTTCGTCTGCATGACCGCGCAGGTGTGCGCGAAGGTCTCCAGGTAGCGCGGCAGGGAGCCGGAGTCGGCGGCCTCGCGGAACCAGATGCCGAGCTTGTCGGCGTCGGTCTCGGGGAGGCTCGCGTAGCCGACCTCGCGGGCCAGCTCGATGATGGTCCCGGGACGCAGTCCACCGTCGAGGTGATCGTGCAGGAGCACCTTCGGGGAACGGCGGATCTGATCCGGGGTCGGCAGGTTGGGGGTCTCGCTCGTCATCTGCGCACTCTACTCCTACGCGCGTAGAGCGTCGTGTCCCGGCAGGCGTCGATATGTAACAGAGACCGCGCGGACGGATGGCGTACACCCGAGGGTCTGAGACTGTTCCGCCATGGCACAGCATGCGCCGCCGGCGCGCGGGGCCCGCCTGGGGCGGGCAGCCGGCGCGAGAACCGGCTCGGGTTCGACGGAAAGCCCGGTCAACGGGGTGGTGCTCCTGCTTCCCGGAGCGTCCAGATTCTCCCCCGGCCCCCTGCGTCCGCTCGCGCGGGCGCTGGCCCGGGCCGGCGGTGCCGACGGCCTGGTCGCGCACACCGTCATCCACGGCGGGGAGTCGGCGCGGGAGGAGCAGGCACGCTGGGCGGCGGATGAGGCGGTGCGGCGGTACGGGGACGTGCCCGTGTGCCTGGCCGGCTACGGCGCCGGCGGCCTGGCCGCGCTGCGGGCGGCGGGGCACGGGGCGGTCAACTCGGTTCTGGCACTGGCCCCTTGCCTGGCCGAGGGAATGCCTGCGGACTCGCCCGAACCGGTGAAACAGCTGTCGGGGCGGCAGGTCCTGATCGTGCACGGCACCAACGACGCCCGCAGCGACCCGGAGAACTCCTTCCGGCTGGCGGAGCGGGCGAAGAAGGCGAACCGCTCGACCTGCCGGTTCGAGGTGCACTCGGACGGGCACGGACTGCGCGAGCACCAGGCGGAAGTGGTGGCGCTGGGCGTGGACTTCGTCCTCGGCGCGGTCTTCTCCGGGCGGTACTCGCGCCCCGTCACGGACGCCCTGGCCGCACCGCCACCGCTGGGCCTGCGGATGCCGCTGGCCTCCGGCTTCGGGAGGTCGCTGCGCGGATGAGGCGGCGGGGGCGGCCCGGGACGGGGCGGGACCGGCCCGGGGACGGGGCGGGACCGGCCAGGACGGGGCGGGACCGGCCCGGGGACGGGGCGGGACCGGCCAGGACGGGGCGGGACCGGTCGCGGCCCGCGAAGCGGGCTCCCGGCGTACCGTGAGAAGTGGACTCGGGGCACCCGCTCCCCTCCCGGAGGCGATCGGCCATGGCCGCAATCGACTGCAGGAACTTCGACGCGCCGGACGAGACCAGGCCGTTCGTCGGCGGCATGGGCAGGCTGGACCTGGTGGACACCGGGGACGGCGCCGTCGGACGGGCCGTCTTCCTGCCCGGCTGGAAGTGGTCGGAGCACGTCAAGCCGCTGGCCGGGACCGACAGCTGCCGGGCCGACCACACCGGGTACGTCGTGAGCGGCCGCATGAAGGTCGTCATGGACGGCGGCGAGAGCGCCGAATTCGGCCCCGGCGACTACATGCGCGTCCACCCCGGGCACGACGCCTGGGTCGTGGGCGACGAGGCCTGCGTGACGCTGGACTGGACCGGCTTCTCCGACTACGCGAAGCCGTCCGGCTGAGCACCCCGGCCGGGACCGCACCGCACCGGGACCTCGCGCCGGTCCGCCCGTGCCCGCCGTTCCGCCCCCTCTCGGTCGGATGGCACGGATGGACCGGCGCTTCCGCGTTCCCCCTTCACGCCGTGTCACCACTGTGCCTCCTCGGCATATGCCGAACGGGTCGTCCCAGGGGTCGTCTTGCCGCCTTGCGGGAATACGAGGGGTTTACAAACGACCCCAGGTCGGGACGAATACGGACATGCCAGCCGAGGGAACCCGACCACCCGGGGCGGCGGCCGGGGCAGCCGGCGCGTCCGGGGAGCTGACCCCCGCCGCCCGGCGCCTGTACGCGTACGCCGTCGAACGGCACGCCTTCGACGCGGCCGAGGCCACCCGGGCGCTCGGCGTGCGCGCGGCCGCCGCGATCACCGAGCTGGCCGCCGCCCATCTGCTCCAGCGTGCGCCCGGCGGCGGCTCGGACCGGTGGAGCGCCGTGGCTCCGCGGGCGGCGGCGGCCCGGGCGCTGGCCCCGCTGGCCCTGCTCGTACGGGAGACGCACGACGAGATGGACCGGCTGCGGGGGCGGCTGGAGGCACTGGTGCCGGCGTACGAGGCCGGGACCGCGCACCGCGACCCGAGCGGGGCGGGGCACCTGGAGATGGTCACGGACCTCGGGGCCGTACGGGGGCTGATCGCGGAATTGGCCGCGGCGTGCGAGGTGGAGCTGCTGACCTCGCAGCCGGGCGGCGGCCGTCCGCCGGAGACCCTGGCGGAATCGATCGGGCGCGACGAGTCGCTGCTGACGCGCGGGGTCCGGATGCGGACGCTCTACCAGCACACGGCCCGGTACTCCCGGCCCACGGCGGCCTACGTGGAGCGGGTGACGGCGCTGGGCGCGCAGGTGCGGACGCTGGGCGACGGGCTGATGCGCATGCTCGTCTTCGACGGGCGGACCGGGCTGATGGCGGTGCCGGACCGCAGCGGGGCGGCGCTGGTGGTCCGGGAGCCGAGCGTCGTGCACTTCATGACCGCCGCTTTCGAGCGTTCGTGGCTGGGCGCGGAGCCCTTCCCGACGTCGGTGGGCCCGGAGGAGGCGCGGTCGATCTCGGACGAGCTGCGGCAGACGATCGTGCGGCTGCTGTCGGAGGGGCTGGAGGACAAGGTGATCGCGCGCCGCCTCGGCATGTCGGAGCGGACGTGCCAGCGCCACATCGCGGAGATCATGCGGGCGGTGGGCGCCAAGTCCCGTTTCCAGGCGGGGTACTTGCTGAGCCGCTCGATCGCCCCGACCGCCCCGGCCGCCACCCCGGCGGACGGGGCCTAGCGTGGCCCCGGCCCGCCGTACCGGTGGCGGTGGGCCTGCAGCCACGGCCACTTCCCAGCGGCGGGTGCCGGTCACCGGTACCGGTGAGGTCTCCCCCGGCTCAACCCTGGTCATTCTGCTCTCCGGAGCAGGGCACGGCCATCAGTTTTCGGGGTGGCCGCCCCCCTGCGGCGCGGGCGGTTCCAGTTCCGGGATGAGGCGTCCGCGGCGGGAGAGGAGGAAGCGTTTGAACGCGGCGACCGGAGGGGTGTCGGGGTGGCCGTCGAGCCAGGCGACGCCGATCTCCCGGACCGCGCGGGGGGCGGTGACGTTCAGCTCGACCACACCGGGCCGGGGCACCGCGGGCGGCGGCAGCAGGGCCACGCCGAGGCCGGCGGCGACCAGGCCGCGCAGGGTCTCGGCCTCCTCGCCCTCGAAGGCGACGCGCGGGGTGAACCCGGCTTCCGCGCACAGGTCGTCGGTGATGCGGCGCAGGCCGTAGCCGGCCTCCAGGGTGACGAAGGTTTCCTCGGCGGCCTCGGCGAGGCGGATGCGCTTGCGGCCGGCGAGGCGGTGGTCGTCGGGGACCACCAGGCGCAGCCGCTGTTCGTCGAGGCGGCGGGTGGCGAGGTCGGGGGCGTCCGGAAGCGGGGAGGTGAGGCAGAGGTCGAGCTCGCCGGCGCGCAGCTTCTCCAGCATGGCCTCGCCGTAGTTCTGGACCAGGGAGAAGCGCACGCGCGGGTGGTCGGCGCGGAAGGCGCGGATGAGGCCGGGGACGGTCTCGGGGCCGAGGGTGTGCAGGAAGCCGAAGGCGACCTTGCCGTAGGCCGGGTCGGCGTCCTGCTGGACGGACTCGGCGGCGCGGGCGATGCCGTCCAGGGCCTGTTCCGCCGAGGCGAGGAAGGTGCGGCCCGCCGTGGTGAGGGCGACGGTGCGGCCCTTGCGGGCGAACAGGGAGACGCCCAGGTCGTGTTCGAGGCGGACCATGGCCCGGGACAGGGTGGACTGCGGCACGCCGAGCTCCTGGGCGGCACGGGTGACGTGCTCGTGCCGGGCGACGGCGGCGAAGTACGCCAGCCGGGGCGCCAGCAGGTGTGTCACCGCAGTGTCTTCTGCGTAACGGTTTGTCGACATCCGCATTCCTGACCTGGGCTGATGCAGCAGTGGATCGATTATCGCGATTCTGTGCATTGGACGCATGAAAAGCCGAGGCCTACCGTCGATGGCATGCCTCCCGCTCATACCGGGGCACCCGTCATCCCGGGTGCCTCCACCCCGTCGTCCCCCGCACCGGAACCCCTCTCCCCCGGCCGCCCCGGCTATCGCCGGATGACCCTCGCGCTCTTCGCCGCCGGGCTGGCGACCTTCGCCCTCCTCTACTCCACCCAGGCACTGCTGCCCGCGATCTCCGAGGACCTCCGGGTGACGGCGGGTCAGGCCAGCTGGACGGTGTCCGCGGCCACCGGTGCCCTCGCGCTGTTCGTCCTGCCGCTGAGCGCCCTGTCCGAGCGGTTCGGCCGCACCCGGATGATGACCTGGTCGATGGCGATCGCCGTCGGTGTCGCGCTCCTCGTCCCCTTCGCACCGAACCTGGAGTGGCTGGTGGTGCTGCGCGCCGTGCAGGGTGCGGCGATCGCCGGCGTTCCGGCCTCCGCGATGGCCTACCTGGCGGAGGAGGTCCGGCCGCGGGCCCTGGTGGCCGCGATCGGGCTGTTCGTGGCGGGGAACTCCATCGGCGGCATGAGCGGCCGCCTGGTCACCGGCTGGGCGGCGCAGCTGGGAGGCTGGCGGGCCGGCCTGGCCGCCGTCGCCGTGATGGCGCTGGTCTGCGCGGTCGCCTTCCTGGCGATGCTGCCGCGGGCGCGGTTCTTCCGCCCGGCGTCACTGAACCCGCGCGCGGTGGGCCGTACCGTCGCCGGCCATCTGCGCGATCCGCTGCTGCTGCGGCTGTACGGGATCGGCGCGCTGTTCATGACCGTCTTCGGCGCGGTCTACACGGTGATCGGCTACCGGCTGGTGGACGAGCCGTTCGGGCTCGGCCAGGGCGTGATCGGTTCGATCTTCCTGATCTACCTGGTGGGTACGGTCTCCTCGGCCGCCGCCGGCAGGCTGGTGGCGCGCACGGGGCGGCGCGGTGCGCTGTACCTGGCCGTGACCACCACGGCGCTGGGGCTGCTGCTGTCGCTGTCGGACTCCCTGGTCGTGGTCGTGCTGGGGCTGGTCCTGATCACGGCGGGCTTCTTCGCGGGGCACGCGGTGGCCTCGGCCGAGGTGAGCCGGACCGCGAAGACGGGCCGTGCCCAGGCCTCCGCCCTCTACCAGTCGGTGTACTACCTCGGTTCGAGCGCGGGCGGCACCCTCGGCGCCCTCGCCTATCACGAGGGCGGCTGGGCGGCCACGGTCGGCATCGCGCTGCTCGCGGTGCTCGGCGTCGTGTCGATCACCCTGTACGGCACGCACGCGGCCCGCGCACAGCGGCGCATACCGGCTTCCGCGGTGGGCGCGCGCTGACCGGCACTTCGCTTCCGCCGGAGGCAACCCCTGCTCGTTTTCCGGGCATTCAACACGGAGAACGAAGTGCGGTGAGCAGGGGAGGACCGGATGGGGAAGCGGAGGGCGCGCGCCCGCGCGGGTCGGCGCGCGGCGGTGTGGAGCGGGGCGGCGGCGCTGGCGCTGCCGCTGGTGGTGGTGGCAGGAGGCGGAACGGCAGAGGCCGCCTCCTGCAACCAGTCCGCCGGGCCGTATCAGCGCCAGGTGGAGAGGTTCCTGGGACGGCCCGTGGACGGGAGGCAGTCGGCGGCTGACTGCGCGGCCGTCCAAGCGTTCCAGACGCGCCACGGGATCAGTCCGGCCCGGGGCTATGCCGGACCGCTGACCTGGCGGGCGATAAGCACGATGCTGGTCCAGCGGGCTGCGGGCAGCACCCCGAACAGGGCGGGTGACTGCCCGGTGAACCGGGGTCGGATCGCCTGCGTGGACCTGACGCGGCAGCTCAGCTGGATCCAGGACGGCCCCACGCTGAAGTACGGCCCCGTCCCCGTCCGGACCGGCAAGGCCGGCACGGAGACCCGGACCGGCCCGAAGAAGATCTACCACCGCAGCATCGACCACTGGTCGACGGTCTACAACGTGTCCATGCCGTACGCCCAGTTCTTCGACGGCGGGATCGCCTTCCACTCGACCGCGAAGAGCATGTGGAACCCGCCCGGTTCGGGGGGCTGCGTGAACATGCGGCCCGCCGACGCCAAGGCGTACTGGAACCTGCTGGGCAAGGGCGAGGACGTCTACGTATACGGCCGCAAGCCGGGTACGTAGCCTCAGGCGGGCGCGCCGGCCGGAGCCGGGGCGGCCGCGGCCAGGGCGTCCAACCTGCGCAGGCTGGCGCGGCGTTGGGCCAGGGACAGGCCGGCCACCGCCGCCCCCAGGGCGATCCAGCCGGCCGGGCCGGCGACCATCACCACGCCGGTGAGGAGCAGCGGGCCCGCGGTCTTCTGCACGGACTGCGCCATACCGGCCACGCCCAGGTACGAGGCGCGCGCCTCCGGGGGCGCGAGGGACACGGCGAGCTCCCAGGAACTCACCGAGCGCATCAGCTCGGCCGCGGTGGCCAGCACCGCCGCGGCGAGCAGGGCTGCCGAGGCGCCCCAGGCCCCGCCTCCGGTCGCGGCGGCCAGGAGGGCGCAGCACAGGAGCGTGGTCATCCCGTAGAGGGCGACCGCTCCGGCCGCCCGGCGCGGGCCCGGGACCCTGGCCGACACGCGTAGCTGGAGGACGACGACGAGCACGGTGTTGATGACGAGGAAGGCCGGGATCAGTTCGTGCGGCGCGCTGGTACGGCTCACCAGCCACAACGGGATGCCGATGCCCAGGATCGAGTCGTCGAGGTTCATCGGGATGTCCAGGAGGACGAACCGGAGGTAGCCGCGGTCGCGCCAGGGGCTCGGCCCCCCGGCCGGGGCCGCGCCGGGGGCCTTCGGGGCGCCTGCGGGCGCGGCGGCGGGCGCGGCGGCTCCGGCGGCGGGCGGGGCGACGAGCCCGCGGCCGCGTGGCTCCCGGGTGCGCCACACCAGGGCGGCGGCCACGAGGAACGACAGCGCGTTCGCCAGGATGAGCACGTGGTAGGCGCCGCGGGTGCCGACGGCGAGGCCGATGGCGGCGAGGCCCGCGCCGAGCGCGTAACCGGCGTTCGCCGAACTGCGCGACAGCGCCTGATAGGTGGCGCGTCGCTGGCCCGCGACGCGGGTGGCGAAGAGCATCTCCAGGGTCTTGGCCGCCCGGTCCCCGAGGTGGGTGACGGCCACCGCGGCCAGCAGCAGCGCGAAGTCGCTGACGACGAGCAGCAGGCAGAGGGTGACCAGGCGCAGCAGGTGGGCGCCGATCAGTAGGGAGCGCACGGGGAAGCGGTCGGCGAGGTGGCCCGCCAGGGGCGAGCCGGCGATGCCCGCGACCCCGGACGCGCCGAGCAGCAGGCCGACCTGGCCGGCGTCGAGACCGATGACGAAGGTGAAGTAGAGGACGCAGGCAGCGGCCCAGACGCCGGTGCCGGCCCGGTCCAGCGACTGGGCGAGGAGCATGATCCGCGCGTCGCGGCCGCCGGGCGGCCGCCTCAGCTGCGCCACCAGGCCGGGTTCCCGCTCTCCCCGCCGTGCCTTCCGGATCTCCCCGCCGCGCCGCATCCCAGGCCTCCCCGCCCACCGAACCAAGTATCTCGACGTCGAGATACAGGGGAAGCCTGCCGGATGTTAATCTTGACGTCAAGATACTTGATGTCGATGTACCTGGGCGGTCACGCGCTTCCCGCTGCCGCTGTCGGAGCCCTCGGGTAGATTCCGAAACAGCCACGAACACCAGGGGGATGCACCGACATGAGCGACCTCGCCACCACCAGCAGCGACCTCGATGCGGCGATGGACCGATACCGGGTGGAGCTCACGGGCTACTGCTACCGGATGCTCGGCTCCGCCTTCGACGCCGAGGACGCGGTGCAGGACACCTACGTCCGCGCCTGGCGCAGTCACGCGAAGTTCGAGGGCCGCTCCTCACTGCGGTCGTGGCTCTACCGGATCGCCACGAACGTCTGCCTGGACCTGCTGAACGCCGGGAACAAGCGGGCCCGCCCGATGGACCTGACCGCTCCTCAGCACCAGTCCTCCGCCGTGCTCAACCAGCGGCCCGAGGTGACCTGGCTGGAGCCGGTCCCGGACGCCCGGGTGCTGCCGCAGACCGCGGACCCGGCCGAGATGGCGCTCGCGAAGGAGTCCGTCCGGCTGGCCTTCGTCGCGGCCCTCCAGCACCTGCCGGCCAAGCAGCGCGCGGTGCTCATCCTGCGCGAGGTACTGGCCTGGAAGGCGGACGAGGTCGCGCAGCTGCTGGACACCACGGTGGCGTCGGTGAACAGCGCGCTCCAGCGGGCGCGGGCCACGCTCGCCGGGCAGCGGCTCCGCGCGAGCGAGTCGGCCGACCCGCTGGACGCGGAGCAGGCGAAGCTGCTGGAGCAGTACCTCACCGCCTTCGAGTCCTACGACATCTCCCGCCTCACCGCGCTCCTGCACGAGGACGCCATCATGTCCATGCCGCCGTTCGACCTGTGGCTGCAGGGAACGACGGACATCGCCGCGTGGCACCTGGGCCAGGGCATCGGCTGCAAGGGCTCCCGCCTGGTCCCGACGACCGCGAACGGCATGCCGGCCTTCGGCCAGTACCGCCCGCGCGAGGACGGCGGGCCCGGGCACACCCCGTGGGCGCTCCAGGTCCTGGAGGTATCAGACGGCCGGATCGTCGGCCTCAACGCCTTCCTGGACACGGCCCGGTGGTTCCCGCTCTTCGGCCTCCCCGAGCAGCTCGACGAGTCCTACCAGGCCCAGCAGGGCGCGTAGGGCCGGCAGGGCACCGGTCACCCGCAGCGGCCGGCCTCGCGCGGCCAGTCGCAGCCGGGCCAGCACCTCCACGGCGCCCAGGCCCGGGGCGGTGACGGCGCCCGCGTCGCACTCCACCGCACGCGCCCCGCTCTCGTACAGGCGGGCCAGGTGCGCGCACAGCGGTGCGGCATCACGCGCGGTCGGGGCGGGTCCGGGCAGCACGAGTCGGGTGATCTCCACGAGGGGCTGACTTCCCGGCCCGCCGGAACTCATCGGCGCGCGCCCCGCCACGGTGGTGAGGTCAGGGGCGGGGGAAGCCGAAGGTATCGAGGGCCAGGTCGAACGGCGCCGGGAGGGGGACGGTCTCACCGAACTTGCCCGCCCACAGGACGCAGTACTTGCCGTCGCTGGGCTCGCCGTAGAGGTGGATCGTGGGGCTGCCGGTCGCGTGCGGGTCGATGAGCAGGTAGAGCGGGATGCCGGCTGCGGCGTAGCCGTTGAGCTTGGCGACGCGGTCGTGGACGGCGTTCGACCGGGAAGTGATCTCCACGACGAGCTCGGCGACATCCGCGGGAGTGAAGTTCTCCCCGCGGGGCACTGCCTCCCTGGGGACGACCGCGAGATCCGGGATGTACAGGCCGCTGCGGCTCGGAATTGCGACATTGAGGGTCTGGAAGACACCCCAGCCGTCCGGGATCACTGAGTACAGCCGTTGCTGCACCAGCTCCGCGATCAGGTTGTGGTCGTTGACGGGCGGTGGTGCCACGGTGACGATCCCCTCGATGATCTCCACCTTGCAGCCCTTCGGTGCGCCCGTCCCCTTCCAGAGGCCGACCGCCGAATCCCAGTCGTCACCGCCGCTCAAGGGCGGGTGCTCGACCGCGAGTGCGCTCATGGTGTGCTCCTCAATCGGTTCGTCACCGATCCCAGCATGCCGAACGGGACCGGTGGGGGTCCACCAGTCCCGTTCACTCGTACGGAAAGCCGCAGGTCAGGCGATGCGGTCCAGAACGATCGGCGTGGCGGAGAAGGCCGTGCCCGCCGGGGCGATGTCGTAGCCGCCCTCCAGCGCGCCCAGGGCGTAGTCGAACTTCTCCGGGGTGTCGGTGTGCAGCGTCATCAGCGGCTGGCCGGCCGTGACGGTGTCGCCCGGCTTCGCGTGCAGCTCGATGCCGGCGCCCGCCTGCACCGGGTCCTCCTTGCGTGCACGGCCGGCACCGAGGCGCCAGGCGCCGACACCCACGCCGTAGGCGTCCAGGCGGGTCAGGACACCCGACTCCGGGGCGGTGACGACGTGCTGTTCGCGGGCGACGGGCAGAGCCGCGTCCGGGTCGCCGCCCTGGGCCGCGATCATCCGGCGCCAGTGGTCCATCGCGGAGCCGTCGGCCAGGGCCTTCGCCGGGTCGGCGTCCTTGATGCCCGCCGCGTCCAGCATCTCCTTGGCCAGCGCGATGGTCAGCTCGACGACGTCGGCGGGACCGCCGCCCGCGAGCACCTCGACCGACTCGCGGACTTCGAGGGCGTTTCCTGCGGTCAGACCGAGCGGGGTGGACATGTCCGTCAGGAGCGCGACCGTCTTGACGCCCGAGTCGGTGCCGAGACCGACCATGGTGCGCGCCAGCTCGCGGGCGTCCTCGATGTTCTTCATGAAGGCGCCGGTGCCGACCTTGACGTCCAGGACGAGCGAGCCCGTACCCTCGGCGATCTTCTTCGACATGATCGAGGAGGCGATCAGCGGGATCGCCTCGACCGTCCCGGTGACGTCGCGCAGCGCGTACAGCTTCTTGTCGGCCGGAGCCAGCCCGTCGCCCGCCGCGCAGATGACCGCGCCGGTGGTGTCGAGGACGTGCATCATCTCCTCGTTGGAGAGCAGCGCGCGCCAGCCCGGGATGGACTCCAGCTTGTCGAGGGTGCCGCCGGTGTGGCCGAGGCCGCGGCCCGACAGCTGCGGCACGGCCGCACCGCACGCGGCGACGAGCGGGGCCAGCGGGAGGGTGATCTTGTCACCGACGCCGCCCGTGGAGTGCTTGTCGGCGGTCGGGCGGGACAGGGCGTCGAAGTTCATGCGCTCGCCGGAGGCGATCATCGCCGCGGTCCAGCGGGCGATCTCGGTCCGGTTCATGCCGTTGAGCAGGATGGCCATGGCCAGGGCGGACATCTGCTCGTCGGCCACGACGCCGCGGGTGTAGGCGTCGATGACCCAGTCGATCTGCTCGGGGCTCAGCTCACCGCGGTCCCGCTTGGTCCGGATGACGGAGATGACGTCCATGAGGTGCTTCCTTCTACGCGCATAGAGAGAGGGAGGGAGGTGTTCGGGGAACGGAAGGGCGACGGCCCTCCGCCCGGCAGGGGCGAAGGGCCGTCGGCACGGCTATCTCAGGTGATCGGGCCCGAAGGCCTGCGGCAGCATCGCCGCGAGCGGCAGGACCCCGTCCGGGGTGTCCACCAGCAGCTCGTCCCCGCCGAACTCGTACAGCAGTTGGCGGCACCGCCCGCACGGCACGAGGATCTGCCCCTTGCCGTCCACGCACGTGAAGTGCGTGAGGCGGCCGCCGCCGGTCGCCTGGAGGGAGGAGACCAGACCGCACTCGGCGCACAGGCCCAGCCCGTAGCTCGCGTTCTCGACGTTGCAGCCGGTCACGACGCGGCCGTCGTCCACGAGCGCGGCGACCCCGACCGGGAAACCCGAGTAGGGGGCGTACGCCCGGGTCATCGCTTCCCGGGCGTGCGTCCGCAGGACGTCCCAGTCCACCTCGTGCCCCGCGGTCACTTGCCCTGGCCCTTGCGGTACGGCATGCCGTCCGCCTTGGGCATCCGCAGGCGCTGTGCCGACAGGGCGAGCACGAGCAGCGTGGTCAGGTACGGGGCCGCGTCGACGAACTGGCTCGGCACCGAGTCGGTCACCGCGTACCAGACGAACAGCAGCGCGGCGAAGACCGCCGCGATGCCGGCCTGGAGGTACTTCTTCTTGTAGAGCTGCCAGGCGCAGACGATGACCAGCAGGATCGCGATCAGCAGCAGCATGGCGTGGACGTTCTCGGCGCCACCGCGCAGCTTGAGGCTGTCGATGAAGCCGAACAGGCCGGCGCCCATCGCCATGCCGCCCGGCATCCAGTTACCGAAGATCATCGCGGCGAGACCGATGTAGCCGCGGCCGCCGGTCTGGCCCTCCTGGTAGATGGGGCTGGCGACCTCGGACAGGTACACGCCGCCGAGGCCCGCGAGGGCGCCCGAGACGATCACGGCGATGTACTTGTACTTGTAGACGTTGACGCCGAGGGACTCGGCGGCGATCGGGTTCTCGCCGCAGGAGCGCAGGCGCAGACCGAAGGAGGTCCGCCACAGCGCCCACCAGGTGGCGGGGATCAGCAGCAGGGCCACGATGGTCAGCAGCGAGATCTCGGTGATCAGGCCGCCGATCACGCCGCCGAGGTCCGAGACGAAGAACCAGTGCTTGGCCTGGAGGTCGGCCATCCAGTCCGACAGCCCCGGAATGGTGATCTTGGTGATCGGCTCCACCTGCGGGGACTGCTTGGAGGAGCCGCCCGGCGCCTCGGCGAACGTGAAGTTCGACAGGTACTGGGTGAAGCCCAGCGCCAGGATGTTGATGGCCACACCGGAGACGATGTGGTTGACGTTGAACGTGACGGTGATGATCGCGTGCAGCAGGCCGCCGACGGCGCCGCCGGCGATGCCGACCAGGACACCGGTCCAGGGGCCCCACTGGTAGCCGGCCCAGGCACCGAACCAGGTGCCGAGGATCATCATGCCTTCGAGGCCGATGTTGACGACGCCCGCGCGCTCGGCCCACAGGCCGCCGAGACCGGCGAGGCCGATCGGCACGGCGAGGGAGAGGGCGCCGGACACCTGGCCCACGGAGGTCAGGTCGTTGGCCCCGGAGACCAGGCGGACCAGCGAGACCAGCGCGAGGCCGGCCGCGACGATCAGCAGCATCCAGGGAAGGGTGAGCTTCTTGCGGCCGCCCGGCGCGGGTGCCGCCTTCTTCGTGGAAACGGTGCTGGCGCTCACGCCGCGACCTCCTTCTCGGTCTTCATGGCGTGGCCCGCAGCCAGTTCCTCGCCGACCTTCTGCTGCTGGCGGCGGATGCCGTAGCGGCGGATCAGCTCGTAGGAGACGACCACCGCGATCACGATCAGGCCCTTCATGATCGTGCCGATCTCCCGGGCGTAGCCCTCCGTGTCGAGACCGGCGGACGCCTTGTCGATGAAGGCCATCAGGAGGGCGGCGAAGAAGATGCCCACGGGGCTGTTGCGGCCGAGCAGGGCGATGGTGATGCCGGTGAAACCGACGCCCACGGGGAAGCCCAGGTTGTACGTGTGGGTCTCGCCCAGCAGCACCGGCATGCCGGACAGGCCGGCCACGGCACCGGAGATGAGCATCGCAGTGACGATCATCTTCTTGGAGTCGACACCGGAGGCCGCGGCGGCGGACTCGCTCGCGCCGCTGGCGCGCAGGTCGAAGCCGAAGCGGGTGCGGTTGAGCACGAACCAGTAGACGACGCCGAGGGCGAAGGCGATGAAGGTGAAGCCGTAGATCTCACCCGAGTCGCCGAGGGAGAGGGCCGGGAACCAGCCGGACTGCGCGATCTCGCCGGTGGTGAGGTCGTTGGAGCCCTCGACCTGGACGCCGAGGTTCTTCGGCAGGATCAGCCAGGCGATGAGGCTGGTGGCGATGGCGTTGAGCATGATCGTCGAAACGACCTCGCTCACCCCGCGCTTGGCCTTGAGGACACCCGCGATTCCGGCCCAGAAGGCACCGGTGAGCATCGCGACGAGCACGATCAGCAGGATGTGCAGCGGGCCGGGCAGCGTGATGGCGGTGCCGACCAGTGCCGAGATCATCGCGGCGAGGCGGTACTGGCCGTCGACGCCGATGTTGAAGAGGTTCATCCGGAAGCCGATGGCGACGGCCAGGGCTGCCAGGTAGTACGTGCCGGCCTGGTTGACGATGAGGATCTGGACGTCCTCGTAGCCACCGTTCTCGACCATGATGCGCAGGGGCTCGATCGGGTTGATGCCCGTCGCCGCCAGCACGATCATGGTCAGTACGAAGGCGCTGACCAGCGCGAGCAGGGGCCCGGCGATGGCGAGCAGCAGCCGGTCCTTGTCGAATTTCTTCATCGGGCCTCGTCCTCCGTCGTGTCACCGTCGGCAGCGGCGGAGTGGTTGTCGGTTGCTTCCAGATGTCCCGAGGCGGCGCCCGTCATGGCGGTGCCGAGCTCCTCCGGGGTGACGGTCGCGGGGTCGGCGTCCGCGACCAGGCGGCCGCGGTAGATCACGCGAAGGGTGTCGGACAGGCCGATCAGCTCGTCGAGGTCGGCGGAGATCAGCAGCACGGCCAGGCCCTCGCGGCGGGCCTCGCGGATCGCGTCCCAGATCTGCGCCTGCGCGCCGACGTCCACACCGCGGGTGGGGTGCGCGGCGATGAGGAACTTCGGGTGGTGGCTCATCTCGCGGCCGACGATCAGCTTCTGCTGGTTGCCGCCGGAGAGCGAGGCCGCGGTGACGTCGATGCCGGGCGTGCGCACGTCGTACTCGCGCACGATCCGCTCGGTGTCCTTGCGGGCCGCCTTCGGGTCGAGGATGCCCTTGCGGGAGTTGGGGGCCTCGGTGACGTGGCCGAGGATGCGGTTCTCCCAGAGCGGGGACTCCAGCAGCAGGCCGTGGCGGTGGCGGTCCTCGGGGATGTAGCCGATGCCGCCCTCGCGGCGCTTGCGCACCGAGGTCTTGGTGATGTCCGCGCCGTCGAGGGTGATCACGCCCGTAGCGGGGTGGATCATGCCCATGAGGGCCTCGATCAGCTCCGTCTGGCCGTTGCCCTCGACACCGGCGATGCCGAGGATCTCGCCCTTGTGGATGGTGAGGTCGATGCCGTCCAGCAGCAGACGGCCGGCCTCGACCTTCTCCAGGGTCGCGGAGTCCGGGGCGCCCGCGGGGGCCAGGACCTCCGGCTCGGCGACGACCGCGTCCGCGGCGGCGACGGTCAGACCCGTCACCTGGAGCATCGGGGTCGTGGTCACGGTCGACTCGCGGGTCTCCGGCGAGGGCAGCTCCGCACCGACCATCAGCTCGGCGAGCTGCTTGGGGGTGGCGGTCTTCGGGTCGGCCGTGCCGACCGTGGTGCCGCGCCGGATGACGGTGATGTCGTCGGCGACCTTCAGGACCTCGCCCAGCTTGTGCGAGATGAAGATGACGGTCAGGCCCTCGGCCTTGAGCTCGCGCAGGTTGTCGAAGAGCGCGTCCACTTCCTGCGGGACGAGCACCGCGGTCGGCTCGTCGAGGATGAGGATCTTCGCGCCGCGGTAGAGGACCTTGAGGATCTCCACGCGCTGACGGTCGGCGACACCGAGGTCCTCGACGAGGACGTCGGGTCGCACGCCGAGGCCGTACGCGTCCGAGATCTCCATGATCTTCTTACGGGCCTTGGCGCCGATGCCGTACAGCTTCTCGCCGCCGAGAACGACGTTCTCCAGGACGGTGAGGTTGTCGGCGAGCATGAAGTGCTGGTGCACCATGCCGATGCCGCGGGCGATGGCATCGCCGGGCGTGTGGAAGGCGACCTGCTCCCCGTCGATGGCGATGGTGCCCTCGTCCGGCTTCTGCATGCCGTAGAGGATCTTCATCAGGGTCGACTTGCCGGCGCCGTTCTCACCGATGAGGGCATGGACCGTGCCCTTGCGGACGGTGATCGCGATGTCCTTGTTGGCGACGACGCCGGGGAAGCGCTTGGTGATGCCGTGCAGTTCTACGGCGGGGGGCGGGCTGGACGCGTTGATGACGCACTCTCCTTGGCGCGAAAGGAGCGGAAGGCAGGGAGGACAGGGCGGGGAGTGAAAGTATCGCGTCCACGATGCTTCTACGCGCGTAGCACTGTCGGAAGTGAAAACTCGCGGCCACAAAGGCTGCTTGGTCACAGACTAGTGATCACAGAATGAGGCTCGGGGCCCGGGAGCGACATCGATCGCTTCCCGGGCCCCGGAGACCCAGGACTACATGTCGCAGACTGCCTTACGGGGCGGTCTTGACAGTGATCTTGTTGGCGATGATGTCGGCCTTGGCCTTCTCCACCGCGGCGATGAGGTCGGTCATCTCCTTGTACTTCGGGTTGGAGTCGGCCAGGCCGACGCCGTCCTTGTCCAGACCGTAGCGGATCTCACCGGTGGTGGGCTTGCCGTCCTCGACCGACTTGATCAGGTTGAAGACGGAGTCCGAGACGTCCTTGGTGACCGAGGTCAGGATGGAGTCCTTGTACTTCGCCAGGCCGGCCTGGTTGTACTGGTCGGAGTCGACACCGATGGCCCACTTGCCCTTGGCGGACGCAGCCTCGATGGCACCGGAACCGGCGAGACCGGCGGCGGCGTAGATCACGTCGGCGCCCGCGTCGAGCTGGCCCTGCGCGGCGGCCTTGCCCAGGTCGGGCTTGGCGAAGCCGTCGAAGTTCGGCGGCTGGGTCAGGTACGCGGAGAGCACCTTGGCGTTCGGGTTGGTCTCCTTGACGCCCTGGGTGAAGCCCGCCTCGAACTTCTTGATCAGCGGGACCTCGACACCGCCGATGAAGCCGACCGTGCCGGTCTTGGACGCCTTGGCGGCGGCGACGCCGGCCAGGTAGGAGCCCTGCTCCTCGTTGAAGACCAGGTTGGCGATGTTCGGGCCGGTCACCGAGGTGTCGTCGATGATGCCGAACGTGGTGTTCGGGAACTTCGGCGCGACCTTCTTGATGGCCGGGGCGTAGGCGAAGCCGACACCGATGACCGGGTTGTTGCCCTTGCGGGCCAGCTCGGTGAGGCGCTGGACCTTGTCGGCCTCGCCCTCGCCGTCGGTGGGCTCCGCCTCGGCGCCCTTGATCTTGAGGTCCGTCTCGGCCTTCTTCAGGCCGGCGTAGGCGGCGTCGTTGAACGACTGGTCGCCGCGGCCACCGATGTCGTACGCGATGGCTGCGGACTTCTGACCACCCGACTCCGAGGGGGAGGCGGCGTCAGAGGACTTCTTACCGCCACAGGCGGTGGCCGAGAGGGCCAGCGCCGCGGACGCGATGCCCACGGTGGCGATCCTGGTGATCCGGCGCAAGGGGAGGCTCCTTCAAAACCTGACCGAAGCGCCACGACCGGCGCTGGTTTCGCGGCGATCGTAACGCGCGTAGATGTCAGTTAAAGGCCCGTTCATGAGTCGTTATCGGATCGTCGCGAACCGGACAGTGACCGATCGGTAACTGCCAAGGCGTCCAGCCCTTGTGTACCAAGGGCCGGACGCGTCCGACGCGCGGCTCACCGGTGAGGTAAGGAAAGCGGCCCGATCGCTACCTGGAAGGCGGCGTGCGGCGCCCGTCGATCAAGGCGGCGGCGGTGAAGAACTCGACGCCGACGGCGATGGCGTCTTCGTCCACGTCGAAGTCCCCCCGGTGCAGATCGCGCTTGGCGGTGTCACCGGGAGCGCGCACCCCCAGGCGGGCCATGGCGCCCGGAACGTGCTCCAGGTACCAGGAGAAGTCCTCGCCGCCCAGGCTCTGCTCGGTGTCCTCGACCGACTCGGCGCCGTGGCGGGCCCCCATCGCCTCGCGCAGCAGTTCGGTGACCACCGGGTCGTTGACCACGGGCGGCACCCCGCGCACGTGGTTGATCTCGAACTTGGCCCCGTGCATGGTGGCGATCTCGTCGATCGCCGCGTGGATCATGTCGGGCGCCTCGTGCCAGGCCGCCAGGTCCAGGCACCGCACGGTTCCGGACAGCTCGGCGTGCATCGGGATCACGTTGCAGGCGTGCCCGGCCTCGATCCGGCCCCAGGTGACCGACATGCCCGAGCGGGCGTCCATCCGGCGGGCGAGCAGGGCGGGCGCGTCGACGGCCACCCGGGCGGCGGCGGTGACCAGGTCGGTGGTCAGGTGCGGCCGGGCGGTGTGCCCGCCGGAGCCGGTGAGGCTGACCTCCAGCCGGTCGCAGGCGGACGTGATGGGGCCGCTACGCAGTCCGATCCTGCCGGCGTCGACCCGGGGGTCACAGTGCACCGCGATGATCCGGCCCACGCCGTCCAGCACCCCGGAGCCGATGGCGTCGGTGGCTCCGCCGGGAAGCACCTCCTCGGCGGGCTGGAAGAGCAGGCGCACCGGCCGCGGCAGGAGCCCCTGCCGGTCGAGCTCGGCCAGGACCAGGCCGGCCCCGAGGACGACGGTGGTGTGCACGTCATGGCCGCAGGCGTGGGCGCGGTCCGGGAAGGTCGAGCGGTACGGGACGTGCGTCTTGGCGTCCGGAATGGGGAGGGCGTCGATGTCCGCGCGCAGGGCCAGCATCGGCCGGCCCCCGTCCCAGGTGCCCACGTCACAGATCAGGCCGGTACCGGACTTCAGGACCCGTGGTCGCAGGCCGGCTTCCTCAAGCCTGGCCTTGATCGCCGCGGTGGTGCGGAATTCCTGGTGTCCGAGCTCCGGGTGCATGTGCAAGTCCCGGCGGAAGGCGATCAGTTCGGTGCGCAGGTGGTCCGGAAGTTTGCCGGGCAGCTCGGGCCGGTCGGACGCGACGGGCTGGAGGGTCTGGGACTCGCGGGACATCAACTGGTTCACCCGTTGAAGGGTAGGCCCACGGATGGCTCAACTGACCGGGGATCACGAAAAGTTCATGCCGTTAGGGGAAAGAAACCCAGCCTCTGGACGCATGACCGGGTGGACGCAGGGGTAAACTCGCGCGCTCATCCGGCCGTGGGCGCCGCCTGGGCAGGGAGTCTGTGCACATCACGAGCGGTGTCGGTGACCCCCGCGAGGAAGCTCTTCGCGCGCGGGGACGCGGACCCGGTGAGCCAGGCCGGGTCCACATCGCATACGGCGACGGTGACCCCGGTACCGGTCAGGGCGTACGGCAGGGTGTGGACGACGGTGGACGGAAAACTCAGGATCGTCCGGCCGACGGGACCCCGACGCGCGATCAGTTCCAGCGGCAGATCCGGGCGTACGATCTCCAGCCCGGTCGCCCGGCTCAGGGCGCGCAGCTTCTCCGGGGACTCGCGGCGGTGCGCGAAGTAGCGGGTGGCTCCGTGCTCCAGGGCGAGGGAGCGGACCGCGCCCTGGTACCGGTCCGGGTCGACGACGCCGGTCTCCACCAGCGAGGTACCGACCAGGTCGGTGCCCTGGGTCAGGCGGGGCGGGCCGAAGCGGGCGCGGGTCCAGGCGAAGTCGTTGGCCCGCAGGGTCATCCCGCCGTGCGGGTCGACCGGCATCGAGGTGAACACCTCGACGCGGCGGGCCGCACCCTCCGCGGCGACCCCGTCCGGGACGAAGCGGCGGCGCGCGGCCGCCGAGACGGGAGCGTACGCCAACGCGCGGACCCGGCCGGGCAGCCCTCCGCCACCGACCCGGTGCCAGCGGACGAGGCGTTCGCCGCGGGCGGTCTGGGCGACGAACTCCATGGTGGCGGTGCCGTCGTCGACCACGACGAGCTCCTCGGCGCGCACCAGGGTGAGCAGGAGCTGGACGTAGCGCGAGAAGGGGTCGCCGACGACGACGGTGCGCGCCGCGCGGACGTCGCGCGCCAGTGCGACGAGCGCCTTCACCGGTGCGAGCCGGCTGCCGCGCGCCTCCTGCCACTGCACCTCGCACCCTTCGTCCCGGGCCAACGACGCCATCCGGCGCAGCTGGCCCCGGGACATGGGGTCGGTGGGGGGCAGCACGACGATCCGGACGGGCCGGAGCGTGCCCGCCGGCCGCGGGGCGGGCTCCGGACCCGCTCCCGGTCCGGCGGGGCGCCGCCCGCGCTGGCCCGGAAGACCGTCCAGCCTTCTGCCGGGGTCGGCGCGCGCGTACGCCCACTCCAGCACGTTGAGCAGTTGGACCGGGCTCTCGACGAACGCCAGGGTGGCGGCGGAGGTGCTCACACGTACTCCTTCTCCGGGGGCAGGCGGGACCTTCGCGACACGCCCTAGACGGCCGCCAGCTCGCCGGGGACGCGGCGGAGCTTCTTCATGGGGCCCAGCTCGGATGCGTAGACCCGCTTGATCCCGTCGCCGAGGGCGGTCTCGATGGTGCGGATGTCACGGACGAGGCGGGCCAGGCCGCCGGGCTCGACGGAGGCGGCCTGGTCGGAGCCCCACATCGCGCGATCGAGGGTGATGTGGCGCTCGACGAAGGTGGCGCCGAGGGCGACGGCGGCCAGGGTGGTCTGCAGGCCCGTCTCGTGGCCGGAGTAGCCGATCGGAACGTTGGGGTACTCCTCGCGCAGGGTGTCGATGACCCGCAGGTTGAGCTCCTCGGCCTTGGCCGGGTATGTCGAAGTGGCGTGGCAGAGAAGGATGTTGGCGCTGCCGAGCACCTCGACCGCGTGGCGGATCTGGCGCGGGGTGGACATGCCGGTGGACAGCACGACGGTGCGGCCGGTGGCGCGCAGGGCGCGCAGCAGCTCGTCGTCCGTGAGGGAGGCGGAGGCCACCTTGTGGGCGGGGACGTCGAACTTCTCCAGGAAGGCGACGGCTTCGGTGTCCCACGGGGAGGCGAACCAGTCGATGCCGCGCCTGGCGCAGTGCTCGTCGATGGCGCGGTACTCGTCCTCGCCGAACTCGACCCGGTGGCGGTAGTCGATGTAGGTCATCCGGCCCCAGGGGGTGTCGCGCTCGATGTCCCACTGGTCGCGCGGGGTGCAGATCTCCGGGGTGCGCTTCTGGAACTTCACGGCGTCGCAGCCGGCCTCGGCGGCGGCGTCGATGAGGGCGAAGGCGTTGCCGAGGTCGCCGTTGTGGTTGATGCCGATCTCGCCGACGACGTAGACGGGCCGGCCGGGGCCCGCGGTGCGGGCCCCGAAGGTGCGCAGGCGGGGGTCGGGCGTGGAGGTCATGGCAGGGGGCGTCCTTCGGTGCGGGGGCGTTCGGGGTGTGGGCTGCGGATCGGGGTGTGGGGCCGGTCGCGCGTCGGGCCGCGGCTCTGCGGATGCGCCGCCGGGGCGCGGGTCGAGCAGCGGGGCGAGCAGCCGGGCGCGGGCGAGGTCGTGCGGGTCGTCGATCTCCAGGACCCGGGCGGGGTCGGTGGGTACCGGCACGGTGCGGCCGAAGAAGCGGTGGCGGGCGGTGCGGAAGCCGGCGGCGTCCATGGCGTAGGCCGCACCGGTCTCCAGCAGGTCCTGCGGCCGGTCCTGGCGGCGGGGCCGGCTGGACGGGTCGTGGTTGACCCCGGTCCCCGAGCCGTCGGGGGCGTCTCGCCAGAGGAAGCCGTGGAAGGGGGCCACGGTCATGGCCGAGTCGGCCGCCCCGGAGGCGACGGCCACGGCGACCGACTCGACGTCCGAGGTCGCGAGGAACGGGCTGGTGCACTGGACGAGGAGGACCACGTCCACGGTGAGCGAGTGCAGTTCCTCGAAGGCGGACAGGGCGTGCAGGACGGCGGCCTCGCTGCTCGCGGTGTCGCCGGAGATCGCGATCGGGCGGGCGATCACGTCGGCGCCGGCGGCGCGGGCGGCCCGGGCGACGGCCTCGGAGTCGGTGGAGACCACGACGTCGGTGACGGTCGGCGCGGCCCGGCAGGCCAGGACGGCACGGGCGACGAGCGGGATGCCGGCGACCTCGGCGAGATTCTTGCCGGGGACTCCCTTGGAGCCCCCGCGGGCGGGGATGACGGCGAGGACCCTCACAGCTCCCCCAGCCTGCGGATCACCGGGGCGACCCGCTGCACACCGTGCCGGTACGCCCCGCGGGCGGCCTCGCGCAGGTGGGCGCGGAGCCGGCGGCGCAGCCGGGACCCGTCCTCCTCCTGCCGCGCGGTGCCCGGCAGCGGGGTGCCGTCGGGCGCGAGGCGGTGCCGGGCGAGGATGCCGGGCAGGTATCCGGGCGCGGTGGTGAGCGTGTAGTAGGGCGTGGGCGGGGGCAGCCGGGTCGCGGCGAGCAGCCCGGCGGCCTTGGCCCGGGCGAGGGCGTAGGCGTCACCGCTCGCGCCGGCCCCGGCGGCGCCCGGGCCGGCGGCGCCCGCGGCTGCCGGGCCCGGATCGGCGGTCGGCCGGACGCCCTGGGCGGCCAGCCAGACCGGGTCGCCCTCCGGGAGGAGCCCCGAGTCGAGCTGGTCCCAGGAGGCCAGGCAGCCGGAACCGAGGAAGTGGTGGTTGCCGAGGGCCTCGCGGACACCGAGGTCGGTGAGGACGGCCGTCGGGATGGAGCGGTGCAGGGCCTCCAGGGCGGCCGTGGAGGAGACGGTGACCAGCAGGTCGGTGCCGTCCAGCACCTCGCCCATGTTCCCGTACACCAGGCGGCAGTTGGCCGGCAGTCCGCCGGGGATCTTCTCCGCGAGCCGCTGGTACGGCTGTTCCTCCAGGTGCGTGGTGTGTTCGCCGGGCTTGCTGCGCAGCTTGATCAGCACCTCCCGGTCGGGGTGCTTGCGGGCGTGGCCGGCGGCCCGCTCCAGCAGGTAGGCGCGGTCGGCTCGGCTGTCGGGCACGGAGGGCTGCACGGCGAAAACCACCGTGTGGGGGCGGCTCCCGGCCGGCTGGTAGGGCGCTCCGCCGAGGAAGGGCAGCGCGGTCTCGGTGACGGCGCCGGCGTCCGCGCCGACCCCCTCGTACACGGCGCGGAAGCGCTCGGCGTCGTGGCGGGAGTTGGCGAGGACGAGGTCGGCGCCGTGTCTCAGCAGCAGCCCGTCGGCGAGCTTCTCGTACACGACACCGACGTACCCGGTGACCAGTACGGGGCGCGTGGCGGGGGCCGGCCACAGGGCGCGGGCCCCGTGCAGGACCGCTTGGACGGCACCGCCGACGAGCGCGAGGACGACCACGTCGTAGTGCTCGCGTGCGATCTCGGCGAGGAACCCGGCGCAGGTCACCTCGGTCGGCCGGTCGGTCTCCACCCCGACCTCGCCGAGCTGGCGGGCGGTGGGCGTGGCCCGACCGCGCAGCAAGTATCCGGTGAGCCGGTGGTCGGGCACGAGACGGCGGGCGGTGGTGACGCCCCATTTCCATCGCGTGTCGGAATCGGCGAGTACGGCGACGCGTTTGCGTTCTGGCACGCGGCAGAACGTATTCGGCGTTTTCGGTGATCGGCCCAACGAGCGCACAACAGCGGGTTAACAAAGCGTCGACTGAATGCGAAAGCGCACGGGTTAACCCGCCCGCCCCGCGCCGTTCACATGAAATCCGCATCCGGGCCACGGTGAATGACGGGCGGCGCCCTAATCTCTCGCGGGTGCCCAAGCTCTCTGTCGTCGTGCCGTTCTACAACGTGCAGACATACGCGCCGGACGCCCTGAAGAGTCTCGAACTGAACGCCCGTGGGGATTTCGAGTTCCTGCTCGTCGACGACTGCTCGACGGACGGGACACCCGACCTGCTGGAACGAGCGGCGGGCGAGCTGCCCGGGGCGGTGCACCTCAGACACGGAAGCAACGGCGGCCTGGCGACCGCCCGGAACACCGGGCTGGACGCGGCCCGCGGCGAGTACATCGCCTTCCTGGACGGGGACGACTGGATGGCCCCCGGCCATCTGGCCCGGATGCTGGCCGCCATAGAGGCACTGGACTGCGATTTCATCCGAACCGACCATGTGCGGTGCACGGGCCGGACGCGGAGCGTGCAGCGGGTCCCCTTCGGCCCGCAGGCCGTCGTCGCCGATCCGCGCGGCGCGATCCTGCCCGCCGACCGGGCGACCTCGGTGGACTACCCCTACGCCTGGGCCGGGATGTACCACCGGCGGCTGCTGGACCGTGGCCTGCTGCACTTCACCGACGGGCTGCGGACGGCGGAGGACCGGCCGTGGATCTGGCGGCTGCACCGGGAGGCCGGGTCCTTCGCCGCAGTCGGACTGCCCGGAATCTTCTATCGGCGCGGTGTTTCCACCTCGTTGACGCAGATCAGGGACGAGCGGCAGCTCGATTTCATCCGGGCATTCGACGAGGTGCTCGCCGGTGTCGCCGCCGACCGGGAATCCGATCTGCTGATGCCGAAATCCGTACGAACATACTGCGCCATTATCGCGCACCATTTCGGATCCATCGAAAGGTACGAGCCGGCCGTGGCCAAGAAACTCCGCCTGATGAGCGCGGCCGCGCTCGGCCGCATGCCCCAGGACGTGCTCGACCAGGCCCTGGAATCGATGGACGCCGAACGCTCCGCGCTCCTGCGCCGCCTGCGCGGCGGCCGCCGCACCCTGTCGGGGGCGACCGTCTGATGCTCACGCAGATCTTCCTGGCCTCCACCCTCTACGGGGCCGCCACCCTCGCGGCGGGCGTCGACGCGGGCCGCTACCCACCCGCGGGCCGCCGGATCCTGCTGACCAGCAACCACTCCGCCACCGCCGAGGTGGCCCCGGGAGTGGCCGGCATGCCGGGTTTCGCCGCCGTGCGCACGCGCTTCGACGAGGTGCTCGACTGGAACGCCGTGATCGAACCGCAGCACCCGAGCACCTGGGCCCCGCGCGCCGAGGACGTCCCCATCTGGGAACGGCACCTGCGCGCGCTGTGGGAGCTCGGCGATGACCGGGTCGAGCTGATCGTGGAGTCCCTCCAGGTACCGCCGGCCCAGTCCCTGTGCCGGGTCTTCCCCGGCGCGGCGGTCGACGTCTACGCCGACGGGCTGATGAGCTACGGGCCCACCCGCTTCCGCCTCGACCCGCAGCTCGGGATGCGGGTGCGGCGGGTGCTCCATCTCGATCTGGTGCCCGGTCTGCGGCCGCTGCTGCTGAACGAGTTCGGGGCGCGGCCGGAGGTGGTGCCGGCGGAGTCCTTCCTGAAGGTCCTCGCGGAGCTCCCGCCGCACGGCCCCGGCCTGGACGACGTCGGGGAGTCCCCGGCCCTGCTGCTGGGCCAGTACCTCTCGGCGCTCGACCTGATGAGCCCGGACGAGGAGGAGGAGCTGCACGCCTCGATGGTCCGGGGCGCCTTCGCGCTCGGCCACCGCTCGCTGGTCTTCAAGCCCCATCCCGGCGCACCGGCCGAGTACGCCCGCCGGGCCGCGGCGGAGGCCGAACGGCTCGGCGCCCGGCTCACCGTGGCGAGCGGCGCGGTCCTGGCCGAGACCCTCTACGGGCAGCTGCGCCCGGCGCTCGTCGTCGGCTGCTTCTCCACCGGACTGCTGACGGCCGCCACGCTGTACGGCCTGCCCGTCGCCCGTACCGGCACCGAGGCCGTGCTGGCCCGCCTGGCCCCGTACCAGAACAGCAACCGGGTACCGCTGGTGCTGGTGGACTCGCTGCTGCCGGACCTGGCGGACGCGGCGGCGGTCCACGCCTGGACTCCCGCCTCCCTGGGACGGGCGGGAACCGAGCGGGCCGGTCTGCTGACCGCCGTCGGGTTCACCATGCAGCCGCAGGTCCTCGCGGCGCGGCGGGCCGCGGCCGAGGCGTACCTCGCCGCGCACCTGACCCCGGACACCTGGCGGTACTTCACCCGGCGCCGGCTGACCGGGCTGGGCCTGCCCGGCGGCATCCCCGCACAGCTGTCGTTCCTGCCGCGCAGCCGGACGGTGCGGCGCATGGCCCGGACCCTGCGCCGCGTCCTCACCTGAGGTGTTCCGGGCCGGGCGGGGTCAGCCGACCGCGAGCTTGGCCGCGAAGCCGAGGAACAGCATGCCCGCCGCCGAGGTCGCCCCGGCCGACAGCCGCCTGCGGCGGCGGAAGGCCTCCGAGAGCCGGGTGCCGCCGAATATCAGCAGCGTCAGGTAGAGGAAGCTGCCGGTCTGCAGCAGACCGCCCAGGACCAGGAAGGACAGCGCCGGGTAGGCGTAGGACGGGTCCACGAACTGCACGAAGAAGGACATCAGGAAGAGGATGGCCTTCGGGTTGAGGAGGCTGATCAGCAGGGCGCGCCGGTAGGGGCGTTCGTGCTCGGCCGGACCGGCGGGGGCCGCGGCGCGCGCCTCGTCCCGGTCCCGGCGGGTGCGCCACAGCGCCCAGGCGCCCCGCATCATCCCGACGGCCAGCCAGGCCAGGTAGCCGGCGCCGAGGAACTTCACCACGGTGAAGACGAGCGGGCTCGCCCGGAGCAGCGCCCCGGCACCCACAGCGGTCAGGGCCATCAGCACGGCGTCGCCGGTGAACACTCCGGCGGCGGCCTTGTAGCCCGTGCGCACCCCTCGGCGGGCGGCGACGGACAGCACGTAGAGCGAGTTCGGTCCCGGCAGGAGAATGATCAGGACGAGGCCGGCGAGGTACGTCGGCAGATCGATGACACCCAGCATGGGCAGGAGTGTCCCATGCGGACGCCCCTGACAGCCCCGGGGGTCTCACCATGTGGAACCAGTGGGCTCGTACGTCCCCCACACCTCCCGCAGCACCCCGCAGACCTCCCCCACCGTGGCCCGCGCGCGCAGCGCTTCCTTCATCGGGTACAGCACGTTCGCCGTTCCCCCCGCCGCCTCCCGCAGCGCCCCGAGCGCCGCCGCCACCGCCGCCCCGTCGCGCTCCGCCCGCAGCCGCGCGAGCGCCGCGCGCTGCCGCTCCTCGATCGCCGGGTCCACGCGCAGCGGCTCGTACGGTTCCTCGCGCTCCAGCGCGAAGCGGTTGACGCCGACCACCACCCGCTCCCCGTTGTCGGTCTCCCGCGCGATGCGGTAGGCGTTCCGCTCGATCTCCGCCTTCTGGAAGCCGGCCTCGATCGCGGCCACCGCCCCGCCCCGCTCCTCGACGCGCCGCATCAGGTCGAGGACCGCCGCCTCCAGTTCGTCCGTCATCCGCTCCACCGCGTAGGACCCGGCGAAGGGGTCCACGGTGTGCGGCACGTCCGTCTCGTACGCGAGGACCTGCTGGGTGCGCAGCGCGAGGCGGGCGGACTTCTCCGTCGGCAGCGCGATCGCCTCGTCGAAGGAGTTGGTGTGCAGCGACTGGGTCCCGCCCAGGACCGCGGCCAGGGCCTGCACGGCGACGCGCACGAGGTTCAGCTCGGGCTGCTGCGCGGTGAGCTGGACCCCTGCGGTCTGGGTGTGGAAGCGCAGCATCATCGACTTCGGGTCGCGCGCTCCGAACTCCTCCCGCATGACGCGGGCCCAGATCCGCCGGGCGGCACGGAACTTCGCGACCTCCTCCAGCAGGGTGGTGCGGGCCACGAAGAAGAAGGAGAGCCGGGGCGCGAACGCGTCGACCGCCATCCCTGCGGCGAGGGCGGTACGGACGTAGGCGATGCCGTCGGCGAGGGTGAAGGCCACCTCCTGCGCGGGCGAGGCGCCGGCTTCGGCCATGTGGTAGCCGGAGATGGAGATGGTGTTCCACCGGGGGATCTCGGCCCGGCAGTAGCGGAAGGTGTCAGCCGTCAGCCGCAGCGAGGGTTCGGGCGGGAAGATGTAGGTCCCCCGGGCGATGTACTCCTTCAGGACGTCGTTCTGGATCGTCCCCGTCAACCGCGCGCCCGAGATGCCCTGTTCCTCCGCGACCAGCTGGTAGAGCAGCAGGAGCAGGGCGGCGGGCGCGTTGATCGTCATGGAAGTGGAGACCCGGTCGAGGGGGATCCCGTCGAACAGTGTCCGCATGTCGTCGAGCGAGTCGACGGCGACCCCGACCTTGCCGACCTCGCCGTGGGCCAGGGGCGCGTCGGAGTCGTGGCCCATCTGGGTCGGCAGGTCGAAGGCGACGGACAGCCCGGTGCCGCCGCCGGCGATGAGCTGCCGGTAGCGGGCGTTGGACTCGGTGGCCGTGCCGAAGCCGGCGTACTGGCGCATGGTCCACGGCCGACCGGTGTACATGTTCGGATAAATCCCCCGGGTGTAGGGGAAGTCCCCCGGTGCACCCAATTGGACCGCGGGGTCCCATTCCGTCAGATCACCCGGCCCGTAGACCGGTTCGACCGGGATTCCGCTCTCCGTGCGTGCCATGTGACGAAGTCCTCCGTAGAGCAACCGGGCCCGGGGCTGGTACAACCTTGCCCGCGCACCGCTTCTCAAGGCTGCGGACGGTTGCCGGTCACGATGGCGCAACATCCCGGAACCCTGTGCAACTCTCCACGCGCGCCAGACATCACCTAGATACACGACGTAGAAACCGGGGGACTGCAATGCAGCGCCAGAGAGCCATAATCCGCACGATCGGGGTCGCCACCGCCGTCGCGCTCGCCGCGACCGCCTGCGGTCCGCAGAAGACGGAGTCCGCCGGCTCCTCCTCCGCGGCACCGTCCTCGCCCACGGCGGGCACCACCCCCGAAGCCTCCCCGTCCACCGACGACAAGCCCGGCGAGCCCTCGGCATCGGCCTCGGCGTCCGCCTCCGCCTCCGCCTCCCCGTCGGCCTCGCCTTCGCCCTCGGTGAAGCAGATCATGGCCAACGGCGACGAGAGCGAGCAGGTCCGCGAGCTTCAGGCCCGGCTGAAGCAGCTCAAGCTGCTCACGGTGACGCCGACCGGCTTCTACGGCTCGAAGACCACGGCCGCGGTGAAGTCCTTCCAGTCGAAGAACGGCCTGGATGCCACGGGCGGGGTCGACGCGAAGACCTGGAAGAAGATCCAGAGTTCCAGCAAGAAGCCCACGGCCGACGAGCTGCGCCCGCCGACCGTCAACGAGGTCGCGGCGCCGGACCCGCGCTGCATGACCGGCCGCGTCATGTGCATCAGCAAGGAGAGCCGCACCCTCGCCTGGATGATCGACGGCAAGGTCGTCTCGACGATGGACGTCCGCTTCGGCTCGGAGAACACCCCGACCCGCGAGGGCGTGTTCAACGTGGGCTGGAAGGCCAAGGACTGGACGTCGACGATCTACCACACGCCGATGCCCTACGCGATGTTCTTCAGCGGCGGCCAGGCGGTCCACTACTCCGCCGACTTCGCGGCCCGCGGCTACAACGGTGCCTCGCACGGCTGCGTGAACGTGCGGGACAAGGCCAAGCTGTCGAAGCTCTTCGACGACGTGCAGGTCGGCGACAAGGTGGTCGTCTACTGGTGATCCCGCCGAGGGTGCCGCCGGAACCCCGGTTCCGGGCCCCGACCGCGCGGCCGGCCGCCAGCCGGTGAAACGCGACAGGCCGTCCCCTTCGCAGTCCGGTCGTACCGGCGGACCGAGAAGGGGACGGCCTGTCGCGTTGAGCGGCCGTCCCGCCGAAGGGGTCGGGGTGATGAAGTGAGGGCGCGGGCAGGGCCGGGGGAACGTGCCCCGCCCGCGCCGGTTGCGCAGAGCCCAGGGGTACGGGGGGAACCCCGGCTCATGCGCGGCCGATGACCAGTCGGCTCGCTTAGTACTGCGCCGCCGATTCGAAAAGTGTTACAGGCAGGTCAGCGCATGTGTCAGCGGCCGGCGCGCAGGGCGGTGGAGCCTTCCGGAACAGCTGGTTCCAGGCTCGGCGCCCTCAGCGTCCCGCCACTCGCCGGAGGGGAGTCGCGGCGCTTGGCGCCGCCGGAGTCCCCGTCCAGCACCGCGGCGCAGTAGGCCGGTATCCGCAGGAGCCCGTCGGCCAGACGGGACAGCCGCTCGCGCCGGTCGTCGTTGATCCGGCCCCCGCGGTACTCCTCGCAGAGGTCCGTCTTGAGCCGGCTGTCCAGCTCGCGCTGGCGGTCCTTGCCGGATTCCCCGGTGCCCAGGGTGTCCCGGCTGCCCTCCTGGCCGCCCCCTCCGCTCCGGTCGTCCGGGGCGGTCTTGCCCGAGCCGCCGGCCGCCGAGGTGCCCGCGGAGCCGTCGGAGTCCGCTCCGGTTCCCGGCGTGGTACGCCCGTCCCCGCTGGGTGACGGCAGCACCGGGGCGAACGCCGGGTCCGAGCCGTCGGGCACGGGGGTGGACAGCGGCTCCGGGGTGAAGGTCGGGGCACCGGTGCCCCTGCCCTGGACCGGGCTCTCGCCGGCACTGATGGACATCGCCGGTCCGGGCCCCGCGGCGTCGTGCCGGGAACGGTCCAGGAGCCCGGCTCCCGCCGCGGCCGCCAGCCCGCCCGCGGCGACGCTCGCGAGGGCCGCGGCCAGGCCGAGGCTCACGGTCCGGGAGCGCCGCCGGATCGGCACGGGCGCGGGGAGGACGCGGCCGAGGTCGACCAGGGGTTCACCGGAGGCGTCGGCCCCGGACGACGCGGCGGCCGGGCGTGCGGCGCCGCGCGCCGCACGGTAGGCGTCCACCGCCACGGCCTCACCGGGCAGTTCCGTACCGCTGGGCGCCGCCACCGCGGCCAGGGCGTCCAGAGCCGCTCGGAGCCGGGCGGCCTCCGTCGCGGCACGCGTGCCGGCGGCGGGCCCCACAGGTTCCGCCGGTCCACCGCGCAGGAATGCTTCCGCCGCGGCCTCGTCCAGCCACCTGTCGCGCTCGTCGGCCATCACATGTCCTTCTGCGTCCGCCAACGTGAATGCGTCACACCGGTTTGTTCTGCGTAGCTGCCGCCCCGGCCGCGCTGTGCGGGTACGGCGTCGAGATCCCCTCCGCCCCCGCCGCCCCACGCGTGGCCCTCGGCATTATGGCCGACCGCGGCGCCGGCCCTGGAGCCGGTGCCCGGACCTGCCTCGAAACCGCCGTCCGCGCCCTGTGCGGCGAGCAGTTCCGCCAGCTTCTTCAGGCCGCGGTGCGCGGCGGTGCGTACGGCCCCGGGCCGCTTGCCCAGGGTCTCGGCCGCGCTCTTGGCGTCCAGGCCGACCACGACCCGCAGGACGACCGCCTCGGCCTGATCCTGCGGCAGCTGGGCTATGAGCGCCATGGTGCGCCCGGTGTCAAGGGACTCCATCGCCGCGCCGGCCGTGTCGCACTCGGCGGCCCAGCCCGTCAGTTCGGTGTCGTCGCCCCCGATGGCGGGGCGGCGGCCGCGCATGCGTATGTGGTCGAGGGCCCGGTTGCGGGCGATGCGGGCGGCCCAGCCGCGGAAGCGGTCGGCGTCACCGGTGAAGGAGTCGAGGTCCCGGGCTATCTGCAGCCAGGCCTCAGAGGTCACGTCCTCGGCGTCGCCGTCTCCGACGAGCGTGCGCACGTAGCCGAGCAGGCGTGGATGCACGGCCCGGTACACAGCACGGAACGCGTTCTCGTCACCGCTCTGTGCCGCGAGCACTGCGGCGGTCAGCTCCGCGTCGTCCCCCAGCAAAGTCCCCAACCTGTCCTGTACGTGTGGCGCAAATCAGCACGTTACGGCTTTCAAGCACCTCTCGTCCACGAGTGATACAACGTGCAACCAATCCTGCGCGGAGCGAGGTGTGACACAAAACGCACTCGCGGCGCTGACAGGGGTACGGGCTTGTCGCACGAGCCCGTGACGGATGGCGGCCGGGGCCTCTCCTGTGGGGGGTGGCGGCCTCGGTCGCCCTCCCCCTTTCGGGCTTTCGGGCACTCCACCATGCCCGCCCGCGGCGCTCCCGTCATCCTTTCGGCTCTCTTCCGGGTGAAATCCCCGCATGGGTACGACACGCTCCCCCCTGCGTCGATAGCGTGGCGGAACACCCGCGCCGCGCCCCGAGGAGCCCCCCGCTGTCCAGCCACCTTCCGGCACAGGCCCGCGGCTGCTCCGACCCCTCGCACGGCCCCGGACTGACCCGGTTCAACAGCCTGTCCCCCGAAGCCGCCCGGGCGGTCCTCCTGCAGTGCTGCGGAAGCCGGCGCTGGGCGCACCGGGTGGCGGCACACCGCCCCTATCCCGACGCGGACGCCCTGCGCGCCGCCGCGGACGAGGCCTCGTACGACCTCTCGCAGTCCGACCTGACCGAGGCCCTGGCCGCGGAGCACTCGGCCGAACTGGACCACGGGGCGCCATACGCCGCGCTGCTGGCCCTCGAAGCGGCCCACACGGAGTACGAACGCAAGTTCGGGCACGCCTTCGTGGTCTGCCTGGACGGGCATCCGCCGGAGGAGCAGGCCGACCAGCTGCTGGGGGCGATCCGCCGGCGGATGGGGCACGAGGCGGACGAGGAGCGCTCGATCTCCGCGGACGAGCTCCGCCGCGTCGCGCAGTCCCGGCTGCTGGACCTGACACGCTGGCTGACCCGCTCCCACGGGGCGGCCGCGGCTGAAATCGGGCTATTCGCCCCCGTGGGATAGCCCGTACGTGCCTGTTTGATCACACAGCCCGACCCCGCGCGAGGGAACCGACAACTCGTCGCTACGATGTCCGGGGCCGGTGGACCGTACCCGGCCGGGCCCGACCGACAAAGAAGCCGGCTGGCCCCCGCCCCGCTTCCGGAGGGTTTTCCGTGCCGGCTGGAACGTTGTACCGCGGCCGGGAAGGAATGTGGTCCTGGGTGGCTCATCGAGTCACCGGCGTCCTCATCTTCTTCTTCCTGTTCGTACACGTCCTCGACACCGCTCTCGTCCGCGTCTCCCCCGAGGCGTACGACGATGTCGTGGCTACCTACAAGACTCCGATCGTCGCGCTGCTGGAGTACGGCCTCGTCGCCGCCATCCTCTTCCACGCGCTCAACGGTCTCCGTGTCATCGCCGTGGACTTCTGGTCCAAGGGCCCGCGCCACCAGAAGACGATGCTCTGGTGGGTCGTGGGCATCTGGGTCGTGCTGATGGCCGGGGCCCTCTACCCCGTGCTCGGCCACGCCTACCTCGAACTGTTCGGGAAGTGACGCGCATGTCCTCTGACACTTCTTCCGCCAAGGGCATCGGCGACGTGGAGGGCGTTTCCCTCTACGACGTCGACAACCCCGCGCCGTACATCGAGGCCCCGCGCAAGCGCACGGGCAAGACGCCCCGCTCGACGCGCGGCAACTTCGAGATGGCCGCGTGGCTCTTCATGCGCCTCTCGGGCATCGTGCTCGTCGTCCTCGTCATCGGCCACCTGGTCATCCAGCTGGTGCTCGACGGCGGCGTGTCCAAGATCGGCTTCGCCTTCGTGGCCGGCCGCTGGGCGTCCCCGTTCTGGCAGGTCTGGGACCTGCTGATGCTGTGGCTGGCGATGCTGCACGGCTCGAACGGTCTGCGTACCGTCATCAACGACTACGCGGAGCGCGCCAACACGCGGCTGTGGCTGAAGGGCCTGCTCTACACCGCCACGGTGTTCACCATCCTTCTGGGCACGCTGGTGATCTTCACCTTCGACCCGAACATCCGCTAGGCAACGGGGCTGAGGCGAAACCAATGAAGATCCACAAGTACGACACCGTCATCGTCGGCGCCGGCGGCGCGGGCATGCGCGCCGCCATCGAGGCGACGAAGCGCAGCCGCACCGCCGTCCTGACGAAGCTGTACCCCACCCGCTCCCACACGGGCGCCGCGCAGGGCGGCATGGCCGCCGCGCTGGCCAACGTGGAGGAGGACAACTGGGAGTGGCACACCTTCGACACGGTCAAGGGCGGTGACTACCTGGTCGACCAGGACGCCGCCGAGATCCTGGCGAAGGAGGCCATCGACGCGGTCCTCGACCTGGAGAAGATGGGCCTGCCGTTCAACCGCACCCCGGACGGCACCATCGACCAGCGCCGCTTCGGCGGCCACTCCCGCAACCACGGCGAGGCACCGGTCCGCCGGTCCTGCTACGCCGCGGACCGCACCGGCCACATGATCCTCCAGACGCTGTACCAGAACTGCGTCAAGGAGGGCGTGGAGTTCTTCAACGAGTTCTACGTCCTGGACCAGCTCCTGGTCGAGGAGGACGGCGTCAAGAAGTCGGCCGGTGTGGTCGCGTACGAGCTCGCCACCGGCGAGATCCACGTGTTCCAGGCCAAGGCCGTCATCTACGCCTCCGGCGGCACCGGCAAGTTCTTCAAGGTGACCTCCAACGCGCACACCCTCACGGGTGACGGCCAGGCGGCCTGCTACCGCCGCGGCCTGCCGCTGGAGGACATGGAGTTCTTCCAGTTCCACCCGACGGGCATCTGGCGCATGGGCATCCTGCTGACGGAGGGCGCCCGCGGTGAGGGCGGCATCCTCCGCAACAAGGACGGCGAGCGCTTCATGGAGAAGTACGCGCCGGTCATGAAGGACCTCGCGTCCCGTGACGTCGTCTCGCGCTCCATCTACACCGAGATCCGTGAGGGCCGCGGCTGCGGTCCGGCCGGAGACCACGTGTACCTGGACCTCACCCACCTCCCGCCGGAGCAGCTCGACGCGAAGCTCCCGGACATCACCGAGTTCGCCCGCACCTACCTTGGCATCGAGCCGTACACGGACCCGATCCCGATCCAGCCCACCGCGCACTACGCCATGGGCGGCATCCCGACCAACGTCGAGGGCGAGGTCCTCAGCGACAACACCACCGTCGTCCCCGGCCTGTACGCGGCCGGCGAGGTCGCGTGCGTGTCGGTGCACGGCGCGAACCGCCTGGGCACCAACTCGCTGCTGGACATCAACGTCTTCGGCAAGCGCTCCGGCATCGCCGCCGCCCGGTACTCGCAGGAGAACGACTTCGTCGAACTCCCCGAGAACCCGGCGCAGCAGGTGGCCGACCTGGTCGAGCACCTGCGCAACTCCACGGGCCAGGAGCGGGTCGCCGACCTGCGTCTGGAGCTCCAGGAGACGATGGACGCGAACGTGATGGTGTTCCGCACGGAGCAGACCATCAAGACCGCGGTCGAGAAGATCGCGGAGCTGCGCGAGCGCTACAAGAACGTGTCCGTCCAGGACAAGGGCAAGCGCTTCAACACGGACCTGCTGGAGGCCATCGAGCTGGGCAACCTGCTCGACCTGGCCGAGGTCATGGCCGTGTCCGCCCTGGCGCGCAAGGAGTCCCGCGGCGGTCACTACCGCGAGGACTACCCCAACCGCGACGACGTCAACTTCATGCGCCACACCATGGCGTACCGCGAGGTCGGAGCCGACGGCTCGGACTCGGTCCGGCTCGACTACAAGCCGGTCGTCACGACCCGCTACCAGCCGATGGAGCGTAAGTACTGATGGCTACCCCCACCCTGGACAAGATGGAAGAGGCGGCTGCGGCCTCCCCGTACATCACGGTCACCTTCCGGATCCGCCGTTTCAACCCCGAGGTCTCGGACGAGTCGCAGTGGCAGGACTTCCAGATCGAGATCGACCCGAAGGAGCGCGTGCTCGACGGTCTCCACAAGATCAAGTGGGACCTGGACGGCACGCTCACCTTCCGCCGCTCGTGCGCGCACGGCATCTGCGGCTCGGACGCGATGCGGATCAACGGCAAGAACAGGCTCGCCTGCAAGACGCTGATCAAGGACATCAACCCCGAGAAGCCGATCACCGTCGAAGCCATCAAGGGCCTCACGGTGATGAAGGACCTCGTGGTCGACATGGAGCCCTTCTTCCAGGCGTACCGGGACGTCATGCCGTTCCTGGTCACCAAGGGCAACGAGCCGACGCGTGAGCGCCTGCAGTCCGCCGAGGACCGCGAGCGCTTCGACGACACCACCAAGTGCATCCTGTGCGCCGCGTGCACGTCCTCGTGCCCGGTGTTCTGGAACGACGGCCAGTACTTCGGCCCGGCGGCGATCGTCAACGCGCACCGCTTCATCTTCGACTCGCGTGACGAGGCCGGCGAGCAGCGGCTGGAGATCCTGAACGACAAGGACGGCGTGTGGCGCTGCCGCACGACCTTCAACTGCACCGACGCGTGCCCGCGCGGCATCGAGGTCACGAAGGCGATCCAGGAAGTCAAGCGTGCGCTGATCACGCGCCGCTTCTGACCTTCCCTCCCGGCCTGCACGAGGGCCCCGCCCCGGTTCGTCCGGAGCGGGGCCCTCGTGCGTCGCCGGGGCGCGTCGAACGGCTGCCGGAGGCCTCCCCCCGATCGGGGACACCGGGCTGCAGGAGCGGGGGTACAGGGCGGGGGTGCCTGTGGAAGGATCGGCCGTATGAGCGAGCAGCAGCCGAACCCGTACGCGAGCGGCCCCGCCGGCCAGGGCGGCACGTCCGGTGCGCCGGGCCATGGCGACTACAAGTGGGGCCCCGGTGAGGCCAGTTACGGATACCCCCAGCCCTACCCGGCGGCCCCCGCCTACCATCCGACCGTCGGCGGCGCGGGCGTCCCGGTGCCCGCCGGGTACTCCGCCGCCCCGGTCGGCGGTGCGGGCTTCGCGCTCGGCGACATCACCGTCGCCGGCGACCAGATCATCACCCCGTCGGGCACGATGCCGCTCCGGGGCGCGATGTGGAACGCGACGGACTTCTCGCGCACCGAGGAGAAGATCCCGCCCCACGCGATCGTGCTGGCGATCGTCTTCTTCCTGTTCTGCCTGCTCGGCCTGCTCTTCCTGCTGATGAAGGAGAAGACCACCACCGGCTACATCCAGGTCACCGTGACCAGCGGCGGCCGCCACCACTCCACGATGATCCCCGCGGTGGACGCGAACACCTACCACTGGGTCATGTCGCAGCTGGGCCACGCGCGTGCGATGAGCATGTGAACCCCCGGAGACGCAGGCGGGCCCCGGCCGTTCGGCCGGGGCCCGCCTGCGTCTCCGGGACGTCTCCGGAACGGCGCCCTGACGTGCGCCGGACACACACCGACCCCATCGCTTGAACTTGTTCAAAAAAGGCCCTAGAGTCATCGACGTCAGCATTTGAACACGTTCAAGGGGGCTGGGGCGATGGACCTCACCGTGGTCGCATACGTCATCTACCTGCTCATCAGCATCGGCCTCACCGTCTGGGTGGCCCGCACGCTCAGTCGCAACGGCCGCGTCTTCATCGGCGACGTCCTCCACGGCAACGAGAAGCTCGCCGACGCCGTCAACCAGCTCCTCGTGGTGGGCTTCTACCTGGTCAACATCGGCTTCGTGACCCTCTACCTGCGATCGACCGATGAGGTCGGCACGGCCCGCGCGCTCTTCGAGACGCTCTCGGTCAAGCTCGGCGTCGTCCTGCTGGTCCTGGGCGTCATGCACCTCGGCAACGTGTGGGCGCTGAACAGGATGCGTCGCCGCGGGATCATGGAGCGCCAGCAGACCCCGCCGGTCCCCCCGCAGGGGTGGACCGCGCCGCTCGGGGCCTGAGCCGTGGCGCCCGCCGGGGCCGTACGGCACCTGACCGTCCTCTACGACGCCGCCTGCCCGCTCTGCGTGCACATCCGACACTGGCTGCTCGCACAGCGGTGGCTCGTCCCGATCACCCTGGTCCCCGCCGCGTCCTGGGAGGCGCGGCGGAGGTTCCCTCGGCTGGACCACGCCTCGACGCTCCGCGAGATCACCGTCGTCGGCGACAGCGGGCAGGTGTGGACCGGGACCGACGCGTTCATCGTCTGCCTGTGGGCACTGGCCGAACACCGGCCGAGGGCGAACTGGCTGGCGACGCCGGCCGGCCGGCCGTTCGCCCGGGCGGCCATGTACACGGCCTCCGCCTGGCGGCAGGCCGTGCGCACCGGGGGGCAGCCCACGGCCGCCGAAGGACCGGCCTGTGACGACCGGTGTTCCGCGCCCCGATAGGCTCATCCACCGTGACGGAACAGAAGGCCCCCAAGAGCGAGCAGACCCGCACGCTCATCCTCGAAACCGCGCTCCGCCTCTTCCAGGAGCGCGGCTTCGACAAGACGACCATGCGGGGCATCGCGAAGGAAGCCGGTGTCTCGGTCGGCAACGCCTACTACTACTTCGAGTCGAAGGAACACCTGGTCCAGGGCTTCTACGACCGGATCAGCGCCGCCCACCAGGCGGCGGTCCGGCCGATCCTGGACAACGAGACCGATCTGCAGAAGCGGCTCGCGGGCGTCCTCACCAGCTGGCTGGACATCGGCGCCCCGTACCACGAGTTCGCCTCCCAGTTCTTCAAGAACGCGGCGGACCCGGAGAGCCCGCTCAGCCCCTTCTCACCGGAGTCCGAGCCGGCGCGCAAGGCCGCGATCGACATCCACCGCGAGGTGCTGGCCGGGGCGAAGACCAAGGTGCCGGCCGAGCTGGCCGACGTCCTGCCGGAGCTCATGTGGCTCTCGCAGATGGGCCTGGTCCTGTACTGGGTCTTCGACCGCTCCCCGGACAGCGAGAAGTCGCGGCGGCTCGCCGAGCGCGGCGCGCAGCTCACCACGCGGGGCATCGTGCTCGCCCGCTTCCGGGTGCTGCGACCGCTGGTGCGCGAAGTCCACGAGCTGTTCGCGGACTTCCTGCCGGGCATGGCCCAGACGGCGGCGGGCCGGCGCAAGGCCTCGGACCCGCACCCCGAGCCGGACGGGCTCACACCCTAGATCCAGTTGAGTTCCCGTAGACGCCAGACACCGGTGCCGTCGGACAGGTTCTGGGCGCCGGTCACGGCCTCGCGGGACATGACGTAGTCCTTCTTCTGCCAGATCGGCACCATCGGGGCCTGCTGGGCGACCGCCTTCTGCAGGTCCCGGAACTCCGCGGCGGCGTCGGAGCGCTCCGAGTGGGACTGGGTCCGGGTGATCAGCTCGTCGACGCGCTTGTCCGAGAAGCCGTTGTTCATGGAGGAGTCGGCGCCTACGAGCGGGGCGAGGAAGTTGTCCGCGTCGGGGAAGTCCGCGATCCACCCGATCGTGTAGGCGTCGAACTCGCCGGCCGCGTAAGCCTTCTGGAAGTCCTTCCACGCCTCCACCAGCTTGAGCGTCACCTGGAAGAGCCCGGTGGCCTCCAGCTGCCGCTTGATCTCCTCGGCCTCGGGCAGGTTCGCGCCGCGGACGTTCACACCGAGCCTGAGCTGTACGGGGCCATGGGTCCCGGCCTCCTTGAGGAGCTTCTTGGCGGTGGCCCCATCGGGCGTGGGGTAGGTGTCGAAGAACGGCGTGCTGTGGCCCGCGATACCCGCCGGGACCAGCGAGTACAGCGGGGTGACGGTGCCCCGGTGGACCTCGCCGGCCAGCTTGGCCCGGTCCAGTACGGCGGCCACGGCCTGCCGGACCGCGAGCGGGGCGGCAGCGGAGCCGGGGCGGACGTTGAAGACGATCGAGCGGGTCTCGCTGCCGCCGGAGGCCTGGTAGCGGGTGTCCTGCAGGCCCGGGTTGAGGCCGGCGAGCACCGCCGGGGGCATGTCCCGGTGGGCTACCTCGATCTGACGGGTGGTCCAGGCCTGGGCGAGCTGCTCGGAGCCCCTGAAGTACCGGACCGTGACGGCGGTGCGGGCGGGCTTGCCCTGCCCCTTGTAGGAGACGTTGGGCTTGAGCTCGGCGCGCGCACCGGCCTCGTAGGAGGCCAGCGTGTACGGACCCGAGCCGTCCACCCTGCCGTCCTCGCGCAGGGACGTGGCCGGGTACGTGTCCTTGTCGACGATCGAGGCGGCACCCGTTGCGATCTTGAAGGGGAAGGTGGCGTCGCCGGCGGACAGGTGGAAGGTGACCGTGCGGCCCTCGGCCCCGACCGACTCCAGCGTGTTGAAGAGCGGGGCCGGCCCCTGGTCGGAGTTGATCGCCTTGATCCGGTCGAAGGAGTGCTTGACGTCCTCGGCGGTGATCGCGCGACCGCCGCCGAACGTCACGTCGGGGCGGAGCTCGCACTGATACGTCGTGAGCTTCTGGCCCACGAACCCGCAGGAGGCGGCGGCGTCCGGGACGGGGGCGTCGGAGCCTGGCTTCATGGTCAGCAGCGACTGGTAGATGTTGCTGTACAGGGCCCAGGAACCCGCGTCGTACGCTCCGGCCGGGTCGAGGGAGGACACGACGTCGCTGGTCCCGACCCGGATGGCACCGCGGCTCTCGGCGTCCTCGGGCAGCAACTGCCAGGCACCGACGCCGGCCAGGCCGAGGACCAGCCCGGCCGCGATGATCTTCCAGCGGACAGACCGCATCCCGTGAACCCCACCCCTTGTCCCGGTGACAGCGACCCGCTGTCCGATTACCGGATATCCCATCACGGAATATCAGCCACCGGAAGATCCTTTCTGGGGCGGCGAGTTGACGGGTGGAGCGGCTCAGGCCTGGTATGAGGCGAGTTCGACGACGGTGATGTCGGACGGCGCACCCACCCGGACCGGCGGCCCCCAGGCCCCCGCCCCGCGGGAGACGTACAGCTGGGTGTCGCCGTAGCGCTCCAGGCCGGCGACGGTGGGGTTGGCGAGGGCGGCGAGGTGGCTGCCCGGCCAGAGCTGGCCGCCGTGGGTGTGGCCGGAGAGCTGGAGGTCGACGCCGTGCTCGACGGCATCGTGGATGACCACCGGCTGGTGGGCGAGGAGCACCGCGGCCCGCGACCGGTCGCGGTCGCCGAGCGCGGCCCGGAAGTCGGGGCCGCTGCCCTCCCGCTCCCCCTGGATGTCGTTGACCCCGGCGAGGTCGAAGTGCGGCAGGGCCCGCCGGGCGTTCTCCAGCGGGGTCAGGCCGAGCTCGCGGACGTGGTCGACCCACTGCTCGGCGCCGGAGAAGTACTCGTGGTTGCCGGTGACGAAGAAGGAGCCGTGGCGGGCGGTCAGCCCGCGCAGCGGCTCCGCGGCCGGCCCGAGGTCGGGGACGCTGCCGTCGACGAGGTCGCCGACGATGGCGATGAGGTCGGGCTGGGTGCGGTTGACCGTGTCGACGATCCGCTGGGCGTGGGCGCGGCCGAGCACCGGGCCCAGGTGGACGTCGCTGACGACGGCGATCCGGAAGCCGTGCGCCGCGCGCGGCAGCTTGGCCAGGGGGACGTGGACGCGCCGCACGCCGGGCCCGCGCAGCACTCCGTACGCGCCGTTGCCGACGGTGCCGAGCGCGACCGCGGCGGCCGCCCCGCCCACCGTGCGCGCGACGAAGGTGCGGCGGCTGAGCCCGCCGCCCGGGGCCGGGGCGGCCGGCTCGCCGGGCGCACCGGCCTCGGCGAGCACCGCGCCGGCCTTCGTCTCCGCCCCGGCGTCGGAGGAAGGCACCGTGGCCGTCCCGGCGCGGGCGGCGGACTGCGCCGCGGGGGGTCCGGCCACCGCCCCGGAGGGGGCTCGGTGGGCCAGACGGCGGAGCAACAGCGCGCGGATCGGCTCCGCGACGAGCATCGTCAGGGTCAGGTACAGGAGCACCGCGAGCCACAGGTACCCCGGCCAGGACACCGTCTGCTGCAACCAGAACGGGGCCCCGGCACGGCCCGCGGTCAGGGCGGCCACGGAGAGGAGGGGCAGGGCGATGGCCAGCGTGGTGCCGATGCGGCGGGGCAGGCCGCCGGGCGCGGTCGTGTCCCTCACCAGGCGGACCCACAGCCAGCGGTGCACCGCGGCGAGGAGGGCGCAGACCGCCAGTGCTACGAGCGCGACGACCAGGACCGTCATGCCGTACCGCCCTCGGCGCCGGAACGTGATGCCCGCCGCAGGGCCAGGACCCCGCGCAACCCGATCACACCGACCGCCGTCCCCAGGAGAAAGGACGTCACGGCGAGCGTCAGATGGACCCAGAAATAGGCAGTGGGGTCGCCCGCCGTGTCGAAGGCAAGTCCACTGCCGTTCTTCCACAGGTTCCGGACGAAAGACACCCAGATGAACCAGGTCCACACTCCGAAGGCGAGCAGGAACCAGGAGGCGGCACGGCTGAGTTTCATGTCCTCAGTATCGGTTTCGTCCCCGGGACGGACGCGCCGGGGTGGGCTGTCCCGGGGGTGGTTGCGGCGAAATGGCCGGTCCGCGATGCCATCCAGCTCATCGGGATGTACTTTCACCTGCGTGTCTGCCAAGACGACCGCCCTGACGGTCCTTACCGCCGCGCTGCTGGCGCCCACCGTGCTGGTGGCTCCCGCCCATGCCGCGCCGACCCCTCCGGCCGACGGGAAGGGCCGGCCCGCCAAGGCTCCGGCGCCGCCCGCGTCGATGTCCACGGTCGGCGGATCGCTGCTCGGTCAACCGGGTACGCAGGTGAACCTGCTGCCCGGGGCGCCCGCCCTGCCGACGAACCTCACGGGCCGGTCGTGGATCGTGGCGGACGCCGAGTCCGGTGAGGTACTGGCGGCGAACAACGCGCACTGGCGGCTGCCCCCGGCCTCCACGATGAAGATGCTCTTCGCGGACACCCTGCTGCCGGGCCTGCCCAAGGAGCAGGTGCACAAGGTCACCGACCAGGACATGGAGGGCGTGGGCCCGGGCAGCAGCCTGGTGGGGGTCAAGGAGGACCACGAGTACTCCGTCCACGACCTGTGGCTCGGGGTGTTCCTGCGGTCGGGCAACGACGCCGTGCATGTGCTGTCGGCCATGAACGGCGGCGTCGAGAAGACCGTCAAGGACATGCAGGCGCACGCCGAGGAGCTCCAGGCGCTGGACACCCACGTGGTGTCGCCCGACGGGTACGACGCCCCGGAGCAGGTGTCGAGCGCGTACGACCTCACGCTGATCGCCCGCTCCGGACTGCAGAAGAAGGACTTCCGCGAGTACTGCGGCACGGCGAGCGCGAAGTTCCCCGGCCTTCAGGAACCCGGCAAGCCGCGGGACTACTTCGAGATCCAGAACACCAACCGGCTGATGACGGGCGCGGGCGGGATCTCCCCCTACAAGGGCATCGCCGGGGTCAAGAACGGCAACACGACCATGGCCGGTGCCACCTTCACCGGCGCTGCGCAGCAGGGCTCCCGGAAACTGCTGGTCACCGTGATGAACCCGGACGCGGGCGGCGCGAACTCGGTCTACCAGGAGACCGCCGCGCTCTTCGACTGGGGCTTCGCCGCGGCCGGAAAGGTCAAGCCCGTGGGTGAGCTGGTGCCGCCGAAGAGCGCGGACACCTCGCCCCACGGCTCGCCGGCCCAGTCACACGAGAACAGCCCGTCGGCGGACGGTGCCGTCCCGGGCGGCGGCGCAGGCACCGCGCTGGGCGTCGCGGGCGGCGCCCTCGCGCTGCTGGCGGGCGGCGCCTACGCCGTCAACCGCCGCTGGCCCCGCAGCCGCCGCACCCGCGGCCGCGACGAAGAGCTCGTTTAGGGCGTTTCCCGTGCCGTGGCTTCGGAGGCCGTCCGGTCACGGCGCCCGGTGCGGCGCCGTGGCCCCCGGCGGGGCCTCGTCGGCGGCGGCCTCGTCGGTGTCGGCTTCGACGTCGGCTTCGACTTCGGCTTCGGCCTCGCCGTCGCGGGTTGCCGTCCAGGCGGAGACGTACAGCAGGAGTTTCGCCATGAAGTTGATCCAGAGCAGCAGGGCGACCGGCACGCCGAAGGCCCCGTACATGCTCTTCGCCGCGACCTCCCGCATGTAGCCGCTGAGCAGCAGCTTCAGCAGCTCGAAGCCCGCCGCTCCGATCAGGGCGGCCTGGATCAGGCGGCCCCTGGGCGGTTCGACGCCGGGCAGCAGGGTCAGGACGTACAGCAGCACCAGGAAGGCCGCCACCACACCGACCAGGAAGGCGAGGGAGCGCAGCAGCGCGCCGCCGGGCCCCTCGCGCGGGATGCCGAGCCAGTCCGCGGACTTCCCGACCGCGCTGGAGCCGAGGATCGAGGCCGCCGCGGAGAGCAGGCCCACCCCGCCGAGGCCGAGCAGGACGAGCCCGTCCTTGCCCTTGCGGACGATCGGGTTCCCGTCGTCCTCGTCGTCCTTGTCCCACACCGCGCGCAGGCAGTCCCGCATCGAGCCCACCCAGCCGATGCCGGTGAAGAGGAGGAGGGCGCCGGCAACGAGACCGATCGTGGCCGCGTTCGCGACGAGCCCGTTGATGTCGAGCTGGTCGGAGATGCCGGGGACCTGTTCGGCGAGATTCTTCTCCAGCCGGTCCAGTTGCTCGGGGCTGAGCAACGCCGCGCCGACGGCCGCGGCCACGGTGATCAGGGGGAAGAGCGCGAGGAAGCTGATGAAGGTGATCGCGGCGGCGAGTCGGGCCCAATGGACGCGGTCGAGGCGTTCGTACGAGCGCCACGCGTGCGTCTTCATCAGACGGTCCGCCAGCGGCCCGATCACCGGGAGTTTCGTCAGCCAGTCCATGGGGTCACCGTAAATGAGGCACGGGAAATAGTCCGGATTGCCTGTTCCAGGTACTACGGTCGTCGATTGTGACTTTTCGCCCAGCGCCCTCGACGGGGCGTCCGTTCCACACCCTGGTCTTGCGGAGGCTGAGGTTCCGCGCTTGGCGCACCGCCCGCCTGACCCTGCGCCCGCTCCGTCAGGAAGGCCGTACGGTCGTCGCCCCCGCCGCCCCGGCGGTCTGGTCGACGGGGGAGCCCGGCTGTGCCGGAACTCCCATGGCCCCACTCCCGAAAGGGTATTCACGCAGCTTGCGCCAGACCCCGTCGGAGCCCTGCTCGTAGAGGGCGAACCCCGCGCACACCCACGCGGCGGCGTACTCGGCCAGCGTCGTGAACGCCACGTCCATCGCCTCGTCGGAGATGCCGTGGGCGACGGTGACGTGCGGGTGGTACGGGAAGGCGAGCTCGCGGCTGAGCGGCCCGGCGGGGTCGCGGACCTCGCCCTGGAGCCGGGTGCAGCCCTCGACGCCCTCGGCGATCCGGACGAAGACGACCGGCGAGACGGGCCGGAAGGTTCCCGTCCCGCCCAGCCGCATCGGGAAGGGCCGGAAGCGGGCGGCGACCTCGGCGAGGTGGGCCCGGATCGCCGGGAGCCGGTCCGCCTCCACCTCCGTCGGCGGTACGAGGGTGACGTGCGTGGGGATGCCGTGCGCGGCGACGTCCCCGAAGCCCGCGCGCAGCTCCTGGAGCTGGCTGCCGTACGGCTCCGGGACCGCGATCGAAACGCCGAGCGTTACGGTCCCCACGTGTCTCTCCTCCGCTTGTCCCTGTGGACGCCTGCCGCCCCAGTGTGGGGCCAGGACCCCTCTTCGTGCCAGAGCGGTCCGTCCGTAGTTGCGTTCGTCAGTGCTTGGCGGGCAGCAGGCCCAGGCGGTCGTAGGCCTGCGCGAGCGTCTCCGCGGCGACCGCCCTTGCCTTCTCCGCGCCCTTGGCCAGGAGCGAGTCCAGCGTCTCCGGGTCGTCCAGGTACTCCTGGGTGCGCTGCTTGAAAGGTGTGACGAAATCGACCATCACGGCGGCCAGGTCCGTCTTCAGCGCGCCGTAGCCCTTGCCGGCGTACCGCTCCTCCAGGGCGGGGATGGACTCGCCCGTGAGGGTGGAGTAGATCGTGAGCAGGTTGCTGACGCCGGGCTTCTTCTCGGCGTCGAAGCGGATCTCGGCCTCGGTGTCCGTGACCGCGCTCTTGATCTTCTTCTCGGTGACCTTGGCCTCGTCGAGGAGGTTGATCAGGCCCTTGGGCGACGACGCCGACTTCGACATCTTGATCGCCGGGTCCTGGAGGTCGTAGATCTTCGCGACCTCCTTGACGATGTGCGCCTGCGGGAGGGTGAAGGTCGGGCCGAAGCGCTGGTTGAAGCGCTCGGCCAGGTCGCGGGTCAGCTCGATGTGCTGGCGCTGGTCCTCGCCGACGGGAACCGCGTTCGCCTGGTAGAGCAGGATGTCGGCGACCTGGAGGATCGGGTACGTGAAGAGGCCGACACTGGCGCTGTTGACGCCGCCCTTGGCGGACTTGTCCTTGAACTGGGTCATCCGACTGGCCTCGCCGAAGCCGGTGATGCAGTTCATCACCCAACCGAGCTGCGCGTGCTCGGGGACGTGGCTCTGGACGAAGAGCGTGCAGCGCTCGGGGTCCAGGCCGGCGGCCAGCAGCTGCGCGGCCGACAGGCGGGTGTTCGCGCGCAGGTCCTTCGGGTCCTGCGGCACGGTGATCGCGTGCAGGTCGACGACCATGTAGAACGCGTCGTGCGTCTCCTGGAGGGCGACGTACTGGCGGATCGCTCCGAGGTAGTTCCCGAGGTGGAACGAACCGGAGGTGGGCTGGATGCCGGAGAGCGCGCGAGGACGATCAGAAGCCATGGCCCCATTCTCTCAGGTGCGGGGGCCGGCTCGGGCCCGCCACCGGCCGGGACCCGTCGGGGCGCGCCGCCCCCGGCCCGGCGGCGGCAGCGGGGACCGGGGGCGGCGCTCCGGGGGCGCGGAACCCCCGGCGGCGGCGCCGCAGGGCTACGACAGCGGAAGGCCCGGCGCCGGGAAGGCGGCCATCAGATCGGCGACCTCGGCCCGGATCGCCTTGAGCGCCGTCTCGTCGGGCCGCGCGGCCGCGTCGACCGCGCGGGCGATCCAGTCGGCCACCAGCGGCATGTGCTCCGTGGACAGCCCGCGCGAGGTCAGGGACGGTGTGCCGATCCGCACCCCCGAGGGATCGAACGGCTTGCGCGGGTCGAACGGCACCGTGTTGTGGTTCACGACGATCCCCGCCCGGTCCAGGGCCTTGGCGGCGACCTTGCCCGGCACCTCCTTGCCCGTCAGGTCGATCAGGATCAGGTGGTTGTCCGTACCGCCCGACACCAGGTCGAAGCCACGCTCCAGCAGGGCGGCGGCCAGCGCCCGGGCGTTGGCGACGACCGCGTGCGCGTACCGGACGAAGGACGGCTGGGCGGCCTCGTGCAGGGCCACCGCGATGCCGGCCGTGGTCTGGTTGTGCGGACCGCCCTGCAGGCCGGGGAAAACCGCCCTGTCGATCGCCTTCGCGTGCTCCTCGCGGCACATCAGCATCGCGCCGCGGGGACCGCGCAGGGTCTTGTGGGTCGTGGTGGAGATGACGTCCACGTGCCCCGCCGGGGACGGGTGCGCGCCGCCCGCGATCAGGCCGGCGATGTGGGCGACGTCCGCGACCAGGACCGAGCCCGCCTCGCGCGCGATCTCCGCGAAGGCGGCGAAGTCGATGGTCCTCGGCAGGGCGGTGCCGCCGCAGAAGATCAGCTTGGGCCGCTCGGCGAGGGCCAGCTCGCGCACCGCGTCGTAGTCGATCAGACCCGTGTCGGCGCGGACGCCGTACTGCACGCCGCGAAACCACGAGCCCGTCGCCGAGACCCCCCAGCCGTGCGTCAGGTGGCCGCCCATCGGCAGGGCCATGCCCATGACCGTGTCGCCGGGCTGCGCGAAGGCCAGGTACACGGCCAGGTTGGCCGGGGAGCCGGAGTACGGCTGCACGTTGGCGTGGTCCACGCCGAACAGGCCCTTGGCCCGCTCGATCGCCAGTGCCTCGACCCGGTCGATGTTCTGCTGGCCCTCGTAGTAGCGGCGGCCCGGGTACCCCTCGCTGTACTTGTTCTGCAGCACGGTCCCGGAGGCCTCCAGGACGGCCGCGGACACGTAGTTCTCGCTGGGGATCAGGCGCAGGGTCTCCGCCTGGAGGACTTCCTCCGCGGCGACGTGGGACGCCAGTTCCGGATCGGTCGCGGACAGGGCGGGATGGCGGCTCGCGGACACGGCGGGCTCCTCCGGGGTCGATGTGATCGGTACCCCGCGAGGCCCAGGCGAGCGGCCCTGATGCGGTCGAGCGCGCACGACTCCCCCGGAGTTGGTTCCCCGTACGCCAGTCGCCGTGCGTACCGAACACCTTAGCGGGCGCGCCGCGGGGCAGGTTTCCGCGTCCGGGATACGAGCGACGATAAGAAGGTGGCGCCACCCTCGTCACCGCTTCACCGCTTCACCGCTTCACCGCTTCACCGGCCAGACGGACGATCGGAGACCCCGTGTCGACAACAGCTGCTGCCATCCGCTCCGCCGACGCGCACAGCGCGCACAACTACCACCCGCTGCCCGTCGTCGTCGCGACCGCGGAAGGCGCGTGGATGACCGACGTGGAGGGTCGCAGATACCTCGACATGCTCGCCGGGTACTCCGCGCTCAACTTCGGGCACGGCAACCGCCGTCTGATCGACGCGGCGCGGGCCCAGCTGGAACGGGTGACGCTCACCTCGCGCGCCTTCCACCACGACCGGTTCGCCGACTTCTGCACCGAACTCTCCGCGCTGTGCGGCAAGGAGATGGTGCTGCCCATGAACACCGGCGCGGAGGCGGTGGAGACGGCGGTGAAGACCGCCCGCAAGTGGGGTTACGAGGTCAAGGGCGTCCCGGACGGGCACGCCAAGATCGTGGTGGCCGCAGACAACTTCCACGGCCGGACCACGACGATCGTGTCCTTCTCGACCGACCACGACGCCCGCGACCACTTCGGGCCGTACACGCCCGGCTTCGAGATCGTCCCGTACGGGGACCTCACCGCGCTGTCGCACGCCGTCACGGAGAACACCGTGGCCGTGCTGCTGGAGCCGATCCAGGGCGAGGCGGGGGTGCTGGTGCCGCCCGCCGGGTACCTGGCCGGCGTACGGGAGCTGACCCGCGAGCGGAACGTGCTCTTCATGGCCGACGAGATCCAGTCGGGGCTCGGCCGGACCGGCCGGACCTTCGCCTGCGAGCACGAGGGCGTCGTCCCGGACGTCTACATCCTCGGCAAGGCGCTCGGCGGCGGTGTGGTGCCGGTGTCGGCGGTGGTCGCCGACCGGGACGTGCTGGGGGTGTTCGGACCCGGCCAGCACGGCTCCACCTTCGGGGGGAACCCGCTCGCGTGCGCCGTCGCCCTGGAGGTGATCGCGATGCTGCGGACCGGCGAGTTCCAGCAGCGGGCCACCGAACTGGGCGACCACCTCCACCGCGAGCTGAACCTGCTCGTCGGCGGGGGCGCGGTGACCGCCGTACGCGGCCGGGGGCTGTGGGCGGGCGTCGACATCGACCCGTCCCGCGGTACGGGCCGGGAGATCTCCGAGAAGCTGATGGAGCTCGGGGTGCTCGTGAAGGACACCCACGGATCGACGATCCGGATCGCCCCGCCGCTGGTGATCACCAAGGAGGATCTGGACTGGGGCCTGGACCAGCTCCGGTCGGTGCTCGGCGGGTAGGCCCCAGCGCCGGGGCGTGTCGCGACGGTCCCGCCCGTCCCGCGGCGGCCGGCACGCACGCCCGCCCGCCGCGTCCCCGGCCTTGCCGGGCAGTACGCCTGCTGCCGTGCCGGGGACCGTGAGGCGGTGAACCCTTCCGGTCACCGCACTAGACGATGACGTGGGGCAGGAAGCGGGCGTACGCGTCCGTGACCGGCCCCGCGGATTCGCGGATGCCGAGCCCCGCCGCCTCGTCCTCGACCACCCACGCGCCGAGCACCACCCGGTTGCCGTCGAAGTCGGGCAGCGGAGCCAGTCCCTGGAAGCAGTACCGCTCCCCCGGCTCCGCTACGAACGGCTCGCCGTCCGGGCCCGGCTCGTGGAGGGTGACGCCCGCGCCCTCGCGGCCGAGGAGGGGCTTGGCCACGTAGCCGGCCGATCCGGGCTCCGCGAGTTCGCGCGGCCCGTCGAGGTAGGCGGGCAGCAGGTTCGGGTGCTCCGGGAAGAGCTCCCACAGGATCGCGAGCAGCGCCTTGTTGGAGAGCAGCATCTTCCACAGCGGCTCGATCCAGGCCGTGGTGCCGGAGCCGCCGCCGTGGTCGTAGGTGTCGAGGACCTGCGGGCCGAACTCGTCGGTCGCCAGCCACTCCCACGGGTAGAGCTTGAAGCAACTGCGGATGAACCGGAGCCGGTCGTCGACGAACCGCCCGGACAGGCTGTCCCAGCCGATCTGCTCCACGGACAGGGCGTGGGTCTGCAGGCCGGCCTGGTCGGCGGTCTCCTGGAGGTAGGCGACCGTCATCAGGTCCTCGCCGATCTCGTCGGTCTCGGAGTGCGCGAAATGCAGCAGGCCGGGGGGCAGCAGCTCCGCCTGGCGGCGCCAGGCGTCGACGAGGCGTTCGTGGAGGGAGTTCCACTGGTCGGCTCCGGGGAAGCGCTCTTCCATCCAGAACCACTGCGCGCTGGCGGCCTCCACGAGCGAGGTCGGGGTGTCGGCGTTGTACTCCAGCATCTTGGCCGGGCTGCCGGTGCCGTCGTAGCGCAGGTCGAAGCGCCCGTAGACGAAGGGCTGCTCGGCACGGCGGCGCCAGGACTCGGCGATCATCGCGGCGAGCTTCGGGTCGGTGATGCCGAGGTCGGCGAAGCGGTCGTGCTCGATGATGTGCGCGGCCGCGGCCAGGCACATCGCGTGCAGATCCTCGACGACGTCCTCCAGGGCCTCGACCTCGGGGAGGGAGAAGGAGTAGTAGGCGCTCTCGTCCCAGTAGGGGCGCAGCGAGTCGTCGGGGTAGCGGGTGAGGGGGTAGATCAGCCCCTGCTCCTCGACCGTCTTCTGCCAGTCGGCGCGGGGCTCGATGGTGTGCCGCTGCATCGGGCGATCAGCCGCCGCTGGAGCTGGAGTGGCCGCCGATGCCGCCGCGGGTGACGGCGGACTTGTCGAAGCTTCCGCCGGTGACCTTGCCGTTGCTGACGTGGCCGCCGTAGTAGTACGCGCCGCTTCCGCCGCTCCTGCACTCCTTGCTGTTCAGGTGTTTCAGCGTGGAGCGGGACGCACAGCGGCGGTCCGGCTCGTCGCTGCTTCCGCAAGCCACCAGGGTGGCCGCGAGCAGACCCATGCCTCCGAGGGCGACGGCGCCGGAGCGCATCCGGCGCTGGTTGGTGCTGCTGATGTCCATGTCTGCTGCTCCCCCTGGAACCTGGCGTGCTCCCGACAGACTAGAGCGGGGCCCCCGGCCGATGGAATCCGGCCGCCGTGAGATCCGTGACCTAAAGTCAGTTCGTGCTGATTGGGATGATTTGCTCACTCGGTGCGGCGGTGTGCTTCGGTACGGCGTCCGTACTTCAGGCCGTCGCGACACGGGCGGTGGAGCCCGGCAGCGGGTCCGGGGTGGACGCGGCGCTGCTGCTGCGGGCCGCGCGGCAGTGGCGCTACGTGCTGGGCCTCGTCCTGGACGGCACCGGCTTCGTCCTGCAGATCATCGCGCTGCGGCACGTGCCGATCTACGTCGTCGGGTCCGCGCTGGCCGCCAGTCTGGCCGTGACGGCGGTGGTCGCCTCGCGGCTGATGGCGGTGCGGTTGTCCCGGCGGGAGTGGTGCGCGGTGGCCGTGGTGTGCGCGGGGCTGCTGATGCTGGGCTTCGCGTCCGGGGAGGAGGGCAGCGGGACGGGTTCGCCGGCGCTGAAGCTGGGGCTGTTGGGGGTAGCGGTGCTGGTGCTGCTGGTCGGCGCGGTCGCGGGCGGGCTGCCGGACGGGCCCCGGGCGCTGGTGCTCGGGCTGGGATCGGGCACCGGCTTCGGTGTGGTGGAGATCTCGGTGCGGCTCGTCGACTCGGTGACCGATCTCGCCAATCCGGCCCTGTACGCGCTCCTGCTCGGCGGGGCGGCGGGGTTCCTGCTGCTGACCTCGGCGCTGGCCCGGGGCTCGGTGACGGTCGCGACGGCGGGCCTGGTGCTGGGAGAGACCATCGGCCCGGCGGCGGTGGGCGTGGCCTGGCTCGGCGACCGCACCCGAGAGGGCCTGTCGTGGCTGGCGGTGACCGGCTTCGCGGTGGCGGTCGCCGGCTCCCTGGCCCTCTCCCGCTTCGGCGAACCGGAGCCGCCGTCGGCCCCGGCGTCAGCGCCGTCCTGAGCCCGCCCGGCCACCCGGCCACCCGGCCGCCCGCCGCGCCGGTGTGTCGGTGCGGGGCGGGGCCTCACCCCGCGGGGCCCCGGGCAGAGCTTCCGGCCCGGCGCCGCGCCGGGCACATGACAGGTCACGGCAGCGCCGCGACCAGTGCCGCGAGGGTCGGGGACCAGGCACTGTCCGACGGGGTCCCGTAGCCGACGACCAGCGCGTCCCGCGGCGGGAGTTCGGCCTGCGGATGGCGGAAGGCGGAGAGCCCGTGCAGGGCCAGGTCCTGCCAGGCCGCCGACTGCAGCACCGACCGCTCCGTGCCCGCCGGGAGATCCAGCACCGCGTGCAGGCCCGCCGCGATCCCGGACACGCCCGCGACCCGGCCCGCCACCGCCGCCACCAGCTCGTCCCGCCGCCGCCGGTAGCGCAGCCGCATCCCGCGCACATGACGGTCGTACGCCCCGGATTCGATGAACTCCGCCAGCGTCAGCTGGTCCGGGGCGCTGGAGGTCCAGTCGGTGTACCCCTTCGCGGCGGCCACCTCCTCCACCAGGTCCGCCGGGAGCACCATCCAGCCGATCCGCAGCCCCGGGGCGAGCGACTTGCTGGCCGTGCCGAGGTACACCACCCGGTCCGGATCCAGGCCCTGCAGGGCTCCCACCGGCTGCCTGTCGTAGCGGAACTCCCCGTCGTAGTCGTCCTCCAGGATCAGGCCGCCGGTGGTCCGGGCCCAGTCGACCGCTGCCGCCCGGCGGGCCGGGGTCAGGGCCGCGCCCGTCGGGAACTGGTGGGCCGGTGTCAGCAGCACCGCGCCCGCCGCGGCCGTCAGCTCCCCGGTACGGGCCCCCTCCTCGTCCACCCCGAGCGGCCTGGTCCGCAGCCCGGCCCCCACCAGCTCGGCCCGGTGGAAGTCCAGGCCGTACCCCTCCACCGCGACCTCCCGGACCCGGCGCGCCCGCAGCACCGCCGCGAGCAGCTTCAGCCCGTGCAGGAACCCCGCGCACAGCACGATCCGGTCCGGGTCCGCGTACACGCCGCGCGCCCGTGCCAGGTAGCCCGCCAGCGCCTTCCGCAGCTCGACGCGGCCGCGGCCGTCGGTGGCGTAGCCGAAGGCCTCGTTCGGGGCGTCGGTCAGTGCCCGCCGGGCCGCCGACAGCCAGGCCGCGCGCGGGAATCCGCCCAGGTCGGGGCTGCCGGGGAGCAGGCTGTAGGCCGGTCCGCCGCGCACGGCGCGCCGGACCGGGGCGGCGGTCGCCGCCCGGCGCGGACGCGCCCGCCGGGCGACCCGCGTGCCCGAGCCCTGGCGGGCTGTGAGCCAGCCCTCGGCGACGAGCTCGGCATACGCCTCGGCGACCGTGTTGCGGGCGATGCCCAGATCCGCGGCGAGGGTGCGGGAGGACGGCAGCCGGGTGCCGGCCGCCAGCCGCCCGCTGCGCGCGGCCTCGCGCAGCGCCTCGGTCAGCCCGGCCCGCAAGCCGCGCCCGGCGGAGAGCTCCAGGTGCAGGTCGGCGCCGAAAGTGGCCCAAGGATCCGTCATGGATATGGACCATACCGGCGGGCCGCCTGCCTCCTACGGTGGAGCACATGACCACCACCGCAGAAGGCCGGCAGGCCCACCCGCAGACCGACTCCCACACCCACCCGCATGCCCACGCCCACGCCCATGCCCATGCCCCCGAGCACACGCCCCGCATGAACCTGGCGAAGCTCGCCCCCGAGGCTTACAAGGCCGTCCTGGCTCTGGAGATCGCCTCCAAGAAGGGCCTGGATCCGTCCCTCGTCGAGCTCGTCAAGATCCGCGCCTCGCAGATCAACCACTGCGCCTTCTGCCTCGACATGCACACCAAGGACGCGGTCGCCGCGGGCGAGAGCGTCGAGCGCATCGTGCAGTTGGCCGCCTGGGAGGAGTCGCGGCACTTCTACACCGAGAAGGAGCTCGCAGCGATCGAGCTGACCGAGGCCGTCACCGTCCTGACCGACGGTTTCGTGCCCGACGAGGTGTACGCGAAGGCCGCGGTGCACTTCGAGGAACGCGAGCTGGCCCAGCTGATCACGGTGATCGCGACGATCAACGTGTGGAACCGCTTCGGTGTGACCACCCGCATGGTGCCGGGCCACTACAAGCCCGGCATGTACAAGGCCTGAGTCGGGCCGGAGGCCGAAATCCCCGGCCCCGGCCCCGGCCAGGGTCGGCCGGTCAGGCCGGTCAGGCCGGTCAGGCCGGTCAGGCCGGTCAGGCCGGTCAGGCCGGTCAGGCCGGAACGCCGAAGCGCCGAAGCGCCGAAGCGCCCCGGCCTGGTGGGGCCGGGGCGCTTCGGTGCGTGCTGCTCGCCGAGCTGGCCAAGCGGTTCCGCGCCCCTCGGGGAGGGGCGACGGATCAGATCAGGCCGAGCTCGCGGACCGCGTCGCGCTCCTCCGACAGCTCCTTGACGGAGGCGTCGATGCGGGCGCGGGAGAACTCGTTGACGTCCAGGCCCTGGACGATCTCGTACGCGCCGTCCTTGCAGGTGACGGGGAAGGAGGAGATCAGGCCGGCCGGGACGCCGTAGGAGCCGTCCGACGGGATGCCCATCGAGGTCCAGTCGCCCTCGGCGGTGCCGTTGACCCAGGTGTGCACGTGGTCGATGGCGGCGTTGGCGGCCGAGGCCGCGGAGGACGCACCGCGGGCGTCGATGATCGCGGCGCCGCGCTTGGCGACGGTCGGGATGAAGGTGTCGGCGAGCCACGCCTGGTCGGCCACGACCTCGGCGGCGTTCTTGCCGGCGATCTCCGCGTGGAAGATGTCCGGGTACTGGGTCGCCGAGTGGTTGCCCCAGATCGTGAGGCGCTTGATGTCGGAGACGGCGGCACCGGTCTTGGCGGCCAGCTGCGAGATCGCGCGGTTGTGGTCCAGGCGGGTCATCGCGGTGAAGCGCTCGGCCGGTACGTCCGGGGCGGCGGCCTGCGCGATGAGCGCGTTGGTGTTGGCCGGGTTGCCCACGACCAGGACCTTGATGTCGTCTGCGGCGTGCGCGTTGATGGCCTGGCCCTGCGGCTTGAAGATGCCGCCGTTGGCGGCGAGCAGGTCACCGCGTTCCATGCCCGCGGTACGCGGACGGGCGCCCACGAGCAGCGCGACGTTGGCGCCGTCGAAGCCCTTGTTCGGGTCGTCGAAGATGTCGATGCCGGCGAGCAGCGGGAAGGCGCAGTCGTCGAGCTCCATGGCGGTGCCCTCGGCGGCCTTCATTCCCTGGGGGATCTCCAGGAGCCGGAGCTTGACCGGCACGTCCGCGCCGAGCAGGTGGCCGGACGCGATACGGAAGAGCAGCGCGTAGCCGATCTGGCCGGCGGCGCCGGTGACGGTGACATTCACAGGAGTGCGGGTCATGGCCTTCTCCGTTAGACAGCTGGCGGTGGGGCGTCCCTGCCCCATGTGCTGGAGGACGCCGCTCCCCTGTAAATCTTGACGTGAAGAGACATCCGCGGTCAGGCTATCCGACCCGGACGCGGCCCAACCCCCGGGTCCCTGTGGTGCGCGGCACACGGACCCCGGCGTTTCGAAGGCGGAGCCGGTTCCCGGGCCTGCGTTCGACCGGGAAGATCCGATCCGGCCCCCCTCCCACGAGGGCGTCGCCGTGCACGTCACGGGGGACGCCTCGCAGACGGCGGGCCCGGCGTCGGCGACGCACGGCTGCCCTCACCTCAGTGCTCACCTCGTCGCGGCTCACCTCACGGTGAAGCGGACCGCGCTCTCCAGGAACGGGATCTCCAGCAGCGGCCTGGGCTCCATCACCAGCGCGAGCAACGTGATCGCCACGCCCAGCACCCCGTACGTGATCATGTCCGTGAAGCGGGAGCGCACCGCGAGCATGCCCACCGAGGGCAGCACCCGCCGCAGCACCGCCGCCGCGATCAGCGCCACGCCGATCACCAGGCACCCGGCCCGGGCCTGCCCGAGCGCGGTGGTCAGCAGCCCCACCGCGGTCGCGGCGAGCACGCTGAGCATCGGCCACTGGCGGGCGGGGGTGGACACGGCGCCGGGGACGGCCCGGCCGCTGCCCTCGGGGCGGGCCGTGTCCCGCGTGATGGACGGAAAGCGGCGGGACCTGGCCGTGCCGCTCCCGTTCACGTGCTCGGCACCCGGTTCAGTGCGCACTGCCGGTCCGCTCCGCCGCCTCGACGACGTTGACGAGCAGCTGGGCGCGGGTCATCGGGCCGACGCCGCCCGGGTTCGGCGAGATCCACGCGGCGACCTCGGCGACACCGGGGTGCACGTCGCCGACGATCTTTCCGGCCTCGTCACGGCTGACGCCCACGTCGAGCACGGCCGCGCCCGGCTTCACGTCCTCGGGCTTGACCAGGTGCGGCACTCCGGCCGCGGCGACGACGATGTCCGCCTGGCGCAGCAGCCCCGAGAGGTCGCGCGTACCGGTGTGGCACAGCGTCACGGTGGCGTTCTCGGACTTGCGGGTCAGCAGCAGGCCGATGGACCGGCCGACGGTGATCCCCCGGCCGAGGACGACGACGTGCGCCCCGTCGATCTCGACGCCGTGGTGGCGCAGCAGCGCGACGATTCCGTACGGGGTGCAGGGCAGCGGGCCCGGCTCGTTCAGCACGAGCCTGCCGAGGGAGGTGGGGTGCAGCCCGTCGGCGTCCTTCAGCGGGTCCATCAGCTCCAGGACCCGGTTGGTGTCGATGCCCTTGGGGAGCGGGAGTTGGACGATGTATCCGGTGCACTGCGGATTGGCGTTGAGCTCCCGCACGACCTCCTCGATGTCCTCCTGGGAGGCCGTCGCGGGCAGTTCGCGCTGGATGGAGGCGATGCCGACCTCGGCGCAGTCCTTGTGCTTGCCGTTGACGTACCAGCGGCTGCCCGGATCGTCCCCGACGAGCAGGGTGCCGAGGCCGGGGGTGATGCCCCGGGCCTTCAGGGCCGCCACACGGGCGGTCAGTTCTGACTTGATCGCGGCCGCGGTGGCCTTGCCATCGAGAATCTGGGCGGTCATGCCCCCATCCTCCCGGATGAGGTGGCCCGGGTTCCAGTCAAGGTGCTCGCGGAACCGCAGGGTTCATTGCACTTGCACAACAAGTGACGGGTGCCGGGACCGCCAACTGGACAAGGCCTCGCAGGCCGGACCACGATGAAACGACTGAGTGCCGCGGGCAGTGCCGGGGGGCGGACCGCACCGTGCAGGATTCCTCCGCGCTCATTGCCGTGCGTCCCTGCACTTCCACGGAGGAACACCCCAGATGAGTTTCGGCGACCCGCACAACCCGTACGGACAGCAGCCGCAGGCGCAGCCCGGCTACGGCTACCCCCAGCAGGCCCCGCAGGGCGGCTACGGCTACCCCCAGCAGGCTGCGCAGGGCTACCCCGGCGGGCCCGCCGGATTCCCGGGCGGTCCGGGCGTCCCCGTGGAGATGCCCGGCGGGGCGAAGGCGGCCCGCGTCGTCCTCTTCGTCATCGGCGCCCTGCATGTACTGGGCGGCCTGTTCCTCATCGTCGTCGGCGCCCTGTTCGCCTCGGCGATGTCGAGCTCCGGCACCGGCTACTCCGGCTCCTCGGCGGAGGACGCCGGTGCCATCGCCGGGACCGCCGGCGTCGTCGTGGGCCTGCTCGTCATCGCCTACGCCCTGTGGCCCATCCTGACCGCGGCCAAGCTGGCCAAGGGCCGGGGCGGGGTGCGCGTCTCCGGCATCATCTTCGGCTCGCTCCAGACCCTCTTCGCCGCGCCCGGCGTGCTCCTGTACCTGGTCGCGCTCGATGCGAGCGAGAACGACGCGGCCGGCGTCGTCTTCCTCGCCGTGCTGCCGTCCCTGGTGTCCCTCGCCCTCGGCCTGACCATCGTGATCGGTCTGGCCAAGGCCGGCGACTACTTCCGGCGCCCCCGGTACTGACCGCCGCCGGTCCCGACACGGCGAAGGCCGCGACCCGCAGTGCGGGTCGCGGCCTTCGCCGTGTCGGGACCGGAACTCAGTGGAAGAAGTGCCGGGTCCCGGTGAAGTACATCGTCACGCCGGCCTTCTGCGCGGCCTCGACGACCTGCTCGTCGCGGACCGAACCGCCCGGCTGGACCACGGCCTTGATGCCCGCCGCGGTCAGGATCTCCAGGCCGTCCGGGAAGGGGAAGAAGGCGTCGGACGCGGCGTACGAGTCCTGCGCGCGCTCGGCACCGGCCCGCTCGACGGCGAGCTTGGCCGAGTCGACGCGGTTGACCTGGCCCATGCCGACGCCGACCGAGGCGCCGTCCTTGGCGAGCAGGATGGCGTTCGACTTGACGGCCCGGCAGGCCCGCCACGCGAAGGCCAGCTCGGCGAGCTCCGCCGGGGACAGGGCCTCGCCGGTGGCCAGGGTCCAGTTGGCCGGGTCGTCGCCCTCGGCCTGGAAGACGTCCGACTCCTGGAGCAGCACGCCGCCGGAGACGGGCTTGAGGTCGCCCGGCTGGTGCGGGGTGCCGTCGACCTTGAGGACGCGGATGTTCTTCTTCCTGGCCAGGATCTCCACCGCACCGTCCTCGTAACCGGGGGCAGCGATGACCTCGGTGAAGATCTCCGCGACCTGCTCGGCGAGCTCGACGGTGACCGGGCGGTTGACGGCGATGACACCGCCGAACGCCGACAGCGGGTCGCAGGCGTGCGCCTTGCGGTGGGCGGCGGCGACGTCCGCGCCCACCGCGATGCCGCACGGGTTGGCGTGCTTGATGATCGCCACGCACGGCTCTTCGTGGTCGTAGGCGGCGCGGCGCGCGGCCTCGGTGTCCACGTAGTTGTTGAAGGACATCTCCTTGCCGTGCAACTGCTCGGCATTGGCGAGTCCGCCCGGCTGACCGTCCGTGTAGAGGGCGGCGGCCTGGTGCGGGTTCTCGCCGTAGCGCAGGGTGGACTTGCGCTCCCAGGCGCCGGCCAGGAACTCGGGCAGCGCGCCCTCCTCGCCCTCCGGTGCGTACGCGTTCGTGAACCAGGAGGCGACGGCCACGTCGTAGGCGGCGGTGTGCTGGAAGGCCTCGGCCGCCAGACGCTTGCGGGCGGTGAGGTCGAAGCCGCCGCCCTGGGCCGCGGCGATGACGTCGGCGTACCGCTCGGGGCTGGTGACCACGGAGACCGACGGGTGGTTCTTGGCGGCGGCGCGGACCATCGACGGCCCGCCGATGTCGATCTGCTCGACGCACTCGTCCGCAGTGGCACCCGACTGGACGGTGGCCTGGAACGGGTACAGGTTGACGACGACGAGGTCGAAGGGCTCGACGCCCAGCTCGGCGAGCTGGCTGCGGTGGTCCTCCAGGCGCAGGTCGGCGAGGATGCCGGCGTGCACGCGCGGGTGCAGGGTCTTGACCCGGCCGTCCAGGCACTCGGGGAAGCCGGTCAGCTCCTCCACCTTGGTGACGGGCACCCCGGCAGCGGCGATCTTCGAGGCGGTGGAGCCGGTGGAGACGAGCGCGACGCCCGCCCCGTGCAGGCCGAGAGCCAGCTCTTCCAGTCCCGTCTTGTCGTAGACGCTGATGAGCGCACGACGGATCGGCCGCTGGGTCGTGGTCGGGTCGTTGCTCGCTGCGGTGTCTGCGGCGGTCACTGGATTGTTACCTTTCGTCCCTCAATGCGGTAGCCGTGCCGGGCCAGGCGCCCCACGACGTCGACGAGCAGCTGTCGCTCGACTTCCTTGATGCGCTCGTGAAGAGCGGCTTCGTCGTCCTCGTCCCGAACTTCGACCACACCCTGGGCGATGATCGGACCGGTGTCCACGCCGCTGTCCACGAAGTGGACCGTGCAGCCGGTGACCTTCGCGCCGTAGGCGAGCGCGTCCCGCACGCCGTGCGCGCCGGGGAAGGAGGGGAGGAGGGCGGGGTGGGTGTTGATGAACCGGCCGCCGAAGCGGTCGATGAACTCCTTGCCCACGATCTTCATGAAACCGGCCGACACGACGAGGTCGGGCGCGTGCGCGCCGGTCGCCGCGGTGAGGGCGGCGTCCCACTCGGCACGGCTTCCGTAGTCCTTCACCGGGCAGACGAAGGTGGGGATCCCGGCCTTCTCCGCCCGCTCCAGGCCGGCGATGTCCGCGCGGTCGGCCCCCACGGCGACGACTTCGGCACCGAAGCCCTCGGGTCCGCCGGGATGGGCGTCGATGGCGTCGAGCAGGGCCTGGAGGTTGGTGCCGGAACCGGAGACCAGCACGACCAGGCGGGAGGCGGCCATGGGAGGCCCTTTCTCGCGGGATTGCGGTGTTCGTCTTTGTGTGGTCATACGAATCTCCGGGGTACCGATATACGGGGAACCCTACGAAGCCGCCGACCGCCTGCAACGATACCGGCACACCGGACGGCCCCCGAGGGACGGGGGGACGGGCGGGCGGTAGCGTCTGGCGTACAAGCCGCAAACTGGCCTCACCTCGCCTCGATGTCCTCGTGACGTCCATGACACAGGGGAAGTAACACACCCGATGCCGGACCGCCGTCAGCCCGACTCCCCCACCGACGACAACCCCTACGCGGCCCCGCCGGAGGGCCGGCCCGACCAGCCGTGGCAGCCGCGCAGCGGCGGCGACGGCGGGAACGGCGACGGGAACGGCCCGGGGGACTCGGGCGGCCAACGGGGTCCGGCGCGCTGGGACCCGACGGACCCGATCCAGCGCCGTGCCCGCTACGCGCTGCTGGCCGGCATGTGGGGCTTCTTCTTCGGGATCTTCGGGATCCCGTCGGTCGGCCTGCTGCTGGGCGCGCTCGCCCTGTACTGGGGGATCAGCGCGCTGCGCGGCAAGCCGGCCGCGGCGACCGGCGAGCCGGGTGCCCCCAAGGGCCTGGACGCGCTGGGCCCGGCGGCCCGCCCCCAGCGCACCGCGGCGGTGAGCGGCCTGGTCACCGCCTCGCTGGCGATCCTGCTGGCCATGAGCTCGTACGCACTGCAGCTCGCGTACAAGGACTTCTACGTCTGCCGCGACGACGCCCTCACCAAATCGGCGGAGCTCCAGTGCAACAGCCTCCTGCCGGACAACGTCGTCGGCGACGTCCTGAAGGTCCCCCTCTAAGGGCGTGATGCGAAGGTCCCGCCCCGCCGATGTCCCCGGCGCGGGGGCCCGGAGGCGACGGCTAGGCGGCGGCTAGGCGGGCGGTTTTCGCCGGGGCAGCACCCTCGCCCCGGCCACCGGCTGCGGACTCGGCGGCGGGCCCACCGGCCCCGCACCCGATCCCGAACCCGATCCCGGACCCGGCCTCGGCCTCGGACCGAGATCCAGCCCGGCCACCACCGTCACCGCCCGCCGCGCCCGTACCGGGGGGACCGCCTCCGGAGCCGCCACGGCCTCGGGTGCGGCCGCGGTCTCCGGCATCACCGCGACCGCAGGTGCGGCCGCCGCCACCGGAGCCGCCACCGCCGCCGCAACCGCCGGAGGCACCGGCTCGGGCGGGATCTCCGGAACCAGCGCCCCCGACGCCTTCCGCATCGCCTCCCACCTCAGTTCCCGCACCCCGCTGTCGTGCCAGCCGTCGTCCACCGGAGCGTCCGCGTCCACCGCTGCCGGTCCCTGCGCCGGGCGATAGCGCCACGCGTGCACCCCCACCGCGACCGGCACGGCCAGCAGCAGCGTCCACGCGAAGGCGGCCGCTCCCGTGGCCCACCACACCGGCCCGAACTCGGCGAGCCGCCGCGAACCCAGCGGTCCCGCCGAGGCCGCCGCGAGCCCGGCCATCACCAGGCCGCACACCAGCGCTCCGAGTGCCGCCGTGAGCGCGGTCTCCCCGTACGAGACCTCACGCGCCCGGCGCACCGCGAACCAGCCCACCGCCAGCCCCGCGACCACCGGCACCGCGGTGGCGGTCCAGGTCAGCGGGGTGCCCGGCCCTGCGGCCGGGAGCGCCTCCAGCAGCGGGAACCGGGGCAGCGCGGGCGCGCCCGCGAAGCCGAGCGGGGAGGCCGTCACCTCGGCGCCGAGGGCGAAGCCGGGGCCGAGGGCGTAGGACGCCGCCCAGACCATGGCGTTCGGAATCAGGGCGACCGCGAGCAGCAGGACCGCGAACCGGCCCGACCACACCCCGGTCAGCGACAGGAACGAGCTCTGGACCTGCGCACCGTGCCAGGCGAGCGAGGCGCCGACGAGCAGCGCCCCGCCGCCCAGGAGCACCAGGGCGCCGCCGGCGCCCGCCCGCAGCGCCAGCGCGTACCGAGGGCGTGCGAAGCCGCGGCGCACGCCTCTCGGCAGCCAGTTCGGCAGCGGCCCGAGCGGCCGCCCCTTGGCCCCCCACACGCCTCCGGCCGCGGCCAGTACGGCGACCATCGGAACGTGCCAGGCGGCGCTGATCGGGTCGGCCGGCATCGGGCCGCCGGCGGCGTACACCGTGGCGAACGCGCCGACGGCGAGGTACCCGCAGAGCACGGCCGAGAACACGGCCGTCGCGGGCAGCACCTCCTCGCCCTCCTCCTCGCAGGCGCCGCCCAGCCGGGCCGCCCGCCGCATGAGCAGGACGGGCAGCCCGATGAGCAGCAGCGGTGTCACACCAACGGGTGCCGGTACGCCGGAGAGCGTGTCGTACCGCACCAGTTCGGCCCCGTGGGCGAGCAGCCACAGCCCGGCGGCGAGGTGCAGGGCACCACCGGGGCCGCTGTCGGGATAGGGGGAGCTGATCCACAGGACGATGACGAGCACGGCGAGGAAGCCGAGCCCGAGTCCGGCCGCCACGGCGCCGCCCACCACGCATGCGGCGGCGGCCGGCGAACGCCGTCGCACGCCGGCTCGCGGGGCCGCCGGCAACCGGGTCCCGCGTTCGGTCACTTGGGTCACCCCGCCATGGTGCCAACGACACGCGCTATGGACGGGTAACAGGCGAATGTCCGTGGTGTCGCCCAATATACGTTTATGTACTTTATTGCTCAGGGCTGCCGGGTCGCGGGGAGTGTGGCATGACAAGAAGCGTCGAGGGCCTGCCCGCCCCGCACGAGCGCCGAAGACTGCGCGAGGCCGCGGAACTGACGCTCGATGAGGTCGCGGCGGCCGTGGGCGTCACCGCGGCGACGGTCCGCCACTGGGAGTCCGGGCGCACGAACCCGCGCGGCCGCAAGCAGGACGCCTACGCACGTTTCCTCGACGGCCTCGCGGCACCGCCGGTGGAGGGGGCACCCGGGGGCGGGGGCGGTCCGGCCGGCCCGGACGAAGGCGCAGCGGCCGCCGTCGCCCCCGGCACCGGGGGCGGCCCACCCGGCGCCGCCACCCGGCCGGTCGTACACCCCCTGAACGGACCCGCCGAAGCCTTCGACACCCTCTACGACCGGGCCACGCCCGCCCTCGCCCGGCAGGCCTACCTGCTCACCGGCCGCCGTGCCCTCGCCCTGGAGGCCGTCGACCGGGCCTTCACCCGGGCCTGGGACCAGTGGCCGGAAGTGGCCGCCGACCCGGACCCGGAAGGCTGGGTGCGCGCGATCGCGTACGAGCACGCGCTCTCCCCCTGGCACCGGTTCCGGCGTGCCCACCGCAAGCCCGACCGGCTCCCCGCCGATCCCGCCGACCGGATCCTGCTCGACGCGCTGCTCGCCCTGTCCGCCCTCCACCGGCGCACCGTCCTGCTCTACGACGGCGTCGGCCTGGACCTGCCCGACACCGCAGCCGAGACCGAGGCCACCACCCTCGCCGCCGGCAACCGCATCCTGCACGCGCACGCCGAGCTCGCCGCCCGGATCCCCGAACTGGCCGACGTACCGGTCGAGAAGCAGTCCGCGGCGCTGCGGGAGCGGCTCGTCGGCCTGCGGCCGCCCTTCCCGCTCGACCCGCGCCCGGCCGCGACGGTCCGCGGCGGCGGCGAGCGGCGCGGCCGGCAGTGGACCCGGGCGACACTCGGCCTGACCGCGGTGATCACGGTCGCCACCGCCTACACGGCGGCGACCGCACCCACCCGGTACGACCCACCGCCGGCACCCGGCGAGAGCGTGTCCGGGGTGCCGCCGCTCAGCGGCCCGCAGCAGCTCACCGAACGGAGCAGGCAACTGCACGACAAGCTGCGCACGGATCCGCAGGCGGGCCCGGCACGCATCACGCCGAGGATCGAGTGAGAGCTCGTACGCGAACGGGCGTGGCCCGCACCCCGAGGGGTGCGGGCCACGCCCGTTCAGCCTTACGGCCGCTGCTTACTGAGCGGCGTTCAGGATCGCGCGAGCGAGCTCGGCGGTCTCGGTCGGCGTCTTGCCGACCTTGACACCGGCGGCCTCAAGGGCCTCCTTCTTGGCCTGCGCCGTGCCGGAGGAGCCGGAGACGATGGCGCCGGCGTGGCCCATGGTCTTGCCCTCGGGGGCGGTGAAGCCCGCGACGTAGCCGACGACCGGCTTGGTGACGTTCTTCGCGATGAAGTCCGCCGCACGCTCCTCGGCGTCGCCGCCGATCTCACCGATCATGACGATCAGCTCGGTCTCCGGGTCGGCCTCGAAGGCCTCCAGAGCGTCGATGTGCGTGGTGCCGATGACCGGGTCGCCACCGATGCCGACGGCCGAGGTGAAGCCGATGTCGCGCAGCTCGTACATCATCTGGTAGGTCAGCGTGCCGGACTTCGACACGAGACCGATCTTGCCGGGCTTGGTGATGTCGCCCGGGATGATGCCGGCGTTGGACTGGCCGGGGGTGATCAGACCCGGGCAGTTCGGGCCGATGATGCGGGTCTTGTTGCCCTTGGCGGTCGCGTACGCCCAGAAGGCGGCGGAGTCGTGCACCGCGATGCCCTCGGTGATGACGACGGCCAGCGGGATCTCGGCGTCGATGGCCTCGACGACGGCGGCCTTGGCGAAGGCCGGCGGGACGAAGAGGACGGAGACGTTGGCGCCCGTCTTCTCCATCGCCTCGGCGACGGAGCCGAAGACCGGGACCTCGGTGCCGTCGAAGTCGACGGTCGTGCCGGCCTTGCGCGGGTTCACGCCGCCGACGATGTTGGTGCCGTCAGCCAGCATCAGCTTGGTGTGCTTCATGCCCGTGGCACCGGTCATGCCCTGGACGATGACCTTGCTGTCCTTGTTGAGGAAGATAGCCATGTGAGTCTGTGACCTCTGCCCTTACTTCGCAGCCGCGAGCTCGGCGGCCTTGTCGGCCGCGCCGTCCATGGTGTCCACGCGCTGCACCAGCGGGTGGTTGGCGTCCGAGAGGATCTTGCGACCCAGCTCGGCGTTGTTGCCGTCGAGACGGACGACGAGCGGCTTGGTGACCGCCTCGCCCTTCTGCTCCAGCAGGGCGAGCGCCTGGACGATGCCGTTGGCGACCTCGTCGCACGCGGTGATGCCACCGAAGACGTTGACGAAGACGGACTTGACGTCCGGGTCCCCGAGGATGATCTCGAGACCGTTGGCCATGACGGCGGCGGAGGCGCCACCGCCGATGTCCAGGAAGTTGGCGGGCTTGACGCCACCGTGGTTCTCGCCGGCGTAGGCGACGACGTCCAGGGTGCTCATGACGAGACCCGCGCCGTTGCCGATGATGCCGACCTCACCGTCGAGCTTGACGTAGTTGAGGTTCTTCGCCTTGGCGGCGGCCTCGAGCGGGTTCGCGGCGGCGTGGTCGACGAACTCCTCGTGACCCGGCTGACGGAACTCGGCGTTCTCGTCGAGGGAGACCTTGCCGTCGAGGGCGATGACCTCGCCGGAGGCGACCTTGGCGAGCGGGTTGACCTCGACGAGGAGGGCGTCCTCGGCGATGAAGGTGTCCCACAGGGTCACGAGGACCTCGGCGACCTTCTCGGCAACCTCGGCCGGGAACTGCGCCAGCGCGACGATCTCGCGGGCCTTCTCGATGGTCACGCCCTCGTTGGCGTTCACCGGGACCTTGGCGAGCTTCTCCGGGGTCTCCTCGGCGACCTGCTCGATGTCCATGCCGCCCGCGACCGAGGCCATGGCCAGGAAGGTGCGGTTGGTGCGGTCGAGGAGGTACGAGACGTAGTACTCCTCGACGATCTCGGGAGCGGTCTCCGCGATCATCACCTTGTGGACCGTGTGGCCCTTGATGTCCATGCCCAGGATGTCCGTCGCGCGGGCGACGGCCTCGTCCGGGGTGGCGGCCAGCTTCACGCCGCCGGCCTTGCCGCGGCCGCCGACCTTCACCTGCGCCTTGACGACCGACTTGCCGCCCAGCCGCTCGGTGGCCTCGCGAGCCGCCTCAGGCGTGTCGATGACTTCACCGGCCAGCACCGGTACACCGTGCTTGGCGAAGAGGTCCCTCGCCTGGTACTCGAACAGGTCCACGCGCGTCCGTCCCTTGTCTTTTTAAAGATTCGCAGTGATTCGCGGTTGTCTGCTATCTGCGTGGGCGTGCCGCGGAGGGCAACGTGACGGCGCTGTCACAAGGAAGGCGCACACGGTGACCGTGGACGCGGCATGTCCGTCCGGCAGGTTATCCCCGTGGGGCGTGCGACCCTAAATCGCAGATCACACCTGAACGGTGATACCTGTCACAGAACGCCTTACGGTTGAACTGGAAATTCGTGTGATCCGCCGATTCACACCGGTGCCCGGGGCGGGCGTGTCGGAGGGGTCTCAGGGGGTCGGCAGGGGCCGCTTCTCCAGCGCGGCGGCCATTACCTCCGGGAACAGGTCGGGCGTGCAGGCGAAGGCCGGAGCCCCGAGTGCGGCGAGGGCCGCGGCGTGTTCGCGGTCGTAGGCCGGGGCTCCCTCATCGGACAGCGCGAGCAGGGTCACGAATTCGACGCCCGCCGCCTTCATCGCGGCGACCCGGCGCAGCATCTCGTTGCGTATGCCGCCCTCGTAGAGATCACTGATCAGGACCACGACCGTGTCGGCAGGGCGGGTGATCTTCGACTGGCAGTAGGCGAGGGCCCGGCTGATGTCGGTGCCGCCTCCCAGCTGGGTGCCGAAGAGGACGTCGACCGGGTCGTCGAGCTGGTCGGTCAGGTCGGCGACCGCGGTGTCGAAGACGACCAGACGGGTGGCGATCGAACGCATGGAGGCGAGGACCGCGCCGAAGACGGAGGCGTAGACGACGGAGGCCGCCATCGAACCCGACTGGTCGATGCAGAGGATGACCTCCTTCTTCACCGATCGGGCCGCACGGCCGTAACCGATCAGCCGCTCGGGGACGACGGTGGCGTATTCGGGCAGGTAGTTCTTCAGGTTGGCGCGGATCGTACGGTCCCAGTCGATGTCGTGGTGGCGGGGACGGCTGACCCGGGCGGACCGGTCGAGCGCGCCGGTGAGGGTGGCCCGGGTGCGGGTCGCCAGCCGCTTCTCCAGCTGCTCGACCACCGTGCGGACCACGGCCCGCGCCGTCTCCTTCGTCGTGTCGGGCATCGCCTTGTTCAAGGAGAGCAGGGTGCCGACCAGGTGGACGTCCGGTTCGACGGCCTCCAGCATCTCCGGCTCCAGCAGCAGAGCGGACAGGCCGAGCCGCTCGATCGCGTCGCGCTGCATCACCTGGACCACGGAGCTGGGGAAGTACGTACGGATGTCCCCGAGCCAGCGGGCCACGTTCGGCGCGGACCCGCCGAGCCCGGCCGACCTGGCCGCCCCCGATGCGCGGCGGCCCCCTCCTTCGCCGCCTCCCCCGTACAGCGCGCCGAGCGCGGCGTCCATCGCCGCGTCCCGCCCGGTCGGTGTGTGGCCCGTCCCGTCGGCGTCTGCCCCGCCGAGCACCATCCGCCACCGCCGCAGCCGCTCGGCTCCGGCCGGGTCCGCCGTGTCCTGCCCCGCCGCCACGCCCGTCTCCCTGCCGCTCATCCGTCCGTCCCCCTGCACTCGTCGTACTCGTGACTCTTCGATTCCGCCCGCCTGGTCCCGGCCTGCCTGGTCCCGGCCCGTCCGCGTCCGGCCCCGTCCGGCGCGGAGGTCCGGGGCAGCGCCCCGCAACGGCCGCGCCCTCAGCCGGCCGCGACCCCGTCGGGAGACGCGAGCAGCATCCGGACCAGCTCCGTCACCGCGTCCGCCCGCTCCCGGTCCAGGTCGGGGGCGAAGCCTTCGGGGGCGTCGCCCGTCGACCGCGCCGCTCGCGCGGAGGAGGCCGGGCCGCGCCGTACCAGCTCGCCCAGGGTCCTTCGCACCCCCGGCTCGTACGCCCCGAACGTCCGCCTCAGCAACGGGAGCACATCGGTGAAGGCGCGCTCCGGCACGCCCACCAGCCAGCTGTCGATCAGGCCGAGCAGGCGGTCGTCGTGGACCAGCAGCGTGCCGCCGCCCGAACTCCCGCCCGCGAAGCCCTCGATCCAGCCCGCCGCGTCGGCGGGCGAAGCGGCCGGGGACAGGGCGAGCCCCATCAGCCGGGCCGTCTCCCCGGCTTCCAGCCGCCCGTCGTCGAGAAGCAGCCGGGCCGCTCGGCCCCGGATGACGCCCGGCACGGTGTCCCGCTCGGCCAGCGTCCGCAGCACGGCGGACCAGCGCTCCCGCAGCCCGTCGCCGGTGTCCGCCAGCAGGCCGACCGCCGCGTGCACCCCGTCGACGTGGTCGCGCAGCTCCGCCGCCGCGTCAGCGTCCAGGCCGGCCGCACAGGCCGGGGGGAGCGCGACGCATATCCGCTCGGCGAGGCCGGCCGCGACCGCCCCGAGCGCCGTCGCGTCGGTGCCCCGCACGTCGCCGTAGCGCAGCGAACGGGCCAGTGCCGGCAAGGCCTTCGCGAGCCGGGCGACGTCCGTGTCCAGCGCGGCGCGGTCGGCGAGGGCCCGCAGTACGGCCGGGAGGGCCCCGGCCAGTCCGGCCAGCAGGCACCGCTCGGCCAGCGCCGTGATCTCGGCCAGCTCCCCGGCGCCCGCGGCGTCCGCCTCCGCCTTGGCCGTGGCCGCCGCGCGGACGGTGGTGCCCCAGATCCCGGCTTCGGCGACCCGCACGGACAGCTCCGGCTCCCAGCGCAGCCGCCAGGTCTCCCGGAAGGTGCCGGTGCTGCTGCGGGAGGCCGTCGGGGTGCCCCAGTCGATGCCGAGCAGCCGCAGCCGGTGCAGCAGCCGGGACTTCGCGGCATCGGTGTCCTTGCGCAGGTCGAGCTCCAGCTCGCGGTCCCGCGCCTCCGCCTTGAGCCGCAGCGACCGCTGCCGGCGCGTCAGGTCGCGCTGGAGCGGTACGACGGGCGCCGCGTCCGGCACCTCGCCGAGCACGTCGCCGACCACGAGGCGGTCCCCGATGAGGGCGAGCGGTACATCGGAGCCGTCGCACATCACCGCCCGGACGGCTTCCAGGGTCTCCGTCAGGCCGGGCAGGGGCCTGCCCCGCATCGCGGCCAGGGCCCCGGCCAGCCGGACCGCCTCGATGACGTGCGCCGAGGAGACCTGCCGGTCCTCCTCGCGCAGCAGGCCGGCAACCTTGGTCAGCCATCGCTCGATGGGCCGGTCACGGACGGAGAACAGGTGGGCGTACCAGCCGGGCGAGGTGATCCCCGCTCCGTACCCGCCGGCCCGGGCGAGCCGGCGGTGGGTCCACGGCACCCAGGTGGTCTCCACCTTGACCTTCGGCAGTCCGCTCAGCAGCGCCTTGTCGGCGGCCACGGTGGTCTTCGCCCGCAGCGCCGGGACGTGCCAGGCTCCGCACACCACGGCGTACCCGTCACCGAACTCGCGGCGGGCGGCGCGCATCCGCTGCCTCATGTACGCCTCGCGCACCAGGTCGCGGCGGTGGCCGCCGTCGCCGTACGCCTCGCGCAGGGCCCCCATGGCCTCCCCCAGCGCCTCGAACGCGCCGAGCGCCTCCTCCCCCGCACCGGCGCTCCCCCGGTGCTCGACGACGTCCTCCCACCAGCGCTCGGCGTCGTCGTACCCGGCGGTCTCGGCGAGCACCGCGAGGGGGTCGAGCCGGACCGCGTCGGGCTCGGCGTGGTCCGCGTCCGGCTCGGCGGCGGCCAGCGCATGCGCGGCGGGCAGGTCCATGAACCGGACCGGTACGCCGGACTCCTGCGCCCAGCGGATCGCCACCCACTCCGGGGAGAAGTCGGCGAGTGGCCAGAACGCGGCTCGGCCCGGGTCGTCCGCCGCGTGCGCGAGCAGCGCCACGGGAGGCCGCATGCCGGGGTCGGCGGCCAGTGCGAGCAGCGCGTCCCCTTCGGGCGGCCCCTCGATCAGCACGGCCGCCGGGCGGGCCGCCTCCAGGGCGGAGCGGACGGCTCGGGCCGATCCCGGCCCGTGGTGGCGCACGCCGAGGAGCAGTGGGCCCTGGCGGGCGGTGCTCACGCGGTCACCTCCCGGCAGGCCCGGTAGAAGTCCTTCCAGCCGTCACGCTCGCGGACCACGGCCTCCAGGTACTCCTGCCAGACCACCTTGTCGGCCGCCGGATCCCGCACGACGGCGCCGAGGATCCCCGCGGCCACGTCGGAGGGGCGCAGTACGCCGTCCCCGAAGTGGGCGGCCAGGGCGAGGCCGTTGGTGACGACGGAGATGGCCTCTGCCGTGGAGAGGGTGCCGCTGGGCGACTTGACCTTCGTCCGGCCGTCGTCGGTGACCCCGTCGCGCAGCTCCCGGAAGACGGTGACGACGCGGCGGATCTCCTCCAGTCCCTCGGGCCCGGCCGGCAGGTCGAGGGAGCGGCCCATCTGGTCGACGCGCCGGGCCACGATGTCGACCTCGGCGTCGGCGGTGGCGGGCAGTGGCAGGACGACGGTGTTGAAGCGGCGGCGCAGGGCGCTGGAGAGCTCATTGACCCCGCGGTCGCGGTCGTTGGCGGTGGCGATGAGGTTGAAGCCGCGCACGGCCTGGACCTCTTCGCCGAGCTCCGGTATCGGCAGCGTCTTCTCGGACAGGACGGTGATGAGGGTGTCCTGGACGTCGGCGGGGATGCGGGTGAGCTCCTCGACGCGGGCGGTCATGCCCTGGGCCATGGCCCGCATGACGGGGCTGGGGACGAGCGCCTCGCGGCTGGGGCCGTGGGCGAGGAGCCGGGCGTAGTTCCAGCCGTACCGGATGGCCTCCTCGGGGGTGCCGGCGGTGCCCTGGACGAGGAGGGTGGAGTCCCCGCTGACGGCGGCCGCGAGGTGTTCGGACACCCAGGTCTTGGCGGTGCCGGGAACGCCGAGCAGCAGCAGGGCGCGGTCGGTGGCGAGGGTGGTGACGGCGACCTCGACGATGCGGCGCGGTCCCACGTACTTGGGTGTGATCACCGTGCCGTCGTCGAGCGTGCCGCCGAGCAGGTAGGTGGCGACGGCCCGGGGGGAGAGCTTCCAGCGGGTCGGGCGGGGCCTGTCGTCGGCGTCCGCCAGGGCTTTCAGTTCGTGCGCGAAGGCGTCTTCGGCGTGCGGTCGCAGCGCCTCGGTGCCGATGCCGTTCTCGGGCTTGCTCATGGTCCCCCTCCATTGCTCGGCAGTCGCTCCCGACTGCTGTTCCCACGGTGCACCACGCCACTGACAACGCCCCCAACTCAGCGCGTTGTTGCAGGTCAGGGCGATTGTCAGAGGGGGTCTCTACGGTGGTTTCCATGACTGAGCAGGGGGTCCGCTGGACGGCGGAACAGGTACTGGCCCTGGCTCCTGACGATGCCTCACGCAAAGCGGGCGGCAGACTCGGTGGGGCAGGGCCGTGGTCACAGATCGGAGGTTCCGCTTCCGGTTCTGTGTGGGGGCTGTGCAAGGGCAGCGGCAGCAATCCGTACCGGACGGTCGTCGACCTGACCGGACCGGCCTACATGTGCTCCTGCCCGAGCCGGAAGTTCCCGTGCAAGCACGCGCTGGGACTGCTCCTGCTCTGGTCCGCCGAGGGGGTCGGCGAGCCCGGGGAAGCTCCGGACTGGGCCGCACAGTGGCTGGCGGACCGGGCGGCCCGGGCCGCGCGCCCGGCGGCCGGGGCGGCCCGACCGGTCGACGAGGAGGGGGCCCGGCGCAGGGCCGGCCGGCGGGCGGCGCGCGTCGGCGCGGGCGTGACCGAGCTGGAACAGCGGCTGGCCGATCTGCTGCGCGGCGGCCTCGCGGGCCAGGAGCAGGCCGGTTACGGGGCGTGGGAGGAGACCGCGGCCCGGATGGTGGACGCACAGGCACCCGGACTGGCGGGGCGCGTGAGGGAGTTGGCGACGATACCCGGTTGCGGCCCGGGCTGGCCCGCCCGGATGCTGGAGGAGGCGGCGCTGCTGCACCTGCTGGACCGGGCCTGGATGGGGGTGACGGGGCTTCCGGACCAGTTGGCGGCGACCGTGCGCAGCCGGGTGGGACTGCCGGCCTCCGGGGAGGGGGAGGCCGTACGGGACCGTTGGCTGGTGCTCGCGCAGTACGACTCGGTGTCGCCGGACGGACGGCTCACCACCCGCCGGACGTGGCTGCGCGGGCTGGCGGGCGGACGGCCCGCGCTGGTGCTGGACTTCGGGCCGCCCGGGCGGCTGCCTGCGCTGGCGCTGCCGGTGGGGCTGGTGCTGGAGGCGGAGATGCGCTTCCGGCCCGGGTCGGCGGGGCTGCGGGCGGACCTCGGAGAAAGCCGCGCGACGGCCGCACCGTGCCCGGAGGTTCCGGCCGGAGTGAGCACGGGGGCGGCTCTGGAGGCCTACGGGGCGGCGCTACGGGACGACCCGTGGTTGGAGTCCTGGCCTGTGGTGCTCGGGCCGGTGGTTCCGATACCGGGAGAGCTCGGCTGGCAGCTGGCGGACGCGGAGGGCACCTCCGCCCTGCCGGTGCCCCTCACCGGGGCGGGCAGCCGCTCCCGAGGGGGCCTGTGGCAGCTGGCCGCGTTGTCGGGCGGGGGCCCGGTGACGGTCTTCGGCGAGTGCGGACACCGCGGATTCACCCCTCTGACGGCCTGGCAGCCGGACTCGCCGGAGCCGGTCGCCCTGTCCTGAGCGGGGCGGGAGGGACCGCCACGGAGCAAGGGGGCCTGGGGGGTCCCGTGCCGTCGCGCGGCGGTGGCAGGGAGAAGAGCGGCGCCGGGGGGCGCCGTGCACGCAACGACGAGAAGCCGGGGGGCTTTCATGAACGACAACCACGCCAGCTGAGCGGATTCGCACGGCACATCGACCGCCTCGGTCCCGCGGAGGGGGCGGGACCGGGGCATTGAAAAGACGACCGAGGACGAGCGGCGAGGGAGGGGCACCGATGGGCGAGGGTGACGAGAGGTACGGGGAGTGGCAGGAGCTGGTCGGTGCCGCGCTGCTGGGCACCGACCGGCGCCGGGGCGGGGGCCCGGTCGGCTCGCCGGAGGCGCTGCTGGACGCGGCGGCCGTGCACGCCGTCCGCCGCCGCGCCGGTCTGCGGCCGGCGGTGGCGCGGCCGCGGCCGGAGCCCGCGCCCCACGACCTCCGGCCGGCGCCGCCGGAGGCTGCGGGCCGCCGGCTCGCGCACCTGCTGGCGGACCGTACCGGCGGGGGTGGTGGGCGGCGCGGGACGGCCCCGGATCTGACGGAACTGCTCCCGCAGTGGCTGGCCGCGGCCGGCCGGCACGGCTACCGCGCGCCCGCCGCGCTCGTGCCGGCTCTGCTGGACGCGGCCCGGGCGCGCACGGACCTGCGCCCACAGGCACTGGCTCTGGCCGGGCCGCGGGGACTGTGGCTGGCACGGATGAATCCGGACTGGCGGTTCGCCCTGCGGGGCGGGGCGGGCGGCGGGGAACTGCCGGACGTGACCGACCCGTCCGCGGTGGAACGGCTGTGGGAGGAGGGGCTGTTCGCCGAGCGCGTGGCACTGCTCGGTGCCGTACGCGCGCATGACCCGGCCGCCGCACCGCGGCTGCTGGCGACGACCTGGGCGAGCGAACGGGCCGAGGACCGGCTGATGTTCCTCGACTCGCTGAGGGTGGGGCTGTCCCTGCAGGACGAGTCCTTCCTGGAGGCGGCGCTGGACGACCGCAGCCGCAATGTCCGCGCGACGGCGGCCGAACTGCTGTCGGCGCTGCCGCAGTCGGCGCTGGCGGGCCGGATGGCCGTGCGCGCGCTGGCCTGCGTGGGACCCGAGGGGGTGACGCCGCCGACGGAGTGCGACGGGGGGATGCTCCGCGACGGGGTGGTCAAGCGGCCGCCCGCCGGCCGCGGGGAGCGGGCCTGGTGGCTCGGCCAGCTGGTCGAGGCCGCACCGCTGTCCTGCTGGCGGGAGCGGTTCGGGGGCCTGGGCCCGGCGGAGACAGTGGCGCTGCCGGTGGCAGCGGCCGAGGGCTGGGCGGAGGAACTGCACGCGGCGTGGTGCCGGGCCGCGGTGCGCCAGCGCGACCCGGAATGGTCGCGCGCCCTGTTGGGTCCGGCGTCGGCGCCGCCCGCGGCAGGTCCGGGCACGGCCTCGCTCGCGGAGCGGGCCAAGCTGCTGGAGACCCTGCCCGACGGAGAACGGGCCGAGTGGGTCGCGGAGTTCGTCCGGGCGCACGGCCTGTCGGAGGCCTTCCAGCTGCTCGGCGTGTGCGTGGTGCCGTGGGCGGGAGCGCTGGGCCGGGCCGTCGTCGACGCGCTGGACACCGCCCGGGAAGCCGGCAGCTACCCGTGGAGCTTCAGCGGGGTGATGGGCCTGGCGGAGCGCTGCCTCGACCCCGGCGAGGCCGGCCGCCTGGAAGCCCTGACCGCCGCCGCGGAGGAGCCGCCGGACGCGACCCCGGGTGCGGCCGCGTACTGGGCCGAGGCCTTCCAGCGCCTGGTGGCCACACTTCGACTGCGCGCGACGATGCTGTCGGAACTCGCGCCGGCCTGACCTCCGGCGGGCTGCCGGGCCGGGGACCGGGCCCCGCCCCCGAACCCCGCGCCCCGACCACCGGCGGGGCCGAAGCGGCCGGGCTACCGACGGACGTGGGCGTGGACCCACTCCACGATGGAGGTCGTCGTCGCGCCCGGGGTGAAGATCTCGGCCACGCCCTTCTCCTTCAGCGGGGCGATGTCGTCCTCCGGGATGATGCCGCCACCGAAGACCTGGATGTCCTCCGCGTCGCGCTCCTTGAGGAGTTCCAGCACGCGCGCGAAGAGCGTGTTGTGGGCACCCGAGAGGATCGAGAGCCCGATCGCGTCGGCGTCCTCCTGGATCGCGGTGTCCACGATCTGCTCCGGGGTCTGGTGGAGGCCCGTGTAGATGACCTCCATGCCCGCGTCCCGCAGCGCACGCGCGATCACCTTGGCCCCGCGGTCGTGGCCGTCGAGACCCGGCTTGGCCACCACCACACGGATCGGACCGGTCACACCCATCGCACTGCCTCCCGAGTGAACGAACGTTAAGTACAGCATCGCGCACGCTGCCGTTTCGCGGTCAAGCACGAGGGGGAAATCACACGTGGGACGGCATTGCGCCACCGTGCCGGCAGCCGCACGGCACGGTGGCGCGGCGGCCGTCGTCCCGGGACGACGAGTCCCAGGAGGATCACAGGAGGCCGTCGATGGGTCTGTCCTTACCCGTGCCCGTCCCCTTCTCCGGCGCCGCCCTGCGGGCGGGGGCCCTTGAGGCCGTTGTGCTCGGCGGGCATCTCCTGCTGTACCCCACCGGGGTGTGCCAGGAAAAGGTCGTCCGCGTCCCGGCCACGACGCGCCCGCCGGTCCTGCTCCTCCACGGGTTCACCGACAACCGGTCCGTCTTCGTCCTGCTGCGCCGCGCCCTCGGAGTCGGCGGCCTACGGCACGTGGAGGCGTACAACTACTCGCCCCTCACCCTCGACCTGCGCGTCACCTCCCGCCACCTCGCCCGGCGTGTCGAGGAACTGCGCGAGCGCACGGGACAGGAGCGGGTGGACATCGTCGGGCACAGCCTGGGCGGGCTGGTCGGGCGCTACTACGTCCAGCGCCTCGGCGGCGACACGCGCGTACGCACGCTGATCACGCTCGGCACCCCGCATTCCGGCACCCGGGTGGCCCCCTTCATGGACGCGCATCCTCTGGTCCGGCAGATGCGCCCCGGCTCCGAGGTGCTGGCCGAGCTCGCGGCACCCTCGCCCGGCTGCGCGACCCGCTGCGTGGCGTTCTGGAGCGAGTTCGACACGCTGATGACCCCGGTCGGGAGCGCCCGGATCGAGCATCCCGACCTGCATGTGGAGAACGTGCAGGTCATGGGTATCGGCCACCTCGCCCTTCCGGCGCACCCGGCCGTCATCGCGGCGGTTGGCCGCGCCCTCGACGGCCCCGCCCCGGCGGTCGTGACCGGCCCGGACGCCGCTTTCGTCGCCTGACCGGCCGGCACCCACCGACCGTCACTCGAACATATTTCGAACTCAAGGCCAAGGCTGCGTCTTCCGGCGACCGAAAGACGGCCGAATGCCCGGTTCCGCTGATCTGGAGACCGAGCGAAGATTGTCGTTGCCAGTAACCGCCGGGTACAGTCACGCCACTGCTCTCCTCCGGTGAACCTCGCGTTCCCGGCCACCCAGGCCCCCACTGCCGAGGCGAAAGAGAAGTTGGTGAACGACCGCCCCCCGTCGGGCCAGTACCCGGATTCCGGGTATGACGGCCTTTCCACCACCGCTTTCGCTGGTGACTCGCGCTACGCTTCCTACGAAACGCAGGGCCAAGGAGTCAACTACGCCACCTACGGCTCCTACGAGACCGGCGCGTACGACACCACCGCGTGGACCTCGCAGGACCCCTACCTGTCCACGATCCCGCCGCAGTCCGCCGCCGGGGACACCACCGGGAGCTGGGACGCGAGTGCCTGGTCCACCGCCGGGACGGCCGGGGACCAGTCCGGATACGCCGCCTACCCGTCTGCCTCCTTCGGCTACGACGCCTCGGGCGAGCAGACCGGCCACTGGGCGATGCCGGGCTTCGGCACCACCGGTACCGAGACCGGCGCCTACGACGCGACCGCCTGGAACACCGTCGCCCCGGCTCCGACTCCGGCGCAGCCCGAGGCCACATACGCGTACGCCTACCAGCCCGTGGAGCAGGAGTACGCGTACGGCACGGTCACGCTCGGCACCGTCGGCCACGTCCAGGAGGCCGGGGCCGACGCCCCCGACACCCCCGGTGCGGAGACCGTGGCCGAGGGGTACAGCGAGACCGCCGTCTTCGAAGTGCTCTCCGACGGGGCACCCGAGGCCGCCGAGGCGTACGAGCTGCCCGAGGTCCACGAACTGCACGGCGTGCACGACATGCCCACCCAGGCCATGCCGGTGACGTCCGCACCGCGCGCCGCGCGCCGCGGCGCCGCCAAGGGCGCCGCCAAGACCGGCGGCAGCAAGGCGGGCAGCAGCCGCCGGCGCACCCCGGCGAAGCGTTCCGCCCTGCTGACCGTCGCCGTTCCGTCCGCCTGCGTGATGGGCGTCGCGGGCGTCGCGGCCGCCTCCGTCGGCGGACTCACCGGTACGGACAAGCCCGGCGAGGACACCACCACGATGGCCGCCCCCGACCCGGCCTCGGTCAAGCCGGTGGCGGCCAACACCAAGCTCGACACCCAACTGGTCGCGCTCAGCGCCGACGCGGGTGACTTCGCGGACCGTGCGAGCCGCACCCAGGAGCGCATCGACCTGCGCGAGCGCCAGGAAGAGGAGAAGAAGAGGAAGGCCGAGGAGGCGGCGGCCAAGGAGGCCGCCCGCCCCAAGTTCGCAATCCCCGTCGGGCAGCACGGCCTCAGCGCCAGCTTCGGCCAAGCCGGCGGCATGTGGATGTCGGTGCACACCGGAATCGACTTCCCGGTGTCCTACGGGACTCCGGTCATGGCGGCAACCGACGGCACCGTGCGCACGCAGTACAACAGCGCCTACGGGAACATGGCCATCGTCACCGCGCCCGACGGCACCGAGACCTGGTACTGCCACCTCAGCTCCACCAAGATCCGCGGCGGCAAGGTCAAGGCGGGCGACGTCATCGCCTATTCCGGCAACTCCGGCAACTCCACCGGCCCGCACCTGCACTTCGAGGTCCGGCCCGGCGGCGGCTCCGCGATCGACCCGCTGGCCTGGCTGCGCAGCAAGGGCCTGGACCCGAGGTAGGCGCTCCGGCACGACCGGCTCCGCAAGTGCCCGGCAGCGTTCTCGCTGCCGGGCACCCGCGCATGCGGGGCACCGGGCCGGAGGTCAGAGCTTCTGCACCGGCGCGTAACGCAGCAACAGCCGCTTGGGCTTGTCGTCGCCGAAGTCGATGGTGGCCTGGGCGTCCGCGCCCGCGCCCTTGACCTCCGTCACGGTGCCGAGCCCGAACTGGTCGTGCGTGACCCGGTCCCCGACCGCCAGGGCGATGACGGGCTTGTCCGCTGCACGGCGCGTCGCGAACCCGGACGGGCCCGACTTCGTGCGCGAGGAGGACAGGAAGGCCTCGGGCGAGGTGCCGAACGACGGCCGTCCGCCGCCCGCGCCGGAGCCGTAGCCCGCGCTGCGCATCGGGCCGGCCGGCTTCTGGGCCGCTCCCGTGCGCTTCCACTGCAGGTACTGGTCGGGGATCTCCTCCAGGAACCGGGACGGCGGGTTGTACGAGGGGGTGCCCCACGCGCTGCGCATGCCGGACCGGGTCAGGTACAGCCGCTCGCGCGCCCGCGTGATGCCGACGTAGGCGAGACGGCGCTCCTCCTCCAGCTCCTTGGTCTGACCCAGCGCGCGCATGTGCGGGAAGACCCCGTCCTCCATGCCGGTCAGGAAGACCACCGGGAACTCCAGGCCCTTGGCGGTGTGCAGGGTCATGAGGGTGATGACGCCGGAGCCGTCCTCGTCCTCGTCGGGGATCTGGTCGGAGTCGGCGACGAGGGCGACCTGCTCCAGGAACTCGGCGAGCGTGCCGGGACCGGCCGGCGCCGTCCCTTCCGGGGCCTCGGCGGCAGCGGCCTCGCGCGCCTGCTCGAACTCCAGCGCCACGGCGGCCAGTTCCTGGAGGTTCTCGATCCGCGTCTCGTCCTGCGGGTCGGTCGAGGCCTGGAGTTCGGCGAGGTACCCGGTGCGCTCCAGGACCGCCTCCAGCACCACCGCCGGGCCGGCGCCCGAGTCGACGACGGTACGGAGCTCCTCCATCAGCGCATTGAACCGCTTCACCGCGTTGGTCGAGCGGGCCGCCATGCCGAAGGCTTCGTCGACCCGCCGCAGCGCCTGCGGGAAGGTGATCCTCTCGCGCAGCGCGAGAGCGTCGATCATCGCCTCGGCGCGCTCTCCGATGCCGCGCTTGGGCACGTTCAGGATGCGGCGCAGCGGGACGTTGTCCTCCGGATTCGCGAGGACGCGCAGGTACGCGAGGACGTCCCGGACCTCCTTGCGCTCGTAGAAGCGGACGCCGCCGACGACCTTGTACGGCAGGCCGACCCGGATGAAGATCTCCTCGAACACGCGCGACTGGGCGTTGGTCCGGTAGAAGATCGCGACGTCCCCGGCCTTGGCGTCCCCGGCGTCGGTGAGCCGGTCGATCTCGTCGGCGACGAACTGCGCTTCGTCGTGCTCGGTGTCCGCGACGTAGCCGGTGATGACCGCGCCGGTGCCGGCCTCGGTCCACAGGTTCTTGGCGCGGCGGTTCTCGTTGCGCTCGATGACGGCGTTGGCGGCGGAGAGGATGGTCTGCGTGGAGCGGTAGTTCTGCTCCAGCAGGATCGTCGTCGCGTCCTTGTAGTCCTCCTCGAACTGGAGGATGTTGCGGATCGTCGCGCCGCGGAAGGCGTAGATCGACTGGTCGGCGTCACCCACCACGCACAGCTCCGCCGGGGGCAGGTCGGGGTAGCCGGTGCCGACCAGCTCGCGCACCAGCGTGTACTGCGCGTGGTTGGTGTCCTGGTACTCGTCGACCAGAACGTGCCGGAAGCGGCGCCGGTAGTGCTCAGCGACGTCCGGGAAGGCCTGGAGCAGGTGCACCGTGGTCATGATGATGTCGTCGAAGTCGAGGGCGTTGGCCTCGCGCAGCCGCGCCTGGTACATCGCGTACGCCTGGGCGAGCGTCTTCTCGAAGCCTCCCCCGGACTCCGTCCGGGAGGTGCCCCCTGCCGCCTGGTCGGCGAAGGCCTCCTCGTCGACCAGTTCGTTCTTCAGGTTCGAGATCTTGGCGCTGAAGGACTTCGGCGGGAACTTCTTCGGGTCCAGGTCCAGGTCGCGGCAGACGAGCGCCATCAGGCGCTTCGAGTCGGCCGCGTCGTAGATCGAGAAGGAGGACGTGAAGCCGAGCCGCTTGGACTCGCGGCGCAGTATGCGCACGCAGGCGCTGTGGAAGGTGGAGACCCACATGGCGTTGGCACGCGGGCCGACCAGGCCTTCGACGCGCTCCTTCATCTCACCGGCGGCCTTGTTGGTGAAGGTGATCGCCAGGATCTGGCCGGGGTGGACGTTCCGGGCGGCCAGCAGGTGGCCGATGCGGTGCGTGAGCACCCTGGTCTTGCCGGAGCCCGCGCCGGCCACGATGAGCAGCGGGGAACCCGCGTGCACCACGGCGGCGGCCTGCTGTTCGTTCAGGCCGTCGAGGAGCGTCGCCGGGTCGATGACGGGCTTGGGCGCACCGTCCCGGTAGTACGCATCGCCGGTCATGGGCACGTCGAAGCGCCCCCCGAAGAGGTCGTCCGCACCCGCCTCCGGGGCGGGGTGCTCCTCGGGCGGCGGCGGGACCTCGTCGGAGGGGGTGAGGTCCGCCAGGAAGCTGTCGTCAAAGAGGCTGCTCATCGCAATCCGAGTCTAGGGGGCGGGACCGACAGGCCAGGACGAGTTCCAGCAGCCCTGGGAAGCGCAGGTCGAGGTCGTCGCGGCGCAGGGCGAGGTAGAGCCTGCGGCCCTGGGGGCGCTGGCAGATGACTCCGCTCTCGCGCAGCGTCTTGAGGTGGTGCGTGACGCTCGACCTGGGCAGGTCGGGCACCACCTCGCCGCAGAAGGCCTCCTCGCCGGAGGCGAGCTTGCGGACGATCTCCAGCCGGACGGGATGCCCGAGCGCCGCCAGGACGCCGACGAGCTCCAGGCGGTCGACGGCGGGGTGGATCGGGTCGGCGGCGGGCACGCCCTCCACTGTACGCAGTTCTCGTACGGACACCGACCCGCTTCCCGCGCCGCCGGTACGCCCCCGTACGCTCGACTGCCATGGACGTACTCATCAGTGTCTTCGTCGGCCTGCACATCATCGGGATCGCCGCGCTCCTCGGCGGCTTCCTGACCCAGATGAAGGCGATGAGCGCGGGCACCGCCCGCTTCACGCCCGCCATGCTGCACGGCGCGCTCACCATGCTCGTCACCGGCGTGCTCCTCGTCGGTTTCAACGAGATGGACGGCTCGCCCGTCAACAACGTCAAGGTCGGCGTGAAGCTCGCCCTCCTCTTCGTGATCCTCGCCCTCGTCTACGTCAAGCGCGACGAGGAGCACGTGGACAAGGCGCTGTTCGGCGCCGTCGGCGGGCTGACCGTGATCAACATCTTCATCGCCCTTCTCTGGCACTGACCCGCACCGGATCGATCCGCTCCGGTCCGGTGCGGCCAGCTCCGATCTCATCGCGGGCACTTGCGATCATCCCGTCATCCGCCCGTTACCCCCGGGTCTAGCGTCCTCCTCCAAGCACCGGCAGAGGAAGGACGTGAGGCCCGCGTGGCCAGTCATCGAAAGCCCCGGCAGCGCCCCCTCTCCGGCGGCTCGGCACGGACGACCGCCGCCACCCTCGCCCTCGCGGGCGCTGCCACCGCCACCGTCTTCGAAGGCACCTCGCAGGCCGACCCCCGGCCCACCCCCGCCCAGATCAAAACGGAGGTGGACCGGCTCTACGAGGAGGCCGAGGCGGCGAACGAGCGGTACAACGGGGCGAAGGAGCAGGCCGACGAGGCCGAGAAGGCGCTGACCGACCTGCGGGACGAGGCCGCACGCAAGGCGGATCAGCTCAACACCGCCCGCGGCGCGCTCGGGACGCTCGCCGCCTCTCAGTACCGCAGCGGTTCCCTGGGCACCGCCGTCCGGCTCGCCCTGGCGGACGACCCGCAGGAGTACCTCGCCCAGGCCTCCTTCATCTCTCGCGCCGGGGACCGCAACGCCGCCGGGATCGCCGCCGTGCGCCGCAAGCTCGACGAGGTCTCCCAGCTGCGGGAGCAGGCCTCCGGCCGACTCTCCGACCTCCGTTCCCGGCAGGACGAACTCGCCGCCCACAAGGCCGAGGCCGAACAGAAGCTCGCCGCCGCCAGGCGTCTGCTGGCCAAGCTCACCGCCGAGGAGCGCGCCGCCTACGAGGCCCAGGCGCCCGGCACCGCCGCCGCGCCCTCCGGCCCGGCCACCGCGGCTCCCCCGCCGCCCGCCGACGGCTCCCGCGCGGCCCGCGCCGTGTCCTTCGCACGCTCCGCGATCGGCAAGCCGTACGTGTGGGGCGCGACGGGGCCCGGCTCCTTCGACTGCTCGGGGCTGACCCAGGCGGCCTGGCGCTCGGCCGGAGTCTCCCTGCCGCGCACGACCTACACCCAGATCAACGCCGGCCGACGCGTCTCCCGCGACCAGCTGGCCCCCGGCGACCTGGTGTTCTTCTACTCCGGGATCACGCACGTCGGCCTCTACGTCGGCAACGGCCAGATGATCCACGCCCCGCGCCCGGGATCGACGGTCCGGCTGGCCCCGATCGACTCGATGCCCTGGGCCGGAGCCTCCCGCCCGGCCTGAGCCCCGGCCCCGGCGCACAGCCCGCGGGAGCTACGGGGCCTTGACCACGCCGCTCAGCCAGCCGAAGGTCTGCGGCAACTGCTTGGACCACGAGTCGAGGTTGTGGCCTCCGGTGACCTTCTCGGCGTGCACGGCGGTCGGCTTCTGCGCGAGCGCCTTGAGGTCCATGCCGGACAGGTAGCCGTCGTGCTCGGCGCCCGACATCCACAGCGAGACCGCCGGCGGCACCGGCTGGGCCTTGAGGACGTTCTTCAGGTTGTGCGAGACACGCAGCTGAGGATCCTGGGCGACCAGCGAGGAGGGTTCCTGGCCGGGATCGTTGTAGCCGGAGAGGGAGACGGCCGCGCTGTAGCGGTCGGGGTGGGAGATCGCCAGCTTGGCGGCGCAGTAGGCGCCGGCCGAATAGCCGGCGACGCCCCAGGTGCGGGCCTCGTCCGAGGCGCGGAAGGTGTCGACGACCATCTTGCGGACGTCGACGCTGAACCAGCTGTCCGCGTTGACCTTGCCGGGGAGGTTGGCGCAGCCGGTGTCGCCGTTGCCCACCAGCATGGCGCGCGGGGAGACGAGGATGAACGGCTGCACCTTGCCGCTCTTCATCAGCGGCTCCAGCACCTCGTGCACCTTGAGCCCCTGGAACCAGGACTTGCCCGTGCCCGGGATGCCCGGGATGAGTTCGACGACCGGGAACTTCCTGTCCTTGAAGGCCGGGTCGTCGTACTGCGGCGGCAGCCACACCAGCACGTCGCCCCTGACGCCGGATATCTGCCCGTCGAGCTCGGTCTTCTGGACCCGGCCGCCGAGACCCTCGACCGGCCGGAACGCCTGCTTGACCTTCGGCGCCTCCTCGGCCTGCTTGCCGCCCAGACCGTCGGGGCCGAGGTCGGGCGCGGCGGTGACGTAGTTGCCGGTACCGAGCAGGTCGTCCCACGAGTTGTAGAAGTGCTCGGCCCGGTTGACGGCGACGAACACCACGGCGACGGCTGTGACCTGGGCGAACACCACCATCAGGACACGGGGCACGGCGCGCAGGACGGCAGGGCCGCGCACCTTGCTCCACAGGGCCAGGGGGAGGATGACGGCGATCACGGTCAGCGCGATCACCGACACGAAGAAGGGTGTACCGGTCAAGCTCATCACGCCAGCCTAGAGTGCGGCCGGCGGGAGCCCGGTTGCCCGGGTGACCTGCGGTGTGGATCACACGGCAGGTCCCGGGCGGTCCGGCGTCACACGAGCCGGCGGGCCGTCGCCCAGCGGGTCAGCTCGTGCCGGTTGGAGAGCTGGAGCTTGCGCAGCACCGCCGAGACGTGCGACTCGACCGTCTTCACCGAGATGAAGAGCTGCTTGGCGATCTCCTTGTACGCGTATCCGCGCGCGATCAGCCGCAGCACCTCGCGCTCGCGCTGCGTGAGCCGGTCCAGGTCCTCGTCCACCGGCGGCGCGTCCGTCGAGGCGAACGCGTCGAGCACGAAGCCCGCCAGCCGCGGCGAGAACACCGCGTCCCCCTCCTGCACCCGGAAGACCGAGTCCACCAGGTCGGTGCCGGTGATGGTCTTGGTGACGTAGCCGCGTGCACCCCCGCGGATCACGCCGATGACGTCCTCGGCCGCGTCGGACACCGACAGCGCCAGGAACCGCACCGGATTCTCGGCGGCCGCCATCAGCGGGGCGCAGCGGCGCAGCACCTCGACACCGCCGCCGCCGGGCAGGTGCACGTCGAGGAGGACCACCTCGGGCCGGGTGGCGGTGATGACGGTGACGGCCTGGTCGACGTCGGCGGCCTCGCCGACGACCTCGACGCCGGTCCGGTCGGTCTCGCCGATCTCGGCCTGCACTCCCGTGCGGAACATCCTGTGGTCGTCGACGAGCACCACCCGGACGCGCCTGGTCTCCCCCGTGCCTGCGTTCTCTCCGGCCTCGGTCATGCCGTGTTCGCCGCCCTTTCCATCTCCAGCTCGACTTCCGTGCCGCCGTCGGGCGCGGACCGCAGTCGCGCGGTCCCGCCGTTGCGCTGCATCCGGCCGATGATCGATTCTCGTACGCCCATGCGGTCTTCGGGTACCGCGTCGATGTCGAAGCCGGGCCCCCGGTCCCGTACGGACACGAACACCGTCTGCCCCTCCACCTCCGCGTACACCTGCACCGGGCCGCCCTCGCCACCGTACTTGGCGGCGTTGACCATCGCCTCGCGCGCGGCCTGGATCTGGGCCCCCAGCTTCTCGTCGAGCGGGCAGTCGCCGACGACGACGACCTCGATGGGCACCCCGTGGTGGTCCTCCACCTCGGCCGCGGTCTTCTTCACGGCCTCGGCCAGGGTGACCGGCTCCTCGGCCTCGTCCTTGCCGGTGCCCTCGGGCTTGTAGAGCCAGTTGCGCAGCTCGCGCTCCTGGGCCCGCGCGAGCCGTCGGACCTCGCCGACATCCTCCGCGTTGCGCTGGATCAGGGTGAGGGTGTGCAGCACGGAGTCGTGGACGTGGGCGGCGACCTCGGCGCGTTCCTGGGCGCGGATGCGCATGAGCCGCTCCTCGGAAAGGTCCTGGGTCATCCGGATCAGCCAGGGTCCGGCGAGCAGGGCGACGCCGACGAGGACGGCGAGGGTGGCGGTCAGGACGTTGCCGAGCTGTGCGGCGGATCCCCGTACCACGATGAAGACGGTGAGGCCCACGCCGACGAGGGCGACGCCGGCGAGCGCGCGGGCGGCCTGGAAGAGGCGCCCGTGCCGTCCCGCGGCCGTGGTCCAGTGGGCGCGGCGGGCGTTGTCCGCCTGCCGCCATACGAGGACCACCCCGGCCCCGACCAGCAGCGTCGGCCACACGTAGCGCCCGGACTCGCCGCCCAGTTGGACCTTGGAGATGAAGATGCCCGCGCCGACGAACAGGGCGATCAGCGCGGTGACCTGCCCCCGGTCGGGCTTGCGCAGCCGGCGGGCGCCGTCGGGGAGGTTCTCGAAGAAGGAGCGGTGCCCGGCGCGCCCGCCGACGCCGAGCGGTACGAACACCCAGAACGCGGCGTAGAGCAGCACGCCCAGGCCGTCCCCCCACATGAACAGGAGCAGGAACGCCAGCCGGACCCAGCCCACGGGCAGCCCGAGGTGCCCGGCCAGACCGCGCGCGACACCGCCGAGCATCCGGCCGTCGGCGCTGCGGTACAGCTTGCGCTGCGGCGGGTCGTCGGCGTCCGGGGCGTGCGGGGGGCGGGTGGCGGCGGCTACGGGCATGCCACCAAGGGTCACACGGCGGGCTGCGGCCCGGCATCAGGGCATCCCCCCACTTCTACCGGGCGGATTTCAGGGTCGCGCCAGGGTAGGGCCGGATTCCGGGTGCCCTCGCCGACCGTCACCATGGACGCATGACCGACGTACACGACGCTCCGCCGGACGGCGCCGGGGCACCCCGGGCGGCTGCCGAGACCCGGCCGCCCCTGCGCCGCAGCAAGCGCGACAAGGTCCTCGCGGGGGTGTGCGGCGGCCTCGGCCGGTACTTCGACCTGGACCCGGTGATCTTCCGGATCGTCCTCGGTGTCCTCGCGGTCACCGGCGGTGTCGGCCTCATCTTCTACGGCTTCGCCTGGCTGCTGCTGCCGCAGGAGGGGGAGGAGGACAGCGAGGCGAAGAAGCTGCTGACGGGGCGGGTCGAAGGGGCGACCCTGGTGGCGGTGTTCGCCGCGCTGGTGGGCTGCGCGCTGTTCCTGTCGATGCTGGACAACGGCGCCCTGGCGGTCTTCTCGGTCCTGGTCGTCCTCGCGCTCGGCGGCGCCTCGTACTGGTCGCAGCGGCGCCGGCAGGCCGCCGCCCCCGAGACGGAGGCGCCCGCCCCCGGTGGGGCCGCGCCCCGCGTCGCCCACGCCCCGGCCGCCCCTCCGGAGACGAAGGCCCCGCCCGCTCCCGGCGCCCCGTCCTGGTGGCGGGACCCGCTGGTCAAGGACGGCACCACCGGCCCCGTCGGCTCGACGGGGTACCTGTGGGGGCCGCCCGACGCCGCCGCGGAGCCCGCGGGCTCCGCGGCCGCCTCCGCCGCGGCTGCCTCCGCCCGGCCGCCCGCGCCCGCCCGGGTCCCGCGGCGCGGCGGCATCGGCGGCCGGGTGTTCGTGCTCGCCCTGCTGGCGGGGGCCGCCGGTACCGCGGCGGAGTGGGAGGGCAGTTCGCTGGGCGCGGCCCTGCAGACCGGGCTCGCCGCCGCCCTGGTCGTCTTCGGCCTGGGCCTCGCGGTCAGCTCCCTGCTCGGGCGCACCGGCTTCGGCACCGTCGTGCTGGCGGTGTGCACCTCCGTTCTCCTGGCGGGCGCCGCGGCCCTGCCGCGCGAGATCGGCACCGACTGGCGGGAGGTCGTGTGGCGGCCGGCAGCGGTGGCCGACGTGCGGCCCTCGTATGAGGCGGGCACCGGGACGGCCACCTTGGACCTGAGCCGGCTGGACGTGCCGAAGGGCACCAGCGTGGCCGTCAGCGCGTCCATCGACGCGGGCCGCCTCAAGGTGCTCCTGCCGCGGGAGGTGACGGCGCGGGCGGACGTCACCGTCCGGCGGCTCGGCGACATCCAGCTGCCGGGCGACTCCGCGGGCCGGATCGAGCGGGCCGGGCCCGGGCAGCAGAACCGGACGGCGACCCTCGCCCCGCCTCCCGGCACCGAGGCCGGCGGAACGGTCGAGCTGGACCTCAGTGCAGGCATCGGACAGGTGGAGGTGGCCCGTGCGGCGTCATGAGTTCCAGCCGGGACGGCTGATCGCGGGTCTGGTCCTGCTGCTGGCGGGAGTGCTCTACCTGCTCGACAGCGCCGGGGAGGCCGACCTGCCGTGGTTCGCGGTCATCCCCATGACCATGGGAGGCCTGTCCCTGGCCTCGCTGGTGGGGCTGGTCACCTACGCCGTGCGCCGTGACCGGCGCGACCGGATCTCCGAGTCCAGCGACAGGTAGGGCGCGCCGGCGAGGATCAGGGGGGTCCAGGCCAGCAGGTAGATCAGGTCGTTGCCGTAGTAGTACGGCGACACCGCCCACGACACCGTGAGCCACAGGCTGAGCGAGATCAGCGCCCCGCCGATCGCCGCGGTCCGCGACAGCAGGCCGGCCAGGGTACCGAGGCCCACCAGGATCTCGGCGACGGCGAGGAACACGGCGAAGCCCACCGGGGACTGCAGGGACAGGTCCACGAGTGCGGGGATCGCGGAGGTCTCGCGCACGCCGCGCATCAGGTCACCGACGGAGCCGTCGCCAGAGGCGGAGAGGAACGCGGGATCGAAGAGCTTGTCCAGCCCCGCGTACACGAAGGTCACGCCGAGGAAGAGCCGCAGCGGCAGCAGGTGGTACCGGGCAGCCTGGTCACGCAGGCCGCGCGGTACGTCGGTCCGGGGAGGTGCTTCGGTTCTCGTCACGGGTCATGTGTACCCCGATCACTCGGCCACGTCGATGGTGCAGCGATTGGATTCCACTCCGGCGGCCGTGACCACCTGGATATCGGTGCGCCCCGGTTCCACTTCCGCCGGGACCGGCACCGTGAGCACCGCGTCGGAAGGGTTGGTGAACCCGCCGGGCACCGGGACCAGCGGTACGTGCACGTGGACGGCCCCGACGCGGACCACCAGCCGGGCGAGCATCTCGGGGGTGTGCGCCCCGGGCGGGACGAAGCCCACGCCCCGGATTTCGATGTCGTCCCCGGGGCGGACGGCGGCGTCCAGGTCCCCGGGTTCCCGTCTGCGCACCACCGACAGCACGAGCGGGCGGCTGCCCTCCGCGTACTTCGCCGCCAGGTACACCGCGGCCGACAGCGCGACCAGCAGGGCCAGCGCCCAGGGCAGCTGCGGCAGCCGGTCCGGGAAGCGGGCGAGCGAGGCCGCCGCGTAGGCCAGCACGACCGTCGAGACGAGCACGTACTGCGCGTCCGGGAAGCTCCCGCGGCCCGCGTCGTCCGTCAGCAGGTCCGCTCCGCGCGGCCGGTCGGCCGGCAGCTTCTGCAGCCGCTGGCTCATGATCCGTACGCACACCACCCGGCGCACCAGCACCGCCACCGCGGAGGTCAGCACGACCACCGACAGCAGCGGCAGCGCCCGGTCCAGGGCGAGTCCCGCGTACAGCCCCTGCCGTTCCGGGCCGGGGCCCGACGCGGCCAGCCGCAGCGCGGGCAGCAGCGTGGCGAACGCCGTCAGCACCACCCAGGCGCTGGGCACCGCCTTCGAGGTGGACAGCCGGTTGTCCTCGCCCACCAGCGGGGCCAGCAGCCCGCCGCGCAGTGATTGGGCGCGGGCGGCTACCGTCAGCAGCCCGGCCAGCAGCAGGGCGGCGAGCAGTCCGGCGGTGCGCGCGGTGGACCAGCCGGTGCCGAGCGCGGCGGCGACCTGGACGATCAGCAGGACGCCCGCGGCGATCCAGACGGCGAGGACGGCCCGCCGCGAGAACACGTACAGCCAGGAGCTGCCGGCTTCCCGGCCGCGGTCGGCGACGTTGCGGGCGGACAGGGTCAGCTCGTCGGAGACCCACTGGCGGGAGGCGCCGAGGGAGTGGGCGACGGCGGCCGGCACCCCCTGCCCGGCGGCGAACTCGTCGCGCTTCTCCAGGAACGCGGCGACCGCGCGGCGGTGCCCTTCCCGCGCGCACTCTTCGCAGGCGCAGGCGCTGGTATGGGTGCCGCGGGACATCTCTTGGACAGCCACGTGCGTGCCGCCTCTCTGAACTACGGGGCAATGCCAGCGAATTGTGCACCACTGCGGCAGTGCTCCGGATTGCGCACGATGTCAGAGCAGGTGATTAACGGTTCATGATGTTGACGCCAGGTCCGCGACGGTCTGCCACAACGGCTGGTAGCTCACCCACGCGGCGAGGTCCCCGCCGAACCGCTCGCGGGTGGCCACGGCGCTGTGGTGGTCGATGAGCACCGGTTTCCCCGCCGCCCGCGCGATCAGCTGGACCTCGGCCGCCCGTTCCGCCGCGACGAACCACCAGGCCGCCGCGTCCACCGAGCCGCCGACCGTCAGCAGCCCGTGGTTGCGCAGGACCAGCGCCTTGTACGGGCCGAGCGCGCGGGCGATCCGCGCGCCGTCCTGCGCTCCGGCGTACTCGTCGAGGAGGGCGTGGTCCTCGTAGAAGGCACAGGCCTCGTGGGTGATCGGGGCGAGCAGTTCGCCGAGCGCGGCCAGCGCCCGGCCGTACGGGGCCTGGGTGCGGACCACGGCCACCGCCCCGGGGCGCGCCCGGTGCACGGCGGCGTGCACGGCGAACGCCAGCTCGTTGACCCGCCGCTCCCCCTGGACCACGTGCCCGTCCCCGTCGACGAGCAGCAGGTCCTCGGGGCCGAGGGCGGCGAAGGCGCGGCCGAAGGGGTTCACCCAGTAGCAGTCGTCGAACTCCGGGTCCCGTGCGGTGACGTGCCCGGCGACCCCGTCCTCGTACCCGAGGCGGGCGAACAGCCGCAGCGTTCCGGCGAGGCGTTGCTTGCGGTACGCACGTTCCTCGGCCGGGTCCTGGTGCGCGGGCGGCATCTCGAACCGCAGCCGGTCCACCGGCACCGGTCCGGGCCGCGTGCCCGGCGTCCCCGTCTCCTCGGACATCGCCCGCCCTCCTCCGGTCCGGCTCCGCCGTCGTCGTCGTCGGCGCAAGGTACTGGCCCCGGCGCGAGGAGAACAGAGCCGCGCGGTGGTGAAACGGCGACGTCGCCGCCGCCCGGTCCGGCCGGGCGACGGCGACGTCGTGCGGGGCGGGGCCCCTTACTCCCACTCGATGGTGCCCGGGGGCTTGCTCGTGCAGTCCAGGACCACCCGATTCACCTCCGGCACCTCGTTGGTGATGCGGGTGGAGATGCGGGCGAGCACCTCGTACGGCATGCGCGTCCAGTCCGCCGTCATGGCGTCCTCGGAGGAGACGGGGCGCAGCACGATCGGGTGGCCGTAGGTGCGGCCGTCGCCCTGGACGCCGACACTGCGGACGTCCGCGAGCAGGACGACCGGGCACTGCCAGATCTCGCGGTCCAGGCCGGCCGCGGTGAGCTCGTGGCGGGCGATGGCGTCGGCCTCGCGCAGCAGGTCCAGGCGCTCCTTGGTGACCTCGCCGACGATGCGGATGCCGAGGCCGGGGCCGGGGAAGGGCTGGCGCTGGACGATCTCCTCGGGCAGGCCGAGCTCTTGGCCGACCATGCGGACCTCGTCCTTGAAGAGCTGGCGCAGCGGCTCGACGAGCTCGAACTCGATGTCGTCGGGGAGGCCGCCGACGTTGTGGTGCGACTTGATGTTCGCGGTGCCCGTGCCGCCGCCGGACTCGACGACGTCCGGGTACAGGGTGCCCTGCACGAGGAACGCGACCGCGGGGCCGTCTTCCTGGAGGATCTCCAGCTGGGCCTGCTCGAAGACGCGGATGAACTCGCGGCCGATGATCTTCCGCTTGGTCTCCGGGTCGGAGACGCCGGCGAGCGCGTTCAGGAAGCGCTCCTGGGCGTCGACGACCTTCAGCTGCACGCCGGTGGCGGCGACGAAGTCCTTCTCGACCTGCTCGGTCTCGCCCTTGCGCATCAGACCGTGGTCGACGTAGACGCAGGTCAGCTGGGAGCCGATGGCCTTCTGCACGAGGGCCGCGGCGACCGCGGAGTCCACGCCGCCGGACAGACCGCAGATGGCGCGCTTGTCGCCGACCTGCGCGCGGATGGCCGCGACCTGCTCCTCGACGATGTTGCCGGTGGTCCAGGTGGGGGCCAGGCCGGCGCCGCGGTAGAGGAAGTGCTCCAGGATCTGCTGACCGTGCGTGGAGTGCATCACCTCGGGGTGGTACTGCACGCCGTACAGCTTCTTCTCGTCGTTCTCGAAGGCGGCCACCGGTACGACGTTCGTCGACGCGGTGACGGTGAAGCCCTCGGGGGCGGCGGAGCAGGCGTCACCGTGCGACATCCACACGGACTGGTTCTCCGGGGTGCCCTCGAAGAGGGTGGAGCCGGGCTTGGAGACGTGCAGCGGGGTGCGGCCGTACTCGCGGGCGCCGGTGTTGTCGACGGTGCCGCCGAGGGCGGTCGCCATCAGCTGGAAGCCGTAGCACATGCCGAAGACGGGGACCCCGGCCTCGAAGAGGGCGCGGTCCAGCTGCGGGGCGCCTTCCTCGTACACGGAGGACGGACCGCCGGAGAGGATGATCGCCTTCGGGTTCTTGGCCAGCATCTCGTCGACGGGCATCGAGCTCGGCACGATCTCGCTGTAGACCCGTGCCTCGCGGACGCGGCGGGCGATGAGCTGGGCGTACTGGGCGCCGAAGTCGACGACGAGAACCGTGTCCGGGGCGCTGTCGTGGGCGGCGGAGGGTGCTTCTGGCACGGGGCGGCCTTCCGGCGGAAGAGGTGGCTGTTTTGTCGATTCTAACGGGGCACCCGTACCCCTTTTCGTCTCACCGTCCGAGTCCTGGGCCACGGCGGTGGGGCGCGACGGCGCCGGCGTCATCCGGCCGGAGCTCCGCGGGCGGGGATCGCTCCACCGCCTGCCGGTCGTCGGCGAGGCGGCCGAGAACCGGGCGCGCCACACCCGGCACCGAGGCGTCTCACCATCCGAACCGGGTTGGCCGGAAGGCGTGCGGGGGGACATAATCCCTTCCGTGCGCAAGCAGCTGAGCTTCCTCTTTACCTATGGCACCGGCCGGTCCGGTCGCCATGGGTCATCGTGATGCTCGCCTGAGCCGCTGACTTCCCAGAGCGCCCCGGTCCGACAGGACCGGGGCGCTCTGCGTTCTCCGGACCTGCGGGCCCCACCCCGACAGGAGAGACGACCATGACCACGATCGCCACCGCCCCCGAGCAGCTGATCGCCGAGTCCCGCACCCGCATCGACGCCATCGACGACCGGATCATCGGGCTGATCCAGGAGCGGATGGCCGTCTCGACGGTCATCCAGGACGCCCGGATCGCCTCCGGCGGGCGCCGGGTGCACCTGTCCCGCGAGATGGAGGTGCTGTCCCATTGGAGCGATGCGCTCGGCAAGCCCGGTACCGCCCTCGCGATGACGCTGCTGGAGCTGTGCCGGGGACGGGTGTGACGGCTGTTCGTCACCCGTCCGGAGCGTGACCGCCCCAGGGACGCTTCGTTGGTGAGGTTGTCCGCGTCAGCCAGCCGCGGAACCGCAACACCACGCGTGGCTCCGAAGGAGCGATGAGACGTGCGCCTCGTGGTGCGCGCGTCGTGGGACCTCGCTCCTTCGTGTGACCGGACGGCAGGGGACAGCAGCCCGGTCACCCCGTAGAGGACGGCCGGCCAGGGGGACGCCCCGGGCCGGCCGTTCTGCGTCGGCGGCCGGGCGCCGGACCGTTCCTAGGCGTGTGTGCCGGTCTTGCGGCGGAAGGCCAGGACCAGGCCGCCGCCCGCGGCCACGAGCACCGCGCCGCCGAGCGCGAGCGGCCCGGCGGAGCTTCCGGTGGCGGCGAGACCGCCGTGGGTCGTGGTACCGGAGGTGGCGGAGGGCGTGGCCGAGGCGGTGGCCGTCGCGGTCGGCGACGACGTGGCCGAGGTGGTCGGCGTCGGCGAGGCGCCGCCGTCCTTCGCGGCGATCACGACGGGCGCCTTGTCGTTGGCGTGGTTCGGGTCCCACGGCTGGCCCGCGGTGCCCTCGGGGGTCCACCGTCCGACCGAAACGGAGCCCGCCGCGTTCGCCACGACCTGCTCGATCTTCAGCTCGAAGGGGTAGGCGAACCTCTCCCGCTCCCCCACGACATGCCCGGTGGAGCAGAAGTAGCGCGGTGCGCCCAGCGCCTGCTCGCGGGCCGTGCCGTCGGCGTTGACGCCGTGGCAGCCGGCCGGGACCCTGGTGACCTTCGTACCGGCCGGGATCACGATGTCCGTGCGGGCGACGCTCTCACCGGAGCGCAACTCCGCCACCCAGGCGGGACCGTTGTTGCGGAAGCCGAAGTCGGCCCTGACCGTCTCGCCCACCCCGCCGGCGAGGGAGACGGGCCAGGCCACGAGGTCGGCGCTGTTGCGGGTCCTGAAGTCGAACTCCTGCATGTTGTTCCAGGGATCGAGGTCCCCCGACCGTGCGGAGGCCCCGGCGGCGCGCTCGCGCACGGCCAGTTTCTTGCCGCCGGCCGGCTTCTTGGCCGTCCCGGCCGCCTTCGGCTGGTGCCCGTCGGCGTACACGGCGTAGGTGAGGGTGTCGGCGAAGGCGTGCGGGGCGGCCTTCAGGGTCAGCGGGCCGTCGACCCCGTAGACGGCGCCCGGCGTGTACTCGCCCTCCAGCAGGCATTGCGCCGTGCTCCAGCCCGTGTTCAGGGGCTGCCCCTCACCGGTGTCCTCGGAGTAGGAGCAGTTGTCGTACTGCTCCAGCAGGTCGATGCCGTGGGTGGTGCGCACCTCCAGGACGACGCCCTTCACGGACTCCGTGCCCTCGTTGGCGAAGACGACCGACAGGTTCTGGGTGTCGCCCGGCTTCTGCTCCTCCTTCAGCCGGGCCCGCTCCAGCACGAGGTCGGGGCCGCCGACCCGGACCGTGGTGGTGGCGGACCGGAAGGTGGCTCCCTCGGCCTCGCCGGTCACGGTGAGGTCCGCGGTGGCACCGGCCTTGCTGCCCTTGGCGGCGCTGAGATCCAGATCGACGACGCGGGTCTCGCCCTTCCACAGCGCGGGGCGCGTGCAGGTGACGGCCGCCTCGGTGAGCGTGCAGTCCGAGCCCTGCTGCTTCGCCAGCGTGACGTCCGCGACCCCCTTGAGCCCGCTCAGGTCGATGGTGAAGGTGCTCCGGCGGTCGAACGCCGAGGCGGTGTCGTTGACGAGCCGGAACGCGACCGAGGTCTTCTGCGGTTCGCCGCTCTGCCCGGGGTGCGGGCGCAGGCCGATCTCGGCCGGTCCGGCCAGGACGAGGGCGGGGTCCGCGGCGTGTGCGGGAGTGGCGGCGATTCCCAGGGCGGCGACGCCGCAGGCAGCCAGCAAGGAGATGCGCTTTCTCATGCTGCCGTTGACGGTCGAGGACGATGCGCAGTTGCCTCCGTGATGGTGTGATCGACGCCACAGCCCGGTCCGGCGGATTCCGGTACAACCATCAAGGCTGAACATCTGTCACGTATGTACCGCGGTGGGTACCGCGCTCGGAGGGGGAGCGCGGTGTCCACCGCCGTCATCCGGCCGGTTCCGGATCCCGTGGGGGAATTTCGGGGACAGCCAGGAACGGCAGCCGCAGCGCGCCGAACGCGTCCTCGGGGACGGCCGGCCGGACCGGTTCCACCGCCGCCAGGCGGGTGTAGGACGTGCCCTGTTCGGGGCGCGGGTCCCGGTCTCCCTTGTTGGGCCAGTACGCCATCGCCCGCTCCGCCTGCGCGGTGATCGTCAGCGACGGGTTCACCCCCAGGTTCGCGGAGACGGCCGAGCCGTCCACCACCGAGATGCCCGGGTGCCCGTACAGCCGGTGGTACGGGTCCACCACGCCCTCGCCCGCCGACGCTCCGATCGGGCAGCCGCCGAGGAAGTGTGCGGTCAGCGGGGTCCCCATCAGCTCGCCGATGTTGCTGCCGGGAAAGCCGTTGATCTCCTCGGCCAGCAGGGTCGCCGCCCGCGTGGCCTCCTCGATCTGCACCGGGTTCGGGGCGCCGTGCCCCTGGCGGGCGGTCAGCAGGCCCTTCCCGATCCCGCCCGGCCTGCGGTAGGTGGTCAGCGAGTTGTCCAGGGACTGCATGACCAGGCCGATGATGGTCCGCTCCGACCAGCGCCGGTTGGACAGCGAACGGGCCAGCTGGAGGGGGTGCTTCGCGGTCCTGGCCAGCCAGCCGCGGACCCGGTGGGCGCCGTAGGGCACCTGGAGGACGGTCATGAACCCCATCGCGTTGGAACCCTTGCCGTAGCGGACCGGCTCGATGTGGGTGTCGGCGTTGGGGTGCACGGAGGAGGTGATCGCCACGCCCCTGGTGAAGTCCGCCCGCTGTTTCCCGCCTGCGGCCGCGCCGTGCCGCCTGCGGTAGCGGCGGTCGTCGGTCTGCGCGCCGACCAGGCCCTCGGAGTTGGTCCGGGTCAGCTCCCCGAGCCGCTCCGACAGGCGCGGCAGCTCGCCGCGGTCCTTCATGGTGTGCAGCAGGGTCTGCGTGCCGTAGGTGCCCGCGGCGACGACCACGTACCGGCAGCGCAGCACCTTCGCCCTCCCGCGGCGGCGGCCGTCGGTGGGCACGGTGCGGACGCGGTGGCCGCCGTCCGGGTGCTCGGACAGGGCGGTGACGGTCGTCATGGGATGGATGACGGCGCCGGCGCGCTCGGCGAGGTGCAGGTAGTTCTCGTTCAGGGTGTTCTTCGCACCGTGCCGGCAGCCGGTCATGCACTCGCCGCATTCGGTACAGGCCCTGCGGGCGGGGCCGGCGCCGCCGAAGTACGGGTCGGCGGTCTCCTGGCCGGGCCGGACGCGGGGCCCGCCGGCGGCGTCCTCGCCGTCGCCGAAGAAGACGCCGACCGGGGCCATGTGGAAGGTGTCCGCCGCGCCCATCTTCTCGGCGGCCGCCTTGAGGTGGACGTCGGAGGGGGTCATGGTCGGGTTGAGGCGCACCCCGAGCATCCGCTTGGCCTGGTCGTAGTACGGGGCGAGTTCCTCGTGCCAGTCGGTGATGGACGCCCACTGCCGGTCCTCGAAGAAGGCCCGGGGAGGCACGTACAGGGTGTTGGCGTAGTTGAGCGAGCCGCCGCCGACGCCGGCGCCCGCGAGCACCATGACGTGGCCGAGCAGGTGGATCCGCTGGATCCCGTACAGCCCGAGGGCCGGGGCCCACAGGTAGTTGCGCAGGTCCCAACTGTTCTTCGGCAGGCTCTCACGGGTGAAGCGGCGCCCTGCCTCCAAGACGCCGACCCGGTACCCCTTCTCAGTGAGGCGCAGGGCCGAGACCGACCCTCCGAAGCCCGATCCGATGACGATGACGTCGTAGTCGTAGGCGTCGTCGGATGCGTCGTCGTGCGACACGGATACCCCTTAGCGCAGTCGGAGAGCCTTCATGACCTTGAGGCTGCGGGTCATGAACGCCGCGTACGTCTCGTCGTCCATGCCCAGCGAGGGCGCCATCGGGACCAGCCGCTGCTGGGCGACGGTCTGGGCCTCGGTGTACTTGAGGATGCCCTCGGAGCCGTGGCGGCGGCCGAGGCCGGAGTCCTTCATGCCGCCCATGGGCGCCTGGGCGCTGCCGTAGGCGGGGGCGTAGCCCTCGTTGATGTTGACGGTGCCGGTGCGCAGGCGGGCGGCGACCTGGTGGCCACGGCGGGCGTCCCGGGTCCAGACGCTGGAATTGAGGCCGTAGGCGGTGGCGTTGGCCTGCGCGACGGCCTCCTCCTCGTCGGTGAAGCGGTAGATCGAGACGACCGGGCCGAAGGTCTCCTCTCCGCAGACCGCCATGGCGGATTCGACGCCGTCGAGGATGGTGGGCTCGTAGAAGAGCGGGCCGATGTCGGGGCGCGCGGTGCCGCCGGCCACGAGGGTGGCGCCCTGGGCGACGGCCTCGTCCACGTGCCGCTGCACGGTCTCCAGCTGGCGCTCGCCGACCAGGGATCCCATGTCGGCGCCGTAGGCGAGGGAGGCTCCGAGCCGCATGGCCCGGGTGCGGGCGGCGAACCGCTCGACGAAGTCGTCGGCGATCGAGGCATGGACGTAGAGCCGCTCGATGGATATGCACAGCTGGCCGGCGGAGGAGAAGCAGGCGCGGACGGCGCCCGCGGCCGCCTTCTCGACGTCGGCGTCGTGCAGGACGAGCATGGCGTTCTTGCCGCCGAGTTCGAGGGAGGCCCCGATGAGTCGGTCGGCTGCGCCCCGGGCGACCTCGCGGCCGGTACGGGTGGAGCCGGTGAAGGAGACGTAGTCGGCGTGGCGGACCACCTCGGGGCCGACGACGGGGCCCTCACCGAGGACGATCTGGAAGACCTCGGCGGGCAGCCCGGCCTCGATGAGCAGGTCGCGGGCCCACAGGGCGGTCAGCGCGGTCTCGGTGTCGGGCTTCATGACGAGTGCGTTGCCCGCGGCGAAGGCCGGCAGGGCGTCTCCGACCGATAGTTCCAGGGGGTAGTTCCAGGGGGCGATCTGGCCGACGACCCCGCGCGGCTGGCGCAGCTCGGTGACCTTGGTGAGGGTGGGCATCGCGCCCGTGTGGCCCTTGGGGCGCAGGTACGAGGGCGCCTTGCGGCCGTAGTGGCGGGCCGACACGGCGACGGCCTGGACTTCCTCGTGGGCGTGCAGGCGCGCCTTGCCGGTCTCCAGCTGGATCAGGTCGAGGACCTCAGCCTGCCGGGCGAGGACCAGGTCGTGGAAGCGCAGCAGTACCGCGGCCCGCCGGCGTACGGGGACGGCCGCCCAGGCGGGCTGGGCGGCACGGGCCCGGCCGAAGGCCTCGGCCACGTCGTCGGGGGTGGCTTCGGGGAGCTCGGTCAGCCGGCCCCCGGTGAAGGGGGTGTGGTTGGCGGTGCGGCCGGAGCCGATCACTCCGCGGGTCAGCCGTGCGACCAGGTCGGGGGTCACCACGTCGGCTGCGGTGCGGGCGCCGGCCGGGGCCGGGGCGACCGGGTTGGTGGGCTGCGGTGCTGTGCGGTGAGGGGCTTCGGAGGCCTGCGAGTCCGTCATGCGGGTGAGCGTATTCCGGCGGGCCGGCTTTGGGTACCCGCCGGTAACCGGATTTTGCCTTTTCTGCCAGCGATCGCTGGCAGAATGCCGGGATCAGGACTTCTTGGCAGGCGGCTCCCAGCCGCTGAGCACGATGTCGAACTGCTGGCGGGTCACGTCCCAGTCGGCGACCGGACTCGCCATGTAGATCGCGTACTCGGTCTCGTCCGGGGCGATGTACATCTGTTCCTTGGCCCTGCGCGGACCGGGGTGGCTCACCTTCTCCGTCCAACTGAAGTCCCAGAGCGCGGCCCGGGTGCTGCCCCGGAAGGTGTTCTGGTTCAGCTGGTGCTTCTTGTAGTCCGTCCGCTTCCCCACTTGCTGCTCCAGGTCCAGCAGGTGTGCGTACGGGTCCTTGTAGTCCGGGGTGGGGTCGGCGGCGATCCGGATGAAGTGCTTGCCGTCGTCCGGGGTGTAGTCGATCTGGTCGCCGTTGGCCTGGCGCTTCCAGCCTTCCGGGACGAACAGGGTGAAGCCGGCGAGGGGGTCGACGACCTTCGTGTAGCCGGCCGGTGCGGTCGCCTCCTGCGGCTTGCCGTCGTCGCCCGACGGCCCGCCCGTCGAACTCACGACGCGGTCCGGATCGCTCTCCCCGCCGGCGCCCCCGGTGTACTTGAGGACCCCGAAGACACCGCCGCCGCCGAGCAGCGCGGCCACCAGGGCCACCACCGCGGCACGCTTGACCCAGCCGCCGTCCCGGTCGACGGGCACGGCCGCGGGCGCGGCCGCCGTCCCCGGGACCGCGGGCTCCGGCAGCGGAGCCGTCTGCGCGACCTCCTCGCGCGGGGCCTGCTCCTCGGACCGGTCCTGCGCCGGGGAGAGCTCCTCGGAGGTGACCGCGCGCGTGGGCACGTAGGCGTGCGCCGCCCTCGGCTCGCGGCCCTCCATCGCCTCCAGCAGCATCCGCTCGGCCTCTTCCGCCGAGGGCCGCTCCGTCGGGTCCTTGCGCAGCAGGGACGTGATCACCGGCCCGAGCACCCCGGCCTGGCGCAGCGCCGGCGGCTCGTCGTTCACCACGGCCTGCAGGCTGGAGATGGGCGACGTACGGCGGAAGGGGGAACGGGCCTCCACCGCCGTGTAGAGGGTGGCGCCCAGCGACCACAGGTCCGAGGAGGGGTCGGGGATCCCGCCGGTGACCCGCTCGGGCGCCAGGTAGTCGATCGAGCCCACGATCTCGCCCGTGCGGGTGATGGACGAGTCGCCCTCGATCGCGGCGATCCCGAAGTCCGTGAGCAGCACCCGGCCGTCCTTGGCGAGGAGCACGTTGCCCGGCTTCACGTCCCGGTGCAGCACGCCCACCGCGTGCGCGGCGCGCAGCGCACCCAGCACGTGCAGCCCGATCCGGGCCGCCTCGCGCGGCTCGATCCGCCCCGCCGCCTTGGCCGCGTCGGCGAGTGAGGGGCCGTCGATGTACTCCATGACGATCCACGGCCGGTCGTCGTGCTCCAGCACGTCGTGGACGGTGACCACCGCCGGGTGCTGGATCCGGGCCGCCGCCCGGGCCTCCTTCTGCGTCCGGGCGTGCATGACGTCCCGGTCCGCCTGGGCGACGTACAGACCCGCCGTCAGTTCCTTGACCGCGACGGTCCTGTGGAGCAGTTCGTCATGTGCCCGCCACACCTTCCCCATACCGCCCCGGCCGATCGGCTCGACGAGCCTGTACCGGCCCGCCAGCACGGCGCCCCCACCTGTCTGCTGTTCCACGAATTCCCGCCGCTCTCTGCACTTCAGGCCAGATTACGGAGCCCACGGGGGCTGTCGGAACCGCCCGGGCGCCGAAAGACGGCACTGTGACGCAATCGCCGTACTGATCAGCCGTCAATATCCGATCATCCGCCCGCCTTGTAACTCGCCGTGGCCTTCTCGAAGACCTCGGTGACCTTGGTCTGTTCGTCCTCCGGACCGGTCACCAGGACGACGTGGTAACTGCCGCCCAGCGCGACGACGAAATTGCGGGCGAACACGTTGCGACCGGTCCCGTCGATCCACGTGTAGCGGCCCGTGGCCCGTAGTTGCTGCCCGACCCGGGTGGTCTTGACGTCCCCGACGGTCGACCAGGTGGAGGACCGGTACGGCGTCAGCTCCGGCTCCTTGTCCTTCTGATAGGCCGCCGGGTCCGGATTGCCCTCGACCTTGTCCCGGCCCGGGACCACGGTCAGGACGAACGACCCGTCGGTGTAGCGCACCTGGCCCGCCTCGTTGATCCCCCGGCGCTCCCAGCCCTCGGGGACGGTGATCTCGAAGTGCTCCGGGTCCTGCTGCGTGGTGTAGCCGGGCGGGGCCGGCGCGGGGGCGGCCTGCGACGCGGCGGGCCCGGTCGTCGCGGGGGGCGGGACGGACTTGGGCGTTCCGGTGGGCACCGGGGAGGGGCCCGGCCGCGGCGAGGTGTGCGCCGTGGTCTCCCCGGGGCCGTCCTGGTCCCGCGTCACCCCGGCCCGGGGCAGGAACAGCATCGCGTACGCGACGGCACCGGCGAGGAGGACCAGGACGCCGACGAGCAGGGTCCGGCCGAGTGCCACCGGCTTCCGGGCGGCCGTGGGATTGCGGTGCCGTCCGTGGACCTCACCGCGGCGGCGTACGACGGGCAGCCGCGTGGGATCGGGCTCCGGCATCGGGAGCATCCCGAGACCGGCGTCCGGCTCCGGAGCGGACCGCACGAGCGAGCGCAGCCAGCCGCGCAGCTCCTCGAAGTCGGGCCGCTCGGTGGGATCCTGGCGCAGCAGGGACTCCACGACCGGGCGGAGCGCGCCGCACTCCTCGGCGAACGCGGGCGGCTCGGCGCAGACCATCTCGACGAGCTCGGCGACGCTGTCCTCCGGGTACGGGGCATGGCCCTGCACGGCGCGGTAGAGCAACGCGCCGAGCGCCCACAGGTCGGTGGCAGGCCCGACGGGTGCCGCCAGCTGCCAGTGCCCGTGCACGGGGCCGGCCTGTTCGGGCGCCCACCGCTCGGTGATCGCGCCGACCACGGCCATGCGCGTGTGCCGCGCCCGCTCGGCGTCGAGGCCGCTCCACGGGGCCGTCTGCGCCGGGGGCCGCGGGACCGGCTCCGGTCCGGGCCCCGGTGACGGGCCGCCGGGTGCCGGGTGCTCCGTGGCCGGGCGGTCCGGGGCCTCGGCCTGGCGGTAGCCCTGGGGCAGGGCGAGTTGCGCGGGCAGGGCGGACGCGGCCGGCGGGGCGGCCCGGCTCCACGCGGACGGGGGCGGGACGGGCCGCGGCCGTACCTCGGGCGCCGGCTCGCTCCGGGGCATCGGCTCGCTCCCGGCCCCGGGCTCGGTCCCCGGCTCGGGCTCGGGGTGGGGTGCGGGCTGCGGCAGGGCCGGGCGGCGCGGGGTCGCGCCGTGCCAGGGGCCGGCGGCCTCTTCCCGGGCCCCGTCCCCGGACCGGTCCCCTTCCCCGGACTGCGGTCCTCCGCCGTACGGGTAGGAGTAGCCCTGTGGGAGGGCCGACCCGCCGGGCCGACGTTCGGCCGCGGCTCCGGCCGCGGGCTCGATCGCGGCCCCAGTACCGGCCTCGGCCTTGCGCTGCTCGGTGACCCGGGCTGCCGCGGCCCGCGCGCCCGCCCGGTACGCGGCGATGACCCCGGCGCGCGCGGCGGCCTGGACGTCGGCGCCGTCCCGCGGCCGCCCGGGGGTGATGTGGTCGGTGTACCGCGGCCCGGTGTCGTAGCCCGGGGCCACGAGCGGCGCGTACCCGGGGGCGCCGTCCGCTGCGGGCCGGGGCGGGGGCGGCTCCTGGGCCGGGGCCGCGCGCGGTGGCGCCGCCTGCGTGGGGGCCGGTCCGGTATCGACCTGCGGGGCGGGGGCGGTCGGCGGGGCGGGGGCGGGACCCGCGCCCCACGTCTCCTCGGGGCCGGAGCCGGTGGCCCGGGGGACGGGGTCGTACCCGCACAGGGCCTCCTCCGCGGCGCCCGCCGCGAGACCCGTCAGGACGACCCGGCCGTCCTCGCACACCAGCACCGTCCGGACGGTGATGTTGCGGTGTGTCCAACCGTGAGCGTGCAGCACGCGCAGCGCGGTGAGCACGTCCGACGCCACCTCGGCAGCGCGGTAGGGGCTCAGGGGTTCGTCGGCGAGCAGCGCGGCCAGCGGCTTGGCCGGGACCAGTTCGCTCACTATCCACAACGACTCGCCCTCGGCGAACACGTCGAAGACCTGGTCCAGCCGGGGGTGGTCGGGAATCGCGGCCGCGGCCTGCGCCGCCTCGATGGCGCGCCGCACGGCCGGAAGGTCGGCGGGAGCGCGGCGGGCCGCAGGGACGGCCGGCGGCCCGTCCACCAGCTCGGCGTCCACGACCTCCGGCAACGGCACCTGCCGTACGAGGACTTCTTGTCCGCCGCGCGTGTCGAAGGCCCGGGTCTCGACGAGCTCGTACGCGTCGGACGGCGGCAGCGGCAGGCGGTAGCGGCCGGCCAGGATCCGGCCCGCGTACTCCTCCACATCGCCTCCCCCGAGTGCGGCAGGCTCCCAGGCCCCCGCTGACACGATACGTCGGCAGGGGCGCCTGCGTCCCGGGCTCAGCCGAGAGGCTGGAACGTCTGGAAGGCCACGTCACGCATCTGGGTGCACTCGGGACCGTCCCACTGGTCCGCGGGACAGCTGATCATGATCGCGTAGCCGTGCGTGGCATCGATCTTGAACCCGCGGTTGAGCACACGGACCCTCATCCCGACCTGCTCGCGCTCGAACTCCCAGTCGGCGACGGTCGGGTAGCCCCGGTACTCCGCCTTGTCTATGCGGATCTGCCGGTACCCCTTGCTGCTGCTGCCCACCGCCGGGGCCAGCCTGGACCAGGCGAGGGCCGCGTCGTCGGTCGGCTTGTTGTTGTAGTCGACCTGGATCCTCGGGAAGCCACCGTCGCGGCTGAATATCGCGCCGGAGTTCTCGCCGGCCGTGCCCGTCCGCCTGAACCCTTCGGGCATCGCCATCGAGAAGTGGAAGCCGGGCTCCGTCACCATCGCATATCCGGCGGGGAGAGCGCCGACCACGCCCCCGGTCGTGGCGCCCTGCCCCTGCCCCTGGCCTTGGCCCTGGTCCGCGGCCGGGGGCTGCTGGCCCTGGCCCTGTCCCTGGCCCTGACCGTCGGCGCCCGCGTCGGTGCCGGTGCCCTCGGTGCCGCCCGCGCCGGTCTCACCGGTGTTCCCCGAGGGCTGCGGGGAGCCCTGCCCGGCTTCGCCCGAGGTCTGCGGGGCGGACGCGGCCGGGGTCGCCCCGCCGTTCTTGCCCTGGTCCTTCTTGTCCTTGTCGTCGCCGCTGACCGCCCAGACGATCAGCGAGCCGACCACCGCCAGCACCGCGACCACGGCGACCACGGCCAGCGCGATGGTGCGGCGCTGCATGACGTCCGTGAGGGGTGCGACGACGGGGGCGGGCCGACCCTTGGGCGCCTCGGCGGCCGAGACCGCGACCGCAGAGGCGGCCGGGGCGGCAGTCGCCGCCTTGCGGGCGGCCTTCAGTGCGGCGCGGGCACGCTCGCGCTGCTCCCGCTCGCGACGCTCCCGTTCCTTCTTCGCCGCCTTCTCGGCGGCCTTCTCCGCGGTGGCCTTCTCCGCGGCCTGCTTGGCGTCCGCCAGCGATATCTGCCGGGTCTTCTCGGCGACCTCGGGCACCACGGGGGCCGCTACCGGCTCGGGCGCGGCGAGGACGGCGGTGAGCATCTCCCGGGCGCGGCCCTCGTCGAGGCGGCGGGCCGGGTCCTTGGCGAGCAGCCCGTAGATGACCTCGGTGAGCGGGCCGGCGTTCTTCGGCGGGTCGACCGGCTCGGTCATCACCGCGGTGAGCGTGGCGAGCGCGGAGCCCTTGTCGTACGGGGGCACGCCTTCGACCGAGGCGTACAGCAGGCCGCCGAGCGACCACATGTCGGCGGGCGGGCCGGGCTTCTGGCCGCGGGCGCGCTCGGGCGAGATGTAGGAGGGGGCGCCGACGAGCATGCCGGTGGAGGTGACGGAGGGGTCTCCCTCGACCTGCGCGATGCCGAAGTCGGTGAGGACGACGCGGCCGCTGCCGGCGATGAGCACGTTGGACGGCTTGACGTCCCGGTGCAGGATGCCCTGGCCGTGGGCGGCGCGCAGGACGTCGAGCACCGCGAGGCCGACCTCGGCGGCGCGGTGCGGGGTGAGGGGACCGTTCTCCCGGATGAACTCGGCGAGCGAGGGCCCCTCGATGAGCTCCATGACGATCCACGGCCGGGCGTCCTCGTCGACGACGTCGTAGACGGTGACGGCGCCGCCGCTGCGGATCCGGGCGATGGCCTTGGCCTCGCGGAGGGTGCGGGTGATGAGACGGCGCTTCTCGTCCTCGTCGACCCCGCTGCTGAAGCGGAGCTCCTTGACGGCGACGGTGCGGCCCAGGGTCTCGTCCTGAGCCCGCCAGACGGTGCCCATGCCGCCCTTGCCGAGGACGGCGCCCAGCCGGTAGCGGCCGGCCAGCAGCCGCCCTTCGTCCTGCCCGTCCCCGGCCGCCTTGGCGGCGGCGGCCTTGACGGCGGCGGCCATGGCGTCGGCCTTCTCGACGACGGGATTGCCCCCGGTCGCCCCGACCGCCTTGGCCGCAGGCCTGGCGGCGACGGGCTCGGCCGCAGCCACGCCTCTGTCCGGCCCCGATCCGGCAGCCGCAGGCTTCGCGTCCTCGGGCTCCGCCACAGGCACGGCCTTGCCCGGCCCGGGCTTCGCAGCCGAAGGCTTCACCCCGTCAGGCTCCACCGCAGAAACGGACGCAGGCTTCGCGTCCTCGGGCTTCACAGCCTCGGGCTTCGCGTCCTGAAGCTTCGCGTCCTCGGGCTTCGCGTCCTCGGGCTTCGCGACAGCCGTCGCCCTGCCCGGCCGCGCCTTCGTCCCGCCGGGCTTCCCCGCAGGACCGGCTTCGGCGCCCTCGGACTCCGCCACAGGCACGGCCTTGCCCGGCCCCGGCTTCGCAGCCGAAGGCCTCACCCCGTCAGGCTCCACCGCAGACGCAGAGGCAGGCTTCGGCCCGTCAGGCTCCGCCTCGGCAGCAGCCCTTGCCGCGGGCACGGAAACATCCTCGGGCTTCGCCGCGGGCGCGGAGGCGGGGGCGGACCCCGCCGAAGCGCCATCGTCAAGCTTCGCCGCAGACGCCCCGGCAGGTGACTCGGTGTGCTCCGGCTTCGACATGCGTCCCCTCTGCGATCGTGCCGCTGCTCCGCCCGCCCCAGCGGCTGAGCGACCCGGCGGCCGGGGCCCACGGTAACCCGCCCCGGCAGAGCCATCATTGTTCCTCACTCCGCAACGGACGGACCCCCCGGGTCTGCGGTTCCGCCTTCCGCATCCCGGAGTTACAACGGAACGATGTCGGGCGCTCCCAGCCGTGCCGCGTCCGCCGTCTGGTCGTCCGGCTGACGCTGCGATTCCCGCTCGGCCTGGACCCTCTTCTCGTAGTGCTCCACTTCCTTCGCGGTCTGCTGCTCGTCCCACCCCAGCACCGGTGCCATCAACTCCGCGCACTCCCGGGCCGACCGGGTCCCCCGGTCGAAGGTCTCGATCGAGATCCGCGTCCGCCGCGTCAGCACGTCGTCCAGGTGCCGCGCGCCCTCGTGCGAGGCGGCGTAGACGATCTCCGCCCGCAGGTAGTCGTCCGCGCCGGTCACCGCCCGCCCCAGTTCCGGATCGGAGGCGACGAGGTCCAGCAGTTCCTCCGTCAGCGTCCCGTACCGGTTCAACAGGTGTTCCACCCGCACCACGTGAAGGCCCGTCCGGGCGGCGATCCTGGCCCGTCCGTTCCACAGGGCCCGGTACCCCTCGGCCCCCACCAGCGGCACGTCCTCCGTCACGCACGGTGCCACCCGCTGGTCCAGTCCGTGCACGGCCTCGTCGACCGCGTCCTTCGCCATGACCCGGTACGTCGTGTACTTGCCGCCGGCGACCACCACCAGCCCCGGCACCGGATGCGCGACCGTGTGCTCGCGGGAGAGCTTGCTCGTCGCGTCGGACTCGCCGGCCAGCAGCGGCCGCAGGCCGGCGTAGACGCCCTGGACGTCGTCGCGCGTCAGCGGCACGGCCAGCACCGAGTTCACGTGTTCCAACACGTAGTCGATGTCCGCACTCGATGCCGCAGGGTGCGCCTTGTCCAGGTCCCAGTCGGTGTCCGTGGTCCCCACGATCCAGTGCCGCCCCCACGGGATGACGAACAGCACCGACTTCTCGGTCCGCAGGATCAACCCGGTGGTCGAGTGGATGCGGTCCTTGGGCACGACCAGGTGGATGCCCTTGGAGGCCCGCACGTGGAACTGCCCGCGCTCGCCGATCAGCGCCTGGGTGTCGTCCGTCCACACCCCGGTGGCATTCACCACCTGCTTCGCGCGGATCTCGTACTCGACGCCGCCCTCCACGTCCCGCACCCGCGCGCCGACCACCCGTTCGCCCTCGCGCAGGAACCCGACGACCCTCGCCCGGTTGGCGCAGTGCGCACCGTACGCCGCGGCCGTCCGCACGAGCGTGGTGACGTACCGGGCGTCGTCCATCTGGGCGTCGTAGTACTGGAGGGCTCCCACCAGGGCGTCCTTACGCAGCGCCGGCGCCACCCGCAGCGCCCGGGCGCGCGAGAGGTGGCGGTGCACCGGCAGCCCCCGGCCGTGCCCGCTGGAGACCGACATCGCGTCGTACAGCGCCACGCCCGCGCCGGCGTAGAGCCGCTCCCAGCCCTTGTGCTGCAAGGGGTACAGGAAGGGCACGGGCTTGACCAGGTGCGGCGCGAGGCGCTCCAGCAGCAGGCCGCGCTCCTTGAGCGCCTCCCGTACGAGGGCGAAGTCGAGCATCTCCAGATAGCGCAGGCCGCCGTGGATCAGCTTGCTCGACCGGCTGGAGGTCCCGGAGGCCCAGTCCCGCGCCTCCACCAGGCCGGTGGACAGGCCCCTGGTCACGGCGTCGAGTGCGGTACCGGCGCCGACCACGCCCGCGCCCACGACGAGCACGTCCAGTTCCCGTTCGGCCATCCGGGTGAAGGCGGCGGCTCGCTGCGCCGGCCCCAGTGTCGCTGTCCTCACGGCTGCCTCCCGTTGGTGCGGGTGAGATCCCGCTCACATGCCCCGTTTGACGATTCTGACGTCCCGCACCCGCATCAGCCACCGCCTGTGGACAACACAACGGCGACGTTCACCCTGTAATGCGACATATCTGTCATATATAAGCCTAGTCTGACATTGCGCCAGCTCGCCTGACCTCGGGAGGACTTGCGCGGCACCCCCTCACGCCAGGGAAGGGACGGCATCCCCATGCCCGCAGACCTCGCCGTCATCGGACTCGGCCACCTCGGCCTTCCGCTCGCCCAGGCGGCCGTCGCCGCCGGAATCGAGACGGTCGGCTACGAGAGCGGCCCGGTCACCGACTCCACTCTCTCCGCTGCCGAGATCCGCCGCATGTCGGCGGCCGGCTTCCGGGTCACCACCAACCCCGCCGAGCTCGGCCGGGTCCGCACGGCCGTCATCTGCGCCCCCACCCGGCTCGGCGCCGACCGCGCGCTGGACCTCTCCGCCGTGGGCGACGCGGGCCGCGCCCTCGCCGCGCGGCTGCGCCCGCACACCACGGTGATCCTCGAATCCGCCGCGCACCCCGGCGTCACCGAGGACTACCTGCGGCCGATCCTGGAGGAGGGGTCCGGGCTCCGCGCCGGCCGGGACTTCCACCTGGCCTACTCCCCCAGCCGCCTCGACCCCGGCAACCGGACCCACGGCATCTCCAACACCCCCAAGGTGATCGGCGGCCTCACCCCCGCCTGCACGGAGTCGGCGCACGCCTTCTACGCCCGCCTCACCGAGAAGGTGGTCCGCGCCCGGGGCCTGCGCGAGGCCGAGACCGTGCAACTCCTCGAAACCAACTACCGCCACGTCAACATCGCCCTGATGAACGAGATGGCCGTGCTCTGCCACGACCTCGGCGTCGACCTGTGGGACGTCATCCGCTGCGCCGAGACCAAGCCGTACGGCTACCAGGCCTTCCGCCCCGGACCCGGCGTCGGCGGCCACGGCGTCCCGCTCGACCCGAACTACCTGCCCCACACCAGCCGCACCCCCGGGCACCCACTGCGGATGGTCGGCCTGGCGCAGGAGATCAACGACCGGATGCCGCAGTACGTCATCCAGCGCTCCGCCACCCTGCTGAACGAGCACGGCAAATCGGCTCGCGGGGCCCGCGTCCTGCTGCTCGGGGTCACGTACAAGCCCGATCTCGCCGACCAGGAGGGCTCCCCGGCCGGCGAGATCGCCAGCCGCCTCATCGACCTCGGCGCCCTGATCAGCTACCACGACCCCTACATCACGGGCTGGCGGGTCAGGGACCGGCCGGTCCCCCGCGCCGAGTCCCTGTACGAGGCCGCGGCCAACGCCGACCTGACGATCCTCCTCCAGCACCACCGGACCTACGACATGCAGGCCCTTGCCGTGAAGGCGCAGCTGCTCCTGGACACCCGCGGCGCCAGCCCGGTGGGCGCGGCCCACCGCCTCTGAACAGCGGAAAATACCCCCTGCCGATGTCCGACGGGCCTGCTAGCCTGCGGCGTCACTTATCTCGTACTTACGCCTTATGGCCACACGTGCGTTCGCTTTCCCTGGGGGGATCCTTCCGATGAGCCAGAACTTCACGCCGCCCGCGCCCGACTCCTACTCCCCGGTCGCCGCCCCTGCCCCGACCCGCAGCGGCAACCTCGGCCTGGCGGTCCTCGCCGCGACCGGCACCGCCGTGGCCACGGGCGCCGCCTACGGCGGCATCATGAATGCGATCTCCTTCCAGATCGGCTACCTGGCCGCCGGCGTCGGCCTCGCGGTCGCCCTCGTCGCCGTCCGCATCGGCGGCCGCAACCCCCTCCTCCCGGCCCTGAGCGCCGTGCTCACGCTGGCCGGGGTGTACGTCGGCTACCTCCTGGACATGGCCCTCGCCATCTCCGAGCACCAGGGGATCCCGGTCTCCGAACTGCTCACCACCGAGCTGGTGAAACTGAACCAGTTCTACGTGGACAACATGGACCCGATCTCGATCCTCTTCTACGCGATCGGCGCCTACGCGGCCTTCCAGACCGCCCGCAAGGCCGCCGGCTGACGCACCGGCGGCCGACGGAGCACTGAGCAGGCCCGACGGACCAGGCCCGCTCCGCCCGCTCGACGCGGGCGTTCCGCCCTCCTGCGTGGTCCGCATGCCACCGCGTGATCCCGCCCGGATCCCACAGCCGGGTCAGACGCCCGTCCCGCTGCGGGCGGCCCCCGCCGACTCGCAACGGCGCGGCGAAGGCTGATCCGGCTCGCATGCCGGAGGGCCCGACCCCCTGAGCGGGAATCGGGCCCTCCGGCAGATGCGACCGGGGTCAGCGGCGGTGCTGGGAGTCCGCGACGGTGACCTCGACCCGCTGGAACTCCTTGAGCTCGCTGTAGCCGGTGGTGGCCATCGAGCGGCGCAGCGCGCCGAAGATGTTCATCGAGCCGTCCGGGCTGTGCGAGGGACCGGTGAGGATCTCCTCGGTGGTGCCGACGGTGCCGAGGTCGACCTTCTTGCCGCGCGGCACGTCCTCGTGGACGGCCTCCATGCCCCAGTGGTTGCCCTTGCCGGGCGCGTCGGTGGCGCGGGCCAGCGGGGAGCCCATCATGACGGCGTCGGCACCGCAGGCCACGGCCTTCGGGATGTCGCCCGACCAGCCCACACCGCCGTCGGCGATGACGTGCACGTAGCGGCCGCCGGACTCGTCCATGTAGTCGCGGCGGGCAGCGGCCACGTCCGCGACGGCGGTCGCCATCGGGACCTGGATGCCGAGCACGTTGCGCGTGGTGTGCGCGGCGCCGCCGCCGAAGCCGACCAGCACGCCCGCGGCGCCGGTGCGCATCAGGTGCAGGGCCGCCGTGTAGGTGGCGCAGCCACCGACGATGACCGGGACGTCCAGCTCGTAGATGAACTGCTTGAGGTTCAGCGGCTCGGCCGCGCCGGAGACGTGCTCGGCGGAGACGGTGGTGCCGCGGATGACGAAGATGTCCACGCCCGCGTCGACGACGGCCTTGGAGAACTCGGCGGTGCGCTGCGGGGAGAGCGCAGCGGCGGTGACGACGCCCGAGTCGCGCACCTCCTTGATCCGCCGGCGGATCAGGTCGGCCTGGATCGGCGCGGAGTAGATCTCCTGGAGGCGGCGGGTGGCCGACTCCTCGTCCAGCTCCGCGATCTCGTCGAGGAGCGGCTGCGGGTCCTCGTAGCGGGTCCACAGGCCTTCGAGGTTCAGCACGCCGAGACCGCCGAGCTCGCCGATGCGGATGGCGGTCTGCGGGGAGACGACCGAGTCCATGGGGGCGGCCAGGAAGGGGAGCTCGAAGCGGTACGCGTCGATCTGCCAGGCGATCGAGACCTCCTTCGGGTCCCGGGTACGCCGGCTCGGGACGATGGCGATGTCGTCGAACGCGTACGCCCTGCGGCCGCGCTTGCCGCGCCCGATCTCGATCTCAGTCACGTGTGGTGGCCTTTCCTCTGGGTCTGCCCGTCCAGTATCCCCGAACCCCGGCGGGCCGCGTTCCGGTGACCGCTGTACGGACGCAACACGCAGGGGCGGACCCGTTGAACCGGGTCCGCCCCTGCGTCGCGCCTGCTCAGCCCTTGCGGCTGTAGTTCGGTGCCTCGACGGTCATCTGGATGTCGTGCGGGTGGCTCTCCTTGAGGCCCGCCGAGGTGATGCGCACGAAGCGGCCGTTGTCCTGGAGCTCCGGCACGGTGCGCCCGCCCACGTAGAACATCGACTGGCGCAGGCCGCCGACGAGCTGGTGGACGACCGCGGAGAGCGGGCCGCGGTAGGGCACCTGGCCCTCGATGCCCTCGGGGATGAGCTTGTCGTCGCCGCCCACGCCCTCCTGGAAGTAGCGGTCCTTGGAGAAGGAGCGCTGGTCGCCGCGGGACTGCATCGCGCCGAGCGAGCCCATGCCGCGGTAGGACTTGAACTGCTTGCCGTTGATGAAGAGCAGCTCGCCGGGGGACTCCTCGCAACCGGCGAGCAGGGAGCCGAGCATCACCGTGTCGGCGCCGGCGACCAGGGCCTTGGCGATGTCACCCGAGTACTGCAGACCGCCGTCGCCGATGACCGGGACGCCGGCCGCCTTGGCGGCGAGGGAGGCCTCGTAGATCGCGGTGACCTGCGGGACGCCGATGCCGGCGACGACGCGGGTGGTGCAGATGGAGCCGGGGCCGACGCCCACCTTGATGCCGTCGCAGCCGGCGTCGATCAGGGCCTGGGCTCCGTCGCGGGTCGCGACGTTGCCGCCGATGACGTCGACCGCGGAGTTCGACTTGATCTTGGCGACCATGTCGCCGACCAGTCGGGAGTGGCCGTGGGCGGTGTCGACGACGATGAAGTCGGCGCCCGCCTCGATCAGGGCCTGGGCGCGCTCGTACGCGTCGCCGGCGACGCCCACCGCTGCGCCGACCAGGAGGCGGCCTTCCTTGTCCTTGGCGGCGTTCGGGTACTTCTCGGCCTTGACGAAGTCCTTGACCGTGATGAGGCCCTTGAGGACGCCCGCGTCGTCGACCAGCGGAAGCTTCTCGATCTTGTGGCGGCGCAGCAGCTCCATGGCGTCCACGCCCGAGATGCCGACCTTGCCGGTGACCAGCGGCATCGGGGTCATGACCTCGCGCACCTGGCGGCTGCGGTCCGACTCGAAGGCCATGTCGCGGTTGGTGACGATGCCCAGGAGCTTGCCCGCGGGGTCGGTGACCGGGACGCCGGAGATGCGGAACTTCGCGCAGAGCTCGTCGGCCTCGCGCAGGGTCGCGTCCGGGTGCACGGTGATCGGGTCGCTGACCATGCCCGACTCGGAGCGCTTGACGAGGTCGACCTGGTTGGCCTGGTCCGCGATGGAGAGGTTGCGGTGCAGCACGCCGACGCCGCCCTGGCGGGCCATCGCGATGGCCATGCGGGCCTCGGTGACCTTGTCCATGGCCGCGGACAGCAGCGGGATGTTCACGCGCACGTTGCGGGAGATGAGGGAGGAGGTGTCGATGTCGTTCGGCGCCATGTCCGATGCGCCCGGCAGCAGCAGCACGTCGTCGTAGGTCAGTCCGAGCGTGGCGAATTTGTCGGGCACTCCAGTCGAACCGCTGTCAGTCATGACACCTTCCCAATGGTCTTGCTCAGCGCGGATGTCCATGCTAACGGGATCCCGACGCGTCTCATTCCACGACCAAGGTCAACCAGAAGTTTCGTATTTTCCTACGGGCACACCTACTGCTCGGCGAGCGCGCGGAGCCGGCTGAGGGCCCGGTGCTGGGCCACGCGCACGGCTCCGGGGGACATCCCGAGCATCTGGCCGGTCTCCTCCGCGGTCAGCCCGACGGCCACCCGCAGTACGAGGAGTTCGCGCTGGTTCTCCGGAAGGTTCGCCAGCAGCTTCTTGGCCCAGGCGGCGTCGCTGCTGAGCAGCGCGCGCTCCTCCGGGCCCAGCGAGTCGTCCGGCCGCTCGGGCATCTCGTCCGACGGCACGGCCGTGCTGCCCGGGTGCCGCATGGCAGCCCGCTGCAGGTCGGCGACCTTGTGCGCGGCGATGGCGAAGACGAAGGCCTCGAAGGGGCGGCCGGTGTCCCGGTAGCGCGGCAGCGCCATCAGGACGGCGACGCAGACCTCCTGCGCCAGGTCCTCGACGAAGTGCCGGGCGTCACCCGGGAGCCGGGACAGCCGGGTGCGGCAGTAGCGGATGGCGAGGGGGTGCACGAAGGCGAGCAGGTCGTGAGTGGCCTGCTCGTCGCCCTCCACCGCTCGGCGCACGAGCGCACTGACGCCCCCGGTGCCGCCGCCGGCGGCGGCGCCGGTGGGGCCTGTGGCCGCAGGGGACCCCGGGGCCTCGTCGTCGCGCATCCGTCCATGGTGCCTTGGCGCCGGAGCATCCGCGGCACCGCGGCCCTTGTTGTGCGTCGAAGCGTTATGAGCGGGTGCGCCGGAACTCTTCATCTGCGCCCTCCCCTCCCGCTCGGCCGAATAGTCCCCGAGAGACTCCACACCCTCAAGGATGCGGCATCGCGCACGAAGCGAGACGTCCCCCGGATTGTGCCCCGCCAACCCCCGGGTGCGCACCGGGTACGGCGGGACAGGGCTACCGCGACGAGAAGAGGCGCCAGGGGCGCCGGGACGGCAAGAGCGGCGCGCCGCCCCGTCCACCGGTGGCGGACGGGACCGCTCTCGACGATCCGCGGTCTGCGGCGGACCGGGCCGGGCCCGGCCGCTGCGGGGTCAGCGGACGAGACCCCAGCGGAAGCCGAGCGCCACGGCGTGCGCGCGGTCCGAGGCGCCGAGCTTCTTGAACAGCCGGCGGGCGTGCGTCTTGACCGTGTCCTCGGAGAGGAAGAGCTCGCGGCCGATCTCCGCGTTGGACCGGCCGTGGCTCATGCCCTCCAGCACCTGGATCTCGCGCGCGGTGAGGGTGGGCGCGGCGCCCATCTCGGCGGAGCGCAGCCGGCGCGGGGCCAGCCGCCAGGTCGGGTCGGCGAGGGCTTGGGTGACCGTGGCCCGCAGTTCGGCGCGCGAGGCGTCCTTGTGCAGGTAGCCGCGGGCGCCGGCGGCGACCGCGAGGGCCACGCCGTCCAGGTCCTCGGCGACCGTCAGCATGATGATGCGGGCGCCGGGGTCGGCCGAGAGGAGGCGGCGGACCGTCTCCACACCGCCGAGCCCGGGCATCCGCACATCCATCAGGATCAGGTCGGAGCGGTCGGCGCCCCAGCGGCGGAGGACTTCCTCGCCGTTGGCAGCCGTCGTCACACGCTCGACGCCGGGCACGGTGGCAACCGCGCGACGGAGCGCCTCTCGGGCAAGCGGGGAGTCGTCGCAGACGAGGACGGATGTCATGACCGCCCTCCGCAGCTGCTGATGCGCGTCACCTTGAGCCTCCAGGCTGGTACGTATCGTCACCTGTGCGGTCGATGCTCCCGGACACCTGTCCGAGAACTTGTGGGTTCAACCGCCTTCGCACTCTCAACGATGGTCACTCGAAAGAGTTACGGGTCGGACGGACACCTTCGGCACTCTACGTGAGGAAGCGAACACCGTGGTGGAGGCGCAAGCCGCCTGTCCTCCATCTGGAGCTATGCCCTATTTGGCGGCTTTCCTTCCGTTTGGCACGTGTCTGAGGCTAGATTCCCAATGAGTCATATTTACATCTACTCCGACAGTAGGTGTGGAGACCCTTGGAGACATGGACCGTATCCGCCTCAGTACCGGCACCAAGAGGACTACCAATGGCAGATTTCTCCCGCCTCCCCGGACCGAACGCCGACCTCTGGGACTGGCAGCTGCTAGCCGCCTGCCGCGGGGTCGACAGCTCCCTCTTCTTCCACCCGGAGGGCGAGCGGGGCGCGGCCAGGAGCGCGCGCGAGGCCTCGGCTAAAGAGGTCTGCATGCGATGCCCGGTTCGTTCGGAATGCGCCGCGCACGCACTCGCCGTCCGTGAGCCCTACGGGGTGTGGGGCGGCCTCACCGAGGACGAGCGCGAGGAACTGATGGGCCGCGCCCGGCACCGCCTGATCCCCGCGTCGAGTGCGATCGGACCGATCGCGCCGCACTGAGAGCCGACGAAACAACGGAAGGAACGTTTCCTCCGCACCACCTGCACATCCGGGCGTGTCGCCGCCCGGTCCGGTTTCACGCGTTCGGCCGTACGCGCGCCCCGCGCGTACGGCCGGGGGCGGCCCGTGCGTACCGCCGACCCGCGGCCGGTGCGTACGGCCGACCCCTTCCCTGAGGGCGGTCAGCGCGAGGCCGCGCGCTCCAGCTCGGCCAGGGTCGCGGCCACAGCCGGCACCCGGGCCAGGTCGGGCAGGGTCAGCGCCACGACCTCCCGCTCGACGGCCGGCTCCACGACGAGCGTACTGACGCCCTTGGCCCGTACGGACTCCACCGCGAGCTCCGGCAGCACCGCCACGCCCAGCCCCGCGCCGACCAGGCCGACCACCGCCGGGTAGTCGTCGGTGGCGAAGTCGATGCGTGGGGTGAAGCCGGCGCCCTCGCACACCTCCACCAGATGGCGGCGGCAGCGCGGGCAGCCCGCGATCCAGGGTTCGCCGGCCAGCTCCGCCATGTTCACGCGCTCCGCCCCGGCCAGCGCGTGCCCCTCGGGGACCAGCCCCACCAGCCGGTCGGTCAGCAGCGGCCGCACCACGAGGTCCTCCCACTCGGCCGCTGACCCGGCGGCCCCGCCGTAGCGGAAGGCCAGCGCCAGATCGCAGTCGCCCTCGCGCAGCATCTCCACGGACCGCGGCGGCTCGGCCTCGACCAGGGAGATACGGGTGCCGGGGTGTTCGGCGCGCATCGCCGCGAGCGCGGTCGGCACCAGGGTGGAGCTGCCGCTGGGGAAGGACACCAGACGCACCCGGCCCGCGCGCAGCCCCGCGATGGCCGCGACCTCCTCCTCGGCGGCGGTCAGCCCGGCGAGGATCCCCGCGGCGTGGCGGACCAGGGCCTCGCCCGCCTGGGTCAGCCGCATCTCCCGGCCGGTGCGGATGAGCAGCGGGGTGCCGGCCGACTGCTCCAGCGCCTTCATCTGCTGGGAGACGGCCGGCTGGGTGCAGCCGAGTTCGCGCGCGGCGGCGGAGAAGGACCCGGTCCCGGCGACGGCGCGCAGGACCCGGAGATGACGTGCCTCGATCACTCTTCGATCATAAGGCCCGCTTTTATCGTCGCGCGAATACTTCCGTGACGCTTTGGGGGAGCCCGGTTAGCCTGGGCGCATGGGCCCCATGCATCTGATCTCCGTGAACGTCGGCACCGCCGTACCCTCCGAGCACACCGACGCGGACAGCGGGGTGACGGGCATCGGCAAGCGCCCCGTCCCCGGGCCGGTCCGCGTCGTCGCCCCCGGCGACAGGGCCACCGGCCGGGGCAGCGGCCTGGAGGGCGACACCATCTGCGACCGCCGCCACCACGGCGGCGACCACCAGGCCGTGTACGCGTACGCCCGCGAGGACCTGGACCGGTGGGAGCGGGAGCTGGGCCGCGAGCTGCCGGACGGGGTCTTCGGCGAGAACTTCACGACCTCCGGCATCGACCTGAACACCGCACGGCTCGGCGACCGCTGGCGGGTCGGCACGGACCTCGTCCTGGAGGTGGCCTCGGCCCGCATCCCGTGCCGCACCTTCCAGGGGGCACTGGGCGAGGCGGGCTGGGTCAAGCGGTTCACCCGGGAGGCCCGCCCGGGTGCGTACCTGCGGGTGATCGAGGAGGGTTCGGTCTCCCCCGGCGACCCCATCGAGGTCGTCCACCGCCCGGACCACGACGTGACGGTGCAGCTCTGGTTCCGCGCCTTCACCACCGAGCGCGCGCTGTTGCCGAGGACACTGGCCGCGGGCGACGCGATGGAGCCCGGGGCGCATGAGACGGTGCGCCGGTACGTGGAGAAGTACGGGGCCGGGACCGGGGCGCGGTAGCGCCGTCACCCCGGGCGGCTAGGTTGCGCGTATGACGACTGCGTTGATTACGGGATCCACGGCGGGCATCGGCGCCGCCTTCGCCCGGCGGCTGGCCGCCCAGGGGCACAACCTCGTGCTGGTGGCGCGAGACGGCAAGCGCCTGGGCGAGCAGGCCACGGAGCTACACGACCTGCATGGCATCGAGGCCGAGGTGCTGGTCGCCGACCTGTCCTCCGACGAGGGCATCACGGCGGTCGAGAAGCGCCTGGACGACCGCACGCACCCGGTGGACCTGCTGGTCAACAACGCGGGATTCGGTAACAAGGGCCGCTACCTCGAGGTCTCCATGGCCGACGAGCTGACCATGCTGAAGGTGCACGTCGAGGCGGTGCTGCGGCTGACCTCGGCGGCGGCCGAGTCGATGCGCTCGCGCGGTCGCGGCGGTGTGATCAACGTGGCCTCGGTGGCCGCGTTCGTACCCCGCGGTACGTACGGCGCCAGCAAGGCCTGGGTCGTGCAGTTCACCCAGGGCGCGGCGCGGGACATGGCGGGGTCCGGGGTCCGGCTGATGGCGCTGTGCCCCGGCTTCGTACGGACGGAGTTCCACCAGCGCGCCGGCATGGGCACGGACAGCATCCCCGGCTGGATGTGGCTGGACGCCGACAAGCTGGTGGCGGCGGCGCTGGCCGATCTGGCGCGGGGGAAGACGGTGTCGATCCCGGACCCGCGGTACAAGGCGCTGATGGGTGTGGTGAAGCTGACGCCGCGCGGGCTGCTGGGCGGGGTGTCCTCGCGCACGGGCCGCAAGTACGGGCCCCAGTAGCGTTCGTGACCTGCGGGTAAGCCCTCACCCGAGCCGCCAAACTGGCTAAATCTCCCTAAAATGGACATATTCCATCTCCACCGGGAGGCGACGCGATGACATTCGTACAGGTGATCGATTACGAGACCACGCGGTTCGATGAGATGAACGCGCTCATCGACCGCTGGGCGGAGCAGAGCAGCGGTAGGCGCACCGCCACGCACACGATGATCGGCCAGGACCGAGAGGCCCGGAACCACTACGTGGACATGGTGGAGTTCGCCTCGTACGAGGAGGCGATGAAGAACTCTCAGCTCCCCGAGACGGACCGGATGTTCCAGGAGATGGTGGCCCTCTGCGAGGGGATGCCCACGTTCGTGAACCTCGATGTGGTCCGGGACGAGCATCTCAACAAGCAGCTCGTGAACCGGGCGTTCAAGGAAGCCGTCGCGGGCGGCGACATGGGCGTCCTCGACGAGTGCTTCGCGGTGAACTACATCGACCACGACGCCAGCAAGGAGGAGTCGACCGTCATCGGACGCGAGAACATGCACGCCGACGTGGAGATGTGGCGCGCCGCCTTCGACATGACCTTCGAGCCGACGGCCCAGGTGGCCGAGGGCGACATGGTCACGACGGTGTGGAACTGGCGCGGCACCCACAAGGGAGAGTTCATGGGGGTCGCACCGACCGGCAAGACGTACGAGATGTCCGGGACCACGACCTTCCGGTGTCAGGACGGAGAGATCATCGAGGGCTGGTGGCACTACAACCCCGGAGCCCTGCAGCGGCAGATGGGCGGAACCGGATCGCCCTACGGAACCTGAATCCCGAACACGGGGAAGGCCCCGCTCCGCGACTGCGGAACGGGGCCTTCGACGTGGAACGCGATCAGTGGCTGTGGCCGTGACCGTGGCCGTGACCGGCGTCGCCCTCGTCCTCCGCCGGCTTCTCGACGACCAGGGTCTCGGTCGTGAGCAGCAGGGAGGCGATGGAGGCGGCGTTCTCCAGCGCGGAACGGGTGACCTTCACCGGGTCGATGACGCCGGCCTTGACCAGGTCGCCGTACTCGCCGGTGGCGGCGTTGAAGCCCTGGCCCTTGTCGAGCTCGGAGACCTTCGAGGTGATGACGTAGCCCTCAAGGCCCGCGTTCTCGGCGATCCAGCGCAGCGGCTCCACGGCGGCGCGGCGCACGACCGCGACACCGGTGGCCTCGTCGCCCGACAGGCCGAGGTTACCGTCGAGGACCTTGACCGCGTGGACGAGCGCGGAGCCACCGCCGGAGACGATGCCCTCCTCGACCGCGGCGCGGGTCGCGGAGATGGCGTCCTCCAGGCGGTGCTTCTTCTCCTTGAGCTCCACCTCGGTGGCGGCGCCGACCTTGATGACGCAGACGCCGCCGGCGAGCTTCGCCAGGCGCTCCTGCAGCTTCTCGCGGTCCCAGTCCGAGTCCGTGGCCTCGATCTCGGCCTTGATCTGGTTCACGCGGCCGAGGACCTCGTCGGAGCTGCCCGCGCCGTCGACGATGGTGGTGTCGTCCTTGGAGATGGTGACGCGGCGGGCGGAACCCAGTACGTCCAGACCGGCCTGGTCGAGCTTGAGGCCGACCTCCTCGGCGATGACGGTGGCACCGGTGAGGGTGGCCATGTCCTGCAGCATCGCCTTGCGGCGGTCACCGAAGCCCGGGGCCTTGACGGCCACCGCGTTGAAGGTGCCGCGGATCTTGTTGACGACGAGGGTGGAGAGCGCCTCGCCCTCGACGTCCTCGGCGATGATCAGCAGCGGCTTGGAGCCGCCCGCCTGGATGACCTTCTCCAGCAGCGGCAGGAGGTCCTGGATGGAGGAGATCTTGCCCTGGTTGATCAGGATGTACGGGTCGTCGAGGACGGCCTCCATACGCTCCTGGTCGGAGACCATGTACGGGGAGAGGTAGCCCTTGTCGAAGGCCATGCCCTCGGTGAACTCCAGCTCCAGGCCGAAGGTGTTGGACTCCTCGACGGTGATGACACCGTCCTTGCCGACCTTGTCCATCGCCTCGGCGATGAGCTCGCCGACCTGGGCGTCCTGCGCGGAGAGCGCGGCCACGGCGGCGATGTCGGACTTGTCCTCGATCGGGCGGGCGGTCGCGAGGAGGTCCTCGGAGACGGCCTTGACCGCGGCGTCGATGCCCTTCTTCAGGGCGGCCGGGGAAGCACCCGCGGCGACGTTGCGCAGACCCTCGCGGACCAGCGCCTGGGCCAGCACGGTGGCGGTGGTGGTGCCGTCACCCGCGATGTCGTTGGTCTTGGTCGCCACCTCCTTCACGAGCTGGGCGCCCAGGTTCTCGTACGGGTCGTCCAGCTCGACCTCGCGGGCGATGGTGACACCGTCGTTGGTGATGGTGGGGGCGCCGAACTTCTTGTCGATGACGACGTTGCGGCCCTTGGGGCCGATCGTCACCTTGACCGTGTCGGCAAGCTTGTTGACGCCGCGCTCGAGGGCGCGACGGGCGTCCTCGTCGAACTTCAGGATCTTCGCCATGGGAGCGGTTCAGCCCTCTCGAAAACTCGGGTTTAACGAGCTACGCCCCTCGCCGCCCGGCAATCAGCGGGGTGACCAGGGGCGTAGCTCAAAGCAGTGCTGTGAAGCGAATTACTTCTCGACGATCGCGAGCACGTCGCGAGCCGAGAGGACGAGGTACTCCTCGCCGCTGTACTTCACTTCGGTGCCGCCGTACTTGCTGTACAGCACGATGTCGCCGACGGTGACGTCCAGCGGGAGACGCTGGCCGTCCTCGAAGCGGCCCGGGCCGACCGCGAGGACGACGCCCTCCTGGGGCTTCTCCTTCGCGGTGTCCGGGATGACCAGGCCGGAGGCCGTGGTCTGCTCGGCGTCGAGCGGCTGGACCACGATGCGGTCCTCAAGCGGCTTGATGGCAACCTTGGAGCTGGCGGTCGTCACTGTCCGACCTCCCCCTTCGGAGATCCGGGGTTAACTGTCTGAGGTGGCGACCAGGTCGATCCGTCGTCGCGGGTGCCGGACCTGCCTGTCGCTGTGTTGGCACTCGCCGGGGGCGAGTGCCAGGTGCGAGACTATTCCGGCGATTAGCACTCGGTCAAGCGGAGTGCCAATTCCCGACCTCCCGGCGTTGCGCGGAGGCCGGTTCGATCCCCGAAACCCTCTTCGCGCATGCGTTCGAGATCACTCTTCTCCCGGACATGACCAGGACAAACTCCGGTGTGCGGTGGGTGCACGCCGTCCCGATCGCCATCGGGCTCGCCGTCGGGATCCGGATGTTCCACGCGGCCGTACCGCGGCTCATCATCCAGCTGACGGGAGTGGACGGCAGGTTCAGCGCCGAGCGGTGCGTGTGGGGCGACCCGAATTCCATGGGGGACCGCACGCTGACGTGCGCGGGCTCCTTCAGCGCAGCCGACGGATCGTTCACTCTCCGCGGGATCGGGATCGACGGCGTCTTCGACGAGCGGCCGCAGGCTTCGGTCGCCGCCCGCGTCAGCGGGCCCGATGCCGACGGGGCCGTGCAGATGAGCATCCTCACCTCCCTCGCACCCATGGGCCTGGGCCTGACCGCCCTGGCCTTCCCGGCCTGGGCGTTGACGGCAGCCACCCGCGACGCCCTGTCCCGTGCGCGGCGGTCGCCGGCATGAATCCCCCTCCCCTGCGGGGTCGCTGCGCGGCTCGGCGGCGTCGGAAGACGGCGCCCCGCACACGCCGAGCCGAGGAGACGCCCCGGCGGCGACCCCGCTCCCCGACCGGACCCACACCGCCCCGCCGAGCACCCCGCAGGGGACCGGGTACGACACAAGACGGGCGATATGTGACGCTTGAGCGGTGCGCATCCTCGTGGTCGAAGACGAAGAAGGCCTCGCCGAGTCCCTGCGGCGCGGCCTGTCCGCCGACGGGCACCTGGTCGACGTCGCACACGACGGCCACCGCGGCATGGACCTCGCCCTCGCCGGCGGCCCCTACGACGTCGTCCTGCTCGACCTGATGCTCCCGGGTCCCGGCGGGCACGCGATCTGTACCCGCATGCGCTCCCACGGCGACACCACCCCGGTCCTGATGCTCACCGCCAGGGACGGCGAGTACGACGAGGCCGAGGGCCTGGACGCAGGCGCCGACGACTACCTCACCAAGCCGTTCTCCTTCGTGGTCCTGGCCGCCCGGATCCGGGCGCTGGCCCGCCGCGCCGGAGCCTGTGACCGCGGCACCCTCCAGGCGGGCGACCTCGTCCTGGACCCGCGCGGCCGCCGCTGCCGCCGCGGCGACCGGGACATCGAGCTCACCGCCCGCGAACTCGGCGTGCTCGCCTGCCTGATGGAGCAGCCCGGCCGCGCCGTCGCCAAGCAGGACATCCTGGACGAGGTCTGGGACACCCCGCACGACATCGACCCGAACATCGTCGAGGTCTACGTCTCCTCGCTGCGCAAGAAGATCGACGCCCCCTTCGGACGCCGCTCGATCCTCACCGTTCACGGCACCGGCTACCGCATGGCGCCCGATGGTGGCTGAGCGGCGTCGCGGATCCGGCGAGACCCGGGCCGCCCGCCGCGGGCGGCCCGGCATCCGGGGGCGCACCGCCGCGGCCGCCGCCCTCGCCATGGCCGCCGTACTGGCCGCCGGCGGGCTCTGGATGCACGCCCTGCTGCGGGCCAACCTCCTCGACAACACCACCGGCCGGACCGAGCTCGCCGCCCTCAAAGCCGCCGCCCAGCTCGACGCCCGCACCCCGCCGCCCGGCGGGCGGCTGCCCGCGCCCGAGAACGGCGTGGACCTGGTCCTCGTACGGGACCCCGCCGGCCGGACCGTGGCCGCGACCGGCGGCGACCCGCGGCACACCCCCGACCTGGACGGCGCACCGCGCCCCGGCCCCGGGGAGGACTCCCGCTCGGCCGTACTCCCTCCCGAGCGTCCCGGCGGGCACCGGCGCGCGGTGGTCGCCGTCCCGGCGCCCGGCGGGAACACGGTGTACGCGATGACCGTCCTCGGCGACGTGGACGACGCGACCCGGGCCGTCGCCGTCGGCCTGCTCGCGGGCGCGCCCCCGCTGATCGCCTTCGCCGCGGCCCTGGCCTGGTGGGTGACCGGGCGCGCGCTGCGCCCGGTGGACGCCATCCGGACCGAACTGGCCTCGGTCACCGCCAGCGAGCTGGACCGGCGGGTCCCGGACCCGGGCGGGGCGGACGAGATCGCGCGGCTGGCGCGGACCGTCAACGCCACCCTCGACCGGCTGGAGCGCGCCGACGCCCGGCAGCGGCAGTTCACCGCGGACGCCTCGCACGAGCTGCGCAATCCGCTGGCGGCCGTACGGACCCGGCTTGAGGTGGCACTGGCGGCGGACCGCCCCGGCCGCGCGTCGGTCGCGGCGGCACTGGCCGAGACCGAGCGGCTCCAGCGGATCGCGGCGGACCTGTTGCTGCTGGCCCGCCTCGACGGCGGGCCGCCGCCCCGGACCGAGCCGGTGGACCTCGCACTGCTGGCCGCGGAGGACCTGGCCCGCCGGGGTGGCGCCCGGGTCCCGCTACGGCTGCAGGCGCCGGCTCCCGTCCCGGCGGCCGGGGACCCGGCGCAGCTGGAGCGGGCGCTGGCCAACCTGGTGGACAACGCCCTGCGGCACGCCCGCTCGGAGGTCACCGTCCGGGCCGCCGTGGAGGGCGGCTGGTCGGTGCTGGAGGTGACGGACGACGGGCCGGGGATTCCGGACGCGGACCGGCACCGCATCTTCGAGCGGTTCGTACGGCTGGACGCGGACCGCAGCCGGGCCGCCGGCGGCACCGGACTCGGCCTGGCCATCACCCGGGAGATCGCGCGGAAGCACGGGGGCGACGCACGCGCGCTGCCCGCACCGGCCGGGGGCGCGCGGCTGGTGCTGCGGATCCCGTAGCGGGGTCGGGGCGGGGCGACGGCCCTGAACGCCCCTTCAGGAACCTCAGGATTCCTTCAGCCGGTCTGCCCCAGCATCGACGGGCATGAGCGCGCACCGGAGGAAGACGACGACCCGACGCCGCCGACCGTCCCGACGCCGGCGGCTCGGCCGTACGCTGCTGGTCGCGGCCTGCGCGCTGGCGGTGACGGCCGGCGGGGGCGCCTGGTACCTCTACCGGGACCTGGCCTCCGAAATCGGCAGCTCCAAGGCCCTCGAAGGAGCCGAGAAGTCGAAGTTCGGCGACACCAACATCCTGCTCATCGGCCTGGACAGTCGCCGGGACCAGAATGGCGAGAAACTGCCGGAAGAGGTCCTCGACCAGCTGCACGCCGGCAGTTCGGACATCGGCGGCTACAACGCGAACACCCTGATCCTGCTCCACGTACCGGGGGACGGCAGCCGGGCGAAGGCCTTCTCGGTGCCGCGCGACGACTTCGTCGCGATACCCGGCCACGGCAAGGACAAGATCAAGAAGGCGTACGGGCTGGCGAAGGCCCGCAAGGAAGGGCAGCTCGCCGCACAGGGCGTGAAGGACTCCCGACAGCTGGAGCGGGAGGGCCGGGAGGCGGGACGGGCGGCCCAGATCGCGACGGTGCGCGACTTCCTGGGGGTCCCGGTCGACCACTTCGCCGAGCTGAACCTGGCCGGTTTCTACCACCTCGCGGACGCGCTGGGCGGCGTACCGGTGTGCCTGAACAGGGCCGTGAAGGACCCGTACTCGGGGGCCGACTTCCCGGCGGGCCCGCAGACGCTCGACGGCCGCCAGTCGCTCGCCTTCGTGCGCCAGCGGCACGGTCTGGCCGGCGGGGACCTGGACCGGACCAAACGGCAGCAGGCCTTCCTCGCGGGCGCGACGAAGAAGCTGAACTCGGCCGGCACCTTCACCGACCCCGTGAAGCTGATGAGGCTGATCGACGTCGCGAAACAGGACGTGGTGACCGACCAGGGGTGGGACCTGCTGTCGTTCATGAAGCAGGCGAAGAGCCTGTCCGGCGGCCGGGTGCAGTTCACGACACTCCCCGTCGAGCGCTTCGGAAGGAACCTTGGGGAGGACATCAACGTCGTAGACGATATGAAGATAAAGCGCCTCATTGCAGAGCAGATCGGACCGAAGGCTTCCGCAAGCACCGGCGCACCGGACGCCGAGGCCGGTTCGACCGGCTCCACACCGGGGGCGCGCGAGACGGCACCTCCGCCCTCGCCCCCGCCCTCGCCCTCGCCCTCCACCCACGAGGACGGCGGCGGCATCCCGTGCGTGGACTGAGGCCCCTGACGGCGGCGGGAGCCCGCCGCCGCACCGAGGCACTGCTCCTCGTCCTCGTCATCGCCATCACCGTCTTCGGGCACGCCGCCGCGGGCCTCGCGATGAACGGCGAGCTCCCGCCCGGCCTCGCCGAATTCACCCTCTCCATGACGCTGCTGTCCCTGGTGGGGCACCTGGGCGTGCGCCGCTTCGCGGCCTACGCGGATCCGCTGGTCTTCCCGCTCGCCATGCTGCTGACCGGGCTGGGTCTGGTACTGATCCACCGCCTCGACCAGGGCTACATCGAACGGTGGGGCTCGGACGCCAACGCCCCGGGCCAGCTGCTGTGGACGGTGGTCGGCATCGCCGCCTGCATCGCGGTCCTGGCCCTGCTGCGCGACCACCGGCTGCTCCAGCGGTTCATCTACATCACGATGGCGGTCGCGCTGGTGCTGCTGATCGCGCCTGCGTTCTTCGGCGCGGACACGTACGGCGCCAAGCGGTGGATCATCCTCTTCGGCTTCTCCGTCCAGCCCGGCGAGTTCGTGAAGATCATGATCGCGGTCTTCTTCGCCGGCTACCTGGTCGTCCACCGGGACTCCCTCGCCCTGACGGGCCGCAGGTTCCTCGGCATGCGACTGCCCCCGATGCGCCAGCTCGGACCCATCATCACGGTGTGGATCCTCTCGATGCTCGTGCTGGTCTTCGAGCGGGACCTGGGCACATCACTGATCTTCTTCGGCGTCTTCGTGGTGATGCTGTACGTCGCCACCGAGCGCACCAGCTGGATCGTCTGCGGCCTGCTCATGGCCTCGGCCGGGGCCTTCGTGGTCGGCTCGACGGAACCCCACGTCAAGGCACGCGTGGCGGCCTGGCTGAACCCGCTCTCCGTCTACTCGGAGAACCCTCCCCCGGGGGTCGTCTCGGACCAGTCGGCGCAGGCGCTGTTCAGCTTCGGCACGGGCGGCATCTCCGGCACGGGCCTCGGACAGGGACACCCCGAGCTGATCAAGTTCGCCGGCCGCAGCGACTTCATCCTCACGACGGTCGGCGAGGAACTCGGCCTGGCCGGGGTCATGGCCGTACTGGTCCTCTACGCCCTCCTCGTCCAGCGCGGCCTGCGCATGGCACTCGGCGCCCGCGACCCCTTCGGCAAACTGCTGGCGGTCGGCCTCGCCTCGGCGCTGGCCCTCCAGGTCTTCGTGGTCGCCGGAGGCGTGACGGGCCTGATCCCCCTGACAGGCAAGGCGCTGCCCTTCCTGGCCAAGGGCGGCTCGTCCCTCCTGGCCAACTGGATCATGATCGCCCTCCTGCTCCGCATCAGCGACAGCGCGGAACGCCAACGCGAGGCGGACTCCCACGGCCCGGCGGAAACGACGATCACCCCGGTGGTGCGGGTGTAGGGGGTGCGCTCGGCGGGTGCCGATGGGGCGGGAACGGGAGGTGCGGGGTGGCTTCGGGGGCGGGATGTCCGCGGGCCGGGAGCCGGTGACGTCCGTTGGGAGTGGGCTGAACGGGCACCACGACTTCGGCTGCTCCCGCCTGGGCCTCCTCGACCGCGACGTCAAGGTCCGCGACGACGAGCGTCGCCGCCACTCCCGCGACCGCCGCACCGCCTCGTCAGGCCCGGCGGACAGCAGGAAGGGCCCGACGGCCGCCAGCTTGACGCCGGCGCAGGCGAACCGCGAGGCGGTCGCCCCGGTCAGCCTCTCGTAGAAGGGCACTGCAGCATCCAGATCCTCAACCCGCGGCCGTATCAGCTTGAATCGATAGCCATGGCCGACATGGCCACCCAACGACCCTGCGGGGAAGGCGCTGGGGGCGCGGGTGCTCGTATCCGGCCCTACAGGTAGTCCTCCAGGCGCCCTATCCGGTAGCCCTGTTCCTGGATGCGCTGGAGCATGCGGGTCGTCATCTGGACCTCCGTCGTGCCCTTGAGCTCGGCGGGGCCTCGGAAGTGGGCCAGGATGATGTCACCGGGCTGGAGGGCGGAGCCCTGGGCGTACTGGAAGTTGTTGATCTGCATCGACACCCGCCACAGGAGGACGGACGAGACACCGCACTCCGAGGCGGCCCGGAGGGTGTCGTCGTTGTAGTTGCCGAAGGGCGGGCGGAAGAGCGGCGGGCGTTGGCCGAAGCGCTTCTCCAACCGGTCCTGCTGGCCGCATATCTCCTTCTTCTGCGCCTCGAAGGAGAGGGTCCTCAGGTTCGGGTGCGTCAGCGTGTGGTTGTTCACGGTGCTCGCCGAGCCGTTGTCGCGGAGCTTCTCGAAGTACCCGTAGTCCGACGAGGCCACGCTGTCGGTGAGGAACATACTGATCGGCAGCTTGAGGTCGGCGGCCATCCGGAGGAACTCGGGGTCCTTCTCCGCCCCGTCGTCGAAGGTCAGGAAGACCGTCTTCTCCCCGGCCGGCAGGGGTATTCGGTCTATCACCGGGACCTCGCCCGGAGCCGCCTTCGGGATCTGCGGCTTCTCGGTGGGCTTCGGCGCGTACGGGACGGGGGCCGTCAGGCCCCACTTCCGGTACGCCTCGTCGGACGCGCCGCCCGGCGCGGGCGCCGGCGGCGTCCCGGGCACCTGCGCCGATGCGGAGGGCGTCCGCGACGGTTCCTGCGCCGCCCCGCGGCCCAGCCGCTCGACGGGATCCACGCTCTTCCCGCACCCCGTCAGGGAGAGCGCGAGCGCGCCGGCCGCCAGCGTTCCGGCTACCAACCGGCGCGCGTACCTCACAAGTAGTCCTCCAGGCGAGCCACGGCATATCCCTTGTCCGTGACGGTCTTCATGACATGACGGATCATGTCAGGCATGGTGCCCTTCCAGTCCTCCTTGCCCCGGAAGTGCGTGAGGATGATGTCACCGGGGTGCAGGTCGCGGTCCCACTCGCGGTAGTCCATGCGGTTGGTGAACGCCTCGGCGTTCCACAGCGGGACGGCCTTGATGCCGCAGGACTTCGCCGCCTTGAGGGTGTCGTCGTTGTAGTTGCCGTACGGCGGCCGGAAGAGGGTCGGGCGCTTGCCGAAGGTCTTCTGGATGGTGTCCTGCTGGCCGCAGATCTCCCGGCGCTGCTGCTCGTAGGACAGCCCCGGCATGTAGCGGTGGTTGAGCGTGTGGTTGTTCAAGGTGACGCCGGCGGCCTGCATCTGCTTGAAGTACGGGTAGTTGTCCTTCACCAGGTAGTCGCTGAGGAAGGCCGTGTACGGGATCTTCAGTTCCTGCATCATCTTCAGGAACTCGGGGTCCTTCTCCGAGCCGTCGTCGATGGTCAGGAAGACGACCTTGTCCTCCGTGGGGACGGTGGTGAAGACCGGGGGCAGTTCGTCCTCTTCGTGGTTCCACACCTCGAAGCCGTCGCGCGTGCTGATGTGGGGCTTCTCCTTCGGCGCCGCGGGGGCGGTGAGCGGCACCGTGCGCAGGCCCCACTTCTTCGCCGCGGCGACGCGCGCCTGTTGCAGCGCCTTGGCCTTCTCGGCGGCGCTGAGGGCGCCCGCGGCACCCGCCTCCGAGCCCTTGGCGGCCTTCGTCTTCTCGGCCTTGTCCGGCCCGCCCGACTCTCCGGAGCCGCAGGCCGTGCCGAGGGCTGCTACCAGCAGGGCGGCCACGGCCACCCCGAACCGGCCGCGCGCACCCGCCGCGCACCGGTGACCCAGTTGCGTCTTATCTTCCCTTTGTCCGACTAGCTGCATAGCTGCGCATCCTGGCACCCGACACGCGGGCCTACGGGACGACACCGCGCACCGGGACGCGACGTTCCTCCGACCGGCCCACACAGCCCGTCGCCGACAATGGACCCGTGACCCCCGAAGACTTTGCCGCCCTCCTCACCCCCGAGGGCCGCTCCCTCCTCGACTCGCTCCGCGACTACGACCCCGCCCAGGAGCTGGCCGTGGCCACCCGGCTGCGCCGCGAGCACCCCGCCGGACTGGTGTCGGCGGCCCTCGGGCAGGCCAGGCTGAGGCAGCGCGCGGTGGCGAAGTTCGGGGCCGAGGACGCCTTCCGGATGTACTTCACGCCCGGCGGCGGCGAGATGGCCACCCGTGCGTCCGTGGCCGCGTACCGGGCCGAGCGGCTGGCGGCCCTCGGCGTGCGCAGCCTCGCCGATCTCTGCTGCGGCATCGGCGGGGACGCCCTCGCCCTGGCCCGGCTCGGCATCCGGGTGCTCGCGGTGGACCACGACCCGCTGACGGCCGCCGTCGCGCGCGCCAACGCCGAAGCGCTGGGTCTGGCGGACCTGATCGAGGTCCGGGAGGCGGACGTGACCGAGGTGGACACCGCCGGCCACGACGCGGTCTTCATCGACCCGGCCCGGCGCGGGGGACGTGGGCGTATCTTCGATCCGGAGTCCTACGCGCCGCCGCTGTCGTGGGCCGTGGAGACGGCCCGTGCGGCGAGGTACGCGGCCATCAAGATCGCCCCCGGCATCCCGCACGAGGCGGTACCCACCGAGGCCGAGGCCGAGTGGATCTCCGACCAGGGGGACGTCAAGGAGGCCGTGCTCTGGTTCGGCACCGCTCCCGGGACCGTGCGCGCCACCCTGCTGCCCGGACCCCGCGGGCTGCACACCGCCGATCCGCTGCCCGACCCGGAGGCCGGGCCGGTGGGCCGCTGGCTCTACGAGCCCGACGGCGCCGTGATCCGCGCCCATCTGGTGGCCGAGGTCGCCGAACGGCTGGACGGCCGGCTCATCGACCCGACCATCGCCTACATCACCGCGGACGAACTGCGGGCGACGCCGTACGCGACCGCGTACGAGATCACCGACGTGCTGCCCTTCGGCCTGAAGAAGCTGAAGGCCCTGCTGCGCGAGCGCGAGGTGGGGATCCTGACCGTGAAGAAGCGCGGATCGGCGATCGAGCCCGAGGAGCTGCGCAGGAAGGTCAAGCCGCAGGGCCCGAACTCGGCGACGGTCTTCCTGACCAGGGTGGCGGGCGCCCCGTCGATGCTGATCGGCGCCCCGGCCGTGCCGCCTGCGGCGAAGCCCGGGCCCTGACGGGCCGCGCGGGCGGCACGGGGCACGGACTCGGGGGGCGGAGCGGGGCGCCGGACCGGTACGCCCCTACGCCCCGTCGACCTCCACCGACTCGAAGCGCCAGCGGTGCACCGCGCGTGTGATCAGGTCGGCGGCCGGTTCGGGCAGTTCGGGCAGGTCGGCCGCGAGTCCCTCGGCCGCCTCCCACCAGGTGAGCACGAGTACCCGGTCCTGCGGCGCCCGGAACACCTCGCGGCGTACCGGGTCCCGGGCGAGGACCTGGGCGCGGGCCCACTCCAGCAGTTCGTTGCCCCGGCCGTCTGCGGCCCGGGCCTCCCACATCAGCGTGACGGTGCTCACGAGTAGAGGTTGCCCTTGCTGAGCTCGTGCACGTGGTCGTGGTCGTGGTCGTGGTGGTGACCGTGACCGTGACCGTGCGGGTGGGCGTGGGCCGTCCCCGGCACGTGCGGGTCCGTGACCGGCAGCGAGGAGTCCGCCGACAGGTCCCAGTCCGACGCCGGCCGGTTGCGCTTGACCATCTCGGCGCCGAGCGCTGCCACCATCGCGCCGTTGTCCGTGCACAGCTTCGGCCGCGGCACGCGCAGGGTGATCCCCGCGGCGTCGCAGCGCTCCTGGGCGAGCGAGCGCAGCCGCGAGTTGGCCGCCACTCCGCCGCCGATCATCAGGTGGTCGACGCCCTCGTCCTTGCACGCCCGGATCGCCTTGCGCGTCAGCACGTCCACCACGGCCTCCTGGAAGGACGCCGCCACGTCGCGCACCGGCACCTCTTCGCCCGCGTTCCGCTTCGCCTCGATCCAGCGGGCGACGGCCGTCTTCAGGCCGGAGAAGGAGAAGTCGTAGGCGGGGTCGCGCGAGCCGGTGAGGCCGCGCGGGAAGTTGATCGCCTTCGGGTCGCCCTCCTTCGCGAGCCGGTCGATGACCGGGCCGCCGGGGAAGCCCAGCTGGAGCACACGCGCGATCTTGTCGAAGGCCTCGCCCGCGGCGTCGTCGATGGTCGCGCCGAGCGGCCGCACGTCGGAGGTGATGTCGGGGGCCAGCAGCAGGGAGGAGTGCCCGCCGGAGACGAGGAGCGCCATCGTCGGCTCCGGCAGCGGGCCGTGTTCCAGCTGGTCGACGCAGATGTGCGAGGCCAGGTGGTTGACGCCGTACAGGGGCTTGCCCAGGGCGTACGCGTAGGCCTTGGCGGCGGAGGTGCCCACCAGCAGCGCCCCGGCGAGGCCGGGTCCGGCGGTGACCGCGATGCCGTCGAGGTCCCGGGCGCTGACGCCGGCCTCCTTCAGGGCGCGGTCGATGGTGGGGACCATCGCCTCCAGGTGGGCCCGCGAGGCCACCTCGGGCACGACGCCGCCGAAGCGGGCGTGCTCGTCGACGCTCGACGCGATCGCGTCCGCGAGGAGGGTGGTGCCGCGGACGACGCCGACGCCGGTCTCGTCGCAGGACGTCTCGATGCCGAGGACGAGCGGTTCGTCAGCCATTGCTCTCACTGCTCTCAGTTCGTGCTTGTGCGGGGTCGGTCAGTCGCATGACGAGCGCGTCGACGTTTCCCGGTTGGTAGTAGCCGCGCCGGAAGCCGATGGGCTCGAAGCCGAAGCGCTCGTAGAGCTTCTGGGCGCGCGTGTTGTCCACGCGCACCTCCAGCAGCACCTCGGCGCATTCGAAGGCGGTGGCGGCGCGCAGCAGATCGGTCAGGAGCCGGGCCCCGAGCCCGGTCCCCCACTGGTCGCGGGCGGCCGCGATGGTCTGTACGTCGGCCAGGTCGCCGGCGGCGGCCAGTCCTGCGTAGCCGACGAGGCGGCCGTCCGGGGTCTCGGCGACGACATAGCGGCGGGTGGCCTGCGGGCCGCGCGCGTGGGCCAGTTCGGACCAGAACATCCCGGCGGACCAGGCGTCCTCGGGGAACAGGTCGTGCTCCAGTTCCAGCACCGGCGCGATGTCCCACCAGCGCATCTCGCGCAGAACCGTCTCGGCCGTGGTCACTGCGGCGTGACCACCTTGTAGTTCTTGGGCACCTGGGCGTCGGGGCGCCGCAGGTAGAGCGGGGTCGGGGGGAGGAACTCCGCGCCCGCCGCCAGCCGTTCCGCGGCGAGGGAGGCCAGCGCGGCGGCCGACTGGTGCTCGGGGCCGCGCGCGTCCGGGAACACCTCGGGGTAGAGGAGTGCGCCCTGGCCCACCGCGGGCACTCCCGCGACCTGCTCGGCGATGTCCGCCGGGCGGTCCACGGAGGGCTCGCCGACGCGCGTGCGCGGGTCCTCGTAGCGTGCCCAGTAGACCTCCTTGCGCCGTGCGTCGGTGGCGACGGTGAAGGGGCCCTCGATCCCGGCGGCGCCCGCGGCGTAGGCCAGTCCGTCGAGCGTGCACAGGCCGTGGACGGGCACGCCCAGGACGGCGGCGAAGGTGGAGGCGGTGACGAGGCCGACGCGCAGTCCGGTGTAGGGGCCGGGTCCGACGCCGACCACGATGCCGGTGACGGCTTCGAGCTTCAGGCCGGCTTCGGCGAGGACGCGGTCCACGGAGGGGATCAGCAGCTCCCCGTGGCGGCGGGCGTCGACCTGGCCGGACTCTGCGAGGACGGACTCGCCGTCGTGCAGGGCGACGGTGACGGCGGGCGTGGCGGTATCTACAGCGAGCAAGAGCACGCGAACAGCCTACGACTCCGGCGGCCGCACCCCTTGCGCCCGGTCGTGGAGCGGGGCGGCTGCTACCTTTCGACCGAGAGATCACAACGGATCACGTCAGCGCGGAGAGGTGGAGCAAGGTGGCACGCAGCAGCTCGGGAATCGTGGCCGGGCTCACCGCCGCGGCGATCGCAGCCGTCGGCTTCCTCGGCTACCAGGCCTCCGCGACGGCGCCGGCGCATCCTCCGCGGGCGGCCGCGCAGGAACCGGCCCCGGCGGCGAGCCCGGCGGCCGCGGGCCAGCAGGACCCGGCGAAGCCGGCGCCCGTGCCCGAGTCTTCCGGCACGGGTGTGCGCGTCGTGTATGCGCTGAGCCAGAAGCGGGTGTGGCTGGTGGGGGACGCCGCGCAGCCGCCGCAGGAGCCGCAGTCGTTCCCGGTGGTGCCGAGCACCGTGCACCCCAAGCCCGGCACCTACATCGTCGGTTCGCGGTCGGGTTCGGTCACGGGCTCGGACGGGGCGCCGATCGAGCACGTGGTCCGGTTCGCCACCCAGGAGGGTGTGGCGGTCGGCTTCAGCGCCCGCGTGGACGGCACGACACCGGACCCCGACCCGAACAAGAAGACCGGCGGCATCCGCATGACGCGCGCCGACGGCGACGCGATGTGGGCCTTCGCGACGATCAATTCCAAGGTCGTCGTCATTCCCTGACGGGACGCGCCTCCTTCACCCGTACGGGCGACGGCCGCGAGGCCGGGAACCGGCGGGACGACCCCCCGGGCCCCTCGCGGCCCCGTCAGGCCGCTTCCGACTCCGGGGCGGCCTGTTCGCGTACGACGCCCTCCGGCGCGCCCTCGCGCGGTGCGCACTCGTCGCGCGAGGGCGGCGTCGATACGGCGGTGGCGGCCACGCCGGCGGCGAGCAGCGCGTGCATGGAGACGGCGGACGGGCGGGGGTGGCGCTGCGCTCCTGCTGGTGCCGACATGGCTGCCTCCTGGACCCCGGGACACCGTACTTAGGCATACCTAAGAAACTCTCGGTACCATGTCATCACGAGGGCTGCCGCCGGCGCAATATCTTGCCGACGAGTTGTCGGTACGTTTACTCCGGGAGCGCTCCGGCCAGGGCCTGGAGGCCCGCCCCCGCGTCCCAGCGCGCCCCGACCCCGCGCACCGACACCTCCCGCACGTCGTCCAGGACCTCCTCGTGGCCGACGGCCCGTGCGATCACCACGTGCAGCCTGTCCTCGGAGAGCTCCTCGACCTTGCCGTCGCCCCACTCGACGACGACCACGGACTCGGGCAGCGACACGTCGAGGTCCAGGTCCTCCATCTCCTCCAGCCCGCCGCCGAGCCGGTACGCGTCCACGTGCACCAGCGCCGGCCCGCCGGTGAGCGAGGGGTGCACCCGGGCGATCACGAAGGTCGGCGAGGTCACGGCCCCGCGCACGCCCAGCCCCTCGCCCAGGCCGCGGGTCAGCGTGGTCTTGCCGGCACCCAGCTCACCCGTCAGCAGGACGAGGTCGCCGGGACGCAGCAGACCGGCGATCCGGCGGCCCAGCTCCTGCATGGCACCGGGGGAGTCGATGGTGATCCGGGTGTGCGCGCCGTGCCCGGACTCAGCTTCCGGTGCCTGGCTGCGCTGTGCTTCCAGCGGTACTTCTTCCATGCACGCCAACGTTAGTCGCTACCGGGACCGGCACCGCCCCGGTGCGGGCCAGCAGATCGGTCAGCAGCCGCGTCACGGTCTCGGGGCGCTCCAGCATCATCAGGTGCCCGGTGGACTCCAGCACGACGAGCTCGGCGGCCGGCAGCACGTCCTTGATGGCCGCACTGTGCCCGGACGGGGTGATCATGTCCTTGTCCCCGGCGATGACGGTGACCGGGATGCCGGCGAACTGCTGGAGCGCGGCGGTCTTGTCGTGGCTCTGGAAGGCCGGGTAGAACTCCGCGACGACGTCGATCGGGGTGCCCTCGATGAGCCGCTCCGCGAAGCGCGCCACGCCGGGGTCCACGTCGCCGGAGCCGAACGAGTACATCCTGATCATGCCGGCGAAGAGGTCCGCGGTGGCCCGGCGGCCCCTCTCGACCAGTTCCACCTGCGATCCCAGCGCCTTCAGCACGCCCGGCAGGATCCTGCGCACGGCGCCCATGCCGGCGGCGGGCAGCCCGTAGGTTACCTCGTCGAGGCGGCCGCTGGAGGTGCCGACCAGGGCCACGCCGACGACGCGGTCGCGCACGAGGTCGGGATACTGCTCGGCGAATCCCATGACGGTCATTCCGCCCATCGAGTGACCCACCAGGATCAGCGGGCCCTCGGGGGCGGCGGCGTCGATGACGGCCTTCAGGTCCCGGCCGAGCTGCTCGATGGTGAGCGGTTCGCCGTCCGCCTGGGCCAGGCCGCGTGCGCTGCGCCCGTGGCTGCGCTGGTCCCAGTAGACCGCGCGGACCACTCCGCGCAGGGCCGCCCGCTGGAAGTGCCAGGAGTCCTGGGCGAGGCAGTAGCCGTGGCAGAAGACGACGGTGGCCGGGGGGTCGGCCTTGCGGCGCAGCCGCCGCCGCTTGCCCTCCTCGGGGAGCTCGTCGACCTCGTAGTAGAGCTCGGTGGCGTCCTCGGCCCGGCAGGTCCCCTCGGTGCCGCGCAGGGAGCCGTAGTCCCCGGCCGTGTCCAGGGCCAGGCGCGCCTTCCGGCGCACGCCGCGTCCCACGGTGATCCGCTCGACCGCGACACCGGCCGCCGCGCCCGCCGCTATCACGCCGATGGCGGCGCCGGCCCAGCCGGCCCTGCGCCAGTTCTCGCTCACGCCGCCGCCCTCACTCCGCTCAGCCGCCGAGGTACACCCGGGGTACCCGTCCACCGATACGGGTGACGATCTCATACGCGATCGTGTGCGCGGCCCGTGCCCAGTCCTCGGCGGAGGGCTCACCGCGTTCCGGGTCGCCGAAGATGACGACCTCGTCGCCGGCGGCGACCCGCTCGCCCTCCCCGTCCAGGTCGACCACGAACTGGTCCATGGCGATGCGTCCGGCGACGTTCCGGACCGTGCCGCCGACGAGCACCGGACCGGCGCCCGACGCCTGGCGCGGGATGCCGTCGGCGTAGCCGGCCGGAACCAGCGCGAGGGTCGTCCGGTCGCCGGTGACGTGGTGGTGGCCGTAGCTGACCCCGTGGCCGGCGGGAACCGTCTTGACCAGCGCGAGGGAGGCCTTGAGGGTCATCGCGGGCCGCAGGCCCAACTGGGCCGGGGTGCCGAGCTCGGGCACCGGCGAGACGCCGTAGACGGCCACCCCGCAGCGCACCAGGTCGAAGTGCGACTCGGGCAGGGTGAGGGTGGCGGGCGAGTTGGCGATGTGCCGGACCTCGGGGTCGATCCCCTCCTTCTCGGCGTACGCGAGCATCTCGCGGAAGGCGTCGAGCTGGAGCTTGATCGAGGGGTGGCCTGGCTCGTCGGCGCAGGCGAAGTGCGACCAGAGGCCGGTGACCTCGACGGCGCCTTCGGCCTGGGCGGCTACCGCCGCCCCGACCAGGGCCTCCCAGTCGGCGGGCTGGCAGCCGTTGCGGCCGAGGCCGGTGTCGGCCTTGAGGTGGATGCGTGCGGTGCGGCCGGCCGCGCGGGCTGCCTCGCGCACCTCGTCGAGGGCCCACATGCCGCTGACGGAGACGTCCAGACCGGCCTCGACGGCCTCCCGCCAGGGCCCGCCGGGGGTCCACAGCCAGCACATGATGCGGCCTTCGATCCCGGCGGCGCGCAGCGCGAGGGCCTCCTCGGGGGTGGCGGTCCCGAGCCAGGTCGCGCCGGCCTCCCGAGCGGCCCCGGCGCATTCCACTGCCCCGTGCCCGTAGGCGTTCGCCTTGACGACGGCCATGAACTCGGCCCGGGGCGCCCGCTCGCGCAGCGCGCGCACGTTCTCCCGGACGGCGTCAAGATCGATCTCGGCATACACGCGCGTCGGTGTCTCGTTCATCGTCCACAGTCTCTCAGAGTCCCCGCCCGGCCCTGGTGCCGACGGCCGAAGAGGCGGACAGCGGCGGCGGACGGCCCCGCACCGGCGCCCCGCCGAGCCCCCGCGCCGAGCCCTCGCCGAGCCCTCGCACCGGGCCTCCACCCCCGTCGGCCCTCCCGGGGAGCTGCCCGGCCCCCGCGCCTCACCCGCCGTCGGGGCCGGCCTCCCGGCGAGTGTCCCGCCAGGCGGCGGGGAGGGCCTCGGCCAGCTGGTGGGCCGTCAGGGGGCCGCCGGTGCGGCGGGCCGCCAGCCCGTGGAGGTACGCGCCCACCGCACCGGCGTCCGCTCCGGACAGCCCGCCCGCCAGGAGCGACCCGGCCAGTCCGGACAGCACGTCCCCGCTGCCCGCGGTGGCCAGCCACGGTGTTCCCGTCGGGTTCACCCGGACCGGCCGGCCTGCGGAGGCGACCAGCGTCGTCGACCCCTTCAGCAGAACCGTCGCCCCGTACCGCTCCGCCAGCCTCCGCGCGGCCGCCAGCCGGCCCGCCTCCACCGACTCCCGCGACACCCCGAGCAGCGCCGCCGCCTCCCCCGCGTGCGGGGTCAGCAGGGTCGGGGCGGTCCGCGCACGCAGCACCTGCGGGTCCAGTCCGCGCAGCCCGTCCGCGTCGACCAGTACCGCCGTGTCCCCGGCGAGGACGTCCGCGACCTCGCCGCCGCGCCCCTCCCCCAGGCCGGGACCGATCGCCCACGCCTGCACCCGCCCGGGTCCGATCAGCGTCTCGGGGTAGCGCGCCAGCACGGCGTCCGCCGCCGGGCCGACGTAGCGCACCGCGCCCGCGCCGCCGCGCAGGGCCCCCGCGACGGCCAGCACCGCCGCCCCCGGGTACTGCGTCGATCCGGCCACGATCCCGACGACACCGCGCCGGTACTTGTCGCTCGATGCCGTCGGCTCCGGCAGCAGCCGCGCCACGTCCGCGTGCTGGAGTGCCTCCACCTCCGGCTCCGGCAGCCGCAGCCCGATGTCCACGAGGTGCAGCGCGCCCGCCCGCGAGGCCCCCGGGTCGATCAGCAGACCCGGTTTGTACGCCCCGAAGGTGACCGTCACGTCGGCCGTGACGGCCGTTCCCGCCACCTCCCCGGTGTCGGCGTCCACCCCGCTGGGCAGGTCCACGGCGACCACCGCGGCCCCCTGCGGGATCCGCTCCGCCAGCGCGGCGCCCGCGGGCCGCAGCCCGCCCCGCCCGCCGATCCCGAGCAGCCCGTCCACCACCAGGTCGGCCCGCTGCGGCACGCTCCGCGCCAGCTGCCCGCCGGCGGCCCGCAGTGCGGCCACCCCGCCCGCGTGCATCCGTGCCGGGTCCATCGGCACGGCCGTCACCCCGGCCCCGCGCCGGGCCAGGCGCGCGCCGGCGTACAGGGCGTCGCCGCCGTTGTCCCCGGGGCCGACGAGCAGCACGACGCGTGCCCCGTAGACCCGGCCGCGGCGCCGCGTCAACAGGCCCGCGCACACGGCGGCCAGCCCGGCCGCCGCCCGCAGCATCAGGGCGCCCTCCGGCAGCCGGGCCATCAACTCCCGCTCGGCGGCCCGTACGGTCTCCACGCTGTAAGCAGTACGCATGGGGTCAACCCTCCGCGATCACCACCGCGGAGGCCACACCGGCGTCGTGGCTCAGCGAGACGTGCCAGGACTTCACCCCCAGCGCCAGCGCCCGCGCCCGCACCGTCCCCGACACCCGCAGCCGCGGCTGCCCGGTGTCCTCCACATAGACCTCGGCGTCGGTCCAGAGCAGGCCGGCGGGCGCACCGAGGGCCTTGGCCAGCGCCTCCTTGGCGGCGAACCGCGCGGCGAGCGAGGCGGTCCCGCGCCGCTCGCCGCTCGGCAGCGTCAGCTCGGCCTCGACGAACAGCCGCCCGGCCAGGCCCGGCGTGCGCTCCAGCGCCGCTCCGAAGCGTTCGATCTCCGCCACATCGATCCCGACGCCGACAATCACGAGGCCTACCCCACTACCCGACTACTCCACGGTCACGGACTTTGCGAGGTTACGCGGCTGGTCCACCTCGTTGCCGCGGGCCGTGGCCAGTTCGCAGGCGAACACCTGCAGCGGCACCGTCGCCACCAGCGGCTGGAGCAGTGTCGGGGTGGCCGGGATGCGGATCAGGTGGTCCGCGTACGGGACGACCGCCTCGTCCGCCTCCTCCGCGATCACGATGGTCCGTGCCCCGCGCGCCCGGATCTCCTGGATGTTCGACACGATCTTGTCGTGGAGCACGGAGCGGCCGCGCGGCGAGGGCACGACCACGACCACCGGCAGGTCCTCCTCGATCAGGGCGATCGGCCCGTGCTTGAGCTCGCCCGCCGCGAAGCCCTCGGCGTGCATGTACGCCAGCTCCTTGAGCTTGAGCGCGCCCTCCAGCGCCACCGGGTAGCCCACGTGCCGCCCGAGGAAGAGCACGGTGTCCTTGTCGGCGAGGGAACGCGCGAGCGCCCGTACCGGCTCCATGGTCTCCAGGACGGTGTCCACGGCGGCGGCGATGTCCGACAGTTCGCGGATCACCGCCTCGATCTCGTCGCCCCACTTGGTGCCCCGGACCTGTCCGAGGTACAGCGCGACGAGATAGCAGGCCACCAGCTGGGTCAAGAAGGCCTTCGTCGAGGCGACGGCGACCTCGGGACCGGCGTGCGTGTAGAGCACGGCGTCCGATTCCCGCGGAATCGTCGACCCGTTGGTGTTGCAGATGGCCAGCACCCTGGCGCCCTGCTCGCGTGCGTGGCGCAGCGCCATCAGGGTGTCCATGGTCTCGCCGGACTGCGAGATCGCGACGACCAGGGTCCGCTGGTCCAGGATCGGGTCACGGTAGCGGAACTCGCTGGCCAGCTCCGTCTCGCACGGGATGCGGGTCCAGTGCTCGATGGCCAGCTTCGCGATCATGCCCGCGTGGTAGGCGGTGCCGCACGCCACGATGACGACCTTGTCGACCTCCCTGAGCACCGAGACGGGGATGCGCACCTCGTCCAGGCTCAGCGAGCCGCTCGCGTCGATCCGGCCCAGGAGGGTGTCGGCAACGGCCTTCGGCTGCTCGGCGATCTCCTTGAGCATGAAGTAGTCGTATCCCCCCTTCTCGGCCGCCGAGGCGTCCCAGTCCACGTGGTACGCCCGCACGACGGCCGCCGACCCGTCGAAGTTGGTCACCGCGACCCCTTCGCGGCGGAGCTCGACGACCTGGTCCTGCCCGAGCTCGATCGCGGACCGCGTGTGGGCGATGAACGCGGCCACGTCCGAGGCGAGGAAGTTCTCCCCCTCGCCGACGCCCACCACCAGGGGGGAGTTCCGGCGCGCGCCGACCACGACGTCCGGTGCGTCGGCGTGCACGGCCACCAGGGTGAAGGCTCCTTCGAGGCGGCGGCACACCTGCCGCATGGCCTCGGCGAGGTCGCCGGTGGCCGAGAACCGCTCCGCCAGCAGGTGGGCGACGACCTCGGTGTCGGTCTCGGAGTCCAGCCGGTGTCCGCGCTCGGCGAGTTCGGCCCGGAGCACGGCGAAGTTCTCGATGATGCCGTTGTGGACGACGGCCACGCGCCCCGCGTTGTCGAGGTGCGGGTGCGCGTTGACGTCGGTGGGCCCGCCGTGGGTCGCCCACCGGGTGTGCCCGAGTCCCGTGGAACCGGCCGGCAGCGGGTTCGCGACCAGTTCCTTCTCCAGATTGACGAGCTTGCCGGCCTTCTTGGCAGCGGCCAGGCTGTCGTCCGCGAGTACGGCGACCCCTGCCGAGTCGTAGCCGCGGTACTCCAGTCGCTTGAGTCCGGCGATGACCACATCGAGCGCAGACTGCGCTCCCACGTAACCCACAATTCCGCACATAGGGCGCAGCGTACGCCGTGGCCGGCCGTCTGCCCCGTAGCCGAACAAGACGAAAACCCCGCCCCGGCGCATCGGCCGGAGCGGGGTTGACGGTGCGTCGGAAGGGGCCTCAGCCGAGCTTCTTGGCCTGGGCCTCGACGAGGGCCTTCGGCTGCTCGGCGGTGCCGGCCAGGCTCAGGGAGGAGAAGGTGGCGACCGTGTTGCCCTTGCGGACGAGGACCAGCTGGGTCGTCAGCTTCTCGCCGTCGGCGTCGATTTCGACGGTGAGGGGCAGGGTCTCGTCGCCACCGGTGACGGCGGCACCGGGCGTGACCATGGTGATCTTGGTGGTCTCGCCGTCCTGGGTGGCCGCGTAGCCGCCCGAGCACTTCTCGCTCGCGGTCTTCACCGCGGCGAAGGCCTCCTCGGCGCCCTTGGCCTCGTACGAGGCGAGGGTCACCGTGGTGGCCGTGGAACCGAGGGCGCCCGCGATCGCCTTCGCCGCATCCTCCGGCGAGGTGCCGGTGGCGGGCTTCGGGGTGGCGATCGCCTTGGTGCGGGCCGTGCCGGAGGGGGTGCCGGCCGGGACGAAGGCCTGGGCCTGGACCAGGATCTTGCATTCGGGCTTGTCGCTGGTGGCGGTGGCGCCGGCGGCGGCCTCGGCGGGCGTGGACTCCTTGAAGGTGTGGTCCGCGAGGTCGGCCTGGGTCACCAGGAGCTTCGCCAGCTCCGCGTCGGTCTTGCCCTTGGCGGCGGGGGCCGCCGACGTCGCCGCGGCCTCGGACGGCTTGGCGTCCGCCTTGGTGTCGGCCTTGTCGGAACCGCAGGCGGTGGCCAGCAGGACCAGGGACACGGCGGACGCGGTCATGACAGAACGGCGAACAAGGGTGCTACGCACGAGAAGACTCCCCCACAGACAACGAAAACGGCACGCGGGAGCCGCACCCTCGACCGGGCGCGGCTCCGAACGGTTGTACGGCCAATCTACTGGTCAAATGATCAGCGGCCCGCGAATTTCGCGGGCCGCATCGGATCGTGACCGGTACGAGACCGATTCAGCCGAGCTTCTTCAGCTGCGCGTCGACGAACGCCCGCGCGTCGGCCGGCTTGGTGTCGAAGCGGACCGTGTGGACGACCACGAGGTTGTTGCCCTTGCGGAAGGCGACCATCTGGCTGTTCATCGCCTCGCCGTCGTCCTCGGTGGCGAACGCCCACGCCGCGGCGTCGTCGCCGGCGGTGAACGCCGCCGGGGTGACCGACTTGACCGTGGTCTTCTCGCCCTTCGCCGTCGTCGCGAACCCCGCCCCGCAGGCCTGGCCGGCGGCCTTCAGGGACGCGAGGGCCTCCTCCGCCCCCTTGCCGTCGTAGGAGGCGAGCTGCACGGAGGTCGCGCTGATGCTCAGCGGATTCGCCGGGTCGGACGGCTGGCCGACACCGACGCGCTCCGTCGTGGTGACGGCCGTGCCGATCGGGGCCAGGCTGCCCGCCTGGGCGAGCGGCGCGCACTCCGGCTTGTCGGTGGTGACCTCGGCGGCCTTGGCGATGTCGTCCGCCCCCGCCTTCTGGATCTTGACGTCGCGGACGTCGCCGTCGGCCAGCGTGAGCTTCTCCAGCTCGACCGCGGTGAGCGCCTTGGCCTCGGGCGTGGGCGAAGGAGACGGGGCGGCCGCGGACGGCTTGGCGTCCGCATCGGCGCCGGGCGCGTCCGAGGGGCCGCAGGCGGTGGCCAACAGGGCGAGGGACGCGCCGGAGGCGGTCAGGACGGCACGACGGAGTATGGCGGTACGCACGGAGGACTCCCGGGAAACAAGGTGGTGTCAGAGCAGCGCGGAGGACGTCCCGCAGCTGCGGGACGATCAAGTGGACTGCATCGCTCCGCACTGTACGGGCGATCCTCGCGCCCGCCTCCGGTGTGACGACCGCGAGCGCGGATCGTGATCAGGGCGAGACCCCGATCTTCGCGAATCGGACCGGACGCCCGGGCATCCCCTTTGGCCACGTGACCGACCCCACCACCCACAAGCGCCCCCCAGCCCCGACAATGGCGGTGTGATCACTTCGCCGCCACGAAGCAACACGCCCGAGGAAGCAACGGAGCACCCCGGCCGGGACGGGCAGCCCCCGCGTTCCGCGCACCGCCGCGGCCCCGAGGTCTCGCCGTACGTGGACCTCACCCGGGCCGAGTGGAGCGCCCTGCGCGAGCGGACGCCGCTGCCGCTGACCGCGGACGAGGTCGAGCGCCTGCGCGGCCTCGGCGACGTCATCGACCTCGACGAGGTCCGCGACGTGTACCTGCCGCTGTCGCGCCTGCTCAACCTCTACGTCGGTGCCACCAGCAACCTCCGCGGCACCCTGAACACCTTCCTCGGCGACGCCGGCAACGGCCACGGCGCACAGTCGGGCACCCCCTTCGTCATAGGGGTCGCCGGCTCGGTCGCCGTCGGCAAGTCCACCGTGGCGCGTCTGCTCCAGGCCCTGCTCGCCCGCTGGCCCGAGCACCCCCGCGTGGAACTGGTCACCACCGACGGCTTCCTGTACCCGATGAAGGAGCTCCAGCGGCGCGGACTCACCTCCCGCAAGGGGTTCCCCGAGTCCTACGACCGCCGCGCGCTCACCCGCTTCGTCGCCGACATCAAGGCCGGCAAGGACGAGGTCCGGGCCCCGGTCTACTCACACCTGATCTACGACATCGTGCCCGGCGAGGAGCTCGTCGTACGCCGTCCGGACATCCTCATCGTCGAGGGCCTCAACGTGCTCCAGCCGGCCCTTCCCGGCACCGACGGCCGGACCCGCGTCGCCCTCGCCGACTACTTCGACTTCAGCGTGTACGTGGACGCCCGCCCCGAGGACATCGAGCGCTGGTACCTCAACCGCTTCCGGAAGCTGCGCGAGACCGCCTTCCAGAACCCGTTCTCCTACTTCCGCAAGTACACACAGGTCTCCGAGGAGGAGGCCATGGAGTACGCGCAGACGATGTGGCGGACGATCAACCGGCCGAACCTGCTGGAGAACGTGGCCCCCACCCGCGGCCGGGCCACCCTCGTCGTCCGCAAGGGGCCGGACCACAAGGTCCAGAAGCTGAGCCTGCGCAAGCTCTGACCCTGCCGGTGCGCATGCGGGCGGCTCCGGCCGGGCCCCGCGGCCCCCTCCGCCGCGCAGCGCACCGCGGAGGGGCGCCCTGGAGCGCGCGCCCTAGCCGAGCGCCGACTTCACGGCGTCCGCGAGCCGGCCGGCGACGGCGCGGGCCTGCTCGATGTCGGCGGCCTCGACCATCACGCGCACGAGCGGCTCCGTACCGGAGGGACGCAGCAGCACGCGGCCGGAGGTGCCCAGCTCGCGCTCGGCGTCGGACACCGCCGCCGCCAGCTCGCCGGAGGTCGAGACCCGGGACTTGTCCACGTCGGGAACGTTGATCAGGACCTGTGGCAGCCGCTGCATGACCCCCGCCAGCTCGGCGAGGGAACGGCCGGTGGCCGCGACCCGTGCCGCGAGCAGCAGACCGGTCAGCGTGCCGTCACCGGTGGTCGCGTGGTCGAGGATGATCACGTGGCCGGACTGCTCACCGCCGAGCGCGTAGCCGTGCTCCTTCATCGACTCCAGCACGTACCGGTCGCCGACCCCGGTCTGCACGACCTGGATGCCCTCGCCCTCCATGGCCAGCTTGAAGCCCAGGTTGGACATCACGGTGCCGACCACGGTGTTCTCCCGCAGTTGGCCGGCCTCGCGCATGGCCAGCGCCAGCACCGCGAGGATCTGGTCGCCGTCGACCTCCGCTCCGGTGCCGTCCACGGCCAGGCAGCGGTCCGCGTCGCCGTCGTGCGCGATGCCGAAGTCGGCGCCGTGCTCGACCACGGCCGCCTTCAGCAGACCGAGGTGGGTGGAGCCGCAGCCGTCGTTGATGTTCAGGCCGTCCGGACCGGCACCGATCGTGACGACCTCCGCGCCGGCCCGCGCGAACGCCTCGGGAGAGACGTAGGAGGCCGCGCCGTGCGCCTCGTCGAGGACGATCTTCAGACCGTCGAGGCGGTTGGGGAGGACTCCGATGAGGTGGGCGACGTACTTCTCGAAGCCCTCGGTGTAGTCCGAGACGCGGCCGACACCGGCCCCGGTCGGCCGGTCCCAGGGGGCACCGGTGCGGTGCTCCTCGTAGACGGACTCGATGCGGTCCTCCAGCTCGTCGGCGAGCTTGTGGCCGCCGCGGGCGAAGAACTTGATGCCGTTGTCGGGCATGGCGTTGTGGCTGGCGGAGAGCATCACACCGAGGTCGGCACCCAGCGCACCGGTGAGATACGCCACCGCCGGGGTGGGCAGCACACCGACGCGCAGGACGTCCACGCCCGCGCTCGCCAGGCCGGCCACGACCGCGGCCTCAAGGAATTCACCGGAGGCGCGGGGGTCCCGGCCGACCACCGCGGTCGCCCGGTGGCCCTCGAAGGTGCCCGCTTCGGCGAGTACGTGGGCAGCCGCCACGGAGAGGCCGAGCGCGAGCTCCGCCGTCAGATCCGCGTTGGCGACGCCGCGTACACCGTCCGTCCCGAAGAGTCGTCCCACAGTTGTCCTCCCGAGTGTGCGCTTCGCGTATGACCGCTTGTGTCAGGTATGTGCCGCTTGTGGCGGTAAACGAACCGCCCCGACAGCACAGAGAGTGCTGCCGGGGCGGTTTCGTTGCAGAACAGCAGGCGCAGATTAGCGCTTGCTGTACTGCGGAGCCTTACGGGCCTTCTTGAGACCGGCCTTCTTGCGCTCGACCGCACGGTCGTCGCGGGAAAGGAAGCCGGCCTTCTTCAGCGCCGGGCGGTTGTTGTCCACGTCCGCCTCGTTCAGCGCACGGGCCACGCCGAGGCGCAGGGCACCGGCCTGGCCGGAGACGCCGCCACCCGAGATGCGGGCGATGACGTCGTAGCGGCCGTCGAGCTCCAGGAGCTTGAAGGGCTCGTTGACTTCCTGCTGGTGCACCTTGTTGGGGAAGTAGTCCTCAAGGGTGCGACCGTTGATCTTCCACTTGCCGGTGCCCGGAACGATCCGGACGCGGGCGATGGCGTTCTTGCGACGGCCCAGGCCGGCGGCCGGCTGGGGGTCACCGAAGCGACCGGCAAGGGACTCGGAGGTGTAGTCGCCCTCGACGACGACCTCAGACTCGGTGGTGTACTCCTCGACGCCCTCGAACTCGTCGACGGGGGTCTCGGCGGTGGTCTCGGCCACGATGCTCCTCAGAATTCTCTGTGTCTTAGGGGGTGGCCGGAACTACTGCGCGACCTGGGTGATCTCGAACGGCACCGGCTGCTGGGCAGCGTGCGGGTGCTGGTCGCCCGAGTAGACCTTCAGCTTCGAGAGCATCTGACGGCCCAGGGAGTTCTTCGGGAGCATGCCCTTGACGGCCTTCTCGACGGCCTTCTCCGGGTTGTTCGCCAGCAGGTCGTCGTAACGCACGGCGCGCAGGCCGCCCGGGAAGCCGGAGTGGCGGTAGGCCATCTTCTGGGAGGCCTTGTTGCCGGACAGGTGAACCTTGTCGGCGTTGATGATGACGACGAAGTCACCCATGTCCATGTGAGGGGCATAGGTCGGCTTGTGCTTGCCCTTCAGGAGGGCAGCGGCCTGGGTCGCCAGACGGCCGAGGACGACGTCCTGGGCGTCGATGACGAGCCACTGGCGCGAGATGTCGCCGGGCTTGGGGCTGTACGTACGCACGCGTATGCCTTCGCTTCTTCAGTGGTGGTATCCCACGGGCGCAAGCCCGGCGGGAAGGTCCTGACAGGGTCACCACGGACGATCACGACAGCCCTCGCTCGCATCGGGGACGCAACCCGTGTGAGCGGCCAACTGCTGGTCATCGGTCCGGTGGACCGGCGTAAGGCCCTTTCACGTGAGAATGAGAAAGCCAATACGCATAACAAACCAGCAGGATACCCAAGCAGACCCGTACGGGTCAAAACGCGGTCCGCGATGCCGATGCTGCTGGCGTCGCGGCGCACTCCGGTTCGGTCCTGGGTGGGGACCCCGCAGTTGTTACGGGCTTCAGAATAACCCGCCCGGAGCGCAGTGCACGACGCGCCAGGACGAAGGCGAGCCCGCACAGGGTGGCGCAGTCCTTGAAGGCGCGCCGCTTGTGGGCCAGCTCCGCGGGCCAGGGCACCAGCGCCAGCTGGGGCGTCAACGCCAGCCAGAACCAGGGCGAGCGGGGCGCGGAGCCCGGCCGCACCGCCGAGGCCAGCAGCAGCGGCAGCACCACGAGCAGGTAGTGATCGAAGGACGGTCGCGACACCAGGAATGCGGCGAGCATCACCATGCAAGCCGTCTCGACGAGACGCAGCTCACCCTGGTCGGCGTCCTCCTCCGTGCGCCGCCACCGTGCCCAGGCCGCCCACAGCCCGGCCGCGGCACCGGCGAAGGCGACCAGGACGGCCAGTGGCTGCGGTACCCCGAGCCGCGGCAGCACCGCTATCGGCGAGGCGTCCCAGGGCAGCGCGTACGCGTCCTGCCCCTGGAGAAGGAACGGCAGGGTCCTGGTGAAGAACAGTGAGGGACTCGGCATCAGCAGCGCCCCCGCCAGCGACATCCCCAGCGGCACCAGCACCGCCGCGGCCAGCCCCCGCCACTGCCGGGCGAGGAGGAACAGCAACCCGACCGGCACCAGCATCGGCTTGCAGGCGATGGCCAGCCCGACCACCAGCCCGGCCCACCCCCACGACCGGCGGTGTGCGAGCAGCAGTGCCAGGGGCAGCGCGGCCGCCGAGACGGCCGTCCAGTTGCCGATCAGCACCAGGTTCGCCCACGGCTTGTACAGGAGGGCGAGCACGGCCGGGCCTGCGACGGCCAGGCGCGAGCGCAGCGGCACGGAGAACAGCCGCAGGGCGGCCAGCCAGCCGATGCCCAGCAGCCCCGACATGCCGACCGGCAGGACCCAGCGCAGCACCCCCCGCGGCACCAGCGCCTCCGGCACCGCCATGAGCACGGCGCTCGGCAGGTAGAGGAAGCGCTTGTCCTCGTAGGGCGACCCGCCGTCCAGCAGCGTCTGCGCGGCCTTGACCACGAAGGCGTTGTCCGAGCCCCAGTTCTCCCGCAGGCTCGTAGAGACGCAGCTCCCGAGGAGCACCGCCAGGCAGAGCACCTGCCAGGAGCGCGGGGCCGGCCGCAGCAGCAGGCCGACCAGCCGGTCCCCGGGGGGCCGCGCCTGCCACCTCATGAGCCAGATGCCAGGCCTCAGGCCCACGACGCCCCTCCCTCACCGCCGAGCCACCGCTCAGCGCTCGCGTTCGACCCTGCGCTCGTCCCAGACGGGCTCCTGAGTCTCCCGCACCACGCCGTCCGAACCGAAGACCAGGTAGCGGTCAAACGTGCGCGCGAACCAGCGGTCGTGCGTGACGCACAGCACCGTCCCCTCGTAGGACTCCAGTCCGTCCTGGAGAGCCTCCGCGGACTCCAGGTCCAGGTTGTCCGTGGGTTCGTCCAGCAGCAGCGCCGTGGTACCCGCCAGCTCCAGCAGCAGGATCTGGAAGCGCGCCTGCTGACCGCCGGAGAGCCTCTCGAAGGGCTGCTCGGCCTGACGCTCCAGCTCGTAGCGGCGCAGCGCCCCCATCGCCTGCCCGAGGGGCTTGGCGGCCTCCGTCCACAGGATCTCGACGAGGGTGCGGCCGAACAGCTCCGGGTGGGCGTGGGTCTGCGCAAAATGGCCGGGAACCACCCGCGCACCCAGCTTCCAGTTGCCGGTGTGCCGGACGTCCTCGCCCGCCAGCAGCCGCAGGAAGTGCGACTTGCCCGAGCCGTTCGAACCGAGCACCGCGACCCGCTCCCCGTAGAAGACCTCCAGGGAGAACGGCTTCATCAGCCCGGTGAGCTCAAGGTTCTCCACCGTGAGCGCGCGCACGCCGGTCCGGCCGCCCTTGAGCCGCATCGTGATGTCCTGCTCGCGCGGCGGCTCCGGCGGCGGACCGGCCTCCTCGAACTTCTGGAAGCGGGTCTGCATCGCCCGGTAGCGCGAGGCCATGTCGGGGCTGCTCGCGGCCTGGTTGCGCAGTCGCAGCACCAGGGCCTTCAGTCGGGCATGCTCCTCGTCCCAGCGCCGCTTGAGCTCCTCGAAGCGGGCGAAGCGCTCCTTGCGTGCCTCGTGGTAGGTCCCGAAGCCCGCACCGTGCACCCACACGTCGGAGCCCGTGGGGCTCGCCTCCAGGCTGATGATCTTCTCGGCGGCCTGGGTCAGCAGCTCCCGGTCGTGGGAGACGAACAGGACCGTCTTGCGGGTCGCCTTCAGCTGCTCCTCCAGCCACCGCTTGCCCGGGACGTCGAGGTAGTTGTCCGGCTCGTCGAGCAGCAGCACCTCATCGGGCCCGCGCAGCAGCGCCTCCAGCACGAGCCGCTTCTGCTCACCGCCGGAGAGCGTGCGCACCTCGCGGAACTGGGCGGAGTCGTACGGGACGGCCAGCGCGGCCGTCGTGCAGACGTCCCAGAGGGTCTCCGCCTCGTAGCCCTGGACGTCGGCCCAGTCGCTGAGCGCCTGGGCATAGGCCATCTGCGCGGCCTCGTCGTCCACCGTCATGATCAGGTGCTCGGCCCGGTCGACGGCCTTCGCCGCCTCCCGGATCCGCGGCTGGGACACCGAGACCAGCAGGTCACGTACGGTCGTCTCGTCGCGTACGGAGCCCACGAACTGGGACATCACACCAAGGCCGCCGCTGATCGTGACGCCGCCGCCGTGCGGCTGGAGCTCCCCCGAGATCAGCTTCAGCAGGGTGGTCTTGCCGGCACCGTTCGCCCCGACCAGGGCGACCACCGACCCCTCCCCCACGCGGAAGGAGACGTCGGGGAGCAGGACCCGCCCGTCGGGAAGGTAGTACTCCAGGTGGCTGGCTTCGAGATGTCCCATGCCGGGCATTGTCCAGGTCGGCGCGCCATCCGCCCAAACGATTTCGCGGCGCTCAGCAGCAGCCGGCGGCCGGCAGGGTCCTCATGTTGCGGGCCTCCTTGCTGCGGGCTGCCAGCAGCTCGTCCGCCGGGTAGCCGACCTCCTCCAGGGTCAGCCCGTGCGGCTTGACCACGTGCACCGAGGAGTCCCGTACGGCGGCGGCCAGCACCTTGCCGGGCCAGTCGGTGGGCCGGTGCCCGTCTCCGACGTGGAGCAGGGCGCCCACCAGGGAGCGGACCATGTTGTGGCAGAAGGCGTCGGCACGGACGGTCGCGGTGACGATGCCGTCCTCACCGCGCTCCCAGCTCAGCTGCTGGAGCGTGCGGATCGTCGTAGCGCCCTCGCGCTTCTTGCAGTACGCGGCGAAGTCGTGCTCGCCCAGCAGCGGGGCGGAGGCCTCGTTCATGGCGTCCACGTCCAGGGGCCACTGGTGCCACAGGACGTGGCCGCGGCGCAGCGGGTCGACGCCGCCCTGGTGGTCGCCGACCCGGTAGGCGTAGCGGCGCCAGATGGCCGAGAAGCGCGCGTTGAAGCCCTCGGGGGCCTCGGCGACCTTCCACACCCGCACGTCGTGCGGCAGCCGGCCGGCGAGGCGGCGCAGCAGCTTGTCGTGGTGTTCGGCCCAGACCTCCTCGGCGAGATCGAACTGCGCGACCTGACCGCGGGCGTGCACCCCCGCGTCCGTACGGCCGGCCACGGTCAGCTCGACCGGCTCCCCCAGCCGCATCACGGTCCGCAGTGCGCTCTCCAGCTCTCCCTGGACGGTCCGCAGCGTGCGCTGCTTCGCCCAGCCGGAGAAGTCCTTGCCGTCGTAGCTCAGGTCCAGCCGTACCCGGACGTGCCCGGGCTCCACCTCGTCACTCACGTGACCGATCCTCTCAGAATCACCCAGATGCAGAACGGGCCCGCCCCGGAAGGGGGCGGGCCCGTTCAGAGCCGTTCAAGCAAGCGTGATCCCTGAGGATCAGGCCTCCTTGGTCTCCTCGGCGGGGGTCTCGGCGGCCTCCGCCTCCTTGACCGCGCGCTTGGTGGCGGCCTCGGCCTCACCGGTGGCCTGCTGGGCGACCGTGAGGGCCTCGACCAGCTCGATCACGGCCATCGGGGCGTTGTCGCCACGACGGTTGCCGATCTTGGTGATGCGCGTGTAACCACCGGGGCGGTTCTCGTAGCGCGGGGCGATCTCGGTGAACAGCGTGTGCACGATGCTCTTGTCCGTGATCGTCTGCAGCACCAGGCGACGGTTGTGGATGTCGCCCTTCTTGGCCTTGGTGACCAGACGCTCGGCGTAGGGACGCAGGCGGCGGGCCTTGGCCTCGGTGGTGGTGATGCGGCCGTGCTCGAAGAGCGCCTTCGCGAGGTTCGCGAGGAGGTGCTTCTCGTGCGCGGCGGAGCCGCCCAGGCGGGCACCCTTTGCGGGACGCGGCATTGTTACTCCTTCATATCTGCACCGGCCGTGTCAGGTACCGGAGTCAGTTCCCCCAAGCGGTCGCAAGGGGGTGGGTGCGGGGGCGTGGCCCCCCGCAGGCTTTCTCAGTACTGCTCGGTCTCGACGAAACCGGCGTCCGCGTCGTCGTCGGCGCCGAAGGCGTCGGCGGCGGCGGTCGGGTCGAATCCGGGCGGGCTGTCCTTCAGGGCCAGGCCCATGCCGGCCAGCTTCGCCTTGACCTCGTCGATCGACTTCGCACCGAAGTTGCGGATGTCGAGCAGATCGGCCTCGGAGCGGGCGACGAGCTCACCCACGGAGTGGATGCCCTCGCGCTTGAGGCAGTTGTACGACCGAACGGTGAGCTCCAGCTCCTCGATCGGCAGCGCCAGGTCGGCGGCCAGGGCGGCGTCCGTCGGGGACGGGCCCATGTCGATGCCCTCGGCGTCGATGTTGAGCTCGCGGGCCAGACCGAACAGCTCGACCAGCGTCTTGCCGGCGGACGCCATGGCGTCGCGCGGACGCATGGCCTGCTTGGTCTCGACGTCGACGATGAGCTTGTCGAAGTCGGTGCGCTGCTCGACTCGGGTCGCCTCGACCTTGTAGGTGACCTTGAGGACCGGGCTGTAGATGGAGTCGACCGGGATGCGGCCGATCTCCTGGCCCAGCTGCTTGTTCTGGACGGCGGAGACGTAGCCGCGACCGCGCTCGACGGTCAGCTCCATCTCCAGCTTGCCCTTGCCGTTGAGCGTGGCGAGGACCAGGTCCGGGTTGTGCACCTCGACACCGGCCGGGGGCGCGATGTCTGCAGCGGTGACCAGGCCGGGACCCTGCTTGCGCAGGTACATCACGACCGGCTCGTCGTGCTCCGAGGAGACGACCAGCTGCTTGATGTTGAGGATGATGTCCGTGACGTCTTCCTTGACGCCCGGCACGGTGGTGAACTCGTGCAGGACGCCGTCCACGCGGATGCTGGTGACAGCGGCACCCGGGATGGAGGACAGGAGGGTACGGCGCAGGGAGTTGCCGAGGGTGTAGCCGAAGCCCGGCTCCAGCGGCTCGATCACGAACCGCGAACGGTACTCGTCCACGACCTCTTCGGTCAGCGACGGACGCTGAGCGATAAGCATGTCTGTGTTCCTTCTTTCGTGGGCGCCCACTATTTGACGCCCGACGGGAGGCCGTACCGGGGTACGGCTACTGCAAGGGTACGGGCGGTACGTCCCCAGAAGGGGTCGTACCGCCCGGACACTCAAGAACGCAACTGTGCGTCCGCTGCGTCAGACGCGGCGACGCTTCGGCGGGCGGCAGCCGTTGTGCGGGGTGGGGGTGACGTCCTGGATCGAGCCGACCTCGAGGCCGGTGGCCTGGAGGGAGCGGATCGCGGTCTCACGGCCGGAGCCGGGACCCTTGACGAAGACGTCGACCTTGCGCATGCCGTGCTCCTGCGCGCGGCGGGCGGCCGACTCGGCGGCCATCTGCGCGGCGAAGGGGGTGGACTTGCGCGAGCCCTTGAAGCCGACGTGGCCGGCGGAGGCCCAGGAGATCACGTTGCCGGACGGGTCCGTGATCGAAACGATGGTGTTGTTGAACGTGCTCTTGATGTGGGCGTGCCCGTGAGCGACGTTCTTCTTTTCCTTGCGGCGCACCTTCTTGGCAGCGCCCTGACGACCCTTGGGGGGCATCTCAATCTCCTACGGGAGGTGGTCGGTCCTACAGCGCAAGACCGCTGAACAGGACTACTTCTTGCCCGGCTTCTTCTTACCGGCGATCGCGCGACGCGGGCCCTTGCGGGTACGCGCGTTCGTGCTGGTGCGCTGACCGTGCACCGGGAGGCCGCGACGGTGGCGGATGCCCTGGTAGCACTGGATCTCGATCTTGCGGCGGATGTCGCCCTGGATCTCGCGGCGGAGGTCACCCTCGGTACGGAGGTTGGCGTCCACGTACTCGCGGATCTTGACGAGGTCCTCTTCGGCCAGGTCACGAACGCGGGTGTTCGGGTTCACGCCGGTGGAGGCGAGGATCTCCTTGGACCGGGTGCGCCCGATACCGAAGACGTAGGTGAGTGCGATCTCCACACGCTTTTCGCGCGGGATGTCAACACCGGAAACGCGTGCCATTCAATGGCTCCTGTGTGTTCGGGGGTCTTCCACAGAACCGATCCCGACCGCCGACCACCCGGGTGGGTGATGGTACGTCCGGGTCCCCGGCCCCCGCCGGAGGTGCCGCCGGCCCCGTGTGGGGCTGGGCGGGTTCTGCGTATGTACGTTTTCTTACGTCGCGCGAAGAACTGCGTTAAGGCAGGTCGGTCGGCGTGCGTCAGCCCTGGCGCTGCTTGTGGCGCAGGTTGTCGCAGATGACCATGACCCGGCCGTGACGGCGGATCACCTTGCACTTGTCGCAGATCTTCTTGACGCTCGGCTTGACCTTCATGTGGGTGAGGTTCTCCGGGTCAGTGCCACCACCCGCACCGGGACGGACGCCCAGGCAGGAGTGAGAGCAAGATCTACTTGTATCGGTAGACGATCCGGCCACGCGTCAGGTCGTACGGAGACAGCTCCACGACGACCCGGTCATCGGGCAGGATGCGGATGTAGTGCATACGCATCTTCCCGCTGATGTGCGCGAGGACCTTGTGACCGTTCTGGAGCTCCACCTTGAACATGGCGTTCGGGAGGGACTCGATCACGGTGCCCTCGATTTCGATGGCACCTTGCTTCTTGGCCACGCTTCGCCTTTCGAATCGGCTACCTTGATCGGCTCCGTGCGCCATGGAGACATGGAAGTGCACGAGAGCCGACGAGTCAGTCTACGTCAGGGCACCCAGAAAGACGAATCCGGAAAGTTTGCCCCAGAGTCTAGATCATTAACCGAGGGGGTCCGGGGCCGTGCTGACCCCGTACTCCGCCAGCTTCGCCTTGCCGCAGTCCGGGCTGGTCAGGACGATCGGGCCGGCCTCCGTCAGCGCGACGGAGTGCTCCCAGTGCGAGGACCAGGTGCCGTCCGTGGTGATGACCGTCCAGTCGTCCGAAAGGACCTCCGTCCGGGCCGTGCCCAGCGAGACCATGGGCTCGATCGCCAGGCAGACGCCCGGGACCAGCTTGATCCCCTTGCCTCGCTTGCGCGAGACGTAGTTCAGCAGGTGGGGGTCCATGTGCATCTCGGACCCGATGCCGTGGCCGCCGTAGTCCTCGATGATCCCGAACGTGCCGCGGCTGTGCTCACCGGTGGCGGGACGGGGCTGGCGCTTGATGTACATCTCGATCGCCTTCGAGATGTCCACCAGGCGGTTGCCCAGCTTCATCGCGGCGATGCCGGCCCACATGGACTCCTCGGTCACCCGGGAGAGCTCCACCAGCTCAGGAGCGTGACCGGTGCCCACGAAGGCCGTGTACGCCGCGTCCCCGTGCCAGCCGTCCACGATCGCACCGGCGTCGATCGAGATGATGTCGCCGTCCTTCAGGACGGTCTTGTCGTCGGGGATGCCGTGGACCACGACCTCGTTCACCGAGGTGCAGATCGTCGCGGGGAAACCGCCGTAGCCGAGGAAGTTCGACTTCGCCCCGGCGTCCGCGATGACCTTGCGGGCCACCATGTCCAGGTCCCGCGTCGTGGCGCCCGGCACGGCCGCCTCGCGGGTCGCAGCATGGATCGCGGCGACGACCAGCCCCGCCTCGCGCATCTTCGCGATCTGCTCGGGGGTCTTGATCTGCACCATAGGGGCGTGCCTTCCAGCTTCGAAACGGGTCTTCTCAACAGTACGGCCGCGATGCCCTGGGGACACCGCGGCCGTACCTGTACTGCGGAGGACTACTTCTGCAGGGCGTCCATGGCGCGCTTCGTGACGTCCGCGACCTCGCCGAGGGCCGGGATGGTCACCAGCAGGCCCTGGGCCTTGTAGTAGTCGATGATCGGCTCGGTCTGCGTGTGGTAGACCTCCAGCCGGTTGCGCACCGTGGCCTCGGAGTCGTCACCGCGCTGGTAGAGCTCGCCACCGCAGTGGTCGCAGACGCCCTCGGTCTTCGGGGCGGCGTACACGACGTGGAAGACGTGCGCGGACTCGTTGCGGCAGACGCGGCGGCCGGCGATGCGCTTGACGACCTCGTCCTCCTCGACCTCCAGGTCGAGGACGGCGTCGAGCTTCATGCCCGAGTCCTGGAGCATCACGTCGAGCGCCTCGGCCTGGGAGACGTTGCGCGGGAAGCCGTCGAGCAGGAAGCCGCCAGCGGCGTCGGGCTGCTCCATCCGGTCCTTGGCCATACCGATGGTGATCTCGTCCGGGACGAGGTCGCCGGCGTCCATGAACGCCTTGGCGCGCAGGCCCAGCTCGGTGCCCTGGCTGATGTTGGCCCGGAACAGGTCGCCCGTGGAGATGTGCGGGATCGACAGGTTCTTGGCAAGGAACGCGGCCTGCGTTCCCTTGCCCGCACCGGGCGGTCCGACGAGGACGATTCGCATCAGCGGAGGAACCCTTCGTAGTTACGCTGCTGGAGCTGGCTCTCGATCTGCTTCACGGTTTCCAGACCCACACCCACGATGATGAGGATGCTCGTCCCGCCGAACGGGAAGTTCTGGTTCGCTCCGAAGCCGGCCAACGCCATCGTCGGCACAAGAGCGATGAGACCCAGGTACAGCGACCCCGGCCAGGTGATCCGGTTGAGCACGTAGCTCAGGTACTCGGCGGTGGGTCGACCGGCGCGGATACCCGGGATGAACCCACCATACTTCTTCATGTTGTCTGCAACTTCCTCGGGGTTGAACGAGATCGCCACGTAGAAGAACGCGAAGAAGACGATCAGGAGGAAGTACACCGCGATGTAGTACGGGTGGTCGCCCTTGACGAAGTGCTTCTGGATCCAGGTGGCCCAGCCCGCGGTGGACCCGCTGAACTGCACGACCAGCGCCGGGATGTAGAGCAGCGACGAGGCGAAGATGACGGGGATGATGCCCGCCTGGTTCACCTTGAGCGGGATGTAGGTGGAGGTGCCGCCGTACGCGCGGCGGCCGATCATGCGCTTCGCGTACTGGACCGGGATCCGGCGCTGCGCCTGCTCGACGAAGACCACCAGGCCGACCATCGCGAGGCCGACGAGCATGACGACGCCGAACTCGACCCAGCCGTCGGCGATCTTGCCCTGGAGCTTGATCTGCCACAGGGCGCCGATGAAGCCCGCGGCGATCGAGATGAACATGAGGATCGACATGCCGTTGCCGATGCCGCGGTCGGTGATGAGCTCACCGAGCCACATGACGACGCAGGTACCGGCGGTCATGGTGACCACCATCACGACGGTCGTGAAGATCGACCGGTCGGGAACGATCTGGCTGGCGACCTGGCAACCCTGGAACAGGGCCCCGGTCCGGGCGGTGGCGACGAGGCCGGTGCCCTGGAGGACCGCCAGCGCGACCGTCAGATAGCGCGTGTACTGAGTGATCTTCGCCGTGCCGGACTGGCCCTCTTTCTTGAGGGTCTCCAGCTTCGGGATGACCACGGTCAGCAGCTGCAGAATGATGCTCGCCGTGATGTACGGCATGATGCCGAGAGCAAAGATCGTGATCTGCAGCAGCGCGCCACCGCTGAACATGTTGACGAGGCCAAACAGACCATTGCTGCTTCCGGCCTGTTCCACGCAGATCTGTACGTTCTTGTAGCTCACGCCGGGGACCGGGATGTGGGACCCGAGCCGGAACAGCACGATGATGCCGAGCGTGAAGAGCAGCTTCTTGCGCAGGTCGGGCGTCTTGAACGCCCGGGCGAACGCGGTGAGCACGGTGCCTCCTGCGACCCCCGCGCTACTGCGTCAGAGGTGACGGTCTGAGGGATCGACGTATACGACAAAGCAATGGTGCACGCCACCTTACCGGCGAGTGTGCCCCCCGTGGAACGACCAACCGGGGATGCCCCTTATGTGAGGCATCCCCGGTCGGGTTTTGAGCTATTCAGCCACTGAATCCGTCTTAGACGAGCTCGGTGACAGAGCCGCCGGCAGCGGCAATCTTCTCCTTGGCGGAAGCGGAAACGGCGTCAACCGAAACCTGCAGCGCCACGGAGAGCTCGCCCTGGCCCAGGACCTTGACGAGGCTGTTCTTGCGAACCGCGCCCTTGGCGACCAGGTCGGCCACCGTGACTTCTCCACCCTCGGGGTAGAGAGCACTGAGCTTGTCCAGGTTGACGACCTGGAACTCGGTGCGGAACGGGTTCTTGAAGCCCTTGAGCTTCGGCAGGCGCATGTGGAGGGGCATCTGCCCACCCTCGAAGCGCTGCGGAACCTGGTAGCGGGCCTTCGTACCCTTGGTACCACGACCAGCCGTCTTACCCTTCGACGCCTCACCACGACCCACACGGGTCTTCGCGGTCTTGGCGCCGGGGGCGGGACGGAGGTTGTGAGCCTTCAGCGGGCTGTTCTCAGCCATGATTAGTCAACCTCCTCAACCGTCACGAGGTGGCGGACGGTGTGCACCATTCCGCGGAACTCGGGGCGGTCCTCCTTGACGACGACGTCGTTCAGGCGCTTGAGCCCGAGCGAACGCAGCGTGTCGCGGTGGTTCTGCTTGCTGCCGATGTACGACTTCGTCTGCGTGATCTTGAGGCGGGCCATCAGACACCCGCCCCAGCGCGCGCACGGAGCAGAGCCGCGGGAGCGACGTCCTCGAGGGGCAGACCACGGCGAGCCGCGATCTCCTCGGGACGCTGCAGGCCCTTGAGGGCCTCCACGGTCGCGTGCACGATGTTGATCGCGTTGTCGGAGCCCAGGGACTTCGACAGGATGTCGTGAACGCCGGCGCACTCCAGAACGGCGCGCACCGGGCCACCGGCGATAACACCGGTACCGGGGGAAGCAGGCTTCAGCAGGACAACGCCGGCCGCCTTCTCGCCCTGGATCGGGTGCGGGATGGTGCCCTGGATGCGGGGAACCTTGAAGAAGTTCTTCTTGGCTTCCTCGACGCCCTTGGCGATGGCCGCGGGAACTTCCTTGGCCTTGCCGTAACCGACACCTACGGTGCCGTCACCGTCACCCACCACGACGAGCGCGGTGAAGCTGAAGCGACGACCACCCTTGACAACCTTGGCGACACGGTTGATCGCGACAACGCGCTCAACGTAAGCGGTCTTCTCGGCGGCAGCGCCACCGTCGCGACCCTTCCGGTCCCGCCGCTCGCCGCCACCGGCACCGCTTCCGCGGCGCTGGGGTCCAGCCATTGGATTACCTCTCTCTGTTACGTCCGTGAGTCCCGGAACCGGGGCTTAGAACTTCAGCCCGGCTTCGCGGGCGGCGTCAGCCAGAGCGGCAATGCGCCCGGCGTATCGGTTGCCACCGCGGTCAAAGACGACGGTCTCGACGCCCGCGGCCTTGGCGCGCTCGGCGACGAGCGCGCCGACAGCCTGGGCCTGAGCGCTCTTGTCGCCTTCGCCACCGCGGATCGAAGCGTCCAGGGTCGACGCCGACGCCAGGGTGTGGCCCTGGAGGTCGTCGATGACCTGAGCAACGATGTTGCGGTTGGAACGCGTCACGACGAGGCGCGGACGCTCCGCCGTACCCGAGACGTTCTTGCGGATGCGGATGTGGCGGCGAGCCTTGGCAGCGCGCTTGTACGCGTCGCCCTTGGCGATCTTCACACCGTATGCCATGGCTACTTACCAGCCTTTCCGACCTTGCGGCGGATGACCTCGCCGGCGTACTTGACACCCTTGGCCTTGTACGGGTCGGGCTTCCGCAGCTTGCGGATGTTGGCGGCGACCTCGCCGACCTTCTGCTTGTCGATGCCCTCGACCGAGAACTTGGTCGGCGACTCGACCTTGAAGGAGATGCCCTCGGGCGCCTCCACCAGGATCGGGTGGCTGTAGCCGAGCTGGAACTCCAGGTTGGAGCCCTTTGCGGCCACGCGGTAACCGACACCGCTGATCTCGAGAGCCTTGACGTATCCCGTGGTCACACCGGTGATCATGTTCGCCACCAGCGTGCGGGACAGGCCGTGCAGGGCCTTGTTCTGACGCTCGTCGTTCGGACGGGTGACGTTCAGAACGCCGTCCTCGTCCTTGACAACTGCGATGGGCGCCTTAACGGTGTGCGCGAGAGAACCCTTGGGGCCCTTCACGTTGACCGTCTGGCCATCGATGGTGACGTCCACACCGGCGGGAACCTGGATGGGGAGCTTGCCGATTCGCGACATTGCTTTTCCTCCGTTCCCGACTACCAGACGTAGGCGAGGACTTCCCCACCTACGCCCTTCTTGCCTGCCTGCTGGCCGGTCAGGAGACCGTGGGACGTGGAGATGATCGCCACGCCCAGGCCGCCGAGGACCTTCGGCAGGTTGGTGGACTTCGCGTACACGCGCAGACCGGGCTTCGAGATCCGCTTGATGCCCGCGATGGAGCGCTCACGGTTCGGCCCGAACTTCAGCTCGAGGACGAGGTTCTTGCCGACCTCGGCATCCTCGACCTTCCAGCCGGTGATGAAACCCTCCTGCTTGAGGATCTCCGCGATGTGCGACTTGATCTTGCTGTGCGGCATCACGACGGTGTCGTGGTACGCCGAGTTAGCGTTACGCAGACGCGTGAGCATGTCTGCGATGGGGTCAGTCATGGTCATGAAGTGGCCTTCGGCCTCTCTCGCCGGGGTTTCCTGTATGCGCCATCCCTCTCCCCACTCGGTGGCGGGACGGGTGCGGCACGGGGACCTACGGCGTAGTAAGTCGGTAGGGCGGCGGACGCCCAACCACACAAGCCTAAGGCATGCGCGGCTGGGCACCCACCGTCCAGATGCTTACCGAGAGTGCCTGGTAGTGCCCAAGTCCTTGCGGACGAGGGTGATTACCAGGAGCTCTTGGTCACGCCCGGCAGCTCGCCACGGTGAGCCATCTCACGGAGGCACACGCGGCAGAGGCCGAACTTGCGGTACACGGAGTGGGGGCGACCGCAGCGCTGGCAGCGGGTGTACGCACGCACACCGAACTTGGGCTTACGGGCAGCCTTCGCGATGAGAGCCTTCTTCGCCATCTCGCTTACGCCTCCTTGAAGGGGAAGCCGAGGTGACGAAGGAGCGCGCGGCCCTCAGCGTCGTTGGTCGCCGTGGTGACCACGGTGATGTCCATACCCCGGGTACGGTCGATCTTGTCCTGGTCGATCTCGTGGAACATGACCTGCTCCGTGAGACCGAAGGTGTAGTTGCCACGGCCGTCGAACTGCTTCGGCGACAGACCACGGAAGTCACGGATACGCGGCAGCGCGAGCGACAGCGTACGGTCCAGGAACTCCCACATACGGTCACCACGGAGGGTGACGTGGCAGCCGATCGGCTGACCCTCGCGCAGCTTGAACTGCGCGATGGACTTGCGGGCCTTCGTGACGGCCGGCTTCTGACCGGTGATCGTCGTCAGGTCGCGGATGGCACCGTCGATCAGCTTCGAGTCACGAGCGGCGTCGCCGACACCCATGTTCACGACGATCTTGACGAGGCCGGGGATCTGCATGACGTTCTCGTACGAGAACTCCTCACGCAGCTTGCCCGCGATCTCCTCGCGGTACTTCGTCTTCAGACGCGGAGTGGTAGCCATCAGATGTCCTCACCCGTGCGCTTGGCAACGCGGATCTTGTTGCCCTCGTCGTCGAAGCGGTAACCGACGCGGGTGACGACCTTCTTGCCGTCCTTCTCCACGACCAGCTGGACGTTGGACACGTGGACCGGGGCCTCGGTGATCACGATGCCACCGGCCTGGTTCTGGCCAGCCTTGGTGTGCTTCTTGACCCGGTTGACACCCTCGACCAGGACGCGGTTCTCGGCGGGGAAGGCGACGATGACCTTGCCCTGCTTGCCCTTGTCCTTACCGGTGATGACCTGTACCAGGTCGCCCTTCTTGATCTTCATGCTTACAGCACCTCCGGCGCGAGCGAGATGATCTTCATGAACTTCTTCTCGCGCAGCTCACGGCCGACGGGGCCGAAGATACGGGTGCCGCGAGGGTCGCCGTCGTTCTTCAGAATGACGGCGGCGTTCTCGTCGAAGCGGATGTACGAGCCGTCCTGGCGGCGGCGCTCCTTGACGGTGCGAACGATGACCGCCTTGACGACGTCACCCTTCTTCACGTTGCCACCGGGGATCGCGTCCTTGACGGTGGCGACGATGACGTCACCGATGCCCGCGTAGCGGCGACCGGAGCCACCGAGAACACGGATGCAAAGGATCTCCTTGGCACCAGTGTTGTCGGCGACACGCAGTCGCGACTCCTGCTGGATCACGTCTATCTCCTGTTTGTCTGCCGGTTCCCGGCGGGGGCCTCGCTACGCGAGCGGAGCCCCCGCCGAGCCTGGCGGAACGAACCTAAGGGAAACCCCTCAGGTGCTTACTTGGCCTTCTCGAGGATCTCGACGATGCGCCAGCGCTTGCTCGCCGACAGCGGACGCGTCTCCATGATGAGGACGCGGTCGCCGACGCCGGCAGCGTTCTGCTCGTCGTGCGCCTTGAGCTTGTTCGTACGGCGGATGACCTTGCCGTACAGGGCGTGCTTCACGCGGTCCTCGACGGCGACGACGACGGTCTTGTCCATCTTGTCGCTGACGACCAGGCCCTCACGGGTCTTGCGGAAGCCGCGCTCGGTCTTCTCAGTCACGTTGTTCTCGCTCATCAGGCGTTCTCCACCGTCTCGATACCGAGCTCACGCTCGTGCATCAGGGTGTAGATGCGAGCGATGTCCTTACGGACGGACTTGAGCCGGCCGTTGTTCTCCAGCTGGCCGGTGGCCGCCTGGAAACGGAGCTTGAACAGCTCCTCCTTGGCCTCGCGCAGCTTGGCAACGAGCTCCTCGTTGCCGAGCTCGCGGAGCTCGGACGCCTTGGTTCCCGTCGCCATCACGACTCACCTGCCTCGCGCTTGACGATCCGGCACTTCATCGGCAGCTTGTGGGCCGCACGAGTGAGGGCCTCACGCGCAATCTTTTCGTTCGGGTAGGACAGCTCGAACATGACCCGGCCCGGGTGCACGTTCGCGATCCACCACTCCGGGGAACCCTTACCGGAACCCATGCGGGTCTCGGCAGGCTTCTTCGTCAGCGGGCGGTCCGGGTAGATGTTGATCCAGACCTTGCCGCCACGCTTGATGTGGCGGGTCATCGCGATACGAGCCGCCTCGATCTGGCGGTTCGTCACGTAGGCGGGGGTGAGCGCCTGGATGCCGTACTCGCCGAACGAGACCTCAGTACCGCCCTTGGCCATACCGCGGCGCTTCGGGTGGTGCTGCTTGCGGTGCTTGACCCTACGAGGGATCAGCATGTCGGTCAGGCCTCCGTTCCGGTGCTCTCAGCCGGAGCGGCGGCGGGAGCGTCGGCCTTGGGGGCCTCGGCACCAGCAGCCTGCTGCGGCTTGCGGCCACCACGGCCGCCGCGCTCGCCACCACGGCCACCACGGCCGGCGGGACGGTCGCCAGCGCCGGCACCACGGGCCGGGCGGTTACCCGCACGGGCCGCAGCGTTCTCGGCGCGAACCTCGGCGATGTTCTTGACGTCGCCCTTGTAGATCCAGACCTTCACACCGATACGGCCGAAGGTGGTCTTGGCCTCGAAGAAGCCGTAGTCCACGTTCGCGCGCAGCGTGTGCAGCGGCACACGACCCTCGCGGTAGAACTCGGAGCGGGACATCTCGGCGCCGCCGAGACGGCCGCCACACTGGATCTTGATGCCCTTGGCGCCGGCCTTCATCGTGCCCTGCATGCTCTTGCGCATGGCACGACGGAAGGAGACGCGGGAGGAGAGCTGCTCGGCAACGGCCTGGGCAACCAGCTGAGCGTCGAGCTCGGGGTTCTTGACCTCGAGGATGTTCAGCTGGACCTGCTTGCCCGTGAGCTTCTCGAGGTCGCCGCGGATGCGGTCGGCCTCGGCGCCACGGCGGCCGATGACGATGCCAGGACGGGCGGTGTGGATGTCCACACGCACGCGGTCACGGGTGCGCTCGATCTCAACCTTCGAGATGCCGGCGCGCTCCATGCCGGACGTCATCATCCGACGGATGGCGACGTCTTCCTTGACGTAGTCCTTGTACAGCTTGTCGGCGTACCAGCGGGACTTGAAGTCCGTGGTGATGCCGAGTCGGAACCCGTGCGGGTTTACCTTCTGGCCCATTACCGGGAACCTTCCTTGCTGCTGACGACCACGGTGATGTGGCTGGTCCGCTTGCGGATCCGGTAGGCACGGCCCTGGGCACGCGGACGGAACCGCTTCAGGGTCGGGCCCTCGTCCACGTACGCCTCGCTGATGACCAGCGTGGAGGCGTCCGGGTGGTTGTAGTTGTGCGCGGCGTTGGCGATGGCGCTGTCCAGCACCTTGCCGACCGGCACGCTCGCGGCCTGCGGGGCGAAACGCAGGACCGCCTGAGCCTCCGTGGCATCCATGCCACGGATAAGGTCCACCACGCGGCGGGCCTTCATGGGCGTGACGCGGATGTACCGCGCCTGGGCCCTGGCTTCCATGGTTGTCCCTTCGGTGTAAGTCATAGTCGTAACCACCCCGCCTTTAGCGGCGCTTCGACTTCCGGTCGTCCTTGACGTGGCCGCGGAAGGTGCGAGTCGGCGAGAACTCGCCGAGCTTGTGGCCGACCATCGACTCGGTGACGAACACCGGGACGTGGGTCTTGCCGTTGTGCACCGCGATGGTGTGACCCAGCATGCTGGGGATGATCATCGAGCGACGGGACCAGGTCTTGATGACGTTCTTGGTGCCGGCTTCGTTCTGGGCGTCCACCTTCTTTACGAGGTGGTCGTCGACGAAGGGCCCCTTCTTGAGACTGCGCGGCATCTAAACCCGCTCCTAGCGCTTCTTGTTCGTCTTGCGGCGGCGGACGATGTACTTGTTCGAAGCCTTCTTCGGCGAACGAGTACGACCCTCCTTCTGACCCCACGGGGAGACCGGGTGGCGACCACCACTGGTCTTGCCCTCACCACCACCGTGCGGGTGGTCAACCGGGTTCATCGCGACACCGCGGACGGACGGGCGAACGCCCTTCCAGCGCATACGGCCGGCCTTGCCCCAGTTGATGTTCGACTGCTCGGCGTTGCCGACCTCGCCGACCGTGGCGCGGCAGCGCGCGTCGACGAGACGGATCTCACCGGACGGCATACGAAGGTGGGCCATCACGCCCTCCTTCGCCAGCAGCTGCACGGAGGCACCGGCGGAACGCGCGAACTTGGCGCCGCCACCGGGACGGAGCTCGATCGCGTGGATCGTGGTACCGACCGGGATGTTGCGGAGCGCGAGGTTGTTGCCCGGCTTGATGTCGGCCGTGGGGCCGTTCTCGATCCGGTCACCCTGCTGCAGACCGCGCGGCGCGATGATGTAGCGCTTCTCGCCGTCGGCGTAGTGCAGCAGCGCGATGCGCGCGGTGCGGTTGGGGTCGTACTCGATGTGCGCGACCTTGGCCGGCACGCCGTCCTTGTCGTGACGACGGAAGTCGATCACGCGGTAGGCGCGCTTGTGGCCACCACCCTGGTGGCGAACGGTCACACGACCGGTGTTGTTACGGCCGCCCTTGCTGTGCAGGGGGCGGACCAGCGACTTCTCCGGCGTGGACCGCGTGATCTCGACAAAGTCGGCGACGCTGGAGCCACGACGGCCCGGGGTCGTCGGCTTGTACTTGCGGATACCCATTTCTCAGTCCTCGTCCGATTCCGGACGACTAGACCTCCGTTAGGAGGCCTGGCCGCCGAAGATGTCGATACGGTTGCCCTCGGCAAGGGTCACGATGGCGCGCTTGGTGTTGGCGCGCTTGCCGAAACCGGTCTTGGTGCGCTTGCGCTTACCCTGACGGTTGATCGTGTTGACCCCGGTGACCTTGACCGAGAAGACCGCCTCGACGGCCTGCTTGATCTGGGTCTTGTTGGCGCCGGGCGCGACGATGAACGTGTACTTGTTCTCGTCCAGCAGCGCGTAGCTCTTCTCCGAGACGACCGGCTTGATCAGCAGGTCGCGCGGGTCGGTGAAGGTCTTGCTGGTAACGGTCGCCTCAGACATCAGGCGTCGCTCCCTTCGGTCTCATCGGCCTTGGGGCCAGACACGAAGGACTCGAGCGCGGCCTGGGTGAAGACCACGTCGTCAGAGACGATCACGTCGTACGTGTTCAGCTGGCCCGGCTCCAGGATGTGAACCTGGGGCAGGTTGCGGGCGGACAGCCACGCCAGCTCGTCAGAACGCTCGGCGACCAGGAGCAGGTTCTTGCGCTCCGAGATCTTGCCGAACAGCGTCTTGGCGGCCTTGGTGGAGGCGGCACCCTCGACCACGCCGGTGACGACGTGGATGCGGGAGTGACGCGCGCGGTCCGAGAGGGCACCGCGGAGGGCGGCAGCCTTCATCTTCTTCGGGGTCCGCTGCGAGTAGTCACGCGGCACGGGGCCGTGGACGACGCCACCGCCGGCGAACTGCGGAGCGCGGGTCGAACCCTGACGGGCGCGGCCGGTGCCCTTCTGGCGGTAAGGCTTCTTGCCACCACCACGGACTTCACCGCGGGTCTTGGTCTTGTGCGTGCCCTGACGGGCAGCGGCCAGCTGCGCGACGACGACCTGGTGGATCAGCGGAACGCTGGTCTTCGCGTCGAAGATCTCCGCGGGGAGCTCGACGGTACCGGCCTTGTCGCCTGCCGGCGAAAGGATGTCAATGGTGCTCATTAACCTCAAGCCCCCTTGGCCGCGGTACGGACCAGGACGAGGCCGCCGTTCGGACCGGGGACTGCACCCTTGATGAGGAGCAGGCCCTTCTCCGCGTCTACCGCGTGGATGGTCAGGTTCTGGGTGGTGACGCGCTCGTTACCCATGCGACCGGCCATGCGCATGCCCTTGAAGACACGCCCAGGGGTGGCGCAGCCACCGATCGAACCGGGGGAGCGGTGCTTGCGCTGCACACCGTGACCGGCGCCGAGGCCCCGGAAGTTGTGCCGCTTCATGACACCGGCGAAGCCCTTGCCCTTGCTGTTGCCCGTGACGTCAACCTTGACGCCGGACTCGAACACCTCAGCAGTGATCTCCTGGCCGAGCGTGTACTCGCTGGCGTCGGAGGTGCGGAGCTCCACCAGGTGGCGGCGGGGGGTCACGTCGGCCTTGGCGAAGTGGCCCTTGAGGGGCTTGTTCACCTTGCGCGGGTCGATCTCGCCGAAGGCGATCTGGACCGACTCGTAGCCGTCGATGTCGTTCGTACGGACCTGGGTGACGACGCAGGGTCCGGCCTTGACAACGGTCACCGGGACGACACGGTTGTTCTCGTCCCAGACCTGGGTCATGCCGAGCTTCTCGCCCAGGACGCCCTTGATCTGCTTAGCCATCTTCTCCGCGCCTCTCAGAGCTTGATCTCGATGTCAACGCCGGCCGGAAGGTCCAGGCGCATCAGCGAGTCAACGGTCTTGGGCGTCGGGTCGAGGATGTCGATCAGGCGCTTGTGCGTGCGCATCTCGAAGTGCTCGCGCGAGTCCTTGTACTTGTGCGGCGACTTGATGACGCAGTACACGTTCTTCTCAGTGGGCAGCGGCACCGGGCCCGCGACCGACGCACCAGTGCGGGTCACCGTCTCGACGATCTTCTTCGCCGAGGAGTCGATGACCTCGTGGTCGTAGGCCTTGAGCCGGATGCGGATCTTCTGTCCCGCCATGGCTACTCCGTAGTCCTGTCTCTATGTGGAAACGCTCTGGCTCCCGGTCGGCTGCGGGACGGGATCCCGCCGCCTCTCCTCCGACCCACGCGGTCGGGCGTGTCGCACTCCCTCCACAGAAAATTCCCATACGGAAATTCCCTCGTCCAAGGGGGTGCGGTCCCATGACCGCGCTTCGGGGGAGAAACACCCACCGAGTGCCTGGTGGGCACCGTGCTGACACTTCCCAGAAGATTCCCGTACGTCCGCCCCCATTGCTGCCCCGAGGGGCAGATTAAGGACGACGAGTACTGTGGGACTCGCTTCCGGTCCTCCCGGCGGGAGGCGCGCAGCATCGGCACTCAGCCGAGCAACTTGAGTAGTCTGCCATACGAGACACGTACCTGGCCAATCGGGCCGAAGAGAATACCCCGCCACGCTGAGTGGTCAAACTGCGCCGCGCCCTTCGCGCGGCGGGGCCTCTGTGCCGGCCGTGTCAGGTCCGCGAGGCCGTCCCACAGCCCCCCGGACGCCCCGCGTCGATGCCCTTGCTGCGGTCGTACGGGTCTTGCGGCGGCCCGGAGGGCGTGGCCCCGGTCTCCGGGGTCGCGTCGAAGGCCGGGTGCAGGTAGCCGTCGTACACCTCGCAGGCACTGTTGGCGAGGTCGACGCGGGAGTCGGCGAGGGTGAGCCGACCGGGGGTGGTCCGCCACCTGCGCGGGTCGGCGACCGTGAAGGTGATCTCCCGGCGGACGATGGTCCGCTCGACCCGGTCCGCGCCCGCCGCGGCCTCCACCAACGGGTAGACGAACGAGTAGTCCAGCCGGACGTCGGCCTGGCCCGCCTCCTTGCCGGCCTCCACCCACATCCGGCCGCGCACCTTGACCACGTCGCCCGCGAGCCTCGCCTCCGCCGGGTCGTAGCGGGTGAACAGGTTCACCGGGTCCTGGTCCCTGCCCGGCTCCGCCAGGGACTTCTCCAGGTGCTCCGACGTCTCGGCGGCCTTGGGGTCCAGCAGTGCCAGGGCCGCCTCGGGGCGCGCCCCCTTCAACACCGCCGGGTCGAGGTTGGCCGCTACCAGGAACGCCTTGGCGTGGACGAAGGCCTCCGCGATCCTCTCCCCGGGCACCCCGCCGACGGCGGTGGCCTCCGGGATCTCGATGCCGGCGGCGCCGTCCGCCCACTGCAGGGCCGGGGAGCCGCGGAAGGGGTCCTGCAGGGTCGGGCGGTCCGGGTTCGTCGAGGGCGGCGGAGCGCTCGGGCGGGCGGTCTCCGGGGCGAGCGGGCCCGCCTTCGCCGCGTCCTCGCGGGCCTGCTCCTTGCCGGTGATCCGGTCGATCACCAGCTCGGGCCGCACGGCGATCAGCGCGAGCCCCGCGATGGCGGCGACGGCGAAGGCGGCCCCCAGCCTGCCCGGGCGGCGGCGCTCCCGGGGCGTGGGGCCGGTGCGCCAGCCGGGCGGCTCCTGCCCCTGGGTCGAGCGCAGCCGCTCGGTCACCATGCGCGCCCGCGCCGAAGGCTCCCGCGGTGCGTCCCCCGCCCCCTGGGCGGCCTGCTCCATGAAACGGGCCCACTCCTCGTCGGAGACGCCCGGTCTGTTGTCGTCGTGGCCCATGCCTGGTCCTCCCCCTGCCCGCCCGACACGCGTGAGGGGCTCCGCTACCTTCCGGTGCGGAGCCCCTCACCTGCGCCGAGGCGTGCGCGTGCTAGCTGAAGTACCCCGTGATGTCCGCGATGAGGTCCACGGAACCGGAGTTGTTGTAGAAGCTGACCTTGCCGTCCACCACGGGCACGACCACCAGGTTGGGGATGGTCAGGCCGGGGGTGAAGTTCAGGTTCGAGGCGCTCGTGCGGGTCGTGCCGCTCGGGAACACCGACACGAAGCTGGCCTCGGTCGGGTTGGTCGCGGTCACGTTCAGCACGACGGCCTTCACACCGCTGGCCGGAACGCCGCCGACGCCCGCCACGGGCAGCGTGACCACGCTGCCGCCGGTGACCGGGCCCTTGCGGACGCCGGTGCCGGTGCGGGTGTCCATCAGGCGCTTCGGGCCGAAGTTCGCGTGCGTGGCGCCGGTGGGGCTGTCCGAGAAGTAGCCGGTGATGTCGGCGATCAGGTCGACGGTGCCCTGGTTGTTGTAGAAGCTCACCTTGCCGTCCACGACCGGCACGACCACCAGGTTGGGGATCGTCTGGCCCGGGGTGAAGTTCAGGTTCGAGGCGCTGGAGCGGGCCGTGCCGCTCGGGTACACCGACACGAAGCTCGGCTGCGTCGGGTTCGTCGCCGTCACGTTCAGCACGACGGCCTTCACACCGCTGGCCGGGATGCCGTCGACGCCCGCCACGGGCAGGGTGACCACGCCGCCGCTGCCGACCGGAGCGGCCGGGACGCCGGTGCCGGTACGGGTGTCCATCAGGCGCTTCGGACCGAAGTTGGTCTGCGTGGCGCCGTCGGCGGTCGAGGTGAAGTAACCGGTGATGTCGGCGATCAGGTCGACGGTGCCCTGGTTGTTGTAGAAGCTCACCTTGCCGTCCACGACCGGCACGACCACCAGGTTGGGGATCGTCTGGCCCGGGGTGAAGTTCAGGTTCGAGGCGCTGGAGCGGGCCGTGCCGCTCGGGTACACCGACACGAAGCTCGGCTGCGTCGGGTTCGTCGCCGTCACGTTCAGCACCACCGCGGTGGGCGTGCCGCCGGTGGCGGCGGCCACCGGCAGGGTGACCACTTCGCCGCTGCCGACCGGGCCCTTGCGGACACCGAGGCCCTCGCGGGTGTCCATCAGGCGCTTCGGGCTCAGGGGGACGAACTTGGCGCCCTTGACGTCCGCCTCGACGGTGACCGCGAGGCTCGTGGAGACCTTGCCGTTCGCGGCGGTCGCCCGGACCCGGACCTCGTGCTTGCCGTCGGTGACGACGGTGGTCGCCTTGCGGGCCGCGGCGTCGGTCACCGCGGTGGCCTCGCCGTCCACGAGCAGCTCGAACTTGGCCAGTCGGCCGGTGGCCGTGCTGGTGGTCCAGTCGACCGTCAGGGCGGCGCCGCTCGGGAGGGTGGCACCCGGCGAGGCCGTCGCGCCGTTCACCGAGGCGATCTTCAGCTGGGCCGCGGGGCCCGTCTGGCGGAGCGCTTCGAGCTGCGGGTAGAGCGAGTTGCCCGGGCACTGGGTGTTGAAGCCGTCCCGGTGGCCGGAGAGCGACTTGAACTCGTACTGCTGTCCGGCGGTGTAGCTCTTGCCGAAGTAGTTCGCCTGCGTGGCGCCCGCGGTCAGCACCGCGGTGCCGTTCATGTCGCCGTCGTACTGGCCCAGCTTGTAGGCGGCGACCTTGGAGATGGCGCCCAGCGCGGCGGCGGAGGCCCCGGCGCTGGTGTAGTCACCGAGGACGGAGACGCTCGTCGACTCGGAGTTCCAGCCGTAGGTGTGGGCGCCCTGGACGGGCTGGTCCACACCGCCCTGCCGGCCCTCGAAGATCGTCCCGCACTTGTCGACGAGGAAGTTGTAGCCGAGGTCGCGCCAGCCGTTGCCCTGTACGTGGTAGACGTGCAGGCTGCGGACGATGGCCGCGGACTCGGTGCATTCGTAGGGCGTGGTGGCCGCGGTGTGGTGGACGAAGACGGCCTTGATCTTCCCGCCGGGCAGGTAGATCGGGCCCTCGTCGTTCAGGGACTCGTCGGCGCCCCACTGGACGCGGGAGACCACGTCCGGGCGCGGGGCGGTCGACTCCGGTCCCGGCGTCGTCGGCGCGGGGTCCGCGGCGGGGAGGGCGAAGGCGGCCGGGCCGAGACCCAGGTTGTTGTTCTTCTTGGCCTTCGCGGCGCCGGCACCCGGGTCGACCAGGTTCAGCTCCATGCCCGCGGGCAGGGCGCCGCCCCCGGTCACCCGCACCTCGGCGCCGTCGGACGGGCCGACCCAGACGGGCTCGGTGGCGCCGCGCAGTCCCGGGCGCTTGCCGTCGAGTTCGGCCTCGGCCTGCTCCAGCACGACCCACTTCGACCACTTGCCGCTGTCGGCGTCACGGGTGCGGGCCTCGATCTTGCCCTTCACCTCGGCCTCGGGGTCGTTCCAGGAGACGCCGAGGAGCCCGAACGGCTCGGTGTCCTGCTGGGCGAGGACGGCCTCGCCCCTTCCCTTGGGCTTGAGAGCGATCTTGTGCAGTTCCCCCTCGACCGGGCCCTTCTCACGGGCGCGGGCGCTGTAGGGCGATACGTCGCCCTCGCCGGAACTGCCCGTGCCGTTGGCGAAGCCCTGGATGCCCAGGACCGCCACGACGCCCAGCGCGGCGGCCAGAGCCGTCCCGCGCGCACGACCTATCTTCAAGTTGTCCCCAACCCCTATGCCAATCCCGCCACATGACACTACCGACCGACCGGATCCTACTGTCCGGGGTCACGGCCCATCGGGGCGGGAGGGGGGTTGCACACGTGACGCACGTCGCAGCCGGTTCGTACGGGGGTGCTATTCCACCGACTTGTCCTTGAACGGCGCCTTGCGGCCGCAGATCGCGGGCCAGTCCTTCGCCACGATGTTGGCGCACCAGATCTCGCCGCGGTCCTCGTGCTGCTTCCACAGCTTGACCTGAAGGTCCTCGCAGTTGTTCTTGTCCGGCGCGAAGCGCGGGCACGTGCCGTTCGGCAGCTTGATGGTGTGCGCGCGCCAGGCGTCGAGGCCCATGAGGTCGGTGTCCTCGTGCGTCGGCATGTAGCGGTTGGCCGACCAGGAGGCGCCCATGGTGGCGAACAGCGCGACCGCACACACCATGCCGGCCGAGAGCTGACGGATCGTCCGCCGCGGGATGACCCGGGCCGACGGGGAGGCGGCGGCCGGCCGCAGGGTCCGCTCGGTCCAGCCCGAGCCGCGCTGGACCGCCGTCATCACACCGAGGACGGCCAGGATCATCAGCGAGTACATGATGATCCAGGTGGTCCGCGGGAAGAGCTGGACCGCCTTGTCGTGGGCCATGTGCGAGGCGAACCAGAAGCGGGCGAGCCAGGCACCGGCGAGGACCGCCGCGGCGGTACGGACCATGACACTGCGCAGGCCGAGGCCGACCCCGAGGCCCACACCGAGGATCAGCAGCAGCGCGAACCCGGTCTGGCCCGCCATCTCCCCGGAGACGGGCCACTGGTCGTAGGTGATGTAGCCGGTCCGGTCGGAGATCCAGCCCAGGACGTAGCCGGGGTCGGCGTACACGCCGAGGTAGGCGTACCGGTCCGGGGTCTGCGCGCCCAGCCGTGCCATCTGGTAGAGCAGCGGGGCGCCGATGACCCCGGCCGTGATCAGTACCGACCCGACGAACAGCGCCGCCCGCTTCACCGCGGGGGCGCCGGCCCGCCACGGGAAGAGGAAGAGGAAGAGGACGGCGGCGCCGGGCGCGGCCCAGACGTACCAGCCCGAGTACCAGAGGAAGAGCGCGCCGAAGACCGCGCCGAGGGCCGTGCCCCGCAGGACCAGGGACTTCGGGGTGCGGCCGGCCGACCGGCGCAGCTCGCGGAAGCAGTACCCGAGGAGCGGCAGCAGCACGATCATGACGACGTGGCTGTACGGGCGGATCGGGTCGAGGAAGAGCACGGCCGCCGGGACGGCGATCAGCAGCGCCCAGAAGGGGCGGAGCAGCAGGCGCCAGGACAGGTACGCCATCGGGCCGACCAGGGCGCTGCAGATGATCTGCAGGTCGTGCAGGGCGAAGCCGGCGGTGCCGAGGCCGTCGTAGCGGACCTTGGCCCACAGGGCGATGAGCGCCGGGAACGCGGGCGGGTAGATGCCCGACACGCCCTCGCCCGACAGGAACGAGTTGGCCATCTCCACCAGGACGCTCGGGTCGCCCTCCTGCCCGCCGAGCGGGTACGGGGTGCCGCGCAGCGCCACGACGACACCGCCGGCCACGACGCCGGTGGCCAGCCCGGCCACGGCGCCGCAGACGAGTCGCTTGACGAACTCGTGGCGCAGGACCGGGCCCCGGTAGGCCGTGTACAGCAGCACGCCGAGCAGCGGGAGTCCGAGGACGGCCGCGTACAGCTGGAGCTTGGCCAGACCGCTGACCTGCCCGAGCCGGTTCATCGGGTTGACGCTGATGTGCCGGCTGAGCAGCGTGTACCCGAGGGCCGCGACCACGCTGACGACGACCTCGGCCAGGATCCGCACCCACCGCCGCGACAGCCACTCCCGGCCCCGCGACGCCGGGGGGCGGCTGTCGCCCTGCGCCGGTGCGCCAGGACGCCGGTCCGCGGCGCCGGCTTCGCCGACCGTCTCGGGGGCCAGGTGTGTCATCTCGTTCCGTTTCGTGGTGGGCGGAGTCTGAATCAGTTCTGGCCCGAGGTGAAGGCGTGCTTCGCCAGCGTGCGGGCACCCTCCTTGTTGCCGCTGCGCAGGGCTCCGGGGAGCATGGTCAGCGCGTGCAGCCGGGAGGCGCTGTGGAAGCGCGCCGCGCGGGCCGCCTTCGGCCAGCCGCGGGCGTCCATACGGGCGGCCACCGCGGTGAAGTAGCGCTCGGCCTCGGCGAAGCGGGTGCCGGAGAAGGCCTGGACCGACGACTCGCTGACGGCGTGCCGGCGGTACTGGAAGACGGTCGTGGAGTTGTCGATGACCATCTGCTCCCCGGCTTCGAGCAGGTCGACCACGAGCGCGAGGTCCTGGATGACCGAGTAGTCGTCCCGGAAGTTCACCTTGCGCAGCACCTCGCCGCGCCAGGCGATCGAGGGGAAGTAGAGCCAGTTGCCGCGCAGCACGCTGGCGGCCAGTTCCTCGCCGGCCATCAGGCGGCGGCCCTTCACCTGGGGTGCGTACAGCCGCTTCTTGGTGGTGTCGGCGAGGCCGCCCTGGACCACCCGGCCGGTGCCGTCGATGACCTCGACGCCGGGCTGGACCATGCCGATACCCGGCCGCTCCTCGATGATCGCGCGGACGGTCTCCAGGTAGTGCGGGTGCAGCACGTCGTCGCAGCCCATGATGACCACGTGGTCGGCCTCGGACAGCCGTACGCACTTCTGGAAGTTCTTGGTGATGCCGAGGTTCTGCTCGTTGCGCGTGTAGTGCACGCGGTCGTCGCCGAGCGCGGCGAACCAGCCCGGTACGTCGGGTTCCTTGCCGTCGTCGATCACGACGAGGCGGAAGTCCCGGTCCGTCTGCGCCAGGACGCTGCGGACGGCGTCCTGCATCAGTTGCACGTCCCCGTAGTAGGGGAGCATGAAGTCGAAGGTCACCATGGGCGTTCAGGCCTTCACGGAGTCGGCGTCGGCCGTGGTGTCGCCGGCGGCACCGGGCTCGGGGGCCAGGCGCTCGTCGTTGTGGCGCATGCCCTCGTTGATGGCCACCGTCCGGGCGAGGTCGGTGATCTTCTTCTCCAGCGAGCGGAACCGCAGGAAGGTGTTGAGCGTGAGGAAGCCCATCGCCAGGACCATCACGTAGAGCACGAGGTCGGTGCCGCGGCCGACGCCGAGCTTCTGGGCGAGCCAGGTGACGTCCGTCGGACGGAGCACGGCGTACACGTTGACGATGACGAACAGGGAGAAGGCGATGCGCTTCCAGGCCCGGTTCTTCGCCTGGCTCCACGTCCGGATGAACACCAGGGCCATCGACACGGAGCCGACGATCAGGACGAGCTGGATCCAGAAGTACTTCATCGACGCCCACGCTCCCGCAGCGAAATGTCAAAGATGATGTTCACGCCGTTGATGAGGGACTGGCCCTTGGAGCGCGAGTATTCGGTGTAGAGGATGTCCACCGGAACCTCGGTGACCCGCAGGTCGGAACCCGCCAGGAAACCGACCAGCTCCGAGGCGTGCGCCATGCCGTTCATGGTGATGTTCAGCTGCTCGGCGGCCTTCCGGCTCAGGACGCGCAGACCGTTGTGCGCGTCGGTGAGCTTGAGCTTGCGGGCGGTGGGACTGACCGCGGCGGCCGTGCGCAGGACGACCTGCTTGATCCACGGCACCTGGCCGTTCTGCTCGATGAAGCGCGAGCCGAGCACCACGTCGGCCTCGTCCCGCCGCAGCACGCCGACCATCGTCTCGACGTCCTTGGTCTGGTGCTGACCGTCGGCGTCGAAGGTCGCGAAGTAGCGGGAACCGGGCTGGGCGAGCGCGTACTTCAGACCGGTCTGGAGGGCCGCGCCCTGACCCAGGTTCACCGGGTGGCGGACCAGGTGGGCACCCGTGGTCGCTATGTGCTCGGCCGAGTCGTCCGTGCTGCCGTCGTCGACGACGACGATGTTGGGGAACGTCTTGCGGGCCCCCTCGACCACATCGGCGATCACCTGGCCCTCGTTATAGGCCGGTATGACCAGCCAGACATCGTCGTATTGGGACACGGTAGCTCCAGCGGAATGTGGCACGTACGAGTGCTCGGTGATCGGTGTGACGTCGTGGGCCGGCATGGTCATCTCCCGACCGCGCCCACACCCGCGGCGCCGGTATCGGTGTCGGCCGACTGCCGGGGGGCTTCACCGGCTGCGGCCGCGGCTCCGGGGAAGCTCAGCCTGAGGGCTGCCAGCATAGCGAGCACGGTGGCGGTCGAGCCCACGGCGTAGGCGACGATCACGCGCACGGCCACCTCGCCGGGGATCAGGGTGATGCCCACCAGGACCGCGGTACCGAGGGCCCAGCAGAGCAACTGGAGGTTGTGGCGCTTGAATACCATGAGCGCCTGTCCCAGCACCATCGCGAACATGTACGCCGCGGTGCCCGCGGACAGCAGGAAGAAGTCGAAGCTTCCCAGTACCGGGTCCTGGATGCCGAAGAGCACCTCGATGAGCCAGGGGCCGAGGGCGGTGGCGGGCAGGCCGCCGAGCAGGCCGAGCGCCCCGACCACCATCGCGATCCGGCGCAGCATCGCCCAGAAGGCCACGCGGTCGCCGGCGGTGAAGGCCGCGGTCAGGCCGCTGAGCAGCGAGGCCTGGAGCGAGCCGAAGACGAAGAGCGGAACACGTGCGAGGACCGTCGCGCTCATCAGCGCCGCGATCAGCGCGCTGTCGGACGGCGCCAGCAGCTTGGTGCTCATCACGGCCGCGTTCACGACCAGTTGGGACAGCAGCGTCGCGCAGACCAGCAGGCCGAGGCCGCCGCACAGTTCCCGCCAGGCGATCTGCTCGCCCGGACCGACCGCGCGCAGCAGCGGGGGCAGCGTCACCAGCGTCGCCACCACCGGCGCGACGGCCAGGATGAGACTGAAGGCCAGTGCCGAGTGCAGTCCGAGGAGGGCGCACCCGAAGGCGAGCACGATCCGCAGCCCGCCGTCGACGGCGAGCTGGGTGCCGTAGGCGCCGAAGCGGCCGAGGCCCGCCAGCACGCCGCGGGTGAGGTAGCAGACGGCCATGCCGGTGAAGGCGGCGCCGAGCGCGGCGACCAGGGCGCGGTCCCCGTGGAACAGCAGGTCGGCCAGGGGGCCGGCGCCGAGGCCGAGAACCAGCAGGGTCGCGCCGAGGATTCCGGCGGTGAGCTGTCCGGCACGGCGGAGCACCGGGGCGGCGCCCTGGCCGAGGACCACCCGGGCGGAGACGATCCGGGTGAGCTCCTGCTCCAGGGGGAAGAAGATGCCGATGCCGAGGGACATCACGATCGTCCACAGCACCGAGACGTTGGCATAGCCCGCATCGGACAGGCTGTGACCGGCCACGCCCAGGTGGGCGTACGAGGCGCCGCCGAGCACGACGGTGCCGCCGGCCACCGCGACGGTGCCCGGCGGCAGGGCCGCACTCAGCTTGTTCAGCAGGGTCTTCATCCCGCGCGGCCGTCCCGGGCCGCCTCGGCGAGTGCGGCGAAGCCGGGGGTGGCCAGCGCCAGGGCCAGCTGTTCGCGCCAGTCGGCAAGCGGCTCCAGTCCGGCCTTCTGCTGCCACGCGTCGTGTGCGAGCACGCTGAAGGCGGGGCGGGCGGCGGGGCGGACGAACGCCTCGGAGGTCGTCGGCCGGATCCGCTCGGGATCCAGACCGCTCAGGCGGTAGGCCTCGCGGGCCAGTCCCCTCCAGGTGGTCCGGCCGCTCGCGGTGCCGTGGTAGATCCCGCCGGCGGCCCGGCCCCGGAGGGCGGCCAGTCCGAGGTCGACCAGCCGGCCGGCGAGCGCGTAGGACCAGGTGGGTTGGCCGTGCTGATCGTCGACCACGTCGAGCGAGTCGCGCTGGGCGGCCAGCTTCAGCATGGTGGCGACGAAGTTCGGCCCGTGCTCGCCGTACAGCCAGGCGGTCCGTACGACGTAGCCGTCCTGCGGCAGCAGTTCGGTGACGGCCTGCTCGCCGACCAGCTTGGAGCGTCCGTAGGCGTTGACCGGGCCGGTCACGGCGTCCTCGCGGTACGGCTCCGAGGCATCGCCGGGCAGCACGTAGTCGGTGGAGACGTGGATCAGCCGCACGCCGGCGGCGGCGCACGCCTCGGCGAGGACGCGCACGGCGGTGCCGTTGACGGCCGTCGCGGCCTCCTCGGCGCTCTCGGCACCGTCGACGTCCGTCCAGGCAGCGCAGTTCACGACCACGGCAGCGCCCTCGACCGCGGCCCGGACCGCGGCCGGGTCGGTGATGTCGAGATCGGCGCGGTTGCGGCCCACGGCCTCGATCCCGGCGCGCTTCAGGACGGTCAGGACGTCCCGGCCGAGCATCCCGCCGGCGCCGGTGACGAGCCAGTGCCCGGACGACGAGTTGGCGCTCACTTCTGCAGGGCCGCCTTCGCCTTCAGCGGCTCCCACCAGGCGCGGTTCTCGCGGTACCACGCGATGGTGGCCTTGATGCCGTCCTCGAAGGTGACCTGGGGGGCGTAACCCAGCTCGGCGCCGATCTTGCTGATGTCGATGGAGTAGCGCAGGTCGTGGCCCTTGCGGTCCTCGACGTGCTCGACCATGTCCCAGCCCAGGCCCGCGGCCTCCAGCAGGACGCCGGTGAGCTCCTTGTTGGTGAGCTCGGTGCCGCCACCGATGTTGTAGACCTCGCCGGCCCGGCCCTTACGCATGGCCAGGTCGATGCCCCGGCAGTGGTCGGAGACGTGCAGCCAGTCGCGGACGTTTCCGCCGTTGCCGTACAGCGGGACCTTCTTGCCGTCCATCAGGTTCGAGACGAACAGCGGGATGACCTTCTCCGGGAACTGGTAGTGCCCGTAGTTGTTGGAGCAGCGGGTGACCACCACGTCCATGCCGTGGGTGCGCGCGTACGCCAGCGCCAACAGGTCGGAGGATGCCTTGGAGGCGGAGTAGGGGGAGTTCGGCACCAGCGGCCACTCCTCCGTCCAGGAGCCCTCGCTGATCGATCCGTAGACCTCGTCGGTGGAGATGTGGACGAAGCGGCCGACCCCGTGCTTGCGGGCGGCGTCCAGCAGCACCTGGGTGCCGACGACGTTCGTCATGACGAAGGGGCCCGCACCGGCGATCGACCGGTCCACGTGGGACTCGGCGGCGAAGTGCACGACCACGTCGTGGCCGGCCATCACCTGGTCGACGGCCTCGGCGTCGCAGATGTCGCCCTGGACGAAGCGGTATCCGCTGTGGCCCGCGACCGGAGCGAGGTTCGCCTCGACGCCCGAGTAGGTCAGCTTGTCGAAGACGGTGACCTGCGCCGTGGCGTCTGCACCGAGCTGCTGGCGGACGAATTCTGAACCGATGAAGCCGGCGCCGCCGGTCACGAGGATGCGCATAATACGAAGAGTCTAGCCGCCTGCCGAACGTCACACGCCGGACGGTCGGACCGCCGCGGCCCTCTCGCATAGGGTTCACCCATGCGTGGAATCCTTTTGGCCGGTGGCACCGGATCGCGACTCTGGCCGCTGACTCGGGCCGTCTCGAAGCAGCTGCTGCCCGTCTTCGACAAGCCGATGATCTACTACCCGCTCTCCACCCTGGTCATGGCGGGAATCAGCGAGATCCTGATCATCACCACCCCTGAAGACCGTGACCAGTTCGAGCGGCTGCTCGGCGACGGTTCGCAGTTCGGACTGCGGTTGGAGTACGCCGTCCAGGAGCGCCCGGAGGGCATCGCCCAGGCGTTCGTCCTCGGCGCCGACTTCATCGGCGACGAGTCCGTCGCATTGATCCTCGGCGACAACATCTTCCACGGCAGCGGCCTCGGCACCCGCCTCGCCCAGCACACCGACGCCAAGGGCGGCCGGGTGTTCGCGTACCCGGTGGCGGACCCGACCGCCTACGGCGTCGTGGAGTTCGACGAGAAGGGCCAGGCCATCTCCATCGAGGAGAAGCCGGTCAAGCCCAAGTCCCGCTACGCGGTGCCGGGTCTGTACTTCTACGACAACCAGGTCGTGGAGATAGCCAGGGGGCTCAAGCCCAGCGCCCGCGGCGAGCTGGAGATCACCGCCGTCAACGACGCCTACCTCCAGGCCGGCGAACTGAACGTCACCATCCTGGACCGCGGCACCGCCTGGCTCGACACCGGCACCTTCGTCTCGATGGTCCAGGCCTCCGAGTTCGTCCGCGTGATCGAGGAACGCCAGGGCTTCAAGATCGGCTGCATCGAAGAGGCGGCCTGGCGGGCCGGCCTGATCGACTCCGCCCAACTGCGTTCGCTCGCCGAGCCGTTGACCAAGAGCGGCTACGGCACCTACCTCCTGGCCCTGCTGGACGAGGAGGAGGGCAAGTGAAGTTCCGCGAACTCTCCATCGCCGGCGCCTTCGAGGTGACCCCGCAGCTGCACGGCGACCCGCGCGGCCTGTTCACCGAGTGGTACCGCTTCGACCGCCTGGCGGAGGTCGTCGGCCACCCGCTGAACCTGGCGCAGGCGAACCTCTCCGTCTCCGCCGCGGGCGTGGTTCGCGGCATCCACTTCGCCGACGTGCCGCGCGGCCAGGCCAAGTACGTGACCTGCGTGCGCGGCGCCGTGCTCGACGTCATCGTGGACCTGCGGGTGGGCTCGCCCACCTTCGGCCGCTGGGAGGGCGTCCGCCTCGACGACGCCGACCGCCGCGCCGTCTACATCCCCGAGGGGCTCGGCCACGGCTTCTGCGCCCTGACCGACGACGCGACCCTGTCGTACCTCTGCTCGGAGACGTACAACCCCACCGGCGAGCACTCGGTGCACCCGCTCGACCCGGACCTGGGCATCGAGTGGCCCGCCGAGTTCCCGCAGCTGTCCGCGCGCGACGAGGCCGCCCCGTCGCTGGCCGAAGCCATCTCGACCGGACTGCTGCCCGACCACGCCGCCTGTGTCGAGTTCACCGAGTCGCTGCGCGTGAACTGACGCGCCGCCCGCGTACGCAGAAGGGCCGCACCCCGCAGGACGGGGTGCGGCCCTTCTGGTGTGTCCGGGCCGGTCCGGCCGCGACCGCCGGCCGCAACGCCGAAGGGCCCCGCCCCACCGCCGAGGCGGTGGGCCGGGGCCCTCCAGTGGAACGTGGCGCCCGGTCAACGGGCTACCAGGTCAGAACCCGAATTACTTCGTGATCTTGGTGACCTGGCCGGCGCCCACGGTACGACCACCCTCACGGATGGCGAACTTCAGGCCCTCCTCCATGGCGACCGGCTGGATCAGCGCGACCGACATCTCGGTGTTGTCGCCCGGCATGACCATCTCCGTGCCGGCCGGCAGGGTGACGACACCCGTGACGTCCGTGGTACGGAAGTAGAACTGCGGACGGTAGTTGTTGAAGAACGGGGTGTGACGGCCACCCTCGTCCTTCGACAGGATGTAGGCCTGGGCCTCGAACTCGGTGTGCGGGGTGACCGAACCCGGCTTGATGATGACCTGGCCGCGCTCGACGTCCTCGCGCTTGATGCCACGGAGGAGCAGACCGACGTTCTCACCGGCCTGGCCCTCGTCGAGCAGCTTGCGGAACATCTCGATACCGGTGACCGTGGTGGTGGTCTTCTCTTCCTTGATACCGATGATGTCGACGGTCTCGTTGACCTTCAGGACACCACGCTCGATACGGCCGGTGACGACCGTACCGCGACCGGTGATCGTGAAGACGTCCTCGACGGGCATGAGGAACGGCTTGTCGGTGTCACGCGGCGGGGTCGGGATCGACTCGTCGACGGCGGTCATGAGGCCGAGAAGCTTCTCGCCCCACTCCTTGTCGCCCTCGAGCGCCTTCAGCGCGGAGACGCGGACGACCGGCAGGTCGTCGCCCGGGAACTCGTACTCGGAGAGCAGCTCACGGACCTCGAGCTCGACGAGCTCCAGGATCTCCTCGTCGTCCACCATGTCGGCCTTGTTCAGGGCGACGACGATGTACGGAACGCCGACCTGGCGGGCCAGGAGCACGTGCTCCTTGGTCTGCGGCATCGGGCCGTCGGTGGCGGCGACCACGAGGATGGCGCCGTCCATCTGCGCGGCACCGGTGATCATGTTCTTGATGTAGTCCGCGTGACCCGGGCAGTCGACGTGGGCGTAGTGACGCGCCTCGGTCTGGTACTCGACGTGCGCGATGGAGATGGTGATACCGCGCTGGCGCTCCTCAGGAGCCTTGTCGATCTGGTCGAAGGCCGAGGCCTCGTTCAGGTCCGGGTACGCGTCGTGCAGCACCTTGGTAATGGCGGCCGTGAGGGTCGTCTTACCGTGGTCAATGTGACCGATGGTGCCGATGTTGACGTGCGGCTTAGTCCGCTCGAACTTCGCCTTCGCCACGGGGGTCCTCCTGGAGAGTGGTTCTGTACGCCTTACAGATCGGCGCCAGGTGATCTTTGCTGGAAAGCCGGCCGGTCCCCGGGGCAACGGGAGTGGCTCCTGTTGCCCCAGAGGCTGCCGGTGACAAGCCTAAAGCGTGTACTCCGAAGAGTTACTCGCCCTTGGCCTTCGCGATGATCTCCTCGGCGACGTTCCGGGGAACCTCGGCGTAGGAGTCGAACTGCATCGAGTAGCTGGCGCGACCCGAGGTCTTGCTGCGGAGGTCGCCGACGTAGCCGAACATCTCCGACAGGGGCACGAGGCCCTTGACGATCTTGGCTCCGTGACGGTCCTCCATGGCCTGAATCTGGCCACGGCGGGAGTTGATGTCACCGATGACATCGCCCATGGACTCCTCGGGCGTGGTGACCTCAACGGCCATCATCGGCTCGAGCAGAACGGGCGAAGCCTTGCGCGCGGCCTCCTTGAAGGCCTGCGAACCGGCGATCTTGAAGGCGAGCTCGGAGGAGTCGACCTCGTGGTAGCCGCCGTCGAGAAGCGTGACGCGAACGCCCGTCATCTCGTAGCCGGCCAGGATGCCGAACTGCATGGCCTCCTGCGCACCCGCGTCCACCGAAGGGATGTACTCCTTCGGCACACGACCGCCGGTGACCTTGTTCACGAACTCGTACGCCGGGCCGTCGGCCTCGGTGATGGGCTCGATCGCGATCTGCACCTTGGCGAACTGACCGGTACCACCGGTCTGCTTCTTGTGGGTGTAGTCGTGACGCTCGACGGCCTTGCGGATCGTCTCGCGGTAGGCGACCTGCGGCTTGCCGACGTTGGCCTCGACCTTGAACTCGCGCTTCATGCGGTCGACCAGCACCTCAAGGTGCAGCTCGCCCATTCCGCCGAGGATGGTCTGGCCCGTCTCCTCGTCCGAGTGAACGTGGAAGGAGGGGTCCTCCTCCGCGAGACGCTGGATGGCGACACCCAGCTTCTCCTGGTCACCCTTGGACTTGGGCTCGATGGCGACCTGGATGACCGGAGCCGGGAAGTCCATGGACTCCAGGATCACGGGCTGCTTGTCGTCGCACAGCGTCTCACCGGTGGTGGTCTGCTTCAGGCCCATCACGGCGACGATGTCGCCGGCGCCCACCGAGTCGATCTCCTCACGCTTGTTCGCGTGCATGCGGTAGATCTTGCCGATGCGCTCCTTCTTGCCCTTGACGGAGTTCAGCACCGCGGTGCCGGCCTCCAGGCGGCCCGAGTAAACCCGGACGAAGGTGAGCTTACCGAGGTGCGGGTCGCTCATGATCTTGAACGCGAGCGCGGCGAGGGGCTCCTCGTCGGACGGCTTGCGCTTCACGACCGTCTCGGCGTCGCGGACGTCGTGGCCCTCGATGGCCTCGATGTCCAGCGGCGACGGCAGGTAACGGACGACAGCGTCGAGCAGGGGCTGGACACCCTTGTTCTTGAACGCCGTGCCACAGAACACCGCGGTGATCGTGGGCTCGCCCTTGCCCTTGCCGGAGCCGAGGATGATACGACGGACGGCGGCGTGCAGCTGGTCCTCGGTGGGCTCGATGCCCTCGAGGAAGAGCTCCATCATCTCTTCGTCGTTCTCGGCGACGGTCTCGACCAGCTTGCCGCGCCACTCCTCAGCGGCCTCGGTGTGGCTGGCCGGGATGTCGACGATGTCGTACATCTCGCCCTTGGTCGCCTCGGCGGACCAGACGAGCGCCTTCATGCGGACGAGGTCGACGACACCCTGGAAGTCGGCCTCGGCACCGATGGGGAGCTGCATGACGATCGGAACCGCACCGAGGCGGTCCGTGATCATGTCGACGCAGCGGTGGAACTCGGCGCCGGTGCGGTCGAGCTTGTTGACGAAGCAGATACGCGGAACGCCGTAGCGGTCCGCCTGACGCCAGACGGTCTCGGACTGCGGCTCGACGCCGGCCACACCGTCGAAGACGGTGACGGCGCCGTCGAGGACGCGGAGCGAACGCTCCACCTCGACGGTGAAGTCGACGTGACCCGGGGTGTCGATGATGTTGATGGTGTGGTCAACATCTTCGAGCGGCCAGTGGCAGGTGGTGGCGGCAGACGTGATGGTGATACCACGCTCCTGCTCCTGCTCCATCCAGTCCATCGTGGCGGCGCCGTCGTGGACCTCACCGATCTTGTACGACACACCGGTGTAGAACAGGATGCGCTCGGTGGTGGTCGTCTTGCCCGCGTCGATGTGGGCCATGATCCCGATGTTGCGGACCTTGGCCAGGTCAAGCGAAGTGGTAGCCATAAGGCTTCGGTCTTCTCTCGGTCTCGATGTGGGGTGGGACTACCAGCGGTAGTGCGCGAAGGCCTTGTTGGACTCGGCCATCTTGTGCGTGTCCTCGCGCTTCTTGACGGCAGCGCCAAGACCGTTGGAGGCGTCGAGCAGCTCGTTCATGAGGCGCTCGGTCATGGTCTTCTCACGACGGGCGCGGGAGTAACCCACGAGCCAGCGCAGCGCCAGGGTCGACTGGCGACCCGGCTTGACCTCGACGGGAACCTGGTAGGTCGCGCCACCGACACGGCGGGACTTGACCTCGAGGGACGGCTTGACGTTCTCCAGCGCGCGCTTCAGCGTGATGACCGGGTCGTTGCCGGTCTTCTCGCGGAGGCCTTCCATGGCGCCGTAAACGATGCGCTCGGCGGTGGAGCGCTTGCCGTTCAGGAGGATCTTGTTGATGAGCGAGGTCACCAGAGGAGATGCGTAGACCGGGTCGATGATGACCGGGCGCTTCGGGGCGGGGCCCTTACGAGGCATTCTTACTTCTCCTTCTTGGCGCCGTAGCGGCTGCGGGCCTGCTTGCGGTTCTTGACAGCCTGGGTGTCAAGCGCACCGCGGATGATCTTGTAACGAACACCCGGCAGGTCCTTCACACGGCCACCACGCACGAGCACGATCGAGTGCTCCTGCAGGTTGTGTCCCTCACCCGGAATGTAAGCGGTGACCTCGATGCCGGAGGTCAGACGCACACGCGCGACCTTACGGAGCGCCGAGTTCGGCTTCTTCGGGGTGGTCGTGAACACACGCGTGCAGACGCCGCGACGCTGGGGCGAGGCCTCAAGCGCGGGAGTCTTTGTCTTCTCGACCTTGTCCTGCCGGCCCTTACGGACCAGCTGCTGGATCGTAGGCACTACTTCTCCGGTTTCTGTGTGCCGTGTAGTGAAGCTAACCTGGAACGTTGCCGACCCACGCGGTCGGGTGTGTCGGATCCTGCACACTTCCACCGAGGTGAGAGGGGCACGGATCGCGGTGTGGTCTTCTCGGCTCACCGCGGGTCTATGCGCGCGCGGGAGCCCAGGGCACACCCCAGGCACAAGGTCAGAGCGTACCTACCTCACAGAGGTAGGTCAAAACAAATGCCCAGCACGAAAATCCGCCGCGCGCAAGCGGTACGGGGGCCGTTCGGCCCGACGGGCCGCCCCGCCGCCCTAAACTGACAGCTTGCCCGGGCGCTGGGCGCCCGGGAGCCGATCAGCAGGGAGCAGCACATTGGGGACCGTGGCACCCGAGCCGACCACCGTCGACGCCCGGCCCACCGCAGCGGACCGCCCCCCGGCCCTCCGCGGACCCGTCCGCCTCTCCGCCCGCCTGCGCGGTCCCCTGTTGGCCTTCCTGCTCGCCGCGTCCGCCGCCGTCGCGGCCTGGGTCGCGCGCGGGACGTTCCCCTTCGGCAACACCGGGCGAGCCATCAACGACCAGGCCAACCAGTACGTGCCCTTCCACCGGGCGCTGTGGGACCTGGTCCACGGGCAGGCCGCCGGGGACCTGTTCTTCACCTGGCGCGGCGGATTCGGACAGCAGTTCCTGTCCGACTACCACACCTACCTCGGCAACCCGTTCTCCTGGCTGGCCGTCCTCGTCCCGCGCGACCACGTCGACCTGGCCGTCTTCGCGGTCACCCCGGTCACGATGGGCACCGCCGCCGCCGTGATGACCGTGTACCTCGGCAAGCTGCACGCCGGCCCCTGGTGGCAGCGGGGCGTGCTCGGGGCGACGTACGGCCTGTGCGGCTGGGCGCTCAGCGACGCCTCGTACATCCCGATGTGGCTCTGGGGCCTGGTCGCCCTCCCGATGCTCGGCATCGCCGTCGAGTGGTGCCTGGAGGGGCGCCGCTGGCCGGGGGCGGCCCTGCTGGTCGCACTCGCCTGGTTCGGGAACTTCTACACCGCGATGATGGCCACGATGGCCGCCTGCGTGCTGCTGGCCATCCGCCTGGCCACCCGCGACACGACGGCCCGGGAGCGGCTGCTGGCCCTGTGGCGGGCCGCGACGGCCGCCGCGACCGGAATCCTGCTCACGCTCCCGCTGCTGCTGCCGTCGTTCCTGTCCAGCGGTGCCGCCCAGCCCACCAGGGCCGCCGCCTTCGACCCCGTACGGATCGAGGTCTTCTTCGCGGGGATGCTCCCGGCCACCCACCTGTGGGGCGGCCGTCCCCGGCTCTACGTGGCCTCGCTCGGCCTGATCCTCGCCGGCTCCTTCCTTCTCAATACCCGGGTCGCGCGCCGCACCCGCCTGGTGTGGGCGGTCGCCACCGCTCTGGTGCTGGCCTCCTTCCAGTTCCCGCCCACGCAGTACGTGTGGCACGGACTGGCGGTGCCGAACGGCAACCCGTACCGCGAGGCCTTCGTGTTCAGCGGGATGGTGGTGGTCCTGGCCTGGCTGGCGCTGGCCAACCGGCCGCGCCCGCTGCACCTGGCCCTGAGCGCCGCCCTGCTGGTCGCCGCTGCCTTCGCCCTGCGCCACACGGACGACTTCGGCGGCTGGACCTGGCCGGCGGTGCTCGGCGGCGGGGGTGTCTCGCTGCTGGCGCTGGTCCTGCTGCGGCTCGGCGAGAAGCGCCGCTTCCTGGTCCCGGTGGCCGCCGTGCTGATGGCCGGTGTCGTCCTCGCGGAGTCCACCGCGGCCGCGGCCGGCGCCGACGCCCGCCGGGCCCGCGAGCGTTGGGCCAAGCCGATCGCCACGTCGAACCGGTCGATCGCACAGCATTTCGACGCCGTGCGCGGGGTCGAGGACTGGCCCGCCCACCGGACCGACTCGGGCGCGCCGCAGACCGCGTACAACGACGCCCTGGCGCTCCGGGCGGAGGGGCCGCAGTCCTACAGCAGCTACCTCCCCGAGGCGACCTACCGGGCCCTGCAGCCCCTGGGGTACGGCTTCAAGAACGACGGCCGGACCTTCTTCGGCGCCGACAACCCGGTGCTCGACGCGATCTTCTCCATCGGCGCGCGGGTCCGTCCGGGGGCGGCGCCGGGCAGCTGGACGGCCGACCGGTTCCCGGCGCCGCCGCTGGCCACCGTCCGCACCGGACCGTACGCCTCCCCGAATCCGGCGGACAGTGTCTACGCCCGCCAGGAGACCGTCCTCGGCGCCACCGTCTACGAGGTCCCGCAGGTCACCCGCGGCGGCAACCCGGAGGTCAGGACGTTCACGGCCCGCTGCCGCCCCGGCTCCGAGGCCTACTGGTACTCCCCCGCCCTCCACGGCTCCCTCCGCGCCGGCGCCACCGAGAAGCCGCTGGCGGGCGCGGTGACGGGGGTGACCCCGCTCGGCCCCGTCCCGGCGTCCGGCGAGGTCGAGGTCAGCGTGCGCACGCGTACGAAGGGGGCCGGCGCCGGAGCCCACCCGCTGGGCTGCCTCGACCGGGCGGCCCTCGCGGCGGCCGTCGACGGCCTCAAGGCCACCGGCGCCACCACCGTCGACGTCGGCGGCCACTCCATCGCGGCCTCCTTCCCCGCGGGCACCCGGGGCACGGCCGTCGTCGCCACCACCGCCGTCCCCGGGTGGAGCTGCTCGGCCCCGGTCAGGCCCTTCCACGGCCTGCTGGCCGTGGACCTCCCCCCGAGTACCACCGAGATCTCCTGCACCTTCACCCCGAAGGGCTTCACCGCAGGCCTGGCCGGCGGAGCCCTGGCCCTCCTGGCCCTCGCCGCGGTCCCGGCCTGGACGCGCCTGCGGCGCCGGCGGTGACGCTCCGCCGGCGCCCTCGCAGACCCGCGGCGGGCTCCCCCGCGGAAACGAAAAAGGCCCCCGCCACTCCTTGCGGAGCAGCGGGGGGCTTCTTCTTACGAGCTCTTAGCCGTTGTACGGGCCGTAGTCGTAGTCCTCCAGCGGGACGGCCTGGCCGGAGCCGGTGCCGAAGGGCGAGTAGTCGATGTCGTCATAACCGACGGCCGAGTACATCGCGGCCTTCGCCTCCTCGGTGGGCTCCACCCGGATGTTGCGGTAGCGGGCGAGGCCCGTACCGGCCGGGATGAGCTTACCGATGATGACGTTCTCCTTGAGGCCGATCAGGGAGTCGGACTTGGCGTTGATCGCCGCGTCCGTCAGGACCCTGGTCGTCTCCTGGAAGGACGCCGCCGACAGCCAGGACTCGGTCGCGAGCGAGGCCTTGGTGATACCCATCAGCTGCGGACGGCCGGAGGCGGGGTGACCGCCCTCGGTGACCACACGACGGTTCTCGGTCTCGAACTTCGACCGCTCCACCAGCTCGCCCGGCAGGAGCTCCGCGTCGCCGGACTCGATGATCGTCACGCGGCGCAGCATCTGCCGGATGATGATCTCGATGTGCTTGTCGTGGATCGACACGCCCTGCGAGTTGTAGACCTTCTGGACCTCGCCGACCAGGTGGACCTGGACGGCACGCTGGCCGAGGATGCGCAGCACGTCGTGCGGGTTGGTGGCACCCATGGTGAGCTTCTGGCCCACCTCGACGTGGTCGCCCTCGTGCACGATGACCTTGGCGCGCTTCGAGATCGGGAACGCCGTCTCGTCGCTGCCGTCGTCGGGCGTGATGACGATCTTCTTCGTCTTCTCGGTCTCCTCGATCCGCACGCGGCCGGCGGCCTCGGAGATCGGGGCGACACCCTTCGGGGTACGGGCCTCGAAGAGCTCGACGACACGCGGCAGACCCTGCGTGATGTCGTCACCGGCCACACCACCGGTGTGGAAGGTACGCATCGTCAGCTGGGTACCGGGCTCACCGATGGACTGGGCGGCGATGATGCCGACGGCCTCACCGATGTCGACCAGCTTGCCGGTGGCCAGCGAGCGGCCGTAGCAGAAGGCACAGGTGCCGACCGCGGACTCACAGGTCAGGACCGAGCGGGTCTTGACCTCCTCCACGCCGTTGGCGACCAGGGCGTCGATGAGCACGTCACCGAGGTCGACGTTGGCCGGCGCGATGACCTTGCCGTCGATGACGACGTCCTCGGCCAGCATGCGGGCGTAGATCGAGGTCTCGACGTCGTCGGCCTTGCGCAGCACGCCGTCCTCGCCGCGAACGGCGATCTTCAGCTTCAGGCCGCGCTCGGTGCCGCAGTCCTCCTCGCGGATGATCACGTCCTGCGAGACGTCCACCAGACGACGGGTCAGGTAACCCGAGTCGGCGGTACGCAGGGCGGTGTCCGCCAGACCCTTACGGGCACCGTGCGTGGAGATGAAGTACTCCAGAACGGTGAGGCCCTCGCGGAAGGACGCCTTGATCGGACGCGGGATGGTCTCGTTCTTCGCGTTCGACACCAGACCACGCATACCGGCGATCTGTCGCATCTGCATCATGTTTCCTCGGGCACCCGAGTCAACCATCATGAAGATGGGGTTCGTCTTGGGGAAGTTCGCGTTCATCGCCTCGGCGACCTCGTTGGTCGCCTTGGTCCAGATCGCGATGAGCTCCTGCGTGCGCTCGTCCTTGGTGATCAGACCGCGCTCGTACTGCTTCTGAACCTTCTCGTCCTGCGCCTCGTAGCCCGCGACGATGGCCTTCTTGGCCTCGGGCACGACGACGTCGGAGATGGCCACGGTGACACCGGAACGGGTCGCCCAGTGGAAGCCGGCCGCCTTCAGGTTGTCGAGCGTCGCCGCCACGATGACCTTGGGGTAGCGCTCCGCCAGGTCGTTGACGATCTCGGAGAGCTGCTTCTTGCCCACCGAGTAGTCGACGAACGGGTAGTCCTCGGGCAGCAGCTCGTTGAAGAGCGCGCGGCCCAGGGTGGTGCGCAGGCGGAAGCTGTCGCCCGGCTGGAACTCGCGCTCGGCGACGCCGTCGTCCCCGCCCTCGGCGACCGGCGGCACCCAGCCGCGCGGCGGGATGGTGCCCACCGGGAAGCGGATGTCGACGGACGACTGCAGCGCGAGCTCGCCGGCGTCGAACGCCATGGTCGCCTCGGCCGTGGAGCCGAAGGCGCGGCCCTCGCCCTTGGTGTCGCGCAGGTCACCGTCGGTGGTCAGGAAGAACAGACCCAGGACCATGTCCTGCGTCGGCATCGTGACCGGACGGCCGTCGGCCGGCTTGAGGATGTTGTTCGAGGACAGCATCAGGATGCGGGCCTCGGCCTGCGCCTCCGCGGAGAGCGGCAGGTGCACGGCCATCTGGTCACCGTCGAAGTCCGCGTTGAACGCGGTGCAGACGAGCGGGTGGATCTGGATGGCCTTGCCCTCGACCAGCTGCGGCTCGAAGGCCTGGATGCCGAGGCGGTGCAGCGTGGGCGCACGGTTCAGCAGAACCGGGTGCTCCGCGATGACCTCTTCCAGGACGTCATACACGACCGTGCGGCCGCGCTCGACCATCCGCTTGGCGCTCTTGATGTTCTGCGCGTGGTTCAGGTCCACCAGGCGCTTCATCACGAACGGCTTGAAGAGCTCCAGCGCCATGGCCTTCGGCAGACCGCACTGGTGCAGCTTCAGCTGCGGGCCGACGACGATCACGGAACGCGCGGAGTAGTCCACGCGCTTGCCGAGCAGGTTCTGACGGAAGCGACCCTGCTTGCCCTTCAGCATGTCGCTGAGGGACTTCAGCGGGCGGTTGCCGGGGCCCGTCACCGGGCGGCCGCGGCGACCGTTGTCGAAGAGCGCGTCCACGGCCTCCTGGAGCATGCGCTTCTCGTTGTTCACGATGATCTCGGGTGCACCGAGGTCGAGAAGGCGCTTCAGGCGGTTGTTGCGGTTGATCACGCGGCGGTACAGGTCGTTCAGGTCGGAGGTCGCGAAGCGGCCACCGTCCAGCTGCACCATCGGACGCAGGTCCGGCGGGATGACCGGGACGCAGTCCAGGACCATGCCCTTGGGCTTGTTGCTGGTCTGCAGGAACGCGGAGACGACCTTGAGGCGCTTGAGCGCACGGGTCTTCTTCTGGCCCTTGCCGGTACGGATGATCTCGCGGAGGCGCTCGGCCTCCTCCTCCAGGTCGAAGGACTCCAGGCGCTTCTGCAGCGCGGCGGCGCCCATGCAGCCGTCGAAGTACGTGCCGAAGCGGTCACGCAGCTCGCGGTAGAGCAGCTCGTCGCCCTCAAGGTCCTGGACCTTGAGGTTCTTGAAGCGGGCCCACACCTCGTCGAGGCGGTCGATCTCGCGCTGGGCGCGGTCGCGGAGCTGCTTCATCTCGCGCTCGGCACCCTCGCGCACCTTGCGGCGCACGTCGGCCTTCGCACCCTCGGCCTCAAGCTCGGCCAAGTCGGACTCGAGCTTCTTGGCACGGCCTTCGAGGTCGGCGTCGCGACGGTTCTCGATCTGCTGGCGCTCGACGGAGACGTGGGCCTCCAGCGACGGCAGGTCGCGCTGGCGGCGCTCGTCGTCGACGAACGTGATCATGTACGCGGCGAAGTAGATGACCTTCTCAAGGTCCTTCGGCGCGAGGTCCAGCAGGTAGCCCAGGCGCGACGGGACGCCCTTGAAGTACCAGATGTGGGTGACGGGGGCGGCGAGCTCGATGTGGCCCATCCGCTCACGGCGCACCTTGGCGCGCGTGACCTCGACGCCACAGCGCTCACAGATGATGCCCTTGAAGCGGACACGCTTGTACTTGCCGCAGTAGCACTCCCAGTCCCGGGTCGGACCGAAGATCTTCTCGCAGAAGAGTCCGTCCTTCTCGGGCTTCAGGGTGCGGTAGTTGATGGTCTCCGGCTTCTTGACCTCGCCGTGCGACCAGGTTCGGATGTCGTCCGCGGTGGCAAGGCCGATCCGCAGCTCGTCGAAGAAGTTGACGTCGAGCACTGTGCGTCAATCCCTCTTTCGGGGTCGTGTCTCTTGATCAGTGGTCTGAACGGTCCCGGGGATGACGGGGGGCTCAGGGTGTGAGCCCCCCGTCAGGCCCGTCAGACCTCTTCGACGCTGCTCGGCTCGCGCCGGGACAGGTCGATACCGAGCTCCTCCGCCGCGCGGAAGACGTCCTCGTCGGTGTCGCGCATCTCGATGGACATGCCGTCCGAGGACAGCACCTCCACGTTGAGGCAGAGCGACTGCATTTCCTTGATGAGCACCTTGAAGGACTCGGGAATGCCCGGCTCGGGGATGTTCTCGCCCTTGACGATGGCCTCGTAGACCTTCACTCGGCCGGTGACGTCGTCGGACTTGATGGTCAGCAGCTCCTGGAGGGCGTAGGCGGCGCCGTACGCCTCGAGCGCCCACACCTCCATCTCACCGAATCGCTGGCCACCGAACTGTGCCTTACCACCCAGCGGCTGCTGCGTGATCATCGAGTACGGACCGGTCGAACGGGCGTGGAGCTTGTCGTCGACCAGGTGGTGGAGCTTGAGGATGTACATGTACCCGACCGAGATCGGGTCCGGGAACGGCTCGCCGGAGCGGCCGTCGAACAGGCGCGCCTTGCCGGACGGGAGGACCAGGCGGTCACCGTCTCGGTTCGGGATGGTGTGCTCGAAGAGGCCGGCGAGTTCGTCCTCGCGGGCGCCGTCGAACACGGGGGTGGCGACGTTGGTGCCGGGCTCGACGCGGTCGGCGCCGATGGACTTCAGCCGCTCGGCCCACTCCTCGCCCAGACCGGAGACGTCCCAGCCTCGGCTGGCGAGCCAGCCGAGGTGGATCTCCAGGACCTGTCCCGGGTTCATTCGGGACGGGACACCCAGCGGGTTCAGGATGATGTCGACCGGGGTGCCGTCCTCCAGGAACGGCATGTCCTCGATCGGGAGGATCTTGGAGATGACGCCCTTGTTGCCGTGACGGCCGGCGAGCTTGTCACCGTCGGTGATCTTGCGCTTCTGGGCGACGTAGACGCGGACCAGCTGGTTCACGCCCGGAGGAAGCTCGTCGCCCTCCTCGCGGTCGAAGACGCGGACGCCGATGACCTTGCCGATCTCACCGTGGGGGACCTTGAGCGAGGTGTCACGCACCTCGCGGGCCTTCTCACCGAAGATCGCGCGGAGCAGGCGCTCCTCCGGGGTCAGCTCGGTCTCACCCTTGGGCGTGACCTTGCCGACCAGGATGTCACCGGCGACGACGTCCGCACCGATGCGGATGATGCCGCGCTCGTCGAGGTCAGCCAGGACCTCCTCGGAGACGTTCGGGATGTCCCGGGTGATCTCCTCGGGGCCGAGCTTGGTGTCACGGGCGTCGACCTCGTGCTCCTCGATGTGGATCGAGGAGAGGACGTCGTCCTGCACGAGGCGCTGCGACAGGATGATCGCGTCCTCGTAGTTGTGGCCCTCCCACGGCATGAACGCCACGAGCAGGTTCTTACCGAGGGCCATCTCGCCCTCTTCGGTCGCCGGTCCGTCCGCGAGGACCTGGGACTCGACGATCCGGTCACCCTCGTTGACGATGACCTTCTGGTTGACCGAGGTGCCCTGGTTCGAGCGGGAGAACTTGGCGACGCGGTACGTGGTGTACGTGCCGTCGTCGTTGGCGACGGTGATGTAGTCGGCCGAGACCTCCTGGACCACACCGTCCTTCTCCGCACGGATCGAGTCGCCGGCGTCGACCGCACAGCGGTACTCCATGCCGGTGCCGACGAGCGGGGCCTCCGCCTTGATGAGCGGAACGGCCTGGCGCATCATGTTCGCGCCCATGAGGGCACGGTTGGCGTCGTCGTGCTCGAGGAAGGGGATCATCGCGGTCGCGACGGACACCATCTGGCGCGGGGAGACGTCCATGTAGTCGACGTCGCCGCCGGCGATGTAGTCGATCTCGCCGCCACGACGGCGGACCAGGACGCGGTTCTCGGTGAAGCGCATGTCCTCGGACAGGGCCGCGTTGGCCTGCGCGATGACGAAGCGGTCTTCCTCGTCGGCCGTCAGGTAGTCGACCTCGTCGGTGACGACACCGTCGATGACCTTGCGGTACGGGGTCTCGACGAAACCGAACGCGTTGACGCGACCGTAGGAGGCGAGCGAGCCGATCAGACCGATGTTCGGGCCTTCGGGGGTCTCGATCGGGCACATGCGGCCGTAGTGCGACGGGTGGACGTCACGGACCTCGAAGCCGGCCCGCTCACGGGACAGACCACCGGGGCCCAGCGCCGACAGGCGGCGCTTGTGGGTCAGGCCCGAGAGCGGGTTGTTCTGGTCCATGAACTGGGACAGCTGGCTGGTGCCGAAGAACTCCTTGATGGAGGCGACGACCGGCCGGATGTTGATCAGGGTCTGCGGCGTGATCGCCTCGACGTCCTGGGTGGTCATGCGCTCGCGCACGACGCGCTCCATACGAGCCAGACCCGTGCGGACCTGGTTCTGGATGAGCTCGCCGACGTTGCGCAGACGACGGTTGCCGAAGTGGTCGATGTCGTCGGTCTCGACCACGATCGAACGGCCGGACTCGCCGATCGTCTCGGTCTCGCCGGCGTGCAGCTTGACCAGGTACTTGATCGTGGCGATGACGTCGTCGGTGGTGAGCACACCGGCGTCGAGCGGCTCGTCGGCGCCGAGCTTCTTGTTCACCTTGTAGCGGCCGACCTTCGCGAGGTCGTAGCGCTTGGGGTTGAAGTAGAGGTTCTCCAGCAGCGTCTGGGCGGCCTCACGGGTCGGCGGCTCGCCCGGGCGCAGCTTGCGGTAGATGTCGAGCAGCGCGTCGTCCTGGCCCTGGGTGTGGTCCTTCTCCAGGGTGGCGCGCATGGACTCGTACTCGCCGAACTCCTCGAGGATCTGCTCGGTGGTCCAGCCGAGCGCCTTCAGGAGGACGGTGACGGACTGCTTGCGCTTGCGGTCGATGCGGACGCCGACCATGTCGCGCTTGTCGATCTCCATCTCCAGCCAGGCACCCCGGGAGGGGATGATCTTGGCGGAGAAGATGTCCTTGTCGGACGTCTTGTCGATGGAGGAGTCGAAGTAGACACCGGGGGAACGGACGAGCTGCGACACCACGACACGCTCGGTGCCGTTGATGACGAAGGTGCCCTTGTTGGTCATGAGCGGGAAGTCGCCCATGAAGACCGTCTGAGACTTGATCTCTCCGGTCTCGTTGTTCGTGAACTCGGCCGTGACGAACAGCGGAGCCGCGTAGGTGAAGTCGCGCTCCTTGCACTCGTCGACGGAGTTCTTCGCCGGCTCGAAGCGGTGGTCGCGGAAGGTCAGCGACATCGACCCGGAGAAGTCCTCGATCGGCGAGATCTCCTCGAAGATCTCTTCCAGACCGGACTTGGTGGGGACGTCCTGTCCACTCTCAAGCGCCGACTCGACGCGAGACTTCCAGGCGGCGTTGCCGAGCAGCCAGTCAAAGCTCTCGGTCTGCAGCGCCAGGAGGTTCGGAACCTCGAGCGGCTCCTTGATCTTTGCAAAGGAGATGCGCAGCGGGGCGGTGCTGGCACCGTTGTTCGTATTGGTCGAGGCGTTGCGCGAGGCGGCCAAGAGGGGGTCCTTCCGAGGGCTCGGACTCACTACGCGCGTACCGGTCCCAGCAGACACAGAAGACGGGGCCCCCCGATTCCGGCCAAAACACCAGGTCAGGGTGGATCAATCAAGTGTGCTCAAGCGTGGGCATGTCCCTGGCGACGGGCAGGGGACAGCTAACAGGCAGCGCAAAGGGTCAGTGTAGCCACTTGGCTCACTGATGTCCAGACCAGGTTTCCGGAAACCGGCAACAGGCCTTCCCCATGTCGTTCAACCCTGCGTCCAACGCTGCGGCTCTCGTGCACAGAGCGCGTATCAGTACTGCCCTCTTCGTAGTCGATCCATGCCTCGGATCCCGGATCCGGGCGACCGACCTCTCGACGGGTCTGAGAATTGCGCGCCGCGACCCGTTCGTCAAGGCCCCCTGCTCCGAGCGGATCATCTCCGGACCCTGCGTCGGGGCAACGATGATCACCCTACTCCCCAACGAGACCAGGGCAAGTCAGGCACTGCGGGTACGCCAAAGGGCGACCACCCTTACGGGTGATCGCCCCTTGGAGAGGCCGTCAGGCGGCCTCGGAGGTGTTACTTGACCTCGACGGAGGCACCGGCACCCTTGAGGGCCTCGGCGGCCTTGTCAGCGGCCTCCTTGTTGACCTTCTCGAGGACGGGCTTCGGCGCACCGTCGACGAGGTCCTTGGCCTCCTTCAGACCCAGGGAGGTCAGCTCGCGCACGACCTTGATGACCTGGATCTTCTTGTCGCCGGCGCCGGCGAGGATGACGTCGAACTCGTCCTTCTCCTCGGCAACCTCGGCGGCCGGGCCACCCTGGGCCGGACCGGCAACGGCGACGGCCGCGGCGGCGGTGACGTCGAACTTCTCCTCGAAGGCCTTCACGAACTCGGAGAGCTCGATGAGGGTCATCTCCTCGAACTGGGCGAGGAGGTCGTCCTGAGAGAGCTTCGCCATGATGGGCGATCCTTCCACTAATTCGGCAGGTGCCGATGTGTCTATAGAGGCGGGCGTAACGGCCCGCTACGACCCGCGCACTAGGCGGCGCGGATCAATGCGCGAGCCGAATTACTCGGCACCGCCCTGCTCGGCGAGCTTGACGCGAAGCGCTTCCGCGGTGCGGACGAACTTCGACGGCAGCGCCTGGAAGAGCGAGGCAGCCTGGGACTGCTTGCCCTTGAACGCGCCGGCCAGCTTGCTGAGCAGAACCTCGCGGGACTCGAGGTCCGCAAGCTTCTTGATGTCGTCGGCGGAGAGAGCCTTACCGTCAAGGACACCGGCCTTGATGATGAGGTTCGGGTTCTCCTTGGCGAAGTCACGCAGAGCCTTCGCCGACTCCACCGGGTCACCGGTGATGAAGGCGACCGCGGTCGGACCAGCGAAGTGCTCGTCCAGCGCGGTGATCCCGGCCTGGTTGGCCGCGATCTTGGTCAGCGTGTTCTTCACCACGGCGTACTGGGCGTTCTCACCGAGGGAGCGACGCAGCGTCTTGAGCTGCGCGACGGTGAGACCCCGGTACTCGGTCAGCACGGCGGCGTTGGAGCTCTGGAACGCGTCCGTGAGCTCGGCCACCGATGCAGCCTTGTTGGGCGTCGGCATGGTGCGTTCGCCTCCTTCCGGGTGATGAGGACCGCTCAGAAGGGGCTGACATACAAAACGCCCCGGCGCAGGCGCCAGGGCGTAGCTCGACCGGAACGAGTCCGGGAGCATTCCACAGTCACCTGCGCGGGTCGTCCGCAGTAAGCGGATCCTTCGGCCACCGCGCCCTGTCGGGCACAGCAACGACCAGCGGTCTTTGGCTTCCGGGGAAGACTACGTGACGGGTTCCGGTCGAGGCAAATCGGTCAGCGGCGCAGCCCGGGCAACCCGGCGTCCCGCAGCGTCTTGTCGGCTTCCTCCAGGTCCTTGTCGGCCTGTTCGAGGCTCTTGTCGACCTGTTCCAGGTCGGCGTCGACGCCCTTCATCACGGCGTCGAAGGTGATCACATCGTCGGCCGGCGGGGGCTGCACGGCGGGGCCCTTGCCGAAGTCGGAGAACTTCGCCGTGGTCTTCGACGTGCCCTTGGCGTCCGTGCTGGAGCTGTCGACGCGGATCGGGAAGCCGTCCTTGCCGATCCACAGGTCGACCTCGAAGGAGGTGATGTGCCGTACGGACTCGTGGAGGTACCGGCGGTTCTCCTCCTCCATGGCCTTGGTGGAGTCGTCCGCCTGGATCAGGTCCGCGTTGGTGAGGCTGCCCCGGTAGTGCTGGGCCTCGACGCCGTCGGTCTGCTCGGTCCCGACGTGGGTGAGCTTCTCCTGGCCGAGCAGCAGGGCGAGGTACTCGGCCGGGTCCTCGTTCAGCCGGACGCCCGACTTGCCGCCCTTGGCCAGATCCATCTGCATCCAGTTCTTGCCCTTGACGGGCTTGTCCATCCGGGTGTAGACGGTGTCGCCCATCATGATCGAACGGTTGTCGGCCTCGTCGCCCCCGCCCTTGAGGACCACGTCGTGGCTGGACGGGTACCAACCCTTCCTGCCGGACTGGGCACTGGTCTTGCCGTCCCGGTCGACGGTGGACAGCTCCGCCCAGGCGACCTTGGCGGCCACCGTCTTCAGATAGGACGCCTTCACGGCCGCCACGGGGTCGTGCGCCTCGGCGCCGGCCCCCTCCCCGCCACAGGCCGTGAGGCCGCTCACGAGCAGCGCGGCAGCCGCGATTCCCACGCCGGCCCGGGTCCGGACAGCGCTGTTCATCTGGTTCTCCCCCATGAATGGTCGATGCGCGCCGCGCCGCCGCGGTGGAGCGGCGGCGCGGCGGTACTGCGGTGGTGCGGCGGCGATCAGGCGGAGCCCGCGGGGTCGCCCTTCATCATCTCGGCCAGGTCCACGACCTGCTCGGCCGGCGGCGCGGTGACCTCGACGGGCATGTTGACGTCCAGGAACTTCATGGTGACGTCCATCGGGCCGGAGGTGCCGGCACCCCGGGTGCGGACCTGCTTCATCTGATCGTTCTCGTCGATCCAGAGGTCCATGGTCAGGGTCTTGATGCCCTGGGCCTCCAGTGCCGCGAGGTTCTTCTCCTGGCGCTCCTTCGCCTCCGGCGCGGAGGTGGCGCTGTGGGCCCGCAGCTCGTCGACGGAGACGGTCCCGCTCAGGTGCGTCGTCTTCTGGCCGTCGATGGTCTCGTCGCCGACCTTCTTGAGGTCCTTGGCGGCGCTCAGGCTGTCGGCCGAGTCGGCCGGGTTCTGGCCCTGCTGGGCGGAACCGAGCGAGTCCAGCTGCTTGGCCTGGTCGGGAGCGAGGGTCTTGAGGTCGAACTTCAGCCACTTGCCCTCGGTGCCCATGTACATGGCGCCGTCGAGGAGCCGGATCTGCACCTTCTCCCCCGGCTTCGTGGGCGAGTCCATCGTCATCGACATGGCGACGGTCGGCTTGATGCGCATGGCACCCTCGCCGGCGATCTTCTGGCCCGCCGCCTCGCCCGACATGGAGTACCGAAGCGAAGTGATCTCCTCGGACTTCTTCTTCGCCTTCTCCAGGTAGGCGGCCGGCGTCACCTCCGCCGGCTGCTCCGAGGGCTTGGCCGGTGCCGATGCCCCCGTGTCCTTCTTCGCGTCGTCCCCGTTCTCGCAGGCCGTCGCACCTCCCGCGAGCAGGAGGGCGGCCAGGAGGGCCGCGGCGGTCTTCGTGCGGTACGCGTTCATCAGTTCCCCACCCCGTGGTGATCGTGCGGCGCGTGGTCTCCGGCGTTTCGCCTGCGGCGCCGCTCGTACGACTGTACGACCCGGCAGCGGCAGCCCGCGCACAGGGCTCGCACAGCCCTGGCACAGGATGCGAACCGGGAAACGGAAAACGGGCCCCTCGCCGCCCGTGAAGGGGGCGAGGGGCCCGTTCAGCCGCTCGGTGAGCCGTGGGGCTCAGCGCGATCAGACCGCGGCCGGGTCTTCCTCGACGAGGAGGTTCCGGGTGCGGTTCGGGTCCAGCTGGATGCCGGGGCCCATGGTGGTGCTCAGGGCGGCCTTCTTCAGGTAGCGGCCCTTGGCGGCGGACGGCTTCAGACGAAGGATCTCGTCCAGGGCCGCGCCGTAGTTCTCGACGAGCTGCTCGTCGGAGAAGGAGACCTTGCCGATGATGAAGTGCAGGTTCGAGTGCTTGTCGACGCGGAACTCGATCTTGCCACCCTTGATCTCGGTGACAGCCTTCGCGACGTCCATCGTGACGGTGCCGGTCTTCGGGTTCGGCATGAGGCCACGGGGACCGAGCACGCGGCCGAGGCGGCCGACCTTGCCCATGAGGTCCGGGGTGGACACGACGGCGTCGAACTCGTTCAGGCGGTTGCCCTTGGCGATCTCGTTGATCAGCTCGTCGTCGCCGACGATGTCGGCGCCGGCGGCTTCCGCGGCCGCTGCACGGTCACCGGTCGCGAAGACCAGGACCCGGGCGGTCTTACCGGTGCCGTGCGGGAGGTTCACGGTGCCGCGGACCATCTGGTCGGCCTTGCGCGGGTCGACACCCAGGCGGAAGGCGACCTCGACGGTGCTGTCGAACTTGGTCGAGGAGATCTCCTTGGCGAGACGGACGGCCTCGAGCGGGGCGTACTGCTTCTCCCGGTCGATCTTGGCGTCCGCAGCGCGGAGAGTCTTGCTGCGCTTCACTTCTGCTCCTGTATTTCGGATTCAGGCATGGAGTCGTGGTGCGGACCAGCGCTTGGTCCTACCACTGGTGGTGCTGGGGGGTGGCTGGATCAGCCCTCGACCGTGACGCCCATCGAGCGCGCGGTGCCGGAAATGATCTTCACGGCGGCGTCGATGTCGTTGGCGTTCAGGTCGGGCATCTTCAGCTCGGCGATCTCGCGGACCTGGGCGGCCGTGAGCTTGGCGACCTTGGTCTTGTGGGGCTCGCCGGAGCCCTTCTCGATGCCCGCGTGCTTCAGGATGAGGCGCGCCGCCGGCGGAGTCTTGGTGATGAAGGTGAAGGTGCGGTCCTCGTAGACCGTGATCTCCACCGGCACGACCATGCCACGCTGCGACTCGGTCGCGGCGTTGTAGGCCTTGCAGAACTCCATGATGTTGACGCCGTGCTGACCGAGCGCGGGGCCGACCGGCGGAGCCGGGTTGGCCGCACCGGCCTTGATCTGGAGCTTGATAAGCCCCGTGACCTTCTTCTTCTTGGGAGGCATTGCTCTCTCCGGGTCCTAGTGAGAGTTTTCAGCCGCCGATCCGGTCATCCGGATGGAGGCATACCGCACCACGATAACGGGTATCGGTGCGGGGCTAAAAACCGAGCAGGTCAGACCGCCCTCTGGGGGCGGTCTGACCTGTCCGGAAGCTGTGGCTCAGAAGCCGTGGTCCACGCGGGGTGGATCAGTTCTTCTGGATCTGGTCGAAGCTGAGCTCGACCGGGGTCTCGCGGCCGAAGATCTCGACGAGGCCCTTGACCTTCTTCGAGTCGGGGTTGATCTCGTTGATGGTCGCCTGCAGCGTGGCGAACGGACCGTCGGTGACGGTGACCGAGTCGCCGACCTCGAAGTCCAGGACCTCGATGGTGCGCTTGACGGCGGGCGCGGGCAGGCCGGCCTCTTCCGCGGCGGCCTTGGCGGCCTTCTCCTGCGCCTCCGGGGCGAGCATCTTGACGATCTCGTCCAGGGTCAGCGGGTACGGGTCGTAGGCGTTGCCGACGAAGCCGGTGACACCAGGCGTGTTGCGGACGACGCCCCAGGACTCGTTCGTCAGATCCATGCGGACGAGGACGTAGCCGGGCAGCTTGTTCTGCCGGACGTTCTTGCGCTCGCCGTTCTTGATCTGGACGATCTCTTCCTCGGGCACCTCGGCCTGGTAGATGAACTCCTCGACGTTCAGCGAGACGGCGCGCTGCTCCAGGTTGGCCTTCACGCGCTTCTCGTAGCCGGCGTAGGTGTGGATCACGTACCACTCACCGGGCAGGACGCGCAGCTCGTCGCGCAGGGCCTGGATCGGGTCGACCGGCTCGGCGGGCTCGGCCTCGACGGCCTCCTCCGCGGTCTCGGCGTCACCGGCGGCCTCTTCGGCCTCGGTGTCGGCCTCGGCCTCGTCCGCCTCGTCGCCGGAGACGTGCAGCGCGGCCTCCTCGGCGGCGTCACCCGCCTCGACGTCGGCGAGCTCGGCCTCGTCGGGGTCCACAGCGTCTGCCGCCTCGACGATGTCGAGCTCGTCCTCGACGGACTCGACGGAGTCGTGGCTCGCGTTCAGGTTCGGGTCAGACACGGTGGCTGCTTCTTCCTGGAAAAAAGGTGGTGGAACATGCGAAAAGGGGCGGCACCCATCAAGGCGCCGCCCTCCGCGGGGATCAGCCGAAGACGAACTTGATGGCTTCCTGGAACCCATAGTCAATCACGGTCACCAGACCGATCATGATGACCACGAAGACAATCACCACGGTGGTGTACGTCGTGAGCTGGTTGCGAGTGGGCCAGACAACCTTGCGGAGTTCCGCGACAATCTGGCGGTAGAAAAGCGCGAGACGGCCCAGAGGACCCTTCTTGCCGCGCTTGCCGCCCTTGCGGGCCTTCTTCTCGCGCGCCTCGTCCTCGGCGTCAGGCATGTCGATGGAGCCCAGGGCGTCCGTCACGTCTCTCACCTGAATCCGGGTCGTGGCCGTACCGCGCCCGGTTGCGCCGCACGGCGTTGCATCTAAGTACGTACCTGCGCACACACGTCCGAGAGGAGTGTGGAGCAGGGCCGGAGGGACTCGAACCCCCAACCGCTGGTTTTGGAGACCAGTGCTCTACCAATTGAGCTACGACCCTTTGCGTCCCCCAACCTACCGCATCCGGGCGAGTGCACGGAGTGCTCACGCTTTGCAGCGGCTGGCGAGGTCCAACGACAGGTGAGTGTACGTGAACCGGGCCGTGACGTCGAACAGCACCCGGCCTGACATGCTCCGGGCCGCCTCCCGTCCGTTCACTGAAACGGTGTGCGGCGCTTCTGCGCGGTCTGGGACGATTGCCGGTATGACCTCTGCAACGCCTTCCTCCGAGCGCCGGGTGTCCGCCCGTATCGGCGCCATTTCCGAGTCCGCCACCCTCGCCGTGGACGCCAAGGCCAAGGCCCTCAAGGCCGCCGGACGCCCGGTGATCGGCTTCGGCGCGGGCGAGCCCGACTTCCCGACCCCGGACTACATCGTCGAGGCCGCGGTCGAGGCCTGCCGCAACCCCAAGTACCACCGCTACACGCCGGCCGGCGGTCTGCCCGAGCTGAAGGCCGCCATCGCCGCCAAGACGCTGCGCGACTCCGGCTACGAGGTCGAGGCGTCGCAGGTCCTGGTGACCAACGGCGGCAAGCAGGCGATCTACGAGGCCTTCGCGGCCGTCCTGGACCCGGGTGACGAGGTCATCGTCCCGGCTCCCTACTGGACCACCTACCCGGAGTCGATCCGTCTCGCCGGCGGTGTCCCGGTCGAGGTCGTCGCCGACGAGACCACCGGCTACCGGGTCTCCGTCGAGCAGCTGGAGGCCGCGCGCACCGAGCGCACCAAGGTCGTCCTGTTCGTCTCCCCGTCGAACCCGACCGGTTCGGTGTACAGCGAGGCCGACGCGAAGGCGATCGGCGAATGGGCCGCCGAGCACGGCCTGTGGGTGCTGACGGACGAGATCTACGAGCACCTGGTCTACGGCGACGCGAAGTTCACCTCGCTGCCCGTCCTGGTCCCGGCCCTGCGCGACAAGTGCATCGTCGTCAACGGTGTCGCCAAGACCTACGCGATGACCGGCTGGCGCGTGGGCTGGGTCATCGCCCCGCAGGACGTCATCAAGGCGGCGACGAACCTGCAGTCGCACGCCACCTCCAACGTCTCCAACGTGGCCCAGGTCGCCGCGCTGGCCGCCGTCTCGGGCAACCTGGACGCGGTCGCCGAGATGCGCAAGGCCTTCGACCGCCGCCGCCAGACGATGGTCAGGATGCTCAACGAGATCGACGGCGTCTTCTGCCCGACCCCGGAGGGCGCGTTCTACGCGTACCCGTCGGTCAAGGAGCTCCTCGGCAAGGAGATCCGCGGCAAGCGCCCGCAGACCTCCGTCGAGCTGGCCGCCCTGATCCTGGACGAGGCCGAGGTCGCGGTCGTTCCCGGTGAGGCCTTCGGCACCCCGGGCTACCTGCGCCTCTCGTACGCCCTGGGCGACGAGGACCTGGTCGAGGGCGTGTCCCGCATCCAGAAGCTCCTGGCCGAGGCCAAGGCCTAGGCCCGGGCCTGCCCCGTCCCGCAACCCGCCCGGGCGGCGGCACCCCTCGGGGTGCCGCCGCCCGGGCGTTCCCCGCTCCGTCACACCGCATCCGGCGCCAGCGGCATTCGAGGCGCCGGGCCCCGGCAGCGGTGCCGCACCTCGCCGCTCCTGCGTTCGGGCAAGCCCCCGAAAGGGAAAACCCCCTCCCGCGGAGCGCGGCGGTACGGCAGGATCACCAGATGGAGCACGCACGCGATCTCACGCTTCTACCGAAGGCCCACCTCCACCTGCATTTCACCGGGTCGATGCGACCATCGACCCTGCTGGAACTCGCCGACAAGTACGGGGTGCGCCTTCCGGACGCCCTGACCGGCGGGGAGCCGCCCAGGCTCCGCGCCACCGATGAGCGCGGCTGGTTCCGCTTCCAGCGGCTGTACGACGCCGCCCGCTCCTGCCTGCGCGAGCCCGACGACATCCGGCGGCTGGTCCGCGAGGCCGCCGAGGAGGATGTGCGGGACGGCAGCGGCTGGCTGGAGATCCAGGTGGATCCCACCTCCTACGCCCCGATGCTCGGCGGGATGATCCCGGCCGTCGAGATCATCCTCGACGCCGTCGACGCGGCCTCCCGCGAGACCGGGCTGGGGATGCGGGTGCTCATCGCCGCGAACCGCATGAAGCACCCCCTCGACGCGCGCACCCTGGCCCGGCTCGCCGTGCGCTACGCCGACCGCGGCGTCGTGGGGTTCGGCCTGTCCAACGACGAGCGCCGCGGCATGGCCCGGGACTTCGACCGCGCCTTCGCCATCGCCCGCGACGGCGGGCTCCTCGCGGCCCCGCACGGCGGCGAGCTCACCGGCCCGTCCTCGGTCCGCGACTGCCTCGACGACCTGTACGCCGCCCGCATCGGGCACGGCGTGCGGGCCGCGGAGGACCCCCGGCTGCTGCAGCGGCTCGCCGACCGGCAGATCACCTGCGAGGTCTGTCCGGCTTCCAATGTGGCCCTGGGCGTGTACGAGCGGCCCGAGGACGTCCCGCTGCGCACGCTGTTCGAGGCCGGTGTACCGATGGCGCTGGGCGCGGACGACCCACTGCTGTTCGGGTCCCGGCTCGCGGCGCAGTACGAGATCGCCCGCCGCCACCACGGCTTCACGGACGCGGAGCTCGCCGAGCTGGCCCGTCAGTCGGTGCGCGGGAGCGCCGCGCCGGACGACGTGCAGGCGAAGCTGCTGGCGGGGATCGACCACTGGCTCACCGGGTGAGCCGCAGGTCCCCCTCGTGGCAGTCGGCACGCACCCGGCGGCCGTCGGGGAAGCCGATCTCCAGGTGGGTGCGGCCCTGCTCGGGCAGCGCGAACTCGGCGACCGAGGAGACGATCTCGCCCAGGTGCCGCAGGAAGGGGTGGTCGCCGAGGTCCTCTCCGACCTCGATGCGGCCCCATTCGCCCATGTCGTACGGCGCGTGGGGCGAGCCGGACTCGACGATGAGGCACTGGTCGGAGCCGGTGGTGATCCGGATGGAGTCGCCGACGCTGTCGATCAGCCAGACGTCGAGCGGGGACTCGGAGCGTTCGCCGTCGCTGACGTGCCAGGACGCGACGACCCTGCTGAGCGTGCGACCCACGAGCCGAGTGGGGTCCGTACCGGCCCCGTGACGGGGACAGAGCATGGGCGGCCGGGACTCCTCAGATGCTGACGCCGACCGTCACCGGCTCGTTGACGAGGGTGACGCCGAAGGCCGCTTGGACGCCCGCGACGACCTCGCGGGCCAGGGTGAGGAGGTCCTCGGTGGTGGCCTCGCCGCGGTTGGTGAGGGCGAGGGTGTGCTTGGTGGAGATGCGTGCCGGGCCGGTGCCGTAGCCCTTGGTGAAGCCGGCCCTGTCGATCAGCCAGGCCGCGCTGGTCTTCGTACGGCCCTCGCCGGCGGGGTAGGCGGGCGGTGCGGTGTCGGGGCCGAGGCGGTCCTGGACGCGGGCCAGGAAGGCGGCGTAGGCCTCGTCGGTCAGGATCGGGTTGTGGAAGAAGGAGCCGGCCGACCACGTGTCGTGGTCGGCGGGGTCGAGGACCATGCCCTTGCCCGCGCGCAGCCGCAGCACGGTCTCGCGGGCGGTGGCGGCGGGGACCCGGTCGCCGGCCCCGACGCCGAGGGCGCGGGCGGTCTCGGGGTACTTGATCGGCGCCGAGAGCCCGCCGGCGTCCTCCAGGGCGAAGCGCACGCGCAGGACGACGTAGCGGTCGGGCTGGTCCTTGAAGGTGCTGTTGCGGTACCGGAAGGCGCACTCGGCGGCGGTCAGGGTGACCGTTTCGCCGGTGGTGCGGTCGTAGGCGACGACCTCGGTGATGGTGTCGCAGACCTCCTGGCCGTACGCCCCGACGTTCTGGATCGGAGTGGCACCGGCCGAGCCGGGGATGCCGGCGAGGCACTCGATGCCGGCGAGGCCGGCTTCGACGGTGCGGGCGACGGCGTCGCTCCAGTTCTCGCCGGCGGCGAGCTCCAGGTGGGTGCCGTCCAGGTGGAATCCGGTGGTCGCGATGCGCAGGGCGGTGCCGTCGAAGCCCCGGTCGCCGATGACGAGGTTGCTGCCGCCACCGATGACCAGAAGGGGGGTGCCGCTCTCGTCCGCCGCACGGACGGTGGCGATCACCTCGGCGTCGGTGGTTGCGGTGACCAGGCGGGCGGCGGGACCACCGAGACGGAAGGTGGTCAGCGGGGCGAGGGGGGCGTCGTGGAGTTCCTGCACGGGGACAAGAGTACGGTCCGTGCCCCTCGCATCCTTGCGGGGCCACGGACCGCACTCGCTCCTCTCCCCTACCGCCCGGGTCAGCGGCCCGCCGTCCGCTCTGCGAGGCTCCGCTCGGCCTCGGGCCAGCCCAGGGGCAGCTCGGTGGCGGGGACGGTCCAGTGGGTGAAGACGGATTCCCGCATGTACGCGCTGGCTGCGCGGGCACTGGAGCGGTGGGGCTCGCTGCGGGCGAACCGGTACAGCGCGTCGCGGTCCTCCCACGCGGAGAGGGTGAGGAAGGTGCGGCGCAGGACGCGCGCCCGCAGGGCGGCGCCGTGGGCGCCGGGGGCCCTGCGCATCTGGCGGATGATGCCGGGGGACTTCAGGAGGAACCTGACGGCCCCGAGGAGGGTGGTGGTCTCGAAGCGGGAGGCCATGACGTGGACCTCGGCGCCGGGGGCGGCGGGCGTGGGTGTGGACCAGGGGATGTCGGGCATGGGGTGCTCTCCTTCCGTGGTGCGGCTGTGTGGGAGCCGCGAGGGCCTGATCGGGCGGGCGGGTGCCGTGGCCGCGCGGATCACCCGGCGGCGGGGACCTGGTCCGCGGCTCCGGCCGGGGCGGCCGCGGGTACGGCGCCGGGCAGGGGGGCGGGCGCGTTCTCGGCCCTGCGGGGCACCAGGAGGGCCAGCGCGGCGGCGAGCGCGACGGCCGCGGCGCCGATCCACAGGGCGGGGACGGTGCCGTCGGTGAACGCCTGCGGGGACGCGTAGCCGCCCCGGGCGGAGAAGACCGAGGCCAGGACGGCCACGCCGAGGGCTCCGCCGACCTCGCGCAGGGCGTTGTTGGTGCCGGAGGCCTTGCCCTGGTCGGCGGGGCGCACGGTGGACATCAGGACGTTGGCCGCGGGGGCGAAGTAGAGGGCCATGCCGATCCCGCTGAGGATCAGCGGCGGCAGCTGCGCGGCGTACGAGACGTCCGTGCTCAGGACCGCGGCGAACCAGCCGAGGCCGAGTGCCTGGAAGGCCAGGCCGGCGGCGACCACGGGGCGGCCGCCGATGCGGTCGGAGAGGATCCCGGCCAGCGGGGCCACGATCATCGGCATCCCGGTCCAGGGGAGCATGCGCAGGCCGGCTTCGGTGGGCGAGTACCCCGCGACGCCCTGAAGGAACTGGCTGAGCAGGAAGATCGAGCCGAACATGCCGAGGAACATCAGCAGGCTGGCCAGGTTGATCCCCAGGAAGCCGCGGTCGCGGAAGAGCCGCATGGGGAGGACCGGGTCGGCGTTGGTGAAGCCGTGGCGGACGAAGGCGGCGACGAGTGCGGCTCCGACGATCAGGCCGGCGAGCACGGGGGTGCTGGTCCAGCCCTCGGAGTTGGCGTTGACCAGGCCGTAGACGATGCCGAAGAGGCCGCCGCTGACGAGCAGGGTGCCGGGGACGTCGAGGCGGGCTCCCGGGACGGTGGACTCGGCGAGGCGCAGGCGGGCGAGCGGGATCAGGGCCAGGCCTATGGGCACGTTGAGCCAGAAGATCCACTGCCAGGAGATGTGCTCGGTGAGACTGCCGCCGATGAGGGGGCCGCTGGCGACGGCGAGGCCGGTGACGGCGCCGTAGATGCCGAGGGCCATGCCGCGCCGGGCCGCCGGGACGGCGGCGGTCAGCAGGGTGAGGGTGAGCGGCATCATGACGGCGGCTCCCACGCCCTGCACGGCGCGGGCGGCGATGAGCGCGTCGATCCCGGGCGAGAGGGCGGCCGCCGCGGAGGCGCCGGTGAAGACGGCGAGGCCGGCGATGAACAGCCGCCGGCGGCCGAAGCGATCGCCGAGGGCGGCGCCGAACATGAGGAGGACGGCGAAGGTGAGCGTGTAGGCGTTCACCGTCCACTCCAGGTCCTCCAGCCGGCCGCCGAGGTCCGCACGGATGGCGGGCAGGGCGGTGGTCACCACCAGGTTGTCGAGTGCGGCCATGAAGCTGGCCACGCCGGTGAGGACGAGGGCCCAGACGGCGGGCCCGCGCAGTCTGGTGTCGGTGTCCTTGTCGGTGCCGGGTGCGTGCATGATTCCCCCTACAAGTTGTTAGTTATCACTGACTAACTTTCTGGCCCATGCGGATGCGCGCACGGATCGCGCACTTCCTTCACCCCTCCGGACGGCCGGCGACCCGGGTCTCGGGATAGAACCCCTGCCAGACCCTGTGCTCGGGCGGGAACCCCATGGCGGCCAAGGTGTTGATCAGCATTCCGTAGGCCATGAAGGTCGTCGTCTCCCCCGCGTCCGCACCCAGCGACAGATGGACGGTGTCCCAGAGCTCCGTCCAGCCGGCACGGACCAGCTCGCCGAGCTCGCGGTCCCCGGCCGCCTCGGCGGCGGCGACGGCCACGTACATCTGCAGCTGCATCTGCAGCTTGTCGGGATCCTCGACGATCAACCGGGTGTATGCGTTCGCCATGGCCTGCTGGGCCTCTTCGCCGTGCAGCCCTTCGACGGCTGCGGCGAAGACGTCGCACGTCTCCCTCAGGCAGCGCTGGGACGCGGCCAGGAAGATCGCCTGCTTACTGGGGAAGAGTCGGAAGAGGTACGGCTGCGAGACGCCCACCCGCTTGGCGATCGCCTCGGTGGAGGTCCCGTGGTACCCACCCCGGGCGAACTCGTGCATCGCCGCACGGATGACGCTCTCACGCCGCTCGTCTGCACTCATCCTTGCCATGCCATGAAGTTAGTGCTCAATCACTAACTTCGTCAAGGGGCGCCGCGGGCCGCTCGGGCAGAAGGGTGCCGGGACGGAGCGGGGCGCCGAGGAGGCGGCCCCGCCCCCTCGGACACCCGGGCACCGAGCCCCTCAGGCCCTCAGGCCCTCAGGCCCTCAGGCCCTCAGGCCCTCAGGCGAGTGCAACCACCGCGCGGGACATGCCGAGGACCTTCTGGCCGGCGCTCATGGCCGTCAGGTCGACTCGTACGCGGTTGTCGTCCAGCTTCGCCGCGACCTTGGCGGTGACCTCGATCAGGCCGCCCTGCTCGTCGTTGGGGACCACGACGGGCTTGGTGAAGCGCACGCCGTACTCCACCACCGCGCCCGGGTCACCCGCCCAGTCGGTGACCACGCGGATGGCCTCGGCCATGGTGAACATGCCGTGCGCGATCACGTCCGGCAGTCCGACCTCCTTGGCGAACTTCTCGTTCCAGTGGATCGGGTTGAAGTCGCCCGAGGCGCCGGCGTACTGCACGAGCGTGGCACGCGTCACGGGGAAGGACGCGGCGGGCAGCTCGGTGCCGACCTCGACGTCGGCGTACTTGATCTGCGCTGCCATGTCAGGCCTCCTCGGGGGCGCGGGAGACGAGCTTCGTCCACGCCGTCACCACGTGCTCGCCGGTCTCGTCGTGGACCTCGCCGCGGATGTCGATGATGTCGTTGCCCGCGAGCGACTTCACGGCCTCGATGGTGGAAGTCACCGACAGCCGGTCACCGGCACGCACAGGGCGGGAGTAGGCGAACTTCTGGTCGCCGTGCACGACGCGGCTGTAGTCCAGCCCCAGCTGCGGGTCCTCGACGACCTGGCCGGCCGCCTTGAACGTGATGGCGAACACGAAAGTGGGCGGCGCGATCACATCGGAGTGGCCGTAGGCCTTGGCCGCTTCGGGGTCGGTGTAGACGGGATTGGCATCGCCCACCGCGACCGCGAATTCGCGGATCTTCTCCCGGCCGACCTCGTACGGATCGGTGGGCGGGTAGCTCCGCCCCACGAAGGACTGGTCGAGAGCCATGACTCACTACCTCCTGTTGAAGGGACACGAAACACACAGGGACAAAGACAGGAACGGGCACGGAAACGACAGGAGGCCGCCCCCAATGAAGGGGACGACCTCATGACGGTGCCTGTATTCGAGACTTCGCCTGGGTCAGCGGGTCTCGCGGTGCGCGGTGTGCGAGTTGCAGCGCGGGCAGTGCTTCTTCATCTCCATGCGGTCCGGGTTGTTACGCCGGTTCTTCTTGGTGATGTAGTTCCGCTCCTTGCACTCCACGCAGGCCAGCGTGATCTTCGGGCGGACGTCGGTGGCAGCCACGTGAGTGCTCCTTGACGGACTATGGGACGGATGAACGCATAAAAGAGTAGCCGATCGGGAGACCGACCCCGCAATCGGCTACTGTGGGTAGCGGCGACCGGACTTGAACCGGTGACACAGCGATTATGAGCCGCTTGCTCTACCGACTGAGCTACGCCGCTTTGATGTGATCAGCTCCCCACCCGAGGGTGGGGAACCTCTCTCACCAGAGCCCCAATGCGGAATCGAACCGCAGACCTTCTCCTTACCATGGAGACGCTCTACCGACTGAGCTATTGGGGCGAGCGATGAAGACATTACACGGTTGCCCGCCGATCGCCCAAATCCTTTGCGGGAACTGGGCCCCGAGGGGGTTCTGAAGCCTCTCCCGGTCAACTCGCCGGCCACTCCCGCCCCACTTCCCCCGCAGTTTGTGCGCGGGCTCACACCGGGCGCTCACTCTTCGCGGCCGGCGCGGGTGCGCGGGCGCCCTGGCGCGGAGGAGCGCAAGCGCGCCGGCGCGGAGGCACCACACCGGTACGACTATTGCGCTCCTGCGCGAAGCGGAGCATGCCGCGCCCTAGGCTCGGAGCACGCTGCGTGATCTTGGGCCGAGGGCCGCGGCCACGGCCCCAGGGACCGCCCGAGCCACCGCAGGAGCGCGATGTCCGACAGCCAGCCGCAGCAGCCGTCCCCCTCCCCCCGCGGCGGCAACGGCAACGGCAGCGCGGCTGCCGCCGAGGCCACCACCCTGCTCCTCGCCGGGGCCCGCCTCACGGACGGCCGCACCGTCGACGTCCGCCTCGGCGGCGGCCGGATCCAGGCCGTCGGGACCACCGGCAGCCTGTCCTCCCCCGCGCTGTCCCGGGTGGACCTCAGCGGATACCTGCTGCTCCCCGCCCCCGCCGAGCCGCACGCCCACGGCGACACGGCGCTGACCGCCGACGGAGACGGCCCCGTCTCGTACGCCCCCGACGAGGTGCAGCGCCGCGCCACCGAAGCGGCGCTGCTCCAGCTCGGCCACGGCGCGACCGCCCTGCGCTCGCACGTGCGGATCGGCGGCGTGCACGGTCTCGGCCCCCTGGAAGCCGTGCTCCAGGCCCGGCGCTCACTGCGCGGGCTCGCCGACCTGACCGCGGTCGCCGTACCCCGGCTGCTGACCGGGGCGGCCGGAGCCGACGGGCTCGCCATGCTGCGGGACGCGGTCAAGATGGGCGCCGCGGTGATCGGCGGCTGCCCGGACCTGGACCCGGACCCCACGGGCTTCCTCGAAGCCGTGCTGGGGCTCGCCGACGAGCACGGCTGCCCCGTGGACCTGCACACGGACGGTGACGACCCGGCCCGCCTCTCCCGCCTCGCGGCGATGGCGGGCGGGCTGCGCCCCGGGGTGACCATCGGCCCCCTGGGCGGCCTCTCCCGGCTCCCGCTGGACACGGCGGCCCGCGCCGCGGACCAGCTCGCGGCGGCCGGCGTACGGGTGACCTGCCTGCCCCAGGGCGACTGCGCGGCGCTGGAGCGCCGCGGCCTGCGCACCGCCCCCGTACGACTGCTGCGGGCCGCCGGAGTGCCCGTCGCCGCCGGCAGCGGGGCGCTGCGGGACAGCGGCAACCCGGTCGGCCGCGGCGACCCGCTGGAGGCCGCTTACCTCCTTGCCTCCCAGGGCGGGCTCCGCCCCGGCGAGGCCTACGAATCCGTCAGCGCCCGCGCCCGCGAGGCCATGGGCCTGCCGGAGGTGCGGGTGGAGGCCGGCTTCCCGGCGGAGCTGCTCGCCGTACGGGGCGACCGGATCTCGGGCGTGCTGTCCCTCGCGTACAGCCGGATCGTGATCCACCGCGGGCGGGTGGTGGCCCGGACGAGCGCGGTAAGGGAGTACTGCGACTCCGCCGTCGCGGTGGCCCTGGACCTGCCCCGGCAGGGCCGCACGGAGGCCGGGCCCTGAGGGGTGTCTTCCCGGGCGGGGGCGCCCGGCTCGTCGTACCGTCGGGACATGCGCATCGTCATCGCGGGTGGACACGGTCGGATCGCGCTGCGGCTGGAGCGCCTGCTCGCCGCGCGCGGGTACGAGGTCGCGGGCATCATCCGCGACCTCGAACAGGGTGACGACCTCAGGGAAGCGGGCGCCGAACCGGTGCTCTGCGATCTGGAGTCGGCCACGGTGGAGCACGTGGCGGGGATCCTGCAGGGTGCGGACGTGGCGGTGTTCGCGGCGGGCGCCGGCCCCGGCAGCGGCGCCGGGCGCAAGGACACCGTGGACCGGGGTGCGGCGGTGCTGTTCGCCGATGCGGCCGAACGGGCCCGCGTCCGCCGGTTCCTGATGGTCTCTTCGATGGGCGCGGACGCCCACCACGAGGGCGACGAGGTCTTCGACGTCTACTTGCGGGCGAAGGGCGAGGCCGACGACCACGTACGGACCCGGCTGGGCCTGGAGTGGACGGTCCTGCGCCCCGGATCACTGCTCGACGACGCCGGACAGGGGCAGGTGCGCCTGGAGGCGCGGACGGGCCGGGGGACGGTGCCGCGCGACGACGTGGCGGCGGTCCTGGCCGAGCTGGTGGAGACGCCCGCGACGGCGGGCCTGACCCTGGAGCTGATCTCCGGCTCGACCCCGGTCCAGGTCGCCGTGAAGGGCGTGGCGGGCAACTGACGACCCGGCGGAAGGGCGGGCACCCGGCGCCGGCCCTCCCGCCCGCGGCTCAGAACTGCGCTTGCAGCGTGTCGTCGGAGCGCCCGACGGAGTCCTGCTGGTAGCGGCGCTCGTACGTGTCACGGATCCGCTCGATGCGCACGCTGCGCTCGTCGGCCTCCTTCTCCGGGTACAGCAGGACCACTTCGTAGGAGGTCTCCCGGACGATCCTGTCGTCCCCGCCGCGCCACTGGCCGTACCCGTCGTGGAGGGTCAGCCCCTCGGGAAAGGCGGGGGTGATCTCCCGGTCCAGGAACCGCATGAACTCCCGCTCCGCAACCGGGTCCCGGCCGTCGGCCCGTGCCGTGCCGAAGTACAGCCGGGTCTCCCGGTAGGGCTCCCCCACGTCCGTGTGCAGGGCGGCTCCCACCAGAGCCGGAATCCCCGCGCCGAGCAGGGCCACGAGTACCCCGCCGCCCACCTTCCCCCGCGTGTCAGATGTCCATTTCACCCCCGGTGAACGACCGGGAGCCGCCGACGATGCGGCCGGGCGCCCCCACGGCGCTGCCAGGAATGCGAAAGAACCCCCGTCCACTGCGTTTTCGCAGATGAACGAGGGTTCCACTCGCGTGGCGGCGCCAGGATTCGAACCTGGGTAGGCTAAGCCGACGGATTTACAGTCCGCTCCCATTGGCCACTCGGGCACACCGCCATGGGATGTCGCCTTCAAGACCGCTTTCCGCGGTTCTCCCTGGCAACGACGTAAACGATACCTGATGACCGGGGGTGCTTCGCCACCGGATTGATCAGCACCGCGGGCGGGCGCGGTGGCTAGGCTTTGCCGAGCGGTCCGGGGATGTCCGGCCGCGCCCTCCGGGGCGATCGCAATCGACTTCAAGGAGCCACAGCACATGGCCGACTCCAGTTTCGACATCGTCTCGAAGGTCGAGCGGCAGGAGGTCGACAACGCCCTCAACCAGGCCGCCAAGGAGCTCTCGCAGCGCTACGACTTCAAGGGCACCGGCGCCACCATCGCCTGGTCCGGCGAGAAGATCCTGATGGAGGCGAACTCCGAGGAGCGCGTCAAGGCCGTCCTCGACGTCTTCGAGACCAAGCTGGTCAAGCGCGGCATCTCGCTCAAGGCGCTCGACGCCGGTGAGCCGCAGCTGTCCGGCAAGGAATACAAGATCTTCGCCACGATCGAGGAGGGCATCTCCCAGGAGAACGCCAAGAAGGTCGCGAAGATCATCCGTGACGAGGGTCCGAAGGGCGTCAAGGCCCAGGTCCAGGGCGACGAGCTGCGCGTCAGCTCCAAGAGCCGTGACGACCTCCAGGCCGTCCAGGCCCTCCTCAAGGGCAAGGACCTGGACTTCGCGATCCAGTTCGTGAACTACCGCTGACCCGAGGTCCGCGACCTGTCACCACGCCGGCCCGGCGGTCCTCACCGACCGCCGGGCCGCGGTGATTGCGGGGTGCGTGGGGTGCGTGTGCCGGGCGCGTGCGGCGCGCGCGCTGCCGCGGGCTTCCGTGGGCACTTGGGCGGCGGGGAGTGCGCCCAGCACCGTGGGTGGTATCACATCACCGCGTGGCAGGGGGTTCTCGCATGCCTGGGGCCGGCACGTTTCGCGAAGACTTCGGGGCGTCCGTCGTCGTCGCACTGGTCGCCATCCCCCTGTGCGTCGGGGTGGCGGTCGCCTCCGGGGTGCAGGCCGAGCTGGGGATCGTCACCGGCGTCGTCGGAGGGTTGGTCACCGGCTGGTTCCGCGGGAGCTCCCTGCAGGTGAGCGGGCCAGCGGCCGGGCTCACCGTACTCGTCTACGAGGCGCTGCAAACGTACGGCACGGCCGCCCTCGGGGTGCTGGTGCTGGCCGCCGGCGTGCTCCAGCTGGGCATGGGGGCGCTGCGGCTCGGCCGGTGGTTCCGGGCGATCTCCGTGGCCGTGGTGCACGGGATGCTGGCCGGCATCGGGCTCGTGCTGATCGCCGGGCAGCTGTACGCCCTGGGTGACGCGGAGGCTCCCGGGCAGACCCTGGCGAAGCTGGGCGGTGTGCACGGGCTCGCGGCGCGGGCCGACTGGGCCGCTGCGCTGCTGGGGGTCGTGACCATCGCCGTCATGGTCGTGTGGCGCCGGGCGCCCGCCCGCCTGCGGGTGCTGCCGGGCGCGCTGGTCGGGGTGGCGGTCGCCGCCGCGGCGGCGGCCCTGCTGCGGCTGCCCGTCGAGATGGTGCGCGTGACAGGGGTGCTGGAGGCCGTGTCCCCGCCCGCCTGGGGCGAGTTCGGGGTACTGGCGTCCTTCGGCGCGGCCGGGACGGTGGTCGCGCTGGCACTGATCGCTTCCGCCGAGACGCTCTTCAGTGCCGCCGCCGTGGACCGGATGCACGACGGTCCCCGGACGGAGTACGACCGGGAGCTGATCGCCCAGGGCGTGGGCAACAGTGTCTGCGGGCTGCTCGGGGCGCTGCCGATGACCGCCGTGATCGTCCGCAGCGCCGCCAATGTGGAGGCCGGAGCGCGCACCCGGGCGTCCCGGGTGATGCACGGCGGCTGGCTGCTGCTCTTCGCCGTGGCCTTCCCCCAGGTACTGGAGAGTGTGCCGCTGGCCGCTCTGGCCGGAGTGCTCCTGTACGCGGGGTGGAAGCTGCTGCCGGTCAGGTCGGTGGCCGCGCTGTGGCGCACGCACCGGGGCGAGGCGGTGGTGCTGGTCGCCACGGCCGGCGCGATCGTGGTCACCAACCTGTTCGAGGGGGTGCTGTTCGGGCTGGGCCTAGCCATCGCCAAGGCGGCCTGGGAGACCTCCCATGTGCACGTCGAGGAGGTGTGGGAGGGCGAGGAGCTGTGCGTGCGGGTCATCGGGAACGCGAGCTTCCTGCGGCTGCCCAAACTGCTCGACGCCCTGGACGCGCTGCCGCACGGGCAGCCGGTGCGGCTGGACCTGAGCGGGCTGCGCCATCTCGACCACGCCTGCCTGACCGCCCTGGAGGGCTGGGAGCGCACCCGGACGCCGCTCCCCGGCCGAGAGGGCGTCACCTAGCCCGGCTACCCTCCGCGCGTGGAGAACGAGCTGAAACGCACCCTGGGGGTTTCCGACGCGGTCGTCGTCGGGCTCGGAGCGATGGTCGGCGCCGGCGTCTTCGCGGCCTTCGCCCCGGCCGCGCGGGCCGCGGGCGGGGCGCTCCTCGCCGCCCTCGCGGTGGCAGCCGTGGTGGCCTACTGCAACGCGCTCTCCTCAGCGCGGCTGGCCGCCCGCTACCCGGCCTCCGGCGGCACCTACGTGTACGGGCGGGAGCGGCTCGGACCCTTCTGGGGCTGGCTGGCCGGCTGGGGCTTCGTGATCGGCAAGACCGCGTCCTGCGCGGCGATGGCACTGACGGTCGGTGCGTACGTGTGGCCCGGGCACGAGCACGCCGTGGCCGTGGCTGCGGTGGTGGCGATCACCGCCGCGAGCTACGGCGGGGTCCAGAAGTCCGCCCGGATCGCCCGGCTGATCGTGGCGGCGGTCCTGGCGGTGCTGGCCGGGGTGGTGGTGGTGTGCCTGTCCTCGGAAGTGGCACGGCCGGAGCGGCTCGCCGGGGCCCAGTGGTCCCTCTTCGGTCTGTTGCAGGGCGCCGGCCTGCTGTTCTTCGCATTCGCGGGCTACGCGCGGATCACCACCCTGGGCGAGGAGGTGCGCGAGCCGGAACGCACGGTCCCGCGGGCGGTGCCGATCGCGCTGGGCATCGCGCTGCTGGTGTACGGGGCGGTTGGGGTGGCGGTGCTGTCGGTGCTCGGCGTCGAGGGGCTGGCCGGGTCGCCGGCCCCGCTGGCGGACGCGGTCCGGGCGGCGGGGTGCGCCGGGACTGGCGCCGGTCGTCCGGGCGGGTGCGGCCCTGGCCGCGCTGGGCTCGCTCCTGGCTCTCGTGCTCGGGGTGTCGCGGACGGTGCTGGCGATGGCCCGGGACGGCCGCCTGCCGCGTGCGCTGGCCGCCGTGCATCCCCGGCACCGGCTGCCGCACCATGCCGAGCTCGCGGTGGGCGTGGTCGTGGCGGTGCTCGCGGCCACCGCCGACCTGCGGGGCGCGATCGGTTTCTCCTCCTTCGGAGTGCTCGCCTACTACGCGATCGCGAACGCTTCCGCCTGGACTCTCGATTCAGGTGTCAAGGGGCGGGCCGTGGCGGCGGTCGGACTGTCCGGCTGTGTGGTGCTGGCGTGTGCGCTGCCCCTCGCGTCGGCGGTCGCGGGGGCCGCGGTGCTGGCTCTGGGTGCGCTGGCCTACCGAGTGCCGGGCTCGTTCAGGGCCGGGGGCTGAACTCCGCCCGGGGCGCGGGTTCCAGGTCCGGGCCGCATTCCGCCGCCCTCGGCGCGGACGGCCTCCTGGGGGCCCAACGGGGCGGGCGGGCACTTTCCACGGGCCCGCGGGGAGTTGCGCGCACGGTCTGTGATGTGCTCCGGCAACTGCTTGGTTTCGTCCATGCGTTCATGCGTTCATGGTGACGCACACCGCCGACCACGCGCCCGCCCTGTGGAAAACCGCGCCGCGGACGGGCCTGGCCCGTCCGCGGCGCGGTGTCGAACTGTCGCTTCCGCAGTGTCAGCGGGAGGCGAACGGGGCGTCCGTGGGGACGATCTCGCGGCCCAGCGGGAGCAGCGAGAGCGGGACCATCTTGAAGTTGGCGATGCCGAACGGGATGCCGATGATCGTGAGGCAGAGGGCGATGCCGGTGGCGATGTGGCCGAGGGCCAGCCACCAGCCGGCCAGCACCAGCCACAGGACGTTGCCGATGCAGGACGGGGCGCCCGCGTCGTGGCGCTCGACCGTGGTGTAGCCGAACGGCCAGAGGGCGTAGACCGCGATGCGGAAGGCGGCGATGCCGAACGGGATGCCGATGATGGTGATGCAGAGGAGCACACCCGCGAGCAGGTATCCCAGGAACAGCCAGATGCCGCTGAGGATGAGCCAGATGACGTTCAGGATTGTCTTCATTGGCGGCGGCCTGCCATCTGTTCGAGCCGGGCGATGCGCTCGGCCATCGGAGGGTGGGTGGAGAACATCTTGGAAAGTCCCGCGCCGGGCCGGAACGGGTTGGCGATCATCATATGACTCGCTGTTTCCAGACGGGGCTCCGGCGGCAGCGGGAGTTGCTTGGTCCCGGCGTCGAGCTTGCGCAGGGCGCTGGCCAGGGCCAGCGGGTCCCCGGTGAGCTGCGCTCCGGAGGCGTCGGCCTCGTACTCGCGCGAGCGGCTGATGGCCAGCTGGATCACCGAGGCGGCCAGCGGGCCCAGGATCATGATCAGCAGCAGGCCGATCAGCCCGGGGCCCTCGTCGTCGTTCGACCGGCCGATGGGGATGAGCCAGGCGAAGTTCACCAGGAACATGATCACCGAGGCGAGCGCCCCGGCCACCGAGGAGATGAGGATGTCGCGGTTGTAGACGTGGCTGAGCTCGTGACCGATGACCCCGCGCAGCTCGCGCTCGTCGAGGATGCGCAGGATGCCCTCGGTGCAGCAGACCGCGGCGTTGCGCGGGTTGCGGCCGGTGGCGAAGGCGTTCGGCGCCTCGGTGGGTGAGATGTAGAGCCGTGGCATGGGCTGGCGCGCGGACGTGGAGAGCTCGCGCACCATGCGGTAGAGCTGCGGCGCCTCGAACTCGCTCACGGGGCGGGCGCGCATCGCGCGCAGAGCCAGCTTGTCGCTGTTCCAGTACGCGTAGGCGTTCGTCCCGAGTGCGACGAGGACGGCGACGATCAGGCCGGTCCGTCCGAAGAAGCTGCCGATCAAGATGATGAGTGCGGACAGCCCGCCGAGGAGTACGGCGGTCTTGAGCCCGTTGTGCCGGCGGTGCACGGTACGCCCTCCAAGTGGTGCGGCAGGGGAGCCCGTCATGGATCTGAGGGTCTACGGTCCAGTGGACCCTCCCTTCCTGGTCAACGCGAGGTGACGGCGTCTGGTTCCCAGGGCGTGCCGGAGCGGCGGCCCGCCGCCGCCCCCTCGGCGGGGGTGGCGGGGCCGCCGCGCGCGTTACTCCGTACGGGGCAGCCGCCCCGCTCCGGCTACTGCGTGAAGAGGCTTCCCGACGCGACGCGCAGGACGAGCTGCGGGGCGCCCGAGAGGACGACCGCGGTGATCGCGGTCGCGACGATGGCCGCCGCAACCGGCCAGGGGGCCTTCGTACGGGCCTGTGCGCCTTCTGCGCCCTCGGGGACGCGGAAGAGCAGCGCCGTCCAGCGCAGGTAGTAGTACAGGGCGATGACGACGTTGACCGCCATGACCGCGGCCAGCCAGCCCAGGCCCGCGTCGACGGCGGACCGGAAGACGGTGACCTTGGCGAAGAGGCCGATGATGCCCGGCGGCAGACCTGCCAGGCAGAGCAGGAAGAAGGCGAGGGACAGCGCGGCCAGGGGGCGCTCGGCGTACAGGCCTCGGTAGTCGCTGATGCGGTGCAGCGGCTTGGTGCGGGCGACGAGGGCGGCCACGGCGAAGGCTCCGAGGTTCACGGCCGCGTACATGAGCGCGTAGGCGAGGGTGGAGCCGATCTGGTCGCGCTCGGCGTACGCCGCCGCGGCGATCGGGACCAGCAGGTAGCCGGCCTGGCCGACCGAGGACCAGGCGAGCAGCCGTACGGCGCTGTGCGGGCGGTCCGCGGACTGCCGCACGGCGGCGGCGTTGCCCAGGGTCATGGTGAGCGCGGCGAGGACTGCGACGGCCGGGCCCCAGACCTGCGCGTACGCCGGGAAGGCGATCACCGTGACGAGGATGAGGCCGGTGAAGCCGACGGCCTTGCCGATCACCGAGAGGTAGCCGGCGATGGTGAGGGGAGCTCCGACGTAGGTGTCGGGCACCCAGAAGTGGAAGGGGACGGCCGCGGTCTTGAACGCGAAGCCGACCAGGGTGAGCGCGACACCGGCCACGGCGAGGGTGTCGAACTGCCCGGGGACGTCCTCCAGGCGGTCCGCGACCTGGGTGAGGTGCAGCGAGCCGGTGACGGCGTAGACGAAGCTGACGCCCATCAGCGACACGGCGGTGGCCGTGACGGAGGACAGGAAGAACTTCAGGGCGGCCTCGGAGGAGAGGCGGTCGCCGCGGCGCATGCCCACGAGCGCGAAGGCGGGCAGGGAGGCGACCTCCAGCGCGACGATCAGGGTGGCGAGGTCGCGGGAGGCGGGCAGCAGGGCGGCGCCGGCGGCGGAGGAGAGCAGCAGGAACCAGTACTCGCCCGCGGGCATGCGCGTGTCGCGTACGGCGGTGACCGACAGGAGCGCGGTCAGCAGGGCGCCGGCCAGCACCAGGAACTGGACTACGAGCGTGAAGTGGTCGGCAACGTAGCTGCAGGCCTCGGGGTCGGCGGTGAGGCAGAAGGTGGCGCGGTCGCCGGAGCGCAGCGGCAGCAGGCAGGCAGTCGCGGCGGCCAGGCCGGCTACCGCGGTCCAGCCGAGGACCGGCTTGTGGCGCTCGGCGACGAAGAGGTCGGCGACGAGGACGGCCAGGCCGACGGCGGCGGTGATCACCACGGGTGCGATGGCGAGCCAGTCGACGGACTGGACCAGGCTGGGGGTCTCGGCCGCGAGGACCGTCAGGGCCGTCATGAGTTGCCTCCTGCGAGGAGCTGCTGAACGGCCGGGTCGGTCAGGCCGAGGAGGAGCGCGGGCCACAGGCCGGCGAGGACGGTGAGGGCGACGAGCGGGGTCCAGGCGGCGAACTCGTGGCGCTGGACGTCCGCGACGGTGAGCTCGGGACCCGCTTTCGGGTCTCCCATGCAGACGCGCCGTACGACGACGAGCAGGTAGGCGGCGGTGAGCAGGGTGCCGAACGCGCCGACGGCCGTGTACGTGAGGAACGCGGCGCGGGACAGTCCTTCGGCCGGGTCGAAGGCGCCGAACAGGGCCAGCATCTCGCCCCAGAAGCCGGCCAGTCCCGGCAGGCCCAGGGAGGCGACGGCGGCGAAGGCGAGGAGCGCGCCGAGGCGGGGGGCGCGGCCGTAGAGGGCGGCTCCGGTGGCGCCGGCGAGGGTGTCGAGGTCGGCGGTGCCGTAGCGGTCCTTGAGGGCGCCGACCAGGAAGAAGAGCAGGCCGGTGATCAGGCCGTGCGCGATGTTGGCGAAGAGGGCGCCGTTGACTCCGGTGGGGGTCATGGACGCGATGCCGAGGAGGACGAAGCCCATGTGGCCGACGGAGGAGTAGGCGATGAGGCGCTTGAGGTCGCCCTTGTTCCCCTTGCGGGCCAGCGCCAGGCAGGCCAGCGACCCGTAGACGATGCCGACGACGGCGAAGGCGCCCAGGTAGGGGGCGAAAACGGCCATGCCGTCGGGGGTGGCGGGCAGCAGGATGCGGACGAACCCGTACGTGCCCATCTTGAGCAGGACTCCGGCCAGGAGGACGGATCCGACGGTGGGGGCGGCGGTGTGGGCGTCCGGCAGCCAGCTGTGCAGGGGCCACATCGGGGTCTTCACGGCGAGGCCGAGGCCGATGGAGAGGACGGCCAGCAGTTGGGTCGTGCGGGACAGTTCGCGGCCGTTGTCAGAGGCGAGTGCCACCATGTCGAATGTGTCCGCCGTCACACCGATGAGGAGGATGCCGAGCAACATGACGACGGAGCCGAGGAGCGTGTAGAGGATGAACTTCCAGGCGGCGGCCTGCCGCTGAGCACCGCCCCAGCGGGCGATGAGGAAGTACATCGGGATGAGGACCATCTCGAAGGCGAGGAAGAAGAGCAGCAGGTCGAGGACGGCGAAGGTCGCGAGGGTGCCGGACTCCAGGACGAGGAGCAGCGCGACGAAGGCCTTCGGGGAAGGGCCTGCGGGGAGCTTGGAGTAGCTGTAGAGCGCGCAGAGGAAGAACAGCAGCGCGGTCATCACGAGGAGGGGGAGCGAGATGCCGTCGACACCGAGGTGGATCCGGACGTCCAGCGCCGGGATCCAGCTGATGTCCGTCGTCGCCTGGAAGCGGGACGGTGCGTCGTGGTCGAAGCCGAGGGCGAGTGCGATCGCCGCGGCGAGGATCACGCCGGTCACGGTCACGCCGTGGCGGAGCACGGCCTGCTCGGGGCTGCGGCCCTTGAGGCCGGGCGGGGCCGGCAGGAGGGCCGCGACGGCGCCGAGGAGCGGCGCGGCCACGATGAACGCCAGAAGGAACTGCATCACGGACGGGCTGATATCAATCACGGCTGGCTCACGGCTCACGATCCGGCGTTGACGTTGGCGAGGACGGCGGTGGCGATCGCCCAGGACCACGGCGCCGGCGAGCAGGGCGCTCAGGTAGCTCTGCACGTTGCCGGTCTGGGCCCGGCGGACGAGCCCGCCGAGCAGCCGGGTGCCGGTGCCCGCGCCGCGGACGTACGTGTCCACGACCTCGCGGTCGAGGAAGGCGACGAGGCGGGCCGCGGCACGGACGGGGCGGACGAAGAGCCGGTCGTAGACGGCGTCGAGGTGGAAGCCCTCGGCCGCATGGCGGTGCAGGGGGCCCAGGAGGGCCCGGCCGGGGTCGGCGGCCGGTCCCGCCGGCACGGCGGGGTGCTCATGGGTGACCTCCGCGACCTCGGGCGTTTCGGCCGCGGACTCGGCTGCCGCCGTGGCCGCGGACACGGCGGCGGACACGGCGGCGGGCTGCTCGGCGGCGGCGTTGCCGGCGGGCCCGGCCGCGGGGGCCTCGGCGGCCTTGGCCGTGGCGCGCTGCCAGAAGGCGTAGGTGAGCATCGCGCCGAGGAGGGCGGCACCCGTGCCGAGGACCGATGTGGCCACGGTGGGGGTGAGCGCCCGGCCGTCGAACCAGTCGGCGAGCGAGTCCGCGGCGAGGCCGAAGCCGACCGACGGGATGGCCAGCAGCCACAGCACGCCGGTCATGGCGAGGGGTTCCTTGCCGTGGTCGGGGGCGGCGGCGCCCCGGCCGCGGAAGGCCATCAGCCACAGCCGGGCTGCGTAGGCGGCGGTGAGCAGGGCGGTGAGCACGCCGGCGATCAGCACCAGCCAGCCGGCGGCGGAGGGAGCGGCGTCCGAGTGACCGGTGGCGGTCTGCTCGGCTGCGACGAGGACGGCTTCCTTGGAGAAGAAGCCGGCGAAGGGCGGGATCGCGGCGAGCGCGAGCAGCGCGATCGTCATCGTCCAGAAGGCGTCGGGGATGCGCTTGGCCAGGCCGTCCATCCGGGACATGGCGGCCAGGGAGTTCGTACCGGCAGCGTGGATGATCACGCCCGCGCCCAGGAAGAGGAGCGCTTTGAAGGCGCCGTGGGACAGGAGGTGGAAGACGGCCGCACCGCGGTCGGCGACGGCCAGGGCGCCGGTCATGTAGGCGAGCTGGCCGATGGTGGAGTAGGCGAGCACCCGCTTGATGTCGTCCTGGGCCAGGGCGGCGAGGCCGGAGCCGACCATCGTGACGGCCGCCATGACGGCCATCACCACCAGTGCGGCTGCGGAGGCCGCGAAGACGGGAAGGAGACGGGCGATGAAGTAGACACCGGCGGCGACCATCGTCGCGGCGTGGATCAGCGCGGAGACGGGGGTGGGACCGGCCATCGCGTCGGGGAGCCAGGTGTGCAGCGGGAACTGCGCCGACTTGCCCGCGACTCCGGCGAGCAGGAGCAGTGCGATCAGCGTCGGGTGGTCGAGTCCGCCGGCGGCGACGGTCCCGAGGATCTTTGTGATCCGGAAGGATCCGGCGTCCGTGGCGAGCGCGAACAGGCCGATCAGGAAGGGGACGTCGCCGAGCTTGGTGACGAGGAAGGCCTTCAGGGAGGCGGAGCGGGCCGCTTCGGTCTCCCAGTAGTGGCCGACGAGGAAGTACGAGCAGATGCCCATGACTTCCCAGCCGACCAGCAGCACCATCAGGTCGCCGGAGTAGACGACGAGCAGCATGGCGGAGGTGAACAACGAGACGAGGGACGCGTAGGAGGGGTAGCGCGGGTCGTCGCGGAGGTACGCCGTCGAATAGAGCTGTACGCAGGTGGCGACGACCCCGACGAGGACGGCAACCAGCGCGGCGAAGCCGTCGATGTAGAGCGAGAGGTCGATCGGAACCGAGCCGGTCGGGGTGAGCTCGGTCGCGGTGCTGACGGGCTGCCCGCCGCCCTGGCGGAGGGCGACGGTCACGGCCAGTACGGCGGCGGCGAGCGTCGGCAGGATCGCGAGCGGGCGGACGAATCCGGGGGCGGTGCGGCCGAGCAGCAGGCCCGCCACCGCGCCCAGGAAGGGCAGCAGCGGGACGAGGACGGCGAGGGTCGTGGTGCTCACGCGGCGACCTCCGGCCGGACGCTGCCGGTGCTGGTGCTGTCGGTGCTGTCGTTCGGGCCGGGCTCGTGGCCTTCGGCGGTGTCGCGCAGACGGTCGACGTCCGAGGTGCCGCGGTTGCGGTACACCATCAGTACGATCGCGAGGCCGATGCCGATCTCCGCGGCGGCGATGGCGATGGTGAAGAGGGTGAGGGCCTGGCCGGCGTGCAGGGTGTCGCGCAGCCAGACGTCGAAGGCCACCAGGTTGAGGTTGACGGCGTTGAGCATCAGCTCGACGGACATCAGGACCAGGATGGCGTTGCGGCGGGCGAGCACTCCGTACAGGCCCGTGCAGAACAGGAGCGCCGCGAGCACGGCGGGGTAGGCGAGGTGCATCAGCGCTGCCCCTTGTCTCGGGCGTCGGCGGGGTCGTTGCGGCGGGACAGCACGATGGCGCCGATCAGCGCGGCGAGGAGGAGCACCGAGAGCGCCTCGAAGGGCAGCACCCAGTGCTGGAAGAGGATCTCGCCGGAGACCTTCGTGGAGCCCTGGACCGGCCCGTCCAGGTCGATCCAGGTGGTGCGGAAGGCGTCGACGACGACCCAGACGAGGGCGACCGCGGCGACGACGGCGACGGCGAGGGCGATCCGGCGGTTGCCGGAGTCGGCGTCCGGGGAGCGGCCGATCGGGGCCTTGGTGAGCATGAGCCCGAAGAGGAGCAGCACGACCACGGAGCCGAGGTAGATCAGGACCTGGACCCAGGCGATGAACTCGGCGGTCAGCAGCAGGTACTCCACGGCGATCCCGCCGAGGGCGACGACCAGCCAGAGGGCGGCGTGCACCAGCTGCTTGGTGGTGACCGTGACGAGGGCCGCGCCGAAGGTGGCGAGGCCCACGAGGAGGAAGGCGATCTCGACGCCGGTCGGGGACAGGAATCCGGGCCCGGTGGTGGCGGCTGCGGCCAGGGGGGCGGCGGGGCTCACGCGTCTCCCTCCGGGGTCGGGGTCGGGGTCGTCGGCGGTTCGTCCGCGGCCGCTCGGGCGGCGGCTTCGGCGGCAGCCGCGGCGGCAGCCGCCGCTTCGGCCTTCTCCACCGCCTTGCGGGCGGCGGCGATCTCCTTGGGCTCCTCGGCCTTCGGGTCGAGGGCCGGCGGGGCGGGGACGGTCCACATCCACTCGCGGAGTTTGTCGCGCTCGTGGGTCAGCTCGTGGATGTCGGTCTCCGCGTACTCGAACTCCGGCGACCAGAAGAGGGCGTCGAAGGGGCACACCTCGATGCAGATGCCGCAGTACATGCAGAGGGAGAAGTCGATGGCGAAGCGGTCGAGCACGTTCCGGCTGCGCTCGCGGCCGCCGGGGGTGGCGGCGGGGACCGTCTCCTTGTGGGAGTCGATGTAGATGCACCAGTCGGGGCACTCACGGGCGCAGAGCATGCAGACCGTGCAGTTCTCCTCGAACAGGCCGATGACCCCGCGGGAGCGCGGCGGAAGTTCGGGCTGGACCTCGGGGTACTGGGCCGTGTGAGAGCGCTTCGTCATCGTGCGCAGCGTGACGGCCAGGCCCTTGGCCAGGCCGGATCCGGGGATGGGCATTACTGGATCGCCACCTTCACGATGCCGGTGAGCGCGATCTGGGCGAGCGCGAGCGGGATGAGTGTGGTCCAGGCGAGCTTCTGGAGCTGGTCCTCGCGCAGGCGCGGGTAGCTCACGCGGAGCCAGATCACGACGAAGGCGAGGACCGCGGTCTTGAGCAGGGTCCAGACCCAGCCGAGCCCCTCGGCGCCGAAGGGTCCGTGCCAGCCGCCGAGGAAGAGGACGGTGGTGAGGAAGCAGAGGACGACGATGCCGGCGTACTCGGCGAGCAGGAACAGCGCGAAGCGCAGGCCGGTGTACTCGGTGTACGCGCCAAAGATGATTTCGGAATCGGCGACGGGCATGTCGAAGGGGGGCCGCTGCAGTTCGGCGAGGCCGGCGGTGAAGAACACCAGGGCGCCGGCGATCTGCCAGGGCAGCCACCACCACTCGAAGGCCTCCACGATGCCGGGGAGGGAGACCGTCCCGGCCGCCATCGCCACGGAGGCGGCGGCGAGCAGCATCGGGAGCTCGTAGGCGAGCAGCTGGGCGGCCGTGCGCAGGCCGCCGAGCAGGGAGAACTTGTTGGCGGAAGCCCAGCCGGCCATGAGGGAGCCGAGGACTCCGACGCCCATGACGGCGAGCACGAAGAACAGGCCGGCGTCGATGACCTGGCCGACCGCGCCCTCGCCCGGACCGATCGGGATGGCGAGGAGGACCAGGAGGTACGGCAGCAGGGCGACGGCGGGGGCCAGCCGGAAGATCCTGCGGTCGGCGCCCGCCGGGACGACGTCTTCCTTCTGCGCGAACTTCACGCCGTCGGCGACGAGCTGCGCCCAGCCGTGGAACCCGCCGGCGTACATGGGGCCGAGGCGGCCCTGCATGTGGGCCATCACCTTGTGCTCGGTCTGCCCGACGACGAGCGGGAGCACGAGGAAGACGGCGAAGACGACGATCAGCCGCAGGGCGACGTCGAGGACGTCGTTCACGCGTCGCCTCCGTTGTCGGTGGTGGGGTGGGTCTCGGGGGATTCCCCGGGCTCGGCCTGCGCGGCCCGCTCGGGGCCGGACTCGTCGTAGGCGGGCTTCGGGTCGTGCCAAGGGGCGTCGGAGCTGCGCGGGGCGGGGCGGCGCGGCGCGCGTGCAGCGGGCTCCGTGGCCGGCGGGCCGGCGTCCGGCGCGGCCGGCGTCGTGCCCGGGTCCTGGCTCGCCGAGCCGTCGGCCGCCGAGCGGGTGCGGCGCGCCGGGCGGGCCGGGGCTTCGGAGGCCTCTGGGCCGGCAGCGGCGGCGTCCGGGGCGGCCTGTTCGGTGGCCGGAGCGGCAGCGGTGTCGGCCGCCTGGCTCGCCGAGCCCTCCGTGACCGAGCGGGTGCGGCGCGCCGGGCGGGCCGGGGTCTGCGGGGTGGCGGCCTCGGCGGTCTGGGTGGCCGAGCCCTCGGCGACCGAGCGGGTGCGGCGGACGGGGGCGCCCTCGCGCGGGGTGCGGGCGGCGCCTGCACCGGCGGCCCGCGGGGTGCGGGCGGGGCGGGCCGGAGCCGGCGGGAGCTGGCCCTTCATGGGGCCCCAGTCGTTGGGGTCCGGCACGCCGGGCGGAAGCATCTGCCGGCGCTTCGGGGCGTCGGGGTCGTGGGCCTCACCCGGCTCCTTCGCCCCCGGCCAGGCCTTCGCGACGCGCGCGGCCAGCACGAAGTCCTTGCGCAGCGGGTGTCCCTCGAAGTTCTCCGGGAGGAGCAGGTGCACCAGGTGCGGGTGGTCGGTGAAGGTGATCCCGAACATCTCGAACGTCTCGCGCTCGTGCCATTCCGCCCCCGCGTACAGGGCCACGGCCGACGGCAGCGAGGGGGAGCCGTGCGGGACGGTCGTGCGCAGCAGGAGCCGGCGTACGCGGCGGTTCTCCAGCGAGGCGACGTGCGCGCAGACCCGGAAGCCGGTGCCGGGCTCGTCCACGGCGCTCAGCCAGTCGAAGTACGTGCAGCCCAGCTTGTCCCGGGCGATCTCCAGCGAGGAGATCCAGGAGCCGACGGGCACGTCGACGGTGAGGACGTCGTACGAGAGCTCGGCCACGGCCTCGGCGCCGAAGAGCGTCGGCGCGGCGTCGGGGAGGGAGTCGTAGAGGTTCACGCGCCGGCCCCCTGCCCGGGTGCCGGCGGGGCCGTGACCAGGCCGCTGGTCAGCTGGGAGACGGACGGCCCCGACGCATAGCGGTCGGCCAGCGACTCACGGGCGATCTTCTCCTGGAGCTTGAGGATGCCCTGCAGGAGCGCCTCCGGGCGCGGCGGGCAGCCGGGCACGTAGACGTCGACGGGGATGATCTGGTCGACGCCCTTCGTCACCGAGTACGAGTCCCAGTACGGGCCGCCGCAGTTGGAGCAGGCGCCGAAGGAGATGACGTACTTCGGCTCCGGCATCTGCTCGTAGAGCCGCTTGACCGCGGGGGCCATCTTGTCCGTGACGGTGCCCGAGACGATCATCAGATCGGCCTGGCGCGGACCCGGTGCGAACGGGATGACGCCGAGGCGGATGAAGTCGTGCCGGGCCATCGACGCGGCGATGAACTCGATCGCGCAGCAGGCCAGGCCGAAGTTGAAGACCCACAGGCTGTACCGGCGGCCCCAGTTCAGGACCACCTTCATCGGTTCCGGGGCCAGGCGGGAGAGGACTCCGAGGCGCTTGGGCTCGGGGAGCAGCTCCGGCTGAGGTGTCACGTCCATTCGAGGACGCCCTTCTTGTACGCATAGAGCAGGCCGACGGCCAGGAAGCCCAGGAAGATGAACATCTCGACCAGGGTCGTGGCGCCGTAGCCGGCGGCGGCGAACACCGTCGCCCACGGGAACAGGAAGATCGAGTCGACGGCGAAGATGACGTAGAGGAACGCGTAGACGTAGTAGCGGACCTGGGTGTGCGCCCAGCCCTCGCCGACGGGGTCCACGCCGCATTCGTAGGTCAGCAGCTTCTCGGGGGTCGGGACGACGGGCCGCAGGAGGCGGCCCGCGCCGAAGGCGACGGCCACGAAGAGCACACCGAGGGCTGCGAGCAGACCGACGACCGAATAACTCCGGAAGTAGTCCGCCGCGAGCACGGTTACGGTCGATACCGTTGCTTCGGGCACGTCCGTTCCTCGCTCCTCGGTCACTGTCGACGATCTGGTACGGACGGGAGTCTAGGGCCTGCCCCACACGGGGTGGGGTTATCCCCCGTTCACAGCACCCCGGCCACCCCATGGCACCAGCGAGTCCCGCTTGACAGGCTGTGGCGCATGACCACGAGCCCGGCCATCGCCGACACCGACCGACCTCCCCCCGTACGGCCCGTGTTCAGCGCCGTCACGTTGAAGGAAATCGCCCATCTGGTGACCAATCTGCCGGAGGCGGTCGTCGGTTTTGTTTACGCGGTCGTCATGATTTCCACCGCGGGCGGTCTTTCCGTGACCGCGATCGGACTTCCTTTGCTTGCGGTCGGCCTCCTTCTGTCTCGGCAATGGGGACGGCTGGAGCGGGCCCGCGCACGGTTGCTCCTGGGCGTGGGGGTGGAGGAGCCGACCCCGCTCCCCGGTCCGCGGCGGTCCGGCGGCTTCTTCCCCTGGCTGTGGACGAGCATCAAGGATCCGGTCGGCTGGCGGGCCGTGCTGTACCAGCTGATCCGGCTGCCCTGGGGGATGCTCACCTTCACGGTAGTCCTGACCGGGCTGTTCGTGCTGTGGCCGGTGCTGCCGTATCTGGTGCGGCTGCTCGCGAACGTGGACCGCGCGATGGTGCGGGGCCTGCTGTCGCCCTCCGACGACCTGGAGCGTCGGATCGCGGAGCTGGAGTCCGACCGGGGCGTGGTCGTGGACACGGCCGCCGCCGACCTGCGGCGCATCGAGCGGGACCTTCACGACGGGGCGCAGGCGCGGCTGGTCGCGCTGGCGATGGGGCTGGGCCTGGCGAAGGAGAAGCTGCTGGAGGACCCCGAGGGCGCTGCGGCGATGGTCGACGAGGCCCACGACGAGGTGAAGCTGGCGCTCCAGGAGCTGCGGGACCTGGCCCGCGGGATCCACCCGGCCGTGCTGACCGACCGGGGTCTGGATGCGGCGCTGTCGTCGGTGGCGGCGCGGTGCGTGGTGCCGGTGAAGGTGTTGGTGGACCTGCCGACGGGACCGCAGGCGCGGCCGGCCGAGGCGATCGAGGGCATCGCGTACTTCGTGGTGTCCGAACTGCTGCAGAACGTCAGCAAGCACGCGAGGGCGCGGGGGGCGACCGTGGAGGTCTGGCGGGCAGGGGCGCGGCTGATGATCCGGGTGTCCGATGACGGGCGGGGCGGGGCGGACACGTCCGGCGGGACGGGGCTGGCGGGGCTGGCCGAGCGGCTGGGCGCGGTGGACGGGGTGCTGGTCGTCGACTCCCCCGAGGGGGAGGGGACGGTGGTGACGGCGGAGCTGCCGTGGCGTGACCGCCGGGGCCGACTCTGAGGCGCGCGAGGTGCAGCCGGTGTGTGGTCGTGGGTGGTGCTTCCGTCCAGGGGTGAGCGGGCTCCCGTCCAGGGGTGGGCGGGGGCCCGTCCGTGTGTCCGGCTCGCGGCCGCTCCCCGGGGCTCCGGTTCCGGCTCCGGCTCCGGCTCCGGCTCCGGCGGTGCCGCATCGACAGGGGTGGGGTTATCCCCCGGGTGGAGAGGCCCACCCGCCGCATGGTCCGGGGGTGGCGGCGGGCGGGAGGGTGGGGGTGTGGCCGAGGAGTGGAAGGGCGGGACGTGAGATGGACGACGGCAAGGGCGGGCGGGGCGGGGTCGGTGCGGTGCTGCTGGCCCCGGTGGCGGGGCGGACCTGGCGGGAGTTCGCGTACCTCCTGGTCGGGCTGCCGCTGAGCACGCTGTACTTCTCCCTCACCATCACCGGCGTGAGCCTCGGTGCCGGCCTGCTCGTCACCTTCTTGGGCGTCCCGGTACTGGCGGGGGTGCTGGCCATGTGCCGCGGGTTCGGGCGGCTGGAGCGGATCCGGGTGCGCGTGCTGCTCGGGGCGCACATCAGCGAGCCGGCGCCGATCCGTGCGAAGAAGAGCGGGCCGCTCGCCGCCATGGGCGCGGTCCTGCGCAGCGGCAGCGCCTGGCGGCACGCGCTGTACTCCGTGATCCACTTCCCGTGGGCGGTGTTCGCCTTCTGCGTGGCACTGACCTTCTGGGCGGTCGGCTGGACGTACCTGCTGTACCCGCTGTGGTTCTGGGTCCTCCCCACCTGGACCGACCAGCCGGGGCTCCAGCTCTTCCAGAACGACGACTACTCCTTCTACCTCGACTCGCCCGCGGAGATCGCCCTCACCTGCCTCGTCGGGCTGGCCGTCACTCTCGCCACCCCGTGGCTGTTCAGGGCGCTGACCACGGTGGACCGGGTCGTGGTCGGCGGGCTGCTCGGTGCGTCCCGGCTGGACAGCCGGGTCACCGAGCTGGAGTCCGACCGGGGGGTCGTCGTGGACACCGCCGCCGCCGACCTGCGGCGCATCGAACGGGATCTGCACGACGGTGCCCAGGCACGGCTGGCGGCGCTGGCGATGGACCTGGGGCTGGCGAAGGAGAAGTTCGGCCAGGACCCCCAGGCCGCCGCCCGCATGGTGGACGAGGCGCACGGCGAGGTGAAGACCGCCTTGCAGGAGCTGCGGGACCTGGCCCGCGGAATCCACCCGGCCGTGCTGACCGACCGCGGGCTGGACGCCGCGCTGTCCTCGGTGGCCGCCCGGTGCACCGTGCCGGTACGGGTGGAAGTGGACCTCGCGGCCAGGCCGGCCGCGGCCATCGAGGGGATTGCGTACGCCACGGTCTCGGAGTTGCTGCAGAACATCGGCAGGCACTCCGCGGCCCGATCGGCCTCGGTGGACGTGTGGCGGTCCGGGGGGCGGCTGCTGCTCCGGGTGGCCGATGACGGCCGGGGCGGCGCGAGCGTGCGGGCCGGGACGGGGCTGGCGGCGCTCGCCGAGCGGCTGGACGCCGTGGACGGGGTGCTGGTCGTCGACTCCCCCGAGGGCGGGGGCACGACGGTCACCGCCGAGCTGCCGTGGCGGTCCTGACGCCGGTGCGGAGCCGTGGGACCCCCGTCCGGGTGGGCCGGGGGTCCGTCCGCGCGCCCGCCCCACCGCCGCCTCCCGGCCCGCTTCCCCGAACCCCGCGCCCCGGACTCCCGGGCCGCACCGGAGGGCGCCCCGGGCGGGGCTGAAACGGCGCGGCGCCGCCGCTCAGGATCCTCGGACGGGAACCCGGGGTGGGCATCCGGACGGAAATCCGGGGCGGCGTCCGAGCGGGAATCCGGGCCGCGGACGCCGACGCGGCCGGACGGCGCCGGCTCCCGTGGATCCGGAGCTCTGGCTTCCATCAGCTCGGTGTGCGAAAACTCCCCTCGTACGCCCACGTGTTGTCCCGGCTCTGCCTTCACCGGGACTCAAGGCTGGGATGCTTGGCTGAGTCGGGCAGTACGGGAACGAGTGGACGCGGGAGCTGCTGAGTCGTGGAAGACAGGGTGCGGGTGGTCATCGCCGAGGATTCCGTACTGCTGCGCGAGGGCCTGACCCGGTTGCTGACGGACCGGGGGCATGACGTCGTGGCGGGCGTCGGGGACGGGGAGGCCCTGATCAAGACGGTGGCGGACCTCGCCGCCGAGGATGCGCTGCCCGACGTGGTGGTGGCGGACGTGCGCATGCCGCCGACGCACACCGACGAGGGCGTGCGGGCCGCCGTACGGCTGCGGCGCGACCATCCCGGGATAGGCGTGCTGGTGCTGTCGCAGTACGTGGAGGAGCAGTACGCCACGGAGCTCCTGGCCGGTTCCAGTACCGGAGTGGGGTATCTGCTGAAGGACCGGGTGGCCGAGGTGCGCGAGTTCCTGGACGCCGTGGTCCGGGTGGCCAGGGGCGGCACCGCCCTGGATCCCGAGGTCGTCGCCCAGCTGCTGGGGCGCAGCCGGAAACAGGACGTCCTGGCGGGTCTGACGCCGCGCGAGCGCGAGGTGCTGGGGCTGATGGCCGAGGGCCGTACCAATTCCGCCGTGGCCAAGCAGCTGGTCGTGAGCGACGGAGCGGTGGAGAAGCACGTCGGCAACATCTTCATGAAACTGGGCCTGTCGCCGAGTGAAGGGGATCACCGGCGCGTACTGGCCGTTCTCACCTATCTGAAATCTTGATCGACTGAAACTTTGTCAGATACGGCATACCGGCAGGGCCGTCTCGAATTATGGCCCTACGGTCCAGAATGTGGTCGCTCCTGGGGGCCTGATCCCTACCGTCGTAGGGTGGGTCATGGGGGTGCTCACGCCTCGAAGGAGGTCCAGTTCAGTGACCAGCCAGGTCAGCAGCCCAGCCGAGCAGGCCGACGGGGCCGGGGGTGCGGTTGTCGGTGGACAGCGCACTCCGGGCAGTCCGGACGGCAAGGAAGTACGGCGACTCGATCGGGTGATCATCCGGTTCGCGGGTGACTCCGGTGACGGCATGCAGCTCACCGGTGACCGGTTCACCTCGGAGACCGCGTCGTTCGGGAACGACCTGTCGACACTGCCGAACTTCCCGGCCGAGATCCGCGCCCCCGCCGGCACCCTGCCGGGCGTCTCCTCCTTCCAGCTCCACTTCGCCGACCACGACATCCTCACGCCGGGCGACGCCCCGAACGTGCTGGTGGCGATGAATCCGGCGGCCCTGAAGGCGAACATTGCGGACGTGCCGCGCGGCGCCGAGATCATCGTCAACACGGACGAGTTCACCAAGCGCCCGATGGCGAAGGTGGGCTACGAGACCTCGCCCCTGGAGGACGGCTCGCTGGCCGCCTACAACCTGCACCCGGTGCCGCTGACCACGCTCACGGTCGAGGCGCTGAAGGGTTTCGGGCTGTCCCGCAAGGAGGCCGGCCGCAGCAAGAACATGTTCGCGCTGGGGCTGCTGTCCTGGATGTACCACCGGCCCACCGAGGGCACGGAGCGTTTCCTGCGGCAGAAGTTCGCGAAGAAGCCGAACATCGTCGAGGCGAACGTGGCCGCGTTCCGCGCCGGCTGGAACTTCGGCGAGACGACGGAGGACTTCGCCGTCTCCTACGAGGTGGCACCCGCGACCCAGGCCTTCCCCACCGGCACCTACCGCAACATCTCCGGGAACGTGGCTCTCTCGTACGGCCTGATCGCGGCGGGCCGGCAGGCCGATCTGCCGCTCTATCTGGGCTCCTACCCGATCACGCCGGCCTCGGACATCCTGCACGAGCTGAGCAAGCACAAGAACTTCGGGGTGCGCACGTTCCAGGCCGAGGACGAGATCGCCGGGATCGGCGCGGCGCTCGGCGCCGCGTTCGGCGGCGCACTCGCGGTGACCACCACCTCCGGGCCGGGCGTCGCCCTCAAGTCGGAGACGATCGGCCTGGCGGTCTCCCTGGAGCTGCCGCTGTTGATCGTGGACATCCAGCGCGGCGGCCCCTCCACCGGTCTGCCGACGAAGACGGAGCAGTCCGACCTGCTGCAGGCGATGTACGGGCGCAACGGCGAGGCGCCGGTCCCGGTCGTCGCCCCGCGCACCCCGGCCGACTGCTTCGACGCGGCCCTCGACGCGGCCCGGATCGCGCTGACCTACCGCACCCCGGTGTTCCTGCTGTCCGACGGCTACCTCGCCAACGGCTCGGAACCGTGGCGGATCCCGGAGGTCGCGGACCTGCCCGACCTGAAGGTCAAGTTCGCCACCGGCGCGAACCACACGCTCGCCGACGGCACCGAGGCCTTCTGGCCCTACAAGCGAGATCCGGAGACCCTGGCCCGACCCTGGGCGGTCCCCGGAACCCCGGGCCTCGAACACCGGATCGGCGGGATCGAGAAGCAGGACGGCACGGGCAACATCTCCTACGACCCGGCCAACCACGACCTCATGGTCCGCACCCGCCAGGCCAAGGTCGACGGCATCGAGGTGCCCGACCTCGACGTCGACGACCCGGACGGCGCCACCACCCTGGTCCTCGGCTGGGTTCCACCTACGGCCCCATCACCGCCGCGGTCCGCCGGCTCCGGGCGGCCGGACTCCCCGTCGCCCAGGCTCACCTGCGCCACCTCAACCCCTTCCCCGGGAATCTCGGCGAGGTCCTTCGGCGTTACCACAAGGTAGTGGTGCCGGAGATGAATCTCGGCCAGCTCGCCACCCTCATCCGCGCGAAATACCTGGTCGACGCCCAGTCGTATCACCAGGTGAACGGAATGCCCTTCAAGGCCGAGCAGCTCGCCAAGGTTCTCAAGGAGGCCATCGATGACTGAGGTGACCGAGGCGACCGACGGGGCGCGGACCCTGCTCTCGCTGGTACCGAAGGCCGAGGGCAAGCAGTCGATGAAGGACTTCAAGTCGGACCAGGAAGTCCGCTGGTGCCCCGGCTGCGGCGACTACGCCGTGCTCGCCACCGTCCAGGGCTTCATGCCCGAGCTCGGACTGGCGAAGGAGAACATCGTCTTCGTCTCCGGCATCGGCTGCTCCTCCCGCTTCCCGTACTACATGAGCACCTACGGGATGCACTCGATCCACGGCCGGGCGCCGGCCATCGCGACGGGCCTGTGCACCTCCCGGCGCGACCTGTCCGTGTGGGTCGTCACGGGGGACGGAGACGCCCTCTCCATCGGCGGAAACCATCTCATCCACGCCCTGCGCCGCAACGTCAACCTCAAGATCCTCCTCTTCAACAACAGGATCTACGGACTCACCAAGGGCCAGTACTCCCCCACCTCCGAGGTCGGCAAGATCACCAAGTCGACGCCGATGGGCTCGCTGGACGCGCCCTTCAACCCGGTGTCGCTGGCGCTCGGCGCCGAGGCGTCGTTCGTCGCCCGCACCGTCGACTCCGACCGCAAGCACCTCACCGAGGTGTTGCGCCAGGCGGCCGACCACCAGGGCACGGCGCTCGTCGAGATCTACCAGAACTGCAACATCTTCAACGACGGCGCCTTCGAGGCCCTCAAGGACAAGGACCGGGCCCGCGAGGCGGTGATCAGGCTGGAGGACGGCCGGCCGATCCGGTTCGGCGCGGACGACGAGAAGGGCGTGGTGCGCAATCAGACCACCGGTGACCTGGAGGTGGTCGACGTGACCCCCGCCAACGAGGGGCGGGTCCTCGTCCACGACGCCCGAGCCGCCAGCCCCGCCACGGCGTTCGCGCTCTCCCGGCTCGCCGACCCGGACACCCTGCACCGGACCCCGATCGGGGTCTTCCGCAGTGTCGAACGACCGGTCTACGACACCCTGATGGCCGACCAGCTCGACGCGGCCGTCGACCGCAGCGGCAAGGGCGACCTGGGCGCACTGCTGAACGGCAGTGACACCTGGACCGTCGTCGGCTGACCGAACCACGCGGACGCGCCGAAGCCCGGACCCCCTCGACGGGTCCGGGCTTCGGCGCGTCCGCCCCCCGAGAGGTAAGCCCTCCCCCGGGAAGCGCTTTCAAAAAGAAAGCGCTTCCCGTAGGGTTGTGCTGTCGTCCATCGAGGAGAACAGTCATGAGCATCGTCGTCACCGCAGCCACCGGAGCCCTGGGCCGCCTCGTCGTCGAGGAACTGCTGGAACGGGTCCCCGCCGACCGCGTCGCCGTCGTCGTCCGCAGCGCGGAGAAGGCCTTCGACCTGGCCGCACGCGGGATCGACGTGCGCGTCGCCGACTACGACGACCCGGCCGCCCTGGCCGTCGCCTTCCGGCCCGGCGACCGGGTGCTGCTGATCTCCGGCAATGAGATCGGGCGGCGCGTCGCGCAGCACACCGCCGTGATCGCTGCCGCGAAGGCGGCGGGCGCGGCACAGCTGGCCTACACCGGCGTCCTCGGCGGCCCGGAGGCGGACTTCGAGCTGGCCTCGGAGCACACCGCCACCGAGCAGGCCGTCCTCGCCTCCGGACTCCCGTATACCTTCCTGCGCAACGGCTGGTACCACGAGAACTACACCCGCGACCTGCCGACCGTGCTCGGGCACGGGGCGGTCCTGGCCAGCGCGGGCGAGGGGCGGGTCGCCTCGGCGGCGCGGGCCGACTACGCGGCGGCCGCCGCCGCGGTGCTCACCGGCGAGGGGCACCTGAACCGGATCTACGAACTCTCCGGCGACACCGCGTGGAGCCTCGCGGAGTACGCGGCCGAGGTCTCGGCACAGAGCGGCAAGGAGATCGCGTACAGCGAGGTCCCGGCCGACGAACACCTCCGGATCCTGACGGACGCCGGGGTGCCGGAGGGGTTCGCCGCGATCATCGTCGACGTGGACGCGGCGATCGCGCGCGGCCGGCTGGCCGGCACCGGCGGAGACCTCGCCCGGCTGATCGGGCGGCCGACGACCCCGGTCGCCCAGGCGATCGGGGCCGCGCTGGCCTGAACCCGCGGACTCCCGGCGGACTCCCGGCGGACTCCCGGCGGGCGCGCCGCCGCGGCCCCGCGAGACGTCACACGGGATGTCATGAGTATCTCCCGATTACGGGCATGACATCTGGGCCCCGCGGCGATAACGTCGTCAAAGTTGGCTGGAAGTCGCACAGGAGGCCCCGTGAAGGCACAGAACGAGCAGCGCGCGGGTTTGCTCTACGGATTCGGCGCTTACGGGATGTGGGGGCTGGTCCCCCTCTTCTGGCCGCTGCTGATGCCTGCCGGGGCCGTCGAGATCCTCGCCCACCGCATGACGTGGTCCCTGGCCGTGGTCGGCCTGGCACTGCTCGCAGTGCGCCGCTGGAGCTGGATACGCGAGCTGCTGAGCCGGCCGCGCAAGCTGGGTCTGACCGCGCTGGCCGCGTCCGTCATCAGCGTGAACTGGGGCCTGTACATCTGGTCGGTCAACAACGGCCACGTCGTCGAGTCGAGCCTCGGCTACTTCATCAACCCGCTGGTCAGCATCGCCATGGGGGTGCTGGTCCTGGGTGAGCGGCTGCGGCGCGCGCAGTGGGTGGCCGTCGGCCTCAGCTTCGTCGCCGTGCTCGTCCTCGCCGTCGGCTACGGGCGGCCGCCGTGGATCTCGCTGGTCCTGGCCTGCTCGTTCGCGACCTACGGCCTGATCAAGAAGAAGCTCAACATGGGCGGGCTGGAGTCGCTGGCCGCCGAGACGGCCATGCTGTTCCTGCCGGCCCTCGGATACCTGCTGTGGCTGGGCGCCCAGGGCCGGTCCAGCTTCGCCTCCCAGGGCGTCGGCCACGCGCTGCTGCTGGCCGCCACCGGCCTGGTCACGGCGATCCCGCTGGTGCTCTTCGGGGCGGCCGCCATCCGCGTTCCGCTGTCCACCCTGGGACTGCTTCAGTACATGGCCCCGGTGTTCCAGTTCGGACTCGGCGTCCTGTACTTCCACGAGGCCATGCCGCCCGAGCGCTGGGCGGGCTTTTCCTTGGTGTGGGCCGCGCTGGCGATCCTGACCTGGGACGCCCTGCGGACCGCTCGGCGCTCCCGCGCCCGGCTGGAGACGGCTCCCGTGATCACCCCGGCGCCGACCCGCGAACCCGCGTAACGACCACACGACGGGCCCGCAACAGCAAACGCTCCGACCCCACGATCCCCGGCACGGACCCTCCGTACCGGGGATCGTCCGTTTTCCGAACTGCCCTGACCGAATCGAGGTCTTGACGGATAGTCATACTCTCGCTGACCATCAGGCTCGCACTTCCGCACTGACGCACTCACGCTCACCTGCTCTCTCGCTCGTTCCGTCATATCCCCAGCGGAATCCCGGAGCCCCCACATGAGCCTGTCCGTCTCCCGGCGCCTCGCTGCCGTGACCGCTCTCGCGGTTGCCGGCCTGTTCGCCTCCACCGCACCCGCCGCACTCGCCGCCCCCACGGCGGTCGCCGCGGCGCCGACCCCGCCCGACATCCCGCTGGCCAACGTCAAGGCCCACCTGTCGCAGCTGTCGACGATCGCCGCGAACAACGGCGGCAACCGCGCCCACGGCCGGGCCGGCTACAAGGCCTCGATCGACTACGTGAAGGCCAAGCTGGACGCGGCGGGCTTCACCACGACGCTGCAGACCTTCACCTCCAGCGGCGCCACCGGCTACAACCTGATCGCCGACTGGCCGGGCGGCGACCCGAACTCGGTCCTGATGTCCGGAGCGCACCTCGACTCCGTCACCTCGGGCGCGGGCATCAACGACAACGGCTCCGGCAGCGCGGCCGTCCTCGAAACCGCCCTCGCCGTCTCCCGGGCCGGGCTGCAGCCCACCAAGCACCTGCGTTTCGGCTGGTGGGGCGCGGAGGAGCTGGGCCTGGTCGGCTCGAAGTACTACGTCAACAACCTCCCGTCGGCCGAGCGGGCCAAGTTCGCCGGGTACCTGAACTTCGACATGATCGGCTCGCCGAACCCCGGCTACTTCGTCTACGACGACGACCCGACGATCGAGCAGACCTTCAAGAACTACTTCGCCGGCCTCGGCGTGCCGACCGAAATCGAGACCGAGGGCGACGGCCGCTCCGACCACGCCTCCTTCAAGAACGTGGGCATACCGGTCGGTGGCCTGTTCACCGGGGCCAGCCGCACCAAGACCTCCGCGCAGGCCCAGAAGTGGGGCGGCACCGCAGGGCAGGCCTTCGACCGCTGCTACCACTCCTCGTGCGACAACACCGCCAACATCAACGACACCGCCCTGGACCGCAACGCGGACGCCATCGCCTACGCGATATGGAACCTGGGCGCGTCGACCCCGGTTCCGCCCGGCCCGTCCTTCGAGAACACGACGGACGTGAACATCCCTGACTCCCCCGCCCCGGCGGTCAACTCGCCGATCACGGTCTCCGGAGTCCCCGGCAACGCCCCCGCCACCACCAAGGTGGACGTGAACATCGTCCACACCTACCGCGGTGACCTGGTGGTCGACCTGGTCGCCCCGGACGGCTCGGTCTACAACCTGCACAACCGCACCGGCGGCAGCGCCGACAACATCGTGGGGTCCTACACCGTCAACGCCTCCAGCGAGGTGGCGAACGGAACGTGGAACCTCCGGGTCAGGGACGCGGCCGCACTGGACGTCGGCTACATCAACAGCTGGAAGATCACCTTCTAGGGCGTTCCAGGGGATTCCGGGAGGTTCCAGGACCTTCCGGAGCCCTGCAGGGCCCTCCGGGCGACCGGCGGTCCCGCCGCGCTCTGGGCTCCGGCGCGATCCACCCGGACCGCGCCGGAGCTCAGCCGTCCTCGGCGCGGGCCGGGGACGAGGCCTCCAGCGGCTCCCTCATCCGGGCCCGCAGCTCCTCGGCCACAGCCGCGACGTCCGCGCGGCCCAGCTTCGCCGCCTCGACCAGGTCGCCGAGTTCCTCCGGCGAGGGCAGCTTCGCGGCTCCGGCCACGCGCAGGTACGAGCGGGTCGCCGCGGCCGCGTAGAACTCGTTCATCGGCGATTCCAGCGCCGGGCAGACCGCCAGGGTGTGCAGGAACGCGGCGGCCCGCCACGCGGTGTCCGGGGCGGGCTGTTCTGGTACCAGCACCAGGTCGTTCTGGTGCCGGGCGACTGCGGCGGCCACCCCGGAGGGATCCCACACCGCGGGATCTGACGGGAGATGGTGGGCCAGAGCGGTCCAGGCCCACTCCATGGTGATCTTCAATTGCCGAACCGCTCCTGGAAGTAGCCCCAGTGATCGGCGAACTCCTCAATGCCGGAGAGGAAGTTCTTCCGGTCCTCGTCGAGCTCGCGTTCGGTGACCTCGGTGATCAGCGCGGTGACCGTCGTCCCCAGCGCCGCCGCACGCGCCTTGAGGCGCTCGTGGAACTCTTCGTTCAGGCGGATGGTGACGTGTCTCGACATGCCCAACACCGTACAGCGGAGGCGCTGTACGGGCAGCACCAACGACGCAAGGGTGGGCAGGGACACAGTCCCTGCCCACCCTCGGCCGCACCTCCCGGGACGGCTACTTGTCGGCGTCGGCCGCCTTCACCAGCGCGTCCTTGGTGACGGCGCCGGCGTAGACCTTGCCGTTGTCGGTGACCAGGACGTTGAACAGGCGGGTCGACATGACCCGGCCCTCACCGAAGCCGCCGCTGACCTTGTCCCCGAGGGAGTCGAGGAACTGCCGGGCCTCCTTCGGGGCGTTCTTGTCGTTCTCCAGGTCCTTCAGGCTCCTGCCCGAACCCGAATCAATCCGTGCGATGGTGGCCCAGCCCTCGCCGAGCACCTTCACGTCGCCCTGGCCGGCCGGACCGCCGACCAGTCCGTCCAGGCCCGGGAAGGACTCCAGCGCCTTGAACGCGCCGTCCTTGTCACCCTTGCCGTGTCCGTCCACGCCCTCGGTCACCTTGGCACCCTTGGGCGGGGTGAAGGAGAAGGTGTCGGCGGACGGCTTGGCGAAGTCCACCTTGGTGAAGCCGGCGTCCACGATCGGCTTACCGCCCTGGGACGAGAGCAGCTGCACGCGCAGCGGCACGCCGTTCCTGGCGTCCACCGCGATCTGCACCGATCCGACGGTCGAGCCGGCCTGCTTGGGCTTGAGCACCAGCTGGTAGGCGTCCCGCCCGGCCACCTGGGCGGTCTCGCCGACGCTCACGTCCGTGGTGGGACCGGCGGCCGCGAGGATCTCCTCGGCCAGCTTCTGCGGGGAGGCGTTGAGCCGGTCGCCGGTCTTGTGCTCCTTGCCCGTCCCCTTGCCGGCCGTCTTGTCCGACGGGGATGCCTTCTCGTGGAAGACCTCGTTGGACTTGGAGTCGTAGCCCCACACGTCGTCGCCGTTGTGGATGAGGCTGTACTCGTCCTTGCCGTCCAGGAAGGTGAGCTTCTGGCGGTCCTCGCCGTCGGCCGCGACCCGCAGGGTGTGCGTGCCGCTCGCCAGCTGCGCGACCTTGTCCCCCGGGTCGGCGGAGCCGCCCGTGACCCCGCCGCCGCCCAACAGGCCGGACGCGATCTTCGGCAGGCCCAGGTCGGTGCTGATCCTCGCCGTACCCGACAGCTGCTCCACCTGCGAGGCGGCGACCTTCTCGATCAGCTGCTGCGCCGTGACCTCGGGCAGGTCGGGCCCGCCGGCGTTGGCGAAGGCCGGGACCATCGCCACGGTCGCCGCGGCGACACCCGCCACCGCGACCGGTACGGCGTACCGGGCGGCCTTGCGAGAAGTCTTCGTGTTCGCTGCCATGTCAGTGCCCTGCCCTCTGTGTCGACGGCGGCGATCCGCATGTCGCCGCGCTCACCCGATCTGGTGGGGTTGATGACTCCATCTGACCAAATCGGCGACGTCGGGGCGTCAGTCCCCGGAAGCAACCGTACGTACGACCGTGGGATGACACGGAACGGGCCCTCTTCCCCCGACCCGTAGGGGTCGGCGGGCGGAGGGCCCGTGCGGTGCCGTCGGACGCGACCGCCCGCCGTGGGCGGTCAGCCGGCGCGGTGCACCACCGCGTCGCACAGCTCCTCCAGAGCCGCCTTCGCGAAGCACTCGGGCAGCGGCGCGAGCGTGGCCCGTGCCTCCTGCGCGTAGCGGACCGTGTCGCGGCGGGCCTGCTCCAGGGCCGGGTGCGCCCGCAGTCGGGTGAGCGCCTCGGCGTGGCGGGCGTCGTCGGTCAGGTCGCCGTCGAGCAGTTCGACGAGCTCCAGGTCCTCCGGCCGGCCGTCCCGCGCGGCCATCTCGCGCAGCCGGAGCACGGGCAGCGTCGGGATGCCCTCGCGCAGGTCGGTGCCCGGGGTCTTGCCGGACTCGTGGGTGTCGGAGGCGATGTCGAGGACGTCGTCGGCGAGCTGGAAGGCGGTGCCGAGGCGCTCCCCGTACTGGGTCAGGATGTCGACGACCGACTCGTCGGCGCCGGACATCAGTGCGCCGAAGCGGCCGGAGACCGCGATCAGCGAGCCGGTCTTGCCTGCGATGACGTCGAGGTAGTGGGCGACGGGGTCACGGCCGTCCCGCGGGCCGGCCGTCTCCAGGATCTGGCCCGTCACGAGCCGCTCGAAGGCCTCGGCCTGGATGCGCACGGCCTCCGGCCCGAGGTCGGCCAGGATGTGCGATGCACGTGCGAAGAGGAAGTCACCCGTGAGGACGGCCACCGAGTTGCCCCAGCGGGCGTTGGCGCTCGCCACACCGCGGCGCACGTCCGCCTCGTCCATGACGTCGTCGTGGTAGAGCGTCGCCAGGTGGGTGAGCTCGACGACCACGGCGGACGGCACGACGCCGGGCGCGTAGGGGTCGCCGAAACGGGACGCCAGCATGACGAGCAGCGGCCGGAACCGCTTGCCTCCGGCCCGGACGAGGTGCTGTGCGGCCTCGGTGATGAAGGGGACTTCGCTCTTGGTGGCTTCCAGCAGACCCGCCTCGACGGCGGCCAGTCCGGCCTGGACATCGGTCTCAAGAGCCTGGTCCCGCACGCTCAGTCCGAACGGCCCGACGACGGTCACGAGGGGTACTCCTGTCTGCTGACGATCACGCTGACGATCACATGGATTGTCGATGTGTCGCTGCCATCACTCAAGCCAGCGTATCGGGTCTGTTTTCGATCACCGAGAGGGCCTTCCCGGCCACCCTCCCCACACTGCCCGATGCGCACCGGTATGTTCTGGAGGAGCCGGAACAACCGGAGAGTGCGTTTTGCCCAGAACTGCGGCCGAGGCGAATGGTGGCAGAACCCGATGATCATCCGCACCGAGTTCCCGTACGGAACCACCCACGAGGATGTCCGGATCCCGCTCCCGGACGGGGTGGAGCTGTACGCCCGGATCTGGCGCCCGGCGACCGGCGAACCCGTCCCGGCCCTGCTGGAGTATCTCCCCCACCGGCTCACCGACCGGACCGCGCCGCGCGACTGGCAGCGCCACCCGTGGTACGCGGGGCACGGCTACGCCTCCGTACGCGTGGACGTGCGCGGGCACGGGTGCAGCGGCGGCCTGCCCGGCGACGCGTGCGACGCCCGTGAGCTCGCGGACGGGGTCGCGGTGGTGGAGTGGCTGGCGGCCCAGGAATGGTGCACGGGTTCGGTGGGGATGTTCGGGGTCTCCTGGGGCGGGCTGAACTCCCTCCAGCTGGCCGCTCTCGCCCCCGAGGCCCTGAAGGCCGTCGTCACCGTCTGCGCGACCGACGACCGCTTCGACAACGACGCGCACTACATGGGCGGCTCGGTGCTCGCCGTGGACATGCACGCGCGGGCGGCGGCCCTGCTGGCCCTCTCCTCGCGGCCGCCGGACCCGCAGTACGCCGGCGACGGCTGGCGCGGGCAGTGGCTGGAGCGGTTGGAGGCGGTGGAACCGCTGATCCACACCTGGCTCTCGCACCAGACCCGCGACGCCTACTGGCGCCACGGCAGCGTCCGCGAGGACTACGGCGCGATCGACGCGGCCGTGCTCGCGGTCGGCGGCTGGCACGACCCCTACCGGGACACCGTGCTGCGGCTGGTCCAGCACCTGCCGTCGGCGCGCGTACGCGGCCTGATCGGACCCTGGCCGCACCAGTACCCGGACCGCGGGCGGGCGCCGGGACCGGCCATCGGCTTCCTCCAGGAGACCCTGCGCTGGTGGGACCACTGGCTGAAGGGGGCCGACAACGGCGTGATGGACGAACCGCTGCTGCGTGCCTGGATCAGCGAAGCGCACCCGCCCGCGACCGTGTACGAGGAGCTGCCGGGACGCTGGGTCGGCGAGGGGTCCTGGCCCTCGGCGGGGGTGGTCCCCGTGCCGTACGTGTTCCGGGGCGCACCGGTGACCGTGGCCTCCCCGCAGCACACCGGGCTGGACGCGGGGCGCTTCCGGCCCCGCGGCAACGACGCCGACCTTCCGCCGGACCAGCGCGAGGAGGACGCGAAATCGGCCTGCTTCGAGTTCCCGGTGGGCGGCGGCGAGCCGGTGGAGATCCTGGGCCGGCCGTCGGTGACCCTGCGACTGCGGCTCGACGTGCCGTACGGGCAGGTGGTGGCCCGGCTGTGCGACGTCGCCCCGGACGGCTCCTCGACGCTGGTCACACGGGGCGCGCTGAACCTGTCCGCCCGCCAGGGCCGGGACCGGGCCGTCCCCTGGCCGGTGGGGTCGTACGAGGACGTGACCTTCGAGCTGAACGGCATCGGCCACGCCTTCCCGCCGGGGCACCGGATCCGCCTCGCGGTGTCCTCCGCGTACTGGCCGTGGATCTGGCCGCGGGCCGGGTCGGAGGCCGGCTGGACCCTGGACCCGGCGGGCAGTTCGGTGACCCTGCCGGTCCGGGCGGCCTCCCCGGCCGGGGACGAAGGGATCGTCTTCGAGCTCCCGGAACAGGCGGAGCCGCTCGGCGTCTCCTTCCCGGCCACCCTGGACGAGCCGCGCCCGGAGCGGCTCGTCGTACGGGACGTGGCGCGCGGGACCTGGCGGCTGGAAGTGGATCCGCGCTGCGGGGGCACCCGGGTCCACCCGGACGGCCTGGAGTACGGCGAGGACGCCACTGACGTGTACGAAATCCAGGACGGGGACCCGCTGTCGGCCCGGACCCGCTCGCAGTGGCGGATCCGGCTCCACCGGCCGGAACGGGGCTGGGACGCGCGGGTGGAGACCACCTCGGAGATCCGCTGCGACGAGGGCGGCTTCGTGACGTCGGACGAACTGGTCTGCCGGGAGGGCGAGGAGGTGGTCTTCCACCGCTCGTGGGAACGCCGCCTTCCGCGCGCGGCGGGCTGACCGGGTCCCCGGTGGCGGTTAGCCGAACAGCCGCTCCAGGACCACCGCGATGCCGTCGGCCTCGTTGGACAGGGTCAGCTCGTCGGCCACCGCGACCAGTTCCGGGTGGGAGTTGGCCATGGCCACCCCCCAGGCCGCCCATGCGAACATCGGGACGTCGTTCGGCATGTCGCCGAAGGCGATCGTCCGGGTGGCGCAGATGCCCAGGACGTCGGCCGCCCGGGCCAGGCCATGGGCCTTGTCGATGCCCGGCGGCTGGAGTTCCACCGTGTGCTCGCCCGCCATCGTGACGTTCACCAGGTCCCCGACCACCGAGCGGGCCACCCGCGTCAGCTCGTCGTCGTCCAGTTCCGGGTGCTGGAGCAGCACCTTGTTGATCGGTGCCGACCACAGGTCGGAACGCCGGGCCACCCGGACCGTCGGCAGGTGCGGGTGCCACATCCGGTAGCCCGGGCCCATCAGCATCTCCGCGTCCAGGCCCTCCTGGTTGACCGCCGCGTAGACCTCGCCGATCTCCGCCTCGATCTTGCCGAGGGCCACCTCCGCCAGCTCGCGGTCCATGGAAACGGCGTGCAGCAGTCGACCGCGCGCCGCGTCGTACACCTGCGCCCCCTGGGCGCACACCGCGAGCCCCGTGTAATCCAGTCCGTCGAAGACGTGTCGCACCTGGGGGACGGGGCGACCGGTGACGATGATGTGCCGGGCGCCGGCGGCACGGGCCGCCGCGAGCGCCCCGCGGGAACGGGCCGAGACGCCGTCGCCGGCACGCAGCAGGGTCCCGTCCAGGTCAGTGGCGATCAAGGCATAGGGGAGGGCCGGAAGAGGCGCGGAAGTCACGGCGCCAAGGATACGGACCCCTGTGGACAAGTCCTACAAATAGGGCGCGAAACCGGCCTCCCACGCGCCCCCTCGGCCACGTGACGCACTGCGGAGTCGACGATCCGGTTCTGAGCACGACAGGTCGCCGCCACCGCCCGGCACCTTCCCGCTTCGACGCGCGGCGCCGGAACCCTTGTCCAGGCGCCCGACCTTACGGCCTGAACCCGGCAACTCGCACTCGAAGATCAGATAGGACCATCATTGGCAATATCTGCCCATTCCAGCCTTCCCCTGTGTGTTTCATATCCGACTGGGGGCCCGAGCTTTCCCACGGGATCCTGGGTAGCGTGTGCCGCACGGTGTTTCCCGGGACACCCCCGGACCGCGTCGAAAGCGAGGCAGTACCCCATGCCCCAGCAGAGCCCCCTCGATGTCCCCGAGGGCGACCCGTTCGGGCCGCACAACCTCCCCTACGGCGTCTTCTCGACCGCCGGCGAAGACCGCCGGCGGATCGGCGTGCGCATCGGCGGGCACGTGCTGGACGCGGGGGCGGCAGCGATCGCGCTCGGCTCCCCGTACGCCGGGCTGCTCGGCGCGCCCTCCCTCAACCCGCTGCTGGCCGCCGGGCGCACCGCCTGGCGCGACGTGCGGCGCGCCCTGACCGCCTGGGTCACCGACCCCGGCCACCGCCCCACCGTCGAGCCCCACCTGCTGCCCCTGGACGGGGTCACGCTGCACCTGCCGTACGAGGTCGCCGACTACGTCGACTTCTACGCCAGCGAGCACCACGCCACCAACGTCGGCATGATGTTCCGCCCCGACGGCGACGCGCTGACGCCCAACTGGAAGCACCTGCCCATCGGTTACCACGGCCGCTCCGGCACCGTCGTGGTCTCCGGGACCGACGTCGTGCGGCCCTCCGGGCAGCGCAAGGCGCCCGCCGACCCGGCCCCCGTCTTCGGCCCGTCCGTCAAGCTCGACATCGAGGCCGAGGTCGGGTTCGTCGTCGGCACGCCGTCCGCGCAGGGCAGCCCGGTCCCGCTGGGCGCGTTCGAGGACCACGTCTTCGGTCTCTTCCTGCTCAACGACTGGTCGGCGCGGGACATCCAGGCCTGGGAGTACGTACCGCTCGGCCCCTTCCTCGGCAAGTCCTTCGCCACCTCCGTCTCCGCCTGGGTCACCCCGCTGGAGGCGCTCGACGCCGCCCGCGTCGCCCCGCCCGCCCGGGACTTCCCGCTCCTGCCCTACCTGGACGACGCCGCGGTCGACCGCCCCGGCGGCTTCGACCTGCGCATCACCGTCGCCCTCAACGGCCAGGAGGTGGCGCAGCCGCCGTTCGCGACGATGTACTGGACCGCCGCCCAGCAGCTCGCGCACATGACCGTCAACGGCGCCTCCCTGCGCACCGGTGACGTCTTCGGCTCGGGCACGGTCAGCGGCCCCGAGGTCGGCCAGCGCGGCTCGCTGCTGGAGCTCACCTGGAACGGCCGCGACGCCATCGAGCTCGCCGACGGCAAGCGCACCTTCCTGGAGGACGGCGACACCGTCACCCTCACCGCCTGGGCCCCCGGCCCGGACGGCACGCGCGTCGGCCTCGGCGAGGTCACCGGCCGCATCGTGGGCGCCGCGTAGCGCCCCTCCGCGCCCCCAGCGCCCCCCAGCGCCCCCCGCGCCTCCGAACGGCCAGCCCCCCGTTCGGAGGCGCGCCGCGTGCGGCGGGCGGGGCGGGCCGGGATGGTGGACGGACGACCGGAAGCGGGAACCCGTACCCCGTACCCCCACCGCGAGGAGCCGCCGCCATGACCGTACTCAGCCCGAGGACCCTCGTCACCTGCGCGGCCGCCGTGGCCCTCGGCCTGACCGCCGTGGCCCCGGCCCACGGGGTCGAGGGGCCCGCGCCCGACCCGCGCGACGCGAAGGCCATGCGGGACTTGGCGACGGCGATCGCGGCGACGGCCAAGTACGCGGACGAGCGGGAGGCCATCAAGGACGGGTACGTCCCGCACGGCGAGGAGTGCATGACGAACCCCTTCGGGGTGGGCGCCATGAACTACCACTACGTCAAGCAGGCCAACTGGGGTTCTAAGGACCCCGCGAGGCCCACCGCGCTGCTCTACAGCCGGGAGAAGGACCGAAACGGCCGCCGCAAGCTGGAGACGGTGGAATGGATGGCCACCGACCGGGACCAGGACCTGAAGACCGACGACGACCGGCCGAGCATGTTCGGCCTGCCCTTCGACGGCCCCATGCCGGGCCACTGGGCCGGCATGCCCAAGCACTACGACCTGCACCTGTGGGCGTACAAGGAGAACCCGGCCGGCCGCTTCCACAACTGGAACCCGGCCCTGACCTGCCCGAAGAAGGCCCCCACCCCGGGCAAGCCGGCGGCCGCCCACGCGCACGGACACTAGGCTCGTCAAGCGCCCCCGGCATATGACTCACTCGTGAGTGCGGCCCTGCCTGAGAACTCCGGCGATACGGCGAACGCGCCCGCGAGACTCTGCCCCGTGGGAGCACTGATGAGCGTCGAACCGGCAGCTCCGCAGCCTGAGCCGGAGCCGGGGCCCCGCCGGCCCGTCCCGCCCGCGGGTGGCAGCTGCGGTCGGCGGCCCCTGCCGACTTCGAGGTCTTCCGCGAGTTCACGATCAAGCCGTTGACGTGCGCCAGGGCCGGGATCGTCCACTTCTGGCGGGTCGAGAACGAGGACGGACGCGCCGTGGTCCACGTCTACGCGTTGGATCCCGCCACGGCCGAGGGCCCGGCTCCCCCGAAGGGGGGCCGGGCCCTGGGCGGTGCGGCGGTCCGGTCAGCGGACGAAGGTGCTCGCCTGCCCCGCCAGCTCCAGGAAGTACTGCGGCGCCAGGCCCAGGACCAGGGTGACGGCGACGCCCACCGCGATGGTCGTCATCGTCAGCGGCGAGGGGACGGCCACCGTCGGACCGTCGGCCTTCGGCTCGCTGAAGAACATCAGGACGATCACGCGGATGTAGAAGAAGGCGGCGATCGCGGACGACAGGACACCGATCACGACCAGCGGCCCCGCGCCGCCCTCCGCCGCCGCGCTGAACACGGCGAACTTCCCGGTGAAGCCCGACGTCAGCGGGATGCCGGCGAAGGCGAGCAGGAACACCGCGAAGACGGCCGCGGTCAGCGGCGAACGCCGGCCCAGACCGGCCCACTTGGACAGGTGCGTCGCCTCGCCGCCCGCGTCGCGCACCAGCGTGACCACGGCGAACGCGCCGATCGTCACGAAGGAGTAGGCAGCCAGGTAGAAGAGGACGGACTGGATGCCCTCCGCCGACGTCGCGATCACACCGGCCAGGATGAAGCCGGCGTGCGCGACGGAGGAGTACGCCAGCAGCCGCTTGACGTCGGTCTGGGTCACGGCGATCACCGCGCCCGCCAGCATCGTGACGATGGCCACCCCCCACATCACCGGACGCCAGTCCCAGCGCAGCCCCGGCAGGACCACGTACAGCAGCCGCAGCAGGGCGCCGAAGGCGGCCACCTTCGTCGCCGCCGCCATGAAGCCGGTGACCGGGGTGGGAGCGCCCTGGTAGACGTCCGGGGTCCACATGTGGAAGGGCACCGCGCCGACCTTGAAGAGCAGGCCCGTCAGGATCAGCGCACCGCCCATCAGCAGCAGCACGTCGTTGCCCATGGTGCCGGCCAGGGCCGGGTCGATCGTCGTGACCGTGCCGTCGACCACGTCGGCGATCACCGCGTACGACATGGAGCCGGCGTAGCCGTAGAGCAGGGCGATGCCGAAGAGGAGGAAGGCGGAGGCGAAGGCACCCAGCAGGAAGTACTTCACCGCGGCCTCCTGCGACATCAGCCGCTGGCGGCGGGCGACGGCGCAGAGCAGGTACAGCGGGAGGGAGAAGACCTCCAGGGCGATGAACAGCGTCAGCAGGTCGTTGGCCGCCGGGAAGATCAGCATTCCGGCGATCGCGAACAGGGCCAGCGGGAAGACCTCGGTGGTGGTGAAGCCCGCCTTGACCGCGGCCTTCTCGCTGTCGCTGCCGGGTACCGACGCCGCCTGCGCGGCGAAGGAGTCCACCCGGTTGCCGTGCGCGGCCGGGTCCAGGCGCCGCTCGGCGAAGGTGAAGACCGCGACGACCGAGGCCAGCAGGATGGTGCCCTGGAGGAAGAGCGCGGGACCGTCCACGGCGATGGCGCCCATCGCGGCGATGTGCGCCTTGGTCGAGCCGTACCCGCCGGCCGCGAGGCCGACCACCGCGGCGAAGGCCGAGGCCAGCGCGGCGAGGGTGAGGAAGACCTGCACGTAGTACCGGGACCTGCGGGGCACGAAGGCCTCCACGAGGATCCCGACGACCGCCGCGCCCACCACGATCAGCGTGGGAGCGAGCTGCGCGTACTCGATCGTCGGTGCCGGGATCCGGTCGGCCGGCGCGTCGGCCGCCAGTGTCCACAGGCTGTGGGCGGAAGTCAGTGCGCTCACTTCGCCTCCTCCCCGTTCTTGGCTTCGACGGCGACCTCGGGCTTCGGGTCCGTCTGCTTCACGTCCGACATGGTGTGCTCCACCGCCGGGTTGACGACGTCGGTGAGGACCTTCGGGTAGACGCCGAGCCCGATCAGCAGCGCAATCAGCGGGGCGACCACCAGCACTTCGCGCAGGCGCAGGTCCGGCATCGTGCGGACCTCCTCCTTCACGGGCCCGGTCATCGTGCGCTGGTAGAGCACCAGCGTGTAGAGCGCGGCCAGCACGATGCCGACGGTGGCGATGATCCCGACGACCGGGTAGCGGGCGTACGTGCCGACCAGGACGAGGAACTCGCTGACGAAGGGCGCGAGGCCGGGCAGCGAGAGGGTGGCCAGGCCGCCGATCAGGAAGGTCCCGGCGAGGACCGGGGCGACCTTCTGGACGCCGCCGTAGTCGGCGATGAGCCGCGAGCCGCGCCGCGAGATCAGGAAGCCGGCCACCAGCATGAGCGCCGCCGTCGACAGGCCGTGGTTGACCATGTAGAGGGTGGCGCCGGACTGGCCCTGGGAGGTCATCGCGAAGATGCCCAGGATGATGAAGCCGAAGTGCGAGATGGAGGCGTAGGCCACCAGCCGCTTGATGTCCCGCTGGCCGACGGCCACCAGCGCCCCGTAGACGATGCTGATCAGGGCCAGGACGAGGATCACCGGCGTGGCCCACTTGCTGGCGTCGGGGAAGAGTCCGAGACAGAAGCGGAGCATCGCGAAGGTGCCGACCTTGTCGACGACCGCGGTGATCAGCACGGCAACGGGGGCGGTGGCCTCGCCCATCGCGTTCGGCAGCCAGGTGTGCAGCGGCCACAGCGGGGCCTTCACCGCGAAGGCGAAGAAGAAGCCGAGGAACAGCAGCCGCTCGGTGTTGGTCGCCATGTCCAGGGTGCCCGCGGCGCGGGCGGCGGTGATCTCCTGGAGCGAGAAGTTCCCGGCGACCACGTACAGGCCGATGACGGCGGCCAGCATGATCAGGCCGCCGACCAGGTTGTAGAGGAGGAACTTGACCGCCGCGTAACTGCGTTGCGCGGCCGCGTTCTCCTCGCTGCCCGAGTGGGCCCGGTCCCCGAAGCCGCCGATGAGGAAGTACATCGGGATGAGCATGGCTTCGAAGAAGATGTAGAAGAGGAAGACGTCGGTGGCCTCGAAGGAGATGATCACCATCGCCTCGACCATCAGGATCAGGGCGAAGAAGCCCTGGGTCGGGCGCCAGCGCGAGGGCTTCCAGGTGGCGGAGCCGCTCACCGGCTCCGCCAGCGGGTCGGCGTCGTGCCAGCCGGCCGCGATCACGAAGGGGATCAGGAGCGCGGTGAGTCCGATGAGGACGACGCCGATCCCGTCCACGCCCAGCTCGTAGCGGACGCCGAAGTCGGCGATCCAGGGGCGGGATTCGGTGAGCTGGTAGCGGTCGCCACCGGGTTCGAAGCGGATGGCGATGAGCACGGCCAGGGCCAGTGTCGCCAGCGAGAAGAGCAGCGCGAGCCACTTGGCGGCGGTCCGGCGGGCGGCCGGGACGGCCGCCGTCAAGATCGCGCCGACCGCGGGCACCGCGGCCGTGGCCGTCAGAAGCGGGAAGTTCATGTCACACCGCCCTCATCAGCAGGGTCGCGGCGATGAGGATCGCCGTCCCCCCGAACATCGAGACCGCGTAGCTGCGGGCGTAGCCGTTCTGCAGCCTGCGCAGTCGGCCCGAGAGACCGCCGACCGAGGCGGCCGTCCCGTTGACCACCCCGTCGACCAGGCTGTGGTCGACGTACACGAGGGAGCGGGTCAGGTGCTCCCCGCCGCGCACCAGCACGACGTGGTTGAAGTCGTCCTGGTACAGGTCGCGGCGGGCCGCCCGGGTGAGGAGGGAGCCGCGCGGGGCGACGACCGGGACGGGCCGCTTGCCGTACATCGCCCACGCGATGCCGACGCCCGCGAGGAGCATCACCATGGTGGCCGCGGTGACCGTCGTGGCGCTGACCGGCGGGTTGCCGTGCGCGTAGCCGGTGACGGGCTCCAGCCACTTCAGGAAACGCTCGCCGATCTCGAAGAAGGCACCGGCGAAGACCGATCCGAAGGCGAGGATGACCATCGGGACGGTCATGGACTTCGGGGACTCGTGCGGGTGCGGCTCGTGGCCGTCGGCGGACGGCTGCCAGCGCTTCTCGCCGAAGAAGGTGAGGAGCATGACGCGGGTCATGTAGAAGGCGGTGATGCCGGCGCCCAGCAGGGTGACCCCGCCGAGGATCCAGCCCTCGGTGCCGCCCTTCGCGAACGCCGCCTCGATGATCATGTCCTTGGAGAAGAAGCCGGACAGGCCCGGGAAGCCGATGATCGCCAGGTAGCCGAGCCCGAAGGTGACGAAGGTGACCGGCATGTACTTCCTCAAGGCCCCGTACTTGCGCATGTCGACCTCGTCGTTCATCCCGTGCATCACGGAACCGGCGCCGAGGAAGAGGCCGGCCTTGAAGAAGCCGTGCGTCACCAGGTGCATGATCGCGAAGACGTAGCCGATCGGGCCGAGGCCCGCGGCGAGGATCATGTAGCCGATCTGCGACATCGTCGACCCCGCCAGGGCCTTCTTGATGTCGTCCTTCGCGCAACCGACGATCGCACCGAAGAGCAGCGTGACCGCTCCCACGACGGTGACCACCAACTGGGCGTCGGGGGCGGCGTTGAAGACCGCGGCGGAGCGGACGATCAAGTAGACGCCGGCGGTCACCATCGTGGCCGCGTGGATGAGGGCCGAGACCGGGGTCGGGCCCTCCATCGCGTCCCCGAGCCAGGACTGCAGCGGCACCTGAGCCGACTTGCCGCAGGCCGCGAGCAGCAGCATCAGGCCGATGGCGGTGAGCTTGCCCTCGGAGGCCTCCCCCACCGCGCTGAACACCGGCCCGAAGGCGAAGGTCCCGAAGGTGGTGAACATCAGCATGATCGCGATCGACAGGCCCATGTCGCCGACGCGGTTGACCAGGAACGCCTTCTTCGCGGCGGTGGCCGCGCTGGGCTTGTGCTGCCAGAAGCCGATCAGCAGGTACGAGGCGAGGCCCACGCCCTCCCAGCCGAAGTACAGCAGCAGGTAGTTGTCGGCGAGGACCAGCAGCAGCATGGCCGCGACGAACAGGTTCAGGTAGCCGAAGAAGCGGCGGCGGCGCTCGTCGTGCTCCATGTACCCGATCGAGTACACGTGAATGAGCGTGCCGACGCCCGAGATCAGCAGGACGAAGGTCATCGACAGCTGGTCCAGCTGGAAGGCCATGTCCGCCTGGAAGCCCTCGACGGGGATCCAGGTGTACAGCTTCTGGGTCAGCGTCCGGTCCTCGGCGCTGCGCCCCAGCATGTCGGCGAAGAGCGCGACGCCGATCCCGAAGGAGACGGCCGCGAGCAGGGTGCCGATCCAGTGGCCGGCCTTGTCGAGGCGCCGGCCGCCGCAGAGCAGCACCACCGCTCCGAGCAGCGGCGCCGCGATCAGCAGCGCAATCAGGTTCTCCACAGCGACCCCTTACAGCTTCATCAGGCTGGCGTCGTCGACCGAGGCCGAGTGGCGGGTACGGAACAGCGACACGATGATCGCCAGGCCGACCACGACCTCGGCGGCGGCGACGACCATCGTGAAGAAGGCGATGATCTGACCGTCGAGGTTGCCGTGCATCCGGGAGAACGCGACGAAGGCCAGGTTGCAGGCGTTGAGCATCAGCTCGATGCACATGAACAGCACGATCGCGTTCTTGCGGATCAGCACCCCGACGGCGCCGATCGTGAACAGCAGGGCCGCCAGGTACAGGTAGTTGACCGGATTCACTTCGAGGCCTCCTCACGGCCGAGGCGCTCCGCCGAACGCTGCTCCAGCGCCTTGAGGTCGTCGAGCGCCTCGCCGGAGACGTCGCGGACCTGGCCGCGATCGCGCAGCGTCCGGCTGACGGTGAGCTCGGACGGGGTGCCGTCCGGCAGCAGGCCGGGCACGTCCACCGCGTTGTGGCGGGCGTAGACCCCGGGCGCGGGCAGCGGCGGGAGCTGCACGCCCTCGCGTACGCGGCGCTCGGCCAGCTCGCGCTGGGTCGCGGCCCGTTCGGTGCGCTCGCGGTGGGTGAGCACCATCGCGCCGACGGCTGCGGTGATCAGCAGAGCGCCAGTGATCTCGAAGGCGAACACGTACTTGGTGAAGATCAGCTGGGCGAGGCCCTCGACGTGCCCGGCGGAGTTGATCCGGCCGAGCCCGTTGAAGTGGCCCAGCCCGGCGTGGCCGATGCCGGCGCACAGCAGGATGCCGAAGCCGAGGCCGCACAGGAGGGCCAGCCAGCGCTGCCCCTTGATGGTCTCCTTCAGGGAGTCGGCGGCGGTGACGCCGACGAGCATGACCACGAAGAGGAAGAGCATCATGATCGCGCCGGTGTAGACGATGACCTGGACGACGCCCAGGAAGTACGCCCCGTTGGCGAGGTAGAAGACCGCCAGGATGATCATCGTCCCGGCGAGGCTGAGTGCGCTGTGCACGGCCTTCTTCATCAGGATCGTGGCCAGCGCACCGATGACGGCGATGGTGCCGAGGACCCAGAACTGCACGGCCTCACCGGTGGAGGTGACGGTCGCGGCCATGGCGCTCATGCCCCCACCTCCGCGGTGTTCCCGTCGTCGGAGCCGGCCGGCTCCTCGCCCTTGGAGACCGCCACCTGCCGGACCGTGCCCGGGGCGGCGCCCGTCACCAGTCCGCGGTAGTAGTCCTGCTCGTCGGTACCGGGGAAGATCGAGTGCGGCGCCTCGACCATGCCCTCGGTGAGGCCGGCGAGCAGCTGCTCCTTGGTGTAGATGAGGGACTCGCGGCTGGCGTCGGCCAGTTCGAACTCGTTCGTCATGGTCAGCGCCCGGGTCGGGCACGCCTCGACGCACAGCCCGCACAGGATGCAGCGGGCGTAGTTGATCTGGTAGACCCGGCCGTACCGCTCACCCGGGGAGTAGCGCTCCTCCTCGGTGTTGTCCGCACCCTCCACGTAGATGGCGTCGGCGGGGCAGGCCCAGGCGCACAGCTCGCACCCGATGCACTTCTCCAGACCGTCGGGGTGCCGGTTGAGCTGGTGCCGTCCGTGGAAGCGCGGGGCGGTCGTCTTCTGCTGCTCCGGGTACTGCTCGGTGAGGCGCTTCTTGAACATGGCCTTGAAGGTCACGCCGAAGCCGGCCACCGGATTCTGCCACTTCTCGTCAGACATTCTCAGCACCCTCCTCTCGGTCACTGTCGGTGTTCGCGCCGCCACTGACGATCAGCTCCCGCTCACTGCGGGGCCGCCTGCGCGGTACGGGTGCCAGGTGCTGGCCGGGCTTGGGCGGTACGGGGAACCCGCCCGCCAGCGGATCGAAGGGCGCGGTGTCCCGGCCGGCGTCCGCGGCCGCCGCCTTCTCGCGCTTGTCGCGGAAGACGTCCGCGACGAAGGAGAGCAGCAGGATCGCCACGACGGCGCCGCCGACGTAGAGGGCGATGTCCGCCATCGCGTAGTTCTCGTTGCGCAGGGCCCGGACGGTGGCGACCATCATCAGCCAGACCACGGAGACCGGGATCAGGACCTTCCAGCCGAGCTTCATCAGCTGGTCGTAGCGCACGCGTGGCAGCGTGCCGCGCAGCCAGATGAAGAAGAAGAGGAGCAGCTGCACCTTGAGGACGAACCAGAGGAGCGGCCACCAGCCGTGGTTGGCGCCCTCCCAGAAGGTGCTGATCGGGTACGGGGCCCGCCAGCCGCCGAGGAACAGCGTGACCGAGACCGCCGAGACGGTGACCATGTTGACGTACTCGGCGAGCATGAACAGCGCGAACTTGATGGACGAGTATTCGGTGTTGAAACCGCCGACCAGGTCGCCCTCGGACTCCGGCATGTCGAAGGGGGCGCGGTTGGTCTCGCCGACCATCGTGACGACGTAGATGATGAAGGACACCGGCAGCAGCACGATGAACCAGCGGTCCTGCTGGGCCTCCACGATCGCCGAGGTCGACATCGACCCGGAGTAGAGGAAGACCGAGGCGAAGGCCGCACCCATCGCGATCTCGTAGGAGATCATCTGGGCGCAGGAGCGCAGGCCGCCGAGGAGCGGGTAGGTGGAGCCGGAGGACCAGCCGGCAAGGACGATGCCGTAGATGCCGACGGAGGCCACCGCGAGGATGTAGAGCATCGCGATGGGCAGGTCGGTCAGCTGCATCGAGGTGCGCTGCCCGAAGATGGAGACCTCGTTGCCGGCCGGTCCGAAGGGGATCACCGCGATGGCCATGAAGGCCGGGATCGCCGCGATGATCGGGGCCAGGACGTACACCACCTTGTCGGCCCGCTTGACGACGATGTCTTCCTTGAGCATCAGCTTCACGCCGTCGGCGAGCGACTGGAGCATGCCCCAGGGGCCGTGCCGGTTGGGGCCGATACGCAGCTGCATCCAGGCGACGACCTTGCGCTCCCACACGATGGAGAACAGCACCGTCACCATCAGGAAGGCGAAGCAGAACACCGCCTTGACGACGACGAGCCACCAGACGTCCCGTCCGAAGAGGGACAGGTCCTCGGCAGCGAGTTGAACGGTGTTCACGCGCCCACCTCCGCAGTGGTGTCGCCTGCGCCGGCCGGGGTCGCCGGGCCGATGCGTACGAGGGTGCCCGGGCGGGCTCCGGCGTCGGCGAGGACGCCGGAGCCGGTGGAGTTCAGCGGGAGCCAGACGACGCGGTCGGGCATCTCGGCGATCCGGAGCGGGAGTTCCACCGTGCCGGCGGGGCCGGTGACCGCGAGGACGTCGCCCTCCTTGACGCCCGTCTCGGTGGCCGTGGCGGCCGACAGCCGGGCTGCGGCCTCGTGCCGGGTACCGGCCAGGGCCTCGTCGCCCTCCTGGAGCAGGCCCCGGTCCAGCAGGAGCCGGTGACCGGCGAGGACCGCCTCGCCGACGCCCGGACGGGGCAGCGGCACCGGGTCGGTGGACTGCTCGGCGGCGAGCGCGCCCTCCCAGGGGCCGAGCCGCTCCAGTTCGCGGCGTACGGCGTGCACGTCGGGCAGGCCGATCGGCCGGTCGGCGGCGTCGGCCAGCATGTGCAGCACGCGGGCGTCGGCCGGGGCGAGCCGGCGGGTCATCTGGTCGGGCTTGAGCGCGGCCTCGAAGGGCCGGACGCGCCCTTCCCAGTTGATGAACGCGCCCGCCTTCTCGGCGACCGCGGCGACCGGCAGGACCACGTCCGCGTGATCGGTGACCTCGCCGGGCCGCAGTTCCAGGGAGACCACGAAGGCCTCCTTGAGGGCGGTCCGCGCGCGGGCCGGGTCCGGCAGGTCGGTGACCTCCACACCCGCGACCAGCAACGCGGACAGTTCCCGGGTGGCCGCCGCCTCGACGATCTGGCCGGTGTCGCGGCCGTAGCGGTGCGGGAGTTCGTCCAGGCCCCAGGCGGTGGCGACCTCGTCGCGGGCCCGCGGGTCGGTGGCCGGACGGCCGCCCGGCAGCAGGGACGGCAGGGCGCCGGCCTCGACGGCGGCCCGCTCCCCGGCCCGGCGCGGGATCCACACGAGCTTCGCCCCGGTGGCGGCGGCCGCCCGTACGGCGGCGGTCAGCGCACCGGGCACACCGGCGAGGCGCTCTCCGACGACGATGACGGCGCCCGGTGCGCGCAGCGCCTCGGCGGCCTCCGCGCCGCCCGCCTCCAGGCCGGTCCGTGAGGACAGCGCGTCGAGCCAGTCGGGCTCGGTGCCGGGAGCGGCCGCCAGGAGGGTGCCGCCGGCCTTCTGAAGTCCGCGGGTGGCGAAGGGGGCCAGGGCGAAGGTCCGCTGCTTGGACCTGCGGTGGGCCTTGCGCAGCCGCAGGAAGACCCCGGGGGCCTCCTCCTCGGCCTCGATGCCGGCGAGCAGCACCGCGGGCGCCGCCTCCAGCGAGGTGTAGGTGACGCCGTCGCCGTCGAGGTCCTTGCCGGTGCCGGCGACGGTGGCGGCCAGGAAGTCGGCCTCCTCCGCGCTGTGCACGCGGGCCCGGAAGTCGATGTCGTTGGTGTCGAGCACGACCCGGGCGAACTTGGCGTAGGCGTAGGCGTCCTCGACGGTGAGCCGGCCGCCGGTGAGCACTCCGGCCCGGCCGCGTGCGGCGGCGAGCCCGTTCGCGGCGGCCTCCAGGGCCTCGGGCCAGCTCGCCGGTTCCAGGACCCCGGCGGCGCTGCGCACCAGCGGGGTGGTCAGACGGTCCGGGCGCTGCGCGTAGCGGAACCCGAAACGGCCCTTGTCGCAGACCCATTCCTCGTTGACCTCGGGGTCTTCCGCGGCGAGGCGCCGCAGCACCTTGCCGCGCCGGTGGTCGGTACGGGTCGCGCAGCCGCCCGCGCAGTGCTCGCACACGCTCGGGGAGGAGACGAGGTCGAAGGGGCGGGAGCGGAACCGGTACGCGGCCGAGGTGAGGGCGCCGACCGGGCAGATCTGGATGGTGTTGCCGGAGAAGTACGACTCGAAGGGATCGCCCTCGCCGATGCCGACCTGCTGGAGTGCGCCGCGCTCCAGGAGCTCGATCATCGGGTCGCCTGCGATCTCGTTGGAGAAGCGGGTGCAGCGGGCGCACAGGACGCACCGCTCCCGGTCGAGCAGGACCTGCGGGGAGATCGGGACGGGCTTCTCGTAGGTCCGCTTCCTGCCCTCGAAGCGGGACTCGGCGTTGCCGTGCGACATCGCCTGGTTCTGCAGCGGGCACTCGCCGCCCTTGTCGCAGACGGGGCAGTCCAGCGGGTGGTTGATGAGCAGCAGCTCCATCACCCCGCGCTGGGCCTTGTCGGCGACCTCGGAGGTCAGCTGGGTCCTGACGACCATGCCGTCGGTGCAGGTGATGGTGCAGGAGGCCATCGGCTTGCGCTGGCCCTCGACTTCGACGATGCACTGGCGGCAGGCGCCGGCGGGGGGAAGGAGGGGGTGGTCGCAGAACCGGGGGATCTCGATGCCGAGTTGTTCGGCGGCGCGGATGACGAGGGTGCCCTTGGGCACCGAGAGCTCGGCTCCGTCGATGGTCAGCGAGACCAGGTCCTCCGGCGGGACGGCGGGTTCCCCTCCGGAGGCGGCCGTAGTGGTGACGGTCATGCGTTCACCTCCGTGTCGGCCCAGAGGGTCGACTTCCTGGGGTCGAAGGGGCAGCCCTTGCCCGTGATGTGCTGCTCGTACTCCTCGCGGAAGTACTTCAGCGAGGAGAAGATCGGGCTGGCCGCGCCGTCACCGAGCGCGCAGAAGGACTTGCCGTTGATGTTGTCGGCGATGTCGTTCAGCTTGTCGAGGTCGGACATGACGCCCTTGCCGGCCTCGATGTCGCGGAGCAGCTGGACCAGCCAGTACGTGCCTTCGCGGCAGGGAGTGCACTTGCCGCAGGACTCGTGCGCGTAGAACTCGGTCCACCGGGTGACGGCCCGCACCACGCAGGTGGTCTCGTCGAAGCACTGGAGGGCCTTGGTGCCGAGCATCGACCCGGCGGCGCCGACGCCCTCGTAGTCCAGGGGGACGTCGAGGTGCTCGTCGGTGAACATCGGGGTGGAGGATCCGCCCGGGGTCCAGAACTTCAGCCGGTGCCCGGATCGCATGCCGCCGCTCATGTCGAGGAGCTGGCGCAGGGTGATGCCGAGCGGGGCCTCGTACTGGCCGGGTCCGGCGACGTGCCCGGAGAGCGAGTACAGGGTGAATCCGGGGGACTTCTCCGTCCCCATCGCCTTGAACCAGTCCTTGCCCCGGTTCAGGATCGCGGGAACCGAGGCGATGGACTCGACGTTGTTGACGACAGTGGGGCACGCGTAGAGCCCCTCGACGGCGGGGAAGGGGGGGCGCAGCCGGGGCTGGCCGCGCCGGCCTTCGAGCGAGTCGAGCAGTGCCGTCTCCTCGCCGCAGATGTACGCGCCCGCGCCCGCGTGCACCGTGATGTCGAGGTCGAGCCCACTGCCGAGGATGTTCCTGCCGAGGTATCCGGACGCGTACGCCTCGCGCACCGCCTCGTGCAGGCGCCGCAGGACCGGTACGACCTCGCCGCGCAGGTAGATGAAGGCGTGCTGGGAGCGGATCGCGTAGCAGGCGATGATCATTCCCTCGATGAGGGAGTGCGGGTTGGCGAAGAGGAGGGGGATGTCCTTGCAGGTTCCCGGCTCCGACTCGTCCGCGTTGACCACGAGGTAGTGCGGTTTTCCGTCGCCCTGCGGGATGAACTGCCACTTCATCCCGGTGGGGAAGCCGGCTCCGCCGCGTCCGCGCAGGCCCGAGTCCTTCACGTAGGCGATGAGGTCGTCCGGGGTCATCGCGAGGGCCTTGCGCAGGCCCTCGTAGCCCTCGTGGCGCCGGTAGGTCGCCAGCGTCCACGATTCGGGTTCGTCCCAGAAGGCCGACAGGACGGGCGCGAGGAGCTTCTCCGGGCTGCTCCCTCCCCCGGCCTCCGGCCGGGAGGTACCCCCGTTGCTCAGTTCAGAGGACACGGACATCACTCCCCTCCCTCGGTGGTGCTCTCGCCGCGCGGGTGGACGATCGGGGGGTGCGGGGGCTCGCCGCGGGCGATGCGCAGCCCGATCAGGGAGGCGGGGCCGGCCCCGCCGGTGGCCTCGACCGCGCCCGCGCGCTCGTCCGGGAAGCCGGCCAGGATCCGGGCCGTCTCCTTGTAGGTGCACAGGGGTGCGCCCCGGGTCGGCGAGACCTCGCGGCCGGCCAGCAGGTCGTCGACCATGGCCTTGGCGGACTCGGGGGTCTGGTTGTCGAAGAACTCCCAGTTGACCATCACCACGGGGGCGTAGTCGCAGGCGGCGTTGCACTCGATGTGTTCGAGGGTGATCCTGCCGTCGGCGGTGGTCTCGTTGTTGCCGACCCCGAGGTGCTCCTTGAGCTCCTCGAAGATGGCGTCGCCGCCCATGACCGCGCACAGGGTGTTGGTGCAGACGCCGACCTGGTAGTCGCCCGAGGGCTTGCGCCGGTACATCGTGTAGAAGGTGGCGACGGCGGTCACCTCGGCCGTGGTCAGGCCGAGCATCTCGGCGCAGAAGCGCACCCCGGTCCGGGAGACGTGGCCCTCCTGCGACTGGCACAGGTGCAGCAGCGGGAGGAGCGCGGAGCGGCTGTCCGGGTAGCGGGCGATGACCTCCTTCGCGTCCGCTTCGAGGCGGGTCCGTACCTCCGCCGGGAAGTCGGGGGCGGGCAGCTGGGGCATGCCCAGCGCGACCCCTTGGTTCTGAGGACTGGCGGTCATCGGTCGACGCCTCCCATCACGGGGTCGATGGAGGCGACGGCGACGATGACGTCGGCGACCTGGCCGCCCTCGCACATCGCGGCCATGGCCTGCAGGTTGGTGAAGGACGGATCGCGGAAGTGGACCCGGTAGGGGCGGGTCCCGCCGTCGGAGACGACGTGGACGCCCAGCTCGCCCTTGGGGGACTCGACGGCGGCGTAGGCCTGTCCGGCCGGCACCCGGAAGCCCTCGGTCACCAGCTTGAAGTGGTGGATGAGGGCCTCCATGGAGGTGCCCATGATGTTCCTGATGTGGTCGAGCGAGTTGCCGAGCCCGTCGGGGCCCATGGCCAGCTGCGCCGGCCAGGCGATCTTCTTGTCGGCGACCATCACCGGTCCGGGCTCCAGCCGCTCCAGGCACTGCTCGATGATCCGCAGCGACTGGCGCATCTCCTCCAGCCGGATCAGGAAGCGCCCGTAGGAGTCGCAGGTCTCGGTGGTCGGCACGTCGAACTCGTAGGTCTCGTAGCCGCAGTACGGGTCCGACTTGCGCAGGTCGTGCGGCAGGCCGGCGGAGCGCAGGATCGGGCCGGTGGCGCCCAGGGCCATGCAGCCGGAGAGGTCGAGGTAGCCGACGTCCTGCATGCGAGCCTTGAAGATGGGATTGCCGGTGGCGAGTTTGTCGTACTCCGGCAGGTTCTTCTTCATGGTCTTCACGAACTCGCGCAGCTGGTCGACGGCGCCCGGCGGGAGGTCCTGCGCGAGGCCGCCGGGGCGGATGAACGCGTGGTTCATCCGCAGTCCGGTGATCAGCTCGTAGAGGTCGAGGATCAGCTCGCGGTCGCGGAAGCCGTAGATCATGATCGTGGTCGCGCCCAGCTCCATGCCGCCGGTGGCGATGCACACCAGGTGGGAGGAGAGCCGGTTGAGCTCCATCAGCAGGACGCGGACGACGGTGGCGCGGTCCGGGATCTGGTCGGTGATGCCGAGCAGTCGCTCGACGCCGAGGCAGTACGCGGTCTCGTTGAAGAACGGCGTCAGGTAGTCCATGCGCGTGACGAAGGTGGTGCCCTGTGTCCAGTTGCGGAATTCGAGGTTCTTCTCGATTCCGGTGTGGAGGTAGCCGATGCCGCAGCGGGCCTCGGTGACGGTCTCGCCGTCGATCTCCAGGATCAGCCGGAGCACACCGTGGGTGGAGGGGTGCTGCGGACCCATGTTGACGACGATCCGCTCGTCGTCGGCCCTGGCCGCCGACTGGACGATCTCGTCCCAGTCGCCGCCGGTGACGGTGTAGACGGTTCCCTCGGTCGTCTCGCGAGCGGAGGAGTGGTTGGACGTGGACATCAGCTGTACGACCTCCGCTGGTCGGGAGCCGGGATCTGGGCGCCCTTGTACTCGACGGGGATGCCGCCGAGCGGGTAGTCCTTGCGCTGCGGGAACCCCTGCCAGTCGTCCGGCATCATGATCCGGGTGAGGGCCGGGTGCCCGTCGAAGACCAGGCCGAAGAAGTCGTACGCCTCGCGCTCGTGCCAGTCGTTGGTCGGATAGACGGAGACGAGCGAGGGGACGTGCGGGTCGCTGTCGGGGACGGACACCTCCAGCCGCAGGATCCGGCCGTGGGTGAGCGAGCGCAGGTGGTAGACGGCATGCAGCTCGCGGCCCTTGTCCCCGGGGTAGTGGACTCCGGAGACCCCGGTGCAGAGCTCGAAGCGCAGGGCGGGGTCGTCGCGCAGGGTGCGCGCGACGCGCGCGAGGTGCTCCCGGGCGATGTGGAAGGTGAGCTCGCCCCGGTCGACCACGGTCTTCTCGATGGCGTTCTCCGGTACCAGGTCCTGCTCCTCCAGGGCGCCTTCGAGCTCGTCGGCCACCTCGTCGAAGTACGAGCCGTACGGGCGGGAGGACGCGCCGGGCAGGGCCACGGTGCGGACCAGGCCGCCGTAGCCGCTGGTGTCACCGCCGTTCGCCGCGCCGAACATGCCCGTGCGGACGCCGATGACCTCGGGGCCCTGGGCGCGCGGCGCGGGCAGGCCGCCGCCCGCGTCGGTCGCGGCGGCGTCGTTGCCGTGGTCGGGCTCTTGGGTCTCGCTCACCGGAGCAGCCCCTTCATCTCAATGGTGGGGAGGGCCTTGAGGGCCGCCGCCTCCGCCTCGCGGGCCGCTTCCTCCCGGTTCACGCCGAGCTTTCCGCCCTGGATCTTCTGGTGGAGCTTGAGGATCGCGTCCATCAGCATCTCGGGGCGGGGCGGGCAGCCGGGGAGGTAGATGTCCACCGGGACGATGTGGTCGACGCCCTGGACGATCGCGTAGTTATTGAACATTCCGCCTGAAGATGCACAAACCCCCATGGAGATCACCCATTTGGGAGCGGGCATCTGGTCGTACACCTGGCGCAGCACCGGCGCCATCTTCTGGCTGACCCGTCCGGCGACGATCATCAGGTCGGCCTGGCGCGGGGAGCCGCGGAAGACCTCCATGCCGAAGCGGGCCAGGTCGTACCGGCCCGCTCCGGTCGTCATCATCTCGATGGCGCAGCAGGCGAGGCCGAACGTCGCCGGAAAGACGGACGACTTGCGCACCCATCCCGCGGCCTGTTCGACGGTGGTCAGCAGGAAGCCGCTCGGCAGCTTCTCTTCCAGTCCCATGGGAATTCAGCCCCTCAGTCCCATTCCAGGCCGCCGCGGCGCCAGACGTAGGCGTAGGCGACGAAGACGGTGAGCACGAAGAGCAGCATCTCGACGAGCCCGAAGATCCCCAGGGAGTCGAAGGTGACGGCCCAGGGGTAGAGGAAGACAACCTCGATGTCGAAGACGATGAAGAGCATCGCCGTCAGGTAGTACTTGATGGGGAAGCGACCGCCACCGGCCGGCATCGGCGTCGGCTCGATGCCGCATTCATAGGCGTCGAGCTTCGCCCGGTTGTACCTTTTTGGACCGATCAGCGTGGCCATGACCACGGAGAAGATCGCAAACCCTGCGCCGAGGGCGCCGAGCACGAGGATGGGCGCGTACGCATTCACGCTCCTCGCTCCTTCCAGTCGTCCTGGACCGTTGGACCGCGGCCGGCCGGGCCCCTCCCAGCGGTAGCGGGGGGCGTGCCCCGCCTCGCGAAGATCGTGCACATGTGAGGCAGTTCACAAGCCGGACTGGTGCGCATCTTATGCCCGCTCCTCTGTGATCTGCGACACGGGGAACACCACCGAGTTTGTGATCTCCACCACCTGACGAACGATCATGAAGTCCGATGAGTGGTGATCTTCATACTCGAAGCAGCCGCATGATCACCAATAGTGACATTCAAGCCCGTTGTTGCAGGTGGAGGGCGCGTCGCCCTACCAAACGATTCCGCCTGCAAGCAAATTGGCCCCAGCGCCCGGGCAGTGATATGGAGATCCGCGTCGCCCGGTCGGGGGGCCTACGTGTACAGAGGTGGACGCGGGGCATACGAGGGTGCGACGGGGCGCCGAGTGCGTGCATCCGTTCACGAGCCCTCCGCGGCGGCGGGCGCCCGGCCTCACAGGAAGGTCACGGGCCGGCCGCGGTGTCCACGCGACGTGATCCTCCTGTGACCTGCGCCACTCCGAATCGGACGTTCCGAAAGCGGGCTTGGCCATCTGTGCGGAGGGATGGTAGTCCGGGGATCATTTCGGACTTAATTCTGAAACCCCATGATCACAGCCCTGTGAGGGCGTGTCCGTTTCGCCCGTTACGGCGTCAATAAGAAGCCAGGCGCGCCCGGTTCGCGCCCTTCGCGCGCAACTGTGGCGCACCCCACGTTTCTTGAAGGGAACCCTGACGCCCTGATAGCGGTTGTTCTCATGTCCCACACCGCTCACATACCCAGCCACCGGAAGCCCCGCCGCAGCGCCTCGAAGCTCGCGGTCCGCGCCGGAGTTGCCGGTGGCGTTCTCAGCACCCTGGCCATGGCCGGCACCGCGAGCGCATCCCCGTCCGAGCCTGTGGCCGAGACGACGCTCGAAATGCCGGTCCTGGACCTGGACCTGGCCGCCGAGGTCTCCTCCGCGGTCGCTACGGCCGCCGAGAACACCCGTCTGGCCGCCGTGGAAGACGAACTGACCGCTCAGGAGGAGAGCGCCCGCACCGGCGCCGCCGCCGAGGCGAAGCAGGCCAAGGAAGCGGCCCTGAAGGCCGCCGAGAAGAAGGCGAAGGAGGAGGCGGACCGCAAGGCCGAGGCCGAGCGCGCCACCCGCGACTCCGAGCGCACCTCGCTGAAGACCACCTCCGCCCCGGCGAAGGCCCCGCAGGGCACCGGCACCGTGACGGCCCCGGCGACCGGCTCCGCCGCTGCCATCGTCAACTTCGCCCGCGCGCAGGTCGGCAAGGCCTACGTGATGGGCGGGACCGGCCCGTCCTCGTTCGACTGCTCCGGCCTCGTCCAGGCCGCCTACCGCCAGGCCGGCATCTCCCTGCCGCGCATGTCCCAGGCGCAGTCCACGGCCGGCAGGTCCGTCTCCCTGAGCGCCCTTCAGCCGGGCGACATCCTGTACTGGGGCCCCAAGGGCAGCGCGTACCACGTCGCCGTCTACGTCGGCGGTGGCAAGTTCGTCGGCGCGCAGAACCCCAGCACGGGCATCGTCGAGCGCAGCCTGAGCTACGACAAGCCGACGGGCGCCGTCCGCGTCCTCTGAGCCGCCCCTGAGCCCCGCTCAGGTCCCGGCAGCAGACACGGCCGGAGGGCCGGTACTCCCCCGCTCGGGGGTGGAGTACCGGCCCTCCGGCCGTTGTCGTGGGCGCCGGTACGCGGCGTTCCGGTCCCTGCGAAGATGGCGGGGCAGGCCCCGAGCGTCAGACCCTGGAGGTGGTGGTCCCGTGGGCACACAGCCGTACGAGCACCACGAGGCCGGCGACCCCACCGCGGTCCGGGCCGCCCTCGGCCTCGGGCTCCTCGCCGTCGGGGGCTGGCTGCTGAACACCACCCGCCCCTGGCAGAAACCGGGGCACGCCCTGCTCCTCGCGACCGGCTGGACCGTCTCGGGCACCCTGCTGGTGTGCGGCCTGGTCCTGCTGGCCCGGTGCGTGCGCGGCGTGCACGGCGGCCCCGACCGGGAAGACCGGGGTACCGGCGACCGCCGTCCCTCATGAGCACCCTCCACCGGCCTCAGGCCTTCGGGGCCGCCTTGGTTCCACCGGGGCAGCCATCAGACGGGACGTTTCCTACCGCCGGTAGTGCGTTTGGGGTATGAGTCGTCACGTGGCGCCCCAGGCCGTCGAGCGAGCCGCCAAGAGATCCGTGTCGCTCCCCCCAGTCGTTGATCAAGGAAGTCGAGGAGCTTCCCGGCTCGCCGAAGGTGAAGATCCTGAACGTGTGACGGCCGGCGCCCCGAGCCGAGCCGCCCCGAGCCGAGCCGGGCCGCTCGGCTGTCCGACGAGCGACCCGGCCTTGACCGATCAAGCGCGGGGGGCCACCTTCGAGAGGCCGTTGATGACGCGGTCCATGGCGTCGCCGCCCGTCGGGTCGGTCAGGTTCGCCAGCATCTTCAGGGTGAACCTCATCAGCACCGGGTGGGTCAGGCCGCGCTGCGTGGCGACCTTCATGACCTTCGGGTTGCCGATCAGCTTCACGAAGGCGCGGCCCAGCGAGTAGTAGCCGCCGTAGGTCTCCTTGAGCACCTTCGGGTAGTTGTGCAGCGCCAGCTCGCGCTGCGCCGGGGTGGAGCGCGCCTGCGCCTGCACGATCACGTCGGCCGCGATCCGGCCCGACTCCATCGCGTAGGCGATGCCCTCGCCGTTGAACGGGTTGACCAGGCCGCCGGCGTCCCCGACCAGCAGCAGGCCCTTGGTGTAGTGCGGCTGCCGGTTGAAGGCCATCGGCAGGGCCGCGCCGCGGATCGGCTGCGTCATGTTGTCCGGGGTGTAGCCCCAGTCCTCCGGCATCGAGGCGCACCAGGCCTTGAGGACCTCGCGCCAGTCCAGCTCCTTGAAGGCGGAGGAGGAGTTGAGGATGCCGAGGCCGACGTTGGACGTGCCGTCGCCCATGCCGAAGATCCAGCCGTAGCCGGGCAGCAGCCGGTCCTGCGGGCCGCGCCGGTCCCACAGCTCCAGCCAGGACTCCAGGTAGTCGTCGTCGTGCCGCGGCGAGGTGAAGTACGTGCGCACCGCGACGCCCATCGGACGGTCCTCGCGCCGGTGCAGGCCCATCGCCAGGGACAGCCGGGAGGAGTTGCCGTCGGCGGCGACGACCAGCGGTGCATGGAAGGTGACCGGGGTCTTCTCCTCGCCCAGCTTCGCCTGCACGCCGGTGATGCGGCCGGTGCGGGCGTCGCGGACGGGCTCGCCGACGTTGCAGCGCTCGTACAGCCGGGCGCCGGCCTTCTGGGCCTGGCGGGCCAGGGTCTCGTCGAAGTCGTCGCGCTTGCGGACGAGTCCGTAGTCCGGGTAGGAGGCCAGTTCCGGCCAGTCCAGCTGGAGCCGCTGTCCGCCGCCGATGATCCGCAGGCCCTTGTTGCGGAGCCAGCCGGCCTCCTCGGAGATGTCGATGCCCATCGCCACCAGCTGCTTGGTGGCGCGCGGCGTCAGTCCGTCGCCGCAGACCTTCTCTCGGGGGAACGCCGTCTTCTCCAGGAGCAGGACGTCCAATCCGGCCTTGGCGAGGTAGTAGGCGGTGGTCGAGCCGGCGGGCCCGGCCCCGACGACGATCACGTCCGCGGAGTGTTCGGAGAGGAGCTCGGTCACTGCGGGGTCTCCCGAAGGCTCGATAAAGGGTGCCAGGCGGCACCGGACATGTGCAGTCTATGCAGCGAGAGAGACCGCGATCCGAAGGGCTGCCCCGATGACGACTTCGCCGACCCGGCCCCCGCTCCCCGCGGTAGGGCTGCGCGTGCCCACCGACGAGGACGCCCACGCCTGGCACCGCGTCTTCAACGACGCCGATGTCATGGAGTTCCTGGGCGGTCCCGCCGAGTGGTCCGAGTACGAGGAGTTCACCGCGCGCCAGCGGCTGCACGACGCACAGCTCGGCCTCTGCCTGTGGACGCTGCTGGACGGCGACGGCGAGGTGATCGGCTTCACCGGGGCGCAACCGTGGCCGGCGGACAAGCCGTGGGGGCCGGTCGGGGAGATCGAGATCGGCTGGCGGCTCGGGCGAGCGGCCTGGGGACGCGGCTACGCGTACGCCGCGGCGCTCGCCACCCTGGAGCGGGTCCGCGAGACCGGGATCGAGCGGGTGGTGGCGATGATCCACGCCGACAACGCCCGCTCCGTGGCGGTGGCGGAGCGGCTGGGCATGGCCCTGGCCGAGGAGTTCACGACGCCGGGCGGGAGCCCGGCCCGCCGCTACGCCCTGGACCTGCGGGAGCTGCCGCCGCCCCGGTGAGCGTCCCGGCAGCGGGCAGGGGGGTCAGAAGACGGACAGGCCCGTCAGCGTCGTGAAGCGGTCCAGCGCGGCGACGCCCGCGACCGAGTTGCCCCGGGCGTCGAGCCCCGGGCTCCACACGGCGAGGGTGCACTGCCCCGGGACGACGGCGACGATCCCGCCGCCCACCCCGCTCTTGCCGGGCAGCCCGACGCGGTAGGCGAACTCGCCCGCCGCGTCGTAGGTCCCGCAGGTCATCATCACCGCGTTGACCTGCTTGGCCTCGCTGCGCGTCAGCAGCCGCGAGCCGTCCGCGCGCAGTCCGTGCCGGGCCAGGAAGCGTCCGGCACGGGCGAGGTCGGCGCAGCTCATCTCGATGGAGCACTGCCAGAAGTAGTGTTCCAGCAGGGCCGGCACCGGGTTGTCGATGTTCCCGTACGAGGCCATGAAGTGGGCGAGGGCCGCGTTGCGGTCCCCGTGTCCCTGCTCGGAGGCGGCGACCTCGGCATCGAAGCCTATGTCCGGGTTCTGGCTCTCCTGCCGCAGGAACTCCAGCACCTCGCTGCTCGCGTCGCCCGTCAGTGTCTGGAGCCGGTCGGTGACCACGAGGGCGCCGGCGTTGATGAACGGGTTGCGCGGAATGCCGTTTTCGTACTCCAGCTGCACGAGCGAGTTGAACGGGTTGCCCGAGGGCTCCCGGCCGACCCGCTCCCACAGGCTGTCGCCGCCCTCGGCCAGGGCCAGGGCGAGCGCGAACACCTTGGTGATCGACTGGGCGGAGAAGGGCACCTGCCAGTCCCCCACCCCGAAGACGTTGCCGTCGAGGTCGGCGACGGCCATCCCGAACTGGCACGGTTCCACGGCGGCGAGCGCCGGGATGTACTCGGCGGGCGTGCCGCTGCCCAGCAGCGGGGCGACCTCGGCGGCGATCCGCTCCAGCAGGGACTCGTAGTCGGGGGACTCTGCGTCGGACACGGCGTCAGACCTTGATGCCCCGGTGCAGTGCGACGATGCCGCCGCTGAGGTTGCGCCAGGCGACCTTGGACCAGCCGGCCTTCTGCAGCAGGGCGGCCAGCGCCGGCTGGTCCGGCCAGGCGCGGATGGACTCGGCGAGGTAGACGTACGCGTCGGGGTCGGACGACACCGCGCGGGCGACGGGCGGCAGCGCCCGCATCAGGTACTCGGTGTAGACCGTCCGGAAGGGCGCCCAGGTGGGCTGCGAGAACTCGCAGATCACGACCTGCCCGCCCGGCTTGGTCACCCGGTACAGCTCGCGCAGCGCCGCGTCGGTGTCCTGGACGTTGCGCAGGCCGAAGGAGATCGTCACGGTGTCGAAGACGTCGTCCTTGAACGGCAGCTTCGTCGCGTCGCCGGCGGTCAGCGGAAGCCAGGCGTTCCGCTTCTTGCCCTCCATGAGCATGCCGAGGGAGAAGTCGCACGGGACGACGTACGCGCCGGTCGCCGCGAAGGGCAGCGAGGAGGTCGCCGTACCGGCCGCCAGGTCGAGGACCTTCTGCCCGGGGCGCGCGGCGACGGCCTTGGCGACCTCCTTGCGCCACACCCGGTCCTGGCCGAGGGAGAGGACGTCGTTGGTCAGGTCGTAGTTCGCCGCGACCCTGTCGAACATGGAGGCGACTTCGTGCGGCTGCTTGTCCAGGGAGGCCCTTGTCACTGGCGTTCGCCCCTCGTGTTGCGATGCGGATCGGCGGGTACCGCCCCATCCTCTCAGGCCGCCCGGGCCCGGACGGCGCGGGCTCCGCCGTAGCGCGCCGCCGTAGCGCGCCGCCGTAGCGCGCCGCCGCGGCGCCGTAGCCGCGCCGTGCCGCGCCGTACCCGTGCCGTACCCGACCGTAGAACTGTTCCGAAGGACAGTTACGCTGCTACGTCGCACACGCGTTGACTGCCAGGGTGCGGCCCGGTGAGGGTCACCCACCGGATCAGCACCCCAACCGTGGGCGGGTCCGGCAGCGGCCGCCGCGAACAGGAAGCTTCACGATGCCGGCAGGCCATTCCACCGGTCGTTCCCGCCGTGACGGCCCGCGCGCCAGGCGCCGGGCCGCACGACGCAGGCGGCTGCGGCGTACGATCCTCCTCGGCTCCGCGGCGCTGGTCGCCGTCTCGGCGACCGCCTACGCGCTGGTGCCCGAGGACGAGACCAGCACGGACGCCAAGGGCCGCGCCGCGGCCCGGCCCGACGAACCGGGCGCAGGAGACACCGACGCCGCGGGGAACCCGCTCCCGCAGGGCGGCGCGAAGTCCCCCGAGGCCGAGCCGTCCCCCGCCGCCTCGGCACAGCAGTCCGCCTCGCCGCAGCAGTCCACCGACGCCCCGGCGACGCCCGGCAAGCCCGGCGCCTTCGCCGGGTCGTCCGCCTCCGGCGGTGTCCAGGGCAAGGGGACGGCACGGCGCTGGCGGCTGGAGGTCGAGGAGGGCAGCGGGGTCGATCCGGAGGCGGCCGCCCGTTCCGTCGAGGCGATACTCGGCGATCCGCGCGGCTGGACCAAGGACCCGCGGTACGGCTTCCAGCTCGTGGGAGCGGGCCAGCCGGTGGACTTCACCGTCAAGATCGCGTCGCCCGGGACCACCGACATGCTGTGCGACGTGGTCACCCCGGAGCTGATCGGCGAGACCAACTGCCGGGTCGGCCACACCGTGGTGGTGAACCTCAAGCGCTGGAAGGAGGGTTCGCCCCAGTTCAGCGGCACCGTGGAGGAGTACCGGGCGCTGATCGTCAACCACGAGGTCGGGCACGAGATCGGCCGCGGCCACGAGGGCTGCCCGGGCCCCGGAAAGCCCGCGCCGGCGATGATGCAGCAGATCAAGGGCCTCGGCGGCTGCAAGTCCAATGCCTGGCCGTTCGACGCGGAGGGAACCTACCTGTCCGGTCCACCCGTCCTCTAGGAAAAGGCCGCCCTCCGTACGGGGCCGGCCGGGGGGCATCGAGGAGTGGGAACCGTGCGCGTCGTCAGCTTCAGCGTCCCTGCGTGGTTCCCCTCGTACGAGGAGCCGGACGGGCCGCCGGCGCAGCACGAGGGCCGTCCCTGCGAAGCCCTGCTGACCGAGCAGGAGTCCGCGGTGTTCCTGTGCCTGGCCACCGGCGCCTCCAACCGGGAACTCGCCGGAGAACTCCAACTGTCCGTCAGCACGGTCAAGTTCCACGTCGTGAACATACGCGCCAAGCTCGGCGGGATCAGCCGCCTCCAGGCCTGCCTGCTGGCCGCCCTCGCCCGGGAGGGCGGCCGGACCGCCGAGGCACTCCCCGCCGGGAGCGCGCCCGGCGGAAGCCACGACGGACTCGGATACGACGGGCTCGGCGACGGGCTCGGCGACGGCGGTCTCAGCGACGGCGGTGGAGCAGCCGTCCCCCGATGACCGTGGCCACGCACGTGGTCGCACCCCGCGCCAGCAGATCGGCCTCGTCCGCCACCGCGAACACCGCGAAGCGTGCCACCGCGCCCGGCTCCAGCACCCCGTGGAAGGCCTCCGCCGCCGACTCCCGGCCCGCGAGGGGATCCAGGGCGGCGCGCCCCTCGTAGGGCGCCGGCGGCAGGATCGTCAGCCCCGATCGGGACACCGCCGTACGCACCGCGGCGACCGTGAAACGGCCGCACACCGCCACCACCCCGCGGGCCAGCAGCCGCTGCGTGCCGCGCCGGGCGCTGTGGCCCCACCGCGACTCGGTCGGCTTCAGGGCCTCCAGCGCCTCCCCGCCGCTGATCGGGTCCGCGCCGAGCTCCGTGAGCTCGTACGGGTCGTCCGGGTAGTACGTCCGCTCCAGCAGCTCGTCCGCCCCGCGCACCAGCAGCCCCGGGGTGAGCACCCCGGGCCAGCGGCGGACCCGGGCGTGCGGGTGGGCCGCCGCCAGGTCCTCGTAGGGACCCACGCGGGCGATCCGGTCGCCCTCGACGAGGACCGCGCCGCCCGCCAGCGGAGCGGACCTCGGTCCGGTCACGAGGAGTTCGGCGGCGTGCAGCGTCAGCATCGTGTCGGACGCGTCAGTTCGCGGAGACGAGCTTCAGCTCGGGGTGCGCGGTGCCGCCCTCGATCGCGGTGGAGGAGATGTGCGAGACGACGCGGTCGTCGGCCGGGTCGTTCGCCGGGTCGTCGTGGACCAGGAGGTGCTCGTACGTCGTCGCGCGCTGCGCCGGTGTGCGGCCCGCCTTGCGGATGAGGTCGATGATCTCCTGGCGGTTGGAGCGGTGCTTGGCGCCGGCCGAGGAGACGACGTTCTCCTCCAGCATGATCGAGCCGAGGTCGTCCGCGCCGTAGTGCAGCGAGAGCTGGCCCGCCTCCTTGCCGACGGTCAGCCACGAGCCCTGGATGTGGGCGACGTTGTCGAGGAACAGGCGCGCGATCGCGATCATGCGCAGGTACTCGAAGATCGTCGCCTGGGTGCGGCCCTTGAGGTGGTTGTTCTCGGGCTGGTAGGTGTACGGGATGAAGGCGCGGAAGCCGCCCGTGCGGTCCTGCGTGTCCCGGATCATCGCGATGTGCTCGATGCGCTCGGCGTTGGTCTCGCCGGTGCCCATCAGCATGGTGGAGGTGGACTCCACGCCCAGCTCGTGGGCGATCTCCATGATCTCCAGCCAGCGCTCGCCGGACTCCTTGAGCGGGGCGATCGCCTTGCGCGGCCGGGCCGGCAGCAGCTCGGCGCCGGCGCCCGCGAAGGAGTCGAGGCCGGCCGCGTGGATGCGCTGGATCGCCTCCTTCGCCGAGACCCCCGAGATACGGGCCATGTGCTCGACCTCGGACGCGCCGAGGGAGTGGATGACCAGCTGCGGGAACGCCTGCTTGATGGCCGCGAAGTGGTGCTCGTAGTACTCGACGCCGTAGTCCGGGTGGTGCCCGCCCTGGAACATGATCTGCGTGCCGCCCAGTTCGACGGTCTCCGCGCAGCGGCGCAGGATGTCGTCGAGATCCCGCGACCAGCCCTTCTTCGTGTCCTTCGGGGCCGCGTAGAAGGCGCAGAACTTGCACGCCGTGACGCACACGTTCGTGTAGTTGATGTTCCGCTCGATGATGTACGTGGCGATGTGCTCGGTGCCCGCGTAGCGGCGGCGGCGCACCGCGTCCGCCGCCTGCCCCAGCGCGTGCAGCGGCGCGTGGCGGTAGAGGTCGAGCGCCTCTTCCTTGGTGATCCGGCCCCCCGCGGCGGCGCGGTCGAGGACAGACTGGAGAACGGCCTGGTCGGTCACCGGGAGTCACCTTTCGGCGGTGTGTCTGTGTCAAGGTCCGGACCGAGCCAGCCTACGCCAGGGTCCGGCGGCGGCTTTCAGGGGCTGCGCCTGAGGTCGCCCTCGGGGTTCCCGGCCGGGCTGTCGCCCGACGTGTAGTGGAGCGTCCCGTCCGCGTTCAGGGTGAACCGCTCGTCGGCGGAGCCGTTGGAGCAGACCCCCGGGGCCGGGTTGGGTCCGCCCGCGGTGTCCAGCACCAGGGAGCGGTCGGTGGCCGAGGCGAGCTTCCAGTCACCGCTGCAGTCGGTGCCGAGGACGGCCAGGACGGACTTGTCCCGGGCGACGACCTCGCCGACCCGGCCGCCCTTGATGGTGATCTCGAACTCTGACGAGAGCCCGAGGCGGGCGGTGGTGACCGTGCCCTTCCACGTACCGATGAACTCCTTGGGCACGTCGGTACGGGTCCCGGACGAGGGCCGCGCGGAGCTCGCGCCCGAAGCCGGGGCGGAAGCGTCCGGGGCGGAAGCTCCCGGGGCGGGTGAGGAGGCGGAGGGCCGCGCGCCGGCGTCGGCCAGGTCCCGCTGCCCGCCGCCCTGCCCTGGCAGCAGGTCCAGGAAGTAGAGCCCGCCGGACAGCAGCGCCAGGACGGCCGCGGCGGCCAGCACGAGGGTGCAGCTGAACCGGCGGCCGCCGGTGCTGACCGTGATCTGCCGGCCGCCGGGCTCCGTCCGCGGATGCGGCAGCGCGCCGGCCCCGGGCGGCCCGGAGGGCGGGCCGCCGGCCGGGGCCCCGCCGGCGGTCTCGGTGGGGCTGCCGTGCGGACCCCCCGCTGGGACGGCGTACGGAGCGCCCGCGCCCTGGCTCCCGTACGAGGGGTCCGGTGCCCCGAAGCCGCCACCGGCGGGGGCGTACGACCCGGCGGTGAACGGGACCGGGCCCGACACCGCCTCCGGTCCCGCGGGCCCGCCTCCGGCCGGGGCGGGGCCGGCCGCGGCGGCCCCCTCGGCGGGGCCGGCGTCGAGGTCGAGCAGGGCAACCGCGGCCCGGCTGGCCTCCTCGACCAGGGACGCGGGGAGCCAGCCCGGGACGCCGAGCGCCCCGGCCAGGGCGGCGGCGACGGCGTCGGGGGCGGGCCGGTCGGCGGCCGTCTTGGCCAGGCAGGCCTCGATCAGGTCGCGCAGGTCCCCGGCGTGGAGCCCACCGAGCTCGGGCGGTTCGTGCACCACCTTGTAGAGGAGGGTGGCGGAGTTGTCCCCGGTGAACGGCGGCCGGCCGGTCGCGGCGAAGGCCAGCACCGCGCCGAGCGAGAACACGTCGGCCGCCCCGGTGATCCCCTTGCCGAGGATCTGTTCGGGCGCCATGTAGCCCGGCGAGCCGACGGAGACTCCGGTGGAGGTGAGCGAGGCGGTGCCGTCGGTGGCCCGCGCGATCCCGAAGTCGATCAGCCGCGGCCCGTCGAGGGTGAGCATCACGTTCGACGGCTTCACGTCCCGGTGGACGAGCCCGAGCCCGTGCACGGCCACCAGGGCGCGTGCCAGCCCCGCGCCGATGGCCCGTACCGAGGTCTCGGGGAGCGGCCCGTGCGCGGCGAGCGCGCGGTCCAGGGAGGGGCCCGCCACGTACCCGGTGGCCACCCATGGAACCGGGGCCCCGGGGTCCGCGTCCAGCACCGGCGCGGTCCACTCGCCGCCGACCCGTCGGGCCGCCTCGACCTCGCGGCGGAACCGGGCCCGGAACTCCTCGTCGGAGGCGAAGTGCGGGTGGACGATCTTGACGGCGACGGTCCGGCCGCCCGCGCTGCGTCCGAGGTAGACCCGTCCCATGCCACCCGCGCCGAGCCGGCCGAGCAACCGGTACGCACCGATGGTCCGCGGCTCACCGGCTTCCAGCGGATGCATCGCGCCCCCCCCCAATTCCCCGTGTTTCCGGGCGCCTTGTGGCATCCGGTCGAGCAGCAGCCTAGGGGGTGGCAGCAGCGGGAGGGTGCGGCCGCCACCCCTTTGCATTTCCCCCGACCGGCGGAGGAATGCGGAAAGGGCGGGAATTCCCGGGAAACCGGGCATTCACCTGGCGGGCGCTTTGGATCTACCCGGCGGTAAACGCGGTCAGCACTCCTGCACCATCGCGCTCAGCAGCTCCACGGACACATCCGCGGGATAGCCCGTCGTCGCTCCCGTCCGGCGGGCGAATTCCCGTACGCCGGCGAGCTGATCGGGCCCGAAGCGGAAGTCGAGCGTCGTGAAGTACCGCTCCAGCAGCGCCGCGTCGAAGGCCTCCCAGCGGGCCGCCTGCTCGGCGACCTTGGTGACCTCTTCGAGGGAGAGGTCACGGGAGGCGAGGAAGGCCTCGTGGACCTTCTGGACGACCGCGGGCTCGCGGGCCAGGTAGTCCTTGCGGGCGGCCCACACGGCGAACACGAACGGCAGTCCGGTCCACTCCTTCCACATGTGCCCGAGGTCGTGGACGGTCAGCCCGAGCCGGGGCGCGTCGTGGAGGGATGCCCGCAGCGCGGCGTCGCCGATCAGTACGGCGGCGTCGGCCTCCTGCATCATCACACCCAGGTCGGGCGGGCAGGTGTAGTAGTCGGGCTCTACGCCGTACTGCTCGGACAGCAGTAGCTGGGCCAGGCGTACGGACGTACGGGAGGTCGAGCCGAGGGCGACGCGGGCTCCGTCGAGCCGGTCCAGGGGGACCTGCGAAACGATCACGCAGGACATCACGGGGCCGTCGCAGCCGACCGCGAGATCGGGGAAGGCGACGAGCCGGTCGGCGTTGCGGAGGAATTCCACGAGGGTGATCGGGGCGATGTCCAGCTCCCCGTCGACGAGCCGCTGGCTGAGCTTCTCGGGGGTGTCCTTGGTCAGCTCCAGGTCCAGCAGCGTGCCGGTTCTGGCGAGCCCCCAGTAGAGAGGCAGGCAGTTCAGGAACTGAATGTGGCCGACGCGGGGCCGGCTGCGGTAGACGTCCACATCGCGAGACTAGTCCCACGGTCCGCGTCAGCCCTGAGGAGGGTCTCAAACGTCCGGGTGACGTGATCTTTCCCTCTGGTCTCGGCCGCATGGTGCGTGCTAGGCTCGACGCAAGTTGCAGTTTGGTTTCCCTTGCAGTACGAGGCCTGCGGAGAATGTGACCCGCAGGCTTTTGTAGTTTTCAGACTTCTTAGCAGGTTCTGGAGCAGGGCGACCCTTTGGCCCATAGGAGGGCTCATGGCTACCGGAACCGTGAAGTGGTTCAACGCTGAAAAGGGCTTCGGCTTCATCGCCCAGGACGGCGGCGGCCCGGATGTCTTCGTCCACTACTCCGCGATCAATGCCTCTGGCTTCCGCTCCCTGGAGGAGAACCAGACGGTGAACTTCGACGTCACGCAGGGTCCGAAGGGCCCGCAGGCGGAGAACGTCACCCCGGCCTAGTCGCCTGGGCCAACCTCCATCGCGGGTTGGAAAAGCAGTACCCAAGGAGCCCTGTCCCCTCTGCGCGAGCAGAGCGGCGGGGCTCCTGCCTTTCCCCTCCGGATCGCGGCGGAGGCGGATATGCCCTGGGGCCCGCACCGTGTGCACGGTGCGGGCCCCAGGGCGTGTGTACGGCCGGGCCGGCCGGGTCCGACGCGCCCGCCGACCCGGGCCCGGGTCAGTTCGCGGCGTCCGCGGGCGGGGCGGTGATCTCGATGCGGAGGATCAGGACCACGTCCTCCGGGGTGACCAGGCGGAGCTGGTAGGCGCCCGGGGCGAGGTCCGCGTCCGTGAAGAGCTCCGGCAGGACGATCCGGCCGTCGGCGGCGGTCTCCGGCAGGGTGAGGCTGAAGACCTTCTTGCCGTTCTCGTCCTTGAAGTAGGGGCCCTTCGCGGTCTCCGGGTCGGCCGGCACCCACTCGCCGCCCTTCTCCAGGCCCAGACCGGCGACGACTCCGGACACGGCGACGGCCTTGCCCTTGGCCGTGGCCCGGACCTCGACCCCCTTGATGCTCGTACCGGCGACCGCCGCGAGCGGCTTCGCGCCGTCCGGGCGGGCGAGCAGGTCGGCGACCGGCGCCGTGACCTTGCCCGTGAAGTTCGCGGTGAGCCGGCTGGTGGTGTCGTAGGCCGAGACCCGCAGGGTGAAGGTGCCCGCCGTGGCGCCGGCCTTGAGGCCGGGCGCGGCGGCGATGCCGTCGGCGCCCGTCGTGACCACCAGGGAGGTCGCCGTCCCGAAGAGGGTGCCGGTGGCGTCCTCCTCGATCGCGAAGATCACCTCTCGGTTCGCTGCGGGCTTGCCGTCACTGAGGAGCAGCTTGACCCGCGGAACCGTGGTGAAGGCGGTCCCCGCCTCGGCGGTGAGGCCGGGACCGTCTAGCACCGTCAGGTCCTGGAGGTACGGGGCCGGCTTCTCCGGGGTGGGGGTCGGCGTCGGGGTGGGCGTGGGCGTCGGGGTGGGCGTCGGGGTCGGCGTCGGGGTGGGCGTGGGCGTCGGGGTCGGCGTGTGGGTCGGCGTCGACGTGACCGGCTGCGGGCGGGGCGTGGGCAGGGTGCCCGGCTGCGCCGGCGGGTAGGTGCCGACGGGCGGGTTGGCGACCTCGGTGGCGCCCTGCTGGTACTGGCGCATGTAGCCGAGCACGGTGTTCACGTACTCGCGGGAGTTGTTGTAGCTGAGGATCGCCTTGTCGAGCTCGGCGGCCACGGACAGGTTCCGGTCACCCGCGCACAGGTAGAGGCCGGCGCCGAGGGCCGCGTCGTAGATGTTGTTCGGGTCCCGCTTGGAGTCGCCGTTGCCGTCGGCGCCCCAGGTGGCCCAGGTCGAGGGGATGAACTGCATGGGACCGACGGCGCGGTCGTAGACCACGTCCGCGTCCCACTCGCCCCGGTCGGTGTCGCGGATCTCGGCGAAGCCGTTGCCGTCGAGGCGCGGGCCCCGGATCGGCTTCTCCGTGTAGCCGTCGGCCTTGAGCCCGTAGCCGGAGGCGTGGACGGACTCGACCCGGCCGATGCCCGCGAGCAGCTGCCAGGGCAGCTTGCAGTTGGGGAGCGCGGCCGCCACCGACAGCTCGGCGCGGTGGTAGGCGTCGAGGGCGGTCGCGGGTATGCCGCTCGCGCCCTCAGGGGTGCCCGCCCCCGCGGCGGGCGGCGGGTCGGCGACGATGTCCGGCAGGTCCAGCCGGGCGTCACCGCGGTCGGTGGCCTGCGGGCTGTCCGGGGTCGGTTCGGACTCCCCCGCGTCCGCGGTCGACGGCGTGGAGACGACCGCGGCAGTGGTCAGGCTGGCCGCGAGCGCGGCCGTGCACAGGACCTTGCGCGAGGTGTTGACGATGTGGCGGTGAAGCGGCTTCACAGTGCGGCGATCCCCCCAAGGAGCCGTTCAGGGTATGCGGCCGGTCGGGCCGTGAATATCCACTGTCTATCAGGTATTCCGACCCGACTCGCCGTCCGCCCGGCAGATGTGACGGACCATTCGTCTCGCCTTCACCACGGTCCGGCGACAGAACGGACAACAGCCTCAACTCTCCGCCCGAAATAGCCCGATGACAACCTGATTCAAGCCGTACTACGCCCGTTCGAAGCCATCGGGCAGGCCTGCGGCCACGCCAGCGTCCACCCACCCGGCTGCGCCGATGCGCGGTCCCCCCCGCCGCTCCACGGGGCCCACTCGCCACCCCGCACGCGCCACTCGCGGCAGTGTGACCCGGATCACCCAAGAAGGATCGCGGGGACCGATGCATTCCGCGGCGCCCGCCGGTCTTACTTGCATCGACACCGACCCGGACAGAAGAGGAACGATCCCCATGCGCATCGTCATCACTGAATTCATCAGCCTCGACGGGGTCGTGCAGGCCCCGGGCGGGCAGGGCGAGGACGGCGACGGCGGCTTCGCTCACGGTGGCTGGACCCAGCCCTTCTTCGACCCGGAGGTCGTCGGTGGCGCCTTCACCGAGGCCCTGGAGAAAGCCGACGCACTGCTGTACGGGCGCCGCACCTGGCAGAACATGGCCGCCGCGTGGCCGCAGCGGGCCGGCGACCCGTTCGCCGACCGGATGAACGCCCTCCCGAAGTACGTCGTGTCCGACACCCTGGGCGACGACGAGCTGACCTGGAACAACACCACGCGGATCGACGGCGCCAAGGCCGTCGCCCGCATCCGCGAGCTGCGCGACGGCGACGGCGGGGACCTGGTGGTCATGGGCAGCCCCACCCTGGCACGCACCCTGCTGAGCGAGGGCCTCGTCGACGAGCTCCGGCTCATGATCATGCCGGTGCTACTGGGCGGCGGAAAGTCGATCTTCCCCGAGGACGGCGGCCTGCACACCCTCGAACTGACCTCCACGGCGATCAGCCCCGCGGGCGTGCACGTGTGCACCTACCGCCCGGCCGCCGAGGCCTAGCACATCTCGGGATCGGGACCGCCGTCAGAACACGGCGGTCCCGATCCCCACCAGGCATCCGGCCACCGCCCCCAGCACGACGGCGGCGAACAGGCCGGCCAGGGACACGAGGAAGTAGCCCTCGGCCTTCCTCACCGTGCCACTGCGGGCACAGGCGAACAACCAGGCCGCGAACGTGAGGAACGGTACGAGCAGCAGCCCAGCGGCGGTGCCGAAGTTGAACACAGCCGTCCCCGACAGCTCGTAGGCCCGACCTCTCGCCGTCCGAACCTCCACCTCGGCCCCCCGCCGGTACGCGTCGGCGGCCGTGTCCAGCACGATCTCGCGCGCCTCCTCCCCCGGGCGGCGGGGGGTGTACCAGCCCGCACAGTCGGTACCGGTCGCCCAGCCCTCGGCGGCGGGGGCCTCGTAGCAGCGGTCGACCTCGACGACCCCGTCCACGGGCCCGAAGCCGAGTACCGCGCCCATCTGCGGCCCCGGCAGCACCCACATCAGCCACCCGGCCACGGCGAGCGTCACCACCACCCCACCACCGGCCAACCCCCGCCCCCACCTCCGCACAGCAGCTCGCACGGCGCCCCCTCTCCCGTGCGGGCCGATACCCGCGGGGGCCGGGGCGTAACGCGTGGGCGGGGTGGTGGCGGGGGGCGGTGGGGCGGCATCAGAGCTGTTCTGGGGGTTTCCCGTCAGTCCCATCGTCTCTCCGGTTCGTGCCGGCCGGTCAAGGGCGCTTCCTGCGGTCGCGTCGCTGCGCGATGGCCTTCGGCCACCCTTGACCGACCGTCCCGCCCCGGACATCCGAAAGACCGCCGGTAAGCCCCCAGAGGAACGGGCCGGTGCCAACTTTCCGGGACGGGGCGTCGGAGGCGGCACGGGCGAAGCCCGCAACGCACCCGATCGCTCCGCACTCCTCGCCTCTCAGCGTCTGCTACCCGTCCGGGGCTGGGCATGGGCCGCACACACCCTAATCGCTTCTCGCGGACGGCGTCTGACGGCGATCGGGGGAGGCGGGAGGGAGGGATGACGGCTGAGTCGAAGTCGATGCAGGCCTGAGAGGGAGTGGGTGAGCGAGGCGGTACAACGACCGACCGTCAGAAGAGATTCACTACAGCACATCATGACATGGGCGCTCGACGGGCCGCAGTTACCATCGATCGCCCCAAGCAGAGCGCCCTTGAATGCGCACCGTGAGCTGTTTGCGGTAGCGGAAATCGTTTCTGTGGTGAACATTTGTGTCGACCGGACTCCAGATCGCGGATTACACCGCAGGCAACTCCTACGCCGACCGTTACCACTTGACGGCGAGTGCACCGATCAGCGGGGAGCGGTGGTGGGCGTTCGCGACCAACTCCGACCCCGACAACGCGGGAACCCTGAAGGCCTACGCGATCTGCGCGAAGGTGGTCAAGAACCCGACCCTCACCACCCCCTGACCTGAAGCACCCGTCCCGGTTCTGGACGTACGCAGGAGTACGTCCAGAACCGGCGATCGGCCGGCCAGCACCTCCTGACCCCGACCGCCGTCAGACGCCGTCCGCGAAAAGCGACCAAGCCGGCTGCGGCATGTGACCAGCGCCGGGACGGGGCGGTGCCCCGGCGAAACACCACACCCACAACCCCGCCCCGCTCGCCCCACCCCCATCGGCTTCCGCAGCGCTCCGGCCCCACCGTGAGGGCCTGGCCGCCTGCCGTGTCAAGCCCCGAGATGCCGTGGCGTGACGGCGCGAGGACAGCGGGGCGCAATGGTCGTACGAGGTTCGGCCTCCGCAGGCCGGCCGCCACCGCTCTCCGCAGCGCCAAGGAGTACGCCATGACCAGCATCCACCGTCTCGCCCTGCTCAAGGCAGCCATCGCCGTGGGAGCCCTGCGTGTGGCGCCCGGAGCGCCGGGCGCGATCGGAGACTCCATGGAGCGCGCCGCCACCGGCACGCTCGTCCCCATGCAGCCCGCCTCGCGGGGTGCGCCCGAACGCCCCGTGCGGGTGCCGCTGCACAGCCGCTGGTCCGACGTCGCCTGATGCAGCGGGGCTCTGGACCCAAGCGATCCGTCGCGGATTATCGACCAGCGGACGCCCCAGGGTCCGCGGCGCAGCCCAGACCCATCGGGCTCACGTCCCCCGCGGCCCCCGGTACAGCTCGTCGATGCGGTCCGCGTAGTCGCGCGCGATCGCGCTCCGCCTGAGCTTCAGCGACGGCGTCAGGTGCCCGCGGGCCTCGGTGAAGTCGCCCGGCAGGACGGCGAACCGACGGATCGACTCGGCCCGTGACACCAGCTGGTTCGCCTCGTCGACGGCCCGCTGGAGGTCGGCCAGCAGTTCCCCGTCCCGCACCAGGTCCCGCATCGGTACGTTCTGTTTCTTCCGCATCTGGCGCCAGTGCCACAGCCCGTCCGGCTCCAGGGTGATCAGCGCGGCGACGTAGGGCCGGTTGTCGCCGACCACCATGCACTGCCCGACCAGCGGGTGGGCCCGCAGGCGGTCCTCCAGTGGCGCGGGGGCCACGTTCTTGCCGCCGGAGGTGATGATCAGGTCCTTCTTCCGGCCGGTGATGGTGAGGTACCCCTCCGCGTCGAGCGCTCCGATGTCCCCGGTGGCCAGCCAGCTGCCGGACGGGAGCGCCTGCCCGCTGTTCCAGTAGCCCGCGAAGACGTGCCGACCGCTCAGCAGCACCTCCCCGTCGGACGCGATCCGCACCGCGGTCCCGGGCAGCGGCCAGCCCACCGTGCCGAGCCGGGGCCGCTGCGGCGGGGTGACGGTGCTGGCCCCGGTCGTCTCGGTGAGCCCGTAGCCCTCGAAGACCTCGATGCCCGCGCCGGTGTAGAAGGCGGCGAGCCTGCGCCCCAGGGGCGATCCGCCGCTCAGGACGTAGCGGACGCGACCGCCGAGCGCGGTCCGGATCCGCCGGTAGACGAGCGGGTCGTACAGCGCCCGTGCGGCGCGCAGTACCGGCCCGGGCGCCTTGCCCTCGACGCTCTCGCCGACGCGGCGCGCGATGCGGGCGGCCCGGTCGAAGGAGGAGGCGCGGCCCATGCTCTCGGCAGTGGCTCGGGCGGTGTTGTAGACCTTCTCCAGGACGTAGGGGATGGCGAGCAGGAAGGTCGGGCGGAAGCCGGCGAGGTCGGCGAGGAGGTCTTCGGTACGGATGCTGGGCGCGTGGCCGAGCTTGACGCGGGCCCGGAGGCAGCCGACCGCGACCATGCGGCCGAAGACGTGGCTCAGCGGCAGGAACAGCAGGGTCGAGGCGGGGTCCTCGCTGACGGACTTGAAGACGGGGTGGAGCAGCTCGATGGAGTTGTCCACCTCGGCGAAGAAGTTGGCGTGGGTGATGACGCAGCCCTTGGGCCGGCCGGTGGTGCCGGAGGTGTAGATGAGGGTGGCGACGGAGTCCGGGGTCCGGTTGCCCCGCCGCAGGTGCACGAGGGCGTCGGGGATGCGCTCCCCCGCCTTCACCAGTCGACCGATCGCGCCCGTGTCGAACTCCCAGAGGTGGGCCAGCCGGGGCAGGTTGGTCCGTTCGGAGCTGAGGATGCGGGCCTGCGCGGTGTCCTCGACGGCGCAGGCCACGGCGCCGGAGTCCTGGATGATCCAGCGGGCCTGGAGGGCGGAGGCGGTGGGGTAGATGGGTACGGTGACCAGCCCCGCGGCCCAGCCGGCGAAGTCGAGCAGGGTCCACTCGTAGGTCGTGCGGGCCATGATGGCGAGCCGGTCGCCCTCGCGCAGCCCCTCGGCGATCAGCCCCTTGGCGACGGCGAGCACCTCGGCCGCGAACTCGGCGGCCGTGACGTCGCGCCAGGTCCCGTCGGGCTCCTTGCGGGCGAGTACGGCCTCGTGCGGGGCCTGGGCGGCGTTGTCGAAGGGGATGTCCCCCAGGGATCCGTGCGCGGGGGCCGCGGCCAGCGCGGGTACCCGCACCTCACGCACCACTCCGTCGACGACCGTCCGGACGGGCTCCACCGGTTTCGGCTCCGCTTCCACGGCGCACACTCCTCGACTAGACGGGTGTTACCGCCGGTAATCTACGGAGGGGCACCCCCGCCCGACCACCCCCCGGAGCCCTTCTTCACCGACGCTCCACCCCGCGACCGCCGCCACCGCACGGCCGGGGGAATCGAGGAGATCCGTACCGCGCACCGCGTCTCCGACGCTCACCGCGGGCCCCGACCCCCGCCCGGGACCATCCAGCCCCCGAGGGGCAGCGGGGACGTGTCCCGTCACTCACCCCGCAGGAACGGGCGCCAGCCGGGGCTCGACGGCGCGGAGCGGACGGGCCGCTGTCAGCCGCGGAGGCCCTTACGCGGCGTCCGTCGAGCGGGCGTCCTGCGAGCACGCGCCGCAGCGGCCCGGGGCCGGGGCGCGGAAGGCGTGGTCGCAGCCGTCGCAGTTCTGGAGCGGGTCCGGACGGGCGGGCGGGCGGACCGGCCGGCCCGGCGGGGCGGGCGGCAGGTGCGGCGGGAGCAGGGCGGTGAGCCGGTACGCGAGGACGGACGCGGGGCGCCGCATGTCCGCAGGGAGGTCCGAGGACAGGGCCCGCTCGACCGCGCCCGGTTCGACGCCGCGCCGCAGCCACTCCGACACGCCCGGCGTGAGCCGCCGCACGTCCCGTTCGGACAGCAGGAGCCGCGGATCGCGGCGCCGCAGCCGCGCCAGCAGGTCGGCCGCACCGGGGTGCACCCGCTGCGCCTCGGGAGCCGCCGCGGGCGGGGGATCATCGGCCTCCTGCGGTACGCCCCCCGGTTCCGGTGTCGGCTCGGGGTCCGGGTCCGGTACGGGTTCCCGGCCGGGCGGAGGAGGAGGGGCCTCCGGGGCGGAGCCCGGCTTGTTGTACGAGTACGTACGGGTCACCACCCGCCCGCCCTCCAGCCGCTCGCGCCGCCGCTCCAGGTACCCGTGCCTCTCCAGCTCCCGCAGGGCGGAGGCGATCCGCACCTCGCCCTCCGGGAAGCGGCCGGCGAGGGCCTTGATGCCGACGGGGGCGCCGTCCGGCAGCGACTGGATGTAGGCGGCGACGCCGATCGCCGTCGCGGACAGTTCGCGGTGCTGGAGGAGGTGGTTGCCGACCACGGTGTAGTGACTCGCATGCCACGTGTTGACGTGGATGACACCGGATCGGGCGGCGCCGGAGGGAACTCGGGACGTGGCGCGCGAGGGCGCGCTAGGGTACTGGGGAGCCATGGGGAAGCTGCTACTTCCTTGTTGGTCAGGCCCTCGGCCGGGATGCCAGTCCCACCGGGGGCCGTCTCATGTCTGGGGTTGTCGCGGCGAGCATATGCCCGCCAACCCACCCGAAATCCAGCTCAGTTGACACTTTTCACCCGACCGAGCGACGCGGGCCGGGTGTGGTTGGTGGGTTGGTTCTTTCCTCCGGTTCTTTGGGTCTTTATGCGTCTAAGCACGCCGGGTCGCGGACCCCCGTGACCCGGCCGCCAGGGGCACCTCCGCCCACACCACCTTGCAGGGCGACGGCCCTTCCCTGACGCCCCAACGGTCCGCCAGCGCTTCGACGATGAGCAGTCCGCAGCCCGCGTCGCGGATGCGCGGGACCCGGTCGCCGCGCGCGTCCGTCACCTCGATCAGCAGCGCCTCCGGGGTCGCCGTGAGGGCCAGCCGGAAGTCCCGGCCGGGCACGCGCCCATGGGTCACGGCGTTGGCGGCGAGCTCCGCCACGACGTGCGCGGGTTCGATCAGGGGCAGGCCCCAGCCCCGTAGTTGCTCGACGGTCAGGAGACGGGCGAGACGTGCGGCGCGCGGGGTCGCGGACAGCTGGACCTGGAAGTCGACGAATTGAGAAATCACGTCACTCAGCGTGTCCGTGCGTGCGTACCGTGAGAAGCGGCACCGCCCGTACGTCCCGGGTTTGTCCGGAGCTTGTCCAGTGCTGTCGCGGCTGTCCGGACCGAGGTGGCGGGTACGGGGCGCTGAGGACATCGGCTCGTCGGAGGTGGGCTCGCAATGAGCTTGGACAGCAGTGACGGTACGGAAGAGCCCGGCTGGGACGTCGACCCGGAGGACGAACAGGGCGCGGCGGTGGTGGCCGCGCTGGGCCGCCAGCTCAAGGCGTGGCGGGAGTCAGCCGGCCTACGGCCCGCCGATTTCGGGGCGGCCATCCAGTACGGGGAGGACCAGGTCCGCAAGGTCGAGGCGGGCAAGCGGATCCCCCGCCCCGAGTACCTGGACAGGGCGGATGAAGCGCTGAACGCGGGCGGCAAGATCGCCGCCATGAAGGCCGACCTGGAACAGGTCCGCTACCCGAAGAAGGTGCGGGACCTGGTGAAGCTGGAAGGCCGAGCGGTCGAACTGTCGGCTTACGGCAACCACAACATCCATGGCTTGTTGCAGACGGACGACTATGCGCGGGCCCTGTTCGAGATGTGGCAGCCTCCGCAGACGATGGAAGAGGTCGAACGCGGTTTGGCCGCACGGATGGCGCGGCGGTCGATCTTCGAGCGGAGCCCCGCACCCGCTCTGTGCTTCGTCCAGGAAGAGGTGACCCTACGGCGCCGCATCGGGGGGACAATGGTGATGCGTGGCCAGCTCGAACGTCTGCTGGAGATTGCCGAGCTGCGGCACGTCACGATCCAGGTCATGCCCACCCATCTCGAAGAGCACGCCGGAATGGGCGGGTTGATCCAACTGTTGAAATTCGCGGACGGATCGGCGGTGGGGCGTTCCGAAGGGGCCTTCAACGGCCGCCCCGTCTCAGATCCGAGGCAGGTCCGGATCCTTGAGCAATGCCATGCCATGATCCGATCCCAGGCTCTCACGCCACGGGAGTCCGTCGCATTCATCGAGCAAGTGCTGGGAGAGACATGATCCACGAGCCCGAGCCGGAGTGGTTCAAAAGCAGCTACAGCGACAGCGGCGACATCAACGACTGCGTCGAGGTGGCCACCACCCCCCGCGCGGTCCTGGTCCGCGATTCCAAGGACACCTTGCGCGCCCACCTGGCCTTCGGCCACCCCGCCTGGGAAGGGTTTGTCGCACACGCGTCCGGCCTGTGACGGAACCGGGGGTTCCTCTCCCGCGTCTCCCGATGAACGGTCGCCAACTGCGCGGGGGATGGATGTCGTTCGACGCGGAATGGGCGGAGCACAAAGCCCTCGCCCGGTCGGCGCCGGCACCCGCGCCAGACCCGGTACCGGCGCCCGGGGCGGGCGGTGACGGTCCGGCCGGGGCGCTGGTGGCCACGGCTTCGTCCCTCAACGGGAACGCGAACCTCCTGATCGAGATCGCCGCGCTGCTCCACGAGGGCCGCCCCGACGGCGACGCGAGCACCATGGCGCGCGCCCCGCGCGCCCATGCCGACGTGGCCGCACAGACCCTCCGCTTCGCCGCGTTCGCCGACGACCAGTTCAAGGACACCGTCGCCCTCTTCGCCGGGCTCGCTACCCGCCTCAAGACAGCCGGCACGAGCTTCGCCGAGGTGGACGACGACACCGCCCGGTCCTTCCTGGCCGGCCTCCTCGACTCGGGGCGGTACGTGCCGCCGGAGTGCAAGTGAGCAGGGGGATCAGCCACCGCGAGGACGTCGCGTTCCTGGAGGAGTGCAGTCCGCCGCTCATCGAGCGCAACGCCGCCGAGTTCCGCCGTCTGCGCGACCTCCTGGTGCAGGTCGGAGCGCCGGCCCGGCGCGCGGAGACCCGTACCGAGTGGGAGAGCGAAGGCAGCCACACGTACACCGAGCGCCTCACCGAGGCCCGGCTGCTGGTGGCCCAGATGGCCGAAGGCTACGACAGGGCCGCCAGTGCCCTGAACGCCTACGCCGCCGCCGTCACCACCGCGACGTCCCACTACCGCAACGGCAAGCACACCGAACGGGCGCTCGCGGCGCTCATCGGCACCAAGGGCGTGGCGGTCACCGAGGCCGCGCGGGCGGCGGAGCCCATGCGGCGGTGGGAGGACATGCGGGCCACGACCGGATTCCTCGACTTTCTGGCCGAGGTCACCCTGGACGTCGACGACATCCGGGAGGAGGCGGACCGGCTCCACGACGCGGCGGGCGGCAGCTTCCACCTCGCGAAGACCGTGGAGGAGGAGGCCCGCGCCACGTGCGTCCACGCGCTGAAACAGGCATACGGGCTGCTCCCCGAGTTCAGGGTGCCGGGCGGCGGCGCACGGCCCGACCTGTATGCGGCGATGGCGGACATCCGTCGGGAGGCGGCGGAGGCCGCCGCCTCTCCGCTGACCCGCCTGCCCGGCAGCGGCCCGAAACGGGAGACGGCGCCGGCGGTCGGCGACGCCGAGATGTCACCTGCGCTGCGTGACATCCGGATGCGGATCTCGTCTCTGCCTGTGGCGGACGACAGCTACTGGGACCCTCCGGGCGACGACGAGGAGCGGGCCCGCTGGATCTCCCGCAACAAGGAGCTGCTGCGGGCCGCCGCGGGGCATGCCGGACTGCCCGAGGAACTCGTCGCGGGGATCGCCTGGAAGGAGATCGGCGGGCAGTACGGACTCACCGACGACCTCACCGACACCCTGCGCGGCGCGGCCGCCTCGCCGTTGAGCCCCCTCTCGCCGCGGGACCTGCCGTGGCGGCTGGGCGGGATGCCCGACGAGACCTCGTTCGGGCCGCTCGCGATCCAGCTGCGCCGGGGCGCCGAGGTGCTCGGCTACGATCCGGCGCACCTCACGCGGGCCCAGCGGGACCTGGTGGAGGAGTCGCTCCAGGATCCGAAGCAGAATGCGTTCATCGCTGCGGGCCATCTGGCCCGGCTCAAGGCCGAGGCGGGGTACGGCGACGTGCCCGCGGAGCGGCTGACCGAGACCCAGATGCGGGAGATCGCCGCCCGCTACAACGGCGGCCCGTACTGGCGGTCGGGCAAGGCCCAGGACTACGGCGATGGTTTCGGCGACGCTCTCGGCAAGGTGAAGGACGCGATGGGATGACAGACGGCAGCGGGACCATCGTCCCGCCCGCGGACCGTGGCTGGGCGCGCCGGGTGCTCGGGCTCCTCCTCGCCCTCGTGCACGCCCTGAACGCCGTGCTCGTCTACGCCGCCGTGTCCCGCGGGCCGCAGGCCTCATGGGACCACCAGGGGTACGAGGGCACGGCCGCGGCCGTCTTCCTCTCCCTCTGCCTGAGCGCGCTCGGGCTCCTGATCACGCTCGCCCCACCCGTCCGCAGGCTGCTGGGCTCGTGGTGGCTCGCGCCGCCGCTCGTTCTGGGGGTGCTCGCATGGGTTCGCATCGAGACGCTCGGCTGAGGCCGCCCCGCGGGTACACCGGTCTGCCCGCGCCACGCGGCCTCCTCGGCCGTTCGGGGCCCGCCGCCGCACGGCGGGCCGCTGGTGGTTCGCGGCCGGTACCGTTCGCGGCTCGTTGCTGATCGCGGCCCGTTGCCGGTCTCGACGACCGCACTCGTCCGCGCCCGCACCGTCCGGCGTCCTGCAGGGAAAAAGACGCCGCGGCCCCCGCCCGGACGGGGGCGGGGACCGCGGAGTGTGGGATGTGCGGGCTGCTCAGGCGGTCGCGGCGGCCGGCTGCGGCGCGGCGTCGACGACGACCGGGGCGGCGGGCTCGTCCAGCGGGGAGGCCGAGGCGTTGCCGTAGGCCTCCTTGTCCAGGATCCCCTCGCGGGCCGAGACGATGACCGGGACCAGGGCCTGGCCGGCGACGTTCGTGGCCGTGCGGATCATGTCCAGGATCGGGTCGATCGCCAGCAGCAGGCCGACGCCCGCGAGCGGGAGGCCCAGGGTGGAGAGGGTCAGCGTCAGCATGACGGTGGCGCCCGTCAGGCCGGCCGTCGCGGCGGAGCCGATGACCGAGACGAAGACGATGAGCAGGTACTCCTTGATGCCCAGCTGCACGTCGAAGATCTGCGCGATGAAGATGGCGGCGAGTGCCGGGTAGATCGCGGCGCAGCCGTCCATCTTGGTGGTGGCGCCGAACGGGACGGCGAAGGAGGCGTACTCCTTGGGAACGCCGAGGCGTTCGGTGACCTTCTGGGTGACCGGCATGGTGCCGACGGAGGAGCGGGAGACGAAGGCCAGCTGGATGGCGGGCCAGGCGCCCTTGAAGAACTGGATCGGGCTGACCTTGGCGACCGTCGCGAGCAGCAGCGGGTAGACGCCGAACATGACCAGGGCGCAGCCGATGTAGATGTCGGCGGTGAAGGTGGCGTACTTGCCGATCAGGTCCCAGCCGTACGTGGCGATCGCGGTGCCGATCAGGCCGATGGTGCCGATCGGGGCGAGGCGGATGACCCACCACAGGGCCTTCTGGAGGAGCTCCAGGGCGGACTCGGCGAGGTCGAGGACCGGCTTGGCCTTGGCGCCGAGCTGGAGGGCGGCGATGCCGGCGACGACGGCCAGGAAGACGATCTGAAGGACCTTCAGCTCGGTGAACGGGGTGACGATGTCCGTCGGCACGATGCCGGTCAGGAAGTCGATCCAGGAGCCGGTCTTCTTGGGCTCCTGGCCGTCGGCGGCGGTCAGGCCGGTGCCCGAACCCGGGTCGGTCAGCAGGCCGATGGTGATGCCGATGCCGACCGCGATCAGCGAGGTGATCATGAACCAGAGGAGGGTGCGGGAGGCGAGGCGAGCCGCGTTGTTCACCTTGCGCAGGTTGGTGATCGACACCAGGATCGCGAAGAAGACGAGCGGGGCGATGGCCAGCTTGAGCAGCTGGACGAAGATGTCGCCGGTCTTCTCCAACGTGGTGCCGAGCCAGCTGACGTCCTGGCTGCGGGCTATCCAGCCGAAGAGGACGCCGAGGGCGAGACCGGCGACGATCTGGGCCCAGAAGGGGAACTTGAACGAGGCCTTGGCAGGGGCCTGTGGGGTCGCGGACACGGACACTCTCCGGAGGTGGCGCACGGGGTGAGGGGGGTGGTTCTGCGGGTGTTGCGGTGCGGCAGCAGCCAGGAAGGGCCGGCCGGGACCGCTGCTGTATCGATTCAGCTCAACAGCAACAGGCCGCGGACGCGCGGCGGCAGAGGTCGACGTGCAGGCGCATCACGAGCGGGACGCTCGTGATCATCGGGTGCGCAGCTGTGGTCAACATGATGAACACGCTAACACTCATCCTTTGGGAATCTCAAAGGGGCGCTTTGAGACAGCGGCGCACGGGGCCCTCTTGCGCGGGCCCGGAGAACGCCGCCGCCCCAGCGCTACGGGCGGCGTACCCGGCGCTGGGGCGGTTCGGTGTGTGAGGAAGCCAACGGGGGCGTTACGACCCGACGCGCGCCGCGTCGTCGGCCTGGTCCTCCTGGCTGCGGTTCTCGGCGAGCTTCTGCTTCGCACCCGCGACGCGCCCGGAGATCTGCGCGGACATCTCGTCACGCTGCTTGCGCAGGAGGACGAAGGAGAGTGGGGCGGAGAGCACGAGGGCGAGCAGGACGACCCAGGCGCCGTTGGCGTCGCCGAGCCCGGCGGGGACCAGGCCGAACCGGACGAGGAGCGCGACGACGGCGAGGCAGCCGACGAAGATGCCCAGGCGCATCGCGGTGTATCGGATCGTTGCGCTCGGCTTGAGGGACACGGTGACCCCTTCTCTCTCGTCGTGGTCGGATGCGTCGTGCGTCACGCGCCGGGCGTCACGCGTCGCACGGCGCCTTCCAGTGAAGCATGCCGAGACCCGGCAGCGGCCCGCCGGGGTGCGCGGGGGCGGCCCGTCCGGCCGCCGTCACAGGAGCGGCAGGAGCATCGTGATGTCGTCGCGGTCGTCGCCTGGGGCCATGCGGACGGCGCCGGGGACGCGACCCACCTGCTTGTAGCCACAGGAGGCGTAGAAGCGCTCCAGGCCGAAGCCGCCGCGACAGCTGAGGCGGATGGCGTCGATTCCCTCGATCGAGCGGGCCGCCGCCTCGGTGGCGGCCATGAGGTCGCGCCCGAGGCCCCTGCCCTGGTGGCGCGGATGGACCATCACCGTGCAGGCCCACAGCCAGTGCCGATGGAGCCGGTGCGCGTTGCGGACGAGGAAGGCGGTCGCGGCGACCGCCCCGGCCTCGTCGTGCCCGACCAGCAGCCGGCGGCTCCCGTCGACGACGCCGACGAGGTGCTCGTCAAGCGAGGGGCGGACGTCGTCGTGGGTGACCGGGGGCACGAAGCCCACGGCGCCGCCCGCATTGGAGACGTCGACCCAGAGTTCGAGGATTCCCTCACACAGGGAGGGCCCGACGACCGGATCCAGGGTGAAAGTAGTGGCCATTTTGCGAGTTCAGTCATTACCTCATGGGTCGTCCAGGCAAAGCTAAACCCCGGCCCATGGGCCGGGGTTAACTCGCCGGAAGCGGCTGCGGCGCGCCGGGCGCCGGGCGCCGGAGGGTCAGACGCGCATCGCCTGCGGGGTCTCGCGCAGGTTCGCGTCCGGGCCGGGGTACTCGCGGATGATCTCGTAGCGCGTGTTGCGCTCGACCGGGCGGAAGCCGGCCTCCCGGATCAGCTCCAGCAGGTCCTCGCGGCCCAGCTTGTTCGGGGTGCCGTAGTTGTCCGCGTCGTGGGTGATCTTGTACTCGACGACCGAGCCGTCCATGTCGTCCGCACCGTGCTGGAGTGCGAGCTGGGCGGTCTGCACGCCGTGCATCACCCAGAAGACCTTGACGTGCGGCACGTTATCGAAGAGCAGCCGCGAGACCGCGAAGGTCTTCAGCGCCTCGGCGCCGGTGGCCATGGTCGTGCGCGCCTGGAGCCTGTTGCGCACCTTGCCGTCCTGCATGTCCACGAAGTCGTGCTGGTAGCGCAGCGGGATGAAGACCTGGAACCCGCCGGTCTCATCCTGGAGCTCCCGCAGCCGCAGCACGTGGTCCACGCGGTGGCGCGGCTCCTCGATGTGCCCGTACAGCATCGTCGAGGGGGTCTTGAGGCCCTTCGCGTGCGCGAGCCGGTGGATGCGCGACCAGTCCTCCCAGTGGGTGCGGTGGTCGACGATGTGCTGGCGCACCTCCCAGTCGAAGATCTCCGCACCGCCGCCGGTGAGCGACTCCAGGCCCGCCTCGATCAGCTCGTCCAGGATGTCGGAGGCCGACATGCCGGAGATCGTCTCGAAGTGGTGGATCTCGGTCGCCGTGAACGCCTTCAGCGAGACGTTCGGCAGGGCCTTCTTCAGCTCGGACAGCGAGCGCGGGTAGTAGCGCCACGGCAGGTTCGGGTGCAGGCCGTTGACGATGTGCAGCTCGGTGAGGTTCTCCGTCTCCATGGCCTTGGCCAGGCGGACGGCCTCCTCGATGCGCATCGTGTACGCGTCCTTCTCGCCCGGCTTGCGCTGGAAGGAGCAGTAGGCGCACGACGCGGTGCACACGTTCGTCATGTTGAGGTGGCGGTTGACGTTGAAGTGGACCACGTCACCGTTCTTGCGCGTGCGCACCTCGTGGGCGAGGCCACCGAGCCAGGCCAGGTCGTCCGACTCGTAGAGGGCGATGCCGTCCTCACGGGTCAGCCGCTCGCCGGAGCGGACCTTCTCCTCCAGCTCACGCTTGAGCCCAGCGTCCATGTACCGGTCGCCTCCTCTAGATGCCTCTTGCCTGTCCTGCAAACCCTGACCCACCGTACTCTCAGGCTTCCTCGGGCAGCTCCCCGACCCGGTTCTCCCACTTCGTGGAGAGCACGATGGTGGTGCGGGTGCGCGAGACGCCCTTGGTGCCGGAGAGCTTGCGGATGATCTTCTCCAGGCCGTCCACGTCGCTGGCGCGCACCTTGAGCATGTAGGAGTCGTCGCCGGCGATGAACCAGCAGTCCTCGATCTCCGCGAGGTCGCGCAGCCGCCGCGCCACGTCCTCGTGGTCGGCGGCGTCGGAGAGGGAGATGCCGATCAGTGCGGTGACGCCGAGGCCGAGCGAGGCGGAGTCGACCGTCGCGCGGTAGCCGGTGATGACACCGGCCGTCTCCAGACGGTTGATGCGGTCGGTGACGCTGGGGCCGGAGAGGCCCACGAGACGGCCCAGCTCCGCATATGAGGCGCGACCGTTCTCCCGGAGTGCCTGGATGAGCTGCCTGTCCACCGTGTCCATGACGTGGGGCCTTCCATTATTCGGCGATCCTGCAAGTCTAGGTATAGAATCTAAGGCATGCGGGGTCAACACCCTGCGATTTCCTTCATCAGATCACTAACGATCTTCAGGAGTGATACACCGTGTTCACGATCGAGATGGCGCACGCACACATGCGACAGCTCCAGGAGCTGGCCAACCGATCCCGAGCCCACCAGCCCGTCGCGGCCGCCCGCGTCGACAAGGCACGCAAGCCGCTCGGCCGCAAGAAGGCCTAGTCACCGGCCTAGTCGGCACCGTTCGCCTCCCGGGGAGCGCGGGAGCCTCCCAGCTCCCCCTCCCAGCGGCGGTAGAGCCGGTGCGGCACCCCTGCCGCGTCCAGCACCCGCCCCGCGACGAAGTCCACCAGATCCTGGATGTGCGTCGCACCCGCGTAGAACGCCGGAGAGGCCGGCAGCACGACCGCACCCGCCTCGTCCAGCGCCACCAGATGCTTCAGCGTCTGCCCGTTCAGCGGGGTCTCCCGCACCGCGACCACCAGTCGGCGCCGCTCCTTGAGCGTGACGCTCGCCACGCGCTGGAGCAGGTCCTTCGACAGCCCGAGCGCCACCCCCGCCACGCAAGCCGTGGACGCCGGGACGATCAGCATCCCCTTGACCGGGTACGAGCCCGAGCTCGGGCCGGCGGCCAGGTCCCCGGCACCCCAGTACCGCACGTCCGCGTCGGCCGCCAGGCCCTCGAAGGTCCCCGGCTTGCCGTCGGCTCCGCGTGCCAGCCACTCCGCGAGGTCCGCGCGCCAGTGCGCGTCACGGAAGGCGATGCCCGTCTCGTCCAGCAGGGTGAGACGCGAGGCCCGGCTCACGACCAGGTCGACGCTCTCCCCCGCGGCGAGCAGGCCACGGAGCACCGCCGCCGCGTAGGGCGTCCCGGACGCTCCGGAAACCCCGACCACCCACGGCGTGCGATTGCGCTCTGTCATACCTCCGAGACTATCCGGCCACGCCGTGCGGGCACTCAGTAAGGTGACCGCACGTTCCCGTAGGGGGAGCCGCGAAGGGGGCGAAGATGAGCACGACGGTCGATACCGGCTGGACGCAGACCCGCAGGGCCAAGGCGGCTGCCCAGCTGATGCTGGGCTGGGTGGCCCTGCTGTGGGCCCTGGAGGCAGTCGACCACCTCACCGGTCACGCCCTCGACCAGTACGGGATCGTCGCCCGTGACCCCGACACGCTCACCGGCGTCGTCTCCGCGGCCTTCCTGCACTTCGGCTTCGACCACGTCGCCGCCAACAGCGTCCCGCTGCTGGTCCTCGGCTTCATAGCCGCCCTGTCCGGGATCCGCCGGTTCCTCGCGGTGTGTGGCCTGATCCTGCTCGCCGACGGCCTCGGCACCTGGCTGATATCCCCGTCCGGCACCATGACGCTGGGTGCCTCCGGCATCGTCTTCGGCCTCTTCGGCTATCTGCTCGTACGGGGCTTCGTCGAGCGCAAGGCGCTGGGCATCGCGGTGGCCGTGGGCGTGGCCGCTGTCTGGGGCACCACGGTCGTCTCCGGCATCATGCCGACGGACTCGGGCGTCAGCTGGCAGGGACACCTGTGCGGCCTGGTGGCCGGCATCGTGACGGCCCTGTACTTCCAGCGCCCGGCCCGCCGCCGCCCGGCGGCCGTCACGGGCTGACCACCGCCCGGTCCGCGGGCGGGCCCGGGGCCTCCCGCAGCCCTGCCCGGGAAGCCGCTCGCGCATCTGCCGGCGTCGGTCCCGGCGGCGCCCCGGCCGCTGCGCTCGACGGCAGGTGGCAGGCTGCTCAGAAGGTCAGGCCCCGCACCACGAGATCGGCCAGGGCGCACACGAAGAGGGCGATGCCGATGAAGCCGTTCACGGTGAAGAAGGCCCGGTTCAGGCGCGACAGGTCGTGCGGCGTCACGATGGTGTGCTCGTAGACGAAGGCGACGACGACGATCGCCAGACCGGCCCAGAACAGCAGGCCCGCGTCCGTGGCGAGCGCGTACCAGGCCAGCAGGGCCGTGGTCACGACGTGGGAGCCGCGCGCGCCCCACAGGGCGGCCGGGACGCCGAAGCGGGCCGGGACGGACTTGACGCCCTCCGCGCGGTCGGCGGCCACATCCTGGCAGGCGAAGATCAGGTCGAAGCCGCCGATCCAGACGCCGACCGCCAGACCCAGGATCACCGCGTCCCAGGACCACTCCCCGGTGATCGCCAGCCAGGCCCCGACCGGGCCCATCGCCTGGGCCAGTCCGAGGATGGCGTGCGGGAGGTTCGTGAACCGCTTGCCGTACGGGTAGACCACCATCGGGACGACGGCGACCGGCGCCAGCGCCAGACACAGCGGGTTCAGCAGAGCCGCCGAGCCGAGGAAGACCACGAGCGCGATCGCCGCACCGGTCCAGGCCGAGCGGACCGACACCGCACCGGTGACCAGCTCACGCCCCGCCGTCCGCGGGTTGCGGGCGTCGATCTCGCGGTCGATGATCCGGTTCGCGGCCATCGCGAAGGTCCGCAGCCCCACCATGCAGACCGTGACCAGCAGCAGCTTGCCCCAGTGCACGGTCCGGTCGAGCTGGAACATGGCGGTCAGGGCGGCGATGTAGGCGAACGGCAGCGCGAAGACCGAGTGCTCGATCATCACCAGCCGCAGGAAGGCCCTGACCTTGTTGGCGGCCTCCGGGGCGGGCCCCTGTCCGACCACTCCGTCGGCGGTGGCCATCATGCGACCTCCCTCCGGAACCGTTCGAGGTCGGCGAGCAGGTCCGGCGCCCGCAGCGCACCGAGGTCCAGCGTCCGGGCGGCGGGGCCGTCGGGCTCGCCCTCGGGCGGGGTGACGTGCGCGGTGACCGCCCAGTCGGCGCCGGCGGGCCGGGCGTCCAGGCGCAGGAAGTTGCCGGCCTCGACCGTGAAGGGCTCGGCCGCCGCCAGGGCCTGCTGCAACCGCTCCGCGAAGGCGTCGGCCTCGGTGTCCCGGGCGCCGGGCAGTTCGAAGCCGTCGCCGTCGCCGTCCGCGTCGTACATCAGCGTCCAGACGTCGCCGGGCCCGGCGAACTCCTCCGGGCTCACGCCCGCGTCCCGGGCCGCGGCGATCACGCCGGGCTGGGTCGGGTCGATCTTCGGGCGCGCCAGGACGACGTACGCCTCCGCGGTGCCGAGGTGCAGTTCCGGGCCGTCCACGGGGATCGGACTCACAGGCCGTACTCCTTCCAGCGGCGGTCCACCAGGGCCGCCGTCGCCGGGTCGGACTCCACCATGTCGGGCCAGCCGCCGTCGCGCGTGTAGCCCTCCTCGGGCAGCTTCTTGGTGGCGTCGATGCCCGCCTTGCCGCCCCAGAACTGCTGGTAGGAGGCGTGGTCAAGATGGTCCACCGGTCCCTCGACCACGGTGAGGTCGCGGGAGTAGTCCGTGTTGCCGAGGGCCCGCCAGGACACCTCGTGCAGGTCGTGGACGTCGCAGTCCTTGTCCACCACGATGATCAGCTTGGTCAGCGACATCATGTGGGCGCCCCAAATGGCGTGCATGACCTTCTGCGCGTGCTTGGGGTACTTCTTGTCGATCGAGACGATCGCACAGTTGTGGAAGCCGCCCGACTCGGGCAGGTGGTAGTCCACGATGTCCGGGATGATGATCTTCAGCAGGGGCAGGAAGAACCGCTCCGTCGCACGGCCGAGCGGGCCGTCCTCGGTCGGCGGGCGGCCCACCACGATCGACTGGAGCAGCGGCCGCTTGCGCATCGTGATGCAGTCGATCTTCAGGGCCGGGAAGGGCTCCTGCGGGGTGTAGAAGCCGGTGTGGTCGCCGAAGGGGCCCTCCGGGAGCATCTCGCCGGGCTCCAGCCAGCCCTCGACGACGACCTCGGCGTTGGCCGGGACCTGGAGCGGGACGGTCTTGCAGTCGACCATCTCGATCCGCTTGCCGGCGACGAAGCCGGCGAAGAGGTACTCGTCGATGTCGCCCGGCAGCGGCGCGGTGGACGCGTAGGTGACGGCGGGCGGGCAGCCGAAGGCGATCGCGACCGGCAGCCGCTGGCCCTTGGCCGCGGCGACGGCGTAGTGGTTGCGGCTGTCCTTGTGGATCTGCCAGTGCATGCCGATGGTGCGCTTGTCGTGGCGCTGGAGTCGGTAGAGGCCGAGGTTGCGCACGCCCGTCTCGGGGTGCTTGGTGTGCGTCAGGCCGAGGTTGAAGAAGGAGCCGCCGTCCTTGGGCCAGGTGAAGAGGGCGGGCAGCAGGTCCAGGTCGACGTCGTCACCGGTGAGGACGACCTCCTGGACGGGTGCGGAGTCGCCCTTCACCTTCTTCGGCGGGACGTGGACCATCGAGCCGAGCTTGCCGAAGGCCTCGCGCACCCCGATGAAGCCCTGCGGCAGCTCCGGCTTCAGCAGGCCGCCGATCTTCTCGCTGATCTCGCCGTACGACTTCAGGCCGAGGGCCTTCAGGAGGCGGCGGTCGGTCCCGAAGACGTTCATGGCCAGCGGCATGGCCGAGCCCTTGACGTTCTCGAAGAGCAGCGCGGGACCGCCCGCCTTGTTCACTCTGTCGACGATCTCCCCGACCTCCAGGTACGGGTCGACTTCGGCCTTGATGCGCTTGAGGTCGCCCTCTCGCTCCAGAGCCCGGAGCAGCGAGCGGAGATCGTCGTAAGCCATAGGGGTCAGTATCCGTCACCAACTACGCTGGGAGCGTCACCGGGGCCCCTTGCGGGTCCGTCGCCACTGCCCGGGAGTCGGTCCCACACCGTGCTGCGCTACCTGCCGTTCCTGCTGATCATCGCGCTGACCATCTACGCCTTCATCGACTGCCTGAACACGCCGGAGCAGGAGGTCAAGCACCTGCCCAAGCCGATGTGGGTGATCATCATCCTGCTCTTCTCCATCGTGGGGCCGGTGGTGTGGCTGTTCGCGGGCAAGCAGCGGGTGGCCTCCGGCGACGTACGGCGCCCCCGGGGCGGCCGCACCCAGTGGGTGGCCCCCGACGACAATCCGGAATTCCTGAAGTCCCTGCGCGAGGAGCAGGACGACAAGAACCGGGACAAGAACCGGGACAAGGACAAGGACAAGGACAACGGCAAGGACGCCGACTAGGGCCGGCCGGGCTTCCGGCCGGAAGGCCTCAGGAGGCCTTGGGGACCCGACTGAAGGACGCGTACGACTCGCGCAGCCGAGCCCGGCGGGCGTCCGTCCAGGCGGACCAGTCCGTCGGGCGTCCGGCCAGCGCGGCGTCCAACAGCTCGAAGTGCTCGTGCCAGCCGGCCAGGCAGTCGAGGCGGTCCTCGTCGGAGCCGCCGCGCTCGTTCACGAACCGGACGACCGTCGAATCGGTGCCGACCGCCTCCAGGTGGAAGCGGATCCGGCCCTGCTCGCTCACCGTGTACTCGGCGACGCGCTCCACGTCCCAGGCGGTGACGTGTCCGCTCGCCACGGTGGGGGTGTTCAGCCAGCGCAGCGTGACGGACCCGCCGAGCCGCCGCTCCAGCACGTCGGCCGCGGCCAGCCAGCCGCGCAGCCCCTCGGGCGTGGTCAGGGCGTGCCAGAGGGCCTCGTAGGCGTACGGGAGATGCAGCTCGAAGCGGAGCAGCCAGTGGTTCTCGCCGCGCCGTTCGCTGGTGGCATGGCTCACGAGGGACATGCCACCAGCGTCTCACTCCCGCCGGTCAGACGCCCGCGTACGAGTGCTTGCCGCTGAGCAGGATGTTCACGCCGTAGTAGTTCCAGATCCAGCAGGCGAAGGCGAAGAGGGCCAGGTAGGCGGCCTTGCGGCCCTTCCAGCCGGCGGTGGCGCGGGCGTGCAGGTAGCAGGCGTACGCCACCCAGGTCACGAAGGACCAGACCTCCTTGGGGTCCCAGCCCCAGTAGCGGCCCCAGGCGTCGCCCGCCCAGATCGCGCCCGCGATGATCGTGAAGGTCCACAGCGGGAAGACGGCCGCGTTGATGCGGTACGAGAACTTGTCCAGCGAGGCCGCCGAGGGCAGGCGCTCCAGGACGGAGGAGGTGATCCTGCCGGGCTTGCCGCCGCCGGCGAGCTTGGCCTCGTAGGAGTCCCGGAAGAGGTAGAGGACCGCGCCGGCCGCACCGAGGTAGAAGACGGCGCCGCAGAAGATGGCGGTGGAGACGTGGATCCACAGCCAGTACGAGTGCAGGGCCGGAACCAGCTGGTCGCTGTCGGTGTAGAGCCAGGTGACCGCGATGCCGAGGTCCAGCAGGACGGTGGTGACCAGGATCAGGCCGAGCCAGCGGACGTTCTTCTTGAGGGCGAGCAGCACCAGGTACGTGCCGACGGCCACCGTGGAGAAGGTGATCGAGAACTCGTACATGTTGCCCCAGGGGGCCCGCTCGACCGACATCGCGCGGGTGACCACTCCGGCCGCCTCGACGAGGAAGGCGAGCGCGGTGAGCGAGACCGCGATCCGCCCGTACAGGTCGCCCTGCACGGTGCCGCCGGCGGCGCCGGGGCCGTCCGGGACGTCACGGGTTCCGGCGCCGGAGCGGGTGGTGACCCGGGGCCGGTCCAGTACGGCCGTGGCGCCGCCCTTGCCGCGCACCTGCACGGCCGGGGCAGCCGACGCGGCCGCGGTGGAGCCGGTGAGCGCCGCGGCCGTGCGGGCCACCTTGCTGCGGCTACCGAAGGTCCACTCGGCGATGTGCGCGAAGAAGGCGAGCGTGTAGACCGCCATCGACGAATAGACCAGGTAGTTGCTGATCTCAGCCAGATTCTCGTTGGCTGCGGCTGCGAGCGGCGTCATCCGCGCTCTCCTTCAGGGGTTTCTTCGACAGGTTCGGCGGGCGTCGCGGTCGGCGCCTGCTCGTGCAGCGTGGCGGCGAGGTCCGCCAGTTCCTCCGGGAGTCTGGCGGACTCGCTGCGGCCGAGGCCCGCCATCTCCACGACGGTCACGCCGTCCTTGCCCGCCACGGCGCGCACCCAGATCCGGCGGCGCTGGATGAACAGCGACCCGGCCAGGCCCGCGATGGCGGCGATCGCACCCGCGAGGGCGAGGCCGCTGCCGGGCTGCTGGGTGACGGAGAAGGTGGCCCACCGCTCGATGCCCTCGAACGTCACGGTGCCCGCGCCGTTCGGCAGGGTCATCGTGTCGCCGGGCGCCAGCTTCTGCTTGAACTGCTCGCCCGAGGCGTCCTTGAACATCTCCATCTTGGAGGTGTCGAGTCGGTAGACGTTCTGCGGCAGACCCGAGTCCACGCCGAGGCTTCCGTGCCAGGCGTTGAGCATGAGCTGCGGGTTCAGCAGGGCGGGGAACTGCGAGAACATCGTTCCCATGCCCTCGCCGGCGAAGGTCGGCACGAAGACGGCGTTGAAGCCGAGCTGCTCCTGCTTGCCGTCCTTGTCCTTGTAGCCGTCGGTGACCTTGACGGCCCCGGTGGAGGTGAGGTTGCCGTCCTGCGGGAGCACCGGGACGGCGTCCTTGTAGATCACCTTCCCGGTGGGGTCGGTGACCGAGATGATCGGCGCATAGCCGTGGCCGAGCAGGTAGACCTTGGACCCGTCGATCTCCAGGGGCTTGTTGACCTGGATCTCGCGCTTCCGCGGCGTGCCGTGGGCGCCCTCGCTGAGGGTGACGTACGCCGTGAAGTCGCGCGGGGTGCCGCGCTGCGGGCCTGACATCTCGTAGGTGGCGTCGAAGCGGTCCAGGGTGAAGCTGAACGGCGGCAGGTCGTCCGGGTGGAAGAGCGTGCCGGGCTTGAAGTCGTCGTACTGGGTGAGCGTGTTCGAGAAGCCGGTGCCGCGCAGGACCAGCTTGCCGCCCTCCGACTTGAAGTACTGGCCCCAGGCGAAGGCGACGAGCATCACGATCAGCGCGACGTGGAAGATCAGGTTCCCGGCCTCGCGGAGGTAGCCCTTCTCCGCGGCGATGTGCCCGGTGCCCGCCTCGGTGCGGAAGCGCTTCGCGCCGAGCAGCGCCCTCGCGTACGAGAGGACCTCGTCGGGGGTGCTGTCGGTGCGCCAGGTGGTGTGGGCGGGCAGCCGGTCGAGCCTCCTGGGGGCGGCCGGCGGTCGGCCGCGGAGCTGGCCGACGAACTGCCAGGCGCGCGGGACGATGCAGCCGATCAACGAGATGAACAGCAGCAGGTAGATCGCGGAGAACCACACGGAGCTGTAGACGTCGAAGAGCTGGAGCGCCTCGGCGACTCCGACGTAGGACGGGTTGTCCCGCTTCCACTCGGCGACCTTCAGCGCGTCGACGTTGGTCTGCGGGACGAGGGAGCCCGGGATGGCGCCGAGTGACAGCAGGAAGAGCAGGATCAGCGCCACCCGCATGGAGGTGAGCTGCCGCCAGAACCACCGGGCCCAGCCGATCACTCCGATGCCGACCGGACCGCTGTCCTCGACGGGTGCGGTGGAGAGCTGGGAGCCGGCCTCCGCCTCGGAGGGGTCCCCCGGGGAGGGCTCGGGCGGCGTCCCGGTGGGCGTCTTGTCTGTCGTACTCATGTCCGTCGGTTCCTCAGATCCCCACCGTGAAGCTTTGGGTCCAGCTCTGCATGTCGGTGACGATGCTGTCCCACCAACCTGTGACGAGCAGCAGGCCGGTGACGATCAGCATGCCGCCGCCGATGCGCATCACCCATGCATAGTGCTGCTTCACCCAGCCGAATGCACCGAGCGCCTTGCGGAAGGCGATCGCGGCGAGGACGAAGGGCAAGCCCAGGCCCAGGCAGTAGACGACGGTGAGCAGCGCGCCGCGGCCGGCGCTCGCCTGGTCGAGGGAGAGCGTGCTGACGGCCGCGAGGGTCGGGCCCATGCAGGGGGTCCAGCCGACTCCGAAGAGCACGCCGAGCAGCGGCGCGCCGAGCAGTCCCGCCGTGGGCCTGCGGTGGAAGCGGAACTCCCGCATGGTCAGGCCGGGGATCGCTCCCATGAAGAAGAGGCCCATGAGGATCACCACCCCGCCCAGGACGCGGGAGATGATCTCGTTGTTCTCCCGCAGGGTCTGGCCGAAGTAGCCGAAGAGCGCGCCGGTGGAGACGAAAACCGCGGTGAAGCCGGCGATGAACAGGAGCGCGCCCGCCAGCATCCGCCCGCGGCGGGCCTCGGCGAGGTCCGCTCCGCTCACGCCGGTCACGTAGGAGAGGTAACCAGGTACCAGCGGCAGGACGCACGGCGAGAAGAAGGAGACGAGCCCCGCGAGGAGCGCGATCGGCAGCGCCAGCAGCAGTGCGCCGTTCAGGACCGTCTCGTTCACACCCGTGGCCTCGGCGGCGAGGACGTACTCGACCACGGGGTCACCCCTCCGCGAGGACGGGGTCGATCATTGAGCGCAGCTGCTCCTCGCTGAGGGGGGCCAGGGTGCGCGCGGCGATCCTGCCCTCCTTGTCCAGGACGAGCGTGGACGGGATGGCGTTCGGGCTGAGGCTGCCCTTGGGGAAGCGGAGCAGCAGCTTGCCGTCGGGGTCGTAGAGGCTCGGGTAGGGGACCTTGAAGGTCTCCTCGAACGCGGCGGCGTTCTGCTTGCTGTTGTCGCGGACGTTGATGCCCACGAAGACGACGTCCTTGCCGGCGTCGGCGAGCTCCTTGGAGACCTTCGCGAAGGACGGGGCCTCGGCGCGGCAGGGCGGGCACCAGGAGCCCCACACGTTGAGGACGACGACCTTGCCCTTGAGGGCGGTGGTGTCGAGGGTCTTGCCGTCGATGGTCTCGCCGTCGAGCTTGGGGGCCTCGGCGCGCTCGCCCTTGGCCGCGGTGGAGATGCCGCTCTCGCCCGTGACGTAGTTGCCGCCGCTGCCGGTCGGCTTGCCGCTGTCCGTACCGCTGCACGCCGTGAGGGCGAGGGCGCCGGTGAGGGTCACTGCGGTCAGCAGGAGGGCGCGGCCGCCGGGTGAGCGGCGTCGGGGGGCGCGGCTAAGGCTCATGTGAAAAGTTTCGCATGAGCAATTCGCGGATCCTCCGCACCCCCCGGCCGGTTGTCAATGCCCTGGTCAGGTGGTGGTTCAGGCGGCGGCGAGGTATGCGTTCCAGCCGCCGGCGGGTGACTGGCCGGGGCCGAGGGCGCGCAGCCGGTCGAGCACCTTGGGGTCCTGGACCTCCAGCCAGTCGGTGAACTGCCTGAAAGACACGAGCCGTACATCCCTTTTGTCCGCCATGCCCTTGAGTGCTTCCTCGACGGCGTCCATATAGATGCCGCCGTTCCACTCCTCGAAGTGGTTGCCGATGAAGAGCGGGGCGCGGTTGGTCTCGTAGGCCCTGCGGAACCCGCCGAGATAGGTGGCGGTGGCCTGGGTGCGCCAGGCCGGGTAGTGGGCGGGCGCACCCCTCGTGGTGTTCTTCGACTGGTTGGCGAGGATGTTGTAGTCCATCGACAGCACCTCGAAGGAGTGCCCCGGGAAGGGCAGGGACTGCAGCGGCAGGTCCCAGATGCCGGACCTGCGCACGGGCCATACCTGGAGGCCGCCGGGCGAGCTGGCGTCGTAGCGCCAGCCCAGCTTCCGGGCGGTCGGCAGGAGGTTGTCCCGGCCCAGGAGGCAGGGGGTGCGGGCGCCGGTCAGTTCCTTGCGATAGTCGAAGGGCAGCGGTTCCGCATCGGTGAACCCGGTGTTCGTGCGCCAGCTTGTGACGAAGGACACGGCCTGATCGATCTCGCTCTGCCAGTCCTCCGGGGTCCAGCGGGCGACGGAGCCGGGCCCCCCGCAGAAGTGTCCGTTGAAGTGCGTGCCTATCTCGTGCCCGTCGAGCCATGCCTCGCGGACGTGGCCGAGGGTGGCACGGACGTTCTCGTCCTTCAGGTAGCCGATGTCGGACGCTCCGACGGGATTGTTCGGCGGCCGGTAGAGGTGCCGCTTCGACTCGGGCAGCAGGTAGATGCCGGAGAGGAAGAAGGTCATGGCCGCGCCGTGGTCCCTGGCGAGCTTCAGGAAGCGCGGGAAGAGACCGTTGCCGACCTCCCCCGCGCCGTCCCAGCTGAAGACGACGAACTGCGGCGGAGTCTCGCCCGGCTGGAGGGGCACCGGCGGGTCGGGCTGGTGGGGCTGCGGTCCGGTGTCGGCCGTCGAACCGTCACCGATGGGCCTGGCGGGCGCCTTCCCACCGGGCCCCGGGTCCTTCGCGGGCCCGGGAGCGCCGGGACCGGACACGCCGGGCAGTCCGCAGCCGGCGACTCCCATCGCGGCCGCGGCGCCAAGTCCCAGTCCCAGCAGCCCCCTCCGACTGACTCCCCTGATGTCGCGCATGTCACCGTCCCCATCGTCGTCAACACGCCCCGACCGAAAGTCCATATAAGCGGACAAGCCGACCGGACATGTGTGCTGACACGGTGATTCCCGCGCATCTTGTATTTAATGAGACAGATCTGTAACGGCCCGTAACGGACCGTCGGACCCGGAGACGGGACCGTCCCGATCCGGTCTGGTCCGACCCGGTCCTGCCCCGTCCCGTCCTGCCCGATCAGGCTCCGAACGCCTTGGAAGCGCCCTTCACCGGCTTCGCCCCGGCCAGCAGGTGGGCCGGGACCAGGTCCCGGGCCGGCTCGCTGTAGCCCACCGACACCAGCTTGTCGCCCTGGAAGGTGAAGGACGTCAGGGACGCGAGGGTGCACTGGCGGCGGCGCGGGTCGTGCCACAGCCGGCGCTTCTCCGCGAAACTGCGCACGATCCAGATCGGCAGCTGGTGGCTGACCGCCACCGCCTCGTGGCCGCGGGCCGCGTCGCGCGCGGCCTCCAGCGCGCTCATCATCCGGACCACCTGCTCGACGTACGGCTCGCCCCAGGAGGGCTTGAACGGGTTCGTCAGGTGCTTCCAGTTGCCGGGCTTGCGCAGCGCGCCGTCGCCGACGCCGAAGGTCTTGCCCTCGAAGACGTTCTCCGCCTCCAGCAGCCGGGCGTCCGTCGCCAGGTCCAGGCCGTGGGCCTTCGCGATCGGCTCGGCCGTCTCCTGGGCCCGCTCCAGCGGCGAGGACACCACGTAGGCGATGTCCCGGCTCTTGAGGTGCTCGGCGACCCGGTCCGCCATCCGGCGGCCCAGCTCGGAGAGGTGGTAGCCCTCGCGACGCCCGTACAGGACCCCGTCCGGGTTGTGCACCTCACCGTGGCGCACCAGGTGCACGACGGTGATGTCGGACGTCGCGTCGCGGCCGTCGGTGCTCATGCGGTGGCCTCCGCGGCGGCTCGGGCGGCGGCCGGCAGGGCTGCCGCGACGCGCTCGATCGCCTTCTCGTCGTGGGCGGTGGAGACGAACCAGGACTCGAAGGCGGACGGCGGCAGGTAGACGCCCTGCGCCAGCATCGAGTGGAAGAACGCGTTGAAGCGGAAGCTCTCCTGCTTCTTCGCGTCGTCGTAGTCGCGCACCGGGTCCTCGGTGAAGAAGACCGAGAACATGTTGGACGCGGTCTGCAGGCGGTGCGCCACACCCTCCTTCGCGAGCGCCCCGGCGACCAGGCCCTGGATCTCCGCCGAGACGGCGTCGACCTTCTCGTACGCGGCCGCGTCGAGCAGCCGCAGCTGCGCGAGGCCGGCCGCGGTGGCGATCGGGTTTCCGGAGAGCGTGCCCGCCTGGTAGACGGGGCCCGCGGGGGCGAGGTGGCCCATGACGTCGGCGCGGCCGCCGAACGCCGCGGCCGGGAAGCCGCCGCCCATGACCTTGCCGAAGGTCATCAGGTCGGGCTTGACCCCGTCGACGCCGTACCAGCCGGCGCGGGACGTGCGGAAGCCCGTCATGACCTCGTCGGAGATGTAGAGCGCACCGTTCTCGCGGCACAGGTCCGCGAGCCCCTGGTTGAAGCCCTCGGCCGGGGTGACCACACCCATGTTGCCGGGCGCCGCCTCGGTGATCACGCAGGCGATCTCGCCGGGGTGCGCGGCGAAGGCCGCCCGGACCGCTTCGAGGTCGTTGTAGGGGAGCACGATCGTGTCGCCGGCCTGCGCACCCGTGACACCGGGGGTGTCCGGGAGCGCGAAGGTGGCCAGCCCGGAACCGGCGGCGGCCAGCAGGGCGTCCACGTGACCGTGGTAGCAGCCGGCGAACTTCACGACCTTGGCGCGACCGGTGAAGCCGCGTGCCAGCCGGATCGCCGACATGGTCGCCTCCGTCCCGGAGGACACCAGGCGCACCTGCTGCACGGGCTCGATGCGCCCCACGATCTCCTCCGCGAGCGCCACCTCGCCCTCACCGGGTGTACCGAAGGAGGTGCCGCGTGCGACGGCCGCCTGGACGGCCTCGACCACCTCGGGGTGGGAATGGCCGAGGATCATCGGCCCCCACGAGCAGACGAGGTCCACGTACTCGCGACCGTCGGCATCCGTGAGGTACGGACCGGTGCCGGACACCATGAACCGGGGCGTACCGCCCACGGCGCGGAAGGCGCGCACGGGAGAGTTCACGCCGCCGGGGGTCACGAGGGAGGCGCGCTCGAAGAGCGTCTGCGAAACTGGGGCTTCATACGGGTACGGGTAGCTCACACCAGCCATGGTCTCAGAGGCTGCGACAGACTTGCGGGCGGGCGTTTCACCGCGTCGCCGCGGGGGAGGTCACTGCCATGATGATCAGGCTGCGTGGCGGGGGCCGCGGGGCCGGGACGAGCAAGACCAGTCGGGTGGAGATATGCAACGCGGTGGTGGACCGGGCGAGGGTACGGACGGCCTCGACCCGCAGCGCGCCCGCGAAGCCCGCGAGGCCCGCCGCCGGGGCAGGCACCGCAGGCGCGCCACCGAGGCGGCCGACGCCGTGCCGGAGCCCGCGACGCCGCCCGAGGACGCGCCCAGGGGCCGCGGCATGGGAGTGACCTACAAGTACTTCGGCGCCCCCGACGGCGCGACGGCGGCACGGGTCCCGGTGACGATGCGGCCGGAGGAACTCGGCGGGGACGAGCTCGGCATGGGCGGCCTCTTCACCAAGATCAAGCCAGAGACGATGGCCGCGATGGTGCTGACCGGCATCGAGGGCATACCCCTGCACAAGGTGCCGCCGCTGGAACTGGTCGTCCTCCACCCCGACTACGCGGTGGTCAAGCTCCCGACGACGGTGGTCGACCCGCTCCGCGGGATCGGGGAGGAGTCCGTGGGCGCCGCCGCCTTCATCTGGTCCACGGTCCCGGACCGCGGCGGCCCGAGCGACGCCTTCAACGTCTACCAGCTGCTCCACGAGTGGCAGGATTTCAGCCACCGTCTCCACGAGGCGGGGCATCAGCCCTACTGCCTGGTCTGGCCCTGACCGCCGTCTCTTCCCGAGCCCGGGCGGTGCACACCGGACCGGAGCACGACGTCGCCCGCTGCCACGGTCCGGGCGGGGTGCGGAGCCGTCGATCGTGAAACCCGGCACGAACCGGGCGCGACCCCGCCCCAATCCGGGTACGAGCCGGGCGCGATAGTCAAAAACCGGCCATGTTTTGCCGACTGCCCCGCTACCGCCCAGTAGCCGCGCAATAGCCGTGGAACGGCGCAACCGCACCGGAACACGGGAATGCAGACGACCCGTCACCAGTCCGTCCGGTAGGCACTTTCCGGACGGACCGGGACGGGTCCGCTTTGCTCCTGGGCGAGCCTGACGGACTATGTCCGTCCCGCTCGGGTCACCTGAGGTCGCTCAGCACACCGCTCACGTTGAGGACTTCGTGGCACTCCTGGGCCTGACGGCCGGTGGCCGGAGTGCCCGGCTTCGCACAGGTCACCTGGACGGTCACAGTCTGACTCTCGGTGATGCTGATGGGGGTGACCCAGTGGTAGTCCTGGTTGCGGAACGTCTCCAGCGCGATCGTCGTGATCTTGCGGTCGCCGAAGTCGATCGTCAGCACGCCCTCGTCGCCCTGGAAGTTGGCCACCACGAGGTCCGTGATCCCGAACACCTTGCCCGCGGGCACCGTGTAGGACCCGGTCTTGCTCTGGCCGCCGCCGGTCTGCAGGTCGATGGTGGCCGAGCTCTGCAGCCCGCCGCCACCGCCGCCGGCTCCGCCACCGGAGCCACCACCGCCACCCGCCCCGGGCTGGCCGCCCTTCGCCGCACCCTGGCCGGTACCCACACCGCCCGGCTGCTTGCCGCCGCCGGCCACCGGGTTCTGCCCCGCCCCGTCCGCCGCGGGCTCCGGGTTCCTGGCGGCCTCGGCCGCCGCCTCCTTCGCGGTGCTGCGCACGGCGGGGCGCACCAGCATGAACCAGGCGAGGAGCAGAGCGAGCAGCGCGGCCAGGACCGCGAGCAGCCATGTCGGGAAGACCGGGATCTGGACGAACTCCACCTCAAGCGGTGCCCGTACACCCTCGCGCTCGGGACGCGGCCCGGCCCCGCCGGCGTCCCCCGCCTCCCCGGCCTCCCCCGTCTCGGCCACCTCCACGGTGAACGGCCAGGTCACGGGGGATCCGAACCACACCGGGCTGCCGGTGCGGACCTTCAGCACCACCTCGGCGGATTCGCCCGGTTCCAGCTTCAGCGTGGGCGGGGCGACGTCGAACTTCAGCTCCTCGCCGGGCTGTGCGGGCGTGAAGCCCACCTTCACCGGGGCGTTCCCCTCGTTGCGCACGGCGATGCGGTATCGCCCGCGCAGCCATCCGCGGCGGCGTTTGGGAGCGCTCTCTGCGCGCAGTTCCCGGAACTCCTCCACGTGGACGGTGGTCTCGGGCACCCGCACGGCCTCGGGCTGCTCGGTGGGCAGCACGCGTACGGCGAGCGGCACGTCCCCGGCCCGCACCTGGGAGGAACGGGGCGGCGCCAGACGGATCGTCACCGTCTCCGAGGTGCCCGGGTAGAGCGAGACGCGCTCGGGTTCCACCGTGGTCCAGGCAGCGCAGTCGCCGACGACTTCCAGGCGGTACGCCTCGACGATGTCGCTGTCGTTGCGCACGGTCAGGCTCGTGGTGGCGGTACCGCCCGGCATCACCGACACCGGCTCGATGTCGAGGACGGGCGCGCCAGGGCTGGGAGATGCAGCTGGGGATGTCACGCCACGACGCTACGGCCGCCGCCACGCACACCACCACGGACGCGGGGGCAAGGCCCCGGGCAGTCCCGGTGCCCCCGCAGACTTTCCCAACTCCTCCTGCACGGCCATCGGTTGGACCTCAACGTCGAGATCCGACCGGGCCGGCCACTTCCGTTACCCCACGACGCATCACGGAACAGGTACGACACATGCGCTGCGCTGATGACAACGGCATCATCCACACCTCCGGCACCGGCATATCCCGGCTCCCCGCCCAGGCCCCTGCGCCAGCCCCTGCCCCAGCCCCAGCCCCTTCTGCTTCTGCTTCTGCTTCTGCTTCTGCTCGCAGAACCGGTCGACGGGTGACGGTGGCCGTGTACGCCTCCGACCCGATCCTGCGCGTCGGGGTCGTCCACCAGCTGCGCCAGCGACCCGAGATCGAGCTCGTTCCCGACGCGGAGGCCGACGCTGCGCAGGTGTCGCTCGTGACCGTGGACAGCGTGGACGACGAAACCGCAGCCCTGCTGTACCGGCTGCGGCACAACCCCCACACCCGCACCGGACTCGTGGTCGGCACCTTCGAGTCGGGCGACGCGCTGCAGCGTGCCATCGAGTGCGGGGTCAGCGCGGTGCTCCGGCGCGCCGAGGCAGACCAGGACCGGCTCCTGCGGCTGGTGCTGGCCATAGCGAACGGCGAGGGGGTGCTGCCCGGAGACCTGCTGGCCAAGCTCCTCGACCACATGGGCAGCCTCCAGCGCTCGGCTCTCGACCCGCGCTCGGTGTCCCTTTCCACGCTGACGTCGCGCGAGGCGGACATGCTGCGCCTGGTGTCGGAAGGGCTGGACACCGCGGAGATCGCCCGCAAGACCTCGTACTCCGAACGGACCGTCAAGAACGTGCTGCACGAGGTCATCACGCGCCTGCAACTACGCAACCGGACGCACGCGGTCGGCTACGCCCTGCGCAACGGTCTGATCTGACCTCCCGGCACTGCCCGAAAGCGCACACGGCGCTTCCCCCGGGTCCGGCCGCGCGGCCCTACCGGTCCGCGCGGCCGGACCGGCAGGGTGGCGGGGTGACAGGCAGGATGCGGGACCGGACTGTGAGGTGGGCCGTGAGGGGCACGGAGGGGTCCGGCCGTCGGCGACACCGCTGGGGGAGGGCCGGCGCGTCGATGCTGCTGCTGGCGCCCTTGCTCGCGGCGACGGCGGCCGCCGGACCGGGCGACGCCGGGGCTCAGCCCCTCGCGGCCGACGCCGGGAGTGGCCGGGTGGCGTACGCCGGTACGCGCCACCGCAGCCTGGGGCGGGTGGCGGACGGCACGACCGACGCCAGTACCCCGCTGTTCGGTGACGGGCCGGTCCACCTCGACGTCCAGCCCTCGGCCCTCGGCGACCAGCTCGTCTTCGCGAGCCGCCGCGACGAGCGGACTCCGCAGGTCTACCTGCGGTCCGCGGACGGATCGGTCCGCCGGCTGACCGGCGGCATGGACGCGGGCAACCCCCGGCTGACCCCCGACGGGCGGTCGGTCGTCTTCGACTCCGCCCAGCGCGCCGCGGCCGGGGGCGTCCAGCGCGACCTGTGGCTCGTGCGCACCGATGGCACCGGCTTGACCCGCCTGACCGACACGCCCGCGAACGAGGAGCACCCCACCGTCTCCGCGGACGGCGCACGCCTTGCGTACTCCTCCGACAGCGACCGGGCCGCCGGACCGCAGGTCTACGTACGCCCCCTGCGCGGCGGCGCCGCCACCCGACTCACCGACCCGGCGAACGGCCCGGCCACCGAGCCCGTGTGGAACCCGGTGGACGACGCGGCCCATCGCGACGTGCTCGCCTACACCGCCACCGGGTCCTCCGGGCCCCGCCTGCGGTGGACGAACGGGCGCGTGGACGGTCAGCTGCTGTCCGGCGCCCAGGCCGGCTGGCGGACCCGGGGGGCAGCGTGGCTGCCCGACGGGGACGGTCTGCTCTTCGTCAGTCCGGACCGCACCTGTGACTGCAAGGGCGACTGGGACCACGTCTTCCAGGTGCCCGCGCATGCGGCGGACACGCCGAAGCTCGTGTACAGCGAGGACCGTGAGGTCGGCTCGCCCACCTGGCTCGGCCCCCTCCAGGGTGGCGGTGCCGTCGTCGAGCGGATCTCGGCGGGCGGCCCGCACGTGGTGACCCTGCAGGACGCACGGACGGACGGCTCCGACCCCCGTGACCTCAACCTGACCATCCTGAACGAGGACCCTGCGGCCGACACCAACACCGACCCGGCCAAGGACCCGCTGTTCCAGCCCGGCCCCGGCTTCGACCCGTGGACGGAGCGGCAGAACTACACGCCCGACGGGCGAAGGATCGTGGTGACCCGCTTCGAGGGCACGCCGGGCAGCAGGATCCAGCGGATCTGGACGGTCGACGCCGACGGCGCCAACGCCGCGGTCCTGCCGCTCGCCGGCCGTGCCCCCGGGGACTGGGACACCGACCCGACGTTCTCTCCCGACGGCAGGTACCTCGCCTTCACCCGTACCTCCCCCGGCGGCGTCGGCCAGGCTGCCGGGCCCGGGCGCATCCTGATCGCGGACGCCGCGACGGGGGCGATCCGCGGCGAGGTCGTCCCGCCCGCCGGACAGCCCAAGGGCGGCGACGCCCAGCCCACCTGGTCCTCCGACGGCACGACGCTCGCCTTCACGCGCAACCTGGTGATCAACGGCCACGGCGGCAACAAGCACATCTGGACCGTGCCCGTGGAGCACCTCGACCGGCAGCGCGACCTGAGCTCCACCGTCTGCTTCGGCGCCTGCGAAGTCATCGACGACAGCCCCGCGTTCTCCCCGGACGGCACCACCATCGCCTTCAACCGCAAGAACGGTGGCGGCCGCGTCGACGAACGCAGCGGCATCCTGCTCGCCTCCCCGGCGGGCGGCACCTGCCGGGTCCTGCTGCCCGACGCCGCCCGCGACAAGCCGGGAGCCTGCGGCCGCGAACTGCCCGAGACCACGGGCAACGGCCCCTACCAGCCGCGCGACGCCGCCTGGACCGCCGACGGCACGTCCCTGGTCGTCACCGGCCGCGGCTCCCGGGCCGCCAACAGCCCGGAGAAGCTCAAGCTGGTGAACGTCGCGACCGGTGCCCACAACCTGCTGGTCACCGGCCTGCCGGGCCGTCAGAAGGAACCCAGTGTGCAGCAGTCGGTGGACCTCGCGGTGCGGGCTCCCCGCAAGAGCGGGCCGCTCACCGTCGGCGGCTCGACCACCGTCCGGGTGGACGTCGTCAACCAGGGTCCGGCGGCCTCCCCCGGAACCCGGCTGACCGTCGCGCCTCCGCTCGGCGTGAGCATCACCGCGCTCACCGCACCCGGTGCGACCTGCGACGCGGCAGCCCTGACCTGCGCGCTGGGCATCGTGACGCCCGGTACCACCGTCCCGGTGACCGTCACCCTGACCGGTGTCACCCCCGGTGACCAGAGTGTGGAGTGGTCGGTCACCGGTACCGTCCTCGACCCCCGCCCCAGCGACAATGCCGGCCGGACCGTGGTGCCGGTGCGCGAGGCCCCCGTCACCCCGGAGCCGACGCCGACTCCGCCCACCCCGACACCGGCACCGCCCACGACGCCGCCCACGACGCCGCCCACGACGCCGGCTCCGGCGCCGCTGCCGCCCGCACCCCAGGCCGGCCCCGGCGTGAGCATCACCGCACAGCCGAACCCCGGCTACGTCGGCGGCCGCGTCGTCGTCACCGTCACGGTCGCCAACGGTCGCGACGCCCTGGCCACCGGCCTGCGACTGCGCATCGGGCTGCCCGGGGGAATCCCCCACGACGGACCGCCGCCCGGCTGCGACCGGAACTGGACGTGCGCGCTGCCGGACCTGACTCCGGGCGCCAGCAACGTGCTGCGGGTCGTCCTCAGCCCGGACAAGGCGCTCACCGGCCAGGTCACCGCGCACCTCACCACGACCGGCACGGACGCCGACCCGGGCGACAACACCGCACAGCAGGAGCTGCGCATCCTTCAGCCGCGCATCGTCGCGGTCCCGCCGATCGGCAAGCCGGGCTTCGTCACCTCGGTACGGGGCGAGGACTTCCCGCCCGGCGCGCCGGTGCGGTTCGCGTGGAAGCCGGGCATCACGGCCGCGGCGGCACCGACCGTCCCCCAGGCCGACGGCACCTTCATCGGCCAGCTGCTGATCCTCGCCAAGGACCAGACCGGCCCGCGCGTCATCACCGCGAGCGGCCCCGGATTCTCTCCGGTGCAGACCGACTTCCTCGTGGTCAACGGCACGGTGCAGCCGCCCGACGAGGTGAGCCGCCGGTGATCCACGAGGTCGACGAAGGGCTGCGGCGGCTGCTCGCGGAATCAGGTCTGGAGGCGTCGGGCGTCGAGGTCGTCTTCGACGCGCCGACCCGCGACTGGGCCGCCCGTCGCAGCGCGCCCACCGTCTGCGTGTTCCTGTACGACATCCGGGAGGACCCGACCCGGCGCGGCAGCGGCGGGGGCGAGGTGTACGACGCGGACGGGTTCGTCGTCGCGCGCCGCACCCCGCCGCGCTGGTTCGAGCTGACGTACCTGGTCACCGCCTGGGCGAGCAGGCCTCAGGACGAGCACCGGCTGCTGTCCCAGGTGCTCTCCTGCCTCGTGACCACCGATACGCTGCCCCCGCGCCTGCTCACCGGGACCCTCGCCGACCTCGGCCTGCTCGTGGACGTGGACGCGGGCGGCACCGGCATGGACGCGCCGGCCGCCTCCGACGTGTGGTCGGCGCTCGGCGGCGAGCTGAAGCCTTCGCTCGGGCTGCGCGTGAAGGCCCCGCTGGCCGGGATCAGCAAGCTCACGGCCCCGCCGGTCACCCAGGGCCTGGTCGTGGACTCCGTACCGCAGGCAGGGCCGGACGGGGACGGCAGCCCGCGCCGGCTGCGCTACGTCGAACTGGGCGGGCCGGGACCGGAGGGCTTCGGCGGCTCCCGGGAACGGCCCAAGGCCCCCGCCCGCCGCCGTAGAGGAGAACGCCAGCCGTGACGCACACCCTCCAGCCCCCGGCCCCTCACCCGGCTGCGGAACAGGAACGGGCCCCGGAACAGGAACGAGGCCCGGGCCCGGAGCGCGGCGACGGGTTCCCGTACCTGTGGGCACGGCTCCGGCTCGTCGAGGAACGGGTCCGGCAGTCCGTGGAGCTCCGGCGAGCCGTCGATCCCGACCCGGACGACCCCTTCCGCGGCCAGTACCTCACGCCCGAGGCCGCCGTCCGGATCCTGGACGAGGAGCGCGGCCCCGGTCTGCCCCTGCCCGCACCGGTCGACCCGCCGCCGTCCGGCTCACCGCTCGGCATCCTCGTCGCACGCTTCGGGCTGGATCCCCTGGACGTGGATCTGCTGCTGGTCGCGCTGGCCCCGGACCTGGACGCGCGGTTCGAGCGGCTCTACGGCTACCTCAACGACGACCTGACGCGCCGTCGGCCGACGGTGGGACTCGCCCTCGACCTGTGCGGGCACGGCCACTTCTCCGCCGCGCGCTTCCGGCTCTCCCCCGAGGCACCGCTCGTCGCAGGCGGCCTGCTGGAGGTCACCGAGCCCGAACGGCCGCCCCTTTCCCGGGTGCTGGCCGTCCCGGACCGGGTCACCGCCCACCTGCTCGGTGGCACCGCGCCCGACCGGCGACTGGCCGAGGTGCTCGGCCCGGCCGCCGACGACCCGGCCGTCGACCCCGGCGAACTGCACCGGGCCGCCGCAGCGGCCGGGAACGGGACCGGCCACGTCCACCTGCGTACCCGTGGCGGAGACCCCGAGGGCCTGGCCGCCGCGGCACTGCGGGCCCGCGGGCTGCGCCCCCTGGTCCTGGACCCCGTGGCGCTGGCGCACCACGCCGGCGCCCTGCCCCTTCTGGCCCGCGCCGCCGCCCGAGAAGCCAGGCTGCTGGGCGCCGGTGTGCTGCTCGGGCCGCTGGAGGCGCTGCCCGACCAGCCCGGCGAGCGGGCCCACGTCCTGCGCACCCTGTGCACGGTGCTGCGCGGCATCCCGCTGTTCACGTACGGCACGAGCGGCTGGGAGCCCTCCTGGGCGGCCGCCACCCCCGTCTCCCTGACGGTGGCGGCCCCCTCCCCCGACCGGCAGGCCGTGCGCTGGCGGCACGCGCTGGAACGGGCCGCCGCGGAGCACGGCGGTACGGACGCGGCGGACGCGGGGAGCGGTCCGGACGCGGGGAGCGGTCCGGGCGGGGCGGCGGCCCTCGCCCGGTCCGTGTCCGCGCACCGCCTCGACGCCGGGCAACTGCGGCGCGCCGCAGACACCGCGTCCCGTACCGCCGCTCTCGACGGCCGCCCCGTCTCCCCCGCCGACCTGCGGACCGCCGTACGCGCCCAGAACGGCGCGGGCCTGGCCCGCCTCGCCCGCCGCGTGGAGCCGGCCGTGGGGTGGGACAACCTGGTCCTGCCCGCGCCCACCCACCGCCGGCTGCGTGAGCTCGCGGTGCGTGCCCGCCACCGCGACCAGGTGCTCGGGCAGTGGGGCATGCGGCCCGGCGGAGGGCGCGGGCGCGGGGTGATCGCGCTGTTCGCGGGCTCCTCCGGCACCGGGAAGACCATGTCGGCCGAGGTGGTCGCCGCCGACCTGGGCATGGACCTGTACGTGGTGGACCTGTCCACGGTCGTCGACAAGTACGTCGGCGAGACGGAGAAGAACCTGGAACGCATCTTCACCGAGGCATCGGCCGTGAACGCGGTACTGCTCTTCGACGAGGCCGACGCGATCTTCGGCAAGCGCTCGGACGTGAAGGACTCCCACGACAAGCACGCCAACATGGAGTCGGCCTACCTGCTCCAGCGGATGGAGTCCTTCGACGGCATCGCCATCCTGACCACCAATCTGCGGGCCAACCTCGACGAGGCGTTCACCCGCCGCCTCGACGTGATCGCGGACTTCCCGGTGCCCGACGCCGCACAGCGCCGGGCCCTGTGGGAACGCTGCCTGGGCGACCGGGTGCCCCGGGCCGATGACGTCGACCTCGGCTTCTGCGCCGACCGGTTCGAACTGGCCGGGGGATCCATCCGGGCCTGCGCGGTGACGGCCGCCTACTTCGCGGCAGCGGCCGGGGGGCCACTGACGATGGGCCAGGTGATGACGGCCGTCGCCCAGGAGTACCGCAAGCTCGGACGCCTGGTCCTGGAGGGTGAGTTCGGACCGTACCTGGGGCAGGTCGCGGACGTGTGACCCGTCGGCGGTCCGGACGGACTGTCCGGGCGGACTGTCCGGGCGTCCGGTCCGGACGGACGAGCGGGCGGGCGGGCTGCCTGGACGGCCCGCCGGGAGGAGACCGGAAGGGCAGCGCGCTTGCCCCTGACCAGGCCCGAACGCCCCTGCCGGCGGCCGTCGTCGCGCGGAAGGCTGTGACCGGAACCGATAGCCGATCCGTGTCGAAGGAGCGAGCATGCCGACGTACCTCACCCCGGGCGTGTACGTGGAGGAGGTGCAGTCCGGTGCTCGTCCGATCGAAGGGGTCGGCACCGCCGTCGCCGCGTTCGTCGGGTTCGCCCAGAGCGGGCCCTTCCACGAACCGACGCTGGTCACCAACTGGGACCAGTACGCACAGCACTTCGGTGGCTTCACCGAGGGCTCCTACCTGGCCCACGCGGTCTACGGCTACTTCGCCAACGGCGGCGGCGCCGCGTACGTCGTCCGCATCGGCGGGCCGACCGCCGACGCCTCCGCACCGGCCGCCGCGGGATCGGTACCGCCGCCGCGCGCCGCGCAGCCCGTCGAGCTCGGCGGCTTCCTGATCACGGCACGCCCGGGCATCGCCGGTGTGTCCGTCGAGATCGCCGACGCCGACGGGGACAACCCGCCGGAGGACCGCTTCAAGCTCCTCGTCCGCCAGGGCGAGCAGATCGCCGAGACCTACGAGGCCTCCGCCCGCAAGAACGTCAAGGGCTACCTCGTCACCCAGGCACGCGCCTCGAAGCTGATCGAGGTCACCGAGCAGCGGTCCGCCACCCAGACCCGGCCGGCCGGCCAGACCGTGGCCCTGCCCGACGCGCCGGGCCCCGTGGCGGCCGCGACAGGCCAGGCGGCCGTGTCCCGGCTCGACCCGGCCGAGTACGTCGGCGACGCGGGCGCCCGCACCGGCTTCGCCGGCCTGGAGACCATCGACGAGATCACCATGGTCGCGGTGCCCGACCTGATGAGCGCCTACCAGCGCGGCGAGATCGACGCCGAGGGCGTGCGCACCGTACAGCTCGCGGTGATCTCCCACTGCGAGCAGATGGGCGACCGGGTGGCCGTCCTGGACACCCCGCCCGGCCTGTCCGCGCAGCAGGTACGCACCTGGCGCAACGACGACGCGGGCTACGACTCCCGCTACGCCACCCTCTACTACCCGTGGGTGAAGGTCTTCGACCCCGCCTCCGGCCGCAACACGACCGTCCCGCCGAGCGGCCATGTCGCCGGAGTGTGGGCGCGCAGCGACGCCGAGCGCGGCGTGCACAAGGCCCCCGCCAACGAGGTCATCCGCGGCGCGGTGGACCTGGAACTGCGCCTGAGCAAGGGCGAGCAGGACCTGCTCAACCCGATCGGCGTGAACTGCGTACGCGCCTTCCCCGGCCGCGGCATCCGGATCTGGGGTGCGCGCACCCTCTCCTCCGACCCGGCCTGGCGCTACCTGAACGTGCGCCGCCTCTTCAACTACCTGGAGGAGTCCATCCTCCTGGGAACCCAGTGGGTGGTCTTCGAACCGAACGACGACCGGCTCTGGTCCAGCATCCGGCGCAACGTCACCGCGTTCCTGACCGAGGAGTGGCGCCGCGGCGCGCTGTTCGGCCGCACGGCGGCGGAGGCGTTCTACGTGAAGTGCGACCGGGACAACAACCCGCAGGAGTCGATCGACCAGGGCCGTGTGGTCTGCGAGATCGGTGTGTCGCCCGTGAAGCCCGCCGAGTTCGTGGTGTTCCGGCTGGCCCAGTTCTCCGACAGCACCAGCCTCGTCGACGAGTGACCCTCCGGGGCGGCGGCACCGGCGGCATCCGCAGGGCCGACAGCACCAGCAGCAAGGAAAGGTGAAGGACAGTCATGGCAGAGGGCGATGCTCTTTCCACCCATATCTTCGGCGTGCAGCTCGGCGGCTACCTGGTCGAATCGATCCAGGAGATCAGCGGCCTGACCGTCGAGGAAGAGGTCGTCGAAGTCCGCCAGGTCAGCGCGGAGGGCAAGCAGATCATCCGCAAGCAGCCCGGCGCGCGCCAGGCGGGCGAGGTCACGATCACCCGAGGACTCGACAAGAGCAGCGAGTTCACCAAGTGGATCAAGGAGACCCTCAACAACGGAGCGGTCGACACCGCGCGGCAGAACCTCACGATCGAGATCAAGGACTCCACGGGCGCGACCATCCGCCGCATCCAGCTGATGCAGGGCTGGGCCTCCAAGTGGGAGGGCCCCTCCCTCAAGGCCGGCGAGTCCGCCGCGGCCACCGAGTCCGTGACCATCGTGTTCGAGGAGATCATCGTCGAATGAGGCGCCGTACCGTGACCGCGGGCAGCCTGGAGGAGATCCTCCAGGTCACGGCGCCCACCCAAGCCCCGGAGCAGGCGGCGGCGCCCCCGGCCGCCGCCGCTCCGGCCCCCCGTGAGGACCACGGGTTGCGCACGGAGTTCGAGTTCGAACTACCGCGCGGCTACGTGGACGAGGCGGGCACGGTGCACCGGCACGGCTCGATGCGCCTGGCCACCGCACGCGACGAACTCCGCCCGCAGATCGACCTGCGGGTCAAGGAGAACCCGGCCTACCTGAGTGTGGTGCTGCTGAGCCAGGTGATCACCCGGCTTGGGACCATCACCGACGTGCACGCGGGGGTCGTCGAGCGGATGTACGCGACCGACGTGGCGTTCCTCCAGGACTTCTACCGGCGCGTCAACAGCGAGGGCCACACCCGCGCGGCGGTCACCTGCCCACACTGCGACGGCGGCTTCGAGGTCGACCTCTCCGGTGGGCGCCTGGGGGAATCGTGACGTACGCGCTCCCCCGGCTCCGGGAGGAGATCGCGTACATCGCCTACCACTTCCACTGGCGGCGCGACGAGATCCTCGACCTGACCCACGGCGAGCGCCAGGACTGGGTCACCGAGATAGCTCGAATCAACACCCGTGTGAACGAAGGCGGTTGAGAAAATGGCATGGCGGGACAGGCTGCGTCGACGCGCCGCTGTGCCGGAATCCCTGCCGGAAGCCGCGCCGGACTCCGTGACCGGCGCCGGCACGTCGGCACCGGGTGCGGCGGCGCGGAGCGCTGCCGCACCCGGTGACTGGGACGGCGGCTGGCGGATGACCGCACCGCCCGTGCTGACCGTCTCGCGTTCGGTCACCGGCGTCAGCGACGGACTCGCCTTCCGTTCCGGCCTGGCCGCGTGGCGCAACCCGTCGTTCGACACGGGCCTCGCCCACGGGCTCCTGCCGTCCGCCCCGGCCGGACTCGTCCGCGGGGTCGCCCGCCCCGCCACCGCCCGTCCCACCCACAGCGGCGGCGGGCCGCTGCTGCTCCGGGCGCTGCCCACCGAGCCGACCGAGCCCACCGAACCGGGTGCTGGCCATCAGCCCGAGCAGGCGCGGCCCGTGCGCGAGACCCCGCAGGTCTCGCGCCGCCCCGGGCCCGGCGCCGCCGCACCGGGCCCGGGGCGCCCGGACACCGCACGACCGAAGCCGGGTGCGGACCGTCAGCCGGACGCCGCCGCACCGGGCCCGGTTGTCTCGCGAGCCGGGGCCCGGGGGACCTCGGACCGGACCGCGGCTCCGAAGCCCGCGTCCGGGTCCGGATCCGGGTCCGGGTCCGGGTCCGGGTCCGGATCCGGGTCCGGATCCGGGTCCGGGTCCGGGTCCGGGTCCGGGTCCGCGGCGAACGCCGTGTCACCGACCCCCCTACGGCCGCGGGTCAAGGGTTCCGCGGCCGGGTCTGCAGCCGGGACGAGGGGCCTGGTATCCACGCCTTCCGCAGCCGTACCCGAGGCATCCGCGCCCGCGGTGCAGCGGGCCGCCGAGCCCGCCCGGACGGCGCCGCCCACGCCGTTCCCCGTGGTCCGCCGTATCGCCGTGGTCCCCGGGTCTTCCGCCGCCGAAGGCATGTCCGGCCCGCCCGCCCAGCGGACCGCCACCCCCGCACGGGCGGCCGCGGCCCGCCGGCCCGCTCGTACCGGCGAGGAAACTCCCGGCAGCGCCCGCACCCCCGCGGTCCGGCCGCGCCCGGTCGGGCGTACGCTCACCGTCGCCCGCGTCCCTGCCACACCGCAGCGCCGCGTGGCCGCTGTCCGTCCCCCCGCCGTACCCGTGGCCGGCCCAGGTGCGCCGGTCCAGCGGGCGCAGCCCCGCGCCCCGCTCGGCACGCCTCCCACCGAGTCGGCGCCCCCGTCCACACCATCAACGCCCCCGGCACCGGCCGCCGTACCCGCCCTGCCCGTGGTGCAACGCCAGACCGAACCCACCACTGCACCGGCAACACCCACCGGGAGCAACCCGGCACCGGCCGCCGTACCCGCCACGCCCGTCGTACAGCGTGAGGCCGAACCCACCACCGCAAGCACGCCAGCACCGGCTCCGGCTCCGGCTCCGGCTCCGGAAAGGCCGATGCGCACCCGCGCACCACTCGGCGCACCACTCACCGAACTCCCCCCCACCGCCACACCGACCGCCACGCCCCACACCAACCCCACCACCGGCCCGGCAGCAACCACCCCCGCCATGCCCACCCTGCAACGCCGACCCGAACCCACCACGGGCAACCCGGCAACGAACGAACCCCCGCACACCCGCGCCCCGCTCGGCACCCCACCCACCGAGACAGCCCCCCGGGCCACACCGCCAACGCCCCCGGCACCGGCCGTCGTACAGCGTGAGGCCGAACCCACCACCACAACCACACCGGCTCCGGCTCCGGCTCCGGCTCCGGAAAGGCCGATGCGCACCCGCGCACCACTCGGCGCACCACTCACCGAACTCCCCCCCACCGCCACACCGACCGCAGCGCGCGACACCAACCCCACCACCGGCCCGGCAGCAACCACCCCCGCCATGCCCACCCTGCAACGCCGACCCGAACCCACCACGGGCAACCCGGCAACGAACGAACCCCCGCACACCCGCGCCCCGCTCGGCACCCCACCCACCGAGACAGCCCCCCGGGCCACACCCACCACCCCCAACGCCGCACCCGCCCTGCCCGTGGTGCAACGCCAGACCGAACCCACCACCGCACCGGCAACACCCACCGCAACCACGCCGGCTCCGGCACCGGCACCGGCACCGGCACCGGAAAAGCCGATGCGCACCCGCGCACCACTCGGCGCACCACTCACCGAACTCCCCCCCACCGCCACACCGACCGCCACGCCCCACACCAACCCCACCACCGGCCCGGCAGCAACCACCCCCGCCATGCCCACCCTGCAACGCACGGCGGACGCGCCTGCCGGGCAGCATCGGTCGGTACCCGCGGATCGGTCCGTGCCGCGCGGACGCCCGGGTCTGGGGGCGCCCCTTCCCGCGCTGCCGCGGAGCGCAGCCGCGCCCCGGGCCGCCGCGCGGCCACAGGCGCCGGCGGTCCACGCGCCCCCGCCGGACGGGGGCGGCTCGCACCGCGGCGGCATCCAGCGGACCACCGCCACCCCGCCTCGCTCGGGCCCCGTGCCGGGTCCGGTCCCGCTCGTCGCCGCCCGAGCCGTCGGCAAGCGGGCGACGCCCGATGCACCCCCGTCCCTCCAGCTGCTGGCGGCGCGGCCCCTCGCCCTCGGCACCCGTGACGTGGCGGGCATGGGCAGCGCGCCGGCCGCCGCCCCTCGGACGGCCGGCCGGCCTGTGGTCCCGGCGCGCTGGTCCGCCCCGTCGGCAACCGCCCCGCAGCAGGTCCAGCGTGCCGCGGCCCCCGCCCCCGGTACGGCCGCCCCCGCCGCCCCCGGCCGAACCGGCCGCTCCACACCCACCGCACCGGCCGTGCGCCCGGCGCCCGTGTCGGCCGCGGCCCCCGCCAGGACGGCGGCGGCGCTCCTGCCCGTGACCGGCCCGTACACGCCCCCGCTCGTGGTCCAGTCGGCACCCGCCGCTCCGGCCTCCGGTTCCGTGCCGGTCGTACGGCCCGGGGCGCCGGCCCCCACGGCCCTCCCCGGTCCGTCCGCACCCGGTCCGGCCGCCCCCGCTCCGCCGCCCAGCCCTCCGGCGCCCGGCCCGCCGCCCCCCGTACAGCGCGACACGGGCCGGACCGGTCCCACCGCGACCGCGACCGCGGCCGCCCGACCCGGCGGCGGACGCGAAGCCGCACCCCACGGCGGCGGCGACCTCGATCTGGACGAACTGGCACGACGTCTGCTCGACCCGGTCGCGCGCCTCCTGCGCACCGAGTTGCGGCGCGGCCGGGAACGCGCGGGCCGGCCCTTCGACGGGCGCCGCTGAGAACACTGACGAACGAGAAACGGATGACGACACACCGATGACGGACAACATCTTCGCGACCAGTGTGTTCTTCCGGCTCGCGATCGGCGGCAACGACCTGGGCGCCTTCCACACCTGCTCGGGCATGGGCGCCGAGGTCGAGATGGAGAGTTACGCCGAGGGTGGCAACAACGGCTTCACCTGGCAGCTGCCCGGCCGCGTGACCTGGTCGAACATCACTCTCACCCGGCCCGTCACCGCCGACACGGCGAAGATCGGCCGCTGGCTCGACGAGACACTGCGGCGGGTCGAGCCGAAGGACGGGGAGATCGTGGCGCTGCGGCCCGATCTGAGCCGGATCATCAGCTGGCAGGTGTTCGGGATCGTTCCGGTGCGCTGGCAGGGGCCGTCCTTCGACCCCGCCAACTCGGCCGCGGCCGTGGAGACGTTGGAGATCGCCCACCAGGGGCTGCTGCCCTCCTGACCGCCCGCCCCGGCCCCTCCCCCACCCACCCGTCCTCGTACGCCCCGCACCCGCACCAGCCCTCGCCCCCGCCCCCGCCCCGGAAGGAAGTCCACGGCATGGCCTTTTCGGCACGCGCCAGCCGCGCCCGGGCCCAGCTCACCCTCAAGGAGCCCCCGGCCTCCGTCGGAGCCAGGCCCGGCGGGACGATCGCCCGCCTCGACCTGCAGTTCAACCCCTCGACCCTGCAGCTGGGCAAGACCACCGAGTGGCGGCGCTCCCCGTCTCGGATGGCGGGCCAGTCGGCCCTGCCCGAGTTCGTCGGCAGTGGCCCGCGCACGCTGAGCCTGGACGTGTTCCTGGATGCCACCGCCACCCACGACAACTCGGTGGAACAGGCGGTGGAGAAGCTGATGAAGGCATGCGTGCCGACCCCGGCCAGCCTCGGCCGCAAGAAGCCGGCGAGCCCCTGGGTGCGCTTCGAGTGGGGCAGCGCGCGGACGACGTCGTTCGACGGGGTCCTGTCGAACCTGTCGGTGTCGTACACGCTCTTCGACGTGGACGGGAAGCCGCTGCGGGCCACCTGCTCGCTGTCCATCGAGGAGGCGAGCGTGGACCCGCCCGGTCAGAACCCGACCTCCGGCTCGCGTACCGCCCGCAGCACCCACACCGTGGTGGCGGGCGACAGCCTGGCCATGCTGGCCTGGCGCGAGTACGGCGATGCGACGGCCTGGCGGGCCATCGCGGAGGCGAACGGCATCGACGACCCGATGGCACTCGTCCCCGGCACCGAGATCGTCGTGCCGGCCACACGGGACCGGCACGGCGAGGAGGAACAGCGGTGAGCGGGTCGGAGTCGGGGGGCCGGTCGTTCGCGGCCGACCCCATCGTGGAAGCCCCAGGCGAACTGCCGCAGATCTGGACGGCGCAACTGGTCAGCTGCGTGGTCGACGAGAACGTGGGCCTGCCCGACACGGCGGTGCTCACCTACCGCGACCCCGACCACGAGTTCCTGCGCGCCACCGGCATCACCATCGGCACCCCGCTGCGGGTGTCGGTGGCGACCGTGAAGGGGCAGGCCCGGGAGCGGTTGTTCAACGGCGAGGTCACGGCCCTGGAGATCGACCGGGACCGCACCGGCTCGTTCACCGTCGTACGCGCCTACTCCACGGCGCACCGCCTCCAGCGCGGCCGCAAGGTCGTCGCCTACCGGAACATGACGGCCGCCGCCATCGTCCGCAAGGTGGCCGCCGGAGCCGGCCTGGCCGTCGGGAAGGTGGAGGCCGCGCCGGTCACGTACCAGCAGCTGTCCCAGGCGAACGTCTCGGACTGGGACTTCCTGCAGTTCCTCGCCGGTGAGAGCGGCGCACAGGTACGCGTCGACGACAACGGCGTGCTCCAGTTCACCCGGCCCGTGCAGGCGTCCGGTGCGCCCTCCCCGTCGACGTCGGCGGTGCGCGACCCGATGGTCCTGGAGTACGGACGCAACCTCCTTGCCCTGCGGGCCGCCCTGTCGGCGGCCGACGGCGCCTCGAAGGTGCAGGTACGCGGCTGGGACGTGACCACGAAGCGGCCGCTCGTCGCCGAGCAGCCGTCCGTGGTCAGCGACACGGTGGTGCCGGGCCTCGCCCCGCAGTCCGCCACCCGCTTCGGGGCGGCGTCCGTGTCCGTCACCGACACCCCGTACCGCACACAGGCCGAGACGACGGCGGTCGCGAAGGCGGCTGCGGCCCAGATCAGCTCCGGCTTCGGCGAGCTGGAAGCGGTGGCCGAGGGCAACCCGCTGCTGCGCGCCGGCAAGCCGGTCGCACTCGGCAACGTCGGGCAGGCGTTCTCCGGCCGGTACACGGCGACGGCCGTCCAGCACGTCCTGGAGCCGCACGGCGGCTTCCGCTCGACGGTGTGGGTCAGCGCCAGCCCGGACCGCTCCCTGACCGGTCTGGTCACCGGTGCGAACGCGCCGGGCCGCGGGCCGCGCATACCCGGTCTGGCGATCGGCGTGGTGACGGACGTGCGCGAGCCGAACGGCTCCCAGCGCGGCGCGGTCCGGCTGAAGTTCCCCTGGCTGGACGACACATACGTCTCCGACTGGGTCCGTACCGTCCAGTGGGGCGGCAAGGGCGGCGGCGGGGTGGTCAGCCCGGAGGTCAACGACGAGGTACTGGTCGGCTTCGAGCAGGGCCTGCTCGACAGCCCGTACGTCATCGGCGGCCTCTACAACGGCGTCGACGAGCCCTCGCCGCACGACGTACCGCTGGTCGACGCGACGAGCGGCAAGGTCAACCGGCGCTCGATCGTCTCGCGTTCGGGCCACCGGGTGGAACTGCTGGACGCGGCGGCGCCCGGCCCGTCCGGGCTGCGGCTGGTGACCGGGGACGAACGGCTCGAAGTACGCATGGACGACCGCCGGGACCGGATCGAGGTCACCGTGTACGCGGGCCGGGGCCGTCCCGCGGCCTCCGTCCTCATGGACAAGGACGGCATCACCCTCGACGCCCGGCAGGGCACCGTGAAGGTGTCCGGCCGCCAGGTGGACATCGACGGCACCGCCGGGGTCAGCATCGGCGGCCGGTCGGTGAAGGTCTCCGGAACCTCGGACGTCACGGTCGACGGCGGCCTGCTCGCCGTCCTCAAGGCCCGCCTCATCCGTATCAACTGACCCCGCAGCCCCCTACACACCGACCGCCGTCTCCGAGGAGCACCCGATGCCAGCCGCAGCCCGTACCGGCGACCCCACCAACCACGGTGGCCGGCTCGCCACTCCGCCGCCCGGCGCCGCCGCGGCGGTGGCCACGGTGCTGATCGGCGGCCGGCCCGCCGCCGTCGTGGGCAGCCTGCACGTCTGCGTGGTCCCGCCGCACGCCGCCCTCGGACCGGCCAACGTGGTCATGCCGAACCCGACGGCCCTCGCCTCGGGGACGGTCCTCATCGGGGGACTGCCCGCCGCACGCGCCCGCGACCAGACCGCGTGCGGCGCGATGGTCCTCACCGGCGCCCCGGACGTCCTGATCGGAGGCGTGTGATGAGCGAACGGTTCATCGGACGCGGCTGGGCCTTCCCCCTGCGCGTCGGCCCGACCGGCGGGATCGCCATGGTCGAACGCGAACGCGAGCTGGAAGAGGCCATCCGCCTCGTGCTGGGCACCGCGCCCGGCGAACGGCCCATGCGGCCCGAATTCGGCTGTGGCATCCACGAGTACGTGTTCGCCCCCGGCGACGGCGACACCGCCGGCCGGATCGCCCAGCAGGTGCGCGAAGCACTGGAACGCTGGGAGCCCCGGATCACGGTCGACGACGTCGCCGTCGCCTTCGACTCCGTCGAGGCGGGCACCCTCTACATCGATGTGCACTACACGGTGCGCACCACCAACGACCGGCGCAACCTGGTCTTTCCCTTCTACACGATCCCCTCCGAGGAGGGGGCCGAGGAAATGGTCGCGGACTGATGGCCCTGCCCTCCCCCAACCTGGACGACCGACGGTTCCAGCAGCTCGTCGACGAGGCGAAGCGGTACGTGCAGCAGCGCGCCCCGGAGTGGACCGACCACAACGTCTCCGACCCGGGCGTCACCCTCATCGAGACGTTCGCCTACCTCGTGGACCAGCTGCTGTACCGGCTCAACCGGGTCCCGGACAAGAACTACCTGGCGTTCCTGGACCTGTTGGGCATCCGGCTGTACCCGCCGTCGGCCGCCACCGCCGACGTCGACTTCTGGCTGTCGGCCCCCCAGCCCGACACCGTCACCCTGCCCGCGGGCACCGAGGTGACGACCGAGGTGGCGACCGCGGCCGGCGACACCGAGGAGGTCGTGGTCTTCGCCACCACCGACGACCTGCGGATCCTGCCCAGCGAGCTGACGAAGCTGGTCACCGCGCCCCGCACCGGTGAACCGGCCGACCGGACCGGCGCACTTGCCGAAGGCCGCGACATACCCTGCTTCCAGGCCGTGCCCGAACCAGGCGACGCCCTGCTCTTCGGACTGCCCACGGCGGTGCCACGCTGCGTCGTCGCGGTGCGCCTGGACAGCCGCGTCGAGGGCGTCGGCGTCGACCCGCGCCAGCCCCCGCTGGTGTGGGAGGCGTGGAACGGCGGCCGGTGGCAGCGCTGCGCCACGGACTCCGACAGCACCGGCGGCCTCAACCGGCCCGGCGAGATCATCGTGTACGTCCCGGCCGGGCACACCACCTCGGTGATCAGCGGGACCCGCGCGGGCTGGCTGCGCTGCCGGGTCACCGAACCCGAACCCGGCCAGCCCTTCTACTCCGAGTCCCCGACCGTGCGCGAAGCCGCCGTCTTCACCGTCGGCGGCACCATGACGGTGGAGCACGCCGAACGCGTGCGGGACGTACCGCTCGGCGCGTCGGAGGGCGTCGCGGGACAGAGCTTCCGGCTCGGGCGCCCGCCCGTGCTGCTCGACGGGGAACCGCCGGTGGTGGAGGTGTCCTCCCCCGAGGGCTGGCAGCGCTGGGAGGTCGTCGAGCACTTCGGCCGCTCCGGTCCTGACGACCGGCACGTCCGCGTCGACGCCACCACCGGCGAGTTCACCTTCCCGCCGGTGCTGCGCGAGGCCGACGGCAGCCTGCGCGCCTGCGGCGCCGTACCGCCCAAGGGCTCCCACATCCGGGTGGCCGGTTACCGCACCGGCGGCGGCCCGGCGGGCAACGTCTCGCGCGGTGCGATCTCCGTACTGCGCAGCTCGGTCCCCTACATCGCCCGGGTCGTCAACCGGGAGGCGGCACGCGGCGGCGTCGCCGGGGAGACCGTCGACAACGCCAAACTGCGCGCCCCGGAGGCGCTGCGCATGCAGGAACGCGCGGTGACCGCCGAGGACTACGAGATCATCGCCCGCCGGACGGCGCCCTCGGTGCGCCGGGTGCGCTGCCTGCCCGCCGCCGACGGCGACCGCGGCGCGGGTTCGGTCCGCGTCCTCGTCGTCCCGGACGCGGTCGCCGACGAGGACGACCGGCTCCGCTTCGAGCAGCTCATCCCGTCCGATCAGGTCCTCGCCGCAATCACCGCGGCCCTCGACGAACGGCGCCTGATCGGCACCGGCCTCGTCGTCGAACCGCCCGTCTACCAGGGCGTCACCGTCGTCGCCCGACTGTCGGCGCCGGCCGCCGACGCCGACCGGGTGCGCGACGCGGCGCTCGCCGCGCTGTTCCGCCACCTCAACCCGCTGCACGGCGGACCCGACGGCACGGGCTGGCCGTTCGGCCGGCCCGTGCAGTACGGCGAGGTGTTCGGCGTCCTGCAACGCGCCGTCGGGGACGTCCTGGTGGAGGAGATCCGGCTGTTCGCCGCCGACCCGATCACCGGTCGGCGCGGCGCCCCGGTCGACCGCATCGACATCGGCGCGGGCACGCTCGTCTTCTCCTACCAGCACCAGGTCGTCGTGACGGAACCCGAGGTGCACGGATGAGCCGCGCCGCCGTGCCCGGCCTGCCCAGCCGGCACCCGATCGGCGAGCAGTTGCCCGCGCTCTACGCCGACGACGACTTCGCCCAGCGGTTCACCGCGGGCCTGGACACGGTCCTGGCCCCGGTGTTCACGACTCTCGACAGCCTGCCCGCATACTTCGACCCCCGGCTCGCCCCGGCCGACTTCCTGTCCTGGCTGGCCTCCTGGGTCGGCGGCGCGGACGACCCCGACTGGCCGACCGCGCTGCGGCGCGAGGCGGTGGCCCGCGCGGTGGAACTGCACCGGTGGCGCGGCACCCGGCGCGGTCTGGTCGAGGCCCTGCGCCTGGTGCTGGGCCTGTCCGCCGAGGTCAGCGGGGACGGCGCGGCCGTCTGGTCCCGCACGGCCGGCACCGAACCGAACCCCGCGGTGGCCGGCGAGGTCCTCGTACGGGTCTGGCCGCGCGGCACGGAGGGCGCGGAAGGCACGGAGGGCGCGGAGAGCACGGAGGGGACGCACGGCGTGGACGCCGACCGGGTCCGCGCCCTCGTCCGCAGCCTGTGCCCCGTGCACACGGTCTGCCGGGTGGAGATCCTGTCCGGCCCGCCCGCGCCCGAAGGGAGCTGACGGCAATGCGCCCGTGTCCCGCGTGCGGGGCGTCCAACGCCCCGACGGAAGACTTCTGCACCAACTGCGGCTCGTACCTGAACTGGTCCTCCCCGGCCCGCACCCCGGCCCGGGAGAACACCCCCGACGACGTCACCCCCAACGACGTCCCCCCAGGCCCCGGCACGCCTCCCGCACCCCGCCGGGAAGGCCCTCCTCCGGGTACGCCGCCCCTGGGCGGAACGCCTCACGAGACCCCGCCCGGGACGGGCCGGGAAGGCGCGGGGCGGCCGGTCACCGACACTCCTCGGGCCGGCGCGCCCCGGCAGGGCGAGCCACAGGAGGACACGGTCCAGGAGGCCCCGGTCCAGGAGGACACGGTCCGGGGCGCCGCGCCCCGAGAAGGCACCCCGCAGGACGGCGGCGCACTCCCGGCCGGCCCCCCGGGCATGGCAGGGGAGGCCGCGGCCCCGGGACGCCCGCCCCAGACCGGCGAGGTCGAGGAGCGCACGGCCCGAAGCGACACCCCCGACGGGAGCGCGCCCCGGGAGGGCTCCCCGCAGGACGAAGCGCCGTCCCGGCAGGACACGACCGAGGTCGGCGGCGCCCGGGATGCCGCCTGCGAAGACCGGACGTCCCAGCGGGGAACGGTCCCGGAACGGGACTCCGCCCGGACGGCCACCGGGGCGGAATCCGGTCTGGAATCCGGCTCTCGCGCGGTGCCCGCGCGCGGTGTCGCGGATCGGTGGTTGTCCTGGCTGCGCAGGAAGCCCGACCGGTCCGCACCCGCCGGGACCGGGTCCCACCGGGCCGGTTCCACCGGTTCCGACCAGGCCGGTTCCGCCGGGGCGGCGGGACCGGCCCGCGACCAGGACGGGGCGGCCGGGCCCGCCCGGGTTGCTCCGGCGCGGCCGACTCCGCCCGCGCCGCGGCCCCCCGCGCCCCCCGCGGCAGCGTCACCGGCTCCGGTGCTGCCCGCCGTGCCGGTCGCGCCGCGCCCCGTCGTACGGCCCCTCGCAGCCGGCGACGACGTCGCCGGCGTGCCATGCCCGGCCTGCGGCACCGCCAACCCGCCCGACCGTCGTTTCTGCCGCCGCTGTGCGTCGCCGCTGGCGCCCTCCCCCACCGCCGCGCCCCTCCCGTGGTGGCGCACGGTCTGGCCGCTGCGCCGCCGGGCCCGCGCCGGCTCCGGACGGTTGACCCGCTTCCTGGTGGTCCTGGCCGTCGTACTGGCCCTGTGCGCGGCCGGTTTCCTGCTGTTGCCCGCCGGACGGCACCTGGTGGAGGACACCCTGGACAAGCTCGGCAAGGCCAAGGCGGTGACGCCCACCCGCGCCGAGGCCAGCGCCGAGCTGCCCGGCCACCCGGTGACCCAGAGCACGGACGGGCTCAGCAACCGCTACTGGGGCGTGCCCGGCCCCGGCGCCTCGGTGACGTACACCTTCGGCACGCCGTTCCGGCTCGTCGACGTCATCGTCACCAACGGTGCCTCGACGGCACCCGAGGAGTACGCCAAGCAGGGACGCGCCCTGCGCATCGACCTGGAGGTGACGGACCGGGACGGTGCCACGGTCCACGAGGAGCTGGCCCTCAGCGACAAACCGGGCCCCCAGACGTTCCCCCTCGGCATCAGCCACGCCACGACGGTCCGGCTGACCCTCCGGGAACCCGCCGGCCCGGACCCACAGGGCCCCCTCGCCCTCGCGGAGGTGGAGTTCTTCCAGCGCGACTGACGCCCGGCCTAAACGCCCGCCCGGAGCGTCTCGGCGGGCAGGATGCGGGCGGCCGCCAGGGCCGGGTACAGCCCTGCGGCCAGCCCCACCAAGAGGCCCACCAGCGGGCCTGCCGTCGTGAGGGCGGGGTCGAGGACCACCAGCCAGTCCTTGGCCAGGCAGGTCAGAGCGGTGATCTGGATGCCCAGTACCGTGCCGACGACCCCGCCGGCGAGCCCGACCAGACCGCTCTCGATGCAGAACTGCCCGGCGACGGCCCGCCGGGAGGCGCCCAGGGCCCGGCGCAGGCCGATCTCGGAGCGCCGCTCCAGTACGGACACGTAGGCGGTGTTGCTGACACCGAGCGCCCCCACGCCGAGGGAGACGGCGGCCAGCCCGAGGAACAGGGCCCGGGTCTGCGACTCGACGCCCTGGCGGAGGGACCGGGGGTCCGGTGGCACCAGAGCGACGAGCTTGTCCGGGGCACCCGGGGCCAGGGCGAAGGGGGCCTCGGCGCCGATCTGGTCGGCGGCGCCGAGATCCGTACGGATGATCATTTCCGCCGGGGCGAAGCCCAGCCCGGCCGGGTCCTGGAGGGCGGCCCAGTAGGGGACGATCACGGAGCCGGTGAGGTCGGTGTCGCCGGGGGGAGCCCGGAAGACGCCGAGCACGCTGAACGCGACGCCGTTGACGTGGATCACGGAGTTACCGGCCCCGTCGCCGACGGTCAGCCGGGACGCGGCGGCCGTGTCGATCAGGGCCACGCGCTCCCGCCGGGCATCGTGCCCGGTGTCGAACAACCGGCCTTGCGTGAGTTCGGCCGACATGGCCGACAGCGCGTCGGGCTGCGCCGCCAGGACCGTGCCCTCGGGCAGGTCGTTCGACGTGTCCGACGGCAGCCGGGAGACCACCGGCCGTTCACCGGCCTTGCTGACGAGGCCCGCGGCGCGGACCCCGTTGAGTCCCCGTACCCGCTGGGTGTCGCCGCCGTCGGGCCGCGGCCGGATACCGGCGACTTCTTCCGACGGGTACTTGACGGTCACCCGGGTCGCCTTGAGGGCGTCGAACTGGTCGGAGACGGCGCCGGCCGCGCTGGCGGTGATGCCCAGGGTGGCGAGTGCCGCGGCCAGCCCCACGGAGATGCCCACCATCGTCAGCAGGGTGCGGAACCGGCGGCCGAAGAGCGCGAGGAACGCCTGGACGAGCAGGTCCGCGGCGGACGTGCGGGGAGCCGCCGTCCCCACCGCGCCCGTCCCACGCCTCTCACGCCTCCCCCTGCTACGCGACATGGCCGTCCACCACCTTGAAGACGCGGTCGGCGCGGGCCGCCACGTCGGGTTCGTGGGTGACGACGACGACGGCCCGGTCCTGCGCCACCAGTCCGGTCAGCAGGTCCATGACGCGGGCCGAGTTGGCGGTGTCCAGGTTGCCGGTGGGCTCGTCGCACAGCACGACGGCGGGCCGGTGGACGATCGCCCGAGCGACCGCGACCCGCTGCCGCTCCCCGCCGGACAGGGTGGTGGGCCTGACGTCCAGTCGGTGCCCGAGGCCGACGGATTCCAGGGCGGCCACGGCCTGGGGCCGCCGTCGGGCACGGGGCACGCCGAGGTGCACGAGGGGGAGGGCGACGTTCTGTACGCAGGTCAGGTGCGGGACCAGGTGGAAGGCCTGGAAGACGAAGCCGAGCGTCGAGGCCCGCAGCGCGGTGCGGGCCCGTTCGGACAGGTCGGTGGTGTCCTGGCCCTCCAGCCGGTAGCTGCCGCGGGTGGGGACGTCGAGCAGGCCGAGCACGCTCAGCAGCGTGGACTTCCCCGAACCGGAGGGGCCGACGATGGCGGCCAGCCGGCCCGGCAGGATGTCGAGCGTGACGTCGGTCAGCGCGTGCACGGGCGGCGGCCCCGGGTACGTCTTCGCGATGCCGGCCATCTCGATGACGGGGGCCGGGTCAGCCATCGGAGCCCCCTTCGGAGCCGTCCGCCGCCCCTCCGCGGCGCACCAGGACGACCGTCTCGCCCGCGCCGAGATTCGCGTCGAGCGCGTTGACCGCGGAGAGGCCCTCGTGGGTGAACAGCACCTCGACGGGGACGTTGCGCTCCTTGCCGTTCTCGGTAACGGTGACCGTGGACGAGCCGCCGAGGTCGGTCCAGACCGCCGATACGGGAACGGTCAGCGCGCCCTGGGGGCTGCGCCGCAGTTCGACGGCGATCCGCTGGGACGCCCCCTCCTCGGCCTCCGCACCGCTGGGGACGAACAGCGCCTCGTGCCGGCCCGTGTCACCGCCGCCGGAGCCCCCGCCCGCGGTACCGGCGCCGGCGCCGGACGTGCTCCCGCCGTCCGGTCCGCCGGTCTTCGTGTTCCCCTGATGATCGCCGTTTCCGGCGTCGGGGGGTCCGGCGAGGGAGCCCAGGCTGCCCTCCCGGCCTTCGTAGGGGCCGGTGCCGAAGCGGATGACCGCGTCGCTCGGCAGATCGCGCAGCCGGGCGCGCTGGTCCGCGGTGAGGGACGCCCGCACCTGGCGGCCGCCGCTGCCGAGGACGACGAGCGGCTTGTCGGCCGCGTCGCCCACCGCCGCGGTGACCTGGACCACCGTGGCGGGCAGGGTGCTGACGTACGCGACCTCCGCGGCCGGCAGCACTTCTCCGGGTGTGCCGGGTCCGGAAGCAGACGGTGCGGCGGCGCGGCGGGTGGGCGCCGAACTCGCGGCTCCGCCCGTGGCGGGGGCCGCGCCCGTGCCGCCGTCGGTCTCCGCGCCGCCGCGGGGGGCGGCGGCGCCGGCGGCCGTGCCCGAAGGGGCACTCCCGCCACCGCTCCCGCCACCACTCGCGCCGGCGACCTGACGCGGCCCCTCCCCGGAAGGCGCCTCGTACCCGGCTGCCGCGTACAGCTTGCGCACCGCCTCGACGGTGGCCTGCCCGTACGTACCGTTCACCGCGGTCCCGTACAACGGTTTCAGGGCGCGCTGCAGTTGCTGCACGTCCGGACCCTTGTCGCCCGCCTTCAGGTCTCGGTACGCGGGGAAGCGCCCCGGGAGGAGCAGGACCGGGCGGCCCGACACCTCGGCGACGACCGCGCCGGCCTTGAGGCTCTTGCCCGAGGCCGCGGGCAGGGCCGTCACGACCGCCCGGCTGGTGCCCTGCGGCTGGACGCCGGTGATGGTGGTCCGGGAGGCCGTCTCGACCTTCCCGGTCAGTTCCATCGTCTCGACGAGCTGCCGGTCGGAGACCTTCCCCGTGATCCGGGAGGGCGGCGGCGCCGCGGCGTTCGAGGCACGCTGCTCGGGCGTTCTGGCCTGGGACGCGATCCACCAGACGGATCCGGAACTTCCGAACAGCACGATGACGACGGCGGCGATGACCAGGCCCCGCCTGGACCTGTGCCGGGCCCGCCCGCCGGACGGCTCGGCCGCCGCCCGGGCCCCTGCGGGGCGTTCGAGGCTCGTCACGGTACTACGGCGTCTCTCGCAGTAGTTCCTGCGCCCTGGCCTTGGCTTTCGTGATGAGTTCCAGCCAGGCGGTGATCTCCGCCTCGTGCTTCACCAGGGAATCTGCGGACGCCTTGCTCTTGGCCTCCCGGGCCTTCGTGTTGAGCCCGACCTTCGTACCGCATTCGGCATCAGTGGTGGCCTGTTTGATCTCGGCACGCTGCGCGATATCGAGTGCGGCGGTATCGCCGTCCGGAACATTCTCGTAATGCGAAAGCGCCGCCTCCCTCGCCTTCTCGGGGGTCGGAATCTCCGCATAGCCGCCGACTTTCATGCAGGAGGCCCATTCCGTCAAAGCCTTCTGATACGCGTCGTCGTCGGCGAGAATATGCGCGCTGTCCTGTTTCACGGTGTTGTACACCGTCCAGTTGAGGCGCAGATATTCCTTCACATCCCCGTACACGGCCTTGAGGGTCTCGCCGCGGCAGCCCTTCGACGGCACCATGACCTTGCCGCCGCCGAAGTCGAACTCGACCCCGCCCTCGGGCTTGTCCACATAGCCGTCCATGGCCATGCTGTGCGCCCGCTTGACGTCCTCGGGCAACGCGTCGAAGTCGTCGCCGACCTCCTGGGACTTCTGGTTGTCCGACCGGCGCGGGTCCGCGCCGTAGCCCACGGTGCGGGCCGTCTCCAGCGTCGGAGTGAGGTCCTCGCCGCGCTTCTTGCCCTTGCTGCTGTTGGCGCCGTCGGACGGGAAGACCTTGAAACCCTGATCGTTCATGCACTTGCGGATCAGCTTGCCCTCGGCCTCACGCTCCTGCTCCAGTGCCTCGTTGGCGCTGTCGAGTGCGGCCTGTGCCCTGCGGGCCGTCTCCATGTCCTGGGGGGACTTCTCCGAGCAGGCCGAGGCGGAGCCCGTCACCACCGCCATCACCGCGATCGCCGTCACAACCCGGGTGCGCTTGTTCAATGTCCGTGTCCTCCGGAAGGTACGGCCGGGCCGCCCCCGCGAGGCGGGAACGGCCCGGCCTTCGAGCGATGGTCAGCAGCGGGAGCCGTCGTTCAGCGTGTTGCTCGCACCATCGTCGTTGGCGTCCCAGTAGTAGTTCACGGAACCGCCGGGAATGAGACAGATCTCGACGCCCAACGACATCCAGCGACCGCCGTAGGTCTTGGAAGACTGGCTGCGCCGGTTCCACCAGGAGCTGTCGGCCTCGTAAACGGCCGGCATGTCGATGTCCCAGCGGGCGGACTCGTACTTCGTCCGGTACATCGAGTTCCTGGTGGAGAAGTCCCGGTCCTTGTAGATGCAGAAGTTGCCGTCGTAGCAGGTACGGTCCACGGCCGATGCGGATGGCGCCGCGGCGATGACGCCGACGACGGCTGCCATCGCGATGAATCCGGCCGAAATCCTCTTACTGAGCACTCGCTAGTCCCCCTCTTCGGGTGATGACTGATGCAGTGAGAGGGCAGGGCAGCCGAAGCCCTTCCCCCCGGTCGGCTGAGAACCAGGCTAGGCCACCCCGATCGCATGTCAAACGCCAATTCCCTTTGCAACAGGGATTACGGTCGGCTGGAATTGATCATTCAGTGTCCGATATCCGGCTTCGCCGCCCTCCATTTCGACCTTCCGCGCACGCCCGGGCCGAGCACCCGGCGCAGGTCAGCGACGCCCGGAGTGAGGCACGACCGCCGGGGCGCACACTGTCCGGATCTCCGGCACCCGGGCAGGGCGCGAACACGCAACAAAAAATCTCGTCGCCCCGCGGGGCTCGTCACACCGCGGAGCCAAATCCTGACGCACAGTCAACTGCACTGTGGGACCGGTCTGCCGCCCGGATGCAGGCGTCGCCGTCTCATCCGATCCGGTCCGTTCGGACCGTTTCGCGCACCCGCCGGGGCTTCGTCGGGGCAGGGCGGTTCGCCATCACCAGGGGACGACGCCGTTGTCCTCGAAGAACGAACCGCTCGGGCCGCCGTCGGCCAGTGTGGCGAGCCGGATCGCGGTGGCCGCGCCCTGTACGGGGGTGCGGGGTCCGTGGAAATCCGTGAAGTCGGTGGCGACCAGGCCCGGGCAGGCGGCGTTGATCAGGATGTTCGTACCGGTGAACTGCCGGGCGTACTGGACGGTGAGGGCGTTCAGGAACGACTTCGACGGCGCGTAGGCCGCCATGATCGGGCCGATCTCGATGTCGGGGTCCGCCTGCCGGGTCAGCGAGCCGACGCTGCTGGAGACGTTGACGATGCGCGGCGAGGCCGAGCGCCGCAGCAGTGGCAGCATCGCGTTGGTCACCCGGACGACCCCCATGACGTTGGTGTCCACGACCGTGCGGAGCACGTCCAGGTCGAGCGCGGTCGGGTCCTGCTCCCACCCCGGGCCCATCTCGCCGGAGATGCCGGCGTTGTTGACCAGGGCGTCCAGACGCCCGGCCCGCCGTTCGACCAGCTCCGCGGCATCGGTGACGCTCCGGTCGTCGGTCACCTCCAGCGGCACCCCGAACGCGTCCACGCCGAGGGCCCGTAGCTTCCCGACGGCGGTTTCGCGTCGGCTCTCGTCACGGGCCCCCACGCCCACGCGGTACCCGAGGCTGCCCAACCCGGCCGCAATCTCGTACCCGATGCCCTTGTTCGCGCCGGTCACCAGCGCGATCTTCGTTTCGCTCATGCCGATGATGGTGGCCCTCGAACGAACAGCGCGGCCAACACCGATGCGGTGCCCTGTGATACCTGCCGGGTATCACCACGTATGCTGCGGCCGTGGACACGCTGGAGACCCGCGAGTTGAGGTACTTCGTCGCCGTCGCCGAGGAACTGCACTTCGGGCGCGCGGCCGAGCGCCTCGGCATGGCCCAGCCGCCGCTGTCGCGGGCGATCCAGCAACTCGAACGACGTCTCGGGGTCCGCCTGCTGGAGCGCAACCGCCGCGGCGTCTGCCTGACCGGCGCCGGAGAGGTGCTGCTGCACGAGGGCCGGGCGGCCCTCGACGCGAGCGCCGCCGCCGCTCGCCGCACCCGGCGCGCCGGTGGTGCCGACAGCCCCGGCGGCTCCCGCAGTCGGCTGGTCCTCGCGGTGAAGGCCGCCGCGTCCCACGAACTGCTGCGGAAACTCCTCGACGCCTACGCGGCCGAGCCCGACGGTGCCGAGATCGAGGTGCTGCCGTGCGGCCTCTGCGAGCAGGAAGAGCTGCTGCGCGACGGACGCGCCGATGTCGCGCTCATGCACACGCCGTGGAACTCCCTCGCCGGATTCGACAGCGAGGCACTGACGACCGAGGGGCAGGTCGCCGTTCTGCCGGCCGGGCACCCCCTCGCCGCCCGCGAGACCCTGTCCCTGGCCGATGTCGAGGACGTTCCCGGTCTACCGCTCGCCCGCTGGCCCAGCCGCGGCATCTACGCGCCAGGCCCGGGCCCCGAGATCCACAACCAGACGCAACTGGCCCAGCTGATCGCCCTCGGACGCACCGTCGCGGTCGTCCCCGACTCCGCCCGTTCCTGGCTCTGGGCCGAGCACGCGGCCGTCCCCTTGGCCGACGCACCTTCCGTGGTGACCCACATCGCCTGGCCCGCACACTCCCGCTCCCTCACCCTGGCCGGCCTGGTCCGCACGGCCGCACGGCTGTGACCAGGTCCTACCCCCACCGGTCAGCCCCCGGGACGGCTCAGGCGCCACCGGAGCCTGCGGGGGCCGGAGAAGCGGACCGATGGGACCGGACCGCCTGAGCCGGGACACCGCTGGCGCCGGGTGGGGCCGGATGGGCCCGACGCCCCCCGTCACGGCGTCACGGCGTCACGGCGTCACGGCGTCACGGCGTCACGGCGTCACGGCGTCACGGCGTCACGGCGTCACGGCGTCACGGCGTCACGGCGTCACGGCGTCAGGACGATCCTGCCGCGCACGCCGGGCGTCGCGAGCAGGTCGTGCGCCTTCGCCGCCTCGGCGAGCGGGAAGACCTCCGCGACCCGCAGGGTGAGCGCGCCCTCCTCGACCAGGGACACCAGGCGGGCCAGCAGTTCCCCGTCCGCCGCGACCTCCTGCTCCTCCACCCGGATGCCGCGCTCCGCAGCCGGGGCGTGGTGCGGGATCAGGCCCACGTAGACCCCGCCGTCGCGGACGAGGGCCAGTGCGGCCCCGCCCAGGACGGCCGCGTCCAGGACCCCGTCCACCGGTCCGGCCGGAGCGCTGCCGCGCGGCACGAAGGCGGCCGCGCCGAGCGACCGTACGAGCTCCTCGTCCCCCGGGCCCGCCAGGGCCGTCACCACCAGTCCGGCCCGCGCGGCGAGCTGCACCGCCAGGCCTCCGACCATCCCCGCGGCGCCGGTGACCAGCACCGAGGAGCCGGGGGCGAGCCCCAGCTGGTCCACCGCGCGGGCGGCGGTCAGGCCGGCCAGCGGCAGCGCGGCCGCGACCGGGTCGTCCGCCGCGGCCGGCGCGGCGGCCACGGCGGAGGCATCGAGCACCGCGTACTCCGCGTGCGTGCCCAGCGGCTTCACCGGGCCGTGGTGCAGGCCCACCACTCGGTCGCCGCGGCTCCAGCCGGCCACCCCCGGGCCGGTCTCGTCGATCTTCCCGACGACGTCCCAGCCGAGGCCGATCCGCTGCCCGGCCCCGCCGAAGATCCCGGTGCGGACCCCTGCGTCCACCGGGTTGAGCCCGGCGGCCGCGACCTTGATCCTGACCTGGCCCGCCTCCGGACGCGGCACCGGCACCTCGGCCAGCTCGACCCGCTCCGGGCCGCCGAACCCGGTCACCACGGCCGCCAGCATCGTCCGCTCGTCCATGGTCGATGCGCTCATCGTCCGCTCGTTCATCGTTCTCCCCGCTTCCGTCGCCTTCGCTTGTTCCGATGGCCACTAACCTAGGGAGAGGTACTCTCTTTCCGTAAGTACGCACTCGAAGGTGCGTACCCGACCCGGAAGTGGGTGCCCATGGCCACCAGTACCGCCGCGGCCCGCCGCGAGGAAGCCCGATTCGCCTACGACGCCTTCCTCAAGGAATGCCCCACCAGCCAGCTCCTGGCCCGGATCAGCGACAAGTGGGTCGGCCTCATCGTCTGCGCCCTCGGCGAGACCGACGACCGCTCCCTGCGCTACAGCGACCTCGGCCGCAAGATCCCCGGGGTCAGCCAGAAGATGCTCACCCAGACCCTGCGCTCCCTCGAACGCGACGGCCTCGTCACCCGCCACGTCACGCCCACCGTCCCCGTCCGCGTCGACTATCGGCTCACCGACCTGGGCAGCAGCCTCGGCTTGCTGCTCTCCTCCGTGAAGCTCTGGGCCGAGACCAACTTCGACGAGGTCAACGCCCACCGCGACGCCTACGACCGGGCCTCCGCAGCCTCCTGAAATCAGCCGCGGCCACGCACCCCGCAATGGCATGCTGACAGGGTGAACGGACCCGGCATTCAGCTCACCCTCGCCCCCGAACTGCGCCTCTTCGCCCCGCCCAGCCGGCGCGCGGACCGCGTACCGACCGCGACCGATGGCGCCTCCAGCCTCGGCCACGTCGTCGAATCCGCCGGGGTCCCGCTCACCGAGGTCGGCCGCCTCCTCGTCGACGGCCGCGAGGTTCCCGTCTCCTACGTGCCCCAGGACGGCCAGATCGTCGAGGTGTGCGGGGTCGTGCGCCCCCAGGAGGTGCCCGGCGCCCCGCTCCGCTTCCTCCTCGACGTCCACCTCGGCACGCTCGCCCGCCGGCTGCGCCTGCTCGGCGTCGACGCCGCGTACGAGAACGAGGACATCGGCGACCCCGCCCTGGCCACCCGCTCCGCCGCCGAACGGCGCGTCCTGCTCTCCCGCGACCGCGGCCTGCTCCGCCGCCGCGAGATCTTCGCCGGAGCGTACGTCTACAGCGACAACCCCGACGAGCAACTGCGCGACGTCCTCGGCCGCTTCGCCCCCGCCCTGGCCCCGTGGACCCGCTGCACCGCCTGCAACGGGCCGCTCCACGAGGCCGACAAGGAGAGCGTCGGCGACCGCCTGGAGCACGGCACGCACCGCTCCTACGACGTCTTCGCGCAGTGCTCCGCGTGCGAGCGCGTGTACTGGCGCGGCGCCCACCACGCCCGCCTGGAGCGGATCGTCGACGAGGCACTCGTCGAGTTCGGCACCGCCTGACGGAGCGCGGGAAGCAGACCAGCCCCTGGGGCATGGCCTGCCCATACCCGGAGCAGACCCGGGGCAGAGCAGGCCCCGGGGCCGCAGCGGCCCTAGAAGGCGTAGGCGTCGCCCGTGTCCAGGGCCAGCACCGCCGGCTCGTTGTTCGCGCGGTTCCGGTCGGTCGCACCGCCGTTCCACCACGTGTCCACCCGCACCACCACCTCCGGCATGCGCTCCCGCAGCTCCAGCACCAGCCCCACGTGCCGGCCGCGCCCGTGCAGCGGCAACGGCCCCGTCTCGCACAACACCTCCCGCAGGCCGGCCCGCACACAACCCTCCGCCAGCCGCTGCCGGTCGGCCAGGTCGGCCGACAGCCGCACCCGCAGCGTCGCGTTCGGCAGCGCCGCAGGCCCGTCGTTCTCCGGAACCAGCCAGACCCGAAGCCGGTCCCCGGACAGGGCCACCCGGCCGTGGTACGAGACATCGGCCTCCGGCCCCGCCCACCCCGCTCCCCAAGCCTGCGACGGCCCGGGCACACCCGCCCCGAGCGCCAACAACCCCGCCACCACCACACTCCGTACGGCGACACGGCGCACCGCCACCACCTCCTCACGTCTCGCGCGGAGGCTAGCCCCCCACCGACCCCGACATGTCGGACCATCACACGAATGAGGGCGCGCCCACCCCCATCCGCACCGCGTACTTTTGAGCCATGCTGATCGCCCGCTCCGCAGCCCTCTTCTCCCTCGCCGCGCTCCTGGAGATCGGCGGCGCCTGGCTCGTCTGGCAGGGCGTGCGCGAGCACCGAGGCTGGACCTGGATCGGAGCCGGGGTGATCGCCCTCGGCCTCTACGGCTTCGTCGCCACCCTCCAGCCCCAGGGCGACTTCGCCCGGGTCCTCGCCGCCTACGGCGGGGTCTTCGTCGCCGGCTCCCTCGCCTGGGGTGCCGTCGCCGACGGCTACCGCCCCGACCGCTGGGACATCGCCGGCGCCCTCGTCTGCCTCTTCGGAATGGCCGTGATCATGTACGCCCCGCGCGGCCGCTGAGCCGCCCGGCCCCGCCTATGCTGGCGGGTAGTCGCCCGTACGAACGACCGAGGAGCCCGCACATGAGCACGGCCGCCACCCGAACCGCCGTAGTGACCGGCGCGAGCAGCGGCATCGGCGCGGCCACGGCCCGGCAACTCGCCGCCGCCGGCTACCACGTCGTCCTCACCGCCCGCCGCAAGGACCGCATCGAGGCCCTCGCCGCCGAGCTCGCCGAGGCCGGACACTCCGCCACCGCGCACGCCCTCGACGTCACCGACCGCGCCGCCGTCGACGCCCTCGCCGCCTCCCTCGAACGCTGCGACGTACTCGTCAACAACGCGGGCGGCGCCATCGGCGCCGAGCCCGTCGCCACCGGCGACCCCGCCGACTGGCGCACCATGTACGAGGTCAACGTCATCGGGACGCTCCACGTCACCCAGGCGCTGCTCCCCGCCCTCACCGCCTCCGGCGACGGCACCGTCGTGGTCCTCTCCTCCACCGCCGGCCACGCCACGTACGAGGGCGGCGCGGGCTACGTCGCCGCCAAGAACGGCGCCCGCGTCCTCGCCGAGACGCTCCGCCTGGAGATCGTCGGCCAGCCCGTGCGCGTCATCGAGATCGCCCCCGGCATGGTCCGGACGGAGGAGTTCGCGAAGACCCGGTTCCGCGGCGACACGGAGAAGGCGGAGAAGGTCTACGCGGGCGTCGCCGAACCGCTGACCGCCGACGACGTCGCCGACACCATCACCTGGGCGGTGACCCGCCCCAGCCACGTCAACATCGACCTCCTGGTGGTCCGCCCCCGGGCCCAGGCCTCGAACACGAAGGTCCACCGCGAGCTCTAGCCGACTCCGGCGCTCCTCGGGCGCGCCATCAGGGCTGCCGGCGTCGGCGCACCGACTGAAGCCCGACACCGTACGGAGGGGCCCCGACCGATCCCGATCGGTCCGGGCCCCTCCGTTCCCCCGACAGCGGCGCCCGGGCCTCAGCCCTTGACGCAGATGACCTGCTTGAGCTTGGCCACGACCTGGACGAGGTCGGTCTGCTGATCGATGACCTGCTCGATCGACTTGTACGCGCCCGGGATCTCGTCCACCACGCCCGAGTCCTTGCGGCACTCGACGCCCTTCGTCTGCTCCACCAGGTCGCGCGCCGAGAACTTCTTCTTCGCCGCGGTACGGCTCATCTTCCGGCCCGCTCCGTGCGAGGCCGAGTTGAAGGCCTTCTCGTTGCCGAGCCCCTTCACGATGTACGAACCCGTGCCCATCGAGCCGGGGATGATCCCGTAGTCACCACTGCCGGCGCGGATCGCGCCCTTGCGGGTGACCAGCAGGTCCATGCCGTCGTACCGCTCTTCCGCCACGTAGTTGTGGTGGCAGCTGATCTCTCGGTCGAAGGAGACCCGGGCCTTGCGGAACTCCTTGCGGACGACCTCCTTGAACAGGCTCATCATCGCCGCGCGGTTCAGCTTCGCGTACTCCTGCGCCCAGAAGAGGTCGTTGCGGTACGCCTCCATCTCCTGCGTGGCCGCGAGGAAGACCGCCAGGTCCCGGTCGACGAGGTTCTGGTTGTGGGAGAGCCCGCGGGCGACGCCGATGTGGTGCGCGGCGAGCTCGTTCCCGATGTTCCGGGAGCCGGAGTGCAGCATCAGCCAGACCGAGCCCTGCTCGTCCAGGCAGAACTCGATGAAGTGGTTTCCGCTTCCGAGCGTCCCGATCTGCTTCGCGGCGCGTTCCCGGCGCGGCTTGACCGCATCGGTGAGCCAGTCGAACCGCTTCCACAGATCCTCGTACCCCTGCACCGAGAAGCCGTACAGCCGCGACGGGTCCACGGCCTCCTTGTGCATTCCCACGCCCACCGGGATCGCCTGCTCGATCTTCGAGCGGAGCTTGGAGAGGTCACCCGGGAGGTCGTTTGCCGTCAGGGAGGTTTTCACCGCCGACATGCCGCAGCCGATGTCCACGCCCACCGCGGCCGGACAGACCGCGTCCTTCATCGCGATCACCGAGCCGACGGTGGCCCCCTTGCCGTAGTGGACGTCCGGCATGACGGCCAGACCCTTGATCCACGGAAGCGTGGCGACGTTGTGGAGCTGCTGCATCGCCCCCGGCTCGACCGACGCCGGGTCGGTCCACATCCGGATCGGGACCTGCGCCCCCGGTACCTCTACGTACGACATAAAGAATCAATCCCCCGAAACCAACAGAAAGGTGAGAATCCGCAAAAGCCTCGCTCTTGATCCCGAATACGACAGGGGACCGGCGCCAGCACCAGCGTGTGCGATAGACATTGTGTCCAGCCGCGCCCAAGCCGCGGCAACGCATTTTCCTGACTGTCGGGGGTCCCGCCGGTCGAAGGGAGCCAGTGGACGTGCAGCGCACAGCGGTACGGCGAGTCCTGCCCGGCCTCGCGATGCTCACCGCGCTCGCGGCCGGTGCGGCCGGTCTGACCGGGTGCAGCGGCGGGAGCGACGGCGGAAGCACCAGCGACTCCAAGGCCGGCGGCAGCTCCGCCGCGCCCGCCCAGCCGGGGAAGTACCGCAGCCTGCCCGCGCCCTGCAAGGCGGGCGCCGACAGCAAGAAGCTCAAGGCCATGCTCCCGGCGCCGGACAGCCTCACCCCCGAACAGCGCGAGCAGGTGTACGCCGGTGTCGCCGACGCCTCCTACGACGGCGACCGGCACGTCGGCTGCCGCTGGACCGCGCAGACCCCCGAAGAGACCAGGCTGCTGTCGGTCGGCTTCGAGCGCGTCGTCTCCTACGACCGCGGCGCCGCCAGTGACGACGACAAGGCGAAGCAGGTCTACGTACGCCTGCTCACCGACGCGCACCTGCCCTTCCCCGGCCCGGTCACGACACCCGGCCCGGGCGCCGCCAACTCCGGCAGCCCGGCCAACCCCGCCAACCCCGGCGACCCGGCCGCCTCCGCACCCCCGCCCGCCGCGCCGCCCGCCGGTGCGGCGCCGTCGGACGGGGCTCCGGCCGCGGGGACGCCGACCCCCGGCGCCAGCCCGTCCACCCAGCCCGAGCTCGGCTCCCGCATCCTGGAGGACCTCGGCACCGAGGCCTTCCTGGACGACAAGCTGAGCGCCGCCGGGGCCACGGCCGCACAGTCGCGCACCGTGCGGATTGTGTTCCGTACCTCGAACGTCATCGTCAAGATCGAGTACAGCGTGCAGCCGGCCCTGCCCGGCATCGTCCCGCCGAGCGGCGAAACCCAGGACAAGGCAAGGCAGTTGGCGGAGGCACTCGCCGAGCGGTTCAACGAGTGAGCGGTGCGCGCCACACGCCCGCGTGACGGCGCGCACAGCAGTGCGGCACCCGATCGGGCTACCGTTGACGGTCCCGCGTCCGAAGAAGTACCCGAAGCACTGAAGGAACCATGCACCGATCAGCCTCGCGCCTCACCCGCGTTCTCGCCTGCGCAGCCGTCCCGGTGATCCTCACCGTGGCCGGGTGTTCGTCCGACTCGGGGAAGGATGCGGCCGACAAGGGCGACAAGAAGTCCGGTTCGTCCGCTTCCGCGAAGCCCGGCGAGAAGAAGCCCACGCCGGAGCTGGAGAAGGCCGCCTTCGCCACGCTCCCGGAGCCCTGCAAGGCGCTCCAGACGGGGACGATCGACTCGCTCGTCCCGGAGGCGAAGGACAAGAACGGCACGGCGACCACGTCGAACGACCTCGCCACCCGGGCCAGCTGCTCCTGGAACGGTCTGGACGAGGACGGCCTCAAGGGCTCCCAGTACCGCTGGCTGTCGCTCTCCTTCTTCCGCACCGACTCGCACGCCTCGCTCGGCAGCGCCAACAAGCGCGCCGAGGAGCAGTACGGCAAGCAGGTCGAGGCGGCGAAGTCCACCGAGGGTGCGCAGGAGGTGAAGGCCGAGGCCGTGGAGGGCCTGGGCGACCAGGGCACGTCGGTCGTCTACTCGGTGAAGAAGGACGTCGACTTCTTCAACACGACGATCGTGGCGCGCACCCAGAACGTCGTCGTCACCCTCGACTACAACGGCGCGGCCTACGAAGGTGCCGGCGCCCCGGACCGGGCGAAGCTCCTCCAGGACGCGATCACCGCGGCGAAGGAGGCAGTGGGCTCCGTCGCGGGCGCCAACAAGCCCGAGGAGCAGCCGCAGTCCCCTCAGCCCCAGTAGGAGCGGTGGCTGGTCAGGGCCTCCTGGAGCGCTGACTTCCAGTCACCCGTACGCTGTGCCTGCCGCAGCTCTGTAAGGGCTCGGTAAGCGCCCGGTTTGTGCTCGACAAGGGGAGGGGATCGCGGGTGGCCGCGATGCAGCTGACTCGTACGCACCGCATACTCATCGGTGTCGTCGTCGCCGGAGCCGTCGTCATCGCGGGCATAGGTTTCGCGGGCTCGTACGCCGCGGTCCGCGAGCTCGCGGAGAAGAAGGGCTTCGGCAGCTTCTCCCTGGTGTTCCCGATAGGGATCGACGCCGGTATCTGCGTCCTCCTGGCGCTGGACCTGCTGCTGACCTGGCTGCGGATCCCCTTCCCCCTGCTGCGCCAGACGGCGTGGCTGCTGACGGCGGCGACGATCGCGTTCAACGGCGCGGCCTCGTGGCCGGATCCGCTCGGTGTCGGCATGCACGCGGTGATCCCGATCCTGTTCGTGGTGACGGTGGAGGCCGCCCGGCACGCGGTGGGGCGGATCGCCGACATCACGGCGGACCGGCACATGGAGGGCGTGCGCATCACGCGGTGGCTGCTGTCGCCGGTGCCGACGTTCAAACTGTGGCGCCGGATGAAGCTGTGGGAGCTGCGTTCCTACGAGCAGGCGATCGGCATGGAGCAGGACCGGCTGATCTACCAGGCCCGGATGCAGGCGCGGTACGGGCGCTTCTGGCGGCAGAAGGCACCGGTGGAGGCGCTGATGCCGCTGAAGCTGGCCCGGATCGGTGTACCGCTCTCGCAGACGGCGCCGGACGCCCTGGCGGCGACCGGGATCGACCCGGCGGTACTGCCTCCGCCGGCGCAGCAGACCGCCGGGGCGGCTCCGGCCCTGGAGGCCCCGTTGACGGGCGCTCCGCAGTCGGACGGGGAGGTCGGCCCGGACCAGGAGGCGCACCGGACCGAGCACGCCCAACTCCAGCAGGCCCAACTCCATCAGGCCCAGATCCAGCACGCCCCGGCAGCGGCAGCGGTCCAGGCCCAGGCCCACGCCCAGGCCCAGGCCCAGGCCCAGGCCCCGGCCCAGGCCCAGGGTCCCCAGGTGGTGCCCGCGGCGGCCGCCCAGATCCCGCCGGCGTTCGCGGTGGACCCGACGGCGATGCCCGCGGCCCACAACAGCGCCTGGTTCGCCGGGCCGAAGGCACCGCAGGCCGCGTACGAGGGCGGCTACAACCCGCAGTACGTCGAGGGCCTGGAGCCGACGCCGGTCCTGCCCCCGATGGGTCCCGACGAGCAGCAGGTGCAGGCGGCCGTGCCGGGTCCCCGCGCGGAGGCGGACCCGGCCGCCGAGGCCGGAGCCGAAGCAGGAGCCGAAGCGGGAGCCGAGCCCGGGGCCGAGGCCGACGGGGACGCGGAGAAGTTCGCGGAGGCGGCGTACGAGGTCTTCCGCACCCACCTGGTGGAGAGCGGCGAGGTGCTGACCGCCGAGCAGCTCGACATACTGCTGGCCGACCGCTACGGGGTGGTCCACCCGCGCAGCGGCTCGCTGATCCGCAAGATCTTCCCCCAGCTGAAGCTGCGCTACCAGCGGGAGCTGGAGAACGAGCACATCGCCTGAGGCTGTCTCGCGGCGCGCACAAGGGCCCGTACCCTCCTCGGTCGGAGGAGGGTACGGGCCCTTGCGCGTATCCGGGCCCAGCCCGTGCGGGATCTCAGACGGCGAGCAGCTTGCGCACCCGGTCCGCGCCCACGGCCAGCAGCAGCGTGGGCAGACGCGGCCCGGTCTCCCGGGTCACCAGGAGCCGGTAGAGGAGGGCGAAGAAGGTGCGCTGCGCGACCTTGAGCTCGGGGGTCGGCTTGGCGTCGGGCTCCAGCCCGGCCATGACCTTCGGGACGCCGTAGACGAGCGTGGTGAGCCCGTCGAGCGACCAGTGCGCGTCGAGGCCTTCCAGGAGCAGGCGCAGGGACTCGCGGCCGTCGTCGTCCAGGGAGGACAGCAGCTCGGTGTCGGCGTCCTCGCGCACGAGGGTCCGCTGGTCGGCCGGGACCTGCGTGGTGATCCAGTTCTCGGCGCGGTCCAGGCGCGGCCGTACCTCGTCGAGCGAGGTGAGCGGCTTGTCCGGCTCCAGGTCGGAGAGGATGCGCAGGGTCTGCTCGTCGTGTCCGGCGGTGATGTCGACGACTGACGCGAGGGTGCGGTACGGCATCGGGCGCGGGGTGCGCGGCAGCTCGTGGGAGGCGACGCGGGCGGCGCGGGCGTGCGCGGCGGCGTCGGCCGGCAGGACGGTGCCGTCGGCGACCTTGGCCTCCAGCTTGTCCCACTCGTCGTAGAGGCGCTGGATCTCCTGGTCGAAGGCGATCTTGAAGGACTGGTTGGGCCGGCGGCGGGCGTAGAGCCAGCGGAGGAGCTGCGGCTCCATGATCTGCAGGGCGTCGCCGGGGGTGAAGACCCCGCCCTTGCTGGAGGACATCTTGGCCATGCCGCTGATGCCGACGAAGGCGTACATCGGGCCGATCGGCTGCTCGCCGCCGAAGATGTGGACGATCTGGCCGCCGACCTGGAACGAGGAGCCGGGCGAGGAGTGGTCGACGCCGGAGGGCTCGAAGACCACGCCCTCGTAGGCCCAGCGCATCGGCCAGTCGACCTTCCAGACGAGCTTGCCGCGGTTGAACTCGCTGAGCTTGACCGTCTCGGTGAACTCGTCCTCGGTGCAGACGTAGGTCATCTCGGTCGTCTCGTCGTCGTACGAGGTGACCTTGGTGAAGTCCTTGCCGCACCGGCCGCAGTACGGCTTGTACGGGAAGTACCCGCCCTCGCCGGCGCTGCCGTCGTCCTCGGCGGCCGCGCCGGAGCCCTCGGCGGCCTCCAGCTCGGCCTCGTCGACCTGCTTCTGCTGGGGCTTCTTGCCGCCCGGCTTGGCCTTGGTGCGGTACTGGGCGAGGACGGCGTCGATGTCGCCGCGGTGCTTCATCGCGTGCAGGATCTGCTCGCGGTAGGCGCCGGTGGTGTACTGCTCGGTCTGGCTGATCGGGTCGTACTCGACGCCGAGCTCGGCCAGCGACTCGGCCATGGCGGCCTTGAAGTGCTCGGCCCAGTTCGGGTACGCGGAGCCCTCCGGGGCGGGGACGGCGGTCAGCGGGCGCCCGATGTGCTGGGCGTGCGACTCCTCGGTGACGCCGGGGATGCCCTTGGGGACCTTGCGGAAGCGGTCGTAGTCGTCCCAGGAGATGAGGTGGCGGACTTCGCGGCCGCGGCGGCGGATCTCGTCGGCGACCAGGTGCGGGGTCATGACCTCGCGGAGGTTGCCCAGGTGGACCGGGCCGGACGGGGAGAGCCCGGACGCGACGACGACGGCTTTGCCGGGGGCTCGGCGCTCCGCCTCGGCGATGACATCGTCCGCGAAACGGGAGACCCAGTCGGTCTCGGTGCTGCTCTGCGCGCTCTGAGCCACGACACGTCCTTCTATCTCGAATGCTGGCTTCGGCCATTCTCCCAGACGGAAGGGGCCGCTCCGGGGTTGCTTCCGCCTGCTGATACGCGGCCCTTATACCGAGAAGGGGACGGGCTCCGCGTGGGATACTCGGCACTTGTCGGAACGCCCAAGACCCACTCGGGCACAACCTCACAGGAACGGCAGCTCATGGCCTCGGTCCCTTCCCTCGCTTCCTCCGTCGAACAGCGCGTCTCGGACGCCCTCGCCTCCGCCCTGCCGGAGGCCGGTGCGGCCGACCCCATGCTGCGACGAAGCGACCGGGCCGACTTCCAGGCCAACGGCATCCTGGCGCTCGCGAAGAAGGCCAAGGCCAACCCGCGCGAGCTGGCGACGACCGTGGTCGAGGCCATCCCCACGGGTGACCTGATCAACGAGATCGAGGTCTCGGGCCCCGGCTTCCTCAACATCACCGTCTCGGACGAGGCGATCGTCAAGACCCTCGCCGCACGTGCCGCGGACGACCGGCTCGGCGTGCCGCTGAACGCCTCCGCCGGCACCACGGTGATCGACTACGCGCAGCCGAACGTCGCCAAGGAGATGCACGTCGGGCACCTGCGGTCCGCCGTGATCGGCGCGGCGATGGTGGAGATCCTGGAGTTCACGGGCGAGAAGGTGGTCCGCCGCCACCACATCGGCGACTGGGGCACCCAGTTCGGCATGCTGATCCAGTACCTGCTGGAGCACCCGCACGAGCTCGACCACAAGGGCGGGGAGGGCGAGGCCTCCGGCGAGGAGGCCATGTCGAACCTCAACCGCCTGTACAAGGCCTCGCGCGCGCTCTTCGACTCCGACGAGGAGTTCAAGACGCGGGCCCGGGCACGGGTGGTCGACCTCCAGGCCGGCGAGCCGGAGACCCTCGCCCTGTGGCAGCGGTTCGTGGACGAGTCGAAGATCTACTTCTACTCGGTCTTCAACAAGCTGGACATGGACATCCAGGACCCGGACGTGGTCGGCGAGTCCGGCTACAACGACATGCTGACGGAGACTTGCAAGCTGCTGGAGGAGTCGGGCGTCGCGGTCCGCTCCAACGGTGCGCTGTGCGTGTTCTTCGACGACGTCAAGGGCCCGGACGGCAACCCGACGCCGCTGATCGTGCAGAAGTCGGACGGCGGCTTCGGCTACGCGGCCACCGACCTGTCGGCGATCCGCGACCGCGTGGCCAACCTCGGCGCGACCGAGCTGATCTACGTGGTCGACGCGCGGCAGTCGCTGCACTTCAAGATGGTCTTCGAGACGGCGCGCCGGGCGGGCTGGCTGAACGACGACGTCAAGGCCGTGCAGCTGGCCTTCGGCACCGTCCTCGGCAAGGACGGCAAGCCGTTCAAGACCCGTGAGGGCGAGACGGTCCGGCTGGTGGACCTGCTGGACGAGGCGATCGACCGCGCCTCCGCCGTGGTCCGCGAGAAGGCCCAGGACCTCACCGAGGCCGAGATCGCCGAGCGCGGCGCCCAGGTGGGCATCGGGGCGGTGAAGTACGCCGACCTGTCGACGTCCGCCTCCCGGGACTACAAGTTCGACCTGGACCAGATGGTCTCGCTGAACGGCGACACGTCCGTGTACCTGCAGTACGCGTACGCCCGTATCCGGTCGATCCTGCGCAAGGCGGGCGACACCCGGCCGGTCGCCCACCCCGAGGTGGCGCTGGCCCCGACCGAGCGCGCGCTGGGCCTGCACCTGGACGGCTTCGGCGAGCTGATCGCGGAGGCGGCGGCGGAGCACGCCCCGCACAAGCTGGCGGCGTACCTGTACCAGCTGGCGTCGCTGTTCACGTCGTTCTACTCAGAGTGCCCGGTCCTCAAGGCGGACACGGCGCAGCAGGTCGAGAACCGTCTGTTCCTGTGCGAGCTGACGGCCCGCACCCTGAACAAGGGCATGTCCCTGCTGGGCATCCGCACCCCCGAGAAGCTCTGACACGGCTCCCGGTCTCCACGACGGCCCCCGGCGCATCCCCGCGCCGGGGGCCGTCGCGTTGCCGCCGGCCGAGCCGTCCCGGGGCTCGGCCGTCACCCGAACGGGCCGATTCGGGCGGCAGGGGCCGGGTAGGGGACGGCGCGTCCTGCCCCAACCACCAGCGGAGGCATCCGTGCCCGATGTGAACGGCCCCTACAAACCCGGCACCCCGTGCTGGATCGACCTGATGGTCCCCGACCAGCAGGCGGCCCTCGACTTCTACTGCAACCTCTTCGGCTGGCAGGGCGAGGTCGGGCCGGCCGAGCAGGGCGGATACTCCGTCTGCCTCCTCAAGGGCAAGCCCGTCGCCGGCATCATGAAGGCGTCCAACCCGGACGGGACCGTGCCCGACCCGATGCCGCCGACCGCGTGGACCACGTACCTGGCCACCGACTCCCTCGACTCCACCCTCACGTCGGTCACCGACGCGGGCGGTTCGGTCATGATGGGCGCGACGGACGTCATGGACCTCGGGCGGATGGCCCTGATCTCCGACCCGACGGGCGCCGCAGTCGGCCTGTGGCAGGCCGGCACCTTCGACGGCGCGGGCATCGTCAACGAGCACGGCGCCCTGATCTGGAGCGAGCTGAGCACCGGCGACATCCCCGCCGCGGCGGCCTTCTACACCGCGGTCCTCCCCGTCACCACGGCCAAGTCCCAGATGCCCGGCGCCGAGGAGTACACCGAGTTCAAGGTCGGCGACCGCGCGGTCGGCGGGATGATGGACCTGAGCCAGCTGCCGCCCGGCGTGCCGCCGCACTGGCAGCCGTACTTCCACGTCGACGACGTCGACGAGATCCAGGCCGCGGTGGTGCGCGCCGGAGGGAGCGTCATGGCCCCGGCCTTCGACATGGCGGCGGGCCGCATGGCCGTCCTCTCCGACCCCCAGGGCGGCACCTTCTCGGTGATCAGGGCGACGGCCCCGGGGCAGCCCTCCTGACCCGGTCGGCCTGACCGGTTCCCGGTCACCCCGAGCGCGAGCCCCCCGGCTGATCGCGAGGGTCGGGGGGCGATCCGGCACCCGCCCTCCGAGGACTTTCGCGGCCGTCCGGCCGCGGGGCGGGGGCACGAGATCTCCGTCGGGGCGTGTGACCAACACCATCGGGGCTTGCGCGGCGGGCAAACGGCAGGGAAAGTTCGAGTGAATCCGGCAGTAGGCCGGAACGACGCGGTCTTCGAGAGGTGACGACAGGATGGGCGGCCTTTCCCGCATCCCGCTTCCGGCCGGCGTTCGCCGCGTCGCCCGCGCCGCCCTGCGCCGCCCTGCGCTGGTGGGCCGGCAGCCCGCCGCGTCGCAACGGGAACGCATCGCCGCGGCAGGTCCCCGGGAGCCGTCCAGGTCCCGCGAGGACGAACTGCTGGAGGCCCTGCCCGGAGTGATCCGGTATCGCGGGCGACTGGCCCACGTCCGTGACGACCTGCTGCCGCCCGACGTACGGGAGGCCAATCTGCGCATCGCCGCGGAGGCGCTGGAGGCGGGCGGCGTCGCGTACGGGCTCGTTCCCGACGGCGGCCCGGCCCACCGGGTCGCGATCGCCCCGGGTGACCGCGATGCCGCGCTCAAGGCCTGGGCCCACGCGTGCGCGGGCCTGCCGGTGTACGCGCAGTTGCTGGGCGACGGCGGGGAACTCGGCGAGGTCCTGGCCGAGTCGCTGCCGGACGCGGTCGCGGCCAAGGAGGCCGCACACCCGCAGACCGGCGGTCCGGCCGACGGGAACCAGCACCCGCCGGTCAGGGGAGTCCGGCTGTTCATGCCTGCCGTGACCTCCGGCCGCACCCTCTACTACGGCCCCGACCACGGCTGCGACCTGGAGTTCTGGGATCCCTCCGATTCCGGTTCCGGGGGTGTCGCGGCCCTGCGCGAATGCCCCTACGGATGGTGGCTCCCGTCTCTGACGGCGACCGCCACACGCAAGGTGGGCAGCCGCGACTATCCGGTGATCGACGATCTGGACCGCCGGTTCCCGCACGACATCGACTTCCCCGTCGACGCGGTGATCACCTGGGTGGACGCCTCGGACCCCGCCTGGAGAAGCCGCCGGGACGCGGCGGCGGCCGGCACGGACGACGGCGCACGATCCGGTGTCGACCACGCCGAGCACCGCTACCGCGACCGCGGCGAACTCCGCTACTGCCTGCGCTCCATCGCCGCCTACGCGCCCTGGATCCGCCGCGTCTTCCTGATCACCGACCACCAGGTCCCGTCGTGGCTGGCCGTCGACCACCCCGGGATCACCGTCGTCGACCATGCTGCCCTCTTCGCCGAGGGCGACCACCGGTCGGTGTTCAATTCGCATGCCATCGAGAGCCGGTTGCACCGCGTACCCGGCCTCTCCGAGCATTTCCTCTACTTCAACGACGACATCTTCCTGGGCCGCCCGCAGCAGCCCCAGAACTACTTCCTGCCTTCCGGGCTGCCCAAGGTGTTCCACGACTCGCGGGCCGTGCCGCCGGGTCCGCCGGACGGCACGGACGACGTGTTCACCGCCTCGCAGAAGACCACCCGGCAGGCGGTCGAGGAGGCCGTCGGCCGCACGTACCCGCACATCCTGGCCCACACGCCCTACCCGCTCAGCCGGTCCCTCTTCGGCCACGTCGAGGACACGCTGCCCGGTCTGCTCTCGGCCACCAGCCGCTCGGTCTTCCGCAGCGCCACCGACGTCGCCCCGGTCACCCTCGCGTCCCACCTGGGTCTGGCGGACGGCCGGGCCGTCACGGGCGAACTCTCCCACGCGTACGTCTCCACCGGCCGCGCTGACGAGATCGAGCGACTGCCCGATCTGGTGCGGGACCGATGGCCGGATGCGTTCTGCCTGGCCGACGACGAGAGCACCACCGTCACGGCTCTCGAACAGCAGCGGGTCGTCACGGCCTTCCTGGAGGCGTACTTCCCGGTTCCCTCGCCGTACGAGAGGGCCTGACCCGGTCGGCGCAGGCTTGTCCGATGCGGACCGGGTCGGCGCGGACCTTGCCGACGCGGGCCCAGCCGTCCGAGCCCGGCCGACGCGGGCCCCGTACGGCCGCTGCCGTACACCCCGTTGACCGGAGCGACCCGCCGGCCGCCCCGCTGACCCGCCGCGCGGCGATCCGGGACGCCGCCCCGCCTCTCAGGCCCCGCTCGCCCGCTCCGCCACCAGCGCCGCCAGTCCGTCCAGGATCCGGTCCAGGCCGAAGCGGAACTGGAAGTCCGGCTCGTCCGAGCCCGTGAATGCGTCCGATTCCAGCAGGCGCGTCACGGCCGGGTGGCTGTCCGAGCCCGTCATCAGCCGCAGCGTGCGCAGGTACTGGCCCATGACCTGGTCCGGCGCGACGCCGGACTTCACGATGGCGTCCCTCATGTCCGCGGCCATCGTCGCCTCGTTGCGGACCAGACCGCCGATCAGGATGATCGTCGAGATCTTCTCGCTCTCGGTCAGGTCCGCGTCGGCCATCGCCGCCAGTCCGCGCTCCATCCAGGCCAGTTGGTTCGGGCTGACCGGCGCCCCGGTGATCGGGATGCGCAGGATCCAGGAGTTGGCCATCAGGACGGCCCGCTGCGCGTACGCCCACTCGGTCAGCAGTCGGCGCCACCCCCACCCCTCCGCCTCCGGCGGCAGTGCCGGCGGGGTGCCGACGCCCGCGTCCGACATCAGGATGTGCAGCTCCTCCTTCGCCGTGACGTACCGGTAGAGGGACATCGTCGAGACGCCCAACTCCTTGGCCACCCGGCCCATGGAGACGGCGTCCATCCCCTCACCCGCGGCCAGCGCCACGGCCTTCTCCACGATGCGCGGCAGCGTGAGCGTGGGGCGCGGGCCTTTCCCGGGCCGTTCGCGCAGGCCCCAGGCCATTTCCAGACTCGCCGGAAGCCCGGTACCGGTGCCTTCGTCGTCCTCGTCCGCCATGACCGCCCACTCCTCGATTGACCCCCATCCTAGTTCTGTGTATTACTTACGCAGAAAAGCGTAAGGCATACGCAGAAGCGTTCGCGAAGGGAGCAGCATCCCGCATGACCCCACACGCCTCCGGCACCCTCGGGATCCACGCCACCGGCCTGACCAAGTCCTACGGCGGCGTCCGCGTCCTCGACGGCATCGACCTCGCCGTCCCCCGCGGCAGCGTCCTCGCCCTCCTCGGCCGCAACGGCGCCGGGAAGACCACCACCGTCCGAATCCTCGCCACCCTCACCGCGCCCGACGCCGGAACCGCCCGCGTCGCCGGGCACGACACCGCCTCCCAGCAGGCCCGCGTCCGCGAACGCATCAGCCTCACCGGACAGTTCGCGGCCGTCGACGAGCTCCAGACCGGCGCCGAGACGCTGCGCATGATGGGCCGCCTGAGCGGACTCACCCCGCGCGCCGCCCGCGCCCGCGCCGACGAACTCCTCGCCCGGTTCGGTCTCGCCGACTCCGCCGCACGCACGGCCAGGACGTACTCGGGCGGCATGCGACGCCGCCTCGACCTCGCCGCCAGCCTCGTCTCCCGCCCCGAGGTGCTCTTCCTCGACGAGCCGACCACCGGCCTCGATCCGCGCAGCCGCCAGGACCTGTGGGAACTCGTACGGGAACTGCGCGCCGACGGCACGACCGTGCTGCTCACCACCCAGTACCTGGAGGAGGCGGACCGGCTCGCCGACCGCGTCGCCGTCCTCGCCGACGGCCGGATAGCCGCCGAGGGAGCCCCCGCCGAGCTCAAGGCACGCGTCGCGGGCCACCGGCTGGAGCTCACCCTCACCACACAGGACGCCTACGAGGCCCTGGCCCCGCGCGCCGTCCACCTCGCACCCGAGGACCTCACCCTCGGCGTCGCCACCGACGGGAGCGCCGCCCACGTCCGCGCCCTGCTCGACGAACTCGACCCGGACCGCACCGCCGTGGACCGCTTCGCCGTCCGCACCGCCACCCTCGACGACGTGTTCCTCACCCTGACGGGAGCCGACCGATGACCGCCGCACCCGTGAGCGCCCTCGCCCTGTCCGGCCGCAGCCTGCGCATCAGCCGCCGCAGCCCGGACGCGCTGATCGCCGCCCTGATGCTGCCCGTGATGCTGATGCTGATCTTCGTCTACTTCTTCGGCGGAGCCATCGACACCGGCACGGAGTACGTGACGTACGTGGTCCCCGGCGCCATGCTGCTCTGCGCGGGCTTCGGCGCGGCCTCCACCGCCGTCAGCGTCGCCGACGACCTGCGCACCGGCGTCATCGACCGCTTCCGCACCCTCGACATCGGCGGCATCCCCATCCTCGCCGGACACGTCGCCGCCTCCGTCCTGCGCAACCTGCTTTCCACCGCCCTCGTCCTCGCCGTCGCCCTCGCCATCGGCTTCCGCCCCCAGGCCGGCCCGGCCGCCTTCCTCGCCGCGGCGGGCCTGCTGCTGGCGTACATCACGGCGATCTCGTGGCTGGCCGCCACCCTCGGGCTGCTCGCCAGGACGCCGGAGGCGGCGGGCGGCTTCACCTTCCTGATGATGTTCCTGCCCTACCCGTCCAGCGCCTTCGTGCCGATCGAGACCATGCCCGGTTGGCTGCACGGTTTCGCCGGGCACCAACCGCTCACCCCGGTGATCGAATCCCTGCGCGCACTGCTCCTCGCGCAGCCCGCCGGAAGCGCCCCCTGGACGGCCCTGACCTGGTGCGCGGGCATCACGGCCGTGGCCATGGCCCTGGCGGCCGCCCTCTTCCGCAGCAGGACCCGCTGAGCGGCTCCGGCAGGAGCCCCTCAGCGGGCCGGCGGTCCGCCCGCCGCTCAGCGGTTGAGCGGGTAGGAATGACGGCCCGTCGCCTCGTCGATCTCCGAGTGGGCCTTCTGCAACAGCTGCTGCGAGAGATCCATGAGCGCACGAGCGCCCGCGATCTCTTCCCCGACCCTCATCTGCTCCGGGTCGGAGGGGTGGCGCAAGGCATAGCCCCGCGCCCTGATCTCGGAGCCGTCCCCGAGCCGTACCAGGGCCGCCGCACTGGTGCGGTGGCCCTCCTCGGTGAATTCGAGCTCCACATGCCACCCGACGAGCGTGGCCATGGTGCATCACCTCCAGGGGTCACCCTTGCCTCCAGGGTGCGCCTGCGCCCCGACGGACGCGACCGGAACCACACCGGGCCGACGGGGCGGGGGGCGCGAGGCGAGGCAGGGCGTGGGGAAGCGCGTATGGGGCGGGTCAGCCGCTGGCCAGGCTTGTCGCGACCGACTGGAACCACGCCCCGTACGAGAACGGCTCGGGCGGGTTGACCTCCATGCCGAGTTCCGCAGCGGCCAGGGCGTAGTCCCCCTCGTCCATCGGGAGGGCGATCAGCTCGTGGAGCTCGCCGACAAGACGGGCGACGAGCTGCGGGTCGGTGGTGGCGGCGTAGTCCGCGACCGCAGCCTCGTGATCGGGGAATTCGTCGACGATGTCCTGCGAGAACCAGCCGCCCAGGAGCTGGGCGGTCTCCGGGAACCTCGCATGCCACTCCCAGTGCGTCTGCGGGGCCATCGGCGGTGGCACCTCGCCGTCCTCGACGCTCTGCTTGAGGTGGTCGGCGAGCACGAGCAGCCAGTCCCCGATCGCGGCCTGCGGAATCCCGACGTCGGGGACTGCGTAGAACTCACCGAGGTCGATCCGCAGGCGCCCCGGAGGATTCCGGCTGTACTCACGCAGCTGGCGTTCCGCCTCCGCGATGGCCCAGGGGCGGGTGTGCCAGGTGTGGCGCAGATAGGCGTCCAACGCAGGGCTGCGACGCTCGGCCGTGTCCTCCCCCTGCCGGCCGAGGTAGGCACGCATGACCTGATCGAGCTCGCCGTAGCGCCGGTCGTGTTCGAGGGGCTTCATGGGCACGGTCGGTTGCCTCTACAGGTAGAACGGGACGGTGGTCTGGACGACGAATCCGTACGGGCTGTCCGGCTCGCGACGCAGGACGACGCGGGCGGCACGGACGTCGACAGGCCCCTGCCCGGCGAGGAGCATCGCCTCCAACTGCACCCGCCCGACGGGCTCCTCACGGGACGGCCAGGCGGCCTCGATGGTGAGCCGGGCCCGCGTTCCCTGGGCGAGCCAGCGGTGGATGACCTGCTCATTGGCGATCACCACCTGCTGGGTGGCCCACTGTGCGGTCTCCCGGTCGGGGTAGGTGGCGGATCGGGTCAGCATCGGATCATTGCCTCAATTCGCGTTGAACGACCAGAAGACGCCGACCTCGTCGGCGGACACCGCGATCAGGCCGAGATCCATCATGAGGTCGGTGAAGGGGTGGCCGCCTTCCAGGTCCCGCGCCAAGAAGTCGGGCGCGTCGCAGGTACGGGCGAGATCGGAGGAGGTCCAGAACGTAGCGTCGGGGCCGAACCGGTCCAGCGCGTTCCGTGCGTCCAGGAGCACCGTGTCGCGGTCTTCCCGAAACCGGATCGGGGAACCTTCGAACCACCACTCCTGCGCGAACGACGCGAGCAATCCGACGGCCGCGTCGGCCCTGATCGGTCGGACCCCGTTGCGGATGTCCTCGGCACTCATGGCACGGAACGGGTACGACGGACGGTAGGTCCGACGTCCTTCCTCATCCATCTCCCATTCCAAGGTGGACCAACCCCGCGGGTCGGGAACGGCACGCTCCATGACCGCGAGCGCATCCTCGGCCCAGTCCTCGTGCAACCGGGGCCCGCACCTCGCGAAGGTGTAGACCTCCTCCAGGAGCCTCAGCAGGGCTGCTGCCCAGGTGGCGGCATCGGTGGATCGGGTCGGCATGGATTCCTCCTGTCGGGGTCAGCCGTTGAAGGTCCAGAACAACCCGACCTCTGTGTCGGAGACGATGACCAAGCCGGCGTCCTCCCCATAAGAGGTCATCGGGGTGTAGCCCCAGTGGGACGCCCCGAAGTCCAGCGTGCGGCCCCTGCCTGCACCGACAGTGACGTTGGTGTGGCACGTGAACGCGTCCCCGTAGCGGGCGAGGACGGTGCGGGCCATGTTCTGCAGCTCGTCGAAGCTCTCGGTGAACCGTTCGAGGTTCCGCAGGGTGCAGCCGCCGTCGGTGAGCGCGAGGAGGAGGTTCTCGGCACTCGCACGGTCGATCTCGTGCAACCGTTCCCCGATGTCGGTAGGGGTGAGCGGGCGGGACGGATCGTCCCCGACGAACGGACGGCAGAACGGGGAGTCCGGGTGCTCCTGAGAGCGGTCGTTCGCGGTGTCGTCGAGCCCCGCCCAGCCACGCGGGTCGGGAACGGCGCGCGCCATGACGGCGAGCACGTCCGCGCGCCAGTCCTCGTGCGCGCGCGGACCGGTGGCAATGAACGAGTACGCGTCCTCGTACAGGTGCCGGATCGCCCCTTCCCAAGACGCCTGGTCGGCAACGGACAGGTGTTCAGCCTGCATGCAGAACCTCTCGGTATCGACGTGCCAAGTGCGCACGTATGCCTATGAGGTTCACAGACCGCGCAGCCGCGCACCTGAGTACGCGCACTCATGTTCAGTGTCCCGTCGCGGAGTTCACTGGAGCCATGACCCCGACCCTGCCCCTGACCCCGGACACCGACCGCCACCCGCGCGCGTTCGTCGCGCCGCTCGTCTCCACCCTGCTGACGCTGCCGATGGCGGCCTTGGCGTTCTTCTTCGCGGGGTTGGCGCCCATGGCCTGCGACTCGTGCGGGGGCGAGGTGAGCGCCCGGTTCGACGCCTCCTACCGCATCGCCTTCCCGGTGTTCGGGTTCGGCCTGGTGGTGGTCCTGGCCGTGCTGCTCTCCGCGTGGGCACTGCCCTGGCGGCGGCGCAACGCCGCCACCAGGGTGTGGCTGGCCGTGGCCGCACCGGCGGCCGTCGTCCTCGACTTCGTCGTCTTCAACGGCCTCGTCGACTGGCCGTAGGGGACGCCTTCAGCGGGCCTCGCGGAGCCAGCCCGCGACCTCGGTGGCCCAGTAGGTGAGGATCGTGTCCGCGCCCGCGCGCTTGATGCCCAGCAGGGTCTCCAGGATGGCCCGGTCCCGCTCGATCCAGCCCTTCTCCGCGGCCGCCTCGATCATCGCGAACTCGCCGCTGATCTGGTACGCCGCGACCGGAACGTCCACGGCCTCCGCGACCCGGTACAGGATGTCGAGGTAGGGACCGGCCGGCTTGACCATCACCATGTCCGCGCCCTCCTCCAGGTCGAGCGCGAGCTCCCGCAGGGACTCGCGGGCGTTGGCCGGGTCCTGCTGGTACGTCTTGCGGTCGCCCTGGAGGGAGGAGGCGACGGCCTCGCGGAACGGGCCGTAGAAGGCGGAGGAGTACTTCGCCGTGTAGGCGAGGATCGAGACGTCCTCGTGCCCGGTCTCGTCGAGGGCGTCGCGGATGACACCGACCTGCCCGTCCATCATGCCGCTGGGACCCACGACGTGGACGCCCGCGTCCGCCTGGACCTGCGCCATCTCGGCGTAGCGTTCCAGCGTCGCGTCGTTGTCGACGCGGCCGTGCTCGTCCAGGACGCCGCAGTGCCCGTGGTCGGTGTACTCGTCGAGGCACAGGTCCGACATGATCACCAGGTCGTCGCCGACCTCGGCCTTCACATCCCGGATGGCTACCTGCAGGATTCCGTCCGGCTCGGTGCCGGCCGTGCCCAGGGCGTCCTTGTTCTCGTCGGCCGGGACGCCGAAGAGCATGATGCCCGCGACGCCCGCCTCGACCGCCTCGACGGCGGCCTTGCGCAGGGTGTCCCGGGTGTGCTGGACCACGCCCGGCATGGCGGAGATGGCGAGCGGCTCGCTGATGCCCTCGCGCACGAACGCCGGGAGGATCAGGTCAGAGGGGTGCAGCCGGTTCTCCGCGACCATCCGCCGCATCGCCGGGGTGGTGCGCAGCCGGCGGGGCCGCGAACCGGGGAAGGATCCGTACGCGCTCATGTTCCAGTCGCCTCTTCGAGCATCGACAGCAGTCGCAACCAGCCTAGAGCCCGTGCGGCGGCCCGCCCGCGCCGACCGCCCCGACGGTGAACTCGCACCACACCGTCTTACCCGGTACCGGTACCGGTGCCACGGCCCCCCACCGGTCCGCGACCGCCGCCACCAGCAGCAGCCCGCGCCCGCCCTCGGCGCCCGGGTCCCGGCCCGCGATCCGCGGCCGGCCGCCCCCGCTGTCGTGCACCTCGACCCGTACGGTGCCGTCGTAGCGCAGCATCCGCAGCCAGTAGCCGCGGCCGGGCGGGACGCCGTGCAGCAGGGCGTTGGTCGCCAGCTCGCTCACGCAGAGCAACACGTCGTCGTGGCGGCATGTGACACCCCACGCGTGAAGTGTCTCTGCCGCGAACTGCCTGGCAGGGCGCACGGTCTGGCGGCTGCGCGGGTAGAACCGCTCGCGCAGCAGGGCCGGTTGGATATCCACGTTCACCCCGCCATCGTCGCCCTGCGTCACTAGCGTGGAGGAGACGAGCAACCCGTACTCCTTGAGGAGTACGGGTTGGTACGGGTATCTCGCGCGCCGAGGCGGGGAGTTCAACGGACATGCCAGTACGCAAGAGGCCGCGGCCCAACGAGACCGCCATGAAGATGGTCGGCGCCCTGGTCGCCGCCGCCCGCATCGCCGGAGGACTGACCCAGCGCGCTTTCGCGGAGACCCTGCACCTGGACGTCGAGACCATCGCCTCGATCGAGCAGGGCCGACGGGTCCTGATGCCGAACGTCGCCGAGAGGATGGACCGCGCCCTGGGCCTGCCCGGCCTCCTGTCCGTCGTGGCGAACCGCCTCCCGGAGGTGGACATGGTCCCGGCCTGGGCGGAGGAGTACATGGAGCGGGAGGCGGAGGCCCTGGCGCTGTCGTGGTTCGACACGCTGACCGTTCCGGGGCTGCTCCAGACCGAGGCCTACGCCCGCGCCGTCCTCGGCTGCCGCGTCCCCTTCGTCGGCGAGGCGAAGATAGAGCTGCAGACCGCGCACCGGATGAGGCGCCAGGAGATCCTGCGCCGCGCCGTCCCGCCCACCCTCAGCTTCGTGATCTGGGAGGCGGCCCTGCGGGACCGGATCGGCGGGGACGAGGTCCACCGGGAGCAGCTCCGGCACCTGCGCGCCTGCGCCGACCGCCCGGCCATCTCCCTCCAGGTGCTGCCCCTCGGGCTCACCGCCCACGCGGGCCTCGATGGCGCCTTCATCCTGCTGGAGACACCCGAGTTCCAGCACCTGGCCTACTCGGAAACCCAGCGCGGCAGCTTCCTCGTCAGGGACCCGAACGAGGTCAGCATCCTCTCCCAGAAGTATGCGATGCTGCGGTCACAGGCCCTCAACTTGGCAGATACCAAGGACCTGTTGGACCGGCTGGCAGGAGAGACATGAGCACCCCACTGAAGTGGTTCAAGTCCAGCTACAGCGGCAGCGAGGGCGGCGCGTGTCTGGAGGCCGCCTTCGCCTGGCGGAAGTCCTCCTACAGCGGTGACGAAGGCGGGGCCTGCGTCGAGGTCGCCGCCTGCGGCTGTGCCGACACCGTCCACGTCCGGGACTCCAAGGTCGCCGACGGGCCCGTGCTCGCGCTCGCCCCCGCCGCCTGGGCCGGTCTGACCCGCTGGGTTCGTTCCTGAGCCTCCGGTCGCGCACCTCGGCGATCCGCGGTTTCGTGGTGGCAGAGGCGTGTGTACCGATGCCGCGGCATCGGCCGCCGGATCGTGCCCTGGCCGCGTCGCAGGAGGGCGGATGTCCGCACCAGGTCCCACAGCCCGCCGCCGGCGCCGTGCGGCTGTCCTCGCCGCGGCGCTGGCCTGCTCCGCGCTGCTCACCGGGCCCGGGCCCGGGCCCGCCGCCGCACGCGGCGCGCCCCCATCTCCGTCACCTCCGGTGAGCGGCGGCGTTCCGCGGCTGGACTGGAGTCCGTGCAAGCCCGGCAGCCCGTGGGACTGCGCCACCGCGAAGGTGCCGCTCGATCACGCCGCGCCCGCGGGCCGCACCATCGACCTGGCGGTCGTCCGGCGGCAGGCCGCCGATCCCGGCCGGCGCGTGGGCACGCTCTTCGTGAACCCCGGTGGGCCCGGGGGCCCCGGGACCGTGCAGGTGCCGCAGAACTACGACTCCTTCCCGAAGGAGGTGCGGGAGCGGTTCGACATCGTCAGCTGGGACCCGCGCGGGATCGGCAACAGCACGGCCGTGAACTGCTTCGACACCGCCGAGGAGGCCAAGGCCTGGGCGGCCCGCCCACCCGGCGGCTTCCCCGTCGGCGCGCAGGAACGCAAGGCCTGGACCGACGCCTACGCGGACCTCGGCCGGCTCTGCGAGAAGCGCGACCCGGACCTGCTGCGCCACGTGTCGACCGCCGACACCGCCCGGGACCTCGACCTGCTCCGCCGGTCGGTGGGCGAACCGCGGCTGAACTACCTCGGCGTCTCCTACGGGACCATCCTGGGCGCCACCTACGCCAACCTCTTCCCCGGCAACGTCCGCGCCATGGTCCTCGACAGCAACATCGACCCGCAGGCCTGGACGAACGGCACCTCGCGGGGCGAGCCGCGCACCACCACCTTCCTGCGCATGGGCTCGGACCGCACCGCCGCCGCCACCCTGGACCGGTTCCTCACCCTCTGCGGATCGGCGCCCGCGACCCGCTGCGCCTTCTCCGCGGGCAGTCCCCAGGCCACCCGCGAGAAGTTCGACCGGCTGATGCAGCAGCTCCGGGAGCAGCCGGTGGGCCCCTGGACGTACGCCAGGACGGTCGCCGACACGGTGCAGGGCCTCTACCTCGTCGGCGGCTGGCCCGCCCTCGCCGGCCGGCTCCAGGAGCTGTCGCAGGGCCGCGCCCCGAAGCCCGCCGTGTATCCGCCGCCGCCCCCGGTGGCGGAGCCGAATCCGTACCTCGGCGACGAGCAGGCGGCGGCGGTGTGGTGCTCCGACAGCCCCAATCCGCGCGACCCCGCCGTCTACCAGGGCCTGGAGGAGGACAGCGCCCGGCGGGCCGGCGACGCGGGACGCTTCTGGACGTGGGCGGCTGAGACCTGCGCCACCTGGCCGGCCAGGTCCGCCGCGGGGTACGGCGGCCCGTGGGACAGGCCGACCGCCCGTCCCGTCCTGGTGATCGGGACCCGGTACGACCCCTCCACGCCCTACGCGGGCGCCGAGGCCATGGCCCGTGAGCTGGCGGACGCCCGCCTGCTCACGAACGACGGGTACGGGCACACCGCGCTGTTCAACAACGCCAGCAGCTGCATCAGCGCGTACGAGAGCCGCTACCTCGTCGACGGGACGCTTCCGCCCCCGGCACGGTCTGCCGCCCGGACCGGGTTCCCTTCGCCTAGACCGGCGGCTCGTTGCGCCGGCGCCAGTCTCCGAGCGCGTTCGCCCGGTGGTCGGGCCGGTGGATGGGGCCGAGTTCCTCGACCCGCGCGTACGCCTGCGGCGTGTACGGGTCGTCCCGCAGGGCCAGGCCGTAGGCGCCGATCCCCCGAGCAGGATCCGGGCGGCGTCGAAGCGGACCTCGTCGTCCGGGTCCTGCGTCAGGGCGCGCAGTACGGCGGTGGCCCCGGCCGTCAGGGGCCGGACGTGCCGGGGATCAGGGTGCCGGACGGCGCGGGCCACCAGTTCCGTCAGCGGTGCCGCGGATGCGAACACCGACTCCAGGGTGGTCAGGACGGCGCCGTGTCCGGCGCGGACGGTCCGCCCGCCGAGCATGATCTGCTCGGCCTCGCACCACTCGTCGTCGACCGTGGACGTCGTGGCCGGGCCGCCGTCCCCGGTCCGGCGGCGCAGTTCCGCTTCCGCTCCCGTCCCGTACCAGTGGCGGGCGGCGGAGAGCAGCCGCTCGCGCTCCGGCTGCGCCAGCCGCAGTTCCGGCTCCTGGAGGTCCCTGGACCACAGCAGCGCCGTGACGGTGGCCGGGGCGCCGCCCTCGATCGCCCGCAGGAGCGGGGTCGTACCGTCCGGCAGCACCCGGTCCGGGTCGGCGCCCGCTTCCACGAGGGCCTCGGCGATCCGGTGGGCGAAGGCGGCCACCGCCGTGCACAGCACCGGCAGTCCCTGCGCGCCGGCGGTGTCCGGGCGGGACCCGGCCCCCAGCAGGGGGCGGGGCCCGCCGCACAAGGGGATGAGCACGGGCGGACCGACCGAGGGGCCCGGGTGCGTGCACCCGGGCCCCTCGGTCGGTCCGTCAGGCCGTCTCCGGCCGGCTAAGCCGCTCACGTCGTACGACGCCTGCGCGCGCCCGGGCGTCGTTCGCTCGGCCGGAAGACCGCTTCGCCGGCCTCCTTGGCCGCCTCGCGGCGTGCCGCGCCGTACTCGGCGAGGGCCTCCGCGAGCTTCGACACCGACGGCTCCGGGGAGAGCACGTCGACCCGCAGGCCGTGCTCCTCCGCGGTCTTGGCCGTCGCCGGGCCGATACAGGCGATGACCGTCACGTTGTGCGGCTTGCCCGCGATCCCGACCAGGTTGCGGACGGTCGAGGAGGACGTGAAGAGAACGGCGTCGAAGCCGCCGCCCTTGATCGCCTCGCGGGTGTCGGCCGGCGGCGGCGACGCGCGCACGGTCCGGTAGGCGGTGACGTCGTCGACCTCCCAGCCGAGCTCGATCAGCCCGGCGACCAGCGTCTCGGTGGCAATGTCGGCCCGCGGCAGGAAGACGCGGTCGATCGGGTCGAAGACCGGGTCGTACGGCGGCCAGTCCTCCAGCAGTCCGGCCGCGGACTGCTCCCCGCTCGGGACCAGGTCCGGCTTCACGCCGAACTCCACCAGCGCGGCGGCGGTCTGCTCGCCGACCGCGGCGACCTTGATGCCGGCGAAGGCCCGCGCGTCGAGCCCGTACTCCTCGAACTTCTCGCGGACCGCCTTGACGGCGTTGACCGAGGTGAAGGCGATCCACTCGTAGCGGCCCGTCACCAGGCCCTTGACCGCGCGCTCCATCTGCTGCGGGGTGCGGGGCGGCTCCACGGCGATCGTCGGCACCTCGTGCGGCACCGCGCCGTAGGAGCGCAGCTGGTCGGAGAGCGAAGCAGCCTGTTCCTTCGTCCGCGGTACGAGGACCCGCCAGCCGAACAGCGGCTTCGACTCGAACCAGGAGAGGTCCTCGCGGCGCGCGGCGGCTCCGTGTTCGCCGACCACGCATATGACGGGGCGGGCACCCTCGGGCGAGGGCAGCACCTTGCCCTGCTTGAACACCTGGGCGATCGTGCCCAGCGTCGCCGACCAGGTCCGCTGGCGCGTCGTCGTGCCGGAGACCGTCACGGTCAGCGGGGTGTCGGGCTTGCGTCCGGCGCTCACCAGCTCGGCGGCGGCGGCCGAGGCCGTCTCCAGCGTCGCGGAGACGACGAGGACCCCGTCGCTCGTCCCGGCCTCGCTCCAGCAGCGTGCCGACGCGGTCCTGGCGTCGACGAACCGCACGTCCGCGCCCTGCTTGTCGCGCAGCGGGACACCGGCGTACGCGGGCACGCCGACGGCGGTCGCGACGCCGGGCACCACCTCGAAGGGGATCCCCTCGGACGCGCACGCGAGCATCTCGTCGGCGGCGTTGCCGTCGAGTCCGGGGTCGCCCGTGACGGCACGGACCACCCGCCTGCCGGAGCGTGCGGCCTCCATGACAAGATTGGCCGCGTCCCGGATCACCGGGACCCCGGCGGCTGCTGACACTTCGTCAGCTACCGTCAGCTGCGGCGTGTCGACACCCGCGCGCGCATGCGTCCGTACGACTTCGAGCACCTCGGGCTCCGCGATCAGTACGTCCGCGGCGGCGAGCGCCTCGACGGCCCGCAGCGTGAGCAGACCCGGGTCGCCCGGGCCGGCACCGAGGAAGGTGACGTGTCCGTGGGCGGCGACGGCCGGAAAGGCGGAGGTGGTCGGAATTGAGGGGTTCAAAGCGATCGCTCCCCCATCAGACCGGCCGCGCCCTTGGCCAGCATCTCGTCCGCGAGTTCGCGGCCGAGCGCCATGGCGTCGTCGTACGACTGGGGCACGGGACCGGTGGTGGACAGCTGCACCAGCGTCGTGCCGTCGAGGGTTCCGACGACGCCGCGCAGGCGCATTTCATTGACAATCCGTCCGTCGGCCAGCAGGTCGGCGAACGCGCCCACGGGTGCGCTGCAGCCGGCCTCCAGGGCGGCGAGCAGAGAACGCTCCGCGGTCACGGCGGCCCGGGTGTGCGGGTCGTCGAGCCGGCCGAGCGCGGCGATGAGGTCCGTGGAGGACGCAGGGCACTCCACGGCCAGGGCTCCCTGGCCGGGGGCGGGGAGGATGCTGTCGACGGACAGCAGGTCGGTGGCCTCGTCGCCGCGGCCGATCCGGTTCAGGCCGGCGGCTGCCAGGACGACGGCGTCGAGTTCGCCGTCGCGGACGAAGCCGATGCGGGTGTCGACGTTGCCGCGGATGGGCACGGTCTCGATCCGCTTGCCGAGTGACCGCGCCAGGTGGTTGAGCTGGGCGGTGCGGCGGGGCGAGCCGGTGCCGACCCGGGCGCCGTCGGGCAGCTGCTCGAAGGTCAGGCCGTCGCGGGCGACGAGCGCGTCGCGGGCGTCCTCACGCCGCGGCATGGCCGCGATGACGAGGTCGTCGGGCTGCGTGGTCGGCAGGTCCTTCAGCGAGTGCACGGCGAAGTCGACCTCGCCGCGCAGCAGCGCATCGCGCAGGGCGGTGACGAACACGCCGGTCCCGCCGATCTGGGCGAGGTGCTCGCGCGAGACGTCACCGTACGTCGTGATCTCCACGAGTTCGACGGGCCGGCCGGTGAGCTCCCGGACCGCCTCGGCGACGTGCCCCGACTGGGACATGGCCAGCTTGCTCCGCCGCGTACCGAGCCGCAGCGGCTGGTCGGGACGTGTGTTCATGATGCCCGTCCTGGGTCGTCGTCGTTCTTCGGATCGGCCGCGTCCGCCCGGCTGACGGAAGCAACCGTCTGAGGGTCGAGGTCGAAGAGTTCACGCAGCGCCTCCGCGTACCCGGCGCCGCCGGGCTCGCTCGCGAGCTGCTTGACGCGCACGGTCGGCGCGTGGAGGAGCTTGTCCACGACGCGGCGCACGGTCTGGGTGACTTCGGCGCGCTGTCGCTCGTCGAGGTCCGGGAGCCGCCCGTCGAGGCGGGCCACTTCCATGGCCACGACCTCGGCCGCCATGGCCCGCAGGGCGACGACGGTGGGCGTGATGTGGGCGGCCCGCTGTGCCGCGCCGAAGGCGGCGACCTCCTGGGCGACGATGCCGCGTACGGCGTCGACGTCGGCCGCCATCGGGGCGTCTGCGGACGCCTCGGCGAGGGACTCGATGTCCACGAGCCGGACGCCCGGGATCCGGTGCACGGCCGCGTCGATGTCCCTGGGCATGGCCAGGTCGAGGAGCGCGAGCCGGACGTCGGTGGCGTGGGCCTGCGCACGGGCGGTCCTGCGGGGCTGCCGCTGCGCGGCGGCCTCGCCCTGGTCGGCCCAGGTCCCGTGCAGTTCGAGGGAGTTGGCGTCGACGCCGGTCAGCGCGGAGCGCCCGTCGGGCCCGACGGGGCACCCGTCCGCCGCGGCGTCCGCGGGGGCGCTGATGGTCCGCGCGGCTCCGGCGTCGGCGATCCGGCCGCCCGCCTCGGCGGCGGCGACCAGCCGGGCCAGTACGTCGCCGTCGGGCATGGCCGCTTCAGGCCCGGCCGGCGGCCCGGCCGGGTGGGCCTGGGGTGCAGCCCCGGGCGCAGCCTGCTCGGCGGGCGCGGGCTCACCGGCGGCCCCCCAGGACACGGCGGCCAGGACGTCGTCGGCGGTCAACACGAGCCCGGTGGCACCCGTGCAGGACACGACCACGTCGACTCGGGTCAGCTCGTCCGGCACCGCTGCCATCGCGAGGGCCGAAGCCCGCACACCCGTGCCTGAGGCAACCAGAATCTCCGCCAGCCGCTCCGCCCGCTCGGCGGTCCGGTTGGCCACGACGATCTCGGCGACGCCGACTCGGGCGAGGGTGGCGGCGGCCAGCGAGGACATCGATCCGGCGCCGATCACCAGGGCACGCCGGCCCCGGGCCCACTCGGCCACGGGCGTGCCCGCCGCGAGCTGTTCCAGCCCGAAGGTCACCAGCGACTGGCCGGCGCGGTCGATGCCGGTCTCCGAGTGCGCCCGCTTGCCGACCCGCAGCGCCTGCTGGAACAGGTCGTTGATCAGCCGGCCGGCGGAGTGCAGCTCCTGCCCCAGCGCGAGGGCGTCCTTGATCTGGCCGAGGATCTGTCCCTCGCCCACGACCATGGAGTCCAGTCCGCACGCCACCGAGAACAGGTGGTGCACCGCCCGGTCCTCGTAGTGCACGTACAGGTAGGGAGTGAGCTCCTCCAGCGCGACCCCGCTGTGCTGGGCGAGCAGGGTGGACAGCTCGGCGACGCCGGCGTGGAACTTGTCCACGTCCGCATACAGCTCGATGCGGTTGCACGTGGCGAGCACCGTCGCCTCCGTCGCGGGCTCGGCGGCGAGGGTGTCGTGCAGCAGCTTGGTCTTGGTGTCGGCCGACAGCGAGGCGCGCTCCAGCACGCTCACGGGTGCGCTGCGGTGGCTCAGCCCGACGACGAGCAGGCTCATGCCGGCATCACCGCCGGGACATCGCCCTCGGGTCCGGGCTTGCGTGCCTCGGCGGTGGTGCGCCCGGCCGGCGGCACGACGGCGGCGGCGGGCGCGGCGCCGCCCGCCCCGGAGCCGGGCTCGGCGGCCGAGGCGGCCTCCTCGCCGGCCTTGCGCTGCTCGTGGAAGGCCAGGATCTGGAGCTCGATGGAGAGGTCGACCTTGCGGACGTCCACACCGTCGGGCACGGACAGCACGGTCGGCGCGAAGTTCAGGATGGAGGTGACCCCGGCCGCGATCAGCCGCTCGCTGACCTGCTGGGCGGCACCGGCGGGCGTCGCGATGACGCCGATCGAGACGCCGTTCTCCTCGATGATCTTTTCGAGGTCGTCGGTGTGCTGCACGGACATGCCGGCGACCGGCTTGCCGGCCATGGCCGGGTCGGCGTCGATGAGGGCCGCGACGCGGAAGCCGCGCGCGGAGAAGCCGCCGTAGTTGGCGAGGGCTGCGCCGAGGTTGCCGATGCCGACGATGACGACCGGCCAGTCCTGGGTCAGGCCGAGCTCACGGGAGATCTGGTAGACGAGGTACTCGACGTCGTAGCCGACGCCGCGGGTGCCGTAGGAACCCAGGTACGAGAAGTCCTTGCGCAGCTTGGCGGAGTTGACTCCGGCGGCCGCCGCGAGCTCCTCGGAGGACACCGTGGGGACCGATCGCTCGGAGAGCGCGGTCAGGGCGCGCAAGTACAGCGGAAGCCGGGCGACAGTGGCCTCGGGAATACCTCGGCTGCGGGTCGCCGGTCGGTGAGTTCGGCCAGTTGCCACGATGCTCCTGCGGGATGAGCGGGGCTGCAGGCGGCCTCTTGTCCCAGGACCGCCCCGTCGACAGCAGGCTATGCCTTTGTGAACGCGTGCACAAAGATTGTGTCCGCTTTGTCCGACCAAAGTGACCGGGGTCACGCGACGTCGGCACGCAAATCCGGAACCGACGGCACGCCGAACCCGTTCAAATACCAAAGGGGGCAAAACCGTGCACACTCCTCACAGATACGCCCCCAGACCCCACAAATCGCCCATGATGGTAACCGGGGAGTGAGTCACCCTCCCAATGCCCGCCGAAGCCGGTCCGGGTTCACCCTCCAGAAGGTGTGCTGCTCGCCGTCAACCAGGACCACCGGAATCTGCTCCCAGTGGAGCCGGTAGAGCTCCTCGTCCTGCGAGATGTCCTTCTTCTCCCATGGCGCACCGGTCTCGGCGCAGACCTTGGCGACGACCTCCTCGGCCTCGTCGCACAGGTGGCACCCGGGCTTGCCGATGAGCGTCACCATCCGCTCACCGGGGCTCTTCTTCTCTTTACGGCGCAACAAAGGGCTCATGCCCCCCATTCTCCCGCGCCCGCACGGCCCGCCGGGGCCCGGCGGCGTCGCGAAGAGTTAACGCCTCCGTTTCCCATCGGTTCGGGAAGTCCCGAACACAGTGGCTATGCTCGCGTCATGGCCGCTCCCGGATGGCTCTCCCCCCGCAGGCGCTCCGCCACCGCACGCAGCGTGCTGGCAGGCGAGGCCTCGGCCGAGGCCGCCCGCAAGACCGCGCAGGGCGGGACCGACCAGCTCACCGGAGCCGAGGCGGACGAGACCGACCTCGACCTCCTCGAAGCCGGGGAACCGGCCGAGGATCTCGCGGAGCCCGCTTTCCCCGTCGCCGGCGACGACCTCGCCGCGGCCTTCTTCGACCTCGACAACACCGTCATGCAGGGCGCCGCGATCTTCCACTTCGGCCGCGGCCTTTACAAGCGCGAGTTCTTCCGACGCCGCGAACTGGCCCGCTTCGCCTGGCAGCAGGCCTGGTTCCGCCTCGCCGGGGTCGAGGACCCCGAGCACATGCAGGACGCCCGCGACAGCGCCCTGTCCATCGTCAAGGGCCACAAGGTCTCCGAGCTGATGGCGATCGGCGAGGAGATCTACGACGAGTACATGGCCGAGCGGATCTGGCCGGGCACCCGCGCCCTGGCCCAGGCCCACCTCGACGCCGGCCAGAAGGTGTGGCTCGTCACCGCCGCGCCCGTGGAAACCGCCACGATCATCGCCCGCAGGCTGGGCCTGACCGGCGCCCTGGGCACCGTCGCGGAGTCGGTCGACGGCGTCTACACCGGCCGCCTGGTCGGCGAGCCGCTGCACGGCCCGGCCAAGGCCGAGGCGGTCCGCGCCCTGGCCGCCGCCGAGGGCCTCGACCTCGAACGCTGCGCCGCGTACAGCGATTCGCACAACGACATCCCGATGCTGTCGCTGGTCGGACATCCGTACGCGATCAATCCCGACACAAAACTGCGCAAGCATGCCCGGACCAACGACTGGCGACTGCGCGACTATCGGACCGGCCGCAAGGCCGTGAAGGTCGGCGTCCCGGCGGCGGCCGGAGTCGGCGCGATCGCCGGCGGCGCGGCCGCCGCGATCGCCCTGCACCGGCGCCGCAAGTAGCAGACCAGGGCCCCGCCCCAGGCCACACGGCGGCCACGCCCGCCCGCACCGCCGGCCTGCCCTGCCACGGGCATTCGCTCACCTCTACCCGCGCCCCGGACGCGGCACTCGGCCGCGCCCGACTCGGTCGCAGGCCTCCTTGGAAGCTTCCATTCCGCGCACTCAAACGATCAAGAATCGATCACCAACTGCGACCGAATATGCCCTCGACACGCAACAGAAGTGTCGGAACCGGTGATTTGAGCAACTGGGTGTAGCGCCGCCTGTACGAAGCGTTATTCTCCTCAAACGCATGCCACCGGCCACCTGTCGCCACGACGGATGAACGGTCCCGCACTGCACGTGATGGAAGCTCTGCCTCTGGGAGTCCCGTGTACCCACCTGTCGGGGTTGACGCCTCGGGCCTGGCTCAGCTGCGCACAACGGTCCTCGACCACCTGCGCGGCTTCGTCCCCACCGCGTACACCGCCCCCGCCTTCGCCGCCGCGGTTCCTGCCGGCCTCGGCCCGGCCGGTCCCTGCTACGCCCTGACCGACGGCGGGGCCACGGTGGGCAGACGAGGTCGCTCGGCCTCCGGAGGCTCGAACGGCGCGGCCGGCACGAGCACCCAGGCCGCCCCCCGCCGCCCCCTGGCGGACAGCGACCAGGCCCGCATGATGGATCTGGTCGAGCGCGCCCAGGCCGGAGAGGCCGAGGCCTTCGGCCGCCTCTACGACCAGTACAGCGACACGGTCTACCGCTACATCTACTACCGCGTCGGCGGCAAAGCGACCGCGGAGGACCTCACCAGTGAGACCTTCCTGCGCGCCCTGCGCCGCATCTCCACCTTCACCTGGCAGGGCCGCGACTTCGGCGCCTGGCTCGTGACGATCGCCCGCAACCTGGTGGCGGACCACTTCAAGTCCAGCCGCTTCCGGCTGGAGGTCACCACCGGGGAGATGCTCGACGCCAACGAGGTGGAGCGCAGTCCCGAGGACTCCGTTCTGGAGTCCCTCTCCAACGCGGCACTCCTGGAAGCCGTACGGAAGCTGAATCCGCAGCAGCAGGAATGCGTGACCCTGCGCTTCCTGCAGGGCCTCTCGGTCGCCGAGACGGCCCGCGTCATGGGAAAGAACGAGGGCGCCATCAAGACGCTCCAGTACCGGGCGGTGCGCACCCTGGCCCGCCTCCTCCCCGAAGACGCCCGCTGACGGACCGTGCAGACAACATCAACCCGACCTCACATCCGGTGACCCCTCGATGACGCTGTGGTCCGATCATCCTTCGTCCGTAACCCAAGTGCCGCGACGCTCGTTGTGCGGAATGCAGGCTCCCTGTGGACACGCCCTACCCGAAGCCGCTCACTCGAAAGTGTGGATGCGCTCAAGGAAGGCAACCTTCCGGACACCTTGGGGAGTCGATCGTCATGACGAGAGGAGGTGCCGCCAGTGATCGCGAACGTGACCCCGCACCGGCGGGCGAACGCCTTCGCCCAGGCCCTGGAGGGTCGGAACCCATCCGACCTTTCGGAACCGGACCCGGCGGCCGAGCAGTCCGAGGCACCTGCCGAACCTGCTGACCACGACCGGTTGTTGGCCCTGGCGAGCGTGCTCGGCGAACGGATGCCGCGCCCAGTGCTGGACCCCGAGACCAAAGTGGTGCAGCGAGCGCAGCTCGTTGCGGCCATGGAAGCCATGGTGCTGGAGGAGAGGGCCGGGGGCGGTGCCGCCTCGGACCCTCAGGTGCCCGAGCAGCGGACCGGCCGCGGCGCCCACCGGGCGACCTCGCTCCGGAAATTGCGGCCCCGCTCCCGCTGGTCCAAGGGCATCGCAGCGGGCGGCCTCACCGTGGGTGTGGCCGCAGGGGCCTTCAGCGGAGTGGCCGCTGCCAGTTCCGACGCCCTGCCCGGTGACCACCTCTACCCGGTGAAGCGGGGCATGGAGGACCTGAAGCTGGGGATGGCCGACGACGACGCGGAGCGCGGCGAGGTCTACCTCGACCGGGCCTCCAACCGTCTCTCCGAGGCCCGCCGGCTCATGGAGCGAGGCCGGACCGGCACCCTGGACCACGAGTCCCTGGGTGCGATCCGCCGCGCGCTGTCGGGCGTCAAGCACGACGCGGAAGAGGGGCACCGCCTCCTCCAGGCGGCGTTCGACCGGGACGGCTCCCTGGGCCCGATCCAGACCCTGTCGTCGTTCTCCCGCTCCCACCGCGACACGTGGGGCAAGCTGCGCGAGAAGCTCCCCGTGCAGCTCACCGACGTCGGCGGTGAAGTGGACTCGGTCTTCCAGGCCATAGACGAAGACGTGGCGCCGCTCCAGAGCCTGCTCCCCAAGCCGCCGGAGCAGTCCCGCGGCACCGGCTCGTCGGGCTCCCCCGCCCAGCCGGACGCGTCCAGCGGTGCCAAGCAGCCCGCCCCCGCCCCGGACACGCCGTCCGGCAGCGGCCCCGCGCCGTCGCCGTCGGGCAGCAGCACCCGGCCGCCGGCCGACGGCGGTCTCCTCGGTGGTACGGGCGACCTGCTCAAGCCGTCCACGGGACAGTCGGGGCAGCCCGCCTCGGGCACCCAGGAGAGTCCGAAGCCCGACATCACCCTGCCGCCCCTGCTCCCGGGCCTCCTCCCGGGCCTGGGCCTCGGCGCGGAGGACGCGAAGTAGCGCGGTAGCGGCAGGCGATGCGGTGGTGGGCCGGGGCGATGTCCCGGCCCACCACCGCACGGCCGGACGGCGTCAGAAGAACACGGATCTCCGCTGCACCAGCAGCTTGTAGAGCGTGTGCTGGATCTGCTCCCGCACCTGGTCCGTCAGGTTGAACATCAGCATCGGGTCCTCCGCCGCTTCCGCGGCGTACCCGTCGGTCGGGATCGGCTCACCGAACTGGATCGTCCATTTCGTCGGCAACGGCACCGCCCCCAGCGGTCCCAGCCACGGGAACGTGGGCGTGATCGGGAAGTACGGGATGCCCAGCAGGCGCGCCAGCGTCTTCGCGTTGCCGACCATGGGGTAGATCTCCTCCGCACCCACGATCGAGCAGGGCACGATCGGCGTGCCCGCCCGCAGCGCCGTCGACACGAACCCGCCCCGCCCGAAGCGCTGGAGCTTGTACCGGTCCCCGAACGGCTTCCCTATCCCCTTGAAGCCCTCCGGCATGACACCGACCAGTTCACCGGCCTCCAGCAGCCGCTGCGCGTCCTCCGCGCACGCCAGGGTGTGTCCCGCCTTGCGGGCCAGCTCGTTCACCACCGGCAGCACGAACACCAGGTCGGCCGCCAGGAGCCTCAGGTGACGCTCCGCCGGGTGGTGGTCGTGCACGGCCACCTGCAGCATCAGTCCGTCGAGTGGCAGCGTCCCGGAGTGGTTCGCCACGATGAGGGCGCCGCCCTCCGCCGGAATGTTCTCGATGCCCCTGACCTCGACCCGGAAGTACTTGTCGTACAGCGGCCGCATCAGCGACATCAGGACCTGGTCCGTCAGCTCCTTGTCGTAGCCGAAGTCGTCGACCTCGTACTCCCCGGTGATCCGCCGCCGCAGGAACGCCAGCCCGCCGGCGATCCGCCGGTCCCAGCCGTCACCGCGCTCCGCGGGGGCCGCATCGGGATCCGGCGCGACAGCGGCCGGCTCCTGCTGCGCCGGTCCGGGGGCCGGCACCGCCCGCACCCGGCGGGGCACCCGCCGGCGCGGCCGGTCCTCGTCGAACGGAATGACCTTGGCGTCCGCCACTATCGCTTCGCTCCCTCAACCGTGTCGACGTCGTCCCGCAGGCCGTCCGCATCCAGCATGGCCGCCACCCGGTCCACAGCCCGCCCGACCCGCTCGGGCGGCAGCAGGCCGCTGCCCCGGCTCCGCGCGAAGTCCGCGAAGGTCTCGGTGGTCGTGTAGAGCGGCTGGAAGCCGAGCACCTCGCGCATCTGGGTGGTCTCCACGACCCTGCCGTGCGTGAGCAGCCTCATCTGGTCGGCCGAGAAGTCGGTGACTCCGACCGCCCGCAGCGCCGACCCCACCCAGGTGAGCGCGGGCAGCAGCAGCGGCAGCGTGGGCCGGCCCAGCCGCCTCGAACACTGCGACAGCAGCAGCACGCCGTCACCCGCGATGTTGAAGGTCCCGCTGTTCAGCGTTCCGCGCCGGGGTTCCTGCGCGGCCAGCCGCAGTACTTCCAGCACATCGTCCTCGTGCACGAACTGCAGCCGCGGGTCATAGCCCAGCACGGTCGGCGTCACCGGCATCGAGAAGTACTCGGCGAGTGCCGAATCGGCGAAGGGTCCCAGGATGTTCGCGAACCGCAGCACGCACACCGCGACGTCCGGGCGGCGGCGCGCGAAGCCCCGTACGTATCCCTCGACCTCGGCCGCGTCCTTGGCGAAGCCGCCCGCCGGCAGTGACTTCGGCGGCGTGGTCTCGGTGAAGACGGCCGGATCCCGCGGGGTGCCTCCGTACACGCTCGTAGTGGACTTCACCACGAGCCGCCGTACCGTCGGCGACTTCTGGCAGGCCCCCAGGAGCTGCATCGTCCCGATGACGTTGGTCTCCTTGACGGCGCTGTACGCGCCGCCCGCGACCGGCCGACTGCCCGTGACCGCCAGGTGCACCACCGTGTCCACGGCGTGCTCGGCCAGGACCCGGGCGATCGAGGACTGCCTGATATCCGTACGGACGAACAGCGCCGACCCCAGCCGGTGCGGCGGCGTCACCGCGTCCACCGCGATCACTCGCTCGACCTCCGGATCGCGCTGGATCCGGCGCACGAAGCGGCCCCCCAGCTGCCGGGCAGCCCCGGTGACGAGTACGACCTTCCCCACGAGCTCAGCGCCTCTCTCGAAGAAGTACCCGGCTGCACCGCAGCCCCTCCACCAAGGATGGTGGAGGGGCTGCGGAGAACACGTACAGCTGCCGTTTACTTCTTGTTACGGCGCTGGACGCGGGTGCGCTTGAGCAGCTTGCGGTGCTTCTTCTTGGCCATCCGCTTACGCCGCTTCTTGATAACAGAGCCCACGACTACCCTCGCTCACTTCTCTTCACTGGTGCGGGGCGTCTGGGCCCACACGACCTACGTCGGCCTAGCCTACCCGCCCGAGCTCCGAGCCCGTAATCCGAGTGCTTCCCAGGGGTTACGAAGGCGTCAGGGTCCGTCCGTCTCAGGCCGACTCCACCCCCACATAGGACTCTCGGAGGTACTCGTGGACCGCGTTCTCGGGGACCCGGAAGGACCGGCCCACCCGGATCGCGGGCAGATGACCGTTGTGCACCAGCCGGTACACGGTCATCTTCGACACTCGCATCACCGAGGCGACCTCCGCCACGGTCAGGAACTGAACCTCACTGAGAGGCCTCTCGCCAGCAGCCATGACACACCTTGACCTTCCGCGCAGGACGGGCACCGGCTTCCCCTCCGGTTACTCCTCGTCGTCGCACGCTCACTCCCCAGAGTAGGGGCGCGTGATACGAGTGGGGAAGAGGAGCTACGGCCACTCCTGCCGCCCCGTCAGACTCGCCCGGCCCAACACGAACCGGGCAAGCGGATGGTAGTGGTCCGATCGCACCGCGTCATCAAGCGGAACGGCCACCGAGACCCGCCCCTCGGCCTCGCCCACGAACAGCGCGGGATCATCCGTGTCCGCCAGACCGATCGCCTCCACACCGAGCTGACCTGCGCCGCACACCCATCCGTGGTCCCCCACCACCAGGTCCGGCAGGGGCTCGCCGGCCTCCGCGAGGGCCCCCAGAGCCACCCGAACCGGCAGCGGCGAATGACTGTGCACGCCGGTCGCACTCCCCGGCGCCTGCACGCCGGGTTCCCGCACCAGTGCGACCCCTCGTACGTAAGCGATGCGGTGCGTGCGTACGCCGAACCGGGTCGCCACGTCGACGCTCACCCCCTGCGCCGGACGCAGGACAACACATCCCGCCGCCGACATGGCCTCGGCCAGACCGGCGTAGAAACCCAGGAGCCGATGCGGGTGCCCGGTCCCGAACAACACGTGCGACCGCGCCCCGGCCGCCTCGGCGAGCCGTCCCGCGAACGCCTCCAGCGCGGCCACCGTCCGCTCCGGATCGATCGTGTCCGGGCCGCTGACGTGCGAAGGATCCGCCGACACACCGCACTTGTCCGCCATCAGCCTCAGCAGTTCACCCTCGCCCCAGCCCTGCTCCGGATCCAGCCCCAGCAGCACCCTCGGATCCCGCGCCGCGAACAGGCGGTAGCTGCGCAGGCTCTCCTCACGGGAGGTCGCGACGGGCCCGGCCAACCGGGCGGCCAGCAGATGCGCACGCAGCGCGCCGGTGCTCAACACCCTCCGATGCTCCCCCACCGCATCTGTCGGGTCATCAATTCTGCCGAACAGCCCCACAGTTGGCGTAACGATGCAGCAGGCTCCCACCGGCACCGACGCTGCCCGCGGCGCCAGCCGTCAGGTCAGCATGCCGCGCAGCGGGAACACCGCCCGCCGGGTGGCGAGAACGGCCTGATCCGTCCGGTCCGCCGGGTCGTAGCCGGCGTCCCAGTCCCGCCACGAAGGGCTTCGCCCGTCAGTCATCCGCCCCGGCGCCACCTGACGCGTCCGTGCGTACACCTCGTCGCGCCAGGACGCCGGGACCGCGCTCTCCGGGTCCAGCGGCCGGTGCGCGGCGATCGCCACCAGGTGCGTCCACGACCGCGGTACGACGTCCACCACCGCGTACCCGCCGCCGCCCAGCGCCAGCCACCGCCCGTCCGCGTACGCGTGCGCCAGCGCGTGACAGGCCTCCTGCACGGCCCGCTGTGCGTCCAGGGACACCGCCAGGTGCGCCAACGGGTCCTCGAAGTGGGTGTCGGCGCCGTGCTGGGTCACCAGCACCTGTGGCCGGAAGTCCGCCAGCAGCTCCGGCACCGTCGCATGGAAGGCCCGCAGCCAGCCCTCGTCCCCGGTGCCGGCCTCCAGCGCCACGTTCACCGCCGAGCCCTCGGCCGCCGGGCCACCGGTCTCCTCCGGCCAGCCGGTCTGCGGGAAGAGCGTCCGCGGATGCTCGTGCAGCGAGACCGTCAACACCCGCGGGTCGTCCCAGAAGGCGGCCTGCACACCGTCACCGTGATGGACGTCCACGTCCACGTACGCGACCCGCTCCGCCCCTAGTTCCAGCAGCCGGGCGATCGCCAGCGACGCGTCGTTGTAGACGCAGAACCCGGCCGCTCCTCCCGGCATCGCGTGGTGCAGCCCGCCGGCGAAGTTCACGGCGTGCTCGGCCTCGCCGCGCCAGATCGCCTCCGCGCCGGCCACGGACTGCCCGGCGATCAGCGCCGAGGCCTCGTGCATCCCGCGGAACGCCGGATCGTCCACGGTACCGAGCCCGTACGACCCGTCGGCGGCGTCCGGATCGACCGACACCTCGCGCACCGCGGCGACGTAGTCCTCCCGGTGGACGAGCCGCAGCGTCGAGTCCCCGGCCACGGGAGCCGCGCGCACTTCCATGGCCCGGTCCAGCCCGAAGGCGCGCACCAGGCCCATGGTCAGTGCCAGGCGCACCGGGTCCATCGGATGGCTCGGTCCGAAGTCATACCCCGTTACCGCCTCGTCCCACATCAACAGCCCGGTCACCGGCTCGCCGCTCATGGTCGACACCGTATCGGGCCTCCCGCGGCCCGAACGAGCGGGCATGGAACAGCGTGATCAGGACGAGCAGCATCGGCACCAGCATCGCCCCCCGGTAGCTCCAAACGTCGCCGATCGCCCCGACGAGCGGCGACCCGATCAGGAAGCCCACATAGTTGAAGATGTTCAGCCGCGCGACCGCCGTGTCCGAAGCCCCGGGGAACAGCCTCCCGGCCGCCGCGAAGGTCTGCGGCACGATCACGCACAGCCCGACGCCCAGCAGCGTGAAGCCGATCATCCCCACCCACACCCCGGGGGCGGCCGCCACGACCGCGAACCCGGAGGCCGCCAGCAGCGTCCCGCAACGCACCACCGCCACCGCCCCGAAGCGCCGCACCCCGAGGTCGCCCACGGCCCGCCCCACGAGGGTCGTCACCATGTACACGTTGTACGGGACGGTCGCCGTCTGCTCCGAACTCCCGAGCACGTCCTGGAGGTACTTGGCACTCCAGTTCGCGACCGTCGAGTCCCCGATGTACGCGCACGCCATCACCAGGCAGAGCGGCAGCAGCAGCCCGAACCCGCCGCTGCCCAGGCCCTGCTGCGACTCGCCGTCCGCCCCGGCGCGCTCCTCCCGGTCGACGTAGTACCGGCTCCCCGACAGCACGAGCGGCAGCAGGACGGCCACGGCCGGCAGGTAGCTGACGAACAACCCCAGGTGCGCGTGCGCCCCGAACCAGGCCGCGGACGCCCCGAGGATCCCGCCCAGGCTGTACGCGGCGTGGAAGCCCAGCATGATGCTGCGCCCGTAGGCCCGCTGCAGGCTGACCCCGAGCATGTTCATCGACGCGTCCAGGGCACCCACCGACAGCCCGAACGCCCCCAGGGCCACCGCCACGTGCCACAGGCGCTCACCGGCCCCCACGCCGAGCAGCGACAGCAGCACCAGCGGCTGGGCCCACCGCAGGACGGCACTGGGCGCGACCCGCTTGACCAGGTGCTCGGTACCGACGCTGGCCACCCCTGCGAGGACGGGTACGGCGGCCAGGAAGACGGGCAACAGCCCGTCGGATATCCCGTACCGGTCCTGGATGGCCGGGATCCGGGTGACGAGCAGGGCGAAGGTGACGCCCTGCACGAAGAAGCTGAACCCCAGGGCGCCGCGGCCGCGGCGCAGCCGCACATCATCCGTCATGGCGGGTCAGCGTAGGCCCCGGGGCTACCCGTGGGTAGAGAGATCACACGGGCAGTTGCAGGATCAGCGGTAGCTGCATCATGTCGCCGAAGTACCCGGTGGCACCGGGCATCCGGTCCGCGGGCAGCAGCGCGGTGTACCCGTACACGTCCATCCCGGCGGCCGCGGCGGCCTGGATGCCGCGCGGGCTGTCCTCGATGACGACGCACTGCGCGGGCTCGACGCCCATCCGGCGTGCGGCGTGCAGATAGAGCTCGGGGTCGGGCTTGCCCCGGGACACGTCCTCCGCGCTGAAGATCCACTCCTCCTCGAACCACCCGTCGAGGCCGGCCAGGCGGTGCCCGACCCGGATCCGCTCGTGGCTTCCGGAGGACGCCAGGCAGTACGCGATGCCGTGGGCGGTCAGCGCCCCGAGGACCTCCTCCACGCCGGGGACGGGCTTGAGTTCCGTCTCGAAGGCGGCGACGGTCCGGGCGTGGAGCGTCTCGTCGAAGTCCGCCGGCAGCTGCCGGCCGGTCCGTTCCCCGACGAGGTCGTGCACCTGACGCACGGCGGCCCCCATGTAGTCGCGGACCGATTCCTCGTACGTGGTGGGGTGCCCCAGCTCGGTGAGGTACCCGGCCAGGACGTTGTTGGCGATCGGCTCGCTGTCCACCAGCACGCCGTCGTTGTCGAAGATGACGAGGTCGTAGCCCATACCTCCACATTACGGAGGAAACGGATGCGGCACGGTGCCGCCGTGCCCACCCCGGCGCCGGGTCACCCGACCGGCCCGTAAACGCGGAAAAGCCCCGTACCAGAAGGTACGGGGCTTCCCCACAAAAATTGTTCGGCGGCGTCCTACTCTCCCACAGGGTCCCCCCTGCAGTACCATCGGCGCTGAAAGGCTTAGCTTCCGGGTTCGGAATGTAACCGGGCGTTTCCCTAACGCTATGACCACCGAAACACTATGAAATTTAGAACGCTGGTGTGTAATCACAGCCGTTCGTTATTTCAGAACTAACACAGTGGACGCGAGCAACTGAGGACAAGCCCTCGGCCTATTAGTACCAGTCAGCTCCACCCGTTACCGGGCTTCCACATCTGGCCTATCAACCCAGTCGTCTACTGGGAGCCTTACCCTCTCAAGGAGGTGGGAATACTCATCTTGAAGCAGGCTTCCCGCTTAGATGCTTTCAGCGGTTATCCCTCCCGAACGTAGCCAACCAGCCATGCCCTTGGCAGGACAACTGGCACACCAGAGGTTCGTCCGTCCCGGTCCTCTCGTACTAGGGACAGCCCTTCTCAATATTCCTACGCGCACAGCGGATAGGGACCGAACTGTCTCACGACGTTCTAAACCCAGCTCGCGTACCGCTTTAATGGGCGAACAGCCCAACCCTTGGGACCGACTCCAGCCCCAGGATGCGACGAGCCGACATCGAGGTGCCAAACCATCCCGTCGATATGGACTCTTGGGGAAGATCAGCCTGTTATCCCCGGGGTACCTTTTATCCGTTGAGCGACGGCGCTTCCACAAGCCACCGCCGGATCACTAGTCCCGACTTTCGTCCCTGCTCGACCCGTCGGTCTCACAGTCAAGCTCCCTTGTGCACTTACACTCAACACCTGATTGCCAACCAGGCTGAGGGAACCTTTGGGCGCCTCCGTTACCCTTTGGGAGGCAACCGCCCCAGTTAAACTACCCATCAGACACTGTCCCTGATCCGGATCACGGACCGAGGTTAGACATCCAGCACGACCAGAGTGGTATTTCAACGGCGACTCCACACCAACTGGCGTTGATGCTTCAAAGTCTCCCACCTATCCTACACAAGCCGAACCGAACACCAATATCAAACTGTAGTAAAGGTCCCGGGGTCTTTCCGTCCTGCTGCGCGAAACGAGCATCTTTACTCGTAGTGCAATTTCACCGGGCCTATGGTTGAGACAGTCGAGAAGTCGTTACGCCATTCGTGCAGGTCGGAACTTACCCGACAAGGAATTTCGCTACCTTAGGATGGTTATAGTTACCACCGCCGTTTACTGGCGCTTAAGTTCTCAGCTTCGCAACCCCGAAAGGTCACTAACCGGTCCCCTTAACGTTCCAGCACCGGGCAGGCGTCAGTCCGTATACATCGCCTTACGGCTTCGCACGGACCTGTGTTTTTAGTAAACAGTCGCTTCTCGCTGGTCTCTGCGGCCACCCCCAGCTCAGAGTGCAAGACTCATCACCAGGAATGGCCCCCCTTCTCCCGAAGTTACGGGGGCATTTTGCCGAGTTCCTTAACCATAGTTCACCCGAACGCCTCGGTATTCTCTACCTGACCACCTGAGTCGGTTTAGGGTACGGGCCGCCATGAAACTCGCTAGAGGCTTTTCTCGACAGCATAGGATCATCCACTTCGCCACAATCGGCTCGGCATCAGGTCTCAACCTTCATGAGGGACGGATTTACCTACCCCTCGGCCTACACCCTTACCCCGGGACAACCACCGCCCGGGCTGGACTACCTTCCTGCGTCACCCCATCGCTTACCTACTACAAGTCTGGTTCGTCGGCTCCACCACTTTCCATTCCCCGAAGGGTCCGGAACGGCTTCACGGACTTAGCATCGCCTGATTCGATATTGGGCGTTTCAAAGCGGGTACCGGAATATCAACCGGTTGTCCATCGACTACGCCTGTCGGCCTCGCCTTAGGTCCCGACTTACCCTGGGCAGATCAGCTTGACCCAGGAACCCTTAGTCAATCGGCGCACACGTTTCTCACGTGTGTATCGCTACTCATGCCTGCATTCTCACTCGTGAACCGTCCACAACTAGCTTCCGCTGCTGCTTCACCCGGCACACGACGCTCCCCTACCCATCACAGCCTCCGTTGGGAGTATTGCTGCAATGACACGACTTCGGCGGTACGCTTGAGCCCCGCTACATTGTCGGCGCGGAATCACTTGACCAGTGAGCTATTACGCACTCTTTCAAGGGTGGCTGCTTCTAAGCCAACCTCCTGGTTGTCTCTGCGACTCCACATCCTTTCCCACTTAGCGTACGCTTAGGGGCCTTAGTCGATGCTCTGGGCTGTTTCCCTCTCGACCATGGAGCTTATCCCCCACAGTCTCACTGCCGTGCTCTCACTTACCGGCATTCGGAGTTTGGCTAAGGTCAGTAACCCGGTAGGGCCCATCGCCTATCCAGTGCTCTACCTCCGGCAAGAAACACACGACGCTGCACCTAAATGCATTTCGGGGAGAACCAGCTATCACGGAGTTTGATTGGCCTTTCACCCCTAACCACAGGTCATCCCCCAGGTTTTCAACCCTGGTGGGTTCGGTCCTCCACGAAGTCTTACCTCCGCTTCAACCTGCCCATGGCTAGATCACTCCGCTTCGGGTCTAGAGCGTGCAACTCAAACGCCCTATTCGGACTCGCTTTCGCTACGGCTTCCCCACACGGGTTAACCTCGCTACACACCGCTAACTCGCAGGCTCATTCTTCAAAAGGCACGCAGTCACGAGATACAGCAAGCTGCATCCGACGCTCCCACGGCTTGTAGGCACACGGTTTCAGGTACTATTTCACTCCGCTCCCGCGGTACTTTTCACCATTCCCTCACGGTACTATCCGCTATCGGTCACCAGGGAATATTTAGGCTTAGCGGGTGGTCCCGCCAGATTCACACGGGATTTCTCGGGCCCCGTGCTACTTGGGAGATGAGCAAGCAAGCCGTACAGATTTCAGCTACGGGGGTCTTACCCTCTACGCCGGACCTTTCGCATGTCCTTCGCCTATCCATACGGTTTCTGACTCGCCCAGCCGCCGGCAGACGACTGAAGCTCATTCCCACAACCCCACATGCGCAACCCCTGCCGGGTATCACACGCATACGGTTTGGCCTCATCCGGTTTCGCTCGCCACTACTCCCGGAATCACGGTTGTTTTCTCTTCCTGAGGGTACTGAGATGTTTCACTTCCCCTCGTTCCCTCCACACTGCCTATGTGTTCAGCAGTGGGTGACAGCCCATGACGACTGCCGGGTTTCCCCATTCGGACACCCCCGGATCAAAGCTCAGTTGGCAGCTCCCCGGGGCCTATCGCGGCCTCTCACGTCCTTCATCGGTTCCTGGTGCCAAGGC
>NZ_CP136996.1:3195000-3950000 GCF_058344425.1 Streptomyces sp. PL-29 | reverse complement strand
CCCCGCCGACCGTCGCCACGCAGGTGGGCAAAACTCGCGGCGTCCTCGTTTCCGCCGGTCTACGCTGGCCGGCATGACTACGCATGCACCCACACACAGCCTTCGCTGGTGGGCCGCCTGACGGCGGCCGACCTTCCACGCGAGCACGCATGCGCTCACGGCCGCCGCCTCGGCGGCCGTTTCTGTTTGCTCCCTCCCGGGAGTGGCTCGGTCGCCCGGCGCGGTGGCCCGTCACCACTCACGCAGTCAGAGGGAGAGCAGGACATGACGAGGATCTTCAGCGGGATCAAGCCGACCGGCCACATGACCCTGGGGAACTACCTGGGTGCCGTGCGCCAGTGGGTCGCGGCTGACCGGGAGCCAGACGATGCGCTGTTCTGTGTCGTCGACCTGCACGCGCTGACCGTCGAGCACGAGCCGGCGCGCGTGCGCAGGCTCAGTCGGCAGGCCGCGACGCTGCTGATCGCGGCAGGGCTGGAGCCCCGGCGGTGCACCCTGTTCGTGCAGAGCCATGTCGACGAGCACACCCGGCTGGCCTATCTGCTGGAGTGCACGGCGACCGACGGGGAGCTGCGGCGGATGATCCAGTACCGAGAGAAGGCGGCGAGGGCGCAGGCCTCCGGCGACGGCGTCAGGCTGTCCCTGCTCACCTATCCGGTGCTGATGGCCGCGGACATCCTGGCCTACGGGGCTGGAGAGGTCCCCGTCGGGGAGGACCAGCGCCAGCACGTCGAGCTGACCCGGGATCTGGCGGCGCGTTTCAACCAGCGCTACGGGCACACCTTCATCGTGCCGAAGGCCACCCATCCGGCGGTGGCCGCACGGGTTATGGACCTGCAGGATCCGGCGTCGAAGATGGGCAAGTCCCACGCGAACGGATCGGGGATCGTCTATCTGCTCGACGAGCCCGGGGTGGTGCGCAAGAAGGTGATGCGGGCTGTGACCGACAGCGGGGACGGTGCGGTGGTGTACGACCGGCAGGCGCGGCCGGGCGTGGCGAACCTGCTGGACATCCTGGCGGCGTGCACCGGCGGCGATCCGGCCGCGCTCGCCGACGGGTACGGCGGGTACGGGGCACTGAAGCGGGACGTGGCCGACGCCGTGATCGAGCTGCTGCGGCCGTTGCGGGAGCGGCACGCGGAGCTGGCGGCCGATCCGGCGCAGGTGGACGAAGTGCTGCGGGAGGGCGCGGGGCGGGCCAGGGAGCTGGCGCGGCCCGTGGTGGACCGGGCGTACGAGGCGATCGGGCTGCTGCGGCCGTAGGCCGGGCAGCGGGTGTGGGGTGCGGGGCCCCCGCGACGCGGAGGCCCCGCAGTGCCCGAGGTTCAGCTGTTGCCGGAGGCGAGCTCGCGGCTGCGGTCGCGGGCGGCTTCGAGTGCGGCGATCAGGGCGGCGCGTACGCCGTGCCGCTCCAGCTCGACGATCGCGTTGATGGTCGTGCCGGCCGGGGAGGTGACGGCCTCGCGGAGCTTGACGGGGTGTTCGCCGCTGTCGCGGAGCATCACGGCGGCGCCGATGGCGGCCTGGACGATGAGGTCGTGGGCCTGGGCGCGCGGGAGGCCGAGGAGGATGCCGGCGTCGGTCATGGCCTCGACGAGGAAGTAGAAGTACGCGGGTCCGGAGCCGGAGAGGGCGGTGGCCGCGTCCTGCTGGGACTCCGGGACGCGCAGGGTCTTGCCGACGCCGCCGAAGATCTCCTCGGTGTGGGCGAGGTGCTCGGCGGTGGCGTGACTGCCGGCGGAGATGACGGACATGGCCTCGTCGACGAGGGCGGGGGTGTTCGTCATGACGCGCACGACGGGGGTGCCGGGGCTGAGACGCTCCTCGAAGAAGGAGGTCGGGATGCCGGCGGCGCCGCTGATGACCAGCCGGCCCGCGGGGACGTGCGGGGCGAGCTCGTCGAGGAGCTTGGCCATGTCCTGGGGCTTGACGGTCAGGATGAGGGTGTCGGCGCGCTTGGCGGCCTCGGCGTTGGAGACGGACTCGACGCCGTAGCGGGTGCGGAGTTCCTCGGCCCGGTCGCTGCGGCGTGCGGTGACGAGGAGCTTGGAGGCGGGCCAGCCGCCGCGGATCATTCCGCTGAGCAGAGCCTCGCCGATCTTGCCGGTACCGAGGACTGCGACTGTCTGGGTCATGCCCGATTCACCTCGCCGAACTGTTCTTCCGCCTGGGCTGCGCAGGCGTACGCGTACGTGTCCTCATCCTTGCACCCGGGGGGTGGGTGGGGCCGCGCTGTCCGCAGTGCGGTCAGGGGGTGCGGCGGCGGAAGGGTGGCCGCGCCGAGGGCGAGTACGAGGACGGCGCAGGCGGCGACGATCACGACGTCGCGTACGAAGTCGGTGGTCATGTCGGTGTGGGTGAGGACCTGGGTCATGCCGTCGACGGCATAGGACATGGGCAGGGCGTCGGAGATGCCTTCGAGGACGGGGTGCATGGTGCTGCGGGCGGCGAAGAGTCCGCAGAGGAGCAGCTGGGGGAAGATCACCGCCGGCATGAACTGGACGGCCTGGAATTCGGAGGCCGCGAAGGCGGAGACGAAGAGGCCGAGGGCGGTGCCGAGGAGGGCGTCGAGGAGGGCGACGAGCAGCAGCAGCCAGGGGGAGCCGACGACGTCGAGACCGAGGGCCCAGAGGGCAAGGCCGGTGGCGAGGAGGGACTGGACGACGGCGACGGCGCCGAAGGCGAGGGCGTAGCCGGCGATGAGGTCGCCCTTGCCGAGCGGCATGGCGAGGAGGCGTTCGAGGGTTCCGGAGGTGCGTTCGCGCAGGGTGGCGATGGAGGTCACCAGGAACATGGTGATGAGGGGGAAGATCCCGAGGAGTGACGCGCCGATGGTGTCGAAGGTGCGGGGGCTGCCGTCGAAGACGAAGCGCAGCAGGGTGAGCATCAGGACGGGCACCAGGACCATCAGGGCGATGGAGCGCGGGTCGTGGCGGAGCTGGCGCAGGACGCGGGCGGCGGTGGCGGCGGTGCGGGCGGCGTTCATCGGGTCTGCTCCTGGGCGGCGAGGGTGTCGGCCTCGTCGACGAGGCGGAGGAAGCCCTCCTCGACGGTGGCGGAGTGGGTGCGGGTGCGCAGGGCGTCGGGGGTGCCTTGGGCGAGGATGCGGCCTTCGCGCATGAGGAGCAGGTCGTGGCAGCGCTCGGCCTCGTCCATGACGTGGGAGGAGACCAGGAGCGTGGCGCCGCGGGTGGCGGCGAGGTGGTGGAAGAGGTTCCACAGGTCGCGGCGCAGGACGGGGTCGAGTCCGACGGTGGGTTCGTCGAGGACCAGGAGCTCGGGGGTGCCGAGCAGGGCGACGGCGAGGGAGACGCGGCTGCGCTGGCCGCCGGAGAGGTTGCCGGCGAGGGCGCCGGCGCGGGCGGTGAGGTCGACGTCGGTGATGGCGCGGTCCACGGCTTCGGCGCGGCGGGCTGCGGCGGCGCGGCCGGGGTCGAGGATCGCGGCGAAGTAGTCGAGGTTCTGGCGGACGGTGAGGTCGTCGTAGACGGAGGGCGCCTGGGTGACGTAGCCGATGCGGGAGCGCAGGTCGGCGTGGCCGGCGGGGCGGCCGAGGACGTCGAGGGTGCCGGTGACGTGGGCCTGGGTGCCGACGATGGCCCGCAGGAGGGTGGATTTGCCGCAGCCGGAGGGGCCGAGGAGGCCGGTGATGCGGCCTCGGGGGACGTCGAAGGCGATGTCGGAGATGACGGTGCGCGGGGTGCGGCCGGTGCCGCGGCGGACGGTCAGGCCGTGGGCGTGCACAGCGGCCTGGTCACCGCCGGCTTCTTTATTCATCATGTGATGAATAATGCTCCTGGGGGTGGCCGGGCGTCAACAACCAGGAAGAACGAGGACGCGCGGACGTGCGGAGGCCCGGCCGCCGACTACTGCTTCTTGCGCTTGGGGCGGCGGGCGGCCGGGTTGCCCGTACGGGTGCTGCGGCGGCGGGCGTACTCGGCCCGGGCGCGCTCGTACTCGGCACGGTGCAGCTTCTCGCCCGGGGCCTCGGTCAGGCAGCGCAGGGAGTAGGCGATGAGGGAACCGATGAAGCCGATCGTCTTCAGACCCTTGAGGGCGGCCTCGTCGGAGGACGGGGCCGGGCGCCGGCTGAAGGAGTCCCACGTCTTGACGAAGGCGATGGCACTGGCGATCGCGAAGAGGACGACGACGGAGATGCTGAGGAAGGGGCCGACGTCGCCGATCTCCAAGCCTTCGTAGGAGAGGCGCAGCAGCACGGCGGCGGCGGTGGCCGTGACCAGGGAGCCGACGGCGAGGGCGGCGCGGCGCAGGCCGTAGCCGTTCTCGTGGTTCACCCAGGTGGTGCCGAAGAAGCGGAGCGGCTCGGGCTGCGGGCCCGCGGGCGGCACCGGCCCGGTCGCTTCCGAGGCCGCGGCCCGGGCCGGGGCAGCCGCGCCGGCCGGCTCGGCGGGGGTCTGGTCTCGCTGGTCGTCGCTCACAGCGGCGATTATCCCCCGCCGGGCCGCCCGGGCCGGGTGTGTCTCACGTGTCAGACGGGTCAGCCGCAGCGCGTGACCACATAGCCGTCACTGCCGGTCTTTATGTACGCGTCGGAGACGAAGCGGCCGTTCCCGATGCAGTCCCAGATGCTGGACGTGCCGTACGGGCCCGAGACCGTGGTGCCCTCGGTCTGGCAGCGCAGCGTGACGATCGCGCCGACCGGCAGGACGTCGATCACCGAGTAGTTGGTACCGGGCCCGCTGCGGACGTTCAGCCGGTAGCCGGGCGCGACCGGATAGGACGGGTAGCCGGAGCCCGAAGCAAGGCTCTGAACTTGGCTCGAATCGTTCTCCACCGACATGCGAAATCTCCCCCCATGGGCGTTGCCGTGCGCAACTCGCGCAGGGTAGCAGGACCTTGGAGATGCGTACGGGTCATCGACTAGGCTCCGGCGGGGGTGGTGAGCGGTGCATTCGCTGCGCGCGGACTACGCGGGCTTTCCGGAGTACGCCGGGCAGTACCGGCTCGAAGCGGTGCTCGGCTCCGGAGGTATGGGCGTCGTCCACCTCGCCACGTCCGGCTCGGGGCTGAAACTCGCCGTCAAGATCGTGCACGCCGAGCATGCCGTGGACCCGGAGTTCCGGGCCCGCTTCCGGCAGGAGGTCGCGGCCGCCCGGCGCGTGAGCGGGGCGTTCACCGCACCCGTCGTGGACGCCGACCCCGACGCCGAACGGCCCTGGATGGCCACCCTGTTCATCGACGCGCCGACGCTCTCCGAACGCGTCCGCGAGAAGGTGCTCGACCGTACCGAGCTGGCCCGGCTCGCGGCCGGCCTGGCGGAGGCCCTGCGCGACATCCACCGGGCGGGGGTGGTCCACCGCGACCTCAAGCCCAGCAACGTGCTCATGGCGCCCGACGGCGTGCGGGTCATCGACTTCGGGATCTCCCGGCCGGCCGACAGCGACCTGCGGACCGAGACCGGAAAGCTGATCGGCACCCCGCCGTTCATGGCACCCGAGCAGTTCCAGCGGCCGCGCGAGGTGGGGACGGCCGCGGACGTCTTCGCCCTCGGCGCGGTGCTCGTGCACGCGGCGACGGGCCGCGGCCCCTTCGACTCCGACAGCCACTACCTGGTGGCGTACCAGGTGGTGCACAGCGAGCCCGACCTGAGCGGGCTGCCCCGGCAGCTCGTACCGCTCGTCGAGCGGTGCCTGGCCAAGGACCCGCGGGAGCGGCCCACCGCCGAGGAGCTGATCGCCGAGATGCGGGCGGTCGCGTACCCGACCGCCGAGGACACCCAGGCCTTCATCCCCCGGCCGCGGCAGCCCGACGGGGCCGAGCTGCTCACCCACCGCCGGGAGCGGATCCCCGCCGGGCCCGAACCCCGGGTCCCGGGCCGGCGGCGGGCCCGGATCGCGGTGGCAGCGGGGATCGGGCTGCTGCTGGTGGGCGGTGCCGTCGGCGGGTACCTCCGCCACGGGACAGCCGCCGGATCCTCTCCCGCCCAGATCGCCGCCCAGGCGGATCCGACGCCGGTGAAGAACTTCGCCCCCTGGTCGGTCCCCCTCGGCAAGCCCGGGACGGGCAGCCGGATCGGGGCCTGTTCCTGGCAGGCGGAGGCCCTGTACTGCGCCGGACCGGGCCTCTTGGCGGCCCGGCTGGACCCCGTGAACGGTTCGACGGTGTGGGCCCTGGAGTCACCCGCGGCCGCCCCCGCGAAGGGGACGCCCGCCCCTGCCACGCCCCTGCACGCCGGCGGACGGGTCCTCGTCGTGGCACCCGGCAGCGGGACGCTCCAGGCCCTGGACCCGGCCACGGGCGCCGAACGCTGGCGGCGCGGACTGCCCGCAGGCTCCCAGGCGGTGCCCGCGGGCTCGCAGGTGCTGCTGGTGGGCACCGACGGCAGCGTCACCGCACTGGACGCGGCGTCCGGCACCGCCCGCTGGACCCGGCAGATCGGCGGGGTCGGCTCCGTGTGGTGGAGCGGCGGCGGGCCGGAGGGCGGCGCGGCACCGGAGCTGTACGCGGTGACGCCCGACGGCAGCGGATCCACCCAGCTCGCCGCGGTCGACCCGGCGAGCGGGAGCGTGACCCGGCAGTTCCGTACGGCGGGGCGGCTGCGGCCCGTCGGCGCCGCGCACGGCGGCCTGTACCTGATGGACGTCGACGCCTCCTCCCGGACCACCGCCGTCGTGCGCGCCGATCTGACGGCGCGCACCGCGCAGCGGGTACGGCTCACCGCTCCGCTGTTCGACGCGGAGGCGGCGGTGGACCGGGACGGGGTCACGTACCTGTTCGGGACCTCCGGCCCGCTGGTGGCCGTCGGCGCCGACAAGGAGCGGTGGCGGCTGGAGACGGGCGTGACGGTGGCCTCCCGTCCGGTGGTCGCCGACGGGCGGGTCCACCTGACGGCGCCGGACGGGCGGCTGCTGGCCTTCGACGCGGCCGACGGCAGGCCGGCGGGCCAGACCAGGCCGCGGATGGCGGACGGCAAGGACACCTACGCGTCGACCCTGCCGGCGCCGGTGGCCGGCGGCGGGCGGGTGTTCGCGGGCGCGCCCGACGGATCGGTGTTCGCCGTGGACGCGGGCGATCCCGCCCGCTGGTGAACGGCCCGGCGGCGCGGAGCCCGGGCGGCGTCCCGCCCGGAGCTCGGACGCGGGCGCCCCCGCACCGTGCGGTGCGGGGGCGTCGCTGCCGGGGCCGGCCGGGTCAGCCCAGCCGGGTCACGTCGCGGACCGCGCCCTTGTCGGCGCTGGTGGCCATCGCGGCGTAGGCGCGCAGGGCCGCGGAGACCTTGCGCTCTCGATTCTTCGGGGCGTAGACGCCGCCGAGAGCCTCGTGGCGGGCCGCCAGCGTGGCATCGTCGACGACGATCTCGATGGACCGGTTCGGGATGTCGATGCGGATCAGGTCGCCGTCCTCGACGACCGCGATGTCGCCGCCGGACGCCGCCTCCGGGGAGGCGTGGCCGATGGACAGACCGGAGGTGCCGCCGGAGAAGCGGCCGTCCGTCACCAGCGCGCAGACCTTGCCGAGGCCGCGGCCCTTGAGGAAGGACGTCGGGTAGAGCATCTCCTGCATGCCGGGGCCGCCGCGCGGGCCCTCGTAGCGGATGACGACGACGTCGCCCGCCTTGATCTCCTTGCGCAGGATCTTGTCGACGGCCTCGTCCTGCGACTCGCAGACGACCGCCGGCCCCTCGAAGGTCCAGATCGACTCGTCGACACCGGCCGTCTTCACGACGCAGCCGTCGGCGGCGATGTTGCCGCGCAGCACCGCGAGGCCGCCGTCCTTGGAGTACGCGTGCTGCACGGAGCGGATGCAGCCGCCCTCGGCGTCGAGGTCGAGGGTGTCCCAGCGCTCGGACTGCGAGAAGGCGGTGGCGGAGCGGACACAGCCGGGGGCCGCGTGCCACAGCTCCATGGCCGTGTCGGTGGCCGTGCCGGAGCGGGCGTCCCACCGGGCCAGCCAGTCCTCCAGGCCCGCGGAGTGGACGGTCGTCACGTCCTTGTTGAGGAGTCCGCCGCGGTGCAGCTCGCCGAGGATGGCGGGGATGCCGCCGGCCCGGTGGACGTCTTCCATGTAGTACGTGCCGCCGGGCGCCACGTTCGGGGCGACCTTGGCCAGGCACGGGACGCGGCGCGAGACGGCGTCGATGTCCTTCAGGTCGTAGTCCAGGCCCGCCTCCTGCGCGGCGGCCAGCAGGTGCAGGATCGTGTTGGTGGAGCCGCCCATCGCGATGTCGAGGGCCATGGCGTTCTCGAAGGCCTCGCGGGTCGCGATGCTGCGGGGGAGGACGGACTCGTCGCCGTCCTGGTAGTAGCGCTTGGTGATCTCCACGACCGTGCGGCCCGCGTCCTCGTACAGGGCGCGGCGGGCGGTGTGCGTGGCGAGGACCGAGCCGTTGCCCGGGAGGGCCAGGCCGATGGCCTCGGCCAGACAGTTCATCGAGTTGGCGGTGAACATGCCGGAACACGAACCGCAGGTGGGGCAGGCGTTCTCCTCGATGCGGAGCACGTCCTCGTCGGAGACGTTCTCGTTGGAGGCGTCCACCATGGCGTCGATGAGGTCCAGCTTGCGGACGGTGCCGTCGACGAGGACGGCCTGGCCGGCCTCCATGGGTCCGCCGGAGACGAACACGGCCGGGATGTTGAGGCGCATGGCGGCCATCAGCATGCCGGGGGTGATCTTGTCGCAGTTGGAGATGCAGATCAGGGCGTCGGCACAGTGCGCCTCGACCATGTACTCCACGCTGTCCGCGATCAGGTCGCGGGACGGCAGGGAGTAGAGCATGCCGCCGTGGCCCATCGCGATGCCGTCGTCGACGGCGATCGTGTTGAACTCCCGGGGGATCGCACCGGCCGCGCGGATGGCGTCGGAGACGATCCGGCCGACGGGCGCCAGGTGCGTGTGACCGGGAACGAACTCGGTGAAGGAGTTGGCGACCGCGATGATCGGCTTGCCGATGTCCTCGCTCGCTACGCCCGACGCGCGCATCAGGGCGCGGGCGCCCGCCATGTTGCGGCCGTGGGTGACGGTGCGGGACCTCAGCTCGGGCATGCGGTTCACTCCCCATGAGTGCGGCTGTACGGTCAGCCGCGACTGCGGATATGGCTCAGATACGAGGCTACGCCCACCGCCCGCGATCCGGACGCCCCGTCCGCATGACGGGACGGGCGGCTCAGTCCTCGGTCAGGTACCGCTGCAGCGTGGGCGCCACGAGCGCCACGATGTCCTCGGTGTCCGCGGATGCGAGGGGCTCGACCTGCAGCACGTAGCGCAGGATCGCGATGCCGACCATGTGGGAGGCGGCGAGCTCGGCGCGGAAGGTCGGATCAGGCACGTCCAGGTCGGCGGCCACCCGCTCCAGGAGCCTGCGCAGCACCAGCCCGCGCAGCACCTTCGCGGCGGCCTCGTGGGTGAGCGCGGAGCGGATCACGGCCAGCAGCGGCGCCCGGGTGACCGGGTTCTCCCAGACGCCCAGGAAGTAGCGAGCCAGCCGCTCGCCGATGCCCTCCGGCCCTTCCCCGATGACGGCGGGGACCTCCAGGGCCGGCTCGATGCTGATCTCGATGGCCGCGGCGAAGAGGTCGTCCTTGCTGCCGAAGTAGTGGTGCACCAGGGCCGGGTCCACCCCGGCGACCTTCGCGACGCCGCGCACGGACGTCTTGTCGTAGCCGCGCTCCGCGAACACCTCACGGGCAGCGAGCCGGATGCGCTCCTGGGTGCCCGGCCCCTCCTCGGCCTCGTCCTGGCGGGGCCGGCCCGGCCCCCGACGGCGCGGCGTGCTCCCCCCGGTCACGGTCGGCGGGCCCGGTCGTGCCCGGCGGTGGCCAGGTGCAGGCGGGTGAAGGCCAGCGCCTCGGCGAGGTCGGCCTCGCGCTCGGCCGAGGACATCGCACGCCGCGTGTTGACCTCGATCACCACATGGCCGTCGAAGGAGCTCCGGGCCAGCCGGTCCAACAGTTCGGCGCAGGGCTGCGTCCCCCTGCCCGGGACCAGGTGCTCGTCCTTCGCCGAGCCGTTGCCGTCGGCGAGATGCACGTGCGCCAGCCGCTCCCCCATCCGGTCGATCATCGCGGTCGCGTCCGTACGGGCGGTCGCGGTGTGCGACAGGTCGACGGTGAAGTGCCGGTAGTCGTCCTTCGTCACGTCCCACTCGGGCGCATAGGCGAGCATCTCGCGGTCGCGGTACCGCCACGGGTACATGTTCTCCACAGCGAACCGCACGTCGGTCTCCTCCGCCATCCGCCAGATGCCGGAGACGAACTCCCGGGCGTACTGGCGCTGCCAGCGGAACGGCGGGTGCACGACGACGGTGGACGCGCCGAGCCTCTCGGCCGCCGACCGGGCGCGCTGCAGCTTGACCCACGGATCGGTGGACCACACCCGCTGGGTGATCAGCAGGCAGGGGGCGTGGACGGCGAGGACGGGCACCTGGTGCTGGTCCGACAGGCGGCGCAGTGCGTCGATGTCCTGGCTCACCGGATCCGTCCACACCATGACCTCGACGCCGTCGTATCCGAGGCGTGCGGCGATCTCGAAGGCGGTCGCCGTGGACTCCGGATAGACGGAGGCGGTGGACAGGGCGACTTTCGCGGTCGGGATACGGACGGGTTCTGCCACGGGGACAGGGTACGGGGCCCGCGCCCGCGCGGTACGTGACGACCGCCACGCGGGCCCGATCCCACCGGTCACGTGAGGCTGAAGAAGAGCGTGTCCTGGGTGTACCAGTCGAGGTCCTTCGTCGCGCTCTCCCATTCCCCGTGCTCGAACTCCAACTTCTCGATGAGCTCCCGCACGTCGTGGTGGAAGTCCGGGTCCATCCGGTCCAGGACGGCCCGGTAGGCCTCGGCAGCCGCCTTGGTCCTGGCGAGCGGCAGGTGGCCGATAGCCGGGTACCCGTCCATCGACGAGGGGAGGAACGGGAACTCGTCGGGCAGCCCGCCGTAGAGGAACCCGTGGGGCAGCAGGTCGGCGGGCACCCCGAGGCGCCGCATCTCGTCGTCGACCAGCCCGAAGAAGGTGCTGGGCCGGGAGTAGGTGCCCAGGTGGCCCGGGTCCGAGGCGTTGCGGTCGATGACCAGTTGCAGGGCGGTGGTGTACGCGTTGCCCGCACAGTCCGCGTCCGCGTCGCTGTGCCCGGCTATGAGGTGCTCCAGGGCGTCGGGGACGGACAGCCCCCAGTCCACTTCCTGGTGGTCGAGGTCGTCCTGACGGATCCTGGCGTACCGCCGCATGCTCTCCAGGCGGCGCAGCTGATCCGGCGTGAGATCGCCCTTGCTGCCCAGGAAGGCCAGCACGTCGGCCTTGTCAGCCGTCGAGTACGAGATGGTGTGACTCATGCTCACCATCCTGCCGAACGGCACCGACAGGCCCGCCGGCGGACGCGGTGGCGTTCCGCCCGGGCTTCTTCCCCCTCCCCCGGCCACCGGACCGGAGTCCGGTGCCCGGCAGAGGATCACTCCCCGAGGAAGGTCTTCCGCCACTCCAGCGGTGACATGGTCAGGGCGGCCTCGGCGAGGGCTTGGGCCGAAGCCGTCTTGAGGCTGCTCAGCGAGGTATCGATCCAGTCCTGCACCAAGCTGTAGCCCTGGGCCCGGTACTCGACCGCCTGCACCAGACACTCCAGCTTGTCGGCGTCCTTGGCCACGATCGCCTCAGGGCTGTCGCCACTCTCGTACTCGCCCACCACGCGCTGCACGCCGGCCTTCACCGCCGGATGCGCCGCGGCGACCTGGTCGGCGGTGACCGTCTCGTTCGTCGCCGCGTCGATGTAACGGCGGCCGATGTGCGGAATGTCGCCGATCCGGGTCTCCTGCGTGTCGTGGAACAGACACATCAGTGCCACCTTGGCAGGGTCCACGCCCTCCATCATGGCCAGAACGGCGCCGACGATTCCGACACGGAACGAGTGCTCTGCGATCGACTCGGGGTTGTTGTTGCCCGTGAACCACCAGCCGGTCCGCTTGGCGTTCTTGAGCACACCCATCTCGAAGAGGAACCCGGCCGTACCCTGCGCGTTCGCCGTCTCGTCTGCCATGTGGTGACCCTCCGGTTTCAGGTTCGATCACGTAGAACGTAGTTCACCGTGCTCAGTTCGCGGCGGGATCTTTCAGATACACGCCCCCCGTCCAACAGACACTCCGTCCGCTCGGCCAGCTCACGCACCAGTCCGCCCGACGCCTGGGCCAGCCATGGATGGACCGTCAGCAGGGCCCACAGGGTGTGCGCGTACAAGTCCACATAGCCAGCTGCTCCGTGCAGCCCGTAGGTCAGTCCTCGCAGCAGCGTGACCGGATCCCAGCCGGTCAACTGCCGGTCTCGCATGAAGAGGTCGTCGGACTGGGGCAGTCGTGTACCACCCAGCCAGTAGGCCCAGTAGTTCAGGTTGGCTGCCTCTCCCGCGTCATCACCCACGATCGCGCGCTCGATGAAGTCCAACAACGGGACCGGGTCGCCGAGGCGAGCGAGAGCGGTCGCCGTCGACCGCGCCTCTGCCCATTGCGGCGTCCACCCCCGCCGCGCCAGCAGATCCCGCCGGGCATGGAGTGCCTGGGCGGTCCACGCCGCGGCTTCGGGACTCATGTCGTACGAGGTCAGGTAGAGGGCCTGCCGGTGAAGCAGAACGCCTTGGGGACCGGTCCGCTGTGCTGCCTCCGCTGTGGTCCGCAGTTCCCCGAAGAAGGCAGCGCGATCACGCAGCGGAAGGAGCGGAGAGGCCGCTGCCGGTCCTCGCCTGCGCCGAAGGGGGATCTTCGCGAGTGACGGTGGACGAGCCCCCGTGAGAGCCCAGGCGAGCATGTGCGCGGTATCCCTGGTGTGCACCCACTCCGACAGAGGGTGCGGCCCATCGGTGCGGTTGAGGGTGGCACCGATGATCCGGTCCGCGTCCATCGCGGCGTCCAGCATCCCCACGACCGACGTTTCCGCACCCATGGCAGCCAAACGGCGCCGCAGACCGACCAGATCTCCCGCCCGCATGTTCGCGAGTGGTCGTCGGCCCGACTCCCAGCCCTGCACGGTGCACAGGTCGACCCCCAGAGCCTCTGCTGTCGCCGACTGTGTCCGGGGGATCGACTCGCGAGCCGTACGCAGCACGAATCCCGCGATCGTGCCAGTGATTGGTCCTCCGGCCATGTGCACGCTCCCCGGCGCGAGCCTTGCAGTAACACGTACCCACAGTCAGTCCTACCGCACTCAGCGCGACCATAGGTTCGTTGCGCGGGATCGCCGAAGCCCGGAACCGGGTGACGCGACGCGGTCACGGCGATCGATGGGCGGGGAACGCACCCGCGGCTGCCGACGAAGGGACGTGAGTATGGTCAACCGAATCATCCACAGCTGCGCTCATGGCGTGCTCGGTCTCGACATCGCCGACGGCGCCTGCTCCGAGCCGACTGCGGTTCCCGAGCCGAGCCAGGAGCTCCTCGACCGCGCGCTGGTCGGATGGGAACGCTTCATCGGCATCGCCGAGGAGCCCCACGATGACTGAGCGCTACACGTATATGCCGCACCCGCTGCTACGACATCGCGTGCGTGATGTGGCCAGCGGCGTCGAAGGCGAGCTGATGGCCGTGATCAACGAGGACGTGTCGACCTCGCTCCACCCCTACTGGGTGGAGCTGGCGTACGTACGAGGCCCGTCCGGCCGCGAATTCTCCACGGCGGTCGACAACATCGAGTCCGCCGAGCTCCCCCCGGGTCACGCCATCTGACCAGCCCCCGAGGTCGGGAGGTGGTCCAGGCGGCGCAGGATCACGCCCTCGCGCAGGGCCCACGGGCAGATCTCCAGCTCGTCCACGCCGAAGAGGTCCATGGCACCCTCGGCGACCAGCGCACCCGCCAGGAGCTGGTTCGCCCGGCCCTCCGAGACCCCGGGGAGGGCGGAGCGCTGGGTCGTCGTCATCGCGGCCAGGCGCGGGACCCATTCCTCCAGGGCCTTGCGGCTGAGGTCGCGCTGCACGTACAGGCCGTCCGCCGAGCGGGCCGCGCCCGCGATGCGGGCCAGCTGCTTGAACGTCTTCGACGTCGCCACCACGTGGTCGGGGGCGCCGAAGCGGCTGAACTCCCGAACCGTCCGCGCGATCTCCGCCCGTACGTGCCGCCGCAGCGCCCGGATGTCCAGGGCGTCGGGCGGGTCGCCGGGGAGCCAGCCCGCCGTGAGGCGGCCCGCGCCCAGCGGGAGGGAGACGGCGGCGTCCGGGTCCTCGTCGATGCCGTACGCGATCTCCAGGGAGCCGCCGCCGATGTCCAGGACCAGCAGCTTCCCGGCGGACCAGCCGAACCAGCGGCGCGCGGCGAGGAAGGTGAGGCGCGCCTCGTCCTCGCCGCTGAGGACCGGCAGGTCGACGCCGGTCTCGGCCTTGACCCGGGCCAGTACCTCGTCCGCGTTGGTCGCCTCGCGCACCGCGCTCGTGGCGAAGGGGAGGACGTCCTCGCAGCCCTTGTCCTCGGCGGCCTGCACCGCTTCGTTGATGACGGACAGCAGGCGCTCGACTCCCGCCGGGGTGACGGCCCCGGCGTCGTCGAGGAGCTCCGCCAGCCTTATCTCCACCTTGTGCGAGTGCGCCGGCTGCGGGCGCGCGCCGGGGTGCGCGTCCACCACCAGCAGATGGACCGTATTCGAACCCACATCGAGGACACCGAGTCTCATAGGGGGAAACGCTACTGCGAGGAACGCTCGGGGGTCGCGTAAGGGGCGCTTAGGCTTGGGTTTGTGCCAAATACGAAGAAGGCCAACAAGACCCGGTCGGAGAAGGACACGGGCAAGGACGACCAGGGCGCACGCACCCGGGACGCAGAGGCAGCGAACGGCAAACCCCCCAAGCCCCTCAAACAGCTCAAGCCCCTCAAGCCCGGAAAGGCCAAGGCCATGGCCGACGAGAAGGGGCTCGACTTCCCTCGGGCCTGGGTGGAGTTTCCCGACCCCGCCGACGACGAGCAGGTCTTCCGCTGTGACCTGACCTGGCTGACCTCCCGGTGGACCTGCATCTTCGGCAGCGGCTGCCAGGGCATCCAGGCGGGCCGGGCCTCGGACGGCTGCTGCACGCTCGGCGCGCACTTCTCCGACGAGGACGACGAGAAGCGCGTCGCGGAGCACGTGGCCCGGCTGACGCCCGAGCTGTGGCAGTTCCACGACGTCGGCAGCGAGAGCGGGTGGACCCAGCACGACGACGACGGGGAGAAGCAGACCCGCCGCTGGGACGGGGCGTGCATCTTCCTGAACCGGCCGGGGTTCCCCGCGGGGGCCGGCTGCTCGCTCCACATCCTCGCGCTGCGGGAGGGCCGTGAGCCGCTGGAGACCAAGCCGGACGTCTGCTGGCAGCTGCCGATCCGCCGGACCTACGACTGGATCGACCGGCCCGACGACACCCGGGTGCTCCAGGTGTCGATCGGCGAGTACGACCGCCGGGGCTGGGGCCCGGGCGGCCACGACCTGCACTGGTGGTGCACGTCGGCGACCTCCGCGCACGGCGCCGGGGACCCCGTCTACGTGTCGTACCGCGCCGAGCTGACGGAGCTGATGGGCCAGGAGGGGTACGAGGCGCTGGTGCAGCTGTGCGAGGCCCGGCTGGCCTCGCTCCTGCCGATGGCTCCGCATCCGGCGGATCCGGCCCCGTAGCCGAAGCCCCGCCCGGTCGGTCGCCGGCCTTCGCAGGGCCGCGTCGGCTCCCTGGCGACTCCGCAGGCCTTGCCGACCCCCGGCCGCGTCACCGGCCGTCACCCGGCGTCACCCCGGGTCAGCCGCCCGACGGCTCCGACGGTGGCGGGTCGGGCGCGGGGGAAGCCGTTGCGCCCGCGCCGTCCGTCGGGGTCGGCGCGGGGGTCGGGGACGGCGGAGGGATCGTCGGCTCCGTGGGGGACGGCGTCGGCGCGGGTCCCTGCGTCTGATCCGGTGACGGCGGCGGGCTCGCGGGCTGAGTCGGTTCCGGCTGCGGGACGGGCGTCGACGGGGGCCGGCCGCGGCCCCGGACGGAGATCACCGCGCCGGTCGGGTCGACCCCGACCCGGGCGGTCCAGGCGCCGACCGGCTGCGCCTCGGGGTCGACGGCGATGTGCAGGGTGACGGACTCCCCGGGCGCGAGCGTGCCCGCGGTGCGGCTCGCCCGCAGCCAGGGTGCGTCGGACCAGAGTCGCCAGTTCACCGGGGCGCCGCCCGAGGCGGTGAGGGTGAGCAGGGTGAGGGCGCCCCGCGAGGACGCGGCGACCGAGAGCCTGCCGGGGGCGCCGGCTTGGTCGGGGGTGGCGGGCGGGCCGGTGCTGATCACCTCGACGGAGACGTCGGAGGAGTCGCTGTTGTCGGCGAAGTCGGGGCCACCGGTGGTGACGGCCGCGTTGCCCGCGTTTTCGTAGGCGGTCAGCGGGCGCCCGTCGATCCGGGAGGTCGGAAGCTCGGTCTCGCTGGCGGAGATACGGGGGGAGCCGCTGCCGGCGGGCTCGCCGGTGCCGGGCTCGCCGCGGTACGAGGCCCACAGCGCCAGGACCGGGGCCGCGACGACGGTGGCCACGACGGTGGTGGTCACCGCCCGGGCCCGCATCCGGTCCCGGCGAGCCGCGCGGTCCCTGGGGTCCATCGGGAAGCCGGTGCGGTCGAAGCGGGGGGCGGGGCCGCGCCCCCGACCGGAGCGGTGCATCGCCGCGTGGACGGCGGTGCGCGGGGCGGGTACGAGCGGCAGCGCGGCGGTGTCCACGCCGCCGGAGCCGGGCCACGGCGCGGCGGCGCCCACGCGTTCGGCGACGCGCCGGCACCTCGGGCAGTCGTCGACGTGCCGGACGAGCTCGGTGCGCAGGGTGCTGGACAGCAGGACGTCGCCGCTGTTGCCGTCCGCGTCGCCGCCGGTGAGCTGGACGACACCGGGACAGCCGCCGGTCTCGACGACGGCGAGGGCGGCTCGGGTGCGCTCCACCTCGCAGGCGGCACCGGTCAGGAGCTCCCGGGCGGCGGCGGGGGGCGTGCCGAGGACCGCGGCGAGTTCGGGGACGGCGAGGCGGTGGCGGACGGCGAGTTCGAGTGCCTCGCGCTGGGCGGGGGTGGTCCCTGCGGCCTCCGGCCAGGCAAGACGTGCCAGCTCGGTACGGCGGTAGGCGCTCACGTCAAGCTGCCGGCGGGGCTCCGCGGCCGGGCCGTCGAAGGCTGCGCCCCCCGGCGCATGGTCGCGCCCGGCGTGCTCCGGCGCACGCTTGGCGGAATGCGCTCCCTGCCGAACGCGCCGCTGCTCCGCCAGCCGGCGCAGGCAGCCCCAGCGGGCGAGCGCGTAGAGCCAAGCCCGCCGGTCGCCCTCGTCAGGGCAGCGACCGGGATACCGCTCGGCCACGGCGAGGACGTCTGCGAGCACGTCGGTCGCGGTGTCGTGGTCGCACAGGACCGACAGGCAATAGGTGAACAGGCCGTCGAGGTACGGCTCGTACCGGAAGGGGCGCGGCCGTTCCTCCTCGTGAGGCGTGCGCCCGTGCGCCCGGTGTGCGCCGGTGCGCGGCGAAGGGTGTGCCTGGTTGCTGCTGTTCACCTGGCGACCGTAGGCGGCGCGCCGGGGGCGCCTGGGAAGCCTTCCCCGGTTTTAGCCCTTAAGGGTGAACAGATCGGCGGTGCACTGACGACGGCTCTGACGACGGCTCTGACGACCGCCCCGCGGGTGCCCGGACCGGCACCGCGGACCGGGCTGTCGGTGCGGGCGGCTACCGTGAGCGCATGGCTGCCCGCACCTCTCGCTCATCCGCCAAGGACCGACCGTCCTACCGCTGCACCGAGTGCGGCTGGACGACGGCCAAGTGGCTCGGCCGGTGTCCCGAGTGCCAGGCCTGGGGCACCGTCGAGGAGATGGGGGCACCCGCCGTACGGACCACCGCGGCCGGCCGGGTGTCGACCGCCGCGCTGCCGATCGCCCAGGTCGACGGGCGGACGGCGACCGCGCGCAGCACCGGTGTGGACGAGCTGGACCGCGTCCTGGGCGGCGGGCTCGTGCCCGGCGCCGTCGTGCTGCTGGCCGGCGAGCCCGGCGTGGGGAAGTCCACGCTGCTGCTGGACGTCGCGGCGAAGGCCTCCAGCGACACGCACCGCACGCTGTACGTGACGGGTGAGGAATCGGCGAGCCAGGTCCGGTTGCGGGCGGACCGCATCAACGCGCTGAGCGACCACCTGTACCTCGCGGCCGAGACCGACCTGTCCGCGGTGCTCGGGCACCTCGACGCCGTGCAGCCCTCCCTGCTCGTCCTGGACTCCGTACAGACCGTCGCCTCCCCCGAGATCGACGGCGCGCCCGGCGGCATGGCCCAGGTGCGGGAGGTGGCGGGCGCGCTGATCCGGGCCTCCAAGGAGCGGGGCATGGCCACCCTGCTCGTCGGCCACGTCACCAAGGACGGGGCCATCGCCGGCCCCCGGCTCCTGGAACACCTCGTCGACGTGGTGCTGAGTTTCGAGGGAGACCGGCACGCGCGGCTACGGCTCGTGCGCGGCGTGAAGAACCGGTACGGCGCCACCGACGAGGTCGGCTGCTTCGAACTGCACGACGAGGGCATCACCGGGCTGGCCGACCCGAGCGGGCTGTTCCTGACCCGGCGTGCCGAGGCCGTCCCGGGAACGTGCCTGACCGTCACCCTGGAGGGGAAGCGGCCACTGGTCGCCGAGGTGCAGGCGCTGACCGTCGACTCGCAGATCCCCTCCCCCCGGCGGACCACCTCGGGCCTGGAGACCTCGCGCGTCTCGATGATGCTGGCGGTGCTGGAGCAGCGCGGCAGGATCACCGCGCTCGGCAAACGCGACATCTACAGCGCCACCGTGGGCGGTGTGAAGCTCACCGAGCCGGCCGCGGACCTGGCGATCGCGCTCGCGCTGGCGTCCGCCGCCAGCGACGTCCCGCTCCCGAAGAACCTGGTGGCCATCGGCGAGGTCGGCCTGGCCGGCGAGGTGCGGCGGGTGACGGGCGTACAGCGGCGGCTGGCGGAGGCGCACCGGCTGGGCTTCACCCACGCGCTGGTGCCGACCGACCCGGGCAAGGTGCCACCGGGGATGAAGGTCACCGAAGTGGCCGACATGGGCGACGCGCTGCGGGTGCTGCCGCGCGGGCGCTCCCGTACGGCGGCCAGGGAGAGCAAGGAGAGCAGCGAGCGGGCGGGGGCCGGGGCCGCGAGGTAGGCCGTGCCCGAGCAGCCCTGCCCGAGGGGCCGGACCACCGGCCGGGCTCACAGCCCGCCTTGCTCACAGCCCGCCGTACTCACGGCCGAGCATGATCGAACCGGCCGGACCGCCAAGATCGGCCCGTCCGACCGGCCGGTCGCCACGCTGGTCAGGGGGGCCGCGCGGCCCCCCACCGGGCCCCACCTGGCCAAGCCCCGGTGGGGCCGCAGCACGCGCCGGTAGACTTTGGGCTGGTCCGCCCGGCCGTGCGCACGTCCTCGTGCCCCCGTGCCGAGCGGCGCAACCCGCGACCGGAGGAGTGCAGTGGCAGCCAAGGACGGGGCATCAGCACCCGGGAAGTCCGGCGCGAGCTCCAGGCACGACGCCCTCATGCGCGCCTCGCTGAGCGCGGTCGCACCTGGTCAGCCGCTGCGCGACGGCCTTGAGCGGATCGTGCGGGGCAACACCGGCGGCCTCATCGTCCTGGGCATGGACAAGGCCGTCGAGGCGATGTGCACGGGCGGCTTCGTGCTGGACGTGGAGTTCACCGCGACCAGACTGCGCGAGCTGTGCAAGCTCGACGGCGCGCTCATCCTCGACAAGGACCTCACCAAGATCCTGCGCGCCGGTGTGCAGCTCGTGCCGGACGCCTCGATCCCCACGGAGGAGACGGGCACGCGCCACCGCACGGCCGACCGCGTGTCGAAGCAGTGCGGCTTCCCGGTGGTGTCGGTGTCGCAGTCGATGCGGCTGATCGCACTGTACGTGGACGGGGAGCGGCGGGTCCTGGAGGAGTCCGGAGCGATCCTCTCCCGGGCGAATCAGGCGCTGGCCACGCTGGAGCGGTACAAGCTGCGCCTGGACGAGGTCGCGGGCACGCTGTCGGCGCTGGAGATCGAGGACCTGGTCACGGTGCGTGACGTGACGGCGGTCGCGCAGCGGCTGGAAATGGTCCGCCGGATCGCGACGGAAATCGCCGAGTACGTGGTCGAACTGGGCACGGACGGGCGTCTGCTGTCCCTCCAGTTGGACGAGCTGACGGTGGGGATCGAGCAGGAGCGCGAGCTGGTCATCCGCGACTACGTGCCGGAGCCGACGGCGAAGCGTTCCCGCACGGTGGACGAGGCGCTGGCGGAGCTGGACGCGCTGACCCACCCGGAGCTGCTGGAACTGCCCATCGTGGCGCGGGCGCTGGGATACACGGGCTCGCCCGAGACGCTGGACTCGGCGGTGTCGCCCCGCGGTTACCGGCTGCTGGCGAAGGTGCCGAGGCTGCCGGGCGCGATCATCGAGCGGTTGGTGGAGCACTTCGGCGGTCTGCAGAAGCTGCTCGCGGCGAGCGTCGACGACCTGCAGGCGGTGGACGGGGTGGGCGAGGCCCGCGCACGGAGCGTCCGCGAGGGCCTGTCCCGCCTGGCCGAATCGTCCATCCTGGAGCGCTACGTCTAGGCCGCGCCCTGGCGCGGGTGACCGCGATGGCCTGCCGGGCCGCGGCGTCCGGTGCGGCGCGGGGCCGAGCGGAGGGCCACGGCCGGTACAGGAAGAACGCCGCTGGTCGGCGCCGGTCAGTCCTGCTTGAGGACGAACGAGGTGCGGGCCACCGGCATGCCGGGGGACTTGACCTCGACCACGTAGGTGTCCGGGGGCGCGGAACCCGCCGGGGGCGACTGGCACTGGCCGGCCGCGCTGAACCTGCGGTCCCAGTCCAGCGAATGCTTCGTCTCGCCCTGTGCGGGAAGCCGGAAGAAGACGTTGCCGGCACCCGTCGGGCAGTCCGCCGAGGACCACACCGCCTTGTTGCCACTGGCCTGAAGGATGGTCAGGACGGCCTGCTTCGGGCCGAGATCGACCTTGCAGGTGGTTCCGGAGATGTTGCGGGCGACCAGTTCGAGGCGGGGCTTCTCGTTCGCCTCGTACTCGTTCTTCGCGCTCCTGACCTCCCACTGGAGCGCGGACGTCGCGCACGTGGGGAGCGGGGAGTCCGCGGGGACCGCCGCCGGGCCGCCCGCGCCGCCGCCGGAGGAGCCCGAACCCCCGCCCGTGGCGCTGCCGCTGCCCGGCTCGCCGTTCTTGCCCGCGCCGCCGCCCGGGCCGCCCTCGGAGCCGGTGGTCCCACCACCGCCCGACTCGGGCCGTCCGCCCGGGGCCGCGCTGATGGCGGGGCCGGTGCCGGCCGGGCCCGGGGTGATGGAGGTGACGGGATCGGGGCGCCCCCCGCCCTTTCCGTTCGTACTCGTCTTCCCCCCGCCGGAACTGACGGTCCATACGGCGAGGAGCGCGAGGAGCGCGACGACGGACGCCAGCACAGCCCTCCGTCGCCAGTAGATGGAGGAGGGGAGCGGCCCGACCGGATTGCGCAGAGATCCCACGAACGGAACCTTACAAAGGTTCGCGGCCCGATCAGTGCCCCACATGCCGCGCAGCGGACTTGATTTGCCGATGATCATCCTGCGGGCCCAACCGGAACGGGCGGGAACCGGCCAAAGGGCTTACATGGAGATGAGTCCGGTTTCGGTACGTTCGGTACCCATGGACACCTCCGGCCTCTACCGCACCGTCACCGGCTTCGCCCACTCCGCGCCCCTGTGGGTGCAGCGGGCCTTCGAACTCTGGACGGGGTACGGCCTCTGGCTCTTCGGGGCGCTCCTCGCCGCCCTCTGGTGGCGGGCGCGCGGCCGGGGCGACGCCCGGGCGGTGGCACTGGCCCTCCTCGCGCCGACGGCCACCGTCGTCGCCTACGCCGCCTCTGAGGCCGTGAAGGCCACCGTGGACGAGGAGCGTCCGTGCCGCGCGGTCGCCGGCGCGGCGGCTTCACTGGTCGGGTGCCCGCCGCCGGGCGACGGGTCCTTCCCCAGCAACCACGCGGCCATCGCGGGCGCCGCGGCCGTGGCCCTGGTCATGGCCGCGCGCCGGCTCGCGCCGCTGGTGGTGCCGCTCGCCCTGCTGATGGCCTTCTCCCGGGTCTTCGTCGGTGTCCACTACCCGCACGACGTGGCCCTGGGCCTGCTGCTGGGCGGTTCGGTCGCCGCCCTCGTCGTCCTGGCGCTGACCGGTTCGGCGGCCGCGGGCGTCCGCGCGGTGCGGGCGGGCGGGATGCGGGCCGGTGTCCTGCTGACCGGGCCGGGACCGAGCGGTGAGTCCTCCCCCGGGGTCCGAAACGTGCCAGGATGCCGTCTGCCATGACTGCATCCCCTCCTTCCTCCCCCGACGTGTCGCCGGACCTGTCCCCCGAGGACTCCCGCGACGTGCCCGCCGGCACCTCCCACCCGCTGCACTCCCCCGTCATCTCGTGGTTCGAGGAGCACGCCCGCGACCTGCCCTGGCGCCGCCCCGAGGCCGGCCCCTGGGGCGTCATGGTCAGCGAGTTCATGCTCCAGCAGACCCCGGTCAGCCGGGTGCTACCGGTCTACGAGCAGTGGCTCGCCCGCTGGCCCCGCCCCGCCGACCTGGCCGCCGAGGCCCCCGGTGAGGCCGTACGGGCCTGGGGACGGCTCGGCTACCCGCGCCGGGCCCTGCGGCTGCACGGCGCGGCCGCCGCGATAACGGAGCGGCACGGGGGCGACGTACCGCGGGAGCACGCACAGCTCCTCGCACTGCCCGGGGTGGGCGAGTACACCGCGGCGGCGGTGGCCTCCTTCGCGTACGGGCAGCGGCACGCCGTCCTCGACACCAACGTCCGGCGGGTCTTCGCGCGCGCCGCCACCGGGGTCGAGTACCCGCCGAACGCGACCACGGCCGCCGAGCGGCGCCTGGCCCGCGAACTGCTGCCGCAGGACGAGACCACCGCGGCCCGCTGGGCGGCGGCCTCGATGGAGCTCGGCGCGCTCGTGTGCACCGCGAAGAGTCCGGACTGCACGCGCTGCCCGGTAGCCGGACAGTGCGCGTGGCGTCTGGCCGGGAAGCCGGCGCACGACGGGCCGCCGCGGCGCGGGCAGACGTACGCCGGGACCGACCGGCAGGTGCGCGGCAAACTCCTGGCGGTCCTGCGGGAGGCGGTGGGCCCCGTTCCGCAGGCCGTGCTCGACACTGTCTGGAACGAGCCGGTGCAGCGGGCCCGCGCGCTCGACGGGCTGGTGTCCGACGGGCTGGTGGAGCCGCTCGGCGGCGGCCTGTACCGGCTGCCGCAGACGCGCCCGCAGCCCTGACCGCAGAGGTGCCCGCAGAGGTGGCGGACGGCGCACGGGACGGTTCGCGAACGGACCGTGCACCGGTCCGCCACCCCCCGTAGCCGCCCTCGAAGCTGAGTCGGCAATTCCGCTTGTTGCCGGGAAACCCCAGCTCACAGGCACTGTTACACAACCTATGGGTGTCCGTGTTCCCACCGCAGGCTGGCTCGCACAGGCCCGTGACAACCCCTCCGTACCGTCGTCCCCGTAAGACAGCGGTGGAGTGGTGGGACGGAACGGGAGGCGGTCCAAGATGGCGCAGGCGCAGGGCGAGGTGCTCGGGTTCGAGGAGTACGTACGCACGCGGCAGGACGCGCTGCTGCGCAGTGCCCGGCGGCTGGTTCCGGACCCCACCGACGCCCAGGACCTCCTCCAGACGGCCCTCGTGCGCACCTACGGCCGCTGGGACGGGATCGCCGACAAGTCTCTGGCCGACGCCTACCTCCGCCGGGTCATGATCAACACTCGTACCGAGTGGTGGCGCGCCCGCAAGCTCGAAGAGGTCCCCACCGAGCAGCTCCCCGACGCGTCCGTCGAGGACGGTTCCGACCAGCGCGCCGACCGCGCCCTGCTGATGGACATCCTGAAGGTGCTCGCGCCCAAGCAGCGCAGTGTGGTCGTCCTGCGACACTGGGAGCAGATGAGCACCGAGGAGACGGCCGCGGCGCTCGGAATGTCGGCGGGAACCGTGAAGAGCACTCTGCACCGCGCCCTGGCCCGGCTCCGGCAGGAGCTGGAGAGCCGGGACCTGGACCTGCGTGCGCTGGAGCGCGGTGACCACACCATGAGGTACGAGGGGCGTGAGCGGTGCGCGGCCTGAACGGCCAAGATCTGAAGGGCAGAAGCTCTCCCCCCGTGTTCGGGGGAAGGGGAAGTCTGGTGCTGATGTCGGCGGGGACCATCATCCTCGTCGGCACAGCCGTGTTCGCGGTCGGCTGCGCCACCGGCGGCACCGGTCTGCGTGACGGCGGCCCCGCCCGCACCGACACCATCTCCAGGACCGCGCCGTCCGGCCCCTCCTCGGGCACCTCTCCGGCCTCCGCGTCCGGCACCCCCTTCAAGAAGGTGGATCCGGTCGCGCTGCTCATGGCGGACCCCAAGGTCAGCTCCGAGGTCAAGCGGGACCTCAAGCCCTGCACGGGCAAGGAGTACCCGGTGGACGTCAGCTACGGGAAGGTCACCGGCGGTCCCGTCGCGGACATCGTCGTGAACGTGCTGTCCTGCGTCGACGCCCTGGGCCGCGGCTCCTACGTGTACCGGGCGGACGGCGGCACGTACGAGAATGTGTTCGCGGACGAACAGCCCCCCGTCTACGCGGAGATCGACCGGGGCGATCTGGTGGTCACGAAGCAGGTCTACGGGAAGAGCGACGCGCTCGCCTATCCGTCCGGCGAGGACGTGGTCACGTACCGCTGGAACGGAGAGGAGTTCACCGAGCAGGACCGGGTGCACTCGGAGTACAGCAACGTGGTCGACGGCGGAGCCCAGCCCGCCCCGGCCACGAGTCAGAAGAACTGAGCACTGAGCAAGAAGAACGAGGCGAGGCTTGCGCATGGCCGAGACCCATGTCCTGTTCGTGGAGGACGACGACGTCATCCGTGAGGCCACGACCCTGGCGCTGGAGCGCGACGGGTTCACGGTCACGGCCATGCCCGACGGCCTGTCGGGCCTGGAGTCGTTTCGCGCTCGCCGGCCCGACATCGCCCTGCTGGACGTGATGGTCCCCGGCATGGACGGCGTGAGCCTGTGCCGCCGCATCCGTGACGAGTCCACCGTCCCGGTCATCATGCTGTCGGCGCGCGCCGACAGCATCGACGTCGTGCTGGGCCTGGAGGCGGGCGCCGACGACTACGTCACCAAGCCCTTCGACGGTTCGGTGCTCGTCGCCCGCATCCGCGCCGTGCTGCGCCGCTTCGACCATTCGGGAGGCCCGCACAACGGCGCCGGCGGCGGCTCCGACCACGACCCGGACGCGGAGCGCGGGGTGCTCTCCTTCGGCGACCTGGAAGTGGACACCGAGGGCATGGAGGTGCGCAGGTCGGGCGCCCCCGTGGCGCTGACGCCGACGGAGATGCGGCTGCTGCTGGAGTTCTCCTCGGCGCCCGGCACCGTCCTGTCGCGGGACCGGCTCCTGGAGCGGGTCTGGGACTACGACTGGGGCGGCGACACGCGCGTCGTGGACGTCCACGTCCAGCGCCTGCGCACCAAGATCGGACAGGACCGGATCGAAACGGTCCGGGGCTTCGGATACAAGCTGAAAGCATGAGACGGTTCACCCTCCGTACGGGGATCCGCTGGAAGATCACGCTCGCCATCGCCGCCGTGGGCGCCCTCGTCACGATCGCACTGAGTCTGGTGGTGCACAGCGCGGCCCGTGTCTCGATGCTGGAGAGCGCGCGCGATGTCCAGCTGGAGCGCGTGCAGTTCATCTCCCGCAACGCCGAAGCCGGGCGCAAGCCCCCCATGGGGGCCAAGCTCAATGACCCCGAACTGCCCGCCGAGCTGCGGCAGAAGGCGCAGTCGGGGCGGCGCGGGACCTATATCCAGGAGCATCCGCACGGGCTGCCCGAGGTGTGGGCCGCCGTACCGCTCGGGAACGGCATGGTGCTGTCGCTGCACACGCCCTTCCGGGAGAGCACGAACCTGCTCAACGACCTGGACCGGGCCCTGGTCATCGGTGGTCTGTCGGCCGTGGTCGCCGGTTCGGCGCTCGGCGTGCTGATCGGCGGCCAGATCTCGCGCCGGCTGCGCAAGGCCGCGGCGGCCTCCCAGCGGGTGGCGCACGGCGATCCCGACGTACGGGTGCGGGACGCGGTCGGCGGCGTCGTCCGCGACGAGACGGACGACCTCGCGCGGGCCGTGGACGCCATGGCGGACGCGCTCCAGCAGCGGCTGGAGGCCGAGCGGCGGGTGACCGCGGACATCGCGCACGAGCTGCGGACACCGGTGACGGGCCTGCTCACCGCCGCCGAACTGCTGCCCCCGGGGCGGCCGACGGAGCTGGTCCGGGACCGTGCCCAGGCGCTGCGCGCGCTGGTCGAGGACGTGCTGGAGGTGGCCCGGCTGGACAGCGCCTCGGAGCGGGCGGAGCTCCAGGAGGTGGCACTGGGCGAGTTCGTGAGCCGGCGCGTGAAGGCGCTGATGCCGGAGGCGACCGTACGGATCGTCGCGGACGAGGTCGTCAGCACCGACCCTCGGCGGCTGGAGCGGATCCTGGGCAACCTGCTCGCCAACGCCGCCCGGTACGGAAGGCAGCCGATCCAGGTCGACGTCGAAGGGCGGGTGGTACGGGTCCGCGACCACGGGCCGGGCTTCCCCGAGGCGCTGCTGCGCGAGGGGCCGAGCCGGTTCCGCACCGGGTCGACGGACCGCGCGGGTGTCGGGCACGGGCTGGGCCTGACCATCGCGGAGGGCCAGGCACGGGTGCTGGGCGCCCGGTTGACGTTCCGCAACGTGGCGGCTCCGGGCGTCCTGGACCGCTCGGTGACGGCGCCGGGCACGCCCGACGGCGGGGCGGCCGGAGCCGTCGCGGTGCTGTGGCTGCCGGAGCACGCGCCGACGGCGACGGGCAGCTTCCCGGTCCTGAAGCTGCCGCCGGGCTGAGGGAGGGGCACCGGGCCGTACCCGCCCGAGGTGCGTGTCCTAGGCTTCCCTGCCATGACCGACGGCACGAATCCCCCGAGCAGCCCTCAGCCCGATCCCGCCCCCGGCAGCGGTTACGGGTTCCCGCCGGGACCGCCCGCCCGGGACGGTTACGGCTACCCGGCCGGCGGCGGCTACGGCCATCCGGCCGGCAGCGGCGGCTACGGCTATCCGCACCCCGGGCAGCAGCCGAACCCCTACCAGCAGGACCCGGGCGGTCAGCAGTGGCAGCCCGCGGGCACTCCGAGCCAGCCCGAGCAGCCCGGCCCGCCGGGGTTCACGAGGCTGGCCGGCCCGGACATACCCGGTGCGGCGCAGCAGCCGGACTGGGAGGCCATGGCCGAGCGCTCCGATGCCGAGCGGCGCCGGAAGAAGCTGTGGATGCTGGGTGGCACGGTGACCGTGCTGGCGCTCCTCGCCGGTGGTGGAACGTTCTTCCTGATGCGCGGCGACGACGCGCAGGACGCCCAGCCCTCGGCCTCGGTCTCGGTCTCGCCCGAGCCGGAGGACTCCAAGTCACCGACCGCGTACACCGCCACCGTGGCGGGTGACGACACCCTGCTGCGCGACAGCTACGGCCAGACCGGCATCCGGTTGGGCTCCGACCTGAAGGTCGGCGCGCTGGGCAAGCGCTTCCAGGTCGTCGGCAGGGGCAACGGGAACTCCTGGGGCCAGTCCGCCGAGCCGGTGGTCGACGTCACCAAGAGCTTCACGCTCACGGCCCGCGCCTACAGCTCCGCGACCAAGGGATCGCGGATCGTCATGAGCCAGGGCGACGGGGAGTCCTTCTCCTTCGAGCTGGGCGTCAACGAGGTGAAGGGCAAGAAGGCCTGGATCTTCCGTGTCCAGACGGGCGACAAGGGCGCGGCCGCGACCACGCGGACGGTGACGGCGGAGGGGCTGGAGGTCTTCAAGACGCCCACCCTGCTGATGGCCACGTACGACGCGGAGAAGAAGGCGATCGCCCTCTACGTGGACGGCAAGAAGGCCGGTGAGACCGAGGTGCCGCCCATCTGGCAGGCGCCCGGCCCGCTCCAGCTCGGCCGGTCCCGACACCACAACATCTGGACCGGGCCGTGGCAGGGCGGCCTGCACAACGTCAAGGTCTACGACATGGCGTTCACGGAGGAGCAGGCCGCCGGCTACAAGCAGGGCAAGCTCTCGCCGGCGCCGAAGCCGACCCACGGCTGGCTGCTCACCTGACCTGCCCTGACCTGCCCGGACCTGCCCGGACACGGCGACGCCGACCGGCCTCACGGGCCGGTCGGCGTGGTCACGACGTGTTCGGTACGGGTCAGATGGTGACGCCGTTGGTGCGCAGGAAGGCCACCGGGTTGAGGGCGGAACCGTAGTTCGGGGTGGTCCGGATCTCGAAGTGCAGGTGCGGACCGCTGGAGTTGCCGGTGTTGCCGGACAGGGCGATGCGCTGCTTGACGGCGACCTTCTGGCCGACCTTGACCTGGATCTTCGACAGGTGCGCGTACTGCGAGTACGTGTTGTTGGCGTGCTTGATGACGATGGCGTTGCCGTAGGCGGGACCGTCACCGCCGCCGTTCGGGCCGGCCTTGACGACCACACCGGCGGCCGCGGCCTTCACCGGGGTGCCGACCGGGACGGCGAAGTCCTGGCCGGAGTGCTTGCGGGCCCACATGCTGCCGCCCTTGCCGAAGGTCGCGGACAGCGTGTACTTCTCCAGCGGCTTGTCCCACAGCCCGGCCTTCTTCTTCGCCGCCGCGGCGGCGTCGGCACCGGCGGCGGGAGCCGCCTGCGGGGCGTCGGCGAAGGCGGCGGTCGTCCCGGCCCCGAGAGCCAGCACAGCACCGAGGGTTGCGCCGACGGTGATACGGGTAGAACGGGCGATGACGCGCTTCGCGGACATAGAGCAGACCTCCGGTGCCGGGGACAGGGGCGTTCACGCCCGTCTCGGGCATGAAGTGACCCGGCACGCTCAGCCATGTGCCGGGTGGGCTCATCTTTGGTAACCCGGATGTCCGGAGTTCCCCAAACGTCCTCGTTTACTACCGGGGCTCGTAGGCGCGCCAGGGTGACGTGTCCCGTTGACGGGGTTCTCCAGGGGCTCGACCCCTCCGGAAGGGCCTTATCGATCTACGAAACCCCGTAGTATGTCCGATTTGCCCTGTGCGGCTTGTCACCGGCCGCGCCCCCGGACCCGCGCCCCTGACGTGGCCGGACGTGACGGGCACCACGCACCGGGCCGGCGGACGTCGTGCGGGCCGCCGGGCGGGGTCCGGCGGTGGACGCCTGCGCCGGGTCCTCCGCCGACCGCCCGCCGCCGGGAGGCTCCCCGGCGGCGGGCGGTCGTCCGACATCAGGAGGCGCAGCCGGTGCGCTCCTCGGCCGTCATCGCTCGGGAGCGGGCGATGAGCAGGTCGTTCTTCCCGGTGGGCGCGCTGAAGACACTGTTCTTGACGACGACATGCCGGTACCTCTTCTTGGTACCGCTCCTGATCTTGGTGTCCGCCTCGAAGTCGAGCCGCAGGTCACCGGTGGCAGTGCCCATCTCCGCCGCCCTGCTGAACCAGCCCACGTTGCAGGCCGGAACCGGCAGGCTGTTCGTCTGCGAGGCGGTGCTCGACCGCGTCCACGTCTTGGTGTACTTGGCGGTCACCGCGACCTCCGCCGCGCCCCAGACGGCGGACTTCACCGACGAGCTCACCTCGAAGCTGTCCGAGCTCGTGACCGTGTCCGACCAGGCCAGGGTGTGGGTGACCGTGGTGGACGCGTAGTTGAGGACGCGGTCGCCCACCTGGTGCTCCGGCCCGGGGGCGGCCTGGTAGGAGGAGGGGGCGTAGCTGATCCTGCAGTCGTTCTCGTAGTAGGGCATCGGCGAGATCTGGTGCACGTCGTAGCAGATCTGCAAGGCCTTCGCCGCCAGCGGGTCACTGGCCTCCAGCGTCAGGGTGCGGCTCTGGGCCGCCGCGGCCGGTGTCGCGGCCAGTACCAGCATCCCGGCCGCGATCCCCGCAAGAACCGGTACCCGTCCGATTAATGGCATGCGCGTGTTTCCTTCCAGTGGTCGTCGAAGAGGAGGGCCGGCGGGCGTCGTCCGTACCCGCGACAGCGGTGGTGCGCCGGCTCGACGGCCATTCTGGGGCGCCGCCGCCCCCGTACGTGAGTGCTAGAACATGCACATGCCGCAAGAATCCTTCCACGGTCCCGCGGGGTCGCGCCCGCACCGGGTGGCGGTCCTCGTGGACGAGAACACCAATCCGTTCGAACTGGGCTGTGCCACCGAACTCTTCGGCCTGCCCCGGCCCGAACTGGGGCGCGACCTCTACGCGTTCGCGCTCTGCACGCCGGGCGACCGCGCGGTGATGCGAGGCCGCTTCTTCACCCTCACCGAGACGGCAGGCCTCGAAGCCGCCGAGGCCGCCGACACCCTCATCGTCCCGAGCAGACCGGACGTCACCCGCCCCCGCCACCCCGCCGTGCTGGACGCCATACGCCGCGCCCACGCGCGCGGCGCCCGACTGGTCTCCTTCTGCACCGGCGCGTTCGCCCTGGCCGAGGCCGGCGTACTCGACGGCCGCCGGGCCACCACGCACTGGCAGTGCGCGGAACTCCTGCGCTCCCGCTACCCCGACGTCCACGTACAGCCCGACGTCCTCTTCGTCGACGACGGCAGCATCCTCACCTCCGCGGGCAGCGCCGCCGCACTCGACCTCGGCCTGCACATCATCCGCCGCGACCACGGCGCGGAGACCGCCAACACCATCAGCCGCCGCCTGGTCTTCCCCGCCCATCGCGACGGCGGGCAGCAGCAGTTCATCGAGCGCCCCATGCCCGAGTTGCCCGACGAGTCACTGGCACCCCTGCTGGCCTGGGCACAGGAGCGGCTGGACGCCCCGCTCAGCGTCGCGGACCTCGCGGCCGAGGCTTCCGTCAGCACCACCACCCTGCACCGGCGATTCCGCACCCAACTGGGCACCACCCCGCGCGCATGGCTGACCGCGCAGCGCGTCACCCTCGCCCGCCGGCTCCTCGAACACGGGGTCACCCACGTCGACGCCGTCGCCCGCCGCAGTGGACTCGGCACCCCGGCCAACCTCCGCACCGTGCTGCGCCGCGAGACCGGGCTCACGCCGTCGGCTTACCGCCAGCGCTTCGGCCCGGGGACCCGGTAGCCCCGGGCGCCCCCGCCCGGTCCGGTCCGCCCCGCCCACTCCCGCGCGCCCGGTGCGGAGGCGCCCCCGCGGGCAACCGCGCCAAAGGGGCGGCCCCGGAACCGTGAGGTTCCGGGGCCGCCCCTTGTGTGGTGCTCGGTCGCACCTACGCGTTACGCGCCCTTCGACAGGTCCGGTCCGGAACCCGTGGCCTCGATCGGAGGCAGGTCCGGCAGGGCCGACTTCTCCTCGCCGCGGAAGGTGAACTTGGCTTCCTCGCCCTCACCCTCCTTGCCGACGACCACGATGTGACCGGGCCGCAGCTCGCCGAAGAGGATCTTCTCCGACAGCACGTCCTCGATCTCGCGCTGGATGGTCCGGCGCAGCGGCCGGGCACCCAGGATCGGGTCGTAGCCGCGCTTGGCGAGCAGGAGCTTGGCGTCGCCGCTCAGCTCGATGCCCATGTCGCGGTCCTTGAGGCGCTCGTCGACCTTCGCGATCATCAGGTCGACGATCTGGATGATGTCTTCCTCGGTGAGCTGGTGGAAGACGACCGTGTCGTCGACACGGTTCAGGAACTCGGGCCGGAAGTGCTGCTTGAGCTCTTCGTTGACCTTCGCCTTCATCCGGTCGTAGCCGGTCTTCGTGTCGCCCTGCGCCGCGAAGCCCAGGTTGAAGCCCTTCGAGATGTCCCGGGTACCCAGGTTGGTCGTCATGATGATGACCGTGTTCTTGAAGTCCACGACCCGGCCCTGGGAGTCGGTCAGGCGACCGTCCTCCAGGATCTGGAGAAGGGAATTGAAGATATCCGGGTGGGCCTTCTCGACCTCGTCGAAGAGGACGACGGAGAACGGCTTCCGGCGCACCTTCTCGGTGAGCTGGCCGCCCTCTTCGTAGCCCACGTAACCGGGGGGCGAGCCGAAGAGTCGGGAAACCGTGTGCTTCTCGCTGAACTCCGACATGTCGAGGGAGATCAGCGCGTCCTCGTCGCCGAAGAGGAATTCGGCGAGCGTCTTGGAGAGCTCGGTCTTACCGACACCGGACGGACCGGCGAAGATGAACGAGCCGCCCGGGCGCTTCGGGTCCTTCAGACCGGCACGGGTACGGCGGATCGCCTGGGAGAGCGCCTTGATGGCGTCCTTCTGGCCGATGACCCGACGGTGGAGCTCGTCCTCCATGCGGAGCAGTCGCGAGGACTCCTCCTCGGTGAGCTTGAAGACGGGAATGCCGGTCGCGGTCGCGAGGACCTCGGCGATGAGCTCGCCGTCGACCTCGGCGACGACGTCCATGTCGCCGGCCTTCCATTCCTTCTCGCGCTTGGTCTTCGCCGTGAGCAGCTGCTTCTCCTTGTCGCGGAGAGAAGCCGCCTTCTCGAAGTCCTGGGAGTCGATGGCCGACTCCTTGTCCCGGCGCACGGCCGCGATCTTCTCGTCGAACTCGCGGAGGTCCGGCGGCGCGGTCATCCGGCGGATGCGCATCCGGGAGCCGGCCTCGTCGATCAGGTCGATCGCCTTGTCCGGGAGGAAGCGGTCCGAGATGTAGCGGTCCGCCAGCGTCGCCGCCTGGACGAGAGCCTCGTCCGTGATGGAGACGCGGTGGTGGGCCTCGTAGCGGTCGCGCAGGCCCTTGAGGATCTCGATCGTGTGGGGGAGGGAAGGCTCCGCCACCTGGATCGGCTGGAAGCGGCGTTCGAGGGCCGCGTCCTTCTCAAGGTGCTTGCGGTACTCGTCGAGCGTCGTGGCACCGATGGTCTGGAGCTCACCACGGGCCAGCATGGGCTTGAGGATGCTGGCGGCGTCGATCGCGCCCTCGGCGGCGCCCGCACCCACGAGGGTGTGGAGCTCGTCGATGAACAGGATGATGTCGCCGCGGGTGCGGATCTCCTTGAGCACCTTCTTCAGGCGCTCCTCGAAGTCACCGCGGTAGCGGGAGCCGGCGACCAGGGCGCCGAGGTCAAGCGTGTAGAGGTGCTTGTCCTTGAGGGTCTCGGGGACCTCGCCCTTGACGATCGCCTGCGCCAGTCCCTCGACGACGGCGGTCTTGCCGACGCCGGGCTCGCCGATGAGGACCGGGTTGTTCTTCGTACGGCGGGAGAGCACCTGCATGACCCGCTCGATCTCCTTCTCGCGCCCGATGACCGGGTCGAGCTTGGATTCGCGGGCAGCCTGGGTGAGGTTGCGGCCGAACTGGTCCAGGACGAGCGAGGTCGAGGGCGTGCCCTCGGCCGGGCCGCCGGCCGTGGCCGACTCCTTGCCTCCGCCGGTGTAGCCGGAGAGCAGCTGGATGACCTGCTGCCGGACTCGGTTGAGATCGGCGCCCAGCTTCACGAGGACCTGGGCGGCGACGCCCTCGCCCTCGCGGATCAGGCCGAGCAGGATGTGCTCGGTGCCGATGTAGTTGTGGCCGAGCTGGAGGGCCTCTCGGAGCGAAAGCTCCAGGACCTTCTTCGCCCGCGGGGTGAAGGGGATGTGGCCGGACGGGGCCTGCTGGCCCTGACCGATGATCTCCTCAACCTGCTGGCGAACAGCCTCGAGCGAAATCCCGAGGCTCTCCAGGGCCTTAGCGGCGACACCCTCACCCTCGTGGATCAAGCCCAGGAGGATGTGCTCGGTGCCGATGTAGTTGTGGTTGAGCATCCGGGCTTCTTCCTGAGCCAGGACGACAACCCGCCGCGCGCGGTCGGTGAACCTCTCGAACATCGTTTATCGCTCCTCAGAGCGGTCGGGCAGTTCGGGGTCGGTCCCCGCCCTGTCCTTCCGCATGCTAGTCCCGTGGGGCGGGACAGCTCATTCCAACTGCCGACATCCGTCCACGGCTCACCCCTGCATCAGCGGGAAAACCGGCTTGAAGAGCCGACAACTGCTCCAACTCGATGGTGCGAGACGATGTTCCCGCAGGCCAGGCAGATACCCGTCATGCGTGTACGCCGACGGCGAACGGAAGCCGGTCAAATCAGCGTGTCGCCCCGATCCACTAGGAATGTCTTACCCGTACGGGCCGACACTCCATGCCGGTGACGCCGGTTCCCTCCGCTGAGGGCGAACAGAGTTTCGTCTCGAATGTGGGACTCCACCGCCGCGAACGTTTACTTTCCGCACATCCGTGAGTGCGGAACGTCACATCCACCGTAACCCCGAAGCGTTTCTGCAGTTGCTCCGGACATGCCCGTAACCGTGCTGCCGACCGTCCCGCCGCCCCGTGTCGCGCCCGGGGAGGACGCGTACGCCGCCTGGTACGGCAGGGTGCTCGGGTGGACCGTGACGGGCGGGCCGCCGGTCCAGCTCGTGACCGGCGTCGGCTTCGACGTGCTGGAGCTGCCGTCGGACGCGGGGGCGGCGCTGTTGCGCCGGCCGGTCGCCACGGGTCCGGTGGCCGTGATGGGTCGCCGGATGCGGTTCCTGGTGGCTCCGGGGAGCGCAGAGGAGCTCGACGGGCTGCTCGACTGGCTGGAGTGGGGCGGGGTCGCCCTGGATCTGACCGCCCTGGGTGAGGGCGGGCGGATCACCGCCCCGGCACCCCCGGGGCCGCCCCCCGGAGGAAGCCCCCGGGGGGCCGCTGTGTGGCTGCGACCCCCCGAGCAGGGGTGTGAGGCGCTGCTGCCGGCCCTGCCGGGCCCCGGGCGGCCCGCAGGGCCCGCTCGCCGGCCCGATCTCGTACGCCTGGTCGCGGCGGCGGCGACGGAGTGCCACCGGGCGCGCCTGGGGCGGCGTACGCAAGGGGTCCGTCAGCCCTTGGCCTTCTCGTAGGCCTCGCGGATCTCGGCCGGGACGCGTCCGCGGTCGTTCACGTTGTAGCCGTTTTCCTTGGCCCAAGCGCGGATCTCGGCCGTGTCCGGGTTCCCGGTCGCCGCGGAGGCGCGGCCCTTGGCGCGGGCCGCGGTGGCGCGGCCACCGGTGCGGCGGCCGCCCTTGGTGTACGGGTCGAGCAGACCGCGGAGCTTTTCAGCGTTGGCGGTGGTGAGGTCGATCTCGTAGGTCTTGCCATCCAGAGCGAACGTCACGGTCTCGTCCGCCTCGCCGCCGTCGAGGTCGTCGACAAGAAGGACCTGAACCTTCTGTGCCACCGGGATTTCCTTTCATCGAAAAGCAGTACGCGGAAAGGAAACCGCTTTTCCCTGGAAAACACAAACCCCCCGGGAGAGGTTCAGGACCGCAACGAGGCGGGAAACGTGCGCGATTCGGACATAGGCCTCAGGACCGCGGAGCGCCGGAAAAGCTGAGGCCATCGATCAGAGGTGCAGAAGCATCCGACTGTTGCCCAAGGTGTTCGGCTTCACTCGTTCGAGACCGAGGAACTCGGCGACGCCCTCGTCATAGGAACGCAACAGCTCCATGTAGACATCGGTGTCGACCGGGGTCTCGCCGATCTCGACGAAGCCGTGCTTCGCGAAGAACTCGACTTCGAAGGTCAGGCAGAAAACCCGGCTCACCCCGAGCGTGCGGGCGGTGCTCAACAACTGCCGGAGCACCTGGTGGCCGACGCCGGCGCCCTTCAAGTCGCGGTCGACGGCGAGAGTGCGCACCTCGGCCAGGTCTTCCCACATCACATGGAGTGCACCGCAGCCCACTACCTGTGCGTCGGAGTCGCGTTCCGCGACCCAGAACTCCTGGATGTCCTCGTAAAGGACGACCGGCGCTTTGTCGAGCAGGATCCGCTGCTGCACGTACTGGTCGAGGAGGCGGCGCAGCGCGGGAACATCGCGTGTGCGGGCACGGCGGATCGTCACTGTTTCTGCATGTGCAGAGGAAAACTCTCCCATGGCTGCGGACGCTATCGCCCCGCCGGACCCGGGTGCTCGGCGGACTCCTCTTGGCCTTCTGCCGGAGCGGGGTCGCCTTCCGCCGGAGCGGGATCGCCGTCCGCCGGCGCGGCGGGTTCGGCGGACGGTTCGAGGGGAGCTTCCGCGCGCGGTTGCGCCGGGGCTTCGGCGCCGGACTCGTCGTCGTACTGGACGACCCGGACGGCGTCCCGGAGGGCTTCGCGCTGTTCCGCGGACATCATGCCGAAGAAGGCGACGAGAGCGGCGGCGGGGTTGTCGCTCGTCGACCAGGCTTCGTTCATCAGTGCGGCCGAGTAGGCGGCGCGGGTGGAGACCGCGGTATACCGATAGGCGCGGCCCTCGGCTTCCCGCCGGACCCAGCCCTTCTGATGGAGATTGTCCATAACGGTCATGACCGTGGTGTACGCGATGGACCGTTCCTGCTGGAGGTCTTCCAGGACTTCCCGAACGGTGACCGGGCGGTTCCACTGCCACACCCGCGTCATGACGGCGTCTTCGAGTTCTCCCAAGGGGCGAGGCACAACAGCACGATAGTGCGGGTTGTGCGGAATTGCCCGACCATTCACCCGGCAACGCGCGGCAGAAATCGGGCGCACGGCCCATACGGGCGCATGCCCGCGCGGAGGCGCTCCGCGCCCGGAGCGCCCCGGAACGTGTCCTATGGGTCAGGCGACGGGCCGCGCCGGATCAAGGCGCATCGGACCGCACCGCGGGCTCAACCGGCACGACCTGAAAGAGACGGCCTAGTTCTGCTGCTGGCGGGCGGCTTCGGCCCGGGCGATCACGGCGTCGACCGCCGCGTCCTCCTTGGACTTGTTGGAGCCGCCCTGGCTCTTCACGATCGTCACGACGAGGGCGATGAAGAACGCGGCCATCACGAAGGGGGGCACGAGCGCGGAGACGTAGTCCATGCCCCCAGCGTAGCCACACTCAGCCCGGCCGGGCGGGGTGGGTGAGGGGTGCACCCCCGCCACCCCGGGCCGCCGCCCCGCGGCCCGCTCCGGCCGGACGCGCTCACACGACGGCGAGCCCGGACGCCGGGGGCGGGGTGGGCTTGCGGCGTGGCGGGAAGACCTCGCCGGGAGTGGGGACGGGCCGTTCGGGGCGCGGCCGCTCCTTGGGCGGCGCGGGAGCCGGTCGCGGCGGCTCCTCCCGGCCGCCCGCCAGGGACAGCCGGCGGGCGCGTGGTGCGCGGGCCGTGGCCAGACGTCGCCGTACGGAACGCTCTGCGACGGCCCGGGCCCGTTGCAGCAGTGCGGCGGCAGCCGGATCGGACCGGAGCGCGCGCAGGGCGGCGAGGTCGTCGGGGACCGGCTCGTAGCCGCCGGCGAGGGCCTCCCGGAGCAGCTCCAGGTAGCCGGAGAGACTGCCGGGCAGAGCGTTCCGGTAGCGGGCCAGATCGTCCAGGACGAAGGCTCTGAGCCGGCCCGCCTCCCGGGCCGCTTCGTCCACCGCCTGCGCGAGGCGCAGGCAGTCCTGGACCTCCTCGGCCGCCAAGGGGGCCGAGGAGGACTGAAGGGCGTGGGCGAGCGAACGCCTGAGCACGTGCAGCTCAGCAGCGCTGAACGCCATGCCGCCGCGGGATCCGTAGGGCGTGGGCATGGGGCCGAAGATACGCGCTAATCGGACAAAATCCCCTCAGGAGGGGTGGGTGCGGCGCGGCGCGGCCGGATGTCGGCACCGGCCTCAGCCGGTCTCCTTGACCGCGCGCAGGAAGTCCGCCCAGGCGGCCTGGGTGGTGGCGAGGACCAGGTGGGCGGGGTCGACGCGGTCGGCGACCTTCACGAGGGCGCCGGGGGCGACGGCGACGTAGACGCAGGCGTCGCCGGCACCGCAGAACGAGGACTTCCGCCACGCGGGCTGAGCAGTCATGGTGTCTCCTCCGGGCACGGTGGCCGGTAATTGCGGTCAAAGGACGGTAACGCCGCGGCCGGTCCTCACCGGCGACTTTCACGCAACTCGGCGTTTCGCCGCTGCCCCGAGAGGGTCCGGATGGTACGGCTCCGCGCAGTCGGGGCCGATTCGCCCGACCCCGGCAGGGAAGCGTTCCAGGCCCCGGCAAGGGCCGTTCCCGGCCGCGGCGGGAGCCGCTTCCGGCCGCGGCCGGGCGGCGTCAGATCCGGGCCACGAAGGCCGAGACCGCCTCGTGGACCTCGGACTCCGTCCAGGACAGGCCCGGCTCGGTGACCTCCAGCTCGGTCACCGCAAGGCCCGGCGGCCCCCCGGCCGACCAGCGGCGGAAGAAGACCGTGCCGGTCTCCTCCGCCTGCCGCAGGCCCGCTTCCGTCAGCCGGTCCGGGTCGTGGGGCAGCCATACCTGGAACTGGTGGGTGTGCGGCTCCTCGGGGTGGACACGCGCCCAGGGGACGCCGGCCTTCCCGAGGGCCTCGCGCAGAGCCCGGGCGACCATTCGTGCCTGGGCCACGTACGCCGGCAGCCGCGGGAGCTCCCGTTCGAGTCCGGCCAGCGCGGCCAGGGCCTGCGGGAACTGTCGGAAGATCTGGCCCCCGTAGCGGTGGCGCCAGACCCTGGTCTCCTCCACGAAATCCGACGGCCCGGCCAGGGCCGCCCCGCTCAGGCCGCCGAGCGACTTGTAGAACGAGACGTACACCGAGTCGGCCAGCCCGGCGATCTCCGGAAGCGGGCGGCCGAAGCGGACGGTGGACTCCCACAGCCGGGCGCCGTCGAAGTGGATCACCGCCTCCCGCTCCCGTCCCGCCTCCACCACCGCCCGCAGCTCCTCCCAGGTGGGCAGCAGGAACCCGGCCTCGCGCAGCGGCAGCTCCAGCATCAGCGTGCCGAAGGGCTCGCGGACCTCTTCGACCTCCTGCGCGGTCGGCTGGCGCGCCTCGGTCGTCGGGTGCACCACCCGCAGCCCGGAGACCACCGACAGGGCCTCGCCCTCCCACATCTCCGGGTGGCTCATCGGGTGCAGCGCGACGACCGGGTTCCCGGTCCGGCCGGCCCAGCAGCGCAGCGCGACCTGCTGCGCCATCGTGCCGCTGGGGAAGAAGGCGGCGTCCTGCGTCCCGAGCAGCTCCGCGACCCGCCGCTCCAGTTCCTCGACGATCCCGTCGCCGTAGAGGTCGGCCGGCGCGTCCATGTCGTGGTCGTACGGGCCCTGGGCGAGCCGCGCCAGCGACTCACCCAGCGTCGCCTCGCGCGGACTGCGGGTCAGGGTCCGGTCGGCCGCCCGCCAGGCGGCCACGAGCCGGGCCGTGCGTCGCGTTTCGTCGTCGCTGTCGCTCATGGCCCCTGATCCTCGCCCCTCGTCCCCGACCGGCCAAGAGCCCCACGGGCTAGCATGGCGGCGTAACGTCCGGTACCCCTGCGGACTGGAACGGAAGGCATTCCCCGCGTGAATCCATCACAGCAGCCACGCCCTGCCCGGCTGGCCGTCGGCGTCGTCGGGGCGGGCCGGGTCGGCCCCGCGCTGGCCCGTGCGCTCCAGCAGGCGGGCCACCGTCCCGTCGCCGTGTCGGGCGTCTCCGACGCATCCGTGCGCCGTGCCGCGCGCATGCTGCCCGACGTTCCGCTGGTGCCGCCCGCCCAGGTGCTGGAACTGGCCGACCTGGTCCTGCTGACCGTCCCCGACGACGCGCTCCCCGCGCTCGTGGAGGGACTCGCGGAGACCGGAGCGGTCCGGCCCGGCCAGCTCCTCGTGCACACCTCGGGCCGGTACGGGACCTCCGTGCTCGACCCGGCGCGCCGCGCGGGCGCCCTGCCGCTGGCCCTGCACCCCGCGATGACCTTCACCGGAACCGAGGTCGACGTGCAGCGGCTGGCCGGCTGCTCCTTCGGCGTCACCGCCCCCGACGAGTTGCGGCTGGCCGCCGAGGCCCTGGTCATCGAGATGGGCGGGGAGCCCGAGTGGGTCGCGGAGGAGAGCCGCGCGCTGTACCACGCGGCCCTCGCCCTCGGTGCGAACCACCTGGTCACGCTGGTCGCCCAGTCGCTGGAGCTGCTGCGCAAGGCGGGGGTCGCGCACCCCGACCGGATGCTCGGCCCGCTGCTCGGCGCGGCCCTCGACAACGCCCTGCGCTCCGGCGACGCGGCCCTGACCGGGCCGGTGGCCCGCGGTGACGCGGGGACGGTCGCCGCGCACGTAGCGGAGCTGCGCCGGCACGCGCCGGGCACGCTCGCCGGATACCTGGCCATGGCCCGCACCACTGCCGACCGGGCCCTCGCGCACGGTCTGCTCAAGCCCGAACTCGCCGAGGACCTGCTCGGCGTTCTCGCCGACACGGACCCTGACGGGGGCGATCAGTGACCGAGCTGCTGCTGCACACCGCCGACGAGCTGCACAAGCTGCCGCGCACCGGGCGGCGGGCCGTGGTGATGACCATGGGCGCCCTCCACGAGGGTCACGCCACCCTGATCCGCGCGGCCCGGGAGCAGGCCGGGCCCGAGGGGCAGGTCGTCGTCACCGTCTTCGTCAACCCGCTGCAGTTCGGGGCGGGTGAGGACCTCGACCGCTACCCCCGCACCCTCGACGCGGATCTGGCGCTCGCCGAAGAGGCGGGCGCCGACGCGGTGTTCGCCCCCGCGGTCGACGAGGTCTACCCGGGCGGCGACCCGCAGGTGCGGATCAGCGCCGGCCCGATGGGCGAGCGGCTCGAAGGGGCCACCCGCCCGGGCCACTTCGACGGGATGCTGACCGTCGTCGCCAAACTGCTCCACCTGACCCGCCCCGACCTGGCCCTCTTCGGCCAGAAGGACGCGCAGCAACTGGCGCTGATCCGGCGGATGGTGACCGACCTGAACTTTCCCGTCGAGGTGGTCGGTGTACCGACCGTCCGCGAGGAGGACGGCTTGGCGCTGTCGTCCCGCAACCGCTATCTCTCCCCCGCGGACCGGCAGACCGCCCTGGCGCTGTCCCGGGCGCTGTTCGCCGGCCGCGACCGGCTCGCCGCGCAGGCGGCGCTGAGGGCCCGTGCCGAGGCCGCCCCGGCCACCGACGAGCGCGCCACCGCTCTGGCCCGGCTGGGCGAGATCCGCGCCTCGGCCGACGCCCACGCCGTCTCGGCGGCCTGCGCGGGCCTGCCGGACGCGGTCCGGGCCGCGGCCAGCCACGTGCTGGACGACGCGGCCCGCTCGGAGCCGCCGCTCGTGCTGGACTACCTGGCGCTGGTGGACCCGCAGGACTTCACCGAGGCCGGTCCCGACTTCACCGGGCGGGCCGTGCTGGCCGTCGCCGCGAAGGTCGGCACGACCCGGCTGATCGACAACATCCCATTGGAATTCGGAGCACACTCGTGAGCACCCCTGCCAGAGGCCCCGTCGGCAGCACCGGCATACGGCTGCACGCGCCGGCGCCCGGCTGGTCCCTCGACGCCGACGTCGTGGTCGTCGGCTCCGGTGTGGCGGGTCTGACCGCCGCGCTGCGCTGCGCGGCCGCGGGCCGCCGTACCGTCGTGGTCACCAAGGCCCGGCTCGACGACGGCTCCACCCGCTGGGCCCAGGGCGGCATCGCCGCGGCCCTCGGCGAGGGCGACAGCCCCGAGCAGCACCTCGACGACACCCTGGTCGCGGGCGCCGGCCTGTGCGACGAGGGGGCCGTACGACTGCTCGTCACCGAAGGCCCGGACGCGGTACGCCGGTTGATCGACACCGGTGCGGTCTTCGACACCTCCGCCGAGACCGGTGAGATCGAGCTGACCCGGGAGGGCGGCCACCACCGCAGGCGGATCGCGCACGCGGGCGGCGACGCCACCGGCGCCGAGATCTCGCGGGCGCTGGTCGAGGCCGTGCACGCCGCGGGCATAGAGACGGTGGAGAACGCGCTCGTCCTCGACCTCCTCCAGGACGCGCAGGGCCGTACGGCCGGTGTCACCCTGCACGTCATGGGCGAGGGCCAGCACGACGGCGTCGGCGCCGTCCATGCGCCCGCCGTGATCCTCGCGACGGGCGGCATGGGCCAGGTCTTCTCCGCCACGACGAACCCTTCGGTGTCCACGGGCGACGGTGTGGCGCTCGCGCTGCGCGCCGGGGCCGAGGTCTCCGACCTGGAGTTCGTGCAGTTCCACCCGACGGTGCTGTTCCTGGGCCCGGACGCCGAGGGCCAGCAGCCGCTGGTCTCGGAGGCCGTCCGCGGCGAGGGCGCCCACCTCGTCGACGCCGACGGCGTGCGCTTCATGGTCGGTCAGCACGAGCTGGCCGAGCTGGCCCCGCGCGACATCGTCGCCAAGGGCATCATGCGCCGCATGCAGGAGCAGGGCGCACAGCACATGTACCTGGACGCCCGGCATTTCGGTGCGCGGATGTGGGAGCAGCGCTTCCCGACGATCCTGGCCGCCTGCCGCGCGCACGGCATCGACCCGGTGACCGAGCCGATCCCGGTGGCGCCCGCCGCGCACTACGCCTCCGGCGGCGTCCGGACCGACCTGCACGGCCGCACGACCGTCCCCGGCCTGTACGCCTGCGGCGAGGTCGCCTGCACGGGCGTGCACGGCGCGAACCGGCTGGCCTCCAACTCCCTGCTGGAGGGGCTGGTCTTCGCCGAGCGGATCGCCGAGGACATCGCCGCGCAGGAGTACGGCGGCGGCGGCCCCGGCGTCCCGGTGCCCTCGACCGGTCCGCTGCAGCCCGCCGGGGCCCGGTACGAGGTCCAGCGGATCATGACGGACGGCGCGGGCGTGCTCCGCTCCGCCCGCTCGCTGGCGGCGGCGGCCGAGGCCCTCGAAGGGCTGTACGCCACCGCCCTGAACGATCTCGAAGCACACGGCAAGACCGCCGAACCCGGTGTGGACACCTGGGAGGCCACGAACCTGCTGTGCGTGGCGCGGGTCCTGGTCGCCGCCGCACGGCGCCGCGAGGAGACCCGCGGCTGCCACTGGCGCGAGGACCACCCGGACCGGGACGATGCCCGGTGGCGCCGCCACCTCGTGGTCCGGCTCTCGGACACCGAGAAGCGGGCCCTGGTCGTCGTACCCACCGACTCCGCGGACTTCCCGTCCGCGCACCCCCTGAGCACCCCGAGCCTGGAGCAGTGACCGTGAGCACCCCCGAACTTCCCCTCATCGACCAGAACGACGGCGGCTGCGGCGACGACTGCGCCTGCGGCGACGGCGAGGAGAGCGGCCTCGACCCGGCGCTGGCCCAGCTGCTCGCGGACGCGGGCCTGGACCCGATCGAGGTCGAGGACATCGCCCACATGGCGCTCTCCGAGGACCTCGACGGAGGCGTGGACGTCACCACCGTGGCCACGGTCCCCGAGGACGCCGAGGCCATCGCCGACTTCGTCGCCCGCGAGGACGGCGTCGTGGCGGGCCTGCGCATCGCCGAGGCGGTGTTCTCCGTGGTGTGCACGGAGGCCTTCGAGGTGGAACGGCACGCGGAGGACGGTGACACCGTCAAGGCCGGCGAGGTGCTGCTGTCGGTCCGCGCCCGCACCCGAGACCTGCTGACGGCCGAGCGGAGCGCGCTGAACATCCTGTGCCGGCTCTCGGGCATCGCGACGGCCACCCGCCGCTGGGCGGACGTCCTGGAGGGCACGCAGGCCAGGGTCCGCGACACCCGCAAGACCACGCCGGGCCTGCGCTCGCTGGAGAAGTACGCGGTCCGCTGCGGCGGCGGCGTCAACCACCGCATGTCCCTCTCGGACGCGGCGCTGGTCAAGGACAACCACGTGGTCGCCGCGGGCGGCGTCGCGCAGGCCTTCACCGCGGTGCGCGAGGCGTTCCCGGAGGTCCCGATCGAGGTCGAGGTCGACACGATGCACCAGGTACGCGAGGTCCTGGACGCGGGCGCGGACCTGATCCTGCTGGACAACTTCACGGTCCCGGAGACCGAGGAGGCCGTCACGCTGGTGGCCGGCCGCGCGGTGCTGGAGTCCTCGGGCCGGCTGACCCTGGACACCGCCCGGGCGTACGCGGAGACCGGGGTGGACTACCTGGCGGTCGGCGGGCTGACCCACTCCTCGCCGATCCTGGACATCGGTCTCGATCTGCGCGAGGCGGTGTAACCGGTGCTCCTCACCATCGATGTGGGCAACACCCATACGGTCCTGGGCCTGTTCGACGGTGACGAGATCGTCGAGCACTGGCGCATCTCGACCGACCCGCGGCGCACGGCCGACGAGATGGCCGTGCTGATGCAGGGCCTGATGGGCATGCACCCGATGCTCGGCAGCGAGCTCGGCGACGGGATCCACGGCATCGCGATCTGCGCGACGGTGCCGTCGGTCCTGCACGAGCTGCGCGAGGTCACCCGGCGCTACTACGGCGACGTGCCGGCGGTGTTGGTGGAGCCGGGCATCAAGACGGGCGTGCCGATCCTGATGGACAACCCGAAGGAGGTCGGCGCGGACCGCATCATCAACGCGGTCGCGGCGGTCGAGCTCTACGGCGGGCCGGCGATCGTCGTCGACTTCGGTACGGCGACCACCTTCGACGCGGTGTCCGCCAAGGGTGAGTACGTGGGCGGGGTGATCGCCCCGGGGATAGAGATCTCGATGGAGGCACTCGGCGTACGGGGCGCCCAGCTGCGCAAGATCGAGCTGGCCCGGCCGCGCCACGTGATCGGCAAGTCCACGGTCGAGGCGATGCAGTCGGGCGTGATCTACGGCTTCGCGGGCCAGGTCGACGGGGTCGTGGCCCGGATGGCCAAAGAGCTGGCCGGGCCACACGGGGATCCGGAGGACGTCCGGGTCATCGCGACCGGCGGCCTGGCCCCGATGGTGCTGGGCGAGTCGTCGGTGATCGACGACCACGAGCCGTGGCTGACGCTGATCGGGCTGCGGCTGGTCTACCAGCGCAACGCACCGAACTTCCAATGACGCTGCCGGGACCGGGGCCGTACCCCGTGGGTGCGGTCCCGGTCCCGTCAGGCGTGGACCTCGACCCACAGCAGCTTCCCCCCTGCCTTCCCGTACAGCCCCGTCCCGCCGAGCGGATAGCCGCCCCAGTTGGCGGCGTACGCCCGCACGAGGAACAGCCCGCGCCCCCGTTCGGCGCCCGGCCGCGGCGCCGCGACGGGTGAGTCCGCCCCGAAGGGCGGAGGGATGTGGGGATTGCTGTCCCAGACGCTGACCCGCAGCCGGGCGGACCCCATGGCCCGGAGCCGGAGGGTGTACGGGCCGTCCGAGTAGAGGTAGGCGTTGGCCAGCAGCTCACCGGCCAAGAGCTCGGCCCTCTCCACGAGCGCGCTCATCGCGTGCGTCCGGAGCACGGAGCGCAGGGTCTGGCGGGCGAGGCCGGGGGCGCGGGGATCTTGCGGGAGTTGCAGGCTGTAGGCCCACGACGGAGATACGGTGGCAGGCATGGAAGTCTCCGATCACGGAGGGGTGTTGGTCGCTTTGCGCTTGCTGCCCGGTGACCGTGCCGCTCCGTCGAGCGGGGTACTTCCGGGCGGGGTGGCCTGCGTTCCAGACTAGACGCCACCAAAGATTCTTTGCGCGAATCTAAGGTCTTCGATCCGGAATTCCCTCGTGTGAGTGAGGAGTGAAACATGGTCGCCCGCCCCGTACCAACGGCCCGTCGCGCCCGGCTCGCCGCTGAACTGCGCAAACTCCGCGAGCGGGCCGGTATGACCGCCACCGAGGCCGCGGCCGCGATCGGCACCAGCTCGGGTCAGCTGAGCAACGTGGAAACCGCCAGGTTCGGAGTGAGCCCCGACCGCGTCCGTGCCATGGCACGCGTGTACTCGGTCTGCGACGCACAACTCGTGGACGCGCTCGCCTCGATGGCCGCCGACCGTACGAACGGCTGGTGGGAGCAGTACCGAGAGGTACTTCCGCCCAGCCTCCTGGACCTGGCCGAGCTTGAACACCACTCGTTGGCACTGCGCGCCGCCTATACAGCCCACGTCCCAGGCCTTCTACAGACGGCGGACCACGCGCGGGAAGTCTTCCGGCAGGTGGTCCCGGAACTGACCCCTCCCGAGGTCGAGCACCGGGTTTCCCACCGGATCAAGCGGCAGGACGTGCTCTACCGCAGCGATCCCATCCCCTATACGGCGATCATCCACGAGGCGGCCCTGCGGATGCGGTTCGGCGGACACGCCGTCGTCAAGGGACAGCTCGTCCATCTCATCGAGATGGCACAGCGAAGCCAAGTCCGCATCCTGGTGATCCCCTTCGAGGCGGGATCATTCCCCGGTGCCGGCCAGTCGATCTACTACGCGCACGGTCCCGTGCCACAGCTCGACACAGTCCACCTCGACCAGTCACACGGTCCGGCGCTGGTGGACGCCGAGGCCCGGTTGGACGGATACCGGCTCCTCCTTGGCCGCATGGAGACCATGGCCCTCAACCGCGAGAAGAGCAGCGAGTTCATCCACAACATCCTGCGCACCCTGTGAAGGGAAGACCTCAATGTCCGTGCTCAGCTGGCATAAGTCGTCCTACTGCGGCACCGGCGAAGCCTGCGTCCACGTAGCGGCGGCCGCCCGCGACGGGGCCGTGAGGGTGGCCGGCAGCGACGCCCCCGGCGAGGACCACCTCATCGTCTCGCCGGCCGCCTGGTCCGCCTTCCTCCGAGCGGTCAAAGCCGCGCCGGGGGTGCGGGAGGGCGGGCGGCGGTAGCCGGCGAGCGTGCGAGAAGGGCCGGGCTCCGGCACCGCGAAGCCCGGCTGACGTACTCCGCACCGGCGGCCCGTACAGTTTCGGGCGCATCCGGGGAACGAGGAAAGCAGGACGTGCACGTGGGAACACAGGACCGCAGGCCGGGACACCGTCTGCGCGTGGCAGCGGTGGCACTGCTGGCGCTGGGCGGGGTCGTGGGCGGTGTCGGGGGCCTCGGCGGATACTTCTTCATACCGACCAGGGTCATTCCGTCGGACCACATGCGGCCTACCCATCCGGCAGGCGGATCGATGGACTTCAACACGCTCGCCACCGGTGTGGACCGCGGCGATGTGGTGCTCTTCGACGCCGCGGCCTGGGGCGAACGGCATCTGTCGATCGAACGCGTGATCGCGGTGGGCGGCGACCGCATCGCCTACACCCCCGGGGAGCGGACACTGACCCTGAACGGGAAGCCGCTGGACGAGCCCTACGTCCTGAACGGCGATCCGGTGGCGGGATCGCCCGGCGCGTTCGACGTCACCGTGCCCGAGGGCCGTCTCTTCCTCCTGGGCGACAACCGCGGCAACTCCGCCGACTCCCGGTACCGGTCCGAGGCGTCGGAGGGAGGCACGGTTCCCCGGGAGGCGGTGAGGGCCACGTTCATCGACGAGGGCGCCCTGCTGGTCGTCGGCCTCCGGTCAGCCGCGCTCGCAGGCGCCGGGGTGCTGTTCGCGGGTGCGGGGCTCGGCCTCGCCGCACGGCGGTCGCGCCGCAGGGCGACGGTTGCGCCACCGACCGCGGAAGCGGTGCCGGGAGTCTGAGGTCCGGGCACGGCGGCGGCTCCGGCGGGGCGGGTAGGACGCGCCGGCGCCGCCGACGGAGAGCCTGACCGCTCCGATCGCCACCGCGGAGACACCGCCCCCGCGGCTCAGCACGGGTGCGGGCGGCTCAGCATCCGCCGCAGGGCGGCCCGCCAGGGGTGGCGGGCCTCGCCGCCGTCCAGGACGGCCCGGAACTGCTGGTAGGAGCGGGCCGCGCGAACGACGGCGACATCGTCGCGCCCCGGCGGCGGGGGCATGGGGGTGCCGTGCTGGGACGCGCGGTAGGTGTCGATGAGGTACTGCTCTATCGCTGTCATGACTCCACCCTCACCCCGTCGGCCCCGTCGCGCACGACGGTTGACGGTCCACGTCAATCGTCCGGCCGCCGGGGCCCGCGGGGCGGCCGTGGGGCGGTCCTCCCGGCGCCCGCGATCACTCGTCCGGCGGCCGCGCCGAGGCCATGGCGGCCACCCGTACGGAGGCGCCGGGACGCCGGGGCGGACTTCCCCGCCGTGCGGACACGGACAGAATGGCCCGATGAGCGTCACCATCGACATCGCCGGGCTCCCCCACGAGCGGATCACCTTCGCGCCCTCCCCGCTGGCCGAGCTCAGCATGGCCCTGCACGCTCTCTCCCAGCCGTCGCACCACCCGCGGCTCGCCTCCTGGACCGCCGCCACCTCCGCCTCGCTCGATCCGTGCCTCGCGGACCGTCTGCTGGAGGCCGACTTCCTGTGGCGCACCTGCTTCTCCGACATCTTCATGGCCTTCGCCGGGATCCCCGGCGAGTCCGGGCGCCCGGCGGCGACGCTGGCCGAAGAGCTCGACGTACTCGACCGGCTGGACGACGAGCGGTTCGTGGGGGCCGCCCTGGAGCACTGCCATCCGGCGCTCTACAACGCGGGCGGCGGGCCCTCGCCGCTGGAGAACCCGGCGGCCCGCGCCAGGGCGCTGGAGGCGGCCGCCGCCCGCGGCCCGCGCCAGCTGGACTTCTCCGTACGGCTGCTGGATGACACCGCGGCCGTGCGGACGTGGCTCAGGCGGCTCCTGGAGGACTGCGACGAAGCGTTCTTCGCCCGGACGTGGGAGCGTCTGGAGCCCGGCCAGAGCGCCGACGCCCGGCACAAGGCCGAGCTGCTGCGCCGCAAGGGCCTGCCGGCCGCGCTGAAGGACGTCTCTGCGGCCCTGAGCATCGACGAGGGCCTCACCACCATCACCGCCGACAAGATGGTCCACGGGACGACCACGGCCACCGATCCCCGAATAGGCAGCGGCCTCGTCCTCGTGCCGACCAACTTCGGGTGGCCGCACCTGCTGGTGCTGCACGCACCGCGGTGGCGGCCGGTGGTCCACTACCCGCTGGACACCCATGGGCCGACCGCCGAGCCGGGCTCGGTGGAACTGCTCCAGCGGCGGATGGAGGCACTGGCGCACCCGATGCGGATGATGCTGTGCCGGAGTCTGGCCCGGGCCCCGTTCACGACGAGCGAGCTGGCGAAGGTGTACGGGATCACTCCGCCGGAGGTGTCGCGGCACCTGGCCGTCCTGAAAAGGGCCGGTCTGATGCATACACGGAGGCAGGGCCGATATGCCCAGCACCAGTTGGATCTGAGCGCTGTTGCGCGCATCGGTTCCGACTTCATCGAGGGCATCCTCCGATAGCCCGTCCGACAGGGCCAACCGGCAGGTGGATGGCTGGATTTGACCGGCCCAGAGTCACCGATATACGGAATTCATGAACCGAAATCAGCGAAAACTCTGGCCATGATGGCCACTTGCTGTCTAACGTGCGCTCACTGTTCCCCCACGTAACGCGCACCGCGTCCGCAGAACCGGTCCGCCGTGCTCCGCCGCGCTGTGCCCTGCTCCGCCTGCACTGCTCCGCCTGCCCTGCTCGCCTGTCGTGGAAGGATCTTCATGCCCTCACGCCGTATAGCCGCAGCAACCGCCGCCCTGGCAGCCGCGGCGCTCGTCTCGCCCCTGCTGCTCGCCGGACCGGCCGGTGCCACCGGGAGCCCGCGGAGCGACGCCGCCAAGGCGGACGCGCTGGCCCGGAAGCTGGTCAAGGACGCGACCGGCAAGGGAGCCTTCAACCACCTCAGGGTCCTGCAGTCGATCGCCGACTACAACAACGGCAACCGGGCGGCCGGTTCCAAGGGCCACGAGCAGTCGGCCAAGTACGTCGAGGCCGTGATGAAGGCGGCCGGCTACAAGGTCACGCGCAACGCGTTCGACTTCGTGTACGTCGAGACCCTCGCCGAGAAGCTCACGGTGAACGGCGCCACCGGGCGTGACGTCCCGATGCACCTGATGACGTACACGACGAGCACCCCCGAGGGCGGCGTGACGGCCGAGGTCGCCGTCGCCCCGGTCGACGCGGACGGGACGAACGGCTGCGAGCCGGGCGACTTCGCCGCCGGCGGCTTCACCGGCAAGATCGCCCTGATCAAGCGCGGCGGCTGCACCTTCGCGGCCAAGCAGGCCAACGCCGCCGCGGCCGGCGCGGTCGGCGCGGTCGTCTACAACAACACCGCGGGCGCCCTGAACGGCACCCTGGGCGACCCCACCGTCGGCAAGGTCCCGACCGGTGGCATCACCCAGGAAGACGGCGAGAAGCTGGCCGCCGAGGCCGCCGCCGGTCCGGTCGAGATCACCCTCGACATCCGCGAGCTCCGCGAGAACCGGACGACGTTCAACGTCATCGCCGAGACCAGGGGCGGCGACGAGAACAACACCGTCTTCCTCGGCGCGCACCTCGACTCGGTCGCGGCCGGCCCCGGCATCAACGACAACGGATCCGGCTCGGCCGGCATCCTCCAGGTCGCCCAGCGGCTCGCGAGCGAGCAGAAGAAGATCAAGAACAAGGTCAAGTTCGCCTGGTGGTCCGCGGAGGAGTTCGGCCTGCTCGGCTCGGAGGCGTACGTCGCCGGCCTGACGGACGAGCAGAAGAAGCAGATCAGGCTCTACCTCAACTTCGACATGATCGCCTCGCCGAACGCGGCGTACTTCGTGTACGACGGCGACGACTCCGACGGCGTCGGCGCGGGCCCCGGCCCGGAGGGCTCCGCCCAGTTGGAGAAGGGGATCACCGACTTCCTCGACTCCAAGAACATCCCGCACGCGGGCACGGACTTCTCCGGCCGCTCGGACTACGGCCCGTTCATCGAGGTCGGCATCCCGTCCGGCGGCACCTTCACCGGTGCCGAGGGCATCAAGACGCCGGAGGAGGCCGCGAAGTTCGGCGGTCAGGCCGGTGTCGCCTACGACGTGAACTACCACGGCAAGGGTGACGACATCACCAACATCGACCAGAAGGCGCTCGACATCAACGTCGACGTCATCGCGGACGCGGTCGGCCACTACGCCTACGACCTCGCCCCGCTGTCGAAGCCGGTCGTCTCGCAGCCGACCCCCGGCGGCAGCGGCGGTGGCGGCGGTCTGCACACCGGCCACGACGCGGTCGAGCAGTAGGAACCCACGCCGAAGGGGCGCGATCCCGCGGGGATCGCGCCCCTTCGGCGTGGGCCGGTCAGTCCGGTGCGGGCCACGCCCGCACCGCCACCGGCTGGACCAGCCAGCCGAAAGCGCCCAGGCCGGACCGGGAGGTGAGCTCCGCCGCCTCACCGGCCGAGGCCAGGGCCCGTACGTAGGCCGCCGGGTCGGAGGAGGCCAGGGCCAGCGGGGGCCGGGCGCCCGAGACCCCGAGGGCGGTCAGGGCCTCGCGCTGGGTCAGCAGGACCGCTCCCGGTCCGGCGCAGGCGTCCAGCGCCACGTGGGCGGTGATGTCGCAGCCGCCGCCCGGAACCGGTGCGACCTCCCGGCCTCCCCGGAAGCCCGTCAGGGTGCCGAACGGGGGCCTCGCCCGCCGGGTGTGGGCGTAGTCCACCGCCACCGCCAGGCCCCGCTCCAGGTTCCCGGTGGCCGCCGCCCAGGCCTCGTCGCGCGGGCGGCCGATCTCCACCCGGCCGCCGCCCGGCCACCACCGCGCCAGCCAGGCCCGGTCGGCGTCCTCCAGCGGGCCGCCCCGGCTCTCCGTGCCGTCCGGCGCGACCAGGACGTAGTGCCCGTCCTCGGCGACGTCGAGCGGGACGTTGTCCAGCCATTCGTTGGCGAAGAGCAGCCCGGTTACCCCCCGGGGCACCTCGCCGGTCCAGCGGATCCGCGCGTCGAGCCCCTCGGGCCGCTCCGCGCGCTCCACCGCGTACGGGCGCACGCGGGCCGCCGTCTCCGGGTCCAGCGCGGCGAGCACGCCGGTCAGCAGCTCGGCCCGCCCGGCCCCCACGTCGACGAGGTCGAGCTCCCGCGGGTGGCCGAGCTCCGCATCCACCCATCGCAGCAACCGGGCCACGGCGCCCGCGTACAGCGGGGAGGCGTGCACGGAGGTCCGGAAGTGGCCGGCCGGGCCGGGTCCGGCGGGGCGGACGTAGAAACCGCCGGGACCATAGAGCGCGGCCTCCATCGCGCTGCGCCACCGGACCGACGCTGCGGGTTCACCAGGAGTGCTCATCACCGAAGGCTATGCGCACCCTCCACCTTGGGGAGTACGCCCCCGCTGTCAGGTTCGGACCTCTGGTTGACTCCAGCACCTATCACCGTTCCCTACGCTGGGTTACGTGCAGCGCCTCTACGACTTCCTCCGCAGACACCCGACGGGCGTCGACAGCTTCTGGGCTGTGCTCTTCTTCGGGGTCTCGATGCTGAACGTCACGGGCGAGCCCGACATCAGCCGGACCCTGAAGATCACCGCCGTGCCGGTGGTGATCGCGCTGAGCACGGCCCTGGCTCTGCGCCGCAGGTGGACGCAGGCGATGTTCTGGCTCACCCTCGGGGCGGGCCTGCTCCAGCTGGTCGTGGGGATCGTCGCGGGGTTCTACGACATCGCCATGTTCGTGATCCTCTACACGGTGGCGGCGAGCGAGGTCCCGCGCTGGGTCTCGCGCACGGCGCTGGGCTGGGGGCTGGTGGCCGCGCCGCTCTACTTCCTGCGGTACGGCGTGGACAAGGGCGCCAACGACGTCGACAACCTCCTCTTCGCCATCTTCATGATCGTCCCGTTCGTCCTGGCCTGGGTGCTGGGCGACTCGCTGCGCACCCGGCGGGCCTATTACGCCCAGCTGGTCGAGCGCAACCAGCGGCTGGAGAAGGAGCGCGAGGCGCAGTCCAAGGTGGCCGTGGCCGCCGAGCGCGCCCGGATCGCCCGCGAACTGCACGATGTCGTCGCGCACAACGTCTCGGTGATGGTGGTCCAAGCGGACGGTGCCGCCTACGTCATGGACGTGGCTCCCGAGCAGGCCAAGGAGGCCCTCCAGACCATCTCCGGCACCGGCCGGCAGGCCCTGGCCGAGATGCGCCGGCTGCTCGGCGTCCTGCGCACCGGCGAGCCGCAGGAGTCCGAGGACTACGTGCCGCAGCCGGACGTGGAGCAGATCGAGGTCCTGGTCGAGCAGGTGCGGGCGGCCGGGCTCACGGTGGACTTCGCGGTCGAGGGCGCCCCGCGGCCGCTGCCCAGCGGCGTCGAGCTGACGGCGTACCGGATCGTGCAGGAAGCCCTGACCAACACCCGCAAGCACGGCGGACCCGACGCGAAGGCCAGCGTCCGGCTGGTCTACTTCGACGACGGGCTCGGCCTGCTCGTCGAGGACGACGGCCGCGGCGCGGCCCACGAGCTGTACGAGGACGGCGGCGCGGACGGCGCCGGGCACGGGCTGATCGGCATGCGCGAGCGGATCGGTATGGTCGGCGGAACCCTGGACGCGGGGCCGCGGCCCGGTGGCGGCTTCCGGATCAGCGCACTGCTGCCCCTGAAGAAGAGATGACGAGGACGAGGTAACTGATGTCCATCCGAGTGATGCTGGTCGACGACCAGGTCCTGCTGCGCACCGGCTTCCGCATGGTGCTCGCGGCCCAGCCGGACATGGAGGTCGTCGCCGAGGCGGGTGACGGCCTGGAGGCACTGGAGGTGCTGCGGGCCACGAAGGTGGACGTGGTGCTGATGGACGTCCGCATGCCGCGACTCGACGGCGTCGAGGCGACGCGGCGGATCTGTGAGCCGGCGGAGCACCCGAAGGTGATCATCCTGACCACCTTCGACCTGGACGAGTACGCCTTCTCGGGCCTGAAGGCGGGTGCGAGCGGCTTCATGCTGAAGGACGTGCCGCCGGCCGAACTGCTGGGCGCCATCCGCTCGGTGCACAGCGGGGACGCGGTCGTGGCCCCGTCCACGACACGGCGCCTGCTGGACCGGTTCGCGCCGATGCTGCCGACGACGGCGCAGGAGCCGGAGAACAAGGAGATCGAGCGGCTGACGGAGCGCGAACGCGAGGTCATGCTGCTGGTGGCGCAGGGGCTGTCGAACGGCGAGATCGCGGCGCGGCTGGTGCTGTCGGAGGCGACGGTCAAGACGCACGTGGGCCGCATCCTGACCAAGCTGAGCCTGCGCGACCGGGTCCAGGTGGTGGTCCTGGCCTACGAGACGGGCCTGGTCCGCGCGGGCGGCGGGGCCGGGTAGCCGTGCCCGCCGCCCGGCCCGGCCCGGGCAGTCGGCCCGGCCGGGGCAGTCGGCCCGCCGCGGGCGGTCAGCTGCCGGGGTCGACCGGCCGCTTGTAGTAGCGCCACGGAAACCACCCCGCACCAACCGGAATCCATCCTTCGGACTCCATCCGCCGGTGCCGCGCGGCGGACGGGAGCGTGATCCGGCAGTGCTCCCAGGGCTGCCCGGAGGCCTCCACCTCGTGGAAGAAGGGGCCGTAGCCCACCATGTGCCAGCCGTCGCGGCCGGCCTCTTCCAGGGCGGCCATCTCGTTGAACGCGGACAGCCCGCCGAGCGTGCGGCGCTCCGGGCCGTCCGGCCCGGAGCCGGCCGGCGGCGTGGGGTGCGCGACCGCGCCCTTGCCCGCGAAGCGCTGCTGGGCGGCCTGGCGGCTCACGCCGAGGACGCGGCCCACCGCGTCCCAGCTGTGACCGGCGGCCCTGGCGCCCTGAACGGCCTCGCGCAGCAGCCGGCTCGCCTCCTCGGCGCCGACGCGGGAGGCGTCCACCAGGCGCAGGTACCCGTGGGGGTCGTGCTCCAGCGAGTCGGCCAGCCCGTCGGGGGCGCCGAGGACGGCTGCGGCGATCGCCTCCCGGATCCGGTCCGTCTCCTCCGGGCGGAGCAGCGGTTCTTCGCTCATCGGCGCGGTCCGGCCAGCGGTTCGAGGGCGTCGAGGACGGCCTCGTCGCGACGCGCCCGCTCGGCGCGGGCCGCCGCCGACCGGGCGGCCAGGGCACCCGTGCAGGCGATGAGCGCCAGGCCCGCCGTCATCAGGACGACGTCGGTGGCGGCGGCGAACCGGGCCCCGAGCATCGTCGTCGCGGCCGGCAGGCTGACGACGAGGGGCAGCACGGCGGCCATCAGCGCGGTGGCGGGAAAGGGGTCCTGGCGCGGGGCCTTCGGTCGCGGAATCAACATGCGTCAAGGAAACCTTGACATGATCGACTTGTCAAGGATTCATTGACACTTGGGTCCGGTGGCGACGAGCGGCGGTTCAGGCGTCCGGCCCGGCCCCCGTCATCCAGCGGTCCGGGCGGGCGTGGGCCCGGGAGGTACGGGAGCGGGCCGCCTGGTCGTACAGGAGCCGAGCGGCCTCGGAAGCCGACCGGAGCCGGGCGGTGACCGTACCGTTCGCTCCGGTGTCCACATGGATGTCGGCGACGCCGCAGGCGCGGGCCCACGGACCCTGAGAGAAGCGGACACTCTGCACCTTGGCGTGCGGGACGATCTCCGTACGCCGGCACAGGCGGCCGTGCCGGGCGGCGAACACCTCCGGGGAGAGCGCCAGGGCGTACCCCTTCCACCACACCGGCACCACCCAGCGCGACCCCGCGTCCGGGGAGCCCGAGAAGGACAGACCCGCCAGGTCCACCCCGGGCAGGACCCGGGCGATCACGGCGTACGCGGCGGCCCGGGAGGCCACCGGCACCAGGACGTCGTTCTTCGACCCGGCCACGGCGAGCTCCACACGGACCCGGCCGCTGCGCCGCCACAGCAGCGGCTCCACGATCCGTACGGTCTGCACGCGCCCGGGCGGCACCGTCTCATGGGCCCGGTCCAGCATCCCGTGGTCCAGGCGCAGCCCGTCCGGGGACTCGGCCACCCGCCAGTCGTATTCGGTGAGGAAGCGGCCGGCGGTGGCCGCCCAGACACCGCCCAGCATCGGCAGCAGGGTGACGACGGCCGCCCACGGGCTGGAGCTGATCCACCACACGAAGAACGGTGCCACGATCCCGCCGGCGAGTGCGGCCCAGACGCCGAGGCTGAGCGCCAGCGACACGGCGAGCTCACGCGGGGTCACCCGCAGCAGTTCGCGTTGCGGAGCCTCACCGAGACGTACGGCCTCCTCGGGCGCGAAGCCGGCGGCGCGGGCCAGGAGCTCGGCGCGCAGGGCGACGGCCTCCCGCTCGCCGAGGAAGGCCAACTGGTCCTTCTCCTCGGCGCCGATCAGGTCGAGACGCAGGCTCGCGACGCCGGTCAGCCGGGCCAGCAGCGGGCGGGTGACGTCCACGGCCTGGAGCCGGTCCAGCCGGATGTGGGCGGTGCGGCGGAAGAGCAGCCCGGTGCGGATGCGCAGTTCGGTGTCGGTCACCGCGTAGTGGGTGAACCACCAGCTCAGGAAGCCGTACACACCGAACGTCAGGACCACGCCCACCAGCGTCACCAGCCGCAGGAGGGTGGACAGGTCCGCCACCCAGCGCACCGCCCGGTCGCCCTGCTGGGCGAGGACGCCGACGGTCGCGGCGATCGGCACCCAGGCGCGGCGCAGCGGCGTGAAGGGGTGCAGCCGGCGCTCGCCCGCCGGCCCGCCGGGTGCGGACCCGGCGGAGCCCGCCGGAGGGGAGCCGACGGGGCCGGGCCGACCGGCGCTCACAGGCCCGCCGACCTTGCCTCGCCGAGGGCGGCGAGCCGGTCGCGCAACCGCTCCGCCTCGGCCGGCGCCAGCCCCGGGATCCGGGCGTCGCTGGCCGCCGCCGCCGTGTGCAGCTGGACGGAGGCCAGGCCGAAGCGCCGCTCCAGCGGGCCGGAGGTGACCTCGACCAGCTGCATCCGGCCGTACGGGACCACGGTCTGCTCCCGCCACAGCACTCCGCGGCTGATCAGCAGGTCGTCGGCGCGCTCCGCGTACCGCCAGGACCTCCAGTTGCGGCCGATGAGCACCCAGCCCCAAGCCCCCACGGCGAGCCAGAACACCCCGACCGCCGCCCACGCCGGGCCCACCAGCAGGCCGAGCAGCAGCCCGGTCGCCACCGCCAACAGGACAGTCCAGCCCACGAGCAGCGTCCGCCGCAGGGTGAGCAGCCCACCCGGCAGCCCGACCCAGCCGGGCTCGCCCGTCTCCCCCTCAGTCCCCGTATCCATCCCCCCACCTTAGGGTCACGGCGTGACGGCCAGGCAGGGCCCACCGTGCCCGGCCTGGTCACCACGCCACCACCCGCGGCTGAGACAATGCCCGCATGACGGAGACCACGGTCGGCATCGGCGGAGCGGCGGAGAGCACCGACATGGTGCTCAACATCGGCCCCCAGCACCCTTCCACGCACGGCGTGCTGCGCCTGCGCCTCGTCCTGGACGGCGAGCGGATCGCCAGCGCCGAGCCGGTGGTCGGCTATATGCACCGCGGCGCCGAGAAGCTCTTCGAGGCCCGTGACTACCGGCAGATCGTCATGCTCGCGAACCGCCACGACTGGCTGTCCGCCTTCTCCAACGAGCTCGGCGTGGTCATGGCGGTCGAGCGGATGCTCGGCATGGAGGTCCCCGAGCGGGCCGTGTGGATGCGGACCCTGCTGGCCGAGCTGAACCGGGTCCTGAACCACCTGATGTTCCTCGGCTCCTACCCGCTCGAACTGGGCGGGATCACCCCGATCTTCCACGCGTTCCGCGAGCGCGAGGAGCTCCAAGCCGTCATGGAGGAGATCTCCGGCGGCCGCATGCACTACATGTTCAACCGCGTGGGCGGCCTCAAGGAGGACCTCCCCGCGGGCTGGCTCGGCCGGGCCCGCGCCGCGATCGCCGACGTCCGCACCCGGATGGACGTCTACGACAAGCTGGTCCGCGGGAACGAGATCTTCCGCGGTCGTACCCGCGGCGTCGGGGTGCTGTCCGCCGAGGCGGTGCACGCGTACGGCGTCTCCGGACCGATCGCCCGCGCCTCCGGCGTCGACTTCGACCTGCGCCGCGACGAGCCGTACCTGGCCTACGGTGACCTCCAGGACGTCCTGAAGGTGGTCACCCGCACCGAGGGCGACTGCCTGGCCCGCTTCGAGTGCCTGCTGGAGCAGACCCACAACTCCCTCGACCTCGCCGTGGCCTGCCTGGACCGGATGGACGCCCTCCCGCCGGGTCCGGTCAACCAGCGCCTGCCCAAGGTCCTGAAGGCGCCCGAGGGGCACACCTACGCCTGGACCGAGAACCCGCTGGGCATCAACGGCTACTACCTGGTCTCGAAGGGCGAGAAGACCCCCTACCGGCTGAAGCTGCGCAGCGCCTCCTACAACAACATCCAGGCCCTGGCCGTGCTGCTGCCGGGACAACTGGTCGCGGACATGGTGTCGATCCTGGGCTCGCTGTTCTTCGTGGTCGGCGACATCGACAAGTAGCCGAGGCCCGCAGCGCGGCCGCCCGGGGGGGGCGAGAGCCGCCCCCTCCGCGCCCGGCCCGGCCGCCCGGGGCCTGCGGGCCCGGGCGGCGCGGGACCGGGCGGCGCGGGACCGGGCGGCGCGGCACCGATGTCGGTGCGGCAGGGCACACTGGGCGGCATGTCCCACTCCCCCCGCCGGTCCTGCCCCGCCTGCGGCCGCGACTGCGCCGTCACCGCGGGCCGCATCGCCCGCCACGACCCGCCCGGCGCCCGCGGCGAGCTGGTGTCCTGCCCCGGATCCCGGGCCCAGGTGGTGCTCGGCGCCTCCGCACCGACGCTGGACGGCTTCGTGCTGCCCGAAGTGCCGGGGCAGCTCCCGCTGTTCTGAGGCGACGGCCGGCCCGGAACGGCCGCCGTGCGCCCCACCTCAGCCCTCCGTCGCGGCCAGCAGGCCGATCAGCCGCGAGCTGCTCTCGGCCCCGAAGCCCGCGTCGACCCCGCGGCGGTACAGCTCCGCGTGCGCGGCCAGGATGGCGGTGTCCACGCCCGAGTCGGCCGCGGTGTGCAGGATGTGCTCGACGCTGGCCGCGCACATCGTCAGGCGCTGGTCCTCGCCGCGGTGGTCATCGGCGTCCACGAGCGCGGCGCTCTCGGTGTAGAAGCCGCGCATGGTGTCGGCGGTGTAGCCCGCGTACGGCAGGATGTCCGACGCCGTCAGGCCGTTGGCGCGGGCCACCGCGACCGCCTGGTACCAGCCCGTGTAGGCGGTCCAGAAGAGGATCATGTTGAGCTGGTAGTAGAGCTGCGCGTAGCCGGGGTCGGCGCCGCGGTAGTCGGTGGCGGCGAGCAGGTCGAGCGCGGCGCGGTGCTCGTCGTAGACCTCGCGGGGGCCGCTGATGAAGATCGAGGACCCTTCCCGGCCGATGCCGGTGGGCGGCACGTTGACCCCGCCGGTGAGGTAGGCGGCCCCGCGCTCCCCGGCCCATCGCGCAGCCGCACGGGCCTTGTCCGGGAGATCGGAGGAAAGGTTGGCGATGACGCGGCCGGCGAGGTCGGTGTCGCCCAACGCGGCGTACATCGCCTCCACGTCGATCAGGCTGAGCACCACCAGCGGGCTCGCGGTGACGGCCTCGGAGATGTCCGCAGCGCTGCGCGCGCCGCGGGCGACGAGGTCGGCGTCCTTGCCGGCACTGCGGTTCCACACGGTGACCTCGTAGCCGGCGTCGAGGTAGGCGGCGGCCATGGCCCGGCCCATGGGACCCAGACCGACGACGGTGACCTTGGTGTTTTCCACGGAGCTCTCCCCCGGAAGAAGAAACTAGAACGAACGCTCTATCTAGCGCTCGGAACGACCGTAGCATGAGCTAGAACGAACGCTCTATCCACTTTCCCGGGTAGGATCCGGCCATGGCAGCGACAGGGACGACGACAGAGCCGGGAACGCGCGAGCGGCTGGTCCGCACCGCCTCCCGCCTCATGCAGCACGGCGGGTACGAGAACACCCCGGTCAAACAGCTCGTCCGCGAGGCGAAGGCCACCCTGGGCTCGCTGTACCACTTCTTCCCCGGCGGCAAGCAGGAGCTCGCGGTGGCCGCGATCCACTTCGGCAACGAGGAGTTCGCCGGGCTCCTGCGCGCGGGGCTCGCCGCCCGCCCGGACCCGGCCGAAGCGGTCGAGGCGGTCACCGGCCTGCTCGCGGAGGCCCTGGAGGCGTCCGACTGGCGCGACGGCTGCCCGGTGACGGCCACCGCCCTGGAGACCGTCGGCCGGCTCCCCGATCTACAGGCGGCCTGCGCGCGGGCCTTCGCCGACTGGCAGGACCTGGTCGCCGCGAAGCTCCTGGCGTCCGGCTACCCGGAGGAAGAGGCGCGCGATCTGGCGATCACCGTGATCAACACCCTGGAGGGCGCGGAGATGACCGCACAGGTCACCCGCAGCCGGACCCCGCTCCTGGTGGCGGGCCGGCACCTGGCCCGGCTGGTGGCCTCGTACGGGCCCTGACCGGGGAGGAGAGGGGGTCAACCCCTCAGGAGATGGCGGTGCGCAGCCGGACCACGTCGATCGGCTCGGTCTCGTCGTGGGCCGTCAGGTCGATGACCTGGCCCACCGAGCGGGTCTCGTCGGTCGGCGGCTTGAACTCCGGTCCGGCCGACTCATCGGCGGACTCCGCCTTGTGCACGGCCAGCGCCTCGGCTCCCACCACGTCGGCCAGGTCCTCGCTCTGGACCGCCTCGATCGCCGCACGGGCCTGCGCCGCGTTCTTGGTCCCGAAGAAGTCGAAGCCGCCCTCGACCCGGGAGGCGGTACGCCGCTGGGCCGCGTAGGGGGCCACTGCGGCCGCGGGACGGCGGGCCGGTACCGAGGTGGCGGCGGTGGCCGCCGGCGGCGGGGCCGTGGGCAGTTCACGCGCGGCCCGCGCCGTGGGCAGCGCCCGCTCCTGGGCCTTGCGGGCCAGCGCCACCATGGCCGCGTGGGCCCGGGCATAGCCGACGGAGGTGGGCGCGCCCGCGGAGGTGCGCTCCTCGGAGACGGCCGGAAGCTGCTTCTGGTCGGCCGGGGCCGTGGGCGAGGACGCCTCGATCTCCAGCAGCCGGCCCTTCTCCAGGGCGCTGGCGCGCTCCGTCTCGGCCGTCGCGTACCGGCGCAGCAGGGCCGCGTGCTCGCCCCGCAGGCCGGCGAGTTCGACGCGCTTGGCCCGCAGCTTGGCGTCGAGCCGGGCCCGCAGCATCCGGGCCTCTTCGAGGTCGGACTCCAGCTCGGCTATCCGCTCGTCCGTGCGCCACTCGTCCTTGACCCGCTCGCGGGCGAGCTCCGCGACCCGGCGGCCCGCCGCCCGGTCCCAGGCTCGCATCACGACGGCGCCGGCGATCCCGGCGGCCGCGGCGAGGGTCGCGAGCAGCCTCAGCGTGGTGGCGTCGACGGGGCCGGCCAGCAGCCAGGCGGCGCCGGCGCTGGCGACGGACACACCGGCGACGGCCGTCGGCGTGAGCAGCCGGTGCAGGGGTTCGGGATTGCGGTGGCGTCCACGGGGCATGGCCTGAAATTTACAGGGCGTAGAGGTCGTGTGGGGTACCCACCCGGCAATCTGTTCCCGGGTAGTTACCCCACATTTCTCCATCAACCAGTTGGCACTACTTCTTCACGAGGCCCTTCGACTCCAGGTAGGCCTTCGCGACGTCGGCGGGCTTGGCGCGTTCCGCGTCCACCTTCCGGTTCAGCTCGATCAGATCGGCGGTCGTGAGCGCCTTGGTCAGTGCGTCGAGCGCGGCCGCGACCTCGGGGGCTCCGGCGTCCTTGGCGTTGACCACCGGCAGCACGTTGTCCGCGTTCTGGAGCTTCTTGTCGTCCTCCAGCAGGACCAGGCCGAAGCTGTCGAGGGTGGCGTCCGTGGTCGTGGTGAGGACGAGCTGGTCGACGCCGTCCTTGACGGCCTGCTTGGCCTGCGGGGTGCCGACGCCCTTCGGGTCAATACCGGAAACTTGAATTCCGTATGTCTTCGTCAGCCCGGGCCCGCAGAAGGGACGGACGGAGCATTCGTCACCCGCCGCGATCTTCACCTTCAATCCCGACTTACCAAGATCGGAAAGGGACTTGAGGTTGTTCTTCTCGGCGAATTCCCTGGTCACCGCGAATGCGTTCTGATCGACCGCCGGACCGGCGGGCAGCACCTTCAGCCCGAGCGGCGCCGCGAGCTTCTCCAGGCCCGCCACCGTCGCCGCGACGTCACTCGACGCGACCGGAGTCTCTTCGGGCGCCTTCGGCCCGTTCACCTTGGCGTTCAGGAACTCCGCGAGCGTGGCCGCGTACTCCGGGACGACGTCGATCTCGCCCTTCTCCAGGGACGGTTCGTACAGCTCGCGGTTGTTGACCGTCTTGACGGACGTGCTGTAGCCGGCGTCCGCCAGGACCTGCGCATACAGCTCCGCCAGCACGTTCGACTCGGTGAACCCGGCCGCGCCGATCACCAGGCTGCCCCGGCCGCCCCCGGCGGGGGCGGCGGAGGAGCCGCCGTCCTTGCTCTTCTCCAGGCTGTCGCCCCCGCAGGCGGCCAGCGACACCGTCAGGGCCAGGACGCCCAGGGACGCCCCGAGGACGCGCGAGGTCTTGGTCATGGAATTGCTCCGTTCGGAGTGGGTAAGGGGAATCAGCGGTGGGCGCCGACGTGGGGCAGCAGCCGTTCCGCCGCCACCAGCACGCCCTCCACCAGCAGGGCCAGGGCGGCCACGAGCAGGGCCCCGGCGACGACCTGCGGGGTGTTGTAGGTGTTGAACCCGGCGGTGATGATCCGGCCGAGACCGCCCTGCCCGACCATGGCGGCGATCGTGGCCGTGGCGATGACCTGGACCGAACCCGACCGCAGCCCGGTCATCACCAGGCCGCGCGCGAGCGGGAGTTCCACCCGCCAGAAGAGCTGACCGCCGGACATGCCCATCCCGCGGGCGGCCTCCACCACCGAGCGGTCCACCTCCCGCATGCCGACGTACGCATTGGTCAGCAGGGGCGGGACGGCGAACAGCACGAGCGCGGCCACCGTCGGCAGGTAGCCCGCGTTGCGCAGCGGGGAGACCATGAAGAGCGCCAGCACCGCGAAGACCGGCACCGCCCGCCCGACGTTGGAGACGTTGACCGCGAGCGTGCCGCCCCGGCCCAGGTGGCCGAGGTACAGGCCGACCGGCAGCGCGATCGCGCAGGCGATCGCCAGGGCGAGCCCACTGACGTAGACGTGCTCGCCGAGCCGGTGCCAGACGCCGTCCTCCCCGGCCCAGTTGGCACCGCTCGTGAGCCAGTCCCAGGCCCCCGTCACCGCACCCATGCCCTCACGCGCCCTTCCCGCGGGCGGCCGGCCTGCCGCCCGCCCGGGTCCAGGGCGTCAGCAGCCGCTGCAGGCCGAGCAGCAGCAGGTCCGCGACGAGCGCCAGCAGCACGCACAGCACCGACGCGGTGAGGACCTGCGCCTTGAACGAACTGCTCACCGCGGGCGCGATGAGGTTGCCGAGGCCGCCCTTGCCGACGATGGAGCCGACCGTGGTGAGCGCGATCGTCGAGACCGTCGCGATCCGCACGCCGGCCAGCAGCGCGGGCAGCGCCAGCGGCAGTTCCACCTGCCACAGCAACCGTCCGGGGCCGTATCCCATGCCGCGCGCGGCCTCCCGGACCTCCTCGGGAACGGCCTCCAGGCCGGCCAGCGCATTGCGGACCAGGATGGTCAGCGAGTACAGCACCAGCCCGGTCACCACCAGCGCCGCCGACAGCCCGAACACGGGCAGCAGCAGGGAGAACATGGCCAGCGAGGGGATCGTGTAGAGCAGGGTGGTGAAGGTGAGCACGGGCGCCGACCAGCGCCGACCGCGGCGGGCCAGCAGGGCGAGCGGCACGGCCACGACCAGGCCGATCAGGACGGACACCCCGGTAATCCACACGTGCTCGACGGTGGCGTCGGTGAGTTCCCGCGAGCGCGAGGTGACGTAGTCCCAGCAGATCCAGTCGTTCGCCACCAGGCAGTTCTGCCCCGCCACGCGCCTCACCCCCCGCCCTCACACGTACACACGATCGATCCCACTGCCTTGGACGACCCTAACCCCCATCGCGGCAGATGGCCGGAATCCTTCGCACGAGGACGCCATGACCTTCACCTGCGGACGGCGCGCGTGAGGAAAGATGGATCCGTGATCCGATTCGAGCATGTGACCAAGCGCTACCCCGACGGGACGACGGCCGTCGAGGACCTGTCCTTCGAGGTGGCGGAAGGAGAGCTGGTCACGCTGGTCGGACCGTCCGGCTGCGGCAAGACGACCACGATGAAGATGGTCAACCGGCTCATCGAGCCGACCTCCGGCCGGATCCTGCTGGGGGGCGAGGACATCGCCGCCGCCGACCCGGTCGAACTGCGCCGCCGCATCGGCTACGTCATCCAGCAGGTCGGGCTCTTCCCGCACAAGACCGTGCTGGAGAACACCGCGACCGTGCCGCAGCTGACCGGCACCCCCAGGGCCGCCGCCCGCGCCAGGGCCGCCGAGCTGCTGGAACTGGTCGGACTGGACCCGTCGGTGTACGGGAGCCGGTACCCGCAACAGCTCTCCGGCGGGCAGCGCCAGCGCGTCGGCGTGGCCCGCGCGCTCGCCGCCGACCCGCCGGTGCTGCTGATGGACGAACCCTTCGGCGCCGTGGACCCGGTGGTGCGCGAGCGGCTGCAGAACGAGTTCCTGACCCTCCAGAAGACCGTGCGCAAGACGATCCTGCTGGTCACGCACGACCTGGAGGAGGCCATCCGGCTCGGCGACCGGATCGCGGTCTACGGGACCGGCACCATCGAGCAGTTCGACCGCCCGGCGGCGGTCCTCGGAGCCCCGGCCACCCCGTACGTGGCCTCCTTCGTCGGCGCCGACCGGGGGGCTCAAGCGGCTCGCCGTCACCACGCTCGGGACCGGCGACCTCGCACCGGCCGGGGGGACCGGCGCCCGGGGTGTCGGTGGAGCTCGGCGCGACGCTGCGCGAGGCGCTCGCCGCCCTGCTGCAGGAGGACTCGGGCCGGATCGGCGTGACGGACCCCGACACCGGCGAGCTGGCCGGCGTACTGACCCCGGAAGGCGTCCACCGGGCCCTGCGCCGGGCCGAGTTGCAGCAGGCGTGAGGAGGCGGCACGGCAGAGGGGCCCGACCTCCCGGTCGGGCCCCTCTTCACGCGGTCGCACCGCACGGCCGTCAGGCCTGGATGCGGCCGCTCATCCACATCAGCATCGGCGGGATCTCCCGGCGCCAGGTGTTGAAGTTGTGGCCGCCGCTGTCGAGGATGATGGACGAGACCCGGTCCGGGCCCTGCACCTTCTTGATGAACTTCCGGGTGTCCGCCAGGTTCGGCTCACCCTTCTCACTGCTGGTGACGAGGAAGGACGTACCGGCCGGCTTCTTGTTCTCCATCACGTGCAGGATGTCCGCGCGCTTCTTCAGCTTCTCGTCGCCGTGGAAGAGGTCACCGGTCGTCGGGTCGTCGGGAGCGTCGTAGTACGCGGACAGCCCCGCCGCGGCACCGTAGGTCTGCGGGTAGTGCGCGGCGATCTTCAGAGCGCAGTAACCGCCGGTGGAGTTGCCGATGAAGCCCATGTTCTCGGGCTTCCGCCCGACCCGGAAGGTGTCCTGGATGGCCTGCGGAAGGTCCACCCCGAAGAAGGTCTCCGTCTGCGGGCCTCCGGGGACGTCGACGCACTCGGTGTCCCGTGGCGGCGCCACCGTCGGGCGCAGCATGACCAGGATCATCGGCTTCATCTTGCCCGACTTGGAGAGGCTGAAGGCCTTCATCGGGTAGTCGAGCCCTTTGATCAGGTTCTCGGCGGTGCCCGGGTAGCCCGTCAGGACGACGGACGCCGGAAAGTTCTCGTCCTTGTGCTGCGGCTGGAAGTACTCCGGCGGGAGCCAGACGTAGCCGGGGCTCGTTATCTTCGACTTCTGCCCCGATATGGCGACCTTCAGGATCTGACCGCCGACCTGGGGCTTGGCGCCACCGGGGACGTCCAGCTTCTGCTTGTCGACGACCTTGATGTCCTTGCTGCTCATGGAGTGGTCGACGACCTTGCCCATCGACGTCTCCCGGCCGAACAGGTCCGCCCAGGAACCGTAGAACAGGAAGGACTTGTTGGCCGCGAGCCCCACCGCGGAGAACAGCGCCAGCTGGGTCGCCAGCAGGAGCCCGACACGGCCGGCGACCGTACGCCAGCTGCGGCCCGAGAGCTTCGGCCAGAACCAGATGGTGGCCGCGAACAGCAGCACACCGGCGAGGACGGCCAGCGCCAGGACCGTATTACTGGTGAGACCCATGAGCAGTCAGTCGACTTTCTGATGGCAGGACTGGAAATTTCCGGCGGAAGAGTGAACCCGCTGTCCGTCGATGCCGTCCTAGGGGACGCACCACACACCGGAGGCTGTCGCGGCCTTCGGCCACATGATCTCTCGCGGAGCAACGGGAAGCGATGTCTAGCAGGATAGATGGCGATAAGTCGGGACAGGTTCCGAGCAGGGTCCGCCGAATCCTCAGGGGCCCACAGCCGGAGTCGGTGCCCGGCCTGGTAGGTACGGCCGTCATGATCGTCGGCCTTCTGGACATCGCGGCGGGCGTCTTCCCGCGCTTCCGGCACAGCCGGATCCACGCGGTCACCGAGGTGCTGCCCGGCTCCCTCGGACCGTTCGCCGCCGCCCTGTCCATCAGCGCGGGCGTACTGCTCCTGCTGCTCGCCCACGGCCTCAAGCGGCACAAGCGGCGCGCCTGGCGGGCCGCCGTCGTCCTGCTGCCCGCGGGCGCGGCCGCGCAGTTCATCTACCGCCACTCGATCATCGGTGTGGTCATCGCGGCGGTGCTCCTCGCGCTGCTGCTGCGCCACCAGGGCGAGTTCAAGGCGCTGCCGGACCCGCGCAGCCGCTGGAAGGCACTGGCGAACTTCGTCCTGATGAGCGCCGGCTCCATCGGCCTGGGCCTGGTCATCGTCAACGTCCACCCGGGCAAGGTCGTCGGCACCCCGAGCCTGTACGAGCAGATCACCCACGTCGTCTACGGCCTCTTCGGCTTCGAGGGCCCCGTCGACTACGCCGGCCGGGTGTCCTGGACCGTCGGCTACTCCCTCGGCGCACTCGGCATGCTGACCGCCCTCACCACCATCTACCTGGCCCTGCGCCCCGAGCACCCGGCCGCCCGGCTCACCGCCGACGACGAGGGCAGGCTGCGCGAGCTGCTCGCCAGGCACGGCGGACGGGACTCCCTCGGCCACTTCGCCCTCCGCCGTGACAAGGCCGTCGTCTTCTCCCCCAGCGGCAAGGCCGCCGTCACCTACCGCGTCGTCTCCGGCGTGATGCTCGCCTCCGGCGACCCGATCGGCGACGTGGAGGCGTGGCCCGGCGCGATCGAGCGGTTCATGGAGGAGGCCAAGGCCCACTCCTGGACCCCGGCGGTCATGGGCTGCAGCGAGACCGGCGGCGAGGTGTGGACCCGCGAGACCGGACTCGACGCCCTGGAGCTGGGTGACGAGGCGATTGTCGATGTCAAAGACTTCTCCCTCTCGGGCCGCGCCATGCGCAATGTCCGCCAGATGGTGAAGCGCATCGAGCGCAACGGCTACACCACCAAGGTCCGCCGGGTCAGCGAACTGACCGACGCGGAGCTGGAGCAGGTCCGCGGCGCGGCCGAGGCCTGGCGCGGCACCGACACCGAGCGCGGCTTCTCGATGGCGCTCGGCCGCGTCGGCGACCCGGGCGACGGCGACTGCTTCATCGCCACCGCACACCGCGTGGAGGAGGGCGACACCAGCCCCTTCGGCGATCTGAAGGCCATCCAGCACTTCGTGCCGTGGGGCAAGGACGGCATGTCCCTGGAGCTGATGCGCCGCGACCGCGGCGCCGACCCGGGCATGAACGAACTGCTGATCGTCGCCTCCCTGGAAGCAGCCCCGGCCCTCGGCATCGAGCGGGTCTCGCTGAACTTCGCGATGTTCCGCTCGGCACTGGCCCGCGGCGAGAAGATCGGCGCCGGCCCGGTCCTGCGCATGTGGCGCAGCCTGCTGGTCTTCCTCTCGCGCTGGTTCCAGATCGAGTCGCTGTACAAGTTCAACGCAAAGTTCCGCCCCCGCTGGGAGCCGCGCTTCGTGGTCTTCCGCGCCACCCGCGACCTGCCCCGCATCGGCTTCGCCGCCATGCAGGCCGAGGGCTTCGTGACGCTGGCCCTGCCCCGCCTCTTCGCCGCCCGCCGCCGTCCCAAGCCGGTCCGCACCTGTACGCACAACCTGGTGGCGTCCGTCCCGAAGCAGGCCGAACGCGAGGTCCAGGCCGCCTAGCAGCCACCCGTACCCGTACACCCGCACCGCACCCGCACCCGCGACATCCCCGAAGGCCCGGCCGGCGACCGACCGGGCCTTCGGCGCACCCCGGCGGAGCCCCGGGGCCCCTCCGTCCCCGCCCGCCGGAACACGTCAGGGGCTGTCATATCCAGGTCAGCCCTACCCTTGACCCATGAACACCAAGCGCGGAGCCATCGACCGGGGCCGGGTCGCAGGACTGCCCGAATGGGACCGCTGCGCGGTCATGGGCGTCGTCAACGTGACCCCCGACTCCTTCTCCGACGGCGGTCGCTGGTTCGACACCACCGCCGCCGTCAAGCGCGGGCTCGACCTGGTGGCCCAGGGCGCCGACCTCGTGGACGTCGGCGGCGAGTCCACCCGTCCCGGCGCCTCCCGCGTCGACGAGGAGGAGGAGCTGCGGCGTGTCGTCCCGGTGGTGCGCGGCCTGGCCTCCGAGGGCGTCACCGTCTCCGTCGACACCATGCGGGCGACCGTCGCCGCCCGGGCCGTCGACGCCGGAGCCGCCCTGGTCAACGACGTCAGCGGCGGCCTCGCCGACCCCGGCATGATCCCGGCCGTCGCCGCCGCCGAGGTCCCCTTCGTGGTCATGCACTGGCGCGGCTTCAGCGCCGACATGAACAGCCTCGCCGTCTACGACGACGTGATCGCCGAGGTCACCGCCGAACTCCGGGCCCGGATCGACGCGGTCGTCGCCGGCGGCATCGCCCCCGAGCGGCTCCTCGTCGACCCCGGCCTTGGCTTCGCCAAGAACGCCGACCACGACCTGGCCCTGGTCGCGCACATGGCCGACCTGCGCGCCCTCGGCTTCCCGCTGCTGGTCGCCGCCTCGCGGAAGCGCTTCCTCGGCCGGGTCCTGGCCGGCGGCACGGACGCCGCCCCGCCGCCGGCCCGCGAACGGGACGCCGCCACGGCCGCCGTCTCCGCGATCGCCGCGCACCAGGGTGCCTGGGCCGTACGGGTCCACGAGGTACGGGCGACCGCGGACGCGGTTCGGGTGGCCCGCGCCGTGGAAGGGGCACTCTGACCCTCATCGACCGACAAGGAGAACAGTGAGCAGAACCGACATCGAAGCGGTCGAAGAGGTCAACACGGCCTTCTACGAGGCAATGGAGCGGGGGGACTTCGACGCTCTGTCGGCACTCTGGCTGGAGGACGAGATCTCCTGCGTGCATCCCGGCTGGCCGGTGCTCTCCGGCCGGGGCGAGGTACTGCGCTCGTACGCGCTGATCATGTCCCACACCGAGTACATCCAGTTCTTCCTCACCGACACCAAGGTGGCCGTCATAGGTGACACGGCACTGGTGACGTGCACCGAGAACATCCTCAGCGGCGGACCCGCCGAGGACGGCGGAGAGCTCGGCCCGCTCGTCGGCCAGCTGGTCGTCGCCACGAATGTGTTCCGACGCACATCGGGGGGCTGGCGCCTGTGGTCCCACCACGGTTCTCCCGTCCTCACGGAGTCCGACGAGGACGACGAGGACCCCTCCTCCTGACCCCTACGGCGGGGGCCGGACTGTTTCGCAGGTAAATTCGAAGTCGGACGACGCCGACCGCACTCGGCGCAGGCCCATGGCCCCGGGGAGCACCGGGACCGGAAGCACTTACGAAAGCAGGAGTGATTCGCGTGGATTGTGTCGCGCTGCGCGGCCTCAAGGCTCGCGGGCACCACGGCGTCTTCCCCCGGGAGCGCGAGGAGGGCCAGACCTTCATCGTCGACCTCGTGCTGCACCTCGACACCCGCCCGGCGGCGGCCGGGGACGACCTGGCGAAGACCGTGCACTACGGGGTGGTCGCCGAGGAGGTCGTCGACGTCGTCCAGGGCGAGCCCGTCGACCTGATCGAGACCCTGGCCGAGCGGATCGCCCAGCAGTGTCTGAAGCACGAAGCGGTGGCGCAGGTGGAGGTCGTCGTCCACAAGCCGGACGCTCCCATCACCGTCCCGTTCGACGACGTGACCATCACGATCACCCGGAGCCGCGCATGAACAACGGACTGAACGCTCAGAGCGACCCCACCGTCCAGCCGGTACCCGCCTCCGTCGTCGAGGCGGTCGACGCGGCGGACGTGACCCTGTCCAACCCCAAATGGGCCGTCATCGCGCTCGGCGCGAACCTCGGCAACCGCCTGGAGACCCTCCAGGGCGCCATCGACGCCCTCGGCGACACCCCCGGCCTGCGGGTCAAGGCCGTCTCCCCCGTCTACGAGACCGAGCCGTGGGGCGTCGAGGCCGGCTCGCAGCCCTCGTACCTCAATGCGGTCATCGCGGTGAAGACCACCCTGCCCCCGTCCTCGCTGCTGGAGCGCGGGCAGGCCATCGAGGAGGCCTTCGACCGCGTCCGCGAGGAGCGCTGGGGCCCGCGCACGATCGACGTCGACATCGTGGCGTACGCCGACCGCGTCTGTGACGACCCGGTCCTCACCCTCCCGCACCCCCGTGCCCACCAGCGCGCCTTCGTGCTGGCCCCCTGGCACGACATCGACCCGGAGGCCCAGCTCCCGGGCCGGGGCCCGGTCGCCGGCCTCCTGGCCGGAATCGGCCTGAGCGGCGTCACGCCGCGCCCCGACCTGGAACTCCACCTCCCCGAGTAGTCGTTAGTAGCCTGTTCACGGCTACTCGCTGAAAGTGGGGACGGGCAAGTGAAGCAACTGAGGCCGGGGGTCCTGGCGGGCATCTTCGTGGTCGCCGGGGTCCTGTCCTGGGCCGGTGCCCGGCTGTGGAACGCGTACGGCACCCTGCCGGGCGTTCCGCTGGCCGCCCCGATCGTCCTGGGGGCCATTGCCGTGGTGCTGCTGGCCACCGCACTGTCCCTGAAGGCCCGGCTCAAGGCCCAGCGGGAGCGCCGCCCGGGCGCGAAGGGCGTGGAGCCGCTCATGGCGGCCCGCGCGGTGGTCTTCGGACAGGCCAGCGCGCTGGTGGCCGCGCTGGTGGCGGGCATGTACGGCGGTGTGGGGGTCTTCCTGCTGACCGACTCCCTCGATGTCCCCGCCCGCCGCGACCAGGCCTGGTACGCCGGATTCTCCGTCCTGGCAGGCATCGCGGTCATCGCCGCCGCGCTCTTCCTGGAGCGCGTCCTGAAGCTCCCCGAGGACGAGGACCCCGCCCCGGAGACCCCCGCCCGGGCGTAGGGCGTCCCGTTCGCCGTCAGGCCTCCCACGGGGCGCGGACCAGGTGCCCGTTCACCAGGACGTCAGGATGGGGTGCGCGCCGGAAGCCCACAGCATCGGTCCCCCTCCGCGAACTGAAGTCTCGGAGGGGGACCGTAGCGGACAGCGCTGACAGTGCCGCTAGCGAGCCATGATGAGGCTCATCGCCTCGGCCCGGGTGGCCGTGGTACGGAGCTGGCCCCGAACTGCGGACGTGGTGGTCTTGGCGCCCGGCTTGCGGATGCCGCGGACCGACATGCACATGTGCTCCGCCTCGATCACCACGATGGCCCCGCGCGCATCAAGGATCTCCATGAGGGAGTCCGCTATCTGCGTCGTGAGGCGCTCCTGGACCTGCGGTCGTCGGGCGTAGACCTCCACAAGGCGGGCGAGCTTCGACAGGCCCGTGATCTTGCCGTTCTCCGACGGGATGTAGCCGACGTGCGCGACTCCGTGGAACGGCAGCAGATGGTGCTCACACAGGGAAACGATCTCGATGTCCTTCACCAGGACCATCTCGTCATGCCCCAGGTCGAACACCGTCGTCAGTACGTCCTCCGGCTCCTGCCACATGCCGGCGAGGATCTCCCGGTAGGCACGCGCCACGCGCGCCGGCGTCTCCAGGAGGCCCTCGCGGTCCGGGTCCTCGCCGACCGCGATCAGGAGTTCACGGACCGCAGCCTCCGCGCGCTTCTCGTCGAACTCGCCGATCCTGCCCTCGCCACCGGTCAGGGTCACTGGGTCGGTCATCTCATCCTCGTTCCTGTCCGCACACGCGGTCGTACTCATGTGCCGCGCCCCCCAGGCTAGAGCCTGGGGGGCGCGGCTTCCATTCCGGGTGGATCGACCCTCCGGCTACTCCGGGAGGTCCTCCGGAGCCACCTCGATGCCCTTCTCCGTGGAGACCGGCGTGACGGCGGACGTGCCGTTCGCCGCGTTCGTCAGCTGCAGCTCCTTGGGGGAGAGCACCGGCGGACGGGTGGAGGGGGTGCGGCGGGAGGATCCGGTCCACGCGGGGCGGGCCGGACGCTTGACGATGGTCGAGAAGATCTCGGCGATCTCCTCCTTGCCCAGCGTCTCCTTCTCCAGCAGCGCGAGGACCAGGTTGTCGAGGACGTCGCGGTTCTCGACGAGGATCTCCCAGGCCTCGTTGTGCGCGGTCTCGATGAGCTTCTTGACCTCTTCGTCGACCAGCGCCGCGACCTCTTCCGAGTAGTCCCGCGGGTGCGACATCTCGCGGCCCAGGAACGGCTCGGTGTTGTCGCCGCCGAACTTGATCGCGCCGAGGCGCTCGGTCATGCCGTACTGCGTGACCATGGCCCGCGCCGTGGCCGTGGCCTTCTCGATGTCGTTCGCCGCGCCCGTGGTCGGGTCGTGGAAGACCAGCTCCTCGGCCGCGCGCCCGCCCAGCATGTACGCCAGCTGGTCGAGCATCTCGTTGCGCGTGGTCGAGTACTTGTCCTCGTCGGGCAGGACCATGGTGTAGCCCAGGGCCCGGCCGCGGGACAGGATCGTGATCTTGTGGACCGGGTCGGAGTTCGGCGAGGCCGCCGCGACCAGGGCGTGTCCGCCCTCGTGGTACGCGGTGATCTTCTTCTCGCGGTCCGACATGATCCGGGTCCGCTTCTGCGGGCCCGCCACGACACGGTCGATCGCCTCGTCCAGGACGTGGTTGTCGATCAGCTTCTTGTCCGAGCGGGCCGTGAGGAGCGCGGCCTCGTTGAGGACGTTGGAGAGATCGGCACCGGTGAAGCCCGGGGTGCGGCGGGCGACGGCGCCCAGGTCCACGTCCGGGGCGACCGGCTTGCCCTTCTGGTGGACCTTGAGGATCTCCAGACGGCCCTGCATGTCGGGACGGTCGACCGCGATCTGCCGGTCGAAGCGGCCCGGGCGCAGGAGCGCCGGGTCCAGGATGTCGGGCCGGTTCGTGGCGGCGATCAGGATGACGCCGCCCTTCACGTCGAAGCCGTCCATCTCGACGAGCAGCTGGTTGAGGGTCTGCTCGCGCTCGTCGTGGCCGCCGCCGAGGCCCGCACCGCGGTGCCGGCCGACGGCGTCGATCTCGTCGACGAAGACGATCGCCGGGGCGTTGGCCTTGGCCTGCTCGAACAGGTCGCGGACACGCGAGGCACCGACGCCGACGAACATCTCGACGAAGTCGGAACCGGAGATCGAGTAGAAGGGAACACCCGCCTCGCCCGCGACGGCGCGCGCGAGCAGGGTCTTGCCGGTGCCGGGCGGGCCGTAGAGGAGCACGCCCTTGGGGATCTTGGCGCCGACGGCCTGGAACTTCGCCGGCTCCTGGAGGAACTCCTTGATCTCGTGGAGTTCCTCGACGGCCTCGTCCGAGCCCGCGACGTCGGCGAACGTGGTCTTCGGGGTGTCCTTGGTGATCAGCTTGGCCTTGGACTTCCCGAAGTTCATGACTCGGGAGCCGCCGCCCTGCATCTGGTTCATCAGGAACAGGAAGACAACGACGATGAGGACGAAGGGCAGGAGCGAGAGCAGCACGCTCAGGAACGGGCTGGTCTTGTCCGGGGTGACGGAGTAGCCGTCCGGGATCTGACCGGCGTCGTACTTGGTCTGGAGGGTCTGGGCGAGCTGGACGCCCTGATCCCCGATGTAGTTGGCCTGGAACTTGGTGCCGTCGTGCTTGCCGAGCTTCTCGCCTTGCTTGAGCTCAATCTTGATCATCTGGCTGTCGCCGGTGGTCAGCTTGGCTGTCTCCACCTGGCCAGTGTTGATCGCCTTGATGACCTCGCTGGTGTCCACCGACTTGTAGCCGCCGCCGGAGCCGACGACATTCATCAACACGACCACGGCGAGGACGGCCAGCACGATCCACATGACCGGCCCACGGAAGTATCGCTTCACGTCCATCCATACGGGGCGCCAGGCGCCCCGTCCCTCCTGCCCGTAGGTAAATGCTGCTGTGTGAGTAAAGACTGTTCTTCGGAATGTACCCCTGAATTGTCACCCGCGGCCCGTGGGACGGGTGACAGACCCGCCTTCCCCTGCTCCAACGGCGGGAACCGCCCCCGGGTTCCCCGGCCGGGCCGGTGGTTCCCAGGGGGCCGGTCGGGGTCAGCCGCCGTAGACGTGCGGGGCGAGGGTGCCGACGAACGGCAGGTTGCGGTACTTCTCCGCGTAGTCGAGGCCGTAGCCCACGACGAACTCGTTGGGGATGTCGAAGCCGACCCACTTCACGTCGATCGCGACCTTCGCGGCCTCGGGCTTGCGCAGCAGCGTGACGACCTCCAGAGAGGCCGGCTGGCGGGAGCCCAGGTTCGACAGCAGCCAGGACAGCGTCAGCCCGGAGTCGATGATGTCCTCGACGATCAGGACGTGCTTGTCCTTGATGTCGGTGTCCAGGTCCTTGAGGATCCGCACCACGCCGGAGGACTGGGTTCCGGCGCCGTACGAGGACACCGCCATCCAGTCCATGGTGAGCGGGGTGGACAAGGCGCGCGCCAGGTCCGCCATCACCATGACGGCGCCCTTGAGCACGCCGACGATGAGCAGGTCCTTGCCCGCGTACTCCGCGTCGATCTTCGCGGCCAGCTCGGCCAGCTTCGCGTCGATCTCTTCCTTGGTGATGAGCACCGACTGGAGGTCGTTGCCCATGTCCTTCTCGTCCACCCGCATCACTTTCGTTGTCGGCCGGGGCTCCGGGGTGGCCCCCGGAGGACTCAGCCGTGTTTCAGCACCAATCAGCCCTGCCGGATGACAAGTCTGCCACCCTGGCGCTGGGCCTCCACCCGGCCGGGCAGGTTGATGGCACCCTGACCGCGCCATCCGGTGATGAGGCGGTCGACTTCCTCGATGTGGCGCGCGAAGAGGGAGCCCGCGGGGGAGCCGGCGGCGACGACGGCCCTGCGCAGCACCCGGCGGCGGACGGCCGGGGGGAGGGCGTACAGCTTGGCGCACTCCAGGCGGCCGTCCTCGTCGCGTACGCCGCGGTCCGCCTCGGCGGCCCAGGCGTCGAGCGCGTCGGCGTCGTCGCGGGAGAGCTGGGCGGTACGGGCGAGGGCCTCCACGACACCCTTGCCGAGCGCCTTCTCCAAGGCGGGCAGTCCCTCGTGGCGCAGGCGGGAGCGGGTGTAGGCGGGGTCCATGTTGTGCGGGTCGTCCCAGACGGCCAGGGACTGCACCATGCACGCCTTGCGGGCGGTCTGCCGGTCGACCTGGAGGAAGGGGCGGCGGTAGCGGTGGCTGCGTCCGGGACCGCCGGAGACTTCGGCCATGCCGGAGAGCGAGCGGATGCCGGATCCGCGGGCGAGTCCCAGCAGGACGGTTTCCGCTTGATCGTCCCGAGTGTGGCCGAGCAGCACCGCGGCGGCACCGAGGCGGTCGGCGGCCTCGTCCAGGGCGCCGTAGCGGGCGTCGCGGGCGGCGGCCTCGGGGCCTGCGCCGCGGCCGACGCGCACGGCGACGGACTCCACCGGGTCCAGGCCGAGGGAGGTCATGCGGGCGACGACTTCGGCGGCCCGCTGGTCGGAGCCGGCCTGCAGTCCGTGGTCGACGGTGATGCCGCCGGCCCGGATACCGAGTTTGGGGGCCTCGAAGGCGAGGGCCGAGGCGAGGGCCATGGAGTCGGCGCCGCCGGAGCAGGCGACGAGCACGAGTGGCGGGGTGCCCGAGCCGGTGCGACGGTCGGCACGGGGGATGCCTCCGGACGGAGTCCGGGGGAGGTCGGTGAGGTCGGTGAGGACGTCGTGGAGTACGCGGCGGACCGCCAGGCGTATCGCCGCGACCGCAGGATGGGGACCCATGTCCGGTGCCCTTCGATGGAGTTGGGATGCCTCGGAGGCTTCGGTTGGTGTGCGGGGGCGCTTGCCCGACTACCCCCGCAGAACGGAGAGGATGTCACTCAGAGTGCGTCGATGGTGACAGAACCGAGCCGTTCCCCGAGCATCGCACGCCCTTCTACGGCTCACGGTCCCTCGGACGGGTGATGCTGCTTCCCCCAGTGAGACATGTTTAGGCCTCTCCGTCACGTGTGGCGCGGGTGAACGTGGGAGAAGCGCCGGGACCGTGCGGCACGGGCCCGCCGGCGCGCGGCGGGCCCATGCGCCCGGGTGTCAGCCCTCCCGGTCCTCCCCGCCGGTCTCCCCTCCCGTCTCGCCCCCCTTGCCGTGGACCCGGGCCACCCAGTCCGCGGGCCGGTCGATCTCCGCCTTGGTGGGCAGCGTGTTCGGTGAGGTCCAGACCCGGTTGAAGCCGTCCATGCCCACCTGGCCGACGACGGCACGCACGAAGCGCTCGCCGTCGCGGTACTGGCGCAGCTTGGCGTCGAGGCCGAGCAGCTTGCGCAGGGCGGCGTCGAGCCGACCCGCTCCGCTGGCGCGGCGCTGCTGGAACTTCTCCCGGATCTCGGCGACCGAGGGCACCACCTGGGGGCCGACGCCGTCCATGACGAAGTCGGCGTGGCCCTCCAGCAGGGACATGACGGCGGTGAGGCGGCCGAGGATCTCGCGCTGCTCGGGGGTCTGCACGAGCTCGACGAGGGAGCGGCCCTCGTCTCCGCGCTCGGCGTCGGGGCGGGCGCCGGCGAAGGACTGGGCGGCCTCCCGGATGCGTTCGAGGACGGTCATCGGGTCCACGTCGGTGGCGCCGAGAAACGTCTGGATCTCGCCTTCGAGGTGGGCCCGCAGCCACGGGACGGCCGTGAACTGGGTACGGTGCGTCTCCTCGTGCAGGCAGACCCAGAGACGGAAGTCGTGCGGGGCCACCTCCAGCTCGCGCTCGACGTGCACGATGTTCGGGGCGACGAGCAGCAGCCGGCCGCCCGCCGCGGAGGCCGGCAGGTCGCGGGAGACGGGCGCGAAGGTCTCGTACTGCCCCAGGACCCGAGAGGCCAGGAAGCTGAGCAGCATGCCCAGCTCGACGCCGGTGACCTTGCCGCCGACGGCCCCGAGCACGGCTCCGCCGGGGGCGGCCGCGCGGCGGTCCTGCATCTTGCCGAGGAGCGGCATGAGCAGCTCCCGGAATCCGGCGACGTTGGCCTTGACCCAGCCGGCCCGGTCGACGACCAGGACGGGGGTGTCGGGGACGGCGGCGCCGTCCGGGATCATCCGGGTGAACTCGCGTACGTGCCGTTCCGAGGTCCTGGCGTGCCCGCGCAGCTCGGCGACGACGGCCCGTGCCTCGTCCCGGGTGACCTCCGGGCCGGGACGTACCAGCCGGGTCGCGGTCGCGACCGCGAGGTTCCAGTCGACCATCTCCGCACCACTGATGCTCGTCATGCGTCAACCGTACGTGGGGGAGGCGTCCGGCGGACCCCTTACGGAGCGCCCGCGACAGCTGCGGCCAGCTTGTCGAGGCCCTTCTCGGCACCCTGGGGGCCGGGGCTGTTCGCCGTGAGGAAGGCGAAGGCGAGGAGCCTGCCGGCGGGGTCGACCACGGTGCCGGACAGGGAGTTCACTCCGGTGAGGGTGCCGGTCTTGGCGCGGACCAGGCCGGCCGCCGGGGAGGTGCCCGCGTTGCGGGCGCGCAGGGTCCCGGTGAATCCGGCGACGGGCAGCCCGGTGAGGACGGGCCGCAGCTCGGGGCGCTGCGGGTCGGCGGCCTTGGTGAGCAGGCCGGTCAGCAGGCTTGCGCTGACCTTGTCGGCGCGGCTCAGTCCGCTGCCGTCGGCGAAGCGGGAGCCGCTCGTGTCGATGCCGAGGCCGGCGAGCCGTTCGGTGACGGCCTTCTCGGCCCCCTCGAAGCTGGCGGGCCGGCCGGAGGCGAGGGCGGTCTGCCGGGCGAGGGCCTCGGCGATGTCGTTGTCGCTGTTGGTCAGCATCCGCTCGACGAGGCCGGCCACCGGGGCGGACCGGGTGACGGCCAGCGGCTGGGCACCGGCGGCCGGCCTGGCCCGGGCGGGTTCCCCGGTGACCGTGATGCCGCGCTCCGCCAGCAGGGCGCCGAAGGCGCGGGCGGCGGCACCGGCCGGGTCGTCGGTGCGGTCCACGGGCCCGGAGACGGAGTCGTCGGGGCGGCCCTCGTCGGCCGCCAGTGCGGTCACCGGGGCGATGTTGGGGTTGACGCCGATCGGGTGCCGGACGGGGCCGCTGTAGAGGCTGTCGTCGTACCCGAGGGTCACGGTGTCGGTGCCGGCGGCCTTGAGCGCCTGCGCGGCGTCGGCGGCGAGGACGACGAGGCTGCCGCCGGCACCGGCGGGGTTCTTCCGCTTCGCGGTGAGGGAGGGGTCGCCGCCGCCGACGAGGACGATCTGGCCGGGGGCGGCGCCGGGCACGACGGTGGTCCTGATCCGGTGCTCGGGCCCGAGCGCGGCCAGGACGGCGGCCGCGGTGGCGATCTTGACGGTGGAGGCGGGCGTCATCGCGGTCCGCGCCCCGGACTCGTAGAGCACCTGTCCGGTGGCGGTGTCCACGACGGAGGCGGTACGGACGGTGCCGAGGGCCGGATCGGCCAGCAGCGGGCCCAGCCTGGCGGCCAGTGTGCCGGCCGGTGCGGCCGCGGCGGCCTGCCCCTGCGGAACGCCGGGCCCGACGGCGGCCAGGACCCCGGGGGCACTGGGCGCGGCCTGCGGAAGGCGCTCGGCGCCGGCCGCGCCACCGTGATCTGCACCACCCGTGCGGCTCCAGGAGGCAGCCGCGTCCCGCTCGGCCTTACGCTGGCCGGAGTCCCACGGACCGGCGGCGGTCACGGCTGCCACCGACAGGGCGAGGCCGGCGACGGCCGCACCCGCGGTGAGCTGCCACGTCTTGACCAATGGCATCTCGGACCAGCCCCTTTCGCGATCACACATATGCGTGAGGGACACTTAACCACTGCGTCTTGCCGCGAGCATGGCACCCCACCCGAGAGGGACGGGCCGGACGCGCACGCAGTTGAATCAATGCCGTCTCGAAGCAATGAAGCTGATCATGGAGGAGCAGGACGTGGAGTTCGACGTCACCATCGAGATCCCCAAGGGTTCGCGGAACAAGTACGAGGTGGACCACGAGACCGGCCGGATCCGTCTGGACCGTCGCCTCTTCACCTCGACCAGCTACCCGGCCGACTACGGCTTCGTCGAGAACACCCTCGGTGAGGACGGCGACCCGCTGGACGCGCTGGTCATCCTCGACGAGCCGACCTTCCCGGGCTGCCTGATCAAGTGCCGCGCCATCGGCATGTTCCGCATGACGGACGAGGCGGGCGGCGACGACAAGCTGCTCTGCGTGCCGGCCTCCGACCCGCGCGTCGAGCACCTGCGCGACATCCACCACGTGTCCGAGTTCGACCGCCTGGAGATCCAGCACTTCTTCGAGGTCTACAAGGACCTGGAGCCGGGCAAGTCGGTCGAGGGCGCGAACTGGGTCGGCCGCGCCGAGGCCGAGGCCGAGATCGAGGCCTCGTACAAGCGCCTGGAGGCGCAGGGCGGCCACCACTGAGCCCAGGCTCGGTGGTAGCAGGGCCGGGGCACTCCCCCGCGCCCTCCGAAGCATGACGGCGGGCGGCATTCCCTCGGGGATGCCGCCCGCCGTCGTGCTTCCGGGGGAGCCAGGTTTCGACGGGGAGGAAACGGTTCCGCATACTGATGATCCGGGTGATCACGAACAGGAGGACGCGTGGCGGAGGCCGACGGGGCGGAGGACAAGAAGCCCCAGTCCGACGAGGCGCACAGCGCCTTCACGCCGCCTCCGGGCATGGAGCCGGACACGGCCGACGACGACCAGCCCACCTCCGAGTTCGTCCGCCCGCCGAACACCGGTCCGGCCCCGCCCGAGCCGGAGGGCTCGGCCTTCGCCGCGCCGGCCACCTACAGCGCCGCGCAATCCCCTCCCGCCTACACCCCCGGCCAGGGCTTCCCCGCCGTCCGGCTGAAGGAGTCGCCCTGGCAGGACCGCATGCGCACGATGCTGCGCATGCCGGTGGACGTGCGCCCCGTACCGGACCTCGTGCAGCGGCCGAGCGAGGCGGGGCCCGCCGTGGGCCGCGTGCTCGACCTGACGCTGCGCATCGGCGAGCTGCTGCTGTCGGGCGGCGAGGGCTCCGAGGACGTGGAGGCGGCGATGTTCGCCGTGGCCCGCTCCTACGGGCTGGACCGCTGCGAGCCGACAGTCACCTTCACCATGCTGTCGATCACGCACCAGCCGTCGCTGGTCGACGATCCGGTCTCGGCGAGCCGGACGGTGCGCCGCCGGGGCACCGACTACACCCGTCTGGCGGCGGTGTTCCGGCTGGTGGCCGACATCAGCTCGCCGGACACCGACATCACGCTGGAAGAGGCCTACCGGCGCCTCGCCGAGATCCGGCGCAACCGGCACCCGTATCCCACGTGGGTGCTGACGGCGGCCGCGGGGCTGCTCGCCGGGGCCGCCTCGGTGCTGGTCGGCGGCCGGGTGCTGGTCTTCTGCGCGGCCGCGCTGGGCGCGGTCCTCGGTGACCGGCTCGCGTGGCTGTGCGCCGGGCGCGGGCTGCCGGAGTTCTACCAGTTCGTGGCCGCCGCGATGCCGCCGGCCGCCTTCGGGGTGGCGCTCAAGCTCGCGGAGATCGAGGACATCAAGGCCTCCGCCGTGATCACCGGCGGACTGTTCGCGCTGCTGCCCGGGCGGGCCCTGGTCGCGGCCGTGCAGGACGGCCTGACGGGCTTCTACATCACCGCGGCCGCCCGGCTCCTGGAGGTCATGTACCTCTTCATCGGCATCATCATGGGCGTACTGGTCGTGCTCTATCTCGGCCTCCAGCTGGGCGCCTCGCCCAAGCCGGAGGAGGTCCTCCAGATCACCGAGCGGCCGCTGATCCAGATCGCGGCGTCGATGGTGCTGGTCTTCACCTTCGCGATCCTGCTCCAGCAGGAACGCTCGACCGTCTGGATCGTGACCCTGAACGGCGGGGTGGCGTGGGTGACGTTCGGAGCGCTGCACTACGCGGGCGGGATCCCGCCCGTGCCGGCCACCGCCGTCGCGGCCGGACTGGTGGGCCTCTTCGGCCAGCTCTTCTCCCGCTACCGCTTCGCCTCCGCCCTGCCGTACGTCACGGCCGCCATCGGGCCGCTGCTGCCGGGTTCGGCGACGTACTACGGGCTGCTGCTGATCGCCGAGGACCGGCTCAACGAGGGGCTCGGCTCCCTGGTGAACGCCGCGGCCATCGCGCTGGCCATCGCGATCGGGGTCAACCTGGGGTCGGAGACCTCCCGGCTGTTCATGCGCATCCCGGGGGCGGCGAGCGCCCGGAGCCGCGCGGCGGCGAAGCGGACCCGGGGCTACTGACGGCCGCCGGCGGCCCTGCGCTCGGGTGTCGGGGACGCGGAACGGGCCGCACCCCCTGCCCCGGTGGGGCGGGCGTACGGCCCGTTCGGCGCGTGCGGTCTCAGCGCTTGGCGTGGCGCCCGCGCTGACCCGGGGCCTGCGGGCCGGTGCCGTCGTCGGCGGCGACGGCCTCCGGGGCCCGGCCGGCGGCCGCCTTGGCCTCCTTGCGGGCCTTCAGCACCTCGAAGGCGACCGGGATGACGGACAGCAGGACGATGCCGACGAGGATCGGCTCGACGTTGTCCTTGATGAAGGAGATCTGCCCGAGCCAGTAGCCCGCGACGGTGACGCCCGCGCCCCACCCGATGCCGCCGATGATGTTGTAGGTGAGGAAGGTGCGGTACTTCATCGTGCCGGCGCCCGCGACCATCGGGGCGAAGGTGCGGATGATCGGCACGAAGCGGGCGAGCACGATGGCCTTGGGGCCGTGCTTGTCCATGAACTCGTGCGCCTTGTCCAGGTTCTCCCGCTTGAAGAGCTTGGAGTTCGGACGGTTGAAGAGCTTCGGCCCGAAGAACTTGCCGATCATGTAGCCGACCTGGTCGCCGATGATGGCCGCGGCGACGATGAGGGTGCAGACCAGCCACAGCGGCTGCTTGATGTACTGCCCGTCCGCGACCAGCAGACCGGCGGTGAACAGCAGGGAGTCGCCGGGGAGGAAGGCGAAGAGACCCGACTCGGCGAAGACGATGACCAGGATGCCGATCAGACCGAAGTGCGAGATCAGGTAGTCCGGGGACAGCCACTCAGGGCCGAGCGCAAGCGTATACACGGGTTCCGGGCTCTCCTGGATCGAGGGGGACGTGCCGATGGGGGCGGTTTCAATTATCAACGCACACGACCCCCGCCCGGTTCCAGGTACCGGCGGGGGTCGCCTGCGGGATATTCCGCTTACACCTGGCGCACGGCGTTCGCGAGGATCGCGTCGCGCAGGTGCGCCGCGAAGCCCGGCTTCATCGCATCGTAGAACGCCGTGAAGCGCTCGTCCGCCACGTACATCTCGCCGAGGCAGGTGTGCATCTCGTAGGGGCAGTCGTAGAACCACGTGTGGATGTGCAGGCGGTGCTCCTCTGCGAGGTCCATCGCACGCTCGCCGTCGGCGGCTTCGCCCGCCTCCATGGCCGCCGCGTAGCGGCGGCCCCATGCGGCGGACTCGTCCTGGATCCGCTGCCAGTCGTCCTTGGTGTACGAGGCCGCCCGGCGCTGCGACTCGGCGTACGCCTCGGTGTCGCCCCAGCGCTCCTCGGCCTCCTGTGCGTAACGCTCCGGGTCCTTGTCCCCGAAGACCTCGAACTTCTCCTCGGGCGTGAGGTTGATGCCCATCTTCTTCGCCTCCATGGCGTGCTCAACGGCCTTGGCCATCTGCTGGAGCCGGGCGATCCGGTCGGTCAGCAGGGCATGCTGCCGGCGCAGATGCTCCTGTGGATCCGACTGCGGGTCGTCCAGCAGGACCGCGACCTCGTCGAGGGGGAAGCCGAGCTCCCGGTAGAACAGGATCCGCTGAAGCCGGTCCAGGTCGGCGTCGTCGTACCGCCGGTGTCCCGCGCTGCTGCGGCCGCTCGGGGAGAGCAGGCCGATCTCGTCGTAATGGTGCAGGGTGCGCACCGTGACGCCGGCGAAACCGGCGACCTGGCCCACGGAGTAGCCCATCGCTTCCCTCCTCTGCTCGGGTACGCCCTTCACTGTGGTTCCTCACGCCGCGTGAGGTGCAAGCCCTTTCCGCCAGCTACCTGCTCAGGCCCCGGTAGCGGCCCACCGCCAGCGGGAAGAAGACCGCGAGCAGCAGGAGCGGCCAGGCGACCGCCGGCAGGGCCGCGTGGTCGGCGGCCCACGAGGGCGCGGCCGCGGCCGGATTGCCGAACAGGTCGCGGACGGCCGTGGCCGTCGCCGAGAGCGGGTTCCATTCCACCACCGCTCCCAGCCAGCCCGGCATCGACTGCGGCGCGGCGAACGCGTTGGACAGGAAACCCACCGGCCACACCAGGATCTGCACCGCCTGCACCCGTTCCGGCCGGCCCGCGACCATGCCGAGCCGGATACCGATCCACAGCATCGCCAGGCGCAGCAGCAGGACGGTGGTGCCGCCGCCGACCAGCGAGCGGACCGCGCCCCACACTTCGGCGCGGCCGCGCGGGTCGAGGCCGGTGGTCGGCTCGTCCAGGAACAGCACCTGCGGGTCCGTGATCAGGGAGGCGGCGAGGTCGAGCCGGCGCCGCATACCGCCGCTGTACTGCCTGACCGCCTTCCGGCCGGTGGCCGCGAGGCCGAAGCGCTCCAGCAGTTCGTCGGCGCGCCGCCCGGCCCGGCGCGCGCCCAGGTGGTGGAGGCGGCCGAACAGGTCCAGGTTCTGCCGGCCGTCCGGCCCCTCGCCCCGCCCGGCACCCCGCCCTTCACCTAGCCCATGGCCTTGGTGCCGTCGATGGATTCGCGGACGATGTCCGCATGGCCCGCGTGCCGGGCGAACTCCTCCACCAGGTGCAGCAGCATCCAGCGGACCGAGACCTTGGCGTCCTTCGGGAACCACGGCGCCGGCGGCAGCGGAAAGGTGGCGTCCAGGCTCGGGACGGCGGCGACGAAGGCCTCCGTCTCCTGTCGGATCCCGTCCCAGAACTCCAGGACCGAGGCCACGGACTCGCCCTCGGCGAGCCGGAAGGCGTTCGCGTAGTCCTCCTCGGTGCGCTGCCGTTCGTTCGGCTTCCGCTGGGCCATGCGCAGCCAGCTCAGCTCGCACTCGGCCACGTGCTTGAGCAGCCCGGACAGGCTGAGCTCGCTGGCGCTGGGGCGGCTCGCCGCCTGCTCCTCGTCCAGCCCGGCCAGCGTCCCGCGGATCGCCGCGCGCTGGGACTCGACGAAGGCGAGGAGCGTGCCGCGCTCGTCGCCGAGGACCTCGGTGGACATCTGAGTCATGACTGACCGCCTCCGCGTGCTGTCGCCGGGGGCCTCTCCCCCGACACCCCCACGCTACGCAGGGATGCGGTCGGTTCCTGTCCTAGTTGGCGGCTCCGTCGGGGGCGTCCTCGTGGTCCGGGCGGATCGCGGGCAGCTCCGTGGCCGGCTTCGGCAGCAGCGCCTTGGTGAGGTCCTGCCTGCCGGTCGGGTCGAGCCCGTACATCGCCTCGTAGATCTTGCGGACGGCCGGACCGGAGGCACCGGAGCCGGTGCCGCCCTGGGAGATGGTCATGACGATCGCGTAGTCCTCGGTGTACGAGGCGAACCAGGAGGTGGTCTGCTTGCCCTGGACCTCGGCCGTACCGGTCTTGGCGTGCATCGGGATCTGCTTCTGCGGCCAGCCGCCGAAGCGCCAGGCGGCGCTGCCGTTGGTCGCCACCCCGGCGAGGGCCCGGTCGATGTCATCGCGCGTCCTGGCGTCCATCGGGAGCCTGCCGGCCTCCTTGGGGGCGATCTCCTCCACCGACGTCCCGTCGGCGCTGACGATCGCCTTGCCGACGCTCGGCCGGTGCAGGGTGCCGCCGTTGGCGATGGCCGCGTAGACCGACGCCATCTGCAGCGGGGTGACGAGGGTGTCGCCCTGACCGATCGAGTAGTTGATCGCGTCACCCTCGCGCAGCTGGTTGCCCTGGCGGCAGTTCTCGTAGGCGATCCGCTCGGCGAAGCTGCCGTTCTTCTTGCCGTCCCGGCACCAGGCGTCCTTGTTGGCGTCGAAGAAGTCCTGCTTCCACGCGCGGTCGGGGATCCGGCCGGGCACCTCGTTGGGCAGGTCGACGCCGGTGCGCTTGCCCAGACCGAACGCGTGGGCCGTCTTGAAGAACCAGTCGTTCGGATCCTTCTTCGGCTTGATGCCCCCGTCCTTCTTCCACTCCTGGTCGGCGAGCAGGTAGTAGACCGTGTCGCAGGAGACCTCCAGGGCCCGGCCGATGGTGATGTCGCCGTGGCCCTGCGACTCGAAGTTCGTGAAGGTCTGGCTGCCCACCGAGTACGAGCTGGGGCAGGGGTAGCGGTTGTTGAAGGGGTAGCCGGCGTTGACCGCGGCGGTGGAGGTGACCACCTTGAAGATGGAGCCCGGCGCCGCCTGCCCCTGGATCGCCCGGTTCAGCAGCGGGTAGTTGGACTTCTTGTCGGTGAGGGAGGCGTAGTCCTTCGCCGAGATGCCACCCACCCAGGCGTTCGGGTCGTAGGTCGGGTTCGAGGCCATCGCCACGATCCGGCCCGTCTTGGCCTCCATCACCACGACCGCGCCCGAGTCGGCCTCGTAGTTGCGCCCGGTGTTCCTGTCGTGCACCTTGCGCGCTTCGATCATGGCGTTGTTCAGCTCGCGCTCGGCGACGGCCTGCACCCGGGAGTCGATCGAGGTCACGACGTTCGAACCGGGCTGCGCCGGGTCGGTCCGGCCCTGCCCGATCACGCGCCCGAGGTTGTCCACCTCGTAGCGGGTGATGCCGGACTTCCCGCGCAGTTCCTTGTCGTACGTGCGCTCCAGACCGGAGCGGCCCACCTGGTCGGAGCGCAGGTACGGCGAGTCGGTCTTCTTCGCCTTGGTGATCTCTTCGTCGGTGACCGGGGAGAGGTACCCGAGCACCTGAGCGGTGTTGGCCTGGTCCGGGGCCGCGTAGCGACGCAGCGCGGTCGCCTCGGCGGTGATGCCCGGGAAGTCCTCGGGGTGCTCACGGATCTGCAGGGCCTGCTCCGTGGTCGCCTCGTCGCTGACCGGGATCGGCTGGTAGGGGGAGCCGTTCCAGCAGGGCTGCCTGGTCTTGGAGTCGCAGAGCCGCACCTTGTCGATGACTTCCTGGGGGTCCATGCCGAGGACCCCGGCGAGCCGGGTCAGCACGGACTTGCCCTTGTCCTTCATGGTCAGCAGCTCGGTGCGGCTGGCGGAGACCACGAGGTGGGTCGCGTTGTCGGCGAGCGGTACCCCGCGCGCATCCAGGATGGAGCCGCGCACGGCCGGCTGGACCACCTGCTGGACGTGGTTGTTCTTGGCCTCGTCGGTGTACTCGGAGCCGTTGCGGATCTGGAGGTACCAGAGCCGTCCGCCCAGTGTGAGCAGGAGGGAGAAGACCACGACCTGGATGACGACGAGCCGGTTCTGGACCCGAGGGGTCCGGCCGGTCTCCGGTATGTTGCTCAACTCGATCTCCCCCGGGCGGCTGCCTACGCCCGGTCGAGTCTAGGGGTGCGCGGACCCTCGATCAGAACGGGAAGGCGGTCCGCCCGTGCTGAACGGAGATCCACTTCTGGGTGGTGAACGCCTCGACCGTGGCCTCGCCGTTGAGCCTGCCCAGGCCCGAGGCCTTCTCCCCGCCGAACGCGGCCAGCGGTTCGTCCCCGATCGTGGAGTCGTTGACGTGGATCATCCCCGTCTCGATGCGCTGGGCGAAGCGGACGCCCCGCTCCACGTCCCGGGTGTGCACGGCGCCGCTGAGCCCGTACGGGGTCGCGTTGGCCAGCCGCACCGCCTCGTCCTCGCCGTCGAAGACCACCAGCAGCGCCACCGGGCCGAAGATCTCCTGGCCCAGGAGCGGGGAGTCCTCGGGGATCCCGGCGAGCACCGTGGGCTCGACCAGGTTGCCGCGCGTAGACCCCCGTACGAGTGCCTGCGCGCCGGATTCCACGGCCTGGTCCACGAGTGCGGTCAGGGCGTCGGCCTGGAAGGAGTTGATCAGCGGGCCGATGTGGGTGTCGGCCTCGCGCGGGTCGCCCGTCCTCAGGCCACGCACGCGGGCGGTGAACTTCTCCGTGAACTCCTCGGCGACGGACGCGTCGACCAGGATCCGGTTGGCGGCCATGCAGACCTGGCCCTGGTAGACGAATCGGCTGAAGACGGCGGCGTCCACCGCGTAGTCGAGGTCGGCGTCATCGAGGACGACGAGCGCACTGTTGCCGCTGAGCTCCAGGACCGTGCGCTTGAAGTGGCGGGCGGCGATCGCGCCGACGTGCCGGCCGACCCGGTCCGACCCGGCGAAGGAGATCACCTTGGGGACGGGGTGCGTCAGGAGCGCGTCGCCTATCTCGGCGATGTCGGTGACCAGCACGTTCAGCAGGCCGGCCGGGAGCCCCGCGTCCTCGAAGATCTTGGCGATCACGCCGCCGCCCACGACGGGGGCGTTCTGGTTCGGCTTGACCACGACCGCGTTGCCGAGGGCCAGGGCCGGCGCCACCGACTTCAGGGTGACCAGGAAGGGGAAGTTGAAGGGGCTGATCACGGTCACGACGCCGACGGGCAGCCGCTGGACCCGGTTCTCCTTGCCCTCCACGGGCGAGGGCAGGATCCGGCCCTCGGGGCGGACAGCCAGCTGGAGCGACTCGCGGATGAACTCCATCGCGAGGTGGACCTCGTACTCGGCCTTGGGACGGGTCCCGCCGAGTTCGTCGATCATCGCCTCGACGATCTCCTTCTCGCGCTCCTCGGTGATCCGCAGGGCGCGCTCCAGAACCGCGCGTCTGACGTACGGGCTGGTCGTGGCCCACTCCCGCTGGGCGCGCTCGGCGCCGCGGTACGCCCGGTCCACCTGCTCGACGGTGGCCACGGTGATGGCCGCGAGCTTCTCACCGTTGTACGGGTTGACGTCGATGATGTCCCACGAACCGTTGCCGGCCAGCCATTCGCCGTCGATGTACTGGTGAGCGAGGTCGCTGAATATGGACATGCCATCCCTTACTGCGAGCGCGCACCCGTGCGCTGCACCGGAGACCGATCGGTCATCATGCACTGATCAGACGTCATACTACGTGCGGATCAAGACAGTTGGAGTAGGCCGCGAAGAAGATCCCTGGTCCGGTCGGGATCGGGGCAGTCGGCCTGGAGGCGCTCCATGGCCCGTTCGTACTGCCCCACTTCCTCGCCCTTGTCCAGGTAGAGGGCACTGGTGAGCTGTTCCAGATAGACGATGTCCTGGAGGTCGGACTCGGGGAAGCGGAGCAGGGTGAAGGCTCCGCTCTCGCCCGCGTGCCCGCCGAAGGAGAAGGGCATCACCTGGAGCTGCACGTTGGGCCGCTCCGAGACCTCGATGAGGTGCTCCAGCTGACCGCGCATGACGTTGCGGTCGCCGTACGGGCGGCGCAGCGCGGCCTCGTCGAGCACGGCGTGGAAGACGGGTGCGTTCTCGGAGACGAGCACCTTCTGCCGCTCCAGGCGCAGCGCGACGCGGCGGTCGATCTCGGCGGCGGTGGCGCCGGGCATGCCGCGACTGACGACGGCGTGGGCGTAGGCCTCCGTCTGGAGCAGGCCGTGGACGAACTGCACCTCGTAGATCCGGATGAGCGACGCGGCACCCTCCAGACCGATGTAGGTCTGGAACCAGCCCGGCAGCACGTCGCCGTAACTGTGCCACCAGCCGGTCGCGTTCGCCTCGCGCACCAGACCCAGCAGGGACTCGCGCTCGGTGCTGTCCGTTACTCCGTAGAGCGTGAGGAGGTCCTCGACGTCCCGCGCCTTGAAGCTCACCCTTCCCAACTCCAAGCGGCTGATCTTCGATTCGGATGCGCGGATCGAGTAGCCGGCCGCCTCACGGGTGATGCCGCGGGATTCTCGGAGTCGCCTGAGCTGGGAGCCCAGGAGGATGCGGCGCACCACAGAACCGCTTGCTTCTGCGGTCACTCGTACTGCCCTCCCCATCGCATTGGTGTGCGCGTGGCGTGCGCGTGCCCGGGGCCCCCGCTCCCCAGAGGCCGCAAGTCTGCCACCAAAACGCATCGGGCCGTACTCGTTCTGTAACGGAATCCCGTCTTCGGGAAAAGAAGTCCGTAAGTATGCGTAGGAAGAAATGAGCAAGAACCGTCACGTGAGTGGACAGGTCCGGCGCGTGCACGTGCATCTGCCCTTGCATCCGGCCCGGGCATTCGGAACGATGGTCCCCGCGCACCTGCGTGCTCTTCGCGCCGGCGCGGGACCCACCCCGCAGTTCTCTTTGGACACAAGCCACCGCTTCGTCCGCGAATCCCGGGAGTGCCTCGCATGGGGACGAATGGATCGACCATGCTCGAGCCGTTACGGCAGGGGCTTCCCCCGGTCGACCCCACGGCTGTCTCCGGGTCCGCCTCATGCGCTCTGCCCGCGCGGTTCGACGCGGTGCGCGGCGCCCGCACTTTCACCCGCTCGACGCTGTCCCAGTGGGGCCTCGACGACCGCTTCGACGACGTGGCCCTGGTCGTCTCCGAGCTCGTCACCAACGCCCTGCGCCATGCCCTGCCCGAGGAGTCGCGGGGGCCGGACGCCGAGCCGGGGCCGCCGGTGCGGCTGCACCTGATGCGGTGGAGCACCCGGCTGGTGTGCGCGGTGCGCGACCCCAGCGAGGACCGGCCCGGCGGGGCGTTCTCGCCGGAGCGGACCGAGGAGAACATCGACCTGGAGTCCGGGCGCGGACTGTTCCTGGTGGACTCGTACAGCGACAGCTGGGGCTGGCACCCGCTGGCGGGGCGGCTGACCGGCAAGGTGGTCTGGGCACTGTTCCTGCTCCACGACTGAGCCGGCCGGGCCGGCCGCCGGACGGCCTGCTTCAAGACGACTGGCCGGGACCGATCACTGCGATCGGTCCCGGCCAGTGCACGTGCATGGCTTGATGAGTGCGCCGTTCCGTCAGCCGATCAGATGATCGAACTCGCCGTCCTTGACGCCCAGGAGCAGGGCTTCTATCTCGGCCGGCGTGTAGACAAGCGCCGGACCGTCCGGGAAGCGCGAATTGCGCATGGCGACGTCGCCTCCCGGCAGCTTCGCAAACTCCACGCAGGAACCCTGCGAGTTGCTGTGTCTGCTCTTCTGCCACGTCAGCTCAAACAAGGAAGCGAGTTCTGCAGCTGCCATCCCGTTGTACGCGTGGTCCACAGGAAGCCCCCGATAGTGCAGATGTCAACTCCACCGGATCATAGCTGTGTTCATCAGCTGCTGCATGCGCAGATGCACGTGCACGCGGGGTGTTCCGATGATCACAGACAGGTCCGCCCGATCGCCGGGCCGGAGCGGCCGGAGTACCCCCACCCCCCGGAACCGGCCCATGACGCCGGAAAGGGGCGGCTTTCAGGATCTCTTCAGATTTGTCCGGAGCGCCGTCCTGCCTGTTCCATGGGCCGGGCGCGCGAGGGATCCCGAAGAGAAGCCGGACCGTCCGAGAGGGGAACACTTTGCTCCGCAACGCCGTCCAGCCCTGGCACCTGCTCATCGTCCTGGTGGTCCTGCTGCTGGTGTTCGGTTCCAAGAAGCTGCCCGACATGGCCCGCTCACTGGGGCGGTCGATGCGCATCCTGAAGTCGGAGGCCCGGGCCCTGCGCACGGACGAGACCCCGTAGCCGAGCCCCTACGGCAGGGGGCGGCGGCGGCCGCCCATGTGGGCCCGGTCGGCGGCCGCGGTGCCGTCCTCCCAGCCCGCGTGGTCGGTGGCGCCGCGCAGCCGGGTGGTGGTGGTCCGGGGGAACATCTCCTCGGCCCGGGAGGTGACCGCCACATCGCGGGCCACCAGAGCCGGCAGATGGTCCGGGGCCTCCGCCGCCGCGTGCTCGGCCGTCTCGGCGAGCCGGTGGCCGAGCCGACTGGCGTAGGCCAGCAGGAAGGACTGCCGGAAAGTCTTGGTCCGCTTGCGTCCGCCCGACCGCTGCGCGGCCTCCGCACGGGTCATCGCGGCCGTTCCCTGCACCAGGAGCGAGGTGTAGAGCAGCTCCACCGCCTCCAGGTCGCTCTCGAAACCGACCACCGTGGAGAACTCGAAGCCGCTGTTCCACACCGCCCGGCAGCGGTTGGCGGTGGCCACCGCGTCGAGGAGTACCGCCTTGGCCTCCTCGTACGGCGGCTCGACACCGATCCGGCAGGCCGCGGGCACCTGGGCGGGCCCTCTGCCGCTCGCCGCGAGCAGCGCCTCGTCCACGGTGTGCCGGGCCATCAGCTCCTGGGCCTTGGCACTGAGCGCCTCGGCCTCCTGCGGATAGGTGGTCGCCTCGGCCTTGGCGAGCAGGGCCCGGATCCGGCCCAGCATGCGCGGCTCGATGTGGGCGTGCTCCGCGAGGGCGTCGACCGGGTCGCCGGGCAGCGGACCGATCGGCTCGATCGAGGGCAGCCGGACCAGCAGCCGCAGCACCTCCAGGAATGCGGTGGCCAGGGTGAACCGGTCGGCGCGTTCGCGCCCGGCGAGCGCCTCGGCGTACGCGTCGTCGTCCGTCCACCAGACCTCGCCGGCGTCCCAGCGGGCCGGGAGGCGGGCGTAGCGGCGCGCCTCGGCGGCGATCAGGTCCCCGGCGATCCGCAGGTGCCGCTCGCCGAGGTCCCGGCGGACCAGCCGCAGCACGTCGGCCGGCCGCCAGCCCCGCTCCCACCCCTGCCGTACGTACGCCTCCCCGCGCGCGAGCAGCTCGCGACCCACGCCGGGCCAGCGTCCGGAATCGGCGACCAGCAGCGAGGCCCCGGTGTCCAGCCCGGCGTCGTCCAGGGCGTGGAGGGCCGCGGCGAAGGCGCGGTCGACGGTCTCGGCACGTTCTGTCACGCCTCTCAGCTTGGCATGTCCCGCTTCGCGTCCCGTTCCCGGTGGCGGCCGGGGCCCGCGGCACGGTGCCACGCGGCCGGGGCCCGGCGCGCGGCCGCTGTCGGCCCCCGGTGGGACACTCGCACCCATGAGCGACCGCACTCCCCGGTGGGCCCTCGCCGAGGACGGCGACGGGTGGTGGCACGCCGCGCCCGTGCACCCCGCGGAGGCGACCCCGGCGAGCGCGCATCCGACGGCAGCGAACCCGCTCCGCGTCCGCGACCCCGCCGACGCGGTCCGCTCCGCCCCGCCCGGCACCCGCTGGGTCTGGCGGTCCACCGCCGCGGTCTACCCCCGGCTGCTCGCGGCCGGTGTCCGCGTCGAGCGGTGCCACGACATCGAGGACGCCGAGCTGCTGCTGCTGGGCCACGAGGGCCGCTCCGGCGAGCCCCGCTCGGCCGCCGCCGCCTGGGCCCGGCTGAACAACGCCCCCGTGCCACCCGATCCGCCGCAGCGCGCCGCCGCCCCCCGCGCCCAGGACTCCCTCTTCGACCCGCAGCCCGCCGCGGTCTCCCTGGACGCCCTGCTCGCCGTCCACGCCGACCAGGTGAAACGGCTCGACGCGACCGCCCGGCCCGACCGGATGCGGTTGCTCGTCGCCGCCGAGTCCGCCGCGTTCCTCGTCGCCGCCGAGATGAACCGCGCCGGTCTGCCCTGGCGGGCCGACGTGCACCGGGCCCTGCTGACCGAGCTGCTCGGCGAACGGTACGCGGGCGGCGGTGAGCCCCGCCGCCTCGCCGAGCTGGCCGACCGCGTCTCGGCGGCCTTCGGCCGGCGCGTGCGCCCCGACCTGCCCGCCGAGGTCGTCCGGGCCTTCGCCAAGGACGGGATCAAGCTGAAGTCCACCCGCCGCTGGGAGATCCAGGAGCTGGACCACCCCGCGGTGGAACCGCTGATCGCGTACAAGAAGCTGTACCGGATCTACACCGCCCACGGCTGGTCCTGGCTCGGCGACTGGGTCCATGAGGGCCGCTTCCGACCGGAGTTCGTCCCCGGCGGCACGCTCACCGGCCGCTGGGTCACCAACGGCGGCGGGGCCCTGCAGATCCCGAAGGTGATCCGCAAGGCCGTCGTCGCCGATCCGGGCTGGCGGCTCGTCGTCGCCGACGCCGACCAGATGGAACCGCGCGTGCTCGCCGCGATCTCCCGCGACCCCGCCTTCATGGAGGTCGCCGGGCGACCCGAGGACCTCTACACCGCCGTCTCCCGCCAGGGCTTCTCCGGCGACCGCGAGAAGGCCAAACTGGCCGTCCTCGGGGCCGTCTACGGGCAGACCTCCGGGGACGGCCTGAAGAACCTGGCCGCGCTCCGCCGCCGCTTCCCGCAGGCCGTCGCATACGTGGACGACGCGGCGAAGGCCGGCGAGGAGGGCCGGCTCGTGCGCACCTGGCTCGGCCGCACCTGCCCCCCGCCCGCCGGCTCCGGCGAGGGCGACGAGGCCGGGGACGGGGGCGTCGACCCGGGGGAGGGCGAGCTGGTGGGCGAGGCCGGCGCCCGACCGGACCGGGAGGACGCCCGACCCCCGGGCCACGCCTCCCCCCATGCCCGGGCCCGCGGCCGGTTCACCCGGAACTTCGTCGTCCAGGGCAGCGCCGCCGATTGGGCCCTGCTGCTGCTCGCGGCCCTGCGGCAGGCGACCGCCGGGATGCGCGCGGAGCTGGTCTTCTTCCAGCACGACGAGGTGATCCTGCACTGCCCGGCCGAGGAGGCCGGGGCCGTGGTGGAGGCGATCCGCGCCGCCGGCGACCGGGCCGCCCGGATCTGCTTCGGCGACACCCCGGTCCGGTTCCCGTTCACGACGGCGGTCGTGGAGTGCTACGCCGACGCCAAGTGACACCCCGGCCCGACCCGGCCCTCGGCCACCGGACCGCGCTGCCGCCCTTCTCGTCGGGCCCCGCGGTTTCAGCCCGTGCCCGACCCGGCTCCCGTCCCGCCCCGCTCCGGTTCGGCGGCCGGCAGGTCGTTCAGCGCCGGGTGCCAGACCGGTGAGGTGACCAGGGCCTTCAGTCGGGCGCTGTCCAGGGGCGGGGCGGGCCGCGAAACGGCCGCCCCCTTCTGCGCCGGGGCGTTCCACTCGGAGACCTCGACCAGGAAGCCGGCCGGGGTCACGAGGACGGCCCGCCAGCACTTGGTGTCCACCCGGCGGTCCGCGTACTCGTACCCCTTGTGGACCAACAGCTTCGAGCCGTCCGGCAGCCGCTCGGTCCGGCAGTCGTCGTATCCCTGGATGCTCCTGTCCCCGCACCGGGTGAGCTGGTCGGCGTGGCTGCCCCCGGGGTCCACCCGGGAGAGGCTGAGGGCCACGGCCGCCTTGCCCCTCCCGTCGTCGTACACGCCGGAGACCGCCGCTCCGCCCTCGCTGTCCGTGCCGCGCGCCACCGTGGCGGTCAGCGCCCCGCCCCCGCCCGACAGCGCCTCCTCCAGGTCGGCCATCATCCGTTCGGCGCCGACCGCGCCGCTGCCGGTCCGCGGCTTCCCCGCCCAGCCGTCCGGCGCGCCACCGGACCCGCCCGAACCGCCCTCCGGCATCGGCCGCGCCACGGCGTGGCCCGGGTCGACGCCGCCCCCGCCGCCGAGGAGCCCGCCGACGGATGCGCCCGCCGTCGCGATCAGGGTCAGGGCCAGGGCCAGCACGGCCCCTCCGGCGACGGCGGCCCGGCGGCGCGCCACCAGGCGGCGGCCACGTGCCTCACCGGCGTCCGCCAACGCGTGCCCGTCGGCCGTGAAACCGGCCCCCGCCTGCCGGAGGGCCGTACCGAGATCATCTTCGAACGACATGGGGCATCGGGCCTTCCGTTGCGCGGGTGGGGAGGGGCGGTGCGGGAGCACAGGGCGCCGGCGCCCTCAGGGCTCCGCGAAGCCGGCCGGGCCCTCGCCCAGCTGCTCCCGCAGCCGGGCGAGCGCCCGCGAGGTCCGGGTACGGACGGCCGCCGAGCCGGTGCTCATCGCATCGGCGGTCTCCTCGACGCTGCGGTCCTCCCAGTACCGGAGCACCAGCACCGCCCGGTCCTTGGGCGCCAGCCGCTCCAGCGCCCGCAGCAGGGGCATCCGCGACAACGGATCTCCCCCGCCGACCATGACCGCTCCCGGGTCGCCGGACTCCCCCGCCGGGCGCTCCGCCGCCGGGCGCTCCCCCGCCGGGCGCTCCCCCGCTGGCCGGCGGCGCCGGTGCGTCAGATAGGCCCGCACCAGCACCGTCTGCGCGTACGCCGCCGGATTGTCGATCCGGGAGATCCGGCGCCAGTGCAGGTACATCCGGCCCAGGGTCTCCTGCACCAGATCCTCCGCGAGACGGGTGTCCCCGCCCGCCAGCAGACATGCCGACCGGTACAGGTGCTCCGACCGGCCCGCCGCGAATTCCCGGAACCCGTCCCTGCGCCCCTGTCGCATCCGCTCCCCCTCGCATCCGTCCCACTCCACTGACGCGCCGGACCCCCGGGAACGTTTCACCCCTGGGCGGAGTCCGCTCGGCCCAGGTCGTGGAAGTACACGTGGAACTGCTCGCGCACGAAGCCCTCCGCCTCGTAGAGCTCCTGCGCGATCGTGTTGTCGTAGGCGGTCTCCAACTGGACGCCCGCCACCCCGGCCGCGCGGGCCCGGCCCAGCACCTCGCGCAGCAGCGCCCGGCCGGCCCCGGTGCGGCGGCCGGAGGGGGCGACGTAGAGGTCGTTGAGGATCCAGGCGGTGGTCAGCGACAGGGAGGAGAAGGCGCGGTAGACCTGCGCGAAGCCGACGGTCCCGTGCCCGGGGACGTCGGCGAGCAGTACCAGGGACTCCTCCTTGGCGATGCGCTCGGCCAGGAAGACCCGCGGGGCGTCGGGGTCCTTGACGTCCACCTCGTAGAAGTCGAGGTAGCCGCGGAAGAGCTCCGCCGCCGTCTCGACGTCCGCCTCGCCCGCGGCGCGAACCGCCACCGCGGAGTGCGGACCCTCGTGTGTCGACCGACCGTTCATGCGCGTCTCCCTGGCTCTCGGACGCGGTGGACCTCACCGCGAAGGGCCAACGCTACGACGGGAGTTCGCTCCTCCGACCATGAGCTGCCCGGGATCGGGCAGGGCGGGCAGGGCGAAGGGCGCGGTCGGGCCCTTTCCCGGGGGATACAACCTTCCCGTAGCGGCTCCCGCACCCCGCAATCGCTCCCGCCGATGCGGCGGAAGGAGCCGGCCCCTGCTCGGCCTTCAGGTCGGCCACCAGGTGGCGTGCCTGGGTGACCTGTTGCAGCTGTTCGTGCAGGACCCGCAGCCGCAGGTCGGTGAGCCGGTCCACGGCAGTCTCCGGGTCGGCGGCCAGGACGGCCGTCCGGTCGCCCTGCGGCAGTCCGAGCCGGAACAGCCTCTCCTGGGCCGTTTCGACTTCTTCCCGCGGTACGTGGAGGAGGACGTGAAGGTCCTCGCCCAGTGTTCCCGGATTCCGCAGGCAGTGGCGGTATATGCGCTCTTCCGTGGCGGTTAGTCCGAGCATGAGCAGGCTGGCGCCGTGCACTTTGCCCCGGTCGGCCGTGCGATCGATCACTGCCGGGCGACTGGCCGGAAGCCGGGCAGTCCGACATAGAGGACAGCAGTTAAACGCAGGTGAAAAATGGACTCCGCCAAAGCGGTAGGAAATGACATGAATCACCAACATTCAACGAGGGAGGCCGCTTTGAAGTCATTGGCCGAAAATCGACCACTGGATTTCTCCTGCCTCACCAGCCGCGAGGTGGAAGCGCTCCTCCTGCTCGCCTCCAGGGAGCAGAACCGCCGCCTCGCACGGCACCTCGGTATCGCCGAACGCACGATCCGCGCCCACACCGCGAGCATCGTCCGCAAGCTCCGGCTGAAGTCACGGTTCGAGGCGGCGATCGTCGCCCATCTGCACGCCGACGACATCAGGCAGCTGGAGACCACCCGGCGCAGCGCCGCCTGACCAGCGCCCGGACACACCGCCCGAGCAGGAAGGGCCGGTCCCCCTCGGTAGGGGGACCGGCCCTTCCTGCGTGAACCCGGTCGCCGCTACGGCAGCGCGCTGCTCACACCGTCCACGATCATCATCCACATGGGCTGGCCGCCGGTGCCGAAGGCCGAGGCCAGCGCGTAGCCGACCGACGCGTCCAGCGGCCGGACCTCCACGTCCTCCCGCCACTCCGCGAGGACCAGCTCGTCGCCGTCGGAGGAGAAGCCACCGATGTGCGCGCCGTCGCGGATCAGCCTGCTGCTCGGGATGGAGTCCGGGACGAGCCGGTAGCGCACCCCCTCGAACTCCACGTCCACCCGGTACGACCGCCTGCCCAGGCCGGCCTTGGCCGGCTTCAGCTTCGCCTCCCGGCCGTCGATCCGCAGGGTGAGGAAGGCAGCGTCGCGGGTGCCGATCGCGATCTGCGCGTCCGCCTCCGAGGTTGGGTCCCGCTCCAGGACCACGGAAGGGATCCCCTCGCCGTCGACCTCCAGGCGGAGCTGACCGTCCTGGTGGACGGTGATCCCGCCGAAGCGGGTGTCCTCGATGGGGGGCGGGTTCCGGTCTGCATCGTTCATGGTCAGGTCCTTCGGTGCGGGTGGGGCAGGAGGTTCGTCGCGGCGGGACCGACGGCCGGGCGCGGGGCGCGCGCCCGGCCACCGGAAACGTTTCAGCGGGCGGAGGCCAACTGGGTCGCGGCCAGTTCGCGGTAGGTGTCGTTGCGCTCCAGCAGCTCCTCGTGCGGGCCGTGGTCGCCGACCCGGCCGTCGTCGAAGAGGACCAGCCGGTCGGCGGTGGTCACCGTGGACAGCCGGTGCGCGATCAGCAGGACCGTGCAGTTCTCTGCGGCCTGCTCGACCGTCCTGCGCAGGGCGATCTCGCTGAGCCCGTCCAGATGGGCCGTGACCTCGTCCAGCAGCAGCACCTGCGGCTTGCGCAGCAGCGCCCGGGCGATGGCGAGGCGCTGGCGCTCACCGCCGGAGAGGGCGAGGCCGCGGGTGCCCACCTCGGTGTCGAGCCCGTCCGGGAGCCCCGCGACGAACGCGTCGAGCAGGGTCTTGCGGAGCACCTCGGCGATGTCCTCGTCGCTCGCGTCGGGGGCCGAGTACAGGAGGTTCTCGCGCAGGGTCCCGGCGAGCATCGGGGAGTCCTGCTCCACGTAGGCGATGCGGCGGCGCAGGTCGGCCCGGCTCAGGGAACGGATGTCCGTCCCGTCGAGACGGATGCTGCCCGCGTCGCTCTCGTAGAAGCGCTGGATCAGAGGGAACACCGTGGTCTTTCCCGATCCGGAGGAACCGACGATCGCGGTGACCGCGCCCGCGGGCGCGGTGAAACTGGTCCCCTTCAGGGTAGGCGTACGGCCCTGATAGGCGAACTCCAGCCCCTCCACGACCACTTCCGGCGGCGGCCCGGAGGGCGTCGCAGGCGTCAGGTCCACATCGTCCTCGGCTCCATCTGCCGGACTTCCTCGATCCGGGCGAGGGCGCCGTCGTCGGCGTCTGCACCCTGGCCGGCCCGTGGGGCGCCGCGATCGGTTTCGTCGTGCGCAACCAGCTGATCGCGGTGATCGGCCTGGTGGTGTGGGGCACCCTCGGCCAGCTGATGGTGCTGAGCCAGTTCCCGAAGGTGGGCCGCTTCCTCCCGGACGGCGCGCAGCTGGCCGTGCTCGGTGACCGGCTCACCCTCCCGAGCGCCCTGGACGCCCCGTACGGCCTCCTGGTGCTGGTGGCCTGGTGCGCGGCACTGGCCCTGCCGGCCCAGCGGATGTTCACCAGCCACGACGTCTGGCCCCGGCCCGCACGGCCGGGCGCGAGCGGACCCCGGGTCCTCGGCCCGGGGTCCGCTCGCGGCCCTGGATGATGTGCCGTCAGTCGGCGGATTCGGTGGTGCCGTCCGGGTGGACCAGGATGCGGATGGCGCCGCCGTACCGGTCGTCGCTGATGGTCGCCGCGGCCGGCCCGCCCGTCTGCTGGGCCCGCTGCTGGAGGATCGAGATGACGACCTCCTGGATGTCGACGTACGGCGGGGCCGTGACGGGAACGCCGTCGACCAGACCGGCGCTGTGCGAGAAGACGCGGACCTCGGCGACCGAGTACGTGGGCTGCATGGGGCGGGAGCCTTTCAGGAGCTCGCGGCGAAGGCGCCGCCGGAAGGGGAGGCCACGGCGTAGGTGCCGCGGGAGACACGCAGCAGACGACCCGACCTGGCCAGGGCGGACAGGGCGTTGCTGACCGACTTCGCCGCGTCCCGGTACGCGCCGCGGGGCAGCGCCAGGAGCACGTCCCGGGCGGTGAACGCCCCGGGGAAGGAGGTCACGGCATCCTCCACGGCCCGCCGCAGGCTGAGCGCCGGAAGCGGGGTGTAGGGGAGCCCCGCGCCGGGGACCGGGTCCGGAACGGAGCGCAGCCGCGGGTCGTACGGGCCGCCCACCGCCCGGAACCGGTCGGCGTACGCGCTGCGCGGCGTCCCGGCCGCGTACCGCTCGATGTGCGTGCCGAGGACGCCCAGGGAGGCGTGGACTGCGGACAGTTCCGGCCCGTACGGGGTGTCGGCCCCCGGGTCGCCCGGATCCGACGGGGTGCTCAACACCGCCGTGAGGACCTCGATCCGGCGAATCGATTCGGCAAGCCGGTGCAGCAGGGGCTCGAAGATGTCCTGGCGCAGCGCGGAGAGCGGATCGCTGGCCGCGAGTTCCACGCTCACCGATCCGGTGAGGCCGTTCGACTCCGGGAGGCTGGTGAGGTCGTCGCCCGAGGCCGCCCGCCACTCCTCCAGGCACCGGCGGGCCTCCCCGATCGCCGCGCACATCTCCGGTCCGATGCCCGCGGTGGGCATGCGCACCAACATCGCCGCGACCAGCCCGGTGACCTCGAGCGTGGGCAGCACGGAGCGGAGTACGGGGCCGAGGACGGCCTTCTGTATGGCGCGGGCCGGATCGTCGAGCGAGAAGCCGATCCGTTCGCCTGCCGGGGCCGCCATCGATACCTCGTATGTGTTGACCTGCTGTTGACCGGTCCGCGGCTCAGTGCGTGCCGTGGACCGGTGTGCCTTGCCGTTCACCGCGGCGCCCGTGGGGACCACCGCCGCGACCGGGCCCGCCGCCGAGAGGGCCGGCCGGTTCGCCCGATGCTCCTGGAGCGCGTGGAACCCCTGGAGGACCAGGACGTCCTCCACGTCCGCGGCCCGTCCGCCGCCCTCGCCTCGGGGCGAGAGCCGCCCCTGCGCGTCGCCGATGCCGATCCTGCGTCTGATCCAGCGCCGGTCCTGCCGGGTGGTGGCGGCCGCGTACCCTCCGGGATCGGACTGGACGACCGCGTCCCGCAGGCACTCCGCCCAGAGCGGGCAGGAGGAGCAGAGCTGACGTGCGGCATGGGTGAGGGCCTGGAGCCTGCGCGTCTGGAGCGGAGGCCCGGCGGCCCTGCCGACGGGTGGGTTGATGAGCAACGGCTGCCCGAAGATGTCCGGCCGTCTTTGGCAGGGCAGGAGGACGGAAGCACTCGCCGCCTGCACACCGGTGGGCGACGCCGTACGTACTGTCGTGACCATGAAGACTCTCCCCCGAGACGATCATGACTCGGGGGGACTATAGAACAGGCCGAACATCGTTCGCAAAATTGTCTCGAAAGCGCCGATGTGCATAAAACATAAGGGCAGTGATGATCCATCAGCCTAACTAACCGTCCGTGTCGACAGCCGGTACCCGGCGTCGCGAGAAGCGTCTCCACGAGCCGGTCCGGCGCCTCAGCGCCGCCAGCCCGCCGCCCCGCGCGACCAGCACCAGGGCCAGGCCGGCGAATCCCATCGGCACGGAAGCGGCCGGGACCACCGTTCCCACCGCCGAGGTCACGACGAGCACCATGTCCGCGAGGACCACGGTCACCCCGCGCCGACCCGGATGGATCCGGGGGATCCAGGCACCCAGCAGGGCCATCAGCGACAGCGCCCAGTACCCGAACACGGCCTGCCCGCCCAGCACTCCGTTCGCCGACCCGCCCGCGATCTCCCCGGCGGCCCCGAAGTAGCCGGCGAGCGCCGCGGTCACCAGGGTCGACGCGAGCGCGAGCAGGAGCTGGCCACGCCGACGCATCAGCCACAGCAGCCCCGCGAGCACCACCAGCCCGCTGACGGTGACGAACGAGGCCATGCTGGTCGAAGCGAGCGCGAACAACGTGTAGACACCGGCCACCCCGAAGACGAGCCGGCGCAGCAGCCGCACGGCCCAGGCGTCGTCGCGCTCCTGCCGCAGGAAGCGGCGTACGGAGTCGCGGAAAGGTCGGAACATCACGGGCCCTCCATGCCGGGTGCGCTCTGCCGCCCGACCTCGGGCGGCGCGGCCGACGGCCCGCCGACGGCCGCCGGCTCGGGGGTCACGGCCGGGGTGATGGTCTCCGGCTGCTTGAAGCCGAGCTGCCAGAGCGGGGTGGGCAGGGCCTTCGGAGAGGCCTGCCGCTCGGGCGCCTCGACGGCCCCGGCCGGCCCCTGACCGGGAGCGACCTCCTCGATGATCCCGTCGATCTTCGCCTGCCGCTCCTCCGGGGTGAGCTTCGCGAAACCCTCCGGGTCGATGTACCGGGGCAGGGTCGGATTGTCGAACTGCGCAACGGCCCGCACCTCATTGGTCCCGGCCTCGTTCCGCGTCACCTCGGGCCAGCTCTGATTGGCCTCGTAGGCGAAGTGGATGTTGTGCAGACCGACCTCGGCGTTCCTGCACAGCTCGCCGGACTCCTGGGTATGCAGGATGGACCGGGTGTTGGCGTCCTGCCCGAACACGATGACCCGCCCTTCGGCGAGCCCCGCGTAGGTCTTGGAGATCTTGCCCCAGACCTCCTTCGCGTAGCCGGGGTGGAATCCACTCTCCGCGCCACCGAGGGCCTCAATGACTTCAGGTTCCCAGAGGAACATGTCGTCCAGCTCTGCGCCTCCCCGCGTCGTCTCCAGCGTCTGGGCGGAACCCGGGTTGGCCTTGTTCTGCTGGGCCGCCCACTCCTCCGCGATGAACCGCTGGGACAGGAAGGGGACGTCCCAATCGTTCAGCGGCGCCTCCGGATGCTCCAGACCGAACGACCAGAAGACACTGATCGGCTTCGTCCCCTCGGCCGGGGTGAGCTTCGCCGCATCCTCCGCCAGAAGATCGATGTACTGCTTCTCCTTGGATGCCCGAAGTTTGCCATCGGAGTCCAACTCGTCCTTCAGTCCCGCCGCCTCAGCAGCGGCACTGATGCGTGCCACTACCGATTCCGGGTCCGCACTGGCTTCCTCGGATTTCGCCTGGCGGTCGTTCGCCAGGGCCAGGGCGCCTTCGGCTATCAGCTCTGGTATCGGTGCCGAGCTCATCGTCAGTTGACCTTCAGAGGACGGGGGTACACGCGCAGGCTCATGTTCACCACTCCACTGCGGGATCCGTCGGCGGTACCCATCGCGGGAGTGAGGGACAGGCTGACGAGCGTGCCCTCAGACGCCGGCAGCTCCCAGTAGGCGATGCGGTAGGGACGCTTTTGGGCCAGTCGCGTCTCCGGCTTCGGCACGACGTACTTGCCGAGTTCGTCGGGAAAGTCGGCCGAGTCCCACCCTCCGTCCCAGGCCGGCTCACCCAGAACCGACGATGCTGCGTCGCGATAGCGAGGCCAGACCTCATCGGCCTCGGCGAGAAGCCGAGGATTTCCCGAGGGACCACCGACGGCCGAACCACCCCATACCCAGTGGGAAACCGACGTCACGGGTGCCCAGCCGCCGCCCGTTGCATTCAGCACCAGCTCACCGCCGGTATCGGTGCGCACGTTCAGGACGTACTCGAACTGGGTCGGCGTCCACCCGAACTGCGCACACCACATGTCCAGGCCCTTGCCCGGCAGCGGAGGCCCGTTCCAGACGGTCTCCCAGTCCACGCCCGCCAGCCCGCGCAGCTCCGTGGCCAGCTCCTGCGGCGTCCGGTCCACCGGGCGTTCGAAGGGGGTACCCATGTTCCTGTCTCTCTCTCACGTGTGCACGCAACACCAACCGCTCCGGCCGCGGACCGGATCGTGTTCAGCCGGCCCCGGAAGGCCGGGGTGATCGTTCCATCTTCCGTTCCACGCCCCGCTCCGGCCCCTCGACATCAGGCCCGCAAGGGCCGGGGTCAGCACGAGGCGCAGCTTGAGCGACGGGGAGTCGCGGCAAGGGCGAGGGGTCATGCCAGACCGTCCATACCTGCGGCCTGGGGACGGGTGTCAAGGATCGGACCGGCCTTGGGTCCGGCTGCGGGGGTCACGGCCGGGGACCGGACGCGGATACACGTCGAGGTCCATGTTGACGACTCCGATGCTCGACCCGTCGGCCGTGCCCAGGCCAGGCGTGATGCGCAGACTGACCAGCGTCTCCGCCGACCCGGCAAGCGCCCAGTAGGCCATGTGGTACGGGTCCTTGTCCTCGATCCGGTCCCGCTGCTGGGGAATCGCGTATTCACCAAGCTCCTGCGGGAAGGAGTCGGAGTCCCAGGCCCCCTCCCAGGCCGGCTCGCCCAGCACCGAGGAAACGGCATCGCGGTAGAGGGGCCACGCCCGGTCGGCCTCGGCCAGCACTTCCGCGTTGTGTTCCGGGCCGTTGACCGACACGGCACCCCAGACCCCGTGGGAAACGCTCCTCACCGGCGCCCAGCTCCCGCCCGTTGCATTCAGCACCAGCTCACCGCCGGTATCGGTGCGCACGTTCAGGACGTACTCGAACTGGGTCGGCGTCCACCCGAACTGCGCACACCACATGTCCAGGCCCTTGCCCGGCAGCGGAGGGCCGTTCCAGACGGTCTCCCAGTGCACGCCCGCCAGCCCGCGCAGCTCCGTGGCCAGCTCCTGCGGCGTCCGGTCCACCGGCGGTTCGAAAGGGGTACCCACGTCGCTTGCTCTCTCTCGCGTCTCGTACGTCACAGCAGCCATCCGGGTCCACCGACCGGATCGGGGTCGGCAGGACCGTGGAAGGCGAGAGTGATCGTCCCACCCCCCGGCCCCCGGCCCGTCCGGCAGTACAGGTCGAGGACGATCACCGGCGCGAGCGGGTTCGCCCAGCGCCACTGCGCGAGCCGGTACGGAGCCTTGCGCTCCAGCCGGTCCGCCGCGTCGCCCCAGCGGCCCGGCGCAGGCGGCTCCGGGAAGTCGGGACTGTCCCAGGCGCCCGCCCAGCCGGGCGCGCCCAACGCGGCGGTCAGCTGCGCGAGGTACGCCCCGTACCGGTCGAGGGCGACCTCCATGACGCCCACGTCGTCGGCTCGCGCGTCCGCCCGGACCCGCCAGGCCGTGTACGACGCGCGGGTCACCGGCCGGCCGGAGCCGCCGGAGGACGCCAGGTGCAGGCGGCCGCCGCCCGGCGTGCGCACCCACAGGCCCGCCTGGGGCCACAGCGGCGTCCAGCCGAAACCCGCGCACCACTCGGCGAGCAGGGCCTCGTCCTCCGGCAGGCCCGCCCATACGGCGCGCCAGTCCACGCGCAGCAGCCCTGCCAGCTCGGCGGCGAGCTGCTGCGGCGGGTGGTCGGTGATGACACTGGCCATGGTTCAGGGCTTCCTAGTGGGATACCCGGCCGCCGCTGCCGTCTCGCGGCGGCGGGGGCTGGTACGGCTGGGGCTGTTGCTGCGGCTGGGCGGGCGGAGTGGGTGCCTGCGGCGGGCGCGGCGCCGGCGGCCGGGCCACCGGACCGTCGACGATGCTGACCCGGCCGGCCGGTCGGGCCGCCTGCTGCGGCGCCGGGGCCTGCTGGGGCGCGGGGGCGGGAGCCGAAGCGGGAGCCGGCTGGGGCGCGGGAGGCGGCCCCTGCTGCGGCGCGGGCGCTTGGGAGGCGCTGACCCGGCCGCTGCGGCGTCGCGGCTGCGGCTCGGTGGCGGTCTGCTCCTCCGTCTCCCGCTCCTGCCTCTGCTTCATCTGGTCGTAGTTCTGCTTCTGGAGCGCGGCAGCCATCTGTGTGCTCTTGCGCTGGTTCCGCTTGGTGCTGCTCGGAGCGATCCAGCCGCCCTTCTGGAGCTTCCCGCCGAGCACGGCCTTGTCCATGCCCCGGCCGACGTTCCCGGCGGCCCGACCAGTCACCCGGCCCGCCACCCGGCCCGCACCCGCGGCAGCATTGCCTGCGAGGCGCTGGCTCTGAGCGCCTAGCTTGCTGGTCAGCGAGTTCGCCATGTCGCCCGCACCGAGTGCGTCCTCCGCGCCTGCGATCTTCGGGCTGTAGCTGCCCGAGAGCAGCTTCTTCAGCATCATCACGACGGCGATCGTGACGAGCAGGAGCATCAGCAGCTGCATGCCGAGGGAGATCTTGGCCGGCAGGATCATCTGGTACAGCACCAGCAGAACGCTGAGGATGACGCCGAATCCGGCCCGCAATACGAAGCTGTGGATGAACGTCTCCATCCATCCCTTCAGCAGTTTCTGCTGGGACGGGTGAATGCCGAGTGTGGCGACCAACGGAAGCAGGATGATCATGATCAGGGTCACGGCGTGCCACAGCAGGGTGAGCGCACTGAGGACGATCACCATGAGGCCGACGATCAGAGCCGCCATCAGTGAATAGAAGGCGAGCCCGACACGCGCTCCGGCGTTCTTCCCCGCCCAGTCGTTGAAGGCGACCGGATAAATGTGCTTGTCCGGGGCCTTGCCGGGATAGCCCTGCCCGTCACCGCCCGCGATGTCCATGCGGATCGGGACCCATTCGTCCTCCTCCTTGTTCACCGGGCTGCTGTCCGGTGGAGGAAACGCGTCGATATTGGTCGTCGACTGCGACACCGCCTGCCGGACCCGGAGGTCCTCGCACCGTGCGCCCTTGCCGTAGTTGCAGGTGGTACTGGTGCTCTTCGGCAGGCACGCGCCGTTGTCGATCTTGCCGGCGTCATTCTTGAAGATGCAGTTCGTGCCGTGCTCGCCGAACTGCCCCAGGGCCCACGGACGGAATGCCAGCGTGTCGTACATGGCGCAGCTGGAGATGCGCAGACCGCGGTTGTCCGTCACGCTCGGGTCGAGGTCGCAAGGGGATTGCATCTGCCCCGCCGTGCCCGCGAGCACTGCCTCGGTGAGCATCGAGTTGAAGTTGCCGATCCCCGCGTCCGCCTCGGTGATGACCTTGTGGTAATTGCCGCCGGTCAGCATGACGACCACAGCGACCGTCGTCAGCGAAGCCCAACCGACGCCCGACCATGCTTCACGCATCTCACCCCTGCGCCACTTGGTGAAGACCCAGAGGCCGGTGAGTGCGATCATGACCGGCACGGCGGGAATGAAGACGTTGTCCTTCAGGGTCGTCACCACGTTGTCGCGACCCTCGTACAGACCACTGAGCGGGCTCGGGTTCGAGGCCAACTCCTTGATCGAGATGGACGTACGGGTCAGGATCTTGGTCCCGTTGAAGACCATGTTGGCCAGGCCGTTGTTGACCAAGTCCATGACCGAGCACTTGTCGGCGCCGCCGCCAGCCGTGTCGTTGACCTGCGAGGCGTTGCCCCTGCCCCGGTGGGTCATCGTCCAGTTCAGGCCGCGCATGGCGTTGAGCTCGTAGAAGGTGTATCTCTGGGGAGCCTCGGGCATCCTGACCGCTCCGGTGACCATACCCGTGGTGTCGTTGAGGTTCTTGGCGCGCTTCGCCTTGTCCTCCCACTGGTTGACGGCCGGCATGATCGATTCGCCACTCGCGCCCGGGCTGTCATGGATGTAGCTGTCGTCCCCGGTGAAGTCGCAGGCGAAGTCGATTGCCTGTGCCGTGTTGGGCGTGGCGAGCGACAGTGCGAGCAGCGCGAGGACGAGGAAGGCCCCGACCCGGACGGCACGTCCGACGCGCCGCATCCAGCTGGCTGGAGACGGGGATTCCGGGATGGACCCACGTGTCTTGGCGCTACGGCGCAAGGACATCAGCTTCCTTCGGGAGTTGCGCGACGGGGGACTGTGGAGTCGGTGACTACGAGCGGCTGTAGTCCGTGAGGAGGCAGCCGTCGGCCATTCCCTTGTGCTGCTTGAAGCCGCTCGGGATCTCGTACGCGCCGGAGCAGGTCAGGACGAGCAGCTTGGCCTTCAACAGCGCCTCAGTGGTCCGATTGCCCTCCGGCACGAGTGCGAAGTCCTTGCCGAGCAGCACGTCGTGGTTCTTGCCCCCCTCCGACGCCTTGCGGTTGGCGGCCTGGAACTTGGACATGTCGGAGATCGACAGCAACGTGATCCGGCGGTTCGAAGCGTCGTCGCACAGGGCGCGCTCCTTGATCGCCCAGGCAGGATCCTGGGCGAAGGCCTCCCAGCGGTCCTTGCCCTCGTCGTCGGGCCGCAGGTTGTCGCACACGGCATGCTGGTTGATCAACTTCTGGATGGAGGCGATGTCACCGGCCGCGGGCAAGCCGAGTTCGTCCGCCGGGTCCCCTCCGCAGCCCGCCAGGGCGGTGAGGGCGACCAGTGCCGCTGCTGCGGCGAGGGTCCTGGTCTGACGCATGGTGGTGTCTCCTTCGGTACGGATTTCGCAATGTTCTGGACGGGGCGGCACGGTCACGCCGGGGCGGTCTCCCGCGCCGCCTCCGCCGCCTGGCCGGCCTCCTGCATGAAGGTCCAGTCCCACACGCTGAGCGGCGGGTCGATCGCCTGCCGGGCGGGACGGGTCGTGCCGTTGGTGTCGGTGGCGGCGAGGATCTCCTTGAAGACCAGGTCCACCGCGACCGTGCCGACCCGCTTGTCGACGTCGCGCTGCAGGCAGACACCGGTACGGAGCTCCTGCAGGGCCGAGATCACCTTCGCGTCGTTGTCGGGCCGGCCCAGCAGCGGGGCCACCATCGAGGCCTCCTGCGCCGACTTCTGCTTGAACGCGAAGACCGTGTGGATCTGGTTGGCGCCACCACTGCGCGCCTCGGAGTCCTCGATCTGGACGAGGTCGATGGCCTGCTGCGTGATCAGCACGGTGACCGCCAGGTAGGAGCGGCCCTGCTTGAGCGCGCGTCGCATCAGGTCGCGGCCGCTCTCCGTCGCGGTGACCACGTACGCCTCGTCGACGAACAGGGCCTTGGGCCGCAGGCCGATCTCCCCCGTCACCGGGTTCTTCTCGTAGCCCACGTCGAGCATCTGGCTGCCCAGTTCCACGACCGCCATCAGCGCCGTGGCGGCCAGCCGCTCGGCGGGGTTCCAGTTGCGCGGGTCCGAGGAGGACGGGGACTGGAAGCCGCGCAGGGTGATCACCGTGCGGCGCTTGCGCATCGCGGACAGGGTCTTCGGGCTCTCGGCGAAGGCCAGGCGCGCGTACGGCAGGGTCCGCAGCTCGGTGAGGAGCATCTGGGCGAGCTTGAGGTCCTTGACGGCCTCGCGGTCACCGCTGGACACCGCCTGGTCGTAGGCGTTCACGACCTCGTCGACGACCTGCCACAGCGTCGGCCGCGGCACCCGCTCCTCGGCCTCCCGCGCCGTCAGGCCCTGCTCGGTGGCCTGCCGGATGGCGGAGTTGTACCAGCCGACGACGGTGGCCATGGCCTCGATGACGGGCAGGCGGACGCGCTGGTAGTCCTCGTCGCCGAGGAAGCCCCGCAGCATCGACTCCGCGAGCAGACGGCCCGAGGGCACGTCGCGGGCGACCACCCACGGGTCGAGCACGCCGGCCTGACCCTTGAGGAGGTCGACGACCTCGGTCTCCGCCCAGAACTCCGGATTGACCGGCTGGAAGCGGCTGCCCTCGGTCGCGAGGAGGCCCGCCTCGGCGTCGTAGGCGAAGGCCGGGTCGTTGACCTGCGCACCGAAGGCCAGGTAGTAGCAGAGCTGCGCGAAGTCGGTCTTGGGGTCGATGACCAGGCAGCGCACTCCCGACTCCGACTCCTCGTAGAACTTCTGCAGCGCGAGCGAGGACTTGCCGCCGCCGGACGCGCCGACGATGGCCAGGCCACCGCCGTCGTTGCGGGCCGGGCCGACGTGCAGGGAGTAGTGGACGGGCATCTTGCCCGCCCAGCCGACGAGGTTGCCGACCCAGCCGAGCTGCTTGCCCGAACGTTGCTCGGGGTTGTCGCCGAGTTCGGTGCCCGCGGTGGGCAGCCCGGCGCCGAGCTGCTCTACCTCCTGCAGCCGCAGGTACGGGGCGATCGGCAGCTTGGGGGCGTCGCCCGGGAGCTGGGACTGCAGGAGGCGCCACTGCTGGCGGGTCGGCCGCAGCAGGGTGACCTTGAGGTCCTGCTTGAACTGCATCTCCAGGATGCGGCGGCGGCGCTCCAGCTCGCCGAGGTCGGGCGCGGAGATGGTGAAGCGGATCTGCGCCTCCATGCCCGGCATCTTGTGCTCCTCGACGTCGTCGACGAGGTGCTGGGCACGCGTGACCTGCTGCGCGAGCTGGGTGCCGGGCGACCGGCCGGAGTTGGCCATGTCGTTCATCTCGTCGACGAGGTTGCCGCTGATCTTCTTCGCCCGGTCCTTGAACTTCAGGTACGGGATCAGCGTGAAACGCATGTCGATCTCGACCGGGAAGTCCACGTGCTGCGACGCGTAGCGCGCCCAGGCGGTGGACTGCCGGAAGCGGGTCTCCGTGGGCCAGCTCGCGGCAACCAGGGTCGTCGTGTAGCTGGTGTGCTGCTCACCGGTGAACTCGTCGTACTGGTGCAGCACGATGTGCGTCTTGTGGTTCTCGCCGGAGAAGTCGACGACCAGGTCGAACTGGTCGGGTCCCCAGGAGCGGGAGCCGAGCACGGGCTCCGGCGGGACGGCCAGGTCACCGTGGAGCGGCTTGCGAATCAGCCAGACCAGTTCCTCGCGAGTCAGCGGGACCCCGCTCAGGCCCTCCAGGCTCTCGTGGACCTCCCGCGCGACCTGGGTCCACTGGGCCAGCAGGCCCGGCGACAGGTACTCGTCGTGGACGCCGGTGGCCGCGGCCGCGACCTGATCGGCAGTGCCGCGCACGGCCGCCGTCAGCCCCGGCTCCTCGACGGGGTCGTCACCGCCGGGAAGGACCCCGGTGCCGTTCGCACCGCGCTTCAGCGAGCCCAGCTTGACCAGCAGGATGTTGCGTTCGCGGGTCGCCCCGATGCGCTCCTGGTACTCGGCCTTGCGCAGGTTGTACGCCTTGTAGTTCTCGGTCGGGTCCCAGGCCACCGTGTTGAGCCGGTCGGCCCACTCCACCGCCGTGATCGGGCGGTAGACCTTGCGGTAGTGGCACTCGACGTTGCGGTCGCCGCGGGCGAGGTTGAGCAGACCGCGGGCCGGGCCCTCGGCCATGGCCTGGAGCTCGCCGGCGTTGAGGTACTCGTCGATGGCCGTGGGGAGCACGAGCCCGGTCCAGACCGATTCTCCGTGGACGAAGATCATGTCGTCGGCGTAGCGGTAGGGCAGCCGCAGGTCCTCACGGCGCGCGGACTGGCCCGAGCGGTTCCGGGAGCCGCTCTGGTGCTGCGTACCGCCGCCGGAGGCCTGGCCTTCCTTGTTCTTCTTGGAGCCGGCGGAGGCGATGATCATCGCGATCACGAAGAAGGCGACCGCCCCGCCCAGAAGGATCATCATGATCATGAGGGATTCATCCTGCGGTCTCGGAGTGTGCGGTTTCGGGAAGGCGCGGGTACGGCTGCTCGGAGCGGTCCACCGCCGCGAACGAGGAACCGTGCTGCGCCGCCGCGGCCAGGGCTTCTTCGTACTGGCGCTGCCAGCGCGGCGAACCGGGCTGCCAGAGGATCACCTGCCAGCGAAGCTCCGCCGGCTCCCGGTCGGCGGCCAGGCCTTGGAGCCGCTTGGGCTGGAACCAGTAGTCGGCCCAGACCACCACCTGCTGGCTGAGCGTGAGCGCGGAGGGCAGCGGCCGGCCCCACACGAAATAGACGCCGACCGGCGGTCCGATGTAGAGGACCGACGTCACCACCGAGAGGCCCAGGAAGGGCAGGAAGGCGGAGAGCGAGAGCAGCGTCACCAGCCACAGGAGGCCGAAGCCGAAGGCCGCGCCGAGGGCGGGCAGCAGCAGGCCCGGAAGCGGGATGTTGCCCCAGTTCCAGATGCGCTTGGGACGGTTGAGCAGGTCCGTGTGGTCGTAGGCGACCATCGGCTCGGGTGCGTCCTGCGTGTCCTGCGCCATCAGCCGGTCCCCCTCTCTGACGTGGTTGCGGGCCGCGGGTCACGGGCGGGCCGGGCGGATGCACCGGCCGCTCCCGGGATCAGCCCTTGGCGCCGCCGCCGCCGATCTGGCTGCCGAGGTCGATGAGCAGGCCCGCGAGACCGGTCGCGCCACCGATGATCAGGGCGGCGAGCGCGATCATGCCGAAGCCCTGGAAGGCCTCGCGCATGCCGTCCCCGCGCTTCATGGAGAGCAGCATCCGGATGCCGAGGATCAGCAGGGCGCAGATCGCCACGGTGGTGCCGATGCCCGTGAGGATCTTCTGGATCTCGCCGAACATGCCGTTGAGGGTGGTGGCCGCCAGGTTCATGGCGTGTTCCTTTCGCTGAAGTGCGGGGGAGGGGTGTGGGAGGTGCGTCTGTGGGGGCGCGGTCAGGGCGCCTTCGGCGTGGGCGAGGTACCCGGAGCGGGCTCACCGCCGGCCGGCGGGTTCTCCTCCGGGACGGGCGCCTCGGAAGCCGTCGTCCCGGCGTCCGCCCTGCCGCCCGTCGGGTCGAGGACCCCGCCGCGGACGTCCTTGATGAACCAGCCCTGGGCGGTGTTCACGAGCGTCAGCCGGTAGGAGCGCTTCACGCTGGTGGTCGGGGGCGGGGTGCCCTTCGCGGGAGCCGCGGCGGCGGCGCCGCCCCAGACGACCGTCACCCGTGCCTGCACCGCCTGGCCCTGCCCGTAGGTGATCGTCGCGTTGGGTTCGCTGCCCTCGGGGGCCAGCGCGACGACCTCCTGCACTTCGGGCGCGGCCAGCGCCCCGGCCAGGCCCGTGGTCGCCGACTGGCTCGCGTCGGGGGTCGTGAAGCGGGTGAGTCCGGTGGCGTCCGAGGCGCCCCAGGCCTTGAAGAAGCCGGGCAGCACCTGCGCCTTGAGTTGGTTGGAGAGCTCCTGGTCGACGACCTCGCCGTCCTGCTTGACAGCGGGCGCGCTGCCGCGCGAAGCGAGCGGCATCTCGCCGACGTTGCCCGCGATGCGCAGCCCCGACCCCGTCGCCGGGTCCTTCACGTACACCGGCACGGACAGCGTGGTGAGGCGGCCGGTCGACAGCTTGACCTGGATCCCCAGGTAGCGGCCGTTCGCCCCGAACTCGGGAAGCTCCTCGACCGTGCCGTCCCACTTGGCGTGGCGGACGCTCTGGGTGCCCTGGCCGGTCATGCCGCAGTCGCGGTCCACACCCGAGGAGGCGTAGCGGGTCAGGGCGTCGCGGCGCTTGTCGGCGTTCTGCGGCGAGTACGTCATGCAGAGCGTCACATACTCCTCCGCGAACGTCGCGGCGGCGGCGATCGGGAACTCGGAGAGCCGGTAGCGCTCCACGTCCTTCGCGCTGAGGTCTGCGTCGGCCACCGCGACCGACGACTTGCCGATGACCAGGCCCGCGACACCGCACGAGCCCAGCGCGAAGGCACACGCCGTGATCAGCAGGGCGGCGCGTACCGCGACGTGCGTACGCCGTCCCTGTGCGGGCAGCCGCCCGCCGGGTCGCGGCACCTCGAACCCGGCCCCGCCGACGGCGCGGGCCCGGCTCCCGGAGGATGCCGCCGAACCGGCGGCGGGACCAGCGGCGGGACCAGCGGCGGCGGTCGGCACGGAGGAGTCGGCGGGCCGGGCGTCGCCTCCCACGGAAGCGGCGGCAGCCTGCGCGGGCGCGGCGGCCGCACGTCCGCCGCCCTTCTTGCGGCCTTCCCGCTCGGCCTTCTTCTGCTCGTACGCGGCCTTGCGCTCGGCCCGCTTCGCCTCCTGGGAGGCCTTGCGCCGGTCCCTCTTCGACGCGGCCGACGGCTGACTCACCTGCGGCGGCAGGACCGGCACGGCCGCCTCGCCCGGCGGCACGGGGCCCGGCCGCGCCGAGCGCACCCAGGCCGCGGCCACCTGCGCGCGCACGGCGTCCGAGGACTGCTGGGGCGGCGCGGGCGGGTTGTCGGCGTAACCGTAGGGGGCGGCGGCCCGGGGGGACTGCGGCTGCGGCTGGGCTCCGGTGGGCCATCCGGCTGCGGACCGGCCCTGCTCCCCGGAAGTCCGGTCTCCGTCGACCCCGCCAGCAGAGCTGTTGTGGTCCGTCATCGAGTCCGCCTCTCCCCCGCGTGTGAGCCCCTCCGCCGGCCGACCGGTTGGCGGGCCTCCTGCTGAGGCCAGGTGCGGAACGGCAGTGTGGCAAATGAAGACGACAACGCCTCCCCCCTTTTCCCCGCGGGGAAAGAGTGAGGAAAGACGGGGAAAGCACGAGGAATTCCCGAACGGGACTCCCGGGCGGACGGAAGGGGGCGGGCCGTCCGGCACTCGGCACAATGAGCGGTCGCGTCCGGGCAGCGGGCGCCACCGATCCGTCCCCGACCCTGCGAAGGACGAGAGTTGAGCGAGCAGTACGCCCTCCCCGAGGCGCCCGCGGACCTGGCGCCCGGCCCCGCGACCGAGGCGCAGCACGCCTGGATCGCCGGCTACGAACCCGGCAACCCCTGGCAGTCGAAGCTCTGCCTGAGCACCCCGCAGGGCACCGTCTCCTACCCCCTGACCCCGCACACGATGCCCGAACTGCTGGAGGGCCTGGTGCTGGTGGCCCAGGCCCAGCAGGGCACCGCGGGCACGACGGCGCCCGCCGACACCCCCGAGGGCGAGCCCGACGGCGCGGTGGAGGAGGCTCCGAGCACGAGCCTGCACGACGGCCGCGCCGCCCGTATGACGGGCTGGGCCGTGGTCCACGACCTGTGGGAACGCGGCGACACCTCGGTCCGCTTCATCATGGGTGCGGCGGTGATCGGCCTGCTGGTCCTCGGGATCGTCCTGTCCTGACCGCATGTCACGATGCCCCACGGACACCGAGCGAGGAGCCTGCACAATGCTGAAGGAAACATCGGGCCGCACGGCCCAGGACCTGGCCGCCGAACTGGCGGGCCTGCGCGGGATCGACTGGGCCTCGGTCTGGGCGGGACCACCGCAGGGCGGCTCCCCGGAGTTCCGCAGGTGGTGCGAACGCTACGCCTGGGAACCGCAGAACGTGGAGCGCAACCTCGTCGTGCACAGCCGCTCCGGCGGCAGGTGGACCTTCGAGTCGAACGGCAACTGGACCCCCGTCTTCCGCCTGACCCACTGGGCGTGGCGGCTCGGGGCGGACGAACCGTCCGAGAACCCCGCCCTGCTGGCCGGGGCCGCGGACGAGTGGCCCGCCTTCCTCCGGGCGGCCGAAAGCGTACTGGGGCCCGCGGCGTGGAACGGCCCCTGGGACGCGCCGGACTTCCCGGAGCCGCCGGAGAAGGGGCTCTGGGAGAGCCGCGACTACCGCCTCGAGACCCGCACCCCCTACCGGATGGCCTTCTGGGAGCCGACGGGCGAGCACCCCGGCCAGGCGGTGATCGTGCTCGTGCAGTCCGTGTCGTTCGCGGCGTGGACCGCCGACACCCCCGGCGGCTCCCGTATCCGGCTGACCGTCCACGCCCCTGAAGGCTCGCGGAGGCTCAGGTGAGACCCGATGCCCCACCCACCCCGGAAGAAATAGCCCGGGCCTTCGTCCTCGCGCAGGCGCAGGCCGACGCGGAGCCCACCGAAATGGAGGATGGCAACCGGCTGGCGCTCCGGATCCACCAGGACTACCTGGCCACGGTCCCCGAGGGTGAGAAGGGACCGGGTCTCCTGGCGTACATCGCGAATCTGGCGGAGACCGAGTCCGTCACCAATGAAGGGCGGGGTCCAGACCGCGCGTTCTGGTCGTACGTGTCGCAGCTGGACGGTGTGGACGAACCGGTGCCCAACCGCTTCCTGGCCCGGGCGTGCGGGGAATCACGTGGTCTCCAGGTACTGGAGGACACCCCGGCCGGCCACCTGCTCAATGCGTACTGCCTAAGCAACGTGAAGGTGGTGGACTCACTCGCCCAGCACTTCGACTTCGAACCGGAGGACCTGGACGCCGTTCACGGCACGGCGTGGGACCGCCTCTCGGAGCGATACGCCGAGGCGACGACGGGCACGGTGGTCGCCTTCGCGGCCGATATCACCAAGGGTTCGGTGCTCGGCAAGACCGAGGTCCCGGAGCTCCTGCGGAACGCGGCAGTGGGCAAGGACGGCATCAAGTTCGCCACGCCGCTGCCCCGACACGAGCACCTGCCGGCGGACATCGACGCCTTCATCACCAACGACCCCGTCAGGTGCCAGCTGGTCATGGAGGACTACCACCCCGACGCGTCCCCGCGGGACTTCGCCGCCAAGCTGGAGGCCATCGACGTCCCCGAGGACCAGAAGGAAGCCCGCGCGGCGATCGTGGAACGGCTGTCCCAGGCCGCCGCCTACCCGGACCTGGTGCAGGAGACCCCCGAGCCCGGCCCGAAGGCCGCCCTGACCGACTCCTTCCTGCCCGGGATGAACGTGGGGCACAGCATCGTCCCCGCGGCCCGCGGCGTCCCCACCGGCCACGGGGCGGGGGCGCATGTGCCGCCGACCCCGCAGCTCGCCCCGAAGCCCGCCGGCGTCGAGCACTGACCGGTCGCACCGGGCGGCGCCACCACGGCCGTTCGGCGGGACCGGCCTACGCCTCCGGCTCGTACTCCTCCAGCGGGAGCGGGTCGAACGGATAGGCCGTATGCCCGCCGACCTTGGGCGAACACGCCGCGAACGGACCCAGGTCCGTGTCCATGAGCACGCGCAGGTGCGGGTCGGCATGGTGGAGCCACCAGGTCGACATGCCGAGGGCGGTGTCGTGCCGGAGGTGCTCCCAGGCGAGCCAGAGCCCGGAGAGCCGGGCACCCGCCTCGGGGTGCTCCCACCAGCGAGGACACCAGGTGGCGGAGGATCCGTTCAGCCGCCGGCGGACCATCGGGGCGAGGTACTCGGAAACGAAGGCGAAGACGTCGGGGAAGTGGAGGGGAACTTCCCCGCCACTGTCCGGCCGTTCTGCAGGCGTCGTGCTCATGGGGTCTCTTCCTCGGGTGCGTCGCCGGTCAGTGTTCCATCCCGGCGGACTTGGGGGCGGCCTCGATCACGGGGTTGATCACACCGTGCGTGCTCGCGCTCACCGCTCGGGGGGCCGGCACCTTGATGGCGCGGGGGATGCTCACGCCGGGGAGGAAGCCGTTGGCCGGGGTAGGCACACTGGCTTCGGGCCTCTGGGCTCCGTTCGGCTCCGCCACCGTCCGCCCGGCCTCCGGTTCCCCGACCGCCGTGTCGGACTCCTCGCGGGCCGTCCCTTCCTCTGCCAGCTCCGCGTAACTGGCCGCCGACGAAAGCCGGGCGACGGCCGCGGCACGCGCCTCCCGCTGGTGCTCCGGCACCTCGATCGCAGCGAGCCTGGCCGCGAAGAGTAAGGGGGTCGTACCCTTCACGGCGTAGTCCTCCATGCGGAGGTCACAGCGGACGGCCGGGTCCGCCATCAGGTCGTACATCTCTGCCGGAAGGTGCGCCTGACGCGGGAACTCGATGGGGAATCCCACCGCGTCCTTCCCCACGCCCTCGGGCCCGACAACCTTCGGCATCTCCGTCTCCCCCAGGATGGACCCGGCGCCGATCTCGGCCGCGAAGACGGCGACCTGTCCCTCGGCCGCTTTGGCGTACTGCCCCGAGGCGGCCTCCCAGATCCCGGCCGGAGCGTCCTGGACGGCCTGCTCCGTCAAGTTGAACCGTCTGACCAAGGCCTGCTGTACGTTCCGGTCCCACAGCTCGTACGACTCGAGCTTGCGACCCACCGGCGAGTCCTCCAGCACCTGGTAGCCCCGGCTCTCACCGCACGCCTGGGCGAGGAAGCGGTGCCCCACCTCGCGCGGCGCTCCCTCCGGCTGGGAACGCCAGGACCAGAGCGCACGCACCTCTCCCCGGTCCGCTGCGGTGGGCGACTCCGTCAGTGCGACGTGGGTGCTGTAGGCGAGCACGTCGGGGAACATGTCCTTGCCGCCCGCCGCCTGCCAGTCCCGGTACAGACGGTCGACGGCCTGCGCGACCTTGTCCGGGGCGAGGGGGCGGTGCTCGTAGTACGCCTCCTCCGGCTCCATGGCGCGGTCGATCTCTGCTTGTGTCGGGCGAAGGAACTCCGTCACCGAGCCCTCGCAGTGAACTCGGCCGGCGGAAAGACCTCGAGCGAGACGGCCGTGCCACCCGGCGTGTCCGCGGTCCAGGTGGGGAAACTGACCGTCTGGGACAGCACGAAGTACGGCTCTCCCGGCACCGCACCCGCCGGCGCCCAGTAGGCGAAGCGATAGGGCTCGCGGTTCAGCATCCGCTCGTCACGGCCGTTCCAGTACCAGTGGCGCGGCGGTTCCGGGAAGTCCGAGGCGTCCCAGGATCCCGTCCAGGTGGGCAAGCCCAGCACGCCCTGCGCCACCTGGAGGAAGGAGGGCCAGCTCGCTTCGACGGCCGAGAACACCTCACCGTTCTCCGCAGCGGTCTCGGCCTTCAACTGGTACGCGTAGTGCTCCAGCGCAATCAGCGGCCCCCCCATGCCTGCCCGGTCGAAGAACGTCCACCTGCCCCCGCCCGTTGTCCTCACCCGCAGCTGCCGGTCGAAGGTCAAAGGGTCCCAGCCATTGCGGTCACACCACTCGGCGAATTCCGTGGATCCGCCCTGCGGCGACCCCGACCACACCGACGGCCAGTCGTCCACGGCCTTCATGTTCGCCAGTTCGGCGGCCATGTCCTGCGGTGTCCGGCCGGTCTCCTCGGTCAGCATCCTCGTCCCCTTCGTCGGCGTCGGCGTCTCAACGTGGGTGCTCGACCGTACCTCCGGAGCACCGAGGCCCCGGACGGGCAGAAGCCGTGAGGGTTCCCGCCCCACCTTCACGCATTCTTTGCACTGGCTTCGCAGGTGCGATCCCCTGCCGGGGCCCGGCCTTTCCTCGCTCTTTCCTCGGTTTTCCTCGCGGGGAAAAGGCCTGCGTCTTCCGTCGTCCCTCCCCCTACCGTGTCCGGGCGACCTGACTGAGGGAGGCCCGGGACGGTGGAGTCACCTGCCGAGAACAAGCGAAGCGCGGCACTTGCCCTGGCGGTACTGGGAGTTCTGCTGATCGCCTCCCTGGTCGTCCTCCTCGTCTTCGACGGCGAGGACGACGCGGACGCCTCCGCGGCCGGCAAGGCACCCTCGGCCTCCGCTCAGGGCAAGGGCGCCTCCGCGGCCGACGGCGCGAACGGTGGTGCGGGCCAGCAGGCCGGCGCGAACGGCGCCGACTCCGTGCCGCCCATCGTCCAGCCGGCGGAACTGGCCGAAGCCCACCGGGCGATGGCCGCCTACATGGCCGGCCTGAGCACGTACACGTACACCGACCAGAGCGCCGCCTGGTCCAAGCCCCTGCTCGACCTCACGGTCTCGGACGAGCGGATGAAGGGCCTCACCGCCCTCCCCACGGGCAAGGCCTGGGACACCTGCCAGGTCGCCCGCTGCTCCTCCACCGGCAAGGCGAGCGTGGTGCGCGACGGCATGATCGCCCAGGACCTGGTCAACGGCGGCGGCAGCCTGGTCTCCAGCGTGGTCTCGCTGACCTCCGTGCGCTCCGAGAACGGCAAGCAGACCCTCACGGAGACCAACTCCTGGCTGGTCAGCGCCCGTAAGGACGCCGGCTCGTGGAAGGTGTCGGGCTTCGACCTGCAAGGCCTGGGCAACGTGGGCGCGGACGAGAAGGCAGGGAACTGATACCCGATGGTGGCTCCTGCCGTACTCGCGGCCGCGTCGAAGGCCGCCAAGGTCGCCAAGACGGCCAAGATGGCCGCCCAGATGGCCGGCGGCCAGGGCGGGGGCGGCGGCAAGAAGAAGAACAACGGCAAGATGCTGCTGCTCGCCGGCCTCGGCGGACTGCTGCCGATCGGCGGCGCCGGGCTCATCGCCCTGATGCTGATCGGCGCGCTCGTCGGTGGTCTCGGCAGCGGCGCCGCGCAGGCGGCCTGCGGCAACTACGCCGAGAACGCGGGCCACGGCAACACCGGTGACCAGGCGGCCACCAATCCGATCATGCCCGCGGGCACGATCTACCTGCCCAGTGAGACGGCCCGCAACGAGATACCCCCGCGGATGATCCTCGCGGCGATGCGCGCCGCCGCCCGCTACGAGGGGCTGGACTGGACGCTCATCGCCGGCCAGATGTACCAGGAGACGAAGTACGGCCAGGACCCGTCCGCGGCCCCCGGGGGCAAGAACAGCGCGGGCTACATGGGCCTGCTGCAGTTCGGCCCTCCCGCCTGGAAGGACTACGGCGACGACGGCAACGGCGACGGCAAGAAGGACCTCTACAACATCGACGACGCGGCCTACGCCGCCGCGAACTTCCTCCACGCCCTGAAGGCCGAGACGCAGCCCTGGAAGGCCCTGCTGCGCTACTCCGGCTCGCTGGAGAGCAACACCGTCTACCCCCGTGTGGTCCTCACCCAGGCGGCCCGCTACCGCGGCAACCTCACCGGCGAGAAGAGCCTGATCGAGGGGTGGTACGCCCACCTGAAGGCGACCGTCGAGAAGAACCCGAACTTCCCCACCCTGGGCCAGCAGTCGGACATCCCCGCCCCCGTCGGCAACGACGCGCAGCCGACCGAGGCCCTGAGCATCACGTCGGCCTCGCCCCGCTCCTGGTCCACGCCGCCCTACCCGGGAGACGCCGCGGCCACCACCCGCGCCGCCGCGGACCCGGGCAGCCGGGTGTCCGCGGACCCGGGCGCCCGGATCGAGACCGTCGCCTTCTCCCGCCCGATGATCAAGCCGGCCGCGCCGCCGAGCCAGGACGGCAAGAACTGGCAGTGGCCGCTGAAGGAGGGCACGTACACCGTCGGCACCAAGTACCACGCCAACGGTTCCAGTTGGAGCCTCGGCTACCACACCGGCCTCGACCTGCGGGCGACCTCCGGCACCCCCATCTACGCCCCCGCCGACGGCAAGGTCATCAAGGTGACCAGCGGCGGCTCGTACGGCAACGAGACCCACATCGAGCACGCGGGCGGCGTCGTCACCCTGTACGCGCACCAGACCAAGGCGATGGTGTCCCAGGGCGCCTCCGTCAAGCGCGGCGACCAGATCGGCACCGTCGGCAGCACGGGCAACTCCAGTGGCCCGCACCTGCACTGGGAGGTCCGCGTCCCCGGTGTCGACAACCCCTTCGTCCCCGGCCAGGACAACGGCCCCGGCATGATCGACCCGGAGGGCTGGCTGCAGGGCAAGGTCTCGGCCACCCCGGACTACGGCACCGTGCCCGGGGGCGGCGGCGACACGGCCAAGGACGCCACGTACGCCTCGTGCGCCAAGGACGGCAAGGGCACCGCGGTGCCCCCGGACGGCGCGGGCGTCACCGGCGTCCTGCCGGGTGCCGACGACCCGGTCGTCCGGTCCGCGCTCCGCTGGGCCCAGCGGGGCATCGGCCGCCCGTACGTGTGGGGCGCGCCCCGGCTCCAGGGCAACAACCCGGTCTCCTTCGACTGCTCCAGCTTCACGCAGTGGATGTACTACCAGGCCAGCGGCGGAAAGATCGACATCGGTACGGTCACCTACACCCAGGAGAAGAACCTCCGCGCGTCGAAGATCGACCTGAGTCAGGCGCAGCCCGGGGACCTCATCTTCTTCCGGCCCGGCCCGAGCGGTTCCGAGCACGTCGCGGTCGTGTGGGACCCGGCCGGCAAGAAGATCCTGCACGCCCCGCGCGTGGGCAAGAACGTCGAGTTCAGCACCTGGGACGTGCAGGGTCAGATCACCGGCGTGTACCGGGTGCCGATCCCGGCGGGCACCAACCCCGTCGAGAGCGGCGGCGAACACGCGTAGCGGACCGCACCGGCCGGAACCGGCGCGCCGCACGACCCCTCAGCAGCAACGGAACGGATACCTCTTCCGTGCCAGATCCGCTCCAGCGGAAGGAAAGTCCTGACCATGGCCTCACCCCAGCAGAAGAAGCCCCGCGCCGACGAGGACTGGACGATCGAGATCGCCTGCCTCGTCGGAGGCCTCCTGGCGCTTCTGTGCGGTGCGTGGCTCGCCGCGCGCCTCGGTTCGTCCTTCGGCGACCACCCGGCGCCGCCGGGCAACCCGTTCTCGTTCGCCGTCTCCCTGGTCATGGGTGACTACTCCTGGCCGCACGGAGCGGCGAACGCCATCGCGGCCGCCGAGGTCCTGCTGCTCGCCGGAGCCGTGACCGCCGCCTATCGGCTGCGCCAGCGCCTGCGCAACAAGCCCGACGTCGACGGCGCCGCCCAGCACCTCGCCAAGGGCGAGGAGCTCGGCAAGCTCACGATGAAGGGTGCCGCCGCGACCGCCGAACGCCTCGGTGTGGACAGCGGCTCCCCGGGCGTCTTCATCGGCCGCTCGCTGCACGGGCGCCAGCCCCTGTTCGGCTCCTTCGAGGACATGCACGTCGACATCTGGGGTCCCCGTACGGGCAAGACGACCCGGCGCGCCATCCCCGCGATCCTCGACGCCCCGGGCTCCGTACTCGTCACCTCCAACAAGCGCGACATCGTCGACGCCACCCGGGGCCCGCGCCAGGCCCGCGGCCAGGTCTGGGTCTTCGACCCCCAGCAGGTGGCGCAGGAGCCGCCCACCTGGTGGTGGAACCCGCTGTCGTACGTGACCGACGTCGCCAAGGCCCGCAAGCTGGCCGACCACTTCGCGTCGGGCTCGCGGGACGCCGACGCCTCCACGGACGCGTTCTTCGACCCCGCCGGACAGGACCTCCTCGCCAACCTCCTGCTGGCGGCGGCCACCGCCAAAGCCTCCATCACCCAGATCTACACCTGGCTGTCCAACCCGAAGGACGACACCCCCGAGCGCATCCTGCGCGGGGCCGGACACCTGATGCCGGCCGACGCCCTCTCCGGCGTCATCACCGCCCCGGACAAGCAGCGCAGCGGCATCTACGGCGTCGCCCAGCAGATGGCGTCCTGCCTGATCAACCCCGAGGTCAACAAGTGGGTGACGCCGCTCTCCGCGACGGACGACCGCCCGGAGTTCGACCCGCGCGAGTTCGTCCGCGCCGACTCCACCCTGTACTCGCTCTCCCGCGAGGGCACTGACTCCGCCGGCCCGCTGGTGACCGCTCTGACCGTGGCGGTCGTCGAGGCCGCCGAGGAGTACGCCACCACGCAGCGCGGCGGCCGGCTGTCCCGCCCGCTGGTGGGGGTCCTCGACGAGGCCGCGAACGTCTGCCGCTGGCGCGCCCTGCCCGACCTCTACTCGCACTACGGATCGCGCGGCATCATCCTGATGACGATCCTCCAGTCCTGGGCCCAGGGCATCGAGGTGTGGGGCGAGCGCGGCATGGAGAAGCTCTGGTCGGCCGCGAACGTCCGCGTGTACGGCGGCGGCGTCTCGGACACCCGCTTCCTCGGCGACCTCTCGGAGCTGGCCGGCGAGTACGAGCTGCGCGAGTTCACCACGTCCCGCGCCTCGGAGACGGGCGGCTGGTCGGGCCATCGCACCCTGAACGAGTCGGTACGCCGCGACCGCGTCCTGAAGGTCTCCGACCTGGGCGCGATGCCGCCCGGCCGGGCCCTCGTCCTGGCCTCCGGCATCAAGCCGGTGCTGGTCGAGACGATCCCGTGGTGGCAGGGCCCGTACGCCGCCCAGGTGAAGGCCTCCCTGACCCGCCACGACCCGGGCGCCCGCGCCTGAACCCACCCACACCGCAGCCCCGGGATTCCTTCCCGGGGCTCCTCTTCGTTCACGCCGTACCCTCGGGGCAACAGAAAACCCCAGGCCGGATTTTCTCCAGCCTGGGGTCTGTCTGAGCCGCCTTCGGGATTCGAACCCGAGACCTACGCATTACGAGGCCCCACAAGATCATCCCGGCTGGTGCCGGACGATGCCGCAGAATCCCGTTTCCACAGGTCAGAGACCTACGCCCCGCAACCCACGTGCCGCCCAATCCACCCTGTCCCACCCAGTCCGCTCACGCACCGCTCACGCAGATCGCCGCAAGGAGCTTCCGGCGTGCGACACCGTCGGCACCCAGACCGCATCTCGCAAAGTGTGACGTAGCGCACCTCTCAAAGCTAGGCTGAACAGCCTTGCACAGAGCGGCTGTTGGGAGCGTTGGTGAACAAAGGCGGGCAGGGCGGCATGCCTCTGGAAGTGCAGCACATCAGGAGTGCCTTGCTTCGAGAATTTCAACACCGGATCTCCATGGACGATTTCGAAAAGAAGGACCCTAAGGAGCACGAGACAGCACTATTGTCACGGGCGGTGTCGGCCAAGGCGGCCCGAATTCTCGCGGACTGCAACTCAGATGAGGCGGCAGCTGGAGTAATCGACGGCCGAGACGATTTCGGAATCGATTGCGTCGCATTCTCCGCCTCAGGCTCCGAACTCTGGCTAATCCAGGCCAAATGGAAGGATAAAGGGACGGCCGGGTTCGACACAGAAGCCGCCCTTAAACTAGTACACGGCCTGAAGAAATTCGACAATCGGGATCTCGATCATTTCAACGAGCGATTGCAGCTACTGGCGGATCGTGTACACGGTGTCCTAAGGCTCCCAACCTGCAAGGTCAACCTGGTTGTGGCACTCATGGGCGATGGTCGGCTCTCCATCGAAACTCGCAATATCCTTGACGAGGCTGCTCAAGAATTCGGTGGACTCGGGCGCACTGTCGAGTACCAGGTTGTGGATCAGAGAGACTTCCATCGGGCGATCCGAGAGGACCTCGAGCCGCAGCCGATCACGCTCAGGGCGACCATGGATCGGGAATGGTACACCCGCGAAACCCCGTTCAAGGCGGTAATCGGCGAGGTCAGCGCTGATCAGCTGGCGAGTTGGTACGGCGGAAAAAGCGATGGCGAAGGGCACGAAAAGGGACACGGCGAACGCCTATACGATCGAAATGTCCGCCGCTCTTTGGGGCTCACTGGCGTCAACCAAACAATGGTGGACTCTATGTTGGAGGACCCCGAAGGGTTCCTATATCGACACAACGGCATCACAGTGCAGTGCGACCGGATCGAGCAGGAATACCACTCCAAGCGAGCAGTAGGCCAGCCGACCACCCTAACCCTGACCAACGCCAGCGTGGTCAACGGCGCGCAGACAGTCACCTCAGCGTTCCGCGCGAACGAGATCAACCCCGAGGCGGTCGCAGAAGCCTACATCCTGGTGCGCATCATCTCCCTGGAGGGTGCACCTGAGGGCTTCGGACGTTCCATCACCAAAGCCACGAATACGCAAAATCACATGGAGCGACGGGATTTCATCGCAATCGATGCAGTCCAAAGTGAAATCCAGAAAGATTTCCGCCTCTCGCTGGACAAGGAATACGTATTCCGACGGGGCGAGTTGGATCCTGCTCCTGAGTCGGGTTGCTCAGTCACAGAGGCCGCCATGGCTCTCGCCTGTATGCACAGGGACTCGTCACTTGCTGTGCGGGTCAAGGGCTCCACAAACGCACTTTGGATCGAGGGGCCAGGCGGGGCTTATACCCGGTTGTTCGGGCAGCAGCCGGGCGCCCAGCAGATCTGGCGCGCCGTCCAAGTATTCCGGATCGTGCGTGACCAATTGACAGAGCTGCGGACCAAGCTCGCTGGCCGCCCCGCCGCAGTGGCAGACAACGGCGCACTTCTTGTTGCCCACATGGTCTTCCAACGCATCGGCAGGGGCAGCCTCGACGAGTCAGATGGCGAATGGAATGACGTCCTTGCCGGGGTGCCAGAACAGGTCCTTGCCGTACTGGTCTGCCTGATCAGCATGGTCGACACCCTCTTTACGAGCAAGAGTTACGTGACCAGCACCTTCGCCAGCCAGGAACGCTGTGCACAGCTCGTTGCCGCTGTCCTCAGCATGCTTGAGGGCGGAACCGGACCAGAATCCCCCATGAAACGGAAGGCCCTCCTGGAGGGTGCTGTACAGAGCCGACAGCGACGACCCCAGACGGTTCGATTGCTCGTCGACTACGAAGCAATTAAGGACAGCACCCCCCTCGAATATGCACCTAGCGCCGCGGAGGAGCTAGCCATCGGCAGCTGGCTCGACGCAGACCCTCGGCGACGTCGAGCCAGCTGGGTGAACGACCGGAAAACTCCGATCCTCTGGGAGGCCGACGGCCGACGCTACTCGCCGACTGGGCTGGTCTCCCATATTTGGAACGAAGCCGATTGGAAGGAGCAGTGGAGCGCTGTCCAGGGACCCAAGCAGTGGCGGGTACCGAGCGAGGGGACACTCGTAGAGATCGCTGAGCGACTCTGGCGGCGGATTGCTGCCGGGGACGGGATGGAGGACCGGAATTTGGAGTGATTCCCTTCACCCGTGGGCTCCACGAGGGCTGGCCGGCTTGCCGAGCCAGCCCTCGTGGAGCCCTGTCCGCCCACTCACCACTCACGCGTCCGGCTTCGCCGGCCAGCAACTCCCACCTGCTCAGCAGCAGGGATTGCCTCCCACCACCAGGGGTGGTCCAACTTGTCGGCACCGCCGGTTTGAGACACCCGGCACTTCCCTGGCCATCAGCTGGACTCAGCCTCGACATCCAGTCGCACACCGTGGAATGCGCCAGCGATGATGCTGTCCAGGCCCTTACCATCGCCGACTACCTCAGCCACGACCTTGCCCAGCTCCCCGGGAGCAGCGAGCAGCATGTCCAGGACTCGATCGCGGACCTTCTCGGACTTCAGGAAGTTCTCCAGGCTGTTTTCCAAGGCCCGCGACCTCAGAACCTCATCGGACTTCGCAGCATTGATCACCAGGGCCATCAGTCCAGCGACCGCAGATTCCGACAGGTCGTCAAACAGGTTGTTTAGGGTGTCGATAACTTCCAGCAGCGGGACCATCTTGGGGTCCTTGACCCTGGCCGTACCCAGCGCGCTGGGGCCTGTAAGGTTGCCGCCCTTCCTGGTGACCGAAGCGTTCGTGGTCCCCTTGTCCTTCTGCTCGATCGCGACCAGTCGGGCGCTGGAGATATCAACCTCGTCATGGGCTCGCTCGGCCTTGATCCACTGGGCAAGCTCCCGACAGAAGGCGCAGAGGTCTTCCAGCGGTGAGCCGGAGTAGTCGTATACCTGGGACAGGAAGTCGTACAGGCGCACGAACGAGGAGGTGTTCTTGCGAAACTGCTCGAGCCGTTCCACGGCCTGCGTAGCCTCGTCGGCTTGGGCCTGAGCCCATGCCTGGGCGAACCGGTTCTGCGCCCGGCTCATTGCTGCGGTGATCTCGTTGCGATCACCGCGTTGGGCGCCCTGGACGAACTGAGTCACGTCCTGGGCATCGAAGATGCCGAAGGTTCGCAGCCCCATCGCCAACACATGCAGCTGATTGGGGTCGGTCTCGGTCTCGATTTCGGCCTCTTCGTAGAACTGCGCGAACGCTGCCTGGATGTCCTTGGGCTCGTTCGTGAAGTCCAGGATGAACACCCGGTCCTTGACCATGCCGCCAGACCGGAAGGTGCGGTTTAGGCGTGAGAGCGTCTGCACTGCCTGGATGCCGTCCAGACGCTTGTCGACATACATCGCGCACAGCAGTGGCTGGTCAAACCCCGTCTGGAATTTGTCCGCGGCTATCATCACGCGGTAGTTCGGCTCGGCGAACGCCTCGGCCAGGTCCGGGCCGGCACCCGGATTCATCTTGGCCTCGGAGACCTCATCGTGGATGCCGTACTCCGGGTCATCGAGGGTGCCGGAGAACGCGACCAAGGTACCCAGGTCATAGCCCTTGGACTTGATGTGCTTGTCGATCGCCAACTTGTACCGCAGCGCGTGCTTGCGCTCGGAAGTGACGATCATAGCCTTGGCATGGCCGCCCAGCAGGCCGGCCACGTTGGCCCGGAAGTGCTCGACGATGATCTCGACCTTCTGAGCGATGTTCGTCGGGTGCAGCCGCACGAAACGCTTGAGGGCCTTGGCTGCGGCGGTCTCGTCGACGAGGTTGTCCTCCTCGTCGACGGAGACGTTGACCCCGTTCTTCTTGATCGCCTCGGCGATCTGGTAGACGGTCCCATAGCTCTGGTAACGCGGCAGAACATCCAGGATGAAGCCCTCCTGGATGGCCTGCTTCATCGAGTAGACGTCGAACGCGGACGGCTTCGCCTCAGGCGTTACGCGGCGCCCGAACAGCTCGATGGTCTTGGCCTTCGGGGTAGCGGTGAACGCAAAGAACGACACGTTTGGAGTCGGCATGTCGGCCAGTGCGTTGATCGTGTCCTCGGCGTCCACCTCCACACCCTCGTCCAATTCCTGCCCACCGGAACGCAACACCTGACGAACCTTCTTGGCCGTTGCGCCGGCCTGAGAAGAGTGCGCCTCGTCCGCGATGACCGCGAAACGGTGGCCAGTCAGCGAATCCTCCTCGGAGAGGAGCTTGAGTACAGCTGGAAAGGTCTGGATGGTCACCACGACGATGCGGCGGCGGTCCTGTAGGGCCTTGAGCAGCGCACGGGACTTGGAGCCTTCGCCGGTGCGGGCCTTCTTGTCGACGTTGTAGACGTAGTCAGGCTTGCCTTCGATCTGCAAGATCGCCCGCTGCATCTGGTCATCCAGCACCGTGCGATCTGTGATCACTAGGACCGTGTCGAACGTCTTGCGGCCGGTTTGATCGTGCAGGTTCGACAGGTGGTGCGCTGTCCATCCGATGGTGTTCGTCTTGCCCGATCCTGCCGAGTGTTGGATCAAGAAACGGCCACCCACGCCTTCAGTTGCGATCTGGTCGATCATCCGCGAGACGGCCTTCCACTGGTGGAAGCGCGGGAAGATCACACTGGTTGACGTCTTGCGCTCACGTGTGATCGCGTTCGTGACGGCCTTGACGTCCACGAACAGCATGGACCCGAGGATCTCCAGCCAGGTGTCACGGGCCATGACCTGCTCCCACAAGTACGCGGTGGCCGGCCCGTCCTCGTTGACTGGGTTGCCCGCTCCCCCGTCGCTGCCCATGTTGAATGGGAGGAAGTGGGTGTTCTCACCCTCGAGGTGGGTCGTCATCCGAACCTCAGACTCGGTGACCACGAAGTGCACGAGCGCTCCGGTACCGAAGGCCAGCAGTGGCTCTCCCTTGGGATGGCGATCCTGGGCGTACTGCTTGACTGCAGCGTCGATCGACTGCTTGAAGTTGGTCTTCAACTCGAACGTGGCCACAGGGATGCCGTTGACGAACGCGATCAGGTCGATGCTGTCGTGTGGCTTCTGCCGGGAGTAGTGCACTTGCCGCATGATCCGCAGGCGCACCTTGTCGTAAGCGGCCACGCGGGTGGCGTTCGTAGGGTCGGAGGGCCGCCACTGCACCATCTTCAGTTCGTCGCGCAGCCCAACTGGGACGTCCGATCGCAGCAGCTGGAGGGTCCCGCCCGGGCCGCCACCTCTGTTGTCGAGCGGCGTCGAGCGCAACTGCACGATCAGGTCCAGCAACGCCTGTTCTGCCTCTTGGGCCCGCGGGCCAGAACCGATGCCACGCTGCCACGCCTGCGGGTCCTGGTCCTGAAACCACCCGACGACATCATCCGGAAACAGGGCACGTTCGGCGTCGTACCCCTCGCCGTTGGGCGAATACAGCCACCCGCTGGCAGCCAAGTACTCACAGATGCGCTTCTCGAACTCCGACTCGTACGTCAGGTCCACCAACGCTCAAACCTCCATCGGGATGTCCATCTGGCCGGTCACGGCCGCCGTGATGAGCGCCCTACGACGCTCCCTGGCGAGTTCGATGTGCCGCTGCGTCTTTGCGATCAAAGTGTCGATGTCTGCAATTTCAGCGTCCAGGCGTTTGAGGACGCGACACTGTTCAGCGATCTCGGGAACATCCATTGGGAGATTTACAATTTCATCCCTTGTGATGTTCAGCATCGATGAGCTCGCGCCAGTAGCATTCATCTCGATCAAGTCCCTGATTCGCCGGCTAGCCATCAGATAGGCGACATAACGCGGCAAAGCCTTGGACCCGTCAAGGGCAAGGGCGTAAAGCTTGTCGCTTAGCATCAGCCGCGGATAATCCCCGGATACCACTGCTGCGCTACCGACTAGGTCGCGAGTGTTAGCTCGCGAGACCACGAGATCGCCACGCCGCACAACGGTCGACGGTCGCGGCACCAGATCTTCTGGCAGTTCCTTGTTTTCCTCCGGGCGGAAGACCCCACGGTTGGCTGCCCCTGCCTTCAGAACTGCCCAGGTCTGGATACCATCACCAGGCCACGGAAGGCACTGCGGGCTCCAGCCCTGCCGAATGGACTGCACCAGGTGCTTCAGCCGTGTACCAGGCACCGCTGGCACGACCCCTGCAAGCTCATGCTCCACGACAGCTTGGCGTCGTTCCTGCAGCAGTCCAACGAACCGGTCCTGCGCAGCAATGAGACTGTCAATCTCTCCTGTCTCACGATCCAGATGATCAGCAATGAAGCGTTGCTCTGGACCGGAGGGAAGCGGTATCGGAATAGCGGCCAGCTTCTCGGCCGTCAGATGCGGCATGGAGACGACGTTGCAGTATCTCCGAATGAATCCAGTAGCACGGAGGGCGATCAGATAGTAGGCGAGAAATCGTCCATCGTTATCCCCGTTCGACCGGATGCGGTTAATCGAGTTCTGGAACCCCCACCCATCGAGGTCTCCACGGATGTACGCGGCACGTCCGAAGCCACCCTGTCCACCCTCGACCACGACCACGTCGCCCTGGCGGAGGGTGAGGTCGCGCAGCTCTCGGGGTGAGAACCACATTTCCTTGACGTCATCCAACGCGAGGACACCATCAGGCTGGACGTTGGCCGCCCTCATGTACGCAGCAAGGACATCCTGGCCAGTGTCTTTTGTCTGCAGCATCTTGCCCAGAGTGACGCTACCCAGATGCTTAACCTGACCGATTGCCCATGGCGGATTGGTGTCTCCCCAAGGAAGGGGGGTGCTCACTTGCTCTCCTCCACCTTGCGAAGCAGGCCGAGGATCTCCTGCAGGGAATCCTCGAGGTCAGCGTCGATCTCAGAAAGGCTTCGCGGGGGAACGTACTTGTAGAAGTGGCGAGGGAAGGGGATCTCGTAGCCCACCTTGGTCTTGGAGTAGTCAACCCAAGCGTCATCGAAGTGTGGCTTGACCTCCTTCGTGAAGTACGCCTTGGTGGTGGCGTCCTTAGCGTCATGGCCCTTGGGGTGCCCACCCCAGCCGAAGGGAACGATCTCAGAGTCACGAAGGGAGATGTCAGGCTCCGGCTCACCCTTGTTCTTGCCGGACTGGACACGGCAGATCTCGGCATTCTCGTCGCGCTCGCCGAGGGTCTGCCACAGCGCCTTGCGCTGCGCGGAGGTCAGGCCAATTCCGCAGGAACCGAAGTGCTTGCCCAGGTCATTGAGGAAGTCCTCGCGGTTGAGGTACTGGCCCCCGTTGAAAGACTTCAGGGAATCGATGAGGCCGTCGATCTTGCCGAGGGTCTTGTGCTCAGCAACCAGGGCAACACGTTCGGGTGTGGTCTCGAAGTTCAGACGAAGGGGCCGCTCGACCGTGATCTGCCAGAAGGCGAAGTCTAGATTGTCGAAGATCTTGGATGTGTCCGAGGACTCCATGTCCGCATACTGTTGCAGCACCCTCTCGCGAGCGACATCCCCAACTTCAACTCGCTTAGAGCCAACGGACTTACGCATCTTGACGCCCAGCGCAGTCGCATCGACAAGCTGTACCTTGCCCTTACGCTCGGGGCGCTTGGCATTGTCGAAGATCCACAGATAGGTAGCGATGCCAGTGTTGTAGAACATGTCGTTCGGCAGCGCCACGATGGCTTCGATCAGATCGTTCTCTAGCAGCCACCCGCGGATCTCGCTAGAGCCGGACCCAGCGGCACCGGAGAACAGTGGCGAGCCGTTAAGGACGATGCCGGCTCGAGCACCGCCGTCCTCGCTGTCGGCCGGGTTCATCTTGGCGATGGCATGTTGCACGAAAAGCAGGGCCCCGTCCGAAGTGGGGGGAAGGCCGGCGCCGAAGCGACCAGCGAAGCCCCTCTTGTGCTCCTGTTCCACAACCTCGGCATCGTTCTTCCAGTCCACGCCGTACGGCGGGTTGGACAGAATGTAGTTGAACGTATCGTCCGGGAACTTGTCCTTGACAAGGGTGTTGCCCAACACGATGTTCTGGGGGTTCTGCCCCTTGGCCAGCAAGTCGGAACGGCACAGGGCGTAGGACTCGGGACGCAGCTCCTGCCCGTACAAGACGAGCTCGGCGTCAGGATTCATGCGGTGCAGGTGTTCCTCTGCCACGCTGAGCATGCCCCCGGTACCGACGGTGGGGTCATAGATACTGCGGATCGCTTCGCCGGACAGGCCGTCGTCATCCTCGGCAAAGAGCAGGTCGACCAGCAGGTTGATAGCGTCGCGTGGAGTGTAATGATCGCCGGACTCGGCGTTGGAGGACTCGAAGTCCATGTAGATGAGATGCTCGAACAGCTCGCCCATCTTGGAGTTCGGCACGGCATCGGGGGACAGATCGAGGTCGCGGAACTGGCGGACGATCGTGGGGAGGATGCCGCCCTTCTTCATCCGGTCGATGTGCCGAGGCAAGTCGAAGTTCGTGAAAACGTCGATGTCTTTACTGAACCCGTACACGTATTCCAACAGGTCATCGACCATGTCCTTGCCGGAGTCGTATACCGAGGCCAGGGTGTGTTCGGTCGTGTTGTAGAACTTCACGCCACCGGTGACAGACTTGATCATCTTAACGCGCACAGTCTCGTTCGACTGAGTGGCAATGAGCTCAGCGACCCGGGCGCGCTGGGGCGCCATCACGCACTCCAAGCGGCGCAGGATCGTCATGGGCAGGATGACGTCACCGGCCTCATTGCGGGCATAGACGCCGCGCAGGGTGTCGGCGATTGCCCAGACGTCCTTCTTCAGGTCGACCACTTGCGTTTCCTTCCGGGCGCGAATGCACAGGGGGCGCCCACTGAGGGCTGATCAGTGAGGTGCCAGCTCACGGTCAAAAATGTAGATGGTGCCATCGACGGGATCGAGGCCACTTGGGCGATATAGTCCGGTTTGGGCGAAAGGTACATTCGAGTTGAGTACGCACCTGGCACTCCCTCGACGTGAAGGAAGTCACATCGAGGGCGTACATGGCTGGCCGAGGCACCTTACGACGGTGCCGCAAACGAGGCAGCCAGCCCCTATAGCGCGGCGCCGCGAATCACACTTTGATCGCTCGCGGATCTGACTGGCCTGACCCCGTCGCTGGCGTCTCGCCGTGCTCCAGGTAGGCAGTCAGACCCCTCCCTCGGGCTTTGATGCCAGCAGCGATGCGGCGCGCGAGGCGGGGGATTGTGAGGTCCGGCACCTGGTCGGCGTCGTGGAAGTCGTAGCCGCGGAGCTCATCCGCTTGCAGAGCGATCTTCCGGCAGTCGTCGGTGCTCAGGTGGCCGCCATCGAAGAGGTAGAGGACCTTGTCTCCCTCGCCGGGGTTCGGTGCCCAGTCGACGACGAGGAGGCGGCCGATGTGCGGTGCGATGCCAAGTTCCTCCTGGATCTCGCGCACGCAGGCTTGCCGGGGCGACTCCCCCTCCTCGACGTAGCCGCCGGGGATGTCGCGGTAGTCCTTGTAGGACGGCTCGACGAGGAGGACTCGATCTTCTTCGTCGAAGAAGAGAGCGCCGGCTGCCATGCGGGGGCGGGCCATCTTCGCTTCGTGCTCGTTCTCGCTCACGGATCGGACTCTAGCCGCCCGCGACGACGCCCAGTCTGCGGGCCAGGTCTGCCACAGGATGGGCAGGCCGACCCCTTGTGCCGCGTATCCATCCGATGACCAGTTCCCGGCTCAGGTAGTGGTGCCGCACCTGCTCGGGGGCGGCCTGTTCCGCTTCCAGCAGGACGGCCAGGGCTTCGTCGGTGCGGTTCCAGGAGCTCAGCGCCCTGGCGACTTCGAGGCTGTGCCGTACGCGCCGCTCCACGGGCAGAGCGGTCGTGTCGATCCGTGAGCCCAGGTCCGCAGCAATCTGGATGTCGCCGAGCTCGCCGGCGGTGGCCACGCAGTGGATGGCCACGTTGGTCGGGCCGAAGGCCGTCCACATGTGATTGGCGTCGGCGCCGAGTCGTTGCGCCGCCTCGTTTGCCTCGCGGAGGAAGGTCTGCGTGGTCGCCCGGTCTTCTGCCCGTGCGGCGGCCATGGCGCCGGTGAGGAACAGCGTGCCGTACACCGAGAGGTACTCGTCGTTGGCGTTGCCCAGCTCCGGCTGCATGACGGAGGCCGCGTCGTTCACCAGCTGGACCGCGGCTGTGAAGCGGCCGGTGGCCAGGAGGCAGTGGGTGACCGCCCGGAAGAGCGATCCCGTGACTTCACTGCGGCCGCTGTGCTGCGCTGCGGCCAGACCGCGGTCCGCGGCGATCCATGCCAGCTCGGACTCCCCGACCTTGCCCAGCACCATGGCCGCCCCGTGGTAGGCGAGGGCGAGCAGGGCGTGGGCCTCCTCAGCCTCGTGCGCCGAGTAGGCGCGGGACGCGGCGAGGGCATCGGCCAGGACAAGGGGAAGACGTCGGGTGGCGAAGCCGTACCGCGACGCCTGGTAGGCATCGAGCACGTCGGCCACGCTGCCTCGGAGATCCTGCAGGGCAGGTGGTTCCTCGTCGCTGGCGGCGCCGAGTAAAGGGGCGAGCTGCTTGTAGTCCATGAGCGTTTCCCGCAGCGCGGGAACCGTGCGGTGACCGCTGTCGGCCGACCACTCCATGAGGGCCGGCTCGGCAAGCAGGTCTCCGAGGGAGACGTCGAGGGCGTCGGCGAGTGAGGTGATCACCGTGAGGCGATCGAGCTCGATCCGGTTGTTCTCCGCTTTGCTCAGCCAGTCCGTGGTACGTCCGACAAGGCCGGCCAGAACCTCTTGTGAGAGGCCGCGCCGACGCCGGTACCAGGCGACGCGCTCGCCGATGGTCAGGTTCTCTGTCATACCTCGCATGTCCTGATCATCACCTCGTGGCCGAAGTACACCCCGGAAGGTTTTTCCGGGGTACCGCCGGAAGCCCTGGCTACTGTCGCAGCAGACCGAGAACACCGCTGGGAGATGCGCACAAGTCGTCCTGCATCAACTGGCTTTGGCTAACGACGCTCGTCCGTTCCGCCCGTCTTCTTCAGGCAGAGAGATCGGAGATGGCCCAGCCATGAAGCCCGCACCGAAAGACTCCGAACGAGCGATCCAGGCCGCATCGCAGCGCCCCGTGACCGTCGAAGCCGCGGCCGGCTGGAGTTCGCTGCCGGAGTGGCTCACGGTCCGCGCACTGGTGATCGACACGGGCACGGGCCGCCGGGGTGAGGTGCAGCCGTGGCCTTACTACTCCGAGAGTCCGCCCACGAGTGCCTGGCTGCGGCCGGAGGGCGGCGGAAAGGAGTGGACGGCGCCGATCGACGGCCTTCGGCCGGCCCGCGGCCAGCCGGCCGCGTGAAGCCTCAGCAGCTGTGGCAGCGGTTCGAGTGGGCGGCTGGAAGCTGTTTCCGCTGCGAACGGCTCGACGTCGAGGTGACCGTCATCGGATCCATCGCCGCGGGCGACGTCGAGGTCGAGATCCACGCATGCAGGAAGTGCGTTTTCCGCCTGGAGCAGCTGCACTGGGCCCTCGTCGGACGACAGTCTCGGCCACTTGGCCGATAAGCCTTACATCTGTCAACTAACTGGCACAGAAGGGGGTTTCGACGCCGGTAACCTCAGGCGGGCGAGGCGCCGAGCGCCCGTCATATGGCTTGCCTGAAAGCTGAAAGGGAACCGATGGCCCAGGATCAGGAAAACACCGTGGAGCGCACGCTCGTCCTTCTCAAGCCCGACGCGATGGTCCGCGGATACGCCGGAAAGATCATCGCCCGGTTCGAGGACGCAGCACTGAAGATCGTCGGCATCAAGATGAAGCAGATGGACGCCGAATTCACCCGGCGCCACTACTTCGACCTGGAGGAGCGGCTCGGCGCCGACGTCTACAACCTCACCTCCACGTTCATGCAGCAGGGCCCGGTGATCGCTCTCGTGCTGGAGGGCTTCGACGCCGTCGCCACCGTACGCAAGATCGTCGGCAGCACGTACCCGAACGAGGCCCCCGCCGGCACGGTTCGCGGCGACTTCTCGCACTACAGCCGGGGCGCCAGCGTGGCCTCCGGCAAGGCCGTCGCGAACCTGGTGCACGCCTCCGGCAACAAAGCCGAGGCCGATCAGGAGCTGGAGCTGTGGTTCGACAAGGACGAGCTGCACGACTACCGGACCCTCGCGGAGATCTTCACGTACTGAGCCCTACCGATGTCACCAATCGGCTGTCGACGCGTTGAACACCACCAGGCACCAACGTAGGAGAGAAGACGTCATGACCAACCCGACCCGCGTCGCTTCCCTGGCCGAGCTGGAGAACATCTTCCAGCAGGAGCTGCCCACCGACCGATGGGCCGCGGCCGAGACCGCCTTCGCGCTCGCCGTCCGCAGCCGTGACACCGGCGACTGGGAGAAGTCCCGCGAGTGGGTGGCGCAGTGCCTCCAGCTGCTGGAGGGCTTCCCGGACGAGACTGAGGAGCACGTCGCCACCAAGCGCGTGTCCGTCGGTGGCGTGCCGCTCCCGAACTACCTGCACGAGGGTGTCGTGCGTGACCGCTTCGGCGAGCTCGCCTGACGCTCATCCCCGCCGGACGGTGCGGCGCGCACCCGCGTACCGCACCGCCCGGACGCTTGATCAATCACACACCGCACTGAACTGAGCCAGCCCCGCTTCGCCTGGCTCGGGCGGATCACCCATGCCCGATTCCGTAAGGGAGCCACTGTGGCCATCGAGATCGAGATGCGCGCCCGCTTCGACAAGGACGCGCACGAGCAGCTCGTCGAGCGTCTGACACGGGAGGCCGAGGACCTCGGCTGTGACGACAAGAACATCCACTTCTACGTGCTGCCCGACCAGCTGCTGAAGGTCACGGACAACATCGCGGCTGGCTCCGCGAAGGTCACCCTCAAGGCCAGCAAGATCGGCCAGGGCGCCGCTTTCCCGGAGACCGAGTTCGCCATCGGCCGCGAGGACGTTCCGGCCGCCGTGCGGATCTTCAACGCCCTCGGCTTCGAGGACACCATGCACCAGGCGTTCAACCAGCGCCACAACTTCCGCTTCCGCGGTGTCGAGATCGCCGTGAAGTGGAGCGACGCCTGGGGGCACCACGCCGAGTTCGAGGTGCTGCTCGACGACGAGGCCAGTGCCACCGCGCGAGACGAGGCCGTCGCCCGCATCGGCGCCGTGGCCGACGAGCTGGGCGTGCACCTCATGACCGAGGAGGAGCTCGCCGAGTTCACGGCCGCATTCGAGGCCGCCGAGCAGGCCCGCAAGGCGGCCCAGGCCGCGACTGTCAGCTAGGCATCCGCTGTCGCAGACCACCGAGGGGGTGGGCCCGATGAGCACGACTTCGCCGGCCGACAGTCTGGTCGAGCTGGCTGCACGTAAGCAGCTACCGCACCACCAGTTCACCGATCCCGCCACCGTCCGCTGGATCGCCGCCAACCGGCCGGTCCTCTCGGACGGCCCGCCTCCCCGGCTGCGAGCGACTTCGCAGAGGCTCCTTTCCCGCTCGGCCATCCCTTCCGGGTGGCTGGCCGAGGCGAAGTGCCTGGACTCCCTCCACGGGATCCGGCATGCGATGCGCACCGCCGCTCTGGCCGCATTGCTCGCGGAGGCGGCAGGGCTCAGCGACGACGACACCGCGACGCTGGTCCTGGCCGCCGCCGTGCACGACTGCCGGCGCCTCCATGACAAGGACGACCGGGGCCATGGGGCGCGTGCCGCCATCTGGCTCACGGACAACGCCGACATCGTCTGGAACCACTTCGGGCTCGTGGCGACGCCCAGCCGGATCACGACTGCCGCGACGGCCGTGCGGCTGCACGACCTGCCGTACGACGCCTTCTCCGAGGACGATCAGGCAGATCACGCCCGCGCCGAGGACGTCTGCGACCTCCTCAAGGCCGCGGACGCCCTGGACCGCTACCGGCTGCCGAAGCTGCGCTGGTGGCCGGACCCCGCCCAAGTCCGGTCCGAAGGCTTCAGCGGCTTACGTACGACCGCCTTCGAGCTCGTCGTCCGGTCGGAGACCGCGTGGCTGGCCGGGGCGACCAGCGCGGAGGCGGTCCTCGCAGGACTCGAGCAGCTGGAGCTGACCGGCTGATGGACTTCCTCGACGCCTACCAGCAGTGGGCCGACGCCCACGCCTTCTTCGACACGACCCTCATCCCCAGCGCTGTGGACGGCCAGGATCCACTCGCCGAGCAGACCTCCGCGTGGGAGAGCAGGCTCGTGGCCGAGACACCCAACGGCCGGCTGCTCCGGGACAACGCCCTGTTCCGGGCCCTGGGCGGGGACGGCAAACTGCATCTGCTGCACGTCACGCACGCCCTGGAGCAGATCAGCGAGCACGGCTCGCTCTACCCCTCCGGTGGCTGCCTGGTCGGCAGCGTGTACTGCGCGCCCCTCACTCCGACCGAGCGCGGGTACCGGATGCACAACCTCGCCGAGTACGTGCTCACCAGGGAGGCGCCGGCCTTCGTGGCGAAGGCTGGTGTACCCCAGCGCGTGCCGACTCCGCTGATCTTCGAGATTAGTCTGCCGCCCCAGGCGTACCGCGGACTGGCAGGCGTGGACTACCTCCGCCTAGGCTCGATCCACCTCCAGATCTACTCCCGCCTGGAGTACCTGCTCTCCAAGACCGAGCGGCACCAGCTGCGCGAGACCATCGTCAGCAGGATCAAGAACTCCACTGCCTTCCTCGCCCTGGCAGCTGCCGTCGCCTACCAGGGCGCCGTCGTCCAGCCCGCTACGTTCCTGCGGCTGCTGGACGAGACGATCCCCCGACTGCCCATCCTCGGGTACGTGTACTTCGAGGCCCTGGCGGAGTACCTGATGCTGCACTCCACCACGCCCCAGACCAGGGAACGGGCCGAGCTCGGAGAGTTCGACAACTGGCTATACAAGGACATGCTCTTCGCGTCCTTCCCCCACATGGCAGGCAAGTTCGATCTCGCGAAGTTCCGGCCCTCCCCTGACGAGCTGGGCGCGCTCCTCTCCCGGATCGACCCCGGCCTCGACGCGGCCCACGCCCGTGCCTACCTCACCGAGCGGATCAGCCACCTCGTCGCGGCCCGGCTGTTCACGCCCGGCCAGGTCCCGGAGGCCTGGCACCACACCCGCTGGGAGTTCGACAGCCTCTCCACCCAGCTCGGCCCGCTCCTCGGGCACCTGATCCACCGCGAGCTGCGGACCTTCGGCCGGTACCCGGACTTCTACTTCTACTTCGACCAGCACAAGGCGCTCCAGGCATGGAATTACTGGAACCACATGGACATCATCGCGCCCTTCAACGGCACGATCCCCAAGGGCGAGATCGGCATCAACCCCGCGTACCCCGATCTCGACTACCGCGTCTGGCGCGCCGAGCAGGACGACAACGGCCGGCTTCATCCCACCGAGGGACTGACGCTGACCATCGCCCCGCGCCTGGTCGACATCAAGTACACGCTCATGCGCAACAACCAGTGGACCTCACCCACCCCTGCCACGACCTGACGCGAGAGGACGCAAGGCTGATGAATGCCCACCGTACGGACGGCTCCTCCATCGATCTCCTCGGCGAACAGATCATCGCCCTCCTCGCCGACCCGGCCACCACCCATGGCCTCGCGCGCACCCTCCGCGCCGCGGCCAAGGAGATCGAACTCAGCCGCTACCACCGCGCCAGCCAGAAGGCGTTCCCGTCGGGCCGGCTCGACTCCGCGCCGAAGAAGGTCCAGGTCGGCGGTGGATCCCACCGTATCGACGGCTTCTTCAACATCGACGCCGTGCCGCCCGCCGACCTGCTCTGGGACGTCCGGGAGGGGATCCCGTTCCAGGACGACTCGGTGGAGGTGCTGTTCTCCGAGCACTTCCTGGAGCACATCGACTACCCGGTGTCCGCCAAGCAGTACGCCCGCGAGGCCCACCGCGGCCTCGCCCCCGGCGGCCGTCTCATCACCGGGGTTCCGGACGCGGCCTTCGTGCTCGGCACGTACCCGGCCGGACCCCAGCAGGCCGAGGAGATGATCTCCCGCTGGTACGCCAAGCGGGCCTGCCGCAAGGACATCAACACCTACCTCGACCTGATCAACTACGTCTTCCGCGACCAGGACGACGACCCCACGTACAACCCGCACTACTGGGCGTACGACTTCGAGAAGCTCAGCCAACTGTTCACTGAGGCCGGCTTCGCCACGGTCGAGCCTTGGGACTTCGACCCGCGCATGGCCAACCCCAAGCGGCAGTGGGCGAGCGTCTACGTCGTCGCGACCAAGTAGCCGGCTGGCGCAACCTCGCTGGGCTTCCACCTCAGGCAGCCCAGCGAGGCCGGAGCACGCACCTATTGCGTTGCGGGTATCGCGCCCGCTTCCTACCCTCTTGCCCAACGCGTCGACGGAGACGAGTAGCCGAAGATCACGCGAGCAGAGAGAGCCGCCGGTAGCTGGGAAGGCGGACTCGCGCCCGAGGTGAAGACCCTCCTGAGCGCGGGGAGGAACGGCCGCTCGGCCCAATGCCCCGCCGGTTCGCCCCCGTCACAGGGCTGAATGAGGCTGCTGCCCTCGGGTGGCGGCGAAAGTGCGGTGGTACCGCGAGTTCCCTTCTCGCCCGCACTCCCAAGGGATCATGACGACGCCCCTGGAGGGCTGCGATGATCCACACTACGAGCCGCGTTCTGACCTCTGACCTACGCGGCCACATCGACCAGACCGTCTCTGTCTCCGGCTGGGTGAACGCACTCCGGCTGCAGCGCAAGATGCAGTTCGTGATCCTGCGCGACCACTCCGGCATGGTCCAGGTGACCCACAAGCGCGACGGCGGCCCGCTGGAGGCCGTGCTCGAGTCCCTCACCCCGGAGTCCGCCGTCCGGATCACCGGCCGCGTCGTGGACGCGGCCCAGGTCAAGCTCGGCGGTCTGGAGCTCGTCCCCGAGTCGGTCGAGGTGCTGAACCTGGCGGAGGCGCCGCTGCCGATCGACGAGCACACCGGGCCCGAGCACCGGCTGGACTGGCGGTTCCTGGACGTCCGGAAGCGGGAGACCGCCCAGCTGGTGTTCGCCGTGCAGACGACCCTGGAGCATGGGCTGCGCGAGTACGCCATGGAGCACGGCTGCACGGAGATGCACACCCCGAAGCTGATGGGGACCGCCTCGGAGTCCGGGGCGGAGGTATTCAAGCTCGGGTACTTCGACCGGTCGGCCTACCTGGCGCAGTCACCGCAGTTCTACAAGCAGATGGCGGTGGCCGCCGGCATCGACCGCGTCTTCGAAATCGGACCGGTCTTCCGGGCCGAGCCGTCGTTCACCTCCCGGCACGCGACCGAGTTCACCGGGGTCGACGTGGAGCTGTCGTGGATCGACGACGTCAAGGACGTAATGGTCTTCGAGGAGCAGATGCTCGCCCACGCCATCGCCAAGGTCGCCGAGGTCCACGGGGAGCGGATCCGAGAGGTCTTCGGGGTCGAGGTGGCGGTACCGCAGACTCCCTTCCCGCGGATCACGATGGCCGACGCACAGGAGGTCCTGCGGGCCGGCGGTTGGGACCCGGAGGGCGTGAAGGAGGACCTGGACCCGGACGGTGAACGTCGGATCGCCGCGCACATGAAGGAGCAGACCGGGCACGAGTTCGCGTTCATCACCCACTACCCGGCAAGCATTCGGCCCTTCTACCACATGCGCCCTGCGGACCGACCCGACCTGACGCTCAGCTTCGACCTGCTGTGGAAGGGCCTGGAGGTCACCACCGGCGCCCAGCGCGAGCACCGCTCCGACGTCCTGCTGAAGCAGGCGGAGGAGAAGGGCATGAGCACCGAGCCGATGCAGGACTACCTGAACATCTTCCGCTTCGGCTGCCCGCCCCACGGCGGCCTCGGAGCCGGCCTCGGGCGGATCCTGATGGTCATGCTCGGACTGGACTCCATCCGCGAGGCGGCCTTCCTCTTCCGCGGACCGAACCGTCTGACTCCCTGATCGAGTGCGTACCTGCCGCTGCCCCCGCCGCCAGTCTGGCGGTGGGGGCAGCTTGTCCGCGTTCGCGCCAACCTACGGGAGGTTGCGCTCCCGCCATACGGCGTCCATTTCGGTCAGCGCGGTCATCGCGTGGGCGATGGTCTCGCGGGTGACGGCGCGGCCCGGTGCCTGGTACTGGGGGTCGTACCTGGCAAAGGTCTTGGAGCCCCGCGTCTGCGCCAGCGACGTTACGACATCGCACAGGAGATAGGTCGCGACCCTGCGCTGCCGTACGTCTTCCTTGATGCGATCCCGGTACTTGTTCCATGCCTGAAGCACGGTGAGTTCGCCCGTGGTGACCAAGTCGGCGAGGTCAGGGGCCTCGGTGCGGAGGCGGGCCAGGTGCTCTTGGCTGGCTCGTGCCCGGACCTTGTTGGTCAGCGCGATCTCGTGGGCCTTGTCCAGACTGACCGTACGCGTGATGACCGGCTCAACGAGCTCGGGCTCGTGCCGCATGACCATGTCGGCCAGCTCCAGTCGGCCAATGGAGACACCGATCCTCGCGCTGAGGGAACGCATCGCCTCCTCGGGGGAGAGGTGCTCGTTCGTCTCGGTGCCGGCTTGGGCCTTGGTGGCGATCATCGCTGCCTGCCCTGTGGTCAGGTTGCGCTGGCGGATGTTGACGGACAGGGCGAATCCGTCGGGATCGTCGCCTTCGTAGGTGGTGAAGTGGGGCTCGACTCCGAGCACATTGCAGACGGCGAGCCGGTGGCGGCCGTCGAGGAGGGCTCCATCGGGGCCGAGGACGATTGGGTGACGCAGGCCGTGGGTCCTGATCGACTCGGTCAGCTCGTGGAGCTCCTCGCCGGTGAGCGGCGGGAACAATGCAGCGGTGGGGTGGACCTTCAGGGTGGTGCTCCTTGTGGTGTGGGTGTGCCGACGGCACCGTGAGGGTGCCGTGCGGCTCGGTGGGGATGGGCGCGGGGCCCGGCATTCAAATGGTCTGGGGAATCCCCGGTTTGGCTAACCGGGGATCGTCGGCTATACGTGTCGGCCCGCTCACGGCGATCGCGTCCGCATCCGCCTGTGCGCTTCGGTCCGGAGGACAGCCATGGCGGCGCCTGGCCACATGAGCACAGCTGAAGTGTGCTGCGGGGACAGGCATGTCCTGCTGGGGTGCACGGCGGTGCCACTGGCGAAACTCCAGGGGTCAGCGTCGCGGGCGGCTGGGCTGGCTGCTGGGTACTGCTGGCGGCTGTGCGGCGGTTGCCTGCCGACCGGTCACCGACGCCGTGGTGCGGCGGCGGGCGGCTTCGGCGCGAGGGTTCGGGCTGGGGTTCCGGCTGGTGTGCTGGAGGCGAGTGATCAGGACGCGGGCGGGTTGGCGGGCGGTGCTCAGTTCACGCTGGGCTGCGGCCTCCTTCAGGAGCTGGTGGGGTTGGTGGCCTCGGGCTTCCGCGTCGGCGAGGACGGCGGCGAGGGCGGGCCAGCAGGGGTCGGTGAGGATGCGGTCTGCGTGTTCGGGGACCGCGGCGCGTACGTCGTGGGCGAGAGTGCGGCGTGCTTCCTGCTTCGGTTGACGCTGTTCGAGTACGACGAGCGTGGGGGTGAGGGCCTGGTCAGCGGCTGCCTGCAGGTGGTGGAGGGCTTGACGGGCGGCGTCGGCTTGGTGGGCGTGGCCCTTGGCCTCGTGCCAGCGGTTGGCGATGATCGCGGCCCACAGAAGGGCTGCGAGGAGTGCGGCGAGGGCGCTGCCGTCGGGGCCGGTGGCGGTGTGGACGATGTCGCGGACCGCGTAGCGGATGGCGTGGGCGGCGCGGTCTTCTGCCCGGATGTGGGAACGCTGGGCGCGTGCGAACGCCTTCGACGCGGCTTGGAGTTCGGCGCGGAGGTGGGTGGGGGCTTTCTGGGCGGTGGCTTCGAGGAGTTCGCCGAGGGCGGTGATGTGCGCCTGGGCGTGGGTGTCGTCGGCGAGGTCGGTGCGGAAGGTGTCGAGGGCTTCGGCGGCCTGGTGCCAGGCGGTGGTCGGGCGGTTGCGGCGGGCGGTGGGGTGTTCCTCAGGTTGGCCGGCTTTGAGGCGGGCCTGGAGCTTGGGGAGGGTGAGGTCGGGGGCGATCTTCCCGCCGGGGTGGAAGACCTGTTCGCCGTCCTTGTTGAGGTCGCCGGGGCGGCCGGCGGAGTAGCCGAGGAGGTCTCCGGAGGGGCCGCGCCTGGCCTTGATCGCGATGCCGTCGGCTTCGAGGTAGGCGAGGAGTTCCTCGGCGGTGCGGGCGTGGGGGATGGCGGCGCGGATGCGGTCCTGAAGCCATTCCCGGCTGGTCTGTTCCCAGCCGAGGCGCTGGGCCTTGTGCATCTCGGCCTGGGTGGGAGCGCGGGTGCCGGTGCGGTCGCCCTTCTTCAGGCGGCGCAGGCCGTAGTCCTTCTCGATCTGGCGGCATGCGTCGCCGACGCGGATGCCGCTGTCGTGGAGCTTGGGGCGGCGGCCGTCCTCGCGGACGGTGGTGGCCAGGATGTGGATGTGGTCGTCTGCGTGGCGTACGGCGATCCAGCGGCAGGACAGGTCGTCGCCTTCGGGGGCGATGCCGGCCGCGGCAACGATGCGCTGGGCGATCTCGCCCCACTCGGCGTCGGAGAGATGGCGGTCCTCGGGAGCGGCGCGGACGGGGCAGTGCCAGACGTGGTCGATGATCTTCTTGCCGAACTCGCCGTTGCGGATGCGGACGGGTTCGTCGAGGTAGCGGGAGAGCTGGGTGAGGGTGGCGCTCTCGTCGCGGCCGGGGTCGGGCATGCCGAGCATGGCGAAGCCGGCCACGATGTGCGGGTCGGTGTGCTCGTCGTGGCGGCCGGGGCCGTAGAGGTAGGCGAGCAGTCCGCGGGTGTTGGCGCCGGCGGGCTTGATGGCGGCGATCACGATCGTCAGACCTCCCTCGGGTCGGCGGGTTCGCGCAGGGCCTCGGCGATCACCGTGAGCAGGTCGTGGAGTTCGTCGAGGCGCTGGCGTATGTCGGGCGAGGTGAGGTCGCTGTTCAGGGCGCGGGCGATCTGGTTGATGTTGACGCCGATGCGGTTGCATTGGCGGAGGACCTGAGCGCGGAAGACGTGGGTGCGACGTCGGTCTTCGGACAGGGGGAGGTTGGCGGTGAACCGGCCGTCGATGAAGGCCAGGACGATGTCGGCGGCGAGGCCGGATTCGCCCTTGTAGTTGTGCTCGGCGGCGGCCTCGATCAGGCGGGCGCGCTCGGTGCGGGTGAAGCGCAGCGGGCCGACGCGGTCGGTGCGCTTGTTGCCGGTGAAGCGGCGGATCGTGGGCTGGACGCTCTGCACCGTCGGCTCGCCGGCGGCGGGCTGGAGGCTGGGCTCGGTGCGGAGGATCTCGCGCTGGATGGCGCGGAGCTTGTCCTGGTCGGGGCGCCCCTCGGACCCGACCTCCCGGTCTGGCGCCCCCTGGCGCTGGGCCGTCTCCGACACCCCCGGGGCGGAGATCCCCGAAGGCCGGCCTTGAGTCGGACTCGGGGTACTACTGGCTCCGCCAGGGGCCGTCATCCCGAACGCACGCTGCCAACGGTCGGTCAGACTAGGCGATTTCGAGACCGGCGAGGGCGTGGAGTCGGGGTCGTTCGGGTCGAGTGTCACAAGGTGCTTCTCCGATGCAGGGGTGGCTGCTGGCGATGCGGGGACAGGCGGGGTCGGCAGGCGGGTGCCAGCGGCGTTGGCAGAGGTTGCGGCACGCGGTCAGCGAGGAGATGACCGGAAGTCCGACGGTCCCCGGAATACGCGGATGGCTGCCCCGGTGCAGGAGACCGTGGAGTACGGATCGCGGGCTGGGGACGGGGGCCGGTGGTCGGGGACGCGGGTTCTACGGTGATCGCCGGGGACCGTGGCCAGCAGGCAGCCACGGTCCCCGTCCGGCCTTACCGGCGTTGACCTGCGGTGAATATCGGTCAGTGTCCGGGGGCGGTTCCGCTGAGGGCTTGCTGCCTGCGGAGGCCCACGAGATCCTTCTTCACCTTCCCCAGGCGCTCGTTGCTGATCGAGTGGCCCTCGGCTTCGATGGCCGCCCGCATCTGCTTCAGCGTCGGCTTGCCTTCCAGCTTCTCCACGATCGCGAGGAACTCGTCCAGGTCACCGGTTGTGGGTCGGCCGACCTTCCGGGAGGGGACGGCGGGCGGGTCGGCTTTGTGCGGACCGGCATCCAGGTCCGACTCCTCGGCAGCCTCGGCGGCATTGCCACCGGAATCCTCCGGCTCCTCGCCCGCGCGTGCGGGCTGGCATCCGAAGACTTGCCCATCGTCGGGCAGGAGCTGGGCGGCAATCGCCGCAGGGTGGTGGCGGTCGTCCGAGGGACGTGGGGTTGCGGGTTCGGCGACGTGCTGGTGGATCTGCCGCATCAGGGCACCGAAGGCCATGAGGGCGGCGGCCGGGGGGATGGCGGCGATCACATAGTCCAGGAGCGGGACCTCGGTGGTGCCGCGTGTGCCGTAGACGCCGGCCACGTTCAGGGCGATGGATCCGAGGGAGCCGGTGGCGGTCAGGGCGATCGCCCACCAGTCGGTCACGCGGCGCAGGCTGGCGCGGAGCATCAGGAGCTCGCCGGAGACGATGAACGCGTCCAGGGTGGCGGGCCAGGCCCACTGGCGTTCTGGGGCGTTGCCCAGGCCGTGGCGTCCGGCGACCTCGGCCAGATGGGCGTAGGAGAGCCAGAACCCTGCGGCGGTCAGCGCGACGATCACGCATCCGGCGGCGGCCAGCACGTACCGCTCGGCGGTCGGGGCGGTTCTGAGCATGGGGGTGGGTGTGGTCAAGCGGGTGCGCTCCAAGGGCTGAGGAGTGGCCACCGGGCTGTGGGTGGCTGTGAAGGGTGGGGACTCGTCCCACTCGTCCTGTCGCTGGTCAGGGCAGGCACGGGTGCTCGGCTGATGTCGAGTTGACTCGTTGCACTCGTCCGATACCGCGTGCCGGGCGGTCGGTGAGACGAGTTGGTACGGGTGCCGACTCGCGCGTCCTGGGAGCCGCCTTACGGGCTGCTGCATGCCTCCGCCGGGAGGTTTCACCAGGTCAGCAGGCTGGTGATGTCGAGTCGACTCGTTGCGCCTCCCCCACCCGTCCCCGAGCTGACCTGCGCGGGGACGAGTGGGACGAGACGTGGAGGGTCAGGCGCCGGTGGCGGGCGGGGCCTCCGCGGCGGGATTCTCCACCGGGCAGTACCGGGTCCAGGCGTCGGTGAACTGCGCGGGGGTGAAGCCCTTGGCCTGGTTGCCGTCGGGGAAGCGGCGGTTGCCCGAGCCGATGCCGTAGTCGTCGAGCAGGATCTGCAGTCCGCGCGGGGTGAGCCCCTTGGGACTGTGTTCGGACCACGGCGCCTCTGGGTCGGCGTTGAGGAGGTCCAACAGGTGGGTGGTCCGCAGCGCGGGCGGATTGCCGACGCTGGCGAAGGCTTTCCGGATGTCGGTCAGGATGCGGATCTTCAGTCCGCCGTCCTGGTCCCGTCCGGACTCGTAGTCCGTCATGGCCTTGCACGCCGTACGGGCCATCATCGGCCAGCGTCCGCCCGCGAGATCGGCGACGCTGATCAACGGCTCCCACGTGTCGGCGGCGCGGTCGTCGACCGGGAGCTTGGGCTCCAGCGCGATGGCCTCGTCCCGGACGCTGGCCAGCCAAGCTGCGAGCCGCTCCCGCAGTGCCCTGACCGCCAGGTCGTCGCGGCCGTAGCGCCAGGCGGCGACCTTCTCGCTGCGGGCGCGGCGGCGCATGCGGATGACCACGGACCGGTCCATGATCGTGTCGGGCAGGTCTCCGATGCCGGCCAGGGCGGCCATGGCGAAGGTGGAGAACTTCTGCACGTCGTGGTTCGGGCCCGAGACGCGCAGGGTGGGGCGGTTGCGCTGATGTCCCGCGTTGAGCAGGCCGCGCATCTCCTCGTTCTTCTCCGCGACTTTCGCCGACCCGAAGATCGTGTCGACTTCGTCCACCAGCAGGGTCGGCGGGTTGTCCTCGCTGATCGAGCGGAAGATCGCCGCCGCGGACGCGTTGACCGTGATCAGCGGTTCGTGGACCGCCTCGATCAGGACCTCCAGCAGCCGCGACTTCCCGCACCGCCTCGCCGGTCCGACCACCGCCAGGCGCGGGGCGTGCTGCCACACCGTCTGGAGGTGTGTGGCCGCCGCCCACAGCGTGGCGGCGGTCAGGGCCTCCTCGCTGGGCATCACCACGTACCGGCGGATCGTGGCGCGCAGCTCGTCCAGGATCGCCTCCCCCTCTGACGCGGGGGTCGACGGTGCGGGCAGGGGAACTTCCGCCTCAGCGGGGCCTTCGACGGCCGTGTCGAGGCCCCCGGCCGGTGCGTCGTGCAGGTGGGCGCCGGGCTGGCCGGGGACCGCGACCGCAGGCCAGGTCGCCTTGGCAGGTGCGGCAGGGGGCGTGGATGTCGTAGGTTCCAAGGGGCAGCTCCTTCTCGTGTGGCCGCGTGCGTGCTGGCCACTCGGGTTGACCGTGTGATTGCGGGTGGGGATGTTGCCGGGGCCTCCGACGTTGGCGCGTCGGGGGCTCACTTGTTTCCCGTGAGCCCTTGGAGGAGCCGGGCGACGACGAACAGTACGTCCGACCCCTGGCACAGTCCAGCGTTTCTGTGTCAGCTCCGCGCAGAATGGTCTGCTACCTTCTCTCGCCCTCAAGCGGCCAGCCCAAGCAGGTTCACCAGGTCCGCGGTCACCACGCGGTACGCCTTGCCCAGCCGCAGGACCTTGCACGGGTACTCGCCCCGCTTGGCCAGCTCGTAGCCCTTGCTCCGCCCGAGACCGAGCGCACGGTTGCTGGTGTCCAGGTCAATGGCTGCCGGTAGGGCCAGTATCTCCTCGCGACCCATCCCCTTCGACCCGGTTTCAGTCGGGTTCTCGCGCACGCAGTGCTCCTCTCGTCACAGCCGTCGGCGAACGCGGTCCTCACGTCCGGCTCCGGGCCTACGAGAAACAAGTCTGTTCGAGCTAATGTGTCTCCATGACACAACGTGGTTTCGATGATGAAGACGAGGACGACTTCCCAGAGTGGGTGGACCAGGTCATGGCAACCGTGGCCAAGGAGGTGCGGCGACGCAGGAAGGAATTGGGCATGAGCGCCCAGGAGCTGGCCGATGCCTGTGAGGAGATCGGCCACCGGATCCCGCGCAACGTGATCGCCAACATGGAGTCAGGCCGCCGGGCCAGCCTCCCCTTGGTCGACGTCATGGTGCTGGCCGAGGCACTCCACACGAACCCGATCTGCCTGATCTACCCCGTCGGCTACGTCGAAAGGGTTCAGAAACTCCCCCTGCGGGACAGCGAGCAGACCTGGAGTGCCATGCGGTGGTTCACCGGCGCCGAACCCGGTGAGCCGCTCGCTCTCGACCGCATGCTGCGCCTGTTCCATCGGCACGAGAGCGAGCAGCAGGCCCTCAATGCCGCCGAATCCAGCGAGCAACACGAAGCCTGGAAGGCCAAATCGGCCAGCAACGCCACTCAACGCGAAGAGGCCCTCAGCGCCCAAGCCTTCTACGCAGAAAGAGCAGCGCTCGCCAAACAACGGCTGCGCAGCGTACGCGCCTCCATCCGTGAGGAGGGCGGCACACCCCCGCATCTGATGCGAACCCGGTTCATGAGCCCGTTCGACGACGGCTACGAAGAGGAAGACATTTGAAGGGTTCTACCTACCGCCGCTGCTCCTGCCGCGACCCCAAGACCGGCAAGGAACTCGGTGCTTCCTGCCCCAAGCGCAACAGCAGGAACCACTGCACCTACTCCATACGCCAGGAGCTGCCTTTCCGCGAGGACGGCAGTCGGCGTTCGTTCGCCCGTGGCGGCTACACCAACGTCAAGGCGGCACAGGCCGACCTCGACCACGTGCGCGCCCTGCTCGGGCTCGCCGAGGCCGACGACCCCGAAGGCATCCAGCTGCTCGCGGAGATGCTGGCGGAGGTCAGCGGCGAGAAGCTGCCCCTGCCCGACGTGGAGGAGACCCGGCGGCGGCTCAAGGCCGGCCAGGATCTCGTCGGCAGCCTGACCGTCGCCGAGTGGCTGGACCGGTGGCTGGCGGGCAAGCGGATCCGGAAGTCGGGCATCAGCCGGTACGAGACCGACATCCGTGTGCACCTGAAGCCTCACATCGGCCACCGGCGCCTCGACCGGCTGCGCGTGAGTCACCTGAGCGAGATGTTCACGGCCATCGCCGACGGTAACGCCGAGATCCTGGAGCAGAACGCCCAGCGGCGGGCAGCCGTGAAGGAGTTGGCGACGATCCCGTGGAAGGGGGCCGAGAACCGAGCTCGCCGGAAGGCACTGAAGGAGGCGATCGACGCGATGCCGGCCTTCCGTCGCGTGACCGGTCCTGCCACGCGGCAGCACGTGAAGGCCACGCTCCGCGCGTCCCTGAACGACGCGATCGGGCAGCAGATCATCACGTTCAACCCTGCGGCCCACGTCGAGATCGACCCGGTGCGCAAGCCGAAGGCGCTGGTCTGGACGGACGAGCGGGTCGCCAAGTGGGAGCAGACCGGCGAGAAGCCCTCCCCGGTGATGGTCTGGACGCCGGAACAGACGGGCGCCTTCCTCGACTTCGTCGCCGACGACCGGCTGTACGCGATGTGGCACCTGATCGCGTTCCGCGGTCTGCGGCGCGGCGAGGCGTGCGGGCAGCCCTGGTCGGAGACCAACCTCGACCGGCACTCCCTCACCGTGACGGCGCAGCTGGTGCAGGACGGCTGGGAAGTCGAGGAGTCCGAGCCGAAGACGGACAGCGGGTTCCGCGTCGTCGCGCTCGACGACGACACCGCCGGCGTCCTGGAGCGGCACCGCAAGCAGCAGGAGGCCGACCGCTTGGAGTGGGGGTCGGCCTGGGTGAACACCGGCCTCGTCTTCACCCAGGAGGACGGCTCCTGGCTCCACCCGGGCAAGGTGACGGACCTCTTCGAGCGGCTCGTCGCGGCCTCCGGCCTGCCGCCGATCCGGCTGCACGACCTCCGGCACGGCGCGGCCACGCTCATGCTGGCGGCCGACATCGACATCAAGATCGTGTCGGACACGCTCGGGCACAGCGACACCCGGATCACGCGCGACATCTACCAGAGCGTGCTCCCCCACGTCGGCAAGAGCGCCGCCGAGGCCACCGCGAAGTTGGTCCCTCTCCAGCGCAAGGCCGAGCAGGAAGCTCAGGCCAGCAAGGCCGCCAAGGACGCCAAGCGGGCCGCGAAGGCGAAGGCCAAGGGGAAGAAGAAGGGCAAGGCTAAGAAGGCCGCCAAGAAGGGCTGACGGGCCCTCCGCTCACGCATCGCTCACGCACGCAAACCTGCGGCACCCCCGCCGCATGCCCTGCCATGCCCCGAGCAACAGAAAAGGCCAGGTCAGAAAGTATCTGACCTGGCCTTTCTCTGAGCCGCCTTCGGGATTCGAACCCGAGACCTACGCATTACGAGTGCGTTGCTCTGGCCAACTGAGCTAAGGCGGCACCGCTGATCCGACGAGTATTCCCTCGAAGAGGTGCTCTCATCAGCAGCGGCGCCAAGTCTACAGGGTGCGAGGGCGTGCACCGAACCAGGTTTCACACATGCGGATATTTGCCGTAGATCCGGCGCCCCTCGCGGCTCCGGCCCCCGCCCGGCGGGTCAGCACTTCTTGCCGTCCGCCGGGGCCTTGCCCTCCAGCAGGTAGCGGTTGATCGCGGTGTCGATGCAGTCGCTGCCGCGCCCGTACGCCGTGTGGCCGTCGCCGTCGTAGGTGAGGAGGGTGCCCGACTCGAGCTGGTCGGCCAAGGCCTGGGCCCACTTGTACGGCGTCGCGGGGTCACGGATGGTGCCGACGACCACGATCGGCGCGGCGCCCTTCGCGGTCAGCGGCCCCGCCGTGCCCGTGGGCTTCACCGGCCAGTACGCGCAGTTCAGCGAGGCCCAGGCCAGGCCCGCTCCGAAGACCGGGGAGGCCTTCTCGAAGGAGGGGAGGGCCGCGTCGACCGCTTCCGGGCCGCTGAAGGCCGCGGGCTGGTCGAGGCAGTTCACGGCGGCGTTCGCGAACATCAGGTTGGCGTACTTCCCGTCCGCCCCGCGCTCGTAGTAGCTGTCGGCCAGACCCAGCAGGCCTGCGCCGTCGCCGTTCATCGCCGAGGCCAGCGCCTCGCGCAGCTGGGGCCAGGCGTTCTCGTCGTAGAGCGCCGCGATCACCCCGGTCGTCGCGAGGGCCTCGCCGAGCGGCCGCTTGTCGTCGCCGCTGGGCACGGGCTGCGCGTCGAGCTTGCGGAAGAAGTCCTTCAGCCGGGCGGCCACCTCCTGCGGGCCGCCGTTGCCCAGCGGGCAGTCGGGTTGCTTCGCGCAGTCCTTGGCGAAGGAGGTGAAGGCCGTCTCGAATCCCTCGGTCTGGTCCCGGTTGAGGTCGAGGGCCTCACGCGCGGGATCCATCGCGCCGTCCAGGACCAGCCGGCCGACCCGGTCCGGGAAGAGGTTCGCGTACGTCGCCCCCAGCAGGGTGCCGTACGAGGCCCCGACGTAGTTCAGCTTCCTGTCGCCGAGCACGGCCCGCAGCAGGTCCATGTCGCGGGCGGCGTCCACAGTGGAGACGTGCGGCAGGACCCGCTTCGAGCGGGCCTCGCAGCCGGCCGCGAACTCCTTGAAGGCGGCCACCAGGCGGGCCCGCTCGGCTGCGTCGTCCGGCGTCTGGTCCACCTGGGTGTACTTGTCCATCTCCGGGCCCGTCAGGCACTCGACCGGACTGCTGCGCTCCACGCCGCGCGGGTCGAAGGAGACCATGTCGTACCGGGCGCGCACCGGGGCGGGATAGCCGATGCCCGCGTACGCCTGGAGGTAGCCGATGCCGGATCCGCCGGGTCCGCCCGGATTGACCACGAGCGAGCCGAGCCGCTTGCCGGGGCCGGTCGCCACCCGGCGGGCCACCGCGATGTCCACGTCCCCGCCGGCGCCGGGGTTCGCGTAGTCCAGCGGCGCCTTCATCGTGGAGCACTGGAATCCGGGGACACCGCAGTCGCGCCAGGTCAGCTTCTGCTCGTAGTACGGGCGCATCGCGGTGGCGTCGGGGGACGGCGGCACCGACGCCGTGGCGCCGGCCTCGCCTCTCGCGGACGCGGCGGTCCGGAGCGTCTCCGACCCGCCCGAGGTGCACCCGGAGAGCAGCAACCCGGCCGCTGCGATCACGGTCCCGGTGGTACGCAGCACGCGACTGGTGTCCATCCCAGGAGCCTACGTCCTGCCGAGGGGAGCGGGCGGGTCCCCTGCTCCGGACGGACCCCGGCCGCGCGTGGTGTCCGCCCGGCCGCGCCCGGACCGGGCCCGTTCCGGCCCCGACGGCCGGTTCCCCCTTACGGATGAGGCGGTCAACCCGTTGTGGACCCCGAGCGGAGGCCGGGCAGCAGGCGGCAGGCGGCAGGGGTGCCGGATCAGCCCGCGCGCAGCGACATCGTCATCGCCTCCACCGCGAGGAGCGGGGCGACGTTGCGGTCGAGGGCGTCTCGGCAGGCGATGACCGCCTCGATGCGGCGCAGGGTCCGCTCCGGGCCGGAGGCCTTGGCGATGCGCTCCAGGTCCTGCCGTATGTCCTCGTTGGCGATACCGAGGGCAGAGCCGAGCTGGAGGGCCAGGACATCGCGGTAGAAGCCGGTGAGGTCGGTGAGCGCCAGATCGAGGCTGTCGCGCTGGGTGCGGGTCCGGCGCCGCTTCTGCTTGTCCTCCAGCTCCTTCATCACGCCCGCCGTCCCGCGTGGCATCCGCCCGCCCGTCCCGGCGGCGGCGCCCAGGGCCGCCCGGAGCTCCTCGGTCTCCTTGCCGTCGACCTCCTCGGCCATCTGCCGGGCGTCCTCGGAAGCCGCGTCGACCAGTTCCTGGGCGGCCTTGAGGCAGGCGCCGATGTCGTCCACCCGCAGCGGGAGCTTCAGGACCGTCGCCCTGCGCTCCCGGGCCCCCGCGTCGGTGGCCAGCCGGCGGGCACGGTCGACGTGCCCCTGCGTTGCCCTGGCGGCGGCCAGGGCAACCGGCGGCTCGACGCCGTCCCGCCGCACCAGCATGTCCGCGACGGCCGCGACCGACGGGGTGCTGAGGCCCAGGTGGCGGCAGCGGGAGCGGATGGTGGGCAGCACGTCCTCCAGGGAGGGCGAGCACAGCAGCCACACCGTACGGGGCGCCGGCTCCTCCACAGCCTTGAGGACGGCGTTGGCGGACTTCTCGTTCAGCCGCTCCGCGTCCTCGACCAGGATGATCTGCCAGCGGCCCGTCGCGGGGGACGTGTAGGACTTGCGGACGGTGTCGCGCATGTCGTCGACGAGGATCTGGCTGCCGACCGCGGCGACGGTGGAGACGTCCGCGTGGGTGCCGACCATCGTGGTGTGACAGCCGTCGCAGAACCCGCAGCCGGGCTCACCGCCGAGGGCGCGGTCCGGGCTGGTGCATTGCAGGGCCGCAGCGAAGGCACGGGCGGCGGTGACGCGGCCGGCTCCCGGCGGTCCCGTGAAGAGCCAGGCGTGGGTCATCTTCGACGCGGCGGGCGGCGCGGTCCCGTCCGCGGCGGCCGTGACCAGCGCATCGGCATCCCGGGCGGCGGCGGCCAGCTGCGTCCGGATCCGCTCCTGGCCCACCAGGTCGTCCCATACGGGCATCCCGCCCACCACCTCTCACTCTCCGTGCACCCATTGTGTCGGGCGCCACCGACAATTGCGTGCGGCCAGCGCCACCGCGGCGGCCGCCGCCCCCAGCGCCGGCGTACGTCAGCGGCGGCGGCGCGCTCCCCGTTCGCCCTCGTCGTCGTCCCCGTCGTCCCGGCGGCGACCCAGCAGCTCGTCCGCCAGCGTCGGCAGGTCGTCGAGCGGGGTCTCCTCCGCCCACTCCGGTCGGGGACGACGCGGCCGGCCCTCGTCGTCGACGACCGGGAGCTCCCGCGTCCGGTCGTTGCTCGAATCCCGGAAGATGCCCGACGGAACCCGGTCGGCCGGGTCCTCCTCGGTGCGCCGGGCCGTCGGACGCGTGGCGGACCGGTGGCCGGCGCTGTCGCCTCGGCGGCCGCCCGCACCGGAGCGCTCGCCCTGCGGTGCGTCCGGGCGTACGGGCGGCAGCACCGCCGTCTCGTCGGCCGGACGCACCGGTGGCAGGACTGCCGTCTCGTCCGCGGCGGAGACCGGGTCCGGGGCCGGGGCCGGGGCGACCTTCGGCACCGGGACGGTCTCGGTGACGTCGTCCGGGCGGAGCACCCGCTTGACCACGGGGGTCTCGACCGTGACCGCGTCGTCCGGGTGGTGCGGGGCCTTCGTCATGTCGATCCGGGGTCCCGAAGCGGCCGGACCGGACGCCGGAGCAGCGGCGGCAGCGGCCTGGGCCTCCGCGGCTGCGGCAGCGGCGGCGGCCTTCGCGGCGGCCTCGGCCGCCGCGGCCTCCACCAGCCGGCGCGCCTCCTCGGCCTTCAGCAGGGCCTCCTCGGCGCGCCGCTGCTTCTCCAGCCGCCGCTCCTCGGCCTCCGCCCGCAGCCGGGCCTCCTCCTCCGCCTGCCTGCGCAGCCGCTCGGCCTCCGCCGCACGCGCCTTCTCCTCGGCCTCCGCGCGCAGCCGCTCGGCCTCGGCCCGTGCCCGGGCCTCCTCCTCGGCCCGCAGCCGCTCCTCCTCCGCCTTGCGGGCGGCTTCGGCCTCCGCCCTGACCCGGGCCTCCTCGGCCTCACGGGCCTTGCGCGCTTCCTCCTCGGCCCGCAGCCGCTCCTCCTCGGCCTTGCGCGCCGCCTCTTCCTCGGCCTTGCGGCGCGCCTCCTCCTCGGCGAGGCGCCGGGCTTCCGCCTGAGCGGCCACCTCCGCCTCGGAGAGCGGGAGCATCCGGTCCAGCCGGTGCCGTACGACGGTGGTCACCGAGTCCGGATCCTGCCCGGCATCGACCACCAGGTAGCGGCCGGGGTCGGCGGCGGCGAGGGTGAGGAAGCCCGACCGCACCCGCTGGTGGAACTCCGCCGGCTCCGACTCCAGCCGGTCCGGGGCCTCCGTGAACCGCTCGCGCGCCGCCTCCGGCGACACGTCGAGCAGCACGGTCAGGTGCGGTACGAGCCCGCTGGTCGCCCAGCGCGAGATCCGGGCGATCTCCGTCGGGGAGAGGTCGCGGCCCGCCCCCTGGTAGGCCACCGAGGAGTCGATGTAGCGGTCGGAGATGACGACTGCGCCGCGCTCCAGCGCCGGCCGCACCACCGTGTCCACGTGCTCCGCGCGGTCGGCCGCGTACAGCAGCGCCTCGGCGCGGTTCGACAGCCCGGCCGAGGACACGTCGAGCAGGATCGAGCGGAGCCGCTTGCCGACGGGCGTGGCGCCCGGCTCCCGAGTCACGACGACTTCGTGCCCCTTGCCCCGTATCCACTCGGCAAGCGCCTTGACCTGGGTGGACTTGCCGGCTCCGTCGCCGCCCTCCAGCGCGATGAAGAATCCGGTGGCGGCCGGGGCCTGTACGGGCTCGCCGCCGCGCAGCGCGTCGCGCAGGTCGCGTCGCAGCGGCACGCCGCTGCGGTCGTCCGCCTTGGTGAGCACGACCACGGCGACGGGCAGCAGCAGCACGCCGACGATCATCAGGGTGAAGGCGGCCCCGCCGTGCGGGACGGCGGTCCCGGTTCCGGTCAGCCGGTGCGGGCCGATCACCGCGGCCAGCACCGGGGCGGCGACGGCGCCGACGGCCACGGCCACCCGCACGACCGCCTGGAGGTGCTCGGTGACCCGCGCCCGGCGGAACTCCTCGGTCTCCTGGTCCAGCAGGGTGTGGCCGGTGTTGGCCGCGACGCCCGCGGCGGTGCCGGCAAGCAGCGAGAGGAACTGCACGGTCGCCATGTCCGCGACGAGGCCGCTCAGCAGCAGCGCGAGGCCGGCCGCCGCTGTGGCGAGGGCCAGCAGCCGGCGCCGGGACAGGCCGGGCAGCACCTTGCCGGCCTGGGCGGCACGGATGCCTGCGGCGGTACCGCCGACCAGGGCGAGGACGAACAGCGCGAAGGCGGCCGGCCCGCCGCCCAGGTCGAAGGCGTGCAGGACGGACACGGCGACGGCGCAGGACACGGCTCCGGCGACGGCGGCGCAGCTCAGGACGAGCAGGGGGATGGCGCCCGTACGGCCCTTGTCCGGCCGGTCGCCCGCCTTGGGGGCGCGCAGGCCCTCCAGCGGCGAACGGGGCCGCGGGGTGGCGGCCGTGGGCAGCACCAGGGGGAGCAGCAGGGACACCGACGCGGCGAAGAGGCCGGCGGCCACGTACGAGCCGAAGGCGGCCTGGTTCGCGGCGAACCAGGCAACGCCGAGGCCGAGGGCCTTGCCGACGAGGGTCGCGGCGAGCAGCGCGGCCGCCGCGACGGGGAGCGCCGCGAAGGCCGTGCGCAGGGTCAACCGCCGCAGGGCGTCCAGGTGGTCCGGGAGCGGCCGTACGGTGGCCCCCTCCGGCGGCGGCTCCGGCAGCAGGGCCGGTGCCGCGCTCTCCTTGGCCAGCGTCCACAGCCGTTCGGCGGCGCCGGACACGAAGACGGTGGCCAGCAGCGCGGTGAGCGCGTGGGCCGCGATCCAGTCGAGCCACAGCGGGGCGACGACGAAGAGCGCGAGGCGCACCCCGTCGGCTCCGATCATCGTCCAGCGGCGGTCCAGCCGACCGCCGGAGCCGAGGAGTCCGGCCAGCGGGCCGAGCAGGACGGCGCCGAAGAGCAGGGTGGCGAGGATCCGGACGCCGAAGACGGCGGCGACGGCGAGGGCCGCACCGCGGTATCCGCCTCCGAAGGCGCCTTCGGAGGCGGCTGCCTGAAGGGCCAGCAGAACCAGCACCAGCAGGGCGAGGGCATCACCGATGCCGCTCACCAGCTGGGCGCTCCACAGGCGGCGCAGCCGGGGGGTGCGCAGCAGTGCGCGCACCGCACGCTCGCGGGAATCCGCGGCTAGGGCTTCGTCGTAGGTGGGGTTCGCCGGGGCGGTCACGACCGCCGGCTGCTCGGCTCGCGTCATCCGCCCAGCCTATCCGCTGCGCATGGCAGCTGCGGAGGCCTGTGGACGAGCCCGGGTGTGAGCCCGGACCCACCTTCCGGAACCGGTCCCGGACCCGGTCCCGGCCGCTCCGCCGGATACGGCCGGCGGACGCACGAGGGCCCCGCGCTCCGCGCGGGGCCCTCGGCTCGGCTACTCCTCCGCCGGGGTCGCGGCCGTCTTCTTGGCCGCGGTCTTCTTCGTGACCGTCTTCTTCGCGGTCGTCTTCTTGGCAGTCGTCGTCTTCTTGGCCGCCGTCTTCTTCGCGGCCGCGGTCTTCGTCGCGGCCGTCTTCTTCGCCGGGGCCTTCTTGACGGCCTTCTTCGCCGTCTTCTTGGCCGGGCCCTTCGCCCGCTTCTCCGCGAGCAGCTCGTAGCCCCGCTCCGGCGTGATCGTCTCGACGTCGTCGTCCCGCCGCAGCGTCGCGTTCGTCTCGCCGTCGGTCACGTAGGGCCCGAAGCGGCCGTCCTTGACCACGACCGGCTTCTCGCTGACCGGGTCGGTGCCCAGCTCCTTCAGCGGCGGCTTGGCCGCCGCGCGGCCCCGCTGCTTGGGCTGTGCGTAGATCGCCAGGGCTTCGTCGAGCGTGATCGTGAAGAGCTGGTCCTCGGTCTCCAGCGACCGCGAGTCCGTGCCCTTCTTGAGGTACGGGCCGTAGCGGCCGTTCTGGGCCGTGACCTCCACGCCCTCGGCATCCGTACCGACGACGCGCGGCAGCGACATCAGCCGCAGGGCGTCGTCGAGCGTGACCGTGTCGAGGCTCATGGTCTTGAAGAGCGACGCGGTGCGCGCCTTGACCGCGTTCTTGCCGGTCTTCGGCGTGCCCTCGGGCAGGATCTCCGTCACGTACGGCCCGTAGCGGCCGTCCTTGGCGACGATGTCGTTGCCGCTGACCGGGTCCTTGCCGAGCTGGAACTCGCCGCTCGGCTTCGCGAACAGCTCCTCCGCGTAGGCGATCGTCAGCTCGTCCGGAGCCATGTCGTCGGGGATGTCGGCGCGCTGGTGACCCTCGGAGTCCTTCTCGCCCCGCTCCACGTACGGCCCGTAGCGGCCGACGCGCAGCACGATGCCCTCGCCGACGGGGAAGGAGGAGATCTCCCGTGCGTCGATCGCGCCCAGGTCCGTGACCAGCTCCTTCAGGCCGCCGAGGTGGTCACCGTCGGCCGGCACGACCTCGGTGGCGTCCTCGGAGCCGAAGTAGAAGCGCTTCAGCCACGGCACGGCCTGGGCCTCGCCCCGGGCGATCCGGTCGAGGTCGTCCTCCATCTTCGCGGTGAAGTCGTAGTCGACGAGCCGCCCGAAGTGCTTCTCCAGCAGGTTCACCACGGCGAACGAGAGGAAGGAGGGGACGAGCGCGGTGCCCTTCTTGAAGACGTAGCCGCGGTCGAGGATCGTGCCGATGATCGACGCGTACGTCGACGGCCGGCCGATCTCGCGCTCTTCGAGCTCCTTGACCAGCGAGGCCTCGGTGTAGCGGGCCGGGGGCTTGGTCGAGTGGCCGTCCGCCGTGATCTCCTCGGCGGCGAGCGCGTCGCCCTCGGCGACCTGCGGCAGGCGCCGCTCGCGGTCGTCGAGCTCGGCGTTCGGGTCGTCCGCGCCCTCGACGTAGGCCTTCATGAAGCCGTGGAAGGTGATCGTCTTGCCGGACGCGGTGAACTCGGCGTCGCGCCCGTCCGCGGCTCTGCCGCCGATCTTCACCGTGACGCTGTTGCCGGTCGCGTCCTTCATCTGGGAGGCGACGGTGCGCTTCCAGATCAGCTCGTACAGGCGGAACTGGTCACCGGTCAGACCCGTCTCGGCGGGGGTGCGGAAACGATCGCCCGAGGGGCGGATCGCCTCGTGCGCCTCCTGCGCGTTCTTGACCTTGCCCGCGTAGACGCGCGGCTTCTCCGGCAGGTAGTCGGCCCCGTAGAGCTGGGTGACCTGCGCCCGGGCGGCCGCCACCGCGGTGTCGGACAGCGTGGTGGAGTCCGTACGCATGTAGGTGATGAAGCCGTTCTCGTACAGCTTCTGGGCCACCTGCATCGTCGCCTTCGCACCGAAGCCGAGCTTGCGCGAGGCCTCCTGCTGGAGCGTCGTCGTACGGAACGGGGCGTACGGGGAGCGGCGGTAGGGCTTGGACTCGACCGACCGGACGGCGAAGGTGGTGTCGGCGAGGGCTGCGGCCAGCGCCCTCGCGCCTCCCTCGTCGAGGTGCAGCACCTGGCTCTTGAGCTGGCCGTTGGCACCGAAGTCACGGCCCTGCGCGACACGCTTGCCGTCCACCGTGTTCAGGCGGGCGACCAGCGAGGACGGGTCGGACGGGTCCCCGGCGCGGCCGGTGGAGAAGGTGCCGGTCAGGTCCCAGTACTCGGCGGAGCGGAAGGCGATGCGCTCGCGCTCGCGCTCGACGACGAGGCGGGTGGCCACCGACTGCACGCGGCCGGCCGACAGACGCGGCATGACCTTCTTCCACAGGACCGGCGAGACCTCGTAGCCGTAGAGGCGGTCGAGGATGCGGCGGGTTTCCTGGGCGTCGACCATGCGCTGGTTGAGCTCGCGCGGGTTGGCGACGGCGTCGCGGATCGCGTCCTTGGTGATCTCGTGGAAGACCATCCGGTGGACGGGGACCTTGGGCTTGAGGACTTCCTGCAGGTGCCACGCGATGGCTTCGCCCTCGCGGTCCTCATCGGTGGCGAGGAAGAGTTCGTCGGACTCGGCCAGCAGCTCCTTGAGCTTGCGGACCTGCGCCTTCTTGTCGGCGTTGACGACGTAGATCGGCTGGAAGTCGTGCTCGACGTCCACGCCGAGGCGGCGGACCTCGCCGGTGTACTTGTCGGGAACCTCGGCCGCGCCGTTCGGGAGGTCGCGGATGTGCCCGACGCTCGCCTCGACGACGTATCCCGGGCCGAGGTAGCCCTTGATCGTCTTCGCCTTGGCAGGGGACTCGACGATGACGAGTCGGCGGCCGCCCTTTGCGGTCTCGCTAGTCGGGGACAACTTGGCTCTTCTCTCCGGTCGGCACTCGGTCGCAGTACGGCGACGCTGCGGAGTGTGACGGTACAACCCGCCCCCGTGTCAAACGGCACAAGCCCGCAACGGCCACTCGAACGGTAACCCGACAAGTGCCGTTTCTGCCGCCCGGATGCCGCGCCGGACCCGTCGCGATCACCGGGCCGAGTGGCCGGGGGGCCGTCTGGCCCCGCGCCGGTGCCGCGTCCCCGAAGGCCCACGAAGCCCGCCGGGAAACCCCGCAAGCAAGCGGAAGCAGGAGTTCGACCGTGACGGGGCGCGCACGCGCGACCACCGGCGCACAGCGGCCGGTGCGCGCTCCCGTCCAGGCCTACAGAGCAGCCCCGAACAGCGGGAATCACAGCCCCGCGAAGATCGCCGGACCGCGTTCCACGCCCTTCCCCCGCACCCCCGGGCCACTCTCGGGACCCCCCCCGGACCCCGCTGCGCCCCAGTCTGCCGCCCTTGGGGATACGCCGGGCGAACCCCGGGTTACATCACGGTGCCGGCTCCCGCCCGGGGCCCGCCACGGGTTACATCACGGTGCCGGCTCCCGCCCGGGGCCCGCCACGGGTTCCAGGAAACCCTGCTCGACCAGCAGCCGGATGGCCTCCGGAGTCCGGTCCCGCAGCACCACGGGATCCTCCTGCATCAGCTGCGCGATCGCGTCGAGGATCCGCCCGGCGCTGAGTGAGCCGTCACACACTCCCGCGAAGCCCGCGCCGACCGTGTCGACCTTGGTGGCGCGCCGCATTCCGCGGTTCTGCCGGAGCACGACGTGTTCCGGGTCCTCCGCGCCGGGCGCGCCGACCTGCTCCTGGACCACTTCCTCCACCAGCACGAAGCGGGCCTCCAGCAGCGCCGCGTCGTCGTGCTCGCGCAGGTAGTCCTGACGGGCGAAGTGGGCGAGGACGGCCTCGCCGAGCGGCTGCTCCACGGTGTGCGGCCACTCCTCGACCACGATCGAGGGCTCGGCGGCGTCCGTCCGGCGCAGGGTGATCCACCCGAAGCCGATGCTCTTGGTCTTGCGGGCCTCGAACTCGTCCAGCCATTCCTCGTACCGCCGCGCGTACTCGGCGGGGTCGGTGCGGTGATCGCCGGCGTCGCGCAGCCACAGCTCCGCGTACTGGGTGACGTCCTGCACGTCGCGCTGGACGATCCAGGCGTCACAGCCGCGCGGCACCCAGGAGCGGAGCCGGTCGTGCCAGTCCTCACCCTCGACGTGCTGCCAGTTGCCGAGGAACTGCGCGTACCCGCCGGGGTTGAGCCGGGCTCCCGCCTCCTGGACCAGGGTCCGGCAGAGGTCGTCGCCGCCCATCCCGCCGTCGCGGTAGGTCAGCCGGGCGCCCGGGGAGATCACGAACGGCGGGTTCGACACGATCAGGTCGTACGTCGCGTCGCCGACCGGCTCGAAGAGCGAGCCGGTGAGCAGCTCGGCCTCCGGCGCCCCGGAGAGGGCCAGCGTCAAACGGGTGAATCCGAGGGCCCTGGGGTTGACGTCGGTGGCGGTGACCCTCGTCGCGTGCCGGGTGGCGTGCAGCGCCTGGATACCGGATCCGGTGCCGACGTCGAGCGCGGAGCCGACCGGCGTGCGCACGGTGATGCCCGCGAGGGTGGTGGAGGCCCCTCCGACTCCGAGGACGACGCCCTCCTCCCGGCTGCCGATCCCGCCGGCCCCGCCGACCGCGCAGCCGAGGTCCGAGACGATGAACCAGTCCTCGCCGTCGGGACCGCCGTAGGGACGCACGTCCACGGTGGCGTGCACGGTGCCCTCGCCGTCGGCGGCATCCTCGCGCCGCAGCCAGCCGTCGGCCAGGGCCGCCCCGACCGGCATCGCCGCAGCGGCGTGCCCGTACGGCACGGGCTGCTGAAGCAGGAACAGCCGGACCAGGGTCGCGAGTGGGCCGTCTCCGCCGCCCCGGGTGGCGCGCAGGGCGGGGACCGTCTCACTGCGGGCCAGCGCGGCGTAGGCGGGAGCGCCGAGCAGGTCGAGCAGCCCGTCGGCGGTGAAGCCGGCGGCCAGCATCGCGCTGCGGAGCTCGGCGGCGTGGTCGGGGGTGGGGAGGCTGGTGGTACTCACCCGTCCATTGTGTCCGCTGAGGCCCGTCCCGCCGCTCACCACGGGCCCGGATGTACGAAAGGGCGGCCGCGGCCCCCTCCCGGGAGCCCGGCCGCCCGGGTCTTCGTACGGTGCGCGCCCCGTACGGTCCTGCGTCGCCGGTGACTGCCGGACGGCCTACGGAGCCGCGACCTGACAGCCCTTCTGGTTGCTGATGGCCTTGTTGAGACCGCCCGCGTTGAGCGTGGCGAGCGCGTCCTGGCCGCCCTTGTTCGCCTCCTGCAGACCGCCCGCGACCTCCTTGAGGCCGTCGGCGAACTTCGTCTTGTCCGCCGGGTCGAGGGCGTCCATCTTCGCCTTCAGGTCGGCGTACCCCTTCGAGGTCGCCTCGAAGCCCTTGACGGCGGCCTCCTGGGTCGTGGAGCCGTCCTTGACCGGCGGAACACCCGCCTGCTGCAGGGCGCCGCCCATCGTCTTGTACGACTCGGACATGGTGGCGAAGGCAGCCGAGTCCGTCTGCTTGACCTCGTCGGGCTTGCTGCTCTCCGTGGCCACGCGCTTGATGTCGGCGTTGGCGGTCTCGATCTTCTTGAGTTCGGGCTGCCACTGGTCGCAGACCTTCTTGGCCCAGGCGTTGGCCTTCTCGTCGCCGTCGTCCCCGCCGCAGCCGGACAGCACGAGCATCAGCACGGCACTGCCCGACAACGCGGCTGCAAGCTTCTTGTTCACCGGATTGGTCCCTTCGAAGGCTCTCGGCCCGGAAGATACACGCCTGCCATCCGGGGACGCGCAAAGGCGGACGGACGGCGCGTCAGTCCGCGCCGCCTGTCCGCCGTTCGGGCGCACGGCCGGCCCTGCCCGGCCGGGCCCGTCCTTCGAGTGGTGCCTCGGTCAGGAGACCGTCGCCGGGTCGGCCGACTGAGCCACCCGTTCGGCCGTCCCGTCGCTGTCGTCGCCCACCGCGATCCCGCGGCGCTTGGAGACGTACACGGCGCCGATGATGACGCCGATCGCGAGGACCGCGACGATCGCCCGTACGGTCGGGCTGGTGTCCGGGCCGTAGCTGAACTGCACGACGGCGGGTGCGATCAGCAGCGCCACCAGGTTCATGACCTTGAGCAGCGGGTTGATCGCCGGTCCGGCGGTGTCCTTGAACGGGTCGCCGACCGTGTCGCCGATGACGACCGCCTCGTGGGCTTCGCTGCCCTTGCCGCCGTGGTGGCCGTCCTCGACCAGCTTCTTCGCGTTGTCCCAGGCGCCGCCGGAGTTGGCGAGGAAGACCGCCATCAGCGTGCCCGTGCCGATGGCACCGGCGAGGAAGGAGCCGAGCGCGCCCACGCCGAGGCAGAAGCCCACCGCGATCGGCGTCAGGACGGCGAGCAGACCGGGCGTGGCGAGCTCGCGCAGCGCATCCTTGGTGCAGATGTCGACGACGCGCCCGTACTCGGGCTTCTCGCTGTAGTCCATGATCCCGGGGTGCTCGCGGAACTGGCGGCGCACCTCGTAGACCACCGAGCCCGCGGAGCGGGAGACCGCGTTGATGGCGAGGCCGGAGAACAGGAAGACCACGGCCGCGCCCAGGATCAGCCCGACGAGGTTGTTGGGCTGTGCGATGTCCAGGCTGAGGTTCAGTTCCCCGGCCTTGGCACCGACCTCCTTGACCGCGGCGGCGATCGCGTCGTTGTACGAGCCGAACAGCGCGGCCGCGGCGAGCACGGCGGTGGCGATGGCGATGCCCTTGGTGATGGCCTTGGTGGTGTTGCCGACGGCGTCCAGGTCGGTCAGGACCTGCGCGCCGGCGCCCTCGACGTCGCCGGACATCTCGGCGATGCCCTGGGCGTTGTCGGAGACGGGCCCGAAGGTGTCCATCGCGACAATGACGCCGACCGTGGTGAGCAGGCCGGTACCGGCCAGGGCCACCGCGAAGAGCGCGAGCAGGATGGACGTACCACCGAGCAGGAACGCCCCGTAGACGCCGAGACCGATCAGCAGGGCCGTGTAGACGGCGGACTCCAGGCCGACGGAGATGCCGGCGAGAACGACGGTGGCGGCACCCGTCAGGGAGGACTTGCCGATGTCCCGGACGGGACGGCGGTTGGTCTCGGTGAAGTAGCCGGTCAGCTGCTGGATCAGGGCCGCCAGCACGATGCCGATGGCGACGGCGACGACGGCCAGGACGCGCGGGTCGCCAGCGTGGTTGGTGATCGCCGCGTTCTCGACGCCGACGAGGTCCTTGTAGCTGGACGGCAGGTAGGCGTAGACGGCGATCGCGACCAGCACCAGGGAGATCACGGCCGAGATGAAGAAGCCGCGGTTGATGGCGGTCATGCCGCTGCGGTCGCTGCGGCGCGGGGAGACCGCAAAGATGCCGATCATCGCGGTGATGACGCCGATGGCGGGGACGATCAGAGGGAAGGCCAGACCCAGGTCGCCGAAGGCGGCCTTGCCGAGGATGAGCGCGGCCACGAGGGTGACGGCATAGGACTCGAAGAGGTCGGCCGCCATTCCGGCGCAGTCTCCGACGTTGTCGCCCACGTTGTCGGCGATGGTCGCGGCATTGCGCGGGTCATCCTCCGGAATGCCCTGCTCGACCTTGCCGACCAGGTCGGCGCCGACGTCGGCGGCCTTGGTGAAGATTCCGCCGCCGACGCGCATGAACATCGCGATCAGGGCGGCGCCGAGACCGAAGCCCTCCAGGACCTTGGGGGCGTCCGCGGCGTAGACCAGGACCACGCAGGAGGCGCCGAGGAGGCCGAGCCCGACGGTGAACATGCCGACCACGCCACCCGTACGGAAGGCGATCTTCATCGCCTGGTGGGAGACCGTGGTCAGGTCCTTGGCGGGCTCCCCCTCGGCGGGGGTGGCCTGGCGGGCGGCAGCGGCGACGCGCACGTTGGCGCGGACCGCGAGGCGCATGCCGATGTAGCCGGTGGCCGCCGAGAAGATGGCGCCGACGAGGAAGAAGGCGGAGCGTCCCGCCCGCTGATTCCAGTCGTCGGCGGGGAGCAGGAAGAGCAGGAAGAAGACCACGACGGCGAAGATGGCCAGCGTGCGCAGCTGCCTGCCGAGGTAGGCGTTGGCGCCTTCCTGGACGGCGGCGGCGATCTTCTTCATGCTGTCGGTTCCCTCGTCGGCGGCGAGGACCTGGCGGACCAGGAACTGCGCGACGACGAGTGCGGCGAGTGCGACGGCCGCAATGACCATCACGATGAGCCGATTGTCATCGGTGAGTACTGCGGATGCCAGATCAGCGGCGCTATCCGGCGCGAGAGGGGTGAAGAGCCCCGTCATTCGTCCTCCTTGACGTGATGAGCTCAAGATGTGGACGGATTGTAGGGAGCGCACACCGATCAAAACAGTGCGCAGGAAACACAATTGGCGTGCTCCTGCTCCTCAGCAATAGATCACGTCACTCCATTACCCTCGAAAGCGGTAATGGGGCAAAGGCGTTGACGGATGGTCATTGATCCAGGGAAATGAAAAAGGCCCTGCTCAGCAGGGCCTTGATAAAGATCAGAAGATAGGAGGGAATGCGCGCTCCGCGGATCTCACGAAAGATCGGAGGGCGCCGAGACGGGCCAGCTCATCCGGATGGTCCCGCCCGATTCCCCACTGGTCACCTCGACGTCGTCGACGAGCCCGCTGATCACCGCGAGCCCCATCTCGTCCTCGGTGTCCCCGTCGGAGTCCTGGACGGCGGCCATGCCGGACACGGTGTCGGCGGGGATCCCGCCGGGGCCGGGCACCTCGTCGCCGACCTCGATGGAGAACGTCTTGTCCTCTTCGGTCAGCACCACCCGCACGGGTGCGACCAGCCCGTTGCTCCGGTGGAGTCCGACGGCACGCGAACAGGCCTCGCCCACGGCGAGGCGGACCTCGTCGAGGACGGCTTCCTCCACGCCGGCCCTGCGCGCCACGGCGGCCGCGACCAGGCGGGCCGTCCGGACGTGTTCGGGCTGGGCGCTGAAGCGCAGTTCAACGGTGGCCATGCGCATCCCCCTCGGACTACGGGCGTGCCTTGCCAGAGGCCCGGACCGTCAATGGCCCGGTGCCCCTGCTCTCCTTGCCGGCCCCCAAGCTGCCCGGAGACTGCCGGGGGCCGCCTGGAGCCGTCAGTCGGTGGCGTTGACGGCGTCGTCCACCGTGGTGTGGATCGGGAACACCTTGGTCAGACCGGTGATGCGGAAAATCTTCAGGATGCGCTCCTGGTTGCACACCAGGCGGAGCGAACCCTCGTGCGCACGGACGCGCTTGAGACCTCCCACGAGCACACCCAGTCCGGTGGAGTCGAGGAAGTCCACTCGCTCCATGTCGACGACCAGGTGGTAGCTGCCGTCGTTCACCAACTCGACCAACTGCTCGCGCAGCTTGGGCGCGGTATACACATCAATCTCGCCACCGACCTCCACGACCGTACGGTCGCCGACAGTGCGAGTCGACAGGGACAGGTCCACGGATCCTCCAGCACCTTGCTATCGAGCGGCGCCCCCCAGGGGCCTCCCCACCCGAAGGTAGGTGAGGGATTGGCTGCCGCAATGGCATTCAATCACTTACCGGCAGGCGCGCACGACGCCTTCCGACCATTGTCCCGCACGCCGGTGACACACTCGGTCCCGATGGCCAACACTCACGGTCCCGGACGGCCCACGGCAGACGCGGACTCCCGACCCACCCCCGGCACGGTCCTGGACCGCCTGTCACGGGGGCCTTCCCGCTCTGCGCGCATCACCCATACGGAGCACTTGCCCCCTCGGGAGGGCCGTCATGCAGTCTGGCCCGACCGCATCCGAACGGATGTCGTAGCGGCCATCCAGTCCGCCGGGATCGGCCATCCGTGGGAACACCAGGCCGCGGCCGCCGAGCACGCCCTGGACGGCGAGTCCGTCGTCGTGGCCACCGGCACCGCGTCGGGGAAGTCCCTGGCCTACCTCGCCCCCGTCCTCTCGGCCCTCGCGGACGGCGCGCAGGCACCGAACGGCCGGGGCACGACCGCCCTGTACCTGGCCCCCACCAAGGCCCTGGCGGCCGACCAGCGGCGTGCCGTAAGGGACCTGGCCGCCCCGCTGGGCAACGCCATCCGCCCCGCGGTCTACGACGGGGACACGCCCGTCGAGGAGCGCGAATGGGTGCGCCAGTACGCCAACTACGTCCTGACCAACCCCGACATGCTGCACCGCGGGATCCTCCCGGCCCACCCGCGCTGGTCCGCGTTCCTGCGCGCCCTGCGCTACGTGGTGATCGACGAGTGCCACACCTACCGCGGGGTGTTCGGCTCCCACGTGGCGCAGGTCCTGCGCCGGCTGCGGCGGCTGTGCGCCCGCTACGGCTCCGATCCGGTGTTCCTGCTGGCCTCCGCCACCGCGAGCGACCCGGCGTCCGCCGCCTCCCGGCTGACCGGCGTACCCGTGACGGAGATCACCGACGACGCCTCACCGCGCGGCGAGGTGGTCTTCGCCCTGTGGGAGCCGCCGCTGCTCACCGACCTGCGGGGCGAGAAGGGTGCCCCCGTCCGCCGTACGGCCACCGCGGAGACCGCCGACCTACTGACCGATCTGGTGATCCAGGGCGTCCGGACGGTCGCCTTCGTGCGCTCCCGGCGCGGCGCCGAGCTGATCTCCGTGATCGCGCGGGAACGCCTCGCGGAGGTGGACCGGTCCCTGCCCCGGCGGGTCGCGGCCTACCGGGGCGGCTACCTGCCCGAGGAGCGCCGGGCCCTGGAGCGGGCGCTGCACTCCGGCGAGCTGCTGGGACTGGCCGCCACGACCGCCCTGGAGCTGGGCGTGGACGTCTCCGGCCTGGACGCCGTACTGATCACCGGCTACCCGGGAACGCGGGCCTCCCTGTGGCAGCAGGCGGGCCGAGCCGGGCGCTCGGGCCGGGGCGCCCTGGCGGTGCTGATCGCCCGGGACGATCCGCTCGACACCTACCTGGTGCACCATCCGGAAGCACTGTTCCGCCAACCGGTGGAAGCCACCGTCCTGGACCCCGACAACCCGTACGTCCTCGCCCCCCACCTGTGCGCGGCGGCCGAGGAGCTCCCGCTGACCGAAGCGGACCTGGGGCTCTTCGGCCCGGCCACCGGGGAGCTCCTGCCCCAGCTGGAGGCGGCCAGGCTGCTGCGCCGCCGGGCGACCGGCTGGCACTGGACCCGCCGGGAGCGGGCCTCGGACCTGACCGACATTCGGGGCGGCGGCGGTCGCCCGGTGCAGATCGTCGAGGCCTCCACCGGACGGCTGCTGGGCACCGTCGACGAATCGGCGGCCCACACCGCCGTCCACGAGGGGGCCGTCCACCTCCACCAGGGCCGCACCTACCTGGTGCGGCACCTGGACCTGGAGGGCTCCGCGGCCCTCGTGGAGGCGGCGGACCCGCCCTTCTCCACCACGGCCCGGGACACCACCTCCCTCTCCGTCCTGGAGACCGAGACCGAGATCCCCTGGGGCTCGGCCCGGCTCTGCTTCGGCTCCGTGGAGGTGACCAACCAGGTCGTCTCCTACCTGCGCCGCAAACTGATCACCGGCGAGGTCCTCGGCGAGGCCAAGCTGGACCTGCCGCCCCGCACCCTGCGCACCAGGGCCGTCTGGTGGACGGTGACCGAGGACCAGCTCGACGAAGCGCGGATCAACCCCGAAATCCTCGGCGGCGCCCTGCACGCCGCGGAACACGCCGCCATCGGCATGCTGCCGCTGTTCGCCACCTGCGACCGCTGGGACATCGGCGGCGTGTCCGTGCCACTGCATCCCGACACCCTCCTCCCCACGGTCTTCGTCTACGACGGCCACCCCGGCGGCGCCGGCTTCGCCGAGCGGGCCTTCCACACGGCCCGCGCCTGGCTGACGGCGACCCGCGACGCGATCGCCGCTTGCGAGTGCGAGTCCGGCTGCCCGTCTTGCATCCAGTCCCCCAAGTGCGGCAACGGCAACGACCCCCTGCACAAACGCGGTGCCGTCCGACTGCTCACCCGCCTCCTCTCCGAGTCCCCGCGGAACCCCTCCCCCGCCCCCTGACCCGCGGGACACACCCGGGGGCGCACCTCGGCCCCCGGCTGCGCCGGTGCGCTCCCACCCCACACCTCGCCGGGCTCTCCCCGGCAGGTCCCCGGCGCGGCACGGCGTCAGCCCGTCGGCTCCCGGGGCGGCCCCGCGCGGGCTCGGATCTCGGGCCTGAACGGGCCCGCCGCGACCCGGGCGGCCACGTCGGCGACTTCGCCCCCGAGGTGGCACCAGGCGAGCTCCGCACCCTGCGCCCGGGCCACCCGGAGCGCCGTGGTGCAGGCGGTGTCCGGCCCGTGCGCCCAGGTGGCCGCCGCGGCGAGCGCCGCCAGGTCGGCTGCCGCCGCCGCCCGGTGGCGGGCCAGGACGGCCTGGCCGAGCAGCAGCACGCCCGCGAACACCGCGCCCAGCGCCGTCGCCACCAGCGCCGCCCAGACCGTGGCCGAGCCCCGGTCGCGGTTCCGGCTCACGGTGGCGGCCCCACGCTGTCCTCGGCGAGGGCCACCACCTGCGCGCCCAGCCGCAGCGGTATGCCGGCCGGCCCCGGGGCCGGCGCCACGACCCGCACCCGCCAGAGGTCGCCCACCCGCTCCAGCTCCACCCGGGCCCCCGCCGGCGCGGCCTCGCGGGCCGCCGCCACCGCCACCTCCGGGGGCTCCGACCTGGACGCGGCCCGGGCGCCCGCCCGGGCCGCGTCCACGCACCGGATCTGTCCGGCCGCCGCCATCAGGGCCCACACCAGCGACGCCGCGAAGAGCACCAGCGCCGGAATCACCAGGGCCGCCTCCGCCGTCACATATCCCCGGTCCCGCATTCCCCGGCCGCGGCCACCGGACTTCTCCTCAGAACGGCACATCGAGCGCCTTCCCGATGGTGGACTGAAGGGCCGTGGCGACGACGTCACTCGTCACCACCTTGTAGAGAACGGCAGCGAACGCACAGGCCGCGATCGTGCCCATCGCGTATTCCGACGTGGACATCCCCGTATCACTCCGGCGGCCGGCAAGAGCCGTCCGCACACGAAACCAGATGATCCTCATGGCAGTCTCCTGTGGATTTCCGTTATTTGTGTGGTCATTGCGACTTCAGGGGCTGGAGAGAAGTCCTGAGGCCATACCGATCACCACCGGCGCGACCCCGATCGAAAGAAATGCGGGAAGGAAGCACAGCCCCACCGGTGCGGTGACGAGGACCGCCGCCCGCTGCGCCCTGGCCCCGGCCCGGCGGGCCCGGTCCTCCCGGAGCCCGGAGGCGAGCCGCGACATCGGCTCCGCCGCGGGCGCACCGGTCCGCGCGGCCCGCTCCAGGCATTCGGCGAGTCCCCGGGCACCCGGTATCTCCGCCAACCTCCCCCACCCCGAACCCGGTTCGCTGCCGAGCCGCAGCTCCGCCCCGGCGCTCGCAAGCCGTTCGCCCACCGGTCCGCCCAGCGACTCGCCCACCACCTCCGCCGCCTCCACCGGCCCGGCTCCGGCCGCCAGGCACGCGGCCAGCAGATCGGCGGCGAACGGCAGCTGGCGCTCGCCCTCCTGCGGATCCGCCCGGGCCGTCTGCGGCCCGGACCGCAGGCGCCGCACCACGGCCGCGGCCAGACAGCCGACAGCCGCACCGGTCGCTCCGCCGACGAGCACCCAGCCCGCCAGCAGCGCCCCGGCCGGAGCGGCCCACGCCACCGCCGCCCTTCGCAGCACGGAATCCGACACCGGCCCGCGCGGCACTGACCGCGCACCCAGCAGCGCCGCGGTCCTGCGCCGGACGGCGCGCTCCCTGACCCGCGCCGCCAAAGCCGACACCATCCACAGGGCCGCCGCCGCACCCAGGACGATCCCCAGCCTGTGGACGAAGAATCCGGCCATCACCGTTCGCCCGCCCGGACGATCCGCCGGCACCACAAGAGCCCCAGCGCCTCCAGCACCCCGCCCGCCAGCAGGCAGCCCCACCCCATGGGGGTGTGCAGCAGAACCCGCAACGGGTTCGCGCCCAGCCCGGTGCCGATCAACAGACCCACCAGCGGGAGCAGCGCGAGCACCAGCACCGTCGACCGCGCGCCCGCCAACTGGGCCCGCAGCGACTCCTGCCGGTCCCGCTCGGCCCGCAGGGCTCCCTCCAGCCGGTCCAGCCCGGCGGCCAGCCCCGCACCGCCGTCCGCCGACACCCGCCAGCAGGCGGCCATCCCGGCCAGCCCCTCCGCTCCGGGCTCCTTGGCCGCCTGGCGCAGCGCCCCGGACACATCCCCGCCGAACGCCGCGGCAGCCAGCACACCCGCTTCCGCCGCACCCGGACCACCCGGGCCGGCGGCCGTCCGCCGCATGGCCGCCGTCAGCGCCTGCCCGGGCTGGGCTCCGGCCCGCAGCTCGCCCACCGCCGCCCCGCACAGGGCCACCACCTCGGCGGCCCGGGCGGTGCGGGCCCGCTCGCACGCCCGCGCCCGCAGCCAGCGCCGCACCAGTGGTACCGCTCCCGCCCCGACCAGCAGCGGGAGCACCGACCCGCCCAGGACCGCGATCACCGCCCCGGCCGCGAGGCAGGCCCACTCCCGCCACCGCCCGGCCCGCACCCGCAGGGCGCCCAGCAGCAGCTCGCGGCGCGGCGGGCGTCCGCACCCGGGCGGCTGCCACCCTCCGGCGAGCACCGCCCTGGCCCGCCGGGACCCCCGGTCGCCGCCGGTGATCCCCCAGGCGGCCGCGCCCGCGCACAGCACTCCGGCGAACAGCGGCAGCGGCAGCACCGCCCCGGCGCTCACCGGGCACCTCGCAGCAGGGGGCGCAGCCGGTCCCAGCCCTGCTCCCGTACGAAGCCCCGGGCTGCCCACCTCAGCGCCGGTACGGTCACCACCAGTCCGGCGGCGTCCCGCTCCAGCACATGCACCTCGGCCACCCGGCGCCGCCCTTCCCGGTCCCGCACCAGGTGCAGCACCAGGGTCAGCGCGGCGGCCAATTGGCTGTGCAGTGCGCCCCGGTCGAGCCCCGCGGCCGTCCCCAGCGCCTCCAGCCGGGCCGGGACGTGAGCGGCCGCGTTGGCGTGCACCGTGCCGCATCCCCCCTCGTGACCGGTGTTCAGCGCCGCGAGCAGGTCCGCCACTTCGGCGCCGCGCACCTCGCCGACCACCAGCCGGTCGGGCCTCATCCGCAGCGCCTGCCGGACCAGGTCCGCCAGCGTGACCAGCCCCGCCCCCTCCTGATTGGCCGGCCGGGTCTCCAGCCGCACCACGTGCGGATGGTCGGGGCGCAGCTCGGCCGAATCCTCGGCCAGCACGATCCGCTCGCCCGGCCCGACCAGCCCCAACAGGGCACTGAGCAAAGTGGTCTTGCCGGTCCCGGTCCCGCCGGAGACGAGGAATGACAACCGGGCCTCGACCATGTCCCGCAACAGCCGCTGCCCGCCCGGTGGCAGCGTGCCCGCCGCGACGAGCTCGTCCAGTGTGAAAGCCCGCGGCCGCACCACCCGCAGAGAGAGGCAAGCCGAGCCGACCGCGACCGGTGGCAGCACGGCGTGCAGCCGCGTGCCGTCGGGCATCCGGGCGTCCACCCAGGGCCGGGCGTCGTCGAGCCGCCGCCCGGCCACAGCGGCCAGCCGCTGGGCGAGCCTGCGCACGGATCCCGCGTCGTCGAAGGTCACCCCCGTCAGCTCCAGCCCGCCCCCGCGGTCCACCCACACCCGGTCCGGGGCGGCCACCAGCACGTCGGTCACCTCCGGATCAGCCAGGAGCGGCTCCAGCGGGCCCGCACCGACCAGTTCGGAGCGCAACTCAGCTGCCGCACCCAGTACTTCTTCGTCGCCCAGCAGCCTGCCCTGTGCGCGCAGGGCGGCCGCCACCCGCGCCGGGGTCGGCTCCGCCCCGCTCTCGGCAAGCCGCCGGCGCACCGCGTCCAGCAGTACCGCGCTCATGCCGGCACCCCCTGACCGGCGCCGAGGGCCCGCTGCCAGAAGCCGTCGCAGAAGCGGGAGAGAGCACCGCGCCCCTGCGCCCCCGGCGGCTCCCCCTCGGCCACCCGTCCCGGGAGCCCGACCTCGACGGGCACCTCACCGGCCAGCGGAGCCCCCAACAGCCCTGCGACGGACTCCGGATCGAGACCGCCGGGGCAGCGGCCCCGGACGACGACGCGGACGTCCCGGGCCACCATCCGCACCCCGGCGGCCACCCGTCCCGCCGCCGCCACCGAACGCAGCTCACCCGGCACCACCATCAGCACCAGGTCAAGCTGAGCGAGGACCTCGGCCACGGCCTCGTCCACCCGGCGCGGGAGGTCGACCACGACGACGCCGCCCCGGCGGCGCGCCGCGGCCACCACCGCGCGGACAGCGGCCGGAGGCACGACCACACGGTCTCCCCGGTCCCAGCTGAGCACCCGCAGGTCGTGCAGTTCGGGCAGGGACTCCTCCAGCGCTCCGGCTCCGACCCGTCCCCGGGAGGCCGCGAAGTCCGGCCAGCGCAGCCCCTCGGCACCCTCGCCGCCGAGCAGGACGTCCATGCCGCCGCCCAAGGGGTCGCCGTCGATGAGCATGGTCCGCTCACCGGCACGGGCGGCACGGACGGCGAGGGCGCAGGCGAGGGTGGAGGCGCCCGCCCCGCCACTGCCCCCGATCACGCCGACGGCGAGGGCGGGCCGTCCGGCCCCTTCGACGACGTCGGCGATCCGGTCCACGAGCCGGCTCTCGGCGTCGGGGAGGCGCAGCACCTCCTCGGCGCCGATCTCCACCGCCCTTTGCCACACGAGGGGATCGTCCGGGTCCCGTCCGACGAGGAAGACCCCGGTCCTGCGCGGCGCACCCCGCACACGCCTCGCGGCGTCGTCCCCGACCAGCACGAGAGGGGCCGACTCCCAGCCAGCACCGCCCGTGTTGAAGCCAGTCGCGGAAACGGCCGGATCGACCCCGCTCGGGACGGATCCGCCCTCCGCTTCCACGACCGCGCCGCCGCGCGCCGGCATCGTGTGGAGCACGTGCGGTTCGGCCCCCGCCGCCGCGCACAGCCGCAGCAAGTCGTCGAGCAGCAGGGGGTCTTCGGTGATGATCAGCGGTCGTCCCCCAGCGGTCCCGGCCGCGGGCGCGGCTGCTGCGCCGCTGCCCGCCTCCTGCTCCCTTCCGTTCCTCACGGACTTCGGCGTTTCGCACGACTTCGATCGAGCCACGATCTCCGCCCCCTTCTCACTGCAAATCCCCAGCGCCGCGGACTTCGCGGCTGGAATCACCGTGCAGGGATCGGGAAAAAGAAGTGGATCTTGCCCAATAACTGTGGACAACCCATCGATTGTGAATAACCCGGTCACTCTCACAGGTGAGTTCCAGAGCGCACGGGAATCACTACGCAGCGTCACGAGTCTGACGTGGTGAGGGTGCGGAACCGGCGCGCCCCACACAGGAGGAGGGCCGAGGAGATGGCCGTTCAGGGCCGGAGCAAGGGACGCGAACTGCGTCCGGACATGCGACGACCCCCGCCGGGGGGGAGAGCGGGGGTCGTCCCCACGGTCCGACTCGGGGGGGGAGGAGCCAGACCGGGTTAGCACGGTCGCGAACGATCCGTGACTTCCATGGTGTACCCGAGAGCCCTCTCAGGCAAACCCACGCGCCACACCTTACGCCGAATGGTGGGCGCATATGCTCGGTGCGTGGAAAATCAGCCCATGCCGCACTCCTCGCCCCGCACCGCCGCCTTCTTCGATCTGGACAAGACGGTCATTGCGAAGTCGAGCACCCTGACGTTCAGCAAGTCCTTCTACCAAGGCGGCCTGATCAACCGGCGAGCCGTGTTGCGGACCGCATACATCCAGTTCATCTTCCTGGCCGGCGGCGCCGACCACGATCAGATGGAACGGATGCGGGAGTACCTGTCCGCCCTCTGCAAGGGATGGAACGTGCAGCAGGTGCGGGAGATCGTCGCGGAAACCCTGCACGACCTCATCGACCCCATCATCTACGACGAAGCCGCCTCCCTGATCGAGGCCCACCACACGGCCGGCCGCGACGTGGTGATCGTGTCGACCTCCGGAGCCGAGGTGGTCGAGCCGATCGGGGAGATGCTCGGCGCGGACCGGGTCGTCGCCACGCGCATGGTCGTGGGTGAGGACGGCTGCTTCACCGGTGAGATCGACTACTACGCCTACGGGCCCACCAAGGCGGAGGCCGTACGGGAGCTCGCCGAGTCCGAGGGCTACGACCTCTCCCGGTGCTACGCCTACAGCGACTCGGCGACCGACATCCCGATGCTGGAAGCGGTCGGGCACCCGCACGCGGTCAACCCCGATCGGGCGCTGCGCCGGGAAGCGACGGCACGCGAATGGCCGGTGCTGGTCTTCAGCCGGCCCGTCCGGCTGAAGCAGCGGCTCCCCGGGCTGTCGATGCCCGCCCGCCCGGCGCTGATCGCCGCAGCAGCGGTGGGCGCGGCAGCCGCCACGGCCGGGCTCGTCTGGTACGCGAGCCGCCGCCGGGCCCACACCCTGTCGGCGGCCGCCTCAGGCTGATTGCCCCACCTGCACCGATTCAGGCTGCCCGGTTCGCCCCCGGTCGTCCGGAAAGTAAAAAGTGGAGCCAGGGGTTTCGCATAGCAGCGAAGCGGAGTACAAATAAAGCAACGGCCCGCGAGACCAAAGAACATCCGAGAGGATCATCTTTAAAACGCAGTAAGGCCCACGGACCGAAGCATGAACGCCGAGCACCCACGCGACGTCGACCCGTCGATTACGGGCCAGCCGCACCAGGTGACGGGCAAAGTACCCGACCTGATGGGCAACCTTCGAGGACGCTTGGTAACTGGGCGTAAGTGCCAGCGGCGACACCAGAGCAGTACGGTGTCGCCGCAACCCATGTCCGGGCCCGGAACCTCGCGACCGGTTCAGGCCGCGCCGCGCTGCAGGGCCTCGCAGACCGCCGTCGACTCCCGCACGCCGAGCTCGATCGCACGTCCACAGTGCGCAATCCAGGCCGCCACACCCTCCGGGGTCCCGGAGAGATAGCCCGCGAAGGCGGCCAGATAGGCCTCGGCGCCCTGCTCGGCGTGACCGACCTCCGCCGGGCAGATCGCCTTGGGGTCCAGGCCGCTGTTGATCAGGACGATGCGCTCGGCCGCGCGCGCGACCAGCCCGTTGTAGGAGCCGAACGGCCGCAGCGCCAGCAACTCACCGTGCACGACCGCCGCCGTGACCAGGGCCGGGGCCGAACCGCCCGCGATGACGATCCGGGACAGGCCGTCGAGGCGGCCGGCGACTTCGTCCGCCGTCGGCAGCGGCGCCTCCACCAGCGGCTCGACCACCGACTCGCCGGCGAGGCGCGGGCGGCCCACCACGTCGCCCCCGGCCGTGGAGCCGACCGCGACGAGATGCAGGCGCGCCAGGACGCGCAGCGGGGACTGGCGCCAGATGCTGAGCAGCTGCCCGGCCTCCGCCGTGAGCCGCAGCGCAGCCCCCACGGTGAGCGCCTCCGGTTCCGAGCCGAAGTCGGTACGCCGCCGCACCTCTTCCAGAGCCCAGTCCGCGCCGGACAGCGCCGCGCTGCCGCGGGCGCCGCGCAGGGCGGCCTCCGAGGTGATCTCACCGCTGCGGCGGCGCATCACCCGGTGCCCGTAGACCCGGTCCACGGCCTTGCGTACGGAATCCACGGAATCGGCGACACCCGGCAGCCCGGCCAGGGCGGCCAACGGGTCAGAAGCGCTACTCATAAGTAGGGAGCCTACGCACTGTGCGGGCGCGACACCGACCCCTCCTTGGAGTGGTCTTCTTCACTCACCTTGACAACTCAGCGCTACGCAGCCGCTACGCTTGGTGAACATGAAGATCGCTTTCGTGGGAAAGGGCGGCAGCGGCAAGACCACGCTGTCCTCCCTCTTCATCCGCCACCTCGCCGCCAATGAGGCCCCCGTCGTCGCGGTGGACGCCGACATCAACCAGCACCTGGGCGCCGCGCTCGGGCTCACCGAGGACGAGGCGGCCTCGCTGCCCGCCCTGGGCGCCCACCTGCCCCTGATCAAGGAGTACCTGCGGGGCTCCAACCCGCGCATCGCGTCCGCGGAGACGATGATCAAGACCACCCCGCCCGGCCGGGGCTCACGCCTCCTGCGCGTCACCGAGGACAACCCGGTGTACGAGGCCTGCGCGCGAACGGTCGTGCTCGACGGCGGGCCCGTACGCCTCATGGCGACGGGGCCGTTCACCGAAGCCGACTTGGGCGTGGCCTGTTACCACTCCAAGGTCGGTGCGGTCGAGCTCTGCCTCAACCACCTCGTCGACGGGCCCGACGAGTACGTGGTCGTCGACATGACGGCGGGCTCGGACTCCTTCGCCTCGGGCCTGTTCACCCGCTTCGACATGACCTTCCTGGTCGCCGAGCCGACGCGCAAGGGCGTCTCCGTGTACCGCCAGTACAAGGAGTACGCCCGGGACTTCGGGGTCGCCCTCAAGGTCGTCGGCAACAAGGTGCAGGGCCCCGAGGACATCGAGTTCCTCCAGGACGAGGTCGGCGAGGACCTACTGGTCACCGTCGGACACTCCGACTGGGTGCGGGCGATGGAGAAGGGCCGCCCGGCCTCCTTCGAACTGCTGGAGGCGGCCAATCGGTTCGCGTTCCAGGCGCTCCAGGACACCGCCGACGACTCCTACGCGCACCGCGACTGGACCCGGTACACCGAGCAGATGGTGGGCTTCCACCTCAAGAACGCCGAGAGCTGGGGCAACGCCAGGACCGGAGCCGACCTGGCGGAGCAGGTCGACCCCGGCTTCGTCCTGCGCGAGGGCCTGCGCACCCCCGGCGCTATCGACGGCGGCGCGAGCGCTGAGGAGGTCGTCAGCCCTCGTCACCAGTCCCCTCGGCCGGCTCCGCAGCCGGCTTGACGCCGGCGGGGGCGGCCGGCGGCGCCGGCGGCCCCACGGTCAGGAACTTCGTCCAGCCCTCCTTCGGCGCCTCGCCGACGTCGAGGGTGCGCATCCACTCCAAGGCCTTCGGGTCCTGGGCGTCCAACCAGTCCACCAGTTCCCGGAACGGCACGCAGCGGACCTCCTTCTGCGTGCACATGCCCTTGATCGACTCCTCGACGGCACGCATGTAGGTGCCGCCGTTCCAGGACTCGAAGTGGTTGCCGATGATCAGCGGCGCACGGTTGCCCTGGTAGACGCGGTCGAAGGCCTGCCGCAGGCCGTCACGCATCTGGTCGCCCCAGTAGGCATGCTGCGAGGGGTCGCCCTGCGAAGTCGTCCCGGACTGGTTGACCATGTAGTTGTAGTCCATGCTCAGGGTGTCGAAGGCGCGTCCCGGCATGGGCACCAACTGGAGCGGGATGTCCCAGAGCCCATCGGTCTTCTTGGGCCAGATCTGCTTGCTGATCCCGCTGGAGTCGTAGCGGAATCCCATGTCCTTCGCAGCCAGCATGAAGTTCTTCTGGCCTTCGAGGCAGGGGGTGCGGGCACCGATGAGCTCCTTGTCGTAGTCGAAGGGGAGCGCCTCTTCCTTCTTCAGGCCCGCATTGGTCTTCCAGTTCTTGACGAAGGACTTGGCCTGGTCGATCTCGCTCCTCCACTCCTCCACGGACCACGTCCCGACGCCGCCGTCGGGCCCGCAGAAGTGCCCGTTGAAGTGGGTGCCGATCTCGTTGCCCTCCAGCCAGGCCGCGCGGACCTGGGCGGCAGTGTCCTTGATGCCCTGGAGGTCGCCGAAGCCGATGTCGGAGCGGCCGGGCGAGTGCTGCGGAGCGGTGTAGAGGAAACGCTTCTCCTCAGGGAGCATGTACACGCCGCTGAGGAAGTACGTCATCCGGGCGTCGTACTTCTTGCCGACCTCGCGAAAGTGCGAGAAGAGCTTCTGACTGTCCTCGCCGGCCCCGTCCCACGAGAACACCACGAACTGCGGGGGCTTCTCCCCCGGCTTCATCTTCTGGGGCTTCCGCACGTTCGGCTGCGGTCCGGTGTACGCGGTCGAGCCGTCACCGATGGGACGGTTGACGCTGCCGGGGGCCTCAGGTGCAGCCTTGAGCGCGTTGGGGCCTCCGGCGGCCGGGCGCTTCGCGGGTTCCGAGGCGGTGCACCCGGCGACGCCCAGGACCAGCGCCGTGGCGACCAGGCCGCCGGCGATCTTCTTCGTGGCGGCGATCATCCGCCCCACCTCTCCCTCGCTGTTGCATCGCAGGACTTCCGCGCCGCAACGTCCCATGCGGCCCCGGACGAGGAAGGTATGACAAGCCGGACAAAATGCTTAATCACCCATGAGTGCTAATTCGTAGTCCATTTGCCCGAATTGTTCGCTACTCATCTTTACTCTCCATTACCATCCATTTACTGAGTGTTGAGATTCCCGCCGCTTCACCCCTCATCCCCGAGGAGACGGGACCCCATGACAGCCACTTCCCCCACCAGCACACCCCGAGGGGTCCGCAAAGACCTCCCCGCGGACCTCTCCGCCTCCATCACCGTCTTCCTGATCGCCATCCCGCTCTCCCTCGGCATCGCCCTCGCCACCGGAGCCCCTCTGCAGGCGGGCCTGGTCGCGGCCGCGGTGGGTGGGATCGTCGCCGGACGCCTGGGCGGCGCCCCCCTCCAGGTCAGCGGGCCGGCCGCCGGACTCACCGTGGTCACCGCCGAGTTGATCCAGCGGTACGGATGGCGCACCACGTGCGCCATCACCGTGCTCGCCGGTGTCTGTCAGCTCGGCCTCGCCGCCCTGCGCACCGCCCGGTCCGCGCTCATGGTCAGCCCTGCCATCGTGCACGGCATGCTCGCGGGCATCGGCGTGACGATCGCACTGGCCCAACTGCACATCGTGCTCGGCGGCACTCCGCAGAGCTCGGCCGTGGCGAACGTCCTCGGCCTGCCTGCCCAGCTGGCGGACCTGCACCCGGTGGCGCTCGGAGTCAGCGCACTGACCCTGGTCGTCCTGCTCGGCTGGCCGCGGCTGCCCGGGCGGCCGGGCCGTGCACTGCGCAAGGTGCCGGCACCCCTCGCCGCCGTCGCCACGGCAACCGCCGTCGCCGCACTGGCCGGGCTCAGCCTGCCTCGGGTGGACCTGCCGTCCTGGCGCAGCCACGCCCTTCCGGAAATGCCCGAGGGGCCGGTCCTCGGCCTCATCGCCGCCGTACTGACCATCACCCTGGTCGGAAGTGTGGAATCCCTGCTCTCGGCGGTCGCGACCGACAAGCTGATCGCCTCCGAGCGGGGCACGGACAACCGCCCGCCCCGCGCCGACCTCGACCGGGAGCTGCGCGGGCAGGGCGCGGCGAACATCGTCTCCGGAGCCCTGGGCGGGCTGCCCATCACGGGTGTGGCCGTGCGCAGCGTGGCGAACGTCAAGTCCGGCGCGGCCAGCCGGAAGTCCACCATGATCCACGGGTGCTGGGTGCTGCTCGCGGCCTTCCTGCTGGTGCCCCTCCTGGACCTGATCCCGCTGGCCACGCTGGCCGCCCTGGTGATGGCGGTGGGCGTGCAGATGGTCAGCATCACGCACCTGCGCAGCGTCACCCGGCACCGGGAGGCCCTGGTCTACGGGACGACCATTGCGGCCGTGGTGCTCGGCGGGGTGCTGGAGGGCGTGGCCGTGGGCATCGCGGTCGCCGTGGCCCTGGCCCTGCACCGCCTCGCCCGGACCCGGATCACGCTGGAGCGGCTGGACGGCGGCGCCCACCAGGTGCGGGCGCACGGCCAGTTGACCTTCCTCGCGGTGCCACGGCTGAGCCGCGTGCTGGGCCAGATCCCGCACGACGCGCACGCCGTGCTCGAGCTCGACGGCTCCTTCATGGACCACGCGGCCTACGAGACCATCCGGGACTGGCAGCTGTCCCATCTGGCGCACGGCGGAACCCTGGAGGTCACCGGCCGCTCGGGACAGGCAGCCCGGATCACCGGGGCCGAACAAACCGGGGACGGCGGAGCGCACACGCCCGACGGAGCGGACCGGGCCGACGTCCCGGGCGGGGCGCACGCGCCGGGCAGCGGCCACGACGTCCGCCACGCCGAGGGCGGCCACCAGGGCGAGCGGTCGCGTCGCGCCCAGCAGCGCGGGACGCACCAGTGCTGCCGTCCCTGGACCCCCTGGCAGAACCACTGCGACCACCGCGCCGCTTCCACCCGTACCGCCACCACGGCCGCGACGATGGCGGCCGCGGCGGCCACGGACACCGCGGGCGGTGAGGGGCAGGCCGGGGCGCCGGCGCCCCGGCTGCGCGGCGCGGGCCAACTGGCCAGCGGGATCAGCGCCTTCCACCGCGACACAGCACCCCACGTACGGGACGAGCTGGCCCGGCTGGCCCGCGAGGGGCAGCGGCCCTCGCAGCTGTTCATCACCTGCGCGGACTCCCGGCTGGTGACCAGCATGATCACGGCGAGCGGCCCGGGAGACCTGTTCACCGTGCGCAACGTCGGCAATCTGGTGCCGCTGCCCGGCGCGGAGTCCACGGACGACTCCGTCGCTGCGGCCATCGAGTACGCGGTGGACGTGCTGCAGGTGGACAGCATCACGGTCTGCGGGCACTCGGGCTGTGGGGCCATGCAGGCCCTGCTCAGCTCGGCGCCCGGGGTCGCGATGACTCCGCTGCGCCGCTGGCTGCGGCACGGACTGCCCAGCCTGGCGCGGATGTCCAGCCGCCACCACGCCTGGGCCCGGATCGCCGGCAGGCTCCCCGCGGACGCGGTGGAGCAGCTGTGCCTGACCAATGTGGTCCAGCAACTGGAACACCTGAGGGCCCACGAGTCGGTGGCCAGGAGGCTCGCGGAGGGCACCCTGGAGCTGCACGGGATGTACTTCCACGTGGGCGAGGCCCAGGCGTATCTGCTGTCCGAGGGGGATGACTTCTTCGACTGCAGGGTCTTCGACACGGTCGGCCAGCACGCCTGAACCGATACCCTCCGATATCCGTGCCACCGTTTGGCCCCTTCCCGCACCCTGCAGCGGGGAGGGGCCCTTCGCACGCCGTTCCTGCGCGGGCCGCCTTCGTGATATAGGTCTAAACCAATTTCAGGTTACCCCTTGTCACCTGGGCCGCAGACTGATGAGCTATGCCCGGGGACACAACGGACACCCTGGGAAAGGGAGATGTCGTGAGCAATGAGAGCCTGGCCAATCTGCTCAAGGAGGAGCGGCGGTTCGCACCGCCCGCCGATCTGGCCGCCGCCGCCAATGTGAAAGAGGCTGCGTATGCACAGGCCGACGCGGACCGGCTGGGCTTCTGGGCCGAGCAGGCCCGGCGGCTGACCTGGGCCACCGAGCCGACCGAGACGCTCGACTGGACCAACCCGCCCTTCGCGAAGTGGTTCGCCGACGGCAGGCTGAACGTCGCCTACAACTGCGTGGACCGCCACGTGGAGGCCGGCAACGGCGACCGCGTCGCCATCCACTTCGAGGGCGAGCCCGGCGACAGCCGCGCGATCACCTACGCCGAGCTCAAGGACGAGGTCTCCAGGGCCGCCAACGCCCTCACCGAGCTGGGCGTCGAGGCCGGCGACCGCGTCGCCATCTACCTCCCGATGATCCCCGAGGCGGTCGTCGCGATGCTCGCGTGCGCCCGCATCGGTGCCGCGCACTCCGTGGTCTTCGGCGGCTTCTCCGCCGACGCCGTCGCCTCCCGCATCCAGGACGCCGACGCCAAGCTGGTCATCACCGCCGACGGCGGCTACCGCCGCGGCAAGCCCAGCGCCCTGAAGCCCGCCATCGACGAGGCCGTCGCCAAGTGCCCGCAGGTCGAGCACGTGCTCGTGGTACGGCGCACCGGCCAGGACACCTCCTTCACCGAGGGCCGCGACGTCTGGTGGCACGATGCGGTCGCCCGCCAGTCCGCCGAGCACACCCCGCAGGCATTCGACGCCGAGCACCCGCTCTTCATCCTCTACACCTCGGGGACCACGGGTAAGCCGAAGGGCATCCTGCACACCTCCGGCGGCTACCTCACGCAGGCGGCGTACACCCACCACGCGGTCTTCGACCTGAAGCCGGAGAGCGACGTCTACTGGTGCACGGCCGACATCGGCTGGGTGACCGGGCACTCCTACATCGTCTACGGGCCGCTCGCGAACGGCGCCACGCAGGTCATGTACGAGGGCACGCCGGACACCCCCCACCAGGGCCGCTTCTGGGAGGTCGTGCAGAAGTACGGCGTCACGATCCTCTACACGGCGCCCACGGCCATCCGCACGTTCATGAAGTGGGGCGACGACATCCCCGCGAAGTTCGACCTGTCGAGCCTGCGCGTCCTGGGCTCGGTCGGCGAGCCGATCAACCCCGAGGCCTGGGTCTGGTACCGCAAGCACATCGGCGGCGACCGGTGCCCGATCGTGGACACCTGGTGGCAGACCGAGACCGGCGCGATGATGATCTCCCCGCTGCCGGGCGTCACGCACACCAAGCCCGGATCCGCCCAGCGGGCCCTGCCCGGAATCTCCGCCACCGTCGTGGACGACGAGGCGCACGAGGTCCCGAACGGCGGAGGCGGCTATCTGGTACTCACCGAGCCGTGGCCGTCGATGCTGCGCACCATCTGGGGCGACGACCAGCGCTTCATCGACACCTACTGGTCGCGCTTCGAGGGCAAGTACTTCGCGGGCGACGGTGCGAAGAAGGACGACGACGGCGACATCTGGCTGTTGGGCCGGGTGGACGACGTGATGCTGGTCTCCGGCCACAACATCTCGACCACCGAGGTCGAGTCGGCACTGGTCTCGCACCCGTCGGTCGCCGAGGCGGCCGTGGTGGGCGCCGCCGACGAGACCACCGGCCAGGCCATCGTGGCCTTCGTCATCCTGCGCGGCAGCGCCTCCGAGACCGGAAGCCTGGTCACTGACCTGCGCGACCACGTGGGCAGCACGCTCGGCCCGATCGCCAAGCCCAAGCGGATCCTGCCGGTTCAGGAGCTGCCGAAGACCCGCTCGGGCAAGATCATGCGCCGCCTGCTGCGCGATGTGGCGGAGAACCGCGCCGTCGGCGACGTCACCACGCTCGCCGACTCCTCGGTGATGGACCTCATCCAGAGCAAGCTCCCGGCCGCCGCCGGCAGCGAGGACTGACCCGGCGACACCGGCGATCCACGCGGAAACGGGCACTCGGCACGACGCGCCGGGTGCCTGTTTCGCGAATAAAGTAACGATCGCCGGATGCACCGTTGCGTACACCCTGTAAAGTGTTTAAGCGTAAAGAAAGACCACAGGGTGCGCCGGGAAGTCTGGTCGGCAACGAGTTCCGCCATGCCGTCCAACCGCCCCCGGAGGTGCCCCCCGTGGCCGCGCCCAGCCCCACCGACCACAAGAGCCGCAAGCTGCTCGGCCGCCTCTCGCTGCCCGAGAGCCGCTTCATCGCCGACGCCCTGCGCGCCGAGACGGTAGGCGGCGTCCTGCTCCTGGTGGCCGCGATCGCCGCCCTCCTGTGGGCCAACATCCCCGCCGTATCGGACAGCTACGCGAGCGTCCGGTCCTTCCATATCGGACCCGCCTCCCTCGGCCTGGACCTCTCGCTCCAGCACTGGGCGGCCGACGGCCTCCTCGCCATCTTCTTCTTCGTCGCGGGCATCGAGCTCAAGCGCGAACTCGTCGCGGGCGACCTGCGCGATCCCAAGGCCGCCGCGCTCCCCGTGATCGCAGCCCTCTGCGGCATGGCCGTGCCGGCGCTGGTCTACGCCCTGGTCAACCTCACGGGCAACGGCTCGATGGACGGCTGGGCGGTTCCGACGGCCACCGACATCGCCTTCGCGCTCGCCGTCCTCGCCGTCATCGGCACCTCACTGCCCTCGGCCCTGCGCGCCTTCCTGCTGACCCTCGCCGTCGTCGACGACCTGTTCGCCATCCTGATCATCGCGGTCTTCTTCACCAGCGAGATCAACTTCCTGGCGCTCGGCGGCGCGCTCGTGGGCCTGGCCCTCTTCTGGTTCCTGCTCCGCCGCGACGTCCGGGGCTGGTACGTCTACGTCCCGCTCGCCCTGGTCGTCTGGGGCCTGATGTACAACAGCGGCGTGCACGCCACCATCGCCGGCGTCGCCATGGGCCTGATGCTCCGCTGCACCCGTCGGGAAGGCGAGCGAACCTCCCCCGGCGAGCACATCGAGCACCTGGTCCGGCCCGTCTCGGCCGGACTCGCCGTGCCGCTCTTCGCCCTCTTCTCCGCCGGCGTCTCGCTCTCCGACGAGGCCATCGCACAGGTCTTCACGCGCCCCGAGACCCTCGGCGTGGTCCTCGGCCTCGTCGTCGGAAAGACCGTGGGCATCTTCGGCGGCACCTGGCTGGCCGCCCGCTTCACCAAGGCCGAGCTGAACGAGGACCTGGCCTGGCCCGACGTACTCGCCGTGGCCACGCTCGCGGGCATCGGCTTCACCGTGTCCCTCCTCATCGGCGAGCTCGCCTTCGCCGACGACGCGACCCTCGCCGACGAGATCAAGGCCGCCGTCCTGTTCGGCTCCCTCATCTCCGCCGTGATCGCGTGCGTCCTGCTCAAGCTCCGCAACCGCCGCTACCGCGCGCTCACCGAGGCCGAGGAGCGCGACGAGGACCACGACGGCATCCCGGACATCTACGAGGAGGACAACCCCGACTACCACCTGCGGATGGCGAAGATCTACGAGGACCGGGCGGCGGAGCACCGCCGCAAGGCGGAGAAGGCGGCGGCCGCCGCGCTGCGAACCGCGGCCGGGTCCACCACCGAGGCCGACCGTCCGGCATGATCTGAGGGACGACGCAGGGACACGCACGGCGCCGCCGGGTGGCGGACGACGACAGAGGGAGAGAGCGATGAGCGCAGTGGACCAAGAGGCGCAGGGAGCCGAGCGCACACTCGGCCAGCTGGTCGCCTCGGCCACCGCCGAGATGTCCGCCCTGGTTCACGACGAGATCGCCCTGGCCAAGGCGGAACTCCGCGAGGACGTCAAGCGTGTGGGCAGCGGTAGCGCTTCCATCGCCGTCGCAGGAGTGTTCGCCGTCTTCTCCCTCCCGGTGCTGACCTTCGCGGCCGCGTACGGGATCCACAACCTGGGGCTCGGCCTGGCCTGGTCCTTCCTGATCGTCGGCGGCGCGTTCCTGCTGATCGCGGGTGTCCTCGCGCTGATCGCCGTACGGAAGTTCAAGAAGATCAAGCCGCCGGAGAAGTCCATCGCCTCGGTCAAGCAGACCGCCGCGCTGGTCGGGACCGTCAAGCCGCACCCGCGGCCGGTGAGTGACCAGGCTGTGGGTGTGGCACGCTCGTCCTCATGACAGCGCCCACGCCGGACCCCAGCATTCCGCCCACGGCCACCACGGCGGTGCGGCTCGGCCTCCCCGGCGGGGAAGCGGTGACGCACCGGGACGTGGCCGCCAACGGTGCCCGCTTCCACGTCGCCGAGCTCGGTGACGGCCCGCTGGTGCTGCTGCTGCACGGCTTCCCGCAGTTCTGGTGGACCTGGCGGCACCAGCTGACCGCTCTGGCCGACGCCGGGTACCGGGCCGTCGCGATGGACCTGCGCGGGGTCGGCGGCAGCGACCGCACCCCGCGTGGCTACGACCCCGCCAACCTGGCGCTCGACATCACCGGGGTCGTGCGGTCCCTCGGCGAGCCGGACGCCGCTCTCGTCGGGCACGACCTGGGCGGGTACCTCGCGTGGACGGCGGCCGTGATGCGGCCCAAGCTGGTACGCCGGCTCGTGGTGTCCTCCATGCCCCACCCTCGGCGGTGGCGCTCGGCGATGCTGTCGGACTTCGGTCAGTCCCGGGCGAGTTCACACATCTGGGGCTTCCAGCGGCCCTTCCTGCCCGAGCGGCAGCTCGTCGCCGACGACGGCGCCCTCGTGGGGGACCTGATCCGCGACTGGTCGGGGCCGCGTCCCCCCGAGGAGGAGGATCTCGCCGTGTACCGGCGGGCCATGTGCATCCCGTCCACCGCACACTGCTCGATCGAGCCGTACCGGTGGATGATGCGGTCGATGGCCCGGCCCGACGGGCTGCAGTTCAACCGGCGGATGAAGCGGCCGGTCCGGGTGCCGACGCTGCACCTGCACGGTTCGCTCGACCCGGTGATGCGCACGCGCAGTGCCGCCGGATCCGGCGAGTACGTCGAAGCCCCTTACCGGTGGAGGCTGTTCGACGGCCTCGGGCACTTCCCGCACGAGGAGGACCCGGCCGCCTTCTCGACCGAGCTGGTGAACTGGCTGAAGGACCCCGAGCCGGACCGCTGACCACCCGTCGCACGAGGGGCAGTTCGGCAGTCCGATCGTCCTATGGGCTTTCAATTGCCGCGCGCATAGGCCAATTGGACGTCGCGTACGGGGTTACGGACCTTGGGGCCCGGGCACAGAGCCGAGTATGAGCTGGACGCACGACTACGGTGACACCGCGCACGAACGCCGCTCGGCAGCTACGCCGGGCACGCACGAGAGGGCCGGCCGGCACGGCCACGACCCACGGCTCGGGATTTCCCGCATCCTGCGCCGCCGGGCCCGCTGGGTCTCCGCACGCCTGCGGCATCCACGGACGTAGGGACCCGGCGGCGCCGCGTCAGAGGGCGCAGCCCTGGCTCTCGACCCGGCGCTCGGCGGTCCGGCCCTTCTCGATGTCCTCGCGGATCTCGTCCACGGTCAGGGCGTAGCCGGTGTTCGGGTCGTCGAGGGACTTCGCGAAGACGACGCCGTACACCTGGCCGTCGGGCGTGAGCAGCGGGCCGCCGGAGTTGCCCTGACGGACCGTCGCGAACAGCGAGTAGACGTCCCGTCGGACAGTACCGCGGTGGTAGATGTCCGGTCCGTTGGCGTTGATCCGGCCGCGGACCCGGGCCGGGCGGACGTCGTACGCGCCGTTCTCCGGGAAACCGGCGACGATCGCGTCGCTGCTGCTCACCGCGTCCTTGTCGGTGAACTCCAGCGGCGGCGCCTTCAGCTTGGGCACGTCCAGGACGGCGATGTCGCGCTCCCAGTCGTAGAGCACGACCTTGCCGTCGTACAGCCTGCCCTCGCCGCCGATCTGCACGGTCGGCTCGCCGACCCCGCCGACGACGTGCGCGTTGGTCATGACCTTGCCGGGCGCGAACACGAAGCCCGTGCCCTCCAGTACCTTGCTGCAGCTGGGCGCCGTACCGACGACCTTCACGATCGAGCGCTTGGCCACGTCCGCTACGGGGCTGGTGGCGAGCGCCGGATCGGGCGCCTTCACCTCGGTGATGGGCTCGTTGGAGAACGGGCTGAACACCTGCGGGAAGCCGTTGCGCGCGAGAGTGGAGCTGAAGTCCGAGAACCAGCTGTTCGCCTGGTCGGGCAGCACCCGCGCAACGCCCAGGAGCACCTTGGAGTTGCGGACCTCCTTGCCCAGGGTGGGCAGCGAGGTCCCGGCCAGCGCGGAGCCGATCAGCCAGGCCACGAGCAGCATCGCGACCACGTTGACCAGGGCCCCGCCGGTGGCGTCGAGCACCCGCGCCGGGGCACCGGTGATCTGCCGCCGGAGTTTGCCGCCGAGATGGGTGGTCAGCGCCTGGCCGACCGAGGCACAGATGATGACCGCCACCACGGCGATGACGACGACCGTGGTGGACACCTGGGTGCCGTTGTCCGTCACCCGGTCCCAGATCAGCGGGAGCAGGGAAACGGCGACGAGGCCACCGCCGAGGAAGCCGATCACCGACAGGACGCCGACGACGAACCCCTGGCGGTAGCCGACGATCGCGAACCACACGGCGGCGAGCAACAACAGGATGTCCAGCACGTTCACGTGGGCCACCGTCTCACGCGTGCCAGTCGAGCGGGACCTGGCGTGATCGGTCCCACGGACGTTCCCAGCCTGCGAAGTGCAGGATCCGGTCGATCACCCCGGCCGTGAAACCCCAGACCAGAGCCGATTCCACCGTGAAACCGGGGCCCAGGTGGCCCCGCGGGTGGACCGTCGTGACCCGGTGCTCGGGGTCCGTGAGATCGGCCACGGCAACCGTGAACACCCGGGCCGTCTCGGCCGGATCCACCACGCCGACCGGGCTCGGGGTGTGCCACCAGCCCAGGACCGGAGTCACGACGAACTCGCTGACGGGGATGTAGAGGCGGGGCAGCACCCCGAAGAGCTGCACGCCGGAAGGATCAAGCCCGGTCTCTTCCTCGGCCTCGCGCAGCGCGGCCGAGAGCGGGCCCGTGGTGTGCGGATCCCCGTCCTGCGGGTCCAGTGCGCCGCCCGGGAAGGACGGCTGGCCCGCGTGCGAGCGGAGGGTGCCGGCGCGCTCCATCAGGAGCAGCTCCGGACCCCGGAGCCCCTCCCCGAAGAGGATGAGGACGGCCGACTGTCGCCCCCGGCCGTCCTCGGGCGGCAGGAACCGGCTCAGCTGCCGCGGCTCCACGGTCCGGGCGGCCTCGACGACGGGATCGAGCCAGTCAGGCAGCCCCGCGGTGGTGACGGCCGGGCCGCCCCCCGCGCGCACTCCCGCAGCGACCCCGGCCTCGTCCCGTGTACCGCGCGTCATAGGCACCCCTGTCCGCGTTCCTCTGTCAACAGCGTCTCCCACACCGCAAACGCGGTCCGGGTACCGATTCGTTCCTACGCCTGCCGCTCCGCGCCCGCGCCAAGCGGCGGCGCGGGCCGGCCCGGGTAGTCCGGGGGCGGGCTCAGCCGCTGGCCCGGCTGGCCGCCCTTCTCGTACTTGAGCAGCTTCTTCGCCTTCTCCGGGTCCGTCTCGCCCTCCCCGTACGCCGGGCAGAGCGGGGCGATCGGGCAGGCTCCACAGGCGGGCTTGCGGGCGTGGCAGATGCGGCGGCCGTGGAAAACGACCCGGTGCGAGAGCATCGTCCACTCGCTCTTGGGGAAGATCGCGCAGATGTCCGCCTCGACCTTCTCCGGGTCCTCCTGCTCGGTCCACTTCCACCGGCGCACCAATCGGCCGAAGTGGGTGTCCACGGTGATCCCGGGAACGCCGAAGGCGTTGCCGAGGACCACGTTGGCGGTCTTGCGGCCCACGCCCGGCAGCTTGACCAGGTCCTCCAGCCGGCCCGGCACCTCGCCGCCGTGGTCGTCCCGCAGCGCCTGCGAGAGGCCCAGCAGCGACTTGGCCTTCATCCGGAAGAACCCGGTCGGGCGGATGAGCTCCTCCAGATCCTCCGGAACGGCCGCCGCCATGTCCTCGGGGGTCGGATAGGCCGCGAAAAGAGCCGGGGTCGTCTGGTTCACCCGCAGGTCGGTGGTCTGTGCGGACAGCACCGTGGCGACGAGCAGCTCGAAGGGATTGCGGAAGTCGAGCTCCGGATGGGCGTACGGGTAGATCTCGGCCAGCTCGCGGTTGATGCGGCGCGCCCGGCGCACCATGGCCAGGCGGGATTCCGGCTTGGCAGCCCTCGGTTTCTTGGCCGAAACTTTGCCCTGAGGGCCGGCCGCACCCTTCGGAGGGACCCTCGGGGGGACTTGTTCGCCCACAGCTGAATTCGGGGTGTCCGTCACTCCTACGGACCCCTTGGCCTGTGCTCTCACCGGCTTATTGGACACCCGGCCAGCCTAAGGCCGGGCGCCGACACCCGCCCGGACCTCTGGTAACACCACTCCGATTGGCCTCTCGCCGCACAGCATGCCCGTCCGTCCGGCATCCTTGTGATTGATCGCACTGTTTGAGCCGTCCGGCAAAATGGGGAGCACGGTCCCCTGAGCTGGTCGACATAGGAGAGAGACTCGTGGACGACGTTCTGCGGCGCGCCCCGCTCTTCGCGGCGCTCGATGACGAGCAGGCCGCGGAGCTCCGCGCCTCCATGGGCGAGGTGACCCTCGCACGCGGCGACGCCCTGTTCCACGAGGGCGACCCCGGCGACCGGCTGTACGTCGTGACCGAGGGCAAGGTGAAGCTGCACCGCACCTCCCCCGACGGTCGCGAGAACATGCTGGCCGTCCTCGGCCCCGGCGAGCTGATCGGCGAGCTGTCGCTCTTCGACCCGGGCCCGCGCACCGCCACCGCCACCGCGCTGACCGAGGTCAAGCTGCTCGGCCTCGGCCACGGCGACCTCCAGCCCTGGCTCAACGCCCGGCCCGAGGTCGCGACCGCCCTTCTGCGCGCCGTCGCCCGACGCCTGCGCAAGACCAACGACCAGATGTCCGACCTGGTCTTCTCCGACGTCCCCGGCCGCGTGGCCCGGGCCCTCCTCGACCTGTCGCGCCGCTTCGGCGTGCAGTCGGAAGAGGGCATCCACGTGGTGCACGACCTCACCCAGGAAGAGCTCGCACAGCTCGTCGGCGCCTCGCGCGAAACCGTGAACAAGGCCCTGGCCGACTTCGCGGGCCGCGGCTGGCTCCGCCTGGAGGCCCGTGCGGTGATCCTGCTGGACGTGGAGCGCCTGGCGAAGCGCTCCCGCTGACGGCGGCACCGCCGCTGACGTTGCGAAGGGTCCTGCCCGGCCGGGCAGGACCCTTCCGCGCGTCCGGGCGGCTCCGTTCGCGGGGCTCCGCCCCGGGCCGCCCGCGCCTCGGACACCGCCGGGCCCGATCTGTGCACAGTGGAGGCATGGAACACAGGGGTCTGGACGCCTACGGCTACTTCGAGCGGGAGGGCTCCCTGGGGCAGGTGCAGAGCGAGTTCCGAGACGTCGTGGCCGCCGCGCGCGAGCGGACGGCCGAGGCCTACGGGCGCCGCCTGCACAGCGCGTACCTGTACGGGTCCGTGCCGCGCGGGACGGCCCGCCCCGGCCGCTCCGACCTCGACCTGCTGCTGGTGCTCCACCACCCGCCCGCGGACGACGACCGCGACACCGCCGAGGTCCTCGCGCGGGGCATCGACGAGGACTTCGACCAGATCGACGGGGTCGGCGTCCTGCTGCACGACAAGGACACCGTGCTGGGCGAGGAGGAACGATTCGACCTGGGCTGGTTCCTCGCCTGCCTGTGCACCCCACTGCTCGGCGCGGACCTGGCCGAGCACCTGCCGCGCTACCGGCCGGACAGCCTGCTGGCCCGTGAGACCAACGGCGACCTCGCCTCGCTCCTGCCCACGTGGCGCAGGAGCCTGCGGGAGGCTTCCGCACCGCAGGAGTACCGGCGGCTGAGCCGGCTCTTCGCCCGCCGCCTGGTACGCACGGGCTTCACCCTGGTCATGCCGAGGTGGGGCGGCTGGACCAGTGATCTGGCCGAGTCCGCGGAGGTCTTCGGCAGCTACTACCCGGAGCGCGCCGCCCAGATGCGGGCCGCGGCCGCCGTGGCCCTGGACCCGGTCGCGGACCCGGCCGTACCGCGCGGTTACGTCGAGGACCTCGGCCCGTGGCTCGCCGACGAGTACACGGCACGCCACGGCACGAAGAGCCGCCGGCGCCTCGCGGGGGCGGGAACTACTTCTTCGGCTCGGTGAGGGCGAGCGCCTCGACCGCCTGCTTGGCCTCCAACAGGCCCGCGCCGGTGATGCGGCGGTAGGCCTTGATGGCCGGGATCTGCCGGTCCTCGCGGACCAGGGCCCGCACCTCGTCCAGGCCCGCCGGCTCCGGCTCCTCGATGCCCAGGTGGTCCAGCAGCAACGCCAGGCGGCGCTCCGCGCGGTCCGCCTGCACCTGGAGGCTCTTCACCCGCAGCGACACCGCGGACGTGATCCATCCGGCGGTGGCCAGCAGCACGACGAGCAGGAACACGGTGTTCATTCAGGCCCTCCCGGGATCAATCCGTGATCTTGAAGGTACTCGAGCTGGGCCCGGACGGACCACTGCGCCGCCGGCCACAGGGAGGGGTCCACATCCGCGTACACCTCGGCGACGACCGCCTCGGGGGTGGTGAAGCCGTTCTCGACGGCGGTCTCGACCTGGGCGAGCCGGTGCGCCCGGTGGGCCAGGTAGTACTCGACGGCGCCCTGCGCGTCGTCCAGGACCGGCCCGTGGCCCGGCAGGACGGTGTGCACGCCGTCGTCCACGGTGAGCGAGCGCAGGCGGCGCAGGGAGTCCAGGTAGTCGCCGAGGCGGCCGTCGGGATGGGCGACCACCGTGGTGCCGCGCCCGAGGACGGTGTCACCGGTCAGCACCGCCCGGTCGGCGGGCAGGTGGAAGCAGAGCGAGTCGCTGGTGTGGCCGGGGGTGGCGACCACGCGCAGCTCCAGCCCGCCGGTGCGGATCACGTCCCCGGCGGCGAGGCCCTCGCCGCCCAGCCGCAGGGCCGGGTCCAGCGCGCGCACGGCGGTGCCGGTGAGCTCGGCGAAACGGCCGGCGCCCGCCGCGTGGTCGGGGTGCCCGTGGGTGAGCAGGGTGAGCGCGACCCGCTTGCCCGCCTGCTCGGCGGCGGCGAGGACCGCCCGCAGGTGGCCCTCGTCCAGCGGGCCGGGGTCGATGACGACGGCGAGGTCCGAGTCCGGCTCGGACACCAGCCAGGTGTTGGTGCCGTCCAGGGTCATCGCGGACGGGTTGGGGGCCAGTACGTTCACCGCCCGGGCGGTCGCCGGCCCGGAGGCAACCACTCCACGGGGCTGTCCGGGCAGTGCGGCGGCGTCGCTCATACCGGGCCTCCAGGGCCTGTGGGGCGCCCGAACCGGACGCGCTTGGTGAACTCGTCGTGGCCCGGCCAGCTGAGCACCACCTCGCCGTCCTCCAGCGCGGCCTGCGCCAGCACCGGGGCGAGGTCCTGGGACGCGGCCGCGGTGAGCGCGTCCGCGGCGCGCCCGTAGCGCTCCAGCGACCGCAGGGTGGAGATGGTGGGCGGCATCATCAGCAGCTCGCCCTTGTCGTAGCCGCCGGCGGCGTCGGCCGGGCGGATCCAGACGGTCCGGTCGGCCTCGGTGGAGGCGTTGCGGGTGCGCTGGCCCTCGGGGAGGGCGGCCACGAAGAACCAGGTGTCGTAGCGGCGCGGCTCGAACTCCGGAGTGATCCAGCGCGCCCACGCCCCGAGCAGGTCGGAGCGCAGCCACAGGCCGCGGCGGTCGAGGAACTCCGCGAAGGACAGCTCCCGCGCCACCAGGGCCCGCCGGTCCGCCTCCCAGTCGTCGCCGGTGGTGTCGCCGACGACCGTGTCCGGGGCCGGCCCGGCCAGCAGGACACCGGCCTCCTCGAAGGTCTCCCGGACGGCGCCGCACACGATGGCCTGGGCGGTACGGGCGTCGGTTCCCAGTCGGGCCGCCCAGTCCGCCCGGGACGGCCCCGCCCAGCCGACGTGCTGTTCCTCGTCGCGGGGGTCTACCCCGCCGCCCGGATAGGCGTACGCACCGCCGGCGAAGGCCATGGAGGCCCTTCTGCGCAGCATGTGGACGACCGGCCCGTCCGCGGTATCACGCAGGAGCATCACGGTGGCGGCGAGCCGCGGCCGCACCGGGGTGAGCGAGCCGTCCGCGAGCGCGCGGATGCGGTCGGGCCATTCGGGCGGGTACCACTGGCCCCCGGCAGGGGGCTGCTGCTGACCATTCGGCATGGCCGGATGCTACGGCCATCCGGCCCGATGTTCGAGGGTCGCCCGTTCCGGTCGCCGCGCGGCCACCGGAACGGGGCGGGTGCCGCGTCCGGCACCCGCCCCGTTCCGTAGGGCTCCCGCGGGGAATCAGGCCCCGGGGACCAGCTCGACCTGGATCTCGACCTCGACGGGCGCGTCGAGCGGCAGGACCGCCACGCCGACGGCGCTGCGGGCGTGGACGCCCTTCTCACCGAGGACGGCGCCCAGGAGCTCGCTCGCACCGTTCAGCACGCCCGGCTGGCCGGTGAAGTCGGGTGCCGAGGCGACGAAGCCGACGACCTTCACGACACGCGCGATCTTGTCGAGGTCGCCGACGACCGACCTGACGGCGGCCAGCGCGTTCAGCGCACAGGTGGCGGCCAGTTCCTTGGCCTGCTCCGGCGAGACCTCGGCGCCGACCTTGCCGGTGATGGGCATGCTGCCCTTGACCATCGGTAGCTGGCCCGCGGTGTAGACGTAGGCGCCCGACCGCACGGCCGGCTGGTACGTGGCCAGCGGCGGGACGACGTCGGGCAGGGTCAGGCCGAGCTCGGCCAGCTTCGCGTCGACGACGCCGCTCATGCCTTCTCCCGCTTGAGGTAGGCCACGAGCTGCTCGGGGTTGTTCGGGCCGGGCACGACCTGGACGAGCTCCCAGCCGTCCTCGCCCCAGGTGTCCAGGATCTGCTTGGTGGCGTGGACCAGCAGCGGGACCGTCGCGTATTCGAACTTCTTGGTCATGGGAGCGAGGGTAGTGCCTGTGGTGCGGGGCTCATGCGCGCCCCGGGAGCCGAGTGGTTAGGCTCGGGCGGTGTGAGCAGGCTCCAGGTGGTCAGCGGCAAGGGCGGCACCGGCAAGACCACGGTCGCCGCAGCACTCGCGCTTGCCCTCGCGCGCGAGGGCGGACGGACTCTTCTGGTGGAGGTCGAGGGCAGGCAGGGGCTCGCACAGCTCTTCGGTGCCGAAGCGCTCCCCTACGAGGAGCGCAAGATCGCGGTGGCGCCGGGCGGGGGTGAGGTCTTCGCGCTCGCCATCGACGCCGAGCGGGCGTTGCTGGACTACCTCCAGATGTTCTACAAGCTCGGCTCGGCCGGACGCGCCCTCAAGAAGCTCGGCGCCATCGACTTCGCGACGACCATCGCCCCCGGGCTGCGCGACGTGCTGCTGACCGGTAAGGCGTGCGAGGCGGTCCGCCGCAAGGACAGGGCCGGGCAGTACGTCTACGACCACGTGATCATGGACGCGCCGCCGACCGGGCGGATCACCCGGTTCCTGAACGTCAACGACGAGGTGGCGGGCCTGGCCCGGTTCGGACCGATCCACCACCAGGCGCAAGCCGTCATGAAGGTGCTCAAGTCCCCCGAGACGGCGGTCCACCTGGTCACCCTCCTGGAGGAGATGCCCGTCCAGGAGACCGCGGACGGCATCGAGGAACTACGCGCGGCGGGGCTGCCGGTCGGCCGGGTCATCGTGAACATGGTCCGCCCGCACCACCTGGACGAGGACACCCTGCGCACCGCGGCCGGCGACCACCGGGCCGGAGTGGCCCGGGCCCTGTCCCGGGCGGGGCTGGGCGGCGCGCGGCGCGGCGGACTGGCCGAACGGCTGGTCGAGCCGCTGCTCGCGCAGGCCGCCGAGCACGCCGGCCGGGTGGAACTGGAACGCGCCCAGCGCGCCGTACTGTCGAACCTGGACCTGCCGACGTACGAACTGCCCCTGCTCGGGGCGGGGATGGATCTGGCCGGGCTGTACGCGCTGGCCAAGGAACTCCGGAAGCAGTCGGTGGCCGAATGAGCGAGGGGGTGGAGACGGTGGGTCTGGACACACCGCCGCGGCTGGCGATCGACCGGCTGCTGGACGACCGGGAGACCCGCATCATCGTGTGCTGCGGAGCGGGCGGCGTCGGCAAGACCACCACGGCCGCGGCACTGGGCGTACGGGCCGCTGCACGCGGGCGGAAGGTGGTCGTGCTGACCATCGACCCGGCGCGGCGGCTCGCGCAGTCGATGGGGATCGACTCGCTGGACAACACCCCGCGCAGAGTCCGTGAGGCCGGCCAGGACGGCGGCGAACTGCACGCCATGATGCTGGACATGAAGCGGACCTTCGACGAGATCGTCGAGGCGCACGCGGACGCCGAGCGGGCCCGGGCCATCCTCGCCAACCCCTTCTACCAGTCGCTGTCGGCCGGCTTCGCGGGCACGCAGGAGTACATGGCGATGGAGAAGCTCGGGCAGCTGCGGGCCCGGGACGACTGGGACCTGATCATCGTGGACACCCCGCCGAGCCGGTCCGCGCTGGACTTCCTCGACGCGCCGAAACGCCTGGGGTCCTTCCTGGACGGGAAGTTCATCCGGGTGCTGATGGCCCCGGCGAAGGTGGGCGGCCGGGCCGGGATGAAGTTCCTGAACGTCGGCATGTCGATGATGACCGGCACCCTCAGCAAGCTGATGGGGGCTTCGCTGCTGAAGGATGTCCAGACCTTCGTGGCGGCGATGGACACGATGTTCGGCGGCTTCCGCACACGCGCCGACGCTACCTTCCGGCTGCTCCAGGCGCCCGGCACGGCCTTCCTCGTGGTCGCGGCGCCCGAACCGGACGCGCTGCGCGAAGCGGCGTACTTCGTGGAACGGCTGGCTGCGGAGCGCATGCCGCTGGCCGGCCTGGTGCTCAACCGCGTGCACGGCAGCGGCGCCGACCAGCTGTCCGCCGAACGGGCGTTGGCCGCCGCAGAGAATCTTGAAGACGGCGGCATTGTCGATCAGGAGTCCGGGAAAGCTGGACTTCGTGACACGGCCGCCGAACCCCCCGGCGCCGATGACGACACCCACCGCGACGACACCACGACCGTCGACCGGATCACGGCAGGACTGCTGCGCCTGCACGCCGAACGCATGCAGGTGATCTCGCGTGAACAGCGCACGCGTGATCGATTCACCTCGCTTCACCCCGAGGTGGCGGTGGCCGAAGTGGCCGCCCTGCCCGGCGATGTGCACGACCTCGCCGGGCTGCGGGCCATCGGAGAACGACTCGCGGCCGGGGTACCGGCCGGAGCGTAGGCGTCTGTACGAAGGCGGCGGCCGCGTGTTCTACCCGGCTGCCGCGTACGTCTCGTACGCAACGTCGATCTCCGCGTCTGCATCCATGGTGAGGATGCCCGTGCTGCGCTCGTACTCTGTACGGGCGGTTTCGAGCAGCCGTCGCCACGAGGTGACGGTGGGACGCCGGCGCAGCAGCGCACGTCGTTCCCTCTCGGTCATTCCGCCCCACACGCCGAACTCGACGCGATTGTCGAGCGCGTCGGCCAGGCATTCGGTCCGCACCGGACACCCGGTGCACACCGCCTTGGCCCTGTTCTGTGCCGCTCCTTGAACGAACAGTTCATCCGGATCGGTAGTGCGGCAGGCTGCCTGCGCACTCCAGTCGGTAACCCAGCCCATCCCGGCGCCGTCCTCTCCCGAATCGAGGCTCCCCCACGGCGGTAGCGGCATATTCACCGCTGCCAGTTGAGGACGTTACGGAAGCCGGGCACAGCGCAACACCCCCGACGGGCCCAATCTTGAATGGTCCGAACGGACTATGGGTAAGCGGCAGATCACCCGACGGAGTGATCCGGCGACATGCCCGACCATTCCGGCGATTCGGGTGTAATCGGCGGATCGTGTTCACGGGGGCGACAAGATTCGGACATCAGTCCACCCCATTCGGGAAGGGTGAAAATCAAGCCGAGGGGTTGATGTCGCACCGGACTGCTGTGACAGTTGGGGTCAGCTTAGGCCAAGGCATTCGCGCGTGTCCGGTGAATGAGAACGTAGGCTGCCCTCCATGGGAAAGAAGCGCTCGGGCGGCGGGCTCACCGGGAGCCAGCAGGCCGCCAAGTTCCTCGGGGTGTCCGTTCTCTCCGGAGTCGTGCTGGCCGGCATGGCGATTCCGGCTGCAGGCGCCCTGGGGCTGGCCGCCAAGGGCACGGTCGAAGGATTCGACGAGATCCCGGCCAATCTGAAGACACCGCCGCTGAGCCAGCGGACCACGATTCTGGACGCCGAGGGTGGCTTGATCGCCACCGTCTATTCACGAGACCGGCAGGTGGTACCGCTCACCTCGATCTCCCCGTACATGCAGAAGGCCATCGTCGCCATCGAGGACTCCCGCTTCTACGAGCACGGCGCGGTCGACCTCAAGGGCATCCTGCGCGCGGTCAACCGCAACGCGCAGGAGGGCGGCGCGGCACAGGGCGCGTCCACCCTCACCCAGCAGTACGTGAAGAACGTGTTCGTCGAGGAGGCGGGCGACGACGAGACCAAGGTGCGCGAGGCCCAAGAGAAGAGCCTCGGCCGCAAGATCCGCGAGCTGAAGTACTCGATCCAGGTCGAGGAGGAGCTCGGCAAGAAGAAGATCCTCGAGAACTACCTCAACATCACCTACTTCGGCCAGCAGGCCTACGGGATCGAATCCGCGGCCCAGCGCTACTTCAGCAAGCCGGCCAAGGACCTGACCCTGGAGGAGTCCGCGCTGCTGGCCGGCGTCGTGCAGTCGCCGAGCCGCTACGACCCGGTGAACGACGCGCAGGAGGCGATGAAGCGCCGCAACGTGGTGCTCCAGCGGATGGCCGACACCAGGGACATCTCGCAGGCGGAGGCCGACGAGGCGAAGGCGAAGCCGGTCACCCTGAAGGTCACCAGGCCCCGGAACGGCTGCATCACGGCGGTCAAGGGCGCGGGCTTCTTCTGCGACTACGTGCGCAACTCCTTCCTGACCGACCCGGTCTTCGGCAAGACGCGCGAGGAGCGGGCGAAGATCTGGAACCAGGGCGGGCTGACCGTACGCACCACCCTGGACCCGCAGTCGCAGGACGCGGCCAACGAGTCGATCAAGGACCACGTCTACCAGGAGGACTCCGTCGCGACGGCTGTGACCATGGTCCAGCCGGGCACCGGACGCGTGCTGGCGATGGGCCAGTCCAAGCCGTACGGCTTCGGCAAGAACGAGACGCAGATCAACTACTCCGTGGACAAGCGGATGGGCGGCTCGAACTTCGGCTTCCAGGTCGGCTCGACCTTCAAGCCGTTCATCGCCGCCGCCGCCCTGGAGCGGGGCATGCCCCCGACGAAGGTCTACCAGGCCCCGAACAAGATGGACTACCCGAGCCCGATCCGCCGCTGCGACGGCTCGAACTACGTCAACACCAAGAAGGAGTCCGCGGAGAACGAGACCGAGGACGAGATCGGCCCCTACTCGCTGCGCACGGCGATGGAGAAGTCGATCAACACCTACTTCGTCGAGATGATCTCCGAGATCGGCCTGTGCCCGGTGTCCGAGATGGCGGCGAAGCTGGGCGTGGTGCCGGCGAGCGGCGCGAAGCTGGCCGACGGCCCCGCCATCGCGCTCGGCTCGGAGGAGATGTCCCCGCTGACGATGGCCAACGCGTACGCGGCCTTCGCCAACCGCGGCGTCTACTGCACCCCGATCGCGATCGAGTCGATCACGGACGCGCACGGCAAGGCGCTCGCGGTGCCCAAGAGCAAGTGCGAGCGGGCGATGTCACAGAACACCGCCGACACCATCAACACCCTGCTGAGCGGTGTGGTCGACTCCGGCACCGGTGAGCGGGCCGGCCTCACCGACCGCGACAGCGCGGGCAAGACCGGTACGACGGACTCCCGCTACAACGCCTGGTTCGTGGGCTACACCCCGAACGTCTCGGGCGCGGTGTGGGTCGGCTCCGGCGGCGCGAGGAAGATCACGATGGAGAACATCGTGATCGGCGGCAAGTCCTTCGCCAAGGTCTTCGGCGGCGGTCTGCCGGGCCCGATCTGGAAGGACGCGATCACGGGCGCGCTGTCCGGCCGCGAGGCCCCGCGCTTCACCACCGTCCACATCGCGGAACCGAGCGTGCCCTCCGGCGGCTCCCGCGGCAACAAGCCGTCGACCGGCAACCCGAGCCGGCCCGGCAAGCCCGGCGGCGACGGCAAGCCCGGCGGACGGCCGGACGGCCAGAACGCCGGCCAGACCGGCGGCCCCACGGGCGGCGGTGCGGGCCAGCCGGACATCCCCTTGCCCGGCATCTCCCTCGATCCGGGCACCGTGATCGGCGGCCCCGACGGCCCGTAGCCGCAGCGGGCCGCACGCGGCGACCACATGAGGGAGGGCCCCAGCCGACCGGCTGGGGCCCTCTCCCTTTCCGTCTCCGGGGTTCCTACGCGAGCGCCTTCTTCACGGCGGCGGCGACCCGCCCGCCCTCCGCCAGTCCGGCCACCTTCGGGGTCACGATCTTCATGACGGCGCCCATGGCCCGCGGGCCCTCGGCGCCCGCCGAGCGGGCCTCCTCCACGGCCTCCGCCACGATCCCGGCGAGCTCCTCGTCGGAGAGCTGCTTGGGCAGGTAGGTGTCCAGGAACTCACCCTCCGCGCTCTCGCGCGCGGCCTGCTCGGGACGACCACCCTGCGCGAAGGCGTCCGCGGCCTCGCGGCGCTTCTTCGCCTCCTTGGCGATCACCTTGAGGACCTCCTCGTCGGAGAGCGCACGGGCCTCCTTGCCCGCGACCTCCTCCTTGGTGATGGCGGCAAGGGTCAGGCGCAGCGTGGACGAGTGCAGCTCGTCGCGCGCCTTGATGGCGGTGGTGAGGTCTTCCTGGAGCTTGGCCTTGAGCGTGGTCATGCAGGTGAGTCTGCCAGGTGCGGGGACGGTGGCGCTCACCCGTTTTCCGGTCTGCGACGATGGGTCCATGCGTGCGCGTTACGGAGTACCACTGAAGGCGGCTGCCGGTATCGCTGCGGTGGGGGCCGCGGGTGTGGCCTACGCCGCCGGTTTCGAGGCGCGGTCCTTCCGACTGCGCCGGGTCACGGTGCCGGTGCTGCCGCCGGGGACGCGCCCGCTGCGCGTACTCCAGGTCTCGGACATCCACATGGTCGGCGGGCAGCGCAAGAAGCGCGCCTGGCTGCAGTCGCTGGCGGGCCTGCGCCCCGACTTCGTCGTGAACACCGGCGACAACCTCTCCGACACGGAAGGCGTCCCCGAGGTCTTGGACGCCCTGGGCCCGTTGATGTCCTTCCCCGGCGTGTACGTCTTCGGTTCCAACGACTACTACGGACCGCGGCTGCGCAACCCCGGGCGCTACCTCATCGAGAAGGTCCAGGGCCGGCACGGCCTGAACGGCAACAAGCCGGTCGTCGGTGCCGTGCACAACCCGTGGGAGGAGATGCGGGACGCCTTCGACGCGGCGGGCTGGCTGAACCTCACCAACACCCGGGCCCGGATGAAGCTCGACGGGCTGGAGCTCGCCTTCACCGGTCTCGACGACCCGCACATCAAGCGGGACCGCTACGAGAGCGTCGCCGGCGGACCCGAGGCGGACGCGGACTTCTCGCTGGCCGTGGTGCACGCCCCGTACCTGAGGGTCCTCGAATCCTTCACCGCTGACCGGTACCCGCTGATCCTCGCCGGCCACACGCACGGCGGGCAGCTGTGCGTCCCCTTCTACGGGGCCCTGGTGACCAACTGCGACTTGGACACGAAGCGGGTGAAGGGGCTCTCCACCCACGAGGCGGCGGGCCACCGCTCCTACCTGCACGTCTCGGCCGGCTGCGGCACCAACCGCTTCACCCCGGTCCGTTTCGCCTGCCCGCCGGAGGCGACGCTCCTGACGCTGACACCGAAGGTCTAGGGGCCCCGCACCCCCTCCGCGAAAACCGGATTTCGTCTCCGGCGAGAGGTCCGCTAAAGTAATCGATGTCGCCAGGACAGCAACACTTCAGGGCGACGATCGGGGTGTAGCGCAGCTTGGCAGCGCGCTTCGTTCGGGACGAAGAGGTCGTGGGTTCAAATCCCGCCACCCCGACTTCGTAAGACCAGGTCAAGGGCCTGATCCGCATCGCGGGTCAGGCCCTTCCTGCGTTTACGGGCCTGTCTTGGGAGCCATCTGGGAGCCGACCTCGGAATCCGGCTCCCACGGGGGCCGGGCCGAGCGCCCGCCCGCTTGGAAAGCTCACCGCATGGCTTGTGCCGGCACGAGCCCCGACGGTACGACGATCACATGCACCGTTGGTCACCCCTCAACGATCGCCAGCTCACCCTCCTGACACGGATCGGGGAGGGCGTCGAACCTGTCACGTCAGACACCCCCGAATTCGCCGCCACCGCCCGAGCCCTGAAGGAGCGGGGGCACATCGTCATGCCCAAGGAGGGCGGGAGATGGCAGGCGGAGATCACCGAGGTCGGGCGCTTCTACCTTCAGCACGGCCATCACCCCGACAGGCCCAAGCCGGCGCCGCGGAAGTCTCGCCCGGCAACGCCGTCCGGACACGGGAAGCAGGAATCCGACCACCTCGAGCAGCAGGCCGCTGCCGAGCAGAAGCTCCCCATGCAGCGCGTTGTCAGGGCCCCACGGCGTTCTCCTGCGGACATCGGGCAGGCCCTGATCGCCGAGGTACAGCAGGCCGGCCGCTTCCTGCGCATCTCCAACCCGGACGAGGCGGAGCGAGCCCGCTACCGAAGGGCTTTTGACGCGGCTCGTCGGTGTGCGCCTGCCGGGTACCACCTGAAGTACAGCGGGCGGGCCAAGGGGGATTTCTTCCTGGGGCTGCTCCGGGTGACCGGCGAGGATGACACGGAGTGGAATCGGATCCGTCTGGCGCGAAGTCGGGTGATCACCGACGTGGACGATGTCCTCGCTGCCGTGACCGCGGACCACAGCGCCTTCGAGATCTCCGACGGGGTGCTTCCCCGCGTGCTGTCCCTGCTCCGCCTCATCGCCGAGCAGGCCCTCCCCCTCCACGGGGAGATCGCGGTGTCCAAGAAGCGCAGGCAGGCGAGGCCACTGCTCACGATCCATGGCCGTACGTACGAGATCACCTTCAAGGAACGTCAGAAGCAGGTCCGGTATGTGCCCAAGCCGGCGGGCCGCCGCACGTACGACTGGCAGCGGGTCGTCCCGGCGCAACGGTTCGAGCCGTCCGGCGAGCTAGAGATGGTCCTCGCCCAGCAACAGGGCTACCAGTACGGCTGGAAGAAGGAGTGGGCCGACACCGAGAAGAAGCCTCTTGAGGACCAGATCGGTTCGGTACTCCGGGCGCTGAGAACCCGGGCCGATGAGCAGGAACGGGCCCGGCTGGAGCAGGAGGCCGAACAGCGTCGGCTTCGGGACGAGCGGGAACGGCAGCAAGCCGAGAACCGCCGACTGGAAACCGAAAGGCAAGAGCGCGCCCAACGGGAGTGGGAGGCCGCGGTCGGCGCGGCTTCGATCAAGGCGGTGGACGCGGCTCGGGCCGAACACTTCGGCACCGCGCTGGAGCAGTGGCGAGCCGCAGGAGATATCCGGACCTTCTGCACGGCGCTGGATGAAGCCGCCGCCCAGACGGAGGACCCCGTCGAGGCCCAGCGGCTCCGGGAGTGGTCGGCGTGGGGCAGGGCGGAGGCCGACCGCCTGGACCCCACCCTGAACGGGAAGGGTCTCGGTGCCCGGAACTTCCACGCCGAGCCGACGGGGGACGAGTTGCGGCCGTTCCTCGATGGCTGGCACCCGCACCGCCCGGAGAAGGTGAAGGCGCCGGTGGAGCCCACACCGCCCAAGCCGGAGCCCGAGCGGTGGCGCGACGGCTTCAGCGACGTACGTCGGGACCAAGGCTGGAGACATGGACCCCAAGGCCGCGCTCAATGGTGGAGGCGATGACGCCGTGCCCACGGTCCCGGAGCGCCTTCACTGCCTGCTCGACCAGTTCGCCGAGTCGCAGGACCTCGGCGCGTAGGGCGACGAGCTCGTCGTAGCGCTCGGCCTTCTCCTCACCGCACCACTCCCGGACCGTGCGCAGGGCGGCCGCCTCGGCGTCCAGCTTGCGGTCGTCCCGGCGGTGGTACGAGTGCCAGGAGGGCCGGGCGCGCTCCTCGTCCACGGCCTGCTGCCGCCGGTCCACCTCCGGCAGGACCTCCTCTGCCAGCCGCTTGGCCACCTGCCGTGCGATCCGCTCGGCCACCGGCCAGCCAACCAGACAAAGGCCGTTGCGGTCCTCGTGGACCATGGCATCGTCGCGAAGCTCGGCGGGGTCCATGCCAACCAGCGGCGCCGTCTCGTCGAGGTGGCCGAGCTCCAGCACGCCCGCGTCGGCCACCGCCTTGCGCAGACGCAGTCGCCCCTTGGGGTGGACGAAGCCCAGGATCATCCGCGCCGCCTCGCACTCGGCGCTGCCCCGTACCTCCCTCGACGCCTCGGTCAGGGCGAGCTCCGCCGTGTCATCCGCACGGAAGGCATCGACGTCAGCCCAGAGAGCGACCAGACAGCCCGCGCTGACCCACTCCTGCAGTCCAGCCTCATCACCGTCCAGGAACCGCACGTGGATCCCTGACCTGCCGGAGGCTCCCACCCGGACGATCTCCACCTGGCGCAGGGCACCGCCCAGCTCCTTCGGCTTGGCCCGATAGGCCCAGCACTCTCCGATCTCCATGCCTCCATTGAGCCAGGCCGACGGCACCGCCGTGTGCCCATCCACGAGATCTCGCCGGGGACCGACCTCGGAATCGCCTCCCAAGCCGTCCGTGATCTACCGCAAAGCGAGTGCCCCATGTCACAACCCGCACGTAGGCTCGGGGCAGTCGGCGTGGGAGCGCCGGGCTGACGGACTGGGGCAGGGGGACAGCGTGGATCATCTCTTCACCGTCGACGGGGACTCGGCCACGCCGGTCTCACCGACCACGCTGGCAGCGGAAGGCCTCCTCGAACGGCAGCACCTCCAGGAGTGGGTGATCGAGCACCCTCAGGTCCTCGGCGAATCGGTGCTCGTGATCACCTCCGAGTTCGATCGGTGGGCCGACACGGACGGGGTGCCGGCGCGCGACCGCTTGGACGTCCTGGGCCTGGATGCCACCGGGCGCCTCGTGGTGGTCGAGCTGAAGCGGGGTAGCGCCGACCGCGACGTCCACCTCCAGGCGATCACCTACGCCGCCCTGGTGTCCCGGTTCGACCTCGACACCCTGGCCCAGGCGCACCGTGACTTCCTGAAGGGCAGGGGCGAGAGCGTCGAACTCGACGAGTGCCGACAGCGCCTCTTGAACCACGTGGACGGGGACTGGAGTCCGGAACTGCTCCAGCGCCCCCGACAGGTGATCATCGCGGCCGGCTTCCCCAAGCAGGTCACCCACACCGTCGTGTGGCTGTCGGAGATGAACCTCGACATCGACCTCATCGAGGTCGGCCTCTGGAAGGTCAAGGGACAGCTCGTCGCCGGATTCACCAAGGTCTATCCGACCCCGGAGGTCGAGGAGTTCACTCTCGCTCCGGCCCGGATCGAGGCCAAGGCCGCGGCCCGGAAACTGGAGGAACGCTCACGTGCCCGCAACGCGGTGCACGTTCTCGTCGACGCCGGACTGCTGCCGGACGGGGCTCGGCTGCGGCTGGTACCGAGGCATGGCGCACCGGAATCCGTCCGCGAGGACATCCGGGCCTGGGTGGGTGAGGACGGCAGACGCGCGAGCGCCACATGGAGCAACAACACCGCCGAGCCACTGACCTGGGAAGCCGACGGTAAGCCGTACACGCCGACCGGGCTGGCCAACCACATCTTCACCAGCGTGACCGGCCGCAAAGCCGACGGGATACAGGGCACCACCTGGTGGGACGTCGATGCCAAACCCGTCCCGGACACCGTCGACCCCGACGAGTGGGCAGCGCTGGCGGGCAGCCACCTCGCGGACCTGGCCAAGCAGCTCAGCGGTACCCGTAAGGACTGGTCGAGTCTGCACGCTCTCCTGGAAGCCATCCCGTCCGGGCGATGGACGACCTACGGAGACGTGGCGACTGTGATCAACAGCCATGCCGTCCCGGTCGGTACTCACCTGGCGACCTGCGGCAAGTGCCCCAACGCATGGCGGGTGCTCACCACGTCAGGGGCCGTCAGCTCCGGCTTCCAGTGGCCGCGCACAGAGACTCCCGCGGATGTCCTCGGCACTGAGGGCATCCGCTTCGAGGCGGGCGCCGCTTCTCGGGAAACGCGCCTGCCGCTGGACGACCTCCGGCGTCTCCTGCGCAACTGACGTGCTGCCGGGCGCGGCACGCACCCCGTCCGGCTACCGTACGGCCGATCGAGCTCGCAGAAGCGTGTCGAGTGCACGCACCGGGGACCTCGGGGTCATAGACAGGCGGGTATCGAGCGCTGCCTCCCACTGCTGGGTGAGGCCCGCGAGCAGGCACTGGCGCATGCCCGAGGTCACGTGGGCGTAGCGCGCGGAGACCGAGCCGTCGATGTGGCCCATGCGCTCGTCCATGAGGACCTTCTCCGTGCCGAGGTCCTCCATGTGGGTGCGGTGGGAATGGCGTAGGCCGTGCGGGGTGAGGCCCCTGGCGATAGCCGTCCAGCAGGCGTCGGCGCGCCCCTGGGCGTTGCGACCCCGGACCGGGATGCCCGGGAACGGGTCGCCAAGGAGCGGAACCGGACGGGGCTCCTGCGGCGCCTTCTTCGGGTACCAGCCCGTCGTCGCCGGGTGGAAGAGCCAGGTGGCGAAGCCGTTGCGGCGCCAGTGGGCGGCGTGTTCCGTGGGTGCCCCGCCGCGTACGAAGCCCAGCTCGGTGATGGCGAGTTCGACCCGGGTGCGAGTGGCCTCGCGCACGCGGTCGGGGTGGTTCAGGACGTTGGACACCGTGCCCGTGGAGACGCCGGCGCGGCGGGCTACGTCGACCAGCTTCGCGCCCTGGTGGCCTCCGGTGCGGGCGGTGCCCTGGCCTTGGAAGACGTACGTCCTGCCATGGCACGGGCACGGCTTGGGCTTGGTACGGGCGACGTGGTCGGCCACGAGGGCCGAGAGCCAGTCGGGGGCGTCGATGGTGCGGTAGCTGTCGTCCTTGGGCGGGCAGCGGACCATCACCCCTGAGTCGAGCTCGTACAGCTGCCACTCCACACGCACCGAGCCCCGGCGGGCGAACTCGGTCTCCAGGCCGACGATTTCGCCCCAGCGCATGCCGGTGTACGCCTTGAGGATCACCGCGACGAACTCGTCGTCCCGGCCGGAGAGCAGGGCGGCCCGCTCGGCGATCAGGAGGGCGCCGAGCGCGTCCGTGACGACCTTCTCCGGGCCGCGGTCGGCGGAGCGGCCGGCCCGCTTGCCCCTCCCCCGGCGCTTGGCGGCGGGGTTCGCGTCGATGAGTCCCTCGTCGACGGCGTCGGCGAGGATGAGGTGGAGCGTGGCCCGCCACGTCTTGACGCTGGAGGCTGCGTAGGAGGCGCGTTCCTTCTTCTCCCACAGCGCGACGTCGGTACGGAGAATGCCAGCGAGGGCCTTGTCCTCGAAGTCGGGGAGCAGGTGTTCCTCGATGTGGCGGCGGTAGTTCTGCATGGTGGACGCGGCCAGGTCCTGGGCGCCGTACCAGCGGCTCGCGTACTCGCCGAACGTCTCCTGGCCCAGCGACGGGTCACGTACGTCGCCGCGCCGGAAGCCGATCTCCGCCTCGTCGGCGGCCCGCTTGGCCTCTCGCTTGGTGGCGAACTTGATGGTCGCTCCGGTCGAGTCGACGACCGTGTTGTGCTTTCGGGCGCCGCCTTGTAACGACCGCGCCAGTAGTTGCTGCGCTTCTCCGCGAAGCCCACTGTTTCCTCCCCTCTTGGTTGCTCGTCAGCTACGCGGTGGTGTCGAAATCGTCCTGGCGTGCGCGGCGGGGTCGACGGGCGCGGAGGCGGGCGGATGGGGCTGCCGTGCGCGACGGCACCGTGCGGACGGAGGGTGCGACTGGTTCGGGTGCGATCGCCGGCCGCACTTCGTACAGGCGGATGATCTCCGCGAGGTGTTCAGCGGTGAAGCGGTACGCACGTCCGACCCGGGTGAACGGGATGCGTCCCCGGCTGGCCCGGTCCTTGACCCACCAGGCGGAACAACCGAGGGCATCGGCTATCTCCTTGGGGCGGAACAGACGGGGAAGGGCGGAGGAGTCGGAACAGGCTGCGGCCATGGGCGATTGACGCAAGAAGGATCCTCATCAGGTACGGCGGAGTAGGTCGAGGGTTCGACCGCGGTTCTGGAGTGGGCAGATGGCCTGAGCGGAGTGGCCGGCGGCGACACTGGCACGCCGCAGGCCGGGCTCGTGCGGCTACGCGGCGGGCTGGAGCAGCACGAGCGGGGAGACGCCGAGGGCGGCGGCGATCGCGACGAGGTCGTCGACGTCGCAGCGGCGGCGTCGGCGTTCGATGCGGGAAATCGTCGTGACGGTCATGGGGTGGCCCAGCGCGGTGGCACGGGCTGCCAGCTGGCGCCTGGGCGACACCGCGGGCGGTGCGGGCTCGCTCGATGGCACGGGCGACTCGATTCCCGGCCGGACCGATTTCCAGAGGTGTCGGGGGCATGCATATTTTGTAACTTGGGATCCCCGGTTTGGGTAACCGGGGATCTGCTGCTACATTCCGCCGCTTTGTTGTCAGGTTCCCTACCCTGCCGCCGAAAAATTGCGAAACATAGCAGCGGATCCCCGGTTGACCAAATAATGACCCGTCAGGTCCGTCGGCTGGAGGATCGCCCATAGTTCGCACCCTTCCAACCTGCACAGATAGAGCACCTGGAGGTAGAGGCGGGGAGTGGCGCGGTCATTGCCGAAGCGTTGCGACTTGCCCTATTCGTCCCGCCAATTCCCGAGCTATTTGGTCAACCGGGGATTCGGGTTTACCGTTTTTACACACCCACTGGGACATGTTCGCCGTGAGCTGTTTGCTTTCTCGGTGGAATGCTGGACTTGCGCGAACCAATGTGGCTGTCTTGTCCATGCGCCCCGGACGCTGACCCCGGGGGACACGGCAAGCCCCGGCTCTCCAAAGCCGGGCAGCGAAGCTGCCAGCACCGCACGCCGGCAGGCCGCAACCGTCACACCCCACCCTCCCCTTCCCCCACCCGAAACGGGCTACCCCCTGCCCGCCCTTACCAAGGAGCCGCCACCCGATGAGTCACGACGCCCGCGCATGGGTGTGGGACCACAGCCGCAGCAAGGGCACCGCCCGCATGATCCTCGTGCTGATCGCCGACCGATGCGTCGATGGCCGCTGCATCGCGTACGCCTCGGTCCCCGCCCTCATGAAGCGGGCCAACGCGTCCCGCAGCGCCGTGCGGGACGCCCTCGACAAACTGATCGCCAGCGGCGAGCTGGCGTGGATCGAGGATCGCAAGGGCCCTCGCGGCGAGAGGTACTACCACCTCCCCCACGCGGCTCGGTTCCTCGCCGAGCAGGCCACAGCGAGGGACCGGGATCCGGCCCCCACCGGGCCGGAATCCAGCCCGTCGAAGCCATTTGCAGAGGGGCCGGAAGCCGGCCCCGGGGACCGGAATCCAACCCCTGGGGGGACCGGATTCCAGCCCGGCCGGGGGCCGGAATCCGACCCCCAGAACAGTAGAGAACTACAGATGAACGGTAGTAAGAGCAGCAGCTCCCCGCTCATCCCCGCCGCCCAGTGGCACATCGACGACGCCACCGAGACGTGGCTGCGGCAACAAGGCCACCTCGGCCGGCTCGGCGAGCAAGCCCTGCGAACGGCTGACGAGAAGTGGCGCAACTACCGGGCGGTCTGGGGACCGCGCAACGCCGCCGCCTGGTCCGCCGACTGGCGCGAGTGGATCACCCGCGAACACACTCCCGCTCCTGGCCGCCCGCACCTGCGCTCCCTGCCAGGCGGCGCCTCCACCGGTCCTGCGACCGGAAGGACCCGCGCCGAACAGCACACCAGCGCCCTGCTCGACGCCCTCACCGAGTTTGAAGCCCATGACACCCCTACCGGAACGGAATAACTACCCTGGACCTCCGAGAGATCGCCATCCTGCTCGCCTACGTCGGACGCCTCGACACCCGCACCGCCCACACGGACAGCGGCACTGCCCGTGACCAGATCGCCCAGTGGCACGAGATCCTGGCCGACGTTCCCTTCACCGCCCACGGCTGGGACGTCCGCGAAGCGGTAACGGCGCACACCCGCACCTCCGGATTTCGGATCATGCCGGTGGACATCGCCCGCCAGTGGGACGCCTACCGCCGCGACCGCCTGGCACGGCACACCGATCCCCTCCCGGTCGCGGATCCGGACGACGTGACCGCATACCTATCCGAACTGCGCGGAAACCGGCGCGCCGTCGCGGTCGGCGAGACAGCACCGTCCACCCTCCACGAGCTCACCGCCGACCCACACCCTGACGTCGAGGCCCGCCTGCGCTCCGTCGGATCCGTCATCCCTCCAGCGGTACGCGCCCAGCTCGCGCCCTACCGGTCCGGTCGTGCGGGCCGCGAAGCCGTCGCCGCCACGGCTCCCACCCGGCAGTCGGCCCCGCCACGCCCGACCACAGGCGTGGCGGGCGGCATCGGCACTCCCCCTTCGGGTCCCGCTCGCTCCAGCAGACGCTGAGCCGCCCCCCGCTCGTGCCGGTCCGGCCTCCGGGTCGGCCACCCCACCGTGCTCCTGGTCTCGTCGCAACGGCCTCGCCCGCCTCCGGCGCCGCCTCCCCACCTCATCGCCATCACCACACCGCCCGCCCGTGCCTGCATGGCGCGGGCGGGTCTCCGGAGACCCCTGCATGACACCACTCGCGCTGCCCGAACTCGGGCACTGGAACGCCACGTCCCTCACTCTCATCGCACTCGCACTGACCTGCCCCGCCCTGCTGATCAGGCGGCTGGCACAGCAGCGCACACGTCGGAACGGCGGCATCCGCAAGCCTGCGTCGCCCGCCGTCACCATCGCCGCGCTGGCCGCGGTCGGCTGCACCGCGTACAGCGCCGACACCAGCTGGCGGTTCGCCGCCGACTACCTGGACATGAGCGGCACGGCCGAACGCGCCGCCATGTTCGCCGCCGCGGAGTTCGCCCTGTTCGTCACGGCGCTGCTGGCACGGCAGAACCTCCACGGCCCCAAGCAGGCACCCGGTTTGCCGGGCACCCTGACCTGGGTGATCACCACCGTGCAGGTGATCCCCGCGTACGCCGAGTCCGGCCTGGTCGGCGGCACCGTGCGAGCCTTCGTGGGCCCGGTCCTGGCCGCACTGCTCTGGCACCAGGCCATGGGCATCGAGCTACGCCTCCACAAGCCGGAAGCCGCCTCCCACAGCATCCTCGCCCGGACCGGCCGCGAGATACGCGAACGCTTGCTCTCCCGCCTGGGCATCGCCGAACGCGATCGCGACGCGGCACAGATCACCCGCGATCGCGCCACCCGCAAGGCCGTCGCCCTGGCCGCGCGCCTCGCCGAGCGCACCCCGAAGCAGCGCAGCGGGTGGCGCGGCCGGCGCATCGCACGGCGGTTGTCACGGGCCGTCGCCCAAGCCGCAGTGGGCATCGACGACCGCCGCATCCCGCCCCGCTACCGCGAGGCACTCGCCACGCAACCCGAAGTCCTGGGCTGGGTGGAGGCGGTCACCCGCGCCGGGCGAAGCGGGCCGGCCGGTACCCGGGGCATCTCCTACGGCCCCTCGCTGCTGATCGCCGGACCCACCGGCATCGGCAAGACCCATCAGGCCTACGGAGCCGTCCGCTCGCTGCTGGCCGCCGGAGTACGCGCCTGCGCTGGCGGGCGGTCACCTCCGCCGACCTCTACGCCCAGCTCCGGCCCCGGCCCAACCACGACCCCGAGCGGGAGATCCAAGAGCTCGGCAGGTGCCCGCTGCTGATCCTGGACGACCTCGGCGCGGCCAAGCAGTCCGAGTGGACCGAGGAGCTGACGTACCGGCTGATCAACCGCCGCTACACCGAGATGCTCCCGACCCTGATCACCACCAACCTGCCGATCGTGGAACTCCGCACCGCAGTCGGGGACCGCGTCGCCTCCCGCCTGGCAGAGATGACCACCTGCGTCATCCTCACCGGCCCGGACCGCCGACGCGCACCCCCGCTGGCAGCCTGACGACTACGGTCCCCCATGCGCCACGGTCCCGGTGCCCCTTGGGGACCGTCCTATCGCGACGTTTCGGTCCCACCCGAGCGGGACCGTCCCCAAATCCACACCTCGGTCCCGCCAAGGGAACCGTCCCCAGACGATCGGGGACGGTCCCGGATTGCCGCCCGGCGACGGGGACCCTCCCCGCAACCACCACGGTCCCCTGCGAAGGACATGGGGACGGTCCCCACATCGGGACCGTCCCGGAACGCTTTCCGCAGGTCAGATGGCCTATAGGTGACTCGGCCCCCAATTGCCCGCCCGACATCCCCAGATGGTGGGGACCGTCGTGATGGTCCCCACCATTTGGGGACCGTCCCCATGTCCGATCGGGGACCGTGAGGTCATCGGATTCCGGGACGGGAGGGGACCGGTCCCCCACCGCGTCCACGGGGACGGTCCCCGGTCCGGTCCCCGATCCTTCTCCCGCAGTCCCCGGGCTCGGGACGGTCCCCCATTTCCTTCCGGTCCCAGTTCGGGACGGTCCCCGATTCCCCTGGTCCCGGTGGTCCGCGGCGGCCCGGTCCCCGAAGGGCTGCGGGGACCGGCCCCGCACGCCTTGCCCGGGGGACCAGCCAGCCGCCCACGCCACGCCCCGGTAGGCGCCTGCCCCGAGACCGCGAGCCGACCACCCCACTCACCTCACCCCGCAGGAGAACGACCCATGACAGCGGCCCCGCAGCACCACGACGACACACCCTCACCGCCTTCGAAGTCATCTACCCTGATGGACCATTGGCGGCGTGCATTCGGGATGACGGCAGCTCCTGGCGGAGCAAGGTATGACGTTGGACCGTCCAAGGGCCGGTCCAACGTGGAAGCCTCCGCCCCGGGGGTGGCGGAGGCAGGCCCCCGGCGCGAGGGCGCACCGGGGACAGGGGGTGCGCGTGCCGCCGACGAGGCCGCGCTGCGCCGTGTCGCCCGCCGCCGCGCCCACCAGGACGTGCAGCGCAAGGAGCGCGTCGACGTCCGCTACAGCATCGACGAGAAGCGGGCGATCCTCGACGAAGCCCGTCGCCTCGGTCTGGCCGGCGCGCACCTCGTCGGCGCCATCGTCATGGCCCACCTCAACGACGACCTCACCCTGCCCGAGCAGCGCACCCCCGTCGACGACCTGATCGACGAGTACGCCGCCCTGCGCAAGCAGGTCTACAGGGTCGGCACGAACGCGAACCAGATCGCCAAACGCCTCAACGAAGGCGGGACGACACACCCCATGGACGCCGCTGTGCTTGCCGAGGCCGGACGGCTGGCGGCCTTGGTCCAGGAGGCGGTCACGGCTGTCGACGTCGCCGCCATCGTGGCCGCCACAAACCGTTGGGCGGCCTGATTGATCGCGAACATCGTCAAGCCCGGCCACAAGACCCGGGGCGTCCTGAACTATCTCTACGGGCCCGGCCGCGCCAACGAACACACCGACCCCCACCTCGTCGCCGCGTGGGACGACTTCGTGCCTGACCCCGGCCGCAACCCCGCCGCCACACTCGCCCAGCTCGCCGACGTCCTCGACCTGCGGGTCAAGCAGGCCGGCTCGAAGGCGCCGAAGAACCACGTGTGGCACTGCTCGATCCGCGCCGCGCCCGAGGACCGCCACCTGACCGACGACGAGTGGGCCACCATCGCCCGCCGCATCCTCGATGCCACCGGCATCGCCCCCGCCGGCGACCCCGACGCCTGCCGCTGGGTCGCCGTCCGCCACGCCGACGACCACATCCACATCGTCGCCACCAAGGTCCGAGGAGACCTCCGCCCGCCCCGGAACTGGAACGACTTCCTGCGCGCCGACAAGGAACTCGTCGCCATCGAGAAGGAATACGGGCTGCGGCAGGTGCCGCGCGGCGACCGCACCGCCGCCAAGCGCCCCACCCGCGCCGAACGGGAGAAAGCCCAGCGCACAGGCCGAGCCACAACCGCCCGCGAACGCCTGCGCACCACCGCCCGCACCCTCCTCGCAGCAGCCACGACACCAGAGGAGTTCTTCCGCCTCCTCGAAGGCTCCGGGGTTCTCGTGGAGATCCAGCGATTCCCCTCCGGCGACATCCGCGGCTACAAGGTCGCCCTCGCCGACGACACCAACAAGGACGGCCAGCCCGTCTGGTTCTCCGGCTCCACCCTCGCCCCCGACCTCTCCTACCCCAAGATCAATGAACGCCTCACCGCCACCGACACCAGTCCAGCGGCACCGCCGGAGTCCCATGCCTGGCGTCGCGTCGCCCGGGCCACCGACCGGGTGCCCGAGCTCCTCGACCACAGCGAGGACGAGGCCGGACAGGCGCACATCACCGTGCTCGCCGAAACCCTCGACGTCCTACCCCTGGCCGCCCCTCCGGCCTTGCGGCCCGGACTCCTGCAGGCAGCCACCGCCTTCGAGCGGGCCAGCCGCTCTCGCATCCGCGCCCAGCACCAGCAGGCTCAGGCCACCCGCAGCGCGGTGAAGGCGATCCTGCGTGAACCCGCCCCGAAGGACGGAGTCCTCCTCGCGGTCCTCCTCGACGCCGTTCTGCTGGCGGCCGTGGCCGCTCAGCACTGGCACCGCACCCGCGGCCACAACCAACAGGCGGAGGCCGCACGACAGGCAGCCGAGCACCTCCAGGCCGCGTACCAGGTCGCGGCAGCCGAGCCGCTGGCCGTGATCCACCAGCGTGGAACCGAGCTGCCCGAGTGGATTCGCCGTCAGCAAGCGGCGACCGTGCGCCGAGCGCTCCCGGAACAGGCCGAACAGATCCTCGCCGAGCCCGGCTGGCCCGCCCTCGCAGCCACCCTCGCCCAAGCCGGCGCCGCCGGCCACAGCCCCGCCGCCCTTCTCACTGAGGCCACCGCCCAACGAGAACTCGACACCGCCACCAGCGTCAGTGAAGTCCTCACCTGGCGGCTGCACCGCCTCGCCGACCTGACCCAACGCACCACCAGCCGTGGCCCGGCACCCCAGTCGGCTACCTACCGTCCCGTCCGCACCGACCAGCAGCGCCGTACACGCTGAATCCCATCCCGTCATCCGATAAGGAGCACACCCTGAAGATCCACCCCGTCACCAGCCTGTTCCCGATGCTCAGCCAGGGCGAGCTGCTCGACCTCGCCGAGTCCATCAGGACCGAGGGCCAACACGAGGACATCGTCCTCGACGCCGACGGCGTCCTCCTCGACGGCCGCAACCGTCTGGCCGCCTGCGAGATCGCCGGCGTCGAGCCCCGCTTCACCACCTACACCGGAGACGACCCCACAGCGCTGATCTTCTCCAAGAACATATTCCGCCGACACCTCAGCAAGGGGCAGGAGGCCGTGATCACCGTGATGGCGTGTTCATTTTCGGGACACTCCCTGCGGGACCTGGCCAAGCTCCACGGCCTCAGCCGCAGCCGCCTGTCCGCCGCCAACGTCGTCCTCAAGCACTCCCCCGACCTCGCCGAACAGGTCCGCACCGGCACCCTCAGCCTCGACAACGCCTACAACACAGTCTCCGAGCGCAAGGCCCGGGCCGTAGCCCTACAGAAGCAGTACGACCGCCTCCGCGAGCACGCCCCCGACCTCGCCGAGCAGGTAACCGAAAGCGAGATCACCCTCGCCGACGCCACAGCCGCGCTGAACGAGCGGCTGGAGACAGAACGGCTCTGGCAGTACGTGATCAATGCCGACACCGCGCGTCTCGCCGATGGCGACACCACCCCGCCTCTGGCCGAGCTCGTCGAACGGGGAGACATCACCTGGCCCGAGGCACACCAGCGTGCCGAGGAGTTCGCTGTCCACCGACGGGACACTATCCAGCGATCCAGGCAGGCTCTCCATCTCATCGCCGAGCAGTGGACCGTCATCCAGGACCTCGCCGCCCGACCCGGCACGCCCTATGCCCGGGACATCCTCGACGGTCTCGCACCCGAAGCCCGCTCCCTCGCCCAGTCCCTCATCACCCTGGCCTGATGCGCCACACACCTTGGGGCCGGCGCCGAATGCGCCGGCCCCAAGGGGCTTGCCTCCTCCGAACAGGACGGTTCTCAGGCGGTCTACCGGTCAGCGACTACGGCGGTGACGGCCCCGCCCCCTCGTCCCGAAGCGGTGCTCGGGACCGTGCCCCGGCGACTGCGCGAGGCGGGCGGGCGAGTCATGCGTCCGGAGGGAGTGCCAGATGCGTGCCTGGAGTTCCTTGATGCAGGCACCGCAGGCGTACATGCGGGCCTGGGCTCCGGCGACGGTGGCCGGACCGATCCACAGGACCCTGGTCTGCTGCTGTCCGCAGTAGAGCCAGCAGACGCCGTCGACCCAGTCGTTGCCGTCGTCGGTGGCCGGCGGGTCGGGCAGGCCGCCTCGTGCGAACTCGGCGATGCCCGGGATCACCAGATGGTGCCGTAAGCCGGCCTCGGTGATCACCGGCTCGCCCCCGGCACCGGACCGGTGCCCAGGTCGCCGATCGGGGCCCACTCGTCCTCCAGGATCGAGTAGGTGATCGAGTCCCGCCACGCTCCGCGGACGAAGACGTGATCGCGGATGCGGCCGTCCTCAGTCATACCCGCCCGCAGAAGGGTCCGCGCGGACGCCTCGTTGAGAGGGGAACGGGCCGCCCAGATGCGGTGCAGGCCGAGCGTCCGGAACCCGAGCGCGCACAGCAGGTGGACGGTCTCCGTGCCGAGTCCCTTGCCCCACTCAGCCGGGTGCAGGGCGAAGCCGATGGTGGCCGCCTGCTGCGGTTCGGTCGCCAGGCGCGCGTAGCCGATCAGCCGGTGCTCGCCGCGCCGGGTGATGGCGAGGCAGTACTCAGTCCTCGGGGTGTCCGTGGCGGAGGCGATGGACCGGTCGACGATTGCCTGGACCTGTTCGGGGGTGCGGGGTTCGAAGCTGAGGTACCGGGTGGCCTCGGGGTCGCCGTAGATGGCCAGGATGGCGTCGGTGTCCTCGGGCTCGACTTCGCGCAGGGCCAGGTTCGGGCCGGTCAGGTGGACTGGGGTCATGGGCGCGGAGCCTACCTGCGGGTTCATCGGACGAGGACGGAGGTCGGGGTGGCGGTGAAGGCTTCGATCTCCTCGCGCAGACCAGCCGCCGCGCCGCCGTTGCGGTGCCCGTCGGCGTGCAGGGCAACGTGGACGCGCTGGGCGCTGCTGGTGATGCCGAAGTTCCGCTGCTCGATGGGGAGGTCGAGGACGGGTCGTACGGCTTCGACGGCGCCCTCGATCTCACCGCGGGCGATGCGGGCGAGGGCGAGGTCGGTCTGCGCGCCGGCCTCGTCGCCGAAGGCCCACTCGTCCTCGGCGGCGTCGCGGTACGCGGTGACGGCGGCCTCCGAGCGGCTCTCGCCGAGTGCCGGGTCGTCGCCGAGGTGCACGGTGGCCTCGGCGACGTAGTACAGCTGCCGGGGTACAGGGAAGGTCATGATGCCGCCGAAGGCGTCGAAGTCGTCGGGTTCGACGGCCGCGCGGGCGTCCTCGGCCTGCTGGATGGCGGTGCGGGTGGCGTCGGCGTCGCCAATCAGGGCGTGGGCGCGTGCGGAGAGACAGGCGAGCCAGACGCCGGTCGTGCCACGGACCTTGCCGGCGACGCTCTGACCGAGGGTGGCGTAGTCGGCGGCCTCGGCGGGACGGCCGGCCCAGTAGGAGATGAGCGACTGCAGGGAGCGGACCCAGGCGCGCATGGGGTGGTGGTCGGCGTTGTCGGCGCACACGAAGGCGGTGCGGGCCTGCATCATCGCGGCGCTCGGGTTGCCCAGGTCGTGGCTGGCCTTGGCGAGCATGCCGGAGGTGATCCCGGCGAGCAGGTACAGCTCGCGGGCCTGCAGGGGTTTGACGCGGCCGTGCTCCAGGAGGCGGAAGGTGAGGTCCTGCACCTCGACCAGGTCGCCGAGCAACGTCGGCAGTGCCAGCCTCGGGTACGCGGCGGTGAGCCGCCGCACTTCGTCATGGATCTGGCCCAGGGTCTCCGGGCCGATGCTGCTGCCCTCCGCCATCGCGGTGAACCGAAGCGCACGACGAGCCGCCATCGCGACCTGCCTTTCCAATTCCGTTGTGCCCGCGTCGAAGCGGGGCTCGCTGCTGAACGGGCCGCCGACAGGCAGTGCCGCTGCCTGCTCGGTGGGGAGGAGGACAGGAGCCGGCCGTGGCGGCGGGACGACGAGCGGGGGATCAGCTGAGGCGGGTGCGGTCCGCGACGCGGCCGGGGCGGGAGCGAGAAGGACATCGACGCCGACACCGAACATCGCTTCCAGCACCCGGCACTGGTCGGGGTAGGGGCGGGTCTTGACCGCGCCGCCGTACCAGCGCTCGAACTGCCGCTTCGAGACCGACAGCCCCCGGAGCCGCGCATCGTTCTCGTCGTCGGCGATCGAGCTCGCCGTCGCTTCGAGCCGGAGGCGGAAGGTCTCGTAGACCTGCCAGTGCCGCCGGAGCGTCAAGACCCGTAAGAGCGTGGGAGTTTCAGCCACGGCAGATCCTCTCCGTACCCGTTCGTCTGCAACCGACGATAGCCCCGGCCGATCGGCAGCGGACCCGTTCGGACGGCTCCAGGCCGAGATGACGGCGGCCATGACGGTGGTCATGACGCACGATGACGCGAGTCGGCCACCGGGCGGGCGCGGGCCGGGCGCGGGGCGGCTGTGAGGACGGTCCCGTGACGGCGACGACGTCGTATCCATGTCGCACCGCCCACCGCCATGCTGAACGCCACTTCGCCTGGCGTGTGCTCCGACCGCGAGGCGTCAGATCGGGAGCCCAAGGCAGCGGCTCCGCCTGATCACCCCATCCAGCACCGCGTACCCACCGGCCCCGCTCGTCGTCGGGCCGGTGACGGGAGGGAACCGATGGACACCCTGACCGCCCTTGCCGGGCAGATCGCCCAGCTCGACGCCGTCGACCCCGCTCAGCTGGAGCGGATGCGCCACGAGGCCCTGACGGCCCGCGCCCCCTGGAAGGAGGAGTACAGCGCCTACCAGTCCGGGGGCTGGTGGACGACTTCGCTGATGAACGCTTCCGGCGACGCCGCCGACGTGACGATCGGCGACTGCGCCGCCCGGCCGACCGACCTGCTGTCGCAGATGCCGGCCACGGCCGCGCTCCTGACCGAGCTGGGCCTGAACTACATGTGGGTGCGGCTCGCCCGGCTGGAGGCCAACGCCTTCCTGTGGGAGCACCGCGACTACGACGAGCTCGACCAGGTCGAGCGGCACCGGCTGCACATCCCCCTGCACACCAACACGTCGGCGTTCCTCGTCACCGGCGGCGCCAAGGTCCACATGACCGGCGGGCGGATCTGGCGGCTGACGCCGACGTACGCCCACGGGGTGTGCAACCTGCTGGGCCCGGACCGGGTCCACCTGATCGCCGACGTGTACGCGGACGACGCTTACCAGCGCCTGGCCCGCCGGCCCTCGCTCGCCCCGGCCGCCGCCGAAGCGCTGCCCACCGCCGACCACACCGTGCTCGCCGAGCGGCTCCAGGCCGCCCGCGCCATGGCCGGCCTCGGCTACACCGACGCGGCCGAGCGGATGCTGCTGCGGCTCTTCTACACCTACGCGCTGCCCGTGGGCACGGTCTACGACCTGATCGCCGAGGTGCACACCTCGCTCGGCGACGAGGAGGCCGCCACACGCTGGACGACCGCCAAGCGCCGCCTGCTCGCCCTCACGGCCTGACCGCCACGGCCGCAAGCCGAAATCAGAACGGAGGACGCCCGTGTCCACCCTGCAACTGGCCGCGCTCACCTACGCCAACCGCCCGGCCCAGCTCCCGCTGCTGTCCCGGCTCTCCGAGATCCTGGCCGCCTCCCCCGCCGTCACGCAGCTGATGGTCCGCGGCTCGCTCGCCCACGGCACCGCCGACCGCCTCTCGGACGTCGACTTCGTCGTCGGCGTCCACGACGCCCAGCTCCCCGCCTTCGTCGAGGCCCTGAACGACCTGGTGTCCGTCGAGGCCGGCGCCCTGCTGCCCGGCTGGCGCGACACGATCGTCGCCGACCTCGGCGGAGTGGGCATGGTCTTCCTCGTACCGGACGACGGACGCCTGCACCAGATCGACATGTACCTCGTGCCCGCGTCGCACGTCCCGGGCCTCCGGGCGAGGGTGTCCACGGCCTTACTCCTCGACCGTGAGCCGCCGCCCGCCACTCCCGAGGAGCGCACGGTGGCAGCGCGCTTCGCGGCCGAGTTCCTCGCCCGGCCCCGTACCTGCACCGAGCTGCTGATCGAGCACCTGGTGCTGGCCGTGCTGCTGCACAAGCGCATCAAGCGGGGCCAGCGGTTCATCGCGTACGCCGAATGGCACCGCCTCCACACCGCGACGAAGGACCTGATCAAGACGGCCCTCGCCCCCACCTCACGGTTCTGGGGCTGGTACCAGCTGCGCGAGGAGATCGCGGTCACCCCGATCGGCCGGGTCTGCCTCCGCGACCTGGAGGCGGCGATCAGCGGACCGGCCGTCCCGCTCGCCGCCGATGTCGACGCGGCCGTCGAGCGGACGCTCGCCCTGGTCGAGCGGGCCTGTCCCGAGGCGCTGAGCGGCCTGGAGACCGCCGTCGCCGCGTACCGCAGCTACCAGGAGCTGGTGTGAGCGCGCCCCGCCGACCGGGGCCGGTGGGCGAGGGTCCGACCGCCGTCTTCTTCGGCGGAGTCCGCCCCGCCTCCGCCGATGAGGAGAAGCTGGCCGAGGAGATCGGCCGGGCCCTGGCGGAGGCGGGGTACCAGCTCCTGCACGGCGGCTACAACGGCCTCATGGAGGCCGCCGCACGCGGAGCCTCCTCCCAGGGAGCCGCCGTCACCGCGGTGACCCTCATCGACAAGCACGACACTTGGGGCGCGTTCAACCCCTACGCCACCGCGTCCGTCCACCTCCCCGACCTCGGCACCCGGCTCAACCACTACCTGGCCCACGCCGACCTCATCGTCGCCATGGGCGGCGGCATCGGCACCCTCCACGAGCTGACCGCCGCCGTCTACTACGCGACCACCGTCCGGCCCGTACCGATCTGCCTCGCCGGGTCGACCACCCTGCGCCTGCTCGCCTTCCTGCGCGAGGAGAAGTGGCTGTACGAGACGCCCACCCGGCCCCTCAGCTTCCTCCACACCGCCGGGTCCGCCGATGCCTTCCGCTCCCGCCTCACCGCGCTCCGCACAGCATCGATCGGAGGAGCATGACCACCACCGCGACGCCGCCGCCCCTGGCCGAACTGGCCACCCGGATCGCCGAAACCGCCTGCGTCACCGCCCCGTTCCAGCTCGCCGACGGCGCCAGGCTCGCCGCCTACTTCGACGAGTACCTTCTGGCCGCCGATCCGGCGCTCCTGCGCGACACCGCCGCCGCCATGACCGCGCTCGTCCCCGAGGACGCCCAGCTCCTGGCCGGCATCGAACTCGGCGGTGTCCCCCTCGTCGTCGCCCTGTCCGCCGCCACCGGACTGCCCGCCGTCTTCCTGCGCCGCCGCCCCAAGGCGTACGGCTCCCGGCGCCAGATCGAGGGTGCCGCCTTCAACGGGTTCCGTACCGTCCTGGTCGACGACGTGGTCCGCTCCGGGGCACAACTGCTCACCATGGCCCGGACTTTACGGCTCGCGGGGGCGCCGGTGTCCGACGCGCTGTGCATCCTTGAGCGCCCTCTCGGCGGCCGAACACTGCTCGCCGAGCACAACGTCACTCTTCACCCCCTGTTCGCCGAGGCCGACTTGCCCGCGCCCCGGAAGGAGGATTCGAAGTGAAACGGGCCGTGCTGTTCGACCTCGACGGCGTCCTCGTCGACAGCCGCCACGCCCAGCTCGCCACCCTGGCGGGCTTCGCGACCTCCGCCCTCGGTCGGCGCGTCACCGTCGCCGACCTGCCGGCCGGGGCCGAGACCACCCCGCGCGAGCACGTCCTCGCCGAACTCGGACACACCGGAACGATCAACCAGGACGCCTGGGACGCGGCGACGGCCACGGCCACCCTCACCGCCGAGGTGTTCCCGTTCGTGGCCGACACCCTCGCCGCGCTCCGCGCCGCCGGCGTCGGCACCGGCATCGTGACCCTGCGAAGCCGCCAGCGGGTCGACTGGCTCCTGCCACCCGCCGTCCTCGACCTGATCGACGTCGTCGTCTGCTACGAGGACGCGGCGCCGAAGCCCGCGCCGGACGGCCTCCTGCTCGCCCTCGACAAGCTCGGCGTGACGCCTGGCGACGCCGTGTTCGTCGGCGACATGGAGTCCGACATGCACGCGGCCCGGGCGGCCGGCGTGACCCCGGTCGGCTCCGGCTGGGGCTTCTCCGACCCGGCGACGCTCACCCGGGCCGGCGCCGCCGTCGTACTCCCCCACGCCGACGACCTCGCCGGAACGCTCCTGTCCCTGACCGGCACCGGGCGACGGGGCGCATAAATCCAAGCGATCTTGACGCCAGACCCGCTACGCTGGGTGGCGCAGTCGCAGCGGACCGTTGCGTCCGGTGACGGCTGCGCCACCTCAGACAACGGATCTGGAGTCATGGTCTACACCGTGGGGGCGCGAGCTATCTGCGTCGAGCTGGAGAACTGAGAACCCCTCAGTCCCTGTTCTCGGCCCGGCTCGGCGTGTGATCGACCCCCATCTCTCCACGACTCTTCCGTGAGGGCCACACCACCATGCGCTCGACGCAGATCCGCTCCACCTTCCTGGACTTCTTCACCTCGCGCGGCCACCGCCAGGTCCCGTCCAGCCCGCTCATCCCCTCCGACCCGACGCTGCTCCTCGCCAACGCCGGCATGAACCAGTTCAAGCCGTACTTCCTCGGCGAGGTCACCCCGGACTTCCCTCGTGCCACGACCATCCAGAAGTGCGCCCGTACCTCCGACATCGACAACGTCGGCCGTACGAACCGGCACGCCACGTTCTTCGAGATGATGGGCAACTTCTCCTTCGGCGACTACTTCAAGGCCGACGCCATCGCCTACGCCTGGGAACTCCTCACCCAGGGCTACCACCTGGAGAAGGACCGCCTCTGGATCACCGTCTACCAGGACGACGACGAAGCCGAGCAGCTCTGGCGCAAGATCGGCGTCCCCGCCGAGCGCATCCAGCGCCTGGGCATGGAGGACAACTTCTGGTCCATGGGCGTCCCCGGCCCCTGCGGCCCCTGCTCGGAGGTCAACTACGACCGGGGACCGGCCTTCGGCCGCGAGGGCGGACCGGCCGTCGACGGCGAGCGGTACGTGGAGATCTGGAACCTCGTCTTCATGCAGTACCAGCGTGGTGAGAGCGACAAGAAGGGCGACTTCCCGATCCTCGGCGACCTCGCCCAGCAGAGCATCGACACCGGCCTCGGCGTCGACCGGCTCGCGGCGATCCTCCAGGACGTCGAGAACGTCTGCGGCACCGACCTACTCCACCCCACCCTCACGACCGTCCAGGAACTCGCCGGCCGCGACTACCCCGGCAGCGGCGAGGAGAAGGTCTCCTTCCAGGTCGTCACCGAGCACGCCCGCTCCATCGCCTACCTGATCGCCGACGGCGTCCTGCCCGCCAAGGACGGCCGCGGCTACGTCCTGCGCCGCCTGATGCGGCGCGCGATCCGCCACGCCCGCCTCCTCGGCATCGACCAGCCCGTCCTCGCCCCTGCCACCGCCAGCGTCATCGCCAACCTCGGCAGCGTCTGGCCCGAGCTGACCGCCCAGGCCGCCCTCATCGAGCAGGTCGTCACCGCCGAAGAGGAGTCCTTCACCCGCACCCTCGCCCAGGGCACCCGGCTGCTGAACGCCGCCATCACCCGCAGCCACGAGAACCGGTCCACGACCCTGACCGGCGAGACCGCCTTCGAACTGCACGACACCTTCGGCTTCCCCGTCGAGCTGACCGTCGAAGCCGCCCGCGACGCCGGCCTGACCGTCGACGAGGACCGCTTCGCCAACCTGCTCGCCGAACAGCAGCGACGCGCCAAGGCCGGCGGCAAGGCCAAGACCGCCGAGGCGCTGCGCCGTCAGGACGCCTACCGCGAGCTGTCGGCCCGCCACGGCCGTACCGAGTTCGTCGGCTACGACCGCCTCGACGCCGAGGCCACCGTCCTCGGCCTCATCTCCGACGGCACCGTCGTGCCCGGCGCCGAGCAAGGAAGCACCGTCGAACTGGTGCTGGACCGCAGCCCGTTCTACGCCGAGTCCGGCGGCCAGGTCGGCGACACCGGCACCATCCGCACCTCCGGCGGCGCGCTCCTTGAGGTCCTGGACACCAAGCCCGGCCTGGAGGGCTTCCACGTCCACACCGTCTGCGTCGCCGAAGGCGAGATCCGGGCCGGCGAGCAGGTCGAGGCCCTCGTGAACGGGGCCCGCCGGGAGGCCGTCGCCCGCTCCCACTCCGCCACCCACGTCCTGCACGCCATGCTTCGCCGCACCCTCGGCGACCACGCCCGCCAGCACGGCTCCCTCGTCGACGCCGGCCGCCTCCGCTTCGACTTCGCCCACTTCTCCGCCGTCGACCGCCTCCAGCTCGCCGCCATCGAGGCCCTCGTCAACGACCACCTCCTCGCCGACCCCGAGGTACGCGTCTGGCACGCCTCGCGCGCCGAGGCCGAGGCCGCCGGTGCGACCGCCCTGTTCGGCGAGAAGTACGGCGACCACGTCCGCATCGTCGACATCGGCGACTTCTCCCGCGAGCTCTGCGGCGGCACCCACATCGGCCACGGCTCCCACGCCGGCCCCGTCCGCATCGTCGGCGAAGCCTCCATCGGCTCCAACCTCCGCCGTATCGAAGCCCTCACCGGCCGCGACGCCCTCGACTACTACGACACCGAGCGCCACCTCCTCGAAGAACTCTCCGCCCTCCTCGGCACCCGCCCCCAGGACGCCCCCGACGCCCTCCGCAAGCGCCTCGACGCCCTCGCCTCCGCCGAACGGGAACTCGGCCGCCTCCGCGAGACCGAACTACGAGACCGCGCCCACCAGCTCGCCGCCTCCGCCCGCACCGTCACCGGCGGCCGGGTCGTCACCGAGAAGTTGACCGGCCTTGGCCCGGACGAGCTCCGCACGCTGGCCCACCACACTGCTGGCCTCCTCGACGGCGGCCGGGCCGTCGTCGTCCTCGGCACCGAGCACGACGGCAAGGCCCTTCTGGCAGCCGCGGTCACCCGCAGCCTCCACGGCACCGGCACCGAGGCCAGCCACATCCTCATCCCCGCCGCGCGCACGGTCGGCGGCGGAGCCGGCGGCAAGGGCCCGCTCGCCAGCGCCGGCGGCCGCCGCACCGAAGCCCTGGACGAGGCGCTCACGATTGCTGCTCAGGATGCCGCCCGCGCCCTCGGCCAGTAGCCGACGGACTGCTGGTGCCGCCACAAGCGGCACCAGCAGTCCGTGTCACAGCCCGTGTCCGCCGGGCGCCAGCTCCTTCAGGAGCACCACGCTCTCGTAGTTCGTCACACCCCACCGCCAGGACCCGACCGGCACGTAACCGCGCCTGCGGTACCAACCGACCAGATCGACCGCCTCGGCCGACGTATCAATCACTACCTGCGCAGACCCGAGCGCGGCAATACGTTCCTCCGCCAAGGCCAACAGTCGCTGCCCAAGACCCGCCCTCCGGTACGAGGGGTCCACCGCGAGCTGCCAGAACGACCCCGCCCCCGCCGGAGCCGGATATCCCTCCGGAGCCTTATACGGAACCGCCACCGTGACGGTGCCCACCGGCTCACCCGCCCGCAGAGCCAGCCAGCACTCGCCCCCACCCAGCCTGTAGGCCGTGTCCCCCATCGACTGATACGAGGCGAAGAAGACTCGGCCTTCGGCCGCATGGGCGGAGTAGGCGCGGTGAAGCAGACGCGTCAGGTGCGCAACGGAGTCACCCTCGGCGAATGACCGGACCACGACCGATTCACGGCTGCCGAGCCGTTCCGACCTGTCTGCTGGTGATCCGTCCACGCGATCAAGTATCGGCCGGAGAGAGATGCGCCGCCTGCTGAGCTGCGAGTGCACCGCCATACACCTGGGGCGGGGCGCGTTTGACTGCGCCCCGCTCCGCAAACGCGCAGCCTGTCCGCTACCGCGGGTCCGCAGGAAATGGCCTGCCCGCCGGGAGCAGCGATCGCTCCGGCGTAGCGCGAAGCGGGAAAAACTGCAGGTGAGCCGCGTCCGGACGGCAGTCCTTTGATTCTCTTGCACAGCCATCCGGTGAGCCCCGGTCCGCAGGGTTCCAGCCCTTTAGACTGGGTATTCCCACTGGTCGCGTTCGCGGTCAGCTGTACATCCCAGCCTCGGTGGACTTCCTGCCATACAGCTGGGATGTTCGTGCGACAGACGGACTCGTTCGCACGTTCGAGTCCGGCCTGCCGAGTGCAGCCGAGCAAGCGGTGGGCAGTGCGCGTGTATGGAGGACGAATGACGGATCTGCATGTGGTCGAGATCTGCGCGGGAGCGGGTGGCCAGGCCCTCGGTTTGGAGCGCGCAGGCTTCGAGCATGCCCTGGCGGTAGAGCTCGACGCGAATGCCGCCTCCACGCTTCGCCGGAACCGTCCGGCCTGGCACGTGGTGGAAGGCGATGTAGCAGATCCCGGAACATGGACCCCTGAGGACTACCGCACCGTGAACGGCGAGCAGCTGGACCTGCTCGCCGGTGGTGTCCCATGCCCCCCGTTCACGATCGCGGGCAAGCAGCTCGGGGCAACGGACGAGCGCGATCTGTTCGCCTGGGCGGTCAACCTCGCCGAGCGGGTGCGGCCGAAGGCGCTGCTGCTGGAGAACGTCCGAGGGCTGAGCGCCAACCGCTTCGCGGCATATCGCCAGAACGTCCTGGACACCTTGCAGAGCGCAGGCTACGCAGCGCAGTGGAAGCTGCTCCATGCTTCTGACTTCGGCGTTCCCCAGCTCCGTCCGCGCTTCGTGCTCGTAGCGCTTCTTCCTGAGTACGCAGAGTACTTCTCCTGGCCGGAGGAACGTCCCGATGCCCGTCTGACCGTGGGAGCGGCGCTTGAGGGCTTGATGGCAGCCAAGGGCTGGGAAGGTGCCAAAGCCTGGGCCGACGGAGCAGGCGACATCGCGCCCACCATCGTGGGCGGATCGAAGAAGCACGGTGGCGCGGACCTCGGCCCGACCAGGGCCAAGGCAGCGTGGGCAAAACTCGGCGTAGATGGCATGGGTGTCGCAGACGAAGCCCCCGAGCCAGGCTGGAAGCCTGCTGAGGGCAAGCCCGGGCCGAAACTCACCGTCGAGATGGTCGCCCGCATCCAAGGGTGGAAGCCCGAAGACAAGTGGTTCTTCGAAGGGCGCAAGACAACCACCTACCGGCAGGTAGGCAACGCCTTCCCGCCACCCGTCGCCGAGGCCGTCGGCCGGTCCATTGCGCGAGCCCTGCGGAAGGAAGGGGAGCGGAATGACCTCGTGGAAGCGACGGAGGCGATCCACGACCCGGTGTACAAGCTGCTCCGTGGCATGGAGCGCCCTCTCGGCATCGACCAGATCATCAAGCGGCTGGAGAAGTACGGGCAGTACCTGTCCGAGCCGGAAGTCGAAAGGCATCTCGCCCACTTGGAGCGGGATTTCATCATCACGCGCGTCCCGCGCTCCAGCGGGGCGCTGGGATACAAACTCGGCGAATTCAAGGCATTCGTCGGGCAGGAAGGCCATCAGCGGCATGAGCTCTTCGCGGTGAACCAGGCGAAGATCAGCTGACCGCTGGACCACACCCCTCGCCGCACGGGGGCAGGGTCGGCTTGCCCCGGCGCTTCAGCGCCGCAGCCTCCTGCCGCCGTGCGGTGACCGTGTCGACGACAGTACGCGCGCATGCCTCCGGGTCGAGATGCGCCCAGAAGCGGAGCACCAGCCAGCCTGCCTCGCTGAGGCGGTCGTCCGTATCGCGGTCGCGCTGGACATTGCGGCCGATCTTGTCCTCCCAATACGGCCGGTTGGTCTTGGGCATGACGAAATGCTCCGGGCAGCCGTGCCAGAAGCAGCCGTCGATGAAGACCGCCACCTTCACAGGCCGGAAGACCATGTCAGCCGTGCGGCGCATCTTCGGAAGCGGCTTGGCAGCGACGCGGTAGCGGAGCCCCGCAGCATGCACCAAGGAGCGCAGAAGCAGCTCCGGCGCGGTGTCGCGGTTTCGGTTGCCGAGCATGCTCCGCCGGTTCGCCGCCGACGAGGCCCACGAACCCTCAGGAGGTTGCCACCGCGGGAGCTCTCCCGCTGCTTCCTTCTCGCTCATATCTCCGGCAGCTTCGGTACAGCCTGTTCTGGATCAGCAGGCCCGGCGAGGACCCACTCCCGCCCGTCGAGCTCCACCCGCGGAGCCGCACCGTGCTCGGGCCGCGCCTCAGCGAGCCGCGCGCTCACAGACTCGCCCGGACCTGGCACCGGCAAACCGAGCGCTTCAGCGATGCGGCCGTGGCTGGAGTAGTGGCCCAGGATAACGATGCCGCGGGGTTGGAGCCGCGAACGCGACCCGCCGTTGTAGCGCACCCGCTTCATATAGTCCTCCTGCATGGCCACGGTCGCGACAACGGTCCGGCTGACGCGTCGGCCCTGGGCGCGCAGGAAGAGCTCGTCCACCCTCCGCTGTCCGCTCTTGTGGGAGAAGATCGCGTCGATGTCCGGCCCGGACAACCTCAGCAGCATGTTCTCCTGGAGCGGAGCCCGGTCGAAAAGCCACTTCACTGCCTGGCGCCCCGCGGCGCTCAGCGTCTTCTTGGCATCCCGGTTGCCGCCGCTGTTCAGCCGCTCAGGCAGGGCACGCACCAAGCCGGCGGACCAGCTCGACCGCTCATCGCTGGCCCAGACCACAAGCAGCAGGTGGCCGAGCGCCTCCGGGGGGATCATCCAGGCGCCCAGGGTCTGGGAGTACTTGCAGTCGACGTCGATCCCGGCGATCGAGTAGTCCATGTCGCGGCCGTCTGCGAACCCGAATTCACGCTGCAGGTTGATCTCGATCAGCGTGCCGAGGTGCGCCTTCTCCGTTTTGTACAGCTGCCCCCAGCGATAGCGGCCTGTGTGCTGGCCGTCCAGCAGCATGTCGATGCTCCGCCGGACCGCTGCGGCCATCCTGCGGCCGTCCGGATCGGCCGCAAGGAGATTCCGCGCCACAGCAGTCAGCTCGCGGTCTGCCTCATTGCCGTCGTCGCCGAGAGGCCACAGCGGGGTCTGCATACTCGTTCCGTCGCCATCCACGACGGGACTCTATCCATGCCGCGGGCAAGCAGGGCAGTCGCATCCGGGACAGCAGTGGCACACTTCGGCTGTGATTCGGGAACCAGCTGAGCTCAGCATCGACGAAGACGGGAAGGTCTCGCTGCCTATCGGACTCCTGGCGGAGGCAGGCCTTGGCACCGGGTCCCGCATCATGGCGTTCAGCGACGGGGACGGCCGCATCGTGCTCCAGCGGGAGGCAGATGCCTTGGAGAGGTTGCTGCAGGAGGGGACTCTGTGAGCTGAACCCTACAGCGCGCCCGTTTCAAGATGCTCGAGGACGGCCCGCATATCGGCCGCGTCCATCCCTGCGGCAACAGGGGCTTCTTCCTCCGGATCGCTGAGCTCGCGCACTGCGGGGTCGTCCAGGATCCTGCCCATGAATTCCAGCTTCTTCGCCAGTCTCATGGCGACGATCTCGTCGACCGTGCCCGCGGCTGCGAGCACGGTGATCCTGGTCTCGACGTCAGGACTCAGCCCAAGGCGGTGGATGCGGTCCAGGCTCTGCAGAAAGCGGCCAGCCTGGAAATCGCGATCGATGTAGACCGCGTCATGGCAGTCCTGGTGCAGGCTGATGCCTTCTCCGAGGGTCGCAGGGTTCGAGATGAGGACGGAGCAGTCAGGATCCTCCCTGAACCGGCGGAGCTCTGCTTCTCGGTCCTGGGTGCCACCGTGGACCGCAGCAGGCTGGAAGGGCGCCAGCAGCCGCTGCAGAGACGTAATGCTGCGGACGAAGCTCGCCCAGACCAGGGTCTTCCGCCCCAGTGAGGCATTCTCCGCAACGATGGCCAAGACCTCCTTGTACTTGGGTGCCACCTCGTACTCCGGAAGGCGGTGGAGGAGTTCCGACAGAGGGGCGTTCTCCGAAGCCTGCAACGGCGGGACGCGGAACTCGAGAGGCTCGTACCGAGTCGATCCGCCTACTAGAAGGGCAGGGCTGGTCGCAGCCATCAACATGCGCAGCACTGCTTTGCCGAGAGCCTGGAAGTCCATGCGGTCGGCAGCGGCCCTCGCAGAGACCTTGCCTCCAGCCTTGAGCGCCTCGTAGATCTCTTCGTGCAGAGGCGGCATCGCCAGCCGCCGCAGCCGGAGCTCTACTGGCGGCAGCCCCAGCTCTGCTTTTGTCGTACGAGTGAACATGGGTCTCAGCACCTGGCTCGCATAGGCGAGGTCGCCGCCGTCGACGGCCTGGGTCACCACTCTGCGCCCGTGGCCTGGCCACACGAAGGACAGGAGGTTCTCCAGGTCCTTGGCACCGTTCGGTGCCGGCGTGCCGCTGAGGATCATGCGAACGCGGCTGAGCGGACCGAGCGCGAGGCAAGCTGCGCCCCAGACACCGGCCCCCCCCAGCTTCATCCGGTGGGCTTCGTCGACGACAAGCATTGCGGGAGCTGCTCTGAGCCAATCGGAGAGCGCAGGCAGCGCCCCGTGCAGGCGCTCGTAGTTGACGATGAGGAGATCGGCAGAAGGAGGAGAGCCCTTGCCCATCACATGCGCCTGGAGCGGCTCAGCAAAGCACGCATCGGCTTCGTACCGCCATGCTTCGAACGCCGACTTCGGGCTGACCACGAGGATGCGGGACACCTCGCCCCGCTCTCTCAGTGCTGAGAAGACGGCCAGGGAGACCCGGGTCTTCCCAGCTCCGGGCACGCTGAAGTTAGCCCCGTTGCCCATCGAGAGCAGCCGAGCCGTGTCTCGCAGCTGGAACGGGGCCAGAGGGGCCTTCCAGCTTGCCCCGAGCAGGGTAGGGATCTGGTCGGCAGTGACAGCGTCCTCGCCAACCTCACCGCTGAGCAGCCTCTCGGCCGCGTCAGCGGTGTCGAGCATCTCTGTGACGAGACGCCGGAAGTCCTCCTCCCAGACGACGCTTTCCGGTTCAGGCCAGGAAGCCAACGCGCTGATGCTCGCAAGGAAGCTGTCCACGGGGACTGCGGCCGACAACCGGTCTGTCATCCGTCCGCTGGGAAAGCTGGCGATCATCTGCCCGAGAGCACTGCGGCAGGCAGGCACCGTCCTCAGCGATGCCCGGGTACGGGTGATGTCGAACCCGATCGTCAGACTGGGCTCGCCTGCCATCTAGCGAGCCCTCCCGAGAGTCTCGATGAGCCAAGTCACCCCGTCACCGGGATCCTGCACAGTGCGCTTGGCTTCAAGCGCGAGCTTCTGCAGTTTCTTCCGGAGGTCGGTGACGGCGTCGTCGAAGGCGTCCTCGTCAAGGCTGCTCTGAGCCCGGGACATGACGAGATCCGTGATGCACTGCTCGATGTCCCGGCCTGCATCGGCCAGGCGGGCGGGTGCTGCCTGCTTGCGCTTCTGGATGCGTGCATCACGGCCGGCGAATGTGATGGCTTCATCCATCGCATCGCGCAGTCTTTTTGCCTCCTTCTGCGCTTCATCGGCAGCATCCTGCTCAACAGATCCGCCAGGCTGGATGGCGACCCTCAAACGCAGAACGGTGTCGGTCAGCGATTTGGCCGCACTGAGGTCGGCGGAGGGGCCCTTAACCGCCCTACCCAAACCCGGGATGGCGGTACTCGCAGCAGGCCCGGCCGGTGCACTGCCCTCGGGAAGCACCTTCGACAGGTAGCGCTGGTTGAAGTCGTGGCCGATGAAGCGCACGTCGGTCTTGGCGAACCCGAGCAGCATGGCAGCCAGCCGACTCTCCAGCAGCAGCTCGGCCTTCTCCGGGTTCGTCGCGTACTGCTTGACGTAGGCGCGCTGGAGCTCGCGGAACTTCTCCGCCTGGTCCTCGAACGCCACCAGAGACAACTGGCCGCCAGCCGACCGGCTGCGTTCGATCAGCGACTCGATGTTCGCCAGCACCCACTGGTCCTGCCGGCACCGCTCCGCTGTTGTACGGAAAATTGAGGCGATTACCGCCAAGGGCGTCCCCCGGTCAACGAGTTCCTGCACCGCAAGGAGCCGGTTGATGTACGAGTAGTCGCGGCGGTGCTCCTTGCGCAGCTGCAGGGACAGCTCGATTGCCGCGATGTCCTGCCAGTCGCAGCTCTCCGGCAGGACGGCCACGCGCATCTCGTGCGTGGGCCCGTACAACTGGACCAGACCTGCGCGGCGGGTGTTGCCGTTGACGAGGACGCCCTCACGGGTGATCAGGCCGGGATCTGTCTGGCCGTACTCCTTCAGGCTGGCGACTAGTTCGTCGAACTCCGGATCCGTCCTTGCCGGATCCGCGGGAAGCACCTGCAGCAGCCGGTCCAAATACGCCTGGCTCTCGCTGCTCCAGGGGTCGTCAGCCAGTGCTGCCGCCTGCTTGGGGTCGTGGCTGGACTGGGCGCGAATGCGATGGGTGGCAGGGTTGTAGTAGAGATTCCCCGCCGGCATCTGAATGACTTCCAGGTGCTCAGGGTGCCCGCGCCACTCCACCGTCAGTGTCTCGCGAGGACCGCTGCCGGCCTCGACTTCCCGCAAACGGGACCGGACCAGCGCGCGGTTCTCCTCAGCGCTCGGCGGCAGAGCGTAGTCCTGTGCCATTTCCTTGTTCCTGCTTCCCTACGTCTTGTTGTCCAGGGGCCTCTGTGTGCTGAGATCGGCTTCAGGCGGTACCAAGCTGCGAGCGCAGCTTCGCTCGCGACTCTTCAGGCAGGGAGCGGTAAGCACTCCAGAGCCGGTCCAGCGCGGTGAACTCCCGCTGGTCGTCAGCCAACCAGCCCTCCAGGACGCGGCGATCCGAAGGGCTGAGCACTGCCGCTGCCCTGATGACCTCGCCGAGATCCGCCACTAGCGCACGGCCGCCGACTCTGCACCGCCGGCACTCAGTGACCAACTCCGTTGTCCGGCCTCCACCAGGCTTGATGACCTCTCTCCGAGCGATGTCGAGCTGGGCGGCTTCGTCTGTGCCGTCGTACAGCTCACCGGGGGTGATACCGCAGGAGCGGCACATGTTCCCGTCCCTCGCCAGAACCTCCCGCCGCCGTCCTGCGCCGATGGCTGCAGTGCCGGCCCTGCGTGTCGCCCGCCCGGGCAACCAGACCGGATCGCCCTGCTCGACGAAGCGCTGCTCGTGAGAGTCCAGCGTCGCGTCCTCGCGGTTCGTATCGATTCGCCATCCGAAGTCCCGTAGGTCCCTCATGCGGCGGTCGACCTGCGAGACACCAGGGAAGGCAGCACGGAGCTGCTCCTTGGTGAACGTCTTGCCCACTCCGACCTCGGATACGAGCCATAGCGCAGCACGCTTCATCGTTCCCAGGCCGGGATCCAGCCAAGAGGGCAGGGGTGCTTCCATTCGAGCCAAACCTCCTCGGAAGGGCAGTGAAAGGCGCCAACGGCCCCAACAGCCACCCATTACTAGCACGGAAAGCGCTATCGATTCCAGCGATCAGGCATCTTTACAACACCAGTAAAGATGGCCATCCAGATTGCCCGGAATGCGACGCTTCAGCCACTTCAGTCACTCGCTGAAAATAGTCCGCCCGATGGCTGGAGAACCCGAGGCCTCGCACCCCGTGAACGGATAGGCTCAGACCGATTGATCGTCTCCGTGCGCAGCCCCGGCAACCGGAAGGGGTCCCTTCGCTGTGCCAGCTTCAGGCCATATTGGAAGTTCCTACGCATCCGGCACTACTGGCGAGGTAAAGGAGTTCGCCGCAGCCCTGCGGATCGTCATCCAGTACGTCCAGCCGGGAGCCGCCTTGCATGTCGCAGCGGAGGCCCTGCATGTTTCGCCGTCCCAGCTGTCCCACTGGCTCCACGGGCGGCGACTTCCCGGCAGGGATGCGGTACACCTCATGTCCGAGCTGGCGCAACAGGGCGCCTACCGCATGGGAGTAGCGCTTGAGCTCGGACCCGCCGAACTCCAAGCACTGCTGTGCGCAGCCCGGCGGTCGAAAGGGCACCCTTCAGCCGACTGCACCTGTTCGGAGGGGGACCGGCGCAACGGGGCGACATCCAGCGAGGGGGACCGGCGCAACAGCCACAGCGCTTCGCCGGTGGGCGCCGACCAGCTCGACGCACCTCCAGACCTCCCCGGGGTGCTGGCCGAAATGAAAGCCGACCAGAGGATCGCCCTGCTTGCCGACCTGGCCGCCTCATGGGAAGAATCAGAAATCGCCCACGCAGCCGACAAACTGGCACGCGCCGGGATGGAGGCGGAAATGGAGGCGCTTATCCGTTACGCGAGAAAGGCAGGAAAGGATTCGACAGAGATAGCGGTCGCTCTCGCCATGCGCCGCATTCGGCTAGGATGATCCGCGTCGCAAATCCTCGCAGGTGACAAAATGAGGTCCGAGTAAGTTTTCACTCGGTTCCACCGCTCCACGCGCGCCATTGCATATCGTCAGTCACAACACGGGAAAGGCCCGGCCGCCTGGCTACCAACCTGAGCCGGCGCCTTCCCCGCCGAAACATCCCGACTAGTTCACTGATCAGGAGCTTCGCATTGAAGTGTAAGGCTGTCCTGGCACTCCTTGCCAGGAAGATCAAGGCTGCCCTGCACCGCCCTCCCCGCGTCGGCGGCGCCTCCGAAGGGGCGGTGCAGGGGTGGCCCTCGCCGCGGGCGCGGCGCCGGCTGCGGTTCCTCCGCTGGGTGCTCACCGTCCAGGCACTCAAGGGCGCAGTGTCAGCCGTAGCGGGTGTAGCAGCCCTCTGGCTGCTGCGGTCCTTCATCGACCTGATCCTGCATCTCTGACCGGAGGGCGGGGCAGGAAGGCCGAACCGCCGGCAGCGACCGGCGCCTGATGCTGGCGGCGGTCTCCCCAGGAGCCATCTGGGAGCCTATCCACTCCCCAAGTCCCTCCCAGACCATCTGAGACCGCCCCACACCAACCTCCTGACCTGCGGAAATGCCATCGCTGCTGGCAGGTTCCGCAACCGAACCTCGTTCGGGACGAAGAGGTCGTGGGTTCAAATCCCGCCACCCCGACTTCGTAAGACCAGGTCAAGGGCCTGATCCGCATCGCGGATCGGGCCCTTCCTGCGTTGCCGGGGCCCGTCAGTAGGGGCGGGGTGACATGATGTGGGGCTCTGTGGCCGGGGCCTCGAAGACGCAGCGGGGGATGCCCGGGCCGGGGGTGGCACGGACGGAGACCTTCGTCGGGGGGTCCGTCGGCAGCTCGACGCGGACGGTCACGGGGTGGTCGTGGTGGGTCGTCGCATGGCCCGTCTCCTTGCCGTCGACCAGGACCTCGACGACCGCGGTGCGGCCGGTCTGGACCGTGGCGCTGACCGAGTGGCCTGCGTGGTCGATGTGGAAGTGATGCCGCCGCCTCATGGGACCGCCTCCCGCCGCTGCCCCCACCGTTCCAGCGTAGCCAACACCCGCTACGCGCTCTCGTGGAGCGCGGCCAGTTCGGTGCGGGCCAGCGACGGGAAGTCAGGGGAGGGGGCCGCCGCGGCCAGGGCGTCGAGGTGGTCGAGGACCGCCGCGACCGTGGTGAACGGGCCGACCGGGCGGAGCAGCCAGAGGCGGCCCCGGGGGCGGGGCGGGAGCCCGAGCGCGGCGAGGGCCTCGTCGGTCTCCCGGTCCAGGTCGCGCAGGTCGGGTTCGGGGAGCGGGGCGCACTCCACGCCGGTGATGTGGCCGTGACCGTCGAGTGCGGTGTCCACGGCCCAGTGGGTGGAACGGTCGGGGATCCAGGTGCGGGCCGCGGGGGGCCAGACGTACGGGAGGAAGATCCAGCGCAGGTCCTCGGGGGCCGGCTCCCAGCCGAGTGCCTCCAGCTCCCGCATCTCGGGCAGCCGGTCGGCCTCCAGTTCGCTGCGGCCGCTGCGGCGCTGTGCGAGCGGGTGCGGCGTTCCGTCCTCGTCCCACGACATGCGGGCACGCTATCCGAAGCGGTGGCGGATCCACGTGACCTGCGCGGCGGGCGCCCCCGTCAGGCGTCCAGGGGGTTGGCCGCGATACGGGTGGCCGCGCCGCCCGCGACGTAGGCGGCGGCCGCGCAGCCGGGCTTGCGCTCCGCCTGGTCCTGGACGAGGGCGGTGAAGGCGGGGCCGAAGCCGGCGCGCGGGTGGGCGGCGAGGAGCCGGGCGGTGAAGGCCGGGGCGAACTCGGCGAGGCGCAGGCCGGAGACGTCGGCGCTGGTGCCCACCTGGAGGAGGTGGCTCTCGGCGTCCTGCGCCGCGCTGACGTCGTCCCGCATGTGCAGGACGATGATCTCCTCGGCGCGGGCCCGGCGGTCCGCCGGCCAGCCCAGGCCCGCCGTCAGCACGCGCGCCACGTGGCCGCCCGCCTCCTCGAAGGGCAGGGTGTGGCTGTCGAACGGCGCGGTCAGGCCCAGGTCGTGCAGGAGGGCCGCCACGTAGAAGAGCTCCCGGTCGTACTCCAGGCCGTGGTCCTGCGCGTACCGCGCGCCGAAGGCGTAGGAGCGCACGCTGTGGTTGAGCAGCGCCGTGTCCGCGTACTCCGAAGCGATCTCCAGGGCGGCACGGGCCGATGTGGTGTCGAGGGTCCACGTCATGGCACGTCAGCGTAGGCGGCGGGTGAAGTCGACGTCCGCCGGGGGCTCCCCGGGCCAGGACAGCCGGGTCGGCACGGTCGGGGTCTCGGCGAGTACGGAGCCGCGCGAGACCACGTAACGGGGCCGCACCTGGCGGCGAATCGCCTCCTCGGGCGTGGGCGCGGGCAGCAGCACGAAGGAGGCGGGGGCTCCGGCGGTGATGCCGTACGCGTCGGCGCCGAGGCCGAGCACGCGTGCCGCACGGTCCGTCACCATCGAGAAGGCCACCGGGATGTCGTCGGCGCCGGTGAGCTGGGCGGCGTACAGGCCGACAAGGGCGGTCTGCAGCGGGTTGGCGGTGCCGAGGGCGTTCCAGGGGTCCATCACGTCGTCGTGGCCGAAGGCCACGTTGACCCCGGCCGCCAGCATCTCCCGGACCTGGGTGAGGCCGCGCCGCTTGGGGTAGGCGTCGAAGCGGCCCTGGAGGTTGAGGTTGGCGAAGGGGTTGGCGATCAGGTTGATGCCCGAACGGGACAGCAGCCTCTGGAGTTTGAAGCTGTAGGCGCCGTTGTAGGAGCCCATGGCCGTGGTGTGGGAGGCGGTGGCCCGCTCGCGCAGGCCCGAGCGCAGGGCGAGGGTGGCGAGCACCTCCACGAAGCGGGACTGCTCGTCGTCGATCTCGTCGCAGTGGGCGTCCACCCGCAGGCCGTGTTCCTCGGCCAGTGCGAAGGCGGTGTGCAGCGAGGCGACACCGTCCTCGCGGGTGTCCTCGAAGTGCGGGATCGCGCCGACGACGTCCGCCCCGCGGGAGACGGCCTCGCGCAGCAGTGCCTCGCCGTCCGGGTAGGAGACGATGCCCTCCTGGGGGAAGGCGACGATCTGCAGGTCCATGACGTCCCGCACCCGGTCGCGGACCTCCAGCAGCGCGTCGAGCGCGGTGAGGGACGGGTCGGTGACGTCGCAGTGGGTACGGACGTGCAGGACGCCGTGGGCAGCCTGCCAGCGCAGCACCTCGGTGGCCCGCGCGACCACGTCCTCGCGGGTCAGGGTGCGCTTGCGCTCGCTCCAGCAGGCGATGCCCTCCCACAGGGTGCCGGAGGTGTTGGGGCGCGGCTCGCCGGCGGTCAAAGCCGTGTCGAGGTGGATGTGCGGTTCGACGAAGGGTGCGGTGAGCAGGCTGCCGTGCGCCTCGACGAGGACGCCGGTGGCCGGCGGTTCCTTCTGGTCGTCGTGGGGGACCACCCGCGCGATGCGGCCGTCCTCCCCGACCTCGACGTCGGACAGGCCTGGTGTGTGGAGCAGCCGGGCGCCCCGGACGATCATCCGCATGGCGCCAGCGTACGGACGAAGGCGGTCGGCCGCGCTCGTTCAGCCGCGCCTGGCCTGGGCCTTCTGCTGCATGCCGCGGGTCTTCGCCGCCGTGGAGTGCGGGTCCTTGACCGCGGCCTTCGCACGGGCCTGGGCAGCCGTGTTCTTCGCCAGTGCGCGTTCGGATTCCTGGTGCATGTGGTGGCCGGTGCGGGCCTTCTTGGCCATGATCGTTCCTCCTTGGAGTACGGGTTCCACTGTGCGCCCGTTCGGAGCAGTCGGCACCCCGGGGGGCGCTGCGGCCACAATGGGCGCATGACCAGCGACAGCGAGATCACCCCCGACATGCCCGACTGGGAGAAGCGGTTCCGCGCACCGCGCGTCGGGCTGCCCGAATGGGCCGAGGACGCCCCGGACCGTTCGCTCTTCGTCTCCAACGCGACCGGCACCTTCGAGATCTACGCCTGGGACCGCGCCACGGGTGTGCAGCGGCAGGCCACCGACCGCCCCAACGGCACCACCGACGGCACCCTCTCCCCCGACGGCGAGTGGATCTGGTGGTTCTCCGACACCGACGGCGACGAGTTCGGAACCTGGGTGCGCCAGCCCTTCGCCGGCGGCCCCGACGAGCCCGCCACTCCGGGCCTCGAACCCTCCTACCCGGCGGGGCTGGCCATCGGGCGCGACGGCACCACGGTCGTCGGGCGCTCCACGGACGAGGACGGCTCGACCGTCCACGTGGTCCGCCCGGACGGCTCGGAGCCCGCGGTGATCTACCGGCACCGGGAGTCCGCGGGCGTGGGCGACCTGTCGCGCGACGGCACCCTGCTGGCCATCGAGCACACCGAGCACGGCGACGCCATGCACTCCGCCCTGCGCGTCCTCACCCTGGACGGGAGCACCGTCGCCGAGCTGGACGACTCCCGCGGCGGGACGGAGGAGCTCGGTCTGGAGGTGCTCGGCTTCGCCCCGGTCGCGGGCGACACCCGGCTGCTCATCGGCCACCAGCGGCGCGGCCGCTGGGAGCCGCTGGTGTGGGACGTGGCCACGGGGGCCGAGCAGGATCTCGCGATCGACCTGCCGGGCGACGTCAGCGCCGAGTGGTACCCGGACGGATCCGCGCTGCTGGTCGCGCACAGCTTCGAGGCGCGCACCGAGCTGTGGCGCTACGACCTGGCCGCGGGGGAGCTCGTACGCGTGGACACGCCGCCGGGGACGGTGTCCGGGGCCACCGCGCGGCCCGATGGGACGGTGGAGTACCTGTGGTCCTCGGCCGCCGAGCCGCCGGCGGTGCGGTCCACCGCGGGCGGGGCCGTCCTGGATCCGCCGGGCCTGCGGCCGCCGGGCTCGCTGCCGGTGGAGGACGCCTGGGTGGAGGGTCCGGGCGGCCGGATCCACGCGCTCGTCCAGCGTCCGTCGGGGCACGGCGACGGCCCCTTCCCGACGATCTTCGAGATCCACGGCGGGCCGACCTGGCACGACAGCGACGCCTTCGCCGCGACCCCGGCGGCCTGGCTGGACCACGGCTTCGCGGTGGTCCGGGTCAACTACCGGGGCTCGACGGGATACGGCCGCGAGTGGACCGACGCCCTCAAGCACCGGGTCGGCCTCATCGAGCTGGAGGACATCGGGGCGGTCCGCGCGTGGGCGGTCGCGTCGGGCCTCGCGGACCCGGAGCGGCTCGTCCTGTCGGGCGGCTCCTGGGGTGGCTACCTGACGCTGCTGGGCCTGGGCACGCAGCCGGAGGCCTGGGCCGTGGGCCTGGCCGCCGTGCCGGTCGCGGACTACGTGACGGCCTACCACGACGAGATGGAGGCGCTGAAGGCCCTGGACCGCACCCTCTTCGGCGGTACCCCGCAGGAGGTCCCGGACCGGTACGAGGTCTCCTCCCCGCTGACCTATGTGGACCGGGTGAAAGCCCCGGTCCACATTGCGGCCGGCGTGAACGACCCGCGCTGCCCGATCCGGCAGATCGACACCTACGTGGACCGGCTCGTGGCGCGCGGGGCGGTGCACGAGGTGTACCGGTACGACGCCGGGCACGGCTCGCTGGTCGTGGAGGAGCGGATCAAGCAGGTACGGATGGACCTGGAGTTCGCGCTGAAGCACCTGCCCGCCCGACCCTGAGGACCGGTGGCCGGTGCACCCCCCGTACCGTGGTGGGGTGCACCGGTTTCTCCTGACCCCGCGCTGGTGGGGGATCAACGTCTTCGTCGCGCTCGCGGTCCCCTTCTGCCTGTTCATGGGGTCCTGGCAGCTCGGCCGGTTCGAGGCGCGGGTGGACAGCCACCGGGAAGCGACCGCAGAACGGCCCGTCGACCGGGCGGCCGCGCCCCTGGACTCGCTGCTCCCGGTCGACACGGAGACCTCCGGGCGGATGGCTTCTGCGTCCGGGGAGTACGGCGAGCAGATGCTGGTGCCCGAGCGGCGGCTCGACGGCGCGACCGGTTTCTACGTCCTGACGCTGCTGAAGACCGACTCCGGCAAGGCCCTGCCGGTGGTCCGGGGATGGCTTCCCGGTGCCGCGGACCCCGCGAAGGCGCCGGCCGCGCCGACGGGCCGGGTCGAGGTGACCGGCGCCCTGCAGGCCTCGGAGAACTCGGGGACGAAGGGGGTCCACGCCCAGGGGGGCCTGCCCGCCGGACAGCTCGGCGTGATCGCCGCGGCCACTCTGGTCAACATCGTCCCGCACGACCTGTACGACGCGTGGCTGACCGTGCAGACCCCGGTGGACGGGATGCTCCCGGTGCCTGCGCAGGCGCCGACCAACACCGGGCTCGACCTCAAGGCCTTCCAGAACCTCGGCTACACGGGCGAGTGGTTCGTCTTCGTCGCCTTCGTGCTCTTCATGTGGTTCCGGCTCTACCGCCGCGAGGTGGAAACCCTGCGCGACGCGGAGGCGGGCCTGCTCGACCCCGCCGACCCCGCCAAGCCTGCCGGCCCGGCCGACCCGCCTGCGCAGGATCAGTCGTCGACCGGGATCGCACCCGTCCGGTAGACCGTGCCGCCGCAGGCGTCGGGGATCGACGTCCGCGTCGTCGGCGCGGCGCTGGTCCGGGGGGTGTGGGACACCTCGACGACGCTCGGCGCCTGGGGCGTGCCCGTCTGGGGCTCCGACGCGGCACCGCTGCCCGGGGCGCCCGAGGTGCCCGCCGAACCGGTCTGCGGCGGCTTGCCGCCGCCGTCCGAGCCGTTCGCGGCACAGGGCTCGCCCGGCGGCACCCACGCGAAGCGGACCTCGTAGGACTTGTTCGGCGCGAGCACCACCACCGAAGGCTGCGCCGACGGGTCGGGCAGCAGACCGCTGCCCGGGTCGCCCGCCGCGTGGTCGACCACGGCGACCCCGGAGCCCGGGACCAGCGTCGCCACGGGCGCGGAGGCCGCGGTCACGTTGTCCCGGCCGGTGACGGCGCAGCCCCGGGAGGAGACGTTGGTGACCCGGAAGCCGCCGGCCACCCGGCCGTCGCCCTCCGGGTTGCGCACGTAGCCCACGACGCCCAGCTGCTCGGCGCCGCATCCGGGGACGCCCGGCGAAGCCACCGGCGGCAGCGGGCCGGTGCCCGCCGCCGGGTCGGACGCGGAACCTGCCGGGCCGCCCGGGTCGCCGGTGCCCGCCGGGCCCGATGCCGGTCCTCCTGTCGTGGCACCGCCCTGCGAGGCGTCGGGCTGCCCGGTGGCACCGCCCGCGTCCACGGAGCCGCTGAGGGAGCCGCCGGCCTTCGGGTAGGCGCCGTATCCGTTCTGGTGCGGGTCGGAGGCGCCGCTGTGTTCGTCACCGGAGTGCGCCTCGTGCCCGGCCACGGTCCGGCGGTCCGCGTCCGTGCCCTCGCCGCCCGCGAGGTGCAGCGCGGCCGGGATCGCGGTCCCCGCGATCAGCGCGGCCGCGGCCGCGCCGACGACGGCCCGGCGCCTGCGGGCCCGGCGTCGCGCGGGTACGGCGTGCAGGATCCGCTCCAGCGCGTCCCCGGAGGGCCGGATGCCCTCGACGGCGCCGCGCAGCAGGATCCGCAGCTCGTCCTCGCCGCTCGCGCCGTCCGGCGCGGTGTGGTCGTCCCTCATGACTGCGCAGCCTCCATCGCCACCCGCAGCGCGGCAATGCCCCGCGATCCGTACGCCTTGACCGAGCCGAGCGACACTCCCAGCGTCTCGGCGACCTGGGCTTCCGTCATGTCCGCGAAGTAGCGCAGCACCAGCACCTCGCGCTGGCGGCGCTGGAGTCCCCGCATCGCCTTGATCAGATCGTCCCGTTCCAGCTGGTCGTAGGCGCCCTCTTCGGCGCTCGCCATGTCCGGCATGGGCTTCGACAGCAGCTTGAGGCCGAGGATGCGGCGGCGCAGGGCGGAACGCGAGAGGTTCACGACGGTCTGGCGCAGGTACGCCAGGGTCTTCTCGCGGTCGCGGACCCGGTTGCGCGCCGAGTGCACCCGGATGAACGCCTCCTGCACCACGTCCTCGCAGGAGGCGGTGTCGTCGAGGAGCAGCGCGGCGAGGCCGAGGAGTGAGCGGTAGTGCGCCTGGTAGGTGGCCGTGAGGTGGTCGACGGTGGTGCCGGCCACCACGTCGGCCGCTCCGGCCGCTCCGGCCTCGTCGGCTCTGTCGGCCTCGTCGGCCCTGTCGTGGGCCTTGCCGTTCGCTTCCGCGTCACCGCTGTCGCGCTGTTCGGGCACGAGACCGCCGGGGGTCCGTGCGGGGGCCTGTGGGGTCCCCGTCGGAGGGACGGGAACGATCACGGGAAGACCGCCGCCGGGCGTGCGGACGTCCCGGCGCGGCGGGAGGACCCCCGTGCGTGCCGGCAGGACGGCCGATTCGAGCAGTGCCTGTGCCACGCCTGTAGGACACGCGTCCCCCGGTCAGGGTTGTACGCGCGCAGAGGCCTCGGCAGGGAACTCCGTATTGTCCTCATGCGTACCCGCTCTTCCCGATTGCCCCGTCCAGCGAAACGGCAGTCGGGCCATCACCTTGATCAAGGGATCGGCACCGATCCTACAAAGCGAATTACGCACATTCACCTGCGATCAGTTCCGCGATCTGTGTGGCGTTCAGCGCCGCGCCCCGGCGGAGATTGTCGGCGCACACGAAGAACTCCAGCGCGTACGGGTCGTCGAGCGCGGCCCGCACGCGCCCCACCCAGGCCGGATCCGTCCCGGCGGCGTCCACGGGGGTGGGGAACTCCCCCGTCCCGGGATCGTCCACCAGCACCACGCCGGGCGCGGTCTCCAGGATCTCCCGGGCGTGCGCCGCCTTGACCTCGTTCTCGAAGCCGGCCCGCACCGTCAGCGAGTCACCGGTCAGGACCGGCACCCGCACGCAGGTCACCGACACCGGGAGCGCCTCCAGTTGAAGGATCCGGCGGGTCTGCGCGCGTACGGCCAGCTCGTGCGAGGACCAGCCGTCCTCGTTCAGCTCGCCGCACCACGGCACCACGTTCAGGGCCAGGGGAGCCGCGAAGGGTCCGGTGTCCTCGCCCACGGCACGGCGCACGTCGCCGGGCTGCTCGCCCAGGGAGGTCCCCGCGACCAGCGACAGCTGGCGGCGCAGCGCCTCGGAGCCGGCCCGGCCGGCCGCGCTCGCGGCCTGGTACGTGGAGACGGCCAGCTCGGTCAGGCCGTACTCGGCGTGCAGCGCCCCCAGCGAAGCGATCATCGCGGCGGTGACGGTGTCCGGGCTGGCGACGATCCCGCGCGGCCTGATGCGTGCCGCGTGGGCGTTGATCTCGGGCACCACGAGCGGTACCTCGGGATCCTCCCGGAAGGCGGCGGACTGGTCGACGACGACCGCGCCGCGCGCGGTGGCGACGGGCGCCCAGCGGGCCGAGACCTCGGCCGGGGTGAGGAAGAGCGCGACATCGCCCGCCCCGAGGCCGTCGAAGGCGTCCTCGGTGAGGGCGAGCACCTCGCACTCCTGTCCGCGGACGGACAGCATGCGGCCGGCCGACCGCCCGGAGGCGATCAGCCGTATGTCGCCCCAGACGTCAGCCCGCTCGGACAGCATCCGGAGCAGGACCGAGCCGACTGCTCCGGTCGCCCCGACGACGGCGAGAGCCGGAGCCGGGGCCGACCGGGCGGCGGTCATCGTCCGGTGCCTCCGTAGACGACGGCCTCGTCGCTGTCGGAGTCGAGGCCGAAGGCCGTGTGCACGGCGCGGACGGCCTCGTTGACGTCGTCCTGGCGGGTCACGACCGAGATGCGGATCTCCGAGGTGGAGATCAGCTCGATGTTGACGCCCGCGTCGGACAGCGCCTGGAAGAACGAGGCGGTGACGCCCGGGTTCGTCTTCATACCGGCGCCGACCAGGGAGATCTTGCCGATCTGGTCGTCATAGCGCAGGGAGTCGAAGCCGATCGCGCTCTTCGCCTTCTCCAGGGCGTCGATGGCCTTGTGGCCCTCGGCCTTGGGAAGCGTGAAGGAGATGTCGGTGAGGCCCGTCGAGGCCGCCGAGACGTTCTGCACGATCATGTCGATGTTGATCTCGGCGTCCGCGATGGCGCGGAAGATCGCCGCGGCCTCACCCGGCTTGTCCGGGACGCCGACGACCGTGATCTTGGCTTCGGAGACGTCGTGAGCGACTCCGGAGATGATGGCGTGCTCCACCTGCTCGTCCCCTTGCGGATTCTCGTTGCTGACCCAGGTGCCCGGCAGTCCCGAGAAGGACGAGCGGACGTGGATCGGGATGTTGTATCGGCGTGCGTACTCGACACAGCGGTGCAGCAGCACCTTGGAACCGGAAGCCGCCAGCTCCAGCATGTCCTCGGAGGAGATCCAGTCGATCTTCCGGGCCTTCTTCACGACGCGGGGGTCGGCGGTGAAGACGCCGTCGACGTCGGTGTAGATCTCGCAAACCTCGGCGTCCAGTGCCGCGGCGAGCGCCACGGCGGTGGTGTCCGAGCCTCCGCGGCCCAGCGTGGTGATGTCCTTGGAGTCCGCGGACACGCCCTGGAAACCGGCGACGATGGCGATGTTGCCCTCGTCCAGCGCGGTGCGGATCCGGCCCGGCGTGACATCGATGATGCGCGCTTTGTTGTGCACCGAGTCGGTGATGACGCCTGCCTGGCTGCCGGTGAACGACTGGGCCTCGTGGCCCAGGTTTTTGATTGCCATGGCCAACAGGGCCATGGAGATCCGCTCTCCCGCGGTCAGCAGCATGTCGAATTCGCGTCCGGCAGGCATCGGCGAAACCTGCTCGGCGAGATCGATCAGCTCGTCCGTCGTGTCGCCCATCGCGGACACCACCACGACCACTTGGTGGCCGTTCTTCTTGGCGTCCACGATCCGCTTGGCGACACGCTTGATGCCCTCGGCATCGGCTACGGAGGAGCCTCCGTACTTCTGCACGACAAGGCCCACGTGCGCTCCTCGGTCAGTCCGTCTCATTGCGGGTGCAGTCTAACGAGCGACCGGGATCCGACCTCCTCGTACCGCATCATGAGACGAAAAGATCACAATCCGGGTTCCGTGCCGGAGGGTCACGTGCGGCCCAGGCCGCCGAGCTCCTCCGCCATGACCTTCCCCGCCTGCTCCGCCAGGTCGTCCTCGGTCAGGTCCTCGTCCGTGTCCAGGCCGTCCAGGGCCGCCAGCGGCTGGTTCAGGCGCACGTGCGAGATCAGGGACTGCAGGGCGCGCAGGGTCGCCGAGGCCGTCGGGCCCCAGTTGGTGAAGTACGAGAACTGCCACCACCACAGCGCCTCGGTGATGCGACCCGCCTGGTGGTGGATGAGGCCGTGGCGCAGGTCGGCGACCACGTCGGCCAGGTCGTCGGAGATCCGGTGGGCCACCGGGGCCTTGCGCGGCTCGTACGGGTCGAAGACCTCGGAGTAGACGTCGACCGGCTCCAGCATGATCGCAAACCGCTCGCGCAGGTCGTCGACGTCCGGTTCCGGGCCGAGATCGGGCTCGTAGCGCTCTTCGGGCAGCACGTCCTGGTACGCGCCCAGTCGCCCGCCCGCCAGCAGCAGCTGGGACACCTCCAGGAGGAGGAAGGGCACCGCACTGTCCGGATCCTCGCCCTTGGCGACCTCGGTGACCGCGACGATGAACGACTCGATCTGGTCCGCGATCGAGGCGGCGAAGTCGTCCGGATCCTGGCCGAGAGCGTGCAGCGTTGCGTCAGACATCGAGAAGTCGCCTTCCTTCAAAGGCCCGCCCCAGCGTGACCTCGTCCGCGTACTCCAGATCTCCCCCGACGGGGAGCCCGCTGGCCAGGCGGGTGACCTTCAGGCCCATGGGCTTGATCATGCGGGCGAGGTAGGTGGCGGTCGCCTCGCCCTCCAGGTTGGGGTCGGTGGCGAGGATCAGCTCGGTCACCTCACCGTCCGCCAGCCGCGCCAGCAGCTCGCGGATGCGCAGGTCGTCCGGGCCGACGCCCTCGATCGGGCTGATCGCGCCGCCGAGGACGTGGTACTTGCCCCGGAACTCACGCGTCCGCTCGATCGCGACCACGTCCTTCGGCTCCTCGACGACACAGATGACCGTCGCGTCCCGGCGCGGGTCGCGGCAGATGCCGCAGCGCTCCTCCTGCGCCACGTTCCCGCACACGGCACAGAACCGGACCTTGTCCTTCACTTCGAGCAGCGCGTGCGCGAGGCGGCGGACGTCGGTGGGCTCGGCCTGCAGGACGTGGAAGGCGATCCGCTGCGCGCTCTTGGGCCCGACGCCGGGCAGCCTGCCCAGTTCGTCGATCAGGTCCTGGACCACGCCTTCGTACAACGGACTGCCTTCTTTCGTCTTTCGTGGGATGGGTCGAGCGGGGAGGAAGGAGGGAGAGTACTGCTAGAACGGCAGGCCGGGAATCCCGCTGCCACCGCCCAGGCCCTGCGCGAGGGGGCCCAGCTTCTGCTGCTGGAGCGCCTGGGCGTTCTCGCCCGCCGCCTGGACCGCCGCGACCACGAGGTCGGCCAGCGTCTCCGTGTCCTCCGGATCCACGGCCTTCGGGTCGATCACCAGGGCGCGCAGCTCACCGGAGCCGGTGACGGTCGCCTTGACCAGGCCGCCGCCGGCCTGGCCCTCGACCTCGGTCCGCGCCAGCTCCTCCTGCGCGGCGGCGAGGTCCTGCTGCATCTTCTGGGCCTGCTGGAGCAGCTGCTGCATGTTGGGCTGGCCACCACCGGGAATCACAGGGCACTCACTTCCGTACGTCGGTACCGTCGGGACCTTTCGCGACCCGAGACCTGCGGAACGCTTGGTCAATCCGAGCCTACGTGCTCCCCGGGCGCCGCGCCCTACGCCGTGAGGACCAACTCTTTCGAGTGAGAGTCGGGGCCTGCGCGTACCTGATGGAGCCCTCCTTGCGAGCGGAAATCCCGGGATTCGTTGTCCATCGCCCGCCATTCGAAGGTAGGAAGAGCATGCGCATCATTGCGCACACGCGCACCACCACACGTCAGCGCAGGCAGAGGGAGTGCCGGGTGAGCCAACCGGAGATGCAGCCCGAGGGGCCACCCCGGGATCCCCGGGAGGAGGGCGGCGGGCCGATGGCGGCGGGCGATCTGACCGGCCGGCCCTTCCCCCTCGGGGACTGGGGGGAGCCCGCCGAGCGGCTCGACGAGCTCTACCGGCGGGTCGAGGCGGACGCGCTACGCACGGCCGAGTGGTACCTGTCCGACCGGGCGTGGAAGCGCCGCGGAGCGCGCGTGCTGCGCGTCGGCGCCGCCCTGGGGGCCGTCACGGGCGCCGCGATGCCGGTACTGGAACTGACCGGCTCGGCGCCGGGCGGATCGGCGTACGGGTACCTGGCGCTCCTGCTGGGCGCGGCCGCGCTGGCCTGCGACCGGTTCTTCGGACTGACGTCGGGCTGGATGCGGGACGTGGCCACGGCCCAGGCGGTGCAGCGCCGGCTCCAGACCCTGCAGTTCGACTGGGCCTCGGAGAACGTCCGCGAGGTGCTCGGGCCCACCGAGGGCACCGCCAGCGAGGCCGCCGAGCGGTGCCTGACCGTGCTGCGGCGCTTCTCCGAGGACATCACGGAGCTGGTGCGGTCGGAGACCGCGGACTGGATGGTCGAGTTCCGTTCCGGTCCCGCTCCACTGGTGATGCAGTCGCTGGGGGCCTCCGGGGCGCGCGGCGCTGACGCGTACGTCCCGCCGGCCCGCTTCCCGCTGCCGCCGGGCACCCGCCCCAACATGCCGCGCCAGCGGCCCCCCGAGCAGCCGCGCTGACCCGGTGGAGGGGGCGGGGGCGGGGCCGCCCCCGCCCACCGGCCCGGGCAGCAGGTACAAGCACAGGTACAGGTACAGGTACAGGTACAGGTACAGGTCTGCAGGCAGCTCAGCTGAAGATGATCATCGATCCCTGTCCGAGACTGCGCGTCGCCGCCGCGTGCAGTCCCAGCCAGACGTGCCGCTCGCGGGCGAAGGGGCTGCCGTCGTACGGGATCGGTCCCGCCGGCTCCTCCAGCGAGGTCGGCCGCCCCGGCGGCGCGGGCGCCGCCGGCGGGTTCCCCGGGTCTATCCCGATGGAGGGAGCGACGAACACCAGCTCCCGCAGCAGCCCTTGCGCGGACCCCAGCGGCCCGCCTCCGGCCAGCAGCTCCTCGTTCGCCAGGGGCGCCGGGAAGTCGACGGGCACATAGGCGCCCGCGTGGTCGTAGTGCCACACCAGGTGCGACTGCTGAGCGGTGGGCTCGAACATCTCCAGCAGCTGTTCGTAGTCCCCGCCCAGCTCGTCCACCGGGGTCACCGGCAGGCCGCAGAGCTGGAGCAGGTAGGCGCGCCTCAGGAAGTGCAGGGCGTCGTAGTCGAAACCGGCGACCGGGGCGACGTCCCCGCTCAGACCCGGCATGTACGCGAACACGGGCACGGACGGGAGCCCGGCCTGGCCCAGCGCCTTGTCGTACGAGGCGATCTCTTCCGCGAAGGGGTTGTCGGGGCTGTGGCACAGCACGTCGACAAGGGGGACCAGCCACAGGTCACAGGCCACACGGCCTCCGATCAGTCGTTGTCGCCGATCAGGCCAGCGTAGTGCGCCGGACACCCTCCGCGAAGGGGTGCGCGGAACTGCGGCCGCCCCCAGGGGCCCGGCAGGGGTTCAGAGGCGCTCGGCCCAGGCCAGCGCGTGCTCGTTGTAGCCGTGCACGATGCGGCGGACGGCATCGGCGTCCGCCCGGGTCACGGCGTCCACCAGATCGCTGTGCCCGTCCCAGAGGGCTTCCCGCAGCTGCGGGTCGCGCTGGAGGTGGGGGACGGCGAAGACCCAGCACTGCACGCGGATGCGGTGCAGGAACTCGGTGATGTACGGGTTGGCGACGAGCCCGCTGAGTTCCCGCCAAAAACGCAGGTCGTAGCCGATCAGCACCTCCAGGGAGCCGCTCCGGGCCGCCCTGCGCGCCTCCTCGCCCCGGCGGCGCACCGACACCAGCATCTCGCCGAAGCCCGGGGTGGTGCCCCGCTCGGCGAGCCGGCGGAAGATGCCGTCCACGACCAGCGAACGGGCCTCGATCATGCCGCGGAAGTCGTCGACCGAGAAGACCCGCACCCGGAAACCCCGGTGCTGGACCAGTTCCAGCAGCCCCTGGGCCGAGAGGTCCACGAGCGCCTCGCGCACCGGAGTCGCGGAGACCTCGTACTGCTCGGCGATCTGCTTCACGGTGAACTCGGTCCCCGGGGGCAAGCGTCCCGCGAGCACCTCGTCACGCAGCGCGTCCGCGATCTGCTGGCGAAGCGTGTTGCGGGTGACAGCGCCGCTGCCTGGCATAGGGGTCCGTCTCCTGTCGTAGAGCTTCGGACACCATAGGCCAGACAGCGAGGCCGAAACCGGTCGGTCGGTGGGGATTGTGTGTGACTGTCCCGGCTACCCGGTGGTGTGGCGGTCGGCGACCGTGAGCGCCTCGTCCAGCAGGGCCAGGCCCTCCTTGGCCTCGGCCTCCGTGATGGTGCAAGCGGGGACGACATGGGTCCGGTTCATGTTGACGAAGGGCCACAGGCCGCCGGCCTTGCAGGCCGCCGCGAACTCGGCCATCGGGGTGTTGTCCGCCCCAGCCGCGTTGTACGGGACGAGCGGCTCGCGCGTCTCCTTGTCCCGTACGAGTTCCAGGGCCCAGAAGGCACCGAGGCCGCGGACCTCGCCGACCGACGGGTGGCGCTCGGCGATCTCGGCGAGCGCCGGGCCGATCACGTTCTCGCCCAGGTGGGCGGCATGCTCGACGACGCCCTCCTCCTCCATCGCGTTGATCGTCGCAACGGCGGCGGCGCAGGCCAAGGGGTGTCCGGAGTACGTCAGTCCGCCCGGGTAGGGGCGGGTCGCGAACGTCTCGGCGATGGCGGCCGAGATGGCCACGCCGCCGAGCGGCACGTAGCCGCTGTTGACGCCCTTGGCGAAGGTGATCAGGTCCGGCGTGACGTCCCAGTGGTCGGCGGCGAACCACGCGCCGGTGCGGCCGAAGCCGGCCATGACCTCGTCGAGGACGAAGACGATGCCGTAGCGGTCGCAGAGCTCGCGGACGCCCGCGAGGTAGCCCGCGGGCGGGACCATGATGCCCGCCGTACCCGGCACGGTCTCCAGGATGATCGCCGCGATCGACTGCGGGCCCTCGAAGGCGATGGTGTCGGCGAGGTGGGTGAGGGCGCGCTCGCACTCCTCGGCCTCAGTGGTCGCGTGGAAGGCGGAACGGTAGAGGTACGGGCCCCAGAAGTGCACGACGCCGGCCGCGGCGGTGTCGGACGGCCAGCGGCGCGGGTCCCCGGTGAGGTTGATCGCGGCGGCGGTGGCCCCGTGGTACGAGCGGTAGGTGGAGAGCACCTTGGCGCGGCCCGTGTGCAGACGGGCCATGCGAACGGCGTTCTCGACGGCTTCGGCGCCCCCGTTGGTGAAGAAGATCTTGTCCAGGTCGCCGGGGGTCCGCTCGGCGATGAGGCGGGCGGCCTCGGAGCGGACGTCGACGGCGAAGCCGGGCGCGAGGGTGCAGAGTCGGGCGGCCTGCTCCTGGATCGCGGCCACGACCTTGGGGTGCTGGTGGCCGATGTTGGTGTTGACCAGCTGGGAGGAGAAGTCGAGGTAGCGCTTGCCCTCGTAGTCCCAGAAGAAGGAGCCCTCGGCCCCCGCGACGGCGAGCGGGTCGATCAGGGCCTGGGCGGACCAGGAATGGAAGACATGCTTCCGATCTGCGTCTTTCACGGCGGCAAGGGTGTGCGGGGTGACATGAGGGGTCATGGCGCCACGCTAGAAGTGCGCAGGTGGGGAGGGATATCGGCGGACTGTATGGGGGTGGCGGGCCGGTCTCGGCAGTCTGTCGGCACCTCTCGGGCGCCCCTGCGCCATATTGACAGCATCCTGTCGTTATGACAGTCTCTTGTCATAGGCGCTTTTTGTGGAAGCCCTCGCGGAGGCCGCTACGGACGGCTTGCGCGGCACATCCCACGAGCATCGCCCAACCCGCCGACACCACGCTCACCACACCTTTCGGACGCGGTGAGCGCCGACGGCACCTGGCACCATCCGACGCTGGAGGCGAACCACCATGAGCGAGACCGCACGCAAGCCCGTCCACCTCGCGGTCTACGACACGTACGCGGACTGGGAGACCGGCCACACCACCGCGCACCTCACCCAGCGAGGCCACGCCGTGCGGACCGTCGGCCTCACCGCCGGAGCGCCGGTCACCACCATGGGCGGCATCCGCATCCAGCCTGACCTGGGCTTGGCCGATCTGCGACCGGAGGACTCCTCGCTGCTGATCCTGACCGGGGCCTCCCTGTGGGACGCGGGCGACGAACTGGGGCCCTTCGCGGCGAAGGCCCGGGAGTTCCTGGCCGCCGGCGTACCGGTCGCGGCGATCTGCGGAGCCACCGCCGGCCTCGCCCGCGAGGGACTGCTGGACGACCGCAGGCACACCAGCGCGGTCTCCTTCTACCTGGCCGAACAGCCGGGCTACCAAGGCTCCGAGCACTACGTCGAGGCCGATGCGGTTACCGACGGGGACCTGATCACGGCGGGCCCGACGGAACCGGTCGCCTTCGCCCGCGAGGTCTTCGCCCGCCTGGACGTCTACAAGCCGGAGGTCCTGGACGCCTGGTACGGGCTCTTCCACCACTCGGACGAGAGCGCCTACCCGGTCCTGATGGCGGCATCGGCGGCGGGCGATGCTTGAGCCGACGTCACCCGCGTCCTCCCGGACCCGGCAGGACCTGCTGAGCCGCACCGCGCTCGGGGTGTTCCGACTGAACGGCCAGTTCCTCTCCCTCTCCGAGGAGCTGGCGCGCCCCGCCGGGCTGACCGCCGCCTGGTGGCAGGTGCTGGGCGCGGTGCTGCGGGAGCCGCTGCCCGTCGCCGGGATCGCCCGCAGCATGGGGATCACCCGGCAGAGCGTCCAACGCATCGCGGACCTGCTCGTCGCCAAGGGCCTCGCCGAGTACGCGCCGAACCCGGCGCACCGGCGGGCCAAGCTGCTGCGCCCGACGGAGGAGGGCCGCGCGGCTGTGGACCGGATCGGCCCGGGCCACTCGGCGATGGCCGCCCGCCTCGCGTCCGAGCTGGGGGACGCCGCCTTCGCGGAGACGGTCCGGGTCCTGGAGCGGCTCGCCGCGGCCCTGGACACGCTGCCCGCGCCGCGTGACCCGGCCGGCCCGGCGGCCTGAGTCCCACGGGCCGGCCGTGCGGGGTCCGACTCGGCCCGGGGGCCGGGGTGGGGGCGGCGTCGAGGTTCAGGTGAGCGTCGAGGGCGGGCCGGATGCGCGCCCGGTCGGGGCCGGGTCGGGGCCCGGGCCAAGGCCCCTGCCCGGGTCCGGCGGCGCTGACCGGGAGGCAACCGGTCGGCGTCCCCACCCGTCTTTCCCGGCGGAGCTGTTCGGCCAGCAGGGGAAGGACCGCCCGGCCATGGAACAACTGCATCCGCACGACCCGCACCACGTCGGCCCGTACCAGCTGCTGTCCCGGCTCGGCAGCGGTCGCACGGGGCGGGTGTACCTCGCCCGGTCCGACGGCGGCCGTACCGTCGCGGTCACGCTGGCCCACCCCGGACTCGCCGCCCGCGAGGAATTCCGCATCCGCTTCCGCCAGGAGCTCGCCGCGGCCCGCCGGGTGGTCGGCGAGTGGGCCGTCCCGATCACGGACGCCGACACCGAGGCCGCCACCCCCTGGTTCGCCACGGACCACGTCGTCGGACCGAGCCTGCGGCGGGTCGTCGCCCACGACTTCGGCCCGCTGCCGGAACGGTCCGTACGCGTTCTGGCGGCGGGCCTCGCGCACGCTCTCCAGGACATCCACCGGGCTGACGTCGTCCATGGCGACCTGACGCCCTCGAAGGTGCTGATCACCCTCTACGGCCCGCGCGTCATCGACTTCGGCATCACCCGCGCCCCCACCGGGTGCGAAACAGGCCCGCCCCGGGCGGGCGACGCCATCGACTCCCCCGGCTTCACGGCCCCCGAGCGGATCCGCAGCGAGCCGGTGAGCGCAGCCTGCGACGTGTTCCGCCTCGGCACGGTCCTGGCGTACGCGACCACGGGACGGGTGCCCTTCGGGAGCGCGGAACGCCCCGGCGGCCACGCGGCACCCCCGCCGCGCGGCGCTGGAGTCGCCGCATCCGAACTGGCCGGCGTACCGGCTGGGTTGCTCGACCTCATACGGGACTGCCTGCACCGGGATCCAGGTGCGCGGCCGGGGCCGGCCGAGGTGCTGGCCCGGCTCGGCGCCGAGGAGACCGTGGCCGACGGGAGGGCCCTGGAGCCCTGGCTGCCGGCGCCGCTGGTGGCCGGGCTCGGCCGGCGCACCCTACGACTGCTGGACCGCGAGGACGCCGGGCCGGACCGCGCGGCGCCGGCACCGCCTCCGCCTCCGGTGCCGCCCTCCTACTCCGCGTACCCCCCGCTGGAACCGGAACGTCCGCCCAGGCCCTGGACGGCGTCCACCGCCCTGCTCCTCGCGGTCGCCGCGGTCGTCGCAGCCCTGTCCGTCGGCACCGTGTACGCGGTGATGAGCGGGGCAGAGAATCCGCGGCCGCCCGTCCCGAGCCCCGGTCCGCCGGCGCCGACGGGCTCCGGTCAGGCCTCCGCTTCGGCTCCGGGTTCCGCTTCGGGTTCGGGTTCCGCTTCCGGGTCGGGTTCCGCTTCGGGTTCGGCTTCGGGCGCTGCCCCGGGTTCCGCGTCGGCTCCGGTGGGCGGCGGCCTGCCGGAGGCGTACACCGGCACCTGGCAGGCCGTCCGCGCCGGCCAGACCTGGTGGCTCACCCTCACGCACGGCGGGGTCGGCGAGCAGGTGATGTCCCTGACCGTCCATGACCCCGGATTCACCTGCTCCTGGACAGCGGCCCTGCGCGGCGCTTCCGACCCCGTGGAGCTGGACGCCTCCACCGTCACCTCCGGCGCTCCGCCGACCTGCACGGCGGGCGGCCGGAGCCGACTGCGGCTGCTGCCCGACGGCGCGCTGCGCAGAGAACTCGCGGGGCGCGGCAGTCCCCCGCTCGACTACCGCAGACAGTGACCCGCCCGTCCGCGCCGAGGCCGAGGGGCCCGCAGCCACAGTTCGTCGCACGGAGCGGCGCTGCCGGACACCGTGGCACGCCTTCGGTCGCTCCCCTGACCGGCTCCCGTCCGGCTCCCGCCCAAGTGGCGTGTCGGCAAGGAGTTCCGGATGGTTCACCGGAGCGCGGCCAGATGGGCCGATGTGCCTCTGGCGTATGGCCCGTCATACCTGGGAGCTACACGCGGACACGGCTCCGTGGCGGGACGCGGACCAGGGGCTCGGATATCTAACTTCGTTGACGGAGAAGGGCACTGACGGCTCTTCCGGGACACGGGGGAAGAAGCCATGACGACGGAGACGGCCGAAACGGCGGACAGGGCAGCGGCGGCCGGTACGGCGCGGGAAGCCGGGGCGGTTGGGGCCGCGCTCGCGACGGGGAAGGGCGGCGGGCGTGGCGGACGCCTGCGCCGCACGCTGCTGGCTTCGCTGGTCGCGGCGGCCGTGGTCGTCCCCGTGTCGGCCGCCGCCTCCGCGCGGGTGCCCGCGCCTTCGCCCGCCGTGTTCGCCGAGGACGCCCCTCCCCGGAGCCGCTATGCGGCCAATCGCGACAACATCTCGGAGGCGCTCCGGATGGCCCATAACGCGGGCCGTTCCGGCCGGGCCGACCGGCTGCGGGCCATGGCCGCAACCGGTGCGGCGCAGTTCCTGGCCTTCGACGGCCGCGGCAGGGGCCGTGCCGTCGAGGTGTTCGGCGAGCTGGAGACCGCCGACCGGATCGCCGTCCTGGTACCAGGATCCGACACCACACTCGACACGTACGAGAGGTTCCGGTCCGGGGCGGTCGCCCTCCAGCAGCGGCTCCGGGCGGACTATCCGCGCACGGCCGTGGTCGCCTGGCTCGGGTACGACACCCCGAGCACGGTCAGCACGACCGTACTGACGGTCGGCCGGGCCGACGATGCCGCCGCCGAACTGGCACCGTTCCTGCACCGGTTGGGGGATCTGGCCGCACCCGGCGCGCGGCTCTCGCTGCTGTGCCACTCCTACGGCTCGGTCGTCTGCGCACGGACCGTCACCGGCCCCGCCGTCGGCGACGTGGTCCTCTTCGGCAGCCCGGGCACGGGGACCGGATCGGCCCGGGAGCTGCCGACCTCGGCCCGGGTCTGGGCCGGCAGGGGCGACGCCGACTGGATAGCCGGTGTACCGCACGTCCGGCTCGGCGGGCTCGGCTTCGGCACCGACCCGGTCGACCCCGCCTTCGGAGCGCGGGCCTTCGCCGCCGGGGGCGGCGGCCACAGCGATTACCTCAAGCCGGGCACCGCGTCCCTCGACGCCCTGGCCGCCATCGTCCTCGGCTGTGGTCCCGCCCAGGAGGCCGGCCATGCGTGAGCTCCGCGCCCGCTGGTCCGCCCTGGCGGCGGGCATCGACACGGCCACCCCGGCCGACCGAGACCGGGCCGTGGACGCCCTCCGAGCTCTCGCGATCCTCGGGGTGGTCCTCGGCCACTGGCTGGTCACCTCCCTGACCGCGGCGGACGGCGGTCTGCGCGGCACGAGTCCTCTGACGCACATCCCCTGGCTGACGCCGCTGACCTGGGTGTTCCAGACACTGGCCGTCTTCTTCCTGGTGGGCGGCCACGTCGCCGCCCGCGGGTACGCCTCGGCGCGCGAGCGGGGCGTCCCGTACACGGTGTGGGTCGGGCAGCGGCTCGGCCGGCTGTTCCTCCCGGTCTCCGCGGTGCTTGTCCTCTGGACGGTCGTCGTGGCGGGCATGCTGGTCGGCGGGGCGGAGCTCGGCACCGTACGGACGCTGGTCAAGCTGGTCCTGTCGCCGCTGTGGTTCCTGCTGGTGTTCGCCGCGCTCACCGCCGCGACTCCGCTGGTGTCCCGGATCGGCCCGGCGTGGCCGGCGGCAGTGGTGGCGGGCGTCGACCTGTGGCGCTTCTGGCTGGGCGGGCCGGAATGGATCGGCTGGGTCAATGTGGCCGCGGGCTGGCTCGTTCCCTTCACATTGGGCGCCACTTGGTCGCGCGGAGCCCTCGCCCGGCACGGCCGGCTCCGGCTCCTCGCCGGCGGTGCCGCGGCAGCCACCACCGCGCTGGTCCTGTGGGGCGGGTATCCGGCATCCATGGTGGGCGTTCCTGGGGCTGGCGTCTCGAATCTCAACCCGCCGACGCTGGCCGCGGTCACGTTCGGGCTGGCCCAGTGCGCCCTGGCCCTGCTGGCCCGCGACCGGCTGGCCCGACGCATGCGCAGGCCGGCGGCCTGGGCGAAGGTGGCTCTGCTGAACAGCTCCGCCATGACGGTCTTCCTGTGGCACCAGACCGCCATGATGGCCGTCACCTCGCTCGGGCTCCTCGTCCCCGCGCGGCTGCCCGGGCTGCACACGCCACCCGACTCGGCGGGATGGATAGCCGCCCGGGTGGTGTGGCTGCCGGTGTTCGCGGCCGCGCTGGGGCTGTGCTGGGCGGCGTTCCGCAACCACGAACAGGTCCGGCGTCCCCCGTCGACCGCGGTCCCTACCGCGCATTCCGTTCCGGCCGCATCCGCCGGGGAGTTCATCCGTGCCTAGGCTGACCGGCGTGAACGAACAGCGCGTGCCGACGGCCAAGCCGAAGCCCTCCGGCCCCGTCAAGGACGTCGCGCCGCGGCTGGCGTCGGTCATGGAGCCGGCCCTGGAGCTGTTCACGCTCCGGCGCGACCCGCTCCCCCGGATGGGCCGGCCGCTGCCGCGGTGGCTGGCTCGGCTTCCGCATGTGCTCGTCGCCTACGCGGCGGTGTTCTTCGGGTTCCTGACCACCGAGCAGCTCATGGACCACTACCACGTCAAAGGCGGCCCGCCGCTGGCCGTCGCGCTCCTGACGGCGCTGTCGATCTGGCTCGCGATGTTCCGCCCGATCGCCGCCTGGTGGCTGGCGCTGCTCGCCGCGGGCTGGATCGCCTCGATGATCCGCCACAGCGTCGGGCCGGGTCAGTGGTGGCCGTGGACGCCCGGCGGGATCCTCGCGTTCGCCCTCGTGCTGCTGCTGGTCTCCCTCCGGGTACCGCCCCGGGTGACGATCTGGGTCGTCACCGTCTCCCTCGCCCTCACCGGGACGGCCGAGCTGACCTCCCGTCCGAACGGAAGCCAGATCTCCTCCATGGAAGCCGCGGTCCTCTTCGGCTTCGTCGGGCTCCTCGGGTACGCGCTGCGCGCCCTGCGGCTGGCACGGGGCGAACTGGTCGAGCAGGAGACCCTCACCGCGGAGGAGCGGGCACGGCGCACCGTGCTGGAGGAACGCAGCCGCATCGCCCGCGAGCTGCACGACGTCGTCGCCCACCACATGTCCGTGATCTCCATCCAGGCGCAGGTCGCCCCGCACCTCGTGGACAACCCGTCGGAGGAGCTCAAGGAGAACCTGGCGGGCATCCGGGAGAACGCGCTGGAGGCCCTCACGGAGCTGCGTCGGGTGCTGGGCGTGCTGCGCTCCGAACAGGGCGGTGATCTCGCGGCCCCGAAGCATCCGCAGCCGACCCTCGCCGAGCTGAACGGTCTCGTGGACAACGTGCGGGGAGCCGGACTGGACGTCACCACCGAAGTCGCGGGCATCCGCCGGCCGCTGGCCCCCGGAGTCGAGCTGACCGCATACCGGATCGTGCAGGAGGCCCTGAGCAACTGCCTTCGCCACGCGCCCGGCTCACGGGTGGAGGTGGGCGTCGCGTACGGGCCGCGCGAACTGTACCTGTGCGTCGCCAACAGCGCGCCGAGCCGGCCGGCACCGCCCTCGCAGGGGGCGGGGCACGGGATGCTCGGAATGCGGGAGCGGGCGGGCATGCTGGGAGGCGAACTGGCTGCGGGCCCACGTCCCGACGGCGGGTACGAGGTCAGCGCGGTGCTCCCGACGGCTCCGCACATCCCGCCCGCCGACACCGACACCCGCTCCCGCACCGAGACGAGGAAGGCACCATGAGCACCCCGATCAGGGTGATGATCGCCGACGACCAGATGATGGTGCGGCAGGGCTTCACCGTGCTGCTCAACGCCCAGCCCGACATCGAGGTGGTGGGGCAGGCGGTGGACGGGGCGGACGCCGTCGCCCAGGCCGCCGAGCTGGCCCCGGACGTGGTGCTGATGGACATCCGGATGCCGGGCATGGGCGGCATCGAAGCCACCTCCGTGATCACACGTGTTCCCCGTGCCACGGTGAAAGTGCTCGTGCTGACCACCTTCGACCTCGACGAGTACGTGTACGAGGCGCTGCGGGCAGGGGCCTCCGGCTTCCTGCTGAAGGACGCGTCCGCCGATCAGCTCGCCGAGGCGGTACGGGTGGTGGCGGCGGGTGAGGCGCTGCTCTCACCGAACATCACGAAGCGGCTGATCACGGAGTTCTCCCGGCTGGGGGCGCCGCGTGCGCCGTCGCGGGCCCGGATCGAGGCGCTCACCGAGCGGGAGACGGAGGTGCTGTCGCTGATCGCCCAGGGCCTGTCGAACGCGGAGATCTCCGAGCACCTGGTCCTGGCCGAGCAGACGGTGAAGACCCACGTGAGCCGGATCCTGGTGAAGCTGGGCCTGCGGGACCGCACACAGGCGGCGGTGTTCGCGTACGAGAGCGGTCTGATCCGTCCGGCGGGCTACTGACGGCCCCGTGTAGTACTTGAGAGGGACGCGGCGAAATCCCCATCAGCGGCGACGCGGGTGCAGGCGGCACAGACCTACGGTTGTGCCTATGACCGAGACGACCACCGGGGGGACAGCCCGGACGCCTGAATTCCGACTGGCATCGGAGGTGATCGCGACCCTTCGCCAGGACCTCCTCACCGATGCCTTCGCCTATCGGCCGCTGCCCCTGGCGGGGGCTCCGGGGCGCTTCTCCCGACGGCTCCCCAAAGCGATACGCCCGTATGCGCCGTGGCGGCGGCATGCGGCCGTGGGATTCCTGGCCTTCGTCGCCGTGCTCGTCACGGTGGACGGGCAGTCGGGCTATCTCGGTGATCTCGGCGGGCTCGTCATGGGGCTGATGGCCGCGGCTCCCGTCCTCATGACGCTGGTGCGGCCGGTCGGCGCATGGTGGGCGGCCGTCGCGATGACCGTGGTGCTGGGCGCCCTCGGCGGGGGCGGCAGCTGGCCCTGGACCCCGGGCGCCTTCTTCTCCTACATCGCGGTCATGGTCCTCGTGACGCTGCGGACCGGGCCCCGGGTGGCGGCCTGGATGTGGGCGCTGACCCTCGCGCTGGGCGTTGTCCTCTCCGTGATGCTCAGCGGCCAGTGGGGGTCGAACGCGTCGGAGATGGCGGTGGCCTCCGCCTTCGCGCTGGTGATCGCCGGAAGCATCCAGATACGCCGGCACGCCAGGGCGGAGGTGAGCGCGCAGCAGGAGGTCACGGCCGTCGAGCGGGACAAGCGGACGCTGTTGGAGGAGCGGACGACGATCGCGCGGGAACTGCACGACGTGGTGGCACACCACATGTCGGTGGTGGCGATCCAGGCCGAGGCCGCGCCGTACCGGGTGAAGAACCCGCCGCCCGAGCTGGAGGCGGCGTTCGTCACCATCAGGGAGAACGCGGTGGCGGCCCTGACGGAGCTGCGGCGGGTGCTGGGTGTGGTGCGCTCCGCGGACTACGAGGCTCCGGAGGCCCCGCAGCCGACGCTGGACTCGCTGGACGGGCTGCTGGCCAATGTGCGCGAGGCAGGGCTGAGTGTGGAGAAGACGGTCACGGGTGCGGTGCGGGAGCTGCCGCAGGGCGTGGAGCTGTCGGCGTACCGGATCATCCAGGAGGCCCTGAGTAACGCGCTGCGGCATGCGCCGGGTGCGGCGGCCGGGGTGGAAGTGTCGTACGTGCTGGGCGGCTTGGGCATACGGGTCGTCAACGAGGCGCCGACCGGGGATGTGCGGCCTTCGCCGGGGGCCGGTCACGGGATCACCGGGATGCGGGAGCGGGTGGCCATGCTGGAGGGGGAGATGACGGCGGCGCGGACGGAATCGGGAGGGTACGAAGTCGCGGTGTTCATCCCGGTGCGCAGCCGTCCCGAGCCGGTGCCGCCGCAGGAGGCAACGGCATGACGATCAGGGTGCTGATCGTCGACGACCAGATGATGGTCCGCGAGGGGTTCTCGGTTCTCCTGAACGCCATGGACGGCATCGAGGTGGTGGGCGAGGCGGTCGACGGCCGCGAGGCCATCGCGCAGGTGGCGGCGCTGCGGCCGGACGTGGTGCTGATGGACATCCGGATGCCCCACATGAACGGCCTGGAGGCGACACGGGAGATCGTGGCCGCGGACACGGACGCGAAGGTGCTGGTGCTGACGACCTTCGACCTCGACGAGTACGTGTATCAGGCGCTGCGGGCGGGGGCCTCCGGGTTCCTGCTGAAGGATGCGTCGGCCCGTCAGCTTGCGGACGGGGTGAGGGTGGTGGCAGCCGGCGAGGCGCTGCTGGCGCCCTCGGTGACCAAGCGGCTGATCTCGGAGTTCTCGAAGATCTCCGAGGTGCGCAAGCTCGCGGACCCGGCGGGAGTGGGCGAGCTGACGGAGCGGGAGACGGAGGTGCTGATCCTGATCGCGCAGGGGCTGTCCAATGCGGAGATGGCAGACCGGCTGATCGTCGCGGAGTCCACGATCAAGACCCATGTGAGCCGGATCCTGGTGAAGCTGGGCCTGCGGGACCGGACACAGGCGGCGGTGTTCGCCTACGAGACCCGCCTGGTGACTCCGGCCTGATCCGGGGGCGGAGCGCATAGTCTGCGGTCATGGGCTTTGATCCGTGGGATGCCGCGTTCGTCGCCGATCCGTACCCGGCCTACCGGGAGTTGAGGCAGCAGGGGCGGGCCGTCTGGTGTGAGGCCACCGGCCAGTGGCTGGTGCCGCACTACGCCGATGTGAGCGCGCTGCTGCGGGACCGGCGGCTGGGGCGGACCTACCTCCACCGCTTCTCGCACGAGGAGTTCGGGCGCCCGGCACCGCCGGCGGCGCACGAGCCCTTCCACGTGCTCAACGGCAACGGCCTGCTGGACCTGGAGGATCCCGCTCACGCACGGGTGCGCAGGCTGGTGGCGAAGGCCTTCACGCCACGGACGGTGGAACGGCTGGTGCCCGCCGTGCAGCGGCTGGCCGGGGAACTGGTGGGGCGGCTACTCGCGGACGGTGGCGGCGATCTGCTCGCCACGGTCGCCGAGCCGCTGCCGGTGGCCGTGATCGCGGAGCTGCTGGGCGTCCCCGAGGGGGACCGGGGGCTGCTGCGGCCCTGGTCGGCGGACATCTGCGGAATGTTCGAGCTCCGGCCGGACGAGGAGACGGCGCGGCGCGCGGTGCGCGCGAGCATCGACTTCAGCGCGTACCTGCGGGAGCTGATCGCCCAGCGGCGCGCGCGCCCCGGCGAGGATCTGATCTCCGGCCTGATCGCCGCCCATGACGAGGAGGGGCGGCTCAGCGAGCAGGAGATGATCTCCACCTGCGTCCTCCTGCTGAACGCCGGGCACGAGGCCACCGTCAACACCACGGTCAATGGGTGGTGGGCGCTGTTCCGCAACCCCGATCAGCTCGCCGCGCTCCGCGAAGGCCGCGATCCCGAGAAGTTGTCCACAGCTGTGGATGAACTGATGCGGTACGACACTCCCCTGCAGATGTTCGAACGCTGGGTGCTCGACGACATCCGCGTCGGCGGTACCGACATCCCCCGCGGGTCGGAGGTGGCGCTGCTCTTCGGATCGGCGAACCGGGATCCCGCGCGTTTCGAGGACCCCGACGCGCTGGACCTCGGGCGGGCCGACAATCCGCATCTGGCCTTCGGCGCGGGGATCCACTACTGCCTGGGGGCACCGCTGGCGCGGCGCGAGCTGGAGGCCTCCTTCGGGGCGCTGCTGGCGGACGGCGTGCCCCCACTGCGGCTCGTCGAGGAGCCGCAGTGGCAGGACGGGTACGTCATCCGCGGGCTGAAGAACCTGCTGGTGGAGTTCTAGGAGGTTGGCTCCTCCGCAGTTCAGGTGGTCATGTCGCGGCGGCGCAGGGCGGTGAGGCCGACCGCCGTCAGGGCCGCTGCCAGGGCGGTCAGGGCCAGGAGTGGGGTCCACACCAGGGGCTCGGCGCCCGGGAGCCTGGGCATATGGGCGAAGGGCGAGAGGTCCAGGGCGGTCTGGGGGAGGTTCAGCGCCGGACCGATCCAGCCCAGGACCAGGGCGCCACCGGCCACGGCCCAGGCGGCCGCCGCGTACGCCGGTATCGCGCCGTGGAGGAGCGCCGCCACGGCCCCGATGACCCAGACCGCCGGAAGCTGGGCGAGAGTGGCCGCGACCGTCGCCCCCACCTCGCCGCCGTGCCCGATGCCGAGACCGAGCCCCGCCAGCAGCAGTATCAGTGCCGAGCCGCCGAAGGCGACGGCCAGGTGGCCGCCGGCCCAGCGGAGCCGGCCGACCGCGTTCGCGAGGAGCGGTTCCGCCCGCTGTCCCGTCTCCTCACCGCTCAGGCGCAGGACGGCCGACACCGCGTACAGGGCGGCGACCATGCCGAACATGCCGGCCATCGCGGCGAGGAAGGCGTCGGTGAGTCCGCTCTGCCCGCCCATCCGCTCGATGATCTCCCGCGTCCGGTCGTTGCCGCCGACCAGGTCCGCGGCACCGTCCGCCATACCGCCGAAGACCACGCCGGCCGTCAGGAAGCCCGCGCTCCAGCCCGTGAGGGTGCCTCGCTGCAGCCGCCAGGCCAGCGCGCCCGCCGTGCCGAGCCGCCCCTCGGCCGGCCCCGGCCGGGACGGCAGGAAGCTCATCCCGAGGTCGCGGCGACCGGCCAGCAGGTAGCCGGCGGCCACCTGCACCACGACGGCGGCGGCGAGCAGCAGGAGCACCCACCAGCGCTCGCCGGCGAAGGCTCGTACGTTCTCCACCCAGCCGAGGGGTGAGACCCAGGTCAGAGCGGAGCCTCCGCCCGTGGTACCGGCGTCGCCCGCGGCTTTCAGGACGAAGGCCGCGCCGAGCAGCGTGGCCGTGACCCCCTTGGCGGCCCGGGCGCTCTCGGTCAGCTGGGCGGTTACGGCGGCCGCGCCGGCGAAGAGCATGCCGGTGCCGGCGAGGGCCAGGGCGAGCGCGACCGCGCCCGGGGCTCCCTGCCCGGCGAGGCCGCCGGCGACGAGCAGGGCGGTGCACGTGTTGGCCACGAGGGCGGCGAGGAGCGCCGCGGTCAGTGGGGCCTGGCGACCCACCATGGCGGCGGAGAGCAGTTCCTGACGTCCCGTCTCCTCTTCCTCCCGGGTGTGTCGGACCACGATGATCAGGCTCATGACAGCCGCGAGGACCGCGCCGAAGACGCCGGCGCGCCAGGCCGTCAGGGCGCCGAGGGAGTCCCCGAAGACCGGTCCGTACAGGGCGCGCAGGGAGTCGTTGGCGTTCATCGTGGCCGCGGCCCGGGCGCGTTCGGCGGCGGTGGCGTACACGCTGCCGAGCGATCCGGGCATGCTCACCACCAGGAGCGCGGTGAGCAGGACCCAGACCGGCATCATCACCCGGTCGCGGCGCAGGGCCAGACCCAGCAGTGCGCCGGTGCCCGCGAGGCCGTTCGGTCGTCGCTTCATCGCGTGCCCGCCTCGCGGCCGTCGGTGTAGTGGCGCAGGAAGAGCTCTTCGAGGGTGGGCGGGGTCGCGGTCAGCGAGCGTACTCCGGCCTCGGTGAGGGAGCGCAGTACGGCGTCCAGCTTGTCGGTGTCGGCCTGGAGCCGGACCTTGAGCCCGCGCACCTCCACGTCGTGCACGCCCGGCAGGCGGGCCATGCCGTTCGGCGGGCCGGCGAGCTCGGCGCTGATCGACGTACGGGTGAGGTGGCGGAGTTCGGCGAGGGTCCCGGTCTCCACGGTGCGGCCCTGGCGGACGATGCTGACGCGGTCGCACAGCGACTCGACCTCGCTGAGGATGTGCGAGCTGAGCAGGACGGTGCGGCCGGCGGAGCGGGCCTCGGCGACGCAGCTCTGGAAGACCCCCTCCATCAGCGGGTCGAGGCCGGAGGTGGGTTCGTCGAGGATGAGCAGTTCGGCGTCGGAGGCGAAGGCGGCGACGAGGGCGACCTTCTGCCGGTTGCCCTTGGAGTAGGTGCGCCCCTTCTTGGTGGGGTCCAGTTCGAACCGCTCCAGGAGCTCGGCGCGGCGCGCCGGGTCGAGGCCGCCGCGAAGCCGTCCGTACAGGTCGATGACCTCGCCGCCGGAGAGGTTGCGCCACAGTGTGACGTCTCCGGGGACGTAGGCGACACGACGGTGGAGGGGCACCGCGTCGGCCCACGGGTCGCCGCCGAGGAGTTCGGCGGTCCCGGCGTCCGCGCGCAGCAGTCCGAGCAGGATCCGGATGGCGGTGGACTTGCCGGCGCCGTTGGGTCCGAGGAAGCCGTGTACTTCGCCGGTGGTGACCGCGAGGTCGAGTCCGTCCAGTGCGCGGGTGCGGCCGAAGGCCTTGTGGAGGCCGACGGCACTGATTGCCTTCGTCATGCCTCCGAACGTACGCTTCTTTCATAAATCTGTGAAGATTGGGAATCACAAGAATCGCGTAAAGTCGGGAGGGTGGCGAACGGCATGGTGCGGACGGACGGGCACGGGGATGGGGCTGCCGACTCGGCCGCCGGACGCGACGCGGGAGCCGTCTCCCGGTTCGTGGAGCGGTTCGCGGCGCAGCTGACCGAAGCGGGGATGCAGCGGATGGCCGCCCGGGTCTTCGCGCAGCTGCTGGCCAGCGATGGCGGCTCGATGACCTCGGCGGAGCTGAGCGACGCGCTCCGGATCAGCCCGGCCGCGGTCTCGGGGGCCGTGTCCTACCTGGCACAGGTCAACATGGTCAGCCGCGAACGAGAACCGGGCTCACGGCGGGACCGGTACGTCCTGCACAACGAGCTCTGGTACGAGACCTTCACCCGGCGCGACCAGGTCCTGACCCAGTGGGGGAAGACCCTGCGCGAGGGCGCGGCCGGACTCGGTACGGATTCGCCCGCCGGGGCGCGGGTCGCCGAGACGGCGGCCTTCTTCGAGTTCATGCAGGGAGAGATGCTGAGCCTGATGGACCGCTGGCGCGCCCACCGGGCCACCCTCGGCCTCGACTAGGGCCGGGGGGCCGTGCGGCGGTGAACCCTTCCGGTCGGTGGACCCTTCCGGTCACAGCACGAGCGGCCGCACCACCTGTCCGGCGGCGCCGGGTCCCGCCGTGCGACCCCGCACCCGGCGGACCGCGCGAAGCCCCGCACCCCGAACACCACCGGGGGCAGTGGCACCACCAGCACCACCGAACGCGTGAGCCGCGCCGCCTCCGTCACCGCGGCAGGGTGAGCATCCAGGACCCGGGGCGCAGCGTCCACGTACGGCGGCGAACCGGGCCGGTCATCGCGCCGTCGGCCCGGTAGCGGAAGTCCGCGCCCGAGACCGTCACCGTCTTCGCCCGGGCCGTCACCGTCGAGCCGGCGAAGCCGCCGCCCGTGCGCACCGCGACCTCCGCCGGTTCGCCGTCGCGCCGCGTGCGCACCGAGACGTCCGCCACGGGCTGGTCCACATCCGCCAGCACGACCCCGTCGGCCTCCACCCGGAGCCGGTGGTGACCGCCGCCCGCACCGCCCGCCGCCACCACCGGCCGGACCAGCGTCCGCACCAGCGAGCGGTAGGCGCTCCACACCGACGGCCCGGCCGGCCTGGGGAGCCCCCGCTCCGGGCCGCGCAGCGGCGAAATCCGCAGCGCGCCGAGGACCACCCCGTCACTGTCGTCGACCAGCAGGTCACACGTCCGCACCGACCCGTCGAGCACCGCCCGAGCCGCCGCGACGGCGGACTGGGGAACCCCCAGGGACATCGCCAGCGCCAGGGACCCCACCGGCCCCACCGGGACCAGGGCCAGAGCGCTCTCGCCCAGCCCCCGCTCCCGGTGCAGCAGTCCCACCGCCCGCACCAGGGCACCGTCGTCGCCCACGATCACCGGCTGCCGTTGACCCCGGCGGGCAAGCGCCCGCGCAAACTCCTCCTGCGAATCCGGGAGGCAGATCTTCGCCGCCGCGCCCGCTGACAACACATCCTTCGCGATCCGCACGGACTCGCCGTCGAGACGGCGGGCGACCGGGTCGACGAGCACCAGCAGACCGCCTACCGGCGCGCCCGCTTCGCTCATGGTGGGCTCTGGAGCCGACACCTCGGTCCTTCCTCGGGTAGCATCTTTGTGCAAGAGGCCCTTGCGCTATTGCGCCAGGGCCTTCGTCTATTCCGGGGCAACCCGTCCGACGGCTCAGCCCGCGTACATCGTCGTACGCGCCCCTGACCTTGGACATGCCCCATCCGGAAGAGGTGTACGCCTGTGCCCGCTCTTGTGCTGCTCGGAGCTCAGTGGGGTGACGAGGGCAAGGGAAAGGCCACCGACCTGCTCGGTGGATCCGTTGACTATGTAGTGCGCTACCAGGGCGGCAACAACGCCGGCCACACGGTCGTCGTCGGCGACCAGAAGTACGCGCTGCACCTTCTCCCTTCCGGCATCCTCTCCCCCGGATGCACCCCGGTCATCGGTAACGGCGTCGTCGTCGACCCGGCCGTCCTGCTCTCCGAGCTGCGCGGTCTCAACGAGCGCGGCATCGACACCTCCAAGCTGCTCATCAGCGGCAACGCTCATCTGATCACGCCTTACAACGTCACCCTCGACAAGGTCGGCGAGCGCTTCCTCGGCAAGCGCAAGATCGGTACCACCGGTCGCGGCATCGGCCCGACCTACGCAGACAAGATCAACCGCGTCGGCATCCGCGTCCAGGACCTCTACGACGAGTCGATCCTCTCCCAGAAGGTCGAGGCGGCGCTGGAGGGCAAGAACCAGCTCCTCGCGAAGCTCTACAACCGCCGCGCGATCGAGTCCGCGGCCATCGTCGAGGAAATGCTCCAGTACGCGGAGCAGATCAAGCCGTACGTCGCCGACACCACCCTGATCCTCAACAACGCGCTGGACGAGGACAAGGTCGTGCTCTTCGAGGGCGGCCAGGGCACCCTGCTCGACGTCGACCACGGCACCTACCCCTTCGTCACCTCGTCGAACCCGACCGCGGGCGGCGCCTGCACCGGCACCGGCGTCGGCCCCACGAAGATCAGCCGTGTCATCGGCATCCTCAAGGCCTACACCACCCGCGTCGGCGCGGGCCCGTTCCCGACCGAGCTGTTCGACCAGGACGGCGAGGACCTGCGCCGCATCGGCGGCGAGCGCGGCGTGACCACCGGCCGCGACCGTCGCTGCGGCTGGTTCGACGCGCCGATCGCACGGTACGCCACCCGCGTGAACGGCCTCACCGACTTCTTCCTCACGAAGCTGGACGTACTGACCGGCTGGGAGCAGATCCCGGTCTGCGTCGCCTACGAGATCGACGGCAAGCGCGTCGAGGAGCTGCCCTACTCGCAGAGCGACTTCCACCACGCGAAGCCGATCTACGAGTACCTCCCCGGCTGGTCCGAGGACATCACCAAGGCCAAGACCTTCTCGGACCTGCCGGCGAACGCCCAGGCCTACGTGAAGGCCCTGGAGGAGATGTCGGGCGCCCCGATCTCCGCGATCGGCGTCGGCCCCGGCCGCACCGAGACGATCGAGATCAACTCGTTCCTGTAGGCAGCGCCCGCAGCGGCACGAAGGGGCGGTGCGCCGTACGGCGCCCGCCCCTTCCCGCACGTACGGGCGCGTGCCCGCGGCGGTGTCACCGCCGTGCCGTTCCGGTAGTCGGACCAGTGGTTCGGGTCCGGGGCACGGACAGGAAGCCGCCACCAGGGCAGCGACGACCACGAGTCGGCGATTGCGCACCGATCCCCTTGCGCTCTTTCCATGATCGAACACGGTCACTTATGAACACGAGCGCTAATCCGGGCCGGTTCCGGATCGCACGAAGCCCGTGGATTCCGGGCGTCCAGGGGGATCCGGCCCCTGGCAGGCCCGGGCGCGGCGATCCCCGGAAGGCGGGTTCCGGGTGGGCGGAAATATGATGGGCGGGTCCTTTCCGCGGCGGAAGCAGGGACGGATGCGCCATCGTCGGAGCTGTCCATGAGCCGGCGCCGTCCCCCTCGGGTGGCCAGCGCCGACCTGTTGAGCACGCTCGGAAAACTGACCGCACAGGCACGCCAGGGCGTGGAGCTCCAGCAGGCCCGCGTGGAACTGGCCGAGGCGCTGCAACGCGAGATGCTGCCCACCGCGCTGCCCTGCGTGCCGGGCCTGCGCACCGCGGCCCGTTACTCGCCCGCCCGGAACGGCCTGGACATCGGCGGCGACTGGTACGACGGCTTCCGGCTGCCGGAGGGCGCGCTCGCCTTCTGCATCGGCGACGTCCAAGGGCACGATGTCGACGCGGCCGCGTTCATGGGCCAGGTCAGAATCTGTCTGCGGGCCGTGGCGGCCGTGGTCGTCGATCCCGGTGAGGTGCTGAGCCGGGCCAACGAAGTGCTGCTCTCGATGAACCGCGATCTCTTCGCGACCTGCAGCCTGCTCCGCTTCGACCCGGACACCTGGGAGCTGGAGAGCTCCCGGGCCGGTCACATCCCCGCGGTCTGGGCCACGGTCGACGGCCGGTACGGCATCACCGAGGACACCGGCGGGCTGCCGCTGAACCTGGTGGCCGGGTCGGCCTACGAGGTGACCCGGCGGCGGCTGACGCACGCGGGATCGATCGTCCTGCTCACCGACGGCGTGGTCGAGGGCCCGCGCTTCCCGCTCGAAGTGGGGCTGGAACGGGTGGTCGAGGTCGTCCGGGAAGCGGCCGGCAGCGACCCGGCCGAGCTGGCCACCGAGGTGATGAAGGTGGCCGATTCGACGGGCCACGCGGACGACGCCGCGGTCCTCGTCCTGAGCCACGACGCGGCCGGATCCACCCCGGGGCAGTGCCCGGACCCCGACCCCTGACCGGACCCCGTGACCCCGCGGAGCGCGTGTCACGCCCCGCCCGGCCCACCGGCTTGTTGTCTGATGACGTGGTGCGCACCGAGGGATGGCGACGTCCGGCCGAACTGCTCCTGCTGATCCTCGGCGTCGCCGTCGCCTACTACGCCGGCGGGCGGATCGGCCTGCGCCAGAGCGTGGTCGTCGACGGCGCCCAGGTCACACCGCTGTGGCTGCCCACCGGCATCGCGCTGGCGGCGCTGCTCTGGCTGGGCCTGCGCGTCTGGCCCGGGATCTCCCTGGGCACCTACTTCGCCATCGAACGCATCAGCGATTTCGATCTCAGTGAACTCGGCATCCTCGCGGGGAACACGCTCGCGCCGGTGTGCGCGTACCTGCTGTTGCGCCGGGTGGGCTACCGCACGGCGATGGACCGGCTCCGGGACGCACTGGCGCTCGTCTTCCTGGGCGGCCTGTTGCCGATGCTGATCAGCGCCACGGCCGGCACCTGGACGCTGGTGCTCACCGGCGATCTGCCCCGGGACGGGTTCTGGCCGGTGTGGACGGCCTGGTGGGTCGGGGACGCGATGGGGGTGCTCGTCCTGACCCCGCTGCTGCTGGTCCTGCGCCGGGCCCGGCTGCCCCGGGACGACTACCGGCTGGCCGAGGTGTCGGCCCTGGCGGTCACGTCCGTGATCGTCACGCTCGTGGCCACCCGCAGCCACCTGTCCGTGCTCTTCCTCGTCTTCCCGCTGCTGATCTGGGCGGCGGTCCGCTTCCAGTTCGCCGGGAGCGCGCCGTGCACCCTGCTGATCTCGGTCCTGGCGATTTCGGCGGCGCACGACCGCGCCGGACCGTTCGTCGACTACGGCCTGCTGGAGCTCATGGTCAACCTCCAGGCCCTCAACGGGGCGGCCGCCCTGACCGGACTGCTGCTCGCCGCGCTCGTCACCGAGCAGAACACCATACGGCTGCGGATCGAGCAGGTCTGCGAGGACCTGGCGGAGCTGGTGGAGCACCTGGCCCCCGGCGAGAGACCGCCCGAACACTGAGCGCCCCGGGCAGGTCCTGCCCGGGGCGCCCGGTGCTGGGTCAGTTGCTCTCGTAGTAGCCGAAGATGTCGACGATCAGGTCGGTGTTGTCCCAGCCCTGGTTCCAGTAGTCGACGATGCCGTTGTTCCCGGCGGCTGCCTGGACCAGGTTCGGGACGGTCCGGCGGGCCGTCCAGTTCAGCGTCGATGCGGTGGGGCGGTCCGGGAAGACCTGGCGGCCCAGCCGGTACTGCTCCCGCGTGTTCGGGTCGGGGGCGACCGACAGGAAGCCCGCACCGGCGGTGTTGGTGACCGTGGTGTTCAGCACGAACCCGGCGATGCCGGGCTCGTCCACGGACAGCGGGTGCCAGATGTAGCCGCGGCCCTGCATCGGGCCGTGCGTCCAGCGGGGGTCGCGGGTGTCGAGCAGCCGGACCGAGGTGATCGGCATGTAGGCGGCCTTGCTCTGGGTGCTGTAGTAGCCGACGACGTCGACGACGACGTCCGTACCGGCCCAGGCGCCGTTGCGGACGTCGATGGTGCCGTCGGGGCCGACCGGCACGATCACGGCGTTCGCGACGGTCTGGCCCGCGGTGAAGTTCAGGTTGGACGTGATCGGGACGCTCCCGCCGCCCGGGAAGACGGACAGGTGCCCGGCCTCCCTCGGGTTGGTCACGGTCACGTTCAGCGCCACGGCGGTGATGCCTGCCGGCACTCCGCGCAGGCCGCTGATCTTCGTGCCGAAGGTCTTCTGGCCCTGCAGCTGGCCCCGGGCGGTGCCGAGGCCCTCACGGGTGTCGACGAACCGGACCGGCGCCATCGGCGTGTAGCCGGCCGCGTCGGCGTGCGTGAAGTAGCCGGTCACGTCCGCGATCAGGTCCACGGACGCCGAACCGCGGTTGGCGAGCTCCACGTAGCCGTTCTTGCCGACGGGCACGATGACCAGGTTCGGAACGGACTGGCCCGCCTCGAAGTTGACGTTCGAGGTCGTCGGCCGGTCGGTGCCCTCGGCGAACGCCGTGACGTGTCCGCCGCTGGTGGTGTTCGTGACGGTCACGTTGAGGGCGACGGCGGTGACGCCTTCCGGGATGGTCCCGTTGCCGCCGACCTTCACCCGGGTCGAGCCGTACGCGGGGACCTTGCCCCGGACCGCGCCGGTGCCGTCGCGGGTGTCCAGCAGGCGGGTCGGGGTGTGCGCGACGAAGTCCGAGCCGGCGGTCATGATCTGGAACTCGTTGACGACCTCGGCCTGGTTGGCCGGGTCCGTCACGGCAACCCTGACGGTGTACTGGCCGAGCTTCGCGTAGGTGTGACTGTTCTTCAGCAGCGTCGAGCCGTGGGCGTCCATGCCGTCGGGGGCGCTCCCGTCGCCCCAGTCGACGGTGACCTTCAGCGCGGAGTCGGCGCTGACGATGGTGGTCTCCAGGTCGAACGCGTGCGCGGTGGTGGCCGTGGCGTTCAGGACGAGGGCCAGGTCAGGGTTACCGGCCGCCTGCTGGGCGGCGACCCCGCTCTTGGCACCGGGCAGAGCCTTGCGGACGGAGCGCTCCGCGGGACTGCTGAAGGTCTTCAGGCCCGGCGCCGCGACCTTGGCCAGGTCGACGGCCGGCGCACCCATCCCGGGCGCGACGGGCCCGGGCGCGACGGGCCCGGGCGCGACGGGCCCGGCGGCCTGGGCGATGCCCGGCGCAAAGCCGATGGTGGCCGCGATGACGGCAACGGAAACTACGAGACGGCGACTGCGCACCGATCCCCCCATTTTTGAACGTGCTCAGGTCTGGGCTCCAGCGTACACAGATCTTCACCCCCTGGATGGCGAATAAATGTGCGATCCAAGGGAGTTGGCGCGTTTCCACCCTGAACCGACCCCTATGCCCCACGGACCGGCCCGACGCTCCGGCCGTCCGGCGCTCCCCGACCGGCCGCCGCGGCACGCCCCGACGCAGCCGGGCCGCTACCAGGCCAGCTGGGAGATCTCCTCCGCCACCACCGCGCAGGCGTCCGCCGCCGGGTCGATCAGCGGGAAGTGGCCGACCCCGTCGAGCAGGGTCAGCCCGACCATCTCGCCGGCCTTCGCGGCCGCCACCACGTACGCCTCGGCCACCTGCTGCGGGACCACGATGTCGTCGCGGCCCTGAACCACCGCCGTGGCGATGCCCGTCGGCAGCAGCGACGCCGGGTCGGCCGACGGCATGCGCTCGTGCCAGTGGTCCGCGCCGCCCAGCAGCTGCGCGCTCGCCCCGCCGCACACGCCCAGTTCCTCCGCCACCGCGAAGTCCGCGATCGGCGCCAGCGCCACCACCCCGCGCAGCATCGGCGGGGCGGGCAGCCGCCACGGCGAGCCGGGCGGGAGCACGTGCCGGGCCGCGGCCCACAGCGCGAGGTGGCCGCCCGCCGAGTGACCGGTGACGACCACGCGACGGACGTCGGCCTGCGGCAGGGCGGTGGCGACGAGCCCCGGCAGGGCGTCCATCGCGGCGGCGACGTCGTCGAACGTCTCCGGCCAGCGCCCGGCCACTGGCCCCTCGGCGTCCTGGTGGGGCAGGGAACTTCCGCGCCGGTACTCGATGTTGGCGACGGCGAAACCGCTTCGGGCCAGGAAGTCGGCGAAGGGGGTGACGTGCTGCCTGTCGTAGGGGGCCCGCCATGCCCCGCCGTGCAGGACCACCACCAGCGGGGCCGGGCCCGGGGTCTCGCCGCGCGGGGCGTAGAAGTCGACGACGTGGTCGGGGTGTTCGCCGTACGCGGCCGTCGCGTCCGGTGCGACCGCCGGATGGGCAAAGGCCGAGGCGGCCTCGGCGGCGTCCCGTTCCACGGCGGCGGGGTCCGTCATCGGCTCAACCTCTCGGTAACGCGTGGGACAGCGGGGACAGATGTTCCGGTGTTCCGGCAGAGCGGGACCGTATCAGTCTGGAACAGCCTGTTCCGTGCTGGGACCGGAATACGGCCGGGCGGACGGAGCATTGGCCCCGCCCGCCCTGCGATGTGACGTTTCGCTACCGCTTCACCCGAAAATGTGACCCAGCGTGCGCGCCGCACGCTCGGCGTCGGCGAAACCGACGTAGAGCGGTGTGAAGCCGAAGCGCAGGACGTCGGGTGCGCGGAAGTCGCCGATGACGCCCCGGGCGATGAGCTCCCCCATGACCTTCCGGGCGTTGTCGGTCCGCAGCGAGACCTGGCTGCCGCGGCACTCGTGCTCGGCCGGGGTGACCGACTCCACCAGGCCCTGCGGGACGTACGCCGCCACACACGCGAGGAAGAAATCGGTCAGGGCGAGGGACTTGGCGCGCACGGCCTCGACGGCGACTCCGTCCCAGGCGTCGAGCGCCGCCTCCAGCGCCAGCATGGACAGGATGTCCGGGGTGCCGACGCGGCCGCGGGTCGCGCCCCGCGCCGCCTCGTAGGCCGGGGTCATCGCGAACGGATCCGCGTGGCCGTTCCAGCCGGGGAGGGGGGAGTCGAAGGCGTCCTGGTGGCGAGCTGCGATGTACAGGTACGCGGGGGCGCCGGGGCCGCCGTTGAGGTACTTGTACGTGCACCCGACCGCCAGGTCGACACCGTGCGCGTCGAGGCCCACGGGCAGGGCGCCCGCGGAGTGGCAGAGGTCCCAGACCGCGACCGCCCCGGCGGCGCGGGCCGCCGCCGTGAGGGCCGGCAGGTCGTGGAGCCGACCGCTGCGGTAGTCGACGTGGTTGAGCAGAACCACGGCGGTGTCGGCGTCGATCGCCTCCACCGCCTGCGCGGGGTCGACCGGGACGACGGTCAGGCCCGTCAGCCGGGCCGCCGACTGCGCGATGTAGCCGTCGGTGGGGAACGTCGCCGAGTCGACCAGCAGCCTGGTCCGGCCGGGGGCGGCGAGGCGGGCACCGCCGACCAGCGCCTTGAAGAGGTTGACGCTGGTGGAGTCACCCACGACCACCTGGCCGGGAGCGGCGCCGATCAGCGGGGCGATCTTGTCACCGATCCGCTCGGGCGCGGTCCACCAACCGCTCTCGTCCCACGAGCGGATGAGCAGTTCGCCCCACTGCCGGGCGACGACGTCGGCGGTGGCCGCGGCCACACCGGCGGGCAGCGCCCCGAGCGAGTTGCCGTCGAGGTAGACGACCCCGTCGGGCAGGGTGAAGCGCTCGCGCAGTGTGGCCAGCTCGTCGGCGGCGTCCAGCTCGGCCGCACGGGTCCGCAGGTCGGACCGGATGTCAGACATGGCTGCGCGCCGTCCAGAGCTCCGGGAAGACGTTCTTCGTCGCGCGCTTCTCCAGCCAGGTCACACCGGCCGAGCCGCCCGTTCCGGTCTTCGCGCCCATCGCGCGTCGGGTGGCCACCAGGTGGTCGTTGCGCCAGCGCCAGACGAGCTCGGCGACATCGGTGAGGACCTCGCCGAGCCGGTGGAGGTCCGCGTGCAGCTCCGGGGCGGCGTACAGGCCGGTCCAGACGGCCTCGACCTCGGCCGAGGCCTCGTAGCGCAGCGAGAGGTCCCGGTTGAGGACCGACTCCGGTACCGGCAGGCCGCGGCGGGCCAGCAGGCGCAACACCTCGTCGTAGAGGCTGGGCTCTTGGAGGGCCTTCTCCAGCTCCGCGTGGACACGCGGCGCGCCGCGGTGCGGGACCAGCATGGAGGAGGACTTCTCGCCGAGCAGGAACTCCATCCGGCGGTACATCGCCGACTGGAATCCGGAACCTTCGCCGAGGGCGCCTCGGTAGGCGTTGAACTGCGCCGGGGTGAGCTGGGCGAGCGGGCGCCAGGAGGCGTTGAGGGCCTCCAATTCACGGAGGGAACGTTTCAGCGCATCCATTGCGACCGGGATGCGGTCCTCGCTCAGAGCCTTCGCGGCGGTTTCCCACTCGTGGACGATGACCGTGAACCACAGCTCCATGACCTGGGTCGTGACCAGGAAGACCATCTCGCCCGGGTCGTCCGAGCGGAGGTGCTGGAGGTGGGTGAGGACGTCCGCCTGGACGTAGTCCTCGTACGGGGTCGTGCCGTCGAAGTCGAGGTTCGGGGTGTCCCCGCCGACTCCGGAGGCATCAAGGGTGTTCGACATCGCTGTCTCCTCGACACGTGCTTCCGGGTAGCGGTCCGCTCCTTCCGTGAGGTGAGTGGAGCCCCGGTCCCCTGCCCGCATCATAGGACCCCGGCGCGCCGGCGCTCCAGCGGAGAGTGACGCAGACCACATACCCGGTCCGCGTGCCACGTCCCGCCGCCCGCCGTGCGGCACCCGGTCGCAGCCTCGGCCGACCGGGAGACGGACCCGGTGCCGCCCCTCCGCCGTACCCGGGGGCTCGGTGCGGGACCGCACGGAACACGGCCGGGCGAGCACTGCGGCGCACGGCCACCTGTGGCTGGCCCCGCCGCCCTGTTCACGGAGGCGGCCCTTGCCACGCGCCACCGCGTCCCCCCGGGCGCCGGATCGGCCCTCTTCGGAGCCCCTGCGGGCCGGCAGCACTGGCGACGCTTCACCGGTGACGTGGGGCGACCACCTGATCGTCCTCCAGGTGGCCCTCTTGTCCAGCGTGGGCCCCGCCGGCCCGGATCTCCTGACCCGGACGAGGTCTGTGCCACGGGCCCGCCTGGCCGATCTCTCCGGGATCCGGTGGGGGGAAAGTCGGCCCACCAGGTCCGCTCAGCGGGCTCAGGCCCCCGCGTCGATCGACTCCGCAATGATCCCGACCATGGTGGAATCCCAGGTGAGAACCAACAGTTCGGCCTTCTCCCCCTGGATGGTGTTGCAGGTCAGCGCAGTTCCGCCGCGGCCGCCACCGATCGCCGCGTCGGACGGTCCGGCCAGCCGCAGCGCCTTCGCACCGGGCCCGTCCAGGACCGCTGCGGAGCGGAGCAGCGTTATCTTCCCGGGTTGCATCCCAGATGCCCTGGCGCCCGTACGGTACCGGCAGCGCAGGGTGACCGGCTCACCGCGCCGAAACGCGGCGACGCGGCGTGCGGAACGGGCCCGGTCGAGCCCCTTGCCACCGATCCACAGCGCCAGGTCCATCAGGGAATGCAGCGCGAATTCCAGCAACAGCATGTGATCGTTCGCTCCTCAACTCAAAGGATTCGTGCAAGGCGTGTGCGGGTGCAGCCCGCTTGCCCGTGCGTGCGAGCACGCCCGGGGCCGTCAGACCGTACGCATGAAGCCTTGGCGTCCTTGCGGAAGGCCCCGACGGACTCGCCGCCCGGCCCCGTGCCGTCGTGGGTGGACCCGAAGTCGATGACCTGCCGGGCCTTGCCCCCCGAGCTTCCGGGTCCGGTCCTCACCGTTGCACGGGGTCTGCTCTCCGATCGTCCCCCGGTCCCCGAGTGGCAGACTGCTTCCATGACGATGCACAAGAACCTGCTCGGCGGCCCGGAGCCGACGTACCTCCCGGAGAACGAAGAGGCGTACCGCCTGCTCAGCGAGGGGTCCCTGTCGCCGGCCGAAGTGGTGGCGAAGGACCCCACGTTCTCGCTCGCCTGGGCGATGCTCGCCGACGAGGCCTTCGAGGCCGGTCGGGTGGTCGAGTCGTACGCGTACGCGCGCACCGGCTACCACCGCGGTCTGGACGCGCTGCGCCGGGCCGGGTGGAAGGGGCACGGCCCCATCCCCTGGGACCACCAGGCCAATCGCGGGTTCCTGCGCTGCCTCGCCGCCCTCGCTCGCGCCGCCGGCGCGATCGACGAGAAGAGCGAGACGGAGAGGTGCTGGCAGTTCCTGAACGACAGCAGCGCCGAGGCGTACGCCGAGCTGAAGTAGAGGGGCGGGCAGCCCGAAGCCCGGCCTCCGTCGTGGGACGGAGGCCGGGCCCTGGGGGTGCGACTGCTGCCGCCTCAGCGGCGGCGGACTACTTGATCCGGGTGCCGGCAGAGCGCAGGTCCGCGCACGCCTCGACGACGCGCGCAGCCATGCCCGCCTCAGCGGCCTTGCCCCAGGTGCGCGGGTCGTACTTCGACTTGGTGCCGACCTCGCCGTCGACCTTCAAAACGCCCGCGTAGTTGCTGAACATGTGGTCCACGACCGGGCGGGTGAAGGCGTACTGGGTGTCGGTGTCCAGGTTCATCTTCACCACGCCGTTCTCCAGCGCGGTGGCGATCTCCTCGGCCGTGGAACCCGAACCGCCGTGGAAGACGAAGTCGAACGGCGAGGCCTTGCCGAACTTCTCGGCGACACCGGCCTGGAGGTCCTTCAGGAGCTCGGGGCGCAGCACGACGTTGCCCGGCTTGTAGACGCCGTGGACGTTGCCGAAGGAGGCGGCCAGCAGGTAGCGGCCCTTCTCGCCCAGGCCCAGGGCCTCGGCGGTACGGATGGCGTCCTCGACGGTGGTGTACAGCTCGTCGTTGATCTCGTGGCTGACGCCGTCCTCCTCGCCACCGGTCGGGGTGATCTCGACCTCAAGGATGATCTTCGCGGCGACGGCCTTGGCGAGCAGCTCCTGGCCGATCGCCAGGTTGTCGGCCAGGGTCTCGGCGGAGCCGTCCCACATGTGCGACTGGAAGAGCGGGTTCTGACCGCGGGCGACGCGCTCGGCGGAGATGTCCAGGAGCGGACGTACGTAGCCGTCCAGCTTGTCCTTGGGGCAGTGGTCGGTGTGCAGGGCGACGGTGATGTCGTACTTGGCGGCGACGATGTGCGCGAACTCGGCCAGGGCGACCGCGCCGGTGACCATGTCCTTGTTGTGCTGGCCACCCAGGAACTCCGCACCACCGGTGGAGATCTGGATGATGCCGTCGCTCTCGGCCTCCGCGAAGCCCCGCAGCGCGGCGTGCAGGGTCTGGGACGAGGTCACGTTGATGGCCGGGTAGGCGAACTTGCCTGCCTTCGCCCGGTCGAGCATCTCGTTGTAGACCTCGGGGGTTGCGATGGGCATCTGTCCGCTCCTTGGGTGTGCGGGAAGTGTGCTTATTGCGGGCCCTGACCTGGGGGCGACGTCATCGTCGCGCCTATCTTTCCAGACTCCGCGCAAGGGTCCAGCCCGCCGGTCTCGCGTCAGGCGGGAACGTCCCGGGATGTTTCACGTGAAACATCCCGGGACGCGATGAAAAGCCAGGTCAGACCCACCTCAAGAGGTCGGGGGACCCTTGGCGCCAGTTGTCGCGGTGGCCGGTCAGGACAGGCCGAGGTCCTCGAGGCGGTAGCCGGTGAGGTACGGCAGGCCCGCCTCGGCGATCGCGTCGGCCGCGCCGCGGTCGACGATCGTGGCGACGGCGACGACCTCGCCGCCGGCCTCGCGGACGGCCTCTACGGCGGTCAGCGGGGAACCGCCGGTGGTCGAGGTGTCCTCGACCACCAGGCAGCGCCTGCCCTTCACGTCGGCGCCCTCGATGCGGCGCTGCATGCCGTGCGCCTTCTGCGCCTTGCGGACGACGAAGGCGTCCAGGCGCTGACCGCGCGCGGCGGAGGCGTGCAGCATCGAGGTGGCGACCGGGTCGGCACCGAGGGTCAGGCCGCCGACGCAGTCGTAGTCGAGCTCGGCGGTGAGGTCGAGCATGACCTGGCCGACCAGCGGGGCCGCCTCGCCGTCGAGGGTGATCCGGCGGAGATCGATGTAGTAGTCGGCCTCCCGGCCGGAGGAGAGGATCACCTTGCCGTGCACGACGGCCTTGTCCTTGATCTGCTGCAGAAGCGCATCGCGCGTGCCCGACGGCATGACTTCGTTGACGTCACTCATGGCGACGAGCTTAGTTGCGGGCTAGACGAGGCGCCGCCACGTCCAGGTCGTGGAGACCTCCAGCGGGTCGACGGGGGTGACCAGGCGCGGAGCGGTGTTGATCCCGTTCGGCGGACCGGACTGGGGCTCGACGCAGACGGCTTCGGCCTGCTCGTCGTAGACGACCACCCATTCGGACCTGCTGGTGACGCGTAGTTCCAGCGCACCGGGCCAGGTGAGGGTGACGTCGACCCCGTCGGGCATGCCGAAGCAGTCGTCCCAGGGACCGGGCCGGCGGTCGATGCGCTGTCCGGTGGGCAGGTGGTCGGCCCCGCGCTCCTCCTGCCAGGCGGGGTCGAAGGAGATCTCGACGTCCTGACCTCCGAGGCTGCGCAGGAACCAGGGGTGCCAGCCGGCCTGGGCGGGGAAGGAGTCCCCGTACGTCTCGACGCCCATGGTGAGGGTCAGTGAGTCCTCGGTCAGCGTGACGACCTGGGTGACCCGGCCGGGCGTCGGCCACGGGTCGGCGAGGTCGTAGACGAAGGCGGCCTCGGTGGCGGTGGCGCCGGCCGGCCGCCACGACGCGTCCCGGCCGAGGCCGTGCAGGGCGTGCGGCGGGTGGTCGAGGGGCATCTGGTGCACGGTCGCACCGTTGTGGAACCGGCCGTCCTTCATCCGGCCGCACCACGGCACCATCGGGAAGGCTCCGTACCGGGGCCCCTGGCGCAGCAGCTCGGTTCCGTCGATGCGCAGGCTGCTGATCCGGCAGCCGTTCTCCTGGTCGACAGTCACCTCGGTGCCGCCGGCGCTCAGTTGCGTACTCATGCAGTCGACCCTAGTAGTGCTCGGCCACGTCACCGCAGGTGCACCGGTCAGGGCCGCAGTGTCCGGTGGGTGCACGCCACGGCGCAGGAAACGCCCGGGTACGCGCCGCACCCGGGCGTCCCGGCCAGGGCGTGACACCGACGGCAGAGCCCGAGACCGCACGCACCGCGGCGGGGGCCGCGGGTCAGCGGCGGCGACGCAGGGCGCGGCCGATGACGACGGCGGAGGCGAGTGCGAGCGCCGCAGCCGGGGCGATCCAGCGCAGGCTGTCGCCGGTCGCGGTGGCGGCCGGGGCGGGAACCGGAGCGTACCGGCCGCGTGGGGGCGCGTGGTCCACCTCCTCGGCACTGCGGCCGATCATGGTGCGGCGGGCGTGGGCGGCCTCGGCCGGCGGCCGCGGGGCACCGGCCGCTCCGAGGTCCTCGAACCCGCCGGCCAGGAACGGGTCCACAGCAGGGTCCAGGGACGGGGGCGGCACCTCGGTCTCGAAGACCGTGGCGCTGACCTCGGTGACGTCGCCTTGGGGTCCCTCCACACCATCGGCGTCCTCGGCCTCGGCCTCGGCAACGGGATCGGCGACGGGACCGCTCACCGCGGACCCGGCGGCCAGTTGGCCGGCGGCCCGGTCGAACAGCCTGCGCAGGGCGGTGGCCGCAGCCGCGGGGTCGAAGGAGGCGGCCCGCCCGTCGGCGGTGGCGTGGGCGGAGAAGTCCAGCCGGGTCCCGTCCGGTGCCGGCGTCAGACGCAGGCCGAGGGAGAACGTCACGGTGCCGCTGCCCCGCACCTCGGTGCCCTCGCCCTCGAAGGTGAAGTGGTCGGGGTCCCGCTCGGTGACGGCCGCGGACCCCCGATAGGTCACGGTGCTCCCGCCGGCCCGGACCTTGAGCCGGCCGGACAGCGGGCCGACGCCGGTGTCGGCGTCCTGCTGGAGTCCCGGCACGCACCGGGCCACCCGTGCGGGGTCGCGCAGCACGGCGCGGAGGTCGTCTGCCGGGACCGGGACGAACACCTGATGCTCCATGCGATCGAGCCTACGGCCTGGACCGCACCGGGTCACGAATACCGCGGATGCGGCAGCGTCGAGGGCGGAAGTCCGCTCAGTCGGGTGCGTTCGGCGTCGCGCGCCGCGTCCTGGAGGGAACCGGTGGTCAGCGAGCTCAGCGCGGGCGTCTCGCCGTCCACGCGCAGCCGGGGCTGCTGGTCGCGGGCGGCCAGGACGAGGCCCCAGTCCTGCGGTGGCGCGCCGGTCCCGCCGGAGGGGCTGCGGTCGGGGCCGGCGGCGAAGCCCGTGAGGCGGCCGCCGGCGCTGTACGGGGCGGTACGCAGGCCCGCCGCGCGGAGCGTGGAGTCGACGGTCCAGTACGTACGGGGGCGCGCGGTCATCGGTCCGGCGTGCACGGCCATCCGGCCTCCGGGGGCCAGCGCCCGTGCGGCCAGTCCGTAGAACTCCTGCGAGTACAGCTTCGTGCTGGGGGCGATGCCGGGATCCGGCAGGTCGGAGACGATCACGTCGAAGCGGTCGTTCGCGGCGGGGCCGCGCAGCCAGCGGAAGGCGTCCTCGTTGACGACGACCAGGCGCGGGTCGGCGTACACCCCGGCGTTGAGCGCGGACAGCATGGGGTCGGTGCGGGCGAGGCTGACCACGCCGGGGTCGACCTCGACGACGGTGACGGAGGCGACATCCCGGTAGCGGAGGACCTCGCGGGCGGCGAGCCCGTCGCCGCCGCCGAGGACGAGCACCCGGGCGTGCGGGCCGGTCATCGCGGGGTGCACCAGGGCCTCGTGGTAGCGGTACTCGTCGTAGCCGCTGACCCGCAGCCGTCCGTCGAGGTACAGGTCGAGGGAGCGCGGGGAGCCGGTCGCGGGCCCGGTGAGCACCAGCTCCTGCACGCCGGTCCGGACGGCGACCCGCACCTCGGATCCGTAGACGGCACGCCGGGCGAACCGCTCGAAGTCGTCGGCGAGGACGGTCGCGGAGGCCAGGACGACGAGGACGGTCAGGTTCGCGGCGACGAGCAGCCAGCGGCTCCGCCGGCTCAGGTCACGGCGGAAGAGCCACAGGACCAGCCCGCCGCCGACGACGGCGTTGACGGTGCCGGTGACCATGGCGCCGGTGAGCTGACCGAGCATCGGCAGCAGCAGGAACGGGAAGGCGAGGCCTCCGACGAGGGCGCCCACGTAGTCGGCGGCGAACAGGTCGGCGACGGCGCCGCCCGCGTCCTGTCTGCGGATGCGCTGGATGAGGACCATCAGCAGCGGGATCTCCGCGCCGATGAGCATCCCGATGGCGAACGAGAACGCGACGAGCGCTGGTCGGGACTCCCCCAGCCAGGCGAAACTCGCGTAGAGCGCCATGGCGGAGAGGCCGCCGAGACAGGCGAGGCCGGCCTCGATGACGGCGAAGCCGAGGGCGGGCCGGTGCCGCAGGCGCTTGGCGAGCAGCGAGCCGACGCCCATGGCGAAGACCATGACGGACAGGACGACCGACGCCTGGGTGACGGAGTCGCCGATGAGGTAGGTGCCCAGGGCGAGGAGCTCCAGCTCGTACACCAGCCCGCAGGCGGCGCAGACGAACACGGTGGCCAGGACCAGGAGTCGGCCGGTCCGGGGCCGTACGGGCAGCGCCACCGGAACGGTCGCGGCGCCTCCCGGCTCCGGAGCCGGGAGGACCCGGCGCGGGACGGAACGGTCGATCATGCAGCGAACCGTACGTCACCGCCCACTCGCATCCGGTCACCCACATGGGTGCAAGTGGCCCACCGATTCGGCCAGTTGGCGTAACCACACCGCACGCCTCGCGCCACGGGGCTCCGCCAGGACCCGCCACGCCCGAACGGCCCTCCCCCGCATGGCCTAGAGCAGGGCCGGCGATTCCAGAGCCGGCGCCGCGGCTCCCATCCGGATCCCGACCCGCGTGCGGGTGACCACCAACTGCCCCTCCTGCGGGTAGGCGTGCCAGGTGCGCCACCGCACCTGGCCCTCGTACCGCTGGGCGAGCATGGCGGTGAAGGCGTGCGGACTTCCCGGAAACGTCCCCGCGAGCCCGTTCGGGTGATCGGCCACCAGGGCGAGCAGCTCCTGCGCCCGCCCCGCGAACGATCCCCGGGACAGGGTCTCGACCCGTGCGGCGAACTCGTACTCGCAGTCGCCCACCCGCTTCGCCACGCCGAGCGGCAGCGGCGTACTGCTGCCGGGCATGCAGGCGACCGTCTCCGAACAGAGCACGTCCCGCTCCTCCAGCAGAACCTGATGGGAGGCCCCGAGCAGGCGCAACTCGACCTTCGCACCAGAAAGCTCGAGGTTCAGTACGGCCAGGGCGGGCAGCCGGTCCCGACCCAGGGCCCAGGCGAGATCGGCGGCACGCGTGTCGGTGTAGGAGGTCTGGAGGGTCGTGAGCATGAGTCGGCTCCGCAAACGCGCGAGGGAGAGGGGCCGGGGCCCGCCAGCGGTAGCAAGCACGGGTGGGGGGACACCGGCACGGGTCCACAGGAAGTCCAGGGAGGTCCGAGGACTGGTCTACTCAACCGAGGGAATCATGAAAGGCACGGCACTCACAGCGTTTTTACCCAACTTGACGGGGTTTACATCCCCCCGGGGGCTTCGCAGTTCACGTGTTCAACAGGTTGCGTCCCGCGCGTCGCGCTGCACGGACAACGCACGGGGCGCCCGGGGGAAACGGGCCTCGGACGCCCACGTCAGGACGGCGCCGTTTGCCCCGTCAACTGCTGCCGCACCCCCCGCCCCCTCCGCCGCCCCCGCCTCCGCACGAGGACGACGACCCGCACGACGAGGACGACCCGCAGCCGGACGAGCCCGAGTCGCCCACCCACGAGCTGCTCTGGCCGCGGCTCGTCCGGTACGTCCGCGAGCCGCGTCCCGCCGGCTTGCGCGCGACCCCCCTGACGAGGAGCACGAACAGCACCCCGATCACCACCGCTATCGCGACGAACTCCATGTCCGCCCCTCTCTCACGCCCCGGTCCTCCGGGGAGCGGGATCCCCGCGTCCCGCGTGAAGGGGGGATGCCCCCGGCCCGCGCGGCCCAAAGCACACTTGAGCAAGTCCAGAGGTTGCACGCAGGATGGCGCCCATGAGCGCACCCGCGGGCAGCGACCGCCCCTTCCTCAACCGCCGGCTGGCGGCCTTCGGCACGACGATCTTCGCTGAGATGTCGGCGCTGGCGGCACGCACCGGGTCGATCAACCTGGGCCAGGGTTTCCCCGACACCGACGGTCCGGCGCAGATCGCCGAGGCGGCCTCCCGCGCGGTCCTCACCGGCCTCGGCAACCAGTACCCGCCCGGTCCCGGCGTCCCGGAGCTGCGCACCGCGATCGCCTCGCACCAGCAGCGCTTCTACGGCCTCGGCTACGACCCCGAGACCGAGGTCCTGGTCACCGCGGGCGCCACCGAGGCCATCGCCGCCTCCCTGCTCGCCCTCCTGGAGCCGGGCGACGAGGTCATCGCCCTGGAGCCGTTCTACGACTCCTACGCGGCCTGCATCGCGATGGCCGGCGCCACCCGCGTCCCCGTCACCCTGCGCCCGCACGGCGGGGCCTTCGTCCTCGACCTGGACGAACTGCGCGCCGCCGTCACCCCGCGCACCCGGCTGCTCCTGCTGAACACCCCGCACAACCCGACCGGCACCGTCCTCACCTCCGGCGAGCTCGCCGCGATCGCCGAGTTGGCCGTCGAGCGCGATCTGCTGGTCGTCACCGACGAGGTGTACGAGCACCTGGTCTTCGAGGGCTCCCACCTCCCCCTGGCGGGCTTCCCCGGCATGCGCGAGCGCACCGTCTCCATCTCCTCCGCCGGCAAGACCTTCTCCTTCACCGGATGGAAGGTTGGCTGGGTCATGGCGGACGGCCCGCTCGTCTCCGCGGTCCGGACCGCAAAGCAGTACCTGACGTATGTCAGCGCGGGCCCCTTCCAGTACGCCGTCGCCGAAGCTCTCCACCTCCCCGATTCGTACTTCGACGGCTTCCGTGCCGACCTGCAGCGCAAGCGCGACCTGCTCGGCGACGGCCTGCGGGCGGCCGGCTTCGAGGTCTACCAGCCGGAGGGCACCTACTTCATCACCACCGACATCACCCCCTTCGGCGAGAAGGACGCCCACGCCTTCTGTCGCACCCTCCCCGAACGCTGCGGCGTCGTCGCCATCCCCAACTCCGTCTTCTACGACGACCCCGACACCGGCCGCACCCAGGTCCGCTTCACCTTCTGCAAGAAGGACGGCGTCCTCCACGAGGCAGTCAACCGCCTTCGCGGCCTCGCGTCCTGAACGCCAGGCGGCATACCCAGTCAAGGACGTACGGTGCCGGGAGCCACCCGCTGCCCAGCTCCTCGCCGGTGCCGGTCTCCTCGGCACCGGCGGCCCCTGTCCGATGCCGCCGCCGGTCAGCGGCGCCGCTTGCGGCCGCTTCTGCCGGCGGGGCGCGCCCGCTTGTGGGCGCGGCCGGGACGGGCGGCGGGAACGCGTAGTGTCCGGGCAGCCAGCCGGCTCAGCTCTTCCAGACCGGCCCGGTCAGGGTGCGCGGAGTCCGACGCGGCGGCGATCGCGTCCCTGACCTCCGGGCCCTGGGCGCGCAGCGTCTCCTCGGCGCCGCCCGATCCGCCCGCCAGCTCCACGAGCTGGAGCAGGTTCTCGGCCAGCACCAGCAGATGCTCGGCATCGGTCATGTCCGCCGGAGACAGCAGCTCATGCTGCGCCAACGTGTTCAGTGCCAGCGGCGCGAGCTGGGGATCGCGGCGCAGCACGCGCAACAGCTGCTCGCCCTCGCCGTCCGGCAGCGCGGTGAGCAGCACGCCGAGCATCGCCTGTGCGCGCGTGCGGAAAGCCATGACTCTTACCGCGTCGGTCAGTTGCCGCAGTGCCGCCTCTCGCTCGCCGCGGGCCGCGATCCAGCCGGCCAATTCCACCCGGGCGGCATCCGGCGGGTACTCCTCGGCCAGCACGCCCAGCAGGCCGGTCGCCGACGCCTGGGCCAGTTCACCGATCAGCGGTGCGTCCCTGCCGACGGCCAGCAGTCGCTGCCGCACAGCCCGGGTGCCGAGCTCGGTGAGACGGATGAGTTCGACCGGCCCTGCGGTCAGCTCTTCCCGCCGCCGGTCGGCCCGCTCCCGCGCCATCGGGTCCGGTGTCGCCCCTGCGGCGCCCAGCAGTTCCGCGAGCTCCGGCGGCATGCCGGCGGTCAGCTCAGGTCCGGCGTCGGCGAGGTCGACATCGAGGAACACCGGGTCGGCCATTCCCCGGTCACGCTCGATCGCGCCCAGGTCGTCCAGCAGGTCGAGCACCCTGCGCAGGTCCCGGTCGGCGTGCTCCAACCACATCCCGTGCTGGAGGTCCGACCCTCCGTCGAGCTGGAAGGAGGTCCGATAGGCCAGGTGCACCGTGTCGCGCAGCCGCGGCCAGGGCATCGGGTACGGCAGGCTGTAGAGCGTGTTCAGCACATCCGGCAGGACGTCCTCGTAGACGTCGAAGAGCATCGACTCGACCTGCCAGCCGCTACGCGCCCCGAGGAGGGGCTGTCTCAGTTCGAAGCACGCGTCGAAGGCGCGCAGCCACAGCTGAAGCGGGTCGGACAGTACCGGCCGGGCCTTGGCCACCGCGTACAGACGCCCTTTGGCCACCCGGACCAGCCGCGCCTTCTTCGCCCACTCCACCAGCAGTCCCAGCCGCGGCAGGTCGGCCGATGAGCGCACCCCGTCGGTCTTGTCCCCGGTGCCGAGTACGTCCACCAGGTCTCGGGCATCGGCCATCCGCAGCCGGCCCGTCGCCGTCACAGGGCGGCCGTCCCGTCCCGCCCACTCGGTGAGTCCGCGCAACTGCGCCACCGTCTTCGACGCCTCTGCCCTCCGGCGCAGTTCGTCGTCCTCGGGCAGCGCGACGGGTAGCTGCGGCTCGGCGCGGGCCGAGCCGGACAGCGCGCGGCCGGTCAGCCGCCGTTCCATGATCGCGTCGAGGGCCTGCTCGTCATAGGCGACCGCTCCGCGCCGCGCCCGGTCCGCGAAGCGCTGCAGCGCCGCCCCGTCCCGGACGTCCACGCCGTGCTCGGCGGCCGTCATCGCCCAGAACTTCGCGGGACCCCAGCGGGTGCGGTCCGCCATCGCCACCGGGTGCCGCTCCGCGAATTCGCCGACCGTGGCAAGGGAATCCTGGAGTACGGGGCCTCGCGGGTCCGCCAACTGCGCCGCGTGCAGATAGCGCAGCAGCGTGCGCAGTGTGCCCGGGGCGTCGGAGCGTTCCTCCCCGGGGAGTTCGGTGACGTTCTGGGGCAGCCAAGTGAGCAGGAGCTCCTCCACGTGGCGCGGCTCCCACAGCCCCAGTCGGCCGTCGGCGGTCGCTCCGTGCCGGTAGTCCAGAATCGCCTCGGCCGTGAACCCGTCCACCGGCTGCCCTTGTTCCCCGGCCCACCGGGCCAGGCGATCGACCAGCAGCCCACGCGCCGCCTCGAACTCCTCCTCGGCCTCGGGCTCGAACCTCATCCGCATGCAACCCATCCCACCTGTCCGCAGCGGTCCTTACGGTGGCACGGTACCCGCCCCGTCGCGGCCGGAATCAGCGGGCGTCGGCCTCGGGCTCCGGACGCGGGAGTTCGTCGAGGTCGAGCGTGAAGGTGCGGCCGTCGGCCAGCGGGATGGGGAGCTTGCCGGTGCCGTACTTGTGGGTGTGCGCCGCGATGTAACCGGTGCCGGTCGGCTGGGTGTGGAGGACGACTTCCTGAGCGTAGGGGTCCACCACCAGGTAGATCGGGATGCCGTAGCGGCCGTACTTCGCGGTGCAGTCGTCGTAGTCCTTGCGAGCGGAGGAGGTCGAGACGACCTCGGAGATCAGCAGGACGTCTTCGAAGCTGTAGCGCTTGCCTTCGCGGCGGGCGTCCGCGCGAAGGATCGCGAGATCGGGAGCGGAGTTCTCGTCGGCGGGGAAGTCGATGTAGACGTTCGAGGTGACCTTCGCGTGACGACCGAGTGCGAGAGAGTCGATCTGCATCGACCTGATGGTGCTGGAGTGCTCTTCGCTCTGCGGGGTCGTGATCACTTTTCCGTCAGCTCCGAACAGCACCACGTACCCCTTGGGGAACTCGGTGTGCATGATCGCGTCGGCGCTCATGGACGGCTCCTTCCCGTGTGCGGGCAGGATACGGCGGACCATTCCGTTTCACCGAGCCGCCGGGACACGATCCGCTTGGGCTCACCGGCATCGCCGGACATCCCGCGGAGGGGCGCCCGCGGTCCACCCGGGGCTCCGGGCGGACCGGAAGGCCGGCGGACCGGAGGGCCGGTGGACCGGAAGGCCGGTGGACCGGGCGCGGCGGCGTGTGGGATGTCACCGGAGCTTCCGGTGCCGTTCACGCCCGGTGCGCGGCGGGGGCGCTTAGTGTGCCCGAGGCTCCTCATGGTCCGGATGGGCCTCCTCACACAGCGCAGGGAAGTCGGGGGTAGATGACGGCGACGGGCAGTACGTCGGTTTTCGTGCGGCCGCGGGACGTCAGGGCCGTCGGGGTGCCCTCGGCCGCCCTCGCGCTCGGCGTGTTCGCGGTGGTCCGCGGGGCCGGGGCCGCCGTGCTGGTCCTGGCTGCCTGGTGGGCCGGGCGCAGCCCCGTACGGGTGCTGGGGCACTCCTGGGACTCCGCCTGGTACCTCGCCATCGCCCGGCACGGCTACGGCCGCACCCAGATCTGGCCCGTCACCGGGCTGGTGCAGAGCGACCACGCCTTCTTCCCGCTGTACCCGGCGCTGGTGCGGCTGGCGGGCGGCGGCGAGTGGGGCGGGCTGCTGGTCTCCTGGACCGCCGCCGCGGTGGCCGCCGTCGGCGTGTACCGGGTCGGGGAGCTGGTGGCCGGGCGGCGCGTCGCGCTGCTGTTGGTCGCGCTGTGGGCGGCGACCCCGCACGCGGTGGTGCTCACCCTCGCCTACACCGAGCCGCTGCTGGTCGCGCTCGCCGCCTGGTCGCTGTACGCACTGCTGCGCGGGCGCTGGCTGCTCGCCGCCTCGCTCGCGCTGGTCGCGGGGTTGACCCGGCCCACCGGGATCGCCGTCGCCGCCGCGGTGTCCGTCACCGCCCTGCACGCACTGCTCGTACGGCGCTCCCGGGCACCCGGGGTGTGGGTGGCCGGCCTGCTGGCGCCGGCGGGCTGGCTGGGGTACGTGGTGGCCGTCGGCGCGGCCCGGGACGACCTCACGGGGTACTTCACCGTGCAGCGGCAGTGGGGGTCCCGCTTCGACGGGGGCCGGGCCACGCTGCTGAAGGTCTGGGAGGTGCTCACCGGCGGGCCCGTGGCGCTCGCCACCACCGTGTCGGCGTTCCTGCTGGGCGCGGCCCTGCTGCTGGCGGTGCTGCTGCTCGTGGACGACCGGCCGCCGCTGCCGTTGCTCGTCTACACGGCGGTCCTGCTGGTGATCGCCGTGGGTGGCGCCGGCTACTTCGAGTCGAAGCCGCGGTTCCTGCTGCCGGCGTTCCCGCTGCTGCTGCCGCTGGCCGCCGCGATGGCGCGAGCCCGGCCGCGCTCCGCGGTCGTGGTGACCGCGGGGCTGGCCGGGCTCAGTCACGCCTACGGGGTCTACCTCCTGGTGTTCGCCAAGGTGCCCCTGTGAGAGCGGGGGGTCAGTTGTCCCCGCCGTCCTCGTCCTCGCCGTCGGCGGAGTCGATGTCCTTCTCCAGTCCGAGCTGCTCCGTGAGCCACTTGTCGAACTCGATGGAGGCGCGGACCCAGCTGACCGTGGAGGACACGAAGTGCTCCAGGTTGACGCCGGTGCCGATCAGCATCTGCGCCTCGCCGATCAGGCGGACGGAGCCGTCGTCGTGGGTGTGGCTGTAGACCTTCGGCCACAGCGTGCGACGGTTCCAGTCGTCGATCGACTCGAGGAGCTGCGGCTTCTCGTCGATCTTGTGCGGACGGTCGTAGAAGGTCCGCACCGAGAAGACCTGCTGCTCCGCTTCGCCGCGGAACATGAAGTACGTGCGGAACTCCTCCCACGGCGCCGCGAGGTCACCCTCGTCGTCGACGACGTACTTGAGCTCCATCTGCTCCAGCAGCTGCTTGACCAGATCCTGGTCGGGGACGACGGGGCCCGCCGGTCCTGTGGCCTGCGGATCGGGCTGCTGCCCTCCGAAGTTCGGAATCGAGGCCGGGTCGATGCTCACCGTGTACTTCCCTTCGTGCGGATACTTGCATCCTCCCCCATCCCGCCCACCCCATGTCCAGCCCGACGGTCACGGATCCGCTGCGGGCGGACAGGAGTGCACCCCGCGCACGTTCCTGTACGCAGGGTGCCCGGTGGTCGCACCGGTCCCGGGCCGGGTCAGACCGCCTTGCCCACCAGCAGGTCCTCGCCCGCCACGTCGACCCGTACCGTGTCGCCGTCGCGCACCTCGCCGGAGAGGATCTCCTTCGCCAGGCGGTCGCCGATCGCCGTCTGGATCAGGCGGCGCAGCGGCCGGGCGCCGTACGCGGGGTCGTTGCCCTTGTCCGCCACCCAGGCCAGGGCCTCGGGGGTGACGTCCAGGGTCAGGCGCCGGTCGGCCAGGCGTCCGGCCAGGCGGCGGATCTGCAGCTCGGCGATGTGTGCCAGCTCGTCCCGGCTCAGCGCGGAGAAGACCACCAGGTCGTCCAGGCGGTTGAGGAACTCCGGCTTGAAGCTCGCCCGGACCACGTCCAGGACCTGCTGCTTCTTCTGGTCGGCCGGGGTGGCCGGGTCCATCAGGAACTGGCTGCCCAGGTTCGAGGTCAGGATCAGGATGGTGTTGCGGAAGTCGACGGTGCGGCCCTGGCCGTCCGTGAGCCGGCCGTCGTCGAGGACCTGGAGCAGGATGTCGAAGACCTCCGGGTGGGCCTTCTCCACCTCGTCGAGGAGCACCACGCTGTACGGGCGGCGGCGGACGGCCTCGGTGAGCTGACCGCCCTCCTCGTAGCCCACGTAGCCGGGCGGGGCACCGACCAGCCGGGCCACGCTGTGCTTCTCGCTGTACTCCGACATGTCGATGCGGACCATGGCCCGCTCGTCGTCGAAGAGGAAGTCGGCGAGCGCCTTGGCCAGCTCCGTCTTGCCCACGCCGGTCGGGCCGAGGAAGAGGAAGGAGCCGGTCGGCCGGTCCGGGTCGGCGATGCCGGCGCGGGTGCGGCGCACGGCGTCGGAGACGGCCCGCACGGCCTCGTTCTGGCCGATCAGGCGGCGGCCCAGCTCGTCCTCCATGCGGAGCAGCTTCTGGGTCTCGCCCTCCAGGAGGCGGCCCGCGGGGATGCCCGTCCAGGCGCCCACCACGTCGGCGATGTCGTCCGGCCCGACCTCGTCCTTGACCATGGTGTTCTTCGACGTGGCGGCCTTGGATGCCTCGGCCTCCTCCTCGGTGGCCTCCGCCAGTTCCCGCTCCAGGGCCGGGATCTCCCCGTAGAGCAGCTTGGAGGCGGCGTCGAAGTCTCCGTCGCGCTGGGCCCGCTCGGCCTGGCCGCGCAGGTCGTCCAGGCGCTCCTTGAGCTCGCCGACCCGGTTGAGGGACTGCTTCTCCTTCTCCCAGCGGGCGGTCAGGCCGCGCAGCTCCTCCTCCCGGTCGGCGAGGTCCTTGCGGATCTTGTCGAGGCGCTCGCGCGAGGCCGGGTCGGACTCGTTGTTCAGCGCCAGCTCCTCCATCCGCAGACGGTCCACCGAGCGCTGGAGCTCGTCGATCTCGACGGGCGAGGAGTCGATCTCCATGCGTAGCCGGGACGCCGCCTCGTCGACGAGGTCGATGGCCTTGTCGGGCAGGAAGCGGGAGGTGATGTAGCGGTCGGAGAGGGTCGCTGCGGCCACCAGCGCGCTGTCGTTGATGACGACCTTGTGGTGGGCCTCGTAGCGGCCCTTGAGCCCGCGCAGGATCGCGATGGTGTCCTCGACGGACGGCTCGGCGACCAGCACCTGCTGGAACCGCCGCTCCAGCGCCGGGTCCTTCTCGATGCGCTCGCGGTACTCGTCGAGGGTGGTCGCGCCGACCATGCGGAGCTCGCCGCGGGCCAGCATGGGCTTGAGCATGTTGCCGGCGTCCATGGCGGAGTCGCCGCCGGCGCCCGCGCCGACCACCGTGTGCAGCTCGTCGATGAAGGTGATGATCTGGCCCTCGCTGGACTTGATCTCCGCGAGGACGGTCTTCAGCCGCTCCTCGAACTCACCGCGGTACTTGGCGCCGGCCACCATGGCGCCAAGGTCGAGGGAGACGAGCCGCTTGTTCTTCAGGGACTCGGGCACGTCACCCTTGACGATGCGCTGGGCCAGGCCCTCGACGACGGCGGTCTTGCCGACGCCGGGCTCGCCGATGAGCACCGGGTTGTTCTTCGTGCGGCGCGAGAGCACCTGCACGACGCGCCGGATCTCGTGGTCGCGGCCGATGACCGGGTCGAGCTTCCCGTCGCGGGCGGCCGCCGTGAAGTCGGTGCCGAACTTCTCCAGGGCCTTGTACTGGCCCTCGGGGTCGGGGGTGGTCACCCGCCGTGCTCCTCGTGCGTTCTGGAAGGCGTCCAGCAGCTTCTTCGCCGTCGCGCCCTGGGCGGAAAGGACCTCACCGGCCGCGCCGCCCTTGGCGGCGATGGCGATGAGGAGGTGTTCGGTGGAGAGGTACTCGTCGCCGAGCTCGCCCGCCTCGCGGTCGGCCTCGGCCAGTACGGCGAGCAGGTCGCGGGTGGGCTGCGGGGGCGCGACGGTGGAACCGGTGACGCTGGGCAGCGCCGCGAGGAGGCGCTCGGCGCCGCTGCGCACGGCGGCCTGGTCGGCCTCCGCGGCGATCAGCAGGTCGATCACGTTCTCGTTGTCCTCGCCGGCGAGCAGGGCCAGCAACAGGTGCGCGGGGGTCAGGTCCGCGTGGCCTTCCTTGACGGCCCTGCTGGTGGCGGCGTTCAGCGCGTCCCGGCTCTTGTTGGTCAGCTCGGCGTCCACTGCGTCTTCTCCTCTCCGAGGGATGCACAACTGGGTCTGACAGAGTCAGCGTATGCAAAGTTGAGTCTATTCCACTCAAGGCAGCTGAGTGGACATGTTCCCCGTACCCTTCGGGCCATGTCCCATGACGTACTCAACCCGACGCCCGAGTACCTCGCCTTCTGGCGGGAGCGGCACGTCTGCACGCTGACCACGCCGCGCCCCGACGGGACCCCGCACGTGGTGCCGGTGGGCGTGACGTACGACCCCGAGGCCGGCCTGGCCCGGGTGATCAGCAACAGGCACAGCAAGAAGGTCCGCAACGTCCTGGCGGCCCAGGACGGGCACGGCGGCGGTGCACGAGTGGCGGTCTGCCAGATGGCCGGACGCCGCTGGGCCACCCTGGAGGGCCGCGCGGTGGTCCGCACGGACGAGGCGTCGGTCGCCGACGCGGTGGCCCGCTACGCGGAGCGGTACGGGCGGACGCCGACACCCCATCCCGACCGCGTGGTCGTGGAGATCATCCTGGACCGGGCCATGGGGCGCGCGTGAGCCGTTGACCCTTCATCTTGTCCGGATCACGCACTGGACGGCGACATCACAACGGCGCCATCGCGGTCAGGTCCACGATGGCGCCGTTGTGTGGGGGTAGCGCCTGAGCGATCTGGAACGACGGGGGAATCGCTTCAGGCACTGCGGGGGGTGGCGGTGGTGATGTCGGGTTCGAAGAGCTGGTGGTCCCGCTGGTCGAGATTGACGAAGACCATTCCGTAGCGCACTTCGCAGCGGACGGGCTGCGGCGCGCCGCGCGGGCGGCGCAGGCACCGATAGGCACGTACGTCCTCGTCCTCCTCGCGCACGATGACGATCGGTTGGCCGAAGAGGGTCACCATCAACGAGTCGCCGGGGTGGGGGATGGCCGTGGCGAGGTCGATGAACTGCCAACCGGAGCGGTAGGCGGACGCCATCTCGCGGCGGAAGCCGCGGTCGTCGGGGGTCACGCGGACACCGTCGCAGGAGTCTCGGTCCAGCCGGTGTCGTCCTTGCCGCCGAGGTCGGCGGCGGTCCAGCCGGTGTCCGCGTACTTGCCCACGGGCGCCGTGGTCCAGCCGGTGTCGAACTCCGTGCTCGTCAGGCTCGTACCCTGACCGCCCCCAACGCTCCCCGCGTCACTTTCGACGGCGCTGACTGCCCCAAAAACCGCAACGGCGGAGAAACCTATGGCAAGCACCGAGCGAAGCATTCTCTTGTACATGGTCGGCTTCGTCCTCACTTGATGGAATCCTCTCCCCCGCGTGTCAGACGATGGCTCATTCAGGCACGTCAATGCCACAGGGACGATGCATCATGTTCTTGCATGTTCAGGACCCTGGGGGGTGGAGATTTGACGCAAAAAGGGACAATGGCGACACATCCCCACCCCGTCACGTCCATGTGCGCCGAGGGAACCCGGCTCTACGCGGCTGCCCTGAGCACCGGCCGGATCGCTCGGGGAGAGATCCAGAACGCCCCCTGCCTGCTGGAACTGGCCCTTCTGCAGCCCGACCCGGATGACGCCAACCAACTCCGCCCGGTTCCCCCGTCGGTGGCTCTGGCGCAACGACTCCATCCGATTGAACGCGAGATCCAGGACCGCCGACGCAGCGCTGTAGATCTCACCGACACTTTCGAGCCTTTCCTGGCCATCAGCGCGCAGAGCCCGGCCGACACCCATGCCATCACGGTGCTGGAGGGTTTCGAAAGGATCAACGCCGCGCTGAACCTCGCGACGGCCGAATGCCACACCGAGGTGCTGACGGTCCAGCCGGGCGGAGCGCGCCCCTCCGAGGCTCTCACACAGGCCCTGGAACGCGACCAGCCGCTGATCGACCGCGGGGTCAGCATACGGACCCTCTACCAGCACACCGCGCGGCACAGCCAGGGCACCCTCGCCTACGTGGACCGCATCTCCACGGGCAAGGTGGAGATCCGCACGCTCGAAGAGCTGATAGAGCGCCTCATCGTCTTCGACCGCACGGTCGCCTTCATCCCGGTGAGCGACGACCGCCGGGTCGCGCTGGAACTGCGCCACCCCGGCCTCGTCGACTACCTCATCAAGGTGTTCGAGCAGCTGTGGCACCGCGCCGTGCCCCTCACGGAGGAGGTGACGTACCGCAGCACCCCCGGCGGCATCACGGGCGTGCAGCGCACCATCGCCCAGCTCCTCATCGAGGGGCACGTGGACGAGGCCATCGCCCGCCGCCTGGGCATGAACGTCCGCACCTGCCGCGCCCACATCGCCAAGCTCGCCACCACCCTCGGCAGCGGCAGCCGGGCCCAGCTCGGCTACCTCATCGCGCAGTCCGGCATCCTGGGCGCGGCGGCGGAGCCGCCGCCGGAGGAACCGCCCTGAGAACGCGCGGGTGCCCTCTCCCGTGTCGCTCGGGGAGGGCACCCGGACCGTGCGTGTGCGGCTATCCGATGGCGAGGAAGGTGTTCCAGGAGTCCTCGTCACGCCCGGTGGCTTCGCCGTAGGTGGTCCTGCCGCCTTGGAAGTAGTACTGGTAGCCGTCGGAGCGGACACCCCAGATGTCGGGGATGCCGTCTCCGGTGTTGTCCGCCGTGCCCAACACCTTGGGCCAGTCCGTCCGGTTCCAAGCGGTCGTCGCGTAGGTGTTGTCGACGCCGCCCTCCGCACTCGACGCGAACTGCAGCGAGGCGAGATCCGCGCCCCCGTTGACGCCCGGCTTGCCCTTGCGCAGCGCCATGGTTCGGTTGGCGTTGGCGCCGTCGCGGAAGAGGAGGTCGGGCACGTTGTCCCCGGACACGTCCCGGACCCCGACGATGTCGCGGGCGGCCCAGCCGGTGGCCATCTTGCGGTAGGAGGCGAAGCTGGACCCGGTGTAGCCGGAGAACGCCCAGAAGCCGTCGGCGTCCAGCGCGAACAGGTCGGGGAGGCCGTCACCGTCGACGTCTTCGGTGACGACGATCTGCCGGAACGTCGCCGGGTCCGGCGCGGACAGCGGCAGCTGCATCTCGATGCGGCGGCCGGCGTCGAACTGGCCGGTACCGATGCCGGGGTAGATGTACAGCTTCCCGTCGGGCATCCGCGCGATCATGTCGGTGATGCCGTCGCCGGGATACCAGTCGGTGGCGTGGCCGATCAGCACCGGGATGGCGGAGGCCGGGTCCTTGAAGTGGCCGGGCTCGACGGGCTTGCCGTCGCGCACGGCACCCGGGATGAACACGTCGGTGTCACCCCTGCTGTCGCCGGCGTAGGTGCGCAGGTTGCCGTCCTTGTCGATGGCGAGGAGATCGGCGAAGTGGTCACCGGTCACGTCGCCCGGCTTGTCCGTGCCGGTGCGGGGGCTGACGTAGAAGAGGTACTCGGTCGGGACCGAGACGTTCCCCGCGTGGTTGACGGTCCGCACGTACAGGACGTTGGGGCCGGCGGTGTCGACCCGGAGCTTGACGGACGCCAGGTCACCGTTGGTGGGGGAAACCTTCCCCTCCCAGGTGGGCTTGTTCAGGGACCACTGGTACTCGCGGATCGTGCCCGCCGCGGTGCCGTTCCCGCGGAACTCGACGACCTGGTCCGGGGTGGAGGCCGGGTTCACGCTCCACTGGGAGGTGTCGCCGTCCGCCTTCGGGAAGTGCGTTGAGGAGACCGCGGGGTTGGCGGGGGCGGTGTGGTCGACGGTGAAGGTGCACCAGTCCGGGGAGCCCGATTCCCGCGGGCCCGCGCCCGGGGAGCCGAAGCCGTCGTGGTCGACGGCGCGGGAGAGCCACTTGTACGTGCGGCCGTTGGTGAACGTCGACGAAGGCACGGAGTACGTGAGGACCCCGTCGCTGTCGGCGTCGTGCCACTCGTCGAAGACGGGCTGCCCGGTCCCGGCGTCCCAGATCTCGATCTGCAGGCGGTTCAGGTTGCCGTCCGCGTCGTTGCCCTTGACCCTGAACGACACGTCGGTCAGGCCGATGGAAGTGCCGGTACCGCCTGTCAGGCACTCTCCACCCGGGGATGTGCTCATGTTCGCCGCGAGGGGGATGTCGGGCGGGCTGTTGTAGGTGACCTCGATGTACGGGGCGCTCTCGCCGTTGGCGAGCAGCTTCTTCCAGTAGTACGAATCCGACTCGCTCGGCGCCTTGAACCCGAGGGACAGGGCGTTCCAGCGGGCACTCGCGGCCTGGGAAACCAGGCCCTTGATGTCCGGGGCGACCCAGTTGTCGGGGCAGGAACTGTTGTAGCCGTAGCCGGCGCTCTCGGTGCCTATCTTGTTGCCCCACCAGCCCGTGGTGTTGTTCCACGTCGAGGACGATGTGGCGTAGGGGGTGGAGTAGATGTCCATGTCCTTGCGTGTGCAGGACCACGAATAGGTCTGCAGCGCCCGGACGACCGCCGTGCGGATTCCCGCTCCATGGAGCTCGGAACCGACATCGAAATTGAAGATGGAGCGAGAGGTGCCACCCGAGTCGGATTCGTAACCGACCCGTGCCTCATTCGTGCCCGAGGCGTTGTAGTTCTGCCCGTTGTAGAAGCTCGAATTGCCGGCCGTTTTGTACAGCAGCGACCAGGAACGCTTGTGCCCCTTGAAGGAAGGGTCCACGAACACCGGGTATACGGTGTCCGCGGCGTTCAGCAGGGCCGCGTCGGGCTTCAGGGTGAGCGTGCCGTCCTGGTACGAGGCGGCCGCGACGGACAGGTGCGCCCTCTCCGCGCCGGCCAGGCCCGCCAGTCCGAGCGTCGGGTGCCGAGCGGCCAGCGCCGACGGCTTCCACGCCGGAACGTCGTCGGTCGTCGCCACCTTGCCCGACGAATCCCACATCAGGGGCGAGGGGGAGCCCGCCACCTCCTCGCCCGCGGCGTCGCGGGCACTGAGGGAACCGGACTCGGCGTCGAGCCGGAACTGCAGGTCGGGGGAGGCGAGCCGGTAGTTGAGCTCGGCGAGCAGCGGGTCGGCCGCGGCCTGCTTGTCCTTCACGACCAGCAGGTGCGAGTAGCCGCCGTCCTGCGCGGTCATGAGCAGGTCCACCCCGGGCCGGACGTTCTCGTACAGCGCGCGCGGACCATCGATCACCGGCGCGGGCAGCTCACCGGGCCAGCTGACCGACATCTCGTGCCCGTCGACGTCCAGCCGGACCAGTTCGGTCCACGCCGGCCCGGGCACGTCCGCCTTCACGGCGGGCCGCACGGCGCCGCGTGCGGCGCGGCCTCCTCCCGCGCTGCCGCCACTGAAGACGACGGCGCCGTTCACGGCCTTCGCAGCGAAACCGCCCTCGACCCGGTGGAGATCGGTGTCGATGGCCCTCCACTCCTCGCCGACCCGCGCGCGGACGGCGGAGCTGGAGATGTGCTTCTTGAAGACGCCGTCGGGCTGCGCCCACGTCGTGGTGTTCGCGCTCCGCTCCGCCGAGACCTCCACGTCCTTGCCCGTCTCGGCGGCCAGCTTCCGCGCCTGCGGGGCGGTCACGGGCCCGGTCGCCCCGTCGGAGGTGCCGCCCTTCGGCTTCTGGCCCCCGCCGAACTGCACGCCGACCGGCACCGCCACGGCCACCGCCAGCAGGGCCGCCAGGCCGCCGATGGCTCTGCGGCGCCGGAACCAGCGACGTCTCGGCGGAGCGTCCGCCACGGACTCCGGCTCGGCGGCGGTGTCACTGACTTCCATTTCTCTCCCCCCTCAGGCCCTCCACAAAAGGGCGACCCGATCATGACTCATCCCCCGTTGCCGAAATCCGCCCGCCACGAATTCACAGGCAGCGAAAACGCATGGATTATCTGAATTTTCAGGACATTGATTCCACGCCGCGTGATGTAGCTCACTCACCCCTGGCTTGGAGTGGACTTACCCCGTACGCCACCCCCAAGATCTGCTGGCAATTTGTCAATTCCCTGCCGCCCGAATTTTCGACGTCCGGGCCGCAGCGGTATGGGGGGTACACATGTCGCCCTTTGCGGCGCGTAATTTGCGCCTACCCGGAAACGGGAAGGCGCGCAAACATCTGGCGCGCACCGGGATCGCGCTCTCCGTGGTCCTGGTGTCCACTCTTCTGCCCACCCAGGCGTGGGCGGCACCACCCGGCAACCGGATCGGCGTCGAGCTGCCGGGCCTCCAGGAGGAGGTGAAGGCGAAGCTCGACAAGGTCGAGGCTGCGAAGCTCGAAGGCTGGGACGGCGATGCGGCCGAGCCTGCAGAGGAGTACGAGCCGAAAAAGGAGGAGCCGCCGAAGGGGGGGAGCGAGCCCGTCCAACTCGGCCCCGAAAGCGGGATAGACCTGGTCCAGGCGGGCACGCTGCCCGTCATGATCGGCAAGGCTTCCCCGACCGAGGCCGACCCGACTCCCCCGGCGCCGTCCGGTACCTGGTCGGTGGAGGTCAAGGACCGCGAGACGACCGAGGCAGCCGGTCTGGACGGTGCGATCATCAAGGTCACGCCGCCGGCCGAGGGCTCGACTCCGGTCGACGTTCAGCTTGACTACAAGCAGTTCAAGGACCTGTACGGCACCGAGTGGGCCTCCCGGCTGGAGATCAAGCAGCTCCCCACGTGCTTCCTCACGACGCCGGAGATTCCCGACTGCAGCAGAGCAAAGACCGTCCCGAGCACCAATGACCCGGAGACGGGTACGGTCCGGGCGACCGTCGACCCGGCCACCGCGCCCGGTCAGGGACTGCGCACGATGGCCCTGACCGGCGGAGGCGGTCCCACCGTGCTGGCCGCGACCGACTCCGCCTCCGGGGCGGGCGGCACGTACAAAGCCACCTCCCTCTCCCCCTCCGGCACCTGGAGCGCGGGCGGCAGCGGCGGCGGGTTCTCCTGGAGCTATCCGGTGGGCGTCCCGCAGGCGCCGGCGGGCCCCGCACCCAAGATCGCCCTCTCGTACAGCTCCCAAGCGGTCGACGGCAAGACCTCGGTCGCCAACGGGCAGGCCTCCTGGATCGGTGACGGCTGGGACTACCACCCCGGTTTCATCGAGCGGCGCTACCGTTCCTGCTCGGACGACCTGGAACCGTCGCCCGGGGCGCCCAACAACGACAACGACGCCGACAAGAAGAAGAACGACCTCTGCTGGGCCGGCGACAACATGGTGATGTCACTCGGCGGCAACACCACGGCACTCGTGTACCACGCTGACTCCGGCAAGTGGATCCCGGCCGACGACGACGGATCCCGGGTCGAACGCCTCACCGACCCGAACGTCGTCAACGGTGCCAAGGACAACGAGTACTGGGTCGTCACCACCCGGGACGGCACGCGCTACTTCTTCGGCCGCCACGACGTCGACGGCTCCGGCTCACGCCCGGTGACCAAGTCCGTCTTCAACGTGCCGGTGTTCGGCAACCACACCGGCGAGCCCTGCCACGCGGACGCCTTCGCGGACTCCTCCTGCAAGCAGGCCTGGCGGTGGAACCTCGACTACGTCGAGGACGTCCACGGCAATGCCCTCGTCATCGACTGGGAACCGGAGGAGAACCGCTACTCGAAGAACGAGCAGTACACGGAGAAGGACCCCGCCAAGGTCGGCTACATCCGCGGCGGCCACCCGACCCAGATCACCTACGGCCTGCGCTCGAACGACCTGTCCGGACCGCCGGCCGCCCGCGTCGCGTTCTACACGGACGAGCGCTGCATCCCGGCCGAAGGCAAGTCGGCGTGCGCGAAAACCGACTTCGAGTCGAAGGACTACGAGAAGAAGCAGCCCTGGTGGGACACCCCGTCCACACTGAACTGCACCTTCTCCGCAACGACCTGCCAGGTCTCGGTGCCCTCCTTCTGGTCCCGCAAGCGCCTGACCGGCATCACCACCTTCGCGCAGCGCACCGAGGGCAGCACCGCCCTCACCGAGGTCGACCACTGGGCCCTGACCCAGTCGTTCCCGAAGCAGCGCACCGACACCCACCCGCCGCTGTGGCTGGAGTCGATCAAGCGCACCGGCTACAGCACCAAGAAGGACGGCAGCGGCAACCTGGTCACCGCCCCGCTGCCGGCGGTCTCGTTCCTCGCGAACGAGCAGGACATGCCCAACCGCGTCGCCAAGAGCGCGGAGGACGCGACCCCGGACTTCGACCGGCTGCGGGTGGAGACCATCCGCAACGAGACCGGCGGCGAGATCCACGTCAACTACTCCGATCCGTGCCCGGTCGGCCCCATCAGCACCAAGCCCGAGGAGAACACCAGCCGCTGCTTCCCCACGCACTGGTCCCCTGACGGCGACCTGAAGGACCCGCCGCTGGAGTGGTTCAACAAGTACGTCGTCGAAGAGGTCGTCGAGAAGGACCGCGTCGCCCGCCAGCCCGACGTCAAGACCTCCTACCAGTACAAGGACGGCGCGGCCTGGGCCAAGGACGACGACCCGTTCACCAAGCCGGAGCTGCGCACCTACAACCAGTGGCGCGGCTACGCGACGGTGATCACCACCAAGGGCGCCACCGACACCGCGGTCGCACGTGAGGCCACCCAGGAGTCCCGGACGGAGACCCGCTACTTCCGGGGCATGTCCGGCGACGCCGGCCGGGCCGTGATCACGGTCAAGGACTCCACCGGCGAGACGCTCGGCGACGACCTGCGCCAGTACGCGGGCAAGATCGCGGAAACCCTCACCTACACGAAGGCAGGAACCGGCGGCACCGTCGCCGCCCGCGAGGTGACCCGGTACGAGAGCACGAAGAGGGCCACCCAGGCCCGCCCCGGCACCACGGCCCTGGACGCCTTCCGCGTCAACACCAAGCAGACCGACCAGTACGAGGCGATCGACGGCGGGACCCGACGCAACCGCGTGATCGACACCTTCGAGCCCACCTACGGTCTGGAGGCCACCTCGGAGGCCGAGGCGGCCACGTCGAACGGCTCGGGCGGCTGGACGGTCCAGGACCAGGTCTGCACCACCACCGAATACGTGCACAACACCGCCAAGCATCTGATCGGACTGGCGCAGGAGGTGAGCGCCACGGTCGGCACCTGCGCCCAGGCCGCGACCGGCACCGTGCTCTCCACAACCCGCACCTCGTACGACGCGCTGAACGCCTTCGGCACCGCGCCCGTCAAGGGACTGGTCTTCCAGACGGACACCCAGGACGGAGCGGGCACCGGCTGGATCACCACCGGACGCTTCGAGTACGACTCCCTCGGCCGAACGGTCAAGACCTACGATCCTGCCGGGAACGCCGTCACCACCACGTTCAACCCGACGACCGGGCCGGTGTTCACCCAGAGCGCCACGAATGCCCTGAACCACAAGTCGACCACCAAGCTCGACCCGGGCCGGGGCCTCGTCCTGGAGGTCACCGACCAGAACAACCGGAAGATCACCTCCGAGTACGACGCTCTGGGTCGGACCACCGCGGTCTGGACGCCTTCCCAGAACCCGGCCTCCGACAAGGCCCGGCAGACCTTCGACTACCAGGTCTCGGAGCACGAGCCCCCGGCCGTCACCTCTCGCATCCTGCGGGACAACGGCACCTACGAGAGCTCCGTCGAGATCTACGACGGCCTGCTGCGCCCGCGCCAGACCCAGACGGAGGCCGTCGGCGGCGGCCGCGTGGTGAGCGACAAGCTGTACAACGCGAACGGCACCGTCCGCCGGACCAACAACGCCTACTACGCGGAGGGCGAGCCGAACCGGAAGATCTTCGTCCCCGAGACCGACTTCCACGTCCCGAACGCCACCACGACCGCATACGACGGCCTCGGCCGACCCGTGCGCACCACCACCCTCCTCGGAGGAAACGACCACCACTCCGACACCGCCGCGTACGGTGGCAACTGGACCCTCCAGCGCGGCGGCATGTCGGCGGACGGCACGACCGCGCTGCCGGGCAGCCAGTCCACCAAGACGTGGACCGACGCGCTGAACCGCACGACACGGATCCAGAGGGCCACGGCCAGCGACCTGACCACTTGGAACGACACCACTTACACGTACGACGTCCGCGGGAAGCTGGCAAAGGTCACCGACGCCCTCACCAACGAGTGGACGTACACCTACGACGCCCGCGGCCGCCTGACCGGCTCCACCGACCCGGACATGGGTGCGGCCTCCTTCGGCTACAACACCCTCGACCAGCAGGAGTGGGCGCAGAACGCCGCCGGCAAGCGGACCTACCACGTCTACGACAAGCTCGGCCGCAAGACGGAGTCGCGCGAGGAGTCGGCGACCGGTCCGCTGACGGCCTCGTGGACGTACGACACGCTGGCGGGAGGCAAGGGCAAGCCCGTCTCCGCCACCTCGTACACCCGCACGGAGGCGGACGGCGAGACGGCGTACAAGAGCCAGATCACCGGTTACGACAGCGAGTACCGGCCCACCGGTTCGAAGATCACCATCCCGGACAAGGCCGCCACCAAGGGCCTGGCCGGCACGTACACCTACAGCACCACCTACACCCCCACGGGCGCGGTCCAGTCGACGACGCTGCCGGCCACCCCGGGCGGCCTCGCCGCCGAGAAGCTGATCACCCGGTACAACACCGACGGCCTGCCGCAGACCGTGTCGGGCCTGTCCTGGTACACCGGCGAGGTGCTGTACAGCCCCTTCGGCGAGGTCCTGCGCACCGCGTCGGGCCAGGCTCCGAACCGGGTGTGGACGACCACGATGCACGACCCGAACACGGGCCGTGTCACCAGGGCGATCGCCGACCGGGAGACCCCGAACGATCACCGGATCTCGGAACTGTCCTACGGCTACGACGTGGCGGGCAACCCCACCTCGATCACGGACACCCGCCCCGGCGGCCTGATCGACCGGCAGTGCTTCGCGTACAGCCCGCTGGGACAGCTCACCAAGGCCTGGACCGGCAAGACGTCCGCGTGCACGGGGCCCTCCCTGAGCGACGTCACCGCCGGCCCGGACGGTGACGGCTACTGGCAGTCGTACGCGTTCGACGCCATCGGCAACCGCACCCAGCTGGTGAACCACCACCTCACCGACCCGGCACTGGACCAGACGACGACGTACACCTACGGCGTCGGCCCCGGCGGCGGCCAGCCGCCGGTCGCGACCACCAAGCCGCACGCCCTCTCCAAGGCGGAGAAGAAGCAGGGGACGACCCTCCTGTCCCGCTCCACCTACGAGTACGACGCGGCCGGCAACACCACGTCACGGAAGATCGACGCCGACACCCAGGCCCTGACCTGGGACCGCAACAACAAGCTGACCGAGGCGTCAAGCCCCGGCATCGGCGCCGTCGCCATCACCGGCCTGGCCGGCAAGTGCCTCGACGTCGAAGGGGGCCGCACCGCGGACAACACCCCCGTCCAGCTGTGGCCCTGCAACACCTCCAAGGCTCAGGAGTGGCGCCTGACCGGCAACACGGTCCGCGCACTGGACAAGTGCCTGACCGTCCTGGACGGCAAGGCGGTTCTGGCCACCTGCAACGGTGGCGTCGCGCAGGAGTTCGTCCACCGCAGCGACACCGACAAGGCCCTCTACAACGAGGACGCCAACGCCTGCGTCGACGTCCCGAACGGCAATGCCGCGGACGGCACCGACCTTCTGGTCTACGCCTGCAACAACGGCACCAATCAGAAGTGGAACCCGGCCGAGCACTCCACCAAGTACATCTACGACGCGAACGGCAACCGCCTCATCGAGGAGACGGGCACCGGCCGGACGCTCTACCTCGGCGAGACCGAGTTCACCGTGAACAAGGCCGGGCAGGCCATCGACGCCGTCCGCTACTACAGCGGTCCCGGCGGTGTCACCACCACCCGGCAGACCGACGGCAAGGCGACCGGCCACAAGCTGACCGTCCTGCTGGCCGACCACCACAACACGGCGACCGTCGCGGTCGAGCAGTCGACGGGACAGCCGGTCACCCGCCGCAAGTTCGACCCGTACGGCAACACCCGCGGCAACCCGGTCAACAACTGGCCCGGCAGCCGTACCTTCCTCGGCACCGGCAACGACGACGCGAGCACCGGCCTCACCCACATCGGCGCCCGCGAATACGAACCGGCCACCGGCCGCTTCATCTCCGTCGACCCGATCATCGACATCACCAACCCGCTCCAGATGAACGGGTACAACTACGCGAACAACAACCCGATCTCGCAGATGGACCCGACGGGTCTCGAAAGCTGCTTCGGGTACGGCTACTGCGGTGGCGGCGGTGAAACCAACGGAAAGACCATTGAGGAGCACAATAAATCCGAGGGCAAGAACGACAAGCCCAAGGTCACCGTCACCGTCGACAAGCGCGGCAACATCCACGTCAACGGCGGGCGGCTCCTCTCCGACAAGGAACTGAAGATCCGCTACCCCACCAAGAAGACCTATGTGGAGCGGCTGAACGCCTGGCTGAGTACGGAGAAGTGCTACCTCCCCAAGGATCAGGAGGGCGCCTTCTGTCAAGGGGCCGCGAGTCTCGGTCTGTTCTCCTACGGAAATTCCTCAGGCCGGATCAAGGAAGCTGGGAAATCGATCAAAAATGCGGCTTCGTATGTAATGTCCTACAGCAAGACTTCTGGCGTTTGCGTGAGCGCCAACGCCACGTTCGGCGCCGGGTTCGAGGGATCCGGGTGCTTCATGCGAGTGGGCGACGACTACGCCCTGGCCGCCGTCACAGAAGAGCAAGCAGGCCTTGAAGCCGGGGTGGGTATCACCGCGGGGCTCGTGTTCAGCAACGCGGACTCAGTTGATCAGGTAAGAGGGGAGGCCGCAGGTGTGGGTGGCACCCTCGGGCCTCTGACTCTCAGTCATCGGGGCACCTTCGGGACCAGAAACGAACGTGGAGACATCGTGCACGGCGTGACCACCTCGGGCGGTCTCAATGTTGGCCTGGGTGGCAACTTCGGCTCCGGGAAGACGCACATCGCAACAGTGGGAACTGTATTCGACCACGTGGGTGACTTCTTGCACCTCTGGTAACGTTCCGGCCGACACTGCGCCGCGATCGGTCCGAACGCCGCCACTTTACTCCAGTATCATGTTTCGTTTAACGAAAGAGGACATCATGATCACAGCCGCCCAGGGTGAAGCGGTCGGCTACTTGCACGCCATCTGGCAAGGAATAATGGCGGTAGTGACTCTGTCCATCGCATTCAATGTCCGAGACTGCGCCTATCGAATTTTCCAGTATTCGATGGACCGCAGCCCCGTTACTCCTGGCGCAGGATTCAGCCCGACGGTGATCCGTTTGGCTACGGGGGTCATAGGTGTCGTTCTGACTTTCTCGTCCATGAGCAACCTACTTGGTTGAGAAATAACGCAGGGAAGCACTGAGCACGAAGAAGCCCCGCCCGGAATCATCCGGGCGGGGCCTTCTCGATTGCGCGGGCGCGGAGCGCCGCTCAGTCCATCGGGCGCTTGGGGCTCGGGCGCCAGACGACCAGGGCGCTGCCCGGCTGCGGGGGCTGGTACGGGACCAGGTCGCGCCGGTAGGAGGCGTGCACCTGGGCCTCGCGGGCCCGCAGGGTGGCCGCCGCGCCGTCCACCGCCGCGGAGAGCTCGGCGACGCGCTGCTGGAGCGCGGCCACCTGGTTCTCCAGCTCGATGATCCGCTTGATGCCCGCCAGGTTGATGCCCTCGTCCTGGGACAGCGCCTGCACCGTGCGGAGCAGCTCGATGTCCCGGGCCGAGTAGCGCCGGCCGCGCCCGGCCGTACGGTCCGGGGAGACCAGGCCGAGGCGGTCGTACTGGCGGAGGGTCTGCGGATGCAGGCCCGAGAGCTGGGCGGCCACCGAGATCACGTAGACCGGGGTCTCGTCGGTGAGTGGGTAACCGCTTCCCAGACGGGAAGACTGTCGTCGGCGGCCGTCCATGTCATGCTCCCTTCGCGGACTCGAACAGCGCGGAGCGCGGGTCCTGCGACTCCGTCGCCTCGCGGTACATCTCCAGCGCCTCGCGGGCCTTGTCCGACAGCTCGGTCGGAACCGCCACTTCCACGGTGACCAGCAGGTCCCCGCGGGTGCCGTCCTTGCGGACCGCCCCCTTGCCGCGGGCCCGCATCGTACGCCCGTTCGGGGTGCCCGGGGGTAGTTTCAGCGTGACCGACGGGCCGTTCAGGGTCGGGACCTTGATGTCGGCGCCCAGCGCCGCCTCCGCGAACGTCACCGGGACGGTCACCGTGAGGTTGTCGTCCTTGCGCCCGAACACCGGGTGGGTGCCGACGTGCACGACCACGTAGAGGTCGCCGGCCGGACCGCCCCGCTCGCCCGGAGCGCCCTTACCGCGCAGCCGGATCCGCTGGCCGTCGGAGACGCCCGCCGGGATCCGGACCTGCATGGTGCGGGAACTGCGGGCCCGGCCGCTGCCCTTGCACACGTCACACGGGGTCTCCGCGATCAGGCCGCGGCCCTTGCAGTCCGCGCAGGGGTCGGTCAGCGAGAAGCCGCCGCCGCTGCCCCGCGAGACCTGGCCGGTGCCGACGCAGGTCGGGCACACCCGGGGGGTGCCGTTCTTGTCGCCGGTGCCCGAACAGGCCTTGCAGGGCGCCTGCGAGGACATCCGGAGCGGGACCGTGGCCCCGTCCACCGCCTCCGTGAAGGAGAGGGTGACCTCCGACTCGATGTCCTGGCCGCGGCGCGGCTGGGTACGGGTGCCCGCACCCGGGCCGGCGCCGCGGTTGAAGAGGCCGCCGAAGACGTCGCCCAGGCCGCCGCCGAAGCCGCCGGCCTGGCCGCCCTGCTGGGTGCCGCCGAAGAGGTCGCCCAGGTCGAAGTTGAACGAGCCGCCGCCGCCCGGCCCGGGGCGGAAGCCACCGCTGCCGAACAGGGCGCGCGCCTCGTCGTACTCCTTGCGCTTCTTGGCGTCCCCGAGGATGTCGTTCGCCTCGGAGATCTCCTTGAAGCGCTCCTCGGCGGCGGCGTCGCCCTTGTTGGCGTCCGGGTGGAACTCGCGCGCGAGCTTCCGGTACGCCTTCTTGATCTCGGCCTCGGTGGCGTCCTTCGGGACACCGAGGACCTTGTAGTAGTCCTTCTCGACGAAGTCCTTCGTGTTCATCCCCGGTGTCCCTCCTCCCGCGCTGCCTCTACGTGTACTGCGTCAGCCCTTGTCGGCTGCATCCGCGTCCTCGCCGGACGGCTTGTCGCCCTCCGCGGACTCGGACTTGGGGGCCGCGCCCGGCTGGGGCTCGGCCACCGCGACCCGTGCGGGACGGATCGTACGCTCGCCGATCCGGTACCCCGGCTGCAGGATCGCCACGCAGGTCGTCTCGGTGACGTCCGGCGCGTACGAGTGCATCAGGGCCTCGTGGACCGTCGGGTCGAAGGGCTCGCCCTCCTTGCCGAACTGCTGCAGGCCCATCTTGGCGGCGACCGTCTCCAGCGATTCGGCCACCGACTTGAAGCCGCCGACCAGCTCTCCGTGCTCCCGCGCCCGACCGATGTCGTCGAGCGTGGGCAGGAGCTCCGTCAGGAGGGACGCGACCGCGATCTCCTTGACGGTGATCCGGTCCCGCTCCACCCGGCGGCGGTAGTTCTGGTACTCCGCCTGGAGCCGCTGGAGGTCCGTGGTGCGCTCACCGAGCGCGGTACGGGCCTGGTCCAGCTGCGCCAGCAGGGCCACGTCCTGTGCGCTGTCCCCGGCCGGGGCCGCACCCTCCGCCGTGTCGGCGGAGTCGGCGGCCTTCGGCTCGGCGTCGTCCTGAGCGGCGTCGGCGGGGACTTCGGGCTTCTCGTCGAAGCCCGGGGTCTCCTCCGACATCAGGCAGCGCCACCCTTCGGCTTCTCGTCGTCGACGATCTCGGCGTCGACGACGTCGTCGTCGGCCTTCGCCTGGCCCGCGTCGCCGGCGGCGGCACCCGCGGCGCCCTGGGCGGCCTGGGCGTCGGCGTAGAGCGCCTGGCCGAGCTTCTGGCTGACCGCGGCGAGCTTCTCGGTCGCGCTGCGGATCTCGCCGGTGTCCTCGCCCTTGAGCTTCTCCTTCAGCTCGGTGACGGCGGACTCGACCTCGGTCTTGACCTCGGCCGGGACCTTGTCCTCGTTGTCCTTGAGGAACTTCTCCGTCTGGTAGACGAGCTGCTCGCCCTGGTTGCGGGACTCGGCGGCCTCCTTGCGGCGCAGGTCCTCGTCCGCGTACTGCTCCGCCTCCTGGCGCATGCGGTCGACCTCGTCCTTGCCGAGCGAAGAGCCGCCGGTGACGGTCATCTTCTGCTCCTTGCCCGTGCCGAGGTCCTTCGCGGTCACGTGCATGATGCCGTTGGCGTCGATGTCGAAGGAGACCTCGATCTGCGGGACGCCACGCGGGGCCGGCGGCAGGCCGGTCAGCTCGAACATGCCGAGCTTCTTGTTGTACGCCGCGATCTCGCGCTCGCCCTGGTAGACCTGGATCTGCACGGACGGCTGGTTGTCCTCGGCCGTGGTGAAGATCTCGGACCGCTTGGTCGGGATCGTCGTGTTGCGCTCGATGAGCTTGGTCATGATGCCGCCCTTGGTCTCGATGCCGAGGGACAGCGGGGTCACGTCGAGGAGCAGGACGTCCTTGACCTCACCCTTGAGGACACCGGCCTGGAGGGTGGCGCCGATGGCGACGACCTCGTCCGGGTTGACGCCCTTGTTGGCGTCCTGGCCGCCGGTCAGCTCCTTGACGAGCTCGGCGACGGCCGGCATGCGGGTGGAGCCGCCGACCAGGACCACGTGGTCGATCTCGGACAGCTGGATGCCGGCGTCCTTGATGACGTTGTGGAACGGGGTCTTGCAGCGGTCCAGCAGGTCCGCGGTCAGCTGCTGGAACTGGGCGCGCGTGAGCTTCTCGTCCAGGTGCAGCGGGCCCTCGGCGGACGCGGTGATGTACGGCAGGTTGATCGAGGTCTCCGTGGAGGAGGACAGCTCGATCTTCGCCTTCTCGGCGGCCTCGCGCAGGCGCTGGAGCGCCATCTTGTCCTTGGAGAGGTCCACGCCGTGGCCGTTGGCGAACTGCTTCACCAGGTAGTCGACGACGCGCTGGTCCCAGTCGTCACCACCGAGGTGGTTGTCACCGTTGGTGGCCTTGACCTCGACGACGCCGTCACCGATCTCCAGGAGCGACACGTCGAAGGTGCCGCCACCGAGGTCGAAGACGAGAATGGTCTGGTCGTCCTTGTCGAGACCGTAGGCCAGGGCGGCGGCCGTCGGCTCGTTGACGATGCGCAGGACGTTCAGGCCCGCGATCTCGCCGGCCTCCTTGGTCGCCTGGCGCTCGGAGTCGTTGAAGTAGGCCGGGACGGTGATGACCGCGTCCGTGACCTTCTCACCCAGGTAGGCCTCGGCGTCGCGCTTCAGCTTCTGCAGGATGAAGGCGCTCATCTGCTGCGGGTTGAAGTCCTTGCCATCCAGGTTGATCTTCCAGTCAGTGCCCATGTGGCGCTTGACGGAACGGATGGTCCGGTCCACGTTCGTGACCGCCTGGCGCTTGGCCACCTCGCCGACGAGGACCTCGCCGTTCTTGGCGAAGGCGACGACGGACGGCGTGGTCCTGGCGCCCTCGGCGTTGGTGATGACGGTGGGCTCGCCGCCTTCCAGAACGCTGACGACGGAGTTCGTGGTGCCCAGGTCGATGCCGACCGCACGTGCCATTTCGATTCCTCCAGGTGACTTGAGTGGAACAGACTCAACCATGCCGCATCGACCCGCTCGCGTCAACAGAACTGAGTCAGGTCGACTCAATCTTTAGCCGCCGCTTACGCGCAACCCCGCGCCCTCCCGACGACCGGGCGGCCGGACGAGGGACCCGCGCCGCGCGGCGCGCCGGGGCCGCACCGCACATGCGGCAGCGTGCTGGCATGCCGCTCACACTCACCGCCCCCCGGCTCCGGGCACGGCGGCCCGCCGCCCCGCCGGCGAAGCGGGTGCTCGACCTCGTCGGGGCGGTGATCCTGCTCGCCGCGCTGGGCCTGCCGCTCGCGGCCGTCACCGCGCTGCTGTACGCGACCCGGGGCGGGCGGCCCTTCGCACGGCGGCCCGCGGCGGGCCTCGCCGGGCGGCCGTTTCGGACCTGGCGCTTCGACACGGCCGGGCCGGGCCGGACGGGCGCCCTGCTGGAGCGCTGCGCGCTCGACGGCCTCCCCCAGCTGCTCAACGTGGTCCGCGGCGAGATGTCGCTGGTCGGTCCGCGACCCGAGGCCCGCACGGATCGCCCGGAGCGGCTTCTCGTACGCCCCGGAATGACCGGATTGTGGCAGGTGAGCGCACGCTCCGACCTCCCCTGGGAGGAGATGGCGCTGCTCGACCGGCATTATGTGGAGAACCACTGGCTCGGGATGGACCTGGCGATCCTCGCCCAGACCCCGCGGGCGGCCTACCGACGAAGGCTCGCCTGAGCGACACAGATCACCGCACACTCAGCTACATTGCGGCGTCGGGAATGGGTAACCTCAAGCCTTGACTTCATAAGTTACCGCTTAGTAAGCGCCGCCCGAGGAGCCCTCCCATGCAACTCGCCGCGATCATCGTGTCGCTGGTCCTGACGGTGGTCGGCGTCGCGCTGCTCGCACGAGCCGTGGCGCAGATCTACCGCTTCGTGAAGATCGGTCAGCCCGTACCGGCCGGCAGCCGCACGGACGACCCGAAGGCCCGAACGCTGACCCTCGTCCGGGAGTTCCTCGGCCACAGCCGGATGAACCGCTGGGGCATCATCGGCTTCGCCCACTGGTTCGTCGCGATCGGCTTCCTGACGCTCCCGCCGACCCTGGCGCAGGCCTACGGCCAGCTCTTCCAGGCCGACTGGACGCTTCCGGTCCTGGGCGGCTTCCTGCCGTTCGAGCTGTACATCGAGTTCATCGGCCTGATGACGGTCGTCGGCATCCTGGTCCTGATCGGGATCCGCCTGCTCAGCCTGCCCTCGCGGGCCGGCCGCAAGTCGCGCTTCGCCGGCTCGAAGGCCTGGCAGGCGTACTTCGTCGAGTACGTCATCCTCACCATCGGCCTCGCGATCCTGTGCCTGCGCGGCCTTGAGGGCGCCATCCACCACGTGGACGGCTGGGAACCGGCGTACTTCGTCTCGTACCCGCTGGTCACGGTCTTCGAGGGGCTGTCGCCGAGCGCGCTGCAGAACGCCATCTACTTCACCGCGATGATCAAGATCGGCACCTCGCTGATCTGGATGATCGTGGTCTCCCTGAACACCAACATGGGTGTCGCGTGGCACCGCTTCCTGGGCTTCCCGAACATCTGGTTCAAGCGGAACGCCGACGGCGCGACCGCCCTGGGCGCGCTCCAGCCGATGACCAGCGGCGGCAAGGAGATCGACTTCGAGGACCCGGGCGAGGACGACGTCTTCGGCGTCTCGCAGGTCGAGCAGTTCTCCTGGAAGGGCATCCTCGACTTCTCCACGTGCACCGAGTGCGGCCGCTGCCAGTCCCAGTGCCCCGCCTGGAACACGGGCAAGCCGCTGTCCCCCAAGCTGCTGATCATGTCGCTGCGCGACCACGCGCACGCCAAGGCCCCGTACCTGCTGGCCGGCGGCGGCAAGACGATGGAGGGCGAGGAGAAGGCCTCCGAGGAGCAGCTGGCCGGTGTGCCGGCGACCGCGCTCGCCGAGGCCGAGCGCCCGCTGATCGGCACGGTCGAGGAGAACGGCGTCATCGACCCGGACGTGCTGTGGTCCTGCACGACCTGCGGTGCCTGCGTGGAGCAGTGCCCGGTCGACATCGAGCACATCGACCACATCGTCGACATGCGCCGCTACCAGGTGATGATCGAGTCCGCGTTCCCGTCCGAGGCGGGCACGATGCTCAAGAACCTGGAGAAGAAGGGCAACCCCTGGGGCCTGGCGAAGAAGCAGCGCGTCGAGTGGACGAAGGAGGTCGACTTCGAGGTCCCGATCATCGGCAAGGACGCGGAGGACCTCTCCGAGTTCGACTACCTCTACTGGGTCGGCTGCGCCGGCGCCCTGGAGGACCGGGCCAAGAAGACCACGAAGGCCTTCGCGGAGCTCCTGAACATCGCGGGCGTCAAGTTCGCGATCATGGGCGGCGACGAGAAGTGCACCGGCGACTCGCCGCGCCGCCTGGGCAACGAGCCGCTCTTCCAGCAGCTGGGCCAGGAGAACGTGGCCATGCTGAACATGGCGTTCGGCGAGGACGACGAAGATCCTTCGACCCGTAAGCCGAAGTCGGCGAAGCGGATCGTCTCGACCTGCCCGCACTGCTTCAACACCATCGCGAACGAGTACCCGCAGCTGGGCGGCGAGTACGAGGTCATCCACCACACGCAGCTGCTCCAGCACCTGATCGACGAGGGCCGGCTGACGCCGGTGACGCCGGTCGACGGACTGATCACGTACCACGACCCGTGCTACCTGGGCCGGCACAACAAGGTCTACACGCCGCCGCGCGAGATCATGTCGGCCGTGCCGGGCCTGCGCCAGCAGGAGATGCACCGCCACAAGGAACGGGGCTTCTGTTGTGGCGCCGGTGGCGCACGGATGTGGATGGAGGAGCGGATCGGCAAGCGCATCAACAACGAGCGCGTCGACGAGGCCCTGTCCCTGAACCCCGACATCGTCTCCACCGCCTGCCCGTTCTGCCTGGTCATGTTGACCGACTCGGTCAACGGCAAGAAGAACGAGGGCCAGGCGAAGGAATCGGTCCAGGTCGTGGACGTGGCCCAGCTCCTGCTGGAGTCGGTCAAGGCCCCGGGGCCGACGGAGGAAGAACTGGCCGCCCTGGCGGCCGAGGCCGAGGCCGAGGCCGCTGCGGCAGCGGCGGAGGCGGAGGCAGCCGCCAAGGCGAAGGCGGCCGAGGAGGCCAAGGCCGAGGCGGAGGCCAAGGCCAAGGCGGAAGCCGAGGCGGAGGCCAAGGCCGAGGCGGCTGCCGCGGCAGCGGCAGCGCCGGCGGCTGATGCCGAGGCTGAGAAGACCGGAGCCGCGCAGGCGGTGGACGCGAAGCCGGAAGCGAAGCCGGAAGCCGAAGCGGCGCCGGAGGCAGAGGCCGATGCCGAGGCTGAGGCCGAGAAGCCGACGTCGCCGCAGACGTCGGCGGAGCCCACGGCCGAGCCCGAGGCTCCGGCTCAGGGCGAGGCGAAGTCCGGAGACGCCAGGTAGGCACCCGGCCAGTCGGCCGACCCAACAGCAGGCGACACAGCGGAACGGCCGGCCCCACCCGGGGGCCGGCCGTTCCGGCGTTTCCGGTCAGCCCCGGAGCGGTATCACCGCGAAGCCCAGCCCGGCCGCGTCCGTCGCGGCCGCGCCGCCGCTGCTGGGGACGGCCCGGTCACGGTGCTTCCCCGGCTTCGGCGCGTCGGCCGGGTACCTCGCGATCAGCCTGCCGTCGAAGTCGTACACCCAGCCGTTCCCGCCGCCCGCGCCGTCGATGACGACGAAGGTGAAGCGCTTGCCGTCCCGGGCGATCTCGTACGCCCAGCCGTCCTGCCGCATACCCGGGCGCTTCGGGTCGAGGGTGCCGAGGACGTTGCCGTTCGGCGTGGAGACCACGACGTACACGCCGCGCGGGCCGTCCACCAGCTTGGCGATGCGCCCGTCCGGCAGGGCGACCCGTACCGAGCTCTCCACCACGTCCTGCTTCTTCACCGCGGGCTTGGGCTGCGGCGTCGCCTTCGGAGTCGGCTCCCCGTCCAGCCACGACGTCACGGTGCCGTCCGGCCGGAGCACGACGTGCAGGCCGTCGCTCCGCCCGTACGACGCCGGCTCCGCCCGGCTGACCAGGGTGTCCGGTCGGGCGGAGCCGGCGAAGACGTCGGCTTCGAAGTGGCTCGTGCCGATCCGGTAGACCTTGGCCACGGAACCGTCCGCCAGCCTCACGGCGGCGGCGAAGGTGCGGACTTCGGGCGCCGGCCGGTGCTTCGGGTCGACCGGGGCTCCGGCGGGCGGCCCGGCCGACGGCCGCCCGGCACCCGGCAGCGCCTCCTTCCCGGGCGCGGCCGGAGAGTCCGCGAAGGCGGACCCGCCCGGGAGTGCCAGGACGGAGGCCACGCCGGCGACGACGACGGCGGCGGTACGGAGGGCGGTGCGGCGGATGCTGCGCATGATGGGACTCTTCCTCGTGCTCGTTCGTACGTGTTCGCACTGCGTGGAGGCGACGGAACCGACGGAGACGACGCTACGAGCCCGATATGTGGAGAGACCGTCGAATATGTAACAGAAGCCCACAGAAGAGCCCGCAACTCCATGAACCAGACATGGGATGCAGGATCCCCGGGGGTGGGGGCAACCCCCCGGGGATCCCCTAGGGGATGTCACAGGTCAGCCGCAAAGGATGCGTGTTCCGGCTGCCCGGCCACCGGGGCCCGCCGGACCAGGTACGTTCGATCACGTGGCTGGATTCAGGATCGGACGCGGACGGGACGACAACCGCGGTCCACAACAACCCCCGCAGCAGCAGCAGTCGTACGGTCAGCAGCAACCGCCGCCGTACGGCCGGCCGGCCTACCCTCCCGTCGGCGGCCCGCCACCGCAGCAGCAGTGGCCGCAGCCGAACGCCGGGGACCACGGCGAGCCGGAGTACTTCGACCCGTACGGACAGCAGCAGCCGCACGCGCAGCAGCCTCCGTACGGCCACGGGGGCGGCGGGAACTACACGAACGACAACCCGGGTCACACACAGGTCTTCGCCGTCGGCGAGGACCCGTACGGCCAGGGAGCGACCTACCAGGCGGGAGCAGCCCCGGCGGCACCGTCCGGGCCGCGGCTGCCGTGGAAGGAACTGCTCCGCGGCATCGTGACGCGCCCCGGGCCGACCTTCCTGCAGATGCGCGACTACCCCGTGTGGGGTCCGGCGCTGATCGTGACCTTCCTCTACGGCCTCCTCGCGGTCTTCGGCCTCGACGACGCCCGCGAGGACGTGATCAACGCGACCCTGTCGCAGGCCGTCCCGATCGTGCTGTCCGCCGGCGTGGCCTTCGTCATCTGCGGTCTGCTCCTGGGCGCGGTCACGCACACCCTGGCCCGCCAGATGGGCGGCGACGGCAGCTGGCAGCCCACCGTGGGCCTGTCGATGCTGGTCATGTCCATCACGGACGCCCCGCGCCTGCTCTTCGCTGTCTTCCTCGGCGGCGACAACATGGTCGTCCAGGTGCTGGGCTGGGCCACCTGGGTCGCCGCGGGCGCCCTGTTCACCTCGCTGATCAGCAAGTCGCACGACCTGCCGTGGCCGAAGGCGCTGGGCGCCTCCGCGATCCAGTTGATCGCCCTGCTGTCGATCATCAAGCTGGGCACCATCTAGCGCACCCGCACCCGCACACCGCGTGCGAGAGGGGCCCCGGCCGTCGGCCGGGGCCCCTCTCGCACGCGGTGGGACGAGACGCGATCAGGCGTCGAGGACCTGGCCCTCGCGCTTGACGACGGGCGGCTCGACCGACCACGGGAAGTTGATCCACTCGTCGGTCTTCTTCCACACGTACTCGCACTTCACGAGGGAGTGGGACTTCTCGTAGATGACCGCGGAGCGCACCTCGGCGACGTGGCCGAGGCAAAAGTCGTGCACCAGCTTCAGCGTCTTGCCGGTGTCGGCGACGTCGTCGGCGATGAGGACCTTCTTGTCGGTGAAGTCGATCGCCTCGGGCACGGGGGCCAGCATGACCGGCATCTCCAGCGTGGTGCCGACGCCGGTGTAGAACTCCACGTTCACCAGGTGGATGTTCTTGCAGTCCAGGGCGTAGGCCAGGCCGCCGGCGACGAACACACCGCCGCGGGCGATGCTGAGGATGATGTCCGGCTCGTAGCCGTCGTCGGCGATGGTCTGCGCCAGCTCGCGCACGGCGGCGCCGAAGCCCTCGTAGGTCAGGTTCTCGCGTACTGCGTTGCTCATGCCTCGTGCCTCACCTGGGTGCGGTGGAAGTTCTGGAAGGAGCGCGAGGCGGTCGGCCCGCGCTGCCCCTGGTACCGGGAGCCGTACCGTTCGCTGCCGTACGGGAACTCCGCGGGCGAGCTGAGCCGGAACATGCACAGCTGCCCGATCTTCATGCCGGGCCAGAGCTTGATCGGCAGCGTGGCCAGGTTCGACAGTTCGAGGGTCACGTGCCCCGAGAAGCCGGGGTCGATGAACCCCGCGGTCGAGTGCGTCACCAGTCCCAGGCGACCGAGGCTGGACTTCCCCTCCAGCCGGGAGGCGATGTCGTCGGGCAGCGTGATGACCTCGTAGGTCGACGCGAGGACGAACTCACCGGGGTGCAGGATGAACGCCTCGTCCCCCTCGGGCTCGACCATCCGGGTCAGATCCGGCTGTTCGACCGCGGGGTCGATGTGGGCGTAGCGGTGATTCTCGAACACCCGGAAGTACCGGTCGAGACGCACATCGATGCTGGAGGGCTGCACCATCGCCTCGTCGAACGGGTCGATGCGAACCCGTCCGCTGTCGATCTCGGCCCGGATGTCTTTGTCAGAGAGAAGCACGCCCCGAGGATACGCAGAGCGCGCGGGCCGCCCCAATCGAGAGGGACCGCCCGCGCGCCCGGCCGTACGACTCACCCCGCCCGGCGCTCAGCGCTTGGGCGCACCGCCGACGGGGACGGCCTGGCGCAGGCGTGCGCACCGCGGACACCGCAGCAGCCGCCCGGGCCCGATCCGGCCGGCACCGAGGTGCTGCAGCGGGAAGGAGGCGGTACTGAAAACGTGCCCTTCGGCACAACGGACGACGGTGTGCTCCATCGAGTCCCTTTCCCCAACGAGCCATACTGCGACGAATCGCCACATTAGGGGATGATCGGCACCCGCTCCAGCCGCCGCTCCGCACCACACGGTACGCCCCAACTCCCGCCCCCACACGCCCCCGTGTACACCACAGACGACAACGACCCCGCGGCGGATACACCGGGGGTCGATCATGAGGTAGAGTGTGAAACGGTAGTGATCCAGGCAACTGGTCCACTGTGCGGATGTAGTTTAATGGTAGAACATGAGCTTCCCAAGCTTATAGCGCGGGTTCGATTCCCGTCATCCGCTCTTGAACGAAGGCCCAGGTCACAGACCTGGGCCTTCGTCATTGTCTAGACCTCTCACCCCTCGCCGTGCCCTCCGCGTGCCCCAACTCGCAGGAACTCCCTGGCCGGAGGGCCCTTCGCGCACCACTTGCACCACACGAGCCCCCGCCGATCTCGCGTCGCGAGACACGTCCTCGATGACCTGCGTCACACCGCTGTCTCCGTCGGGTGAATTCGCTTTCCAAAAGGGGCGGTTGGTCGGAGGGGTTGACTCAGACCCTCGACGGGTCCGCCTAGTCCTCCCTTCCCGCCAACACGCGATCGGCGGCGTAGTGCGGGCAGGAAGGGAGGTGCCACGTCACCGTCACCCGGCACCGGTCGGCGGCGACGGTACGAGCCTGCCCAGTGGCCGGGCAGGCCGCGCAGTGCGGGCACGCGACGGTTTCGAACTTCAGCTCAGCCATCACCTACGCCACCTTCCCCGCCAACGGTGCTCGCGACGAGAGTGCCACGCCTCTCAGCGGGACAGGCTCCACACACCGGTCCCCACTGATGCAAGTCTCGAAGCGAGCGGCGCACCGGGACTCGGGGGCGGCCTGGTCCAGCCGTGCCAGTGAGATCACCGTTGAGCTGACCATCTCGTCAGAAGATTCCCACGGGTGCCGGTGGATGAAGGCAGTGACCCCGAGCGGGATACTCCGGCAGAGCGTCCGGACACGGCTGGTCCTTCCGTTCATGTGTGGGCCACGGCCGGCCCACCATGCCTTCCCGCAGAAGCGGCCGCCACCGTCGAGGCCATCGTGCGGGCTGTGCACCATGGCGATGACGTTCGTATCCGGATCCTTTTGGCAGCCTTGGTCGGCATCGCCGACGCCGAGGTTCTCCTCCACCTGCGGGAGCGGCTTCGCGAACGACCGCCGTGAGGGGTCAGGCGCGGCGGAACAGACGTGTAGCGATAGCGAGGCCGGCCGCGCCGCCTTGCCGTGGACGCCCCCGAGGCCGCCATGGAGCACCTGCGAGCTGCTGATCTTTAGGGAGGGCGCTGCTGACACACCCCGTAGGCTCACGCCCCCTGGACTGCACGTCGCAGCTGGCGGACGCTCCTGCTCCCGAAACGCTGCACTCGGGGGGAATCAATATCTATCCCCGCGGTCAGAGAGTTTAATGGACCCAGCAGGGAGAGTTCTTCCGCACCGCACACGATGGAGACATTTAACGCACACGAACCGCTGCAGCATGCTACTGTCGGTCTCGGTTGCAGTTTTGGTACCCAAAAACTTCAAGCGCTCCAGTCGGCCTCCGCGCCACATTCGAGTGCTTCATATTTCCGGTCATTTTCCGGCGGGGCATCATCGCGGCGACACGGTGTCCGTATGGTGCGGATGCTGGTGTACTGCCCCAAAGGAGATATGACATGGCATCTGGCACCGTGAAGTGGTTCAATGCGGCCAAGGGTTTCGGCTTCATCGAGCAGGACGGTGGCGGCGACGACGTCTTCGCCCACTTCTCGAACATCGCCTCCTCTGGCTTCCGCGAGCTGGTGGAAGGCCAGAAGGTCACCTTCGACATCGCGCAGGGCCAGAAGGGCCCGACGGCCGAGAACATCGTTCCCGCCTGACGCTGACGCGCATTTCGTAGCTGGGGCCCGCATCCCTCGGGGTGCGGGCCCCAGCTGCACGCATCTCCCTCAGTGGGTTCACCTGCGTGACGAGGTATCCAGGGTTAAAGCCCGCTCGGCGATTCACCCCCTCGATTTTTCTCGGTTTCGCGTCCACATGACGCCTCCCCATCTCAGCGCCTGCGACCGTGCAGAATCTCTGTAGGCCAGAGTCGCTTTCGCATTCCATTCGGCCCGTTCTTGTGATTCCCTGTGCTGCGCTTCCGCTGCGGGAATTCCTTGATACGTGCCGTATCAAGGAAGGTTCTGAATGAACCGCACTCGTACGAATGACCGTTCCTCTCGTACCCGTAGCCGCACCGGCGGCCCCGCTTTCGGCGCTGCCACCGGTTCGGAGCGGGGGAACCGCTCCGGCTCGTCGGCCCCGAGCCGTTCCGGAGGTCCGAGCCGCTCCGGCGGCTACGGCCGCCGACCCGCCGCAATCCAAGGCGAGTTCGCCCTGCCGAAGACGATCACTCCGGCGCTGCCCGCCGTCGAGGCCTTCGCCGACCTCGCCATGCCGGCCGAGCTGTTGGCCGCTCTCGGCGCGCAGGGCATGACCTTGCCCTTCCCGATCCAGGGAGCCACCCTGCCCAACACCCTCGCAGGCCGCGACGTCCTCGGCCGCGGCCGTACCGGCTCCGGCAAGACCCTCGCCTTCGGCCTCGCCCTGCTGGCCCGCACCGCCGGGCAGCGCGCCGAGCCCCGCCAGCCCCTCGCCCTCGTCCTCGTCCCCACCCGCGAGCTGGCCCAACAGGTGACCGACGCCCTCACCCCGTACGCCCGCGCCGCGAAACTGCGCCTGACCACCGTCGTCGGCGGCATGTCGATCGGCAAGCAGGCCGGCGCGCTGCGCGGAGGCACGGAGGTCGTCGTGGCGACGCCCGGCCGATTGAAGGACCTCATCGACCGCGGCGAATGCCGGCTGAGCCAGGTCGCGATCACCGTCCTCGACGAAGCCGACCAGATGGCCGACATGGGCTTCATGCCCCAGGTCACCGCCCTGCTCGACCAGGTGCGCCCCGAAGGTCAGCGGATGCTGTTCTCCGCCACCCTCGACCGCAACGTCGACCTGTTGGTCCGCCGCTACCTCACCGACCCTGTCGTCCACTCGGTAGACCCCTCGGCCGGTGCGGTGACGACGATGGAGCACCACGTGCTGCACGTCCACGGCGCCGACAAACACCGGACGACGACGGAGATCGCGGCGCGCGAGGGCCGGGTGATGATGTTCCTGGACACCAAGCACGCCGTCGACCGGCTGACCCAGGACCTGCTGAACTGCGGTGTCCGGGCCGCCGCCCTGCACGGCGGGAAGTCGCAGCCCCAGCGCACCCGCACCCTCGCCCAGTTCAAGACCGGACACGTGACCGTACTGGTCGCGACGAACGTGGCGGCGCGCGGCATCCACGTCGACAACCTCGACCTCGTCGTCAACGTCGACCCGCCCACCGACCACAAGGACTACCTCCACCGCGGCGGCCGCACCGCCCGCGCCGGCGAGTCCGGCAGCGTCGTCACGCTCGTCACCCCCAACCAGCGCCGCGACATGACCCGCCTCATGCAGGCCGCCGGCATCACACCGCAGACCACCCAGGTCCGCTCCGGCGAAGACGCCCTGAACCGCATCACCGGCGCCCAGACACCCTCCGGCATCCCCGTCGTCATCACCGCACCCGTCGCCGAACGCGCCAAGCGCAGCACGGCCTCCCGCGGCAGGCGACGGCCCGACTCGACGGTCCGGCGCGTGAGCGTGCGGCAGTCCGCCTTCGATGCGGCGGCCTGAGAACCACGTGATCAGGAAACTGACCCATCTCTGCAGGAGGCACGTTTTGACGCTGGTCCAGATGCAGCCCCGCTCGACGAACGCCAACCCTGTCCACCGGACAGTGGACACCGCGATGGAGGCGGCCGGTCCACAGGCCTGCGACGACATGACGGTCGAGGTCGCCCTGGCCGTCATGGCCAGTGCCCGTGCGGATCATCTGCTCGTCTGCGACGAGGACGGCCTGTGCACCGGGCTGGTCACCCAGGCCGGGCTCGCCGCCGTCCGCGACAGCGCGGCGTACACGGACCAGGTCCGTCTCCGCGACCTCCTGGGAGACCACGGGCCGGTCACCTCGCCCTTGACCACGATGGCCGAGGCCGAGCACGCGATGCGCTATCGCCGGCTCGATGCCCTGCCGGTCGTCGACGAGCAGGGCAGCGCTCTGGGCGTCCTCGCCCTTGCCCGCTGAACCGCCTCACCACGGCACGACCGTCCCCCTTTCCTCTTCCTGTGAGGCAACATGCGCTGCGTCATCGCCCGTTTCCCGTTCGACCTGACCAAGAGCGGTGTCCTGGAGTCGATGAAGGGCATCAAGCCCGAGCCGGTCGTCGGCGAATCCGTGATCATCGGGCGCCGTACCTACCCCGTCAAGCAGGTCGGCCAGGTCATCACTCGGCAGGACCGGCGTGACTTCAGTGCCGGTGAAGTCCTCCGGGCCATGAACCAGCTCGGGTTCACCTGCCGCGGCCTCCCCCGGGCCGCCGTGCCCACGCGCGTCCTCACCCCGTTCCAGCAGGCATCCGCGATGCTCGGCATCCCGGTGACCGTCTAACGGACGGACAGGACCGGCGCAAGCCGACACCCGAACACAGCGAGGAGGGCCCGACCGGCACGCGCCGGTCGGGCCCTCCCGCGTACCCAGGGATTTCCTACGCGATGTCGGTCAGTGGTCGGAATAGCTGAAGTCGCCCATGGTCCAGGCGCTGACATCCGCGATCGAGACGCGATACATCCCACCCGTCTCCGGGATCCCCACCGTGCCCTGAAGGATGCGGGCCACATGGAAGTGCAGATGGTTGGGCGGCCCCTCGCGGGGTGTCGTGGCGGTGAAGACGGCGGCGAACTCGCCCAGGCGGGCGGAATCCGCCAGGACCTCCGACACCCGCTGCCTCCACACGGCTTCGGGTGCCAGCCGACCGGTGATGACAGCGCCACCGGCGACCACGGTCAGGGACATCTGATTGCTCTGCCCGGACTCCACCATCGTGGCAATGTCAACGAGCAGCTCGTCAGGCTTCGACATGGGAGCCGAGTTTATGCACCGGTCGTCCCGTCCCCTCGACGGCGAGGACTACCGGTCGAGAGGAGCACTCACCGTCTTCCCGCCGGAGGGCCGACGGGTGACACCGGTTGCTCGGGCGCTGCGGTGCCCATGGGCCAGCCGAATCCACCGGTACGGCGGCCGTACAGGACAGGGCGTCCGAGCCCCTGACCTGCTGTGCGGGATCCTCTGCACATCTGGTCCCACCGCAGAGGTCTAGCTCTCCTCGACGGATGCGAAAATCTATGATGGCCGGAGTAGACATTGGGCTGTGGCGTGGTTATGGTTTCTCTCGTAGCCCAGAGAGACAGCAGGGCCTGGCAGAGACGAACTGCCGGGCAGCAGTACCCGCAGTTGCAGTGCGCAGGACGGTGCGGTGGTGGAGTTCCGAAGCCAGGGTTGTTGCAAGATGGCGACGGGACTGACGACCGGACCGGGTGGCCCTCAGTGATCAGGGGCCGCCGTGAGCAGTACCCGCAGTTAATGCGGTGGCAGTACCTGTAAGTGCAGTTCGAAGTACCCAGCAGTGCAGTAAGTGAACAGCACCTCGGTGAAGGCGTCGGCTGCGGGCGCACGCACCGGGAAGTTCGGCAGTGGGGTTCTAAGCCAGAGCAGACGCAGGATGGGCAACGGGGCTGGCTGCCGAAGAGTGGCGCTGGGTCAGGCCACTGAGCAGTACGAAGTAGAGCAGTACCAGCAGTAAGCAGTTGATCGCCGAGGGAAGAACGGAGGAGCCGAGCACCATCGGGATCGCCCGGGCGGAAGCCTTGCGCCCGGGTACCGCAGGACATCGATAGCGAGGTGGTCTCCGGTCAAGCAACCGCGATCCCCGCACTCCCGGCAGCGTCTCGGTCGGGTCGGCGGAAACACAGGGTCGGCGCAGTATCAGGGCCGACAGATGGTGTAGTAGTTCCTTCGGGGCCCTGGTGCCGTACGGCACCAGGGCCCCTCCACGCGTTCCATGAGAGAGGTTCAATGACAGCAGACGACTCGTTCGGCCGTCTCGACGACGACGATTACCCCGCCTACACGATGGGCCGGGCGGCCGACATGCTCGGCACCACCCAGGGCTTCCTCCGCGCCATCGGCGAAGCCCGCCTCATCACCCCGCTCCGCTCCGAGGGCGGCCACCGCCGCTACTCCCGCTACCAGCTGCGCATCGCCGCCCGCGCCCGGGAACTCGTCGACCAGGGCACCCCCATCGATGCCGCCTGCCGCATCATCATCCTCGAGGACCAGCTCGAGGAGGCACAGCGCATCAACGCCGAGTACCGCCGCGCCGCCGAATCATCCGCGCCGCCGCCCTCGGCCTGACCCGAGTGCGCCCGTCGGGATCGGCGGGAGCAAACGGCAGATGGGCCCGGAAGGGCTCGGCGCCGGCCCGTCCGCGATCACCCCGGTCGGGTTCCACGCGGCAGAGGAAGCCTCAGGTTCGGGCTGCCGGGTCGCCGGCGCCTGCGCCCTCGGGGCCAGGTGTGGTGGCGATGAGGATCTGAGCGGCCTCCGTGATGTTGTCGGCACGGACGGCGCGGGCCATCGCTTCGCGGGCGGCGTCGGCTGTGGTGTCCGGGGGAACGACCAGCAGGGCGAAGTGGTCGTTGCGGCCGCGGGTGATGAGAACGGTGTCGTCGCCGACGGGGTCGGAGTCGAGGTGCACGACCTGGTCGTCGATGATCAGCCGGGGTGGGAGAGCGTTCCAGGCGGATGCGTCCACTCCCACGCGGGTGATCGGCCCGAGGTGCCCGGTCAACACGCCGATCAGCGCGGGCAGCTCGGTCTCGATATCGCGGGTGTGGGGCCACCACGCGCCGTCCAGGAGGCCCTCCCGGGACCGTGTGGTCTCCAGCCGCAGCAGGGCCGTGCCGGGTTTGACCGCCCGGTGGATCGCATCCGGCAGCAGCAGCGGTGGCGTGTGGGGGATGTCGGATTCAGCCATGGGGTCCGCCCGTCTACGGGGTGCGGCCGCGCTCCGTAGCAGGTCGGGGCCGGTCTCCGGGTCTCGACGTACGCGAGCTTGCCGTCGTTTCACGGTACCCCCGCGACCCGTGCCGCCGCTCTCCACCGCACCTCCGCCGGAAAATATCTGGTCAAATGGGTCATATACCACCGAACGCGCGTGCAGTGGAAGTACCGGAAGCACTTCGCACACCGGCTTTCATGCGGGTGTCGTTTCCGGCGATCGCTACAAACCGGGCTGTCGACGGGCAGTCCGGGGGCAGGTCCACCCCATGACCAGCGTCCTCGAACGGACCGCTCCCCGCGACCTCGCCACAGAGTTCCCGGCACGCTTGTCCCTCACCCCGAAGACCACCCTCGCAGGCAAACTGGACGGCGCCTGGTGGCCCTACTCCCGTGATCTGACCGTCGAGCTTCCGCCGCTCGCGGCCGCCCTCGACGAGGCCTGGGGGCGCATCACCCGCGTCACCGTGAACCCCGCCCGCTGGCCCGTCGTCCCGCACGCCGTTCACACGGCCGGACGGACGCTCCACATCGGCTGGTTCACCGAACAGGACCCCGACAAGCACATGGAGGCCGCGGAGGAAGAACACGGCTGAAGCGCCTCCCCTGCGTGAAGGACGTGCAGCCGGGGGCGGGGACGCCGGCACGAGTCCTCACCTCGTCCTGGATGCCGAGCGCGCCGTCGGCCCCGCCCTGCGGGAGCCGGTCGTGTGGCGTGCCCGGCCGCCCAAGGGGATCCTGTAGGCCACACCGCCCATGCGGCCGAACCCCGCGCCCGGCCCGGTTGGAGGCACCAGGATGGCCGTCGGAGCTCGCGGGGCCCCGGACCGCTCCGAAAGCTTCGGGGAGGGAGTGCTCGGGCTGCTCCTGGACCGGGCGCACGAGCTGCCACCGCACCTGGTCGCACCGCTCGTCGCGGAGGCGGTGGCCCGGCTGGGCGGCCGCGATGCCCAGATCATGCTCCAGGACTACGGGCAGCAGAACCTGGTCCCCCTGCCCGGTACGGCAGCGGGGACCGGGGGTCCGCAGCCCATCGACGGGTCGGATGCCGGCCGGTGCTTCCTGGAGTCGCGCCCCGTGGAAGTGCCGGCGCCCGGCGGCGTTCGGGTCCACCTGCCCCTGCTGGACGGTGGCGACCAGGTGGGGGTCCTCTCCGTCACCCTGGACGGGACCGGCCGCGACGAGCACCGCATCCTGCGCCGGATCGCGGGCCTCACGGCCGACATGATGCAGACCAAGAACGGCTACACCGACCTCTTCTTCCGGACCCGTCGCAGCGAACCGATGAGCGTGGCCGCGGAGATCCAGTGGTCCCTGCTGCCCCCGCTGTCGATGGTGATGCCTCGCGTCGCGGTCGCAGGGGTCCTGGAGCCCGCCTACGCCGTGGCAGGTGACAGCTTCGACTACGCCCTCAACGGCGACGTCCTGCACCTCGCCATGATCGACGCCATGGGGCACGGCCTGGACGCGGCCACCATGGCCACGGTGGCCATCGGCGCGTACCGCCACGCCCGCCGGATCAGCATCGAGCTGTCCGAGATCTACCTCTTCATGGACCGCGCCATCGCCGAGCAGTTCGACCCGGACCACTTCGTGACCGCCCAGATGATGCGACTGGACACGGACACCGGCCGCCTCCAGTGGGTCAACGCGGGACACCCCGCGCCCATGCTGGTCCGCGCACACCGCGTCGTACGCCGCCTGGAGAGCCCCACGACCCTCCCCGTCGGCTTCGGCGGGGACCAGCCCCAGGTCAGCGCGGTGACACTGGAGCCGGGCGACCGCGTCCTCTGCTTCACCGACGGCCTCATCGAGGAACACGCCAATGGGCAGGAGCAGTTCGGCGAGGAACAGCTGATCGACTGGGTGAACCGGCTGGAAGAGGCCGACCACGGGATCCGCACCGTGGCCCGGGAGCTGTCCCACACCCTCAAACGGGCGCGCGGCGAAACCACCTCGGACGACGCCACGCTCGTCCTGTTCGAATGGCGGGGCTGACAGAGGCCCCGTGCCACAACGTGCCAGTAGCAGCGGTGAACGGCGGTCGACAGCAGACACGAAAAGGCGGCCGCGAGCCCTGGACCCCAGAGGCATTTCCGCAGGTCAGGGGCTATCGGGCCGATCAAGCGCCGGGTGATTCCCAAGCTTATAGCGCGGGTTCGATTCCCGTCATCCGCTCCACGACAAAGCCCCAGGTCAACGGCCTGGGGCTTGTTTGTTGTCCAGACCTTCCGGCGTCCGAGCTGCCCTTCGCGTGCCATAGCGGCCCTCACCGTGCATCAGGTTGGGCCCAGACCCGTACGCAGCAGGTCCAGGAAGACGGTGGCGGCGGGGCTGGAGGGGCCGTCCGTCCGCCAGGCCACGGCGACCCGGCCGCGTAGCCGCGGCTCGGTGATCTCCAGCGTCCGCAGCCCGAGGGCCGACGCCGCACCGGCGGGGAGGGCCGGAAGCACCGCCACGCCGAGACCGCGGGCGGCGAGCTGTGCAAGGAACGGCGGAGCAGCCGCCTCGAAGGCAATGCGGGGCCGGAACCCCGCCTGCACGCACGCGCGGTCGAGCACTCCACGGATACCTGTGCCACGCGGCAGGCTGATCAGCGGGCGATCGCGGAGCTCGGTCAACGGAATGCTCGTGCGGTCCGGGGGCATGAGGGCGGGGTCGTCCGGGGTGACGGCTGCGACCAGGGGTTCGTCGACCAGGACTTGGATGGAGATGCCTGGCGGGGGCTCCTCGTCCGCGAGTCCGATCACGGCGATGTCGAGTTCCCCTCGGTGCAGTGCGGTGAGCATCCGCTCCGAGGTGTCCTCGGTCAGGGCGATCTCCACCTGGGGGTGGTCCTCGTGGAATCCGGCCAGGACGGCCGCCAGGCCGAACTCGTGGGCCGCCGCTGCCGCGCCCGAGACGAGACCGAGGTTGACGTGCCCGCGCAGCAACCCGGTGAACTCGTCCGCGGTCTGCCGAACCGCTTCGACGGCGGTGAGCGCGGCCCGCGCGTACGGCAGTACGGCCTCGCCCACTTCCGTCAGGGTCACCGACCGGCCGGAGCGGTCGAGCAGCGGGTGCCCGAGTTCCTTTTCGAGCTGGCGGACTTGGGCACTCACCCCCGGCTGAGCCAGGTGCAGACGGGCGGCGGCGCGGGTGAAGTTGGCTTCCTCCGCGACCGTGACAAAGTACCGCAACTGCCGGATGTCCATAACTGATCATGCTAGTTGCGAGACATTCAAACTCTTGGACTTATGGCGGGCCTGCCGAGAGCCTTGAGGCCATGGGGAACACGACTCGCACGACTCACCGCAGACCAGCCGCGGACATCAGAGCCGCGATCGCTGCCGAACGCCGCGAGCTGGCCGCCATGCTGGATGGTCTGCCGGCCGCGCAGTGGGACGCGCCGACCCTGTGCGGAGGGTGGCGGGTACGGGAAGTCGCGGCCCACATGACGATGGGGTTCCGATACTCCATCCCCAGGATGGCGTGGGAACTGATCAGGTCGCGAGGCAACCTCCATCGGATGACCGACCGTTGCGCCCACCAGGACGCGGCTGCCCATTCGACGCGTGAGCTCGCCGCATTGCTCGCTGACAACGCGGACCACCCTTGGAGGCCGCCGGTCGGCGGGATCGAAGGGGCCTTGGGCCACGACGTGATCCACGGCCTGGACGTCACGGTCGCGCTGGGCCTCGGCCGCCGGGTTCCCGAGGATCGCGTGCGCATCCTCCTGGAGGGCGTCAGCCCCAGGACCCTCAAGTTCTTCGGAGCCGACCTGGCCGGCATCGAACTCCGCGCCGACGACCTCGACTGGTCCTTCGGCACCGGAACGCCTCTGTACGGCGCCGCACAGGATCTCCTCCTGGTCGCATACGGCCGACGGCTCCCCGCAGGGCACCTCCGCGGCGAACTGGGCGTCCGCTTCCTTGCTGCGGAAGCGTGACGGCGGCACGCCTGACCGTCGCCCGTCCTCCTGCCTGTGACGCACCACAGGCCCGGCACCGCCCCGCCTCGACCACTCAGAGCCGTCGACCGGACCAAGCCACACAAGCACCCGTCTCCTCTTGATCCAGTGCGCCCGCCCGGTAGGCATTGGCGAGGGCGGTGACGTGCTGGCGGGACCAGCCGACGCGGCGACCAACCGCCGCCTTCTGCCCGTAGCGGTCAGCGGAGCCGATGCGACCCGCCGTGTGGTTGAGGTGAGCCTGCGCCCGCGCCAGGGCCTGCTCGGCCCGCCGGACGGCCTTGAGGGCCTCGTCCAGCTCGGTCTTCTCGTCTACGGTCAGGGGGTCGCTCGTCGCTCGCACACCCCGAGCATAAACCGTCACCTTGACCTGACGCTATGAGACCCTCTGGAAATGCACCCGAGCCGAGGGACGACGTCTCCTGAAGACGACGGGGCGACCGCTGATCTGTGAGGCACGGCCGCCCGACACCAAGGACCTCTTCTCGCCCGGCAGGAAGCGCGTGAAGTCGGCGGCCGTGCCACAACGTGCCAGTAGAGGCGGTGAACAGCGGTCAACAAGGGGTTCACCGAGACAGCCGGACCAGGTCCATCAGTTGACGTTTCCGCAGCTCAGATGCCATGCACAAGGCCAAATGCCGGGTGATTCCCAAGCTTACGGCGCGGGTTCGCTTCCCATCATCCGCTCTTCTTACGAAGCCCCAGGTCAACGGCCTGGGGCTTCGTCGTTGTTCGGGCATCTCGGATGCATGCCACGTGCGTGTTGAAGCCGTGGTGACGGCATTCCAGTTCTCGCCTCGGTGGCGCAGTGCGCGGCCCTGTGGCACCGAGTGGCGCTGCTTCTCCTACGCGATACGGTCTCGCCGCCGGGCGACGAAGGCGGCCAGGATCGATCGGACTACAAGCGGCCCGGCGACCCAGTGGGTCACATGCGCCACCCGGCCCGGCTCCCCCGCCCGCCATCAGGGGCACCGTCTCGACGGCGAGCTCACCGGTCCTGGAGTGCCGGGGCGGCGTGGCGGCCCCGGCCCCGAAGCTCACGTCGGCGCACGAACCACCAGACCGCGGGCAGCGGAACGAGCCAGGCGACCATCTGAAGCGGGACGCTGGTGAGGTCCCCCACGACCAGGGCAGGCGCAGCGCACAGCATCGCGCCGAACGCCGCCTTGCCATGGACCACGAGGAGCCGGGGCAGCCCGCGTTCTCCGTAGCGGCGGGCCCTGGTGAGCACCCGCCCTCCGGCGTAGGCGGTGAACACGCCGGCCGTCAGCAGGACCGTACCCACCGCGGTCGCGAGCTGCGGCTCACCCACCGGGCTGTCGGCCGTCTCCTGGAGCCGGCCGTCCTTGGCCACCGCGACCACGTAGTCCTGCCACAGCGTGACGGTCACGACATCACCAGGCCGCAGGTCCTTGAGCAAGGGGCCGGGCGCACCCATGTCGACGTCGCCCGAGACCTCGCGCGGGCCCCTGAGGCGTACCGAGAACTCGTCGTACTTGATCTCGTCCTTGATCACGGTGCTCACGACCGTCGCCGTCACCTCACGGAGACAGTCGTCGGCCGCGCCTGCGGCTGCGGGACACGGAGACGCAGCGGCATGGGCCCGTTCGTCGTCGATCAGCTCCGGTACCACGCCCAGGAGAACCGCCCCCGACAGCAGGGTCATCGCGAGACCCCAAAGAGCTGCGCACGCACCCCATGCGCGATGCCAGACCGTACGCCGACGTACGGAACCCTCAGCCGCCGGCAGAGCGAGACGCGGTGAACCGTCAGGCATGCGACCTCCGCGCCCGAACCGCTCGTGCCTGTGCGATCACCGTGAGGACGGGGACGGCCGCCGAAGCCCCCTGCCCGGTGGCGAGCGGATCCGCCATGCCTCGGTCCGTCACCGGCCGCAGGTCGCGACGCCGCCAGAACCAGTGCGCCAGAACCGTCATCACCGCGAAGGCGACCGGCGAGAACGGTTCATCGACGCAGGACAGCAGTACCCCGCCCAGGCCACACACCGCCCAGCACCCCGCGCGCACCCAGCCCGCCTCACGCCACGTGCCCCTTCGGCGACCCGTCATCGTCCCGGCCCCCCCTCCGTCGTCCCTTCGAGCCGGCCGGAAACCGGCCACCGTCTGTCACCACGCGGTCGTGCTCCATGGGGAAGCCGCCAGAAGACGACGAGGTAGAGCACGGGGCCGGCGGCACGGCAGAAGCCGACCGCCCAGGGCTCCGGCAGTCCCGTCAGGCCGTACACACCACTGCTCCCCATGCCGATCCCCAGGAGCACCAAGCCCGCCACCCGGGAGCGCACGGCCCACCGCGGGCCACGAGCCATCCACGCGGGAGCCCGATCGGGGTGACGCCGCCACTCCCAGGCGGTCCACGCCACCAGCGGCCCGAAGAGCAACAGAGCGACATCGCCGAACGCGTCCCACAGCCAGTCCATACTCCCCTCCCTGGTTACGCCTGGCTCCGAACCGCATGCCACGGGGGAGCACCTTGTCGCCTTGCCCAGCTCTCAGGAAGGGGCCCGGCGCCTCCAGCAGGGAAGCCGCAGCCGGCATGAGTGCCGCGCGAGTCGGCGAAGGAGCAGACAAGCCCGACTTGCTCGTCCGCGACCTCGCCTCGGCGCAGGACCGAGCATGCCACCCCACACCGGGGAACACATGGCCGGGTTCCGGCAGCATCGGCGCACGTAGGCAGACGGCTCGGCCCCTGATGCGGCCCTCTGCCGCCTGGTGAGGGCCGCCCTCAACTCCGGAGTCCGCTGTACGGCGCCATCAACCTCGGCACAGCCGCCCACACGGCCGCACGGTGCCCGGAAGGGGGTCACGCCTCCGCTGAGCCCTGACCGGAGCCGTGCCGCAACGTGCCAGCAGGAACGGTGAACAGCAGTCGTCAGAGGCTTCGGCGAGTCGACCGCCGCGAGGCCGCCGATGACCGCTCTCAGGTCAGACGGTGCGCGCCCGCCCGAATACCGGGTGATTCCCAAGCTTGTAGCGCGGGTTCGGTTCTCGTCGTCCGCTCCCCTGCGATGCCCCGGGTCGAAGCCTCGGGGCAGGTGTTCACGGCCTGGCGGGCGTCGAGGAATCAGCGCGCGACGACGGCCAGCGCCGCGATCCCGTCAAGCACCTCGGCGGCGGTGGGGGCGGTGGTGGGGTCGCTGAGGCACTGGAACATCACACCGGAGACGAGCGCCAACTGGACTGCGCCGAGGGTACGGACGGAGGCTTCCTGTACCTCCTCCTCGGGGACGCCGTCGAGGATGGCCGCCATGCCGCGCCGTCCCTGAGCGGTGCCCTCGGCCAGCGCCGCCTTCAAAGCGGGCTGCCGCTGGGCCTGCATGAAGAGCTCCACCGAGGCCAGCCAGAGGTCGGGGTGCGCGCCGAAGTCCTCGATCAGGCTCTCCCAGATGCGCTCGAAGTGGGCCCGGGCGGAGCCGTCTCCATCGGGCACCAGGGCCCGGCCCATCGCGTCACCCCACTCGTCGAGGATCTCGAACAGGGCCTGGTTGAGCAGCGCTTCCCGGGAGCCGTAGTGGTAGCCGACGGCGGCCGTGCTCACGCCGGCGGCGGTGGCGATGTCACGCACGGAGGTGCGGTCGTACCCCTTCTCCCGCAGGCATGCCTTGGCGCTGATCAGCAGCGCTTCACGGTTTCCCACGCCCGGAGCCTAGCGGGGAGATGGCACGCACGTCTCATACGATCGAGTTATACAAACGTATTGCACGCTCGTTTGATTCTGTCGTAGCGTTCGGAGCATGAGACACGTCAAGAACGTTTCCAAGGGGTTCGCCGCCGCCCTGACGCTCAGCCTGGGCCTGAGCCTCGGGGTCGGCGCCGGACCGGCCGCCGCGTCAGGGGAGGCGGCGGGCCGCGCCGGCGGCACGGTCGTCGAAACCACCGGAGGCGCCGTGCGCGGCACCGCCGACTCCGAGGGCGTGCGCAGCTTCCAGGGAATCCCCTACGCCGCCCCGCCGGTGGGCGAGCTCCGCTGGGCCTCGCCGCGGCCCGCCGCGCCCTGGACCGGAGTCCGCGCGGCGACCGCGCCGGGCCCTCCCTGTCCGCAGCCGCAGGGGCTGCCCATAGGGAAACCCGGCGAGAACGAGGACTGCCTGTACCTGAACGTCACCACGCCGACCCAGCGGACCGGCAAGCAGCCGGTGATCGTGTGGATCCACGGCGGCAGCCTGATGTTCGGCAGCGGCGACATCTACGGCCCCGCGCGGCTGGCCGCCGAGGGCGCGGTCGTGGTCTCGGTCAACTACCGGCTCGGTGTGATGGGCTTCCTGTCCGACCCGGTACTGAAGACCTCCGGCGGTCTCGGCCTGGAGGACCAGCAGGCCGCACTGCGGTGGGTCCGTGCGAACGCGGGCGCCTTCGGCGGCGACCCCGCCCATGTGACGGTCATGGGCGAGTCCGGCGGCGGCTACAGCGTCTGCGGCCACCTTGCTTCGCCGAAGTCGGCCGGGCTCTTCGACCGCGCCGTCATCCAGAGCGCACCCTGCGCCACGGGCGGCTCCCGCACCCGGCAGGAGGCCGAGGACGAGGCGAAGGCCACCCTCGCGAACCTCCGGACGTCGGGGGCGTGCGGGAAGGAGGAGGACGCGGAGGCGTGCCTGCGCCGCACGGATGCGGCCACGCTCATGAAGGCGTACGGGACCTGGAACGAGCCGCGTCCCATAGCGGGAACGGAGTTGATGCCGCTCGCCCCCGCCGAGGCGCTGCGCACCGGGAGGTTCAACCGCGTCCCCGTGCTCCTCGGGGTCAACCACGACGAGGAGCGCGGCAGGATCCTCGGCCAGGAGCTGCGGGACGGGCCCCTGCCGGCCGACGGCTACGAACCCGCGATCCGTGCGGAGTTCGGCGCTCGGGCGGACGCGGTCCTGGCCCGGTACCCGCTGAGCCGTTTCGGCTCGGCCGGCGAGGCCCTGGCGACCGTACGGACCGACCACGGCTGGTCCGTACCGACGCTGGACACCGCCAAGCTGCTGTCCCGGTGGACGCCGACCCACATGTTCGAGTTCAGCGAGCGCGACACCCCGCGGTGGGCGGGCATCGAGCCCCTCAGCTTCGAGCCGCGCGCCCAGCACATGGCCGAACTGCCCTACCTCTTCGACTTCACCATCCCCCTGTTCGAGGAGCTGACGAAGAAGCAGCAGGCCCTCGGCAGGCGAATGACAAACACCTGGGTGACGTTCGCCGCTTCCGGGAAGACGGACTGGCCGGGCTTCCGCTCCTGCGGCTACGTCCAGGCGCTGGCCTCGGGGCCCTGGAAGCGCGCGGAGTTCACGAAGGACCACGACTACACGTTCTGGAAGAACCTCGACTGACGTCGATGGCTCGTGCCACAACGTGCCGGTCGGGACGGGTGCCGGCAGGCGGTCCGGCGGCCACCGTCCCATGGCCCCGGCTCGCCCCGTGGCCTTGCGCGCCTGACCGCTCCGGGCCCGGGCCCGGGCAGCCTTGGCGCGTGATCGAGGGATGCAACCGCATTCCGGTCACGGCCGACGACGGCGTACGGCGCGCACTCCGGCGGCCCGCACAGCCGCCCTCCCCTCCGCGCGAACCGTGCTCACGTCCGGCACGCATTACCGGTCGTAATCCCCAACGCAACCGGCCTGAACTCTTCCCATCTGGGAATATGCACCGGAATCGTTCTGGGCTACACCAGCATGGACCCGGCGGGCGGAGGCGACGCCTGGGTGAGCACCGACGGCCAGGCGGCCGACACCGCCTTCGCCGACTCGTTCGGGCCCATCGTGCTCCGCAATGTGGGAGCCGCGATGCTGATGTTCTCCGGAGTGCTGACAGCGGGGTCCACCGTCGTGGCCCTCGGTCTGATGGCGGCGTACATCGGTGCCACCTTCGGATCGGCGGCCCATGCCGTGGGATTCCAGGAAGCGCTGGGCTCCATCGTCCTCTACGCGCCCCTCATCGGCCGGGGGCGGCTCATCGCCGACCTGCCGCTGACCGAGTTCATCCACTCCTTCGAGCTCGATGCCGTCCTCACGCGCACCGCCGACGCGGACGGGCTGGCCCGGGCCATGGCGGAGGCGGGCGGCACGGTGCTGGAGCGGGAGGCCGAACTCGTCGTCGTACGCGGGCTGTCCCAGCGCCGCATCGCCGAGATCGCTCTGGATCACCGCATCCTCGTGTACGAGCTGATCGCCCGTACCTCCACGCTGGAGGCCGCGTATCTGCGCGCCTCGGCAGAACAGACCGACTACGACGCCGGGCAGGTCGTCGGGGACATGGTGACGGCATGACGACAGCTCTCGCTTACGAGTGGTGGCGGCTGAGGACCCTGCGCAGCACCTGGTGGACGGCCGCCGCCACGCTGGTCGTCACCGCCCTGCTGGCCCTGGCCTTCGGCAGCCTGATCAAGGACATGTCAGCGGATCAAGGGCATCCGGTACCGGTCTCCGAGCTCCTCGTGATCATGCTGACGAAGTCTCCGCTGACACCGGTGATCGCCGGAACGCTCGGGGTCTTCGCCATGGGCCACGAGTACCGGTACGGCACGATCCGCACAACGCTCGCCCTGACTCCGCGCCGCACGGTGGCCTTCGGCGCCAAAGCCGCGTCGATCGCCGCCTTCAGCGGGCTGCTGGCTCTGGCCAACCTTGCCGCGGCGTGGGCCGTAGCCGTGCCACTGCTGGCGGGCGACTCCATGGACGGGGTCTCCGCAGCGCTCCTGGTGCGCGTCCATGTCGGCCAGGTGCTGCTGATCGTGGGCTGGGGCCTGGCGGGCGTCGCGCTGGGCGCGCTCATCCGTTCCCAGACGGCGGCCCTGCTCACCCTGTTGGCCGTCCCCTTCGTGGTGGAGCCGATGCTCCGCGCGGTTCTGACGAACTCCGGCCAACCGGTGCTGGAACGTGCCGGCGCATTCCTGCCCTTCACCGCGGGCGGCGCCATGACCAGCGCCGCGGACACCAGCACCACCCTGCTGGACAGCAGCGCCCAACTGGGCCCGTTCGTGGGCGGAATGGTGTTCCTCGCCTTGATCGCGGCGAAGACAGCGGCAGCGGTGACGGCATTCCAACGGCGCGACGCCTGAGATCGTCCGACCCGGAAGGGTCTCGTCCCGACGCTACCGGGACGAGACCCTTCCTCACGATACGGCGGCCCCGTTCTCGCCAGCGACCCGGCCACCACCCACTTCGCCGGCGCCACGCGACCGCGGAGCAGGGGGCGCCTGGTCCGGTGCACTCAGCCGGTCGACCGCGAGCTCGCCAGAGCGCGACCCCCGAGGGCGGTCGCGATCAGCCCCACCAGCAGGCCGCCGGGAGGTCCGGCGTCGGCACCGAGGACGCCGGCAGCACGAAGGCGGGCACGCGGCAGCCCGCATCCGCTCGCGTCACCACTCGGTGATGAGCGGCGCGTCCGGTTCGTGCTGCCGCCAGGCTGCGGTGAGGCGGACGAGCCGGGAGGGCGCGGCGATGCCGCGCACCGTTGCGATCCTGCCGCCCGTGATGTCGAACGTGACGGCACCGACGACCTTGTCTCCGGGCACGAAGAGGATGGCGGGGGCCCCGTTGACGAGCGCGTAGTGGACGGCGGAGACCCCTCCGGCAAGCCGCTGTTTCGCGGGTGTCGAGGTGAAGCCGGCCCGCGCGATGGCGGCGATGCGCTGCGGAGTGTCGTACCGCATCAGCTTCTCGGTCAGGCCCGCGCCGTCGGAGATCGCGGTCGCGTCATCGGTGAGCAGCGCCACCAGCTGTTCGGTACGGCCCGAGGAAGCGGCGGCGAGGAACTCCTCGACGATCCTGCGGGCGGATGCCGGGTCGAGTTCGCCTCCGCCGCGGCGCGCGGTGGTGATGCGGTGCCGGGCGCGGTGGAGGTGCTGCTGGCTTGCGGACTCGGTGATGTCGAGGATCTCGGCGATCTCGGCGTGGCGGTAGGAGAACGCCTCCCGCAGGAGGTAGACGGCCCGCTCGTGCGGTGAGAGGCGCTCCATGAGGGTCAGCATGGCCAGGGAGACCGACTCGCGCTGCTCGAAGGTGTCGGCCGGGCCGAGCATCGGGTCGCCGTCCAGGAGGGGTTCGGGCAGCCAGGCGCCGACGGTGCGTTCGCGGCGGGCCTGTGCCGAGCGGAGCCGGTCGAGGCACAGGTTGGTGGCGACCTTGGTCAGCCATGCTTCCGGCACCCTGATGAGCTGCCGGTCGGCGGCCTGCCAGTGCAGGAACGTATCCTGCACGGCGTCCTCGGCGTCGGCGGCCGAGCCCAGCAGCCGGTACGCCAGCGAGGCCAGCCGATTGCGGCTGGCCTCGAACCGACTGGTGTCGAAGCGGTCGATGGCGGCGCTGTCCACGCGAATCAGCCTAGTTACCGACCACCCGGCTGCGCGACCGCGTTCTCGGCCGGGGCATCCGGCCCGGCGGCCAGACGACGCCGGCGCGGGCGCAGCCCGCCGGTCAGACACAGCGCGACACCGAATCCGAGCCAGGCCGTGAGCACGAGGACGCAGTGGGCGGAGCCGCGACCGTCGAAGAAGGCCGTGGAGCGCAGCAGTTGGCCACCCGCCCCGGGCGGGAGCAGTTGGCCGAGCGCGCCGGACCGGCCGGGCAGCATCTCGGGAGCGGTCGGGGTACCCGACAGGGGATTGCCGATGAGCATCATGGTGGCGGCTCCGAGGCCGAAGCCCGCGAACCCGAGCAGGGCCCCCAGCCCGATGATGCTCAGCGATGTGGCCGCCATGGTCAGGGCGATCGCCGCGGTGTTGGCGGCGTAGGAGCCGCCCAGCGAGCCGAGCCAGAACTGCAGGATCGCTGCCACCGCCAGGCCGCCGGTGATCGCGAAGGAGACCGCCCCGACGGCCTGGCGGGCAGTGCCGCGGACGAGCCTGGTCAGCAGCAGTGCGGCGAGGAGACTGCCCATGACCAGGGGCAGGGCTCCGGCGGCCAGGCCGGCACCGCGCGGGTCGCCGGACGGCATGGGGACGAGGTCGCGGACGGGGGGCGTCTTGGGGGCGCCCTGAGCCTGCGCCTGGCCGAGCCCCGCCGCGACGCCCTGCAGGGTCTGGGCGAGCGCCGTGCTGGCGGCAGAGGCCGTGATGACGTGCGGGGTGCCGGAGGTGGCATCGATCGCGCCGTACACCTCCCGGTCGCGGATCAACCGTTCGGCGGCCGCGGTGTCGGCGACCTCTCGGATCGCGAAGCCGTCCGGCAGGCGTCGGTCCAGGGCGGTGCTGAGCTGCTCGACCGCCGCGGCCGGTCCGGCGACGGCTATCGGCACGTCGTGCGCGTGCGACCGTACCGACGGCCAGGCGAAGGTGGTGAGCAGCACACTGACGATCGCCGTGAGCAGGACGACTGTTCTGGCCACGGTCGGCCAGGACGACGGCCGTGTGTCGGCCGCGCGGGGGACGGGACTACCCATGCTTCCTCCTCGTAGAGACAGTCTTCTTCGCGTGGTGACGGGGGCCGCGGCCGCCCGGCCCGGTGCCGGGATGCCGAGGCCGAACGCCACCACGCCCGGAAGCCACACGGACGGAGTGATCCGCCGTCGGCCTCGAACCCGCCGGTGTCGAAGCGAACGGCGGGGCTGTCGAGGGCGGCTACGCGGCTGCCTTCTCGATGGACTTGTCCGGTACGGCTGCCAGGTGACGCTTGCGCTTGGGCAGGCCGAAGGTCGGGTGCGAGGTGGTCCACAGCGACATCCTGAGGATGCCCGCCTTGATCCGCGCGGCCTTCCGGCCGCCCAGGTACTTCGGCTTCGCCTGCGCTTCGCCGTCGACCATCTGCAGGATCCCGTCCCGCCGCCCGAGGCTGATGTGGTTGCCGTGGTACTCCAGCTTGACGTTCGGAATCTTGCGGCCGGTCAGCCGCCCCACGATCGCGACCGTGGCCTGCATGCCGGTGTAGCCGGCCGAGGCGCAGGACATCGGCAGCGGCCGACCGTTGTCGCCGAGGGCGTAGGCGCTGTCGCCGACGGCGTACACGTGCGGGTGCGACACCGAGCGCATGGTGCGGTCGACGACGACCCGGCCGTCCTCGGTGACGTCGAGGCCGGCCTCGGCGGCGATGAGGCCGACCGCGAACCCGGCCGTCCACACGGTCGCGTCGGACGCCAGCGTGCTGCCGTCGGCGCACAGCACCCACTTCGCCTCGACGGCGCGGACGTCGGTGTGCTCCAGGACGGTGATGCCCAGTCGGTCGCAGGCCTGCCGCAGGTGGCCGCGGGCCCCGGCGGAGAGCGCGGCTCCCAGCTCTCCACGGGCAACCAGCGCCACCGACAGCCCGGGCCTGGATTCGGCGATCTCGGTGGCGGTCTCGATGCCGGTCAGCCCGTCGCCGATGACCACCACCCTCCCGCCTTCGTCCCGCCTGCCCGGGCTGTCCAGGCTGTCCAGGCGTTCGCGCAGGCGCAACGCCGCCGGACGGCTGGTGACGTGGAAGGCGTGCTCGGCCACACCGGGGACGCCGTGGTCGGCGACGTGGCTGCCCAGCGCGTAGACGAGCGTGTCGTAGCCGACCTCACCGCCCCCGTCGGCGTCGGCCACGGCGACGACCCGGCGCTCCGGGTCGATGCCGGTGATCCGGGCCGGGCGCAGGCGTATCCCCGTACCCGCGAACACGTCGGCGAGCTGCGGGGCCTCGATCTGCTGGCCGGCCGCGAGCTGGTGCAGCCGCAGCCGCTGGACGAAGTCCGGCTCGGCGTTGACCACGGTGATCTCGGTGTCCGCCGGGGACAGCCGACGGGCCAGGGTCCCGGCGACGTAGGCCCCTGCGTAGCCGGCTCCGAGGACGGCGATGCGGTGCTTCATGTGCTGCTCCTGTCGGTCGGTTTCGCGTGCTGTCGCCGGCTTGAGCGGAACAGCACCCGGATTGCTGACAGGAATCGCATGTGACGTGAGTCACAGATCGACGGAGGTGCCGCCCTGCGCCTCGACCGCGGCCGGACGGAGGCTGCCAGGCGGTCGCGAACCCGCCCCGCGGCGACGGCCGTCCGAGGGGGAGAAGCACCCCGCGGACGGTCGGCCGTGACGCCGGGACTGCTGCCCGGACCTCACGGACCCGGATCGTCAGGACGCTGCGAACCGGTACGTGAGGTGGGTGACCCGCGGTGAGTCGACCACCCCGGCGGGTTCGAGGCCGAGGGCCGCCGACATCCCGTCGAAGAGCCGGACGCCCGCGCCGAGGACGAGGGGTGCGAGATGGATCTGGAGTTCGTCCAGGAGTCCGGCGTCGATGAACTGCCGTACGGTGTCGGCACCGCCGGAGATCTGGACGTCCTTGCCCCCCGCGGCCCTGCGAGCCCGCTCCAGCGCGCTGCCGATCCCTTCCGTCACGAAGGTGAAGGTGGTGCCGCCCTGCCGCACCCACGGTTCCCGCGGGGTGTGGGTGAGGACGAAGACGGGGGCGCGGAAGGGCGGCGGGTCGGACCAGCCGACCTCCCCTTCGGCGAACATCCGCCGGCCCATGATGTAGGCGCCGGCCCGGTCGAAGTTCGCCCGGACGATGGCGTCGTCCTGATCGGTCTGCCCGCCCTCGGCGTTCTGCCGGGCCCGCCAGCTCTCTACGCCGAAGACCCATTCGTGGATGCGCATTCCGCCGTCCCCGAGCGGGTTGTCGGGGCCGGAGCCGGGACCGGCGATGAAGCCGTCCAGGGACATGCCCAGGCTGGCGAAGACCTTGCTCACGCCTGCTCCCCGAAGCTGAAGAAGCCGGTCAGGACCGGGGCGAGGTGCTTGGGGTCGATGGCGTGCTCCTCGCCGGGGAAGACCCGGAGGGTGAAGTTGTCCTTGAGCGCGGCGAGTTCCCGCGCGCCGGTGAGCATGTGCGGCGGGCCGGCGTCGCCGCTGCCGACGAGAACGGGAACCGTCACGGACTGCCAGCGGTCGGCGGGCAGGGGACGGCCGGACATGGTCTCGCCCATGATCCGGCCGTCGTGCGGCAGGGTCCGGGCGTTGGCCTCCATGCCGGGCCAGAACGGGGCCTGCCGCATGCCGGCGACGGCCTCGGCGGGCACACCCGCGGCCGCGGTCAGGAAGTACGCCGCCGCATCGCCGTACGCCCCCTGTTCCAGCAGCTCCTCCAGCCGGGCGATGTAGTCGGCGGGCAGCGGCGGACGACTGTCGTCGGTGATGAAGGGCGGCTCGTACAGGGCCAGCCGGGTCACGGCGCTGCCCCGGGCGGCGGCCTCCAGCGCCAGTACGGCGCCGGAGGACATGCCGAAGAGCATGGCCTCGCCGCCGGCGTGCCCGATCAGCGCGTCCAGATCCTCTACCTCCCGCTGCACGTCGTACGCCGGGCCGTCGCCGCTGTCGCCGCGCCCGCGGCGGTCGTACGTGATCACCGTGAAGTGCTCGGCGAGGAGACCGGCGAGCTCCGCCGACTCGTGCCGCGTCATGAACGCGCCCCCGACGAGCACCACTGCAGGACCCGAACCCTGCTGCTCGAACGCGATGGCCGTGCCATCGGCCGAGGTGACCTTGCCCATGTGAACCCCCATGCGTAGGCGGCACGGCCGGAGGGCCGCGCCGTTTGGAACTAGACGGTACAGTACCGAAACGAGTACTGGTCAGTCCAGTACTCTTCGGAGGCGGGGATACGGAGTGGAGAGGGAGTCGAAGATGGACGGCCGTTCGGCACGCAAGCACCAGGCGATCCTGGATGCCGCAACCACCGTGTTCCTGGACAAGGGGTACTCGGGGACGAGCATGGACGACATCGCGAAACTGGCGGCGGTCTCCAAGCAGACCGTCTACAAGCACTTCGCGGACAAGGAAAAGCTCTTCGCCGAGATCGTCATGGCCACCACCGACCGCATCGACGGCATGATCGACCTCGTGGCCGACGTACCCGCCGACGCCGAAACCCTGGACGAGAACCTGACCCGCCTCGCCCGCCGATTCCTGACGACCCTCACCCAGCCCGGGGTCATCCAGCTGCGTCGGCTGATCATCGCCAACGCCGACACCTTCCCCGCGCTGGGAGCCGCCTGGTACGAGCACGGGTTCGAGCGGGTCCTGGCCACCCTGGCGGCCACCTTCGAGCGCCTGACCGGCCAGGGGGCGCTCAGGACCGACGACCCCGTGCTGGCCGCCCACCACTTCGCCGGACTGCTGCTGTGGATCCCCGTGAACCAGGCCATGTTCCACGGTGGCGCCCGGCACACGGAGGCCGACCTCGACCTCTACGCGACGGCCGGCGTCCGCACCTTCCTCGCCGCGTACCGGGCGCCGGGCCCGGCGCAGCCCGTGGGCGACGGCGGACCGGCCTGACGGCCGGGCACTTCGGCCCCTCGTGGCCTCCGGGCGCCGGGCCGGGCGGCATGTGTGAGACTCCTCTCAACGATCACTCGGGGGGGGATGGCGTTGAACGCGCTGTTGAAGAGGGTGTGGATCGGGCTGGCCGTGGCCCTGATCGGGAGTCTGGCCGCCGCGGCCTTTCCGGACCTCATCCGGAGGGACGACACCGGGCGCATCCGCCTGGGGGCGCCCGCGCCGTCGCCGTCCGCGTCGGCGCCCACGCCGGAGTCCGCGTCGCCGCCCCTGCCACGGGACGCCGTGGACGAGGCGATTCAGACCGCGATCGGCGCGGCGGGCCTCGACCCCGCGCAGGGCCGGCCGCTCGGCCCGACCGGCGCCGACTCGGACAGGACCGGCTGGACGGCCGTCCGCGAACGGACCTCCGCGGTGTCGGAGATGAACGCGATCTGCGCCGACCTGGAACGGCAGGGCTGGACGCCGAACCCGAACGGCGACCGCCCCGACCTGTCCCGCAGCTACCGGCGCGGGAGCTGGTCCCTGCTGGTGAGCACGCGCGGGAAGACCCTGGCGCCGTCCACCACCTCCGCCCTGACCGACTCGCAGACGTACCTGACCGTGGTCGGGTTCCGGCTCAACCTGTCCGACATCCCCCTCCCCGAGATCACGGTCCGCCTCGGCTGACCCGCACGGAGAAGCCCGCGCCGCCCTCGCGGGACCCCGCCCCGGCGCCCGGGGCCGGCCAGGGCGGGGTCCCGCCGGCACTCCCCCGGCCACGGACCATCGTGCGGCGGGGCGCGATGCGGGAGCGGCGGACGGGACGCGGCGGGACGCGGCGGTGCGCGGTGAGCAGGTCGGTCATGGCGGGGCCTTCCGCGCTTCGTCGTGGTCACCCGTATGACCGACGACGAGGAGGGCGGTCATCGCCCCCGTCCCTGCGCAGGCCGGGAGGGCTTCCGCGGCCCGTTCGGGCCTGCCAGGACCCGGAGGAGCATGATCGCCCTGCGGCAGGGTGCGCGCGGGCCCGGCCCTCGCCTCCGGGCGGGCAGGGCGCCGGCGGGCCGCCTGCCGAGCCGGTCCGGCGCATCATGGACGGGGAGGCGGTGCGCCGCACGGGCGCATCATCGTCGACGCGCGGAACAGCCACGTTCCCGTCGGTTCCGCGCCCGTACCGGTGTGCCGGTGAGCGGAGATCAGCACCATGTCAGCTGCCGACCGGGAGGCCGTTCCCGAGGGCGTTCGGCCGTCTGCCGCCCCAGGCGGCGCGGCGTCGTACGGGAGGCCGATGAGCCAGGCGATCCGCGACGCGCTCGTCGAGCTGGACGCCGTCACCGGCATCGTCTACCTGCTGGACCGGGGCCGTCGCCGACTGCGGGCCACCCTGATCGGCGGCTCCCCTCCGGTGATCTTCACCATGCCCGAGCAGATCCCGGTCGACGCTCCCTACGCCTCGGCGAGGGCGTGGCGGACCGGCACGGTCGTGGTCATCGGAGAGCCCGAGACAAGGCCCGACGACCCGGGGCTCGCGCGGCTGGTCCCCTTCCCCTATTCGGTGATGTCCACCCCGCTGTCGGGCGGCGGCCACCGGTTCGGCGCCCTGACCGTCGTGCGGCTCCCCACTCGTGACGGCACCCTGAGCATTCCGCAGCGCCGCAAGCTCCGCGCCATCGGCGACCGGCTGGCCGCCCGTCTGACGGCGGGCACGGCAGGCGGCGGTCCGCCGGACCCCCCGGATCGCCCGGTGGTCTTCTCCGTCGATTCCGTTCCGCCGCCGAGCGACGGCGAGCCGTCGGGCGGCTGGGGACTGCCCGGGATCCCCGGTTCGTACGAGACCACCCTCATGTACCAGCTGCACAAGCTGTCCGAAGCGCTCAACAAGGCCGCGGACATGGATGCCGTGGCCGACGTGGCCCGGACCGGCATCATGGCGCCCTATCGGGCCGGGTCCCTCGTCATCACCGGGTTCGGAGGCGGACGGCTCTGGGTCACGGCTCACCACGGCACCGCCGCCGGCTCCCTCCGCTCGGTCCACGGAGCCTCCGCCGAGGCGCCGTCCCCCTACGCGGACACGCTGCGCGGCAGGGACCTTCGGCTCTTCTCCGACCGCGCCGAACTCCTCGCCGCCTATCCCGACGCGCCCGACGACGGCTGCCGCGCCTGGGCCTTCCTTCCCCTGCGCGCAGGCGACACCCCGGTGGGGGTGTGCGCCCTCGGCTTCCCGGCCGAGCGCCACTTCACGCCGGAGGAACAGGCGACGGCGATGATGATGGCGAGCCTGCTCGCCCAAGCCCTGGAGCGCGTCCGGCTCGGGGAGAAGAAGCACGCCATCGCCGAGAGCGTCCAGAAATGGCTGCTCCCGCGCATCCTGGGCGACCTGCCGGACATCGTCACGACCGCGCGATACCTGCCGGCCGCCTCGGCCTCCGGGATCGGCGGCGACTGGTACGACGTCATCGCCCTGCCGGACAGCCGGATCTGCCTGATCGTCGGCGACGTCGAGGGCCACAAGGTGGAGAGCGCGATGCTGATGGGACAGCTGCGCAGCGCGATGCTCGCCTACGCCCGCGAGGAGCACGGCCCGGCAGCGGTGCTCAGCCGGACCGGGGACCTGCTCGCCGCGCTGGAGACCGACCTGCTGGCGACATGCTGCCTCGTCCGGGTGGACGCCGCGCAGGGAACGGCCGAGGTCGCCTCGGCCGGCCATCCCCCACCGCTCCTGCGGCGTCCCGACGGCAGCCTCGACACCCCGGACGTGCCCGTCGACGTGCCCTTGGGGGTCCACTCCGGCGTGGCGTACCGGAGCGTCGAATTCCTTCTCGAACCGGGCACTCTGCTCCTGCTCTACACCGACGGCCTCACCAGTGCCCGGGACGCCGACCTGATGCCCCGGGTCCGGGAACTGCTGGCGGCCGGGCCTCCCGCCACCGAACACAACCTGGAAGGCCTCGCGGACCGGCTGGTCGCCGCCCTGCCCGCGCCGCCGGAGCGCCGCGACGACATCGCCCTGCTCCTGGCACGCTACGAGGGCGCACTGTCGCGCCACCGGTACCGGTTCGCCCGCATGGAGGTCCGCCGGCACGACCTTCCAGGTGTCCGGGCCGCACGGAGGTTCGTCCGCGAGAGCCTGCACGACTGGGGCCACGGGGACGTCGCGGACGCGCTGGAGCTCATGGCCTCGGAGGTGGTGACCAATGCGCTGATCCATGCCGACAGCCATGTCGACCTGCGCCTGCGCGAGGGCCCGGACCACATCCGGCTGGAGGTGCGCGACTCCGACGTCACTCCGCCCGTCCCGTCGCCGGTCTCCGTGTCCGGCGAGGGGAACGCCCGGGCCGAGCACGGACGCGGCCTGCTCATCGTGGAGAGTCTGGCGAGCGCGTGGGGTACCTCGCCCAGTGGCCGCGGAAAGACCGTGTGGCTGGAACTGCCGATCTGAGCTGCTCCGCTGCGCCGCGGCCCCGCGGGTGGTCACCGGGCATCGACGCCGGGCACCTCCCGCTGGAGGGCGGCCCGGGTCTCCGGCCCGTACGAGCCGCGCGGATCTCCGGTGAGGCGGCGGCTGCTCTGGTAGGCGGCGACCGCGTCGGTCAGCCGCTGGTTGTAGGCGCCGTTCAGACGGCCTTCGTACAGGCCGAGCACCCGTAGCCGGTACTGCAGCTCGGCGACCTCGGGACCGCTCGCACCGCAGCACAGGTCGGGGGGCCGTCGGCTGGGCGACGGAGTCTCGGGCCGGCCGGCGGACGGGCACGGCGCTCCGGGAAGGTGCGGTGTGACGCACCGGGGGGCGGGGCCCTGCTGCGGGGTGGCCGCGGGTCTGGGCGGGGTGACGCCGGGGCGCCCGGACGGCTGCTTCGCGGCATCGGGGGGACCGGCGGCGCCCTCCGTGCCCTCGGCGGCCGGGGTCGCTGGACCGCCGGGGGACGGCGCGGTCGTGGGATCGACGGCGGGCAGCGGGACGGACGTCGGCTCCGACTCCACCCGTTGCGCGGTGGCGCGCGGATCCACCTGTGGGCCGCCGAGCATCGCCGCGCCGACCACCGCCGCCATCACGGCCATCACGGCCATCAGACCCACCGCCCCGGCCGACCGGCGCCTGCCGGCACGCCGGTGCGACGCCGGCCGCCTGCCACGGGTCCGGCGCGGCCCCGGCACGTCCCCGGGTGCGGCGGCCGCGCCGGTGAGGGGGCGCGGGCCGACCGGGGTCAGGATGAGGGTGTCGTCCCCGAGCGGGTGGGGACCGACCGGGGTCAGGATGAGGGTGTCGTCCCCGAGCGGGTACGGACCATCGGGGGCGGGGGGAGTGCCCTGCCCCGCTGAGGACGCGGAACCGGCCGGCGGGTGGAGCGCGGACACCGCCGCGCCGGGGTGCGGCGGGAGCGTGCCGGCGGCGCGGTGTTCCCGCGGCGGACCGTGCTCCGGCCGCAAGGACACGTACGGCTGCATGATCCCCAGCACGCGTCCCGGGGCGTCACCGTGCGCCCCGGCCGGATCCGGTTCGGTCCCGTGCCGGTCCTCGGCAGCGGCCGGGGGCCCGTGTTGCGCCGCGCCGACGTAGGGGCGCACCCAGGTGCGGGCGAACGGTTCGCGGTCGCCGGGCGCGGTCGCCCCGCTTCCGGGGCAGGGACAGTCCGTGCCCCGGGTCGCTCGGGTGGCGCCGCAGCGTGGGCAGGTCGACGGGGACACGTGCGTACATCCTCTTCTCGGAGGCCCTTCGGACGGGCCTCGCCGAACGTGCGGCCGTCGTTCTGGGCGGGCCGCACGGCGTGCCACCGGCCCGGAAGCCGGCCTGGGGCCGGATCCGGCTCCGCGCGGGGCGGCCCGGCACGGCCGGATCTAGGGGGTCAGCGGCCGGTGCGCCGGTGGCGGCCGCCCCGCAGCAGGAAGAAGCAGAGGAGGAGCAGGGAGGAGGCGGCGACTGCCGTGCTCAGCACGGTGGCGGTGGCGCCGGCGTCGTCGGCGGCCGGGCGCGCGCCGTCCGCGCCGCGGGCGTCTGCGGTGCGGGCGTCTGCGGTGCGGGCGTCCGCGGTGCGGGCGTCCGCGGCGCGCGATGTCCCGTCCTGCGGAGAGCCGGGCCCGCCGTGTCCCGCGCCGGCCCGGGTGAGGGATCCGGTGGCGGCGGACGCGGGTCCGGCCGACCCGCGCAGGACGCCGTTCTCCCGCACGCCGTCCGCGGCGGTCGGCAGGGCCACCGCACTCGTGCCCGCGAACAGCGTCGCCGACACGGCCACCGCTCCGGCAAGCCGATTCAGGCTGAGTCCCATGATGCTCCGCACTCCGTTGGACCGTTGCTCCTCACGAGCAGAGAGCGGCGCGTGCCGCCGGACCTCCCGGCGCTTTGCGGATTCTTTACCCGTGGGAGTCCGGCGCGCGGTGCGCCTGCCGGGGCGCGGGAGGACCGGCGGAGCCGCCGTCCGGCGGGTTCACCAGTCGGTACGGAAGTGCAGGGACGGCGAGAGGTAGTAGTGGGGACTCGTCGCGATCAGCGGGTCGTGCGCCTCCCCCCGGGCGGCGGGAGCCCACTGCTTGAGGCCGAGGTACATGTTGTCGCTGGTGAAGATGCCCGCGGTGCCCTTGTCGTCGTGCCGGTTGATGCTCCAGACCTGCAGCGGGTTGGTGGCGTCGCAGAGGGCCTGCCGCACCGGCGCGCCGCTCGCGGTGCTGCCGGTGTGGGTCAGGCACATGCCGGTGCCCCCGTTGCGCAGCATCACCCGACGGCGCTTCTCCTGCGCGATCACGTCCCACTCCTGGTACGCGGCGCCCGTGCACGCCGCCTCCCGCGGCTGTACTCCCGCCTGCCCGCTGCCCCCCGGGATCTCCATGCACATCCCCGTCGCGTCGATCCGCAGCCGGGTGCGTTCGCCGGGGCCGGCGGGCGCGACGACGGCGGCGGCGGCCTGTGCGGTCCGCGCGAGGGGGATGCTCGGCACGGCCGAGGGGGAGGAGCCGGGGGCGGGGCTGCGGGTGGCCTCGGGAGTGGCGGCGGGTCCCGCCGTCCTCGTTGGCAGCGACGGCCCGGACGTCTCGCGGACGACCGGCGGAGCGGCCCTCCTGGTGTCGGCCCCTTCCGGGACGACGACGTAGGCCAGGGCGCCGATCGCCGTCGCGGCCGCCAGTGAAACGGCGACGAGCTTCGCGGCGGGGAGTCCGGCGGCCGCGCCCGAGCCACCGGCAGCCGCGCCCGAGCCACCGGCGGCCGCGCCCGCACCTCCCGCGGCGGCGGCCGTGACGGCGTACGAGGAGAGGTACTTCTCGGCGCCCCACAGCAGCACGGCGCCGGGCAGCACCACGCGCAGCCGGGAGTTGATCTCCGTCAGGTCGTGGAACGCCTTGCGGCAGGAACCGCAGTCGCCCAGGTGGCGGTCCAGTCGTCGCCCGGCGGTGCGTCGGCCCCGGCGCACCGCCGCGGCCATCAAGGGGCTGTGACGGCGGCATTCGTGCGATGCCCGGGGGCCGTGGGCGTGCTCCGAGAGGTAGGCCTCGCGCAGCCCCTCCCGGGCCCGCTCCGCAAGGGACCACACGCCACTGGCGCTCAGGCCCATCATGGCGCCGACCCGCTGGGCGCTCTCCTCCTCCACCAGCGTGTGCCACAGCACGGCCTGCCAGCGTTCGGGCAGCGCGCGGAAGCCGCGCAGGACCAGGTCGTCCTCCTCACCGCGCAGGGCGAACTCCTCACCGCCCCCGGTGTGCGGTACGGCCTGCTCCCAGCGTTCGACGTCCTCGGTCAGCTCGGCCCGACGGGCCGTGTCGGCCCAGGCCATGGCCGTACGCCGGACGACGGTCAGCAGATACGGCCGCCAGGGCCCCGTCGGCCCCCCGCCCGACCGCACCGCCTCCAGCGTCTTCGCGAACGCCTCGGCCGCAAGGTCCTCGGCGGTGTGCGCGTCGCGGCAGCAGGTGCGCGCGTACGCCAGCACGGCGGACCGATGGCGGGCGTACAGCTCCGCCATCGCCCGTTCCTCCGCACCGCCGCGTATCGACTCCGCCAGTTCCTCGTCCGACCGCTCGGCGACGGACAGCCCCGCGTACTCAGTCATTGGTGCTCCTGAAATCGGGCCGGACGGCGCAGTGCGTGGTGCTCCGGGAGGACCGGGCGGCAGCCCCGCGCAGGAGGCTCGGCGGCAGCTCGATTCCGTTGCGCCCTACCGGAATCCAGAGCTCCGGCAGGCGTCGTCCGACGAGAATAGACGTACGTTCCATGGGTGGGGCGTCCGCGATGTTCCGAGGGCGCCGAAGGGGGTGTGACGGCGGGTGCGGTGCGGTTCCGCCGCCGTTCGGCCGAACGCCGTCGGCCCCGCCCCGCGCGGGGCGGTCTCGCAGAGAGCCTCGGCCGCACTGGGGCCGAGGATCCGGCGCGCGGGCGATCGGGGGCGATCACCCGGTCCGGGGGCCCGCCCTCCGGCGCCGGACCAGCACGGTCCCATCCGCCGTCGTCCATGTGCTTCCTCAACCTTCTTCTCGCGAGGCGTTCAACTGGACCGATGCGCTCCGCTCCACCCCCTCCCGCGGCGTTACCGAACCGTTATCCACATGCGAGCGGGGCGACCCTCCGGAGGCGGGACGGGGCCGCCCGCGCCGACGGGGGACGCCGCGCGTCCGCAAGCTGCCACCCCGCGTACGCGTGCGTACTGTGTTCATATGGGCGGAATCATGCGGATTCATCACCTATGGCGCCGCCGCGGTGGCGGTCGGTCCGGGCACGGAAGGCCGCGGGGCGGTCGGTGAGCGGGACGAAACCGACGAAGCGGGCCACAGGCGTCGGCCGGGGCCCGTGCGCAGCGGGGCCGGACGTCGGCACGGAGGAGGCGGAGGAGGCTCCCCGCCTCGCGTGCGCGGACCGGTCACCGTGAGAACCGGGTGGTGATGATGCGATCGTCGTTCCGTGCCCCAGGACCCGGCGCCGGTATGGAGCAGGTGGAAGCCCTCATGGCCGACGTGGTGCGCGAGACCGGCGCATCGGCCGGCCTGCTGTACCTCCTGCCGCCCGGCGGCCGGCTGCTGTGGCTCACCCTGCTGTCCGGTGTGTCCCGGCAGATCGCCGCGCCGTGGTCCCGCTCCTCGGTCGACGCGGCCACCCCGGTCACGGACGCCATGCGCCAACGCCGGCCGATCTGGCTGGAGAGCGGCGAGCAGGTGGCGCGCCGTTACCCGCAACTGGGCATCGTCCTCCCCTACGACTTCGCGCTCGCCGCGGTTCCCTTCCTCAGCGGCACTCGGGCGTGGGGCGGCCTCGCGCTGGTGTGGCCCGTCGAACAGCCTCCGCACCTGAGCAGCCGCCTGCGCGCGACCGTCACCGCGTGCTGCCGGCGCACGGCACTCGTCCTGGAGCGGGCCGCCGCCCAGGGGGACCCGCTGCTGCCTCCCGAGGAACCCCGCTACCTTCCGGCACCGCCCGAGGCGGCCGACCCCGACCGGGCCGCGGCCGCACTCGGGTTCACCGAACGCCTGCCCCTCGGCTGCTGCGCACTGGACCTGGAGGGCCGGCTCACCTTCCTCAACTCCGCGGGCGCCGATCTGGTGGGCGCCGATGCCGCCTCCCTCAGGGGGCTCCGGCCGTGGGAAGCAGTGCCGTGGCTGCACGTACCGGTCAGCGAGGAGAGCTACCGCGCGGCGGTGGTCACCCGCCGGCCCACCTCGTTCACCGCGGTGCGCCCCCCGGACCGGCCCCTGCTCTTCCAGCTCTACCCCGACGACAGCGGCATCAGCGTCCACATCACACCCGCCCCGCGGCGGACGGCCGCCTCACCGGCCCCGCCGTCCGACGAGTCGCTCGGCGCCCTCGGGCTGTACCACCTCACCCACCTGGCGGCTGCCCTCGCCGAGGCCGCCAGCGTCAGTGACGTGACCGACGCGGCCGCCGACCAGATCGTGCCCGCCTTCGGCCCGCAGGGCCTGGTCCTCATGGTCGTCGAGGACGGCCGCCTGCACGTCATCGGCCGGCGCGGCTACAGCACGGAGTTCGTCGACCGCCTCGACGGCACGCCCCTGGACTCCCGTACCCCGACGGCGTACGCGCGGGCCACGGGCGAGCCGCTCTTCTTCCCGGACTTCGCCGACTTCCGGCGCGCCTACCCCGGCGCACCCCGCCACGACGCCAGGAACGCATGGGCCTTCCTGCCGCTGACCGCCTCCGGCCGCAACACCGGATGCCTCGTGCTCTCCTATGACCAGCCCCGCCCCTTCCCGCCGGCCGAACGCGCCCTCCTCGCCTCCCTCGCCGGACTGATCGCCCAGGCCCTGGACCGCGCCCGCCTGTACGACGCCCAGCACACCCTCGCCCACACCCTGCAGACCGGCCTGCTTCCCCCCGCGCTGCCCCGGGTCCCCGGCCTCGGCGTCGCCGCCCGCTACCAGTCCGCCCGCCACGGCATGGACATCGGCGGCGACTTCTACGACCTGATCCACACGCCCACCGCCACCACGGCGGCGATCGGCGACGTCCAGGGCCACAACACCGCCGCCGCCGCGCTGATGGGGCAGGTCCGCACCGCCGTCCACGCCCACGCCGCCGCCGGCGCCTCACCCGGAGAACTCCTCGCCCGCACCAACCGCCTCCTGACCGACCTCGACGCGGGACTGTTCACCAGCTGCCTGGTCGTCCGACTCGACCTCGCCCACCAGCGCGCCCGGCTCGCCACCGCCGGACACCCCTCACCGCTGCTGCGCCACCCCGACGGACACACCGAAGTCCTGAACCTGGACCCCGGACTCCTGCTGGGCATCGACCCCGACGCCGACTACCCCACCACCGACATCCCGCTCCCGCCCGGCGCCGTGCTCCTGCTGTACACCGACGGGCTCGTGGAGGTCCCCGGCACCGACATCGACGACACCACCGAAGCCCTCGCCCGACAGCTCGCCCGGACCCCGGTCCACCACCTCGACGACCTCGCCCAGAACCTCCTGCGCCACGCCGGGCACCCCGCCCGCAACCACGACGACATCGCCCTGCTGCTCATCCGCCCCGACCCGTGACGCGGGGCAGGCGGGCAGGTGGGCAGGCGGGCAGCACGAGCGACCGGCCGACCGGCGGCGTACGGGAGGCGTTCCGCCGGGTGGGGTGCCGGTCGCCGTGTCGGCGTGGGCGGCGGCAGTGGCACCACGAGGATGTTGGCCGACGTTTCCCGGGAGCTCCCGCGAGTACCGTGGGAGGGGCATCCGGGGGCCGCACCGGCGGATGGGGATGACAGGCGTGTCGACATCGAGTCACGAAACATTCGGCGCACCCTGCTGGGTCAGCCTCATGGCCCGCGACGTCGGTGCCGCACAGGCCTTCTACAGCGCCGTCCTCGGCTGGCGGTTCGGCGGCGACCGGCTCGGCGAGGGCTTCGCCGTCGGGTTCAGTGACGGGATCCCGGTGGCCGGACTCGGTTCGGTGCCCGCCGGTGTCACGGTCCCCGTCACCTGGACCCCGTACTTCGCCGTCGACGACGCCGACGTCACCGCCTCGCGCATCCTCGAACGCAGCGGGACCGTCGCCGTCGGCCCCCTCGCCTTCGGTACGGGACGCGCGGCGCTCGCCGCCGACCTCGACGGCGCGGTCTTCGGGATCTGGCAGGGCGACGCCATCCCCGACTGGGGCATGGGCGGGGAGGCCGCGCCCGCCTGGCTCGAACTGCGCACCAGGAACGCCTTCGACGCCGCGATCTTCTACGGCGAGGTCCTGGAATGGGCCGGTGCCCACACCGGGTGCTGCGAGGTCGCCTACGTGGAGGAGGACAACCGCATCCTGCTCCGCCACGCGGGCCGCACGGTGGCCCGCCTGCACGGCGGAACGCTCGCCCAGGCACCCGACCCGCACCTGCGGCCGCACTGGCACGTCCACTTCCGGGTGCCCGACCCGGAGACCGCGGTGAAGGCGGCGACCTCCCTGGGCGGCAGCACCGTCTCGGTGGCGGACGCCGGTCCCGGCCCGCACGAGATCACCCTGAGGGACCCGGAGGGCGCGCTGTTCGGGATCGTCGGGCCGGACGTCGCCGTCCCCTTCTGATCGGGCGCCGTCCCCGTCCGCTCCCCCCCGTCCCCCACCCCTCTGCCCTTCGGCAGAGGGGCGGATCGTCCGCGCGGCCCATGCCGGCGCGGAATCCGGCATCGATACTGGTCGGCGTGGGACCCATCAGCCTTTCGCCGCACCCTGCCCGCGGCCGCCCGGTCGCGCGGACGGCCGGTGCGGGCCTCGCCGGCCTGCTCGGCCTGGGCGTGTACGCGGTCGTCGGCCGCCTCGGGTTCCTGCCCCACCCGTCCCTCCAGCTCGCGGTCCTCGCCGTGGGCACCGGGCTCTTCGCGCTACGCCGGCGACTGCCCGGGGCCGTGCTGCTCACGGCGCTCGCCGCGCTGGCCGGAGCGGTGCCGGCCGTCGGGCCGGTGACGGCCGCGGCCGCCTACTGCGTGGCCCGCCGGACGGCCCGGCCGCGGCTGCGGGCCCGGCTGCTGGCCTGCGCCGGGCTCCTCCTGGTGGTCTGCGCGACGGCGGCCGGGCCGTGGCTCGGCCCCGGGTCGGCGGCGTACGGGCTGGCGCTCGGCCTGGCCCTCGCGCCGACCGCCGTGGTCGTCCCGGGCCTGGTGGGCACGGCGCAGGGGCAGCAGGGCCGCCTGGTACGGGCGCTGCGCGAGCGCGGTGACGCGGCCGAACGGGCCCGCCGGCTGGCCGACAGCGAGGCCCGCATCCACGAGCGGTCCCGTATCGCCGCCGAGATGCACGACCTGGTGGGCCACCGGCTCAGCCTGGTGTCGCTGCACGCCGGAGGGCTGGAACTGGCTCTGGAACGGGCCGCGCCGGAGCTGCGCGAGGAAGCCGTCCTGGTGCGGCGCACCACCCGCGACGCCATGCGCGAGCTGCGCCAGGCCCTCGGCGTGCTCGGGCCGCTCGGCCGCGACACCGGGCCCGATCCGCTCACCGACGCCACCGGCACGCGCACCGACATCGAGGCGCTGGTCGCACAGTCGCGCGACGGGGGGATCGCGGTACGGCTCGACTGGACGGGACCGGACCTCGACGCCCGCCCCGCACCGGTCCGGCGGGCGGTGCACCGCGTCGTACGGGAGGGCCTGACGAACGTGCACCGCTACGCGCCGGACGCGCACGTCACCGTGGCGGTCCGGCACGGCGGCGGGCAGGTGCGGGTCGGTGTGCGCAACGGGGCGCGCCCCGGGCCGCCGGCGCCCGTGGCGGAAGCAGGCACCGGGCGCGGCCTGACCGGACTGCGCGAGCGGGTCGAACTGCTCGGCGGGACGTTCGAAGCCGCCGCGCTGCCGTCCGGCGGTTTCCGGGTGGCGGCGGCCCTGCCGGCCGAGCCCGCGGGCGGCCCCGCCTCCGGGCGCACCGCATCCGCGCCAGACGCCTCCCGGCCACCGTCCACCCTCGAAGCGCCCGTCACCGGACCGCCCGCGGCCGGACCGCCCGCGGCCGGGCCCGACGGGCGCGGGACCGCTGCGTTCCTGACGCTCGGCCTGGGGCTGGCCGCGCTGTCCGCGCTCATGGTCGTCGGGATCGCCTTCGTGTACGCCGCCCAGCCGTCCGGCCGCACCGGGCCCGCCCCGCTGCCGCGCGTCGGCATGACATACGGGGAGGTGTCGGCGCTCGGCGTTCATGACAACGGCGCCGTACGGGCCGCTGCCACCGGCCACGAGCCGCCGCGTCCGGCCGGTGCGGCGGGCTGCCTCTACCCCTTCAACGGCGCCACGGAGCGGCACCCCGGCGGCCTGCTCATCGCCCGCTACTGCTTCGACGCGGCGCAGCGGCTGATCGCCGTCGACCGGTTCGACGTCCCGGCCGTCCGGGACTCCACTCCCTGGGAGATCCCGTGACCGAGCCCGTCCCGCCCACCGGACCCACCGGGCCCGCCCAGCCCGCTCGGCCCCTCCGGCCCGTCCGTGTCCTGCTCGCCGACGACGAGACGATGATCCGGCACGGCGTCCGCCTGATCCTGCGGCACGCGGGTGACATCGACGTCGTCGCCGAGGCCGCCGACGGACGGCAGGCCGTCGCACTGGCCGCCGCCCACCTGCCCGACGTGGCGCTGGTCGACATCCGGATGCCGGTGTGCGACGGTCTGGCCGCGATCGCACCGCTGCTCGCCCTCGATCCCGCGCCGCGCGTGGTGATGCTGACGACCTTCGGCGACGAGGACAACGTCCTGACGGCGCTGCGCGAGGGCGCCGCGGGCTTCCTCCTGAAGGACGAGGGCCCGCAGGAGCTCATCGCCGCGGTACGCGCGGCCGCCGCGGGCGACTCCGTGCTCTCCCCGGGCGTGACGGGGTCGGTGATCGCCCGGATGCTGCGCGGTGGCGGCCGCGACGGCTCCGGGTCCGCACCGGCGCCCGCGGACGAGCGGATCGCGCGGCTCACCGCACGGGAACGAGAGGTCCTCTCGATGCTGGGCGAGGGTCTGTCGAACCAGGACATCGCCGGACGGCTCGGCATCGGGATCGGCACGGTGAAGACGCACGTGGGCGCGATCCTGGAGAAGACCGGCTCGGCGAGCCGGGTGCAGGCGGCCCTCCTCGCCCACCGGACGGGCCTGGCCTCCTGACGGCGGCCCTGCGCCGGCCTCTGCCCGAAGGCGGAGGCGGCCCCGCCCCGGCTGTGCCCGAAGGCAGAGGCGGCGGGCCCCCCGCCTTCCTCGGGACATAGCTCAACTCCCGCCTCCAGCACGATGTCCGCGCAGGTCAGGACGGTGAGCATGGATGCGTCCCCCGGTCCGGCCGCCCTTGTCGGGTGCGGACCGTCGCTCCTCGCACCCGAGGCGGAGTCCCCATGTCTCAGTTCTCTCCTTCCCCCGAACCGGCCGCCCGCGCCACCGGTCTGACCAAGGTGTACGGGAAGGGGGACACCCGGGTCACCGCCCTGGACGCGGTGACGGTCGACTTCGCCCGGGGCAGGTTCACCGCCGTCATGGGCCCCTCCGGATCCGGCAAGTCCACACTGATGCACTGCCTGGCCGGACTGGAAACGGTGACCTCCGGCTCGGCTCGCATCGGCGCCACCGAGCTGTCCTCGCTGAACGACCGGCAGTTGACCGCACTGCGGCGGCACAAGGTGGGCTTCGTCTTCCAGGGGTTCAACCTGCTGCCCACCCTGACCGCACTGGAGAACATCACGCTGCCGCTACGGCTCGCCGGGCGCCGGCCCGACGCCGCCTGGCTGGAGGCCGTCGTCGCCACCGTCGGGCTGGCGGGCCGGCTGGGCCACCGCCCGGCCGAGCTCTCCGGCGGCCAGCAACAGCGGGTGGCGGTGGCGCGGGCGCTCATCTCCCGCCCCGAGATCGTCTTCGCCGACGAGCCGACCGGGAACCTCGACTCGCGCTCCGGCGCCGAGATCCTCGGCTTCCTGCGCGACTGCGTACGGGAGTTGGGGCAGACAGTGGTGATGGTCACCCATGACCCGGCGGCCGCCGCCTCCACGGACCGGGCCCTGTTCCTCGCCGACGGCCACGTCGTCGACGAACTGCACGAGCCGTCCTGCGCCGCCGTCCTCGACCTGATGCTCGGGGTCGAGGACGGGCGCGGGAACGGGGACGGGCGCGGGATGCACCGAGAGGGCGCGGGCCACCGCACCCGCTGACCGGCTCACCGCCCCCCGTCTCCCGGTACCGGCACCCCGCACCCCGCACCCTGAAAGCTCCTCATGCTGCGAACAGTCCTGCGCAACCTGCGCGCGCACACGGCCCGTCTGGCCATGACCGTCCTCGCGGTCTGTCTCGGTGTCGCCCTCGTCTCCGGCACCCTCGTCCTCGCCGACTCCTCCGCCGCCGCCTACCGCGCCGCCGCCTCGAAGAACTTCGCCGGCATCGCGGTGACCGTGACCCCGAAGGACGCCCCGGACGCACCACCCGGCGAAGACCGCACGAGCGTCCTGGACGACGCCCTGGTACGAAAGCTGGCCGGCGTACCGGGTGTCGCCGCCGTACGGCCCGCCGCCGACGGCTCGGCCACCCTGTCCGCCTCGGACGGCACCCCGCTTCGGGCCGGCCGTGCCTGGGCCAACCTCGGCGCCGCCCACCTACCCGGCGCGGACGGCCAGGACAGCCGCTACCCGCTGGTCGAGGGCCGCGCACCACGCACCGGCGGGGAGATCGCCGTGGACCGCGGCACGGCCGCCGCCGGCCGCTTCCGCCTCGGCGACACGATCACCCTGGCCACCGACGGCCCCGTGATGGCCAAGCGGCTCGTGGGCATCGTGACCACGCAGGACACCCGGGTCACCGCGGGCGGCACCCTCGCCCTGTTCGACCGGGCCACCGCCCAGCAGCTGTTCGCCTCACCCGGCCGGTACACCGGGATCGACCTGGCCGCCGCGCCCGGCACGAGCCAGGCCGAACTCTCCGGCCGGGTGGCCTCCGTACTGCCCGCCGGGCGGGCCGAGGCCACCACCGGCGCCGCCCAGGCCGCCGGGCAGGCCCTCTACGTCGGCACCCTGACCCGGGGGCACGCCAAGCTGCCGCTGGTCTTCGCCGGGATCTCGCTGTTCATCGGCTCCTTCCTCATCGTCAACACCTTCACGATGCTGGTGACCCGGCGCACCCGGGAGATCGCGCTGCTGCGGGCGATCGGGGCCTCGCGGCGTCAGGTGACCGGCTCCGTGCTCGCCGAGGCCGCGCTCGTCGGCCTGGTCTCCTCCGCCGCCGGATTCCTGCTCGGCCTCGGGGTCGCGGCCGTACTGCCCGGCCTGCTCAGCACCGCGCAGGACGCGCTGCCCGACGGGCCGCTGGTGATCGGCCCGCGTCCGGTGGCGGCCGCGCTCGGCGTCGGCGTCGGCGTCACGGTGCTCGCCGCATGGCTGCCGTCCCGCAGGGCCGCGAAGGTCGCGCCGGTCGAGGCGATGCGCTCGGCGCACCGGCCGCCGTCCGCGACGCGCTCGCGGCTGCGCGCCGCCGCCGGGCTGGTCCCGCTCGTCCTCGGCGCGGGGCTGCTGGTGTCGCTGAGCGGGGTGAAGGACGCCTCGGTCCGCAACCTCCAGGACGCGATGCTCGCCTGCGGCCTCCTCGTCGTCGCCCTGATCGTGCTCGCGCCGCTGCTCGCCGCGCCGGTGATCCGGCTGGCGGGCCGGGCGGTCGACCGGTTCGGGGCCGTCGGCCGGCTCGCCCGGGAGAACGCGCTGCGCGACCCGCGGCGCACCGCGGCCACCGCGTCCGCCCTGATGGTCAGTACGGCGCTGGTGGCCGGGCTCGCGGTCGTCGGCCACTCCACTGCGCAGGCCCTGGACCGGCAGGCCGCGGCGGGACTCGGCGCCGACTACGTGATCGGCACCCGCACGCCCACCGCGGGCATCGACCCGGACGCCGTCCGGCGGGTGGCCGCCGCCCCCGGGGTGCGGACCGCGGCGGCCGTCGCGGACGTGTCGCTGTTCGTCGGCGGCGGGGTTCGTCGGATCGCCGGGGTGGACCCGGCCGTCGTGGACGCGGTCATCGAGCTGGACTTCGTCGACGGCTCCGCGAAGGGGCTCGGGCCGGGCCGGATCGCCGTCTCCGCCTCCCTCGCCCGGGAGCAGGGCCTCGCCGCCGGCGACCGGGTCGCCGCCCGCATCGGACGCGGCCGGGACCTGACCCCGTACACGGTCGTCGGCGTCTACCAGGACAACCCCGTGGCCGGCGACGCGCTCGGCGACCTCGGCGAGGTGCGGCAGCACGGCGTCCTGCCCGGATCCGCCCAGCGGGTCCTGGTGCGCACGGACGACGGCGCCGCCTCCGACGCCGTGGAGAAGCGGCTGCGCACCGCGGTGGGCGGCAACCCGCTGCTGAAGGTCCAGGACCGGCAGGCACTCGTCCGCGAGGCCGCGGGCAGCGTCGGCGACCTGCTGACCCTGATGTACGGGCTGCTCGCCATCGGCGTCGTGATCAGTGCGCTCGGCATCGTGAACACCCTGGCCATGTCGGTCGCCGAGCGGACCCGGGAGATCGGCGTGCTGCGCGCCATCGGCATGGACCGGGCCGGTGTCCGGCGGATGATCCGGCTGGAGGCCGTGATCGTCGCCGCCTTCGGGACCCTGCTGGGACTGCTGGCCGGCGTGTTCAGCGCCTGGGCCGTCGGCTCGCTGGCCAACGGCGCCATGGCCCACTACGCGCTGGTGGTCCCGTGGGGAACCCTGCTGCTGGTGTGTCTGCTGTCCCTGGCGATCGGCGCGGCGGCCGCCGTCGTCCCCGCCCGACGAGCGGCGGCGCTGAGCCCGCTGCGCGCGGTCTCCGACGCGTAGCAGGCCGAAGGGCCGTCACCTGGAGGGCCCAGCTGAACAGGCGCGTCCCGTGGCGGTCCGGGTCCAATGGCAGGGCGCGGCCTTCCGCCGCGCCCCGTCGCTGCCCAGCCGTCCCCGGGAGTGCCATGAGCGAGCCGTCCCCGTCACCCGGCGACCCGCCCGGGGCGGCGCCGACCACCCCGCCGACCACCCCGCCGGCCGCCCCGCCGGCCGCCCCCGGCGGCGGATCCCGCGGGGGGAGGATCGCGAAGAGCGCCCTCTCGGCCGTGCTGATCACGCTGACGTGCATCCTCGTGCCGGTCTCCCTGCTCACCGTGTGGGTGCACGACATCGTGCTGGACACCAACCGGTACGTCGCCACGGTGCGGCCGCTCGCCTCCAACCCGGCGATCCAGCAGGCCGCCGTCCACCGCATCACGGAGGCCGCCGATGCGAAGGTGGACGGCTCCCGAATCACGGCCGACCTGGCGAAGTGGCTGGAGTCCCAGGGGCTGCCGCCCAGCGTGGGCTCGGCGGTCAAGTTGCTGGGCCCCCAGCTGGACGCGGCCGCCGACCAGGTCGTCTCCGGGGTGGCGACCCGGATCGTGGAGAGCGACCTGTTCGAGGACGTGTGGACGGTGGCCAACCGCACCGCCCACGGCGCCGTGGTGCACGCGCTCACCGGCAAGGGCCGCGGCGCGGTCGGGGTCGACGGCGGCACCGTGACGCTCGATGTCGGGGAGGCCGTCGACAAGGTCAAGGAAGAGCTCGTGGCCGCCGGGGTCTCCCCGGCGGCCAAGATCCCCGAGGTCGACAAGCAGATGGTGCTCTTCCAGAGCGACGAGCTGGGCCGCATCCGGGGCGCGGTGCACCTGCTCGACGTCCTCGGGAACTGGCTTCCCGTCATTACGGTCGTCCTCGGCGCGGCCGGCGTGCTGCTCGCCCGGCGACGGCGCCGGGCCCTGGTGACCACCGCGCTGTGCGCCGCGTTCGCCTGCCTGCTCGTCGCCGTCGCCCTGGTGGTGGGCCGCCACTACTACCTCGACCACCTGCCCGCGGAGGTCCAGTCCCCGGCTGCGGCAGCGGCCGTCTTCGACACGCTGGTGCGCTTCCTGCGGGTCAGTCTGCGGACCGCGATGGTCCTCGGGATCGTCGTGGCGCTCGGCGCCTATCTGTCCGGCGCCGGCCGTCTGCCGCGCGGCGTGCGCGGGCGGGCCGACCGTACGGCCGACTCCGCGGCGCGCTGGGGCGCCGGGCACGGGGTGCACACCGGCACGGCGGGCCGGTGGGTGGAGGCCCACCGCCACGCGCTCACGGTGGGCGTGCTCCTCGCCGTGGCGCTCGTGTTCGCCCTGTGGAACCACCCGACCGTACTGACCGTGCTGCTGCTGGTGCTGATCCTGCTGGTGGTGCTCGCCGTACTGGCCCTGCTGGCGGCCGGCGGCCGGGTCGCCGACGGCACGGAAGGCGGAGCGGCGCCCGCTGCGGGGGCGGCACCGGGACCGGGTGACCGGGGAGCCGGGAGCCGGTGACCGGTCGGCGCGCGGATGAGGCCGGGCAGGTCCCGACCCGGGGCCGGGCGGGACCCGCCCCGGGTCGTGCGGCTCAGGCGAGGATCCTGGCCTTGGCCCGGTCGAACTCCTCCTGGCTGATGTCGCCCTTGTCCTTGAGCGCGGAGAGTTTGCTCAGCTCGTCCGCGCTGCCGCCGCTGCCGCTGCCGGCCGCCTGCCGGACGTACGAGCGGAAGGCCGCCTCGTTCTCCTTGACCTGCCTGGCGTCGCGCTCGTGCATGCTGCGGCCGCGGGCGATGACGTAGACGAACACGCCGATGAAGGGGACGAGCAGCACCAGGATGAGCCATCCCGCCTTCCCCCAGCCGTGCAGGCTGTGGTCACGGAAGATGTCCGTGATGACTTTGAAGAGCAGGAAGAACCACATGACCCACAGGAAGAACCACAGCATCGTCCAGAAGAGGTTGAGAAGTGGATAGTCGTCCATATCCGACTCCGATCGTGCGCGTGGTACTCCAGTGATACAGGCGGCTCCGCCGCGGCGCATGCGGAGCCGGTGGGGCATCTTTTGCACCCGTGCGCGGGACGACGCGACCATGGACGCATGAGCACTGTCTTCCCCCTTCCCGGGGAGGGGCCGACCCACCGATGGGGAAAAGCCGATGGTGCTTGACCTGATCGTCATCGGGCTGATCATCACGCTCTATCCGCTGCCCATCATGGCCTTCGTCCTGGTGGTGTCCGCGCCCGGCGGTCTGTGGAAGGGGCTCGCCTTCATCCTCGCCTGGCTGGGCTGCCTCGTCGCCGTGATCGCCGTCGTCCTCCTCCTCACCGGGGGCCAGCCCCCGCCGCCGCGCTCCCCACCGTCCACCGCGGGCCTCGCGGTCCGGCTGGCCATCGGCATCGCACTGGTCGGGTACGCCGAACACCGGCGCCGGCGGCGCCCGGTGGGGGGCGTCGCCCCGGACGCGGAAGGGGCGGGATCCGGACCGGCCGAGGAGCCGCGCGCGCTCTCCCGCATGGACCGGGCGTCCGCGTGGTCGGCGGCCGGGATCGCGGTACTCCTCCAGCCGTGGGGGATGGTGGGGGCGGCCGCCGCGACGGTCGTCGAGGCGAACCTGTCCGACGGCGCCACGTACCTGGCCCTGTTCGGCTTCTGCGTCCTGGCCTCCTCCACCCTCCTGGCGATGGAGCTGTTCATGGTGTTCGCGCCCGAGCGGGCCGCGCTGGCGCTCACCGGGATGCGGGCGTGGCTGTCGGACCACAAGGACCCTGCGATCGTCCTCGCCTGCCTCGTCCTGGGCCTGTGGCTGGTGGGCAGGAGCCTGTACGAGCTCACGCGCTGACGGCGGCCCGCGGACGGGCGTGGTGCTCCGGTCGCCGGATGCGGTCCGGGCCGTTCTCCTGAAGGCATGGAACGCAATGCAGCCCGCCGCCGGCGGCGCGCCCTGCTGGGCCACTGCCTGCGCGGGACCGGCTCGGTGGTCGTGCTCACCGGGCTGTACTACCTGGCGCCGATGGAGGGCGGGTTCGGCGCCCTGACCGTCCTCACCCTCGTGCTGGGCCTGCTCGCCTTCACCCTGCTGACGGTCTGGCAGGTCAATGCCATCACCCGGTCGGAGTATCCGAGGCTGAGCGCTCTTGAGGCCATGGCGACCGCCGTACCGCTCTTCCTGATGATCTTCTCAGCGACGTATTTCATGCTGTCCGAGAACGTCCCGGCGAGCTTCACCGAGCCCCTGGACCGGACGGACGCCCTCTACTTCACGGTCACGGTGTTCGCGACCGTGGGCTTCGGCGACATCGTCGCCACGACCGGGACCGGGCGGGTGCTGGTCACCGTGCAGATGATCGCCGACCTGATCGTGGTGGGCGTGATCGCCAAGGCCCTCTTCGGTGCGATGAAGATCGGAATGCGCAGGCGGGCCGGCGGGGATCACGGGGAACCGCCGGGCACGGACGACGAGGAGCTCTGAGCCACCGCCCTGGGTCCGCGCGCCCGCGCCGTACGCAGAAAGGACCCCGCCCGGGAACCGGACGGGGTCCTTTCCGCACAGAGGGAGGGGATCCGGGCGGTCACCCGGCCGTCAGCACTTCAGACCGGAGGCGGCGGCCGTCGTGGCCTGCTCCAGCGACTGGATCTGCGGCTGCAGTTGGGTGAGCGCGGCCTGGCCGGTCGTGTCGCCCGGCAGGTCCTGATAGCCCTTCTTGAGGTTCTCGGCGGCGGACTGCACCGCCTCGCGCTCCGCGTCCTTCAGCTTGTTCGCGTTCTCCTTGACGTTCTCCCAGTCCTGCTGGACGGCGTCGTAGGCGTCCTTGACCTGGTCCTTGGTGGCGACGGCCGGATCCAGGGCCTTCAGCTTGGCGTTGTCGGCCTTGAGGGCGTTCAGGTCCGTGCACAGGGCGGCCGCGGCCTCGGTGGCCTCCTCGGCGGGGGAGGGACTGTCGTCGGAACACGCGCTGAGGCCGAACACCGCGCTCAGGCAGAGCACACCGACCACCGGGAAACGCTTCATGGAGGGGCCTTCCTCGATCAGGCAAACCAGGCGTACGGGATCTTCCGGTACTACGACAAACTATGCATAACCGGACACGCTCCGCATCCGCACGCCCTCAGGCGGCGGGCTGGATGTTCTGGTTCAGGTGGAAGAGGTTGCCCGGGTCGTAGGTCCGCTTGACCTCGGCCAGACGGTCGTAGTTCCCCTTGTAGTTGGCCCTGATGCGGCTCTGGTCGTCCTCGGCCATGAAGTTGATGTAGCCGCCCTCCTCCGAGTGCGGTGCGGTGGCCTCGTAGTAGTCGCGGACCCAGGCGGTGTTCGCCTCGTTGTCCGCGGGGTCCGGCCACATCCCGGCGATGACGGTGGCGAAGTTGGCGTCGCGGTAGGCGAAGGCCGTCTCGTCCGGTCCGACGCGGTGGCAGGCGCCGTTGATCGGGTAGATGTGCACCGTCGAGTTCACGACGGGCACCTTCGGGCCGTGCACCAGGTGCGCCTCGATCGCGGAGTCGGTCAGCTCCGTCACGAAGTTGGCCTTCCAGTAGTGCTGGAGACCGGGCGGAACGAGCGCGTCGAACGCGCTGTTGAGGGCCGGGTACGGCATGGGGCCGACGTGCTCCGCGACCACCGGCGCGATGTCGCGGAAGGGCCGCAGGGCCCGCTCACCCTCGTCCAGCGGCCCGGTCCAGCACGCCACGATCAGGGCGAAGGGGTCGCCGTGCCGGTCTTCCGGGATGAACGGCAGCGGAGGGGCCAGTTGGAAGGCCGGGAAGCCGCCGAGCTGCTCCGGGGCGTCGGCGATGTAGTCGGCGAAGGAGCGCAGCACCGTGGCGGCGTCGTCCAACTCGAAGAGCATCGGTCCGCCGTAGATGTCCTTGACCGGGCTCAGCCGGTACTCGAACGAGGTCACCGCGCCGAAGTTCCCGCTGCCGCCGCGCAGCGCCCAGAAGAGGTCCGGATTCTCCTCCTCGCTCGCGACCACGACGCGGCCGTCCGCCGTCACCACATCGGCCGAGATCAGGTTGTCGCAGCTCAGGCCCAGTCCGCGGGACAGGTAGCCGATGCCGCCGCCGAGGGTGAGTCCGCCGATGCCGGTGGTCGAGATGATCCCTCCGGTGGTGGCCAGCCCGTAGGCGTAGGTCGCCGCGTTGAAGTCGCCCCAGGTCGCGCCGCCCTCCGCACGGGCCGTGCGGCGCGCGGCGTCGACGCGCACCCCGCGCATGCCGGACAGGTCGGCGACCACGCCGTCGTCACAGGTGCCGAAGCCGGGCACGCTGTGGCCGCCGCCGCGCACCGCGAGGTCCAGCCCGTTCTCCCGCGCGAAGTCCACCACCGCCATGACGTCCCCGGTGTTGGCGCACCGCACGACGGCGGCCGGCCTCCGGTCGATCATGGCGTTGTGGACGGCCCGCGCCTCCTCGTAGGCGTCGTCGCCGGGTGTGACGACCGCTCCGCGTACGCGTTCCCGCAGCTGGTCGATCGAGAGCTTGCCCATGACCATCGCTCCTCGTCCTTCGTACGTCGCTCTCACGCCGCGCCGAGACGCGTGCGCCGGGTGCTGCCGCTACGGCCCCAGATGGCTGAAGCCCACCTCGAAGTGCTCGACCCTGACGACCTGCTGCCCCTCCCGTCGGGCGGTCTCCTCGCGGATCCGGTCGGCGAGTTCCTCGCTGTCCCGCATGCTCCGCTCGTCCTCCCACAGGGTCAGCGACCTGGCCTGACCGGTGGCCCGGTCGACCAGGTAGTAGACGCCCCGGAAGCCGGGCGCGTCCCGCACCTGCCGGACGATCTCCTCCGAATGCGCTTCCAGGTCTCCCTCCGCGGGGACGGGGGAACCCTGGTAGGTGCTCAGCCTCGCGAACATCTGCGGCAGTCCTTCCTGGCCCGGCCGCCGTCGGGAGACAGGCAGCTCCAGGACCAGCGTCCTCCGGCAGACCGCGCCCCGCATGCCGGAGCGGCGCGACAATGGTGGCGAAGGACGCGTCTTCCGGTGCCGTTGCGGAGAGGCGGGACGTCGAGTGGCGTACATAGCTGTGACCGCCCTGAGCCATGTCGGGCTGGTCCGCGAGCACAACGAGGACAGCCTCGTGATCGGGCCGTGGACCCTGTGCGGGACCGTGACCCAGAACCCCCAGACGCTGGTGTTCCCGTTCGGCAGACCGCTGGTCGTCGCGGTCGCCGACGGGCTCGGCGGGCAGCCGGCGGGGGAGGTGGCCAGCGAGCTCGTGGTCCGCCAGCTCTCCTCGCTCGGCCCCGCACTGAACTGCGCCGAGGCCGTCGGTGACGCGCTGGACCTGTGCAACGACGCCGTGTACTCGGCCGCCGACGGCCGGCCCGACCTGACCGCGATGGGGACCACCGTCGCGGGTGCGCTCGTGCTGACCGAGTCGCTGCTGTCCTTCAACGTCGGCGACAGCAAGGTGTTCCACGCGGCCCGCGACGGACTGCACCAGGTGAGCGTGGACGACAGCCCGCCCCCGGCGCCCGGCCACCGCACCACCTCGGCCGTCACGCAGGTGCTCGGGGGAAGCCGCGGCCGCCGTGCGATCACCCCGCACATCGAGACCTTCGCGCTGGCGGAGGGCGACCGCTACCTGGTGTGCAGCGACGGGCTGACCGACCCGGTGCCGGACGACACGATCGAGGAACTGCTGCGGGTGCACGACGATGGCAGAGCGGCCTTCGAACTGTGGAAGGCCGCGATCGACGCGGGAGGCCCGGACAACATCACCCTCGCACTGCTGCGCATCGGGGCCTGACCATATGACCGTACGACCTTTCATTGGATTTCAGGACCGTATATCGGGAGGCGCGGCGCCGAATATCCAAACGGAAAGGCTTTCCCGGCTCTCCGGTAATCACTGTGCTACGGTGACGCCAGTTGCGGTTGTGGTCCCCAAAAAACTTACAAGTGCTCTCACCCTATCTTCCGGTGGGCGCACTTTTCATTTCCGGTTCACATGTCCGGTCGGGGCAATCATCTCGGCGACGCCGGGTCCGCACAGTGCGGCCCGGGCAAGGCCCCAAAGGAGAATTCGCATGGCATCCGGCACCGTGAAGTGGTTCAACGCGGAAAAGGGTTTCGGTTTCATCGAGCAGGAGGGCGGCGGGGCGGACGTCTTCGCCCACTACTCGAACATCGCCACTTCCGGCTTCCGTGAGCTCCAGGAGGGCCAGAAGGTCACCTTCGACGTCACGCAGGGCCAGAAGGGACCGCAGGCCGAGAACATCGTTCCCGCCTGACGCCGAAGCGGAGACCGAAGCCGAGGCCGACGGCGAGACCGAAGCCGACGTCCGGGCGGACGGGCCCGCGGCCCGCACCTCTGCGTGCGGGCCGCGGCCATGCCCGCCCCGCGCCCGCCCGCCCCGCGCCCGCCGGGAATCGGCCGCCGTCGCGGCGGAAGCGCCGGCCGCGGCCGGCGCCGCTTGCTAGAGTCCCTGCCCATGTCGATCCCTGACGACCTGCTCCGCGACATCGCCGCCATGGTCGAGTCGGAGCAGACCAATCAGATGTCCCTGACGGTCGTCGTGAACGGCGCCGTCATCACCGGCCGCCTCGCCCCCGAGCACGTCTGGCGCCAGCGCGTGGCCGAGGTCCTGCGGGACTCCGACCAGCTGGGCCCGTTCGCCGAGATCTTCAGCTCGCCCGGAACCCCGGCCAGACGTCCCGCCGGACCGCCCTCCCACCTGCACTTCCACGTGGCCCGCATCCTCCAGGGCCCGGTGGGCATCCCCGAGACGGGCGGCATGTACCGGATCGCCGTGGCCGACGTCAGTGCCTGGACCGTCGGAGATTTCAGCTACTCCGACAAGTGACCGGCGACCCACCCCGTGTCCACATCCTGGACGACTACTCTCGTTTTATGAACGCAGAAGCCGACGCCCTCACGACCGTGAAAGACGCTGACCGGAAGCACGTCTTCCACTCCTGGTCGGCGCAGGAGCTCATCGACCCGCTCGCCGTCGCCGGCGCGGAGGGCTCGTACTTCTGGGACTACCAGGGCAACCGCTACCTCGACTTCTCCAGCGCCCTGGTCTACACGAACATCGGCTACCAGCACCCCAAGGTCACCGCGGCCATCCAGGAGCAGGCGGCCAGGCTGTGCACCGTCGCACCCGGCTTCGCCGTCGACGTGCGCTCCGAGGCGGCCCGGCTGATCGCCGAGCGCACCCCGGGCGACCTCGACAAGGTCTTCTTCACCAACGCCGGGGCCGAGGCAGTGGAGAACGCCGTCCGCATGGCCCGGCTGCACACCGGGCGCCCGAAGGTGCTGTCGGCCTACCGGTCGTACCACGGCGCCACCTCCACCGCGATCAACCTGACCGGTGACGCCCGCCGCTTCGGCAACGACTCCGCGACCGCCGGCGTCGTGCACTTCTGGGGCCCCTTCGCCTACCGCTCGCCCTTCTACGCGACGACGGAGGCCGAGGAGTGCGAGCGGGCCCTGCGCCACCTTGAGGACACCATCGTCTTCGAGGGTCCCCAGTCCATCGCCGCGATCATCCTGGAGACCGTCGGCGGCGCCCCCGGCGTGCTCGTGCACCCCGACGGCTACCTTCCCGGAGTGCGGGCGCTCTGCGACCGCTACGGCATCGTCTTCATCCTCGACGAGATCATGGTCGGCTTCGGGCGCACGGGGAAGTGGTTCGCCTCCGAGCACGGGGACGTCACCCCCGACCTGCTCTGCTTCGCCAAGGGCGTGACCAGCGGCTACGTGCCGCTCGGCGGGGTCGCCATCTCGGCGGCGATCGCCGAGACCTTCGCCCGCCGGCCCTACCCGGGCGGGCTGACCTACTCCGGGCACGTGCTGGCCTGCGCGGCCGCCGTGGCCACGATCGGCGTGATGGAGGAGGAGGGCATCGTCGAGCAGTCCGCGCGCACCGGCGCCGAGCTCCTCGGACCCGGCCTGCGCGCGCTCGCCGAGCGCCACCCCTCGGTCGGGGAGGTTCGGGGCCTCGGCACGTTCTGGGCCCTCGAACTCGTCCGCAGCAAGCGGACGCGCGAGCCGCTGGTCCCGTACAACGCCGCCGGGGCGGACAACGCGCCGATGGCGGAGCTCGCGGCCGCGTGCAAGAAAGGCGGGCTCTGGCCGCTCGTCGCGGGCAACCGGATCCACATCGCACCGGCCTGCAACATTGCGCCCCAGGACGTGGAGAAGGGGCTGCGCATTCTCGACGAGGCGCTGACGGTGGCCGACGCACACACCGTCTGACCTGTGCGTCTGTGGGGTCGCCCAATCCTGCGGTGCCGGTGTTCGGAGGATCCGTACGGTGGTCAACCCGCCGCACACGTGCTGCAATCCGTGCAGGCCGCGAACGCAAAACAGGCCAAGCACCTACGGACCGGGATGCACGTCAGTCCCGGGGCGGCCCCTCGGGGCCGAACGGCGGGGAGCGGGAAGACCGCTGGACGCCGGGCGTACGGGTCCCAGTAGTACGGACTCCGTGTTCCCGAGTACCCGAAGGAAGACAGCATGAGCAAGCACGTCCTGGCGCAGAACCAGTACGGCAAGGCCGAGAACCGCATCGTGAAGGTCACCCGCAAGGGCAATGACGGTTCCTGGCACGAGATCCGCGACCTCAACGTCTCGGTCGCGCTCCGCGGTGAGTTCCGCGACGTCCACCTCACCGGCGACAACGCCAACTGCCTGCCGACCGACACCACCAAGAACACGGTGTACGCCTTCGGCAAGGAGCACGGCATCGAGTCCCCGGAGGCCTTCGGCATCCTGCTCGCCAAGCACTTCGTGTCCTCGCAGGCGCCGATCCGCGAGGCCCAGATCCGCATCGAGGAATTCGCCTGGGAGCGCATCCCGGTCCCGACGCGGAAGGAGCAGCACTCCTTCGCGCTCAAGGGCCAGGAGGTGCGCACCGCGCAGATCACCTACAGCGAGACCACGGGTCTCCAGGTCATCTCGGGCCTGAAGGACCTCACGGTGATGAATTCGACGAACTCCGAGTTCCACGGGTACATCAAGGACAAGTACACGACGCTCAAGGAGGCGTACGACCGGATCCTGGCGACCAAGGTCACCGCGCGCTGGGCGCACTCGGCGCTGGCCGCCGACGACCCCGGCCACGACTGGGACCAGGCGTACAAGAAGGTCCGCAAGAACATGCTGGAGGCCTTCGCAGAGACCTACTCGTACTCCCTGCAGCAGACCCTGAACCAGATGGCCGAGCGGGTGCTCGACAACTGCCCCAGGGTCAACGAGGTGCGGCTCAACCTCCCCAACAAGCACCACTTCCTGGTCGACCTGGAGCCCTTCGGCCTCAAGAACGACAACGAGGTCTACTTCGCGGCGGACCGCATGTACGGCCTGATCGAGGGCACCGTCCACCGTGACGGGGTGCAGCCGGTGATCGCGACGTCCGACTGGATCGTGGCGTAGCCGGCCCGCACGGCCCGTGAGCCGGGCCCGGACCGCGTCGCGGGGTCCGGGCCCGGTCTTCCGCTACGTGTGCGGCAGTTCGTCCTCGGGCCGGCCGACGAGGAGGTTCCAGCGACCGGCGCGCCCGGTCAGGGTGGTCACCCACTGCGGCCGTACGTCGAGCCGCCAGAAGGCCGCCGTCGGGAGCTCCAGGGCGTACACCACGGCCGCCCGTACGACCGCCTGCTCGACCTCGGCCCGGTGTGTGCCCGGGGCCAGGCCGGCCAGCTCGGCGCCGACACGGGCGATCAGCGCGTCCACGGACTCGCCGCCCGGGGGTGCGTACCCGGGGTCCGTCAGCCAGGCGTGCAGGTCCTCCGGAGTCTCGGCCGCGACCTCCTCCAGGGTGCGTCCGGCCCACTGACCGACGTCCGGCCCGCGCAGTCCCTCGTAGCCGGGACATGGCCGCGCGTGACCGAAACGGCCCTGACGGGCCGCAGTGTCCAAAGGGGGGCGCGCGAGGTGAACACGCACCAACTGACTCTTCATAAGGGGAGCGTAAGCGCGGTACCGTCACGAACGAGACAAGTCCATGACGACGGTACGACGGAAGCACCGGTGAGAATCCGGCACGGTCGCGCCACTGTGAAACCTCCCCGCGGGGAGGCAAGTCAGACCCGCCACCGTCGTCGAGCGCACCACTGACCGGGACGCGTGTTCCCTCTGGAGGTTCTGCAATGGCCAACTCCGCCGTGCCCACGACGAACGCCCCCGCCATCGCCCCCATCTCGCTCTCCGCGCTCGCCCCCTGGGCGGTGTTCGTCGGCGTCCTGATGCTGGTCCTGCTCTACTTCGTCGGCGCCGAGCAGGGTGCCACCGCCCTCTTCGAGGGCGAAACCATCCACGAGTGGCTGCACGACGGCCGCCACCTGCTGGGATTCCCCTGCCACTGACCCGTTTCCCCTGCCACCGACCACCCCTCGGCAAGGGATCCGTCTCAGCAAGGGAATCGAACATGAACTCCGCATCACCCCGCACCCTGCTCGTCCGCGGCATGCTCGCCGGCCTGCTGGCCGGCACGGCCGCCTTCCTCGTCGCGTACCTCCTGGGTGAGTCCGCGGTGGACGCGGCCATCGCCGTCGAAGAGGCCGCGGCCGGACACGACCACGGCGGGGAGGCTCCCGTCAGCCGGGCCCTCCAGGCCACAGCCGGTCTCGGTACCGGCGTCGTGCTCTACGGCGTCGCGCTCGGCGGTCTCGCCGCGCTCGTGTACTGCTTCGCGCTCGGCCGCATCGGCCGCTTCGGCCCGCGGGCCACGGCGGCCCTGGTCACCGCGGCTCTGTTCGTCGTCGTAACCCTGGTCCCCTTCTTCAAGTACCCCGCCAACCCCCCGGCCGTCGGAGACCCCGCCACCGCTGCCCGGCGGACCGCCCTCTACCTCCTGATGATCGTCCTGAGCGCGTTGCTGGCGGCGGCAGCGGTCATCCTCGGGCGCCGGCTCGCGCCCGGGCTCGGGAACGGGAACGCGTCGGTCGCCGCCGGTGCGGCCTTCGCCCTGCTCATCGGCATCTCGTACGCCGTCCTGCCCGGCGTGAGCGAGGTCCCGGCCGGGTTCCCCGCCGCACTGCTCTGGGAGTTCCGCCTCGCGTCCCTGGCCGTCCAGAGCACGTTGTGGACGACTTTCGGCCTGGCCTTCGGTTTTCTAGCCGACCGAGCCCTTGTGCCCGCTTCCGCACCCAAGGAGGCTGTGCAGCCGACGAATTGACGATGAAAGGCCGATAGTCCATGGCGACGGCGATCAGGGAGTGGCGGGGCTGGACGGGTGCCGCACCCTTCTGGCTGAACTCCTTCCTGCTGCTCCTGGCCCCCTGCTGCGCCGTCACCCTGTTCGGCCAGATCGGCATCATCGCCGCCCTGGCCGCGCTCGGCGGCCTGGCTCGCCACCTCTGGTACGGCGACTACGGCCATCCGGCCGTGCACCTGGCCGCCGCGTTCATGGGGGCGGGCACGGCGGCCGTCGTCATGTGACACCCCGGGCGTCACCTCCGGCCACCTCGCCCCTCACCCGTTGGGACGAATCCGCGCCACCCCCGGCCGACGGTGGACCGAACCGGCGCGAGCTGCGCAAACTCCCCGTTCGCGCGACGACACGCCCGTGACTCCGCGTCAGTCCCTCGTGTTTCACGGTGTGCCGATGGGCAGAGGAAGTGTCCACTGCTCACATGACCCGGCCGCACGAGCCGGACAGGAGGGAATGCCATGCCCCGCGCCAAGTGGGTCGTCGCGTCTCTGACGGTGGCTCTGCTGTGTACCACCGTGGTGGTGTTGCAGCGGACCGAGGGCGCCGCGCCCGCGGCCGCGGTCACCGACGACGCACTGCCCTCGCGGGCGCTGGGACTGTCCGGCCACCGCCGCCTGGTGCGGGAGCTGGAACAGTCCGGCGAGAGCAACCGCGCGAGGGCGCCCCGACCGCAAGGGGCCGCGGCTGGGCCGCTGAGGACGGTCTCCGGCCCGCTGCGCGCGGCCCGCCCCCTGCGGCTGCGCATCCCGAGTCTGGGCGTCGACGTGCCGTTGGGCGACGACGGCGAGGAGGCGTCCTGGGACTCCTCCGGTCCGGCGCCGGGTGCCGCCGGGACCGCCGTGGTCACCGGAGCCGGTCTGCGGCTGGGGGAGTTGCGCCGGGGCCGGACGATCGAGATCCCGCGCGCGGACCGCCGTACGGCCGTGTTCACCGTCGTACGGATCTCACCCGGCAGGGCGTCCGGGCCGCCGGAGACTCCCGACCGTGCCCAACTGCGGCTGATCGGCGGGGAGACCGCCGTACTGGCCCGGCTGACCGGTCACCGCAGCAGCAGCTGAGGTCTGGCGGACTGTCAGCCGAGGGAGGTGTCTTCGTCCTCCGGTCGGGCGCTTATCGGGGTCCGTCCGGGAGTCTTCCGGCGCGGCGGGGCACACCCCTCGCATGACCTGGAGGCGACACGCACACACGGGGCTGACGAGGGCGCTCACCGCGGCCTGCGTCGTGCTGCTGTGCGTGTTCGGTGCGGGTCCGGCCGGCGCGGACCCGGCGGAACACCGCTCCGCGTCATCGGCCCCCGTGGAACCAGCGGCTCCCGGCGAGCCCGGCGAACCCGTGGAGGGTCCGTCCGATCCCGCAGCGGATCCGGAGGTACGCGCCGCCGTACGGTCGGCAGCGCGCGGGGCCGCCTGCGCCCAGCGGATCCCGCTCGCGGTGTTTCACGTGAAACAGGGCGGCCTCCCGGGGCGCGGCCCCCGCACGGGGGTGGCCGAACCGGACCTGTCCCTGCGGACCGTGCGGAGTGTGGTGCTGCGCTGCTGAGCGGGCCGAGCCCCCAGCGCGTCCCCCCACCCTCCGAGCACCGCGAGGTTCCGCCATGCCCATCGACCCGTACGCCGCACTGAACGCCATGCTCCGCGCCGAGGTCTCGCGCTTCGCGCCCGTCCGCCAGCCCGAGACGACCGCTCCGCCGAAGACCCCGGCCCCGTCCGTCGAGGACGAGGGCGATCCGCAGCGGGGCACCGCCGCGCAGGCGGCCGTCACCCCGCGGACCGTCACCCCGCGGTCGGCGGGCATCAGGACGGCGGCCGGCGACTCGGCCGCGTAGCGGCCGCGCCCGGACGTGCAGGGGCGGCGGTGCGGGCGCGCTCAGTCCTCGTGCGTGTAGTAGCGGTAGAAGGCGGTGGCGCCGACGCCCACGGCGACCGCCAGGCCTATCACCACGGAGCTGAGGATGGACTCGTTGGTGAGGCTGTGCAGGTAGCCCACCGCGATGCCGCCGAAGGCTCCGTAGGCGGCGGCGTGGAGCTCGCGCATCATCCGCGGGCCGACCCTGGCCAGGACGAACATGATGCCCGCGAAGATCAGGCCGCAGAGGATGCCGTAGAGGACGTTGGCCGCGGTGACCGGGCCCTGGTGACGGTCGATGAACGCGCACCAGACCCCGTAGACCGTTCCGAGGAGCAGCGGCCTCACGTAGGCGCCCTTGCTCAGGTGGGTCATGTCCGCCATCTGCCGGTGCTGCCGGGGGGCAGCGGGTGCCGCATGTGCCATGACGGGCTCCTCTCTCCCATCATCCAGGGCACACCCGCCGTCTCCGACCGGCAAGTGGATCAGTGGTCAGGGCGTGCGCACCGCCACGGCGTCGATCTCGAAGAGCATGCCGGGCAGGGCCAGGGCGGCGACCCCGATGAGGGTCTGCGCGGGAAGCTCGGTGCCCCAGGTCGCGTGCAGGTGCTTCAGGAGCACCTCCAGCTTCCGCTGGTCGTGGTCGACGACGTAGGTGCCGATGCGGACCACGTCGGCAGGACCGAGGCCGACCGCGGCGAGGGCGGTGCGGAGGTGGGCGAAGGCCCGTTCCACCTGCTCGGCGAAGTCGTCGGAGACGACGTGGCCGCTCTCGTCGGAGCCGTACTGGCCGGCTATGAAGACCTGCTCGCCGGGGGCGGAGACGATGTGGCTGTAGCCGAAGCCGGTCGGGGTGTGAAGTCCCGCCGGGTTGATGATGCTGCGCGTCATGCCGAGCTCCCTGCTTCCGTGTCCGTACGTGCTGCGCCTGCTGTCACTGCGCGGCGAGCCAGGCGCGGAGCCGCTGAGGGGCCTCGGGGGCCTGCCGCTCGGCCTGCTGCCGGATCTCGTCGAGGTTCTGGGCCGCGAGGGCCTTGCGCCAGGCCAGTTCGGCCCGGGTCATGGCGTGCGCGATGGCGCAGTCGGCGGCGGCCGCGCCCTCCGGCGCCGGTTCGCCCGCGCCGGGTCCCTGCCTACGGATCTCCGCGCACCGGAAGGCCTCCTCGGGCCCCTCGACTGCGGCGACCACGTCCATGAGCGAGACGGCGGCCAGCGGGCGGGCCAATTGGAAGCCGCCGCGCGGACCGGGGCTGGAGGTGAGGATGCCCGCCCGGACCAGCGCCTGCAGCTGCTTGTTGAGGTAGGCCGTGGGCAGGTCGTGCCAGGCGGCGAGGCGCGCCGCCGAGACCGCGCGGTCCGGTCCGCTCCAGGCCAGGTTGACGCAGCTGTGCAGCGCCCACTCGACGCCCTCGCTCATCCTCATATTCTGGATACTAGATATCCAGAATAGTGAAGGCAAGGGTCCCGCGCCGTCCGGTGGCCCACCACCCGCCCGCAGCAACACCACTCGCGCCGCCGCCCGTCCCCGTTTTCCCTGGTGACGTGCGCACCATCCTGTCGGCGGTCCTCATCGTGCTCGTGGCACTCCTCGTGCCCGCGAGCGCCGTGGCGTACTGGGCCGACCGTGAGCTGGGCGACGCGGACCGCTACACCGCGGCCATGTCCCCCCTCGCGGAGAATCCGGCCGTACAGGAGGTCGTCGTCACGCACACCGCCCGTGCCCTCACCGGGCAGATCGACGCCGGCCCCTTCCAGGCCGGCGTCGATGCCCTGCTCGACGAAGCCCTGCACTCCTTCGCCGACACCCCCGCCTACCGGACGGCCTGGGACGCGGCCAACCGCGCCGCACACGCCGCCTTCCTCCACGCCCTCACCACGGGCCGCGGCAACGCCGTCACCATCGACCTCGCGCCGGTCGTCGAGCGGATCAAGAGCGAGCTCGTGGCCGACCAGGTGCCCTTCGCGGACCGCATCCCGGTGACGCGGCTGTCCGTGGAAGTCATGGAGTACGACAACCTCGGCGCACTCCGGAAGGGGTTCCGCATGCTCCAGATCGCCGGCGTCTGGCTCCCGGCACTGACCCTGGTCCTGGCCGTGTCGGCCGTGGCGGTCGCCGTCCGGCGGCGGCGCGCCGTCATCGCCACCGGACTGGGCCTGGCCGTCGGGGCCGGCCTGCTGTGGCTCACGGTGGACGTGTGCCGCCGCCTCACCCTCGACGATCTGCCCGCCGACATCGACCGCGCCGCGGCCGGCGCGGTGTACGACGCCCTCACCGCGTTCCTGCGGACCACCGCCTGGGTCGTGCTGCTGATCGGACTGGCGGCGGCGCTGTCCGCCTGGGTGACGGGCCGACTGCGCCGCACCCCATAAGCTCGGAAGGTACAACACGCGCAGAACACCTCAGAAGAACACAGAAGAACCGATTCGCGAGCGGCGGCACGGAAACGGGAATGAGCACCGAACCCACCGAACACATAGCGCCGCGGCGGGCCCGGCACCATCCGCTGGCGCCACCCGACTGGCTGCTCCAGGGGCTGAAGCCGACCACCGCACCCGTCCCCTGGCCCGCCACCGTACGAGCGGCGGTGGCCCTGTCCGTCCCGCTCGCCGTCGGCTTCGCGCTGAACGAGCCCGAATACGGCGCGCTCGCCTCCATGGGCGCCCTCTCCGGAGTGATCGGCGACACCGCCGACGCCTACCGGATGCGCGTCCTGAACATCGCCGTCCCACAGGTCTTCGGCGCCGTCGGCGTGGCCCTGGGCACCCTCGTCTACGGCCACGGCTGGGTGGCCGTCGGCGCACTCACCCTCATCGCCCTGCTCTCCGGGATGATCTCCTCCATCGGCACGGTCGCCTCCGTGTCCGGTCTGCTGCTCCTGCTCAACGCCGTGGTCGGGGCCGGTCTCCCGATGCCACGGCCCTGGTGGATCGCCCCGCTGCTGCTGAGCGCGGGCGGGCTCTTCGTCCTCGTCCTGACCCTGCTGGGCTGGCCGCTGCACGGCCGCCGACCGGAACGGACCGCGGTCGCCGCCACCTACCGGGCCCTGGCGGACACTCTGGAAGCCGCCGGCGGCCCCGGCGACATCTACGACGAGCGGCGCCGCCGGGTCACCCGGGAACTCAACCAGGCCTATGACCTGATCCTGGGCCGCCGGGCCCGCGTGCACGGGCGCAGCCCGTCGCTCGTCCGCATGCTCGCGCAGCTCAACGTGGTGATCCCGCTGGTGGAGGCCGCGCCCGCCGCCCACCTGCGCGGGCGGCCGCTGCCTGCCGAGATCCCCGCGGCCGTACGGGAGCTCGCGGCGGCCGTCGAGGAGGGCCGCACCACAGCACCCGCGCTCGACCTGCCCGAAGCCCGTACTCCCGCCGAACGGGCCGTGGACGCCGCACTGCGGCACGCCGCGTCGGTCGTCCACCTCGCCGAACCGGACCCGCACAACGTGGACGACCGCCTCGGCCGCCCCGCCGCGCTGACCGTGCGCACCCGGCGGGCGGTGCGCGACATGATGCTGTCCGAGGCTTCCTGGCGCTACGGGCTGCGGCTCGCACTGTGCATCGGCCTCGCGCAGTCCCTCGTGTCGGTGGTCGAGCTCGAACGGTCCTACTGGATCGCGCTGACCGTCACCTTCGTCCTCAAACCGGACTTCGGCTCGGTGTTCTCCCGGGCCCTGCTGCGCGCCCTCGGCACCGCGATCGGGCTGGTCGTCGCCGCCGCCGTGCTCGCCGAAGTACCGCGCGGCTGGTGGGACGTACCGGTCATGATGGTGCTCGGCGCGCTGATCCCGGTCTTCTCCGCCAAGGGCTACGCCTTCCAGACCGCCGCGATCACCCCGGTGATCCTGCTGCTCTCGGACCTGCTCAACCACCAGGGCTTCGACCTGATCCGCCCCCGGCTGCTGGACAGCCTGATCGGCTGCGCCATCACCCTGACCGCCGGATACCTGCTGTGGCCGGAGAGCTGGCACACCCGCATCGGGGACCGGCTCGCCGACACCGTGGACGACGCCGCCCGTTACGTGGAACGGGCCTTCGCACCGGCCGCGGACGACGCGGCCCTCGCGGCGGCCAGGACCACCCGCCTCCAGGCCCGGCGGCGGCTGTACCGCGACCTGTCAGGCGTACGCAGCGAGTTCCAGCGGGCGCTGACCGAGCCCCCGCCGACCGGCACCCGGGCCGCCGCCTGGTGGCCGCTGGTGGTCGCCGTCGAGCGGATCGTGGACGCGTCCACCGCCGCCCGGGTCCGCGTCAACCACGGCGCCCCGCCGCCCGCGGCCGAGGAGGTGGCGGCCGTCGCGCGACAGCTGCGGGAACTGGCCGGCCGGGTGCGCAGCAGCACCGTCCCGGTCCGGGTCGAGGGCGAACCGGAGGGCGACCAGTCGGGCGTCCTGGCCCCCGTCCACCAAGAGCTCGCGGCCGCCCGCGCCATCACCCGGCCGGAGCGCTGACCGGGCCGGGGGAAGGCGGACGGGGGAGCATCGGACCATGTACCGCGCCCCGGCCGTCCTGGCCCTCGCTCTGGCCCTGGCGGGGTGCGCCGACGTGGAGGGGCTGCACAGCGAGGGCGACCTGGGCACGGTGCACGCCCCGCAGAGCCTGTGGAAGGACATCCGCCCCGACCCGCCCCCGAAGCCGGGCACGTCCTCCGTGGTCCCGGGCCTGCCCGTGGTGCCGGGCCTCAGCATGCGCGCGGTGAACCCGGTGGGCGTCGTACGCGCCGACGTCACCTCCGCCACCGAGGAGGACGGCGGCACGGGCCGGCTGGTCGACCAGCGGGCCGCCCAGCGGCTCGCGCTCTGCACACAGGCTGTGGACGGCGGCCCCGACTGCCCGGTGCGCCCCGCGGTCTTCCACGATCTGACGGGCAACGGCCGGGAGGAGCTGATCACCGCCCTGGACATCGACGGCCGGCTCAGCGAGCTGCGCGTCTACACCGTCCGGGACGACGGGAGGATCGCCCGGATCCTGTCCCGGCGAGCGGTGCTGGAGGGGGTGGAGGTGGCCGCCGGACACCTGGCCGTCCGCGAGCCGACCTCGAACCCCGCCTACGTCGCCGTCGCCGACTACGTCTGGGACCCGAAGGGCGGGCTCATGAACCTCAGCCAGCTCACCCTCGACGACTGCCCCGCCCCCACCGGCGTGCCGCTCGGCACGGACGAGCAGCGATGCACGCGCTGAGCAGCCTCCGCTGGAAGATCGCCCTGACCACCACGGCGGTGTGCTGCGCGGTCGCCGCCGTGCTCGGGGTGCTGGTGCACAACGTGGTCGCGGCGCAGATCGTCGGCGAGGTCCGCAAGGACGCGGACACGGCCCTGGAGCACGCCCTCAGCCACTACGAGTACGGCACCACGCACGGCGACGTGAACATCGTCCTCGACCCGCCCCAGCTCCCCCGCCCGCTGCGCGAGCTGGTCGCCGGCGGCGACACCGGCAGCATGGTCGGCGCGTACGGGGGCAAGCCCGTCATGTGGGCCGCCGCGCCCGCCGACCAGCAGGCCCTCGCCGTGTGGATCCCCTTCGGGGACACCCGCGAACGGTTGCGGGACATCGACGCCGCGATCCTCGCCTCGGCCGCACTAGCCGCCGGAGTGGTGGCACTGGCCGGCCTCTTCCTCGCCGACCGGATCAGCCGGCGGCTCTCGAAGACCGCCGCCGTGGCCCGCCGGATCAGCGCCGGGGACCTGGACGCCCGGGTGGGGTTCCCCACCCGCGCGGACGACCGGCGGCCGGGCCGCCGCTCCCGGGACCGGGACGAGGTACGGGACGTGGCGCAGGCACTGGACCTGATGGCCGGGTCGCTCCAAGAACGGCTGGAGGCCGAGAAGCGCTTCACGGCGGACGTGGCGCACGAGCTGAGGACCCCGCTCACCGGCTCGCTGGCCGCGGCGGCCCTGCTGCCGGAGGGCCGCCCCAAGGAGATGATCAACGACCGACTGAAAGCGCTGCACCTGCTGACCGAGGACCTGCTGGAGATCTCCCGGCTCGAATCGGGCGTGGAACGGGCCGACCTCGCGCGGGTGGAACTCGGCAGGGCGGTGGGACGGGCCGTGGCGGGAGCCGGACCCGCCGTCTCGGTACGGGTGATCCGCGACGCGGCGGTGCTCACCGACCGGCGGCGCCTCGATCGGATCCTGGCCAACCTGCTGGCCAACGCCCACAAGCACGGCAGGCCGCCGATCGAGGTGACCGTGGACGGCCCGGTGGTCACGGTCCGCGACCACGGGCCCGGCTACCCGCCGGAGCTGATCGAGCAGGGCCCCCAGCGCTTCCGCACGGGAGACCCGGGGCGCGGGCGCGGCCACGGTCTGGGGCTGACGATCGTGGCGGGGCAGGCGGCGGTCCTGGAGATCACGCTGAGCTTCGCCAACGCCCCGGACGGGGGCGCGTTGACGACGCTCAGGTTCCCCGTCGGACGCCTGCCGGGCGGGGATTGATCGCGCGGGCCCGGTGTTTCACGTGAAACACCGGGCCCCACACGGGCGATGCCGATCAGACGCCGATGTTCTTGCCGTCCTTGCGCCAGACCGAGACGACGGCCGGGCGGACGATCTTGCCGGGACCGTCGGGCCACACCGACTGCGGCTTCTCGACGGACGCGCCGTCGATCTCGCCCGGGTGCTGGACGGCCACCAGGACGCGCTTGTCCTGGATCAGCGGGCCGCAGGTCTCGGCACCGCGCGGCACGGTCAGGAACTGCTTCAGCTCGCCGCGGCGTTCACCGCTGGTGGCGACGCCGAACAGGCCGTCGTGGGAGCCGAGCTGGTTGCCGTCGGTGGAGATCCACAGGTTGCCGTGCGGGTCGAAGGCCACGTTGTCGGGGCAGGAAATCGGGCTGACCTTGTCCTTCGGGAAGCCGGCGAAGTAGGTCGCCGGATCGTTCGGGTCGCCGGCGACCAGGAAGAGCCGCCAGGCGAAGCCGTCGCCGGCCGGGTCGTCGAAGTTCTCGGCGAGCTCCAGGATCTGGCCGTGCTTGTTCAGGTTGCGCGGGTTGGCCTCGGTGGCGCCTTCCTTGCCGGGCTTGCCGCGGTCGGTGTTGTTGGTGAGCGCGATGTAGACGCGGCCGGTGCGCGGCGAGGGCTCGACGTCCTCGGGGCGGTCCATCTTGGTGGCGCCCACCTTGTCGGCGGCCTGGCGCGTGAAGACGTACACCTCCTCGGCGGTCATGCCCTCGACGTGCGAGACGTTGCCGGTGGCCAGCTTGATCCAGACGCCGGAGCCGTCGAACTCGCCGTCGGAGGGGATCGTGCCGGTGCCGTCGATCTCAGCGGCCGGGCTGTCACCGGTGAGCTTGGCGACGTAGAGCGTGCCCTCGTCGAGCAGCGTGAGGTTGTGCTCCTTCGCCGCGCGCGAATTGCCCTTCTTCATCTGCTTCGACGAAACGAACTTGTAGAAGTAGTCGAAGCGCTCGTCGTCGCCCATGTAGACGACCGGGCGGCCGTCCTCGGTCAAACGCGGCTGCGCGGCCTCGTGCTTGAAGCGGCCCAGCGCGGTGCGCTTGCGCGGGACGGAGTTCGGGTCGTACGGGTCCAGCTCGACGACCCAGCCGAAGCGGTGCGACTCGTGGGGCTCCTGGGCCACGTCGAAGCGCTTGTCGAAGCGCTCCCACTTGCGCTCGGTGGCGCCGGAGGTCACGCCGTAGCGCTTCAGGCGGGCGGCGGCAGCAGGGTCGGTGACCTGGCCGGCGTTGCCGAAGTACTGGTTGAAGTTCTCCTCACCGTGGAGCGTGGTGCCCCACGGGGTGGTGCCGCCGGCGCAGTTGTTGAGGGTGCCGAGCACCTTGGTGCCGGTCGGGTCGACGGAGGTCTTGAGCAGGGCGCTGCCCGCGGCCGGACCGGTCATCCGGAACTCGCTGGTGGCCGTCAGGCGGCGGTTCAGCTGGTGGCGGGAGACGGCGGTCAGCTTGCCGCTGCGGTGGTCCTCCTGGACGACGACCACCGACAGGCCGTGCGCGGCCCAGGCGATCTCGACCTGCTCGCGGGTCGGGTTGGCCGGGTCGTACGCCTTGAACATCAGGACTTCGTCCGTGTACTCGTGGTTGGCCACGAGCAGCTGCTGGCGCTCGTAGCCCCCGCCGAGCGGCAGAAGGCTCAGGAAGTCATTGTTGTAACCGAACTGGCCGGCCTGTGCGGCGGCGGTCTGCTTGTCGGCGTTGAAGCCCGGAGCGCCCTTGATGATCGGGTCGCCCCAGCGGATGACCACGTTCTGCTCATGGCCCTCGGGGACGGTGACCTTGTCGTCGGTGTTCGGCGCGACGGACGTGAAGCGCAGGCCGCGGGCGGCCTCGCCGCGCCGGCCCGCACGGGCGGCCGCGGCGTCGGCGACGGGAGCCGCGCTGGCGGTCTGGCCCGACGCACTGAGCGCGACGGCGGAACCGGCCGCGGTGGCGACCGTCACGACGGCGGCGGAGCGGAGCATCGCGCGGCGGGAGTAGGCGCGGGCTATCACATCGCCCGCGTACTCGTTGTCGCTCGTGTTCGGCACCTCGTGGAAGCAGGCGTCACCACAGCGGTAACGACAGGTGAGAGCGGAACGGCCGCTCCCATGCGGGTTGCCGATGAACGGCAGGAGCTTGCGCACGAGTGTCCTCCGAGTGGCTGCGTGGGCGCCGACAACGTGTCGGAACAATCCAGCCGCGACGGTAGGCCCGGGTTGCGCCGAAGCGGCGGCGTGGGGATGAACGATGGGTGAACCCGGCACGTCGGAGCGGCAGTTCAGGAGCGGCATGATCACCTCAGGGAGCCGGGCGCCACGAAGGGCGCCCCTGCCGAAGATCCAGCCGGGCGGCCGATAACCTTACGTGTCCACTCTGGGCAGGGATCAACCGCGCAGCACGGACAAATGACGCACGCACTCATGCGAAAGGCCTGGCCCATGGGTATTCGGAGCTTGTTGCGCAAGGTGTTCGGACGGTCTGCGGAACCGGTTCCGGAAACCACCGACGCCACCTCGGCCGCTGTCCCGAACCAGGCGGAACGCACCCCTCTGGATGCGGCCGCCGACCTCGTGGCGGCGTCCTTCGACAATCCGACGGTTCCCCCGCAGTCCTCGCCGCGGGACCCGGAGCCCGGTACGGTCCTGACGGTCCCCGCCACGGCAGCGGACCCCACGGTCCCGGAGGCCCGCCGCCCGTCTTCCTCCTCGAAGCCCGACCAGGAACCCCCCGCCCCGGCGGAGCCGGCGACCGCCGAAGCCGATGGCGATGCCGCCGCCGCGCAGGCACAGGCCCCCGCCACGGCAGAACCCCAGGACGAGCAGCCCGAGGCGCCCGAGCCGCAGGCGGAACCCGCCGAGGCGCAGGCCGCAACAGAGGCGCCCGCGCCGCAGGCCGAAGCCGAAGCCGAAGCCGAAGCCGAAGCTCACAACGAGCAGCCCGCAGCCGAAGCCCCGGCCCCCCTCACCGAACAACCCGACACCACCGCCCCCGCGGAGCCGGCGACCGCCGAAGCCGATGGCGATGCCGCCGCCACGCAGGCGCAGGCCCCCGCCACGGCAGAACCCCAGGACGAGCAGCCCGAGGCCCCCGCGCCGCAGGCGGAACCCGCCGAGGCACAGGCCGCAACAGAGGTGCCCGCGCCGCAGGCCGAACCGCAGGCGGGGCCCGCGTATGCGGCGGCCGTCGTGCGGAAGCGGGCGCCCGGGGTGTCCGCCGCCTACAAGGCCGCCGGAACGGTGCTCCGCGGCAAGGGGAAGGCCGGCGCCCGCGCCACGGTCTACCTCGTCCTCGACCGCTCCGGTTCGATGCGCGGCTTCTACAAGGACGGCAGCGCCCAGCACCTCGCCGACCACGCCCTCGCCCTCGCCGCGCACCTCGACGACGAGGCGACCGTGCACACCGTGTTCTTCTCCACGGAGGTGGACGGCACCGCCGACCTGACCCTCGACAGCCACTACGGCTCCTGGGTCGAGGGCCGCCACGCCGAGCTCGGCCGGATGGGCCGCACCAGCTACCACGTGGCCGTGGAGGCCGTCGTGGAGCACTACCTCAAGGGCGGCGGCGAGGGCCCGGCCCTGGTCGTCTTCCAGACGGACGGCGCCCCCGACAACCGCCAGCCCGCCCGGCAGGCGCTGGCCGAGGCCGCCACCCGGGCTCCCGGCATCCACTGGCAGTTCGTGGCCTTCGGCGACCACGACTCCAAGGCCTTCGACTTCCTGCGCAAGCTGGACGCCGAGAACGCCGGCTTCTTCCACGCCGGTCCCGCCCCCGCCGAACTGACCTCCTCGGCCCTCCTCAAGGGCGTCCTGGAAAAGTTCTGAGCACAACGGAAGGGCCCGGGGGCTGACCCCGGGCCCTTCCGCACAGCTACACCGCTACCCGGCTACCGCTCAGCGCGCGGCGTCGGGGTGCACCGACTCCGCGATCGGCTTGGCGTCGGACGCCTTCGTCTCGACCGGCTTGCGCAGCGCGATGTTCAGCTCGCGCAGACGGGCCTCCTCCAGGACCGTCGGCGCGCCCATCATCAGGTCCTGCGCGTTGCCGTTGAGCGGGAAGGCGATGGTCTCGCGGATGTTCGGCTCGTCGGCCAGCAGCATCACGATGCGGTCCACGCCCGGGGCGATGCCGCCGTGCGGCGGGGCGCCGAGGCGGAAGGCGCGCAGCATGCCCGCGAACTCGCGCTCGACGGTCTCGGCCTCGTAGCCCGCGATCTCGAAGGCCTTCAGCATGACCTCGGGCTCGTGGTTGCGGATGGCGCCGGAGGACAGCTCGATGCCGTTGCAGACGATGTCGTACTGCCACGCCAGGATGTCGAGCGGGTCCTTCTCCTCCAGGTCCTTCATGCCACCCTGCGGCATGGAGAACGGGTTGTGGGAGAAGTCGATCTTGCCGGTCTCCTCGTCCTTCTCGTACATCGGGAAGTCGACGATCCAGCAGAAGCGGAAGACGTTGTCCTCGAAGTGGCCGGCGCGCTTGGCCGCCTCGACCCGGACCGGCCCCATGATCTTGGAGACCTCGTCGAACTCGCCGGCGCCGAAGAACACGGCGTGGCCGGGGACCAGGCCCAGGCGCTCGGTGAGGACCTTGACGTTCTCCTCGGTGAGGAACTTGGCGATCGGGCCGGACAGCGAACCGTCCTCGCCCACGCGCACCCAGGCCAGGCCCTTCGCGCCCAGCGAGACCGCGTAGTCGCCGAGGCCGTCGAAGAACTTGCGCGGCTGGGCGGCGGTGTCCGGGACGGCCAGGGCACGCACGTGCTTGCCGGCGAACGCCTTGAACTCCGAGCCCTCGAACACGTCGGTGATGTCGACGAGCTCCAGCTTGGCGCGCAGGTCGGGCTTGTCGTTGCCGTACTTCAGCATCGACTCGCGGAACGGGATCCGCGGGAACGGCGAGGTGACCTCGCGGCCGCCGCCGAACTCGGTGAAGAGCTCGGTCATCAGGCGCTCGATCGGCTGGAAGACGTCCTCCTGCTCGACGAACGACATCTCGACGTCGAGCTGGTAGAACTCGCCCGGCGAGCGGTCGGCGCGGGCGTCCTCGTCGCGGAAGCAGGGTGCGATCTGGAAGTACCGGTCGAAGCCGGAGATCATCAGCAGCTGCTTGAACTGCTGCGGGGCCTGCGGCAGGGCGTAGAACTTGCCCGGGTTCAGGCGGGACGGCACCACGAAGTCACGGGCGCCCTCGGGGGAGGTCGCGGTGAGGATCGGGGTCGCCATCTCGTTGAAGCCGAGGGCCACCATCTTCGACCGGATCGAGGCGATGACCGCCGAGCGCAGCATGATGTTGCGGTGCATGCGCTCGCGGCGCAGGTCGAGGAAGCGGTACTCCAGACGCCGCTCCTCGTTCACGCCGTCGTCGGTGTTGATGGTGAACGGCAGCGGGGCGGCGGCGCCGAGCACCTCGACCTCGGCGACCTCGATCTCGATCTCGCCGGTCGGCAGGTCCGGGTTCACGTTGTCCGCGCCGCGGGAGACGACCTTGCCGTCGATGCGGACCACGGTCTCCTTGGACACGCTGCTGAGGGCCTCGTTCGCCGCGGTGCCAGGGCGGGCGACCAGCTGCGTGATGCCGTAGTGGTCACGCAGATCGATGAAGAGGATGCCGCCCAGGTCTCGACGGTTGTGCAGCCAGCCGCTCAGTCGGACGTCGGCGGCGACGTCAGAGGCGCGGAGCTCGCCGCAGGTGTGGGACCTGTACCGATGCATCAGTCATCCAGTTCTACGCGATACCAGGGTGGATTCAACCGTCCCAAGGTTACCGTCCGGGGCGACGGCGGGGCTGGCAGTATCGCTCGCCTGCGCAAATGCGCGCGACAGGCACCGAAGAGGCACGTAACGGATATGACCTGTCAAGATGACCGAGTGCGTACCGAGGATGTCCTGGCCGCCGTCGCGACGGGTCTGTGGCGATGGGACAACGCCTCCGGGACGGTCTCCCTGGACGGGGAGGCCGCCCGGCTGCTCGGGCTGCCCGCCGAACCGGTGGAGCTGCCGGAGGCCGCCGTACGGTCCCGCTTCCACCCCGTGGACTGGAACGAGGTCAACGGGATCGTGAACCTGGCCGTCGCCGAAGGCACCCTCGCCGAGGCTCGGCTGCGGATCATGGACGTGGACGGACGGGTCATGCGGACCGTGCGCAGCCGCTCCAAACCGCTGGAGAGGTGGTCGGCCGACGGCAGCCTGGACTACGAGCTGATCGGCACCATCCAGGAGGTCGCCGAGCCGCAGCCGGGCACCACCGCCGTGCACACGCCCATCACCGGCGACTGGCGGCGTTCCCGCGAGGCCTTCCTGCTGGACGCCGGCCGGGCGCTGGCGGAGGCCCGGTCCACGGCGGAGGTGCTGCGGGTCGCGGCCTCGCTGTCCATGCCGGGCTTCAACCCCGACGGGCTGGCCGTCTTCGGCGTGGCCGGGGACCGGCTGTCGGTCATCGGGCACCACGGGCACGACGCCGGGGACGAGGGGCCCTTCACGGACATGGCGCTGGAGACGGACTACCCGGCCGCGGAGGTCGTCCGTACGGGCCGGGCGATCTACCTGCCGACCCCGGAGGACTACAAACGGCGCTTCCCGGCCACCTGGCCGCTCGCGCAGCGCTTCGACCGGGTGTCCTGGGCCTTCCTGCCGCTGATCGTGGCCGGGCGGACCATGGGCGCGTGGATGGCCGCCTTCAGGCAGCCCGCCTCCTTCTCGCCCGACGAGCGGTCCGTCCTGACGACCGTCGCCCGGATGCTCGCCCAGGCCCTCCAGCGGGCCGGGGTGGCCGAATCCGAGCGGGAACTCACCACCGGCCTGCAACGGTCGATGATGCCCCAGCTCGGCCCGGAGATCCCCGGCATGCGGATCGCCGCCCGCTACGTCCCCACAGGCGGCGGTCTCCAGGTCGGCGGCGACTGGTACGACATGATCCCGCTGCCGTCGGGCCGCTTCGCGCTGGTCATCGGTGACGTCCAGGGCCACGACGTCCGGGCGGCCGGGCTGATGGGCCAGCTGCGGATCGCCGTACGGGCGTACGCGTCCGAGGGACACCGGCCGGACGCGGTGCTCTCGCGCGCCTCCCGCTTCCTCGCCGGGCTGTGCGCCTCGCAGGACCCCCACACCGGGGACGGCGCCGACGCCCGGAGCCCGCGGTTCGCGACCTGCCTCTACGTGGAGTGCGACCCTCGGACCGGAACGCTGGAGGTGGCCCGCGCCGGCCATCCCGACCCCGCGGTCCGGATGACCGACGGCACCGTCCTGACGCGGCCCACCGCCGGCGGGCTGCCCCTCGGGATCGTCCCCGACACCGACTACCCGACCACCCGATTCACCCTGGAGCCCGGCGAGACGATGATGCTCTGCACCGACGGGCTCATCGAAACCGGCGGCCACGACCTGGACACCGGCTGGGCCCGGCTGCGCGCCGTCCTGGAGGCCGACACGCACGAGGCCGGGGGCCATGAGGGCGGGCATCTCGAAGTGCTCGCCGACCTGCTGGTCCGGGCCGTGCACGGACCGTCCTCGCACCACACCACCGGCCCGCTGGCCGACCGCCGCGAGGACGACATAGCCGTGGTGCTGCTGTGCCGCGAGGGCGGCGGCTGCGGCTGCGGCACTCCGGTGGCACACCCGGCCCGCCCCGTCCGCCGCACGATGCTGACCGTGGCCCAGGCGGAACCGGAACGCATCGCCGGCGCCCGCCGGCAGGTCCGGGAGCTACTGCACGACTGGGCCGACGAGGAGCAGCTCGACGCGGTGGTGCTGATGGTCTCCGAGATGGTGACCAACGTCCTGGTGCACACCGACGGCGACGCCCTGCTGGTGGCGGAGGCCGCCGGCGAGCTGGGCGAGCGCCGGCTGCGCGTGGAGGTCACCGACTCCAGCGACGAGCTCCCGCACAAGCGGCACCCCGGCGAGATGGCCTCCAGCGGGCGCGGCGTGCTGCTGATGGAGATGCTGGCCGACGCGTGGGGCGTGGACCCGCGCGGCGAGGGCAAGTCGATCTGGTTCGAGCTGTACGAACAGTCGAAGCAGCCGGACACCCCCTAGAGCTGACCCCCGAGCCGGACACCGCCTGGAGCCGCGGCCGGAGCCGGAGCCGGGACACCCCTTGGTGCCGGACGGCTCCGGGCCGACGCGGCCGGGGGGCTCCTCAGGGCCCCGTGGTTGGATGACGGCGTGCCGAACTCCCTGCTCCCCGAACCGGTGCGGCGGCTCGCCGCCTGGTGCGCCGTCGCCCTGCTGGCCGCTGCCGTCCTCGCCGTCGGCGTATGGCTGTGCACCGTCCTCCAGACCGTCGTCACGCCCGTCCTGCTGGCCGTGCTGGGCACGGCCCTGCTCGGGCCGATGCACCGGCGCCTGGTGGGCATGGGGGCGAACCGCTCACTGGCCGCGGCGCTGACCTGCCTCGCCGTGGTCGCCGTCGTCGGCGGAGCCTCCTACATCGTGGTCCTCGCGCTCATCGAGACCGGCGACCAGATCGTCGACTCGCTGCGGCGGGCCGGCCGGATGCTCGCCGAGCACTTCGGGGCGGTGGGCACCTCGCTGGAGGACATCACCGCGAACTCCAAGGACCTGCTGGCGAAGTTCGGCGGCACAGCCGCGTCCGGCGTGGTCGCCGGGCTCAGCGTGGTGGGTTCGATGCTGGCGATGGTCCTGCTCGCGATGGTGCTGATCTTCTTCTTCCTGCGCGACTCCGACCGGGCCGTCGACACGCTGCGCTCGATCGTGCCGAGCCGTTCCGGCGACCTGATGGAGGCGATGGGGCGGCGCGCCTTCGAGGCCGTGGAGGGCTTCATGCGCGGCACCACCTTCGTGGCCCTGATCGACGGCGTGCTGATCGGCGCGGGTCTGCTGATCCTCGACGTGCCAGGGGCACTGGGCCTGGCCGCCCTGGTCTTCGTGACCGCCTACATCCCCTACCTCGGCGCGATCCTCTCGGGCGCCGTCGCGGTCCTGGTCGCCTTCGCCGACCGCGGGTGGGTGATCGGCCTGTGGGCGCTCGGCCTGGTGCTGCTGGTCCAGATGATCGAGGGGTACGTGCTGCAGCCCGTGGTGCAGAGCCGCACGGTGCAGATGCACCCGGCCGTGGTCATGCTGGCCATCACCGCCGGGGCCAGCGTCGCCGGGATCCTCGGCATGCTCCTCGCGGTGCCGCTGACCGCGGCGGTCTTCGGCGTCGCGTCGGAGCTCCGCGCCCGCTATGCCGCGGCGGAGCCGGAGCCCGAGCCGGAGGCACAGCCGCAGCCCGCGGGCCCCGCCTGACCGGACTCCGGTACGACGACCGCGGGCCGCGCCCCCTTCCCGGGGCGCGGCCCGCAGTCGTGTCGCTGCCTCACGCCGTCAGTCCTCCTCCGCCCGTCCCGCCCCGCGGTGGCCGAGACCGGTGCGGGCGGTGGTGGGGATACGGCCCAGCCGGCCCGCCTGGAAGTCGTCGAAGGCCTGCTGGAGCTCGTGCTTGCTGTTCATGACGAACGGCCCGTAGTGCGCCATCGGCTCCCGGATCGGACGCCCGCCGAGGAGGACGATCTCCAGGTCGGGTGCGTGGGAGTCCTGCGACTCGTCCGCCCGCACCGTGAGCGATCCGCCCTCGCCGAAGACCGCCGTCTGCCCGGTGTGGACGGGCCTGCGGTCCTCACCGACCGACCCGCGGCCGGCCATCACGTACGCCAGGGCGTTGAAGTCCTCGCGCCACGGCAGGGTGATCTGCCCACCCGGCGCGACGGTCGCGTGGATCATCGTGATGGGCGTGTGGGTGATCCCCGGGCCCTCGTGGCCGTCCAGCTCACCGGCGATCACCCGGAGCAGGGAGCCGCCGTCCGGGGTGGACAGCAGGGTGACCTTGCCGCCGCCGATGTCCTGGTAGCGCGGGGGCATCATCTTGTCCGAGGCCGGCAGGTTCACCCACAGCTGGAGGCCGTGGAAGAGCCCGCCGCTGACGACGAGCGACTCCGGCGGGGCCTCGATGTGCAGCAGGCCCGAGCCGGCGGTCATCCACTGGGTGTCGCCGCCGTTGATGACTCCGCCGCCGCCGTTGCTGTCCTGGTGGACGAAGGTGCCGTCGATCAGGTACGTGACGGTCTCGAAGCCGCGGTGCGGGTGCCACGGGGTGCCCTTCGGCTCGCCCGGCGCGTACTCCACCTCGCCCATCTGGTCCATCATGATGAACGGGTCCAGGTACTGGTAGTTGATCCCGGCGAACGCGCGGCGCACCGGGAATCCCTCACCCTCGAACCCACTCGGTGCGGTGACGACGGCCAGCACCTTGCGCGGGACGGCGGCCTGGGGCTGGGCCACGCGCGGAAGCGTCAACGGGTTCTCAACAGTCACTGCGGGCATGGTCAGGACCTCCTTCTGATCCGAGTTTAGTTGAAACTCGAACTTTCTGCCACCGGTCAGAACGCGGACCCCCCGTCCTCCATTCCCGGAGCGGCAACCCGCCCCGGCGACACACGGTCCGTGACACGCAACCGACACAGGGTGGCTTGAAGATCACGATCCACTTCCGGCACCCGATGCCTCGCCCTTCACACCCGCACACCTTGATAGAACTGACGTCCACGGCGACACGACGATCTCGAAGACACCACGGGGGAGACGATGGGTTTCGACGAGGAATGGGCCCAACTGCGCGCGGAGGCGACGGAGCGTCAGAACCCCGCCATGCGCCTGAACCAGCTCGCCGCACCGGACGGCGGCGGCGGAGGCGGAGGCGGCGGCTCGGCCGACTTCGGCAGCGACGAGTCGAAGAAGAAGATCGCATCCGGAAAGCTCGGCGGCGAGGTCAGGACGCAGACGGAGACCGCCGCCAAGAAGGCCGACGAGGAGACGGCGTCCGCCATCACCGCCTTCTCGGGCTGGGACACGGCGGCGGGCCTGAAGACGGTCGAGACGACCTGGGACAACCAGGTCAAGAACCTGCTGAGCCGCCTGGCCACGGAGTCCCACAACCTGGCCGTCACACGGCGGATGTTCCTGGGTCAGGACAACGAGATCTACAACGGCTTCCGCCCGCTGCTGAAGCCCGCGCCCGAGCCGGGCGTCGAGGCATACCGCTGAGAGGGGAGCAGTAGACCATGGGACTCACCTACAAGAAGGTCATGTCGACCCAGTACGACAAGCTCACCGCCGCGGCGAAGGCCTGGGACGACATGGCGAGCGACTTCAAGAAGGCGGAATCGGCCTACGCGGCGGCCACCCAGGGGCTGGCGCAGGGCAACACCACCTGGCAGGGCATAGCCCAGGGTGCCGCCTACACGAACTTCGCGGGCACGCAGTACGAGTACGGGGCCGCGCAGACGCAGGCGAAGGCCGTCGCAAACCTGCTGCGGGACGCGCACGGGCAGTTCACGGAGCTGAAGCAGCGACTGGAGTCGGTGGTCGCGGACGCCCGCAAGGCGAAGATGGCCGTCGACGACGAGGGCAACGTCCGCCCCGACCTGACCGCCCAGGAACGCTACGCGTACGTCCACGACCCCGACGGCCAGAAGCTGCTCGGGGAGTGGAACAAGGCGGCCAACGACTGGGCCGACCAGATCAAGAAGTACGTCAAGGCCTTCGAGGACGCCGACGCCGGCGTGAAGCTGGCCCTCGCGGGCGCCGTGAAGGACAGCAACAAGGACGCCATCACGGGCAAGGACGCCACGCGGAACGGCTTCAACGCGGACGCCAAGAGCGACATCGAGGAATACGAGCTGGAGTACGTCAAGGACGTCGCCACCCGGCTCAACAGCGGCGCGCCCGTACCGAACGCCGAGGTCGAGGCGTTCAACCGCATCATGCGCGACAACAGCAACCCGGCTTTCAAGCATCACACGGAGTTCGGCCGGGACTTCGTGGGCGTGCTGGGCGCCGAAGGCACGATCAAGCTGGCCAACACGCTCAACAACGTCGCGCACTCGGGTGATTCCGGCCGCAAGGGCCTCTACGGCGACACCAACAAGTCACTGGCCAACACCCTCGCCAACGCCACACAGATGGTCTTCGTCGCAGGGCAGAAGAACCCTGCCTACGGCACCAAGGAGTACCAGCAGGCGTTCGAGAAGTGGTCGAAGACCCCGGACGCGAAGTTCTACAACGACTTCATGGCCGACCTGAAGAAGGCGGGCCTCGACAGGTTCGACCTGGACGTAGCGGCCGACAAGGCCCCCATGACCCGCGGCCAGGGCCAGGAGATCCGCGGCTACCAGGGCCTGGTCACCCTCATGCAGCAGGGCGACGGCTACTCGCCCCAGTTCCTCGGCGACCTCACGGACCAGATGATCGACGCCGAGAAGAAGGACAAGGACGTCTGGGACCTGCACGGCAAGTTCGAGGGCAGCAAGGACGGCTGGTTCAAGAACGATCCGGTCGACGCAACGCTGGGAATCATGAGCCGCGACCCCGCGACGGCGACCGGATACCTCGACCCGAACGCCGACGGCGACAAGAACCGCCTGGAACACCTGCTGACGGAGCGCGACTGGAACATCGTCAACACCGTCGACTGGCGCGGCAACACCGAGATTTCCGGCTCCGACACCTTCGACAAGGACGTCCGGGCCGGCCTGGGCCTCGCCCTCGAAGCCGCCACCACCGGACGCCCGCCGGGATCGCCGGGCGAGGAACTCGGCCGCCACAGCGAGGCCGAGGCCCGCATCATGCACGACACGATCAACCTGCTCGACTACGGCGACGCGGAGGGCAAGGAGGGCAAGTCGGACCGCACCGGCAAAGCGGACGAGCTGCTCAAGAAGGAGGAGTTCGCCAACATGCGGGATCCCTTGGCACGGGCGTTGGTCACCTACACGCAGGACACCGGGGACATCCTCGCGGGCGACGGTACCGGTGGCCGAGTCGGAAAGAACGACGAATATGCGCACGGGGACGAGTCGCAGATCCAGAACAGCCGAACCAGCGTTCTGCGTTTCATGCGAGGAGTTTCCGACGTCCCCGAGGGCGAGGAGCCCAAGAACTTCAACATGCTGTATCAGGCTCAACTCGGCTACATGGCAGAGCAGCTCGCGTCCGAGACGTATCCCAACGGCGACGCGATCACGCCTCGCGCGCAGAAGATCGGCGAGGTCTACGGCAGCATGACCGCGCTGGGCGGAGACCTCCGCATCGGGCAGCTCGAAGCTCAGGTCTCAGATGCCAGCAACAAGCGATTCTACGGCTACCACGTCGGAGGCGGTCTGATCACCGGGATCCCCGTCATCGGCGATATGGCACAGCGCACGGTCGATATCGGACTCAACGAATGGCTTTCCGCAGTCACAGCGGAGAAGGGATTGGTGGCCAGGGAGGACCGGGCTACGCGGAACGACGCCGCCCAGGACGCACTCGACACCTTCTTCGAGAACTGGCACACGCAGCAGCCCGGCGGTGCTTCCGAAGGTGTGACCAACGTGGCGAAGGGTGAGGCTCAGCAGAGCTACAACGCCGGTCGCAGCAACACCATCGATGCTCTCAAGGCACGCGTCTAAAGCAGACAGAACCAGCCCGGAAGCAGGATCAAGGCATGAAGAACAAGAAGGCGATCGCCGCCGTCGCGAGCTGCACGGGTCTGTCAGTCCTCGCCGGGCTGTTCCTGTGGTGGGACACGAATGTGTTCGCCACCGCTGAACTGTGCGCGGGGAAGGTGGACGGCGGGCAGGCCGAGTCGGTCCTCGACACGCGCGGCCGTATCGCGGACGACGGGAAGAAACGCTCCGGAGAGAACACACGGTTCTCCTGCACAGTGAGCCGTACCAGCGGGATCACGGGGGCCGAGGAGCTGGAGATGGTGGTGAGCACCGACGTGGACACATCGGATTTCCAGTTCAATACGCACGTCTGGAAGAACGCTTCCAGCATGTCCTTCCTGTCGGGAGAATTCACCGGGGCGGTCTCCGGGACCCGGGGCTGGGTACTGCTGCCCGAGCAGTGCCGGAAGGAGGTCGCGGCCGTCGTGTGGGGCATACCCGAGGATTCCGACCAGGTTCCCTTTGTCCAGGCAGAACTCAAACAGGGAACAGTGGATCCCCAGAAGCTCGCGAGCATGCTTGCGGACACCGCGCGGAGGGTCGCATCCACTGCCGGATGCACCACCGACGCACCGGAGCAGATCCCGGAAGTGCAGCGGCCGACCGGCCCGGAGGCGATCACAGCCGATTCGGTTTGCCGAATCCCCGACTTCCGGCTGCCCGACAGTGCCGTGGCCAAGGACGCCGCACAGCTCGAACAGCAACGCACCAGCGGAGCGCATAAAGGCTCCTGGGCCTGCAACCTGTACCTGCCCGGTGAGGCCGCAGCCCAGCTGTCATTCGCTTCCAGCCTCGACCCGGGCATCGTCAGCGAGGGTTTGAAGGCAGGCCGCGAGTTCACCGCGCTGCCTGACGGCACGGGTGTGGCTGACGGGTCGCGTCGGGCCATCCTGAAGTGCGGAACCAAGGACGTTTACTTCGGCGTGCGCTGGGACTACGTCTACGCCAAGACGCTCAAGGACACGTATCGGTCGGGCCAGGCCGCCCAGGACGTCTTCCAGGCCTTCGTCGACGCCGCCGGAAAGCAGCACGGCTGCCCTGCCGTGAAGTTCCCGCGCGGCTGACCGGCCCCGCAGGACCCACCGACGACGGTTCGGCACGGGTCCCGCCCGTGCGGTGCGATGATCTTCCGTCCTTTCAATGCCAGCCAGAAGGAGAGACATGACCACCGACGCAGCGGACCGGCCAACGCCCGATCCCGCGGCCGCCTCACCGGCGCGCTCCGAGGAGCCGCGGCGGGCAGGACGCATCGAGGGGTGGTCGATCGTTTGGATGCTCCTGGCCATGGCCGTCTGGGGATGGTTCCTCTTCCTGATGCTCGCCGACTACGGCCCCGAGTACGGCAGCAGACCCGAGTGCCGGGGCCCGCTGGTCGGCCCGCTGTCCGAGGACCGCTCGTGCCGCGACGCGCTGCGCGAGTGGCCCGCGCTGCTGGGGATCCTCGCGCTGGCCTCCATAGCGACCGTCGTCGCGGCGGCGACCACGGTGTACGCCAAGGTCCTCGACCGCCTCGAAGGCCGCGACTGGACCATCGGACGGCCGTAGGACTGGGACCCGCAGCACTATGCGGTGCTCCGTCGCCGCAGTCAGCGGCGGCGGCGCGCCGCCGGCCAGGAGCCAGCCCGGATCGGCGGGGGCCGCAGGGTCCGCAGGGCGACCGTGCCCAGCGCGACCAGACTCGCGGTCACGGCCAGGAGCAGGACCGCGTCGAGCGCGTCCTCCTTCTGGTGGACGCCCAGCACGGTCGTCCGTACGTGCTTCGTCGCACCCTCCGTGCCGCGCGGCCAGTCGACGCTCACCGCCTCGGGGAGCACGTGCCGGTCGTCCGGGACGAACGTGCTGTAGCAGCTCGTGGTCACTCCCTTGCCCGTGGCCCGCTCGTGACAGCTCACGGCGGTCAGCAGGCCGGGGGTCCCCGTCCAGCCCAGGGCGGCGGTGGCCAGTACGCCGGTGAGGGGCGCCGTCAAGAAGGACACCAGGGCGCAGACGACGCACAGTACGCGCCCCTGCCACGGCCACTCCGCTGCCGTACGGCTGCCCAATCCGGCCATCGCCCACCTCCGCCGATCCCGCCCGCAGCCGGATCCTCGCAGGGCGGCGGGTACGGAGGCGCTGCCGGGTACCGGCAGTCTTCGGCGTCCGTGGCGGCCACGCGGGCCTACGTGCGGGTGCGGACCGGGCGGCCGGCCGGACGGACGGCTCCCGGCCGTCGGCGCAGCCAGGGCGTCTAGCCGTACATGCGGCGCATCGCGAAGTCGACCATCTGCTCGACCGCCTTCGCGTCGAAGACCATCCGGTGGTCGCCCTCCATGTCGAGGACGAAGCCGTACCCGGTCGGCAGCAGGTCGATCACCTCGGCGCCGGTGATCACGAAGTACTTGGACTCCTTGCCGGCGTACCGGCGCAGCTCCTTCAGCGTGGAGAACATGGGGATGACTGGGTGCTGCGTGTTGTGCAACGCCAGGAAGCCCGGGGTTTCACCGCGCGGGCAGTAGACCTTCGACGTCGCGAAGATCTGCTGGAAGTCCTCGGCGGCGAGCTGACCGGTGGTGAAGGCACGTACGGCGTCCGTGAGTGACGGCGGGGACGGCTCCGGGTACAGCGGCGGCGTCTGCTGCGCGTAGCCCTGCTGCGGCGGAGGCTGCTGCGCGTAGCCCTGCTGCTGGGCGCCCGGGTTCTGGTCGTAGCCGTACATGCGGCCCACCCTACCGAGCGGCCGAAGCCGTACCGGCCGGTACCGGCCACGGCTTCCCGGCGGGGGCCTCAGCCGGGCAGGTCCCCCGCCTTCAGCGCCCGTACAAACGGGGCCCAGGCCGATGCCGCGACGGTGACGACCGCGCCGTCGCGCCGCTTCGAGTCACGCACGGGGACGACCCCGGCGAGACCGTCGGCCACTTCGACGCAGTCGCCGCCGGTGCCGTTGCTGTAGCTGCTCTTGCGCCAGGTCGCGGCGCTCAGGTCAGTTCCGCTGCTTGCCATGTCGGTAATCCTCTGCCGCGGCGTCGAGGAGGGCCAGGGACGCCTCCGGCGGCAAAGCGGCGGCCCTCAACAGATCGTAGGACCTGCGGTACTCCTTCACGAGGGCCGGAAAGTCGATGAGTTGGCCGCTGTGCAGGCTCTCCACGTAGACCACGGGCGGCGCGTCCGGGAAGGTCATCAGCTTCGCCATCCCCATCATGAGGGCGTGGGCGGCGGTCGTTTCCGGGACGACTTGCAGAATGGACCTGGTACGGCGGACCACGGCCGCGATGTGCTCCAGCAACTCCGCCATCTGCGCGGATGGCAGGGCCGGGCGGCGGATCACCGACTCGTCCAGCACGGCCCAGAAGTCGGGCGGGCACTCTCCGCCGAAGAGCTTCGCCCGCCCCATCCGGGCGGCCACCAGCTTCTCGATCGTCTCGTCGGCCGCCCGGGGCATGGCGGCACGGCTGATCGCCCGTGCGTAGGCGGGGGTCTGGAGCAGCCCCGGTACGAGCATCGGGGCCCACTCCTCGATGGTCTCGGCGAACGGCTCCATCTCCGCCACGTCCGCGAAGTACTCGGCGTGGCCCGACTGCCTCGCGCGGCGCGCGTCCTCACAGCGGCGCTCGAAGAACCCGTCCGTCCCCAGCCGCGCGTCCACGTGCCGGGCCAGGTCCAGCGGCATCCGCCGCTCCCCGCGCTCGATCTGGCTCAGGAACGGCACACCCCGGAAGCTGCCCTCGGCCAGCTGTTCGAGGGTGAGCCCGGCCGCTTCCCGCTTGTAGCGGAGCTCCGCGCCGTAGAACGACGGCACGTTCGCCGACGCATCGGGGTCCTTGCGAGCCGGCACAACCCACCACCGCCATTTGCCACTTGTCCAGCGCAACCGGAATCCCTTCCCACCGTACCCAGCGGCACGCCAGCCTGTGAGCGTTTCGTCACACTCCGCACAGGAACGGCACCCCATGAGCGACCACCCCCACGACCGCGAGGCCTTCGTGGCCCTCGACGCACTGCGCGGCGCGCTCGCCGCGCACGCGATCACCCTGCCCTCCCTCGACCTGCACCTGCCCTCCTACGCCGGGACCTACGACACCCCACCCCTGATCACCCTCGGCAACTGCAACGCCGCCACGGCTCAGCGACTGGCCGCGGCGCTGGCGAAGCCGTGAGCGGCCTCACCGTCCGGCTGCTCGCCACCCCCCAAGCGGCCCCGGCGCTGCGGCACGCCGTGCGCGCGCACCTCGGGCCCGACGGCCACCCCGACGCCGAGCTGTGCGTCACCGAGCTGCTGGCCAACGTCGTCCGCCACCTCGGCGAGGGCACGCCCGTCACCCTGCGGATCAGCGGAAGGGCAACCCGTACGCGGGTCGAGCTCACCGATCCCGCGCCGGGGGTCCGGCCCGTACGACGGGAGGCTGCCGGGGACGAGGAGTCCGGGCGCGGGCTCGCCCTGCTCGACGCCCTGGCCGCGCGATGGGGGGTCACACAGGGGCACGGCACCAAGACGGTGTGGTGCGAGCTTGACCCTGGTCACAGTCGGCACGGAAGGGTTGCCGTTATTACCGACGGGTAGCATCATGTTGTTACCGATTGGTATGTACGAGGAACCTGTCTCCCCGAGCCTTAACGGAGCCGTCGCCATGGGGCACTACAAGTCGAATCTCCGCGACATCGAGTTCAACCTCTTCGAGGTGCTCGGCCGCGACCAGCACTACGGCACCGGTCCGTTCGAGGAGATGGACACCGAGACCGCCAAGAGCGTCCTGTCCGAGATAGCCCGCCTCGCCGAGAACGAGCTGGCCGAGTCCTTCGCGGACGCCGACCGCAACCCGCCCGTCTTCGACCCGGAGACCAACACGGCGCCGGTCCCGGCCTCCTTCAAGAAGAGCTACAAGGCCTTCATGGACTCCGAGTACTGGCGTCTGGGCATCCCGGAGGAGATCGGCGGCACCGTCTCCCCGCGCTCCCTCGTCTGGGCCTACGCGGAGCTCCTGCTCGGCTCGAACCCGGCCGTGTGGATGTACTCCTCCGGCCCGGCCTTCGCCGGCGTCCTCCACGAGGAGGGCAACGAGGCGCAGAAGAAGATCGCCCAGATAGCCGTCGAGAAGCGCTGGGGCTCCACCATGGTCCTCACCGAGCCGGACGCCGGTTCGGACGTGGGCGCCGGCCGCACCAAGGCCATCCAGCAGGAGGACGGCTCCTGGCACATCGAGGGCGTGAAGCGCTTCATCACCTCCGGTGAGCACGACATGGAGGAGAACATCCTCCACTACGTCCTCGCCCGCCCCGAGGGCCACGGCCCGGGCACCAAGGGCCTGTCCCTCTTCCTCGTCCCGAAGTTCCACTTCGACTGGGAGACCGGCGAGCTGGGCGAGCGCAACGGCGTCTACGCCACGAACGTCGAGCACAAGATGGGCCTCAAGGCCTCCAACACGTGCGAGATGACCTTCGGCGACCAGCACCCCGCCAAGGGCTGGCTGATCGGCGACAAGCACGACGGCATCCGCCAGATGTTCATGATCATCGAGTTCGCCCGCATGATGGTCGGCACGAAGGCCATCGCGACGCTCTCGACGGGCTACCTGAACGCGCTGGAGTACGCCAAGGAGCGCGTGCAGGGCCCGGACCTGGCGAACTTCATGGACAAGACCGCGCCCAAGGTCACCATCACCCACCACCCCGACGTGCGCCGCTCGCTGATGACGCAGAAGGCGTACGCCGAGGGCATGCGCGCCCTCGTCCTCTACACCGCGACCGTCCAGGACGAGATCCAGGTCAAGCAGGCCGCGGGCGAGGACGCCTCCTCCCTCGTCGGCCTGAACGACCTGCTCCTGCCGATCGTCAAGGGCTACGGCTCGGAGAAGTCCTACGAGCAGCTCGCGCAGTCCCTGCAGACCTTCGGCGGCTCCGGCTACCTGCAGGAGTACCCGATCGAGCAGTACATCCGCGACGCCAAGATCGACACCCTGTACGAGGGCACCACGGCCATCCAGGGCCAGGACTTCTTCTTCCGGAAGATCGTCCGCGACCAGGGCGCCTCGCTGAACATCCTCTCCGAGACGATCAAGAAGTTCCTGGCCGAGGCCGTCGGGGGCGAGGAGCTGGCCGGCGCCCGCGACGCGCTCGCCAAGGCCGCCGTGGACCTGGAGGCCATCGTCGGCCAGATGATCGTCGACCTCACCGCCACCGGCGAGGACGTCAAGAACATCTACAAGGTCGGCCAGAACACCACCCGCCTGCTGATGGCCTCCGGCGATGTGGTCGTCGGATACCTCCTGCTCAAGGGCGCCGCCGTGGCCGCCGAGAAGCTCGCGACGGCCTCCGCCAAGGACGTCCCCTTCTACACCGGCAAGATCGCCGCCGCGAAGTTCTTCGCCGCCGAGGTCCTCCCGGGCGTCTCCGTCCAGCGCCAGCTGGCCGAGGCCGTCGACAACTCCCTCATGGAGCTCGACGAGGCCGCCTTCTAAGGCACCCCGCCCCGCCCGCAGCACCGCAGCACCACTGCGCCGCACCCGCACAGCGGCCGGGTCCCCGCACGGGGACCCGGCCGCTGCCGCGTGCACGGGCACCACCACAGGGGCCCTGTACTGCGGCTTTCCCCGATGTCAGTCGTTCATGGGACGCTCGTAGGCATGAGTCCACAGGATCAGCACGGCAGCAGGGGGTACTCCGTCCCCACCGGGCGGCCGTACGCCCTCAAGGAGCTGCAGGCGAGCCTGGGCAGCCTCGGCGACCACCTGCGCGAGCTCTACGACGGCGCCCACCCCGCCGAGTACGACACCATCGCCGACGCGCTGTACGTGGCCTTCCAGACGGCCGCCGGACTCGCCCCCGCCAAGAGCTACACCGGCTGCCCCGAACACCCCAACGGCGCCCTCGACCCCGAGGCCCCCGAGGGTTGGGGCCGCTGCCTCATCTGCAACGACCGCCGGCGCCTCGGACAGCGCCACCGCGGCGGACCCGGCGCCGCCCCCGCCGCCGAGCAGCGCCGCCTGGGCTACCCCGTACCGGACGGCCCGTACACGCTGCACGCCCTGCGCACCCACCTGCGCACCGTCGAGGACCAGCGGTTCCACCTGGGCCTGTCCTCACCCGCCGAGGACTTCGTCCGCATCGCCGACGACCTCCACCGCGCTTTCATCGTCGCCCGCGAGCTGTCCCGCCCCCGCAACGCCTCCGGCTGCTCCGAACACCCCGGCGCACCGATCGACCCCGACGCACCTCCCGGCGAAGCCTGTATCTTCTGCGCCGGACGCCGAAGGCGCGCGCAGCGCTCCCCGCAGACCCCGGAGATGCTCCCGCGCATCCGCCGGGGCGAGCGCAGGCAGCTGCAGCGCAGATTCGACCGTCCGCCGGGCTGAGCACGCACGGGAACGCGGACCCCCGCGGACACGGAACCGTTCCCCCGGCGACCCGCCCGGTCCGGCCATGACGAACAGGAACCCGACCCTCGTTAAGGTGAACCACCTGGTTTCCTCCCCTCCCCGGCGGGAGGGGCTGCCCACACTCACGCGTGGGCCTGTTTCGCCACGGACCGCCCCGACCGAGAGGAGGACCTCCCGTGGACCGTTCGCACACACCCGGACGCCCAGGACCGCTCCCCGGCCTGCGCGTCCGTCGGATAGAAACGGTAGGTGAACGACCGCTTCGCGGAAGGGAACCCCGCACCGCGGAGGGCGCGGTCGGTCATGATCCGAACACAAGCACAGGTCACAGCCTGACGCTGCGGCGCTCCGCCGCAACGAGGCTCCGAGCCGGAACTGCGTTTCCTCACCCGGCTGAAGCCGGGGGCTTCCACACAAGGGAAATACGATGAGCTCTCCCGCCCGCTTCGACCGCGGCCACACCGACGATCTGATGACCTTCCTGACGGCCAGTCCGACGCCGTACCACGCCGTGGCCAACGCGGCCGAGCGGCTGGAGAAGGCCGGCTTCAGGCAGCTGTCGGAGACGGACGCATGGGACTCGGGCAGCGGAGGCAGGTTCGTGCTCCGCGGCGGCGCGCTCATCGCCTGGTACGTCCCCGAAGGCGCCTCGGCACACACCCCGTTCCGCATCGTCGGCGCCCACACCGACTCACCGAACCTGCGGGTCAAGCCCCTCCCCGACATGGGCTCGCAGGGCTGGCGGCAGATCGCGGTCGAGATCTACGGCGGCACCCTGCTCAACACCTGGCTGGACCGGGACCTGGGCCTGGCCGGACGGCTGACACTGCACGACGGCACCGAGCGACTCGTGAACATCGACCGGGCGCTGCTGCGCGTGCCCCAACTGGCCGTGCACCTGGACCGATCGGTGAACAGCGACGGCCTCAAGCTCGACAAGCAGCGGCACATGCAGCCGATCTGGGGTCTGGGCGATCCGCACGAGGGCGACCTCATCGCCTTCCTGGAGGAGGAAGAGGGCCTGGAACACGGCTCGGTGGCCGGCTGGGACCTGATGGTCCACTCGATCGAGCCGCCCGCCTACCTGGGCCGGGACCGCGAACTCGTGGCCGGCCCCCGGATGGACAACCTGCTGTCCGTGCACGCCGGGGTCGCCGCGCTCGCCGCCGTCTCCGGTGCGCAGAAGCTCGACCACATCCCCGTGCTGGCCGCCTTCGACCACGAGGAGAACGGCTCGCAGTCGGACACCGGCGCGGACGGCCCGCTGCTGGGGAACGTGCTGGAACGTTCAGTCTTCGCCCGCGGGGGTACCTACGAGGACCGCGCCCGAGCCTTCGCCGGCACCATCTGCCTGTCCTCCGACACCGGGCACGCCGTGCACCCCAACTACGGTGAGCGACACGACCCGACGCACCACCCGCGTGCCAATGCCGGCCCGATCCTGAAGGTCAACGTCAACCAGCGGTACGCCACCGACGGCAGCGGGCGCGCGGTGTTCGCCGCCGCGTGCCAGCGCGCCGGCGTCCCGTGGCAGACCTTCGTCTCCAACAACGCGATGCCGTGCGGCACGACGATCGGCCCGATCACGGCCGCCCGCCACGGCATCCAGACCGTGGACATCGGCGTCGCGATCCTCTCGATGCACAGCGCGCGCGAACTGTGCGGCGCGGACGACCCCTACCTCCTGGCCAACGCCCTGGTCGCCTTCCTGGAGAGCTGAGCCCGCGGGCCGGGCCCGAAGGCCGCCCCCAAGGAAGGCGGGGAGCGGCCTCAGCCCTCCTCGTCCATCCCGGCCAGGACGAGGGGGAGCCGGGCGGCGCCGTCGGCCGTGACCCGGACGGGCACGCCCCAGTCCTGCTGGTGGACGTGGCAGGCCGGGTACTCGTTGGCCGGGTCGTCGTCGCAGGACGCCGCCATCGCCGAGACGTGCAGCACGCCCTCGGTGAGGTCGGGGTTCAGCTCCAGTTCCCGAAACAGGTCGGTCCCCGCGCCCTCCCCCGACGTCAGCAGCTCGGGCGGGGTCGAGGAGACCAGCAGGCGGGTGGAGGGCCCGTAGCGGGTATCGAGCTTCTGCCCGCTCGGGGCCCGGAAGACCACATCGAGGCGCAGCGTGCCGGGCGCCACCTCGGTGGCGGCCCGCTGGGTGCGGTGGGCGACCGCGTCCACCCGTACCGCCTCCTCCGGGAGCCGCAGCCGGGTCAGGCGGTGCCGCGCGGACTCGACGACCACGATGTCCTCTCCGACCAGGACGGCATCGCTGGGCTCGCGCAGGTCGGTCGCCAGGGTCGAGACCTGCCCGGTAGCCGGGTCGTAGCGGCGCAGCGCGTGGTTGTAGGTGTCGCACACCGCGACCGAGCCGTCCGGCAGGGCCGTCACCCCGAGCGGGTGCTGGAGCAGGGCCTGGGCCGCGTCCCCGTCCCGGTGCCCGAAGTCGAACAGGCCGGTGCCGACGGCGGACGTGACGGCGTAGCCGGAGTCGGTGGCGTGCACATAGCGCAGGGCGCTGGTCTCGGAGTCGGCGATCCACAGCCGGTCCCCGGCGGCGGCGAGCCCGGACGGCTGGGCGAACCAGGCCTCCGCGGCCGACCCGTCGTGCAGCCCCTCGTTGGTGGTGCCGGCGGCCACCTCGACGGTCCCCTCCGCCGGGTCCCAGGTCCACAACTGGTGGACACCGGCCATGGCGATCCACACCTTGCCCTGCCACCAGGCCACGTCCCACGGCGAGGACAGGTCCACCTCAAGGGCCGGGCCGGAGGTCGGCAAGCCCTGCCACCACTGCCGTCCGGTGCCGGCGACCGTCTCGACCGCCCCGGTCTCCAGGTCGAGGACGCGCAGCGCGTGGTTGACGGTGTCGGCGACGACCACCCGCCGCCCGTCGGGCAGCAGCGCCAGCCCCTGCGGCTCGCTGAAGCTGTCCCCGGTGAAGCCGCGCTCGCCGCTGCCGATGCGGCGTACGACGCTCTCCCCGTCGGCGGCCAACTCGACCAGCTGGTGCCGCGTCGAGTCCGAGACCAGCAGGTTCCCGCTGGGCAGGAGCAGCGCCTTCCCGGGGAAGCGCAGGTCGCTCGCGACGGGCTCGGGCGCCACGTACGGCCCGTCCCCGCGCCGCAGGGTGCCCTTGGCCTCGTGCTCGGCCTCCAGCTCCTCGACCAGCTTCGCGATGGCGTGCGCATGCCCCTCGCCGGCGTGCTGGGCGACGATGTACCCCTCGGGGTCGATCACGACGAGCGTGGGCCACGCACGCACGGCGTACTGCTTCCAGGTGGCGAGCTCGGGGTCGTCCAGGACGGGGTGGTGCACCTCGTAGCGCTCGACGGCGTCGACGACGGCCGCGTGGTCGGCCTCGTGCACGAACTTCGGCGAGTGCACGCCGACGATCACGACGGTGTCGCGGTGCTTCTCCTCCAGCTCGCGCAGCTCGTCGAGGACGTGCAGGCAGTTGATGCAGCAGAAGGTCCAAAAATCCAAGATCAATGTGCGACCTCGAAAGTCGGCGAGCTTCAGGTCCTTCCCGCCGGTGTTGATCCATCCGCCCTTGCCGATCAGCTCGGGAGCACGGACACGGGCACGGCGGGGCGCGGGCGCGGGGGTGGGCGCCGGGGCAGCATCGTTCATGTTTCAAGCTTGCCATTGGCCCATGAACACCGGATCACGGACGTACGACGCCGTTGCCCTGCGCAGCTACGGGATCCGCTCCACCACAGCGACCTCCGAGAATTCTCGGAGGTAGGTCATATGCCCGGTCCGGCCAGTGTGCTGTATGCACATGTCGGTGCACACGTCCGCGTTCCCGGTCGGTTCGGAGATCCACCGGCAGTCCGGGTTCAGGCACCGCGCGGTTGCCGTGGTCTCGGCCGACGGATGGCGGCGCATGACGTAGCTCACGTACCGCAGCACGGCTTTCACGCTCACGCCGACATCCCCCCCCCCGGTGTGCGGGTGGTTCCGGAGCTCCACGTTGCAGTCGCTGACCGTGGAGCCATCGCCTTCAAAGCGGGCCTCCCGGCGCTGTGCGGCCAGGGCGGCGCAGACTCCGCAGCCGGCTGCCGGTACGGGCTCCGGATCTGTTCGCAGCGGCAGCTCTACCGGGGGCTGCGCATAGGTGATCGGCTTCACGGCCCGATCTCGTGTCGTCCGCATGGTGACCACGCTAGGAACGCCGAGGTCGCACTTCCCATGAGATTGCATGAGGTTGCACGGCTATCACCGCAGGGTCTGAATGACCCTCGTGATCAGCGCTCGGGCCTTCGCCCCGTAGAGCGCCATGTCGGCCAGCTCCCTGAACGTGTCCGCGTACGCGGCAACCTCACTGGGCTGGGTCAGCGTGAGGTAGCCCGAGACCAACTCGACGTTGACCTGCGCTGTATCGAAGATCCAGAAGCCCTCCACCGGCATCCGCGATCGCTCGGTACGGGTGGGGACCACGCCCAGGCTGACGCTGGGCAGCGAGCCGACCGTGAGGAGGTGGCGGAGCTGTTCCTCCTGCACCTCCGCCCCTCCGAGCCCGTTCCGCAAGACCGATTCCTCAACCAGGAACGCGAACCGCCGATCACCCTTGTAGAGCACGCGCTGACGCTCCATGCGGACGGCGACCGCATCGGCAACGTCGTCCACTTCGACCCGTCTGCGCTGGACCGCGCGCAAGACGGCTTCCGTGTAGCCGTAGGTCTGGATCAGGCCCGGAACGAACCACGAGGAGTACGCGCGAAACCGACGGGTTCGTTCGAAGAGCGGGAGACGGGCCTCTTGGGCCTGCTTGAGCCCGGCGCGCTCCATTCGCCGCCACCCGACCCACATGCCTTCGGCGGTACGCAGCGAGGCCAACAGGTCTTCCGTCTGATCTTCCGAGCCACATGCCCGGCACCACGCCCGGATGTCATCAGCGGACGGAGGCGTACGGGCGTTCATGATCCGTGACGACTTGGACGGATGCCAGGAGCACAAACGGGCGATGTCCCGTCCGGTGAGGCCGGCATCCCGGCACAGCTCAGCGAGTCGATTCGCCAGAGCCTGCCGGGCCTGCTGTGCGCTTGATGAGGGTGAGACGGCCATGGTGGTGACAGCTCAGCGCGGTCGGTACTCCTCGTGCGGAACGGCCCGTTGCCAGGCTGCTTCGAAGGCGACGGCGCACAGCTTCACCCGCTCGGGCTCCTCCGTGTACTCCCGCCCGTCCTGGTCGAGCTGCCCGTTCCCGGTGAAGTGGTGGAACAGCGCCTGCGCGCTGTCGAACAGCCAGAAATCGGTACCCGGCAAGGCCAAGTCCGTGGTCTGCCGCCGGGGCAGCCACCGGACCAGCTCACCCGCCGCGATGTTCGTGAAGGTGCAGTCGTACTCGTACCGCACGTAATCGCTGATCGGCTCCGACACGATCCGGACCCGACGGACCACGACCCCGCGGGTCGTCGCCTCCTTCACCGCGTCGTGCCAGCCGCCCCACCACGAAGACCGATCAGCGGGGTCGAGGCGCTTCCCCCGCTGCCACGCGATGAACTCGGGGTCATCGAGCATGTAGCTGTCACGCAACTCAAGGTGCACCGCCGAGTGCTGTGCTCGTGCCAGTGCATGACGGGCAGGTGGCTGCACTTGCTGCCTCTCAGTTGTCGTCCGGGCGGGGGATGTACTTCAGCATCACTGCGGGCAGCCGGATGATCGTCTCGTGGTCCGGCACGTCCGTGGAGTGACCCGGGATCGAACCGATCTCCTGGCACGCCCTCACTTCGTCCTCGGTCGCCTTGTACGACTGGATCAGAAGGTCGCCGGTCTCCTCGTGGAGCCAGATCGTCGGGGACTCGTCAGTCGGCGTGTTGGGGATGATGCCGAGGAACTTTAGGGTCATGGTCGCTCCCGCCGTCGAGTGGGTTGCACCGGCGTGCACGAGCCTCACCCTTGCGGCTGAGTCGCGCAAGAGGGCCTTTGCACAGGGCGGTTGGGCTGCCATCGAACGAACCAAAGCCCCCGCACCCACCGCACCCATCGGGGCCGACGAGCACGGGGGCTCATGGTGTTCCACGGCCCACCGGGCGGCTCCGTGGGGCCTTCGGCGGGCTTCGCAGGGCGTTAACTGTGCCGCTCTCGCGCCTTCGGCGGTCGATATGCGCTGGTCAGAGCCACGATAGGCCCGAAAAACGGAGTCACACCCAGCGTGCGCCTTCCGAGCTGGGGCCGGGGCCGGGATGGTGACCACAGCGCAACTTCGCGCCGACCCTCGGGCCGCCCCAGTGACGAAGTGACGGAATGACGTTTAGTTCTATTCCATCCATAGAGACTCAGAACATCTCTTAAGGAGGTAATGGACTCCGACCGTCATTCCGTCACTTCGTCACCCGCTGACTCCTCCCCAGCACCGCTTCTCGTCGCCCAGACGATCCGGCAGCGCTCGTCGCCATCGAACCTCACGCCCACCCTGCCTCGCCGGACTTCCACGCGATCGATTGCGAGGCCAAGACGTTCACGCCTTCCGGCCGCATCGTCGGCTTCCCAAGCCTCACGTAGCAGGCCCGCATCCAGGAGAGGAGAGATGTCCACGGAAGGGGTCGGCATCCGCAGTAGATCCGCGCGCAGCCCCTCGATCCGGGTACTGAGTCGTCCGGCGAGCCGGTTGTACCGGTCGATCGCGTCTGCGCCGGTGAATTCTCCACGGACGTACCTGGCCTCCTCCAGGTCAGCCAGACGGGCCCCCTCGTCCGCGATCTCCGCCTCGATCGCGTCCCGCTTCGCGAAAACCTCTGGGTCCTCCCTCTGTACCCAGCGATCGGCGATCACGGCGAGCAGCGGGTCCTGGGGCTCCAGGGACGGCAGGCGTGTGAGAAACGCCCGGGTCACGTAGTCGTCGATGCTCTCCACCCGAGCCGATACGCCCGAGCATCCTCGCCCCATCCGGTGGCTGGAGCACTGGTACGACGTGCCGGCCTTGCTCATCCGAGCTCCACAGAGCCCACAACGCGCTATGCCAGTGAGCAGTGACTTGCCCTGCTTGTGGCCGTGCCGCTTCCCCGCCAGAGGAAACGTGCGCGCTTCGAGCTGGCGGAGGATGAGCTCACGCTCCCCGACCGTGATGATCCCCTCACCGATGCTCACGGTCTCCAGCGTCTCCGGGTCTCGGTAGGGAGAGACCCGGTTCATGTACTTGCGTGTCCCGTCCGGCTGCTCCTCGTACTCGGTCTGCGGCATGAGACCGGCGAAGGCCGGTGAACGAAGGAGTTGCATGACGCTGGACGAGTTCCACTCGCCTCCACGGGCGGACTCCACCCCGTGCTCGTTCAGCAGCCGGGCGATGTGGACGAGCGCCTTCCCGGACAGCGCTTCGTCGGCGATCAGGCGGGCGTAGACGGCGGTCTCGGGGTCGTGGACGAGCTTCTTCGCCTCCGGGTCCACCAGCAGCCCGTAAGGCGGCTGTCCCCCGATCCACTGGCCCCGCTGGCGTAGGTACCGCTTGGCGTTGCCGACGCGCATCCCAAGGTTGCGGGACTCGTTGCGCGCCAGTTCCGCCAGCATCGCGATGGTGACGCGGGCGCTGTCGTTCTTCGTGTCGAGGCCGTCCATGACGGAGACCAGCCGTCCGCCGACCCGGCCTATGTCGTCCAGCGCCTTGCCGACCTCGCCGATGCCCTTGCGGGACAGGCGGTCGAGCTTCCAGACGATCAGAACGCCCACGACGCCGGCCGTGGCTGCTGTGATCGCTGCATCGAACCCCTTGCGGCTGACGTTCTTGTAACCGGAACGTCCACGGTCGATGTGGACCTTGCGGACGGTCAGTCCGTTGCGCTCCGCCCATGCGCGGCAGTCGGCTTCCTGGCGGTCGATCGCCGTCTTGCCCTCCCGGTCCAGAGACAGGCGCAAGTACAGGTCAGCAGTGGTGTGTTGGTGCACCTTCCCAACGCTAGCGAGAAGTGCTCACATTGGTTCAGGAAATCCAGAAATCCACAACAACGCACTTACCTCGCAGGTCGGCGAGGGTGAGCTCTTTGCCTCCGGTATTGAGCCAGCCGCCCTTGCCGATCAGCTCGGGAGCGCGGACACGGGCACGGCGGGGCGCGGGCGCAGGGGTGGGCGCCGGGGCAGCATCGTTCATCCTCACAGCTTGCCATCCGCCCGTGGACGACCCATCACGCCCGTACGAAGCGCCTGCTCAGGGCATGCGCTCCAGCACGGCGACTTCCGAAAACTCCCGGAGGAAGGTCATGTGACCGGTCCGGCCGGTGTGCGGGATGCACAGGGCGGTGCACGCGTCCGCGTTCCCGGTCGGGACCGGTCCCGACGCCGACGGGCTCCGGCCGCCCGCTGCGAAGGCCGGGGAACGCGAGGCGCCGCCGTATGGCTACGCCGGCCCGAACAGGGCGCTCAGGCGCGGCAGCCTGGTTGCCAGTTCGGCATCGTCGTCGAAGTCGAAGTCCCAGGCGGGATCCAGAGGCGGGTAGCCGATCGTGAAGGACTCCGCCGGGAGCTCGCGGCCCGTGGCGCTCTCGTACGCGGTCCACGCGATGGAGAGGGCCTCCTCGTCCCACAGCTCCAGGCCCTCCGCCGCCGCCTCCCGGACCGCCGGGTGCTCCGCGAGGGAGTCCGGGTCGGCCACGGCGGCGTCGAAGACCGCCCGGCCCTGCGTGAGGAGCCAGCCGCGGAAGTAGTCGAAACCGTCGTCCGAGCAGCCGCCGTTGATCATGTAGGCCGCTGCCCAGAGCGGGCTGCGGTAGGACTCCGCGAGCAGGTCCCACAGCACCTGCTGGGCCGCGGCCACCTCCGCCTGCGGGCGCGCCGCGAGCAGCTCCGCGGCGCGCCGCGCCACCGCGCTCTCCGCTTCGCCCGTGCCCGCCGTCGGCGCCGCCGCCGCGTCCGCGCGGGCCGTCTCGATCAACTGCCAGAACGTCTGCTGGTCCATGGGGAGAAGCCTGGCACCCGGCACTGACATCAGCCCAGGAACGAGCGCAGGGATGCCGTGAGCGAGGTGACGAAGGCGTCCTGGACCTCCGCCGGGAGCAGGCCGAGGGACAGGTACGGGTTGAGGTCCTCCAGTTCGACGAGGAGCAGTTCGCCGGAGGGCGCGCGGCAGGCGTCCACGCGCTGGATGCCGTGGGAGAGGGTGTTCCACTCGACGAAGGCGCGGGCGAACGCCAGGTCCTCGCCGGTCGGTTCGTACCGGCGCAGCTCCCAGCGGCGGGCCGGGTCCGGGGCGTGGAGCGCGTACTGGAAGGTGTCGTCGACGAAGTAGAAGGAGACCTCGTACGCGAAGTCGATGCGCGGCTGGATCAGCACGGCCCCGGCCTCACCGCCCGGTGTCGCGGTGAAGGTGAGGCCGATGGAGTCGGCGCCCTGCTTCGGCTTGACCACGTACTCGGGCACCTGCGGCAGCTCGGCGAGCCGGGCCGGGTCGTCGATCGTGGGGATGACCGGGTGGCCGGCGGCCGTGAGGTCGAGGAGGTACTGCTTGCCGGCCATGTCGGCGCGGCCGGTGAGGGGGTTGTAGACGGGCGTGCCGGCGGCGAGGGCGGCGGCCCGGAAGGCGTCGTACTCCTCCTGGTAGTGCAGGACCGGGCCGCTGTTGCGGACGATCACCGCGTCGAAGCCGGGCATCAGGGTGCGGGCGTCGGCGGGATGGCACAGGGCCAGGTCGAAGTGCTCGCGCAGGCGCGAGGTGAGGAATATGTCCTCGTCGCAGTAGCGGCGGCCGCGTGCGGGGTACGCCAGGTCGGTCACGTAGAGCAGGGGCATGAGGGCAACCTATCGCGGGCACTGATGAGGGCATGAAATACCTCGTTCGGGACAAAATGCTTGCCATTGGGGACGACTACTGGATCGAGGACGAAGACGGGCGGCACGCCTTCCTCGTCGACGGGAAGGCACTGCGGTTCCGGGACACGCTGGAGCTGAAGGACCCGGACGGTCGGATCCTGATCACGCTGCGGGAAAAGCTCTTCGGGTTCCGCGACGCGATGACCCTGGAGCGGGACGAGCAGCGGCTCGCGGTGATCCGCAGGAAGCGCTTCTCGCTGCTGCGCAACCACTTCCGGGTGACGCTGGTCGAGGGCACGGAGCTCGACGTGAGCGGGCGGATCCTGGACCGGGAGTTCAAGGTCGAGTACGAGGGCGAGCTGCTCGCGCTGGTCTCCCGGCAGTGGTACCGGGTGCGGGAGACGTACGCGGTGGACGTGGTCCGGGAGGACGCGGACGCGGCGCTGCTGGTCGCGGTCGCGGTGTGCGTGATCCGGATGGCGGAGAAGGAGCGGGAGGACTCCCCGCAGGACTGAGCGGACGTGAGTACGCGACCCATCGGAGACTGAGCATCCGCGCTCATGCCGGGGCGGCAGCCGGCGGCGAGGATCGTGGGCGTCCCCCTCGGCAACCACGGAAGGAACCCCACGGTGCGCCCTGACGCCTACGCGGCCCTCTACGGGCGGTGGCAGCCCGCGCAGCAGGTCCACGTCCCCGTCGGCAGGGATCGGCCCGGCGTCGTCGCGCTCGCGGCCCTGGTGTGGGCGGTCACCGTCCTGTCGGTCGCCTGGGTGGGCGGCCTGCTGTCGGTCGCGCTGGTCTGGGGGGCGGCGGCGGGGCAGCCGATCGGCGAGCTGCTCCTGTGGTTCCTTCCCCTCCCGGCGGGCGCCCTCGGGCTCACCGCGCTGGCCCGCGCGCCCGGTGTCCGCAGGCTGACCGGGTCCGCGCGGGTGCTCCTGCTCGGTGCGCTGGCCTGCCCCGTCCCCACCGTCCTCGCGGTGTGGCTCTGGTTCCTCACCGGCTGACCCGCCGGGGCGACCGTCAGCGGCCCAGGCGGCGGTCCTTGAGCGCAGGGAACTGCGCGCGGGTGTCGGCGACCCTGGCCGGGTCCAGGTCCACCGTGAGGACCTCCTCGCCGGGGCCGGCCTCCGCCAGGACCTCGCCCCACGGGTCCACGACCAGGCTGTGTCCGGCCTGCTCGACACCCGCGTGGGTGCCGGCCAGCCCGCAGGCCAGGACGTAGGACTGGTCCTCGACGGCGCGCGCCCGGTTCAGCAGCGTCCAGTGCGAGCGCCGGCGGGCGGGCCAGCCGGCGGCGACGACCATCGTGGTGGCCCCGGCGTCGACCAGGCCGCGGAACAGTTCCGGGAAGCGCAGGTCGTAGCAGGTGGCGATGCCGAGGGTCTGTTCCGGCAGCTCCACCGTGGTCAGGGAGTCCCCGGCGGACATGAGGACCGCCTCGCCCTGGTCGAAGCCGAATCGGTGGATCTTGCGGTAGGTGGCGGCCAGCTCGCCGGCCGGGGAGAGGACCAGGGCGGTGTTGTAGAGGGAGCCGTCGCCCGCGCGCTCCACGAGCGAGCCCGCGTGCAGCCAGACCCCGGCATCGTGCGCGGCCTTGGACAGGGCCTCGAAGGTCGGCCCGTCCAGTGGTTCGGCCTCGGTCTCGAACTGCTCGTACGCGAAGGCGCCGACCGTCCACAGCTCGGGCAGCACGACGAGGTCCGACTCCTCCTGCTCCCGTACGAGATCGGCCACGCGGGCGCGTCGGGAAGACACCGACTCGCCCTCGTTCACTGCGATTTGGATCAGCGAGGCGCGCACACTACCACCGTCCTGGTGTTCAAGCCGTCAACTCGGCCTATGAATCGTCACACGAAAGCACTGCCGGGGTGCTCACGGGCAGCGTAGTTTTGGAAACTGAGTCCACCGCTTCCGAAACGCGCCACTGAACGACGCCACTGAACAGCACCGCGAGGGGTCCCGTTGACCGTCCATCCGCATCCCAGTCTTCAGCCCTATACCGACGCGTGGACGCACTCGATCGAGGCGATATCCGAGCTGGTCCTCCCCCTGGCGGAGGGCGAGTGGAACCGGGCGACCCCGTGCCCCGGATGGTCGGTCCGTGACGTCGTCTCCCACATCATCGGCATCGAGTGCGAGCAGCTCGGGGACCCCCGGCCGATCCACACCGTGGCGCGGGACCTGCGGCACGTGGTGGACGAGTTCAGCCGGTACATGGAGGTCCAGGTCGACGTACGGCGCCACCACACCGCGCCGGAGATGACCTCGGAGCTGGAGTACACGGTCATCCGCCGCGCGCGGCAACTGCGCAACGAGAAGCGGGATCCCGGCACGATGGTGCGGGGGCCGTTGGGCGACCAGGTGACGCTGGAGCAGGCTCTGCGGCTGCGGGCCTTCGACGTGTGGATCCACGAGCAGGACCTGCGCTGGGCGCTGGGTGCGCCGGGGAACTGGGACTCGCCGGGCGCGTACGTGGCGCAGGACCTCCTGCTGGCCGGGCTGCCGAAGGTGGTGGCGAAGCGTGCGGGTGCCCCGGCCGGCTCGGCCGTGGTGATCGACGTGCACGGTCAGCTGGAGTTCATGCGGACCGTTCGGGTGGACGCGGACGGCCGCGGCACGGTGGACAAGTCCCCCTCGCTCGGCCCGGCGGTGACGCTGGCCCTGGACTGGGAGACCTACGTCCGGCTCGCGGCGGGCCGGGTGCGGGCGCACGCGGTCGCCGACCGGGTGAAAGTGGAGGGCGACGCTCAGTTGGCGGAGGCCATCCTGACCCAGTTCGCCGTGACCCCGTGAGCCGGGCCCCACTGCCCCTGCGAACCCCTGCCCCCCTGATCCCCTGACTCCCCGACCCCCTGACTCCCCGACCCCCGGAAGCGGCCTACGACGTCTCGCGCGCCGTCGTCCCCGGCAGCGGACACACGGCGGACCACGGCCGCGGGTCCGCCTCCGGCCCGCTCGCCTGCGCGGGAACGGCGACGCGGCCGCGGGCCGCTTCCCGGGAGAGCGCGCGCCTGCGCAGGCTCAGGATCCGGGTGACGCCGATCGCTTCGAGCACGAAGACCGTGGAGAAGGCGATGCGGTAGTCGTCACCGGTGGCGTCCAGCAGGACGCCCACCGTCAGCAGGGTCGTCATCGAGGCGATGAAGCCGCCCATGTTGGTGATCCCGGAGGCGGTGCCCTGGCGTTCGGCCGGGTTGGCCGGGCGGGCGAAGTCGAAGCCGATCATCGATGCCGGGCCACAGCCGCCCAGCACCACGCACAGGGTGATCAGCAGCCACATCGGCGCGTGCCCGCCCGGATACGCGAGGACCGCCCCCCACATGAGGGCCGTCAGGCCCACCGTCCCCAGGGCGAGCGGTATCCGCGCGGCCTGGCGGCGGCCGATGATCTGGCCGTAGACCAGCCCGAGCGCCATGTTCGAGGCGACGACCAGGGTCAGCAGCCCGCCCGCCGTGCTCCGCGTCAGCCCCTGCGCCTCGATGAGGAAGGGCATGCCCCACAGCAGCAGGAAGACCATCGCCGGGAACTGCGTGGTGAAGTGAACCCACAGCCCGAGCCGGGTGCCCGGTTCGCTCCAGGAGGCCTTGATCTGGCGGCGCACGAAGCCCGCGCCGCCGCTGCGGGCCGCCGCCGGTGGCGGCTCGTGCCCCTCGGGGTGGTCGCGCAGGAACAGCACCAGCGGCAGCAGGACCACCAGCCCGGCCGCCGCGCTGCCGGCGAAGGCCGCGGTCCAGCCGACCCCGTGCAGCACGGGGGCGAGCACGAGGGTGGAGACGAGGTTGCCCGCCATGCCGACCAGACCCGCGAGCTGCGCCATCAACGGCGCGCGCCGGGCCGGGAACCAGCGGGTGCCGAGCCGCAGCACGGAGATGAAGGTCATCGCGTCGCCGCAGCCGAGCAGCGCCCGGGCGGCGAGGGCCGTCTCGTACGAGGGGGAGAGCGCGAAGCCGAGCTGCCCCGCGGTGAAGAGCACCGCGCCCAGCGTCAGCACCTTCTTGGTGCCGAGCCGGTCCACCATCAGGCCGACGGGGACCTGCATGCCCGCGTAGACGAGGAGTTGGAGCAGGGAGAAGGTGGCGAGGGCCGAGGCGTTGACGTGGAAGCGGTCCGCCGCCTCCAGACCGGCCACGCCCAGGCTGGTGCGGAAGATCACGGCCACGAAGTAGACGGCGACGCCGATGCCCCAGACGGCGACGGCCCTCCCGCCGCCCCGCGGGTCCCCGGGCCCGGCGCTCCGGGCCCCCGCCGCCCCGGTGGCCCCCGCCGCCCCCGACGTCGTGCTCGGCGGGCCGGCGCTCACCGGCCCGGCCCCCGCACCAGTGACTCGACGCGGCCGATGTGCCCGCGCACCGCGGCTGCGGCTGCGGCTGCGTCCCCGACCCGCAGCGCGTCCAGGATCTCGGCGTGCTCGGCCAGCGTCCGCTCCAGCCGGTCGGGGTGGGCGTGCAGCAGAGCCACGCCCATCCTCAGCTGCCGGTCGCGGAGTTGGTCGTAGAGCCGGCTCAGGATCTGGTTGCCGGCATTGCGCACGATCTCGGCGTGGAAGCCCCGGTCGGCCGCCATCACCGCGGCGAGATCGCCTGCGGCGGCGTGCCGGCGCTGTTCGCCGAGCAGCGCCTCCAGCCGGTCCAGCAGGCCGGGGGGCGCGGGCACGGCCCTGCGCACGGTGAACTCCTCGACGAGCAGGCGGGTTTCGAGGACGTCGCTGATCTCCTGCGCGGAGACCGCCAGGACCAGCGCACCCTTCTTCGGGTACAGCTTCAGCAGCCCCTCGGTCTCCAGGCGCAGCAGCGCCTCGCGGACCGGGGTCCGGGACACCCCCACCGCCTCGGCGAGTTCGCCCTCGGTGAGGAGGGTGCCTCCTTCGTAGTGCCGGTCGAGCACACCGTGCTTGACGTGCCGGTAGACGCGTTCGGCGGCGGTCGCGGTGCTGGTGACGGCAGGCATGCGCACAGCATAGATACAACAGGGGTGCAACCGGCGGACCGGTCCGGGATGTGGACCTCCCGAGGAGGGCCGCTGCGGGACATCCGCCCCGGGCAGGAGGCCGCAGCGGCCCGTCTCCGACCCCGCCCGGTACCGCCTGCACCGAAGGATGTACGGCGTCTTCCTCCGGCCGCAGGACGTACCCGGTCCGCCGCGCCGGAAGCCTGGAGTCATGGCCGACACCCTCGCCCCGGTGGTCCGCACGACCACCCGGCTCCCCCTGCTCGACATCCTGCGCGGCGCCGCCATCCTCGGCACGCTGATGACCAACGTCTGGATCTTCGCCTCCCCCGGCTCGGAGTGGAGCGTGCTCCAGGGCGGCATGAAGGCGCCCGACGCCCTCGCCGACCCCTCCGCCGCCACCCTCGCCGAGGCCGTCTTCCGCTTCCTCGCGGACGGCAAGTTCCTGGCTCTGCTCACGGTCCTGTTCGGGGTCGGCCTGGCCATCCAGTTCGATGCCGCCGCCCGGCGCGGCGAGCGGTGGCCCGGCCGCTACCCGAAGCGCGCCGCCTTCCTCTTCGTCGAGGGAACCGTCCACTTCGTCCTCGTCTTCGCCTGGGACGTGCTGATGGGGTACGCCGTGACCGCCCTGCTCGTCGCCTGGCTGCTGGCTCGCTCGGAGAAGGTCCGGCGGGCGGCCCTGTGGACGGCGGCCGGGATGCACCTGGCGCTCGTCGGCCTGCTGACCCTCGACGCGTTGAGCCGGCCGGACGGCGCGCCGAAGGCCCCGGACCCGGCGGCCGTCGATCTGTACGCCCACGGGAGCTGGCCGGCGCAGGCCGCCTTCCGCCTGGAGCACGTCGCCGCCCTGCGCATCGAGCCCGTCATCTCCTTCGGGCTGCTGGTCTTCCTCTTCCTCCTCGGTGTACGGCTCCACCGCACGGGCGCCTTCACCGCCACCGCCGAGGGCCGCCGCATCAGGATCCGGCTGGCCGGCTGGGGCCTGGGCCTCGGACTGCCGCTGAACTGCGCGACCACCCTCGGCGGCGGCGACTTCTACCTCCTGGGCCGCTACGGAGCGGCGCCGCTGCTCGCCCTCGGCTACATCGGCCTGATCGGCATCGCCCTGGACCGGCTGTGGGTCCCCGCACCCGTGACCCGCGCCCTCGGCCGCATCGGCCGCACCGCCCTGTCCTGCTACGTCGCCCAGAACCTCCTCTGCGTGCTGCTCTGCTACGGCTTCGGGCTCGGCCTGGCCGCCCGGCTCGGCGGCAGCGGCCCCTGGTGGGTGATGGGCCTGTGGGCGGGCGTGAGCCTGACGCTGGCCGCCGGGTCGTGGCTGTGGCTGCGCCGCTTCGACCGCGGCCCCCTGGAGGGCTTGCAGCACGCGGTACTCAGCCCGCCCCGCCGCTCCCCGGCGTGACCTCGACCTCCAGCAGGAATTCGTCGTACGGCGCCTCGTCCGGGTAGGGCGGCCTGACCTGGGCGAAGCGGATCCCCGCCCGGCCGCCGCCCGGGGGCAGGGCCCTGACGACGTAGCTCAGCTCCACCGCCGCCCCGGGCATCGCGGCGCCCGCGACGGTCGGCCCCGGCGCCACCGACACCGCGTCCGTGTCGCCCGTGACCTGCCAGGTCCACACGTATCCGCGCGCCCCTCGCCCGGTGAGCCGCAGCTCGTAGCGCTCACCGGGGCCCAGCACGACCCTGCGTACCTCCACGCCCGCCCGGTCCTCTCAGACGGGGCCGATCACCGGCCCTTCGTGCCAGCCCGCGCCGTCGCGCCAGTAGTGCTGCAAGCGGCGGTCGGTGCGCAGGACGACGACTTCCAGGTTGAACCCGAAGCTGCCCTGGAGCATCCCGGTGACCGCGGTGACGTCGTGGCCGAAGACCGCGCTGCGCCGCCAGGGGGAACCGCCCGCGTTGCCGCGCCACCAGTGCTCCACCTGCCCGCCGGCCACGGCCACGCACAGTTCGTAGTTCCCGGCGGTGTCCTCGTCCGCGGCTCCGTACTGCCCCTCGATCAGGCAGGGCGCGGACGTGGCCGGCGCACCGCTGCCGAAGACCTCCCCGGCCCGCCAGACGAAGCCGTTGGGGTCGTCGCGCCACCACAGCTGCATGCGGCCGTCGGTACGGGCGGCGACCAGGTCGAGGTGACGGGAGCGGGTCTGGACGAGGGCCGGGCCGTAGTGGGCGATGCCGGAGGCGAAGCGGCCGCCGTCGTTCCAGGTCCAGGGGGCGCCGTTGATCCGCCACCAGTGGTTGAGCCGGCCGTCGGCGGTGCGGACGACCACCTCGAAGTTGCCGGGCTTGCCGTAGTCGCTCTGGATGAACGCCGGGGTCGAGCCGACGGCCGCGTCCCCCGGCCCGAAGACGCCGCCGTCGCGCCACACCCCGGCCGACTGCTCGTAGTACCAGTGGCGCAGCCTGCCGCCCGTGGTCACGTGCAGGGATTCCATGTTCCGGTTGTAGGTGGTCCCGGTGAACGCCGGCTGGCCCGAGGCGTCGCCCGCGAACGTGCCCGCGCGGGCCCAGGCGAAGGGCGCGTCGCCCTCGCGCCACCAGTGCTGGAGGCGGGCGCCCGTGGTCGTCGCGAGGAGCTCGAAGTTGCGGTGGGCGCGGCCGTTGCCGCTCTCGTAGACGTTGCCGGTGTGCAGGCGGCGCTTGGTCCACGGATCGGGGTTGGTGCCGCGCAGTCCGCACTTGGCCCAGTGGTCGACGTTCACCTCGCCGTAGGCGATCCGGCCGTAGCCGCCGACGTGGTAGCCGGTGCCCCAGGAGTTCTTGAACAGCCAGCAGCCCGCCGCGTCGTCGTAGCCGACGACCAGGACGCAGTGGCCGCCCGCGAGGCGGTCGCTGGTGCGGTGGTAGACCCCGGCGCCGAGGCCGAAGAAGTCGTCGTACACGTCGAAACAGGCGGTCAGCGGGCCGACCGTGTCCAGCCACACCTTCTGCTGCTCCACGTCGCCGAGCCGGACGTAGTCGGAGATCCGGACGGTCCGGCCGGACCGGTCCCAGCTGGGCCTGTACTCGGCGCGCCAGGCGTCCCGGCGGGCGGCCGGCAGCCCGGCGGGCGGGGTGCTGTACGGCCAGCAGTCCGGGTCGGCGAGCCCGCCGTTGGCCTTGATCCAGTCGAGGGCGGTCTCCGGATTGCTGCCCTGGCCGCAGGTGAAGCGCAGGCCGTCGTGGACGTCCCCTTCGGAGCGCTCCGCCCACACGTCGTGCTCGATGCGGGTCATGGACTCCACCAGGCCGGTGGCGCCGAAGGCCCAGCAGGAACCGCACGGGTTCTGGTCCTTGACCTTGGTGATCCAGGGCAGGCCCCAGCGGTTGCGCCAGTCCACGGCGGCCGGCCTCGCCCGGCGGGCCGGTTCCCCTGCCGGGGCCCCGGCCAGCAGTCCGTGGGCGGCCCGGCGCCGGGTCAGGTGCGGGTTGCCGCTGGGGTGTTCGATGATCCCCCGCAGGTCGATCGTGCCCACGTCCTCGGCGGGCGTCAGGTTCGCCCCCGGCTCCAGACCGAGTGCCGGCCGCGGCACCGGCTCCTCGTCGGCCAGGTCCTCCAGGACCGACCAGCGCGCCCCCTGCGCGATCAGCTGCGCTCGCAGCTCCCCCACCGTCTGAACGGACTCCTGCGGCATGGCGGCCCCCCGGCTGCACCCGTGCGGATCAGAGATCCGGGGAGCTTCCCTCCGCCGCCGGGGACCGTCAAGGGGGTCCGCACGGTCGCGCGGTGGCACGAGGGGGCGTTCCCACAGAGGTCGCCCCCTACCGGTCAGTCGTCGGCGAGGGCCGCTCTGATCCGGGCCAGCGACGGGTTCACCATCGGCGGGTGGTCCGCGACGACCACCGTCGGGACGGTCTCGTTGCCGTCGGCCACGCCGCGGACGAAGGCCGCCGCGTCCGGGTCCCGCCAGATGTCGACCTTCCGGTAGGGGATCCGCGCCAGCCGGAGCTGGGTGAAGAGCTTGATGCAGAAGACGCATCCGGGCCGCCAGTACACGGTGACGGCACCACGGCCGGACCCCTTCGAAACGAACCTCTCCATGTCACAACCCCTTTGACCGACCCCCGCCCGACCCGGACGACAGTACCCGCGGGAAGGCAGAACGGGCCGGCTCGCCCGCCGGGGGGTCCGTATAGGGTCCCCGTATGGGCACCTGGATCGCGCCGAGCGTCATCGAGAGAGAGCTGTACGAGGCCAAGGGCGCCGGGGACTGGACCGCGTACTTCGAGGTGCTCGCACGCTCCCAGCTCTACCTGGTGCAGCCCCGCGTGCAGTCCGACGCGCACCCCGATGCGGTCTTCTTCCACCCCACCGCGAACCGCATGCTCGTCGTCCTCACCGCCGGGATGCTGCCCGCGCCCAGCCCGGAGACGGTCTTCGAGTCCCGCAGCCTGGGCTGGTTCTCCAAGGTGTGGGCCGCCGACGACCCCGCCTTCCTCGCCGTGAACCCGGGCTCCCCCGCCGAGGCGTACCTCACCACCACCCCCGCCGACCTGGCCCGCTGGCGCGCGCACGCGGACGCCGCACCGCACTACGGCCTGCCCGAGGGACGGGTCCACGCCCTCTTCACCGGCGGGCCGCTGCACGGCGACATCGCCCACGGGCTCGCCGTCGGCGGGCATCTCGCCGTCACGAACGGCGAGTTCTGGAACGCCCTCGCCTACCACGGCAGCGGCTACCGGCACGAGCGCCGCCGCGTCGCGAAGAGCTGGGGCATCACCGACCGGGCCGACTGGCTCGCCGTCCTGGAAGAGCTGCTGAGCACCTCGGTCGTCAGCCCCGTCTGGGAATTCGCGCTCCGGGTCCGCCGCGTCCTCGCCTCCGACTTCGCGGGGCCCGTCGACGTCGAGCACTGGCGGCACGCCGCCGAGGCGAGCCTGCGCCGCAACGCCGAACGCTCCGCCGAACCGCAGCTCACCCCGGACGGCGTCACCGTCGCCCGGCCGCGCCCGAGCGCCGAGGTCGAGGGGGAGATAGCCGGCGTCAAGCGCCTCATAGGCCGGATCGCCCGCTACGAACAGCGCTTCCGGGCCGACGGCCTCCTCCCCGAGGACGGCTGGGTCCGCTCGGTCGAGGCCTGGGACCTCGGCCGCGCCTCCCAGATGGCCCGCTGGGGCATCGGCTGCCGCTACGGCACCCTGCACGAGGCGGAGAGGGCCGTGCTCCGCGCCGGGGAGGCCGCCCGCGAGACCTATCGCTCGTGGCAGGAGTTCTCCGCGGGGTACGTCCTCGGCCGGTGCCTGCACTTCGACGAGGAGGAGTTCGGCACCTGGTACACGGGCGCCCTCGCCGCCCACGTCACGCTGACCACCGACCCCGCCAGCCCCTGGCGCAACATCCCGTGGAAGTGAGCGACCTCGGGTAGTCGGCGGCCCGGCCGACATCCGCCCGCGGACCGCACCCGGCCGAACTAGCCTCGTTCCCATGACTGTCGAGATGAACGAAACCGTGCGCGGGCTGCTCGACGCACCGCACCCCGCCGTCCTGTCGACCATCAACCCGGACGGGAGCCCGCAGAGTTCCGTGATCTGGGTGACCCGTGACGGCGGCGACCTGCTGATCTCCACCGAGCAGGGCCGCCGCAAGGAGCGCAACATCGTCCGCGACGGCCGGGTCGGGCTGACCGTCTTCGACCTGGCCAACCCCTTCCTGTACGCGGAGATCCGCGGCACCGCCACGGTCACCGAGGACGTCGGCCGCGCGGTGGCCGTCCGCATCGCCGAGGAGTACATGGGACCGGGCGCCGGCAAGGAGTACCAGGACGCCCCGCCCGAGAACGTCCGCGTGGTCGTCCGCATCACCCCGACCAGGGTCCTCGGCAACGCCGCCCGCCAGGGCTGACCGCCGGCGTACGGAAGGCCGCGCCGGCCCGCGATGCGTGCGGGCCGGGGCTGCGCCGCCTAAGGAAGCAGGGGCCTGACCCGGGTCCAGGCGTCGACCGCGGTCGCCGCGGGGGTGCCGTCCGGCAGGTGGCGGCGCAGGGACGTCAGCCACGGGATCAGCGCCTTGATACGGCGCAGGTGGCGGATGCGGTGGTGCGGGAGGTCGCGCCAGACGCGGCCCTGGGCCGCCGCCTGCTCCGGGGTCAGGTCGATCAGCGCGAACAGGTCCCGGCACAGGGCGGCCGGGTCACCGCCGCGGTCCGGGCCGAACTGTTCGATCAAGTAGGCCCGCACACAGGCCAGTTCGGGGGCACGGACCAGCTCCGCCGTGCCTTCGGCCGCCGCGCAGCGGTAGGTGGCGGCCAGTGCCACCCGGCCCCAGCGCAGCCGGATCCCGTCCGGCAGCCGTTCGTCGCGCATCCGCACCCCGGCCAGGACGCGCAGCGTCCGCGGATGGGGTTCGTCCCGCAGCGGCGGGTCAGCGGCCAGCCAGGCCTCCAGATCCTCCAGCGCGTGCCCGCCGGGCGGCACGGAGGTCAGCACCTGTCCGCGGGAGAGCAGTGCGACGATGGCGCCGCTGAAGTGGACCTTCGCCGTGTGACCGGCGTCGAAGGAGCCGACGGTCCGTCCGTACCGCTCGATGTGGCGCAGGCCCATCCGCGACGCCCCGACGGCGTAGACCTGCCCCGCGCGGGCCACCCCGCCGATGCAGCGGACCACGCACACGCCACCGGTGACGTCGGCCTCCTCGACGGAGTAGACCTGCAGTTCGGCGATGGACACCCCGGCCCCCTTCCCCGGGCGGCAGGTTACCCCTCGGGGAAGGGAGCCGTACCGACCCCGGCGCGCCCCGGTGCTCGCGGGCCGGCCCGGTTCACCGCCCCGGCGCTTCCAGAACGAGGCGGATCTCGGTGACCTCGTAGCCGGCGCGGTCGAAGGCCGCGGCCATCGGCTTGTTCACGGTGTCCGTGGTCGCGGTGATCCGCTCGGCGCCCTGCGAGGCGTGGAAGCGGGTGATCTCGGCGAGGATCTCGTCGATCAGCCCCCGGCCGCGCTGTTCCGGTACGACGCCCAAGTAGCCGACGTTGCGGTGGTACGGGGTCGCCGAGGGCACGGCCAGACCGGCGAGGCGGCCGTCCGGCAGATGGGCGAGGCGCCACCAGGAGCGCTCGCCGGGGCAGTCGAAGTAGAAGTCGAAGTCCTCGCGGGCCAGCTGCTCGGCGTCCATCACCTCCAGTTCGTGCCGGGTGGCGAGGTCGAGGCTGCCCCGGGACAGCCGGGCGAAGGCGTCCAGCATTTCCTCGTCGGTGCCCTCGCGGAAGACGAGCCGGTCGGTGGGCGCGGGCGTCCCGGCGGCCGGGGTCCACTCGTAGCGCAGGCGCTCGATCTCGCGGGTCAGTCCCGTGCGGTACGCGGCCTCCTGGCGCCAGCCGACCGCCGCGGCCAGCTCCGGGGCGTCCCGCCAGCCCCGGGGCAGGGAGATGGTGTAGCCGGGGAGCCCGCCGAAGGCCTTGTGTCCGGCGTCCAGCAGCCCGGCGGCGACCCCGGCCGGGTCGGCCACGCCGGCGGCCACCTGGAGGCAGTCGAGCGCGATGGGCCGCTCGCTGTCGGCCCGCCCCCACCACAGGGCGCGGGCCAGGATCCGCCCGCCCTCATCCTCGGCGGTCCAGATCCACTCGGGGCGGATGCGGTTCCCGGCGAGCTCCTCGCGGATCCTTCCGGCGGTGAGGGCGGGGACGGGGCCGGCCGCAGGGTGGGCGACGGCACGGGCCAGGTCTGCGGGACCTGCGGTGGCGGCACGGAAAAGCATGCGCAGATGATCACACGGGGCGCACGGCACGGCCAGGGGTTTGCCGCCCGTGGAGGCGGGCGCGCAGAAGGCCGACGGCCGGCCTCCTCGGGGGAGACCGGCCGTCGGCTTCGTCCTCGTGTCCGCTACGACCAGGTGATCAGCCGGCGGGGGTGCTCCAGCACCGCCGCGATGTCGGCGAGGAACTTCGAGCCGAGCTCACCGTCGATGAGGCGGTGGTCGAAGGACAGCGCCAGCGTGGTGACCTGGCGCGGCTTGACCTTGCCCTTGTGGACCCACGGCTGGAGCTTGATCGCGCCGACCGCGAGGATCGCGGACTCGCCCGGGTTCAGGATGGGCGTACCGGTGTCGACGCCGAAGACGCCGACGTTGGTGATGGTGATGGTGCCGTTCTGCATGTCGGCCGGGGAGGTCTTGCCGTCGCGGGCCGTGGCGACCAGCGAGGACAGGGACTCCGACAGCTCGCCCAGGGTCTTGGCGTGGGCGTCCTTGATGTTCGGGACGATCAGCCCGCGGGGGGTGGCCGCCGCGATGCCCAGGTTGACGTAGTGCTTGAGCACGATCTCCTGGGCCGCCTCGTCCCAGGACGCGTTGACGTCCGGATTGCGACGGATGGCCACCAGGACGGCCTTCGCGATCAGGAGCAGCGGGTTGATCCGCAGACCGGCGAGGTCCGGGTCGTCCTTGAGCTCCTGGACCAGCTTCATGGTGCGCGTCACGTCGAGGGTGATGAACTCGGTGACGTGCGGCGCGGTGAAGGCCGAGCCGACCATGGCCTGGGCGGTGACCTTGCGGACGCCCTTGACCGGGATACGGGTCTCCCGCGCCGACGGCTCGGCCAGCGCGACGGTGGACACCGCCGCGACGGCCTCGGCCGCCGGGGCCTGGGCCGCGGCGGGGGCCGCGGCCGCGGGGGCGGCCTGCGGGGCGATCGCCGCGGCGGCCGCCGCGTGGACGTCCTCCCGGGTCACCACGCCGCCGTCACCGGTCGGCACCACGGAGGCCAGGTCGATACCCAGGTCCTTGGCGAGCTTGCGCACCGGCGGCTTGGCCAGCGGACGCTCACCGGTCGGCTGCGCCGGGACCGCGGGCTGCACCGGCGCGGCCGGAGCCGCGGGGGCGGCGGGCGCCGCCGCGGGCGCTGCGGTGCCGTTCTGCGCGGCGACGGCGGGAGCCGGCGCGGCCTTGCGGGGGCGCCGCTTGGTGGACGACTCGGCGACGCCGTAGCCCACCAGGACGGGCTGGCGGGCCGCCGGGGCGGCCTCCTCGGCGGCGGGGGCGGTGGCCGCGGGAGCGGCCTCGGCGGCGGCCGGGGCCTCGGCGCCGGCGTCACCGGTCTGCACCGAGATGATCACCTGGCCGACGTCGACGGTGGTGCCCTCGTCGAAGAGGAGGGCGTGCACGACACCGTCGAACGGGATCGGCAGCTCGACGGCGGCCTTGGCCGTCTCGACCTCGCAGACGACCTGACCGTCGGTGACGGTGTCACCCGGCTGGACGTACCACTTGAGGATCTCGGCCTCGGTGAGGCCCTCGCCCACATCGGGCATCTTGAATTCGCGGATGGTCATGGAACGTGGCTCCTCAGTACGCCAGCGAGCGGTCGACGGCGTCGAGCACCCGGTCCAGGCCCGGCAGGTACTCGTCCTCCAGGCGGGCCGGCGGGTACGGGGCGTGGAAGCCGCCCACGCGCAGTACCGGCGCCTCCAGGTGGTAGAAGCACCGCTCCGTGATGCGGGCGGCGATCTCCGATCCCACGCCGAGGAAGACCGGCGCCTCGTGGACGACGACGAGCCGGCGGGTCCGCTCCACGGACGCCTGGATCCCGTCGAAGTCGACCGGGGACATCGAGCGCAGGTCCAGGACCTCGACCGACTTGCCCTCCTCGGCGGCCGCGGCGGCCGCCTCCAGGCAGACCTTCACCATCGGGCCGTAGGCGGCCAGGGTGAGGTCGGTGCCCTCGCGCACCACGCGCGACGTGTGCAGCTCGCCGGGGATGGCCTCGGTGTCGACCTCGCCCTTGTCCCAGTAGCGGCGCTTCGGCTCGAAGAAGATCACCGGGTCGTCGCTGAGGATCGCCTGCTGGAGCATCCAGTAGGCGTCGGCGGCGTTCGACGGGGAGACCACCTTCAGGCCCGCGACGTGCGCGAACAGCGCCTCCGGGGACTCCGAGTGGTGCTCGACCGCGCCGATGGCACCGCCGTAGGGGATGCGCACGACGACCGGCAGCTTGATCTTGCCCAGGGCGCGCGCGTGCATCTTCGCGAGCTGCGTGACGATCTGGTCGTACGCGGGGAAGACGAAACCGTCGAACTGGATCTCCACGACCGGCCGGTAGCCGCGCAGGGCCAGGCCGATGGCGGTGCCGACGATGCCCGACTCGGCCAGCGGGGTGTCGATGACCCGCTCCTCGCCGAAGTCCTTCTGCAGGCCGTCGGTGATCCGGAAGACACCGCCCAGCTTGCCGACGTCCTCGCCCATGATCAGGACCTTCGGGTCCTGCTCCAGGGCCTTGCGCAGCGACTCGTTGAGCGCCTTCGCGATCGACATCTTCTGGGCAGCCATCAGTGACCCTCCTCGGCCGACTCGAAGGACGCGAGGTAGGCGGCGAACTGGGCGCGCTCCTCGTCGACGAGCGCGTGCCCGTCCGCGTAGACGTTCTCGAAGATCGCCATGGTGTCCGGGTCGGGCATGGCGCGCACGGCCTCGCGCACGCGCTTGCCCATGGCCTCGCTCTCGGCCTCCAGCTCGGCGAAGAACGCCTCGTCGGCGCCGCCGGTGGCCAGCAGGTGGGCCTTCAGGCGCTGGATCGGGTCCTTGGACTCCCAGGCCGCCGTCTCCTCGTCCCGCCGGTACTTCGTCGGGTCGTCGGAGGTGGTGTGCGCGCCCATGCGGTACGTGTACGCCTCGACGAGGGTCGGGCCCTCGCCCCGGCGCGCCCGGTCCAGTGCCCAGCGGGTCACGGCCAGGCAGGCCAGGACGTCGTTGCCGTCGACGCGGACACCGGGGAAGCCGAAGCCCTGCGCGCGCTGGTAGAGCGGCACGCGCATCTGGCGCTCGGTCGGCTCGGAGATCGCCCACTGGTTGTTCTGGCAGAAGAACACCACGGGGGAGTTGTAGACGGCGGAGAAGTTGAAGGCCTCCATCACGTCGCCCTGGCTCGACGCGCCGTCGCCGAAGTAGGCGATCACGGCCGCGTCCGCGCCGTCCTTGGCCACACCCATCGCGTACCCGGTCGCGTGGAGCGTCTGCGAGCCGATGACGATCGTGTAGAGGTGGAAGTTGTTGAGGTTGGGGTCCCAGCCGCCGTGGTTCACACCGCGGAACATCCCGAGCAGGTTGGTCGGGTCGACCCCGCGGCACCAGGCGACGCCGTGCTCGCGGTAGGTCGGGAAGACGTAGTCCGCGTCGTTCAGCGCCCGGCCGGAGCCGATCTGCGCGGCCTCCTGGCCGAGGAGCGAGGCCCACAGCCCCAGCTCGCCCTGGCGCTGCAGGGCGGTCGCCTCACCGTCGAAGCGGCGGGTCATGACCATGTCGCGGTACAGGCCGCGCAGGTCCTCTGTGGTGATGTCTGCGACGAAGGGGGCGAACTCCGCGTTCTCCGCGTTGTCGACCCGCTCCCCTTGGGGCGTCAGCAGCTGTACGAGCTGAGGTTCAGCGTCCTGCGTCTGCGCGGTGGCAGCGGCGGGCTTGGCGGCGCTCGCCGCACCTGCCGCCCGCTTGGTGCCGCTGCTGCGTCGCGGCTTGCGCGCGGCAGTGCTCTCCACGGTCACTTGTGCTCCTCCGTCGGTCCGGCACCCGGGTTCTCCGGGGTCCAGTGCGGCTCACCTGCGTCCGTGACGAGCGCACGGGGTGGGTGCGCATCGCGTTCGGGATTCAGGCGTGACAGGCGTCCCGGCGAGTGCCCTGCGCAATGCACGTTACCCAGTGCGCCGCATAACTGCGAAACCCCGTTTGACCTGCGTTTTTGCTTGGATTTCCAAGTAAATCCGCAGGAGCGGGAACAACCACTGGTCACAGCCTTGCAGGGGCCGGGAACAACGGCACGTTATCCCGGGTAACTCCGGCAGGGAAGGGGTTGGTGTGTGAAACTGACTTCGTGCGCGAAGACGGAAAAATCAAGGTATTCCTCCTGGACGACCACGAAGTGGTCCGTCGGGGCGTCCACGAGCTGCTGTCGGTCGAAGAGGACATCGAGATCGTCGGCGAGGCCGGCACGGCCGCCGACGCACTGGTCCGGATCCCCGCGACCCGCCCCGACGTGGCCGTCCTGGACGTCCGGCTGCCGGACGGCAGCGGGGTGGAAGTGTGCCGCGAGGTCCGCTCGCAGACCGAGGACGTCAAGTGCCTGATGCTGACCTCGTTCGCCGACGACGAGGCCCTCTTCGACGCGATCATGGCCGGTGCCTCCGGCTACGTCCTGAAGGCGATCCGCGGGAACGAGCTGCTCAACGCCGTGCGTGACGTCGCCGCCGGCAAGTCGCTGCTGGACCCGGTGGCCACTGCCCGGGTGCTGGAGCGACTGCGCGACGGCAAGGGGGGCAGGGGCGACGACCGCCTCGCCAACCTGACCGAGCAGGAGCGCAAGATCCTCGACCTGATCGGCGAGGGCCTGACCAACCGGGTCATCGGCGAGCGCCTGCACCTGGCCGAGAAGACGATCAAGAACTACGTCTCCAGCCTGCTGTCCAAGCTGGGCATGGAGCGCCGCTCCCAGGCCGCCGCCTACGTCGCCCGCCTCCAGGCCGAGAAGCGCTAGGGCGGGCGGGCCGGCAATTTCAATTCCCCTTATGCCCGGGTCCGGTCGGTTCGCTTCGGTTCGCCACAGCGGGGCGTTCGACTCCGCCCCCACGCGAATCGAACTCCCGGCTCAGAACGGTTAGCCCGCTCGCCGAGAACCCGAATCCCGACCGCCCCCGCCGGCCCGCCCGCTGACGGGGCATCCATGCGAAAGGGCCCGGCGGAAGTCGCTTCCGCCGGGCCCGTTGCGTCTTCGTCCCGCGCTCACTCCGCGCTGTCGGGGCCCGGCGGCGGCGCGGACTTGGTCGCCGTCGCGGTCGCCGTGGCCGTCTTCGTCGCCGTGGCGGTGGCGGTGGCGGTGGCGCTCTTGGTCGCCGTGGGAGTCGGCGACTGCGTCGCCGTCGCCGTGGGGGACTGGCTGGCGGTCTGTGTGCGGGTACGGACCGGCTGCGGCTGGGTCTCGTTGCTCGTCGGCGTGTTGTCCGTGGGCTGGCGCGAGTGCGTCGGGTCCGGCGAGTCGGACGCGCTCGGCTGGTCGCTGGGGACGGTCTGGGTCGTTCCCGGGTCCTGCTTCTCGCCGCCCTTGCCACCGCCCACGCCGTTGACCGCGTAGGCCACGCCGCCCGCGATCGCGACGATGGCGAGGACCGCGAACAGCCACATCTTCCAGCGGCCGCCGCCGTTGCCGCGCCGGTCGTCGTAGACCTCGTAGCCGCCGCTGTGACCGCCGGAGTGGCCTCCCGGGGCGCCGGGGAAGGCCGCGCCGTCGTCCGGGTTCAGCGGCGGCACCATCGGCTGCTGGAACTGCGAGGTCGAGGCGTTCGAGCCGTAGCGCGGCCCGCCGCCGTTTCCGCCCACCGGCGGCATGGCCGTGGTGGCGGCGACGCCGCCGCGACCGTGCGGCAGCGACATGGTGATCGGGCCGGTGTTCCAGGTACCGGTGTTCGGGCCCTGGTCGTGCAGCATCTGCAGTGCGTACTGGACCAGCCCGCGCATCTCCTCGGCGCTCTGGAACCGGTCGTCCGGGTCCTTGGCGAGGGAGCGCATGACGAGCCCGTCGAGCTCCTGCGGGATGTGGTGGCCCTCCGGCAGCTGCGAGGGCGGCACGGGCGCGTCCTGGACGTGCTGGTAGACCACGGAGAGCGGGGTCTCGCCGGTGAACGGAGGTCGCAGCGCGAGGAGTTCGTAGAGCAGGCAGCCGGTCGCGTACAGGTCACTGCGGTGGTCCACCGCCTTGCCGAGGGCCTGTTCGGGCGACAGGTACTGCGGGGTGCCCATGACCATGCCGGTCTGGGTCATCGTCGCCTGACCGCCGTGCAGGGCGCGGGCGATGCCGAAGTCCATCACCTTCACCGCGCCGGCGTCGGTGATGATGACGTTCGCCGGCTTGATGTCGCGGTGGACGATGCCGTGCTGGTGCGAGTACGCGAGGGCCTCCAGCACGCCCGAGACGATGATGAGCGCCTGCTCGGGGCCCGGGGCCTCGGCACTGATCAGCAGGTCCCGGATGGTGCGGCCCTCGACCAGCTCCATGACGATGTACGGGACGGTGTTCGGGCCGACCCGGTCCTCGCCCGAGTCGTACACGGCCACGACGGCGTGGTGGTTGAGCCCGGCGACGGACTGCGCCTCGCGGGTGAAGCGGGCTTTGGACACCGGGTCCTCGGCGAGGTCCGCGCGCAGCAGCTTCACCGCGACGGTGCGGCCCAGCCGCACGTCCTCGGCGGCGAACACCTCCGCCATGCCGCCGCGGCCCAGCCGGTGCGTCAGCCGGTAACGGCCGTCGCCCACCAGGCCGCCGTCGCCCCAGTGCTCAGGACCGTCGGTCATCCCGGCGCCGTTTCCCTCGGGTTCGGGTGCCATCAGTCCTCGCCGTCGTCTCTCTCGGCCGCCGCTCAGCGGTAGTCCTCTTTATTGGTGCTCCGGTGAACGCTACAGCCTCGGAACCGGTCACCGTTCGGACAAGGCCACCCTGTGCACGTGTGGTCACGGAACGGGCACCCGGCTTGACGTGTGCTTGCCCTGGGGCAGACTGGGCGCCACATGCGCCCGGCCGGAGGCGTGGACGGCACATTCCGAGGGGAAGCAACAGTCATGAGCCAGGACGGCACTCAGGGCCAGTACGCGGGCGGCTCTCTGGCCGGTGGCCGTTACCAGCTAAGGGACTTGCTGGGTGCCGGCGGCATGGCCTCCGTGTACCTCGCGTACGACTCCGCCCTCGACCGGCAGGTGGCCATCAAGACCCTGCACAGCGACCTCGGCCGGGAACAGTCCTTCCGCGAGCGTTTCCGCCGCGAGGCCCAGGCTGTAGCGAAACTGTCGCACACGAACATCGTCTCGGTCTTCGACACCGGTGAGGGCGAGGTGACGTTCGGCGGCGGCCGCCCGGACGACGGTGCCGTGATGCCGTACATCGTCATGGAGTACGTGGAGGGCAAGCCGCTCGGCTCGGTGCTGGACGCGGACATCCGGCAGTACGGCGCGATGCCCGCGGAGAAGGCGCTGAAGGTGACGGCCGACGTACTGGCCGCCCTGGAGACCAGCCACGAGATGGGCCTGGTCCACCGCGACATCAAGCCCGGCAACGTGATGGTGAACAAGCGCGGCGTGGTCAAGGTGATGGACTTCGGCATCGCCCGCGCCATGCAGTCGGGGGTCACCTCGATGACCCAGACCGGCATGGTCGTCGGCACCCCGCAGTACCTCTCGCCCGAACAGGCCCTCGGGCGCGGCGTCGACGCCCGCTCCGACCTGTACTCCGTGGGCATCATGCTGTTCCAGCTGCTGACGGGACGGCTGCCGTTCGACGCGGACTCGCCGCTCGCCATCGCGTACGCCCACGTGCAGGAGGAGCCGGTCGCGCCGTCCTCCATCAACCGGTCGGTGACCCCGGCGATGGACGCGCTGGTGGCGCGGGCGCTGAAGAAGAACCCGAACGAGCGCTTCCCCACGGCAGCGGCCATGGGCGACGAGGTCGCGCGGGTGCTGGGCTCCGGGCAGACCGGGGCTCCGGTCATCGTGCCGGGCCAGGGGCCGCTGAGCAGCGGCGCGGGGGTGTCCTCCGCCGTGTTCCCGCCGGTGGAGTCCGGTTTCCAGGCCCCGCCGCAGTCGCTGCAGCAGCCGTACCAGGCTCCGCACGCCCCGACGCCCGCCCCGCACGCCCCGACGCCCGCCCCGCACGCCCCGACGCCCGCCCCGCACGCCCCGACGCCCGCCCCGCACGCCCCGACGCCGGCCCCGTACGCCCCGACGCCGGCCCCGCAGCCGCACGCGCAGGGCGGCTACGCCTACCCGCACGCGGCCCCGCCGCAGCAGGGCTACGCGCCGCAGACGCCGCCCCCGTACACGATCTCCCCGGCGGGCGGGGCGGGCACGTCCGGCTCCGGTGGCGGCGGCAAGCGGAACACGCCCGTGGTCGTGGGGGCGATCGCGGTGGCGGTGCTGGCCGTCGGCGGCCTGATCGCGGCGATCTCGATGAACGGGGACGACAAGGGCGACACCACCGCCGATCCGGGCAGCTCGGCGTCCGCGTCCGCGAAGGCCGGCTACAAGGGCCCCGACGTCACCCGCACGATCGACCCGAAGAAGTGCTCGGAGCCCACGAAGCACTACAGCGAGGCCGGCAAGTACCAGGCGCCGGACCTCAAGTACAAGAACGTGTTGTCCGTGAAGGCCTGCATCCAGGCCTCGGGTGGCAAGTACACGATCGTCGAGAAGGACGAGGCCGTGTACGGCAAGGACACGGTGCTCAGCCAGTCCCCGGCCGCCGGCGACAAGATCGACAAGGAGGGCACGGAGTACACGCTCACCGTGTCCACCGGCAATCCGGAGTAGGCCCGCGGCAACCGCGGGACAACCGGCCCGCACGACGACCACCCGCACGACACACCGGCATCCCGAGCACCCACCAGGGCGCCCGGGATGCCGTTTTTGCCCCACTATGTAAATCTGAGCGCGTATCGCTGACCCCAGCGAGCACGCCGGCGCTCGGGACGGGAGGGGCTCCCCGTGATCCAAGGCTTCCGTCCTTCGCGCTGGCTGGCGTGCGCCGCGCTGGCCGCCGCCGCCCTCGCGCCCGCCGCCTCCGCGTACGCAGGCCCGCCCGCCCCGGCCCACCCCGACCGCACCCCCGCCCACCGCACGCCCGTCCACCGCGTCGCACCGTCCACGGACCGGGCGGCGCACCTCGCGGCCGCCCGGACCGAGGAGGCCGACGGGGGCGACGACGCCCGCGAGGAGCTTGCGGGGAGCGCCGCCGGGGTCGGCCGCGAACGGCCCGGCCGGCCGGCCGGAGAGCCCGCCGACCCGGAGCTGCTGATCGCCTCCCGGCCACTGCCGGTGCACCCCCGCACCGAGCCCACGCCGCCGGCGCCGCCCCCGCCCTCGCCGCCCGTGCCGCCACGCCCCACCGCCGCCCCGACAGCGCGTGACGCCGTCACCGTCCTCGGCACCGAACCCAACGACCGCGCCGCCGACCTGGCCGCGCACATACTGCCGCTGGGCACCGGATTCGCCCTGATGGGGCTGGGGCTGGGATATCTGGGCGTGCGGCTGCGGCGGGGAGCGTAGCGCCGTCCTCCTTCCTCCGTCCCCCTTCCGGCGTACGCCCCGGGATGGTTGCCCACCGTGAACATACTCGGTATACATACCGAGTATGTCGATCCGTCACGGGCTGCTCGCCCTCCTGGAACGGGGCCCTCGGTACGGCTCCCAGCTGCGCACCGAGTTCGAATCCCGGACCGGCTCCACCTGGCCCCTCAACGTCGGGCAGGTCTACACGACCCTGGCCCGGCTCGAACGCGACGGCCTCGTCGCACCCGACGGCGAGGACGCCGCGGGGCACACGCTCTACGCCATCACCGACACCGGGCGCACCGAACTGCGCCAGTGGTACGAACGCCCCGTCGACCGCGCCAACCCGCCCCGGGACGAACTGTCCATCAAGCTCGCCATGGCCGTGGGCGCCCCGGGCGTGGACATCCGCGCCGTCATCCAGTCCCAGCGGCACGCCACCATCCGCGCGATGCAGGACTACACCCGGCTCAAGGCCACCGCCCTGGCGGCGGTCGAGAGCGGCCGGTCCGGCGAACGCGACGACGTCGCCTGGCTGCTCGTCCTGGAACAGCTCATCTTCCAGACCGAGGCCGAGGCGCGCTGGCTCGACCACTGCGAGGCCCGGCTCGTCCGGCTCTCCCTGCCGGCCGACCGGAGAGCCGCCGCGCCCGAACCGCCCCAGGCCGCAGCCGAGAACCCGGCCCCGACCACCGCCCGTTCCCGCACCGCCCGCACGCGGCGCGCCTGAACCGCCTTCCCAGGGGGGATCCTCCATGCCCGACCAGCGCCAACCCCGGCAACCCGTCCTGCAGTTGGAGCGGCTCGTCCGCACCCACGGCAGCGGCGCCACCGAAGTGCACGCCCTGCGCGGCATCGACCTCGCCGTCCACCCCGGCGAACTCGTCGCCGTCATGGGCCCCTCCGGCTCCGGCAAGTCCACGCTGCTCACCCTCGCCGGCGGCCTCGACGTCCCCACCAGCGGCCGAGTACTGGTCGAGGGCACCGACATCACCACGGCGAGCCGCACACAGCTCGCCGCGCTGCGCCGCCGCAGCATCGGCTACGTCTTCCAGGACTACAACCTGATCCCGGCCCTCACCGCCGCGGAGAACGTCGCCCTGCCGCTCGAACTCGACGGGACCTCCGCCCGCAAGGCCCGCGGGGCGGCCCTCGCGGCGCTCGCGGAGATGAACCTGGGCGTCCTCGCCGACCGCTTCCCCGACGAGATGTCCGGCGGCCAGCAGCAACGCGTGGCCATCGCCCGCGCCCTCGTGGGCGACCGCCGCCTCGTCCTGGCCGACGAGCCCACCGGCGCCCTCGACTCCGAGACCGGCGAGTCCGTCCTCGGCCTGCTGCGCTCCCGCTGCGACGCGGGCGCGGCCGGGGTCCTCGTCACCCACGAGCCGCGCTTCGCCGCGTGGGCCGACCGCGTGGTCTTCCTCCGCGACGGCACCGTGGTCGACGAGACCACGCGCAGCCACGCCGACTCCCTCCTGTCCGGGCAGGCGGGCGGCCAGTGATCTCCTCGCTCCAAGGCTGGTACCACTCCTGGGTCGCCGCCGTGCGCATCGCGCGCCGCGACGCCTGGCGCGCCAAGGGCCGCAGTTCCCTGGTCCTCGCGATGATCGCCCTGCCGATCGTCGGCGTCAGCGCCGCCGACCTCACCCTGCGCAGCGCCGAGCTCTCCCCCGACCAGGCCGTCAGCCGCGTGGTCGGAGCCTCCGACGCCCGGGTCAGCACCTCGTACGCGGGCAAGGCCATCTACCAACTGCCCGACGGGTCACGCTACGTACCGGTCGGCGGCTACGACAGCGCCGACGTTCCGACGGAACCCGAGAAGAAGTCCCCGGAGCAGGTGGCCGCCGGGTTCCCGCCCGGAAGCAGGATCCTGAAGGACTCGGCCGGCTACGGCAAGGTCCGCACCCGGCACGGGCTGCTCGACACCGACCTGCGCGAGATCGACCTGCACGACCCGCTGGCGAAGGGCCTGGTCACGCTCGACCGCGGCCGGCTGCCCGAGCGGGCGGGCGAGGTCGTCGCGACGAACGCCTTCCTGGACAACTCCGGCCTGTTCGTCGGCTCCTCGGTCACCCCGCGCGGCGCCACCTCCGCCTACAAGATCGTCGGTGCGTACGAGTTGCCGAGCGAACTCGGCAAGGTGCAGGTCATCGGCCCGCCCGGGAGCCTGATCGCCCCCCTCGACCAGGCACTCCAGGCCTCCGGGGGCACCGGGTTGCACCCGGATGATTCCTATCTGGTCACCGTGGGCGGTGAAGGTTTCACGTGGAACATGGTCCAGGCGGCCAACGCCAGGTCCCTGGTCGTCGTCTCCCGTGCCGTCGCCAACCACCCGCCCGCCGACGCCGACGTACCGCTCTACCGCCAGGAACCCAAGGAGCAGTTCGAGCGCGGCTCCGGCAGCGCCACCGAAATGGCCATCCTGGCCACGGTCGTGGGCCTCGCCATGCTGGAGATCTGCCTGCTCGCCGGACCGGCCTTCGCCGTCGGTGCCCGCCGCTCGCGCCGCCAGCTCGGCCTGGTGGGGGCCAATGGCGGGGACCGCCGTCACGTCCGTTCCATCGTGCTCTCCGGCGGTCTGGTCATCGGCGCCGCGGCCGCCGTCTCCGGTACCGCGATCGGCATCGCCCTGACCGTCGCCCTCCAGCCGGTGCTGGAGGAGCAGCTCGGCAACCGCTTCGGCGACCTGGACTTCCGCCCGCTCGAACTGGCCGGCATCGCCCTGCTCGCGGTGGTGACCGGACTGCTGTCCGCGATCGTCCCCGCGGTCACCGCCTCCCGGCAGACGGTGTTGGCCTCACTGACCGGCCGCCGCGGTGTGCGCAGGTCCAACCGGGTGCTGCCGGTGGTCGGCCTGGTCGCCGTCGCCGCCGGTGCCGGGATCGCCCTCTACGGCAGCGTGTCGGACCTGGGCTCCACCGTCGTGGCGGGCGGCAGCGCGCTCGCCGAGCTCGGCATCGTCGCCCTCACCCCGGTCCTGGTCGGCGTCTTCGGACGGCTCGGCCGCCGGCTGCCGCTCTCCCCGCGGCTCGCGCTGCGCGACGCCGTGCGCAACCGGGGCCGTACGGCGCCCGCCGTGGCAGCGGTGCTGGCCGCCGTCGCCGGCACCGTGGCGGTGGCCACGTACCAGCACAGCAGCGACATCCAGAGCCGGCACGAGTACGTCGCCGACCTCCCGCACGGCACCGGCTCGCTGCTGACCTCCGAGAACGGCGCCTACCGGGACGTGCCCGCCCTGCGCGAGTCCCTCACCAAGCAGCTCCCGGTCGCCCGCCGGGCGGACGTCGACCGGCTGGTCGTCGGCAAGCCGGGCTGCGAGCCGTTCTCCCGGGACCCGGCCTGCGGCCGCGCCGAGATCATCACCCCCAAGGACCAGCGGTGCCCGCTCTACGAAAGCCCCGACCCCGAGGCCTTCAGCGCGGAGGAGGCCCGCCGACTGCGCCAGGACTGGCGCTGCCAGGGCGCCACGCGGGGCACCCAGTACTCCACGGTCGTCGCTGACGAGAAGCTGCTGAGCGTGCTCGCGGTCACCGACCCGGGCTCCGTGTCCGCTCTCCGGCAGGGCCGGGCGGTCGCCTTCGACAAGAGGCAGGTCAAGGACGGCACACTCACCCTGCGGATCGTCACCGGGCCGGACGAGGCCGAGGGCATCGCCGGTCCGGCGAGGGAACCGGTCGGCGTGGACAAGGTCATCCCCGTCCACCTGGTCCCGGAGGGCACCGAGGGATGGGGCATCGAACTGGTCCTGCCCCCGGCTGCGGTGCAGGCCACGGGGCTGACCACGGCCCCGGTCGGCTCCTACTTCGCCCTCGACGGGACGCCGGCCTCCGAGCAGCTGCAGAGGATCGCCGCGGACATCGACCGGATGGGTGTGGACGCCTCCCTGCGGATCGAAGCGGGCTACCAGGGCAACGACAGCCTGGCCCTGCTCGCCCTATCCGTGTTCGCCGGCCTGGTCACCATCGGCGCGGCCGGCATCGCCACCGGACTGTCCCAGGCCGACGCCGAAGCCGACCTGAAGACGCTGGCAGCGGTGGGCGCCCCGCCGCGGGTGCGCCGGACGCTGAGCGGCTTCCAGTGCGGGGTGGTGGCCCTGATGGGCGTCGTCCTGGGCTCGGCCGCCGGGATCCTGCCCGCGATCGGCCTGCGTCTGACGCAGCGACGGGAACTGGAGGCGCTCGCCCAGCGCGCCGTCGAGGAGGGCTACTCCGCGGCGGGCGAGTCCGTGCCGTTCGTGCCGATCGCCGTGCCGTGGGAGACCCTCGCCGGACTGCTCGTCATCGTCCCGCTGGGCGCGGCCCTCCTGGCGGCGCTGGTCACCCGCTCCAGCGGCGCGCTGGCCCGCCGGGCCGCGGGCTGAGCAGGGGGGGGGATTTCCCCGGTCCGGTGCCCCCGTACAGGGTGGATCACGACGGTACGGGGGCACACCGTGTGAGAACGAAGGTGTGCGAGAGAATGACGGCATGGAGATGCCGAGGAGTGAACGGTCGCAGGACAGTCCCCCGCACGTCCTGATCGTGGGACAGGACGGGTCGGCGGTCGGCGACGCCGATGACGAGTCGCGCGAGGTCCCGGTGACGGAAATGGTCGAACAGCCCGCCAAGGTCATGCGGATCGGCAGCATGATCAAGCAACTCCTTGAAGAGGTACGCGCCGCGCCCCTCGACGAGGCGAGCCGGGTCCGGCTCAAGGACATCCACGCAGCCTCCGTGAAGGAGCTGGAGGACGGCCTGGCCCCGGAGCTCGTGGAGGAACTGGAGCGCCTGTCCCTGCCGTTCACCGAGGAGACCATCCCCTCCGAGGCGGAACTGCGGATCGCACAAGCCCAGTTGGTGGGCTGGCTTGAGGGCCTCTTCCACGGCATCCAGACCGCACTGTTCGCGCAGCAGATGGCAGCGCGGGCCCAGTTGGAGCAGATGCGCCGCGCCCTCCCTGCGGGGGGTCCGCACGACGACGACGATGACGGCGGCCACGGCGCGATCCGTTCGGGCCCCTACCTCTAGCCTCCGACCGTCCGCACGAACCACGGGTCCGGGCCCGCGCCCCCAGGGGCGCGGGCCCGCCCGTTTCCCCGGCGCCGCCAGGACGAAGCACCGGCGGAAACAAGCACCGGGCAAGGGCGGCTCCTCGCCGGAAACACCGTCCGCGCATACTCATGGGCATGAGCTACGACGCGATCGTGCTGGCCGGCGGCGCCGCGCGGCGACTCGGCGGGGCGGACAAGCCCGCGCTGAGCGTCGGCGGGCGAGCGCTCCTCGACCGCGTCCTCGACGCCTGCCCGGATGCCCTGCGCACCGTCGTGGTCGGTGGCAGGAGGCCCACCGCGCGTCCCGTGCAGTGGGCCCGCGAGGACCCGCCCGGGAGCGGCCCGGTGGCCGCGCTGGACGCCGGCCTGCGCGGGACCACCGCGGGGCTGGTCCTCGTACTCTCCGCGGACCTGCCGTTCCTGGACCGGGAGACCGTGGCGGCCCTGCTGGCCGCGCCCGACGAACACGGCACGGACGGGGCGATGCTGCGGGACCCCGGTGGGCGCGACCAGCCACTGGTCGCCGCCTACCGGGCCGAACCCCTGCGCCGCGAGGTCGCGCTACTCGCCGCCGAACACGGCGGCCTCGCCGGGCTCCCGCTGCGCGCGCTCACTGCGGAACTGCGGCTGGCTCCCGTCGCGGCCCAGCCACTCGCCGCGTTCGACTGCGACACCTGGGAGGATCTCGCCGCCGCCCGCGCCCGGATCAGGGAGCATGGAACCGTGCTGGACCAATGGATCACCGCAGTCAAGAACGAGCTGGGCATCGACCTTGCCGTCGACACCACGACCCTGCTCGACCTCGCCCGGGACGCGGCCCACGGCGTCGCCCGGCCCGCCGCGCCCCTGACCACCTTCCTGGTCGGGTACGCCGCCGCCCACGCGGCCGCCACCGGCGCCGACCCCGCGCAGGCCGTGGCCGAGGCCTCCCGCAGGGCCGCGGACCTGGCGCTGCGCTGGGCAGCCGAGGCGGAGGCCGATGGCGCCGCCCCCCGAGAGAACGGCTCGGCATGACCCCCGCGAACTCCGCCGAACAGGCCCTGGAGGAGGCCCTGGCCCTGGTCAGCCGCGCCCCCGGGGGCGGCGCCGGCGGCAGCCACCGGGCCGCCGCCTGGCCGCGCGCCCGGGACACCGCCGCCCACGCCGGGGCCGAGATGCGCGCCCGCAGCCATGACGTCCCCCTCGCGGACGCCCTCGGCGAGGTCCTCACCGCCTCCCTGGAGGCGCTGACCGACCTGCCGTCCTTCGACACCTCCGCCATGGACGGCTGGGCCGTGGCCGGCCCCGGCCCGTGGCACGTCAGCGAGGGCGACGGCGTACTGGCCGGCTCCGGCCTTCCAGAGCCCCTCGCCGACGGCGAGGCCGTCCGGATCGCCACCGGTGCCCGGATCCCCGCCGACACCACCGCCGTCATCCGCAGCGAGCACTGCCGCGAGGCGGGCGGACAGCTCTTCGCCGGCCGGCCCGTCGTCACCGGCCAGGACATCCGCCCGCGCGGGCAGGAGTGCCGCTCGGGTGACCTGCTGCTGCCCGCCGGCTCGCTGGTCACGCCCGCGGTGCTCGGACTCGCCGCGGCCGCGGGCTACGACGAGCTGACCACTCGGCCCCGCCCCCGCGTGGAGATCCTGGTACTCGGCGACGAACTGCTCACCGAGGGCCGCCCGCACGACGGGCTGATCCGTGACGCCCTGAGCCCGATGCTGGCCCCCTGGCTCACGCGCCTGGGGGCCGAGGTCATCGGCACCCGGACGCTCGGCGACGACCCGGCCGGTGCGGCCGCCCTGCTGAAGGCCGTCACCACCACCACCGCCGACGTCCTGGTCACCACCGGCGGTACCGCATCCGGACCCGTCGACCACGTCCGCCCCGTACTGGAGAAGGCCGGAGCCCGGCTGCTCGTCGACGGGGTGGCGGTGCGGCCCGGGCACCCCATGCTGCTGGCACGGATCGGCGACCGGGCGGACGGGCGGCACGTGGTCGGGCTGCCCGGAAACCCCCTCGCCGCCGTATCCGGGCTGCTGACCCTCGCCGAGCCGCTGCTGCGCGCCCTCGCGGGGCGCCGCCCGCGCCCGCGCTACACGGCGACCGTGCAGGGCGCCGTACAGGGGCACCCCTACGACACCCGGCTGGTCCCCGTCCGGCTCGACGACGAGCAGGCCGTACCGCTGCGCTACCACGGCCCCGCGATGCTGCGCGGCGTGGCGGCCGCGGACGCGCTGGCCGTCGTACCACCGGGGGGCGCCCGGTCCGGACAGGAGCTTGAGGTCCTCGATCTGCCGTGGGCCTCTGGAGGATGTTTCACGTGAAACTGCCCGGACAGGACGCCATGGCCCGCGGCGCGGACGAGAAGCTCGTCTCGCGGCGCATCAAGCTGCCCAAACGCATCGTCGAGCATCCGCTGCGGCAGGTCGCCAAGCGTCTCCTGATGGCCTTGTTCGTGCTCTTCCTCACGGTCTTCATCGTGTGGCTGGACCGCGACGGCTACCACGACAACGCCAACGAGACGGTCGATCTCCTCGACTGCTTCTACTACGCGACGGTGACGCTGTCGACGACCGGCTATGGCGACATCGTCCCCTACAGCGACAGCGCGCGGCTGATCAACATCCTGCTGATCACACCGCTGCGCGTGCTGTTCCTGATCATCCTCGTCGGTACCACCCTCGAAGTCCTGACGGAACGGACGAGGGAAGAGTGGCGGCTGAAGCGCTGGAGGAAGAACTTGCGCGAACACACGGTCGTCGTCGGCTTCGGCACGAAGGGCCGCTCGGCCCTCCAGACACTGCTGGCCACCGGCGTCTCCAGGGAGCAGGTGGTCATCGTCGACCCCAGCGCCAAGGTCATCGACATGGCCAACGCCGAGGGGTTCACGGGCGTGGTCGGCGACGCCACCCGCTCGGACGTACTGCTCCGTGCCGAGCTCCAGAAGGCCCGTCAGGTCGTCATCGCCACCCAGCGCGACGACACGGCGGTCCTGGTCACTCTGACGGCCCGGCAGCTCAACCGCGGAGCGAAGATCGTCGCCGCGGTGCGCGAGGAGGAGAACGCCCCGCTGCTGCGCCAGTCCGGGGCGGATGCGGTCATCACGAGCGCCAGCGCGGCCGGCCGGCTGCTGGGCCTGTCGGTGCTCAGCCCGAGCGCGGGCACCGTGATGGAGGACCTGATCCAGCAGGGCAGCGGCCTGGACCTGATCGAACGGCCCGTCCGCAAGTCGGAGGTCGGCAAGTCGGTGCGCGACACCGACGACCTCGTCGTGAACGTGCTGCGCGGCCACCGGCTGCTCCCGTACGACGATCCGCACGCGAGCCCGCTCCAGCTGACGGACCGTCTCATCACCATCGTGCGAGCGATTCCGCCCACCGCTCCGAAGTCGACGTTGGGTCCTGCCGAGTAGCCGCGCCGTGGCGTAGCCTCCGGGCCATGCATGCGATCACCATCGAGCAGCCCGGCGGCCCCGAGGCCCTCGTCTGGGCCGACGTCCCCGATCCGGTACCGGGCGAGGGCGAGGTCCTCGTCGAGGTCGCGGCGAGCGCCGTGAACCGCGCCGACGTGCTCCAGCGGCAGGGCTTCTACGATCCGCCGCCCGGCGCCTCACGTCATCCGGGCCTGGAGTGCTCCGGGCGGATCGCCGCGCTCGGGGCAGGGGTGTCCGGCTGGTCGGTGGGCGACGAGGTCTGCGCCCTGCTGGCCGGCGGCGGATATGCGCAGCGGGTCGCCGTACCGGCCGGCCAGCTGCTGCCGGTTCCGGCCGGAGTGGACCTGGTGACGGCGGCCGCGCTGCCGGAGGTCGTCACGACGGTGTGGTCCAACGTGTTCATGGTGGCCGGACTGCGCCCCGGCGAAACCCTGCTGGTGCACGGCGGGTCCAGCGGCATCGGAACCATGGCGATCCAGCTCGGCAAGGCCGTCGGCGCGACGGTCGCCGTCACGGCCGGTGGCCCGGAAAAGCTGGCCCGCTGCAAGGAGCTGGGCGCGGACATCCTCATCGACTACCGCGAGCAGGACTTCGTGGAGGCGCTGCGGGCCGCCACGGGCGGGGCCGGGGCGGACGTGATCCTCGACATCATGGGCGCCAAGTACCTCGCCCGGAACGTGGACGCCCTGGCCGTCAACGGCCGGCTCGCGGTGATCGGCCTGCAGGGCGGGATCAAGGCCGAACTGAACCTCGCCGCACTGCTGGCGAAGCGGGGCGCGATCACCGCCACCTCGCTGCGGGCGCGGCCACTGGAGGAGAAGGCGGCGATCGTCGCCGCCGTCCGGGAGCACGTGTGGCCGCTGGTGGCTGCGGGGCGCGTCCGGCCGGTGGTGCACGCGTCGTTCCCGATGGCGCAGGCCGCCGAGGCTCACCGGGTCATGGAATCCAGCGCCCACGTGGGCAAGCTGTTGCTCACGGTGTGAACCCCGCGCGCCGCGAACGCCGGCGGGCCCGTCTCCCGGCCCCTCCGGGGTTCGCGGACCGGGGCCGGGGGGCGGGAGGCCGGGGGCGGGGACGCGGGGGCCGGATCCCCGATCTTCGAGCCCGCCCCCGGCACGCTCCCTACAGGCTGCGCAGCAGCACCGCCGGGGCTTCCACGCAGTCGGCGACGTAGCGCAGGAAGCCGCCCGCCGTACCGCCGTCGCAGACCCGGTGGTCGAAGGTCAGCGACAGCTGGACCACCTTGCGGACCGCCAACTGGCCTTCGTGGACCCACGGCTTGTCGATGATCCGGCCGACACCGAGCATCGCCGCCTCGGGGTGGTTGATGATCGGCGTGGAGCCGTCGACCCCGAACACCCCGTAGTTGTTCAGGGTGAAGGTGCCGCCCGTCAGGTCGGCCGGGGCCAGCCTGCCCGCGCGGGCGAGCTCGGTCAGCCGCGCGAACTCCGCCGACAGGGACTCCGGGTTGCGGTCCTGCGCGTCCCGGACGACCGGAACCACCAGGCCCCGTTCGGTCTGTGCGGCGAAGCCCAGGTGCACCGCCGGCAGCCGGACGATCTCCCTGGCCGCGAGGTCCACGGTGGAGTTCAGCTCCGGGTACCTGGCCAGCGCTGCCGTGCAGATCCGCGCCAGCAGCGCGAGCACGGAGATCTTGGGTCCGCCCACGGCGTTCATCGCGGCCCGGGCGGCCATCAGCTCGGTGGCGTCGGCGTCGACCCAGCAGGTGGCGTCCGGGATCTCGGCGCGGCTGCGCGACAGCTTCTCGGCGACCGCACCGCGCAGCCCCTTCAGCGGGATCCGCTCGCCCTGCGCCGCCACCGGAGCCGTCGCGGGGGCGGCAGCCGGGGCGGGCGCCCGCAGCGCCGCGAGGGCCGCCTCGACGTCGGCCCGCAGGATCAGGCCCTCCGGCCCCGAACCGTGCAGCGCGCGCAGGTCCACCCCGCCGTCCCTGGCCAGCTTGCGCACCAGCGGCGAGATGACCGGCACCGGCCCGGCGGGGGCCGCGGGAGCGGCCGGAGCCACCGCGACCGGAGCCGGGGCAGAGGCCGGAGCCGGGGCGGGGGCGGGGGCCGGGGCGGGGGCGGGGGCCGGGGCGGGCGCCGACACCGCGGCGGTGACGGGTCGCACCCGCCGCCGACGCGCCGGGCGCGAGTGGTCCGAGCCGTAGCCGATCAGCGGCCGGGGCGCCTCGCCGGAACCCTCGGCCTCCGCTCCCTCCGCACCCTCCGCGGCCCCGGCGGGCAGCGACTGCGCGCCCACCGCGACGGTGATCAGCGGGGCGCCGACCGGCAGCTCCTCGCCCTCCTCGCCGAAGCGGGCGGTGACCACACCGCCGTACGGGCAGGGCACCTCCACCATCGCCTTGGCCGTCTCGACCTCGACGACCGGCTGGTCGATGGCGACGACGTCGCCCACCGCCACCAGCCACCGCACGATCTCGGCCTCGGTCAGGCCCTCGCCGAGGTCGGGCAGCTTGAATTCCATTACCTGCGCCATCAGTTCTCCCACTGCAGGCGGGCCACGGCGTCCAGGATCCGTTCCACTCCGGGCAGGTGGTGCTTCTCCAGCATCGGCGGCGGATAGGGGATGTCGAAGCCCGTGACCCGGAGCACCGGGGCCTCCAGGTGGTGGAAGCACCGCTCCGTGACGCGGGCGGCGATCTCCGCACCCGGCCCGCCGAAGCCGCCGGCCTCGTGGACGACGACCGCTCGACCGGTGCGGCGTACGGATTCCACGACCGTCTCCTCGTCGAAGGGGACCAGGGAGCGCAGGTCCACGACCTCCAGGTCCCAGCCCTCCTCGCGGGCCGCCTCGGCCGCCTCCAGGCAGACCGGCAGCGAAGGCCCGTAGGTGATCAGGGTGGCGCTCGTGCCCGTGCGCCGGACCAGAGCCTTCCCGATGCCCGGGACGGTGGCCGGCGCCTCGGGCGACCAGTCCGCCTTCGACCAGTACAGCCGCTTCGGCTCCAGGAAGACCACCGGGTCGTCGCTCGCGATCGACGCGCGCAGCAGCCCGTACGCGTCCTCGACGGTCGCCGGAGTGACCACCGTCAGGCCCGGGGTGGCCACGTAGTAGGCCTCCGAGGAGTCGCAGTGGTGCTCCACACCGCCGATCCCGCCGCCGTAGGGCACGCGGATGGTGATCGGCAGCGGCATGGCGCCGCGGGTGCGGTTGCGCATCTTCGCCACGTGCGAGATCAGCTGCTCGAAGGCCGGGTAGGCGAAGGCGTCGAACTGCATCTCCACGACGGGCCGCAGCCCGTACATGGCCATGCCGACGGCCGTGCCCAGGATCCCGGCCTCCGCGAGCGGGGTGTCCGTGCAGCGGTCCTCGCCGAACTCCTTCGCGAGGCCGTCCGTGATCCGGAAGACACCGCCGAGCGTCCCGACGTCCTCGCCCATCACGTGGACCGTCGGGTCCTCCGCCATCGCGTCGCGCATCGCCCGGGTCAGGGCCTGCGCCATCGTCGCGGGCTTGGCCCCCGTCTTCGCGGACTTCGCCGCCACCGTCGTCACGCCTGGTCCTCGGCTTCCAGCTCGGCACGGAGCATCTCCGCCTGCTCGCGCAGGCGGCCGGTCTGCTCCGCGTAGACGTGCGCGAACAGGTCCATCGGGTCCACCACCGGATCGGCGTTCATCCCGTCGCGCAGGGACGCCGCCATCGCCTCGGCCTCGTCGCGCGCGGCCGTGATGCCCGCCTCGTCGAGGATCCCGCGCGCGGTCAGCTCGCGCTCCAGCAGGTCGATCGGGTCGTGCGCCTTCCACGCCTCGACCTCGGCGTCACCGCGGTAGCGCGTCGCGTCGTCGGCGTTGGTGTGCGCCTCCATGCGGTAGGTGACGGCCTCGATCAGGGTCGGGCCGCCGCCGGCCCGGGCCCGCCGGACGGCCTCGGCCAGCACCTCGTGCATCGCCGCGATGTCGTTGCCGTCGACCAGCCGACCCGGGATGCCGTACCCGACGCCCTTGTGGGCCAGCGTCGGGGCGGCGGTCTGCTTGGCGAGCGGGACGGAGATCGCGAAGCCGTTGTTCTGCACGAGGAAGACCACCGGGGCCTGCCAGACGGCGGCGAAGTTCAGCGCCTCGTGGAAGTCGCCCTCACTGGTGCCGCCGTCACCGACCATGGCGAGTGCGACGACGTCGTCGCCGCGCAGCCGCGCCGCGTGCGCCAGGCCCACCGCGTGCGGCAGCTGGGTGGCGAGCGGGGTCGAGAGCGGGGCTATCCGGTGCTCACGCGGGTCGTAGCCGGTGTGCCAATCGCCGCGCAGCAGGGTGAGCGCCTGTACGGGGTCCAGTCCGCGCGCCACTGCCGCCAGGGTGTCGCGGTAGCTCGGGAAGAGCCAGTCCTGCTCCTCAAGGACCATGGCCGCCGCGATCTCGCAGGCCTCCTGGCCGACAGTGGAGGGGTAGACGGCGAGCCGGCCCTGCTTGGTGAGCGCCGTGGCCTGGGCGTTGTAGCGACGTCCGCGCACCAGTTCGGCGTAGCACCGCAGCATCAGCGCGGGGTCGAGCCGGTCGGCCGCCTCGGTGCCCAGCACCCGGTAGGGCTCGGCGTCCGGGAGCAGCGGCGCGGCGTCCGTGCGGGGCCTCCAGGCGGGCGGCGGGGTGGAACGGTGGGACGCACCGGCACCGGGCAGCTCTTGGACCGTCATGGCGGCGTACACCTCCTCGTGGGAAGCGGGCAGGGGGTGCCCCGGGTGTGAGGCCCCTCACCTACCGATTGTTCGGTTGTCCGCGCAATTTGGCTACATGCGACTCCAGGCTGTGGACAAACTGGCGCCGGGGACCTGGGATGGACGCAGGACGTCCAGGAGAGGGAGGCATCGGGCCATGCCAGATGAACAAATGGCCGCAGCGGGTTCCGCACCGGTCCCACCGGGTGCCGCACCGGGAGCCCCCGCGGTCCCGCCCGTCGCACCGCGCCCCCTGGACCCGATCGACCGGTCGATCATGCGGCTGCTCCAGGCGGACGGCCGGGCGTCCGTGCGGTCGGTGGCCGAGCAGGTGCACGTCTCGCGCGCGAACGCGTACGCGCGGATCAACCGGCTCATCGACGACGGGGTGATCCGCGGGTTCACGGCCCGCGTCAACCACGAGCGGGCGGGCCAGGGCGCCTCGGCCTACATCACCCTGAAGATCGTCCAGAACTCCTGGCGCACGGTCCGCGAGCAGCTGCGCGAACTCCCCGGCGCCGCGCACATCGCCCTGGTCAGCGGAGACTTCGACGTGCTGCTCCTGGTGCACACCCCGGACAACCGGACCCTGCGTGAACTGGTCCTCACCCGCCTGCAGGCCATCCCGGAAGTCCTCTCCACGCGCACCCTGCTGGTCTTCGAGGAGACGGACCTGCTCGACCCGGGCCCCGGCCCGGCCGGGGGCCCCGCGATCGCGGAGGAGTAGGCCCTACGGGTGAGCGGGGTGCCCGGTGACGCGACGGCGCCCCGGGGAGCCCGTGCGGACCGTCCCGGGGCGCCGGCACCGCGCCCGGCGCTCGGTGGGCCGGTGTCGGGTCAGCGGGCCGTGCGCAGGCCGTCGAAGGCCATGTGGACGACGGCGTCGGCCAGTTGCCCGGGACCCGTGCCCGAGTGCGGCCGGTACCACTCGACCAACGAGTTCACCATGCCGAACAGGAGTCGGGTGGCGAGCCGGATGTCCACGTCCGCCCGCAGGTCGCCGTCCTCGGCGGCGGCCTTGAGCAGGTCCGCGACCTGGTGGTCGAACTCGCGGCGGCGCTCCAGTGCCCAGCGCTCGGTGCGGGTGTTGCCCCGCACCCGCAGCAGCAGCGTCACGTAGGGCAGCTCGGACACCAGGACCTCGACGGTGCGTCGCGTGACGTACTCGACGCGTTCGACGGCCCGGCCGCGGGTCGCCCCCGGCTCCTCCAGCACCGCGAAGAGACCGTCGAGGGCGCGGCTGACCGCCCGCCGCAGGAGCTCCTCCTTGCCCGTGACGTGGTGGTAGATCGAGGACTTCGAGATGCCGGCCGCCTTGGAGAGGTGCTCCATCGAGGTGCCGTCGTAGCCGCGCTCGTTGAAGACCTGGACGGCCACGGACAGCAGGGTCTCGGGGGTGTAGGTGTCACGTTTGGCCGTGGTCACCGCGCGCCCTCCTGGTCGCCCGCCGCGTATCCCAGCTTGAACAGCGCCAGCGAGGGCGCGTACCGGCCGCCGGGGCAGCGCTCGTCGAGGTGGTGCAGCAGGTCGTAGGCCCAGTCCGGGCCGAGTCGGCCGTGCCATTCGGAAGGGCCCAGCGGGTAGTTGACGCCGAGCCGCATCGCGGTGTCGATGTCCTCGGCGGAGGCCACGCCGCGGGCGACGGCGTCGGCGGTGAGGTCGATCAGCATGGCGACGGTCCGGGCGACGATCATGCCGGGGACGTCACCGATCACGGAGACCTGCTTGCCCAGCTTCTGGAAGAGGCCGATCGCCTCGGCGAGGGTGCGCTCGCTGGTGTCCGCGCTGGCGGACAGGGCGATCCGGGTGGCGCCCCGGTAGTCGAGCGCGAGGTCGAAGTAGACGACGTCCGTGAACTCGACGGAGGTCTTGCCGTCGGCGAGGACCAGCTGGCCCTCGCCGGGCAACTGGAGGTACGGGCCGCCGTGCTCGGTGGCCGTGACCGCGATCCCGGCCTCCTCCAGCAGGTCGGCGAGCTCGGCGGCCGGACCGAGGTCACCGACGACGGTCACCTTGTCCGGGGCCTCCTCGGGCCCGGCGGTGTGCGGCTGAGCGACGGGCGCGTCCGGGCCGTACGGGTACCAGCCGTGCCCCGACTTGCGGCCCAGCCGGCCCGACTGCACCAGCCGCCGCTGCGCCAGGGACGGCGTGAACTTGGGGCTGCGGAAGAAGGACTCCCACACCGAGCGGGTCACGGCCTCGTTGACGTCCTGGCCGATCAGGTCGGTCAGGGCGAAGGGGCCCATCTTGAAGCCGCCGCTCTCGCGGAGCACGGCGTCGATGGTGGCCGGGTCGGCGCCCTGCTCCTCGTACACCGCGAAGGCCTCGGCGTAGAAGGGGCGGGCGATCCGGTTGACGATGAAACCCGGGGTGTCGGCGCACCGGACGGGCGTCTTCCCCCAGCCGAGGACCGTACGGTGGGCGCGCTCGGCGGCATCCGGGTCGGTCGCGGAGCCACTGACCACCTCGACGAGCGGGAGCAGCGGGGCCGGGTTGAAGAAGTGCAGGCCGAGGAAGCGGCCGGGGTGCGCGAGCCCGGCGGCGAGCTCGGTGACGGAGAGGGAGGAGGTGTTCGTGGCGAGCAGCGCGTCCGGCCCGACCACCTCTTCGAGGGCGGCGAAGAGCGTCTGCTTGATCCCGACGTTCTCCACGACCGCCTCGATGACGAGGGCGGCCCCAGCGAGGTCCGCGAGGGCGCCCGCGGCCGTGATCCGGCCAACCGTCTCCTCGGCCTCGGCCGGAGCCAGACGGCCCTTCGCGGCCATCCGCTCGACACGGTCCTGCACCATGCCGACGCCGTCGGCGGCGAGTGCGGCGTCGATGTCGTAGATCAGCACGCGGTGACCTGCGAGAAGGGCGACCTGGGCGATGCCCTGGCCCATGGTGCCCGCGCCGACGACCGCCACAGTGCGGGACCGCTCGATTGCTGTCATGTCCTGATCCTCCCGCACCGACTTGTCCACAGGTCCGCCGGGCCCTCTTGTCCCGACCGATCGTTCGGTTACTCTAACTCCAGTCTGCTCTCCTTCGCCCGGCTCAACGAGGAGTTGGTCCCTGATGGCCGCCGAGCTCACCGTCCCCCAGCTGTCCGCCAAGCACCGGCCCACCTTGGACCAGGCCCTGTCGGCGATCCGCAGCCGTGCCTACTGGTCCCCGCATCCCGAGCACCCCAAGGCGTACGGCGAGACCGCCCCGGCCGACGGGCTCGCCGCCTTCGAGGCGCTCCGCGGTACCCGTATCGACCTCGGCCAGCCCGGCACCGACGGCTGGACGGGCGCCGAAAAGTCCCCGTACGGCCCGGAGCTGGGCGTGGAGTACCCGCATGTGGACCCGGACGTGCTGCTGCCCGCGATGAAGGCCGGCATGGCCGCCTGGCGCGACGCCGGGCCGGAGGCGCGCGCCCTGGTCTGCATCGAGATCCTGGCCCGCATCTCGGCCCGCACCCACGAGTTCGCGCACGCGGTCATGCACACCAGCGGCCAGGCCTTCATGATGGCCTTCCAGGCGGGCGGCCCCCACGCGCAGGACCGCGGCCTGGAGGCCGTGGCCTACGCCTACGAGGAGCAGACCCGCGTCCCGGGGCAGGCCGACTGGTCGAAGCCGCAGGGCAAGAAGGACCCGCTGGAGCTCGGCAAGACCTTCACCGCGGTCCCGCGGGGCATCGCCCTCATGATCGGCTGCAACACCTTCCCGACCTGGAACGGCTACCCGGGCCTGTTCGCCTCGCTGGCCACCGGCAACCCGGTGCTGGTCAAGCCGCACCCGCGGGCCGTCCTGCCGCTCGCCCTGACCGTGCAGGTCGCGCGGGAGGTCCTCGCCGAGACCGGCTTCGACCCGAACCTGGTCGCGCTCGCGGTCGAGCGTCCGGGCGAGGGCATCGCCAAGGACCTCGCCGTCCGCCCCGAGATCAAGCTGATCGACTACACCGGCTCCACTGAATTCGGAGACTGGCTGGAGGCCAACGCCCGGCAGGCGCAGGTCTACACGGAGAAGGCGGGCGTCAACACCGTCGTCCTGGACTCCACCGACAACTACAAGGGGATGCTGGCCAACCTGGCCTTCTCCCTGTCGCTCTACAGCGGCCAGATGTGCACCACCCCGCAGAACCTGCTGATCCCGCGTGACGGCATCGCCACGGACGCCGGCCACAAGTCCTACGACGAGGTCGTCGCCGACCTCGCGGCCTCGGTCGGCGGCCTGCTGGGCGACGACGCCCGGGCCAATGCGCTGCTGGGCGCGCTGGTCAACCCGGACGTCAAGGCCCGCCTGGAGGCGGCGGCCGGGCTCGGCGAGGTCGCGCTGGCCTCCCGCGAAGTCACCAACCCCGAGTTCCCCGACGCGGTCGTCCGTACGCCGGTGATGGTCAAGTTGGACGCCGCCAAGCCGGACCCGGAGGCGCCGTTCCTCTCGGAGTGCTTCGGCCCGGTCTCCTTCGCGGTGGCCGTGGACTCCACCGCGGACGGGCTGGAGCTGCTGCGCCGGACCGTGCGCGAGAAGGGCGCCATGACCGTAGGCGCCTACACCACCTCCGCGGACACCGAGCGGGCCGTCGAGGAGGTCTGCCTGGAGGAGTCCGCGCAGCTCTCCCTGAACCTGACCGGCGGGGTCTACGTCAACCAGACGGCGGCCTTCTCCGACTTCCACGGCTCCGGTGGCAACCCCGCGGCCAACGCCGCGCTGTGCGACGGCGCCTTCGTCTCGAACCGCTTCCGCGTGGTGGAGGTCCGCCGCCAGGCGTAGTCGCCGTGCGTGGCCGCCGGGCGTCGTCACCCGGCGGCGTCCGCGCGAGCCGTCCGCGCAGGACGTCAAGACCACGTCGGCCGGGGCCGGGCCGTCACGGCGCAACCGCTAAGGCGTGGCGCCGTCCTGTCCGGGGGCGACCGCCCGGGGGCCGCCCCAGTGGAAGAGGGCCATGGCCACGCTGGTGGCGAGGTTGTAGCTGGAGACCTGGGGGCGCATCGGCAGCGACACCAGGTGGTCGGCCCGCGCGCGCAGCTCGGGAGAGATCCCGTGCCGCTCCGAGCCGAAGGCCAGCAGTGCGTCGTCCGGGAGGGTGAGGCCGCGGATGTCCTCGCCCTCCGGGTCGAGCGCGTAGAGCGGCCCCGGCGGCAGTTCTTCCAGCGCGAGGCGCTCGACGGTGGTGGCGTAGTGCAGCCCGGCCCCGGCCCGGACCACGTTCGGGTGCCAGGGGTCGAGGTCGCCGCGGGTCACCACGCCGGTGGCGCCGAAGCCGGCCGCGAGGCGGACGACGGCTCCGACGTTGCCGAGGTTGCGGGGGTTGTCGAGGACGACGACGGGCGCGGGCCTGGGCAGCCGGCCGAGGTCCGCCAGGCCCGCCGCCCGGTCGGGCCGTACCGCCAGCGCTGCGACGCCGGTGGGGTGGACGCGGGGCAGCAGATCCCTGAGCACGGCCGGCCGCGCCAGGCGGACCACGTCGGCCTCGACGTCGGGAGCCAGTTCGTGGGCCAGTTCCCGTACGGCGCCGGGGTCGTCGGCGACCACCCTGCGCACATCGGCCCCGAAGCGCAGCGCGTGCTTCAGCGCGTGGAACCCGTCGAGGAGCACCAGGCCCTCTCGCCCGGCGTCCTCCCGCCACTGCCGCACCGTCTCGTCCGCACCTGCCCACTCGTCCATCCCCCGACCCTACGGCCCGCGACGCCCGGTCCCGGCCCCGCCGGGGTCCGGGGTGCGGGGGCCGGTGCACGGAGGCGGTGCCGCACGGCACGCTCAGCGCGGCGCCGCACCAGCTTCCGGCTCCGGCTCAGCCCGCGGCTCCGGCTCGGCGCGGGCTCCCGGCACCGCACCGGGCGGGCGGACCCCGAGGCCGCGCCCGGCAGCGCGGCTCCGGGAGGCAACCCGCGCGCCGAGCCACACCAGGAACCCGGTCGGCAGGAAGACGGCATCGGCGGCGATCATCGCCAGCGAGAAGAACGGCAGCCCCAGCAGCACCGCGATCCCCGCGTGCTCCACCATCATCACGGCCAGCAGCACGTTCTTGATCCGCCGGTTGAAGAGCGTGAACGGAAAGGCCACCTGTACCGCCACCGTGCCGTACGACAGCAGCATCACCAGCGTCCCGCTGCCCGCCAGCAGCTCGGACAGCGCAGGCCAGGGAGTGAAGTAGTCCAGCCCCAGGGGGTAGTAGAGCGCCGTCCCGTCCTGCCACCGCGAGCCCTGGATCTTGTACCAGCCGGCGGTCGCGTAGATCAGGCAGACCTCCGCCATGATCACCACCATGGTGGCGTTGTGCACGAGGTTCGCCAGGACGTCCAGGACCGCCCGCCCCTCGCCCCCGGGCAGGTATCGGTCGGCCAGCCACCACAGACCGCAGCACACCCACAGCGCGGCGAACGCTGCGAGCCAGCCGTCGCTGAACCGCCCGGCGGCCGCCCCGTAGCCGAAGACCGCCCCGAGCGCCCCCCACAGCAGGGGCCCGGCCGCTCCCGCCGTCGCGGTGCCCCGCCTGCGCGCCCGGCGGGCGTCCAGCGACCACACCTGCGCGCACCGGGTGAGCACCAGGTAGATCGCGACCAGGTGGATGACGTTGTCCCCGCCGTCCCCCATGAACACGCTGCGGTTCTGCAGGGACAACACGCCGATCATGAACACCACGGACGTCGCCCGGGTCCGCCAGCCCAGCAGCAGGCCGGCGCTCGCCAGCACGGCCACGGCGTAGACGGTCTCGAACCACAGGGCCGACCCGGACCACGTCAGGACGGTGAACGCGCCGTTGGAGTCGATCAGCCGCTGTGCCAGCTCCTGGCTCCACGGCCCGTCCGGACCGTAGAGCTCGGCGCGGTGGGGGAACTCTCGCAGCAGGAAGAAGAGCCAGGTGCCGGCGAAGCCGATGCGCACGACGGCGCTCTGGTAGGGGCCCAGTGCCTGCCCGCTGACCGCGGCGACGGCCCGGGCCAGCGCGGCGCGGACCCGTCTCACACCTTCCACCACGGCAGCTCCCGGTAGTAGGTCTGGGTGTCGGTGGTCTCGGTGCTCCACTTCGGCGCCGGCACGGCGGTCGTTGCCGAGCGCAGCTGGATCCGCAGGATGCGCCCGCCCGCGTGGTGCGGGGCGATCCGGTTCACGGTGATCCGCCGCAGGTACTCCTCGGAGAGCTCGCCACGCTCGCCGACGGGCTGTTCGTTCTCGTCGTGGGAGCCCGTGTAGAAGTCCCAGGCCCGGCGCAGCTCGTTCTGGGCCGTGTGGCTCGGCAGCAGGCTGTGCCGGATCGCGGCGGCGTCCTCGGCGCTCAGGTCCCGCCATCCGGTGGTGATCAGCTCGTCGCCGGCGGTCCGCACCTCGGCGCGCGCCTCCACGGCGATGTTCTGTTGGAGCGGGTTGGGCGCGAAGAGCTTCCAGTTCTGTTCGAATTCGGGGTAAATCCAGCCGTCGACCGTCCGGGCGTGCTGCTTGCTCAGCGTGTTGGAGGGGGCCACGTGCAGGAAGACCAGCGCGAGGTGCGTGCACGCGGCAAGACCGGCGGCGCCCAGCGCCAGGGCGGTCACGACCCGATACGGGGTGGACAGACCGGCGATTCCGGGCGGCCTCGGGAGTGGCGGAGCGGCCTCTTCGGCGAGCTCGTGCCCGTTCGAATCCATCCCGCCCCGATCGTCCGGCGTCCACAGGGTTGACCACAGAGGTTGACACCCTACGGGCCGCAGTCTCACCATTGAAGCGACAGAACCGAACGATCGGTCGGTCGGGCGGACGGCAGACTCTCACAAGGGGCCGTACATGGTGGCAGTGACCCCGGAGACGGGCCCGGACACGGCCCTGGGGACAGACGGGACGGGCGGAACGGGCATGACGGCTGACCTGGGCGCACAGCTCGCGGCTGCGTTCGATGCCGCGGTGGCGGCGGACGAGCGCGTGGAGCCGCGCGACTGGATGCCCGAGCAGTACCGCGCCTCCCTGGTCCGGCAGATGGCGCAGCACGCCCACTCGGAGATCATCGGCATGCAGCCCGAGGCGAACTGGATCACCCGTGCGCCCTCGCTGCGCCGCAAGGCGATCCTGATGGCCAAGGTGCAGGACGAGGCGGGTCACGGCCTGTACCTCTACAGCGCGGCCGAGACCCTCGGCACCAGCCGCGACGAGCTCCTCGACAAGCTCCACTCGGGGAAGCAGAAGTACTCCTCGATCTTCAACTACCCCACCCTGACCTGGGCGGACGTCGGCGCCATCGGCTGGCTCGTGGACGGCGCGGCGATCACCAACCAGGTGCCGATCTGCCGCTGCTCCTACGGCCCCTACGCCCGCGCCATGGTACGGATCTGCAAGGAGGAGTCCTTCCACCAGCGGCAGGGCTTCGAGCTCCTCATGGCCCTCTCCCAGGGCACTGAGGCCCAGCACGCCATGGCGCAGGACGCGGTCGACCGGTGGTGGTGGCCTTCGCTGATGATGTTCGGCCCGCCGGATGACGAGTCGGCGCACTCGGCGCAGTCCATGGCCTGGCGCATCAAGCGCCACTCGAACGACGAGCTGCGCCAGCGGTTCGTGGACATCGCCGTCCCTCAGGCCGAGTCCCTCGGCCTGACCCTGCCCGACCCGGACCTGAAGTGGAACGAGGAGCGCGGCCACCACGACTTCGGCGCCATCGACTGGGCTGAGTTCTGGGACGTGCTCAAGGGCAACGGCCCCTGCAACGAGCAGCGGATCGGCCAGCGGCGCCGGGCCCACGAGGAAGGCGCCTGGGTGCGCGACGCGGCCGCCGCGTACGCGGGGAAGCAGGCGGCACAGCAATCGGCGAAGTCCGCCGGACAGGAAGAGGAGGCACGGGTATGACGCAGAACTGGCCCCTGTGGGAGGTGTTCGTGCGCTCACGCCGCGGCCTCTCGCACACGCACGCGGGAAGCCTGCACGCCCCCGACGCGGAGATGGCCCTGCGCAACGCCCGCGACCTCTACACCCGGCGCAACGAGGGCATCTCGATCTGGGTGGTCCCCTCCACCGCGATCACCGCTTCCTCGCCGGACGAGCGGGACCCCTTCTTCGCACCGTCCGCCGACAAGCCGTACCGGCACCCCACCTTCTACGACATCCCGGAGGGAGTGAGCCACCTGTGACCGGCACCGACACCGCCACCGTCAACGCGGCGGCCCTCGCCCTCGGCGACGACGCACTGATCCTCTCCCACCGCCTCGGCGAATGGGCGGGACACGCCCCCGTCCTGGAGGAGGAGGTCGCCCTCGCCAACATCGCGCTCGACCTGCTCGGCCAGGCCCGCGTCCTGCTCTCCATGGTCGGAGACGAGGACGAGCTGGCCTTCCTGCGCGAGGAGCGGTCCTTCCGCAACCTCCAGCTGGTCGAGCAGCCGAACGGCGACTTCGCCCACACCATCGCCCGCCAGCTCTACTTCTCCGTCCACCAGCACGAGCTCTACGCGGAACTCGCCCGCGGGGACGGCCCGTTCGCACCGCTCGCGGCCAAGGCCGTCAAGGAGACGGCGTATCACCGCGACCACGCCGAGCAGTGGACGCTGCGGCTCGGCGACGGCACCGAGGAGAGCGGCGCCCGCATGCAGGCCGCGCTGACGGCCCTGTGGAAGTACACCGGGGAGCTCTTCCAGCCGGTGGAGGGACTCGACGGTGTGGACTGGGCCGCCCTGGAGGAGCGGTGGCTGGCCGCGCTGGCCGACGTCGTCGGGCGGGCCGGGCTGACCCTGCCCGAAGGGCCGCGCACCGGGGCCTGGGCAGCCGGAGCCGGCCGCCAGGGCCTGCACACCGAGTCCTTCGGCCGGATGCTGGCCGAGATGCAGCACCTGCACCGCAGCCATCCGGGGGCGTCATGGTGACCGCCGACGTCACGACGACCCGGCTGGAGGCGGAGCTGGCCGAGCTGGCCGGATCCGTCCCGGACCCCGAGCTGCCGGTGCTCACCCTCGGCGAGCTCGGCGTGGTGCGCGGGGTACGGGTGCACGAGGACGGCCACGCCGAGGTCACCCTCACCCCGACCTACACCGGCTGCCCCGCGATCGAGGCCATGTCCGCTGACATCGAACGGGTCTTGAGCGGCCACGGCATCCCCGAGGTGCGGGTGACCACCGTGCTGGCGCCTGCCTGGTCCACGGACGACATCAGTGCCGAGGGCCGCCGCAAGCTGGCCGAGTTCGGCATCGCCCCGCCCCGGCCGCACGCGGCCGGCGGTCCCGTCCCGGTGACGCTGTCCGTCCGCTGCCCGAACTGCGGATCGACCGAGACGGAGCTGCTGAGCCGCTTCTCCTCCACCGCGTGCAAGGCGCTGCGCCGCTGCACCGCCTGCCGCGAACCGTTCGACCACTTCAAGGAGCTGTAGATGGCCGCCCCCCGCCACGGCGCGTTCCACCCGCTGACGGTGGCGGAAGTCGACCGGCTCACCGACGACTCGGTGGCGCTGACCCTGCGCGTTCCCCATGAGCTGCGCGAGGACTACCGGCACGCCCCCGGCCAGCACCTGACACTGCGCCGCACCGCCCGCGAGGGCGGCACCGAGGTCCGCCGCACCTACTCGATCTGCTCGCCCGCGCCTGCGGCCGACGGACCGGGCCCCGCCCTGCTGCGGGTCGGCGTGCGGCTGGTGGAGGGAGGCGAGTTCTCCACCTTCGCGCACAAGGAGATCGCGGCCGGTGACGTGCTGGACGTCATGGTCCCGGCCGGGCGCTTCGTGCTGGACCCCGCCACGGCCCCCGCCTCCGGGCACTACGCCGCGATCGTCGGCGGGAGCGGGATCACCCCCGTCCTGTCCATCGCGGCGAGCCTGCTGGCCGCGCGGGCCGACGCCCGCTTCTGCCTCGTGCGCAGCGACCGTACGGCCGCCTCCACGATGTTCCTGGAGGAGGTCGCCGACCTCAAGGACCGCTACCCGTCGCGGTTCCAGCTGGTCACCGTCCTCTCCCGGGAGGAGCAGGAGGCGGGTCTGCCCTCCGGCCGGCTGGACGAGGAGCGGCTGTCCTCCCTGCTGCCCGCGCTGCTGCCGGTGGCGGAGGTCACGGGCTGGTTCCTGTGCGGGCCCTACGGCCTGGTGCAGGGGGCGGAGCGCGCGCTGGGCTCGCTCGGCGTCGCCCGCACCCGGGTCCACGAGGAGATCTTCCACGTCGAGGACAGCACCCCCGCACCGGCCCGCACGGCGGCGTCGGCGGCGGCCGCGCACAGCCGGGTCACCGCACGGCTCGACGGCCGCTCCGGCACCTGGCCCGTCCAGGACGGCGAGTCGCTGCTGGACGCGGTGCTCCGCAACCGTGCGGACGCCCCGTACGCCTGCAAGGGCGGCGTGTGCGGCACCTGCCGGGCGTTCGTGGTGTCGGGCGAGGTCCGGATGGACCGCAACTTCGCCCTGGAGGCCGAGGAGACCGACGCCGGTTTCGTCCTGGCCTGCCAGTCGCACCCGGTCACCGAGGAAGTGGAGATCGACTTCGACCGCTGAGGGATGCCCCTCGACGCCGAGGGGTACCCCCGAGCCCGCCGACCACACGACCGCCCTGCCGCCCTCCCTGTCCATTTCCAGGAACGTGTTCTATCTTGACGCCCCGTCAGGAAAGAACGGGAGGACAGGCAGTGGACTTCACCTTCACCGAGGAGCAGCGCGCCGTCGTCGAGGCGGCCCGGGCCGCGTTCGCGGATGTCGCGCCCGACAGCGTGCCCAGCCCCGCCCTCACCCCGGGCTCCGTCGCCGACGACTTCGACCGTCCGCTGTGGGCCAGGCTCGCCGGCTCCGACCTGCTCGGCCTCGTCCTCGCCGAGGAGCACGGGGGCGCGGGCCTGGACGCCATCGCCCTGTGTCTCGTGCTGCGCGAGGCCGCCCGGGTACTGGCCCGGGTCCCGCTCCTGGAGCACTGCGCCACCGCCATGGCCGTCCAGGCCCACGGCAGCCCCGAACTGACCGCCGCCCTGCTGCCCGGCGCCGGGCGTGGCACGCTGGTCCTCACCGCGGCCGCACACGGCCGCTCCGGCCATGATCCGGCCGAACTCGCCGTCACCGCACGGCCCGACGGCGATGCCTGGCTCCTGGAGGGCACCCAGACCGCCGTCCCCTGGGCGCACACCGCCGACTGGATCGCCGTACCGGCCCACACCGGTGAGGGCGAGGCCGTCCTCGCGGTGATCCCGCGCACCGCCGGGGGACTCGCCCTCGCCGAGCAGGTCTCCACCAGCGGGGAGCGGTTCGCCGAACTCGCCCTGGATGGCGTCCGGGTGGAGCCGACCCACTTGATCGACGATCCGCAGGCCTGGGAGCGGCTCCGCCAGCTCCTCACCACCGGCACCTGCGCCCTGGCCCTCGGGCTGGGCGAGCGCGTCCTCGGCATGACGAGCCAATACACCGGAAAGCGCGAGCAGTTCGGTTTCCCGGTGGCCACCTTCCAGGCGGTCGCCGTCCAGGCCGCCGACCGCTACATCGACCTGCGCGCCATGGAGGTCACCCTGTGGCAGGCCGCCTGGCGGCTCGATGCCGCCACGGGCGCCGCCGGCGGTCCGCTGCCGAGCGCAGGTGACGTGGCGGTCGCCAAGATCTGGGCCTCGGAGGGCGTGCGCAGGGTCGTCCAGACGGCCCAGCACCTGCACGGCGGCTTCGGAGCCGACACCGACTACCCGCTGCACCGCTATCACGCCTGGGCCAAGCAGCTGGAGCTCCAGCTGGGCCCGGCTGCCGCACACGAGGAGGCCCTCGGCGATCTGCTCGCCGCATACCCCCTCGCCTGAAACCCCGGCCCCGGACTCCCGCCCGGCTCCCGCGCGGGTCTCAGAGAACGAAGGCCGGGCTTCCGCTGTCCGTCACCAGCGGGCGCCCGGCACCGTCCCAGGCCTGCATCCCGCCGTCGACGTTCACGGCGTCGATGTCCTGACGCACCAGATACTGGGTCACCTGCGCGGAACGCCCGCCGACCCGGCACATCACGTACACGCGGCGGCCGTCCTCGACGGCCTCCGTCAACTCGCCGAAGCGGGCCACGAAGTCGCTCATCGGGATGTGCAGAGCGCCCTCGACGTGCCCGGCCGCCCATTCGTCGTCCTCACGGACGTCGAGGACAAAGCCTTCGGAGGGCACCGCGGCGGCATCCACCGAGGGAAGCGGTCCGAAGTTCATAACTGTCGCCTTCTCTCTTCACCGGTCTGCTGCCAACCTATCCGACCCGCGGCCCCGGCCACGTCCGTGCGGCGAGCCCAGCCCTCACCCGGCGGCGCGTTCGGCCGCCAGCTGTGCCTCGCGCTCCGAGACCTGCGCCAGCAGCTGCTCCGCGATCTCCTCCAGCAACCGGTCCGGGTCGTCGGGAGCCATGCGCAGCATCGACCCGATCGCGCTCTCCTCCAGTTCCTTCGCCACGAGCGACAGCAGTTCCTTGCGGCGCGCCAGCCACTCCAGCCGGGCGTACAGCTCCTCGCTCTCGCCGGGCGCGGCCGCCTCGGGCGCCGGCCCGGCCGCCCACTCCTCGGCCAGCTCGCGCAGCAGCCCTTCGTCGCTCCGGCCGTACGCGGCGTTGACCCGCGCGATGAAGGCGTCGCGGCGCTCCCGCTCCCCCTCCTCCTGGGCCAGGTCGGGATGGGCCTGGCGGACCAGCTCGCGGTAGAGGCGGCGGACCTCCTCGGAGGGCCGCACCCGCTCCGGCGGCCGCACGGGCCGGTCGGTGAGCATGGCAGCTGCATCGTCGGAGATGCCCTCGGATCCCATCCAGTCGTGGAACAGCTCGTCCACCCCGGGCATCGGCATGACCAGCGAGCGCGCGTCCTGGGCCCGCCGGAGGTCCTCGGCATCACCGGTGCGCGCCGCCCTCGCCTCGGCGATCAGCGCGTCCAGCTCGTCGAGCCGGGTGTACATGGGGCCGAGCTTCTGGTGGTGCAGGCGGGAGAAGTTCTCCACCTCCACGCGGAAGGTCTCCACCGCGATCTCGAACTCGATCAGCGCCTGTTCGGCGGCCCGCACGGCCCGCTCCAGGCGCGCCTCGGGGCGCTCCTCGGCGCTCTCCCCACCGGTGGCGGAGGAGTCGCCGGATCCACCGGGGACTGTCTGCTCAGGCTGCTCGGTCTGCTCGCTCACCCGGCCAGGGTACGGCCCGTCCGCGCGGGCGATGTTTCACGTGAAACATCGCCCGTTGCGCAGCGTCCCGCGCGCCCTACACTCCGCTCTCCGCGGCGATCCGGCCGGTTCGCACCGCGGCGACCAGATCGGCGTGATCGGCCTCGGTCCGGTCGGCGTAGGCCACGGCGAAGTCCGCCATCGCCTCGTCCAGTTCCTCGTTCTTCCCGCAATACCCCGCCAGCAGCCGGGGATCGACGCTGTGCGCGTGCGCCCGGGCCAGCAGGGCACCGGTCATCCGCCCGTAGTCGTCGATCTGGTCGGGGGCCAGCGCCGCCGGGTCCACGCTGCCCTTGCGGTTGCGGAACTGACGGACCTGGTACGGGCGCCCCTCCACCGTGGTCCAGCCCAGCATGATGTCGGAGACCACCTGCATCCGCTTCTGCCCCGTCACCACCCGGCGGCCCTCGTGCGCCTCCGGGGGCGAGGTGAAGCCCAGTCCCGGCAGGTGCGGGAGCAACACCGAGGGCCGGGCCTCTTTCACCTGGAGGACCAGCGGCTCTCCCCGGTGGTCCAGCAGCAGGACCACGTAGGAGCGGGTGCCGACGCTCCCGGTGCCCACCACGCGGAAGGCCACGTCCTGGATCGCGTACCGGGCCAGCAGCGGCAGCCGGTCGCCCTGAAGGGTCTGCAGGTACGGACCGAGCGAGGCCGCCACGGCCGCCGCCTCCCCGTCCGTGACCCGGCGCAGCACGGGCAGCGCGTCGACAAAGCGGCGTCCGCCGTCCGGTCCTATCTCGGTCGACTTGGTGGCGAACCGCGCGGAGGTGTTCTTACGGGCCTTCTCCGATACCCGCTCCAGCGTGCCGAGCAGATCGTGCGCGTCGGCGTGCGAAACCAGTTCCTCGTCCGCGATGGCGTTCCACGCGTCGAGCGCGGGCAGCTTGGCCAACAGCCGCATGGTCCGCCGATAGGCGCCCACGGAGTCCAGCGCGGCCTCGCGGCAGGTCGTCTCGTCCGCCCCGGCCACCCGGCCGGCCAGCACCAGCGAGGCCGCCAGGCGCTTCACGTCCCACTCCCACGGACCGAACACGGTCTCGTCGAAGTCGTTCAGGTCGATCACGAGCCGGCCGCGCGCGTCCCCGTAGAGACCGAAGTTCGCCGCGTGCGCGTCGCCGCAGATCTGCGCCCCGACGCCCGTCACCGGACCGCCGGACAGGTCGTGCGCCATCAGCCCGGCCGCCCCGCGCAGGAACGCGAAGGGGTTCGCAGCCATCCGGCCGACCCGTATGGGCGTCAGCTCGGCCACCCGCCCCGCGTTGGACTCCTCCACCGCCCGCACCGCGTCCGGCCGCCCGGCCGGCATCGTGAAGCCCGCCTGCGCCGCCCGCGGCACGCGCGCCCGCAGCGCCTTGCCCGCCTCCTTCGGCGAGTCCGCCGCCCTGCGCGGCGCGAACCCCGCCACGTCCGGAATCCGCTGTCCCGCTGTCGCCGCCATCGGCGCCGCCCCCGCCCGTTCGTTCATGTGATCGCTTCGAGAACGGGCTGACCGTACCGACAGCCCGGCGTCCCTGGCCAGCGGCTACAGCCCGGCGTCCCTGGCCAGCAGGGCCGCCTGGACCCGGTTCTCGCAGCCCAGCTTCGCCAGGATCCGGCTCACGTACGTCTTCACGGTGGCCTCGCTCATGTGCAGGCGCCGACCTGCGTCCGCGTTGGACAGGCCTTCCCCGAGCAGCGCCAGCACGCACCGCTCCCGCTCGCTCAGCTCGGCGACCTGTCGGCGGGCCTCCGCACCCCGCGCGGCGGTTTTCCCGGACGCCAGCTGGTCCACCACATGCCGGGTGGCCCCGGGCGAGAGGTAGGCATCCCCCGCCGCGGCCGCCCGGACCGCCCCGATCAACTCACCCGGCGCCGAGTCCTTCAGCAGGAATCCCGCCCCGCCCTGGCCCAGCGCCCGCAGGACGTTCTCCTTCTCGCCGAAGGTGGTCAGGATCAGGGCCCGTACCTCCGGAACGGCCCGGCGCAGCTCGCCCAGCGCAGTCAGGCCGTCCATCACCGGCATCTGGATGTCGAGCAGCAGCACCTGGGGGGCGTGCGAGCGGGCCAGTTCCACGGCCTCCCGGCCGTTCGCCGCCTCCGCGACGACCTCGATGTCCGGCGCCGAGGTGAGGATCATCCTGATCCCGGCCCTGATCAGCGGCTCGTCGTCGGCGATCACCACTCTGATCACTTCGGCTGTCACACCGTGCTCCTACTGCTTGACCTCGTACGTCTGCTTGTCCACGAGCTTGCCGTCCTGGAAGCAGAACCGGAACACCAGGTCCGTGGTCAGCGACTTGGGCTCCTGATCGGCCAGCAGCACCAGGCACTGCGCGCCCTCCGGCCGGGGCGGCCCCTTCCGGTCAGCGCCCGCGGTCAGGAAGCTCTCGCCGCTCGGCAGCCGGTCGCGGACCGACGTCTCGCTCTCGCCCACGTGCACGGCGTCGTACTCGTCCCGGCTGATCATCGAGTCACTCGCCGTGTCTATCAGCATCACCATCGCGGCGACCAGCACGATCACCAGCACCACCACCGCCGCGAAGGCGATCCCGCAGCCCACCGCGACGGCGCCGGTGCGGCTGGGCACCCGTACGGCCAGCTCCCGGTCCACCGCCGCCCAGTCCATGGGCGGCTGCTCGCCGCGCCGCCCCCGGGCCTGGGGCTGCGTGCCCTTCCGCGCCTGCGCCCACTGTCCGAAGTCGTCGGCCACGTCCTGGGCGCCGGCCGGCTCAGCGCCGTAGGGCAGCACCCCGGCCACCCGGAAGCCGCCGCCCTCGGCGGGACCCGCGTGCACCATGCCGCCGACCAGCCGGGCCCGCTCTCGCAGCCCCGTCAGGCCCTGCCCACCCGACACCACGTCCTCGCCCGGCCCGGCTGACGGCCCGTTGGCGATCTCCACCACCAGCGAATCGTCCTCGTACCGCAGCTCCACCGTGATCGGCGCCCCCGGAGCATGCTTGTACGCGTTCGTCAGGGCCTCCTGCACGATCCTGTACGCGGCGTGGTCGCAGGCCGCGACCAGCGGCCTCGGCCGCCCCGCGGTGGTCAGCCGCACCTCGGTCCCGGCGCCCCGCGCCGCCTCGACGACGCCCGCGATCCCGGCCACCCCGCGGGCCGCGGGCTGGGCCTCGTCCACCGGCGCGGGCGCCTCCACGCCGTCGCGCAGGATGCCGACGACCTCGCGCAGTTCGTGCATCGCGGACACCGAGGCCTGCCGCAGTACGCCCACAGCGTCCCGCTGACGGTCAGTGAGCTCGGGATCGACCTCCAGCGCACCCGTGTGCACGGAGATCAAGGCCAGTTGGTGTCCGAGGCTGTCGTGCATGTCCTGGGCGATGCGCTGCCGTTCGCGCAGCCGCGCCTGCCCGGCGACCATGGCCCGCTCCCGCAGCAGCTGGCCGTTGCGCTCGTGCAGCGCCGCGAGCAGGGTGCGGCGCTGCGACCAGTACCGGCTGGCCAGCCCCGGCATCACCGTGACGGCCAGGAACATCAGCGTAGAGAACACGATCACCAGCAGTGGGCGCATCAGCGACCACTGGTCCAGGACACTGAGGGCGATCGACGCGACGAAGGCCAGTGTGAAGGCGCCCAGCGCCCGGCCCACGCCGACGATCCGCCGCCCGGCCGACCAGCCCAGCAGCGGAAGGACGAAGACCAGCCCCGGGAGGACGGCGCTGAGCGCCGACCCCGCCACGAGCGTCGCCGCCGGCAGCCGACGGCGCAGCAGGGCCAGCGCCAGCACGACGACGGCGCCCAGCAGCATCCGCTGCCCGGGGCCCTCGTCGAGTTCCTCGACGCCCAGTCCGAGGATGGCCAGCACACCGGCCAGGGCGAGGTCCCCCGCCAGCATCCGCCGTGTCCACGGCTCGGGGCCCCGCAGCCAGTCCCAGCCCGCACGTGTCTTCGCCATCGCATCCACGTGGCCGACCCTAGACATCCGCCGAGCGCCCCGGCCGTCCTCTTTCGTCTCGTCCGCCATGACGAAGGTCGGAAATCGGCGCCCGCGGCCGGGTCGGTACGCCCCCTCGGGAGGAGTCTTCGTGACCGACGCCACAGCCCGTGCCGTGAATCCCGAACGCTGAACCCGAACGCTGGATCCCGAACCCCGGCCGTCGGCCGTCGGCACACCGCGTCACGTGTACCCGGCCGCGAACGAGCGGGAACAACCGGGAGTGACCGGGAACAAAGCGAGACGGCCGCCACCGCTCTCGCGGTGACGACCGTCTCGTCGAAGTGGGCGAGGGGGGATTTGAACCCCCACGTCCCGAAGGACACTGGCACCTGAAGCCAGCGCGTCTGCCGTTCCGCCACTCGCCCGAGTAGCGTCCCAGTGGCCTTCCCTTTCGGGCCGTTCCCCTGGCGACGTCGAAACATTAGCACGTAGAACGGGGTGAGTTCACATCGCTTTCCCCGGGGGCATACGCACCCGTGCGGACAGCCCCTCCCGCACTCCGCTCCCCGTGCGGGACACTGTTCCCCGAGCGCCCCTACGATCCCTTGTGAGGACCAACACTCGTCCTCACAGGAGCGATGGGGAACCACCCGAATCCGCCACGCGTGGATACGATCAGTAAGCAGTACAGGGCCACAACGACGGAGGAGGTGCCCCATGGGAGTTCTGAAGCGGTTCGAGCAGCGACTCGAAGGTCTGGTGAACGGCACCTTCGCCAAGGTCTTCAAGTCCGAGGTCCAGCCGGTGGAGATCGCCGGAGCCCTCCAGCGGGAGTGCGACAACAACGCCACGATCTGGAACCGTGAGCGGACCGTCGTCCCCAACGACTTCATCGTGGAGCTCAGCGCCGGCGACTACGACCGCCTGAGCCCCTATTCCGGACAGCTCGGCGACGAGCTCGCCGGCCTCGTCCGCGACTACGCCAAGCAGCAGCGGTACAGCTTCATGGGCCCCATCAAGGTCCACCTGGAGAAGGCCGAGGACCTCGACACCGGGCTCTACCGGGTCCGCAGTCGCACCCTCGCCTCCAGCACCTCGCAGCCGCAGGGCGCGGCCCCGTCCCCGGCGAGCGGCTACGGCTACCCGCCGGTCGCCGCACCGCCCATGCCCGCCGGCCCGCCCCCGGGCGGACCCGGTGCCCACCGGCCCGCCCCGGGCGGTCCCGGCGGCGCGGCCCCGGTGGGATCCGGCGGGCCCCGGCGGCACTGGATCGAGATCAACGGCACCCGCCACCAGATCTCGCGCCCCACGCTCGTACTCGGCCGAAGCACCGAAGCCGACGTGCGGATCGACGACCCCGGCGTATCGCGCCGGCACTGTGAGATCCGGACCGGAACGCCCTCGACGATCCAGGATCTCGGGTCCACCAACGGCATCGTGGTGGACGGGCAGCACACCACCCGCGCTACGCTCCGCGACGGCTCGCGGATCGTCGTGGGCAGCACCACCATCATTTACCGGCAAGCCGAAGGGTGAAGCGGGGGCAATGTCAGAGCTGACCCTGACGGTCATGCGGTTGGGTTTCCTGGCCGTTCTGTGGCTGTTCGTCATCGTGGCCGTCCAGGTCATCCGCAGTGATCTCTTCGGTACGAGAGTGACCCAGCGCGGCTCCTCCCGCCGCGGCGGCGCCGGCGGCGCCCCGCAGCAGGGCGGCCGCCAGGCCGCGCCTCCGCAGCAGCGCCAGCGTCGCGGTGCGCCCACCAAGCTCGTCGTCTCCGAGGGCATCCTCACGGGTACCACCGTGGCCCTCGCCGGGCAGACGATCACCCTGGGCCGCGCCCACGACTCCACGATCGTGCTGGACGACGACTACGCGTCCAGCCGCCATGCCAGGATCTACCCCGACCGTGACGGCCAGTGGATCGTCGAGGATCTCGGGTCCACCAACGGCACCTATCTCGACCGGACCCGGCTGACCACCCCGACGCCCATTCCGCCGGGCGCGCCGATCCGCATCGGCAAGACCGTCATCGAGCTGCGGAAGTAGTACGAGAATGAGCGAGCGGAGCGAGCGCGCGGCGGTGATCCGTGCCACCGAGGACACGGACACGGGCGCGCTCCCGACCGGAGGGTGGGCAGTGTGGCTCGAGACCGGTTGTACCCGGAGGAAGCTTCGTCGACAGGGCAGGTGCACATGAGTCTGTCCCTGCGGTTCGCAGCCGGATCCCACAAGGGCATGATCCGCGAGGGGAACGAGGACTCCGGTTACGCCGGCCCGCGTCTCCTGGCGATCGCCGACGGCATGGGTGGGCAGGCCGCCGGCGAGGTGGCGAGCTCCGAGGTGATCTCCACCCTCGTGCAGCTCGACGACGACGTCCCGGGCTCCGACATCCTCACCTCGCTCGCCACCGCCGTGCAGCGTGCCAACGACCAGCTGCGCGTCATGGTCGAGGAGGACCCCCAGCTGGAGGGCATGGGCACCACCCTCACCGCCCTGCTGTGGACCGGCCAGCGCCTCGGCCTCGTACATGTCGGCGACTCCCGCGCCTACCTGCTGCGCGACGGCGTTCTCACGCAGATCACCCAGGACCACACCTGGGTGCAGCGCCTGGTCGACGAGGGCCGCATCACGGAGGAGGAGGCGACGACCCACCCGCAGCGCTCCCTCCTGATGCGCGCGCTGGGCAGCGGCGACATCGTCGAGCCCGACCTCTCCATCCGCGAGGTCCGCGCCGGCGACCGCTACCTCATCTGTTCCGACGGGCTCTCCGGCGTGGTCTCCCACCAGACGCTGGAGGAGACCCTCGCCGACTACCACGGCCCCCGCGAGACCGTGCAGTCGCTGATCCAGCTCGCGCTGCGCGGCGGCGGGCCCGACAACATCACCTGCATCGTCGCCGACGTCCTCGACACCGACAGCGGCGACACCCTCGCCGCCCAGGTCAGCGACACCCCCGTGGTCGTCGGCGCGGTAGCCGAGAACCAGCACCAGCTCTTCGACAACAACAACGCCATGCAGACCCCGGCCGGCCGCGCCTCCGGGCTCGGCCGTCAGGCCCCGCCGCCCGCGGGCTCCTTCGGCCCCCCCGGCAGCGGCGACGCCGCCTACGGCTACGGCGACCCCGGCCAGGGCGGCGGCTACGGATCCTTCGGCGAGGCCGAGGGATACGACGGCGGCTCCGGCTACGACGACACCTACGACCACCCCCGCAGGCGCCGCAGCAAAGGGCGCAAGTGGACCACCCGCACACTGACCCTGCTCGTCGTCGCCGGTGTCATCGGCGGCGGCCTCTACGCCGGCTGGCGCTGGACCCAGACCCAGTTCTACGTCGGTGTGAAGGGCGAGCACGTCGCACTCTTCCGCGGCATCAGCCCGAAGCTCGGCCCGCTGGAGCTCTCCAAGGTGGAGATCGACCGCCCCGACATCGAACTGAAGTACCTGCCGCCCTTCAAGCGCAAGCTGGTCGAGGCCACCATCAGCGAGGGAAGCCTCGATGGTGCCCGCAAGAAGCTGGACGACCTCGGCGTCCAGGTCTCCGCGTGCAAGAAGGACGAGGAGCGCAGAGGCGCCGAGGCGCAGAACAGCCAGACACCCGGCCCCAGCCTGACTCCCGAGGAGCAGCAGCTGGTCGGCCTGTGCGGAAAGTAGCCCGCGGGCGCAGGGGGCCTGCCACACCATGAGCGTTGTCACCAATACGACCACCATCGGCGCCATCGAGCTGCCGAGCCGGCGGAACACCGAGCTCCTGCTGCTCGCCTTCGCCGTGGTCATCCCGATCTTCGCCTACGCCAACGTGGGTCTGGCGATCCACGGCGAGCTGCCGCCCGGCATGGTCGTGTACGGGGGCGGCTTCGCCGTGCTCGCCGGCATAGCGCACTTCGTCGTACGCCGGTACGCGAAGTACGCCGACCCGCTGCTGCTGCCGCTCGCCACGCTGCTCAACGGCCTCGGTGTCGTCCTGATCTGGCGGCTGGACCAGTCCGAGCGGCTGCAGAACCTCGCCAAGCGCAGCTACGGCGCCTTCTCGCCCTCCGCACCCCGCCAGATGATGTACACGGCCCTGGCGATCGCCCTGTTCGCCGCCGTCCTGCTGATCCTCAAGGACCACCGCGTCCTGCAGCGGTTCACGTACATCTCCATGGCCGGCGCGCTGGTGCTGCTGATCCTGCCCGTCGTCCCGGGCCTGGGCGCCGACGTCTTCGGCGCCAAGATCTGGATCAGCGTCGGCGGCTTCTCGATCCAGCCCGGTGAGTTCGCGAAGATCGTCATCGCGATCTTCTTCGCCGGCTACCTGATGGTGAAGCGCGATGCGCTCGCGCTGGCCAGCCGCCGCTTCATGGGCCTGTACCTGCCGCGCGGCCGCGACCTCGGTCCGATCCTGATGATCTGGGCGATGAGCCTGCTGGTCCTGGTCTTCGAGAACGACCTGGGTACCTCGCTGCTCTTCTTTGGCATGTTCGTGATCATGCTGTACGTGGCCACCGAGCGCACCAGCTGGATCGTCATCGGCTTGCTGATGTCGGTCGGCGGCGCGGTCGTCGTGGCCTCCTTCGCGAGCCACGTCCAGGCCCGTGTCAACGCCTGGCTCGACCCCTTCGGCTGCTACGCCACCTCGGGTGCCTGCGAGCAGGTCGGCCAGTCGATCATGAGCTTCGGCTCCGGCGGGGTCCTCGGTGCCGGATGGGGCCAGGGCAACTCCGACCTCATCGGCTTCGCCGCCAACTCCGACTTCATCTTCTCCACCGTCGGCGAAGAGCTCGGTCTCTCCGGCGTGATGGCCTTCCTGCTGGTCTACGGGCTCATCATCGAGCGGGGCGTCCGCACGGCCCTGGCCGCGCGCGACCCCTTCGGCAAGCTCTTCGCCATCGGCCTGTCCGGCGCCTTCGCGCTCCAGATCTTCGTCGTCGCCGGCGGAGTCATGGGGCTCATCCCCCTCACCGGCATGACGATGCCCTTCCTGGCGTCCGGTGGCTCCTCCGTCCTCGCGAACTGGATCCTCATCGCCGTCCTCATCCGGATCAGCGACACCGCCCGCCGACCGGCCCCGGCCCCGGCTCCGTCCCCCGACTCCGAGATGACCCAGGTGGTCCGCCCGTCATGAACAAGCCCCTGCGCCGCATCTCGCTGTTCTGCGGGCTGCTCGTCCTCGCGCTGCTGATCCGGACCAACTGGCTGCAGTACGTCCAGGCCGAGGAACTCAGCACGCGCAAGGAGAACCGACGGGTCCAGATCGCCCAGTACGCGACCGAGCGCGGCAACATCATCGTCCAGGGCGAGCCCATCACCGGCTCCACGGTCACCGACGGCAGCGACTACAAGTACAAGCGCACCTACCAGGACGGGGAGCTCTGGTCCCCGGTCACCGGGTATGCCTCGCAGGCCTTCGGCGCCACCCAGCTCGAATCGCTCGAGGACGGCATCCTCACCGGCAACGACGACCGGCTGTTCTTCGACCGCACCATCGGCATGTTCACCGGCGAGAAGAAGCAGGGCGGCAACGTCGTCACCACGCTCAACCGCGCCGCGCAGAAGGCTGCCTTCGACAAGCTCGGCAGCAAGAAGGGCGCGGTCGCTGCGATCGACCCGCGCACCGGTGCCATCCTCGCCCTGGTCTCCACGCCCTCGTACGACCCCTCGCGCTTCGCCGGCAACTCCAAGAACGACGAGAAGGCCTGGGTCGAGCTGAAGGACAGCGAGGACAAGAAGCTCGTCAACCGCGCCCTGCGCGAGACCTACCCGCCCGGCTCCACCTTCAAGGTGGTCACCGCCGCGGCCGCCCTGGAGCACGGGGTGGTCAAGGAGGTCAACGACCCGACGGACACCCCCGAGCCGTACATCCTGCCGGGCACCCAGACCCAGCTGCCCAACTCCCACACCGGGTGCGAGAAGGCCAGCCTGAACGAGGCGCTGCGCATCTCCTGCAACTCCGTCTTCGCGAACCTCGGCGACAAGGTCACCCGCGACAAGATGGTGGAGACCGCCGAGAAGTTCGGCTTCAACAACGACAAGATCGACACCCCGGTCCGCGCCTTCGCCAGCGTCTACGACAAGAAGATGGGTCGGGACGGCAACGCCCAGAGCGCGATCGGGCAGTTCAACACCGCCGCCACCCCGCTGCAGATGGCCATGGTCACCGCGGCGATCGCCAACGACGGCAAGCTGATGAAGCCCTACATGGTCGACAACCTCACGGCCCCCAACCTGGACATCATCGAGAAGCACGAGCCGCAGGAGATGAGCCGGCCGCTGTCCGCGGGCAACGCGCAGAAGGTCCAGCAGATGATGGTCAACGTCGTCGAGCAGGGCACCGGCCAGAAGGCCAAGATCAAGGGTGTGACGGTCGGCGGCAAGACCGGTACCGCCCAGCACGGCGAGGGCAACAAGAAGCGCCCGTACGCCTGGTTCATCTCCTACGCCGAGAACGCCGACGGCACTTCGCCCGTCGCCGTCGCCGTCGTCATCGAGGACAGCGAAGGCACCGCCCGTGACGACATCAGCGGTGGCGGTCTCGCCGCCCCCGTCGCCAAGGCGGTCATGGAAGCGGTGCTCAACAGCCAAGGGTGACCAGGGGGATCACGGGCCGGAGACGTGACGCACATCACTGAACCGGCCCTGGATCCGAGCGTACGGTACCGGTCCAGTATCAGCCTGTGGCCACGAACCGATCACGGACGATCGGCCGGTAGCCTTTGCGCGAACAGCACACCGCCGGACCACACACAGGTGCGGTCGGGACTGACGGAGAGGGCTGCAACGTTATGGAAGAGCCGCGTCGCCTCGGCGGCCGGTACGAGCTGAGCCACGTGCTCGGCCGCGGTGGCATGGCAGAGGTCTACCTCGCCCACGACACCCGGCTCGGCCGTACCGTCGCCGTCAAGACCCTGCGTGCCGACCTCGCCCGCGACCCGTCCTTCCAGGCCCGGTTCCGGCGCGAGGCCCAGTCGGCCGCGTCGCTGAACCACCCGGCGATCGTCGCCGTGTACGACACCGGCGAGGACTACGTCGACAACATCTCCATCCCGTACATCGTGATGGAGTACGTCGACGGTTCCACGCTGCGCGAGCTGCTGCATTCGGGCCGCAAGCTGCTTCCCGAGCGCACGCTGGAGATGTGCATCGGCATCCTCCAGGCCCTGGAGTACTCGCACCGCGCCGGCATCGTGCACCGCGACATCAAGCCCGCCAACGTGATGCTGACCCGCACCGGCCAGGTCAAGGTCATGGACTTCGGCATCGCCCGCGCCATGGGCGACTCGGGCATGACCATGACACAGACGGCGGCCGTGATCGGCACCGCCCAGTACCTCTCCCCGGAGCAGGCCAAGGGCGAGCAGGTCGACGCGCGCTCCGACCTGTACTCCGCGGGCTGCCTCCTCTACGAGCTGCTCTGCGTGCGGCCCCCGTTCGTCGGCGACTCCCCGGTGGCCGTCGCCTACCAGCACGTGCGGGAGGAACCGCAGCCCCCGTCGAACTTCGACCCCGAGATCACGCCCGAGATGGACGCCATCGTCCTCAAGGCACTGGTCAAGGACCCCGACTACCGCTACCAGTCGGCCGACGAGATGCGGGCCGACATCGAGGCCTGCCTCGACGGCCAGCCCGTCGCCGCCACCGCCGCCATGGGCGCGGCCGGCTACGGCTACCCGCACGACCAGGGCCACGGCTACGGCCCGCAGGGCTACGACCAGCCCACCACCGCCCTGCGCACCGCCGACCCCGGCGCCCAGACGTCGATGATGCCGCCCATGCCACCGGGTGACGGCGGCTACGGCTATGGCGACCAGGGCTACGACCAGGGTCCGAACCGCCGCCAGAGCCAGAAGAAGAGCAGGGCGTCCACCGTCCTGCTCGTGGCGGCCGGCATCCTCGTCCTGGTCGGCGCGATCCTCATCGGCCGCTCCCTGTTCGGGGACACCGCCGACAACCGGCCCAACGTGCCCAAGCTCATCGGCCAGACCCTGGAACAGGCGACCAAGAGCGGCGAGAACTCCAAGCTCAAGGTGGTCAAGGGCGGCGAAGCGCCCTGCGAGGACCAGCCCAAGGGCAACGTCTGCAAGCAGGACCCGGAGCCCGCCACCAAGGTCGAAGAGGGCTCCACGGTCACGGTGACCATCTCCTCGGGCGCCCCGAAGATCTCCGTCCTCGACGTGCTCAACATGAAGTACGAGGAGGCCGAGAAGGCGCTGAAGGACAAGGGCTTCCAGGTCGACCGCAAGACGCAGGAGTCCAACCGCACCCCGGGGACCGTCCTGGAGCAGAACCCGAAGGCCGGTTCCGAGGCCGAGAAGAACAGCGTGATCACGCTGACGGTGGCCAAGGAGCCGTCCAAGTCCGAGGTCCCCGACCTCACGGGCAAGACCAAGGACGAGGCGGAGAAGGCCCTCAAGGCGGTCAACCTGCGGCTCGGCAGCGTCACGGAGTCCGACCAGCCGGGAGCCGCTCCGGGCACGGTCATCGGCCAGCAGTTCGCGGCGGGCCAGGAGCTCGAACAGAACAAGGCCGTGGGCATCACCATCGCCAAGGCCTCGCAGGCGACGGTCGTCCCGAACTTCTCCGGCCGGACCCTGGGCCAGTACAAGAACGACCTGCAGCGAGCCAACCTGCGGCTTGGCATCGTCGCCGGCCCGTCGGACGACAACGCGCTCGTGGTAAGCACCAGCCCGGAGCCCGGTACCCCCGGCGCGTCGGGACAGGCCGTCAACGTGGCCACGATCGCCGGACAGCAGGACGGCGGGAACAACAACGGCGGTCTCTTCGGAGGCCTGACCGGTGGCGGAGGCCGCCGCTAGGCGCGGCCCCTCGGCCGCCGGTCCGGCGACCAGGTCCGTGTGAAAAGGTCCGGCTCCTCTCGGATGCGAGAGGGGCCGGACCTTTCACACGCCCACACCCACGGCGGCGACAGACGGGCGTCTGCGGGCCTGTCCGGGGCCTCTGGGATTCCTGGGACTCCCTGGAACTCCCGGGGCTCCCGCGGGGCCCTCCAGACCCTCTGGGGGCCGCGCAGGCCCCGGCTCAGCGCAGCTCCGCCGGGGGCGTGCGCCGGGCGTCGACCTTCTCCGTCCGGACCAGCTCGCCCCACACGATGTACCGGTACTTCGAGGTGTAGACCGGGGTGCAGGTGGTGAGCGTGATGTACCGGCCCGGAGCGGTCTTGCCGGACTCCTTGGGGACCGCGTTGATCACGTCGGTGTTGTACTTCGAGGTCTGGCGCAGCTCTGCGAAGACCCGGTAGACGTACCAGGTGTCCCGGGTCTCGAAGACGACCGCGTCGCCGTTCTTCACCTTGTCGATGTTGTGGAACTTCGCCCCGTGCCCGTCGCGGTGCGCGGCCAGCGAGAAGTTCCCCTTCTCGTCCCACGGCAGCGCCGACTTCACGGGCTCCGTGTAGTACCCGGCCACGCCGTCGTCGAGGATGTCCGGCGCCGTGCCCGCCTTGACGAGCACCTCGCCGTTCCGCATCGCCGGCACGTGCAGGAAGCCGACTCCGCCCCGGGTGTCGAGCGCACCCGGTCCGGCCTGCTCGGGGGCCGGGTTCAGCCACTGCTGCCGGATCTCGTTCCCGCGCGCGGCGGCCTGCCGGTCCGCGAGGACGTTCGTCCACCACAGCGAGTAGGCCACGAACAGCCCCAGCACCAGGCCCGCCGTGATGAGAACCTCGCCCAGCAGGCTCAGGAACCCGGCGAGCACACTGCGGCTGCCGGCGGGCGGGGCCGCGGCACGGCGGCTGGCACGAGACACTGCGTGATTCTTCCTTAGCTGGTCAGCGCGGGCGGCGGGCCCTGGCTGCGCGGTCGTTCGTCGGTCATCCTGCCCCATACGATCATCCGGTAGGTGCTGGTGAACTCCGGGGTGCAGGTGGTCAGCGTGATGTACCGGCCCTCGGAGGTGAAACCGGAGCCCTCCGGCACGGGTTTGATCACTCCGATGTTCGTCGGCGGTGTCTGCGCGAGCGACGAGGTCATCTCGTACGTGTAGTAGGCGTCCCGGGTCTCGACCACGACGGGGTCCCCGGGCACCAGCCGGTTGATGTAGCGGAACGGCTCGCCGTGGGTGTTGCGGTGTCCGGCCACCGCGAAGTTGCCCTGCTTGTCGGCCGGCATCGCGGTCTTCAGCGCGCCCTCGCCGTAGTGCCCGACCATGCCCCGGTCCAGGACCTTCGGCTTGCTGATGCCCTCGGCCACCGGGACCTTCACGTCCAGCTTGGGGATGTGGAGGATGGCGAAGCCCTGGCCCGGCTCGAAGGCCGTCACCGGCGGGGCCGTCCCGCCGCCGTCCGGTTGCCGCTCCCAGGTCTGCAGCAGCGAGCCTGCGGCGCCGTTCGCCGTCCGCTCCGCCACCACGTTCGTGTACCAGAGCTGATAGGCGACGAACAGCAGCATCACCAGGCCCGCCGTGATGAACAGCTCCCCGCCCAGCCGGCTCGCGATGACCACCGGGCCGCCCGACGCCGGCCGCTTGCGCCGCCGTCCGCCCCGCCGCCGTCCGCCCCGCCGCCGGGTGTTCCCGGCGGCCCGTTTCGCGGCCTCCTGAGCTGCCCTGCGTCGCGCGGCCCGGCCCTCCGTGGGCGCGGACGGCGCGACCGTCGTCACGCGACGGCCTTGCCCACCACCGGGGCCAGCCCCACCGAGCGCTCCACCGCGCCGGCGTCACCGCACCGGACCAGCCAGTTCGCGAGCATCCGGTGGCCCCATTCGGTCAGCACCGACTCGGGGTGGAACTGCACGCCCTCGACGTCGTGCTCCCGGTGGCGCAGGCCCATGATGATCCCGTCCTCGGTCCGTGCCGTGACCTCCAGCACGTCGGGCAGGGTCGCGGGCTCGGCCGCGAGGGAGTGGTACCGGGTCGCGGTGAAGGGCGAGGGCAGTCCCTCGAAGACGCCGAGCCCGCCGTGCACCACGGGCGAGGTCTTGCCGTGCAGCAGCTCCGGGGCCCGGCCCACCACGCCTCCGTAGGCCACCGCCATCGACTGCATGCCCAGGCACACGCCGAAGACGGGGACGCCGGTGCCGGCGCAGTGCCGGACCATGTCGATGCAGACGCCGGCCTGCTCGGGCGTGCCCGGTCCGGGGGAGAGCAGCACCCCGTCGAAGCCGTCCTGCGCGTGCGCGAGGGCGACCTCGTCGTTGCGCAGGACCTCGCACTGGGCTCCCAGCTGGTAGAGGTACTGGACCAGGTTGAAGACGAAGCTGTCGTAGTTGTCCACGACCAGAATGCGTGCGCTCACGGACTGGCTCCCGATCCCTCGTCCACCGTCACATCGTTGAACGGAAGGAGTGGCTCGGCCCACGGGAAGACGTACTGGAACAGCACGAAAACCACGGCGAGGACCAGTACGAGGGAGATCAGGGCGCGCACCCACGCGTTGCCCGGCAGATGCCGCCAGATCCAGCCGTACATGCCGCCTGATTCCTTTTCGTCCATATTCGTTCAACGCACCGCGGGGGCGGTACGCGAACAGACTAAAGGCAGCGGCCCGGCGGAGAGGGTCACCTGGACGAACCCCCCGGCCCGCTCTGCGCCGCGGGGTGCGTTCCGGTCAGTTCCGCCCAGACCACCAGCCGGTGGCTGTGTCCCCACTCGGGGTCGCAGGTGGTCAGCGTCAGGTACCGGCCCGGCGCCGTGAAGGGGGACCCGCCGGGGACCGGGTCGACCACTCCGACGTCGGTGGGCAGGATGCGCAGGGGCCCGCCCCGGATCGTGTACGTGTACCGGGTGCCCGCGTCCTTGAGGATCACCTCGTCCCCCGGGCGCAGCTTCGGGAAGTCCTTGAAGGGGTCTCCGTAGGTGCGGCGGTGGCCGGCCACGGAGAAGTTCCCGACGGCCCCGAGGGGGGCGGTCGCGGTGTAGTGGCCCAGGCCCTTCTTCAGCAGCTCGGGGTCCGTGCCCTCCAGGACCGGCCGGACCCAGTCCGGGCCGAAGCGCGGTACGTACATCTCGGCGAAGGCCCGGCCCGCGGGGTGGCGGGGCGGCGGCTCGGCTGCGGTGGACTCCGGCGGCAGCGGGGCGGCCCCGGGCGCGGCGGCCAGCGCCGCCCGCGGTGCGCCGGCCGCCCAGCTGTCGCGCAGCCGGGCCATCTCGCCGGCTGCGGCCCGGTCCGCGGTGACCCCGGTCCACAGCAGGACGTAGGCGACGAAGAGCACGATCAGCGCGCCGGCCGTCAGGCACGCCTCGCTGAACGTCCGTACCGCCAGCCGCAGTACGGCGTCGGAACGGACCCGGTCACGGGGTGGCGCCCACCGGCTTCGCATAGTGGAGGTCCACTGTGCCGGAGTAGGCGGGAAGTGTCAGCGCCTTGTGCTCGTCCACTTTCCAGCCCAGGCCGTAGGCGTTCACGTACGCCTGGTAGTTCTGCAGGGCCGGGGAGGCGGCGAGGGCCTTCTTGAGCGCCGCCGGGTCGCCGACGGCGGAGATCTTGTACGGGGGCGAGTAGACGCGGCCCTGGAGGATCAGGGTGTTGCCCACACAGCGCACCGCGCTGGTGGAGATGAGCCGCTGGTCCATGACCTGGATGCCCTGGGCGCCGCCCTGCCACAGGGCGTTCACCACGGCCTGGAGGTCCTGCTGGTGGATCACCAGGTCGTTGGGCTGCGGCTCGGGCACGTTGGGAATGCGGGCGGTGGCGTTGGGAGGGGCGTCGTTGAGGGTGACGGTCAGGCCCTTGCCGGAGAGCTCCTCGGTGCCCGAGGCGGCCCGCAGGGCGGCCAGCTCGGCGTCCTGTGCCCGGCTGCTGCCGTTGTCGCGGGCGGCGAGGGCGTCCACGCGGCGGCGGGCCGCTCCGGTGCTCTCCTCCAGCTCCGCGTTGTCCTGGCTGCGCTCCTCGATGAGATCGGACAGTTTCAGGAGGGAGGCGTCCGTCCGGATGTTCGTACCCTTGGAAGTGTTGAAACTGGTGACGAAGAGCAGCCCGGCCAGGGCGAAGACGGCGGCCGTCAGCAACCGGACCGGCCTGGCCCGGCGGCGGGTACCCGCGGAGGAGTCGTCTGAATTGCTCAACGTACCCTTCTCCTTCAACGCCACAGGTCCACTACGCTAACGGACGCCCGGGGCAGGCAAGGTCCCCAGCGCATCGACAGGAGAGCCCCTCGTGCCGAAGTCACGTATCCGCAAGAAGGACGACTACACCCCGCCGCCCACGCGGCAGCCGCAGAGCATCCGGTTGACGAACCGCAGCTGGGTGGCCCCGGTCATGTTGGCGTTCTTCCTGATCGGTCTCGCGTGGATCGTCGTCTTCTACGTGACCGAGACCCAGCTGCCGGTCGAGGCGCTGGGCAACTGGAACATCGTGGTCGGGTTCGGCTTCATCGCGGCGGGATTCGGCGTTTCCACGCAGTGGAAGTAGCACCCGGCCGTCCCTGACGGAAGCTCTCCCCAGGAGTTATCCACAGCGTCATCCACAGCTGAGGAAAAGGCAGAAGATCTGTGGATAACTCTGTGGAGAGTTGACGCCGGTGTGATCAGGTGAGTTCCGCCGTACGGAGCATGATCAGCGCTGCTGCCAGCAGGAACACCGCCGCACAGGTGCCCCACTGGACGAGTGCGCGATGCCGGGCGGCGGTCGGCGTGAGCATGCCGAGCCCGACCAGCGCGCCGGTGACCAGACCGCCCACGTGGGCCTGCCAGGACACGTTGAGGGCACCGCCGAAGGGGAAGAAGGTCAGCACCAGCATCAGCACGACCATGACGATCACCGGCCGCATCTCGTACCGCAGCCGTCGCACCAGCACCACCGTGGCGCCGAGCAGGCCGAAGACCGCTCCGGAGGCGCCGAGGGTCGGGGTGTTCGGCGGGGTCAGCAGGTAGACGAGGACGCTGCCGCCCAGGCCCGAGAGCAGGTAGACGGCGAGGTAGCGGGCGCGGCCCAGGGCCGCCTCCAGAGGGCCTCCGATCACCCACAGGCCGATCATGTTGCCGGTGATGTGCCACCACTCGACGTGCAGGAACACCGAGGTCAGCAGCCGGTGGTACTGGCCGGTGGAGACCCCTTCCAACGGAGCGCCGAAGTACTCGACGTAGCGGCCGAGCAGTTCGAGCTGGATCACGATCGCGGGTGCTGCGAGGCCGGCGAGGAACACCGCCGCGTTGATCCCGATGAGGATCTTGGTGACCAGGTGGGGATCGTCGGCGACCACCCCGCCCGCGAGGGTGCGGGGCGCGTTCGCGGCGGGCCGGTGCCCGGTCCCGGAGCCCTCGCGTACGCACTCGGGGCACTGGAAGCCCACCGAGGCGCTGATCATGCACTCGGGGCAGATGGGGCGCTCGCAGCGGGTGCAGCTGATCCCCGTGTCGCGGTCCGGGTGGCGGTAGCAGCCCGGCAGACGGTCGGTGTCCATCGGTCCCCTCGGTCGGCGGCAGGGCAGGCGGTGCGACCCCGCCGGTCCGGTACGTATCCGGTTCCGGTACGTATCCAGGACGGACGGGCGGGGCGGAAAGGTTCCCGGGGGCCTGGCGGAGCGGGCGGAGGGGTCAGCGCTTCTCGACGACGACGGACTTGATGATCACGTCGTCCAGCGGCCGCTCGGTGCGCGGGTTGGTGGCACTGGCGGCGATGGCGTCCACGACCTTGCGGCTCGCCGGGTCGGCGACCTCGCCGAAGATGGTGTGCTTGCGCGTCAGCCAGGCGGTCGGGGCGACGGTGATGAAGAACTGCGAGCCGTTGGTGCCCGGGCCGGCGTTGGCCATGGCGAGCAGGTAGGGCTTGGTGAAGGCCAGATCGGGGTGGAACTCGTCCGCGAAGGCGTAGCCCGGGCCGCCGGTTCCGTTGCCCAGCGGGTCGCCGCCCTGGATCATGAAGCCGCTGATGACGCGGTGGAAGACGGTGCCGTCGTAGAGCGGGTCGGTGGTCTTCTGGCCGTCCGTGGGACGGGTCCACTCGCGGGCGCCCGTGGCGAGCTCGACGAAGTTCCGAACGGTCTTCGGAGCGAAGTTCTCCAGCAGCTCGATCTCGATGTCGCCGTGGGTGGTCTTCAGGGTGGCGTAGAGCTTCTCGGCCACGGATCTGCCTTCCATAGTCATCACTGTCGGTCCAGATGGTCGCACGGAGCGCTCCGCGGCACTGAAATCGTCCACCCGTATGCCCTGTCGCGCATGCCGCTCGGCGCTGTGGCAGGCATGATCCGACAAAGGGTGGAAAGGTGAACTGTGTCCGCCACCGAGGAGGAGGATCCCGTGACCGGCAAGGACAGCGCGCGCCTGGCAGCCGAGAGCGCCAGGGAGAGCGTGCGGTACGCGGCTGAAATGGTGGCGCCGTACGCGGAATCCGCCAGGGACGCTGCGGTGCACTACGCGCACGAGGCCAACGAACGGCTGACGCCGATGATGTCCCAGGCTGCCACCGGCGCGGCGCGCCAGGCCCGGATGACCTACGACTGCCATCTGCACCCGCGGCTGAAGGCGGCGCGGGCGCACGTGCCGCCGCCCGTGGACCGGGCTGCGACGAAGGCGGTCCACCAGACGCTGCTGGCGGCCCGTCAGGCGGCCGACTACACGCAGCCGAAGATCGAGAGCGCGATCGCAGCCGCCACGCCCGTGGCCGAGGAGGCCGCGTCGCGTTCGACGGCCGCCCTGGCGGCGTTGCGCGGCCAGGTGACCGCCAAGGAAGTGCAACGGCTGGTGCGCAAGCACGAGCGGGCACGGCGCCGCGGCAAGGTGCTGCGCGGAGCCGCGCTCGTCGGCCTGGTCGCCGCCGGCGCATACCTGGCGTGGCGGTGGTGGGACCAGCAGTCGAACCCGGACTGGCTGGTCGAGCCGCCCGCGGCGACCGAGCTGTCGGACCGCGATGCCGCACCGGCGAGCTTCGACGACGAGCTGGCGGAGAAGGAGCGCGAGGCGGGGTCGGGAACCGACCCGCTCGCGTAGCGGCTTCGCGCGGAAGGGGCGGCGGCCGGACCATCGGTTCCGGCCGCCGCCCCTTCCGCGCGTGCTCAGGTGGGGAGGGTCAGGACCATGCCCGGGCTGACGCGGTCCGGGGTGTCTCCGATGACGCCCCGGTTCATCGCGTAGAGCTCGCGCCAGCGGGCCTCGTTGCCGAGCTCACGGTGGGCGATCCCGGCCAGCGAGTCACCGGCCCGGACGGTGTACGTGCGGTGCCCGGCCGAGACGGGAGGCCTGGCCACCGGAGCCGCGGGCACCGCCTTGTGCGCGGCCGAGTGCGGTGTGGGGGTGTGCGCGGCGCCGCGCGCCGTCGAGAGCGGCGCCGGCTTCGGCCTCGTGGCCGGCCTGGGGGCGGCCGGCACGGCCTTGTGGGCCGCCGAAGCGGGCGTGGGGGTCGCGGGGGAGGGCCGGGCCGGCGCGGCCGCCGCCATGCGTTCGGCGGCGGCCTTGGTGGCCGCCGCGGCGTCGGCCGCCGAGCCCGCCGGGGGCCGCGCCGCCGGGTCCGGCTGCTGGACCACCTGTTCCCGTGCCTTCGCGGCCGCCTCGTCGGCCTTGTGCCTGTCGGACTTCAGGAAGTCGAAGAGTCCCATGTGCATACGCCTCCGGCGTGCTGGTCCCCCCTGGTTCGGTGCCCTTCCCCACTGTCTGCCACCCGGCGCCGGCCGGCCCCGTGGCGGGGCCGTCCGGGGGACGTGGGCCCCCGCACCCCCATGGGAACACGTCGGGAAGGAAGCGGGAAAGCACGCCGCGAACATCGTGGGACACGATGGAGGAGAATTCTGTGATCATCAAACAGGCCGCGGAGCGGGTCGTACTGGTCGGGCCCGGGCCCGGGCTCCTGGACGCCGCGGTCACGGCGGGTTTGGACGTCTGGGTGGTGTCGGACACCGGCTCCGGCCCCCCGCACCCGCAGCCCCCCGCCGGCCTGCCCGCGCACCGGCTCCTGCGGGTCGACTTCGCAGACCCGCTCGCGCTGCGGGACGTGCTGGCGCGTGCGGTCGCCGAGCACGGCATCGGCCACGTCCTGTACCTCGCGAGCGACCTGGAGAGAGGGCTCGGGAGCGGCGCCGCCGCCGCCGAGGACCTGCTGCGGGAACTGTCGCCGGCGGTCGGGCAGCCGACGGGCCGGCTGCCCGACGCGGTGGCGATCCGGCGCATCCTCAACCAGAGCCGGACCTCCGCGGTCCGCGCGGAAGAGGCCCGTTCCATCGCCGAGGCGCGCACCCTGGCCGAGGACTTCCCCCTTCCGGTGGTCATCAAGTCAGCTGACAAGGCGGGCTGTTGGTGGACCGTACCGGTGCACGACCGCTCCGGACTCGACCAGTGGGCCGAACGGGCCGTCACCGCACGGCATTCCGCCCCCTACCTCGTCGAGGAGCTCCTGACGGGAGCCAAGTTCCAGGTGGAAACGCTCACGGTGGACGGCATGCACCTGGTCGCCGGGATCACCCCGGAGGGGAACGCGGCGCCGCTGCCCGACGGCGAGCAGGCGGGCGTTCGCGCGACCGTGCGCGCCCTGCTCGACCTGGCCGGGTACGAACGGGGCACCACGAGGACGGACGTGCTGGTCGGAGCCAGGGGATCGCGGATCGCGGCGGCCACCGAACCCGACCGGGAACGGACCGGGAACGGCCGTTCCCGCCCGGCCGTCACGAGCGGTATCGAGAGGGGAACGGACCGGTAATCGCCTCGACGAGTCTTTGTCCTGTCGAGAGCGGCCACCGCACCACACGGGAACCGCGCACCGGGCACCACACACCAGGGGGTTCAGAACATGCGCAGCAAGCTGGTCGGACTGATCGGGATCATCGCGGCGGCCCTGGTGATCGGCACCGGCGTGACGGTCGGTACGGCGGACGCCGGCCAGCCCTCCGGGTACGAGGTGCTCGCGGACGACCGGGGTCCCGGCCTCCCCTCCCCGGGCCCCACCGGCAAGTGACCGGCCTGTAGCGCACGCGACGGAAGTGCCCCGCACCACATCCCGGTGCGGGGCACTTCCACGTGCGGGGTCAGTAGGCCCTGCGATGCGCCGGCAAATCCATGAAGTCGAACAACTCCTCGGCGGCCGCCCGGTATTCGGCCGACGCCGCGGAATCGCCGAACACCTCGGCCGCATGGGCGAGGCCGACGAGCGCGAAGGCCTCCTCGGCCCGGAAGCTCATCGACGAGGCGATCGTGCGGGCATGGGAGTGCATCGCCATGGCCGCCTCGTGTTCCCCCCATCTCATGTGCAGCTGGCCGACGATGTTCTCGACCTTGGCGAGCCGGATCGGTGCTCCGCTCGCCCGCCCGAGGACCAGCGCCCGCTCGGCGAACGTCCGGGCCTGCGAGGTGTCGCCCCGTTCCATGGCGACCCGGGCGGACAGCGCGAACACCAGGGCGACGTCGCCCGGCGACCGGGTCTCGTCGCACAGGTCGCGGGCCCGCTTCAGGCCCGCGTCCGCGTCCGCGTACTCGCCGAGACCCACCTGGGCGAAGGCCAGATCGGTCAGGGCCATGATCTCGTTGCCCCGGCCGTGGGCGATCTCCAGCGCCTCACGGGCTGCGTCGGCCGCCTCCGGATAGCGTCCCCACCGCTCGTACAGGGTGCTGAGGATGGTCAGCGTCTCGGCGGCCGTCGCGGGGCCGCTCAGCTCCTTGGCCAGGCGGACGGCCCGCTCCAGGATGGGCAGGGCCTCCGCGTACCGCCCGAGCATCGTCATCAGCAGCCCGATGGTCGACTCGCTGTGCCCCTCGGTGTGCCGGTCCCCGGCGCGGATCGCCGTGTCGCGCGCCTCCGTGGCGACCTCCAGTCCTTCCTCGAACCGCCCCAGCTTCCAGCAGGCGGCTCCCAGGTTGGACAGGCTGATGCCGAGGAGCGAGAGGTCGTCGAGCCGCCGGGAGGCGGCCACCGCGAGATGCCCGACGCTCCAGAACGCGTCGAGCTGCCCCTGTGCGTACAGGTGGAAGCCGACGTTTCGGCTGAGGCAGGCCGCGTACCGGTCGTGACCGGACCGCTCGGCGAGGGCCACCGCCGCGAGCAGTCCCGCCTGCTCGCGGACGAACCAGTTCAGGGCCTGCTCGGCATCCCTGAAGACGGGCCGTTCACCCTCGTACGGCGCGATGCCGCTCGGCCTGCGCTCACGGCCCGGGAACAGCACCTCGCAGGCCGCGTCCGAGGCCGTCATGTAGTAGCTGAGCAGCCGCTCGACCGCCGCCGCGTCGTCGTCCGCCGTCGCCGGACCCCGCAGGCTCTGGGCGAAACTGCGCACCAGATCGTGGAAGGTGTAGAGACCGATGTCGGGCTGACGCACCAGGTGGACGTCGAGCAGGAACTCCAGCGCGTCCTCGGCGTCACGGACCGACGTCCCCAGGAGCGCGGCCGCCGAGTAGACGTCGGTGCCCGCGCACGGGTACAGGCTGAGGATGCGGAACGCGGTCCGGTACTCCTCGTCCATGGCCAGGTAGGACAGGCGCAGGGTTGCCGCCACGCTGCGCTCGCCCGAGCTCAGCTCGTCCATCCGGCGCGTCTCGTCGCGCAGCCGCTCGACCAGGTACCGCACCGTCCAGCGCGGCCTGTTGCGCAGCCGGGCCGTCGCGATGCGCAGGGCGAGCGGCAGGTGGCCGCAGAGCCGGGCCAGTTCGGCGGACGCCTCGGGCTCGGCCGCCACCCTGGCCTCGCCGAGCGTCTCGGTCATCAGGCTGGTGCTGTCCTCGGGCTCCATCATCCCGATGGACACCCACTCGACGCCGTCGAGGTCGAGGAGCCGGCCGCGGCTCGTGATCAGCGTCAGGCTGCCGGGCGAGACCGGCAGGAGCGGCCGGATCTGCGCGGCGTCGACGGCGTTGTCGAGCAGCAGCAGCATCCGCCGCCCGTCCAGCTTCGTCCGCCACAGTGCGCTGCGCCCCTCCAGGTCCTCCGGGATGCGGTCGCCCGGGGTGCCCAGGGTGCGCAGGAGGCTGTCGAGGGCGGCGGCGGCCGACACCGGCTTGCCGCCGGGAGTGAATCCGTGCAGGTCGATGTGGAGCTGCCCGTCGGGGTACCGGTCGGCCAGCTGGTGGGCGGCCCGCACCGCGAGGGTGGTCTTGCCCATGCCGCCCATGCCGTCGACGGCGACGACGCGGGCGTACCGGTCGCCGCCCCGGCCGCTGCCCCGGGCGTAGTCGAACAGCTCGGCCAGTTCGCGGGTGCGGCCCGTGAAGTCCGGCAGGTCGTAGGGCAGCGTGCACGGGGCATCCCCGGAGGTGGCCGCGGCGTGCGGTGGCGCCTGCGGCTGTCCGGGAACCCGCTCCGCCGGGGCCGGCGGCCCGACGGCGGGTACCGGGACCGGGAAGGCCGGTTCCGGTGCCGCCGCCGGTGCGGGAACATCCGGTTCGGGCACCGCGCCGGCTGGTGCCGCGGGCTCGGCTGCCGGGCGTTCCGGAGCGGCCAGTTCGGGGCTGTCCCGCAGGATCGCCTCGTACAACCTGGCCAGCCGCGGGCCCGGATCGATCCCGAGCTCGTCCACGAGCAGCTCGCGGACCTCCCCGTACTCCTTGAGCGCCTCCGCCTGCCGCCCCGACCGGTAGAGGGCCAGCATCAGCTGCCCGCGGAGCGTCTCCCGCAGCGGGTGCTGCGTGATCAGCGCGCGGAGGCCGGAGATGAGATCGCCGGACTCCCCCAGGGCGAGGCTGAGGTCGAAGAACTGGTCCGCCGCGGCCAGCCTGCGCTCTTCCAGCGCGGTCGCCGCGGCTTCGATCACCCGGCCGCCCATACCGGACAGTACCGAGCCCCGCCACAGTGCGAGGGCGCTCCGCAGCGCCTCGGCGGCCGCCGGGCGGCGACCCTCCCGCAGGGCCTGGCCGGCCTTCCCGGTCAGCGCGTCGAACTCCAGGAGGTCAACCTGGTCGTCCGTCACCACCGCCCGGTAGCCGGGCCCGTCGGTCGCGATCACCTCGGTGCCGGCCGGTATGCGCCTGCGCAGGTCCGCGACGGCCTTGCGCACCTGGTGCGCGGCGGTCACCGGCGGGTCCTGCTCCCACGTCGCCTCGACGAGCCGGGTGACCGGCACCACCCGGCCGGATTCCAGCAGCAGCATGCAGAGGACGCGTTCCTGAATCGCTCCCCCCAGCCTCAGCCGTGCCTGTCCGAACCACCCCTCAAGGGATCCGAGCACGTTGAACCGCAGCAGAGTCCCCCCTGCCCCGTCCGTTGGTCTCTCACCTGACTCCGCATCCGCCCCAGGCATGGGACATCCACCCCCCTCAACAGACCCCTGGCCAGGCCATGTCAACCGGATCATAGGGGTTACTCCTCGCTGGCGGTAAGCATCCGGTAGCAGATCAGGAAGCACGGCACGGACAGTTCACGGGCCGGCCTCGACGGGCCGCGGACAGAGCGAGTGCCAAAGGAGACGGGTGTGGGAAGACTGGAGCGACCGCTGGCCCCCGATGCCGGACCGGTCACCGCGTTCGCCCGGGAGTTGCGCAGTCTGCGTGCCGCGGCGGGCAGCCCCGGCTACCGCGACATGGCCATGCGGGCCCGGTTCTCCGCGTCGGTGCTCTCCGACGCGGCCGCCGGATACCGGCTCCCCACCCTCCAGGTGGCCCTCGCCTTCGCCGAGGCCTGCGGCGGTGACCGCGCCACCTGGGAACGCCGGTGGCACGAGGCGGCCCGCCCCGTGCCCAAGGACGGCAACCCCCGCCCCGCGGCCAAGGCCGTACAGCAGCACCAGGAGAACGAACTGCGCGCCGCCGACGTACGAGCCGTACTGCCCCCGCCGGCCCAGCTGCCGATGGCGCCCCGCGCCCTGGTGGGACGCGTCGAGCTGATCCAGCAGGCCAGGTCGCTGACCGCGCCCGCGCACGGCGGCCAGCCGGCCGCGGTCCCCCTGCTAATCAGCGGTCAGGTCGGTGCGGGCAAGTCCGCCTTCGCCCTGCGGCTGGCCCACGAACTGGCGACGGCCCTGCCCGACGGACAGCTCTACGCGAACCTCGACCCCGCCGCGGACGGCCGCAAGGACGCCGCGGGTATCGCGGGCGGTTTCCTCGAAGCGCTCGGTATCCCGGCCGACCGGATCCCGAACGACCCTGGGCAGAGAATGGGCTTGTACCGGTCTGTGCTCGACCGCCGCAGGATCCTCGTGCTGCTCGACAACGTGCAGCACGAACGCCAGGTGCGCGAGCTCCTGACCGCCGCGCCCGAGAGCCGCGTCGTGATCACCAGCCGCTCCCGGCTGCTCGGCCTCGACGGGGTGTGCCGGCTGCGGATGCCCGTCCTGGACCGCGACGAGTCCATGCACCTGCTCGCCCAGTCGCTGGGCGCGGACCGGGTCGGCACCGATCCGCGCTCCTGCCTGCGGCTGGCCGAGGCCTGCGGAGACCTGCCGCTGGCCCTGAACCTGGCCGCGCGCCGGCTGGCGGCCCGTCCGGAGTGGATGCTCCAGGACGCGGTGTCCGACCTGGTCGGCGAGGGGCCCGGGGAACCGGGCCGGTTCCTGGGCCGGCTGCAGGTGGGCGACGACGCCCTCGTCACCCGCCTGGACAGCGCCTACCGCCAGCTGACCCCGTGGGCCCGCCTGGTGCTGAGGCAGTTCGCCGGGTCGGACGGACCGCCCTCGGTGGACAACGTCGTGTACGAGTCCGCGGACGCGCTCGCCGTCCTGGTGGAGCGCTCCGCGCAGCCGGTCGAGGACCTCCTCGAACGCCTCCTGGACGCGGGCCTGCTGGACCACTCCGACGTGCCCGGGGAGTACGGGCTCACGCCCATGGCCCGGGCCTTCGCGCTGACCCAGCCGGACCCGACGGACGAGTCCCCGGCCGGGGCGCCGCGGTCGGCGGCGCAGGTGCCCGCACGGGCGGCGCGGTAGGCCGGCGCCCGCGGTCCGCGCCGCAGGCCGCGCCGCGGGCCTGGCCGCCCGGTCCGCGGGACCGCGCCGTTCTCAGCCGGCGGCTCCCGCCGGGGGCGGCGTCCGCGCGCCGTGGGTGATCGTCACGTACAGGTACTCGTCGAGGATCTTGGCCAGGGACACGTGCGGCCTGCCCAGATCGGCGCAGACGGAAGCCTCGGGCAACCCTCCGGCCTCGGCGAGCACTGCGCGCGCCCAGGCACCGCCGGTCCGCAGGTGGCGGGCGAAGGCGTCGCCGTCCCGGGCGCCGTGGAGTCGCTCCGCGATGGCCGCGTCCCAGGGCATGACCGAGGCGGGGCGCAGCGCGTACAGCGCCTTGGAGGCGGCGGTCGGGCCGAGGCTGCGGCGGCCGACCGGTACGGCCGCCAGCTCCGCGTAGGCCTTCGCGAGCCGGGAGATCTCGCGGGGGCCGAGCGCCGCCAGCGGCGCGTCCGGCATCCCCCGGTGGCGCTCCCACCAGGCCGCGAGTCCCGCCCCGAAGGCGTCGGGCTCGCCCTCGCGCGGGTAACGGATGCGGCATCCCCAGGAGTTGAGCCAGCGGTGCAGGGCGGTGCGGTGCGCGGCGGCGGAGAGGTCGAGGGCGCCGGTCTCCTCGCGCAGTGCCAGCCAGCTGCGGTCCACGCCGGCGAATCCGTTGAACACCTCCGCCGCGGCATGCAGCCGGGCCAGCGTGGGCGGTGACGGGACCGGGGCCGGGCCCGCCGGGTCTCCCGCCGCGGTCCCCGCCGGGGGTCGGTCGAGGTGTTCGCGGGCCACCCTCGCCGGCACCACCATCCGCCAGGCCTCGGTGACCAGTTCCGTCAGCTCCTCGCGGTCCAGGGCGGCGAGGTGGGCCTGCGCCCAGTGGAAGCGCAGATCCGACTCCCTGGGCAGGAAGAACTTCGCGGGTTCGGCGGCGACGAGCGCCGCCCGCTCCTCCTTGGGGAAGGCGAAGCCCAGTTCGCTCTCGTCCCGGGAGAGCGCGAGATAGACGATCCTGCCGATCCGGAACTTCACCCGGTCCCGGACGAGATGCTCCTGGGTGCGCGGCAGGGCGAGCGCCAGCCGACGCACGTCGTCCACCGTGACCGCGGCCCGCTCCTTCGGTGTCACGCCGGCCCCCCGCTCACAGGCCCGCGAGCTGCGGGGCGTGGACGTCCAGCGGCCCGTCGAGCGCGCCGACACCGATCGGTGCGGGGCTGCGGCCGCCCAGCCGGTCGGCGAGCGACCTTGCGATGAGCGGCGCGAACTTGAAGGACGTCCCGCCGCAGGCCGCGTACGCGTATCCCGCGCTGCCGAGGGCGACGACCAACGGGCCGCCGGTGGGCGCGAACGCCGAGTAGTAGGCGTCCTTGGCGGTGGCGACCCAGGCCGGCCCGAAGCCGGGGAGGACGTCCCCGAACTCCTTCTCCAGCTTGCGCTGCCAGTACGGGTCGGTGGCGTAGTCGGTGATCGCGTCCACCGCCCGGCAGGCGGTGGCCGAGGTGAGCTTGAGGGCCGTGCCCGCCACCGGGGGGATCAGCCAGGCTCCGCCCCTCGTACCGAGGGCGGGCACGGCCGGGGTGGCGGCCCAGGCGGCCGCCTGCCGCCGCGGCACCCTGCAATACAGGAGGGACTGCCGGTAGAGCGTGAGCTGTTCGGACATGCCCGCCGGCAGCAGGTCCCGCGACCAGGGGCCGACCGCCATGAGGACCGCGTCGCCGTGCAGCACCTGCCCGTCCACCAGCCGTACCGTGCCGCTGTCGGCGTCGACGGCGGTCACGGGCCGGTGTTCGATCAGCTCGATGCCGCGCTGCCACTTCAGCCAGCCGACGCATGCCGCGAGGACCCGTTCGGCCAGCAGGACGCCCGCCTCGGTCTCCAGCACCCCGCCGAGGCCGCCGTCCAGGTGCAGGTGCGGGTAGCGGTCGGCGAGGCCGGCCGAGGTCAGCTCCGTCGCCCTCCCCCCGGCCCTGACGATCATGGCTGCCCCGTCCGCGGCCGCCGCCGGCGGCACGACGGTGAGTGCACCGACCTGCTCGTAGAAGCGCGTCACGAGGAGCTCTTCCAGCTCGATCCACCGCCGGTGTGCCCGCAGGGCGGCGCCGGTGGTCTGCGGGTCCGCGGGATGCAGGGCTCGCAGGATCCGGTGCTGGTCGAAAGAGGTGGCCCGGCTGTGCGGGATGGGCCCCTGGTCGACGATCGTGACCCGGTGTCCGTCGAGCACGCACTCGACCGCCGTCAGCAGCGCGATCACGCCCGCGCCCACTACCGTTACCCTCGCCGACATCACCCTCCTCCTTTCTTGGTGTCCGGTTCCCGACGCGTCAGCTGTCGAGGACGATGGTGGTCAGCGCCTCGGCCTTGGCGAGGGACTCCTCGCAGCTCAGGAAGTCGTCGCCGGCGCAGATCAGGTTGGCGTAGCGGCTGAGGTAGCCGTCCGGCGGCAGCAGCAGCTCCGTGCCGGCGGGCACCATCACGTTGGCCTCCAGCAGCCCCGGCACGTCCGTGACGGCGGGTGCGTCGATCGACCGGACCGTGCCGTTCCGTGGCGGGTAGAGGAAGCGGATGCCGACCGTGCGGGACAGCGTCGGCTCCCGTTCCGGCAGGGTGCCCGAGGCGATCTCCGCGGCCAGTTCGCCCGGCTCGACGCCGGTGGCCAGGCTGCCCAGGTAGGGGATCAGGTCGCCGCCGAGGCGGGCGTTCACTTCGATGATCACCGGACCTCGGGTGGTGAGCTTCACCTCCGTGTGTGTGATCCCGTAGCCGATGCCCAGCTCCCGGTGTGCGGCCCGCAGCACGCGCAGCAGCTCCTGGTCGGCGAGCAGCGGGTCGGTGGCGCTGACGGTGTGCCCGGTCTCCTCGAAGTAGGGCGCGAGGCCGACTTCTTTGCGGGCGAGGAAGAGCGGGCTCCAGGCGCCGTCGAAGACCGTGCCGTCGATGCTGATCTCGGGGCCCATGACGCACTCCTCGACCAGCACCCCACCCTCGTAGTCGCTGTTCCCGCCGCGGCTGGCGGCGTCCGCGACCTCGAAGGCGGCACGGACCCCCTCGGGGCCGTCGACCTTGATGACGCCGATGCTGGCGCCCATGCCGCGGGGCTTCAGGACGACCGGGTAGCCGAAGGCGTCGGCCGTCGCGAGCGCCTCGTCCGCTCCCGTCACGTAGGCGAAGTGCGGCTGGGGCAGCCCGGCGGCGGTCAGCATCTGCCGGGTGTTGTGCTTGTTGCGGCAGTTGTCCGCCCCCCGGAAGGTCAGTCCGGGCAGGCCGAGCCGCTCGGCTATGAGGGCCGTGGTCACGACGAGCGTCTCGTCGTAGCTGAACACGCCGACCACGCGGTGCTCGGCGGCGACCGCTTCGGCAGCCTTGATCAGGCCTTCCGTGTCGGGCACGAGGCGTTGCGGGTCGAGCAGCTCCACGGTGGTGGAGCCCAGTACGTGGTCGCGCTGCCAGGTCGGTTCGGCCGCGTCCAGGATCCAGATCGGGCGCCGGCGGGCCGCGCCCGCGAGCAGGTACTCGCGGTAGGCGCGCTGTCCGCTGCCGACCAGGATCACCACGCCGTCATCGGTCGTGTGGGCGTCATCGGTCATGTTCGTCACCTCGCGGAGTTGGTCAGGACCCGGTCCCCGGCCGTCGCGATCGCGGCCAGCACGGGCTTGGCGATGGCGAGGTAGTCGGAGGTGGACAGGGCCACGGAGCGGTCCAGGCGGGCCGCGTTGAAGTAGATCTCTTCGGTGAGTGCCAGGCCCTCGTCCACGACGAGGTGGAGGTCGGGGTGGAAACTGAGCGGCATCACGGTGCCGCAGACGCTGCCGGCCAGCCGTTCGGCGATCTCCGGGGTGGCGAAGGCGGTGCGGCCTCCGCCGAACAGCGCGGCGACCGCGGCCAGGTCGACCTGGCGGTCTCCGGGGACCACCGCGAGCACGTACTTGCCGACCCGCTTGGTGATGCTGACGCGGACGATGATGCACTTGGCGGCCTGCTCCAGCGGGTGCCCGCGCAGCACGCTGGCGAGGTCCGTGCGGCCCTCGGCCGGGTGGTCGATCAGGCGGTAGCGGGCCTGGTGCAGGTCGAGCAGGTCGAGCAGCGTCCGGTACATCAGTGGGCCTCCGCCTCTTCCGCGGCCGTGCCGGCGTAGTGCCAGTCCTCGGGGTTGATCAGTCCGAAGGGGTTGATCGGGGCGACGCCCTGGAGGCCCTTGGCGACCTCCAGCAGGCGGAAGGGGAAGTTGGGCATCCAGATCACCGGAACCTGCTGTGCGATGTAGTCCTGGTAGGCGTACAGGTCCTCCAGGTCGTCGCTGACCACGGTCCGGGCGATCAGCTCGTCCGCCTTCGGGTCGCTGTAGCTGCCGAAGTTGACGGAGGATCCGCTGGAGTAGAGGGCCTCACCGGTGGGGTAGAAGCCCGGGCCGTAGCCCCAGCCGCCGTTCCAGTCGCTGAACTCCCACAGGCACGGGCTGTCGGGACCGGGGGTGCAGGTGGTGTCCTCCAGGACCAGGACGCTCGCCTCGACCTCGGTCAGCACGATCTCGATGCCGGCCCGTGCGGCGTCGGCGGCGAACTTTCGCATGACCTCGGTGAGGGTCTCGTGCCCCGCGGCGTAGCGCATCGAGAACCGCAGCGGAGTGCCGGCCGGGATGCCTTCGCCCGCCTCACCGGGGCCGGTGCCCTCACGGACGCAGACGCCCGGCGTGGAACTGATGTCCCACCCGTTCCCGGTCAGGAAGGTCCGGGCCGCCTCGACGTCGAAGGGGTACGGGTCGTCGTGCGCGGCGGGGGAGAGCAGCGGGCTGTCGGGCAGCGCCGGGATGGGCCCGGTGGTCGGGTAGCCGTAGCCCTTGTAGACGTCGCGGATGGCGCCCCGGGAGTCGAGGCAGGACTGCAGTGCCTGGCGGAAGTAGAGCTGCTTGAAGATTTTTCCGGCAACGGTGGGGTTGTTGAAGTTGATCGGGAAGTAATGGATTTTGTAGGTGAGCTGGGGGACGAGGTCGTAGTGCTCGCCGAGCGGGTTCGGCCCGCCGGCCAGCAGGTCCTCGGCCGGCTCCGTGACCTCGTCGAAGGGCAGGAATCCGACCTGTACGCCGTCGACCGCCTCGGGTCCGCGGCGCAGCATCTCGTACTGCTCGGTGTCCGAGCCGGTGGGAATCAGCCGGAACTCGTCCAGGTAGGGCTTGTTGGGGCCGCTGTAGCTCTCGTTGGGCGTCAGGACCGCTTCGCCCGACACCCCGTCGATGGTGTAACGCGTCAGCTTCCAGGGGCCGTTGACCACACCCCAGACGGGGCTGGTGTCCCAGCTCTTGCGCTCGTCGTTGCAGGCCCTCAGGTAGGCGTAGACCGCCGAGGCCTGGGACGGGTCGTGGGTGGCGTCGGCCGGCCGGTCGTCGCCGGTGCGGTCCCACGCCCTGGGCAGCGGGGTGATGGTGCTGAACTGGTTCATCAGGACCCAGTTGTGCGAGTAGGCGCGGTCGAAGGTGAAGCTCACCTTGTCCTCGGCGACCTTCTCGTAGCCGGTCAGGTTGTCCGGGAAGAAGCCCGGCGTGTATCCGCCGAAGCTGTCCTTCTCAGCCTCCAGCAGGTGCATCCACAGCATCACGTTGTCGGCGTTGACGGTCTCGCCGTTCGACCACCGGTAGGGCTTGACGGTGATGGTCGCCGTGCGGCCGTCCTCGCTCCACACCGGGGGCTCGGCGAGGCTGCGCTCGTAGTCGACCGTCGGCTGGCCGCCGGAGCCGTACCAGTAGAGCGGGCGGTACATCAGTGTCTGGAACTCGTGCAGGTTGGCCACCCCGTAGTACTCGCCGGGGGTGAAGGGGAAGATGAAGACCGGGCTGAATCCGCTGGTGCAGGCCCAGGTCACGCTCCCCCCGCGGAGCGGGGTCGTGGGCGGGGTCATGTCCGTACTTCCTCCAATGCGGATTCACCGCTGTCCGAGTGGGCCCCGTAGCGCTCCCAGCGCTCGTTGAGCCGGATCCGTCCGTCGTCGAGGAACTCGGGGGTGCTCCAGCACCTGCCCGCGATCACTTCACCGCTCGCGAGGACCATCGTGTAGGCGAATTCGAGGTTGCCGTCGGGCTCCACGCGCCCGTTGAGCGAACCGCGGCGGACGGGCCCCCCGTCGAAGTCGGCCCAGAGCAGGTCCCCTTCCTGGCGGTAGTGGCCGACGGGGGCGTCCTCGTCCTTCGGGTATCCGGTGTTGCGGAAACTCCTGCCGTCGTAGTCGATCACGTGGCCCGTATCTCCTGACTGCAGCACTTGACCGCGCCGCCGGCCTTCAGCAGCTCCGACATGTCCACGCCGTGGGGCTCGAATCCGCGGGCCCTCAGCTCATCGATCAGGCCGGTCGCGGTCTCCGTCAGGACCACGTTCAGTCCGTCGCTCACCGCGTTGAGGCCGAAGGCCTCGGCATCCTCCCGGGTCGCGAGGATCGCGTCCGGGTACAGCTCCCGCAGCACGGCCCGGCTCTCGTCGGAGAAGGCGGCGGGGTAGTACATCACCAGGTCGTCGTCGAGGACGCACAGCGCGGTGTCCAGGTGGTAGAAGCGGGGGTCGGTCAGGGCCAGGCCGACCACGGGCAGGCCGAAGAACGCGCGGAGCTCCTCGAACGCGCCGGGGTCGCTGCGGAATCCCGCGCCGGCCAGGATCCGCCGGCCGGCCGGGGCGAAGTCGCCCTCGCCCTCGTTGACGCGGTCCGGGACCTTGATGTCGGTGTAGCCGTGTTCCTCGAACCAGGCCCGGTAGGCGTCGGCCTCGGCCGCCCGTTCCTGGTGGCGGAACTTCGCGATCAGGACCTTCCCGTCGACCACGGTGGCGCCGTTGGCCGAGAACACCATGTCCGGCAGGCCGGGCACCGGGTCGATGTACGAGACCTCGTGGCCCAGGCCGAGGAACAGGTCCCGGACCCGCTCCCACTGGGCCAGAGCCAGAGCCGCGTCCATCGGCTTGTCCGGGTTCATCCACGGGTTGATCGCGTAGCTCACCTCGAAGTGGGTGGGCCGGCACATCAGGTAGTGGCGCCTGGTGGCGGTGCGCCGGACGGTCTCAGCCATGCTCGGGCCTCATCTCGGTACGGATGCGGCCGGCCGCGACGTGTGCGGCGGTCAGCGCCTCGGTCAAGGAGGTGCCGGTGGCCCCGATGAAGCCGAGGATGTTGTTGCCCGCGGGCGGCCGCTTGATGACGCTGCCCGGGGTGGCGGTGATCTTGAGGAAGAACAGCGCCGGGTCCTCGGCCACCTCGCTCGGCACGTCGATCGACTCGACCGTGCCGGCGCCGCTGATCAGGCACATCGCGGCGGTGTGCACCTCGGTCGGCGCGTAGTGGGAGACATCGGGCCGGATGCCGCGGGCCACGTCCGACACGCATTGGATGGGGTCGTGGCCGGCGCTGATGCGGGCCATGTGGTCGAGCCCGCCGCCTCCGGGGCGGATCGCGATCTCCAGGATGAAGGGCCTGCCCTGGTGGAAGCGCACCTCGGCGTGGAGCACCGACCGGCGCAGTCCCTGCGCGTGGGCCGCGTCCCGGACCACCTCGTGGACGGCGGCGACCTGCTCCGGGGTCAGCGAACTCGGCGCGTGGTGGACGTCGTCGTCGAAGGTTCCGCTCTCGACGGTGATCCGGTCCACGATGGAGCCGAGGTACACCTCCTCGTCCCAGGCCAGCGCCTCGATGAGGTGCTCGTGCCCGTCGAGGTAGCCCTCGACGATGATCCCGTGCGGACCGAGGTCCAGGCCGTCGGCCTCCATCAGCGCCCAGGTCATGGTCTCGATGCCCGAGGTGGCGTCCGCGAAGCGGGCGCGCATCTCCTCGGGGTCGTCGACCTTGAAGACGAAGTTGCTGGCGGCGCCGAGGGTCGGCTTGAGGATCAGCGGGTAGCCGAGCTCCTCGCCGGCGGCCAGGGCCGCCTCGACGTCGGGGGCGTAGCGGAACCCGGGATGCGCCGCGCTGCCGCGCTCGTGCGCCTGGCGCATGAGCAGCTTGTTGCGGCTGGTGCGGGCGGCCTCGAAGCCGATGCTCGGCAGTCCGAGCGCCTCGGCGACGACCGCCACCGTGACGACCCCGGACTCGGAGAAGGTCAGGACCCCCTCGAAGTCCTCCTCCGCGTGCCAGGCCTTGGCGGCCGTGACGATGTCCTCGATGTGCTTGGATCCGGCGATCCGGTAGCGGTCCGCGTCCCAGAAGTCCTCGGTTCCGATGCCGTTCAGTACGAAGACCTGGGCGCCGCGTTCCTCGATCTGCTGGTAGCGGGAGACGTAGTAGGTGGCGTTCTGGCTGGCCTCGATGGCGAGCAGCTTCATGTCCGGTCCTCCTCTCAGACCCTGGCCGGGACGGACTCGCGGGCCTCGGCCCCGGCCGTGACGGGCTCGGCGGCCTCGGCGGCCGCGACGGGCTCGGACTCTTCGGCGGCCTCGGCGGCCTTGGCGGCGGCCTCAGCGGCGGCGACCTCACGGTCGTGCTTGCGCAGCGACAGGATGGTGAGCGAGGCGATGACGACGACCAGGACGGAGAGGGCGTAGAAGCCGTTCTTGACGTTGGTGGAGTCGACGAGCAGGGAGATCAGGACGACGGCGGCGGTGCCGGCCGCGAGGCCGAAGGCGTTGGTGGCGCCGAAGACGAAGCCCGTCTTCTCCTCGGGGGCCGCGCTCATGAGGGCGGTGCGGGCGGAGATGCGCGCCACGCAGAAGGCGATGGCGGCGAAGGGGATGACGGCCATCATCGCGTAGAGGTGCAGGGACTCCAGCGACAGCAGCACCGCGAAGGCGAGGTAGCCGATCAGGGCCGTCTTCAGCACGGTGGCCCTGGAGCTGATCTTCTTGAAGGCCCAGGCCGCGAAGAGCGCACCGATGCCGAACAGGGCGTCGACGATGCCGAGGTAGCCGGCGTTGGACTTGAAGCCGTCGATGACCAGGACCAGCATGATGCTGTTGCCGACGATGATGACGATGTTGCCGATGATGTAGAGCAGCGCCAGACGGGCCAGCGGCGGGCGGGTGGCGGAGGCGGCGACCGTCGCGGCGGCGGCCTTGGCGGCGGCCTCGGTGGCACGGGTGGCCTCGCCCGCCGGACGGCGGCCGATGAAGAACAGCAGGGCGGCCGAGACCAGGAAGGTGATCGCGTTGAAGTAGAAGAGCGACGTGGTGCCGACCCAGACGATCACCCAGCCGCCGAGGGCCGCGGAAGCGAGCGTGCCGGCCTGGATGGCGATCTCGGAGTTGCCGTTGAACTGGGCGAGCCGGGACTCCGGGATGCGCTCCTTGATCAGCGCGTTGCTGGCCGGGAAGAAGAGGGCCGCGGAGATCGACAGGATGAAGCTGGCGACGTAGCTGACCGTCGAGGGGTTCCCGCCGAGGGCCAGCCAGACGGGCAGGCCGATCGCGGCGGCCGCGCTGGCCAGGTCCGAGATCATCGCCAGGGTGCGGCGGTCGAAGCGGTCGGCGAGCTTGCCGAAGAACAGGGACAGCGCCACCTGCGGAATGGTGACGGCGATCATCAGCCAGCTCACCGCGAGCATGGTGTTGGCTTCGGTGAACACCAGGTAGGAAGCGGCGGTGAGCTGGATGCCGTTGCCCAGGTTGGTGATGAACGTCGCGGGGATGAGCAGTCGTTCTGCCCGATTGGGTCGGGGCGGGGCGATCGTGGACACGGGTGCTCCTCGGGAGGTCAGGCTCGGACGTCGACCGGCACGGGCAGGGGCTCGAAGGCCCCCACGACGGTGGACAGGAGGGGGAGTCGCAGGGGCGCGACGGTGGTGGCCGCGGTCGTGCCGGCCGGGAGGGTCAGATCGGCGCCGGCCTGCTCGGCACGGGCCGCGAGGTCGACGAGCAGCGGGGCGGCGCACGCGATGAGGGTCCGGACGGCCAGCACCAGGTCGCCCAGGTCGGTGGGTACGTCCACCGCGACGCGGTCGGCCTGCTTCAGCAGCCGGTCCAGGTGGACGACCAGGAGGTCGGCGGCCCGGTGGAGGCTGAAGCTCTCCAGCTCGTAGTGGGAACGGAAGCGCTCGACGACGATGGCGGCGTGCTCGGCGCCGGTCTCGGACAGCGGCAGCACCGCGTCGGCCGGTGTTCCGGCCAGCATTTCCTCCAGGCGGCCCGCGAGCCGGTTCCACGGCTCGACCAGGCGGTCGGCCGACAGCTGTTCCAGCGCCTCGCGGCTGAAGTTCGTGCGGGAGTGCTCCGGAGCGGTCAGCGCCAGGTAGAAGCGGACCAGGTCCCGCGGTACCTCGGCCACCAGGTCGGCGGCCCACACCACGTGGCCCTTGCTCGTGGAGAACTTCTGGTTCTCCAGCTCGTAGAACTCGTTGGAGATGATCGCGTGCGGCTCGACGTACCGGTCGCCGTGCGCCATCAGCAGCGCGAGGTGCGTCATCCCCCAGAAGTAGACGTTGTCGAATCCGAGGAAGTAGACGAGCTCGATGCCGTGCTCGGCGAGCCAGTGCTCGTCGTAGCGGTCGGCGTGCTCACCGAGCTGCTCGGCGGCCCACCAGGTGCAGTACATCGAGGCGGCCATGCCCTCGGCCCAGGCGTTGAGGACCTGGTCCGGGGTCTCGGTGAAGGGGGCCGGGATGCCCCAGCCGGTCGGGTAGGTGATCGGGAAGTCCGGCAGGGGCCGGTCCAGGGCCTCCCGGATGAGCTGCGCGGTGTGCGGGCGCAGCATGTCGCGGTGGCGGACGTAGTAGTCGGCGAGCCGGTCGCGGTACTCCTCCATCGGCAGCACCAGGATCTGCGCCTCGCGGTGCGTGACGACGGCGTCCGGGTCGACGGTGGAGCGCGGGCGCAGCAGCTCGTCGAAGTTGTTGGGATGGCCGCAGGACTCGCAGAGTCCGCCGCGGCTCTCCACCAGGCAGACCGGGCAGTCGCCGGCGACGAGGCCCTCCATGAGGTACTCGCCCGTCGCCTCGACGTAGGGCAGCCGCACCGTCTTCAGCCGGAACGCACCGTCGGTGTGGAGGTCGGTGACGAAGTCGACGACGGTCTGTCGGTAGCCCTTGTCGAAGGGCGCGAAGCCGTCCACGGAGATCCCGGCCGCCTCCAGGGTGGCGCGGATCTGCGTCGCCGAGCGCAGCGCCAGCTCCTCCGGGGTCAGACCGGCGCGCGCGGCGCTGGAGACCACGTAGGTCTGGCTGTCGTCGGTGCCGCTGGTGAAGACCACCGGACGGCCGGACGCGCGCAGGTAGCGCGCGTACACATCGCCGGCGATGTACGGGCCCGCCAGGTGCCCGGTGTGCAGGTCCCCGTTGGGGGTCGGTGGGGGCGCGATGATGACCGTACGGGGTGTCATGCCGGGGCTCCTTCGTGGCGTGCTGCGAACCGCTGTGTCATGTCGAGGTCCCACCAGACCGAATACATTTCGAAGTCCGCGTCCGACTCGTTGATCACCCGGTGTGCGGTGCCGGGGGTGAAGTGGACGATGTCCCCCTTCACGAAGGGCTTGCGGACGCCCTCCGACTCCAGGACGGCGGAGCCGGCGACGGCGATGAAGATCTCGTACTCGTGGTGGGCGTGGGCCGTCGAGGCGGTTCCGGGGCGGATCACGCACCAGGAGCCTTCGAAGGGGGCGTTGAGTTCGGGCCAGGGCAGCAGGCGCTGGGCGTCCAGACCGTTCTCGTGCGTCAGTGCTTCGCGGTCGAGTTGCTTGGTGAGCATGTGGTTCGGTCTCTCCTCGTCATGCGGTGTGGCTCGTGGGGGCGTGCGGTGCTCAGACCGCGCCGGCGAGGGCGAGCTCCCGCGCCTCGGCCGTGAACTCCGCCGACCGGGAACGGCGGTGGGTGAGGATGTCCTGGGTGATCTCGGCGGAGCGTCCCGCGAGCACGCTGAGCAGCGAGTCGGCGATGCCGTGGGTGGCCTCGTTGACGCCCTGCAGGTAGACGGCGGCGGTCGCCGGGCGGCCGAGGTCGAGCCGGTAGTTGCGGCTGACGTTGATCTCGTCGAGCCCGATCGCCGCGGCGAGGGCCTTGACCGCCCACGGCATCGCGCGGACGAAGCCGGTGCCCAGCAGCACCAGGTCGGTGCGCATCTCCCGCTCGGTGCCCGACTTGCGGTCGACGAGGGTCAGGACGACCTCCTCGCCGTCCATCCGCGCGGCGGCCACGTCGGTCATCGGCTGCATGCCCAGGCGCTCCTCGCCGCTGCGGCGGTCCTGGTAGAACTGCCGGTAGAGGCCGTCGAGGGTGGCCGGGGCCAGGCCGCCGTAGTTGGAGCGGTACATCTCGGCGAGCAGTTGCTGACGGGCCTCGGGCGAGGACTCGTAGAACTCGTCGATGAAGGACGAGTAGTACAGCTCGTTGGTGAACTTGCTGCTCTCGTAACCGTTCAGGCCGATGGAGCGCATGATCATCGTGGGCTTGCACTCGGGCAGGTCCCGCAGGGCGGCGCCGAACAGCTCGGCCGCGCTCTGCGCACCGCCGACTACGGCGACCCGGTGCGGCAGGTCCTTGCGCACCTCGCCGATCCGCTGGCTGTACTGCGTGCTGTGGATGACCCGGTCGGCCGGCAGGCCGGCGAACACCTCGGGGACGTGGGCGTCGCGGCCCGCGCCGATGACCAGGTAGCGGCAGCTGATGGTGTCGCCGTCGGCCAGCGTCACCACCCAGCCGGAAACCTCCCCGTCCGTTCCGGTGACCGGCTCGACGGACGTGCATTCACGGCCGTATTCGACCTTCACCGTGTCGAGTTCGTCCGCCACCCATTGCAGGTACTCGGATATCTCACTGCGATAGGGCACGAAGCTGGCGAGATTGACGAAGGCGTCCAGGCGCTCCTGCGCGTGGAGGAAGTTGACGAAGGAGAAACGACTGGTCGGATTGCGCAGGGTGACCAGGTCCTTGAGGAAGGAGACCTGGCTGAGGGCATCGGGCAGGAGCATGCCGCGCTGCCACACGATGTCGCGCTCGCGCTCGATGAGCAGGGTGTCGCCGGCCAGCTCGGGAGCGAGCTCCTCGACGGCGATCGCCAGCGCCAGGTTCGCCGGACCTGCACCGACTGCGAGCAGTTCGACGTTGCGATGCGCCATGGAAGTACCTCCAGATGGAACAGGTGGACAGGTTGGTACGGTCAGGCAGGAGGCCTCGGGCCGTTGTGCGGCTCCGTTCCCCGCCTTGCGAAACCGGTTGATGACCTCATTCCACGGCGCCGTGCGATTGCCCGGAACACATCACCGGCACGGACAATCAACTCGGGTGCGGACCTGGTGAGGGGCGTTGATTGGCCGGTGTCCTCCGAGCCTTCCGGTCAATGCGGAGGCGTTTTTCCATGGGACGGAGCGATCAGCCGCTTCAGACGTATCCGGCCGGCCGACCATCCCTCGGCCGCCGGGCTTCCATCACCACCCCATGAGAAGGAGCCCTCCGTGCCGCTCACCGAGGCCATCACCCCCGCCGGCGCCCCGCACCTTTCCGGGTCCACCGCCCGTGTCGCCACGCGCCGCCGCCTGCTGATGTGCCGGCCCCGGCACTACGACGTCACGTACTCGATCAACCCGTGGATGAACCCGCAGCACGCCACGGACAACGCGCTGGCCGTGAGCCAGTGGGAGGGCCTGCGCGACCTGTACCTCGAACTCGGCCACATGGTGGAGGAGATAGAGCCGCTGGAGGGCATGCCCGACATGGTGTTCGCGGCCAACGGCGCCACCGTCGTGGACGGCAAGGTCTACGGCGCCCGCTTCCGCCACGCGGAGCGCACGGCGGAGGGTCCGGCGTACCTGCGGTGGCTGGAGGGCCGCGGCTACACGGACACGCTGTGGCCGGAGTACGTCAACGAGGGCGAGGGCGACATCCTCACCGTCGGCCGGCGCCTGCTCGCCGGTACGGGCTTCCGCACCGACCCGCGCTCGCACGCGGAGGCCCAGGAGTTCTTCGGGCTGCCCGTCACCTCGCTGACCCTGGTCAACCCGGACTACTACCACCTCGACACGGCGCTGTCCGTGCTGTCGGACGACGAGGTGATGTACTACCCGGCGGCCTTCTCCCAGGGCAGCCAGGCCGTGCTGCGCGCGATGTTCCCCGACGCGATCCTGGCCTCCGCCGAGGACGCGGCCGTCTTCGGCCTCAACGCCTTCTCCGACGGCCGCAACGTGCTCCTTCCCGCCGCGGCCACCGGCCTGCACGCGAAGCTGAGGGCGCGGGGCTTCGAGCCGATCGGCGTCGAGCTGTCCGAACTCCTCAAGGCCGGCGGCAGCGTGAAGTGCTGCACCCTGGAACTGCGCGACCGCTGATCCCCGCACGGCACGGCGAAGACCCCTTCCGGCCCCCCTCCCACGGGCCGGAAGGGGTCTCTCGTCGTACGGGGCCCCGCGCGCCGGTCAGAGGTTGGTGCGGATCAGCGCCAGCAGGCCGGGGAAGCGCTCCTCCAGGTCCTCCCGGCGCAGGGTGGCGGCCCGGCTGTTGCCGCGGTCCACCTGCCGCACCAGTCCGGCCTCGCGCAGGATCCGGAAGTGGTGGGTGATCGTCTCGACCGTCTTCGACGGCCCCGCCCGCGCCACCGAGATGTCCGGCGCCGTGGACACCGAGGCGTTCGGCCACTTCCTGGCCCAGTCCTACGACTCCGCCTTCCACACCGTGCTCTGGGGCCTCGCCGTGGTCTGCGTCGCCCTCTGCGCCGTGGTCGCCGCCCTGCTGCGCGGCGGATCCGCCGAGCGCACGGCCTGACGGCCGGCCCGGCGGGCCCGTGAGCCCGCGGCCGAAACGACCCGGCCAAACCGTCGCCGCCCCCGTCGACTTGGGGACGGGCGCCCTGCACACACCCCCAGGCATATAGATGCATATACCATACAGATGGTCGCCCCGAGGGCGCGCAAAATGCCCCCCGACCTGCGTTTCCGCAGGTCGGGGGGCATGTGGTGTGGAGCCTAGGAGATTCGAACTCCTGACATCTGCCTTGCAAAGGCAGCGCTCTACCAACTGAGCTAAGGCCCCGTGGAACTGGACGCACCTGTCCCGTGTGAGGGATGCGGTCGTTCCGCAGAACAGAGTACCGGGTTTACCCCCTCATCTCGCAAAATGATAGGGACTCCCGCCTCACGACCACTCTCCGTAAGATGCTCGCGAGGTTCGCACCAGCGAAGGGGAGTAGTAAGAGTGGACGCAGTACAGCAAGAGGCCACGGCCAGAGCCAGAGAGCTCCAGCGCAGCTGGTACGGAGAGCCGCTGGGAGCGCTCTTCCGCAGGCTCATAGACGACCTCGGCCTGAACCAGGCCCGCCTGGCTGCCGTACTCGGCCTGTCGGCGCCCATGCTCTCCCAACTGATGAGCGGCCAGCGCGCCAAGATCGGCAACCCCGCGGTGGTCCAGCGCGTCCAGGCCCTCCAGGATCTGGCCGGACAGGTGGCCGACGGCAGCGTCAGCGCCGCCGAGGCGGCCGACCGCATGGACGAGATCAAGAAGACCCAGGGGGGATCCGTCCTCAGCAGCAGCGGCCAGACCACCACCGGGTCCGGCGCGCCCACCGTCAAGCGCGTGGTCCGCGAGATCCAGTCGCTGCTGCGCTCGGTCTCCGCGGCCGGCGACATCATCGACGCGGCCAACAGCCTCGCCCCCAGCCACCCGGAACTGGCAGAGTTCCTCCGGGTGTACGGAGCCGGCCGCACCGCGGACGCGGTCGCGCACTACGAGGCACACCAGAACTGACGCGCACGGGGGCGGACGACAGGTGACGGGGGACAAGGCGTGACGGGGGACGGGCGCAGCGATGGGTGAGGTCTTCGCCGGCCGGTACGAGCTGATCGATCCGATCGGGCGCGGCGGCGCGGGTGCCGTGTGGCGGGCCTGGGACCACCGCCGTCGCCGGTACGTCGCGGCGAAGGTGCTTCTGCAGAGCGACGCCCACACGCTCCTGCGGTTCGTACGGGAGCAGGCGCTGCGGATCGACCACCCGCACGTACTGGCACCGGCCAGCTGGGCGGCCGACGACGACAAGGTCCTCTTCACCATGGACCTGGTCGGCGGCGGCTCCCTCGGCCATGTGATCGGGGACTACGGTCCCCTCCCGCCCCGCTTCGTGTGCACGCTGCTCGACCAGCTCCTGTCGGGCCTGGCGGCGGTGCACGCGGAAGGCGTCGTGCACCGGGACATCAAACCGGCCAACATCCTGATGGAGGCGACCGGCAGCGGGCGGCCGCACCTGCGGCTGTCCGACTTCGGCATCTCCATGCGCAAGGGCGAGCCCCGGCTGACCGAGACCGACTACGTGGTCGGCACGCCGGGCTATTTCGCGCCCGAGCAACTCATGGGCGCCGAGCCCGACTTCGCCGCGGACCTCTTCGCCGTCGGGCTGGTCGCGCTGTACCTCCTCAAGGGCAGCAAGCCCGACTCCCAGGCCCTGGTGGACCACTTCCGCGCGCACGGGACCCCGGACGCCCCGCAGGGCGTCCCCGGCCCGCTCTGGGAGGTCGTCGCGAACCTCCTGCAACCCGACCCCCAGAACCGCTTCCGGACGGCCACAGGGGCGCGCAAGGCCCTTGCCGGGGCCGTTGAACTCCTGCCCGCGCCCGCCCCCGGCGAGGAACCGGTGGAGGTGTTCGACCAACTCGGTCCGCTCCCAACCGGATTCGGCCCCGACGGCCCGACGGGCACGGCCCGCTCGGAGCCCGCTTCCGCTCCGTCCGCTCCGTCCACGGCCTCCGCGCCGTCCGCTTCCGGAGCGGCTTCCGGCGCGGGCCCTCAGCCGCCCACCGCGGCGCCGGGCGGCTCGGCCGCCACCTGGGCGGCGGAGCCCACCCGTACCGACCCCCGCGGCGCTTCCGCCACGGCGCACCCGGTCCCTCGGCAGGCCGCGGCCCCGGTCCCTCCGCCCGCATACGGGCCGCCCGCCTACGGCCCTTCGGAGACGGGCAGCTTCCACCTGCCCCCGCCGACCGCGCCGGGGACCTCGGGGGCGCCCACCACGGTGGCCCCGGCCTCCCCGGCCGGCGCGCCGGCCGGCAGGCGCGGTGGTATCGCCCCGCCTCCGCCGAAGGCGGTGGCGTCGCTGCTCGCCGCGGCGCTGGTGTGCTTCGCGGTCGGCGTCTGGGCCCTCACGCAGATGTAGTCCCTGCCCGCCGGGCGCCTCCGGGGACGGCGCGCGCCCCCGCCCCTACGGCCCCGCAGGGCCCCGCAGGCCCCCACTGCACCGGACGACGCGGCACCGGACGACGCGGGTTCAGCCGGCCCGACCCGGAAGGGACGGGCCCGCGCCGCGGTCCCGCCGGCCGAGCAGGACCCAGCCGCCCAGCACCGCCAGCAGCAGGGCCCCGGTACCGAAGCCTGCGCCCGCCACGACGCGCATCAACGAGCGGGTCCCGGCAGCCTCGGCGGCCTCCGGGGCGGTGAGCCCCTCCCGTGCCGCCGTCCGGTCATCGGCCCCGACCGCGAATCCGCCCGACGCCGGATCCTCCTTGTACGCGGGCCCCCTTGGCCGCGGTACCGGTGACCTCCAGCCGCAGCGTCAGCGGGACCGGTACCGCGTCCTCGGTGAAATCGGCGACCTTCGCGCCCATCGTCACAGCGACGTAGTACCAGCCTGCGACGCTCACGGGCCGCACCCCGCGGTCGCCGGAGAAGCGGTTTCCGTAGTCGACCGGAGCGGTCTTCTCCAGGGTGAGCCCGGCCTGCACGCCGTCGTAGGACACGTCCTTGCCCGAGACCGGGCCCCGGAACGGGCTGTAGAGCCTGACGCTCAGTCCGCCCGACGCGGAGGTGTAGTCCTTCGTCTTCTTCGCGGCGGAGAGCTCCGCCCCCAGGCCGAGCCGCTGCCCCCAGTCCAAGGGGACGCGGTACCAGCGGGTTTGCCCGGGTCGCATCTCGTCGCGCCACACGCCGGCGCCCAGGGCGCGCGCGTCGTTGAAGCTGGTACCGCCGGCCCGACCGACCGCCTCGGTGCCGGGCAGCGACGGGGCTCCCGTGGGCCAGCCGCTGGGCGCGGTGGTGGGGGCGCCGGGCCCGCGGCCCGGTTCGCGCTGGACCTTGAGTTCGATCGGCCAGGGGCTCTGGTCGGATCCCTTGGCCGAAGTCCGGGTGACCTTCGCGTAGTAGACGCCGGCGGGCGCGCAGTCGCCGTCCTCGGAGCCCCGGCGGACCCCCGCGGCGGCGAGGGGCACGGCGTCGTAGCCGAAGGTCGCCCGCCCCATGCTCGCCGGGCAGGAGCGCCCGGCGGTGGTCATGAGTTCCACCGCGACGCCGTCGCTGCCGGAGACCTTGGCGCCCGCCGGGGGTCGGAGCACGGCGGAGACGTAGGCGTCGGAGCCGTCCTGCTCCAGGACGAGCCGGTAGAGGCGGTCCCCGGGCCCGATGGTGTCCTCGTAGGTGTTTCCGGCCTCGATGAGCGGGGCGTCCGCCGTGGAGGGCGTGCCCTCGATCGTCCTGGCGCCGTCAGCGGCACGGTAGGTGGGCGGCGGCTGGGGCGCGCTCTCCCCGGCGTACGCGGCGGCGGGAACACCGGCCAGCGCCGTGCCGAGGGCCGCCGCCCACACTGTCGTCCGTACCCGACCCATCACACCCACCCCGTTTTTGCTACCGCAAGCCAAATCTTTGCAGAACGTAAGATTTCGTCACAGAGCAGCACAAAGCCCCGGCCGCAGCGGCAGCCGGGGCTTCATGAACTCGGCCTTCGGTCTCACACACCGGAACCAGAGGGCACGGAGTCGGTTGCCTCCGTCCACAGGTCCTGCTCGGCGCGGTCCGCCTGGATCTGGCGGTACACGAGGAGCCCGCCGATGGCGGCCAGTGCGACCAGGAGCAGCTTCTTCACCGCGCGACCTCGTCTTTCGTTGACGTAGGGGACTTCTGGCGCCCAACAATACACACCGACCGATACCGATCGGTGACCTGGCGGCTCACCAACTGGCCCAACGAAGAAGACCCCCAGGCCTTTGGCCTGGGGGTCTTCAACACTGTGGGGCTAACAGGATTTGAACCTGTGGCCTCATCCTTATCAGGGATGCGCTCTAACCAACTGAGCTATAGCCCCTCCGCGCTGCGCGCTGACTCCTGAAGATTAGCGCACAGACCCGGTCAGGCCAAAATCGGTTACCGGCGGGCGTCTGCGCAGGTCATCCGACCCGTCACCGGCGCTTCCCCGGAAGGCCTACTCGTCCTCGGCGAGGGTCAGCTCGACGCCGCCGACGAATCCCGCCGACAGGTTGTAGATGAACGCGCCCAGCGTCGCCAGCGCCGTCGCCAGCACCACGTCGATCACCGCGATCACCGACGTGAAGATCAGCACGCGCGGCAGCGACATGAACGCCTGCAGGTCGAAGCCGTTGCCCTCGTTCGAGCCGGTCGCCTCGCTGATCGTGCCGCCGACGGTCGAGAAGACGCCCATCGCGTCCATGACCATCCACAGCACCGCCGCCGCCACGACCGTGCAGATGCCCAGCGCGATCGACAGCAGGAAGCTGACCTTCATCACCGACCACGGGTCCGCCTTGGCCACCCGCAGCCGCGCCTTGCGCGTCCTGGGGGCCGTACGGACCTGCGTACGCGGCTTGCGCTGGGTGGCGGCCGCGCCGCCGGCGCGCGGCGCGCCGGGGCCCGCGGGCGCCGAGTAGGCCTGCGGCGGCTGATACGGCTGCGCAGGCCCGTCCTGCTCCGCCCCGGCGGCGGACTTGGCCTCGGCCTCGTCCGGCGCCTGCGGTCCTCGGGTGTCCGTCACGGTTCCCCCCTGGGAGTCCGCGGCGGGGCCACGGGCACCGTTCGCTCCAGTTCTGGCCGGTCCGGCGCCCGTGGCTCCACTCACGACTTACTCCTCGTGCTCCCCGGCCGAAGGCTGCGTGCCCTCGGCGGCCTCGGCGGCCGGTGCGTCGGCCCCCTCGGTCTCGTTCTCGTCGACCTCGACCTCGTCAGCTTCCTGACCGGCCTCGGCGTTGCGGGCGATACCGACCACGGCATCGCGCTTGCCCAGGTTGATCAGCTGGACGCCCATGGTGTCACGGCCGGTCTCCCTGACTTCATTGACGCGCGTACGAATCACACCACCGCTGAGCGTGATGGCGAGAATCTCGTCCGATTCGTCCACCACGAGCGCCCCGACGAGCGACCCGCGGTCCTCCACGATCTTCGCTGCCTTGATGCCCAGACCGCCACGGCCCTGGACGCGGTACTCGTCGACCGCCGTCCGCTTGGCGTAGCCGCCGTCGGTCGCGGTGAAGACGAACGTACCGGGCCGGACCACGCTCATGGAGAGCAGTTCGTCGCCTTCCCGGAAGCTCATGCCCTTCACGCCCGAGGTCGCGCGGCCCATCGGACGCAGCGCGTCGTCGGTCGCGGTGAAGCGGATGGACTGCGCCTTCTTGCTGATCAGCAGCAGGTCGTCCTCGGAGGACACCAGCTCGGCACCGATCAGCTCGTCGGCGGTGCCGTCGGCGCCGTCGGCACCCGTCTCGCGGAGGTTGATGGCGATGACGCCACCCGAGCGGGGCGAGTCGTAGTCCTTGAGGGCCGTCTTCTTCACCAGGCCGCCCTTGGTGGCCAGGATCAGGTAGGGCGCCGCCTCGTAGTCGCGGATCGCGAGGATCTGCGCGATCTTCTCGTCCGGCTGGAAGGCCAGCAGGTTCGCCACGTGCTGCCCGCGCGCGTCGCGGCCGGCGTCCGGCAGCTCGTACGCCTTGGACCGGTAGACCCGGCCCTTGTTCGTGAAGAACAGCAGCCAGTGGTGGGTGGTGGAGACGAAGAAGTGGTCGACCAGGTCGTCTTGCTTCAGCTTCGTACCGCGCACGCCCTTGCCGCCGCGCTTCTGCGAGCGGTAGTCCTCGGTCTTGGTGCGCTTGACGTAGCCGCCGTGCGTGATGGTGACGACGATGTCCTCTTCGGCGATCAGGTCCTCGATGGACATGTCACCGTCGAAGGGGACCAGCTTGGAGCGCCGGTCGTCGCCGAACTTCTCGACGAGCGCCGCCAGTTCCTCGCTCACGATGGAGCGCTGGCGGTCCTCGGAGGCCAGGATCGCGTTGTACTCGTTGATCCGGGCCTGCAGCTCGTCGTGCTCGGCGACGATCTTCTGCCGCTCCAGCGCGGCGAGGCGGCGCAGCTGCATCTCCAGGATCGCGTTCGCCTGGATCTCGTCGATCTCCAGCAGGCCCATCAGGCCCTCGCGCGCGATCTCGACCGTGTTGCTGCGCCGGATCAGCGCGATGACCTCGTCGATCGCGTCCAGCGCCTTGAGCAGGCCGCGCAGGATGTGGGCGCGCTCCTCCGCCTTGCGCAGGCGGAAACGCGTGCGCCGGACGATGACCTCGATCTGGTGCGTCACCCAGTGGCGGATGAAGGCGTCGATCGACAGCGTGCGCGGCACACCGTCCACCAGCGCCAGCATGTTCGCGCCGAAGTTCGTCTGCAGATCGGTGTGCTTGTAGAGGTTGTTCAGCACGACCTTGGCGACGGCGTCGCGCTTGAGCACGATCACCAGGCGCTGGCCCGTGCGCGAGGAGGTCTCGTCGCGGACGTCGGCGATGCCGCCGATCTTGCCGTCCTTGACCAGGTCGGCGATCTTCTGCGCGAGGTTGTCGGGGTTGGTCTGGTACGGGAGCTCCGTGACCACCAGGCACTGGCGGTTCTGGATCTCCTCGACCTCGACCACCGCGCGCATCGTGATGGAGCCGCGGCCGGTCCGGTAGGCCTCCTCGATGCCCTTGCGGCCCACGACGAGCGCGCCGGTCGGGAAGTCGGGGCCCTTGATCCGCTCGATGAGCGCGTCCTGGAGCTCCTCGTGCGAGGCGTTCGGGTGCTCCAGCGCCCACTGGGCACCGGCCGCGACCTCGCGCAGGTTGTGCGGCGGGATGTTGGTGGCCATTCCGACCGCGATGCCGGCGCTGCCGTTGACCAGCAGGTTCGGGAAGCGGGCCGGGAGGACGGTCGGCTCCTGGTTGCGGCCGTCGTAGTTGTCCTGGAAGTCGACGGTCTCCTCGTCGATGTCCCGGAGCATCTCCATGGCCAGCGGCATGAGCTTGCACTCGGTGTAGCGCATGGCGGCCGCCGGGTCGTTGCCCGGCGAGCCGAAGTTGCCGTTGGAGTCCACCAGCGGCATGCGCATCGACCACGGCTGGGCCAGGCGGACCAAGGCGTCGTAGATGGAACTGTCACCGTGCGGGTGGTAGGTGCCCATGACGTCGCCGACGACGCGGGCGCACTTGTAGAAGCCCTTCTCGGGCCGGTAGCCGCCGTCGTACATCGCGTACAGCACACGACGGTGGACGGGCTTGAGGCCGTCCCGTACGTCGGGCAGCGCACGCGAGACGATGACGGACATCGCGTAGTCGAGGTAGGAGCGCTGCATCTCCGTCTCGAGCCCGACGGGCTCGATGCGCAGCTGCGGCTCCTCGTCCGCGGGATTCTCTGCGGTGGGGGTGGTCTCGTCGGCCATTGCTGGTCAGAAATCCTTTCAGGCGGCGGTCAGCGTCGGGCCGACTCAGATGTCGAGGAAGCGGACGTCCTTGGCGTTGCGCTGGATGAACGAGCGCCGGGCCTCGACGTCCTCACCCATCAGCACCGAGAACAGATCGTCGGCCTGCGCCGCGTCGTCGAGGGTGACCTGGCCGAGCACGCGGTGGTCCACGTCCATGGTGGTGACGCGCAGTTCCTCGGCGTTCATCTCGCCCAGACCCTTGAAGCGCTGGATCGAGTCTTCCTTGATCCGCTTGCCGTTCTGCTTGCCGAGTTCCACGAGGGCGTCGCGCTCGCGGTCCGAGTACGCGTACTCGAAGTCGTCACGGCCCCACTTGATCTTGTAGAGCGGCGGACGCGACAGGTACACGTGGCCGGCCTCGACCAGCGGGCGCATGAAGCGGAAGAGGAAGGTCAGCAGCAGGGTGTTGATGTGCTGGCCGTCGACGTCGGCGTCCGCCATCAAGATGATCTTGTGATAGCGGAGCTTCTCGATGTCGAAGTCCTCGTGCACACCGGTGCCGAAGGCGCTGATCAGCGCCTGGACCTCGGTGTTCTGGAGGATCTTGTCGATGCGCGCCTTCTCGACGTTCAGGATCTTGCCGCGGATGGGCAGGATGGCCTGGTACATCGGGTTGCGGCCGGACTTGGCCGAGCCGCCGGCGGAGTCGCCCTCGACGATGAAGATCTCGCACTTGGTCGGGTCGTTCGACTGGCAGTCGGACAGCTTGCCTGGCAGCGAGGCGCTCTCCAGCAGGCCCTTGCGGCGCGTCAGGTCGCGGGCCTTGCGGGCCGCGACGCGCGCCGTGGCCGCCTGGATCGCCTTGCGGACGATGTCCGCGGCCTCGACCGGGTTCCGGTCGAACCAGTCGTTCAGGTGCTCGTGGACCACCTTCTGCACGAAGGTCTTGGCCTCCGTGTTGCCCAGCTTGGTCTTCGTCTGACCCTCGAACTGCGGCTCGCCCAGCTTGACCGAGATGATCGCCGTCAGACCCTCGCGGATGTCCTCGCCGGCGAGGTTGTCGTCCTTCTCGCGGAGCAGCTTCTTGTCCCGCGCGTAGCGGTTGACCAGACCGGTCAGCGCCGCGCGGAAGCCCTCCTCGTGGGTGCCGCCCTCGTGCGTGTGGATCGTGTTCGCGAAGGAGTAGACGCCCTCGGTGTACTGCGAGTTCCACTGCATCGCGATCTCGACCGAGAGCATGCGCTCCTTGTCCTCGGCCTCGACGTCGATGACGGTCGGGTGGATCAGCTCGCCCTTGCGCGAGTTCAGGTACTTCACGAAGTCGACGATGCCGCCCTCGTAGTAGTACTTCACCGTGCGCGCCTGGGGCTCGGCCGTGTCCGCGTCCGGGTCGTCCGCGCCCGCCGTGGCCTTCGCCGACTCGCGCTCGTCCGTCAGCGTCAGGGTCAGGCCCTTGTTGAGGAAGGCCATCTCCTGGAAGCGCCGCGACAGCGTCTCGAAGGAGTACTCGGTCGTCTCGAAGATGTCGCCGTCGGCCCAGAAGGTGACCGAGGTGCCGGTCCTGTCCGTCTCCTCGTTCTTGGCCAGCGGGGCCGTCGGCACGCCCAGCTTGTAGTCCTGGGTCCAGCGGTGCCCGTCCGTCTTGACCTCGACCGCGACCTTGGTCGACAGGGCGTTCACGACGGAAACACCGACACCGTGCAGACCGCCGGAGACGGCGTAGCCGCCGCCACCGAACTTGCCGCCCGCGTGCAGCACGGTCAGGACGACCTCGACGGCCGGCTTGCCCTCGGACGGAACGATGCCGACCGGGATGCCGCGCCCGTTGTCGACGACGCGCACCCCACCGTCGGCGAGGATCGTCACGTCGATGGTGTCCGCGTGCCCGGCCAGCGCCTCGTCGACCGAGTTGTCGACGACCTCGTAGACGAGGTGGTGAAGACCACGCTCACCCGTCGAGCCGATGTACATACCCGGCCGCTTGCGGACCGCGTCCAGGCCCTCGAGGACCTGGATCGCATTGGCGTCGTAATTCTTCTCGTTGGAGTCGCCGGAATCGGCCACGAAGCGCCCTTTCTGGCACAGCGCAGCCCGTACTCCGGACCAGCAAGTGCGCCGGCGGGAGCGGCCGCGTCGATCTGCGTTGTCTGCGTAATCCCGCGAACGGGCGGGATTTGCTCCAGTCTACCGGCACCACGGACATGAATGGGGGTTTGCCGGTACCTGAGTCCGCATGTGCCGCCCTGAACCTCCACTCTCCGACTCCCCACATCCGGGCAGGGGCTCTAAGTGGCTCACGCGGGCCTCCAGCGCTTCGGGCTGTCAACCTCCGGCTACCGTGAGGGACGCCACCCGCCGAGGCGGCCGCGAAGGCCGCCCGTGGACGCTACTCACCCGTAGGTGTCGCCCGGTCCGGTGCTCCCGGGAGCCCGCCAGGGCCCGTACCCCTTCGGACGTCCACCCGGGCCCTGCACCTTGATCAGGCGGACCGTGCCCTGCCCCAGATCCGCGTTCAGCCGCGCCACCAGCTGCGGGGCCAACAGCTTCAGCTGCGCCGCCCACGCCGAGGAGTCGCACCTCACGACCAGCTCACGGTTCTCGTACCGCTGTGGTTCACAGTGCGCCGCGATCTCGGGGCCGACGATCTCCGGCCAGCGCTCCATCACGCCCGCCACCGCCATCGGCATCTCCCAGCCGCGCTCGGTGCGCAGCCGGTCCAGCGCGGCCATCAGCGGCATCGGGTCGCGGCCGTCCGCACGGGCGCCCGACCTCAGCCCGGGCTGCTGGTGCTTGCGGCCGATCGCCGCGTTGCCCCGGGCCCGCGCCTGCTCCCGCGCCGCGGCGAGGGCCTGGCGGGCCAGATCCACCCCGGAGGCCTCCGGAGCCCTGCGCCGCTGCTGCGGGTCCTTGCCCTGCTCGTTCACAACCGGGTCACCTCGCCGCCGGACACCCCGAACCGTGCCCCCACCAGCACCCCCGGGACGTCGTCGTCCACGGCCGCCGTCACGAGCACCTGCTCGCCCGGCGCCACCAGCTCCGCCAGCCGCTCCCGGCGGCGGGCGTCCAGTTCCGCGAAGACGTCGTCCAGGATCAGCACCGGCTCACTGCCCTCGGAGCGCAGCAGCTCGTAGGAGGCCAGCCGCAGCGCCAGCGCATACGACCAGGACTCGCCGTGGCTGGCGTAGCCCTTGGCGGGCAGCTCCCCCAGCCGCAGAACCACGTCGTCGCGGTGCGGGCCGACCAGGGTCACCCCGCGCTCGATCTCCTGCTTGCGCGCCTCGCCGAGCGCGGCCAGCAGCACCTCGTAGAGGGCCTCGCGGGTGCGTGCCGCGCCGCCGTCCACCGGCTCGCCGGCCGAGCACTTGTACGCCAGCCCCAGCGGGCCGCCGCCGGGTGCGAGCTGCTCGTAGGCCTTGTCCGCCAGCGGCAGCAGCGTCCCGACCAGCTCCAGGCGCTGCGCGAGCAGCTCGGCGCCGGCGCGCGCGAGGTGCTGGTCCCACACGTCGAGCGTGGACAGGTCCGCCCCCGAACCCCGTCCGGAGGATGCCCCCTGGCGGCCGCCGTGCCGGCGGGCCATCGCCGCGGACTTCAGCAGGGTGTTGCGCTGCTTGAGGACGCGCTCGTAGTCGGAGCGGACCCCGGCCATCCGCGGGGAGCGCGCGGTGACCAGCTCGTCCAGGAACCTCCGACGCTCGCCCGGGTCGCCCTTGACCAGGGCCAGGTCCTCCGGCGCGAACAGCACCGTCCGCACGATCCCCAGCACGTCCCGCGGCCTGACCTGGGAGGACCGGTTGATGCGGGCCCGGTTGGCGCGGCCGGGGTTCAGCTCCAGCTCGACCAGCTGCTGGCGCTCGCCCTGGGTGACGGCCGCGCGGACGACCGCCCGGTCCGCGCCCATGCGGACGAGGGGCGCGTCCGAGGAGACGCGGTGGCTGCCCAAAGTCGCGAGGTAGCCGACCGCCTCGACGAGGTTGGTCTTGCCCTGGCCGTTGGGGCCCACGAAAGCGGTGACGCCCGGGTCGAGGGGAACCTCGGCCCGGGCGTACGAGCGGAAGTCGGCCAATGAGAGATGCGAAACATGCATACGGCGCCGACCTCCCCCGGCTTCCCTACTGCTCTTCGTGGTGCTGTGCTGCTGCCCGGCCGCGGGCGGCTAGGCCTTCTCGACCGCGTGCCCGCCGAACTGGTTGCGCAGGGCGGCGATCATCTTCATCTGCGGGGAGTCCTCCTGGCGCGAGGCGAACCGGGCGAACAGCGACGCGGTGATCGCGGGCAGCGGCACGGCGTTGTCGATCGCCGCCTCCACCGTCCAGCGTCCCTCACCGGAGTCCTGCGCGAAGCCCTTCAGCCGCTCCAGGTGCTCGTCCTCGTCGAGGGCGTTCACGGCCAGGTCCAGCAGCCAGGAACGGATGACCGTGCCCTCCTGCCAGGAGCGGAAGACCTCGCGGACGTCGGTGACCGAGTCCACCTTCTCCAGGAGCTCCCAGCCCTCGGCGTAGGCCTGCATCATGGCGTACTCGATGCCGTTGTGAACCATCTTCGCGAAGTGGCCCGCACCGACCTTGCCGGCGTGCACCGCGCCGAAGTCGCCCTCGGGCTTGAGGGCGTCGAAGACCGGCTGGACGCGTGCGACGTGGTCCTTGGCGCCGCCGTACATCAGCGCGTAGCCGTTCTCCAGCCCCCACACGCCGCCGGAGACACCGCAGTCGACGAAGCCGATGCCCTTGGCCGCCAGCTCCTCGGCGTGCTTCTCGTCGTCCGTCCAGCGGGAGTTGCCGCCGTCGACGACGACGTCGCCGATCGAGAGCAGCTCGCCCAGCTCGTCGATGGTGGACTGCGTCGCCGCGCCGGCGGGGACCATGACCCACACGACGCGGGGGGCCTGCAGGCTGTCCACGAGTTCCCGGAGGCTGTGGACATCCGCGAGGTCCGGGTTGCGGTCGTATCCGATGACGGTGTGGCCTGCGCGGCGGATGCGCTCGCGCATGTTGCCGCCCATCTTGCCGAGACCGACGAGACCAAGCTCCATCAGGTGGTTCCTTAAGCGTTGTGGCCGTCTTTGCCGGGGCTGCCCCGGCCGTGTCCTCGCAGGACGCGCAGGGGTCGCCCACCGGATCCGAGCCTACGCCGGGCCGCGTCGGCCGGCCCCGCGGGCGCTCCATGGCGACCGGTCCGGCTTTCCGGGTTTCCTGGTTTCCCACGGTGCCCTCACCGGCCCGTGGACGGCGCCGGGCCCGGACCGCAGCAGCGTGCGGGACCCGGGCCCGGCGTCGAAGGGTGGTGCGTCAGCCGGACAGCCGCACCGGCATGATCAGGTACTTGTAGGCCTCGTCCGCCTCGGCGTCGACCGCGGGGCGGCCGCTGAGCAGTGCCGGCTTGGTCGACGTGGTGAAGCTGAGCTGGGCCACCGGCGAGGCGATCGCGCTGAGGCCGTCCAGCAGGAAGGTCGGGTTGAAGGCGATCGAGATGTCGTCGCCGTCCAGCTGGGCGTCGACCCTTTCCACAGCCTGTGCGTCGTCGGAGGAGCCGGCCTCCAGGATCAGGACGCCCTGCTCGAAGCTCAGGCGGACCGGGGTGTTGCGCTCGGCCACCAGGGCCACACGCTTGACGGCCTCGACGAAGGGGGCGGTCTCGATCACGGCGACGGAGTTGAACTCGGTCGGGAAGAGCGTCCGGTACTTGGGCAGGTCGCCCTCGAGCAGCCGGGTGGTGGTACGGCGGCCGGCGCCCTCGAAACCGATCAGGCCCTCGCCCGCACCGGAGCCGGAAAGGGCCAGGGTCACGGTGTCACCGCTGGTCAGCGAGTTGGCGATCTCTTGGAGCGTCTTGGCGGGCACCAGGGCCACCGCCGACGCCTCCGGGTTCTCCGGCTTCCACAGGAACTCGCGGACCGCGAAGCGGTAGCGGTCGGTGGAGGCCAGGGTGACGCGGTCGCCCTCGATCTCGATGCGCACACCGGTCAGCACGGGCAGCGTGTCGTCGCGACCCGCGGCGGTGGCCACCTGCTTGGCAGCGGCGGCGAAGACCTCGCCGGACACGGTGCCGGTCGCGGTCGGCATCTGCGGCAGCGCCGGGTACTCCTCCACAGGAAGGGTGTGGAGTGTGAATCGCGAGGAGCCGCAGACCACGGTCGCCCGCACACCGTCTGTGGAAATCTCCACCGGCCGGTTGGGGAGGGCGCGGCAGATGTCGGCGAGCAGCCGGCCGGACACCAGGACGGTGCCGTCCTCCTCGACGTCCGCCTCGACCGAGACCCGGGCCGAAACCTCGTAGTCGAAGCCGGAGAGGCTCAGGGTGCCGTCCTCGGCCTTGAGCAGCAGGCCCGCGAGGACGGGCACCGGCGGCCGGGCCGGGAGGCTGCGGGCCGCCCAGGCCACCGCCTCCGCGAGTACGTCGCGCTCCACCCGGATCTTCACCGGAACCGCCTCCTGCTGTTGCTCGCTCGTCTGCCGGCCTTCGTCGTCGGCTCGTCGATGCCTCGACCGACGCCGGGGACCAGTCTGACGTACGGCGCCGACACTCGCTGCGGCCGGAGGTCAAGTCGGGAGCGAGGTGCCGGGACGGACGACCGGCGAGTTGTGCACAGGTCCTGCTTGAAAACCGAAACCGGCCTCACTCTCCATGGGGGTAGTAGTAGGGCCTGTGGAAACGGTGGATAACCCTGTTGCTGCAGGTCAGAGGGCGTTTTTTATCCACCGGCCCTGTGGGTGGCACCGGTGGACAACACGGTGTCCCTGTGGAGAACGAAAAGTTCTGCACAGGCTGTCCCCAGGTGGCCCCGACTACTCCACAGGTGTGTCCCCAGCTTTCCCCCGTTACTCCACAGCCCAAACGTCTACATCCGTGTGACGGCTTTCACTCCGGGCGGTGAGAGGGGGTGGCGGGTTGCCGAACAGTGGACAAGGGTGTGGAGAAGTCCGGGAAACCTGTGCACAGCATGAGGGAACCTGTGGGGTGGCGGTGGACAACGGCGGGGGCGGGGGTGTGGACGAGATGGTTGTCCACAGGGTGTGGATGGCGGTTGCGCACAAATCCACAGGGTCCTGACCTGGTCTGATGGATCCTCACCCGGCACCCCTGTGGACAGATTGTGGGTGACGCGGACAGTCCCCAGGGTGTGGACGGAAGAAAGTCGCCGAATCTGTGGATGAGTTGCTCCCCAGGGGGCGTATTCGAACAGGTCAGGGGCGCACGCACGAAGAAGGGCGCCCCCGTTGTGGACCGGGAGCGCCCTCTGAATGTGTTTGAAGGAGGGTTGAGGCGGGACCTGTCCAGCCGACCAGGGGCTCGCGCTCAGCCGTTCTTGATGCGGTTGGTGAGCTCCGTGACCTGGTTGTAAATGGAGCGCCGCTCGGCCATCAGAGCGCGGATCTTGCGGTCCGCGTGCATGACCGTGGTGTGGTCGCGGCCGCCGAACTGCGCCCCGATCTTGGGCAGCGACAGGTCGGTGAGCTCACGGCACAGGTACATGGCGATCTGCCGCGCGGTGACCAGCACCCGGCTGCGCGAGGAGCCGCACAGGTCGTCCACGGTCAGGCCGAAGTAGTCCGCGGTGGCCGCCATGATGTCGCTGGCGGTGATCTCCGGTGCGCTGTCCTCGCCGCCGGGGATCAGGTTCTTCAGAACGTCCTCGGTGAGGCCCAGGTCGACCGGCTGCCGGTTGAGGCTCGCGAAGGCCGTGACCCGGATCAGCGCTCCCTCCAGCTCCCGGATGTTGCGCGAGATCCGGGAGGCGATGAACTCCAGCACCTCCGGAGGGGCGTTGAGCTGTTCCTGGACCGCCTTCTTGCGCAGGATCGCGATGCGGGTCTCCAGCTCGGGGGGCTGGACATCTGTGATCAGGCCCCACTCGAAGCGGTTGCGCAGCCGGTCCTCCAGGGTGACGAGCTGCTTGGGCGGCCGGTCGGAGGAGAGGACGATCTGCTTGTTCGCGTTGTGGAGCGTGTTGAAGGTGTGGAAGAACTCCTCCTGCGTCGACTCCTTGCTCGCGAGGAACTGGATGTCGTCGACGAGCAGGATGTCCATCTCGCGGTAGCGCTTGCGGAACGCGTCGCCCTTGCCGTCGCGGATCGAGTTGATGAACTCGTTGGTGAACTCCTCGGAGCTCACGTACCGCACGCGGGTGCCCGGGTAGAGGCTCCTGGCGTAGTGCCCGATGGCGTGCAGCAGGTGCGTCTTGCCGAGGCCCGACTCCCCGTAGACGAAGAGCGGGTTGTACGCCTTCGCCGGCGCCTCGGCGACCGCCACCGCGGCGGCGTGCGCGAAGCGGTTGGACGCACCGATGACGAACGTGTCGAAGAGGTACTTGGGGTTCAGTCGGGCGGTCGGCTCCAGCGGGCCCGACGTGGAGCCGCCGGACGGGACCGGGGGCGGTGCGGGCCGGCCGGGGGCCGGGCGCGGTGCGGGCTGCTCGTACGACTGCTGCTCGTATTGATGGGATTGATGGGGCTGGTGCGACTGCTGCTCGTACGGCGACTGCTCGTACTGCTGCTGTTCGTAGGAACCCTTGTCATAGGAGGGCGGGTCGTACTTCTGCTGGTCGTAGCCCGAGGACTCGGCCTGCTGGAGGTAGCCCGGCTGCGGGGAAGCGTAGGGGTCGCGTTCGGGGAAGCCGCCCAGCCGCGGCTGCTGCCAGCCGTAGTCGTCCTGCTGCCCGCCGCGGGGCCACGCGCCGGGCTCGGGGCGTGGCTGCTGGTAGTCCGGATAGGCCGGGCGGGCCGCGGGGAGCTGGTCGTCCGGGGGACCGCCGCCGCCCGGACGCTGGCCGCCGTACGGTTCGTAGCCGCCGGGCTGCTGGGCGGGAGGAGCGGCGGGGGCGGGCTCGCCGGCGGAGTCGTCCACGGTGATGGCGATCCGGATGGGGCGGCCGCACTCCCGGCTGAGCGCATCGCTGATCAGCGGGGCGAGGCGGCCTTCGAGGACGCGCTTGCCCCATTCGTTGGGGACGGCGAGCAGGGCGGTGTCGGCGACGAGTGCCAGGGGCTGACACCGCTCGACCCACTGCTTGTCCTTGGGCTCGATGCCCGGCTGTCCCTCACCGAGGAGCTTCTCGAGCACCCTTGGCCACACTGCGGCAAGATCGGCAGGTACGTCAGCCACAGAGCACGCTCTCTCACAGGGGTCCCACGAATGTGTGGTTCTTTGGGACGGTCGGGACAAAAAATCCGGGGTCAGGCAACGGTAGTCAGGCCAGAGGCCGCGGTTCAAGTCGTTGTCCACAGCCTGTGCACAGTGGAGGGTGGGGCAGGCTCGGTTTGACCGGATGGCGTAGCCGCGCGTACCGTAACGAGGTCGAGTTGTCGATGGCTGCTGCCGCCTGCCTACCGATGGGCGAAGGTCACTGATAGTGATCAATTAGCGGTGCCACTCGGGCGAACACGCGAGTTTCCTCGTGGGCGCACGGTGACAGCCAGGCGATGTCCCGCCACAACGATTCATTCTCTGGAGCCCCCGAGTGAGCAAGCGCACCTTCCAGCCGAACAACCGCCGTCGCGCCAAGACCCACGGCTTCCGCCTGCGGATGCGTACCCGTGCCGGCCGCGCGATCCTGGCGAACCGCCGTTCCAAGGGCCGCGCCGCCCTGTCCGCGTAACAACGCTCAGGTCGTGACGTCGTGCTGTCTCCCGAGAATCGGCTGAGGCGGCGCGAGGAATTCGCGAGCGCGGTACGCCGAGGACGTCGGGCCGGTCGCCCACTCCTCGTCGTCCACCTACGTACAAGCGGTGCAACGGACCCGCACGAGTCGGGGGGAGATCGATCCCTCGTCGCGTGCGGGTTTCGTCGTCAGCAAGGCCGTCGGCAATGCCGTCACGCGGAACCGGGTGAAGCGCCGCCTTCGCCATCTGGTGCGCGAGCGGCTGTCTCAGCTGCCCGCCGGTAGCCTGGTGGTGGTACGAGCCTTGCCCGGAGCGGGTGATGCCGGCCCCGAACTGGCCCGGGACCTGGATGCCGCTCTGGCGCGGCTCCTGGGAGGCGTGGCTCGATGAAGTACCCGCTGCTCGCTTTGATCAAGCTGTACCAGTGGACGATCAGTCCGCTGCTCGGGCCGGTGTGCCGCTACTACCCGTCGTGTTCGCACTACGGGTACACGGCCATCGACCGGCATGGTGCGGTGAAGGGGACAGCCCTGACCGCCTGGCGGATCCTGCGGTGCAATCCGTGGTCCCCGGGTGGCGTGGACCATGTCCCACCCCGTAAACGCCCGCGTTGGCACGAGCAGCTGCGCAGTGCGTTGCGTAGATCTCGCAATGCTCAAGGAGCCTGATTAGTGGACACGATCGCCGGTCTGTTCAGCTTTATCACCACACCCGTTTCCTGGATCATCGTCCAGTTCCACTCGTTGTACGGGGCGGTCTTCGGGCCGGACAGTGGATGGGCCTGGGGCCTGTCCATCGTGTCCCTGGTGGTCTTGATCCGTATCTGCCTGATCCCGCTCTTCGTGAAGCAGATCAAGGCGACGCGTGGCATGCAGGCGCTCCAGCCGAAGATGAAGGCGATCCAGGAGCGCTACAAGAACGACAAGCAGCGTCAGTCCGAAGAGATGATGAAGCTGTACAAGGAGACGGGTACCAACCCGCTCTCCTCGTGCCTTCCCATCCTGGCGCAGTCGCCGTTCTTCTTCGCGCTCTACCACGTGCTGGCGAACATCGCCGACGGCAAGACCATCGGTGTCCTCAACCAGCAGCTCGTCGACAGTGCCCGTGAGGCCAAGATCTTCGGTGCGCCGATCGCCGCCAAGTTCATGGACAGCTCCGAGAAGGTCGCCGCCCTCGGCGCCTCGCTGACGGACGTCCGGATCGTGACCGCGGTCATGATCGTCATGATGTCGCTGTCGCAGTTCTACACCCAGCGTCAGCTGATGCAGAAGAACGTCGACCTGTCGGTCAAGACGCCGTTCATGCAGCAGCAGAAGATGCTGATGTACATCTTCCCGGTGATCTTCGCGGTCATGGGTATCAACTTCCCCGTCGGTGTCCTCGTCTACTGGCTCACCACGAACGTCTGGACCATGGGTCAGCAGATGTACGTGATCAACCAGAACCCGACGCCGGGCAGCAAGGCGCAGGACCAGTACCTGACGCGGCTGCTCAAGCACGCCAGCTCGCACGGTGAGGTCAAGGGCCGGGGCAAGAAGAAGATCGTCGCCGACATCGTGGCCAAGGGCCCGGACCGCAACGACAACGAGCGGAAGTTCATCACGGCGCTGTCGAAGCAGGGCCTGGCCGCGCAGGCTGACGGCTCGGTGATCAAGAGTTCCGAGGCCACGGCCGATTCGGATGCCGCGAGCGGTGGTGCTGCGAAGAGGCAGCAGCCGAAGCGGCAGACGAAATCGCAGCGCCAGACGCCCAGCAAGCCCTCTTCCAAGAAGTAAGAAGGAGTCCCTCCCGTGACGGAAGGCACCACCACCGCCGCCGCTGAGAGTGGCGACACCCTGACCCGCCTCGAGCAGGAGGGTGAGATCGCGGCCGATTACCTTGAGGGTCTGCTGGACATCGCAGACCTGGACGGCGACATCGACATGGACGTCGAGGCGGACCGTGCTGCGGTGTCGATCGTCAGTGACTCCGCCAGCCGCGACCTGCAGAAGCTCGTGGGCCGCGACGGTGAGGTCCTGGAAGCCCTGCAGGAGCTGACCCGCCTGGCCGTCCACCGGGAGACCGGGGACCGCAGCCGGCTGATGCTCGACATCGCCGGGTTCCGCGCGAAGAAGCGTGAGGAGCTGGCGGCTCTGGGCGCGAAGGCGGCAGCTGATGTGAAGGCGTCCGGCGAGCCGCTGAAGCTGGCTCCGATGACCCCGTTCGAGCGGAAGGTCGTCCACGACGCCGTGGCGGCCGCCGGTCTGCGGAGCGAGTCCGAGGGCGAGGAGCCGCAGCGCTTCGTCGTTGTGCTCCCGGCCTGATCGCCGGCATGAATGCTCGGCCCCGTCTGTGTCGCAGGCGGGGCCGATGTTTGTCAGCCTGGCATGTGAACGACACGGCATCTTGAATACGTGGTCCTCAGAACCACGAGGTACGGAAGGACGGTCCCGTGACGGAGGCAGCTGAGCTTCCCGAGGCGCCCGAGGAGGCGCGCGCGGTGTTCGGTGAGTTTTTCCCGGAAGCTGTGCGGTATGCCGAGCTGCTCGCGGACGCGGGAGTCAAGCGCGGCCTGATCGGGCCGCGTGAGGTGCCGCGGCTGTGGGAGCGGCACCTGCTGAACTGCGCAGTGCTGTCGGAGGTGGTGCCCCAGGGCGTCACCGTGTGCGACGTGGGCTCGGGTGCGGGTCTGCCCGGTATCCCGCTCGCGCTGGTGCGACGGGATCTCAAGATCACATTGCTTGAGCCGCTGCTGCGGCGGACGACCTTCCTCCAGGAGGCCGTGGAACTGCTGGGCCTCGACCACGTCACGGTCATGCGCGGACGGGCCGAGGAGGTCCTCGGCAAGCTCCAGCCGGTGCACGTGGTGACGGCGCGTGCAGTGGCTCCGTTGGACCGGCTGGCCGGCTGGGGCGTGCCCCTGCTGCGTCCGTACGGCGAGATGCTGGCCCTCAAGGGCGACACCGCCGAGGAGGAGCTGGTGTCGGCGAAGACGGCGCTGACCAAGCTCGGTGTGGTGAAGACCTCGGTGCTGCAGGTGGGCGAGGGCCTGGTGGATCCGCTGTCGACGGTGGTCCGGGTCGAGGTCGGAGAAAGCCCCGGTGGGGTGAGGTTCGCGGCCAAGCGGGCTAAGGCTGCCAGGGTCGGCAGGTCTCGCCGGCGTCGTTGATTCGCTGGTTGTGTGGGGCCCGCACGGAGATTTCGTCCGTGTTGGGCCCTGTAGGTATGCATTTCGGAGTGTCGTAGAGGCCTGAAGACTCCGTCCGGGCATCGTGTTTCACGTGAAACGTCGCTCTCTGCTGCACGGAATCATCAGCCGCGGTCGTGCGGCTGCGTCCCCCCTCCAGCGCAAGGAGGGAAGGGGGACGGAGTTGTCCACATCGGTGGATTCATCCACAGGAGTACGGGCCCCGCTGGTTCGCGACCCCGGTGACATGGCAGGCTCTGCTCATCGCGAGCCTGATGTCGAGGAGAGTGACACCGTGCGGTCCGACGCCAACCTCGCGGGGCCGATGGCCGACCCGGTCCCCGGTCCCCGCTCTGAACGCGTGGGTGAGGATGTTTCACGTGAAACATCACCCCCACCTCTCGTGGACAACGAGACGCCTGTCGGCCGATCCGCCCAGCTGGCGGTAGAGGCGATGGGACGTTCCGGTGCGGCCATGCCGCGCCCGGAGCGGACCCGCGTCATCGTGGTCGCCAACCAGAAGGGCGGCGTGGGCAAGACCACGACGACCGTGAACCTGGCGGCCTCGCTGGCTCTGAACGGGGCCCGGGTCCTCGTGGTCGACCTCGACCCGCAGGGGAACGCATCCACCGCTCTGGGCATCGATCACCACGCCGACGTTCCGTCCATCTACCACGTCCTCGTGGATAGCCGGCCCCTGCTGGAGGTCGTCCAACCGGTGGTCGACGTGGAGGGGCTCTTCTGCGCTCCGGCCACGATCGATCTGGCGGGTGCGGAGATTGAGCTGGTGTCGCTGGTGGCGAGGGAGAGCCGGCTCCAGCGGGCGATCCAGGCGTACGACCAGCCCCTCGACTACATCCTGATCGACTGCCCGCCCTCGCTCGGCCTGCTGACGGTGAACGCCCTGGTGGCCGGCGCTGAAGTCCTCATCCCGATCCAGTGCGAGTACTACGCGCTGGAGGGCCTGGGCCAGCTGCTGCGCAACGTCGATCTGGTGCGGGCCCACCTCAACCCGGCCCTCCATGTGTCGACGATCCTGCTGACGATGTACGACGGCAGGACCCGGCTCGCGTCGCAGGTGGCGGACGAGGTGCGCAGCCACTTCGGCAAGGAAGTGCTCCGGACGAGCATCCCCCGGTCGGTGCGCATCTCCGAGGCACCCAGCTACGGGCAGACGGTGCTCACGTATGACCCGGGTTCCAGTGGTTCCCTCTCCTACTTGGAGGCGGCGCGAGAGATCGCGTATCGGGGGGTCGGAATGCAGTACGAGTCCCAGCACGCCCATCTGGGCGCGGGTATGAACAGCACGCAGAGTATGGCGGAGGGGATCCAGTGAGTGAGCGACGTAGAGGTCTGGGACGGGGGCTCGCCGCGCTGATCCCGCAGGCTCCGCAGGAGAAGGCGTTGCCGGCGAGTGGAGCCGGCTCCGCGTCACCGACGGCGGTGCCGGAGCTGGCCTCCGAGCGCGGGATCGCGGCGGCGAAGCTTGCGGCTCTGTCGCAGGCCGATGTTTCACGTGAAACATCGCTCGCGGTTCTCCCGGTGGACGAGCCTGCTGCGGAGCCGGCGGCCGAGGCCAATGAGGTGGCGGGAGCGACGTTCGCTGAGCTTCCGATGGACACGATCACCCCGAACCCGCGGCAGCCGCGTGAGGTGTTCGACGAAGACGCGCTCGCCGAGCTGGTGACCTCCATCCAGGAGGTGGGTCTGCTCCAGCCGGTCGTGGTGCGCCAGTCTGCACCTGGCCGGTACGAGCTGATCATGGGTGAGCGGCGCTGGCGTGCCTGCCGGGAAGCCGGACTGGAGGCCATTCCGGCGATCATTCGTGCGACGGACGACGAGAAGCTGCTGCTGGACGCCCTGCTGGAGAACCTTCACCGGGCCCAGCTCAACCCGCTGGAAGAGGCCGCGGCCTACGACCAGCTGCTCCAGGACTTCAATTGCACGCACGACCAGCTGGCCGATCGGATCGGCCGTTCCCGCCCTCAGGTGTCGAACACCCTGCGACTGCTGAAGCTGTCGCCGCCGGTGCAGCGCCGGGTGGCTGCCGGTGTGCTCTCGGCGGGGCACGCGCGAGCGCTGCTCTCAGTGGAGGATTCTGCGGAGCAGGACCGGCTGGCGCACCGGATCGTGGCCGAGGGGCTGTCGGTACGTGCGGTCGAGGAGATCGTGACGCTGATGGGTTCGGAGCCTTCGAGCGCGGTGAAGCCGAAAGGCCCGCGTGCGGGAACCCGGGTGTCTCCGGCGCTCAGTGAGCTGGCGACGCGGCTGTCGGATCGCTTCGAGACGCGGGTGAAGGTGGACCTGGGCCAGAAGAAGGGCAAGATCACGGTCGAGTTCGCTTCGATGGAGGATCTGGAGCGGATTCTGGGGACCTTGGCACCGGGCGAGGGCCGGGTGCTGGACCAGGGCCTGCCTGGAGAGTGATCCCGGGCAGGCCGAGGGGCGGATCGTGCCGGTGCGAACCGGCGTGACCCGCCCCTTCGTCTTGCTGTCGAAGAACGAGGGACCAGTGGATACGATGCCGTCATGGGTCGTCGGCTGGTACCGCTCACGCTGGACAACCTCCAAGACCTGCCGCGTCGTTGCCGGTCCTGCGTCTTCTGGGAACTGGATCCGGTCAGCGGTGAGGCCGCCGTCAAGACGGGCACCGCGGCGACGGAGAAGGAGGCCTGGATCTCGGCTGTCCTGCTGGAGTGGGGATCCTGCGGCCGTGTGGTCTACGTGGACGACGTTCCGGTGGGGTTCGTGCTGTATGCACCACCGGCGTACGTCCCCCGGTCCACCGCTTTCCCGACGAGTCCGGTCTCGCCGGACGCCGTCCAACTGATCACCGCGTGGATCATGCCGGGATATCAGGGACAGGGACTGGGCCGGGTCATGGTTCAGACAGTGGCCAAGGACCTGCTGCGCAGGGGGTTCCGGGCGATCGAGGCGTTCGGGGACGCGCGGTGGGAGGGCCCGGCCTGCCTGCTTCCGGCGGACCATCTCCTGGCCGTTGGCTTCAAGACCGTACGCCCCCATCCGGCTCATCCCCGGTTGCGGCTGGAATTGCGGTCTACCTTGTCCTGGAAGGAAGACGTCGAGCTGGCTCTGGACCGGTTGTTGGGCGGCGCGCGCAAGGAGCCGGCCCTACGGCCGCTCTGATGGCAAACACGGAAACGGGCCCAACCCCTACGAGGGGGGTGGGCCCGTTTCACGTGAAACATCGGCCGTCGTCAGACGGTCTTGACCTCGACGAAGTCAGCGAGATCACGCAGGATGGCGGCCTTCGGCTTGGCGCCGACGATGGTCTTGGCGACCTCGCCGCCCTTGTAGACGTTGAGCGTCGGGATGGACATGACGCCGTACTTGGCCGCGGTGGCCGGGTTCTCGTCGATGTTGAGCTTGACGATCTCGATCTGGTCGCCGTATTCGGCGGCGATGGCCTCCAGAGACGGGGCGATCTGGCGGCACGGTCCGCACCAGGCGGCCCAGAAGTCGACAAGTACGGGCTTGTCGCTCCTGAGGACCTCGGCGTCGAAGTCGGCGTCGGTCACGTTCTTGAGGGTGCCGGCCACAGCGGCCTCCTTGTTCTTCCTGCGGGGTGGGGTGTGTGGGGCTGGTGCGGGGTGGGACCGGTCAGACCGCTGCGTGAGCCTTCTCGGCGTCCGCGAGGGCGGCGAGGAAGCGCTCGGCGTCGAGGGCGGCGGAGCAGCCGGTGCCCGCGGCGGTGATGGCCTGACGGTAGGTGTGGTCCACGACGTCGCCGGCGCCGAACACGCCGGTGACGCTGGTGCGGGTGGACGGGGCGTCGACCTTGAGGTAGCCCTCGTCGTCAAGGTCCAGCTGGTCCTTGAAGAGCTCGGTGCGCGGGTCGTGGCCGACGGCGATGAACAGGCCGGTCACGGGCAGCTCGGAGGTCTCACCGGTCTTGGTGTTGCGCAGGGTGAGGCCGGAGAGCTTCTGCTCACCGCGGATCTCGGAGACCTCGCTGTCCCAGGCGAACTTGATCTTCGGGTCGGCGAAGGCGCGGTCCTGCATGGCCTTGGAGGCGCGCAGGCTGTCGCGCCGGTGGACGATCGTGACGGACTTGGCGAACCGGGAGAGGAAGGTGGCCTCCTCGATCGCGGTGTCACCGCCGCCGACGACGGCGATGTCGTGGTCCTTGAAGAAGAACCCGTCACAGGTGGCGCACCAGGAGACGCCGCGGCCCGAGAGGGCGTCCTCGTTGGGCAGACCGAGCTTGCGGTGCTGCGAACCCGTGGTGACGATGACGGCCTTCGCACGGTGCACGGTGCCGGCCGTGTCGGTGACGGTCTTGATCTCGCCGGTGAGGTCCACGGCCACGATGTCGTCCGGAACCAACTCGGCGCCGAAGCGCTCGGCCTGGCCCCGCATGTTGTCCATCAGGTCCGGGCCCATGATGCCGTCCTGGAAACCGGGGAAGTTCTCCACCTCGGTGGTGTTCATCAGCGCGCCACCGGCGGTGACGGCGCCCTCGAAGACCAGGGGCTTGAGCGAAGCGCGTGCGGTGTACAGGGCGGCGGTGTAACCGGCCGGCCCGGAGCCGATGATGATCACGTTTCGAACGTCGCTCACGGGTTTCTTCCTCGTCTCTGCGGACTGCGTGCTGCCTACCGGGGGCCGGTGCGGACTCTCACCCCACCCAACGGATCCTACGGCGCCTGCATTCCCCACCTGTCGCAGTGCGGACCTGAACGGGTCAGCTTCGCGGATAGGTGTTCTTCAGGAGGACCTTTCCGGGAGCGGCGGAGCCCGTGCTCTCGCACGTGGTGTCGACGAGGTAGGCGTCCACGCGCGAGTCGTCGCCGGCGTGGGGCAGGACGAGCAGATGGACCGGGGCGCCCTGGTAGCTGCCGCGCTCCGCGGCGAGTGGGGCGTCCGATCGGCCCGTGGCGTCCTGAACGCAGGAGGCGACCGCGGGCGCCACCCGCTTGCCCTCGGGAGCGACTCCGGAAGCGCCGGCGGTGTCGTCCAGCCCGAAGGGGGTGTTCCGCTCGCCGGGGTCACTCTTGGCGGCCGCTCCGGGCGCGATGAGCCGCTGAACGCTGTCCTGCAGGCCCTGCGCGGTGAAGGTCCCGCCGGCGGCCTCGCCGACGGGTGGGTGGGCGGCGGAGTCCGAGGCCGCGGTGTGCGGGTGCGGGGCACCGGAGAAGTCGACGAAGAGGAAGAGGCCGAGAGCACACGCGGCGGCGCCGGCCAGACCGCCGAGGACGGCGATCCGGCGACGGGCGCGGCGACGCCCCGGACCGGTTGGGCCGGTCGGGTGACCGGAGGGCGCTGCTGCACGGGAGACGGCGCGGTCCGCAGCGCGGGGGCGGGGGGACGGACCGGCCTGGTCCCGCGGCTGGGTCGCGTCGAGCAGGGCCTCGGCGGCGAGGGCCGCGTCGATCCGCCCGGCGATGTCCGCCGGCATGCGGGCAGGACCGGGCAGGGTGCCGAGGAGCCCGCGGATCTCCTCCAGGGAGGAGCGGACATCGGCGCACAGGGCGCAGCCTTCCAGGTGACGGCGGATTTCCCCGGTACGGGACGGGGAGAGGAGCCCTTCGGTCAGGTCGGAGATCTCCGAGACGTCCGGGTGCCGGATCGTTCCGGTCGTGCCGGGCGTGCCCGTCGCAGGGCTCACGGTCGTCCACCTCCGCCCTTCACAGCGTCTGTGTCTGGTTGCCGGGGTTGTGCCGTCGCCGGTGGGACGGGCGTGCCCGGCGTCCGGTTCCTTCCCCGCTCGGCGGCGGTGTTATCCCCGGCATTCGCGCGCAGATGAGTGAGGAGCGGCAGGAGCTTTGCCCTCCCGCGTGCGCACCGGCTCTTCACCGTGCCGATGGGTACGTCGAGGACATCGGCGGCCTCGGCGACGGGGTATCCCTGCATGTCGACGAGGACCAGCACGGCCCGCTGCTCGTCCGGGAGGGTACTCAGGGCGGCCAGGAGCTGGCGGTGGAGGTCCTGGCGCTCGGCGGGTGCCTCGGCGGACTCGTGGGGCTCCAGAAGGCTCTCCAGGCGCTCCGTGTCGTTCAGCGGCGCGGTCCTGCGCGAGGCGGCCTTGCGGGCACGGTCGAGGCACGCGTTGACGGTGATCCGGTGCAGCCAGGTGGTGACGGCCGACTCCCCCCGGAAGGTGTGCGCGGACCGGTAGGCCGAGACCAGGGCGTCCTGCACGGCGTCCGCGGCCTCCTCCCGGTCCCCGAGCGTCCGCAGCGCCACGGCCCACAACCGGTCCCGGTGCCGCCGCACGAGCTCTCCGAAGGCATCGGGATCACCACCCACGTGCAGCGCCAGAAGCTCCTGGTCGCTGCACGCGCCGGGTGTCGTGTCGTCCAACGGTGAGCCCCTCCCGGTTGTGCGGTCAGCCCGAGAACTTCACGTCCGTGATGGCCTGCTTGTAACCGGCGTCGCTGAACATGTCGGCCGGTGCCTGCGGCATGGCGGTGATCCACACAAGCACGTACCGCGTCTTGACCGGTTTCTCGGCGGCCAGCTGGAGATTGGTGTCCGAGGTGGTAATTCCGGCGATCTTCACCATGGAGTCGACGGAGCCCTTGGGGGACTTGGAGTCGGTCGCGTACAGCGTGAGGGTGGTGTGCGAGCCGCCGTGCTTCAGCGCTATCGAGGCTGCGCTGACCTCCTGCTCGGACCCGAGATCGTAGACGATGCCGAGGCCGTCCTTGATCTTCACTTCGGGGCCGTCGAAATAGCTCTTGGTGCGCCAGTAGCTGGAGGCGTCCTCGTCGTACGTCTTTGAGACGTCCTCGGGGTTCTGCGGTTTGCCGTCGGGGGCGTATTCCTGGGCACCCGTGATCGCGATCTGGGTCGGCTCCTTCTTCTCCCCGCTGTCGTCCGTGCCGGGCTTGGTGTTGTTGTTGCTCGTGCCGCTGTTGCCCTTCTGGGTGCCGCGTTCCAGGAGGGTGTCCGCCAGTTGCCAGCTGCCCAGGCCGAGGGCGGCGATGAGCAGGGCGGCGACGCCCCACTTGAGCGCGCGGCCGGTGCGGCTCTGCAACGGCGCCGGCGGGGGCACGACGGTGCGCTGGACGGTGGTCACGCCGGACGGCGTGGTGCGGCCGTAGCTGCCCTGCTGGTAGGTGGTGTGCTGGTACTCCGGCGGGGCCGTGAAGGCCGGCTCCGGCGGCCGGATACGGGGCATCGCGGCCACGGCCTTGGACAGCTCTTCCGGGGTGGTGCAGGCCGGCTCCTGGCGGGAGGCAGTGGCCCCGTCGTTGGCGAGCGCACGCATGGCGAGCTCGCCCAGGCCCCGGTGGACGCCCGCGCGGACCTGGTCGGGGGCGATGAGACCGACGCCCTTGGGCAGACCGGTGAGACCGTACGCATCGCTCTCGTAGGGCCAGCGCTGGGTGAGGGCCGCGTACAACAGGGCGCCGATGGCTTCGGTGTCGGCCCGCTGCGGGGTCTCGCTGGTGATGCCGCGCAGCGCGGCGTTCACGGCCAGGCCTCGGATGCGCCATTGGCCCGTGGACGTGCGCAGTATCGCGCTCGGCGTGAGGCGAAGGTGGGCGAGGCCCTCGCGGTGCGCGGCTGCCATCGCCTGGGAGACCTGGCTGACCAGTTGGTAGGCCTCGTGCGGCTCCAGCGGGCCCACGGCGAGCAGGGCGGTGAGCTCGGTGGCGTCGGGCAGCCACTCGTGGACGACGTAGACGAGGTCGTTCTCCTCGACGGCATCGAGGACCTGGACGAAGCGCGGGTCGCCGAGGAGGGCGGACGAGCGGGCGGCGGCCAGTACGGCGCGCGCCCGTGAGTGGTCGGCCGGCATCAGATGGACGCCCACGGCCCGGCGCAGCTTCTCGTCCATCGCGCGCCAACTGCTGAATCCGTCCACACGGGTGACGCACTCTTCCAGCCGGTAGCGTCTGGCGAGCTTGTGACCGCTGTGGAGTTCGGGTGCGGCCGTGGAGGCCGTGTTCGTGCGTTCGCCGTCCTTGTCGGGCATGGGTCCGTCCGCGGCTCGTCCGTTCTGGGTGTCCACCCCGTCGGACGTGGCCTTCGCCGCCTGAGCGGCAGACGGCTCGTCGCCGTCGTTGTCGGCCACGTCGACGGCAGCCGTGCTACGTTCCGCCACCGTCGTTCCTGCCTCCCCATCCGTTGCGCGCTGTAGGCCAGTCTGCGAAGCCATGCCAATTGTGCCCACAGTCCGACGCTATGCACGACACACGAAAGGGGGCGACGGTTGTGCGCATCAGCGCCCCAAACGCCCGCGGACCATCCCGACCATCGCGTTGAGCTCTTCGATCCGCATCCGCTTGGCCGCGATGAGGAACACGGCAGCCAGGGCGATACCGCCGACGACCAGGGACGTGGCGGAACCGAATACTCCGCTGCCCAGCCACTGGGTGACCGCGTAGGCTGCCGCTCCGGCCACGGCGGCGGCCGGGACGCAGGCTCCGGTGAGTCGGGCGTAGGTGCGCATCACGTGGGCGCCGTCGAGGTCCCCGCCGAGCCTGGTGCGCAGGCGGCGCCAGGCCACGCCCACGCCCACGGCGTAGCCGAGACCGTAGGAGGCCGCCATGCCGACGACCGCCCAGCGGGCGGGGAGGGCGAAGAAGGAGACCGCCGATCCGGCCGCGTTCACGGCGGCGACGATGACGGTGTTGTAGAAGGGCGTCCGGGTGTCTTCGTAGGCGTAGAACCCGCGCAGGACGACGTACTGGACGGAGTACGGGATCAGGCCGAGGCCGAAGGCCATCAGGACGTAGCCGATGTTCTGGGCACCGGATCCGGAGCCCGCGTAGAGCAGGGTCGCCATCGGGACGCCGAGCGCGAGGAACGCGAAGGCACAGGGCACGATCGCGACGGCCGAGGTGCGCAGTCCGTAGGAGATGTCGTCGCGGACCGCGGCGGCGTCGCCGTCGTGGGCGGAGCGGGAAATGCGGGGCAGGACGGCCGTCATGACGGAGACGGTGATGATCGCCTGAGGCATCTGCCACAGCAGCAGCGCGTAGTTGTAGGCGGTGATACCGGTACCCGGGTGACCCTGCTTCTCGGCGACCGAACCGGCCCAGGTGGCGAGCTGGGTGACGATGACCAGGCCGACCTGGTTGGCCAGGACGAAGAAGAACGTCCACTTGGCCAGGCGGGCGGCCTTGCCGAGGCCGTGGCCCTTCCAGTCGAAGCGCAGGCGCGGTGTGAAGCCTGCGTCACGCAGGTACGGGAGCATTGCCAGGGCCTGGACGGTCAGGCCGAGCAGGGTGCCGAGCCCCAGCAGGCGGACGCCTTCCGGGGTGACGGTCGTGGCGTTGACGCCGGAGGTGGTGAAGCCGCCGAAGGCCCAGATGAAGGCGCCGAAGGTGGCGATGACCACGATGTTGTTGAGGACCGGAGTCCACATCATCGCGCCGAAACGTCCCCGGGCGTTGAGGATCTGACCGAGCACCACATGAACGCCCATGAAGAACATGGTGGGCAGGCAGTAGCGCGCGAACGCGACGGCGACGTCCATCTGCTGCGGGTCGGAGGCGATCTTCGGCGACATCATCGTGATGAACACCGGCGCCGCCAGGACGCAGATGGTGGTGATGCCGGCCAGCAACACCACGACCAGGGTCAGCAGCCGGTTGGCATAGGCCTGTCCCCCGTCGTCGTCGTTCTTCATCGCGCGGACCAGCTGCGGGATGAAGACGGCGTTGAGGGCGCCGCCGCCGACGAGCACGTAGATCATCGTGGGCAGCGTGTTGGCGATCTGGTACGTGTCGTTGAAGGTGCCGACGCCGATCGCCGCGGCGATCACCAGGGTTCTCAAGAAGCCGGTGATGCGGGAGACGATCGTGCCCGCGGCCATGAGCGCGCTGGACTTGAGCAGGCTCGCGGCACGTCCGGCCGGCTTGCTCGGGGCCGGAGCGGCGACGGGGGCGTCCTCGGCGGGGATGCGGGGCGCCGCCTCCTGGTCCCGGTAGAGGTGCGCGAAGGCGTCCGGCTCGGGCTGTTCCTCCGAGGCACGTGTGACGAGCGAGTCCACCCCCACGAACTCGGTGGTGGAGGCGCGATCGCCGTACGGAAGGTGCCGGGACGGGCCGTCCGGTTCCGGCGGCGGGGTCTGGGCCCAGACGCGAGGATCGGGGGAGTACATGGGCGCGCTCGGGGCCGCGTAGAGCGGACCGGGCTCCTGGAAGGTGCCGGGCGCCGGCGGCGGGTGCGCGGCACGGTCGTAGAGAACCTCGTCGACCGGGTCCTGGGCGGACAGGTCCTGGGACCGGTACGGGTCGTAGTCGTAGGCACCCTGGACATACGGGTCGCGGTCCGGCGCGGGCGCAGGCACGGGAACCTGCCCGGGCACCGGGGTGCCCGGGGCAGTGCCCTGGGAGGGCGCGGGCCCGCCAGTGCCCTGCGCGCGGTCACCGTCGTACGGCGCGTTCATCGAAACCCCACCTCATCGTCCCCAGGCCGACCGGCCACGGCATCGCTCAACGGTCCACTGTCTCACTCGTGCCGGACCCCTCGGTGCTTTGCGGTTCGGTGTCCGGGGACTCGTCACTCGGCTGCGTGCTCTCCTCCGCGGCGGCACGGGCTGCCACACGCTTGCGGCTGGCGTACATCTTGATGCCTGCCAGGACCAGCAGGAGCACGCCGCCGGCGATCACGAGCATCACGGTGGGAGTGATCTCGGTGGCCTCCACGGTGAACCGGCGTTCCTTGCCGTAGGGGATGCCGTCCTTGGTGAAGAGCTGTGCCGTGACCTCGACGGGCCCGCTCGCGGTGGCGTTGGCGGGGAACTTCACCGTCTGGGTGTGGTCGCCCTGGACGGTGACCTGCTGCTCCGCCTGGCCGCTGTCGCCGAACATCAGGCGGGACGGGTTGGCGGACTTCACCCGCAGCACCAGGTCGTGCACGTCCTGCACCAGGCTGTTCTGCACGCTGACCGGGATGGTGGCGCTGTGTCCGGACAGGGTGGCGTCGGACTTGGGGATGACCTTGACCTTCTCGGTGAGACCGATCAGGTAGTCCTGCACCTGGTCCCGGTAGAGGCGGGCTTCGTCGGGACGTCCTCGCCAGGAGGTCGACATCTCCCGGTTGATGGTGTTGCCGAAGGGGATCTCCACGCGGTCGGGCGCTGCGAGGATCACTTTGAAGTGGTCGAGGGTGTTCTGCGTCGTGCGGATCTTCTCGAAGGCCGATACCGGCAGCTCCTGCTTGCGCAGGTCTTCCGGATACTGGCCGGCGCCCGGCACCTGGGTGGCGGCCCCGGGGTCGGGCTTGGCGGTAGCCGCCGCCTCGAGGTCGGCCGGCTGCGTCCAGCGGCCCCCCTGGAGGCCGCGCAGGGCGGCGGCCATCGACCGGGCCTGGCTGACGGTGGGCATTCGCTGCGGGGCCACGACGAAGCTGCGCTGCTCGTCGGTCTTCTGCAGGTTCAGGGCCAGGCTGTGGGCCAGGAACCGCTGCACGGCGAGGGTGGAGCTGCCGGCGTTCAGCATGTCGCCCTCGAAGGCGGTGGACAGTTCGGCATCCGCCACGACGGCGGTGGTACCTGCTCCGATGGGCCGGGCCGCCGACGGCGTGTAGCCGAGGGCACCGCTCTCCACCAGGCTGTCGCTGCGGGCCAGGACGTTGTGGGCGCCGGCCGATGTGGCCACGTTCACGATCGAGGGGTCGATGGCGCCGTTCACGGGCCAGGAGAAGTCGGTGGACGCCGGGACGTGCAGGACGGTCTGCACCGCGTCCTTTGCCTTGTCGGTGGCCGGGTGTAGCTGTCCCAGAGTGCCCGAGACGTCCTTGCCGCGGTGTGCGAGGGAAGCCAGGTCGGGGTCCGCGAAGGGCAGCGCGACGACCTTCTTGCCCTGCACGGCCGCTTCCAGTGAGCTCAGCCACTGCTCGGCCACGGCCTTGTTCTTGCCCTGGACGGACTTTCCGTTCGGGCCCCTGACCCGGTAGCCCTTGGTCATCGCGTCGACCGTGTAGAGCAGGTCGGGATCGATGACCCAGGTGACCGGGAGGTCCCTGCCGAGCGTGACCATCTGTTCCAGGCGGCCTCCCGGCTTGAGCTCCTCGTAGAGGGAATCGTCGAGGAAGACCGGTGTCTGGAGCTCGTCGGATCCGGTCTCGGCCGTGACACGGGTGGCGGAGATCAGGGGCCAGACGTAGGTGAGCTGTGAACGCTTGGAGGCGGCCTCGGGCTGCCAGGGCAGGAAGGTCCGCTTGATGCCCAGCACCTGCTCGGACGGCCGGCTCTCGGTCACGCCGGACAGGGACACACCGAGCTGGTAGACGCCGTCCTTGTCGAGCTCGAGCTTGTTCACCGGGACGGTGAGGGTGAAGTTCTGGGTGACTTTCGACGGCAAGGAGGCGATCTTCACTGCGTAGGCCGAGTCGATCTCGCCGGGATCCGTGCCAGCCCGGAAGCCGTTGCGGTCCGCGGTCTCGTCGATGGACGAGCGGTCCGTGAGTGCGGGGCCCACCCGCAGGCCGACATGGGCGTCCGTGATCGTTTCGGACCCGGTGTTGACCACGGTGCCCTCGATGGTGAGGGTGTCGCCCTTCACCGGGGCGCTGGGTGCCATCGAGACCAGCTGGACGTCGACGGAGGAGGCCTGCACGGCCTCCGCTTGCGGGGCGGGGGCGTAGACGAGAGCGGCCAGCACGGGGGTCCCGGCGAGCAGGACGATCGCGCGCCGCAGCCATCGGCGCCGGACAGGGGCGGGTGAGACCCCTTGGATGTCTGCCGCCTCGGCCACGCGCTAGCCCGTCCCTAGAAGTGTCAGTGGTCGTCTTTCGTGCGTCCACGAATGGTAACGAGGTGCGCTGTGTGCGAGTGCCGCCCCTTGCTCCACATGATCGGTACAGCCCGGCGGCGGCCGCATACCGGGGTCGCCGATAAACGGGGCGGTTACCGGTGGACCGGGCACGTACCCTTTTCAGTTGTGCCGAACGCCAACGAAGACAACCCCAGTGCCCTGAGTCAGGTGCAGCGCCGCGCGGTCAGTGAACTGCTGCAGGTCGCTCCTGTCGCCGACGAGCTCGGCCGCCGGTTCCAGGAGGCGGGCTTCCGCCTGGCCCTGGTCGGCGGGTCCGTCCGCGACGCGCTGCTGGGGCGTCTCGGCAACGATCTCGACTTCACCACCGACGCCCGACCCGAGGACGTTCTCAAGATCGTCCGGCCGTGGGCGGACGCGGTCTGGGACGTGGGCATCGCCTTCGGCACCGTCGGGGCCCAGAAGAACGCGCGCGTCGGCGATGCCGTGCGGAACTTCCAGATCGAGGTGACGACGTACCGCTCGGAGGCCTACGACCGTACGTCGCGCAAGCCGGAGGTCTCCTACGGTGACTCAATCGACGAGGACCTCGTGCGCCGTGACTTCACGGTGAACGCGATGGCCCTGGCTCTGCCGGAGCAGGAGTTCATCGACCCGCACGGCGGCCTGGAGGACCTGGCCGCCGGAGTGCTGCGGACCCCCGGCACCCCCGAGGACTCTTTCTCCGACGATCCCCTGCGCATGCTGCGGGCGGCGCGGTTCTCGGCGCAGCTGGACTTCGAGGTCGCACCCGAGGTCGTGGCGGCGATGAAGGCCATGTCCGACCGGATCGAGATCGTTTCCGCGGAGCGGGTCCAGGGCGAGCTGAACAAGCTGATCCTGTCCGCCAACCCGCGCCGCGGCCTGGGACTGCTCGTGGACACGGGGCTGGCCGACCGTGTGTTGCCCGAGCTGCCCGCGCTGCGGCTGGAAAGCGATGAGCACCACCGGCACAAGGACGTCTACGACCACTCGCTGATCGTGCTGGAGCAGGCGATCGCGCTGGAACAGGACGGCCCGGACCTCGTACTGCGGCTCGCTGCCCTGCTGCACGACATCGGCAAGCCCCGTACCCGCCGCTTCGAGAAGGACGGCCGGGTCTCCTTCCACCACCACGAGGTGGTGGGCGCCAAGATGACCAAGAAGCGGCTGACCGCGCTGAAGTACTCCAACGACATGGTCAAGGACGTATCCCGGCTGGTCGAGCTGCACCTGCGTTTCCACGGCTACGGGGACGGCGAATGGACCGACTCCGCGGTGCGGCGCTACGTCCGTGACGCCGGGCCGCTGCTGGACCGCCTGCACAAGCTGACCCGGTCCGACTGCACCACGCGCAACAAGCGCAAGGCGAACGCGCTCTCCCGCACCTACGACGGGCTGGAACGGCGCATCGCACAGCTCCAGGAGCAGGAGGAGCTGGACGCGATCCGTCCCGACCTGGACGGCAACGAGATCATGCGCGTGCTGGACGTGGGCCCCGGACCGGTGATCGGCAAGGCCTATGCCTTCCTGTTGGAGATGCGGCTGGAGAATGGGCCGATGGGGCACGATGCCGCCGTGGCCGCGCTCAAGGAGTGGTGGGCGGCCCAGGACTGATCCTCGGGCGCCGGTGTCGATGTTTCACGTGAAACATCGACACCGGGGGTGCCGTCATGGGCGATGTTTCACGTGAAACATCGCCCATGACGGCTGAGGAGCACCGCGGTCAGCGCGTAGAGCACGGACACGCAGACGAGCAGCACTACGGACCGGCCGTCGGCGGGCAGCATGAGTGCGGCCACGGCCGCCGCACCGACGAACGCGACGTTGAAGAGCACGTCGTAGACGGAGAACACCCGGCCGCGGTAGTCGTCGTCCACACGGGACTGCACTTCGGTGTCGGTGGAGATCTTGGTGCCTTGGGTGGCCAGGCCCAGGACGAACGCGGCGACCAGCATCGGACCCGGGGCGAAGAACAGGCCGAGGGCCGGCACCAGCACGGCGGAGCCCGCCGCGCAGGCGGTGATCCAGCCGAGGGTGCCCAGTCGCCCCACCATCCACGGAGTCGCCACCGCGGCCGCGAAGAATCCGGCTCCGGACGCGCCGACTGCGATGCCCAGGAGAGTCAGCCCCTCGGCTTCGTTGTCCGACCAGGCGTAGCGGCAGAGCATCAGCAGCATGACGAACAGTGCTCCGTAGCAGAACCTCATCATGGTCATCGCGGTGAGCGCCTGGGCCGCCGGCCTCCGGGCGGCGAGGTGCCGGAGGCCTTCGGCCATGCCCCGCACGGTGAGGGCGATGCCCTGGGCCACTGAGGGGTGTGCCTGCCCTGCGGAGTGTTCGGGGCCAAGCAGTCCGACGGCCAGGCGCAGGGAGACGAGGGCCGCACACAGGTAGAGACCCGCTCCGAGTAGCACGACGAGGGCGTTGGAGCCGGACGCGAGCAGCCGGACGAGGAAGGCCAGCCCTCCGCCGGCCACCGCCGCGAGCGTCCCCGCGGTGGGGGAGAGCGCATTCGCGGTGACCAGCTGACCGGCTCCGACGACGCGGGGCAGCGAGGCAGCCACCCCGGCCAGTACGAAGCGGTTGACCGCCGTCACGGACAGCGCCGAGGCGTAGAACAGCCAATCGGGTACGTGCGCGACGATCAGCACCGCGGTGATGCAGGCGAGGAAGGCCCGCAGCAGATTGCCGTAGAGGAAGACCTGGCGTCGGCGCCAGCGGTCGAGCAGCACTCCGGCGAAGGGGCCGATCACCGAGTAGGGCAGCAGCAGCACCGCCATTGCGGAGGCGACGGCTGCCGGGGAGGTCTGTTTCTCGGGGGAGAAGACGACATAGGTGGCGAGCGCGACCTGGTACACGCCGTCCGCCGCCTGGGAGAGCAGCCGTACGGCGAGCAGGTTGCGGAAGTCCCTCAGGCGCAGGAGTACGCGCAGATCACGTACGACAGGCATGAGGGAAAGGGTCACACACGCGGAGGGTCCCCGGGCACATTGCCCGGGGACCCTCCGCGGAAGAACAGCCGAAGTCCAGGTGTCGACAGGACGTGCGGGGGTTCGACTAGCGCTCGACCTCGCCCTTGATGAACTTCTCGACGTTGGCCAGGGCCTCATCGTCGAAGTACTGGACCGGCGGGGACTTCATGAAGTAGCTGGACGCCGACAGGATCGGACCGCCGATACCCCGGTCCTTGGCGATCTTCGCGGCGCGCAGGGCGTCGATGATGACACCGGCGGAGTTCGGGGAGTCCCACACCTCAAGCTTGTACTCGAGGTTCAGCGGGACGTCGCCGAAGGCACGGCCCTCGAGGCGGACGTAGGCCCACTTGCGGTCGTCGAGCCACGCGACGTAGTCGGACGGGCCGATGTGGACGTTCTTGTCGCCCAGCTCGCGGTCGGGGATCTGCGAGGTGACGGCCTGCGTCTTCGAGATCTTCTTCGACTCGAGGCGCTCGCGCTCGAGCATGTTCTTGAAGTCCATGTTGCCGCCGACGTTGAGCTGCATGGTGCGCTCGAGACGGACACCGCGGTCTTCGAAGAGCTTCGCCATCACGCGGTGCGTGATGGTGGCGCCGACCTGCGACTTGATGTCGTCGCCGACGATCGGGACACCGGCCGCGGTGAACTTGTCGGCCCACTCCTTGGTGCCGGCGATGAAGACCGGGAGGGCGTTGACGAAGGCGACCTTGGCGTCGATGGCGCACTGCGCGTAGAACTTCGCCGCGTCCTCGGAACCGACCGGCAGGTAGCAGATCAGGACGTCGACCTCGCGGTCCTTGAGGACCTGGACGATGTCGACCGGGGCCTCAGCGGACTCCTCGATCGTCTGGCGGTAGTACTTGCCCAGACCGTCGTAGGTGTGGCCGCGCTGAACGGTCACACCGGCGTTCGGGACGTCGCAGATCTTGATGGTGTTGTTCTCGCTGGCGCCGATGGCGTCCGAGAGATCGAGGCCGACCTTCTTCGCGTCGACGTCGAACGCGGCGACGAACTCGATGTCACGCACGTGGTAGTCGCCGAACTGGACGTGCATCAGCCCGGGGACCTTGGACGCCGGGTCGGCGTCCTTGTAGTACTCGACGCCCTGCACCAGCGAGGCGGCGCAGTTGCCCACGCCGACGATGGCTACGCGAACCGAACCCATTCCGGTTGCTCCCTGTTTGTTCTCGGACGAGGTCTGCAAGCTGCAGTCCTCATTTTTCGGTTTCGTCGGACGGACCTGATCGTCTCCGATCGCGTCCCGCCCGCTCACTCTCGATGAGCTCGTTCAGCCAGCGCACTTCGCGCTCCACGGACTCCATGCCGTGCCGCTGCAGCTCAAGCGTGTAGTCGTCGAGGCGCTCCCGCGTCCGGGCGAGGGAGGCGCGCATCTTCTCCAGGCGCTCCTCCAGCCGGCTGCGGCGGCCCTCCAGCACTCGCATGCGCACGTCTCGTTCGGTCTGGCCGAAGAAGGCGAAGCGGGCGGCGAAGGACTCGTCCTCCCAGGTTTCGGGGCCCGTGTGGGAGAGGAGCTCCTCGAAGCGCTCCTTACCCGCGGCCGTCAACCGGTAGACGATCTTGGCGCGGCGCCCTGCGAGTGAAGCGGCGAGAGCGTCTTCCGGGGCGTTGCCCGGTTCTTCGATCAACCAGCCGTTGGCGACGAGCGTCTTGAGGCAGGGGTAGAGCGTCCCGTAGCTGAAGGCCCTGAACACTCCCAGCGAGGTGTTGAGCCGCTTGCGCAGCTCATAGCCGTGCATGGGGGATTCGCGGAGCAGTCCGAGGACGGCGAACTCGAGGATGCCGGAGCGTCTGCTCATCCGCCTGCCTCTCCTCCACCCCTGAGTCTTTATGTCGAGCTGATGTATCGACTCGATACATCCAGACGATAGAACGGGCCGGGTCCATCGACAAGGGGAGACATGGTGACCGGCATCACATCACCGATTCGCGCCGGGCAGGTTGCCTGATTTGGGGTGAACTTCGGCACTGGGTGGGTTTTGAGCCTGCGTAGTCTGTGCGCCATGACACCGGGGGGAACCGGAATTCATCTGCCGCTTCCAGGCCACTCGCCTGCCCGAGGAGTAGTCGTTCGATGAGCGAGCACCGCCGCAAACCGCCGCAACCGCAGGGCGGGGGGCGGGCTTCTGCCCGCCGCGCCGCCCAGCAGCACCCCGGCAGGGGTGCCGGACGTGACGTCCCCACCGCGTCACACAGCGGTCCGTACGCACAGCAGCCCGCCCGGGGCAGTCGCGCCGACGCCCGCCGGGCCGCGCAGAGAGGGTCTTCGGGCCGTGGCAGAGGCGGAGCAGGCAGCGCGCGCGGCGCCGGCCGCCAGGACAGGCGGCTGATCAACTACCCGCGGTCCGACCGGGACGGCTGGAAGCGCTTCGTCCCTTCCTGGAAGCTGGTGTCCGGAACCGCCCTGGGCTTCTTCGCGGTGATCATCGCCGGAGCCGGCATCGGCATCGCCATGGTGAGCACGCCGGACCCGAACAAGGCGGCCGAAGCGCAGAACAACGTCTTCTACTGGGCCGACGGCAGCCAGATGGTGGCCACGGGCGGTTCGATGAACCGGCAGATCGTCCCCATCTCGAGCATCCCCCGGTCGATGAGGGACGCCGTGATCGCGGCGGAGAACGAGTCCTTCGAGTCCGACAAGGGCGTGGACCCGATGGGTATCGCCCGCGCCGTGTGGAACATGGGCACGGGCGGCTCCACCCAGGGCGGCTCGACGATTACCCAGCAGTACGTGAAGAACACCTACCTGGACTCCGAGCAGACGCTCAAGCGGAAGGTCACCGAGCTCTTCATCGCGATCAGGCTGGGTGTCTCCGAAGAGAAGGACACGGTCCTCGCGGGATACCTCAACACCGCCTACTACGGCCGTGACGCCTACGGCATCCAGGCTGCGGCCCGCGCCTACTTCGGCAAGGACAGCCAGGACCTGAACCCCTCCGAGTGCGCCTTCCTGGCCGCCATGCTCAAGGGCCCCAACCTCTACAACCCGGACGGCGGCATCGGTGCCGCGGCCACTCCCGCCCTCAACGAGGACCGCGCCAGGAAGCGCTGGGCCTGGGTGCTGGACCGCGAGGTCGAGGTGGGCCGCATGGACCCGGCCGAGCGGGCTAAGTACACGCAGTTCCCCGAGCGCGTCGAGTCGGAGCAGGCCCGCGGCATGACCGGCCAGATCGGCTACCTGGTCGACACGGCCAAGGCGTACGTGATGAAGACCAAGGGCATCACCGTCGAGCAGATGGCCCTCGGCGGCTACCGGATCAAGACCACCTTCGAGAAGCCCAAGGTGGACGCCATGGCCAAGGCGGTGGAGGACATCCGCGCCGGGCTGATCGACGAGAAGAAGCGCCCCGACACCGACACCTTCGTACAGTTCGGCGCGGCCTCCGTGGACGTGAAGACCGGCGCGCTCGTGGCCCTGTACGGCGGCCCGGGCTGGGACCAGAAGTACTTCGCCAACAACGCCAACACCAGCGGTGTCCCGGTCGGCTCGACCTGGAAGCCGTACGTGCTGGCGGCGGCCATGGAGTACGGCACCCAGAACTCCAACGGCAAGGGCATCTCGGCCGACAGCAAGTACCAGGCGAACGACCTCACCGTCATCAACAACCGTGAGGGCAAGCCGCTGCGCGACGCCTCGGGCAAGCCCTTCAAGCAGAAGAACGAGAGCCCGACCCCCTTCGGGTACGTGACCCTCAACGAGGCGATGGAGAAGTCCATCAACGTTCCGTTCGCCCAGCTCGTCTTCGACGTCGGCCACGACAAGGTCAAGACCGTGGCGAAGTCCACGGGCATCCTGGAGGAGTCGATCAACCCCAACAACGACGCCTCCTTCGCCCTGGGCACCTCCACCCCCAGTGCCATCCGCATGGCCGACTCCTATGCGACCTTCGCCGCCTCCGGCACGCACCGCGAGCCGTATTCCGTGATCGCGGTCGAGAAGAACGGCGAGAAGCTGTCCGGCTTCGAGGCCCCCAAGGACCAGCGGGCCATGGACCACGCGGTCGCGGACAACATCACCAAGGTGCTGCAGAACGTCGTCGAGAACGGCACCGGCAAGAAGGCCAAGAAGCTGGGCAGGCCCGCGGCGGGCAAGACCGGTACCACGGACGAGAACAAGTCGGCCTGGTTCGTCGGGTACACCCCGGAGCTCTCCACCTCCGTGGTCCTCTTCCGCACCGACCCCAACTCGGCGGAGAAGAACCTGATCTCCATGAAGGGCGTGGGTGACATCCCCTCCCTCCACGGTGGCGACATCCCGGCCGAGATCTGGACCGAGTACATGGGGGAGGCCCTCAAGGGCACCCCGGTCAAGCGGTTCCCGGAGGCCGAGGACATCGGCGTCACGGCCGATTCGGCCGGCGCCCCCTCCCCCACCCCTGAGGCACCCGTGACGCCGTCCTCCTCCCCGTCCTCGGTCCCGCCGAGCACTCCGCCGCCCTCCCCGACGCCTTCCAAGGGCGGTGGCCGGCCGTGCAAGCCGTGGGAGCTGTACTGCGACCCGGACACCACGCGCGGCGGCACCAACGACGGCACCACCACCGGAAGCAGTACGGGCATCATCGGCGGGCCCAGCGGATCACCGTCCCCCTCGCCCAGTGCCAGACCGGGACGCCCGGGCGGCCTCACCGGATCGACCACCGGTACCGCCACGCAGTGATCGGCGGGCACCGCCCTCCGGTGAAGCCGAGGAAGGCCGTCGCACCCACTGTGCGGCGGCCTTCCCGCGTCCCCCGCCCGGTACGGCAGGATGACCCCCATGACCCAGGTGCACGAGGACCGCCCCGTACTGCCCACGCAGCAGGACGAGGTCGCCGCAGCCGGCAGTGAGCTGATCGGCGGCCCGCTCGGCCGCCACGCCCGCCTCGGCGGCCACTGGCTCGGACCGGTGCGCGTCGTGGCCCTCGTCGCCATCGGCATGTTCGCGCTCGGCATGGTGCAGAAGCTGCCCTGCTACGAGTGGGCCTGGTTCCGCGGGGCGTCCTCGCAGTACACCCACGCCTGCTATTCCGACATCCCGCATCTGTACGCGGTCCGCGGCTTCGCCGACAATCTGACTCCGTACTTCGACCGGCTCCCCGGCGACATGGAGTACCTGGAGTACCCGGTCCTCACGGGGCTCTTCATGGAGATCGCCTCCTGGCTGACTCCCGGCAGCGGTTCCATGCAGCACCGCGAGCAGATGTACTGGATGGCCAACGCGGGCATGCTGATGGCCTGTGCGGCGGTCATCGCCGTCTGCGTCGCCCGTACCCACCGCCGCCGGCCCTGGGACGCCCTGCTCTTCGCCCTCGCACCCGCTTTCGCCCTGACGGCGACGATCAACTGGGACCTGCTGGCCATCGCCCTGACCGCGGCCGGGATGCTCATGTGGTCCCGCGGCCGGACGGTCCTCTTCGGAGCCCTCATCGGCCTGGCCACCGCCGCCAAGCTGTACCCCGTCCTGCTGCTCGGCGTCCTGTTCGTGCTCTGCTGGCGGGCCGGCAAGTGGCGTTCATTCGGCGCGGCCACTGCCGCGGCGGCCGGAGCCTGGCTCGTGGTGAACGTTCCCGTCATGCTCTTCGCCTGGGAGGGCTGGACGAAGTTCTACACCTTCAGCCAGGAGCGGCCCATCGACTTCGGCTCCGTCTGGCTGCTGATCTCCCAGCGCTCGGGCAACCCCTTGCACGACGCCAACACGTATGCCACCGGGCTGACGCTCCTGCTGTGCGGGGCCATCGGCCTGCTCACGCTGACCGCCCCCCGCCGCCCCCGCTTCGCCCAGCTGGCCTTCCTCGTCGTCGCCGCGTTCATCCTCTGCAACAAGGTCTACTCGCCGCAGTACGTGCTGTGGCTCATCCCGCTCGCCGCGCTGGCCCGGCCGCGCTGGCGGGACTTCCTGATCTGGCAGGCCGGCGAGGTCGCCTACTTCCTCGGGATCTGGTTCTACCTCGCCTACATCAACAGCGGGGACAAGCACCAGGGCCTGCCCGTGGAGGGCTACCAGCTGGCGATCGCCGCCCACCTGCTGGCCACGCTGTACCTGTGCGCCGTCGTCGTCCGCGACATCCTGCTCCCTGAGCACGACGTCGTACGCCGGGACGGCTCGGACGACCCCTCCGGGGGCGTCCTGGACGGGGCGCCGGACGTGTTCGTGCTGTCGGACGCAGCGAGGGCGCCGCGCTACGCGGCGCCCTCGGAGGGACAGCGGGTCGACTGGGGCACCGGCCCCCGGGACTGAACGGGACGGCTCAGGCGTCGAGCATCCGGTCGAACTGCGTGGTGGTGTGGCGCAGGTGCGCCACCAGCTCGTCCCCGACCTTCGGCTCGGTCGCGTCGGCGGGCACGAACAGGATCGACACCTGCATGTGCGGCGGCTCGGCGAACCAGCGCTGCTTGCCCGCCCACACGAACGGCGAAAGGTTCCGGTTGACCGTGGCAAGGCCCGCCCGGGCGACGCCCTTGGCGCGCGGCATCACACCGTGCAGCGCCTTCGGGGCTTCCAGGCCCACACCGTGCGAGGTACCGCCGGCCACCACGACCAGCCAGCCGTCGGAGGCCGCCTTCTGCTGGCGGTAGCCGAACCGGTCCCCCTTGGCCACGCGCGTGACGTCGAGCACCGAGCCGCGGTACTCGGTGGCCTCGTGGTCGCCCAGCCACAGCCGGGTGCCGATCCGGGCCCGGAAGCGGGTCTGCGGGAACTGCTGCTGGAGCCGTGCCAGCTCCTCGGCCCGCAGGTGGCTCACGAACATGGTGTGCAGCGGCAGTCGGGCCGCGCGCAGCCGGTCCATCCAGCCGATGACCTCCTCCACGGCGTCCGAGCCGTCCGGGCGGTCCAGCGGCAGGTGCAGGGCGAAGCCCTCGAGGCGCACGTCCTCGATGGCGCTGTGCAGCTGGCCGAGGTCCTGTTCGGAGATTCCGTGGCGGCGCATCGAGCTCATGCACTCGATGACCACACGGGCGCCAACCAGGCTGCGGACGCCTTCCAGCGAGGACACCGAGCGGATGACGCGGTCCGGCAGGGGTACCGGCTCCTCGCCCCGGCGGAACGGGGTGAGGACGAGTAGGTCGCCGCCGAACCAGTCCTTGATGCTGGCCGCCTCGTACGTGGTGCCGACCGCGAGGAGGTCGGCACCCATCCGGGTCGCCTCTTCGCACAGCCGCTCGTGGCCGAAGCCGTAGCCGTTGCCCTTGCAGACCGGGACCAACCCGGGGAACTGGTCCTGGACCTGCTTCTGGTGCGCACGCCAGCGCGCGGTGTCGACGTAGAGCGTGAGCGCCATGCCCGTCCGGGACCTCTCCTGTGCAGCTGCCTGGTGCAGCGGGACTGTGTGGGGAAAGCGGGTGGATCTGGGGGTCGTCAGCGACGCGACATGTAGATGTCGAGCGCCTTGTGCAGCACCTTGTTCAGCGGGAAGTCCCACTCGCCGACGTACTCCACGGCTTCGCCGCCGGTACCGACCTTGAACTGGATCAAACCGAACAGGTGGTCGTTCTCGTCCAGCGTGTCAGAGATTCCGCGCAGGTCGTAGACGCTCGCACCGAGTGCGTACGCGTCGCGCAGCATCCGCCACTGCATCGCGTTCGAGGGCCGGACCTCACGCTTGTGGTTGGCGGACGCGCCGTAGGAGTACCAGACGTGCTGGCCGACGGTGAGCATCGTGGCCGCGGCCAGCGGCTCGCCCTCGTGCGTGGCGATGTACAGGCGCATCCGGTTGGGGTCCTCGGAGTTGAGGGCCGTCCACTGACGCTGGAAGTAGCTGAGGGGGCGCGGGCGGAACTTGTCGCGCTCGGCCGTGATCTCGTACAGGTGCTGCCAGGTCGGCAGGTCCTCGTAGCCGCCCTGGACGACCTCGACGCCGGCCTTCTCCGCCTTCTTGATGTTGCGGCGCCACAGCTGGTTGAAGCCCTTGAGGACGTCGTCCAGCGAGCGGTTGGCCAGCGGCACCTGGAAGACGTAGCGCGGCTGGACGTCGCCGAAGCCGGCGCCGCCGTCCTCGGCCTGCTGCCAGCCCATGCGGCGCAGCTTGTCGGATACCTCGAAGGCGCGCGGCTCGATGACCGAGGCCTCCACATCGCGCAGCCGCTTCACGTTCGGGTCCTGGATGCCCGCCTTGATGGCGGCCGCGTTCCAGCGCCGGATGACGACGGGCGGGCCCATCTTCACGGTGAAGGCGCCCTGCTGCTTGAGGTGGGCCAGCATCGGCTGGAGCCACTCCTCCAGGTTCGGGGCGTACCAGTTGATGACCGGCCCCTCGGGGAGGTACGCGAGATAGCGCTTCACCTTGGGCAGCTGGCGGTACAGCACGAGTGCCGCTCCGACGAGTTCCTCGGACTCGTTGAACCAACCGAGGTTCTCGGAACGCCACTCGTTCTTCACGTCGGCCCACGCCGGGACCTGGCAGTGGCTCGCCGAGGGCAGGCTCTGGAGGTAACCCAGATGCTGCTCTCGGCTGATGGTCCTCAGGGACAGGCTCATGCGGGGCGTCTCCTCGGCGGCTTCGCTGGCTATGGCGCGAAGCCTACTGCGACAGGGGCGCCACCCTTCTGGGGGACGGGCCGCAGGCCCGGGCCGGTGTGCCGCCGGCGCCCTGCCGAGGAGGTGCCCCGGTCGGCCCTGTCAGCCCCCGAAGAGGCCACCGTGGAACATACCGAGGTAGAAGCCGATGGCAGACGCGCCAAGGCCGATGATCAGCGCGAAGCGCTCGCGTGTCGTGACGGAGACGAACTGTCCGTACGCGCCGGTCAGGATGCCGATCAGTCCGGCCCACGAACTGATCAGGTGCAGGTTGTGGAAGAAGGCCGTGACGAACGCCACGGCGCCGAGGGTGAGGGTGACCGCCATCAGGGTGTCCTGCAGGGGATGGGGCTTTCCGTCGGTCGAGAGCAGGGAGATCTGAGGGGGCCGCATTGCCTGTGCCATCGGAAGGCACCTCCTGGCTGAAGCTGGCGGTGCTGCGGGCTGCCTCCGGCAGGGCGCCGAGGACATAGCACCGAGCACACCCGATGGATACAGATTGTGGACCTCTCCTGCCGGATTTCAACCGGAAGGACGCGAGCAGGTAGTCTGTACAGCTGCGCGGTGTCTGCTCTGTGGATGCCGTGCTCACGCATCACGACCCTCCTGCCACGGAACGACCGTGGCCGCTGAGTCCAAAGGAGGTGGGTTCCACATGCGTCACTACGAAGTGATGGTCATCCTCGACCCCGATCTCGAGGAGCGCGCTGTCTCCCCGCTGATCGAGAACTTCCTCTCCGTCGTCCGTGAGGGCAACGGAAAGGTCGAGAAGGTCGACACCTGGGGCCGTCGTCGTCTCGCTTACGAGATCAAGAAGAAGCCCGAGGGCATCTACTCGGTCATCGACCTCCAGGCCGAGCCTGCGGTCGTCAAGGAGCTTGACCGACAGATGAACCTGAACGAGTCGGTTCTCCGGACCAAGGTCCTTCGCCCCGAGACCCACTGAACTTCGGTTCAGCGGTAACCGGGAACGAGTAGCACAGCAGCCCAGCAGCAATCCCCGCCGAGAGGTTCATCCATGGCAGGCGAGACCGTCATCACGGTCGTCGGCAATCTCGTCGACGACCCCGAGCTGCGCTTCACCCCCTCGGGTGCGGCGGTCGCGAAGTTCCGTGTCGCGTCCACCCCCCGCACCTTCGACCGTCAGACCAATGAGTGGAAGGACGGCGAGAGCCTGTTCCTGACCTGCTCGGTGTGGCGGCAGGCGGCGGAGAACGTCGCCGAGTCCCTTCAGCGAGGCATGCGCGTCATCGTGCAGGGTCGGCTGAAGCAGCGGTCGTACGAGGACCGTGAGGGTGTCAAGCGCACGGTCTACGAGCTGGACGTCGAGGAAGTCGGCCCCAGCCTGAAGAACGCCACGGCCAAGGTCGCCAAGACCACCGGTCGCGGTGGCCAGGGTGGATACGGCGGCGGCGGTCAGCAGCAGGGTGGCGGCGGCTGGGGCGGAGCCCCCAGCGGCGGCCAGCAGGGCGGCGGAGCTCCCTCCGACGACCCGTGGGCCTCCAGCGCGCCGGCCGGTGGCCAGCAGCAGGGCGGCGGCGGGGGCGGCTGGGGCGGAAGCTCCGGCGGCTCCGGCGGTGGCTACTCGGACGAGCCGCCCTTCTAGGGCAGCTCCATCCAAACTTCTTGATCACACAGGAGAGACACAATGGCGAAGCCGCCTGTGCGCAAGCCTAAGAAGAAGGTCTGCGCGTTCTGCAAGGACAAGACCGCGTACGTGGACTACAAGGACACGAACATGCTGCGGAAGTTCATTTCCGACCGCGGCAAGATCCGTGCCCGCCGCGTCACCGGCAACTGCACGCAGCACCAGCGTGACGTCGCCACGGCCGTCAAGAACAGCCGTGAGATGGCGCTGCTGCCCTACACGTCCACCGCGCGATAAGGAAAGGGTGACCGACTAATGAAGATCATCCTGACCCACGAGGTCTCTGGCCTCGGTGCCGCCGGCGATGTCGTCGACGTCAAGGACGGTTACGCTCGCAACTACCTGGTCCCGCGTGGTTTCGCGATCCGCTGGACCAAGGGTGGCGAGAAGGACGTGGCGCAGATCCGCCGCGCCCGCAAGATCCACGAGATCGCGACCATCGAGCAGGCCAACGAGGTCAAGGCCAAGCTCGAGGGTGTGAAGGTCCGTCTGGCCACCCGCGCGGGTGACGCCGGTCGTCTCTTCGGCTCCGTGACCCCGGCCGACATCGCCACGGCGATCGAGGCTTCCGGTGGCCCGAAGGTCGACAAGCGCCGCGTTGAGCTGGGCTCCCCGATCAAGACCCTCGGTTCGTACCAGGTCTCCGTGCGTCTGCACGCCGACGTGGCCGCGAACGTGGGCATCGAGGTCGTCGCCGCCTAAGGGCTGCACGTGATGGGCCGCACCCCGATCGGGGTGCGGCCCATCACCGTTCCCGGAGGTTCTCGGGGCGTGCTGGCAGGCATGTTTCACGTGAAACATGCCAACCGGCGCCGCGCTCCCTCACGCCCAGCGCTGTCCACGTGAAACAGCTATCGGGTGGCACCCGCGATCGCCCATCGTCCAGAGCGGGCACGCAGCTGAAGGGTGACCATCCGGACCAGCATCATCAGGGTCATGGCCCACCACAGTGCCGTCAGGCTGCCCCCCAGGACCGGGACCAGCAGCGCGACCGGGGCGAACACGGCCAGCGTCACCATCATGGCCCGGGCCAGGTAACCTCCGTCGCCCGCGCCCATCAGGACCCCGTCCAGCACGAAGACGATGCCGGACACGGGCTGGGAGAGGGCTACGACCACCAGGGCGGGCAGTAGGGCCTGCTCCACGGCCGGGTCGCTGGTGAACAGGGGGATGAACACGGGCCGGGCCAGGACCACCAGCAGGCCGAGCACGATGCCCGTAGCGATACCCCACTGGACCATCCGGCGGCAGACGGCCTTCGCGCCGTCCGTGTCACCCGAGCCCAGGTAGCGGCCGATGATCGCCTGTCCGGCGATCGCAATGGCGTCCAGGGCGAAAGCGAGCAGGCTCCACAGGGAGAGCAGGATCTGGTGCGCCGCGACGTCGGCGTCGCCGAGCCGAGCGGCCACGGCGGTCGCGATCATGAGGCTGGCGCGCAGGGACAGGGTGCGCACCAGGAGCGGGGTCCCGGCCCGCGCACAGGCACGGATGCCGGAGGCGTCGGGCCGCAGGGATGCACCGTGTCGGCGGGCCCCGCGGACGACCACGAAAAGATAGGCAGCCGCCATGCCGCACTGAGCCAGGACGGTGCCCCAGGCGGAGCCGGCGATACCGAGCCCCGCGCCGTAGACCAGTGCGGCGTTCAGGCCCGCGTTGAGGGCGAAGCCCCCGACGGCGACGTAGAGCGGTGTGCGGGTGTCCTGGAGGCCTCGGATGACCCCGGTGGCGGCCAGCACCACGAGCATGCCCGGGATTCCGAGGGCGGAGATCCGCAGATACGTGATCGCGTGCGGGGCGACTCCGTCCGAGGCTCCGAGGAGGGAGATCAGCGAGGGTGCGGCCGGCAGCATCACGGCGATGACGGTGATGCCGAGCAGAAGGGCCAGCCAGATGCCGTCCATGCCCTGCCGGATGGCCGCCGACAGATCTCCGGCACCGACGCGGCGGGAGACGGCCGCGGTGGTCGCGTAGGCGAGGAAGACGAATACGCTCACGGCTGTGGTGAGCAATGCGGCGGCGATGCCGAGGCCGGCCAGCTGGGATGTGCCGAGGTGCCCCACGATGGCGCTGTCGGCCATCACGAAGAGGGGCTCGGCCACGAGGGCGCCGAAGGCGGGAACGGCCAGTGCGAGGATCTCGCGGTCGTGCCGTCTCGGCCCCGCCGTGGGTGCTGCGAGGGCCTGTGTCATGCGCCCAATCTAATCTTCCACAGGTAACGGATGCAACCGCCAGTTGCTCCTTACCTGGGAGTTGGCTTGGGCGTTCTTCCCGCCTCGTCCGAGGTGTTCTGGAAACCCCGCCGAAGATTTTTCCCCCACCCTGTCGGTGGACGGTGAAATCGCAGCTCAGGCTGGGTATCCGGGTGGCCCGGGTGATTTTGTCCACAGCGTCGTCCCCCGGTCCGTGCACAGCTTGGGGGGAGTTACCCACAGCATTGGAGCCGTCATCCACATCTCATCCACAGGGCCTGTGGATAACAAGATTGGCTGACGCCGCTCCCGGCCCTACCGTGGTGCGTTGCCCGACTCGCCGACAGCCGATTCGGGTGCCCCAAATGTCAGAGCCGTGTCGTAGAAAGAGTTGCACGGCGAGGTCCGCGTTGCGGACGGGAGGAGGCGGCCCGGTGAGCATGCCCGAGCCCATGGACGACCCCTGGGCCGACAGCGGTCCGAGTGACCGTCTGCCCGCCCGCCCGCGCCGCAACAGCGAGGGCCGGGGCCGCGGCGACGAGCAGCACGACAGGGGCCGCGAAGGCGGCTCCTGGGACGGTGGCGGCGGTGGCTTCGAGCGTGTCCCTCCGCAGGACCTCGACGCCGAGCAGTCGGTGCTCGGCGGCATGCTCCTCTCCAAGGACGCCATCGCCGATGTCGTCGAGGTCCTCAAGGGCCACGACTTCTACCGGCCCTCGCACGAGACGATCTACCAGGCCATCCTCGACCTGTACGCCAAGGGAGAGCCGGCCGACCCGATCACTGTGGGCGCCGAGCTCACCCGGCGGGGTGAGATCAGCAAGGTGGGCGGGGCCTCCTACCTGCACACGCTGGTCCAGTCCGTGCCGACGGCGGCGAACGCCGAGTACTACGCGGAAATCGTCCACGAGCGGGCCGTCCTGCGCCGCCTCGTTGCCGCCGGGACGAAGATCACGCAGATGGGCTACGCGGCCGACGGTGATGTCGATGAGATTGTCAACAGTGCCCAGGCCGAGATCTACGCAGTCACCGAGCAGCGGACCTCCGAGGACTACCTGCCGCTCGGCGACATCATGGAGGGCGCGCTCGACGAGATCGAGGCCATCGGCTCGCGCAGCGGCCAGATGTCGGGGGTGCCCACCGGTTTCACCGACCTGGACTCCCTGACCAACGGCCTGCACCCCGGCCAGATGATCGTCATCGCCGCACGTCCGGCCATGGGCAAGTCCACCCTCGCGCTGGACTTTGCCCGGGCCTGCTCCATCAAGAGCAACCTGCCCAGCGTGATCTTCTCGCTCGAAATGGGGCGCAACGAGATCGCCATGCGCCTCCTGTCGGCGGAGGCCAGAGTCGCGCTGCACCACATGCGTTCGGGCACGATGACGGACGATGACTGGACCCGGCTGGCCCGCCGGATGCCGGACGTCTCGGCCGCCCCCCTGTACATCGACGACTCCCCCAACCTGTCGATGATGGAGATCCGGGCCAAGTGCCGTCGGCTCAAGCAGCGCAACGATCTCTCACTCGTGGTCATCGACTACCTCCAGCTGATGCAGTCGGGCGGCTCGCGCCGTCCCGAGAGCCGTCAGCAGGAGGTCTCGGACATGTCCCGAAACCTGAAGCTGCTGGCGAAGGAGCTTGAGGTCCCGGTGATCGCGCTCTCCCAGCTGAACCGTGGTCCGGAGCAGCGGACCGACAAGAAGCCGATGGTCTCCGACCTGCGTGAGTCGGGTTCCATCGAGCAGGACGCCGACATGGTGATCCTGCTGCATCGCGAAGACGCCTACGAGAAGGAGTCCCCTCGCGCCGGTGAGGCCGACCTGATCGTGGCCAAGCACCGTAACGGCCCCACCGCGACGATCACGGTGGCCTTCCAGGGCCACTATTCGCGCTTCGTGGACATGGCCAACACGTAGCATCCGATCATGGATGAGCTTGCCGAGGACTGTGAACTGCTCCCCGCCACCCGGCGTGCGCTGAGGCACCGGATCGCCGTCGCCCAGAGCGCGGGGCGAGCACCGTCCGTCGTGGCGGCCGTACTGCGTGGTGGGGAGGTGGTCTGGGAGGGCTCCCGGACCTCCGTCGCGGGGCACGGCCCGGACGGGAACGTCCAGTACCGGATCGGGTCGATCAGCAAGACCTTCACGGCCGTTCTCGTCATGCGCCTTCGGGACGAAGGGCTGCTCAGGCTCGAGGACCCGCTGGAGAAGCACCTCCCGGGGACCTCCGTCGGCCGGGTGACCATCGCCCAGCTGCTGGCCCACACCGGCGGGCTGGCCGCGGAGACCCCCGGCGAGTGGTGGGAGCGGACCCCCGGCGCGCTGCGGCCCGAACTCGCCGACGTGCTGGGTGAGGAGCCCTTCAAGCTCACCCCGGGCAGCAGGCACCACTACTCCAACCCCGGCTACACCCTGCTGGGTTCGCTGGTGGAGGCGCTGCGGGGCAGGCCCTGGGAAGAGGTGCTGCGGGCCGAGGTGCTGGAGCCCCTCGGCCTGGATCGTACGAGCGGACTGCCTCAGGCCCCGCACGCGGGCGGCTGGGCCGTGCACCCGTGGGCCGACGTGATGATGCCGGAACCGCTTGAGGACCTGGGGCTGATGGCCGCGGCGGGTCAGCTATGGTCCACGACGCGGGATCTCGCGCGATTCGCCGGCTTCCTGCTGCACGGTGACGAGCGGGTGCTCGGCGCGGAGTCCGTACAGGAGATGCGCCGGCCGGCGGCGCCCCCCGAGCCCGGGTTCGCCGATCTCGGCTACGGGCTCGGGATGCAGTTGATGGCCCAGGGCGCGCGCAGGCTCGTGGGACACAGCGGCTCGCTGCCCGGGTTCGTCGCGGGGCTGTGGCTGAGCGAGGCAGACGACGTGGCGGCGGTGGTGCTGGCCAACTGCACGTCGGGGCTGCCGGCCGCGGCCGTCGCCGCCGATCTCGTCGGGATCGTGGCGGATGCCGAGCCCCCGTTCCCGCGGCCGTGGCGGCCCTTCCGGGAAGCCGATCAGGTGCCCCTCGAGTTGTGCGGCCCCTGGTACTGGGGAACCGCGGCACACGTGGTGCGGTTGATTGCGGACGGTTCGCTGGAACTGGGGCCGGTCGGGGTGACGGGCCGTACGGCCCTGTTCCGGTCCGAGCCAGACGGCACCTGGACCGGCTTGTCCGGGTACTACGCAGGCGAGACGCTGCGGGCGGTGCGCCGCGAGGACGGCTCGGTCAGCCACCTCGATCTGGCCTCCTTCGTGTTCACGAGGGAGCCCTACGACCCCGCCGCCCCGGTGCCCGGCGGGGTCGACCCGCAGGGTTGGCGCGGCGTCGGCTGACAGCGCGGTGACCTGCCTCAGGCGACGAATTCACGTTCCAGTGGAGTTCGCAAGCGCGGGGTGACCCGGGCCTCGCCCACCCAGACGGCCAGGCGGGAGACGAGGACTCATCCTCCCGTTCGTAGGCCGGACCGTCGACCTGTGGGCCCGGCCTACGGCGCGGCCTTCAGAGCTGGAGCTTGAACCCGAGGTGCGAGGCGGTGAACCCGAGCCGTTCGTAGAAGCGGTGGGCGTCGGTCCGGGTCGCGTCCGACGTGAGTTGTACGAGCGTGCACTGCTCGGCACGGGACTTCTCGATCGCCCACTCGATGAACCGCGTGCCCAGTCCACTGCCGCGCTCGTCCGCGTGGACGCGGACGCCTTCGATGATGGCGCGGGTGGCTCCCTTGCGTGAGAGGCCGGGCACGACCGTCAGCTGGAGGGTGCCCACGACGCGGTCGTCCCGTACGGCGACGACCACGTGCTGGTTGGGGTCGTCGGAAAGGCGCTTCAGGGCCGTCCGGTAGGGGGTGAGGTCCTCCGGGGACTCGCGGGTGGCGCCGAGCGGGTCATCGGCCAGCATGGCGACGATGGCGGGCAGATCGGCTTCGGTGGCGGGCCGGATCGCCGGTTCGGGGGTGTCGGTCACGATAGGGGGTCCTTTCTCAGCCCGCGGCCACGGTCAGCGGTGCCCAACGGCGGGTCCAGTCGCCGGGGAGGTCGGCGAGGTTCCGGGCCATGACGGCGTTGAAGGCGACGGATTCCAGGCCGCGTTCCTTGAGCCAGGCGAGGAGCTCCTCGTGCCGCACGTCGACATCGGTGCGCAGCGGGCGGTCCGTGCCTCTGGCAAGCCCGGCGGCCAAGGACTTGGCGGTGTCGGTGTCTCGGGCGATCAGCGGGCCGATGACATGGGTGTGCATGTTGGGCCAGGCCGCGGCGTATCCCGTGAGTGCGCCCTCCGCGCGGGAGTCCTCGGCGACGAGCAGTTGGTCGGCGAAGGCCGGGAGCCGCGTGATCATGTGTGTGCGGTCGGCGCCGAAGACCTCGGCGTCCAGGCGCAGGATGTGCGCGAGGTCTTCCGCGACCGCTCGCCGGATCCGAGTGGTGCTCTGTGTGTCAGAGCTTTCTTCCTCCCGGAAGGTCCCCACCAGCATCTCGGCGCGGCCTGTGGTTTTGAATCCCAGCTCCTCGTACAGCGGGCGTCCATAGGGGGTGGCGTGGAGGGTGAGGGGAACGCCCTTGAGCACGTTGTTGCAGACATGGGTCATCAAGGCGCGCCCCAGGCCTTGACGGGCGTAGCGGTCGGCCACGAGAACCATGCCGATGGCAGCGAGTCCGGGGCCTGAGGCGAGACTGCCGTACCGGGTGACGATGCAGGCGGCGGCGAGGCCCTGGCCGTCTGGGGCGTCGACGCCGTAGCCGTTGCCTGCCGCCAGAAGCAGTCCCCACTTGTGGTCTTCGCGGAGCCAGCCACGATCTTCGGACAGGTCGGCGCAACGGTGGAGATCGTCCACGTGCAGCGCCCGGATCGGCAGATCGGTGATGTGTGGTGGTGTCACCGGGCCAGACTGGATCATGAGCTGGGAGTCGTCCAGAGGATTTGGGGACGATGTTTCACGTGAAACCTGACGACCGGGAATCCTGCACCGGGCGACGTTTCACGTGAAACGCGGTGTTTCACGTGAAACGAACCCACTAGCCTCGATGCCTATGACGCGCCTGCACCTCTTCGACCTCGATGGAACGCTGATGTACGGCTCGGCGGCTCCCGTGGAGATCTCCCGTCAGCTGGGTGTGAGTGCCGAGATCGCCATGCTGGAGCGGGCCTTCTCCGCGCGCGAGATCGGGCCCCACCAGTTCTCGGTTGCCGTGCACGCGCTGTGGGCCGAGCTGACGCCGGAGCACGTCAGGGCGGCGTTCGACGGGGCTCCCTGGCTCGCCGGGATCCGGGATGTCTGGCAGGAGATCCGGCAGCGCGGAGAGTACTGCGCGGTGGTCTCCCTTTCGCCGTCGTTCTTCGTGGAACTTCTGCTGGAGTGGGGCGCGGATGCCGCCCATGGGTCGGTCTTCCCGGAAGTGCCGTTCACCCGGCCCGTGGAGGAGGCCGGGATTCTGACGCCCGAAGGCAAGGTCATGGTGGCCGACCGGCTGTGCGCGCAGTTCGGCGTGACGCGGGGCGACTGCGTGGCGTACGGGGACTCCGGGACCGACATCCACCTCTTCGAGGCGGTGTCCGTTTCGGTGGCGGTCAACGCGCGGCCGCATCTGGCCGCTCGTGCGACCCATGTCTATGAAGGGCGGGATCTGCGGGAGGTATACCAGCTGGTGGCTTTGGCACGCCCGGGAGTTGACGCATCTTAGGAGGAAAGTGGGTTCGAATCGCGGATTTTCTGCGTTTCCCCGCAGGCCTCCGAGTCGGCTGGCACGCTGTGAAACCGGGAACCACGGATTCATGACCGTGGCGTGTGCAATCCGACCGAGATGCTCGAAGCGAGGCACCGCATGGACGCTCCGCCCACCAGATCGGCCAGACGCGAAGCGGCCCGGATACCGTCCGAGGACGGTGCGGCCGAGCCCTCACCGGATGCCGTACTCATCCGCCGGACCCTTGCGGAGATCGCCCCGGTCGCCGACAAAGTGACCTCGTACTTCTACGCCCTGGTCTTCACCGGGCACCCGGAAGTGCGGGGCATGTTCCCGGCGGCCATGGACACGCAGCGCGACCGGTTGCTGAAGGCGCTGCTGACCGCCGCCGAGCACATCGACCATCCTGAGGTGCTCGCTCCCTACCTCTGCCGACTCGGCACCGGGCACCGCAAGTACGGCACCATGCCCGGTCACTACCCCGCGGTCGGCGAAGCCCTCGTCGGGGCGCTCGCCCGGTTCGCGACGTTGAGCTGGGGGCCCGAGACCGAGGCCGCCTGGGTGCGGGCGTACACGGCCATCTCCCAGATCATGATCGATGCCGCGGCGGAGGACGAGGCCAAGGCCCCCGCGTGGTGGCACGCGGAGGTGGTCTCGCACGAACTGCGCACCCCGGACATCGCCGTGCTGACCGTCCGCCCCGACCAGCCCTACGCCTTCCTGGCCGGCCAGTACGCGAGCCTGGAGACCCCTTGGTGGCCGCGTGTGTGGCGCCACTACTCCTTCGCCTCGGCCCCCCGGGCCGACGGGCTGCTCTCCTTCCACGTCAAGGCCGTCCCCGCGGGCTGGGTCTCCAACGCGCTGGTGCGCCACGCACGCCCCGGGGACGTCCTGCGCCTGGGACCGCCGGCCGGGTCGATGGTGGTGGACCACACCACGGACAACGGGATGCTCTGCCTGGGCGGGGGCACCGGCATCGCGCCGATCAAGGCACTGATCGAGGATGTGGCCGTACACGGCGAGCGGCGGCCGGTGGAGGTGTTCTTCGGGGCGCGCAGCGACAGCGGCCTGTACGACAAGGACACGCTGTTGGGGCTGCAGCGCTCGCACCCGTGGCTGTCGGTCCGGCCGGTGGTCGGAGACGGGCTGGCCGGACAGCTGCCGCAGGCCGTGGGCGAGAACGGGCCGTGGAGCTCGTACGACGCGTTCGTCTCGGGCCCGCCCGCGATGATCCGCAGCGGGGTCGACGAGCTCCTGCGCATCGGCATTCCCGGCGAGCGGATCCGGCACGACGCCGTCGAGGAACTGGCGGGCATCGCCGGGTGACCGCCGGCCACGGCCGCTCGGGGAGGGGCGCCAGCCGGCCGGCCCCGGACGGGCCTCAGCCCAGGTCGGGTGCGTGCATGGCGCGTACGCCTTCGATGTTGCCGTCCAGGTAGTGCCGCAGGGACAGGGGGACCAGATGGACCGCGGCGATGCCCACCCGGCTGAAGGGCACACGGACGATCTCGTACTCGCCCGCGGGTTCGTCGACTTCGGGTCCGTGCCGGAGCCTCGGGTCCATCGATTCGAGACGGCAGACGAAGAAGTGCTGCACCTTCACGCCGGTCACCCCGCCGCCGGTGATGTGCTCGACGGTGTCGACGAAGCAGGGCACGACATCGGTGATCTTCGCGCCGAGTTCTTCGTGGACCTCCCGGTGGAGGGCGTCGACGACGGAGGCGTCCGATGATTCCACTCCCCCGCCGGGGGTGACCCAGTACGGGTCGACGCCGGGCTTGGTGCGCTTGATGAGGATCAGGTCGTCACCGTCGAGCAGGATCGCGCGAGCGGTGCGTTTGACCACGGGACGTTCGGTCATGGGAGAAGAGTGGCCCACCGCTCCGCTTCTGAAACGCGCCGCGGGCGGAAACCGGGGGCTCACCAGTGTGCGGCGGCGTCCAGCAGCCGAGCGCGGGCCCGTGCCAGGTGGGCCAGGGCCGGGCTTCCCGTTCGCAGGACGAGGAACCACGTGCGCAGCGGGGGTACGGCAGGCTCCGCCACGGCCGTGATCCGGCCGCTGTCGAGGGCCTCCTGGCACAGGTAGCGGGGCAGCACGGCGAGCCCCGCGCCCGCGAGGATGCATTCCAGTACGGCGCGCAGGTCGGGTGCGACCACGGTCGCGGAGAGCGACCTGGCGTCCGGCAGGGTGTCGAAGACGGCGCTCCAGTACCGGGTGACGAGCGGCAGGGTCTCGTGCACCTCGACGAGAGGGATGCCTTCCAGGGCCGCGGGACCGTCGTCTCGTAGCCGGTCCGTGTCGACGAGGGCGGCCCAGTAGGGCGCGCCGACCAGGACGTGCTCCTCGTCGCAGAGGGCGGTGGAGGTGAAGGGCCCGCCGCGAGGGTGGGCGGTGGTGACGACGAGGTCGTGGTGGCCGGCGGCGAGTCCGTCGAGGACGGTTTCGGCATCGCTCTGCAGGGTGGCGCGCAGAGTGTGGCCCTGGCCGACGAGGGGCGCGAGGGCGGGTAGCACCCGCAGGGACAGGAACTCGGGCGGACCGGCGACGTGGAGGGACCGGATCGCGCCCGCGTCCTCCCGCTCGGCCTCGGTGATTCGGAGCAGGGCGTCGAGGTGCGGGGCGGCCTTGTGGGCGAGTTCGTCCCCGACGGCCGTGGGGGTGACCCCGCGGGCCCGACGGTGGAAGAGCGGCCGGCCCAACTGGCGCTCCAGGGTGCGGATCTGCGAGGTCACAGCGGGCTGGGACAGCCCGAGGAGAGCGGCGGCGCGTGTGAACGAGCCCGCCCGGTGCACGGTGACGAAGGTGCGCAGCAGGGCCAGATCCATCGCGACACCTCTCGGAGGGGCCTACAACTATAAATATGCAGATAGGCCCCTGTCGCTACCGTGATTGGACTCTGACGCACAGTCAACTAGCCTTGTCGCGTGGTTCTTCGCTAGCGGAACCCGGGGCGGTCCGAGCCACTAGGGGGGAGGCTCGGACCGCCTTTCACGTCCTGGGCAGAGACTGTGATCAGCGGTCGTGACCGGCCGGATCGAGGGCGTGGTCGAGTGCACGCAGCACATCCGCGACCAGGTCCTCGGTGTCCTCGGCCCCCGCGGAGAAGCGGATGAAGCCCTCGGGCACCGCATCGCCGCCCCACCGTCCGCGCCGCTCGGCGGTGGACCGCACGCCGCCGAAACTCGTGGCGTCCTCGACCAGGCGTAGCGCGGACATGAACCGCTCCGCGTGTGCCCGGTCGGGCAGGGTGAAGGAGACCACCGAGCCGAATCCCCGCATCTGGCGGGCGGCCGTCGTGTGGGAGGGGTCCGTGGTCAGCCCCGGGTAGCGCACCCCGCTCACGTCCCGGCGGTCGACCAGCGCCTCCGCGAGGGCCAGTGCGTTGGCCCACTGGCGCTGCGCGCGCAGCTGGATCGTGGCCAGTGAGCGATGGGCGAGCCAGGCCTCCATGGGGCCGGGGATCGCACCGACGATCTTGCGCCATCCCCGGACACGGGCCGCGAGTTCCCGGTCGCGGCACACGACGTACCCAAGCAGCAGGTCGCCGTGGCCGGTGAGGCCCTTGGTGCCGCTCGCCACGGAGAAGTCCGCCCCGAGCTCCAGGGGCCGCTGCCCGAGCGGAGTGGCGAGGGTGTTGTCCACGGCGACCAGGGTTCCGCCGGCGTGCGCGGCCCGTGCGAGGCGCCGTACGTCGCACACGTCGAGCCCTGGGTTGGACGGCGTCTCGATCCACAGCATCCGGGCCCCGTCGAGGGCGCTGAGCTGGGCGTCTGCTCCGGTGGGTGCGGTGCGCACGTGGATCCCGTACGCCTCCAGCTGCTCACGCAGCAGGGGCAGTGCCTGGTAGCCGTCGTCGGGCAGGACGACCACGTCGCCCGTTCGCGTCTGCGAGAGGAGGACGGCGGAGACCGCTGCCATGCCGGAGGCGAAGACGACGGTGTGCACCTCCTGGCCGGGGGCTTCCAGCTCCCCGATCGCCCGTTCCAGCAGGGTCCAGGTCGGATTGGTGTCGCGGCCGTAGGCATACGGGCCTTCGACGTCGCCCGGGAGGTGGAAGTGGGCGGCGAAGACCGGCCCCGGCAGGGGTGGTTCGTTCTTGACGGCCTCGGGCAGGCCGGCGCGCACGGCACGGGTGCCGTCGCCGATCGGCCCGCCCGGGCCTCGGTGGGCGTATTCGTTCACGTGGTGTGCTCCTTCATGACCCGGCGTACGGCGTCCAGCAGACCGGGGCTCGCAGCCTCGACCAGTGCCAGGCACTCCTCGAACCCGTCGAGCGGCCCGTAGTAGGGGTCCGGTACGTCGTGCACCCCGGCCGGGGCGGCCGGATCGTAGGAGCGCAGCAGCTGGACCTTGGCGGCGTCCTGAGGCGTGGGTGCGAGCGCCCTCAGGTCCCGCAGGTGCCCGGAGTCGAGCGCGACGACGAGGTCCAGCCGGGAGAACCAGGAGGGATGGAACTGGCGGGCCCGGTGGTCGTGGGCGTAGCCGGCGGCCTCCAGGACGGAGACGGCGCGCGGGTCGGCGCCGTCGCCCTCGTGCCAGCCGCCGGTCCCGCCGCTGTCCACTTCGACGAGGGCATCGAGTCCGGCCCGTTCCACATGGGCGCGGAAGACGGACTCGGCCATGGGGGAGCGGCATATGTTGCCCGTGCAGACGAAGCAGACGCAGTACATGCGCAGCCCGCTCAGTCGTTGTCGGGAAGGACCAGGTTCGCGGCCCAGGAGACGATGGAGATGATCAGGCCGCCGATGAGCGCCGACCAGAAGTTGTCCACGTGGAAGCTGAGGTCGAACTGATCGGCCAGCCACGAGGTCAGCAGCAGCATCAGCGCGTTCACGACCAAGGTGAACAGGCCGAGCGTGAGGATGAACAGCGGCAGTGACAGCAGCTTCACCACGGGCTTGACGATGAGGTTGACCAGGCCGAAGAGCAGGGCGACCAGGATCAGGGTCAGCGTCCGGCGGCCCAGCGTGCTGCCGTCGTCCAGGGTGATGCCGGCGACCAGCCAGATGGCCACGGCCAGGGCTGCCGCGTTGGCGAGCGTCTTGACTACGAAATTCGTCATGTGTCTGATCGTGGCAGAGAAGATCCCGGTGGGACATCCGCAGAGCAGCGGATGCGAGGGAACGATCGAGTACAAGGGGCACAACGACGATGAAAGCCTTCCGGCTTGACGAGCTCGAAGCGGAACGGTCCGCCAACGACGGCGCCTATCTGCAGTTCCTGCGCGAGCGGAACATGTCGGTCGGGCTGTACGCGCTCGACGCCGGCCAGACCGATCCGCAGCAGCCGCACGGTCAGGACGAGGTGTACTTCGTGGTGAGCGGGAGGGCCTCGATCACGGTCGGCGAAGAGACCACCACCGTGGCGCGCGGCAGCGTCGTCTACGTCCCGGCGGGCGTACCGCACAAGTTCCACCACATCACCGAGGACCTGAAGGTGATGGTGGTGTTCTCGCCGCCGGAGGGCTGAGCCCACTCCCGGGTGAGGGTCGGGCCCCTGATCCCCCTAAGGGGAGGATCAGGGGACTCCGGGGGCTCGCGGGCCCCGATCGGATCCCGCGGGCTCCTAGCATCGACAGCAGCACGTCGCAGACGGGACGACCAGCAACCAGGAAGAGGTCGAGGACATGAGTGGGATCCGGGAGATATTTGCAGGCACGCCCTGGTGGGTGAAGTGGGTGGCCGTTCCGCTGCTGGCGGTGTTTGTCTTCGGTGGTGTCATCACCAGCGTCCTGGGCGCGCTGATCTCGTTCGCCTTCAAGCTGCTGCTCTTCGTCGGCCTCGTCGGCGGTCTGATCTTCGTGGTGAAGAAGCTCGGCGGAGGCCGTTCGAAGTCCTCCTCCGGCGAGTGGTAGGTGACGGGCCGGGGCGGTTCCCTCGTTAACCCGCCTGAGGGAACCGGACACCCCAAACCACCCAGAGCCCTGGAAAGGGTGGATAGAGTCGCGAACTGTGCCGTTCCCTGGGCACTTGGAGCCCGTGGCACCGCCTGACCTGTGGTGACGCCGACTACCTGCCGAGCGCTGCCCCAGGACCCGGCATCAGCGGGGGCGGCCCCCGCGGGGCGGTCCACCTCTGAAGGCCCGCCGCCACGCCTGGGGGTGAGCTTGTCTCCGGTCCACAATGCGGGTGTGCCGACACTGATCGGTTCGGTACAGAGGGCGCTGAGGCTGCTCGAAGCGGCGGGATCCCACCGCGAGGGAGCCCCGGCGAAGCAACTGGCGCGTGAGGCCGGGCTTCCGCTTCCCACCGCCTACCACCTGCTGCGCACTCTGACGCACGAGGGCTATCTGCGCAGGGAGAGCGGAGTCTTCGTACTGGGCGCGGCGGCAGGGCGACTGGCCGGCGGCGGACTCCAGCAGAAACGTCGCACCATGATCCTCGACTCGCTCGCTCACTTCCGCGACGCGGTGGGGGCGCCCGTCTACTTCGCGGTCTACCGCGAGGGTGAAATCGAGGTGGTGGGGGTCTCGGACACCCCGGGCCGTCCGGCGTGCGAGGAGTGGGCCGACTTCCGCGCCACCGGATTCGCGCACGCCATCGGGCAGTGCCTGCTCGGCCAGCTCGACGAGAGTGCGCGCAGGGACTATTACGACCGCCATCCGGTAGAGGCCATCACTCCTTATACCGTGCGCGATCTGCATGCCTTGGAGAACCGGATCGGGGCCCTCGGGCGAATGCAGCCTGTAATCGAGCGTCAAGAATATGCCCTGGGCACAGTCTGTGCCGCGATCCCCATCACGGCCGGCGATACGGCCGCGACGATGGCCATTTCCTTGCCCCTGCACCAGGAAGATCGATTGCTGTATGTAGTCGATCGACTACGGAGTGAAGTAGGCGCGCTGTTGAGCACCCTCTCGTTCTCTATCAGTATCTGAAAACTCACTCCTTGTGATCTGCTCGCGCTTCCACCACTCTTGTCAAGAGGGTCCTGGGGGGTCATTCCTGGCCACTTCCACTACAGCGGGGTAGGCAATGCGCGAGTCGGTACAGGCAGAGGTCATGATGAGTTTCCTCGTTTCCGAGGAGCTCTCGTTCCGGATCCCGGTGGAACTCCGGTACGACGCCCGTGATCCCTACGCAGTCCGCCTGACCTTCCACCTTCCCGGAGACGCGCCCGTGACCTGGGCGTTCGGCCGGGAGCTGCTCCTCGACGGCATCAACAAGCCGTGTGGTGACGGCGATGTGCATATCGCCCCCACCTGCCCCGAGGAGCTGTCCGACGTCCACATCCGGCTTCAGGTCGGCGGCGACCGTGCCCTGTTCCGGGCCAGCGCGGCACCGCTCGTCGCGTTCCTCGACCGCACCGACCGGCTCGTGCCGCTCGGACAGGAACGGAACACGGGCGACTTCGAGGAACACCTGGACGAGGCACTCGGCAGAATCCTGGCCGAGTCGCGGCAGAACGAGCAGAACGAGCAGAACGCGGGCTGAACCGCAGTCCGGGTCCGCTCGCTCCCGCGCGCCGATGAGTGGTCCTTGCCCGCTCACCCTTCGGGCCGAAGCGCGGTCCCGGCCCGCTCATCCCTCGGGCCGAACCACCGTTCAGCGCTTGCGCCGCCGGCCCCGGCCGCCGCGTGCCGGCCCCGAGCCCGGTGCGGCGTCCGGGGATTCCGGCCGGTCGGCTGACACGACCAGCGCCGCGAGTGCCGTCGTCACGGGCACCGAGGCCACGAGACCGATCGAGCCGACGAGGGTCCGTACGATCTCCACCGCGACCAGTTCGCTGTTCGCCACCGCTCCCATGCTGCTGTTGGCGATCGAGAACAGCAGGAGCAAGGGGAGCGCGGCGCCCGCGTAGGCCAGTACCAGGGTGTTGACCACCGACGCGATGTGGTCGCGGCCGATCCGGATGGCGGCCCGATACAGGGCCCGGGGGCCCATCGACGGGTCGGCCTGGTGCAGTTCCCAGACCGCCGAGGTCTGGGTGACCGTCACGTCGTCGAGGACGCCCAGCGATCCGATGATGATCCCGGCGAGCAGCAGACCGCTCATGTCGATGTCCGGGTACAGACCGTGGATCAGACCGGTGTTGTCGTCGGTGTTCCCGCTGAGGAACGCCCAGTCGATGAACACCGAACCCAGCAGGCCGATCAGCAGCAACGACACGAGCGTCCCCAGGACCGCCACGGAGGTGCGTGCGGTCAGGCCGTGGCACATGTAGAGCGCGATCAGCATGATGGCGCTCGCCCCGACCACCGCGACCACCAGCGGGTTCGATCCCTGGAGGATGGCGGGGAGGATGAAGAGCGTCAGCACGCCGAAGCTGACGACGAGTGCGATCAGCGCGAAGAGCCCGCGCATCCGGCCGACGAGGACGACCGAGAGCGCGAAGATGCCGGCCAGTGCCGCCAGCGGAAGCTTGCGGTTCACGTCGATCACCGAGTACTGGAGGTCGCGCGGCGCGTCGGGGGCGTACGCGACCACCACCTCCTGGCCGTCCGCGAGCTGCCGTGGTGCGCCCGGCTGGACGATCTCCACGAAGGTGCGTCCCCGGTCCGGGCCGCTCCCGACCTCGACGGTGGCCTTCTTGCACTCTCCGGTCTGCGCGGCCCGGGCCTCGCGCCCCGTCGGGGTCGACACCTCGCCGGTCGGCGGCACCTGCCCGGCGTTCACGGACGCGCAGTCGACGCGTTCCAGTGAGACGACCTTGGCCTGCTGGGTCTGCCGGTCGAAGCCCACCCCGGTCCGCTCGTGGTCCGGGGCGCCGCCCGGCCAGAGGACCGCCAGACCGGCGAACACGGCGACGGCAAAGGGGATCAGCACCGCCGCGATGACCTTGCGCAGGTGCTTCGAGACGGGGGCGGCCGGTCCGTGACCGTGGCTGTGGGAATGGCCGGAGGAGTGCCCGTGTCCGGCGTGCGCGTGGCCGGAGTGGCTGCCGGTCTCGGTGGGCTCGGTGGGGGGCTGCGGCGAGGACGTCACCAGCAGATCATCGCAAGAGATGAGGGGGGCCCACTGTTCAGCACGCCATGGATGACGCTAGCGTGGGGGCTACTTTGCACAACGCGGGAGCTCGGAGCACCGGGCTGAGAGGGCGCTGATCACCGTACGCGGGCACGGATGCGTAGGGGAAGAGGCTGCGTCGACCGCCGAACCTGTTACCGGGTAATGCCGGCGTAGGGAGATCAGGTCTCATGACCATTCAGGACGCACGCACGCCTGCCGTCAGCCAGGACGCCGACGGCTCGACCGAGCGCAAGCCGGGCTGGCACAAGGGCTACGTGGCGGGCTCCCGCCCCGACATCCGGGTGCCGGTCCGCCAGGTCCACCTCACCAACGGCAAGGACGTGACGCTCTACGACACGTCCGGTCCGTACACCGACCCGCAGATCGAGACCGATGTGCGACGAGGCCTCGCGCCGCTGCGCGAGAACTGGATCATCGGCCGCGGCGACACCGAGGAGTACGCCGGACGCCCGGTCCGCCCCGAAGACGACGGCATCAAGCACACCTCGCCGCGCGGCGGCCTCAAGAACCTCGACGCGGTCTTCCCGGGCCGCCCCCGCCAGCCCCGCCGGGGCCGCGACGGGGCCGCCGTCACGCAGCTCGCGTACGCCCGCCGGGGCGAGGTCACCCCGGAGATGGAGTACGTCGCGATCCGCGAGAACGTCTCCGCCGAGGTCGTCCGTGAGGAGATCGCGGCAGGTCGCGCGGTGCTCCCCGCGAACGTGAACCACCCGGAGATCGAGCCGATGATCATCGGCAAGAAGTTCCTGGTGAAGGTCAACGCCAACATCGGCAACTCCGCCGTCACCTCCTCGATCGAGGAGGAGGTGGAGAAGATGACCTGGGCGACCCGCTGGGGCGCCGACACGGTCATGGACCTCTCGACGGGCCGCAACATCCACACCACCCGCGAGTGGGTCCTGCGCAACTCCCCCGTGCCGATCGGCACCGTGCCGCTCTACCAGGCACTCGAGAAGGTCGACGGCCGTGCCGAGGAGCTGACCTGGGAGATCTATAAGGACACGGTCATCGAGCAGGCCGAGCAGGGCGTCGACTACATGACGGTCCACGCCGGCGTGCTGCTCCCGTACGTGCCGCTGACCGCCCGCCGCAAGACCGGCATCGTCTCGCGTGGCGGCTCGATCATGGCCGCATGGTGCCTCGCGCACCACAAGGAGAACTTCCTCTACACGAACTTCGAGGAGCTCTGCGAGATCCTGGCGACGTACGACGTCACGTACTCGCTGGGTGACGGCCTGCGCCCGGGGTCCATCGCGGACGCCAACGACGCGGCGCAGTTCGCGGAGCTCAAGACGCTGGGCGAGCTCAACACCATCGCCAAGCGCCACAACGTGCAGACGATGATCGAGGGTCCGGGCCATGTCCCGATGCACAAGATCAAGGAGAACATCGACCTCCAGCAGGAGATCTGCGAGGAGGCGCCCTTCTACACGCTCGGCCCGCTCACCACGGACGTGGCGCCCGCGTACGACCACATCACCTCGGGCATCGGCGCCGCGATGATCGCCTGGTGGGGTACGGCGATGCTCTGCTACGTCACGCCCAAGGAGCACCTGGGCCTGCCCAACCGGGACGACGTCAAGACCGGCGTGATCACGTACAAGATCTCGGCGCACGCCGCCGACCTCGCCAAGGGACACCCGGGTGCCCAGGAGTGGGACGACGCCCTGTCCGACGCGCGGTTCGAGTTCCGCTGGGAGGACCAGTTCAACCTGGCCCTGGACCCGGACACGGCGCGTGAGTTCCACGACGAGACCCTTCCCGCCGAACCGGCCAAGACCGCGCACTTCTGCTCCATGTGCGGTCCGAAGTTCTGCTCGATGAAGATCTCGCAGGACATCCGCCGCGAGCACGGCGGGGACCTGAAGGCGGAGGAGATCCAGGCCGGCATGGCGGAGAAGTCCGCCGAGTTCGCGGCCTCGGGCAACCGCGTCTACCTCCCGCTGGCCGACTGAGACCGGCCGTCAGGTACCGGATGCGGCGCGGACCCGCGACCCATGGGGGGAGTCGCGGGTCCGCGCCGTCAGGCCGCCGCCCGGTACTCCGGACCCAGCTTGGCCAGGGCGAACGCGCGGTTCTCGAGCACCCGTTCCCGCTGGCTCTCCGGGAGCCCGTCCTCCCGCAGGAGGCGTTCGCAGCACTCCAGCGACTCCTCGTACGCGCCGACCCAGTAGGCGGCGACCGCGAGCTCGTCGAGTGCACGCCACTCGTACCAGTCGAACTCGACGAACAGGATGTCCTCGGGGCGCGGGATCCGCGCCGCCTGACGGGCGAACAGGTACGCCAGCTCGAAGCGGCCGTCCAGACGGCACAGGCGGGCCAGGTCGCCGAGCGCCTCGGCCCGGCCGGGCCGGCTCTCGTGGGCGCGGAGGTAGCGGTCCGTCACCTCGGCCGGCGGGCGCCGGAGACCTGCCGCGAGCCGTGCCGCGTAGAGCCGTGCGCAGAACGCCTCCTCGGCGAAGCCGCCCATGGCCGCCCGTCGGTCGTATGCGGCGAGGGACTTCTCCGGCTCGCCCGCGTCGCGCCAGCTCTGGGCGAGGTAGAAGGCGTAGCGGGCGTTTTCCGGTTCCTCCAGGAGGCCCTTCTCCAGGATTCCGGCGTCGCGGAGGTACTTCTCCCGGTCGCCCCCCTCGCCCTGCCGGGCTCCGCCGCCGATGACGCGGATGTGGAAGCCCTCCAGGACTCCGCGGGTGAACGGGTCCGCGCAGTCGAGGTACTCGTGCAGGACACCGACGTATGTCCAGGGCAGCCGGGTGGTGACCAGAGCGGGGCGCCAGTGGATGACGGGCTGGTGGTGCACCGCGATGCCGTACGAATCGGAAGTGAGCTCAGGCATCTGGAATCCGGGATCCACCTCGATCACGTCGTCCGCGTCCACGAAGAGCAGGTAGTCCGCGTGGGAGCGGGCCAGGTCGATCGCCTCGCTGCGGCTGCCGTCGAATCCCTTCCAGGGCCGTTCGTACAGGGTGCCCGGGAGGTCGGCGAGGAATTCACGGATGATCTCCTGGGTTCCGTCCGTCGAACCGGTGTCGACGATCACCCAGGTGTCGATCAATGGGCGCACGGATTCGAGACAGCGCCTGATCACCGCGGCCTCGTTCTTCACGATCATGTTCAGACAGACTTTTGCTTTCAAGGATCCCGTCCACGGTGGTGGTGAAGACGACCGTGAGGCGACCGTAGGGACCGGGGCAGGGGGGGTGCAAGGAAGCCACGGTGCGCGCCGCCATTGGGGCTCTGTCGCTGGTCCGATGAGATGACTGCAGAGCGAGGCGATCGGCGCGCCCGGTCCGATTTACCCACTATGGGCGAGGCGGCCCATCCGGGCCGATCGCACATCGTTCGACTCGGTTTCCAGAAGGAGCGGCTTATATGAGCCCCGTGAACAGGACCAGGTCACCCCTCGGCCCGGTGGCCCGGCGAAGTGCCGTGGTGAAGGGAGGCACGCTGGCGTCGCTCGCCCTGGTGGTGGTGGGCATCGCCAGCCCTGCGTTCGCCACCGCACAGAGTGTGCAGTCGGCCGCTACGGTCCGGCCGGCGACTCCGACCGGCGGGGGAGACTGCACGACGCAGAAGAGCCGGAACCACGATCCGAGGACGGTGGACACCCAGGCCGGCCCGCGCGGCGGCGGCGACAAGTGCGACGGGCAGCGGGGCCCGACCGGTCCCACGGGACCCACGGGTCCGCGCGGCCCACAGGGGCCGAAGGGCGATCCGGGAGAGGACGGAGCCGACGGCGCGCCGGGTGCCACGGGTGCCACGGGTGCGACCGGCGCCACCGGCGCCACCGGCGCCACGGGCGCCACGGGCGCGACCGGTGCCGGCGCCTGCGTGGACGTCGATGCCGTCCGGGACAACAACGACCGCGAGTTCAAGGCGGCCCTCACTCCCGACGGCATCACGTACGCGGGTGTCCGCGAGGTCCAGGGCGTCACGGTGGGCCCCTGGATCTGGTACGACCTCACCACCAACGAGGAGGGCAACTACCCGGATAACGCCTGCGGGGTCTCCATCTCCCACCAGGCCAACCGGCTGGAGATCGAGGTGATCACCGAGACGGGCACGATCTGGGACACGTTCTGCGACGTGGTCCCGGGCACCCCCGACACGCTCACGTGCGACGGGGAGTGGACCGCGGCGGACCCGCAGCCCATGCCGGGCGACGGGCCGACGCCGGTGCGCGCCATCGCCGAGCCGGTGCGCCCGATGGACCCCAACCACCTGCCGAAGACGCTGAAGTAGGCCGCCGGGCCGGCCGGAGTGCCTACTCCGGCCGGTGCTCGGGGCCCCCGAAGTCCGGGCTGGTGAAGTCCGGCGGTGTGTAGCCGGGCGGGGACTCCCGCGACGAGGGTCCCGGACTGGAGAAGTCGGGCCGGGTGTACCCCAGGCTGGGGATGCGCCCGGCCCCCGGCGTGCGGGGGGTCGGGAAGCCCGGGACCGCACTCGGATCGGCCAGCGCGTCCCGCAGGAACGGAATGATGCCGCGCTCCAGCAGGGCGTGCCGCCATGCCTCACGGGCCCGCGCCACCTCGTCGGGTATCGCCTCGGTCTCGTCCGCCGGCACCTCGGTGGCACTGTTGCGGACGGCTGTGACCAGCAGCCCGATCACGGCGCAGAGCAGGGCCACCGCGGTGAGCGCCCCGAAGAGCCAGCCGGCCGTCAGCATGGTCCGGGCGAAGGCCGGTTCGGGCTCGATCATCTTCAGGATGTAGCCGACGAGCAGGAAGATCAGCATCGCGGTGCCGGCCAGGACCGGTGCGAGGACCGCGACCACGGCGCTGACGCCCGCGCCGCCGCTGCTCCGGTCGTCGTTCTCGTCCCCCGCCGTGCCGGGCGCGGAGAGCGCCTCGTCGCGGCGTTCCTCGCGGACCTTCACGTAGTGGACGTACTCGGCGGCTGCCGCGGCCGCCAGCAGGGCGCTGGCGCCCTGGGCCATGGTGCGCAGCTGTTCAGCGTTCAGCCGCTCGCCGAGTGCGGCGAGCTCGGGCCGTTCGCCGGCGGCGCGCAGTGCCTCGTCGATGAGCCGGTCGAACTCCGGTCGGTCTTCGGTCAGCAGGTGCGGAGCGCTGGTCATGTGCATCCCCCGATGCTCCGTAGAAGCCGGTTTCCCCGCGTAGACCCGGGTGCCGGCCGAAACGGAGGAGAGCCTGCTACGGATAGTGCGATGGTAGAGCGCCCACACCACGCCGTGACAGGGGCTTTCCGGAAATACCCCTCTGCGTAAGCTCTCAGTCGCTCAGCGGAAACCGTACGACGAGCAGCTTGCCCGCCATCGTCACCCCGCCGTCCATCGCGATGGCGAGCCCGTCCGCGTACACGTGCGGGCCGTCCACGGCCTCGGGTCCCCGGGTGTCGTCGCCGTCCTCGGTGCCCACTTCGCCGAGCAGGTAGGGGATGGGGCTGTGGCCGTGCACCACCCGGCTGCCGCCGTAGGTGTCGAGCAGTTCGCGGACGGCCTGGGGGCCGGTCTCCTCGTCGCGGAAGGCGAAGCGCTTGGTGAACTTCCGGAAGAGGTCCCAGGTGATGTCCACGTCGCCCCGGTTGAGGAGCTCGTGGATGGTGTCGTTGACGTCCTCGATGGAGTCGCCGTAGTCCAGGTAGGCCGTGGTGTCGGAGTGCAGCAGCAGGTGGTCCTCCTCCAGCACGGCCGCGTCCAGCCGCGACATCCACTGGATGTGCACGTCCTGCAGGCGCTCCATGTCGCTGCGCTGGCCGCCGTTGAGCAGCCAGGCGGCCTGGAAGGTGGCGGTGCCGGCGCCGGACACGACGGGGGTGTCGCCGAACCGCTTGGCGCCGATGAGCAGCAGCTCGTGATTGCCCATCAGGGCCTTGCAGTAGCCGCCGGCGGCGGCCGCCTCGGCGGACAGCCGCATCACGAGGTCGATGACGCCGATGCCGTCCGGGCCGCGGTCGGTGAAGTCGCCGAGGAACCAGAGCCGTGCGTTGCCCGCGGACCAGCTGCCCTCCGCGTCGATCAGCCCCTGGGCGTGCAGCTCGGCGACGAGTTCGTCGAGGTAGCCGTGTACGTCGCCCACGACGTACAGCGGGCCGGGGCCGGCGGTGTCCTGCGGGACGTACTGGACCTGGACGGTGTCGCCGGGGCCGCCGAGCGTGCCGCGGCCGATGACGGGGAGGTCCCGGTAGGTCGGGGTGTAGCCCTCGAGGTCGTCCTCGTCGGGGCCCCGGCCCGTCGCGTGCACCGGTTCGGCATCCGCGTGCGCGTGGCCCTGCGGGTCCCCGTGCGGGGGCTCCTCGCGGCGCGGGTCGTGGTGCGGCTCGTGGTGCCGGACCGGGGGCGCCGGGGGTGTGGGCGGCTGCGGCGGGTGGCCGGGCTGCGGGGGCACGGAGGATCGTGCGCCGTCCTCGTAGTACGCGGGGTACTCGCCGTACACGGGAGCCTCGTTCGGCAGACCGGTGGATACGGCGTACGGGGCGGCGGGTTCGGTGACTGGCACCCGGAAGTCCCGCAGCGTCTCCGTCCGCATCGCGGGTCCCTGACCGGCCCCCTGAGTCATCGACCCCTCCACCACCGTCGCGCTGCCGTACACCTGCGGACCCTCCTGACCTCCTGGGAGGAGGGTCCGTGATGTCGTGCGCCCATCATAGGAATGCGGCTCGCGCTGTGTGACGCACCAGGGGTGGTGAATCCTTTGCGGAGCGTATCGTTCCTACCGTTTTTGCCCGATATTGCCGTTGCTGAAATCCTGGACCGACCGCCGATCAGGCCGACCGGACGGTCTGCCGGTCAGTCCTGGGCCGGAGATCGGGGCGGGCTGACGGTCCTTCGGGGCTGCCTGCGCTGCGACGAGGTACGGATGATCAGCTCGGTCGGGACCACCTGTTCGACCGGACGTCCGGTGTCCACGCCCTCGATCGCGTCGATGAGCAGCTGGACGACGGCGGTGCCGATGCGGCGCGGCTTGAGGGACAGGGTGGTGATGGGCGGTTCGGTGTTGGCGTACACAGTGGACTCGCTGCAGCAGACGAGCAGCAGGTCCTCGGGGACGCGCAGGCCGTAGCGGCGGGCGGCGGCGAGCAGGTCGGTGCCGTTGGGGTCGAAGAGCCCGTAGACCGCGTCGGGGCGGTCCGGGCGGGCGAGCAGCCGGTCGGCGGCGACGGCGCCCGCGCACGGGTCGTGGGCGGGGTAGGACTCGTAGACCGGGTCCTGGCCGACGCGCTCGCACCAATTGAGGTACGCGGTGGTGGACAGGCGGGTGTAGGTGTCGGTGGTGGTGCCGGTCAGCAGGCCGATCCGGCGGGCGCCGGCGGCGGCGAGGTGGTCGAGGAGGCCGAGCACGGCGGCCTCGTGGTCGTTGTCGACCCAGGCGGTGACGGGCAGGGATCCGGCGGGCCGGCCGTCGGAGACCACGGGGAGGCCCTGGCGGACCAGCTCGGAGACGACGGGATCGTGGTCGGAGGGGTCGATGACGACGGTGCCGTCGAGGGCGACGTTGGACCAGACATCGTGGCGCGAGGTGGCGGGCAGGATGACGAGGGCGTAGCCGCGGGCGAGCGCCGCCGAGGTGGCGGCCCTGGCCATCTCGGCGAAGTAGGCGAACTCGGTGAAGGTGAAAGGTTCATCCCCGTAGGTCGTCACGGTCAGGCCGATGAGGCCGGACTTGCCGGTACGGAGGGTGCGGGCTGCGGCCGACGGGCGGTAGCCCAGCCGGTCGGCGACCTCGCGAACGTGGCGACGGGTGGCGTCGGGCAGCCGTCCCTTGCCATTGAGCGCGTCGGAGACGGTCGTGATGGAGACGCCGGCCGCGGCGGCCACGTCCCTGATGCCGGCCCGGCCCTGTCGGCCGGCGGCCCGCCGGGTGGTCTCGGTCCGGCTCACCTGGTGCTTCCCTGCTGCTGTCATGGCGAGCCGATAGTAGGGCTCGGCGGGGGGCGCGGGCCGGGTGCATATGCACGCGTTGACAGGCACGTTTCTGCATGGTTAGACACCCTCAATGACCTTGGAAATAAAGGCATTTCATGGCGTGGGTTGATGGTGGAGCCTGTCGGCGGGTCCGAGCATGCCAAACCGATGCGGTTGCGGCCCGATCGCAACTCACCTGCACGAGGGATGCGCGCCACGGCGCAGGCCACCGGCGCACGCATATATGCGTGCGCTCCCCCTCATTCCAGGCGCCCCCATTCTCGGAAGGGCGGAATCCTCATAAGGTGAGCAGTATTGAGTCGACGGCGACGTCGTACGGGACGGTCGAGGAGGACCTGCGGTGAGCGAGAACAGCCCGAAGCTGCGCGCCGAGCTGGACGGCATTCCGACATACAAGCCCGGCAAGCCGGCTGCCGCGGGCGGGCCCGTCGCGTACAAGCTGTCCTCCAACGAGAACCCGTACCCGCCGCTGCCGGGGGTGCTGGAGAGCGCCGTCACGGCGGCCGGGGCCTTCAACCGGTACCCGGACATGGCATGCACCGGCCTGCTGAACGAGATCGCCGAGCGGTTCGGCGTGCCGGTCGAGCACGTGGCCACGGGCACCGGCTCGGTGGGCGTGGCCCAGTCGCTGATCCAGTCCACGGCGGGCCCGGGTGACGAGGTCATGTACGCCTGGCGCTCCTTCGAGGCGTACCCGATCATCACGCAGATCTCGGGCGCGACCTCGGTGCAGGTGCCCCTCACCGAGGGCGACGTGCACGACCTGGACGCCATGGCCGCGGCGATCACCGAGCGGACCCGGCTGATCTTCGTTTGCAATCCGAACAACCCCACGGGCACCGCAGTGCGCCGGGCCGAGCTGGAGCGGTTCCTGGACCGGGTGCCCTCGGACGTCCTGGTGGTCCTGGACGAGGCGTACCGCGAGTTCGTGCGCGACGCCGACGTCCCGGACGGCATCGAGCTGTACCGCGACCGCCCCAATGTCGCGGTCCTGCGTACGTTCTCCAAGGCATACGGCCTCGCCGGCCTGCGGGTCGGCTTCGCGGTCGCGCACGAGCGGGTGGCGGCGGCGCTGCGCAAGACGGCGGTGCCCTTCGGGGTCAGCCAGCTCGCCCAGGACGCGGCGGTGGCCTCGCTGCGCGCCGAGGACGAGTTGATGGGCCGGGTCGGGGCACTGGTGGGCGAGCGGGCGCGGGTCCACGAGACGCTGCTGGCGCAGGGCTGGACCGTGCCGGACACGCAGGCGAACTTCGTGTGGCTGCGCCTCGGTGAGCGGACCGCGGACTTCGCGGCCGCCTGCGAGAAGGCCGGTGTGGTGGTCCGGCCCTTCGCGGGCGAGGGCCTGCGGGTCACGATCGGCGAGCCCGAGGCGAACGACCTCTTCCTGCACACGGCGGGGGAGTTCTTCAAGGAGCTCTAGGCCCGGGGAGCACTGGGCTCTTCTCAGGCGAGTTCCACGCGGATGGGATCGCCATCGCGAACGGTGGACAGCAGGCGGGGGTCGCCGTCGAACGAGCCGAGCACGTTGCACGGACTCGCCAGGCGACTCTCGCCTCCGCGTGAGATGGGCGTCGGACCGTAAGGCAGCGCCAGGGCGTCGCCCTCGGTCCAGAACGCGACGGTGCCGGGCTCGACGACCTGCTGGGCGTCGTCTTCCAGAGCCACGGAGACGCCCGTGTCGAAGTAGACCTCCTCGCCCCACGTATGCGCGGAGGCGGAGATCGGGAGAGCCTCGGCGAGCGCCTTGCCGGTCGGGGTCTCGTCGAGGGTTGCGGTGAGCTGGCCGGCAGGCCAGGAGATTCGAATCTGCATGAGCCGAATTCAACAATCTGTTGAATGGATTGGCTAGAGGGGTACCCCAGGTGAAGCTGGCCGAAAGGTGTGCGTCATAATGCTTGTGAATGTGAACGCGTTCACAAGCGTGTCTGCTTCCTCCCGGAATGGGCGTGCTTGGGAGGCGGACTTCCCCTGTGACCACGGCGATGCGAAGGAGACGAGGACGTGGACCTGGCTCTGGCGCCAGAAACCCTGGCGCGATGGCAGTTCGGCATCACCACCGTCTATCACTTCCTCTTCGTGCCCTTGACGATCTCGCTCGCCGCGCTCACGGCCGGCCTGCAGACCGCTTGGGTGCGCACCGAGAAGGAGAAGTACCTCAGAGCCACCAAGTTCTGGGGAAAGCTCTTCTTGATCAATATCGCGATGGGTGTCGTCACCGGCATCGTCCAGGAGTTCCAGTTCGGTATGAACTGGTCCGACTACTCGCGGTTCGTGGGTGACATCTTCGGTGCCCCCCTCGCCTTCGAGGCGTTGATCGCCTTCTTCTTCGAGTCCACCTTCATCGGACTGTGGATCTTCGGCTGGGACAAGCTGCCCAAGAAGATCCACCTGGCCTGCATCTGGATGGTGTCCATCGGCACCGTCCTGTCCGCCTACTTCATCCTGGCGGCGAACTCCTGGATGCAGCACCCGGTCGGCTTTCGGATCAACGAGGAACGAGGTCGGGCGGAGCTCACCGATTTCTGGCTGGTGCTCACCCAGAACACCGCGCTCACCCAGTTCTTCCACACCATCACGGCCGCCTTCCTCGTCGGCGGCGCGTTCATGGCCGGCATCTCCGCCTACCACCTGGCGCGCAAGAAGCACATCCCCGTGATGCGCAGCTCGCTGCGTCTGGGACTCGTCGTCCTGATCATCGCCGGCCTGGGCACCGCGATCAGCGGTGACCTGCTCGGCAAGGTCATGTTCAAGCAGCAGCCCATGAAGATGGCCGCCGCCGAGGCCCTCTGGGACGGTGAGGCGCCCGCGCCCTTCTCCGTCTTCGCCTACGGCGACGTCGAAAAGGGCCACAACAAGGTGGCCATCGAGATCCCGGGCCTGCTGTCCTTCCTGGCCAACGACGACTTCACCTCGTTCGTCCCGGGCATCAACGACGTCAACAAGGCCGAGCAGGAGAAGTTCGGACCCGGCGACTACCGGCCCAACATCCCGGTCGCCTACTGGGGCTTCCGCTGGATGATCGGCTTCGGTATGGCCTCGCTCGGCGTGGGTGTGCTGGGACTCTGGCTGACCCGCAAGAAGTTCCTGCTGCCGCCCGGTCTGCGCACCGGGGAGGACGAGGTTCCGAACCTGGTGCTCTTCAAGAAGGCGCTGAGCCCCAGAATCGGCAACCTCTACTGGATCGTCGCCCTGTGGACCACGGGCTTCCCGCTCATCGCCAGCTCCTGGGGCTGGATCTTCACCGAGATGGGCCGCCAGCCGTGGGTGGTCTACGGAGTCCTGCGCACCCGCGACGCGGTCTCGCCGCACGTCTCCCAGGCCGAGGTGCTCACCTCGATGATCGGCTTCACCCTGCTCTATGCGGTGCTGGCCGTGATCGAGGTCAGGCTCCTGGTCAAGTACGTCAAGCTCGGCCCGCCCGAGCTCACTGAGGCCGACCTCAACCCGCCCGCCAAGATCGGCGGGGACGACAAGAACCCCGACCGGCCGATGGCCTTCTCGTACTGAGGCTGAGGAGAACGCACCATGGAGCTCCACGACGTCTGGTTCGTGCTGATCGCCGTTCTGTGGATCGGCTACTTCTTCCTGGAGGGCTTCGACTTCGGTATCGGCGTACTGACCAAGCTGCTCGCCCGCGACCGTACGGAGAAGCGGGTCCTGATCAACACGATCGGCCCGGTGTGGGACGGCAACGAAGTGTGGCTGCTCACGGCGGGCGGCGCGACCTTCGCCGCCTTTCCCGACTGGTACGCCACCCTCTTCTCCGGCTTCTACCTGCCTCTGCTGCTCATCCTGGTCTGTCTGATCATCCGCGGTGTGGCCTTCGAGTACCGGCACAAGCGCCCCGAAGAGCGCTGGCAGACCAATTGGGAACACGCGATCTTCTGGACGTCGCTGATTCCCGCCTTCCTGTGGGGTGTGGCCTTCGCCAACATCGTGCGGGGAGTGAAGATCGACGAGAACAAGGAGTACGTCGGCAGCTTCCTCGACCTGCTCAACGTCTACTCGCTCCTCGGCGGTCTGGTGACCCTCACGCTGTTCACCTTCCACGGCGCGGTCTTCGCCTCGCTCAAGACCGTCGGCGACATCCGGGACCGGGCGCGCAGGACGGCGACCGTGCTGGGTCTCGTCACCGCCGTGCTGGCTCTGGCCTTCCTCCTCTGGACGCAGGTCTCGCTCGGCGACGTGAAGAGCCTGATCGCGATGGCCGTGGCGGTGCTTGCCCTGCTCGGCGCGCTCGGCTCCAACCTGGCGGGCCGCGAGGGCTGGTCGTTCGCCTTGTCCGGGATCACCATCGCGGCCGCCGTCGCGATGCTCTTCCTGACGCTCTTCCCGAACGTGATGCCCTCCTCGCTCGATCCGGCCTGGAGCCTTACGGTCGCCAACGCATCGTCCAGCCCGTACACGCTGAAGATCATGACCTGGTGTGCCGCCGTGGCCACCCCGCTCGTGCTGCTCTACCAGGGCTGGACGTACTGGGTGTTCCGCAAGCGGATCGGGACGCAGCACATCGCCGACGCGCACTGAGCGCAGGCCGGTGGACGCGTCCGCGTCCTCGCGCCACCTGACCCGCCGGCCCGACCGGCCCTCCCCCGGAGGATGTTTCACGTGAAACCGATCGACCCGCGCCTGCTCCGGTACGCCCGTTCCACCCGCCTCTTCCTGGGGGCGGTGGTGGCCCTGGGGCTGGCCGGGGCGGGGCTGGTCGTCGGTCAGGCGATGCTCATCGCCGAGATCGTGGTCGGAGCCTTCGAACGGGGCCTCGACGGCGCGGCACTCAGGGTGCCGCTCCTGCTCCTCGCGGCGGTGGCGCTGGGTCGCGCTCTGATCGCATGGCTCACGGAGCTGGCCGCGCACCGTGCCAGTGCGGCGGTCAAGTCGGAGCTGAGGCGCCGGCTGCTGGACCGGGCCGCGGAGCTCGGGCCCGGGCGCCCGGGCGGGCAGCGCACCGGATCGCTGGTGTCGCTGGCCACCCGGGGCGTGGACGCGCTCGACGACTACTTCTCCCGCTATCTGCCCCAGTTGGGGCTCGCGGTCGTGGTGCCGGTCGCGGTGCTCGCCCGCATCATCACCGCGGACTGGGTGTCGGCGGCCATCATCGTGGTCACGCTCCCCCTCATCCCGGTGTTCATGGTCCTCATCGGCATGGCCACCCAGACCCGGATGGACCGCCAGTGGCGGCTCCTGTCGCGGCTGTCGGGTCACTTCCTCGACGTGGTGGCCGGCCTTCCGACCCTGAAGGTCTTCGGCCGCGCCAAGGCTCAGGCCGAGTCGATCCGCAAGATCACCGACGACTACCGGCGGGCGACGATGCGGACGTTGCGCATTGCCTTCCTGTCGTCCTTCGCACTGGAACTGCTGGCGACCTTGTCGGTCGCGCTGGTGGCCGTGACGATCGGCATGCGACTGGTCCACGGCGAACTCGACCTCTATACCGGCCTGGTCATTCTGATCCTGGCGCCCGAGGCCTACCTGCCGCTGCGACAGGTAGGAGCCCAGTACCACGCGGCCGCAGAGGGGCTGGCGGCCGCCGAGGAGATCTTCGAGGTCCTGGAGACCCCCGCCACCGGCCGGGTCGGTACGGCGGAGCTGCCGGACGGCGCTCCCCTGCGGATCGAGATCGACGGGCTCGCCGTTCGCTACGAGGGTCGTGACGAGGACTCGCCGCGGCCCGTTTCGCTGGCCGTCGGACCGGGCGAGTGCGTGGCCCTCACCGGCCCGAGCGGGGCCGGCAAGTCCACGCTGCTCCAGGTGCTGCTGGGGTTCGTGCAGCCGACCGCCGGACGGGTGCGGATCGCGGGGGTGGACCTGGCTGAGCTGTCGCCTGAGCACTGGCGGCAGCGGATCGCCTGGGTGCCCCAACGTCCGCACCTCTTCGCCGGGACCGTCGCCGAGAACGTACGGCTGGCCCGCTCCGGGGCCCGTGACAGCGAGGTGACCGCCGCCCTGAAGGACGCCGGGGCCTGGGAGTTCGTCTCCGCCCTGCCGCGCGGTGCCGAGACCCTGCTGGGTGAGGGCGGCGCGGGTCTGTCCGCCGGGCAGCGGCAGCGGCTGGCGCTGGCTCGGGCTTTCCTGGCGGACCGGCCGGTGCTGCTGCTGGATGAGCCGACGGCGGCGCTGGACGGCGAGACCGAGGCCGGCATCGTGGACGCGGTCCGGCGGCTCTCCGAGGGGCGGACGGTACTGCTGGTCGTGCACCGGCCGGCCCTGCTCGCCGTAGCGGACCGGGTGGTCCGCATGACGTCCGGTTCCCTCCCCGACGGATCGGGCCCGCTCCCCCGCACCGCACGGCCCGCGGTGGCCGGCGAGGAGCCGGCTGCCGGTGGGCTTGGCCCCGACGCCGGGGAGTGGATCCTCGGGGCCGCTCCCGAGCGAGTGAGGCCCGGCGGGACCTCGTCCGATGCGGGGGAAGCCGATCCGCTGCGCCGGGTGCGGGCGGTGGCTCGGGCATGGCAGGGCCGGTTCAGACTGGGGCTGCTGCTCGGGGCGCTGGCCGTCGGCTGCAGCGTCGGCCTGATGGCCGTGTCGGGCTGGCTGATCTCAAGGGCCTCCGAACAGCCCCCCGTCCTCTACCTGATGGTGGCCGTCACCGCGACCCGCGCCTTCGGAATGGGCCGTGCTGTCTTCCGGTACGCCGAACGGCTCGTCTCGCACGACGCCGTCCTGCGGATGCTCGCCGACCTCAGGGTGTCGGTGTACCGCCGGCTGGAGCGCATCGCGCCCGCCGGGCTGCGCGAACACCGGCGCGGGGACCTGCTGGCCCGGCTGGTCGCTGACGCCGACGCGCTGCAGGACTACTGGTTGCGCTGGCTGCTGCCGGTCGGCACTGCCGTACTCGTCGGAACCGGCTCCGTCGCGTTCACCACCTGGCTGCTGCCCGAGGCGGGAGCCGTGCTCGCCGTCGGCCTCCTCGCTGCGGGAGTCGGGGTGCCGTTGGTCAGCGGTGCGTGCGCCCGTCGTGCTGAGCGCAGGCTCGCGCCGGCACGCGGCGAGCTCGCCACCCGGGTGGCCGATCTACTGACCGGCACCGCGGAACTCACCGTGGCCGGGGCGCTGGCGGACCGAAAGGGCCGGGTGCGGGAGAGCGACGGCGTGCTGACGCGCATCGCCGCGCGGGGCGCTGCCGCGGGCGGGCTGGGCGGCGGCCTGTCCGCCCTGGTCTGCGGGCTCACGGTGGTGGCCGCCGCGGCCGTCGCCGCGACCGCGGTCCACGACGGACGGCTGTCCGGGGTGGTCATGGCCGTCGCGGTGCTGACGCCCCTCGCCGCCTTCGAGGCGGTGACCGGACTCCCCCTCGCCGTCCAGTACCGCCAGCGGGTGCGCCGGAGCGCCGAACGGGTCTACGAGGTCATCGACACTCCCGTGCCCGTCGCTGAGCCGGCGCAGCCTGCCGCGGCTCCCGCCTCGCCCTTCCCGGTCAGGCTCGCCGGGCTCTCCGCCCGCCACCCGGGGCAGGAGCGCGACGCGCTGCGGGGGTTGGACCTCACCCTGGAAGCAGGCCGCCGCATCGCGGTCGTCGGCCCCTCGGGCTCCGGCAAGACCACACTGGCCCAGGTCATGCTCCGCTTCCTGGACCCGGCCGAGGGCTCCTACAGCCTGGGCGGCGCCGACGCGCGCACCCTCGACGGCGACGATGTACGGGCGCTCGTCGGCCTCTGTGCCCAGGACGCGCACCTCTTCGACAGCTCGATCCGGGAGAACCTTCGGCTGGCCCGGACCGCGGCGAGTGAGGAGCAGCTGCGGGAGGCACTGGCCGCGGCCCGGCTGCTGGAGTGGGCGGAGGGACTGCCGGACGGGCTGGACACGCTGGTCGGCGAGCACGGTGAGCGGATCTCCGGCGGCCAGCGCCAACGTCTGGCCCTGGCCCGGGCGCTGCTTGCGGACTTTCCCGTACTGGTGCTCGACGAGCCGGCCGAGCACCTGGACCTGGCCACGGCGGACGCCTTGACCGCGGACCTGCTGGCGGCGACGGAGGGCCGCACCACCGTGCTGATCACGCACCGGCTGGCCGGCCTGGAGACGGTCGACGAGGTGCTCGTGCTGGACGGCGGCGAGGTGGTGCAGCGCGGCGGGTACGCGGAGCTGGCCGCGGTCGAGGGGCCGCTGCGCCGGATGCTGGAGAGGGAGCGGGCCATGGACGGGACTTTGGCCAACTTTCCCCTCTAATGGGGACTAACTACTCTCAAGGGCATGTCAGCGCAGCCGTCGCAGGAGCCGCCGGATCCCCTGCCGGATTCCTCACGGGGGACACCGGACCCCCTGGCCGCCGCCACCGAGGCCACCAGAAGCCTGCACGGACTGTCCACCGAGCTCACGGTGCGGGTACCGCAGCTACTGGAGGCCATGCGGTCGGTCGGTACCGGCCTGGAGCTGCACTCCACGCTCGACCGCATCTGTGAGACCGCGGCCGAGCTCGCGGACGCACGGTATGCGGCGATCGGCGTCGTCGATACGGAGGGCCGCGGGCTCTCGGACTTCGTCACCCACGGGATCAGCGCGGAGGTGTCCCGGAAGATCGGACACCGTCCGGACGGGAAGCGGGGCCTGCTCGGAGCGTTGATCTCGCACTCCGACACCGTACGGCTCGCCGACCTGACGCAGGACCCGCGCTCGGCCGGCTTCCCGGCGCACCATCCGCCCATGAAGACCTTCCTCGGCGTCCCGATCCGGGTGCAGGGGGAGATCTTCGGCAACCTGTACCTCGCCGAGAAGAACGGCGGCGTCGAGTTCAACGACTACGACGTGGACATGGTCCGGGTGCTGGCCACCGAAGCGGGTATCGCCATCGGCAATGCCCGGCTGTACGAGGCTGCCACCCAGCGCGAGCGCTGGATCGACGGCTCGGTCGCCGTCACCACGGCCCTCCTCTCCGGCGGGGACGCCGACGACGCGCTCTCGGTGGTGGCCGAACAGGCCCGCCGGCTGGCGGACTCCGACGCCGGGATCGTCCTGCTGCCGGCCGAGGACGGCGGGATGGAGATCGTCGCCGTATCGGCGGAGAACCCGGCCACCTCGCTCGGCGTCGTGCTCCCGGGCGAGAGCCCCGTGGTCGACCATCTGCTGCGCGGCGAGCCGGTCTTCACGGACGACGCCTCGGCGGATCCTCGTATGATCAGCCGGCTCACCCGCCAGTACGGCCCCTGCATGATGCTGCCCCTGCACAGCGGCGGGCGGGTGCTGGGCGCGCTGGTCACGCCCCGAGCCCGAGGCAAGCGGCCCTTCAGCGAGGCCGAGCGGACCCTGGCCACTCAGTTCGCCTCGCAGGCGGCGCTCGCGCTGATGATGGCCGAGGCACAACGCGACCGGGAGCGGCTCGCGGTTTTCGAGGACCGTGACCGGATTGCCCGCGACCTCCACGATCTGGTCATCCAGCGGCTGTTCGCCACCGGGATGATGCTGGAGGGCGCCCAGCGCCGGTCGATCGTCCCCGAAGTTCGCAGCGGAGTGGGCAAGGCCGTGGACGAGCTGGACGTGACGATCCAGGAGATCCGTACGGCGATCTTCGCCCTCCAGCAGGGGCCTGTGGAAGCCCCGTCCGGGCTGCGCACCCGCGTCCTGAGGGAGATCAACATGGCGGCCGTTCCACTGGGCTTCAAGCCTGCGCACCGCTTCCTCGGGGCGGTCGACACGGTCGTCGGCGAGCTGGTCGGCAAGAACCTCATCGCCGCGCTGCGGGAGGCGCTGTCCAATGCCTTCCGGCACGCCGACGCCTCCCGCATTGAGGTGGTCCTGGACTGCACCGTCACCTTGCCCGACGGCAGGCCCGGAGTCAGGCTGGAGGTCGCCGATGACGGGGTGGGCATCCCCGCGAGCGGCCGCCGCAGCGGTCTGCGCAACCTGCGGCGCAGGGCGGAGTCGCTCGGCGGTACGAGCTCCTACGGGCCGGGCATTGGGGAGGACGGCGGTGGGACCACCCTGGTGTGGGAGGCCCCGCTCCAGTAGCTGCGTTGCCTAACCCAGGTGTCGCGCGAGGCGCTCGGCCAGGATCCGCTCGATGACGAGGGCGACCCCGTCCTCGTTGTTGGCGACCGTACGGCCGGATGCGGCCGCGATCACATCGGGGTGGGCGTTGCCCATCGCGTAGGAGGTGCCGGCCCAGCTGAGCATTTCCACGTCGTTCGGCATGTCCCCAAAGGCGACGACCTCGGAGGGGGAGATGCCCCGCTCGGCGCAGCACAGTGCCAGGGTGCTCGCCTTGGACACGCCGTGGCCGCTGACCTCCAGGAGGGAGGTGGGGCTGGAGCGGGTGATCGACGCGAATGCCCCGGCGGCGGAGCGCGCCAGTGCGAGGAACTCGTCCGGGGTGATCTCGGAGTGGTGTGCCAGCAGCTTGAGGACGGGTGCGGCGCTTTCGTCCGCGTGCTCGTGGAGCAGTTCCTCAGCGGTCGCGAGTCGGGCGCCCGGATCCTTGAAGAAGGGCGGGTATCCCGGCTCGTAGTTGATGCCGGCGGTCAATTCGACCGCGAAGGACGTGCCGGGTGCCGCCTCGCGCAGGGCTTCCACGACGGAGAGCGCGGCCATCCTCGGGAGGGCCCTGACCTGTACGAACTCGCGTCCAGCATGCAGGTCGACCACCGCCGCGCCATTGGCGCAGATCGCGAGACCGTGGCCGTGGACATGGTCGGCGACCACGTCCATCCACCGGGCCGGGCGGCCGGTGACGAAGAAGACCTCGATCCCCGCCGCTTCGGCGGCTGCGAGTGCCGCGACGGTACGAGGCGAGACGGACTGGTCATCGCGCAGCAGGGTGCCGTCGAGGTCGGTGGCGATGAGCCGAGGCATGGGGGTTGGCCCGTCCGGGCGCTGAGAAGCCGAGGTCACCGCTCCATCTTCGCCCATGGGGAGGGAGGGGCGGACCATGATCGAGCCAGGCTGTGGCCCGGCCGATGTTTCACGTGAAACGTATCGGGGGGCGATGTTTCACGTGAAACCTCGCCCCCACCGTAGGCTCGATGCATGAGTCTGCGTCTGAGCACGGTGATCCTTCCGGTACGTCGATGGCATGAGGGGGGCCGGGATCAGTGGCTGCGGGCCGAGCAGCTCGGTTTCCACACCGCCTACACCTACGACCACCTGTCGTGGCGGACCTTCCGCGACGGCCCCTGGTTCGGTGCCGTGCCCACGCTGACCGCAGCAGCCGCCGTCACCGAGCGGATGCGCCTGGGCACGCTCGTCACCTCGCCGAACTTCCGCCATCCGGTGACCCTCGCCAAGGACCTCATCACCTTGGACGATGTGTCGGGCGGCCGGATCACGCTGGGTATCGGCGCCGGTGGCAACGGGTTCGACGCCACGGCCCTGGGGCAGGAGGCATGGTCCCCGCGTGAGCGCGCCGATCGCTTCGCCGAGTTTGTGCCGCTGCTGGACCGGCTGCTGACGGAAGGTTCCGTGACCCATGAGGGCGCCTTCTATTCCGCCGAGGAGGCCCGCAACGTCCCTGGTTGTGTGCAGGGGCCGCGGCTGCCGTTCGCGGTCGCCGCGACCGGTCCGCGCGGTCTGCGGCTCGCCGCCCGGCACGGGCAGGCATGGGTGACCACGGGCGATCCGAAGCTCTTCGAGAACGGCACGCCCGAGCAGTCGCTGGAGGCCCTGCGCGGGCAGATCGAACGGCTCGAAAAGGCCTTCGTGGAGATCGGCCGGGCCCCCGAGCCCATGGAGAAGATCCTGCTGACCGGCTTCACGCCCGAGGCCAACACCGTGCTGGAGTCGGTGGACGCGTTCGTCGACTTCGCGGGCCGACACCGCGAGCTGGGCTTCACGGAGCTGGTGGTGCACGCACCGATCCCCGACTCCCCCTTCGCAGCGGACGAGGCGGTCTTCGAGAAGATCGCCACCGAGGCCCTCCCGCAGCTCGATGGCTGATCCTCCGGTCGTCGCCGTTCCCGGGCGGAGCGGCGACGACCGGAGCCGGACACGGGGCTGTTATGCGTCCCGGCCGTTCAGCTGTGCCAGCAGCCGCTCGGCGGAGGGCAGGAGCCAGTCCGGCACCTGGTCCTCAGGAAGGGCGCGTGCCTCGTTGATCAGCGCGGTGACGCGGGCCTCACCCGCTTCCGCGTCGTCGCGCTCCTGTTCCGTCCAGGCCGCGTTGTTCAAGCACTGGAACTGCTCCCGCAGGTACTCGGGGCCCAGTTCGGCGTAGGTCCGGCCGGCTCGGTCCCACAGCTCGATCTGCTCCAGACGCAGTGCGTCGACCTGTGCCGGGCTCGGCGACGCGGACCCGGGCCCACCCGCGTTCTCGTCGTCGCCGTCGCCGTCGTCGTCGCCGTCGTCGCCGTCGTCGCCGTCGTCGCCGTCCTCGGCTCCGTCGGTCTCCCCGGCGGTGGCGGCGTACCGGTCGAGCACCTGCGCCAGCTGGTGCCAGGTCTGGGCGAGTTCGGACCGCAGGACGCAATCTCCGGGATCGGCGGTGAGCGCCTGCTGCAGTACTGCCGCGGCTTCCCCCATACGGCCCCGGGCGCGGTCCACCGTTGTGGCGGAGATCGCCTCGCGCAGCCCCAGCCAGGCCAGGGAGCGCAGCACCCGCACCTCGGCGACAGGGTCCGCGCCCGTCCTGCGGTGCAGTTCCAGGGCCCGTTCGTAGGCGGCGACCGCCTCCTCGGCCAGTCCTGCGTCGTCCAGGGCGTCGGCGGCCGACTGGGCGAGGCTCGCCTGCGGCCGGGGGTCCTCCCAGTCCTTGGCCACCTCCGCCGCCAGAAGGTACTGCTCGGCCGCCGGGCGGAGCTCGCCCAGCCGGCGCAGCAGGTCGCCCAGGAACTCGCGTGCGAACACGGTCTGCCCGTCGCCGTGTTCCAGCAGGTCCGGCAGGGCCGACTGCAGTACCTCGGCGGCCTCGGCGGTACGTTCGTCGCGTGCGTACGCCCTGGCCAGGAGCAGTCGGGCCTGCGCCCCGCCGTCCGCCCCCAGGCCGGCCCGGTCGAACCAGTGGGCAGCGGTGAGCGCGAGTGCCGCCGCCTCCGCCGCCGCCCGGTCCCCGTCCCGCCGCAGGAGGATGTCCGCGAGGGTCAGCCGTACCACGCCCTGCGCCTCGGCATCGGTCAGCTCGGCGGCATGCTCCAGGCCCGACCGTGCCGCCTGCTCGGCCTCCTCGGTGTGGTCGAGCGACATCAGCACTCCGGCCCGCAGCACCAGCGGGTCCACCGCCTGCCAGGGGCGCCCTGCCTCGATCGCCCGGGCAGCGCTCGCCGCCAGCAGGGGCAGAGCCCGTTCCGGGCCGCCCTGCGCCAGGGCTACCCGGCCCAGCATCTCCTCGGCCTCCGCCACCAGGTCCGGCGCCGTCTCTAGGTGGGCGGCGATGAAGGCGGTCAGGTCGGCGGCGAGCTCAGCGTGACCGTGCTCCTCAACCCCATGGTGGGAGTGGACTTGGCCGTGATCGTGGTCGTGGTGCCCGCCCGGGTCGGCGGACTCCACCGTGCGCAGGTACGACTCCAGACGGAGCGTGGAGAGCTCGGCGAGGGCGATCCGCCGCGCTCGCCGCGGCTCGGCGTGGTCCAGTGCCTCGGCGGATCGCCGGGCGGTCCGCAGCAGTTCGCGGACCTCGTCGGGTGCGGCGCCGGACTGAGCGGCCGCGCCCGCGATCCGCAGCTCCGCGAGGGCGGCCCGTTCCGCCCGGCCGAGCGCCCGGTACTCGTCCCGGATGGCGGCCAGGAGTTCGCCCGCCTCCGGTGCCCCGCCCCGGGCGGCGGCCAGGGCCCGCTGGTCCGCGAGGTCGGCGCGTACCAGCGGATCCGCCCCTGGCTGTGCGTCCAGTCGTAGGGCCACCTCCGCCCACAGCGCGTCCGCGCCCGGATGGCCCAGGTCCCGGGCATCACGGGCCCGCTCCACCAGCTCGGCGAACCCGATGGACGCTGCGACGGCCGTCCCGGGTGCGGCGGGGCCGGGGACGGACATGACGGAGGTGTCGGCGGGCCGGGGCAGTCCTGTGCTGCGCACCCCCAGCGGCAGGTCCACCGCCAGCGGCTCGCGGACGACCCGCGCGAGGAACCGTTCCGAAACCCGAGTGGTGCCGTTGCGCGCGTCGAACTGCCCGGCGATGTCGAGGCAGCCCGCGTACAACACCTCGTACAGCCCGGAGACGGTGCGGGGGGTGCCTTCGTAGGAGACCGCCGGGAGGTCTCCGTGCCCCAGTTCCCGCAGGCGGTGCAGCAGGGCGAGGATGCCGCCGTGGAAGGACAGCCGGTCGTCGAGGTTGGCGAGGGGCGCCACGTGAGAGGCGTGTTCGGCCAGGATCTCCAGGCCGCGCGAGGTGTTGCCGGTCAGCGCGCAGAACTCGATGTGTTCGCCGACCGACGGCAGGAGGCTGTCGTTGCCGCGGGCCAGGCGGTAGCCGCGCAGGTGGTTGGAGCGTGCCTCGTCGGTCCGGCCGAGCCGAAGTAGCGGGAGGAGCGAGCTGGCGAGGACGCGGTGCGGTTCCTCGGCGCAGATCAGCTCGCCCGTGAGGACCGGCCGCCACAGCTCCAGGGCCTCGGTGTCGTCGCCCTGCAGGATGGCGTAGTGGCCCTGGTCCCCGAGCTCGCAGGCCTGGCAGTCGCTCATGTCGTCCCGCTCCGCCGCCAGCCAGCTCCGGAAGGCGCGCTCCGCACGCTCGTCGTCGCCCGTGGCATGGGCCAGCCACAGTTCGGCGTCGCGTACCGGGCGCTCGCTGTATCCGGCGATCCGGTAGCGGCGGTCCATCTCCTCCAGCCAGCCGGTCGCCGACTCCAGGGGTATGTCGGGCGAGTCGGCGATGGCCGTGGCCACCCACTTGAACTGCCAGAACAGCGAGTGGGTTTCCCATTCGCAGAAGGCCGCCGGGTCCTTGTCGTACTCCTGGAGCAGCCGCGCGAAGGGGACGAGGATCTTCGGTGACTCGGAGCTGTAGAGGTAGGCGTTGATCAGGTTGTTCAGGGCCTCGCGGAACAGGGCGCGGTTACCGCAGGCCTCGGCCGCGCCGGCCAGCGCCTCGGCATGCGCGTTGCGCGCCGCGCCGTTGGGCGCCTCGCGGTTCTCCGCCAGTCCTCGCACGATCTCCTCGTGCGTCAGCGTCGTCACTTCGGGTCCTCCTCGCCGTCACGGGCATCGGTGGGGTTCGCGGATGAGTGCGTCGCCCACTCCAGGAGCCCGAGGAAGGCCCGGTTGAGCAGCGCGGAGTCGGCGGGGCGCAGCGGCCGCTGGGACATCAGCAGGGCCTGTCCGTACAGCGATTCGACGGCGGTGCCGGTCAGCGCCTCGTCCTGCAGGCCGGAGATCCGCCGGATCAGCGGGTTGTTGTGGTTGAGGACCAGGCGCGCGCGGGGCGCGGATCCACGCAGCGACCCGAGGATGCCACTCCACAGGGAGTCGGCGCTCTCCAGCGCGGCGGTGCGGTCGTGTTCCTGGCGGGCCTGGCGGTCGTCGAGGTAGAGCGCGGGCACGGTGACGGGCTGGAAGGCGCGCAGCGCCACGTCGCAGTGCTGGGATGCGAGGCGGGTGCGCGCGGTGGCGAGGAAGGGCGCCAAGGCCAGCTCGTCCGCGGTGGGCACCTGGTCGAGCCGTTCGGTGACGGCTCCCGCGTCCAGTTCGGTCACCTTGAGCTCCGGCCGTACGGAGGGCAGCAGGGCGAGCAGGTCCGCGTCGTAGGTGTAGCCGGCGTTGATGACGCCGAGGCCGTGGGCCGCGGCGATCGGCGCGATCTGGCGGAACTCCTCGACGGTGCGTGTGAAGTGGATGTCGGTGTGGGCGGCCGCGAACTCCTGCAGGCTCATCGAACCTGCGCTGGTCTCGAACGGCAGCCAGGGCAGCATCAGTCCCAGCAGCTCGGGGTCGTGCCGGGCCATGGACTTCACACCGAGGTGGTGGACCTGGAGGAACGAGGCCAGGCGCTCGGGGTCGCCGGCCGCGAGCTCGGCGAGCCAGCCGCGGATGCGGGCGCCGAGGGCTTCCCGTACGGCGGAGAGGGTCTCGTCGTCGTAGAGGTTCTCCCGGGAGGCGGTCGGCCGCAGCGTGTCCGTGTCGATGACGGCGCGGACGAAGAACGCCCAGTCCGGCAGCAGGTTGTCGGCCCGATGGGTCAGCAGCATGCCTTTGAGGTGGACGCGGTGTCCGGCCCGGTGGGCGGGGCTGGTCGGGTCCGGCAGGACGTACGCGACCCCGCGCACGCCGGCGACCGGCAGGTCGAGGTCGATGCTGTCGAGGGGTGTGAAATCGAAGAGTTCGGCGCAGTGTCCGGCCAGGGCGACGCGGCGGGCGGCGGGGGTGGGGAACGCGCGCTCCCAGACGGCGGGCCGGTCGGTGACGGGTCGCGGCTCGCCGCCCTGACCGTCGTCGAAGGTGATGTCGTAGGGGAGCAGGGAGCCGTAGTCGCGGGCCAGTTCCTCGACCTTGGCTGGGAGGATCCATTCCGCCGCACCCGGCCGGGCTTCCAGGACGACGGTGGTGCCGGGCTCGGGGCAGGCTGCGTGGGGCAGTTCGCGCACCGTGTAGGAGCCGTCGTCCGCGGCCAGCCATTCCACGGGGGCGGCTCGGGGGTCGCGGGCGGAGCGGGTGACCACGCGGATCTGGCGGGCCACGACGAAGCACGCGAGCAGTCCGATGCCGAACTGGCCGAGGAAGTCTCCTCGGGTGGCTTCCAGGGCCTGCTCGGGGAACCCGTCCTCGCCGCCCCGCTTGGAGCTGCGGCCGATGGTGGCGAGGAACGAATGGGCCTCGGCGGCGGTCAGGCCGATCCCGCTGTCTTCGATGGTCACCCGGCCGCCGGAAGCCGTCAGCCGGATGCGGACCGGTGCCTCCGGGTCGATCGCCTGGCGTGCGGTGACCGCGTCCACCGCGTTCTGCAGGAGCTCGCGGACGTAGACGCGCGGGCTGGAGTAGAGGTGGTGGGAGAGGAGGTCCACCAGACCACGCAGGTCGACCTGGAAGCTGTGGGCGGCGGACACGGGTGTGGATGTGGGGGCCGGCGTGGGTGTGGACGTCATGGGGCGTCACCTCGCGTGCATGTGTGGATGGTTCGGCGATCGCGAGGTCCCCCCCTCACTGATCCCGGAGTGGGAGACACATTAGGGGGATGGTCCGACAATCTCCGTGCGATTTCCGGCGCCGGCGCAGGGCAGCCCACAGGGCTACGGGAGGCGCAGGAACTGCGGAGGCACAGCGTCCACCAGCCACACCCCGTTGGCGCTGACTCGGAAGACGTGCCCGGCCGCACGCATCGCCGCGGCGTCCACGCTGAGGACGACGGGTCGGCCGCGGCGCGCGCCGACCCGGGTCGCCGTCTCCCGGTCGGGGGACAGGTGCACGTGGTGGCGGTCCATCGGGCGCAGGCCTTCGGAGCGGATCGGGTCGAGTGCCGCGGCCACGGTGCCGTGGTAGAGGTACGCGGGCGGTTCGGCCTCCGGAAGGTCCAGGTCCACGGTCACGGTGTGCCCCTGGCTGGCTCGGATGCGGGTGCCGTCGACGGCGAACCGCCGCTTGTCGTTGGTGGCCACGACGTGGTCGAGCTCCGCGCGGCTGAGGTGGAAGCCGTGCGCCGCTGCGCCGCTCAGCAGGTCGTCGATCTCCACCCAGCCGTGCGGGTCCAGCACCAGGCCGATCCGTTCCGGCTGGTGTCGCAGATGTTTCGAGAGGTACTTGGACACCTTCACGGTGCGTCTTTCGTCCATGAACCCCAGCGTGCCCGTCCCCCACGTCCTCCGGCAGGGTTTTTCGGCTGCCGTGGGCCTGCGGACGGCCTGCGGACGGCCGACGGGCGTCTATTCTCATTCCGAGATGCGGAATATATTTTCCATTACTACTTCTGCTCCGGGGGAGACCTCATGCCAGTCCACACCTCTCTGCCACGCCGCGCGGCTGCCGAGCTGATCGGGACCGCCGGCCTGCTCATGGTCGTGATCGGCTCCGGGCTCAAGGCCGCGGAGCTCAGCTCCGACGCCGGTGTCGCCCTGATCGCCAACTCGTTCGCGTCGGCCATCGGCCTCGGGCTGATCGTCACCCTTTTCGGGCCGCTGTCCGGCGCCCATCTCAACCCGGTGGTCACCCTCGTCTCCTGGTGGGCCCGCCGCAGCGGCGGTGATGGGCTCGGCGGCCGCGAGGTACTCGTCTATGTCGCGGCCCAGACCGTCGGAGCCATCGGCGGCGCTGTTCTCGCGGAGGCCATGTTCGGACGGGTCCCGGGCACCTTCGCCACCCAGGTGCTCGACGGAGGTCACCTCCTCGTGGGCGAGGTGATCGCCACCGTCGGCCTCGTCCTCGTGATCCAGGGGCTGGGGCACATCGGGCGCCCCAGGCTCCTCCCGGCCGCGGTCGCCGCGTACCTCGCGGCTGCGATCTGGTTCACCTCTTCCGGCTCCTTCGCCAACCCCGCCGGCACCATTGGGCGCAGCTTCAGTGATTCCTTCACCGGCATATCGCCCGGATCGCTGCCCGGCTTCGTCGCCGCCCAGTTGCTCGGCGGGGTCCTCGGCCTGGCCATGGCGGCCTTCCTCTACGGAATCCGGGCGGAGGACGCGGCCGCATCTGGGGACTCCGAAGCCTGCGGGACCGAGCCGACGCCGGGCAGCGGGACGGTCCTGCCGGCCGTGCTGCCCGGGACCGGGCCGGCGGAAGGCGTCGGCCCCGATAGGGCCGAGTACCAGGCGATCGGTTGAGCCGCGGTCGCGGTTGCCCACAGGAAAAGTGGACTTGTCCACAGGTGTTTGGGTGGGTTTTGACGACAAACGCGTGATCCGCCCTGTGGAAGCTGTCGACCTGTGGAAGCAGTGGACAGATCCGTCTCGGACGCCACGGGTCACCCCGTCCGTTCCGCCCCACCACGGGCCCGGCTACCGGCCACCCCGGCGTGCCAGATCGTTCATCGTGCGGGCCTGGAGCTCCCGCTCCGTCGCTGCCCGCACGAACTCCGCCACGTGGTCGGCGCCGACCAGCTCCTGCACCGCCCGCACCGTCCCGGCCGGTAGCGCCACCGGCGACGGTCCCGTCGGCTGCGACGTCCCGGCCGCTCCTAGGTGCCGCTGGAGGTGCCGGGTCGCGAAGAGTCGCATTGCGCGGGCCAGCTCCGCATCCACGGTCTGCTGGGCCAGCGGCCGCAGCCGCCGTACCATCGTCGCCGCCTCCGCGGCGTCCGCGTCGGTGGGAGGCACCTGCCCGAGGTAGCGCGCGAAGACGTGCTCGGTGGTGAACTCCAGGAACCGCGACGCGATGTGCTCCACCTGGCCCCGCAGTTCTCGGAGGTGTCCGGTGATCGCCGCGAGCGGCACCCCGGCCGCGTACAGCTCGGCCGCCACCGCCAGCTCCTGCGGGGACGGCACCAGGAACTGGTCCGGGCGCCCGGGGATCCGCTCCAGCACGCCCAGTTCGCAGGCCTCGCTCACCGCCTCGTCGTCCGGCAAGCCGCCGAACCGTTCGTTCAGCTCGTCCCGGCTGATGCGGGCCGCCTCCTCGTCGGTCCACGGCCCGTGTACCTCGGCGACCAGCCCCAGTACGCCCCCCAGCCCGCGCCCCGCGTCCCAGGCCTCCAACAGCTCCTTGATGGAGGCCAGGGTGTAGCCGCGGTCCAGGAGGTCGGCGATCTGGCGCAGCCGCGCCAGGTGCGTGTCCCGGTAGACGTTGGAACGGCCCCGCCGCTCAGGCTTGGGCAGCAGACCGCGGTCCTGGTACGCGCGGATGGTGCGCACCGTCGCTCCACTGTGGTGTGCCAGATCCTCGATCCGGTACTCGGCCACCGCCTGATCGGACAAACCCGGCTCCCTACGACGTCGTGGCTCGGCCGGCCGTGCGGAGCGCGCCGGCCGCGGCCCGTGCGGCAGGTGAAGCCGCAAGGCACTCGACCGCCCTGCGCAGCGAGCCCTCCTGCGAGGGATGGTACGACCGCCGGCGGGAGCGGGGTATGGCCGTGCCGGGCTCTCTCCGGCCCGCGCTCACAGCCGGGGCTCCAGCCGTGCGATGCGCCGCAGGGTGCGCGGGGCGAAGCGGGACATCCACAGGGCGCCCTTCGACTCGGGTGTGACCGGCACGACCGCCTCGTTGCGGACCACGGCCCCCAGGATCGCCTCGGCGACCTTCTCCGGTGGGAAGTTGCGCAGGCCGTAGAGCCGCGAGGAGCGTTCCTGGCGGCGCTTCTCCTCGGCCTCGTCCACCCCGGCGAAGCGCGAGGTGGCGGTGATGTTGGTGTTGACGATGCCGGGGCAGATCGCGGAGACGCCGATGGACTTCGGGGCGAGCTCCGCGCGCAGGCACTCCGACAGCATCAGCACCGCGGCCTTCGAGGTGCTGTAGGCGGGCAGGGTGCGGGAGGGCAGATAGGCAGCGGCCGAGGCGGTGTTGACGATGTGCCCGCCCTGACCGCGCTCCGCCATCTGCTTCCCGAAGATCCGGCACCCGTGGATGACCCCCCACAGGTTGACGTCCAGGACCTTCTTCCAGTCCTCGGCCGTGGTGTCGAGGAAGGCCCCGGACAGGCCGATCCCGGCGTTGTTGACCAGGACGTCGACGATTCCGTACTCGGCGGCGACCTTCGCCGCCAGCTTCTCCATCGCCTGCTCGTCGCCCACGTCCACACACTCCGCCCAGGCGTCGGAGGCACCGACGAGGCGGGCCATGTCGGCCGTGCGTGCCGCGCCCTCCGCGTCCCGGTCCACCGCCACCACGCGTGCTCCCGCCTCGGCGAAGGCGAAGGCGGTGGCCCGGCCGATGCCGCTGGCCGCTCCGGTGACCAGGACCAACTGGCCGCCGAAGCGGTCGGCGTACCGGGCCGGAGCCCTCCGCTCGGGTGCCCGCGCGGCCGGCTCCTCCCGGGCCGTGACGAACTCCGCGATCCAGGAGGCCAGTTGGTCGGGCCTGGTCCGCGGAATCCAGTGCTTGGCGGGCAGGGTCCGCCGCAGCAGGTCCGGTGCCCAGCGCTCCAGGCCGTCGTAGAGCCGCTCGGACAGGAACGCGTCCCCGGTCGGGGTGATCAGCTGGACCGGTACGTGGGCGTAGGCGTCCGAGCGCGGCCGGCGCAGCCTCGGGCGCACGTTGTCGCGGTAGAGCCAGGCACCGTGCGCCGCGTCCGAGGACAACGAGGCCGTCGGGTAGGAGCCGGCCGGGACCTTCTCGACGCGCTGCAGCATCCCGGGCCACCTCTTGCCGAGCGGCCCGCGCCAGGCGAGCTCCGGCAGCACGGGCGTGTGCAGCAGGTAGACGTACCAGGACTTGGCGCCCTGCCCGAGGAGCTGCGCCGCCGCCCGCGGAGTCGGCCGCGACATGCGCTTCTTGATCCAGTGTCCGAAGTGGTCCAGGGAGGGACCCGACATCGAGGTGAAGGAGGCGATCCGCCCCTCCGTACGGCCGACCGTCGCGAACTCCCAGCCCTGCACCGAACCCCAGTCGTGGCCGACGAGGTGCACCGGCCGGTCCGGACTGACCGCGTCCGCCACCGCCAGGAAGTCGTCGGTCAGCTTCTCCAGGGTGAAGCCCCCGCGCAGCGGCTCCGGCGCGGTGGAGCGGCCATGGCCGCGTACGTCGTAGAGCACGACGTGGAAGCGGGTCGCGAGCCGCTCGGCGACCTCGGTCCAGACCTCCTTGCTGTCCGGGTAGCCGTGCACCAGCAGCACGGTCGGGCGGCCCTTCTCGCCGAGTTCGACTACGCACAGTTCGACCCCGCCGCTGCGCACCCAGCGCTCCCGCGCACGCGGGAGCTCCCCCGCTCCTGTTCGGCTCATGCCGCTCATGCCGCTCATGCCGCTCATGCTGCCTTCTCCTCCTCGGCCCAGCGCCGCACGTGCGGCAGATCGTCGTCGAGCCAGAACGCGCTCTCCTGCGGGTCCCGCGAGTCGGTGACCACGAGGATCTCCTCGAACTTCGCGCCGGTGCCCCGGAAGCCCAGGTGCGGTTCCACCGCCCACAGGCCGGGCTGCGGCGGATGGTCGGAGAAGCGGTAGGGGCTCCATAGCGGGGACCAGCCCTCACGGTGTCCGTGCAGCGCGTCACCGGCCAGTCCCTTGAGGGACTGGGCGCCGAACCCGAACAGGGTCGGCGACCAGCGCCGCTGCTCGACCCGGTCGATCTTGTGGGCGATCACGCCGAAGGGGTAGGCGCGGTGGCGGTTGGCGTACCCCTGCCGGTTCATCAGCCGCTCGACGTCCTCGTAGATCTCCCGCAGGGAGCGGCGCTCGCGCACCTGCTCCAGGATGAGCGCCCGGTGCGCCCGCAGATCGGACATGAGCCGGTCCTGCACGGGATTGAGGCCGAGGCTGCCCGAGTATCCGATGTCCGCCGAGAAGCCCTTGTGGACCGGCGCCATGTCGAGGATGAACGGCATGCCCGGCTCCAGCCGCCGGTTCGTCGGGAAGAACTGCAGCGGGATCCGGAAGCCGGCGAAGGCGGTACGGTCCCCGAACCAGGCGAACGGCAGGTGGAACCAGTCCCGTACCCCGCGGTCGCGCAGCCACTCGCGCTGCATGCGCGCGGCCTCGCGCTCGGTCACTCCGGGCCGCAGCTGGGCCGCGACGGCCTCGGCGCACGCGTAGGCGAGGCACTGCACCTCCCTGAACCCGCTCAGGTCGGCGGAGAGCCGTCCGGAGTGCCGCGCGGTGCGTTGCCTGGTGTCCCCAGCCATGTCAGCCCGTCCATCCGTGTAGCCGTATGCCCGTAAGTTGACACTGATGAATGTGACAATGCTCGGAGATCGCGTCAAGGGGCGTGCACGGACCTGTGGACAAAGTTGTCCGGTCCATATCAACCTCCCGTACGGGCGTGTACGCCTGAAGGCGGAGACGGGATCCAGCTCCAGGTCTGACGCCTTACGACAGCCCCGCCACTAACGTCGGATCCGTGACTGTCATCGCGACTGAAAGCCTGAGCAAGCGGTACCCCCGAGTGACCGCCCTCGACCGGCTCTCCCTGGACATCGGCCCCGGCGTGACCGGGCTCGTGGGCGCCAACGGAGCCGGCAAGTCCACGCTGATCAAGATCCTGCTGGGACTGTCCCCCGCCACCGAGGGCAGCGCCACCGTGCTCGGCCTCGACGTCAATACGCATGGCAGCGCCATCCGTGAACGCGTCGGGTACATGCCCGAGCACGACTGCCTGCCACCCGACGTCTCGGCCACCGAGTTCGTCGTCCACATGGCGCGCATGTCCGGCCTGCCGCCGACCGCGGCTCGCGAGCGCACCGCCGACACCCTGCGCCACGTCGGACTGTACGAGGAGCGGTACCGCCCCATCGGCGGCTACTCCACCGGCATGAAGCAGCGCGTCAAGCTCGCCCAGGCTCTCGTCCACGACCCCCAGCTGGTCCTCCTCGACGAGCCGACCAACGGCCTGGACCCGGTCGGCCGCGACGAGATGCTCGGCCTGATCCGCCGGGTCTACACCGACTTCGGCATCTCCGTCCTGGTCACCTCCCACCTCCTCGGCGAGCTGGAGAGGACCTGCGACCACGTCGTGGTCGTCGACGGGGGCACACTGCTGCGCTCCAGCTCCACCAGCGACTTCACCCAGACCACCACGACCCTCGCGGTCGAGGTCACCGACTCCGACCTCCACCCGGACGGCACCACCGCCCTGCGCAAGGCGCTGACCGAGGCGGGCCTGACCCTGCACGCCGGCGCGGAGCAGGGTCTGCCCGGGGCCGGCCACATCCTCCTCGTCGAGGCCACCGGCGAGCAGACCTACGACACCATCCGCGACACCGTCGCCGAGCTGGGCGTCGGCCTGGTCCGCATGGAACAGCGCCGCCACCACATCGCGGAGGTCTTCCGCGACAACGACCAGCCCGTGTACACCGCTCAGCAGAAGGGAGCCGGTTCCGATGGCGCCTGAGACGTCGACGCAGATCCACAACATCGGCTACCGGTCCTACGACGGACCCCGGCTCGGCCGCGCCTACGCCCGCACGTCGCTGTTCTCGCAGTCCCTGCGCGGCGCCTACGGCCTCGGCCGGTCGGCCAAGTCCAAGGTTCTCCCGATGCTGCTCTTCGCGGTGATGTGCGTCCCCGCGCTGATCATCGTCGCGGTGGCCATCGCGGTGCCCGGCTCCACCGACCTGCCGATCAAGTACACGACGTACGCCCTGACCACGCAGGTGGTCATCGGCCTCTACCTTGCCTCCCAGGCGCCGCAGTCCGTCTCGCGCGACCTGCGCTTCAAGACGGTCCCGCTCTACTTCTCGCGGCCCATCGAGCGCGTCGACTACGTCGTGGCCAAGTACGCGGCCATGGCCTCGGCCATGTTCATCCTCACCGCGACGCCACTGCTGATCATGTGGATCGGCGCGCTGCTGGCGAAGTTCGATTTCACCGACCAGACCAAGGGATTCGGGCAAGGACTCGTGTCGGTTCTGCTGCTGTCGCTGCTCTTCTCCGGGATCGGCCTGGTGATGGCCGCGCTCACCCCACGCCGCGGTTTCGGTGTCGCAGCGATCATCGCGGTGCTCCTGATTCCCTACGGTGCGGTCACCGCGGTGCAGGGCATCGCCTACAGCACCGGGAACACGGCAGCCATCGACTGGCTGGGCCTGTTCTCACCGATCACCCTGGTCGACGGCGTGCAGACCGCGTTCCTCGGCGCCAGCTCCGCCTTCCCCGGCGGTGAGGGCCCCTCGGCCGGCATCGGCTTCGTCTACCTGCTCGTCGCCCTCGGCCTGATCGCCGGCTCCTACGCCGCCCTGATGGCCCGCTACCGGAAGGCCGGGCTGTGACCACCATCGACATCGACCACACCTCCCGCTGGTTCGGGAACGTCGTCGCCGTCAACGACGTGACCATGCGCGTCGGCCCCGGCGTCACGGGACTGCTGGGCCCCAACGGCGCGGGCAAGTCCACGCTCATCAACATGATGGGCGGCTTCCTCGCCCCCTCCACGGGCACCGTCACCCTCGACGGCGCCCCGATCTGGCGCAACGAACAGATCTACCGGCAGGTGGGCGTCGTCCCCGAGCGCGAGGCGATGTACGACTTCCTCACCGGCCGTGAGTTCGTCGTGGCCAACGCCGAGCTCCACGGCCTCGACGACGCGGCGGCGCAGCGCGCGCTCGCCACCGTCGAGATGGAGTACGCGCAGGACCGCAAGATCTCCACCTACTCCAAGGGCATGCGCCAGCGCGTGAAGATGGCGTCCGCTCTCGTCCACGACCCGTCCGTGCTGCTCCTGGACGAGCCGTTCAACGGCATGGACCCTCGTCAGCGGATGCAGCTGATGGACCTGCTGCGGCGCATGGGCGACGAAGGACGCACCGTTCTGTTCTCCTCCCACATCCTGGAGGAGGTCGAGCAGCTCGCTTCGCACATCGAGGTGGTCGTGGCCGGACGGCACGCCGCCTCCGGCGACTTCCGCAAGATCCGCCGCCTGATGACGGACCGCCCGCACCGCTACCTCGTCCGCTCCTCCGACGACCGGTCCCTCGCCGCGGCCCTGATCGCCGATCCCTCCACGGCCGGCATCGAGGTCGACCTGAAGGAGGGCGCGCTGCGCATCCAGGCCGTCGACTTCGGCCGGTTCACCGAGCTGCTGCCCCAGGTGGCCCGACAGCACGGCATTCGGCTGCTGACGGTCTCGCCCTCGGACGAGTCCCTCGAGTCGGTCTTCTCCTACCTCGTCACGGCCTGAAAGGAGCTGGCACCCATGTACGACCCCACCGTTGCCCGGCTCACCTACCGGGCCCTGCTCGGTCGGCGCCGCGCGCTGATCCTCTTCGCCCTTCCCGCCCTGCTGATCGTCATCTCCATCGCCGTCCGCGCCTTCACGGGGCTGGACGACAAGGTCGCAGCTGACCTGCTCGGGGGTTTCGCGCTCGCCACCATGGTCCCGCTGATCGGGGTGATCGCCGGTACCGGCGCCATCGGTCCCGAGATCGACGACGGTTCCATCGTCTACCTGCTGGCCAAGCCGGTGAAGCGCCCGACGATCATCATGACCAAGCTGATCGTGGCGATCGCCGTCACCATGGCCTTCTCCGCGATCCCCACCCTGATCGCCGGCTTCATCCTCAACGGCAATGGCCAGCAGATCGCCGTGGCCTACACGATCGCCGCACTCGTCGCCTCGATCGCCTACAGCGCTCTGTTCCTGCTGCTGGGCACCGTCAGCCGGCACGCCGTCGTCTTCGGCCTGGTCTACGCCCTGATCTGGGAGTCGCTCTTCGGCAGCCTGGTCGAGGGTGCCAAAACCCTCAGCGTCCAGCAGTGGGCCCTGGCGCTCGCCGAGAAGGTCGCCGGTGAGGGATATGTCGACGCCACCGTGGGCCTGCCCACCGCCTCGGTCCTGCTCGTCGCGGTCACCGTCGGAGCCACCGTCTACGCAGGCCAGAAGCTGCGCCGCCTCACACTGGCCGGCGAGGAGTAGGCCCTGCCGCAGTACTCGCCCGACTGTGCCCCGCCCGGCCCACCGGCCAGGCGGGGCACCGTTTCGAGGGCCATCATCGGTGCATGATCGAGCGCACTGACCCGGAGCCGTCCAGGCCCCTGCGGTCCTGGATACGTTCCTCGCCCGGAACGCACATCTGGCTGCTGATCATCGCCGTGACCAGCGTCATCGTCGCGATCGTGCCGGACCAGACGGAACGCGTCCTGCTGCACCGAAACAGCAGCAACATCCACCAACTCGTCCAGTACCCCGTGCGTGCCCTCCTCAGTAGCGCGTTCTGGATCGAGAACCCAGCTTCCCTGGCTCTCTACGCCGCGCTCTTCGAGGTCTTCCATGCACCCGTCGAACGCTGGCTCGGCACCTTGCGCTGGCTCGTCATCGTGGCCACCGCCCATGTCGTCGCCACGCTGATCAGCCAGAGGGTCCTGTTGACGGCCATCCAGGACCACCGGGCCCCGCGCAGCATGGCTCACGTCGTCGACATCGGCGTCAGTTATGGCCTCGCGGCTTCAATAGGTGTCCTCACCTACCGGCTCCCCGGCCCATGGAGATGGCTTTACCTGGTCGGAGTGCTCGCCTTCTTCGGGATCCCGCTCGTCACCGGAGGCACCTTCACCGACCTGGGCCATGCCATAGCGCTCGCCATCGGACTGCTGTCCTGGCCGCTCACCCGCCACGTCGTTCCAGATGAAACACCGCCACGTTTCACGTGAAACGTGGCGGGTCGGCCTCCGTTTTCGCGGGGCATTGCCCCGGGTCCACCCACTGGCCGTCGCCTATGGGCGGCGCCGTCGGATTCACGGCTGATGCGCGGAAATTCGCTGGTACGGGGCTTCGGGCCGGGGCAGAGTAAGGAGTGCGGGGAGCAACAAGAAAGGTCCGGGGCGGCCACTTCGAGCGCGCCTTCCGGCGCGGGCCACCCCGGACCTTTCGTAGGTCCTGCGCGTTATCCGGCGCCCAGCAGACGCTCCAGCACCACGGCGATCCCGTCCTCCTCGTTGGAGGTCGTCACCGCGTCGGCCACCGCCTTGAGTTCCGGGTGGGCGTTGGCCATGGCCACCCCGTGGGCGGCCCAGCCGAACATCGGGATGTCGTTCGGCATGTCGCCGAAGGCGATCGTCTCCGTCGCCTTCACCCCGAGCCGGCGCGCGGCCAGGGACAGGCCGGTGGCCTTCGTCAGGCCCAGCGGCAGTATCTCGGCGATGCCGGGCCCCGCCATGACAACGTCGACGAGGCTTCCCACGGCCTCCCGGGCCACCTTGACGAGCTGGTCGTCGTCCAGCTCCGGGTGCTGGATGTAGAGCTTGTTGAGCGGAGCTGTCCACATGGCTGCGGTGTCCTCCAGGTAGAGGGCCGGGAGCCCCTCTTGCACCTGGTAGCCGGGCCCGAACAGGACCTTGCCGTCCACCCCATCGCGGCTGGCTGCCAGGGCCAGCGGGCCGACCTCAGCCTCCAGCTTCGACAGCGCCAGCCCGGCCAGCTGCCGGTCCAGCGTCACCGAGGTCATGAGCCGGTGCGAACCCGCGTCGTAGACCTGGGCGCCCTGTCCGCAGACGGCGATCCCCTCGTAGCCGAGGTCGTCCAGTACGTGACGGGTCCAGGGCACCGAACGGCCGGTCACGATGATGTGTGCCGCGCCCGCCGCGGTGGCCGCGGCGAGGGCTTCACGGGTGCGTTCCGAGACGGTGTCGTCGCCACGCAGCAGCGTGCCGTCGAGGTCGGTCGCGACGAGCTTGTAGGGGAACGGGGCCGGGCTCACTTGTTGATCGGCTCCAGGACCTCGCGGCCGCCGAGGTACGGGCGGAGCGCCTCAGGAACCCGAACGGATCCGTCGGCCAGCTGGTGGTTCTCCAGGATCGCCACGATCGTGCGCGGAACCGCGCACAAGGTGCCGTTCAGCGTGGACAGCGGCTGGGTCTTCTTGCCGTCGCGGTAGCGGATCGACAGGCGGCGGGCCTGGAAGCTGTCACAGTTCGATGCGGAGGTCAGCTCGCGGTACTTGCCCTGGGTCGGGATCCATGCCTCGCAGTCGAACTTGCGCGAGGCGGAGGCGCCCAGGTCGCCGGTGGCGACGTCGATCACCTGGAACGGCAGCTCCAGGCTCGTCAGCCACTGCTTCTCCCACTCCAGGAGCCGCTGGTGCTCGGCCTCGGCCTCCTCCGGCGCGACGTACGAGAACATCTCGACCTTGTCGAACTGGTGGACGCGGAAGATGCCTCGGGTGTCCTTGCCGTAGGTACCGGCCTCACGGCGGAAGCAGGGGGAGAAGCCGGCGTACCGCAGCGGCAGCTGGTCGCCCTCGATGATCTCGTCCATGTGGTAGGCGGCCAGCGGGACCTCGGAAGTGCCGACCAGGTAGTAGTCGTCCTTCTCCAGGTGGTAGACGTTCTCCGCGGCCTGGCCGAGGAAACCAGTGCCCTCCATGGCGCGCGGGCGGACCAGCGCCGGGGTCAGCATCGGGATGAAACCGGCCTCGGTGGCCTGGGCGATCGCGGCGTTGACCAGCGCCAGCTCCAGCAGGGCGCCCACACCGGTCAGGTAGTAGAAGCGCGAGCCCGAGACCTTCGCACCGCGCTCGACGTCGATGGCGCCCAGCAGTTCGCCGAGTTCCAGGTGGTCCTTGGGCTCGAAGCCCTCGGCGGCGAAGTCGCGGATGGTGCCGTGCGTCTCCAGGACGGTGAAGTCCTCTTCGCCGCCGACGGGTACGTCCTCGTGGACGATGTTGCCGAGCTGGAGGAGAAGGCGCTTCGCGGCTTCGTCGGCCTCGTTCTGCTCGGCCTCGGCGGCCTTGACGTCCTGCTTGAGCTGTTCGGCCTTCTTCAGCAGCTCCGCCCGCTCCTCCGGGGAGGCCTTCGGGATGAGCTTGCCGAGCGACTTCTGCTCGTTGCGCAGTTCGTCGAAGCGCATGCCGGAGGACCTGCGGCGCTCGTCCGCGGAGAGCAGGGCGTCGACGAGGTCGACGTCCTCTCCACGAGCGCGCTGCGAGGCGCGGACACGGTCGGGGTCTTCACGGAGCAGCCGGAGGTCAATCACCCCTCCAGGCTACCGGGCTGGGCTTCCTTGGATCACACCGATATCACGCTGCGTGTCGCTATGTCCTGATTGCAACGAATGGATAAGTCTTGATCGCTGACCGGAAGTGGCCCTTCTCGGGCTGTCAATAAAAGCGGCCGCATTCCCCGAAAAGGGGCAGCGTGCCGGATCCTGAGTCGTCCCTGAGCAGGGCCGGAGGTGGCTCTTGTCCACAGGAATGGTGACCGTCCGAAGTTTATCCACAGGCTGTGCGCCGTCGCTGTGGACACAGGAATGGATCATTCCTGACCGGTGGATGGCTGAGGGGAATCAGGGCCCAAACCGCCCTCACACACTCATTCGGGTGGGAATGGCTCGCTCCAAAGTGTTCATCGGCGATACGGGGGTGACACCGTTCACCTGTCGCTTCCCGGCGCGAAACCTGGGCTGCCTGACCGATTTGTCGACCTTGCCGTACCGCTCTGTCGACTTATCCCCAGTCTCGGCCGCGACCTGTGGATAACTCTGTGGATAGAGGGGGCGCTAGGCCCGACCGTCGAGGCAGCGTGCCAGCCAGTCGGACGCAGCCGTGAAATCGCCATCGGAGGTTCCGGCCCGCGGGGACCGCACGTCACTCTGAGCGACACCGGCGCGGGGGTAGGAGCCGAGGAAGCGGACCTGAGGACAGGTCCGCTTGAGGCCCATAAGCGCCTCGCTGACCCGCCGGTCCGAGATATGGCCCTCCGCGTCGACGGCGAAGCAGTAGTTGCCGATGCCCTGTCCGGTCGGACGGGACTGGATGAGCATCAGGTTCACCCCGCGGACCGCGAACTCCTGAAGGAGCTCCAGCAGCGCACCAGGGTGGTCGTCGCCGAGCCACAGGACGACGGACGTCTTGTCGGCACCCGTCGGTGCGGCCGGCCGCGCGGGACGTCCCACCAGCACGAACCGGGTCTCGGCGTTCTCCGCGTCGTGGATCTCGGTGACCAGTGGCACGAGGCCGTAGGTGGCGGCGGCGAACTCGCCGGCGAAGGCGGCGTCGAAGCGTCCCTCCTGGACCAGCCGGGCGCCATCGGCGTTCGAGGCCGCCGACTCCCATACCGCGTCGGGCAGGTTCGCCCGCAGCCAGTTCCGCACCTGGGGCTGGGCGACCGGGTGCCCGGTGACCGTCTTCACGTCCGACAGGGCGGTCCCCGGCCGTACCAGCAGGGCGAACGCGATGGGCAGCAGCACCTCGCGGTAGATCATCAACGGCTCGCCCGAGGCCAGTTCGTCGAGGGTGGCCGTGACTCCTCCCTCCACCGAGTTCTCGATCGGTACGAGGGCGGCGGCCGCCTCGCCGTTGCGCACGGCGTCCAGGGCGGCCGGGACCGACACCATCGGGACGAGCTCCCGGGTCGCGGCTTCCGGCAGGGTGCGCAGGGCGGCCTCGGTGAAGGTGCCCTCGGGACCGAGATACGTGAAGCGGGTGGCTGACATGCGATCAGCCTAATGCCGGGGTCCCGGCCACCGCGGCGCTGTTCATCCTTCGAGCAGTCGCTGCCCCACGTACTCGCCGCTGCGCGGGCCGGGCGGAACCGCGTACAGGCCGCTGGACTCGTGTCGGATGAACGCCGACAGCGCGTCGCCGCGGTCGAGCTTGCGCTGTACGGGCACGAAGCCGCGCAGCGGGTCGGCCTGCCAGCAAATGAACAGGAGCCCGGCGTCCGGAGCTCCGTCGGGGCCGATTCCGTCGTGAAACGAGAAGGGGCGCCGCAGCATGGCGGCCCCGCCGTTCTGCTCGGGGGCCGAGATACGGGCGTGCGCGTTCGACGGGATGACGGGCCTGCCGTCGGGGCCGATCTTGTCGAGCTCCATCTCGGTGGTCTCGCCGCCACCCGTCAGCGGTGCGCCAGTGGCCTTGGTGCGGCCGATGACCTGCTCCTGCTGGTCGAGGGACTGTTTGTCCCAGTCGTCGAGGAGCATGCGGATGCGCCGCACGACGGCGTACGAGCCTCCGCCCATCCAGGCGTGCTCCGCGGGCCCGGGGCCCACGGCGGGAACGAAGATCCGTTTGTCGAAGTCGGGCTCGGAGGGCTTCGGGTTGCCGGTGCCGTCGACCTGCCCCATGAGGTTGCGGGCGGTCATCGGGGTGTCGGTCGCGCCGGGGGACCGGTTGAAGCCGTTCATCTGCCACCGGACGCGGGCGGCTTCCCCGGCGTCTTTCTGGAGTGCGCGCAGGGCGTGGAAGGCGACGAGTCCGTCGTTCGCGCCGATCTGGACCCACAGGTCGCCGTTGCTGCGCTGCGCGTCGAGCCGGTCGGAGGAGAAGTCGGGCAGCGGGTCGAGGGCGGCGGGGCGGCGGGAGCCGAGGCCCGTGCGGTCGAAGAAGGAGTGTCCGAAGCCGAAGGTGACCGTGAGGGAGGACGGCCCGGCGTCGAGGGCGATACCGCTGTCGGCGGTCGGTGCGGTCTCGCCGGCCATGAGCCGCCGTGCGGTGTCGGACCAGCGACGCAGCAGCGCCGCGGCCTCGGCGCGGCCCGCTCCGGGGGCCAGGTCGAAGGCGACCACGTGTCCCTTGGCCTGTAGGGGCGTGGTGATGCCGGCCTGGTGGTCCCCGTGGAACGCCACCCGGGTGGCTCCCAAGGAGGACAAGGTCCCAGCCGCTCCGGTCGCCGAGCCACTGCCGGACTCGGCGAGCGAGGCGTGTGCGAGGGCGCCGCTGGCGCCGCCGAGGGCCAGGCCGGCCGCGCCTGCCGCGCCGACGGTGCCCAGCAGCCGGCGCCGGGAGATCTCGATGTCAGGGTTGCTCTCGGTCACGCTGGTCAGCCGATCTTCACGGTCTTCTGGACGGTGGTCTGGTCAATGTCGGACGTGCGGACGGTCACATCGATGCGCCATTCGCCGGCAAGCGGCAGTTGGACACCGGATGCGGTCCAGTGTCCGGGGGCGGCCTGCTCGGGGAGGACCGGCAGCGGGCCGATGTCCTGGGACGGGAGGGTGAAGGCGACCTTGATCTCGGGGAGGTCGAAGGGCTGCCCCTCGCCGGTGTCCGCCCAGAGGTGGAGCGTATTGGCGCCGACCCGGCCCGGGTCGAGCTCCAACCGGACGGAGCCCTTGCCCGTCGGACCGCCGGTGTCGAACGGCAGGGTGATCTTTACGGCGCGGTCGGGGACCGCGGTGGAAGCGTTGCTGCGGGACGCCTCCTGCTCCACGGTGCGTCCGGGTTCGGTGCTCGTGAGGATCGTGGTCACGACGAGCAGGACCACGGCGATCGCCGCTTCGGCGAGCACGGAGCGGCGCAGGCCCGCCCGGTCCGGGTCGGCGTCACGTACCCGCTTCTCGCGTGCGCTCTCCAGAGCGGCGCGCTGCCGGGCGAGCTGTGCGGCCCGCTCCGGGTCCGCCGGGACGGTGGTGGTGGGCTCTGTTTCACGTGAAACATCATCGGGTTCGGCTACCCGCGCGCCCACCTTCGCGTCGGCCTCCTCGAACGCGGCAGGAGCCTCGGCCAGCCGGGCGGTCCACTTCCGTGACAGGTAGGAGACGGCGAGGAGAACGACGACCAGGGCGACCTTGAGGAGCAGCAGTCGCCCGTACTCGGTGCCGGTCAGGGCGGACCAGCTGCCGGTCTGCCGCCAGGCCTGGTAGATGCCGGTAACGGCCAGGACCACCACGCTGACGAAGGCGAGCCGGGAGAATCGCCGGACCGCCGAGCGCTCGATCCCGGGCACCTTGTACAGGGCTACGAGCAGGGCGGAGAGGCCGCCCAGCCAGGTGGCCACGGCCATCAGGTGGAGGATGTCGACGGGCATGGCGAGGCCGGGCTGGATGCCGGTGGACGCGTGCTCGGAGAGGGCCCAGGTGGCTGCAATGCCACCGGAGACCACGGCCCCGCCGATGGTCAGGCCGAAGGTCAGGTCGTTGGTGTCCCTGGTCTCCTCCTCGGTCCCGGTGTCCTGCAGACGGCGCGCGAACACGCCGAAGAGGACCGCGACGAACAGGGCTGCCGCGCCCAGCAGCAGCAGCCGGGAGACCAGCGAGGCGCCTGTCTTGGTCTCCAGGACCGCCCTGAGCCCGTCCAGGTCGAAGGCGTCGGTGAACCGGCCGGAGCCCGTGTAAGGGGTCCGGAGCACCAGCATCGTCAGGGTGGCTGCGGTCAGGGTGACCCAGGCCCGCACGACGAGCTTCTGGAGCGGCCGTTCGGCGGCGCCCCTGCGCCAACACAGCAGGATGAAGGCGGCGCCGCCCACCAGGGCGGTGAAGCCGGCGTAGGCGGCATAGCGGGCGATGCCGTAGGCGATTCCGACGGGCCCGCCGCCTGCTGCCGTGGCGGGGAGGGAGACCTCCGTGGCCGAGGGCGCGCCAATGGAGAAGGTGAACGCGCCGGAGACCGGGTGGCTGTCCGCCGAGACGGCCTGCCAGGCGACGGTGTAGGTGCCGTCGGGTAGACCGGAGTGCAGGGCGGTGCCGTAGCGGATGCTGTTCCCGCTGCACATGTCGCGCAGTTCACCGGTGTCTACCCGTCGGCCCTGGGGGTCGAGGACACGAATCGAGTCGTCGCCCATGGCGACCTGCTCCGAGAAGGAGAGCGTGACCTGGGCGGGGGCCGTGGCGACCACCGCCCCGTCCGTGGGGTCGCTCGCGGTGAGTGCGGCGTGCGCCGTGGCCGGTGCGGCCGCGGTGAACAGGGTCGCCAGCAAGGCTGCGAGGACCAGCGCGAGCCGTGGCAGGAGTGCCGTGGCACGGGCGCGGGCCGCGGAGGGGGCGGTGACCGTCATGGCGTGTCAGTCCTCGGTCCGTCAGTGGCCGTGGTCGGCCGTGGAGGTCGGAGCCTGCGCGTTGTACGTGCGTTCCTTCACATCCAGCTCGACCTTGACGGAGCCGGCCTTCTCGAAGCGGAGCTCGACGGCGACCTTGTCGCCGACCTTGGGAGTGCTCTTGAGCCCCATGAACATGATGTGGTTGCCGCCGCGCTCCAGCCTCAGCTCGCCGTCCGCCGGCACGTCCATGGACTGGACCTGCTGCATCTTCTGGTCCTTGGTCTCGTGGATCTGGAGATCGTCGGAGAGGGGGGAAGTGGCGCTGATGAGCTTGTCGGGGTTCTCGCTCGGGTTGTCGATGACCATGAAGGCACCGGCCATCTTGTCGTTCACGGGCTGCGGCATGAAGGCGCCCTTGACGACCATCTTCGGTTCGGATTCTCCGGAGCAGCCGGATATGGCGAGCATCGCCGTCAGGGAGAGGGCGGCGGCGAGGGTACGGACGGTGCGGGTGTTCACGGGTTCTCCCCCTTGGCGAGCTTCGGCAGGTCCTTGGCGTAGTCCTCGACGGTCGTGCCCTCGCCGTAGAGGACGTAGCCCTCGTCGGTCTTGGGCGAGAACGCGATGACCTGCGCGCCGTGCATGGAGACGACGCTGCCGTCGGCCTCCTTCTTGGCCGGATCGATGCCGATGCCGAGGGTCCGTGCGGCCGCCTGGATGGTCGCGAAGTCCCCGGTGAGCCCGATAAAGGACGGATCCTGCGCCTTGAGCCACGCACCGAGGGATTCAGGGGTGTCCCGTTCGGGGTCAGTGGTGACGAAGACGACCCGGAGGTTGTCCTGGTCCTCCTTCGCGAGGTTCTTCTTGGCGACAGCGATGTTGCTCATCGTCAGCGGGCACACGTCGGGGCAGCTGGTGTAGCCGAAGTAGATGAGCGTCGGCTTGCCCTGGGTCTGCTCGCGGAGGTTCCACGGCTTGCCGGTGGTGTCCGTCAGGACGAGGTCCGGCTTGGTGAAGGGGCGGTCCAGGACGGTGGCTGCCTTCTTTGCGTCCTGGCCGCCGGAGATCTGGGTGATCCCGCCGTTGTCCCTGGCGGGTTCACCGCCGCAGGCGGTGAGGGTGAGTACGGCAGCAGCGAGGAGCGCGGCGACCGTCACACGTGTGGTGCGCATGGAGAAATGTCCCTGGGATCGGGGATGTGGGGATGTGGATGGACGGAGCGGTGGCGCCCGCGGGCGCCACCCGTCAGGCGGAGCGGCGGCGCGAGGCGATACCGAAGGCGACACCGCCGAGTCCGACGACGATGCCGGCGATGCCGAGGGCGCGGGCGGTGGTGTCGGATCCGTGGCCGGCGGAGGCCTCGTCGTGGCCGTGGCCCGCTTCCTTGTCGGCGTTCTTCGCCTCGTCGGCCTTGGCACCGGCGTGGTGGTCATCGCCCTTGGCGGCCGTCAGCTTCAGTACGGGGGCCGGGGTCTGCGGTTCCGCGGCGCCTTCCTTGGCCTCCTCGATCCAGCGCACGACCTCGTCGTTGTCGTAGGTCTGGATCGCCTTGAAGACCATCTGGTCGGCGTTCTCCGGGAGCTTGCCGACCGAGACGGGGAACTGCTGGAACATGCCCGGACCGATCTTGCCGCCTGACCAGGTCACCTTGGTGACGACCTCGTTGACCTGCTTGCCGTGCACCGTCAGGGGCTTGTCGAGCTTCGTCCTCTCGACGTTCACGGTCCAGCCGGGGACGTCCTGCGGCATCACGGACGTGAGGGGCTGGTCGACCGGGAAGTTGACCTCGAGCTGCGTGGTCGAGGCGTTGTCGCGTTCGTTGGGGACCTTGAAGTTGAGCGTCGCGTACCCGCCCTTGGCGGCGTCGCCGATCGGCTGCACGCCCACGTGCGCGAAGGCGGTGCCGGAGAGGACGAGGACGGAGCCGGCGGCGAGGGCGGCGGCGACGGAGACGCGAGAGGTCTTCATGACAGAAACACTCCACGGAAGCAGTGGCGGCGGTGGCTCCGCGCACGGGCGCGCGCGGAGTACGCGGCACCGGTGCTCCCCTTGTGTGCCCAGGGGAGGCGGATGCCGCTTCAGGCTGCGAGGGCGAACGCCGCGGGCGGCCCGCGGCGGATCACCGTGTGCTGGAGTGCTACCCGGCCCGTGCACGCCGCGGGCTCGTTTCCGGTCCGGCGGCCGGTCCGCGGGGTGCGGGCGGGCGCGCCGAGTCCGGCGCCGAGGGCGCGTACGAACGTCAGCGCGGCGCGCAGCGAGCGCATCGGAGCCGTGTCGGCGGTGAGCCGGGACAGCTCGACGAGCCGGAAGAGCGCGGCGTCGCCCCGGCCGAGCAGCCAGCCGGCGACGAGTGCGGCCAGCAGGTGCCCGAGCAGCATGGCCGGGCTGAGCAGGCCGGTCTCGGGTGCCGTGGTGACGGCGTGGGCCACGTGCACGCTGTGGCCCTGTCCCGTGGCCTGCTCGGCCAGGGCGGACGGGTCCAGGCCGGCGGATTCCAGGATCCGGCGGGCGTCGGACGGGCTCAGGGGTACGGAATTGCCCCCGCACACCAGCCGGGCGGCGAGTTCCGCGAGGGAGCCGTCAGCGGCGCCGCCGGGTGTCCCCACCGCTGCGGTGCTGTGCTGGCCGAGGCCGAACAGCGCGTGCAAGGAGAGCTGCCCGGCGGCGAGCCCGGCGGCCAGGCCGGGCAGCGCCCGGCGGCGCCCCGCGAGCGGGGCGGCGACGGCGAAGACCGCGAGGAAGCCGATGCAGAGGGCCCACCACGGCACGGTGGCGCAGGACGCGAGGGCGTGCCCGGCCGCGGACAGCACGACACAGACCGCGGTGAACACCGCGGCCCGGATGAGCCGGAGGCCGGCTCCGGCGTGCGTCGCGTGGGGGTCAGACATGGCCGGGACATCATCGCACTGCGCTGACACCTTCCTTACGGCAGGTCCGGAAGATCCGCATCCGCCGGACGTGTGCACGGAGGTCTCGGACGGCCGCGGGGCGCTTACGGCCCCTCCCGGGCGGCAATAGGTAACCGTATGAGCATCTGGTGGTCTCTCCACTTGAGGCGCGAAGCCGCGAGCGTGTCGCTCGCTAGGCGGCTGTTGCTGCGGACGATGGAGACCGCGGGGGTGGACGCGGACATCTCCTTCGATCTCTCGGTGGCCCTGAGCGAGGCCTGCGCGAACGCGGTGGAGCACGGCGGGGGCGGCGACATCCCGGACGAGACCGAGGCCGAGGCGTACCACGTCACCGCCTATCTGGACGGGGACTGCTGCCACATCGAGGTGACCGACTCCGGGCCCGGATTCCCGCCCGCCACGGTGGCCTGCCGCAGACCGGCCCTGGCCGAACACGGCCGGGGCCTGCACCTGATCGCCGAGCTCTCCGATCACGTCCGCTTCCGCAACCGGCCGGGCCGGGGCGCCGTGGTGAGCTTCGACAAGATGCTGAAGTGGCGTGACGACGCGCTGCTGAAGGTGTCGTAGTACGACGGTGGGCGGTAGATACGACGGCGGGCGGGACCTCGTACGAGATCCCGCCCACCGACACGTACTGCGGCGCGGACACCGGTCCTTCGGGCCTCGGCCGTTGCGGCCTCGGTCCGCTCGGCGTCAGCCCTTCAGGCGCGCCATCCAGGCCTCGACGTCGGTCGAGGTGCGGGGCAGCCCGGCCGACAGGTTCCGGTTGCCGTCCTCGGTGACCAGGATGTCGTCCTCGATGCGGACGCCGATGCCGCGGTACTCCTCGGGCACGGTCAGGTCGTCGGCCTGGAAGTAGAGCCCCGGCTCCACGGTGAGGCACATGCCCGGCTCCAACGTTCCGTCCACGTACGCCTCGGTGCGCGCGGCCGCGCAGTCGTGGACGTCCATGCCGAGCATGTGGCCGGTTCCGTGCAGGGTCCAGCGGCGCTGCAGACCGAGCTCCAGGACACGCTCGACCGGGCCTTCCAGCAGCCCCCATTCGACGAGCTTCTCGGCCAGTACGTGCTGGGAGGCGTCGTGGAAGTCGCGGAACTTCGCGCCCGGCTTCACCGCGGCGATGCCGGCTTCCTGGGACGCGTAGACCGCGTCGTAGATCTTGCGCTGGATGTCGGTGTACGTGCCGCTGATCGGCAGCGTGCGCGTGACGTCCGCGGTGTAGAGGGAGTGGGTCTCCACACCGGCGTCCAGCAGCAGCAGGTCACCGGAGCGGACGTCCCCGTCGTTGCGTACCCAGTGCAGGGTGCAGGCGTGTGCGCCGGCGGCGCAGATCGAGCCGTAGCCGACGTCGTTGCCCTCGACGCGGGCGCGCAGGAAGAAGGTGCCCTCGATGTAGCGCTCGGACGTGGCCTCGGCCTTGTCGAGAACCTTCACGACGTCCTCGAAGCCGCGGACGGTGGAGTCGACGGCCTTCTGTAGCTCGCCGATCTCGAACGCGTCCTTCACGGCGCGGGCCTCGGAGAGGTAGACGCGCAGCTCCTCGTCGCGTTCCTTGGTCACCTTGTCGGTGAGGGCGGACTCGATCACCGCATCGTGGCCGCGCACGGCGCGGACCGGGCCCTCGGCCTCGGTGAGGGCGGCGGCGAGCTCGCGTACGTCCTGGGCCGGGATGCCGAGGAGCTGCTCGGCCTCGGCGAGGGAGTGGCGGCGGCCGACCCACAGCTCGCCCTGGCCGGACAGCCAGAACTCGCCGTTGGCCCGGTCGGAGCGCGGCAGCAGGTAGATGGTCGCGGTGTGACCGCTCGCCCCGGCCGGCTCCATGACCAGGACGCCGTTCTCGGTCTGGTCGCCGGTCAGGTACGCGTACTCCGTCGAAGCGCGGAAGGGGTACTCGGTGTCGTTCGAGCGGGTCTTCAGACGGCCTGAGGGGACGACCAGGCGCTCACCGGGGAAGCGCTCGGACAGCGCGGCACGCCGGGCCGCGGTGTGCGCGGCCTGCGCGATCGGCTCCAGACCGCGCAGCTCGGTGTCGGCCCAGCCGGTGCGCATGTTCTCGGCGAGTTCGTCGCTGACGCCCGGGTACAGAGCGTTTTTGCGCTGCTTGTGCGTCTTCTTGGGCTGCTCTTCTTCCGGGGTCTCCGGGGTGAGCTCGTCAGCCACGTCTTCTCCTCAGCTACGACGGTACGGACCTGGGTGTGGACCTCACCCATCGTATGCGTGTACGGGGAAGGCGTGGTCCGGATCGTGCGGGTTGTCACGGTCCGGGCCGCGCGGCGGATCACTCGAAGCGGGCTGCGAGCAGCACGATGTCCTCGGGGGCGTCGGCCGGCCGCCCGTCGGGCAGCACGGTCCGCAGGATGTGGTCGCACAGGGTCTCCGGGTCCTCCCGGGCGGCTCGGGGCGCCCCTGCGGCTGCCGCGTGCAGACGGGCATAGGCCCGGTCCATCGGGTCGCCGGTGTGGTGGAGCAGCCCGTCGGTGTAGAGAAGCACCGTTTCTCCGGGTGCGGGTTCGATCTCCATGCTCGGCGCCTCCCAGCAGGACAACATGCCCAGGGGGGCGGAGAGCGAGGTCTCCACGTACTCCGTGCGGTGCTCGCCGACGACGAGCGGCGGGGTGTGTCCGGCCCCCGCCAAGATGATCTTGCTGTCCCGGTCGTCGCTCTGCTGCCCCCCGGCGGGCTCGCAGTAGGCGAAGAGCGCGGTGGCCGAGCGGGCGGGTTCGGTCAGCCGGAGCAGCAGTTCCAGGTCGGACAGGACGGCGACCGGATCCTCGCCCTCCATGACGGCGTAGGCGCGCAGGGACGCGCGCAGCCGTCCCATGGCGGCGACGGCGCTCGGGCCGGATCCGGTGACGGAGCCCACGGCCAGTCCCAGGGCGCCCTCCGGCAGCGGCAGCGCGTCGTACCAGTCGCCCCCGCCGAGCGGTCCCGTGTGGTGGCGGGCCGCGAGCTGGATCCCGGGGATCCGGGGGAGCCGGCTGGGCAGCAGTTCCTCCGCGACGGTGGCCAGCCGGGTGCGGGATCGTTCCACCTCCAGCATGCGGGCCAGGTGCTCGGCGGCGTGCCGCACGTACAGCCCGGCCAGATCGCGCTGGCGGTCGCTGGGTTCGGCCTGTTCGTCGTAGAGCCACACGGCGGCGCCGAGTCGGCCGGTGGCCTCGGCGGTCAGGGGGAGTGCGTAGCTGGCGGCGTAGCCGAGCCGGGCGGCGACCTCGCGGTGACGGGGATCCACGGGGGCGGCGAATCCGCCGGCCCCGGGGGGCGCGTCCGGTTCGGGAAGCACTTCGGAGCCGCCCTGGGCGTCGGGCAGTCCGTCGAGGATCCGCCCGTAGCGGGTCGCGCTGCGGGGCACGGTCTCGATGTGGCCCAGTTCGGCGTGTCCGAGGCCGAGTCCGATGGTGGCGGTGGGGCCCAGCCCGTCGGAGGGCTCCAGGACGATCAGGCCGCGACGGGCGCCGACGAGTGCGGCGCCGGCGCGCAGGAACTCGCTGAGGGAGGTGTCGAGGTCGTCGGCGCGGGCCAGGCGCTCGGTGAGCTCGTGCAGGGTGGTGAGGTCCGAGACCATGCCTGCCAGCCGGTCCTGGATGAGGCTGCCCGGTGCGGTCGGAGGGGCCGCCGCGGGAGTGGTCCGGGCGGGCGGGGGTGCCGCAGTGTGCGGTGACGTGGTAACTGCTGGATCGATTCCAGCCACTTTCGGCAGATGCGGGGCGCTCATGGCGTCCGCCTTTCCACCTGGTGCGATTCGCCAAATAGCATTGCAAACCCCCAGACCGTGCTGCGCCGCCATCAAGGAATCCACATCTACACGCACACACGGAGGCATGTCCAGCATTGCCCAGGTGGGAATCCTGGTGTCCATGAGACGGCAACTCACTGTCGGGCCAAGGCTAGAACTTGGCCGGAAAAAGCTGGACGCGATCGGTTTTTGAGGTCGACTGGACGAGCTCCGCAGGGGGGTCGGGTACGTACTCGGTGGTGGCCGAGGGCAGTTGACGTACCGGGAACCACTCGGTCGCGGTCTGTCGTCCTCAGCGGCGGCAGCCGGTCTCGGCAGTCGGCGCGGGTCGCGCTCCACCCCCGCCGGACGTTTGATGGACCCGTAAGAACTGTACGAACCGTGTGATCCTGCCCCTGGCGAACAGTGACGCGAAACCTGTACGTGTGGTGAGACACCGATCACATGGTGTGATGTGGCCCTCGACGTTCAACGGAAAGGAACGAGCGCTCATGCGCGAGATCCTCGGAAGGCGTCTCCAGCGGCTCCGCGATCGCCTGCAATCCCTGCGCCCCGACCGGGGGGAGAGCGGCAGTGCCTCCGCTCTCCCCGAAGCGGCGCTCACCTGCGCCACCACATGGCAGTGGCCCGTCCTGCCCGGCGTCGGCCGGTCCGGTACGGACGGAACCCGCTGCGCCTGTCCCGACCCCGACTGCGTCGTCCCCGGCGCCCACCCCTTCGACCCGGGTCTGCTCGCAGCCTCCACCGATCCCCGCATGGTGTCCTGGTGGTGGACCAACCGGCCCACCGCACCCGTCCTGCTGGCGACCGGCGGGACCGCCCCGTGCGCCGTGAGCCTTCCCGCCGGTGCAGCCGCGCGGGCCGTCGTACGCCTGGAGGCGCAGGGCCTGAGGCTCGGGCCGGTCGTCGCCACGCCGACCCGGTGGGCGCTGCTCGTGGCGCCGTACTCGCTGGAGCGGCTCGGGGAACTCCTGTACGCCAAAGACCACGTGCCCGCCTCTCTCCGGTTCCACGGTGAGGGCGGCTACCTGCTGCTGCCGCCGTCCGCCGCGTCCAGTGGCGGCCGCGTCCGATGGGAGCGCGAACCGCGTGCGCTGCCGCAGTGCCCGCCCGGTCCGAAGTCCCCTGGCCTGCGGCCGCCGCAGACCGCGGGGGTGAAGCTCTGGCTGCCCGATGTCGAGGTGGTCGTGGACGCGTTGGTTGAGGCGAGCAGCAGCGCGCCCGGTGGCGGAAGCCGGCTCGCGTACTGACCTGTGGGGTCCCCGAAGATCACTCGTACGGGTGCCAGTGGGGCGAGTTTCCAAGGGAATTGGGCGCGGGGATCTCCGCGCCCCTTTCCCGCGTCGCTATCTTCGGCGAATGAATCTCCGCCTGATCGGTATCGGCGCCGGTGTGCTGATCATCCTGTCGCTCCCGCTCGCCGGTGCGATCGCCGGGCCTGATTTTGCCGGTCAGGACGACGGAAAGAGCGGCGGCCTGTTCACGAGCCTGGGCCTTTCGGAGCCCGCCCGTACCTCGTCCGTGCCGGTCGGGCGCCCGGCGGAACCGGCCGGGACCGGGCGCTCGGGCCCGGCGGAGCAGCCCCGTACGGATGCCCGATGCGGCCCCGAGGTGTCCTCGCCCTACGGAGTGGAGGCGCAGACGTGCGTCATGGCGAGCGAAAGCCAGACGTGGGGCAGGAGTTACTACAGGAACGCGAGTGGTCAGGCGCTGGACGCCGTGCTGACGGTGATGGGGCCGGCCGGGCGCACGGTGCAGATCCGCTGCTCGGTCGGTGCTGGTGACGAGCCCGGTCTGTGCGAGACGCCGAAGGAAGACTCCGCCGGGGGGTTGGAGAGTTACTCCGCCGTTGCGGAGTTTGCAGTTCCGGATGATGAAGGGAAGCTGCTCTTGCGGTCCGGGAGCAACTCACCGGCACCGGCTGACGGTTGAACACCGCCCTGAATAGAAGGGCCCGGTCGCTGGCGACGGGGGATGCACCAGCGACCGGGCTACAAGAACGGTAACAAGAGATCGCCTGTTCGCAAATTCGATCTCTGATATTCAGACACCGATTTGCAGACGATTAACGGGAGTTGTGACCCCGGTCACCGACTCCGCGCGTCCGGGCTGCGTCAGCTCAGGGTCACCTGGCGGTTGGTGAGACCGCCGCGCGCCCGGCGCTCCTCGGCGGTCAGCGGAGCGTCCGCGGCCAGTGCCTTGGCCAGCCGCTCCGCGAACTCCGCCGCCGGCTTCTCGACGTCGTCGGCCGTCACCCCGGTCGGCAGATCCCAGACCGGGACCATCAGGCCGTGGGCGCGGAAGGAACCGACGAGCTTGGTGCCCTCGCCGAGCGAGGACGTGCCGGCCGCATGCAGCCGCGCGAGGGCGTCGAGGAGCTTTTCCTCGGGGTGCGGCATGACCCAGCGCAGGTGGTTCTTGTCCGGGGTCTCGCACCAGTAGGCGGCGTCGACGCCGGTCAGCTTGACGGTGGGGATGGCGGCCGCGTTGGCGCGCTCCAGTGAGGCGGCGATCTCCGGCGACGCGTTCTCGCCGCCCTCGGATTCCGGAATCCAGAATTCGAAGCCGCTGTGCACAACCGGCTCGAAACCGCCGTCGGTGTCCAGGAGATCCTGAAGTCGGGGGCCCTCGGCGGGTACGCGGCGGGCAGTGACCGGAGTTCCCGGCTCCGCGACGAGTGCGCGCTCCAGGGTGTCGGCCAGGTCGCGGCTCAGGTCTCCGGTGGACGTCTCGTTCTGCAGGCCGAGCAGGACCGACCCGTCCTCGCGGCGCAGCGCCGGCCAGGCCATGGGCAGCACGGTCACCAGCGTGACGGAGGGGACGCCGTCGGGCAGACCGCCCTTCAGCGACAACGGGATGGTGGCCGCGGGCACGAGTTCGCGCAGCGCGACCCAGTCGCACTCGCCCGGCAGACCCTCGAACGGCCGCCGGACGTGCTCGGTGACGGCGTGCGCGGCGGCGGCGCCGTGACAGGCCTTGTAACGGCGCCCGGATCCGCAGGGGCAGGGCTCGCGCGCCCCGACAACGGGGATCTCGCCGTTGCTGAGCTGCGGCTTTGCAGACTTGGTTGCGGGGCGCTTCTTGGCCATCGTGCGTGTCTCCCGGTTGCGGCGGTACGGCGTCGGTCTGGGCGCGAGCCTAGCCGTTCGTACCGCCGGAACCGGTGGGGTGCGGCCGGGAGCACGGTCGGCGTGCGCTCCCGGACGGCCGCCTGTTCGGATGGCCGGTGCTGCTGTGCTGATGTCGAGCTGTGGTGCGGTCACGGGTCCCGGTCCGGGGAAGATCCCGACTTCCGGGCCCGCGGGGTCAGACGTCGAGATCGTCGAATGCCGTGCTGAAGTCGATCGCCGGGGGCGCAACGCGCGTAGCGAAATCCTCGTGCCGGGGCCCGCAGGCAACGATTACCCAGACGGTGACCTCACCCGCCGCTCCGTCCCGGACACCCCAGTCCTGGGCGAGGGCGCTGATGATGTTCAGCCCCCGGCCGCCGCGCGCGGTGACCGAGGGCGTCGAAGGAACAGGCCGGGTGGGCCCACCCCCGTCCGTGACCTCGACCATCAGCCGCCCCGCTCCGTCGACGCGCCACGCGGCGCGTATCTCCCCCTCCCCGACTTCCCGAGCGCCCAGCGGCCTGCCATGTCGGCAGGCGTTGCTGAGCAGTTCGGAAAGGATCAGTACGGCATCGTCCACGACCGAATCGGCCACCCCGCTGATGCGCAGTTGTGCGCGCATCCGGTGTCTGGCCTCACCCACGCCCGCAGGACCATGGCGTACGTCCATGCACGACGACGTGGGCACTTCTTGTGCCACCACCAACGCCACCCCCGGAACCTCCTTAGCCCCACGCATGGTCTGGATGCCCTCTTGGCCTGGACCGGAAACCGCCGAACCAGACCGCTCTGACGCATTCGTGTCGGCCGAATACGGTACGGATGCGCCGGTGTACGCCCTGTGATGGATGGGGTGAGGGTGGGGGGTGTGCAAATCGGGACGTCAGCGACCCAGTTGGGACAGAACTTGACGCGGTCTGTTCGTAATGATCGCTTCCACACCCAGATCCGCGCAGAGCTGAACGTCTTCTGGATCGTTCACCGTCCACACGTGAACGGAATGGCCCGCGTCCTGAAGCCTGCGGATGAAGCCGGGGTGATTGCGGACGATCCGGATCCCGGGGCCGGCGATCGCCACTCCAGCCGGCAGCCGTCCGTCGCGCATCCGGGGTGAGATGAACTGCATGAGGTACACCGTCGGGATCGTCGGCGCGGCGGCCTGCACCCGGTGCAGGGAGCGCGCGGAGAAGCTCATGACCCGGACCGGGTGCGGGCCCTCGGGCGGCGCGGCGTCCAGACCGAAGCGCCTGAGGAGGGAGAGCAGGCGCTCTTCCACTTGTCCGGCCCAGCGCGTCGGGTGCTTGGTCTCGATCGCGAGCTGTACGGGCCGTCCGGTGTCCGCGACCAGCTCCAGAAGGCGCTCCAGGGTGAGGACCGAGGTGCGCTCGGGGTCGGCGTCCCAGTCGGGGGATTCCTCACGGTCTTTCCAGGAGCCGAAGTCGAGGGCGGCGAGATCGGCCAGCTCCAGGGCGGAGACGGCGCCGCGGCCGTTCGAGGTGCGGTTCACCCTGCGGTCGTGGACCAGGACCAGATGGCCGTCGGCGGTGAGCCTGACATCGCATTCGAGGGCGTCGGCGCCGTCCTCGATGGCCTTGCGGTAGGCGGCCAGGGTGTGCTCGGGGGCGTCCTCCGAAGCGCCGCGGTGGGCGACGACCTGGATGGTGCGCGGCATTGCGTGGGTCACCGGGTCATGGTGCCACCGTCAGCCCTCTGGTGGTCGGGTCGAGCCCTGCGAGTGCATCCGAAATGTCGGACATAAAGAATGGGGGGAGATGCACAGGTCCGGCTTACAGTGCTCTGACGGGGCATGGGAAAGGCTTTGTCCTGGAACTTGTACGGCATGTCGAACGTTCAGCCGGATCGATATCGCCGGATTTCTGCAGTTGTGCGTGACGAGGAGAGAGAGCTGTGAGCACCGAGAACGAGGGCACCGCGGCCCCCACACCCTCCGCGGCCCCGTCCGTGACCCCTGCTCAGGGCTCCGAGACGGCGCCGGCGGCCTCCACGCCCGCTCCGCAGCCGGACCACGCCCCGCAGGACGCCGCCCCGGGCGTGCCGCCGGCCCCGTCCGCGGCGCCCGCACCGGCGCCCGCCGCCGGTGAGCACGTGACCCAGCAGCTTCCGCCGACGCCTGCGCCGGGCACCGGAGCGACCGAGCAGATCCCACCCCCGCCCGCCCCGCAGGCCCCTGCCTACGGCCAGGCCCCCGCCCCGGCCGCGCACGGGGCCGAGGGCTGGCCTCCCCCGCCGCCCACCGTGCCGGCGTACGGTGCGGGCGGTGCGGGCGGCGGTCCGGTCTGGGGCGCTCCCCCGGCCGCCGACGGCTATCCCGCGCCCAAGCCGAAGGGCAGGGGCGGCCTGATCGCGGCCGTGCTCGTGGCGGCCCTCCTCGCGGGCGGCATCGGCGGCAGCGTCGGCTATTGGGCCGCCGAGCGCAGCAACAACGGCACCGGCTCGACCACGATCAGCGCGGCCAACACCCCCAAGGACCTCAAGCGCGAGGCCGGCTCCATCGCCGGGCTCGCTGCCGGCGCACTGCCCAGCGTGGTCACCATCGAGGCTTCGGCCGGAGACGGTGAGGGGGGCACCGGCACCGGCTTCGTCTACGACCAGCAGGGCCACATCCTCACCAACAACCACGTCGTGGCCTCCGCTGTGAACGGCGGCAAGCTCTTCGCGACCTTCTCCGACGGAAAGCGGTACGACGCCGAGGTGGTGGGCCGTGCCCAGGGCTACGACGTCGCCGTGCTGAAGCTGAAGAACCCGCCGGCCGGCCTGAAGCCGCTGGCCCTCGGCGACTCCGACAAGGTCGCGGTCGGCGACGCCACGATCGCGATCGGTGCCCCGTTCGGGCTGTCCAATACGGTCACCACCGGCATCGTCAGCGCCAAGAACCGCCCGGTCGCCTCCGGTGACGGCACCGGCAGCAAGAACTCGTACATGAGCGCGCTGCAGACGGATGCCTCGATCAACCCGGGCAACTCCGGCGGGCCGCTTTTGGACGGTCGCGGCGCCGTCATCGGCATCAACTCCGCCATCCAGTCGGCCGGGAACGGCGGCTTCGGTGGCGGCCAGGCCGGCTCCATCGGGCTCGGCTTCGCTATCCCGATCAACCAGGCCAAGAACGTGGCCGAATCCCTGATCAAGACGGGCAAGCCGGTCTACCCGGTGATCTCGGTCTCCGTGGACCTCCAGGCCAAGACCGAAGGCGCGAAGATCTCCGAGCAGGGTGCCGCCGCCAACGAGCTCGTCGACCCCAACGGTCCGGCCGGCAAGGCGGGCCTCAGGCCGGGCGACGTCATCACGGCCTTCGGCGGCAAGCCGGTCGACAGCGGTCCGACCCTGATCAGCATGATCTGGACCTACAAGCCCGGCGACACGGTGAAGCTCACCTACCTGCGCGACGGCAAGCCGACCACCGTCGACATCACGCTCGGCTCCAGGATCGGCGACAAGTAGCACTACCGGCCACGGCGGTGGCTCAATGGCGAGGGCCGTGGGCGCGATTGCGCCCACGGCCCTCCAACGTCCGCTTATGCTTCGCTGGTGTTCGATTCTCGGCACATACGTACGTTCCACGCCGTGGTCGCCGCCGGCTCGTACTCGGCGGCCGCGCGCGTGCTGGGCTACACCCAGCCCGCCATCACCCAGCAGATGAAGGCGCTCGAACGCGCTGTCGGCACCCCGCTGTTCACCCGTGTCGGCCGCAGGATGCAGCTCACCGAGGCCGGGGAGTCCCTCTCCCGGCACGCCGAGACCATCCTCGGCAACCTCTCGGCCGCCGAGGCCCAGCTGCGGGCATACGCCCGCCTGCGCACCGGCCGGGTCAGGCTGTGCGGCTTCCCCAGCGCCAACGTCACCCTTGTCCCGGAAGCCCTGAGCGGCCTGGCCAAGGACCACCCGGGCATACAGGTGGAGCTACTGGAGGGAGAGCCCCCGGAGTCGCTGCGGCGGCTGGAGCGCGGCGAGTGCGACATCACCCTCGCCTTCACCTATCCCGGCCTGCACGAGGAGGTACCGGGGGACGTCGCCGAGGTCAGGCTGCTGGAGGACCAGCTGACGGTGCTGCTCCCGACCGGGCACCCGCTGGCCCGGCGCCGCGCCGTGCACCTGGCCGACCTCGCCGAGGAGCGGTGGATCGCAGGCTGCCCACGCTGCAGGGCGAACCTGCTACACGAGTGCGCGGAGCTGGGCTTCGTGCCCGACATCCGCTTCGCCACCGACGACAACCTGGTGGTGCAGAGCCTGGTGGCCCAGGGCCTGGGTGTGGCGATGATGCCCGCGCTGGTCCTGCCCTCGCTCTCGCTGAGCCGGGTCTGCGGACGCGCGCTCCAGCCGGCCGCCCGCCGGCACATCGCCGCGTACGTCTACCGGGACCACCTGCGGATCCCGGCAACGGCCGTGGTGCTGAGCGCACTCAAGCAGGCGGCCTCCAACCGGGTCGGCTGCTGACCAATCCATAAGCACTGCTTGGGATTTCGGGTAAAAACTGTCGTTGGACGCAATGGAACGGCGCCCGCACGCTGCCCGTATGACCACCACCACACCGGCCCGTACCACCACGAGGATGGCCGCCCTCATCAGTGAGATCCGCACGGTCGTGGAGCGGGGACTGGCCCCCGACCTCACCGCCTATCTCGTGGGCGAAAGGCTCGCTCCCCACCTCGGTGCGACCGACCTGCTGACGCCGACACAGCAGGAGGGCGATGCGGAGCGGTACCGGCAGCACATCCTGCACGCGGAGCCCGACGGCAGTTTCTCCGTGGTGGCGCTGGTGTGGCTTCCCGGGCAGGAGACCTGCATCCACGATCACGTGTCGTGGTGCGTGGCCGGGGTGCACCAGGGCGAGGAGAGCGAAAGCCGTTTCCGCCTCGCGCCCGGTGCGGGTCCTGCTCGCCTGGTGGCGACGGAGACCGTGGTCAACGCCCAGGGTGAGGTCTGTGGATTCGCGCCGCCCGGCGATATCCACCAGGTACGCAACTCCTGTTCCACCACGGCGATATCGGTGCACGTGTACGGCGCTGACGTGTCCCGGCTGGGGACCAGCATCCGTCGCGTCTACCAGCTTCCCGTCGGCTGATGGCCCTCCTCCATCGCCCACAGGGCAAGGTGGTTCGGCATGTTTCACGTGAAACATCCACGCCTTGGCCCGGGTTGGTGCTGGCGGCTGGAGGAGCCCTGGCCGCCTGGTGCGTCCATCGCCTCATACCGGCCGTACCGATGCTGACTGCGTCAGTGGTGCTGGGCATCGCGATGGCTCACTTCCCCGGACCGCGGAGCCTCGTACGGGGAGCCGGGCGAGCAGGCCTCTCCCTGGCCGGGCGGCGGCTCATGCGGATCGGCATCGTCCTGCTGGGCCTCGGCCTGGGGCTGGACCAGGTGCTCCGTCTGGGCTGGGTCACGGTGGCCATGGTGGTCGGGGTGGTCGCGGCCACGTTCTTCGGCACCCTCTGGATGGGCCGCAGGCTGGGACTACCGGGCGACCAGCCGCTGCTGATCGCCACGGGGTACTCGATCTGTGGAGCCTCCGCGATCGGCGCCGTGAGCCAGGTTTCGGGCAGTGACGAGGAGGACGTGGCCGCCTCGGTGGCACTGGTCACCCTGTGCGGAACCCTCGCCATCGCCGTACTGCCCCTCCTCCAGGACCCGCTGATGCTCTCCGACCAGGCCTTCGGGAGGTGGGTCGGCGCCGGTGTGCACGACGTCGGCCAGGTGGTGGCAACCGCGCAGACGGCGGGCCCGGACGCCCTGGGCGAGGCGGTGCTGGTCAAGCTGATGCGGGTGGCCCTGCTCGCCCCTCTGGTGGCGGCCGTCGCCTTCTCGGTACGGGCCCGGCGGCGCGGCATGCGCACGTCCTCGGGGCGACGGCCCGCCCCGGTGCCGCTCTTCGTGGCCGGGTTCCTGGCCGCGGCCGCGCTGCGCGCCACAGGCGTGCTGCCCGACGTCGCCCTGGAATGGGCGCGCACCGCGCAGGAGGCACTGCTGGCGGCGGCCCTGTTCGGCCTGGGGAGCGCAGTCCACCTGCCGACGCTGGCCCGGACCGGTGGGCGTGCCGCAGCGCTGGGACTGGGGGCGTGGGTGGTCGTCGCCGGGGCCTCGTACGCGGGCGTGATGCTCACCGTATGACGCTGCAACGGCCGGGAGTTGGACATTTCCTGGCCGGAACCTACCGAACGTTCCGACTGTCCGATGACATTGATGCGGGGCCGTGCCACTCTGCCCCGACAAAGCCGCACCCCGTACGACGCGCCACGCACAGCCGATCCGCACCGACCGCTCTTCACCCCCACCCTGCCCGGCTCCGACCGGTCCGGGCACGGCAGAAGGAGTCATGCGTGAATCGTCATCGCACGGCCTTGCCCGTCCTGCTCTCGGTGGGCGCCCTGGTAGCGGGTGCCCTGACGGCGGCCACACCCTCGATCGCGGCGGACGCCAGCACGTCCTTCCGGCAGCAGCACACCCAGGGCTTCTGGACCGCCGAGCGGATGCGGGGGGCCACCCCGCTCGACGTCACGGCGGTCCCCGGCGCGGGCCGCATCACCACTGTGGCCTCCGCAGCCTCCGCGGCCCCCACGGCCATCGCCCCGACCGCGGCCGCGACCGCCGCGTCGCCCACGGCCTTCCCGCAGGCGGGCGGGGCCTGGACGGGTGGCGGCGCGGTCGTGAAGACCTCGGGCCGGGTCTTCTTCACGATGGGCAGCCGCACCGCCTCCTGTTCCGGCAACTCGATCACCAGCGCCAACGGCAGCACGGTGATGACGGCCGGCCACTGCGTGAAGTACCAGGGCGCCTGGCACACGAACTGGGTCTTCGTGCCCGCCTACAGCAACGGATCCGCGCCCTACGGCCAGTGGTCGGCCACCAAGACCTTCGCCACCGACCAGTGGGCGGCGAGCGAGGACATGAACATGGACGTCGGTCTCGCCGTCGTCGCCCCGCTGAACGGCCGGACCCTCAGCCAGGCCGTCGGCGCGCAGGGCGTCCTCTTCAACGGCGGCTACAACAAGAGGATGTACTCCTTCGGCTTCCCCGCGGCGGCCCCCTACGACGGCACGAAGCTGGTCTACTGCAGCGGCAACAGCGGCAAGGACTTCCTCCTCACCCGGGACCACAGCCTGGGGTGCAACATGACGGGCGGCTCCAGCGGCGGCCCCTGGTTCCAGGACTTCAACGAGACCACGGGTCTCGGTACCCAGGTTTCGGTGAACAGCTTCGGCTACAACTTCCTGCCGAACCGCATGTACGGCCCGTATCTCGGCAACGAGGCGAAGGCTGCCTACGACAAGGCGCAAACCTCCTGATCCGACAGTCGCCCCGCCACCCCCACCTGGCCGGTACTCTGTACCGGCCAGGTGGGTTGCCCGAGCGGCCTAAGGGAACGGTCTTGAAAACCGTCGTGGCAGCGATGTCACCGTGGGTTCAAATCCCACACCCACCGCAGATGAACGGCCCCTGACCAGGAGATATGGTCAGGGGCCGTTTGGTGGTGCGGACATCGTCCGTGGCTGCTGACACCCTTGGTTCCCCGCCATGACGGGCACGCATGGGGTACGAGAGCAGCGCTCGCAGGGCCCCGCACGCCCAAATCTCAGCAGCGCCGGACCACTGCACTGTGCGATCTTGCCAGCATGAGCGAGACGCCCCCCGCCTCCGTAACTGTCGCTGACGGCGAGATCTTTGCTGGCCGTATCCTGCCGGGCATCAAGGCCATCCGAGAGCATCTCGGATGTTCTCTTCAAGAGGCGTTGCTGACCTTCCATGAGCGGTACGAAGTCCTTCAGTGTGAACAGCCCGAGACGTTCGCCGTGGCGCCCGATGAGTACTGGACCGGCTTCTACTCCTGAGACGGAGGGCCAGCCCCCTGCTTCTGCCCACGTACGGGCCAGTTCGTGGGCCAGGACCAGGGTGCTAGACCTGCGTGCCTCCGGCGTTGCGTCGCCGCGCCCACGAAGCGGAGCAGGGCCCAGATCGCCGCGGCGTTGACCAGGGCGCTGAACAGGACCGCAGCGGAGAAGCCGAGTCCTCCCCAGACCGAGGGCTCGACGGCCACGGAGGTGTCCGGTACCCAGTCCGCGGGGAGCGGATCCGACGCCGGAACGAACTCCGCGGGCGGCTCAGCGGGCGGTTCCGAGCCGTAGTAGGGCTCCACGGGCGGAGTCGGGGCCGGCCCCATGGCGTCCGCCGCGGGTCCGAAGGTGCTCAGCAGCAGGAGGCTGACCGGCGCGGTGGCCAGGATCGGCCAGACTCCGAAGAACCCGATGTCCCCGGTCCGGCTGCCCACCGCGACGTAGACGAGCATCGCGACCACCAGTGCCAGGTATGCGCCGGGCACCCACATCTCAGCCTTCGACCAGCGCCGCACCATGACGTTTCCCCGTTCCGTTTCGCTTCGTTCGACCTGCGCCCAGTCTCGAAGCTGCCGAGAACCCCCACCTGAGTACGCCTACTCATCCTGCTCGGCTGTACGTACATGCTCAGAGCCGTGCACGGCGAGCACGCCGGGAACACCGCACAACGTTTCCCCTCATGTCCGACACCCAGTGCCGGAGGACTCCCTGACCGGCCGGCGTTGTGGTCCCGCGCCTGACGGCCGGAGGGGGCGGGCCGGTCGTCGGCCGCCGTGATCACCAGGAAGCGCTGCCCGGACCGGGCGTGCGGGGCGTTCTCCGGCGGGGTAACACCCGGGGCGGGTTTCTCGGCTTGCGGGTCGGATGCCGGCGTGCAGGGGCAGCGGTCCCCGCCCGGTCCGGGCCCGGCCGGTCCTGAAAGCGCGGTCTTCACGGGCTCCAGGGGCCGGGCGGAACGTGCGATTGATCCTTCCGGGTGGTGTTAGTCGGAAGATCGGCGCGTGTGATGAACGCGGTGCGGTTGCCCCCACATCATGACGAATGTATTCAGATCCGCCCGTCCGAACATCGCGAATCGAGGCACACCGTCATGGCTCACCGCAACGTCCTCACGTCGATCTGGACCTCGGTCCTCGCAGCTCTCGTGGCCGTTCTCGCCAGCCTCGGCTTCGGCGGCAAGGCTGCTCCGGCCGCCGCCGCATCCACCGCCGGTGGCGCGGCTCCGACCGCTGTCGCCGCCGTCCCCGCGCGCCGGCAGGCGGTCTCGGCGCCGAGGAGCTGGCGGGAGATGATGCGGGGTGGTTCGCTGCCGCCGACCCTGAAGCAGCGCATCCGCGCCGAGGCCCACGGCAAGACGCCCGGTGTCCGCCGCTCGACCACCGCCGCAGCCATGGGTGCCGCCCCCGGAACCGCCGCCCGCGTCATGGCGCCCTCCGTGGTACCTGCCCCACGTACCGTCCGTGCCGTCCGTGCCGGCCGTGCCGCCCGCGAGGAACTGGCGCTCGCCGCGTAGCCCCGTACGGGCAGGCAGAACGCAGCGGAACGAACTGTGAACCGCAGCCGGAGGCCGGGACGCGCCGTCGGGCGAGGGTGCGCCGGTGCGCAGGCAGCAGCAGGACCGCAGGCAGGGGCGAGGTCGCGGCGGGAATCAGCACCGCCCCCGGAAGCCCGCTTGTAGGCAGCCGCAGGCGTCAGGCAGCGACAGGGATACAGAGGCAGGAACGCAGGCAGGCGCTGGAGCCCGGTCGGTCTCGACCGTGGATCGCGCCGAGCGGTGCCCCGGAAGCGGGGTACGGAGGGATCCCCCGGCGTGCGGCGGGGAGCGTGCAGGGGGCGTGAAGCTTGGCAGTGCAGGGCCGCAGGCCCGGGAGACGGTGGGGTTCCCGGACGGCGCGGCCCTTTTCGGCATGTTCCGGAGCGGCGGCCTGACGGAACGCTTCACCCCTTGTGCGATGCGGGGTGCGGCTGGTTCTGCAGTGCTGATCCGGGGCCTCGGGGGCGCGAATGGGGTTTATCCGGTGTTGGTCATGCTTGCGGGGGAATCGGGAAGTCCGGGGTGGTTCGCCGGGGATTCGGTGGGCAACTCTGGTCTCGCGACGTCGTCAGCACGGAACGACCGAGGCGGTCGGCCAACCGCCCTGGTGCAAGTCTCACTTCGGTTTTCTGGAGGAATGAAGACATGGCAAGCAGCCGTACCGCCCGCGTCATCGCCGCCGTCGCAGCCCTGCCCCTCACCGTCGCCCTCTTCGGCGGGGTGGCGTCGGCAGACAACGGCTCCTTCGCGAACGACGGATCGAATGCGAGCGTCGCCAGCATCATCGGCAGTGGCGTGGGTGGTGACAACAACGGCAACTCGGCCACCTCGCAGCAGGTGGCCACCGGCTTCGGCGCCTCCAACCAGAACAACACCGCGCAGGTTAACGGTTCGTCCTTTACCGCGATCAACCAGGGCAACTCGAACGTGGCGGTCAACTTCCACCCCTGGTGGTAGCAGCGGCACCAGCCGCTTCCCATCGTGAGGGCGTCTGTGCGACCGGACCGGCTGGGGTCCGGTAGCGCGGGCGCCCTCGCGCGCGTCCTGCCTCTTCCGCCTCTTCCCGACCTTGACACCACGGGTAAATCTGACGGACAGTCAGTTATCTTGATGACATGGACGCCGGGAGGCCTGCGCCGTGCACCTCGCCCCGACCGAAGGCCAGTTGCGGCTCCGTGCCGAACTGCGCGCGTACTTCAAGGAACTGCTGCCCGACGGAGTCCCCGAAGATCCGGCCCGTCAGCGCGGACTGCTGCGCCGGATCGGCGCCGACGGACTGCTCGGCCTCGGCTGGCCCGTCGCCTACGGCGGACAGGGCCGCGGGGCGGATGAGCAGTTCGTCTTTTTCGACGAGGCCTACCGGGCCGGCGCTCCCGTCTCCATGGTCACGCTGAACACCGTCGGCCCGACCCTCATGAAGTACGGGACCGAAGAACAGAAGGACTACTTCCTCCCCCGGATCCTCTCGGGCGAGATCGTCTTCGCCATCGGCTACTCCGAGCCCGAGGCCGGCACCGACCTCGCCGCACTGCGCACCCGGGCGGTCCGTGACGGAGCCGACTGGCTGATCGACGGGCAGAAGATCTTCACCTCCAACGCCCAGAACGCCGAATGGATCTGGCTGGCCTGCCGCACCGACCCCCGAGCCCCGAAGCACAAGGGCATCTCGATCATTCTCGTCCCCACCGGCGACCCCGGCTTCTCGTGGACGCCGATCGAAACCGTCGGCGGGCTCACGACCACGGCGACGTACTACGACTCCGTCCGCGTGCCGGCCGGAAACCTCGTCGGCCCCGAACACGGCGGCTGGGAACTGATCACCAACCAGCTGAACCACGAGCGCGTGGCCCTCGCCGCCATCGGCATGCAGGCCGAGGACTTCTACGAGCTCGCCCTCCGGCACGTCCGCACCCCCGACCCGGCCACTGGGGAGCGGCCCGCCGACCTTGCCTGGGTGCGGTCCCGCCTCGCCGAGGCCCACGCCCGGCTGGCGGCCGTACGCCTCCTCAACTGGCGTCTCGTCCAGGACGTGCGCAGCGGAAGCCTCGCCCCCGGTGACGCCAGCGGCGTGAAGTTCCTCGGTACCGAGTCCGCCGTCGAGGTGTACCGGATGTGCCAGGAGGTGGTGGGTGAGGAGGCGCTCGTCCGGGGGCCCGAAGCCTTCGCGGGCGGCGAGCTTGAGCGGATGAACCGGGCCGCGCAGATCAACACCTTCGGCGGCGGGGTGAGCGAGGTTCAGCGGGAGATCGTCGCCATGATGCGGCTCGGGATGAAGGGGAGGAAGCGATGACGGCGGACGCGACCGGTACGGCCGGGGAGGCCGCCCGGTTCCAGGCGCTGCTCGCGGCCTTCGAGGGCGCACCGGCCGCCACCGCCGGCCGCGGCAAGGACCCGGTCAACGAGCCGATGATCCGACATTGGTGCGAGGCGATGGGCGACACCCACCCCGCCTACACCGGGCCGGGCGCCATCGCTCCCCCTACCATGCTCCAGGCCTGGACGATGGGCGGGCTCTCCGGCCACTCCGACCGCTCCTCCGCCTACGACGAGCTCTTCGCGCTCCTCGACGACGCCGGCTTCACCTCCGTCGTCGCCACCGACTGCGAACAGGAGTACTTCCGCCCGCTGCGCTCCGGCGACACGGTCACCTTCGACGCGGTCATCGAGTCCGTGTCGCCGCGCAAGACGACCAAGCTGGGCAGCGGCCACTTCGTGACGACCCGCATGGACATCCGCGCGGGCGGGGAGCCGGTCGGTACCCACCGCTTCCGTGTCCTCAAGTACGCGCCCGCAGGACGGCCGGCGAAGGAGGACGCGCCCCGCGTGAAGACCACCGCGCGGCGCCCCCGCCCCGTGGTCAACCGTGACAACCGGGGTTTCTGGGAAGGCGTCCGGGACCACCGGCTGCTGATCCAGCGCTGTACCTCGTGCGACACCCTCCGCTTCCCCTGGCTCCCCGGCTGCAACACCTGCGCGAGCCCCGAGTGGGACACGGTCGAGGCCTCCGGGGCCGGCACCGTGTTCAGCCACGTCGTCATGCACCATCCGCCGTTCCCGGCCTTCGACCCGCCCTATGCGGTCGCGCTCGTCGAGCTCGCCGAAGGGGTACGCATGATCAGCAACATCACCGGTGTCCCGTACGACAAGGTGCGCATCGGCCTTCCCGTCCAACTGGAGTTCCTGCGCGTCGACGACGACCTGGAACTTCCCGTCTTCCGCGGGAGCGAGGCCTGATGGACTTCCACCCCACCGAGGAACAGGCCGCCGCTGCCGGTCTGGCCGCGCGGATCTTCGCTGACCTCTCCACCCATGAACGCCTCGCCGCCGCCGGCACCGGCAGCGATGCCGAACTGTGGAAGGCCCTCACCACAGCCGGCCTGACGGCCGCGGTCCAGGAGATCGGCCTGCTCGGGCTGGTCCTTCTGCTGGAGGAGCAGGGCCGCACGACGGCCCAGGTCCCCTACGCCGCCACCTGCGTCTACGGAATCCTCCCGGTGGCCGCCCACGGCAGCCCCGAACAGCGTGCCCGCCTCCTGCCCGCGCTCGGCAGCGGGGACACCGTGGCCACCGGAGCCTTCCCCGCCCGCGGCCGGATCACCGCCCGGGGCGGCCGGCTCACCGGGACCGCCCCCACCGTCCCCTGGCTGCGCGACGCCACTCACGTGCTGGTTCCGGATACCGAGCGGGCACTGTGGCTCGTACGGACCGATGCGCCCGGTGTGCGGACGTCACCCGTCGAGACGACCGCGCCCTGGTCGGCGGGCCGACTGGTCCTGAGCGGGGCCGACGCCGAACGCATCGGCATCGAGGGCGCCTACGAGCACAGCCTCGCCGCCGCGCGCACCGCCTTCGCCGGGCTCCAGGCGGGCGTCTGTGCGGGCTCGCTGGCCCGCGCAGTGGAGCACACCTCCTCCCGTGAGCAGTTCGGCCGTCCGCTCTCCACCAACCAGGCGGTCATGCTGCGTGCGGCCGACGCGTACATGGACACCGAGGCGATCCGGGTGACCGCGTACGAGGCGGCCTGGCGTATCGACCAGGGGCTCGCCGCGCACGAGCACGCGCTGACGACGGCCTGGTGGGCTTCCGAGGCGGGCAAGCGCGTCGTACATGCGGGGCAGCACCTGCACGGCGGCATGGGCGCCGATCTGGACCATCCCGTCCATCGGCACTTCCTGTGGGGGCGCCAGCTGGACGCCTACCTGGGCTGCGGCGGCGAGCTGCTGGCCGAGCTGGGAGCTGCGATAGCCGAGGGAGAGCGGGCATGAACGTCGGTGACACGCTGCCGCCCCTGGAGATCGCGGTCACCCGCACCCTGATCGTCGCGGGCGCGATCGCCTCCCGCGATTACCAGGACGTGCACCACGACGCGGCGCTCGCGCGGGAGAAGGGCTCCCCGGACATCTTCATGAACATCCTGACGACCAATGGTCTGGTCGGCCGCTACATCACCGATTGCCTCGGGCCTCGGGCCGTCCTGCGCAAGGTGGCCATCCGCCTTGGCGCCCCCAACTATCCGGGGGACACCATGACTCTCACCGGCACCGTAACGGTCGTGCTCGGCAACACGGTCGAGATCCGGGTCGTAGGAGCCAACGGCCTCGGCCACCATGTGTCGGGCACGGTCACCGCGGAGGTGGCGGCATGAGTGTGCGTAGCCGGGACAAGCTCGGCGGCCGGGCCGCGATCGCCGGCATCGGCGCGACCGAGTTCTCCAAGGACTCCGGCCGCAGTGAGCTCAAACTCGCCGTCGAAGCCGTGCACGCGGCTCTCGACGACGCGGGTCTCACCCCCGCCGACGTCGACGGCATGGTCACCTTCACGATGGACACCAGCCCCGAGATCACCGTCGCCCAGGCGGCGGGCATCGGGGAGCTGTCCTTCTTCTCCCGTATCCACTATGGCGGGGGCGCCGCCTGCGCCACTGTCCAGCAGGCCGCTCTTGCCGTCGCCACCGGGGTGGCGGAGGTCGTCGTCTGCTACCGCGCGTTCAACGAGAGGTCCGGGCGCCGCTTCGGTTCCGGCGTCCAGCAGCGCGAGCCCTCGGCGGAGGGCGCGGCGCTCGGCTGGTCGCTGCCCTGGGGACTGCTGACCCCCGCCTCCTGGGTGGCCATGGCCGCCCAGCGCTACCTGCATACCTACCACCTCACCCCTGAGGCCTTCGGACACGTCGCCGTCACCGACCGCCGCCACGCCGCGAACAACCCCGCCGCCTACTTCCACGGCAAGCCGATCACCCTCGCCGACCACGCCGCCTCGCGCTGGATCGTCGAACCACTGCGGCTGCTGGACTGCTGCCAGGAGACCGACGGCGGCCAGGCCCTCGTGGTCACCACGACCGAACGGGCTCGCACCCTGCGGCACGCCCCCGCCGTGATCACCGCTGCGGCACAGGGAGCCGGACGCCGCCAGGAGGGCATGACCTCCTTCTATCGCGACGACCTGACCAGGCTGCCGGAGATGGACGTGGTCGCGCGCCAGCTGTGGCGCACGAGCGGACTGCGGCCTTCCGACATCGACGTCGGCATTCTCTACGACCACTTCACGCCCTTCGTCCTGATGCAGCTCGAGGGGTTCGGCTTCTGTGAACCCGGTGAGGCCGCCGCATTCGTGGCCGCGGACACTCTCCCGCTGAACACCCACGGAGGCCAGCTCGGAGAGGCGTACCTGCACGGCATGAACGGCATCGCCGAGGCCGTCCGTCAACTGCGCGGCACCTCGGTCAACCAGGTGGCGGATGCCTCACACGCACTCGTCACGGCCGGCACCGGGGTGCCGACGTCCGGGCTGATCCTCGGCGCCGACGGCTGAGACCCCGGTCCCGGCCGGGCCCCCGCCCCCTCCACCTTCAGGGGGTGGGGAGGGCCCCACTCCTACAACCTGAGATGGATCCCCCATCGGCACCTGCGGGCGATTCCAGGAATGGCGGGCGCTCCTAGCGTGGAGACATGACCCCGCCTGTGTGCACGCTCGCCTCGAATCCGACGCCGTACCCGTCGTTCTCGGCGTACGTCCGTACCCGCGGCACGGTCCTGATGCGCACCGCGCGCTCCCTCACCGCCAACCCGTGCGATGCGGAGGACCTGCTCCAGACAGCCCTCGCGAAGACGTACGTGGCCTGGGACCGCATCGAGGACCACCGTGCCCTGGACGGCTACGTCCGGCGGACCCTCGTCAACACCCGCACCTCCCAGTGGCGCAAGCGCAAGGTGGACGAGTTCGTATGCGACGAGCTCCCGGAGGCCGACGGAACCTCTTTCTCCGACCCCGCCGAGACCCAGGCGTTGCGCGACGCGATGTGGCGGGCGGTGACCCGGCTTCCCGACCGGCAGCGGGCCATGGTCGTCCTGCGCTACTACGAGGACTTGAGCGAGGTGCAGACGGCAGAGCTGCTGGGAGTCTCGGTCGGCACGGTCAAGAGCGCCGTCTCCCGCGCGCTGGGCAAACTCCGCGAGGATCCGGAACTCACCCCGGTCCGCTGAGGCGGGCGATGTTTCACGTGAAACCAGAGAATGTTTCACGTGAAACCGGAAGCGGTTTCTACTCCCGGGTAGTGACAGACCGAGCGGTACGTGCGCAGAATCGGCAGCATCCGTAGCCGCCGCAGCGCCGCAGCGCTCACCGGGAGGACGCTTTGCTCAGCACCATGCAGGACGTACCGCTCCTCGTCACCCGCATACTCCGTCACGGGATGACGATCCACGGGAAGTCCCAGGTCACGACCTGGACCGGGGAGGCAGAGCCGCACCGCCGCAGCTTCGCCGAGATCGGCCTCCGCGCCACCCGCCTCGCCGGCGCCCTGCGCGACGAGCTCGGGGTGCAGCAGGACGACCGTGTCGCCACCCTCATGTGGAACAACGCCGAGCATGTGGAGGCGTACTTCGCGATCCCTTCCATGGGTGCGGTCCTGCACACGCTGAACCTGCGGCTTCCCGCGGAACAGTTGGTCTTCATCGTCAACCACGCCGCCGACCGGGTCGTCCTGGTCAACGGCACGCTGCTGCCGCTCCTGGCACCGCTGCTGCCGCATCTGCCGACCATCGAACACGTCGTCGTGACCGGCATCGGCGACCGCTCGGTGCTCGACGGCCTGAACGTGCGTGTCCACGAGTACGAGGAGCTCATCGAGGGCCGCTCCGACAGCTACGACTGGCCGGAGCTGGACGAGCGCCAGGCGGCCGCCATGTGCTACACCTCCGGCACGACCGGGGACCCGAAGGGCGTCGTCTACTCCCACCGCTCCCTCTACCTGCACTCCATGCAGGTGAACATGGCCGAGTCCATGGGGCTGACCGACAAGGACACCACCCTCGTGGTGGTTCCGCAGTTCCACGTGAACGCCTGGGGCCTGCCGCACGCCACCTTCATGACCGGCATCAACATGCTGATGCCGGACCGCTTCCTGCAGCCCGGCCCGCTCGCCGAGATGATCGAGCGGGAGAAGCCCTCGCACGCCGCGGCCGTCCCCACCATCTGGCAGGGGCTGCTGGCGGAGGTCACCGCCCATCCCCGTGACCTGAGCTCGATGAAGCAGGTCACCATCGGCGGAGCGGCCTGCCCGCCCTCCCTGATGGAGGCCTACGACAAGCTCGGGGTCCGCGTCTGCCACGCCTGGGGCATGACGGAGACCTCCCCGCTGGGCACGATGGCGCACCCGCCGGCCGGCCTGAGCGCAGAGGAGGAGTGGCCCTACCGGATCACCCAGGGCCGCTTCCCGGCAGGTGTCGAAGCCCGGCTGGTCGGCCCCGGCGGCGACCTGCTGCCCTGGGACGGCGCGTCGGCCGGCGAGCTCGAAGTACGCGGCAACTGGATAGCGAACGCCTACTACGGCGGTGCCGCCGGCGAACCCTTCCAGCCCGAGGACAAGTTCAGCGCCGACGGGTGGCTCAAGACCGGGGACGTCGGAGTCATCAGCCCGGACGGCTACCTCACCCTCACCGACCGCGCCAAGGACGTGATCAAGTCCGGCGGAGAGTGGATATCGAGCGTTTCGTTGGAGAACGCCCTCATGGCGCACCCCGAGGTCGCCGAGGCCGCGGTGGTCGCCGTCCCCGACGAGAAGTGGGGTGAGCGGCCGCTGGCCACCGTCGTCCTCAAGGACGGCGCGACCGTGGACTACACGGGACTGCGCGAGTTCCTCTCGCAGTCGATCGCCAAGTGGCAGCTGCCGGAGCGCTGGAGCACCGTCGACGCCGTGCCGAAGACGAGCGTCGGCAAGTTCGACAAGAAGGTGATCCGCCAGCAGTACGCGGACGGCGCACTGGAGGTCACCAAGATCGCCTGAGGGGGGTGGCCCCGACGGGGTTTAGCGTGTGAGCCATGGCCGCAGCAGCCTGCTGACTGCGGGCATGGCCAGGTAGGTCATCAGGGTGCTGAAGACGACCGCGAAGGCGGCCGTGCGCAGCACGACGTGCAGATCCACCAGGTACGGCCCGAGCAGCGCGTTGCCCGCGAGCGAGAGGGGGAAGATGGCCAGCCCCGAGCTGATGGCCATCTTCCACCGCGGCGGCGCGGGCCGGGTCGTGCCCGGCTTGGCGAACCACGTCTCCATTCCGTGCAGTTCCCGCCGGGCTATCTCCGTATGGTGGTGGCCCAGGCAGTTGGAGAACCACTGGGCCCGTTCCGGAGAGTCCTGCCAGCGCTGGAAGGCGGCCTGGTTGCGGAAGCGGTGGACCAGGAACCACGGCCCGCCCTCGGTCGCCGGGCGGAAGAGCCCGTAGCCCAGATGGTCCGGGAAACCGGCTGCCGTCTCCAAGATCCCGTGCGCCCAGGCCTCGAACGCCTCCTCGTGCCCGGGCTCGACCTGTCGTGCGATGAGAAGGTTCACCTCCCCGTTGTCGGCGGGGACGGTGTGCTCGGTCGTGTGGATGATGGCCATCGGGCCAGGATCGCTAGTTGGTGCCGATCTTGGCCAGCAGGTCCACGATGCGGCCCTGCACGTCTGCCGTGGTGGCCCGCTCGGCGAGGAAGAGCACGCTCTCGCCCGAGGCCAGCCTCGGAAGTTCGGCCGGCTCGATGCCGGTCGCCGTGTAGACGACCAGTGGGGTGCGGTTCAGCTGCCCGTTGGCCCGTAGCCAGTCCACGATCCCGGCCCGCCGACGGCGCACCTGCATCAGGTCCATGACCACCAGGTTGGGCCGCATCCGCGTCGCCAGTTCCACGGCGTCGGTGTCCGCGCCCGCCCGGGCGACCTGCATGCCGCGCCGCTCCAGGGCAGCCGCGAGCGCGGTCGCGATCTCGTCCCGCTCCTCGATCAGCAGCACGCGGGAGGGGTGCTGTTCGCTGTCGCGCGGCGCCAGTGCCTTGAGCAGCACGGCCGGATCGGCGCCGTACGCGGCTTCCCGCGTGGCCTGCCCCAGCCCGGCCGTGACCAGTACGGGCACCTCGGCGGCCACCGCAGCCTGCCGCAGCGACTGCAGAGCGGTCCGGGTGATCGGCCCGGTCAGCGGGTCGACGAACAGTGCGGCCGGGAAGGCGGCGATCTGCGCGTCCACCTCCTCGCGGGAGTGCACGACCACCGGCCGGTAGCCGCGGTCGCTGAGCGCCTGCTGCGTCTGGACGTCGGGCGCCGGCCACACCAGGAGCCGGCGCGGGTTGTCCAGTGGCTCAGGCGGCAGTTCGTCGTCCACGGGCTGCGGTACGGGCCGGTTGACCACCTCGACCGCACCGCCCGGGCCGTCCAGCGGCTCGGGGCCCTCGTCGGAACCCGCCTCCGGGGCACCTATGGCGAAGGCCCGCCCCTGCGGGCTGGGCTCGGCGAGCCGACGACGGCGGCCGGAGCCGGAACCCGCGGCAGGGGCCGCTCCGGCGGGATCGACGGCGATGCCCTGGCCGAGGGTGCCCAGAGCCCGCACGCTGATCGGCTGCGCGGACTGCCCCTGCACCGGGGCGTCCTGCGGCCGGCGTGCTCCGGGGACCGCGACCTGGCCGGAGGCCCCGTCCTCCTCGGCAGCGGTACGGCCCGGAACCGGCCACGCGGGGGCACCGGCCAGCGCGCGCCGACGCCCGGTCGGGTTCTCGGCAGGCACGTCGGACGCTGCGGCGGCCGGGGCCTCGGGCTCGGTACCGGGGGCTCCCAGGGCCCTGCGGCCACGCCGCCCCGCCGGCGCCGCGGCATCGGACCCACCCTCGCCCTCGGAGGCAGCGGCAGCCGGGCTGGCGGCTGCCGGGCCGGAGTCTGCGGGAGCAGGTGCGGCGGGGGGCACCGGGGCCGGGCCGGCGGGCAGCGCGAAGCCGCCCTCCGGGGCGATGGGCCGAGCCGGAGCGGGCGTCGGGCCGAGCCCCGTCGCGGGGACGGGACCGCCGGGCTGGGCCGGACCGGCCTGCCCCAGCGCACGCCGCCGGCCGGCCGGGTGCTCGGTCACCGGAACCGGAGGTACTGCGGGCACGGGCGGTAGCGCCGGCATGGCGTTGCCCTGCGGTGCCACGGGCCGACCGGGGCCGCTCTGGCCCTCGGGAGCGCCGCTCTCGCCACTGTCGTCACCGGCCCGGCCGCGCCTGCGTCCGGTACCGAGGCCCGCGGGATTCACCGGGGACTGCGCCAGCTCGGGACCCGGCTGCGGCGTGGCCTCGGCCGCTCGCCGCCGGCCCGAGGGCAGCGCGAGAGCGCCTCCGCCCGCCCCGTCCTGCGCGGCCCCGCGGCCCGGGGCCTCGTCCTCCAGGAAGGCGTCCACTCCGCGCCGGCCCCGCCGGCCGCCGGAGACCTTCCCGGGGGCGGCGCCCCCGGCCGTTCCGGAGCCGTCCGGCCCGGCGCCCCCCGCGGGCTCCTCCGGCGGCTCGGGCAGGGTCACCGTCCCGGCCCCCGCGCCGAGCGGGAGTTCCAGGACGTAGGCACCGCCGGGTGCGCCCGGCACCTCCACCGTCTGCAGCACACCGCCGTGCGCGGCCACGATGCCCCTGACGATCGGCTCGTGGACCGGGTCGCCGCCCTCGTAGGGACCGCGCACCTCGATCCGTACGACGTCGCCGCGCTGCGCGGCGGCCACCACGATCGTCGAATCGCTGTATCCGCTGCCCTGACGGGTCTTGCCGGTGGCGTCCACGCCGGCGACGTCCGCCACCAGGTGCGCGAGGGCGGTCGAGATCCGCTCCGCGTCCACCTCGGCCTCGATGGTGGGCGCGTGGACGGCGAACTGGGCCCGACCGGGGCCGATCAGCTCGACGGCACCGTCGACGCCGGCCGTGACCACGCCGTTGATGAGGACCTTCTTCTTCGAGAGCTTGTCGCGGCCGGCGTCCAGGCGTTGGAAGCCGAGCACGTTGTCCACCAGGGTGGTCATCCGGGAGTACCCGGCGGCCAGGTGGTGCAGGAGCTGGTTGGCCTCCGGCCACAGCTGTCCGGCGTCGTCGGCGGCCAGGGTCGCCAGCTCGCCGCGCAGCTCGTCCAGCGGGCCGCGCAGGGAGTCCCGGAGGACGGCGATCAGCTGCGCGTGCCGCGCGGCCAGGGCGTCGTAGGGCCGGCGGTCCGTGAAGGTCATGACGGCGCCCACGAGCTGCTCCCCGTCCCGTACGGGAGAGGTGGTCAGGTCGACGGCGACCGGCTGCCCGGCCTTGTTCCACAGCACCTGCCCGCGCACGCGGTGCTTGCGTCCGCTGCGCAGGGTGTCGGCGAGCGGGGACTCCTCGAACGGGAAGGGCGAGCCGTCGGCGCGGGAGTGCTGGACCAGGCCGTGCAGTTCGCGGTTGCCGAGGTCGGTGGCGCGGTAGCCGAGGATCTGGGCGGCCGCCGGGTTGACGAGTACGACGCGGCCGTCGGTATCGGTGCCCACGACGCCCTCGGCGGCGGCGCGCAGGATCATCTCGGTCTGCCGCTGGGACCGGGCCAGCTCGGCCTCGGTGTCGACGGTCTCGGAGAGGTCACGGACCACGAGCATCAGCAGCTCGTCACCGGTGTAGGCGGGTTGCGGCTCGCGGTAGGCGTCGCGGCCGTCAAGGTGGGCGCTGGTGACCTCGACGGGGAACTCGGAGCCGTCGGTGCGGCGGGCGATCATCCGCTTGGGCTTGGTGCGGCCGCCGGTGTCCTCGCCGGGCCGACGCATGGAGCCGGGGATCAGCTTGGAGTCGAACTCGGGTAGGAGGTCGAGCAGGCCTCGGCCGACCAGTCCGGTGCCGGGGCTCTCCATGACCTCGAGCGCGATCGAATTGGCGTTGACGACCGTGCCGTTGGCGTTGACGAGCAACAGCGCGTCCGGAAGGGCGTCGAGTATTGCTGCGAGGCGAGCAGCGCCTCGGGATGGCCTGCTGCTCACGACGAGCTTCCTCCCTGACCAACGACTACCGGCAAGTCACGGGAGGAGTCTAAGGCCACAGGCTCGCGGCGGGGTGGCCGATGTGGGGCCGGCAACGCCGCTTCCGGGCATCCTCCCAGGTCAGGAACGCCCACTCGGAAGCAGAGGTTCCAACTCGTCCCAGCGCTTGATTTCGCATCCGTCCGTCCGCCGGAAGGTGGCGTTCACCTTGCGTCCGTTCCATGTTCCGGTGACGCGTGCGGTGGCGGGGCCGCCGTACTGCTTGGTGCAGATCTGGTCCGGGGATACGGGGGCGAAGGGGTTGCGCCCCTCCCTGGCGAACTGGTCCAGTCGGGCGCAGGCGCCCTCGGCCTCCGGGTGGTCGCCGCCGACGGGGCCGCATTCGAGCGTGTACTCGCGGTCCAGCTGGCGGTTGCCGGTGTCGGCCATGGTCATGGTCAGCCGGTCGGGCGGGGCCAGCAGCTGTCCCAGGGGCAGTGGGGGCAGCGGCCCGGCGGCCGCGGTGGCCAGGGCCGAGGTGACGGCGAAGGCGGCGAGACGCAGCATGGGGCACTCCAGGTCGTCCGGACGTCGTACGCCTGACCAACGACGTGAGCGCGCCGATGTTGCGTGCGGCGGGGTCTTTAAGGCTTTGCCCTCGGCCCGCCCCGCCTAGTACCGTGGGAGCGGATTGGTGAGGGGCCCCGCGCCTGTGTCATCATCTGCACGCACCTTCGTACGCGAGGGTGTGCTGGAGGCGTCGCCTAGTCCGGTCTATGGCGCCGCACTGCTAATGCGGTTTGGGTCTTACCACCCATCGAGGGTTCAAATCCCTCCGCCTCCGCAGTTCATCGAAGCCCCGGTCCGTCAGGACCGGGGCTTCGATGCGTTCCGTGGCCTTCGCGCCGACCGGGGCGTTTCTGTGCGCTGCCGTGCGCTCTTCCGGCGCGCCGCACCCTTGACCGCTCCTTGCGCCGACCCGTGTGGATGATCTTCGGTGGGAGTGTTTTCCCAGGTCAGGAGTGGTTTGGGTAATGGATTTCGCGTCCCGGCGAGGTCCATGTATTGTTGTTCTCGCAAGGCCAACGGGGCGAAAAACCCCGGGAAGCCCAAGCACTCGTAGCTTAACGGATAGAGCATCTGACTACGGATCAGAAGGTTGCAGGTTCGAATCCTGCCGAGTGCACAGCAGACCAGAGGCCCCGGACGAAAGTCCGGGGCCTCTGGCGTATGCCCAGGAGATGTCGGGCGGGATGTCCTCCTTGCTGGGGAGGAGGTCCCCCGGAAGATGTCAGGGGCAGGATGGCTCTGGCGGGGGACGCCGGTGACCCGGCGGCGTCGGTACGGTTCTTGCAGATCGTCCGAGGCTGGAAAACGGGGGCAATCATGGGACTGTTCGGGAATGCGCACACCGTCGACCCCGTGTCGGCGCAGCGGGACTACGCGCGGCTGCTGGGGCAGGGGGAGCAGGTGCACGCGGCCTTCCTGCTGATCCGGGACACGATCCTGTTCACCGACCGGCGGCTGGTGCTCGTGGACAAGCAGGGGCTCACGGGCAAGAAGGTGGAGTACCACTCCGTCCCGTACCGGAGCATCACGCACTTCTCCGTGGAGACGGCCGGCCACTTCGATCTGGACGCCGAGCTGAAGATCTGGATATCCGGCAGCTCGACGCCGATCGAGAAGACCTTCACCAAGGGTGTCGACATCTACGAGGTGCAGGCGATCCTGACGCAGTTCGTCGCCCGGTAGCCGCCCGGCCGGCCTCAGAGGACCCGGGGGAGGCCGGTCACCGACATCACCAGTGAGTAGAGGGAGGTGGTGGCGGTGATGAAGAGGCGGTTGTTCTTGGGGCCGCCGAAGGCGATGTTCGAGACGGGCTCGGGGATGCGCAGTCGGCCGATCAGGGTCCCGTCCGCGGCATAGCAGTGGACGCCGTTCTCCATCGCGGCCGCCCAGAGCCGGCCCTGGTCGTCGAAGCGGATGTTGTCGATGCCGGGGCAGGTGGTGAAGACCCGGTCGTCGGTGAGGGTGCCGTCGTCGGTGACCTTGAAGGCGCGGATGTGGCCCGCCCTGGTGTCCGCGGCGTACAGCTCGTTCTCGTCGGCGGAGAAGACGAGGCCGTTGGGGCCGAGGAAGCCGTCGGCGACGATGCGCACCTCGCCGGTCGAGGGGTCGGCTCGGTAGAGGTTGCAGGCGCCGATCTCGCTGGATGCGCGATGGCCCTCGTAGTCGGTGGTGATGCCGAAGTCGGGGTCTGAGAACCAGACGGAGCCGTCCGATCGAACCACCGCGTCGTTCGGGCTGTTGAGTCGTTTGCCTTCGAAGCGGTCGGCGATGACGGTGATGCTGCCGTCGGGCTCGGTGCGGGTCACGCGCCGGTTGCCCTGTTCGCACGAGATCAGGCGGCCTTCGCGGTCGAGGGTGTTGCCGTTGGAGTGGCCGGCGGGTGAGCGGAAGACGGAGACCGCCCCGGTCGCTTCGTCCCAGCGCAGCATCCGGTCGTTGGGGATGTCGCTCCAGACGAGTTGCCGCCAGGCCGGCAGGTACAGCGGGCCCTCTGCCCAGCGGCAGTCGTCGTAGAGCCGGTCCAGCCGGGCGTCGCCGTGGGTGCAGCGGCCGGTCGTGAAGCGTTCGTCCAGAATTTCGTACAAGGTGAGGTCGGCTATGGCAGACATGATTCTCCCTGAGAGAAGATTGCCGAATTTTGTTCGGTCTGATGGTGAGATTGCAGGAACAGGTACCGTCTTCGCAAGGGTTGTCAGGCCCAAGAGAGGAAGATTGCGTGGACGACATCGACCGGGCGCTCGTCCTGCGCCTGCAGCAGGACGCCGGGCAGTCCTACGCGGCCCTCGGCACGGCCGTCGGGCTTTCTGCCGGGGCCACCCATGAGCGGGTACGCAAACTGCGCGAGCGCGGGGTGATCCGGCGGACCACCATCGATGTGGACCCGACCGCCGTCGGCAGCGGGGTCCTCGCCTACGTGATGGTCGACGCCAACGCCTGGATGGGAGAGTCCGCGGAAGCCTTCGCCGCGATCCCGGAGATCCAGGAGGCGCACATCATCGCGGGCAGCGCGTCGGTGCTGGTGAAGGTCCGCACGGCCTCGACCGAGCAGTTGCAGGACGTCCTGCGCCGCCTCTACGCCATCGACGGCGTCAGCGGTACGCACGCGACCGTCGTCCTGGACACCTTCTTCGAGCGGCCGCTCCCGCTGTGACCTGGTGGTGCACCGGGATCCGGTGGAAGGGGTCCGGGCCCGTCATCGGCTGGTACGGCCAAGGGAGAGGTGAGCGCGCGAGCGCGCTGGAGTACGGGCAGCTGTTGGCCTTCGTCGCACGCGGGGAACGGCACTGCCTCGGCGTGTGGAGGGCCGGGAAGCGGACGCCCTGTCCGGCCTCCGCCACCGTTCCCGGGACTGGAGGCGGTGCGCAGTGCCCCGAATGCGCCCGCCTCGACCGGTCGTTCTCCGTGGCGGCCGACACCAACGCCGCCGATCCGCGGACCTACCGGGTCTATCTGGCCTGGTTCGGCCCCGGCCTGGTCAAGGTCGGGATCACCGCCGAGGAGCGCGGCCGTGCCCGGCTGCTGGAGCAGGGTGCGATGTCGTGGACCTGGCTGGGACGCGGGCCGCTGATGGCGGCCCGGCGTACCGAGGAGCTGTTGCGGGCGGCGCTCGGGGTGCCCGACCGGATCCCGTACGCGCGCAAGCGCGCCGTACGGGCTCATCTGCCCGGCGCGCCGGAGCGGGCGCGGGAGGTCGCAGAGCTGCACGGCCGGGCTGTGGCCCTGGCCGGGTGGCCGGAGTCCCTGAAGCGGCTGGGATGTGAAGTCTCCGACCATGCAGCGGTGTTCGGGATGGACGACTGGCAGGGGCGCCCGTCCCCGGACCGGGTGGTCGCGCAGATGACGGCCGACGGGGCCGTCGTGGGGCGGCTGGTCGGTGCCGCCGGGCCCGATCTGCACGTCGAGGACGGTTTGGTGGTCGACACCCGGCTGTTGGCCGGCTGGGAGCTCGCCGCACCGTGCGAGGGGGCGGTGACCTCGGTTCCGGTTGTACAGATCCCGCCCGCAGGAGCCCCGCCCGCGGAGCAGGACGGGCTGTTCTGATGTCCTGGCCGGGGAACCAGGAGGGCCGGTACACGGCCATGTCCCGGATCTCCTGGATCCTCCGTGCCGATCCGGTGGACACGCCGGGGGCGCTCCGCAGAGGGTGGTGAGCATGACCCTCCAGCCCCCGGGAGCCTTCGAACCGCCCAGTGCCATGGCCGTTCCCCGTGGCCTCCGCACCGAGATCGTCCAGGCCGTCCCCGGCTGCCTCGGCCACGCGTCCGCGCGCACTGCCGAGGGCCCGGCCCGCACCGCCGCCTCCTTCCTGGGCCGCGGGTCCCTCGCCGTCCGGCGAGAGGAGCCGGAGCACCGGAAGGCCGGGAGCACGGGCCGCGCCGACTGGCAGGAGAGCCGCACCCCGCGCATCGCCACCGTCGAGCGGAGCCACGGCTGTGTCCGCAACGGCTGACGCGGTCCGCGTCTTCCGACAGAGGCTCGGGCTGCCCGGACTGGTCGACGTCCACACGCACTTCATGCCCGAGCGGGTCCTGGAGAAGGTGTGGGACCACTTCGATGCGATCGGCCCCCTGACCGGCGTCGAGTGGCCCATCACCTATCGCCATGAGGAGGAGCAGCGCGTCGCGCTCCTGCGGGATTTCGGGGTCCGAGCCTTCACTTCCATGCTCTACCCGCACAAGCCGGAGATGGCCGCCTGGCTCAACGCCTGGTCCGCCGCGTTCGCGGCCCGCACACCCGACTGCCTGCACACCGCCACCTTCTTCCCGGAGCAGGGGGTGGACGCGTACGTCCACCAGGCAGTGGAGGCAGGTGCCCGGGTGTTCAAGGCACACCTCCAGGTCGGCGGCTACGACCCGAACGACCGCCTGCTCGACCCGGTCTGGGGGCTGCTGGCCGAGGCCGATATCCCCACGGTGATCCACTGCGGCTCCGGTCCCGTCCCCGGCAGGTACACCGGCCCCGCCCCGGTCGCCCGGCTGCTGGACCGCCATCCCCGGCTGCCGTTGATCATCGCGCATATGGGCCTGCCCGAGTACGCGGACTTCCTCGACCTGGCCGACCGCCATCCGACGGTGCGCTTTGACACCACCATGGCCTTCACCGACTTCTCCGAGCGGTTCGGCGGGTTCCCGCCCGCGGACCTCGGACGGCTCGCGGACCTCGGCGACCGGATCCTGTTCGGGACCGACTTCCCGAACATCCCCTACCCGTACGAGCACCAGCTCGCCGCCCTCGAACGACTGGGCCTGGGCGACCCCTGGCTACGGGCGGTCTGCCACGACAACGGCGCCCGGCTGTTCCGGCTCGACGGCTGACCCGCCCCCACCACCCGCCCGCTCCCCCGACGGGCGGGGCCCTTTCTCAGGAAATTCACAGGTTGGGGCAAGAACGCTCTCAGAGGCACCGGGGAGCGTGTCCGTATGACTGCGACGACCACCTCCCTTGCGTCCACGTCCACCAGCAACCACACGGCTCTGGTACGGCCCGACGGCGGGCCCTGCCGGGTGCTCGTCGTCGACGACGAGGCCTCCCTCTCCGAGCTGCTGTCCATGGCCCTGCGCTACGAAGGTTGCGAGGTCCGCAGCGCCGGCGACGGCGCCGGGGCACTGCGGGCCGCGCGCGACTTCCGCCCTGACGTGGTCGTCCTCGACGTCATGCTCCCCGACATGGACGGTCTCACCGTCCTCGGACAGCTGCGCCGGGAGATCCCCCAAGTTCCCGTCCTGTTCCTGACCGCCAAGGACTCTGTGGAGGACCGCATCGCGGGCCTCACCGCGGGCGGCGACGACTACGTCACCAAGCCCTTCAGCCTGGAAGAGGTCGTGGCCCGGCTGCGCGGCCTGGTGCGGCGTTCGGGTGCGGCGCAGGCGGCGCGCGGCGGCTCCGTGCTGACCGTCGGCGACCTGCGCCTCGACGAGGACAGCCACGAGGTGGTGCGCGGCGGCCAGGACGTCCACCTGACGGCCACCGAGTTCGAGCTGCTGCGCTATCTGATGCGCAACCCGCGGCGCGTGCTGAGCAAGGCGCAGATCCTGGACCGGGTCTGGTCCTACGACTTCGGCGGCCAGGCCAACGTGGTCGAGCTCTACATCTCCTACCTGCGCCGCAAGCTGGAGAGCGGCCTCGGCCTGCCTCCGATGATCCACACCCGGCGCGGCGCCGGCTACCTGATCAAGCCGGCCGAGTAGTGGCACCGCGCAGGATCCGGCGACCGGGCGGGCGCCGGCCCTGGTCACTGCGGACCCGGCTCGTCGTCGCGGCGGTGGCCCTGATCGCCGTCGTGGGAGCGGCCATCGGAACCGTCACCACCCTCGCTCTCCGCTCGTACCTGGTCACCCAGCTCGACGAGCAGCTGGAGACGTCCATGCGGATGGCCGCCCGGGCACCCGGCGGCAAGGCGGCCCGGGAGAACGGCGCGGGCATCGTCATGGCCCCCGGCAGCCCGCTGGACGCCGTGGGGGTTCGCCTGGATCACCATGGCGCGGTCCTCGGGAGCGCCCGCAACACTCGCGGCGAGGGCTGGTCTCCCGACCAGGTGCCGCCGTCCCTCACCGAGGCCCAGAGCACCACCCTCGCCGCGGCCGCCCAGAAGACCGTGCAGGGGTCGCCCGAGCGGGCGGTGGGCGCCGAGTTGCCGGGCCTGGGCGCCTACCGGGTGCTGGCCTCCCCCGACCGGACCGTCGTCCTGGCCTTCCCGCTCAGCGAGGTCAACGCCACTGTCGGAGCTCTGGTCGGGGTCGAGGTCTGCGTCACCCTGGCTGGACTGATCGCCGCTTCGCTCGCCGGGCAGGCCCTGGTGGGCGTCGCCCTGCGCCCGCTGCGCCGGGTCGCGGCCACCGCCACCCGGGTCTCCGAACTGCCCCTGCACAAGGGCGAGCCCGCACTCCACGAACGGGTCCCGGACGCCGAGGCCGACCCCCGCACCGAGGTGGGCCAGGTAGGTGCCGCCATCAACCGGATGCTCGGGCACGTCGCGTCCGCCCTCACGGCCCGTCAGCAGAGTGAGACGCAGGTGCGGCAGTTCGTCGCCGATGCCAGCCACGAGCTGCGCACGCCGCTGGCCTCCATCCGCGGCTACGCCGAACTCACCCGGCGGGGCCGCGAGGAGCCCGGGCCCGACACACGGCACGCCCTGGGCCGGATCGAGTCCGAGGCCACCCGGATGACCGGCTTGGTCGAGGACCTGCTCCTGCTGGCCCGGCTTGACGCCGGGCGTCCGCTGTCCACCGCCGACGCCGAAACCGACCTCGCTCCGCTCGTCATCGACGCCGTCAGCGATGCCCGGGCCGCCGGGCCCGATCACCACTGGCGGCTGAACCTGCCCGAGGAGCCCGCGTCCGTACGCGCCGACGCGGCCCGCATCCAGCAGGTGCTGGTCAATCTGCTCGCCAACGCCCGTACGCACACGCCGCCCGGCACCACCGTCACCGCCCATGTTTCACGTGAAACATCCGCCGTCCGACTGCGCATCGAGGACGACGGGCCCGGCATCGCACCCGAGCTGCTCCCCCGCGTCTTCGAACGCTTCGCCCGTGGTGACGCCTCCCGCTCCCGTGCCGCCGGTTCCACGGGCCTCGGACTGGCCATCGTCCAGGCCGTCGTCACGGCCCACGGCGGCAGCGTCGACGTGCAGAGCGAACCGGGTCGGACCTGCTTCGACGTCGTCCTACCGCTCGACGGGTCCACCGGGGCGGCGGCTGCGGACTCACAGACGGGGCACAGGCTCAGCACACTGAGGTGACAGGAGGCCGCGGGAGTGTCGGAACATGCCAACCGACACCTCTCCCGGGGCCCTTCCGGCACGGGCGCCCCTCGCGCCTGTGCCCGGCGAGCCCGTCCTTGACGTGGTGATCCCAGTCTTCAACGAGGAGAAGGACCTCGGCCCGTGCGTGCGCCGACTGCACGAGCACCTCACCCGGACCTTCCCCTACCCCTTCCGGATCACGGTCGCCGACAACGCGAGCACCGACCGCACCCCCGAGGTCGCGGCCGGGCTCGCCGCGGCGCTGGACGGCGTACGCAGCACCCGTCTGGAGGAGAAGGGCCGGGGCAGGGCCCTGCGTACGGTCTGGTCCGGTTCCGAAGCCCCCGTCCTCGCCTACATGGACGTGGACCTCTCCACCGACCTGAACGCACTGCTGCCGCTGGTGGCCCCCCTGATCTCCGGTCACTCCGACCTCGCCATCGGCACCCGGCTGGCCCGCTCCTCGCGGGTCGTCCGCGGAGCCAAGCGGGAGTTCGTCTCCCGTGCCTACAACCTCCTGCTGCGGTCCTCCCTCGCCGCCCGGTTCAGCGACGCCCAGTGCGGCTTCAAGGCCATCCGGCGCGAGGTCGCCGAGCGACTGCTGCCGCTCGTGGAGGACACCGGCTGGTTCTTCGACACCGAGCTGCTCGTGCTCGCCGAGCGGGCCGGCCTGCGGATCCACGAAGTGCCCGTGGACTGGGTGGACGACCCCGACTCCACCGTGCACATCGTCAAGACCGCCACCGATGACCTCAAGGGCGTCTGGCGCGTCGGCCGGGCGCTGGCCGTCGGAGCGCTCCCACTCGACCGGCTCGCCCGCCCCTTCGGCGACGATCCGCGCGACCGTACCGCGGTGCCCGGGGTGGACGGCGGGCTGGCCCGCCAGCTCATCGGCTTCTGCACCGTCGGAGTCCTCTCCACCCTGCTCTACCTGGTGCTGTACTCCGCCTTCCGGGGCGGGGCCGGCCCCCAGCTGGCCAACGGCGCGGCCCTGCTGCTCTCCGCCGTGGCCAACACGGCGGCCAACCGCCGGCTGACCTTCGGGGTCCGCGGCCGGGCGCGTGCCGTACGCCACCAGGCCCAGGGCCTGGTGGTCTTCGGTATCGGGCTGGCCCTCACCAGCGGTTCCCTCGCCGCCCTCACCGCGGCCACGCCCCATCCCGCGCACGGCACCGAGCTCGCCGTCCTGATCACCGCCAACCTCGCAGCCACCGTGCTGCGCTTCCTGCTCCTGCGCGCATGGGTCTTCCCCGAGCGGCGCGGCACCGATTCCCGCCCGTCTATATCCAAGGAGAGCCGATGACCACGGCAGCAATCCCGATCTTCCCGGCCGCCGTGGCCGGCGCCTCTGTCGCCCGGCCCCGCTGGGAACGGCCCGCCCTCGCCGGCCTGCTGATCGCCACCGCAGTCTTGCTCCTGTGGGACCTGGGCGCCTCCGGCTACGCGAACTCCTTCTACTCGGCAGCGGTGCAGGCCGGCAGCGAGAGCTGGAAGGCCTTCTTCTTCGGCTCCTCCGACGCGGGCAACTCCATCACCGTCGACAAGCCTCCGGCCGCGCTGTGGCCGATGATGCTGTCGGTCCGCCTCTTCGGGCTGGGCTCCTGGCAGATCCTCGCCCCGCAGGCCCTGATGGGCGTGGCGACCACCGGCGTGCTGTACGCCGCCGTACGCCGCCAGTTCGGACCGGGAGCCGCGCTGTTGAGCGGTGCAGCCTTCGCGCTGACACCCGTCGCCGCGCTGATGTTCCGCTTCAACAATCCCGACGCGTTGCTGACCCTGCTGCTCACCGTCACCGTGTACTGCCTGTTGCGGGCCCTCGAAGGGGCGCACACCCGCTGGCTGGTCTGGGCCGGGGTCGCGGTCGGCTTCGCCTTTCTCACCAAGACCCTGCAGGCCTTCGTCATCCTGCCGCCGCTCGCCGTGCTGTACGCGGTCTGCGCGCCCACCGGGCTGCGCCGCAGGCTCGGCCAGCTGCTGCTTGCGGGCGGCGCGATGGTGGTGGCGGGCGGCTGGTGGGTCGCCGTCGTCGAACTGTGGCCCGCCTCCTCCCGTCCCTACATCGGCGGATCGCAGAACAACTCCTTCCTTGAGCTGACGCTCGGCTACAACGGCCTCGGACGGATCAACGGCAACGAGACCGGCAGTGTCGGCGGCGGTGGAGCGGGGGGACCCGGTGGCGCCGGCGGCGGTGGACGCTGGGGAGAGAGCGGCATCGACCGGCTCTTCTCGGGCAACATCGGCGGGCAGATCTCCTGGCTGCTGCCGGCTGCCCTGGTGCTGCTGGTCGCCGGGCTGGTGATCACCTGGCGGGCCCGCCGCACCACCGACTCGGTGGACGGGATGGCCCGCGCGGCCTTCCTGGCCTGGGGCGGCTCGCTGCTGATCACCGCGCTGGTCTTCAGCTACATGCAGGGCATCTTCCACGAGTACTACACCGTCGCACTGGCGCCCTTCGTGGCCGCGCTGATCGGTATGGGCGTCGCCGTGCTGTGGGAGGAACGCGGCAGCACGCCGGCCGCCATCACCCTCTCCGGCACGCTCGCACTGACGGCGATCTGGTCATACGTCCTGCTCGGCCGTGCCACCGACTACCTGCCCTGGCTGCGCTGGGCGGTGCTGGTGGGCGGGCTCGTCGCCGCGGTCGCGCTGCCCTTCGCGGGGCGGGCCGGCCGGCGGATGCTCCAGCTCACCGCGGGAGTCGGGGTGGCGGCGGCCCTGGCCGGGCCGTTCGCGTACTGCATGACCACCGTGAGCACCGGCCACACCGGCTCCATCGTGACCGCCGGACCGGCGGTGGCGGGAAGCCGGGGCGGCCCCGGCGGGATGCCCGGCGGTCCGGGCGCCCCCGGCGGGATGGGGCAGGGCGGTCCGGGCGGCCAGGACGGCGGCCAGCGCGGCGGCGGTACCTGGCCGGGCGGCGGGCAGCAGCCCGGTGGCACGCTGCCGCAGGGCGCGGTACCGCCGGGGCCGGGGCAGGGGCAGGGGCAGGGACAGGGGCAGGACGGTACGCCCGGAGCGGGCGGCCGCGGAGCAGGGCGGCCGGGAGGCGGCCCCGGCGGGACGCAGGGCGGCCGAGGCCCGGGCGGCGCAGGTGGCCTGCTCAACGGCGCCCAGGTCAGTGCCGAGGCCAAGGCGGCCCTCACGGCCGACGCCGAGGACTACACCTGGGCGGCGGCGGCCATCGGTTCGCAGAACGCGGCCAGTTACCAGCTGGCTTCGGGCGTGCCCGTCATGCCGGTCGGAGGCTTCAACGGCAGCGACCCCTCGCCGACCCTGGAGCAGTTCAAGGAGTACGTGCGGGACGGCAGGATCCACTGGTTCATCGGCCAGAGCAGTGGCGCCGCGGGCGCCGGCGAGGACGGCGGACGCCGAGGCGGCGGTCCGGGAGGCCCCGGCGGTGGCACCAGCACGGAGATCGAGAACTGGGTCAAGGCCACGTTCAAGGAGTCCACGGTCGGAGGTGCCACCTTCTACGACCTGACCGCACCGGTGTCCTGACCAAGCGTCATCCGCGGCTGTGTACACGGCCTCCGCCTGTCATCCGGCCCTGGCCGGCGGGGGCCTCTGAGGGTCGGGGGAGATCCCGTGGCATCGGACACCGCTCCCCGTTCCGGCCCGATCGGCGGACCACCCCCTAGCATCAAGAGGGCGGACCGGGCATTCCGGGGCCGGTCCAGCCGTCCCGAGGAGGGTGCCTGCATGGTGACCGCGGCCGATCCGGGAGAGACCCGATCCAGTGTGTGGCTGGTGGCCAGGTCCGGCCCGCCCGGGAGACGCCGCGCCGAAGCACCCTCCGGGCTCGACCGGGACCGGATCACCCATGCCGCCGTGCGGCTGCTCGACGCCGACGGACTCGCCCGGTTCTCGATGCGGCGGCTGGCCTCCGGTCTCGGCGTCACCGCGATGTCCCTGTACTGGTACGTGGACACCAAGCACGACCTGCTCGAACTGGCCCTGGACCGGGTCCTGGGCGAGCTGGCCCTGCCGACGGGGCAGCCGGGGGGCGGCGGGGCAGGCTGGCCGGACGGGCTGAAGGACCTGGCCCTGGGCTACCGGCGGGTGCTGGCGGACCACCCGTGGGTGGCTCCGCTCAGTGCCGCCTACCCGAACATCGGCCCGCACGCGCGGGCCTTCGACGCCGCCCTCCAGCGGCTGATGGACGCCACCGGGCTGATGGGGGCCGCCCGGACCGGCGCCCACCTGGCCGTCCGGCAGTTCCTGCACGGCTGCGGGGGCGCGGTCCGGCGGACGCCCGAGGGCGACTTCTGCCTGGCGCTCGACGTCCTGATCGCGGGCATCCAGGTCCAGGCCACCGCGGCCGGCGTACCGGCCTGAGCACGAGCCCGGCCTGAGCCCGGCCGGAAGCCCGGCCCGGGGCTCGGCGCGAGCCCCGGCCCGAACTGTGCCCGGCCGCGCCCGGGCACAGCCCGCGCACGACCGAGCGCCGCCCGGGAGACGGGGCGGCGCTCGGTGGGAGCAGAGGGGATCAGGCCTTGACGGTGGCGTCCACGACCTCGCCGGCCCTGGCCGCACCGGCGGACGAGGCACCGTCCGAAGCCGCCGCCGGGGTGTGCGCCGCGGGCTTCGACTTCAGGGCGACCTCCTTGATGAACACCACCAGCACCAGTCCGAGAAGCGCGAACGGGGCGGCGTAGAGGAAGACGTCGCCGACGCCGTGCCCGTACGCGGACTCGATGACCTCGCGGATCGGCGCGGGCAGCTTGTCGAGGTCGGGGATCCCGCCGCCGGCGGTGCCGCTCTGGCCCAGGGCCGCGGCCTTCGGGCCGAGGGCGGTGAGCCCCTCCTGGACGTAGTGGGTGACCCGGTGGGCCATGACCGCGCCGAGTGCCGAGACGCCCATGGCGCCGCCGAGGGAGCGGAAGAAGGTGACCACCGAGCTGGCCGCGCCCAGGTCCTCGGGGGCCACCTGGTTCTGGGTGGCGAGGACCAGGTTCTGCATCATCATGCCGAGACCGAGGCCGGTCACCGCCATGTAGACCGCGATGTGCCAGTACGGGGTGTCGTACCGCAGGGTGCCGAGCAGCCCCAGCCCGGCCGTCAGCAGCACACCGCCCGAGACGAGCCAGGCCTTCCACTTGCCGGTCTTGGTGATCACCTGACCGGAAACGGTGGAGGAGACGAAGAGCCCGCCGATCATCGGAATCGTCAGGATTCCGGACATCGTGGGGGACTCGCCCCGGGCCAGCTGGAAGAACTGGCTGAAGAACACGGTCCCCGAGAACATCGCGATGCCCACGAAGAGGGAGGCCATCGAGGCGAGGGTGATGGTCTTGTTCCGGAAGAGCCGCAGCGGGATGATCGGGTCGCTCGCACGGGACTCGACGAGGACGAAGAGCAGTCCGAGGACCACCGAGCCGCCCGTCATCGCCCAGGTCTGCCAGGAGATCCACTCGTAGGAGTCGCCGGCCTGGGTGACCCAGATCAGCAGCAGGGACACGGCGCCGCTGATCAGGAAGGCGCCCAGCCAGTCGACCTTGACATCCCGCCGCACGACCGGCAGCCGCAGGGTCTTCTGGAGGACGATCAGCGCGATGATCGCGAAGGGCACGCCGACGTAGAAGCACCAGCGCCAGCCCAGCCACTCCGTGTCGGTGATGACACCGCCCAGCAGCGGGCCGCCGACGGTGGCGACCGCGAAGACCGCGCCGAGGTAACCGCTGTACCGGCCGCGCTCGCGCGGGGAGATCATCGCGGCCATCACGATCTGGGCGAGGGCCGAGAGGCCGCCGACGCCGATGCCCTGGACCACGCGGCAGGCGATCAGCGTGCCGGTGTTCTGGGACATGCCCGCGACCACGGACCCGAGGACGTAGATCGCCAGGGATATCTGGACCAGCAGCTTCTTGCTGAAGAGGTCGGACAGCTTGCCCCACAGCGGGGTGGCCGCCGTCATGGACAGCAGGGCGGCGGTGACCACCCAGGTGTAGGAGGACTGGGTCCCGCCGAGGTCGCTGATGATCTGGGGCAGGGCGTTGGAAACGATCGTGGAGGACAGGATCGCCACGAACATGCCGAGCATGAGCCCGGACAGCGCCTTCATGATCTGCGAATGGGTCATGTCCACGGATGCGGACACGGGGCCGGTGGTCGTCTCCGACTGGGCCATGTCTTTCCTTCCTCTAGAAGCTCGATCGGAGTCGGGCCAGCAGGGTGTTGAGTACGTCGATGTCCTGGGCGGACCAGTCGTGGAGGGCTCTTTCCAGGGCGGCCGTGTACCGGGCGCCGATCTCGGCGAGCAGCGCCCGTCCGGCCGGGGTGAGCCGCAGGATGCGGCAGCGTCCGTCGCCCGGGTCCGGCTCGCGCTCGATCCAGCCGCGGGCGGTGATGTGGGTGACGTGCCGGCTGGTGACCGAGATGTCGACGGCCATGAGGTCGGACAGCCGGCTCAGCCGCATCTCTCCGTGCCGGTCGAGCACGGTGAGCACGGCAGCGGCGCCCGGCGGGCAGTCCGGGGGCAGATTGCGGGCGAGTTCCCGCTTGACCGCGCCGATCCCGGTCAGCCGGCGGGCCAGTTCCTCGTGCGGAGTGGTCCGCGTCGTCTGCGTTGTCTGCGTCGGCATCGAGCACCCTCCCATCTTGTTGCTTGAGGCAACCATAGAAGCCAATGGTTGCTACAGGCAAATTAATCTGGAGGCGGGGCGGTAAAGGAATCGGAAAACCGGCTAGGGTCCTGCTCCATGGCTGACAACCACAACTCACAGGCACCCGAGGGCAACTACGACCCGGCGGGCAGCACCCAGATGTTCCGGGCCTTCGTCGAGGAGGCTGCGCCGGCTCGGCAGGCGGGCCCCGGGGCGCGCCAGCAGCGTCGCGCCGAGCAGGGGGCGGCCAAGTCGTCCGGCCAGGCCGTGAAGATCGGGCTGGCTCTCGCGCTCGTGCTCGTGATCGGCGCGGTCGCCTGGGTCGTCATGCGCTGAGGTCGCCCCCCGGGCCGAGGCCCTGGCCCGCGCTGGGATCGCGGGTCGTGGTGAGGTCGCGGGCCGCGCCGAGGGGGGCCGAAGCGGCAGCGGGCGCCGAAGGTGCCGGGCTCCGGGTGCCAGGGCGGCTCAGCTCCAGGTCGCGGTGACCTTCCGGGTGTCCACGTGCATGCCCAGCGGCACCCGCCAGGCCTCCAGGCACACCGTGTAGGTCTGCGTCTTCGATGCCCCGCCCGCGATGGGCGCGGGTAGTGCCTGGGTCGTGGTGATCGTGGCCCAGTCGATGCCGAGGGCGCCGATGACGTGCGTCGCGAAGCTGACCGTGCCCGAACGGGCGGCGGTGGTGCCGGTGTTGGTGAAGGTCACGGTGACCCGCTCGCACCGGCGGTCGGCCGTGGCGGACCGGGTCGGCGCGGACAGCGCCAGCCGGGCCGGGGTGGCGGGCGGCGCCGGAGGCGTCGTACCGGGCGGGCTCGGAGGCCCGGTGGGGCCCGTCGGGGCGGTGGGGTCGGCGGGGTTCGCCGGTGTGGCCGGGCCGCCGGGTGTGGCGGGCCCTCCTGGTGTGGCCGGCCCCCCGGCTGTACCAGGGGTGCGGCCTGCTCCGGCGGTGGTATCGGGAGCGCCGACGGAGCCGCTGGGCGCGGTGGCCGTCGCCCCACCCGTCATGCGGCTGCCTGCGGTACCCGATCCGGCGGGGCCGGCCTGCGTACGGCGCGGCGAGGCGGATCCGCCCGCCGCGGGCGGATCGCCGAGCTGGTGGAAATCCACGCCGTCCTGCGGGGCGACGTTCTCCCCCGCGCCCCGTTCGGGGCCCGGGGCGGCGGCGCCCACGGCGGAGAAGCCCTCGCGCGCCGGGCCGCCGCAGCCGGTGAGGCCGCCGACGGCCGTGCAGCACAGGGTGAGCAGTGCGGTGGCCGCCCGCGATCCCTTTCGCATCGCGCCAGTGTTCCTGACGGATCGTCAATTGTGAAGCGGTCGGCACCTGATCGCCTCGTGGGCGTCCCGACGGAGGCAACGGGGTCCGCGGGCCCGCGGACCCCGTTGCCTCCGCGGGCTCAGTCCCCGATGAGGCCCACGCGCAGCTGCGCGAGCGTGCGCGTCAGCAGCCGGGAGACGTGCATCTGGGAGATGCCGACCTCCTCGCCGATCTGCGACTGCGTCATGTTCGCGAAGAAGCGCAGCATGATGATCTGCCGTTCCCGGGGCGGGAGTTTGGCGAGCAGCGGCTTCAGGGACTCGCGATACTCGACCCCCTCCAGCGCGGTGTCCTCGTAGCCGAGGCGGTCCGCGAGCGAGCCTTCGCCACCTTCGTCCTCCGGGGAGGGCGAGTCGAGCGAGGAGGCCGTGTAGGCGTTTCCGACGGCGAGGCCGTCGACGACGTCCTCCTCGCTGACCCCGAGCACGGCGGCGAGTTCCGGCACGGTGGGCGAGCGGTCCAGCTTCTGTGCGAGCTCGTCGCTGGCCTTGGTCAGTGCCAGGCGCAGTTCCTGGAGCCGGCGCGGGACGCGCACGGACCAGGAGGTGTCCCTAAAGAATCGTTTGATCTCGCCCACGACGGTCGGCATGGCGAACGTCGGGAATTCCACGCCGCGTTCGCAGTCGAACCGGTCGATGGCCTTGATCAGCCCGATGGTGCCGACCTGGACGATGTCCTCCATCGGCTCGTTGCGGCTGCGGAAGCGGGCGGCGGCGTACCGCACGAGGGGCAGGTTCAGCTCGATCAGGGTGTCGCGTACGTACGCCCGTTCCGGGCTGTCCGCGTCCAGGGTGGCGAGTCGCTGGAAGAGCGAGCGGGAGAGGGTGCGGGTGTCGATGGCTTCCGAGCGTTCGGACACTGCCGGCGGAGCCACGGGCTTTACGAGCGTGAGCACCTTGGAGCTGCCCTGGTCTACGGACATGCCACCCCCTTGAGGTCGCGGACGGTCGCGTGCGGCGCGCCCGTCGGAGGAACGCAGCTTCCACCTGAATACCGGAGGCGGGGCCGCGGCAAACGCGGTTCACGCAGAATGTCACATGTCGGCAACACGCTGTAGCGCCATGTCGACATATAGCTCCGACGACAGAAGGGGGCAGAACGTGATCAGCCCGTTCTGTCGGGAAACAGGTGATTGCTGTACACCCGTTCTGATTACGCTTCGATCCTGTTTGCGGATCGCAGTCGGGCGAAGCTCCGGGCGAGCAGCCGTGAGACGTGCATCTGGGAGACGCCGAGCTCCGCACTGATCTGTGACTGCGTCAGATTGTTGTAGTACCGCAGGAGCAGGATCCGCTGCTCGCGTTCGGGCAGTTGTACGAGGAGGTGGCGGACGAGGTCGCGGTGCTCGACCCCGGCCAGCTCCGGGTCCTCGTAGCCGAGCCGGTCCAGCAGCCCGGGCATGCCGTCGCCCTCCTGGGCGGCCTCCAGCGAGGTCGCGTGGTAGCTGCGCCCGGCCTCGATGCAGGACAGCACCTCGTCCTCGGTGATGCGCAGCCGTTCGGCGATCTCGGCCGTGGTCGGGGTTCGGCCGTGGAGGGTGGTGAGGTCCTCGGTGGCGGCGTTGACCTGCACCCACAGCTCGTGGAGGCGGCGCGGCACGTGGACGGTGCGGACGTTGTCGCGGAAGTAGCGTTTGATCTCGCCCACGACCGTCGGCATCGCGAAGGTCGGGAACTGCACTCCGCGGTCCGGGTCGAAGCGGTCGATGGCGTTGATCAGCCCGATGGTCCCGACCTGGACCACGTCCTCCATCGGCTCGTTGCGGCTGCGGAAGCGGGCGGCCGCGTACCGGACCAGCGGGAGGTTCGCCTCGATCAGGGCCCCGCGGACCCGGGCGTGCTCGCTGCTGCCCGGCTGGAGGTCCTTCAGCTGGCCGAACAGGACCTGGGTGAGGGCCCGGGTGTCCGCGCCCCGGCTCGCGGGTCTCGGGGTCGCAGGGAGCTCCTCGGGCGGCTGCGCCTGACGGGTCCCGGTGCGGGGTTCCTGCTGGGGTGGTACCTGGGGGTCCTGCTGGGGCGGCACTTGAGGCGCAGTACTGGCCGGCACGGTCACGCCACCCCTTCAGTCAATTCATCCGTCAAAAGCGGTCATAGCATCACAAGAGATGTGCACTGTGTGCAAGCACCGTATATCGCCGTGTTGAGGGCAAGTTGGGCATATCGGGGCATTATGCCTGGTGGTGGGTACGTGAAAGCCCCCCACCCGTCGAGTGGGGGGCCGGAAGTCCGGGAACCGCTTCGGCGTACGGGTCAGCGCACCAGTTCGGTTATGAACTCGCCGATGCCCGAGGCGGCATCCGATATCCCCTGGAAGCCTATTCCGACGATCTCGGCGGCTCGCTTCGGTTGGGTGATGATCACGAAGAGGGCGAACACGGTGAGGGCACCCGTGATGAGCTTCCTGGTGTCCACGTGCGGGCGGCCTCCCCAACCGGTCCTTGCGAGTCGGGTGAGTCTAACCGGTCAGGTTTGGGCACTCACCTGTCCTTTAAGGACCAATGACCCGGTTTTCCGGGTCTTTCGCCGGTCGGTCGGCGGTCGTGGCGGCCGCAGGATTGAGGTGAGCCCACCGGTTCTGGCAGGAAACCGGAGGGTGAGGGACAGGGCCCCACTGCGGGGTCCGGGCCGCGGGCTTCCCCCCCCTGACTGCGGCCCGGGCCGGCGGGCCCGTCCTCGTCGGGGGAAGCGGCTTGTCCCCATGACGCCACTTCCCCCGTCCGAACGCGTCGAAGGCCCCGACCCCGGTCGGGGCCTTCTTCGTGTCCGCCCGCGCGGCCGCGGGCTACTGGATGGCGCCGGCCAGGTCGGTGAGGGGCTGCACCGGGGCGATCACCGGTGCCAGTTGGTTGGGCAGGTCCGCCAGCGCGTTGAGCCCGTTCGCGCCGTCGCCGACCTTTCCGACCACCTCCTGCACGGAGGCGGGCTGGGCCCCCGCGGGCATCCCGGGCGAGGGGATCGGCACGTCCGGAAGGGAGAGGGGGGAGATCGGGGCCGTGTCCGCGGACGCGGCGGGTGCGGCGAGGCCCGCGGCGGCCCCCGCGAGGGCGAAGGCGGCGAGGATGCGCTGGGTCTTGGTCATGCCGTGACAACGGCCGAGGGGGCGGGCGGTCACGCCGCTGTCCTCCGGAGGGCCGATCGGGGGCGCCCCCGCCTGTGTCCCTCCCCGTACGTATTCCGGTCGGCCCGGTGCGTGCGCCCCCCGAGCGGCCCGGAAATACACCGACGCCCTGGAAGTACGCCGAGAGCCCCGACCCTTGCGGGGCGGGGCTCTCGGTCGAAGCGGTAGTGGAGGGATTTGAACCCCCGATGGGTTGCCCCATACTCGCTTTCGAGGCGAGCTCCTTCGGCCACTCGGACACACTACCGAGATGGATCCTAGCCTAAGGAACCCCATCCGCCGAAATCGGTGGGCCCGGCGGTGTCCCGGGGGCGTTTCGGAGGCCGTCAGGAGGCTGTCAGGGGCCGGTGGGGCGAGGCTTCACAGGTCGCGGAAGAAGTCCGTCAGCTGCCGCGCGCACTCGTCGCCCAGCACACCGCGCACCACCTCCGGCCGGTGGTTGAGCCTGCGGTCGCGGACGAGGTCCCACAGCGAGCCGGCGGCTCCGGCCTTCTCGTCGTCCGCGCCGTAGACGACCCTGGCGACGCGTGCCTGAACGAGCGCGCCCGCGCACATCACGCACGGCTCCAGGGTGACCACGAGGGTGCACCCGGGAAGCCGCCATTCCCCGAGCCGGGCGGCGGCCCGGCGCAGCGCCAGGACCTCGGCGTGCGCCGTGGGGTCGCCGCTCGCCTCGCGTTCGTTGTGTCCGGTGGCGAGGATCTCCCCGCCCGGGCCCAGCACGACGGCGCCGACCGGCACGTCGCCGGCCGGCACCGCCCGGGCGGCCTCCTGGAGCGCCAGGCGCATGGAGGTCCGCCACGGGTCCCGTACGGGATCGACGGGATCGGTGGTGTCGGTGCCGAGCACTAGCGGACGGCCTCCAGGACCTCGGTGGCGCCGAGGGACTCGGCGATCTCGGAGAGGGCGTCCCCGTCCAGTGTCATCAGCTGCTTGTTGGTCACCCCGAGGTCGTCCAGCAGCCGGGGGTCGCCGAGCGGACCGGCCGGTGCCGGCTCGGAACCGGCCCCTCGCTCCCCGTCCTCGCCGGTGTCCTCGTCCGTGAACCCGGCGATGGATTCCTCCTCGCCGTCCTCGGTGCCGTCCAGGTCCAGTTCGTCGAGTTCGTCGTCCTCCTCGTCGCTGCCCAGCAGCTCTTTGGTCAGCATCGAGCCGTAGGAGCTGCGGGCGGCCGCGGCGGCGTTCGACACGAAGTACCGCGGGTCCTCCTCGCCGTCCACGCGGACGACGCCGAACCAGGCGTCCTCCTCCTCGATGAGGGCGACCACCGTGTCGTCGTCGACAGCGGCGGAACGGGCGAGATCGATCAGATCACTGAGGGACTCGACGTCGTCGAGTTCCATGTCGCTCGCTTCCCACCCGTCTTCGGTGCGCGCGAGCAGTGCGGCGAAATACACCGTGACTCTCCCACTGGTCTTAGGCGTGCCGGTTGGAGGTCCCCCCGGCCGGAGGTTGGAGCGGAACGGCCGTGCTGCTCGCCGCCCTGCCCCGCCCAATCGGCATCGTGGCAGAAACGGCGGCGTTGCGAGAGGTCTTCCGCGCTTGCGTCGTGCCGCGCCGTTCCGCGCCGCGCCCCGCCGGGCCGTGTGCGGGGCCCCTGTGCCGGGGCGTGCCGGGGTGGCGCAGGCGGCGCCGGTCGCCGGGCGGGTCGCCCGTGTCGGGCCCGGCCCACCCGGGTGATCCGGCCGGGATCACCAGCGGAAAGTGCGCATACGCATCTGCTGGCGCATACGGGCCGCACGGGCGCGGCGGGGCTGTACGCGATCGCGCAGGGCGCGGGCCTCCATCAGGTCGCGCAGGAACTGCGCGCGGCGCGCTCGGCGCTGCGCCGCGGTCTCCGGAGTGTCGTCGCTCGGCTGCGTGTCGGGCATCGGCCACCACCCTGGGCTGGTCGGTCGTTTCCCCCTGCACCCACCTTCCCCCGGACCGGGGGTTTGATGCCACCCCTGTGCAGGTCAGGCCTCGTCCCTGAGCGTCGGGACGATCGCGACCGGGCCGTGCGCATGGTGGAGTACGGCATGGGCCACCGAGCCGATCTGCAGGGACATGGCGGTGCGCCTGGGGTGGTGGCGGCCGACCACCACCAGGGCCGCCGACCGGGAGGCGTCGACGAGCCGGCCCGCCGGGTCCCCGGGGACGGCGGCCTGCTCGACGGGGACGTCCGGGAAGCGCGCGCGCAGCGGCTCCAACCGCTGCGCCTGCGAGCGGAGCATCTCCCGTTCGGCCGGTACGCCGTCCCCACCGTCGGCGAGTCCCTCCGGCGGGACCACCTCGAAGGGCCGGTCGATCACCAGGGCCGGCGCGGGCGGGACGGCGTAGGCGGAGACCACCTGGACGGTGGTCCCCCGCACGGCCGCCTCCGCGAAGGCGAAGGACAGTACGTCGTCGGGGGTCTCGGCGGCGTGCAGCCCGAGCACCACGCGTCCGGCGGACGCCTCGGAGGCGGCCCCGGCATCGCGCTCGGCGTGCGGGACCACCACCACGGGGCACGGGGCGGTCGAGGCCACCGCCCTGCTGCTCGACCCGAGCAGCAGGCTGGCGAACCCGCCGCGGCCCCGCGAGCCCATCACGAGCATCAGGGCGCCCGCACCGATCACCCGCAGCGCCTCGGGGACGGAGCCCTCCAGGGACTCGTACCGGACCCCGTCCGGCAGCGCGGCGCCCTCGCCGAGCACGCTCCTGACCCAGTCGTGCACCGGGTCGGGGTACTCCTGCGGTTCGGAGGCGTCGTGCAGGGACGCCCGGCGGCCCGCGTACAACTGGGCATGATCGGGCAGTACGTGGGCGACGAGAAGCCCGGTAGCGTGCCGCAGGGCGGCGCCCCGCGCCCACTGGAGGGCCTTGAGGCTGTGCTCGGACCCGTCGACGGCTGCGATCACCAGTGCGTTGCTCACCCGTCCAGCGTGCTGGGCGTCCGGGCGGGTCGCATCCGCAGGCCGCTGCGGGCGTGGCCGCCGCTTCCGACGCGAAGGGGCCGCGTCAGCGCGTAGCCTTTTGGGTGCAGGTCGCGTCGTGCGGCCGTTTTTGCTGGTCGCAGGCTGAGTTTTGGAGGATGTTGTGCGTTTGCAGGTCGTCGATCACCCCTTGGTGGCGCACAAACTCACCACCCTGCGCGACAAGCGCACCGATTCCGCCACCTTTCGGCGGCTGGCCGATGAGCTGGTGACCCTGCTCGCCTACGAGGCCACCCGTGACGTGCGCACCGAGCAGGCCGACATCGAGACGCCGGTCGCCCCGACCACGGGCGTGAAGCTCTCGGCCCCCCGGCCGCTGATCGTCCCGATCCTGCGGGCGGGCCTGGGCATGCTGGACGGCATGGTGCGGCTGCTGCCGACCGCCGAGGTGGGCTTCATGGGCATGGTCCGCAACGAGGAGACGCTGGAGGCCTCCACGTACGCGACCCGCATGCCGGAGGACCTCTCCGGTCGCCAGGTCTACGTCGTGGACCCGATGCTCGCCACCGGCGGCACGCTCGTCGCGGCGATCCAGGAACTGATCAAGCGTGGCGCCGACGACGTCACGGCCGTGGTGCTGCTGGCCGCGCCCGAGGGCGTCGAGGTCATGGAGCGCGACCTGGCGGGCACGCCGGTGACGGTCGTGACGGCCGCGGTGGACGAGCGGCTCAACGAGCACGGCTACATCGTGCCGGGCCTGGGCGACGCCGGTGACCGGATGTACGGCTCGGCGGAGTAGCCGCCCGGGCGGTCCGGCCGCCCCATCGGGGTCGCCGGACCGTGTGCCCGGCGGCTCAGCAGTTCTTGGCGGGCGCGGGCGCGGGGTTGGCCAGGAGGGCCAGCGCCTTGTCCGCGTCCTCCTTCGTGCTGAGCTGTTGGAAGGCGTCGCCCAGGATCAGGTCGACGTCCGCGGTCTCACGGGTGTCGGTCTGCTGGGTGGTGCCGGGGAGCTGGGTGCCGAGCACGGCGAAGACGGCCTTGTCGGTCGTCGGGGAGCCCAGCAGTATCCCGGTCCCGGGGACCTTCTTGTCGAAGTCGGCCGGGGCGTTGCCGACGGTGCCGACGAGGAAGCCGCGTTTGGCCAGTTCGTCACCGACGGCCTTGGCCAGACCCGCCCGCTGGGTCGCGTTGAAGACGTTGACCGTGATCGTGCCGGGCTGGGGGAGTACCACCGCCGGACCTGCGGGTGCGGACGCCGTGGCGGCGGCCGCCGGGGCGCCGCCCTTGGCCGCTGCCTCGGGCGATTTCGTCGGGCAGTCCTTGGCACCGGCAGCCGTGTTCCGCTTGGGCCCGTCGCCGCGGAACACGCCGATGAGCTGCAGTGCCCCGTAGCCGACCAGGGCAAGCGCGAGGGCTGAGCCGAGCACGGCGAGGACGATCCGGCGTCGGCTCCGCTTACGGCTCATGCGGGGGTAGGCGGTCCCCGTGACGCGGTACTTTCCGCCCATGCCGGGGGGAGTGAGCATGCTCATGGGCGCAGCGTAGTGCGACCTGGTGGTGATGCCTACTAAATGATCTGCTGATAGGTCAATGGCGACCCGAAAGGCGCAATCCGCGCGAAGCGTCAGTCCATCTCCAGGACGCGGGCGTGCAGCACCTGACGCTGCTGCAGAGCCGCGCGCACGGCGCGGTGCAGCCCGTCCTCCAGATAGAGGTCGCCCTGCCACTTCACGACATGGGCGAACAGGTCGCCGTAGAAGGTGGAGTCCTCGGCGAGCAGCGTTTCGAGGTCCAGCTGGCCCTTGGTCGTCACGAGCTGGTCGAGCCGGACCGGGCGCGGCGCGACGTCCGCCCACTGCCGGGTGGTTTCCCTGCCGTGGTCGGGGTACGGCCGCCCGCTTCCGATGCGCTTGAAGATCACACGGAAAGCCTACCGGGCCCGTGCCTGCGGGCGCAGCCTCGCAAGGGCGGTGCAAAAGTGACGAAGAGTGCTATTTCGGGAGTGATCCATGGGTGAGAGCATCGACGCCACCACCGCCGCGGACCCGACGGACCCGGCCGGACAGATCGCCGCCGGGTACGCCTTCACCGGACCCGCGCTCGATCTGGGCGCCCTCCTCTGGGACGGCGCGTGCCTGCCCGACCACCGGATCCGCATTCCCCTGTCGATGCTCAACCGGCACGGGCTGGTCGCCGGCGCCACCGGCACCGGCAAGACCAAGACGCTCCAGCTCGTCGCCGAGCAGCTGTCGGCGCACGGGGTCCCCGTCTTCCTCGCCGACGTCAAGGGCGACGTCTCGGGGATCACCGCACCCGGTACGCGCGGCGAGCGGATCGACGAGCGGGCCCGGGACGTGGCCCAGAGCTGGGAGCCCACCGGCTACCCGGGCGAGTTCTACTCGCTGGGCGGGATCGGCCCCGGCATCCCGGTCAGGTCGACCGTCACCGCCTTCGGCCCGGTGCTGTTGGCGAAGGTGCTCCGGCTCAACCAGACCCAGGAGCAATCCCTCGGCCTGATCTTCCACTACGCCGACACCAAGGGCTTGGAGCTGATCGACCTCAAGGACCTGCGCGCGGTCGTCGCCTTCCTCGTGTCCGACCGGGGAAAGGCGGAGCTCAAGGGCATCGGCGGACTGTCCACGGCGACTGCCGGGGTGATCCTGCGGGCGCTGACCGCCTTCGAGGCGCAGGGGGCCGCGGAGTTCTTCGGCGAGCCCGCGTTCGACACGGGCGAGTTCCTGCGCACGGCCGCCGACGGCCGCGGGGTGGTCTCCGTACTGGAACTCCCCGCGGTCCAGGACCGGCCGCAGCTCTTCTCCACCTTCCTGATGTGGCTGCTCGCCGACCTGTACGCCGACCTGCCGGAGGTCGGCGACCTGGACAAGCCCAAGCTCGTCTTCTTCTTCGACGAGGCCCATCTGCTCTTCGGCGGGGCCTCGAAGGCATTCCTGGAGTCGGTCACCCAGACCGTCCGGCTGATCCGCTCCAAGGGCGTCGGCGTCTTCTTCGTGACGCAGACCCCCAAGGACGTGCCGGCCGACGTGCTCGCCCAGCTCGGCAACCGCGTGCAGCACGCCCTGCGCGCCTTCACCCCCGACGACGCCAAGGCGCTGAAGGCGGCCGCGAAGACCTTCCCGTACTCCGCCTACGACCTGGAGAAGCTGCTCACCGGGCTGGGCACCGGCGAGGCCGTGGTCACCGTGCTCGGCGAGAACGGCGCCCCCACCCCGGTCGCGGCGACCCGGCTGCGCGCCCCGCAGTCCCTGATGGCACCGATCGCGGCGGCCGACCTGGAGCAGGCCGCGAAGGCCTCGCCGCTCTGGTCGCGCTACGCCCAGCCGGTCGACCGCGAGTCGGCGTACGAGAGGATCAGCGCCGAACAGGCCGCCGCGGAGGCCCGGGCGGAGGCGGCCGCCGCGGCCGCCGCGGCCGAGAAGGAGTCCGAGGCGGCGCGGAAGGAGGCCGCGAGGGCGGCCGGCCGGGGCGCTCCGAAGGCGGACCGCTCCCCGGCCGAGCAGGTCCTGGGCAGCGGGCTGTTCCGGTCGCTCGCCCGGTCGATCGGAACCCAGCTGGGTCGGGAGATCTCGCGCTCCGTCTTCGGTACGGCGCGCAGGCGTCGATGACGCGGTGACAGACTCGGGGCATGCGGACCGAACTCACCGACACCACGTCCAGCAAGGTCAATCGGGCCCTGCTCGCAGCACGACGGGCGATAGGCAGCCCCACCATGGGGCTGGTGCTGACGCTCGTCGTCGTCACTGACGAGGAGAACGCCTACGACGCCGTACGTGCGGCCTCCGAGGCCTCGCACGAGCACCCGTGCCGCATCATCGCGGTCATCAAGCGGGTCTCGCGCGGCCCGCACAAGCTCCGCGCGAGTCGGGTGGACGCCGAACTCCGGGTCGGGTCGGACGCCGGGGCCGGGGAGCTCGTGGTGCTGCGCCTGCACGGGGCGCTGACCGAGCAGGCCGGATCGGTCGTGCTGCCGCTGCTGGTGCCGGACGCGCCGGTGGTGGCCTGGTGGCCGGCCGATGCCCCCGCCGACCTGGCGCGCGACCCGTTGGGCGCGCTCGCGCAGCGCCGGATCACGGACGCGGCCGCCGCCTTCGACCCGGTGGGCGTGCTCGACGAGCGGGCCGCCGGCTACCAGCCGGGCGACACCGACCTGGCCTGGACCCGGCTCACGCCGTGGCGGGCGCTGCTGGCCGCGGCCCTGGACCAGACTCCGCTGCCGGTGACCGGGGCGGCGGTGGAGAGCGAACCCGACAACGCGAGCGCCGAGCTGCTGGCGCGCTGGTTGGAGGACCGGCTCGGCGTGCCGGTGGACCGGATCGCCACGGACGGCCCCGTCATCACCGGGGTGGTGCTGCACACCACGGGCGGGGACATCCGGGTGGACCGGCCCGCTGGTGCGCTCGCCACCCTGATCCTGCCGGGGAGCCCCGACCGCAGGGTGGCCCTGAAGATCCGCAGCGGCGCCGAACTGATCGCGGAGGAACTGCGCCGCCTCGACGCGGACGTGGTCTACGGCTCCGCGCTGCGGCGGCGGCCGCTCCAGGCGGGGCTCTCGGCATAGTGGTTGTCGTAGGCCGCCGAGCTGTCCTTGATGTCCTGCACGGTGGCCTCGCCCGCGTGGACCCGGCCGAGGAGCCGGTAGTAGTCGAAGCGGCCCATGCCGGGGGTGAAGCCGACGAAGACGCTCGCCGTGTGGCCGGGGGCGGGGGCGAAGGCGTGCTTCACCCCCGGCGGAATCGCGATGAAGTCGCCGGCGCCCAGGGTCTGGACCTCGTCGCCGACGAGGACGTCGAGGCGCCCCGCGGTGACGTGGAAGAACTCGGTGGCCCTGGTGTGGAAGTGCACCGGGGCGCCCGCCGCGCCCTCCTCGAAGGCGGCGGTGTTGCAGGTGAGCTCGGCGGTGTCGGTCAGCAGCGTGATGAGGCTGCCGGGGGCGTCCTGGACGGCCTCGGCGGTGGCGGCGCGGGTCGCGATCTGTGTCATGCCTCCACGCTACGGACCCGACCGACCGGCAGCAGGGGCCAATCGGGACCCCCTGCGGCCGGTCAATCCGGGCCGGTCCCCCGCCCCGGGCCCGGCCGACCCTGACCGGGGCCGGAGCGGTCACGGCGGCCGGGACGGGTCAGGAGCCGCCCTCGGTCTTGGCGGTCTTCGCGGCCTTGGCGGCGGCCTTCATCTCCTGTTTGTGCGCCCGCACCTTGGCCAGGGACTCGGGCCCGGTGATGTCGGCTGCCGAACGGTAGACGTTCGCCCGGCCGTAGCCACCCGCCGCCTCCCGCCATCCCGTCGGCCGCACCCCGAACCGCTTGCCCAGCAAGGCGAGGAAGATCTGCGCCTTCTGCTCCCCGAAGCCCGGCAGCGCCTTGAGCCTCCCCAGCAGCTCCTGCCCCGTCGCCGCGTCGGCCCAAACGGCCTCGGCGTCTCCGCCGTAGTGCTCCACCAGGTACGCGCACAGCTGCTGGATCCGCGTGGCCATCGACCCCGGGTACCGGTGCACGGCGGGCTTCTCCGAGAGCAGGGCGGCGAAGGCCTCCGGGTCGTAGGCGGCGATCGCGTGCGCGTCCAGGTCGTCGGAGCCGAGCCGCTGGGCGATCGTCCAGGGCCCGGAGAACGCCCACTCCATCGGCACCTGCTGGTCCAGCAGCATTCCGACGAGTGCGGCGAGCGGGCTCCGGCCGAGCAGCGCGTCGGCGTCGGGCTGCTGTGCCAGCCGGATGGTGATGTCCTTGTCCATGGCTCCAGCGTCCCGCGCGGGCGCGCTCCCCGCGCGGTCGGCACACCACGCGCCTAGCGTGAGTACGACGACAGCAAGGAACGAGTCGAGGAGTCGATCGATCATGCTTGAGTTCCCCGAAGGCGCGCCGTGCTGGGTGGACGCGATGTTCAGGGACGTGGAGGGTGCCAAGACCTTCTACGCCGACGTGCTCGGCTGGACCTTCGGCGAGTCCAGCAGCGAGTACGGCAACTACACGCAGGCCTACTCGGACGGCAAGGCCGTCGCGGCCGTCGTACCGCCGATGCCCGGGGTGGACGCCCCCTCGCAGTGGTGCCTGTATTTCGCCTCCCCCGACGCGGCGGCCACGGCCGGGAAGGTGACGGAGAACGGCGGCGAGGTCCTGATGGGGCCGATGCAGGTCGGCCCCTTCGGCACGATGCTGATCGCGAAGGAGCCGAGCGGCGCCGTCTTCGGCGTCTGGCAGCCCGGCGACCACCGGGGCTTCGAGAAGGCGGGCGAGGCGGGTTCCTACGCCTGGGCGGAGGTCTTCACCAGGGAGCCGGACAAGCCGGACGCCTTCCTGACGAAGGTCTTCCCGTACAGCGCCCAGCAGATGGACCCCGGCGACGACCCGGAGACGGCCGACATGGACTTCAAGGTCTTCAACGTCGGCGACCCGGGACGGCCGGTGCTGGGCCGGATGAAGATGGGCGACGACTTCCCCCCGGAGGTGCCGCCGTACATCCAGGTCTACTTCGGGGTCCCGGACTGCGACGAGGCGGTGTCGAAGACGCAGAAGCACGGCGGGAAGCTGCACTTCGGGCCGATGGACAGCCCCTTCGGCCGGTTCGCGGCGGTCTCCGACCCGCAGGGCGCCGCCTTCGCGGTGATCGACATGTCGACGACGGTCGGGGAGATGCCGACCTTCGGCTGATCCCGGGCACCGGCCCCGCCGGACGGAACACGGGGCAGCCCTGCCGGACGGACCCCGGGGGCAGCCCTGCCGATCGGCTGCCCCCGCACACCCGTCAGGGCTGCGGCAGCGTCACCTTCTCGGGGCCGCAGCCGATGCGTTCGGACTCCGCCTCGACGTAGGCGGGCATCAGGGTGCGCAGGGGGGCGAAGCCGGCCTTACCCATCGTGTCCTTCTGCTCCATCATGAAGATCACGTATCCGCTCTGGCAGCGGGCCCGGTACACGGCCCGGGTCACGTTGAGCGATCCGTGCCCGTTGGAGCCCTTGAAGGACGTCCCTCCCTTGAGGACGTCCTGGGAGAAGACGTCCGCCAGCGCCGGGTCCGTGACGGTGGTCAGCCGCAGCACGGCCCTGGGGTAGTCGGGGGCCGACTCGCAGATCCGGGCGGGGGTGCCCGCTCCGCTGATCCGGGTGCGTGCCAGGCTCTCGCGGTACTCCGCCGGGAGGGTGAGTCCTTTGATGCCGCAGAAGGCGTCCGGCCCGGTGTCCTGCCAGGTGACGACCTCCTTCGGCAGGTCGGGCGACCGGTAGGCCCCGGAGCAGCCGAAATCGCGGATGACTCCGTTGGCCGCGTCCACCACGGCGTGGGCCAGCGCGGCGCGGTCCTCCCGCTCGTCTTCGGGCGAGATCTCCAGGCCGGCCGAGCCCATGCCGACATCGACCACGACCGGCCCCTCGAACGCGGACGGCCTGCCGGTGCACGACTGGGGGATCGCCAGCCAGGCGCGGGAGGAGGAAGTCATTCCGGGCAGGCCCTCGCCCAGGGACACCATGCCGGCCGCGAGGAACTCCTCGGGCCACTGCCGAGCGTCGCTTCCGGTCAGTCCGTCCAGCTTGTGCACCCGTACGGTCAGCTGCCTTTTGACCTGATCGCCCTTGTAACTGGTGATGCGGCACTGGCCGTGGACCAGGCCGCGGCCGCGCGAGTCGGGTTGCAGTTTCTGCTCCTCGACCTCGGTCCGGCGGTCACCGAAGAGTGCGGACATCGTCGAGTCGCTCAGCGAGTCCCAGCACGGTGCGGGGCCGAGCAGCGGGAGGGTACCGGTCTGCCAGGCCACCGTGCCGGCACCGAGCAGGGCACCGGCGAGGACGCCGGCCGCCGTCGCGCGTACCGTACGGCTCCGCAGCAGCCGGCGCACCGCCGAGGGCGGGGCGGGCTCCGGGGCGGGGATCCGGTCCGGGCCTCCGACGAAGGCCGCCACCGCCGACGGTGCCGCTGTCGGCGTCGCCGCTGTCGGCGTCGCCGTTCCCTCGTCGCCGGCCGCGGTGTTCTCGTCCGATCCGAGTCCGTTCACGTTCGCGCTCACGCGTTCTCTCCTGCCGTGCATCCGATGCGCCCGCTGACGGACTTGACGAAGTTCGCGAACACCTGCTCGCCGCCGGGGACGGCCCGGCCGGCCAGCCCGGGGCCGATGTTCCCGTAGAACACCGTCGGCCGTCCGTCACAGGTGGCTCGTACGAGGCCGTGGCCGGCGCCCTCCGGAAGCCCGTCGAAGAGGGTCGCCATCCGCGGCTCGGACGCCATCACGAACTGGGCGGCCGGCTCTTCGGGTACGCCGCGCACGCGCGACACCACCGAGCACGTGTGGAGGTGTGCGGCGACCACACCGATCCGCTGGCGGTAGGTGGACTCCTTCCCGAATTCGAAGGTCACCCCGGGAATCCGGCACAGAGGAGTCGAGGCCCCGTCCTCCTCCTCGGCGGTGACCGCCATGGGCGACGTCGAGCGCAGCGGTTTGTCGGGCTTGCACCCCGCCTTCGCCATGGTGGTGTCGGCCGCGTCCAGCAGCATCCGTGCCACATCCATGCGGCTGCCGATGGCGAAGGGCATGGCCTTCTTGCCGAGATGGCCGTCGCCCCAGCCCTCGCTGCGCAGCGTGACCACGGACGGCCTGCCGGACACGTCGCAGGCTTCGGGAAGCACGAGCATGGCCCGGTCGCCGGCGACCAGCCCGCTCAGACCGTCGGGCAGCGGCGAGGCGGAACCGTCGAAGAAGTGGGCCATCCACGCCCGGCGTTCCTCGGCCGCGGCAGGGAGGGGCCCGTATGCCAGGGTGACGCGCTCGTCGAAGTTCAGCGGGTCGTCCGAGTCGTCGTCGGCGACGGACGAGGAGATGGTGACCGTGCAGGTGGCGTTCGGTGCGGTGGCCGAGGGCGGAGCCGACTCCTCGGCCCGCCGCTCGGATTCGGACTTCCCCAGCGCCTTCTCGCCGAGGAAGTCCGGACCGCTGTCCTCCTGCCATGCTCCCCAGCAGTAGCTCGCCCGGAAGGGCCAACTGCCGGTTGCACTGGCACCGTAGAGGCAGGCACCCGCGACGAGCACCGCCGCGCCTGCCGCGATGCCGGCGGCCCTTCGCCGTCCGATACCGATACCGATACCCATGTCATTCCCCCGTGTGAACCGCGTGGATCAGAACAAACGCACTGATGGTAATTTCCGGCGCGGCAGAGCAGTTGAGGGCCCCCGGCCGGCAGCGGTTCGGCGGCGGAGCGCAGGGTGTGGGCTGCCGACCTGCCCGCGGGCCGGCCGGCTCCGTGGGCGAAGAGGCTCAGTGGTCGAAGAGGCTCTTGCGGGCCAACTGCTCCGCCTCCATGGCCGCGATGGCGTCACGGCAGGCGTTGGCGAACTTCCAGAAGTCCGCGTTGGCGGTGGCCGCACGGTTGCTCGCACCGGAGAAGGTGCCGAAGAGGCTCCGGCGGAGCTCCGTGGTCATCTCCAGCTGGCCGCCGCCCTCGCCCGTCAGGGTGCGGTTGCAGATGTTCGCCGGGAGGTCGCCGTTGAGGTCCTCCGGGTCGTTGCCGAGCACCTGGAAGCCGGCGTCGCCCAGCTTCGCGGACAGCAGTTGGCGGAAGCGGGTGTTGAGCCCGCCGACCACGACCGCCTCGGGCCGGCTGGTGGGAGCGCCGGCTTGCGCTGCGGTGCAGCCGTGCAGGCTGAGGACGTTGGCGCTGGCGGCGGCCATGGAACGGGCGACCGGGTCGTCGCAGTGCGAGGCGGTGACGTGCAGCTCACCGTTGTTGGAGGGGCGCATGCCTTCGAGCATCCAGTAGTCGTACACCGGGGCGCCCGCCGTCACGGGGGCGAGCGTGTCGGGCCGGTAGCCCGCTATGCCCAGGCAGAGTTCGGACGTGCCCATCTCGATTCCGCCGCCGTGGATGGCCAGCACGGTGGTCAGATGGGGGCGGGGCGTGGTGGCCTTGTCGTGGTCGGAGACCTCGTGCCGCTTGAAGCGGCGGGCGAAGTCCTCGCCCTCGACCGTCTTCGCGTACAGGTCCGAGTTCGAGTTGTACGTGTCGCCTCCGGCGGCGGCGGCCGGAGTCGCGGTGAGTCCGGTCAGCAGCGGGCCGCCCGCGGCTGCCGCCACGAGGGAGGTGAGGACGGTCCTGCGACTGGTGTGGGACTGGGACATCGTTGTTCCTTCGGTCTGTGCGGGCCGGTCCGCGGACGGGCACCACGCCGGATCGTTGGCACGGAACCGGGAAGGACCGCATGCCACACGATGGCGTGACCGAAGAGTCGGATCCCCCCATCCGATGGCCCGAACCTTAGCGGCTGTCGGACGGGACGGGCATGCGGGTTATCCGTCCACCAGCCCTCACCTCGCTGGTCGGAGGTGCCTGCGTCCCCTCAGGCGGGCGGCCCGGACCGGGAGTTCGCCGGCAGTGTCCTCGTCATCGTCCGATGAAGCGCTGCGAGACGAGGATGCGGTGGCCGTCACCGACACCGAGGACGCCCTTGTCGAAGAGCTTGTGGTGCAGCGCGCACAGGCACAGGCCGTTGTCGACCTCGTCGGGGCCGTCGAACGCCCACCAGCGCACGTGCGCGGCCTCCAGCCCGACCGGAACCGTCCCGATCCGCCCGTCGTAGCCGCAGAAGGCGCACTGGTACTCGTAGGCCGTCAGCACCAGCTCCCGCATGCGCCGGTCCCTTTGCCGCCGTGCCGGAGACAGCACTCCGGTCTCCGCCGGCTCCGGCTCCAGGCCGATCGCTTCGCACAGTTCGCCGTGCAGGGAGGGCGGGAAGTGCAGGTCGAGCAGTACGCGCGCCATCCGGCCCAGCAGCGACGGCTCCCGCCGCAGGGCCGCCCGCAGTTCCGGCGCCAGCCGCCCGACCGCCCCGGCCGCCCGCAGCTCCCGCACCGCTGGTCCGGGGCTGCCGGGTCCGCGGTCGGTGCGGACCTCCCACACGCCGTCGCCGGCCAGGTGGTGGAAGGGGTAGGCGGGCGTCGTCCTGTGGGGCGGACCGTACTCGGCCAGCAGCCGCTTCAGGTCCTCCTCCACCGCGCTGTAGAGCAGTCCGCCGTCGGCATCCTGCTGGAACCTGCCGAGGGCATAGAGGAGGAGCAGCGGTTTGTGGGGAGCGCGCGCCCCGCCTCTGGTCCACTGCCTCAGCGTCGCGGTCCGCTCCAGCCAGTCCATGACCGGCGATCGTAGTGGCGCCGCGGCGAGAAGCCCGAAGCGAGCGGGATCGGAGAAGAGCCCGTCACGAGGCCGCGGCGGTGGGGTGGTTGCCGATCGCGGCGTGCACCCGTTGGCCCCGACGCTCGCCGCTCCCCAAGGAGCCTGGTGTGCTGCGAGAAATGTCGTGAATATGGCAAGTAAATGAGGCCGAAACTGAGAGCAGGACATGCAGAAGACCCCAGCCGCTAGAGCGGTCCGCCCTGGACGAAGGCGAATGCAACCAGAACTGCAACCACTGCCCGACTACTTGCGGCTCTCCGGGCCGTACCACTGGAGGGGTTGGCCGGTGACCGCGGCGATGCACTCGAAGTCGTGGTCACGGTGCAGGAGGGTGAGGCCCTGCAACTCGGCGGTTGCGGCGACGACGAGATCGACTGCACCAGCGCTGCGGTGCTTGCCCTGTTTCGTGAGGGCCTCCTGTACCTGCCAGGCCCGGTCATAGGCCCGGTCGTCGACCGGGACCCAGCCGAAGATCAGCCGGACGTCCTCGATGCCCCGCGCTCTGTCGGCGGCCGATCGGGCGTTGTAGAAGAACTCCAGCTCCGTGATGGGGCATGTGGCGATCAGGCCGGCTGCTGCTGCCTGGTCCCAGCCGTACTGCTCCGCGTCGCCCCGCAGGAAGCGGGCGAGGGCGCTGGTGTCCATCAGGTAGAGAGCAGCGTTCACCGTCGGTAGTTCCTCTTTTCCTCGAACAGCGTCAGGTCGAACGCGCCTTCGTCGGCCGCGGCGCGCAGGCGGGTCAAGGCCAGCGCGCGCCGCCTGTTCTCCAGTACCTCGCGCAGGGCCGTGTTGACCGTCTCCTTCTTGGTGCTGGTCCCCAGAGCCTTGGCCACGTCCGCGACCAGCTCGTCATCGAGGTCGATCACCGTACGACTCATGGTACACCTCCTTGATATCAAGTATGGAGAAAACTATACCTCTCCTAGGTCATCGCTGCGCTGTGTTCTCTTCCTCGTGGCTGCCGGGTGTCCACGGCAGGCTCGGGTGGAGGTTCCGGAGGGGTGAACGGGCCGCACTCTGTCAGGGTGGGGGTGGTGTCGGAATCTGCTCGGTGCGGGAGGGGGCATCCGGATGCTCGTTGGCCGGGCATGAGGTCGCGGCCAGCTGACACCCTCGTGTTCGCGACTCCGTGGGATGCGGCGCCCCTCGTGCCGCGAGCCCTTGTTCGGGCTCGTATCGGCATCGTGTGCGTGAAGCGCTCTCGACTCGGTGCGAGGCGATCGACATGCACCTTATGTCGGATATAAACGCAACCAGAACTGCAACCAGAGCATGCCGAAGATCCGGACCGCATTCGGCGGTCCGGGGTCTTCGTTTCGCCTGTTCAGGCGACTGCGGAGGATACGAGATCCGAACTCGTGAGGGGGTGCCCCCAACACGCTTTCCAAATGTTCGTACGGGGGTCCGTCGGGGGCCGGGGGCGTCCTGACCTTCGGCGGAGCGTCCCGGGCGGCCCTGTCTGGGCGGGCCCGGACAGGCGTGAATGAGACCAGAACTGAGACCAGGCAGCATGGGTTCGACGGGATCCAGCTTGCGGGGCGGCCGGCCCGCCTAGGCTTGTCCCCAGGTATGGGCCCGCGGACCGCTTCGTGGAGGAGCCGATCATGAGTACTGCCCCGAACCTCCCGCTGCCGCCCCGTCGGCCTGAAGATCCGCATCCGCTCCGGACGATTCGAGAGATCCGGGAGTCCTTGCCCGAGCGGCAGCTCGGGCACTTCGACGCCGAGCTCGCCGACACCGACATCGACGCGCTACCGGAGATGCTTCATCGGTGGGCCACTCTCGGCAGTGACGGATTTCTCGATCGGCTTGAGTCGGCCCCGTTCGAGGGCCTGGAGTTCGGGCAGCGTTCCTACGACGATGCGGCGAGTGGCGAGTGATCTACCTGCTCGACACCAACGTGGTCTCCGAGATCACCACCCGGCCGAAGCCGGCTCCGGCTGTTGTGGCCTGGGCCCGTTCGGTCCCGTCTACCGGCCTCTACCTGAGCGTCATCACGATCGCGGAGATCGAGGCGGGCGTCGCGGAAACACCAGACCTGGTACGGCGTGCCGCTTTCGAGCGGGTGCTCGACAGCATCCGCGTTGACTACAGCGACCGGATCGCGGCCATCGGAGAACAGGAAGCCCTCGCGTACCTTGCCCTTCATCGGAAGTTGAAGAGCGCCGGAACCAGCATCGATCCGCCGGATGCGCTGATCGCCGCCACCGCTCTGGCGAACGGGTGGACCCTGGTGAGCCGGAACGTCAAGCACCTGGCCCGGACTGGCGCGCTCTTGCTCAACCCGTGGGAGTACGAGGGCTGACCTACGGGCGGGTGCGCGAGTCCTCGCGAGATCGACTTCGCGGACGATCTGCGCCGGGACGTGGGGTGCCGTGGAAGACCTGGCTGGTGTGCCAGGAGCGGTGGTGCGCCGCCACGGGTGGCATGCCTGGTTGTGGGCCGATGAGGGGGCGGCCCGCGAGGGCTATGACGTGCTCGCGGGCTGCGGGGCTGCGGCCGACGAAGTGCTGCGAGACGAGGACACCGCGCTGTAGAACAGCCCACCGTCTGCATCCTGCTGGAACCGGCCGAGGGCGTACAGGAGGAGCACTGGTTTGTGGGGAGCGCGCGCCCCGCCTCTGGTCCACTGCCTCAGCGTCGCGGTCCGCTCCAGCCAGTCCATGACCGGCGATCGTAGTGACCGCCGACCCGGACGTGCGCGCACATGTGCGTGAACCCTTGGCGACACGGGTGTGGATGGTTCGTGCCTGAATGTCTGAAGTGAATGAGACCAAAACTGAGACCATGCAATGCCGAAGAGCCGGACCGCGATCAGCGGTCCGGCTCTTCGTTTCGCCTGTTCAGGCGACTGCGGAGGATACGAGATTCGAACTCGTGAGGGGTTGCCCCCAACACGCTTTCCAACTGTCCGCCTGACCGTACGAGGGCGTTCGCAAGGGTTCAAAGGGCAGGTCAGGCAGGGTCCGTGGACGGCGGTGAACAGTGGCGACCGGCGGTGTACCGGACAAAGACCGAGACAACGAGGGCTGCTTCTGGGGCTCGACCTGTTGCGGTCTCCTCCTCTGGACAACAGGCTGCAATCCGTAGGCAGACACCTACTAACAGCTCAGGCGAGCACGTGACGCCCGCGTCCGGAAGGTTCAGCGAACGGAGGTTAAAGCCGGGGCGTGCGGCGGTAGCCTGGATCGACCCAGCCCGCGATGTGGCGACCATGACAACGACGGAGGCGACGGTGCTACTTACGCCGAACTGGCGCGACTGGTATCACTTCCGCCACCAGGAGGCATGCTTTCAATCTGGAAATGCCTTCGAGACGTACGTCTCTACAGTGCTCGCTCGCTTCCATGACGACTTCTTGAACCCCGCTCCATCGGGATCGCTCGGAGATGGAGGCTGTGATGGGCTGGCTGAGTCTGGGACGATCTTCTACGCCTGTTATGGGCAGAGGCCGATGCGCAATGCGGAGCGCGAACTAGCTAACAAGATTGACTCTGACTTCAAGCGCGGAATAGAGCAGTGGAACACCTTCCACACGTGGAAGTTTGTCACCAATGCGCCGATGGGTCCCGAGGCGCTGAGGTGTATTACCCGGTTGCAGCAGGCACATGGGCCGAACACCGAAAAGCCACTGACAATCCGAGCAGTCAACTCGGAAAAGCTTTGGACTGACGTGGTCGGTACGCTGGACGTTGAAGTACTCAACTCCCTCTTCCCGGGTGCTCCTGGGGTTGAGAACGTGGAACTCGCAGACCTCTTGCCGCTCTTGGAAACCCTCGGGACTGCTGATTCCGCCACAGAGACTGGTGGAAGCGTCTTGCCGGTTCCACCAACCAAGATGGAATTCAACAAGCTGCCAGGGGCGAGTCGCCTGGAGTTCAACGCGGGGCGGCTTTTGGCTCCTCGCATCGATCGCTGGTACGCAGAGTCTTCGGATCCCGGTCTCTACGATGCGCAAGGGGAGAGGTTCCGTACGCTCTATAGAGAAGCGAGCGCCGTTACGGCAGATCCTGCGGAGATTCTAGAGCGGCTCTATGTGTCCGTCGCAGGCCCCAATTTTCGGATGGATGGAAAGCGCGCCAACGCAGCTTTCGCTGTCGTCTCATATTTCTTCGATTCATGCCATATTTTCGAAATGCCCACTGCCGGGGATCACATATCTGAAGGAGGAGCTTCCTGATGCTTTTGCCCACTAAGGGAGTTTCCTCTGAGCGCGCCTTGATGACAATCGGTTCGGAGATCCTTGAAGATCTTCGCGCCCCCATGTCGGTGTCTGCCTTGTGGGAGCGATATAACGCGCGTCAGGCCACCGAAAGTCGAGTCCAGCGAATTACATTCGACTGGTTCTCGCTCGCCCTTGCCGCCCTTTACGCCATGAAGGTAGTGGATGTGTCGGATGATGGTTACATCAGGACTGCCCGTGTTCATTAGTAGGCTTTCTTCATCCGATGCCCGATTCAAGACCTTGGCTTTCCGTAATGGCTTGAATATTCTCGTTGCGGATCGAACCGAGGCATCTGAGCAGGGCGACAGTCGCAACAGCATCGGAAAGACAAGCTTCGTTAAGATTCTGCGGTACGTCTTGGGTGGCGATTTGCCGTCTGATTTTAAAGCGCCAGAGCTATCCGATCACAAATTTGAGGCCACCCTCTCTCTTCCCTCTAGGCGCGGCGGACAGCATGAGACTGTGACCGTTACACGCTCGGTTTCGCCGACCACACGAATCTTGGTGTCGGGCTGGTCGGCGACTGATGGATCTCGGGATCTCCACGTCGACGAATGGCGACGCCTGTTGGCTCGTCATGTATTCAGCATTCCTGCCGATGTGAATCGCCCGACCGCTGGTCAGCTGTGGGGTCAACTCATCCGAACCTACTTTGGAAACCCCACTAAAGGTCACCAGGCAGAGCCTGATTGGGAGTCAGGTGTAAGGATCGGATTCATGCTTGGGCTGTCTCCCGAAATTTTGGGAAAGGCCGGTGACCTGGATCGACTAACCAAACAGGGCAAAGCGATCCGCAGAGCGGTTAAGGAAGGCGCGATCGCGCACTTGTCGCTTGATGAACCAGCACTTCGTGCCCAGCTTGCGACAGCGCGCCGACAGAGGGATCGGATGCAAGCCAGCATTCGTTCATTCAAGGTTGATGAGCAGTATGCCACTCATCAAGACGAAGCTGATCGGCTGAGCGCTTCTATTCAGAGACTCAATGACGAAGCGTTGGCGCTCCAGCGCAGAGCACGCGAGATCGACGACACCTTGCGTGAGGAGGTAGGGGCCTCTGAAAGTAGCGACCTCGCGGCAAAACTTGCTCGGGTCTATTCCGAGATCGGTCTCGTGTTGCCAGACACTGTAAGTAGGCGGTACGACGAGGTAGCGGCCTTCCATGAGTCTGTCGTGCGAAATCGCCGCTCATTTTTGGAACAAGAACTTCAAGCCGTTCAAGGGCGTCTAAATAGCATCGATGCTGAGCGCAGATCCCTCGATCATTCGCGATCTCAGGTAATGCAGATCCTTGAAGAGACAGTGGCGCTCGATACATTCATGAGCGTGCAGCGGGATCTGGCCAAGCAGGAAGCGTCAATCGCCGATTTGGAGAGGCGGCTGGAGGACGCCAGCTCAATCAGCACGATTAATGACACCGTCAAGCTGCGAACGGCAGAGCTGATTACTTCCGTTCGAATCGAAATGAACGAGCGGGAAGAGAAGCTTGATGAATCTATTCTGCTATTCAGTGAGCTTGGTGCCGAGATCTACACGGATCGCGAGGCCTCGCTTCTAGTTTCACTCACGCCCAAGGGTATTCTTGGTGTCGAGCCTAGGATCTCCGGCGACGCCAGCGTGGGTGTTCGGAGCGTTGAAACCTTCATGCTTGACATTGTCTGCGAGATCGCCGCCATTAACGCTAAGAGGGCGCCGCGGATACTCGTTCACGACAGCCACCTATTCGATGCAATCGATGGGCGGCAGGTTGCCTCATGCCTCAACATTGGGGCGCGGCTCGCTGAACAACATGGTTTTCAATACATTGTGACGCTCAATTCTGACTTCCTTGCGTCCGTGGAGGCCCAGAGCGACGGTGCCTTTGATGCAGAGCCGTACATCTTGGACACGCGGCTAACCGACGAGGACGATGAGGGCGGACTCTTCGGCTTCCGATTCGACTAGTTCCGCAGGCAAGAGGAGTTACCTGCGTTACCAGGAGCTGTCGCTGCTCTGCTTTTCGACTATGCGCCGGCGAGGCCAGCGAGGACTTCACTCTGCAGTACTGAGCCCGGCCGCCTATATCTCGGCCGGGCTTGCTGCTACCCGGCATGCACAACCGTCTCGGCTCACACGAAGGGACCGCGTTCAGGTCATGGAACCGCCTGCATGGCAGTGCAAGTCCTTAGCCCCCTCAACCGAGCCAAGCTCGGAGCAACCACCGCGATGCGATGAGCGTTCTACGGGAGCTCATGTGCCGAACCGTCCCACCCAAGGAGTTGGAAGCCCATGACTGCTGCGCCGCCGGCCCCATCCCTGTGCAACCGGTGCGGCACGAAGTTAAGCCGAAGCAACACCGAAACCGTTTGCAGCCCCTGCCGCAGGGCCATCGGCCCTGGAGCTTCTGGTGGTCACTCGCAAGCTGCACCGCCTGAGCCCTCCTCGCCGCACTGGCTTGTCGGGGACAAGGAGCGGGCTGCTCCTCCCGACGGCTCGAACCTGGCCGATGTGCTCAAGGCGTACCGGGCCCTCCACAAGCTCAAGCAGCAGGATCTTGCCGACCTGCTCGGTTACGACCAGTCGTACGTGTCCTTGCTGGAGCGCGGCAAGCGGACCATCCGGGACATGGCTGAGCTTCGCAGGCTCGCTACCGTGCTCGCCCTGCCTGAAGAAGAACTGGGCTTGCTCCCGCCTCCTGAACCGGTGGTCACGGTCGCCTCCGTTCCTGACACGGGGGAGCTGAGCCCACTTGCCGCTGTCGACGACCAACGTCGCTGGCGCATGACGCGTCGCGAGCTCAACCGGCACCGGGCTGAACTTACGCAGGCCGCCGCGTGTCTCTACCCGGACGTATCCCGCGCCGGAAACAGCCCGGTGCTCACCCGTGAGTCTTGGATGTGGCCCGAGCCAGTCGACTTTGCAGACGTCGAACTGTCCTGGCTCACCCAGACGCTTCCGCCTGAGGTGAGCGGGCGAGAGAAGGAGTCGGAGGGCGTCCGGCCGCTCGCGGCGAACGGCTCCAAGTTCGACCGCTACACCCAGGCCATCAGGATGATCGACCGACCGTCCCTGTTCGTGAACCGTCCGAGCTTCCGCCTGCTCGATGTCGCCCAAGCGGACGGACGGCCGAAGCTGTCGTTCGGATACACGACGTACTTCGACATGGCCGACGTCTGCGAGGGAGTGGCGCACGAGCTGGCGAGCGCCTGGCTGAAGACCGGCAGCGACCCCGCGTGGATCAGCGATCCAAGTTGGGCGGAGCTTCCGTTCCGAGCCCTGGTCGGAGACCCCTTCGACCTGGCTCACCGGCCGCTGCTGCCGTCGATTGACACCCTGACTATCCGGTTGGGCCCCGAAGGCGCATCGTTCCCACTCCACCACCGGTCCGCGAGCAATGTCGCATTGGCCGGCGGGAACTACCACGTCATGCCAGCGGGGGTGTTCCAGCCGTCTTCGGTCATGCCTTGGGACCAGTCGAACGACTTCGACCTCTGGCGCAACGTGCTTCGCGAGTACGCGGAGGAGTTCCTCGGCGACCCCGAAGCCGACGGAAGTAGCGGCGAGCCGATCGACTACGACGGGACGGAGCCGTTCCGCTCGCTCAACCAGGCTCGCCGAGAGGGCAAGGTGCGTCCGTTCTGCTTCGGGATCGGCCTGGACCCGCTCACGCTGGCCGGCGAGATTCTGAGCGTGGTAGTGATCGACGCCGACGTATACGACTCCGTGTTCTCCGGCATGGTGTCGCGGAACTCTGAGGGTGCGGTCGTGGCTGGCCGGGCGGGAGGCAGCGGTACCGGAATCGAATTCACCGAGCCCAACATCCGGCGCCTGCTGGACAATGAACCTCTGGCATCCGCCGCCGCCGCGTGCCTCGACCTGGCGTGGCAGCATCGCGGGCTCATCCTGGGCTGAGAGGCAGATCAGTGCGCGTACTTGTGACCGGCGCCTACGGGTTCGTCGGCAACGCGGTTGTACGACGGCTCGCCGAAGCGGGACACGAGGTCGTGGCCCTCACGCATCGGCCGGCTGACGCTCCCCGCCCGGAGCTTCCGGTCACGCGAGTTGTCTACGGCGACATCCGGGACAAGACGGCACTTGCGGAAGCTCTTGAGGGCGTTGAGGGTGTGTGCCACCTCGCGGCTCTCACCCGGGTCCGTGAGTCCTTCGACCGCCCTGAGGAGTACCAGCACGTGAACGCTGGCGGCACCGTGGCACTGCTGGACGCGCTCGCCGCTGCCTCACCGAACCTGACGCCGAGGGTCATCCTTGGCTCCACAGCGGCGGTCTACGGTGCCCCCGAACAGCAGCCCATCAGCGAGGACACGGCACCCGCGCCGAGCAATCCCTACGGCGTTTCGAAGCTGGCCGCAGACGATGCGCTCCGAGCCCGAGCTGAGGCGGGCGAGGTCGAGGCCGTCAGTCTGCGCTGCTTCAACATCTCGGGGGCCGTGTCCGGGGTGGGGGACGCGGATGAAAGCCGGATCATCCCGAAGGCCGTGGCGGTGGCGGCCGGCCGCTACCCGCGCCTTGAGATGAACGGCGAGGGCGACGCGGTCCGGGACTTCGTCCATGTCGACGACTTGGCTCGTGCTTATGTGCTGGCCCTTGAGAGCAGCACGTCCGGCCCGTACCGGCTGTACAACGTCGGTGCCACTGCGGCGAGCATGCGCGAGATCGTGGACACCGTGGAACGGGTAACGGGAAAGGCGGTGCCTGTAGTGCACCGCCCGCCTCAGCCCGAGCCTCCGCGGCTGGTCGCTGACATCTCCCGGATCACGACCGACCTGGGATGGAAGCCTGAACGGTCCAGCCTTGAGGCAATGATCTCCGACGCCTGGTCGGCAGTCTCAAGCAGCGATCGCTAAGGCTGGGCCAAGCGGCTCTTGACGCTCGCGGGCAGGTGCTCATAGGCCTCCCGCCAGTGCTCAAGGGCCGCTTCGGCGTCCGCCGAACCGGTGCCACCCCTGCCCATCGACTGGCGTAGCGCTGCCTCGATCTCCAGGCCTGCGATCAGAACCGGCAGGGCCCAGTCCGCCGCACCGCGCGAGTGATCCGCGAGCCGGGGCGGAAACTGAGCGAAGACCCCTTTGCCCTGGTGCCCCACGACGTATCCCTCTGCTCGCAGCAGAGACAGAGCGTTCTTCACCACGGTGCTTGAAGCGCCGGAACTTGCGATCAACTCCTGTGCCGATGGCAACGCGGTACCCGTCGCGAGCTTGCCGCTGCGGATCCGTTCACGCAGGTCATCGGCTAGCTGAAGGTACGCCGGCTGTCCTCGAAACTCGGTCATCGGGATGGTCCTCCAGTCGGGGTTGTTGCACCTAGTACACCAGTCTCCCCGCATCCATTCCCTTCAGGTAAGCCGAGCCACTTGCCAACATGGTGCACTAGGTGCACCATGTTTGTCGTGAGGCCAACGCTCCGGTGACAGGCTCCATATGACAAGCCGTCATTCGATTTCGAAGTCGGACGCGAAGAGGCTTGTCACCAAGCAGGGCGCCCCCGGAACCGGTGGTTCAACTGCTGATCAACGACTCAAGAGGGGCCTTCTTTGGGCTGCTCTGAGCTGCACGAATGCACCGCCGACAACTCCACAGCGTGATCCACCGCAGTAGGACGGCCGTGACCGCACCGGCCGAGGCGAGTGGAGACCAGCCGACCGAGACCGGGCCCGCGTCACAACCGGGCCCCACACCCCGCAGGGGGACACGCAATCGGCTCTAAAGAACCGCATGGCCCACCTTGATGCCGCCCTGCCCCTTGGGAGATCGGACCTCCCCAAGACAAGCGGTGCCATGCGTATCGGAGGTCCGAAGCACAGTCCCGATGGTCGTCAGGCCGGGTTCGACTCCCGGCCGGGACACCGGCCCGCCGGCACTCGCCGCGCGAGCTGCCGAGGCTGTCGCCTCTCTCCAAAGACCGCGACACCCCGGCTTCCCTTCGACACTCAGGAGCGATCAATCGTGCGTGCGTACATCGGCACTCATCAGGCCGTCAGCACCAACGACTTCGTGGAACTGGCGCTCGGCACGCCGGTTGAGCTGTGGCTCGGCGTGGAGAGCGAGACTGAGGAGGAGCGCGCGGCCCGCCTGGACGCGGCCCGCGACATCCTCGCCGACAACCCGAACCTGCCGGACGACGTGAGCCGCATCGCCGCGGAGGCGATCGAGGCGTACGCGCCGGAGCTGTTCAACGTGGTCCCGCTGGCCCGGCCGGCGACCCGCCGTACGCGTTCTCGGAAGGGAGCGGCGGCATGAGGGCCGTGACCGAGGCGGACCGCCCCGGGGTCCCGCCGCTGACCCGTCCGGAGATGGGCCTCGCCGGCGTCGGCGCGCTCGCCGCGGCCGGTGTCGGCGCCCTCGGGCTGATCTCCTCGTTCGACGCGGTCTCCGCTGCCGCGCTGCGGTGGGGGTTCGGTGCACCGTGGATGCTGCCGGTCGGCATCGACGTGGCGATCCCGGTGTTCACCGTGGCCAACCTGCTGCTGATCCGGATGGACATGGCCCTCGCGTGGGTCAGGTTCGTTCCCTGGGTCCTGACGCTGGTGACCTGTGGCCTGAATGTGGCCGCCGGGCAGGGGGTGTGGGCGAAGGTCGCGCACGGCACGATGCCGCTGCTGTGGGTGGTGTTCTCCGAGATCGGCGCCCACATCTACGCGGTGCGGATCGGGGCCGCGACCGGCCGCCGGATGGACAAGATCCGCGCGTCCCGGTGGCTGCTCGCCTTCCCCTCCACATTCTCGCTGTGGCGGCGGATGACGCTGTGGGAGATCACCTCCTACGCCGACGCGCTCGCCCGTGAGAAGGAGCGGCAGCTCGCCCGCGCGGACCTGCGCGAGACCTACGGGCGCCGGTGGCGGTCGAAGACCCCGCGCCGCGAGCGCGTCCTCCTGCGGCTCGGCGAACTCGCCCCCGAGGCGCCCGAGCCCGCCGAGGGGCCCGAGCCGCAGCCGGAGGAGAGCCCAGTGCCGCCCCAGCCACCGGAGGAGCCGAAGGAACGAGCGCCCCGCAAGCGCCGCCCGGCACGGCCGAAGGGCAAGGGCTCGAAGGCTCCGCGCACGACGGCCGAGCTGCTGGCCGAGGCCCGGCAGCTGACCGCCGACTGGGCGGACAGCGCGATCAACGCCGAGGCCATCCGTACCGCGCTCCACTGCTCGGCCGCGAACTCCCGCGTACTGCGGGACCACCTGCTCGCCGAGCGCACCGACGGTCGGCCGCTGCACCCCGTCGAGACCGAGACCGAGGACCCCACCGAATCCGCCGAGACGGCCGAGGAGGTCGCCGCATGAACACGCTCTTAACCGTCCTCGTCGCGACCGGCCCGCTCGCGGCCGGATGGTCCGGCCACGTGCTGTGGCTGGGCAAGCGGCTGCACACCGCCCGCCGTGACCCGCTCACCGGGCTGTGGACCCGCGAGGGCTTCACCCGCCGTGCCACCGCGCTTTTGCGCGACGACCGGGCGGTGGTGATCCTCGCGGACGTCGACCACTTCAAGCAGATCAACGACCGCCACGGCCACGCCGCTGGCGACGCGCTGCTGAAGGCGACCGCCGACCGGCTCGCCCATTACGTCGGCCGCCACGGTGTTGCCGGGCGCCTCGGTGGCGATGAGTTCGCCGCAGTCGTCATCGACACCGACGGCACGGTCGCGGACCTCCTCGCCGTCCTCCACGGCGTGCTGGCCCGCCCCGCCGACCAGGCCAACCCGCACGTGGCCACCACGGTCTCCCTCGGCTGGGCCCGCGCCGCCGACCACCTGGGCGAAAACCTCTCCGCGCTCCTCAGCCGCGCCGATGAGGCCATGTACGCGGCCAAACAGGCGCGGGCCGGGGTCCGGCGGGCGGGACTGGGGCGGCTGTTCGCCACCGTGGCCGGCCGCCGCTCCGGACGCCGAGGCGCCCGCACCGACGCTCCCGCAATCGTGGCGGCAGCGTGATGTCCCCGACGTTCGGGAAGTGCTTCGACCCCACCGGGGCGACGTTCGGGATACCGACCTACCCGTGGCGCTACGCCCCCGACGGCTACGCCACCCGCCGCCAGCTCCGGGCCCGAGGGCTCCGGCCCGGCGGTCAGCCGGTCGCCGCTCAGGTCATGCGCCGCAGCCGCGGACGGAAGTCCGGTGTGCTGGTCGGCTACCTCTACCGCATCGAGCTCGCCAAGCCGGTCCGGCCCATGACCTCACGGAAGTGGGGCGCGCTCGCACTGGCGATGCTCGCCCGGCGGACCTGCCCGCTGTGCCGTACCGACGTCGGATACGTGATCCCGACCTCGCTCGGCACCTGCGTCCCCTGCGCCTACCTCAACGACCAGCGCACCTCTTGATCACCAAAGAGGTGCAAACCCTACCCGTCAGCAAGGGGGGTACTTTCCTACCCCTCTCTCCTCCGAAACGGGCTGACGATTCTCCGCACGGGCCCGGCCGCTCACCTTCCACAGCGCCGGCCGGGCCCGCCGTTCCCTCTTGAGAGAAGGAAGCTTCAGTGAAGCACCCCGACGAAGAGAACGAGTTCTTCAACCGACTCGAAGCCGACATGTCCGCCGACTGGTCGGCCGACGAAGGGGCCGACGTGGTCGACCTCGACAAGGCCCGTACCGCCCGATCGGAGTCGGCCGACTCCGCCAACCGACCCGGCGCCGACCCGTCGGCCGACTCCCGCCCCGACGGGTCGGGCACCCTCGCGGCCGACCCGTCGGCCGACGCGGACGACGACGGAGCGGCGACCGTGATGGTCGACGGCCCGGTCCCGACCGGGCCCGGTCTGATGGAGCGGGTCCGGGGCGGCAAGCGCCGCGAGGTCATCCCCATGTGGGCCCGGTCCAAGCCGGAGTTCCTGGACGCGCTCGGCTGGCTCGGCGGATACGCGTGGCACACCACCGCGTTCCACACGGTCCGCCTGCCCTGGTACGGCCTCCGGCTGGCGTTCCAGGCACCGGCCGGAGCGGCGAAGTTCATCGGCGGCGCGATGCGCTGGGTCGCCGACGCCGAAGGCGAGCCGCTGCGGCAGGTCGCCGCCCGCCGCGAGGACGTCGAGCAGTACCTCAAGCTCTCCCGGCAGCGTGACAACCGGGTCAAGCTCCGCGGCATCCTCGCCGTCCTCGGCCTCATCCTCGGCCCCGTCGTCGCCATCCTGCTGTACGTTCTCGCCCCGACCTGGCTCACCGTCGTCGCGCTCGCCGTGCTCACGGCCGGTCTGGGCTTCCTCGGCGCCCCGGCGGACAAGCCGGTCATCTCCCGCGCGGTAGTCGCCACTGAGGTCGAGCGGTTGACGTCTGGGATCGTGGAGCGGGCCCTCGGTGCCCTCGGCATCGCCGAGATCAACAAGGCCCTGGCCAAGGGCGGAGAGGGCATCAAGTTCCCCGCTCCGATCACCCGCGACGGGCCGGGCTGGCGCGCGGACGTCGACCTTCCGTACGGCGTGACCGTGCCGGACATCCTCGATCGCCGCGAGAAGCTGGCCTCCGGCCTGCGCCGCCCGCTCGGCTGCGTGTGGCCCGAGCCGGTAGCCGACGAACACGCCGGCCGGATGATGCTGTGGGTCGGTGACAAGGCCCTGAACAAGACGCCGAAGGTGCCGTGGCCGCTGGCCAAGAGCGGTACTGCGTCGCTGTTCAAGCCGGTGCCGTTCGGCACCGACCAGCGCGGGCGGAACGTCGACATCAGCCTGATGTACGACAACGTCCTGATCGGCGCCATGCCGGGCATGGGTAAGACGTTCTCCCTGCGCACGCCGCTGCTGGCCGCGGCCCTCGACCCGCTCGCGGAGCTGCTGGTGTGGGAGTTGAAGGGCACCGGCGACCTGGACCCGCTGAAGAAGGTCGCCGCCGACTACGGCTCCGGCCCGGACGACGAGACCTGCGCCGCGGCGCTGGACTCGATCCGCTACGTCCACAAGGACCTGGAGCGCAGGGCGAAGGTGATCGCCTCGCTCCCGAAGGACAAGTGCCCGGAGAACAAGGTGATCCCGTCCCTGGCCGCGAACCGATCGCTGGGGCTGCACCCGCTGGTCCTCGCGATCGACGAGTGCCAGGAGCTGTTCTCCCACGAGAAGTACGGCAAGGAAGCCGGCGCCCTGTGCACGGCCATCATCAAGCGCGGTCGGGCCCTCGGCGTCATGCTGCTGCTCGCGACCCAGCGTCCCGACAAGGACTCGCTCCCGCCGGCCATCAGCGCGAACGTCGGTACGCGGTTCTGCCTGCGGGTCATGGGCCAGATCGAGAACGACATGATCCTGGGCACCTCCACGTACAAGAACGGCATCCGCGCCACGTCATTCACGAAATCCGACAAGGGCATCGGCTACCTGGTCGGCGCCTCCGACGACCCGCAGATCGTCAAGGGCTACTACATGGACAACCCCGAGGCCGATGCCATCTGCGAGCGAGCCAGGAAGGCCCGGATCGACGCGGGCACCCTGACCGGCCTTGCGGCCGGGATCGCACCCGAGCGGCGGACGGCAGCGGACACGCTGCTGGAGGACATCCTCGCCGTCACCCCGGCCGATGAGGCCAAGCCCTGGAACGACGTCACCGTCGACCGGCTCGCCGAACTGCGTCCCGAGCTGTACGGGGCGTGGGCGGAGATGGAGCCCGCGGACAAGGCCCGGCAGCTCACCACGGCGCTCAAGCCGTACGGCGTGACCACCGGGCAGGTGGCCCGCCGGATCAACGGCAAGACCGTCAACCGGACCGGCTTCGAGCGCTCCCGCATCCCCACCGCGATTGCGGAGCGTGAGCGAAAGCGGGACGCGAGCTGACCGCCAGGGCCCTCTAGTGCTAGGGGGTCAACCCTCTAGCGCTAGAGGTCCCGCTAGCGGCCCCTATGGCACTTGATCAGGCCGCTAGCCGATAGCGGCCCACCTGCAAGAACCCTCGAAACCGCCCCGGGAGGGCCCTCGATGACCCCTGCCCTGCTCGCTATCGCATTCCTGCTGGTCGTCACTCTCGGTTACGCATCCCTGTGTGCGGCCTCGCCGTTCGGCAACTGCCGCAAGTGCAACGGACTCGGCTTCGCCCTGACCACCGACCGCAAAGGCAAGCCCAAGCGCGGCAAGACCTGCCGCCGCTGCAAGGGCCACGGCATCCGCATACGCGTCGGCCGCTGGCTCTACAACCGCGCCGCCCGCACCTACCGCGCCGGCACCCGCTGACCCAGCAACGACAGGAGCCCACCCGTGATGTTCGAGATCTCCGCCGTCCTGCTCTTCGGCGCCGCGTCCACGTTCGCCGTCAGGACCAGGTCCTCCAACGTCGGTGCCGCCATCGTCCTCTTCCTGTTCGGCTTCTTCGCCGCCGGAACCGGCGCCTACGAGCCGATCACCAACCTCGTCAAGGCCTCCGCCACGGCCCTCTCCGACCTCGCCAACTAGACCAAGGAGCAGCCGCGATGAACGAACCGACCATCGCCCGGCACTGGCTCGCCGAGGCCCTGCCGAAGGCCGCGCCCGCCGTCGCCACCACCACCGTGCTGATCCTCGGCCGCATCTGGAACGCCAACGGAGCCGAACACTCCACCGGCAACGCCGCCCTCATGGTCGTGCTCGCCGCCGGAGCCGCCACCGCCGGCGCGTTCGCCTCCGCCGGACGCAACGGAGACGGAGTCCTCTCCGGAACCGCCTTCGCCGCATCCGGCGGGCTCGCCCTCGCCGGAGTCGTCGGATACGCCGACGGCCTTTCCCTCCCGCTCCTGCTGTGGGCGATCGCCACCGCCATCACGTACGGGCTCGCCGCCCGCTACTGGCGCACCGACCGCCGCGCCACCGTCGCCCACGAACGGCACACCAGCGAGCGCCGCGAGGAGCACGCCCACATCGAACGCGTGGAAGCCCTGCGTGCCGGAGCCCAGATCGAGGTCGCCCGCTCCGGCGCCCTCTACGCCGAGCAGCTCGCCACCGCCCTCATCACCCGCGCGAGCCTGCCCGGCTTCGACCCCCAGGCCCTCACCCGCGCCGGCCTCCCCGAACTCCCCGCCACCGACACGACCAAGGAGCACTGACCCATGTTCGAGATCCGCGTCATCTGCGACCCCGACGACACCGGCCGAGTGACCGCCGCCCTCGGCGGAGCCTTCACCACCGGCACCGTGCGCGAGCACCCCACCCGTGACGGCCGCCGCGCCCGTCTCTACGTCACCGCCGACCACCGGCCGCCGTCCGCGGCGTGGCCCACGCCCGCCCAGGCGTACGCCAAGGCGCCGAGCATCATCAGCGAGATCGGGTGGACCGCCAACGCCGCCACCGGCCGCCCCACGTTCGCCCTCCTCGGCCGGGAGTTCTGGCTCCGCAAGGCCGCCGTCTTCGACCGCATCGCGCTGGACGACAGCACCGCCAGCATCCACACGGACGCCGACGAGATCGCCCTCGTGGCTGCTCTCAAGCTCTTGGAGGTCGACCGCGACGGCGAGGGCGACTACCACGGCGCCCCGTACTGGCCCGAGCACCCCACGGCCCTCGCGGACCCCCGCGGCTACGTCCGCCAGGAATACGCCCACTGGATCACCCGGCAGTAGCTACGCCCGAGGCGGTCGCCTCTCTCCAAAGACCGCGACCGCCTCGGCTCTCCGTCCCTTCGACAGAAACAGGAGCAAGACCAGAATGACTCATCCGAACCAGTTACGGCGAGACGCCCTCAGCACCGCGCTCACTCTCGCCGCTGGGGGCCTGCCGATGCTTCCGTTGAGTGCCAACAAGCGCCCGTTCGGCAACTGCCTCGACTGCCGGGACAACCGCTGCGGCGGTCGGCCGAACATGAGGGCCCCCGGACCGTGCCTGTGCCCGCGTCCGTGCCACGCCTGGGCCGCTGCCACTACCGACCCCAACGTGCTGTCCTCCGGCCCCTGGGCGGCCGCCTGGGCCCGCGCGGGGGCCGTCGCCTACCATCCTGGCGCCGCCGGAGTGACCGTGGTGGACCTGGACGACGCCGACGCGATCGCGTGGGCGCGCGCCACCCTGCCCCCTACCCGCACCGTGGCCACGACGCGGGGCGAGCACTGGATCTACCAAGGGGCGATGCAGTCGGCCAACGGCGTGCGGGCGGGCGTGGACATCAAGTCGTCAATGTCCTACGCCCGATGGCTCGGCCCCGGCACCGGCCCCATGGCACCCCTGCCCCCGGCGGTCCGAGCCCTGATCGAGAAAAAGACGCCCCGGCCCCGGACGTCCACTGTCACGGTGCCCGCGCCGGCCGGTGGCGGGCCGTGCCCCCATCGCTCGCCCGCCTACCTGGAGCGCGGGATCGCCATGGCGGAGCAGCGCATCACCGACGCACACAGCACGATCCACACCACCGTCTACCGCACCTTCCTGGCGGTCCTCGCCGCGCACGGCCGGTGCGGCTGCCTTACCGACATGCATGTCGCACGGCTGTTCACCGCCGCGCAGGCCAAGGGGGAGTCCCCGCGGCACTGCACAGACGCGTGGGCCAACGCCCGCACCGCATTGGGGATGTGACCGTGGCCGAGGACGAGAAGAACCCGGCCCGCGAGGTCATCACCACCTACGCGCAGGAGCACTTCCGGTACTTCCGCACCGTTGACGGCACCGTTTACGCCCAGCGCAACGGGCATCCCGTCGCTCGCCCCATCCGCTCCCAGGGCACCACCGGCAGCCACCGCCAGGAACTCATGGTCGGCCTGTTCCGTGACGGCCTGGGCGTCTTCAACGGCACCGCCTTGAAGGAGGCACTCGACTTGATCGAAGCACTCGCGCTCACCGAGGACGTCCAGCCCGTCCACATCCGCGTCGCCCCCGGATTTGACGGCGCGACGTGGCTGGACTTGGGCCGCGACGACGGCAAGTCCGTTCGCATCCACCCCACGGGCTGGGACATCCTCACCCCCGACCCGCGCGAGGTGTGCTGGCGCCGCACCCAGCTCACCGGCGAACTGCCGCTGCCCGTGAAGGACACCAACGGCAAGGGCATCGACCTGCTGATGCGGCTGGTCAACTTCGCCAGCGCGCACAGCGAGAGCCTGGCCCTGGCGTGGCTGGTCGGCTGCCTGGGCCCCGACGTCCCCGTTCCCGCTCCGTTCCTCACCGGCCCGCAGGGCGCGGGCAAGTCCACCGCCGGGAAGATGCTCGTGCGGATCATCGAGGGCATGAGCGGGGACCTGCGACGGCCGCCGAAGGACGAGGAGAACCTGATCACCGCCGTGGCTGCTGGATGGGTCACCGGCTTGGACAATCTCTCCCACCTGGCGCCGGACCTGTCCGACCTCATGTGCTGCATCGTCACCGGAGCCGAGAACATCAAGCGCGCGCTGTTCACCGACGGCGACGTGGTCCGCTCCCGCTACCGTCGGCCGATGCTGCTGACCGGCATCGACGTCGGCGTCATCCGCCCCGACCTTGCCGAACGGCTCCTTCCGCTCCGCCTGGAGCGCCCGCGGGTGCGGCGGACCGAGGCGGAACTGTGGACCGAGTTCGCCCGGGACCTGCCCGTCATCCTCGGCTCCGTGCTCGACCTCGCCGTCACCGTCCGCGCCACTCAGGCCGACATCCCCACCGACCTGCGCATGGCCGACTTCGCCCACCTGTGCGCCCAGCTCGACGCCGCCACCGGCTTCGGCGCCCTGGACGCCTACCGGGCCAGCCTGGACGACCTGAACGACGACGTCATCGAGGGCGACCTGCTCGCGCAGACCGTCCTCAAGCACGCCGCCAGCCTCGAACCTGGCACCGACATCCGCATGACGTCGGCCGAGTGGCTGCACTGCCTCACGCAGCTCTACACCGGCGAGGGAGAGTTCCGCCCGCTGCCCAAGGGCTGGCCCACCACCGGCAAGGTTCTCTCCGACCGTCTCAAGCGGCTGCAGCCCGTCCTGACCGCCCGCGGCGTGCTCGTCGACTGGGGCCGCACCCGCACCGCCCGCTACATCGAAATGACCCGCCCCAAGCCGCCGGCCGACGAGCAGCAGCCAGCGTTCTAACCCAGCGCACCGCGACCGCGCAGCCACAGGCAAGAGGAGCACCCCGCCCCGGGGGGCGTGCTCCTCTTGCTCTTCGGCGGCCGCGCCGCCGCTCAAAAGGCGTGCCGCTCAGCGGCTCCTTCTTCACGCCTGAAGGCACGCACAACCACAGACACCACCCCTCCCTTTTTCCTAAGTAGGAAGACGCTGCGTCACCTGCGTCACGAACGGTCCCGAAACCACTCGTGACCTGCGGCGACAGCTGTGACGCAGAGCCCCAAATCCTGCGTCACCTCGCGTCACCCGCGTCACCAGTGACGCGGCCCAGCGTCACCGGTGACACAACCCCGCGACCCCTGCGTCACCGAGAAACCGCAGGTCAGGTTCCTAAATGACGCAAATGACGTCGTGACGCAGAAATCTCAACCTCGGACACACCAGCCACCTCCCAAGGAGCACCGCATGGACGCGGCCCCTTCCGAAGTGACCTACGACCCCACCCTCGTCCTGCTGAAGCCCGAGGAGGCAGCCCGCCGCCTCCAGATCGGCCGGACCCTCTGCTACCGCTACATCGGCACCGGAGAGCTTGAATCCGTACCCCTCGGCCGACTCCGCCGGATCCCCGCTGACGCCGTCATCGAATTCGCCGCCAAGCTCCGCCGTGCCCATCGGCCGGCCGCCTGAGAGGTCACTGTGGAACAGAAGAAGCGCACCCGCCGAGCGAACGGCGAAACGGCGATCTACTTCGGCAAGGACGGGCGTTGGCACGCCCGAGTGCCGATGGGCTTCAAGGACAACGGGGAGCCCTACCGCCGGCACATCACCCGCCCCTCGGAAGATGCCCTGAAGGATGAGGTCAAGCGGCTGGAGAAGCAGCGCGACCAGGGCACCGCCCAGCAGCCCGGAAAGCTGTGGACCGTCGAGAAGTGGCTCTGGCACTGGGTCGAGAACATCGCCAAGGACGTCGTCAGCGAGAACACCTACGACGGCTACGAAGTGGCGGTGCGCGTGCACCTCGTTCCCGGCATCGGGAAGCACCGCATCGACCGCCTGGAGCCCGAACACCTGGAAAGCCTGTACCGCCGGATGCAGAAGAACGGCAGCAAGCCCGCCACGGCTCACCAGGCTCACCGCACTGCTCGCACCGCGCTCGGCGAAGCCGTCCGACGTGGCCACGCGGCGAAGAATGCCGCCGCCCTGGCCAAGCCCCCCAGAATGGAGGGCGACGAAGACGAGATCGAGCCCTATTCCGTCGAAGAGGTCCAGAGCCTGCTGATCGCGGTGAACAAGCGTCGCAACAGCGCTCGCTGGATGCTCGCCCTTGCTCTCGGATTACGGCAGGGCGAGACCCTCGGCCTGCGGTGGTCCGACGTGGACCTGGACAACGAGTACCTGAAGCTGCGCCGGAACCGTCTCCGGCCGAAGTACGTGCACGGATGCTCTGAAGCGTCGCCGTGCGGCCGAAAGGCTGGCTACTGCCCGAAGCGCGAGCAGGTGCGGCGGGAGACCAAGAACACCAAGTCGCGGGCCGGCCGCCGTGCCGTGCCGCTGCCCGGACCCCTGGTCGTGATGCTCCGTGCCCACAGGGAGGCACAAGCGCGTGAGCGGGCAGCCGCGGGCAACTTGTGGACCCCCTCGGAGTACGTCTTCACCAAGCCTCTCGGCGGCCCGCTCAGCCCGAACACGGACTACCACGACTGGAAGAAGTTGCTGGGCGACGCGGGCGTGCGTGACGCGCGTCTGCACGACGCCCGGCATACGGCTGCCACCGTGCTCATGCTGCTCGGAGTCCCGGATCGCGTCATCGACCAGATCATGGGGTGGGAGCCGGGCACGTCCTCCCGGATGCGGGCGCGGTACCTCCATGTGCCGGACGCCATGCTGAAGGACGTGGCGCGGAAGATCGCCGAAGCCATCTGGGGGCCCTCGGCGAAGCCCGCTGTGGACAAAGACCAGGACAACGAGGGCTGAGGAACGTCGAAGGGCCCCACCGCGAACGGTGGGGCCCTTCGACAACGTGCCCGGTGAGGCACTGGCGGAGGATACGAGATTCGAACTCGTGAGGGGTTGCCCCCAACACGCTTTCCAAGCGTGCGCCCTAGGCCTCTAGGCGAATCCTCCGCCGCAAACAATACAAGACGTGGAGGGGTGCTCGCGAACGTGATCGTTCGGAGGGGATCCGGCGGGGTCGGCTCGGGGGGTGGGGGCGCGGGCGGGGTCGATACCGGGGGCGTGGATCCGCTAGGGTGGGGCCCAGCCCCTCACGTGGCGCTATCTCACCCAACTCCCCCAGGGCCGGAAGGCAGCAAGGGTAAGTGGGCTCTGGCGGGTGCGTGGGGGGCGCTTTGCGTTCCGGAGGCCTGCGCGGCGCCGGCGGGCCGCCGCTGTCGGTGGGCCCGGATAACCTCGTAGACGTGTCGTCCCTTGCGCTGTACCGCCGCTACCGCCCGGAATCGTTCGCCGAGGTCATCGGTCAGGAGCATGTCACCGCGCCCCTGATGCAGGCCCTGCGGAACAACCGGGTCAATCACGCGTACCTGTTCAGCGGGCCGCGCGGGTGTGGAAAGACCACCAGCGCGCGCATCCTCGCCCGGTGCCTGAACTGTGAGCAGGGCCCCACCCCTACCCCCTGCGGGGAGTGCCAGTCCTGCCGCGACCTCGCCAGGAACGGCCCGGGGTCCATCGACGTCATCGAGATCGACGCCGCCTCGCACGGTGGCGTGGACGACGCCCGCGACCTGCGTGAGAAGGCCTTCTTCGGGCCCGCGTCCAGTCGCTACAAGATCTACATCATCGACGAGGCCCACATGGTGACCTCGGCGGGCTTCAACGCCCTGCTGAAGGTGGTCGAGGAGCCGCCGGAGCACCTCAAGTTCATCTTCGCCACCACCGAGCCGGAGAAGGTGATCGGGACCATCCGGTCCAGGACCCACCACTACCCGTTCCGTCTCGTGCCGCCCGGCACCCTCCGGGAGTACCTGGGTGAGGTCTGCGGCCGTGAGGGCGCTCGGGTCGAGGACGGCGTGCTGCCGCTCGTCGTGCGCGCCGGCGCCGGGTCCGTGCGTGACTCGATGTCCGTCATGGACCAGCTCCTCGCCGGCGCGGGCGAGGAGGGTGTGACATACGCCATGGCCACCTCGCTTCTCGGCTACACCGAGGGCTCGCTCCTCGACTCCGTCGTCGACGCCTTCGCGTCCGGGGACGGCGCGGCCGCGTTCGAGGTCGTCGACCGGGTCGTCGAGGGCGGGAACGACCCGCGCCGCTTCGTCGCCGACCTGTTGGAGCGGTTGCGTGACCTGGTCATCCTCGCCGCCGTGCCCGACGCCGGGGAGAAGGGGCTGATCGACGCCCCCGCCGATGTCGTGGAGCGGATGCAGGCCCAGGCGTCCGTGTTCGGTGCCGCCGAGCTCTCGCGCGCCGCGGACCTGGTCAACGCGGGCCTCACCGAGATGCGAGGCGCGACCTCGCCGCGGCTGCAGTTGGAGCTGATCTGCGCCCGGGTGCTGCTTCCCGCCGCCTTCGACGACGAGCGGTCCTTCCAAGCCCGCCTGGACCGCCTGGAGCGCGGCGGGGCCGCCGCCTTCGCCGCCGGGCCGCCCGCCATGGGCTACGTACCCGGGCCCGAGGCGCATGCCATGGCCCCGGCCGGTCCGGGCGGGGGTCCCGCGGCCGCCCGGGCCGCCGCCCGGACCCCGGCCGCGGCTCCGGCTCAGGCCGCTGCTCCGGCTCCGGCTCCGGCCCAGGCACCCGCCCCCGTTCCGGCTCCCGCCCCGGTGCACCAGGAGGCCGCGCCGCCCACCCCGTCCGCCGCTCCCGCGCAGCCCGCCCCCGGGGCGTGGCCCGGAGCCGCGCAGCCCGGGAGCGGAGCCCCGGCTGCCCGGCCCGCCGCCGCGGCTCCCGCCCCCGGCGCCTGGCCGAGCGCGGCCGCGGCCGGCCAGGGCGCGCCCGCACCTGGTCACGTTCCGGCCGCCCCGGCGCCCGCACCCGCCGCCGCGGCGCCCGCCGCGCCCGTCCCCTCCCCCGGCATGGCCGCCGGTGCCGGACAGGTCCAGGCGATGTGGCCCGCCGTCCTGGACGCCGTAAAGAACCGCCGTCGCTTCACCTGGATCCTGCTCAGCCAGAACGCCCAGGTCACCGGCTTCGACGGGACCACACTTCAGCTGGGATTCCCCCAATGCCGGAGCCCGCGACAACTTCGCCAGCAGCGGCAGCGAGGACGTGCTCAAGGCGGTCCTGGCCGAGCAGTTCCAGGTCAACTGGAAGATCGACGCCGTCGTGGGCGGCGGCCCGGCCCCGGTGTCCGCCCCCGGCCAGTCGTACGGCGGGCCGCCCGCGCCCGCCCCGGCGTACAGCCCGCCCCCGCCCCCGCCGCAGCAGGTCCCCGCTCCTCAGGCCCCGGCCGCGCAGCCTCAGCAGCCGTCCCAGCAGCCTCACCAGCCGCAGCAGCCTCAGCAGTCCGCCGCCCCGTCGCCGCCCCCGGCCGCGCAGCCGCCCGCGCCGGTCGCTCCCGAGGACGACTTCGCCGAGGACGACGACCCCGACCTCGTCGAGAGCGCGCTGACCGGACACGACCTGATCGTGCGGGAGCTCGGAGCCACGGTTGTGGAGGAATACACAAACGAATAGGACGTCTCGGTTGGGTGGCCGCACGAAGGCGTCGCCGCCGTCCGGGCTAGGCTGAGCGGCGTGAAGGTCCTCGTCATCGGCGGCGGCGCCCGCGAACACGCCCTGTGCCGCTCTCTGTCCCTCGACCCCGACGTCTCCGCGCTGTACTGCGCTCCCGGCAACGCCGGCATCGCCGAGGTGGCCGAGCTCCGCCCGGTCGACGCCCTCGACGGCGAAGCCGTCGCCGCTCTCGCGACCGAACTCGGCGCCGACCTGGTCGTCGTGGGCCCGGAGGCCCCGTTGGTCGCCGGGGTCGCCGACGCCGTGCGCGCCGTCGGCATCCCCGTCTTCGGCCCGTCCGCCGAGGCGGCGCAGCTCGAAGGCTCCAAGGCCTTCGCCAAGGACGTGATGGCGGCGGCCGGGGTCCCGACCGCACGCAGCTACGTCTGCACCACCCCGGAGGAGGTGGACGCGGCCCTCGACGCCTTCGGCGCCCCCTACGTGGTCAAGGACGACGGTCTGGCGGCCGGCAAGGGTGTGGTGGTCACCGAGGACCGGCACGCGGCCCGCGCGCACGCCCTCGCCTGCGACCGGGTGGTCATCGAGGAGTACCTCGACGGCCCCGAGGTCTCCCTCTTCGCCATCACCGACGGCGTTACCGTCGTCCCGCTCCAGCCCGCCCAGGACTTCAAGCGCGCCCTGGACGGCGACCAGGGCCCCAACACCGGCGGCATGGGTGCCTACTCGCCGCTGCCCTGGGCCGACCCGAAGCTGGTCGACGAGGTCATGGAGCTCGTGCTCCAGCCGACCGTCGACGAACTGCGCCGCCGCGGCACCCCCTTCTCGGGACTGCTCTACGCCGGCCTCGCGATCACCGGCCGCGGCACCCGGGTCATCGAGTTCAACGCCCGTTTCGGCGACCCCGAGACCCAGGTGGTGCTGGCCCGGCTGCGCACCCCGCTCGCGAGCGTGCTCCTGAACGCCGCCAGCGGCACGCTGGCCGACGAGCCGCCGCTCGTGTGGCGCGAGGACGCCGCCGTCACGGTCGTCATCGCCTCCCACAACTACCCCGGCACCCCCCGCACCGGGGACCCGATCGAGGGCCTGGCCGAGGTGGCGGCCGAGGACGCGCCCGACGCTTACGTGCTGCACGCCGGAACCCGCAGCGAGGGCGACGCCGTCGTCAGCGCGGGGGGTCGCGTGCTCTCGGTGACGGCGACCGGTTCCGATCTGGCGCAGGCGCGCGAGAAGGCGTATAAGGCGGTCGCGCGCATCCGCCTGGACGGCTCGCAGCACCGTACCGACATCGCCGCCAAGGCGGCCGGGCTCGGCTGACCAGCGGCTCCGCAGACCCGCGGGCCCGGTGCGCATCTCACGCGCCCGGGCCCGCGGGCGTGTTCGCGTGCGACTGCATCCGGCCTCGTTCGAACGCACCCACCTTTACCCAAAGCCATTCCATCGGGTGATCGTCACCTCGTCTGCCTGACGGCCGGGCGCGCCCCAACTAGGGTGCGGCGCAGGCATTCCGGCACTTGGCCCACCGACCTTGCGATGTCAGTGGCGGGTGTCACAGTGGGGGAGTGAGCAACGCAGCCGCAGGGCAGAGGGGGTGAGACCGGCCGTGTCCGGAATCGGTTCGATCATGGAAGCGGGCGTTCCGTCCGCGCGGTCCCGCGCTCTGGCCGTGCTGCGCGTGCGCAGCCGGGCCCTGGCCGTGGCGCTGCTGCCCGCCGCCCTCGCGGTGGTGCTGGTGGCCGCCCGGGCGACGGGCCGGCTGGGTGGCGAGCCCTGGGCCGCCGTGACGCTCGTGGTGTGCGTGGTTGCGGCGGTGGTGCTGCTCCTTGCCGGGATCTTCGCCGCGGTGGTGTTGCGGGCGAGCCCGGCGGTGACGCCGACGGTGTCGCTGTCCGAGGCCGCGGCCCCCGATCTCTACCGACTGGTGCGGGACCTGGCCGACCGGATGGACGTACCGCCGCCCTCCGCGATAGCCCTGACGCCGGACTGCGACAGCTGGCTGGAGGACCGCGCCCATCCGGCCCACCGCCGCAGCGGCGCGGCCGGCGGTTCCCGGTCCGCGCCCGGCGCGGCTCCCGTACTGGTGATCGGCTCGCCGTTCCTGTGGTGGATGCGGGTCGCAGAGCTGCGGGCCGTGCTTGCGCCGGTCGTCGCCGGTACAGGTCCTTCCGCGCACCCGGACATAGCCGACGCGCGAGGCTTCGTACGGGGCCTGGACGCCGCCGTGGACGTGGGCAGTCGCCGAGGTCTCGGCTGGATCGCCGGTCCGGCCCGGCTACTGCTGAGGCTGTGCAGGACGGACGCCGCCGAGATGGAGCGCGGGGTGGCTGCCGCCGCCTCGGACCGTGCACAGGGTGTGGACTACGGGCTGCGCATCGTCGCCCAGGAGCAGGTCGGCCTCGCCTACGCGGGCTGGGACCGGCTGCTGACCCGGGTGGCCCTGCCCGCCTGGCGGATGGGCCGCTGGCCCGCGCACCTGGACGCCGGGGTGGTCTCGGCGCTGACCGAGCTGTCCCGGCGGGACCGGCTGGCCGAGGGCTTCACTTCGCGCCTCGGCGAGCGGCCCGCCTGTGACCTGCTGGAGCAGCCCGGCGTGATCGACGAAGCGACCTCGCTGCTGGCCGCGCGGCTCTTCCACGGAGGCCCGGCCGAGGCCGGGCCGGACTGGTCCCCGGTGGACTGGGCGGCCTATCCCGAAGAGGTCGTGGACCGCACGTGGCGGGCGGAGGCGGCCCGCCTGCACGCCGCGCTGGACGCGCTCGCCGCCCCTGCGGGACCGCCCGCGGGACCTGCCGGGGCAGTCGGCGGCTCCGCGTCCGCTGGTGACCCGGGACCGGCCGGTGCCGGGTCCACTGCTCCGGTCGCCCCCGTCACCGCCGTCGCCCCGGTGGCTCCCGCCGCTGCCGGAGCCGCCGGCTCGCCGGCTCCGTCCGGCGCTTCGGGTACAGCGGGATCCGCCACGATCGAGGCCGCCGCCGCGGTGCCCCGCGGTGTGGACGGCTTCGCCGGGCCCACGCTGGAGCGGGTGCTGGGCTGCCTCACGGGCGCCGCCGGTGAGGGAGCGCTCGGCGAGGCCCTGGCCGGGCGGCTCAGCGCCGACCTGGCCCGTGCCGAGCGGGCCGCGGGCGCGGCCGGTGCGGCCGCGAAGGCGCGCGGCGCGGACGCCGTACCGCTCTTCCCGCTCCAGCCGCCGCGCAGCGGCCGGGATCTGCTGGCCGACCACGTGACGGCGATGGTGTGCTGCGCTGCCGTGGACTCGGCTGGGGCCGCCCCCGGAATGGACTGGCTCGACGGACCGGTCCTGCTCGTCGGCGGCGACCGCCGGACGGATCTCGCACCCCGCGTGCTCCGCCTGGTCGAGGACGGCGACCCGGGGCCGCTGCGGGACTGGCTTTCGGCCCTCGGGGTCCGCACGGAGAAGCCCGTCCGGCTGGTCTGAGACACCCCCGAAACCGCCCCGGAGCGGCGACGCATCGCACGGATATACGGATGCCATTGTTCCGTTCTCGTCAATTCGCGACGAACGGTGACGGACTGCGTGCGTTATGTGATGTGCTGGGACCGGTCGCGGCTGGACGATCCCGAAGCGGATCTCCGCGCACTGCCGTACCGGCGCCACGAGCGCCACGCACCGAGGCGACGCATGCCGACCGGGGGAGCGAGGGAGGGGAACGGTCATGGGTACCGACCAGATCCGGCGTTGGGAGTCGGGTGCGCTCGCGCACGCGGTGAACGACCCCTTCGGGCAGGGCCCCCTGCCCTGGTTCCGGGGCAGTGAGCTCTACTTCGACGACACCGGCCAGGTCGTCCCCTGGTACGTGGACCCGGCCGCCGCGGTCGCCGGCACCGGCCAGATCCCCCGGGCCCGCGGCAACGGAGGCCCCCGCACCGCCGACGACGTGCACCGTCAGATCAAGGGTTTCGCCTCCACCGGCGCGGTAGCCCCGGGCGAGGCCATCGACTTCCACATCACCGTCGACCCGCCCCAGCAGTTCTCCGTCGACGTCTACCGGATCGGCCACTACGGCGGCGACGGCGCCTCGAAAATCACCACGAGCCCCCGCCTCTCCGGCATCGTCCAGCCCGCCCCCCTCGCCGCGGACCGTACCGTCTCCTGCCACCACTGGTGGCTCTCCTGGCGCCTGCAGGTCCCGTCCTACTGGAGCGTCGGCGCGTACGTCGCCGTCCTGACCACCGCCGACGGCTACCGCTCCCACATCCCCTTCACGGTCCGCGACGACCACCCCGCCGACCTGCTGCTCCTGCTCCCCGACATCACGTGGCAGGCCTACAACCTCTACCCGGAGGACGGCCGGACGGGCGCCAGCCTCTACCACGCATGGGACGAGGCGGGCCGCCTCCTCGGCGAGCGGGACGCGGCCGTCACCGTCTCCTTCGACCGGCCCTACGCGGGCGCCGGCCTGCCCCTCCACGTCGGCCACGCCTACGACTTCATCCGCTGGGCCGAGCGCTACGGCTACGACATCGCCTACGCCGACACCCGCGACCTGCACGCCGGCCGCATCGACCCGACCCGCTACCGCGGCCTGGTCTTCCCCGGCCACGACGAGTACTGGTCGGCCCCGATGCGCCGCACCGTCGAGCGGGCGCGCCACCACGGAACCTCCCTCGTGTTCCTCTCCGCGAACACCATGTACTGGCAGGTCGAGCTCGGCCCGTCGCCCTCCGGCGTCCCCGACCGGCTGCTCACCTGCCGAAAACGCCGCGGACCGGGCCGCCCCGCCCTCTGGCGCGAGGTCGACCGCCCGGAGCAGCAGCTGCTCGGCATCCAGTACGCGGGCCGGGTCCCGGAACCCGCCCCGATGATCGTGCGCAACGCCACGCACTGGCTGTGGGACTCCACCGGCGCCGGCGAGAACGACGAACTGCCCGGCCTGGTCGCAGGCGAGGCCGACCGGTACTTCCCGCGCACCCAGCTCCCCGAGCACCAGGACCGGATCCTGCTCGCGCACTCCCCGTACCTCGACAGCGAGGGTCAGCGCCGTCACCAGGAGACCTCCCTCTACCGGGCCCCCAGCGGGGCGCTGGTCTTCGCCTCCGGCACGTTCGCCTGGTCCCCGGCCCTCGACCGTCCCGGCCACGTCGACGAGCGCGTGCAGCGGGCCACGGCCAACCTCCTCGACCGGATCTGCAAGCACGACTGACCCGACCGGGCTCGGCCGACACACCCCCTGTCCGGGGGTGGGCGGCCGGGTGCGCGAGAATCGGGGTGCGCTTCATACAGAACCACAGGGAGACCCCGTGTCCGGATTCGTCGAAAAGCCCGAGCCGGTTCAGGTTCCGGGCCTCGTCCACCTCCACACCGGCAAGGTGCGCGACCTCTACCAGGACGAGGACGGCCGCCTCGTCATGGTCGCCAGCGACCGCATCTCCGCCTTCGACTGGGTGCTGCCCACCGAGATCCCGGACAAGGGCCGCGTCCTGACCCAGCTCTCCCTGTGGTGGTTCGACCAGCTCGCGGACCTCGTCCCGAACCACGTCATCTCCACCGAGCTGCCCGCCGGTGCCCCCGCCGACTGGGCCGGCCGCACGCTGGTCTGCAAGAACCTCGACATGGTCCCGGTCGAGTGCGTGGCCCGCGGCTATCTCACCGGCTCGGGCCTCGCCGAGTACAACAAGACCCGCACCGTCTGCGGCCTCGGTCTTCCCGAAGGCCTCGTGGACGGCTCCGAGCTGCCCGGCCCGATCTTCACCCCGGCTGCCAAGGCCGAGGTGGGCGAGCACGACGAGAACGTCTCCTACGAGGAGGTCGCGCGCACCACCGGAGCCGAGACGGCCGCGCTGCTGCGCCAGACCACCCTCGCCGTGTACAGCCGCGCCCGGGACATCGCCCGTGAGCGCGGGATCATCCTGGCCGACACCAAGTTCGAGTTCGGCTTCGACCCGAAGGACCACGCGCTGGTCGCCGCGGACGAGGTGCTGACCCCGGACTCCTCCCGCTTCTGGCCCGCCGACCAGTGGGAGCCGGGGCGTTCCCAGCCCTCCTTCGACAAGCAGTACGTCCGTGACTGGCTGGCCTCCGCGGCCTCCGGCTGGGACCCGAAGGGCGAACTGCCGCCGCCGGCCCTCCCGACGCAGGTCGTCGCGCAGACCCGCGCGAAGTACATCGAAGCGTACGAGCGTCTGACCGGCCTGGACTGGTCGTAGGGAACGAAGAAGCCCCGGTCCGAGGACCGGGGCTTCTTCCTTACAGAGCGGACAACGCGACTCGAACGCGCGACATCCACCTTGGCAAGGTGGTGCTCTACCAACTGAGCTATGTCCGCAGGCGCCGTAAGGCGAGACCTACTATACCCAACCTCGCTCCCTCGCGAGACGCACTGCCGCATGACGGTTCTCGGCGCCCAGCTTCGTGGCCGCCGAGGACAGGTAGTTGCGGACCGTCCCCTGCGACAGCGAGGCCCGCTCCGCGATCTCCGCGATCGGCGCCCCGTCCCCCGCCAGCTCCAGCACCTCGGCCTCCCGCGCGGTCAGCGGGGAGTCCCCGGCGCTGATCGCGTCGGCCGCCAACTCGGGGTCCACGTAACGGCCTCCGGCGTGCACGGTCCGGATCAGCTCGGCCAGCCGCTGCGCCGAGACCGTCTTCGGGGCGAAGGCGCGCACCCCCGCCGCCAGCGCCCGCTTCAGGTGTCCCGGACGCCCGTGACTGGTCACGATCATCGTCTTGCAGTCGGGGAGTTCGGCCCGCAGGGATGTGGCGACACTCACACCGTCCGCCCCCGGCATCTGCAGGTCCAGCACCGCCACGTCCGGGCGGTGCGCCCGTGCCATCGCCAGCGCCTCGGGGCCGGACGCCGCCTCCGCGACGACCAGCAGGTCGTCCTCCAGAGCGAGGAGCGCCGCCAGCGCCCCGCGGATCAAGTGCTCGTCGTCGGCGAGCAGTACGCGTACCGGGCTCACGCCCGCACCTCCAGTCCGTCGAGCCGTGGGCCCGGTATCTCCGCACGCAGCCGGAACCGGCCGTCACCGACCAGCCCCGCCTCCAGGGTTCCTTCCAGCGCGGCGAGCCGCTCCCGCAGCCCGGCCAGTCCCGAGCCGGGCGGCCCGGCAGGAGCCTCCGGCGCGCCGTCGTTCTCCACCACGAGCGTCACGGGGCCGCTCGCCGGAGCCGCCAGCCGGATTCGGCAGCGCTGCGCGTCCCCGTGCCGCAGCACGTTCGTCGTGGCTTCGCGGACCACCCAGCCGAGTGCCGACTGGACCTCCGAGGGGAGCTCCCGGTCCGGCCGGAAGTCGACCCGGCACTCCATCCCGGCCGCGCTCAGCACCCCGCGCGCTCCCTCCAGCTCCACCGCGAGGTCCGCCTCCCGGTAGCCGCGCACCACGTCCCGGACCTCCCGCTGGGACTCCCGGGCGATCCGCTGGACCTCGATCATCTGCTCCACCGCCTCGGGGCGTTCGCGCCGGGCCAGCTGGACGGCCAGCTCGCTCTTGAGGGCGATCACGGCCAGGTTGCGGCCCATCACGTCGTGCAGGTCGCGGCCGAAGCGCAGCCGTTCCTCGGCCACCGCCAGCCGTGCCTGGACCTCGCGGGAGCGGTCCAGCTCGTAGACGGTCCTCAGCAGCCAGCCGGAGAACCCGCTGGTGGCTCCGAAGAACAGGCCTCCCAGCAGCACGCCGACGGCGTACCCGAGCGCCTTCCCCACCGGCATGCCGAGGCTCAGGGCGGCCAGCCCGGTGGCGACGGCCGCCGCCGCGGCGACGTACCACATCCGCCGTACCGACTTCAGGCACAGGACGAGCGATCCGGAGGTGAACCAGGCCAGTCCGGCCACCATGGTCGGTGCCACGGTCGCTTGGGACTCCCCGGTGGTCCGCACGGTGAGGACGGCCAGGACGCATCCCGCCGTCACCAGGGCGGTGGCCACTGCCAGTCGGGTGGGGCGCTCACGCCGCCCCACCACCCAGTGCAGTGCCCGGGAGGTGAGCACCCCGCACAGGACCGCGTGCGCGCACATCATCAGGAAGAGCGAGAGGGGCACCACGAAGGAGGTCCCGTCGGCGGCCGCGGCGGCCAGCGGGGTCAGCGCGAAGGACAGGATCTCCAAGAGCACGAAGACGTAGAACGACCCCCGGGTGTAGAGCTCGACCTTCCCCGCGGTGCTGCGGTTCTTCCACCACCCGGTCAGCTTCGACACGGTTCCCGTCCCCCGACTCGTCCTAGCGACGCGGTTCCCAGCGGAACCACCGCTGGACAGCAAACACGCTGATCACGATCCAGGCCAGCACGTTCAGTCCGGCGCCCAGCAGGTCCCCGCCCTCCGCTCCGCCGCTCCAGCCGGCCCGTACGAGGACCATCACGCCGCTCAGCGGCAACAGTTCGCACAGCGAGGCCGCCAGGTCGGGCAGCGAGTCCGTCGGGGCGAACAGCCCCGAGCCGAGCACGGTCGCCAGGAACAGCGGCAGCGTGGTGAGGCCGGCGGTCTCCACGGTGCGGGTGAAGGAGCTGGTCACCGCGGACAGCGCGGCCAGTAGCAGGAGGCCGGCGAAGACGGCCGCCACGAGCAGCAGCGGGTTCTGCGGCATGCGCACGTCCAGGGCGAACGCCCCGGCGACCGCGAGGACGGCGATCTGGCCGAGCGCCAGGCAGGCGGCGGGCAGCGCCGTCCCGGCCAGGATCTCCAGGTCCCGGGCCTCGCCGGTGCGCAGCCGCTTCAGGACGAGCTCCTCGCGCCGGGCGACGTAGGCGGAGACCAGGTTCATGTAGACGACGAGGAGCAGCACCATGCCGATCCCGCCGGTCAGGGTGGCCTCGCCGACGGCCGCGGCGCCTTCGACGCCGGTGAGGGAGGAGCGCAGGACGAACACCATCAGCAGGGGCATCAGGAGGGCCACGCCGAGTGCGGCCCGGTTGCGCACCAGCAGGGTGAGCTCGGAGCGGCCGAGCGCGGTGATCCGGCCGGCGTTCAGGGTGAGCGTGCTCATCGGGTCCCCGCCATGGTGTCGTCGTGACTGTCGTGACTGCCGTGGCCGGTGCGACCGGTGCGGTCGCCGGTGTTGCGGCGGTTCCGGGCGATCTCCAGGAAGGCCTCCTCCAGGGAGGCGGACCGGGCGTCGAGCCCGCCCAGTTCCACGCCGTTCTCCCGGGCCCAGCCGAGCAGTTCGGCCAGGGTCTCCTGGAGCGCCTCGGTACGGATCTCCACGCGCTGCCCGAAGGCGGCCGCCCGCAACGACAGCGGCAGCCGGGCGGCGGGCGTCCCGGCGGGCAGGGCGAAGCGGATCCGGGCCGGCCGGGTGGCGGTCACCTCGGCCGGGGTCCCGGACAGGACCAGCTCGCCCTCGTGGAGGATCGCGAGGCGGTCCGCGAGCTCCTCTGCCTCCTCCAGGTAGTGCGTGGTCAGCAGCACCGTGGTGCCCTGCTCCCGCAGTGCGCGCACCAGGGCCCAGGTCTCCCGGCGCCCTTCGGGGTCCATGCCGGTGGTGGGCTCGTCCAGGAAGAGCACCTCGGGTCGGCCGAGCAGGGCCAGCGCCAGGTCCAGGCGCCGCCGTTCCCCGCCGGACAACTGCTTCACGCGTACGCCGGAGCGCGCGGTCAGGCCGACCAGCTCCAGCACCTCGGCCGCCGGGCGGGCGCCGGTGGTGACCCCGCCCCACATCCGCACGGTCTCGACGACCGATAGGTCCGAGGGGAAGCCGCCCTCCTGGAGCATGACCCCGGTGCGCGGCCGGACCTCGGCCCGCCGGGTGAGGGGGTCGAGGCCGAAGACGCGGACCTGCCCGCCGCTCGGCGCGGCGAGTCCCTCCAGCACTTCGACGGTGGAGGTCTTGCCCGCGCCGTTGGTGCCGAGCAGGGCGAAGACCTCACCCCGCGCCACGGAGAAGGAGACGCCTCGTACGGCCTCGAATCCTCCGGCGTAGCCCCGGCGCAGGTCCCGGGCTTGGATCACGGTGTCAGTCATGGATCAAGCGTCGCGGCGTCCGGAGCGGCCCGGCAGTGCGCGTTGTCACGACCGGCGATGACATTTGTCAGGGCGTTCCGCGGCCGTCGGCGGCGAAAGGGGAAATACGAAGAAGGCCCCGATCGGAATGATCGGGGCCTTCCTTCACAGAGCGGACGACGCGACTCGAACGCGCGACATCCACCTTGGCAAGGTGGTGCTCTACCAACTGAGCTACGTCCGCAAGCAGTGCACTGCCGGGGCAGTACGTGCATCACTCTACCCGATCCACCTGAGTGGTCGGAAAGTCATGCAGAGCGGGTGACAGGAATCGCACACTGCGCCTTCCCTCTGGAAGAGGGATGTTCTGCTACTGAACTACACCCGCACGACCTCGGAGGGTCTGACCTGCGGTCCGGCCCCTTCGGCGTGATCCACACACTAGCGGACGGGTGGGGGGCCTTGGCAAATCGGCCCTCAGTGGGCCGCGTTGTAGGCCTCGTAGATCTTCTTCGGGATGCGGCCCCGCGGCGGCACGTCGTGCTGGTTGGACCGGGCCCAGGCGCGGACGACCGCCGGGTCGGGCGCGACCGAGGTGTGCTTGAAGGTCTTCCCCGAGCGCGACCGGCGGCGTCCGGCGGCCACGAAGGGCGCGAGGCTCTTCCGCAGTTTCTTTGCGTTGGCCGCATTCAGGTCGATCTCGTACGACTTACCGTCCAGGGCGAACATGACCGTTTCCGCCGCTTCTCCGCCGTCGATGTCGTCGGAGAGCGTCACTACTACGCGCTGCGCCACGGATATCGGTCCCTTCGTGCGACACCGCCACCTGCTGACGTGCGGCGATGTCGCCTGTTCGGATGTTCTGGAGCAATGCAACTTTCGACCGGAATCCCGGTTGATTCCTTTGTACCTCGATTCCCATTGCATTGTGAAGCTCAGTTAATTCTCTCCGCGTGTCCCGTCGCAATGCCGGGTACGTGGTTTTCCTGGGGATTTTGCGAAGCGTTGGTGAAGCCGAAACGGCGCGGTGATCAAGCCGCTTCCATATCTACCCGCGTAGAAATTTCGGCCGGGTACGCTGATGGAACCGCCTTGCACCAACCACCTCATCGGGAGTGCCAGTGGCACGCGTCGTAGTCGACGTCATGCTCAAGCCGGAGATCCTCGACCCCCAGGGCCAGGCGGTGCAGCGTGCACTGCCGCGCCTGGGCTTCGAGGGCATCGCCGACGTCCGTCAGGGGAAGCGCTTCGAACTGGAAGTGGAGGGACCGGTCGACCAGGCCGCCCTCGACCGCATCCACACGATGGCCGAAACGTTCCTCGCCAACACCGTCATCGAAGACTTCACCGTGAAGGTCGAGGCCTGACGGTGACCACTCGCATCGGAGTCGTCACGTTCCCCGGAACGCTCGACGACCGTGACTCGCTGCGCGCCGTCCGCCTCGCGGGGGCCGAGCCGGTCTCGCTCTGGCACCGCGACAAGGACCTGCACCAGGTCGACGCGGTCGTCCTCGCGGGCGGCTTCTCCTACGGGGACTACCTGCGCGCCGGGGCCATCTCCCGCTTCTCGCCGGTGATGGAGACCATCATCGAGCAGGCCAGGGCCGGCATGCCGGTCCTCGGCATCTGCAACGGCTTCCAGGTCCTCACCGAGGCCCACCTGCTGCCGGGGGCGATGCTCCGCAACAACCACCTGCACTTCATCTGCCGCGACCAGAAGCTGCGGGTGGAGAACGCGGAGACCGCGTGGACCGGCGACTACAGCGCCGGCCAGGAGATCTCCGTACCGCTCAAGAACATGGACGGCCGGTACGTCGCCGACGAGCGCACGCTCGACGAACTGGAGGCCGAAGGCCGAGTGGCCTTCCGGTACCTGGACGTGAACCCGAACGGGTCGCTCCGCGACATCGCCGGCATCACCAACGCCGAGGGCAACGTCGTCGGCCTGATGCCGCACCCCGAGCACGCGGTCGAACCGCTGATCGGGACCGGCCGCACCGACGGCCTCCCGTTCTTCACGTCGGTCCTGAAGAAGCTGGTCAGCGCATGAGCCTCGACACCGTCAAGAACGCCACCGAAACCCCGGACGCCTCCCAGCCGTGGAAGGAGCTCGGCCTCAAGGAGGACGAGTACGCCCGGATCCGGGAGATCCTCGGCCGCCGCCCGACCGGCGCCGAGCTCGCCATGTACTCGGTCATGTGGTCCGAGCACTGCTCGTACAAGAGCAGCAAGGTCCACCTGAAGCAGTTCGGCGAGAAGGTCCCCCAGAACGACGCGATGCTCGTCGGCATCGGCGAGAACGCCGGCGTCGTCGACGTCGGCCAGGGCTACGCGGTCACCTTCAAGGTCGAGTCGCACAACCACCCGAGCTACATCGAGCCCTACCAGGGCGCGGCCACGGGCATCGGCGGCATCGTCCGCGACATCCTCGCCATGGGCGCCCGCCCGGTCGCCGTCGTCGACCCGCTGCGCTTCGGCGCGGCCGACCACCCCGACACCAAGCGCGTCCTGCCGGGCGTCGTCGCGGGCATCGGCGGCTACGGCAACTGCCTGGGCCTGCCCAACATCGGCGGCGAGGTCGTCTTCGACGCCTGCTACCAGGGCAACCCGCTCGTCAACGCCGGCTGCATCGGCGTCATGAAGCACGAGGACATCCACCTCGCCCAGGCCTCCGGCCCCGGCAACAAGGTCATCCTCTACGGCGCCCGCACCGGCGGCGACGGCATCGGCGGCGTCTCGGTCCTCGCGTCCGAGACCTTCGACGACACCAAGCCCACCAAGCGCCCCGCCGTCCAGGTCGGCGACCCGTTCCAGGAGAAGCTCCTCATCGAGTGCACCCTGGAGATCTTCAAGGAGAAGCTGGTCGCGGGCATCCAGGACCTCGGCGGCGCCGGCCTGTCCTGCGCCACCTCCGAGCTGGCCTCGGCCGGCTCCGGCGGCATGCGCGTCGAGCTCGACACCGTCCCGCTGCGTGACGCGACGCTCTCGCCCGAGGAGATCCTCATGAGCGAGTCGCAGGAGCGCATGTGCGCGATCGTCGAGCCGCGGCACGTCGACCGCTTCCTGGAGATCTGCGAGAAGTGGGACGTCATCGCCACCGTGATCGGTGAGGTGACCGACGGCGAGCGCCTGGAGATCTTCTGGCACGGTGAGCAGATCGTGGACGTCCCCCCGGGTACCGTCGCCCACGAGGGCCCGGTCTACCACCGCCCCTACGCCCGCCCCGAGTGGCAGGACGCCCTCCAGGCGGACGACGCGGGCAAGCTGCCCCGCCCGCAGACCTCCGAGGAGCTGCGCGCGCAGGTCCTGGCCCTGGTCGCGTCCCCGAACCAGGCCTCGAAGTCCTGGGTCACCGACCAGTACGACCGCTTCGTGCAGGGCAACACCGTGCTGGCGCACCCCGAGGACGCGGGCATGGTCCGCATCGACGAGGAGTCCAACCTCGGCGTGGCCATGGCGACGGACGGCAACGGCCGCTACGCCAAGCTCGACCCGTACACGGGCGCGCAGCTGGCCCTGGCCGAGGCATACCGCAACGTCGCCGCGACCGGAGCCAAGCCGCTGGCGATCTCCGACTGCCTGAACTTCGGCTCCCCCGAGGACCCGGGCGTCATGTGGCAGTTCGCCGAGGCCACCCGCGGTCTCGCGGACGGTTGCCTGGAGCTGGGCACCCCGGTGACCGGCGGCAACGTCTCCCTCTACAACCAGACCGGCGACGTCGCGATCCACCCGACCCCGGTCGTGGCCGTCCTCGGCGTGATCGACGACGTCAACCGCCGTACGCCGATGGCGTTCGCGGAGGCGGGCCAGCTGCTCTACCTGCTCGGCGACACCGCCGCCGAGTTCGGTGGCTCGGCCTGGTCCCAGGTCGTCCACGACCACCTCGGAGGCCTGCCGCCGAAGGTGGACCTGGGCCGGGAGAAGCTGCTCGCCGAGATCCTCATCTCCGCCTCGCGCGACGGCATGATCGACGCCGCGCACGACCTGTCCGACGGGGGCGTCATCCAGGCGCTCGCCGAGTCCTGCCTCAAGGGCGGCAACGGCGCGCGCGTCGTGGTCCCCGAGGGCCTGGACGCCTTCACGTTCCTCTTCTCCGAGTCCGCGGGCCGCGCCATCGTGGCCGTCCCGCGTAGCGAGGAGCTCCGCTTCACCGACATGTGCGGTGCGCGCGGCCTGCCGGTCACCCGCATCGGCGTGGTGGACGGCGACGAGATCGAGGTCCAGGGCGAGTTCAGCCTGCCCCTGGCCGAGCTTCGCGAGGCCCACGAGGCGACGATCCCCGCCCTGCTGGCCTGATCACCGGCGGGAACACGGCCGGGGCCCCGCACAGAGGACCGTGCGGGGCCCCGACCCGTCACCACCGCGCGACTGTTGCGCTTCCGTGGCCCGGCGGCCCTTCTGGCCCGCCGGGCCGCTCCGCATACTGACCGCGTGAGCATCGTCAAACACCTGCCGGACGCCGCGATACCCACGGGCGGCGCCCCGGCCTGGCGGGTGGCGGACGCCCAGCGCTGGTTCGAAGCGCGCGTACCCGCCGCCTTCGCCCCGATCGCCGTCGGCCGGGTCCTCGCGCCGCTGGTGCTCCTCTCGGTCCTCCTCGTCGCCTGGAACCCCTCCGCCGTCCCGGAACCCGGCACCACCTGGGCCGGGTACGTGCCGGCGGTCCTCCTGCTGTGCCTGCCCGCCTGGTACCGGTTCCTGCCGGCCGCCACCCTCGTGTCCACCCCACTGATCGCCGCGGACACGCTGTGGAACGACCGCGTCCTCGATCCCGCCGACGCCGCGGCCCGGGCCGGCGGGGTGCTGGCGCTCGTCCTGTGCCTCTGGGCCTTCGTCGGGTCCGCGCTCAGGCTGCGCGCGCGGCGGCGTCAGCGGGAGCTCTTCCTCGCCGCCGTCGGGGACAGCCGGGTGCCGATCCCCGAGAACCTGCCGGAGGGCCACCGCGGCCGCGGCCGACGGCTGCTCGCCGCCGGGGCCGCGCTGTGCCTGGCCGCCGCCGCGCTGCTGGTGTGGGGTCTCGCGCAGGACCGCGGAGCCGGCCCGGAGCACCCGTACGACGCGACGGTCCAGCAGGTCCTGGCCGTACTGCTGCTCGCCCCGGGCGTCCCGCTGCTCGGCCGCGGCCTCACGGCGCGGCGCGCCGCCCGGCGGCTGCACGACGGGCCCCAGCCGGTGGTGCGCGTGGGCGTCCGGGAGCAGCCCGGCCGGCTCTCCTGGCTGGTCGCGGATGCCGACACCACGACCGCTCGGCCGCTGATCGCCTTCCGGGACCGCTTCGCGGACGGATACAGCAGCCACCTGCCGGAGACCCTCCTCGGAGCCGCGGAGAGCCGGCTGCGGGTCGAACACCACGACATCGACAGCTACGCCGAGCCCTACGAGGCGCTCCTGTACGGGGTGCCCTGCGAGGGGGCCGAGGTGATCCTGAGGTACGCCGTCTACCGCGGGGACGGCCGGATCACCGACGCCGTCAGGGCGGTGCCGCTGCTGCCCTTCCGCCGGCACCCCCTGCTCTCGCCCTGGCAGCCGGCGGGCACCTCGTACGCCCTCGGGCTGCGGGCGGAGGCGGAGAAGCGCAAGCAGCGCGCGGCGGACCGGTCGAGCGGCTCGGGGAGCTCCTGCGGTTCCTCCGGCGGCTGTGGCTCCAGCAGTTGCTCCAGCAGTTGCTCCAGCAGCTGCGGTGGCGGCTGCGGAGGCGGCGACTGATCGGGCAGACTCCCGGCATGGCACCCAGGACCCGCAGGTACGACCCCGTGAAGATCCGTGCGGCCGTGACCGCACAGTTCGCCCATGTCGCAAGAGCCGTGGGGGAGTTGGGCCCCGATCAGCTGGAGCGGCCCAGCGGGCTCGGGGACTGGAGCGTCGCCGAACTCGCCGCCCACGTCGCGTGGATCGCGGACTCGCTGGCCGCCGGCCTCGCACGGCCGCCCGCAGCCGTCCCCGAACTGACCGCGACCGAATGGCCCTTCGCCACCGCGTCCCTCGCCGGGAAGATTTCCGAGGCGGCCCGGGAGACGCTCACCGGCGCCCCCCTGCCCGAGCTGTTCGAGCGGGCGGCCGCAGCCATGGCGGAGGCGCTCGCGGCGAACCCCGGCGGGCGGGTGCTCCAGCTGTGGATCGGCGACATGACCCTGGCCGACTTCCTGGTCACCCGGACCGTGGAGCTGGTGGTCCACACCGACGACCTGAACCGGGCCGCGGGACTGGACATCCCGATCGAGCGGCAGGCGCTGGCCGCCTGCACGCGGCTCCTCGCCGACTCCCTCGCGCTGAAGGCGCCGGGCGGTTCGGTCGAGGTACGGATCCCGCCCTTCGCGGTGGTCCAGTGCGTCGAGGGCCCCCGCCACACCCGGGGCACCCCGCCGAACGTGGTGGAGACCGATCCGCTGACCTGGATCCGGCTCGCGACCGGCCGTACCGCATGGGCCGAGGCGCTCGGTACGGCTCAGGTGCGGGCCGGCGGCGAGCGGGCCGACCTGTCGGCGCTGCTGCCGCTGATGGGCTGATCGGGGGCGCGGCCGGGGTGGAACCTCCCGGAGACAGCGTTCGTCCCAAGGGCATGCGTACCTTCCGGCACGTCCCCATCCCCGCGGGGCTGGCCCTCGTACTCGCGCTCGCCGCGGCCGGCTGCGGCCGGGCCGAGGACCATGGCGCGGGCACGGTGCTCCCCGATCCCGTGGGCCGCTGGGCCGTCGAGTCCCTGACCACGGGCGGCCGCACCCTGCACGCACCCGAATCGGCCCGCCTCGACTTCGGCGCGGACCAGGTCAAGGGCAACTACGGCTGCAACGGCTTCACGGCCGCCGTCTCCTTCTCGGGCACCTCCGCGGTGACCGTGACCCCCGGCGCCACGACCACCATGGCCTGCGAGGACATGGAGTTCGAGACGGCCTTCGCCACGCTGTTCACCGGGCGCCTGACCATCGACCGGGGGCCCGACCGGCTCACCCTGAAGACCCCCGACGGGAGCACCATCGCCATGACCTCGGCGCCCGCGGACCCGGACGCACCGCTCACCGCGGTCGAATGGACCGTTCAGTCCCTGATCAGCGGCACATCGGTGTCCTCGCTGCCCGCCGGGGCGGCCGGTACGGCGCGGTTCACGATCGCCGCCGACCTGTCCGTGAGCGGGACCCTGGGCTGCAACCGGTTCAGCGCACGGGTCACCCGCGACGGCGACCGGCTCACCTTTGGGCCGCTCACCACCACGCGGATGGCGTGCGACGGCCCGGCGGGCGAGGTCGAGGCGCAGCTGACCGACCTGTTCGCGAGCGGTCCCCTCGCCACCCGGATCGAGGGCCGACGGCTGACCCTCACCGCCGCCGACGGCACGGGCCTGATCGCCGAGGCGCCCTCCGACGCCGAGTAGTCCGCCGGCCGGTGCGATGGCGCCAGGGGCGGCCGGTTCTCGTACGAAGACACAGGCTCCCCGGGTTCGGTCCGCCGGGCGGCTCCGCCCCGCTCCGGGCGGGCTGCCGGGCGGCGCGCGGTACGGCGGGGCGCGGCGGGGCGGGGGCGGAATCGGGCAACGTCGCGGCGGAGTTGCGGCGGAGTTGCGGCGCCGCGGAATGGCGGCGGGCGCCGCTCGCGCCGCGGACCGGGGTCCGGTCGCCGGCCCCGGCCGGGGGTGACGGCGCTTTCACCGAGGGGCGGCGCGGTCGAGCATCCGTGCGCATGTCTTCGTAGGTGTCGACAAGGTGATCTGAATACCGGGACGGAGGCGTCCGGTCACCCTCTGTGCTGTGACATTTCCCGGCCATCCCCAATTCGGACCAGTGGTCGATCTCGCCTACACTCGGGAGCGTGCCTCGTGGTGATGGACGACTCAACCACGACCTGCTCCCCGGCGAAAAGGGCCCCCAGGACGCTTGCGGCGTCTTCGGTGTCTGGGCTCCGGGTGAAGAGGTCGCCAAGCTCACCTACTTCGGACTGTATGCGCTGCAGCACCGTGGACAAGAGTCCGCGGGAATCGCTGTGAGCAACGGTTCCCAGATCCTCGTCTTCAAGGACATGGGCCTCGTTTCCCAGGTCTTCGACGAAACCTCCCTCGGTTCGCTCCAAGGTCATATCGCGGTCGGTCACGCCCGCTATTCGACCACCGGCGCGTCCGTGTGGGAGAACGCGCAGCCCACTTTCCGCGCGACCGCCCACGGCTCCCTGGCCCTGGGACACAACGGCAACCTGGTGAACACCGCCGAGCTCGCCGAGCTGGTCGCCGATCTCCCCCGTCAGGACGGCCGTGCCACCCAGGTGGCCGCCACCAACGACACCGACCTGGTCACGGCCCTGCTGGCCGGCCAGGTGGACGCGGACGGCAAGCCGCTGACCATCGAGGAGTCCGCCCGTGCGGTGCTCCCGAAGGTCAAGGGTGCCTTCTCGCTGGTGTTCATGGACGAGGGGACCCTCTACACCGCCCGTGACCCGCAGGGCATCCGCCCGCTGGTCCTCGGCCGCCTGGAGCGCGGCTGGGTGGTCGCGAGCGAGACCGCCGCCCTCGACATCGTGGGCGCCAGCTTTGTCCGCGAGGTCGAGCCGGGCGAACTCGTCGCCATCGACGAGAACGGTCTGCGCACCTCCCGATTCGCAGAAGCGAAGCCCAAGGGCTGTGTCTTCGAGTACGTCTACCTGGCGCGCCCGGACACCGACATCGCCGGCCGGAACGTCTACCTCTCGCGTGTCGAGATGGGCCGGCGCCTGGCCAAGGAAGCCCCGGTCGACGCCGACCTGGTGATAGCAACGCCGGAATCCGGCACGCCCGCCGCGGTCGGATACGCGGAGGCCAGCGGGATCCCCTACGGCTCGGGCCTGGTCAAGAACGCCTACGTGGGCCGGACCTTCATCCAGCCCTCGCAGACGATCCGCCAGCTCGGCATCCGCCTGAAGCTCAACCCCCTCAAGGAAGTCATCCGGGGCAAGCGTCTGGTGGTCGTGGACGACTCGATCGTCCGCGGCAACACCCAGCGCGCCCTGGTCAAGATGCTCCGCGAGGCCGGCGCGGCCGAGGTCCACATCCGGATCTCCTCGCCGCCGGTGAAGTGGCCGTGCTTCTTCGGCATCGACTTCGCCACCCGGGCCGAGCTCATCGCCAACGGCATGACGGTCGACGAGATCGCCACGTCGCTGGGCGCGGACTCCCTCTCGTACATCTCGATCGACTCGATGATCGAGGCGACGACGATCCAGAAGCCCAACCTCTGCCGTGCCTGCTTCGACGGCGAGTACCCGATGGAGCTCCCGGACCCGCAGCTCCTCGGCAAGCAGCTCCTGGAGACCGAGCTGGCCGGCGGCGCGGACGCCGCCGACGCGCTCCGTCGCCCGTAAGTCCCCGGCTCCACCTGCGCGGGGCCCCGTCTTTCAGGCTTTTCCCGGGGCCCCGCACCAACCGCAGTAACGACACGAAAGCTCTCTCCTGTCATGACAGAGAAGACCACCGGTGCCAGCTACGCAGCCGCGGGCGTCGACATCGAAGCGGGGGACCGCGCCGTCGAGCTGATGAAGGAGTGGGTGAAGAAGACGCAGCGCCCCGAGGTCCTCGGCGGCCTCGGCGGTTTCGCCGGCCTCTTCGACGCCTCCGCCCTCAAGCGGTACGAACGCCCCCTGCTCGCCTCGGCCACCGACGGGGTCGGCACCAAGGTGGACATCGCCCGCCAGATGGGCGTGTACGACACCATCGGCCACGACCTGGTCGCGATGGTCATGGACGACATCGTCGTCTGCGGTGCCGAGCCGCTCTTCATGACCGACTACATCTGCGTCGGCAAGGTGCACCCCGAGCGTGTCGCCGCCATCGTCAAGGGCATCGCCGAGGGCTGTGTCCTCGCCGGCTGCGCCCTGGTGGGCGGCGAGACCGCCGAGCACCCCGGCCTGCTGGGCCCGGACGACTTCGACGTGGCGGGCGCCGGCACCGGCGTCGTCGAGTACGACCGCCTCCTCGGTGCGGATCGCATCCGTACGGGGGACGCCGTCATCGCGATGGCTTCGTCCGGCCTTCACTCGAACGGGTACTCGCTGGTCCGGCACGTGCTCTTCGACCGCGCCGGGATGTCCCTCGACAGCCATGTGGAGGAGCTCGGCCGGACCCTCGGCGAGGAGCTGCTCGAACCCACCAAGATCTACTCGCTGGACTGCCTGGCGCTCACTCGGACCGCCGAGGTGCACGCGTATTCGCACATCACCGGCGGTGGCCTCGCGGCCAACCTGGCCCGGGTGATCCCGGACCACCTGCACGCCACGGTCGACCGTTCGACCTGGACCCCCGGCGCGGTCTTCGACCTGGTCGGCAAGGCCGGTCAGGTGGAGCAGCTGGAGCTGGAGAAGACCCTGAACATGGGCGTCGGCATGATGGCCGTGGTGCCCGCCGAGTCGGTGGACGTGGCGCTGACCGCACTGGCCGACCGGGGCGTCGACGCCTGGGTGGCGGGCGAGATCCTGGACCGCGGCGACCACGCCGAGGGTGCCACCCTCACCGGTTCCTACGCGAGCTGAGCAGCACTGAAACCCGGCCCGGGGCTACGCCCTGGACCGGGTTTCAGTTTTTGTCGTGTCGTGCAGACGCCTCGGGGCGTCAAGCGCCGCGACGCTGTGCCGACGGACCGGACTCGTCGTCCTCGTCGTCGTCATCGCTGTTGTAGAGGTCCGCGTACCGAGCGTACGGGTCGTCCTCGTCCAGCTCATCGTCGTCTACCTCGACCGGCTCGCTGACAGACAGCGGTTCCGCGGTCGATGCGCCCAGCTCGTTGGCCAGACGCGACAAGTCAGTCCCGCCGCTGCTGTACTTCAGCTGGCGGGCGACCTTGGTCTGCTTGGCCTTTGCCCGGCCGCGCCCCATGGCTCGACCCCCTCGGTGACGGGGCTCGACGGCCCCAGAGTCTGACACGCGTTCATGGTTCGGAGCGGGCTCTCCGTGGAGAGACCGTCCGTAGGGGTTTAACGGTACCTGCTTCCGCGGCCATACGGTACGCCGCCCGCATGACGCGCCCCGGTGCAGAACCAACGAGGCGCCCCGTCCTCGCTGGTCAGCTGCGATTTTAACCCTTTCCCGACGAGCGACCCGCCGAAGTGCAGTGAGTTCCGTCTCCCCGCACCCCGGCGAGCCCCCCGACGGGCCCCTAGGAGGCCGTCACCGGCAGGGTCCGGCGGCCGTCCGCCATGCGCTGCTCGGCGATCCGGTCGGCCGCGGCGGCCGGCGGGATACCGTCCGACTTCGCACGAGCGAAGATCTCCAGCGTGGTGTCGAAGATCTTCGTGGCCTGCACCTTGCACCGGTCGAAGTCGAAGCCGTGCAGCTCGTCCGCGACCTGGATGACACCGCCCGCGTTGACCACGTAGTCCGGGGCGTAGAGGATGCCGCGGTCCGCGAGGTCCTTCTCGATGCCCGGGTGGGCCAGCTGGTTGTTGGCTGCGCCGCACACGATCGCGGCGTTGAGGGCCGGGACCGTCTCGTCGTTCAGTGCGCCGCCGAGCGCGCACGGGGCGTAGATGTCGAGGCCCTCGACACGGATCAGTGCGTCCGTGTCGGCGACCGCGGTGACCTTGCCCGGGTGTTTGTCGAGGATGCGCTGCACCGACTCCTGGCGGACGTCGGTGATCACGACCTCGGCGCCGTCCTCGATCAGGTGCTCCACCAGGTAGTGGCCGACCTTGCCGACACCCGCGACGCCGACCTTGCGGCCGCGCAGGGTCGGGTCGCCCCACAGGTGCTGGGCGGAGGCGCGCATGCCCTGGAAGACGCCGTAGGCGGTGAGCACCGAGGAGTCGCCGGCGCCGCCGTTCTCGGGGGAGCGGCCGGTGGCCCAGCGGGTCTCACGGGCGACGACGTCCATGTCGGCGACGAACGTGCCGACGTCGCAGGCGGTGACGTAGCGGCCGCCGAGGGACTCCACGAATCGGCCGTAGGCCTCCAGGAGTTCCTCGGTCTTGATGACGTCGGGGTCACCGATGATCACGGCCTTGCCGCCGCCGAGGCCGAGACCGGCCATGGCGTTCTTGTAGGACATACCGCGCGAGAGGTTGAGGGCGTCGCGCACGGCCTCCTCGTCGGAGGCATAGGCGTGGAAACGCGTGCCACCCAGGGCGGGGCCCAGGGCGGTGGAGTGGATCGCGATGACGGCTTTCAGGCCGGTGGCTCGGTCCTGGCACAGCACGACTTGCTCGTGGCCGCCCTGCTCCGTGCGGAACAGGGTGTGCAGGACGCCGTCGGTCATTTCGGTCACGGTGGTGACTCCCATGGAAGAGATGCGGCGGGAAGACGCCCCCCTGCGGGTGGGGGAGGGCGTGCTGTGAGCAGAGTAAGACCTGTGGGCCGGATGGGGGTCTGCTGTCCGGGGATCGAAACACTCTCGGAGTACGGGAGCCGGTCCGGGCCCGGTGGGGGCGGGCCGGAGGTGAACCGGACCCCGGAAGCGGGGAGGACGAGAGGGTGACCGAATCGACCGATCCCCTGCTGCCCTCGGCGCGCTCGGCGCCGGCCGTCCCGTACGCCTCCTACCTGCGCGTCTACGAACCCCTGGCCGCCTTCGCGGAGCCGGAACGCACCCACTGGACGCGGTACGCCCGGCGTGCGACGGCTCCGACCGCCCAGGACGAACTGCGCGGCTCGCTGGCGGACTTGGTGCGGGTGCCCCTGGTGGGGGTGCCGGCGCACGAGAGTGCCGACGCCTTCACCGCGGAGGTCGACGGAGTGCTCCTGGTCTGCCCGTGGCGGACCCGGCTGCGCGGCTGGCTGGCACTGGAGGAACTGGTCGACCAGTTCCCGCGCCCGGTGCTGGACGCGGCGCTCCCGCCCGCGGTCCGCCGCCGGGCCGCCGAGGAGTACGAGCGCTGGCGCGAGCGGAACCCGGACGCCCGCCCGTGGATCCGTACCGGGGTGTGGCAGATCCCACTGCGCTGGTTCGTGCTGGTCGCGGACGAGGAGCGGGAGTACGTGCCGGGAGAGCGGTTGCGCTACCGGACTCCGATGGTGCAGGCGCGCCGGCGCCTCGCGCGGGCCCTGCGGACGCTGCGCGCCGCGGAGGGGTACGGGATGCTCGCCGAGGGGCTGGTCGAGGTGGGGAGCTGGCTGGAGGAGTTCCATCCCCGCTCGATGGTCGAGCTGGACTACGGAGGGCTGGTGCACGCCCTTCCGGCGGACCGGCTCGCCGCCGACCGCTCGGCGGGGGACCTCGCGGCGGGTATCGCCGCCCTGCGGGCGGGGGACGCCGAGGCCGCGGCGGAGAGGTACGGGGAGCTTGCGCAGCGTTGGCGGGCCGTCCGGGAGCGGCTTTTCGCGAATTAGGCCGAAAGCCGACGGTGTGGCTGGTTTCACCTTTCGGAGGTCCGTACGTACCGGAGCGTATCGGTCGTTCAGTTGAAACTGGCTGATCAGAGCCCTGATCGTGGCATTTGGGACGTAGTGCCAGGACCTACGTCCCGATACGGGCCATTGGCCCAAGCGTGACGGACCGCACTAACCACACCCTTGCGCCCTTCCCCTACCCTCGTGCCAAAATAGGACAAGGAGTCCGGGGAGGGTTCCTTCCGCCCAACTAAGGGCGGAATGCTCGGCATTGCACTCTACGGGGGGTCTGACGACTCCTGATCGCTCTGTGACTGATCGTCACAGTGGGGTGACTGTCCGTTATGGGGCGGTCCATCGGGCTTCCGCCGCTGATGAACACCTCGGAGGGCAATTCCGTCGGTTTGGCCGTCGAGGCTGGACGGATGGTGTAGTTGTAGTGCCGAGGACAAGCCGTTCGTCCTATAACCGACTCGGCCCGCGTATGTCCATTTCGGGCAACGCGGGCCAAGGTGCAGAATTTAGAGGAAAGAACCGAGATGGTTCGGTTCTCCCGAGGAGGCCGCTCATGACCGCTCGCACCCCTGATGCCGAGCCGCTGCTGACCCCGGCTGAGGTTGCCACGATGTTCCGCGTGGACCCTAAGACGGTCACCCGCTGGGCCAAGGCTGGCAAGCTCACGTCCATCCGCACCCTGGGTGGGCACCGCCGGTACCGCGAGGCCGAGGTCCGCGCACTGCTGGCGGGAATTCCGCAGCAGCGCAGCGAGGCCTGAGGTCGCGTAAACACCCCGCTTTGAACGGGTCGCCATCGGGTCCCCCAATCCGATCAAACCCATATTGCTTCATACGACCCGGCCTGCCCCAACAGGTTCTCGGGTCGTTCGATCGCGCTGGACTCCGCCGGGTCCAGCGCGATCTTTTTATGCCCAGGTCAGGGGAGTGTCGGAAGCTCGCCGGGGCGCCTGACAGGTAGGTGCCATTGCACATATTAAATCGAGCAGGCGTATGGATGCGATAAAAGTGTGAGTCCCAAAAACTCATGCGGTGACACCCGTCACAGATGATCACTCTTGTATATCCGGCAATGCACCCCGTAATGGGGAGGGCTCTCGCGGTGACCATCATGCGAACGGGGGATTCTCGCCCGGAGGGGCAATGCGGGAGGCGCGAGCGCCTGGCGGGGTTCACGGGCCGTCGTCACGGGCCGCGGTCCAGGGGCAGGAGTCCGGGAGGTCCGAAGGGGCCGAAGGGGCGGCGCCGAGCCCGCTACGGGAGCCGGGAGAGGCAGTGTCGGGCCGCGGAGGGCCCGGTCCGTGGCGGGTGAACCGGGGGCATCGCCGCGGGAGGCCCTGCGGCTGCCGGGCGGCCGCCCCCCAACCCGGCCCGGATGGAGGCGTCCGTCAACGCGTCAGGGCCCGCATCCCCGAAGGGATGCGGGCCCTGACTTCACTGCGATCCTGACGGGACTTGAACCCGCGACCTCCACCTTGACAGGGTGGCGAGCTAACCAACTGCTCCACAGGACCTGGAATCGCAGCCGCTCGGCGGCTGCGAATCAGACTGTACAGCAGCTCAGGGGGTGCGGTCGAACCGATCAGGGGGCGGCCGCGTCCACCGCCTTCACGATCCGCTTGTCGGAGATCGGGTACGCCGTGCCGAGCGCGTGCGCGAAGTAGCTGACACGCAGCTCCTCGATCATCCAGCGGATGTCCGTCACGGCGGCGGGGACCGGCCGTCCCTTCGGCAGCTGCTCCAACAGCCAGGCGTACTCGTCCTGCATCTCGTGGACCTTCTCCATGCGCGTGGTGTCGCGCTGGACGCCCGTGGGCATCTGCTGGAGCCGCCGGTCCGCCGCCACCAGGTAGCGCATCAGGTCCGGCAGCCTGCGCAGCCCGGTGAGCGTCACGAAGCCGGCCGGCACCAGGGCCGCCAGCTGCGTCCTGACGTCCTGGATGTTCGCGACCAGCGCGAGGCTGGAGGTGGCCTTCAGGCGCCGCTCACAGGCCTGCCAGGCGGCCAGGACCTGTTGCACCTGGTTCACCGCCCGCACGGTCGTGTCCACCAGGTCCGCGCGGACGGCCTCGTAGAGCTTGCGGAAGCCCGCCTCGTCCCAGGCCGGGCCGCCGTGGTCGGCGATGAGCCGGTCGGTCGCCGCCGTGGCGCAGTCGTCGAACAGCGCCTGGACGGAGCCGTGCGGGTTCCTGGAGAGGGCCAGCTTCTGCTGGTTGCCGAGGTGGTCCGAGGCGAACTTCGCCGGGTTCACCGGGATGTTCAGCAGGATGAGCCGGCGGGTGCCCAGCCACATCGCCTGCTGCTGCTCGGCCTCGGTGTCGAAGAGCCGTACGGAGACGCTCGTGCCCTCGTCCACCAGCGCCGGGTAGGCCTTCACCGGTTGGCCCGCCCGCCGGGTTTCGAAGACCTTGCTCAGGGTGCCGATGGTCCAGTCGGTCAGGCCGGTGCGTTCCACCGACTCCCCGCCCGCCCGTTCGGCGGTGGCCGCGGCGGCCTTGGAGAGGGCCTGGCGGGCCTTCGGCTTCAGCTTGAGCCGCAGCGCCTCCAGGTCCTTGTCCTCGGCGATCTTGCGACGCCGCTCGTCGACGATCCGGAAGGTGATCTTCAGGTGGTCGGGGATCCGCGTCAGGTCGAAGTCCTCGGCCGTGACCGGCACCCCGACCATCCGCTGGAGCTCGCGGGCGAGGGTCACCGGCAGCGGCTCCCGCAGCGGCACGGCCGTGTCCAGGAAACGGCCCGCGTAGTTCGGTGCGGGCACGTAGTGCCGGCGGATCGGCTTGGGCAGCGAGCGGATCAGTTCGGTGACGACCTCCTCGCGCAGGCCCGGGATCTGCCAGTCGAAGCCCTCGCCGGTGACCTGGTTCAGCACCTGGAGCGGGATGTGGACGGTCACGCCGTCCGCGTCCGCGCCCGGCTCGAACTGGTAGGTCACCCGGAACGTCAACCGACCCTGCTGCCAGGAGTCCGGATAGTCGGCCTTGGTGACCCCGGCCGCCTTCTCCGTGAGCAGCATCTCCCGCTCGAAGTCGAGCAGTTCCGGCTCGTCGCGCTTCTTGTGCTTCCACCACGAGTCGAAGTGCGCCCCCGACACCACGTGCTCGGGGATCCGCTGGTCGTAGAAGTCGAAGAGGGTCTCGTCGTCCACCACGATGTCGCGGCGCCGGGCCCGGTTCTCCAGCTCCTCCACCTCGGTGAGGAGCTTGCGGTTGTCGGCGTAGAACTTGTGGTGGGTCCGCCAGTCGCCCTCCACCAGCGCGTTGCGGATGAACAGCTCCCGCGAGACCTCGGGGTCGATCCGGCCGTAGTTGATCTTCCGTTGGGCGACGATCGGCACGCCGTAGAGCGTCACCTTCTCGTAGGCCATCACGGCCGCCTGGTCCTTCTCCCAGTGCGGCTCGCTGTAGGTGCGCTTGACGAGGTGCTGCGCCAGCGGCTCCACCCACTCGGGCTCGACCTTGGCGTTCACCCGGGCCCACAGCCGCGAGGTCTCCACCAGCTCGGCCGACATCACGAACTTCGGCTGCTTCTTGAACAGCGACGAGCCTGGGAAGATCGCGAACTTCGCGCTGCGGGCACCGAGGTACTCGTTCTTGTCGGTGTCCTTGAGCCCGATGTGGGAGAGCAGACCGGCCAGCAGCGAGACGTGCACGACCTGCTCGGGGGCGTCCGCCTCGTTGACGTGGATGCCCATGCTCTTGGCGACCGTGCGCAGCTGCGAGTAGATGTCCTGCCACTCGCGGATCCGCAGGAAGTTCAGGTACTCCTGCTTGCACATCCGGCGGAAGGAGGAGGAGCCGCGCTCCTTCTGCTGCTCCCGGACGTAGCGCCACATGTTCAGGAACGAGAGGAAGTCGCTGGTCTCGTCCTTGAAACGGGCGTGGTTCTGGTCGGCCTGGGTCTGCTTGTCCGAGGGCCGCTCGCGCGGGTCCTGGATGGACAGGGCCGCCGCGATGACCATGACCTCGCGGACGCAGTTGTTCTTGTCCGCCTCGATGACCATGCGGGCCAGCCGAGGGTCGACGGGCAGCTGGGACAGCTTGCGGCCCAGCTGCGTCAGACGCTGCCCCTTCTTCCCCTCCGGGGAGGACTTCCCGCCCGTCTCCAGGGCCCCGAGCTCCTGCAGGAGCTGCACGCCGTCGCGGATGTTGCGGTGGTCCGGCGGGTCGATGAAGGGGAACTTCTCGATCTCTCCGAGGCCGGCGGCGGTCATCTGGAGGATGACGGAGGCCAGGTTCGTCCGCAGGATCTCGGCATCGGTGAACTCGGGCCGGGCGCTGAAGTCGTCCTCGGAGTACAGCCGGATGCAGATGCCGTCGCTGGTACGGCCGCAGCGGCCCTTGCGCTGGTTGGCGCTGGCCTGCGAGATCCGCTCGATCGGCAGGCGCTGCACCTTGGTGCGGTGGCTGTAGCGGGAGATCCGGGCGTTGCCCGGGTCGATCACGTACTTGATGCCGGGGACGGTGAGCGAAGTCTCGGCGACGTTCGTGGCCAGGACGATCCGGCGGCCCGTGTGCTGCTGGAAGACACGGTGCTGCTCGGCGTGCGAGAGGCGGGCGTAGAGGGGGAGCACTTCCGTGAAGCGCAGCTTCTTCTTGATGAGGGCGTCCGCCGTGTCACGGATCTCGCGCTCGCCGGAGAGGAAGACCAGGATGTCGCCCGGCCCCTCGGCCTGGAGCTCGTCGACGGCGTCGCAGATCGCGGTGATCTGGTCGCGGTCGCTCTCCTCGCCGTCCTCCTCCAGGAGCGGGCGGTAGCGCACCTCCACCGGGAACGTCCGGCCGCTGACCTCGACGATCGGGGCGTCCCCGAAGTGCCGGGAGAAGCGCTCCGGGTCGATGGTCGCCGAGGTGATCACGACCTTGAGGTCGGGGCGCTTCGGCAGCAGCTGGGACAGGTAGCCCAGCAGGAAGTCGATGTTCAGGGACCGCTCGTGCGCCTCGTCGATGATGATCGTGTCGTAGGCGCGCAGCTCGCGGTCGGTCTGGATCTCGGCGAGCAGGATGCCGTCCGTCATCAGCTTCACGAAGGTCGCGTCCTGGTCCACCTGGTCGGTGAACCGGACCTTCCAGCCGACGGTCTGCCCGATCTCGGACTTCAGCTCCTCGGCGATGCGTTCCGCGACGGTGCGGGCGGCGATCCGGCGGGGCTGGGTGTGCCCGATCATCCCCCGGACGCCGCGGCCGAGCTCCATGCAGATCTTGGGGATCTGCGTGGTCTTGCCGGAACCGGTCTCGCCCGCGACGATCACGACCTGGTGGTCGCGTATCGCCTCGGCGATCTCGTCCTTCTTCTGGCTGACGGGCAGGTTCTCGGGATACGTGACCTCCGGCATCCGCGAGGCACGGCCGGCCAGTCGCTCGGCGGCCTTCGCGGCCTCCGCGGCGATCTCGTCGAGCACGGCCTGCTTGGCCTCGGGCTTGCGGATGCGGCGGGCGCCTTCGAGGCGGCGGCCGAGGCGGTGCGCGTCACGGAGGGAGATCTCACCGAGAAGCGTCTGCAGGGCGGCGAAGGAAGTAGACATACCTGATCGAGGATCTCACCTGGGCCCTCCGGGTGGCGAACGCATTTGTCGGGCGGACCCGTACCATTTCGGGACGAGTCCCTCGGCCGTACGAGTGAGAGGCAGCCCACCTTGTCCCGCCCCCGCCTGTTCGGCTGCGCCGTGCTCGCGGTCCTGGCGGTGCTGCTGGGCGGGGCGGCCCACGCTGCCGCCGGACCGCTCCCGGCGGATTCCGCGCAGACCGGCCGCGCCGCGGCCCCGGCGGTGTCCGGCGACCCGCGTGCGGAACCGGCGCCCGGCTTCCCGGACCGGCCCCACGCGGAAGAGGCCCTGCCCGGCGGCGGCCCCTCCTGCGCCCCCGCGTTCCCCGGGCACGGCGGTACCCCCGTCGCCCCCGCGCGCGCCGGCGGCGACCACGCACAGGTCCCGCCCGCCCGGCCGGTGCCGGCGGAGCACCGGCCCCACGCCTCGCCACGCGCCCAGGTCCTCGTACGCGGTCCGGACCGGCCGGCGCCCGGCCCGCTGGAGCTCTCCGTGATGCGGCTCTAGACGGATCGGCCCCACACCGGTCCGTCTCACCACCCGTATCACTGGAGCACCCGCATGCCCTCTTCCACATCCGCCGTGAAGCCCCTGCTGATCTCCGCGGGGGTCGCCCTCGCCGCCGTCACCCTCGGCCTCGTCTCCTGGCAGGCCACCACCCCCGGGGACCGGGACCGGGACCCGGGCACCGCAGGCTCCGCGCCCGCCGCCACCGCGCCGCGCACCGACACGTCCGCCGAGCTCCAGGCCCTGGCCCGCCGGGAGGACGGCGACAAGCTCGCCGTCGGCCGCGCGGACGCGCCCGTCGTGCTCATCGAGTACTCCGACTTCAAGTGCGGCTACTGCGGCAAGTTCGCCCGGGACACCGAGCCCGAGCTGGTGAAGAAGTACGTCGACAACGGCACGCTGCGCATCGAGTGGCGCAACTTCCCGATCTTCGGCGCGGAATCGGAGGCCGCGGCCAGGGCAGCCTGGGCCGCTGGGCAGCAGGACCGGTTCGCCGCCTTCCACGCGGCCGCGTACGCCCACGGTTCCAAGGAGAAGGGCTTCGCCGAGCCGCGGCTGCTGGAGCTGGCCCGCGAGGCCGGGGTCCCCGACCTCGACCGCTTCGCGGCCGACATGGCCGGTGAGCAGGCCGCAGCGGCCCTGAAGAAGGACCAGGAGGAGGGCTACCGCATCGGCGTCACCTCCACCCCGTCCTTCCTGGTCAACGGTCAGCCGATCGCCGGAGCGCAGCCGCTCGGCGCCTTCGCCGCCGCCATCGCGCAGGCCGAGGCGGCGGCGAAGCAGTGACCGACATCGGATACCTGGCCGCCCTGCTGGGCGGCCTCCTCGCGCTGCTCAGCCCGTGCAGCGCGCTGCTCCTGCCCGCCTTCTTCGCGTACTCGATCGACTCCGCCTCACGCCTGCTGGCACGCACCGGCATCTTCTACGCGGGCCTCGCGAGCACCCTCGTACCGCTGGGGGCGGCCGGCTCGTACGCCGGGAGGTTCTTCCACGGCCACCGCGACGAGCTGGTCCTGGCGGGCGGCTGGCTGATCATCGCGCTCGGGGCCGCGCAGATCCTGGGCCTCGGCTTCGCCCCGAAGCGGATCTCCGAGCTGTCCGGGCGGATCCGGCCGACCACTGCCCTGTCCGTGTACGCGCTCGGCGCGGTCTACGGGCTGGCCGGCTTCTGTGCCGGCCCGATTCTGGGCAGTGTCCTGACGGTCGCGGCGGTCAGCGGCAGCCCGGTCTACGGCGGCCTGCTGCTGGCGGTCTACGCGCTGGGGATGGCCGTGCCGCTCTTCGTGATGGCCCTGCTGTGGGAGCGCTTCGACCTGGGCCGGCGGCGCTGGCTGCGGGGCCGTACCTTCCGCGCGGGCGGCCGGGAGCTGCACACCACCTCGCTGCTGTCCGGGTTGTTCTTCATCACCCTGGGCGTGCTGTTCCTCGCCTACGACGGGGCGAGCGCGCTCCCGGGGCTGCTGGACGTGGACGACTCGTTCGCGGTGGAGCAGTGGGTGCGGACGCTGGCGGACGCCGTACCGGACTGGGCTCTGCTCGGGCCGGTCGCCGTCGGCGCGGCGGTCTTCGGCGTGGTGCAGTGGCGCCGCCGGGCGCGGGCGGAGGAGGCGCGGGAGTGACCACAGAAGGCCCCGTCCGTCGGACGGGGCCTTCTTGGTGGTGGCTGGGGCCGGGGTCGAACCGGCGACCTATCGCTTTTCAGGCGATCGCTCGTACCAACTGAGCTACCCAGCCACGAGACCGTTTCCGGCCTCAGCGATCCTGACGGGACTTGAACCCGCGACCTCCACCTTGACAGGGTGGCGAGCTAACCAACTGCTCCACAGGACCTTGCGGTGTGCGAGACAAAGTCTTGCACACGGTAATGCGTACCCCCAACGGGATTCGAACCCGTGCTACCGCCTTGAAAGGGCGGCGTCCTGGGCCACTAGACGATGAGGGCTTATGGCCCGCCTGGGCGCTTTCCAGCGCGTCGGGGACGTGAGAAGCATATGGGATCCGGGGAGCTATCGCCAAAACGGTTTCCCCCGGAGGGACAATGGCCCGGTGCTGGAGATGACGCGCGAGGAGTTCGAGGAGCTCGTCGCAGAGGCCCTGGACCGGATCCCGCCGGAGCTGACGCGGCTGATGGACAACGTGGCGGTCTTCGTCGAGGACGAGCCGCCGGCCGGCGATCCGGAGCTGCTGGGGCTCTACGAGGGGACGCCGCTGACGGATCGCGGCGAGTGGTACGCCGGGGTGCTCCCGGACCGGATCACGATCTACCGCAACCCCACGTTGCGGATGTGCGAGGACCGGGAGAGCGTGGTCGCGGAGACGGAGGTCACCGTGGTGCACGAGATCGCCCACCACTTCGGGATCGACGACGAACGACTGCACGCGCTGGGGTACGGGTGAGCCGAAGAGGACTCCGGCCCGCCCCCGTCCCCGCCCGCGGCGCCGAGGCGATCGACCCGGACGTCGACCTGCACGTGCCCGCGCAGCGGGCCGAGCCGCAGGGCCGGGTGCTCGCGGCGGTGGCCGCCGGCGCCGCGGTCGGGGCCTCGGCCCGGTACGGCATCTCGCTGCTCTGGCCCGCCGTGCCCGGAGCGTTCCCGTGGGCGACCCTGTGGATCAACGCCTCCGGGTGCGGGCTGATCGGCGTACTCATGGTGCTGATCAGCGAAGGCGGGCGGTCGGCGCCGCATCCGCTGCTGCGGCCCTTCGCCGGGGTCGGCGTGCTCGGCGGCTTCACCACCTTCTCGACGTACGCGATGGACTTCTCGCGTCTGCTGGACGAGGGGGCGGCGCGCTCCGCGCTGGCCTATGCCGGGCTCACGGTGGTCGCCGCGCTGGGCGCGGTCTGGGCCGGGGCCTCGGCGACCCGGCTCGCCGTCCGGGGCCGGGGCGCGGGCCGGGAGGCGGGTCCCGGGCCGGACCGGGTGGTCCGGTGAACTGGCTCTTCGTGGTGGCGGGCGCGGTCGTCGGGGCGCCGCTGCGCTATCTGACGGACCGTGCGGTGCAGCAGCGACACGATTCCGTCTTCCCGTGGGGGACCTTCGTCGTCAACGCGGCCGCCTGCCTGATGCTGGGGGTGCTGGCCGGTGCGGCGCTGGCCGGCGCGGCCTCCTCGGGGGTGGTGCTGCTGCTGGGGCCCGGGCTGTGCGGGGCGCTGAGCACGTACTCGACCTTCTCGTACGAGACGCTGCGGCTGGCCGAACGCGGGTGGGGCTTCCTGGCCGCGGCGAACGTCGCGATGTCGGTGCTGGTCGGGTTGGGCGCGGTGCACCTCGGTTCGCAGGTGGCGCGACAACTGTTCGCCTGAGGGCGTGTCCCTCATGGGGGAAAGGGAGTTGGGCACGTCGACCCGCTGCTGCGGGCCTCATGTCCCCAGGCTCCCCAGGCTCCGGAGGTCCCCCCGTGCGCCAGTTGTCCGCTTCCCTCAGGCTGGCCGTCACCGCTCTCGCGGTCGCGGCGACGGCCGGCTGCATGAGCGTCGGCGAGGACGTGGCCACTCCGGGGCCCTCCGCCGCGGCGGACCGGCGTACCGGGTCGGAGGCGGATGTCGGGGCTGCCTCCGGCCGGGGCTCCGGGATCCGCGGCAACGGGCACGGTGCGAAGGACGGCCTGGAGGGCCAGGCCGGCGGGCAGCAGGAGGACGGCAAGGCCTCCGGTGCGACCGGCGCCTCCCCGAGCCCGGACGCGCCGAGTGCGACGCCGGGAGCGCCCGCTCCGTCGGCGGGACCGGGCGCCGGCGCGGGCGGGCAGAGCCCCCAGCAGCCGTCGACGGGCGGTTCCAGCGGTTCGGGTTCCGGTGGTCCGAGCAGGTCGGGCGGTCCGGGCGGAGGTCACCAGTCGGCGAGCCCGACGCCGGAGCCGCCGCTTCCGACGCCGCCTGTGACGGAACCCACTCCGCTGCCGTCGACCCCGCAGCCGGAGCCCAGCACCCAGCCCGGGCCCCAGGCCTAGGGCGGAGGCCGAACCCGTCTGGATGTCCGGAGGCGCGACCGAGCCCTTCCGATGGGGCGTCTGTGCAGGTCGGGGACGATTCTGCCGGAGCGACTTGCCAGACCCGGGGGAGGGTGCGTATGGTTATAGATCGTTTGATCCCATTGCCCGGCGCCGAATCCGAAGAGCGCCGCGTGGCGCGTACTCTCCCTAGCCGTGGCTGACCGCATTGAGGCGGTCGATTTGCGATTCACGGAGTTTGGGCGCGTGCCGAGACTCCGGAAGGTTTCGCATTTCGCATGTCCATTTCCAGTTCTGACCGTTCCGTCATGCCCGAGAACGACTCCAACGAGCTCATCGACGCCGAGGCCCTCGTGGTCACCGAGGCGATCGAGGCCGCTGAGGCCGAGGGAATCATCGAGGCTCTCGAGGCCGACGTGAGCGGCGGGTCCTTCGAGGACTCCACCGACGACTTCGCCGCCGATGCAGACGCTGACGCCGAGCCCACGGTCACCTTCGGCGACCTGGGTCTGCCCGAGGGCATCGTGCGCAAGCTCGCCCAGAACGGTGTCACCACGCCCTTCCCGATCCAGGCCGCGACCATCCCGGACGCCCTGTCCGGCAAGGACATCCTCGGCCGCGGTCGCACCGGTTCCGGCAAGACCCTCTCCTTCGGTCTGCCGACCCTGGCCACCCTGGCCGGCGGCCACACCGAGAAGAAGAAGCCCCGCGCGATCATCCTGACGCCGACCCGTGAGCTCGCGATGCAGGTCGCGGACGCCCTCCAGCCCTACGGCGACGTCCTCGGCCTGAAGATGAAGGTCGTCTGCGGCGGTACCTCCATGAGCAACCAGATCTACGCCCTGGAGCGCGGTGTCGACATCCTCGTCGCCACCCCGGGCCGACTGCGCGACATCATCAACCGCGGCGCCTGCTCCCTGGAGAACGTCCAGGTCGCGGTCCTCGACGAGGCCGACCAGATGGCCGACCTGGGCTTCCTGCCCGAGGTCACCGAGCTGCTCGACCAGATCCCCGAGGGCGGCCAGCGCATGCTCTTCTCCGCCACCATGGAGAACGAGATCGGCACCCTGGTCAAGCGCTACCTGTCCAGCCCGGTCACGCACGAGGTCGACAGCGCCCAGGGCAACGTCACGACCATGACGCACCACGTGCTCGTCGTGAAGCCGAAGGACAAGGCGCCGGTCACGGCCGCGATCGCCGCCCGCAAGGGCCGCACCATCATCTTCGTCCGCACCCAGCTGGGCGCCGACCGCATCGCCGAGCAGCTCGTCGAGGCCGGCGTCAAGGCCGACGCACTGCACGGCGGCATGACGCAGGGCGCCCGTACCCGTGTTCTCGCGGACTTCAAGGACGGCTACGTCAACGCGCTCGTCGCCACCGACGTCGCCGCCCGAGGCATCCACGTCGACGGCATCGACCTGGTCCTGAACGTGGACCCGGCCGGTGACCACAAGGACTACCTGCACCGTTCCGGCCGTACCGCCCGTGCCGGCAAGTCCGGCGTCGTCGTCTCCCTCGCGCTGCCGCACCAGCGCCGCCAGATCTTCCGCCTGATGGAGGACGCGGGTGTCGACGCCTCGCGCCACATCGTCCAGGGCGCCGGCGCCTTCGAGCCGGAGGTCGCCGAGATCACCGGTGCGCGATCGCTGACCGAGGTCCAGGCGGACTCCGCGAACAACGCCGCCAAGCAGGCCGAGCGCGAGGTCGCCGAGCTCACCAAGCAGCTTGAGCGCCTGACCCGCCGGGCCGCCGAGCTCCGCGAGGAGGCCGACCGTCTGGTCGCCCGTTCCGCGCGTGAGCGGGGCGAGGACCCGGAGGCCGCCGTTGCCGAGGTGGCCGAGGCCGCCGAGGCCGAGGTCGCGGCTGCCGCCGCGGCCGCCGCGGCCGAGATCGCCGCGCAGGAGCGCCGCGAGGAGAACCGCGCCCAGCGTGACGACCGCGGCAACTTCGAGCGCCGTGACAACCGCGGTGGCGACCGTGGCGGCTACCGCCGTGATGACCGTGGTGACCGCGGTGGTGACCGTGGTGGTTTCCGTCGTGATGACCGTCCGTCGGGTGGTTTCCGTCGTGACGACCGTCCCTCTGGTGGCTTCAACCGTGATGACCGTGGTGACCGCGGTGGCGACCGTGGCGGTTTCCGTCGTGATGACCGTCCGTCGGGTGGTTTCCGTCGTGACGAACGCCGTGATGACCGTGGTGACCGCGGTGGTGACCGTGGTGGTTTCCGTCGTGATGACCGTCCGTCGGGTGGTTTCCGTCGTGACGACCGTCCCTCTGGTGGCTTCAACCGTGATGACCGTGGTGACCGCGGTGGCGACCGTGGCGGTTTCCGTCGTGATGACCGTCCGTCGGGTGGTTTCCGTCGTGACGAACGCCGTGATGACCGTGGTGACCGCGGTGGTGACCGTGGTGGTTTCCGTCGTGATGACCGTCCGTCGGGTGGTTTCCGTCGTGACGACCGTCCCTCTGGTGGCTTCAACCGTGATGACCGCGGTGACCGCGGTGGCGACCGTGGCGGTTTCCGCCGCGACGACCGCCCCTCCGGCGGCTTCGGCCGCCGCGACGACAAGCCGCGCTGGAAGCGCAACGGCTGACCTCGGCCGCTGAGCTGACCTCCTGACAGGGCCCCCACGACTCCGGTCGGCGGGGGCCCCGTCGCGTGGTGGGGCGCTGCCAGGAGCCATCGCGGCCGCCCGGGCGCCTTGCGTCGGCGCGCCGTGAACTGACGCCGACAGGCCGGTCGGTCGATACCCGATCGGCTGACCGGCGCTGTCCGGCTATGCTCTGGGGTGAGCACCCGGAGGGCCATTAGCTCAATTGGCAGAGCAGCGGACTTTTAATCCGTTGGTTGTCGGTTCGAGTCCGACATGGCCTACTGCTCGCGAGGCGGAGGAACCTTCCTCTGACCTGCGCCTTGGCGCCCCACCCGATCGCTTCGGGTGGGGCGCTTCGCCGTACCCGGGGCGTCCGCCGGCCTGATGTGAGCCCGAGGTGAGCCCGGCGGCACGAACGGCCCGCCGCGGGACCAGCCCTACGGCGTCCTCGGCAGCCGGCCGCCGCAACTGCGCGGTGACCCCTGCCTGGTGGAGCCACCTGCCGTTTTCCTGCGTGCACACGCAGCCGGTGTCGACGTACGCCTCACCCCACGCGAGGCGCTCCCGCATCTGCCGCTTGCGGTGCCTCACACGCACCTTCACCGTCTCGGAGTCGAGGGCGACGACGTCGACCCCGCCCGGCGCGGCAGCAACGGCGTCGTGGCGTTCAGCGGCCGCCCGTACTGCTGCCCCGATGCCGCGACCGCCGAGCGGTGCATCGAGCATGTGCGCGCCGGCGACGAGCGGATGGGGAGTGAGGCGCGTGGCCCTGGGAAAATCGTTGGCCCCGCGGTGGGGCGGGCTGCCTATGATCGCCGCAAGCGGGGTCGTAGCACAGAGGTAGTGCGCCTACACAGCATGGAGGAGGACGCCGGTTCGAATCCGGCCGCCCCGCCCTTCAGCCTTGAGGAGCACGGTCAGCGGGCCGCGCAGCGTCATGGCCGTAGCGGCACGGACTCGCACACCCGCACGATAGGCTGCGCTGAATTGCCTGGTCAGCAGGTGCGTGGGTGCGGGAGTGGCTGTGTCTGAACACGATTCGGAGAAGCTTGCGGCGCGGTGGTGGAAGTGGGCGATGTCGGCCCCGTCCGGACGCAGCCCTGTGGAGGACACCACGGGTGAGCACGCGCATTGGCGCCAACCGGCCGACGTCTGGTTCCTCGCAGGCACCTACGGCGGGAGGGTGGTGCGTCGCTGCACGGTCCCGGTCGACCGGCCGCTGTTCCTTCCCGTCTTCAACACGCGGCGCCTGGCCCTCGGCTTCTCTGCCGATCCCTGGCGCATGCCGGCATCGCGCGCCGAGGCAGACCTGAACGGCATCCCGCTGCCCCTCCACGAGGCGGCCTCGAAGCGATTCTTCGCCTCTGGCCTGCCCTGGGTTGCCTGGGGTCTTTGGAGCGCGATCGACCCCCTCGCACCGGGGGAGTACGTGTTGTCCATCAAGGCTCAGTCGGGCGATTTCTGGGTGGACACGACCTACCACCTGGAAGCCGTACCGTGCGGCTAGAACGGACGGACGCGCAGGTCAGGCCATAGGCGAAGGGAGCCCGCTGTGAGCTCGGACGCCTCGTACGACGTTTCGTACGGCGGTTCCCGGGGCCGCGGGCGCTGCGGGGATGCTGCGGTGGTGCTGGTGCAACGGATCGCTGAGGTGGCGGACGAGCCCCTGGTGCTGGAGCCGGATGACCGTCGGGTGGAGCGGGAGACCAACACCTGGTGGCCCAAGGTGGCGACGTTCTCCGTGTGGCATGACGCGCAGGCCGGTTAACGGGGTGAACGTCCTGGGTGGCGGCGGTAGCGTCGCCACCGTGACTCCGGTTCTGCGTACCGAACGCCTGCTGCTCGACCCGTACACCCCCGAGGACGAGGAGGCCTTCGTGGCCCTCTTCCAGGACACCCGGGTCTCCCGTTGGATGGGGGACGGCCCCGCCGCCGAATCCGAGGACCGTGCCCTGTTCGGGCGGGTCTTCACGAAGGTCTATGCCGAGGGCCTCTTCGACGTCTGGGCCGTGCGCAGGGACGGGCGGTTGGTCGGGCACGCCGAGATCAAGCGGACCGACGAGGTCGACGGCCACGAGATCATCTACGCCCTGGCCCCCGAGGCATGGGGATCCGGTCTCGGCACCGAGATCGCGGAGGCGGTCGTCGCGTACGCGTTCGCCCGGCTCGGGCTGACCGAGGTGCATGCCACGGTGGCCGCGCCCAACACCGCCTCCCTGGCCCTGCTGACCCGCATCGGCTTTGAGCACGTCCGCGACGTACGCGAGGACGACGGCTCCACCACCCGTGTCCTGACCCGCAGGCGCGAACGGGCCACCGCCTGACGGCACGCGCGCCCAACGTGAAGCGCCCCGCCCGAGGGATCGGGCGGGGCGCTTCGGGGTGTGGGGAAGTGCGATCAGACGTTGGTGCGGCGGCGACGGCCGAGCCAGACGGTGGCCGCGCCGAGCGCGACCAGGGCCGCGGCGAGGCCGGCGTACAGGCCGGTGGACGAGCCGGCGCCGGTGGCGGCCAGGGAGCCCGTGGAGGAGCCCGTGGCGGCCAGGTTGGAGTTGCCTGTGGTGGTGGCGACGGCCTGCCGGACGTCGGTGGTGGAGGACGGGTTGGGGGTCGGGGACGGGGTGGTGGTCGGGTTGGCGGTCGGGTTGGCGGTCGGCTCGGTCGGCGCCGGCTCCGTGATCGGGGTCAGCGGGAACTGCACCGGGACGGTCACGAGCGGCCAGGTGTTGCCCTCGGCCTGGCGGACCTCGGCCTCCATCGTGATCGTGGTGCGCCCGGTCAGCTTGGTGTGCTTGCCCAGGCTGAGGCGCAGCGGCTGGGTGTGGACGCCGGAGGCGGCGCCGAAGCCCTTGGCGATGAGCGGGAGCTCGTAGCGGCTGTCCTTGGGGCTCAGGTCCTGCCAGCGGCCGTCGATCAGGGCCTGGAGCCGGAAGTCGGCGTCCTGCTGGCCCGGGTGCGACAGGGTCAGGCTGGTGGCGAGGGCGGTGCCGAAGGTGCCGTCACCGGTGGCCTGGTAGTTCAGGTCCAGGTAGGCGCGCTGCTCCTGGCCGTCCTTGCCCGAACTGACCTGCTTGAACCACGTCTTCAGCTCGCCCGTCTTGATCCGGGGGTCGACCGTGAAGAGGTGGGAGTCGGCGCCGCCGGGAGCGACCGAGTTGTTGGAACTGGTGGCGGTGAGTCCGAAGTCGCCGTTGTTGGTGGGGTAGTCCGCGCCGAGGCCGATGGTGACCTTCCAGGTCATCGCGCCGTTCGCGGGGATGTCGAAGCCCGCGCCGGGCCGGCCGGCGGACGGGGAGAACTCACCCTGCCACTCGCCGTCCTGCTGGCCGACGTGGGACGTGGTCGCCGGGGCGTCCACCGCCTCGACCTTGAAGACGATGTCGTTCTCGGCGAGCCTGCTCGGCCCCTTCGGGTCCAGCAGCAGCCACGGCTTGTACTCGACGGCCTTGCCGGTCGGGTTCTTCACCGTGAGGTCGAAGGTCTCGGCGGCGCCGCCGCGGGTCAGCGGGCCGCTGGGGACGGGAGCGCCCATCTCCGTGCGCAGCACGGCATGGCCGTCGGTGGCGGGTGCGGCGGACGCGGCAGTGGCCGAGAGCGGCAGCAGAGTGGTGACGACGCCGGCGACGACTGCGATGGCTGCTGTGGTGCGAACGGACATGGTGGACTCCCCCCAGGAATCGCGAGAGCATCGGCGGAGCGCCGAGGCGGTTGGTGTGGTCTGTGTCGTCCGGCCGGTTCGTGGTCCCCCTGGCCGCGGCGACAGATGAATCTTCACCCGGATCCGATCGCGGAATCATCCCCGCAGTGTCACCGCCGTGCAACAGAGATGATCTTGGTTCTCGGGTGCCGGCTTCAGGTCGGTTTTAGGTCTTTGAGCTGCGGCGATGTCGGCTTCGAGGCGGTCCGGCGAAGAATTGGCGAAGAGGCGCTCAGGGATGGCGTAGAGTTGTGTTCATCGACGCGGGGTGGAGCAGCTCGGTAGCTCGCTGGGCTCATAACCCAGAGGTCGCAGGTTCAAATCCTGTCCCCGCTACTCATAGCCGAAGGCCCGGCCCTCTTGGGGGTCGGGCCTTCGGCGCGTTCCCGGCCGCCGAAGGCTCGGCCCCTCCGCGTGTCCCACCGTCCTGACGGCCGCCGTAGGGCCGCCGCCATGCCGCTGCCGGGGGCGTGGCGGGCGGGCGGAGCAAAGATCCAATGTGACAGCGGGTAATGGAATCGCCGCTCTGTGCAAGCTGATTGACGGCCCATCATGGCGCTTTGGTGGCCGACGAGATGGCGTACTCGGCTGATTTTTGCCCGACTTGGCCGCTTTTTGAGCGAAAGGAGATGGCCAAAGCAAGCCAGGGCGTGGTCGATTGCCAGGAACGATCAAGCGCAACGGCTTGGAATCACTCCCCCACTTCTATTACCTTTCGATAACGCAGCGCGGTCGTCCCGGCCGTCGCAAGAGACGGCACCGTGCGCGTGCGTGTCCATGAGGAGTGTGCCCCGGTGGCCTCCAACTCGCCCGCTCCTGAAGGCATCGAGATCCAGGATCCGCCCACCGCGGGTGCCTGGGGCGAGTGGAACCCCACCGAGGACTCGGTCCGCCCGGTGAAGGGCAAGCACCGTGTCGCCAAGCAGCGCGGGGGACTCGCCCGCAGCTCCACCGTGCTCGGTGTCGGTGTCATCGCGGCCGTCGGTGCCAGCGGCATCGCCACCGCTCAGGACCGGCCTCAGGTCGCCATATCCGTGCCCTCCCTCCCCGACCTGCTGACCGGCGACGACGAGCGCCAGAGCGGCGGAGATTCCGGCGAGGACACCGCACGCGGTGGGACGGCGGGGGTCACCACCCAGCAGGCCGACCGCGGCGCGGACGCCGGCGAGGTACTGCGCAACCGCATCCTCCAGCAGGCCGAGTCGCAGTACGAGGCCGCCGAGGCCGAGGCGCGCGCGGAAGCCGAGCGCGTCGCCCGGGAAGCGGCGGCCCAGGAGGCCAAGGACAAGCTGGAGGCGGCCCGTCAGGCGGCCGAGGAGGCCAGGGCCGAGGCGGAGGCGAAGGCCGCGGAGGAGGCCGAGTCCGCGAGGAAGGCCGCCGAGGCGAAGGCCGCGCAGGAGCGCCGCGAGGCCTCGGCCGGGAGCTGGTCCCTGCCCACCTCCGCCTACACCCTCACCTCGCACTACGGAGTCTCCGGCTCCATGTGGTCCTCCGGCCACCACACCGGCCTCGACTTCGCGGCTCCCACCGGTACGCCCGTCAAGGCGGTCGGTGCCGGGAAGATCACCTCGGCCGGCTGGTCCGGGGCGTACGGATACCGGATCGTGCTGGAGCTCGAAGACGGTACGGAGGTCTGGTACTGCCATCTCTCCTCGATGTCGGTGACCTCGGGCCCGGTCGGCGCCGGAGACACCATCGGCCGGGTCGGGGCCACCGGAAACGTCACCGGACCCCATCTCCACCTGGAAGTACGCAAGGGCGGATCGACGACGGACCCGCTGGCCTGGCTGGAGTCCAAGGGCCTGAACGTCTGACGGACGGCTCCGCGCGCCGCGGCCCGGGCAACTGCTGCGGCCCGCACGGACCGGAGCGCGGCGGAAGCAGCTCCTCCATCGCCGCCGCCCGTGCCAGCGCGGGTCCCGCGGTCGCGCGGCTCCGCCACAGCCGCCGAAGCAGCTCTCCTTCCCGGCCCGCGAAGTCCGCCTCGCGCAGCGGCCCCCCGCGGCGCGCCCGGTGCCGCAGCAGCGCCAGGGCGAGAGCGTCCGCCTCGTACCGGGCCACCGCACGTCCGGCAGCCCGGCCCCCGCCGCGCCGTGCCAGCTCGCGGGCGAGCGACCGGGCCGGCACCGAGGCCAGGGCGGGCACTTCGGCGGGAGCCAGCCAGCCCGCGGCCGCGTACAGCGCGAGCTCCCCGGCCACGGCCCGCAGCCGGCTGCGCCGCATCCGCACGGCCAGCCACACCAGCAGCCCGAACAGCGGGACCATCACACAGCCGTAGACGACGTAGAAGCCGTGGTCGCCGAACTGCGAGGAGCCGTTCCACAGGGCGTGCGTCCCCATGGCGAGCGCCAGCCCGATCAGCGGCAGGCAGATCCTGCGCCAACGCTGCGCGCTGACCGCGGCCATGCCGAAACCCAGCCCGGTGAGCACCGTGAACAGCGGGTGTGCGAACGGCGACAGCAGGATCCGTACGAAGAAGGTCGCCGCGGTCACCGAGTCCAGGACGCCCGTCCCGTCGGCGAGGTCCTGCACGTAGGCGTTGCCGAGGTAGAGGATGTTCTCGGTGAAGGCGAAGCCGATGGCGGCGAAGCCGGCCACCACGAAACCATCGGCAGGGCCGGTGAAATGGCGTCTGCAGAACACGAACACCAGCACCACGGCAGCCGCCTTGGCGCTCTCCTCCACCACCGGGGCGATGGCGACCGAGCCGAGCCGGTCCGCTCCCGAGGGGTCGGCGGTCGCGGCGGCTATCCACCGGGTGGCGAAGTTGTTCGCCAGTATGGCGATCAGGGCGGCGGTGCAGGCGCCCCAGCCGAAGCAGAACAGCAGCTGGGACCAGGGCGCCGGCGCGGCCCGGCCCAGCCACCGGAAGGCCGCCATGAGCGCCGGCACCGGCAGCAGGGCCAGACCGAGGCCGACGAAGAAGCCCGGCGTGCCGGTCTGCTCCCGCACGAGTTCGAGGATGGCGACGCCGGTGGCGGCGAGCAGGACGAGGAGCACGCACGTGCGGAACGTGCCGGACGGACGACGCGCGAGAACGGGGCGGAGCGCTCGGAACACATCATGACCCTAGCGATCTGCTCGGACACGTGCGGTGACGTTGTCAGTTCTCCGTGCGACGGAAGAGCAAGTCGTGTACGACGTGCCCCTTGTCGAGGCCCTGCCCCTCGAAGCGGGTGAGCGGTCGGAAGTCGGGCCGCGGCGCGTAGCCGCCGTCGGGCTGGGTGTTCTCGAAGTCGGGGTGGGCCGTGAGGACTTCGAGCATCTGCTCGGCGTAGGGCTCCCAGTCGGTCGCGCAGTGCAGGACGCCCCCGGGTGCCAGGCGGGTGGCGGCCAGCGTGAGGAACTCGGGCTGGATCAGCCGCCGCTTGTGGTGGCGGGCCTTGGGCCACGGGTCCGGGAAGTACACGCGGATCCCGGCGAGCGCGTCGGGCGCCAGCATCTCGCGGAGCAGGATGATCGCGTCCCCGTTGGCGACGCGGACGTTGTCGAGGCCGCCCCGCTCGGCGAGGGCGAGGAGGTTGCCCTGGCCGGGGGTGTGCACGTCGGCGGCGAGGATGCCGGTGGCGGGGTCGGCCGCGGCCATCTGCGCCGTGGCCTCACCCATGCCGAAGCCGATCTCCAGGACGACCGGAAGGTCGCCGAAGAGCGTCGTGAGGTCGATGACCGAGTGGCCGTCGATGTCCAGGCCCCAGGTGCCCCAGAGCCGCTTGAGCGCCTCGCCCTGTCCGGTGGTGACCCGGCTGCGGCGGGGCTGGAAGCTCCGGATGCGCCGCTCGTGGTGCGAGCCGGCCGGGTCCGGCGCGGGGCCGTCGGGGAAGCGGGGCTCGGTGCGCCACTTCGGGGGCACGTACGAGTTCGCCTCCGGCGCGGCGTCGGCGGAGTAGTCGGCGACGGGGGCGTCCGGGACGGCGGGCGGCGTGGGGTTCAGGGACTCAGACACAATGCGCTGATTCTACGACGGGGGGTCGTGCCGGCGCCGCGCGAGCGGCGGGTGGGTCGGCTCCGGCGGCGGGGTGCCCCCGGCGGCGGGGTGCGCTCCGATCAGGCCGCTGAGAGGGTGCGGAGGGCTCGGGTGGCGATTTCGCGGCCGATCGGGAGGGAGGCCGTTGCGGCGGGTGAGGGGGCGTTGAGAACGTGGATCGTGCGCGGGGCGTCGCGGATCAGGAAGTCGTCCACCAGGGTGCCGTCCCGCAGGACGGCCTGTGCACGGACGCCGGCCGCGGCCGGGTGGAGATCCGCCGCGGTGACGGCCGGCAGGAGGCGCCGTACCGCCCGGGTGAAGGCCTGCTTCGACAGTGAGCGGTGGATCTCGCCCGTCCCGTACCGCCAGTGCCGGGAGGCCATCCGCCAGGCGCCCGGCCAGGCCAGCTCGTCGGCGACGTCCCGCGGGCGCACCGTCGACCAGTCGTAGCCCTCCCGGGCCAGCGCGGGGACCGCGTTGGGGCCGACGTGGACGCCTCCGCCGATGCCGCGGGTGAGGTGCACCCCGAGGAAGGGGAACGCCGGGTCGGGCACCGGGTAGACCAGGCCCCGGACCAGGCCGGGGCGGGCCAGGTCGTAGTACTCGCCCCGGAAGGGGATGATCCGCATGCCCGGGTCGTCGCCGGCCAGGCGGGCGATCCGGTCGCAGTGCAGGCCCGCGCAGTTCACCAGCATCCGGGCCCGGAAGACCAACCCGGACCTGGTGCGCACGGCGACCGCCGACGCGCGGCGCGAAACGAGGTCCACTTCGGCGCCGTAGACGATCTCCGCGCCGGAGGACTCCGCCAGCTGGGCGCTCACCCGGCCGTAGTCCACGATGCCGGTGCTGCCGACGTGGATCGCGGCCAGTCCCTGCACCTGCGGCTCGTACTCGGTGATCTGGGCCGGGCCCAGCTCGCGCACCGCAATGCCGTTCTCCCGGCCGCGCTGGACCAGGGCGTGCAGCCGGGGCAGTTCCTCGCGCTCGGTGGCGACGATCAGCTTCCCCGTCACCTCGTGCGGGATCCCGTGCTCCGCGCAGAACTTCACCATCTCGGCGGCGCCGCTCACCGCGAAGCGCGCCTTCAGCGAGCCCGGACGGTAGTAGATCCCACTGTGGATCACACCGCTGTTGCGTCCCGTCTGGTGCCGGGCCGGGCCCGGCTCCTTCTCCAGGACGACCACCCTCGTCCCCGGAGCCAGGCGCGACAAGGCATGCGCCGTCGACAGGCCGACGATTCCGCCGCCGATCACCAGCACATCGCAGTCCACGCCACCACCCATGCCGACACCTCCCACCCCTGCATACTGCACCCCCGCACCGACAGCGGGGCCACGCGGGTCTACGCCGGAGCCACCAGGAGGGGCCGGGCCCGCTCGCGCAGCTCCGCGACGCGCGGCTCGTCACCGTAGGGTTCCAGGCGGTGCAGCAGGTCCCGCACGTATTCGGTCGTGCGGGCCGAGGAGATCCGGCCCGCCACCTCCACCGCCTGGGTGCCCGCCGCGCACGCCGCGTCCAGATTGCCCGATTCCAGCTCCGCGACCGCGCTGACGACCAGCCGCAGTCCGTGGGATCGCACGTACTCCTCCGTGGGCCGGGACAGCGCCTGCTCGGTGAAGCGCCGGACCTGCCGGGGGAGTTTGAGGTCCCGATAGCATTCCGCCGCATCCGCGGCGAAACGGTCGTATGAGTAGAAGCCGAGCCAGATCGGATCGGGGTCGCCCTCGCGGGACCGCTCCAGCCAGCCCTCCGCGGCCCGCAGCGCCGCTCCGGCGGCCGTCGAATCGCCCGCTTTCGCGTGCGCCCGGGCCTCGACCAGCCGGAAGAAGCTCATCGTGCGCGCCGTGGCCAGGCCGCGGTTGCGCTCGACGGCGGCCTGCGCGAGGTCCACGCCCTCGTCCGGGAAGTCGCGGTAGGTCGCCTGGAGGGACATCGAGGCCAGTACGTATCCGCCGAGCGGTACGTCCGCGGCCGCGCGGGCCAGGCGCAGCGCCTGGATGTAGTACCGCTGGGCCGCTTCCTGCTGGCCGGTGTCGAAGGCCATCCACCCGGCCAGCCGGGTCAGTTCGGCGGTCGCGCCGAAGAGGGCGCGACCCACCTCGTCGGTGTACGAGCCCAGCAGCAGCGGGGTCGCGTCCACCCGTAGGCACTCGGGGACCATCGACGAACGCCAGTCGCCGCCGCCGTACTTGGAGTCCCAGCGGCGGGCGTCCTCGGCGGCCTCGCGCAGCTTGGCCACATCGCTGTGACCCACGCGCTGCACGTGGTCGCGCGGCGTTTCGGTTCCGGACTGCGCGGGCACAACGGTGGACGGCGGGCCTGCCGTCCGGCCTGCCGGAGCTGCCATCCGGCCCGTCGCCGGACCGGTCGTACGGCCTTCCGGGGAGGGTCGGGGAGCTGGCGCCGGTGCGTCCTGGGCCGGAGCGTCGTGAGTCGAGGAGGTCGCAGCCGCGGACGGGTGGCGTACCGGAGCCGCCGATCCGGCCGGACCCGCCGATCCGGCCTGGGTCGCCGGAGGTACCGGGGTCGCCGGACCTGTCGAGCCGGCCGGACCGGTCGAGGCCGCCGGCTCCCTCGCCACCGAGCTGTCGGCGGGAGATATCAGCCACCGCGACGCGGGCGTCGCATAGGCCGCCACGGAGAACGAGCCCGCGAGCGACTGCCAGATCCCGCCCCCGCCGCGCCGCCCTGCGAGGTCGAGCCGGTAGAGGTCGGTGGCCGAGCGCACGGCCGCTCCGACGTCGCGGGGGAAGGCCAGCCCCACTTCGGGCGCGGGGTCCGCGTCCGCCAGGCCGATCTCGTGCAGCGGCACCGGCCGCCCCAGTTTCGCGCCGATGGCGGCGGCGATCAGGTGCGGGGCCGCGCCCTGCGGCACCATGCCCTTCGACACCCACCGGGCCACCGAGGTCTTGTCGTACCGAAGCGTCAGGCCGCGCTGCGCGCCGAGGTCGTTGACGCGCCGGGCCAGCCCGGCGTTGCTGATGCCCGCGAGGGCGAGGACGGCGCCGAGCTTCTCATTGGGCTCGCGGAGCTCCCTGGACATGCGCCACCCCTCGTCACACGCGGAACGCACACAACGCATACGCCGCCGGGGCATAGGCGCCCGGCATTTCGTAAACCCAGCGTAGTTCCCCGCCTCCCAAGCGTTAAGGCCCTTACTTCCGTATGGCGGGATTGTTGTCCGTTTGCGCGGTCCGGCCCGGGGCAGGCGGCAGGGGCGCACGTTTCCCCGCGTGCTCCGCCTGTGTGGCCGTGCGCCCGCCCGTGCGCTCTGGCCGGTCCGCGGGCCCGGCGATTCGATGTGCGGTGCGTGGGTCGGTCCGCCGGGTGAACCGGGGTGGGCCGGGGGACGCCGCTACCTCAATCCCCGCGGGTGGCGGAACGGTCCGGGGGGCGGATCACGTCTCCCGGGCCGCGCCCGGGTGCCGGGCGCCGACCGCGCGCAACGACTCTCCGGGCGGCCCAAGAATGGCCGAAAGTGACCTATAGGGCGGTGGGAACGGAACGTCAAATACCGTGTGGCCGGGGCGTATTCGTTTGCTTGTGCGCCCCCTATAACCCCCTCTCGCACGCCTGTCCCGTGGCAGCATGGACCCGAGCCACCGGGGTCCCGCAGGCTGCGCGCTCAGCGCTGTCCGTGCTGCCCGTGCCCCGGTCATGTGCCCACAGGCTGGGGAGGCGGCGGTGCGCTGGTTGGTGGGGTGGAGCAGTATCGCCGCGAGCTTCGGCACGGCCGGCCGCGTCTCCGGCCAGGTTCCCGGCCACGGACCGGGCGGACACGGCGGCGCGCCCCTGGACGGCGGCATCGCCGACGCCGCCCACGCGGCCGACCCCGGTGCGGACGCGGAGCGCACCGTCCAGCCCGTCGGTGCCCAGCTGCTCTGGGGCGACCCCGACCCGCTCTGGGCCGTCGGCGACTGGCGCCCCGACGAGATCCGCATGGTCACCGCGGACCCCTCGGACCCCTTCACCCGGCTCGCCGTGCTCGGCTGCTGTGGCGCGACCGACGCCGAGCTGCGCAGGGCCCTCTACGCGGCCCGCGGCGGTGCGCTGCGCCACCTCACCCAGTGGTCCGGCAGCTACACCGCCGTGGTCCAGGCCGGCCGCCGCATCACCGTCGTCGGCGACCTCGCGGGCGCCCGGCCCGTCTTCTACACGCCCCTGGGCGAGCGGGACGGCCTACGCCACCGCCGCGCTCCCGCTCGCCGACCTCATCGAGGCCCAGCTCGACATCGGCCATCTCGCCGCCCTGCTGGCCTGTCCGGACAGCCCGGAGGCACTGGGCGACGGCACCCCGTACGCGGGCGTCCGCCGCATCCCGCCCGGGCACGCCCTCATCCTGCGCGAGGGCTCCCGCGAGATCACCGGCTACGAGCAGGTGGCCTCGCTCGCCGTGGCCGCGCCCGAGGCCGACGCCGACCGGGCGGTGGAGGGCGTACGGGAAGCGTTGGTGGATGCGGTGCGCGCCCGGCTCACGGCTCCGCGGCATGCTCCCGACACCCGGCCACCGTACGATCCCGGCCCCGTGCCCGGCATGGGACCGGCCGACCGGCGTGCTGCCCGCGGTGCCCCGGCCCCCGGGGTGGGCGCCGACCTGTCCGGCGGCAGCGCCTCCGCGACGCTCGCTCTCCTGGCGGCCGGTCTGCCGGGTGCCCCCGGCAGTCTCACCAGCCCTGCCGGGGCCCGGCTGCTCGCGGTCACCTTCAACGACCTGGCCACCCCACAGGGGCGCGAGGACGAACTGGAACGCGCCAGGGCCGTGGCGGCAGACCCGCGCCTGCACCACGTCGTGGTCGCCGCCGCGGCCGAGGCCCTGCCGTACACCGACCTGGACGGCCCGCTCACCGACGAACCCGGCCCCTCGCTGGTCTTCGCCGCCCGCGAGCGGCGCAGACTCGCCGCGGGAGCGGCCGACCACTTCACCGGCCACGGCGCCCGGCAGGTCCTCGACGCCCATCCGGCCCGCATGGCCGACCTCCTGATGGACCGCCGTCGGCGCCACCTGCTGCGCCCGGTGGCGGCGCTGGCCCGCTCCGCCTCGGCCGCCGGAGCGGCCGGGGAGTCCCTGCTGGTGCCGCTCACCGTGTACTCGGCGGCCCGCAGACTGGCCCGTACGACGTACCGCGCGGGCATGGAGGCCGCCGCGGCCAGGCTCCGCGAAGGCGGGGTCACCGAACGAGCCTCCGGCCCGGTGGACGCTTCCCTCGCGGCCCTGACCTGGTCCCGGCCGGGTCCGGCGGCGGGCTGGCTCACCGGGGAGGCGCTGGCGGAAGTATCGATCCGGCTGTCGGCCGCGGCCGGGCGGCCGCCGCTGTCGCTGCGGCCGGGAGAGGCGCGGGCGCGTTCCGCACTGGCCCGCCAGGCCGCCGACCACCGGGTCTTCGAGCAGGCCGTGGAGGTGCGCAGCCAGCGCCTGCACGCCCCCTTCCTCGACAACCAGGTCGTACGGGCTGCGCGTGCCCTGCCCGAATCCCTGCGCGTGCAGCCCGGCGCCCGGGCGGAGATCCTGCGCAGCGTCCTGTACTCGGCCGGCGTGCGCGAACTCCCGCCGGGCTGGGGCGCCACCGCGCACGCGCCGAACGAGACGGCGACCAGGCTGGGGCTGCGCGCCGCCCTGGGTGACCTGCTGGACCTCTTCGCCGCCCCGCTGCTCGCGGACGCCGGGCTGATCGAGGCCCGGGTCGTGCGCCAGGCCCTGCTCGACGCGGCCGACGGACGGCCGGTCCCGCTGGACGGGCTCGCGGAACTCGTTTCGATGGAGCTGTGGCTGCACCGGCTGCTGGCCCGGCGCGGCACCTGCTGGACGGGTACCTCGGCGGCCCGACGGAGGGCCGTGCCCGAGGGGGTTCCGGTGCACCGCCCGGCGCTCTCCTGACCGGGCCCTACCGGCTGACCGGACCCTACCGGCCCAGGACCAGGGCGGTCGCGATCGCCGGGCCGAAGGCGCCGCCCAGCTGGTAGCAGAGGGTGAACAGGCCGATGGCCGTGGGGCGCTGGGCGTCGGGGGCGCTCGACGCGGCCTGCACCGACAGCACGGCACTGGCGCCGGCCGCACCGAACACGCCGCCGAGGGTGGCCGCCAGGAGCAGCGGGCCCGAGCTCCCGAACACCGCGAGCACCACGGCCAGCGTGCCGACCGAGACCAGTACGGCGCGTACGGCCGTCCGGCCCATGCGCGCCGAGCCCGCCGCCAGCAGCCAGGAGAGCGCGGATCCGGTGAGCAGCGTCACGAGCTGACCGGTGCCGGCCGCGGTGACGTCCCAGCCCGCGCGGTCGGTGAGCAGCCGGGGCACGGCGAACAGCAGGGTGAAGTACGAGGTCGACAGCGCGCACGCGAGCAGAGCCGAGCCGAGGAAGAGGCGGCTGCGGACCAGGGCGGCCGGGACGAATCCGTCGGGCCGGCGCCGCATGTGGAGCGTGAGGAGCCCGGCGGCGATGGCCGCGGAGCCCAGGGCGGCGGCCGGCGCGTGGGGGAGCAGGACGAGGGCGGTGGCCAGCACGGCCAGCAGTGCGGCGCCGCGCGTGTCGAACCGACCCTGCGGGGCGGCGGCCGGGGCCTGCGCGTACCGACTCACCGCGGGCACCGCCAGGAGCGAGACCAGGGACACCGAGAGCGAGAGCCGCCACGACACGGTGTGGGAGAGCTGCGCGCCGAGCAGCGGGCCGGACGCGCCCAGCATGCCGAAGCCGGCGCTGATGACGCCCATGCGGCGGGCCGAGCCGGCCAGGCTCATCGCGGCCGCCACCAGGCCGGCGCCGCCCACGGCCTGGGCGGCTCGGCCGAGGAGGACCGCCGCCAGCCAGGGGGATGCGGCGACGAGGAGTGTGCCGCCGAGGAGGAGGGCGGTGGACAGCCGGAGGACCGGGGTGAGGCCCCGGCGGCGCAGCAGCCCGGCCAGCAGCGGGACGGAGACGGCCATGGCCCAGGCGAAGGCGGCGACGAGCCGGGCCGCGGTCGAGGTGTCCACCCCGAGGGAGGCGGCCATGTCCGGAAGGATCAGCACGGGGGCGTTGGCCGTGGCGGCCACGGGGGTGGCGAGCAGGGCGAGCCACAGCACGGGGACCGGGGCGGTGCCGGGGGCGGGCTTCGTGGCGGTGGCGGCGGTCGTGGCCGTAGTGGCGGTCGCTGCTGTGGTGGCCGTGGTGGCGTTGACGGGTTTGGGGGTCATGTGGCGCCGGCTCCGATCCGTCTCAAGGTTCAGAATCTCAACGTTGAGATATAAGCAGGGCCATCCTCTCAACGTCAAGTGTCTCAACGTTGAGATATTCTGGAGGTCGACAGACACGTCGACGGGCGCACGTCGACGGAAGAGGAGGCGGCATGAGCGACGCGGTGGACGCGATCATCGGCCAGTGGGCGCGGGAGCGTCCCGAGCTGGTACCGGGCCTGTGGCCGGTCGAGGTCCTGGCCCGGATCCAGCGGATGAACCGGATCCTCGACAAGCACCTCAAGGCCTTCGCGGCAGAACACGACCTGGAGGCGGGTGAGCTCGACATCCTCTTCACCCTCCGCCGCAGCGGCCCTCCGTACGCGCTCACCGCCGGAGCCCTCATCCCGGCCGCCATGGTGACCTCCGGGGCGATCACCAACCGCATCGACCGCATGGAGGCCAAGGGGCTGGTGGAACGGGTGCGGGACGGCCAGGACCGCCGTACCGTCCGGATCCGGCTGACCGAGCACAGCGTCGGCCTCACCGAGTCGCTGCTCGAAGACCACCTGCGCCGGTACGCCGAACTGCTCGCCCCCCTCGACGCCGCCACCTGCGCCACGGTCGCCGAGGCCCTGCGCACCCTCCTGGAGGCCGGCGGCGACACCTCGATCACCTGAGGCCGGGCCGCGCCGACGGTCACCACGCTCCCGGCGGCGCGACCGCCGGCGCGGGCCCGTCCCCGAATGGCGCCGCCACCCACCGCCCGGCCGGGCAGAATTGGCGGGTGCGGTACCTCATCCTCGGCGTCACCGAGGCACACGACGAGACCGGTGCCCCCCTTCCGATCGGCGGCGCCCGGCTGCGCGCACTCCTCGCCGCGCTCGCCCTACGCGCCGGCCGGACGGCCGCCGTCTCCGCACTCGTCGACGACGTCTGGGGCGAGGCCCCGCCCCTGGACGCCCCCGCCGCCCTCCAAGCGCTCGTCGCCCGCCTGCGCCGGGCCCTCGGCGGCCGGGACGCCGTCCACGCCGCCCCCACCGGCGGATACCGCCTCGCCGCCGCCCCCGACGACGTCGACCTCCACCGTTTCACCCGCCTTGCCGCCGAGGGCGACCGGGAGCTGGCCGCCGACCCGGAGGCCGCCGCCCGCACCCTGCGCACGGCCCTCTCCCTCTGGCGCGGCCCGGCCCTCGCAGACCTGGCCGAGCCCGCCCGTACCGCACACGCAGCCGCCCCCGAAGCCCGCCGCTCGGCCGCCCTGCGCCGCCGCATCGAGGCGGACCTGCGCAGCGGCGCCACCGCCCCGGAGCTGCTCCTGCCGGAGATCGAGGCGCTGGTCCACGAGAGCCCGTACGACGAACCGCTGCGCGCCCAGCAGCTGCGCGCCCTGCGAGCCGCCGGCCGCAACGCCGACGCCCTCGCCGCGTACGAACGCACGCGCCGCGCCCTCGCCGACGGCCTCGGTACCGACCCCGGACCCGAACTCACCGCCCTGCACGCGGAACTGCTCCGGCCCCAGCCGCCGCAGACGTCCCTGCCGTCACGGACTCCGCGACCGCCGGGGACCGCACCGGCACCGCTGAAAGCCCAGAGCTCCCAGAGCTCCCAGAGCTCCCAGAGCTCCCAGAGCTCCCAGAGCTCCCAGAGCTCCCAGAGCTCCCAGAGCTCCCAGAGCTCCCAGCACACCGAGAACGTCCAGCCCCCGCCCGGCCGGCCGCCGCAGCCGGCCGGCCCGCCGGCCCCGTCCACCCGCCCGGAGGCCCCGGGCCCGGCCTCGGTGCCGGCCTCGGTGCCGGCGCCGCGCGGCAATCTCCGTCCCCGTCTGAACTCCTTCGTCGGCCGCGAGCCCGAACTGGCCGCCCTCCGCGACGACCTGGCCCGGCTGCGCCTCATCACCCTCACCGGCCCCGGTGGTTCGGGAAAGACCCGCCTCGCCGAACACGCCGCCGCATCCCACCCCGAGCCCGGCTGGCTCGTCGAACTCGCCCGCCTCGACCACCCCGACGCCGTCCCCGGCGCCGTCCTGAGCGCCCTCGGTCTGCGCGAGAACTCCCTGGTCGCCCGCGAGACCCCGGCCCCGACGGCCGCCGCCGACCCCACGACCCGGCTCGTCGAGCACTGTGCGCACCGCCGTCTGCTGCTGGTGTTGGACAACTGTGAGCACGTTGTCGAAGCTGCTGCGGCGCTTGCTGAACGCCTCCTTACGCAGTGCCCTGGTGTTCAGGTCTTGGCCACCAGTCGCGAACCCCTCGGTGTGCCCGGGGAGATGGTCCGTCCGGTCGAACCGCTGCCCGACCCGATTGCGCTGCGGCTGCTGGGCGACCGTGGGGCGGCGGCCCGTGCCGGGTTTGCGGTGGAGGAGGATCCGGTCGCCGCTGCGGAGATCTGCCGTCGTCTCGATGGGCTGCCGTTGGCGATTGAGTTGGCGGCGGCGCGGCTGCGGCTGTTGACCCCGCGGCAGATCGCGGATCGGTTGGACGATCGGTTCCGGCTGTTGACTGGTGGTTCCCGTACGGTCCTGCCGCGTCAGCAGACCCTGCGTGCGGTCGTCGACTGGTCTTGGGACCTGCTGGACGAGGCCGAGCGCACGGTCCTGCGCCGGCTGTCGGTCTTCGCGGGCGGCTGTGACCTCGCTGCCGCCGAGGCCGTCTGCTCCGATCCGGCCGGGGACGGCGTCGCGGACGTCGCCGACACCCTCGGCTCCCTCGTCGACAAGTCCCTCGTGGTCGCCGCCCCCGCCCCCGACGGCACCGCCATGCGCTACCGCATGCTCGAAACCATCCACGAGTACGCCGCCGAACGCGCCGCCGCCCACCCGGCCGAGGCCCGAGCCACCGCCCGCCGCCACGCCGCCCACTTCCTCGCCTTCGCCGAGCGGGCCGAACCCCTGATCCGCACCGCCGCCCAGCTCCCGTGGATCCGGCTCGTGGAGACCGAACTCGACAACCTCCGTGCCGCCCTGCACACCACGACCGCCCACGAGGCCGACGCCGAAACCGCACAGCGGCTCGCCTGCGCCCTCGGCTGGTTCTGGTGGCTGCGCAACTACCGCGTCGAGGGAGCCGAGTGGACGACCCGGGTCCTCACCCTCACCCCGGGCCGAGCGCCCGAGGGAACGCCCGCGTACTGGCGCCGCATGCACCTCCAGGTCCTCGGCATGTTCCTGCTCGCGGACAGCGACTCCGCCAGGAAGTTCCGCACGCCCGAATACCGGGAGCTCGCCGTCCGAATCAGGACGGCCTTCCGCCGGGACTCCCCCGAGACCGCGGTCTTCCCGGGGATCCTCTGGCCCGCCACGTCCTTCCTCGTCGGCGACGCCGTCGACATCGGGACCGACCTCGACCGGTCCGTGGAGAACTGCCGCCGGCATGCGAGCGAATGGGAACTCGGCATCGTCCTCATGCTGCGCGCCCGAACCGCCATCGACATCACCGGAGGGCTGTCCACCGTCGACGCCGACCTCGCCGAACTCCACGGCATCGCCCGGCGCGTCGGGGACCGCTGGACCCGCGCCCAGGTCGCCGGCGCCGCTGGGGAGATCGCCTTCTCGCGCGGCCGGTACGCCGAGGCCCGCACCGAGTTCGAGGAGTGCCTGCGCCTCGCCCGCGAGGTCGGGGACCACGGCGAGGTGCCTTTCGCCATCGCCCGGATCGCCGAGGCCGCCTACAGCGCGGGCGACCTCGACGACGCCGAGCGGCTCCTGGCCGAGGCCGGGGAGGAGACCGACCGGCACGGCGGCGCGCAGGATGTCAGTGCCTACGCCCGGTTCCTCGCGGCCCACCTCGCCCTCCAGCGGGGGGACGCCGTCCGAGCCAGAACGGAGTGCGAGCTCGCCCGCGTCCAGACCGAACGGATCACCGTGCCGGCCCAGCTCACCGCCGGGCTGGACACCGTCGACGCCCTCCTCACCGCACGCGAACACGGGCCGGAGGCCGCACTGGCTCTGATCGGACCCGCTCTGCACGCCGCCGTCACAGGGCGCTGCGCCGAGCGCGTCCTGGCCGGCGTCGCGGAGGCGGCTGCCCGGTTCCTGGCCGACGCCGACCGTCCCGCCGAGGCCGTACGGGCCCTCGCGGCGGCCACCGCCTGGCGCGCGGGCCTGCCCCGCTCGGTCCCCGAGGAAACCGTCGTGGACGGCCTCCCGGAGCGCACCCGGGCGCTGCTCGGCCCCGACCGCTGGGCGCGGGAGGAGGCGGCGGGCGCCGTGCTCACCCCGGCCGGGCTCGTCACCGCGCTCACCGCCGGCTGATCACCTGCCGCTGATCACGGACAGGCGTTCAGCGGCAGGTGATCACCGCGTCGGCCCAGCTCGCCAGCGTCGGCAGCCGGCCCGGGCCGGCCCGCTCCACCACCAGCCGCAGCGACGTGCGCCCTTCGAGGGAGACCTGGACGGCCGCGGGCGGATCCTCGTACCCGAGGGCCCCGGACTGCCACAGCCGCTGCCCGTCGGCGTAGACGGAGAAGCGCAGCGACCCGTCGGTGAGCAGCGACAGGCCGTCCACTCCGGCCCAGGCCGAGAGGCCGGTGCACTGCCGGTTGAGGGCGATCTCCACAGAGGAACGCGAGTTCACGGTGATGCCCTGCGCGAACCGCCGGTCGCCCACCCGCAGCCCCCACCGCTGCCACACCCAGCTGCTGTGCCAGGTCTGCAGCTCCGGGCCGCTGTGGTCGCCCCGCACCGAGTAGGGGAGGGCCGCCAGCCGGAACGACTGCGGCGGCTTCGGGACCGGCGCCGGGGTCGTCGGCGTCGGCGCGGGCGTGCTCGGGGACGGCGCGGGCGCGGGCTTCTCCCGGCTGGGGGAGGGCGACGGAGACACCGAGGGCGCCGCCGGGGACGGGGAGGCCGAGGCCGATGGTGCCAGCTTGCGAGACGGGGGTACGGAGGCCCGCGCGGGCTGCGGCTCCGGCTCCGGCGGGCTCGGCTCCGCCGAGGGCGACGGGGAGGCGGGTGCCCTGGGGACGGCGGGTGCCGCCACGCTCGGCGCCGGCTTCACCCGTGCCTGGGGCTCGGGCTCATCCCCGGCCAGCGCGAACACCACCCCTGCTGCAGTGGCGACCGCGATACCGGCGGCGAGGGCGGCCTTGGCCGGCAGCCCGAGTCCCTCGGCCGCCAGCGCACCCCCGGCCGCGGATCCGGAACCACCGGCTCCGGCCCCGCCGGCAGCGCCCCCTGCGGCCCCCGCCCCGGAACCGGCCGTACCTCCCGCAGCCCCGCCGGCCCCGGCCGCCGTACTGCCCGCGGCGGCCGCCGCGGCCCCGGCCCCGCCCGCGGCGACGGCCCCACCGGCCATCACCCCGGCCGCCTTGGCCGCGTACCCGGCGGCGAACCAACCGATGACCGCAACCGGAAGCAGCGCCGGAATCCCCGCGTTGACGTCCTTGAGCTCCCCGGCGGCCAGCCGGCACTTCACGCACTGCTCCAGGTGCTTGCGCAGCCCCCGCTCCGCCCGCATCCGCAGCCCACCCCGCGCGTAGGCGCCCAGCCGGTCCGCGTACCGCGCGCAGTCGCCGCCTTCGCTCAGCGCCGAGCTCACATGGGCCTGCAGGTAGGCCTGCTTGAGGCCTTCGCGGGCGCGACTGGCCAGCACCGCCGTCGCGTTGGCGCTCAGCCCGAACAGCGGGGCGATCGCACTCGGCGACGCCTCTTCGACGGTGGTGTGCCACAGCACGGCCTGCCACCGCTCGGGCAGGCTCCGGAAGGCCTGCATGGCCAGCGACTGATCGGCCACCCGCATGGCCCGCACGTCGGCGCCCAGTTCGAGGGTGTCGTCCCCCGAGAGCCCGGACATCCCGGCGCCGCTCTCGGTACGCGTGGCCGCCTGCTCCGCGAAGACGGCGAAGTCCTCGACGAGGTGCTCCCGCTTGGCCGTCTTGGCCCAGGTCGCCGCGACCCTGCGTACGGTGGTGAGCAGATAGGCCCGCACCGACTGGTCCGGCCCGGCCCCGCCCCGTACCGCCTGCAGGGTTCGTGCGAACACCTCGGCGGTCAGGTCGTCCGCGGTGTGCTGGTCCCGGCAGCAGGACCGCGCGTAGCGGCGTACGGCGTCGGCGTGGCGGCGGAACAGCTCCGCGTACGCGCCGTCGTCACCGGCTCGCATCCGGGCGATCAAGTCCCCGTCGGACGGCGGCAGCTCACCCCCGGAGCCGACCGGACCCGAGGGACCCGACGAACGTGCGCGCCGCCCGCCCGGTTCGCGCTGCGCAGGCACCTGCCGGGCGGGGAGGCTGCCCAGCTCGGTCTCGCCGCCGGCGCCACCGGACGACTCTTCACGCCCGTCAATGCTCATCGCGGAAGCCCCCGCACGACACGCTCAACCGGTACACCGATTAAGCGTGTCACATGGCGGACACGCGTCGAACCCCTCCGGGCGCCATCCACCCGTCCGGGAAGGTTTCGACACATCACCGAACACGCCGCCGCGCGTGCCGACGAACCATCGGCACCCGGATGTCCGTCCGGCACCGACCCCGTACCGGCCCGGCACCGACCCGTCACCGGCCCGGCGCCGGCCCACCGGGATCACGCAGTCCGGGAACGCAGCCCTTCGAGCAGGATGTCGAGCAGCCGGGTCGAAGCCGCCGCCTGCTGCGCCGGGTCGGGCAGCGCGGGCGCCGCCGTCGCTATCACCAGCAGCACATCGGCCACCGTGACGTCACCACGCAGCTCACCGGCCTCCCGCGCCCGGTGCACCAGCCGGCCGACGACCTCCAGCAGCGCACCCGCACCCGCGTCGTCCGAAGGCTCGTCGTCAGAGGCGCTCCGCGCCGCTCCCACGACCCGCAGGCCGGGAGTCCCGGCCGCCTCTGCCGCCTGGCGCTGGTGCGGAACCCGCACCTCCTCCGCCTCCCCGGCCGCCTCCTCGGCGGTCGAGCCGACGCGCAGCACCTGAGGCGGCAGCAGCCGCCCGGCGCCCGAGGCCACGGAGGTGCGCAGGAAACGCGACAGCGCCTGCCACGGCTCCTCCTCCTGGCCCAGTGCCGTCTTGGCCTGCTCGGTCAGCCGGGCGGTCTCCTCCTCGGCTATCCGCCGCACCAGGACGTCCTTGCTCGGGAACCGCCGGTACACGGTTCCGACACCGACCCGCGCACGGCGTGCCACGTCCTCCATCGGAGCTCCGTAGCCGAGCTCGCCGAAGACTTCGCGGGCCGCGCGCAGCACGTGCTCCAAGTTGCGCTGGGCGTCGACGCGCAGCGGCGTGGACCTGCCCACACCGTGCGTGGTCGCGCTGGTCAGTGCGCGACCGCCGCCCTCGACCGAGAGAGCGGTCGCAGAACCATGGAAATCGGAAATGTTCATATGTATCCCCCGGTAATCATTTGTCTCCCCCCGGAGACACTCCCCGCCTTCACGCCGAGGGGGGCCACGGTCTCAGGCCCGGTCCTCGACGAGATACGAACATAGTTGAGCCAGAGTCAATTCAGAAGAGGCAGCCCCGGACGGACCACCGCCCGATCGGAGCATTCACCCCCACTTTTCCCTTCCATGCCCTCGGAACCTCCCTCTCCGCCCGCCCTGACCTGCGAAGTTCCGCCACCTCCAGAGGTCCTCCTCCGCCCCGCCCCAGGACCACCACCGGTCACACAATGTGCCGGGCCTGTGGACAAACTCCCGGCCACGTTGCGTCATGGGATGGTGAAGGCTGCTAACTCCCGGGGCGCGGCCCCCGGTACCCCGCCCCGCACGCGCATCCTGATCGTCGGCGGCGGCTACGTCGGCATGTACACGGCGCTTCGGCTCCAGCGAAAGCTCAGAGCGGGAGAAGCCGAGGTCACGGTGGTCACGCCCGAGCCGTACATGACCTATCAGCCCTTCCTCCCGGAAGCGGCAGCGGGCGCGATCTCCCCGCGTCACGTCGTGGTCCCCCTGCGCCGCGTCCTCGGCAAGTGCCGCATCGTCATTGGACAGGCCACGAGCATCGACCACGCCAAACGGACCGCGACCGTCAACACCCTCGCCACCGCCGACGAGGGCGTCGGCCCCATCGAGATCGAGTACGACGAGCTCGTCCTCGCCCCCGGCTCCGTCTCCCGCACCCTCCCCGTGCCCGGCCTCGCCGACTACGGCATCGGCTTCAAGACCGTGGAAGAGGCCATCGGCCTGCGCAATCACGTCATCGAGCAAATGGACATCGCCTCCTCCACCCGAGACCCCGCCATCCGCGACGCCGCCCTCACCTTCGTCTTCGTCGGCGGCGGCTTCGCGGGCGTCGAAGCCCTCGGCGAGCTGGAGGACATGGCCCGGTACGCGGCGCGGTACTACCACAACATCAAGCCCGAGGACATGAAGTGGGTCCTCGTCGAGGCCAGCGACCGCATCCTCCCCGAGGTCGGCCTCGAGATGGGCGTCTACACGGTCCGCGAACTGCGCAGCCGCAACATCGACGTCCGTCTGGAGACCCGGCTCGAATCCTGCGAGGGCCGCGTCGCCGTCCTCAGCGACGGCGCCCGCTTCCCCACCCGCACCATCGTCTGGACCGCCGGCGTCAAACCCCACCCGGTCCTGGCCGCGACCGACCTCCCCAAGAACGAACGCGGCCGTCTCGTCTGCACCTCCTTCCTCACCGTCGAAGGAGTCGAGCACGCCTGGGCCGCGGGCGACGCCGCCGCCGTCCCCGACATCACCGCCCCGCCGGACGCCGAGGGCCCCCGCCGCGAGTGCGCCCCCAACGCCCAGCACGCCGTCCGCCAGGCCAAGGTCCTCGCCGACAACCTCCTCGCCGCCTTGCGCGGCGAGGTCCTGACCGAATACGCCCACAAATACGCCGGCTCGGTCGCCTCCCTCGGCCTCCACAAGGGCGTCGCCCACATCTACGGACGCAAGCTGAAGCGCTACCCGGCCTGGTTCATGCACCGCGCATACCACCTCAGCCGCGTCCCGAGCTTCAACCGGAAAATGCGCGTACTTGCCGAATGGACCCTCTCCGGCCTCTTCAAGCGTGAGATCGTCTCCCTTGGCTCACTCGAACACCCCAGGGCAGAATTCGAACTGGCCGCAGGCGGCGGCCCCAAGTCACCTCCCCGCCCCTCGCCCCCAACCCCCCGAAGAACGGCCAGGGCTGACGTTGTCAGTGCGGTCGGCCACACTGGACGTGTGACCATAGGTGTGCTCACACCTGCACAGAGTGACAACGTCCCGTCAGCGACCGCCCACGAGCGACACAGCGACCACTCGCGACACCACGAGGCTTGAACGCAGTGAACTTCACGCGCTGGAGCGCCCGGTTCCCCGGAACACAGCGCCGCGCCGCCGCCCGGACCGAACACGCCGCAGCCCAGGCCAAGCGGGGCGAAGGCGCGGTCCCGGCAGCCCGCGGCGGCCGCCCCGACCCCGGAGCGGAGCGGTCCGCGCCCGCCACCGACGGCCACCCGGCGGACCCCACGGTCTCCGGCACAGGAACGGCGACCGGGACGGCCAAGGGCAGCACCGGACCGGGCACCGGCACGACCCCGGCCCGGCGGACCGGCGCCCTCACCGCCGTGCCCTCCCTCGACGAGCTCCCCGCCCGCGAGGTCCTCGCCCGGCTCCCCGCCCTGGTCGCCCTCGTCCACGGCCCCGAACACCGCGTCGCCTACGTCAACGACGCCTACACCGCGGGCTTCGGCACCCGCGTCCCCGGCGCCCCCGCCCACGAGGCCCTCCCCGAACTCGGAGAGCTCGGCCTCCTCCCGCTCCTCGACCAAGTCCAGCGCAGCGGCAAGCCCCGCACCGCCAAGAACCGCTCCGCACCGGGCGGCGGCAACTCGTACACCGTCACCTGCACGCCCGTCGAGTTCCCCCGCACCGGGACGGAGACCGGGAGCGTGCCCGAATCGGAAGCCCACGACAGCGGCGTCATGATCCACCTCGCCGACGTCACGGACCACGCCGAGGCCGTCGAGCGCCTGCGCGCCAGCGAACGCCGCCAGCGCGAAGCCGCCGTCACCCTCCAGCGCTCCCTGCTCCCGCAGGAGCTGGAACAGCCCGACGACCTGCGCATCGCCGCCACCTACCAGCCCGGCGGCACCGAGGCCGCCGTCGGCGGCGACTGGTACGACGTCATCACCCTCGGCGCCGGACGCACCGCCCTCGTCATCGGCGACGTCATGGGCCGCGGCGTCCGCGCCGCCGCCGTCATGGGCCAGCTGCGCACCGCCGTCCGCGCCTACGCCCGTCTCGACCTGCCCCCGCACGAGGTGCTCCAGCTCCTCGACGGACTCGCCGCCGAGATCGACGCGAGCCAGATCGCCACCTGCGTGTACGCCGTCCACGACCCCAGTGAGGGCCGGCTCGCGTATGCCTCCGCCGGACACCTCCCGATCCTCGTCCGCGACGAGCACGGCACCGTGCGCAGAGCCGCAGACCCCACCGGCCCGCCGCTCGGCACCGGCGGCTGGCTGCACACCTCCGGCACCATCCCGCTCGGCCCCGGCTCCACCGCGGTCCTCTACACCGACGGCCTGGTCGAACGCCGCGGAGAGGACATCGACGAGGGCGTCGCCGCGCTCGAACGCGCTCTCGCCGGAGCCCAGGGCACCCCCACCGTCATCTGCGACCGCCTCATGCGCGCCCTCGGGGTGGACGCCGACCACGACGACGACGTCGCCGTGATGGTGCTCCAGCAGCCCGCGCGCAACGGCGCGGACGCCGAGCTCTTCCACAACGCCGCCCTGGAACTCCTGGGTGGCATCGAGGCAGCCCCGCGCGCCCGGGCCTTCGCCCAAGGAGTCCTCGCCTCCTGGCGCTTCCCCGTCGAGCTGTGCGACCTCGGGGTCCTCGCGGCGAGCGAACTCGTCGCGAACTCCCTCCAGCACGGCACCCCGCCCATGCACCTCCGGCTGCGCCGTACCGACCGCCGGCTGATCATCGAGGTCACCGACGGCGACGACCACCTCCCGCGCCGCCGCCGCGCCGAACCAGCCGACGAGACCGGCCGCGGCATCTCGATCGTCGCGACCATCGCCTCCTCCTGGGGCTCCCGCCGCACCCCGGGCGGCGGCAAAGCCGTCTGGTGCGAGTTCGCCCTGCCGGACAAGTAGCCCGAGCACCCGGACACGCCGAAGGCCCGGGTCCGCGCAGACCCGGGCCTTTCGCCTGCGCACCTACCGCCGCGCCTCCGCGTGCACGGGCTGCGCGGACTCCTTGACCGCGGCGGCCGGACCGCCCTGCGCGACGATCCTGCTCGCCAGCACGGGGTTGTCCTGCATCGGCGTGAGGCCCTTGCCCAGTCGCAGCGCCAGGCCGGCGATCCCGAGCGACACGAGTACGAAGACCGCGATGTACAGCATCGGAACACCCGCACCCAGCGGCACCCCGAGCGGCCCCAAGGCCAGCGCCATCTGCTTGACCAGCGCGAACGCCGAGTTGTACTGCCCCACCGAGCCCTCGGGCGCCAAGTCGGCGACCAGCGGGGCCAGCGTCGGCGACAGCATGGCCTCACCGATACCGAAGAGCGCGTACGTGGTGATGAACGCGGCGGCGGCCATCATCGCGCTGCCATGTCCCAGCCCCGAGAACCCGGCGATCAGCCATGCCCCCGTCCAGATCAGCCCGACGAGCGCGATCACCCGCGACCGGCGGCGCTTCTCGACCAGCTTCAGCACGACGAACTGCGCGAGGACGATCGCACCGGTGTTGGCGGCCAGGGCGAAACCGAGTGTGGAGGGGGAGATCCCGGCTGCCTCCGTACCGAAGGCGGCGAGACCCGACTCGAACTGCCCGTAGCAGGCGAAGAACACCACGAAGCCCAGCACGCACAGCTGCACCATGGTCTTGTGGCGCAGCAGCCGCTTCCAACCACTGCCACCGGCCTGTGCCGGGTCCTTCGGCACGGCGTCCTTGATGGCCGGCACCTGCGGCAGCCGCACGGTGGCGACGACGCCCGCCAGCACCAGGAACATCACGGCCTCGATACCGAACAGCAGGGTGAAGCTCCCCGGCCGGCTCTCGTCGACGATCTGACCGCCGAGGAGACCGCCGATGCCGAGCCCCAGGTTCTGCATGAAGAACTGGAGGGCGAAGGCACGGGTACGGGTGGACGGCGTGGAACACCACACGATCATCGTGGCCAGGGCCGGCTGCATCACGGCCTGACCGGCGCCGAGGGCCAGCGCGGACAGCAGGATGGGCACGACTCCCGTGGCGAGGCCGAGCGCGAGCGCACCCGCCGAGGCGGCCACGGCCGCACCCATGACCACGGGCACCGGACCACGTCGGTCGATGATCCGACCGGTGAAGGGCAGCGCGACAAGGGCGCCCAGGGCGAAGGCCACGAACGCGCTCGTGGCAGCCATGGAGCCCAGACCTCGCACCTGCGCCACGTAGATGTAGAGGAACGGAACCGTGAAGCCGATGCCGAACGCCGTCAGCGCGTTCCCGGCCTGGATCCGCCGCATCGCGGCGCCCATCACCTTGGTCACTTCTCACCTGCCTTGATAACTGAAGACTGAAGACTTCATACCTAAAGTTCGATCCTTAACAGTACACACCGAAGGAGTTAGACGCCAACGCGTTCGTGCCATACTTCGATGCATGGGTGACACCCCCGACGGCACGACGTCCGTCCCCGAGCCGAGCCTCGACGAGCAGATCGCCGTCTACCAGCGCGAGTTCCAGGACCTCGACCCGCAGGTCGAGAAGGTCGTCTCGGCGCTGAGCCGCCTGAACCGCCGCATGAACGTCGCGTACGGGCGCCAGACCGCCGCCCTGG
>NZ_CP136996.1:3185000-3190000 GCF_058344425.1 Streptomyces sp. PL-29 | reverse complement strand
GACGGAAAGACCCCGGGACCTTTACTACAGTTTGATATTGGTGTTCGGTTCGGCTTGTGTAGGATAGGTGGGAGACTTTGAAGCATCAACGCCAGTTGGTGTGGAGTCGCCGTTGAAATACCACTCTGGTCGTGCTGGATGTCTAACCTCGGTCCGTGATCCGGATCAGGGACAGTGTCTGATGGGTAGTTTAACTGGGGCGGTTGCCTCCCAAAGGGTAACGGAGGCGCCCAAAGGTTCCCTCAGCCTGGTTGGCAATCAGGTGTTGAGTGTAAGTGCACAAGGGAGCTTGACTGTGAGACCGACGGGTCGAGCAGGGACGAAAGTCGGGACTAGTGATCCGGCGGTGGCTTGTGGAAGCGCCGTCGCTCAACGGATAAAAGGTACCCCGGGGATAACAGGCTGATCTTCCCCAAGAGTCCATATCGACGGGATGGTTTGGCACCTCGATGTCGGCTCGTCGCATCCTGGGGCTGGAGTCGGTCCCAAGGGTTGGGCTGTTCGCCCATTAAAGCGGTACGCGAGCTGGGTTTAGAACGTCGTGAGACAGTTCGGTCCCTATCCGCTGTGCGCGTAGGAATATTGAGAAGGGCTGTCCCTAGTACGAGAGGACCGGGACGGACGAACCTCTGGTGTGCCAGTTGTCCTGCCAAGGGCATGGCTGGTTGGCTACGTTCGGGAGGGATAACCGCTGAAAGCATCTAAGCGGGAAGCCTGCTTCAAGATGAGTATTCCCACCTCCTTGAGAGGGTAAGGCTCCCAGTAGACGACTGGGTTGATAGGCCAGATGTGGAAGCCCGGTAACGGGTGGAGCTGACTGGTACTAATAGGCCGAGGGCTTGTCCTCAGTTGCTCGCGTCCACTGTGTTAGTTCTGAAATAACGAACGGCTGTGATTACATGCCAGCGTTCTAAATTTCATAGTGTTTCGGTGGTCATAGCGTTAGGGAAACGCCCGGTTACATTCCGAACCCGGAAGCTAAGCCTTTCAGCGCCGATGGTACTGCAGGGGGGACCCTGTGGGAGAGTAGGACGCCGCCGAACAATTTTTGTGGGGAAGCCCCGTACCTTCTGGTACGGGGCTTTTCCGCGTTCACCAACAGTTTCCGAGGTTCGGCTCTGTATCCTGGCATGCGTTCCCCTGGAGGAAGCGATGACAGCACAGCAGTGGGAAGACGGCGGACCTCTCGTCCCCCAGCCGGCGATGACCCGGGAAGCCCTGCGGGATGCCGTGCGGCGGATCGACATGGCCAGCCTGGCCGTGCTCGACAAGGAGTGCAATGAGGCCTTCGACCGTGCCGCGGAGACGGGTGCCATCAACCCCCTGCGGTTCTTCTTGATCAAGTGGGCCACGCACGTGGCAATCCACCGCTGGCCCGCACGGTCGGCAGCACTGCACGAAGCAGAACGCGTCGCGGGCGACCCCGATGCAACGGAGGAGCAGTTCCGCGCCGCCATGGAGACCAGTAGCCGCATCCTCGCCGAAGCCCAGCGCGAGATCGGTCAGTGACCCGGCGCGGCGAGGGCGTGGAGAACGACAGCGGCTGGGCATGGGAGTGCGACCCCAACCGGCTGTGGGTGCTCGGTGAAATGCCCGCAGCACAGCAGGAGCTGGTAGACGCTGTCATGGACGGCCTGGTCGACCTCGCCGCGATGGCCATCGACCCCAAGGACGGCAGCCTCTACGAGGACCCCCACCCGATGCGGTTGCGTACGTACGAGGACGAGCACCTCATGGTCTGGTACCAGACCATCGCGCACCGGAGCCGGGTCTACCTCAAGCGCGTGAACCTTTGACCCGAAGCGGGCTGGAAGGCCGGGCCACGTCAACGCATGCGCCGAACTCGGACCAGGCCGGACTGGCGGCCGGCAGCGGCAGCGGCTGAGGAGACGTCCGCGATATGCGTCAAGCCGGTGTGCGCGAGGGCCCCTTCCGGAGTACAGCAGGCGCTGTGGGGGCTCGCAGTCGCGTGTGGCGCGCCACCGCCCCCACGGCGGACGCGTTGACGTAGCCGTCCCGCGCCGGCTGTCGCTCCGCCCGCCGCCGCGGCGACGGCACTACGGGTCGGGGAGCTCATTCCGATGTGATCAGTGGCCATAGGCAGCCGCTGTGCTTCCCGAATCGAGCTGATCTTGGAGATCATCCACCGGCTCGATCAGGACGCGGTCGGTCACCTGCGCAGCCATCCCTTCCTGGGAGGATCGGCTGGCGCGGGATCCCGTGCAAACACCAGCTCAGCGACGCAGATGCGCAGCAGCTGGGAGAGTGTGGAGGGGCTGTCAGAGCGGTCGTACCGGACCAACCAGGGTCTGCTCCACGAGCCAACTCGTGGGAGAGGTCTGGAACACGAGGCGGCCGTACTTCTCCGGGTCGACGGCCCACCGCACATAGGTCCGGCTTATCTCCTCGGCCCGGGCGAGGGCTGTTTCCCTTCCGCCGTCAACGGGGATCTTGTCGACCAGTTCCCATGTGCTGTCGCCGCTGTACGACACGTTGGCTTCCACCAGCACATACCAGCTCATGACCCCGCACCCCCTGTGCTCCGTATGCACCCAACCCAGAGATTCATTCTGGATGCCGACGGCGCGCCTGGGAACGCACGTAGGGAATCCAAGATCGATCTATGACGAATGACCTGGATGCCCTACTGACTGCACTGTACGTGGAGATCGACGACGAGATCTGAGGTACCCGACGGATTGGCCGACCGCCGCAGCTGTGGCCTGCGCCTGTTCCTGGTGCGCACTCCGACCGGGATGCCCGCCCTTGAGGCACTGGCGAACCCGAAGCTGTACGAGCGGGAGGTCCTGTCGGCGATGGTGGACCGCGAACCGCACCCGGCCACGGACCGGCCCCGCCTGCTGGTGATCGTGAACAAGGGCTTCGCTTCCAAGGAGTTCGAGGCCGAAATGGCCTTCCGGGGCGCGGAGTTGCGGCGTCCTTTTTTCAAGCGCGAGCCGAAGCGCACGGGCGATAGCCTCCTGAAGTCGGGGCGGCAGTTGATCGAGTCGGTCAACGACACCCTGAAAGGCCAGCTGACCTGGAACAGCACGGTGGCCGACCCTCGAAGGCGTCGCCGTCCGCGTCGCCCAGTGCATCCTCGCGATGGCCGCCGAGATCTGGCACGACCACAAGATCGGCCCGCCCGTCATCCGATCCTTGATTGCCTACGACCACTGATCACGTTGGAATGGCTCGTCCAGGCCGCGGCGGTCCGCACCGGTCGTCAGCTGCTGTGCACCGAGGAGACCGCACGCGCATCGGACCGTGTGCGGCTGCTGAAGGAACCAGTCACGCTTGCGTCGGCTGTCAGCGCGGAGCTGTCGGGGACGCTGTGACGAAAAGCGACCGCCTCGACCACGCCGGATACCTCCGGGCCTTCTCCGCGATCAACTCCATGACCAGGTCCATGACCGGAGCCGCCGCGATAGCCGTGCAGACTGGCACGCCGTCGCCCAGCGCAACCTCTTCAACCGCATGGTCGGCCAGCTCTCCCCCTGCCTGCAGCGAGGCGGCTGGTTCGTCGAATCGGCTGCCTTCCCCTCACCGCCCTCGGCGGCCGAGACAGCTGGCGCCTGACCTGCGGCATCGCGCCTTGCCCAGGTCACTCACATCCGTCGATCATTCGCAGATGAGATCCGAAGTTCAGACATTCGTCGCAGACGGCTCTCTGCCCGGCTCGGACGCCGACGAGCGGGAGCTCGACCGGCGAGTCAAACAAATCGAGGCCATCTCTGCACCCGTCACACGGATCGAGGCGCAGGCCCTGGCTGGCTGCTTCGGCCCCGACGACTGCTACGGCGTCGCTTGGTCGCTGCTGCACCTGATCGAGACCAGCCCTGGCCCGGTGCCGGCGGTCGCACCCCCGGACCCGATGCCGATGACTGGCACCACACGCTCTGGAACCGCTGGGGAACCACGGGCTCACCGACGACGACTTGATTCGTGAGAGCCCTGAGGTGTCTGGATACCACCGTTCTCCGGGCTGAGCCCACGCGCCTTGGCGTAGCGGGTGACGGTGCTGCGTCGCGCCGCTGCGGGCTGGGTCCGCAAGGGCCCGCCGTGGATCCTGGCGTTCCTCGCTGTTCGGGATCTCGAAGCCGGCGGCCGACCGCATCATCGACCCCCTCGGGCCGATGTTCGCGCTCCAGCCTCGCAAGCCGTTCACCAAGGACGCCGTACTCATCGTGGACGACATCCTGGTCCCAGTGTCGACAGCGCGCTGGGACGGGTGGGTCTTGTAGCACCGGTGCCCCTCTGGGGTGGGGATGAGCGCCGTGGTCCACTCCACGGGCGCAGGGGGAGGCCCAGTGCGGCGAGGATGACCGGCGAGTGCCCGGGGAAGCGTGGTGGAGACGTCGGACGTCTCGACCGACAGCCCGGGGGCTTGCTCGTGCTCGTTGCATTTCGCAGACAGCCCCCTGATCAGTGGGTATCTCGAAGAAGCTCGCGGCGTCGGACTCCGTGGTCGCGCCACACCACGGCCGGGTGCATCGCTTCGCAGGGCCGCTGGCCTCGGGGTGCGTTCGGTGCCTCGGTGCCGCAGACGGGCTCATGAGTGTCAGCGCATGGCGGAGTCAACGCTCTCGGGCCTGTTCGTACGGAGCCGAATCTACGAGCCGGAAGGCCACGCGGCCTGTGCTGTGAGGACGGCGCAACCCGTGCTCGTCCTCGCTGGCGAGGTGACCGGCTCGTAGCTGCTGCACACCAGGAGGACCATCCAGCCGTGCCGGCCGCCGGCAGGCCAAGAGGCTGGCCGGGTGCCAGGAGGTACGAGACGCGGGTACGGCGTAGCCGGGGCGCTCTCGTCCCGCTCCGGCGGTGTCGCCCAGTAGGAAGAAGACACGATCGCCGCAACCACCCACGGATACGGCGGTCCTCACAGAGCGGTCGTCGACCGCATCCGCCACCGCATGAACTCCGCGAGGACGGACGTCGGCTACGGCCGAGGCTCGGCGGCGTTTTGACTCCCCGCGGGCCCGGTTGTAGAGTTGAACAGT
>NZ_CP136996.1:2660000-3182500 GCF_058344425.1 Streptomyces sp. PL-29 | reverse complement strand
ATCTCAGTACCCTCAGGAAGAGAAAACAACCGTGATTCCGGGAGTAGTGGCGAGCGAAACCGGATGAGGCCAAACCGTATGCGTGTGATACCCGGCAGGGGTTGCGCATGTGGGGTTGTGGGAATGAGCTTCAGTCGTCTGCCGGCGGCTGGGCGAGTCAGAAACCGTATGGATAGGCGAAGGACATGCGAAAGGTCCGGCGTAGAGGGTAAGACCCCCGTAGCTGAAATCTGTACGGCTTGCTTGCTCATCTCCCAAGTAGCACGGGGCCCGAGAAATCCCGTGTGAATCTGGCGGGACCACCCGCTAAGCCTAAATATTCCCTGGTGACCGATAGCGGATAGTACCGTGAGGGAATGGTGAAAAGTACCGCGGGAGCGGAGTGAAATAGTACCTGAAACCGTGTGCCTACAAGCCGTGGGAGCGTCGGATGCAGCTTGCTGTATCTCGTGACTGCGTGCCTTTTGAAGAATGAGCCTGCGAGTTAGCGGTGTGTAGCGAGGTTAACCCGTGTGGGGAAGCCGTAGCGAAAGCGAGTCCGAATAGGGCGTTTGAGTTGCACGCTCTAGACCCGAAGCGGAGTGATCTAGCCATGGGCAGGTTGAAGCGGAGGTAAGACTTCGTGGAGGACCGAACCCACCAGGGTTGAAAACCTGGGGGATGACCTGTGGTTAGGGGTGAAAGGCCAATCAAACTCCGTGATAGCTGGTTCTCCCCGAAATGCATTTAGGTGCAGCGTCGTGTGTTTCTTGCCGGAGGTAGAGCACTGGATAGGCGATGGGCCCTACCGGGTTACTGACCTTAGCCAAACTCCGAATGCCGGTAAGTGAGAGCACGGCAGTGAGACTGTGGGGGATAAGCTCCATGGTCGAGAGGGAAACAGCCCAGAGCATCGACTAAGGCCCCTAAGCGTACGCTAAGTGGGAAAGGATGTGGAGTCGCAGAGACAACCAGGAGGTTGGCTTAGAAGCAGCCACCCTTGAAAGAGTGCGTAATAGCTCACTGGTCAAGTGATTCCGCGCCGACAATGTAGCGGGGCTCAAGCGTACCGCCGAAGTCGTGTCATTGCAGCAATACTCCCAACGGAGGCTGTGATGGGTAGGGGAGCGTCGTGTGCCGGGTGAAGCAGCAGCGGAAGCTAGTTGTGGACGGTTCACGAGTGAGAATGCAGGCATGAGTAGCGATACACACGTGAGAAACGTGTGCGCCGATTGACTAAGGGTTCCTGGGTCAAGCTGATCTGCCCAGGGTAAGTCGGGACCTAAGGCGAGGCCGACAGGCGTAGTCGATGGACAACCGGTTGATATTCCGGTACCCGCTTTGAAACGCCCAATATCGAATCAGGCGATGCTAAGTCCGTGAAGCCGTTCCGGACCCTTCGGGGAATGGAAAGTGGTGGAGCCGACGAACCAGACTTGTAGTAGGTAAGCGATGGGGTGACGCAGGAAGGTAGTCCAGCCCGGGCGGTGGTTGTCCCGGGGTAAGGGTGTAGGCCGAGGGGTAGGTAAATCCGTCCCTCATGAAGGTTGAGACCTGATGCCGAGCCGATTGTGGCGAAGTGGATGATCCTATGCTGTCGAGAAAAGCCTCTAGCGAGTTTCATGGCGGCCCGTACCCTAAACCGACTCAGGTGGTCAGGTAGAGAATACCGAGGCGTTCGGGTGAACTATGGTTAAGGAACTCGGCAAAATGCCCCCGTAACTTCGGGAGAAGGGGGGCCATTCCTGGTGATGAGTCTTGCACTCTGAGCTGGGGGTGGCCGCAGAGACCAGCGAGAAGCGACTGTTTACTAAAAACACAGGTCCGTGCGAAGCCGTAAGGCGATGTATACGGACTGACGCCTGCCCGGTGCTGGAACGTTAAGGGGACCGGTTAGTGACCTTTCGGGGTTGCGAAGCTGAGAACTTAAGCGCCAGTAAACGGCGGTGGTAACTATAACCATCCTAAGGTAGCGAAATTCCTTGTCGGGTAAGTTCCGACCTGCACGAATGGCGTAACGACTTCTCGACTGTCTCAACCATAGGCCCGGTGAAATTGCACTACGAGTAAAGATGCTCGTTTCGCGCAGCAGGACGGAAAGACCCGGGACCTTTACTACAGTTTGATATTGGTGTTCGGTTCGGCTTGTGTAGGATAGGTGGGAGACTTTGAAGCATCAACGCCAGTTGGTGTGGAGTCGCCGTTGAAATACCACTCTGGTCGTGCTGGATGTCTAACCTCGGTCCGTGATCCGGATCAGGGACAGTGTCTGATGGGTAGTTTAACTGGGGCGGTTGCCTCCCAAAGGGTAACGGAGGCGCCCAAAGGTTCCCTCAGCCTGGTTGGCAATCAGGTGTTGAGTGTAAGTGCACAAGGGAGCTTGACTGTGAGACCGACGGGTCGAGCAGGGACGAAAGTCGGGACTAGTGATCCGGCGGTGGCTTGTGGAAGCGCCGTCGCTCAACGGATAAAAGGTACCCCGGGGATAACAGGCTGATCTTCCCCAAGAGTCCATATCGACGGGATGGTTTGGCACCTCGATGTCGGCTCGTCGCATCCTGGGGCTGGAGTCGGTCCCAAGGGTTGGGCTGTTCGCCCATTAAAGCGGTACGCGAGCTGGGTTTAGAACGTCGTGAGACAGTTCGGTCCCTATCCGCTGTGCGCGTAGGAATATTGAGAAGGGCTGTCCCTAGTACGAGAGGACCGGGACGGACGAACCTCTGGTGTGCCAGTTGTCCTGCCAAGGGCATGGCTGGTTGGCTACGTTCGGGAGGGATAACCGCTGAAAGCATCTAAGCGGGAAGCCTGCTTCAAGATGAGTATTCCCACCTCCTTGAGAGGGTAAGGCTCCCAGTAGACGACTGGGTTGATAGGCCAGATGTGGAAGCCCGGTAACGGGTGGAGCTGACTGGTACTAATAGGCCGAGGGCTTGTCCTCAGTTGCTCGCGTCCACTGTGTTAGTTCTGAAATAACGAACGGCTGTGATTACATGCCAGCGTTCTAAATTTCATAGTGTTTCGGTGGTCATAGCGTTAGGGAAACGCCCGGTTACATTCCGAACCCGGAAGCTAAGCCTTTCAGCGCCGATGGTACTGCAGGGGGGACCCTGTGGGAGAGTAGGACGCCGCCGAACAATTTTTGTGGGGAAGCCCCGTACCTTCTGGTACGGGGCTTTTCCGCGTTCACCAACAGTGAGCCTTTTCGCAACCTCAGGTCGAGGCGTGGCGAGGGCCGGACGGAGCGCTGCTCGATGATGGCGCTGCCGAGCGGAATCACGGGTGAAGTCCGGAGGCCGGGTCGTTAGGCTCTCCGCCCATGGACGAACAGCACGTGATACGCCCGGTGCGGGTCGACGACTGGGAGAAGGTCAAGGAGCTGAGGATCGCCGGGCTCAAGGACCCGGTGGCACCGGTGGCCTTCCTGGAGACGGTGGAGCAGGCCGAGGGGCACCCCGACGAGTTCTGGCAGAGGCGGGCCGAGGGGGCGTCGCACGGGCGGGTGGCCCGGCAGTTCGTCGCGGAAGCCGCCGACGGGCGGTGGGTGGGTACGGTGTCCGTGCTCGTCGAGGAGGGCGGGACCGTCGACTTCTTCGACCAGTCCGTCGAACGGACGCAGGGACACATCGTGGGTGTGTTTGTACGGGCCGAGCAGCGGGGGACCGGACTCACCGAGGCCCTGTTCGCGGCCGCGCTGGAGTGGGCCTGGGGGCTGCAGGAGCCGGCGTTGGAACACGTACGGCTCTTCGTGCACGAGGACAACGCGCGGGCCGGCGCCTTCTACCGGAAGTACGGTTTCGAGGCGACGGGGACCGTGCTGCCCGTGCCCGGGAACCCGGCTGCCAAGGAACTGGAGTACGTGATCCGGCGGCCCGCCACTGCTTAGAACTCGGCTCCGGGCCAACGGGAGCGGGCCTGCTCGCGGCTGCGGCACAGGGCGAGGACGGGGAGCGTGTCGCCGGTCAGCAGCTCGGGGAGCCGGGGGATCGGGGCCACGGCCGCCACGTCGTCCAGCACGAGGGAGAGTGGTGGGTCGAGCCGACCGTGGGATGACCGTGCGGCCATGCGGCGGCCGTGCTCGACCACGTGAGAGGCGAGTGCGGTCAGCAACGGCATCGCACCCGGGTGGGTGCGAGGGTCCTCCAGAGCTTCACCCACCACATACAGGGTTCCCCCTTCGGCCAGGAACGAAGCCAGAGTGAGCGAATCCGTTCGGTTCTTGTTGCAGACCTCCCGGATGTGGATGGAGGTCAGGCAGGAGAGGGCACGAGCCGTCAGGTTCAGTGCGAGCTCCCGGCGTTCCGGGTGCGCGGTGAGGGCGCTCTCCAGTTCTCCGGCTGCGCCGGCCGCGGCCTGGGGGTGGGTGCGCAGGATGCGTACGGGGTCCTGGGCGCTGGTGCCCTGGGCCCAGCGGTGGAGTTGTTTGAACGGCCGGTCGTCGAGGTCGGCCGCCTGGAGCCAGCTGCGCAGGAGCGTTTCGGCGGTGTCGGCCACGGCTGTGTCCATCCGGGCCTGTGGGCGTACGGGGGCCAGCAGGGCGGCCGCGCGGGCGGCGGCGGTGTCGCGGTCGGCGCATCCCTCGGCGGGATTCCAGTGCATGCGGGCCGGGGTGTCGCACAGGTGGGAGGGGTCGTAGAGGAGGACCGGGCCGAGTTTGGCGCGGGCGTCCTTGGTCTCGGCCCAGAGGGCGGGGGAGGAGGTCACGACCAGGGCGGCCCCCTCCGTTTCGCCGATGCGGGCTGCCGCGGCGCGCAGCCGGTCGTCTGGACCGCCGTAGGCGATCTTGTGCGTGCTGTCGTGCGGGGCGGGGGCGGGGGCGGGGGCGACGGGGGCGGGTGCCGGCCGGGGTGCGTAGCCGAAGCCGTAGCGGTAGGCCTCGTCGGTCGGGCCGGCGTGGGTCGCCGGCGGGCCCGGAGGGGCTGTTGCCGGGACCGGCGCCGCGGACGGTGCGGCGGCGGGACGGGAGGCGGCCGGCGTCGGCTGCGCGGGCGCGGGTGCCAGGAGGGTGACGGGCTCCGGCGCCTCTTTGGACTGCGGGGGCAGGGACGGCGGCTCGTGCGGTACGGGGGGCCGGGCGGCCTGCCGGGCCCGAGCGCGGCGCGCTTTGGTACGGGCCACCACACCGATCACGAACACCGTCAGGACGAAGAGGACCAGCAGCTGGCTGACGAACAGGCCCCAGAACAGGCCCCAGCCGGACAGGGCCGCGGGGTCGGTGTCGGGCCAGGCCGCCGGGATGTCGTGAGGCTGCGCCGTCAGGGCGCGGACGGCCGCCGGGGTCCGGGTGAAGGTGACGCTGTCGGGCCAGGAGCCTCTTGCGAAGAGGGCGGCCAGGCCGGTGGCCGTCCAGACGAGGACGGCCAGGCCGAGGAGGAAGGCCAGGAGGGCTACCAGCAGGCCGTCCGGGATCCCGCCGCCGCGGGTGGAGGGATCCGTACGTCGTGCGTCGTGCATGGTCAGGCCACCGTGGTCGCGGATCCGGGGCTGCCGCTGCCGCGGCTGCGTTCGATGGACAGGGCGCGTTCCTCCGCTTCCAGCTCGGCGGCGAGGAGGTCGGCGGGGAGGCCGGCCGAGGCGGAGGACTCGGTCATGGCGCGGTCGGTGAAGACCAGGGGGCGTTCGGCTTCGGTGATCAGGTGTTTGACGACCTGGACGTTGCCGTTGACGTCCCAGACGGCGATGCCGGGCGTGAGGGTCGGGATGATCTCGACGGCCCAGCGGGGCAAGCCCAGTACGCGGCCCGTGGCGCGGGCCTCGTCGGCTTTCTGAGCGTAGATGGTGCGGGTGGAGGCCATCTTGAGGATGGCCGCGGCCTCACGGGCGGCGGCGCCGTCGACGACGTCGGAGAGGTGGTGGACGACGGCGACGAAGGAGAGGCCGAGGCGGCGGCCGAACTTCAGGAGGCGCTGGAACAGCTGCGCGACGAAGGGGCTGTTGATGATGTGCCAGGCCTCCTCGACGAGGAAGATGCGCTTCTTGCGGTCAGGCCGGATCCAGGTGTGCTCCAGCCACACGCCGACGATCGCCATGAGAATGGGCATGGCGATGGAGTTGCGGTCGATGTGGGAGAGGTCGAAGACGATCAGTGGCGCGTCGAGGTCGATACCGACGGTCGTGGGGCCATCGAACATGCCGCGCAGGTCGCCGTCGACCAGGCGGTCGAGGACGAGTGCCACGTCGAGGCCCCAGGCCCGGACATCGTCTATGTCGACATTCATGGCGAGCGCGGACTCGGCCTCGGGGTGGCGCAGTTGTTCCACGATGTCGGTCAGGACGGGCTGGCGGTCCCGGATGCTGTCGACGACGTGGGCGTGGGCGACCTTGAGGGCGAAGCCGGCGCGTTCGTCGAGGCCGTGGCCCATGGCCACTTCGATGATGGTGCGGAGCAGCGCGAGCTGGCCGGTCGTGGTGATGGCCGGGTCGAGGGGGTTGAGGCGGATCCCGGAGTCGTTGGCGGCGATCGGGTCCAGGCGGATGGGGGTTATTCCCAGCTGCTGGGCGATCAGGTTCCATTCGCCGACGCCGTCCTCGCCCTGGGCGTCGAGGACGACGACCTGCCGGTCCTTGAAGCGGAGCTGGCGCAGGACGTAGGTCTTCTCCAGGGCCGACTTGCCGTTGCCGGATTCGCCGAGGACCAGCCAGTGGGGGGCCGGGAGCTGCTGGCCGTATAGCTGGAAGGGGTCGTAGATGTAGCCCTTGCCGCTGTAGACCTCGCGGCCGATGATGACGCCGGAGTCGCCGAGGCCGGGGGCCGCGGTGGGCAGGTAGACGGCTTGCGCCTGCCCGGTGGAGGTGCGTACGGGCAGGCGCGTGGTTTCGACTTTGCCGAAGAGGAAGCTGGTGAAGGCGTCCGTCAGCGCTGTCATGGGATCTCGCATGGGCGGCTTTCCCTCCAGCTAGCGTCGGATGCCGGTGGCGAACGGCAGGGTGTTGACGAAGGCGCGGTGGTGCTCGCGGTCGCACCACTCCAGCTTTAGGTAGGACTTGCCGGCCGAGGCGCGGATGGTGCGCTTGTCGCGGGCGAGGGCCTCCGGTGAACGCGAGGACACCGTGATGTACCCGACCAGGTTGACTCCGGCAGCGCCGCTGGCGAGATCTTCACCCCTCTGGTCGAGTCGACCGTGTGCGGCGATGTCGCGGGGGTCGACGGTGCGGTTCATCTTGGCGGCGCGGGAGGCGTCGGCCTCGTCGTTGGTCTTCTCGGTGAGCATGCGCTCGATGGCCACCTCGGTGGGTTCCAGGTCCATGGTGACGGCGACGGTGCGGATGACGTCGGGGGTGTGGACGAGGAGCGGGGCGAGGAAGTTCACGCCGACGGGGGTCATGGGCCATTCCTTGACCCAGGCGGTGGCGTGGCACCAGGGGGCGCGGGTGGAGGACTCACGGGTCTTGGCCTGGAGGTAGGTGGGTTCCACCGCGTCGAGTTCGGCCGGCCAGGCGTTGCGCTTGGTCATGGCCTGGATGTGGTCGATGGGGTGGTCGGGGTCGTACATGGAGTGCACGAGGGAGGCGAGGCGGCCCTGGCCGAGGGGCTGGCGGACGCGGATGTCGGCCTCGGCGAGGCGGGCGCAGATGTCGGTGAGCTCGCGGGCCATGACGATGGCGAGGCCGGCGTCCCGGTCGAGCTTGCGGCCCTTGCGGGGGGTGGCGGCGCGGGCGATGGTGACGGCTTCGGCAGCCAGGTCGCGGGTGTAGTGCATGCAGGCGACGAGGTAGGCGCGGTGCTGCTCGGAGGAGGTGGACACCATCGACTGGAGTTGGTCGTAGGAGTCGCGCAGCCAGACGGGGGCCTGGGTGTCGCCGCGCTGGGCGACGTCCTTGGCGTGGGCGTCGGGGTCGGCGGGCAGGGTGCGGGCGAGCATCTGGAGGCGGGTGACGAAGCCGTCGCCGTTGGCCACGTGCTTGAGGAGGGTGCCGAAGCGGTCGACGAGAGCTTCCTGGTCCTCGCTGTCGCGCAGGCCGACGCCGGGGCCCTCGATCTCGATGGCGGCGGTGACGGTGCGGCGGTCGGCGTGCAGGAGCACGGCGATCTCGTCGGGGCCGAAGGGGGCGGCGAGCCAGTTGATGCGGCCGATGCCGGGGGGCGGGCCGACCTCGACCTCACGGCCGTCGGCGGCGCGGACGCCGGCTTCCATGGCGCCGGATCGGTAGGTGGTGCCGCGGCGGAGGGTGCGCTTGTAGCTGCGGCTGATCTCGAACCAGCGGTAGAAGGTGCGGCCCTTGTACGGGACGTACACGGCGGCGAGCGCGAGCGCGGGGAAGCCGACGAGGCTGACGATGCGCAGGGTGAGGTCGGGGACGAGCAGTCCGCTCATCATGCCGAAGAACGCCCCCGTGATGATGAGGGCGATCTCGCCGGTCTCGCGGTTCTTGCCGACGATCGCGTTCGGCCGGGCGCGGCCGATGAGATACGTGCGGCGGGGCGCGACCGGGTGCAGCTGGTGGGACTGGGTCGTCAACGCCCGTCACCTCCTGTGTTCCTCGTGCTCGAGCTCGTGCGGGGCGGGGGTGCGGCGGAGGGGACAGATCCGCCGCCGCCCCCGCCGCCGGTGGTGGGGCGGCTGCTGTGGGCGGCCACGCCTCCGGAGAGGGGGTTGGCGGGGCGGGGCGCGCTGCCGCCGCCTTCGCCTCCGCGGTGTGCGCCGCGGCTGCTGTGGGTCTTGATGCCCTGGGAGACGAGGGAGGCCGGGGAGCTGATGACGGCGGCGGCCTGGGCGCCGTCGGTGGCCTTGCTGCGGTTCGAGCGGGCGGAGGCGATCTCGTCGCCGAAGCCGGGGACGAAGCGGTAGATCATCGCGGAGGCGAAGATCGCCAGCAGGATGATGGAGAGGCCGGTGACGACGGCGGAGAAGGCGTTCGGGCCCTGTTCCCCGGTGAGGGCGCCGGCGAGGCCGAGGACGATGACGATGACCGGCTTCACGAGGATGACGGCGATCATGATGCCGGCCCAGCGGCGGACGTGGCCCCAGAGGTTGCGGTCGACGAGTCCCGAGTAGACGACGACGCCGAGGAGGGCGCCGACGTAGAGGAGGGCTGCGCGGATGAAGAGTTCGAGGAAGAGGATGCCGGCGGCGAGGACGGTGACGAGGGAGACGACGATCAGCATGATCGGGCCGCCGCCGATGTCGTTGCCCTTCTTGAGGGCCTCGGAGAAGGAGCCGAAGAAGACGTCGGTCTGGCCGCCGGTGGCGGAGGCGATGACCTCGGTGACGCCGTCGGTGGCGGAGACGACGGTGTAGAGGATCAGGGGGGTGAAGGCGGAGGCCAGGACGGTGAGCCAGAGGAAGCCGATGGCCTCGGAGAGGGCGGTGGTGAGGGGGACGCCGCGGACGGCACGCTTGGCGACGGCGAAGAGCCACAGGACGAGCGTGAGGATGGTGGAGGCGGCGAAGACGACGGCGTACTGCTTGAGGAAGGCGGCGTTGGTGAAGTCGACGTTGGCGCTGCCGTTGACCGCTTCGCTGAGTTTGGTGACGATCCAGGCGGCGGCGTCGGCGCAGCCCTTGGCGAGGGAGGCGAGGGGGTTGAGGGCGTCACCGCCGTCGCTGGGGGCCAGTCCGGTCCCGGAGGTGCCGCCGGATGCGCCCGTACCGTTCTCGCAGTACTGCTTGGAGGGGCCGTCGAGGAGGGCGCAGGGGTCGTTGGTGGCCTGCGGTGTGGCGGCGGGTGCGGTCGGATCGGGGGCGGCGGGCGCGGCATGGGCGCGGGTCGCCAGGGCGGCGAGGGCGACGTGGGCGGAGGCGATCACGCCCAGTCGGGTCGGCAGCCGGTGGCTAGCGGGCATAGGTGAATCCCCCGAATTCCTTGATGGCCTTGCTCATGTCGTCGGACGTCGACACAGGGACATCGCCGGGAACCGGGGCGGGTCCGTCCTGTTGGGTGTCGTCGACGACCTTCCAGTCGTCGCCGGCCCAACTCAGCTCGAAGGTCCAGGTCTTCCAGAGGGTCCGGACCGGGTCGGTGGACTTGGTGCCGGACATGCCGATCAGGCCGGTGTACCAGACGGAGACCTTGGCGGCGGTCGGCGTGTAGCTCTCCACCCTGGTGCCGATTGGGACGGTGCGGGTGACGAAGGTGCTGCCCTGGGGGGCATTTCCGTTCGCGTCGAGGCCGAGCCTGGCGAGGAAGGCCGCCGAGTAGGCCTCGTCCTGCGGGCCCTTCATTCTGGACGCTACGTCGGGTGCGTAGATGCTGTCGACGAGGGCGTGGCGGGTGGCCTTCCGGAACATTCCGTCGGAGCCCAGGGCGACGGCGTAGTTGGCGGCCGCCGACTGGGCGCCCTGTTCGTCGTGGGCGAAGCCCTTCGGGATGCCCGCGGTCTTGCCGGTGACCGGGTCCGTGCCCGTGGCGGCGGTGGAGGCGGCGGCCGGGGCGTCGTCGGAGGGGCGGTCGTCGGCGGTGTCGGGGGTCTGGTTGGCGAAGGCGATGGCGGCGACGAGGAGGACCACCACGCCGACCACGGTGACCAGGCTGCGGGGGGCGCGGGAGGTGCGGCGGGCGGGGCCGTAGGGGTCGGCGGGGGCTTCGGGGAGGCGGGTGCGGGTCTGGCCCGTGCCGCCGATCTCGCCGTGGCCGGCCGCGCCGCCGTACCGGTCGTCGTTGCTCATTGGGTTTCCGCCCCCTCCGCGTCGTACGACGGTAGCGCTGGTTCCCGCGTGGATGCGGTGCGGTGAGTCCTCATCAGGTCGGGGCCACCGCTGGTCGGTCGGGTCAGACGGCCATTCCGTAGACGATCGTGAAGAGCGTGCCGAGGGAGCCGATGATGAACACGCCCGTGAGGCCGGCCACGATCAGGCCCTTGCCCTGTTCCGCGCTGAACGTGTCGCGCAGGGCGGTCGCGCCGATGCGCTGTTTGGCGGCGCCCCAGATGGCGATGCCGAGGCAGAGGAGGATCGCCACGGCCATGACCACCTCGATCATGACCTTCGCTTCGTTGCCGAGACTGCCGAACGGCCCCCAGTTCGGGGCGATTCCGCCGATGATGGTGGTGATGTCGCCCTTTTCGGCTGCCAGGATCATGTAACTCACCGCCCCTGTATGGGTAGTTCCGGATGCCCGCTGCCCGACGGCAGGGGTCACGCACTATCTTCGCTGATGAAACCGCCGTCGTCGTCGACTTGTCGGCTCTCTTTACCCGATCTCGCGGCCCGCGACCGGGTTCCGCGCTCTGACCTGGGTCGGGCTGCCGTCCGTACGCAAGAACGTGCGGTCACTCTGTGTATCACGGGGGGTGACGCCGGGCAATGATTGTCCTCTCGGCATACGGGGGGCGGGGTCAGGGGCCGCCGTTCGGAGCAGCGGGGCCGCGTGTCGTTGGGCCGACCCGCTGACATATGTCCGACATTCCGTCAGCCATCCGGCCGGGCCCGGGGTTGCGGGCGAAGCTCCACGTCGTCAGGTGGTACGACGTGGGGAGCGGCGGATGGGTTCCGTGTGCGGGGCGGTGCGGAGGTGGTCACCCCTGCCGGGGCCGTGGTCGAGACCTCGTGTCCGCCGTCGCCGAACCGCACACCCGGGCGGTGCCGCGGGCACCCGTCTCCCGAACCGCCGGGGCCGCGGCGTTGTCAGTGGGCTGCGGCAGGCTGGAGGGATGACGACTACCTGGACTCTTGCGGATCTCGAGGCGGCCATCAGGGCGGGATGGTCCGCCGACACCACCGAGCCGACCGACATCAGCCGGGTGCCGTGGACTTCGGAGAATCCGGCCTGGGGGCAGTGTGACATCACCGCTCTGGTCGTGCAGGACCTCGTGGGTGGTGACCTGGTGCTGGGCGAGGTATTCCACGAGGGCCGGCAGGAGGGCTACCACTGGTGGAACCTGCTGCCCGGAGGCATCCGCGTCGACCTGACGAGGGACCAGTTCCGGCGGGGTGAGACGGTCACGCCCGGACGGGTGGTGAAACGGCCGGGCGGGCGGCTGAGCCGGCGCTGGGAGGAGTACCAGCTGCTGCGGCAGCGGGTGATCGACAAGCTGGGACCGCTGCCGGGGGTGATGGTGACTGGGGACGGGCGGCGCCTGGCCTACACGGACTTCGGGGGGCCGGGCGTGCCGCTGCTGGCGCTGCACGGGCACTTCGGGGCGGGAACCGGATTCGAGCGGCTGGCCGGGGAGGTGGGCCCGGCGTGGCGGGTGATCGCGCCGGACCAGCGCGGGCACGGGGATTCCGACCGGGCGGGGGAGTACACGCGGGACGGGTACGTCGCGGACGCGGCCGCGCTGCTGGAGCACGTGGGCTTGGGGCCGGCGGTGGTACTGGGGCATTCGCTGGGCGGGGTCAACGCCTACCAGCTGGCCGCGCGGCGGCCCGATCTCGTGCGGGCGGTGATCGTCGAGGACATCGGGGCGGTGGTCGACGGCGACCTGTCGTTCGCGCGCGCCTGGCCGCGGCGGGCCGCGACCCGCGCCGGGTTCCTGGCCGGGGTGGGGAGCGCGGCGCCGCATCTGGAGGGGGCGCTGCGGGAGCATCCGGACGGGTGGGGCACCGCGTTCGAGGTGGAGGACATGGTGGCGTCGCAGCAGGCGCTGAACGGCGACCACTGGGAGGACTGGCTGCGGGTGGAGAGCCCGACGCTCCTGGTGCGGGGGGACCGGAGCGGTGTGCTGTCGGCGGAGCACGCGCGGGAGATGACGGTACGGAGGGCGGGGGTGCGGCTGGTGGAACTGCCGACGGGACACGCGGTGCGGGAGGGGGATCCGGAGGGGTACTTCGCCGCGGTGCGGGGCTTTCTGGCGCGGGTGGCCGGCGGCCAGGGGGCCGCTGTCTGATCGCTCGTCGGGAGGGTCGGCGAGGCCGGCCCGACCGCCGGTCGGGCGGGGCGGCCGGTGTCGGGCTGCCGGGGCGGCGGTTTCGCGGTCCGGGTGGAGTCCGGGCGGTTGGCCGGTGGTGCTGTCGGGAGAGTGATCGCCGGAGACCGGATTACCGGGCGGCGCCCCTGTCCGCTGCGTCGTCCGGACGCCGGTCCCGAGGCCGGTCGGGCGTGCGCCGGGCGGGCGGTGTCGAGGCGTCAGGGGTGGGCGGTACGGGTGCGTCGCCCGCCGGGGCGGCGTTTCTGGGGGGGGGGTGGGGTTCGTAGGGTGTTCGTGGGCTGTGCGGTGGCTGTGACGCGGGTCACGGGAACTCGGTCGTGGGTGCCGGACAGCCGACAGGAGTGACCACAGAGATGCGAACTCGGGTGCGGTCCGGGGATCCGGACGCCTATGCGGAGTTGTTCGACAGCTACTCCCGCACCCTCTACAACCATGCCTTCCGGATGACGGGGGACTGGGCTGTCGCGGAGGACGTCATGTCGGCGGCCTTCATGGAGGCGTGGCGGCTGCGCGGCACGGTCGATCCGGAGGGCGGATCCCTCCGGCCCTGGCTCCTGGGGATCACCACGAACCTGGCCCGCAACCACTGCCGCAGCAATCGCCGCTTCAGGGCCGCCGCCGCTGCCGCCGCGGCGGCAGCGGCGGCGGCGGCGGTCGTGCCCGACCACGCCGAGGAGGTGGCCGGCCGACTGGACGACCGGCAGCAGATCGCGGCAACGCTGGCGCAGCTGGGTGCGTTGCGCGGACCGGAGCGAGAGGTCCTCCTGCTGTGCCTGTGCGAGGGCCTTGAGTACGCCGAGGCTGCACGGGCCCTCGGTATTCCGGTGGGAACCGTCCGCTCGCGGCTGTCGCGGGCCCGTACGAAGCTGCGCAAACTCGCCGACGCGGAAATGAAGAAGAACAGCCGGGAACTCGCGGCTCGGTCCCGACAGACATATGACGACCGCGCGAAGCCGGTCCGGTCCGCACAGGAGGGAATCTGATGAACGCCGACCTTTCCGGGCCCCACCCGGCCGGCCGGGAGGGGAGTTCCCTCCCCCTGTCGTTCGTCGACCGGGAACTCCCCGCGGGCCGCCACCAGTTCCACAAGGAGCGACTGATGGCCCAGATCCACGAAGACCTCCGAGCCGCCGACCCGGGCGAGCCCGCCACCGGAGCTGTCGACCCCGACCGCAGGGCGAGGCGCAATCCCTTCCTGCGGCGGTCGTTCCTCGTGCCCGCTGCGGCCTTCGCCCTGGCCGGAGCACTCGCCGCGGGCTTCCTCACCTACGTGGACCGGGGCGCGGCGGACGGAACGGGCTCCACGATCGCCACGGGTCCGGCGATGACCACCCGCATCGGAGCCGCCGACGCGAAGGGGACGGCGCAGCTCCTGGACCGGATCTCCCTCGCGGCCGCCTCCGCAGGCCCCGGGGTGAAGGTGCGCCCAGACCAGTTCGTCTATGTCGGCGTCAAGACGGCCAACACCTACGTCCGGGTCGTCGACGACAAGAGCAGCCTCGTCAGTGAAGAACTGCACCTGCGGCACACGTGGAACTCCCCCGACGGTCTCAAGGGCTGGCTGATCGAGCCCGGAGCCACTCCTGCGCAGGGCATGACGCTGGATTGGCCGAAGGAGGGGGGCCGGCCCATGCAGCCGAACCTCAACGCGCCCAGCCACGACTACCTCGCCGGGCTGCCCACCGACCCCGACGTGCTGCTGAAGAAGATCTACGAGGAGACGCGTGGCAAGGGGCGCGGACCCGATCAGCAGGCCTTCACCACGATCGGCGACCTGCTGCGGGGCAGCTATCCGCCGGCCGAGCTCACGGCCGCGCTCTACCGGACCGCGGCGAAGATCCCCGGCGTGGTGACCGTGGACGACGCGGTCGACGCCCAGGGCCGACACGGTATCGCCGTCGCCCGGCTCGACGAGGAGAGCGGGCAGCGGGAGGAGTGGATCTTCGACCGGGAGACGCTGGAGTATCTCGGCGAGCGGGTCGTCCAGGTGCGGGGCAGTTCGGGCGAGGACGGGCTGATCAAGGAGGGCACGGTGGTGTTCACCACTGCCGTGATGACGCGGGGTGTCGTCGACCGCATGAAGGAGATGCCGCCTTCGGCCGGTTGAACCCGTCGCCTGCCGCGGGCTCGGCGGATCCCGGCGTCTGCCGTGCCGCCTGCCGCCTGCCGCCGCCTGCCGCGTGTGGCGCCGTCGCGGAGGTGGGCACCGAGGTCCCGGCTCCGCCCGCCCCGCCCCCGCCCCGCGTCTCGGAAGCCGGCGGGCCGGTACGGGGGCCTGCGGGGCCGGGGCGGGCTGCCCGGTCAGGTCCAGTGGGCGGGGCGGGCCAGGGTGGTGGGGATGCGGGTCTGCGCGTCGCCCTGGGCCGCGTTCAACTGGGGCTGGGTGAGGAAGACGGCTCCGCGCAGGTCCGCGCCGCGCAGGTTCGCGTCGCGCAGGTCGGCACCGATCAGGTCGGCCGTGCGGAGGTCGGCGCGGGAGAGGTCGGCGGCGATCAGGTAGGCGCCGCGGAGGTTCGCCCCGCGGAGGTCGGCGCCGGAGAGGCGTGCGCCCATGAGGTCGGCGCCGCGATGGTTCTTCTTGCGGCCCGGCACCGTGGCCCGCACCAGTGCACTGGTTTCGAGCAGCAGGGTGTTGACCCGGCCGCGCAGGGCTGCGACGTCCAGGGTGACGAGGGCCTCGGCGTCGGCGCGGGTCCACTGCTCCGTCTCGGCGAGCACGCGGCGCAGGCCGGGATGGACCGGGGCCGCGTCGGGGAGACCCAGGGCCTGGTCCACGTAGAAGAGCAGTTCGTGCAGTTGCCGCATCACCGGGAACACCTCGAACATCTCGCTCCGGACCCCCGGATGGGTGCGCCAGTCGCGGCCGCCGAAGGTGACCTGGGAGGTCTGCTGGCCCGCGCCGAAGCAGTCGAAGACGGTGCAGCCCTGGAAGCCCTGGTCGCGCAGCCGGGTGTGGATGCCGCAGCGGAAGTCCTGCCGGAGGTTCTTGCAAGGGGTTCCGGCGGGCTTGTTCACGGCGAAGTCGTTGGACCTGGCGAACGGCAGGGCGACGCAGCAGAGCGCGAAGCAGTTCGCGCAGTCGGCTTGCAGGAGCGGCAGGCTGGGCGGGCCGGGCGGATGGGGCGGGCCGGGCGGTCTGGGCGGGGTCGTGGACACGCCTTCATTGTCGCCCGGTCCACGGTCCCCCCGGCCCTCGGTCTCCCAGCCTTCCCGGCCTCGGGCGCGGTCGGGTACCCGGCCGCGCGGGACGGACTCCGGAGGAATGGCGGACGAATGGCGGAGGAATGGCGGAGGGCTGCGGGGCGGGCGAAAGCGGGTTGATCGCGGGGGAGGGCGGGGAGAGCATCGCCGCATGACAGAAGTGATCGCAGTCGCCGTCATCACCGTGCTCGCCGTGATCAGTCCCGGCGCCGATTTCGCCATGGTGGTCCGCAACAGCTACCTCTACGGGCGGCCCACCGGGCTGTTCGCCGCCGCCGGGGTCGCGGCGGGCGTGTTGGTCCACGTCTCGTACACGATGCTGGGGGTCGGTCTGCTGATCTCCTCCTCCACCGCGCTGTTCACCGTGATCAAGCTGGCGGGCGCGGCCTATCTGGTGTGGATCGGGATACGGACCTTCCGGGCGCGGGCGGAGGTGACCGTGGACCTGGAGTCGAAGCCTGGCCTGACCCGGCTGGGGGCGATGCGGTCGGGGTTCCTGACCAACGTGCTGAACCCGAAGACGACGCTGTTCGTGGTGTCGACCTTCACACAGGTGGTCGATCCGGGTACGCCGCTGTGGCAGCAGGCGGGCTACGGGCTGTTCATGTCGGCGGCGCACCTGGGTTGGTTCGGGGCGGTGGCGGTGTTCTTCTCCGTCTCCAGTCTGCGCGAGCGGATGCTGAAGGCGCAGAAGGCGCTGAACCGGGCCATCGGGTCGGTGCTGGTGGGGCTGGGGGTGGGGTTGGGGTTCGCCCGCTGAGGGTCGGTGCGGGGCTGGCGCCGCTGGTTACCTGTCGGTAGCGTTCGGGGCATGAGCAGTGCCGAGGGGTTCTTCGAACGACGTGATGCCGGACGGTTCGCCGCCACCGAGTACACGCGCGGGCCGTGGGACCCGGGCTCGCAGCACGCCGGTCCGCCGGCCGCGCTGCTCGGGCGGGCCGTCGAGGAACGGCCGGGTGCGCGGGCGGACATGCGGATCGCCCCGGATCACGTACGAGATCCTGCGCCCGGTGCCGATCGGTGAGTTGGAGGTCACCACCAGCGTGCTGCGCTCCGGCCGCAGCACCGAGGTGGTCGAGGCCGCGATCGCCCCGGTGGGCGCCGCGCCGGTGATGCTGGCGCGGGCCCTGCGGATCCGGGTGGCCGAGGAGTCCGTACCGGCCGTGGTGGGCGGACCGCAGCTGCCCGCGCCGGGCGAGGTGGAGGTGACGCCGTTCTTCCCGGTGCCGTGGGAGACCGGCTACCACTCGGCCATGGAGACCCGGTTCACCGAGGGCGCCTTCGTCGAACCGGGGCCCGGCACCTGCTGGATGCGGATGAAGGTGCCGCTGATCGCCGGGGAGCGGGTCCGGCCGCTGGACCGGGTGCTGATCGCCGCCGACTCGGGCAACGGGATCAGCGCGGTGATGGACTTCGGGCGCTACGTCTTCGTCAACAGCGACCTGAGCGTCCATCTGCACCGCCATCCGGTGGGCGAGTGGGCGTGCGTGCAGGCCCATACGAGCGTGGACGCGGCCGGCATCGGCCTGGCGGACGCGCGGCTCCACGACGAGAAGGGCCCCATCGGGCGCAGCGCGCAGAGCCTGTACGTCGCGCCCCGTTAGCGGGGGAGCGGGGCGGGCGGTCCGGCGCATCGGGGGGAGCGGCCCGGACCGCACGGCGAAGCCGATCGGCGCCTCACGCGCGCCCCCGCGGTGCCGGCGGTTGCCTTCGCCCCGGGCGCGACCTCTCCATGCACGGCGGGGGCAGGGCGCGGCCCGCCGTGCCCCCGCCCGCCGACCCCGGGTACTGGACGGTGGTCCGCTGTCGCGTCGAGGATGGGCCGAGAAGTGTGCGAGCGCCGCCTGCTCGGGCTTCCAAGTGGGGTAGTAGGACATGCGACACGGCCGAATCGCACGTTGAAGTGACCGTGATGGGGGAGGGTTGACGGGTGCGCAGATTCTGGATGGCCGGCGGGATCGGTATCGGGCTGTGTCTGACCTTCGTGACGCTCCTCGTCGTGGGGACGTACTCGGCGGCGGCGGGGCTCGTGGGTTCGGGTGCCGGCGGCCGCGCCGTGGGCCTGACGAAGGGGGCCGTGCCGGCGAAGTACCAGGCACTGGTGGAGAAGTGGGGCAACCTGTGCCCGGCGATCAGCCCGCCTCTGCTGGCCGCCCAGCTGTACTCGGAGAGCGGCTGGAACCCGAGAGCGGTCAGCCCGGCGGACGCGCGGGGCATCGCGCAGTTCATCCCGGGCACCTGGGCGGGCCACGGCATCGACGGTGACGGTGACGGCGACCGGGACATCTGGGACCCGAACGACGCCATCCCGTCGGCCGCTTCGTACGACTGCCAGCTGGCCAAGGACGTGCGGAGCGTTCCGGGTGACCCGACGTCGAACATGCTGGCCGCCTACAACGCCGGCGCCTACGCGGTCATCAAGTACGGGGGGGTGCCCCCGTACAAGGAGACCCAGGGGTACGTGAAGGCCATCACCACCCTGGCGAAGAGCTTCGAGCGTCCCGTCGGGCGGGTGGCTCCCTCGCAACAGGCCGCCGGGGCGATCTACTTCGCCCAGAAGCAGCTGGGCACGCCCTACCTGTGGGGCGGCAACGGGACGCCCGACCAGGGTGGGCGCTTCGACTGCTCGGGACTGACCAAGGCCGCGTACGAGACGGTCGGGATCGAGCTGCCGCGCGTGGCCAATGACCAGTACAACGCCGGTTCGCACCCCTCGCGCGGCGAACTCCTCCCCGGAGACCTGGTGTTCTTCTCCGATGATCTGACGAATTCGCGGGAGATCCGGCACGTCGGGCTCTACGTGGGCGGCGGATATATGATCAACGCCCCGTACACCGGGGCGGTCATCCGCTTCGACAGGATCGACACTCCCGACTACTTCGGGGCGACCCGCGTGACGAAGGACGGAGCGGAGTCCCTTCCCGGGTGGTCCGGTGCGGCCCGGCCCTCCTAGCAACTCTCCGTGATGCGAAGGCCCTGAGCTGCGACGGCCAGTCACTCTTCGATAACGTTGCCGTGATCATTCGGTGGAGAGTGGAACCCCGTCGCAGGGGCGTGCGTTCCATGAACGCGGGGGTTGATCAAGAGGGTGTCGAAGGGCGCACACCTGGGTGCGTCCGCAGGGGAACCACGGCAAGGGCAAGGGGCCGCGTCACCATGGCTGGACTCACAACAGGTGGGCCGAACGTGGATGTCAGCCTGCTGTACGAGGTCAACGGAGCCGCCCGGCGAGCCCCCGCGTGGGTGGACACGGCCGTGAGTCTGGCCGGTGAGTACGGGATCCTCCTGGCCATGGTGTTGCTGGTCCTGTGGTGCTGGCGCGGCGCCCGCAGGCAGGACGAGGCGGCCGCCGCCGAATCCTTCACCGCGCTGGTGTGGGCCCCGCTGGCCGCCGGCCTGGCCCTGCTCGTGAACGTACCGCTGCGGGAACTCGTCGGCCGTCGACGCCCGTTCGAGCTGCACGAGGGGTTGCAGGTCCTCGAACCCGGCTGGGGCGTGGGCCTGGGCAACACCGAGTACTCCTTCGCCAGCGGTCACACCACCGTCGCGATGGCCCTGGGGGTCGGCCTGTTCGTCGCACACCGCAAGCTCGGGATCCTGGGGATCGCGCTGGCCCTCGTCGAAGGCGTCTGCCGCGTCTACATGGGCGTCAACTACCCGACCGACGTGATCGGCGGACTCGCGCTCGGCACGGCCGTGGTCCTCGTCCTCGCGCCGCTCGCACTGGCCCTCCTGGACCCGGTGGTCCGGGCGGTGGCCGGCTCCCGGCGCCTCGGGCGGCTGGTACGGGCCGGGGGCCGGGCGCGGCCCCTGCCGGTCGACCTCGCGCAGAACCGGACCCCGCCCGCGGGGCGGCGCCCGCAGGACGAGGACCTCGCCGCCTGACGGGCGACCGGCTGACACCCCCTCCACCGCGCGAAGGGGCCTGCCGGGGAGTCAGGGACGGCTCAGCCCGTCCCGTAGGAGTCCCACACGGCGAGCAGCGCGGCCGTCAGCAGGCACAGCGCGGCTGCCCCGAAGCACACCAGGACCGCCCGCGGGCGGGGCCGGGGGGTCACCGGTCACCCGTGTCGGTGTCGCTCCCGCGGCGGTAGCGGGAGCGCAGCCACAGCCCGGTGGCCAGGGCGGCCACCGAGGTGAGCCCGATGGCGAGGGCCACGTCGGCGGGGCTGTCGGCCGAGCCCACGGGTCTGGCCCAGGCCACTGCGGCCGGGGCGAACGCGATGAGCAGGGCCCAGAGAAGGGCCGCGAGGCGGGCTGCGGAACCTGGCATGAGTCAAGGGCATCCGCTGCGGCGCTCGGTGGCCAGCCGGGCCGTCCGAACGGGCGAGGAGACTCAAGCGCCGGTGGCCTCGTGGCCGGCGGCGTCCTTGCGGGCGAGGTCGCGGGAGCGGCGGGCGGGGCCCTTCCAGCCGCAGGAGCAGACGGCCAGGCAGAAGGATCCGCGGTCGGCGGTGGAAGTGGTGTGGGTGGTCGGCGGCTGGGGCTGGGGCTGGGACTGCGGCCGCGGGAGCGGCACGGCGTCGAGCGCAGGGACCGGTGTCGCGTCGATGTGCGGTTCCACTTCTCCACGGTACCCGGGGTCGGCGGTGGGCGGGGAGGGTGCCCCGTGACGGGATACCCCGGGCCTCGTTAAGGGGAGCGGGTGGGGACCTCGGGCAAGCGGCTTTCATGCGTTGGGGGTTGGCAGGCGATGGTGGTTCACCGGCAGAGGCGGCCGCGCGGGCGCGTGGCCGAGGTGGTGCTGGCCGCCGGAGTCGCCCTGGCAGTGACCGCGACGAGCGGGTGCGCCGGCGGCGAAGGAAGCGACGACCGGTCCCCGGCGGAGGCGGCCTCGGTGGTCCGCGGCGCTGCCGACGTGCTGGCGCGCACCGGCAGCGCCCGGGCCCGTACGGCCATGGAGATGGCCACGGGCGGGACCCGGGTCACCATCCGGGGCGAGGGCGGCGTCGACTTCAAGAAGCGGATGGGGCAGCTGCTGGTGCTGCTTCCGGCCGATGTGAAGGGCGAGGACGAGCACCGGCCCATCACCGAGCTCCTCGTGCCGGGCGCGCTCTACATGAAGAACCGCGGCGCGGGCGTCCCCGCCGACAAGTGGGTGCGCATCGACACGACGGCCCTGCCCGACGGGAACCTGGTCACCGGAGGCGCCACCGATCCGCTGCTCGCGGCCGAGCTGCTGCGGGTCGCGCAGGAGGTGACGTACGTCGGGGAGACCGAAGTGGCGGGCACCAGGGTGCGGCACTACCGGGGGACCACCGACATCGGGCGGGCCGCGGTGAGCGCGTCGGCGGAGATGCGCGGGGCGCTGGCGGCGGCGGCGAAAGGGTTCAGCGAGGACACGGTGCCCTTCGACGCGTACCTGGACGACGAGGGCCGGCTGCGGAAGGTCAGGCACCGCTTCAGCTACGTCAACAATGGCGTGATCGATGTGTCATCGACCACGCTGCTGTACGGATTCGGCACGCCGGTGACCGTCGTATTGCCCGCGAGCGGGGACATTTACGCCGGAAAGATCGCGGACTAGTGGGGCGGGCGGTCCGGGAGCCGCGCGATCGGGCCATGGCCGGGTATCCGGAAATGGTCCATCCGTGTCATGCGGGGGGACGAGCGTCCTCCCTACGCTGAGAAGCCGGGCGCCGGCACGAGGTGCGGCACGACCGATGACGGCCGGTGGCCGGTGGCAGATTGAGGTGACACGCGTGACTCCCGCAGGCGGTACGACGGTGCAGGACCACGTGGCGCTCGCCGAGATCGAACTGTGCGGTGAGCTGATCATCGCCGCGTCCGCGGCCGCCGAGGACCGGCTGAGCCTGGACCGCATCGACGAGGTCCTGCTGGGCCGCTAGTGCCGTGCCGGGGGGAGCGTGAGGCGGTGAACCTTTCCGGCCACGGCACTGGGCCGTGTCTGGGGCTCGCGGCGTCCGCGACGGCCCCGGACGAGCCGGGTCGTCCGGCCCCGAACCGCCTCACGCCCCCCGCCCCACCGCCCCCGGGGCGTCGCCGCGGGCGGGCCCCGCCGCGGGAACGCCGGCGGCGGGACCGGTCGCCTCAGGTGCGCAGCAGCCGCGCGATGGCCTTGGTGGCCTCCTCGACCTTGGCGTCGATCTCGGCCCCGCCCTTGACCGCGGCGTCGGCGACGCAGTGGCGCAGGTGCTCCTCCAGCAGCTGGAGCGCGAAGGACTGGAGCGCCTTCGTGCTCGCCGAGACCTGGGTGAGTATGTCGATGCAGTAGACGTCCTCGTCGACGAGGCGCTGGAGGCCGCGGATCTGCCCCTCGATCCGGCGCAGTCGTTTCAGGTGCTCGTCCTTCTGGTGGTGGTAGCCGTGGACGGCCCCGGCGTCGTGGGGGGTGCCCGGGGTGGCCGCCGTACCGGACACGGCTCCGGAGCCCTCCGCCTCGATGGTCGTCATAGGTCCTCCCGTGGTCCGGAGCGAGGGGGCTGGATACCCCTCATGGGTATAGGATACCGGGCTCTCGCCCGACGGGCAGGGGCCCGTGGTCCTCACTCTGCCTGATGGAGGACACTGAGGAATGGCCGGTTAGCCGTGGCAGGGGGATGCGCCTAGCATCAGCCTGACCGAATCCGATGCACCCCGAGGACCTCACGTGCGATTTCGTCTGACCCCCAGGGAGACGAGCTTCTACGACATGTTCGCCGCATCCGCGGACAACATCGTCACGGGCTCCAAGCTCCTGATGGAACTGCTCGGAGCGGACGCGTCCGCCCGGGCCGAGATCGCGGAACGGATGCGGGCGGCGGAGCACGCGGGGGACGACGCGACCCACGCGATCTTCCACCAGCTGAACTCCTCCTTCATCACGCCGTTCGACCGTGAGGACATCTACTCCCTGGCGTCGTCGCTCGACGACATCATGGACTTCATGGAGGAGGCCGTCGACCTCGTCGTCCTCTACAACATCGAAGAGCTTCCCAAGGGTGTCGAGCAGCAGATCGAGGTCCTGGCGCGGGCGGCCGAGCTGACCGCCGAGGCCATGCCGCACCTGCGGACGATGGACAACCTCACCGAGTACTGGATCGAGGTCAACCGGCTGGAGAACCAGGCGGACCAGATCCACCGCAAGCTGCTCGCCCACCTCTTCAACGGCAAGTACGACGCCATCGAGGTGCTCAAGCTCAAGCAGATCGTCGACGTGCTCGAAGAGGCGGCCGACGCGTTCGAGCACGTCGCGAACACGGTGGAGACCATCGCGGTCAAGGAGTCCTGAACCTCGTGGACACCTTCGCTCTGGTCGTGACCATCGGTGTCGCGCTCGGTTTCACGTATACGAACGGTTTCCACGACTCGGCGAACGCGATCGCGACCTCGGTCTCCACGCGTGCGCTGACCCCGCGCGCCGCCCTCGCGATGGCCGCGGTGATGAACCTCGCGGGAGCCTTCCTGGGCAGCGGGGTGGCCAAGACGGTCTCCCAGGGCCTGATCGAGACGCCGCACGGCTCCACGGGCATGTGGATCCTCTTCGCGGCGCTGGTCGGCGCGATCGTCTGGAACCTGATCACCTGGTACTTCGGCCTTCCCTCGTCCTCCTCGCACGCCCTCTTCGGCGGCATGGTGGGTGCGGCCCTGGCCGGCGGCACGCAGGTGATCTGGTCGGGCGTGGTCGACAAGATCGTCATCCCGATGTTCGTCTCGCCGGTCGTCGGCCTGGTCGTCGGCTACCTGGTGATGGTGGTCATCCTGTGGATGTTCCGCCGGACCAACCCGCACAAGGCCAAGCACGGCTTCCGCATCGCGCAGACGGTGTCGGCGGCCGCGATGGCCCTCGGCCACGGTCTGCAGGATGCGCAGAAGACGATGGGCATCGTCGTGATGGCCCTGGTCATTGCGGACGTGCAGACTTCGGACGCGCCGATCCCGGTGTGGGTCAAGGTCGCGTGTGCCGTGATGCTGTCGCTGGGTACGTACGCGGGTGGCTGGCGCATCATGCGTACGCTCGGCCGCAAGATCATCGAGCTGGATCCCCCGCAGGGCTTCGCGGCGGAGACCACCGGTGCCTCGATCATGTTCGGTTCGGCCTACCTCTTCCACGCGCCGATCTCCACCACCCACGTGATCACCTCGGCGATCATGGGTGTGGGTGCGACAAAGCGCGTGAACGCCGTGCGCTGGGGCGTCGCCAAGAACATCATCCTGGGCTGGTTCATCACGATGCCGGCTGCGGCCCTGGTCGCCGCGATCAGCTTCTGGGTCGTGAACCTGGCCTTCGGCTAGGGCGTGCCGGGCGTCCCGGGGCAGACGGGCGGGGATGCGCGACTCGCCGTCCTCGTGCCGTGACCCGCTGAGCCGCGGCTGCGCCGGACACGAAAGCGGGCCGGCTCCCCCCACCCAGGGGGAGCCGGCCCTCTTTCTTTCTTCCGCCCTCGCGGTGGCACCGCCATGCAGCACCGCAGGACGCTTGCACATCTCGCTCTAGCCGAAGCGGCCCGAGATGTAGTCCTCGGTCGCCTGCATGGACGGGTTCGAGAAGATCCGGTCCGTGTCGTCGATCTCGATGAGCTTGCCGGGCTGGCCGACCGCCGCGAGGTTGAAGAACGCGGTGCGGTCGGAGACGCGGGCGGCCTGCTGCATGTTGTGCGTCACGATGACGATCGTGAAGCGCTCCTTGAGCTCGCCGATCAGGTCCTCGATGGCCAGGGTGGAGATCGGGTCGAGGGCCGAGCAGGGCTCGTCCATCAGCAGGACCTGGGGCTCGACCGCGATGGCGCGGGCGATGCACAGACGCTGCTGCTGGCCGCCGGAGAGGCCGGAGCCGGGCTTGTTCAGGCGGTCCTTGACCTCGTTCCAGAGGTTGGCGCCCTGGAGGGAGCGCTCCACGATGTCCGTCAGCTCGGACTTCTTGAAGCTGCCGTTCAGCCGCAGGCCGGCGGCCACGTTGTCGAAGATCGACATGGTGGGGAAGGGGTTCGGGCGCTGGAAGACCATGCCCACCGTGCGGCGGACCGCGACGGGGTCCACGCCGGCGCCGTACAGGTTCTCGTCGTCCAGCATCACCTTGCCCTCGACGCGACCGCCGGGGGTGACCTCGTGCATGCGGTTGAGGGTGCGCAGGAAGGTGGACTTGCCGCAGCCGGAGGGGCCGATGAAGGCCGTCACCGAGCGGGGTTCGACGGTCATCGAGATGTCGTCGATGGCCTTGTGGTTGCCGTAGAAGGCGGACAGTCCGCTGACGTCGATTCGCTTCGCCATGGGGGTCACTTCGCTTTCATACAGTCGCGTCAGCGACCGGTCTTCGGGGCCTTCCAGCGGGCGATGCCGCGGGCCACCAGATTGAGGATCATGACGAAGGCGATCAGGACGAGCGCTGCGGCCCATGCCCGGTCGTAGGAGGCCTCACTGCCGACCTTGTACTGCTCCCAAATGTAGAGCGGGAGCGAGGACTGGGCGCCTTCGAAGGGGTTGCCGTTGATCAGCTGGGAGCCGAAGACCAGCAGCATGATCGGGGCGGTTTCACCGGCGATGCGGGCGACGGCCAGCATCAGACCGGTGGAGATGCCGCCGATGGCGGTGGGAAGCACCACCTTGAGGATCACGCGCCACTTCGGCACACCGAGGGCCAGGGCGGCCTCGCGCAGCTCGTTCGGGACGAGCTTGAGCATCTCCTCGGTGGAGCGGACCACGACCGGCATCATCAGGATCGACAGGGCCATCGCGCCGGCGAAGCCGGAGGGGCCGAAGCCGAGCATCAGGTTCCAGGTCGTGAGGATGAAAAGCCCCGCGACGATGGAGGGGATACCGGTCATCACGTCGACGAAGAAGGTGACGGCCCGGGCGAGCTTGCCCTTGCCGTACTCGACGAGGTAGACGGCGGTCAGCAGGCCGATGGGGGCTGCGATCAGGGTGGCCAGGGCGATCTGCTCGATGGTGCCGAGCAGGGCGTGGTAGACGCCGCCGCCCTCGTCGAAGCTGGTCACACCGTTCATGGAGTGGCTGAGGAAGTTGCCGCTCAGCAGCGTGACGCCGCGGCTGATGGTGGTCCACATCAGCGAGAGCAGCGGGATGACCGCGAGGACGAAGCAGACCCACACGAGGGAGGTCGCGATCCGGTCCTTGGCCTGGCGGCGGTTCTCGATCAGCGCGCTGGCGGCATACGTGATGCCGATGAAGAGCAGGGCCGCGATGAGCCCCCACTGGATCCTGCTGTGGAGGTCGAACACGACGCCGATGCCGCAGCCGAGGGCGATCGCGAGGGCCGCGATGCCGGCCGGGGCCCAGCGGGGCAGGCCGCCTCGGGTGAGGCTGGAGGGGGCGGCGGACTTGGGGGCCCGGGTGGGCCGCTGGTCCTGGAGTGCGTGGCTCATCAGGCGTTCGCCCCCGAGAAGTCCTTGCGGCGAGCGATGATCAGGCGAGCTGCACCGTTGACCAGCAGGGTGAGCAGGAAGAGTACGAGGCCCGAGGCGATCAGGGCGTCGCGGCCGAACTCGTTGGCCTCGTCGAACTTCGCGGCGATGTTCTGGGCGAAGGTGCCGCCGCCCGGGTTCAGGATGTGACCGGAGATGAGGAAGCTCGGCGACAGGACGGTGGCGACGGCCATGGTCTCGCCGAGGGCGCGGCCGAGGCCGAGCATCGAGGCGGAGATGACGCCGGAGCGGCCGAAGGGCAGCACCGACATCCGGATGACCTCCCAGCGGGTCGCGCCGAGGGCCAGGGCGGCCTCCTCGTTCATGCGCGGGACCTGGAGGAAGACCTCGCGGCTGACGCTGGTCACGATCGGCAGGATCATGATCGCGAGCAGGATGCCGACGGTGAAGAGCGAGCGTGCGACGCCGACCTGGGTCTTGTCGAAGACGTAGGTCCAGCCCATGTACTCGTCGAGCCAGAGGTTCAGGCCGGCCAGCTGCGGGACGAGGAAGAGGGCGCCCCAGATGCCGTAGATGATCGACGGCACGGCGGCCAGCAGGTCGACCACGTAGGCGATCGGAGCGGCCAGCTTGCGCGGCGCGTAGTGCGAGATGAAGAGGGCGATACCGACGGCGATCGGAACCGCGATGACCATCGCGATGATCGAGCTGACGATGGTGCCGAAGAGCAGGACGGCGATGCCGAAGACGGGCGGGTTGGCCGACGCGTTCCAGTCGAAGGTGGTGAGGAAGTTCCCCTCGTTCTTCGACAGTGCGATCGAGGCGCGGTAGGTGAGGAAGGCGGCGATCGACGCCATGATCACCAGGAGCGTGATGCCGGAGCCCTTGGAGAGCCCGGCGAAGATCTTGTCACCGGCGCGGCCGGTGGACCCCTTGCTCGTGGAGACGGGCGGATCCGTGTCTATCTGGGTGGGTGTGGTGGAAGCCATGGTCTTTCCGGTCTGTGTGGGGGCAAGCCCCCTGGCGGCGGTGCACCGGATTCCCCCGGGTGGGAGGGGAAGGGGCTCCGGGGCCGGCCTCCCCGTCCCCGGACGGGGAGGGGAGGACCGGCTCCTGGAGCTCAGGACTAGCTCAGCGAGTTGATGACCTCGCGGACCTTGGCGTTGATCTCGGCCGGGATCGGCGCGTAGCCGTTCTCCAGGAGGACCTTCTGGCCCGCGTCCGAGGCGGTGTAGTTCAGGAAGGACTTCACGGTCGGGAGCGTCTCGGCCTTGTTGCCCTTGTCGCAGACGACCTCGTAGGTCACCAGGACGAGCGGGTAGGCGCCCTCGGCCTTGGTGGTGTAGTCGAGCTTCAGCGCCAGGTCGGAGCCAGTGCCGGAGATCTTGGCGGCGGCGATGGCCTTGGAGGCGTTGTCGCCGGTGGCCGGGACCGGGGCGGCGGCGCCCGTGTTCAGGTCGACGGTCTTGATGCCCTGGGCGCTGGCGAAGGAGAGCTCGAAGTAGCCGATCGCGCCGTCGACCTGCTTGACCTGCGCGGCGACACCGGCGGAGCCGGAGGCGGCCTGGCCGCCCGGGGCGGCCCACTTCTTCGCGGGGTCGTGCGGCCAGGCGTCGGGGGCGGCGGCCTTGAGGTACTTGGTGACGTTCTCGGTGGTGCCCGAGTCGTCGGAGCGGTGGAAGGCCTGGATGGCGGTGGAGGGAAGCGTGACGCCCGGGTTCAGCTTCTTGATCGCCTCGTCGTCCCACTTCTTGATCTTGTCGTTGAAGATGTTGGCGACCGTGGCGGCGTCGAGGTTCAGCTTCTCCACGCCGGAGACGTTGAAGCCGAGGGCGACGGGGCCGCCGACCATCGGCAGGTTGACGCCCTGACCGCCGGTGCAGATCTTCTTCGACTCCTCGACCTGCTCCGGCTTCAGCGCCGAGTCGGAGCCGGCGAACCCGACGGTGCCCTGGTTGAAGGCGACGATGCCCTCACCGGAGGAGGAGGACTTGTAGTTGACCTCGACGCCGGAGCAGGCGGCCATGTAGTTCTTGATCCACAGCTCGACCGCGTTCTTCTGCGCGGAGGAACCGGAGGCCAGCAGCTTGCCCTTGGCGTCGTCGCACTTGATGTCGCCGGCGGCCGGAGCGGCGGCCTTGGTGGCGCCGTCGCCGGTCTTCGTGTTGTCGTCCGAGCCGCACGCCGTGAGGACCAGGGCGCCGGACACGACAAGCGCACCGAGGGCGGAGGCACGAAGCATGTTCTTGCGCTGAAGCTTCACTTTCGGATGTTCCTTCCAGAAGCCGCCGGCCGCTTTCCGTTCCGTACCGGGCGGCGTGCGAAGAGGACTACTACGTCGGGTGCGCGGGCCGGCCGCTGCGTCTGCGGGCCGCCGTCTCCGTGCACGACCGAAATTAGGCAGAACAGGTGAAGCAGCCGACCGGCCCGAGTGAACGGACGGTGAACCATGGCGGACGACCCGGTGCGTTCCGGGGCGTCCGCGCACAGCCGCAATCATCCGTTATCCCGCCGTTACCGCGGTGTGACCGCGGGCTCTCTCAGCCAGAGGTGCTGGAATGCGGCCCGGGCCGCCTCGACCTCATGGCGCTGGTCGGCGTGCAGGACACCCAGTGCGTAGGCCGTGGCCGGGGCGATGCGCGGGGTGCGGGCCGCGGTGGCGGAGGCGGCTGCCGCCTCGGCGGCGTCGCGGTGGCGGTCCAGGGCCTCGCCGGCGGCCGCCGGCCGGGTCACGTCCTCGCCGAGGACCTCCCGCGCGTAGCGGTGGACGCGCAGGAGCCGGCGCACCTCGTGCCAGGGGCCGTCGTGGTCGGCGTCGTACGGGCTCGGCGCGGCCTCGCTGCCGCTGATCGGCGGCAGCGCCGCGACCGCCGACGACAGGCGGGTTTCGGCCACCGCCGCGAGCGGTACGAGAACCTCCCCGACCCGTCCGCGGGCCGCCACGGCGTCGAGCGGGACCTCCGAGGCCAGCACCGCCACCGCGTCCGCCACCGCGTGGAAGCGGGACGAGCCGAGGGCCTGGAGGGTGGCCGAGTGGGCGCGCGTACGGGCCAGGGTCAGCTGGCGGTCCAGCAGCGCGCCGGCACGCGCCGATCCCACCTTCAGCGCGCCGGCCGAGCCGCGCGGGGCCGGGAGCTCCGGGGCCCCCGACAGCCGGTGCAGCGCGTCCATGAGCCGGGCCAGCCGGGCGGCGTAGGCGTGCTCGTCGGCCAGGGTCGAGGACAGCCACACCAGCTCGGCGCGCAGCCCGTCGGCCCAGGCCGACTCGGTCACCACCCGGAACGTGGCCAGCGAGCCGCTGATGCGGCGCGCTGCCCCCCGCAGGCGGCGCGCCGCATCACTGCTCGCCGCGGCGTCGGCCCCGCTCACGGCGCTCGGACTGTACTGGCGCATCGCCCGCAGGAAGGCCGTGGCCTGGGCGCGCAGGTAGACGTCGAGCACGTCACCCGCGCATGCCGTCGGGTCATGGTTTGGCTGAGCCACGCCGGCGCCTCCGGGCGTCTATGAGCGTCTCCTGTACGTGCCGCAGCGGCTGGCCGTCCGCGTCCGTGCTGTGCCGTGTCCATTCGCCGTCCGGGCCCAGGTGCCAGGAGGAGGTGGCGTCGGACATCCCGGTTTCCAGCATCCGGTCCAGTGCCGCGCGGTGGGCCGGGTCGGCGACCCTGACCAGTGCTTCGATACGGCGGTCGAGGTTGCGGTGCATCATGTCGGCGCTGCCGATCCACACCTCGGGCTCGCCGCCGTTGCCGAAGGCGAAGACCCGGGAGTGTTCGAGGAAGCGGCCGAGGACCGAACGGACCCGTATGTTGTCCGAGAGCCCGGGCACCCCCGGACGCACCGCGCAGATGCCGCGCACCCAGATATCGACGGGCACGCCCGCCTGGGAGGCCCGGTAGAGCGCGTCGATGAGGGCCTCGTCGACGATCGAGTTCATCTTCAGGCGCACGTATGCGGGGCGGCCGGCCCGGTGGTGGGCGGCCTCCTTGTCGATCCGGGAGATCAGCCCGTCGCGCAGCGAGCGGGGCGCGACCATCAGCCGGCGGTAGGTCTCGCGGCGCGAGTAGCCGGACAGCCGGTTGAAGAGGTCGGAGAGGTCCGCGCCGACCTGCGGGTCGGCGGTCAGCAGGCCGAGGTCCTCGTAGAGCCGTGCGGTCTTGGGGTGGTAGTTGCCGGTGCCGACGTGGGCGTAGCGGCGCAGTTGGTCGCCCTCCTGGCGGACGACGAGCGACAGCTTGCAGTGGGTCTTGAGGCCGACGAGGCCGTAGACGACGTGGCAGCCGGCCTCCTCCAGCTTGCGCGCCCACTTGATGTTGGCCTGTTCGTCGAAGCGGGCCTTGATCTCGACGAGCACCAGGACCTGCTTGCCGGACTCGGCCGCGTCGATCAGGGCGTCCACGATCGGGGAGTCGCCGGAGGTGCGGTAGAGCGTCTGCTTGATGGCGAGGACGTCCGGGTCGGCGGCGGCCTGCTCCAGGAAGGCCTGCACCGAGGTGGAGAAGGAGTCGTACGGGTGGTGCAGCAGGACGTCCCGCTCACGCAGGGCGGCGAAGATGTCGGGCGCGTGCGCGGACTCGACCTCGGCGAGGTCGCGGTGGGTGCCGGCGACGAACTTCGGGTACTTGAGCTCGGGCCGGTCCAGGGAGGCGATCCCGAAGAGTGCGGTCAGGTCGAGGGGCCCGGGCAGCGGGTACACCTCGGAGGCGTTGACGTTCAGTTCCTGTACGAGGAGGTCCAGGACGCCGGGGTCGATGGACTCCTCGACCTCCAGGCGCACCGGCGGCCCGAAGCGGCGCCGCATGAGCTCCTTCTCCAGGGCCTGGAGCAGGTTCTCGGCGTCGTCCTCCTCCACCTCCAGGTCCTCGTTGCGGGTCACGCGGAACATGTGGTGCGCGAGCACCTCCATGCCCGGGAACAGCTCCTCCAGGTGTGCGGCGATGACGTCCTCCAGCGGGACGTAGCGCTGCGGGGAGGCCTCCAGGAAGCGGGAGAGGATCGGCGGGACCTTGACCCGGGCGAAGTGGCGGTGGCCGCTGACGGGGTTGCGTACGACCACGGCCAGGTTGAGGGAGAGGCCGGAGATGTACGGGAAGGGGTGCGCGGGGTCCACGGCCAGTGGGGTCAGCACCGGGAAGATCTGGTTCCGGAACAGCGTGAAGAGGCGGGCCTGCTCCTTCTCGGTGAGGTCGGGCCAGCGGATCAGGTGGATGCCCTCCTCGGCCAGCGCCGGGGAGATGTCCTGCTGGAAGCAGGCGGCGTGCCGGGCCATGAGCTCGCGCGAGCGCGTCCAGATGAGGTCCAGCACCTCGCGGGGCTGCAGGCCGGAGGCCGATCGGGTGGCGACACCCGTCGCGATGCGCCGTTTGAGGCCGGCCACGCGGACCATGAAGAACTCGTCGAGGTTGCTCGCGAAGATCGCCAGGAAGTTCGCGCGCTCCAGGAGCGGGGTCGTCGGGTCCTCGGCGAGCTCCAGGACCCGCTCGTTGAAGGCGAGCCAGCTGCGCTCCCGGTCGAGGAAGCGGTCCGGGGGGAGCTCTCCGCCGTCCTTGTCCTCGTAGGCGTCCAGGTCGGCGTCGAGATCGGGATCGAGGCCGATGTGCGGGCGGTGCGCGGCGATGGAACCTATGCGGGCGTGGGCCGCGGCGCCGGTGTCCGGGCCGGGGGCCTTGCCGGTGTCCTGGTCTGTCGCTTTGCCTGTCGCCCTGCCTGCCGCCTTGCCGGCGGCGGAGGGGGAGGCGGACGTGTGAGACGGGTGCTGGGCGGGGACCTCGGTGGGACCGGCGCTGGGCTTGTGACTCATGACTCCATTCTTCCGCGCAAGCGGCAGGACAGGCGCGTCGGACGGGTCTGCCGTCAGTCGGAGTCGGGGCTGCATTGGGGGAGAGTCGCAAGCGCTTCTGAATGCCCGGTTAATGGCGCATGGCTTCCCGGCTCCGGCTGGGGTACGGCCCTGGCCCGGCGCCCGGGGCGGGGCTGCCGGTCGGTGGGGTGTCGGGCTGGAATCCCCTCGCCGCGCGGCGCCCGGCTGGGTGCGGCACCACACCTTGGCCGCCGCCATCGTGGGTGACCTCCGGTCCCTGCCCCACCATCCCCCGGGCCTGCGCGCGTTGGCGGAGTTCCCGGGGGTCGGTGCACAGCGTCGCGAGACTGGGACGCTACGCCCCCGTCACCGGTCCGGCTCAGCGATTGCACGAGGGTCGACGGCGTCCCGGCGACCAGAGGAGAGGCTGCTGGACCGGCGGGGCCGACCACCGCGGCCGGGAGCCCGGCCGGGGGCCCCGGCCAGGGCCCCGCGGGGGGTCAGCTCTCCGTGCGGTACATCAGGTCGACCTCGTGGGTGGTGAAGCCGAGGCCCTCGTACACGGCCAGGGCCGCCGGGTTGTCCGCGTCGACGTAGAGCATGGCCGTCGGCAGGCCCTGGGCGGCCAGGTGCTGGAGGCCGATCGCGGTGAGGGCCTTGCCGAGGCCGCCGCCCTGGGCGCCGGGCAGGACGCCGACCACGTAGACCTCGCCGAGCTGCTCCGCCGCGTGGACCTTCGTCCAGTGGAAGCCGACGAGCTCTCCGTCGCGTTCGGCGAGGAAGAAGCCCTTGGCGTCGAACCAGGGCTGCGCGATCCGGTCGTCGAGGTCGCGCTGGGTGAGCGAGCCCTGCTCGGGGTGGTGGGCGAAGGCGGCCGCGTTCGCCGCCAGCCAGGCCGCGTCGTCGGTGCCGGGCAGGAAGGTCCGTACGGTCACGCCGGGCGGGAGCACCGGATCGGGCAGCGGGGCCCCTTCGGCCAGTGGCCTGCGCAGCTGGCGCAGCTCGCGGAAGAGGGTCAGGCCGAGTACCTGGGCCAGGTGCCGGGCTGCGGACTTGCCGCCGTGGGCCCATACCCGCAGTCGCTTGCCGGAGGCGGCCAGCAGGGCCATCCCCATGGCCCGGCCGTGGCCGCGACCGCGCAGTGCCGGGTGCACCACGAGTTCGGCGGCCGGGGCCTCCACCGGGTCGGTGTCCTCCAGTTGTCCGTAGGCGGCGAGCCGGCCGCCGTCGGTGAGCAGGAAGTGCCGGATGCCCGGGCGTGCTCCTCCGCGCAGCTGGAGCCTTCCCTGCTCGGACACGGCGGTCGTGCCGTCCGTACGCGCCGCGTCCTCGATCAGGTCGAGGACGGCGTCGGCCTGTTCCCCCGTCAGCTCGTCGAGGGTCTGAATCTGCCGTCCCGGCTCCAGGGCCGCGCTTGCGTCAGTCATGGAACGAGCCTACGACCGTCCCGGCCGCCGAGCGGAGCGCGGACGCTGGGTCGGTCCTTCTTCTGCGTGTAACCAACGCGATACCCGTTACCCCCTGGTAGAGCTACGCGCGTTGACCATAGGCTTCGGCGGACCTCCCGAGCAGTATCGCTGTCCACAAAGGGGACCAAATGTCAGCGACGCCACAACGGCACCGCCGAACCCGCCGGTTGACCTTCGCCGCCCTCGCCGTCACGGCCGGGGCCGGGGCGATGGTCGCCGCCGCTCTGCCGGCCGGGGCCGCGAGTGGTGGCGGTGCGGCCAAGAGCCGTACCGTCGATGTGCAGATGCTGTCGTTCAACGACTTCCACGGCACCCTGGAGCCTCCGCAGGGCTCCTCCGGCACCGTGACCGAACGTCAGGCCGACGGCACCACCAAGGCCATACCCGCGGGCGGGGTCGAGTACCTCGCGACCAGCCTGCGCGAGGCCCGCAAGGGCCACGAGTACTCCGTCACCGCAGCGGCCGGCGACATGATCGGCGGCAGCCCGATGCTGTCCGGGCTCTTCCACGACGAGCCGAGCATCGAGGCGCTGAACAAGCTGGGCCTGAACGTCTCCAGCGTCGGCAACCACGAGTTCGACGAGGGCAAGACCGAGCTGCGCCGCATGGCGTACGGCGGCTGCCACCCGGTCGACGGTTGCTACGAGTTCGGCAAGGAGTTCACCGGCTCCACGTTCCGGTACCTCGCCGCGAACGTCACGGACGAGAAGACCAAGCGCCCCCTGATGTCGCCCACCTACGTGTGGAAGAAGGGCGACGTGAAGATCGGCTTCATCGGCGTCACCCTGGAGGGCACTCCGGACGTCGTGACTGCCGAGGGCGTCAAGGGCCTCACGTTCGGCGACGAGATCGAGACGATCAACAAGTACGCGGCCGAGCTGAACAAGCAGGGCGTGAAGTCGATCGTCGCGCTGATCCACGAGGGCGGTCTGCCCGCGAGCGGTGCGTACAACTACGACTGCGACGCCCCGGGCGCCGGCGCCGGCATTTCGGGTGCGATCGTGGACATCGCCAAGAACGTCGACGCCACGGTCGACGCGCTGGTCACCGGCCACACGCACCAGGCGTACGCCTGCAACATCCCGGACCCCGCGGGCAACCCGCGCACGGTGACCTCGGCCGCCTCCATCGGCCGCCTGTTCACCGAGACCACCCTCACCTACGACCGGAAGACCAAGGACATCGTCCGTACGCCGGTCACCTCGCCGAAGCCGGTCAACAAGGTCGTCCACCGCGACCAGCCCAAGGCTCCGGACATGACCGAGCTGATCGGCCGCTGGAACGCCCTGGCGGCCCCGATCGCCAACCGTCCGCAGGGCTTCATCTCGGCCGACATCGCGGGCCGCGGCTCGTCCGAGCCCGAGAAGCCGCTCGGCGACCTGATCGCCGACGCCCAGCTGGAGGCGCTCGCCCCGGCGGACAAGGGCGGTGCGCAGCTGGCCCTGATGAACCCGGGCGGCATCCGCTCGGACCTCGCCTACAAGGCCTCGGGAGACGAGGGCGACGGCGTGGTGACCTACGGCGAGTCCTTCACGGTCCAGCCGTTCAACAACATGATGAACGTCGTGGACCTGACCGGCGCGCAGCTGATCACCGCACTGCAGCAGCAGGTCAGCGGCCCGGTCAACGGCCCGAGCCCGAAGATCCTCCAGGTGTCGAAGGGCTTCACCTACACCCTCGACATGACGAAGGCGGGCGCCGACCGGATCGTCGTGGACTCGGTCAGGCTGAACGGTGCCGCGATCGACCCCGCCGCGACCTACCGGGTCGCGATGAACGAGTTCCTCGCGGGCGGCGGTGACGGCTTCACGGTCCTGAAGGAGCACCGGAACAAGCTCGTGGGCGCGCCCGACCTGGACTGCTTCAACGCCTACCTGATGAAGAACTCCTCGGAGTCCTCCCCGATCGCCCCGCCGGCGGCGAACCGGATCACCGTCATCAAGTAACACCCGCGCACAGCGTGCCCGAAGGGGCGGCGGGCCCACCGGCCCGCCGCCCCTTCGGCGTTCCCCGTGCACCCCCGTGGTGCGGGGACGGGAGGGACGCGGGACGGGGGGGGAGGGATCAGAGGGCCGCCAGGAACGTCCCGACGGCCCGGTGGAACCCGTCCGGGTCCGTGAACGGCGCGAAGTGGTCGCCGTCGAGGGGTGCGTACGAGGTCTTCGGGCGCCGGGTGGTCATCGCGTCGGCGACCGGCCGGGTGAGTGCCTGGCTGTCGGTGCCGTGGATCAGCAGGGCCGGGCAGGTGCTCGCGAGCCAGGTGTCCCAGTGGTCGCCGGCGCAGGCGTGGAGGGAGTCGAGCATGTCCTGCGGGTGGTACGCCAAGCGCCAGCCGCTGCCGTCCGGGAGGGGCCGCAGCCCGTCGGCGACGAAGGATGCGGCCGGTCCGGCGGCGTCGAGGAGTTCCTCGCGGGTGGGGGCGGTGTAGGGCAGGCCGTCGAGGAAGTCGAACCAGTTCGGGCCGTCGGGGATGCGGATCTCGACGGTGGCGTCGACGCCGATGAGCGCGGCGAACCGGTCCGGGTGGGCGGCGGCCAGGTGGTAGGCGTTGAGCCCGCCCAGGGAGTAGCCGAGCAGCGGCACCGGGGCGTCGAGGCCGAGGTGGTCGAGGAGGGCCACGGCGTCGGCGACGTACCCCTCGCGGCGGTAGTGGGGCGCCCGGTCCGATGCGCCGTGGCCGCGCTGGTCGGGGGCGATGACCCGCCAGTCGTCGCCGAGCGCGGCGGCGAGTCCGGTGAAGGCGAGGGCCTCGGACATGCCGCCGTGCAGGGCGAGGAGCGGGCGGCCGGTGCCGCCGAAGTCCAGGTAGGAGAGGGTCCGGTCGTCGATCTTCAGTTCCTGGCGCATGGTCCTGCCTCCCGTGGGCCCGTGGGTCGTGTCGGTGGCTCCACCCTGCCAGCGGTTGGGCAAGCGCGCAATACGTTTGTATTGGGCGCTTGCCCAAAAAGTGGCGCGGCTACGATCCCGGCATGGGAAATCGCGAGGACCTGCTGGCCGGAGCCCGGCGCTGTTTGGAGGAGAAGGGGTACCTGCGGACGACCGTGCGCGACATCGCCACGGCGTCGGGGGTGAGCATGGCCGCGATCGGCTACCACTTCGGGTCCCGGGAAGCCCTGCTGAACCAGGCCCTGTTCGCCGCCATGGAGGAGTGGGCCGCGGGATCGGGTCGGCTCGCCGGCGAGGGCGGGACCGCGGGGGAGCGGTACGCCGACACCTGGGACCGCAAGATCCGCGACTTCGGGGAGATGCGCTGGCTCTGGCTCGCCTCCGTCGAGGCCTTCGTCCACGCGCAGTCCTCGCCGGAACTGCTCGCGGTGCTCGCCGAGGGGCAGCGCCGCAACCGCCGGACGGTGGCCGCGGCCCTGCGAGGAGTGCCGCCGGAGGAGGTCTCCGAGCGGGACGTGCGGGCTCTCGGCTCGATGCACATCGCGCTGCTCAGCGGGGTGATGGTGCAGACCCTGACCGATCCGGAGCAGGCGCCGGACGGCCGTGAGCTTCTCCAGGGGCTGCGCTCCATGGTCGAACTGCTCGAAGACCGGCCGCCGCTGACGGATGGCTAAATTGACGTGTGCACGCCATAATCCGGCCATTACCGGGTCGGCGAAGGGGCAGGCATGGGCACGGGCACCGGAACGGCAATGGGACGGCGGACCTTCCTGGCCGGAGCGCTGGCCCTCGGAACGGCCGCCGTACGGGGAGCCGTACCCGCCGCGGCGGCGGCACTCGGCACCCGGGACTGGATGGCCGGCCTCGGCGACTCCACCGCCCTCCAGCGGATGACCATCCCCGGCACGCACGATTCCGGCGCGACCAAGGGCGGGCTCTACGTCGCCTGCCAGAACACCTCGATCGCCCAGCAGCTCGACTCCGGCATCCGCTTCCTCGACATACGCTGCCGGGTCACGGGCGGATCCTTCGCCATCCACCACGCGGCGTTCTTCCAGGACCTCATGTTCGGGGACGTCCTCGCCGCCTGCCGGACCTTCCTCGCTGCACATCCTTCCGAGACCGTCCTGATGCGCCTCAAGCAGGAGTACTCGCAGGAGAGCGACGCCACATTCCGCGCCGTCTTCGACGACTACCTCGACCACCGCGGCTGGCGCCCGCTGTTCCTCATCACCGGCGCCCCGCCCGCGCTCGGACAGGCCCGCGGCAGGGTGCTCCTGCTCGCCGACAACGGCGGCCTGCCCGGCCTGCGCTACGGCGACGGCAACGTCTTCGACATCCAGGACGACTACAACACCGAACCCTTCGCCAAGCGGGGACGGATCGAGAACCACTTCCGCAAGGCCGTCCAGCAGCCCGGCAAGCTCTACGTGAACTACGTCAGCACCGCGGCGTACATGCCGCCGCGGTGGAACTCCGACCGGCTCAACCCGCAGGTGCACGGCTTCGTCGACGGCGCCGAGATGGCCGGCCGGACCGGGCTCGGGATCGTCCCGATGGACTTCCCCAACACCCGCTCCGGCCTGGTCGCCTCACTGATCCGGCACAACTGACGGGTCCGAGGGCGGCGGGGTCGGCGCCCCCGGGATGCGGAGCACCGCCTCCGTTCCCGCACCGCCGTCCACCGCCGCCCGCAGCTCGGCGCTGCCGCCCGCGCGGGCCGCCGTACGGGCCACGATCGACAGGCCCAGGCCGCTGCCGGGCAGGGCGCGGGCCGACTCGGACCGCCAGAACCGCTCGAAGACGTGCGGCAGGTCCTCCGCGGGAATGCCCGGCCCGTGGTCGCGCACGGTCAGCTCGCCCGCCCGCAGCGCCACCTCGACCGAGCCGCCCTGCGGGCTGAACTTCACCGCGTTGTCCAGGACGTTGACCACCGCGCGCTCCAGCGCCGCCGCCTCGCCCCGTACGTACCAGGGCTCCAGGTCCGAGGTGAAGGACAGCTCCGGACCGCGCAGCCGGGCCCGGGACAGCGCCGCCGCGGCGATCTCGTGCAGGGGAACCACCCCGAGCGGGCCGGGCGAGGCCGCGTCCGGCCGAGACAGCTCCTGCAGGTCCCCGATCAGCGACGCCAGTTCCGTCATCTGCGCCTTGACCGAGGCGAGCAGTTCCCGCCGGTCGTCGGGCGGGAGGGCCCGCCCGGTCTCCTCACTGCGCGCGAGGAGCTCGATATTGGTGCGCAGCGAGGTCAGCGGGGTGCGCAGCTCGTGCCCGGCGTCCGCGATCAGCTGTGACTGCCGGTCCCGGGAGGAGGCCAGGGCCGCGGTCATCGAGTTGAAGGACCGGGACAGGCGGGCGATCTCGTCGTCGCCCTCGTCGGGGATCCGTACCGTCAGGTCCTCGGTGCGCGCGATGTGCTCGACGGCGTCGGTCAGCTCGTCGACGGGCCGCAGCCCCGTGCGGGCCACCCACAGGCCGGCCGCGCCGGCGCCGACCACACCGACGCCGCAGACCAGGAGCAGCACCCAGGCCAGGGTGGACAGCGGCTTCTCGACGTCGGCGAGCGGCTTGGCCACGGTCAGCGCGGCCGCCCGCCCGTCCAGCAGGGCGGGCTGGGTGTAGACGCGGACCGCCACTCCGTCGGAGGTGGTCGCGTCGTAGAGCGCCGCCCCGCGTCGCCGCTGCGCGACCTCCAGGTCGATGGCGCTGATCCGCAGGGTGCTGCGGCCGTCGATCCAGCAGTGGCTGCCGTCCGGCCGCACGATCTGTACCTGGGCGCTGAGGTTGTTGGCGGGCCGCTCCGGCAGCGCACCGGTGACGGCCACGCAGCCGAGCGTGCGGTAGACCTGGTTGGCCTGAGCCTCGGCGTTGGTGGCGCGGAGCGCGCTGTCCAATTGGTCGCGCAACTGGGTGCGGACCATCACCCACGACACCGCGGCCACCGCCGCGACGGCCAGCGCCACCGCCACGGTGACCAGCAGGGCCAGCCGGGAGCGCAGCGGCAGTGCGCGGAAGCGGGCGAGCGGGCTCACTCCGGCCCGCCCTCGCCGGTGCGCAGTACGTAGCCCACCCCGCGCACGGTGTGGACCAGGCGCGGCTCGCCGCCCGCCTCGGTCTTGCGGCGCAGGTACATCACGTACACGTCCAGGGAGTTGGAGCTGGGTTCGAAGTCGAAACCCCAGACGGTCTTGAGGATCTGTTCGCGGGTCAGCACCTGGCGCGGGTGCGCGAGGAACATCTCCAACAGCGTGAACTCGGTACGGGTCAGCTCCACCGGGCGTCCGGCCCGGGTGACCTCGCGGGTCGCGAGGTCCATGCGCAGGTCGCCGAAGCTCAGGGCGTCCTGGTGGGCGTCGGCGGCGCCACCGGCCTGCGCGGCGGCGTAGGAGCTGCGGCGCAGCAGGGCGCGGACGCGGGCGAAGAGTTCGTCGAGCTCGAACGGCTTGACGAGGTAGTCGTCGGCGCCCGCGTCGAGGCCGGTGACGCGGTCGCCGACGGTGTCGCGGGCGGTGAGCATCAGGATCGGGGTGACGCTGCCGGAGGCGCGCAGCCGTCGGGCAGCCGTGAGCCCGTCCATCCGCGGCATCTGGATGTCCAGCACGATCAGGCCGGGAGCGTACGAGGCCGCCTTGTCGAGGGCGTCGAGCCCGTCGACGGCGGTCTGTACGGTGTACCCCTCGAAGGCGAGGCTGCGGCGCAGGGCCTCGCGTACGGCCGGTTCGTCGTCGACGACGAGGATCCGCGCTTCGCCTTCGGCGGGGTTCATGGATGGGTCTCCCAGGTGTGGTGGCCGGCTGCGGGGTCCGGCGGTGGCGTCCGGCGGTGGGTTCCGGCGGTTGACGGCGTCTCCCAGCCTCGCACGGCGGGCTAGAACGACGTGCCGAAGCCGTCGGCGAAGGAGTCGGCGCCGGCGCTGCCGGAGGATCCCTTGCCGCCGGGTCCGCCCTTGCGGAGGGAGTCCAGGTCGGCCTTGATCGTGTCGACGGGGATGGCGAAGCCGAGGCCGACGCTGCCGGCGCTGGAATTGCCGGCCGAGGGCGAGTAGATCGCGGAGGGCATGCCCACGATCTCGCCCTTCATGTTGACCAGGGCGCCGCCGGAGTTGCCCGGGTTGAGGGAGGCGTCCGTCTGGAGGGCCTTGTACGAAGTGGTGTTCGAGCCGGTGTCCCCGTTGAACTGGCGGCCGCCGAAGGAGAAGGGCCAGCCGCCCTCGCCCTGCTGCCGGCCCTGCGGGGTGCTCCGGTCCGAGGTGGGCACCTTCACCTCGCGGTTCAGGGCCGAGACGATGCCGCTGGTCACGGTGCCGGTGAGGCCGTCGGGGGAGCCGATGGCGACGACCTGGTCGCCGACCCTGACGCTGTCGGAGTCGCCGAGCACGGCGGGCTTGAGGCCGCTCGCGCCCTGGAGCTTGATCAGGGCCAGGTCCTTCCCCGGGTCGGTGCCGACGATCTCGGCGCCGTACTTCTTGCCGTCGCTCGTCGTGACCTGGATCTGGGTGGCGCCGTCGACGACGTGGTTGTTGGTGGCGATCTCGCCGTCGGCGGTCAGCACGAAGCCGGAGCCGGTGCCCTGGCCGGAGCCGGTGCGGGTGTTGATGCGGACGACCGACGGGCTGACCTGTTCGGCGATGCCGGCGACCGTGCCGGTGCTGGACTGCGAGACGTTCGTGCCGCTGATCCCACCGCCGGTGGCGGTCTGCCGGTCCATCAGCTGCTGGACGGCGGCCGCGGTGCCGCCGCCGACCAGGGCCGCGGCGAGCGCGACGGCGGCCAGCAGGGCGACGGGCTTCTTCGCGCGCCGGTCCGGTGCGGCGTGAGCCGGCCCCTGCGGGGTGCCCGGGTCGCCGTCGCCGCTGGCCGCCGCCGGGACGGTCTCGCCCACGATGACCGGCGGCCGGTGAGCCTCGTGCCAGCCGGGCGCGGCCGGCGGGTAGGAGGGCGGCGGCGGATACGCCCCGGTCCCGGCTCCGTGCGCCGGCCGGTTGCCTCCGTGCTGCCAGTCCTCGCCGAACGGCGCGTGCGGGGGGCGGTGTTCCTGCGGGTACTCGCCTTCGCGGCGGAAGCTCTCGGTCATGAGACGACTCTCCCCGCCGTGGATGAGAGCCGCCTGAGTCCGACCTGAGAAGCCCGACAGAACCGCGTATGCCCGATATAAGGGCACGTCCGCCCGTGCGGGGCCGCGTCAGACCCCGGAACCCCGCGCGATGCGGTACAGCACGTTCGGACGCAGCGGCCCGTCGCCGACCCGGCGGACCCGGCCGGTCGGGCCTCAGCGGCAGCCGCAGGAGCGACGGATCACCAGGGCCGACGGGAACTGCTTGAGGCGCTCACGGCGCGAGCCGGCCACGCGCAGGCCGTCGTCCAGGACCAGGTCCACCGCCGCGCGGGCCATCGCCGGGCGGTCCGAGGCCACCGTGGTCAGCGGCGGGTCGGTGAGGGCCGCCTCCTTGACGTCGTCGAAGCCGGCCACGGCCAGCTCCTCGGGCACGTCGATGCGCAGCTCGCGCGCGGCGCGCAGCACGCCGATCGCCTGGTCGTCCGTGGCGCAGAAGATGGCCGTCGGCCGGTCGGGCCGCGCCAGGACCTCCAGGGCGACCGTGTAGGCGTCGTAGCGGTTGTAGGGGGCCTCGATGAGCCGGCCCTCGACGGAGCGGCCGGCCTCCAGCATGGCCCGGCGCCAGCCCTCGACGTGGTCGGCGACCGGGTCGCCGACCGAGGGGGTGTTCTCGATGCCGCCGATACAGGCGACGTACGCGTGCCCGTGCTCCAGCAGGTGCCGGGTGGCGAGCTGGGCGCCGCCGATGTCGTCGGTGACGACCGCGACGTCGTCGATCGCCTCCGGGCGCTCGTGCAGCAGCACCACGCGGGCGTCCCACGCCTCGATCTCGCCGGCCGCCTGCTCACTCATGCCCTGGCTGACCAGGATCAGGCCCGAGACCCGCATACCGAGGAAGGCCCGCAGGTAGTGGACCTCACGCTCGGTGCGGTAGTCGGAGTTGCCGACCAGGACCATCTTTCCGCGCTCGGCGGCGGCCTGCTCGACCGCGTGCGCCATCTCCGCGAAGAACGGCTGGCGCGCATCGGGGACGATCATGCCTATGAGGTCGGTGCGCCGCGACGCCATCGCCTGGGCGACCCGGTCCGGGCGGTAGCCCAGGTCCTTGATCGCGGCGAGGACACGCTCGCGCGTGGCCGGGGCGACCGGCCGGGGTCCGTTGTTGATGACGTAGCTCACGACGGCGGTAGAAGTACCCGCAAGTCGCGCTACGTCATCCCGCGTCACCTTGGCCACGCGCGGCAGTCTACGCGGGGTGACCTATCTCCGGGCAGCGAGTCCCGCGGACCGGACGATCACCGGGCCGTTACGCCGACCGGGTGGCCGCCCCGGAGGCCCGCGAGGAGTCCTCCGCGGCCGCCTCCGCGGCGACCTGGGCCGCCGCCTGGGCCGCGGCCTCCGCCGCCGCCCGCTCCACCTTCTCCGGCGTGACGAAGCGGTAGCCGACGTTGCGGACCGTGCCGATCAGGGACTCGTGCTCGGGGCCGAGTTTGGCGCGCAGCCGCCGCACGTGCACGTCGACCGTCCGGGTGCCCCCGAAGTAGTCGTAGCCCCAGACCTCCTGCAGCAGCTGCGCGCGGGTGAAGACCCGGCCGGGATGCTGCGCGAGGTACTTCAGGAGCTCGAACTCCTTGAAGGTGAGGTCCAGCACCCGCCCCTTGAGCTTGGCGGAGTAGGTGGCCTCGTCCACCGACAGGTCGCCGTTGCGGATCTCCATGGGGGAGTCGTCCGAGCCGATCTGCTGGCGGCCGGTGGCCAGCCGCAGGCGTGCCTCGACCTCGGCGGGGCCAGCGGTGTCCAGTAGGACGTCGTCGATGCCCCAGTCGGCGGTGACGGCCGCCAGGCCGCCCTCGGTGACGACGAGGATCAGCGGACAGCCGGGGCCGGTGGAGCGCAGCAGCTGGCACAGCGACCGGACCTGCGGCAGGTCGCGGCGGCCGTCCACGAGGATGACGTCGGCGCCCGGGGTGTCGACGAGGGCGGGGCCCTCGGCCGGTGCCACCCGGACGTTGTGCAGCAGCAGGCCGAGTGCGGGCAGCACTTCGGTCGACGGCTGCAGTGCGTTGGTGAGCAGCAGGAGCGAGCTCATGACCGACCACCTGCCCGGGCCGGACGGTGGTGCACGGTTCGCTGGTCCATCACGTCGGTTCCTCCTCGGTCCCGTCGAGGACGTGCGCGGTACTGCTTCGTACGTGTCGCCCGGTGTCCTCGCGTCCCCGCGCCCTGGGGGCCGACTCGGTCACCGTTGTTCTCGGTTCGTTCAACGTGCTGAAAGCACAAAAGGACCCGGGGGCCACATTGCCCGGATCCTCTCGCCAGCAGAATAGCCCACCTGCTCTTCCCGACCGAGGCCCTCTTACTTCATCCTCTGTGGTTCCTGCCACGCTCCTGCCACGTTCCCGCCCTGCGTATGCACCGTTTTTCACCGCAACGGAGGCATGCGGGACGCCGGTGCCGGTCCACCCCGGCGCACGGACGGCGCGTCGGGGCACGCCGGGGGCGGCGGCCGGAGGGGCCATCATGGAGGCCGACGGCAGAGAGCCGACGAGACGATGGGAGCTGCAGTGGCAACCGGAACCATCCGCTACTGGGCGGCGGCCAAGGCCGCTGCCGGGACTGCGGAGGAGCCGTACTCGGCGCGGACACTGGCCGAGGCGCTCGACGGCGTGCGGGAACGCCACCCGGGGGAGCTGACCCGGGTCCTGCTGCGCTGCTCCTTCCTCGTGAACGAAGAGCCCGTGGGCAAGCGCCCGCACGACTCCGTGGCACTGACCGAAGGGGGCACCGTCGAGGTGCTCCCGCCGTTCGCGGGCGGGTGAGCGGGAGCCGATGAGCACGCCTGAGGAACGACAGCAGCAGTCGCAGCAGCAGCCGCAGCAGGATCCGTACGGGACCCAGACCTGGCAGGCCGACACCTGGGACACCGGCTATCAGCCGGTGCATCCGCCGCTGGGCGCGGTGCCCGGGCAGCCGGTCGCGCCCGAGGGCTGGTTCCGCGAGGAGGTCGCAGGCCCGGGGGCGGGGGCCGTTCCCGGCCCGGCCGGGGCCTACCCGCCGTACCCGGCCCAGAGCCAGGACCTCGGCCACGGCCTCGGCCACGGCCACGGCCAGGCTCCGGCCGAGGGGCCGGCCTGGGGAGCACCGGGCACCGGTCCCGAGCCGCAGACGCCGGCTCCGCAGGGCTGGTTCCGCGACGAGGCGTCGGCCATGCCGGCGCAGGACTGGTCGCAGGGCGGCCAGGGCGGCCAGGTTGTGGCGGGGTCCGGTGCCGCGGAGCAGACGGCCTACCTGCCGCCGTATCCGGGTCCCGGCCAGGAGCAGGGGGGCGCCGCCGAGCAGACCGCCTACCTGCCGCCCTACACCGGCCCGGCACAGCAGCCGGTGGCTCCGCAGGGCTGGTTCCACGACGAGGCGTCGGCCGTGCCGGCGCAGGACTGGTCGCAGGGCGGCCAGGGCGGCCAGGTTGTGGCGGGGTCCGGTGCCGCGGAGCAGACGGCCTACTTGCCGCCGTATCCGGGTCCCGGCCAGGAGCAGGGGGGCGCCGCCGAGCAGACCGCCTACCTGCCGCCGTTCCCCGGCCCCGGGCAGGCGGCCCCCGACCCGGCCCCGGCTCCCCCCGCGGACGGAGCGGGAGCCGCCGCTCCCGCCGGGGACTCCTCCGGGACACCCGGGGCACCCGAGGCCACCGACTGGTCACCGCCCACCCTCGCCGGGAACACCCTGCGCGCCGTGGATCCGGCCCAGGCCCGTGCCGAAGGCCGGTCGCCGATCATCGACCCCGGCCCGCAGTCGGCCGTACTGACCGCCGCCCTCGGGCTGCTGCTCGCCGTGGCCGCCGCCCTCGGGCAGTTCGCCCTGCTCGTGCCGCTGATCGCCCTCCAGGGCCTCACCGCGGCCGGCTGGTTCCGCCTCAACGGCATGTGGCCGGCCCGCCAGGGCATCGCCCTCGCCTTCGCCGGAGCCCTGGCCGCCGACGCGGCCGTGCTCGCGGTGGAGGAGGCGTACGGCGCCGGAGCGATCGTCGGCACCCTCGGCGCCTGGGTGCTGCTCACCCTCGTGCTCCAGCTGCGCAGCCAGGCCGATCCCGACGAGCGGATGTACGGGCTGATGGCTTCGGTGGCCTCGGCCGCCCTCGCCATCGTCTGTGCCGGCTACCTGGCCGCCGACACCGCCGCCGTCACGGTCGGCGCCGCCGCCGTGGCCGTCGCGGTGTTCGTCCGCGCGCTGCCGCTGCCCACCGCCACCTCGGTCGGGGTCTCGCTGGCCGCGGCCGCGGGCGCGGGCGTCGCGGCCGGCGGGATCACTTCCGTCGGGGTCGGCGGGGCGCTGCTCGGCCTGGCCGCCGGGGTGTGCGCGCTGGTCGGTCTGCGCGTGGCCGCGTACGACTACCCGTCGAAGTTCGTGCACATGACGGCCGGTGTGGCGCTGCCGCTCGCGGCCGCCGCCCCCGCGGTGTACCTGATCGGGCGGGTGGTGGGCTGACCCTGCGCCGTCCCCCGTCGCTGACGGTCTCCTGACGCACCGGCATGGTCCACTGGACCGCACGTACCGATCGGCAGGGGGAGGGCACGTGCGCATCGTGCGCGTCGTCGTGATCATCGCAGTGGTGCTCGGGGCCTTGTTCGTGGGCGTGGACCGCTGGGCGGTCGGCTACGCCGAGAACCGGCTGGCCGACCGCATACAGGCCCGGCAGGGCCTGGCCGGTGGCGCGGAGGTGGAGATCCGCGGGTTTCCCTTCCTGACGCAGGCCCTCAGCCACGAGTTCGAGAGGGTGGACCTGAAGCTCACGGGCGTCGAGGTCGCCGCGGAGGGCCGCAGGACGCGGCTCTCGGAGCTCGACGCGAGCTTCCGCGGGGTGCGGCTCAACGGTGACTACAGCGGCGGCACGGCCGAGCGCGCCGACGGCACCGGGCTCATCACGTACGCCGACCTGACCGCGGCCTCGCAGACCGGCGCGACCCTCTCCTACGGCGGTGCGCCCGGCAAGGTGAAGGTCACCGCGTCGGTGGACATCGCCGGGCGGAAGCTGTCGCGGAGTGTCATCTCGACGATCACGCTCGTGGACGCACCGGGCTCCGGGGGCGGCGCGGGCGGAAAGATCGTCCGGGTGCGCGCCGAGGAGGTGCCGGGCGAGGGCATCCCCGGCCTGGAGCGGCTCGTGCGGCGGCAGACCGATTTCGACCGCACCATCGACAGCGGCCTTCCGGCGGGCCTCCGGCTCTCGGCCCTGACCTCGGACGAGGCCGGCGTGCACCTCACCCTGGGCGGCTCGAACGTGCAGATGGCCGGATCGTGAGACGGTGCGGTCCGATCCGCAGAAGGACCGGCCGGGCGGCGGGTCCCGCGGGCGTCCGGGCGCCCGGAAAGCCTGTTCCCATCCCATGATGCGGACGATCCTGTCTCGGAATATGACACACCGGTGACAGGGCGGCTGATTCGTCCCTACGATCCATGGCTATGAAGCATCAGCAGGCGGACCTCACGAAGCGACGGGCAGTAGACCTGTGTCGCGTCGCCGCCATGCTCTGTCGATCCATGTGACGTGTGAGCGCAACCGCTCCATCAGCCGGACGACGGCCCCGACAGGCCCTTCCCGCGTGACCGCACCTGCCTCCTGACTCCTGACGCCTCCCCGCGCAGGGAATCGAGCGCACCCGCAGGCACGCAGCACAGCGCAACCCGCACCGCCCCGCCGCACACTGCCCCGGAGGAGAACACCATGAGCCGCAGCGACGTCCTCGTAGACGCCGACTGGGTCGAGGCCCACCTGAACGACGCCGACGTCGTCATCGTCGAGGTGGACGAGGACACGTCCGCCTACGACAAGAACCACATCACCAACGCCGTCCGGATCGACTGGAAGACCGACCTCCAGGACCCGGTCCGCCGCGACTTCGTGGACCAGGAGGGCTTCGAGAAGCTCCTCTCCGCCAAGGGCATCTCCAACGACGACACCGTCGTCCTCTACGGCGGCAACAACAACTGGTTCGCCTCGTACGCCTACTGGTACTTCAAGCTCTACGGCCACCAGGACGTCAAGCTCCTCGACGGCGGCCGCAAGAAGTGGGAGCTCGACTCCCGCGACCTGGTCGACGGCAAGGACGTCCCGAACCGCCCGGCCACCGAGTACAAGGCCAAGGCCCAGGACACCTCCATCCGCGCCTTCCGCGACGACGTCGTGGCCGCGATCGGCTCCCTGAACCTGGTCGACGTGCGTTCCCCCGACGAGTTCTCGGGCAAGCTGCTCGCCCCGGCGCACCTCCCGCAGGAGCAGTCGCAGCGCCCCGGCCACGTGCCGAGCGCCCGCAACATCCCGTGGTCGAAGAACGCCAACGACGACGGCACCTTCAAGTCGGACGACGAGCTCAAGGCGCTCTACGAGACCGAGCAGGTCGACCTGGCGAAGGACACCATCGCCTACTGCCGCATCGGTGAGCGCTCCGCGCTCACGTGGTTCGTGCTGCACGAGCTCCTGGGCCAGGAGAACGTCAAGAACTACGACGGCTCGTGGACCGAGTACGGCTCGCTGGTCGGCGTGCCGATCGAGCTCGGCCCCAACAAGTAATACCGGGCACGCGACGCCCTCGTCATACGACCTTCTCCAGGACAGGACAGAGAACATGTGTGGAGCACAGATCGGCGGGCCCGACCTCGCCACCCTCAAGCCCGGTGAGACCGCGATCCAGGGCCAGGTGACCAAGGGCGGCGAGCCCGTCAGCGGTTACGTGCGGCTGCTGGACTCGACCGGCGAGTTCACCGCCGAGGTCCCGACCTCGGCCACCGGCCAGTTCCGCTTCTACGCCGCCACCGGCTCCTGGACGCTGCGCGCGCTCGTCCCGGGTGCCCAGGCGGACCGTGCCGTCGTCGTCGCCGAGGCCGGCGGCGTGACGGACGTGGTGATCGCGGTCTGAGCACCGCACGTGTGATCACCTGATCGACCGGCCGAAGGGCCGCACCCCCGGGGGTTGGACGCCACTGGAACGGGGTGCGGCCCTTCGCGCCGTTCGCACGCCGACCTACGCTGGAGGCATGTACGCCCGGCGCCGGCGCGCCTACTTCCCGCTGATGGGCGGATGCCTCTTCCTCTTCGTCTCCGCCTGGTCCTTCGTGCGCCTGTGGTCGGTCGAGGCGGCCGTGGCCATGTGCGTCGTCGCCATGGTCATCCCGCCGGTGGCCGCGGTGGTCGCGAACCGGCGCGGCCCGGACGACCGCTGGTGGGACGACCCCTCGGGGGACCCGAAGTCCGACGAGTGGTGGGACGAACTGGACGGAAAGCGGCGCCGCGAGGACTGAATCCCCGCGAGACAAGAACGTGACCAGGCTTCGTACAACCGCTCCACCACGCCGAGGGTCATGGGGTACGCGCGGGTAACCCACCCGCGCTTCCGGTTTTGTGGGGGACCCCGTTGGAACACGATCAGACCATCCCTGAGCAGCGGAAAGAGGAGGAAAGCACACCGGAGCCGGATACATCGGCCACGTCGGTCCCGCGACGACGGCCGCTGCGGCGCACGACGCTCCTCATCGCGGGCGCGGCCGTGCTCGGCGTCCTCGCCGGCACCGTCACCGGCTATGCGGTCCAGTACCACCGCGAGCCCACCCCGCTGCCGCCGCTGGCCCAGCAGAAGATGGACGGGCCGAAGCCGGCCGCCGTGAACGACGCGACGAGCCGGCGCTCGATCAACGCCAACCGCTGGCACAAGGCGGACGACGATCTGGCCAAGAAGCTGCTGGAGCTCCCGGGGGGCGCGCAGGACGGCTTCTCCGGTCCCGCGTCCACCGACACCTTCTCCGCGGACTACTTCCTTGAGCCCTCCCACGGGGTCGGCTCGCTCATCAGGCAGGCCGGCCGCCTCGCCACCGCCCGGTGGTCCGAGAACGACCGGAACTTCATCGAGATCAACCTGCTGCAGTTCCGCGACCGCGGAGGCGCCGACGACTTCTACGCGGACATCGTGCAGTACATGCCCGGCAAGGACAACGCAGGCAACGCGGGCAAGGAGCTCCCGGGCGTCCCGGCGGACTTCGGCCACCTGTGGATCGATTCCACGGCCCACCAGGAGCCCGGCTACCACCCGCTGCGGCAGGGCCGGGCCGTGGTCCGGCGCGGTGACATCGTGATGAGCGTCGAGTACACGAACAACCGCGGCAGCGTCGACGAGAAGGCCCTGGTCGAGCTGGCCAAGCGGCAGATGGAGCGGCTGTGAGCGAGCACCAGAACGAGACCGCGCCCGTGCCGGCGCCGGCGCCCGCACCCGCACCCGCGCCCGAGCCCGCGCCCGCGCCCGAGCCCGCGCCCGCGCCCGAACCCGTGACCGCATCCGTGCCGGCGCCCGCGCCCGAGCCGGTGGCCGCACCCGTTTCCGCGGTCGAGACCGAGCCGGCACCCGTGCGCAAGAAGAAGAACCGCAGGACGCTCGCGCTGGTCTCGGCGTCCGTGGCCGTCGTCGTCCTCGCGGGCGGCGCGGTCGCCGCCGCGGCCGCGCTCGCGGACGCCGACCGGACCTCGCCGACCCGGTACTGGGTGGCCGAGGACCACACGACCGGCGGCACGCAGGCTCCGGTGCCGACCGTGCCGCCCAACGAGCTGACGGGCAAGCTGATGCCGATGCCCGCCAACTACTGGCCCGGCCCCGACCTCGACCCCGAGGGCAACGACTACTTCCTGCCGAGCGACAAGGCGTTGCAGAGCTTCAAGGACGCCCGTACGGGCCTGTCCAGCAGCGAGCGGTCCGAACGGGACAGGGAGCTGGCGGACCTCAAGCTCAAGGGCATGGCCGGGCGCAGCTACGCCCGCAGCGAGGGCTACGGCGCGGCGGTCGCCGAGATCCGGCTCATCCAGGCCGATCCGCAGCAGTTGGCCTCGTTCGGCGAGTTCGCCAAGAAGCTCATCGAGCTCACCGGTGACGGCGGGGCGCCTCAGGTGGAGGGGTATCCGCAGGCCAAGTGCGGGCTGGACGGCTCGCTCACCGGGGGGAAGGACGGGAAGGAGAAGATCGACGCCCTGGACTGCGTGGCCGTCGAAGGGGACGTCCTCGTGAGCTTCCGCATGTACGGGAGCGAGGGATTCGCGGTGAAGGACGCCGCCAGCCTGTTCAAGCAGCAACTCGACCACCTCAAGTCCCCCGGAGAGTCCGCGTGAGCAGCGAGCAGACCACCACCGGCACCGACACGCCGGCGCCGCCCGCGCCCGCCGCCGAGCCCGCACCCGCCCCGCAGACCCCCGAGGCCGCCACGGCGGCGGAGGCGTTCGCGCCTCCCGCGGCGGCGGAGGCGGTACCGGCCCCGCCGAAGGACCGGCGGGCGCTGTTCGCGGCCCTGCGCTGGACCGCCGCCGTCGCCGTCTTCGCCGCCGTCGGCACGGGGGTCGCGTACGGGATCACGGCGGCGGACCGCACCGACGTCCCCGGCCTGTCCACCGAGGGCGACGGCCGCTGGACGTTCCCGAAGCTGTCCCAGCCCGCGCTGCCCCCCGGCGCCCCGCTGCCCCAGGGCCCGGACAACAGGGACGGGACGCACTACGCACCCCTCTCCGCCCTGCTCCTGCCCGCTCCCCAGGGCTCCAAGGTCGACGACGCGGTCAAGGCGGACAAGGACGGGGCGGTGCCGCTCGACTCCTTCCTGGAGGAGTACACGCCCGAAGCCCGCGAGAAGCTCAGGACCTCCCTCGAATGGGACGGCCTGCGGCAGATCACCGGCCGGGGCTGGACGATGCCGGACGGCACCCGCACCCACGTCTACCTGCTGCGCTTTCACTCGTCGGGCTTCGTGGACGCCTTCAAGGGCTGCGACAGCAACGCCCAGCTGAACGGGGTCTCGGCCCTGGACCTGGACGACGTCTGGAGCAAGGCCAAGAACACGCAGATGAACACCACCGCGCTGGACTTCCCGGGGGCCGCCAACTTCGACGGCACCGACCTCAGCGTGTACCAGGAGATGAAGCCCGTCACCGGCGAGGAGCAGACCAAGGTCGGCTGCCTGCGGACGGGTGACGTCCTGGGCATGGTCGTCCAGACCCGCAAGGGAGAAGTGGACCCCGTCCCCTTCCACCAGACGGTGATCCTGCAGAGCCAGCTGCTGAGCTGACCGCCCCGGGCCGACCGGTACGGCCCACCTCGCAGCGTGCGCCGGTCCCCGGGCCAGTAGGCTTGGGGACCGGCCCCGTACAGCCCCGAAACGATTCCGAGGAGCACCCCGTGCTTGAGGCAGTCTTCACCTCCCTGCTGGTCCTGGTCTGCGTCGGCGTCATGGCCTTCACCGGCCTGGCCGTCAAGAAGCTGTACCAGGGTCAGCGCTGAGCACCGGCTCAGCTGACCGCCCCGGAACCCCTCCCACAGATCGCCTGAGCAGCCACACATGATCCAGATCCCGTCCGACCTGAACCCGGGCCTCGTCCCCCTCGCCTTCCTCCTCGGCAACTGGGAGGGCGCGGGTGTCTTCGACTTCCCCGGCGAGGAGAAGTGCAACTTCGGCCAGGAGGTCGTCTTCAGCCACGACGGCCGGGACTTCCTGGAGTACACCTCCCGCAGCTGGGTCCTCGACGCCGAGGGCAACAAGGTGCGGCCGCTGGAGTCCGAGTCGGGTTACTGGCGCATCGACAAGGACCGCAAGGTCGAGATCGTCATGGTCCGCGACCAGGGCGTCGTCGAGGTCTGGTACGGCGAGCTCGCCGACCAGAAGCCCCAGATCGACCTGGTCACCGACGCGGTCGCCCGCACCGCGGCCTCCGGCCCGTACAGCGGCGGCAAGCGGCTCTACGGCTACGTGAAGAGCGACCTCATGTGGGTGGGCGAGAAGGCCACCCCGGACGTCGAGCTGCGCCCGTACATGTCGGCCCAGCTCAAGAAGGTCGTCACGCCCGAGGAGGTCGCCGAGATGGCGCGCAACCTCCCGGACATGCCGGACGACGGCATCGCCTTCTTCCGCTGAGCGGAAACCACCACAGGCCGTGTGTGAAAGGGGACCGCGGGCTCGACCGCGGTCCCCTTCGCACACATACACTGACGGGGTGGTGAGCACCGAGAGCACCGAAGGATCCCCGGGCGCGGACTGGAAGAGCGACCTGCGGCGGCGCGGCTACCGGCTGACGCCGCAGCGCCAGCTCGTGCTGGAAGCCGTGGACGCGCTGGAGCACGCCACCCCGGACGAGATCCTGGCGGAAGTGCGCCGGACGGCCTCCGGGGTCAACATCTCCACCGTCTACCGGACGCTGGAGCTCCTGGAGGAACTCGGCCTGGTCTCGCACGCCCACCTGGGGCACGGGGCCCCCACCTACCACCTCGCCGACCGGCACCACCACATCCACCTGGTCTGCCGCGTCTGCGCCGACGTCATCGAGGCGGACCTCGACGTCGCCGCCGAGTTCACCGCGAAGCTCCGTACGACCTTCGGGTTCGAAACGGACATGAAGCATTTCGCGATCTTCGGACTGTGCGCGAAGTGCGCCGCGACGGAGCGTGCCGCCCACGCGTAGCAGGGTCGTAGGCTTGGTCGCATGACCAGCAGCCCCTTGCTCCATCTTCCCGGCGCCGTCCAGGCCGAAGGCCGTGACGAGGGCGTCGCCGCCCACTACGGCGAGCTGTACGGCGAACAGCGCGCCCTCGCGGACGGCCGCGGCTTCGTCGACCTCTCGCACCGCGGGGTCGTCGCCGTCACCGGACCGGAGCGGCTGTGCTGGCTGCACCTGCTGATCACCCAGCACGTGACCGAGCTGCCGGCCGGGCAGGCCACCGAGGCCCTGATCCTCTCCGCCAACGGCCACATCGAGCACGCGCTCTACCTCGTCGACGACGGCGAGACGACGTGGGCGCACGTGGAGCCCGGCACCCAGGGTGACCTGATCGCCTACCTGGAGTCGATGAAGTTCTTCTACCGCGTCGAAGTCGCCGACCGCACCGCGGAGTTCGCGGTGGTGCACCTGCCGGCCGGATCCATCGCCGAGGTCGCCAAGGAGCTCGTCGTGCGCGAGACCGCGTACGGCCGGGACGTCTTCCTGCCCCGTGCCGAGCTGGAGTCCTTCGCCGCCGCGCACGGCCCGGCCGCCGGCCTCCTCGCCTACGAGGCCCTGCGCGTCGAGGGACACCGGCCGCGGGTCGGCCTGGAGACCGACCACCGCACCATCCCGCACGAGCTGGGCTGGATCGGCACCGCCGTGCACCTGCAGAAGGGCTGCTACCGCGGCCAGGAGACGGTCGCCCGCGTCCACAACCTGGGCAAGCCCCCGCGCCGCCTGGTCTTCCTGCACCTGGACGGCTCCGAGGTGGTCCTGCCGGCGCACGGCGCCCCGGTCCGGCTCGCCGCCGACGGTGAGGAGGGCCGCCAGCTCGGCTTCGTCACCACCGCCGCGCGCCACCACGAGCTCGGGCCGATTGCCCTCGCCCTGGTCAAGCGGAACGTCCCGGTCGACGCGCCGCTGCTGGTGGGCGGCACGGCCGCGGCCCAGGAGGTCGTCGTAGCGCCCTGACGTCCGGCCCGGTGGCGTCCTGACGTCCGGGCCTACACGTCGACGACGATGGTGAACGGGCCGTGGTTGGTCAGCGACACCCGCATGTCCGCCCCGAACCGGCCCGTCGCCACCGTCGCGCCCAGCGCACGCAGCTGCGCCACGACCTCGTCGACCAGCGGCTCGGCGACCGGACCGGGCGCCGCGGCGTTCCAGGTGGGGCGCCGCCCCTTGCGGGCGTCGCCGTAGAGCGTGAACTGGGAGATCACCAACAGCGGCGCCCCGTTGTCGCTGCAGGACTTCTCGCCCTCCAGGATCCGTACGGACCACAGCTTGCGCGCCAGCTGCGCCGCCTTCTCCGGCGTGTCGTCGTGGGTCACCCCCACCAGCACGCACAGCCCCTCGCCGACGATCTCGCCCACGGTCTCGCCGCCCACGACGACGCTCGCGCCGTCCACCCTCTGCACCACAGCTCGCATACCACCTGTGTACCAGCCGTGCACCCGTCCGGGGCCGATCGGGTGGAGTGGGACTGCAGTGGGGCCACGGAGAGTGGCACGATGCGTGCAGGCGGTGCGGGTGCGCCGCACCGGTCGAGGGGACGGACCCGATTCGTATGCATACTTCTGGCACCTCTGTACCTGCATCACCCGCTTCCGTCGCGGCTGCCGCGGTACGACCGCCCGCGCAGCGCACGGCCGAGACGCACGACCAGGGGCCCACCGCCCCGGCCGCCGCGCTCGGGCTGCCCGAACTGCGCGCGCTGCGCCGCGACGCGCAGCGCGACGAGGCCGATCTGAGCTACGTGCGCAGACTGCTCCAGGGCCGCATCGACATCCTGCGCGCCGAGCTGGCCCGGCGGACGGATCCCGAGGCACCGGTGGTGGACCGGCTCTCCGCGATCCTCGCCGACGCCCCCTCCAGCCGCAGTGCCTCCGCCCGGCACGTCACGCTCGGCACCCCGCACGGCGAGGAGTACCGGGTGCTGGCGGCGGAGATGCTCGCCGACGTGGAACTGTCGGACCTGGAGGCCCGCACGGACGGTGAACTGCACGACGGGATGGGGCGGCTGGTGCGCTACGAGCAGCAGGTCTCGCGGCGCCGGCAGCAGCTCCAGCGCACGGCCGACGAGTGCAGCGCGGAGATCACCCGGCGGTACCGGGAAGGAGAAGCGCAGGTGGACGACCTGCTGGCGTAGGAAATTCGGGCGACCCGCGCCGGTCGGGCGATTAGCGTGGGCCGCTATGAGTGTTGACGTCCGGCCGATCGCCGAATCCGAAGTCCACGACTGGCTGCGCGCCGTCCACACCGGTTTCCTGACCGCGACCCGGGTGACCGACTCCGATGTCGCGCAGCGTGCCCGGTACGACGACCGGGCCCGTACCCAGGGCGCCTTCGACACCGGGACCGGCCGCTGCGTGGGGGCCTTCCGGTCCTTCGCGCAGGAGCTGACCGTGCCCGGCGGGGCGGCCGTCCCCGCCACGGCGGTCTCCAACGTGGGCGTCCTGCCCACCCACCGCCGACAGGGTCTGCTGACCCGCATGATGCGGGCGGAGTTCGCTGCGGCCGGCGCGCGCGGCGACGTCCTGGCGACGCTGATCGCCGCCGAGTACCCGATCTACGGGCGGTACGGGTTCGGGCCCGCCACGGCCGTCACGGAATGGGAGGTCGACGTTCCGCGCACCGGGCTGGACCGGCGGTGGTCGGCGCCCGAGGGCGGCGGGCGGATCGACCTGGTGGACGCCGCCGACTACCGGCGGTTCGGCCCCGCACTGCACGACCGTTGGCGGGCGGCGGTGCCGGGGGCCGTGGACCGGGGCGAGCGCTGGTGGAATCTCGCGACCGGGGCGGAGGAGATGTCCCACCGCCCCTACAAGCAGAAGTTCCACGCCGTGTACCGGACGGCGGAGGGCGAGGTGGCCGGAGTGGCCGTCTACACCGCCGACGACCACTGGACGGACGCAAAGGTCCCGCAGAACACCGTCCAGGTGTGGGAACTGCTGGCGCTCACCCCGCAGGCGGAGCGCGCCCTGTGGCACTTCCTGTGCTCCATCGACTGGGTCCTGACGGTGCGCACCGGCTACCGGGCGCCCGACGACCTCCTCCCGCACCTGCTGCCCGATCCGCGTTCGGCCCGTGTGGTCACGTCCGCCGACTTCCTGTGGGTGCGGGTCCTGGACGTCGTACGGGCGCTGGGCGCGCGGAGGTACGAGGTGCCCGGAGTGCTCGTCCTGGAGGTCGAGGACGAGACGGGCCCGGCGGCCGGCCGCTACCGGCTGGATGCGGCGAAGGGCGTGTGCGAGCGCACGACGGAGGCGGCCGACCTGCGGCTGGACGTGTCCGTGCTGGGATCCTTGTACCTGGGGGACGCGTCCGCGGTGCGGCTGGCCGCGCTGGGGCGGCTGGCCGAGGAGCGGCCGGGCGCGGTCGCGCTGGCGGACGCGGTGTTCCGCACCGCGCGTCGTCCGTGGTGTCCGGATGTCTTCTGAACCGGGGAAGGCGGACGGCAGGCTGCGGATCGCGGAAGGCGGGCGGCAGACGGTGAACCGAAAGACCGTGGTGGTGGCGTCACTTGTGGCATCCCTGCGCGCGGCCGGCTGTGTCTTCGCCGAGGAGGAGGCGGAGTTGCTGGCCGGCGCCGCCCGCGACGAGGCGCACCTGGCGGAGCTGCTGGCCCGTCGGGTGGGCGGCGAACCACTCGAACACGTCGTGGGCTGGGCGGAGTTCTGCGGGCTGCGCATGGCCGTGGGAGCGGGCGCCTTCGTGCCGCGCAGGCGTACCGAGTTCCTGGTGGAGGAGGCGGTGGCGCTGACCCGGCCGGGCGCGGTGGTGCTGGACCTGTGCTGCGGGGTGGGTGCCCTGGGTGCGGCGGTGGCGGCGCGGGCACCGGGCGGGGTGGAGCTGCACGTCGCCGACATCGATCCGGCGGCACTGGCGTACGCGCGGCGCAACGTGGCCCCGTACGGCGGCCGGGTGTGGGAGGGCGACCTGTACGCCGCACTCCCGGCGGAGCTGCGCGGCCGGGTGGACGTGCTCGTGGTCAACGCCCCGTACGTGCCCACGCGGGAGATCGGGCTGATGCCGTCGGAGGCGCGCGACCACGAGCCGCTGGTCTCGCTGGACGGCGGGGCCGACGGGCTGGACGTCCACCGCCGGGTGGCGGCGGGGGCGCCGGCCTGGCTGGCCCCGGGAGGCCGTCTGCTGATCGAGACGAGTGCCCGGCAGGCCCCGTTGACGGCGTCGGCGCTGACCTCGGCCGGCCTGGCGGTCCGGGCGGTCACCTCGGATGAGCTGCCCGCGACGGTGGTGGTCGGCACGGCCTGAGCGGGGACCGCGGGCGGGTCGGCGCAGCGGGGTGGGCGGAGGTCCCGACCGGCGCGCCCCGGGCCGGCGTCTGTGCGTACCGGCTCGTACCGGCTCGTACCGGTGCGTACCGGTGCCCCTTGCTCCCGGCCGCCGGTGCCGCCGTGCCGATCGGGGTGGCGGTGTACTCCGCGGGGACGGTGGCCGCCGGGCTCCGGGCCCGGGCGTGCGCGCACGCGGTCTTCCCGGTGGCCCGCGCAGCCCCGCGGTGGTCGCCCCGGCCCTCGGCTGCGGCGGCCGACCGAACCCGTCAGGCCTTCGCGTACGGGCCCTGCGTCACCATGGTGTTCTGCATCGCCGTCAGCCTGCGGACGAAGAGGACGGCGAGCACGCCGGCGATCGTGGTGCCCAGGTCCGCGGCGATCCCGAGCTGTCCCGCTACGAGCAGCTCGTCCACGGTGTCGGCGTCCATGTAGATCCGGCTGAAGACGCGGCCCGCGACTGCGGTGAGGGCCCAGAGCACCCACCAGGACGTCAGCAGTGCGGTGGGCGCCGTGCGGTCGGAGCCGTCGGGTCCGCGCTGGGTGCTGGCCCGCCAGGTCTGCCGGGCGACCAGATAGGGCAGGACCAGGTGGGCCACGGGGACGAACCAGCCGCCGATGGCCCAGCCGGGGCCCAGGGTGAAGGCGTCGGGTCGGAAGAGGGCGCCGTTGGTCCGCACACGGTGGAACCAGATGATGAAGACGACGCAGGTGGGCGGCAGTGCGAGCATCTGGAGCAGCCCGGCGAGGAGGGTGAGCCCGCCGGACAGGCTGAGTTCGAGGTCGTCGAAGTGGGTGTCCCCCGAGAATCCCTGCAGCCATGCCTGCTCGTACACGCCGGTGCCGGCGGAGAAGAGGTGGACCGCGGCCGAGGCGCCGAGCAGCCAGGTCAGTGCTGTCGCGAGGCCGTTCGGCGAACGCAGTGCGCCCCGGGGCGCCGGCGGGGCGGCGGGGTACGGCCCGCCGGGGTAGGGGTGCGGCTGCGGGGGGACCGGGTACGGGGCCGGGCCGGGCTGAGGGTACGGCTGCGCCTGCGCGTGCCCCGGCTGCTGCTGGGGCTGCGGCGGCGGCGGTGAGCCGGGCGCGCTGAAGGACATGACGGTGGACCCCCCACGGGAACGGATGACATGCGGACGGCCCCTGCCGGGCGGGCGGGGGCCGTCGCGAAGATAGGCCGGTTCTGTGCTCGGAGTCCAGGCTATTTTTCCTGTTCAGAGGTCCCGTCTCGGTTGAGGTGAACCATGACGAGACGTTGATCGGCAGTGGTGCATCTTGAGTGAGACGCTGTTCGGTGCGGCGCTTCACTCAACCTGAGGTCGGTGAGTCCTGTGCTGCTTCACGCTCGGCAGCGAACTCGTCGAGGAGCTCGAACAGGACCTTGATCGCCTGCTGTTCGTCCTCAGGCGGAAGATTCCACACGTCGTCCCAGCCGTTCGGGAGGGCGATGTGGAGGATTTGGCCCGGCCAGGCGTGGTTGCAGTCGCGCCCGCGACGGGCGACGAGCCAGTCGTGCCAGCCGGTGAGTCCGGGCCCACCGTGCCGGAGAGCATGCTGGTCATAACCGGTCAGGAACGCGGTCAGCATGTGGAAAGAGGTCTTGCCGACGAACATGCCGGGACGTTGGCCGACGCTGGCGAAGTACTCGCGTTCAGTCATCTCGGAGAGGGGCTGCACGCGTCCGTACCTTCCTCGTCAATGGCGCTGTCGTCCAGGTCTGGACGAAGCCTGCTGCGGGCCGCCTCCGGACGTTCGGCGTAGTCCGCCGCATCGCCGACGAGACGGCTGAGGTCCGTCATCTGCACCCGCTCCAGTCAGTCCGACAGAACCAGCGCCTCATCCGAGGTGAGCTTGATGATGATTTACGGATCATCCGTTCCTCGAACATACTTCGTCGAGCCTGCACTGTCAGAGGTGCCTGGCACAGTGCCGCTGTGAACGTTGATTCCCTTCTGGAAGCTCATCGAGGAGTACCGGCGTCAGGCGCAGAGCCCGGAGTTCAGGTGCGTGCCCGTGTCGAATGGGAGTCGGAGGGCGCCGGACTTGAAGGCGATTGCGGAGCGGATCTGTGCTCCGAACGGGGTGAGCGCCGCTGCAACGTCCTGCGTTTCCGGATGTAGAACCGATGGCGGATTGGCTCGGACGGAGCCGTGCGAGAGGCTGGCTGGCGCCTCCAAGGTGACCTCCCAGGCGGAGCCGAGGACCAGTGTGAGCCGGAAGTCCACCACGATCCTGGTGACGGGCAAGTCGCGGAGGTTCAAGATCCATCGGTCTTCGTGTTCAACGGGACCTTGCTCAGTAGTCATCCATGCACCCTGGCTGATGTGAGATGCGATAACCACGCGTTTTGGTACGCCAGGGGCCGTGTCTGACCTTCAGCGGAAGTCGGCGGTGCCGCAGATGAAGGTGGTGTCCTGGAGGAGGTCCGGGGTGACTCGGATGCCGGTGATGTGCTCGGCGAGTGCGAAGGCGGCCGGCACGGCCAGGCCGTCGTCCGTTTTGGTGGGCTCTTCGGGGAAGGTGAAGCCGAGGTGGCGGATGACGTCGAGGAGGTCGTTGGCGCGGGTGCCGGTGCGGTAGGCGGCATCGCGGATTTCGAACTGGAGCTGGGGTTCGGTGTCCTCGGCCCAGAGGAACGAGCCGTCGTTGTTGGCGTTCGCGTTGTCGTAGTGGGAGATCCAGCGGGTGCCCGCTGATGCGGGCAGGGCCTTCTTCTCGTTCACTCCGTGCCAGCCGTTGGGCTCGATCATGAGGGTCCACGGGCCGAGCGTCGTCATTCCGAAGTACGTCCGCGTGGTGCTGAAGTCCCAGAGCCCGTATGCGGTGTCGACGAGTGCGTTGATCCCGGTGACCTCGGGTTCGGGTTGGCCGCCCAGTCTGCTCAGCAGTTCGTTCGGCGGCACGTTGTGCACGAGGGTGAGGCAATAGGACTCGGCGAGGTCCGGGAAGTCTTCCTCGAACCACAGGTAGTCAGCAGCAGTCGTAGCCATGTGGGAGATCCTTCACGACGGCTATGACATTGAGGGTGCCCGGGTCCCGGGAGGGCGTCGCCTCAGGCCGCGGCGGACCCGCCGCATCACCGTGCCGGCCATTGAGGCGATCTTGTAGGGGTGGGGGTCGGAGTGGAGCAGGTCATCGGGCGGCAGGCGTTGGAAGAACTCGTCCAGGAACTGGTTCACATCTGCGGTGTGCATGCTGTCGCTGAGGTGAGCTTGTTCCGCTTTGGCGGACACCATCGGTGTGGTGGTCAGGCCGCGAGGGCGGCCTCGTAGCCCACATGCCCGCCACACGTCGCTGACCAGCACCAGCCGTACCGGTTGCCATGCCCTCGGAAAGCCGGCAACCGGCGCTCGGGCCGTACCGACTCGAACCGGACCGACCACAGAGACTCCGGCGCCTCGCGCCCACGGACCCCGCCTGCGTTTACGTACTCCAGATCGACGTCCTCCGCCGACACCTCACACGCATCCATCCATGCCTCCGAAACTACGCCTACCAGCCACGACGACCGTGGACACAGTCACAGCGACGTACCCGGAGATGACTGTGACATCAGCTCATCTGCCCGGAGATCTCCGAGACTGCCGGACATCACAGAGACCGGACAGCTGCTGGTAATCGAGGACGCGGACAGCCCACTGCGGTCCCCGTTCGTACACGCAGTGGCCTTGGTCGACGCTTCCGTCAGGCGCCTAGGCAACGGTTCACTCGGCGCGCAGAACCCTCAAGGAGCCCGGTACCCAGCGATGACGTCGGCCTCTTCCAGGCGTTTGAGCCGGCGCAGGCAGGCGTCCTTGACCCGGAAACCCTCGGTCGCGGCCTTGAGGGCCTAATCGACGTCGAGATCTACTCCCAGGACCGCAAGAGCTTCGAGGAGTTCGAGTCCGCCGTGGCCGCCTTCGATGAGGTCATCGAGTGCCGATGCATGTACGGCCGCCCCGACTACTTCCTTCGCGTCGCCGTCGGCGACCACGCCGCCTACGAAGCCTTCCTCACAGGCAAGCTGAGCGGCCTGACCGGCGTACGGTGCAAGAAGATCAAGGTAGACAGCTGACCGGCAATGGTGGGACGACAGATGTCCTGCAAATACGACACCTATCGTGCTCAGTCACAAGTCGGGCCGGGAGGCGGGTGGGAGATGTTGCAAGCATCTGCTTGCAAAAGTTAGCAAGGTCGGGCAGGATCTGGAGCATGGCATCGCTCAACGTCGGACATCTCGGCGAATACCTCCGTGAGCAACGGCGGCAGGCGCAGCTCTCGCTGCGGCAGCTGGCCGATGCGGCGGGGGTGTCGAATCCGTACCTGAGCCAGATCGAGCGCGGGCTGCGCAAGCCGAGCGCGGACATCCTGCAGCAGCTGGCCAAGGCGCTGCGGATCTCCGCGGAGACGCTGTACGTGCAGGCCGGGATCCTGGACGAGCGGGACCGCGACGAGGTGGAGACGCGAGCCGCCATACTCGCCGACCCGTCCATCAACGAGCGGCAGAAGCAGGTGCTGCTCCAGATCTACGAGTCGTTCCGCAAGGAGAACGCACTCGACGCGCCCGCCGTTCCCGACGGGCCTGGCACACCGTCCGACGAGATGCCGTCGAAGACCGACTGAAGTTGATCCGGGAGGACCAGCACATGGCCATCGCCGATGACCTGAAGAAGACCCTCACCGACCCCACTCCCCTCTACTTCGCCGCCGGCACCGCCGACCTCGCCGTCCAGCAGGCGAAGAAGGTGCCGGAGCTCATCGAGCAGCTGCGCGCCGAGGCCCCCGCGCGCATCGAGGCCGTGAAGAACACGGACCCGAAGGCCGTGCAGGAAGCGGTCACGACGAAGGTGGCCGAGGTGTTCGGCGCGATCGACCCGAAGAAGATCGGGGAGAGCGCCCAGGACCTGGCGCTGCGCGGCGTCGGGGTGGCCGCCGAGTACGCGGTGCGCGCCAAGGAGACCTACGACAAGGTCGCCGAGCACGGTGAGCAGGCCGTACGGGCCTGGCGTGGCGAGGTCTCCGAGGAGATCGTCGACATCGCCGTCGTCGTCGAGCCGCGGCCCGAGCCGACTCCTGAGGTGCAGGCCGAGCCGGCCGCGGAGGCCGCGGCCGAGGAACGGCCCGCCGCGAAGAAGCCCGCCGCGCGCAAGACCACGGCCAAGAAGGCCGTCGTCGCCGCGGACGACGCGAGCTGAACCGCGCCCGCAGGGGCGAGCACGGGCCGGGCACCCTTCGAGGGCCCGGCCCGTTGTGGTTGATGGAGGGGCGGGTACCGGTAGCGTGGAGTGAGGCGGGATCCGACGTGCGAAGTGCGAGCAGGAGAAGGCGGTCGAAGCGATGTTGATGGACGGGTTCGATCGAGGGGTGATCCCGCTGCTCGGGCTCGCCATGCTGGTGCTCGCCGTGGTGGCCTTCGGGTTCGCGCTGCTGGCCCGTGAGGACGCCTACCGGGCGGCCGACAAGCAGAGCAAGACCTTCTGGCTGGTGATCCTCGGTATCACCGTGCTCGTGGACGCCTTCCTGGGGCTGCTCTTCCTCCAGATCGCGGGCCTGGTGGCGACCATCGTGTTCTTCGTGGACGTACGGCCGGCCCTCAAGCAGGTCTCGGGCGGCGGCCGCCGCAGTGGCGGCAGCAGCAGTGACGGGCCGTACGGCCCCTACAACGGCGGACGGTAGCCCCGTCTCCGGCCGGTAGCCCTTTGCCGCCAGGGGCAGGGGTAGGGGCGGGCCGAGCCGGGCTCGGGTCAGCCTTCGGCGCGCGAGAGCAGGACCAAGGCCACGTCGTCGGTGAGCTCGCCGCCGTTGAGGCGGCGGGCCTCGGTGACGGAGGCCTCCAGCAGCGCCTCGCCGCTCAGACCGCGGTCCAGGTGGCGGTTGATCATCTCGACCATGCCGTCCTGGCCCAGGCGTTCCTTGCCCTCGCCGATCCGCCCCTCGATGAGGCCGTCGGTGTAGAGCATCAGGCTCCAGCTGCCGCCGAGCTCGACCTGTCGGCGCGGCCAGCGGGCCCGGGGCAGCAGTCCGAGGGCCGGGCCGCTGTTCTCGTACGGGAGGAGCTGCGCGCGGCGCCCCGGACGGGAGATCAGCGGTGCCGGATGGCCGGCCAGGCACAGGCCCGCGCGGCGGCCGTCCGGGGCGATGTCGACGGTGCACAGCGTCGCGAAGATCTCCTCGCAGGGGCGCTCCACCTCCAGTACCTCTTGGAGGGTGGCCAGCAGGTCGTCGCCGCAGAGGCCGGCCAGGGTCAGGGCGCGCCAGGCGATGCGGAGCTCGACGCCGAGGGCGGCTTCGTCCGGGCCGTGGCCGCAGACGTCGCCGATCATGGCGTGGACGGTGCCGTCGGGGGTGCGGACGGTGTCGTAGAAGTCGCCGCCGAGGAGGGCCCGGCTGCGGCCGGGGCGGTAGCGGGCGGCGAAGCGCAGATCCGACCCCTCCAGGAGGGGGGTGGGGAGCAGGCCGCGCTCCAGGCGGGCGTTCTCCTGGGCGCGCAGTTTCGATTCTGCAAGCTTGTACTGGGCTATGTCGGCCCGTTTTCTCTCCACCGCGTAGCGGATGGCGCGGCTCAGCAGGCGGCCGTCCAGTTCGTCGCGGAAGAGGAAGTCCTGGGCACCGACCCGGACGGCCTCGGCGGCGCGCTCGGCGTCGTCCTCGTCGGTCAGGACGAGGACGGCGTGGTGGGGCGCGAGGCGCAGCACCTGGTGCAGGACGGCGAGCTGCTGCTCCACGGTCGCGGTCGCGGTCGCCGGCGCGGTGGCGGTGGCGGTGGCGGTGGTCGTGACCCCGATGCCGGCGCGGGTTCCGCTTCCGGGAAGCGACAGGTCGAGCAGGATGCAGTGCACATCGGGGGTGAGCAGCCGCTCGGCCTCGGTGAGGTTGCGGGCGGTGCGAACCCGGATGCGGTGGCCGTCGGCGTCGAGGATCTCGGGGACGGTGAGACCGCCGGCGGGGTCGTCCTCGATGACCAGGAGGGTCAGGGCGGTGGTCTGCGGGGTCGCCTGTGCGACACCGGCACCGATGGGGATGGGCGGTGCGGCGGCATGCAGAACGGCCTGACCGCTCTCCGTGGCGGGGGTCTCCCTCTGCCGCGGTACGGGTACGGGCATCGTTTCCGGTTCCTTCCCTCCCCCCGAGGGTGCGCTCCGGCAGACCCTAGCGGTCCCGGCCCCGCGAACGGAATGCCGTTCTCGGCGGGGGTCTCCGTCATATGCCGTCATCACGGGGGAAAAACGGCCTCACTGGATGACAAAGGTCACGGCGGGGCCGCATTCCGTCCCGTGTACCGAGACGTCCCCCGCCCGCACCGGGTTGCCTCGGTCCCGGCGCCTGCCGGCCGCCCTGCCGCCTGCGGCTCGCGGGCCTGCCCCGGCCAGGTGCGGGGCCGGACCTGGCGGGCCGGACCTCCAGGGCTGGACCTCCGGGGCCGGACCCCCGCCTCCCGGGTACGCAGGGCTTCGCCCGGCCCGCCGACCGCAGCCCGCCGAGCCCGGCCCCGGCTTACGGATGCCGGGCCCCCGCCCCGGCTTACGGATGCCGGGCCGGCTGCGGGCCGATTGCGTGCCGGGCTCGGGGCGGGGTGCGTGGCCCCGTGGCCGCCGACCCCGCCCGGGAGGGATCAGGCGTCCGGGCGGACCACTGCCTTGATCGGCATCGAGCCCGCGCCCGCCATCGTCACGTTGCGGCCGGGGCGCGGGGCGTGGACCATCGCGCCGTCGCCCACGTACATGCCGACGTGGCTCGCGTCGTCGAAGTAGATGATCAGGTCGCCCGGACGCATGTCCTTGACCGCGATCTTCGGCAGCAGCCGCAGCTGCTCCTGCGAGGTGCGCGGGATGCCGCGTCCCGCCGCGCGCCAGGCCTGGGAGGTCAGCCCGGAGCAGTCGAAGGAGTCGGGGCCGACGGCGCCCCACTTGTACGGCTTCCCTATCTGCGCCGTGGCGAACTGCACGGCCAGCTTCCCGGCCTCCGTCGCCTTGCCGTTCACGTCCTTCATCGCGCCCGTGGACAGCCATGCCGTCTGCGCGCGGTACTGGGCTTCCTGTTCGAGCTGGATCAGCCGGGCCTTCTCTTCGGCCTCCAGCTTGCTCTCCAGCTCCTCGGCGGCCTTGATCTTCTCCTCGATCTGCTTCTTGGACTCCTCCTGCTTGACCCGGTTGTCCTCCAGCGTCTTCCAGCGCTCGCTCGCCTCCTCCGCGTAGCGCTGCAAGTCCGCCTGGGTGCGGTTTAGTTCGGAGAGGAGGTCCGAGGCGGCCTTCTCGCCCTGGCGCAACCGGTCCGCCCCGTCGAGGAACTGGTTCGGGTCCTCGCTCAACGCCAGCCGCGCGCCCGGGGGCAGGCCGCCCGAGCGGTACTGCGCACGGGCCGCAGCACCCGCACGGCTCTTCAGGACGGCGATCCGCTCCTTGCCGGCGACGATCAGGTTGGCGATCTCGACGATCTTGTCCGACTGGGCCTTGGCCTCGGCTTCGGCGAGATTGTAGGCGTCCGTCGCGGCGCCCGCCTGCCGGTAGAGCTCCTCGATGTCCTTGCGGACCTGCTCCAGCGACGCGCCGCCCGGCTCGGGCAGCGGAGCGGTCGGTGCCCCGGGTGCGGCCGGAGCCGTCGGCGCGCCCGGCGCGCCCGGTACGGCCGGAGCCGCGTACGCCGTGCCCGTCGCCAGGCCCGGCGCCGTCAGTACCGCCATCGCGCACAGCAGCGCGAGAGAGCTTGCGCGTCGTCGCCCTACCGACCCCATGGTCCCCCCAGGCACCCGCGTCAGATCCGACACCAGATCTGACTATTCATCAGTAACTTCGCACTGCCATCGGGATGGTGCCACGAGTCGAAGAATTCCGACAGCCTTGTGGAGGGCATTTCGATCTTGTCTGCCCCGACGGCCCCCGATCCCTGCCCCCCCATGGATCGAACGGGGCACACCCGCCCCCCGGTTCCCCGCCGCACCGCATTCACCCCAGCGGGCGCAACGACTCCCAGCGCAGGGTCAGTTCCCCCCTGCCGCCACCGCACCGGCCCGTCCGCCAGCGGCCAGTCGGCGGACAGCGCCCGCGCCGTCCGGATCCAGCGCTGCCGCGCTCCGTACGAGGCGTACGGAGCCGCCGCCGCCCACGCCCGGTCGAAGTCGCGCAGGAACGCGTGCACCGGCTCGCCCGGAACGTTCCGGTGGATCAGCGCCTTCGGCAGCCGCTCCGCCAGGTCGGAGGGGCGCTCCAGCGACCCCAGCCGGGTCGCGAACGTCACCGTGCGCGGGCCCTCCGGACCCAGCGCCACCCACACGTGCCGCCGCCCGATCTCGTCGCAGGTCCCCTCCACCAGCAGCCCGCCCGGGGCCAGCCGCGCGCACAGCCGCGCCCAGACCTCTGCGACCTGCTCCTCGTCGTACTGGCGCAGTACGTTCGCCGCGCGGATCAGCATCGGCCGTTCCCCGCCCTCCAGCGGGACCTCGAAGCCGCCGTGTCGGAAGCTCAGCCCGTCCCGCTCGTACGGCTTCGCCCCCGCCACCCGAGCCGGCTCGATCTCGATGCCCACCACCCGCACGCGCGGCGCCGTCTCCCGCAGCCGTGCCAGCAGCTCGACCGCGGTCCAGGGCGCGGCCCCGTAGCCGAGGTCCACCGCCACCGGATCACCCGCACGCCGCAGCACGGCCCCGTGGGTGGCCGCGATCCAGCGGTCCATCCGGCGCAACCGGTTCGGGTTCGTCGTCCCGCGCGTCACCGAGCCCACAGGACGGCCGGGGGCGCGGCTGGGTGACGGGGTGGTGCGGGAGGCCATGGGCCGAGGGTAAGCGGAGCGCCCGCACACCATGAAAATCGCGCGGCGCCGGGCGCCCCGCACCGGATTGCGCTCCCGGAAGGCGGCAAGAATCACGAGGAGCCGGCAGGAAATGCGGATTCCCCGGAATGCGGGGGACGGCCATCCGGGTTGCACTCCTTGCAGGGCGCCCCACGCGCCCCTGTCGTCATGCCGTCCGAGCGTCGCGCGCGCACCGTCCGAGCCGAGAGGAAGCGCTTCCTTGAGCCAGTACGTGTCCCGCCTCGGCGGCAGCCTCAGCGGGCGCCTCGCCGCCGCCCGTGCCGCCACCCGCCACGAGCCGCCCCGGCTGCGCCTGCCGGCCGTCGGCCACCACCGCAAACCGCGCCGCGTGGCCATGCTCAGCGTGCACACCTCACCGCTGCACCAGCCCGGCACCGGCGACGCGGGCGGGATGAACGTCTACATCGTGGAGCTGGCCAGGCGGCTCGCCGCGATCAACATCGAGGTCGAGATCTTCACCCGGGCCACCACCGGCGGGCTGCCGCCCGTGGTCGAGCTGGCGCCCGGCGTGCTCGTACGACACGTGGACGCGGGCCCCTACGAGGGCCTCGCCAAGGAGGAGCTCCCGGCCCAGCTGTGCGCCTTCACCCACGGAGTGATGCAGGCCTGGGCCCGCCACCGGCCCGGCCACTACGACCTCGTCCACTCCCACTACTGGCTCTCCGGACACGTGGGCTGGCTCGCCGCCCAGCGCTGGGGCGTCCCCCTCGTGCACGCCATGCACACCATGGCCAAGGTCAAGAACGCGGCGCTGGCCGAGGGCGACAGCCCCGAGCCCGCCGCCCGGGTCATCGGCGAGACGCAGATCGTGTCCGCCGCCGACCGGCTCATCGCCAACACCGCCGAAGAGGCCGACGAGCTCGTGCGGTACTACGAGGCCGACCCCGCCAAGGTGGCCGTCGTGCACCCGGGCGTGAACCTCGACCGGTTCACCGTCGGCGACGGCCGGGCCGCCGCCCGCGCCCGCCTGGGCCTCCCGCAGGACGCCGTCATCCCCCTCTTCGCCGGGCGGATCCAGCCGCTGAAGGCCCCCGACATCCTGCTGCGCGCCGTCGCCGTCCTCGTCGACCGGGACCCCTCACTGCGCCGCCGCCTCTTCGTCCCCGTCGTCGGAGGCCCCAGCGGCAGCGGTCTCGCCAAGCCCGAGGGCCTGCAGAAGCTCGCCGCGAAGCTGGGCATAGCCGACCTCGTGCACTTCCACCCGCCGGTCGCCCAGGACGGGCTCGCGGACTGGTTCCGCGCGGCGTCCGTGCTGGTCATGCCCTCCTACAGCGAGTCCTTCGGGCTCGTCGCAATAGAGGCCCAGGCCACCGGCACCCCGGTGCTGGCCGCCGAGGTCGGCGGGCTGCCCGTCGCCGTCAACGACGGCGTCACCGGCATCCTCGTACCCGGGCACGACCCGGCGGACTACGCGAACCGGCTGCGCCGCTTCGTCGACGATCCCGGGCTCACGGATCGGATGGGCGCGGAGGCCGCGCGGCACGCGCAGTTCTTCGGCTGGGACACCGCGGCGAGCGGCACGGCCGACGTCTACACGGCGGCGATGCACGATCACCGCCGTCGCGTACGCTCCCACCATGGCTGACACCGCCGAGATCGCCGAGATCATCGAGAGCGCGCTGACCGGCGCGGAACTGAGCTGGGAGAGCCCGGCGCCGGGCGCCTACGTCGTCACGCTCCCCGGCACCCGCAAGCTGAGCACCACCTGCTCGATCCGGGTCGGCCGGCACTCCCTGTCGGTCAACGCCTTCGTGATCCGCCACCCCGACGAGAACGAGGCGGGCGTCCACCGCTGGCTGCTGGAGCGCAACCTCAAGCTGTACGGGATGGCGTACGCGGTCGACCGGCTCGGCGACATCTACCTGACGGCCCGCCTGCCGCTCGGGGTCGTCACCCCGGAGGAGCTCGACCGACTGCTCGGCACCGTGCTGGAGGCCGCGGACGGTTCGTTCAACACACTGCTGGAGTTGGGCTTCGCGAGCGCGATCCGGCGCGAGTACGACTGGCGCGTCTCGCGCGGCGAGCCGACCTTCAACCTCGACGCCTTCAAGCACCTGACGCGGCCGCAGGGCGATCAGGCCGGCCCCGGCACTCCGATCGGCTGACACGGAGCACCGAACGGCGGGGGGTGGCGTGTCGGCCCGCCCCGCCGGGGCCGGGCACCCGCACCGTGGCGGGATGAGCGGGAACACAGCCGAAGCACTCATGTACACCTGGTTCGCCCTGGTTCTCCTGTCCGCCGGCTACGTCGCCCACGACGCCTTCACCCGTAACCCCGAGCTCACGGTGATGAAGTGGGGCTGGGTGCTGGTGACCCTCTACATCGGCCCGGTGGGCGCCGCGCTCTACGTGCTGTCCTGCAAGGAACCGCGACCGTGGACCCACGAGCGGTTCGTGGCGCCGCTGTGGAAGCAGGCGCTCGGCTCCACGATCCACTGCGTGGCCGGCGACGCGACCGGCATCATGGTCGCGGCCGTCGTCGCCTCGCTGCTCGGCCTCCCGCCGTGGGCCGACGCCCTGCTTGAGTACGTGGTGGGCTTCGGCTTCGGGCTGCTCGTCTTCCAGGCCCTGTTCATGCGCGACATGCTCGGCGGCAGCTATCCGAGGGCCGTCCGGGCGACGGTGTACGCGGAGTGGCTCTCGATGAACTGCGTGATGGGCGCCATGGTCGCGGTGAACGTGATCGTGCGCAGCCACGTGCCGGGCGCGCAGGACGTCGGTGACGTGCGCTTCTGGGCGACGTTCTCGCTGTCGGTGCTGGCCGGCCTCGGCTTCGCGTACCCGGTCAACGTGTGGCTGGTCGCCAACCACCTCAAGCACGGGATGGGGACGGTACGGGCGCTCGGCGCCGGCGGCGAGCCGCTGCCGCAGCCGGCCGCGGAACGCCCCGACACGGCCATGGACATGGGCATGGACATGGCCATTCCGGAGGCCGGAGTGACGGCGGAGCAGAAGACGGCCATGGCGGTGCTGACGGTCCTCTTCCTCGCCGCCGGGACCCTGCTCGCCGCGATCTTCGGCCAGCTGGCCTGATCCCACCGGCCCTGGCCGATGGCCCCTGCTCGTCCTGCACGGGCCCGCGGCCCTGGGCCCGGCCCGCGGCGAACGGGCCCGTGGCCCGCGCCCGGCTCGCAGCGGCGGGCTCCCGCCCGGCCGCCGGTGCCGAGCGGGCCCGCGGCCGGTCAGCGTGCTCCGGCCCGGCCCCGGCGGTCCGCCCGCGCCGGCCCCGAGGCGGGGAGCGGCTCGGCCGGAGCCGGTGCGGCGTCGGCGGGCGGTGCTTCCGGCGGGGCAGTGGGGGCGCCGCCGGCCGCTGCCGGGGCCGTCCCCCTGTCCTCCTCGGAGAGCCCCCGCATCAGCAGCCAGTAGCCGACCGCCGCCACCGTGCCGAGGGCGCCGGTGGCCGCCCAGAGCCAGTCCGCCCCCCACCGGTCGATCATGAAGCCGGCCATCAGCGGCGCGACCAGCGCGGCCACCGCCCAGGACATCGTGTAGACGCCCTGGTAGCGCCCGCGCCCGTGCACCGGCGAGAGCCGTACGACCAGGCTCATCTGGGTCGGCGAGTTGACGATCTCGGCGAGCGTCCAGACGCACACCGTCAGCGCGTAGGCCCACACCGGTCCGGCGAAGGCCGTCAGCGCGAAGCCGTAGCCGGCCAGCAGTGCCGAGACCACCAGCAGCTTCTGCGGGTCGCGGTGCTCGATGAAGCGGGTGACGGGGATCTGCAGGACGACGATCAGGAAGCCGTTCACGGCGATCACGAGCCCGTAGTCCCAGGGCGAGAACCCGGCGGAGCCCATCGCGACGGGCAGGCCGACCGCCCCCTGCGTGAAGATCAGTGAGATCAGGAACGACAGTCCGACCACACCCATGAACCGCCCGTCCCGCAGCACGGTGCCGAGCCCGATCTCCGCTTCCGAGCCCCCCTTGTCCGAGGATCCGCCGGCTCCGGAGTCGCCGGACCCCGACCCGCCGGACCCGCCGCGCTCGGGCCGGGACTCGGGCAGCTTGGCGTACACCAGCACCGCGCAGGTCAGCGTGAGGGCCGCCTCGCCCAGGAAGCCGGCCAGGTAGCTGTACTCGGCGATCAGGCCGGCCGCGGTCGCACTGACGGCGAAGCCGAGGTTGATGGCCCAGTAGTTGAGCGCGAAGGCCCGTACGCGGTCCTCGGGGCGGACGATGTCGGCCATCATCGCCGCGACCGCCGGGCGGGAGGCGTTCGAGGTCATGCCGACCAGCAGGGCCACCGCGGCAATGGCCGCCGGGTGTTCCATGAAGCCCAGCAGCGCCACCGAGAAGGCGGTCGAGGCCTGGGCCGCCAGCAGCGTGGGGCGCCGCCCCAGCCGGTCGGTCATCACGCCCGCGACGAGCGAGGAGATCACGCCGCCCAGCCCGTGGAGGGCGACCACGAGTCCCGCGAAGGAGGCCGAGTAGCCCCGGTCCAGGGTCAGGTACAAGGTCATGAAGGTGGCGACGAAGGCCCCGAGCCGGTTCACCAGGGTGCTCGTCCACAGCCACCAGAACGCCCGGGGCAGACCCGAGACGCTCTCCCGGGCGGCACGTCTCAGACGGGCAGCGGACATAAGGGATCCCCCCGAGGGTGTAAGTGTCGCAATCGCGAGGTGCACGTTACGAGGGGGTGGGCTCCGGGCGCCAGTCAATTGACCCGCACCGTCAATCGGCGCCGCCGCGCACCGCGCGCGGGCGCGTGCGCGCGTCCATTAGGCTCGTACGCATGGCCGACGCACCGTACAAGCTGATCCTCCTCCGCCACGGCGAGAGCGAATGGAACGCGAAGAACCTGTTCACCGGCTGGGTGGACGTCAACCTCACCGAGAAGGGCGAGAAGGAGGCGGTCCGCGGCGGTGAGCTGCTCAAGGACGCCGGCCTGCTGCCCGACGTGCTGCACACATCCCTCCAGAAGCGCGCCATCCGCACCGCGCAGCTCGCGCTCGAGTCCGCGGACCGCCACTGGATCCCGGTGCACCGCTCCTGGCGCCTGAACGAGCGCCACTACGGCGCGCTGCAGGGCAAGGACAAGGCGCAGACCCTCGCGGAGTTCGGCGAGGAGCAGTTCATGCTGTGGCGCCGCTCCTATGACACCCCGCCGCCGGTGCTCGAGGACGGCACGGAGTTCTCGCAGTCCGAGGACCCGCGCTACGCGTCGATCCCGAACGAGCTGCGTCCGCGCACCGAGTGCCTCAAGGACGTCGTCGAGCGCATGCTGCCGTACTGGTACGACGGCATCGTCCCGGACCTGCTGGCGGGCCGCACGGTCCTGGTGGCCGCGCACGGCAACTCCCTGCGCGGTCTGGTCAAGCACCTCGACAGCATCTCGGACGAGGACATCACCGGCCTGAACATCCCCACCGGCATCCCGCTCGTCTACGAGCTGGACGCGGACTTCAAGCCCCTCAACCCGGGCGGCACCTACCTGGACCCGGCTGCTGCCGCGGCCGCCATCGAGGCCGTCAAGAACCAGGGCAAGAAGTAGCCCTCACGCACGCAACAGCCCCCTACCTGCTGCTTCCCAGCGGGTAGGGGGCTTCTCGGCGTCGTGGGGCCGTCCGGCGCGTCGCCGTACAGGCCGTCCCTGCGGATACGGGCCTTCCCTGCGGAAAGGCCGCTTCTCGGATCAGTCCGGGGCGGGCGCCGCGGATCTCTGCCACTCGGCGCCGATCGAGCGGATGAGGGCCGGGTAGACGCCCAGGTGACGGAAGGGCTTGATGGCCAGCATGTAGGCCGCGCCCAGCAGCCCGTTGGGCTTGACCAGGACGGCCATCTGGCCGCGGTGACCGCCGTTGCCGTCCGGGACCCAGCCGATGTGCATCACCCCGTGCATCGTCTTGTTGGCCGTCTCCGCCGCCCACTCGTCGTGTGTCTGGTAGACGGAGGTGAAGGGGAGCGAGGGGACGTCCGGTCCGCGCTCGCCCTCCCTGAGGTCCGCCGGCAGCCGGTCGCGCAGCGTCGGCACCCTGGAGCGGAGGCCGTCGGCCGGCGCGTCCCAGCCGAGCAGTGCCCCGAGCTTCCACCGGATCGCGAAGAGGGCGCGCCCCGCGCGGGAGGGGACGGGGTGCCCCGCGCCCTGCCGGGTGAACTGGCGCACCAGTCGCGCGAGGTCGTCCGGGCCGCCCGGCGTCGGCAGCGCCCACACGTCCTCGACCCGGAAGTCGCCGGTGATCTCGTGGATCCGCCAGGGTCGGGAGGTGTGGGCGGTGCGGGGGAGTCTCATGAGCAAGCCCCTTCTATACGATGCCGTATAGATCGAGGTTAGCACTCTTCTATACGGCACCGTATAGAAGGGGTGGCGAGGAGGGACCGGCATGGGTGCGACCCGCACACCGCGCGGCAAGTGGATCGAGGAGGGGCTGCGGGCGCTGGCCGCCGGCGGCCCGGAGGCCGTCCGCGTCGAGGTGCTCGCGCAGGCGCTCGGCGTCAGCAAGGGCGGCTTCTACGGGTACTTCGGCAGCCGGGGCGCGCTGCTCATCGAGATGCTCGACACCTGGGAGCGCGAGGTCACCGAGGCGGTGATCGAGCTGGTCGAGAGCGGCGGGGGAGACGCCAGGGCCAGGCTGGACCGGCTGTTCACGATCGTCGCCTCCTACGAGGAGGGGCCGGTGGTCGGCGTCGACGCCGACCTGGCGATCCGCGACTGGGCCCGGCGCGACGAGGCCGTCGCCGAGCGGCTGCGCCGCGCGGACAGCCGGCGTATGGAGTACTTGCGCTCGCTGTTCCGCGCGTTCTGCGCCGACGAGGACGACGTCGAGGTCCGCTCCCTGATCACCTTCTCCCTGCGGATCGGCTCCCACTTCATCGCCGCCGACCACGGCGGCCGCAGCCGCGCGGAGGTCATGGCGCTGACCCGGAAGTGGCTCCTGCGCTAGGGCCTGCCCGGCGGATCGGGGGCGGCCGGGCCCGGCGGCGCCGCCCGGAGGCGCGAAAAAGGCCCCCCGTCCGCGGAATGTCCACGGGCAGGGGGCCCTTGCGCGTGCCGGACCGGGTGGGCCCGGTCAGCCACCGCACTGGCAGGGGGCGCCGGACTGGCAGCCGCAGCCGCAGCCGGAGCCGCAGCCACAGGCCGCGAGCAGCGGGAGCCGGAGCGGCTCGGGCCTCGGCGGCTGCTCCTGCTCCGGGGTGATGGGGACGGGGGGAATCGGGCATGGTTCCTCCTCGGCGAGGCGGTGCCCCGCGGCATGCGGGACTCGTACGACTGACCGCACTCGCCCTCATTCATGCCCAGCTCTACCGGCGCGTCAACGGCGCACGGGGGCTCGAAGTGGCTCGGCGCCGTCGCACACCGCCCCACACCAGGGCGCCGTGCCGGGCTTCACGCCCTCGACCTGGGTCGGCTGCTGGAGCTCGTCGGCGTGCTCGCCCGTCACCAGATAGACCACCCGCTTGGCGACCGACACCGCGTGGTCGGCGAAGCGCTCGTAGTAGCGGCCGAGCAGCGTCACGTCCACCGCCGTCTCGATGCCGTGCTTCCAGCGGTCGTCCATCAGGTGCTGGAACAGCGTGCGGTGCAGCTGGTCCATCTCGTCGTCGTCCTGTTCCAGCTGGAGCGCCAGGTCGACGTCCTTCGTGATGATGACCTCGGCCGCCTTCGCCATCAGGCGCTGCGCCAGCTGCCCCATCTCCAGGATCGTGGCGTGCAGGTCCCGCGGGACGGCGCGGTCCGGGAAGCGCAGCCGGGCGAGCTTCGCCACGTGCTGGGCCAGGTCGCCGCTGCGCTCCAGGTCGGCGCTCATCCGCAGCGAGGTCACGACGATCCGCAGGTCCGTGGCGACGGGCTGCTGGCGGGCCAGCAGCGCGATGGCGCGGGCCTCCAGGTCGTGCTGGAGGTCGTCGACCTTCTGGTCCGCCGCGATGACGCTCTCGGCGAGCTTGAGGTCGGCGTCGAGCATGGACGTCGTGGCACGTCCGATCGCGGAACCGACGAGCCGGGCCATCTCGACCAGGCCCTCCCCGATCGAGTCCAGTTCCTCGTGGTACGCGTCGCGCATGTCTCGTGTCCCTCTCTCGACCTGTTACTGCGGTGATGCCCGGGGCGGGCCGGGGCGGCCTGCTGCCCACGGTGACACGGTGGGCCGCAAACGCGTCCGACTCCGGCACCGCAAGTGAATCAGCCCGGTCGCCAGGGTGAACTCTGGGCGACGACTGTTCGAGGCGCCACCCGAACGGCTGTGGAAGTCTCGTCGCGCCTGCTTAACCTGGATCCATGGACGTGAACGCGGCGGTCGCCGCAGCTGCAGCGATCGCCGGTCTGTGCACCGGCGTCATCGCGATGCTGGCGTTCCGCTGGAGCGAGCGCGACCAGGCCCGCCCCACCCGGAGCTCCATGCGCCCCGACATCAATGCGGTGCTCCCGCCCGGTGTGGACACCGTCCTGTCGGTGCTCCGCTCCTCCGCCGTGGTGCTCGACGAGGGAGACGCCGTCGTCAAGGCCTCGTCCGCCGCCTACGCCCTCGGGCTCGTGCGCGGCGGCAAGCTTGCCGTGGAGCCGATGCTCCACATGGCCCGTGACACCCGTCGCGACGGGGAGATACGCCAGGTCGAGCTGGACCTGCCACGCCGCGGTACCGGTCGGGGCGAGGCCCTCGCGGTGTCGGCGCGCGTCGCCCCGCTCGGCTCCCGCCTGGTGCTGCTCCTGGTCGAGGACCTCACCGAGGCCCGCCGCATCGAGGCCGTCCGCCGTGACTTCGTGGCCAACGTGTCCCACGAGCTGAAGACCCCGGTCGGGGCGATCTCCCTGCTGTCCGAGGCCGTCATGGACGCCGCGGACGACCCCGAGGCGGTCAGCCGCTTCGCCGGCCGCATGCAGATCGAGTCGACCCGGCTGATCAGCCTGGTGCAGGAGCTCATCGACCTGTCCCGGGTGCAGAACGACGACCCGCTGGAGGACGCCGAGCCCGTCCGCGTGGACACGCTGGTCGCCGAGGCCATCGACCGCTGCCGCCATACGGCGTCGTCCAAGCAGATCACCATGGCCGCGGGCGGCACCGCCGACCTGCGCGTCTGGGGCCACCGGGGGCAGCTCGCCGCCGCCCTCGGCAACCTGGTCGAGAACGCCGTCAACTACAGCCCCGCCCGTACCCGCGTCGGCATAGCCGCACGCAGGGTCACGGCCCCCGGAGGAGACCTGATCGAGATCGCCGTGACCGACCAGGGCATCGGCATCCCGGAGAAGGACCGCGAGCGGATCTTCGAGCGCTTCTACCGCGTGGACCCGGCCCGCTCCCGCGCCACGGGGGGCACCGGCCTCGGCCTTGCGATCGTGAAGCACGTGGCCGCCTCGCACGGCGGGGAGGTGTCGGTGTGGAGCTCGGAGGGCCAGGGCTCCACCTTCACCCTGCGGCTCCCCGAAGCGGCCGCGTCGTCCCCGGCGGCCGCGCCCCGCACCCACCCGACCCCAGCCTGAACCACTTCCGCTCCAGCCATCCCTGCCCCGGAGGTCCTTCCGTGACCCGAGTGCTCGTCGTCGAGGATGAGGAATCCTTCAGCGACGCCCTGTCCTACATGCTCCGCAAGGAGGGCTTCGAGGTCGCCATCGCGGCGACCGGCCCCGACGGGCTCGACGAGTTCGAGCGCAACGGCGCCGACCTCGTCCTCCTCGACCTGATGCTCCCCGGTCTGCCCGGCACCGAGGTGTGCCGGCAACTGCGCGGCCGCTCCAACGTGCCCGTGATCATGGTGACCGCTAAGGACAGCGAGATCGACAAGGTCGTCGGGCTGGAGATAGGAGCGGACGACTACGTCACCAAGCCCTTCTCCTCGCGGGAGCTGGTCGCCCGCATCCGCGCGGTCCTGCGCCGCCGCGGCGAGCCGGAGGAGGTCACCCCGGCGGCCCTGGAGGCCGGCCCGGTACGGATGGACGTCGACCGCCATGTGGTCACCGTCGCCGGCGGCAAGGTGGACCTCCCCCTGAAGGAGTTCGACCTGCTGGAGATGCTGCTGCGCAACGCGGGCCGCGTGCTGACCCGCATGCAGCTGATCGACCGGGTCTGGGGCGCCGACTACGTGGGCGACACCAAGACCCTCGACGTCCACGTCAAGCGCCTGCGCGCCAAGATCGAGCCGGACCCGGGAGCCCCGCGCTACCTGGTCACGGTCCGCGGCCTCGGCTACAAGTTCGAGCCGTAGGACGCCCCGCACGGAAACGGAAAGGGCCGCCGTCCGCTGGTGCGGACGGCGGCCCTTTCCGGGTGCGTACGGGTACGGCGTTACTCCGTGGCCCGGATCAGTGGCCCGCGGCGTGCGAGGCGGAGCCCGACGGCGACGCGCCCGCGGCGCCCGAGGGGGACCCGGACGGGGAACCGGAGGCGGCACCCGACGGGGAACCGGACGGCGTGCCCGAGGGGCTGCCGGACGGGCTGCCCGACGCGGCCGGGGCCCCGGACGGGCCGAAGCCCGCGTACATGCCGGCGGCCGGGACCACGAAGGCCTGGAGCTCGACGCCGCCCGTGCTGCTCAGCTGGAAGACGACCTTCTGCACGTCGCCGTTCTTGGCGGCCTCGGAGCCGTTCTCGATCACGGCGGAGGCGTTGTCCTTGCCGCCGAGCACCACGGAGCCGCCGGCCGGCACGGTGATCTTGCCGGAGCCCTCGGCCGGCTTCAGCACGACCTTGCCCTTGCCGTCCGCAAGGGTGATGCCGTCGAGCGTCTGCGCCTCGGTGCCGTTGTTGAAGACGGTCGCCGAGACGACGGCCGGGCCCTTCTGGTCCTTCTCGCCCTGGGTGATGACCAGTGCGTTCTGGATCTCGATGTCGCCCTTGGCGGCGGAGGCGTTGTCCGGCTTGATCTGGAGAGTCTGCGCGTCGTTGCCCGCACCGCATGCGGCCAGCGAGGCGATCGAGAACACGACGGCGGTGGCGGCGAGGGCGCCGCGTCGAAGGCTGCGGCTCACGGCGGCGGCAACTCCTTGGACGAACGGAACGGGTGGGCTCTCCCGGCAACCGCTGGGAGGTATCCCCGGAGCGGCCGGTGTGAAGCCGCTCTAAGGGTGTGTCAGCGGGCTTAGGTTACCGAGCCGCCGCCCCGCCCCCGCACCCGACCCTCCGCAGCGCGGCCGCGACCCCGGGGTTGTCCCCGATCTCGCATTCCGGCCGGTGTTCGCCTCGCCGTTCGCCTCGCCGATCATGGGCCGCTCGCATATCGTGCGGCCGGCGCCCGTTGATCAATTCCGGGATTCCTTCGAAACGCCACTTGGTGATCAATTTCGGATTGGGCCGGAACCGGCTCCCGCGCGCCTGCTCGCCAGCCGAACGGAGCAGTTCGGTTTCGCGACTCCCAACCCGGCAAAACGGGACGTACGTCACACTGATGGAGGTGTGCAGCGGGTGTAGCGTGGCCCTTTCGCCCGGTCCGCGCAGCGCCCCCGACCTGCGAATACCCCCTTCCGGAACCCTTCCGCAGCACGTTCCTGTTGCTGTTGTCAAGCCCCGAGATGTGCCCTGACCTGCGAAAACGCCATTCATAACAGTCAGTTCTCGTGTTACCCTGGATAGCCACGGAAGGGGTACCTGTCACATGACGTTCAAGGTTGGCGACACCGTGGTCTATCCCCATCACGGGGCCGCGCTGATCGAGGCCATTGAGACTCGTCAGATCAAAGGCGTGGACAAGACCTACTTGGTGCTCAAGGTCGCCCAGGGCGACCTGACGGTTCGTGTGCCTGCGGACAACGCGGAGTTCGTCGGCGTTCGCGACGTAGTCGGCCAGGACGGGCTGGACCGGGTCTTCGAGGTGCTTCGTGCACCGTACGCAGAAGAGCCGACGAACTGGTCCCGGCGCTACAAGGCGAATCTGGAGAAGCTCGCTTCTGGCGATGTCATCAAGGTCGCCGAAGTGGTGCGCGACCTGTGGCGTCGGGAGCGCGAGCGCGGGCTCTCCGCGGGCGAGAAGCGCATGCTCGCGAAGGCGCGCCAGATCCTGGTCAGCGAGCTCGCGCTCGCTGAGAACACGAACGAGGACAAGGCCGAGGCCCTCCTCGACGAGGTGCTCGCGTCCTGACGCGAAGCCTCGTGCACGGTGTGCACAGCTTGCCGCGGTGCCCGATGACAAGGTCCCTCCTCCACGAGAGACCTGTTGCCGGGCGCTGCGGCATGTCTGTATCCGTACCTCATCGCGTACCCCGTCTTGCGGTACGCGTACCCCTGACCGCCTGACTCCATCACTGGATCACTGGCGTGCCGGGTCCGGGCGGCCTGCTCGACCGGTCGTCACGGAAGGGGCGAGGGGCGTCGCACCCGGCACCCTTCAGGCCATACCCATGTCGGCCGAAGTCACAAACCTGGCTCGGAAACCTGGCTCGGAGCTACTGATGTCTGACGTAACGCGGCCCCGCCGCACCGCCGCGGTGATCCCGGCCGCCGGCCGCGGGGTACGCCTCGGCCCCGGGGCCCCCAAGGCCCTGCGGGCCCTCGGCGGCACCCCCATGCTCGTGCACGCCGTCCGCGCGATGGCCCGCTCCCGCGCGGTGTCCGTCGTGGTGGTCGTCGCCCCGGCCGGCGAGGCGGCCGAGGTGCGGCTGCTGCTCGGCGAGCAGGCGCTGCCCGAGCGGACCGAGGTCCTGGTCGTCCCCGGCGGGGAGACCCGCCAGGAGTCCGTACGCGCCGGCCTGGATGCGCTGCCGCAGGACGTCACCTCCGTACTCATCCACGACGCGGCCCGCCCGCTCGTCCCCGTGGACACCGTGGACGCCGTCGTCGAGGCCGTGGACCGGGGTGCCCGGGCCGTGGTGCCCGCGCTCCCGCTGGCCGACACCGTCAAGGAGGTCGAGCCCGGCGGACCGGGCGAGCCCGAGCCGGTCGTCGCGACGCCCGAGCGGGCCCGGCTGCGCGCCGTGCAGACCCCGCAGGGCTTCGACCTCGCCACGCTCCTGGAGGCGCACGCCGCCATCGCCGTCGCCGGCGAGGGCGCCACCGACGACGCCGGCATGGTGGAGCGCCTCGGCGTCCCCGTCGTCGTGATCCCGGGACACGAAGAGGCCTTCAAGGTCACCCGCCCGCTCGACCTGGTCCTCGCAGAGGCCGTACTCGCCCGCAGGAGGGCCACCGATGGGTTCTAGTCCCGACGCACCGCTGATCCCGCTCGTCGGGATCGGCACCGACGTGCACGCCTTCGAGGCCGGCCGCGAGCTGTGGTGCGCCGGGCTGCTCTGGGAGGGGGAGGACGGCCTCGCCGGGCACTCCGACGGCGATGTCGCCGCCCACGCCGCCTGTGACGCCCTCTTCTCGGCCGCCGGGGTCGGCGACCTGGGCGCGCACTTCGGCACCTCCCGCCCCGAGTGGTCCGGCGCTGCCGGCGTCACCCTGCTGGCCGAGGCCGCCCGGATCGTGCGTGCGGAGGGCTTCGAGATCGGCAACATCGCCATCCAGGTGATCGGCGTACGCCCGAAGATCGGAAAGCGGCGCGAAGAGGCACAGAAGGCGCTCGCCGCCGCCGCGGGCGCCCCCGTCTCCGTGTCGGGCACCACCACCGACGGACTGGGTCTCACCGGCCGGGCCGAGGGCCTCGCCGCGATCGCCACCGCCCTCGTGTACCGGACGAACCGGGCCTGAACGTCCGCGGAGACGGCACATCTTCGGCAACAAAGCGGCCCCGCGCCCGCAAAGGTCGCGGGGCACTGCTACAGGCCCACTACCCTGGATGCCGTGACTATTCGCCTGTACGACACCAGCGCCCGGCAGATCCGCGACTTCGTCCCGCTCGTTCCGGGCTGCGTCTCGATCTACCTCTGTGGCGCCACCGTGCAGGCGGCCCCGCACATCGGGCACATCCGGTCCTACCTGAACTTCGACGTGATGCGTCGCTGGTTCGCCCACCGCGGCTACGACGTCACCTTCATCCGCAACGTCACCGACATCGACGACAAGATCATCACGAAGTCCGCCGAGCAGGGCCGCCCCTGGTGGTCCATCGGCTACGACAACGAGCAGGCCTTCAACGACGGGTACGACGCCCTCGGCTGCCTGCGGCCCACCTACGAGCCGCGCGCCACCGGGCACGTCCCCGAGATGATCGAGATGATGCGCGGCCTGATCGAGCGCGGCCACGCCTACGAGGCCGACGGCAACGTCTACTTCGACGTGCGCTCGTTCCCCGGCTACCTGAGCCTGTCCAACCAGGAGCTCGACAACCTGCTCCAGCCCTCCGGCGAGGGCGAGACGGGCAAGCGCGACCCGCGCGACTTCGCCATGTGGAAGTCCGCCAAGCCGGGCGAGCCCTCCTGGGAGACCCCGTGGGGCCGCGGCCGTCCGGGCTGGCACCTCGAATGCTCCGCCATGGCGCACAAGTACCTCGGCGAGGCCTTCGACATCCACGGCGGCGGACTCGACCTGGTCTTCCCGCACCACGAGAACGAGATCGCCCAGGCCAAGGCCTTCGGCGACGCGTTCGCGAACTACTGGGTCCACAACGCCTGGGTCACCATGTCCGGCGAGAAGATGTCCAAGTCCCTCGGGAACTCGGTCCTCGTCTCCGAGATGGTGAAGCAGTGGCGCCCGATCGTCCTGCGCTACTACCTCGGCACCCCGCACTACCGGTCGATGATCGAGTACAGCGAGGAGGCGCTGCGCGAGGCCGAGTCCGCATTCGCGCGCATCGAGGGCTTCATCCAGCGCGTCGTGGAGAGGGCCGGCGGCCCCGTCGAGCCGGCGAAGGAGGTCCCGCCCGCCTTCGCCGAGGCCATGGACGACGACCTCGGTGTCCCGCAGGCGCTCGCCATCGTCCACACCACCGTCCGGCAGGGCAACAGCGCGCTCGCGGAGGACGACAAGGACGCGGCCGTCGCCCGTCTGGCCGAGGTGCGGGCCATGCTGGGCGTCCTCGGTCTGGACCCGCTCGACCCGCACTGGGCCGGCGAGGCCGACCGCGGCGAGGAACTCCACGGCGCCGTGGACGCCCTCGTGCGCCTCGTTCTGGAGCAGCGCGAGTCGGCCCGCGCCCGCAAGGACTGGGCGACCGCCGACGCCATCCGCGACCAGCTCCAGCAGTCCGGTCTGGTCATCGAGGACAGCCCGACGGGTCCGCGCTGGACGCTCGGCGCCCGCTGAGCCCCCGGCACCCCGGAGCAGTCCGACTGTGCCGCCCGGCCGTCCGGGCGGCACACTCTTCATACGTACATATCGCAGCACCAACGAAAACAGGTAGAGGTCATGGCCGGGAACAGCCAGCGCAGGAACCGCCGCACGTCCAACAAGAAGGGCGCCACGGTCGGCAGCGGTGGCCAGCGGCGCAGGGGCCTGGAAGGCAAGGGCCCCACGCCCAAGGCCGAGGACCGCAAGGGCCACAAGGCCTTCCGGGTCTCCAACGCCATGGCCCGCCAGGCCGCCAAGCGCCGTCCCGCCCCGCGCCGCGGCGGCCCCAAGGGCGCCAGCGAGATGGTCGTCGGCCGCAACCCGGTCTTCGAGGCGCTGCGCGACGGCGTCCCCGCCACCACCCTGTACGTCCAGCAGTTCATCGACAACGACGAGCGCGTCCGCGAGGCGCTCCAGCTCGCGGGCGAACGCGGCAACATCAACCTGATGGAGGCCCCGCGCCCCGAGCTCGACCGGATGACCAACGGGCTCAACCACCAGGGCCTGGTCCTCCAGGTCCCGCCGTACGAGTACGCGCACCCCGAGGACCTCACCGACGCCGCCTACGACAACGGCGAGGACCCGCTGATCGTCGCCCTCGACGGGGTCACCGACCCGCGCAACCTCGGCGCGATCGTCCGTTCCGTCTCCGCGTTCGGCGGCCACGGCGTGGTCATCCCGGAGCGCCGCGCCGCCGGCATGACCGCCGGTGCCTGGAAGACCTCGGCCGGCACCGCCGCCCGCACGCCGGTCTCCCGGGTCACCAACCTGACTCGCGCCCTGCAGGAGTACAAGAAGGCCGGCATCGCCGTCGTCGGCCTCGCGGCCGAGGGCACGCACGAGGTGCAGGACCTGGAGGCGCTCGCCGGCCCGGTCGTCATCGTCGTCGGCTCCGAGGGCAAGGGCCTGGGCCGCCTCGTCGGCGAGAACTGCGACTACCTCGTGCGCATCCCGATGCCGGGTGGCGCCGAGTCGCTCAATGCCGGTGTCGCCGCGGGCGTCGTGCTGTACGAGGCGGCCCGCCGCCGTGCCGCGCAGCCGCGCGCCTGATCGCCTTGATCCACTTGGCTCAGGGAACGTGACCCGTGAGCGTGCCACCCCGCCCGTTTCGGGCGGGGTGGCTTGATCTTGACGGGTCTCGGACAGATCCCTGATGTCAAGGCAGTGTCCTAAACACTGATCACTCGGTTAGATGAGTGTGGACACCAGAACGTCAGGGTTCGACGACCAGCCCGCGCTGAGCATGGTCAAGGTGCCGTGCGACCCCGCACAGGTCATCGTCAACCACGCCAGCTTCCGCGTGCGGCTCGCACCGAGCCCGAGCGCGCGTCCCAAGCCCGCGAAGGCCCCCGGCCGCGCACCCGTCCTGGGCGGCGCCGTGGTGGCCGCCGCCGGGGCCACCCGCCGCCGGGCCCCCGTGGTCTGGAGCGGCAAGTCCGACACAGGCGACGCCGCCGCGGCCATGGGCGGACTGCTCCAGGCCGTACGCGGCCACGACGCGCACGACGGTGGCGCCACCCAGGTCATCCCGCGCGTCGACCTGGACCACGATCTCGCCGAGGACACCCTGGCCACGCCGACCGTCATCGGCCAGCGCAGCTACGGGGACCCCGCCGAGACGCGCCCCCTGGCCGCCGTACGGGACCTCCCGTACGAGCAGCCGCAGGGACCGGCGGCCGGTCCCGGGCCGGAGTCCCGGCGTCCGGCGGGCGACAACCGCGGTCAGGCGTCCTACTACCCGGGCCGCCGGATGAACCTCGGCGTCGTGCTGCTCCCGCTGCGCGTCTTCCTCGGCTTCATCTCCATCTACGCCGGCATGGGCAAGCTGTGCGACCCCGTCTACTTCGACGGTGGCGAGCGCGGCTCCATGGTCACCTGGCTGCACACCCTGCACCCGTGGGCGCTGGCCGAGCCGCTGCGCGACTTCGCGCTCGCGCACCCGGTGGGGGCCGGCCTCAGCGTGGCCTTCATCCAGGTCATCGTCGGCGTCCTGACGGTCTTCGGCCTGTGGCAGCGACTGGCCGCGAGCTTCGGGGCGCTGCTGTCCGCCGCCCTGCTGATGACGGTGAGCTGGAAGACCGTCCCGGCCTACGACGCGCCCGACATCATCTACCTCGCCGCCTGGAGCCCGCTGATCATCGCGGGCGCCCCGGTCTACTCCCTCGACGGGCGTCTCGCCGGGGAGGCCTGGCGCACCCTCGGGCCGCGCTCCGAGATCTGGCGGCTGCGCCGCCGGGTGCTGCGGCGCGGGGCCATCATGGCGAGCGTCGTGTGTGGACTCACCCTGCTCGTCGGCTCGCTCCTGGGCGGCGCCGTCCGGTCCACCACGGTGGTCACCGTCCCCGGACCCGGCGAGGCCCCCAGCAACTACCTTCCGGGCCGCCCGCTGCCGCAGACGCCGGCCAGGCAGCAGCCCGCGCAGCAGCAGCCGACCCGGGCCGCGTCGCCGACGCCCTCCCCGTCCGAGACCTCGGCCAAGGCCGGGAAGACCGCTTCGGGGGCGCCCTCCCGGGCGACGACGGGCGCGGGTTCCGAGTCGCCCACCGCGACCCGGGGCACGACCGGCAAGCAGCAGACCCCGCGCAGCACTCCCCGCCAGTCGACGGCGCCGAAGTCGCCGTCCTCCTCGTCGGGCAGCAGCACCCGCGGTTCGGGCACCGCTCCGACCAAGCAGCCCGGCCTGATCGGCGGGCTCATCGGCTGAGCCCTCCGCCAGGGGCCGGCACACGGGAGCCCGGTACGCGTGAGCGTGCCGGGCTCCCGTGGCGTGTGCCGCGTGGCGTGTGCCGCGTGGCGTGTGCCGCGTGGCGTGTGCCGCGTGGCGTGTGCGGAGAAGGTGCCGGAGGGCCGGGCGCCGCGAGGGCGGTGCGGGCCCTCAGGAGCCCGTCTGCGCCGCCAACTCGCGTGCGGCCTCGGTGAGGTCCTTGGCCGTGTCGATCGCCCGCCAGTAGGCGCCCTGGGGCAGCGGGAAGCCCGCCAGCCGCCGCTCCCGCGCCAGCCGTGGGAAGGTGGTGCGTTCGTGGTCTCCCAAGTCCGGCAGTAGCGCGGCGAATTCGGGCCCGAAGACGTACACCCCGGCGTTCACCGGGTACGGCGACGGCGGGGCCTCGATGAAGTCCAGTACGTGGCCGTACGCGTTGGTCTCCACCACCCCCCACGGGATCCGCGGCCGGGCCAGTGCGAGCGTCGCGACCGCCCCGCGCTCGGCATGGAAGGCGGCCATTTCACGGAGCGAGAAGCGGGTCCAGACGTCGCCGTTCGTCGCGTACCAGGCCCCTCCGGGGTCCGGCAGGTGCCGTGCGGCGTACTTCAGGCCGCCCCCGCGGCCCAGCGGTTCCTCCTCGACCACCGTGGTCACGCGCAGCGGCAGCGGCGCCTCGGCCAGCCACTCCTGGAGCACCCCGGCGAGGTGCCCGCACGAGACGACGGCGTCGGTGACCCCCTCGGCCGCCAGCCAGGCCAGCTGGTGCCCGATGATCGGCAGCCCGGTCCCCGGGATCTCGACCATCGGCTTGGGGCGGTCGTCGGTGTACGGACGCAGCCGCGAACCCTGGCCGCCCGCCAGGACGACTGCCTGGGCGGGTGGGGCGGGGAACGCGGCTGCGGAGGAGGCGGATCGGGGGTCGTCGGTCATGACGGCCAGCGTAGGGACGCGGCGCGGGTCAGCCCATGGAGGCGACGCCGGCGGCGTACGAGGTGTCGCAGACGGGGCGGGCGAACGACTGGGCCTTCGTCGGGCCGTACGCCTCGACGGCGGCGCGTCCGAGCGCGCGGGCGATCCCCACGCAGTGCTCGGCGAGCGACGGCCGGCGGTTCACCTCCTGCTGCAGGTGGGTCAGGACGTCGTCCGGCCCCTGTCCCTGCTGCAGTTCGCCGACGAGCTGGGTGCGCAGCACCTCGTGGGCGGCGCGTGGCTTCGCGGGCGTCGAGACGCCTTCGGCGGACGCGGTCACGAGCTGGGAGGAGGACGTGTCCGCCCAGGGGACCATGGTGACCGCGAGGGTCCCGGACAGGACCAGGACGACGGGCAGGACCAGGGCGAGGGAACGGCCGATACGGCGGGCAGTGTGGGTCACGAGGGCGAGAGTAGCGCTCGGTGAAGATTTGGCGACATTTAGTCACCCTGTCGGGGGATGGTTCGACGTGGCTTTTCGAATTCCGGGTTGACGGGGCCGCCCGAATGGCCCGCTCTGCCGGGGTTCCTGAGGAGATCCCGTCGGCAACCGACGGCGGAGGGGCGCCCCTTGGCGGGACGCCCCTCCAACCCCCTTGCCGGTACGACTAGTCGGACAGTCGCTGACCGGAGGAGGTGGAGAAGACGTGGATCTCCCCGGCCCGCGGCACGATGTGCAGGCTGGAGCCCTTCTCCGGGACCTGGCGGCCGCCCACGCGGACGACGAGGTCCTGCGAGCCCTCGGCGGCCGAGGTGGAGCCGTAGACGTACCCGTCGGCGCCGAGTTCCTCGACGACGTTCACGGTGATCGTCAGGCCGCCGCTCTCGGCGACGTCGAAGTGCTCCGGGCGGACGCCGACCGTGACGGCCCGGTCGCCCGCGTCGGCCGCGGCGGACAGCGCGGCGCGCGACACCGGAACGACGCTGTCGCCGAACTTCACGCCGCCGTCGGTGATCGGGACCTCGACCAGGTTCATGGCCGGGGAGCCGATGAAGCCGGCGACGAAGAGGTTCGCGGGGCGGTCGTACATGTTGCGCGGGGTGTCGACCTGCTGGAGCAGACCGTCCTTGAGCACGGCCACCCGGTCGCCCATGGTCATGGCCTCGACCTGGTCGTGGGTGACGTAGACGGTGGTGATGCCGAGGTCGCGCTGGAGGGCGGCGATCTGCGTACGCGTCGACACGCGGAGCTTGGCGTCGAGGTTCGACAGCGGCTCGTCCATCAGGAACACCTGCGGCTTGCGCACGATCGCGCGACCCATGGCGACGCGCTGGCGCTGGCCGCCGGAGAGCGCCTTGGGCTTGCGGTCCAGGTACTGGGTGAGGTCGAGCATCTTCGCCGCGTCCTCCACCTTCCTGCGGATGGTGGCCTTGTCCTCGCCGGCGATCTTGAGCGCGAAGCCCATGTTGTCGGCGACGGTCATGTGCGGGTAGAGCGCGTAGTTCTGGAACACCATTGCGATGTCCCGGTCCTTGGGCGGCAGGTGGGTGACGTCGCGGTCACCGATGCGGATGGCGCCGCCGTTGACGTCCTCCAGGCCCGCGAGCATGCGCAGCGAGGTGGACTTGCCGCAGCCGGAGGGGCCGACGAGGACGAGGAACTCGCCGTCCTCGATCTCCAGCTCCAGCTGGTCGACGGCGGGCTTGTCGCCGCCCGGGTACAGACGGGTCGCCTTGTCGAAGGTGACAGAAGCCATGCTGATGAATCCCTTCTACCGGCAGGAACGTGCCGGACGATCCGAGTGGAAGGTCTAGTCCAGAATCCGGACTCCGCCCGACGCTACCCGCCGCCGCCCGTGCTGTCAGCACCGCTCCGCCGTGACTTCGAACTTTGTGCGATCTGTCGGACCCGCCTGCTTTCCTGCCCGCTCACACCCGGTCGGCGGGCGGCATGAGCGGTCACGGGTGCGGGTTCAATGTGATGGCTCGGGCAAACGGGCGCTGTGTAGAGTGATGGCGGCCCCACACGCTGTGCGTTCGGGGGTGGCCCTGTGCCGCCTTAGCTCAGTTGGTAGAGCAACGGCTTTGTAACCCGTAGGTCATCGGTTCGATTCCGATAGGCGGCTCCATTGCAGGTCAGAGGCCCCGGACAGGTCACCGTCCGGGGCCTTCAGCGTGTCTCGGGCCGTCAGTGGCGGCCCGAGACGCGGTCGGCCAGGCGGGCCAGGGGGGCCGTCGTCGAGGTGTGGGTGGCCGCCTCCCGACGGTCCGCCTCGCGGTACGCGGCGTAGAGGGCCTGCACCCCGAGCCAGCGGAAGGGCTCCGGCTCCCAGCGGCGGACCCGGTGATTCACCCACGGCAGACCGGTCAGCCCGGTGGACTCGCCGAGGACCAGGTCGCGCAGGGTGCGGGCGGCCAGGTTGGCGGTGGCGACACCCGAGCCGACGTACCCGCCCGCCCAGCCCACCCCCGTGGCACGGTCCAGGGTGACGGTGGCGCACCAGTCGCGCGGTACGCCGAGGACGCCCGACCACGCGTGGGTGATCTCCGTGCCGGTGAGCACCGGGAAGAAGGAGAAGAGCAGGTCGCGGAGCGAGTCGACGGTGGCCGGCCGGGTCCGGCCGTCGTTGTCGGTGCGCGAGCCGAAGCGGTACGGGACCCCGCGCCCGCCGATCGCGATCCGGTCGTCGGCGGTGCGCTGCGCGTACATGTACGCGTGGGCCATGTCGCCCAGGACCTCGCGGCCCGACCAGCCGAGCCGTGCCCAGGTCTCGGCCGACAGCGGGGCGGTGGCGATCATCGAGGAGTTCATCGGGAGCCACGACCGCTTCTGGCCCTTGAGAGCGGCGGTGAAGCCCTCCGTGCAGCGCAGGACGTGCGGGGCGCGGACCGTGCCGTAGGGGGTGACCGCCTTTCCCGCGGAGATCTCCGTGACCGGGGTGGATTCGTGGATCACCACGCCGAGGCGGTCGCAGGCCTCGGCCAGGCCCCTGACCAGTTTGAGGGGGTGGACGCGGGCGCCGTGCGGGCTCCAGCTGGAGCCGACGGCGTCGGCGATGCCGATGCGGGCGCGGGTGGCGGCGGCGTCGTGGAGCTCGCGGTCGGTCTCGCCGAAGGCGAGCTCGGCGGCGTGGAAGGCCTTCAGCCGGCCGAGCTGGGCGGGGGTGCGGGCGACTTCGAGGACGCCGCCGCGGTGGATGTCGGCGTCGATGCCCTCCCTGACGGCGACGTCGACGACCTCGGTGACGGTCTCGTTCATGGCCTGCTGGAGGCGCTGGGCGGCCTGCCGGCCGTGGAGGGCGGCGAAGCGGTCGCGGCCGGCGATGCCGTTGTAGAGCCAGCCGCCGTTGCGGCCGGAGGCGCCGTAGCCGCAGAACTTCTGCTCCAGGACGGTGACGCGCAGGTCGGGGGCGGCCCGCTTCAGGTAGTAGGCGGTCCACAGGCCGGTGTAGCCGCCGCCGACGATGACGACGTCGGCGGTGGCATGAGCGGTGAGGGGCGCGCGCGGTGGGGTGTCCGGGGTGCCGGGGAGGGTCGCGTACCAGAAGGAGATGCCGCCGTTGATCGTCATGGGGAGTTGCTATCCCTTTTCCCCGCGAGGTGCCAGGGACGGGATGTCGCGCCGCGGGGCGTGATGCGCGGCCCCCTGCCGCTTGCCCTGCGGGCGGCCCGGCCGTGTCTCCCGCAGGATGCTCGGGGCCCCGGGGGCCGGCCTGCGGTCCCGGACCGACCGGGCCGGGCGGGCGGCGTACCGCAGGGGACGCCGCCGAGCCGGGGCGCAGGGCGATAGCGTCGCCGCATGGTCGAGGTCGTGGAGATTCCGGACGGGCTGATCGAGGCCCAGATCGGGTACAACGGGGATGCCGGCCATCGTCAACAACTTCCGCGCGCAGGACGTGCGGTGGCGGTTCGACGTGCTGACCGAGGCGGCGGGCCTGGATCGGGCGCGGGCGCGGGCCTGGACGCTGGGCCGGGTGCGGCAGACCTGCCAGTGGGACGTGGAGGACGGTGAGGAGCGGCTGGACGAGGACCGGCTGGCGGTCGCCCGGCTGCTGCTGGGGCGGTGAACCCGCCGGGGTGGTGAACCCCTGGGGCGCTGCCGCGGTTCGTGGCGCCGAGGCCGGCGATGCCTGCGCCGGCCCGGCGGTGATCCGCGGGCGGCGTACGGGAAGCACGGCGCGAGGCGCGGGTCACGGTGCGCCGATGGACGGGGTTCTCGGCGGAGCCGAAGGCGCGGAGACGGACCGGGTTCCTGGCGGCGCGCGGGGCGGCGGCGGGCCCGGGCCCGGGCCGCGGGCCGATGTCAGTGCGGTCGGCCAGGATGGGGGCATGGTGCGAGACGGGCGGAAGCAGTCGGTGAAGGCAGCGCGGAGGCCGCAGCTGCGGCTGCCGGACCTGGTGCCCTGGCAGGGGCGGGAGCTGGAGACGGACGGGGACTACGAAGGGCTGGAGTTCGCGGACCTGGACCTGGCGGGGCAGGAGGGGGTCGGGGCCCGGTTCATGGACTGCGCGGTACGGCGCTGCACGCTGGACGAGGCGGGTCTGGCGAAGACACGCATCCTGGATTCGGTGCTGGAGGGGGTCCGCGGGGTGGGGACCGACCTGTCGGGGGCCTCGCTGCGGGACGTGGAGCTGGTGGACGCGCGGCTGGGCGGGGTGCAGCTGCACGGGGCCGGTCTGGAGCGGGTGGTGGTCCGGGGCGGCAAGATCGACTACCTGAACCTGCGGACGGCGCGGCTGCGCGACGTGGTCTTCGAGGGGTGCGTGCTGGTGGAGCCGGACTTCGCGGGCGCGGTACTGGAACGGGTGGAGTTCCGGGAGTGTTCGCTGCGCGGGGCGGACTTCAGCGGGGTCCGGATGGCTGAGGTGGATCTGCGGGAGGCCGCCGTACTGGAGATCGCGCGGGGGGTGGAGGCGCTGGCCGGGGCGGTGATCAGTCCGGCGCAGCTGTTCGACCTGGCCCCGGCGCTCGCCTCCCGGCTGGGGGTGCGGGTGGTGCCGTGACCGGGCCCGCGGTCCGGGTGCGGCGCCGTGACGGGGGAGGCGCTCCCGGCCTCCCCGGCTCCCGCCGGGAGGTGTCCGCGGACGGGGAGGCGGCGACGGCGGGGCGGAGGCTGTGGCGAATGGCCGAGCGACCGGGTGTCCGGGCGGGCGGTGCACCGGGGTGGGCGCCTAACGTCGCAGGCGGACACACCGGTGCCCGAGGCCTGTGGAGGTGTCATGTCCCACCGGAGCTGCCGGATCCGATGGCTGGTCGGAGCCTGCGTCAGTGCCGTCGCCGTCACCCTGCTCCTCGTGGTGCCCGCCCCCGGCCCCGGCCCGCGGCTGCCGCGGCAGGGCGCCGGGGGCGGTGCGGGGGCCACCGGGACGGCCCTGGGTGCCTACCTCCACTACGGGTCGCCGGGCGTCGAGCGGATGGCGGAACTCTCGCGCTGGCTCGGCGGTACCGAGCTGCGCGCCGGGCACACGTACCTGCCCGGCGACACCTGGACGAACATCGAGGGGGCGCCGGATTCCCTGCGCAGCTGGGCGCGCTGGCGCAGGGAGAGGGCCGACCGGCTCTTCGTCCTGAACGTGCCCATGCAGGAGGGCAACGAGGCCCGTGTCCCCGACGCCCGGGTCGCGGAGCTGATCCGCGCCGGTGCCCGCGGGGCGAACGACCACCATTTCCGGCGCCTGGCCGACCGGCTGGTCGGCCTCGGCTTGCCGGACGCGGTGATCGTGCTCGGCTGGGAGATGAACGGCTTCGACTACACCCACCGCTGCCGTCCCGACCCCGAGAACTGGAAGGCCTACTGGCGGCGCATCGTGACCGCCATGCGTGCGGTGCAGGGGCAGCGCTTCCGGTTCGACTACGCGCCCAACCGCGGAGCCGACGCGATCGCCTGGACCCGTTGCTATCCCGGTGACGACGTGGTCGACGTCATCGGCATGGACTCCTACGACCAGGAGCCCGGCCGCACCTTCGACGAGCAGGTCACCCAGCCCTACGGGCTCCGGCAGCAGGTCGACTTCGCGAAGGCGCACGGCAAGCGGATCTCGTACCCCGAATGGGGGCTGTTCCGGCACGGCGACAATCCCGAGTACGTGCGGCGCATGCTGGCCTGGTTCGCCGAGCACGAGCCGCTCTACCACAGCATCACCGACTACTGCCCGCACGGCGTGTGGCAGTGCGGGCAGAACCCGCGCTCTGCGCGGGTGTTCCGGGAGGTGCTGTCCGGCGGACGGCCCTGACTACCCGGGAACGCGGGGGAAGCGGGCCTGGAGGGTCCAGACGGCCGGGTTGTCGCCGAGCCCGTCGTGCATGTCGATCAGGTCCGCGAGCAGGTCGTGCAGGAAGTCGCGGGCCTCGCGGCGCAGCAGCCGGTGGCTGAAGGTCAGCGGGGCCTCCTCGGCCGGCATCCAGTCGGCCTCGACGTCGACCCAGCCGAAGCGGCGCTCGAAGAGCATGCGGTCCGTGGACTCGGTGAAGTCGATCTCGGCGTACTGGCGGTTGGCGGAGCGGCTGCCCCGCGGGTCCTGGTCGAGCCGCTCGACGATGTCGCACAGTGCCCAGGCGAAGTCCAGCACCGGAACCCATCCCCAGGCTGTGGATACTTCCCGGTCCGAGTCGGTGTCGGCGAGGTAGACGTCCCCGCAGAACAGGTCGTGGCGCAGCGCGTGGACGTCCGCCGAGCGGTAGTCGGTCTGCGGGGGGTCGGGGAAGCGCCGGGAGAGGGAGTAGCCGATGTCGAGCACGTACCCGATGGTGTCACGGGTGCGGAGGGGGCCCCACCCCGGCGTCAGGAGGGGAGGAGGCGCTGCTCCTTCGCGACCGAGACGGCGCCCGCACGGGTGTCGACGCCGAGCTTGTCGTAGATGCGCCCCAGGTGGGTCTTGACGGTGGCCTCGCTGATGAACAGGGCACGGGCGATGTCGCGGTTGCCGAGGCCGCGGGCCAGCTGCCCGAGGATGTCCAGTTCGCGGTCGGTCAGGGTGGGGCGGCCGCCCCGCATGTGGGCCATGACGCGGCTGGCGACCGGCGCGGAGAGGGTGGTGCGGCCCTGGCCGGCGGAGTGGATCGCGGCGAAGAGCTCCTCGGGGCGCTCGGCCTTGAGCAGGTAGCCGGTGGCGCCCGCGCCGATCGCCCGGGTGATGTCCGCGTCCGTGTCGTAGGTGGTGAGGACCAGGACGTGCGGGGGCCGCGGGAGCGCGGTGATGCGGCGGGTGGCCTCGACGCCGTCGATGCCCTCGCCGAGCTGGAGGTCCATGAGGACCACGTCGGGGCGGAGCCTGGACGCCAGGGCGACCGCCTCCTCGCCGCTGCCGGCCTCGCCGAGTACCTCGATGTCGGGTTCGCTGCCGAGGAGGGCCAGCAGGCCGGCGCGGACCACCACGTGGTCGTCGCAGAGCAGGATCGTCGTCATGGAGCGGGCTCCAGGGGGATGGCCGCGGACAGGACGGTGCCCTCGCCCGGCGTGGATTCGATGGTCAGGGTGCCGCCCAGCTGGCGGACGCGGGCCCGCATCGCCGGGAGGCCGTGTCCGCGCCCGTCGGCGGCGTCGGTGTCGGCGCGGGGCTGGGTGAAGCCGTGGCCGTCGTCGGCGACGTCGAGCACCACCTGGTCTCCGAGGAAGCTCAGCGTGAGCGCGGCCGTACGGGCGGCGGAGTGCTCGCGGACGTTGGCGAGGGCGCCCTGGGCTATCCGCAGCAGGGCCGACTGGACGCGGTCGGGCAGCGGGGCGGGGGCGCCTTCGAGGTGGAAGCGGACCTCGATGCCCGGTCCGGCGTCCAGGCGGCGCAGTGCCTGGGCGAGGCCGGCGCCGTCGGCGAGCTCGGAGGGGGCCAGGTCGTGGACCAGCCGCCGGGCCTCGGCGAGGCCGTGTGCGGCGATGTCGGTGGCGGTGCGGACGTGCGCGCGGGCGGTGGCGGGGTCGGTGTCCCAGGTGCGGTCCGCGGCCTGGAGCAGCATCTGCTGGCTGGACAGGTTCTGGGCGAGGGTGTCGTGGATCTCCATGGACAGCCGCTGGCGTTCCGCGAGGGTGCCTTCGCGGCGTTCGGTGGCGGCCAGTTCCCGGCGGGTCCGGATCAGGTCGTCGATCAGTGCCCGCTGGGCCCGGGCCTGGCGTTCCATGTGGACGAAGACGGCGGTGGCGAGGGCGGCGACGGCGGGCGGCGCCAGGAGCAGGTTGGGATCGAAGGACTTGGACAGCTGGAGCTGGGCGGTCACGACGAAGGCGGTGAGGAGGGCCACCAGGACGATGGCGGGGCGGGGCGGGAGGGTGCGCAGGGCCGTGAAGAAGAGCGGTACGGCGCACCAGGCGAAGCTGGGCGCGAGGACGACGAGGACCACCCAGGTGGTGACCACCAGGCCGAGCCAGAGGAGGCGCCGGCGGGTGGGGGCGGCGCCGAGCGCGGGGCCGAGCACATAGAGCAGGGCCAGGGTGACGCCGAGGGCGATGACCCATGGAGTGCGGGGTTCGCCGGGGTGGCGCAGCAGGAAGCGGGCCACGGAGGCGCCGAGGAGGAGGAAGAAGGCGGTGTGGGCGACCGTCGCCAGCGTGCGGGTGTCGTCGCGCGGCGCGGCGGGTGTCACGGGGTGCTCCTCGGTCGGGGGCATGCGTCCATTGTCGGCTGCGGCGCCGCTCCCCGGGCTCCGCCCCGGGCCCGGGTCACCCAGGTCACCCGGGTCCGACCAGGGAATACCGTGCCGGGGGCGGAGCGCATCGACCGATCGGACGACCCCCGGGTCAGCCGGTGCGGTGGGCGGGGCGAGCCGGTACGGGGACGGGGCGGAGGGGGGACCGGGCACAGGCTTGGAGCAGTGAAGGAGCCGGTCCGACCGGCCCGGAACGAGACCCGATGCCGTCACCGTGCCACCGTTCTCAGGAGCAGCAGAGATGAAGACCCGCACCCGCGTTCTCACCGGTACCGCCCTCGCCGTCGCCCTGGGCGCCGGCGCCTTCGGTGCTGTGAGCGCCAGCGCGAGCCCCGCCGCCACCACCGCCCAGGCCGCCGCCCTCGCGGCGAAGAAGGACGCTCCGAGCGACAAGAACTTCACCACGACGACCCACCTGACCGTCGACGCCGCCACCCGCGCCGCGCAGGCCGCCCTCCAGGCCGCCGCGGCGGAGAACCAGAAGGTGACCGTCGCGGTGGTGGACCGCAACGGCAACACCATCGTCACCCTGCGCGGCGACGGCGCCGGCCCGCAGTCCTACGAGTCGGCGCAGCGCAAGGCCTTCACCGCAGTGTCCTGGAACGCCCCGACCTCGGTGCTCGTGGGCCGGCTGGCCCAGGCCCCGAACCTGAAGGACATCCCCGGCACCCTCTTCCTCGGTGGCGGCACCCCGGTCCAGGCGAACGGCGCCCCCGTGGCCGGCATCGGCGTGGCCGGCGCCCCGAGCGGCGATCTGGACGAGAAGTTCGCGAAGGCCGGCGTGGACGCGCTGAGCAAGTAGGACGCGCGCCGTGGCCGCTTAGGATCGAAGGCGTGGAACACCGCGCGCTTCCCCGCCTCGCCGCCCCCGCCCTCGTCGCCCTGCTCACCGTCACCACGGCGTGCACGGGGGGCCCGGTGCAGGGGCGGCCGGGCGCTTCGGGGCTGCGCGACCCGTACTTCCCCAAGGCCGGCAACGGCGGCTACCAGGTCGAGCACTATGCGCTGGACCTGGACTACGACCCGGCGGACGGGGTGCTGCACGGCAGGGCCGTCATCACGGCGCGTGCCGGACAGGGGCTCAGTTCCTTCAACCTCGACCTGAGCGGCCTGCACGTCGAGGGCGTTGACGTGGACGGTGAGGGCGCCCGTTTCAACCGGACCGGCAACGAGCTGACGGTGCGCCCGGCCGACGACCTGGAGAAGGGCCAGGTCTTCCGGACGGAGGTCGCCTACAGCGGCAGGCCGAGGGCCCTGACGGACGTGGACGGCACCAGAGAGGGCTGGATCGCGGACGAGGACGGCGCGGTCGGCGTCGGTGAGCCGGTCGGCTCGATGACCTGGTTCCCCGGCAACCACCATCCGAGCGACAAGGCCTCGTACGACATCACGATCACCGTCCCGGGCGGCTACGAGGCGGTGTCGAACGGGGAGTTGCGCTCCCGCACCGAAGGCGCCGACGGGCGCACGCGGTTCGCGTGGCACAACCCGGAGCCGATGGCCAGCTACCTGGCCACCGCCGTCGTCGGCCCGTACCGGGTGACCACCGGGAAGACGCCTTCGGGGGTGTCCGTCTACAACGCGGTGTCGCCCGGGGAGGCGGCGGCGAGCGAGCCCGCGCTCAAGCTGCTGCCGGAGATGGTGGAGTGGGGCACCCGCCGGTTCGGCCCGTACCCCTTCGGCACGGCGGGCGCGGTGGTGCTGCCCGCCGGGACGCTCGACTACGCCCTGGAGACGCAGACCAAGCCGGTGTACCCGGGCGCACCCGAAGCCGGGCTGGTGCTGCACGAGTTGGCCCACCAGTGGTTCGGCAACTCCGTCTCGCCGAAGACCTGGAAGGACATGTGGCTCAACGAGGGCTTCGCGACCTATGCCGAGTGGCTGTGGGACGAGGACCACGGCGGGCCCACGGCGCAGCAGCACTTCGACGCCCTCCTGGCCGGTGACACGGACGTCGACGAGGCCGCCGACTCCGGCTGGGACGCCTTCCCGCCGGCCGATCCGCCCGGTCCGAAGGACATCTCCGCGAGCCCGGTGTACCAGCGCGGCGCGATGGTCCTGCACCGGATCCGGCAGGAGGTCGGCGACGAGGGGTTCTTCGCCCTGGTGCGCGGGTGGGCCGCCGACCACCGGCACGGGAACGCGAGCACCGCCGACTTCACCGCCTACGCGCAGGGGAAGACCGGCCATGACCTGACGGAGGTCTGGGACGTGTGGCTGTACGGGACGGCCCGCCCGAAGTAGGCCGTGGCCGGGCGGGAGCGACGCCGCTACGCCGTGCCGAGGGGCTTGCGCAGCACCGTGCAGTCGCGGCCCAGCTCGCGGTCCTTGGCCCGGCGCACGGGGGAGTACCCCTGGGACTGCCAGAACGCCAGGGCCTTGGGGTTGTTGTCCAGTACGGCGATCTGCACGCCGGTGCGTCCGGCGGCTCGGAAGCGGTCCTCGACCAGGGTGGCCACGGCGCGGCCGAATCCCTCGCGGTGCGCGGTGGCGTCGATGAGCAGCAGGCCGATCCACGGGTCGTCGTCCCCCGGGGCGGCGGCCGGGTTGCGGTCGAGGGTGGCGGCGAGGCCGACGAGGCGGCCGGCGCTGCGGGCGAGCAGGATCTCCGCGCTGGCGTGGGCCAGTTCGTCAGCGAGGGAGGCCGCGACCTGTTCGACCGTGATGCGGTTCGGGTCGGGGAAGTCGCCGCTGAGTTCGAAGAAGGCGTGGTTGGTCGAGTAGAGGGCGGCGATCTCGGTCAGGACCGGGCCGGGGAGGGCGCCGTCCACGGGGACCAGCGGTTGGAGGATCACGTGGGGAACGGTAGCGAAGCCCCCTCCCCGGACGGCCGGGAGGGGGCTTCGCCCGCGCTGGTGTCGGTCAGCGCCGGACCGGGCGGACTCAGACGTTGACGCCGAAGTCCTGGGCGATGCCGGTGAGGCCGGAGGCGTAGCCCTGGCCGACCGCGCGGAACTTCCACTCCGCGCCGTTGCGGTAGAGCTCGCCGAAGACCATGGCGGTCTCGGTCGCCGCGTCCTCGGAGAGGTCGTAGCGGGCGATCTCGGAGCCGCCGGCCTGGTTCACCACGCGGATGTAGGCGTTGCGGACCTGGCCGAAGTTCTGGCTGCGGCTCTCGGCGTCGTAGATGGAGACCGGGAAGACGATCTTGTCCACGTCGGCGGGCAGGCCCGCGAGGTTCACCTTGATGGCCTCGTCGTCGCCCGCGCCCTCGCCGGTGCGGTTGTCCCCGGTGTGGACGATGGTCTGGTCCGGGGTGGACTTGTTGTTGAAGAAGACGAAGTGGCCGTCGGAGACGACCTTGCCCATCGCGTTCACGGCGATGGCCGAGGCGTCGAGGTCGAAGTCCACACCGGTCGTGGTGCGGACGTCCCAGCCGAGACCGACCGTGACGGCGGCGAGGCCCGGGGCCTCCTTCGAGAGCGAGACGTTGCCGCCCTTGGACAGGCTGACAGCCATGGGAATGTCCCTTTCCTCATCCAACATGCACGTACAGGCGGTCAAGGTACCGCTGACCCCTATAACGCGACGAGAGGCCGCTCGGGTTCCCGCCGGGGATCGCGGGTCCTGGCAAATGCGGGTGACGCGGGCCGAGCGGGCGCGGATCATAGGGGACATGCCTGGTCCCTATGTCATCCGCGGTTCGGTCGTGCTCCCCGAGGGGGAGCTCTCCTGGCGTTTCTCGCGGTCCTCCGGGCCGGGCGGGCAGCACGTGAACACGTCCGACTCGCGCGTGGAGCTGCTGTTCGACCTGGCGGCGACCAAGGCGCTGCCCGAGGTCTGGAAGGAGCGCGCGCTGGAGCGCCTCGCGGGCCGGCTGGTGGGCGGGGTGGTGAGCGTGCGGGCCTCCGAGCACCGCTCGCAGCTGCGCAACCGGGAGATGGCGCTGGTCCGGTTGGCGTCGCTGCTGGCCGAGGCGACGGCGCCGCCGCCCAGGCAGCGCCGGCCGACGAAGATTCCGCGCGGGATCAACGAGCGGCGGCTGCGGGAGAAGAAGGCGCGGTCCGAGACCAAGCGGGGCCGGACCGGCCGGGACTGGTAGCCGCCGCGGGTCAGGGTCCGAGGACGCCGGCGGCGGGCCGGCGCGGCGCGGGGCCGGGCCGGGCGGGGCCGCGGATCAGCTCAGGTGCCGGTAGCGCCCGCGGAAGTAGGTCAGCGGCGCGGAGTCCGGGGACGGCAGGGCAGCCGTGAGCACCCGACCGATCACCAGGGTGTGGTCGCCCGCCTCGACGCGGTTCTCCGTACGGCATTCCAGGGTGGCGAGGGCGCCGCTGAGCAGGGGCGCGCCGGAGGCCTCGCCGCGCACGTGGGGCAGGTCCGCGAAGAGCAGTCGGTCGCTGATGCGGCCCTTCATGGCGAACCGGCCCGCGATCGGGAGCTGGTGGTCGGCGAGGACGGAGACCGCCCACAGCGGCTGCTCCGCCAGCAGGTCGTCCATGCGGGAGCCCTCGCGCAGGCTCACCAGGACCAGGGGCGGGTCCAGGGACACGGACATGAAGGCGGTCGCCGTCATGCCGATGTCCTCGCCGCGCGGTCCGCCGTCCGCCAGCGGGCTCTCGTGCGCGGTGATCAGGCACACGCCCGCGGCCAGCCGGGACATCGCGGCGCGGAACTCGTCATTGCTCACCCCCTCAGCATGGGGGTTCGCGTCGGGCCGGGCGGGCAGAGGGGTCGTCTTCAGCACGCTGAAACGCTAATCTCGCCCTCCCGTGCGGCACATCGGGCCCTGGTCCGAGTCGTGCCCCCGCCCCTCGGCCTAGGCCCGGGCGTATCGTTTGCTCACGAGAAGGCGGGGGGAGCGCTCCCAGTCCGAACCGTCCCAACGCGTACCGTTATTCATCTCATGTGACTTGACTCACAGAGGGCAAGATTTGTTGACCCTGTGTACCTGCCGCACAGCTCACTGTGATTCAGTGGACGGGACACCGCAACGAAACGCCGATGACAAAACTGGAGTTGCTGTCGAGGTCTCGGGGAGAGCGAGCAATGGAGACCGAGTCGGAGCCGTACGTCCGTCTTGCGACCCTGCGGCAGCTGCACCGGGTGGTGGCCGATCTCAATACGGCCCGGAGCCTGGCGGACACTCTGCAGACCGTCGTGGACGGCATCGTCGTGGGCCTCGGCTATGAGCTCGCCTGTGTCAACCTCGTGCGCCCGGACGGCGATCTGGTCGTCGCCGCCTTCGCCGGAGACCCGGCCGCCGAGGCCCTCATCACCGGTCGCGTCGGCTCCCGCGCCTCCTGGGAGCGCCGCCTGACGATGGGTGAGTGCTGGGACGGGCTCCGCTTCATCCCGCACACGGAGGGCTGGATCCTGCTGGAGGACGACGTCCCCCAGTGGCACACCGACGGCCCCGATCCGCGCTTCGAGGACGAGTGGCACCCCGAGGACCGGCTCTACGCCCCCATGTACGCGTCCGGTGGGGAACTTCTGGGTGTCATTTCGGTGGACAGACCGCGCAACGGCCGCCGCCCCGGCGCGTGGGGCCGCGAGGCGCTGCAGATGTACGCCTTCCAGGCGGCGATTGCGATCAGCAATGCCAGGCTGCGCGCGAACATGCAGCGCGCCCTCGTCCGGCTGGAGCGCGAGCAGCAGGCGCTCCGCGCCAGCGAGGAGTCCTTCCGGCAGGCCTTCGAGTACGCCCCCAGCGGCATGGCCATCGCCGAGATGGGCGGTGACCAGCACGGCCGGCTGCTGCGCACCAACGACGCGCTGTGCCGGCTGCTCGGCAGACCCGCCTCCGTGCTGCGCCGCTACTCCTTCTCCGACCTGGTCCACCCCGAGGACATCGGCACCCTGCTGCGCACCTCCGCCGAGGGCGGCCGCGCCGAGCTGCGCCTGGGCCGCCGGGACGGCACGTACGTATGGGTCTCGCTGCGCAACTCCGTCGTGGCGGACGCCGCGGACGGGCCGCGCTTCCTGCTCACGCACGTCGAGGACATCGAGGAACGCAAGCGGCACGAGCTCCAGCTCGCCCACCGGGCCAGCCACGACTCGCTGACCGGCCTGCCCAACAGCGCCGAGCTGCGGGCCCGGCTCGGCGCGCGGCTGTGCCGCAGGCCGCAGTCCGCCCGGGCCAGCGCCATCGAGGCCCTGGACGCGGCCTTCGAGGGGCGCGACGCGCCCGGCGGGCAGGACGGACACGAGGCCGGGTTCGAGGCGGGTGGTGCGGGTGAGCGCGGGTTTCACCCCGACGGCCCCGACCGCTACACCGCGGCCGATCCCTTCGACTTCCCCGGGGCGCCGACGGCGCCGACGGACGGGCCGTACGACCACCACGTGCACACGGTGGCGCCCGCGGCCGACGTCGACGACGGGACGAAGGGGCTCGCGGTGCTCTTCTGCGACCTCGACGGCTTCAAGTCGATCAACGACCGGTTCGGGCACCACACGGGCGACGCGGTCCTCATCGAGGTGGCCCGGCGCCTGACGACCGGCGTCAGGGACGGTGACACCGTTGCCCGGCTGGGCGGTGACGAATTCGTCGTCCTGGCCGACGGCCTCGGCGCGGCGGACGCCGCGGACCTCGCCGTCCGACTGCGCAACGCGATCATTCCGCCGATCCGCGTGGACGGCCGGGCCGTGCGTGTCGGCGCGAGTTTCGGTATCGGCTGGGCCAGCTGCGGCATGTCCGCGGACGAAGTGCTGCGCTCCGCCGACCAGCGGATGTACATCGAGAAGAGGTCCCGCTCCAAGGCGCACCGCCGGGCGGGCTGAGGCGGTCCGGCGCCCGTGGGTGCACCTGTTCGGGGTAGGCTCCCGGGGGTCGAAAGGAGTGACCTGCGATGACGACGCCCGCGAACAACGGCCCGGACGGTGGGGCGAACAAGCCCGAGGACGACGATCCGTTCGGCTATCTCTACGCGGACGGCCAGGCTGCCGGAGCCACCCCGCCCACGTCGGGCGGCGGGTACGGCTACCCCGGTGCGTCGGTCGGCGGTCACCCCGGTGCACAGCCCGGTGTCCCCCGTACCTCGCACCACCAGGTGCGTACGGTCGGTGACCGGAGGAACGGCGGCCAGCGCGGCCCCGTCCCCCAGCAGCAGGGCCCCGGCTACCAGGCCCAGTACCAGGCCCCCGAGGCGCTCCAGGCGGGCGGCTACGGCGTGCCGCAGCAGCCTCAGCCGCAGCACCAGACCCAGACGCCCGGGTCGGCCGGAAGCCACGGCGGGCACGGTGGGCACGGCGGGGGCTCCTCCAGCCGCCGCGGTCTGCTGATCGCCGCCGTCGCGGTGGTCGGCGCGGTCGCGATCGGCATCGGCGCGGCCCTCGCCTTCGGTGACAAGAACAAGCCCGTGGACAAGGGCCAGGACACCGCCACCGGCAACCAGCAGTCGGCGGCCCCGAAGGACCCGGCCAGCCCCACCCAGAGCGCGCAGCCCTCGCAGGCCCCGCTGCCGAAGGGCGAGGCGGCCGGGGCGGGCATGGTGCTGACCGGCGGCGCGAAGCTGGACAGCACGGTGCCCGGTTCGAAGAGCTCGGGCGGGCAGTACGTCGCGGGCTTCAACCAGACCGGTGCGGCGCTCACCTGGACGGTGGAGGTCCCGGAGGCGGGCGACTACACGCTGTTCGTCAACTACGGCGTCCCCGGCAAGGACGGCAAGGCGACCCTCACGGTCAACGGGCAGACCCCGACCCAGGGGCTGAACCTCGCGAACTTCGCCAAGGCGGCGGACGGCGCCTGGGACAAGGGCTGGACGCGCACCTACGCGTGGATCACGCTCAAGAAGGGTTCGAACTCGATGAAGATCTCGTGCGAGCCCGGCAACCAGTGCGACGTGATCTTCGACCAGCTGGAGCTGGCCTCGGGCCACACCAAGCGCTGACCGTGCCCCGCCGAACGCTTCCGGCCCCGCCGCACCTGCGGCGGGGCCGGAAGCGTTCGAGGTGGCGGCCCGTCAGCCGCAGTGGACCCAGCCGGTGGTCTCGCGGTGTGTGCCCGGCCAGCCGCTGGAGCCGTTCCAGAAGCCCGTGACGTGGCCGGAGAGCATGACGCACTTGCCCGGGGCGGAGACATAGACGGGGCCCGCGTACTGGGTGTAGGTGCGCCGGTTGTCGGCGGACACCTTGCCGTCGCTGGAGCTGATGGCTATCCCCATGCCGTCGGTGACGTTGAACTGGGTGTCGCGGCGGAGGATCGCGCAGTTCTTGCCGGTGGACTTGTTGTAGTAGAGGAACATCACACCGGCGCCGGAGGCGCCCGTGTGGTCGCCCAGCGGGTAGGCGTCCTGCTGGTAGTAACCCGCGCCGCACGAGCCGCCCGAGATCGTCTGGGCCTGGGCTGGCACCGCCGCCAGGGAGGAGACGGCCACTACTCCGGTGGTGATGGCGAGCACCCTGCGAGAGATTCGGTTCATGTCGTTCAACCTTGCATATGTGTAGATCAACAGCGTTCGTGATCATAGTCCGCCGAATCCGGGCGACCGGTCGCTGAGGCACCGTCAAAAATGTTACTCAAGAGATAATTTCAAACGCAGTCAGGCGTTCGGGGTGCGCGTTCAGCGACTCGGCCGCGCGGGCGCCCGGTCGGCCCGCCCGGCGGACGGGTCAGCCGCCGCTGGTGACGCGCACGCTCCGGCGCAGCTCCTCGTAGACGCCGGCGTCGAACTCTCCCGCCACCGGGGCCAGCACCGCGGCCGCCGAGAGGGCCACCGCGCGGGTGAGGCGGTCCGGCCAGTCCAGGCCCTCCGTCAGGGCGGAGAGCAGACCGGCGACGACGGAGTCGCCGGCTCCGGTGGGGTTGCCGGAGAGCGGGCGCGGCGGGGCCGCCTGCCAGGTGCCCTGGGCGGTCGCGGCCAGCAGGCCGGCCGGTCCCAGTGAGGTGACCACGGCGTGCGCGCCGCGGCGGCGGGCGTCGCGGCTGGCGGGGAGCGGGTCGCGGGAGCCGGTCAGCTCGGCCAGTTCGACGGTGTTCGGCTTGATGATCTCGGGGCGGGCGGCGACCCCACGGCGCAGGGCCTCGCCGCTGGTGTCCAGGAGGACGGGGACGCCGGCCGCGCGGGCCGCCCGTACGAGTACCGCGTACGCGCCCACGGGGACGCCCGGCGGGAGGCTGCCGCACAGGGCCACCGCCCGCGCCCCGGCCACGAGCTCTTCGTAGTGCGCGAGGAACCGCGCCCACTCGTCGGCCGTGATCAGCGGGCCCGGCTCGTTGAACTGGGTGGTGTCGCCGGAGGCTTCGTCGACCACGGCCAGGGTGCGGCGGGAGGCGCCCTCGCAGGGCAGCAGTGCGTCCACCACCCCGGGCGAGGCGGCCAGCGTGTCCCGTACGACGGAGCCGACCGGCCCGCCGGCGAAGCCCGTCGCCGTGACCTCGTGGCCGAGCGCGGCCAGGACGCGGGCGACGTTGAGCCCCTTGCCGCCGGGCCGTTCGCTGACGGCCGTGACCCGGTGCGAGGCGTGCGGGAGCAGCCGCGGCACGCGGTAGGTGACGTCGAGTGCGGTGTTGAGCGTCACGGTCAGGATCATGGGTACCCCCGGGTCTGTTGCTGCCGGGATCATGCCAAACACGAGGCGGTCGGCCCAGTCCTACGGGCCGACCGCCTCGTTCCGTCCAGCCGCATGGCCGTCAGGCGGGCCTTCGGAAGGCGGGGCTGACGACCCATTCGCCGCGTCGCATGACGCCCTTGAGGTCGAAGGCGGCGTCCAGAACGACGAGGTCGGCGTACTTGCCGGGCTCCAGCGAGCCGATTTCGTCGTACAGGCCGATCAGCTTGGCCGGGTTGGCGGAGATCGCCTGGACCACGGATTCCACCGGCAGTTCGTCGAGGGTCACCGAGCGCTTGAACGCGGTGTCCAGGGTGAGCGTCGAGCCGGCGATGGAGCCGCCCTCGACGAGCCGGGCCACACCGCTCTTGACCTCCACCTCCAGCGGGCCGAGGTGGTAGGTCCCGTCGCCGAAACCGGCCGCGTCCATGGCGTCGGTGATCAGTGCCACGCGGTGCGCGCCTGCGTGGTGGAAGGCCAGTTCGAGGGCGGCCGGGTGCAGGTGGGTGCCGTCGTTGATGAGCTCGACGGTGATCCGCTCGTCCTCCAGGAGGGCGGCGATCGGGCCGGGTTCGCGGTGCGCGAGCGCGGGCATCGCGTTGAAGAGATGGGTGGCCACGGTCGCGCCCGCGTCGATGGCGGCGCGCGTCTGCTCGTACGAGGCGTCGGTGTGCCCGATCGCGGCGATGACCCCGTGTTCGGCCAGCAGCCGTACCGAGTCCAGGCCGCCCGGCAGTTCGGTGGCCAGGGTGACCATGCGGGCGGTGCCGTGGGCCGCGTCGACGAGCTTGCGGACCTCGGCCGGGTCGGGGTCGCGGAGCAGGTCCTCCTTGTGGGCGCCCTTGCGGCAGGGGTTGATGAACGGCCCCTCGAAGTGGATGCCGGCGATCTCGCCCGCTTGCGTCAGTTCGGCCAGCAGCCCGGCCCGGCGGGCCAGTTCGTCCAGGTCCCCGGTGACGGTGGAGGCGACCAGGGTGGTGGTGCCGTGCGCGCGGTGGGTGCGTACGCCCCGGAGCACGTCCTCGGTGGTGCCCGAGGTGAACGAGGCGCCGCCGCCGCCGTGGTTGTGGATGTCGACGAAGCCGGGGACGATCCAGTGCCCGGTCAGGTCGACGATCTCCGCGTCCTCCCGGGCGCTGCCGGCGATGCGGGCGCCCTCGACGATGACCCGGCCGCCCGCCACGGTCCCGGTGGGGAGTACCACCCTGGCGCCGGAGAGAACAGTGCTGTGTGCGCTTCCGGACATCAGGCCGGTACCTCCGTGGCGAGTAGGTCCCAGGCGAGCAGCCCTGCGCCCAGGCAGCCGGCGGTGTCCCCGAGGGCCGCCGGCACGATGTGGGGGAGCCGCTGGAACGTCACGCGCTCCTCCACGGCCTTCCGTAGTGGTGTGAACAAGGTTTCCCCCGCCTCGGCGAGTCCGCCACCGATGATCAGCGTGCGCGGGTCCAGCAGGGTGATCGCGGTGACCAGCCCGTCGGCGAGGGCTCCCACGGCGGCCAGCCAGACCTCTCGGGCGCGCGCGTCACCGGATGCGACGGCTCTGGCGCAGTCGGCGGCGTCGGCTCCGGGGTCGCCGGAGGCGGCCGCCCAGGCGCGGCTGACGGCGGCGGCGGAGGCGAGGGTCTCCAGGCACCCGCGCTGGCCGCAGCCGCAGTCGGGGCCGCCGGGGCGGACCACGATGTGCCCGATCTCGCCCGCGTACCCGTGGGCGCCGGCCTCGATGCGGCCGGCGATGCCGATGGCGCCGGCGATGCCGGTGCCGAGCGGGACGAAGAGGAAGCGGTCGGCGCCTCGGCCGGCGCCGATGCGGCCCTCGGCCAGTCCGCCCGTGCGCACGTCGTGGCCGAGGGCCACGGGGATGCCGCCGAGCCGCCCGGTGAGCAGCGCGCGCAGCGGGACGTCGCGCCAGCCGAGGTTCGCCGCGTAGACGGCGGTGCCGCTGTCGGCGTCGACGATGCCCGGGACGGCGACGCCGGCGGCCGAGGCGGCCCGTCCGAAGCGTTCCCGGCCGGTGGCGAGGAGCTCGCAGGCGAAGTCCTGGATCGTCTCGACGACGGCGTCGGGGCCCCGCTCGCGGCCGGTGGGGCGGCGCGCCTCGTGCAGCAGGGTGCCGTCGTCGGCGACGAGGGCGGCCTTCATCCCGGTGCCGCCCACATCGAGGGCGATGACGTGTTTCACGGGTTTCACAGAGACAGTCTCGCGTGCTCGGCGGGGAAAGGTCTAGTCCATTGGGAGGGATTGTTGAGTGGCCATACAAATCGGGCGCCCTGGTGGGGGGCCTGATGTGGACGAGCCGCCAAAGTGGTGTAGACCTTACGTGGATCGTACGTACAACAAGGGGTGGATCGATACCTGTGAAGGGCCGTTACCAGAGCCTGGCCGCGTCCGGCGCCGCGCTGTGCCTGACCGCCGTCACGCTGACGGGCTGCGGAGCCATCGGCGGACTCACCGGAGACAACGAGGTGACCCTGCGGGTCGTGGCGGCCGATTACGGGGACACTCCGCAGAACTCCTCGGCCGGCTACTGGAAGGGCCTCGCCGAGGGCTTCCAGAAGGACCACCCCGGCGTCAAGGTCGAGGTCAACGTCTACTCGTGGTCCGAGGTCGACGCCAAGGTCGCCGAGATGGTCAAGGCCGGCAAGGCGCCCGACATCGCCCAGATCGGCGCCTACGCCGACTACGCCGCCGCCGGCAAGCTGTACTCCACGGCCGAGCTGCTCTCGGTGAAGACCGAGGCCGACTTCCTTGCGCCGCTCGCGGACGCCGGGAAGGTCAAGCAGGCCCAGTACGGCATGCCCTTCGTCTCCAGCACCCGGCTGCTCTTCTACAACGAGAAGCTGCTGGCCGACGCCGGAGTGATCGGCAAGGACGGCAAGGGCTGGCAGCCCAGGAGCTGGGCCGACCTGGAGGCCGCGGCGAAGAAGCTCAAGGCCGCGGGCGTGCCCGTCCCCTTCGCGCTGCCGCTGGGCCGCGAAGAGGCGCAGGCCGAGACGATGATGTGGATGCTCGCGGGCGGTGGCGGCTACACCGACAACGAAGAGGGCTACGCCATCGACTCCGCCGACAACGTCAAGTCGCTGGAGTTCCTCCGGGACAAGATGGTCGGCCAGCAGCTCGTCGGGCCCGTCGAGCCCGGCAAGCTGGACCGCCAGGCCGCATTCGAGGCCTTCACCAAGGGCGAGGTCGGCATGCTCAACGGCCACCCGACGCTGATGAAGCAGGCCGAGGCCAAGGGCGTGAAGTTCGGCATGGTGCCGCTGCCGACCTCCGACGGCTCCCCGCAGCCGGCGATGGGCGTCGCCGACTGGGTCATGGCCTTCAAGAACGGCCACCGCGAGCAGTCCGGCGCCTTCCTGGACTACCTGTACCAGCCGGAGAACGTGACGGCCTTCACCGAGAAGTACGACCTGTTGCCCGCCACCACCACCGGCTTCCAGGCGAAGCAGGCCGCCACCGGCCCCGCGGCCCAGCTCAGGCCCTTCCTGACGGCGTTGCCCGGCTCGCGGCTCTACCCGGTCGGCAAGAAGTCCTGGGCGGGCGTCAGCGAGGACATCAAGCAGAAGATCGGCACGGCCGTCCAGCCCGGCGGACAGCCCGCCAAGGTGCTGGAGGAGATCGCCACCGCGGCGCGCGCCGCGGACAAGGGCTGATCCGGGGGACGCCGCCGTCTGTCGGACGGCGGCGTTAATCTGGCCGTATGACGGACGACGGGCAGCTGACGGCCACGGAGGCCGCGGTGCTCGCGTACGAGGGACGCACCTGGCCGGGGCCCGGAGCGAAGGAACGGGCCATACGGGAAGGACTGGGGATGACCCCGGTCCGCTACTACCAGTTGCTCAACGCCCTCATGGACGACCCGCGGGCACTGGCCCACGCCCCGGGCACCGTCAACCGGCTGCGAAGGATCCGCGAGGCCCAGCGAGCCCGGCGATAGCCGTAGCCGTGGACCCGCCGGGCCGTTAGGGTCGTGCGTATGGGGAGCCATCCGCACGATCTGCCGATGCCCGTCACCGCAGCCGGACGCGAGGGACTCGAAGCCCTGCTCCGCGCACCCCGCCGGTCCGTGGTCGCCCTGGACTTCGACGGCACCCTCGCCGACATCGTCCCGGACCCGGACCAGGCCCGGGCACATCCCGACGCCGTTCCCGCGCTCTCGGCGCTCGCCCCCGAGGTGGACTCGGTGGCCGTGGTCACCGGGCGGCCGGCAGGCGTCGCCGTACGCTACGGCGGCTTCGCCGGGGTGCCCGGACTGGAGCACCTCGTCGTCCTCGGCCACTACGGCGCCGAACGCTGGGACGCCGTGACCGGCATAGTCCACGCCCCCGCCGAGCACCCCGGGGTGGCGGCCGTACGGGCCGAGCTGCCCGGATTCCTGGACTCCATCGGGGCCTGGCGCGGCACCTGGATCGAGGAGAAGGGCCGGGCGCTGGCCGTCCACACCCGGCGTGCCGAGGACCCGGCGGCGGCCTTCGCCGCGCTGCGCGAACCCCTCACGGAGCTGGCCGCCCGGCATGGGCTGATGGTCGAGCCGGGGCGGGCGGTGCTGGAGCTGAGGCCCCCGGGCATGGACAAGGGCGTGGCCCTGACGGAGTTCCTGGCGGAGCGGGACGCGGAGACGGTCCTGTACGCCGGGGACGACCTCGGCGACCTGGCCGCGTACTCGGCCGTCGAGAAGCGGAGGGCCGACGGGCTGCCGGGGCTGCTGGTGTGCAGCGGCTCGGCCGAAGTCCCCGAGCTCGCCGCCCGGGCCGACCTCGTCCTGCCGGGGCCGGCCGCCGTCGCATCGTTCCTGGCTTCCCTGGCCGGCGCCGTCCGCCGCTGACGCTCCGCCGTCCGCCGCTGCCGCTCCGCCCGCCTTCCGCCGCCGGCCCGTCCGCCGTCCGCCGGGCGCGGATCAGTCCAAGGCCGCGAGCTGAGCCTTGAACCAGGCCGACGGGGGGAGGGCCGTCGCGGCGGAGGCCAGGCGCTCGGTGCGCTCCGCACGCTCCGCGTCCGGCAGGGACAGCGCCGCGTGCAGCGCCTCCGCCGTCGCCGACACGTCGTACGGGTTCACCGTCAGCGCGTCCTCGCGGAGCTCCTCGTAGGCCCCCGCGCCCGTGGACAGCACCACCGCGCACCCCGCCTCCGACACCACCGGGATCTCCTTCGCCACCAGGTTCATGCCGTCCCGCACCGGGTTCACCAGCGCCACGTCCGCCATCCGGTAGACCGCCAGCGACCGCGCGAAGTCGTCCTTCACCGACACCAGCACCGGCTGCCAGTCCTCCGTACCGAACTCCGTGTTGATCTCCGCCGCCAGCTCCGAGACGGCCGTCGTGTAGTCCCGGTACACCCTGAGGTCCTGCCGCGACGGGTACGCCGAGGCCAGGTGCACCACCCGGCCGCGCCATTCGGGGCGGACCGTCAGCAGCTCCCGGTAGGCCAGCAGGCCCCGCAGGATGTTCTTCGACAGCTCGGTCCGGTCCACCCGGGCGATGGTCCTGCGTCCCGCGACCTCCGCCCGCAGCTCCGCCAGCTTCGCGTCCACCTCCGGCCGGTGCGCCAGCGCCCGCAGCTCGTCCGCGTCCACGCCCAGCGGGAAGACGGCCACCCGCCGCTCGGCGTCCGCGTGCGCGGCGTCCGCGAAGGCGTCGGCCCAGACCCGGGTGTGGAAACCGACGACGTCCGCACCGAGCATCCCCCGCACCAGCTCCTCCCTGACGTCGGCCGGGAGCATGTCCAGGAACTCCCGCGAGGCCCACGGCGTGTGCGTGAAGTGCGCGATCCGCAGATCCGGTCGCAGTTCCCGCAACCGGCCCGGCACCAGCGCCAGGTGGTAGTCCTGGACCAGCACGCGGGCCCCCTGCGCCGCCTCCTCGGCGAGGGCGCGCGCGAAGGCCTCGTTGTACGCGACGTAACCACCCCAGCGGCGGCGGAACTCCGCGTCGAAGACCGGTTCGCGCGGCACGTCGTAGAGGTGGTGGTGGGTGAACCACAGCACCGAATTCGCGATGCCGTTGTACGCGTCGTCGTACACCGTGGGATCGATGTCCAGCATCCGGACGCCTGACTCGGCGACCCCCCGGCGGACCGCCTCCCGGTCCGGCTCCGACAACGCCGCGCAGATCCACAGCGCCCCCGGCTGCTCCGCGAGGGCCGCCGAGAGACCGGAGACGAGTCCGCCCCCGCCGCGCCGGGCGCTGAGCGTGCCGTCGTCGGAGAGGGCGTAGGAGAGCGGGCCGCGGTTGGCCGCGACGAGTACCTGAGAAGCCATGCGCCGAACCTAGCCCGGCCCGCGCTCGCTCAAACGTATGGACACGGTCACGCCACGTGGCGCCGGCCGTACTCCTTCACGCCCACCATCGGCGGCCGCTCCTCGGTGTCCACCGCGTACGTGCGGGGTACGAAGCCCTCCGGCCGCCGCTCGAACTGCGTCAGCTCCGGCCGTACGAGGTGGCCGCGGGAGAGCCGCACCTGGGCCGTGCGGTAGATCGCCGCGGCCATCCTGCCCAGCGCCTGTCCGTCCTGATGGCGGTGGAGTCGTACGCCGACGTCCACCTGGGCCAGCGCGTCCAGCCCGACCGTGTGCAGTGCGTCGACCAGCAGCCCCAGCTCGACGCCGTAGCCGACGGGGAAGGGAAGGCGCTCCAGCAGCGAGCGCCGCACGGCGTACTCGCCGCCCAGCGGCTGGACGAAGCCGGCCAGCTGCGGCCAGTGGAGGTTCAGCAGCGGGCGGGCGACCAGCTCGGTGACCCGCCCGCCCTGGCCCGGTGCCCTGCCGGCGGCGGGCCCGTCGCACTCCGTGCCGAACGGGCGGTCGTACATCGCCTTGACGAACTGCACGCCGGGGTCGGTCAGCAGCGGGCCGACGATTCCGGAGACGAAGGTGGCCGAGAACTCCCGCAGGTCGGCGTCCACGAAGCAGACGACGTCCCCGCTGGTGGCCAGCAGCGAGCGCCACAGCACCTCGCCCTTGCCGGGCAGTGCCGGGATCCTCGGCAGGATCTCGTCGCGGTGCACCACCCGGGCGCCGGCCTTCGCCGCGACCTCGGCGGTCCGGTCGGCCGAGCCGGAGTCGACCACGACCAGTTCGTCGACGAGCGGGAACGGCAGTCCCTCGATCAGCTCACGCCGGATGGCCTCGACGATCGCGCCGACCGTCGCCTCCTCGTCCAGCGCGGGTAGCACCACGCTGACCGTGGTCCCGGCCGCCCGTTTGAGGTCGAGCAACTGGTCGAGCGGTCGGTCGGCGGCGGACCAGGAGCGGTCGGCCAGCCAGCGCTCCACCTCTTCCAGCACTCTCAGCACTCCCTGCGTGTCGGTGTTATCAGCCGTTTTGTGATCCATCTCGCGGTTCGGACGGCTGTCTCAACCGCCCGCCCCTTCGGTTACAGTCTTGAACAACGCGAAGGACCACCGCATGCCGGGGTCCCCGCGGACAAACGCACCGGCGCGCCACAGAGCGCGTGTGCCGGTGCCATACCGCTCATCCAGAGGGGCAGAGGGATACGGCCCGTTGAAGCCCCGGCAACCCTCCAGTCGGTTCTCGCGATCGCGCGTCAGCGCTCGTCAGCGAGGTCCCCGGCTAGGGAAGGTGCCAATTCCGTCTCATGGCGAAATGCGCCATGGGGAAGATGAGGAGAAAGGGCCTCGCCATCATGGCTGCACAGACTGTCGCCACCTCTGTCGATCTCGGACCTGCCACCGGCCTTTCCTGTCGTGAGTGCGGTACCCGCTTCGCACTCGGTCCCATCTTCGCGTGCGCCGAGTGCTTCGGACCTCTGGAAGTCGCCTACGCGCTGCCGACCGGCGACCCCGAGGCCCTGCGCGCCGCGATCGAGGCCGGCCCGAACAACATCTGGCGCTACGCGCCGCTGCTGCCCGTCCCCGCCGACGTGGCCTCCAAGCCCAGCCTGAACCCCGGCTTCACCAAGCTGGTCGACGCGGCCAACCTGGCCAAGGAGTTGGGCGTCACCGGCAAGCTGTACGTCAAGGACGACTCCGGCAACCCGACGCACTCCTTCAAGGACCGCGTCGTGGCCATCGCCGTCGAGGCCGCCCGCGCCTTCGGCTTCACCACCCTGTCGTGTTCTTCCACCGGCAACCTGGCCGGCGCCGTCGGCGCCGCGGCCGCCCGGGCCGGCTTCCGCTCCTGCGTGTTCATCCCGCACGACCTGGAGCAGGGCAAGGTCGTCATGGCCGGTGTGTACGGCGGCGACCTGGTCGGCATCGAGGGCAACTACGACGACGTCAACCGCTTCTGCTCCGAGCTCATCGGCGACCCGCTGGGCGAGGGCTGGGGCTTCGTCAACGTCAACCTCCGCCCGTACTACGGCGAGGGCTCCAAGACCCTGGCGTATGAGATCTGCGAGCAGCTCGGCTGGCAGCTGCCCGACCAGATCGTCATCCCGATCGCGTCCGGCTCGCAGCTGACGAAGATCGACAAGGGGCTGCAGGAGCTCGTCAGGCTGGGCCTCGTCGAGGACAAGCCGTACAAGATCTTCGGCGCTCAGGCCGAGGGCTGCTCCCCGGTCTCGACCGCCTTCAAGGCCGGTCACGACGTGGTCCGCCCGCAGAAGCCGAACACCATCGCCAAGTCCCTCGCGATCGGCAACCCGGCCGACGGCCCGTACGTCCTGGACATCGCGCGCCGCACCGGCGGCTTCGTGGAGGACGTGACCGACGAGCAGGTCGTCGAGGCCATCAAGATCCTCGCGCAGACCGAGGGCATCTTCGCCGAGACCGCGGGCGGCGTGACCGTCGGCGTGACGAAGAAGCTCATCGAGAACGGGCAGCTGGACCCGGCGCTGACCACCGTTGTCCTCAACACCGGCGACGGCCTCAAGACCCTGGAGGCGGTGGCCGCGGACAGCGGGCAGACCGCCACCATCCGCCCCAGCCTGGACGCGTTCCGCGCCGCCGGCCTGGCCTGACCACCCTCCCTCGTACTACCGGAAAGGCAGTAGCGCCATGAGCGTCAACGTCCGCATCCCCACCATCCTGCGCACCTACACCGGCGGTCAGGCCGAGGTCCCGGCCGAGGGCGCGACCCTCGCCGAGGTCATCGAGTCCCTGGAGAAGAACCACCCGGGCATCGCCGCGCGCGTCCTGGACGACCAGGGCAAGCTCCGACGCTTCGTGAACGTCTACGTCAACGACGACGACGTGCGCTTCGAGGGCGGTCTGGCGGCGGTGACGCCGGACGGCGCCGGTGTGTCGATCATCCCGGCCGTCGCGGGCGGCTGCTGACCCTCCCGACAAACCGAAATTACCCCCTCCGCTAAAAGCGGAGGGGGTAATTCTGTTTGATTGGGCACGGTAGAGTTGGGGAAGTCCCCTCCGCTGGACTTGCCCGCTGCATATGAACGGGTCGCGTGAGGGTCGACATCGGGTCAATGTGCGGGCGCGGTATGGGGCTTTGGCGAGATATGTCTGGCCCGAGTTGCCCTGGAAGATGCCAAATTTTCACTCTATTTCAATGTTTCTCGGTGTCCAGATTTCTCGTCGGATTGACCTGTTGCAGACAGCACTCGCGCAGATACATTCAGCCTCGGTCGACGCGTTCCGACGCAAGTTCTGACCCGGGAACGCGAAGTGCGTTCCCGCGCAAGGGCCAGTAATAGGGGAGTTAGGCATGGCTCAGGGCACCGTCAAGTGGTTCAACGCGGAGAAGGGCTACGGCTTCATCGCGGTCGACGGTGGTGCGGATGTGTTCGTCCACTACAGCGCCATCCAGATGGACGGGTACCGCACCCTTGAAGAGGGTCAGCGGGTCGAGTTCGAGATCTCGCAGGGCCAGAAGGGTCCGCAGGCGGACATGGTCAAGCTCGCGCTCGGCTAGTCCCGGAGCATCGACCACCGACGCTCGGTCTTCCGTCGAAGACCCGGAAGACCTACGAGGGGCCCACATCCCGTGTCCGGGATGTGGGCCCCTCGCGTGTCCCCCGTGTGCCCGTGTTCTCCCCGGGGCCGCTTGCGCCCGCCTGTCACTCGACCGCCACCCCCGCATCGAGGCTTCTTCGAAGCCGCTTGCGCCCGCCCGTCACCCGACCGCCACCCCGCGCCGAGGCTTCTTCGAAGCCGCTTGCACTCTCGGGGGTCGAGTGCTAATCATTGGCGTTAGCACTCTACGAGTGAGAGTGCTACTGAAACGAGGACCGGGTCGGTGAGGCCCGCAGGGTCCGGTGGGAAGGAACCGCCGGGCATGCAGGCCGTCCGTCGCGGGCGCGGGCGCGGTCCTGGGAGCAATCCACCGCTGTCCGGGAGGACCACTTCAGATGGCCAAGATCATTGCGTTCGACGAGGAGGCCCGCCGCGGCCTCGAGCGTGGGATGAACCAGCTCGCCGACGCCGTCAAGGTCACCCTTGGCCCCAAGGGTCGCAACGTCGTCCTTGAGAAGAAGTGGGGCGCCCCCACGATCACCAACGATGGTGTTTCCATCGCCAAGGAGATCGAGCTCGAGGACCCGTACGAGAAGATCGGCGCCGAGCTGGTCAAGGAAGTCGCCAAGAAGACGGACGACGTCGCCGGCGACGGCACGACCACCGCCACCGTCCTGGCCCAGGCGCTCGTCCGCGAGGGCCTGCGCAACGTGGCCGCCGGCGCCAACCCGATGGCCCTCAAGCGTGGTATCGAGAAGGCCGTCGAGGCCGTCTCCGCCGCCCTGCTCGCCCAGGCCAAGGATGTCGAGACCAAGGAGCAGATCGCCTCCACGGCCTCCATCTCCGCCGCCGACACCCAGATCGGCGAGCTCATCGCCGAGGCCATGGACAAGGTCGGCAAGGAAGGCGTCATCACCGTCGAGGAGTCCCAGACCTTCGGTCTGGAGCTGGAGCTCACCGAGGGCATGCGCTTCGACAAGGGCTACATCTCGGCGTACTTCGCCACCGACATGGAGCGTATGGAGTCGGCTCTCGACGACCCGTACATCCTGATCGTCAACTCCAAGATCGGCTCGGTCAAGGACCTGCTGCCGCTCCTGGAGAAGGTCATGCAGTCCGGCAAGCCGCTGCTGATCATCGCCGAGGACGTCGAGGGCGAGGCCCTGTCGACCCTGGTCGTCAACAAGATCCGCGGCACCTTCAAGTCCGTCGCCGTCAAGGCCCCGGGCTTCGGCGACCGCCGCAAGGCCATGCTCGGTGACATCGCCATCCTCACGGGCGGCACGGTCATCTCCGAGGAGGTCGGCCTCAAGCTGGAGAACGCCGGTCTCGACCTGCTCGGCCGCGCCCGCAAGGTCGTCATCACCAAGGACGAGACCACCATCGTCGACGGTGCCGGTGACAGCGACCAGGTCGCCGGTCGTGTGAACCAGATCCGCGCCGAGATCGAGAACTCCGACTCGGACTACGACCGCGAGAAGCTCCAGGAGCGCCTCGCGAAGCTGGCCGGCGGCGTGGCCGTCATCAAGGCCGGTGCCGCGACCGAGGTCGAGCTCAAGGAGCGCAAGCACCGCATCGAGGACGCCGTTCGCAACGCGAAGGCGGCCGTCGAGGAGGGCATCGTCGCCGGTGGTGGCGTGGCCCTGCTGCAGGCCTCCGCGGTCTTCGAGAAGCTGGAGCTCGATGGTGACGAGGCGACCGGCGCCAACGCCGTGAAGCTCGCCCTGGAGGCCCCGCTGAAGCAGATCGCCGTCAACGGTGGTCTTGAGGGTGGCGTCGTCGTCGAGAAGGTGCGCAACCTTCCGATCGGTCACGGCCTGAACGCCGCGTCCGGCGAGTACGTCGACATGATCGCCGAGGGCATCATCGACCCGGCGAAGGTCACGCGCTCCGCGCTGCAGAACGCCGCGTCGATCGCCGCGCTGTTCCTGACCACCGAGGCCGTCATCGCCGACAAGCCGGAGAAGGCCGCTGCCGCTCCGGCCGGCATGCCGGGCGGTGACATGGACTTCTGATCGGCCTGCTGGTCGATCGGCTGTTCTCGAACGAGGGCGGCACCCCGACGGGGGTGCCGCCCTCGGGCGTTCCCGGCCGGGACAGTCGGGACGTGGTGTCGAGCGTGAGGTCGAACGGCGCGGGGATGCGCAGCGGCTCGCCGAAGGACACCGTCGTGCGGGCGCGGGCCCCGCCCGGCCCTGGGGGCGCTCCCCTTCGACCGGGTGGCTAAAACCGCTGGCCGGGGTGGGTGGGAGCGTGTGAACGTACGGCCATGGGGAACTCCGTCACACATCCCGTGCCGCACACCGCCGATCCCGCCGGGACGTACGCGAAGGTGCGCCGCCCGTCGGCACCGCCGCCCCGGCGCGACGGGCAGGGATGAGGACGGGGTGGGGAGTTCGCGGGCCTATCCCGTGTTCCGGACCGATGACCTCGGGGAGGCCCACCGCCGGGCCCGGCTGCTGTGCGCGCGGATGAGGCCGCTCGACCCGGAGATGTGGCTGTGCGCGCGGACGGAGACCGTCGCCGAGGCCCGGGGGATGGCGGCGCTGCTGCCGGCCGGCATGTTCGATCCGTCGGACTACTGGGCGGCGGCGGACACCTGGTACCTGGGTGCCGAACTGCCGGGCGACGACCGGGAACTGGCCGCGGCGCTGCCGTTGACGGTCGACGCGTACGCGGCTCCCGGCCCGGTGGAAGCGAAGTTCCTGCGGGTGTTGCGCGGCGGGGCGGCCACGATGCTGTGGCGGGGGGCCTGGCCGGAGGTGCCCGGAATACCGTCCGCGTGCGCCGACCCGACGAACCAGCGGGTGGAGCTGGACCTCAACGAGGCGCATCCCGACGGGCGGCACACGCTCTACGTGCACTTCCGGTCCGCCGACGAGGTGGGCGCCGCCCATCTCGCGGCCCTCGTCGGCGGGGCGGTGCTCGGTCCCGTTCAGGTGGGGCGCTGAGGGGCGGGCGGGTGATCCGGCCGGAGCCGTTCGGCATGCGGGCGGGCCCGGCCCCGGCCCCCCGGGGACGCATAGGCTGGGAGCATGGCTGACCTCTTCGTCAAGATCTGCGGGCTCAGGACCGCGCCGGACGTCGACGCCGCGGTGGCGGCCGGGGCCGACGCCGTCGGCTTCGTGTTCGCACCCGGCAGTCCCCGTACGGTCGACGCCGCCACCGCGCGCGAGCTGGCGGCCCGGGTGCCGGACACGGTGCTGACTGTCGGGGTGTTCCGCGGCCAGTCCGTCGAGGAGGTGCGCCGCTTCGCCGCGGAGAGCGGCGTACGGGGCGTGCAGCTGCACGGCGAGGAGGGCCCCGAGGACTTCGCGGCACTGCGCGCCGAGGGCCGCGTCCTGCTGCGGGCCACCGCGGGGCGCGTGCAGCGCTGCGGTGAGTACGGCGAGGACCTGCTGCTGCTCGACGCCCCCGATCCGGGCTCCGGCAAGCCGTGGAACTGGGGCTCGGCGGACTTCACCGCGCCCGAGGGGCGCTGGCTGCTGGCCGGCGGGCTGAACCCGGGCAACGTGCGCGAGGCGCTCGCGGCCACCGGGGCGTGGGGCGTGGACGTCTCCAGCGGGGTGGAGCGGGAACGCGGAGTGAAGTCGCCGGACCTGATCCGGGCCTTCGTCGGGGCAGCCCGCGGTTAGGGCCTGTCCGGCGGATCGCGGCCGGCGCCCCGGGTCGTGCGCGCACCGGCGGTGGCAACACCACCGGGTGTTGCCATCTCCCTCTGTGCCGCGGCGCATGGGATGCGGCGGACGGGGCACCCGGGCGGTGAGGACGATCCGTCGTTCAGGAGGTGGCAGCGGTGCGCCGTACGCAGGTGCTCGACGTCTTTCCCGCCGGTGATCCCTACGGCAGCCGGCCCGCCGAGGAGTGCGCGGCCCGCTGCCGGGAGCGCGGCCTGCGGGTGACCGTCGTCATGGACCTCGACCGGGACGCCTTCCTCGTCGTGTCACTCGATGCGGACGCGGACGGGGACGCGGACGGGGAGGCGCCGCGGAAGGCGGCGTGAGGCCCCTCGTCAGGAGGCCGCGCGTCAGGAGGCCGCGCGCCAGACCGTCATGTCGGCCCTGATCCAGCTGGGGTCCTTCGACAGGCCCGGGGCCGACTTGATGCCGATGACGAACAGCGCGATGTCACCCGAGGGGTGTTTGACGCAGACCTCGCTGCCGGCCGCCATGACGTGCAGCGTCAGACTGTTCTGCCGGGCGAACTCCAGCTCCTCGCGGCAGGTTTCGAGGTTTCCGGTGCCCGCTTTCCGGGGCATGGAGAACACGCTCGTGTCGCTCTCCATCGTGCAGCCGCTGGCCAGCCCGCACTTCATGCGGATGTCGCCCGTGCGGTCGCCGTCCTCGTGCTGGACGGGTTCGTCGAAGCTGATCGAGTTCTTCTCGTTCAGCTCCAGCCCCGGATAGGGGATCGGCCTGGGCGGCTGGGACGCGCTCGGCGTCGGAGTGGGCGTGGGGGCGGCGGCCCCGGTCGGCAGCGTCGGGCCGGACGACCTGGCCGCGGCCGCCTCGGGTTCGGCCGCCCGGTCCGTCACGTCCATGAGCTTCCAGCCCAGGCCTCCCAGGGTCAGCGCACCCGTCACCGCCGCCACGGCGGCGACCCGCGCGGTTCGCCGCCGCTTGAGCCCGGTGCCCCCCGTTGTCGGCACGGCCACCGCGGCCGGCGTCGCCGCGGATGAGGGCGGGACGGCTCCCGCCGGGGCCGCCGTCGCGTGTCCGGTGCCTCCCGAAGCCGAGCCCCCCGGGGCCGTTCCGCCCGGGGTGGCGCCTGCCGCGGCGGGCCGTGGGACCGGTGTCGGTATCTCCTCGTCCAGGCCGGCCACCTCCCGCCAGACGGCCGGGCCGCCGCCCGCGGCCTCCTCGCCCAGATACGCGCGGCACCAGGCCAGGATCTCCGCCGGGGTGGCCCGCTCCTCCGGTTCGGTGGCCAGGCACAGCGCGAACAGCGGACGCAGCGGCTCCGGCAGTCCGGTCAGGTCGGGCTTCGAGTGCACGATCCGGAACAGCACGGTCATGGACGGCCCGTCCCCGTACAACGGTTTGCCCAGCGCCGCGAACGCCGCGGTCTGCCCCAGCGCGAAGACGTCGGTGGCCGGTGTGGTCTCGCCCGCCAGCCCCTGCTCGGGGGCCATGTACTGGGGTGTGCCGATGGTGCTTCCCGTGGCGGTGGCCGTCAGGCCGGAGGCCTGCGAGATCCCGAAGTCGATGACCCGGGGCCCGTCGGCGGCCAGCAGCACGTTCGACGGCTTCAGATCCCGGTGCACGATGCCTGCACCGTGGACGGCCACGAGGGCTTCGGCCACGCCCGCCATCAGCCACACCACCGCGGCGTCCGGCAGCGGCCCGCGCCGGGCGACGGCCTCCGACAGGGAGGGACCGGGCACGTACACGGTGGCCAGCCAGGGCGGTGTCGCCCCGGGGTCGGCGTCGATCAGCTCGGCGGTGTACGCACCCCGGACCCGCCGGGCGGCCTCCACCTCCCGGCGGAAGCGCCGCCGGAAGGTCGGGTCCTCGGCCAGATCGGGATGGACCACCTTGATCGCGACGGGGCGGCCGCCCCGGGTGTGCGACAGGTAGACACGGCCCATGCCGCCCGACCCGAGCCGCGCGGCGAGCCGGTAGCCGCCGACGGTCTGCGGATCGTCGGCCCGCAGCGGCTGGAACACATCGGTCGCACTGTTCATCGGTCTCCCCCCGCCCCCCCCGGTGACCAACCGGTGGGTTGATCCACGCAACCCTAAGCGCCGGGCGGGTGCGCGAGGGTGCCGGGGAGCCGTCCGCCGCGGCCGCCTTCCGGTCAGCCGGCCGCGCCGGACGGGGACACGCCGCCGTCCTCCCAGACGGACTCCACCCCCGGAAAGCCGCGCAGGGCGGCGACCTGGCCGGGGTTGAGCCGGGCGGCGAAGCCGCGCAGCGCGGTGCGGTAGACGTGGTCGGGGGAGGCCCCGACCATCCGGGCCACCGCCGCCGGATCGACGTCTTGGCGCACGGTGACGATGTACGGGGCTTCGTCGGCGGGGGCCGCACGGGCCACGGGCCCGGCCGGCGCGGCGGCAGCCGCGGCCACGGGCAGGGCGGTGGCGGCGGCCAGCGCGGCGGCGGCCGCGGCCACGTGCAGGGCTCGGCCCGCTCGGCTCAGGAGGATGCGCATGGGGCGAGGCCATCACGGGCCGCGGTGCCGGTCAACGAAGCCCGGGGGTGTGGCGGGCGCACGGCCGGCGCACCGGCCGTGCGCCCCCTGGGGTGGCGGCGGACCGTACGGGTGATCTCGGCGGTCCGGCCGTCGGACGCACCGGCCTCGACCGAGGACCCGGCGGCAGCAGCGGTCAACCCTTTCTGCAACCGGTCCACGCGCCGTGGTGACGGTCCGGCGGGCCGATCGGCCGGGTGGGGGCAGCGGTTCAAGCCGCGCCGGACCACCGCCCGATGCATGGAGTGGCCGCTCCCGCGGAGGTGTTCGACGCCGCGGGCGCGGCTCACCCATGCCGCTTCCACCCCACACCCCGCAAGGGAGCCCGTTTCATGCGCCTGCTCGCTCGCCTCGCCACCGCCGCCCTGCTCGCCGTCCCCCCGGTGGCGGCCGGCGCCGCACGTCACCGGCGTGGCCGCCCTCTACAAGGCGGCGCACCCCAACGCCCGCCCGGCCGAGGTGGCGAACTTCCTGAGGAACGAGGCCACCGAGGACGTCATCCAGAACCTCAGTGACAACGGCCCCGACAAGCTGCTCTTCACCGGCGGCCTGTGACCGGTCAGCACTGACCGGTCCGCGCTGACCGGGACCCGCTGACTGCCCCCGGCGGCGCGGCCGGTTAGGCTCGCGGCCGGGGGGATCATGAACAACAGCACACGCCAGGGCGCGCGTTGGATGCCGCGCGCCCTGTTCGTCGCCGGCACGGCCGTCGCCGCCGTGACCGTCCTGTACCTGCTCCTGCTGGGGCATCTGGCCTTCGTCGACTGGTCCCGCGGCCGCGGTCTGCTGCTCCTCGTCACCCCGGCCCTGGGGGTCCTCGGGTACGTGCTGCTGGCGCGCGGGCGCGGCGGCTCCCGGGGCGCGGCGGTCCGCTGGCTGGCGGCGGCCGTTGCGTTGGCCGCGCTGTGGCCGGCCTGGCAGGGGTACGTGTGGATGCGCGGACCGCAGGCGTACGCATGGACCTGGTGGCAGTCGGAGAACCCGGAGTCGGCGCGCCCCGTCGGCGCCTGGGAGCTCCCCTCGGCGGGGTTCGTACGCGCCCGCACGGACCGACTGGTCCTCTTCAACGGCGAAGGTCGCCGGGCCGGCGGGCGCGCGGCCCCGGAGGGCACGGTCTTCTGTGCCCTGAGCCGGACCACCGCGCACGACGTCGGACTCGTCGCGGCCGCGCGGACCCCGGGCGGCTGCGGCACCCGGGTCTCGGCCGTGGACCTGCGGCAGCAGGAAGAGCTGTGGTCCAAGGACCTTCCGGCGGCCCCGCCCGCCGCCGGGGACGCACCGCCCGTGGCGGTCGTGGACACCACGGCCGTCGTCGTGGCGGACGGCGCCCTCCTCGGCCTGGACCTGCGCGGCGGCGGGGAACGCTGGCGGACACCGGTACCGGCGGGCTGCCGGGCCCGCGCGCTCGACGGCGCCGCCGACCGGGTCCTGTACGTCGAGGACTGCCCGGCCGCCGGCACGGCACGGCTGACGTCCCTGGACGCCCGGACCGGCACGTCGGCCTGGCAGACCCCGCTGCGGGCCGGCCCGGCGGCGGAGCTGCGGCTGCTGTCGGCGCGCCCGATCGCGCTGCGCGCGGGGGACGCGGTACGGCTGTTCGACGACGCCGGGCGCGAGCGCGGTGCCGTGCCCGTGGTGGGCCCCGGGGAGGACCTCCTCGCGGAACCGGGCCCGCTGGTCAGCGGCGGACTGCTGGTGCTCCCGGTGAAGGGCCGGGTCCCGGGGGTTTCGGCGTACTCCCTGCTGGACGGCAGCCGCGTGTGGCACGCCGGGCTCGACGGGGCGACGGTCCTCGGCCTTGCGCAGGGCCGCGCCCCGGGCGGGGTCGACGTGGTGACGTCGACCGCCGCGCGGACCCACCTGTGGCACCTGGACGGCGCCACGGGCCGGACCGGGGCCCGGCCCACGATCCTGCGGGACGTCCCGCTGGGCCGCCGGTTCGAGATCTACCCGACGGGCGTCGAGGGCTACACCTTCGTGAACCTGGACCCGGGGGGCGAACTGCCGTCGTACGTGGCCCTGAAGCGGGTCACAGGCTGGTGATGAACGCCTTCCAGGCGGGGCCGTTGAAGGTGAGGTGAGGGCCGTCCGGCACCTTCGAGTCCCGGACGGGCACGAGGTCGTGCTGCCCGTCGGCGACCTCGACGCAGTTGCCGCCGTCCCCGGCGCTGTGGGTGGACTTCCGCCAGGTGGCCATCTCCAGGCAGTCGCCACCGCTTCCGCCGCTGTAGCTCGACTTGTGCCAGGTGGCCGCCGAAAGGTCGTACTCAGGCGTACTGATCATGTTCGTAATCCTCCGCCACCGACTCGATCAGGGCCAGTGACTTGCGTGGTGACAGCGCGCTGGCCGTGAGTAGATCGTAGGTCAGGGCATGGTGCGTGACCGTGGCTGGATCATCGAACAACTGGCCCATGCCGATGCCTTGAACGTAGGCGAGAGCGGGCGCTTCCTCGAAGGACATCAGCTTCAGAGAGCCCTCCATGGCGGCGTGCGGGCCAGCCCTGAACGGGAGCACCTGCACGATGATCCTGTGCGACCGGATCAGGCCCGCAACGTGCCGCAAGGCCTCGCCAAGCACCGCCTTGTTCTCTCCGACTCGTCGGAGAACCGTCTCGTCGAGGACGCACCACAACAGTGGGGTGGTTGGATCACGCAGCAGCGCGGCACGCGCAAGGCGGTTTTCGACGAGCTCGTCGATGACGGACTTCGCCCGACTCGGCCTGACTCATCCCGGCCCGCTCGCGCGCCACGCGCAGTTCGGCGCCGAGCAGGGCGCGGGGTGAGGAGGAGGGATCGAGGTTCTTGCCTGCCATGGCAACTCCCGGGCCAACAGGTGGGGTTGTTCTCGGTGCTTCCTTGAAAGGCTAGCCAGCCCGTCGCCACGCTGTGTGCAGAACCAGACCACTCAGCGTAGAAAGGCGCAGTACATGGTGCTCACGCCCACGGAACGGATCCAGGCGGCCGAGGAGGCCGTGCGGGAACTGAAGGAGGCCCTCGACGGGGTCGGCGTCGTCTTTCCCTCCCTGGGCGTGGAACGTGTCTCGGCGGCCGGTACGTACGGGCTCCCGCTGGTCGACCTGGGCCGCTGCAACCTGGACACCGCGCTCCGGCTGGCCGCCGTGCTCCACGAGCGGGCCCATCCGTGAGCGAGCGCGACCGGGATCGGGAGTGGTGCGAAGCCGCCCTGGAGGGCTTCTTCGAGGTGGCGGTGAGCTGGGAGTTCGAGTTGGCCTGGAAGCTGTGCTGGCTGGAGAAGGACTTCACCGACGCCGGCTGGAAGGGCGGGCCGCCGGAGCCTGCGCCGCGGGACGGGCGCGGGCTGCTCGGAGCGGCCGACCGGGGGCCGCACGCCGACCGGTCGGCTGACGACCCGGCCCGCCCGGCGGTGGGACGGCCTACAGATTGATCAGACTCGTATGCCTGGAGGCTCCCATGTCGCGCGCCATGGTGGACCTGGATGACGCACTCCTTGCTGAAGCGGCGGAGATCCTGGGCACGACGACGAAGCGAGCGACGATCAACGGGGGCGTTGGCCGAGTTCGTGGCCGCCGCCCGGCGGCGGCGCTTCGTGGAGCTGATGGATGAAGGCGTCTTCGACGACCTGCGCGACCCGGACGTGACGCGGGGTGCGTGGCCGTGACCAAGTACCTGGTCGACGAGGGTGCGTGGGCCCGGATGCATCTGCCGGCGGTCCGGCATCGGCTGATACCGCTTCTGGAGCGGGGCCTTCTCGTGACGCGCACCAGTGTGGCCCTCGGGACTCTGTACAGCCCGCGCAACGCGAAGGATCACGCACGCGGCCGATCCGTACGCCGAGGCTTCGACTGGCTTCCGCTCACCGACGAGATCGGCGAACGTGCCATCGAGGTGCAGGGTCTTCTCGCCCAGAGTGGTGATCGCCTGCGTGCGTCGCTCGCCGACCTGTTGATCGCTGCGACAGCAGAGCGCCATGGGGTGGTGGTCCTCCGCCACGACGCCGACTACGACGGCATCGCCAAGGTGACGGGCCAGCCCGTGGAGTGGGTGGTGGAACAGGGGTCCGTCCCGTAGCCCGGGGCCGGGGCCGGGGCCGGGCGCGGCCCCGGGCTACGGGTGCTACGGGGCGGTGTCCGTGCTCAGGCGGGCGTGGAGGTGCTGGTCGTGCCAGCCGTCCGCGTGGAGGAGGGCGCCGCGCAGGGTGCCTTCCAGGGGGAAACCGGCCTTCGTCGCGACGGCGCAGGAGGCCGGGTTGGCCACGGAGTGGGTGATGCGCACGCGGTGCAGGCCGAGGTCCTCGAAGGCCCAGCGGGCCAGCCGGTCGGCGGCCCGCACCGTGGCGCCGGATCCCCGCCCGGCGGGCAGCAGCCAGTAGAGGATCTCGCCGCTGCCGCCCGCCAGGTCGATGTCGGCCAGGCCGATCAGGCCGACGGCCCGGCCGCCTTCGGGGGCGATCGCCCAGGTCCCGGCCTTCTCCGCCTGCCAGCGCTCGTGCCACAGGGCGATCCGGGCCTCGGCCCCGGCCAGGTCCAGCCGGCTCGGGCGGTTCCAGTGCCGGATGTCCGGGTCGCCGTGGGCCGCGACGAGCGTGGGGGCGTCGTGCGGGGTCCAGGGGCGCAGCAGCATCCCGCCGGGCAGGGCGAGCTCCGGCTGGGCGAGGTCGCGCAGGCGCCCGGCGGGGACCACGGGAGGTATGGAGTCGATCATCGTCCGATCATCCCCGCTGCCTCCCGGAAACGCAGCCGTAGCAGAACGCGGCTGCGAAGAGGGGCGGGGCGGCCGGGGCGCGCTCCGCCCGCCAGTGGCCGGTGTGGTGACCGCGACGCGGCAGGTCTCGGCGGTCGCCGCACTACTGGGGCTTGGCCAGGGCGGGGGCCGTCGCCGGGGCGGCGGGGTCGGCGGGGGTGGCCGGGCCGGTCGGGGCCGGGGAGGCCGGGGTCGGGTCCGGGTCGGTGTTCAGGTCGGCCAGCATCCGGCCGGTGAGGCCGAAGAAGTAGGTGGCGGCGAAGCCCACGACGTAGCCGGTCAGCAGGCCGCCCGCGTAGATCGCGACCGTGACGACCGGGTTCGCGGAACCGTCCAGCAGCGGGAAGAGCGCCCAGCCGGAGGGGCCGATGGCGGTGGACCCGAAGGCGATGCCCAGCTGGCTGAAGAGGCCGACGAAGGCGCCGCCGGCCGCGCCGCCGACGCAGGCGGTGACGAAAGGTCGCCCGAGCGGCAGGGAGACACCGTAGATCAGCGGTTCGCCGACGCCCAGGAAGCCCGCGGGGAGGGCCGACCTGATGGTGGCGCGCAGCGAGCCGTTGCGGGGGAGCCGGCAGTGGACCGCGAGGGCCGCGCCGACCTGGCCCGCACCCGCCATGGCGAGGATCGGCAGTAGGACGGTGTGGCCGGACTGCTCGATGAGCGTGGTGTGGATCGGGATCAGGGCCTGGTGCAGGCCGAGCATCACGAGCGGGAGGAACAGCCCGCCCAGCACCAGCCCCGCGAACGCGCCGCCGGCCGAGAGCAGCCGGTCGGCGAAGGTGCCGATGGCGGCGGACGCCTCACCGGCGAGGAACATCAGGCCGAAGAGGGTGGCCAGGCCGGCGACGAGGACGGTGAGGGTGGGGGTGACCAGGACGTCCAGGGTCTCGGGAACCAGCCGCCGACAGCGCTTCTCGACGTACACGGCGAGCAGGGCGGCGGCGAGCGCGCCCAGGACGCCGCCTTGGCCGGGCCTGAGCTCCGTGCCGAAGGCGGTGATCTTCGCGACGCCGGGGAAGACGATGACGGCGGCGACCGCGCCGCCCAGGATCGGGGTGCCGCCGAACTCCTTGGCGGTGTTGTATCCGACGAACACCGCGATCAGCGACATGAAGCCGGACGCCAGGGCGGTGAGCGCGGGGACCACGCCGGGCAGCCAACCCAGGTTCATGAGGAGGCCGTTGAGTCCGGCGATGATTCCGCAGCCGATGAGGGCCGGGATCAGCGGCACGAAGATGTTCGCGATCCGGCGGAGCATCAGCTTGACGGGGGTGGCGTTGCGCGCCTTCCTGGCCTCCTTCAGGGCCGCTCCCCGGGCGGCCAGCTCGCCCGCGGTGACCGGGTGGGGATCGGCCGGGGCTGGGGGCGCCGCCGAGGGGCCCTGCTCGACCAGGGCCTCGAACTCCGGGGTGACGCGGGCGACGGCTCCCGGGCCGAGGACGATCTGGTAGGTGTCGTCCTCGACCACCCCGAGGACCGCCGGGAGGGCCCGGAGGGCCTCGTCCCGGACGAGGGAGCGGTCGCGCAACGCGATGCGCAGGCGGGTCATGCAGTGCGCGATCGAGGTGACGTTGTCCGGGCCGCCGACGAGGGGCAGGATCGCGGCTGCCGTGGCGCGGTTCTTGTCGGCGGGCTCGGTGGGCTCGGTGGGCTCAGTGGGCATGTGGTGGTCGCCTTGCCGTAGGGGGTGGGGTCAGCGGGTCCGGGTACGGGCGAGCGCCGCGCGGAGGTGGCCGTGGGAGGCGGCGAGAAGTTCGGCGGCGGCGGGGCCGTCGACCTCGCCGAGGACGACGAGGACGGCGTTCTTGACCTCGCCGCCGGTGGCGGCGAGCGCGGCCTCGATCGTCTCGTCGGACGCGCCGGTGGCCAGGGCCACGATGCGGTGGGCGCGGGCGCGCAGCTTCTCGTTGGAGGAGCGCATGTCGACCATGAGGTTCCCGTAGGTCTTGCCCAGCCGGATCATGGTGATGGTCGAGATGAGGTTGAGGACGAGTTTCTGCGCGGTGCCCGCCTTGAGCCGGGTGGAGCCGGTGAGCAGCTCGGGGCCGACGACCACTTCGATGCCGTGGTCGGCTGCGGCGGCGAGCGCGGAGCCGGTGTTGCAGGAGAGGCCGACGGTGAGCGCGCCGCGGGCGCGGGCGGCCTCGACGGCGCCGATCGCGTACGGGGTGCGGCCGGAGGCGGAGATGCCGATGACGGTGTCGTCGGGGCCGATGCGCAGTCCGGCCAGGTCGTCGGCGGCCAGCTGCGGGGAGTCCTCGGCGCCCTCGACCGCCTTGACCATGGCGGAGGGGCCGCCCGCGATCAGGCCGACGACGTCGGCCGGGTCGGTGTTGAAGGTGGGCGGGCACTCGCTGGCGTCCAGGACGCCCATCCGGCCGGCCGTGCCGGCGCCGGCGTAGACGAGACGGCCGCCGCGGGCCATCCGCTCGGCGATCGCGTCGATGGCCGCGGCGATCCGCGGCAGCTGTGCGGCGACGGCGGCCGGGACGGTCGCGTCCTCGGCGTTCATGGTGCGGGCGATGTCGAGGGTGGACAGCCGGTCGATTTCGGCGAGTTCGGGACGGAAGGCCTCGGTGGTCAGTGTCTCCAGCTGGGCACGGACCTCGGAGTGTGCGGTCATGGCGGTGGCCTCCGGGCGGTTCGGCGGTTCGGTGGGGACGGCCCGTGCGGGGGCGCCGGGCGCGCGGGCGGCGGTTTCGGGCGCGGGCACCGGGGTGGGACACGGCGGCGCGGACGCGGGCCCCGCGCGGGAGCCGGCTGCCCGCCGGGTGCGCGCCCGCACGGCCGGGGCTTCGCGGCCCGGGGCCTGGGGCCCGGCGGAGGTCCCTCTCGGCTCCCTCGTCACGCTCGAAAGCTATTTTCCGGCGGGGTGGCGGTCAATCCGCCATTGGGCCCACGGCAGGAGGCCCTTCTTCGCCGGCACCCGGCAGGTCCACAATGGCTGCATGGACCATACGACCCCCCTGGAACAGGCGCTGCACGTCGCCCGCGCACTCGTGCTCGCCGATCTCGCCGCAGGTGAGGTCGCCGATGCCGATGTCGTCTCCCTCGTCGAGGACTCGGTCACGCACCGCCGTTGGTGGGTGGAGCAGTGGCCGGAGGGGGCCGACTACCTTCCGGGGCTCGTCGCCCAGGACGTACAGGACTCGCTGCTGGAGAAGTACGGGCGCTGGCCGCTGTGCCCGGTCTGCACCCACGGCGATCCGCACGCCCTGGACGTGGAGCCGGAGCTGGGACCCGACCCGCACTGGGTGTGCTCGGAGGCGGGTGTGAGGGTGGCCGCGGTCGGCGGCCTCGGTCCCGTCCTCGGCCTCAGGTGAGCCGCCGGTGACCGTCTACATCGACCCGCCGACCTGGCCGGGCCACGGCCGCATGTGGTCCCACCTGGTCAGCGACGTCTCCTACGAGGAGTTGCACGCCTTCGCGGCGGGTATCGGCTGCCCGCCGCGGGCCTTCGAGCGGGACCACTACGACGTGCCCTCGCACCGCTACGCCGACGCGGTCGGGGCGGGAGCCGTCGAGATCGGCAGCAAGGAACTCGTCCGCCGCCTCACCGCGGCCGGTCTGCGCCGTCCGAAGGGCCGCCCGGCTGCCCGGCCCGCGCAGGCCGACCGGGCCGACCGGGCCGACCGGGGGAGCGCGGCGGCCGACGGCGGACGCGCGGCGCCGGGCCGGGGCGGGAGTGCCGGTGACGGCGCGGCGCCCGGTGGCGGTCGCCGGTGAGCCGAGCCCGTCGCCGTCGATCCGCAGGCCGGCCCCACCTCGGGAGATGTCGCCCCCGCGCACCGCGCCGGTGATCGCGTCGTCGAGCCGCCCGACGGCCACCGCGTTGGGTCGGCCCGGGGAGGATCGCCCCACGCACGTCCGCGAGCGCCCGGCCGGGTTCCGAGCCGAGCTTCCCGTCCCGGAATCCGGGATCCGGGGCGGGCGGTGACCGGAACCGGAGCCCGTGCGCCGGGACGCCGGTGGCGGGGACGGTCCCGGAATCCAAGGAACACGGGGAAAGGACCCCACCAAGCCCCACCGGACCCCGCTGTGCCCCACCGATCCCCGGTCCTCCCGCCCGTGGCGCACTCTCACTCGCTTGAGTGAAAAAGGCCAACTCGGCTGGCTTTGGGGCGGGTTGCCTGATCTACGCTCAGCGCGACAGAGCACATCACCGCTGACATGCGTCGGCCCCCGCCGGGAGTGCGAATCCCAGTGCGGGGGCCTGACCACCGAGGAAGACAGCCTTCCCGATGGATACCCAGAACATTAGCGCGCGCCCGCACGCGCAGTCCCGTAACGGCCGGGAAAACCACCCTTCCCGGGGCACCCGCGCGAACACCCGATCCGGCGGCGTCATCCACGACAACTCCCGCCACACCAGCCGCTTCACAGTGATCGGCAACCACCTCGCGCAGCATGCCGAGCTGTCGCTGCTGGCCATCGGCCTGGCCGTGCACATCCAGTCCCTGCCCGGCGGTGCGCCCATCGACATCAGGACCCTCGCGGCCCGGTTCCCCGAGGGCAAGACCCGGATCGCCGCGGCCCTGCGCGAACTGGAGGCCCACGGCTATCTGCGCCGCACCTGCGAACGCACCGGCAACGGCCGCGTCGTCACCCGCACGGTCTCCTGCAACCAGCCGGGCCGGTCCGCCGCCGCTGCCGCGGACGGGCCGAAGCCGGAGCCGAAGCCGCGGGCCCGGCGCCCCGCCCGCCAGGAGGGCGAGCCGCCGCGCCGCGCCCTCCCCGCCGTGCCGCAGCCCGCGTACCGGGCTCCCGATCTCCTCCGGTCCGCCGTCGAGGTCCTGGCCGGACTGCGCCGCGGTGATCCCCGGCTGTTGCTCTCCACCACGGACGTCGAGCACCTCGCGCCCGGAGTTGCGGCCTGGCTGGAGCGCGACCTGCCGCCCAGCGCCGTGCACCACGCCCTGACGGCCGACCTGCCGTCAGAGCCCCTGTACCGCCCGGCCGCCCTCCTGGCCCACCGGCTCGCCGCCCAGCTCCCGCCCGTGCCGCCGTTCCGCGCCCCGGTCGCGCCCCTGGTCGTCAGACACCCCCTGCAGAACTGCGACGCCTGCGACCACGCCTTCCGCGCGGCCGAACCCGGCCGCTGCCGTGACTGCCGGACCGCACCGCCCGGGGCTCACCCCTCCGGGTGAACCGCCGCCGAATCGTCCCGTTCCGCACGCACCGCGCCCTAGGTTCGGCCCCGGAACCCGGGACCTGGCGCTGGCCACCCTGTCCGCGATTACCCACGCCACGCATCCCGACATCGGGGCCATACTCAAAGCGGTGACCAACGTCCTGCGGGACACCCCCGCAGCCCTCGCCAACCCGATCATCGAATTCATCGCGCAAGGCATGGGTAAGCACCCAGCCGCAGCACTCTGGAGGAAACTGGTGGCCGTGGACCTCTCTTTCTACACGTCGCCCCTTTCCGAGGAACTCCGTGACGAGGGCCGCGCCGAGGGTGAGGCGCGGCGTGCGGCCGAGGACGTGCTGGCCGTTCTCGGGGAACGGGGCCTGCAGGTTTCGGGGGCGGCCCGCGAGCGCATCGTCGGCTGCCGTGACGTCGCGACCCTGGGGCGCTGGCTGCGGCGTGCGGTGACCGCGCCCTCGGCCGATGCGATCTTCGGCGACGGGTAGCGGCCTGCGTCAGGTGTGGGCGGGGGCCTCGACGGGGGCGGCGGCGCTCCCGGCGACCACGCGGGTCGCTTGCGGCGGCGTACGGCGGTCCAGGCGCAGGGCGAGGACGGTGAGGGCGATGGCGGTCACGGTCATGGCGGCGCCCGCCCAGGCGGTCGCGGAGAAGCCCAGGCCGGCGTCGATGACGGTGCCGCCGAGCCACGGGCCGCCGGTGTTGCCCAGGTTGAAGGCGGCCGTGGTGGTCGCCCCGGCCAGGGTCGGGGCGGCGCCGGCCACGTTGAACATGCGGGCGTTGAGCGCCGGGGCGGTGAAGAAGGCCGACACGCCGAGCAGGAAGGACAGCGCGATCGCGGCCACCGCGGCCGACGCCAGCAGGGCGAGCAGCGTCAGGAAGGCGGTGGACGCGGTGATGCCCCAGATCATCACGCCGAACAAGTGCGCATCGGCGACCCGGCCGCCGATGGTGGTGCCGACCAGCGCACCGGTCCCGAACAGGGCGAGGATCCATGGGACCCACTTCGAGTCCAGCCCGGCCACGTCCGTGAGCAGCGGCGACAGATAGCTGAAGGCGCAGAAGACGCCGCCCGCGGCCAGTGCGGTGATGCCGACGGCGAGCCACACCTGGCGGTCGCCGTAGATGCGCAGCTCGCGGCGGAGCCGGGGCTTCTCGGTGGGCGGCGGGATGCGGGGGACCAGCGCCAGGATGCCGGCGAGGGCGACGGCTGAGGCCGCGCCGACCGACCAGAACGCGGAGCGCCAGCCGAGGTGCTCGCCGAGGAAGGCGCCGGCCGGGACGCCGAGGACGTTGGCGATGGACAGGCCGCCGATCATCACGGCCATCGCGCGGGCCCGCTGGTCCCTGTCGACCATGGCGATGGCGACAGCCGCGCCGACGGCCCAGAAGCCGGCGCAGGCGAGGGCCGCGACCACGCGGGAGGCGAAGAGGAGCTGGTAGGACGGGGCCAGCGCGCCTGCGACCTGCCCGAGGCCGAAGAGGCTGATGAGGGCGATGAGGGTGGTGCGGCGGGGCAGGCGCAGGGTGGCCACGGCCAGCAGGGGCGCGCCGACGACCATGCCGATGGCGAAGGCGGATATGAGCAGACCCGCCTGCGGGATGCTCACGCCCATGTCGTCGGCAATCGGCGGCAGCAGACCGGAGAGCATGAATTCGCTGGTGCCGAGCGCGAAGACGGACAGTCCCAGGACGTAGACGGCGACGGGCATGCGGGGGCGGGCGGCATCTGCGGGCATGACTGTCACCAACCCGTGCGAACGGGATCAAATTCCCCCCCCGGTGTGTCAGTCGTGTGAACCCCCGGCGGTCAGGGCGGCCAGCTCGGCGGCCAGGTTCGCGCGGGCCGGCGCCTCCCAGTGCGCCGCACCGTGGGGCGTGCGGAAGAGCCGGGGCAGGTCCAGGAGCTGGCGCAGGACGTCGGCCCGGCCGGTGCGGAAGGCGTCGTCGGGGACGAAGCCGTACTCGTGGCGGACGGCGGCGGCGTAGGCGGCGTACGCCTGCGGGCTGCCGGCCAGGACGGCCAGGTCGGCGTCGCAGAGCACCTCGCCGTCGGTGTCGCCGGGGGCGGGATCGTGGGTGACGGTGAGCCGGACCAGGCGGGCCACCTCGGCGGTGCGCGCGGCGTCGATGCCGAGCTCGGGGAGGGCGCGCTCGGCGAGGGCGGCGCTGCGCTCTTCGTTCTCGGAGCGGTCCGGGCGGTAGACGGCGTCGTGGAACCAGGCGGCGAGCCGGACGGCCGCGAGGTCGGCGGCGTGCGGCGCCAGTATGTCGATGTGCGCGAGTACGGCGGCCAGGTGCGCAGTGGTGTGATAGCGGCGCTGCGGCTCCGCCCACGCGCTGAGCAGGCGGTCGGCGTAGGGGGTCGGATCGAGGTCGGCAGGGGCGCCGGCCTGGGCGACGGTGGCCCGCCAGCGGGCGCGGAGGGCCGTGGTGTCGGTGCTCGGAATGCCTGTGTCCATGCGCACATTGTGGGGGTGGCGTGATTGCGCTGGTGGAGCGCGGCCGGAGACCCGTACCCTGGATATTGGACTAGACCTATTTGAGCGTTCTTCCGAAGGATGGGATCGAATGAGCAACCGTGCGCTCCTGGAGGTGATCGCCCTCGACGTGGAGGACGCGGTCGCGGCCCAGGCAGGTGGGGCGGACCGCCTTGAGCTGGTCACCGACATGGCCGCCGACGGCCTCACCCCGGCGCGCGAGGCGTTCGCGGCGATCCGGGCAGCGGTGGACATCCCACTGCGCGTGATGATCCGGAAGGCCGACGGCTTCGCCGCGGGGGACGTCTCCGTCCTGGCGGCGACGGCGCGGCAGCTGCGGGCCGAGGGGGCGCGGGAGTTCGTGCTCGGCTTCCTGGACGCGGACGGTAGCCCCGACCTGGCCGCCGTCGAGGCGGTCGTCGCGGAGCTGGGCGGCTGCGCGTGGACCTTCCACCGGGCGATCGACCGCGCGGCGGACCGGGACCAGCTGCGCAAGGCGCTGGCCGACCTGCCGGGCCTGGACACCTACCTGACCGCGGGGGCCGCGGCCGGGGTCGGCGAGGGGCTGCCGGTGCTGCTCGCGGAGGCGGCGCGGGGCGGCGAGCCGGGGTACGGGCCGCGGATCCTGGTCGGCGGCGGGCTCACGCTCGCGCACCTACCGGTGCTGCAGGCGGGCGGGATCGACGCCTTCCACATCGGCGGTGCCGCACGTCCCGACGGCTGGGGCGGCCCCGTCTCGGCGGCGGCCGTCGCCGAGTGGCGGGCCGTACTGGACGAATCCGGGCCCGCCGGCGCCTGAAACGCGGGGCGCAGGTGCGGGGCACAGGTGCGGGGCACAGGTCCGCGGCCCGGGCCGCGGCGAGGAGGCCTCGCCGTCCCTTGCGGCGCGCGGTCCGAGGCGGCGCCCCGTCCCGTGCGCCCCGTCCCGTGCGCCCCGGGGCCGGCGGTCAGGCAAGGGCCGCCGGGAGGGGTGAGGCGTGGAGGGCCGTCAGGCCCGAGACGGCCCGGGTGAGGCAGACGTACAGGCGGCGCAGGCCGGTCCGCTCGTCCGGTTCGCCGTCGACGATCGCCGCGGGCTCGTCGAGGACCACGTAGTCGTACTCCAGGCCCTTCGCCAGTGACGCCGGGACGAGTGTCAGGCGGGACTGCGCGGTCGTCTCCTCGCCGGGGGACAGGTACGGCAGGTCTGCCGCGAGCAGGGCATCGGCCAGGGCGGGGATCCGGGCGTCCGCCGCGATCAGGCCGATGGAGCCCTCGTGGGTCAGGGACTCGCGACAGGCTTCCACCACCGCCGCCGTCAGGTCGTCCGCCGCGGTCACCCGGAGCGAGCCGGGGGTCTCGCGGACCGAGGAGACCGGGGCCAGGCCCGGGGAGATCGACGGCAGGAGGCGGGAGGCGTAAGCGATCACCTCGCGCGGCACGCGGAAGCCGGCGGTCAGTTCCTCCACCACCGCCTGCGGCTTGCCCAGGTGGGTCAGGGCCTCGTCCCAGCTGCGGGTGGCCCACGGCGTGGTGCCCTGCGCGAGGTCGCCCAGGACCGTCGCCGAGCCGGTCGTGCAGCGCCGGCCCACCGCCCGGTACTGCATGGGGGAGAGGTCCTGCGCCTCGTCGAGGACGACGTGGCCCAGCGAATGGGTGCGTTCCACCAGGTCGGCCGCCTCGTCGATGAGGACCAGGTCGGCCGCCGACCACTTCGCCGACTTCACGCTCCGGAACGGCTTCGGCCACAGCAGGAGCTTCTGTTCGTCCGCGGTCAGGACGTCCTGCGCGTGCTCGGCGAGGAAGTCCGGGTCGCAGAGCAGCCGCAGGACCAGCTTCGCCGGTTCGACGGCCGGCCAGACCTCCTTGACGGCGGCCTTCACGGCCGCGCTGCGGGCGACCGCGTCCTGGACGCGGTCGTCCGGAGCCTCGCCCGCCTGCTCCATGCGCACCAGGACGGCGTGCGCGATGCGCTGCGGGAGGGCCTCGCGGGCGGCGCCGTAGCGGATGTCGCGGTTCTGCAGTTCCTCGACCATCTCCTCCAGCTCGTACGCCGGCACCCGCCAGCGGCGTGAGCCGCGGACCACTACGAGGGGCTCGGTCGGGCGGCCGACGTGCGAGCGCACCGCGCGGCGCAGCACCTCCGCCATGCGGGCGTCGCCCTTGACGACGGCGGTCTCGGCGGGATCGGTGCCGCGGACCTCCAGCCCCTCGCGGGCGACCAGGTCGTCGACGGTGGCCTGCTTGACCTCCAACTCGCCCAGAGCCGGGAGGACCTGCTCGATGTAGTGCAGGAAGGAACGGTTCGGCCCGATGACGAGGGTGCCGGTGCGGGCGAGGCGCTCGCGGTGCGCGTACAGCAGGTACGCCACCCGGTGCAGGCCGACGGCCGTCTTCCCGGTGCCGGGGCCTCCCTGCACGCAGACGGAGCCGGACAGGCCGGAGCGGACGATCTCGTCCTGTTCGGGCTGGATCGTGGCGACGATGTCCCGCATCGGGCCGACGCGCGGGCGCTCGATCTCCTGCTGGAGCAGCTTGCTGACGGCTGCCGCCTCGGCCGGGTCGGACAGGTGCTCGTCCTCGTACGCGGTCAGCTCGCCGCCGGTGTAGCCGAAGCGGCGACGCAGGCCGATGTCCTGCGGGTCCTTCTTGGAGGCCCGGTAGAACGGCTGGGAGACGGGCGCGCGCCAGTCGATGACCATCGGGTCGCCGTCGGCGTCGTGGACGTGGCGGCGGCCGATGTAGAACTGCTCGCCCTCCGCGCCCTCGGCGAGGTCGGCGCCGGGGGCGTGGAGGTAGTCGAGGCGGCCGAAGAAGAGCGGGGTGTGGGCGAGGTCGGCGAGGGCCTTGATGCGGTCGTCGATCTGGGCCTGGAGCACGATCGCGTTGACCCAGTTCGCGGTGACGTCGCGGATGTCGAGGGCCTCGACGTCCTCGCGCATGGCGCGCAGGGCGGAACGCGAGGCGGTGAGGTGGGCCCGTTCGCGGCCGAGCGGGTCGGCGGGCGGGGCCGCGTCGTCGGGGTTGGTCTCGGGGGCGTACGCGGACACGGGAGTGCCTCCAGCTGCTGGTACGGAACAGATGCCCCCGGTTTCCGGCCGGCAGGCGGCTCTCCCCGATGAGGCGGTGGGAGGCGGCAAGAGCGGAGATTCTAGCCAGCGCGGCGCGCCCGCGCGAACGCATTGACCGGGCCGGAAGCCCGCCGCGGCCGGAACCTCCGAACGGGTGTCGTACCCGGGAGTGTCAGACTTCCGGGAGACCCGCCCGGGCCTGGTGTACGCCGGGAGGAGGAGGCCGGGAGCCCTGGAATGGGGCCCCGGGGCCGATGTGGATCCGGTGGCGGCGGAGCACCATGGATTCATGAGCACCGCAACCTTCACCCCGATGCGGGGCAGCCGCCCGAGCGGCGCCACCGCCCTCTCCGACTCCACGCCCCGCCACCGTCTCGGCAGCATGCTGCACGCCGTGAAGGTGTTCGCGACGGCCGCTGTGAGCGTCGTCGTGCTGGGCGAGTACGCCGAGGACGCGGGCGTCATACGCCGCTGAGGCGGTCCTGCGTAACCCCGGCCCCTGCCTCCGCCCTCCGCCCTCCGGCCCCGGTGTCAGGCGTCGATCGCCTGGTAGACCGTGGTCCAGAAGTCGTGGATGAGCTGCGCCGGTGCGGCGGTGGTCAGCCCGACCTGGGTGAGCAGGATGCCCGTGAGCCCGTTCTCCGGGTCGGCGTACACCGAGGTCCCGGTCCCGCCGTCCCAGCCGAACTGGCCGACGGGCGCGTAGTCGCCGCGGTAGGTGCGCACCGCCATTCCGAAGCCCCAGCCGCCCTGCTGCCCCTGGCCGAAGGACACGTGGACGGCGCCCCGGGCCAGGGCCGACCGGGCGGCCTCCTGCTCGGGGGTGAGCCGGTTGGTGGTCATCAGCTCGACGGCGGGCCGGGACAGGATCCGCTCGGCCGCGTGCGTGCCGTGGTGCAGCAGCATCCGGAAGTAGGCGTGGTAGTCGTCCACGGTGGAGACCAGCCCGCCACCGCCCGCCTGGAAGGCGGGAGGCGCGCTGTACTGACCGCCCTCCGCCTCGTCCCAGACGGTGAACTCCCCGGTCCGAGGGTCGGGGGCGTAGCTGGGCGGCAGCCGGTCGATCGTGTCGGCGGGCACGTGGAATCCGGTGTCCTTCATCCCGAGCGGGTCGAGGACGCGCTCGCGCAGGAACGCCTCGAACGGCTTGCCCGTGACGCGTGAGACGAGTACGCCGAGGACGTCGTGGCTGAGGTGGTACTGCCAGTGCTCGCCCGGCTGGCGCATCAGCGGCAGTGCGCCGAGGCGGCGCATCCACTCGTCCTGTTCGGGCAGCGGTACCGCGCCCTGGCTGAAGACGCCTCCTTCGAAGATCGCGTTCATGATCGGGGAGCCCAGTGCCGTCAGGTCGATGCCGAGGCCGAAGGTGGAGGTCAGCAGGTCCCGCACGGTGATCGGGCGCCGGGCGGGCTCGGTGTCGTCGACGGGGCCGTCGATGCGCCGCAGCACCCGGCGGCCGGCGAGTTCGGGCAGCCAGTGGTCCACCGGGTCGTCGAGCCGCAGCGCGCAGTCGTCGAGGAGCGCCATCGAGGCCGCCATGGTGACCGGCTTCGAGGTCGACGCCATACGGAAGATCGTGTCCCGGCTCATCGGCGCGCCGCCCTCGTGGCGCATCGTCCCGATCGCCTCGACGTGCGTCTCCTCACCGCGTCCGATCAGGGCGACCACTCCGGGGATCCTGCCGGAGTCGACGTGTCGTGCCAGCACGTCGCGCACCTTGCGCAGCCCCGCTCCGTGGAAGCCGTCCCTGCTCTTGCCCATGATGAATCTCCCCGTCGCCTCGCGTTCGGAACATGCTGAACGCTTTTGAAGCTACATTGCGTTCACTGATCGGGCAACAAGCTTGAGAGGATCATAAGGGCTTCTCTATAAGGGATATTTGGCAGTCGTTGCAATCAATCTGACGCTGAATGCACTGCGGAATCCCCTTATGCGTTGCAATGAGCTGAGGGTGAACGCGTAGATCCACTAGGGTCACGCGCGTGACCTTGAGCCCCGCTCCCAGCCGCTCGCCGTCGTCCCTCGCCGGTGTGCTGGCGACGGGCTCGCTGCTCGTACTGGGCGTGCTCTGCATCGCCCTGCGCGTCCCGATGGCCGACGACCTGGCCCGGGGCCTCTCCGCCGCCGAATGGCGCCCGCCCGCCGGGTACCCGCCGTTCGCGGCGATCCTGTTCACCCCGGCGGCCTGGCTGCCGACCGGGTTACTGAAAGCCGTGCTCCTCCTCGGCAACGCCGCCCTGCTCGCCCTGCTGATCGCCCTGTCCTGCCGGCTCGCGGGACTGCCGGCCAGGACCGCGCCCGTCCTGGCCGCCACCATCGCCGGTCTGTGGCTGGAGCCGCTGTTCCAGGCCCCGCTCCCCGGTCAGGTCAACCTCGCCCTCGCCTGCCTGGTCCTGTGGGACCTGGCCCGCCCCGGTGCCGCGCTCGGCAAGGGCTTCGCACTGGGAACCGCCGCCGGGATCACCCTGACCCCGGCGGTCCTCGTCCCGTACCTGCTGGCCACCCGCCGGGTGCGGGCCGGACTGACGGCACTGGCCGCCCTGGCCGGCACCGCCCTGCTCGGACGGCTGGTCCTGCCCGAGGAATCCGCCGCGTTCTGGTCCCGGCACCTGGCCGCCACCGGCCGCGCCCTCGTGCTGGACGGGCCGGGCCTGTGGGTCTGGTGCGTCCCGCTGCTCACCGTGCTCGTCGCGCGGGTCCGCACCGCCCGCAACCGGACGGTCAGTCGTTCGCCAGCAGCTCGTCGGCGTCCATGATCCGGTAGGCGTACCCCTGCTCGGCGAGGAACCGCTGCCGGTGCGCGGCGAAGTCCTGGTCGATCGTGTCGCGCGCGACGACCGAGTAGAAACGCGCCTCGTGGCCGTCCGCCTTCGGGCGCAGGACACGGCCCAGGCGCTGCGCCTCCTCCTGGCGCGAACCGAAGGTGCCCGACACCTGGATGGCGACCGTGGCCTCCGGCAGGTCGATGGAGAAGTTCGCGACCTTCGAGACGACCAGCACGCTGATCTCGCCCTCGCGGAAGGCGTCGAAGAGCTTCTCGCGCTGCGCGTTGGAGGTCTCGCCCTTGATGACGGGCGCGCCCAGGTGCTCACCGAGCTCGTCGAGCTGGTCGATGTACTGCCCGATGACGAGGGTCTGCTCGCCCCGGTGCTTGCGCACCAGCGCCTCGGTGACCTTCCGCTTCGTCGCCGTCGTCGCGCAGAAGCGGTACTTCTCCTCCGTCTCGGCGGTCGCGTACGCCAGGCGCTCGGACTCGGTCAGGTTGACCCGGACCTCCACGCAGTCGGCGGGCGCGATGTAGCCCTGCGCCTCGATCTCCTTCCACGGGGCGTCGAACCGCTTCGGCCCGATCAGTGAGAAGACGTCCGACTCCCGCCCGTCCTCGCGCACCAGCGTCGCCGTCAGGCCCAGCCGGCGCCGCGCCTGCAGGTCGGCGGTGAACTTGAAGACCGGCGCGGGCAGCAGGTGCACCTCGTCGTAGACGATCAGGCCCCAGTCCCGGGAGTCGAAGAGCTCCAGGTGCGGGTAGACGCCCTTCCGCTTCGTCGTCAGGACCTGGTACGTGGCGATCGTGACCGGCCGGATCTCCTTGCGGGTGCCGGAGTACTCGCCGATCTCGTCCTCCGTCAGCGACGTCCGCCTGACCAGCTCGTGCTTCCACTGGCGAGCCGACACGGTGTTCGTGACCAGGATCAGCGTGGTCGCCCTGGCCTTCGCCATCGCGCCCGCGCCGACGAGCGTCTTGCCGGCGCCGCAGGGCAGCACGACCACGCCGGAGCCGCCGTGCCAGAAGCCCTCGACGGCCTGCTGCTGGTACGGGCGCAGTGCCCAGCCGTCCTCCGCCAGGTCGATCGGGTGCGCCTCGCCGTCGACGTAGCCGGCGAGGTCCTCGGCGGGCCAGCCCAGCTTGAGCAGCGTCTGCTTGATCTGTCCGCGCTCGGAGGGGTGCACGGCCACGGTGTCCGGGTCGAGCCGCGCCCCGACCAGCGGGGTGATTTTCTTCGACCGCAGGATCTCCTCCAGCACCGGCCGGTCGGTGCTGGTCAGCACCAGGCCGTGCACGGGGTGCTTGGAGAGGGTGAGGCGGCCGTACCGGGCCATGGTCTCGGCGACGTCGACGAGCAGCGCATGCGGCACCGGGTAGCGGGAGTACTCCACGAGCGCGTCGACGACCTGCTCGGCGTCGTGCCCGGCGGCCCGGGCGTTCCACAGCCCGAGCGGGGTGATCCGGTAGGTGTGGATGTGCTCGGGTGCCCGCTCCAGCTCGGCGAACGGAGCGATGGCGCGGCGCGCGGCTCCGGCGAGCTCGTGGTCGACCTCCAGCAGGAGGGTCTTGTCGCTCTGGACGATAAGTGGACCATTCACGCGCGGCGCCCCGTTTCACTCAGGTCAAACCTCCAGTGTGCCGTACGGCGCCGGGGCTGGGAACACGTCGCCCCGGCGGGTCAGCCGCCCAGTCCCGCGCGCAGCAGGCCGGGGACGGGGCCGAACGGGTCGAGGACGCCGCCCCGCGACGTTGCGGCCCGATGATCGCGAAAGTGCTGTCATAGGGTGGCCGTCGCTCAGGCGACCGGGGGGACCGGAACCTCCTGACGAACGGACGCTCATGACCTCCACGCGGTTCGACCGGTCGCGCCTCCTCGACCCCTCGCCGCCCGCCGCCACGGTCGTCCACGACGTCGGCCTGCTCCTGCTGCGTCTCGTCGTCGGCCTCACCATGGCCGCCCACGGCACGATGAAGCTCTTCGGCTGGTTCGGCGGCCCGGGCCTCACCGCGACCGGCAAGGGCTTCTCCACGGCCGGCTATCCCGCCGGGGACGCCATGGCCGTCATCGCCGGTCTTTCCGAAACCCTCGGCGGCCTGGGTCTGGCCCTCGGCCTGCTGACCCCGCTCGCCGGCGCCGCCCTGACCGGCGTCTTCATCAACATCCTCGAGGTCCGCGGCTTCGGTGCCTACTTCCCGCCCAAGGGCGTGGAACTCGAAGTGGTGCTCTTCGCCTCGGTCATCGCCCTCACGCTCACCGGGCCCGGCCGCTATGCCGTCGACCACCACCTCCCGGTACTGCGCGCATCACGGCCCCAGTACTCCCTGCTCGCCCTGCTGGTGGGTGCCGTCGCGGGCTTCGTCGTCCTGCTCATCCGGGACTGACGGCACGGCACGGCACCACCGCACGGCACCGCAGGGCGGGCGCTCACGCGCCCAGGTGCTCCAGCGGACCCGACGGGTAGGGGGTCTCCACCGGCAGCAGGGCGCGGGCCGCGTCCTCGGCCCCCTCCGCGCCCGACCGGAGCAGGCCGTGGATCTCCCGGACCAGCGGGGTCACATCGCGGATGGAGACCGTCCACGCGTCGGCGTACGCCCGCGACGCCGGACCCGACAGGCCCAGCTGGAGCGAGCGGTACGGCAGCGGGTTCAGGTGCAGGTCGCGCTCGGGGTCCCACTGCACGCGGGCGGGCGCCGCGCGCAGCGACTCCTGCCAGGACGCCCGGTCGGCGTGTACGCCCGCCTCGAAGTGCGACAGGCAGGCCCCGCGCAGTGCCCGGTCGAAGCCTTCGCGGGTGATCTCGACCGCCAGTACCGTTTCCTGGTCGGCCTTGGTGGCCCAGCCGCAGCGGTACATCATCCACAGGAACGACGGCTTGATCCACGTCATCCGCTCGCGCTTCCAGGCGGGCGGGAAGCGGTTGTCGCGGGCGGCCGGGACCCCGAGACGGGGTGCGTAGGCCTGGTAGACGGTGAGGGTGGTGTCGGTGTGGGCGGCGCGGATCCGGCGGTGCGGTACGGCTTGCATGACCCCAGCGTGCCGAGCGCCCGGCGGCCCGGCCAGCCGTTTTCCGCACCCGCGAGGGACCGTCACGGGGGCACCGCTCCCGGACCCTCGCGCCCCGATCGCCGCCACGGCTCGTCTCAGAGGTGTTCGTCCGCCAGTTCCGCCACGCCGGTCACGCGGTGCAGGGCGTAGGTGCGGACCTCGTCCGCCGTGTGGTCGTAGCCCGTGACGAAGCCGCCCTCGACGCGCACCGGGGCGATGACCCGCTGGCTCGCGGCGCCGTCCGCGTTCACGTAGCCGATCCACACCGCCGACCCCGTCAGGGCCGCCGCCTGTACCGTCGCCAGCGTCTCCGCCGCGCTCGTGCGCGGGAGATCGCCCGGCACGGCGGCGGCCGGCCCCGGCTCCTTGCGGACCGCCGTCGCCGCCAGGTCGCCCGCACGGATCGCCCGTACGGCCGCCCCGAGCAGCGTCGCGTCCGGCACCGGCGGACCGTCCGGTACCGGTACGGGTGCCGAGCGGGCCGGTGTGCGGTGGGCGTCGGCCCGTGCCACCAGCACGTCGCCGGTACCGGACTCCGCGGCCGGCGCGTACCCCATCGCCCGCAGGCCCTCCAGCAGCGCGGTCGGTTCGGCCCGCGCGGCCAGCACCGTGGGCGCCAATCGGCGCAGCCCCAGCCCCGCCGAGCGCTTGTCCGCCAGGATCTCGCCCAGCATCGCGTCGTCGTCGCAGCGCACGTACGAGGAGGCCGCGCCGACCCGCAGGTGTCCGTGCCGGCGGGCCACGTCGTCGATCAGGTACGCCAGCGGCTGTGGCACCGGCGTACGGCTGTGCTCCTTGAGGAAGGCGTGCAGGTCGGCGGCGGCATGGCCGGCGTCCAGCGCCCGCCGCACCGATCCCGGAGTGAAGCGGTACACCGTCGCCCCGCCCTTGGACTCCACGTCGGCGAGCACCGCGAGGGTGTCCCCGAGCGGGCGGCGCAGCGGTCCCGGCGCCACCGCCGTCAGGTCCGCCTGCAGCAGTACGTGGTCGACCGGCTCCGGCAGCAGCGGTGCCAGGAGCGGCGCCGGGTCCCGGTGTTCCAGCAGGGCCCGGCCGGGCCCCGACAGGGCGCCCCTGCCGGTCACCCCGAGGACCTCCGCCTCGGTCAGCGCCCAGCCCGCCAGCCGGGCCCGCAGGTCGCTCGGCGTGCGCACGGGACGCTCCCACGCGAGCCGCGCCAGCACCGCCTCCGCATCGGGGGAGCCGCCCTCCGGCAGGTCCGCGAGGAGTTCCAGGACGCGCCGGCGCACCTCGGGCGCGGCGGAGCGGTCCAGTTCGGGGCCGAGCGCCGACAGGGTGCGCGCCTTCGCGTCCTGCTCGCCGACCAGGCCGGCCGTACGGGTCGCCGGCAGCCAGGCGGCGGCCAGCGCCGACCACCGTTCGGCGGGCGGCAGTTCGCGCCAGTCGTCGAAGGCCGGGGTGGGCGCGTACCGCTCGTCGGCCTCCCCGTCGCTGGCCAGCAGCCCGGCCGCGTAGGCCAGTTCGATCCAGAACGCCGCGGACGCCTCGGTGGTGTCCAGGGCTGCCGCGGCCCGCTTCAGGTCCCTTACGGACAGCCCGCCCGCCCGCAGCACCGGCGGACCGGTGTGCTCCCAGGACTTCACCAGCTCCTCGACGGTGGCCAGCGCGGCCAGCGCCTGGCCGGCGGCGTTCGCGTCCACGAGCGGTGGCCGGTGCTCGCGGTGCGGGGTCACCGGCGGAGCCACCGGTGAGGTGTCCCGGTGGGCGAGGCCGCCGCGCAGGTGCAGTGCCACCTCCCGCGGCAGGACCACGGTCCGTGCCGTCGCGGGCAACAGCAGACCCCGGTCGCGCAGCCAGCGCACCGGCGGTGCCGGGTTCGGGGTCACCTCTCCGTACGGCGGACCCCACACCAGCCGGCCCAGCACCTGGTGCGCCTCGGCCGGGGCCTCGTCCAGCAGCGCGGACATCCGTTCCGGGTCGGTGAACAGCGCGGTCAGCGCCGTGACCGCGGAGACCGGGTCGTGCGTGGCGGGCAGCCCGGCCGCCGCCACGATCTCCTGCACTCGCGTCGGCGACATCCCGGCGGTGGCCTCGGCGACGGTCGGCCCCAGTCCGGTCGGCGAAGGCCGCTGCGCGGATGGTGCGAGCAGCTCGCGGGCGGTGCGCACCAGACGCAGCCGGTCCTCGGCGCCCCACACCAGGGCCTGGTCGCGCAGGGTGGCCAGGGCCCGGGGGAGCGCGGTACGGGCCCGCTCGTCCTCGCCGCCGGTCAGCAGCCCCTCCAGCACCGGGTACGGGCATGGGTCGGGGGCCACGGCGAGGGCTTCGACCGTCTGCAGGGTGAACCGGTCCAGCCGCTCCAGGGCCCGCACCACCGAGGCCCGGGTCCCGGCGCGCGTGGCGAGCTGGGTCACGTCGCCCGGGACCGGGTTCAGCAGGTCCGGGCGGGAGTGCAGCAGGGCACAGAGCGCGGCGTCGTCGCGGGCGCGCAGCGCCTCGGCGAGGGAGCGCGGGGACGTCGTCCCGGTCCCGTTCTCCGGAGCTCTCGCAGCAGTGCTTGGCTCGGGCACAGTCGCCTCCCGGTCGCGTCGGCCGGTCGTGTCGGCCGGTCCCCATCCGGCCAACGGTATCCGCTGCGCCCGGGGCGGCTCCACGGGTGCACGCGCTACCTTCGGGAGAGGCGGTACGGGAGGAGCCTGGGCGTGGGGATCGAAAGCGACCACCTGGTCTACGAATATCTGAGCGCCGTCGGGGACTTGGCGCAACGACGGCACCTCGCCTCCGGTGACCGGATGAGGCTCGTGGCGGGCCTGCGGGACGAGATCGACCGTCGGCGCGCCAAGTACGACCCGGAGACCCCGGCGGCCGTACGCCGCATCCTGGAACGCATCGGCACGCCCGAGGAGGTCCTGGACGCCCTCGGCTCCCGGCAGGGCGCGGCTTCCGCCGCAGGCCCCGCCGAGCAGGTCCCGTCGGTGCCCGCCCAGCGGGCCGCCGGCCGACTGCGCCTGCCCGGGGTGCCCCCGCCGCGGCCGGCGCCCGAGCAGGAGCCCGAGGCGCAGAACGTGCCGCCGCACCTGGCCGGGCTGGACGAGCTCGGACCGTCCGGCGGCGCCGAGCCCGACTGGTGGCGGATGACGCCCGGCAGCTACGGACGCGGCCCGCAGGTCGAGGGCTTCGCGGGCGGCATCGAGATGCCGGGCCCGTTCGAGAAGGAGCCGGGGCAGGACGCCGAGGAGGAGGCGGCGGGGGCAGCGGGTGCACCCGGGCCGCCGGACTCGCGTACGCGGACCCTCGTACGGTTCCTGCGCGAGCGGCGGCGGGCGAAGGCGGCGGCCGCCGCGGAGGCCGGGGCGCAGCCGGAGGAGGCCACGGCTCCGGCCCGTCCGCGGCCCAACGCCTTCCTGCTGCTGGCCGCGGCGGTCCTCGTCGCCGGTGTCGTCAGCGGGCAGTGGCTGCTGCTCGTCATCGGCTGGCTGCTGCCGTACGCCTCCCGGGTGCTGGGGCCCGCCGAACGCAAGTGGGCCGTCTTCGGGCCGCCCGGAGTGTTCCTCGCGGGCGCCGCGGTGTGGCTATGGGGCCGTACCAACGGCACGTGGGGCGAGAGCCTCGCCGACGACCAGGTCGGCGGCGCGGTTCAGGGGATGTGGCCGTGGCTGCTGCGGGGCGCCGCGCTGGCGTCCGTGCTGTACCTGGTGTGGCGGGCGCGCCGGCGCTGAGGCGACGCCGGGCGAAGGTCTCGAAGTCGAGGCCGCCGGCTGTCGCGTGGTGTCCGGCCTCCGGTCGGGGGCCCTGGTCCCGTATCCCGTCCCGCCGGTAGCCGGGCCCGAAGTCCCGCGCCGCGTCGAAAAGGTTGAACACGAGTTCCGGGAAGGTTCGCCGCACCGTCCACCACCGTCCGCTGCCCTCGGCACAATGGGCGGTATGAACCTCACCGTCGGCTTCGACCTCGACATGACCCTGATCGACTCCCGCCCGGGGATCCACGCCGCCTACCGGGCGCTGTCGGCCGAGACGGGGACGTACATCGACGCCGACGCGGCGGTCACCCGCCTGGGCCCGCCGCTGGACGAGGAGCTGGCGTACTGGTTCCCGCAGGCCGAGATCCCGGCCATGGCGGACCGCTACCGGGAGATCTACCCCGACCACGCCATCGCGCCGACCCCGGCCATGCCCGGCGCCCGCGAGGCCGTCGCCGCCGTCCAGGCGATGGGCGGCCGCGCGATCGTCGTCACCGCCAAGCACGAGCCCAACGCCCGCCTGCACCTGGAGCACCTCGGCATCGAGCCGGACGCGGTGATCGGCTGGCTGTGGGCGGAGGCCAAGGCGGGTGCGCTGCGCGAGCACGGGGCGCAGATCTACGTCGGCGACCACATCGGTGACGTACGCGGTGCCCGGACGGCCGGTGCACTGTCCGTGGCGGTGCCGACCGGCCCGTGCCCGGAGCCGGAACTGCGCGCCGCGGGCGCGGACGTGGTGCTGGCGGACCTCACCGCGCTGCCGCGGTGGCTCGCGGGGTACGTCGCCGTGCAGCCCGTCTAGGGCGTGCGGCCGGGCAGGGCCCGGGGCTCCTGGGAGGCGCGCGCCGCGTTGCGCTGTGCGGCCGCCGAGCGCAGCACGCCCGCGGCGGAGATCGCGAAGCCGACGCCCATCAGCATGCACACGGCCCACGCGTACGACGGGAACGGGTCGGTGCCGAGGAACAGCGGGGCCATCGTGGCCAGAGTGGCCACGGCACCGGCGATGAACACGATGCCGCCGGCCCTGACCAGTCCGTCGCCGGGCCGCGCTTCGTCCGCATGAGGAGTAACAGTCACCTCACCAGGGTAGTTCCCTGGCCGAAGCAGCCGACCGTGAAGGACCGGGGAACGTCTTGTCACCCGGTCCCCGACCATTAGCCTTGAGGTGGCGGGTCACACATGACCCGCTGCGCTGTTGTCCGGAGCCGTTCGCGGCCCTTCGGACCCCCGACGAGCACAAGGACAGAGGACGGACGTGCCTACCGGCAAGGTCAAGTGGTTCAACAGTGAGAAGGGCTTCGGCTTTCTCTCCCGTGACGACGGCGGCGACGTCTTCGTCCACTCGTCGGTGCTCCCCGCCGGGGTCGATGCCCTCAAGCCCGGTCAGCGAGTCGAGTTCGGTGTCGTCGCCGGACAACGCGGTGACCAGGCACTTTCGGTGACCGTGCTGGATCCGGCGCCGTCCGTAGCGGCCGCCCAGCGCCGCAAGCCCGACGAGCTCGCCTCGATCGTGCAGGACCTCACCACCCTGCTGGAGAACATCACCCCGATGCTGGAGCGCGGCCGCTACCCCGACAAGGCGCACGGCACGAAGATCGCCGGTCTGCTGCGCGCGGTGGCCGACCAGCTCGACGTCTGACCGCGTAGGCACCTGCGCCCCGCCCCTCGTACAGGGTTTCCTGCGAGCGGCGGGGCGCCGTCGCGTACGGCGCCCGCACCGGCTACGGGAAGGCGAGCGCGTCCGGCGCGATGGCCGGTACCAGCCCCTCGGCCGCGGCCCTCGTCAGCAGCCCGCGCACTGCCGCGTAGCCGGATTCGCCCAGGTCCGCCGTGAACTCGTTGACGTACAGCCCGATGTGCTGGTCGGCGACGACCGGGTCCAGTTCCTGAGCGTGTGCGCGCACGTACGGGCGGGAGGCCTGCGGGTCGTCCCAGGCCATCCGAACGGAGGCGCGCGCCGATGCGGCCAGCTCGCGCAGCCGCTCCGCCCCCAGCGAGCGCTTCGCGATGATCGCGCCGAGCGGGATCGGCAGGCCGGTGGCGGACTCCCAGTGCTCGCCCATGTCGGCCAGGCAGTGCAGCCCGTAGTCCTGGTAGGTGAACCGGGCCTCGTGGATGACCAGTCCGGCGTCCACCCGGCCGTCGCGCACCGCCGGCATGATCTCGTGGAACGGCAGGACGACCACCTCGCCGACGCCCTCCGGCAGCACGTCCGCCGCCCACAGCCGGAACAGCAGGTAGGCGGTGGAGCGCTCGCTCGGCACCGCGACGGTCCTCCCCACCAGGTCCAGGCCGGGCTCCCGGGTCAGGACCAGCGGTCCGCAGCCGCGCCCGAGCGCACCGCCGCAGGGCAGCAGCGCGTACTCCTCCAGCACCCACGGCAGCACCGCGTACGACACCTTCAGCACGTCCAGTTCGCCGCGCTCGGCCATCCCGTTGGTGATGTCGATGTCCGCGAAGGTGACGTCCAGTGCCGGGGCGCCCGGTACCCGGCCGTGCGCCCATGCGTCGAAGACGAACGTGTCGTTCGGGCAGGGCGAATAGGCGATCTTCAGCGCTTCACCGTCGGCCACGGTGGTGGTGTTGCTCATGGCGTTCTCCCCAGTTCGCGAGTACGGGCCCGAGCACGCGGAAGCCTTCGGCGAGCGCCGCCAGCGCGTCCCCGATCCGCCAGGCGGCACGGTCGCGCGGTCCCACGGTGTTGGACACGGCGCGGATCTCCAGCACGGGCAGGCCGTACGCGGCGGCCGCTTCCGCCACCCCGAAGCCCTCCATGGCCTCGGCACCGGCCAGCGGGTGCCGGGCCGTGAGAGCGGCCGCCCCGTCGGCGGTTCCGGTCACGGTGGACACGGTCAGTACGGGCGCCAGCAGGGCCCCGGTCGCCTCCGCGGCCCGGGCGGCCAGTTCGGCGGGCGGCAGGTGCACGCTGTGCCCGAAGCCCAGCGCCGCCACGTCGAGGAACCCTTCGGGGGTCTGTGCCCCGAGGTCGGCGGCGACGATCGCGTCCGCGACCACCAGGGAGCCGACCGGCGCGGCGGGCGCGAACCCGCCGCCGATGCCGGCGCTGACGACGAGCTCGTACTCGCCGAGGGCCAGCGCCGTGGCCGTGCCCGCGGCGGCCGCCGCGGGACCGACGCCGCCGACGAGCACGTCGAGGGCGATGCCCGGCAGGTCCCGGCGGGTGACGGGGTATCCCGCCCCGGACTGCGTCCGGGGACGCCCCGGGGGGAGCGTGCGCGGCTCGGGACCGGGACTGTCCGGATGAGGGGTCAGACCGGCGAGGACGGAGTCCGACTCCGCCCCCACCGCCGTCACGACGAGCGCGCGCACCGGTGTCGCCCGGTTACTTGAGCTTGAGGTTGAAGGACCAGACGGCAAGCGGCTTGCCGGCCTCGTCGATCTGCAGGAACGCCAGCCTCTTCGAGGTCGGGGCCTCGCCCTGGCCGCCCGTCGCGAAGACGTCGGCGCCGGGGAAGCTGCGGTAGGTGTTCGACGAGGGCTCGGTGATCGGCTGGCCGTCGAGCACCGCCGACCAGCGCTTGCCGTCCTCGACGATCGCCGGCTCGACGCCGAGCCGCAGCGTGTCGCCGCGGCCGTACTCGATGGTCTTGGGGTTCTTCAGGTTCGTGAGGCACTCCTGGACCTCGTCCACGGAGAGCTCCTTGCCGTCGTTGTGGCAAGTGGCCTCGGCGGAAACCGACTCGCTGCCGACCGTCACGGTCGCGAGCGGGGTCGGCTTGTCGCAGGCGGAGAGAAGGAGGAGGCCGGCGGACACGGCTCCGAGGGCCGCGACGCTGCGGCGGGCCCTACCCGAGAAAAGCGGTGCGGTCATGAGCCGAAGGCTATCGGGCCCCTGGGCTGCGCCGCTGCACGGGGTACCGCAGGCCCGCGGCGCGCCGCCGTTCGGCTTCCGGCCGGGTGGCCGTTCGGGGGTGGGCGTGGCGCCCTGTGGCTCCCCACCGGGGCGGGCGTGCCGTCGTCAGGGTTCCACCGGGGGGCGGGCGTGACTCCCGCCGGGAACCGTGCGCGTGTCGTCGCCACCGCGCCCGTACGGGCGCGGCCGCGACGGGCGGGAGCCGGGGGGTCAGGCCACGCTGGGGCGGGACGGGCGTTGCCGGGAGTGGTGGCGAGGGGCCGAGATGACGCCGCGGACTGCCATGGCCGCGCCCAGCGCGACGATCGCCGCCGCCACCGACATGCCCAGTACGCCGTTCAGCGGCAGCGCGATGCCGATCGCCCCGCCCATCACCCACGCCACCTGGAGCAGCGTCTCCGAACGGGCGAACGCGGAGGTCCGCACCGCCTCCGGCACGTCCCGCTGGATCATCGCGTCCAGCGACAGCTTCGCCAGCGCTTGGCAGAAGCCCGCCGTCGCGGCCAGCACCGCCACGAACAGCCCGCTGTAGAAGACGGCCGCCAGCACCGCCACCCCCAGCGTCACGCAGAGCACCGACGCGACGATCGCCTCCGGCGCCCGCGCCCGCAGCCACGCGCCCACCGCCGTCCCGCAGGCGTTGCCCACCCCCGCCGACACGCCGACGATGCCCAGGGACACCGCCGCGCTCTGCCCCGCCAGCGGGTGCTCGCGCAGCAGGAACGCCAGGAAGAAGATCAGGAATCCGGACAGTCCGCGCATCGCCGCGTTCGCCAGCAGCCCGCACAGCACGCTGCGGCTGACCGTCCGCAGCCCCGGCCGCTTCGAGTGCGCCTCGTGCGTCGACAGCCGGGCGCGGCGCTCGCCCTTCGCCTCGTCCACCTTGTGCGGCAGCGTGAACGCGGCGAAGGTGCCGACCAGGAAGACGACGCAGGCCCCGTACAGCGGCCACTGCGGCCCGATCGAGTTCAGCCCGGCAGCCACCGGCGCCGCTGCGCCCGTGGCCAGCAGACCGGCCAGCGTGACCCGGGAGTTCGCCTTGACGAGTGAGAACTTCGGTGGGAGCAGCCGCGGGACCACGGCACTGCGTACGACTCCGTACGACTTGGACGCCACCAGCACGCCCAGTGCCGCCGGATACAGCTGCAGACCCCCCGTGGCCACCGCTCCCGACATGGTCACGGCGAGCAGCGCCCGCGCCAGCATCGCCGCCGCCATCGAGGCCCTGCGGCCGTGCGGCAGCCGGTCCAGCAGCGGACCGATCACCGGGGCCAGCACCGTGAAGGGCGCCATCGTGATCGCCAGGTACAGGGCCACCCGGCCCCGCGCCTCGTCCGTCGGCACGGAGAAGAACACCGTCGACGCCAGTGCCACCGTGATCATCATGTCGCCCGCGCCGTTGATCGCGTGCAGCTCGATCAGCTTGCCCAGGCCCGACTCGCCCGCTCCGTGCGCGTGCGTGGCCCGCCGGATCCCCTTGGCCGGACCGGTGATCGGACGGTGCAGAGCACGCCCGACAGCCCGGCCGGCCCGCCTGGCCGGTCCCGAGCCGTCGTCGGACGACCGTGCGGGTGCCACACTCGACATAGTGCCCCACCCGGGCCCCCGCGGACGCCTCCCGGCGCGTCGCGGAACCGGCGGCTTGTCCGCGAATCGGACCTTGCATGTGTGCCCAGGGCTTGAGAGGAGGTAGCGTGCGTAGCGCGCCACCGGCGGTTGCTCCTGGCCGCGCGCCTCTTCGTGATCCCGCAGAATGGATCGCAGTGGGGTGTGCCCGGAGTCCGATCGGGTGCGGACGTCGACGCGGCCCTCTGGTCCGCTCCGCCCGCGCCTCGTACGGACAGCACCACCGGGTCGTTGTGGACGACAGTACGGACGGCGCACACGTGAGACGGCGTAGGAGAGAACGAGACCAGTGAGTGCTGCGACGACGCGAAGCCGTACCCCGCGTACCCCCGACCGCCTGTGCGTCGAGGCGGTGGAACTCGCCCGCGCGGCCGCCGAGGAGGCCGCCTTCCCCGGTGTGGTGGGCGCGCACGTCTCCGCCGTGGCGGAGGGCGACCGCGTCGTCACCCACTTCTTCGAGTCGAAGGAACCGGGATACCGCGGCTGGCGCTGGGCCGTCACCGTGGCCCGCGCCTCCCGGGCCAAGAACGTCACCCTCGACGAAACGGTGCTGCTCCCCGGCGACGACGCCCTGCTGGCCCCCGAGTGGGTGCCGTGGAGCGACCGGCTGCGCCCCGGCGACATGGGCCCGGGCGACCTGCTGCCCACCGAGGCCGATGACCTGAGGCTGGAGCCGGGCTGGTCGGACGAGGACGCCCCGCCGCCGAACTCCGTGGTCTCCACCGAGATGGCCGAACTCGTCGAGGCGGAGGACGCCGACGTCACCGACCGTGTGACCGTTCCGGCCCGCGGATCCATCACGGCGGTCGCCGAGGAACTCGGCATGCGCCGGGCGCGCGTGCTCTCCCGCTACGGGCTGCACGGCGCGGCCGACCGCTGGGACGAGTCCTTCGGGGCGAAGACCCCGATGGCGCAGGCCGCCCCGGCGTCCTGTGTCTCCTGCGGCTTCCTCGTCGCCGTCGGCGGTTCGCTCGGCCAGGCCTTCGGCGTCTGCGCGAACGAGTTCAGCCCGGCCGACGGACGCCTGGTGTCGCTGTCCTACGGCTGCGGCGGCCACTCCGAGGCCGCGGTCATGCCGGCGCCGCTGCGGCCGGCCCCGCCGGTCCTGGACTCGATGGCCTCGGACGAGTTCGCACTGCGGCCGGCCGCCGACACGGGCTCGGTTCCGGCCCCGGACGCCCAGGCCGCGGACCCGGACCTCGGACACGCGTGACCCCCGCGGGCCCGCGGCGGCGCGGTGCGCGAGGTCCCGCCCCGTCAGTCCCGTCGGCTCCGTCAGCCCCGTCAGTCCTGCGTGCGGCGCCGGAAGAGGCGCTTCGCACCGAAGACCAGGGCCAGGCCGCCCGCGAGGACCAGGGCGCCCTTGCCGAAGCCGCCCGTCGGGCCCGGTGAGGTCGCCGCGTCCGGTGGAGATCCCGGTTGCGGCGAGGCGGAACCGCCGGACGGCGCCGCCGCGGCCACCGGGACCGCGATCACCTTGCTGTTGGTGCCCTCCGAGCCGAACATGAGCGTCGAGCCGTCCACCGTGTAGGTCACCGACTCCGCCTGCCCCTGCCACGGGGCGTTCACCCGCTCGCCCTCGCCTTCCGGCCGGCCGTCCTTCCACGGGTACGTCCGGGCGGTGAAGTAGCCACGCAGGGTCAGCCGGTTCCCGTCCGGGGAGAACGCCCCGTCCGTCACCCACGGGACGGGCGCGACCCGCCGGAAGACGTTGGCCCCGCCCGTCGACAGCTTCGCGGGGCCTTCGTACAGCGCGCCCTTGCTCTGGTCCTTGCTCGCGATGTAGACGCGGCCCGTCACCGGATGGACCATCAGGGACTCGGCGTCGCGCGGCCCGTCCTCGTACCGCACCGTGAACTGCGTTGCCTTGACGGTGACATCACCGAGTCGGCTCGGCTCCTGGAAGCGGTAGATCCACACGTGGTCCCAGGTGCCGCCGCGGTTGTCGCCGATGTCCCCGACGTAGAGCAGGCCGTCCGGGCCCAGCGAGATCGCCTCGATGTCGCGCGGCCTGCCGATCCCCGCCATGGTCACCCGGGCCACCGTGTCGCCGGTGGCCGAGTCCACCGCGTAGACGTAGGGGCCGTCCTCGCTGTCGTTGTGCGTCCAGTAGACGCCCGGATGGATGCGGCTGGCCGCCAGCCCGCTCGACTCCTTGATCCGCGGGTCCGAGATGGTGAACGAGGAGGCGCCGGGGGGCTGCGCGGCGGACGCCGTGCCCGGCAGCACGGCGGCGAGGGCGGCGGCGAGTGCTGCGGCGGCGAGGGCGGCGGACGGCAGGGGCAGGCGCATCCTCCCAGCGTGCCAGTACGTGGCGCGTGTCCGGCGTCACAGAGGCTTCTGTCGCGCGATCCGCGATGATGACCGGATGCGTTTCATGTTCGTCGGCGACTCCATGACCATCGGACGCGCCGGCGACTACACCTGGCGCTACCGGATGTGGCAGCACCTCAACTCGACCTTCGGCGGCCCCTACCGGATCGTCGGCCCGCGCTGCGAGGTCTACGACACCGCCGCCGACGCGCCCATCAGCCACGAGTACGCCGCCCCCGGCTTCCCCGAGCACGCCCGCCGCCACCTCGCCGGCTGGGGCGAGGGCTGGCAGCACATGGCGCCCGTCATGGGCGAGACCGTGGCCGCGCACCGCCCGGACGTCCTGCTGGTCTCCCTGGGCCTGATCGACCTCGGCTTCTACACCGACGCCGGGCAGACCGCCGACAACGTCCGCCGCTTCATAGCGGGCGCCCGCTCCGCCCGCCCCGGCGTCCGCATGGTGCTGCTGCCCGTCATCCCGAACAGCCGCGCAGAGGAGGACGCCCCCTTCGCGGCCGAGGTGGCCCGGTTCAACGAGCTCCTCGCGAAGGCCGTGGCCGACCTCACCACGGACACCTCTCCGATCCTGCTGGCCGCGCGCCCGGCCGCCTACGACATCCACCGGGACACCTACGACGGCACCCACCCCAACGCCTCCGGCGAGCACCGGCTCGCGGGGGAGTTCGCCGCGGTCCTGCACCAGGCCTGGGGCATCGGCGGGCCCTACCGCCCCGGGCACGACGCCGGGCCGGCGTCCTGACGGCCGAAGGGGTGGAGGCGGCCGCCGCCCGAGAGGACGGCGACCACCGTGCGGACGGCTGTTCGACTACCAGGCGAAGGCCTCCGGGGACGGTCCCGGCCCGGGGAAGATCTCGTCCAGGCCGGTCAGCAGTTCCTCGCCGAGCTCCAGTTCCAGCGCGCGCAGAGCACCGTCCAACTGCTCGGCGGTGCGCGGGCCGACGATGGGGCCCGTCACTCCCGGCCGGGTGAGCAGCCAGGCCAGGGCGGTCTCGGCGGGATCCAGGCCGTGCTTGTCGACCAGGTCCTCGTACGCCTGAACCTGGGCCCGTACCGAACTGTTGGCCAGCGCGTCCGCGGAGCGCCCCGACGCGCGGCGGCCGCCCTTGGCCTCCTTCTTGATGACCCCGCCCAGCAGTCCGCCGTGCAGCGGCGACCACGGGATGACCCCGAGGCCGTAGTCCTGGGCGGCCGGGACGACCTCCATCTCGGCCCGCCGTTCGGCGAGGTTGTAGAGGCACTGCTCGCTGACCAGGCCGACCATCCCGCGCCGGGCGGCCGTCTCATTGGCCTGGGCGATCTTGTAGCCGGGGAAGTTGGAGGAGCCGGCGTAGAGGATCTTGCCCTGCTGGATCAGCACGTCGACGGCCTGCCAGATCTCCTCGAAGGGGGTCCGGCGGTCGATGTGGTGGAACTGGTACAGGTCGATGTGGTCGGTCTGGAGCCGCTTGAGGCTGGCCTCGACGGCCCGGCGGATGTTCAGTGCCGACAGGCGGTCCTCGTTGGGCCAGGTCTCGCCCTCACGGGACATGGAGCCGTAGACCTTGGTGGCCAGGACGGTCTTGTCGCGGCGGCCGCCGCCTTGGGCGAACCAGGTTCCGATGATCTCCTCGGTGCGCCCCTTGTTCTCACCCCACCCGTACACATTGGCCGTGTCCACGAAATTCAGACCTGCGGCGAGGGCGGCGTCCAGGATGCCGTGGCTGGTCGGTTCGTCTGTCTGCGGACCGAAGTTCATCGTGCCGAGGACGAGTCGGCTGACCTTGAGTCCGGTGCGTCCGAGCTGCGTGTACTTCATGGGGCACAAGCCAACTGCTTCGAGTCCACTCCAGGCAAGAGCAGGGCGCTCGGCCGCTCCTCGTGTGTCGGCGCGTCCCGGGGCAGCGGGCCGACCGCAGGGCCGGTCACCGGTCCGCTCGCCGATTCTGCGTACGCCGGAGACTCGCCCCGGCGCCGGGTGCCGGGCGCCATCGAGCTGGGGCCGGGCGAGGAGGTGCAGGCCTACTGGCCGGTGGCGGCAGCCACGGCGACGACGAGGAACATCAGCACGAGCACACCGGCCATCACACGGTTTCGGGTCTTGGGGTCCACCCGTCGAGCCTAACGCGGCAGCCCCTGCGTCGTGGACGCAGGGGCTGTGCCGCGAGGGGTGCGCTGCCGGCCGTGGCCGGGCGGTCACTGCCAGCTCATGTCACCGTTCTGGGCGGCGACCGGGGGCTTGGCGGCGGCGATCGGGGCGGCGGAAGCCACCGCCGGGGTGCCCAGGACCAGGGCGAGGGCGACGACCGCGGCGGCCTTGACGAGGCGGGTGGCGTTCATGATGTCCGGTGTCCCTTCGGTTGCCATGAGGCGTGTCGGCGGTGGCTTCCCGGTCGGTCCCGCACCCCGCGGTGGCGCTGTCCCTTTCCGGTGAGACATAGCTAAGCCGCAGCTCAGCGGGGGGAGAAGGGGTATCTGCTGGCCCAAACCGTCCGTGGACGGATGAGGACAGCGGTCGCCGCGCCCCCGGCTGTCAGCCGCTCCGCCGCTCCATCAGGGACACCGGCATCAGCGGGACGCCGACGTCCAGCAGGCGGGCCGCGGGCAGGGCCCGCGCGCCGAGCAGGCGGCGGCAGACCGACTCGGCGTGCCGCTCCGCCTCCTCCAGGGAGTCCGAGAGGAGGTAGAAGCCGAGGGTGAAGTGCTCCGCGGACTGCGGGTGCACCGCCAGGTGCTCCACCCGGTCCCTCGGCCTCAGGCCGGCGCGGGCAGCCTCGCGCAGATCGTCGGGCACTTCCACCGGGGGCACCGTCCGCAGACGGGCATGGACGAGGTACATGCCTCCACCGTCGCGTCGCCGCCCCCGTGCCCGACACCGATCCGGCAGGCCGGTTGCGGCCGTGGACGCATCTGGCCATCCGCCGCTTCTTTGAGATGATCTTTCACAGTGAAGTGCCAACGGGGTGGGGGGAACCACATGTTGACCGAACTGGGCCTCGATGCGAGAGCCGAAGCCGTATACCGCGCCATGCTCATGGAACCCGGGTCGGGTGTCGCCGCGCTCGCCGACGCCGTCGGGATCGGCGAGAGCGGCGTACGCGAGGCCCTGGACCTGCTGAGTGAGCTGGCCCTGGTCCAGCCGTCGGCCGACGACAGCGGGCGGTTGCGGGCCGTCTCCCCGGACATCGGGATGGAGATCCTGATGGCCCGGGGCCAGGCGGAGCTCGCCGCGCAGCAGCAGCGGCTGGAGGCGTCCCGGGCCGCCGCGGCCAGGCTGATCTCCGAGTACTCGGAGCTGCGGCCGGCCGCCCGACACCCCGGCGTGGAGCAGCTCATCGGGCTCGACGCGGTCCGTGACCGACTGGTCGCGCTGACCAGGGAGACGAAGGAGGAGCTGCTGGCGTTCTCGCCGGACGCGACGCTGAGCGAGTCGGCCCTGGCCGCCTCGCGCCCTCTGAACAGAACGCTGCTGGAACGCGGCGTCCGCATGCGCACCCTCTATCTCGACAGCGTGCGCAACAGTCGGCCCTCCGTCGAGCACGCCAACTGGCTCACGGAGCTCGGCGGCCAGGTCCGTACGGCAGCGTCGCTGCCGACCCGGATGCTCATCGTCGACCGCCGGACGGCGCTGATCCCGGTGAGCGACGACTCCGCGGCGGGTGCCGTCGTCCTGAGCGGGCACGGGATGCTGGTCGCCCTCTGCGCGCTCTTCGAGTCGACGTGGGCGACGGCGCAGCCGTTGGCGGAGGTGGCGGTCCTGGGTCCGGACGGGCTGACCTCCCAGCAGGCCGCCGCCGTACGCCTGTTGGCGGAGGGGCACACGGACGAGGCGATAGCCAAGCGGCTGGGGGTCTCCTCGCGTACGGCCCGGCGCATCGCCAACGAGCTGATGGAACGGCTCGGCGCCCGCAGTCGCTTCGAGGCCGGGGCCCGGGCCGTCCAGGAGGGCTGGCTGCCGGCGCGGGCCTGAGGCCCGCAGGCGCCGCTCCGGCAGGCGCCGCACACGAAGGCCGCCCGGCGGGTTCACGAAAGTGGTCCCGCCGGGCGGCCTTTCGCATGCGTGGAGGCAACCGGATCAGGCCACTGTGGACGGGTCCGGCCAAGGCCCTTTCGGGCCAGTTGATCTCTCTTCCGTCCGGCCCTGGCAGCGGCGAATCTAATGCCTGTCAGCGGGGCAGCCGCCCCGGAGGCAAGGACCGAAGGCCCTGAAGCCCCTCAACGGACGCCACCGCGGGACGTCCGAGGGCGATGGGTTCAAGCCACCAGCCATGCATACCGAAAGGACGAACCACGCCATGCGCAAGGGAATGCTCCGGGCCACCGCGGTCGTCGCCCTCACCCTCGGCATCACCTCCGTCGCACCGATGGCCTCCGCCCACGCCCCGGCCCACCCGGTCGCGGTGTCGGGCAGCACGGCCGGTCAGGCGGGCCCCGCCGGAGCCCTGCCGACAGCGGCGACGAGCCGTCCGTAAGGTCCCGTAGCCGGATCGCCCCGCATCACCGCCCGCACCACCGCGTCGCCCCGCGGGACCGCTGTACCTGCAGGACAGCCGTCCGTCCGCCACGTCGCACGCACCGCGCACATCACGCACTGCGCACATCACGCACCGCGCACATCACGCACCGCGACCTCACTTACCGCACATCATGCAGCGCCACCGCCGGTCGAGCCCGCGCTCCCGGCCGTCACCCCAGACCTCGCCCGACCAGAACCGGAGCACAACCATGTCCCGATACGGGTTGAACGCCCGCCATGCCGCCGTAGCCGCCCTCGTCGCCGGGGCCGTCGCCGCCGGCGCCGTCGTCGCCGTCGACACCGCGGCGGTCGCCGCCCCGGCGGCGGTCACCGCCGAGCCGCCCGCCAACCCCGACTACGGCAGCCCCGGCCAGGGCCCCGAGGGGCCGGTCGACGGGGAGTCCCGGGCGACGGCCTTCGCCGCGGAGGCCACCACGAAGATCACCCGCAGTTCGGTGATAGCCCGGGCCAAGAGCTGGGTCGGCATCGGCCTGGTCTACTCCGGCGCCGGCCGTCACGGTGGATACCGCACGGACTGCTCGGGCTTTGTCTCGATGGCCTGGGACCTGGACTTCCAGCCGGCCACCAACACCTTCGCCTCCCGCGGCGTGACCGAGCCGATCACCAAGGCGGAACTAAAGGCGGGCGACGCCCTGCTGGACGACGACGCGGGCTCTGCCGGCCACGTCGTCCTCTTCGAGAAGTGGGCCAACTCCGGCCGCACCCAGTACTGGGGCTTCGACTTCACCCCCAGCGGAGTCCACCACCGCGTCTACGACTACCCGTACTACCCGGGCTACGGCCCCTACCAGCCCGTCCGCTACAAGAACATCGCCGACGACGTGACCACCCCGCCGGCGCCCGCACCCGGCATGACCGACCTCGTCGCCGCCGACATCAACGGCGACGCCGTGGACGACGTGGTCGGCGTCGAGGCCTCGACCGGCAAGCTGTGGCTCTACAAGGGCGCCTCCAACGGCACCATCGCGTCCGGCGGCAGCCGCGTCCTGATCGGCTCGGGCGGCTGGAACGGCATGTCCAACCTGACCGGCGGCGACTTCAACGGCGACGGCCGGGAGGACATCGTCGCGGTGGAGGAGGCCAGCGGAAAGCTGTACCTCTACCCGGGCACCGGCAGCGGCCTGAACTCCCGCAAGGAGATCGGCTCGGGCGGCTGGAACGGCATGTCCGAGCTGATGGGCGGTGACTTCAACGGCGACGGCAGGGCCGATGTCGCGGGCGTCGAGAGGTCCACCGGCAAGTTGTGGCTCTACAAGGGCAACGGCGCCGGATCGATCGGCGGCGGCAGCAGCCGCGTCATGATCGGCAGCGGCGGTTGGAACGGCCTGCACGACCTCGTCGGGATGGACATCGACAACGACGGCAGGACCGATGTCGTCGGCGCCGAGCAGTCCACCGGAAAGCTCTACCTCTACACCAGCAACGGCAGCGGCCTGAACTCCCGCAAGGAGATCGGCTCCGGCGGTTGGAACGGCATGAACGACCTGATCGGCGGCGACTTCACCTCGAACGCGAACGACGATCTCGTCGCCGTCGAGAAGGCCACCGGAAAGCTCTACCTCTACCCGGGCACCGGCACGGGTCTGGGGGCGCGCAAGGAGATCGGCTCCGGGGGCTGGTAGCCCCGCGTCGCGGCGCATCTCCCCGCTCACCTTTCGCAACTCCCCTTCCCTGACACCTTTTCTTGGCACCCTCGTGCCGGTTTGGAAGCACCCCCATGTCTGTTGAGACCACCTCCCCCCTCGCCCGGTTCATGTCCCGCCGGGTCCGGATAGCGACCGGTCTGGTCTGCGCCACCGTCGCCGCGGTGGCCCTCTCGGCCGGCGGCGCGAACGCCGACGGCGGTGCGGAGGACCCGCACGGCGACCTGCCCGAGCTGACCGCCGCCGAGCTGGGCCTGCCCGAGGGCCCGGCCCCCATGGCCATGGCGGCGGCTTCCGGTGACAACCGCCCCGACTTCCAGATGCCGTTCAGGTGCGGGGAGACCTGGCAGGGCGCCTCCCGCTCGTACCACAGCCCCACCGCCCACGCGGTCGACTGGACGCACGGCGGGTCCACGCTCAACTCGCCCGTGGTGGCGAGCGCCGGCGGTGTGGCACAGGTGACCGACCTGGGCAACCGCAGCTACGGCAAGTACGTCGTCATCAACCACGGTGGCGGCTGGTCGACGGTCTACGCTCACCTCAACGGCTTCAGCATCTCCAACGGCGCCACCGTCAAGGCCGGCCAGCAGATCGGCGTCGTCGGCAGCACCGGCAACTCCTCCGGCGCCCACCTGCACTACGAGCAGCGCTACCAGGCGGACGACCAGCGCACGGTGTTCAATGGCAGCCCCTTCAGCGGCAGCGGCTCCTGGTCGAAGGCCCTGACCAGCAAGAACTGCGGCACTCCCACCCCGGAGCCCGGCATCCCCGGTCCCGGCGACCCGTCCCCCGGTACGACCGGCATGACCGACCTGGCCGCGGCCGACCTCAACGGCGACGGCGTGGTCGACGTCGCCGCGGTGGAGGCCTCGACCGGCAAGCTGTGGCTCTACAAGGGCGCCGCCAACGGCACCATCGCGTCCGGCGGCAGCCGCGTCCTGATCGGTACGGGCGGCTGGAACGGCATGTCCAACCTGACCGGCGGCGACTTCAACGGCGACGGCAGGGACGACATCGTCGCGGTGGAGGAGTCCACCGGCAAGCTGTGGCTCTACAAGGGCGCCGACAACTCGACGATCGCGTCCGGCGGCAGCCGCGTGCTGATCGGTACGGGCGGCTGGAACAGCATGTCGAACCTGACCGCCCTCAACCTCAACGGCGACAAGATCGCCGACCTGGCGGCCGTGGAGAAGTCCACCGGCAAGCTCTACCTCTACCCGGGTACGTCGAGCGGCCAGCTCGCCTCCCGCAAGCAGATCGGCTCGGGCGGCTGGAACGGCATGTCCAACCTGACCGGCATGGACCTGAACAACAGCGGCCGTCAGGACCTGGTCGCCGTGGAGAAGTCGACGGGCAAGCTCTTCATGTACCCCGGTGACAAGGGCTACCTGAGCCCGCGCATCCAGATCGGCTCGGGCGGCTGGAACGGCATGTCCGACCTGATCGGCGGCGACCTGCTGAACTCGCAGATGTCCGACGACCTGATCGCCGTCCAGAACTCCACCGGCAAGCTCTTCCTCTACCCGGGGACCGGCTCGGGAGGCCTGGGCGCCCGCAAGGAGATCGGCACCGGGGGCTGGTAGTCACCCGGCGTGAAGACGTGAAGACACGTGAGGCGGACCGTCCCCGCGGGGACGGTCCGCCTCACGGCGTGCGCCGTGCGCAGCGGCTCAGCCGACCAGCGGCCAGGCGCGTACGGTTTCGTAGCGCGGCTGCTCACCCGGCACTCCGCTCACCGGCAGGCTGCTGCGGACCAGGCTGAGCGTGTCCACCTGCCAGGACGTGCCCTCGAAGTCCGCGAGGGCCTCCAGGTAGGGGCGCAGCGGTGTGGGGGCGCCGTGCCCGTGCCCGTGCCCGTGCCGGGGGCCGCGGGTGCGGGCAAGGGTGAGGTGCGGCGTGTACCGGCGGTGCTGCTCCATCGGGATCCCGGCGCGCCGCGCGGCGGCGTCGGCCCGGTCGGCGAGCAGGCGCACGGCGTCGAGCTCGCCGGCGGCGCCGGTCCACAGGGCGCGGTCGCCGAAGTGGCCGCAGCCGTGCAGGCGCAGCGCGAAGGGCGCCGTACGGTGGGCGGCCCGCTCCAGGCGGGCGTGCAGCTCGGGGAGCACGTCGTCGCGCACCTCGCCCATGAAGGCGAGCGTGACGTGCCAGCCCGCTGGCGCGGTCCAGGTCAGCCGGTCGTCGCGCAGCGCGTGCACGGCGGCGGTGAGCTCGGCGACGGCCGCGTCCGGGGGCAGAACGGCGGCGAACAGTCTCATGCGGTGAGCGTAGGCCGTGCGCGCCGCCCCCGCGCGGGTCCGGTCGGGCCCGGCGGGGGTCGGGGGCGGAGCCCCGGGCGGTGGCGGGTCAGGCCACCGTCACCAGTTCGCGGCGTCGGGTGACGGCCGGCACGAAGGCCACCCCGCGGCGGTCGACCCGCAGCCGGAGGTTGCCGACACGGGCCAGGACCACGGCGATGGTCACCGACGCGGCCAGGGAGATGAGAGCGCCCGAGGCCATGCCGACGCGCGCGCCGTAGGTGTCCGTGATCCAGCCCAGCAGCGGGGCGCCCAGCGGAGTGCCGCCGGTGAAGACCATCATGAAGAGGGCCATGACCCGGCCCCGCATCTCGGGGTCGGTGGCCATCTGCACGCTGGAGTTGGCGGTGACGTTGACCGTCAGGCCGAAGACGCCGATGGGCACGAGCAGCGCGGCGAAGAGCCGGAAGCCGGGCGCGAAGGCGGCCACGAGGAGCAGTACGGAGAACAGCGCGGCCGCGGCCACGGGCACCCGCAGGCGGGACTGCCCCCGGCGGGCGGCGAGCAGGGCGCCCGCGAGGGAGCCGGCCGCGATCAGGGTGTTGAAGAGTCCGTAGGTGCCCGCGTCGCCGTGGAAGACGTCGCTCACGAACGCCGAGAGCCAGATCGGGAAGTTGAACCCGAAGGTGCCGACGAAGCCGACGAGCACGATCGGCCAGACCAGCTCGGGTCGGCCGGCGACGTAGCGCAGGCCTTCGCGCAGCTGTCCCTTGGCGCGCGGCCGGGGCTCGACGGGGTGCAGCTCCTTCGTCCGCATCATGAGCAGGCCGGCGATGGGCGCGGCGAAGGACAGGCCGTTGAGCAGGAACGCCCAGCCGGACCCGACGGCGGTGATCAGCACACCCGCGATCGCCGGGCCGACCAGTCGCGCGGACTGGAAGTTGGCCGAGTTGAGGCTGACGGCGTTGGCGACCTGGTCCGTGCCGACCATCTCGGAGACGAAGGTCTGCCGGGCCGGGTTGTCCACGACGGTGACCAGGCCGAGGAGCAGGGCCGCGAGGTAGACGTGCCAGACCTGGACGTGGCCGGCGAGGGTGAGTGCGGCGAGTGCGATGCCGGTCAGGCCCATCGCGCTCTGGGTGGCGAGGAGCAGGGGCCGCTTGGGCAGCCGGTCGGCGAGTACGCCTCCGTAGAGGCCGAGGACCAGCATCGGCAGGAACTGCAGGGCGATGGTGATGCCGACGGCGGAGGCGGAACCGGTCAGGGAGAGGACCAGCCAGTCCTGGGCGATGCGCTGCATCCAGGTGCCGGTGTTCGAGACGACCTGGCCGGTGGCGAAGAGCCGGTAGTTGCGGATCCTCAGCGAGCTGAACATCCCCCGGTTCCTGCCCGGGGGTGCCGCGGTGCGCGCGGCGGTGGTGGGGGTGGATATGTGGCCGGGTGCGGAGTCTGCTCCGTTTCCCGTACTCAAAAGCGTTCGCCTCCTGGCGTCGTTCCTTACAGGTGCGCGAGTTTCTCCAGGACGGGTGCGGCCGCGCGCAGCTTGGCCCATTCGTCCTCGGTCAGCTCTGCCGCGAGCCCGGCCAGGAAGGCGTTGCGCTTGCGGCGGCTCTCTTCGAGCATCGCTTCGGCTTCCTCCGTCTGGCGGACCACCTTCTGGCGGCGGTCGTCGGGGTGCGGTTCCAGCGTGACCAGTCCCTTGGCTTCCAGCAACGCGACGATGCGCGTCATGGACGGTGGCTGGACGTGTTCCCGCCGCGCCAGCTCACCGGGGGTGGCCTGGCCGCAGCGGGCGAGGGTGCCGAGGACCGACATTTCGGTCGGGCTCAGCGACTCGTCGACGCGCTGGTGCTTCAGGCGCCGCCCCAGCCGCATGACGGCGGAGCGGAGGTCGTTCACGGCGGCAGCGTCGTCGCCATGGGAGAGGTCAGGCATGTATTTAGAGTAACTCATTACTCTCGCTAAAGAACACCGGGTTTCCGGTCGCGCGCGGGTGCGTGTCAGGTATGCGCCAAGTCACTCGTACGGGTGAGTCGGCGGCCGAAAGCGACCCGCGCGCGCACCCTGTGCCCCGACTCTTTCGGCATGGGGACACATGTGCTGAGCATGCGCATAGACGGGGAGCTCCTCGACAGGCTCCGGATCCATGCCGCCAAACGCGGAATGAGCGTCCAGGACTATGTGGTCCGGACGCTCATTCGCGACGACTTCGACGAGCGCTTCAAGACGGCCGTCGACGAGACGGAGAAGTTCTACGGGCTGACGTGAGCCCGCCCGTGCGCTAGCCGAGGCCGAGCGCGGGCATCGCGTAGAAGAAGACGAACACCGCCGACACCACGTACATGGCGAGCGGGACCTCGCGGCCCCGGCCGGTCGCCAGGCGCAGCACGCTGAAGGCGATGAACCCGATGCCGATGCCGTTGGTGATCGAGTAGGTGAAGGGCATCATCACCATGGCCAGGAAGGCCGGCACGGCGATGGTGAAGTCGCTCCAGTCGATGTCCTTGATCGATCCCGACAGGATCAGGAAGCCCACCGCGACCAGCGCGGGCGTCGCGGCCTGGGACGGGACCATGGTGGCCAGCGGGGTGAAGAACAGCGCCACGGCGAAGAGGGCGCCCGTCACGACGTTCGCCAGGCCCGTACGGGCACCCTCGCCGACGCCGGCCGTGGACTCCACGAAGCAGGTGGTCGCCGAGGAGGAGCTCGCGCCGCCCGAGGCGACGGCGAGGCCGTCGACGAACAGGACCCGGTTGATGCCGGGGAACTCGCCCGTGCTCTTGTCGATCAGCTTGGCCTCGTCGCCGACGCCCAGGATCGTGCCCATGGCGTCGAAGAAGCAGGACAGCAGCACGGTGAAGACGAACAGGATGCCGGTGAGCAGTCCGACCTTGCCGAAGCCGCCGAACAGGCTGACCTGGCCCACGAGCCCGAAGTCGGGCGCGGCGACCGGGTTGCCGGGCCAGGCCGGGACGGTCAGGCCCCAGCCGGAGTCCGGCAGGTCGGCGGCGAGCTGCACGACGACCGCGACCAGGGTCATGGCCACGATCGAGATCAGGATCGCGCCGGGGACCTTGCGGATCAGCAGGGCGAGGGTGAGCAGGGTGCCGACCGCGAAGATCAGGACGGGCCAGCCGTGCAGGTGGCCGTTGCCGCCGAGCTGCAGCGGGACGGTGGTGTGCGCGGCGTCCGGGATGCGGGAGACGAAGCCCGAGTCGACCAGGCCGATCAGCATGATGAACAAGCCGATGCCGATGGCGATGCCCTTGCGCAGGCCCAGCGGGACGGCGTTCATGACGCGCTCGCGCAGTCCGGTGGCCACCAGCAGCATCACCACGAAGCCGGCCAGCACCACCATGCCCATCGCATCGGGCCAGCTCATGCGCGGGGCGAGCTGGAGGGCCACGACGGTGTTCACGCCGAGGCCCGCGGCGAGGGCGATGGGGACGTTGCCGACGACGCCCATGAGGAGGGTGGTGAAGGCGGCCGTCAGGACGGTGGCCGTCACGAGCTGGCCGCTGTCCAGCTGGTGGCCGTACATGTCCTTCGCGCTGCCCAGGATGATCGGGTTCAGCACGATGATGTACGCCATGGCGAAGAAGGTCGCGAAACCGCCGCGGACCTCACGGGCCACGGTCGAGCCGCGCTCGGAGATCTTGAAGTGGCGGTCCAGCCCGCCGGAGGGCCCTCGGGGGGAAGACTCCGGAGCGGCGGGTGCGGGGGCGGGGGCCGGGGTGCTCATACGGTCCTCATGGGTGGTTCATACGAAGAAAATGGGCCGCGCCCAAACCGTTTCAGTATGAACACATCAGGGAAGGGCCGTCCATCTCCGCGCGTAGACACTGACCTGCCGGGCGGAGGTCCTGGTCGGACGGGTTCCGGACGGGTCCGGGACGGGTCCCGCTTAAACTGGCCGCATGGCGAAATGGACTGCGAAGCATGAGGCGCCCGAGCCCCTGGAGGGCCCCGTCGTCGCGACGGTCACCGGAGGAACGATCCTCTGGTTCGCCCTCTTCGTGGTCCAGCTGCCGTTCTACGGATGGTTCGCCGACCGCGGTCAGCTGTGGTGGGTCTGGACGTGCGCGGCCGGCGGCTTCCTCGGCCTGATCGGCATCTGGTACGTCCGTGGCCGTGAGGCGGCCCTCCGGCGGCACGCCGATACGCAGGCGGCGGAGGCCGCCCACGCCGCGGGGCCGGCGGGGGCGGCCGGGGCCGCGCAGGCCGGCCGGTCGAACGGGGCCGCGGGAGCCTAGGGCTCCGGGCCCGGCCGCGACCAGCGGACGATTCGGGTCATCCCCAAGTCGTATCTTCGGACTTTTCGGCGGGTGGAGCGTTCGAACCCCGCTTACCGTCGAAACCATGACGCATGGGGCGAGGATCGAGCACGACGGGCCGGAGCCGACCGGTGGTCCCGGCACGGCCATCGACGCGGGGACCGAGCTCGACCCCGTACACCCCGTACGGCCGCCGGCACCCCGCTTCACGCCGGGCGGGCTGACCACGGCCGAGGTCGCCGAGCGGGTGGCCCGCGGGGACGTCAACGACGTCCCCGTCCGCTCCTCGCGCTCCACCACCGACATCGTCCGCGGCAACGTCTTCACCCGGTTCAACGCCATCATCGGCGTCCTGTGGGTGGTCATGCTCTTCGTCGCGCCGATCCAGGACAGCCTCTTCGGCTTCGTGATCATCGCGAACACCGGCATCGGCATCATCCAGGAACTGCGCGCGAAGAAGACCCTCGACTCCCTCGCCGTCATCGGCGAGGCCAGGCCCAGCGTCCGCCGCGACGGCCGGACCGCCGAGATCTCCACTTCCGAGATCGTCCTCGGCGACGTCATCGAACTCGGCCCCGGCGACAAGGTGGTCGTCGACGGCTCCGTCGGCGAATCCGACGGCCTGGAGATCGACGAGTCCCTGCTCACCGGCGAGGCCGACCCCGTTCTGAAGAAGCCCGGCGACCAGGTCATGTCCGGCTCCTTCGTGGTCGCCGGCGGCGGCGCGTTCACCGCCACCAAGGTCGGCCGCGAGGCCTACGCCGCCCAGTTGGCCGAAGAGGCCTCCCGGTTCACGCTCGTCCACTCCGAGCTGCGCTCCGGCATCTCCACCATCCTGAAGTACGTCACCTGGATGATGATCCCGACCTCCATCGGCCTGATCATCAGCCAGCTCGTCGTCAAGGAGAACAACCTCGACGACGCCATCGCCCGGACCGTCGGCGGGATCGTGCCGATGATCCCCGAGGGGCTCGTCCTGCTCACCTCCGTGGCCTTCGCGATCGGCGTCATCCGCCTCGGCCGCAAACAGTGCCTCGTGCAGGAACTGCCCGCCATCGAGGGCCTCGCCCGCGTCGATGTGGTCTGCCTCGACAAGACCGGCACCCTCACCGAGGGCGGCATGGACGTCACCGAGCTCCGCCCGCTCGGCGGCGCGGACCCGGAGTACGTCAAGAAGGTGCTCGGTGCCCTCGGTGAGTCCGACCCCCGCCCCAACGCCAGCCTCCAGGCGATCATCGACGCCTACCCCGACAGCGCCGAGTGGCGGTGCACCGAGTCCCTGCCTTTCTCCTCCGCCCGCAAGTACAGCGGCGCCAGCTTCAGCGAGGGCGACGGCGAGAACAACACCTGGCTGCTCGGCGCCCCCGACGTCCTGCTGCCCGCCGGGGACCCCGCCCTCGACGAGATCAACGACCTCAACGAACAGGGCCTGCGGGTCCTGCTGCTCGCCCGCTCTGCCCGGGAGCTGGACGACGAGGCCGTCGCCACCGGAGTCAGGCCGACCGCGCTGGTCGTCCTGGAGCAGCGGCTGCGCCCCGACGCCGCCGACACGCTGCGCTACTTCGAGGAGCAGGACGTCAAGGCGAAGGTCATCTCCGGCGACAACGCGATCTCCGTCGGCGCCGTCGCCGGCAAGCTGGGCCTGCCCGGCGCCCAGAACACCGTCGACGCCCGCACGCTTCCTGCGGAGCAGGCCGAGATGGCAGAGGTCCTGGACGGGAACTCCGTCTTCGGACGTGTCACCCCGCAGCAGAAGCGGGACATGGTCGGCGCCCTGCAGTCCAGGGGCCACACCGTCGCCATGACCGGCGACGGCGTCAACGACGTGCTCGCCCTCAAGGACGCCGACATCGGCGTCTCCATGGGCTCCGGCTCGGAGGCCACCCGCGCGGTCGCACAGATCGTCCTCCTCAACAACAGCTTCTCCACACTGCCGTCGGTGGTCGCCGAGGGCCGCCGGGTCATCGGCAACATCACGCGCGTGGCCACCCTCTTCCTCACGAAGACGGTCTACTCGGTGCTGCTGGCCATCCTGGTGGTCTGCTCGCAGGTCGAGTACCCCTTCCTGCCGCGGCACCTGACCCTGCTGTCCACCCTCACCATCGGGATCCCGGCCTTCTTCCTGGCGCTGGCCCCGAACAAGGAGCGCGCTAAGCCGCACTTCGTGAAAAGGGTGATGCGCTACGCCATCCCCGGCGGCGTGATCGCGGCGACGGCCACCTTCGTCACCTACCTGATCGCACGCCACCACTACACGGGCGCCGAAGCCCTCCCCGCGGAGACCAGTGCCGCGACGCTGACGCTGTTCCTGACCTCGATGTGGGTCCTCGCGATCATCGCGCGCCCGTACACCTGGTGGCGTGCGGCCCTGGTGGGTGCGATGGGTACGGCCTTCCTGATCGTCCTGATCGTGCCGTGGCTCCAGGACTTCTTCCAGCTCAAGCTGGTCGGCACCACGATGCCGTGGACTGCGGTGGCGATCGCGGCGGCCGCCGCGGTCCTCATCGAGTTCACCTTCCGCTGGGTGGACCGCAGGTTCCCGGCCTGACCGCTGCGACGGGGCTCAGGCCAGGCCGTCCGCCTGGAGGCCGGCCAGGACGGCCCGGCCCAGGGTGTGGACCGCGGACTGGGGGCGGACCATCACCGTGAACTCCTTGATCCGGCCCGCCCCGTCGAAGTGCAGCATGTCGATGCCGTGGATCTCCTTGCCGTCCACCGTGGCCCGGAAGGGCAGGACGGACGCCGGCGCCTCGGTGCCGTCCGCGCTGGTCTCGGTCGCGCCGTCGAAGTGGCCGACGTAGCGCAGGTCCTCGAAGACGCGCAGCAGGACCCCGAAGAGCCCCAGCACCATCGGCCTGCCCTCGAACGGGCGGAACTTCACCGGGCTGTACAGCCTGATGTCCTCGGTGAACAGGTGCTCCAGCGCGGAGAGGTCACGCCTCTCCACGGCGGCGCGGAAGCGTTCGGCGGTCTCCCTCACGGACTCCACGGCTCCTCCAGATGCGGATGCGGCTACCACTACTCAAGGAATTGACTACTCAGTTTTATGAGTATCATGCGGGGGAGCGCGAGGAAAAGGAAGGGGCGGTCGCGATGGCCCTGCGGCATGCCGTACTGGCGGCGCTGCTCGACGGTGAGTTCAGCGGCTACGAACTGGCGAAGTCCTTCGACATCGGCGTCGCGAACTTCTGGCACGCCTCCCCCCAGCAGCTCTACACCGAGCTCGCCAGACTGGAGAAGGAAGGCCTGGTCGAGGGCCGGCAGGTGGTCCAGGAAACCCGGCCCAACAAACGCCTCTTCCGGGTCACCGACGCCGGCCGGACCGAACTGGAGGAATTCGCGGCCGCCTCGTCCAAGCCCTCGGTCATCCGCGACGACCTCCTGGTCAAGGTGCAGAACGCCGACCGGATCGGCACCCGGCCCGTGATCGCACAACTGGAGGAACGGGCGTCCGCGGCCGACGCCAAGCTCGAACTCCTCGGCAAGGTCCTGCGCAGGATGCGCGGCGACCTGGACGAGGAGGAGTTCCTGCTCCACGGCGAACGCATCGGCGGCTACCTGACCTGCCTGCGCGGCATCGCCTTCGAACAGGGCCACCGCGACTGGTGCCGCCGCAGCGCGGCGATCCTGCGAGAGCGAGAGGGGCGGACCAGCCGTGCCGAGCACTGACTACCGGCGCTACGTCGCCCTGGGTGACAGCCAGACCGAAGGCCTCGGCGACGGCGACGACACCACGGGCCTGCGCGGCTTCGCCGACCGCTTCGCCGGACACCTGGAGGCCGCGCGCCCCGGCCTGCGCTACGCCAACCTCGCCGTACGCGGACGGCTCGCCGGCCAGGTCCGCGCCGAACAGCTCGGCCCCGCGCTGGCCCTGCGGCCCGACATCGCCACCGTCGTCGCGGGTGTCAACGACGTCCTGCGGCCCCGGTTCGACGCGGCGCGGGTCGCGGGCGAGGTCGAGGAGATGTTCGCCGCGCTCACGGCGGCCGGCGCCCACGTGGCCACCGTCACCTTCCCCGACCTGGGCCGGATCGTGCCGATCGCCCGGCCCCTCGCACCCCGCCTGGGCGACCTCAACGACCGCATCCGCGAGGCGGCCGCCCGGCACGGCGTCACCGTCGCCGAGACCGCCCTGCCGGACGCCGTCGCCGACCCGCGGATGTGGACCACGGACCGGCTGCACGCCAGCTCCCTCGGCCACGAGCGCATCGCCGCCGCCCTCGCCCACGCCGTCGGCCTGCCCGGCAGCGATGACAGCTGGGCGCACCCGCTGCCGCCGCGGGCCGCCCCCGCGCCGGGTGCGGCCGTCGCGGCCGAGTTGCGCTGGGCGGCCGCCTTCCTGGGCCCCTGGCTGGGCCGCCGACTGCGCGGCCGCTCCTCCGGCGACGGCCGGAGCGCCAAGCGCCCCGACCTGCTGCCCCTGGCCGCCGCGAGCGCCGGCGAGCGGTGACCCGACCCGCGTCCCAGCCGGGATGCCGGGACGGCCCTCAGTCGAACCAGCGGTCCCGTGCCAGCTCCGCCGTGCGGGACGGGTCCTCCAGAAGCGCGGCCACCTCGAAGCGGCGCGGCCACTGGCCCGCGGACCAGGCCAGGCCCGCCGCCACGCCCTCCAGGGTGGACGCGTGCAGGGTGCCGTCGGGTGTGCGCCGCCAGTCCAGCTCCGTGCCGCCCGCGACCAGCTCCTCGTGCTCGACATACGTCGCCGGCGTCGCCGGGCCGAGCAGCACCCGCACCGCCTCCGGCACCTCGTGCTCCTCACCCGGCGTCGTCACCTCCGCCGGGACCGTCTCCGACAGCCGGCGCACCTGGAGCAGCTCCGCGAGGTCCGCCGCACGTACCGGGGACACCGGCAGCAGGGGCAGCCCCGCCGCCAGCGGCAGCAGGTCTGGGGCGTCCGCGATCACCGCGTCCGCCGCATCCACGACGACCACCTCGCCGTCCTCCACCGCCCGCAACTCGTCCGGCAGGGTCACCTGCTCGGGGTCGAGATCGGCCAGCGCGTTGTACAGGCCGTGCACCTGCCGGTCGGTCACCTCCCGGTCGGGGTCGGCGAGCCGGCCCAGCAGCTCCGCCGCACCGCCGGGCTCGTCCAGCAGCGCCGGCACGGACGTCCGTACGCCCAGCGCCCGCAGCACCTGCTCGTCCTCGAAACCGGTGGCGTCCGCCGAGGTGTAGAGGCCCTCCAGCAGCGGGTCACCGCCCGCCGCCCGCAGGCCCGCCGGGCGGCGGCCGTCCAGCACCGGGTGGTCGCGCAGCCACCACGCCGTGTACGGGCGCACCGACTGCGTCGTCCCGTCCGGCAGCAGGATCCGCACCGGCTGGGTCAGCGCGTCCCGCAGCGGCGGCTGCGCCAGCATGGCGAGGGCCTGCGGCCAGCAGCCGTCGTCGACGAGGTCCAGGTCGCGCACGGCCACCAGCTCGGTCGCCACCGGCGGGACGGGCAGGTCCGGCAACTGGTCCAGCACGTCCTCGCACCACACGTCCACCGCGTCCAGCAGCCCCGCGTCGTCCGGCTCGGCGTAGTCGCCCTCCCGCGGCTCCAGTTCGTCCGGGTCCAGGACCACGTCGGTGGCGCGCACCAGCTGGAAGGAGGCCAGCACCCCGCAGGCGGTCAGCGGGGCCCCGCCCCACCGCTCGGCCAGCTCGGCGTCCACGAACGGGACCTCGTCCGCGCGGATGACCGAGGCCAGGGGCGATCCCGGCAGCAGCAGTTCACCCGCGGGAGTCAGCTCCCCGTCCTCGTCCGGCAGGGCCAGCGCGCCGAGCCACGGCTCGTCGCCGGGCGCCAGTTCCGCGTCGCGGACCAGCCCGAGGACCACCTCGGCGAGCTCGTCGGCGTCCAGGGTGTCGGCGTCCTCGTCCCAGATCTCCCCGGCGTCCAGGGACGCGGCCACCGCGGCCCGCACCTGCGGGGTCGTCAGGACCGCGCGCGCCGTCGCCGGGAGAGAGCCGAGCTTCTCCAACAGCGGGTGCGCCGCCTCCGGGTGGGCCACCTTCAGCCCCAGCCGGGCCAGGTCCGCGGGCGTGTCCGCGTACGGGAGCAGGACGTGCCGCGGCCCGATCGTCGTACGGCCGTCGGCGAGCGGCACGGGCAGCCCCGACAGGCGGTCGGGGTCCACCCCGGCGAGGCTGTCGTACAGCCGGTACCACCACTCGGGGGTCCGCTCGATGCCCGCGATCCGCTCGATGGCATCGCCCAGCGGGAGCCGGCCCACGCCCAGGGTGCGCAGCTCGGCGCGACGCTCCAGGCCGGCCGGCAGCAGGGTCGGCAGGACCTCCGCGAGGACCCGTACGGTCTCGGCGCCCGCGCCCTCCACCACCTCGGCCTCGAACGGGCGCAGGGCGCCCCGCTCCTCGGCGTGCTCGGGCGGCGCGGCCGGTGCGAGGAACGCCGTACGCGGCAGCCGCTCCAGCACGGCGGCGCGCAGGGCGCCGTCCAGCTCGCCCTTGCCGAGCGGGCCGGGCACCAGGTCCACGAGCCCGGTGCCCACCGGATCCCAGGCGCCGAGGAGTTCGGCGTAGGCGTCGGCGGCACGCTGCACGAGGAAGTCGGTCAGCGGCCCCGGTGCGGGGTGGCGGCGACTGGTGTCCAGCGGCAGGGTCGCGATGAGCAGTGCCGGGATGCCCAGCGGCTCGTCGGTGGGCGTCGGGGCGTGCACCACGGGTGCGGTGGTCGGGCGCAGCGGGGCGCCGTCGGCGTCGACGGGCACGGCCCACGACACCGCCCAGGCGGGCCGGAGCCGTTCCTCGACGGGCCGGTCGGCGAGCAGTGCCTTCTCGATGGCGCCGCCGTGGCGGACGGTGCGCCAGCGGTTGGTCCGCGTGCCGGAGCCGGTGGTGTCCTCGACGACGGTGTAGGCGCCCTCGTCGCGGCGGGTGAGGGTGCGCGAGCCGGCCCGGGTCTCCACGACGACCTCGCACAGTCCGGGCAGGGTTAGCAGCAGGGCGTCGTCGATGCCCGCGAGGAGCCGTTCGACGAGGTCCTCCGCGGCGGCGTCGCGCAGCGGCAGGACCACGACGGTGTCGTAGCCCTCGGGGGCGGTGCCCTCGGCGGGCAGCGGGAGGCGCAGCAGCGGCACGTGACCGTCGCGGCGGCGCAGTTCGTCGCCGAGGCCGGGGCTGCCGACGGCGGCCTCGCGGGCCAGTTCGCGGGCCTCGGCGAGGGACCAGCGGACCCCGCCGTGGCGGCCGAGCACGGCCGGCTCGTCGCAGACGGCGAGAACGGCTGCGAAGCCGACGCCGAAACGGCCCACGCTCTCCGCGGCGGGTTCCCGCTTGGCGGAGGCGCGCAGGGTGCTCAGGGACTCCACGCCCGTCGCGTCCAGCGGGGCGCCGGTGTTGGCGACGGCCAGCAGCGCGCGTCCGGCCTCGCCCTCGTGGAGGGTGAGCCGCAACCGGCCGGGCGCCTCGGCGCGGGCCGCGGCGTCGGCGGCGTTCTGGGCCAGCTCGACGACGAGCCGGTCCCGGTAGCCGCCGAGCGCGAGGTCCTCCTCGGCGTTGGCGTCCTCGCGAAACCGGGCCGGGCCCGCTCCCCAGGCGTCGAGCACGCCGCGCCGCAGCCGGGCCGTGCCGAAGGGGTCCGTGCCGCTCTGGGCCGCCGTCACTCGCACGCTCACGCCGCTGCCTCCAAGAATCGCCCAACGAACTCCTGAAGGTATCGCGTGGCGGGCCGCGCCTCGCCCCTGAGGTGGGCGAACCCGCGGCGGGCGAACCCGGGGACGCGGGAGCCCCCGGTGACGGGACGTCACCGGGGGCTCCCGCGGTACCGGACGGACTCCGGTCAGAGCTTCTCGATCACGTAGTCGATGCAGGCCGTCAGCGCCTGGACGTCCGCGGGGTCGATCGCGGGGAACATCGCGATGCGCAGCTGGTTGCGGCCGAGCTTGCGGTACGGCTCGGTGTCCACGATCCCGTTGGCGCGCAGCACCTTCGCGACGGCCGCCGCGTCGATGTCGTCCGAGAAGTCGATCGTGCCGATGACGGCGGAGCGCTTGTCGGCGTCGGTGACGAACGGCGTCGCGTACTTGGACGTCTCCGCCCAGCCGTACAGGTGGCGCGCACTGGCGGCCGTACGGCCCGTGGTGAACTCCAGGCCGCCCTGGCCGTTCATCCACTCCAACTGCTGGTCCAGCAGGAAGAGCGTGGCCAGCGCCGGGGTGTTGTACGTCTGGTTCTTCAGCGAGTTGTCGATCGCCGTCGGCAGGGAGAAGAACTCCGGGATGTGCCGGCCCGACGCGTGCACCCGGGCCGCGCGCTCCAGGGCCGCCGGGGAGAACGCCGCCAGCCACAGGCCGCCGTCGGAGGCGAAGGACTTCTGCGGCGCGAAGTAGTAGACGTCCGTCTCGGTGATGTCCACCGGCAGACCGCCGGCGCCCGAGGTCGCGTCCACCAGAACGAGGGACCCGGCGTCCGCGCCCGCGACCCGCCGGACCGGTGCGGCGACACCCGTGGAGGTCTCGTTGTGGGTGTACGCGTACACGTCCACACCCGCCTCGGCCACCGGCTCGGGGTGCGTGCCCGGCTCGGAGGAGATCACGGACGGCTCGTCCAGCCACGGCGCCAGCTTCGCCGCCTTGGCGAACTTCGAGGAGAACTCGCCGAAGGTCAGGTGCTGGGACTTCCGCTCGATGAGACCGGCGGTCGCGATGTCCCAGAAGGCGGTGGAGCCGCCGTTGCCCAGGATCACCTCGTAGCCCTCGGGGAGGGAGAAGAGGTCCCGGATGCCCTGGCGCACCGATCCGACCAGGTTCTTGACCGGGGCCTGGCGGTGTGAGGTTCCGAGCAGGGAGGTACCGGTGGCGGCGAGGGCGTCCAGCGCCTCGGTCCGCACCTTGGAGGGGCCCGCGCCGAAGCGTCCGTCGGCGGGCTTGATGTCAGCGGGAATCTGGATCTCAGCCACGAGCGGAGCGTATCGGGTCCGGAGCCACGCTTCGGAAGCGCGTCCACCGGATGAGACGCGGCGGGACGGTGGCAGGCTGGGCTCCGTGACGACACCCGGTGAAGTCGAGCGGACCTTGCGGGCGGAGCTGCGCGGGGAGGTGGACTTCAGCGCCGCGGCACGCGCCCTCGTGACCATGGACGCCTCCAACTACCGGCGCGTCCCCCTCGGCGTCGTCGCCCCGCGCGACGCCGACGACGTCGCGGCCGCACTGCGGGTGTGCGCCGACGCGGGCGTGCCCGTCGTCCCGCGGGGCGGCGGCACCTCCATCGCCGGGCAGGCCACCGGTGTCGGCGTGGTCCTCGACCTCACCCGGCACATGAACGCCCTGCTGTCCGTCGACCCGGCCGCCCGCACCGCCGTCGTCCAGCCGGGCCTGGTCCTCGACCGGCTGCGGGACGCGGTGCGCCCGTACGGACTGACCTTCGGGCCCGACCCCTCCACCCACTCCCGCTGCACCCTGGGCGGCATGATCGGCAACAACGCGTGCGGCGCCCACTCCGTGGCCTGGGGAACCACCGCCGACAACGTCACCGAACTCGCCGTGACCGCCTACGGGGGCGTGCCCCACCGCATCGGCACCGGCTGGCAGGGCGCCCCGGACGGCCTGCGGGACCTCGTCGGCGCGCACCTCGGCCTGCTGCGCACCGGCATGCCGCCCGCCTTCTCGCGGAGGATCTCCGGCTACGGCGCCCTCGACGCGCTGCTGCCCGAACGCGGTGTGCGGCTCGCACCGGCCTTCTGCGGCAGCGAAGGCACCCTCGCCGTGGTCACCGAGGCCGTGGTGCGCCTCGTCGAACTGCCGCCTGCGCCCGTCCTGGCCGTCCTCGGGTACTCCGACGAGAGCGCGGCGGCGGACGCGGCCGCCGGGCTGCTCCCGTACCGGCCGCTCACGGTCGAGGGCATGGCCGAGGACCTGGTGGGCGGGGCCGCCGGCCCGGCGGGCCGGCCCGCGGCACTGCCCCGGGGGCGGGCCTGGCTGTTCGTCGAGATGCCGGACGAGGGCGGGGCGCGGGCCGTCGCCCGCGGCGCGGACGCACTGGACGTGCTGGTGGTCACCGACCCGGCCCGGCAGCGGGCCTTGTGGCGGATCCGCGAGGACGCCGCCGGCACCGCGACCAGGACGCCCGACGGGCGGATGGCCTGGCCCGGTTGGGAGGACTGCGCGGTCCCGCCGGCCCGGCTGGGCGCGTACCTGAGGGAGTTCCGGTCCCTGCTGGCCGCCCACGGGCTGCACGGCACCCCGTACGGGCACTTCGGCGAGGGCTGCGTCCACGCGCGCATCGACTTCGACCTCGCCTCCGCGGCCGGCCGGACCCGCTACCGGGCCTTCTCCGAGGAACTCGCCGATCTCGTCGTCGCCCACGGCGGATCCCTCTCGGGCGAACACGGCGACGGGCAGGCGCGTGCCGAACTCCTGCCGAAGATGTACGGCGACGAGGTGATCCGGCTCTTCGGCGCCTACAAGGACGTGTGGGACCCGGCGGGCGGGATGAACCCGGGGATGCTGGTCAGGCCCGCCCGGCTGGACGAGAACCTCCGCTTCGAGGTCCTCCCGGCCACCCCGTTCGCCGCCGAGGTCGCACGGTGCGTCGGCGTCGCCAAGTGCCGGACCGGCGAGCCGGGCGGACCGGGCGTGATGTGCCCCTCCTACCGGGCCACCGGCGAGGAACAGCACTCCACGCGCGGCCGCGCGCGGCTGCTCCACGAGATGCTCGCCGGGGAGGTCGTCACCGGCGGCTGGCGTTCGCCGGAGGTCGCCGAGGCCCTCGACCTGTGCCTGGGGTGCAAGGGCTGCCGCAGCGACTGCCCGGTCGGCGTCGACATGGCCGCGTACAAGTCGGAGTTCCTGCACCACCACTGGGCCGGCCGCATCCGGCCGGCGGCCCACTACACGCTCGGCGGCCTGCCGGGATGGCTGCGCCTGATCCACCGCCTGCGGGCGGCGGGCGCCGTCAACGCGGCCCTGCGCCTGCTGCCGGTGCCCGTGCCGGGCCTGGCCCGCGAACGGGCCCTGCCGGAACTCGCGAAGCGGCCGTTCACCCGGGGCGCGGGTGCGGCCGGCCCCGTGTCCGGGCCGGCCGTCGTCCTGTGGCCCGACACGTTCACGGAGTACCTCGCCCCCGAGGTCGGCCACGCCGCGCTCCGGGTGCTCCGGGCGGCCGGCCTCGACGTGACCGTCCCCCGCGGCGGCGGCCGGATCTGCTGCGGCCTGACCTACCTCTCCACCGGCCGCCTCGACCGGGCCCGCAAGGTCCTGCGCCGCACCCTGGACACCCTCGGCGAGGTCGCCGGACCCGTCACCGTCCTCGAACCGAGCTGCGCCGCGGCCCTGCGCACCGACCTGCCCGCCCTGCTCCCCGCCGACCCGCGCGCGGCCCGCCTGGCGGCCGCCGTACGCACCGTCGCCGAGACCCTGGAGGAGTACGCGCCCGGCTGGCGGCCGCCCCGTCTGAACCGTCCGCTGGTCGGCCAGACCCACTGCCACCAGCACGCCGTCCTCGGGGACGGCGCCGACCGCCGGCTGCGCGAGCGCGCCGGGCTCGCCGGGGAGCCGGCCGGAGGCTGCTGCGGTCTCGCGGGGAACTTCGGCTTCGAGCCGGGACACCACCAGGTGTCGGTGGCCTGTGCGGAGGAGCAGCTCCTGCCGTCGCTGCGCACGGCCCCGCCGGGCGCGCTGGTCCAGGCGGACGGGTTCTCCTGCCGGACCCAGATCGCCGAGCTGGGCGGAGTGCGGGCCCGTCACCTCGTGGAACTCCTCGCGGAAGGGCTGGCGGCCGAAGAGTCCCACGGGCCCGCAGCCGGCACGCGGCCCTAACGGGCATGTAAGGAAAGAGAAGCGGCGACACTCCTTACGAGGGCTTAGGCTGGCTGCATGCCCGCACCTTCCGCGTCCCCGACGACCAGCCCCGCCGCCGCACACTCCGCCGACCCCTCCGTCCCAGGGGTCCGGTCCCGTTTCGGCCCGGTGGCACTGGTGGTCTCGGCGGGTGTCTCGGTCCAGTTCGGTGCCGCCCTCGCCGTCATGATCATGCCGAGGGCGGGTGCTGCGGGCGTGGTCACCCTGCGCCTCGCGGCCGCCGCGATCGTGCTGCTGCTCCTGTGCCGGCCGAAGGTGCGCGGGTACACGCGCTCCGACTGGGGCACCGTGGTCGCGTTCGGCGTGGCGATGGCCGCCATGAACGGCCTCTTCTACCAGGCCATCGACCGGATCCCGCTCGGGCCGGCGGTCACCCTGGAGGTCCTCGGGCCGCTGGCCCTGTCCGTCGTGGTCTCCCGCCGCCTGGTGAATCTGCTGTGGGCCGGCCTCGCCCTCGGCGGAGTGGCCCTGCTGTCCGGCCACGGAGGCGGCGGCCTCGGCTTCGGCTCCCTCGACCCGCTGGGCGCGGCCTTCGCGCTCGGCGCGGGCGCCATGTGGGCCGCGTACATCGTGTTCAGCGCGCGCACCGGCCGCCGGTTCCCGCAGGCGGACGGACTGGCCCTGGCGATGGCCGCCGCCGCCGTCCTCTCGCTGCCGCTGGGCGTCTACGAAGCGGGCTCGGACCTGCTGGTCCCGAGCACCCTCGCCCTGGGCGTGGGCGTGGCCGTACTGTCGTCCGTCCTGCCCTACACCCTGGAACTCCTGGCGCTGCGACGGATGCCGGCCCCCACCTTCGCGATCCTGATGAGCCTGGAACCCGCCATCGCCGCCACCGCGGGCTTCCTCGTCCTGAACCAGGCCCTGTCGGCGCTGGACGCCCTGGCCATCGCCCTCGTCATCGCGGCCAGCATGGGCGCGGTCCGCTCCCAGATCGGAAAACAGCCCGGCTGAGGGATGGCCGGCCGCCCGGCCGCCGTCCCCGGAGCCGCCCCCGCGCCCCACTCGTACCGGACCGCCGAGATCCCGTTCCCGCTCCGTCCGGAACCCTGCAACCGGAGCTGTGTTCCGTGCGTCATCTGTGGAGCGTGCGCCCGCCCGGACGGCCGCGGGGGACCGGCTGGGCGGGCGCACGGCATCAGCCGAGGGGGAGGTCCAGGCACGACGGGGTGGCCTCCGGCGAGGTGAAGGCCAGCGTCGCGCGGGGCAGGTTGGCGTCGGCGTAGAACGGGTCGCGGGCGTCGATCACCAGCATCAGACGGTGGCCGCGCCGCACGTCGTACGCCGTGGCCTGGAGCTCGATGTCCGCGCTGATCAGGCTGTCCGGCGGTGACTGGAGGTCGCTGAACGGAGCGTGGGTGATGAGGTGGGCCGTGCCGTCCGGGCCCGCATCGAAGAGGTACGCGACGAAGGTGGAGCCCGGGTTCGCGGCCCGGTAGGTCACGCGGAGCCGGGGCGTGCCGCGCAGTCGGACGGTCTCCGCGGCCGGTTCGGCCGTCCAGACGGCGGCGACCGTGCGGTCGATCCCCTCGGCCGGGTAGGCCTTCGGGCGGCCGGCCATCTCCGCGTACCCGGACGCGACGACGCTGTCGGCGACGGTCGCCGGGGTGTCCATCCCGCACAGCACGGTCGCCGTCCATCCGGCCACCGTCTCGGGCCCGAGCCCGCCGTCGCCCGCGAGGTAGAGGCGGTGCAGCCGTTCGGTGGCGGAGGGCCAGGTCGGGCGGGGTTCGAGGGTTCTGCTCCACATGACCTCGCCGAGGAACTGCCCCTCGCCGTCGATGCCGTTGTCGATGCCCTTGAGGTGGTGGTCGAACCAGCGGTGGGCGTCGGTCCAGATCCGGTTCGGCAGGCCGAGGACGCCCGCCGTCTCGGGGCCGGAGTGGTCCCCGACGGAGACGGCGAGCCGCTTGGGCCCGGTGAGCTCGTTGAACATCCTGAGGGTCTGGTTGAGCGGGAAGAGAGTCTCGTGCCAGGCGTGCGAGAAGAAGACCGGAACCCGGCGGCGGTTGAGTTCCTTGACGTGGGTGAGGGGCGAGCGGACCTCGGCCCACCGCAGGACGCCCCGGATGTCGCTGCCGGTCAGCAGGTGGTCGAAGGCGCTCCGCGTCTGTGGGCTCAGCCGGGCCTTCGCCGCCGCTTCGAGCAGGGCCCGCACCGCTGCCACGTGCCGGGTGGAGTTCTCGTGGAAGGCCTCGCCGAGGTCGCCCCAGCTGCTGAGTGCGACCACGGCGTCGACCCGGGTGTCGTGCGCGGCGACCAGCTGGCCGATGCCCGAGCCGTACGAGGCACCGAGGAAGCCGACCTTCGTCACGGGGCCGGTGCTGCGCTCGATCAGGTGGTCCAGGGCGCGGCTGCCGTCGGCCACGTCGAGCGGGCCGGCCACGTCGACCTGTCCCTCGGAGCCGCCGAAGCCGCGGGCCGAGTAGGCGATGACGTCGTAGCCGCGGGCCGCGAACAGCGTGGCCTGCACGGCGTAGACGAGCCAGCCCAGGCTGGTCCAGGGCGAGGGCATGACGATCATCGGGCGGGGCCGGATCCCGGTGTGCCGCCACAGGGCCGCGTCGAGGAGGTCGCCGTCGGCGCCGGTGACCTTGCCGCGGGTGAAGACGCTGCGGGCGCGGGCCTCGGCGACCCCGGCGGCGCGGGCGGGCGGCAGGCCGGTGACGTCGCCGCTCTCCAGCGCGGAGACGAAGGCGCCGAGGGCGGTCGCATCGAGTTCGGGATAGAGGGAGAAGGAGGGTCGGGCGGCTGGGGTCACGTCAGTTCATCCTCTTCGTCGAGTGACACGAACGTGGTCGCCCGCCCGGGCCCGGAGCGGAGCGTTCAGTATCGACGGGACATCCGGTGACGTTTCGCGGGTTTCCGGCTTACGGCCTGAATCGCCCTCCGTGCTCTCCGGCGCGGTCGCGCCGTGAGACCTGCACTCCGTCCCGGTGTGGATCAACTGCCCGCGGATTCAACTGGTTTGGGTCGGGTGGCGAGAAGACGCCACTCGGCGAGGGTCGCTCGAAAAATCATGCAAGCGTGCTTGATTGTTTTCTTGGCTGCTGCCAGTCTTCCCCTCACGCCGAGAAGGGGAGCGCATCGTGCCCGATTCGTCCACCGCCGCCGCCGTCGACGACGCCGTCGCCGTCTTCACCGATCTGCGCGAGGAGGGACGCGAACTCGACGCCCTCGTGGAGCGGTTGCCCGCCCCCCACTGGGCCCGGCCCACTCCCGCGCCCGGCTGGACCATCGCCCACCAGATCGCCCATCTGCACTGGACCGACCGGGCCTCGCTGCTCTCCCTCACCGACGCCACCGGCTTCGGCGCCATGGTCGAGGAAGCACTGAAGGCCCCCGACTCCTTCGTCGACGACGGCGCGCGCGAGGGCGCGGCGCTGCCGCCCGCCGAGCTCCTCAGCCGCTGGCGGGACACGCGCGACGCGCTTGCGCAGGCCCTGGCCAGCGCCTCGTCCGACACCCGATTCCCCTGGTACGGGCCGCCCATGAAGGCCGCCTCGATGGCCGGCGCCCGCCTGATGGAGACCTGGGCGCACGGCCAGGACGTCGCCGACGCGCTCGGAGTGCGCCGCACCCCGACCGCCCGGCTGCGCCATGTGGCGCGCATCGGCGTACGAGCCCGCGACTACGCCCACGCCGTACGCGGACTGCCCGCGCCCGAGGGGGAGTTCCGGGTGGAGCTGGCCGCCCCCGACGGCGCGCGGGTCTGGGCGTACGGGCCGCCGCAGGCCCCGCAGCGGGTCACCGGCCCGGCCCTCGACTTCTGCCTGCTGGTGACCCGGCGCGCCCACCGCGCCGACCTGGCCCTGACGGCGACCGGCCCGGACGCCGAGCGCTGGCTGGACATCGCCCAGGCCTTCGCCGGACCTGCGGGAGCGGGGCGCGAGCCGGGCGCCGGACCGGACCGGGGGACCGCCTGATGAACCGGCGGCCGCTGCGCATCGGCAACGCGTCCGGTTTCTACGGGGACCGCTTCAGTGCCCTGCGCGAGATGCTCACCGGCGGTCCCCTCGATGTGCTGACCGGGGACTACCTGGCCGAGCTGACCCTGCTGATCCTGGGCCGGGACCGCCTGAAGAACCCCGACCTCGGCTACGCCAAGACCTTCCTGCGCCAGTTGGAGGAGGGCCTCGGGCTCGCGCACGAACGGGGCGTACGGATCGTCACGAACGCGGGCGGCCTCCATCCGGCCGGACTCGCCGACGCCGTGCGGAAACTGGCGGCCACGGTGGGTGTGCCCGTCTCCGTGGCCCACGTCGAGGGCGACGACCTCACCGCCCGCCAGGACGGCGCCCTGACGGCCAACGCCTACCTCGGCGGCGCCGGGATCACCGCCTGCCTGCGGGCCGGCGCCGACGTGGTCGTCACCGGCCGGGTCACGGACGCCGCACTGGTCAGCGGCCCGGCGGCCTGGTGGTTCGACTGGACCCCGGAGGACCACGACCGGCTGGCGGGAGCGGTGGTCGCGGGCCATGTCCTGGAATGCGGCACCCAGGCCACCGGCGGCAACTACTCCTTCTTCACCGCCCACGACGTCCAGCGCCCCGGCTTCCCGCTCGCGGAGATCTCCGAGGACGGCTCGGCGGTCATCACCAAACACCCCGGCACCGGCGGAGCCGTCACCACCGGCACCGTCACCGCCCAACTCCTCTACGAGACACAGGGCATCCGCTACCCGGGCCCGGACGTCACGGTCCGCCTGGACACCGTCCGGCTGACCGGCGACGGCGTCGACCGCGTACGCGTCACGGGAACGCGCGGGGAGCGCCCGCCCGCCACCCTCAAGGTGGGCGTGACCCGGCTCGGCGGCTGGCGCAACGAGGTGGTCTTCGTCCTCACCGGCCTCGACATCGAGGCGAAGGCGCAACTGGTCCGCTCCCAGCTCGCCGAGACCCTGGAGGGCGTCGCCGACGCCGTCTGGACCCTGGCCCGAACCGACCACACGGACGCCGACACGGAGGAGGCGGCGAGCGCCCTGCTGCGCCTGGTGGTCCGCGACCCGTCCCCGGACCGGGTCGGCCGGGCCCTGACCTCGACGGCCGTCGAGCTCGCCCTCGGCAGTTACCCGGGCTTCCACGTCACGGCCCCGCCCGGCCCGGCCCAGCCGTACGGGGTCTTCTCCTCGGTCTTCGTCCCCGCGGATCAGGTCCCGCACACCGCGGTCCTCCCGGACGGCACCCGGATGCCGATGACCGTCCCCGTCCCGGCCCCACCGGTGTCCGAGGCACGACGGTCCGGGGGAGGGGCCCCCACCGCAGACGGGCGAGGGCCCTCCGAAGAGGCCGGGGCCGCAGCCCCCGCCGGGTGCCGGGCGGAGTCCCGGGAGACCGTCCGCGCCCCCCTCGGCGTGCTGGCCGGGGCCCGCAGCGGCGACAAGGGCGGCGACGCCAACGTCGGAGTCTGGGTCCGCTCCGACCCTGCCTGGGACTGGCTGCGCGACACCCTGACCGTCGACCGGTTCCGGGCCCTGCTCCCCGAGACCCGCGGCCTCGCCGTGCACCGGCACGAACTCCCGGGACTGCGTGCCCTGAACTTCACGGTCACCGGCATCCTCGGCGACGGTGTCGCCTCCGGCCACCGCTTCGACCCCCAGGCCAAGGCCCTCGGCGAATGGCTGCGCGCCCGCCACCTCGACATCCCCGTCCACCTGCTCCCGCCCCCGGAGGGGACCGGCCCATGACCCGTCTGCGCACCACCGTCGACCCGCACGCCCCCGAGCACACCAGGGCCCGCACGGCCGCGCTGGAGCGCCTCGACGCCCTCGGCGCCGAGCACGCCAAGGCCCTGGAGGGCGGCGGGGACAGGTACACGGCCCGCCACAAGAAACGAGGCAAGCTCCTGGCGCGCGAACGCGTCGAGCTGCTCCTCGACCCCGACACGCCGTTCCTGGAGCTGTCCCCGCTCGCCGCCTGGGGCAGCGACTACCCCGTCGGGGCCTCCATGGTCACCGGCATCGGCACCGTCGAGGGCGTCGAGTGCCTGGTCACCGCCAACGACCCCACCGTCCGCGGCGGCGCGAGCAACCCCTGGACGCTGAAGAAGGCGCTGCGGGCCAACGAGATCGCCCGGCAGAACCGCCTGCCCGTCATCAGCCTCGTGGAGTCCGGCGGGGCCGACCTGCCCTCCCAGAAGGAGATCTTCATCCCGGGCGGCGCGATCTTCCGCGACCTCACCCGGCTCTCCGCGGAGGGCATCCCGACCGTCGCGGTGGTCTTCGGCAACTCCACCGCCGGAGGGGCGTACATCCCCGGCATGTCCGACCACACCATCATGATCAAGGACCGGTCGAAGGTGTTCCTCGGCGGCCCGCCCCTGGTCAAGATGGCCACCGGCGAGGAGAGCGACGACGAGTCCCTCGGCGGGGCCGACATGCACGCCCGCACCTCCGGACTCGCCGACCACTACGCCCTCGACGAGTACGACGCCATCCGCCAGGCCCGCCGCATCGCGGCCCGCCTGAACCACCGCAAGCCCCACCAGGACCCGCCCAAGGCCGAGGAGCCCCTCTACGACCCGGAGGAGCTCCTCGGGATCGTCCCGCCCGACCTGAAGACCCCCTTCGACCCCCGCGAAGTCATCGCCCGCATCGTCGACGCCTCCGACTTCGACGAGTTCAAGCCGCTCTACGGCACCAGCCTCGTCACCGGCTGGGCCACCCTGCACGGCTACCCGGTGGGCATCCTCGCCAACGCACAGGGCGTGCTGTTCAGCCCCGAGTCCCAGAAGGCCGCACAGTTCATCCAGCTCGCCAACCAGCGCGACATCCCGCTCCTGTTCCTCCACAACACCACCGGCTACATGGTCGGCAAGGAGTACGAGCAGGGCGGCATCGTCAAACACGGCTCGATGATGATCAACGCCGTCTCCAACTCGAAGGTCCCGCACCTGTCCGTGCTCATCGGCGCCAGCTACGGCGCGGGCCACTACGGCATGTGCGGCCGCGCCTACGAGCCCCGCTTCCTCTTCGCATGGCCCAGCGCCAAATCCGCCGTCATGGGCCCCCAGCAGCTCGCCGGAGTCCTCTCCATCGTGTCCCGGCAGTCCGCCGCCGCCAAGGGACTTCCCTACGACGAGGAACAGGACGCCGGCATGCGGGCCTTCGTCGAGGCGCAGATCGAGTCCGAGTCCCTCCCGATGTTCCTGTCCGGGCGGCTCTACGACGACGGCGTCATCGACCCGCGCGACACCCGTACCGTCCTCGGCCTGTGCCTGTCGGCCGTCCACAACGCCCCCGTCGAGGGCGCCCGTGGCGGCTTCGGCGTCTTTCGGATGTGAGCCCTCACATGACGCACCTGACCTCCCTCCTCGTCGCCAACCGGGGCGAGATCGCCGTACGGATCTTCCGCACCGCCCGCGATCTCGGCCTGGCCACCGTGGCCGTCCACTCCGACCCGGACGCCGACGCCCTGCACGTCCGCGCGGCCGACGCAGCCGTGCGGCTGCCGGGCGCGGCCCCCGCCGACACCTACCTGCGCGGCGATCTCGTCATCAAAGCCGCGCTTGCCGCCGGGGCGGACGCCGTGCACCCCGGCTACGGCTTCCTGTCCGAGAACGCCGACTTCGCCCGCCAGGTCCAGGACTCCGGGCTCACCTGGGTCGGCCCGCCCCCCGAGGCCATCGAGGCCATGGCCTCCAAGACCCGGGCCAAGCAACTGATGCGCGCCGCCGGCGTCCCGCTCCTCGACCCCGTCGACCCGGCCACCGCCACCCCCGCCGACCTGCCCCTCCTGCTCAAGGCCGCGGCCGGCGGAGGCGGCCGCGGCATGCGCCTGGTCCGCGACCTCGACGCGCTCAAGGAGGCCCTGCACGCCGCGTCGGCCGAAGCGGCCTCCGCCTTCGGCGACGGCGAGGTCTTCGCCGAGCCCTACGTGGAGCGCGGCCGGCACGTCGAGGTACAGATCCTCGCCGACGCCCACGGCACCGTCTGGGCCCTCGGCACCCGCGACTGCTCCCTCCAACGCCGCCACCAGAAGGTCATCGAGGAGGCCCCCGCGCCCGGCCTGCCGGACACCCTGCGCGAGAGCCTCCACACCGCCGCCGTCGCCGCGGCCCGCGCCGTCTCCTACCGGGGCGCGGGCACCGTGGAGTTCCTCGTCACCGCCGACGGGCGCCCGTACTTCCTGGAGATGAACACCCGCCTCCAGGTCGAACACCCCGTCACCGAAGCCGTCTTCGGCCTCGACCTGGTCGCCCTCCAGCTGCGCGTCGCCGAGGGCGCTGCCCTGCCCCCGGCACCCCCGGAGCCCACCGGACACGCCGTCGAGGCCCGGCTCTACGCCGAGGACCCCGCCCAGGACTGGCGCCCCCAGACCGGTGTCCTGCACACCCTGGACATCCCCGGCCGGGTCCGCGTCGACACCGGCTTCGCCGACGGCGACACCGTCGGCGTCCACTACGACCCCATGCTCGCCAAGGTCGTCGCCCATGCCCCCACCCGCGCCGAAGCCGTCCGCGCCCTCGCCCACGCCCTCGCCGGAGCCCGCATCCACGGGCTCACCACCAACCGGGAACTCCTCGTCGGCTCCCTGCGCCACCCCGAGTTCACCGCCGCACACCTCGACACCGGCTTCTACGAGCGCCACCTCACCACCCTCACCGACACCGCCCCGGACGCCGGTACCGCCGCTCTCGCCGCCGCTCTCGCCGAGGCCGCCCCCGCCCCGGACGCGCCTCTCGCCGCCCGCCTCGGCGGCTGGCGCAACCTCCGCTCCCAGCCGCAGACCCGCCGCTACACCGGCGCCGGCACCACGTACGAGGTCCAGTACCACCCCGTCTACCACCCCGGCGTTCGAGTGGTGTCGGCCGAACGACACCTCGTCACCCTCGAAGTCGACGGCATCCGGCGGATGTTCCACGTGAAACGCAATGCGAGCAACACCGAGGTCTACGTCGACTCCCCGCTCGGATCCCACACCCTCACCCCCGTCCCCCGGTTCCCGGACCCCCAGGACCGCACCGAACCGGGCTCCCTGCTCGCCCCCATGCCCGGCACCGTCGTCCGCGTCGCCGAGGGCCTCGCCTCCGGCAGCGCCGTCGCCGCCGGGCAGCCCCTGCTCTGGCTGGAGGCCATGAAGATGGAGCACCGCATCCTCGCTCCGGCCACCGGCACGCTCACCGCGCTCCACGCCGTCACCGGCCAACAGGTCGAATTCGGCGCCCTGCTCGCCGTAGTCCAGGAGGAACCGCAGCCATGAGCCCCACCATCGAGTCCGCCGAACACCGTGCCCTGCGCGCCGCCGTCGCCGCCCTCGGGCAGCGCTACGGCCGCGCCTACCTCGACCGCGTCGCCCGCGAGGGCGGCCACCCCGACGAACTGTGGGCCGAGGCCGCGAAGCTCGGCTACCTCGGCGTCAACCTCCCCGAGGAGTACGGCGGCGGAGGCAGCGGCATCGCCGAACTGGCCATCGTCCTCGAAGAGCTGGGCGCCGCGGGCTGTCCGCTGCTCATGATGGTCGTCTCGCCCGCCATCTGCGGGACCGTCATCGCCCGCTTCGGCACCGACGACCAGAAGCGGAGCTGGCTCCCCGGCCTCGCCGACGGCAGCCGCACCATGGCCTTCGGCATCACCGAACCCGACGCCGGATCCAACTCCCACCGCATCACCACCACGGCCCGCCGCGACGGCGACGACTGGATCCTCACCGGCCGCAAGGTCTTCATCTCCGGCGTCGACATCGCCGACGCCACCCTCATCGTCGGCCGCACCGAGACCGCATCACCCGGCGGGGCCGCACCCACCCTCAAGCCCTGCCTGTTCATCGTCCCGCGCGACACCCCGGGCTTCGGCCGTTCGGCCATCGACATGGAGCTGCAGGCGGCGGAGAAACAGTTCGAACTCACCCTGGACGAGGTGCGCCTGCCCGCCTCGGCCCTGGTCGGCGACGAGGACGCGGGCCTCCTCCAGCTCTTCGCCGGTCTCAACCCCGAACGCATCATGACCGCCGCCTTCGCCATCGGCATGGGCCGCTACGCCCTCGCCCGAGCCGTCGAGTACGCGAAGACCCGCCAGGTGTGGAAGGAGCCGATCGGAGCCCACCAGGCCGTGGCCCACCCGCTGGCCCAGGCCCACATCGAGCTGGAACTGGCCCGCCTCATGACCGGGAAGGCAGCCGCCCTGTACGACGCGGGTGACGACATGGGCGCGGGCGAGGCCGCGAACATGGCGAAGTACGCCGCGGCCGAGGCCTGCGTCCGTGCCGTGGACCAGTCCGTCCACACCCTCGGCGGCAACGGACTCACCCGCGAATACGGCCTGGGCTCACTCATCACCGCCTCCCGCGTGGCCCGTATCGCCCCGGTCAGCCGCGAGATGATCCTCAACTTCGTCTCCCACCAGACCCTTGGCCTCCCCAAGTCGTACTGAGCCCCTGCGGGGCGCTCGGCGGAGTCGGCCCGGTGGTCGCGCGGCCACCGCCCCGCCCACGTCCGGGCGGCCCGCCCGCCGGGCACCGGCCCGCACCGCGCGCGGACCGGCCCGCACAGGGTTCGGCCGGGCTTCGGGGTACTGCCCCGCCCCGCCGGGGTCGGATCCGCCTGTCCGGGGGCGGGTCCGCCTGTCCGAGGCGGCCGGGCCGCGCGCCGACCGTGCTCCGCAGGGGCGAGCCCGGGGCCGGGGCGCGGGCGCGGTCCCGCCCCGGACACCGCCGAACTCCCCACACGGGCCACCGCATAACCTCCCCCCGGAGGACCCGTACACCCCGCCCACCGCTCCGGAGGAGCCATGGCCACACCCGTCCACGCCACAACGGCGGCCGGAGTCACCACCCTGACCCTCGATTCCCCGGCCAACCGCAACGCGCTCTCCGCCGCGCTCGTCGCCGACCTCCGGGCCGCCTTCGCCGCGGCCGCCGCGGACCCCGACGTACGCGCCGTCGTCCTCACGCACACCGGTTCCACCTTCTGCTCCGGCGCCGACCTCACGTCCCCCACCGCCCCGGCCGACTTCGTCGCCCTGCTCCGCGAGATCGCCGAGCTGCCCCAGCCCGTCGTCGCCCGGGTCACGGGACACGTCCGGGCCGGCGGCCTCGGCCTGCTCGGCGTCTGCGACATCGCCGCCGCCGGCCCGACGTCCTCGTACGCCTTCACGGAGACCCACCTGGGTGTGGTCCCCGCCGTCATCTCCGCGCCGCTCCTGCCCCGCCTCGATCCGCGCGCCGCAGCCCGCTACGTCCTGACCGCCGAGGCCTTCGACGCCGCCGAGGCCGCACGGATCGGTCTGCTCACCCTGCACGGGGAGGACGTCGACGAGGCCCTCGCACCTGTCCTCGCGGGCCTGCGCAAGGCCGGACCGCAGGCACTCGCCGCGACCAAACGACTGGTCACCGCACCGGTACGCGCGGCTCTCGCGCGGGACGGAGCCGCCCTCACCGCACTGTCCGCGCACCACTTCGGCTCCGCCGAGGCCCGCGAGGGCATCACCGCCCGCCTCGAACGCCGGGACCCGTCATGGGCACGGTGACGGGCGCGGCGTCCGCCGCAACCGGCCCCAAGCAGGCGCGCAGCCGCGTCACCCGCCGCCACCTGCTGGAGGCGGCCGTGTCCTGCCTGGCCGAGCACGGCTGGGCCGGTTCCACCGTGTCCGTCGTCGCCGAACGCGCCGGTGTCTCCCGCGGAGCCGCCCAGCACCACTTCCCGACCCGCGAGGACCTGTTCACCGCCGCCGTCGAGTACGTGGCCGAGGAACGCTCCACCGCCCTGCGCGACCTCTTCCACGCCGGTCCGGCCGCCCGCCCGGCCGTGGTGGAGGCGCTGGTCGACCTGTACACGGGCGCCCTCTTCCGGGCAGCGCTCCAACTCTGGGTCGCCGCCTCCAACGAGGAGCAGCTCCGCCCGAGGGTCACCGAGCTGGAGGCCCGGGTCGGCCGCGAGACCCATCGCATCGCGGTCGAGCTGCTGGGCGCCGACGAGTCCGTACCCGGCGTACGGGAGACCGTGCAGGGCCTCCTCGACATGGCCCGCGGCCTGGGGCTGGCGAACGTGCTGACCGACGACGCGGCCCGCCGCGACCGTGTCGTGGCCCAGTGGTCGCGCATCCTCGACGCGGCTCTCGGCTGAGCGCACACCAGCGCCCGACAGGCCGCCGGGTCCGGAAGACACCACGGGGGCGCCGCGCCCGGAGTGGTCCGGGGCGCGGCGCCCCCGTGGTGGCGGGAGGCCGGGCCGGTCAGGCGGTCCCGGCGATGTCCGCGTAGCCCTCGATCTCCTGCGGGTCGCGCCGGCCCGGACCGGTGTAGCGGGCCGACGGGCGCACCAGGCGGCCGGTGCGCTTCTGCTCCAGGATGTGCGCCGACCAGCCCGCGGTACGGGCGCAGCTGAACATGGAGGTGAACATGTGCGCCGGGACCTCCGCGAAGTCCAGCATGATCGCGGCCCAGAACTCCACGTTGGTGGCGAGCACCCGGTCGGGGCGGCGCGCGTGCAGCTCCTCCAGGGCGGCCTTCTCCAGGGCGGCCGCCACCTCGTAGCGCGGCGCGTCCAGCTCCTTGGCCGTGCGCCGCAGCACCCGGGCGCGCGGGTCTTCGGCGCGGTAGACGCGGTGCCCGAAGCCCATCAGGCGCTCGCCCTTGTCGAGGGCCTTCTTCACATACGCCACGGCGTCACCGGTGCGCTCGATCTCCTCGATCATGCCGAGCACGCGGGACGGCGCGCCGCCGTGCAGCGGGCCCGACATGGCGCCGACGGCGCCGGAGAGGGCGGCCGCCACGTCCGCACCGGTGGAGGCGATGACGCGGGCGGTGAACGTGGAGGCGTTCATCCCGTGCTCGGCGGCGGAGGTCCAGTAGGCGTCGACGGCCTTGACGTGCTTCGGGTCCGGCTCGCCCCGCCAGCGGATCATGAACCGCTCGACGACGGACTCGGCCTTGTCGATCTCGCGCTGGGGGACCATGGGCAGGCCCTGGCCGCGGGCGGACTGGGCGACGTACGACAGCGCCATCACGGCCGCGCGCGCCAGGTCGTCGCGGGCGGTCTGCACGTCGATGTCCAGCAGCGGTTTCAGACCCCACACGGGGGCGAGCATCGCGAGCGCGGACTGCACGTCGACGCGGATGTCACCGGAGTGGACCGGGATGGGGAAGGGCTCGGCGGCCGGGAGACCTGGGTTGAACGCCCCGTCGACCAGCAGGCCCCAGACGTTCCCGAAGGAGACGTGGCCGACGAGGTCTTCGATGTCGACGCCCCGGTAGCGGAGCGATCCGCCTTCCTTGTCCGGTTCGGCGATCTCGGTCTCGAACGCGACGACCCCTTCGAGCCCGGGTACGAAGTCGGACATCAGGCGGCTCCTCAGATAGTGCGAACACGCGCGGCTCCCGGCGTGACTCGCGGTCCGGCGCGGTCATCCCCGTTGATGCCCGGCAGGGCCGATGGTCATCCGTGCGGGGACCTTCGGACCGGCCCCAAGATTTTGGCCGCTACGCCCCGGCTGCGGAAGCGTGACATACGGCACACCGCCGCGGGTTCACCTGCGGCAGGATGGCCGACGTGACCGATCAGGACATTGACCCCGCAATGATGCGCAAGCAGTACCGCTCGGAGATCGTCCACGAGGAGAGCCTCGCCGAGGACCCCATGGAACAGTTCGCCCGGTGGTTCCAGCAGGCGGCCGACTCGCACCTCTTCGAACCGAACGCCATGGTCGTCTCGACGGCCACCCCCGACGGGCGGCCCAGCTCGCGCACGGTGCTGCTGAAGCAGTTCGACAGCCGGGGGTTCGTGTTCTTCACCAACTACGCGTCCCGCAAGGGGCGGGAGCTCGCGCGGAACCCGCACGTCGCGCTGCTCTTCCCCTGGCACCCCATCGCCCGCCAGGTGATCGTCACCGGTACGGCGGCCCGCATCGGCCGCGACGAGACGGCGGCGTACTTCCGGTCCCGGCCGCACGGCTCGCAGCTGGGCGCCTGGGCCAGCGAGCAGTCGAGCGTGATCGGCTCGCGCGCGGAGCTGGACAGCCGCTACGCCGAGCTCGCGGCGCGCTACCCGGAGGGCGAGCAGGTTCCGGTGCCGCCGGAGTGGGGCGGTCTGCGGGTGGTGCCCCGGGAGATCGAATTCTGGCAGGGCCACGAGAACCGGCTGCACGACCGCCTCCACTACGTGCTGGAGGGTGACGAGAAGTGGCGTCTGGAGCGGCTCTGCCCCTAGGCGTCAGGCGTTCTGTCCCCGGGAGCGTCGTCCGCCCGGAGGGCGGGCGGCCCCGCGGCGTCCGGGGCGTGCGATCGCACGGCGGAGGGCGCCGAGGGGCGGGCGGTGGGCGGGACCTTCGCAACGGGCCCCGGGCCCCGGGGCCCGTCCCGCGGGAGCGTGGACGCAGACGACCCGCGAGCTCGGGTTCCTCTCCTGCAGTGAGAGGAGCCGGCCGGACGTGCCGGCGAGCCCGCGGGTCGGGTGACTGCTTGGGATTGGCGCCGGGCGATCCGCCGGGCACCGCACTGGGTGCGTTGCTGACGACGGGCCCTAGCCCGCAGCCACCTCACGCGTCCGGTTTCCGTACATTTCGGGAACCACCTCCCTTCTCGTGTGCCTCAGAGCCTAGGTAGCCCCGGCGGCGGCCACAACCGTTTTATTTCCCGCGCTCGCCGCCGGACCGTGCGACCGCCCGGTCCGGCCCGACCGGATTTCGTGTCCCCAATCCGGCGAAAGCGGTGTGGTGTGGGTCACGTTCGAGTTCAATGATCTGACGTGCCGCATACGCGAACACCTGCTGGGGGTTCCAGGTGAGTGCTTCCGGACGTGACGAGACCGCCGACGACCTGCTCGCCGCGCTGCTGGACGGGATGGACGCCGCGCTGTGCGCCTTCGATTCCGACGGGGTGATCACCCACTGGAACCGTGAGGCCGAGCGGATCCTGGGCTGGTCGGCCGGGGAGGCCGTCGGGCGCAAGGGATTCGAGGGGTGGGCCGTGCGGGCCGCCGACGCGCAGGACGTGCAGGACAGACTGATGTCCGCCCAGCACGTCCCCGGCCGCCACGTCCACGAATTCGCGCTGCTCACCAAGGACGGCGGGCGGGTCCTGGTACGGACGCAGTCCGCCGGGGTGCCGGGTGCCGACGGCTCGCCCGCGGGGGTGTACTGCGCCTTCAGCGAGGTGCACGCGCAGATCGACCTGGAGCGGTCCATCGCGCTGAGCGAGGCCCTGATGGAGGACGCCTCCTGGGGCGTCGTCCTGGTCGACGTCGACCTGCGGCCCGCCGTGGTCAACACGCACGCCGCGCGGGCCTTCGGGACCACCGGCACCGCCCTGCTCGGTCGGCCCCTCGGGGAACTGCTGACCCAGGGGGTGGAGGAGCTGGAGGGTGCGCTCCAGCACGTGCTCGCGGAGGGGGCGCCGCCCGCGCCGGTCGAGATATGGGTCTCGGTGCGTACGGCGGAGGGCGTGCGGCGCCGGTGCTGGCGGTGCGGGTTCCTGCGGCTGGCCTCGCCGCTCGCGGAGGAACCGGTGCCGCTCGGCGTCGGCTGGCTGATCCAGGACGTCACCGAGGCCCGGCAGGAACAGCTCGATGCCGCGCAGGCGCGGTTCCGGTCCCACCAGCTCCACCGCGCCGGGCGGGCCGCCGCCGAATGCGAGGATCCGGCGGAGGCGGCCGCCGTGCGCCTGGACTTCGCGCTCGCCGGCTTCGCCGAGCACGCGCTGCTGGACGTCCTGGACCCGGCGGTCGACTCCGAGCGGCGCAGGCTCCTGCGGTGCGCCGCGTCGCCGCCCGCACTGCCGGGGCCCGGCTCGATCCCCGTGCGGTACGCGGCCGGGCACCCGGCGCTGCAGGCGCTGGACCGGATCGGCTCGGTGCGCACCAGCGCCCCGCGCGGCGAGGCGGACGCGGAGTGGGCGCGGGCCCGGCAGTGGCCCGAGGACGTGGCGCACGTGCTGTGCACGGTGCTGCGCAGCCGGGGCCGGACCCTGGGGGCGCTGACGTTCCTGCGCGGGCCCTCGCGGGTGGCGTTCGAGCGCGCGGACGCCGCGTACGCGGAGGAGGTGGCGGCTCGGGTCGCGGCGGACCTGGACCTGGCGACGCGCCCGCCGGGTCACTGACGGCGGCGGGCCGGCGGTGGGCGCGGTCGGGGCCGTTTCGTGCGGGCCGGGCGGTCAGGGGCCGCCGGTGTCGGCCGGGGCGGTCAGTGGCGGAAGAAGATCCGGTCGCCGTACTCCTGCATGACGCGGCCGTTCCACTCGTGGCCGCCGTCGACGTTGCCCGAGCGCAGCAGCGGAGGCTCCAGGCCGCGGGCGGCCAGTTCCCCGGCTGCTGTCGCCATGACCGCCTGCATGATCGCGCTGGTGACGACGGTGGAGGCGGGGGCGAAGGGGGCGTCGATGCCGTCGAGGCTCAGTTCGGCGTCGCCGACCGCGATCTTGCTGTCGAGGACGACGTCGCAGTGGTCCTTGAGGAAGGTGCCGGAGGTGTGTCGCGACCTGGTTCCGGTGGCGTACGCGACGGAGGTCACGCCGATGACCTTGAGGCCGATGGCGCGGGCGTTCATGGCCATCTCGACCGGCAGGGCGTTGCGCCCGGAGAGGGAGATGATCACGAGGACGTCGCCCTCGGAGGCGGGGCTGCTGTCGAGGACGGCGCCGGCGAGGCCGTCGACCCGTTCCAGCGCGCTGCCCAGGGTGGCGGGCATGACGTCGACGCCGGCCGTGCCGGGGACGGCCAGGAAGTTCATCAGGGCCAGGCCGCCGGCCCGGTAGACGACGTCCTGTGCGGGCAGCGAGGAGTGTCCGGCGCCGAAGGCGAAGAGGCGGTTGCCGGCTGCGACGGCGTCGGCGACGAGGCTGCCGGCCTCGGCGATGTGCGGGGCCTCCTCGTCCCGTACCCGCTCCAGCAGGCCGATGGCGGCGTCGAAGAACTGACCGGCCAGCTTGCTCTCGCTCATACGCCGATGGCCCTTCCAGAGGTGGGGTGCGTCCGTGTCCGCCGCTCACCGTGCGGTCTGGACCAAGGGCCTGTCAATACGGCCGTCCCTGCCGTGTCCGAAGCGCGGGGCGATGTCCGGGACGGGTCTTGACCCCTTGGCACGGGACGATTGTCGGCCTCATGCGTCAGAATTGGGGCAGGGCCAGCGCACGCAATCCGAGGGGCACGAATGTCCGGACTGATCGATACCACGGAGATGTATCTCCGCACCATCCTCGAGCTGGAAGAGGAAGGCGTGGTACCCATGCGCGCCCGGATCGCCGAAAGGCTGGACCAGAGCGGGCCGACGGTGAGCCAGACGGTGGCGCGCATGGAGCGGGACGGCCTGGTGGCCGTCGCCACCGACCGCCACCTGGAGCTGACCGACGAAGGCCGGCGGCTCGCGACGCGCGTGATGCGCAAGCACCGGCTCGCCGAGTGCCTGCTCGTCGACGTCATCGGGCTGGAGTGGGAGCAGGTCCACGCCGAGGCCTGCCGGTGGGAGCACGTGATGAGCGAGGCGGTGGAGCGGCGGGTGCTGGAGCTGCTCCGCCACCCGACCGAGTCGCCGTACGGGAACCCGATCCCCGGGCTGGAGGAGCTGGGGGAGAAGGCCGAGGCGGAGCCGTTCCTGGAGGACGGCATGATCAGCCTGTCGGAGCTGGACCCGGGCACCGAGGGCAAGACGGTGGTCGTGCGGCGCATCGGGGAGCCGATCCAGACGGACGCCCAGCTGATGTACACGCTGCGCCGGGCGGGCGTACAGCCCGGTTCCGTGGTGAGCGTGACCGAGTCGCCGGGCGGTGTGCTGGTCGGCAGTGGTGGCGAGGCCGCGGAGCTGGAGGCGGAGATCGCCTCGCACGTGTTCGTGGCGAAGCGCTGATCCCGTAGGGTCCCCACCTCTACGGATCGGCCCTCGGCAGGGTTCGGTCCCGGCGCCTCGCGGCGCCGGGACCGGTCCTCCCCGGTGTGACCTGGAGCCCCGAGCTCTCAAGGTCGTCCCCTCGGACCGTCTTCCCCGAGCGGCCCGCCTCCCTGTTGAAAGGATCTCCATCGGCAGCGGCGGTCAATCCTTGAGCAAGGTCACTCGAAAGAGCGGTGTTGTGGGCGAGAACCCCGTTTTCGAATGAGGGTTCGATAATCTGGCGGGGAGCGAAGGGGGTGCATCTGCGGTGGTACAGCGCGTTGATGTGACAGGGGCCCAAGGTGTTCGGCTGGCCGCCTGGCAGTTCCGAGAACCGGTCGCCGAGACAGCTCCCCGCCCCGGAGTGCTGTTACTGCACGGGCTGATGGGGCGCGCCTCCCACTGGGCCGCCACCGCCCGCTGGCTCGGCGAACGCCGCCGCGTCGTGGCCCTGGACCAGCGCGGACACGGTCACAGCGACCGCCCGCCCGACGGCGCCGCCCCGCACACCGCCCTGGGCCGCGAGGCCTTCGTGGCCGACGCCGAAGCCGCCGTGGAACAGCTCGGCCTCGCCCCAGTGACCCTGATCGGCCACTCCATGGGAGCGCTCACCGCCTGGCAGCTCGCCGCCCGCCGCCCCGACCTGGTCGCCGCCCTCGTCATCTGCGACATGCGCGCCTCGGCACTCGGCGCGGCCTCCCAGCGCGATTGGGAGGAGTGGTTCCACCTCTGGCCCCTGCCCTTCCCCACCCAGGACGCCGCCCGCCGCTGGTTCGGCGAGGACGACCCCCGCGTGGAGCGCCCCGACCCCGGCCGCGGCGCCTTCTTCGCCGAGGTCATGCACGAGGCCGCCGACGGCTGGCGCCCGCTCTTCTCCCGCCGCCAGATGCTGACGGCCCGCGAGACCTGGGTCCACGACGCCCACTGGGAGGAGCTGGCCCAGGTCCGCTGCCCGACCCTCGTGGTCCGTGGCCTCGACGGCGAACTGGGCCGCGCCGAGGCCCAGGAGATGGTCCGCGTCCTCCCGGCCGGCCGGTACGCGGAGATCCCCGACGCCGGCCACTACCTCCACTACGACCAGCCCGCGGCCTGGCGCGCGGTCCTGGAACCCTTCCTGGACGACATCCCGGCCCCCGCGCCCTGACCCACCCGGCCCCGACCCAGCCCCCCACCGGGCGTCCCCCGCGCCGGGTCGCCCCTCTCCCGGCCGGATCCGTAGGCCGGTGCGGGAGCGGGGCGCCGGGCGGCGTCAGCCCTTGCTGACCGCCAGGAGGATCTCGGGGAGCTTGCGCGACACCGTGGGGGCCGCGAGCCGCAGGCCCGCCCAGGCAGCCAGCCAGCCCCAGGCGACGCCGACCGGAAGCACCACCCAGGAGACGTCCCGGAGGCCGGCGGTGTTCAGCCAGATCGCCAGGACGATCACCGGCGCGCACACCAGCGCCGACCCCAGCATCCCGCCGGCGATGCCGCCCCAGGCGAGCCCGGCCTGTCCGGGGGCGACGTTCTTGAAGGCGCCGTCCGTCGGGATGGAGTACGGGAAGCGGGCCGAGGCCAGCGCTCCCGTGCAGAGCATCGAGCCCAGCAGCGCGAGGGCCACGCCCACCCCTGCGGGGAAGGCCTGCCAGTCGTCCACCAGGGCGGCGGTGACCGCCGTGACCAGGACCGTGTACGGGACGGTGACCAGCGCCAGCGCCGCCGCACGGGCCCGCAGCTCCACGTACGCCTCACGGGCGTTCGAGATGGTCTGCGCGACCATCCAGAATGCCGAGGTGTCCTGCCCGAACTGGTTGTACATCTGCACGCCGAGCATGCCCGCGCCGAAGCTGCCGAGGTAGACCGACCCGGTGCCCTGCAGCGCGTTGAAGACCGGCACGATCAGGCCGATGGCCAGCGCGGTCACCCAGGCCGACTTGGTCTTCGGGTCACGCGCGACGTAGCGCAGGGTGCGCTGCATGGAGGCGCCCGTCCGCCCGCCCGGCAACAGCGACCAGAAGCCGCCGCCGGCACCACCGCGGTCCTTGACCGGTCCGGAGGCCGCGATCGTCGAACCGTCCGGCGTGACCATCAGCCGGGTCAGGCTGCGCTCCCAGGCCCAGGTCAGGCCGGCCACGGCGGCCACGCTCAGCGCCAGTTGGGCCGCCGCCCGGCCGTACGCGCCCTCGCTGACGGAGTCCACCATGCCGACGGCGGTCGCCGGCGGCAGCCACCGCACCACCGCCTCGACGGGCTCCAGCGTCGACAGGCCCCCCGCCTGGAAGAGGCTCTGGCTGGCGAAGTTGGCCAGCTGCGCGCCCACCGCGATCACCAGGCCGCTGAGGAGCGCCAGATCGCGCCCCTTGCGGCTGGTCAGCAGGCGCACGTTGGCCGTCGCCACGGCCCGCGCCAGGGTGACGCAGCCCAGCAGCAGGAGCGGCACAGCCACCGCGGCGGCCACCGCGCCGGCGGCGCCGCGGGCGACGGCTGCCACCGAGCCGATCGCCAGGCACAGCGTGAACAGCGGCCCGATGCCGACGAGCGAGGCCGCGAGCAGGGCCCGTACCAGAGGACGTGGGCGCAACGGCAGCATCACCAGCCGGCTCGGGTCCAGGGTCTCGTCCCCGGTGGGGAAGAACAGCGGCATGAACGCCCAGCCGAGCGCCAGGATCGCGGCCACGATCACCACGACGGTGCCCGCGTGCGCGTTGCCGCGCAGCAGGCTCAGCCCGAGGGTGATGAAGAAGCCGACCACCAGCGCGAAGGCCAGCGTCGAGAAGTAGGCGGCCTTGCGCTTCGAGGAGCCCTTCAGCCCGTTGCGCAGCAGCGACAGCTTGATGCGGAGGAAGATCGGGGTCAGCGCGGGCGGAGCGGCGGGGACCGCCGTTGCGTCGGAGCTCCGGGAGGTGCCGGAGGCGCCGCCGGTCCCGGCGGGGGCGGCGGGCGCGCTCATCGCGTGACCGTCCCGGAGGTCCCGGGGTTGCCGCCGAGCCAGTCCAGCGACTCCCCGGCCGTGTCCCGCCCGTGCGCGCCGACCAGTTCGAGGAAGGCGGCCTGGAGGGAGGGTGCGGAGCCCCGTACCTCGGCCAGCGGGCCCGCGGCGCGGATGCGGCCGGCGGCCATCACGGCCACCCAGTCGCACAGCGACTCCACCAGCTCCATCACGTGGGAGGAGAAGACGACCGTGGCACCGGACGCGGTGTAACGTTCCAGCACTCCGCGGATGGTCTGCGCCGACACCGGGTCGACACCCTCGAACGGCTCGTCCAGGAAGAGCACTTCGGGATTGTGCAACAGGGCCGCGGCCAGGCCGATCTTCTTGCGCATGCCGGTCGAGTAGTCGACGACCAGCTTGTGCTGCGAACCGGCCAGGTCGAGGATGTCCAGCAGCTGAGTGGCCCGCTTGTCGGTCTCCTCGCCCGGGAGCCCGCGCAGACGGCCCATGTAGCCGAGCAGTTCGCGCCCCGACAGCCGCTCGAAGAGCCGCAGCCCCTCGGGCAGTACGCCGATCCGCGCCTTCACCCCGGCCGGGTCCGTCCACACGTCGTGCCCCGCGACGACGACCCGCCCCAGGTCGGGACGCAGCAGCCCGGTCACCATGGACAGCGTGGTCGTCTTGCCCGCCCCGTTCGGCCCCACGAGGCCGATGAACTTCCCCGCGGGAAGCTCCAGGTCGATGCCGGCGACGGCCACCTGGTCGCCGAACCGCTTCCACAGACCTTCCACGCGCACGGCGGACGGCGCGGTTCGCACCTCGTACGCCGCGTCCGTCCCACCCGTCGCATCGCCCTGGTCCGGCATGCGCCTGCCTCTCGTCACACGTCCCCGTTGGTCGTTCTTCCCTCACGATAGGAGGAGGGGGAGAGGCCCTGTCCGTTACGTATGTCATGAGTTTCCGGGGCAGATCGCACACCGTCGGCCCCGCGCCCGGGACCCCACGCCGCCGGCCCCGCGCCGGGGTCTCAGCCCTGGCGTCGCTTGCGCTCCGCCGCGGCCTCGCTGCCGCACGCGTACGCCAGCGCGTCGATCAGCTCCTCCGTGTCCGGCAGCCACCGGTTCGCGGGCGTGGGCCGGCGCGCCCACTGGACCGCGCCCCGGCCGCCGAAGCGGGTCGGCGGGGCGGCCACGTACTCGCCCTCGCCGCGTGCCGTCAGGTCGATCGCGGACGGCGACCAGCCCAGCTTGCGCACGAGGTCGGCGACCTTGACGCCGGCCCCCGGCAGCACGAAGAACAGCATCCGGTGGTCGGGCGTCAGCGTGACCGGTCCGAGGGTCCGCTGCATGCGCTCCAGCCGGGCCAGCGCCAGGAAGCCGGCCGAGTCCGGCACGTCCAGCGCGTCGAAGGTCCGACCCGTCGGCAGCAGGATCGACGCCCCCGGGTTCTTCCCCCACACCCGGCGCACCTGCACCGCGCTGCCCGTGGCGTGCGCCGCCCAGTCCTTCACCGCCGCGTGCGCGCCGGGCGCCGGGCAGTCCGCGGCCCCGCAGGAACAGAGCTCGCGGCCGTCCCCGGGCTCCAGCCAGGTGCCGGCGAAGACATCCCAGTGCCGTTCTTCCGCGTACCGCACGGCATGGTCCAGCAGCTGCTCTCCGCGCTGCGTGGGGATGGGTGCGGTCTCCGTGACTCCCATGGTCTCTTCCACGACCATCACAACTGCCCGCGTCACCCGTGGTTACGGGCGTCAACCCGCCCGCGCGCGGAGCATCGATCCTGCAAACGGGGCGCACTGATGCACGCGTGGGGGCGCGTAGGAGGCCGGGGCGCTGTCGCTGGGTAGCGACACGACGCAGAGCGGAAGATTCTCCGCACATCAGGCGGGAAGTGATCATTCCAACGGATCCACCCGCGTCCAGCAGGGGGTTTTCATGGCAGCCAGGCCTCTCGTCGCCCGCCAGCCGAACGAACGGCTTCAGGCGCTCATCCAGGAAGCCGGGTGCTCGAACGCCGGGCTCGCCCGGCGCGTCAACATGTGCGGGGCCGAACACGGCCTCGATCTGCGCTACGACAAGACCTCCGTGGCCCGGTGGCTACGCGGCCAGCAGCCGCGCGGCCGGGCTCCCGGCATCATCGCCGAGGCGCTCGGGCGCAAACTCGGCCGGACCGTCACCATCGACGAGATCGGCATGGCCAACGGCAAGAACCTCGCCTCCGGCGTCGGCCTGCAGTTCTCCCCGACCGTCATCGGCGCGATCGAGCAGGTCTGCGAGCTGTGGCGCAGCGACGTCGGACGACGCGACTTCCTCGCGGGCTCCAACGTGGCCGCCTCGGCGCTCGTCGAGCCGAGCCGCGACTGGCTGATCACCGGCGCCGACACCCAGGTGGCGCGCAGCGGCGGCGCACGGGTCGGCATGTCGGATGTGGAGGCGGTACGGGCGACCACCGAGGCCCTCAAGGACCTCGACCACCGCTTCGGCAGCGGCCACGTCCGGCCGGTGGTCGTGCACTACCTCAACTCGGTGGTGTCGGGGCTGATCGGCGGCTCCTACCGGGAACCCGTCGGACGGGCCCTGTTCGCGGCGGTCGCCCGGCTGACGGAGCTGGCCGGCTACATGGCGGTGGACACGGGCCAGCCGGGCCTCGCGCAGCGCTACTACATCCAGGCGCTACGGCTGGCCCAGGCGGCCGGGGACCGCGCGTACGGGGGTTACGTACTGGCGGCGTCCATGAGTCACCTCGCGGCGGAGCTCGGCAACCCGCGGGAGATCGCGCAGTTGGCGCGGGCCGCGCAGGAGGGGACCCGCGGGCAGGTCACCCCGCGGGTCGAGGCCATGTACTACGCCGCCGAGGCGCGCGGGCACGCGCTGCTGGGCGACGCCCGGGCGACGGGGGTGCTGTCGGCGCGTGCGCTGAGCGCGCTGGAGCGGGCGGAGCCGGAGTCGGGCGACGACCCGGTGTGGATCCGGCACTTCGACGAGGCCTACCTCGCCGACGAGTTGGCCCACTGCCACCGCGATCTGGGACAGGCGGACGCGGCGGCCCGGCAGGCCGAGGAGGCCTTGCGCCACCTCCCGGCGGGCAAGGCGCGCCGCCGGGCCATCGGGTTGCTGCTGCTGGCGGCCGCGCAGGTGCAGCAGCGAGAGGTGGAACAGGCCTGCCGGACGGCCACCCAGGCGTCGGAACTGCTGGAGGGGCTGCGCTCGAACCGGGGCGCGGAGTACCTGGAGGACTTCAGGACGAGGCTGGGGCCGTACCGGGAGGAGGAAGCGGTACGGGAATTCGCCGCGCGGGTCGCCTGACGGCTCGCCCGGCGGCGGGTGCGGCGGCGGGTGCGGCGGCCGGGCCGGCCGGTCCGGAGCGCGGACCGGGTACCCGTCCGCGGCGCCGCTGCGCGGGCGCCGCGTGCGGGCCCCCGGGCCTCGATGCCCGGCGGGGCTGGTTCCCGGGGTGCGGGTGGTCTCACGGTGGCGGTGCGTGACCGGGTAGCGTGGCCGGGGTTCCGTACGGTCGGGCGAGTCGGAGAAGGAGTCCCGGTGACGCAGAGCGGACAAGGGGGCGCCCCACAGCCGGGTGCTCCGTGGGGCCCGGACCCGGCGTCCGGGTATCCGGCGTACCCCGAGCAGCCGCAGCCCGGGGCCGCCTACGGTTACCCGCAGGCCTACCCCGGTCAAGAGGCGGCGCCCGGGCACGTGGTCGGGCCCGGCTACGAGGGTCCTGGTGCACCGCACGGCTACGGCTATCCGCCGCTGCCCGAGGCCGCCACCCAGTACATACCGCCCGTCCCGGCCGCTCCCGCGGAGGCCGCGACGCAGTACATACCGCCCGTCCCGCAGTATCCCGGGCACGACGAGGCGGCGACCCAATTCATCCCCCCGGTGTCGGCGGGCCCCGCGGGCCCCGCTCCGGCGGAGGCGGCGACGCAGTACATCCCGCCGGTCCCCTCCGATCCGGGCCCCGGTGCTCCCGCCGCCTCCGCCGTCGAAGGGTTCGACGGCCTGTTCCGCGGTGACGACTCCGCCGGGCACACCCAGCAGCTGCCGCCCGTGCAGGAGCCCGTGCTGCGGGGCCGTCCGCCGCAACGGCCCTACCCGCCGCGCGCGCAGGCCCCCGTACCGCCGCAGGCGCACCAGCCCCACCCGAACCAGCAGTACGCCCCGCCCCCGCCGGCGGACTCCTCCCGCAAGGTCTCGCCCGCGATCATCGGCGCCGTCGTGATCGGTCTCGCCGTCGTCGGTCTCGGCGTGGGCTCGCTGCTCGGCGACGGCAAGCCCCGCAACAGCGACCCGGGCGCCGTGCCCGTCGCGCCGACCGCGAGCGGCGGTTCGGCCCCTGCCGGCGAGGCCCCGGTCGATCCGGCCCGCTCGCAAGCCGTCCAATTGGACAAGCTGCTCGCGGACAGCAACGACAGCCGGGCCGCGGTGATCAAGGCCGTGGAGGACATCAAGGGCTGCGCCAACCTCGACCAGGCGGCCTCGGACCTGCGCGACGCGGCCCGTCAGCGCGAGGAACTCATCACCCGGCTGGAGGAGTTGAAGGTCGACAAGCTGCCCGACCACGCCAGGCTGTCCGCTGCCCTCACCAAGGCCTGGCAGGCCTCGGCGGACGCCGACAACAGCTACGCGGAGTGGGCGGACGAGGTGCACGACGACAAGTGCAAGGGTGGCAAGGCCAAGGCCACCAAGAACGCCTCCGAAGGCAACAAGTCGAGCGGTGAGGCGACCAGGGCCAAGGAGTCGGCCGCGGGCATGTGGAACACGATCGCGGCCAAGTACGGACTCACCAAGCGAGACAAGTCCCAGCTCTGAGCCTCCCCGGGATCTCCCCGGGGCGACTCCGGAGCGACCCGGCCTCCCCGGGCCTTCCCCCGACGCCGGTACGGGCCGCACTCACGCCGTGTGCGGGGATCCCACCAGCGTCGGGGTCATGTCCAGGCTCGGCTCGCCCGGCTGCGCCACGAGACGCCCGGACTGCACGATCTGGAAGGTGACCCGTCCGTTGACGATGCGGGGGAAGCCGGCGACGGCGCGCATGTCCTGGTAGCGCCAGCTCAGGTCCGGGGTGAGGCCGCCGGTCTGCACGGGCTGGGACTCGTTCAGCGAGCGCTTGACCCTGTGGGCGTCGACGACCTCGTCCGGGTCGAGGCGCTTCACGATCTCGCTCAGCACCGTGTACGCGATCCAGGTGGTCTGCGCGCCGGTGTCGTCGGGGTCGACGGTGTCATCGCCGAAGGCGAAGTCGTTGACGACCTTGCGCATCGGCTCCCAGGCGGGATCGGAGGCCACCGGGTACCAGCCCGTGAGGTAGGCGCCCTCGAAGGGGCTCTCCCGGCCGCCCGTGCGGTCCACCAGGGACTGGCTGACACTGCCCAGTACGGAGGAGATCTGCGGCTTCCTGCGCTGCGGTTCGGTGCGGCGGAACGCGTCGAAGAACGTCTCGGTGCGCTCGCCGAGGACCGCGGTCACGCAGCCCCTCTCCTTCTCCTTCTCCTTTTCCTTCTCCTTGCCGGTGCCGGCACCGGTGAGGTGCGCGAGTGCCGCGCTCGCCTGCGGATTGAAGTCGGCGGAGTCCTCGGCGGCCCGGATGTCGGCGGCGTCGGCCATCTTGTTGGCCCGTAGTCCGGCGTTGAGCAGGACCGGCAGCGTGTCGCCCGCGATGGTGTCGGGGCGGACCAGCGCGACCTGGTCGCAGACGCGGCCGAGCTGGTGGCCGGCGCCCGCGATCAGGACCGACTGGCCGCCGTTGACCGGGTAGGAGAGCGGGGACTGGAACTCCTCGGAGGAGACCCCGTAGCCGCCGATGAAGGGAATTCCCTCCACCTCCAGGGGGGCCATGAAGGCGCGTCCGTGCTGGCTGTAGGAGCCCACGACGGCGACGGCCTTCTCCGCGACCGCTTCGCGGGCGCAGTCGGCGGCGCCGCTGGGCGTGTTCTTCTCGTTGCAGGTCAGTACGCGTAGTTTGTGGCCGTTGATTCCACCCTGGGTGTTCACCCAGCGCTCGTAGGCTTTGGCCATTCCGGTCATGCCGGGCATGTTCGTGGCGCCGGTCCCTTCCGGGGCGAACGTCATGACGGTGATGGTGCCGCCGGACCCCCCCGAGCCCCCGGGGAGAGTCCCGCACCCGGCCACGAGGCATGCACCCATCGCCGTGGCCGCGAAGGTGCGGGAGAGGGACACTGCGCGTCGCGAGATGGTCATGTCCAAGCACCATTCCGCCCCACCGGTAACTGTCGAGTGAGACGGACACAACATTCGGTGACGTCGAGGTGAATTGCGGGGGCGCCGTCGCACGCGGGCCCTTCAAGATCGCGCCGAACGGGAACGTACGATCGAAAGCGTGACATTCGCCCAAGGTTCGAAGAACTCTTCCAAACGCGGCGGCCGCTCCTCCACCATGGGCGGCATGCCCCTGAACGACATGCCGTGGTGGCGCTGGCGCAGCAACGTGCGCTCGGCGCTGCACATGCTTTCCGATCCGGCCTTCCACGAGGACACCTGGCTGGCCGGCGGCGAAGGGTACGGCGACGTCACCGACGCCGTCTACCGGCTCGTCGAGGACACCTGGCTCGACAGCTGGTCGGCCGAGAAGTACGTCGGCACGATCTTCCGCGATTCGCAGGAGGCGGCCCTCGTGGACCTCGCCGTGCTGCGCGTGCTCCGGATCCTCCACCAGGTCGGCCCCGACGCACCCGTCTCGGTCTACCTGGAGCACCACGCGTGGCCCGAGGCCGTCCGCGCCGCACGCGAGGCGCACGTACGGCTGGCGCAGGCCGACGGGGACGACCCGGACGTACGGCCCACCTCGCTGGAAGCGTTGAGGATGCTCACCCGCGCGGTGTGAAAGGCTGTGCGGTCATGAGCGACCCGCACAACGAGGCCCAGGCCCAGCAGCAGCCCCAGTACGTCCTGACCGTGTCATGCCCCGACAAGCAGGGCATCGTGCACGCCGTGTCGAGCTACTTGTTCATGACCGGCTGCAACATCGTGGACAGCCAGCAGTTCGGAGACCGGGAGACCGGGCTCTTCTTCATGCGGGTGCACTTCGAGGCCGAGCCTGCGGTGACGGTGGAGAAGCTGCGGGCGAGCTTCGCCGCCATCGGCGACTCCTTCAAGATGGACTGGCAGATCCACCGCTCCGAGGAGCGCATGCGGATCATCCTGATGGTGTCCAAGTTCGGGCACTGCCTCAACGACCTGCTCTTCCGCTCGCGGATCGGGGCGTTGCCGGTCGAGATCGCGGCCGTGGTCTCCAACCACACCGACTTCGCCGAACTGGTCGCCTCCTACGAGGTGCCGTTCGTGCACATCCCGGTGACGAAGGACACCAAGGCCCAGGCGGAGGCCCAGCTGCTGGAACTCGTACGCGCGGAGAACGTCGAGTTGGTCGTGCTGGCGCGGTACATGCAGGTGCTGTCGGACACCCTCTGCAAGGAGCTGAGCGGGCGGATCATCAACATCCACCACTCCTTCCTGCCGAGCTTCAAGGGCGCCAAGCCGTACCACCAGGCGCACGCGCGCGGTGTGAAGCTGATCGGTGCGACCGCTCACTACGTGACGGCGGACCTCGACGAGGGGCCGATCATCGAGCAGGAGGTCGAGCGGGTGGGCCACGAGGTCACCCCGGACCAGCTGGTGGCCGTCGGCCGCGACGTGGAGTGCCAGGCGCTCGCGCGCGCGGTGAAGTGGCACAGCGAGCACCGTGTGCTGCTGAACGGCTCCCGCACCGTCGTCTTCGCCTGACGTACGGGCCGCGCGCGGGTGGTGACCCGCGCGCCGCAGGCGCCGGCGGTCAGGGCCGGCAGACCGGGACGGCCGGCCCGTGACCGGCGGCGGCCGGCACCGGCCCGCAGTGCGCCTGGGCCCGCAGTGCGCCTGGGCCCGCAGTGCGCGGGGCGAGGGCAGGACCGCGCGCCGGGGCGGGGGACCGTGCCCCGGATCCCGGTCCGCGGACCGAGGTACGGCACCACCCGGTCGGCCCGCCGGTCCGTCACCGCCCGGCGGGCGGCGTGGCGTCGGGTACTCCGTCCGCTCGGTACGCTCCGCCGGTCCGCGCGGGCTCGCCGCAGGCGTTACGCGTCGGGGGCCTCCACACCGCAGTACCCCGCGAAGGCGGCCAGGATCTCGTCCTCCGAGATGCGACCGTCGCCGTCGGTGTCCAGGGCGAGTGCCACCTGCTCGGCGATTTCGGGCGGGGTGCCGAGGACGCGCAGCACCCGGGCCGCTGCCTTCGGCGTCGCGCCGGCGCCGTCCTCGTCCGCCACCGCGATCACGGCCCGCAGGAACGGGCGGGCGATCTCCGCGAACCGCTGCGGGTTGTCGCGCAGCCGCTTGGCCGCACCGGTGATGAACTCCTCGCGGGACACCCGCTGGTCCCCGTCGACGTCCGCGATCCCGGCCATGCCCTGCCAGAACGCCTCGGCTCCGCCGAAGACGGCCTGGCCCTTCTCCGACCTTGCGGTGGTACCGAATTCGGCCAGGACGGCCTTCGCGGCCGTGCTGAAGTCCTCCCGGTCGATGAAGCCGGACCCGTCCTGGTCGAAGGTGGCGAATCGGGCGGCGATCTTGCGCTCGTATTCTGCGCTGTCCATATGCGGCGTTCCACCTTCACGTGTGCGTGGGGTTGAGATCAAGACAAGGCAGGAGCGTAAGGCCTCGGTGGCCTGCACGTTAAGCGAAGCGGTCAAGCAGGCGGCCGCATCGAACCCGCGCACGGGGAGCGCGGCGGGGCGCGTACGCGTGTACCCATGTGCCCTCGACCGCACCAACGTTCACGCCCTGCGACGCCCCTATCACGCAGGGCGCACTTCCGAGGGGAGCTTCGGCCAAAACAGGCGCGATCGGCCATGTGCCCACTACATTCGATGCGTCGACACACGGCTGGGGGCACTTATGCCGAAGGACGTACCACCGCGGTGGGACCGCCGCATGCAGCAGCGCCTCGCCCGTGGCGAGGCCGCCGCGCTCGGCGAGCTCTACGACCGGTTCGCCTCGCTCGTGCACAGCCTGGCGCACCGCGTGCTGGGCGACGAGAAGGCGGCGGACCGGATCACCCGCGAAGTCTTCGGCTATATCTGGGAGAACCCGGACGCCTACGACCCCAAGCAGGGCTCCATGCGCTCCTGGGTCGCCCGGATCACCCAGGGGCAGGCAGTGGCCCGGCTGCGCCAGGCCGAACTGGGCCGGGGCTCCCGCGAGGAGCTGGAACAGAAGGTGCGCAGCGCCAACGCCGCCGCCCGCGCCGACTACATCGTCACCTCCATGCCCGCGCCGCTGCGGGCCGCCCTGGAACTCGCGTACTTCAAGCGGCGCGACTACCGGCAGGCCGCCGCCGACCTCCAGATCAGCGAGGACGAAGCGCGCCGCAGGCTCCGTCTCGGGCTCCAGCTGCTGTCGACCGCCAACGCCCTCCCGCAGGAGGACACCGCCCCGCCCGGTTACGGCCCGCGCGAATACGGAACACCCCGATGAACGGCCCCGCCCAGTCGCCCGACGACGGATACGAACGTCCCGGCGGCCAGGCGCGCATACCGGGCCCGCGCGGAGCCGCCGACGACCTCGACCCGGCACACGCGCCCCGCCCCCTGCCGCTGTCGCCGCCGACGGAGCCGGCACCGCCGCCCTCGCACGCCGTGCTGAAGTCCCTGCTCGGCGCGTGGGCTCTCGCCGCGTGCTCGGCCGAGGAGACCCGGGCGGTCGAGGACCACCTCACCGAGTGCGCTCCCTGCGCCGAGGAGGCGCTGCGACTGCGCGACGCGGTCGGGCTGCTGCACCCGGAGGAGAGCCTCGACCTCAAACCCCTGCTGCGCTCGCGGGTCCTGGAAGACTGCCTCGGCAAGCGGCCGGCCCGCATTCCGGTGCCGTCCTGGGCGAGTCCGTACGACACCGAGGCCGCGCGGCTGGACGCACTGCTCCAGGACTTCGGCGACTCCGAGTGGCACACCCCGGTGCGCCTGAAGTGGTTCGAGGAGGAACGCAGCCGGTCGCAGCGGACCACGGTCGCGGGTGTGATCGGACACCTCATGACGGTCGACGGGCTGATCGCCATGGCTCTCGGTCTGGACGACCCGCTGGGCGCGGAGGCGCCGCCGGGAGGTCCGACCGCACGGACGGAGTACTTCTGGGGCGCGTCGCCGTACCCGACGACCCGGCAGGTGCGCGAGCCGTGGCGAGAACAGAGCCACACCCTGGTCCGCACGGTGTCCTTCGCAGGTCGTGGTGTTGCCGAACTCGCCGTGGACTACGGCGGTTTCGCCCTTCCGCTCGGTGACGCCTTCCTGGAGCGGGCCTTCGAGTGCTGGGTGCACGCATGGGACATCGCGGACGCGGTGGACTACCCGTACGAGCCGCCCTCCGGGCCCCACCTGCACGGGATGATCGACCTTGCGGCGCGGCTGCTGCCGGGCGCGCTGGCGCAGCGGCGGCGCGCGGGCCTGGCCGCCCCGGCGCGGGGCCTGGTCGCGGCGGGAAGTCCCGGGCGGACCCTGCACCTGGAGATCGAGGGTGCGGGTGGCGGCGGCTGGGACATCGCGCTGGACTCGCCGGGAGCGATGCCGTCGCCGGAACGCACGGTGGCGGAGATCGCCCTGGACGGCATCGAGTTCTGCCAGCTGGCCGCGGGCCACATCGCCCCGGAGGACGTGGCGGCGGGCCAGCACGGCGACCGCGAGGCGATCCGCGACGTGCTCTTCGCGGCGGCCTCCCTGAGCCGCCTGTAGGGAGTGCGTACCCCCGCACCCAGCGCCTCCGCCCCACCAGCACCCGCCGTGTTCCGCCCCCGCCCCGCCCCCTACGCGTATCGCTCGCGCAGCTTGTACTTCAGGACCTTGCGCAGGGCTTCGTTGCGGGGCAGGGCGGCCAGGAGCTCCAGTTGCTCGGGGAGTTTGTGGGTGGCGAGGCCTTCGGCGCGGAGGTACGACGTGACCTGGGGGAGGGTCAGGGGAGGCGCTCCCTCGGGCTGTTCGACGACCGCGCAGACGCGTTCGCCCCGGCTCTGGTCCGGGAGGCCGATGACCGCCACGTCAGCGACGCCCGGAAGGCGGTGGAGGAGGTCCTCGATCTCCTTGGCGGAGATGTTCTCGCCCTTGCGGATGATGACGTCCTTGCTGCGGCCGGTGAGGACGAGGTAGCCCTCCTGAGTGAGGTGGCCGAGGTCGCCGGTGATCAGGTAGCCGTCGGGGTCGAAGGCTTCGGCGGACTGGCCACCGTCCAGGTAGCCCTGGCAGACCGCCTCGCCGCGCAGTCGCACCTCGCCGTCGGTGTTCGGAGGCAGCGGGGTGCCGTCTGGGGTGGTGATGCGGATGGACATGCCCTCCGGGGGCCGCCCCTCCGTGGTGGCGAGGTGCTCGGGGGTGTCGTCGGGGGCACCCATGGTGATCATGGGGACTTCGGTCATGCCGTAGCCGTGGGTGAGCTGGCAGCCCAGTTCGCGGACCACGGCGTGGTAGATCTCCGGCGGTTTGGGGGCGCCGCCGCCCGCGAGGAGGCGGAGGGTCGGAATGAGGGGGACGTCCGGGTCCTTGCGCTGCTCGGTGAGGAACATCGAGTAGAAGGCGGTCGATCCGCCGGCCACGGTGACCCCGTGGCGGCGGTAGCCGTCGAGGGCGTCCGGCATGGCGAACTTCTCGAAGAGGACCGCGGGAAAGCCGTAGAGCAACAGCATCACGGTGTAGTCCGGTCCGGCGATGTGCGCGAAGGGGAAGGCCATCGAACCGACGTCGCACGGGGTCAGGTGCAGGGAGTGCGCGAGGCAGGAGCCGCCCGCGATGAGGGAGCGGTCGGTGTGCAGGACGCCCTTGGGGTCGGAGGTGGTGCCGGAGGTCCAGTAGATCCAGCGGACGTCGGTGCCGGTGGCGGGTGGTGGGGGCAGTACGTCCGGGTCGCCGTCCGGGAGGGAGTCGTAGGCGTCGAAGACGCCGCGGGCGCCGAGTCGCCGGGCCATGGCGGGGTAGTCGTGGCCGCGCCACACACCGGGTGTCGCGAAGAAGCCCGCCTTGGACTCGCGCAGCGCGAAGCCGACCTCGCGGTCCCGGTAGAAGGGGATGACCGGCGTCTGGACGGCGCCTATCCGGGCCAGGGCGACGGTGAGCAGCACGGTCTCGATGCGGGTGGGGAGCTGCCAGGCGACGACGGTGCCGGGGCGCACTCCCATGTCGTGGAGGCCCGCGGCGACGCGCTCGGCGCGGTCGCGTAGTTCTCCGAAGGTGAGCGTGCGGTCGGCTGCGGGGTCCTCGGCCGCTTCGATGAGGACGGTGGTGTCCGGGGTGAGTGCGGCCCTGCGGGTGACGAGCTCCCACAGGGTGCGGGAGCGGCTCAGTTCTGTCGCGGTCGCGGTGTCCGTCATCCCGGACCTCCCCCTCGCTGTAGCTGACGGTTAGTCAGATCAAGCGCAGAGCGTAGAGCGCGTGCGCTTGTCGGTCCAGGGGTGGCGGGGCTAGCTTGTTTCTGACGATCCATCAGATCGCTTGGACCGGCCCCCTCGGACCGGCCTCGGACCGGCACCGGATTGGGGAGCCCATGGAACTTCCTCGGATCATCAGCGTCGACGACCACGTGATCGAGCCCGCGCACCTGTTCGACGTCTGGCTGCCCGCGAAGTACCGTGACCGCGGCCCCAAGGCGCTCACGGCCGGCATCGGCGAGCTCCAGTACACGGGCGGCAAGTACGTGATCTCCATGGACCCGGACGGCCCGCCGACCGACTGGTGGATCTACGAGGACCTGAAGTTCCCGTACAAGCGCAACATCGCCGCCGTCGGCTTCGACCGCGACGACATGACGCTGGAGGGGATCACCCGTGAGGAGATGCGCCAGGGGTGCTGGGACCCCAAGGCGCGCCTCGCCGACATGGACCTCAACCACGTCGAGGCCTCCCTGTGCTTCCCGACCTTCCCGCGCTTCTGCGGGCAGACCTTCGCCGAGGCGCACGACAAGGAGGTGGCCCTCGCCTGCGTGCGCGCCTACAACGACTGGATGGTCGAGGAGTGGTGCGGCGACAGCGGCGGCCGGCTGATCCCGCTGTGCATCGTCCCGCTGTGGGACATCGACCTGGCGGTGGCCGAGGTCCGGCGCAACGCCGCCCGCGGGGTGCGCGCCGTGACCTTCTCCGAGATACCGACCTACCTGGGGCTTCCGTCGATCCACTCCGGCTACTGGGACCCCTTCTTCGCGGCCTGCCAGGAGACCGGGACGGTGGTCAACATGCACATCGGGTCCAGTTCGCAGATGCCCGCCGCCTCCCCGGACGCGCCGCCCGCCGTCCAGGCCTCGCTCAGCTTCAACAACGCGATGGCCTCGATGATGGACTTCCTCTTCAGCGGCGTGCTGGTGACGTTCCCGAGGCTCAAGTTGGCCTACAGCGAGGGGCAGATGGGTTGGATCCCGTACGCCCTGGAACGTGCGGACGACGTGTGGCGGGAGCACCGGGCGTGGGGCGGGGTGCGCGACCTGATTCCCGAGCCGCCGTCGACGTACTACTACCGGCAGATGTTCTGCTGCTTCTTCCGCGACAAGCACGGGATCGCCTCGCTCGACGTCGTCGGCCGCGACAACGCGACCTTCGAGACCGACTACCCGCACGTCGACTCGACCTTCCCGCACACCAAGGAGGTCGCCCTGGACCACGTGCGGGGGCTGGACGACGAGACCGTCTACAAGCTGATGCGCGGCAACGCCATCCGCATGCTCGACCTCGACCTGGACCGCGGCGCGGACCGCAACCTCGACCGCAGTCCGAACACGGGCGGGAACACGGCCCGCTGATGGACCTGACCTACACCGACGAGGAGCAGGACTTCCGGGCGCGTCTGCACGCGTGGCTCCTCAAGGCCCTGCCCGAGCTGCCCGCCAGGCCATCCCCCGACGACTGGCCCGGCCGGCGCGCCTACGACCTGGGCTGGCAGCGCAGGCTGTACGAGGCCGGGTACGCGGGACTGCACTGGCCGGTGGACGCGGGCGGCCGCGGCGCCACCCCGACCCAGCACCTGATCTTCCTGGAGGAGACGGAGCGGGCCGGGGCCCCGTACGTGGGCGCGAACTTCGTCGGTCTGCTGCACGCCGGCCCGACGGTCGCCGCAGAGGGGACGGCGGAGCAGCGGGCGCGCTGGCTGCCGCCCGTCCTGCGCGGCGAGGAGGTGTGGTGCCAGGGCTTCAGCGAGCCGGACGCGGGCTCCGACCTGGCCGCCCTGCGCACGCGCGCGGTCCGCGACGGTGACGACTACGTGATCAGCGGCTCGAAGATCTGGACCTCGCACGCGGAGGTCGCCGACTGGTGCGAGCTGCTCGTGCGCACGGATCCCGGGGCGCCCAAGCACCGGGGGATCTCCTGGCTGGCCATGCCGATGGACGCGCCGGGGGTGACGGTACGGCCGTTGCGCACGCTCGCCGGATCCACCGAGTTCGCCGAGGTCCTCCTCGACGAGGTGCGCGTCCCGGTGGCCAACCGGGTGGGCGCGGAGAACGACGGCTGGCGGGTCACCATGGTCACGCTGTCCTTCGAGCGGGGCACCGCCTTCGTCGGCGAGGTCGTCGCGTGCCGCCGGACCCTGCGCGAACTGGCCCGGACGGCGAAGGCGAACGGTCGTTGGGACGACCCCGTGCTGCGGCGCCGACTGGGCCGGCTGCACGGCGAGTTCGGCGCGCTGTGGCGGCTGACCCAGTGGAACGTCAGCGAGTCGGAGCGCTCCGGCGGGGTGCCGGGCGTTGGAGGGTCGGTCTTCAAGCTCGCCTACTCGCACGCCCGCCAGGATCTGTACGACGTGGCGGCCGAGGTGCTGGGGGCTTCGGCGCTGTCCCTGGACGAGGAGTGGGTGCAGGGCCGGCTCTCCGGCCTCTCGTACACGATCGCGGCGGGCACCTCGCAGATCCAGCGGAACATCGTCGCCGAGCGGATCCTCGGCCTCCCGAAGGGCCGGTGAGGGGCGTGGACTTCCAGCCGACGCAGGACCAGAGGGACCTGAGGGCGGGCGTACGAGCCCTGCTGGAGGGCCGGTACGGCCGCCGGGAGCTGCGGGCGGCGGTGGAGGCGGGCGCGGCCGTGGACCGCGGGCTGTGGCGCGAGCTGGGGGAGGCGGGCCTCTTCGCGCTGCGGCTGGCGGAGTCCGAGGGCGGAGTGGGGCTGGCGCTGCCGGAGGCGGTGATCGTCTTCGAGGAGGCCGGGCGGGCCCTGGTGCCGGGGCCGCTGGTGGCGACGCACTTGGCGGCCGGGGTGGTGCCGGGGGCCGCGGCGGGAACGGCCGTGGTGACCGCGTTCGACCTGGGCGGGGACCTGGTGGCGTACCTGGGCGAGGCGGACGCGGTGCTGGGGGCGGCCGCGCTCCCGGAGGGTGAGCCGGTGCGGGCGGTGGACCCGCTGACGCCGTTGCACCGGGTGGTGCGACCGGACGGCGTCGACCTGGACGCGTACGTGCCGCAGGGGGCGCTGCTGACGGCCGCGCTCCAGGTCGGGAGCGCGCTGCGGACGCTGGAGCTGGCAGTGCGGTACGCGGGGGAGCGCGAGCAGTTCGGGCAGCCCGTCGGGGCGTTCCAGGCGGTCAAGCACCTGTGCGCGCAGATGCTGGTGCGGGCGGAGGTGGCCCGTACGGCGGTGTACGCGGCGGCCGTGACCGGGGACCGGGGGGAGGCGGCGGGCGCGAAGCTGCTCGCGGACGGGGCGGCCGTGCGCAACGCACGGGACTGTCTGCAGGTGCACGGGGGGATGGGCTTCACCTGGGAGGCGGACGTGCACCTGCATCTGAAGCGGGCCTGGGTGCGGGCCGAGCAGTGGCGGACGGCGGCGGAGGCGGAGGAGCTGCTGGCGGAGGAGCTGCTGGATTCGGCGGGCTGACCGACGGGATGGCCAGGGGGTGACCGGCGGGGTGACCGGCGGGGTGACAGGCCGGGGGAGCGGCGGTGTGTGGCGTGTGACGGGTGGGTCGAGAGGGGCACGGGAGCAACGACGCGGGACGCATGTCCGATTACAGAGAGTTGATATCGGTTTGTGTCCTTCGCCCACCCCGTTACGGCCCGGAGTCGGGCGGCTGCTCCGGTACGCTCCGACGAATGCGAGCGGTTGAGCGGCGTGAGCGTCGCACAGTATGCATCACGCCCACTCCTTCGCGCGTGAATATGCCCGAAGCGCTTGTTGTGGTGACTGTAGGTCAACCATGCTGCTACGGAAGGGGGTCACGTTCGGTGATCCCGTCCTGTCGCGAGGCGAAGTGTCCGCCGGTTCGGATGGTGTGAGCGGTGCAGGTGCTTCAGGTTCAGCTGGAAGTAGGTGTGGATCCGGCCGAAGTCGGCCGGGCCCGACGGTGGGCGCGGTCCCGGCTCGCGGGGTCGGGCATAGGGGATGACGAACCGCTCGCCGAGACGCTGATCCTGCTGATCTCCGAGCTGGTCACGAACGCCGTCGTGCACACGGGCTGTCCGGCCGTGCTGCGCATGCTGTTCGGGGGGCCGGGGGTGCGGGTCGAGGTGGCCGACGCCAGCGACCGTGCGCCGGCCCGCCGGCAGGCGTGCGGCGAGGACACGGGCGGGCGCGGCCTGGAGCTGGTGGACGGACTCGCGGACCGGTGGGGTTGGCAACGCGAGGGTGCCGGCAAGCGGATCTGGTGCGAGGTCGACCGCGGCCACAAGGAGGAGGCGGACGCCGCGACGAGCAGTGCGTCGGACGAAGCCTCCTGCCGCCCTGCCGAAGTTCACACTCCGGGGCGGGAACCGCGCGTGTACCTCTAACGAGGTGTTGACGGTTCGTCACCCGTTGATCACCCTGGTGTCGAGCGATTCGACGCGAGGGGACGCCAAGGACACGCCTTGACGAGTGCGGGTCGCCGGGTGGCGGCTGCCGTGCCGTGCTCGGGGCGTGCATGCGCGCCGCCGCCACCCGCAGTACACCGCGGCGCGCGCCGCGGCCCGGCGATCCGGGTGGCGGAGTGCGGCGGCGCCGGGTCGGAGCTCAGCCGTCGGTGCAGATCACGTCGTAGGGGCGACCCACGGCGATGGTCAGCCGGATGGGGTTCGTGGTGCCGGAGGGGCACTCCTCCTTCGTCTCGACCAGGCCGAGCACCTTCTGCGCGCCCGAGCTGCCGCAGGGGACCTCCTTCGCCTGGGAGGTCACGCAGTCGCCCTTGACGAGCTGGCCGCCGCCGGCTCCCGCGTCGCCGGGGTGGTCGTTGGACAGGTTGCGGCCGCAGACGGTGTTGGTGGGGATGCCGCTCGACGCGCCGCCGTTGTAGGAGATGCTCACCTCGATCATCACGTCGGTGCCCGGCGGGCACTGGATGGAGCCCGGCAGGAAGCTGGCGTCCTTGATGTCGATGGCCTTGAAGGAGGCTCCGGAGTCGGAGCAGCCGGTCCGCTTGTACGCGTCGGCGCCCTTGGAGGGGTCGGGGCCGCCGCAGTCGCCGACCTTCCAGGCGCCGGAGGTGTCGGAGGAGGACTCGGGGGAGCCGGGGTCCTTGGCGGTGGGCTTGGCGGAGGGCGACGCGGACGCGGACACCGAACCGGACGGCTTGCCGTCCTCCTCGCGCAGCACCTTGGAGGCGCCGTAGGCGCCGCCGACGACCAGGGCGAGGACGAGGAAGACGACGAACTTGTTGCTCCCGCGCCGCTGCGGGGCCCCCGGGGTGAAGGGCGGCGGCTGTGGGGGTGGGGGCGCCTGGTACGGGTTGGACATGTGCTTCTCCAGTGCTGGGGGTGGTGAGGAGCGGGGGGTGACGCGAGAACGGTGACGCGTCATGGACACATCATGGTTCCCATCCGGTGCGGGCCCCGGCCGCCGGGTGCTCCCGCCCCCGCCCGCTGCGCGGACGCGTCTCAGAGGACGGCCACCGGGGCCACCGGGGTGCCGGTGCCGCCGACGAACGGCTCGGCCATGGCGGACAGGAGGAAGGCGTACCGGCCTTCTTCCGCACAGGCCGTGGACAACCCCTCCAGGTTCCAGTTCTGGCCCTGGTGCATGCCCATCTCCACCAGGTCCAGGGCGTGGACCGGCAGCCACAGGTTCTCGATCTCCGGCGGGAAGATCTCGAAGGTCAGGGTGTCGTTCGCGACGGCCGCCACGTCCCGCGCGTGGAACCACTCGGGTGTGCGGACGGACAGCCCGGGGGACGGGAAGCCGTAGCCGTGCTTGTCGCCCGCCAGGTAAACCTGGATCTGGCCGGTGCGCACCAGGACGATGTCGCCGGGGCGGACGGCGACCCGGCCGAACTCCTCGGCCTCCGCCAGGTCCGCCGGGGTCACCGCGTGGCCGCCCGGCAGCCGGTCGAGGCCCTTGGCGCGGGCCACGTCCAGGAGCACCCCGCGCGAGACGATGGGGGCGGCCTTGTCGATGCCGCTGAACTCGGCCCGCCCGTGCGCCGTGATGGTGCCCGCCGGTCGGCCGTTGTAGATCCGACCCGAGTGCGAGACGTGGGTGAGGGCGTCCCAGTGGGTGCCCGCCTGGAGGCCCATGCTGACGGCGTCGTCGCTGCACGCCACCGTGCCCGGTCCGAAGAGCTCCTGGTTGATCTGCACCATGGCGTGCAGCGGGTTGATCCGACCGGGGATCATGCCGACCTGGACCCCGTCCTCCTTCAGAGGTAGTGCGAGGGGGATGCGGCGGCCGCTGCGGATCTCCGCGGCCGCGCGCCGCACGACGTCGCCGGTGATCAGGTTCAGGGTGCCGGTCTCGTCGTCGGCGCCCCAGCGCCCCCAGTTGTTGACGCGCTTGGCGATGTCGTGGAACTCGGCGGGCAGGGTCATGGGCTTCGACAGCTCCTTGGGTGAATGCGGCAACGAGGTCTTGTGCACGTGCATCCGGCTACCCATAGAATCTAACGGTCCGTCAGAAAACGCGGGAAGGGGCCGGGCGTGGGGAAGTTCTTGGCAGGCAGGGTCGTCGCCGTCACCGGCGCCGGCCGGGGCATCGGGCGGGCCGTGGCACTCGCCGCGGCCGCCGAGGGCGCCAAGGTCGTCGTCAACGACTACGGCGTCGGCATCGAGGGCGCAGAGCCCACCAGCGAGATAGCCGACGGCGTCGTCAAGGAGATCCTCGCCGCAGGCGGGGAGGCCGTCGCGGTCGCCGACGACATCTCGACCATGGCGGGCGGCCAGCGCGTCGTCGACACCGCCCTCGCGCGGTACGGACGCCTCGACGGGGTCGCCTGCGTCGCCGGCATCCTGCGCGAACGGATGCTGTTCAACATGAGCGAGGAGGAGTGGGACCCGGTTCTCGCCACCCACCTCAAGGGCACCTTCACCGTCTTCCGCGCCGCCTCCGCCGTCATGCGCCGCCAGGGATCGGGCACCCTGATCGGCTTCACCAGCGGCAACCACCAGGGCTCGGTCGCCCAGGCCAACTACAGCGCCGCCAAGGGCGGGATCATCTCCCTCGTCCGCTCCGCGGCCCTGGGCCTGGCCAAGTACGGGGTCACCGCCAACGCGGTCGCGCCCGTCGCCCGCACCCGCATGTCCGCGAACGTCCCCATGGAGCTCAAGGAGATCGGCGAGCCCGAGGACGTCGCGGCGCTGGTCACCTACCTGCTCTCCGACAAGGCCGTCGCCATCGGCGGTGAGCGGATCACCGGGCAGGTCTACACGATCGCCGGCCCGAAGATCGCCGTCTGGGCGCAGCCGCGCGAGCTGCGCGCCGGATACGCCGAAGGCTCCTGGACCCCGGAGAAGATCGCGGACTTCCTGCCCGGGACGGTCGGCACGGACCCCATGCCGATGCTGGCGCAGCTCGACGCCATGGCCAAGGCGGCATCCGCCAAGGACCGTCCCAACGCCTGACGGGGGGCGCGGCATGGATTTCGGCTTCGGGACCGAGGACGAGGAACTGCGCGGACGGGCCCGCGCGTGGCTGGCCGAGCACCTCGTGGGCCCGTACGCGCACGCCGTCGGCCTCGGCGGGCCGGGCAGCGAGCACGAGGGCGTGGAGGCCCGGCGCGCCTGGGAGCGGGAGCTCGGCCGCGGCGGCTGGATCGGACAGGGTTGGGAGGCTCCGGAAGGGACGTACGGGCAGCGGCGGCTCTCACTGACCGGGCAGGTGGTGTGGGCCGAGGAGTACGCGGCGCTGCGCGCCCCCGGCCGGGTCGGCCACATCGGCGAGAACCTCCTCGCGCCCACCCTGATCGCCCACGGCAGCCGGGAGCAGCAGCGCCGCTTCCTGCCCGCCATCGCGCGCGGCGAGGAGCTGTGGTGCCAGGGCTACAGCGAGCCGGGCGCAGGCTCCGACCTGGCGGGCATCCGCACCGCGGCCGTCCGCGACCCGGCCGACGGGCTCTACCGCGTCACCGGGCAGAAGATCTGGACCTCCCTGGCCCGGGAGGCCGACTGGTGCTTCGTCCTCGCCCGCACCGAGCCCGGGTCGAAGCGTCACCGCGGGCTGTCCTTCCTGCTCGTACGGATGGACCAGCCCGGCCGCGTGGAGGTACGGCCGATCCGGCAGATGTCGGGGACCGCGGAGTTCAACGAGGTGTTCTTCGACGGGGCGGTGGCCGCGGAGACCGTCGGCGGGGAGGGCGACGGCTGGACCGTGGCCATGAGCCTGCTCGCCCTGGAACGGGGGGTGTCCACGCTGGTTCAGCAGATCGGCTTCGCGGCCGAGCTGGAACGCGTCCTCGGCCGGTACGCCGCCTCGGGCACGGCCGACCCGGTGGTCCGCGACCGCCTCGTACGGCAGTGGGCCGAGCTGCGCACCATGCGCTGGAACGCGCTGCGGACCCTGGGCGCGCAGGGCGGTCCGGGCGCGCCCAGCGTGGCCAAGCTGCTGTGGGGCGGCTGGCACCGGCGGCTCGGGGAGCTGGCGGTGGAGGTCCGGGGGGCGGCGGCCGCGGCCGGGCCGGGCAGCTGGGCGCCGGAGCTCCCGTACGAGCTCGGACTCGACGAGGAGCAGCGCCTGTTCCTGTTCACCCGCGCCGACACGATCTACGGCGGTTCGGACGAGATCCAGCGCAACATCATCGCCGAGCGCGTGCTCGGCCTGCCGAAGGAGTCCAGGTGAGAGGCGTCGTGTTCGACGGCAAGCAGGCCCGGGTGGTCGACGACCTGGAGGTCCGGGATCCGGGGCCGGGGGAGGTGCTCGTCGCGATCGGCGCGGCCGGACTGTGCCACAGCGACCTGTCGGTGATGGACGGGACGATCCCGTTCCCGCCGCCGGTGGTGCTCGGGCACGAGGGCGCCGGGGTCGTGGAGGCCGTCGGCGAGGGCGTCACGCACGTGGCCCCCGGCGACCACGTGTCGCTGTCCACACTGGCCAACTGCGGGGCGTGCGCGGACTGCGACCGGGGCCGGCCGACGATGTGCCGCAAGGCGATCGGGGCGCCCGGGCAGCCGTTCTCGCGGGGCGGCACGCCCCTCTTCCAGTTCGCCTCGAACTCCGCCTTCGCGGAGAGGACGATCGTCAGGGCCGTGCAGGCGGTGAAGATTCCGGCCGACATCCCGCTGACGTCGGCGGCGCTGATCGGCTGCGGGGTCCTGACCGGGGTGGGCGCGGTCCTCAACCGGGCCCGCGTCGACCACGGCGAGACGGTGGTCGTGATCGGCACCGGCGGCATCGGGCTCAATGTGCTCCAGGGCGCCCGGATCGCCGGCGCCACGACGATCGTGGCGGTCGACGCCAATCCGGCGAAGGAGGTGGTGGCACGAAAGTTCGGGGCCACGCACTTCGTCGACGCGTCCGCGGTCGCCGACTCCTCGGCCGCGGTCCGCGAGATCCTGCCGACCGGCGCGGACCACGCCTTCGAATGCGTGGGCAACGTCACGCTGATCCGCCAGGCCGTGGACCTCCTCGACCGGCACGGTCAGGCGGTGCTGCTCGGCGTCCCCGGCTTCACGGAGGAGGCGTCCTTCCGAGTCTCGTCCATGTATCTCGACAAGACGATCATGGGCTGCCGGTACGGCTCCTCGCGCCCGCAGCGCGACATCGCCCTGTACGCGGAGCTCTACCGGCAGGGCCGGCTGCTGCTGGACGAGCTGGTGACCGAGGTCTACCCGGTCGAGGACTTCGCGAAGGCCGTCGACGACGCCCACCACGGGCGGGTGGCCCGCGGGGTGCTCACCTTCTGAACCGCCGCCGGCGCCGGCCGCCGGTCCGCCCCCGGGGATGGACCGGCAGTCGGCGTTCTGCTGCCGGTGGCGCCGCGCCGGCCGGGCGGTCCGGCGCTCGTCACTCGGCGAGGCGGCCGAAGCGACCCTTGTGGAAGAGGAGCGGATCGCCCTCCCCTGCCGCACCCATGGCCACGACCCGGCCCACGACGATGAGGTGGTCGCCGCCCGTGTGGACGGCGTGGATCCGGCAGTCGATCCATGCGGGCACGGCGGCGAGCCGCGGGGACCCGGTGACGGGGGCCGGGGTGTGGGCCACCCCGGCGAACTTGTCCGCGCCGCTGACGGCGAAGGCCCGACACAGCTCGCTCTGCTCGGCTCCCAGGATGTTGACGCAGAACACCCCGGCGCGGGCGATCCGCGGCCAGGTGGTCGAGGTACGGGCCACCATGAAGGTGACCAGGGGAGGGTCCAGGGACAGCGAGGCGAAGGACTGGCAGGCGAACCCGGCCGGCCCGTCCGTTTCCTGGTCCGCGTTCGCTTCCCGGCCCCCGTCCCGGTCCCGGTCCGCCTCCCCACCGGGCGGCGCGGTGATGACCGTGACACCGCTCGCGAAGTTCCCCAGGACGGTCCGGAACTCGGCCGGACCGACCGGCGCGCGCTCGTCGTCGCCGACGGCCCGCAGATCGGGACGCGGGAGGGCGTCGACGGACTCGGGGTCCCGCTGTGCCGAGGCGGCGGTGGGGGAGCCGGCTGACCTGAGGTATCGGACGACGGTGGCCGCCATCCCTGCGTGTCCCATCACACCTCCGATTGAAACTGACGGTTCGTCAGATGTGAAGGGGTGGGCGGCCACCCCTTCGGTACCGGGCCCGACGCTGGTCACCGCGGACGCACCCGCACGGGTGAAACCGGCCGTCCGGGCGGGGGCGTGGGCGCAGTCGGCGAGGCAGGCTCGGCATCGTGGCAGCGACCCCGTACCGCCGCCGTACCCCGGGAGGGCCCATGCTCGGCACCGACTTCCGCACCGGATCACCCAACTGGCTCGACCTCGGGAGCCCCGACACCGGAGTGGCCGCCGCGTTCTACGGCGCCGTCTTCGGCTGGGAGTTCGTCTCCGCCGGACCTGAGGCCGGCGGGTACGGCTTCTTCCGGCAGGACGGCAAGACCGTCGCCGCCCTCGGACCGCTCACCGAGGAAGGCGCCCGCTCGGCCTGGATGCACCACTTCATGACCCCCGACATCGAGGCCACCACCCAGGCCGTACGGGCGGGCGGCGGGACGGTCCGGACGGAGCCCATGGACGTCATGGGAGAGGGCCGGCTGGCGCAGTTCACCGACCCGCAGGGCGCCGAGTTCGCCTGCTGGCAGCCGGGAAACACCGCCGGCTTCGAGGTCGCCTCCGCCGAGAACACGCTGGTCTGGGCGGAGCTCCACGTACCCGACCCGGTCGCCGACATCGCCTTCTACGCCGGGCTGTTCGGATGGCGCCACGCCGAGATGCAGGTTCCCGGCATGACGTACCGGGTCCTGAGCACCGCCGACGGTGACCTGGCGGACGCCTCCTTCGGAGGGGTCGCACCGCTCGGCGAGGGCGCGGGCGGCGGTGACGGCGGCGACGCCCGCTGGGTGCCCTACTTCCATGTGAGCGACGTCGACGCCACCGCCGCCCGGGCCGAGGAGAGCGGCGGGACCGTCCTGATGCCGGCCGCCGACGTACCGGACGTCGGGCGGATCGGCTGGCTCGCGGACCCCTTCGGCGCGGTGTTCGCGCTGTTGAGGCCCGAACCGCGCAGCTAGTGAGTGCGGTGACCGGGAAGGCTCACCGCCGCACGGCCCCGGCACGGCACCTCGCTGCGTTGTCGGACCGCGCGAGTACGCCGAGGCCCCGGGGCGGAGCCGGCGTTGGTCAGCGGCCCCGGTAGGTGGGCGCGCGGCGCTCCACGAAGCTCGCCACCCCCTCGTTGGCGTCGGCCGTGGTCATGATGATCTCCTGAGCGGCGGCCTCGGCGGCCAGCGCGGCCGCCCGGTCCCCGTCCAGAGAGGCGTTGACCAGTTGCTTGGTCATGGCCAGGGCCCGGGTCGGGCCCTGGGCCAGCCGCTCGGCCCACTCCCGGGCGGCCGCCTCCAGCTCCTCCGCCGGAACCACCCTGTTCACGAGGCCGAGCCGCTCGGCCTCGGCCGCCGGGACAGCGTCGCCGAAGAACATCAACTCCTTCGCCTTCTGCGGGCCGAGCAGGCGGGGCAGCAGGTACGCGCCACCACCGTCCGGGACCAGGCCGCGGCGTACGAACACCTCAATGAAGCGGGCCTCTGCGGCGGCGATGACGAGGTCGCAGGCGAGGGCGAGGTGCGAACCGATGCCGGCGGCCGTGCCGTTGACCGCGGCGATCACCGGCTTCTCGCAGTCGAGCACCGCGGTGATCAGACGCTGCGCGCCGAGGCGGATCATGCGGGCCACGTCCCCGGCGACGCGATCGCCGCCGGTCACGGGGCCGCCGCGCAGATCGGCACCCGCACAGAAGCCCTTGCCGGTGGCGGTCAGGACGACCGCCCGGACGGCGGGGTCGGCGGTGGCCTCGGCGAGCAGCGCGATGACGCGCTCGCGCTGGTCCCAGGTGACGGCGTTCATCGCCTCGGGGCGGTTGAGGACGATCCACGAGACGTTGTTCTCGGTGCGGTGGAGGACATCGTCCTCGGGTGCGGCGGTCATCGCGTAGCTCCCGTTCGGTGCGGCCGGGCCGGCCGGTGCGGCATCAGCGGCAGATGGCGAGGGCGTCCAGGGCGACCGCGCCCTGGCCGCGGGGGAGGACCATCAGCGGGTTGATGTCCAGTTCGGAGAGCTCGTCGCCGAACTCCAGCGCCATGCGCTGCACCCGGAGGACGACCTCCACCAGCGCGTCCGTGTCGGCCGGGGGCGCACCCCGGACGCCCTCCAGGAGGGCGTGGCCGCGCAGCTCCGTGAGCATCGCGCGGGCCTGGTCCTCGCCGAACGGGGGGACGCGGACCGCCGCGTCGTCCAGGACCTCGACGAGGACGCCGCCCAGTCCGACGGTGACGGTCGGCCCGAAGAGGTCGTCCTGGGTGACCCCGACGACCATCTCCACGCCACGTTCCACCATCTGGCAGACCAGGATCCCGTCGAGCGGAACGTTTTCGTACCGCGCGATGTCCGTCAGTTCCCGGTACGCGTCGCGGATCTGGCTCGCGGAGGTCAGGCCGATCTTCACCAGGCCCAGTTCGGTCTTGTGGCCGAGCTGCGGGCCGGAGGCCTTCATCACCACCGGGTAGCCGACCAGCCCGGCGGCCCGTACGGCCGCCGCCGCGCTCGTCACCAACTGCTCGCGGGGCACGCGTATCCCGTAGGCGCGCAGCAGCTGCTTCGCGGCGTGCTCGCTGAGCTGCTGTCCCGGCCGCATGAGGGCCTGCGCCTTGCGGTACGAGGGCGACGGCGTGCGCGGTGCGTCTTCGAAGGGCGAGCGGTAGCGGGTGGTGAAACGGTGGTGGCCGAGGTAGGCGCGTACGGCGGTGATGCAGTTGCCGAAGGTGCGGAAGGTGGCCACCTTGGAGGAGCCGAGGAGGGTGGTGCGGTAGGCGTCCTCGGTGCCGACCGGGGAGCCCCAGATCACGCAGACCAGCTTGTCGGTCTGCTCGGCGGCGTCCACCAGGTCCTGCGCGAGCCTGTCGCTCATCGGCGGGAAGGGGCCGGTGATCGGACAGATGAGGACCCCCACCGAGGGGTCGGCGAGGAGCGCGTCGATGATCTTCCGGCCGCGCCAGTCGCCGACGGGGTGGCCGCCGTTGTCGACGGGGTTGGCGACGTTCAGGTAATGCGGGATCCACTGGTGGAGTTCGTCTTGCTTGGCCTGCGGGAGGGTGGGCAGGGTCAGCCCCGCCTCAGTGGCCAGGTCCGAGAAGTGCGCTCCGGTGCCGCCGGAGATGGAGTACACGACGACGCCGTCGGCCTGCGGCCTGCGGGCCCGGGCGAGGAGGGCCGCCGTGTCCTGGAGCTCGTCGAGGCCGTCGACGCGGATCACGCCGAACTGGCGCATGGCGGCGTCCACGACGGTGTCGGCGCCGGTCAGCTTCCCGGTGTGGGAGGCGGCCATGCGGGCGCCGGTCTCGGTGCGGCCGACCTTGACGGCGACGACGGGGACGCCGTTGCGGGCGGCCCGGTCGGCCGCCAGGAGGAAGGACCGGCCGTCTTTCAGGCCCTCGACGTAGCAGGCGATGGCGCCGACCTCGGGCTGCTGGGCGAAGTAGGAGATGAAGTCGGCGGTTTCCAGGTCGGCCTCGTTGCCCGTGGGCGCCCAGTGGGAGAGGCGGATGCCGAGCTCCTGGAGGGTGTGGACGGGGCGGCCCTGGTGGCCGGACTGGGTGATCAGGGCGATCGCCGGGCCGTCGAGGTCGTCACGGAACTCCTCGAAGGCGTTGAGGTTGGTGTTCGGGCCCAGCAGGCGCAGGCCAGAGCGCTGCACGGCGGCGGCGAGGCGCTCCTGGGCCGCGGCGCCCGCACCGCCGGTCTCCGCGAAGCCGGAGGCGAAGGCGACGGCGAACTTCACCTTGGTGTCGGCGAGTTCCTCGATGACCGGCAGCGGGTCGGAGACCAGCAGGACGGCGAGGTCCACGTGTTCGGGCAGGTCGGCGACGGAGGCGTGGCACGCCAGCCCGAAGACGGCGGGGCGGGTGGGGTGCACCGGGTGGATCCGGGCGCCGACGCGCTCCGCCCAGGCGATGAGCTGGCGGGTGATCCCGGTGTTGGGCCGGCCCTCGGCGTCGGAGGCGCCGACGACCGCGACGGACTGGGGCCGGAAGAACCGGTCCAGGTCGGGCACGTCGGCGTGCAGCGGCCGCCCGCTGACGTCCATGGGGATCGCGTCGTCGGCGGAGGGCGCCGCCGACGAATGGACGGCCGTCCGGGGGGTCTCCCCGCAGGCCTCGACGCGTGCGCGGAAGTCGGTGGTGAGGGTGCCGTGAGTAGATCCAAGCATCGTTCCGCCCGCTCCTGCTCGATGAACCTCGATGGAACTCAATAACTGACGTGTAGTCAGATTACTGAACTGACGTGCCGTCAGGAACAGTGCTGCGCGGGAAAGCTGATGGAGGTGGTGTGGTGAACGGTCGCAGATCGCCGCGGAGCGGGTCCAGAGCGCACTTCCGGCCGAGATCACCCGCCCGGGCACAGCCCGGGGCGCCTGCCGGGCCGCCGCGGCCGGCGGGACTCAGCGGCCGGCCGCCTTGCGCGCCACCGCCTTGGCGATCTTCTCCGCGTCCATGGCCATCTCGCGGAACATCCCGCTGATGGGGTTGGTGAAGCCGGTGAAGTACAGGCCGCGGGCCTCCTCGCAGGTGCGGGCGCCGTGTGCGCGCGGCCGGCCGCGCGCGTCCAGTACGCCGAGGTGGCCGACCAGACCCTCCAGGCTGCGGCGGTAGCCGGTGGCCGCGATCACCGCGTCCGGTGTGATGCGCGAGCCGTCCGCGAGCACCACCTCCGGCCCGTCGAAGGATTCCACGGCGGCCACCGGTTCCACCTTCCCGGTGCGCACCGCCTCGACCAGGCCCACGTCCTGCACCGGGATCGCCCCCTCCTCGACCCTGCTGTACAAGCCCGTGGCGGGGCGCGGGAGCCCGTACGCCGACAGGTCCGGGACGGAGGCCCTGGCCACGAGCGCGCCCAGCCGGTCCACGAGCGGCACCGGCAGCCGCCGGACGAGGATCCCGCTGCGTTGGGCCGGCCAGCCGGCCGTGGAGCGGCGCATGATGTGCGGGGCGGTGCGCACGGCGAGCCGCACCCGGGCAGCGCCGCCCTCGGTGAGGTCGACGGCTATCTCGGCGCCGGTGTTGCCTACGCCGACGACGAGGACGTCCTGGCCCGCGTACGGCTGGGGGTTGCGGTAGTCCGCGGCGTGCAGCAGTCGGCCGCCGTACGACTCCCGGCCCGGCCAGTCGGGCAGTCTGGGCGTGTGGTTGAAGCCGGTGGCGACGACGACGGCCGCGGCGGTCAGCGCCCGCCCGCCGCTGGCGTGCAGGGTCCAGCCGCCCTCCTCCCCGGGGTCGGGCTCGATCCGGGTCACCTCGACGCCGGTCACGAGCTCCAGCTCGTGGAACTCGGCGTACTTCTCCAGATAGCGCACCACGTCGTCGCGGGAGACCCAGCGGCCGAACCGGCGGGGCATCGCCAGGCCCGGAAGGGCCGACAGTCGGCGTGTGGTGTGCAGGTGCAGCCGGTCGTAGTGGCGCCGCCAGGACGCGCCGACGGTGTCGGACTTCTCGACGACCACGGCGCGGATCCCGCGTGCGCGCAGCGCGGCGGCCGCGGCGAGGCCGCCGGGGCCGGCCCCGATGATGTACACGGGCCGGGGCTGGGTGGTCATGTCGACTGCTGGTGTGGGTGCTGCGGGCATGAGGTGTGATCGTATCGCCACGCTGGGTTGATGGGTCTCGGACGAGGAGGGAATCGATTGCGGATCGGTCACGGGCGGGACCTCGCCGTCGCGCGGGGTGGCGGTCGCGACGGGCCGGGGCCTTGCGGTATCGCTCCGTATCCGCTGAACTGACGTACCGTCAGATCCAAGGGTGAGAGGGGTGGGGCTGCCGATGCAGACCGTCTGGCTCAGTGGGGCCGAGTGGCTCGCCGTCCTCCGGATAGGCCTCGGCCTGTGGTGGCTGGAGAGCTGGCGGCACAAGGACAAGAAGGGCTGGTTCGAACGCGGTACCGGCATTGCGTGGGCCGCCGACGTCGCAGACAAGCACCGCTGGACCTTCGTCAGGGGCGGCTTTCAGCGGGTCGTCGCGCCACGGCCGAAGCTGATGGCGTACCTCGTCGTCTCCGCTGAACTCGCCCTCGGGCTGGGCCTGGTGTTCGGCTTTCTGACCCCGGTCGCGCTGGCCGGCGGACTGCTGTTGAACCTCCTCTACCTGGTCCTGATGATCCACGACTGGGCCGAGCAGGGGCAGAACGCGATGATGGCGCTCATCTCGCTCGTCGCACTCCTCGCCCTGTCGTGGCAGACCTGGTCCCTCGACGCGGCGATCGGGCTGTTCCTGTGAGCGGCACCGGCGGCACCGGCGGCACCGGCAGCACCGGCAGCACCGGCAGCGCCAGTGGGACGGGTGGGACGGGTGGGACCGACAGGGCGGCCGGGACCGGCGGCGCCGTGCGCCACGACCTGCCCGAGATCGACGACTTCACCCGCCCCTACTGGCACGCGGCCGGGCAGGGCCGGCTCCTGCTGCGTCGGTGCGGCGACTGCGGACGGGCCCACCACTACCCGCGCGAGTTCTGCCCCCACTGCTGGGCCGGAGAAGACAGGGTGGCCTGGGAGACCGCGAGCGGCCGGGCCACCCTCTACACGTGGTCGGTGATCCACCGCAACGACCTCCCTCCGTTCGGCGCGCGCGTCCCCTACACGGCGGCCGTCGTCGACCTGGCCGAAGGCCCGCGGATGATGACCGAGGTGGTCGACTGCGAGGCGGCCGACCTGCGCATCGGCATGCCCCTGACGGTCACCTTCCGCGAGGCGGCGGACGGGGTGCGGGTCGCGGTCTTCCGGCCCGCTCAGGGCCAGAGCAGCTCGCGCGCCCAGGAGTCGCCCGCCGTGCGCCGGTAGCGCAGACGGATGTGCCTGCGGGCCGCGTCGCCCTGGAAGAACTCCACCTCGACGGGGGCCAGTACGTACCGCGTCCAGGTCGGAGCCGGCGCGTCCGGCTCCGATCCGGCCCGCTCCCAGGCGGCCGTCGAGGCCCGTACCAGCTCCTCCACGGACCCCAACACCTCGCTCTGCCGCCCCGTGAGCGCCGCCGCGAGCGCGCCGCGCGAACGGACCGCCAGGTCCGCCCGGCTCTCCTCCGGGCCGCATGCGGTGACCTCGCCCCGCACCCGGATCTGTCGGCCCACCGACGGCCAGTAGAAACCGAGCGCGGCCTCCGGACGCGCCGCCAACTGCACGCCCTTGGCGCTCGTGGCGTGCGAGGCGAAGTGCCAGCCCCGCGCATCGACGTCGTGCAGCATCAGCGTCCGTAGGTCGGGCCGCCCCTCGCCGTCCACCGTGGCCAGGCTCATCGTGTGCGGCTCCGGCTGCCCGGCCCGAGCGGCGTGCACGAACCACTCCCGGAACAGCGCCACCGGCTCGCCCGGCGCCGCCGCGGTGTCGAACCCGGGGAGCGGGGAGTCCCACACGCGCAGGGCGTTCAGGACGGTACGGAACTCCTCCCCGCCGACCGCGCGGCCCGCCTCGTCACCACTCTTGTCACTGGCTGCGTTGCTGCTCATGGCGCCCAGGCTAAGCGCGACCGGACCCCGGGACGGTGCGGTCACGCGGTCCGGCCGAAGCGGGCGGTGCGCCGGTCGAGGGTCGATCCCGGAGGGGCCGGGCGTGCGGCCCTGCGCGTGACGCAGGTCACGTCGGATCGGCGCTCTGTTTCCGCTCCGCCGACGGTCGTACCTACGACGGCACCGCAACGAAGGAGACACGTCATGGCCGACACCGCGAAGGGCCCCGCCAGCTACTTCCCGTCGATCGAGAAGAAGTACGGCCGACCGATCGCCGAGTGGAAGGACCTCATCAGGTCCTCGCCGCTGACCAGGCACATGGAGCTCGTCTCCTGGCTCAAGACGGAGCACGGCCTGGGCCACGGCCACGCCAACGCCCTCGTGGCCGACACGCTGGCGGAGGACAAGTAGAAGCCCCGGGCGGCTTCGGGAGCGCATCCCGCGGGGCGGGGGCTTGCGGGAGGTGGGGCGGGGGCTTCGGTGGGCGGTGTTGCGCTGGGGCGGTGGTCAGGGACCGGTCGTGTCCCCTACTCCCGCCCCAGCAGTACCGTGCCCGAGGAGCAGAACCAGCCGCCCGTGCCCGACGTCAGGGCGACTTCGGGGAGGCGGCCGCCGGGTTTGGTGACCTGCCCGGCTCCGGCCTCGCCGCGTAGTTGGCGGACGGCCTCGACCAGGAGGAACAGGCCCCGCATGCCCGGGTGACAGGCCGAGAGGCCGCCCCCGTCCGTGTTGACCGGGAGCGCCCCGTCGCGCAGGAGGCGGCCTTTCTCCACGAAGGCCCCGCCGTCGCCCTTCGGGCAGAAGCCGAGGTCCTCCAGGGTCACCAGGGTCATGTAGGTGAAGGCGTCGTAGATCTCCGCGAGGTCCACGTCCGCGGGCGTGAGCCCCGCCCGCTCGAAGGCGATACGGCCCGAGACGGCGGCGGGGGACACGGTGAAGTCCTCCCACTCCGACATGGTGGTGTGGGAGACGGAGGTGCCCGCCCCCAGGATCCACACCGGTGCCTTCGCGGTGTCGGGTACGTGGTCCTCCGAGGTCAGGAGCACCGCGCAGCCGCCGTCCGAGCGGATGCAGCAGTGCAGCTTGGTGAAGGGGTCGGCGATCATCTCGCCGGACAGGACGTCGTCGACGGTGATCGGGTCGCGGAACATCGCGTCGGGGTTGGTCGCCGCGTTCGCCCGGGCCTGGACAGCGACCGAGGCGAGCTGTTCCAGGGTCGTTCCGTACTGGTGCATGTGGCGGCGGGCGGCCATGGCGTACTTGGAGATCAGGGTGTGGCCGTACGGGACCTCGAACTGCTGCGGTCCCCGCGCCCCGAAGGAGAGGTTCGAGGTGCGGCGCCGGGCCTTGATGTCGGCGCGGGCCGTGGAGCCGTAGACCAGTAGGACGGTGTCGGCGTGGCCGGCGGCGATCGCGTCCGCCGCGTGCGCGGCCATGACCTCCCAGGTCGAGCCGCCCACGGAGGTGGAGTCGACCCAGGTGGGGCGCAGGCCGAGGTACTCGGCCACCTCGACCGGGGCGAGCGTGCCGAGGCCGGCCGAGGCGAAGCCGTCGACGGCGGAGCGGTCGAGGCCTGAGTCGGCCAGGGCGCGCCGGGCGGCCTGTGCGTGCAGGGCGTAGGGGGTGGGGCCGTCCACCCGGCCGCAGTCCGAGAGGGCGACGCCGACCACCGCGACCCGTCGGCGGGGCCGGAGGGCGGTTCCAGGTGTGAGTCCAGACATGCGAGAACGGTACATCTGACGTATCGTCAGATACCAGCCCCCGCCGGCTCCACGGGGCCCGCCGCCCACCTTCCCCCGCCCCGGCAGGCCGGGCTCGCCGCCCCCTGTGCATCTGCCGCCCGGCGCCCTAACATGACGGCCCGTCAGATACGGGGAGGAGCCCGACGATGGATGCCGCCTTCACCGCGGAGCAGGACGAGATACGGCGTACCCTGCGCGAGATCCTGGGCAAACGCTGCGGACCCGGCGAGGTCAAGGCCGCCGTCCGCACCACCGCCGGCTATGACGGCGACCTGTGGCAGCAGCTTTCCCGGCAGCTCGGCCTGCCGGGCATCGCCGTCGCCGAGGAGTACGGCGGGGCCGGCTGCGGTCCGGCCGACCTGGCCCTGGCCTGCGAGGAGACCGGACGGGCACTGCTCCCCTCGCCGCTGCTGGCCACCGCCGTGCTGTGCGCGCCCCTGATCGCCGCGCTCGGCAGCGGCGCCCAGCGTTCGGCGCTGCTCCCGGCGCTGGCCTCGGGCGGGCTGACCGCCGCGCTCGCCGTACCGGGTCCGGCGCTGGCCACCGCCCTCGCGCTGACCGGAGAGGACGCCGCGGGCCACTGGTGCGGCGGCGGCCGGGCCGGCGGGGTCCAGGCCCGCGCCGGCGCCGTCGGTGAGGGCTGGCGGTTGTACGGGGAAGTCGCCCAGGTGCTCGACGGGCACAGTGCCCCGCTGCTCCTGGTCGCCGCCCACGCCGGCGGGTTCGCGCACGGCCGCACCCTGCTGTTCCTGGTACGGGAGGATGCGCCCGGCCTCGTGCGGTCCCGGCAGGCCGTGCTCGACGAGACCCGTCCGCAGGCCCGGATCCAGCTGCGGGACGTTCCGGCGGAGTTGCTCGGCGAGCAGGGGCGGGACGCCGACGTGCTCGGGGCCCTCGCCGCGACCGGGCGCACCGCCTCCGCCGTGCTGGCCGCCGAGGCGGTCGGGGCGGCCGGCCGGGCGCTCGCGCGCACCGTGGAGTACGTGCGCGAGCGCGAGCAGTTCGGTCGGACGATCGGCTCCTTCCAGGCCGTCAAGCACCGGCTCGCCGACCTGTACGTGCAGGTGCAGGCGGCCCGCTCGGCGGCCTACTACGCCGCCTGGGACCCGGACCAGGGCGGCCTCGCGCTCGCCCAGGCCCTGGAGGCGCTCAGGGCGGCGGCGGGGGAGGCGATCCAGCTGCACGGCGGCATCGGCTTCACCTGGGAGCACGACGCGCACCTCTACTTCAAGCGGGCGGCCTCCGACGAGCTGCTGTTCGGCCCGGTGCACCGGCTGCGCGCACACGCCGCGGACCGTGCGGGCCTGTTCGCGCCCGCACCGTCCACCGCGGCCGCCGTCGCGCCCGCCGCCGCAGCTCCCGAAGCGTCCCCGCCCGCACCGCAGAAGGTGGCCGTCTGATGGCTCGTGTGGCTCCCGGCGTCAAGCTGATGCAGAAGGTCTCCTCGACCGTGCTGTTCGCCAAGATCGCACCGCACTTCATTCCCGCCGTGGACAAGGCGGTGCACCGGCTCACTCGCGGCAGGGTCATGCTGAGCGCGCGGATGCTGCCGGGCGTGGTCCTCACCGCCAAGGGCGCCCGGAGCGGCGAACCGCGTACCACGCCCCTCGCGTGCATGCCGGAGGACGGCGGGACGAGCTGGATCCTCATCGGGTCCAACTTCGGCCGCCCCGGGCACCCGGCATGGACCGGGAACCTGCTCAAACACCCCGATGCGGAAGTGAGTTGGCGCGGCAGGGACATAGCCGTACGGGCCCGGCTGCTGACGGGTGAGGAGCGCGCCGCGGTGTGGCGGGCGGTGCTGGGGTTCTGGCCGCCGTACGCGACGTACCAGGCACGCATCGAGCGTGAGATCCGGCTGTTCCGCCTGGAGCGTCGCTGATCCCGGGCGGATGGCGGCGTGGTGCCGGCGCGGAGCCGGCCCGGGGCGGCGGACCCGGAGCGGGTCCGCCGTTACCTGGTCGGCTTCTTGCCCGTGATACCGAGGTGGACGAGCAGGGCCAGGTTCGGCTTGAGTTCGGCCTGCTTGACGCCCCAGGTCTGGAAGCCCTTCTGGTGCGAGGCGACCGCGGCCAGCATCGCGACCAGCGAACCGGCCATCGCGGCGGGGCTGACGTCCTTGTCGACCTTGCCCTTGGCCTGGAGCTCCTTCACCGATTCCGTGAGGGAGTTGGTGACCGAGTTCAGGATCTTCATGCGGATCTTGTAGAACCGCTTGTCGCCCTCGGCCGCGCCGAGGTCGACCACACGCAGGATCGCGTCGTTGCGGCGCCAGAACTCCAGGAAGCCGTCGACGAGTTCCTCGGCGGCTGCCCACCCTGACTTGCCGACCCAGGTCCGACCCTCGACGAGCGACGTCAACTGCGCGCCCTCGGCGGCCATGTGCTCGGCGATCTCCAGGACGGCGCCCTCGACGTCCGGGAAGTACTGGTAGAAGGTCGCGGGGGAGGTACCGGCCTTGCGGGCGACGTCGATCACCTTGACGTCGCGGTACGGCGAGGAGCTGAGCATCTCGCTGAGGCAGTCGAGCAGTTTCTGCCGCGTCGCCTGGCCTCGCCGGCCGGCGACACGCCCGTCGACGGTGCGTACTTGTCCTGTCATGCCGTCAGCTTACCGAGGGGGGATCGGCGCGCTATTCGGCCGCCTGCAAATGGGGTTACGGGCTCCCTGGCCTGGGCGGTGCGCCGTCCCGGGCGGCCGCGCAGGCGAATTCCGGCCGGATCCGCCCCGTGGGCGGCCCGTCGTCGCCGCCCGGTCGCGGTCCGGGCGTGTCGCCCCGTTCCGCGGGATTTCCCCCGAATAGTCTTATCAACAGGCTGTGGACAAGTTTTCGGGCGGATCATGGCTGGGAGAGGTGGGAGGGTACACACCCCCGCAGAACGGAAGGAACCAGGCCCATGGCCGCATTCGTGGAAGGCGCACCCTGCTGGGTGGACGCCTCGCTTCCGGACGTCGAGGCGGGCAAGCGGTTCTACGGTGAGCTCTTCGGGTGGACCTTCGCGGACAGCGCGGGGGCCGAATACGGCCACTACACGCAGGCCTACAGCCAGGGCCGCAACGTTGCGGCCCTCGCCCCCAAGCCCGACGGCCGGATGCCGACGGTCTGGGGCGTTTATCTCTACACCGCCGACGCCTACGCCTGCGCCCAGCGCATCCGCGCCGCCGGCGGCCAGATGGTGATGGACCCGATGCCGGTCGGCCCGTACGGCACGGCCGCGATGGCCGCCGACCCCGGCGGGGCCGTCTTCGGACTGTGGCAGCCCGGCACGCACCACGGCTTCGAGGCCCAGCAGGAGCCCTTCACGTACTGCTGGAGCGAGGTCTACACACGGGCGCGCGACGCCGTGGACGTCTTCTACGCGAAGGTCTTCGGCTACGTGCCGCAGGACCAGGACGACGCCGGCGTCGAGTACCGCATCTGGTCGCCGCCGGGCAAGGCGCCCGGCACCGACACCGCCGTCCTCGGGCGCAGCCTGATCACGGACGCCTTCCCGGAGATCATGCCGGCGCACTTCCTCGTCTACTTCGCCGTCCCGGACTGCGACCGGTCCGTGGCCACGGTGCAGCGGCTCGGCGGCCGGGTCACCGCGGACCCGTTCGACACCCCCTACGGCCGGATCGCGGTCGTCGCGGACAATCAGGGAGCGGTCTTCGGGCTCCTGTCGCAGCCCCGCGCCGAGGCGGACGCGTAGGCGCCGCGGACGGATCGCCGGACGGATCGCCGGGCAGATCACACCGGGCTGCTCGCCGTGCCGGGGCCGGACCCCGTTCGGGCCTGACAGAATCGGGGTTGCGCGACCCGGGCTGCGCCCCGGGATGAGACGCTGCACCGGGCAGGGCGCTGTGCCGGTGGGAGCGGGCCCGGTGCGTGGCCCGTACGGGGAGGTGTGGAGGCGAGTGGTGGAGCAGCTGACGCAGCACGACCCGAGACGGATCGGCCCCTTCGAGGTGCTGGGACGGCTCGGCGCCGGCGGCATGGGGCTGGTCTATCTCGCACGGTCCGCGTCCGGACGGCGAGTCGCGATCAAGACGGTGCGCACCGAGCTCGCCGAGGACCAACTCTTCCGCGTGCGGTTCACCCGCGAGGTGGAGGCGGCGCGCGCCGTGTCCGGCTTCTACACCGCGGCCGTGGTCGACGCCGATCCGCGGGCCGCCGTGCCGTGGCTGGCCACCGCGTACGTCCCGGCGCCCTCCCTGGAGGAGATCGTCAACGAGTGCGGGCCCATGCCCGCCCAGGCCGTACGGTGGCTCGCCGCCGGCATCGCCGAGGCCCTGCAGTCCATCCACGGCGCCGGGCTCGTCCACCGCGACCTGAAGCCGTCCAACGTGCTCGTCGTCGAGGACGGCCCGCGCGTGATCGACTTCGGTATCGCGAGCGGTGTCTCGAACACCCGCCTGACCATGACGAACGTCGCCGTCGGCACCCCCGCCTACATGTCGCCCGAGCAGGCGAAGGACTCGCGCAGCGTCAAGGGCGCCAGCGACGTGTTCTCGCTCGGCTCCACGCTGGTCTTCGCAGCGACCGGGCACCCGCCCTACCACGGGGCGAACCCGGTCGAGACGGTCTTCATGCTGCTGCGCGAGGGCCCGAACGTGGAGGGGCTCCCGGAGGAGCTGCGGCCGCTGATCGAATCCTGCATGCAGATGGACGCCTCGCTGCGGCCGACCCCGGCCGATCTGCAGGCGCAGCTGGCCCCGCACCTCTTCGACGGCGGCGACGACAGCGGTACCGCCTCGGCGTGGCTGCCGACGCGGGCCGTCGCGATGATCGAGGCCCGGCGCGCGGGGAACCGCACGGCCGTCGCCGTGCCCGCACCCGGCCGTGACGGCCGGGGCGGCGGCGCCGGGGCCCGCGGGCCCGCGTCCGAGCAGGCCACGCAGCGCCGCCCGCGGGGCGCCGAGGGCTGGGTGGACCCGCGCACCGGCCAGGCCGTGCCGCAGCGTCCGCACCATCCGCCGCGCTCCGCGGTGCCTTCGGGCGAGCCGGTGCGGCTGGGCGGCTCGCCGGTGCCGATCGGGCCCGGCCCGTTCGCGACGGCCTCGGCGTCGGCGGCGCACACCCCCGCCGCGGACGCGGCGACCGGCTGGGTGCGCCCGCCCGACGGGTCGGCGCCCTCCCCGGCCGGTGGACCGGTCACCCCGTCCGTCCCGGGACCGGGCGCGGCCCCGGACAGCGGCCGCTGGCGGCCCTGGCGCTTCCGCATGTCGAACGAGGTCTGGGGCACCCCGGCCGTCGCCGGCAACCTGCTGTACGTGACTTCCTTCGAGGTGCACGCGCTGGACGTGGCCAGCGGCCGCCGCCAGTTCAAGACCCGCGACGTCGCCTGGTCCATGGCCGTCGCCGACGGCCGGATCCACGCCTCCGACGGGCCCTCCCTCTACGCGCTCGACGCCACCGACGGCTCCGAGCGGTGGCGGCTGTCCACCGATGCCTGGGTGTACGCCGTGCGCGCCGAGCACGGCACGGTTGTCACCGCCACGCGCGGCGGTGGTGTACAGGGTTGGGAGGCGTCCAGCGGCCAGAAGCTGTGGGAGCTGACCGGCGCGCAGAGCGACTTCGAGACCCCGGAGGCGGCCCCCGTCCTCCACGAGGGCACGGTGTACGTGTGGCAGGACGCGCGGCTGCGCGCCCTGGACGCCCGCAGCGGCCGGGAGGCCTGGTCGTACCCGATCGGCGACGCCGCCTCCTGCGGGAACGTGCCCGTCCGGGTCGCCCCCGCTCCCGACGGCAACGTGTACGTCGCGGCCGGCACCCGGGTGATCTCCGTGGACCGGGCCTCCGGCCGGGTCCGCTGGCACTTCGAGGCCCCCGCGGTCTTCCTGGCTCCGCCGGCCTTCGCGCCGGGTGCGGCCGTCACGGGCGGCGGGGTCTACCTCGCCGACTACCTGGGCACCGTCTACGCCCTCGACGCGGTCACCGGCCAGGACCGCTGGCGGATCGCGACGGAGTCGCGGCAGTCCTCCGACCCGGTGCTGGTGGTGGGCGGCAACGTCCACCTGGGGGCGGGCAGCGCGCTCTACACGCTCGACGCGGTCACCGGCACCCCGAAGTGGCGGTTCGCGGCGGGCGGCGAGATCACGGGCCTGCCGGCGGTCGCGGACGGCCGGGTGCACTTCGGGTCGGCCGACCACTGCCTGTACACGCTGGACGCGGCGGGCGGCCAGCTCCGCTGGAAGCTGGCCACGGGCGGCGAGATCACGGGCGCCCCGGTCGCGGAGGCGGGCGTGGTGTACGCGTGCAGCAAGGACCGCTGCGTGTACGCCCTGGATGCGGCGAAGGGCACGGGCACCCGTACGGGCGGGTGACCCCGGCGGGGGCCGGGTCGGGCCCCGCCGGGTAGCGCACCGCACCGGGAGTGACAGGATGGACCCCATGAGCAACGTCTACTTCGACATCAACATCAACGGCGCCCCCGCGGGCCGCATCGTCTTCAAGCTGTACGACGACGTCGTCCCGAAGACGGCGCGCAACTTCCGTGAGCTGGCCACCGGCCAGAACGGCTTCGGCTACGCGGGCTCTGGCTTCCACCGCATCATCCCCCAGTTCATGCTCCAGGGCGGTGACTTCACCAACCACAACGGCACCGGCGGCAAGTCCATCTACGGCGAGAAGTTCGAGGACGAGAACTTCCAGCTGAAGCACGACCGCCCCTACCTGCTGTCGATGGCGAACGCCGGCCGCAACACCAACGGCTCGCAGTTCTTCATCACCACGGTCGTCACCTCGTGGCTCGACGGCAAGCACGTCGTCTTCGGCGAGGTCGTCTCGGGCCAGGAGCTCGTCGACCAGATCGAGGCCCTGGGCTCCCAGTCCGGCGCCCCCAAGGGCAAGGTCGAGATCGCCGCTTCCGGCGTCGTCGAGGCCTGATCACACCCGCCTGCCCGGCCGGTCGGCCCCGCCCCCGCTCGGGGGCCGGGGCCGCCGTCGTTTCCCCGTACTCGGGTCCCTGCCTCAGCTGCCGACGTGCCCGGCCTGGATCTGGCGGCCCTGGGTGGTCACCACCACCACCGGCACACCGTCCGGTACCTGCCCCTGGAGGTCGGCCAGGAGCGAGTCGACCGGGGGCAGCTCCCCGGGCGAGCGGACCTGGATGTAGAGGGTCTGGGACTGGGCCGTGACGCTCTGGACGGAGGCGCCGGGCGTTCCGGCCAGCCAGGCCGCGGCGGCGTTCGTGGCGCGTGTGGTCCACAGGTTCACGAGAACGGTACCCACCGTGTTCGCTCCCAGCAGAAGGCCGACCGCGGCGAACAGCAGGCCGAGCGCCAGGTAGGTCCTGCGCGTCGAACCCGTCTCGCCCCGCCGGCCGGCCGTCGCGTATCCGAGCGCGCCGAACACCACCATGCCCGCGAAGACCAGGGCGAGCAGGTTGGAGACGAACAGGACGAACGAGCCCAGGGCCAGCCACCACGCGGCCTGTCCGGCGCAGACGCCGGTCACCACCAGCGGTGGCACCAGCGAGATGGCGATCGCCACCCCGGGCAGGACGGCCGCGACGTCCTTGCGGGCGAGGGCGACAGCGCCGGCGAAGCCGGTGGCGAGCGCGGCGACCAGGTCCAACAGCCCGGGGGAGGTGCGGCTGGAGATCTGGCTGTCCGACAGCAGGTCGAAGGAGGAGGGCACCACCAGCGACGCCAGCATGCCGACGGCCGTCACCAGCAGGCATCCCGAGGCCACGAACAGGAGCGCGGTGGAACGCCTCCGCTGCACCGCGCCCAGTGCGATGCCCATGATCGGCGTGGACAGCGGGGCGATGATCATCGCCCCGATCACCGTGGCGGTGGAGTCGGTCAGCACTCCGCCGGCCGCGATCACCGCCGACAGGAACAGCATGGTCCAGAACGCGGACTGTTTCGCCTGCCGGTCCCCCTGCGACAGGTCGAGGTCCTCCTCCAGATCCTCCAGAGATCTTCGCTGGCGGTCCGGCAGCATGCGGTCACGGAGGGTTCTCAGCACCAGCCGAGTATCACGCGGCGCGGTGCCGGGGCCCTGGGAGACACACGGGAGACCCTCCTTCGGGCGGACGCGTCAGCGCAGTCGGGGTTCGGGGGCCGTGCGGCGGTCCGCGAAGAGTTCCGCCTGTCGTCGTGGTGGCAGGTTCCCCAGGGCGATCAGGGCCGGAGCCTGTGCGAGGGCCTGCTGGAGGGCGGCCTGCTTCGCCGACCACAGGGCCCGTACGGTGCCCTGCACGGCCCGGGTCGGGAAGCCGGCCAGGGTCTGCGCCGCCTGCAAGGCCGCCGGGAGCAGTCCGTCCGGCGCGGCCAGTTCCGAGACCAGGCCGATCTCGTGGGCGCGACGGGCGGAGAGGCGTTCGGCCGTGCCCATCAGGGACATCCGGGCGGCCTCGCCGAAGGGCATGCGCTGTGCCATGTGGACGGCCTCGTAGGCGCTGACCATCCCGTAGGTGGTGTGCGGGTCGAAGAAGGTGGCCGTCTCGGAGGCGATGAGGAACTCCGACTCGCCCAGCAGGTAGAAGGCCCCGCCGCAGGCCATGCCGTTGACGGCGGCGACGACCGGCTTCCACAGGTCGCAGGACTTCGGGCCGATCGCGATCAGAGGGTCGTCGGCGGAGTAGGGGGAGGCGGGCTGCGGCACCTCGGCGCCGCGGTCGATGCCGGTGCAGAAGGCGGCCCTTCCGGCGCCGGTCAGCACGACCGCCCGGACCTCCTCGGCGAAGCGGAGTTCGCGCCACGCCTCGCCCAGCTCGGCGGCGGTGGCCAGGTCGACGGCGTTGTGCCGGTGCTCCCGGTCCAGGGTGACCACCGCGACCCCGGTGGCCCCATCCCGTTCCACGCGCAGCGTCACGACTTCTCCAGGAGCCAGCGGGGCACGGTCATTCCGCCCGTCTCGGTGAAGGTCACCTGGACCCGTGCGCCGATGCGCAGCCGGGCCGGGTCCATGGAGTCGAGGGGGGCGTCGGCGGAGGTCACCAGGTTCCCGGCGAGTCGGATGTGCGGGGCGTCGGCGAGTTCGACGAGGACCACGTTGTACGGGGCCTGCGCGGCGTAGGCGGGCAGCAGCGGCGGGTGGGGCCGGACGTAGGACCAAATGCGGCCGCGGCCGCTCATGCGGCGCCACTCGCTGTCGAAGGACCGGCAGTGCGGGCAACAAGGGCGGGGCGGGAAGCGGAGCCTGCCGCAGGCGGCGCAGGCCTGGACGCGCAGCTCGCCGCGGGCGGCGTACTCCCAGAAGGGGGCGCCGTCCTCGTCGGGCACGGGCAGGAGCAGGGCGTCCGCGGACGCGGCGGCTTCGGGTGCGGGGGTCATCGGCGGGTCAGCTCCTCAGCAGGATCGCGGACGTCGGGACGCCTTCGCCCGCCGTCACCAGGCAGGTCGCGGCGTCCGGCACCTGGGCGGTGGAGGTGCCGCGCAGCTGCTTGACGCCCTCGTTGATCAGGTTGAAGCCGTGTACGTACGCCTCGGACAGTCCGCCGCCGCCGGTGTTGAGGGGAAGCCGGCCGCCGAGCTCCAGGGCGCCGCCCTCGGTGAAGGCGGCGCCCTCGCCGCGCCCGCAGAAGCCGTAGCCCTCCAGGGAGAGCGGGATGAGCGGGGTGAAGGCGTCGTAGATCTGGGCGACGTCCACGTCCTGGGGGCCGAAGTCGGCCTGCTTCCACAGGTGGCGGGCGGCGGTCCAGGCGGGCCCGGACAGGGGGTCGTCGTTCCAGTAGTTGACCATGCCGTGGTGCTGGGCGGGCAGGCCCTGGGCGGCGGAGTGGACGTAGACCGGCCGGTGGCGGCAGTCGCGGGCCCGTTCGGCGGAGACGATCACGCAGGCCAGTGCGCCGTCGGTCTCCAGGCAGTTGTCGAAGAGGCAGAGCGGGTCGCTGATCATGCGGGAGGTCATGTACATCTCGCGGGTCAGCGGGCGTTCGTACATCATCGCGGCGGGGTTCTCGTTGGCCCGGTTGCGGCAGGCCATGGCCACGTTGAAGAGGTGGTCGCGGGTGGCGCCGTACTCGTGCATGTAGCGGCGGGCCAGCATGCCGATCTCGTCGGCGGGGCGGAGCAGGCCGAAGGGCCGGGTCCACTGGCCGGGGGTGGGCAGCTGGACGGCGGTGTTCTTCCAGGGGCGGGGGCCGGAGCCGCGTTTGCGGGAGCGCCAGGCGACCCCGACGGTGGCCTGGCCGGTGGCCACGGCGGCGGCGAGGTGGCCGACCGTGGCACAGGAACCGCCGCCCCCGTAGCCGATCTTGGAGAAGAAGGTGACGTCGCCGGCGCCGATGGCCTTGGCGACCTCGACCTCGTCGGTCTCCTCCATGGTGTAGGAGGAGAAGGCGTCCACCTCGCCGGGGTCGATGCCGGCGTCGGCGAGTGCGGCCAGGATCGCCCGGCAGGCCAGTTCCTTCTCGGACTGCGGCAGTCGTCTGGCGAAGGCGGTCTGGCCGATGCCGACTATCGCCGTAGCGTCCTTGAGCGTTGCCGCCATCGCCACCTCCGGGGAGTGCGCCAGTACTGACAGGCGCGAAGGCTACAGCTAATCTGACGGTTAGTCAGCTACTGGGTTCGCGGGAGGGTGGCACGCATGGGCGACGACGGGCTGCGCGGGCACGTACGCGAGGACGCGCCCGCGGGCGTGGGCGAGGACCCGCGCGGAGACCTGCGCTGGGGCACCATCGCGGGGCTCGTCCGGTCGGCATCGGCACGGTACGGCGACCTCGAAGCCGTCGTCGACGGGCGCGTCCGGATCGGATACGCGCAGCTCGGGGAGCGCGTCGAGCGCGCCGCGGCGGCCTGTGTGGCCGCCGGGGTGGAGCCGGGCGACCGGGTGGCCGTGTGGGCGCCCAACACCCTCGACTGGATCGTCTCCGCGCTCGGCGCGGTCTCGGCGGGTGCCGTCCTGGTCCCCCTCAACACCCGCTACAAGGGCACGGAAGCCGCCTACGTCCTGCGGCGCAGCCGGGCCCGGCTGCTCTTCGTCACCGGCACCTTCCTCGGCACCTCCTACGTCGCCTCGCTGCGTCGGGCCGCCGCCGAGGGGCCCGGCCGGGGGCCCCTGCCCGGACTGCCGCACCTGGAACAGGTCGTCGTCCTCGCCGAGGACGCCCCCGACTCCTTCCGCACCTGGAAGGACTTCCTCGCGGGCGGTGACCGGATCACGTCGGAGGCGGTGCGCGAGCGCGCCGACGCCATCAGCCCCGACGCCCCCTCCGACATCATCTTCACCTCGGGCACCACCGGCAGCCCCAAGGGCGCGGTCATCACCCACGCCCAGTCCCTGCGCTGCTACGACGTGTGGAGCGAGCTCGCGGGACTCCGCGAGGGCGACCGCTACCTGATCGTGAACCCCTTCTTCCACACCTTCGGCTACAAGGCCGGGATCATCGCCTGCCTGATGCGCGGGGCGACGATGGTCCCGCAGCCCGTCTTCAACGCGGACACCGTCCTCGCCAACGTCGCCGCGGAGCGGATCTCCGTGCTGCCCGGGCCGCCAACCCTGCACCAGTCCCTCCTGGACCACCCGCAGCGCGCCCACCACGACCTGTCCGCCCTGCGGCTCGTCGTCACCGGCGCGGCCGTGGTCCCGCTCCGGCTCGTCGAGCGCCTGCGCGGCGAGCTGCGCATCCCCACCGTCCTCACCGCCTACGGGCTCTCCGAGGCGGGAGGCATCGTCACGATGTGCCGTCGGGGCGACCCGGCCGAGGTCGTCTCCGCCACCTCCGGCCGGCCCATCCCGGACACGGAGGTCGCGGTCCTGGACGGCGACGGGCGGCCCCTGCCGGCCGGACGGCCCGGCGAGATCGCGGTCCGCGGCCACCACGTCATGCAGGGCTACTTCGAGGACCCCGACGGGACGGCGGCGGCGATCACCCCGGACGGCTGGCTGCGCACCGGGGACGTGGGCGTCCTCGACGGAGACGGGAACCTGCGCATCACCGACCGGATCAAGGACATGTTCATCGTCGGGGGCTTCAACGCCTACCCGGCCGAGATAGAGCAACTCCTCGGCCTGCACCCGGACATCGCGGACGTGGCGGTCGTCGGGGTGCCCGATCCGCGCCTGGGTGAGGTCGGCAAGGCCTACGCCGTCCGGCGCCCCGGCTCCACACTCACCGCCGACGACCTGATCGCCTGGTCCCGGCGGGAGATGGCCAACTACAAGGTCCCGCGCGCGGTGGAATTCGTCACCGAACTCCCGCGCAACGCCGGTGGCAAGGTCCTCAAACGCGAACTCCGCGCCCGCCCGTGAGGGCCGGGGCCGCCGACCCGGGGCCGGGCCCGGGTCAGCGGGCGTAGGAGCCGATGCCGACCAGGCAGTAGACGTACTGGTTGAGGACGATCGAGCCGCGCAGGTAGCGGTAGGAGAAGGCGTACTGGGTCCTGGGGTTGCCGTTGCACCGGTCCAGGTCCGCGGTGCCGGGGATGCTCTCGATCACCCGGTAGTGCGCGTCGGACGCCGAGCAGGGCACCTCCTCGACGCCGCTGACGCTGCGGGGCGTCGTCGAGTCGGGCAACTGCCCGTTGAGGCAGGTGCCCCGGTCGAACGGTGTGGGTTCGGGGCTCGGGTCCTCGCTCGGCTCCTCGCTCGGCCCGGAGTCGTACGGGGTGGTCTCGGTGGTCTCGGGATCCGATGTCCGGGGTGAGGGGGTGGGGGAGGGGCTCCCGGAGGAGGACCAGGTGGGGGTCGCGTCGCCGGCGGGCTTCGCGTCGTCGCCGCCGTCGCCGTCACGGAGCAGGAAGAAGCCGATGACCAGCAGTGCCGCGACGGCGAGCCCCACCAGGCAGCCGCGCCCGCCGCCCGTCTGCGGGGCCGGCGCGGGCCGCTGCGGTGCCGGGTCCCCCGCGGGCGGGGGAATGATGCCGCCGGCCCCCGCGATCCAGGCCACGCCGGCCCCGGACACGTGGATGCGCAGCCGCACCTCCTCGGTGCCGACCCGGACCTTGACGAGGTCGCCGTGCCGGCAGGGCGGTATCCGCACGCGGACCGGTCCGGACGGCAGCTCCACGGAGACGATCGCGCCGTGGGCGGCCTGCTCCGGAGTGATCGCTATGAGCATGTCCTGTGACGACACCGGCTGCTCCAGGGAGGGGGGTTGGCGCGCAGGACGCCTGGCGGTTCCTCACAGATTGTGCCGGGTGTCCCGATGGTGCCGCAGCCGTTCCGCGACTCTCAGGAGCGGCGGGCCAGCACCAGCCGCCAGCGCGGAGCCCCGTCGGGCCGGCGGCCGAAGTGCTCCAGCGGGACCGTCTCCACCGTGAAGCCGCAGGCCCGCAGGTCGGCACGCACCCCGCTCAGCGGGAAGGTCCGGTAGTACATGACGAACGGTGGCCGCCACACCGCGTTGCGCACCCGCATCGCGGCGTCGAAACCCGCCACCGCCCACCACACCGGAGAGCTCGGCGGGATCGGGGCGCCGATCGGAAAGGCGAAGAGCCCGCCCCCGCGCAGCGCCGCGTGCACCTCCGAGAAGAGGGCGGGCCGTTCGGAGGGCAGGAAGTGGCCGAAGGCCCCGAAGCTGACGGCCAGGTCGTAGCGGTCCGAGAGTTCTGGCGGGAGGGCCCGCGCGTCGGCCCGTACGAAGTCCACCCGGTCGTCGTCCGCGTGCGTGCGCCGGGCCTCGGCGAGCATGCCCGCACTGAGGTCCACCCCGGTGACCCGGTCCCGGCACAGCCGCCGCAGCATGGTGGTTCCGGCACCCGTGCCGCAGCACATGTCCAGGCCGGCGCCGAAACCGCCCTCCCGCTGGGCGAGGGTCTCCTCGACGGCGTCGAGCATCCGGTCCGGCGTGCGGAAGGGGGTGTGGTCGAACTTCGGTGCGAGCAGGTCGTAGCCCCGCTCGACGGAGGAGAGGCCCTGCACTGCCAGTTCGCGGACGCTCGGCCCGTGGGAGGAGAACACGCCTCCAGCCTATGCCCGCCCGGATCCGTCCCGGCATACGTGTGCGGCGGTCGCGGTGGCTCCCCCTCCGGGCCACCGCGACCGCCGTTCCCCCGTTGTTCCCCCCGTTGTTCCCCCGAGCCCCCGTTTCCCCCGTGGGCTCCCCCGTACGTCGTGTGCTGCCTACGGGCGCGGACCGGACGCGTGGTTGTCCAGCGTCCGGATCTCCTCGCCCTCGGACGGGTCGTCGGCCAGCGGCTTGATCTCGATGCCCGACGCGTGGTTGTCCAGGGTCTCGATCTCGGCGCCCGAGGCGTGGTTGTCGAGCGGCTTGACGGTGCCGTCGTTCGGCAGGATGTTCTCGTTCGTCGTCATCGGTTCTCCTGATGGATGGGTGGGACCCGTTCGGCGATTCCCCCGATGACCGCCGAACGGGTGATCCTTCCAAACGGCCCGGATGTCCCCCGACGCACCGGGTCGATGCACCTATCGTGCCGTTCGGCGATAAACGAACGATGAACGCCTCGTTCAACCGGCGTCTTCGCAGGTCAGGCGGCAATCTCTGTGGCCAACAAGGTCTGCACCTCGGCCAGTTCGGCCGAACCGAGCTGCTGGAAGACCGCCTCCGCGTCCCGCCAGCACGCCCGCGCCCGGTCCGTCTGCCCCAGCCGCCGCAGCGCCTTGCCCAGCACCGTCAGCACCGTCGCGCGCCGCCACTCCCCGCCGATGCCGCGCAGTGCGATGGCCTGCTCGGCGTGCGCCGCGGCCAGGGTGGGCCGGCGCGCCGCGAGATGGGCGACGGCGAGCCGGAAGTGGGTGACCCCTTCCCACAGGGGCTGGCGGTTGTCGTGGAAGAGCGCCAGCGCCTCGGTGAGCTGCGTGAGGGCCTCGCCGAGCCGGCCCGCCTCGGTGAGTGCGATGCCGAGCGCGTAGCGGCCGTTGGCCAGCCGTAGGGACAGGCCCATCCGGTCGTAGATGGCGATGCCCTGCTGCGCGAGGTCTATGGCGCTGGTGAGGCGACCCAGTTCCACGTGGATGCGGGAGAGGTTGCACAGGGCGCTCGCCTCGCCGACGTTGTTGCCGTCGGCGCGGAAGTTCTCGATGGCCTCCAGCAGGTACCGCTCGCCGTCCGCGTTCCGCCCCTCGTAGAGCGCGATGATCCCGCGGTCGTTGGGCGCCCAGCAGCTGGGCAGCGGGTCTCCGGCCTCGCGGGCCAGCACCGTGGCCTGGCGGGCTTCGTCGTCGGCCTCGGCGAAGCGGCCGGCGACCAGGTGCACGTTGGTCAGGGTGGTGCGGGCGCGGCCCTCGGCGTAGGGGTCCTTGGCGGCTTGGGCGGCGTCGCGCAGGGCGGCCGCGGCCGACTCGTACTGCTTGGAGTTGGCCCCCGATTCGGCCAGGTCCTTGGCCGCCCACAGCAGGTCGACGGCCCGGCGCAGCACCGGTGAGTCGCCGCCTCGTACGGAGGCCTGGCGTACGCACGCCAGCAGCGGACCTGCCTCGGTGTACAGCCAGTCCAGGGCGGCGCGCGGCTCGGCGAAGACCAGTCCGGGGTAGTGGGTGTCGGACAGGTGCGCGGGCAGCCGGTCGCCGGGGCGTTCCAGGGCGTACACCCCGGAGGCGGTGGCCAGGTAGAAGTCCAGGAGGCGGTCCAGGGCGGCCTCGCGTTCGCTCGGGGGCTGCTCGTCCCGTTCGGCGCAGGCCCGCGCGTAGAGGCGGACGAGGTCGTGGAAGCGGTAGCGGCCGGGCGCGGCGGATTCGAGGAGGGAGCAGTCGACCAAGGCCTCCAGGAGGTCCTCGGTGTCGTACTCGGGCAGGTCGAGGACGGCGGCGGCCGCGGACAGCGAGATGTCCGGGCCGTCGGCCAGGCCGAGGAGGCGGAAGGCGCGCTGCTGGGCCGGTTCCAGCTGGCCGTAGCCGAGCTCGAAGGTGGCCTTGACGGCGAGGTCGCCGGCCTGGAGTTCGTCGAGGCGGCGGCGTTCGTCGGCGAGCTTGGCGGCCAGGACGGAGACGGTCCAGGTGCGGCGGGCCGCCAGCCGGGAGGCGGCGATGCGGATGGCCAGCGGCAGGAAGCCGCAGGCGCCGACGACGTCGAGGGCGGCCTGGCGTTCGGCGCGTACGCCTTCCTCGCCGACGATGCGGGTGAAGAGCTGGAGCGCCTCCTCCGGACTCATCACGTCGAGGTCGACGAGATGCGCCCCGGCGAGGCCGGCCATGCGGACCCGGCTGGTGACGAGGGCGGCGCAGCCGGCGGTGCCGGGCAGCAGCGGGCGGACCTGGGCGGCGTCGCGGGCGTTGTCGAGGAGGACCAGGACGCGGCGGCCGTCGAGGGTGGAGCGGTAGAGGGCGGCCCGTTCGGCCGGGGAGTCGGGGATGGCGGTGTCGGGGGTGCCGAGCGCGCGCAGGAAGGAGCCGAGCACGGCCTCCGGCTCGGCGGGGCGGGCGTCGGTGCCCTGGAGGTCGACGTAGAGCTGGCCGTCGGGGAAGTGCGGGCGGGCGGCGTGGGCGACGTGGACGGCGAGGGTGGTCTTGCCGACGCCGCCGATGCCGGCGAGCGCGGAGACGGCCATGACCTGGTCCTGGGCGCCCCCGGAGAGGATCGTGCCGAGCTCGGTCACGAAGCTGGATCGCCCGGTGAAGTCGGGTACGGTCGCGGGCAATTGGGCGGGCCTCACCTGGGTGGCGGTGGCTGCCGGGGCGGGGTCCTCCGCGCGGGCCAGGTCGGCGTCGGCGTTCAGGATGCGCTGCTGGAGCGCGGCCAGTTCGGGACGCGGGTCGACGCCGAGCTCGTCGGCGAGGAGCCGGCGGGTGTCGGCGTAGACGGCGAGGGCCTCGGCCTGTCGGCCGCTGCGGTAGAGGGCGAGCATGAGCAGCTCGCGCAGCCGTTCGCGCAGCGGGTGGGCCGCGGTGAGGGCGGTGAGCTCGGAGACGGCCTCGGCGTGGTGGCCGACCTCCAGGTCCAGGTCGAGGCGGGCTTCCAGCAGTTGGAGGCGCCATTCGGCGAGCCGGGTGCGCTCGGTCTCGGCGTGCGGGCCGGGGACCCCGGCGAGGGGTTCGCCCTCCCACAGGTCGAGGGCGCGGGCCAGGAGCGTGCGGGCGAGGGAGCGGTCCCCGGCGGCGCGGGCGCCCTCGGCGTCGGCGGCGAGGCTTCGGGCGACGCCGAGGTCGAGGGTGGCTGCGGAGCGCAGCCGGATGGCGTAGCCGCCGGACTCGGTGACGAGCAGGCCCGGGGCGACGACCTTGCGCAGGCGGGAGGCGTAGGTGCGGATGGTGGCGAGGGCCTGCTGCGGCGGGTCCTCGCCCCAGATGGCGTCGATCAGTTCGGGTGCGGTGGCGGTGCGGCCGTCGCGCAGCAGGAGTGCGGCGAGCAGGGCGCGTTGCTGGGGGGTGCCGGAGGGCAGGGCTTCGCCGCCCCGCCAGGCGCGTACGGGCCCGAGGACGGCGAACCGCGACTCGCCCGCCGTGCCGCCTGCGACGGTCTCGGCGGTCTCGGCGGTCGGGGCAGGCCCGGTGGTGCCGCTTGCGGTGGTGGCGTGCCTCTCGCCGGATGCGGCGGCGACCGTCGGCGGTACGGGACCGGTGGGGCGGGCGGCGGTGCCGGCTTCGGACGCGGCGGCAGCCGCACGGGCCTCGGGGTGTTTGCGCGGGTGAGGGATGGCCGGTACGCCGTCCATCTGTCGTCCCCCTGCCTTCCGTCGGTGTAAGGGTCAGTCTGCCCTGTCTGCGCGCACACGTCAGCCCGTCCATGACCGATCCCGGACCAACTAGCTGACGGTTCGTCAGATAAGCGCTACCGTATGAGCCATGGAGACCTTCCCCAAGATCATCTCGGTGGACGACCACACGGTTGAACCTCCCCACGTCTGGAGGGACCGGCTCCCGTCCAGGTACCGCGACACCGGCCCCCGCGTCGTCCGTGCCCCGCTGAAGGAAATGACCTTCCTCGGCGGCAAGTTCGCCCCGGTCATGGGGGCCGCGGGCGACGACGGCCCGATCGGCGACTGGTGGGTGTACGAGGACCTGCACCGGCCGCTCACCCGGCTCGACACCGCCGTCGGGTACGACCGCGACGAGATCACCCTGGAAGTCATCACCTACGAGCAGATGCGCCCCGGCTCCTTCTCGGTTCCCGAGCGGCTCGCCGACATGGACGTCAACCATGTCCAGTCGGCCCTCTGCTTCCCGACCTTCCCCCGCTTCTGCGGCCAGACCTTCACCGAGGCCAAGGACCGTGAGCTGGGACTCCTGTGCGTACGGGCCTACAACGACTGGATGGTGGAGGAGTGGTGCGGCCCCGACGCCCGGGGCCGGCTCATCCCGCTCACCCTCATCCCGCTCTGGGACGCCCGGCTGGCCGCCGAGGAGGTCCGCCGCAACGCGGCGCGCGGCGTGCGCGCGGTCGCCTTCTCGGAGATACCCCCGCACCTGGGCCTGCCGTCCGTGCACACCGACGAGTGGGATCCCTTCCTCCGGGCGTGCGACGAGACCGGCACGGTCATCGCCATGCACATCGGCTCCTCGTCCCGGATGCCGTCCACCTCCGCGGACGCCCCGCCCGCGGTCGGCTCCACCATCACCTTCGCCAACTGCTGTTTCTCCATGGTCGACTGGCTGATGAGCGGCAAGTTCGAGCGCTTCCCCCATCTGAAGATCATGTACGCGGAGGGCCAGATCGGCTGGATCCCGTACATCCTCGAACGCGCGGACGTGGTCTGGGAGGAGAACCGGGGCTGGGGCGGGGTCGCCGACAAGGTGCTCCGTCCGCCGTCCGAGCTCTTCGCGGGGCACGTCTTCGGCTGCTTCTTCGACGACGCCTTCGGTCTGCAGAACCTCGACGCGATCGGCGCCGGCAACGTCCTCTACGAGACGGACTACCCCCACTCCGACTCCACCTGGCCGAAGTCGCGCGAGGTCGGGGAGGCGCAGATGGGGCACCTGGCGCCGGACACGGTGGACCGCATCGTGCGCGGCAACGCGATCGACCTGCTCGGTCTGACCCCGGACGGCCTGTGGGCGGGACCGGGTTCGGGCGGCTGACCCCGGTCGGTCAGGCCGGTGTCCGGCGGGCCGTAACCCCGCCCGTGCCCTCGCCCGTGTCCGTGTCCGTGTCCGCCGGCACGGTCACGAGCAGGAACGAGACGGCCAGGCCGGCCGCTGCGACGGCCGGCAGCAGCAGCGTGACGTCCACGAGGGCGACGAGCCCGGCGCCCAGGGCCAGGGCCAGCGCGTTCGGTACGAAGACCAGGGTGTTGGCGGTGGCGGCGGTCCGGCCCACGGCGGAGTCCGGCACCTCGCGCTGCACGGCGGTCAGCACGGTGATCAGCACGCACGGCAAGCCCGCGCCGATCAGCGCGCTGCACACCAGGGCCGCGGCCTCGTACGGCAGCGCCCGCCCGCCGCACCCCAGCGCGAACAGGGCGGTGCCGGCCGCCGCGAACACGCGTGCCGGCAGGCGCCGCAGCAGCGGGCCCGCGACCAGCCCGCTCAGGACCGAACCCGCACCCTGCACCGCGTACAGCACCCCCACGTGGGCGGGCGGCCGGCCGAGGACATCGTCGGCGACCGCGTAGACCAGCGCGCCGTTGATCCCGGCCAGGAACATCACGGCGGCGGCGGCCGACACCAGCGGGCGCAGCACCGGTGAACCCCACAGCTGCCGGCCGCCTTCCAGGGCCCGGGCGAAGCCGCCCGCCCGGGGGCCCGTGCGCTCGGGTGCGTCCCGGTCCACCCGCAGCAGCAGGAACAGGCCCGCCGCCAGTGCGAACGTCACCGCGTCGAGCAGGGCCACCGAGGCCCCGCCGAACCGGGTGAACAGGGCGGCGCCCGCCAGCGGCGCGAGGAGCTTCATGCTCTCGGCGGCCGTCATCCGCAACCCGTTGAAGTCGCCGAGGAGGCGGACGTCGACCGCCCTCGCCACCAGGGCGGCCTCGGCGGCCTCGTGGAGCGTGCCACAGAGCCCGTAGACGAGGAGCACGGCGAAGAGCAACCACACCCGGGAGGCCGAGTCGACGAGACACAGGGCGGGCAGCAGCGCGGCCATCACGAGGCAGGCGGCCACCAGCAGGGCCCGCCGCGGCAGCCGGTCGGCGAGCACTCCCAGCGCCGGCCCGGCGAGCACCGGCGCCCACAGGGCGAACACCGTCAGGGCCGCGAGGCTGTCCGATCCGGTGAGTGACTTCACCCAGACCCCGGCCACCAGCCACATCGCCGTCGTGCCGAACCCGGACACCACCACCCCGAGCAGGTAGAGGCCCGCATTGCGGTCCCGCAGGACCCGTCCGCTTCCCCCATCGCGCATGGTGCCAGCGTGCTTCTAAGGCATGCCCGCGCGGATCGGGCACCTGCCCTACACAGGCGGGCGCGGCGGAGCCGGCGCCGTGCGGGCGGTGACGGGCCGGTCACACAGGGGTCGTCGGGCGCCTTGCCGCCGGGCCCGCGGCCGGGGCATGCTTCGCCAGGGCACAGCGGAAGGATCATCATGCCGGTGGACAGGCGGAACGTCGTGACGGCACTGCTGTGCGCGGTGGCGGCCCTGGGCGCCTCCGCCGCGGTGGCGAAGCTCGCGCCGCCCCCCGAGGCGTCCGCTCCGGCGCGGGCCGGGGCCGCGCAGTCCACTCCCTCGCCCACGGCCTCCTCGCGCTCGCACGTGCCGAAGCCGCAGCTGTCCGCCCAGCCCGGGACCACCCTGCCGCCGGCCGTCACGCCCCCGCCCGGCGGGCCCGCCGCCTTCACCGGCGCCCTGTTCACCAACGGCCTGGACAGCGACCACTTCTGCACCGCCACCGTGGTGCACAGCCCCGGACGCAACCTCATCGTCACCGCCGGGCACTGCCTGCTCGCCGGGCAGCAGGGCGACGGGACCGCGGTCTTCGCGCCGGCCTACGCCAACGACACCGCCCCGTACGGCACCTGGAAGATCGAGGAGGTCTTCGAGGACGACCGCTGGGCCGAGGGCACCGACGACGACTACGACCTCGCCTTCGCCACGCTCGCCCCCGACGCCCAGGGCCGTGAGATCGAGGACGTGACGGGCGCGGCCGTGCTGGACACCACCGGCCGGGCCGGTGAGGAGGTCACCGTCACCGGCTATCCCGCCGATCGCAAGATCCCCCGTACCTGCACGGCGACCGCCGTCCGCGAGAGCGCGACCCAGCAGCGCTTCGACTGCGCGGACTTCCCGGGCGGCACCAGCGGCAGCGCGTGGATCGCAGGCGACGGCCGGATCATCGGAATCCTCACGGGCGGGGACACCGACGACGTCTCGACCAGCACGGTGCTGGGGGAGTACGCGGCCTCCCTCTACGCCAAGGCCACATCCGGGGCCCCCGCCAACACGCCACGACACTAGGGCGCGGGTCAGGCCAGCAGGCCCAGGTGGACCGGTTCGGGCGGGGTGTCCCTGAGCAGGTCCGACAGGCGGGGCGGCCAGACCGGTTCGCCCAGGGTGGCCAGGCGCTGCGCGGAGAGCCACTGCCAGTGGATGCCGGGCTCCTCCAGGACCGGCTCCCGGTGCGGGCCCGTGGTGAGGTAGATGTGCTCGTGCTGGCGCACCGGTACGCCCTGGTGGGTGAAGTCGTGCTCCCAGGTGCACAGCAGGCGCTCCGGCTCCAGGTCGGTCCACCCGGTCTCCTCGCGCAGCTCGCGCCGCACGCACTCCTCGGGGCTCTCGCCGGGGTCGATACCGCCGCCGGGCGGCAGCCAGTGGATGCCCACCTCCACGTTGTCCTCGCGGAAGAGGAACACCGACCCGGTGGGGGAAAGGATGACAACGCGCGCCGCGTGACGTGGAGTTCGCCTCATCGATTCAGGGTACGTCGGTGATCGGCGCCGGGGGGGCCGGCCCGCCGCTCCCCGTCCGCCCGCAGCCGCCCGCAGCCGACCGCTTCGCGGACACCGCCCGCGCTACTGCCCGCGTCCGCGCCCGCGCCACCGCCGGCGCCGGCGCCGGCGACCGGCGGGCCGCACGGGCGGCCGCCCGGGCAGGTCCGCCGCCCGGGGCGCGGCGCCGAGCGGGCGTGGACCGCCGTGGCCGTGCCGCCGTGTCCGCTTCCCGGCGGGCCATAGGGCGCGCACATCGTGGACAAACCAGGTCTGAAGGTGCGTTGATGTACGGTCGGGTGAATGAGCAAGCACGCCCGAGCACGCTCCCGCCCCGTCCGTACGAACCGCCGTGCGGCCCGTCGCGTCGTCCTCGCCGCCACGCTCGGCCTGGTGGCCTTCACGGCCGGGTGGGTGTACGTGGCCCAGGATCCGGACCGGGCCGCGGGCGCGGCGGGGGCCACGGCGGACTCCCGTCCGCGGCCCGTGGACCGGGTGGTGCGCGACTCCCCGCGCTCGCCCCTGCAGGGCCTGACCGGTATCAGCGAGCAGACCCGGGCGCGGATCCCCGCCGAGTCCCGTCAGCTCATCCTGGTCACCGGCAGGGCGGCGGACTCCTCCGAGTCCACCGCCGCCCTGTACACCCGCCCCGAGGCCGGGGCGGACTGGGTCAAAGCCGCGAGCTGGCCGGCGCGCAACGGCGCCCGGGGCTGGTCGGCGGAGCGCACGTACGGCGACCTGACCTCGCCCCAGGGCGTCTTCGCGCTCACCGACGCGGGCGGCCTGCTGTCGCCGCCGCCGGGCACGCGGCTGCCGTACGACGAGGACCGGGCCTTCGTGGCCACCGGCCGCGGTGTGAACGGGGAGTCCTTGGTGGGCTCCTTCGACTACGTCGTCGCCATCGACTTCAACCGCCGCCCGGGCCGCTCCCCGCTGGACCCGGTCAAGCCGGACGGCGAGGCCAAGGGCGGCAACATCTGGCTGCACGTGGACCACGACGGCCCCTCCCAGGGGTGCGTCGGCATCCCGAAGGAGGCCATGCGTACGGTCCTGGAGACCCTGGACCCGGCGGCGAAGCCGGTCATCGTGATGGGTCCGGAAGGCTTCTGACGGGGCGACCGTCCGGCGCCGGCCGTCAGTCGCCGAGATCCAGGACGCCGACCGGCTCGCCCTCCCCGCGCTTGGGGAAGGTGGTGGCGACGATCGTCCCGTCGGGGCGTTCCGGCGGGGGTGGGTCGCGTGTCGGGCGTGTGTCGCGTCCCAGGTCTCGTGGCGCGCGAGGGTCGGTGCGGCGGGCGGGCGGGCGGGCGGGCGGTCGGGCGGGTCGAGGTCCAGGTTGGTGATGCCTGGCAGGGAGGCCAGGTGCTCCGCCGGGCCGGGCCGGGCGCGGTCGGCTTCGACCAGTGCGCAGGTGGGTGCGTAGAGGAACCAGCCGGCCTCGGCGTGTGTGTGGTGGATGAGCCGGGACGCGAGGGCGCTGCCTTGACCCGCTGCCAGCATCGTCGCCCCATCCAGGATGATGTGCGTTTCCGTCACCTGCCCCTCGCCTCCGCCAGACGCCGGTCCAACTCGTGCTCCAGGTACTGCTGTTGCGACACGGACCGGGCATAGCCGTTCCAGGCGTGCAGCGCGGCTCGGGCAGCTAGGGCGGCGAGTCTGTCCTTGGCTTCTTCGGGATGCGGATGGTGGCGTCGGCCACGGGCGTGCACCTTGCCGTGATGCAAGGGGGCGGTACGCACCCGTACCTGTACTCGTACCCGTCCCCGTAATCCGCGGACGCCGTGGGTCGGATTCGGTGGGGTGGGGGCTGCGGGTCGCCTCCCTCTTGCCTGACGATCCGTCAGGTACCACGATGGCCCGGCACCGGCAGGACGAATCGGCAGACGAAGGTGAGGCGGGTCCGCCATGGCGCGCGTGTTTCCGGAAGGTCGGCTGGTCTACGGGATGCAGCTCCCGGTCCAGTCGCAGAGCACCCTCTACGCCGAACCCTGGGAGGCATCGGCCGGAGCCGCCGATCTCGCCGAGATCGCGCGGGCCGCCGACCGGTCCGGCTTCGGCTACCTGGCCACCTGCGACCACGTGGCGATCCCGCGGCGCCTCGCGGGAGCCATGAGTACCGTCTGGTACGACCCGGTGGCCACCCTCTCCTTCCTCGCCGGGGTCACCGAGCGGGTCCGGCTGCTGAGCCACGTGGCGATACTCGGCCTGCGCCACCCGCTGGTCAGCGCCAAGCAGTACGCCACCCTCGACCACCTCTCCGGCGGCCGGCTGATCCTCGGCGTCGGCGCCGGCCATGTGGCGGAGGAGTTCGAGGTCCTCGGCGCGGACTTCGCGCGCCGCGGCGCCGTGCTCGACGAGACCCTCGACGCGCTGCGGGTGGCGCTCGGGCCCGAGGAGTACCCGGAGTTCGAGGGCGGGCGGTTCTCCTTCCGGGATCTCGGGCAGCGGCCCCGGCCCGCGCAGGAGCGGATCCCCGTCTGGGTGGGCGGCTCCTCGCCCGCCGCCGTCCGCCGGGCCGCCGTCCGCGGGGACGGCTGGCTCCCGCAGGGCGACCCGCGCGACCGGCTCCCGGAGCAGATCGCCCGTATCGCACGGCTGCGCGCGGAGGCCGGTGTCACCGGCCCCTTCGAGGTCGGCGCGATCACCGAGGCGCTGTACGTCGGCGAGCCCGGCTGGGACACCGGCCGCCGCACCCTCACCGGCAAGGCGGAGGCCCTCGCGGAGTCCCTGCGCGAGTACGGGGCGCTCGGCGTGGACCAGATCCAGGTCCGTTTCCGCAGCCGCGACCGCGCCGAGCTCGTCGATCAGATCACCGCCTTCGGGGCCGAAGTGGCCCCGCACCTCAACGACTAGGAGCACGGGCATGGGCAAGCTGGACGGGCGCGTCGTCGTCATCACCGGTGCGGCGCGCGGCCAGGGCGAGCAGGAGGCCCGGCTCTTCGCCGCCGAGGGTGCGAGGGTGCTCCTCGGGGACGTGCTGGACGAGCAGGGCGCGGCCGTGGCCCAGGAGATCGGCGAGGACCGGGCCCGGTACGTGCGGATGGACGTGCGCCGGGAGGGGGACTGGGCGGCGGCCGTCGCCGCCGCGAAGGAGTCCTTCGGTCGGATCGACGGCCTGGTCAACAACGCGGGCATCCTGCGCTTCAACGAGCTGGCCTCGACCCCGCTGGAGGAGTTCCGGCAGGTGGTCGAGGTCAACCAGGTGGGCGCCTTCCTCGGTATCAAGACCGTGGCGCCCGAGATCGAGGCGGCCGGCGGCGGCACCATCGTCAACACCTCCTCCTACACCGGCCTGACGGGCATGGCGTACGTCGGCGCCTATGCCGCGACCAAGGCGGCCGTCTTGGGTCTGACCCGGGTGGCCGCGTTGGAGCTGGCGGGCAGGGGGATCCGGGTCAACGCGATGTGCCCGGGCGCGGTGGACACCCCGATGGCCAATCCCGGCCTGCTGGACCCGGCGAACACCACCGACGAGGCCCGCGAGGCCATGGCGGAGCTCTACCGGCGGGTGGTCCCGATGGGGCGGGTGGGGCAGCCGGAGGAGATCGCCCGGCTGGCGCTCTTCCTGACCGGCGAGGACTCCTCGTACATCACCGGCCAGCCGTTCGTCATCGACGGCGGCTGGATGGCGGGGGTCAGCGTCCTGTAGCCGAGGCCGTCTGATGGAGCGTCAGGTATTGACGCTCCGGGTCCCGCGGTGGAACAGTCGGGGCATCGAATCTGACGCAACGTCAGAAAACAGAGGACGGTGAACCCCTTGGAATTCGGGCTCTTCGTGCAGGGATACGTGCCTGAGGCGCGGTCCAAGGTCGACCCCGAGGCGGAGCACAAGGCGCTGGTCGAGGAGACCGAGTACGTCATCCAGGCCGACAAGTCCGGCTTCAAGTACGCCTGGGCCTCCGAGCACCACTTCCTGGAGGAGTACTCGCACCTGTCGGCGAACGAGGTGTTCCTCGGCTACCTCGCGCACGCCACCGAACGCATCCACCTCGGCTCCGGCATCTTCAACCCGCTCGCCCCGGTGAACCACCCGGTCAAGGTGGCCGAGAAGGTCACCATGCTCGACCACCTCTCCCGGGGCCGCTTCGAGTTCGGCACCGGCCGTGGCGCGGGCAGCCACGAGATCCTCGGCTTCCTGCCCGGTATCGAGGACATGGACGCCACCAAGGAGATCTGGGAGGAGACCATCGCGGAGTTCCCCAAGATGTTCCTCCAGGAGGAGTACGAGGGGTTCCAGGGCAAGCACTGGTCGCTGCCGCCGCGCAAGGTCTTCCCCAAGCCGTACGGCAAGGCCCACCCGGCCATGTGGTACGCCGCCGGGTCGCCCTCCTCCTACGCGATGGCGGCCAGGAAGGGCCTCGGCGTGCTGGGCTTCAGCGTGCAGAAGGTCTCCGACATGGAATGGGTCCTCGACCAGTACAAGACGGCCATCAGGGAGGCGAAGGCGATCGGCGCCTTCGTCAACGACAACGTGATGGTCACCTCCACCGCGATCTGCGCCGAGACCCACGACAAGGCCGTGGAGATCGCCGTCAACGCCACCATGAACCGCTTCCAGTCGCTGGTCTTCCGCTACCACGACACCTTCCCGCGGCCCGAGGCGATCCCCCAGTGGCCCGAGACCCTGCCGGAGTACAACGCGGAGATCATCGAGCTCCTGATTGCCGAGGAGCTCCTCATCTGCGGCGACCCGTCGGAGGTCAGGGCCCAGTGCGAGCGCTGGGAGCAGGCGGGCGCGGACCAGCTCTCCTTCGGCCTGCCGACCGGCGTCTCCTACGAGGACACGATGACCACGATCAAGCTGATCGGCGAGCACGTGATCCCGCACATCGACACCGACCCGGTCCACCGTACGACCCGCTTCCGGCAGTCCGCCTGACCCCTGCGGGGCGCACCAACGGGGACGGCGTCTTCCCGGACCGCCGTCCCGCACCGGGCCCCGGCCGGGCGGCCACCCGCCGGGGCCGTCCCCGGCCCTGCCGGCGTTCGACGCGCGGGCACCGGGGCTCCGGCAGGCCGACCGCACCGCGAACACCGGCAGAAGGGACGTCATGCTCGACCACCTGATCAAGGGCGCGACCGTCGTGGACGGCACCGGCGCCCCCGCCCGCGTCGCCGACCTCGGCATACGCGACGGCCGCATCGCCGTCATCGCCGCGCCCGGCACCGTCACCGAAGGGGCCCGCACCAGCGAGGACGCCACCGGCCTCGTCCTGACCCCCGGCTTCGTCGACCCGCACACGCACTACGACGCCCAGCTCTTCTGGGACCCCTACGCCACGCCCTCCATGAACCACGGCGTCACCACCGTCGCCGGCGGGAACTGCGGCTTCACCCTGGCCCCGCTCAACCCGGCCCGCCCCGAGGACGCCGACTACACCCGCCGCATGATGAGCAAGGTCGAGGGCATGGCCCTCAAGGCCCTTGAAGAGGGCGTCGAATGGACCTGGTCCACCTTCGGCGAATACCTCGACGCCCTGGAGGGCCGGATCGCGGTGAACGCCGGGTTCATGGTCGGGCACTGCGCCCTGCGCCGCCACGTCATGGGCGAGGACGCCGTCGGCGGACAGCCCACCCCCGAGCAGATGCGGCAGATGCTCGACCTCTTCCACGACGCCATGAACGCCGGGGCCTGGGGCCTGTCCACCACCCAGTCCGCCACCCACTCCGACGGCGCGGGCGCGCCCGTCGCCTCCCGCCACGCCCGGCCCGCCGAACTCCTCGCCCTCTCCCGCGCCGTCGCCGAACACGAGGGCACCCAGCTCGAAGCGATCGTCGCCGGCTGCCTCGACCAGTTCTCCGACGAGGAGATCGACCTCTTCGTCGACATGAGCGCCGCCGCCGGACGGCCCCTGAACTGGAACGTCCTCACCATCGACGCCGCCGTCCCCGAACGGGTTCCGCGCCAGCTGATCCCCAGTGAGCGGGCCCGCAAGGCCGGCGGCCGCATCGTCGCGCTCACCATGCCGATCCTCACCCCCATGAACATGTCGCTCGGCACCTTCTGCGCACTGAACCTCATCCCCGGCTGGGGCGAGGTCCTCGGCCTGCCCGTCCCCGAACGGATCGCCCGACTCCGCGACCCCGCCGTACGCGCCGAGATGCTGCGCCGCGCCGACAGCAAGGAGGCCGGCGTCTTCCGCCGCCTCGCCGACTTCGGCCGCTATGTCATCGGCGACACCTACAGCAAGGAGAACGAGGGCCTCTCCGGGCGGGTCGTGAACGACATCGCTGCCGAACGCGGCCAGGACCCCTTCCAGTGCCTGGTGGAGATCTGCGCCAACGACGACCTGCGCACCGTGCTCTGGCCGATGCCCACCGACAACGACCCGGCGAGCTGGGCCCTGCGCGCCGAGACCTGGCAGCACGAGGACGTCCTGCTCGGCGGCTCCGACGCCGGAGCCCACCTGGACCGGATGTGCGGCGCCCCGTACACGACCCGCTTCCTCGGCGACTGCCTGCGCGGCCGCAAGCTCGTGCCGCTGGAGGAGGCGGTACGGATGCTCACGGACGACCCGGCCCGGCTGTTCGGGCTGCGCGAGCGCGGCCGGCTCACCGAGGGCTACCACGCCGACCTGGTCCTCTTCGACCCCGAACGGATCGACGCGGGCCCGGCCACCCTCGTCCATGACCTGCCCGGCGACAGCCCCCGCCTCGACGCCCGGGCCGTCGGCATCGTCTCGGTGCGGGTCAACGGCGTGGAGACCGTCCGCGACGACGAGGTGACCGGGGCGGTCCCCGGCATCGTGCTCCGGTCGGGCCGGGACACGAGGACGGTGAGCACCCGATGACCGCTCAACCCCTCTACATCGGCGGCGAGTGGGTGGAGCCGGCCGGCGGGCACTACGAGGTGGTCAACCCGGCCGACGCGTCGGTGGTCGGGCTCGCCCCCGAGGCCTCGCGCGCACAGGTCGCCGACGCGGCCCGCGCCGCAGCCGAGGCCTTCGACAGCTGGTCGCGCACGACACCGCAGGCCCGGGCGGCGATCCTCGACCGCGCGGCCGACATCATGCAGCGGGAGTTCGAGCCGTGGACGGCCCTCGCGCAGGCGGAGACCGGCGCGCCGACCGGGATCGCACGCGGCATGCAGGTCGGCGTCGGCGTCGCCCGCTTCCGCAGGTACGCCAAGGGCGCCCTGGAGCCCGTCGAGAAGGGGCTGCCGCCCCAGGTCACCGAGGCCGGCCCGATGGGGCGGGCGGGCATCCTGGGCGCGCTGGAGGTCCGCCAGCCGGTCGGCGTGGTCACCTGCATCACCTCCTACAACAACCCGTGGGCGAACCCGGCAGGCAAGGTGGCGCCCGCCCTCGCCATGGGCAACACGGTCGTCGTCAAACCGGCCCCGCAGGACCCGCTGTCCGTCTTCCGGATGGCGCAGGCGCTGCACGAGGCCGGGGTCCCGGCGGGCGTCGTCAACGTCGTGTCCGGGCAGTCGGTGGAGGTCGGCGAGGCCGCCGTGGACTCCCCGCACGTGGACATGGTGTCCTTCACCGGCTCCACCGGCGTCGGACAGCGCATCGCGGAGGTCTGCGGCCGCACGATGAAGCGGCAGCTGATGGAACTCGGCGGCAAGGGCGCGGCCGTCGTCATGGACGACGCCGACCTGGACGCGGCGGTGAGGGGCATCGGCACCACCTTCTCCTTCTACTCCGGCCAGATCTGCACCGCCCCGACCCGGGTCATCGTCCACCGGTCGGTGTACGGGCAGCTCATCGAGAAGCTCACCGGATACCTGTCCTTCATGAAGGTCGGCGACCCGGCGGCGGCCGGGACGGTGGTCGGCCCGGTGATCTCGGCGGCGCACCGCGACCGGGTGGAGTCGTACGTCGAGCTGGGGAAGAAGGAGGGGGCGCGGATCGCGTACGGCGGCGAGCGTCCGGTGGTCGGGGACGGGAAGGGCTTCTACGTGGCCCCGACCCTGCTCGTGGACTGCACGAACGACATGCGGGTGGTCCGCGAGGAGATCTTCGGCCCGGTCGTCGTGGTCGTCCCCTTCGACGGCGATGAGGACGAAGCGGTCCGACTGGCCAACGACAGCGACTTCGGCCTGCTCAGCTACGTGTGGTCCGGTGACGCGGCGCGCGCCTTCCGCATTGCGCGGCGGCTGCGCGCGGGCGGGGTCGGCGTGAACACCATCGGCCGCAACATGGAGGCCCCGTTCGGCGGCTTCAAGCGCAGCGGGGTCGGCCGGGACGTCGGCTCGTACGCCCTGCACGCCTACAGCGAGATCCAGTCGATCGTCTGGACGACGTAGCCCGCGGGCCGGATCCGGCCGGGGCAGGTGGCCCCGGCCGGGCACCGTGTTGCTACGGGTCCTGATCGTCCCCGTCGGCCCACGTGGAGCCGAGGGCCGCAGCGAGTTCGCTGCTGCCCCTCTGGAGCCGGGCGAAGTCCTTCGGGTCGGACCGCTCGATCCGTTGCAGTGCTGCGGCCGCCCGCTCCTCCGGCGGGCTGCCGTCATTGGGCAGCCGCCAGTCGAAGTACAGCCGCAGCGGCCGCCCCTTCACGTCGACGCCGCGCCAGCCGCCCCACACCGCCTCGTCGCCGTCCCGGCGAACCGTCACGTACAGGGCGCCACAGCAGCCCTCCGTGCAGTACGCCTGGGCGAGCCGCAGCTCCCGCGGCTGCGGTCCGGCACGCAGGCCGAAGTGGTCGACCAGATACTCCGGGACCTGCCCGTCCGGCTCGATGCCGTGGCGGAACAGGGCGTAGTCGTGGAGGGAGGTCGTCCGGGAGGTGAGCGCCGGGCGCTCTGCGCGGGCGCTCACCGGGCGGGGTGGGACTCGATTCCGTGGGTCATGCCCCGCAGCATGCCGCAGTGATCATCCGGCGTCCAGCGAGAAGGCCGCCTCGCCGCGCACACGGCCGTTGACCTGGAGCTGCACCAGGTGCTCACCGGAGTGGTAGCGGCGGGTGGTGATCGGCTTGAAGGAGTGCCGCTTGGTGCCGGCCAGGGTTGCGCCGGGGGCCAGCGGGCGGGTGACGAGCTTGAACACCTTGGGGGTGCGGGTGCCGTTCGCCTTGGTGTGGTGCACGACGTAGTCGATCACCAGCTCGGCCGGGAGCTCGCCGGTGTTCGTGACCGCGTAGTCGAAGACGAGGTACTCCCCGACGGCGACCCGCGGGGTGGTCACCACCGGCCCGTGCACGGTGACCGGTACGTCCGGGGCGTGGCCGAGGAGGGTCAGCGCCTCGGGCCGGCCGGCCTTGATCAGGGTGCGCAGGCCGTGCCGTACGACGCGGTCCGTCGTGGCGGCGGGCTCGGCCAGCCAGCGGGCCGCCGTCTCGACGGCGAGGGCGGGGTGGTCCCGGCCGATGTCGTTGAGGTGGTTGGAGACGGACCGGCGGACGTACTCGGACGCGTCGCGGTGGAGGGCGTCCAGTACCGGCAGGGCCGGGCGGGGGTCGGCGACGAACGCGGGCAGCTGCGGGGCCCACGGGAGCCGGGGCCGGGTGCCCTCGCTGGCGAGGCGCCGTACGTGCGGATCCGGGTCCCCGGTCCACGTCCGTACGACGGCCAGCGCGCGGTCGGGGTCGGCGCGCAGGAAGGGCCGCACCGCGGATTCGGCGGTCAGCCGGGAGGTGAGGTCGTGCAGCAGCTCCAGACCGGGCTCGAACACCTCCAGCCCGCGGACGGCCACCGCCTCGTTGACGGGGAAGGTCATCCACCCCTCGAAGGCGGGCTCGGCGAGGGCCGTGCGCACGACGGCCTCGAAGCCGGGCCAGTCCTCGGGGAGGTCGGCGAGGACCGCGTCGCGGACCGCGGCGACCCGGCCGCTGTACGACAGCCCGTCGAGCGCGGTGGCGCAGGCGGTCAGGGCGGGCGCGGACCCGGTGGCGCCGGCCCGCGCCAGCAGGCCGGCCAGGGTGGTGACGGTGTCCGCGCTGAGGAGCTCATCGGCCGTGGGCATGGGGACAGTCTCGCGGATCGCGCGCCCGGCCGAGGACTCCCCGACGGCTCGTCCGGGGCGGCCCGCCCCGGACGAGCCGGGCCGGTGAGCGGGCCCACGGCAAACCGGTCCGCATCCCGCGTTACCGCTGGGCACCGCAAAGTCACGAGGGAAACTTTGGAAAAGTGCAAATCGGACATGCCTGCGGTTTCCGCATCATGAAAGACCCCAGGTCGGACCTGTTGAATTACGGGGAGATGCTGGAGTGAACCTTGCATTAAGCGATCGCAAATCGTCCCGAACTCAAGATTCCAAGGCGTCGAAGACTCTTTACATCCGGACTTCGATCATCCACATGTGGAAAACGCACCATCTAACGTCCTGACTCATGACTCAGCTGGACGTTCGGCCTCAGGCCGGAGACACGGTAAGCGGCGTGGCCGGGGGCGTACGCGGCAAGGGACTCGGCGGCAATTCCGTCGGGCTCGTGGGCAACGCCGTCATCGGCGTATCGACGGTCGCCCCCGTCTACTGCCTGACGGCCACCCTCGGTCCCACGGTCAGCGAGGTCGGCGTCCAGATGCCGGCCGTCTTCCTGGCCGGATTCATCCCCATGCTGCTGGTGGCCTTCGCCTACCGCGCCCTGAACAAAGCGGTCCCCGACTGCGGCACCTCCTTCACCTGGTCGGTGAAGGCCTTCGGCCCCCGCGTCGGCTGGATGTGCGGCTGGGGCCTGCTGGTCGCCACGGTCGTCGTGCTCTCCAACCTCGCCGGCGTGGCCACCAACTTCTTCTACCTCCTCGTGGGCGAACTGAGCGGCAGCGCCGACCTCGCCGCGCTGGACGACAACAAGTTCGTCCACATCCTCACCACCCTGGTCTTCATCGCGATCGCCACCGCGATCAGCTACCGCGGCATCACCGCCACCAAGTGGGTCCAGTACATCCTGGTCGGCCTCCAGCTCACGGTGCTGGCGCTGTTCGCCTACCTGGCCATCACCAAGTCCGACGAGGTCGCGGGCTCGCTCGCCTTCTCGTGGTCCTGGATGAACCCCTTCGCCGTCGAGTCGCTCGCCGCCTTCACGGCCGGCCTCTCCCTCTCGATCTTCATCTACTGGGGCTGGGACGCCTGTCTGTCCGTCAACGAGGAGAGCGTCGGCAGCGCCAAGACGCCCGGCCGCGCGGCGATGCTCGCCATGGTCGTCATCGTCTCCTCGTACCTGGTCGTCGCCATCGCCGCCCAGATGTACGCCGGTGTCGGCACCGAGGGCAACGGCCTCGGCAACGAGCAGACCGCGGACAACGTCTTCGCCACCCTCGCCGAGCCGATCATGGGCTCCGGTCTCGGGGTGTTGCTCTTCGTCGCGGTCCTGGCCTCCGCCGCCGCGAGCCTGCAGACCACCTTCATCCCGGTGGCGCGCACGGTCCTGTCGATGAGCACCTACGAAGCCCTGCCGACCTCCTTCGCCAAGGTCCACCCCCGCTTCAAGACCCCGGGCCGCGCCACCGTCATGGCGGGCATCGCCACCGGCGTCTTCTACACGGTGATGACGCTGGTCAGCGAGAACGTACTGATCGACACGATCTACGCCCTCGGCCTCATGATCTGCTTCTACTACTCGATCACGGCCTTCGCCTGCGTCTGGTTCTTCCGCGCGGACCTGCGCTCCTCGGCCCGCGACCTCCTCGTGAAGGGCATCCTGCCGGGCATCGGCGGCCTCATGCTCGCCGCGGTCTTCTTCCAGACCATGTACGACATGTGGGACCCGGCCTACGGCTCCGGCTCCTCGCTCTTCGGCGTGGGCAGCGTCTTCGTCATCGGAGTGGGCCTGCTCCTCCTGGGCGTGGTCGTCATGCTGATCACCCAGCGCCGCAGCCCGGCCTTCTTCCGCGGCGAGGTCCTGACGAAGTCCACCCCGGCCCTGGTGGTCGAGGACTGACCCCCGCGCCGAACGCACCCGCCGAGTCATCCCCGCGGCCCCGGATCGATTCCCCCGATCCGGGGCCGCCGGCGTTCGCGGCGTTCGCGGCGTTCCCGGCGGCCGGTGCGGCCGGTGCGGCCGAACGGCAGGGGGCGGTGGACCGGCAGGAGCCACTCCAAAGGGGCGGGCCAGGTGGTGACTCCGGGGTGGCGGGGTCGTTGGGCCGGTCATGACTGCCATGAAGCGCACCCTTGCCGCCCTGGTCCTGTCCGGCGGAGCCGCCCTCGCGCTGGTTCCCGGCGCCGCGCACGCCGCCGACGAGCCCTCCGGGGCGGCGCCGCTCGTCGGCCGTGTCGTCGACCTCGCCGACCACCCCGCGCAGACCGTCCAGGACGCCAAGACGGCGGTCGGTGTGACCAAGGGCGCGGTCGGTTCCGCCTCGAAGGCGACCGACAGCTCCCTCGCGGGCGCCGGCACGGCCCTCGACGCCGGGCTGCCGAAGGCCCCGAAGGCCGGCTGAGCCCGGCCCGCGGCCCCGCAGGCGGCGCCGGCCCGATTCAGGCCAGGGGCGAATATCGGCCACATAGGTGCTGAGCTGGGTAAATGCGTTTTCCGGGGCGGGTGGTACGACCTAAGATCGATTCCGCTGACGGCCCCGGACCAGCCGCGCATGCCGCTGCTCGGGGGGAGCGACAGGCTTCGTCGCCGGTCCCGTAGGGCCGCTCAGCCCTTTCCGTCCTACCTACGCTTTCTGCGTGCTCTGCGTGCTCTGCGTGCTCTGCGTGATCGAGAGCGGCCCGTCCGCCTGCGATCAGGCGGACGGGCCGGGGACGTTCTCCGGCCGGTGCCGCTCATGGTGCCGTTGCCGCCGCTGCCCGCGTTGCCCGGGCACGGCCCGGTCTCCTCTCAGGGGCGCCAGCGCGGGGCGTCGTAGCCCGGGTTCGAGGGCTCGGGGAAGTGGAACGGCACGCCGAGGTGGTCGGCCAGGGTGCGGCCCGCCTCGGCGGCGGCCTCGGCCCGGTCGCGGTCCCGGCGGCTGTGGACGGTGGCCAGGTGGCGCTCCCCGGCGGGGTCGTCGGTGATCGCCAGGAGTTTCACGAACCAGTCGTGGACGGTGTCCCCGTCCCAGACCGCCTCGATCGCCGCAACCCGCCCCGGCAGGCCGCTCGTCAGGGCGGACAGGGACTCCAGGTCCAGCGGACTCTCGGGGGTGCGGGCGATCCGGTCGCCGTGGAGGACGTACCGCTCGTGGACCAGCAGCTGGGCCTCGTGCAGACCGACGCCGCGGGCGCGTCCGGCGTCCCACACGAGCTTCACGGCCTGCATCAGGCGGTCCTGGAGGACGTAACCGTCGACCTGGGCGCGGATTCCCGCCGGGAGCGACTCCCAGTGATGCGCGTCCCGCGCCTGCGTGCCCGGCATGTCCGTCCGCTCCCCTCGACAGGTGTCCGGCCGTCAGGATCCCCGGCGGAAGGGCCCGCCGTCGACTGGATTTCACCCCCGACGGGCCGGACGGAATGGCTCCGCAAGCAGCGGGAGTTGCACGGCGCATGACGACCGACATACGTGACGACGCCGAGCGATCGTTCCTCTTCGTCCTCGGCAGCTCCCGCCCGGACGGCAACACCGAGATCCTCGCCCGGGCAGCGGCCGAACAACTGCCCACCGGCATCCCGCAGCGCTGGGTGGACCTCGCGAAGGACCCGCTGCCCGACTTCCAGGACGGCCGGCACGAGGACGGGACCTGGCCCGTGAGCGAGCAGGAGGAGGAACTGCGCCGGGCCACGCTGGAGGCCACCGACATCGTGATCGCCTCGCCGCTGTACTGGTACGCGGTCTCCGCCGGCACCAAGCGCTACCTCGACTACTGGTCCGGCTGGCTGGGAGTACCCGGCATGGACTTCAAGAAGCGGATGGGCGGCCGCACGCTGTGGGGCGTCACGGCGATGGCCGAGGAGAACGAGGCCACCGCGGGCGGGCTGATCACCAGCCTCAACAACACGGCCGCCTACATGGGGATGCGCTTCGGCGGGGTCCTGCTCGGCAACGGCTCCCGGCCCGGCCAGGTGCGCGCCGACGAGCGCGCGCTGACCCGCGCCAAGACCTTCTTCGCGCGCGAGGCCCCGCTCGCCCGGTTCCCCGCGGAGGAGGAGACCGGGGAGCGGTAGCCGCGCCGCCGCTCAGCCGGTGGCGGTGACGCCGCCCAGGAACGCGGTCCAGACGCCGGGGGTGACGGCCAGCTCGGGGCCGGCCGTCACCTTCGAGTCCCGGACGTGCACGGCGCCGGGGCAGGCGGCGACCTCGACGCAGCTGTCGCCCTCGCTGCCGCTGTACGTGGACTTGTGCCAGGAGAGAGCGACCTCGACGCAGTCGTCGCCCTCGCTTCCGCTGTAGCTGCTCTTGAACCATCGCAAGTCGGAGCTGTTCACAGGGAACCTCGCATTCGCATCAACAGGCCCGCGCTGTCCGCCGGATTGAGGGCCTGGATGCGAAGTTTGGCATACCGCTGGTGGAGCACGCTGATGGCTTTCGGGTCGGTGATGACCTGGCCGGTCTTCTGCCCCTCGCTGTAGCCCAGCCACTCGTGTTCATCGGTTTCCAGGAGTTGGAAGGGGCCGTCGGTGCCCGCGTGCACCGGCTGGACCAGCGGCATGATCTGGACGTCCACGTTGGGCAGGTCCCCGCACTCCAGGAGCCGGTCGACCAGCTCCCGCGTGACCTGCGGCCCGCCCGTCCGCCGCTCGATCAGCGCCTGCTCGATGACGAAGCTGAAGAGGGCGTAGGGGGTGCGGTGGAGCAGCTTCTGCCGTTCCAGCCGCACCGCGACACGGGCCTCCGCCTCCTCCGGGGTGGCCAGCGGCGGGACGTTGTCGATGAGGGCACGGGCGTACGACTCCGGCTGGAGGAGCCCCGGCACGGACCGGCACTCGTACGTATTGAGGGTGACGGCCACTTCCTCCAGCTCCGCCCACCGCCGGAACCACGTCGCCAGGCCGCGCCGCCGCGTCAGCTGCCGCGCCGCGATGTCGATGACGCCGAAGGTGTCCAGGACCGCCTCGGTCTTGTTCACGAACTTCTGCGACGGGTGGCGGCGGCCCTGCTCGACGGAGCCGACGTACTGCACCGAGTACCCGATCAGCGGGGCCAGTTGCTCCTGGGTCAGGCCGGCGCGTTTGCGGGAGGCCTTGACCGTCTCGCCGAAGCTGCGCAGGTTGTCGTCCGGCTCGACCTCGCCGTCACCGCTGCCGTCGGCACTCACCATGGCGGTCACCTCCCCGATCCCCGACAGGCAGATTCACGCACGGTGACCGCGTCTGTCCAGGGAGTGGACTCGTACAGTTGGTTTGTACGAGTCCGGGTGGTGTTGAACGAGCCTGGTCGGGCGGGATGTTGGCGCCATGACCGCACCTTCCGGCCGCGCCCGGACCCTCGTACGCGTGTTCACTCAGCGTTTCACCAGCACCCGCCGCGGGGCCCGGCTGGCCCGACAGCTGGCCCTCGTCGAGCTTCATGCCTGGGGCTTCCCCGAATCCACCGCGTTCTCCGCCGACGCCGGGCTCCTCGTGGCCGAGCTCGCCGCCAACGCCGTCCGGCACGGGCGGGTCCCGGGGCGGGACTTCGAGCTGAAGCTGACGCTCCTGGAGGAACTCCTGCGCATCGAGGTCTCCGACGCCCGCCGCGACCGCCGCCCGGTGCTGCGGCCGCACGCCTACGAGGCGGAGGCCGGCTACGGCCTGCGCCTCGTGGACGCCGTCGCCGCCGACTGGGGCGTCACGGACCGCGTCATCGGCAAGACGGTCTGGGCCGAGCTGCCGCGCCGCCGGACGGCCCACCCACCGGGCACGGGTACTCCGGTGCGCCGCCTGTAAACCGGCGGGTAAGCTCCGCATGCCCGTGCGGCCGTGATCGTCACAGGCCCGGGCTCACCGGAACTGGGGGGTTCATGAGATTCCTGCCCATGGGCAGAAGAGCGCAGATCAGACGTGCCAGAGGACGCGGCCTCGCCTCGGGGGCCCTGCTGCTGACGCTGCTGGCCTCGCTCACGGGCCAGGCCGGTACCGCGCTCGCGGTGTCGGCCGAGCCTCCTGCTGCCGCTTCGCTCCGGGAGGAGGCCGGGGCGGGTGCGCCGTCGGCCGCCCCGACAGGCCCGCAGGCGGCACCGAAGAAGGACCCCGCGGCGGAGCGCGAGGCGCAGCGCCAGGCAGAGGTGCGGGCTCTGCAACAGAGCGAGGTGACAGACGTCTGCCCTGCGGAGCTGGCTCCGCGCGCGGTCGTCAACTGCATGATCAAGGGCGGCCAGACCGCATCCTTCGCGCTCACCCTGCCGCAGCAGAAGGACATGGTCCGCTACCGGGCCGTCACGTCCAGGACGTTCGTGGTAACCAAGCTGATCGCGCCGGACGGCACCACGGTGAGCTGCCGACTGATCGAGAGCAGGTACCACTGCCCCACGAACGGTGCGGGGACGTACTCGCTGCAGATCGCGAACAACTACCCCGGGGCTGACGACAGCGACCTGTCCATCTCGTACCTCGCTCTGCTCTCCGCCACGTGCGAGAGCGTGAGCGCCGCCGACAGCAGGCTCGGCGCCCCGAGGGTCATACAGGGGCAGGTGCCGGTCGGCTCGACGGACTGCTACGCCCTGTCCCTTGCAGCGGACGACATGCTGCGCGCCACCGTCCACGAGGGCTATGCCGTCACCACGGACATCTACGACGGTGACGGCAACAAGCTCTGCGTCCCCCCGAACTATTCCTACCTCGACTGCAGGCTCACGGGCGCCGCACCCTTCCGGGTCGTCACCAGCGGTTCGGAGTATCCCTACAAGCTCACCTTCGCACGGCTCTCCAAGCCGGAAGGGTGTCCCGTGGTGGAGCCGCAGGTGTTCGGCACCTCGCCCGACCTGAGCTCCACCGTGCCGTGCAGGCTCATGCGGGCCACGCACTCCGCCCGGTACACCTTCGGCCCCGTCGTCACCGCGTCGTACTACGCGCCTCAGGGACATCTGCTCTCGTCGGACGCGACGTCAAGGCACGACGAATGCTGGCGCGGAACCTGTGACCTGACCGCCGGCGACTACACGTGGGTGAACTACACCCAGGTGCTGGACAGCTCGCCGTACGGCATGGCGTTCCACTCGGCCAAGGAGACCCGCGGCTGCACCACGACCCACGACAACGGACTGGCCACCGGTCCCGTCAACGCCGTCTTCGCTGCACCCGGACAGCGACTGTGCCTGACCCTGCCGACCGCAAGCGGAAACGGCGTCTACCTGCTCAACCCTGCGCCCCTGAACGGACTCCACGTCGTGGTCAACGACGCGTCGGGCAAAGAGCAGTGCGAACTGAACGGCCCTCTCGGTGCCACGTCTGTCACCTGCAAGCTGACCGGCACCGCCCCCTTCAGGGCGGTGCTCAGCGGAACGCCGGGCACGTACGGGCTGACCAGCCACCGGACCGGCGACCACACCGGCTGCGCTGCATGGCCCCGCACCGGCTTCGACGGCTCTGCGGGGGCTCAGATTACGGGGGTAAAGCACGCTTGCCTGAGCATTCCGGCCGACCAGCACTCCACCGCTGAGCTGGTCGACCGCGTTGACGCGGACGGTCGAGGGGGCCTGGTCCAGCTGTTCGACCCGTCGGGTACTGCTGCGTGCACCGGAGTCGTACCCGTCAGCTGCCGACTCGCTCCCGGGGTGTCCTACACGGCGCTGGTGGAGAGCGCCGGAATGTACTCCGTCAAGTTGGCACGGCGGGACGTTTCCCCCGCGGCGACGTGCACGGCCACGGTGTCCACCAAGGTGGGCGGTCCGTCCCTTCCCGTCGTGCTCGGCGCGCCTCTGGACGCCCGCTGCCTGCGTATCGGCGGTGCCGCGACCGACAAGTTCTGGCTGGGCGACCGCATGGCCGGGTGGTACCTGAAGAACATCACCGCCACCTGGCTCACGGTCCTCGACGCGGACGGCAACCTGCTCTGCCAGCAGGCGAACAGCCTCCCGTGCAAGGTGACGGGCTCGACCGCCTACACGGCCGTGCTGTCGGCCCGCCTGTACGCCGACCAGCCCGTCAGCAGCGCCATGGACATATGGAAGGTGGGCACGGCCGCCGGCTGGGCGCCCGAGTGCATGGCCAACTCGGTCTCCGTCGACGGTTTCGCCTTGCGAGGCGGAGTGCTCTCGGAGACGTCGACCGCGCACTGCGCCGTGGTCGACATGAATCCCGGGGAGTCTTTCTACGTCACCGGTTTCACGACCAACGCCGACAAGAACACGCCCGCTCCTGCGCTGAGCCTGCACGACGGCCGCGAGTGGAGTACCGCAGATCCCCAGTACGGCTGTAGGCAGCAGTGGGACCAGTTCAGCGCCTACTGCAAGGCGGACCAGGAGGCCGAGCCTGCGCAGGGCCTCCTGATGCTGAGCGCCGGCAGGACCCCGACGCCGGCCGTCTACGGCATGCGCGGGGCATGTGGCCAGTGTTACGTGCCGGAGATCGAGGCCCCGGCCTCGATCAGCCCCGACACCAGTGCGGCGAACACCCAGACGCGGGCCGTCGTCCGAGGTACCTCGCTCACTCTGAAGACCCGCATGAAGCTGGCGCGTGAGGGAAGCGGTCAGCAGGCGCTCCTGACCCCGCTCGCCGTCAACGCGGACGGCACCGAGCTAACCGTCCAGGTGGACACCAGGGGCCTGGAGCCGGCCGCGTACGATCTGGTTCTCGACGGCGTCGGCTACACGGCCGGGGTGCCCTCGCGTGGATACCTGCCGAAGGCCTACACCGTCACCGAGCCCGTCCCGGCCCCCGCCCCGAAGGGCAGCCGGTTCGTGCCGCACGGCCCGGCACGGTTCCTGGACACCCGTGACGGCACGGGTGCGGCGAAGCGGCGGGTCGGTCCGGGCGGGGTCGTCACCCTGCAGGTCGCGGGCGTGAAGGGCGTTCCGGCCACCGGGGTCACGGCGGTCGTCATGAACGTGACCGCCGTCCAGCCGACCGAGGCCGGTCACGTGATGGTCTACCCGAACGGGCAGGCCGTCCCCAAGGTGTCGAACCTGAACTTCACGCCCGGGCAGATCGTCCCCAATCTGGTGACGGTGCCGGTGGTCAACGGCAAGGTCGACCTGCGCAACAACGCCGGTTCGGTGGACCTGATCGCCGACGTGACGGGCTACTACACCGACCAGGCCGGGGCCGGCTCCGCGCTGAACCCGATCACGCCGGCACGGTTCCTGGACACCCGTGACGGCACGGGTGCGACCAAGCGGCGGGTCGGTCCGGGCGGGGTCGTCACCCTGCAGGTCGCGGGCGTGAAGGGCGTTCCGGCCACCGGGGTCACGGCGGTCGTCATGAACGTGACCGCCGTCCAGCCGACCGAGGCCGGTCACGTCACCGTCTACCCCAATGGGCAGGCGGCCCCGGGCGTGTCCAACCTCAACTTCACGCCCGGGCAGATCGTCCCCAACCTGGTGACGGTGCCGGTGGTGAACGGCAAGGTCGACCTGCGGAACAACTCGGGCTCGGTGGACCTCATCGCCGACGTCACCGGCTACTACGCGGCCGAGGGGTCGGTGTTCTCCGCGGCGGGCCCGGTCCGCCTCCTCGACACCCGTGACGGCACCGGCGCCCGCGCCGGGGCGGTCGGTCCGGGCGGTTCGGTGAGCCTCCAGGTCGCAGGGGCCGCGGGAGTGCCCGCGCAAGGAGTGACCGCCGTCGTCCTGAACGTCACGGTCACCAACCCCACCGAGGCCAGCCACCTGATCGTCCACCCCCACGGGGCCGCACGGCCGGGCGTCTCGAACCTCAACTACATCGCCGGGCGGACCGTCGCCAACCTGGTGGTCGTGCCCGTCGTGGACGGGCGGGTGACGTTCTTCAACAACTCCGGCTCCACCGACGTGATCGCCGACCTGAACGGCTACTTCACGTCCTGAGGATCCGGCAGCGCTGAACCGGGGCCCGTCCGATCGCACGATCGGGCGGGCCCCGCTGCTGTCCGCGGGGACCGGGCGGGGCGGGGCGGGGCGGGGAGGTCAGAGGTACTGGGCGAACCCGTCCAGGGCGCGCAGGGTCTCCGGCTCGGGGGCCGAGGGGAGCTGGAGGACGACCTCCTCGATGCCGAGGTCGGCGTAGTGGGCGAGCTTGCCCGCACTGGGGTGGACGGCGTACGGGACCACCTGGAGGGACTTCGGGTCACGGCCGGCGGTCTCCCACACCTGGCGCAGCACCGGCAGGGACTCGGTCAGGCCGCCGCCGCCGATCGGCAGCCAGCCGTCGGCGTGGTCGGCGATCGCGGCGAAGAGCTTCGGGCCGGCCGCTCCGCCGATCAGGGTGCGGGGCCCGTGCAGGGCCGAGCCGGGGCCTAGTTCGCGCGGGGCCTGGACCGGCTTCGGGTGGGCGCTGCTGGCCCGGACGGAGCAGTACTGGCCCACGTACGCGGTCGGCTCGGGCGCCCACAGGGCGCGCATCAGGGCCATCCGGTCGCGGACCAGGTCGCGGCGGGTGCGCCACTCGACGCCGTGGTCGGCGGCCTCCTCGACGTTCCAGCCGTAGCCGATGCCCAGGGTGAAACGGCCGCCGGAGAGGTGGTCGAGGGTCGCGACCTGTTTCGCCAGGCCGATGCCGTCGTGCTGTGCCACCAGGGTGATGCCGGTGCCCAGGTGCAGCCGCTGGGTGACCGCGGCGGCCTGGCCGAGGGCGATGAAGGGGTCGAGGGTGCGCCCGTACATCTCGGGGAGTTCGCCGCCCATCGGGGCGGGGGTCTCGCGGGAGACCGGGATGTGGGTGTGCTCGGGGAGGTAGAGGCCCGAGAAGCCGCGTTCCTCCAGGCTGCGGGCGAGACGGGCGGGGGAGACGGTGCGGTCGGTGAGGAAGACGGTCGTGGCGATCCGCATGGGTGCTGGCACCTCCGGCAGCCGGGACGTGGGAACGCCACGGTACGGGCTGCCGACCCGCTTGTTGAGGGTGCGTCAGGTCGCGAAGGCCCGTGTCAGCCGCGGACGGCCCGTGTCAGCCGCGGGGGTAGCGGGCCAGCCAGCCGGGGGAGGAGGCGGAGGGGCCGTGGAGGGCCGGGCCCTGGGTCATCTCCAGGGCGAAGTCGTCACACAGCTCCAGGAGGGTGGCACGGCCCTCCAGCTCCGCGAGCCAGGCGGGAGGCAGGGCGGTCTCTCCGTGGAGCGCGCCGAGCAGCGCCCCGCACAGGGTGCCGGAGGCAACGGAGTCGCCGCCGTGGTTGACGGCGAGGCGCAGGCCGTGGGCGACATCCTCGGCGACCAGGGCGCAGTAGACGGCGACGGCGAGGGCGTCCGCGGCGTCGGGTACGGCGTCGGGCGCGGCCAAGCCGGGGGACAGCGCTTCGACGGCGTCGGGGCCGGGCGCGCCCTGGGTGACGGCCGCCGTGGCGCGTTGGAGGGCGTCGGTGACGGGCTGATGTCCGGGGCGGGCTCCCAACAGGCCCAGGGTGCGCTGGATGGCGGCGTCGAGGGAGTCGCCGCGGATGAGGCCGTGGACGAGGACGGCGAGGGCGCCCGCGGCGAGGTGGGCGGTGGGATGGCCGTGGCTCTGGGCGGCGCACTCGACGGCGAGCTGGAGGACGAGGCCGGGTTCCCAGCCGACCAGCAGCCCGAAGGGGGCCGAGCGGACGGCGGCGGCCGGGCCGCGGGCGGCCGGGTTCTTGGGCTGGTCGAAGGGGGCGAGGACGTCGTCTCCGAAGCCGGTCAGGCAGTCGCGGTCGGGGTCGCGGCGGGCGTAGAGCCACTCTTCCTGCGCGAGCCAGCCGTTGTCCTCGCGGCGCTCGTCGGGGCCCCAGTCGTGCTGGGTCGCCGCCCAGCGGCGGTACGCGCGGTGCACGTCGGTGGGCGGGTGCCAGGTGCCGGTGTCCCGGCGGACGTGGGCCCGGATCAGGCCGTCCACGGTGAAGAGGGTGAGCTGGGTGGCGGCGGTCACCCGGCCGCGCCGGCCGTGGGCGACGGCGGGAGCGGTCAGGCCGTCCGGTCCGTGGGCGGTGCGGACGGCGTCGAGGGACAGGCCGGCGAGGGGCGCGCCGAAGGCATCGCCGAGGGCCGCGCCGAGGAGGGTGCCGCGGATGCGGCTGCGGAAGTCCTGCTGCTCGATCCGCCCCCAGAGCCCGGTGGCGATCCCCCGCCCGAGCGTCCGCTCGGCCCCTCCCACGCCGCCCCGTGCCGGGCCGCCGGCCGGGTCGGCGGTGCCGTGCGGGGCGACCGTGCCGCGGCCGCCCGCGGGATCCGGGGCGGGCTTCTCCGCGTCCGGGCCAGGGGTGTTCGTACCGCTCGACGGGGTGTCCGGGCCGGGGAGGGGGGTGCCGGGCGGTGGCGCCTGGTGGGCGTTCTGCCGCCGCTCGCCGTCCGTACCGACCACGTCGTCCACCCCCGGCACCGCGCCCCCCCGCTGACCTGTAATCGCCGCCCCTGCGAAATCCGCACTGTAGTGGACAGGTTCGATCGAAACCGGAAGTGGTACGCCAAGAGGTCCATAAGTGAGCAGAGATCGGCCGGAACGCGAACAGTTCCAGCCGCCGAACGACCGGTGGCACGTTTTGCCACTTGCCTTCGGTGCGGCCGGTTCCGGCCACGCCGCGTTCATCCGACGTTCTCCACGGCCGCCGAGCCTCGACGCCATGAAGAAGGCTCTCCTCGCCGCGACCGTCGTCGCGTCCGCGCTCACCGCGGCCCTGATCACCGCCCCCGCCGCCCACGCCGGCAACCGCTCGGCCATCCCCTTCACCGAGGCCACCGTCACCGCCGGCGCCGACGGCTCCTTCACGCTGGACTGGAAGGCCCCGGGCACCAGGCGGGTCGAGATCAAGGCGAACGGCAAGGTCGTCGCCAGGGGCGGCGCCCAGGGCCGGGCCGTGGTCACGGGCCTGCCCGCCGCCGACCGCCAGTGGTTCGACTTCACACCGCAGCACGGCCACGGCCTGCGCCTCGCCGACCGCCTGATCCAGCTCGACGGCACCGCCAACTTCCGTGACGCCGGCGGCTACCGCACCAGCACCGGGCAGTGGGTGAAGATGGGCGAGGTCTACCGCTCCGACGCCCTCGGCGGGCTCACCGCGAACGACCTCGCCAAGCTCCGGCGCCTGCACATCAGGACCGTCTTCGACCTGCGCACGCAGGACGAGCGCAGCAAGGACGCCGACAAGGTCCCCGCGGGCGCCTCCTACGTCGTCGCCGACGTCTTCGCGGGCTCCGACTCCTTCCGGACCATGCCCCGCACCCCCGACGAGGCCGTCCGGGCCATGGTCGACGCCGAACGGGCGATGGTGTCCGGCGAGGGCGGCACGAAGGCGTACACGCGCGTCTTCGAAGGCATCGAGCACGATCGCGCCCGCGCCCGCTCCGTCCTCTTCCACTGCACCGCCGGTAAGGACCGCACCGGCTGGGCGGGCGCCGCCCTGCTGACCGCCCTCGGTGTGCCCCGCCAGACCGTCGAGGCCGACTACCTGGCCAGCAACGACTACCGCAAAGCCGCCAACGAGGCGATCCTCTCGCACCTGCCCGCCGACCAGGCCGCCGTCTACAAGCCGCTGCTGGACGTGCGGCCCGAGTACCTAAACGCCGGCTACGACGAGGTCGAGGCCGCCTACGGCTCCTTCGACCGCTACCTCAAGGACGGACTCGGCATCGACGCCCGCGAGCTGAAGCAGCTCCGCAAGGACCTGCTCGTCGGCTGACCGTCCGGCGGGGAGGAGAGCCCGCTTCTGCCGAACCCCCTCCCCGCCCTGCCCCGCTCAGTCCAGTACGGGCAGCAGCTCCGGCAGGTGCCCGTCCGACGCGAGGGCCGCCCGCTGCCGCTCCTCGGGCACCTCCCCGTACAGCGTCGTACGGGGCTTCGCGGGACGGCCCGCCGCCTCGGCGACCGCCACCAGGTCCTTGACCGACTTGTACGAGCCGTAACCCGACCCGGCCATGCGGGAGATGGTCTCCTCCATCAGCGTCCCGCCCAGGTCGTTCGCCCCGGAGCGGAGCATCTCGGCCGCGCCCTCCGCCCCCAGCTTCACCCAGCTCGTCTGAATGTTGGGGATGTGCGGGTGCAGCAGGAGCCTGGCCATCGCCGTCACCGCGCGGTTGTCGCGGACGGTGGGACCGGGCCGGGAGATGCCCGCCAGGTACACGGGGGCGTTGGTGTGGATGAACGGGAGCGTCACGAACTCCGTGAAACCGCCGGTCTCCTGCTGGATCCGGGCCAGCGTGCGGAAGTGGCCGAGCCAGTGCCGGGGCTGGTCCACATGCCCGTACATCATCGTCGACGAGGAGCGGATCCCCAGCTCGTGCGCGGTGGCGACGACGTCGATCCAGTCCGCCGCCGGCAGCTTGCCCTTGGTCAGGACCCAGCGCACCTCGTCGTCCAGGATCTCCGCCGCCGTCCCCGGGATCGAGTCCAGCCCGGCCTCCTTGGCCGCCGTCAGCCAGTCCCGTACGGACATGCCCGTGCGGGTCGCGCCGTTGACGACCTCCATCGGGGAGAAGGCGTGCACGTGCATGCCCGGCACCCGCTGCCGGACGGCCCGCGCGATGTCGAAGTACGCCGTCCCCGGCAGGTCGGGGTGGATGCCGCCCTGCATGCACACCTCGACCGCGCCGACGTCCCAGGCCTGGGCGGCCCGGTCGGCGACCTGGTCGAGGGAGAGGGTGTAGGCGTCGGCGTCGGTGCGGCGCTGCGCGAAGGCGCAGAAACGGCAGCCGGTGTAGCAGACGTTGGTGAAGTTGATGTTCCGCGTGACGATGTAGGTGACGTCGTCGCCCACGACCGCCCGGCGCAGGTCGTCGGCGATCCGGCACAGTGCGTCGAGCGCGGGACCGTCCGCGTGCAACAGCGCCAGCGCCTGGGCGTCGGTCAGCCGTGTCGGGTCGTCGGCGGCCTGCGCCAGGGCGGCGCGTACGTCGGTGTCGATGCGCTCCGCCACCATGCCGGGGGCGGCGGCCTCGCGTAGGGCCTCCCAGTCGCCGTAGACGTGGTCGAAGTCCTCGCGCCGGTCGGCGGTGCGGCCCTCGGTGTCGATGGTGGCGTGCAGGTCCGTACGGCCGGTGCCGGCGCCGTACGCGGCGAAGCCCTCGTCGGGTTCCTGCCACGGCCGCCCCTCGACGACCGCCCGCTCGTCGGCGAGCCCGGTCTCCGCGTCGGCCAGGGCCCGCACGTGCGGCAGCAGGCGCGGGTCCAGCCAGGGCTCGCCGCGCTGGAGGAACTCCGGGTAGACGGTCAGGCGTTCGCGCAGCTGGAAGCCGGCGGCTGCGGTCCGGGCGGCCAGCTCCTCGATGTGCGGCCAGGGGCGCTCGGGGTTGACGTGGTCGGGGGTCAGCGGGGACACGCCGCCCCAGTCGTCGATGCCCGCACCGATGAGCAGGGCGTATTCGGCGTCCACCAGGTTCGGCGGGGCCTGGATGCGGGCGCTGGGGCCCAGGACGTGGCGGGCGACGGCAATCGCGGCGGCCAGCTCCTCCAGCTCCGCGTCCGGCATGCCGCGCATGGCGGTGTCCGGCTTGGCGCGGAAGTTCTGGACGATGACCTCCTGGATGCCGTGGTAGCTGCGCTGGACCCGGCGCAGTGCGAAGAAGGCCTCGGCCCGTTCCGCGTAGGACTCGCCGATGCCGATCAGGACGCCGGTGGTGAAGGGGACGTTGGAGCGGCCCGCGTCCTCCAGCACCCGCAGCCGCACGGCCGGTTCCTTGTCGGGGGAGCCGTGGTGAGGACCGCCGGGCTCGGACCACAGGCGGGTGGCGGTGGTCTCCAGCATCATGCCCATGGACGGGGCGACCGGCTTGAGCCGTTGAAGGTCCGACCACGACATGACGCCGGGATTGAGGTGCGGCAGCAGCCCGGTCTCCTCCAGCACCCGGATCGCCATGGCGCGGACGTAGGCGAGGGTGTCGTCGTAGCCGTGCGCGTCGAGCCACTCGCGTGCCTCGGGCCAGCGGTCCTCGGGGCGGTCGCCGAGGGTGAAGAGGGCTTCCTTGCAGCCCATCGCCGCACCCCGGCGGGCGATGTCGAGGACCTCGTCGGGGGAGAGGTACATCCCGTGGCCGCTGCGGCGGAGCTTGCCGGGGACGGTGACGAAGGTGCAGTAGTGGCACGTGTCGCGGCAGAGCCGGGTGAGGGGGATGAACACCTTGCGCGAGTACGTGATGACGCCGGGCCGCCCGGCGGCGGTGAGCCCGGCGTCCCTGACGCGAGCGGCAGAGGCCGAGAGGTCCCGGAGGGCCTCGCCCCGCGCCTGGAGCAGCACGGCCGCTTCGGCCGCGTCGAGCGCGACACCGTCTCGGGCCCGTCGCAGCGCGCGGCGCATCGCGTTTTCGGTCGGAGCGTCACTCGGAGTGGTCATGGGGCGAGCATACGATCCGACGTCCCGGTGGTGGAGAGCGTCATCTCATCAGCTCACCGGCGTTGACCAGCAGTGATTGGCCGGTAATCGCCCGAGCGCGGTCGGAGGCGAGGAAGACGGCGGCGTCGGCGACGTCCCCGTCCGTGGCGAGGTCGGGCAATGCCATGCGCGCGGTGAGACGGGCGCGCACCTCGGCCTCGGGCACGCCCTCGGCGTGGGCGGTGAAGGTGACGAAGGCCTGGACGGGAGGGCCCCACATCCAGCCCGGCAGCACGGTGTTGACACGGATCCGGTGCGGGCCGAGCTCGCGGGCCATCGAGTACATGGCGGAGGTCAGGGCCCCCTTGGAGGCGGCGTAGGCGGCCTGCTGCACCTCGTTGGGCGCCGCGACGGCGGACTGCGTCCCGATGATGACCACGGATCCGCCGCCCTCCTTGAGGGCGGGCAGGCAGGCCCGGGTCATGCGCAGGGTGCCCAGCAGGTTGACGTCGATGATCTGCTGCCAGGTCCCGAAGTCGGCATCCTCCAGCCCACCGAAGTACGAGTCCCAGGCGGCGACGTGCACGACGGCGTCGACGCCCCCGAACCGCTCCACGGCCAGGGCGGCGAGGGCCTCGCACTGCGCCTCGTCTCCGATGTCGGTCGGGCGGTGGGCGGTGTGGGCGCCGCCGGGGTCGATTTCGGCGGCGGACTTGGCCAGACGCGCGGGGGTCCGCGCCCCGAGGACGGCGTTTCCGCCGTCCCGCACCACGGCGGCGGCCACCTGATGTCCGAGCCCGGCCCCGACGCCGGAGATGATGACGGTTTTCCCTCGCAGCAGCACGGTGTACCTCCGGGCGGGCGCAGACGTATCTGACGATCCGTCAGGCTAGGGTGCCTGCGCCCCGGTGGGAAGGGGCGCGCACCGCCCGCGGGGTGCGGCGCGCATCGACGGGTGCCACAGCCGGCCGCCCCGCCCCTCCACCCTGCCGGTACGACTCCGGCCGGCCCGCCGCCGGGCTTCGGCCACGTCGACGGGGCCCGGCGTTCGGGGGATGATCGGAAGGGAACGCATTCCGGCGGGGACGACGCGCCGCGCCGGGCCCCGGTCGGAGGACGTGAGGACCATGGCGCTCGCGCACCCTCCGGGCGCGCCCGCACGCGCCCGGCTGTTCGCGCTGCTGGCACTCCTGTGCGCGCTGGGCGCCGGGGTGGCGCTGGTGGCGGTCGGCGGCGGGCTGGTCGTCGTCGTGGTCGGGGCGGCCGGAGCGGCACTCACCGCCGTGGGCACGTGGTGGGTGGTCGCCCACCGCGGGCCGGTCCGGCTGGCCGGGGGCGTGCTGGCCGTGGCCGCGCCGGTGGCCGTCCTCGTCATCTACGCCCGGGCCGACCTGTGGCCCACGGTGCTGGCCGCCATCGTGCTGTGGGTGGCCGCCGTCGCGTGCGCACGGACGGCGCTGCACGCGGCGCGGCCACCCGCCGGCATGCGGGCCGTCGCCGCCGAGCGCCCCCGGCACCCGGTCCTGATCATGAACCCGAAGTCCGGCGGCGGGAAGGTCGGCCGCTTCGGCCTCGCCGAGAAGGGCGAGGCGCTCGGCGCCCGGGTGGTGCTACTGGACGGCGACGTCACCACGGACGTCGCCGCCGTCGCCCGCCGGGCGGTCGCCGAGGGGGCGGACCTGCTCGGGGTGGCCGGCGGCGACGGCACCCAGGCCCGGGTGGCCGAGGTGGCGGTCGAGTACGGCCTGCCGTTCCTGGTGATCTCCGCAGGGACCAGGAACCACTTCGCCATGGACCTCGGGCTGGACCGCGAGGACCCGGTGCGGTGCCTGGACGCGCTGGCGGACGGCGAGGAGCTCAGCGTCGACCTGGGTTCCGTGGGCGGCCGCGCCTTCGTGAACACGGCCTCCTTCGGCGTCTACGCGGAGGTCGTCCAGCGCCCCGAGTACCGGGACGCCAAGGCGGACTCGGCCCTGAACGCCCTGCCCGACCTGCTCCGCGGCGACGCCGGCCGCACCCTCGACGCGACGGCCGACGGGAAGACCCGCCTGGAGGCCCAGCAGGCCCTGCTGATCAGCAACAACCCCTACTCGTCGCCCGAACCGACGGCCGTGGGCGCCCGCCGGTCCCGCCTCGACCTCGGCGTGCTCGGGGTCGTGGGGCTCCGGGTGGACAACGCCGCCCAGGCGGCCCACATCGCGCTGCGGGGCGCACGGGGGACGGGCCTGCGCATCCTGACCTCCCGGCAGGTCGTCATCGGCTCGGAGGCGGAGAGCATCCCCGTGGCCGTGGACGGCGAGCCCCTGACCCTGCCCACGCCCGTCACCTGCTCCATCCGGCCGGGTGCCCTGCGCGTACGGGTGCCCAGGGACCGCCCCGGAGCTCCGACGGCCGGTCCGCCCATGGAGTGGCGCGACGTCCTCGCGCTGGCCCTCAACCGGCTGTGGTGAGGCAGCGGGACGCCGACCGGCTGTGGTGAAGAGGGCGGGACGGAGTCGCGGCGGACGCGGGGAGTACGCGTGGGCGATCGCCCCGGGATGCCCGGCCTCCGGGGCGGCGTCACAATGGGCCTGAGCCCGGGGAGCGCCTGGTGCGCACGCCGTTGCCGCCGGGCGTGCGCGGAGAGGAGACAGCCGTGGAGGACTTCGACTCCGGGCGGAGCAGCCCCCTTTCACGCCGCGAGGCCGCCGGTCGGCAGTCCGCGCCCGCCCGGCCGCCGCGCCACGGCGGCAGTGCCGTCGAACCGGAACCCGGCCCCGGGACGGCGCGTCCGCGCGTCCCCGGCGGGATCGAGCCCGGGACCGGGACGGCGGCCGAGCCCGAGCGGCCGACCACGCCGGCCGGGGCCGTGTCCTAGTGTCCCCGGCCGGCAGCCCGGAACCCCGCCGGGGTCCCGGGCGGGAGCCCTCCCCGGACCAGGCCTCGGGCGAGGCGTCGGAACGGACTTCGGAACAGCCTTCGGAGCGCACCGCGAAGGGTGCTCCGGACGGCGCTCCGGAGAAGGTCCGCGGCGACTACACGGGCGCCGTCTACGGCTCGCTGCTCGCCGCCTCCGTCGTCGTCGGCGCAGGGACCCTCGGCCCGTTCCCGCGGCTGCAGCTCGTCGTGCTGCTGCTGGGCACCGGCATCGTCTTCTGGGCCGCGCACGTCTTCGCCCGCCTCTTCGGCGCCCGCTTGGCGGGCCGACTGAGCTGGACCGTCATTCGCAGTACGGCCCGGGAGGAGCGCCCGATCATCGAGGCGGCCGTCCCGCCGGCCGCCGCCGCGGCCATCACGCCGCTGTTCGGCCTGGGGCCGCAGGGCATCGCATGGCTGGCACTCCTGGTCGCCCTCGCCGGTCAAGTCGGCTGGGCGACGGTGGCCGCCCGACGCGCCGGCGCCTCCCGTCGGCTGATGGTGATCGCCGGCGCCGTCAACCTCTTCCTCGGCCTGCTCATCGTGCTCCTCAAGGCCGGGCTCCAGCACTAGAGGTCCGCGGCCGCGGCGTCCCGCCGTACTCCGCCAGTGCCGACCCGAGGCGGCCGACCCCCTCGGCGATCTCCCGCGGGGTGTGCGTCGTGAAGGACAGCCGCAGCGTGCGAGGGTCCGGGACGCCCGTGTGGAAGGGGGCGCCGGGGACGAAGGCGACACCGCACGCCACGGCCGTCCTCAACAGGGCCGTCGCGTCGTGGTCCGCCGGGAGTCGCGCCCACACGAACATGCCGCCCTCGGGCAGGTTCCAGCGGCAGTCCGCCGGAAGGGTCCGGCCGAGGGCGTCGTGCAGGGCGTCGCGCCGCTCCCGGTACGCGGCACGCACGGTGCCCAGGTGCGCATCCAGGTCCGCCGTCGCGAGGTAGTGCGCCGCGGCCAACTGATCCACCGTGGAGGTGTGCAGGTCCGCCGCCTGCTTCGCGACCACCGCGGCCCGCAGGAGCGGCTCCGGCGCACGGAGCCAGCCCAGGCGCAGTCCCGGAGCCATCATCTTGGAGAAGCTGCCCAACAGGGCCGTACGGTCCTGCGCACCCGGGTGGGCGGCCAGCCACGGGACGTCGCGGCCCTCGTAGCGCAGCTCCCCGTACGGGTCGTCCTCCACCAGCCACAGGCCGAGCCGGGCCGCCGTCGCCGCGACCGCCGCCCGGCGGTCGGCCGGCAGGGTGCGGCCCGTCGGGTTCTGGAAGGTGGGGATCGTGTAGAGCAGTTTCGGCCGCTCCCGCGCGACGAGGTCCGCGAGCGCGTCCGGCAGGATGCCCTCCCCGTCGCAGGGCACGGGCACCACCCGCGCCCCCGCCAGTCCGAAGCACTGGAGGGCGGCGAGGTAGGTGGGGTTCTCGACCAGCACCACGTCACCCGGCTCGATCAGTGCCGCGGTGACGAGGGTGAGGGCCTGCTGGGAGCCGGAGGTGACCATGACGTCGCCCGGGCCGGTCGGTAGGCCGCGCGCCGTGGCCCGCGCCGCGACGACCGCGCGGAGCTCCGGCGCGCCCTCGGTGGTCGAGTACTGGAGCGCGCGGCGCGCCGACAGCGCGAAGGCGGCGTCGTACGCGGCGCGCAGGCCCTCGGTATCGAAGAGCTCGGGTGCGGGAAGGCCGCCGGCGAAGGAGATGATGCCGGGCCGCTGGGTGAGCGCGAGTATCTCGCGCACCGGGGAGCCCTCGACCGAGGTGGTGCGGGCGGCGAACGCCGGCGGCGCGGCCGCGGTGGCGGTGGGGGTGGCGGTGGTGGTGATGGCAGCGGGCACGGAAGCTCCTCGGGGAGGCGGGTGCGCGCATCGTAGCGAGAGAAGCGTGTAGGTGGCATGAATAATTCGGGGGGTGGACGTCCGTGCTGCCTTTCCGCCGACTCCGGCCACCCTCTCCCAATCTGACGTTGTATCAGCTAGACCGTTCCCATGACCACAGCAGAGCAGGACCCGCAGCAGGACACCCGTGCCGACGACTACGCCGCGCTGGCGGCCGTCGGCCCCTACGGGGTCCGCCCCGGCCACGCGCTGATCACCATGGTGGAACCGCACCCGGGCCACGAGTACGCGTACAACCGCTGGTACGAGGACGACCACTACTACGCGGGCGCCATGGCCATGCCCTGGATGTACGCGGGCCGCCGCTGGGTGGCCACCTGCGAGCTGCAGGAGCTGCGCTACCCGGAGAAGTCGGCCGTCGCCCGGCCGGTGACCGCCGGCTGCTACCTGTCGACGTACTGGATCACCGCGGGCCGCTACGACGAGCACATGAAGTGGACCGTCGCCATCAACAAGCGTCTGAACCGGGACGGCCGCGTCCACCACAACCGGACCCATGTCTTCACGGCCTTCCAGGACCACGCGGCCACCGTCTACCGCGACGGCGCCGCCGGTCCGCGGGACCACCACGCGCTCGACCACCCGTACACCGGGCTGGTGGTGCAGGTCGTCGACGCCGACGGCCCGCAGGGGCGGGCCGAGCTGCTGGAGTGGCTCCGCTCGCGCGCCCTGCCCGAGCGGCTGCACGGCTCCCCGGCGGCGATGGTGACCGTCTTCCGGCCGACACCGCTGCCAGGGGACCGGATGACGTACGTCCAGCAGGTGGAGGGGGTCGACACGCGCCTCACGCTGCTGTGGTTCCTGGAGGAGGATCCCCGGAGCTGTTGGGACCGCTTCACGGGGCTGGACACGGAGGTCGCGGACGCCGGTCTGGGGCGGGTGGAGCTCGTGGCTCCGTTCATCCCGACGGTGCCGGGGACGGACCGGTACGTCGATCAGCTGCGCTGACGTACGCGGGCATGGCCGAGCCCCCTCGGCCAAGACGGCGGGTCGGTCGAGAGGGCTCAAGTCAATTCCGGCGGGACGGTCGGGACGCGTCGTGTCCTTCAGACGAGGCGTCCCAGCCGGCCTTCGGTGACGTCGGCGACGAAGGAGGTCCACGAGGTGGGCGCGAAGGTGAGGGACGGGCCGTCCTGCGCCTTCGAGTCGCGTACGGCGATCGCCTCCATGACGGGGGACTTGACCTCGACGCACGCGCCGTTGGCGGAGTAGGAGGACTTGACCCAGTTGTCGGTGGCGCCCTGGCGAATAGCCATGTTTCTCTCCGGTGAGCGAGTAGTTCCAGTGTCTTGTCGGCCATTTCCGGCTGACCTGATCGACGCTACCGGCAGCCCCTGACGGGTGAAGGGGGCATTCACCCGACCGGGTGGCATATTCCATTCAAGCCTTCTGTGGCCGGGGATCGACGGTGTACGGTGCCGACCCTTTGCCCGCCCGCCGCCCGCCGCCCCGTTCCGCGGGGCTATTCACCCATGTCGGCATATTCGTTGATGATCTGCGAGATGAACTCCCTCGTCTTGTCGACCCCCAGTGCCTGGGCGCGCAGGTGCTCGTACATCACGCTGTACTTCTGGACGTCGTTGGCCTTCTCCAGGTACAGGTCGCTGGTCACGCCCTCGATGTAGACGACCGTCGAGTCGGACGCGTCCGGGAACTCCAGGATCGCGTACTGGCCGTTCACGCCGGGGTGCGCGCCCAGCTCGAAGGGCATCACCTGCACCGTGACGTGCGGCTGCTCCGACTGCTTTATCAAGTACTCAAGCTGTCGGACCATCAGCGGCACGTCGCCCACGTGGCGGCGGAGCGCGGCTTCGTCGATGACCGCCCACAGGCGCAGCGGCCCGAGTTCCGGGTTGTTGTTCTCCGTCTCGGAGAGCCGTTTCTGCCGGTGCATGCGGACCTGGACGCGTTTCTCCACGTCGGCCGGGGCGGTCTCCGGCCATGCGCCGCGGACCAGGGCCTGCGCGTACTCGGTGGTCTGGAGCAGGCCCGGGATCACCAGGGGCTCGTACGTGCGCAGGCTGGCGGCGTCGGTCTCCAGCCCGATGTACACGCTGTACGGGATGTCGCCGAAGGCGTGCCACCAGCCCTGCTGGCGGGAGTCCTTCGCCATCTGCATGAGGGAGTCGATCAGTCGGCGGTCCTCGACCTCGTACACGTCGCACAGGTCGCGGACGTCGCGCTGGCTGATGGAACGGCGGCCGTTCTCCAGCCGGCTGATCTTCGACTGGGAGACGAGGAGGCGCTCGGCGACCTGTTCGGCCGTCATGCCCTTGTCCTCGCGGAGCTTGCGCAGCTCCATGCCCAGTCGGCGGCGTCGGACGGTGGGGTTGACATTGGACGCCACGTGGACGGCACCTCCGCCTTCTTCTGTCGTGCAGCTGTCTCTCTGCGTGTCTGGTGTTCAGCAGACTGCCACCGAAGCGGGCGGCGCCGCTGGGGAACGGCAGGGAAAAACACAGACGCGCGGGGTGGCGGAGCCGGTGTTCCGGCTCCGCCACCCCGCGCGCGGGCGGCCTCCGGACCGGATCCTCGCGGACGCCGGTCCCGGCGGTGGCGCTGCTGTGTGCGGTGGTGCGGTGGTGCGTCGTGCGGTGGTGGAGCTGTGCAGGGGTGGAGCGGGGGGCCCGGGGCCTGCCCGGGCCACACCGGGGGTGGATCAGTGCGCGGCCACGCGCGCCATCGCACCCGTGCGGCGCGGCTGCATCGGGACGCCGCCCGCGGCGGGCCGGGCCTGCGGTGCCGGTGGGCGGTCCCGGCGCGGCTGGGCGGCCACACCGTTCTGGACGTCCATCACGGCGTGCGCCACGAGTCCGCCCATGGGGTCGTGGCGGATCAGGTCCCGCAGCCGGGACCTGGACGAGCGCCCCTCGTTACCGGGGTACAGGTGCTTGCCGAGTCCGACCGCGTGGGCCAGCGCGGCGAGCGCCGCGGTCCGCGGGTCCGGCGGTACGCCGGTGCGGATCGCACTGTCGAGCCGGGCTCGGATCTCCCGGCTGATCTCCGTGTCCGTCGCCTGGTAGCGAGTCGTCGGCAACACGCCGCACATCTGTCCCGCGACGGCGTGAACCATGCCGCAGCGCTCCAGGTGCGCGAGGTAAATCTGGCGCAGCCCCAGCCGGGGTCCGCCGATCCAGTGGACGGCCCGTACCGGGCTGCCGCGCCTGCGCAGCAGTTCCAGTGCGGAGTCCAGAGTCGGATCTCCTGTCGGCCGTGGCATCACCACGGCGATACGATCCCCATCAGGGGCTATCCGTCCTGCCAGAGCCAGCTCCACTAGCTGTGCCCCGGCCAGGCCGAGGTCGAGCGACTGCGGCTGCGCCGTGGTACCCGTGGCCGGGTCCAAGGCGAGCAGCAGAAGCTCCTCCGGAATTGTTCTGCGGCTCCTGCCCATCCATGCCTCCCCGCGTGGATGAGTGACAGGGTGACGCCTCTCACATTCATCTGTCGAGAGCGCGTGGCCGCTTTGTGGGGGAACCCGCAGCTATGTCGTTCTCGTCTGGCACGGGGGCGATGCCCCCGAGACGGGACACTGTTAGACATTCGGACAGCCGAACGTGGCGGCGATGAGGAGGAGCGGTGGCGGGCGAGTCCCCCGACAAGTCGGTAGATGAAGAAACGCCGGGGGCGGCGGAGCCGTCCGCGGACCGCGACCCGAGGCTGTCGGTGTTCCGGCCGAGGGAGTCCGAGGACGGTGCCGACGTCGCCCTTGCGGGCGACGGCGGTGCCGCGGGCAAGGCGGAGGCCGACGCCGAGGCGAAGGCCGAGTCCGGCGGGCGGGATGCGCTGCGTGAGGCGGTGGCGGCCTGGGTCGCCACGTCGGCCGAGGAGCCGGTCGATGCGGATGCGGATGCGGATGCGGATGCGGAAGCCGATGCCGCATCGCGCGAAGCCGACCCGCCGGCGCGGGCGCGGGCTTCCGAGTCCGATTCCACTTCCGATTCGGCTTCCGATTCGGCTTCGGCTTCGGCTTCCGATTCTGCTTCGGTCCCTGCCCCGGCTCCGGCTCGGGAGGCGAAGCCCGCGCCGGGCGACAGCGAGCGTACGGCCGTGTTCCGTGCGGTGCGGCCGGGGGCCGCTGGTGCGGTTTCGGGCGGGCGTCCGGCGGGTGGCGCGGAGGTCGGGGCCGCTGGTGAGCGCGGTGTGAAGCCGGGCTCTGCCGGGGCGGCCGCCGCGTCTGACGAGCCCGCGGACAGCGAGCGTACGGCCGTGTTCCGGGTGCCCAAGGTGGACGCGCGCAAGCCCGACGCCGGGCAGAAGCCGAAGCCCGCCGCCGTGAAGCCGCAACAGCCTTCCGCTCCCCCTTCCGTTTCGCCCCAGGCGCCGGCGCCGGCACCGGAGCCGGCACCGGCACCCGCCGAGGACAGCGAGAGCACCGCCGTCTTCCGTGCCCCGAAGGCCAGCACCTTCGTGCCGCTGCGCACCGACGGTGACGGCACGGCGGCGGCCAAGCCGAAGCCCGGGCCGAAGGACCCGGCCCCGTCGGCCCCACAGGCCCCGTCGGTCTCCGCCGCCGCCTCCACCGCCACCGAGCGCCTGGACCGCGGTGACCGGAGCGAACGGACCACCCAGCAGCCGCTGCCGCCCAAGCCGCCGCTCGACATGCTGGCGGACCTCACGAACAACCCGCCCCCACCGCCGAGCCCGCTGCGCACCGCCGTCCGCCGGTTCAAGATCTACGCGCCGCTCGTCGTGCTCCTGGGGATCATCCTGGCCATCGTGCAGCTGGTGCGCCCGCTGCCCGAACCCAGGCTCGTGATGACCGCGAAGTCCTCGTACACCTTCGAGGGCGCCATGCCGCAGCTGCCCTGGCCCACCGAGGGACAGGCGTACATGGCGGCCGCCGGCCTCGGCACGCTCGGCCAGTCCGGCGAGCAGAAGCCGGTGCCGATCGCGAGCGTCACCAAGTCGATGACGGCCTACATCATCCTGCGCGACCACCCCATCGAGAAGGGTGGGCAGGGCGCGATGATCGACGTGGACAAGACGGCCGAGACCGAGGGCAAGAGGAACGATTCAGTCAACAACGAGTCGACCCTCGACACGGTCAAGGAGGGCGACAAGATCTCCGAGTACGACGCGATCGCCGCCCTCATGATCCCATCGGCCAACAACATCGCGCGGCTGCTCGCGCGCTGGGATGCCGGCTCCCAGGAGGCGTTCGTCAAGAAGATGAACGACACCGCCAAAGAACTCGGCATGACCAACACCACGTACACGGACCCCTCGGGTCTGGACGCGACCACGGTCAGCACCGCCGAGGACCAGGTCAAGCTGGGCCTGAAGCTGGTCGAGATCGAGACGCTGCTCGACATCACCAAGAAGCCGTACTGGGTCGATCCGTCCGGCAAGAGCTGGCGCAACTGGAACGGGCTGACCGGCTCCGGCGGCGCGCTCGGCATCAAGACCGGTACGACGACGAAGGCGGGCGGAAACCTCCTCTTCGCCGCGCAGAAGAAGATCGGCAACACCAACCAGCTGATCGTCGGCGCCGTGCTCGGCCAGCACAAGCCGTCGATCATCGACACCGTGCTCGCCGCGAGCAAGCAGCTGATGAACGGTACGCAGAAGGCCCTCGAAGGTGCGACCGTCGTGAAGAAGGGCGACGTGGTGGGCTATGTCGACGACGGACTCGGCGGCCGGACTCCGGTCGTCGCCACCGCCGACGTGGAGGCCATCGGGTGGGCCTCGCTGAGCGTCACCGTGAAGCTCGCGAACGGTGGCGGCCTGGTGCCGCAGACCGCGAAGGCGGGCACCGAGGTCGGCGTGCTGACCGTCGGCGAGGGCGCCAGCCAGGTCAAGGTGCCGGTGGCGCTGAAGAGCGACCTGACCTCGCCGGGCATCGGCAGCAAGCTGACGCGCATCGGCTGACGGCCGCCCGCGGCTGCGCGTGGCCGTGCGCGGCCAGGCGTCGCCCTCCGCAGCCGTGCGCGGCCGTCGCGGGCACGCGCGCTGATCCGGCGCCCCGGGCAACCCCGGGGCGCCGGTGCGCGTCTAGCGAGTGTCCGCTCGGTCCCGCCGACCGGACGCGACCTGAGGCAGAGGGACCGGGACGCACGGACGCGTGCCGGTGGGGATCCACGTGTTGGGGAGTGCGGCAGTGACCACCGCTGAGCAGCAGGGCCGGCGCGGGGCCGTCATCGCGTCGGCACCCGGTGGCGGCCCGGGGCGCGGCGCCGTGCCGCCGCGGCAGGAGCCGCCCGGGCGGCCGCGGCGGCGCACCCGCGCCCTCGATCCGCTGCGCCGCCACCCGGTGGCGGTCGCCACCCTGCTCGCCGCCGTGCTGCACGTCGTCTGGTTCTTCACCTTCGCCAGCAGCGGCGGCGACCTCGCCGCGCAGGACGCCTGGGCCGAGTTCGTGGGACGCCATCCGGACTCGGCGTACAACCTCGCCTGGTACGGCGGCATGCACCCCGTCTCGTACAGCGTGGTCTCGCCGTACCTCATGCACCTGCTCGGCGTGCGCACCACCATGATGATCGCGGGCACCGTCTCGGCCGGGCTGCTCGCGCTGATCCTGACCCGCTGCCGCGGGGCGGTGCGCGAGCCGCTGTGGCCCGCTCTGGCCGGGACGTACGGGCTGTTCTGCAACGCCCTCTCGGGCCGCGTCACCTTCGGGTTGGGCGCGATGTTCGCCCTCGGCGCGGTCGCGGCGGTCTTCTGCTGGCCCCGCAAGTGGGCGCGGCGGCGCTGGGCCAAGGCCGCGGTGGCGGCCCCGCTGGCCGGGATCGCGACCGCCGCCAGTCCCGTCGCGGGCCTCTTCCTCGGGGTGATCGCGGCCGCGCTGTTCCTGAGCGGGCGGCGCCCGGGTGCGTACGCGCTCGGGCTGGCCCCGGTGGCCGTGGTCGGGCTGTCGGCCTGGCTCTTCCCGTTCTCCGGGACGCAGCCGATGAAGATCGGTTCGGCCGGGCTGCCGTTCCTGTTCGGGCTGCTGATCTTCTTCCTCGTGCCGCGCCGCTGGAAGACGGCCCGGATCGCCTCCGCGGTCTACGCCCTCGGGGTCTTCCTGACCTGGGCGATCGACTCCCAGATCGGCTCGAACGTCACCAGGCTGGTGATGCTGTTCGGCGGCGCCGTGCTGCTGGCGGCCCTCCCGTACGAGGTCCCGCGGTCGCGGCGCTGGTACGGCGTGCTGCTCGCGTTCGTCGGACTGAACGCCTGGATCACCACCAACAGCATCACGGACATCGTCCGCACCACGCCGGTCGCCGCCTGGAACCGGGAGCTGGCCCCGCTCGTGGACCAGCTCCGGAAGGAGGGCGCCGACCGCGGCCGGGTCGAGGTCGTCCCCGTCAGCAGCCACCGCGAGTCCTCCGCCTTCCCGTCGTACGTGAACCTCGCGCGCGGCTGGAACCGGCAGGCCGACCTGGAGCGCAACCCGCTCTTCTACGACGACACCCTCACCGCCGACAGCTACCGGGCCTGGCTGGAGCGCTGGGCCGTGCACTACGTGGTGCTGCCGGCCGACAAGCCCGATTCGGGGGGCGAGGACGAGGCGAAGCTGGTGCGCGCCGGGCTCCCGTACCTCCAGCAGGTGTGGGGCGACGCCAACTGGCAGCTCTTCAAGGTCGACCGGCCGACGGACCTGGTGACGGGGCCCGCCAGCGTGGTGCGGGCGGGCGCCGACCAGCTGGTCCTCGACGTGAAGCAGGCCGGCCGGGTGCGGGTGCGGATCCCGCACTCGCCGTGGCTGGGGCTGGTGGACGGGGCGGGCCGGCCGGTGCCGCCGCCGCAGGAGACGGCGGACTCCAAGGCGCGGGGCGCCGTGCCGAAGGAGTTCGCGAACACGGCCGGCTGCCTGTTCAAGGCGCTCCCGGACGGCGAGGGCGACGTGTGGACGGAGCTGCTGGTCCCGACGCCGGGGGAGTACCGGGTGGCGGCGAAGTACCAGCTGCCGCGGGGCACGCCCTGCCCGGAGGAGGTCATCCCGGCGGCGCTGGGGACGCCCGAGCGCCCGGCTCCGGCTGCCCCGTCCCCCTCCGCTCCCTGACATCTCCGCGTTGATGTCTTTACGCTCCGGTCCGGGTGCGTTGCTCTGTATATCTGCATACGATCCCAGTAGTCCGATTGGGTGCTTCCTGAGGGAGTTGACGACGGGATGACCAAAGAACAGAAGCGGGACGTCCGGGCGGCCATCGCCAAGGCGCAGGAGGCCGCGCAGCCGCCGCGCCCCCCGGGCCACGGCTTCGACGGTCCTGTACGGAGCAAGGTCAAGGGCGGACTGCACACGAAGGCCGCGCTGAAGCGGGCCGGCACTCCGCAGGGTGACCGCATCGGCGAGCGCACCAGTGGCCTGAGCTGACCCCTCGCGGGACGGCGCATCCGTGGTGGCGCAGCCCTTCCGGCAGCCCTTCCGGCTCCTGCCGGGAGGGCTTCGAACGTCCCGGGAGGCGATCTGGCCGGATCGCGCGGGATCAGGCCGGAACCCGCCGGTCGCCCGCCCGGGCGGGCGGATTACCGTGACCTGACCATGAACGAGATGCAGCGCGGAGCGCGGCTGCGGCCGCACCTGCGGCTGCCCGCCTGGACGTCGACCCTGACCTGGAAGGCCACGGTCTTCATCACCCTGATGTGCTGCGGGCTCGCCGCGCTGCTCGGCTGCCTCGTGCACGGCGCCATGACCCGCCAGACGGTCGGCACGGCCCGCGAGAAAGCGCTCTCCAAGCTGGAGCGGACCGTGCAGCTCTACGAGACCGGTGCCCGCCTGCCCCGGGGCGAGGGCATCGACCCGCCCGGCCTGCCCCCGCGACTGCACGCCCTGGCGGCCGACGGGAAGCGCGGCACGGCGGTCGGCACGCACCGCGGGCGCCCGGTGATGTGGGCGGCCGCCCCCGCCGAGGACGGCGCCGCGATCGCCGTGTCCGTGGACTTCCGCGGAGCCGAGCGGACCATCGCCAACCTCGACCGGGCCATCCTCGGCTCCTCGGGCCTGGCCATCGGAATCACCCTCCTCATCGGCGCGGCCGGGGTCGCGCGGATCACCCGGCGCCTGCACGTGACCGCGCAGGTGGCGCGCCGGATCAGCGCCGGCGACCTGGACGCCCGGGTCGGCGACAGGGCGCGCACCAAGGACGAGGTCGCCGCCGTCTCCCGGGCCCTGGACACGATGGCCTCGTCGCTCCAGCGCAAGCTGGAGGCGGAGCAGCGGTTCACGGCGGACGTCGCCCACGAACTCCGCACCCCGCTGACCGGCCTGAACGCGGCCGCCGAGCTCCTGCCGCCGGGCCGCCCGGCCGAGCTCGTACGAGACCGGGTGCAGGCGATGCGCTCGCTGACCGAGGACCTGCTGGAGATCTCCCGCCTGGACACGCGCAGCGAGCGCGTGGAGCTCGACTCGCACGACCTGGCCGACCTGGCGGCCCGCACGATCCTCGCGTCCGGCACGGACACGGCCCTGACGGTGCTGGCCTCCCCGCGGGTGGAGACGGACCGGCGCCGCCTGGAGCGGATCCTGGGCAACCTGGTGGCCAACGCGCACAGCCACGGCGCCGCCCCGGTGACGGTCACGGTGGACGGCCCGACCGTGACCGTCACCGACGCGGGGCCGGGCTATCCGGAGTACCTGATCATGACCGGCCCGCAGCGGTTCCGTACGGAGGGCACGAGCAAGGGCCACGGGCTGGGCCTGACCATCGCCCTCGGCCAGGCACGGGTCCTCGGCGCCACCCTCGCCTTCCGCAACCGGGAGGAGGGCGGCGCCGAGGCGCGCGTCACCCTCCCGGAGCCGTCGGTACCCGAGACCCCTGCGGTACCCGCGGCCCCTGAGCCGCTTCCCGGCCGGGACGGCGACCCGGCTCCCGGCGCATGCGCCCGACGCGGCCGCTGAACCGCCCCCCGTCGCCGTACGACCGCCACGCGAAGAGGACCCCCGCCGTTTCCGGCGGGGGTCCTCGACTGTGCCCTCGGCAGGATTCGAACCTGCGACACCGGCTTTAGGAGAGCCGTGCTCTATCCCCTGAGCTACGAAGGCGGGGGCCTCGGCGGAGACCGCCTCGTGACCGCTGACAGCCTAGCGGATCACCTCGCCCGCGGTCGCCCCGATTGCCGAGCGGTTCGGCCGCTTCCGCATCCTCTGATCGAGCAGCCTGCAGGGATCGCAGCGGCGGTGCCGGCCCCGGCGATCTGCAGGGACAGAACCCCCGTGGCCATGCCGCTGCGGCGAAGACAGAGGCTGTCTTCCGGATCGCTGTTTCTCTCCTTGGGTGAGGAGGAGCCTCTCGGAGTCCAGTCCTGCCATTTGCCACTACAGGATCCATGGTCTGGAGTGAATTGCCGTACGGATTCCTCTAGGCCGCCGGGGCCACGCGGCGCTTCTGCTGGCCGAGCGAGGATCCGTCTCCGTCGCCAAAGAGCGTGAGTTCGCCGTCGGTCGAGCGGACGATGACGTACGAGTCCGCTGTCACCGGTGAAGTTTCCGACTGTGATCTCCACCATGTGGTCGCGCCATGTCGCGTGGGGACCCGTGGTGCGGAACTCCTCGGCGAAGTTCCCGTTCTGGGTGTTGGCTTCGCGGTCGAGGCTCACCTCCCCGTCGGTCCACATGACGAACAGGTCCATGCGGTCTTCGTCGATGTCGTCGCCGTTCACGGTGAAGTAGCCCGAAGCGATGCCCTTGGCGTGCTTCCACGGACCGTGCGGACGGAGACCCCGAGCCTGCGCGAGATGCCCTCCGGGGCGCGGTGGCCACCGGCGGGCCTGCGTGGAGGCCCCGACAGGCCCGCGGCGCGGAGGGGGAGCGGGCGAGGAGGCATCGGGGATCCCGTGGCCCGGAACGGTCCTTGTCGGCCGCAGACCTCTGGGCACGAGGAGTCGCTCGGCGGGAGCATAGGCTTGGCCCGGGTGTTCGTCCGTCGTGACGAGAGGCGAAGCCCGGTCCCGTGCCGCGGTCCTGCACCGCACGGGGCGTCGAGAACCAGTCGAGGACCACCGGCACGTGCCGAAGGCCTTCAGAAGGGTGCAGGTCATGTTTCACCAAGGCCCGGCCGCCGTCGGCGCATCGGCGCGTCGCAGGGGTGACGACCTCACCTGCGGCGGCGGTGTGCCGGGGCGAGGCGACGCATGGTCCACCGGGGCGGTGGACCGGGTTGCGGCGGAGGCCGGCCCGACCGTCTGCGCCGCACAGGACCTCATACCGCACGTCACCCGCGATCTGTGAGCACCCCCATCGCCCCCCAGCACTCGGCAGAGCGGCAACCGGGCGTACAGCAGGCCGGGCACCGGACCGGTTCCGGCCGCTCGCAGGAGCGGACGGCCGCCTGCCCGTCGTGCACGAGGGGAACGAGCGGGCCCGCGCACGACGGACGGCACGCCACCGATCACATACACCCGCGGGGAGTCGTCGACCTGCGCGGCCATGCCGAGTCGGACATCACGCTGTCCTACCCGGGCAACGCGTTGGTCGTCGTCGCGGGACTTCCCGGCAGCGGGAAGAGCACGCTGCTGCGCGCCTGGTCCTCCGCCGCCACTGTCGTCGACCCCCGCGCCACCCGCACCGCCTACGAGGCCCTGACGCCTTCCTGGCTTCCCTACGCGGTCTGCCGGCCCTGGGCCCGGCTGAGGCACATGGGGTGGATGCGCACCGAGATACGGCGGACGCATCCGCTGCTCATCCACGACTGCGGCAGCAGGGCCTGGATGCGCCGGTGGCTGGCCCACCACGCCCACCGAGCCGGCAGGCCCCTGCACATGGTGGTGCTCGATGTCGGCCCCCAGGAGGCGCTGTCGGGCCAGCGCGCCCGCCGGCGCCTGACCTCGCGCCGTGTCTTCGCCACGCACCGGCGGGGTCTGGCGAGACTCCTCGCGGGCGTCGAACAAGGCGGCCTGCCGCCGAGCCTGGGCCTCGACTCCATGGTCCTGCTCGACCGTACTTCGCGTGAGCGCGCCGCCCGGGCGCAATTCGGCGGGAAGTCCACGGGGGCGGGCTGAAACGCCGGGGTGCTCGTGAACCTCGGGCGGTGATCACGGGGTTCCGGGGATTGCGTCAGCCTCCGTTGTCCGTGCGCCGCTCGACGGGCCGTGCCCCGGGGAGCAGCCCGTGCGGCTGCTCCCCGGGGCACGGCCATGAGGCCCGGTCCCGGTCCCGGTCCTGGTCCCGGGCCCGGCGGATCAGTCCTTCTCGTAGAGGCCGAACATGTCGACCACGAGGTGCGTGGGCTCCCAGCCGCGGTTCCAGAAGTCGATGACGCCGGTCGTCCCGGTGCTCGCCTGGACCAGGTTCGGGACGGTCTCGCCCTTCGTCCAGTTCAGGTTGGAGGAGTTGGGCGGGGTCGGCTTCTTCGCGGTCCCGTTCTCGCGCTGGGCCCAGGTGTAGGGGTCCGGGGCGACCGTGAGGTGACCGCTGCCCCGGGTGTCGGTGACCGTGGTGTTCAGGACGAACGCGGTGACCGTCGGATCGCCGTCCGCCAGCGGAAGCCAGCGGAAGTCCTGCCCCGCGACCGGGAAGTCGTACTTACGCGAGTCGTGCAGGCGCGTCGGCGTCGTCGGCAGGTAGGCGGCCTTGCTGCCGGGGCTGTAGTAACCGACGACGTCCACGACCACGTCGGTCGGGTCCCAGGCGCCGTTGCGGATGTTGATCCTGCCGTCGGGGCCCACCGGGACGATCACCGAGTTCGCGATGGTCTGGTTGGCCTTGAAGTTCACGTTCGAGGTGTCCGGCGCCGTCTGTCCGGACGGGTAGACGGTCAGGTGTCCCGCGCCGCGGGGGGCCGTGGCGGTGACGTTGAGGGCCACCGCGGTGACCCCGGAGGCCGGGATCGAGCCGTTGCCGGCCACCTGCAGGCCGAACGTGCTCTGTCCGGCGAGCTGGCCCCAAGTGCCTTGGCCGGTACGGCTGTCGGCGATGCGGAACGGCTCCAGCGAGGTGTAGCCCCCGGCGGTGGCGGAGCGGCTGAAGTACCCGGTGACGTCCGCGAGCAGGTCCACGTCGCCGTAGCTGCGGTTGACGAGTTCCACGTAGCCGTCCGCTCCGACCGGCACGATCGTCATGTTCGGCACGGTCTGGCCCGCGACGAAGTTGACGTTCGAGGTGGTCGGCTGCGCCGTACCCGAAGGGTAGGCCGTGATGTGTCCGGCCGAACGGGGGCTGACGACGGTGACGTTGAGCGCCACGGCGGTCGCGTCGGCCGGGATGCCGCTGTTGCCGCCGACCTTCACGCGGGCGACGCCGTACGGGGCGAGCGGGCGCGAGCTGCCGCCGATGCCGGAGCGGGTGTCGAGCAGCCGGGTCGGTGCGTGCGGGGTGAACTTCGAGCCGGCGGCCTGGACGTCCACGCTGTTGGTGGCGGTCACGTTGTTGTCCTGGTCGGTCAGGGTGACCGTGACCTTGTGGTCTCCGACCTCGGCGAAGGTGTGCTCCGAGGTCAGGAGCTTCGCTCCGGTGACGTGCTCGGTGACGGTCCTGCCGTCGCCCCAGTCGATGTCGACCCGGACGGCGCGCCGGCGGCGGTGGTGATCTGCGAGGCCAGGCTGAAGCCGTGCGCGGACGTGGCCGAGGCGCGCAGGTCGACGGCGAGCCCGGCGTTGCCCTTCGCCGCCTCTGCGGCCCCCGCGGCCTGCGGAGCGGCCGCCTTGCCCGACGCGGACGCGGTCGCGGAGGTGCGGACAGTGCGTTCCGCCGGACTGTGGAAGACGACGGACTTGGCCGCGGCGGCCTTGGCGGCATCCATCGCCGCGGCAGCGCTCCCCTGGCGCTGCGCGGGCTGCTCCGCGGCCTGGGCCGCGGTCGGTACGAAGCCGATGGCTGCCGCTACGACGGCAGCCGAAATCATGACGCGGTGACGCTGCACCGGTCCCCCCTAGATATTGAACGAGTTCAGAAAGTGAAGCGCGTTTAGGCTACACATACCGGTCGGTCGAAGCGAACGTGTTCCCGAAGCGCGCGAACGTACTGTCGATGGGGACGGCGGGGCGGGCGTGGCGGTTGCGCCGTACGTGATCCATTTCCCTGGGCGGCGATCCGCGAAAGTCATATGAATGCGGTCGGCCGGCTGCATAGGCTGACCATCGGTCAACCCGGATCCGGGTCAGGGTCAGGGTCAGGGTCCATGGAACGAGGAGAAGCACTGATGGTCGGGTCCCGCGTCCTTGCCCTCGGGCACTATCAGCCGGCGAAGGTGCTGACCAACGCCGATCTGGAGCAGATGGTCGACACCAGCGACGCATGGATCCAGAGCCGGGTCGGGATCAAGACCCGCCGGGTGGCCGCCGAGGACGAGTCGGTCTCGGATATGGCGGCGAAGGCCGCCGCGAACGCCCTGGCCAACGCGGGGCTGACCGGTGAGGACATCGATTTCGTCATCGTGGCCACCTGCACAGCGCAGGACCGCTCGCCCAACACGGCGGCCCGCGTCGCGGCTGCCGTCGGCGCCAAGGCCCCAGCCGCGATCGACGTGAACACAGCCTGTTCCGGATTCCCGCACGCTATGGCGCTGGCGGACCAGAGCATCCGCACCGGCTCCGCCACGAAGGCCCTGGTCATCGGTGTGGAGAAGCTGACGGACTTCGCCGACTGGACCGACCGCACCACCTGCGTGCTGATCGGCGACGGGGCCGGCGCGGCCGTCGTCGTCGCCTCCGAGGAGTCCCGGATCAGCCCGGTCGTCTGGGGATCCGTACCCGAGATGGGGCACGCCGTGCGCATCGAGGCGCCGTCCCACACCTTCGCCCAGGAAGGGCAGTCGGTGTACCGCTGGGCCACCACCGCCCTGCCGGAGGTCGCGCTCCAGGTGTGCGAGCGGGCCGGGGTCAAGCCCGAGGACCTCGGCGGTGTCGTCCTGCACCAGGCCAACCTGCGGATCATCGAGCCGCTGGCCCGCAAGATCGGCGCGGTCAACGCGGTCATCGCCAAGGACGTCGTGGACTCCGGCAACACCTCCGCCGCCAGCATCCCGCTCGCGCTCTCCAAGCTCGTCGAGCGCGGCGAGATCGAGAAGGGGGCACCCGTACTGCTCTTCGCCTTCGGCGGCGGCCTGTCCTACGCCGGCCAGATCATCCACTGCCCGTGACCGGGACGGACGAGGTGACCGCGATGAAGTCCTCCTCCACCGCCCCCTGGTGGCCGCAGCTGCGGCTCCAGCCGTCCGCCGCGCCCAGGCTGCGCCTGCTGGTGTTCCCGCACTCCGGCGCCGGACCCAACACCCTCTTCCCCCTCGTCGAACCGCTGCCCGACGAGGTCGAGGTGCTCGGGCTCTCACTGCCCGGCAGGGAGCGCCGCTTCGGCGAGACTCCCGGCTGCCGTCTCGACGAGGTGCTCGACTCGGTGGCCGAGGAGGTGCTCGGCCGGGACCCGCTGCCCACCGTGGTCTTCGGCCACAGCCTCGGGGCGCTGCTCGCCGTCCGCGCCGCACAGCTCCTCGGCCCGCACTGCCGGGCCGCTGTCGTCAGCGGCCAGGCCCCCGGCCGGACCCGGCGCCGCGCCCACGCCACCAGCAGCGAGGAGGACGCCGTCCGGCTGCTGCGGGAGGGCGGCGGCACCCCGGAGTGGGTCCTGCACGACCCGGAGATGCTCGCCCACGTCACGCGCGTCCTGCGTGCCGACATCGACCTCAGCCGGGAGGCCGCCGTCGGTTTCGAGGGCGTACGGCTCGACGTGCCCCTCCACGTCATCGGGGGCACGGCCGATCCGCTGGTCCCGCACGAACCGCTGGACGTCTGGGCCGACCACACCACCGGCCACTGCCGGGTGCGCCGTTTCGACGGCGACCACTTCTTCCTCCTCGCCGACGAACACCGCGGCGCGGTGGTGGACATCCTGCGCGAGGCCCTCGCGCACTGAACGGTGTTCCCGGCCCCGGCAGGGCTCCGTGGGCGGACGGTGCCTACGGGCGGATGATGCGGACCTGGTAGCTGCCGTCGCGCAGCTCGCCCACCACCGAGATGCTGATGCCCGCCTTCTCGTCGGTGAAGGTCTCTCCCGGCCGGAACGGTGCGTCCGACAGTTCGGCGTGCACGTTGGGCCGGCGGGTGCAGCCGCCGCTCGCGGTCGAGCTGTCCGACACGATCACGGGGCCGTGTCCGGTGTCCACGTCGGAGTCCACCTTGTAGATCAGCACGCCGGGCCTGCAGACGGCCTCGTCGTTGCCGGCCCGGGTCCGCACCTCCACGGCGTAGCCGACGCTCTCCGACAGCGGGACGAAGGCCAGCTTCATGCCGCCCTCGACCGCCAGCGGGGTCAGGACGTGGTCGCTGGTGCCGGACTTCGACGCGCAGGAGATCTGCGTGCTGTCCAGCCAGCCCAGCTTCCACTTGTGCCAGCCCATCAGGTCGTTGTTGGCACCCCAGTCCTCGCTCATGATGTCCCAGTGCCCGACGGTGTTCCCGCCGTCGGCGGTGTAGAGGTCGGGCAGCCCGAAGACGTGCCCGTTCTCGTGCGGGAGCACCCGGTAGCCGGTCTCCCGGTAGGTCCCGGAGCCGTCGTCCTGCCGGCTGTAGACGAAGGACGTGTTGGACAGCGGGACCCCGTCGGCCATTGGCGCCTCGCCGTTGCCCGAGAAGGTCACCGACAGGACGGTGTCCAGTGCCGACGGCCCCGCGTTCGGCGTGACCAGGATGTTGACCAGGTCGTAGCGGCTGAAGTCCACCTCGGAGTCGGCGGCCCTCGCGATGTGCTCCACGAGCTGCCGGTAGCCCGGCTCGTAGGAGGACCCGCGCTCGATGCCGTACGCCGCGAAGGGCATCGGCATCCGCAGCCAGGTCTTTATCGGGGCCTCGGCCCGGTAGGCCAGCCGACCGTAGGAACTGGTGCGGAACCAGTCCGAGGTCTGGGGGAAGAACTCGGCCAGCCGGTCCAGGGCCGTGCCCTCGCCCTTGGCGTCGGGGAAGTCGATCATCAGGTTCAGCGCCCGGACCTCTCCTGTCGAACGCGAGTACCCCGGCGGGGTCGGCAGGCCCTCGGACATCTGCACGCCCATCGTCCCGGCGATCCGGCACGGCGCGAGCGCCGATTCGACCGTCGTGGCCACGGGCCCCGCCGCCGACTGGCCGCGGCTGGATATCCCTGTGCTCGCCGTCGCCGTGACGCCGATCGCCAGCGCGGTCAGTCCGATGTACGCGCTGGTCAGGCGTGGTCTGCGTATCCGGCGGCGGGTCTGCGTCATGGAGATCGCCCTCGGGTCCGCGGCAGCCGGCCCTGTCCGGTCTGCGCCCTGTGCGCTTCACCCTCCGTCGGGCGCGCCGCGCCCGCGCGCCGGGAGAGGCCAAAGGGTGAAGCGCCCCCGCAGCGGCGTGACCCGGTTCACACCGAGGGGTGAAATAACCGGGGAGCTGTTCCCCGTTTGCATGGGAGTCCCGCCAAGCGGGGAACGGCTCCCCGTTTGGCGGGCCGGCCCATAGATCCCGCATCACTCGTCACCGCCCGGGGAGGCACCGGAAATGCAGAGCACCGCCACGGCCGCCGCGGCGTCCCCGTCCGCCGCGGCGGACGGGTGTCCGGCGGCCCCGCAGTCCGGCCGGTCCCGCGGCTCCCGCGAGGGCGGCGGCCCGCCGCGCCCGCGCGCCGACGCCGTCCGCAATCGCGAGCGGATCCTGGCGGCGGCCCGCGAGGCCTTCGTCGAGTTCGGTGCGGCGGCCCCGCTCGACGAGGTGGCCCGCCGGGCGGGCATCGGCAACGCCACCCTCTACCGGCACTTCCCCGACCGCGACGCACTCGTCCACCAGGTCGTCCTCTTCACCACGGAGCGGGTCGCGGCCTCGGCCGAGGCCTCTCTGGCCGAGGAGCCCGACCCCTTCGCCGCGCTGTGCCGGTTCACGCACGCCGCTGCCGACGAGCGGATCGGCGCCCTGTGCCCGATGCTCGCCGACGGCTTCGACCGCGACCACCCCGAACTCCTCGCGGCGCGCACCGCCTTGGCGGAGGCTGTGGAGACCCTGCTGGCCGCGGGCCAGCAGGCCGGACTGGTCCGCGCGGACATCGGCGTCGGCGACCTGATGGTCGCCCTCTCCCAGCTCAGCCGCCCCCTCCCGGGTACCGCCTGCTTCGACACCGACCGCTTCGCCCACCGTCATCTCCAGCTCTTCCTCGACGGGCTGCGGGCCCCGGCCCGCTCCGAACTGCCCGGTTCGGCAGCCACTTTGGAAGACCTCACGCTGAAAACCATGTGACACCGCAAAAGCTTACGAACTAGCCTTTTCCAGTCATTCCGCACAGTGAAACGGGTACTCCCATGCCGAAATCAGCCGCGACACTCCCGTCGGCTCCCGACCCCAGTCGCTGGAAGGCTCTCGTCTTCATAGCCCTGGCCCAGCTGATGGTCGTCCTCGACGCGACCATCGTGAACATCGCCCTCCCCTCGGCCCAGACCGACCTCGGCATCTCCGACGGCAACCGCCAGTGGGTCATCACCGCCTACGCGCTCGCCTTCGGCGGACTGCTCCTCTTCGGTGGCCGCATCGCCGACAAGTGGGGCCGCAAGAACGCCTTCGTCCTCGGTCTTGCCGGCTTCGCCCTGGCCTCCGCGCTCGGCGGCGCCGCGAACGGCGAAGCCATGATGCTCGGCGCCCGCGCCCTCCAGGGCGCCTTCGGCGCACTGCTCGCACCGGCGGCCCTGTCCCTGCTGGCGGTGATGTTCACCGACGCCAAGGAGCGGGCCAAGGCCTTCGGCATCTACGGCGCGATCGCGGGCGGCGGCGGCGCCGTCGGCCTGATCCTCGGCGGCTTCCTCACCGAGTACCTCAACTGGCGCTGGACGTTCTTCGTCAACATCCCGTTCGCGGTCGTCGCGGCCGTGGGTGCCTGGATGGTCATCCGCGAGCCCGCCGGCTCCCGCAACCGCGCCCCCCTGGACATCCCGGGCGTGGTCCTGTCCACCACCGGCCTCGTGGCCCTGGTGTACGGATTCACCCGCGCCGAGTCGGCCGGCTGGTCGGACCAGGTCACCGTGGCCATGTTCATCGCCTCGGCGGCCCTGCTGGCGGCGTTCGTCTTCGTCGAGTCCAAGGTGCAGTCCCCGCTGCTGCCGCTGCGCGTCCTGCTGGAGCGCAACCGCGGTGGTGTCTACCTCTCGCTCGGCCTGGCCGTCATCGCGATGTTCGGCCTGTTCCTCTTCCTCACCTACTACCTCCAGGTCGTGAAGGGCTTCTCGCCGGTCAAGACCGGCTTCGCCTTCCTGCCGATGATCGCGGGCATGATCCTGGGCTCCACCCAGATCGGCGCCCGCCTGATGACCCGAGTCGCTCCGCGCCTGCTGATGGGCCCGGGCTTCCTGGTCGCCGCCGCCGGAATGCTGCTGCTGACCCAGCTGGAGGTCGGATCCTCCTACCCCGCGCTGATCCTGCCGGCCCAGCTGCTGCTCGGCCTCGGCATGGGCACGGCCTTCATGCCGGCCATGTCGCTGTCCACGCACGGGGTGAACCCGGCCGACGCCGGTGTCGCCTCCGCCATGGTCAACACCTCGCAGCAGGTCGGCGGCGCCATCGGTACGGCGCTGCTGAACACCATCGCCGCCTCGGCGACCACCGCCTACCTGACCGACCACGCGGCCGAGGCCGCGGGCGGCGGGGCCGCGGCCCGGCTGGTGCAGGCCCAGGCCATGGTCGAGGGCTACGCCTCCGCCATCTGGTGGGCGGTGGGCATCCTGGCCGCCAGCGCGGCGATCGCCCTGACCCTGATCAACACCGGCCGTCCGGGTGCGGGCGACCCGATGGCCTCCGGGTCCGACTCCGCCGAGGACGCCGGTGTCAAGGTCCCGGTGATCGCGCACTGAGCAGGGCCGGGTAGCCCGCGGAATGACTGGACACCCCGCTTGGTTCAAATTTGAACCAAGCGGGGTTAGTCTTTTCGAGGCAGCCCTGTACGACGACGGAGGAGCGCCCCCTCATGAACCCGGCTCCCGGACCCCAGGCCCCGACGGGCGCGAGCCCCCAGACAACGCGCATGCCGGCGCTGTACCTCAGCCACGGGGCGCCGCCGCTCGCCGACGATCCGGTCTGGCCGGGCGAACTGGCCGCCTGGTCGGCCGACCTGCCCCGCCCCACCGCGATACTCATCGCCTCCGCCCACTGGGAGGAGGCCCCCCTGGCCCTCGGTGCCACCGCATCCGCCCCGCTGGTCCACGACTTCTGGGGCTTCCCCGAGCACTACTACCGGGTCCGCTACGACGCCCCGGGTGCCCCCGCGCTCGCCGCCTCGGTCCGGGCCCTGTTGCGGGCCCCGGGTGCCCCGGTCCAAGACATCCCGGACCGCGGCCTGGACCACGGCGCGTACGTCCCGCTGGTGGAGATGTACCCGGAGGCCGACATACCGGTCCTCCAGATGTCCCTGCCGACGCTGGATCCGCGCCGCCTGATGGACATCGGCCGCAGGCTCGCGCCCTTGCGCGACGAGGGCGTCCTCATCGTCGGCAGCGGCTTCTTCACCCACAATCTCGCCGCGCTGCGCCACACGGGCCCGGGTGTCCCCGCCTGGTCGGCGGAGTTCGACGCGTGGGGCCGAGAGGCGCTGGCCGCCGGCGACATCGACTCCCTGCTGGACTTCGAGGCCCGGTCCCCGTCCGGCCGGCTGGCCCACCCCCGGACGGAGCACTTCGCCCCGCTCTTCGTCACCCTCGGCGCCGCCGACGCCACCGGCGACCTCACGAAGCGCCGCGACCCGGTCGACGGCTTCTGGATGGGCCTGTCGAAGCGCAGCCTCCAGTTCGGTTGAGGGGCGTCCCGCCGGGGCGCCGTCCGAGTCCCCCGGGCCGCCGCCCGGCTTCACCGGGGCGGGTGCTCGCCGGTCGGTCCCAGCCGCTTCTCGTACCACCGCACGTCCCAGTAGCGGCCGAACTTCCACCCCGCTTCCGTGAACTCGCCGATCCGGCGGAAGCCGAAGCGCTCGTGGAGGCGTACCGAGGCGTCGTTCGGCAGGGCGACACCGGCGAACACGCGGTGCACCGGCTCCTTCTCCAGTGCGGCGAAGAGCGCCCCGTACAGGAGGGTGCCCACCCCCCGCCCCACCGCGTGCGGGGCGAGGTACACGCTGGCCTCCACCGATGTGGCATACGCCGGCTTCGGACGGAACGGACTGGTGGTGGCGTATCCGGCCATGCGCTCGCCAGTCCAGGCAACCAGAAGCCTGTGAGGGCCGTCTTCAGGATGGGAGTGCAGCCAAGGGCGACGCTGTTCCGGAGTGAACGCGGTGGTGTCGAACGTGATGGCGGTCTCTCGGACGTAGTGGTTGTACAGGTCCGTGAGCGACGTCAGATCGGCCTCCGTTCCGGGTCTGACCTGCACCTCTTCGTGATCGTGCGACATTCGTCCCCCTCTCGTGGCGGGGCAGGATACTGCAAGATCTCGAAAATGAGGGACCAACGTGGGAATTCTGTCCCGATTCCAGTCGTTGTTTCCTTCGGAAGCGGGCACTCGGGAGAGTGTCCGAGGGCGTACCACCGCACCACGGTGGCCGTCCGGCAGCCGCACCGCGACCGAACTCATCGCAAGGGAGCACGCATGGCAACCCGCGCCGTCGCCCGCCGTCAGTCCACGAGCAGCGCACGCGCTGTGGGCGGGGAGATCGCAGACCGCGACCTGGTCGGCATGTACCTGGACGAGATCGCGCGCACCCCGCTCCTCGACGCCGCCAGGGAAGTGGAGCTCTCCCAGATCATCGAGGCCGGTGTCTACGCCCAGCAGATCCTCGACGGCGCGATAGAGCGTGACGGGGACCGGCCCGCCCGCGAGGAGCTGGAGGCGCTGGCCGCCGAAGGGGAGCGCGCCAAAGAGGTCTTCATCCGCTCCAACCTCCGCCTCGTCGTCGCCGTCGCCCGGCGCTATCCGCGCAGCGGCCTGCCCCTCCTCGACCTGATCCAGGAGGGCAACGCGGGCCTGGTCCGCGCGGTGGAGAAGTTCGACTACACCAAGGGCTTCAAGTTCTCCACGTATGCCACGTGGTGGATCCGCCAGGCCATCACCCGGTCCATCGCCGACCAGTCCCGCACCATCCGCCTCCCCGTCCACCTCGTCGAGGAGCTCGGCCGGATCCGCCGGGTCCAGCGCGAGTTCAACCGCGAGAACGGCCGAGACCCGGAGCACGCCGAGATCGCGGCCGAGCTGGACTCGACGGAGAAGCGCGTCGGCGACGTACTGGACTGGGCCCGCGACCCGGTCAGCCTGAACATGTCGGTGGACGACGAGGGCGACACGCAGTTCGGCGACCTCCTGGAGGACACCTCGGCGATCTCCCCCGAGCAGTCCGTGCTCTCGCTGCTGCGCAGCGAGGAGCTGGAGGACCTGCTAGGCAGGCTCGACCAGCGCACCGCGTCGATCATCAAGATGCGGTACGGCATCGACGACGGCCGCGAGCGGACCCTCACCGAGGTCGGCAAGCAGCACGGCCTGACCCGGGAGCGGATCCGCCAGATCGAGAAGCACGCCCTGCTGGAGCTGAAGCGGATGGCGCGCGACACCGGCTTCGACGCCGTGGCCTAGCCGCCCGCCGCCGAACCCCCTGAACGAGCCCCGGTGCCTATCCCCCCCAGGCGCCGGGGCTCCCTCGTTCTCCGGGCGCCGCTCGCGCCAGGCGCCGTTATCCGGGCGTCACCGCCGACGCGAGCCGCGCGGCCAGCGCACCGGCCGCCGTCCGCAGCGCCGCCGGCTCCCGCACCGTGAAGTCCAGCCCCGTCAGGGCCAACCGGGCCGCCAGCCACTCCGGCGCGTCCCGGCTCTCGAAGCGGACCACGGCCGCCCCGGTCCCGCCCGCCCCGGTCCCGCCCGCCCCGGTCCCGCCCGGCAGGGCGGCCGCCCGCAGCCACTCCGGCAGCTCGGCCGCTCCCGCCTCGAAGACGACCTCCACCGCGTACGTCCGTGCGCCGTGCGCGCCGAGCCCCCGCCGTACGAACTCCTCCGCGTCCATCGGCAGCTCCCGCGGCGCGAACCGGGCCCCCGTCGCGAACGCCTCGTCCACCCGGTCCACCCGGAAGGTCCGCCAGTCCTCCCGCTCCATGTCGTAGGCCACCAGGTACCACCGGCTTCCCGTGCTGACCAGCCGATACGGCTCCACCAGCCGCCGTGACCGGGCCCCGTCCCGCGCCCGGTAGGCGAACCGGAGCCGCTCCGGCCCGGCCACCGCCGACGCCATCGTCGTCAGCGTCCGCGGGTCCACGCTCGCCCCGTCCCCCCGCGTCAGCGCGATCGTGGCCGACTGCAGCGTGCTCACCCGGCGGCGCAGCCGGGACGGCAGGACCTGCTCCAGCTTCGCCAGCGCGCGTACGGAGGCCTCCTCGACCCCTTCGATCGCGTGCCCGGCTCCCGCCCGCAGCCCCACCGCGATCGCCACGGCCTCCTCGTCGTCCAGCAGCAGCGGCGGCATCGCCGCGCCCGCCACCAGCCGGTAGCCGCCCTCGGAGCCGAGCGTGGCCTCCACCGGGTAGCCCAGCTCCCGCAGCCGCTCGATGTCGCGCCGGATGGTCCGCGCACTCACTCGCAGCCGCTGCGCCAGCTCGCTGCCGGGCCATTCGCGCGGGGTCTGGAGGAGGGACAGCAGGGACAGGAGCCGTGCCGGTGTGTCGGTCATGTGATCCAGGCTGCCAGCGAAAGAGGACATGAACTGACCTATATCCCGTCTAGGTTTCTCCTCATGACCACCGAGACGCCCCAGACAGCGCCCGAAAGAGAGAACGGGCCCATACGAGAAGAGCGGAACGGCGCAGCCCACGACGCACCCAGCTCACCCCCCGACCGCCGCCGCTGGCTGGCGCTCGCCATCGTGATGACCGCGGCCTTCATGGACCTGGTCGACGTGACCATCGTCAACATCGCGATCCCCACCATGCGCCAGAACTTCGGCGCCTCGACCAGCGCGATCCAGTGGATCACCGCAGGCTACGCGCTCGCGTTCGCCGCAGGGCTCATCACCGGCGGCCGTCTCGGTGACATCTACGGACGCAAGCGCCTCTTCCTCATCGGCATAGCCGGCTTCACCGCCGCCTCGCTGCTCTGCGGCATCGCGGCCGACCCGGCCATGCTCGTCGCCTCCCGCATCCTCCAGGGCGGCATGGCCGCCATGATGGTGCCGCAGGTGCTGGCCATCATCCACGTCACCTTCCCCCCGCAGGAACGCGGCAAGGTCTTCGGGATGTTCGGCGCGATCGTGGGCCTGGGCGCCGTCTCCGGTCCCATGCTCGGCGCGCTGCTCACCCAGTGGAACCTCTTCGGTCTCGAATGGCGCCCGATCTTCCTGATCAACCTGCCCGTCGGTATCGCGGGCGTGATCCTGGGCCGCAAGTTCATCAGCGAGTCCAAGGCCCCCCAGGCCCTGCGGCTGGACCTGGTCGGTGTCGTCCTCGCGACCCTCGCCCTCGTCATGCTGATCTTCCCGCTCACCGAGGGCCGTGAGAACGGCTGGCCGCTGTGGGGCTTCGTCTGCATGGCCGTGGCGCCGTTGGTCTTCGCCGCGTTCATCGCGTACGAGAAGTACAAGATCAAGAAGGACGGCTCCCCGCTCGTCGAGCTCTCCCTCTTCAAGGTCAAGAGCTTCGCCGGCGGCATCGCCGTCCAGCTGACCTTCGGCATCGCGACCGGGATCTTCTTCCTGGTCTGGACGCTCTACATGCAGATGGGCCTCGGCTGGAGCGCCCTGCGGGCCGGCACCACCGGAATCCCCTTCTCCATCGCCGTCTCCGTGGCCGCCGGCCTCTCGGTCGAGAAGCTCGTCCCGCGCTTCGGTCGCAAGGTGCTCCAGGCGGGCGCCCTGGTCATGGCCGCCGGACTGCTCCTGTACATCTGGGAGTCCGCGCACTACGGCATGGAGATCGCCTCCTGGCAGATGGCCGCCCCGCTGATCCTCATGGGTGCCGGCATGGGCCTCATCGTCGCCCCGCTCAACGACACCACGCTGTCCGAGGTGCCGCGCCGGGACGCGGGCTCGGCCTCCGGGCTGATCAACACCACCGGTCAGATGGGCAACGCACTGGGCCTGGCCCTGACGTCCGTGGTCTTCTTCGGGCTGATCGAGGACGACACGCTCTTCGGCCCGCCCTACGTCGAGGCCTTCCGCGGCGCGCTCTGGTGGGTCGTGGGCGTGCTGGTGGTCATCTCCGTGGTGATGTTCATGCTGCCGCGCAGGGCGATCCCGATGGAGGAGCGCGAAGGTGCCGCCGAGCACACCGAGCACACCGGGAACGCCACCGAGAAGGTGCCCGCCCTCTAGGGTCCGGCCCCGGTTCTCCGGCCCGGACGGGCCCACCCGCCCCGGTTGGGCCCGTCCGCCGTCCCGTCCCGCCTCGCCCCGTGGGCCCCAGGACACCCCGGCGCGGCCGGGGCGGGGGAACGGCGTGCGGGAGGGGACTCAGCCGACGCGGGCGCGGAACTCCATCGCCCCGCGCGCGGCCGCCTCGCTGTCGTACACCTCGCACATGTGCCGCCCGTCGGGGGTGGCCGTGTGCTCGACCTCCCACAGGCTCAGCTCGGTCCCGTCCAGCAGCACGAAGCCGTGCTCGTACAGATGGAAGCCCGCGTCCCGCCCGGTCGGCAGGGCCTGCCGGGTGCCGAACGCCTGAGTGATCCGGTGCGCGTACGCCGCGCGCAGCAGCGCCGCCACCCGCTCACCGGGCCGGTCCGGGTTCTCCGCGCGGCGCAGCACCCGGCGTGCGTGGTCGGCGGAGTCCTCCACCACGTACTCACGGTGCCGGGGCACCGGCGCCGAGGAGGCGAACAGCGCACCGAGCCCCGACGCGTCGTCGTACGGCTCCTCCTCACCCGCGAGCGGCACCGGATCGGGGGCCGCCCCCACGGCCGACTCCCCGAACAGCCGGGCCACCGCCAGGCGGGTCTCCGCCCTCGTCGCGAAGACCTCGTGCCGCGGGTCCCGGTCTCCCTCCAGCCGGCAGGACAGCTCCCACAGCGAGACCGCACCGCCGTCGGGCAGCAGATAGGTGTGGCGGTGCGTCTCCCGCCAGACGCCCGCCGCCGGGCCGTGGTGGGTGGTGCAGAGCGAAGAGCTGTGGGCGAGCGCCGTACCGAGGCGCTCCACCAGCCGGTCGGGCAGGTCGAAGGAGTTGAGGGCGCGACCGAGGAGTCGGTCGAGGTGCGCCTCGGTTGTCTCGTACGGATCGCTCAAGGGGGGCTCCAGGCCGTCGCAGCTTGTCACTTCGCGGAAGCTCAACGTAACCCCTGGCTCTGACATCACGTCCGGGGTTCGGTAAAACGTCCGGGAAGCATCGGAGGTTCCCGCCACACCTTCAGGTCAACCTGCGTACGGATGGGCACGATTGGCCCCACTCTGGGTGGAGGAGGGGGAGTATGGGCCGCATGGCAACGAACACAGTGGACGTCCCGCGCCGGCAGGTACGGCCCCGCGGCGCAGACGCAGACGAACAGGCCCCCGCAACAAGGGGTTTGGCCTGGCTGCTGGCCCTCACCGGAGCTGCCGGGCTACTGGCTTCCTGGGTGATCACCCTCGACAAGTTCCTCCTGCTGGAGGACCCGGACTTCAAGCCCGCCTGCAGCCTCAACCCGGTGGTCTCCTGCGGCAGCGTGATGCAGAGCGAGCAGGCGCAGGCCTTCGGCTTCCCCAACCCGATGCTGGGGCTGGCCGCCTACGCCGTCGTGGTCTGCGTCGGCGTGGGCCTGCTGGCGGGTGCCCGCTACCGCGGCTGGTTCTGGCTCGCACTGAACGCCGGCATGCTCTTCGGCACCGGCTTCTGCAGCTGGCTCATGGTGCAGTCGCTCTACGAGATCAACGCCCTCTGCCTGTGGTGCTGCCTGGCCTGGGTGGCGACCCTGCTGATGTTCTGGGCGGTCACCGCGCACAACGTCCGTACGGGCGTGCTTCCCGCCCCCGGTCCGCTGCGGGTCCTCTTCACCGAGTTCGGCTGGGCTCCGCCGGCCCTGCACACCGGGGTGATCGGGATGCTGGTCCTCACCCGGTGGTGGGACTTCTGGACCGGCTGAGCGCCGCGCGGGCGGCACGTGCGAGGGCCCCGGCAGCTGGACGCTGCCGGGGCCCTGTCACGCACTGCCGCGGGCTCGTCGGCCCGGACCCCCGCGCGGGGCAGGGGGGCGGAAATCAGCTGCCGACGGAGGCGTTGCCGGACAGGACCGGGATGTTGTCCAGGATGTGCGAGAGCGGCTCGTCGCCCTTGGCCTGGGTGGAGTTCTCGGTGCACTGCTGGTTCTGCGGGTTGGACAGGACGTTGATGTCCTGGACACCGATGTTGAGCGCGGCGACCAGCGACTGGGCGTTGATCTTCGCGGGCAGGCCGACGCAGGGCTTGTTCAGGGAGCCCTGGACCAGGCTGAGCTGCGGGCTCTGGTCGCCGTGGGTCTTCTGGTTGCCGTAGATCTGCTGGGCACCATTGCCGTTGACGGTGTTGACCCCGTTGTCGTTGCCGATGGCCATGGCCGGGGCAGCGGCAGCAGCGCCCGCGCCGACGGCAACGGCGGAAACCGCGGCGGCGGTCATGAACTTCTTGAACATCTTGATCCTTCTGTCGCACGAGTGCCCGCTGATGGAGCGCCCTGGTCAACTGGCCGGTCAGGGCGTTGGTTCCGCTGCTTCACTCAAACGGCCTGCGCGTCCCGATGTTTTCCCCAGCCCGGGTGAGCCGCCTGCGGACACGTGCGCGAAGCCCGTACGCGGCCCCAGTCGCGCCGGTTCCTGTTGCGCTCCGTACGAGGTGTTCCCACGGTGAGTCAAGGAGCGATCCGAACCGGACCGCTCCCGTGTCCCCGTGTCCCCGTGTCCCACCCGAAGGAACCTCCATGCACCGCACGAAGCCGTCCCGCGCCCGTCTTCTGCTCCCCTCGGCGCTCGCCGTCGTCATACTGACCGGCGCGGCGGCACCCGCGAGTGCGGTCGACTCCGGGGCCGGGGCGGCTGCCCGCAAGGCGGCTCCGGCCGGCCCGATCGACGACCTCCTCAACGGACTTCTTGAGCAGATCAAGGCCCTGCTGCCGGCGGGCGTCACCCTGCCGGAGATCAAGCTCCCGGAGATCGAACTGCCGGAGATCGAGCTGCCCGAGATCACGTTGCCGGAGATCAACCTGCCGAGCCTCCCGGGGGTGCAGCTCCCCGAGATCCCGGGGGTCGAACTCCCCGAGCTGCCGCTCACCCCGCCCGCGCTGCCGGATCCGGCAGCGCCCGGGGAGCTGGTGCCGGAGGTCCCCGACGTGCAGATCCCCGACGTGCAGATCCCCGACGTGCAGATCCCTGACGTCCAGCTCCCGGAGACAGAGCTCCCGGCCCTCCCGTGACGGGCCCGAAACGGCAACACGGTGACGGCGATTGAGCCGAATAGGTCGGATCGTGCCCGAAGCCGTGTCGTCCGGGAGCGCGGAACGTTTCGCTCGGTGTGAGCCCCGGAGCGGGGCGGAACGTCGAACAGAAGGTGCACCTCCCATGAACTCTGCCAAGAAGGCCGCCCTGGTCCTGGCCACCGCTGGTATCGCCGCGGCCGGTGCCGCCGGCTCCGCCGTCGCCGACTCGTCGGCCGAGGGCGCGGCCGTGGGTTCCCCCGGCGTCCTCTCCGGCAACCTGCTCCAGGTCCCGGTCCACGTCCCGGTCAACGTCTGCGGCAACACCGTGAACGTGATCGCCCTGCTGAACCCGGCGTTCGGCAACACCTGCGTCAACGACTGACGTAGCGCGCACAACCGACCGTGGGCGCCCCGGCCTTGCCGGTGGCGCCCACGGTCTTGTCAGCGGAGGCGGTTCAGCCCTGGCCGCCGTTGAGCTGTACGCCGCCCAGCATCGGCGACGCCTGGGTGGCGCCGTTCGCGAGGCCGAGGACGGTGCCCGGGACGTCGTTGCGGACCTTGTTGACCTTCTGGGCCGTGCCCACGACCTTGTTGACGGTGTCTCCCTGCTCGGCCAGCCCGTTGCCCACGGTCTGCGGAAGGTTCTCGGTCACGGGGGCCATGGAGTCCAGCGTCTGGGTCACGCCGCCGGTCAGGCTCATGGGGGGCATCGCAGCCGTCGGCTCGGCGGCGAACGCGGTACCGGAGGCGCCGAGGGCGGCGACGGAGCCGACGACGACAGCGGCGACCTTCGTGAGCTTCATTATCGAAATCCTCTTCTTTCGTGGACAGAGGCATCAGCGGCGACCGGCGCGCCGCTTTCGCCTTGCGTAACGATTCCCGGGCGCACTGGAAACGCGAACGCGCGGGTACATGACAGCGGCCGGAGAATCCGATGAGGGATTCTCCGGCCGATATTTCTTCCGATTACCGGCATTGCCGGTCAGGCGATGCGCGAGCGCCGGTACAGAATGGCGCCGCCCAGGATCAGGGCCGAGGCGAGGGCCGCCGCGGCCGCGGGCTGACCCGCGCCGGTCTCCGCCAGTACGGGCGCACCCGCCGGAGCGGTGGCCGGGGCCGGCAGCGGTGCGGGCGCCGGTGCGGGCGCCGGCGGTACGTGGACCGGGGCGCCGCCGGAGGGGAAGGCCGGAGGCTGATCCGCCGGCGGCGCGACCTCGGGGGCCGGGGCGGGAGCGGGTGCGGGTGCCGGGGCGGCCTCCGGGCCTGGGGCGGGAGCGGGTGCCGGGGCGGCCTCGGGGGCGGGAGCCGGGCGGATCACGGGCTGGCTGCCGTGCGGCGGAGCGGGCGGCACCTCCTCCTCGGCCGCGGGCGCCGGAGCGGGGAGCGTGTGCGGGGCCTCCTCGGCCGGGGGCTGCGGTGCGGGGAGCGGGACGGGCTGCTCCGCGGGCGGTACCGGAAGCTCCTGGACCGGCTCCGGGACGGGCAGCGGGGCCGGGCGGTCCTCCACCGGTTCCGGCTTCGGGTGCGGGCGCCCGGGCGCGGGCGGGGCGTGGTGCGCCGGAGGAGCGGGGTGGTCGTCGCACTCCTCCTCCTGGTTCCGGTCCTCGCCGGGGCCGCCGTAGCCGCCCTCGTGACGGGGCTCCTCGTGGCGGGGCTTGGCGTGACGGGGTCCCTCCTTCCGGGGGGCCTGCGGTCCCTGCTCCTCCTGCCGCGGCACCTCCGGCCGTGCCACCTCCTGGCGCGGCACCTCGTACCGCCGCGGTTCGTGGCGCTGCTCCGGTACTGCGTGGCGGCCCGCGCGCTCGTCGAGGTAGCGCTCGAAGGCCTCGGCCTGTTCGGGGCTGAGGTAGCGCGCGTAGTCGTGGCTCCCGTCCGCGTGCGATCCGCCGCCGGTGACGCAGGTGTTCCCCATCGCGGGGTTGAGGGCCGCACCGCCGTCCACGCTGTTGCCGCACACGTTCGGGGAGAACGTGATGGGTACCGAGACGCTGTTGCCGGCCAGCACCCCCGGCGAATGCGAGGCCTCGGCCGTCGCGCCGGTGTGCGCGTAGGCCGCCCCGGTCGCGATCGACAACAGGCTCGACGCGGCTGCCGCCGTGAGCATGCCCTTGCCCAGTACTTGTCGGCTCAGTACCTGTCGCATGGGTCCTTCCCTGTCTACCGGCGGGCGCCGGTGGTGAATCGCAGGTGGCCTCGGAGTGCACCGCCGTGCACTCCGAGGCCACCTGCGAGGAGGTCTGCCCTTGCGGGCGCACGCGCCTGCGTCAGGCGTTGACGCAGGTGTTGCCGAACGCGGGGTTCAGCAGCCCGACGAGGTTCACGGTGTTGCCGCAGACGTTGACCGGGATGTGGACCGGGACCTGGCCCAGGTTGCCGGAGAGGACGCCCGGGGAGCCCACGGCCTTGCCGTCGGCCACCGAGTCGGCCATGGCGGGGGAGGCGGCACCGGCGGCCATCAGAGCGCCGGCGGCCAGCACCACTGCCTTCTTGTACGTCATTTTCTTTCTGATTCCTTCCCGCAGAGGCGTATCCGCTGCAGAATCAACAACGAGCAGCCGAGAGAAAAGAAACCGCGCTTTTTCGGCGAGTGTCCGGTAATTCACCCCGATGCCCCGACGGAATTCGGGCGGCCGATCGGGCGGTGAATTCGAATCGTCGTGTTCCGGGTTGCGGATGCGCCGGGCATGCGGCGAGGCCGCCGCGACCCGAAGGTGCGACGGCCTCGCGGGGCGCGGGTGCGATCAGCTGCCGGCGGAGGCGTTGCCGGAGAGGATCGGGATGTTGCTGAGGATGTGCGAGAGAGCCTCGTCGCCCTTGGCCTGGGTGGAGTTCTCGGTGCACTGCTGGTTCTGCGGGCTGGACAGGACCGGGATGTCCTGGACGCCGACGTTGACCAGGGCCAGCACGGACTGGACGTTGGCCTTGGCGGGGAGCGCGATGCAGGGCTTGTTGAAGGAGCCCTGGATGAGCGCCATCTGCGGGCTCATGTTGCCGTAGGTGGCCTGGTTGCCGTAGATCTGGGCGGAGTTGTTGCCGTTGACGGTGTTGATGCCGTTGTCGTTGCCGACGGCCATCGCCTGCGGGGCCATCGCGGCACCCATGCCCACGACCGAGGCGGCAACCGCGGCCGAGGCCATCATCTTCTTGATCATTGTCGTCCCTTTTTTGCAGGATTGCCCGGTAGCGGAGCACTCGGATCAACGGCGGCGCCCCGACGGGGGTTGCGTGGCTTCACCCGGATGCAGCCGTTTCGGGCGGCGCGGTTGACGTTCAGGCGTTCACGCAGGTGTTGCCGAACGTCGGGTTGAGCGCGCCGACCAGGTTCGCCGTCAGGCCGCAGACGTTCACGGGGACGTGGACCGGGACCTGGGCCAGGTTGCCGCTCGCCACACCGGGGGAGCCGGCGGCGATGCCCTCGGCGGTCGCGCCGCCCCCGCCGTGCGCCGAGGCGATGCCCGCGCCGCCCATCAGCACGGCGACGCCCACGGCGGCGACGGTGGTGCCGCGCACCAGCCTCTTCTTCATCTGCGTATTTCCTTTCGGTTCGAACAATGGTGCACCTCATAACGACCCGTCCGTTGCGAGGGTGCGTGTTATCGCCCAAAAGGCCGTACGAGCGAGTCCGACGTGATTTCCAGCCCGATTTCTGACAAAGTTCACTCCTGTTTTGTCCCCTTGATCGAAAATGGAGACAGGGTCATGGGTTCCTCCGGCAGAATCCTCGGCGCACTCGGCCTGCTGTCCTGCCTCGCACTTTCCGTGAACGCCCCCGCGCTGGCGGCCCCGGCTCCCGCGCCCAAGGAGCTGCCCCGGATTCCGTTCACCCAGCGTTACCAGGCCGTGCAGCACGGCGGGCTGGTCCGTGCCTCCAACTCCGGCATCAGCTGCCGCAGGGAGAAGTCCCCGCAGGCGGAGCCGTGCGCCGAGGTCAAGCGGGGCGCGGCAGGGGTCAACGGCGAGTTCGAGATGTTCTACAGCGAGGTCGACAAGAACCCGGACACCTACAACTCCACCCGGGCCGAGCTCAAGGTCCCGCAGGGCGCGAAGGTCTCGTACGCCCGGCTCTACTGGGGCGGAAACCTGCGGGTGGGCGAGCAGAAGCCGCCGGAGGACAACGGACGGGTGCTGGTCGCCGAGCCGGGCGGGGCCTACAAGGAGGTGCTCGCCGACACGGTGATCGGCCACCGTACGGACGCGGGCAGCGACGCCTACCAGGCCTCCGCGGACGTGACCCCGCTGGTGCGCAGGGGTGGCGCCGGGATGTGGACGGTCTCCCAGCTGAACATCGCCATGGGCCACTCCGAGGTCGGCGCCTGGGGCGGCTGGACGCTCGTCGTCGCCTACGAGCACCCGCAGGAGCCGCTGCGCCGGCTTTCGCTGTGGGACGGCTTCGAGTCGCTCGTGGCCCGGGCCGGTGACGGGACGGTCGAGATCGGTGGCCTGGAGGTACCGGCCGGGGCGGCGGGGCGAGTCGGTGTGGTCGCGTACGACGGGGACCGGGGCGTCCTCGGCGACTCACTCACCGTAACGTCCGATAGCGGTCGCCGGGTGAGCATCAGCGACGGCGAAAACCCTTTCAATGACCTCATGAATTCCACGATCACGGAATTCGACGGTCAATCTTTCGTGCGACAGCCGGATCATATGAATAATCTCGGATATGACGCGGACGTGTTCGACCTCAGTCCCGCGCTGTCCGGTGGTGCCCGCAGCCTGAACTTCAGGTTCACGGGCGAAAGTCAGGGTCATTTCCTCGGTGTGCTCTTCGTTCAGACAGACGCGCGCCGCTGAACGCAGGAGACCACTCCACGTGCCCACGCACTCCCGGGCAGCACAGCCCACGACCGTCCTCCACCTCGTACAGCCCGTCGACGGCGGTGTCGCCAGGGTCGTCACCGACCTGGTCCGCGCCCAGACCGCGGAGGGGATCCGCGCCGTCGTCGGCTGTCCGCCCGGCGGCGCGCTCGGCGACGCGGTCCGCTCGGCCGGGGCCGAGGTGCTCACCTGGCGGGCCCGCCGGGCCCCCGGCCCCGGACTCCCCGCCGAACTGGCCGGCGCCCGCGCGCTGCTGCGCCACGTACGGCCCGACCTGCTGCACGCCCACAGCGCCAAGGCCGGACTGGCCGGACGGCTCGCCGCGCGTGGGACACTGCCCACCGTTTTCCAGCCCCACGCCTGGTCCTTCGACGCCGTCGGCGGAGCCACCGCCGCGCTCGCCCTGCGCTGGGAGAGGTACGGCGCCCGCTGGGCCGACCGGGTGCTCTGCGTCAGCGAGGCCGAACGCCGCGCGGGCGAGAGCGAGGGCATCACCGCCCACTGGACGGTGATCCGCAACGGTGTGGACCTCGACCACTTCCGGCCCGGCGCACCCGACCCCAACCAGGACCGCGCGCAATCCCGCGCGGCACTGCCGCTGCCCGCCTCCTTCCCGTCCGGCGGGCCGCTGGCCGTCTGCGTCGGCCGGATCTGCGCCCAGAAGGGCCAGGACGTCCTGCTGCGCGCCTGGCCGGAGGTGCTCGCGACGGTCCCCACGGCCCGCCTCGCCCTCGTCGGCGACGGTCCCGACACCGAACGGCTGCGGCGTACCGCCCCGTCCGGTGTGCACTTCGCCGGAGCCGCCGCCGACATCCGACCGTGGCTTCGGGCCGCCGATCTCGTTGTACTGCCGTCGCGGTGGGAGGGCATGGCGCTCGCCCCGCTCGAAGCAATGGCCTGTGGCCGACCGGTCCTGGTCTCCGACGTCAGCGGTGCCCGGGAGAGCCTGCCGCCCGGCCAGGGACGCCAGTGCTTGGTGCCGCCGGAGGACCCGACGGCCCTGGCCAAGGCCCTGGGGCGGCTCCTCGCCGAGCCGCGGCTCCTCGCCGAACTCGGTGAGCAGGCCCGGCAGTACGCCCGGACCGACTTCGACGTGCGGCGGACCACGGACGCGGTCAGCAGCCTGTACCACGAACTGCTGGGCAGGCCCCGGCCCTTGAACCAGGAGCGCATCAGCCGATGACGATGGACAGCGCACCCGCCCGGCACACCGGACAGGGCGGCACAGGGCACGGTGGCAGCGCCTTCGCGCCCGCGCCCCACGCGGCAGCCCGCCGGTCCGCGACCGCCATCCACCCGCCCCGCGGGCCCCGGGTCGACCGGGCCCGGTCCGCCGTACGCCCGCAGCGCGTCCGCCCCCGCAGCCGGGCGCTCCCCCTGCTCACCGCCGACGCGCTCGCCGCCGTGGTCACCGCCGCCGCCCTGCCCGGTCCCGCGCTGCCCGTCCCGGCGGCCGCGCCGGCCGCCGCCGCACTGCCCGTACTGCTCGTCGCCCTGCACGCGCAGGCCGGCCTGTACCGGCCACGGCTCGCCCCCTCCGCCCTCCTCGAACTGCCCGCACTGGTGGCGCGCTCCGCCGTCCTGTGGTGCGCGGCGGCCGCCGTCGCCGCCGCCCTCGACCCCGCGCGCGCCATGGGCTGGAGCGTGCTGCTCACCGCCGTGTGCCTGCAGGCCGTACTGGTCTGCGCGGGCCGCGGGCTCGCCAACCAGCTGCACCGCCGGGCCGCCGTGCGCCAGCCCGCCTCCGCCCTCGTCGTCGGCCCCGGAGCCGGGGCGGGCGCGGTGGCCGCCGCCCTGCACGGCCACCCCGAGTTCGGCCTGCGCCCGGTCGGGCTCGCCGACACCGCTGCTCCCGCCGACGGCGACGGGGGCGCCCTCCCGCTCCTGTCCACCCACGAGGACATCCGGCGCGCGGTCATCCAGAACTCCGTCCGGCACGCGGTGTTCACCCGCCCGCCCGAAGCCGACGAGCGCACCGCCTCGCTGGTCCGGCTCTTCCACGACCACGGCTGCCGGCTGTGGCTCGCGGACCCGTCCGGCACCGCCAAGGTCACCGGCATGCGGCTGGCCCACCCCGCCGACCAGCTGTGGGGCTACGCCGTGCAGCCGCTGCTGCCGCGCCCGGCCCGGCCGCTGGAGCGCTGGGCCAAGCGGATCATCGACTCCGCGCTCGCGCTGGTCGCCCTGGTGGCCGCCGCCCCCGTGATGCTGCTCTGCGCGGCAGCCGTACGGCTCTGGGACGGGCCCGGGGTGATCTTCCGGCAGGAGCGGGTCGGCCTCTACGGCCGCCCCTTCACCCTGCTGAAGTTCCGTACGCTGCGCGCCGACGCGCACGAGTCGGCCACCCGCTGGACCGTGGCCGGGGACTGCCGGATGAGCGCGGTCGGCTCCTTCCTGCGCAAGTCCTCCCTCGACGAGCTGCCCCAGCTGTGGAACGTCGTACGGGGCGACATGAGCCTGGTCGGCCCCCGCCCCGAACGGCCCTTCTTCGTCGCCAAGTTCTCCACCGTCCACCCCGGCTACGAGGCCCGCCACCGGATGCCCGTCGGCATCACCGGCCTCGCCCAGATCAACGGCCTGCGCGGGGACACCTCCATCGAGGACCGGGCCCGCTTCGACAACCACTACATCGACACCTGGTCGCTGTGGCAGGACCTGTGGATCCTCGCCCGCACGGCCGCCTCCTTCTTCCGCTTCCGGCTGGGAGGCAGCTGATGAGCCTCGCCGCTCCCGGACACTGGACCCGCCCGGACGTGCCGGGCACACTGCGCCGCCACTGGCCGCTGCTGCCGCTCGCCGCGACCGTGCTGCTCCTGCTCGCTCCGCTCCCGGCCGGGGACGTGACCGCCTCCGGCAAGGTCGGCCCCGCCGACGCCGCCTCCCTGCTGCTGGTCCTCGTCTGCGCCGTGCAGGCACTGCGCGGCCGGGTGCGGGCGCTGACGCCGCTGGGCGCCGTCGTCCTCGGCGCGCCGGCCGTCGGCCTCGCGGTCGCGACGGTGACCGCCGGTGACCCGTACGCCGCCCTGCCGGGCTTCGTCCGCTACCTCCAGGTCTTCGTGCTGGTCCCGGCGGCCGTGGTGCTGCTCGTGCGCGACGCACGGGAGTTCCGGCTCGCGGCCGGCTGCTTCGTGGTCCTGGCCCTGGTGCAGGGCGCGGTGGGGGTCGTCCAGTACGCGACCCACACCGGCGCCTCCTACCAGGGCGAGGACGTCCGGGCCGTGGGCACCTTCGGCCCCGGCGACGTCATGGGCATGGCCACGGTCGTCGCCTACGGGCTGATCGTCGCGACCGCGGCCGCGCTCGCCCCCGGAGCGCCCTCCCGGCTGCGGCGGACCGCCGCGGGCTGCGCCCTGCTGCTCGTCCTGCCGCTGGTGCTGTCGTTCAGCCGCGGTGCCTGGATCGCCACCCTCGGCGCGGCGCTGCTGGTGATGGCGCTGGCCGGGATCCGGCGGGCGCTCACGGTGCTCGCCGCGCTGGCCGCCGCGGGGGTGGTCCTGGTGGGCGGACTCGGAGTCGGCTCCGAGATGGTCGCCGAGCGGCTGAACTCCATCACCCAGGTCTCCAGCGCCCCCGACCAGTCGGTGACCGACCGCTACACGATGTGGGCCGCCGCCGAGTCGATGTGGCGCGAGCGGCCGGCGGTGGGCGTGGGCCTCAAGGGCTTCCCCGCCCACCGCGACGGCCACGCCTCGCTCGGGCTCTCCTCCGGCAGCGACACCGCCGGAGCGGGCCAGGCGTACATCCGCCAGCCGCTGCTCTCCCCGCACAACATGTACCTGCTGATCCTGAGCGAGCAGGGGCTGATCGGGCTGGTCGCGCTGGCGGGCGGCTGGGCGGTCCTGCTGGTCGCGGGGCTGCGGCGGCTCGCCTCCGGTGCCGGGGCGCGGACGCGGGACTGCGGGCTGATCGCGACCGGGCTGTTCGTGTGGCAGCTGACCGACTTCCTCTACGCGGACATCGGCGGCCCGTCCACCGTCCTGACGGGGGTGATCGTCGGCCTGGCGGCCTGGTGGGCCCTGCCCTCCCCGGGCGGTGCGGATCCGCTGCGCGGCGCCCTCCCCGGCCCGGGGGCCGTCCCCGAGAGTTCGAGCGGCCGGTGACGGACACCACGCCCTGGCGGCCCGCCTCCGGCCCTCCGGCCGGGGCGGGCCACACCCGCGTCCCGGCCGCCCCCGCGCCGACCGCGCCGTTCGGCGAACCCGCAGGGCGGGAGGACTCGTCCGGCCCTGCCGGGTACGTGCCGGACGCGCCCGCACCCGCGGCCGGGGGCCCCGGCGAGCCCGGCCCGGGGTTCGTCACCGGAGGCCTGCCGGGCGGCGGGGCCGCCGCGCGGGGGCCGCACTTCGGTGCCGCCGGCTATCCCGGCGGGGCCCCGGCCGGACTCGGGGTGCGGGTGGCGGCCCGCACCACGACCGCATCCGCCAACGCCCCCGGAGCCCGGGGGCCGGCCGACGGGCTCGGCGAGGTCCGCAGTCAGGACGCGTCCGCCCGATCGGGCGGGGGGCAGCTGCGCGCCGTGCCCGGCCGGGGCGCGGCCTCCGGCCCCGCCGGCCCCGGGAGCCGGCGGTTCGGCGGCGTCCGCCGCGACGCCGCCGAACCGCCCGCTCCCGCCACCTCCCGCGCGAGCCGGTTCCGGCGGGCCCGCAGCCGGGGCGGTCCGGCCGCGTCCGCCGCGGGCGGAGGGGCGCCGCTCGGACGGTTCCTGGCCAAGGCCGCCGCCGTGACCGCCGGGCTCACCGCCGCCGGGGCCCTGTTCGGGCTGGTGCGCGACCAGACCATCGCGCACCTCTTCGGCGCCGGTCACGCCAGCGACGCCTTCCTCATCGCCTGGACCCTCCCGGAAATGGCCTCGACGCTGCTGATCGAGGACGCCATGGCGCTGCTGATGGTCCCGGCCTTCAGCCACGCCCTGGCCCGGCGGGCGGCCGGCCGGGCCGGGCTGACCCGCAGGGAGGCCCGCGCCCAGGACCCCGTACGGATGCTGGTCGGGGCGACCCTGCCACGGCTCGTCGTGTTCCTGGCCGTCGTCGCCGCCCTCCTCGTCGTCGCCGCTCCGGCCGTCGTCGCCGTGCTCGCGCCCGGCCTGCCCGACCCCGCACTGGCCGTCGAGTGCACCCGTCTGACCGCGCTGACCGTGCTCTCCTTCGGCATCGCCGGCTACTTCAGCGCCGCGCTGCGCGCGCACCGCTCCTTCCTGCCGCCCGCCGCGATCTACGTCTCGTACAACATCGGCATCATCGGCACGATGGTGGCCCTCCACTCCCTGTGGGGTGTGCGGGCCGCCGCCGCGGGCGTCGCCGTCGGCGGGCTGCTGATGGCGCTCGTCCAACTCCCCGCCTTCATCCGCAACGTGGGCTTCGGACCGCCCCGGGTCAGACGGGCCGCCGCCCCGCGCAGCCAGCGCGACCGCGACCGCCCCACCCTCATCGCGTTCGGGGTCATCGCCCCCGTCGTCCTCTTCGCCGTCTTCCGCCAGTCGCAGGTGCTGGTCGAGCGGTTCCTGGCCGCTTCGCTCCCCTCCGGGGCGATCTCCCACCTCAACTACGCGCAGAAGGTCGCGCAGATGCCGATGGTGCTGTCGCTGATGATCTGCACCGTCACCTTTCCCGTCGTCGCCCAGGCGATGGCCGGCGGCGAGCGGGAGAAGGCCCGCCGGCGCGTGGAGCGCGACCTGGCGCTGGCCTCGCTCGCCGTCCTGATGGGCTCCGCGCTCGTCATCGGCTACGCCCCCCAGATCATCCAGGTCCTCTTCGAACGGGGCGCCTTTTCCCATGAGGACACCCTCGCCACCGCCTCCGTCATGCGGGTCTACGGACTCGGACTGCTCGGCCACTGCCTCGTCGGGGCGCTGTCCCGGCCCTTCTTCTCGACCGCCCGGCCCACCTGGTTCCCGGCGCTCGCGATGAGTGCCGGACTACTCGTCAACATCGTGGCCGGAGCCTTCGCCGTCCGCTGGTGGGGCACGTACGGGATCGCCGCCGCCAACGCCGCGGGCATCTCCACCGCCGCCGCCCTGCTGCTCACCGGTCTGGGCCCGCGGATCATCGACATCCACGTCCGCCGGGTCGCCGCCGGCATCGGGCGGCTCGCGGTGGCTGCCGCCGCCGCATGCGCCACCGGCTGGATCGCCGGGCCGATGATCCCCGATCCGCTGCTCAGCGCCGGCCTCGGCTGCCTGCTGGTACCGGCCATGTTCGGCGCCACCGGCACAGCCATACGCGCCCTCGAAGTCACCGCCCTGCCCGATCAGATCTCCCAGTTCACGCAGAGGTTCCGCAATGCCCGCTGACACCGACACGGCCCCCGCCGCCGTGGGGGTACCCGCCCGCCGGACCGCATCGCCCTGGGTCCTGATGTACCACTCGGTCGCCGAGTTCACCGACCCCGCCGAGGACCCGTACGGGATCACCGTCACCCCGCGCGCCCTGGAGGCCCAGCTGCTGTGGCTGCGCTCCCGGGGCCTGCGCGGGGTGTCGGTCGGCGAGCTGCTGCGGGCCCGGGCGGCCGGACACGGAGCCGGGCTCGTCGGCCTGACCTTCGACGACGGCTACACCGACTTCCTGACCCGTGCGCTGCCGCTGCTCCAGCGCCATGACTGCACCGCGACCCTCTTCGTGCTGCCCGGCCGGCTCGGCGTGGACAACGTGTGGGACCCGCTGGGGCCGCGCAAGTCCCTGCTCACGGCCGAGGGAATCCGCCAGGTCGCCGCTGCCGGACAGGAGATCGGCTCGCACGGCCTGCTCCACCAGGACCTCACCGCGGCCGCCGACGACGTGCTCCAGCAGGAACTGCGCGGCAGCCGTGACCTGTTGCGGGAGCTGACCGGAACCGTGCCCGAGGGCTTCTGCTACCCCTACGGCCACCTCGACGCCCGCGTCGTCGACGCGACACGGGCGGCCGGCTACGGATACGCCTGCGCCATCGACCCCGGCCGGCTCGCCGGCCCGCACGCCCTGCCGCGCACGCACGTCAGCCAGGCCGACGGCGCCACCCGGCTGCGGGTCAAGCAGGTGCGCCACCGGGTCGCGGTGCTGCGCCGGGCGGTGCACCGGTGAAGCCGATCGAGGAGGTCAAGGCCCTGCACGTCATCACCGGCCTCGGTGTCGGCGGCGCGGAGCAGCAACTGCGGCTGATGCTGCGTCACATGCCGATGCGGTGCGACGTGCTGACGCTGACCAATCCCGGACCGGTGGCCGAGGGGCTGCGGGCCGACGGCGTACGGGTCGTGCACCTCGGGATGCGCGGCAACCGGGACCTGGGGGCGCTGCCGCGACTCGTGCGGTTCATCCGGCGCGGCCAGTACGACCTCGTGCACACGCACCTGTACCGGGCCTGCGTGTACGGGCGCCTCGCGGCCCGGCTCGCGGGCACCGGCGCGACCGTCGCCACCGAGCACTCCCTCGGCGAGGGCGAGATCGAGGGCCGGCCGCTCTCGGGCGGGGTGCGCGCGCTGTACCTGGCCAGCGAACGCCTGGGCGCGGCGACCGTGGCGGTGTCGGACACCGTGGCCGCCCGGCTGGAGGGATGGGGGGTGCCGGCCGCGCGGGTTCACGTCGTACCCAATGGGATCGAGGCCGTCCGCTTCCATTTCGACGAGGCTGTCCGCCGGGCGACCCGGGCCCGCACCGGGCTGCCCGAGCGGGCCTTCGTGGTCGGCGGGGTCGGCCGGCTGGTCCCGGGCAAGCGGTTCGACGTGTTGGTGCGGGCCATCGCCGCGCTGCCGGGCGCACACCTGCTGCTGGTCGGGGACGGCCCGCAGCGGGCGGGGCTGCGCCGGTTGGCCGCCGAGCTCGGCGCACAGAGCCGTGTCCACCTGCTGGGGGAGCGGGACCCCCTGGGCGACAGCGCGGACGGCCGCACCCCCGGCATCCCGGCCCTGCTGGCCGCCATGGACGTCTTCGTCTCACCGTCGCGGGAGGAGGCCTTCGGGCTCGCCGTCGTCGAGGCCCTGGCCGCCGGACTTCCCGTCCTGCACGTGACCTGCCCGGCCATCGATGACCTGCCCGCGTCCGAGGCCCCCGGAGCGCGCCGGATCGGGACCGGCACCGAGGAGTTGGTCGCGGCGCTGCGCGGCCACATGGAGGCGGGTGCGCGCCGACTGCCCCCGCCCCCGGTGGTGCGCCGCTACGACATCGCCCGCAGTGCACGTCGGCTGCTGGACGTGTACGACCTCGCCCTCTCGACCGCGCCGGGCCCGAGGGGGCCGGACCCTGCCCCGGACCGGGGCCCGGGCTCCGCCCCGGAGCCCGCCCCGGGACCGGCGGCGGGACTGACGGTGCCCGGCCCCGGCACCCCGCGGCGCACCCCGGGCCCCCGTGGCTGATCCCCACCCCCGAAGGGGTCCCGGAAGGGGTCCCGGCCGGGACCCGCAGGAACCCACCTCCCTCCAGGAAGCGAGCACGCACATGGCCGACACCGCCGAGACGAAGATCGAGAAGGCAGAGAAGACAGCGAAGACCGAGAAGAGCGGGACGTCCGAGAAGAAGCCGGAGCGCAAGGCCGACCACCGTTCCGGAAAGAGGCCCAGGAGGCGCCTCACCCGGCCCCCGGTGTGGTGGCCGCTGCCCGCCTGCGCCGTGCTGGGGCTCGCCGCCGGCGGGGCGTACGGGCTGATCAAGGCTCCCGAGTATGCCGCGACCAGCTATGTCGTCGCCGTTCCCGACGACACCACCCAGCCCGCCACCGCCCTCGGCTTCGCGCAGGCGTACGCCCGTATCGCCACCAGCAGCTCCACCCTCGCCTACGCGCAGCCCCGGGCGGGCATCACCGCGCGCGAGCTGCGCACCCAGGTGCGGGCCGAAACCTCCCCCGAGTCCCCCATGATTGCCATCACCGGCACGTCCAAGAGCCCCGGCGAGGCAGCCGACATCGCGAACGCCGTCGCCGACGCCCTGTCGCTGAGCAGCAACCAGGCCGCGAAGAACACCGGCGTGCAGCTCCTGCTCTTCAACCAGGCCGTGGCCCCCACCGACCCTGCCTCCCCGTCCGCCGCCGTCAGCGGTGCCGTCGGGCTCTGCGCCGGCGGGCTGCTGGGCGGGCTGTGGCTGCTCGCCCGGCCCGGCCGCGCCCGGCGCCCGGAGGAGGGCTTGGCCGGGCCCGCGGCCGGCCCGGCGGCGGAGCGCGTGACCGGGGCCCCGGCCGAGGAGTACGCCACCCTTCCCGCCCAGGGTGAGCCGGCCTCGGTCAAGGAGAAGGAGTCCGTGCGATGAAGCCGGGCTCCGCCGGGGCCCTGTCGGTGACGCTGTGCCGAGACCCCCGGCAGTTCGCCGCGCTGGAGGAGCCGTGGAACCGGCTCGTCCGCGCCTGTCCCACCGCCACCCCCTTCCAGAGCCACGCCTGGCTGCACTCCTGGTGGCTGTCGTACGGCAAGGAGGGCCGGCTCCGAATCGTCCTCGTCCGGCGCGGCGGGGAACTGGTCGGCGCGGCCGCCCTGATGCTCGTACACCGGCCGATCCCGCTGCTGGTCCCCCTCGGCGGTCCGATCACCGACTACTTCGACGTGCTCGTGGCCGACGAGCACGCCGACCAGGTCGTCCCGGCGCTGGCCCAGGGGCTGCACCGGGCCGCGCGCGGTGCCGTGGTCGACCTGCGGGAAGTGCGCCCCGGGGCCGCCGCCGAGGAGCTGTACCGGCAGTGGCCCGGGATCGGCAGCAGGCTCGCCGACTCCACGTGCATGGAGCTGCCGACGCTGCCGTTCGATGAACTGGTCAAGCGCATGCCGGCATCCGGCGCCCAGCGGGTGCGGGCGAAGCTGCGCAAGACCGACGCGGCGGGCATCGAGGAGCACGAGGCCACCGAGCAGGAGGTGCCGCGCGCGGTACGGAACTTGCTGCGGCTGCACGAGAAGCAGTGGCGCGGCCGCGGGGTGACGCCGGAGCACCTGCGCCCCCGTTTCGCCGAGCACCTCACCCGGGCCACCCGCCGGATGGTGCGGGCCGGCCAGGGCCGGCTCACGGAGTTCCGGCTGGACGGCAAGGTGGTGGCGGCCAACGTCACGCTGCTGTCCGCGGGGCTCAGCGGCGGCTACCTCTACGGCGCGGACCCGGACCTGCGGGCGCGCAAGGTGGACGTGGCGACGCTGCTGCTGCGCTACGAGGCCGGGCGGGCGCTGGCGGAGGGCCGGCCGGTGGTGAGCTTCCTGCGGGGTAACGAGCCCTACAAGAACCACTGGCGGCCGGCGACGGTCGTCAACCAGCGCTTCCTGATGGCCACGACCGCGCTCGCGCCCCTGCTGCGACTGCACGAGTCGCAGCTGACGGGGCGCGAGCGGGCGGTGGACGCGCTGCGCGAGGCGCTGCCGGCCGCCAGGGACTGGCGGGCGCGGCTCAACGAACTGCGGGTGCGATGACCCGGCTAGAAGGGCCAGAAGCCGGAGCCGTCCCCCAGGTCGATCTTGAAGCAGACCGACTGCTTGCCGACGAGCTTGGACAGCCATTCGCCGAGGTTGACCGGCACGCACCACTGCCGGCTGCCGAGGGGAGGCTGCTGCGGCTGGGGCGCGGGCTTGACCGGCGTGGGCTGGGGCTTCGGTACGACCGGGCCCGGCGTGACGGGCGCCGTGGCCACGGGAGAGGGCGTCACGGGCGAGGGCCTGGGCACTTCGGGGCTGGGGGTGACGGGCTCGGGGGCCTCCGGGCTCGGTGCGACGGGGGAGGGCACGAGCGGGCTCGGGGTCACCGGAAGCGGCACCTCGGGGCTCGGCACGGCCGGGCTCGGTTCCACCGGGGAGGGCTCGGTGGCCTCCGGGGTCGGGACCTGCGGGGTCGGGACGTCCGGGGTCGGGACCTGCGGGGTCGGGACCTGCGGGGTCGGGACCTGAGGCGTCGGGACCTGCGGGGTCGGGACCTGAGGTGTGGGAACGCCCGGCGTCGGCACCACGGGCGTGGGCACGACCGGTGTGGGCACCACCGGGGTCGGGACCACCGGAGTCGGGACCACCGGGCCGGGCGCCTCGGGCGTCAGCGCGTCTCGGAACACCTTCGTGGACGCGGGGTTCTGCTTGCACTGCCACACACCGTGCGGGCAGTAGTCGGTGATCGTGTGGTAGAGCGGTTTGTGCTGCGCGATCCACTGGAGCATGCGTCGCACGTACTCCGGGTTGTCACCGCGCCGGAACAGGCCCCACTCGGGGTACGAGATCGCCTTGCCGTGGGCCCGTGCGAAGTCGACGTGCTGCTGGAGCCCGTACGGCTGGGAGATCTGGTCGTCGAAGGTCTGGCCGGGCCCCTGGTCGTAGGAGTCCATCCCGATGATGTCGACGTAGCCGTCGCCCGGATAGCACTTGGTCCAGCCGATCGCGTCCGTACCGCGGTTCGGGGCGAAGTCGAACTTGAACTCCTGGCCGGGCACGGAGCGCATCACGGTGACGACGCGCCGCCAGTACAGCTTCCAGTTCGCCGGATCGGGACGGCACCGGTGGGTGTAGGTGACGCCGTTCATCTCCCAGCCGAGCACGATCACCGTGTCCGGGACACCGAGCGACACCAGCCGCTGGGCCAGCCTGCGGAAGTGCTCGTCGTGCTCGCCCCGCGCGCCCGCCCGGATCAGCTGGGCCACCTGCTGGTCGGGCACCCGCGCCTCGTTGCGCGCCTGCATGGGCACGTTGAGGACGAACATCCGGTCGTCGTCCGCCAGACGCCAGCGCGCCCAGTCCTCCAGGAAGGAGACCCGGCCCTCGATGCCGGCCCACTGGTCTCCGGGGAGATAGGTGTGGCCGACCCGGATCTCCCGGCCGCCCAGCCAGCGCGAGAGGTGCGGGATGCGGGCCACCCCACTGGGGCCGTAGTCGAGATAGGCGCCCATGGCGGTGCCGGAGTCCTTGATCCGGTCCTCGTCGGGCGCCGCGAGGGCGGCCCCGGTGGCGAGCAGTCCGGCCGTGACCGTGCCGATGCAGGTGCCCGCCAGTCGGCGGCGTGGTCTGGGCATGGCGTCTCCCGAGCTTTCCTGAATCGGTGTGCTTGTCCAAGACGTTAGGCATCAGATCTGACGAACGGCCTGTTCGGTGACTGCCGCCTAGGCCATTAGCAGCTGCACACCACTCCCGCTTGGTCCGACTAGGTGAAAGACACCGTTGCCATGCACGCGCATCTCAACCATGTGCCCGCCGTTGTGCTCAGACTCGACCGCAATCCGTTCCACCACGGAACCCTCGGCGCCGTCAGATCCCTTGGCCGCAAGGGCGTGGAGGTCCATGCCGTCGTCGAGGCCGGAGGAGGTCCCATGGTGCGTTCGCGGTACCTGCGCGCCGTGCATCCCGGGCCTGCCGGCGGGCTGGACCCGGAGGCCCCCGAAGCCCTGCTGGAGTGCCTGACCAGGGTGTCGGAACTGATCGGCCGTCCGGCCGTGCTCATCGCGATGGACGACCTGAGCGCCATCGCCGTGTCCCGGGTCGCGCCGCTGCTCCGCGAGCGCTTCCGGATCCCCCATCAGCCCGACAACCTGCCCGCCAGGGTGGCCGACAAGGCCGAGCTGTCGCGGCTGTGCGCGCGCTGGGACGTCCCGCACCCGGAGACCGTGGTCCCGGCGAGCGGGGCCGAGGCGGCGGACGCGGCCTGGCGGCTGGGCCTGCCGGTGGTCGCCAAGTGGAGCCGGCCGTGGCTGCTGCCCACCGGGGCGGACGGGCTGCGCAGCACCACGCTCGTGCAGACCACCGCCGAAGCGCGCCGGTTGTACGAGCGCTCCGCGGAGGCGGGGAGCAGGCTGCTGCTCCAGCGGTTCCTGCCGGCCGGGCCCGACACCGACTGGTTCTTCCACGGCGCCTTCACCCACGGCGGGCGTCCGCTGCTCGCCGGTTCGGGTCGCAAGGAGCTGTCCTGGCCGGTGCGCACGGGGCTGACGGCGGTGGGGCGCTGGCTGCCCGACCCGGCGGTGGAGGAGGCGGCACTGCGGCTCGCCGAACGACTCGGCTACCAGGGCATCCTGGACCTGGACTTCCGCCGGGACGAGCGCGGGGTCTTCCGGCTGGTGGACTTCAACCCGCGCCCCGGCGCGCAGTTCAGGCTGTTCACGGACGCGACGGGAATGGACGTGGTCCAGGCGATGTACCTGGATCTGACGGGCCAGCAGGTCCCGCAGCCCTCGGGCGGCGCCGGCCGCGTCTTCGTCGCGGAGAACTACGCGCTGCTGGCGGCGGTCCGTGGCCGGTCCCTGCCGCGGCGCCGGCCGGCGACGGCCCCCGCGCCCCCGAGGACGGGAGCGGCTGCCGAGCGGGGGCAGGTCGAGCCCGCCTGGTTCGCGTCGGACGACGTCCGGCCGTTCCTGTCCATGCTCGCGGCGTTCCTGGGACGCGGCGCGGCCAAGGGGGCCCGGGTCCTGCGGGGTGTCCCGGCGCAGGGCCGCCGCACCGCGCGCGCGGTCGTCCGCGCGCCGCGGCAGCGCGGGCGGGAGCAGCCGGGCACGGCCTCCGCCGGGTCGGTCTCCCGCCCCGCCCCGCCGGAGGCGTCGGCCGAGCCGGACGAACTGGTGACCCGTTGACCGGGCCCGGACCGGCGGTCGGGGCCGGGCGGGTGTCCAAGGTGTTGGAGGAGCGACCGTGACTCGGACCGACGATCTCGTGGTGATCGGAGCCGGCCCGTACGGGCTGTCGATCGCCGCCCACGCGGCCGCCGCGGGGCTCGGCGTACGGCTGTTGGGGCGGCCCATGGCCGCGTGGCGCGACCACATGCCCGAGGGCATGTACCTGAAGTCGGAGCCCTGGTCCTCCAACCTGTCCGCGCCGGACGGGCGGCACACCCTGGCCGAGTACTGCGCCTCCCGGGGAACGGTCTCGGAACACGGCACTCCGCTGCCCATCGGCACGTTCAGCGCGTACGGGATGTGGTTCGCCCGGCACGCAGGGCCGCCGGTGGAGGAGGTGACCGTCACGGAGGTGACCCCGGAGGGGGAGGGTTTTCGCGTCCGCACCGCCGAGGGACCGCCCCTGCTCGCCCGCACGGTCGCCGTCGCGGTCGGGGTGATGCCCTTCACCCAGTACCCCGAGGCGCTGGCGGACCTCCCGCCCGCCCACTACTCGCACAGCAGCGGCCACCGGGACCTGTCCGGCTTCGCCGGCCATGACGTCGCCGTGCTCGGAGCCGGGCAGGCGGCGCTGGAGACCGCCGCCCTGCTGGCCGAGCGGGGGGCCCGGCCGTGCCTGGTCGCCCGGCGCTCCCGGCTGAACTGGAACACCGTCCCGCAGCCCCTGGCCAGGCCTGCGCTGCGCGCTCTGCGCGAGCCGCACAGCGGTCTCGGCACGGGTTGGCGCAGCTGGGTGTGGTCGGAACTGCCGTGGGCGGTGCGCCGGCTGCCCGCGCACACCCGGGAGCGGATCGCGGCGACCGCGCTGGGCCCGGCCGGCGCCTGGTGGCTGCGGGACCGTTTCGAGCGGCGGGTGCCGGCGCTCCTCGGGCACCGGCTGCACCGGGCGGTGGCGGCGGGCGAGCGGACCCGGCTCGGGCTGACCACACCGGCGGGTGAATCCACGGTCCTGGACGTCTCCCACGTCATCGCGGCCACCGGCTTCGTCCCCGACCTGGCCCGGTTGGGGATGCTCGACGCCCCCCTGCGCGCCGCGCTGCGGACCGTGGGCGGCGGCAGGGCCCCGGAACTGGGCCCCGGCTTCGAGTCCTCATGGCCCGGACTGTTCTTCGCCGGGCTGTTGGCGGCTCCCTCATTCGGCCCTTCCATGCGATTCGTGCACGGAGCGGGCTTCACGGCGGGGAGACTGGTGGCAGGAGTCCGCAAACGCCTCGGTGCCCGGCGTCCGCGGCCGGGCCCGCCCGGTGTCGCCCGATGGGACCGGGTCGCTTCCCCCGGGCCGGGCCCGGGGGTGCCCCCGGGGCATCCGAAGACGTACCTGCGGTGAGAACCGCGGTCAGATAGGGGTCCGTGATGAGTGCGGAGCGAGCACAGGGCCGCGGCTGGGTACGCATTCCCGCCAGCCGCGGCGAACAGTCCGCCACGTCCGGGCCCGCCGGGCACGACCGTCCCGCGTACCCGGGCTCCTATCCGGGCCCGCATGCGGGCTCCTATCCGAGCCAGCATTCGGGCGGGTACGCGGGTCCGTACCCGGGCGGGTACGCGGGTTCGTACGCGACGGCCGCCGCCACCGACCCGGCCACGATCTACCTCTCCGTCGTCCGGCGCTGGCGGGAGGCCGGGCGCACTCTTCCGGGGCACCCCGACGAGGAGTGGGAGCGGCTGATCTCCCAGCCCTGCTGGCCCGGCCGTTAGGAGGCGCGGACGGTGGCAGCGGCGGAGCGCGACGCACCCGGGCCGGCCCGGCGGACCCCCGTGACCGATGCCGGGGAGCGGCTCGCGCTGAACGGCATGGGCAGCTTCGAGTGGGACCTGGACTCGGGGACGGTGGCGCTGGACGCGGCCGCCATGGCCGTGTTCGACGTGGAGCCGGGGGAGTACGACGGAACCCCGGAGAGCGCCGCGCAGCGCGTCCGGCCCGAGGACGCGGCCCGGCTCCGCGAGACCATCGCCGGGGTGCTGGCGGAGGGCGGGGAGACCTTCGGCGCGTACTTCACCGTGCACAGGCGGGACGGCAGGGACCAGTGGACGCACACCACGGGCCGCGTGGTGCGGGGCACCGAGGGACAGCCCCCGCACATCGCCGGGATCGTCCGGGACGCTGCCGCCGAGCTGGCCCACGCGACGCTGCTGCGCAAGCTGGAGGCGGCGCGCGCCCAGCAGACCACGATCGTGCAGCGGACCACCGAGGCCCTGTCGCGGGCGGTGACGGTCGACGACGTCACGGCAGCGCTGACCGGCGCGGGCGCGCTGGAGCGGCTCGGAGCCGACGGGCTGGCCCTAGGGCTGGTCGAGGGCGGCACCATGAAGATCATCGCGCTGAGCGGGGAGTCGCTGGAGATCCTCAGCGAGCGCAGGTTCACCCGGATGGACGGGTCGCTGCCGCTCTCGCACGCGGTGCTGACCCGGCAGGCACGTTTCGTCACCTCGCTCACCGAGCTCGGCGAAGAGTTCCCGCTGCTCGCGGACTACCTCGGCCGCATCCGGTTCGACGCCGCCGCCTACCTGCCGCTGATCGCCCAGGCCAAGGCCATCGGCGGGCTGGTCCTCTTCTACCGGCACCGCGAGGAGTTCAGTCCGGAGGAGCGCAACCTGTGCCTGGGCCTGGCGGGCATCGTCGCCCAGTCGCTCCAGCGGGCGCTGCTCTTCGACCAGGAGCGGGAGTTCGCGACGGGCCTGCAGGCGGCCATGCTGCCGCGCCGGATCCCGGAGATCTCCGGCGGGGAGATCGCGGTCCGCTACCACGCCGCGTGGAGCGGGCGGGAGGTCGGCGGCGACTGGTACGACGTGATCGCACTGCCCCGCAACCGGGTCGGCATCGTGGTGGGCGACGTCCAGGGCCATGACACGCACGCCGCGGCCATCATGGGCCAGCTGCGGATCGCGCTGCGGGCGTACGCCGGGGAGGGACACCCGCCGTCCACCGTGCTGGCGCGGGCTTCGCGCTTCCTCGCCGAACTGGACACCGAGCGCTTCGCCACCTGCCTGTACGCGCAGGTGGACCTGGAGACCGGCGGCGTACGCGCGGTCCGGGCGGGCCACCTCGGCCCGCTGATCCGCCACACGGACGGGCGAACGGGCTGGCCCAACGTCCGCGGCGGCCTGCCGCTGGGCCTGGCCTCAGCCTTCGAGCAGGAGGATTTCCCGGAGACCCAGCTCGACCTGGTCCCGGGCGAGACGCTCGTCCTGTGCACCGACGGCCTCGTGGAGGAGCCCGGCACGGCCATCACCGCCGGCATGGACGCTCTCGCCCACGCGGTGCGCAGCGGCCCGCAGGACGCCGGGGCGCTCGCCGACCACCTCTCGGACCGGCTGTGGGAGCGCTGGGGCTCCGGCGACGACGTGGCCCTGCTGGTGCTGCGCAGGGCCCCCGACCCCGGCACCCACCGGGCGCCGCGCATCCACCAGTACATCCACCAGGCGGATCCCGAAGGCCTCCGTGAGGCCCGCTACGCCCTGCGCCAGGCCCTGCGCGACTGGGGTGTGCCGGAGCTCGCCGACGACGTGGAGGTGGCGGCGGGGGAGCTGCTGGTCAATGCCCTCCTGCACACCGATGGCGGGGCGGTGCTGACCATGGAGGTGCTGCCGGAGCCGGTGCGGCGGATCCGGCTGTGGGTCAAGGACCGCTCCAGCGTGTGGCCGCGCCGGCGAAGCCCGGGCGAGGCGGCCACCACGGGGCGCGGGCTGCTGCTGGTGGACGCCCTGGCCGCGCACTGGGGCGTGGAGTCCCGGGGCGACGGCAAGGCGGTGTGGTGCGAGTTCGACATCGGCGACAGCTCCCGGAGCGCCGGGTGACTGGCCGTACACGCCGAGTTGTGGGCGGCGGTGGCCGGGGCGATGATGCCGACCATGGAACGGAACGCGCTGTGCGCAGGCTGAGCCGGGGTGCCGTGACCGGCATCCTCGCCGCGCTCCTGCTGGCCGCGGGAGTGCCGACGGCCGTGGACTGGACGACGGGACGACCGCACGCGGACCCCGGGTGCCAGGCGGTGGCCTTCATGTCGATGACGGGCGTCGCGCCCGAGTGCCGGTCCCGGTAGCGGCGGCTACCGGGAAGGCGCCGGGGCTGCGCACGGGCCTCAGTGCCTGCGGACCTCGACGTCTTGCCGGTCCTGGGCGACGGTGCTGACCGACCTCGGCATCAGGCCCGAGAGCCGGACCTCCTGGAGCTCGGCGGTGACCACCGCGCGGCCCGGGCGCACGTCCACCCAGCGGCCGGGGGCCGTGGCCACCCACCGGCGCTCCTTGCCGTCGCAGACGGGCTGCTCCGCCCCGATGCTCAGCCGGCCGCCCTCGTGTTCGACGGTCGCCTTGATCTGCATCGCCCCCGAGGGTGAAGCCTGCTCGCAGTGGTAGGACCCGGAAAGGGTGACGGTGCCGTCGCCCGCGACGTACGCGTCGTGATGCACGGAAATACCTTGACTGAAAACGGTGGCGCCGGCCGGGGCACAGAACAGCGTGGTGGCGGCCAGTGCGGAGAAGGCCGCGAGGGCCATTCGGCGGGGGGAGATGCGCATTCTTCCTCCAGAGGGTGCGGACGGCGGTATTCCGCCGGAACGCATTGTGCTGGCAGGTGGCCGTACGCGTTCGCTCCCCGGACTCGTGTCGGTGTGTGCATTTGCCTGCCCGGGGGCGTGAAACTGGCCGCAATACGTCCCCGAAGGGATCTTGCATGCGCCAGCCCGCCCTCCCCGCCCTCGCCCTCCTCCCGCTGCTGCTGTTCGGTGCCTCCGCCTGCCAGGGCGCTCGCGAGGGAGTCGCCCTTGCCCCGGCCGCGGCCCCGGCCGTCCCGGTGGACGACGGGGCTCCCGGGGGCGAGGAGGGTCCCGTACGGCCGGTCGCGAAGGACGCCCATGTGGGTGACGCCCTGCGGGTGCACGGCACGCAGGTGGGCCGCCACCTGGAGGTCGTGCTCGGTGCGTACGTGGATCCGGCGATCAGTGCCGACAAGAACTTCGCCCCGCCCGCCGGCAAGCGCTGGGTGGCCGCCTCGATGTCGTTCGTCAACGTGGGCGGTGCCTCGTACGGGGCTCTCGGACGCATGTGGGCGCACGACGGCGCGGGGCAGCGCCACCCGGTGGTGCCCACCGGTGAGCTGACGACCGGCAAACCCATCGTCTTCGATTCCCTGGAGGTCGGTGAGCGGGCAGAGGGGTGGGTGGTGTTCGAAATCCCAGAAAACGCGCGCATTGTGCGGCTGGAATACCAGGACACGAACATCCGGGCGAATGTCGGAGAGGGATTCTGGGCTGTCTAGCCCGCCCGGGTGAAAGGCCGTGAAAGGCCCGGGCGCGCGACCACTAGGGTGCGGCGCATGACTTCTACTCAAGCCGAAATCGACCGGTCCCAGCTCGGCACCCTTTCGGTGCTCGCCTGGATCGGCGACCCCTCCGAGGCACACGACATCCCGTACCTCCTCGCCTACACCCTGGGCGACGGCCCGGGCGGCCGGGAGGCCGGGGAGGTGGCGGCTCGCGGGCTGCTGGAGGAGATCGGCCTGCCCATCGGTGACGTCGTCATGGACGGCACCCGCAACCCCGCCGGCTTCCCGGTGCAGATCCTGCTGGAGGGCAACCAGATCGCGCTCACCCTGCCCGGGATGAACGCACAGTGCACTGCCCCCGACGAGTGGGTCGCCGCGGCCGACGAGAGCGGGCAGGTGTACTTCCTCTTCGCCACGCGCGCCTGGCCCGAGGCGGTCCCGGGGCGGCCCGTCGACGCGACGACCCTCCAGGCCTTCGCGGGCGACGAGGAGGTCCTCACGGCCAGCGCCCACTGCGTGCTCTCCGTGCGGCGCCTGCAGAAGTAGCCGGCCGCCCCACCGCTCCGGCCGCCGGGCTCCCAGCCTGCCCGGTGGCCGGGCCCCTCCCGCGGGCTCCCGCCGGGTCTCGGCCCGGGCCCCTTTCCCCGGATCTCCGCCCGGAGTCCTCCGTCAGGGCCGCTCGAAGACGAATCCGAGCGAGCGGACCCGATTGTCGAAGCTGGAACCCGCCAGGTCCGGCAGGCCCACCGCGCGCAGCCCGACCGGCCGGGTCAGCAGCTCGCGGAAGAGCGCCTTCATCTCCACCCGGGCCAGGTGCGCACCCAGGCAGAAATGCGGTCCGCCGCCGCCGAAGCCCAGGTGCGGATTGGGCGAGCGGGTGATCACGAAGGCGTCCGGGTCGGGGAAGACCGACGCGTCGCGGTTGGCGGAGGCGTAGTACAGGACCACCTTCTCGCCCGGCCGGAAGACGCGGCCGCCCATGGTGTGCTCGGCGGTCACCGTCCGGCGGAACTGGATGATCGGCGTCGAGTGCCGGATGATCTCGTCCACCGCGCCGTCCGCGTACGTCTCGAAGTCCGACATCAGCAGGTCCCGTTGGCCGGGGTGGTCGGTCAGCAGGGTCAGCCCGTGGGTGATGGCGTTGCGGGTGGTCTCCACCCCGGCGACCATCAGGAGCGAGAAGAAGGCGCCGAGTTGGCGGGCCCCGAGGGCCTGTCCGTCGACGTTCGCGCAGACCAGCGCCGAGATCAGATCGTCGGCCGGGTTCTTGCGCCGCTCCCTGCCGATGCCCGCCACCATCCGCTGCATCCGGGCGAGCGCGCGCAGCCCGCGGCCGGGCATCCGCAGCCGGGAGAGCAGGCCGCGTTCCACGCCGATGTTCTCGGAGGCATGGTTGACCCGGTCGGCGATCTCGGCGCGGAAGCGCTCAGGGATGCCCATCATGTTGCAGATGACCTCCAGCGGCAGCCGGGAGGCCACCGCCGAGACGAACTCGTCGGGCCGGTCGGCCAGTACGTCGTCCACGATGCGGGCGGCCACGGCGTGGATGTCGGCCTCGGCCGCAGCCAGCAGGCGGGGAGTGAAGGCCCGCTGGACGATCCGGCGGAGCCTGGCGTGGTCCGGGCCGTCCAGGTTGACCATGGAGTCGCCGAACAGGGCCCGCACCCAGCGGGCCGGTTCGGGAGTGGTCACTCCGGGGGCACTGGCGAAGACCTTGGGGAGCCGGCTGGCCTCCTGCACGTGGGCGTGTCGGACGAGGGCCCAGTGGCCGGCCCCCTCGGGCACGAACACGGGGCCTTCGGCGGCGCGCAGGCGGGCGAAGACGGCGAGCCGGTGTGCGGGCGGCTGCTGCCAGAAGCCCGGCTCGGCCAGTTCCCCGCCGGGTCCGGTGCCGTGGCGTTGCGCCGGGAGTGTCATGGCCGTGCCTCCAGTCGGTGCGGTGCGGTGTGTCCTGCTCGTCCTGCTCGTCCTGCGCTGAGAACGGCGGCGGGGGCGCGGGAGTGACGGTCGGGCCGCCGCCCGCTACAGGACCTCGGCGCCGGACCGCTCGGCCAGGATCAGGCCGACGGTGACCGTGACCACCGCGACGAGTCCCGCGTAGAGGACGGCGTAGGCGCCCGTCCAGATGCAGGCGAGGGTGACCACGGCGGAGACCGGGAGCACCAGCTGCTGGGCGAGGCCGCGCTTGAAGTGGCGCGAGTGCAGCAGCCACACCATGAAGAGGAAGGCCGCGGCCGGGACCATGACGGATGCGTTGGCGGAGACCTGGGAGATGTGCGCCTTGCCGACCGCGTGCTCGACCACGACCTCGATGCCCGCGCCGATCGCCGCACCGGAAGCGAAGATCAGCAGGTGGCCGTAGCCCCACGGGATGGCCTCCCGGTTGGAGGTCAGGTGCTGGTGCATCGGCACGGCGAAGTAGATCCACCACGCGGCGAACACGATCAGCAGCCCGCCGGCGGCGATGGGGAGCAGCAGGTCGAGGGCTTCGTGCTCGTCGAGCGCGGACTTCACGGCCACCGTGCTCGCCGCGATCGTCTCGCCGAGCACGATGATGGTGAACAGCCCGTACCGCTCGACGATGTGGTGGGCGTGCCAGGGCGTCTGGTGCCCGCGCTCGGCGATCACCGGGACCATCAGCTCGGCCGCGACCAGCACCAGGAACAGCCAGCGCTTGGCGCCGTCGGGCGCGAAGAGGAGCCCCACCCAGCCGGCCTGGCAGATCACCAGCCCGGCCGCGTACGTCAGGGCGGCGGTGCGGGCGGCGCCGCTCTCCCCGGCGGCGGCCCGCAGCCACTGCGCCGTCAGCGCCACGCGCATGATGATGTAGCCGACGACGGCGATCGCCCAGTCGTTCTCGTCGAAGGCTTCGCCCACCCCTGCCGCGTAGACGAGGACGCCGGCGATCTGGACGAGCGTCGCGATCCGGTACGGCACGTCGTCGCAGTCGTAGGCGGAGGCGAACCAGGTGAAGTTCATCCAGGCCCACCACACGCCGAAGAACACGAAGAAGTAGCCGATCACCCCGGTACCGGGATGGCCCTCCGCGAGTGCGTGCACGAGCCGGGCTCCGGCCTGCGCGACAGCCACGACGAAGCAGAGGTCGAAGAACAGCTCCAGCGGGGTCGCGGGCGCGGTGGCCCTCGTCTCGGCTGCGGGCGGTCATCGGGGTGTAGGCCATACGGTCAGGAGAGCAGGGTGGTGACGCGCCGCAGCTCAGGCGCGCTGCCCGGGGGGCCGCTGTGCCCCGGGCGGCCGTCCGGGCCGGTCACGCCGGTCACACCGGGCTGCTCGGGCCGCTGCGGGTCAGAGGCTGCGGGCGGCGATGTCGCCGTAGGCGGTGGTGGCGTGGAGGGTGAGGTCTCGGCCGCTGCCGTCGTGGGTGAGGGCGTTGCGTATCCGGCCGTAGGAGGTGCCCGCGTCGAGGGTGGCACGGGTTCCGCGGGCGGCGCCGACGGAGATGTCGCCGGCCTGCGTCCGCAGGACGACCGTGCCGCGGACGGCCTCGGTGACGTGCACGCCGCCCTTCTGGGTGGTGATCTCCGCGGAGCCGCCGAGACGGCCGACCGTGATGTCCCCGGCCTGGAGGGCGAGTCGGGCGCCCGCGGTCTCGTCGAGCTTGATCGCGCCGTGGGCGCTGTCGATGGTGACGTCCCCGAGCCGGCCGACGCCCCGAATCTCGGCACTGGCGGTCCTGGCCTCGACGCGGGAGCCCGTGGGAAGCCTGACGGTCACCTCGACCGATCCGGAGCCGCCGAGGATCCGGTTCCTCGGCGCAGCGGCGGCGATCCGCAGGATGCCGTCTGCGTACGCGACGGTGGTCCGTTCGGCGGCCGTCACATCGCGGCCCCTGGAGGCGTCGGCCGGGAGGATCTCGACGGTGGTGTCGGCGCGGTCGGCGGCGATGAAGCGGAGGCGTCCGACGGGGATGTCGAGGACGGCGGCGATCGGGGCGGCGGTGGTGAACTTCTGCATGGTGCTTCTCCGTTCTCCGTCAGCGGCGCCCTGCGGCCCGCTGTTTCCGATAGGAGAAAAGCTACGTTGCGTTTGTAGTTTCGACAATCACGCGATTGCATGCGGCCTCTATGTAAGCAGCTCAGAGGCCCTATTTCGTTGCAACTGCTTCGAGATGAAAGCTAAGGGGGTGGCGCTGCGTTGCAATGAGATGGAGGTGAACGCTAGGGTGGAGATTCCACGGGATGCAGAGGGAGGCCGCGATGCCGGGAGGCAGGCTTACGCAGCAGGAGCGCCGGCAGATCGCCCTGGGGGTGGCCGACGGCCTCGCCTATGCCGAGATCGCCAGGCGCTTGGACCGTCCGACCTCCACGGTCACCCGCGAGGTCATGCGCAACGGCGGCCCCTCCGGCTATCGGGCGGACCAGGCCCACCGTGCCACCGAGCGCCGCGCCCGCCGGCGCCGCACCGCCGTCCCCCCGAGCGCGGATCCGGTCGTCCTGCCGCACGGCCGCGATCCCGGAGCGGTGGCCGCGTACGAAGAGCAGTTCACCACGGTGATGATGCAGTCGGGCCTGTCGAACAAGATGACCGCGCGGGTGATGGTCTGTCTCCTTACCGCCGATTCCGGCAGCATGACCGCCGCCGAGCTCGTCCGGCGCCTCCAGGTCAGTCCGGCGTCCATCTCCAAGTCGATCGCCTTCCTGGAGGGGCAGGCTCTCGTCCGCCGGGAGCGTGACGAGGGCCGCCGGGAGCGCTACGTCATCGACGAGAACCTCTGGTACCAGTCGATGGTCACAAGCGTCCGCTCCCTCAACCAGCAGGTCGACATCGCCCGGCAGGGTGCCGGTGTCCTCGGCCCCGGTACCCCGGCCGCCGTCCGCCTGGAGAACGTCGCCCGCTTCCTCGACTTCGTCGCCGAAAGCCTCGCCCGCGCCGCGGAGCAGGCCCGAGACATCCTTCATGTGAAGGGGGAGGAGCCCTCGGGCGGCGCCGACGGCGAGGTGTGACCGGGCGAGGTGTGGCCGGGCGGCGTGAACGCGTGGAACGTGGACGCGAGCCGAGGCCGGGAGGGCGTCGAGGACGGGCCGTCGCGCGACGCCGGCGATGTGGCCGGTCCCGGCCGGCGCAACCGCAGGCCCGGCGAGGGCGACGGGCGGCCCGTACCCTGGTGGCATGAGCAGCACCCCCGACCCCGACCCGCAGCCCCCGCGCGCTCCGCCCCCGAGGCCCGGCAGTCCAGGCCGAAGCCGCGGATCGTCTTCGACGACCCGCTGGACCAGCAGTCGTCGGACGACACCGACCGGGGCTGGGGCGAGCGGCCGCCCACCGGAGGAAGCGCGGCCGATCTGGCCCGCTTCCTCGACGAGAAGCCACCGCACCACATCTGACCGGACGGGGCGGCCGGTGCTGCCGGCGCGGTCAGAAGCCGTTGCGCGAACCCGCCTGGCCGCCGACACTGCCGCCCGTGCGCTGCGCGACCAGGGTGTCCCGGATCTCCTTGAGGACCTCCAGCTCGGTGATCTCGACGATCTCCTGGGCCCCCTCGCGGGCCTTGCGGCGGTCCTCCATGCGCGCCAGGTACTTCGACATCGGCAGCACCATCAGGAAGTACACGACCGCCGCGGTGATCACAAAGGTCAGCGTGGCGTTGAGCACCGACCCCCAGAGGATCTCGACACCGGTCGGCTGGCCGTCGGGGCCGATTTCGCACGGCGCCTTCAGGCAGGACTTGTAGCCTTCCAAGCTCTTCGTGCCCACCGCGCCCACCACGGGGCTGATGATCCCCTTGACCACGGAGTTCACGATGTTCGTGAACGCGGCGCCGATCACCACGGCCACCGCCAGGTCGATCACGTTGCCGCGCATCAGGAAGGCCTTGAAGCCCGCCAGCACGCTTTCCTTCTTGTTCTCGCTCATCGCTGAGCCCTTCTCTGCGGAAGCCAAACACGGAGCCAACGGTTCCGAAAGCTACGGCAGTCCGGGCGAGGTCTGTCCAATCGGTCTTCACTTTGAGGTGAATTGACTGATCGTGCGTACGGATCAGCACAGCGTCACCGCCAGCCGCGCCGTCGCGCCGGCGCCCACCAGGTCCCGCGCGGTGTCCCTCGGTACGGACAGCACGACCAGCGCCCCGCCGTCCCCAACACCCTGTTCCGGATCGGGTACTTCGGCGACCGTGGCCCCTGCCGCCACCACCCTGGGTTGCTGCGCCCGCTCGGCCGCCACCACGTCCACCCGGTCCCCGGGCCGCAGCAGTCGCACCGTCGCGCCGTCCGCGATGCGCACCGGCGCCGAGACCAGCCGCACCACCGTCGGCGGCGGTTTCACCTCGGACGGCGGCTCGCCCCGGGAGGCCTGGGCCTCGGTCCCTCCCACGGCGAGTGCTGCCGCCACGACGGCCAGGGAGGCCGAGGCGGCCCGCCGCCGGCGCCGCAGGGCCCGACGCAGCCGCCCGGGGCCCCGCCCCACACGGAGTGGCGGGAACGGCGGGACGGGACGCGACGGAGGACACGCGGAGGAGGCTCGTGGCGATGCCGGGGAGAAGCCCGGAGCGGAGGGCGGAGGGGTGGCCGGGCAGGAGGTCGTGGACGAGGCCGAAGAGGCTGCGGAGGTACGGGACATGACGAGCACCACCAGACGGAGTGAGTTCCTGTGCCCGGACTCGCCGCCCGGACACACTCCACCATCCGGCCTGCGCCCGCATCCCGCTCGGGCCTGTGGACCGTCCCCAGCCTGTGGAAAACCCTGTCACCCGACCGAGTGGCGAACCCCCGTCCACACCGTCCTCGGTGGCGGGTGGACCTCAGCGCTTCGCCGGCACCTGGCAGGACTCCGAGAAACCCTGGCTGGTCAGGCCGAAGGCGCTGTTGATGCGTGAGCGCCAGTTCTCCAGCGCGACCACCGCCGTCAGTTCGACGAACGCCGCCTCCCCGAGCCGTGCGATCAGCGCCGCGGCCAGTTCGTCGGTGACCGTGGGCTCGGTCTCGGTCATGGCCTCGGCGTACTCCATGACCAACAGCTCCAGCTCGGTGAACACCTCACGGGCCTCCCGCCATTGCGGAACCCGCTCGATCTTCTCCGGCGCCATCCCCAGTTCGTGGCCCTCCCAATAGCCGAAGTCCATGCACCACGAGCAGTTGATGCGGGCCGCCGACGCCATCACGGCGAGGTGCTTCAGGCCGGCGTCCAGCGCGTTCCATCCGGCCGCCCGCTGTTCCAGGCGGACGTAGGTGAACAGCACGCGCGGGTTGTGCCCGTAGGCCTGTCCGGGGTCGAGCACCTTGCCGTAGGTGCGGCGCGAGTACCAGGCGCCGACGCGCATCAGCAGGGTGCGGGGCGGGGTGAGCGAGATACGCGGCATGACTGTCATCTCCCGGAGCGGTCTGTCCGAATGGGCCTTCACGGAGGAAGACCGGACAGCCGCCCCGGATGTGACAGCGCGGACTACGGAAGCTCGATGCCCAGGTCCCAGCCGTCCAGCGCGTGCGTGCACAGGCAGTCGCGGGTCGCCGTGGCCGGCAGCGCCGCCACCGCGTCGAAGAGGACCTCGCGCAGGCGGCCGACGTTCTCGCCGAACACCTTGAGCACCTCCGTGTGGGACACGCCCTCACCGGTCTCGGCACCCGCGTCCAGGTCTGTCACCAGAGCCATCGAGGTGTAGCAGAGCCCCAGCTCACGGGCGAGGATCGCCTCCGGGTGCCCGGTCATGCCGATCACCGACCAGCCCGCCGAGGCGTACCAGCGGGACTCCGCACGCGTCGAGAAGCGCGGCCCTTCGACGACGACCATGGTGCCGCCGTCCACCGGCTCCCAGTCCCGGCCGCGGGCTGCGGCCACCGCCACGGAACGGCCCACCGGACAGTACGGGTCGGCGAAGGTGGTGTGCACGACGTTCGGAACGGATCCGTCCGGCAGTGCCACCCCGTCGAAGAAGGTCTGCACGCGGCTCTGCGTGCGGTCGACCAGCTGGTCGGGCACGAGCAGCGTGCCCGGCCCGTACTCGGGCCGCAGGCCGCCGACGGCGCACGGGCCGAGCACCTGGCGGACGCCGACCGAGCGCAGGGCCCAGAGGTTCGCCCGGTAGTTGATCTTGTTCGGCGGGACCGTGTGGCTGCGCCCGTGCCGGGGCAGGAAGGCCACCGCGCGGCCGGCGAGCTCGCCCATGTACAGGGAGTCGCTGGGAGGCCCGTACGGGGTCTCCACCTGGATCTCGGAGACGTCCTCCAGGAAGGAGTAGAAGCCCGAGCCGCCGATGACACCGATCTCTGCGTTCACCATGCCGCTCACCCTAACCGGGCACGCCGGAGGCCCCGCAGCCCGGTGGGGGCGTGCGGGGCCTCGGGAAGGAGCGGGTCAGGCGGCCGACGTGGAGCTGCTGCTCGTGCTCGACGACGTCGAGGAGGACGAAGCGGCGGGAGCGGCGGCGGCGGTCGACGTCGAGGACGACGACGTGCTCGACGCGGGCTTCGAGGCAGGGGTGCTGCTCGACGAGGCGCCACGGCTGTCGTTCCGGTAGAAACCGGAGCCCTTGAAGACGATGCCGACCGCGGAGAACACCTTCTTCAGGCGTCCGTCGCAGTTCGGGCACACGGTCAGCGCGTCATCGGTGAACTTCTGCACGGCCTCAAGGCCCTCACCGCACTCGGTGCACTGGTACTGGTAGGTCGGCACGAATTTCCTCCTGGCACTCTGACTCAATGAGTGCTAACGACGCTCCATGGTGACGTATTCCGGCGGATCAGTCCACCGTCACCGGCACGCGGTGACCCATCCCACGCTCGTTCACCCGGATACGGGGCGCCGCAGACGGGCCGGCCGCAGCGCCGATCTCGGCGCGGCCCGGGACCTCGGCACGGGCCGCGGTCCCGCTGCCGGACGCGGCCTCGGTACCGGACCCCGCCTCGGCACCGGGCGCGGACGCGTTCACGATCCGGCTCGGAGCCTTCGGGGCCAGCTTGGCGCGCAGCGTCAGCAGGGTGGCCAGCGCCAGGGCGGTGGCCGCCATCGGCACCATGAAGCCGGACGAGGATCCGTGCGCGTCGGTCAGGCGGCCGGCCAGGATGACCGCGATGGCCTGCCCGAAGGCGATCGAACCGGTCAGCCAGGTGAAGGCCTCGGTCCGGGCGTTCGCCGGAACCAGCTGCTCGACCATCGTGTAGCCGGTGATCAGGGCCGGGGCGATGAACAGGCCCACCACCAGGCCGAGCGCGCCCAGCAGGATGACCGAGTGCGCGGCCCACAGCACGGACGCGGCGGCGGTGAGGCCGACGTACCCCAGGATCAGTCGGCGGCGCGGGCCGATCTTCCAGGCGATGGCGCCCATGGCGATGCCGGCGGTCATGTTGCCGGCGGCGAAGACGCCGTAGAGCAGGCCGTTGGCGCCGGGGTTGCCGATCTCGTTGGAGAAGGCGGCGAGCGAGACCTGCATGCCGCCGAAGACGGCGCCGATCCCGAGGAAGGCGAAGATCAGCACGCGCAGGCCCGGGTAGGACAGCGCGAAGGCGCGCTTCCCGCCGGTGGTCGACGGGGTGTGCGTGCTGGGCTGGGAGGCGCGGCGGGCCGCGAAGAGCAGGCCGCCGAGCAGCGTCAGGGTGGCCTCGGTGGCCAGACCGGCCGCCGGGTGGACGCCGGTGCACAGGGCGGTTGCCAGGACCGGGCCGACGACGAAGGTGAACTCGTCGGTGACGGATTCGAAGGCGGCGGCCGTCGGGAGCAGCGGTGAGCCCTCCAGCCTGGCGGCCCAGCGCGCCCGGACCATCGGTCCGACCTGCGGTACGGAGGCGCCGGTGGGTACGGCGGCCAGCGCCAGCGCCCAGACGGGGGCGCCGGCCAGCGCCAGGGCCGTCAGGCCGCTCACGGCGGCGGCGTGCGCGAGGACCACCGGCACCAGTACGGCGCTCTGGCCGAACCGGTCGGTGAAGATGCCCATCAGCGGGGCGGAGAGGGCCATCGAGATGCCGGTGACGGCGGCGACGATGCCGGCGCTGCCGTAAGAACCGGTGGTGTGCTGCACCAGCAGCAGGATGCTGATGGTCAGCATGCCGAAGGGGAGCCGGGCTGCGAAGCCGGGGAGGACGAAGCCCAGGGCGCCAGGTGTGCGCAGGAGCTGTCCGTATCCGGGGCGGGCGGACGTGTCGGTCGTGACCGCGGATGTCACGGCCTTGCCTTTCCGCTGCCTGGTAGAACTCCCCGTCTGCGGACGGTGCCGTGCTTTGTGAGCGGTCGCACCCGTACGTGTTGGGAGCCCCGAGAGCTGTCCTCTTGCGCAGAACCGAGTGATACCTGGGCGCCCCTTGCGGGAGGGAGCCACGGCCGCTTTGCGGTCGCGCCAGCTCTGCGTCAGGCAGAGTTGGTTCGATCTGTTGTGCCTTCATCGTACAGGGGACGCCGGTATCACGCCCTGTGATTGCCCCGACAATCCGTGTCTTCACCTGCGATTGGCGGGAACTTCGCAGATGAAGGACCTCGCATATGCTGACAAAGGCCGTCGGATCTCCCCGAATGCGCCCGGATGAGAACGCTGCTCCGGGGCCGGTCCGGCGGATCGGGGTCGCCCGGCCGCGATCCGCCCGACGGCCCTGGCCGCGATCCGCCGGACCGGCCCTAGGGGGAGCCGGATCCGTTTCCGGTCCCGAGCCAGCCCGCCAGCTTCCCGCCCCGGGCCACCGCCCGCAGCCGTGCCTCTGCGGCGTCCCGGACCGGGTCCGTGGCCACCACCAGCAGCTCGTCACCCCGCCGCAGCACGGTGGACGGCGCCGGTACGAAGCTCCTGGCGTCCCGCACGACCAGCGTGACCGATGCCCCGGGCGGCAGCCTCAGTTCGCTGACCTCGACGCCGTGCATCCGTGAGGCCGGCGGGATGGCGAAGGACAGCAGGTGCCCGCGCAGCTTCTCCAGCGGCGCCGACTCGATGCCGAGGTCGGACGCGGTCTCCATGCCCCGCCCGAGGTCCAGCTTGCGCGCCAGCCAGGGCAGGGTCGGCCCCTGCACCAGGGTGTAGACGACGACCAGCACGAAGACGATGTTGAAGACGCGGTCGCTGCCCTCGATCCCGGACACCATGGGGATGGTCGCCAGGATGATGGGCACGGCGCCGCGCAGGCCCGCCCACGACATCAGGACCTGCTCCTGCCACGGGATGCGGAAGGGCAGCAGGCTGACGAAGACCTCCAGGGGCCGCGCCACCGTCGTCAGCACCAGGCCGATGATGACCGCGGGCCAGAAGTCGCGGACCAGCTCGTGCGGCGTGACGAGCAGGCCCAGCAGCACGAACATGCCGATCTGGGCGATCCAGCCGAGCCCGTCGGCGAAGCCGCGCGTGGCGGGCCAGTGCGGGAGCTTGGCGTTGCCCAGGACGACCGCCGCCAGGTACACGGCGAGGAAGCCGGACCCGTGCGCCATCGCGCCGGCCGCGTACGCCACGATCGCGATGGCCATCACGGCGATCGGGTAGAGGCCGGATGCGGGCAGAGCCACGTGCCGCAGGGCGTAGGCGCCGAGGAAGCCCACGGCCAGACCGATCGTGGCGCCGATCGCGAGCTCCAGGGCGATCTTGCCGAGCAGGACGTACCACGCGTCCGCCGGGCCCACTGCGGAGAGCGCGACCACGAGGATCACGACGGGTGCGTCGTTGAAGCCGGACTCGGCCTCCAGGACGCCCGTGATCCGGGACGGCAGGGGCACCTTGCGCAGCACGGAGAAGACGGCCGCCGCGTCGGTCGAGGAGACGACCGCCCCGATCAGCAGCGCCTGGCGCCATTCGAGTCCGACGAGGTAGTGCGCCCCCGCCGCCGTCACGCTCACACTGATCGCCACACCCACCAGGGAGAGCATGATCGCGGCCGGCAGGGCCGGCTTGATCTCTTTCCACTTGGTGCCCAGACCGCCCTCGGCGAGGATCACGACGAGGGCGGCGTAGCCGATGACCTGTGTCAGCTCGGCATTGTCGAAGACGACGTTCCCGATGCCGTCCTGGCCTATGGCGACGCCTATGCCGAGGTAGATGAGCAGGCTGGGCAGGCCGCTGCGCGACGAGACCCGCACGGCGGCCACGGCGACGAGCAGTACGAGCGAGCAGACCAGCAGAAGCTCATTGAGCGTGTGGACAGTCAGCGGGCGGCCCTCCTCAATGCGCCCGGCGGATCGGTCCTCCCGGCGGCAAGTTCGGCAAGTAATTCGTTACCTTACCTAATCTTTGACGCGCCCTTTACGCGATAACCACATTGTGAAACGGCTGTTCTCCGCTGTCCTCGGGACCGCGGGACCCATGGAAGATCCATTCAGGGCCGCCTCCCGGGCCGCCCTGCGCCCATGCCCTCCACACAGCCTCCACCCCTGGCGGATCAACGGAGTCGGTCCTGCGCCTATGGTTGCTCCCAGCACTCCCAGGACCACCCTGCCCCTCTAAGGACAGCGATGCCCGCCAACGAAACCGCTCCTCCCACCAAGAAGAAGGGACGACGCGCCCGTCTGATCGTGCTCGTACTGGTCCTGGGACTCGTCGCGGGCCTCGGCTACGGGGCGTACTGGAGCGTGGACAGCGTGCGCGCCTCCTTCCCCCAGACGACCGGCTCCCTCGACGTGCCCGGCCTGAAGGGGGCGGTCGAGGTGAAGCGCGATGCCAACGGCATTCCCCAGCTCTACGCGGACAGCGACGACGACCTCTTCCGCGCGCAGGGCTTCGTGCACGCGCAGGACCGCTTCTGGGAGATGGACGTACGCCGCCACATGACCGCGGGGCGGCTGTCGGAGATGTTCGGCGCCGGCCAGGTCGAGACCGACGCCTTCCTGCGCACCCTGGGCTGGCGCCAGGTCGCGCAGGAGGAGTACGACACCAAGCTCTCCGCCGAGACGAAGAAGAACCTGCAGTCCTACGCCGACGGGGTCAACGCGTACCTGAAGGGCAAGTCCGGCAAGACCCTGTCCGTCGAGCACGCGGCCCTCAAGCTCAGCGACGGCTACCAGCCCGAGCAGTGGTCGCCGGTGGACTCGGTGGCCTGGCTCAAGGCGATGGCCTGGGACCTGCGCGGCAACATGCAGGACGAGATCGACCGGTCGCTGATGGCGAGCAAGCTCTCGCAGGAGCAGATCGCCGAGCTCTACCCGCCCTACCCGTTCGACCGGAACAAGCCGGTCGTCGAGGGCGGCAAGGTCGACGGCGGCAAGTACACCCCCCAGGGCCAGACCGGAAACTCGGGCTCGGGCAGCGGCTCCGGCAGTGGTTCCGGCTCCGGCAGTGGTTCCGGCTCCGGCAGTGGTTCCGGCTCCGGCAGTGGTTCCGGTTCCGGCTCCGGCGGTGCCGTCGCCAACCGGGCCTCCACCGCCCCGGCCGCCGGTGAGGCCACCGGCCTCGCCGGCAACGCCACCGCCCAGGGCGCCACCGTGGGCCTGCGCACCCAGCTGAGCGCCCTCGCCGACACCCTGGAGAAGGTTCCGGCCATCCTCGGCCCCAACGGCAGCGGCATCGGCTCGAACTCCTGGGTCATCTCGGGCAAGTACACGACCACCGGCAAGCCGCTGCTCGCCAACGACCCGCACCTGTCGCCGCAACTGCCCTCGGTCTGGTACCAAATGGGCCTGCACTGCCGTGCCGTCTCGGCCGAGTGCAAGTACGACGTGGCCGGCTACACCTTCTCCGGGATGCCCGGCGTGGTCATCGGCCACAACACCGACATCGCCTGGGGCATGACCAACCTCGGCGCCGACGTCACCGACCTCTACCTCGAACAGATCAAGCCCGAGGGCTACGTCTACGACAACCGGGTGCTCCCCTTCACCTCCCGCGAAGAGGTGATCAAGATCGCGGGCGGCAGCAGCAAGAAGATCACCGTCCGCACCACCAACAACGGTCCGCTCGTCTCGGACCGTAGCGAGGAGCTCGCCACGGTGGGCACCCGCGCCCCGGTCGACAGCTCCGCCCCCGACCGCGGCGACGGCTACGCCATCGCCCTGCGCTGGACCGCGCTGGACCCGGGCAGGACGATGGACGCGGTCTTCAAGCTCAACCAGGCCAAGAACTTCGACGACTTCCGCAAGGCGGCCGCCGACTTCGACGTCCCCTCCCAGAACCTGATCTACGCCGACAACAAGGGCGCCAACGGCAACATCGGCTACCAGGCCCCCGGCCGCATCCCGCTGCGCGGCCAGGGCGACGGCCGGATGCCCGCCCCGGGCTGGGACTCCAAGTACGCCTGGAAGGGCGGCCGAGACGGCAACACCGGCTACATCCCGCAGAACGAGCTGCCCTGGGACCAGAACCCGGCGCGCGGCTACATCGTCACCGCCAACCAGGCCGTCGCGGAGAACGGGACCGGCGCGGGCAAGTACCCGCACCTGCTGACCACCGACTGGGGCTACGGCGCCCGCAGCCAGCGGATCAACGACCTCATCGAGGCGAAGATCAAGGATGGCGGGAAGATCTCGACCGACGACATGCGCACCATGCAGATGGACAACAGCAGCGAGATCGCCGCGCTGCTGACCCCGATGCTGGCGAAGATCGAGGTGTCGGACCCGGGCGTGCGCGCCGCGCAGAAGCTGCTGGACGGCTGGAACTACACCCAGGAGTCCGACTCGGCGGCCGCCGCCTACTTCAACGCGGTCTGGCGCAACGTCCTCAAGCTGGCCTTCGGCGACAAGATGCCCAAGGAACTGCGGATCGAGGGCAGCTGCATGAACGTCCTGGGCAACGGCACCGGCCCGGCCGACGACCTCGCCAAGACCGTCCGCGAATGCGGAACCCGCGACGCCGGCTCGGCGCAGCCCGACGGCGGCGACCGCTGGTTCGAGGTGGTCCGCCGCCTGGTCAAGGACGAGAAGTCGCCGTGGTGGAGCGTCCCCGCCAAGGGCCTGAACAAGCCGGCCACCACCACCCGTGACGAGCTGTTCGCCCGGGCCATGGCGGACGCCCGCTGGGAGCTCACCGCCAAGCTCGGCAAGGACCAGTCCACCTGGAGCTGGGGCCGGCTGCACCAGCTCAACCTGAAGAACCAGACGATCGGCACCGAGGGCCCCGGCTTCCTGCAGTGGCTCCTCAACCGCGGCCCGTGGAACGTGGGCGGCGGCGAGGCGACCGTCAACGCCACCGGCTGGAACGCCTCCAGTGGCTACGGGATCACCTGGGTGCCGTCGATGCGGATGGTCGTCAACCTCAGCGACCTCGACAAGTCCCGCTGGATCAACCTCACGGGCGCCTCGGGTCACGCGTACAACTCGCACTACACGGACCAGACGCAGATGTGGGCCACGGGCGAGCTGCTGGAGTGGCCCTTCGGCAAGGAGGCCGTCGACAAGGCCACGGTCGACACCCTGACCCTGCGGCCGGCCGGGTCGTGAGCCGGGTCACGGGCTGAAGCGGCGCACCCCCGACGGGGTGGCCACCGCCTGGACGGGGTGGTCGTGCGGTTCCTCCGGGACCCGCGCGACCACCTCGTCGTCGTAGAGGAGCACGACCAGCGCCGGATGCGCCCCGGCGCGCTCCAGCCGCCCCAGTACCCGGTCGTAGCTGCCCCCGCCGCGGCCGAGCCGCATACCGCGCCCGTCCACCGCGAGCCCGGGCAGCAGCACCGCGTCGGCCTCCGTCACCGCGTCCGGTCCGAGCGCCGGGCCGGAGGGCTCCAGCAGCCGCATCTTCCCCGGGTGGGCGGCCTCGGCGAGGCTGCCGGGACCCTCGTACGCCGCCCAGTCGAGGTCGTTGTCGGGCAGCAGGAGGGGGAGCAGTACCCGCTTGCCGGCCGCGCGCAGGGCATCGAGGAGTGCGCGGGTGCCCGGCTCGCCGCCGACCGAGACGTACGCCGCCACCGTGCGCGCAGTGGCCAGTTCGGGCAGTTGGAGGGCGGTGACGGCCAGCGCCGCGGCCGCCGTGCGGCGGGCTTCGGGGGTCAAGGCGCGACGGGCCGCGAGGAGTTCCCGGCGCAGCTCGGACTTGGCGGACGTGGTGGGCGGGGTCTCTGCCACGGGAATCAGCTGTCCTTCGCATCAGGGCATAAATGGATCTGTCTGCCGTGACCTCGTCGGGTGTTCGACAGGACCCACTATCGTTCTGGCCATGACTATGTTGCACCCCGTGATCAAGAAGGCCGTCATTCCGGCCGCTGGCCTCGGTACCCGCTTCCTCCCGGCGACCAAGGCGACCCCGAAGGAAATGCTCCCGGTTGTGGACAAGCCGGCCATCCAGTACGTGGTCGAGGAGGCCGTCGCGGCCGGGCTCGACGACGTCCTCATGATCACAGGGCGTAACAAGCGTGCCCTGGAGGACCACTTCGACCGCAACTACGAGCTGGAGTCGGCCCTCACCGCCAAGGGCGACGACGACCGGCTGAAGAAGGTCCAGGAGTCCAGCGACCTCGCGACCATGCACTACGTCCGCCAGGGCGACCCGCGGGGCCTCGGCCACGCGGTGCTGTGCGCCGAGCCGCACGTCGGCCGCGAGCCCTTCGCCGTCCTCCTCGGCGACGACCTCATCGACCCGCGCGACCCCCTGCTGCGCCAGATGGCCGACATCCACGCCCGCACCGGCGGCACCGTCATCGCCCTGATGGAGGTCGACCCGGCCAACGTCCACCTCTACGGCTGCGCCGCCGTCGAGGCCACCGACGAGAAGGACGTGGTCCGCATCACCGGCCTCGTCGAGAAGCCGGAACCCCAGGACGCCCCCAGCAACTACGCGGTGATCGGACGCTACGTCCTCAACCCCGCGATCTTCGACATACTGCGGGAGACCGAGCCGGGCCGCGGTGGGGAGATCCAGCTCACCGACGCCCTGCAGAAGCTGGCCGCCGACGAGAGCGTGGGCGGCCCGGTGCACGGCGTGGTCTTCCGGGGCCGTCGCTACGACACCGGGGACCGCGGCGACTACCTGCGGGCCATCGTCCGCCTCGCGTGCGAGCGCGAGGACCTGGGCCCCGAGTTCCGCACCTGGCTTCACCGTTACGTCACGGAGGAGATGTAGCACCTTGAGCAGTTCCGCACCGCAGGACACCGGCCACCGTCTGTGGTCCGTGGACGAGCACCTCGCGGACGTCCTCGGGGCCGTCCGGCCGCTGGAGCCGATCGAGCTCCAGCTGCCGGACGCCCAGGGCTGTGTCCTGGTCGAGGACGTCACCGTGCCCGTCGCCCTCCCGCCCTTCGACAACAGCTCCATGGACGGCTACGCCGTCCGCACGGCCGACGTCCAGGGCGCCAGCGAGGAGTTCCCCGCGGTGCTGACGGTGATCGGGGACGTCGCGGCGGGCAGCGGTGAGCTGCCCACCGTGGGCCCCGGTGAGGCCGCCAGGATCATGACCGGCGCCCCGATGCCACCCGGCGCGGAAGCCGTCGTGCCGGTGGAGTGGACCGACGGCGGCACCGGAGGCGGGGCCGCCGCCGGGATGACCCCGGCCAGCTCCGCCCCCGAGCGGTCGGCCGGAGAGGTGCGCGTGCACCGCGCCGCCGAGCCGCGGGCACACGTCCGCGCCCGCGGCAGCGACGTCCAGGCGGGCGACCTCGCCCTCGCCGCCGGAACGGTCCTCGGCCCGCCCCAGATCGCCCTGCTGGCCGCCATCGGACGCGGCACCGTCCGGGTGCGCCCCCGCCCGCGGGTGGTGGTCCTGTCCACCGGCAGCGAGCTGGTCCAGCCCGGCGAGCCGCTCGCCGCCGGCACGATCTACGACTCCAACAGCTTTGCGCTGGCGGCGGCCGCGCGGGACGCCGGAGCCATCGCCTACCGGGTCGGGGCCGTCGCGGACGACGCGGACACCCTGCGCTCCACCATCGAGGACCAGCTCATCCGGGCCGACCTGCTGGTCACCACAGGCGGCGTCAGCGTCGGCGCCTACGACGTGGTCAAGGAGGCGCTCTCCCCGGCCGGCTCGCCCGCCGCGCCCGGCCTGTCCGGCCCGGGCGAGGACGACGCCGACGTGGACGCGACCCGGATCGACTTCCGCAAGCTCGCCATGCAGCCCGGCAAGCCGCAGGGCTTCGGCACGATCGGCCCGGACCACACCCCGCTGCTGGCACTGCCCGGGAACCCCGTCTCCTCCTACGTCTCCTTCGAACTGTTCGTGCGCCCGGCGATCCGCGCCCTCATGGGGCTGCCGGAGTCCGAGGTCCGGCGGCCGAGCGTGCGGGCCGTGCTGAGGGCCGACAAGGCGCTCGGCTCCCCGGCCGGCCGCCGCCAGTTCCTGCGCGGGAAGTACGACGCCGGGAGCGGCACGGTCAGCCCCGTCGGTGGATCCGGGTCCCACCTGATCGCCGCACTGGCGCACGCCGACTCCCTGATGGTCGTACCGGAGGACGTCACCTCGGTGGAGCCCGGCACCGAGCTGGAAGTGATCCTGCTCGGCTGAGCCGGGCGTCCGTTCCCGCCCGCCCGGACCGTTCCCCCGGCCCGCCCCTCCGGCGGCCCGTGCGGGTAGCGTGTGTCGCACCACACAGGCCCGCGGGCCCAGAGCGGAGCGGCACAGCAATGAGTACCGAGAGCAGGCTCACCCACATCGACGAGGCCGGCGCGGCCCGGATGGTCGACGTCTCCGCCAAGGACGTCACCACCCGGACGGCGCGCGCCAGCGGGCGCGTACTCGTCTCCCCGCGGGTGATCGAGCTGCTGCGCGGCGAGGGCGTGCCCAAGGGGGACGCCCTCGCCACGGCGCGCATCGCGGGGATCATGGGAGCGAAGAAGACCCCGGACCTGATCCCGCTGTGCCACCCCCTGGCCGTCTCGGGCGTGAAGGTCGACCTGTCGGTCGCCGACGACGCCGTGGAGATCCTCGCCACCGTCAGGACGACCGACCGCACGGGCGTCGAGATGGAGGCGCTGACCGCCGTCGCGGTCGCCGGACTCACCGTGATCGACATGGTGAAGGCCGTCGACAAGGGCGCGGTCATCACGGACGTCCGGGTGGAGGAGAAGACCGGCGGCAAGTCCGGCGACTGGGTGCGCTCGTGAACGCCCCGCGCGGCGGGGAGGTGCACAGCCACCACGCGGCGGGCGAGCAGGAGACCGGTGCGGCTCCGGACGGGTCCCTGGGCAGGGCGCTCGTCGTCACCGCCTCCAATCGGGCCTCGCAGGGCGTGTACGCCGACCGGGGCGGCCCGCTGCTCGCGGAGGCGCTGGAGAAGCTCGGCTTCAGGGTGGACGGCCCCCGGGTCGTCCCGGACGGCGATCCCGTCGAACAGGCGCTGCGCGAGGGCGTGTCCGCCGCGTACGACGTGATCCTGACCACGGGTGGCACCGGGATCTCGCCGACCGACCGCACCCCGGACGCCACCGCGCGGGTGCTGGACTACGAGGTCCCCGGCATCCCCCAGGCCATCCGCGCCGAGGGCCTGGCGAAGGTGCCGACCGCGGCCCTGTCCCGGGGCCTGGCCGGTGTCGCCGGGCGCACCCTGATCGTCAACCTGCCCGGTTCCACGGGCGGGGTGCGTGACGGCCTGGCGGTCCTGTCCCGCATCCTGCCGCACGCGGTGGACCAGATCCGGGGCGGGGACCACCCCAGACCTGCGGGACCCACCGGGAGCGCGAGCTGAACGGCCCCACCTGGCCGGTGGTCCTGACCGACGGCGACGTCACGCTCCGGCCGATACGACTGCGCGACCAGAAGGACTGGCGCGAGGTCAACCAGCGCAACCGCGACTGGCTGCGGCCGTGGGAGGCCACGATCCCGCCGCCGGCGCCGTGGGGGCCGGTGATCCAGCGGCCCACGTACCGCCAGATGGTCCGCCACCTGCGGGCGGAGGCGAACGCGGGCCGGATGCTGCCCTTCGTCATCGAGTACCAGGGGCGGCTGGTGGGCCAGTTGACGGTCGCCGGGATCACCTGGGGCTCGATGTGCGCGGCGCACATCGGCTACTGGGTGGACCGCGACGTGGCCGGCCGCGGCGTGATGCCGACGGCGGTCGCGATGGCGGTCGACCACTGCTTCCGGAAGGTCGGCCTGCACCGGATCGAGGTGTGCATCCGCCCCGAGAACGGGCCGAGCCGGCGAGTCGTGGAGAAGCTGAGGCTGCGCGAGGAGGGGCTGCGCCCGCGGTACCTCCACATCGACGGGGCCTGGCGCGACCACCTCGTGTACGCGATCACCGCGGAGGAGGTGCCGGAGGGTCTGCTGCGCCGCTGGCACCGGGCGCGCCACTCGCAGTCCCCGCCGAAATAGGGAGGTACGGCGGAAGCCGCCGCCCGCGATAAACGAATATCTGTTCGAATTAATGCCCCGAGGTAACCGATTCGCCCATAACCTGATCCGAAGAATCACAAAAAAAGTCCGTGATATCAGCGAGATCGCGCGACACGCCGGCCCAATTGGCCGATCCCCTCGCCCGCGCCCCTCTACGGTGTGAGGTGTGAGCAGCAGCGGCCTCATCTACGCAGTCATTGTCGGGGCCTGGGCCGCCTACTTGGTGCCCATGTGGCTCCGGAGGCAGGACGAGCTGAACGAGGCCCGTCCGACGGAACGCTTCTCCACTGCCATTCGGCTGCTTTCCGGCCGGGCGGGAATGGAGCGCCGTTACGCCAAGGGACTGCGTGAGCGCGGTGACGAAGAGGCGGAGCCCCAGCCCCACGCGGACCCGGACGCCGCGACGGAGACGGTCGATTCCGTCGACGCCGACGCCCGGGCCCTCGGCGTGTCCCCGACCAGGGCGGAGCCGCGCGCCGCAGCCGCCGAGCGGGAGCAGCGGGCGGAGCGTGCCCGGCGCGAGAAGCGCCTCCGGGTCCTCGCGCGCCGCCGGCGCACCACCGCACTCCTCTTCCTGGTCTTCACCGCGGGCGCCGTCGTCGCGGCGGTGGGCGGCCTGCGCTACCTGTGGGCCCCCGCCGTGCCCGCCCTTCTGCTGAGTGCGTACATCGGCCACCTGCGGGTCCAGGAACGGCGGCGCTACGCCTTCACCATGGACCGGCGGCGTGCCGAGGCGGCCGCGCGGCAGCTGCGCGAGGACCGCCCGCGCCGTCGCCACCCCGAGGAGGGCGCCGACGCGGCGGGCGAACCGGACCCCGCTCCACCGGTCTCCCCCCAGGAGGCCGGACGGCGCGCGCTGGTCGAGCAGACCGACCACGCCGAGTGGGTGGACCAGCAGCGCGAGCGTGAACGCGGCCCCGCCCGCGGCGACAGCTGGGAGCCGGTCCCGGTCCCGCTGCCGACGTACGTGACGGCCCCGGTCGCCCCCCGGGCCACCGGTCCTGTGACCCCGGACGCCTGGAGCGCGACCCGCTCCAGCACGGCCGAGCCGACCGAGCCGCGCCTGCGCGCCCAGCCGGCGGTACCCGCCCCGGCGCCCGCCGAGGACGACGCGCAGGAGCGGACCGCCCAGCGCCCCCGCGGCCAGGGCCGTGGCCGCACCCCGCTGTTCGACCAGTACGAGAGCGAGGGCCGCCCGCGCGCCGCGAACGAGTGATCGGTGACCTGCGCGGACCCTCGCGGGAACGCGTTTTGGAGCACCGGCGCAGGGGTGCTAATGTTTCACACGTCGCAAGGGCCTGTGGCGCAGTCTGGTAGCGCACCTCGTTCGCATCGAGGGGGTCTGGGGTTCAAATCCCCACAGGTCCACAGACGACAGTTCTTGAGTAGCTCTCAGGAATCGTCACGAGATCCCGTTCCGCCGAAAGGCGGGGCGGGATCTCGGCGTTTCCGGGCTTGCCGGGCGGAATGGGCGCCGATGGCCCACCGGGGGCAGCGTCTTCTTCTGCGTTGCTCCGGCGAGCGAGCAGTGATCACTGACTTCGTGGCGGCTGGTTTCGCCGTGCGGGAGACCACGTCGTTCAGCCATCGGGTTGCCGTCAGTCCTCGCGACTGCCCCGCGCGGATGCCCCCCGGCCGCAGTCGCAGCTCACCTGCCTCACCGCCGAGCGGTGCGACGAGGGCCTTCGCGGTTCGGCCACCGATGCCCCGGCGGAGCTGCTCGCCCGGCCCGTTCCTGTCGTGGCACGTTACGACGTGGTCGTGCTCTCCCACTCCTGAGCACCCGGGTCTGTCGAGGCGGTGTCCGCATCACGGGCGGGGGCCTTTCCTGGGCGCGGCCATCCCGAGAGCCCGTTTCGAGGCGTCAGGCGGTCGTGTGGAGGGCCGGCCTTCCGGGTGCGGGAGCCGGCCGTGTGAGGTGGCGGGTCCGGCCGTCGGGAGCGTTGTCGGATCTCTCCCCTACTGTCTTCGCATGGTGACGGAGACGAACAACCTGCCCCGGCTCGCGGATGACGCGGGCCGGCGGGCGCTCGGGCTCGACCTTCCCTCGGGGAGGCTGCTGAACGAGACCTACCAAGGACCCTGGCCGTATCCGCTGATGTGGCTGGCCGATGCGCGTGCCGTGCCCGGGCAGTGGTCCGCACAGTCCGCCGCGCGCCGAGCGGCGGACCTCGTGCCGGTGCTGGTGGACGTCGGCGGCCCGTCGGGAGACCCGGAGGGGTGGGACCTGATGTGCGGAAACCTGTCCTATCCGGAGGACCTGGGAGCCGACGAGATGCTGTCCTACCACTGGTCGGAGCTCCGCGAGAAGTCCGGGGGAGCGGTGGCCCGTTTCGACGCGCCGTGGCCGGGACTCGCCGGGGCGGTGTCGTCCGACGTCGATCCCGAGGTGCAGGCAGCCCAATTGGCCGATGTCCTGTCGGGTGATGACTCCTGGTTGGCAGAGCCGCGCCTCGCCCTGGTGTCCGCCGAATGCAACGCCGACATACCCGCGGCCGTCGGCTGGTCCGGCGCGCTGCATCACGAGGACGACGCCGGTGTCCTCAGCGCCGTCCTGCGCAGTTGGGACGAGCGCTTCGGCACCCGGGTCGTGGCGCTCACCGCGAACCGGCTCGTCCTCTCGGTCGCCGCGCCGCCCACCACGCTGGAGGAGGCGGTGGCCGTGGCCGCGGAGCACGCCGCCTTCTGTCCTGACGACCTCGACCGGAATCCACACGGCACGCTGGAGGCGTACGCCGCCCGCGAACTCCTCGGGCGGCGCACCTGGGTCCACCACTGGGACTGATCGGACGTGCGAGGGGGGAAGCCCTGCCGCAGGCGGCCGAGGGCGTCCCGCACGCTCGATCGGGGGCGCTCGTGAACGTCCCGCGGACGCCGGTTCCCGAGTAGCTCTCAGGGATTGTCGCGGGATCCCGTTCCGCCGAAAGGCGGTGCAGGAGCACGGTGTTGTGCGAGGAGTACGGCTACTTCCGGCCGACTTCGGGGCGAAGATACGTCCATGACGATCGGTTGTGAACGGGACGGCGCGACGGCCCAGGCCTGGCAGGCCCTCGGCGGCGCAGCGGAACGGGTGGACCGGGTCCGGTTCGAGGGAGCCGGCAACCTTGGGGAAGGGCCGCTGCCGGTGCGTGAGTTGGCGCGTGCCACCGTCGCGGTCTGCGGGCTGGCGGCGGCGGAGCTGGCCGCGGTGCGGGCCGCGGGGGCGGCGGGGGACGTCGGGCCTGCCACGGTCCACGAGGCCGCGGTGGCCACCGCCTTCGTCAGCGAACGCCATCTGCGGGTCGCCGGCCGGCCCACGGTGACGTTCGCTCCGCTGTCCGGCTTCTGGCGGGCCGCGGACGGCTGGGTCCGTACGCACGCCAACTACCCCCACCACGAGGCCGCGCTCGTACGGGCGCTGGGGCTGCCCTCCGCGACGCCGGAGGCACTGCGCGCCACAGTGGCCGGACGGACGGCCGTCGGGGTGCAGGAGGCCGTGTACGGGGCCGGCGGTCTCGCCGTCGCCGTGGCGTCGCGCTACGGGGATCCGCAGCCGCTGGTGGAGGTCGTGGGCGCCGCGGCGGCTCGGGGGCGGGCGCTCGGCGGGGCTCCTCCGGGCCGGCCCGCCGCCGGGGTCCGGGTGCTGGACCTGACGCGGGTCATCGCCGGGCCCGTCGCCACGCGCACGCTCGGCCTGCTGGGCGCGGACGTGCTGCGGATCGACGCACCGGGGCTGCCGGAGGCGGACGACGCGTACGCGGACACCGGCTTCGGCAAGCGGTCGGCGCTGCTGGACCTGGCGCGGGCCGCCGACCGGTCGGCCTTCGAGGACCTGCTGGCGGGGGCCGATGTGGTGGTGACCGGGTACCGGCCGGGGGCGCTGGAGCGCTACGGGCTCGGGGTGCGGGACCTGCTGGAGCGGCGGCCGGGGCTGGTGGTGGCCGAGCTGTGCGCTTGGGGGTGGCGGGCGCCGGAGCCGTGGGCCGGGCGGCGGGGCTTCGACTCGCTGGTGCAGGCCGGCTACGGGATCGCCGCCGCGTGCGCGGGCCCGGACGGGACCCCCGGGGTGCTGCCGGCGCAGGCGCTGGACCACGGGACCGGATACCTGATGGCGGCCGGGGTGCTGCGGGCGCTGGCCGGGGGCGGCGGGCGGGGGATGCGGTTCTCCCTGGCCGGGACGGCTTCGTGGCTGGTCAGGGGGCTGGCCGGGGCCCGGGCGCGGGACGGTGCGGGGGCGCCGCAGTACGCGGCCGAGCCGTGGCTGCGAGAGACCGGGTCGGGGTACGGGGTGCTGCGGCACGCGGCCAGCCCCTTCGGGGAGTGGGCCGCGGGCCCGTCCCGCTGGGGGACGGACCGGGCCGCCTGGCTCCCGCGGTAGGGCGGCGCCTCAGGTGCGGGCCGGCTGCTGGAGCGGCTTGGCCATGCAGCGGCTGGACTCGTGGAAGCGGTAGAAGCCGAACTTCGGCGAGGGGGTATAGCCCTCGGAGAGGTAGAGGGCGATCGCCTCCGGCTGGCGGTCGCCCGTTTCGAGGACCATCCGCCGGCGTCCGGCCGCGCGGGCGTCCGCCTCCAGGGCCGCGAGGATGCGGCGGGCCAGGCCGAGGCCGCGGGCCTCCGGGACGACGTACATCCGCTTGAGTTCGGCGTCGCCGTCCGAGTAGCCCTCGTCGTTCTGCTCCTGGCTGCGCCAGCCCCCGGTCGCCACCGGGGCGCCGGTCGTGTCGTACGCCACGATGTACAGGCCCCTCGGCGGGGCGAACATCGCCGGGTCCATGAAGGTGGCGTCGCCCTCGCCCTGGTAGCGCTCCTGGTATTCGAGCTGCACCCGGTCGTCGAGCTTGACCGCGTCCGGGTGGTCGTACGGCACGGTGCGGAGGTCGATCCCATGAGACATCCGAACATCGTACGGAACCCTCCCGCTATGGTGCAGGGATGCTCACTGTGACCTCCGTGAATGTGAATGGGATCCGGGCCGCCGCCAAGAAGGGCTTCGGGGCGTGGCTCGCGGGATCCGACGCCGACGTGGTCTGCCTGCAGGAGGTACGGGCCGAGGAGGGGCAGATCCCGGCCGAGATCCGCTCGCCCGAGGGCTGGCACACCGTCTTCGCGCCGGCCGCCGCCAAGGGGCGGGCCGGGGTCGCGCTGTACACGCGGCGTGCGCCGGAGCGGGTGCGGGTCGGGTTCGGGAGCGAGGAGTTCGACACCTCCGGCCGGTACCTGGAGATCGACCTGCCCGGTGTGACCGTGGCCAGCCTCTACCTGCCCTCCGGCGAGGCGGGCACGGAGAAGCAGGACGAGAAGTACCGCTTCATGGGGGAGTTCCTGGCCTACCTCGCCGAGCTGAAGGTCCGGGCCGCAGCCGACGGGCGCGAGGTCGTGGTCTGCGGCGACTGGAACATCTGCCACCAGGAGGCTGACCTCAAGAACTGGAAGACCAACCGCAAGAGCGCCGGTTTCCTCCCCGAGGAGCGCGCCTGGCTGGGCACGGTCTACTCGGAGGCCGGCTACGTCGACGTGGTGCGCGCGCTGCACCCCGGCACCGAGGGCCCGTACTCCTGGTGGTCCTACCGGGGCCGCGCCTTCGACAACGACGCCGGCTGGCGCATCGACCTCCAGGTGGCGACCCCGGGGCTGGCCGCGAAGGCCGTGAAGGCCTTCGTCGAGCGGGCCGAGACGCACCCGGAGCGCTGGTCCGACCACGCGCCCGTGACCGTCGTCTACGAGCTCGGCGTCTGATCGGAGGGCGGGGCGGTGGACGCCAGCAGGCGGTCCATCGCCATCGTCAGCTCGGCCTCGACCACGCTCGTGGCGAGCGGGCGCAGCCGGGTGAGTGCCTCGGGCGCGATGTGGTCCGAGATCAGCCCGGCGAACAGCAGCGCCATGGCGTCCGCGTGTTCGCGGACCCGGCGCCCCGTCTCCAGGACGGCGGCCAGCGGCACCCCCTCGCGGACCAGCGCCGAGGAGACGTCCAGCAGCCGGCGGCTGACGTGCACGATGGTGTCGCCGTCGACGGCGAGGTAGCCGAGTTCGAGGGAGGCCGCCAGGTTCTCCGGGGTGACCTCGCCCTCGAAGTAGTCGGCCAGTTCCTCCGGGGTGAGCCGGACCGGGGTCTCCTCCGACCAGCCGATGCCGAGCAGCTCACCCAGCTGGCCGGCGTCACGGCCGCTTTCGAAGGCGGCGGTCAGCTCGGCGATGCCGCCGAGGGTGTGGCCGCGCTCCAGCAGGCCGGCGATGGTGCGCAGCCGGGCCAGGTGGTGGTCGTCGTACCAGGCGATGCGGCCCTCGCGGCGGGGCGGTGGCAGCAGTTTGCGCTCCCGGTAGAAGCGCAGGGTGCGCACCGGGATGCCGGCCGCCGCGGCCAGTTCCTCGGTGCGGTACTCGCGCACCGGCTTCGCTTGCATCTCATCCTTCGCCACGGACGCAGCCTATGGCGTACCAACGGTAACTTTCCGGGTCCGCCCCCTACCCATGAGTACGGAGCTGCTCTACCCTCCCGATTGTGCCAGTGATTGCTGGCAGTGTTTCGATGATGTGGTGCGTTGCGGCGTTGCGTGGCTGGAACTGCGGATGAGGCGGAAGGCGGCGGGCATGGGCGGCAAGGGCGGGCGCGAGGGGGCGCGAGCACGTACGGGTGGCGGTGATCGGGTCCGGGTTCGGCGGACTCGGGGCCGCCGTACGGCTGCGGCGCGAGGGGATCACGGACTTCGTCGTACTGGAACGGGCGGACTCGGTCGGGGGAACCTGGCGGGACAACAGCTATCCGGGATGCGCCTGCGACGTCCCGTCCCACCTGTACTCCTTCTCCTTCGCGCCGAACCCGGACTGGCCGCGGACCTTCTCCGGGCAGCCCGCCATCCGCGCGTACCTGGAGCACGTCGCGGACACCTTCGGCCTGCGCCGGCACATCCGGCTCGACTCCGAGGTCCTGATGATGCGCTGGGACGCGGACGAGCTGCGCTGGGAGATCGAGACCGCACGGGGCGAGCTGACCGCCGACGTGGTGGTCTCGGCGACCGGGCCGCTGTCGGAGCCGAAGCTGCCGGAGGTGCCGGGACTCGCCGGGTTCCCCGGCAAGGTCTTCCACTCCGCGCGCTGGGACCACGACTACGACCTCGCCGGCAAGCGCGTCGCCGTGATCGGCACGGGAGCCTCCGCGATCCAGATCGTGCCGGCCATCGCCCCCGAGGTGGAGCGCCTGACGCTCTTCCAGCGCACCCCGCCGTGGGTGATGCCGCGTACCGACCGGGCGATCTCGGCCGTGGAACGCTGGCTGCACCGGCAGCTGCCCTTCACCCGCGCCGCCCGCCGGGGGCTGCTGTGGGGCATCCGGGAACTCCAGGTCAGCGCCTTCACCAAGCGGCCGAACCGGCTCGGACTCGTCGAGGCGCTCGCGAAGGCGAACATCGCCCGGTCGATCAAGGACCCGCAGCTGCGCGCCAAGCTGACGCCGTCCTACCGGATCGGCTGCAAGCGGATCCTGCTCTCCAGCGAGTACTACCCCGCGCTGGCCCAGCCCCATGTGGACCTGGTCGCCTCCGGGCTGAAGGAGGTCCGGGGCTCGGTCCTGGTCGCGGCCGACGGGACCGAGACCGAGGCCGACGCGATCGTCTTCGGTACGGGTTTCCACGTCACGGACATGCCGATCGCCGACCGGGTGGTGGGTGCGGACGGCAGGACCCTGGCCGAGCACTGGAAGGACGGGATGCAGTCGCTGCGCGGGGCGACCGCGGCCGGCTTCCCGAACTGGATGACGATCATCGGACCGAACACCGGGCTCGGGAACAGCTCGATGATCCTCATGATCGAGTCCCAGCTGAACTACATGGCCGACTACCTGCGGCAGTTGGGCGTGCTGGGAGGCAGGGTCGCCCTCGCCGCGCGCCCCTCGGCCGTGAACCAATGGAACCGGCAGGTGCAGACCCGGATGGAGCGGACGGTCTGGAACACCGGCGGCTGCACCAGCTGGTACCTCGATGCGAACGGGCGCAACACGACGGTTTGGCCGGGCACGACCGGTGAGTTCCGTCGCGAGACGCGCAGCGTCGACCTGGGGGAGTACGAGGTCGTCCGGGTACGGGAGCGCGATCGGGTCGCGGCGGCGCCCCCGGCCACCGCTACCGCGCCCGCCACCTCCACCGCGCCCGCCGCTGACGCCGCGCCAGCCTCCGCACCGCTCGCCGCGCAGGCGGAGGGCGCCGCGTGAGCCGGCCGGCGCACGTCACCTCCGGTCCCTACGCCCCACCCGCCGCCCGCCGCGAACTCGTCGCCGTCTCCGCCGACGGGGCCCGCCTGCACGTCGAGGTGCACGGGGACGAGGGGGCGCCGGCCGTGGTGCTGGCCCACGGCTGGACCTGCTCCACGGCGTTCTGGGCCGCGCAGATACGGGCCCTGGCCGCCACCCACCGGGTCATCGCCTACGACCAGCGCGGACACGGGCGCAGCCCCGCCGCCCGGGAGCACAGCACCACCGCGCTCGCCGACGACCTCGTGGCGGTGCTCGGCGCCACCCTCGCCCCAGGGGAGCGCGCGGTCGTCGCGGGGCACTCCATGGGCGGCATGACGATCATGGCGGCCGCGGCCCGGCCGGAGTTCGCCGAGCACGCCGCGGCCGCACTGCTGTGCAGTACCGGTAGCTCCGGACTGGTCGAGCGGGCCACGGTGCTGCCGGGGCGCCCCGGGCGCGTGCGGACGCGCATCACCGGCGCGGTCCTCGGATCGCGCGCCCCGCTCGGGCCCGTCACGCCGGTCGCCCGTACGGTCCTCAAGTACGCCACCATGGGCCCCGGTTCCGCGCCCGACCGGGTCGAGGCGTGTGCCCGTATCGTCCACGCCTGCCCCACCGGGGTGCGGCACGCCTGGTCCCGGGTACTGGCCGGGCTGGATCTGGACGCCGACGTGGCACGGCTGACCGTCCCCACCGCCGTGATCGGCGGCAGCGACGACCGGCTCACTCCGGTCGTCCACGCCCGCGGGCTCGCTGCGGCGCTGCCCCACTGCGTGGGCCTCACCGTGCTCACCGGCATGGGGCACATGACCCCGGTCGAGGCCCCCGAAGCCGTCACCCACGTCCTGCGCGAGCTGTCCGCGCGCTATCTCGACGATCTCGACACCACCGAGAAGGAGAAGACACCGTGAGTGCTCGCAGGAGTCTGGAAGGCCGGGTCGCCGTCGTCACCGGGGCCGCCCGAGGGGTCGGCGAGCTGCTCGCCCGTAAACTGTCGGCCCGCGGCGCGCGGATCGCGCTCGTCGGCCTGGAGCCGGAGGCCCTCAAGGAGGTCTCCGAGCGCCTGCACACCGACAGCGCGCACTGGTACGCCGACGTCACCGACCACGAGGCGATGGCGCGCGTCGCGCAGGAGGTCGCGGAGCGCTTCGGGAAGGTCGACGTCGTCGTCGCCAACGCGGGCGTCGCCGCGGGCGGCCCGTTCGCCGACTCCGACCCCGACGCCTGGCGCCGGGTGATCGAGGTCAACCTGATCGGCGGGGCCGTCACCGCCCGGGCCTTCTTGCCCGCGCTGACGGACAGCCGCGGCTACTTCCTGCAGATCGCCTCGCTCGCCGCCATCACCCCGGCGCCGATGATGACCGCCTACTGCGCCTCCAAGTCCGGCGTCGAGGCGTTCGCCCACTGCCTGCGTGCCGAAGTCGGCCACAAGGGCGTGGGGGTGGGGGTCGGCTACCTCTCCTGGACCGACACGGACATGGTGCGCGGCGCCGACCGGGACGAGGTCATGCGGGAGCTGCGCCAGCGGCTGCCGTGGCCGTCCAACCGCACCTACCCTCTGGGTCCCGCCGTCGACCGGATCGTCGCGGGCATCGAGCGGCGCTCGCCGCACGTGTACGCGCAGTGGTGGCTGCGCGGGATGCAAGGGGTGCGCGGCTACCTGCCCGGGATCATCGCGACCGTCGGGCAGCGCGAGATGAAGCGCTTCGAGCCCCGGCTGTCCGGCGTCTCCAGGGGCCTGGTCGGGGCGGGTGGCGCCGCGGACGAGCAGGAGCGCGCGCAGAGCCGTTGACCGGGATGCCCCCCGGGGCGCGGCCGTCACCGCGGGCCGGCGCCCCCTCCGAACCGGTCCGGAGGGGGCGCCGGCGGCTGCCCGTTCACTCTCTGGGCGGCAGCTTCGGACGCCGCCGGTCAGGTACGTCCGTGTAACCGGGCGGCATCGCGGCCGGGTCCTGTTCGAGCAGTTCCAGTGCCAGGTGCACGGCGTCGTCCATCCCGGCGTGCCTGCCCTCGGCCCAGTCGAGCGGGGTGCGCAGGACCTCGAAGTCCGGTTCCACCCCGTGGTTCTCCACCGACCATCCGTACTCCGGGAACCAGGCGGCGTTCATCGGCACCGTGATCACCGTGCCGTCGCCGAGGGTGTGGCGGCCGGTCATGCCGACCACCCCGCCCCAGGTGCGCTGGCCCACCACCGGTCCCAGGCCGAGCAGCTTGAAGGCCGCGGTGATCATGTCCCCGTCCGAGGAGGTCGCCTCGTCGGCCAGTGCCACGATCGGGCCGCGGGGGGCGTTGGAGGCGTAGCTGACGGGTTGTGCGTCGCGGGTCAGGTCCCAGCCGAGGATGGAGCGGGTGAGCTTCTCCACCACCAGTTCGCTGATGTGGCCGCCCGCGTTGCCGCGTACGTCCACGATCAGCGCGGGACGGGACATCTCCATGCGCAGGTCGCGGTTGAACTGCGCCCAGCCCGAGCCGCCCATGTCGGGGATGTGGAGGTAGCCGCACCGGCCGCCGCTGAGCTCCCGGACCACCTGGCGCCGTTTGGACACCCAGTCCTGGTAGCGCAGCGGTCGCTCGTCGATCAGCGGGATGACGGCGACCCGGCGGGAGCGGCCGGAGCCCTCCGACGGCTGGAAGGTGAGCTCGACCGTCGTCCCGCCCGCTCCCGCCAGCAGCGGGTAGGGGCCGGCGACGGGGTCCACGGGCCGGCCGTCCACGTGGGTGAGCACCGCGCCCTCCCGGATGCCGGTTCCGGCCAACGGGGAGCGGGCCTTGGAGTCGGAGGACTCGCCGGGCAGGATCTTGCTCACCACCCATGTCCCGTCCCGGGGGACGAGGTTGGCGCCGAGCAGGCCGATGGCCCGCTGGTAGTGCGGGGGGCCCTCGTTGCGGCGGGCGGGCGAGACGTAGGCGTGCGAGGTGCCGAGCTCGCCGAGGACCTCGCGCAGCAGGTCGGCGAACTCGTCAGGGGAGGCGACGCGTTCGACCAGGGGGCGGTACTGGCGCAGTACGCCGTCCCAGTCGATGCCGCACAGGTTCGGCTCCCAGAAGTAGGCGCGGATGATCCGCCCGGCCTCCTCGAAGGCCTGGCGCCACTCGGCCGCCGGGTCCACCTCGTGCAGGATGCGCCGCAGGTCGAGGTAGACCGTCGAGTCGCTGTCGCCCGACTCGGTGGCGGGGACCGCGCGCAGGTCGCCGTCGTCGTGGACCACCAGCCGGGTCCCGTCGCCGCTGACCGCGAACCAGTCCAGTCCCGAGGCCAGTTCGCTCTTGCGGGCCTTGGTCAGGTCGAAGTGCTCCAGCGTGGGTTTGCCGCTGAGGTCGTTGGGGTTGGCGAAGGTCTCGCCGAGCGCGCCCGAGATCGGCCAGCGCAGCCACACCAGCCCGCCGCCGTGCACCGGGTAGAGGGCGGAGTACTTCGAGGCGCTCACCGGGAACGGGGTGACCCGGCTCTCCAGCCCCTCCACCTCCACGGTCACGGCGCCGTTGTCGCCGGGGGTCTCCGCATCGCCCTCGGCCGGATCCAGTCCGCCCGCCGCGGGCCGTCCCTCGGCCGAGAGCGCGAAGGGCGAGGGGGTCGCGGAGGACAGCGGCACCAGGTACGGGCGGCAGCCCAGCGGGAAGGACAGGTCGCCGGTGTGCACGTCGTAGACCGGGTCGAAACCGCGCCAGGACAGGAAGGCCAAGTAGCGCCCGTCCCGGGTGAAGACGGGATTCTCGTCGGCGAAGCGGCCGTTGGTGACGTCGACGACGGTGCGCGCGCCGGGCCCGGAGATGCGGGCCATCTTGATCTGTCGCAGTGAGCGCCCGATGCCCGGGTGCGACCAGGTCAGCCAGGCGCCGTCCGGGGAGAAGGCAAGGTCGGTGACGGGGCCGTTGATGGACCGGATCAGCTCGGTCACCCGGCCCTCGGACTCCTCCGTGGCGTCGACGAGCAGCAGCCGCCCGTCGTTCGAGGCGATGGCCAGGCGCTCCCCGTCGGGGTCGGAGAGCAGTTCGGTCACGCGCCCCAGTTCGCCCGCGGCCAGCCGGCGCGGCCGCCGCTCCCCGGAGGCCCGGGGCAGGTAGGCGATCTCGATCGCGTCCTCGCCCTCGGCGTCGGTGACGTAGGCGACCTGCCCGCCGCTGCCGAGCATCTCCGGCAGCCGCACCCGCACCCCAGGGGTGTCGGCGATGGTCCGGGCCGGCCCGTCGCGGTGGGTCAGCCAGTACAGGCTGCCGCGCACCACGACGGCGCTGGCCCGCCCGGTGGCGTCCACGGAGAGCGAGTCGACGTGGCTGGCGGCCGGCACCTGGTAGACCCGCCGGCCGGCGCGGGGGCCGCCGAGGCGGACCTGGAGCTTGCGCGGGACGGCGTCGGGGGCCAGGGACTCGACGAGCCAGAGGTCCCCGGCGCACTGGTAGACGACCCGGGTGCCGTCGCTGGAGGCGTGCCGGGCGTAGAACTCGTCGTGGTCGGTGTGGCGGCGCAGGTCGGTGCCGTCGGTCGAGCAGGAGTAGAGGTTGCCGATGCCCTCGTGGTCGGAGAGGAAGGCGATCCGGCCGTCCACGAACATCGCGGTGTCCAGGTGGCCTTCGAGCTCCTCCAGCAGCTGGCGCCCGTGCAGCCAGAGCCGGCCCATGGCGCCGCCCCGGTAGCGCTTCCAGGCGGCGGGCTCGTGCGGTGGCTTGCCGGTCAGCAGCAGGCTGCGGTGCTCGCCGCCGATGTCGGCCACCTGGATGTCGGAGACGGGGCCCCAGGGCAGACGACCGCCGGGGCTGCCGTCGGTCGGCAGTTTGTAGGCCCAGGAGAAGTAGGAGAAGGGCTGTTCGTGCGAGGAGACGGCGAGGATGTTGCCGTCGGGGTCCCAGCCGCAGACGCGGGTGTCGGTGGCGCCCCAGTGGGTCAGCTGCCGGGCGGGGCCGCCGTCGACGGGCGCCAGGTGGATCTCGGGGTCGAGGCTGCGCCAGGTGGTGAAGGCGATGTGCCGGCCGTCGGGGGAGAAGCGGGGGTGGCCGACCCGGGTCCGGTCGACGGTGATCCGCCATGCGCGTCCGGGGGTGTGGCCTTCGGGGACCAGCGGGGCGACCCAGAGGTCGTCCTCGGTGGCGAAACACAGGAGGTCGTCGTGCAGGTGCGGGAACCGGAGGTACGCGACGTCGTGACTCACCCCCCAATGCTTTCCGCGGGAGGGGGCCCCGGCAACTCGTACTGGTGACCCATGCCACCCCCTAAAACGAAACGGAACGGTTTCGTTTCGCTTGAGGGAGGGGTATCGTCGTAAGCGTACGGAACAGTTTCGTTCGGATGGAGGCGCGGAGATGACCGAGGCGATGTCGGCCCGGCGCAGCCGGATCACCCCCGAACGGCAGGCCGAACTGCACGAGGCGGTCCTCGACCTCCTGCGTGACGTCGGCTACGAGGCGTTGACCATGGACGCGGTCGCCGCCCGTACGAAGTCCAGCAAGGCCACCCTCTACCGCCAGTGGGGGAGCAAGCCGGAGCTGGTCGCCAAGGCCCTGCGATGCACGCAGCCCGTTTCGCTGCGCGAGATCGACACGGGCAGCCTGCGCGGGGACTTCGCGCTCATGGTGGAGCACTCGGACGACGCGCAGATGGCCAAGGACACCGCGCTGATGCGGGGTCTGGCCCATGCCGTCCACGAGAGCCCGGAGCTCCACAAGGCGCTGCGGGACCTGCTGGTCGACCCGGAGATCACCGGGCTGCAGGTGATGCTGCAGCGCGCGGTGGACCGGGGCGAGATCGCCCCGGGGTGCCCGGCCCTGGGGTTCGTACCGCACATGCTCATCGGGGCGTTCATCGCGCTCCCGCTGATCGAGGACCGGCCGGTGGACCGGGCGTTCCTCGGTGACTTCATCGACGCCGTGGTGTTCCCCGCCCTCGGCGTCTGAACCTCCCCGGTTCAGCACGGTCCCCGTCCCGTCCCCAGCCCATGGCAACGATGCCGCCCTGCTGCTCCTGACACGCCGCTCTCGTCGTCGGGCCGGCTCACCACGCCCTGATCCCTACGGATCCATCCCACGACCTGAACGGGAGAACCACCGACGTGGCCACCTTCCTTTACCGACTCGGCCGGGGCGCCTTCAGGCGCCGCGGGCTCGTCGCCCTTCTCTGGGTGGCGCTGTTGTTCGCCGCCGGCTTCGGCGCGGCCACCGCGGCCGCTCCCACCTCCGGATCGTTCTCGATACCCGGCACGGAGGCCCAGCGGGCCTTCGACCTGCTGGACAAGAAGTTCCCGGGCATGGCCGCCGACGGCGCCACCGCGCGCATCGTCGTCAAGGCCCCCGAAGGCGCGAAGGTCACCGACCCCGGCCCCAAGGCCGAGGTCGAGAAGATCGTCAACGGACTGAAGACCGGTCCGGGCGCGGAGCAGATCGCCTCCGTGGCCAACCCCTACGAGGCTCAGGCGGTCAGCCAGGACGCCTCCACGGCCTACATCAGCGCCAAGTACACCGTCAGCGGCATGGAGCTGCAGGACGCCACCCGCGACGCGCTCAAGGAATCGGGCGGCGACGCGAAGGCCGCGGGCCTGAACGTCCAGATCGGCGGTGACGCGCTGATGGTGGCCCCCGAGACCGGCTCCGGCGAGATCATCGGCATCCTCGTCGCCGCGATCGTCCTCGTGATCACGTTCGGTTCGCTGGTCGCGGCCGGCCTGCCGCTGCTGACCGCGATCGTCGGCGTGGGCATCGGCGTCTCCTCCATCACCGCGCTCGCCAACGTGCTGGACCTCGGCAACACCACCGCCACCCTCGCCACGATGATCGGCCTCGCGGTCGGCATCGACTACGCCCTGTTCATCGTCTCCCGCTACCGCGCGGAGCTCGCCGACGGACGCGACCGGGACGAGGCTGCGGGCCGGGCGACCGGAACTGCCGGTTCCGCCGTCGTCTTCGCCGGTCTGACCGTGGTCATCGCCCTCGTGGGCCTCGCCGTGGTCAACATCCCGATGCTGACCAAGATGGGCGTCGCGGCAGCGGGCACCGTGGTCATCGCCGTGCTCGTCGCGCTCACCCTGGTCCCGGCCATCCTCGGCTTCGCGGGCGGGAAGGTCCTGCCGGCGGGCGAGAAGAGCAAGCTGTTCGGCAAGGGCAGGCCCGCTTCCGAGAAGAAGGCCAACGGCGGCACCCGCTGGGCTCGCTTCGTCCTGCGCCGCCCCGTCATGGTGCTGCTGGCCGGTGTGATCGGCCTCGGGGTCGTCGCCATTCCGGCGAGCAAGCTGGAGATGGGCCTGCCGGACGACGGTGCCCAGCCGGTCTCCACCACCCAGCGTCAGGCGTACGACCTGCTGTCGGAGGGCTTCGGCCCCGGCTTCAACGGACCGCTGCTGGTGGTCGTCGACGGGGACAAGGCCCTGGCGGACGCCACGGTCGACCGGGTCAAGGGCCTGAAGGGCGTCGCGGCGGTCACCCCGCCGACCGCCAACGAGGCCGGTGACGCCTCGGTGATCACGGTCATCCCGAAGGACCGTCCGTCCTCCGCCCAGACCGAGAACCTGGTCCACGAGATCCGCGACGGCAGCGGCGACGACGTCCTCGTGACCGGTGCCACCGCGATGAACATCGACTTCTCGCAGAAGATGAACGACGCGCTGCTGCCCTACCTGGCCCTCGTCGTCGGCCTCGCCTTCCTGCTGCTGATGCTCGTCTTCCGCTCGATCCTGGTCCCGCTCAAGGCGGCCCTCGGCTTCCTGCTGTCGGTCGTCGCGGCCCTCGGCGCGGTCGTCGCGGTCTTCCAGTGGGGCTGGCTCGGTTCGGTCTTCGGGGTGGAGCAGACCGGTCCGATCATGTCGATGATGCCGATCTTCATGGTCGGCGTGGTCTTCGGACTCGCCATGGACTACGAGGTCTTCCTCGTCACCCGCATGCGGGAGGCGTACGTCCACGGCGAGCGCCCCGGCCAGGCGGTCGTGACCGGCTTCCAGTACAGCGCCCGGGTCGTGGTGGCCGCAGCGGTCATCATGATCGCGGTGTTCGCGGGCTTCATCGGGGCCAGCGAGCAGATGGTCAAGATGATCGGCTTCGGCCTGGCCGTCGCGGTCTTCTTCGACGCCTTCGTGGTCCGCATGGCCATCGTCCCGGCGGTGCTCGCGCTGCTCGGCCACAAGGCCTGGTGGCTGCCGGCGTGGCTGGACCGCGTACTGCCGAACGTGGACGTGGAGGGCGAGAGCCTGCGCCGGCACCTCGCCGCCGAGTCCGCGCAGGACGAGGGCCCGGACAAGGACCGCGAGCTGGTCAACGCCTGACCGGTCCGACGATCCGCGCGGCCCGGCCCCGTACCCCGACCACCGGGAGTACGGGGCCGGGCCCGTTGCCGCTAGCGGGTGGCGGAGGCGGTGGAGGCCGCGTAGGTGCGCCGCAGGAAGCGGCGCAGCGCGGCGATGTCGAACTGGACCACGGCGACGCCCTCGGGGGAGTGGAACTCCACGACCGCCTGGACGCGGCCGCAGGGCCAGACGCGCACGTCCCCGGTGCCCGTCGGCGCCTGGAGGCCCGCCTCCAGCAGGGCCCGGGGGAAGACCCACTCGTTGTCGGTGCCCTCGGGGGACAGGTCGGCCGGGAAGACGATCCGTACGGCCAGCGGCTCGGCGGGGGCGAAACGCAGAGCGACGGGGATGGCCCGGTAGAGGGGGTCGTCGGTGATCACACGGGCGCGGACCCGCTCTTCGACGGGGGCCGCGGTCGCCGTCGCGGTCGCTGGGGGATTCTCGGCGGTGGCAGACATCGACCAGACTCCTCGAATCGGAACAAATCCGTCCGTTTGCCCTCCAGCCTCGCACATTCCCACGAAAATGCGCGCCTCTCTTTGTGATGCGCCCGCTCTTGCCAACGGTTTGCAACTGGGCACTATTCTTGAACGGTTCAGGCCGTAGAAGAAGCGGAGCCCACTCCATGCATGTGCCCGACGGATTCGTCAACGCACCCGTCTCGGTGGCCGCCGGAGTGGCGGCGGCCGCGGCGGTGGCCGTCAGCCTCCGCGGCGCCCGCCGCGAACTCGACGAGCGGACCGCGCCGCTCGCCGGCCTCGTCGCCGCCTTCATCTTCGCCGTCCAGATGCTGAACTTCCCGGTCGCCGCCGGCACCAGCGGCCACCTGCTGGGCGGCGCGCTCGCCGCGATACTCGTCGGCCCCTACACCGGCGTGCTGTGTGTGTCCGTCGTCCTGCTCATGCAGGGCATCCTCTTCGCCGACGGCGGCCTGACCGCCCTCGGCGTGAACATCACCGTCATGGGCGTCGTCACCGTCGTCACCGCGCACCTGGTCTTCCGCGGGCTGCTCCGCCTCCTGCCGCCCGGCCGCCGTTCCGTGACCGTGGCGGGATTCGCGGCCGCCCTGCTCTCCGTGCCCGCCGCGGCCGCCGCCTTCACGGCCGTCTACGCCGTCGGGGGCACCACCGACGTGCCGCTCGGCAAGGTCCTCACCGCCATGGTCGGCGTGCACGTCCTCATCGGCATCGGCGAGGCCCTCATCACCGCGGCGACCGTCGGCGCCGTGATCGCCGTACGTCCCGACCTGGTGCACGGGGCCCGCGGCCTGGCCGCGCCGCTGAAGCTGCGCGTCGACGGCGCGCTCATCGACGCGCCGGCCGGCCCCGCGCCCACCGCCGCGGTGGCCGCGGCCGGCTCGGCCAAGAAGGTGTGGGCGACCGGCCTGGTCACCGCGCTCGTCCTCGCCGGGTTCGTCTCCTTCTATGCCTCCGCCAGCCCCGACGGCCTGGAGAAGGTCGCCGCCGACCAGGGCATCGACCAGAAGGTCGAGGAGCACGCCGCCGCCGGCTCCCCGCTCGCCGACTACAGCGTCAAGGACGTCGATGACGCCCGCCTGTCCGGGGGCCTCGCCGGAGTCATCGGCGTCGGGATCACCGTGGCCGCCGGCACCGGGATCTTCTGGGTCGTGCGCCGCCGCACGTCCCACGAGTCGACCGCCGCCGCCACCTCCGCCCCGGTCGCCTGACATGGGTGCGGGCCACGCCCACCGGCTCTACCGCCCGGGCAGCTCCCCGGTCCACGCCCTGCCCCCGCACTGCAAGCTCGCCGCGGCCTTCGGCTTCGTCGTGGTCGTCGTGTCCACTCCGCGGGAGGCGGTGTGGGCCTTCGGCCTGTACGCACTGCTGCTCGCCGGCGTCGCGGCCGCGGCCCGGATCCCGGCCGGATTCCTGCTGCGCCGGCTGCTGATCGAGATCCCCTTCGTCGCCTTCGCCGTGCTCATGCCCTTCGTGGCCGAGGGCGAGCGGGTCGAGGTCCTCGGCATGTCGCTCAGCGTCTCCGGCCTGTGGGGCGCCTGGAACGTCCTCGCCAAGGGAACCCTCGGCGTGGCCGCGTCCGTCCTGCTCGCCTCGACCACCGAGCTGCGGGCCCTCCTGCTGGGACTCCAGCGACTCAAGCTGCCGCCGATGCTCGTCCAGATCGCCACCTTCATGATCCGCTACGGCGACGTGATCGGCGACGAGCTGCGCCGGATGTCCATCGCCCGTCGCTCGCGCGGCTTCGAGGCCAGCGGGATCCGGCACTGGGGAGTGCTCGCCAAGACGGCCGGCGCCTTGTTCATCCGGTCCTACGAACGCGGCGAGCGGGTCTACCTGGCGATGGTCAGCCGCGGCTACGCCGGTTCCATGCCGGTCATCGACGAGGCCGTGGCCACGCGGAGCCAGTGGGCCTACGCCGCCGTGCTCCCGGTGACGGCACTCGCCGTCTGTCTGATGGGATGGACTCTGTGACCAGTACCCCCTCGCCCGCCCCGTCGCTCGAAGTCGCCGGGCTCGCCTACGCCTATCCGGACGGACACCAGGCCCTGTACGGCGTCGACCTGACCGTCGCACGCGGCGAGCGCGTCGCCCTGCTCGGCCCCAACGGCGCCGGCAAGACCACGCTCGTGCTGCACCTCAACGGCATCCTCGGCGGCGGCGTCGGCTCGGTGGCCGTGGCCGGGCTTCCGGTGGAGAAGCGGAACCTGGCGGAGATCCGGCGCCGGGTGGGGATCGTCTTCCAGGACCCTGACGACCAGCTGTTCATGCCGACCGTGCGGGAGGACGTGGCCTTCGGCCCGGCCGCGGCCGGGATGCGGGGCGCGGAGCTGGACGAGCGGGTCACGGCCGCCCTGGAGCAGGTCGGCATGGCCGACTTCGCCGACCGGCCGCCGCACCACCTCTCCTTCGGGCAGCGCCGCCGCGTCGCGGTGGCGACCGTACTGGCCATGCGGCCGGAGATCCTGGTCCTGGACGAGCCGTCGTCCAATCTGGACCCGGCCTCCCGCCGCGAACTCGCCGACATCCTGCGCGCGCTCGACGTGACCGTGCTGATGGTGACGCACGACCTGCCGTACGCGCTGGAGCTGTGCCCGCGCTCGGTGGTCCTCAGTGAGGGGGTCATCGCGGCGGACGGCAGCACCCAGGACCTGCTGTGCGACGAGGAACTGATGCGGGCCCACCGGCTGGAACTGCCCTTCGGCTTCGACCCCCGCACGCCCCTGCTGACGCGCCCCTCGGGCTGACGCACCCCCTCGCCCCGGCGGATCGCTCCCGCGGACCCGGGAGGCGGGACCCGGGAAGCCGGACCGTACGGTGGGTGTTGCGCTGTGGCGTAAGAAGCAGGAACAGGCGCCGTCGGCGCCGCGGCAGGTGGTGGGAGCGGACGTGGAAGTCCACGGGACGGTGGCGGAGGGCTTCGAGCCCGTCAGGGACGCCTTCGCGCGCAACTTCGAGGTGCTCGGCGACCGGGGCGCGGCCGTCGCCGTCTACCGGGACGGCCGCAAGGTCGTCGACTTGTGGGGCGGCACCCGGGACGCCGACGGCACCGAGCCGTGGGCCGAGGACACCGCGCAGATCGTCCGCTCCGCCACCAAGGGCGTGGCCGCCGCGGTCCCGCTGCTCCTGCACCAGCGCGGGCTGCTCGACCTGGACGCGCCGGTCGGCGAGCACTGGCCGGAGTTCAAGACCGGCGGCAAGGAGAAGGTCCTCGTACGGGACCTGCTCGCGCACCGCGCGGGCGTTCCGGCCCTGGACCGGGGGCTGACCGCCGCCGAGGCCGCGGACGGGGTGTCCGGGCCGCGTGCGGTCGCCGCGCAGCACCCCTTCTGGGAGCCGGGCACCGGGCACGGCTACCACGCCCAGACCTACGGCTGGCTGCTGTCCGAGCTGGTGCTCCGGGTGACCGGGCGCACGCTGGGCTCCGTCCTGGCCGAGGACATCGCCGAGCCGCTCGGCGTGGACTTCTGGATCGGGCTGCCGGAAGGCCAGGCCGGGCGGGTGGGCCGGGTGGCGCCCGTCGAGCCGCCGGAGCGCGCCGGACTGCTGAGGACCAGGCCCCGCAGAAACGTTTCCGAGGCCTATGCCGACCCCGACTCCCTCACCCGCCGCGCCTTCGCCGCCATCGATCCGCTGCCGGACGAGAACGCCCCCGCGTACCGGGCCGCCGAGCTCCCCGCCTCGAACGGCATCGGCACGGCCCGCGCCCTGGCCCGGTTCTACGGGGCCACCATCGGCGCGGTCGGGGACGGCCCGCGGCTCTTCACCCCCGCCACCACCGCGCTCGCCGCCCGCGAGCACTCCGCGGGACCGGACCGGGTACTGGTCGTGAACACCCGCTTCGGCGCCGGATACATGCTGCACGGCCCGGCCTCGCCGCTGCTCTCACCCGCCTCCTTCGGCCACCCCGGCCGCGGCGGCTCCCTGGCCTTCGCCGACCCGGACGCCGGCATCGGCTTCGGCTACGTCACCAACGCCCTGGCCACGTCGGTCACCGCCGACCCCCGGGCCCAGTCCCTGGTCCGGGCCCTGAAGTCAGCCCTCTGAGGGCCGCGCCGGACCCGCACGCACCTCGGCCCCGGCAGCCCCGGCGGCCCCGGCGCGTGCCGGACGAGCTCGCCCGGCACGCGCCGCCCGGGCGCGCCGCACCGCCACCCGGGTGAGCCGGGGCCCGATGTCAGCCCGCGTTCAGCACCTGGGCGACGATCGGGCCGGCGGCCTCGCCGCCGTGGCCGCCACCCTCGACCATCGCGGCCGCGGCCACGTCGCCGCTGAAGCCGGTGAACCAGCTGTCCGGGCTGTCATCGGCGCCGCCGACCTCGGCCGAGCCGGTCTTCGCGCCCTTGTCCGAGCCGTGGACGGGGGCCATCGCCTCGCGTGCGGTGCCGCTGGTCGCCGTCAGCCTCATCATGGAGACGAGCTGCTGCTGCACGGAGGACTTCATCCGGCGCTGGGCCGTGGCGATCGTCCGGCCGTCCAGCTCCGGCGAGACGAGCAGCGGCTGGCGGAAGACGCCGGTGCGGGCGGTGGCGGTGATGGACGCGACGTTCAGCGGGTTCATGGTGATCCGGCCCTGCCCGATGTACGCGGCCGCGGCCTCGGCCCCCGTGGCCGGCGGGACCTTCCCGTCGGTGGACCTGACGCCCGTCTTCCAGTCCAGGCCGATGCCGAAGACCTCCGTGGCCTCCCTGGGCAGCGCGGAGTCGTCGTCGACGGGCTTGATCTGCTTGATGAAGGCGGTGTTGCAGGAGCGGGCGAAGGAGGTCGCGAACCTTGTGCCCGCCGGGAGCTCGAAGTTCTTCAGGTTGTGGAAGGCGCGGCCGCCCCAGGACACCTCCTTCGGACACTCCGCGGGCTTGTCGGCGGCGACCAGGCCGCGGTCCAGCAGCATCGCCCCCGTCACGATCTTCATCGTGGAGCCGGGTGCCCGGTTGCCCTGCATCGCCGCGTTGAAGCCGTCCGTGCGGTGGTTCGCGACGGCCAGGATGTGCCCGTTGCTCGGCTTGACGGCGACCACCGAGGCCTCCGGGAACCGGGCGACCGCCCGCTCGGCCGCCGCCTGCACCGTCGCGTCCAGGTAGGTCTTAAGGGTGCTGGGCTCGCCTTCGACGAGGGTCAGCAGGGTCCGCTTCGGTGCGTCCGCCGCGGCCGGCTCGATCCACACCTCGGCCCCGGCTCTGCCGCCCGCCTTGCTGCCGTAGTTCTGGCGCAGCTCGTCGAGGATCTGGCGCAGGGAGGGGTACTTCTCCGCCGTCAGCTCCTCGCCGTTGCGGTCCACGGCCTTGACGGGCGGGTTCGCGGCGGCGCCCGCGCGCAGCTTCTCGTCCTTGCCCAGCTGAGGGTGGATCACCGAGGGCTGCCAGTCGACCAGAGGCCTACCGGTGGTCAGCCCGCGTACGACGGTCAGCTGGGAGTCGTAGCCGAGGGGCTTGGTCGTGCCCTCGTAGGTGATCTCCGCCTCGACCCTGAAGGGCACGGTGGTGCCGTTCGCCGGGCCGGGAGTGATCACGGCCTTGGAGACGTACGCCTTGGTCCTGAAATCCTCGACCGCGCTCTGGGCGGCGGCGGCGTTGTTGGTCAGGTCGGCCGCTCCCCGCTCGTCCCCGGCGGCCCAGGCGGCCAGGAACGCCGTGGCGACCTTCTCGGCCTCCTTCTCGCCGACCGGCCCGCTGCCCCTGCCGGACCGGACGGACGCGTCCGGGTCCGCTCCCTCACCGCTGTCGTCGACCAGGGTGTACACCCCGTAGCTGGCGCCGCCGAGCATCGCCAGGAATACACCGCCGATGACGGCGCCTTTGGCTGCCCCGTTCACTCGTTCGTCCTCCCCCGTGGTCACACTTCTCTGAACGTGTTCAAAGAGCCTTGGTGTCGACCTTACTCTGCGGAGTCGTATGGTGTGCGCTCGTTACCGGACCATCACACCCGGAGGGCAGCTTCCCGGATCCTCCCGGTGGCGCCCTCGGCGCTGCCGATCGGGCCCCGCACACCGGATCGAACCGGGTCGAAGTGCACGGGCCGGGGCCGTGTTCTAGCGTCGAAAGGGCGAGGGCGACCGATGCGCCGAGCCGGTCGCCCGCCCCGGAGGTCCCCGCTCCGCGCCGCCGCCCCCGCCCGTGGTCCGGCGCATCCGCGGATCGCGTGACCGACCGAGAGAGCAGGTGCATCCGCATGCGTCCGTCGGCCCGTATCCCCAGCATCCTCGCCGGCCTGGCCCTCGCCGTCGGCGGCGCCGCCGCCCTGGCCCCGTCCGCCCAGGCGGACGCGAAGGCCTGCGAGCAGTACGTCGCCCAGCACGCCCCGAAGGCCACGAACGGCGCCGCGGAGGCCTGCTACGAGGGGCAGATCGGCAACCAGGCGAGCTGTGCGTCGAGCCTCGTCGCGGCCGGCGCGGGCAAGGACGCGGCGAACTCGGCCTGCGAAGCGTCCCGCTGACCCCGGACCGGTACGAACGGCGGGCCCGGCACCTGTCGGTGCCGGGCCCGCCGTTGCCCGAAGCGGTTCCGCTCACGCGAAAACCGGCAGCAGGTGTCCACCACTGCGCGAGGCGGTCCCGTCCGGGGTGCTCGATGCGGACGGTCCGGCGAGCTGCCGTCGCGCAGGGGGGCACCCGGGCGGTTCACCGCGCGTCCCGCCCAGATGCGGACAGAAGCTGTCCGCAAGGGGGTGCACTCTGGGGTTGCCGGCGCACTCCGCGCCTCTGACCGGGGCTGGGGGCGCTGTTCGACTTCGGGTATCCGGCCCGGGCGTACCTCTGAAGGAAAGGCGCGATCACCATGTCCCTGTTCGTCCAGGACCACATCGGCGACCGCCGGCCCGGCGAGGTCTACGCCGAGGGTGCGAAGGAGGCCCTGGCCGCGTGGCAGGCCGAGGGCGCGTTCCGGCGGCAGATGCCGCTGCCCGGCGGCGGCCTGGGCCCGCGGCTGGCCGACCTGCACCTCCTGGAGGCGGTCCTGCACGGCTGGGACCTCGCCACCGCCACCGACCAGGACCGCACCGGCGACCCGGACGCCGTAGCAGCGGTCTTCCGGACCTGGTACGGCAACTACCCCGATGAGATCCGCGGCGCGACCGGCATGTTCGGCCCCTCCGAGGACGCCCCGGAAGACGCCCCCGCGCTCGACCGCGTCGCCGCGTACTTCGGCCGCACCCTCTGACTCCCCGAGCCACCGGCTCCGTGAACAAAGCCGGTCGGGCCGCCGGTGTCCGGTCCGGTCGTGCTTCAGGTCTTCTTCTGCCCTGCGCACGTGAGGTTCGCGTTGCGCTCGACCGGGTACCGGCCCACCTCCGTCGCGCCCTCCACCGGCCCCTTGAGGCCGGGTGCAGGCCCCGCATTGAGGTTCGTCAGCGCGCTGTCGGCGGAGGCGGGGAGCAGGAACACGTAGATCCAAAAGCGTTTGCCGTCGTCGCGTTCGTCCTCCCCCACCCCGAAGGTGGCGGTCTGCCAAGCCGCCTCCCCCTTGACCTGCACTGCTCGCTGGAGATTGGAGAGCCCGTTTAGGCCCGGTGCGCCATCGGCGTCGTAGGTGTTGGTCACCCAGAGGCCGTGTCCGCTCGGGATCTCGCCGGTGCCCGAGACCGTGATGCAGCTGTCGATCCCGACCGTGACGCCGGGGCTGACAGCTCCCCCTCCGATTCTCGTCACTGCGATGTGTCCGGCGGGCGCCTTCGGGTCCTCGACGCTGCCGGCGGAACGCACCGAGGCGTTGCCCGCCTCCGTGGGCCAAACCCCCGGCCACACCAAGATGGCGACGGTGGCGAACAGCGCGCCCACGGCCACGGCCAGCAACACGCGTGCCCGTGTCGGGTGCGTCGTCGGGTCGACCCGCACCCAGGTGAAGAAGACGGTTGCTCCGCCCAAGATCAGAGCGGCCGCCGTTCCGAGCCAAGCGGGGATGTCCCCGTAGACGTTCGCCAGCAGGGTGGCTGCGGCGATCAAGGCCGCTGCCACCTGAGCGCCGGCGCTGACCTTGTCGGTTGTTGATGTACTCACGTTCGTGGTTCTAGCGACCCGTGTCTGTGGGCCGCTGAGGAACCATGGACCTGTGGCGCTTATGTGACCGAACCGCTACTGATCATCTCGAGCGCTCGCAAAGCAGTACGAAGGGCGCGTCGCCTGTGTTCAGTCCGCCGAAGACGAGCCGCTTGGTCAGGGCGGGCCGTCCGGGTCGCCACGGCGTCGCGTCGGGCACCGGCACGTCCCGGAATGCGGGGTCCTCGGTGGCCGACGGACAGCGAGAGGGCGCAGCCGTCGGCCGCGCCCTCGAGGTGTTCCCTCCCTGCTAGACCCAGGTGTCCAGCCACATGCGGCCGCGCCAGGAGTCCATGGGCAAGGTCTCGCCGGTGTAGATCGGCCAGAAGTAGATGAAGTTCCACACGATCAACAGGACCAGGACGCCCGCGCCGATCGCGCCCAGGGCCCTGCGGCGTTCCGAGGAGCCGGCCGGTCCCAGCAGGGCGCCGATCATCATCGCCACCGCCAGGCACAGGTACGGGACGAAGACCACCGCGTAGAAGTAGAAGATCGTCCGCTCCTGGTAGTTGAACCAGGGCAGCAGGCCCGCGCCCAGCGCGCACGCGATCGCGCCCGCCCTCCAGTCGCGGCGGAAGAACCACCGCCACAGCACGTACAGCAGCGCGAAGCAGCCCGCCCACCACAGCAGCGGCGTGCCCAGGGCCAGGACCTCGCGGGCGCACTTGCCGGCCGCCGTCGCCGGGCAGCCGTCGGTGCCCGGTTCGGGGGACTCGTAGAAGTAGGAGACGGGCCGGCCCAGCACCAGCCAGCTCCACGGATTGGACTCGTAGGTGTGGCCCGAGGTCAGGCCCACGTGGAAGCTGTAGACCTCGGTCTCGTAGTGCCAGAGGCTGCGCACCCATTCCGGCAGGAACGACAACGAGCTGCCCTGGTCGTTCTTGGCCGCCCAGTCGCGCAGGTAGCCGCCCTTGCCGTTGTCCGGGCTGAAGATCCAGCCCGACCAGGAGGCCACGTACGTGACGATCGCGACCGGCACGGTCGAGACGAAGGCGGGCAGCGCGTCACGGCGCAGCATCGCCGCGTACGGGGCGCCAGCGCCCGCGGTGCGGCGGGCGGCGGCGTCCCACAAGACGGTCAGGACGCCGAAGAAAGCCAGGGCGATGAAGCCGTTCCACTTGGTGCCGGCGGCCAGCCCCAGGCAGACCCCGGCCAGGATCCGGTACGGGCGCCAGCCCAGCCGCAGCGTCTCGGCGATCCGCGCGTCGGGCCGGGTCCGGCCCTCCTCGTCCACCGGCAGCGCGTCCGCGAGCCGGGTCCTGGCCCGGTCGCGGTCGATGAGCAGCGCCCCGAAGGCGGCGAGCACGAAGAACATCAGCACCAGGTCGAGCAGTGCCGTGCGGCTCATCACCAGGTGCAGGCCGTCCACCGCCAGCAGTGCGCCCGCGAGGCAGCCGAGGAAGGTCGAACGGAAGAGGCGCCGCCCGATCCGGCACAGCATCAGCACCGACAGGGTGCCGAGCACGGCGGTCATGAACCGCCAGCCGAAGGGCGTGAGGCCGAACATCCACTCGCCGAGCCCGATCACCCACTTGCCGACGGGCGGGTGCACGACGTAGCCCGGGTCCGCCGGCAGGGCGACCCCGTCCGGGTTGGCGAGGATCGACTTGTCGATGTCCTTGGGCCAGTTCGCCTCGTAGCCCTGCCTGATCGTGGCCCAGGCGTCCTTGGCGTAGTACGTCTCGTCGAATATCACCGCCTTCGGGCTGCCCAGGTGCACGAACCGCAGCACGCCCGCGACCAGCGCCACCAGCAGCGGCCCGGCCCAGGCCATGATGCGCTGCCAGGTTCCCCACACCTGCGGTGGGAGCCCGAAGGTCATCCACAGCTGCCGGGACGGCTTCGTGTACGGGGGCACCAGGCGGGTGCGGACGTCCGCGCGGGGCGACGCGGCGGCGGCCGGCGCGTAGCCGAAGCCGCGCAGGCGGCGCAGCCAGGTGGGCGGCTCTTCTTCGCCGCCCGCCGTCGCGGAGGGCAGTGCCCCCGCGGGGCTGGGCGGTGGCGTCGCGGTACTGGTCACCGGCACATCGTAGGGAAGAGATCTGTGTGTGCCCCAGTGGCGTGGGTGACGAGCCGCAGGGCTGAGAGGATGGGCGGGTGACAACTGACCAGCCCCGCGGTACCGAGCCCACTTCCCCGGCAGGCGTCCTCGTCCTCGCCGGCACCCCCATCGGCGATCTCGCCGACGCCCCGCCGCGGCTGGCCGCGGAGCTGGAGCGGGCCGATATCGTCGCCGCCGAGGACACCCGGCGGCTGCGCCGGCTGACCCAGGGGCTCGGCGTGCACACCACGGGGCGCGTCGTGTCCTACTTCGAGGGCAACGAGTCGGCCCGCACCCCCGAACTGGTCGAGGCCCTCTCCGGCGGCGCCCGCGTGCTGCTGGTGACCGACGCCGGCATGCCGTCCGTCTCCGACCCCGGATACCGGCTGGTCGCGGCAGCCGTGGAGAAGGACATCAAGGTCACCGCGGTCCCCGGGCCGTCCGCCGTGCTCACCGCGCTCGCGCTGTCCGGGCTGCCCGTGGACCGGTTCTGCTTCGAGGGCTTCCTGCCGCGCAAGGCGGGCGAGCGCCTCGGCCGGCTGCGCGAGGTCGCGGGCGAGCGCCGCACACTGGTCTACTTCGAGGCCCCGCACCGGCTCGACGACACCCTGGTGGCGATGGCCGAGGTCTTCGGCGCCGAGCGGCGGGCCGCGGTCTGCCGCGAGCTCACGAAGACCTACGAGGAGGTCAGGCGCGGCGGCCTCGGCGAGCTCGCCGCCTGGGCCGCCGAAGGGGTGCGCGGGGAGATCACCGTCGTGGTGGAGGGCGCCCCCGACGCCGAGCCGGGCGACGTGGACGACGAGGAGCTCGTACGCAGGGTGCGGGTGCGCGAGGAGGCGGGGGAGCGCCGCAAGGAGGCCATCGCGGCCGTCGCGGCCGAGGCCGGGGTACCCAAGCGCGACGTCTTCGACGCGGTGGTGGCGGCAAAGAATGCGGCACGAAAGGCGCCATGAACCGGTAAAGGGCTAACCTGAAAGGCAAAGCTCAGACCGTGCGCCGGGCGCTTTGGGCATGAGTCGCCCAAAGGCCGTCCAACACTGGACAGGACCTGATGCGCTCCCGCCCGAAGAGGCGTCCACTGGCAAAGGCACCAGTGGAACAAGAGGAGCTGGCATGAGTGAGATCGCAGACACCCCGGTACCCGTCCAGGCCTCGGCACCCGCACGTTTCTCCAGCCCCGACGTGCACACCGTGCAGGAGGCGTATTCCTTCGCGTGCATGCGCTGCGCGTACGGCTGGGAGCAGGAGTACCGGATCGAGCACCACGTCGACGGCCGCGGCGAACCGTTCATCATGTACACGGTCGACGGCGAGCGGGTGCCCTCCCCGCTGTCCAACCCCAGCTGCATGAACTGCGGCGGGCACGTCGTACGGATCATGCGGGCGGGGCAGGTCTCCTCGGTGCTCGGGACGATCGACCGCCTCTACCACCACCGCATAGCGCCCGGGATCGCCGGGCCGGTGCCGGCGGGAGCGAACGTCCCGCGCACTCCGGGGCCCCGCAGGTCCGCCGAGCGCCACGACGCCCCCGGCCCCGTCGCCGTCGGCGACGACGAGAAGCGCGGGGGCCTGCTCTCCCGGCTGAAGGGGTTCCTGCGCCGGTCATAGGATCGGCCCATGAGCCCTTCCTCCACATCCAAGGACGCACCTCCGCCGCTGCCCGAACCGCTCCGGGTGGCGGTGGCGGACTCGCACACCCACCTGGACATGCAGGCGGGAACCGTCGAGGAGGGCCTCGCCAAGGCCGCCTCGGTCGGCGTGACCACCGTGGTCCAGGTCGGCTGCGACGTGAAGGGCTCCCGGTGGGCCGCCGAGACCGCGGCCGCGTACGACAACGTCCACGCGGCCGTGGCCCTACACCCCAACGAGGCCCCGCGCATCGTGCACGGCGATCCGGACGGCTGGTCCCGCCAGGGCGCCCGGACCGGCGGCGGCGAGGCCGCCCTGGACGACGCCCTCGCCGAGATCGAGGCCCTGGCCGCCCTCGGCCACGTCAAGGCTGTCGGCGAGACCGGCCTCGACTTCTTCCGCACCGGGCCCGAGGGCGTGGCCGCGCAGGAGCGTTCCTTCCGCGCCCACATCGAGATCGCCAAGCGGCAGGGCAAGGCCCTCGTCATCCACGACCGCGACGCCCACGCCGACGTGCTGCGCGTCCTGCGCGAGGAGGGCGCCCCCGAGCGGACCGTCTTCCACTGCTACTCGGGAGACGCCGACATGGCCCGCGAGTGCGCCGCCGCCGGCTACTACCTGTCCTTCGCCGGAACCGTCACCTTCAAGAACGCCGCGCCGCTGCGCGAGGCGCTGGCCGTGGCCCCGCTGGAACTGGTCCTCGTCGAGACGGACGCGCCCTACCTGACCCCCGCGCCCTACCGCGGACGGCCCAACGCGCCGTACCTCATTCCGCTGACGGTGCGCGCGATGGCCGCGGTCCGCGGAATCGACGAGGACGCGATGGCCACCGCCCTGGCGGCCAACACGTCCCGCGCCTTCGACTACTGACCGCCCCACCCCGGACGGGCACGTAGGGTAGTCATACGACTTTGTTCCGTAATGACTCCTCGGCTAGGGTGCCGTGCCGCAACCAGCGGGTGCCGGACCACCAGGGGAGCGAGCGTCGTGAGCGATACGCAGGGCAGCCACCTCCGAGGCGCTCCCGTCCCGGACGGGTACGGGGGCGGATCCCCGGCCTGGCCGGCCTGGCCGGTCTGGCCCGCCGCCGAAGCCGGTCCGGTCGGTCCCGCTCCCGGCGACCCCGGTCCGGTCGACGCCGGTCCGGTCGACGCCGGACCCTCGTCGTGGGAGACGGAACCGGCCGTCCCCCTCCCCGCCCCGCGCGCCGAGGACCAGGACGGTGAAGGGCCCGTGCCGGTACCCGCCCCAGGAACGGGCCGCCGCCGCGCCCCCACGCCCACCCCCACCATCGCCGACGTCGGGGCGCTCGCCCCCGGCCGACGGGCCCGCGGCCGCACCTCCCTCGACGAGCCCCCGGCCGGCACCGGCCGCCGCCGCGGCCCCGCCGCACCGGCTCTCCCCGCCCCTCCGCACGCCGGGACGGGACACGGCCGCCGCCGCGCCACCGGACCGGTACTCCCCGGTCCCCCCGCATCCGGTGCCGACTGGCGGCGGATCGTGCCCCAGGCCCTGGTCGTCGCCTTCCTGGCCGGTGGCACGACCGCGTTCGTCGCCGCGGACAAGTCGGTACGCCTCACCGTCGACGGAGTCCCGAGGCACCTGCACACCTTCGCCGGGGACGTGGAGGAACTGCTCGCCGCGGAAGGGCTCGACGTCGGCCCCCACGACCTCGTGGCCCCCGCCCCGGGCGAACCCCTCGACGACGGCGAGGAGATCGTCGTCCGCTACGGCCGCCCCCTGCGCCTGACCCTCGACGGACAGCAGCGCCAGGTGTGGACCACCGCCCGCACCGTCGAAGGCGCCCTGCGCCAGTTCGGCATCCGTGCCGAGGGCGCCCACCTCTCCGCCCCGCGCACCGCCCCCGTACCGCGCTCCGGCCTGACCCTCAGCGTCCGTACCGAGCGGAGCGTCACCTTCATGGCCGACGGCCGCGAACGCACCGTCCGCACCAACGCCGCCACCGTCCAGGAGGCCCTCGACCAGGCGGGCATCACCCTCCGGGACCAGGACACCACCTCCGTGCCGCCCACTGCCTTCCCGCGCGACGGCCAGACCGTCACCGTGCTCCGCATCACCGGCACCCGAGAGGTCCGCGAGGAGCGCATTCCCTTCGGGACCGAGCGGGTCGATGACGCCGAGCTCTTCGCCGGGACCGAGATCGTCGAGCGGGCCGGCCGGCCCGGGGTGCGCAGGGTCACCTACAGCCTGCGCACCGTCAACGGGGTCCGGCAGAAGCCCCGAGCCATCGCCGACGAGGTCGTGCGCGAGCCCGTCACCCAGTACGTCAGGATCGGCACCCGGCCCCTGCCCCGCTCCGTCGCCGGCGCGGACGGCCTCAACTGGGCGGCCCTCGCCCAGTGCGAGTCCGGCGGCCGGCCCTCCGCCACCGACGCCTCGGGGACGTACGGCGGCCTGTACCAGTTCGACGTGCGCACCTGGCAGGGTCTGGGCGGCAGCGGCCGCCCGCAGGACGCCCCGGCCGCGGAACAGACCTACCGGGCGAAGAAGCTCTACGTGCAGCGGGGGGCGAGCCCGTGGCCCCACTGCGGCCGCAGGCTCACGTCGTAGTCGGGACCACTCGGCCGATCTGAGACGCTTTACCGGTGAGCACCGCAGAGCAGCAGCCCGATAACCCCGCGCCCAGCGCCCCCGACGCCCTTCTGGGCCCCGCCGACGTCCGGGAACTGGCCGCCGCCCTCGGCGTACGCCCGACGAAGCAGAAGGGGCAGAACTTCGTCATCGACGCCAACACGGTGCGCCGGATCGTGCGCACCGCCGAGGTCCGCCCGGACGACGTGGTCGTCGAGGTCGGCCCCGGGCTGGGCTCGCTGACGCTCGCGCTGCTGGAGGCCGCCGACCGGGTCGTCGCCGTCGAGATCGACGACATCCTGGCGGCCGCCCTGCCCGCAACCATCGAGGCCCGCATGCCCGCGAAGAAGGACCGCTTCGCGCTGGTCCACTCCGACGCGATGCTGGTCACCGAACTGCCCGGCCCGGCACCGACCGCACTGGTCGCGAACCTGCCCTACAACGTGGCCGTACCCGTCCTGCTGACCATGCTCGACCGCTTCCCGAGCATCGAGCGGACCCTCGTCATGGTCCAGGCCGAGGTCGCCGACCGGCTGGCCGCCGAGCCCGGCAGCAAGGTCTACGGCGTGCCCTCCGTCAAGGCCGGCTGGTACGCGCACGTCAAGCGCGCCGGAGCCATCGGCCGCAAGGTCTTCTGGCCCGCGCCCAACGTCGACTCCGGCCTGGTCTCCCTCGTGCGCCGCACCGAGCCGGTCAGGACGAGCGCCACGAAGGAAGAGGTCTTCGCGGTCGTCGACGCGGCGTTCGCGCAGCGCCGCAAGACCCTGCGCGCCGCGCTGGCCGGCTGGGCCGGATCGGCGGCGGGCGCGGAGGCCGCGCTGGTCGCCGCGGGCGTCTCCCCGCAGGCCCGCGGCGAGTCCCTGACGGTGGAGGAGTTCGCCGCGATCGCCGAGCACAAGCCCGCCCCGGAGAGGCCCGCACTGTGAGCACGCGCCCCGAGAGCACCCGTACGACGCCCGTCACCGTGCGGGTCCCCGCGAAGGTCAACGTCCAGCTGGCCGTGGGCGCGGCCCGCCCCGACGGCTACCACGACCTGGCCAACGTCTTCCTCGCCGTGTCCCTCTTCGACGAGGTGACGGCGACCCCGGCCGAGGCGCTCACGGTGACCTGCGAGGGCCCGGACGCCGACAAGGTCCCGCTGGACCGCACCAACCTCGCGGCGCGGGCGGCCGAGATCCTCGCCGCCCGGGCCGGCCTCGAACCGCGGGTCCACCTGCACATCGCCAAGAGCATCCCCGTCGCGGGCGGCATGGCCGGCGGCAGCGCCGACGGCGCTGCCGCCCTGCTGGCCTGCGATGCCCTGTGGGGCCTGGACACCCCGCGCGGGGAGCTCCTCGACATCTGCGCGGAGCTCGGCAGCGACGTCCCGTTCAGCCTGGTCGGCGGCGCCGCGCTCGGCACCGGCCGCGGCGAGGTGCTCACCCCGGTGACGGCCGGCTCCTTCCACTGGGTGTTCGCGGTGGCCGACGGCGGCCTGTCCACCCCGGCCGTCTTCCGCGAGTTCGACCGCCTCACCGCCGATGTCGCGGTCCCGGAGCCCGGGGCCTCGCCGGACCTTCTCGCCGCCCTCGCCTCCGGAGACCCGGACGCCCTGGCCGCCACCCTGGCCAACGACCTCCAGCCGGCCGCCCTCTCGCTGCGGCCGTCCCTGCGGGCGACGCTGGACGCGGGCCTCGGCGCCGGCGCCCTCGCCGCCCTGGTCTCCGGCTCGGGCCCCACCACGGCCTTCCTCGTCGCCGATGGGGAAGCCGCCGCCAAGGTCGCGGCAGCCCTGGTCGCCTCGGGCACCTGCCGCGCCACCCACACGGCCTGGTCCCCCGCTCCGGGAGCCACGGTCCTGCCGTCCTGACCCCCGGCTGCGCGACCCGGCTGCGCGACCCGGCTGCGCGACCCGGCTCCGGCCTACTCAGGCCGGAGTTGAGTATCCGCACCCTGTCGGGAGACGCCCGGCCGGGGCCACCGTGGGGTCATGACAGTCAGTGCGCGAACCATGGCCGCCGCCACCCCAGCCGACCGCGACCGGTACGTCGACCTGCTGCGCGTCGCCTCGCTCGGCACCGTCATCACCGGGCACTGGCTGATGGCCGCCGTCGGCGGCGACGGCATAGGGAACCTGCTCGCCCTCGTGCCGGCCCTCCAGGTGCTCACCTGGGGGCTGCAGGTCATGCCCGTCTTCTTCTTCGTCGGCGGCTTCTCGCACGCCCTGTCCTACCGCTCCCTGGCCCGCCGCACCGAAGGGCCCGTCTACGCCGCCTTCCTGCGGGCTCGGCTGCGCCGGCTGCTGCGGCCCACCCTCGTCTTCGTCCTGGTGTGGGCCGCCGTCGCGCTCGCCGTGCAGCTCGCCGGCCGCGGCGACGGCACGCTGACCGGTGCCGCCCTGCGGCTGGTCACCCAGCCGCTGTGGTTCATCGGGATCTACCTGGCCATGGTCGCCCTCACCCCGCCACTGCTCAGGCTGCACGAGCGCCACGGCTGGGCGGCCTTCGCCGCCCTCGCCGGCGCCGCCGCGCTCGTCGACGTCCTGCGCTTCGCATTCGGCGTCCCGTACGTGGAGTTCCTGAACTTCGCCCTGGTCTGGCTCGCCGTCCACCAGCTCGGCTTCCTGCGGGCCGACGGACGCATCCGCCGCCCCGCCGCCCTCGCCGCCGCCGGCCTCGCCGGGGCCGCGCTGCTGGTGGCCTTCGGCCCGTACCCGCTGTCCATGGTCGGGATGCCCGGAGAGAAGGTCTCCAACATGGCACCGCCCACCATGGCCCTGCTGTGCCACGGACTGTGGCTCGTCGGGGCCGTGCAGCTCGCCGCCCGGCCCGCCGCCGCCCGGCTGGCGCGGCCCCGCGTGTGGCGTGCGGTCGTCGCCGCGAACGGCGTCGCCATGACCGCCTTCCTCTGGCACCTCACCGCGATGCTCGCCGTGTACGGGGCCCAGCTCGCCCTCGGCATGGACCTGCCGGAACCCGCCACCGCCGCCTGGTGGGCGCAGGTCCCCGTACGGATCTTGGCGGCGGCCGCGCTGACTGGTGTGTTGGTCGCCCTGCTGCGCCGCTTCGAGGCCCCCGCACCGGCCGGCCCGGCCGCTCTCGCAGGAGCCGCCGCGGGCCCCGTTGCCGCCTTCGGGATCACCCTGTGCCTGCTCGGCGTCCTGGGCCTGTCCATGACCGGGCTGGGGGGCCTCCTCGACGGCCACAGCGCCACGCTCGTCGCCCTCCCGGTCACCGCGCCCGCCGCGATCGCCATGGCACTGGGCGGCGCCTGGCTGGTGGAACGGTCAGCCCCGGCCCGGAGGGTTAGGCTGAGGGGCTGATCCACACCCCTTCCCTGGAGCGCGTCTGATGGCCGTCAATCTGGTCAATGTCGAGGCAGTCAGCAAGGTGTACGGCACACGTACTCTGCTGGACGGTATCTCCCTCGGCGTGTCCGAGGGAGACCGGATCGGCGTCGTCGGCCGCAACGGCGACGGCAAGACCACCCTCATCCGGATGCTCGCCAAACTGGAGGAGCCCGACAGCGGGCGCGTCACCCAGTCCGGCGGCCTGCGCATGGGCGTCCTCACCCAGCACGACTCCCTCGACCCCGCGGCGACCGTCCGCCACGAGATCATCGGCGACATGGCCGACCACGAGTGGGCCGGTAACGCCAAGATCCGCGACGTCCTCACCGGACTCTTCGGCGGCCTCGACCTGCCCGGCTTCAACCAGGGCCTCGACACCGTCATCGGCCCGCTCTCCGGCGGCGAGCGCCGCCGCATCGCCCTGGCCAGGCTCCTCATCGCCGACCAGGACCTGCTGATCCTCGACGAGCCCACCAACCACCTCGACGTCGAGGGCATCGCCTGGCTGGCCGGCCACCTCCAGGCGCGCCGCTCCGCGCTCGTCTGCGTCACCCACGACCGCTGGTTCCTCGACCAGGTCTGCACCCGCATGTGGGACGTCCAGCGCGGCGAGGTCTTCGAGTACGAAGGCGGCTACAGCGACTACGTCTTCGCCCGCGCCGAGCGCGAGCGCATCGCCGCCACCGAAGAGGCCAAGCGGCAGAACCTGATGCGCAAGGAGCTTGCCTGGCTGCGTCGCGGCGCCCCCGCCCGCACCTCCAAGCCGCGCTACCGCATCGAGGCCGCCAACGAGCTCATCGCCGACGTCCCGCCGCCGCGCGACAAGTCCGAGCTGATGCGCTTCGCCAACGCCCGCCTCGGAAAGACCGTCTTCGACCTTGAGGACGTCACCGTCCAGGCCGGCCCCAAGACCCTCCTCAAGCACCTCACCTGGCACCTGGGCCCCGGCGACCGCGTCGGTCTCGTCGGTGTCAACGGCGCCGGCAAGACCTCCCTGCTGCGCGCCCTCGCCGAGGCCGCCCGCACCCAGGGCGAGGCCCAGCCCGCCGCGGGCCGGGTCATCGTCGGCAAGACCGTCAAGCTGGCCTACCTCTCCCAGGAGGTCGGCGAACTCGACCCGTCCCTGCGGGTCCTGGAGGCCGTCCAGCGCGTCCGCGACCGCGTCGACCTCGGCAAGGGCCGCGAGATGACGGCGGGCCAGCTGTGCGAGCAGTTCGGCTTCACCAAGGAGAAGCAGTGGACGCCGGTCGGCGACCTCTCCGGCGGCGAGCGCCGCCGCCTGCAGATCCTGCGCCTGCTGATGGACGAGCCCAATGTCCTCTTCCTCGACGAGCCCACCAACGACCTCGACATCGAGACCCTGACCCAGCTGGAGGACCTCCTCGACGGCTGGCCCGGCTCGATGATCGTGATCTCCCACGACCGGTTCTTCATCGAGCGCACCACCGACACCGTGATGGCGCTGCTCGGCGACGCGAGCCTGCGCATGCTGCCGCGGGGACTGGACGAGTACCTGGAACGCCGTCAGAGGATGGTCGAGGCGGCCGCCCCGGCGCCCGCGCCGGCCGCCGCCGCAGCGGCCAAGTCCACCTCGTCGGGCGACTCGCGCGCGGCGAAGAAGGAACTGCAGAAGATCGAGCGGCAGCTCAACAAGCTGGCCGACCGCGAGGGGAACCTGCACGCCCAGATCGCCGAACACTCCACCGACTACGACAAGGTGGCCAAACTCGACGCGGAGTTGCGCGAACTTCTCTCCGACCGCGACGCATTGGAGATGCGCTGGCTGGAGCTCGCCGAGGAGGCGTAGATTCCGCGGGTCTCCGGGGCGAACTGCCCCGATAACGGCGGCGTCACGGGCCGGTCCTCCCTTGGGAACAGGGGGCGGACCGGTCCGTTGTATGCGCGGCGTCAGTGATAGAAAGGTCAAACTCCCGCCCCCTCCGAAGCCGAAAGTGCGCTGATGACCGAGCCGCCCCAGCCGCCGAACCAGCCGCCGACACCTTCCGGTTACGGACACCTGCCCGGCCCGCCGCAGCAGGGCCACGGCTTCCCGCCGCCGGGCGAGAACCCCTACGCGCAAGCGCCCGCACACCCGCCGCAGCCCGGCTACGCGCCGCAGCCCGGCTACGCGCCGCAGCCGCCCACCGTCCCGGCCTACCCGGCCCACGGCCTGCAGTCGCCCCCGCCCGGCGCGCCCGGCCAGCCGCCGAGGAAGAAGCTGCCCCTGCTCATCGCGGCCTCCGTCGCGGCCGCGCTCGTCCTCGGCGGCGTCGGCTACCTCGCCTTCGGCACCGGGGACGAAGACCCCGGGCAGCCCGTCGCCCAGGAGTCCGGCGACGCGAAGCCCTCCGGCTCCCCGTCCGTGGACGTCGGCGACGGCAGCGGCCCCGGCGGCAACCAGCAGACCGACCTCAACGCCGGCCGCAAGCAGGGCGAGGACAAGGTCCTCTGGCTCAAGACCACCAAGATCGACGGTCCAGGGGCCGGAGTGGGCACCCACGGCCAGTGGGTCGTGGGCGACACCGTGGCCAAGACCGTCGGCAAGACGATCAAGGGCTACTCGGTCGCCGATGGCAAGGAGAAGTGGACGATCACCTTCCCTGCCGACATCTGCGGCGTGACCCGGAAGACCACCGACGACGGCAAGACCGTCGTGCTGTACGAGAACGGTCCGTCGGAGACCGCCGACTGCAACCAGATGCGCATGGTCGACCTCAAGGCGGGCAAGGAGGGCTGGTCGAAGGAGGTGTCCAAGGAGAGCGCCTTCGACATGTTCCTCGACCCCAGCCTGGCCATGACCGGGGACACCGTCACCGTCAACCGGCTCACCCGGGCCACCGCCTTCCGGATCAGCACCGGTGAGAAGCTCTTCGGCAGCCCTGCCGAGGGCTGCGTGCCGGGCGCCTACGCCGCCGGAAACGGCAAGTTGATCGGCGTCGCTACCTGCTACGACAAGGACAGCATCGTCGAGGTCCAGGACGCCGACCCGGTCACCGGCAAGAAGACGTGGACCTACCGGCTCCCCAAGGGCTGGAAGGTGGCCCGCGTCTACGGGGTCGACCCGATCGTCCTCCACCTCACGAACGCCACCACCAAGGAGAGCTCCGTCGTGGTCCTCGGCCCCGATGGCAAGCAGCGCACCACGCTCTCCGGCGAGGGCAGCTTCTCGACCGAGTGCGGCGTGAGCCGCGACGACTCCCTGCAGGGCTGTGCCACCGCCGTCGTCGACGCGGGCACCCTCTACCTGCCCACCAGGACCGCCCCCGGCAAGGCCAACGAGATCGTCGCCTTCGACCTGAACACCGGCAAGGCCAAGTGGCGCGTCCCGGCGGGCGAGGGCCGCACCCTGGAGCCGCTCAAGGCGGCGAACGGACAGCTGATCGCCTACCGCAGGGCCGAAACCCGCCAGGGCGGCGAGGTCGTCGCGATCCCCGCCGACGGCAGCACCCCGACCGCGCTCCTGCGCCACCCCTCGGGCCCCTCCGCCCCGATCGAGAGCTCCTTCTACTCCCCGGACGTCGACTACTCCGACGGGCGCTTCTTCATCTCCACGACCCGACTGGTCGCCCAGGACAAGGACGAGAAGCTCCTGATGGTCTTCGGCAAGTGAACACCCGCCCAACGCGCCGTCCACCGAGAGGCAACAGCAACCGATGAGCACCCCGCCGCCCCCCAGCCAGCCGCCGTCCGGCGGCTTCGGAGCGCCGCAGGATCCCCCGCCCGGCGGGTTCGGAGCGCCGATGCCGCCCGCCGGACCGCCCTCGCCGCCCGCCGCCCCGCATCCGCAGGCCGGGCAGCCCGCGTACGGCTACCCGCAGGCCGACCCCGGCTACGGCTATCCGCAGCAGCCCGCCGCGCCCGCGCCGTACGCCGCGCCCGCACCCCCCGCGCCCCCGGCCGGCGGGGGCGACAAGCGCACCCAGCTGATGATCGTAGGCGCGGCCCTCCTGGCCATCGTCCTGATCGTCGGCGGCGGCCTCTGGTACGCCTCGGGCGACGGCGGCGGGACCACCGCGCAGGGCGACCCGGGCGCCTCCCAGGGCGGCGACAAGAACCAGCCCGCCGCGGCCGGCAGCGAGAAGGTCCCCGCCAACCCCAAGTCGAAGACCCTCTACAACCACCCGGCGCCCACGGTGACCGACCTGGTGTCCGTCAACGGCTCGTGGCTGACCGACACCACCTACGTCAAGTCCGACGTGTCGAAGGTCGTCGGCTACAACCTCGTCGACGGCGGCAAGAAGTGGGAGGTCCCGCTCACGGGCGAGATCTGCGGCGCCACCCACCACGTCAGCGAGAACAAGACGGCGGTCCTCTTCAGGCCCACCCCGTCCACCGCCGAGAACAAGTACCCGCCGTGCACCGAGGTCGGCGTCATCGACCTGGAGGCCGGCAAGCTGGCCTGGTCCGGCAACATCAAGAGCGCCAACGGCGGCGACAAGCCCGTCCAGTTCTCCGAGATCACCCTCAGCGGCAAGACCGTCGCCGCGGCCGGCGTCTCCGGCGGCGGCGCCGCCTGGAACCTCGCCGACGGCAAGAACCTGTGGCAGCCGAAGGTCGACGGCGACAGCTGCCGTGACACCGGATACGCCGGAGGCGAGGCCCTCGCCGCCATCCGCAAGTGCGGCCGGCACCCCAACTACACGCTGCACGCCCAGCTCCTCGACCCCGCCACGGGCGCGCCCACCGGCTCCTACAAGCTCTCGCCGGGCATCGAGTACGCGCACATCGTCTCCACCCAGCCGTTCGTCGTGGCGGCCGACGTCGGCGACAACGCCAAGGGCGGCAAGGGCGTCAGCGACCTGTTCGTCGTCGACCCCAAGGGTGAGCTGAAGGCGCGCATCCCGCTCGCCGCCGGCACCTTCGCCGCCAAGTGCGGCTCCACCGACGTCGAGAAGTGCTCCAACATGGTCGTCGGCAACGGCAAGATCTACGTGCCCGCCGCAGAGCACCAGGGCCAGTCGCCCACCGGCCGCACCAACGAACTGCTCTCCTTCGACCTGGAGACCGGAAAGCAGACCACCGACCGGGCCGACGCGGGCGAGCGGTACACCATGTTTCCGCTGCGCATGGACGGGCCGAACATCATCGCCTACAAGGTCCCCCCGTACGACAAGGGCGGCCAGATCGTCAGCATCGACGGCACGACGATGAAGGAGACCCTCCTGATGGAGAACCCGGCCGACAGGGACGTCCGGCGCGCCGAGACCTCCTTCTCGCCCGAGTTCTCCTCCGAGCTGCGCTACCGCAACGGCAAGCTCTTCATGTCGAAGCAGAACGTCAGCAAGCCGTACTCGACCGACCCGGAATACCTGTTCGTGTCCTTCACCGCGAGCTGACCCGCACAGCACCGCCCGAAGCCCCCGGTCCGTACCGATCGGGGGCTTCTGCGCGGTATCCCCCTCGCACCGTCGAACAAGCGTGTAGCTTGCCGGGTCAGAAGGGTGGGGGTGGATTCCTCGATGGGCGTACGGGTCGTGGTGGTCGACGACCACCGGCTGCTGGCCGAGGCGCTGGCCTCTGCCCTGAAGCTGCGCGGCCACCGGGTGCTGGCGGCCGCGGCCCCGGCGGCCGGCGCCGCCGAGCTGGTCATCAGCCGCGCCCCCGAGGTCTGCCTCCTCGGTACGGCCGCACCCGCCGAGCCCGGGGCCTTCGAGCCCGTGGTGCGCATCAGGCGGGAGCGCCCGCAGATCGCCGTGGTCGTCCTCGGCCCGGTGCCCAGCCCGCGCGGGATCGCCGCCGCCTTCGCCGCCGGCGCCTGCGGCTACGTACGCCAGGACGAGCGCATCGAGGGTGTGGAGCGGGCGCTGGCCAAGGCGCGGGCGGGCGAGTCGGCGATCGCCCCGCAACTGCTCCAGGGCGCCTTCGCGGAACTCCTGAACCCCGCGGCCCAGCCCGACGACGAAGGCAGCAGGCTGCTCCGGCTGCTGACTCCGCGCGAGGTGGAGGTCCTGGTGCGGGTCGCCGAGGGAGAGGACACCCGGCTGATCGCCGCCGGCATGGAGATCGCGCCGAGCACCGCCCGTACGCACGTCCAGCGGGTGCTGATGAAGCTGGGGGTCGGATCGCGGCTGGAGGCGGCCGCACTGGCCGCCCGTACCGGCCTGCTCGACCGGGCCCTGCCCGGGCCGTCGTCCGCCCCACCGCAGGGCTGACCGGGACGGCGGCCGGGAGCCGCCGATTTCCCCCGCGGGCGCCGCATCGGGTAAGCCAGTGCCCAAGCGCGCACCCACGCGCGCGTGGTCCCCCGCGAGAGGCAGTAGGCGAGTGAGCAAGTACCTGGTAACCGGTGGCGCCGGATACGTCGGCAGCGTGGTCGCGGCCCACCTCCTGGAGGCCGGCCACGAGGTGACCGTCCTCGACGACCTCAGCACCGGCTTCCGCGTCGGCGTCCCCGACGGCGCCGCGTTCATCGAGGGCCGGATCCAGGACGCCGCCCGCCACATCGACCCCTCCTACGACGCCGTGCTGCACTTCGCCGCCTCCTCGCAGGTCGGCGAGTCCGTCGTGAACCCGGGCAAGTACTGGGAGAACAACGTCGGCGGGACCCTCGCCCTGCTGGCCGCGATGCGCGAGGCCGGCGTGCGCAGGCTCGTCTTCTCCTCCACCGCCGCCACCTACGGCGAGCCGGCCGAGGGCCTGCTGACCGAGGCCTCGGTGACCGCGCCGACCAACCCCTACGGCGCCTCCAAGCTCGCCGTCGACCACATGATCGCGGGGGAGTGCGTCGCGCACGGCCTGGCCGCGGTGTCCCTGCGCTACTTCAACGTGGCCGGCGCCTACGGCGCGTTCGGTGAGCGGCACAGCCCCGAGACGCACCTGATCCCGCTGGTCCTCCAGGTCGCGCTCGGCGAGCGCGAGTCGATCTCGGTGTTCGGCGAGGACTACCCGACCCCGGACGGCACCTGCGTGCGCGACTACATCCACGTCGCCGACCTGGCGGAGGCCCATCTGGCCGCCCTGCGCGCCGCCACCCCCGGAGAGCACCTGATCTGCAACCTGGGCAACGGCAGCGGCTTCTCGGTCCGCGAGGTCATCGAGACCGTCCGCAAGGTCACCGGGCGGGAGATCCCCGAGGTCGTCGCCCCGCGCCGGGCCGGCGACCCGGCGATGTTGGTGGCATCCGCCCGCACGGCACACGAGCGCCTCGGCTGGACCCCGAGCCGCTCGGACCTGACCGGCATCATCCGCGACGCGTGGAACTTCGCGCGCACGCACACCGCCTGACCGGGTCTCCTTCCGCCCCGGGGCTCCTCTTCCTGCTCCGCGGGGAAGGAGCCGGCCGCCGGCCCCGGCGCGTCGCGTCGGCCGACCCGTCCGTGCGGCGGTCGCGCCGGACCCGGGCGCCCGGCAGGGGCGCCCGGGTCCGGCACGCGCCCGCTGGGGGCGTGTGGGGCCGAGCCGTGCGCTGCGGCCGTGCGCAGCGCGCGGGCGCCCGGCGTGCACGCGCCGGGTGAAATGCCCCCCGTGCACCTGCCAGTGGCACGCGCCCGTGCGCCGGGCGTCCCACAGCCGCCGGTTCAGGCGATTTCAAGCCACGGCTGAGCCCCCGCGGAAGCCGCACCCCCGAAATCTGCGGGGAAAACTTCTGCTATTCGGCCAACTGCGAGCCGCCCCCGGCCCTACGCTGATGCGTGACACCGGTGGGGGCCGGTGTTGATTCAGGGGTCGAGACACGTCGGGTACGTCGTCCGGTCCGGGGTAGTGCAGATATGTCTCGGCGGCGGCCGGGCTGCGGATCACCCGGTCCTGGCGCCGTACCCGCCGTCGTCCGTTCCCCTACCCTTGGGGGTTTTGTGGTTCGTATCCGGGTTCTCGTCGTCGACGATCACCGCATCTTCGCCGAATCGCTCGCAGCCGCGCTCGCCGCCGAACCGGACGTGGACGTGTCCGCGGCCGGCAGCGGTCCCGCCGCGCTGCGCTGCCTCGAACGCGCGGTGGCCGAGGGCCGCCGTTTTGACGTCCTGCTGGTCGACGCCGACCTCGGCGCGGTCGCCGGGGCCGTGCCTGCCCAGCGGGAGCCGGGGGCCGGGCCGCCGCAGCCCGGCTCGGACGGGATCGCGCTGGTGGCCGGGGTGCGGGTGGCCCACCCCGGGGTCCGCACCGTGGTCCTCGCCGAGCGTGACGACCCACGTCGGGCCGCTCTCGCCCTCCAGGCCGGAGCCTCGGGGTGGGTGGCCAAGGACTGCTCCCTCTCGCGCCTGCTGGCCGTCGTCCGCGGGGTCCTGCGGGAGGAGACCCACCTCCCGCCCGCGCTGCTCACCGGAGTGCTGCGGGAGCTGACCGCGGCGCGCAAGCACCGCACGGACAGCGAACGGCTCGTGGAGTCCCTCACCCCGCGCGAGCACGAGGTGCTGCGCTGCATGGTGGCGGGGCTGGGCCGCAAGGACGTGGCGGCGCGGCTGTTCCTGTCCCCGCACACGGTCCGCACCCACATGCAGAACGTCCTGGGCAAGCTCGGTGTGCACTCCACGCTGGCCGCGGTGGCGCTGGCCCGGCGGGCCGGCGTACGGCCCGCCGACCTAGCCGGGGATGTTGTCGAACGGAGCGGTCAACTGGCGTAGCAGTCCGGCGAGATCGCCGCGCTGACTCTGCGAGAGCTGGGCCAGGATCGCCCGTTCCTGGGCCAGCAGCCCGGCGAGGGCCTGGTCGGCGCGGTCCCGCCCCTCGGGCGTGAGCCGGACCAGGACCCCGCGGCGGTCGCTGGGGTCCGGGAGCCGTTCGACGAGGCCCTTCTTGGCGAGCCGGTCGATGCGGTTGGTCATGGTGCCGGAGGTGACCAGGGTCTGGGTCAGCAGCTGGCCGGGGGAGAGCTGGTAGGGGGCGCCGGCGCGGCGCAGCGACGTCAGGACGTCGAACTCCCAGGGTTCCAGGCCATGCTCGGCGAAGGCCAGCCTGCGGGCGCGGTCGAGATGGCGCGCGAGCCTGCTGACGCGGCTCAGTACCTCGAGCGGTTCCACGTCGAGGTCAGGGCGCTCCCGCCGCCATGCCGCCACCAGTCGGTCGACCTCGTCCTCCATGCCGATCAGTGTAAGGGGTCTGTCGATGTGAAGTCTCTTCATCCCAAGTATCTCGATTGCGAGCATCTTGATATCGAGATATAAATGAACTGAGCATGGGGCATGGAGGGGGCCGGAACGGATTCCGCTTCCGATCGCCCCGCCAGCAGGGAGGCTCGAACATGTATTCCGATACCGTGCGTGCAGGGACCCCCACGTCCACCGCGCATCCCGCGCCCACCTGGGACCCCCAGCAGTACCTCCGGCACGCGGGCCACCGCACACGGCCCTTCCTCGACCTGCTCACCCGCATACCCGAGCTCCCCACCAGCCCCGCCCGCATCGCCGACCTCGGCTGCGGCCCCGGAAACGTCACCGCTCTGCTCGCCACCCGTTGGTCCGAGGCCTCCATCACGGGGTTCGACCTCTCGCCGGAAATGCTCCAGCGTGCCACCGAGCAGTACGCCGGCCCCACCGCCGGCGGCGGCAGCCTCGACTTCCGCCACGGCGACATCGCCGGCTGGCTCCCCGAGGAGCCCTACGACCTGATCGTCTCCAACGCCGCCCTCCAGTGGGTTCCCGGTCACCCCGGCTCGTTCGGCGCCTGGATCAACGGCCTGCGCCCCGGCGGCACCCTCGCCTTCCAGATCCCCGGCAACTTCACCGCCCCCAGCCATGCCCTGCTCGCGGAGCTCTGCGACACCCCGCGCTGGCGGTCCCGCCTCGCCGGCCACGGCGCCCGCTACATCCACCTCCTCGAACCCGCCGAATACCTCGCCCGGTTCACCGAGCTCGGCTGCACCGCCGACGTCTGGGAGACCACCTACCACCAGCTCCTGCACGGACCCGACCCGGTGCTCGACTGGGTCAAGGGCACCGCCCTGCGACCCGTCCTCACCGCTCTCGGCGACGACCGGAAAGCCGTCGACGCCTTCCTCACCGAATACCGTGACCGGCTCCGCACGGCCTACCCGAGCGGGCCGCGCGGAACCGTCTTCCCGTTCCGAAGGATCTTCGCCGTAGCCCGCAAGGAGGCCTGACCATGCTCACCGCAGTCGACCACGTCCAACTCGCCGCGCCGCCGGACTCGGAGGACCGGCTCCGCGCCTACTACGCCGATGTCCTGGGCATGACCGAGATCCCCAAACCGCCCGTCCTCGCCGCCCGCGGAGGTTGCTGGTTCGCCGCCGGCCCCGTACAGCTGCACCTCGGCGTCGAGCAGGACTTCCGGCCCGCCCGCAAGGCGCACCCCGGACTGAGGGTCACCGGCATCGCGGAGTACGCGCGCAGACTGGAGGAGCGGGGCGCCAAGGTCGTCTGGGACGAGAACCTCCCGGGCCACCACCGCTTCTACTCCGAGGACCCCGTCGGTAACCGGCTGGAGTTCCTGGAACCCTTCGACACGGGCACGGACGGCACGCCCGACCGGTAGGCACCACCGCACGACACGACGGCGCCTCGTCACCGGATCACCGGTGACGAGGCGCCGTCGTACCCCCAGGGGCGGGCCTCACCGGATCCGGTCCCGGTCGCGGCCCCGGTCCGCAGGGAAATCCCTAGCTCTTGCGGCGGCCCACCAGCTGCGGCTTCGACTCCAGCCCGTCCAGCCCGTGCCACGCCAGGTTCACCAGATGCGCCGCCACCTCGGCCTTCTTCGGCCGGCGCACATCCAGCCACCACTGCCCCGTCAGCGCCACCATCCCGACCAGCGCCTGCGCGTACAGCGGAGCCAGCTTCGGATCGAAGCCCCGGGCCTTGAACTCCAGCCCCAAGATGTCCTCCACCTGCGTGGCGATGTCGCTGATCAGCGACGCGAACGTACCCGTCGACTGCGCGACCGGGGAGTCGCGCACCAGAATCCGGAAACCGTCCGTGTACGACTCGATGTAGTCCAGCAGCGCGAACGCCGCCTGCTCCAGCAGCTCCCGCGGATGCCCGGCCGTCAGGGCCCCCGTCACCCCGTCCAGCAGCTGGCGCATCTCCCGGTCCACGACGACCGCGTACAGCCCCTCCTTGCCGCCGAAGTGCTCGTACACCACCGGCTTGGACACCCCGGCCTTCGCCGCGATCTCCTCCACCGACGTGCCCTCGAAGCCCTTCTCCGCGAACAGGGTCCGGCCGATGTCCAGCAATTGCTGGCGCCGCTCCGCGCCCGTCATCCGGACCCGGCGGCCACGCCTGGGCTTGTCGCTGCTGGAACCACCGTCGATCGCCACGTTCCCCATCATGCCGCGTTCGGCCGGTTTTCCCTGCGCCGGGCATCGATCCGGGACGCCGACGGCCACCGGACGTCCGTGGCCCACCCCAGCTGCTCGAACCAGCGGATCAGTCGCGCACTCGAATCCACCTGCCCCCGCAGCACACCGTGGCGCGCCGACGTCGGATCCGCGTGGTGCAGGTTGTGCCACGACTCACCGCACGACAGCACCGCCAGCCACCACACGTTGCCGGACCGGTCCCGCGACCTGAACGGCCGCTTGCCCACGGCGTGACAGATCGAATTGATCGACCACGTCACATGGTGCAACAGCGCCACCCGCACCAGAGAACCCCAGAAGAACGCCGTGAACGCCCCCCACCACGACATCGTCACCAGCCCTCCCACCAGCGGCGGAAGCGCCAGGGAGAAGATCGTCCACCAGATGAAGTCCCGCGAGATGCGCCGGATCGCCGGATCCTTGATCAGATCAGGGGCGTACTTCTGCTGATCCGTCTGCTCCTCGTCGAACAGCCACCCGATGTGAGCCCACCACAGGCCCTTCATCAGCGCCGGCACCGTCTCACCGAACCGCCAGGGCGAATGCGGGTCACCTTCGTGGTCCGAGAACTTGTGGTGCTTGCGGTGGTCCGCGACCCACCGCACCAGCGGACCCTCCACCGCCATCGACCCCATCACCGCGAGCACGATCCTCAGCGGCCGCTTCGCCTTGAAGGAACCGTGCGTGAAATAGCGGTGGAACCCGATGGTGATCCCGTGGCAGGCCAGGAAGTACATGAACACCATCAGGCCCAGGTCCAGCCAGCTCACCCCCCAGCCCCAGGCCAGCGGCACCGCCGCCAGCAGCGCCACGAAGGGAACGGTGATGAACAGCAGCAGGGCGACCTGCTCGATCGACCGCTTGTTCTCGCCGCCCAGCGTCGCGGACGGCACAGGAGTCTGCGAGGGCGCGGAGGCACCCTCGATCAGATCGGGACTTGTGGTCATGGGTGTGTCCCCTGGGGGGTGAGGGAAGTCGGCAGGCACGCCGGTCACGCAGACCCTACGGGCCCGTAACCTACGGCATCGTAAGTATGGCAAAGCCCGGGCCCCGGACAAGAGGAGCGCGACCAGGACAACCGGAGCGCAGCCGCGCCCCCCACCGGCCGCCGAACCCCCGGCGACTCGGCCAGTGAGACGTTTGCCCAGGCACACGCATCGGACACCTATCCTGTTCCCCGTCGGACAGCGCGGTCCGCACGGGCAGCCCGAGCCACACCTCAAGGGCGGCGGTCCCCCGGACGGAGTCCGGAAGGGGCCACGCCGCGCACGGCCGGGAGCCCACCGCCCAGTAGCGCTCGAACACTGCAAGGAGCCGCACCTGTGAGCAGTGCTGACAAGGCCCCCCTGGCCACCCAGCAGGCCCCCGTCACCCCGGCCGCCACCGCCAACGCGGAACTGCGCGCGGACATCCGCCGCCTCGGCGACCTCCTCGGGGAGACCCTCGTACGCCAGGAAGGCCAGGACCTGCTCGACCTCGTCGAACGCGTCCGAGCCCTCACCCGCACCGACGGTGAAGCCGCCGCAGCCCTCCTCGGCGACACCGACCTGGAGACCGCCGCCAAGCTCGTCCGCGCCTTCTCCACCTACTTCCACCTCGCCAACATCACCGAGCAGGTCCACCGCGGCAAGGAACTGCGCGCCCACCGCGCCACCGAGGGCGGCCTCCTCGCCCGCACCGCCGACATGCTCAAGGACGCCGACCCCGAGCACCTGCGCGAAACGGTCAAGAACCTCAACGTCCGTCCCGTCTTCACCGCGCACCCCACCGAGGCGGCCCGCCGCAGCGTCCTCAACAAGCTGCGCCGCATCGCGGCCCTCCTGGAGGAACCCGTCACCGGCGCCGGCGACCGCCGCCGCCACGACCTGCGCCTCGCCGAGAACATCGACCTCGTCTGGCAGACCGACGAGCTCCGCGTCGTCCGCCCCGAGCCCGCCGACGAGGCCCGCAACGCCATCTACTACCTCGACGAACTCCACGCCGGCGCCGTCGGCGACGTCCTGGAGGACCTCGCCGCCGAACTGCGCCGCGTCGGCATCGAACTGCCCGCCGGCACCCGCCCCCTCACCTTCGGCACCTGGATCGGCGGCGACCGCGACGGCAACCCCAACGTCACCCCCGACGTCACCCGCGACGTGCTGATCCTCCAGCACGAACACGGCATCACCGACGCCCTCGAACTCGTCGACTTCCTGCGCGGCCTGCTGTCCAACTCCATCCGCTACACCGGAGCCACCGAGGAACTCCTCGCCTCCCTCCAGGCCGACCTCGAACGCCTCCCCGAGATCAGCCCCCGCTACAAGCGGCTCAACGCCGAAGAGCCCTACCGGCTCAAGGCCACCTGCATCCGCCAGAAGCTCCTCAACACCCGCGAGCGCCTCGCCAAGGGCATCCCCCACGAGGAAGGCCGCGACTACCTCGGCACCTCCGAGCTCCTCACCGACCTCACCCTCATCCAGACCTCCCTGCGCGAGCACCGCGGCGGCCTCTTCGCGGACGGCCACATGGACCGCACCATCCGCACCCTCGCCGCCTTCGGCCTGCAGCTCGCCACCATGGACGTACGCGAACACGCCGACGCCCACCACCACGCCCTCGGCCAGCTCTTCGACCGGCTCGGCGAGGAGTCCTGGCGCTACGCCGACATGCCGCGCGACTACCGCCAGAAGCTCCTCGCCAAGGAACTCCGCTCCCGCCGCCCGCTGGCCCCCACCCCGGCACCCCTCGACGCCGCCGGCGCCAAGACCCTCGGCGTCTTCGCCGCCGTCAAGGACGCCTTCGAGAAGTTCGGCCCCGAGGTCATCGAGTCCTACATCATCTCGATGTGCCAGGGCGCCGACGACGTCTTCGCCGCCGCCGTCCTCGCCCGCGAAGCCGGCCTCCTCGACCTCCACGCCGGCTGGGCCAGGATCGGCATCGTCCCGCTCCTGGAGACCACCGACGAGCTCCGCGCGGCCGACGTCATCCTCGACGACATGCTCGCCGACCCCTCCTACCGGCGCCTGGTCTCCCTCCGCGGCGACGTCCAGGAGGTCATGCTCGGCTACTCCGACTCCTCCAAGTTCGGCGGCATCACCACCAGCCAGTGGGAGATCCACCGCGCCCAGCGCCGGCTGCGCGACGTCGCCCACCGCTACGGCGTCCGGCTGCGCCTCTTCCACGGCCGCGGCGGCACCGTCGGCCGCGGTGGCGGCCCCTCCCACGACGCGATCCTCGCCCAGCCCTGGGGCACCCTCGAAGGCGAGATCAAGGTCACCGAACAGGGCGAGGTCATCTCCGACAAGTACCTCGTGCCCTCCCTCGCCCGCGAGAACCTCGAACTGACCGTCGCCGCCACCCTGCAGGCCTCCGCCCTGCACACCGCGCCCCGCCAGTCCGACGAAGCCCTCGCCCGCTGGGACGCGGCGATGGACACCGTCTCCGACGCCGCCCACGCCGCCTACCGCGCACTCGTCGAAGACCCCGACCTGCCCGCCTACTTCTTCGCCGCCACCCCCGTCGACCAGCTCGCCGACCTCCACCTCGGCTCCCGGCCCTCCCGCCGCCCCGACTCCGGAGCCGGCCTCGACGGCCTGCGCGCCATCCCGTGGGTCTTCGGCTGGACCCAGTCCCGCCAGATCGTCCCCGGCTGGTACGGCGTCGGCTCCGGCCTCAAGGCCCTGCGGGAGGCCGGCCACGAGGACGCCCTCACCGAGATGGGCGAACGCTGGCACTTCTTCCGCAACTTCCTGTCCAACGTCGAGATGACACTGGCCAAGACCGACCTGCGGATCGCCCGCCACTACGTCGACACCCTCGTCCCCGACCACCTGAGGCACGTCTTCACCCGCATCGAGGCCGAGCACGAGCTCACCGTCCGCGAGGTCCTGCGCATCACCGGAGGCGAGCAGCTCCTCGACTCCCACCCCGTGCTCCAGCAGACCTTCGCCGTACGCGACGCCTACCTCGACCCCATCTCCTACCTCCAGGTCTCCCTCCTGGCCCGCCAGCGCGCCGCCGCCGCCCGCGGCGAGGAAGCCGACCCGCTCCTCTCCCGGGCCCTGCTCCTCACCGTCAACGGCGTCGCCGCAGGCCTGCGCAACACCGGCTGACCCGGTCGCCGTACGTACCCGAAAGGGGGTCCCCCGCGCCCACCGGCGCGGGGGACCCCCTTTCGTCAGCCTCGTACTACGGGGCTCAGCCCTGGGCGCCCGAGCGGCGACGGCGGACCATCAGGAAGGCGCCGGCCGCGACCAACGCCGCCGCCATCGCGGCGAGCAGCCCGACCGGGGCGTCCGAACCGGTCTTCGCCAGGTCGCCCCCGGTCGTACCGCCGGAGGCCGGGGTCGACGCGGAAGGAGCGGGGGAGGACGCGGACGAGGAGGGCGATGTGCTCGCCGAGGACGACGGGCCTGCGCTCGTGCTCGCCGAGGTCGACGCCGAGGCCGACGCACTGGCACTGGCCGAGGTCGAGGCCGAGGTGGAGGCCGACGGCGCCAGCATGCTGACGCGACGCCGCCCCGGTCAAGAGCCAGATGTCTATCTTTGCTATGGTCCGACCCGCTCCGGGCCGCTTGTCCTATGTGAAGATGCCGGAACCGCTACCCGTTGTACGCCGACTGCGCGCGCTCCAGACCCTCCGAGACCAGGCACTCCACCGCGTCCGCCGCCCGGTCCACGAACCAGTCCAGCTCCTTGCGCTCCGTGGACGAGAAGTCCTTCAGCACGAAGTCCGCGACCTGCATCCGGCCCGGCGGCCGCCCGATGCCGCACCGCACCCGGTGGTAGTCCGCACCCATCGACTTGGTCATCGACTTCAGACCGTTGTGCCCGTTGTCCCCGCCGCCCAGTTTCAGACGCAGCGTCGGATAGTCGATGTCCAGCTCGTCGTGCACCGCCACGATCCGCTCCAACGGCACCTTGTAGAAGTCCCGCAGGGCCGTCACCGGCCCACCCGAAAGATTCATGAACGACATCGGCTTGGCGAGCACCACCCGCCGGTTCGCCGGCCCCGGCGGACCCATCCGGCCCTCGACCACCTGCGCCCGCGCCCTGTGCGCCTTGAACTTCCCGCCGATCCGCTCCGCCAGCAGATCGACCACCATGAACCCGATGTTGTGTCGGTTCCCGGCGTACTCCGCACCCGGATTGCCCAGACCCACGATCAGCCAGGGCGCCGCGTCGTCCGACATCAAAAGCTCCTTACCGCCTAGAACGAAGACGACCGCCGTCCCGCTCCAGTGGAGCCGGACGGCGGTCGGTCAGCAACTGCTGAGAGCGGGGGGCGAGGCTCAGGCCTCGGTGGCCTCGGCCTCGGCGGCCGGCTCCTCGGCCTGCGGGGCGACGACCTGCAGGACGGCGGTCTCGCCGTCGACGGCCAGGCTGGTGCCCGCCGGCAGCTTCAGGTCGGAGGCGTGCACGGTCGCACCGGCCTCCAGGCCCGCGATCGAGACGGTGATCTCGGTCGGGATGTGGGTGGCCTCGGTCTCGACGGAGACCGAGGTCAGCAGGGTCTCCAGCAGGTTGCCACCGGCAGCCAGCTCGCCCTCGGTCACGACCGGAACCTCGACGGTGACCTTCTCGCCCTTCTTGACGATCAGGAAGTCGACGTGGTTGATGACCGGCTTCAGCGGGTGGCGCTGCACGGCCTTCGGGATGACCAGCTCGGTGCCGTCGCCCGCGATGTCCAGGGAGAGCAGGACGTTCGGGGTCTTCAGCGCCATCATCAGGCCGTGGGCCTCGACGTTGACGTGCTTCGGGGCCGTGCCGTGGCCGTAGATGACACCCGGGGTCAGGGCGTCGCGGCGGGCCTGGCGGGCAGAGCCCTTGCCGAAGGTGTCGCGCAGGGTGGCGGAAAGCTTGACCTCGGACATGCTCACTCCTCGTGGGGTGACGGAAAACGGAACTGGAGTCACCCGGCCGAAACGGCCTGCTACGAAGAGCGCGTCGATAACGGAGTGCCCGCACACGAAAGTGCGGCCTCCCTCGCCGAGCAACTTCATGAGTCTACCCGGCGGGAAGGCCGCACTTCAAAAGGATCTACGCGGCGACCGCTCCTGCTGCTACTGCTGCTCCTCGAACAGGCTCGTCACCGAACCGTCCTCGAAGACCTCACGCACCGCACGCGCGATCATCGGGGCGATCGACAGCACCGTGATCTTGTCGAGCTCCAGGTCCGACGGGTCCGGCAGCGTGTTCGTGAAGACGAACTCGCTCACCTTCGAGTTCTTCAGGCGGTCGGCCGCGGGACCCGACAGGATGCCGTGCGTCGCCGTCACGATCACGTCCTCCGCACCGTGCGCGAACAGCGCCTCGGCCGCGGCGCAGATCGTGCCACCGGTGTCGATCATGTCGTCGACCAGGACGCAGACCCGCCCCTTGACCTCACCGACGACCTCGTGGACGGTCACCTGGTTGGCGACGTCCTTGTCGCGGCGCTTGTGCACGATCGCCAGCGGCGCGTCCAGCCGGTCGCACCAGCGGTCCGCCACCCGCACGCGGCCGGCGTCCGGGGACACGACCGTCAGCTTCGTGCGGTCCACCTTCGTGCCCACGTAGTCCGCGAGCACGTTCAGCGCCGAGAGGTGGTCCACCGGGCCGTCGAAGAAGCCCTGGATCTGGTCCGTGTGCAGGTCGACCGTCAGGATGCGGTCCGCGCCCGAGGTCTTGAGCAGGTCCGCCACCAGACGCGCCGAGATCGGCTCGCGGCCCTTGTGCTTCTTGTCCTGGCGGGCGTACCCGTAGGACGGGATGATCACGGTGATGGAACGCGCCGACGCGCGCTTCAGCGCGTCGATCATGATCAGCTGCTCCATGATCCACTTGTTGATCGGAGCCGTGTGGCTCTGGATCAGGAAGCAGTCCGCGCCACGCGCCGACTCCTGGAAGCGGACGTAGATCTCACCGTTCGCGAAGTCGAAAGCCTTGGTCGGCACGAGGCCGACTCCCAGCTGGTGCGCGACCTCCTCGGCCAGCTCGGGGTGGGCGCGGCCGGAGAAGAGCATCAGCTTCTTCTCGCCGGTCGTCTTGATCCCGGTCACAGCACTGTCTCCTCAGACGTGTTGAAGCTGCTCGCCCCCGTGTGCGTCCGTCCCGCACACGGTGAGCCAGCCGAATTGCGTGCGGCTACCACGGTACGCCGTTCGAGACGTACCTGTTTCCGGTCGGTTCACCTCAAGGGCGCCCGGAGTCCTCCGAGGCCGCCGACTGCGCAGCCGTGGCGGCGGCACTTCCCGGACGCTTGCGGGCGACCCAGCCCTCGATATTCCGCTGCTGGCCACGGGCCACGGCCAGCGCACCGGGCGGTACGTCCTTCGTGATCACGGACCCGGCGGCCGTGTAGGCCCCGTCCCCGATGGTGACGGGTGCCACAAACATGTTGTCCGAACCCGTCTTGCAGTGCGAGCCGACCGTGGTGTGGTGCTTGTGCTCGCCGTCGTAGTTCACGAAGACGCTCGCCGCGCCGATGTTCGTGTACTCGCCGATCGTCGCGTCGCCCACGTACGACAGGTGCGGCACCTTGGTGCCCTCGCCGATCGTCGCGTTCTTCATCTCGACGTACGTGCCGGCCTTGGCCTTCGCCCCGAGCGTGGTGCCCGGACGCAGGTACGCGAACGGTCCCACGCTCGCGTGCGGGCCCACGACCGCGCTCTCGGCCACCGTGTTGTCTACGCGGGCGCCCGCGCCGACCCGGGTGTCCCGCAGGCGCGTGTTGGGGCCCACCTCGGCACCCTCGGCGATGTGCGTGGCCCCCAGGAGCTGCGTGCCGGGGTGCACGACCGCGTCCTGCCCGAAGGTCACCGTCACGTCCACGAAGGTGCCGGCCGGGTCGACGATCGTCACGCCCGCGAGCATCGCCTGCTCCAGCAGGCGCGCGTTCAGCAGGGCACGGGCCTCCGCGAGCTGCACGCGGTTGTTGATCCCCAGGATCTGGCGGTGGTCGCTGCCCACGGCCGCGCCGACTCGGTGCCCGGCCTCGCGCAGGATGCCGAGGACGTCGGTGAGGTACTCCTCGCCCTGGCTGTTGTCGGTGCGGACCTTGCCGAGCGCATCGGCCAGCAGAGCGCCGTCGAAGGCGAAGACGCCCGAGTTGATCTCGCGGATCGCGCGCTGGGAGTCGGTGGCGTCCTTGTGCTCGACGATCGCGGTCACCGCGCCGCCGGCGTCGCGGACGATGCGGCCGTAGCCGGTGGCGTCCGGCACCTCGGCGGTGAGTACGGTGACGGCGTTGCCGTCGGCGGCGTGCGTCCGCGCCAGCCGGTCCAGGGTCTCCCCGGTCAGTAGCGGGGTGTCGCCGCAGACGACGATCACGGTGCCGTCGACCGGCCCGCCGAGCTCTTCGAGGGCCATCCGGACGGCGTGGCCGGTGCCGTTCTGCTCGTACTGGATCGCGGTGCGGACGTCGGCGTCGATGCCGGCGAGGTGCGCGGTGACCTGTTCCCGGGCGTGCCCGACGACCACGACGAGGTGTTCGGGGTCCAGCTCGCGGGAGGCGGCGACGACGTGACCGACGAGCGAGCGCCCGCAGATCTCGTGCAGGACCTTCGGTGTGGCCGACTTCATGCGGGTGCCCTCACCCGCTGCGAGTACGACGACGGCTGCCGGGCGGTTGGCGCTCACGGGTGTGCCCTTCGGCTTCGGGAGTGGACCCGTGAAGGATACCGGGGCGTCAACGCCGTGAAACGAGGACGGGTCCCGACCTCTGCGGTCAGGACCCGAAGGCGTTGTGGCTCCCCTGCCAGGGCTCGAACCTGGAACAAATCATCCAAAGTGACCCGTGTTGCCAATTACACCACAGGGGATAGTCAATGTGAGTGAACCGGACATTTCGTCACTTGGTTCAATCCGCGGACCCCACTATGCCGCACCCGGCGCCCTCAATGCGACGGTACAACGCGCAACCTGCGGACACGCGGACGATCGGGCATCCCCGGTACTCCGCCCCGGTGTTCTTCCGGAGAGGGGGGAGCGCGTCGTCGCCGGGGCGGCGCGGGATCCCGGTCACGCCCTCGATCGTCGTCCGGAATGCGGGACTCGAGTCTCATGATGCGGGTGGTTCGCTCGCGTCCGCGACCGCGTGCCGTCCGCCGGAATTCTGTCGGTGGTCTGGAGGGACGCCTGCGTACGCTGGACGGCATGACCAGTACGGGGGAAGTGGAAGGCCGTGCCGCGCCGCCTTTGTGGTGGGCGCGGCGCCGGGATGCCGTGATGGACGTGGCGTTGGCCGGCGTGTCCGCTGCGGAGTGCGCGTGGGAGGGGGTGTCCTTCGCCCACGACGCGGGGATCCCGGTGGCCGTCGGCGTGCTGTTCGGCGCCGTGGTGGGGTCCACGCTGGTGCTGCGGCGGCGCTGGCCGATCGCGGTGGTGCTGGTGGGGATCGCCGTGGCGCCGGCCGAAATGGGGTTCCTGCTCTCTTTGGCGGGCCTGTACTCGCTCGCCTCGTCGGAGGTGCCCCGGCGGATCACGGCCGCGCTCGCCTCGATGTCGATGGTCGCGACCTTCGTCGTGATGTACCTGAAGACGCGGGGGGACGTGGAGGTCGGTCCAGCGTTCGTGGTCGCGCTGTCCGGGTTCGTCGCGGTGACGCTGACCGTGCCGCCGGTGCTGCTGGGGCTCTACGTCGGGGCCCGGCGCCGGTTGATGGAGAGCCTGCAGGAGCGGGCCGACTCGCTGGAACGGGAGCTTTCCCTGCTGGCGGACCGGGCCGAGGAGCGGGCCGAGTGGGCGCGCACCGAGGAGCGGACCCGAATCGCGCGGGAGATGCACGACGTGGTCGCGCACCGGGTATCGCTGATGGTCGTGCATGCGGCCGCGCTGGAGGCGGTGGCGGTCAAGGATCCCGCACGGGCGGCGAAGAACGCGGCGCTGGTGGGGGACATGGGGCGGCAGGCGCTGACGGAGCTGCGGGAGATGCTCGGCGTGCTGCGGGCGGCGCCGCCGAAGGCGGCCGTGGCGGCCACCGCCGCGCCGGTGGGTCCGGTGGCGCCGGTGGTGCCGGTGGCGCTCGTGGGCGGCGCGGACGAGGGTCCTTCGCTGGAGGAGATCGAGGCGTTGGTCGGCCAGTCGCGGGCGGCCGGGATGGCCGTCGAGATGGTCGTGCAGGGCGAGGGGGCGGCGTACGCGGCGGAGGTGGAGCAGACGGCGTACCGGGTGGTGCAGGAGGCGCTCACCAACTGCCACAAGCACGCTCCGGGGGCGCGGGTCGTCGTGCGGCTGGCGCACCGGCAGGGCGAGGTGGCGATGCAGGTGGAGAACGGGCCGTGCGAGGGGCAGGCCGACGCGGTGGGGCTGCCGAGCGGCGGGAACGGGCTGGTCGGCATGCGGGAACGGGTGCTCGGGCTGGGCGGCGTGTTCGTGTCCGGTCCGACGGACGCGGGTGGCTTCCGCGTCTCGGCAGTCCTCCCGCTCCGCTAGTGCCCTGGCCGGAAGGTGTACCGGTTCGCGGTGTCCCATGTGGTGCAGCGCACGGTGGAGGGCCGCAGCGTGGGGTTACGGCGCCGTGGTGAGGCGTGTCGGCTGGAGGCCGGTCAGGAGCAGGGTCAGGGCCTCGTCGAGCGTGGAGCCGAGGTACCAGTCGCCGGTGTGGTCGATGCCGTAGACGCGGCCTTCGCGGTCGAGGGCGAGGTGGGACCCCCCGTCGGCCTCGACGCCGAGGGGGCAGAGCTGAGTGGACAGGGCCCGCCCCAGGTCGGCGAAGGTGCGTGCGAGGTGCAGCCCGGTGAGGGGGTCGATCCGTACCGGGGTCGGGGCGATCTGCCGGCCGGGTCCGCGGGCGGTGACGGTGAGGCCGCCGAACTCCGCCCAGGCCTCGACGGCTGCGGGGAAGACCGTGTGCCGGTGGCCGGCGGGGGTGGTGTGGTCGCGGAGGGCGTCGGCCCAGTACTCGGCCTGCTTGGCGTCCCAGCGGCCCGGTTCCCAGCCGGCGGTCCGCAGCGCGGAGTCCACCGCGGCCGGGAAGCGGGTGGTCGAGGAGCGGTCGTAGGAAGCGGAGGTGGTGGTCATGGCTACTCGGCTGGGGTGAGGTCGACGGGACGTACGCCGAAGTGGGCGAGGAGGGCGTCGCAGGAGCGGCAGGGGGGTGCGTAGCTGCCGTGGAGGGGGTCGCCGTCCTCGCGGATGCGCCGGGCGGTGATCTTTGCGTGCTTGAGGGAGCGGCGGGCCTCGCCGGGCGAGAGGGGCTTGCGGGAGGCGCGCCGGGAGCGGGCGGCCTCGACGGCGGACAGGTGGCGGGAGAGCAGTATCGCTTCGGGGCACCGTCCGGTGAAACGTTCGCGCTGGCCGCTGGTCAGGGTGTCCAGGAAATCCTGGACGAGGGGGTGGAGCGCGGGTGCCTGGTCGCCCTTGCCGGCGGTGCCGGTGAGGGTCTCGCCGCGCACGGACAGCGCGGCGGCGACGGTGGGCAGGATGCCGTCCCGGCGGAAGCGCAGGACGGGTGGGGTGGGCCGGCCGTCGCTGCTGCTCCAGCGCAGGCGGGGGTCGCCGGTGTGGCCGCCCGCTTCGGCGGGCGAGCCGGCCGCGTCGGCGGTGCCGTCGCCCGGTTCCGTACGTGTTGCCGTGTTCTGCATGGTCGCGCTTTCCCTCCCGTGGCGGCGGTGGTGACCGCTTTCGCGCACGCCCCCGTGCTGCGGGGACAGCCTGCCAAATGTCATCTGTCATACGGAAGCGGGGTCGAATTTTCGTATCAATTCGGATGTTCCTGACCGTCGGGCTGGTGTGCGGGTCGCGGGCAGGGGAGCCTCTTGCCCCAGCGCATAGGCTGTGGTGAACCAGCCAGATCCAGCAGGGGGCTACCGCCATGACGACAGGTCGGCTCGGGCAGCAGGCCGCGCCACCCAACGCCGCTTACTCGGGGCAGGTCGTGCATTTCCCGGACCCGGTCCGGGCAGCTCGGCATCCCCACGGAGTGCGGATGGACGGCGCCGGGCATCCGGACTTCTCCGCCTACGCGCGTGCGGCGGTGGAGATCGCCGAACCGCCCGAGGGTTTCGGCGTGGACGAGTTGAGGCTGACGGACTACGTGTCCGCGAACGCGGCGATGAAGGCCGCGGGGCACGCGTTGTGGGACACCGTCGGTCCGGTGGCGACCCCGCACGGCTGGACCTGGCACCACGTTGCGGGTTCGCGGCGCATGGAGCTGGTCCCGGTCGAGGTGAAGGCGCTGCTGCGGCATCACGCGGGTCTGGCGACGGCTCCGGTGGACCACGAGAAGCGCGGGACGCGGCCGTTGCAGGAGGTGCGTCCGGTGCACATGGGGCTCCCGAAGTCCGTGGTGTCGGTGTCCGAGAGCCAGGTGCAGGGTGTCGAGGAGGACCTCGGCTATCGGCTGCCGGAGGCCTACCGCTCGTTCCTGAAGGCGGCGGGCGGCTGCGCGCCGGTGGGCGCCGGCCTGGACGTGGACCTGGGCCTGTTGGTGGACCAGCCGTTCTTCACGGTGCGTGAGGAGGCGGCGGTCAACGACCTCGTCTACGTCAACAAGTGCCTGCGCGACCACCTGACGAAGGACTACCTGTGCGTGGGCTTCGCGCAAGGCGGGCTGCTCGCGCTGAAGGTACGGGGCGAGGGCACCGGATCGGTGTGGTTCTCCCCGTACGACGACGCCCGCGACCGGGACGGATGGTCGGTCCAGGAGCGTGTGGAGCGGCTGTTGCTGCCGTGCGGCGTTGATTTCGACGCCTTTCTGGAGCGGTTGGCGGGCAACCCGCCGGAACTGGAGACGGTGGCCGGTCTGATGGTGGACGGCGGATTCGCACGTTCGGTTCCGGTGGCGCGTGCCGGTTCGGATGAAGGGTGACGGCGCGGTGGTGACGTTTGCGCAGGCGCAGGAGCGCGCCGAGGAGTGGATCAACGGGGACGTGCCCGCGTACCAGCACCGGGAGGTGCGGGTACGGGAGTTCGGGCTCGGGTTCGTGGTGTGGGCGGAGGACCGCGCGGCGGGTCCGGTGTCGGGGGGCGGCCGGCAGCGGCTGGTCATCGCCCGGGACAGCGGTGAGGTGACGTTGTGGCCGGGACTGCCGGTGGGCGAGGTGATCCGCCGGTACGAGGAGGAGTACGGGGCCGTGGCATCGGCCGCGGCTTCGGAGGCTTCCGTTCCGCCGCCGCGGATCGACTCGGAGCAGACGTCGTTCATGCTGAGTCCGCCGGAGTGGTTGCAGGAGGCGGCGGACCGGGCGGGGATCGCGCCCCGGCCGGCCGCGGCTTCGGTGCCGTCGTCCGGCTCCTCCGCGGCTCCGGCGGCGCCCGCCGCCACCGATGCGGGGGCGGGTGCTGGTCCGGTGTCCGACGCCGATGCGGCATCCGCACCGGAAGAGTCCGGTTCGGCGGCGGCTCCGGGCGCCGCGGACGCGGTGCCGTTGCGGCGCGGGGGCGAGATCCCGTACGAGCCGACGGCCAGTGACGGTGTACCGGCGACGGCGGCGGCCGTGCCGACCGGGGCCACGCCGTGGGCGGGTACCGATGTGAACTCCGGCTCGGACGAGGCATCCGTGCCGCTGCCGGCGACCGTGTTCGCGCCACCGCTGTCCGGGTCGGACCTGGAAGACGCGCCGCGGTCGTCCGGGGCCTCCGAGGCGAAGACGACCCTGATGCCGGGCGGCAGCCAGCTGCCGAGGACCGCCGTCGTGCCCGCGCTGGGGTCTTCGCCGCAGGAGATCGCGGACGCGCCGACGGACAAGGCCCCGGTCTCGCGGCCGGACGCGGAAGGGGACTCGGCCGCGTCCCGGCCTGCTGCGCCTTCCGGGCCTTCTGGTCCGCCGGCGCCTCCTGGTCCGCCGGGGGTTCCGGGGTCGTTGGGGCGTGGGTTGGATCATGCGGCGACGATGTTGGCGGGTCCTGCGGTGACGGGTCAGCCGCCGGCGCCTCCGGGTCCGCCGGGGGTTCCGGGTGCGGGTGGGTCGCAGTCTTCTGGGCCTTCTGGTCTGCCGGCGCCTCCTGGTCCGCCGGGGGTTCCGGGGTCGTTGGGGCGTGGGTTGGATCATGCGGCGACGATGTTGGCGGGTCCTGCGGTGACGGGTCAGCCGCCGGCGCCTCCGGGTCCGCCGGGGGTTCCGGGTGCGGGTGGGTCGCAGTCTTCTGGGCCTTCTGGTCCGCCGGCGCCTCCTGGTCCGCCGGGGGTTCCGGGGTCGTTGGGGCGTGGGTTGGATCATGCGGCGACGATGTTGGCGGGTCCTGCGGTGACGGGTCAGCCGCCGGCGCCTCCGGGTCCGCCCGGCGTCCCCGGTGCGGGTGCGTCGCAGCCTCCCGGCCCGCCGGGAGCGCCCGGTGTTCCCGGCGGGCCCGGTGCACCGGGTGCACCCGGTGACGGAGCCCACCACGCCGCGACGATGCTCGCGGGTCCCGGCGTACCGCAGCCCCCCGGTCCCCCCGGTCCGCCGCCCGGCGCGCCCGCGGGGCAGCCGCAGGCCCCGACGGGTGCGCCCACGGTCGGCCCCGGCTACCAGGCGGTCCTGCGCTACCGTGCGCCCGACGGTTCCGAGCAGCAGCTCATCCGCCGCTCGGCGCCCGGCACCCCGCACCCGGAGTGGCAGATCCTCTACGAGCTGCGCGCGATGAACGTGCCGCCGCAGCAGGTCCTGGAGCTGCACACCGAGCTGGAGTCCTGTGAGCTGCCCGGCGGGTACTGCGCCCGCATGATCCGGGAGACGTGGCCGCAGGTGCGGATCACCAGCGTGGCTCCGTACGGGCAGGACCACGCGGGCCGGCAGCAGGGCATGCGGCACCTGCTCACCCACCAGGGCGAACTGCACCAGGTCGCCGACGGTCCGGCGCGCCCCGCGCCGGTGCGTGCGCCGCTGCCGCAGGTTCCGCTGCAGCCGGCGATTCCCTTGGAGGCGATCGGGCAGGAGCTGGCGGCGGCGTTCGGTCCGCAGGGCGTGTTCCGTTTCGACCAGCGGGCGGTGTCCCGCCAGGGTGTGCCGGAGATCGTGGCGCAGACGCTGATGTGGGCGGGACTGCCGGTCGATTTCGGGCCGTTCTTCTGGGCGCAGGCGGTGCCGGGGCAGCCGGTGCCGACGCTGGCCGAGCTGGCGGCGCAGCGGCAGGTGCAGCCGGCGTCGGACGCGGGCTCGTACCTGGTCATCGGTAGTGATTTCGGCAAGGCGCTGTGCGTGCAGTACGGGACCGCGCACATCGTGGCGGTGCCGGTGGAGGGCGGTCCGGGCGGTGCTCCGGTGCCGCCGCAGTTCGTGAACTCCAGCCTGCCGCAGTTCGTGCGTTCGATGGCGATGCTGGGTCACATGTGGCGGTTGCGGCAGCATCTGACGCCGGAGCAGGCGGGCCGCTGGACCGTCGATTTCCAGGCGAATCTGGCGGGGCTCGACAGCGCGGCGCTGGCGTCGCCGGAGAGCTGGTGGTCAGTGCTGCTGGAGCAGATGTGGGACGGGTTGTTGTGACGTCCGCCGGATCGCGTGGTCGCGTGATCCGGTGAGTGGCCGGGTCGGGACCCTCGGAGGGGGCTCGGCCCGGCCATTCGGGCTTCAGGGGTCAAAATGGCGCATCCTTGACGGGAATCCCCGCGAGAGAGGCGCATCCAGGATGAGTGCACCCATGGCGACCGTGCGAGGTCGTGGCTACCGCATGGAAGAGGTCGACCGGTATCTCGCCCGGCTCTCCGGGAGCCGTGACGAGGCCTGGGAGCGGGTGGCGCGGCTGACGGTCCTGGCCAAGCAGATGGAGGCGGAGGCGGCGCGGCTGCGTGAGCTGGTGGCCGGGCTCGCCCCGCAGACGTACGACGAGCTGGGCGAACGCGCCCGACGGATCCTGCTGCTGGCGGAGGAGGAGGCCGAGGCCGTACGGGCGGAGGCGCGGGCGGACGCGTCCGCGACGCTGGAGGCAGCCGGGGCGCGTGCCGAGCGGGTGGCGGAACTGGCGCGGGGCGATGCGGAGGCGGTGCGCGGGCAGACCGAGGTCCGGGCGCGACAGGGGCTGTTGCGGGCGGAGCGGGAGGCAGACGACCTGCGGGCCGGGGCGCGCCAGGACGCGGCCGCGTGGCGGGCGGACGCGGCGGCGGTGCTGGCGCAGGTGCGGCGGCGGGCGGAGGCGGCGCGGGTGGAGCGCGAGCGGGAGCAGGGGGAGCGCTGGGAGGCGGCGGACCGCGCATTGGCGGTGCAGGGGGCGGAACTGGAGGCGCGCCACGCGGAGTCGGAGCGGCATGCGGAGTCCGGGCTGGCGGAGGCGCGGCGGGCGCACGCGCAGGCGGAGGAGGCCGCGCGGCACGGTCAGGAGGACGCGGAGGCGCGGGCGGCGGAGCTGGTGGCACAGGCGCGGGTGGCCCAGGAACGGATCGCGCGGGAGACGGAGCGGGTGCTGCGGGAGCATGCGGAGGCGCAGGAGGAGATGCGGGCGCACATGGCACATGTGCGGGCCAGTCTGTCGGCGCTGACGGGGCGGGCCCCGGCGGAGGGCTGAGACCGTCGCCGCGTCGCCGTGGTCGGGCCGCACCACGCCCCTAGCGGTCCGCGGCGGGCAGTGCCGGGACGGTGGGGCCCTCGTAGCGGTACGGGTCGCTGCGCAGGCCGCGGGCTGTGACCACCAGGGTGAAGGGTGGTTTCGCCGACGGCGGGAGGGTGGCCGTCAGGGCGCCGGTCAGAGGGTCGGGGCGTGCGTCCAGCGGGGTGTCGTCGAGGGTGAGGCGGGCTTCGGTGAAGCCGCCGCCCTCGACCGTGAGGCGGTCGCCGGAGACCGAGGCCGCGGTGATGACCGGGTTGGCCCGGGTGGCCAGCTTGTTGACGAGGTAGGCGCCGGCCGGTGCGCCCGTCAGGGCCCAGATTTCCTCGGGGAGGCGGGGGAGGCCCGCACCCACGTCGGCGAGGAAGAAGAGGACGACGTAGAGCATCGTGACCGCGCTGAAGGCGACGTACTGGAGGTCGACGAGGTCGGTGCGTCCGCTGTCGTTCGCGATGAGCTCCCGCAGCGGCCGGCGGCCCGACCGGGTCGGCGGGGCGGCCGGTTTGGCGAGGCTGCCGCGTTCCACGCGCAGGCCGACGACGGTCTTGGCGGCGATCATCGCCACGTACGGGCCGCCGAGCAGCGGCAGGTACACCGTGGCCAGTGTGGACAGCGGGCCGTCCGAGCCGCGGAACCAGCTCACGCCGCCGCCCGCGGTGAGGCCGTAGCCGAGGATGGCGAGCAGCAGCCAGACCAGGATCACCGTCCACGCCAGGGCGAGCGCGGTCGAGGTGGAGAGCCGGCCGTCGCGGCCGGTGACGAAGGCCGGGCTGGTGCGCAGCCGCAGGCCGATCGGGCCGGCCAGCGCGGCCAGTAACAGCAGTGCGTACAGTGCGGATGCCATGGTCTCCCCCGGATGACGGTGCTGCGTACGAGGGTCGCCCGCTGCCCTGGCCATGACAAGGCGGTTCTCCGGCTACTCGTCGCGCAGTTCCGGCAGGACCGGGAACCGGCGGGGCGCCAGCAGGAGCAGGACGAGGAGCGCGGCCACGGCGGCGGCCGTCGCGCCGAGGAAGATGTGCTCCACGGCGGCGGCCACGGCTTCGCGCAGATGGTCGGCGGCGGCCCCGGGGAGCAGGCCCGGGTGTGCCAGGGCCTCGGCCACGTCGTCGAGGTGGCGCGGGAGCCCCGGTACGGGGGCGTCGGCCAGACGGGCGGCGACGGTGGCGTTGGCGACGGCGGCGAGCAGGGCGGCGCCCACGCTCTGGCCGACCTGACGGCAGAAGAGCACCGAGGCGGTGGTGGTGCCGCGTTCGGCCCAGCCGACGGTGGACTGGACGCCGACGATCAGCGGGAGCTGGAAGAGGCCGAGGGCGGCGCCGAGCAGCAGCATGATCAGCGCCGGCTGCCAGGGCCGGGCGGGGTGGGGGAGCAGGGTGAAGGAGCCGAGCACGGCCGCGGCCAGGGCGATGCCGACGGCCGCGGTGTCGCGGAAGCCGATGCGCCGGTAGACGTGCTGGCTCAGGGCGGCGGTGACGGGCCAGCTGAGGGTCATCACGGACATGACGAGTCCGGCGCCGACAGGTCCGAGGCCGAGCACGGACTGGGCGTAGGTCGGCATGAAGACCATCGGGGCGACCATCAGCAGGCCCAGGGCGCCCATGGCCAGGTTGACGGCTGCGAGGGTGCGCCGGCGCCACACCCAGCCGGGCAGCACCGGTTCCTCGGCCCGCCGTTCCACCCGGACGACCACCACGGCCGCGACGGCGCTCGCGCCGAGCAGTCCCAGGGAGGGCGCCGACAGCCAGGGCCAGGCGACCCCGCCCTGGACGAGGGCGAAGAGGAGGAGTCCGCCGCAGCAGAAGACGCCGAGGGCGCCCGCCCAGTCGACGGGGCCGCGGCGGCCGGGTGAGCGGACGGGCTCGGTCAGGTGACGGGTGATCATCCACAGGGCGAGGGCGGCCAGCGGCAGGTTGATCAGGAAGATCCACCGCCAGTGGGCGGAGGAGGCGAGCAGGCCGCCGAGGGCGGGGCCGGCCACGGCCGAGGCGGCCCAGACGCCGGACATGCGGGCCTGGATCCTCGGGCGCTCCCTCAGCGGGTACAGGTCGGCGGCCAGGGTCTGGACGGTGCCCTGGAGGGCGCCGCCGCCGAGGCCCTGGACGATCCGGAAGGCGATGAGGGCGGCCATGTTCCAGGCGGACGCGCACAGCAGTGAGCCCAGGAGGAAGAGGCCGATGCCGAAGAGCAGCACGGGCTTGCGGCCGAAGGTGTCGGACAGTTTGCCGTAGACCGGCAGGGTGACGGTGACGGCGAGCAGGTAGCCGGAGAAGAGCCAGGAGAAGACGGAGAAGCCGCCGAGGTCGCCGACGATCTGGGGGACGGCGGTGGCGACGACGGTGCTGTCGAGGGCGACGAGGGCCATGCCGAGCATCAGCGAGGCGACCACGGGGGCCGGGGGACGTCCGGCCGGTCCGACGGTCCGTCCGTCGGGCGTGCCATGGGCCGAAACGGCCGCACCGGGCGAGGCGCCGGCACGCCCTGCGGGGAGGTCGCCCGGACCTCCGCCCGTGCTGTCCGCTGTCGGCACCGAGATTCCTTCCCCTTGCACGTAGATGCGGGGGACACCATCTCACCGCCGCCCTGCGGGCGATATCCCTCAGGCCGTGTAGTCCGAAGGGCGGACAACCCCTAGGGGTCCCTCCGCACTGTGGGCCAGGGGTCTTTCCTCCCGGCGGAGGAGGTGGGGGCGCCGGGCGTCTTCTTGACTGGAACGTACGAACCCGGGGGCGCGGGTGGGGTTAACCCCCGGGTGGATACGGCTACGGGCACCAGCGCGCCGAGGGTCCCGCCGCCGCAGACTTCATCACGGCGACGCAGGTACGCAGACGCACAGACACGCGAAGAAGGAGACAGACCGTGACAACGGCAATGACCGAAACCAGGCACGGGGGTACTGGAGGGCATGCTGCCGTCGCGGCCCGGGCGCGGAAGGTCGTCAAGGCCTACGGCTCCGGGGAGACGCGTGTCGTCGCCCTCGACGAGGTGGACGTGGACATCATGCGCGGCCAGTTCACCGCGATCATGGGTCCGTCGGGTTCCGGCAAGTCCACGCTGATGCACTGCCTCGCCGGTCTCGACACGGTCACCAGCGGGCAGATCCACCTGGACGACACCGAGATCACCGGGCTGAAGGACAAGAAGCTGACGAGGCTGCGCCGCGACCGGATCGGCTTCATCTTCCAGGCCTTCAATCTGCTGCCCACGCTCAACGCCCTGGAGAACATCACGCTCCCCATGGACATCGCGGGCCGCAAGCCCGAGGCGGAGTGGCTCAACCGGGTGGTGGAGACCGTGGGCCTCTCCGGCCGTCTGGGGCACCGGCCGACCGAGCTGTCCGGCGGCCAGCAGCAGCGCGTGGCGGTGGCCCGCGCCCTCGCCGCCCGCCCCGAGATCATCTTCGGTGACGAGCCGACCGGAAACCTGGACTCCCGCGCCGGCGCCGAGGTCCTCGGCTTCCTGCGCCGTTCGGTGGACGAGCTCGGTCAGACCATCGTGATGGTCACCCACGACCCCGTCGCCGCCTCCTACGCCGACCGCGTCATCTTCCTCGCCGACGGCCGGATCGTCGACGAGATGCACGCGCCCACCGCCGACCAGGTCCTGGACCGGATGAAGGACTTCGACGCGCGCGGGCGGACCTCATGAGCAACACGGTCCTGAAGACCTCGCGGCGCAACTTCGTCGCGCACAAGGGGCGGATGGCGCTCTCGGCCGTCGCGGTCCTGCTCTCCGTCGCCTTCGTCTGCGGCACGCTGGTGTTCACCGACACCATGAACACCACCTTCGACAAGCTGTTCGCCGTCACCAGTTCCGACGTGACGGTCAGCCCCAAGGACGCCGAGGGCGGGGACGAGGCCCCCGACCGGGGCAAGCCCGAGATGCTGGCGGGCTCGGTGGTCGAGCAGGTCGGTAAGGCCGAGGGCGTCAAGAGCGCCGAGGGCGGCGTCGTCTCGACGGCCGTCACGGTGGTCAACGCCAAGAACGAGAACATGGGCTCGACCACCGGCGCGCCGACCATCGCGGGCAACTGGAGCGACAACGAGCTCAAGTCCATGAAGATCACCTCGGGTCGGGCGCCGCGCGGCCCCACCGAGATGATGGTCGACGCCGACACCGCGAAGAAGCACGACCTGAAGCTCGGTGACGAGTTGCGCACCATCGCCGTCACCGGCGACACCCGCGCCACGATCACCGGCATCGCCACCTTCACCGTGACCAACCCGGGCGCGGCCATCGTCTACTTCGACACGGCCACCGCGCAGCGGGCGCTGCTCGGCTCGCCCGACTCCTTCACGCACGTCAATGTCACCGCCGAGGACGGGGTGAGCGACGAGCAGCTCAAGGCGAACGTGGCGAAGGCCGTCGGCGCGGACACCTACACCCTGCAGACCGCCAAGGAAGCCGCGGACGAGAACCGCAAGGACGTCGGCGCCTTCCTCGACGTCATGAAGTACGTCATGCTCGGCTTCGCCGGCATCGCCTTCCTCGTCGGTATCTTCCTGATCTTCAACACCTTCTCCATGCTGGTCGCCCAGCGCACCCGCGAGATCGGCCTGATGCGTGCCATCGGCGCCGACAGCGGGCAGGTCCTGCAGTCCGTGGTCGTCGAGGCCCTCCTGCTCGGCGTGGTCGGTTCGGTCCTCGGTGTGGCGGCGGGCGTGGGCCTGGCCGTCGGCCTCATGGCTCTCATGGGTCAGATGGGCATGCACCTGTCCACCGACGACCTGACCATCGCCTGGACCACTCCCGTCGCGGGCATCGTCCTCGGCGTGATCGTGACCGTCGTCTCCGCCTTCGTCCCGGCCCGCCGAGCCGGCAAGGTCTCCCCGATGGCGGCACTGCGCGAGTCCGGCACCCCGGGGGACAAGAAGGCCGGCCGGGTCCGGGCCGTCCTCGGCCTGGTCCTCACCGCCGTCGGCGGCGGCGCCCTCTACCTCGCCGCCGCCGCCGAGAAGGCCGCGGCCGGATCCCTCTGGCTGGGCCTGGGCGTCGTCCTCACCCTGATCGGCTTCATCGTGATCGGCCCGCTGCTCGCCGCGGGCGTGGTGCGGGTGCTCTCCGGTGTGGTCCTGCGGCCCTTCGGTTCCGTGGGCCGGCTCGCGGAGCGCAACGCCCTGCGCAACCCGCGCCGCACCGGCGCCACCGCCGCCGCGCTGATGATCGGCCTCGCGCTGGTCGCCTGCCTGTCGGTGGTCGGCTCCTCGATGGTGGCCTCCGCGACCGATGAGCTCGACAAGTCGGTCGGCGCGGACTACATCGTCGCCTCCGAGGCCCGCCAGCCCGTCCTGCCGCAGGCCGAGCAGGCGCTGCGCGCCACCGCCGGCCTCGACCACGTCACCGCCTACCGCCTGGTGGACGTCAAGCTCACCGCGCCCGACGGAACCACCGAGGAGACCGGCCTCGGCGCGACCGACCCGACGTACGCCAAGGACATCCGGCGCAAGATGACGGCCGGCGAGCACGCGGCGGCCTACGGCGCGGGCTCCATGTCGGTCGGCTCCCTCTACGCCACCGCGCACGGCATCGAGCTCGGTGACGAGATGACGGTCGCCTTCACCGGCGGCAGCACGGTCACGCTGAAGGTCGCGGCGATCACCAGCGACGAGGGCAACCTCGACAAGGGCATGAAGTACATCAGCACCGAGACCGCCCGGGCCAACCTGCCGGCGGACCGGATGCCGCTGCCCTTCATGCTGCTGGCCACCGCGAAGGACGGGCAGTCCGACGCGGCGGCGTACCAGTCGGTCAAGGAGGCCATGGGCGACTACCCGCAGTACGTCGTGCGCGACCAGGCCGACTACAAGCAGGCGCTGAAGGACCAGGTCGGCCAGCTGCTGAACATGGTCTACGGCCTCCTCGGCCTCGCCATCGTCGTCGCGGTCCTGGGCGTCGTGAACACCCTGGCCCTGTCGGTGGTCGAGCGGACCCGCGAGATCGGCCTGATGCGCGCCATCGGCCTCTCCCGCCGCCAGCTGCGCCGCATGATCCGCCTGGAGTCGGTGGTCATCGCCCTCTTCGGCGCCCTGCTCGGTCTCGGGCTGGGCATGGGCTGGGGGGCCACCGCGCAGCAGCTGCTGGCGCTGGAGGGCCTGAAGGTCCTGGAGATCCCGTGGCCGACGATCATCGGAGTGTTCGCCGCGTCCGCGTTCGTGGGTCTGTTCGCCGCACTGGTCCCGGCCTTCCGGGCGGGACGGATGAACGTCCTGAACGCGATCGCGAGCGAGTAGCCGGCGCCGGGTTCGTACGGGGGTGGGCACAGGCCCGGGACTCACCGTCCCGGGCCTGTGCCCTTGCCGTGTCCGCCGGTGCGGCCGGTCGGTTCAACCGGCGGTGTTGCGCTGCATCAGGACGACTCCTCCGGCCTCGCCCACCAGCGTGTACCGCTCGCCGGGGTGGAGCTGGGAGGCGTAGTGGGTCGGGTCCTCGCCGGCCCACTTGCTGCCGTTGTCGATGGTGATCCAGTCCGGCACCACGCCCTTGCTGCCCCCGATCCACAGGACCCGGCAGCGGGAGGTCAGCCGGGTCAGCGGGGTGGTGTCCGCCTCCACGGTGGCCCCGTCGGGGATCCGGCTCAGGAGCGCTTCGATCGCGACGACGCGGTCGGGCTTCGCGTACGTGGCCGCCTCCGTGAGCTTGGCGGTCGGCATGCCGGTCATGGCCAGCGCGAGGGAGGCGGCGAGCACCGCCGTGGGCAGTTGCAGGGCGTAGGAGCGCAGCCAGGGCCGTTCGCCGCGCCGGACGATGTCGATGGCGTCGACCAGGGCGAGGGCGACGACGGGCATCAGTACGGCGCTGTAGTGCCAGTCGGTGGACCAGTAGTGGTCGTCCCCGGACAGGAACCGCCAGCCGAGGGTGGGCGCGGCCACCAGCAGCAGCGGCGAGCGCAGGGCGAGCAGGCCGGAGGTGGGGATCAGCACCCATCCCAGCGTCGCCAGCTTGGTGCCGGTGCCGGCGAGGGGTCCCGCCCCGTCGATCTTGTGCCAGTAGCCGTAGCCGTCGGTCGCGAAGGACGGTATGACGACCGTGAACACCAGTACGGCCGCCAGGCAGGCGGCCGCGGCGATGCCGAGCGCGGTCAGGGCGGTCCGCCGGTCGGTGGTGCGGCTGCGCCAGGCCACCACGACCGCCAGCGCGGCCAGCGTGAAGCCGAGGTCCTCCTTGACGAGAAGCAGCGGCAGCCCCCACAGCAGGGCGGTCCGCCAGCGCCCGGCCAGGACCGCCTCCAGGGCGAAGGCCAGCAGCGGCACGGCGAAAGCGATCTCGTGGAAGTCGAACTCCACCGCCCGCTGGACGCCCCAGGACAGGCCGTACGCGACACCGACGGCGATGCCGCGGCCCCGGCCGAGGAGCCGTGCGGCCGCCCGGGTGACGGGGACGGCGGAGAGCGCGAACAGCGCGGCCTGTACGACCAGCAGGGTGACGGGCCCGGGGAAGACCCGGTAGACGGGGGCGACGAGCGCGATGATCGGGCTGAAGTGGTCCCCGAGGATGTTGGCCCCCGGCCCCTTCAGGTCGGCGACGGGCTCCTGGAGGTGGGCGTACGCGCGAATCGCCTGCTCGAAGATCCCCAGATCCCATGAGGGCCAGTCCATGCGCCGGAACCGGCCGACGGACAGGACGAGGTAGACGAGGAACAGCCCGGAGGCCACCAGCCAGGGTCCGCCCCGGCGGACCGGTTCCGCCCTCGAAGGGGCCTGGGCCGCCGGCGCCGGGCGGGCTATGGCATCGCTCGTCACGGACTCGTGCTCCTCGGCCGTTCGGCGTGAACTCCTGCGGGAAGGACGCGGCGAGCTCAGGTGGTGGTTACGTGGACATCGTAGAGCGGGAGCGACGCCTCCAGGATGACGAGGAGCCGCGCCCGCGCCGTGACCCGAATCCCTCGCGCGTCGGTGCGGGCGCCGTCGTAGGGTGGGAACCCCCGGCCCGTACGACGTGTCGGGTCCTTCGCGTTGCCCCCTCACCGGACGGAAAGCCGCCTCATGAGCCTGCACGGACTGCTCGACGCCGTCACCCGGGACGCCGCACTCACCGAGGCGGTCACCGCGGCCGGTGACGGCAACCGCATGCACGTGGACCTCGTCGGACCGGCCGCCGCACGCCCCTTCGCGATCGCCGCGCTGGCCCGGCAGACCGGGCGGACCGTCCTGGCGGTCACCGCCACCGGGCGCGAGGCCGAGGACCTGGCCGCCGCGCTGCGCTCCCTGCTGCCGCCCGACGAGGTGGCCGACTACCCGTCCTGGGAGACGCTGCCGCACGAGCGGCTCAGCCCGCGCAGCGACACCATGGGGCGCCGGCTGGCCGTACTGCGCCGCCTGGTGCACCCCAGCAAGGACGACCCGGCCGCGGGTCCCGTGAGCGTGATCGTGGCGCCCATCCGTTCCGTGCTCCAGCCTCAGGTCAAGGGCCTGGCCGAGCTGGTCCCGGTGAGCCTGCGCCAGGGCGCGACCGCCGATCTCGGAGAGGTCACCGAGGCCCTGTCGGCGGCCGCGTACGCACGCGTCGAGCTGGTGGAGAAGCGCGGTGAGTTCGCCGTGCGCGGAGGCATCCTCGATGTCTTCCCGCCCACCGAGGAACACCCGCTGCGCGTGGAGTTCTGGGGTGACGAGGTCGAGGAGATCCGCTACTTCAAGGTCGCCGACCAGCGGTCCCTGGAGATCGCCGAGCACGGCCTGTGGGCGCCGCCCTGCCGCGAGCTGCTGCTGACGGACGCGGTGCGGGAGAGGGCCCTGGCCCTCGCCGAGGCGCACCCGGAGCTCGGCGAGCTGCTGGGCCGGATCGCCGAGGGGATCGCGGTGGAGGGCATGGAGTCCCTCGCCCCGGTCCTCGTCGACGACATGGAGCTGCTGATCGACGTGCTGCCCGCCGGGGCGATGGCCGTCGTCTGCGACCCGGAGCGGGTACGCACCCGCGCCGCGGACCTCGTCGCGACCAGCCAGGAGTTCCTGATGGCGTCCTGGGCGGCCACCGCAGGCGGCGGCGAGGCCCCCATCGACGTCGGCGCCGCCTCGCTGCGCGGTATCGCCGACGTCCGCGACCAGGCCCGCGAGCTCGGCATGATGTGGTGGTCGATCTCCCCGTTCGCCGCCGACGGGGACGCCTCCGGCGGCGACACGCTCACGCTCGGCATGCACGCCCCGGAGGCCTACCGCGGCGACACCGCCCGCGCGCTGGCCGACACCAAGGGCTGGATCGCCGACGGCTGGCACACCGTCTACCTCACCGAGGGCCACGGCCCGGCCGCCCGCACCGTCGAGGTGCTCGCCGGCGAGGGCATCGCCGCCCGGCTGGAGCCGGATCTGGGAGCCCTGGAGCCGAGCCTGGTCCACGTGGCCTGCGGCTCGGTCGACAACGGCTTCGTCGACCCGGTCCTGCGCCTGGCCGTGCTCACCGAGACCGACCTGACCGGGCAGCGGACCGCGACGAAGGACCTCGGCCGGATGCCGACCCGCCGCCGCAAGACGATCGACCCGCTGACCCTGGAGGCCGGCGACTACATCGTCCACGAGCAGCACGGCGTCGGCCGCTACGTGGAGATGGTTCAGCGCACGGTGCAGGGCGCCACCCGCGAGTACCTGCTGGTGGAGTACGCGCCGGCCAAGCGCGGGCAGCCCGGCGACCGCCTCTACATCCCCACCGACCAGCTGGAGCAGGTCACCAAGTACGTCGGCGGAGAGGCCCCGACACTGCACCGGCTCGGCGGCGCCGACTGGACCAAGACCAAGGCGCGCGCGAAGAAGGCGGTCAAGGAGATCGCCGGCGACCTCATCAAGCTCTACAGCGCCCGCATGGCGGCGCCCGGGCACACCTTCGGACCCGACACCCCCTGGCAGCGCGAGCTGGAGGACGCCTTCCCGTACGCGGAGACGCCCGACCAGCTCACCACCATCGCCGAGGTCAAGGAGGACATGGAGAAGTCGGTTCCGATGGACCGGCTGATCTGCGGCGACGTCGGCTACGGCAAGACCGAGATCGCGGTCCGGGCCGCCTTCAAGGCCGTCCAGGACGGCAAGCAGGTCGCCGTCCTGGTGCCGACCACGCTCCTCGTGCAGCAGCACTTCGGCACCTTCTCCGAGCGCTACAGCCAGTTCCCGGTCAACGTGAAGGCGCTGTCCCGCTTTCAGAGCGAGACCGAGTCGAAGGCCACCCTGGAGGGGCTCAAAGAGGGCTCCGTGGACGTGGTCATCGGCACCCACCGGCTGTTCTCTCAGGAGACGCGGTTCAAGGACCTGGGCCTGGTCATCGTCGACGAGGAGCAGCGCTTCGGCGTCGAGCACAAGGAGCAGCTGAAGAAGCTCCGGGCCAACGTCGACGTGCTGACGATGTCGGCGACGCCGATCCCGCGCACCCTGGAGATGGCGGTGACCGGCATCCGCGAGATGTCGACGATCACCACCCCGCCGGAGGAGCGCCATCCGGTGCTCACCTTCGTCGGCCCGTACGAGGAGAAGCAGATCGGCGCGGCCATCCGCCGTGAACTCCTGCGCGAGGGCCAGTGCTTCTACATCCACAACCGGGTCGAGTCCATCGACCGGGCGGCGGCCAAGCTGCGCGAGATCGTGCCCGAGGCGCGGATCGCGACGGCGCACGGCCAGATGTCGGAGCAGGCGCTGGAGCAGGTCGTCGTCGACTTCTGGGAGAAGAAGTTCGACGTCCTCGTCTCCACCACCATCGTCGAGTCCGGCATCGACATCTCCAACGCCAACACCCTCATCGTCGAGCGCGGCGACAACTTCGGCCTCTCGCAGCTGCACCAGCTGCGCGGCCGGGTCGGCCGCGGCCGCGAGCGCGGGTACGCGTACTTCCTGTACCCGCCGGAGAAGCCGCTGACGGAGACCGCGCACGAGCGGCTCGCGACGATCGCCCAGCACACCGAGATGGGCGCCGGCATGTACGTGGCGATGAAGGACCTGGAGATCCGCGGCGCGGGCAACCTGCTCGGCGGCGAGCAGTCCGGTCACATCGCGGGCGTCGGCTTCGACCTCTACATCCGCATGGTGGGCGAGGCGGTGGCCGACTACCGGGCCGCCGTCGAGGGCGCGGCGGAGGAGGAGCCGCCGCTGGAGGTCAAGATCGAGCTGCCGGTCGACGCGCACGTCCCGCACGACTACGCGCCGGGCGAGCGGCTGCGTCTCCAGGCCTACCGGTCCATCGCCTCGGCCGCCTCCGAGGCCGACATCAAGGCCGTGCGCGAGGAACTCACCGACCGCTACGGCAAGCTCCCGGAGCCGGTGGAGAACCTCCTGTTGGTGGCCGGGCTGCGGATGCTGGCCCGGGCCTGCGGGGTCGGCGACATCACTCTCCAGGGCAACAACATCCGCTTCGGCCCGGTCGAGTTGCGCGAGTCGCAGGAGCTGCGCCTGGGGCGCCTGTACCCGGGATCGGTACTCAAGCCCGCCACCTCGCAGGTGCTGGTCCCCCGCCCCAAGACGGGCAGGATCGGCGGCAAGCCGGTGGTCGGCCGGGAACTGCTCGCCTGGACCGGCGAGTTCCTCACCACCATCCTCGGCTCGTAGGGGCCGGCTGCCGCGGCGGGGGAGCGGGGGCTCCCCCGCCCGCGGCCGCCGCCGCGGCGGGGCCGTGCTGCGACCCTGCAACGGTTGCGCGCATCCCCTCACTGATGGCCGGGAACGCTGTATACCCTCAGACCCGAAACCTCTTCCGCACGGCCCGTCAGGAGCAGCGATGCACGGCCCCGGCCTTCCGCCGCAGCCCGCCCCACAGCCCACCCCGGGCGGCGTGGTGACACTGCGCGTGGTGTTCATGCTGCTGCCCGTCCTGAGCTGCGGCTTCCTGGCGTGGGGCTCGATGCTGCGGCTCGCGCTGGTCACCCGCAAGTCCCGGGACTGGGCGCTGCTGGTGCTCAGCGGCGTGCTGGCCGTCGCCTGGATGACGCTGATCGAGATCGACCCCACCCCCGACGTCAACGGCTGGCAGGGCAACCTCGGCGCCGGTGGCTCGATCCTGACGGGCTTCGCGACCTGCGTGTACTTCCTCGTCGCCGACATCAAGCACCACGAGGCCCTGCGCTCCGCGGCGCCCGGGCCCTGGTACCCGGGGCAGCCCGCGCCCTTCAACCAGCCGCAGCAGACCTCGCCCTCCTACGGCTACCCGCACGCCCAGGCCCCCACCGTGATCTCGGGCCGGACCCCGGCCGTCCCGCAGGTGCCGCCGCAGCCGACCCCGCCCCCGCGCATCGGGCAGGTCCGCGCCGAACTCGACGAGCTCAGTGAGCTGCTGCGCAAGCAGACCCCGCCGCCGGGCAGCCCGCGCCAGGACCCGAACCAGACCGCCTTCGGGGACCCGCAGCTGTGACCGACCGCCTCATCGGAGACCGCTACCAGCTGGCGAGCGTCCTCGGACAGGGCGGCATGGGCCAGGTGTGGACGGCCTACGACCGGCGCCTGGACCGGCGGGTCGCCGTCAAGCTGCTGCGCCCCGACAAGGTCGCCGGCCCGGGCACGGTCGCCGAGGAGCTGCGCCGCCGCTTCGTGCGCGAGTGCCGGGTCACGGCTCAGGTGGACCACCCGGGCCTGGTCACCGTCCACGACGCGGGCAGTGACGGCGACGAGCTGTTCCTCGTCATGGGCTACGTCGAGGGCTCCGACCTCGCCGACCACCTCGCCGCCCACAGCCCGTACCCGTGGCAGTGGGCGGTCGCGGTCGTCGCACAGCTGTGCTCGGTCCTGTCGGCCGTGCACGCCGTGCCGATCGTCCACCGTGACCTGAAGCCGCGCAACGTGATGGTCCGCCCGGACGGCACCGTCCTGGTCCTCGACCTCGGCGTGGCCTCCGTCATGGACACCGACACCACCCGCCTCACCAGTACCGGCACCCCCATCGGCAGTCCCGCGTACATGGCACCCGAGCAGGCGATGAGCGGTGCGGTGGGCCCTTACACCGACCTGTACGCGCTCGGCGTCCTCCTCTACGAACTCCTCAGCGGAAACGTCCCCTTCGCCGGGTCCACCGCCCTGGGCGTGCTGCACCGACACCTGTACGAGGCCCCGGTGCCGGTCCGCCCGCAGCGCCCGGAGGTCCCGCAGGAGCTGGAGGCGCTCCTGATGCGTCTGCTCGCCAAGGACCCGCAGGACCGGCCGTCCTCGGCGCAGGAGGTCTACGAGGCACTCGCGCCGCTGCTCCCGGTACGCGACGGCCGCGGCGCGGCCGGCCCGCTCGACCCGACCCGGCCGTTCGTACGGCCGCAGGCGCCCTGGCCGGACCGGGCCGCGGTGGTCCCGCCGCGGCCGACCGCCCCGCCGGTGTCCCCGCCGACGGGAACGCCCGTGCCGTCCGCGTCCGTGTACGCCCCGACGCCGACGCCGACGCCGACGAGCACTCCCGCGCCGGTACCGGTTCCGCGGAAGCCCGACATCCCGGGCGCGGTGGACCAGGCCCGCACGCTCCTGGACCAGGGATTGCTCACACAGGCCGTCGACATCCTCGGCGGCATCCTCCCGGCGGCCGCCGCCGAGCACGGCGAGCACTCACCGGTCGTCCGCTCCCTGCGCAAGCAGTACGCGGCCACCCTGATGGACGACGGGCAATACCGCCGCGCCCTGCCCGAACTGCGGCGTCTCGCAGAGGAGTTCCCGGCCGGCGACCTTCAGTCGCTGCGGTTCCGCTACGACGCGGCCCAGTGCCTGGAGCAGCTCGGCGAGCCGGCCGCCGCCCTGGCGGAGTACCGCGCGCTGCTCCCGTACTTCGAGAACCGCTACGCCAACCCGGACCAGACCCTGCCGCTGGAGATCCGCCGCCGGATCGCGCACCTGCTGCTCTCCCTCGGCGACCGCCCGGCGGCCCACGACACCCTGGCCCGGCTGCTGTTCGACGCGGAACGCCTGCACGGACCGGCCCACCCCTTCCCGTCGGAGATACGCCGCACCCTCCAGTGGCTCAGCCAGGTCCGCTGACGTCCGGTCCGCCGGCAGGATCGGTCACGCCGGCATGACCGGTCAGGCCGCCCGACGGACGCGCCGGGTCCGCAGGGCGGTGGCGGCCAGCAACGCCAGCGCCGCCGCCGCGACCGACAGGCCGGGGAGCAAACCGGGAGGCCGGAAGGAGCAGTCGACCTGTGCGGTGCCGGGGGTGAGAGGGACGGCGACCAGGCCCAGGTGTGCCGAAGCGGGCCGGTCGTTGCAGGTCCAGCCGGCGATCGCGGGGACGGAGAGGACCGCAGTGCCCGTGCTGCCCGCGGGCAGATCGGCCCGGATGCCGAAGGAGCCGACCCGGACCGAGGTCGCGGCCGTGGCGCGCAGGGCGGCCACCGCCGCGTCGAGGCGGGTGCGGTCCAGGCAGGACAGGGCCCACCCCGGCGGAGGGGCGGCGTCGAAGACGAGCGCCGAGGAGGCACCACGGGAGACGCCCATCGGCTGCAGGGCCGCGCGGTTGCGGGGGGCGTCGCCACGCAGGCGGAAGGCCGGGCCGTCGGCGAGGCGGGCCGTCGCGTTGTACTCCGGCGCCCACAGGTAGGCCTCGGTACCCGCACGGCACACCCCGGGTGCGAGCGGGTCCTCGTACACGCGGGCGCCGAGCAGCAGTTCCTGGTTGGCGAAGGGCGAGTCGCCGTAGGCGAGGGGTGCGCCGGGCGGGCGGGTCGTCACCAGCGGGGGCACCTCGGCGCGCAGCACCGAGCCGTCCGGCCGCAGGCGGGCGCCGACCGCGAAGACGGCGTCGGTGACGGGGTTGTCGATGCTTTGGACGTTGCGGCCGCGCGAGGTCCAGCCGGCGCCGAGCGCCGCCATCGTCCGGGTGAACACGGCGGGGGTGTGGCTGCTGTAGTAGGAGCCGCCCTCCCCGCCGAGCAGCAGCGGGTCGTTGCCCGACAGGGCGGGCCGGCTCGGGTCGGTGCGGTACGTGGGCCAGCCCTCGGCGGCCGCGAGGGCCCGGGCGCGCGCGGTGTGGCCCTGCCCCCAGGACGGGTAGTCGTCGAGGGCGGCCAGTTTGCCCCGGTGGCCGAAGGCGGTGGTCGCCGCCGCCTGCGCGAGCAGCACCAAGGCCAGCAGCGCGGCCGCCGGGAGCGCCAGGCGGCGGTGGCCCAGCGCCCACCAGGCGGCGCCGGCAGCTGCCAGACCGGCGGTGAACAGCGCGTACCCCCACGGCGTGGTCAGCGTGCTGTGGCCGGCCCACAGCGCGGCGGCCGCCAGCAGGCCCGTGCCCGCGGCCAGCGCGGGCGCCCGCGGCAGGCCGCCCTCCAGTGCGGTCCATGCGGCGATGACGGCGATCCCGGCCAGGACGAAGGTCTGCCGGTACGGGCTGCCGTTCGGGGTGGCGAACAGGTGCCAGGCCAGGTGGGTCGGCGCCCACTGGAGGGAGAGCGCCACGGCCGCCGTCAACCCCGTCCACCACAGCCGGCCGCGCAGTGGGACCGAACGGTGGAAGGGCAGCGCGGCGACCAACAGCAGGGTGCCGCCGGCGACGAACACGGCGGGGGAGGAGAAGGAGTACGTACCCGGCAGCAGCCGTGCGAAGAGGTCCGCCCAGGGCACCGGCCGGAACTCCCTGGCCCATCCCGGGTGGGCCCGGCCCGAGCTGAGGAACAACGGCAGCAGCACCGGCGCCGTCAGCGCGATGCCCAGCAGGGTCAGCGCGGCCGCCCGGGCGATCACCGCGATCCGGGTCCGCAAGCCCTCCCGGGTCAGCACCACCCGTACCAGCAGGACCAGCGCGGCGCCGAGGGTGGCCATGTAGGCGGTGTAGAAGTTCGCCGTCCAGCACACGGCGACGACCAGCGGGGTGAGCAGCACCCGCCGCCCGCGCAGGGCCCATTCACCGGTCAGGCACAGCAGGGGGAAGGCGATCAGCCCGTCCAGCCACATCGGGTTGTAGGAGGCTTCGATCACCGACCAACCGCACAGTGCGTACGAGGCCCCGAGCAGTCCGGCCGCCCACCACGGCCCCCGGTGGAGGGTGCGCAGCAGCCAGGCCATGGCCGCCGCCGCGGTCACCGTCTTGAGCACGGTGACGACGTACACGGCCAGGTCGATGTCGGCGCGCGGGAAGAGGGCGACGAGGACGGAGAGCGGGCTGGCCAGGTAGGTGCCGAGGTCGGGCAGGAAGCTCGTGCCGTATCCGGACTGCCAGTTGACCAGCAGCCCGCCCTGCGCACGGCCGTGCAGGAGGTCCCACAGGTGCGCGTGGAAGGGTACGAACTGATTGCCGAGGTCGTTGACGCTGCGGTGGCGCGATCCGTAGGGGAAGACCCGGGCGGCGGCGTCCCCGGCGCACACGGCCACCGCCGTGAGCAGGGCGGCGAGCGCCGAGCCGGACAGACTGCGGCGGCGCGGCGAGCGGTGCGGTGTCCACATGGTGGGCCGACCCTGGCAGCACCGGAGGACGCGGGGATGGCCACCAAGTGGCTGCGACACGAACAGACACGTACCCCGGACACCCCGCGAATCGTTGGTTGAACGGGTGGCCCGGGCCACCCTTACTGCATACCATCGATCACCGCACGGCCCTTGTGCATGGACGCACAATCTCCCGGCCCTGGAGGCTCCTTTGCACCGTCGCACTGCGCTCTCCGTCTCCGCCGCCCTGCTCGCGGCGGCGCCCCTGCTGTCCGCCTGCTCGGGCGAGACCCGGCCCGGCACCGCGGCCGTCGTCGGCGGTGAACGGATCACCACCTCCGCGCTCCAGGCTCAGGTGGGCGACGTGCGCGCCGCCCAGAACCGGTCCGAGCAGGCCGCCACACTGATCGCCAACACCCCGCAGCTGGAGCGGATCAAGCTCGGCAAGATGATCCAGCTGCGGGTGCTGGAGCGGGCGGCGAAGGATGCGGGCATCTCGGTCACGACCAAGGAGGTCGAGGACGCCCGCACGGCCCAGGAGGGCGACAGGGGCGCGGCGGCGCTGGAACAGCTGGCCCTGCAGGCCCGTGTCCCGCTGGCGCCCGGGCAGATCGACGAGGACCTGCGCTTCCGGCTGCTGCTCGACAAGCTGAGCGAGCGCTTCGGCGAGGAGAGGATCATCGAGCCGCTCACCCGGGCCGCGGAGGCCCTCCACATCGAGGTGAACCCACGCTACGGGGCCTGGGACGCCAAGCAGGTCGGCCTCGGCCCGGCGGACACGGCGTGGATCACCCAGCGGACCCGGCCCGAGCAGGAACCCGCCGGAGCCTGACCCCTCCCGGCGGAGGTAGGTTCGGAGGGTGACCGACCACTCCCAGCCCACCGCCGCCGAGCCCACCGGCCGTATCGTCCTGCTGACCACCAGCCACCGGGTCGCCCCCGGGGTGCTGTCCTGGCCGGCGTGGCAGACCCTGCACGCCGCCGACCGGGTGCTGTGCGCCGACCCCGGCCACCCGCAGCTGCCCTACCTGCGGGAGGCGGGCGTCGACGTCGAGCACGCGGCCGCGGATGCGCACGAGCTGGTGGCGGCCTGCGCGGGCGGTCGTACGGTGGTGGTGCTCCCGAGCGGCGAGGGCGACCAGCGGCTCACCGACGGCCTGGCCCGGCTGGCCGGCTCCGGCCGGGTCTCCATGCCCGACCTGGAACTGCTGCCCGGCTCCTACGACCTGCCGGGCGCGCGCCTGCTCGACCTGGTCCAGGTGATGGACCGAGTCCGTCGGGAATGCCCGTGGACCTCCCGACAGACGCACCGGGGCCTGGCCAAGTACGCGATCGAGGAGGCGTACGAACTCGTCGAGGCGATCGAGGACGGGGACCGGGAGGAGCTGCGCGAGGAGCTCGGCGACGTCCTGCTCCAGGTGGTCTTCCACGCCCGGATCGCCGAGGAGGGCGTTCCGGCGGGTGAGGCCGGCGATGACGGCGAGGCCGGCGGGGAGGGCCTGGGAGCCTTCTCCATCGACGACGTGGCCGGCTCCCTGGTGCAGAAGCTGATCCACCGCCATCCGCACGTCTTCGGCGACGCGGAGGCCGAGACCCCAGAGGACGTCCACGCGCACTGGCAGCGCACCAAGGCGGTGGAGAAGCAGCGGGAGTCGGTCACCGACGGGATCCCGGTGGGCCAGCCGGGCCTGGCGCTCGCGGCCAAACTCGCGGGCAGGGCCCGTACCGGCGGCGTGGCGGTGGAGCTGCCCCGCGGCGAGGGCATCGGCTACGAACTGCTGCAACTGGCCGCGCGCGCCGAGGCGGAGGGCGTCGACCCCGAGACCGCGCTGCGGGCGGCGGCCCGCGTCTACCGGGACGCGATCCGAGCTGCCGAGGGCCTCGGAGCCCCCGCGCGGTAGCCGCCGGGCCCCTCAGTTCTCCTTCGGGGCGCGGGCCGACGGGTCGTGCCAGTGCGGTGCCGGGCGGTCGAGGAACCATTCGCCGAAGCCCAGCGGGCGGCCCCGGGGCCCGCTGCCGGTGGCCGCGGCCGGTACGCCGTCGTGGAAGACGCGGGCGGGGCGGGCACCGAGCTCCGCCAGGACCCGCGCGGTCTGGTCGACGAACCGCGGCGGCCCGCTGAGGTAGACGTCCTGGTCGGGCCACAGGCCCCGGTTGCTCAGCGCCGTCGCGAGCCGGCCGGTGGCCTCGTTGCGGTGCCGGCCGGGCGCGGGCGTGATGTAGGTGACGTCGAGCCAGCCGCACGAGCTGCCGTACCGGTCGATGAGCGGCCGGTCGTAGAGGTGTGCGCCGTCCCGGGCCACCACGAAGAGCCGCACGTCCTGATGGGGAGGCCGGTCCGCGAGCTCCTCCAGCATGGCCCGGATCGGCGCCCAGCCGGTGCCGGCGGCGATCAGGCTGACCGGGCGGTCCGTGCGGCGGAAGGTCAGCCGGCCGCCGGCGGCGCCGAGTTTCAGGACGTCGCCGGGCCGTGTCTCGCGGACCAGGGCGGTGCTGAGCCGCCCGCGGTCGATCCGGCTGACGTGCAGGTCCACGGTGCCGTCCGGGCGGGGGGCGTTGCCGATGGAGTAGGTGCGCCAGGTCCGGGGCACCCGCTCGCTGCTCACGCTCGTGTACTGGCCGGGCAGGTAGGGGAAGGGAGCGTGCGGCCTGAGGGTCAGCACGCCGATGTCCTGACCGTACTGGAGGTGGCGCACGACCTCGGCGTCCCACCACGGCGGGTCCTCGCTCGCGTCGGCCCCGGCGAGCATGGCGTCGGCGATCAGTTGGTAGGCCTCGGTCCAGGCCTTCTCCGCCTGCGGGGTCCAGGCGTCGCCGGAGGTCTCGGCGAGTGCGGCGAGCAGGCTGGAGCCCACGACCGCGTAGTGCTCGGGGCGGACCAGGAACTTGCGGTGGTCGCGTCCCAGGTCGTGCAGGTAGGGGCCGAGGGCCTCGTCGTCCAGACGGGAGACGACGTGGGTGAGTGCGGCGAAGAGCCGGTCCCGCTGGCGTTCCATGTCGTCGGAGGAGAGCGGGAAGAGCTCGCGGACTCCGGGGTTGTGCCAGAAGAGGTGTGAGTAGAAGAACTTGACCGCGTGCTCGGCCCGTCTCTCCACCACCGCGAAACTGCTTTTCAAGATCCTCACATCCACACAACCGAAAGTAGGAGTGCCGGACCGGGCGAGGTCAAGTGTGGTCCGATCTGCGGACAGCCGCGACGAAGGAGTCATATGGGATGGCGGGTCGCGGCTCGCGCCGGACCGCCGCTGCGCGGCGGCTACTGTCGAGGACATGCACGATCAGTCGTCCCCTCCCTCCGTCGGCGCGGCGCCCGAACTCTTCACGTGGGAGTTCGCGACCGACCCCTATCCGGCCTACGCGTGGCTGCGCGAGAACGCGCCGGTGCACCGCACCAAGCTCCCCAGCGGGGTCGAGGCCTGGCTGGTCACCCGGTACGCCGACGCCCGGCAGGCCCTCGCCGACCAGCGGCTCAGCAAGAATCCGGCGCACCACGCCGAGCCCGCGCACGCCAAGGGCAAGACCGGGATCCCGGGGGAGCGCAAGGCGGAGCTGATGACGCATCTGCTGAACATCGACCCACCGGACCACACCCGGCTGCGGCGCCTGGTGTCCAAGGCGTTCACCCCGCGCAGGGTCGCCGAGTTCACCCCGCGGGTCCAGGCGCTCACCGACCAGCTGATCGACCGGTTCGCGGGGCGGGGAGAGGCGGATCTCATCCACGAGTTCGCCTTCCCCCTCCCCATCTACGCCATCTGCGAGATGCTCGGGGTACCGCGCGAGGACCAGGACGACTTCCGCGACTGGGCCGGGATGATGATCCGCCACGGGGGCGGGCCGCGCGGCGGTGTGGCCCGGTCGGTGAAGCAGATGCGGACCTATCTCGGCGAGCTCATCCATCGCAAAAGGGACGATCTGGGTGATGACCTGATCTCCGACCTGATCCGGGCGAGCGATCACGGCGACCACCTCACGGAGGGCGAGGCCACGGCGATGGCCTTCATCCTGCTCTTCGCCGGCTTCGAGACGACCGTGAACCTCATCGGCAACGGCATCCACTCCCTCTTCATGAACCCCGTCCAGCGCGAGCGCCTGCAGGCATCCCTGGCCGCCGGCGAGCGCGGGCTGCTGGCCACGGGGGTCGAGGAACTCCTGCGCTATGACGGCCCCGTGGAGCTGGCGACGTGGCGGTTCGCCACGCAGCCGCTCACCCTGGGCGGCGAGCGGATCGAGACCGGCGATCCGGTCCTGGTCGTCCTGGCGGCGGCTGACCGGGACCCCGGGCGATTCGTCGATCCGGACACCCTCGACCTCTCCCGGACCGACAACCAGCACCTCGGCTACGGCCACGGCATCCACTACTGCCTGGGTGCGCCACTTGCCCGCCTGGAGGGGCAGACCGCCCTCGCCACCCTGCTGACGCGCCTGCCCGATCTGGAACTTGCAGTTCCACCCCAAGACCTGCGCTGGCGCGGGGGGTTGATCATGCGAGGGCTGCGTACCCTTCCCGTTCGCTTCACGACTCAAAACACTTGCGCGACATCTGATTAAAAGTCAGATTCGGCTTGAACTTGTGACAATCGTTCGGAGGCCGCTAGGTTCTGCCGTTACCCCGCTGTTATGCGAAAGGTGATCCCTCATGCTCTCCGGGAACGGCCGTCACAGACGCCCCCGCCAGGTCCCCGCGCTGGTCGTCACGGCCGGTGTCACCGGCTCCGCGCTCGCCATGCCGCTGCTGGCCGCCACGAGCGCGACCGCCGCAGACACCGCCACATGGGACAAGGTGGCCGAGTGCGAGAGCGGCGGCACGTGGAGCGCCAACTTCGGCAGTGGCGCGTACGGCGGGCTCCAGTTCACCCAGCAGCAGTGGCAGGATGCCGGCGGCCTGGACTTCGCCGAGCGGGCCGACCTCGCGAGCCGCTCCCAGCAGATAGCCGTGGCCGAGCGCGTACTGGCCGCCCAGGGTCCGCAGGCCTGGCCGCTGTGCGCCGCCTCGGCCGGACTGGACCAGCAGGGTCCGGCGGCCGTCGTCGATCCCGGTCTGCCCGGTAGCACCGGCGCGGTGGGTCCCGCGCCGTCGCGCCCCGACGACACCGTTCCCTCCACCACGGGCGGCAAGCCCGCCACGGACTTCGGGCTCTCGACCGCGGAGACCCCCAGCCCCTCGGGTTCCCCCTTCCTGATACCCGACGCGCCGTCCGTCGGACTGCCCGTCATGCCCGCGCCCGACGTCCCGACGACGCCTCCGGCCGACCCGGGCACCCCGGGCACCCCGGACGTCCCGGCCGACCCGACGGCCCCGCCGGCGACTCCCGGCGACCCGACGGCCCCGACCCTTCCCGCGGACCCGACGGCACCCACGACCCCGCCGGTCTCCCCGGGGCCGTCCCCGGCCGACCCGGCGAACCCCGCGACCCCGGCGACCCCGGCCGCCCCGGGTGCCACTCCCGCCGAGGGCAACGGCAAGCACCGCGGTGCGCCGTCTCCCGAGGAGGGTGTGCCGTCTGATGCCGCGTCGGCCCCCGTCTATACGGTGCAGGAGGGCGACAGCCTGGCGGCCATCGCGGATGCCAAGGGAGTGAAGGGCGGCTGGAGCGGTCTTTATGCGGCCAACGAGCAGGTCATCGGCAATGATGCCAACCTGATCAAGCCTGGGCAGAACCTGGATCTAACCGCCCAATAAGGACAGTTGGTTCGCCCGGTAAGGCCTGATTGTCTGTTTTCTGCAAGTGAGACATGTGTCTCTTCCGGTCAACTGGCGTGTCCCGCCCCGGGGGTTCCGCAAACCCCGTCCTCACCTGCGCAAACGCCCCTGCGGGGAGCGCAAGTAGGGGCCGTTTCTCCCCGATGCTCCTGGTTGAGCATCGGGGAGGGACATGTCTACCTTCTGATTCGCCCGCCACCGCGGGCTCCTTCGACCGCATCGCCGAATCCTGCCGGCGGACGGGGGGAACAGTCGTCGCGTCAAGCGCCGAAGGCAGGAGCGGGGGAACCAAGGTAGGTGCCGCGAGCGGCCGTTGAGAGACGGCCGGCGAGCGGCTTGGGGTTAAGCGGGGCGCAAGGTCGCACCGCCGGGCACTCACAGGCTCGAACCCGACAGCTCACCTCGCAGGCGTCGGTGAGGAGAAACCTCATGCTGCTTTCCGGCAAGGGCAAGCACCGTCGCGGCTCCAAGGCCGCTCGCATCGTCACGCTCGCCGGTGTCGCCGGTGTGGCCGTCGCCGCCCCGCTGATGACCGCGGGGGCCGCCAGCGCCGCCACCGCGTCCGAGTGGGACAAGGTCGCGCAGTGCGAGTCCGGTGGCAACTGGTCCATCAACACCGGCAACGGCTACTACGGCGGGCTGCAGTTCTCGTCCTCCACCTGGGCCGCTTTCGGGGGCAAGTCGTACGCCCCGCAGGCCAACAAGGCCTCCAAGGCGCAGCAGATAGCCGTCGCCGAGAAGGTCCTCAAGAAGCAGGGCAAGGGCGCCTGGCCGCACTGTGGCAAGGGCCTGTCGAACTCCTCCTACACCGGTGGCGGCTCCACCGAGGCCCCGGCCTCCACCAAGCCGAAGGCCCAGCCGAAGAAGACCGAGACGAAGAAGACCGAGACCAAGGCCGCGCCGAAGAAGGACACCAAGCGCGCCGAGGTCCCGACCACCCGCTCCGAGCGCGCCGCGGCTCCGGTCGCGCCGAAGACCGGCAACGGCTCCTACGAGGTCAAGCCGGGCGACACGCTGGGCACCATCGCCGAGGCCAACGGCGTCAAGGGCGGCTGGCAGCAGCTCTTCGAGCTGAACAAGGACATCGTCTCGGACGCCGACCTGATCTTCCCGGGCCAGAAGCTGAAGCTCAGCTGAACGTCGCGGCAAGAGCCGCACACGCGTACGCAACGCACAGAATTCCCACCGCCCGGCGCCCCTTCCCCCCACGCGCCGGGCGGCGGTGTGTGCGGTCCCGTCGGCTGATGATCAAGGGTTGTATGTCCCGGAAGGCGGGTATTCGGTCCCTTTTTCGTCCCAGGGGTCGGGCGGTCGGCCGGTCGAACCCCGGAAGCCGGTTAGGCTCTAGGCGGCAAGGCCATCCCACGGCCTGACACGCCACCGCACACCCAGCGTCACATCCCAGAAGGAGATGCTCGTGCCGTCCATCGACGTCGTCGTAGCCCGGGAAATCCTGGACTCCCGAGGCAACCCCACGGTCGAGGTCGAGGTGGGCCTCGACGACGGCAGCACCGGCCGTGCTGCCGTTCCGTCCGGCGCCTCCACCGGTGCATTCGAGGCCATCGAGCTCCGTGACGGTGACCCCAACCGTTACATGGGCAAGGGTGTCGAGAAGGCCGTCCTCGCCGTCATCGAGCAGATCGGCCCGGAGCTCGTCGGCTACGACGCCACCGAGCAGCGCCTGATCGACCAGGCGATGTTCGACCTGGACGCCACCGACAACAAGGGCTCGCTCGGCGCCAACGCCATCCTCGGCGTCTCGCTCGCCGTCGCGCACGCCGCGTCCGAGGCCTCGGACCTCCCGCTGTTCCGCTACCTCGGCGGTCCGAACGCGCACCTGCTGCCCGTTCCGATGATGAACATCCTCAACGGTGGGTCGCACGCCGACTCCAACGTCGACATCCAGGAGTTCATGATCGCGCCGATCGGTGCGGAGTCCTTCTCCGAGGCGCTGCGCTGGGGTGCCGAGGTCTATCACACCCTCAAGAAGGTCCTGCACACCAAGGGCCTCTCCACCGGTCTGGGCGACGAGGGCGGCTTCGCCCCGAACCTGGAGTCCAACCGCGCCGCGCTCGACCTCATCATCGAGGCCATCAAGCAGGCCGGCTACACCCCGGGCAAGGACATCGCGCTCGCCCTCGACGTCGCCGCGTCCGAGTTCTACAAGGACGGCAAGTACGAGTTCGAGGGCCAGTCCCGCTCGGCTGCCGAGATGACCGACTACTACGCCGAGCTCGTCGAGGCGTACCCGCTGGTCTCCATCGAGGACCCGCTGTTCGAGGACGACTGGGCCGGATGGAAGACCATCACCGACCGCCTGGGCGCCAAGGTCCAGATCGTCGGCGACGACCTCTTCGTCACCAACCCGGAGCGCCTGGCCCGCGGCATCGAGGAGGGCTCCGCGAACGCCCTGCTCGTGAAGGTGAACCAGATCGGTTCGCTGACCGAGACCCTCGACGCCGTCGAGATGGCCCAGCGCAACGGCTTCAAGTGCATGATGTCGCACCGTTCCGGCGAGACCGAGGACGTCACCATCGCCGACCTCGCCGTCGCCGTGAACTGCGGTCAGATCAAGACCGGCGCCCCGGCCCGCTCGGACCGCGTCGCCAAGTACAACCAGCTGCTGCGCATCGAGGAGATCCTCGACGACGCCGCGGTGTACGCGGGCCGCAGCGCCTTCCCGCGCTTCAAGGGCTAATCACGCTCTGCCTCCGTACGTCCCCGCACTCGGTCCCGTACCGTGTGCGGGGACGTATTGCGTAGTGCGTACAAAGGGGAGGCGGACCCATGGCCGGGAACCGGGATCGGTTCTCCACCTTCTCCACGGCGACGCGGCTGAGGCAGCTCGGCGAGCGGACCGCGGCCCACGTCTACCGCTCGCAGTCGCGCCGGCAGGTGCGCCGCAGCCGTCTCACGGGCAGGGCCGCCCTCCTGGTGCTCGTGCTCTGTACCCTGGTCGTCGCCCTCGCGTATCCGATGCGCCAGTACGTCTCCCAGCGTTCGGAGATCGCGGAGCAGCAGCGGGCCGCCGCGGCCGCGCGGGACCGCCTGGAGCGGCTCCGCGATGAGAAGGCCCGCTGGCAGGACGACGCCTACGCGGAGCAGCAGGCGCGCAGGCACCTGCACTTCCTGCGTCCGGGGGAGGTCGGCTACATCATGGCCGACCCCGGGGCCCGGCCCCCGGAGCAGCACCGGACCGGCCAGGCCGGCTCCGACCGCCCCTGGTACTCGAACGTCTGGGACGGCGTCGACAAGGCCGACCGCCCGGGCGACTAGTGAGTACCGCAGCACCCATCCGACGAGAACGAAGAGACTCCCTCCAGGCATGCAGACGCCCCCGCCCCAGACCGACCGGACCGAGCCGACCGACGCGGACATCGAGGCGTTCGAGCAGCAGCTCGGCCGCCCGCCGCGCGGGTTGCGCGCCATCGCGCACCGCTGCCCCTGCGGGCAGCCCGACGTGGTGGAGACCGCCCCGCGGCTGCCCGACGGCACCCCCTTCCCGACGCTGTACTACCTGACGTGCCCGCGCGCGGCCTCCGCCATCGGCACGCTGGAGGCCAACGGCGTGATGAAGGAGATGCAGGCGCGCCTCGCCGAGGACCCGGAGCTCGCCGCCGCCTACCGGGCCGCGCATGAGGACTACATCCGGCGCCGCGACGCCATCGAGGTGCTCCAGGGCTTCCCGAGCGCCGGCGGCATGCCGGACCGGGTCAAGTGCCTGCACGTGCTTGTCGGGCACTCGCTGGCCGCCGGCCCCGGTGTGAACCCCTTCGGCGACGAGGCCCTCGCGATGCTGCCCGAGTGGTGGGCCAAGGGCGCCTGCGTCACCCCGTGCGGGGAGAAGAAGAAGGAGGAGGAGTCCCAGTGACCCGTGTCGCGGGCATCGACTGCGGTACGAACTCCATCAGGCTGCTCGTCGCGGACTGCGACCCCGCCACGGGTGAGCTGGTCGAGCTCGACCGACGGATGATCATCGTCCGGCTCGGCCAGGGCGTCGACAAGACCGGGCGGCTGGCCCCGGAGGCGCTGGAGCGCACCTTCGCCGCGTGCCGCGAGTACGCGGCGGTCATCAAGGAGTTCGGGGCGGAGCGGGTGCGCTTCGTGGCGACCTCCGCCTCCCGTGACGCGGAGAACCGGGACGAGTTCGTGCGCGGTGTCGTGGAGATCCTGGGCGTCGAGCCCGAGGTGATCTCCGGCGACGAGGAGGCGGAGTTCTCCTTCACCGGCGCCACCCGGGAGCTGACCGCGCACGAGCACCTGGAGCGGCCGTTCCTGGTGGTCGACATCGGCGGCGGCTCGACCGAGTTCGTGGTCGGCGACGACCACGTCCGGGCCGCCCGCTCCGTGGACGTGGGCTGCGTCCGGATGACCGAGCGCCACCTGGTGGTGGACGGGGTCGTCACCGACCCGCCGACCGAGAAGCAGGTCGCCGCCGTCCGTGCCGACATCGAGGCCGCGCTGGACCTGGCGGCCGAAACCGTTCCGCTGGCCGAGGCGCGCACCCTGGTGGGCCTGGCGGGCTCGGTGACCACCATCGCCGGCATCGCGCTCGGGCTGCCCGAGTACCGGTCGTCGGAGATCCACCACGCCCGGCTCTCCTACGAGCAGGTCCGCGAGATCACCGAGCGGATGCTGACCGCCACCCACGACGAGCGCGCGGCGATTCCCGTGATGCACCCGGGCCGGGTCGACGTGATCGGCGCGGGCGCGCTGGTCCTGCTGGCCGTCATGGAGCGCACCGGCGCCTCGGAGGTCGTGGTCTCCGAGCACGACATCCTCGACGGGATCGCGATCAAGACCGCGGAAGAGGCCGAGGCGGCCGAGCGGCTGTCCTGACCTGCCGAACCCCTGAATCGTGGCGCTCCGGTCGACCGGCCGGGGCGTCACGGTCGTTCCGGGTCGTCCGGGCGGGCTACCGCAACGAGCCATGGCCTGGCCCGCGATGACCGGAGGAATCATCTGGTCCATCGGCCAAACGACCTTCGAACCAGGGTGTGAGGGGTGTCGAGGGCCATGATCGGAAAAAAGTTCGTGAAGTTCTTCACAAGGAAAAGGGTGCGACTGGGTCACCGGAAGGGCCCTTCGGGGCCTTCCGGAGGCCTCGGGGTCCCTTTTGTCGCGCGTTCGTGTGATCGGCGGAGGCGGCGGGTTCCGTGTCGGAGATAAGGACGAAACCCGGTGGTCTACTCCGGTCAAAGCCTCGGAGGCCAGTTCAGGACGGGTGAACAACGACTCCCGACACCTCTTGGTTCCCGTTGCGCGTCATGACGTCCGTCACGTGGGCGGCGGAGTGTAGCAGAGGCCCTCTCGGTCCTTGTGAAGGGGCTCACGAGCAACACCCCAATGGGTGCTGGATACTCGTTCTCATGAGCACCACGGAGCGTCCCAGGATCCTCGTTGTAGGAGGTGGGTACGTAGGCCTGTACGCAGCCAAGCGCATCATGAAGAAGATGCGCTACGGCGAGGCGACCGTCACGGTCGTCGACCCGCGCTCGTACATGACCTACCAGCCCTTCCTCCCCGAAGTGGCCGCAGGCAGCATCTCGCCGCGGCACGTCGTCGTCCCGCTGCGACGCGTGCTGCCCAAGGCTGAGGTCCTCACCGGCCGGGTCACCACCATCGACCAGGACCGCAAGGTCGCCGTCGTCACGCCGCTGGTCGGCGAGGCGTACGAGCTGCCCTTCGACTACCTGGTGATCGCCCTCGGCGCCGTCTCCCGCACCTTCCCGATCCCCGGTCTCGCAGAGCAGGGCATCGGCATGAAGGGCGTCGAGGAGGGCATCGGCCTGCGCAACCACGTGCTGGAGCAGCTCGACAAGGCCGAGTCCACGACGGACGAGAACGTCCGCCGCAAGGCCCTCACCTTCGTCTTCGTCGGCGGCGGCTTCGCCGGGGCCGAGACGATCGGCGAGGTCGAGGACATGGCCCGCGACGCCGCGAAGTACTACTCCACGATCAAGCGCGAGGACATGCGCTTCATCCTGGTCGACGCGGCCGACAAGATCCTCCCCGAGGTCGGGCCCAAGCTCGGCACCTGGGGCCGCGAGCACCTTGAGTCCCGCGGCATCGAGATCTACCTCAACACCTCCATGGACTCCTGCGTGGACGGCCACGTGGTGCTGAAGAACGGCCTTGAGGTCGACTCCAACACCATCGTGTGGACCGCCGGCGTCAAGCCCAACCCGGCGCTGGCCCGCTTCGGCCTGCCGCTGGGCCCGCGCGGCCACGTCGACACCGCCCCGACCCTCCAGGTCCAGGGCACCGACTACATCTGGGCCGCGGGCGACAACGCCCAGGTCCCGGACGTCGCCGCCCGCAAGGCCGGCGTCGAGAACGCCTGGTGCCCGCCGAACGCCCAGCACGCGCTGCGCCAGGCCAAGGTCCTCGGCGACAACGTGGTCTCGGGCATGCGGGGCTTCCCGCAGGCCGAGTACGCGCACTCCAACAAGGGTGCTGTGGCGGGCCTCGGCCTCCACAAGGGCGTGGCGATGATCGTCATGGGCAAGATGAAGATCAAGCTCAAGGGCCGGCTCGCCTGGTACATGCACCGTGGCTACCACGGCATGGCCATGCCGACCTGGAACCGCAAGATCCGCGTCTTCGCCGACTGGACCCTCGGCATGTTCCTCAAGCGCGAGGTCGTCTCCCTCGGCGCGCTGGAGACCCCGCGCGAGGAGTTCTACGAGGCCGCCAAGCCGGCGCCGGCCCCGGCCGCCGCCGCTGCCCCGGCCGAGAAGGCCAAGGCCTCCTGACCCTGCGCCGGGAGCCCGGCCGCTGAGCCGGCCGCATGTACGACCCCGAAGGGGCCGCCCGCCATCCGTGGTGCGGGCGGCCCCTTCGGCGTACCCGGGGCCGTGGAGGGGTAGACGGATGGGTCGGAACTTTGTGGAGGTGCGCCATGACCGACGCCGCTCCGCGGCTGGCCGCTCTTGCCGAGACCCTGCTGGGCGGCCCCCTGCCCGTGCGCATCCGCGCGTGGGACGGAACCGAGGCCGGGCCGCCCGACGGTCCCGTGCTCGTCGTCCGGGGCCGCCGCGCCCTGCGCCGGATCCTGTGGAAGCCCGGGGAGCTGGGCCTGGCCCGGGCCTGGGTGGCCGGCGACCTGACCGTCGAAGGCGACCTGTTCGAGCTGTTGGACCGGGTGGGGGGCGTGCTCTGGCAGCGGGACCGGGAGCCCGCCGCCCCGCCCGCCTCCCGCCCGGGCGCGCTGCGCCCGCGCCTGCCCCGGAGGGTCTCCGCCGCCGCGGACACCGCGGCGGCCACCGCGGCGCTGCTGGGCGACGCCGAGGCGCGGAGCGCCGTGCGGGACCTCGTCGCCCTGGCCAGGCCCTGGCCGGCGCCCGCGCCGCCCGCGGAGGAGGCGGCCCGGCGCGGCGGCCCCCGGCACACCAGGCGCCGCGACCGGCAAGCCATCAGCCACCACTACGACGTCGGCAACGCCTTCTACGAGCGGGTCCTCGGCCCCTCCATGGTGTACTCCTGCGCCTACTGGACGCCCGGCTCGACCCTGGAACGGGCCCAGCACGACAAGCTCGACCTGGTCTGCCGCAAGCTCGGCCTCAAGCCCGGGGACCGGCTCCTCGACGTCGGCTGCGGCTGGGGCTCCATGGCCCTGCACGCGGCCCGCGCGTACGGAGCGCGCGTCACCGGGGTCACGCTCTCGCGCGAACAGGCCCTGTACGCCCGCAAGAAGGCCGCGGACGAGGGCCTGGCCGATCTGGTCGAGATCCGGATCCAGGACTACCGGGACGTCAAGGACGGCCCCTACGACGCGATTTCCTCCATCGGGATGGCCGAACACGTCGGCGCCGAGCGCTACCGCGACTACGCGCGCACCCTGCACGCCCTGCTGCGCCCGGGCGGCCTGTTGCTCAACCACCAGATCGCCCGCCCCCCGGAGGCGGACGAGGCGGCCTACCGGGTGGACGCGTTCATCGACGCGTACGTCTTCCCCGACGGCGAACTCACCCCGGTCGGCACCACGGTCGGCGAGCTGGAGCGGGCCGGATTCGAGGTCCGCGACGTCGAGGCGCTGCGCGAGCACTACGCCCTGACCCTGCGGGCCTGGGTGGCGCGGCTGGAGCAGCACTGGGACGAGGCCGTGGCGCTCACCTCGGCCGGCCGGGCCCGGGTCTGGCAGCTCTACATGGCCGCCTCCGCGCTCGGCTTCGAACGGGGCCGCCTGGGGGTCAACCAGGTGCTCGCCGTGCGCTCCGCGCCGCGCGGGGACTCGGGGCTGCCGTTGCGGCTGCGGACCTGGGGTGCGCAGCCGGCTTAGGGACTCCCCGGCGGATCGCGGCCGGATCGTTCCTGCACGGACGACGGGAGGGCCCCGGGGCGCGTCGTGCCGCCCCGGGGCCCTCCCGTGTCCGCGTTCCGCGTCCCGCTACTCGGTCTTGATGGCGGTCAGCATGTTCAGGCGGGCGGCGCTGCGGGCCGGCCACATGGCGGCCAGGACGCCGACCACGGCGGCCAGCAGGAGGAAGATCCCGATCCGGTCCCACGGGAGGACCAACGCGTAGCCGGGCATGGCGTTGGCCAGCGTGGAGCCGACGGCCCAGGCGAGGAAGACGCCGATGACGACGCCGAGGGCGGCACCGAAGAGCGAGATGACCACGGCCTCAAGGCGGATCATGTTCTTGACGCGGCTTCGGTCGAGGCCGATGGCCCGCAGCATGCCGATCTCCTGGGTCCGCTCGAAGACGGACATGGCCAGGGTGTTGACCACGCCGAGCACCGAGATGACCAGGGCCATGCCGAGCAGGCCGTACATGATGTTCAGCATCGTGTTGATCATGCCGCCCATCTCGTTGCGCATGTCCTGCTGGGTGGCGACGGTGATGGCCGGGTTCTTGCCGAGGGCGTCGACGACCTTCTGCTGGGCGGCCTTGGAGGCGCCGCCGTCGACGTTGACGTACACCTCGGGGATGTACATGTCCTCGCTGTGCTCGGTGAGGATCCTGTTGTCGATGACGTAGGGGGAGAGCAGCCCGTCCATGTCCTTGAAGACCGCGCCGACCTTGACGGACGCTTCCCGGCCGTCGTCGTACTTCACCTTGAGCGCGGTGCCGACGGTGAGGTTCTGCTTCCTGGCCGTCTTCTCGGCGACGGCGACCTCGCCCTTGCCGAGGCTGTCGAGCGAGCCGCTGAGCACCTCGATGTTGAGGAGCTGACCGATGGTGGCCGGGTCGACGCCGGAGGCGGACCGGAAGTCGCCGTCGACCAGGAAATAGCCGGCCGACTGCGGGGAGACCGCCTTGATACCGGGGGCCTTGGCCAGGGTCTCGGCCACCGACTCGTCGAGGCTGCCCGCGTCGGCGGACATGGAGACCCGGTAGTCGGCCTTGAGCTTCTCGGTGCTCATGCGGTCGACGACCTTGCCGACGGTGACACCGAGCACCGACAGCGTGGTGACCAGGGTCAGGCCGATGGCCAGGGACGCGGCCGTGACGGCGGTGCGGCGCGGGTTGCGGACGGCGTTCTGGGCGGCCAGCTTGCCGGGGACGCCGAACACCTTCTGCAGTAGCGGACGGACCGCACCGATGATCGGCTTGGAGAGCAGCGGCAGCAGCACGATCATGCCGATCAGCATGAAGAAGGCGCCGCCGCCCATGGTCATGCGGCCGGTGTTGCCGCCCGTGGACACGCCCAGGAGGACCAGGCCGATGCCGCCGAGGCTGATGACCGAGCCGAGGATGTTGCGCACGAGCAGGGACTTCGAGGTGGCCGGCAGGTGGGCGCTGCCCATGGCGGCGACCGGGGCGATCCGGCCGGTGCGCCAGGCCGGCAGCAGGGCGGCGACGGTGGTGACGACGACGCCGATGACGAGCGCGGCGATGACGGTGCCCGGTGCGATCACCAGGGCGCCGCCCGGCAGCTTGGCGCCGAGGGAGCCGATGACGGTGCGAATCGCGGCTGCCAGGCCGATGCCGCCCGCCAGGCCGACGGCGGCCGACAGGGCGCCGACGACGAGGGCCTCGCTGAGGACGGAGCGCATGACCTGGCCGCGGTGGGCGCCGACGGCGCGCAGCAGGGCCAGCTCCTTGGTGCGCTGGGTGACCAGCATGGTGAAGGTGTTGTAGATCAGGAAGATGCCGACGAAGAGCGAGATGCCGGCGAAGACGAGCAGCATCGTGCTGAGGTTGCCGAGGCCCTTCTCGATCTGCTTGGCCTGTTCGGCGGCGAGCGCCGCACCGGTCTGCGCCTTGGTGTTCTTGTCGAGCAGCGGCTTGATGTCGGCGAGCAGCTTGTCGGCGGAGGCGCCGTTCTTCGCGGCGACCGACAGCTCCGTGAAGTATCCGGGCTTGAGGTAGAGCTCCTGGGCGACCTTGGTCTCGAAGAGCACCAGGCTGCCGCCGGCCTGGACGGCGCCGTCCTCGGTGGTGAAGACGCCGGCGAGGGAGTACTCCTTGACCGGGCCGTTGGTGGCGACGCGGACCCGGTCGCCCACCGCGTAGCCGCCCTGGTCGGCGGTCTCCTTGTCGAGGGCGACCTCGTCGGCCCGCGCCGGGCCGGTGCCCTGCGTGAAGACGTAGTGCGGGTCCTTGCCGTCCTTGACGGGCGTGTAGTTGGCGCCCTGGTTGGACCAGCCCGAGCCGATCAGCCGGCCGTTCTCGTCGCCGACGCCCGCGAAGCCCGAGACGCGGCCGGAGACGGAGTCGACGCCCGGGAGCGCCCTGATCCTGTCGAGGGTCTGCTGGCTGAGGCCGGGCTCGCCCTCCTTCTCGCCCTGCTCGTTGCGGCCCTGGCCGTACGAGGTGATCGAGACGGCGACGCCCTCGTAGCTCTTGGCGGACTGGCCGGAGAGGGACTTCTTGAGGGTGTCGGTGAAGACGAGGGTGCCGGATACGAAGGCGACGCCGAGGGTGACGGCGAGCACCGTCATCAGCAGCCGGGCCTTGTGCGCGAGGACGTTGCGCAGGGCGGTACGGAACATGGAAGGTCTCAGTCCTGGGGCTGGAGGTCTTGGAGGAAGGGCCGGGTCGGGACCGGCGTCAGCTGGTACGGCCCTTGGCGTCGAAGGCCTTCATGCGGTCCAGCACGCCGTCGGCGGTGGGCGCGTGCATCTCGGCGACGATCTGGCCGTCGGCGAGGAAGATGACGCGGTCGGCGTAGGAGGCGGCGACGGGGTCGTGGGTGACCATCACGACGGTCTGGCCGAGCTCGCGGACGGAGTTGCGTAGGAAGCCGAGGACCTCCGCGCCGGCGCGGGAGTCCAGGTTTCCGGTCGGCTCGTCACCGAAGATGATCTCGGGGCGGGAGGCGAGGGCGCGGGCCACCGCCACGCGCTGCTGCTGGCCGCCGGAGAGCTGGGTGGGCCGGTGGCCCAGGCGGCCGGAGAGGCCCACCATGTCCACCACGGTGTCCAGCCACTGCTGGTCGGGCTTGCGGCCGGCGATGTCCATGGGGAGCGTGATGTTCTCCAGGGCCGTCAGCGTGGGCAGCAGGTTGAAGGCCTGGAAGATGAAGCCGATCTTGTCTCGGCGCAGCTGCGTGAGCTGCTTGTCCTTCAGGGAGCCCAGCTCGGTCTCGCCGATGCGGACGGAGCCCGAGGAGAAGGTGTCCAGGCCGGCGACGCAGTGCATCAGGGTGGACTTGCCGGAGCCCGAGGGGCCCATGATCGCGGTGAACTGTCCCTGGCCGAAGTCCACGGAGACGTTGTCGAGGGCGACCACCTGGGTCTCGCCCTGGCCGTACACCTTGGAGAGGCCGGTGGCGCGGGCGGCCACGGCCTGAGTGGTGTGCGGGGCGTGGTTCATGGTGGTCACGGGACGGCTCCTCGGTCTGTTGTGCGGGACTCCTCCATCCTCACCTCGCCCTTACCCGCCCCGGATCAGCCGCCGTGCCTGTTCCCGGGCCCACTCCAGACTGACGGCGGACGGCCGCGCCTCCTCCTCTGGTATGACGGGAGCTCCGGCACGAGGGGACGGGACCCTGGTCGGTGGAGGCGCGCCCGGGGTGGCGCGGAGGGTGGCGCACGGGGTGGCGCGGGCCGTCGAAATCCCGTCATTCCCGTACAGGTGGTGATCGGTGTCCAGAGCGGGCCGACCGTGCGTTCTGGGGCCTGACGTACCCTCAAGCGCCAATAAAATCAGACAACATCGGATGGACGGCCGGTCGGCGGCGAGTGTCTTCCGGATAGGCTCGGCACAGCGTTCAAGGCTTTTTCCACGGGGGCCGCCATACCCTGCCCGGATGGTGGAATGCAGACACGGCGAGCTTAAACCTCGCTGGCCTTCGGGTCGTGCCGGTTCAAGTCCGGCTCCGGGCACTCCGTAGCTCTGGCGAGGACTTCTGGCGGCTCCGATGAAGCCGCCGCTTTTATCCCCTGCGCCCCGCCGTGGCTTCTCCTAAGATCCTCCTCCAGCAGTAGGGTGCTTTCTTTGCGAGCACATTACTCTTGTTGCAAGGCCGCGCTCGGTGGCCACGGAGGAGTGAGATGAGGAGCAGTAACCCGGTCTTCTCGCGACGGGGGTTCAGCCGCGACAACGGTGGCTACGCGGGCTTTGACGCGCAGCACCAGCAGGCCGGGACCAACCCGTACGCGACGAACCCCTACGCAGCCGACCCGGCCACGGGTATGCCGCAGGCGCCGGCGCGCACCCATGCGATGACCATGGACGACGTCGTGAGCCGTACGGCCATGACGCTCGGCACGCTCATCGTGACGGCGACCCTCTCCTGGGTGCTGCTGCCCGTCGACCCGGCCAATCTCAACACGTCGTACGCGATCGGCATCGGCGCCGCCCTGGTGGCGTTCGTCCTCGCGATGGTCCAGTCGTTCAAGCAGAAGGCCGCCCCGGGCCTGATCCTGGCCTACGCCGCGTTCGAGGGCGTGTTCCTCGGCGTGATCAGCGCGGCCACCAGCACCTACTTCGGTGCTGGTGTGGTCATCCAGGCGGTGCTGGGCACGATGTGCGTCTTCGCCGCCGTGCTCTTCGCGTACAAGATGGGCTGGATCCGGGTCACCCGCCGCTTCTACGGCTTCGTGATGGCCGCGGCCCTGGGCTTCGTCCTCCTCATGGCCGTGAACATGCTGTTCGCGGTCTTCGGCGGCGGTGACGGCCTCGGGTTCCGCAGCGGCGGCCTCGGCCTGCTGTTCGGTGCCATCGGCGTCATCCTCGGCGCCTGCTTCCTCGCCCTCGACTTCAAGCAGGTCGAGGACGGCGTGGCGTACGGCGCACCGCGCGAGGAGGCCTGGCTGGCGGCCTTCGGCCTCACCATGACCCTGGTGTGGATCTACATCGAGATGCTGCGCATCTTCCAGATCCTCTCGGGCGACGACTAGGAGCACCTGCGGGCCGCCCGGCCCGCGGTGAGGCCCACACGGCACGGGGAAGGCCCCGCGAGCGACCGCTCGCGGGGCCTTCCCCGTGCGTGGAGCGACCACGGGGGTCGGGGAAGGGGGTCAGCCGAACCGGCGTGCGGCCCGGCGCAGGTCGTACTCGTGGATGATCGCCTTGGCCTGGCCGTACGACAGCTCGTGTGCGCCGCGCAGCCAGCTCACCTTCTCCTCGAACCGGACGAGGGAGGGGCCTTCGTCAACGGTGCGGAGCCAGTCGGACACCTCACGACCGGTGGTCTGGGGGATTCTGTCGATCATGTTGCGGTGGGTCTGCTCGGAGAACTCTACGGACATGGGCGCCTCCGGAATGTTGCCGTGCTGTTCTCTTCACGCCACCGTGCCGGAGAGTTCGCCCGTTGGCAATGGTGCCCGGGCGGCGCGTAGGGTCGGCCGAGTGCTTGATACATCGCCTCTGAGCGTCGCCGTGGAACGTTTCGCCGACCGGCTGCGGGCCGCCCCGCAGAGCCGCCTCCAGCAGGGAGCGGCCGCCGTGGCGCTGGAGCTGGCCCGCGAGCTCTCCGTGCGGGCACAGCGGCTGGAGTCGCCCGGTGCGGCGCCGCGCGAGATGCCGGACGCGGGCATCTTCGTCGTCGGGGACCAGGTGGCGGTGGCCGGACTCGACCTCGCCCAGGCCCTGCGTGACGGATCGGGCACCCGGGGCAGCACGAAGGCCCCGTCCGAGATGCTGGACGAGGCCCTTCGACTGGTGGAGCAGGCGGAGATCAGAGCGACGCGATGACGCGGTCCGCGAGGATGTAGACGTTGCTGTCGGGGTCCTCGGAGTCGCCGCAGGAGAAGGTCAGGGCGTAGGCGCCGGAGATCCCCGAGCCGCCCAGCAGCACCGGTGCGGTGCCCGAGCGCAGCGCCTCGGCGAGCCGCTCGGCCGTCTCCCGGTGCCCCGGGGTCATGCACAGCGTCGTGCCGTCGGTGAAGACGTAGACGTCGAGCGTGCCCAGCGGGCCGGGACGGACGTCCGCGAGAGCCGTACGGGCCTCGGCGAGCTCCTCCAGGCGGTTCACGGTGCGCTCGTGGTCCGCGCCGGGGTGCGAGGCCTGGACCGGTACGAAGTCCGGGTGCGAGGGGTGGCGCCGGCGGGCGGCGGCCAGCTCTGCGGAGTCCTCCGGGTACCCGGGAAGCTCGTCCAGCGCCTCCTCACCCATGACCGGCTCCAGGCCGACCAGGTCGGCCTGCCGGGGCAGGAAGACCGGGCTGTCCTCGCCGAGCCCGGACAGCCCGCCCAGCAGCGAAGGCGCGTCGGCGGCGTCGCGGGCTTCCTGCGCGGCCCAGAAGGCGCGCGCCTCGGCCAGCTCGCGCTCGCGCTCCTCGGCCAGGGCTTCGGCCACGGCGGCTCGTATCTCCGCGGCGGGGGACTCGACGGCGTTGCGGGCGTGCGGGACGGTCGTGCCGCGGGCGTGGACCGGCACCGCCAGCTCACTGCGCAGGGCGGCGACCTGCTTGCGCAGACCGTGGACGGCGTGCAGAGCAGCAGCGCCCACGGCCGTGGCAGCGGCCGTGGTCAGCAGCAGGGCAAGAGACATGGCGCTCACTGACTAACTCCTGAGGTGATTCGATCCCCCGACTTCCTACATCAGAGTGTCCCGGCCTGGGAATGGCGTGCAGTGCATTACGTCACGAAATGGACAGGGCCTTCGTCACACCTTGCACCCCTGTGCAGGTTCTGACCTGCGTAAACGTCGATCCCCCAGGACATAGGTCACATCCTGGGGGAGATTCGGTCACAGGTAGGCCGCGAGCGGATTAGAAACGGCGTCAGTACGGGCCAAGGGCCCTTGCGGCGCCTGACCCCGTTCTTGATCCAGTAGTCGGAGCCCTACGTTCGGCTAAGGTCGGCCGCGGCCCTGACCCTGTACCCCGGCTCAGCTCAGCCGCTTCGGATTGTGGTCGCGCTGGGCTTCGCCACCGCTGCGGGCAGGTGCCGACCTCGTTCCTCGGCCGACCCCTACCCTCCGCTACGGCTCAGCTCAGCCGCTTCGGATTGTGGTCGCGCTGGGCTTCGCCACCGCTGTGGGCAGGTGCCGACCTCGTTCCTCGGCCGACCCCTACCCTCCGCTACGGCTCAGCTCAGCCGCTTCGGATTGTGGTCGCGCTGGGCTTCGCCACCGCTGCGGGCAGGTGCCGACCTCGTTCCTCGGCCGACCCCTACCCTCCGCTACGGCTCAGCTCAGCCGCTTCGGATTGTGGTCGCGCTGGGCTTCGCCACCGCTGCGGGCAGGTGCCGACCTCGTTCCTCGGCCGACCCCTACCCTCCGCTACGGCTCAGCTCAGCCGCTCGATGACCATCGCCATGCCCTGGCCGCCGCCCACGCACATCGTCTCCAGGCCGAACTGCTTGTCGTGGAACTGCAGGCTGTTGATCAGCGTGCCGGTCAGGCGGGCGCCGGTCATCCCGAAGGGGTGACCCACGGCGATGGCCCCGCCGTTGACGTTCAGCTTCTCAAGGGGGATCTCCAGATCCCGGTACGACGGGATGACCTGGGCCGCGAAGGCCTCGTTGATCTCGAAGAGGTCGATGTCGCCGACCGTCAGGCCGGCCCGCTTCAGGGCCTGCTTCGACGCCTCGACCGGGCCCAGGCCCATGATCTCGGGGGAGAGGCCGGTGACGCCGGTGGAGACGATCCGGGCCAGCGGGGTCAGACCCAGCTCGCGGGCCTTGGTGTCGCTCATGATGACCAGCGCGGCGGCGCCGTCGTTCAGCGGGCAGCAGTTGCCGGCCGTGACCAGGCCGTCGGGCCGGAAGACCGGCTTGAGGCCCTGCACGCCCTCCAGGGTCACACCGGCGCGCGGGCCGTCGTCGGTGGAGACCACCGTGCCGTCCGGGGTGGTCACCGGGGTGATCTCGCGTGCCCAGAAGCCGTTCTTGATGGCTTCCTCGGCCAGGTTCTGGGAGCGGACGCCGAACTCGTCCATGTCCTGGCGGGTCACGCCCTTGAGGCGGGCGAGGTTCTCCGCGGTCTGGCCCATGGAGATGTAGGCGTCGGGGACGAGGCCGTCCTCGCGGGGGTCGTGCCAGGACGAGCCCTCGCTCCCGGCGACGGCGGCCGTACGGGCCTCCGCGTCCGCGAAGAGCGGGTTGTGGGTGTCCGGCCAGGAGTCCGAGCTGCCCTTCGCGAAGCGCGACACCGTCTCCACGCCCGCGGAGATGAACACGTCGCCCTCGCCCGCCTTGATGGCGTGCAGGGCCATCCGCGAGGTCTGCAGGGAGGAGGAGCAGTACCGGGTGATGGTCGTGCCCGGGAGGAAGTCCATGCCCATCTGCACGGCCACGATGCGGGCCAGGTTGTTGCCCTGCTCGCCGCCCGGGAGGCCGCAGCCCAGCATCAGGTCGTCGATCGCGCGCGGGTCCAGCTCGGGGACCTTGGCGAGCGCGGCCTGGATGATCGTCGCGGTCAGGTCGTCCGGGCGGATGTCCTTGAGGGATCCCTTGACGGCGCGCCCGATGGGAGAGCGTGCGGTGGAAACGATGACGGCTTCGGGCATCGGGACTCCAAGGGGTGCGTCGTTGCGGGGACCGGATGCGAAGTTACCGCCCCGTATGGTCGAGGTCACCGGCCCGGGGGTGTGATGCCGGTCGCTCCGGCCGGCCTCCCCGGCCGGGGGCCGCCCCCCCCAAGGGTGCGCCTCCCCGGCGTGAGCCGTGGGGAACCGCCCGGTTACGGGGCGAGCTCCGCCGTGTCCGGGGCGGCGGGGGCCGGATCCTCGCCCGGCACCCGCCGGCGCCGGCGGTGCTTGAGCAGGACCCAGGGACCGCGGGCCGCCGTGACCTCGGTACCCGCCTGGCCCGCGGCGGCCGACGCGGCCTTCGCCACCGGCAGCATGTCCTCGTCCCGCGACACGTCCAGCCGGTCCGACTCCGGCCACAGCCCGAGCGCGGCGCACAGCGTCGGCAGCACGGCCATCGCGGCCGTCGCGTAGCCCTCCGCCGACGGGTGATAGGAGTCCGGGCCGAACATCTCGCGCGGGTTCGCGGCGAACTCGGGGCCCAGCAGGTCCCCCATCGAGACCGTACGGGCGCCCAGCGCGACCACTCCTATGGTCTGCGCGGCGGCCAGTTGCCGGGACACCCGGCGCGCGAGCCAGCGCAGCGGCTGGTACACCGGCTCGATCGTGCCCAGGTCCGGGCAGGTTCCCACGACGACCTCGGAACCCGCCAGGCGCAGCCGGCGCACGGCCGACGTCAGCAGCCGCACCGATTGGGTCGGCGGCATCCGGCGGGTCACGTCGTTCGCGCCGATCATGATCACGCAAACGTCCGGTGGGGGTGCGTCCGGGTCCAGCAGCAGCCCCACCTGGCGGTCCAGGTCGTCCGACATGGCACCCGACAGGGCGACGTTGCGCAGCTCGACCGGCCGCTCCGCGACCGCCGCGAGCCCCGAGGCCAGCAGCGCCGCAGGAGTCTGCCGGGCCCGCCGGACCCCGAGCCCGGCGGCCGTGGAATCGCCCAGCATGCCCAGCCGCAGCGGGCCCGGGCTCTGCTCCGGGCCGCCGAACTCGCTCCCGTACAGTCCGTCCGCGCGCGGCGGGTCCGGGAGCCCGGATCCCACCGTGCGTTTGGCGAACTGCACCTCCGCCAGCACCAGCCCGACCGCGGCGGCCCCGACGAGTCCGAGGCCGCCTCCGCCGTACGCCGCCCCCGCCGCGATCCGGCGGGCTGTTCTCGCCCTGGACATCCCTCAGGCCACCTCCTCGCGTCTCATTGACCCCTACCTGCCCCGTACAAGCGGTCGGTCAATCCCTTTCCGCATACCCTGGCCGGACCTCCCGGAGAACCCGTGGAGTCCCCTCCTTGGAGAACATGGTGCAATTCCACGACTCGATGATCAGCCTCGTCGGCAACACCCCGCTGGTGAAGCTCAACCGTGTGACCGAAGGCCTGCAGGCCACCGTCCTTGCGAAGGTCGAGTACTTCAATCCCGGTGGATCCGTGAAGGACCGGATCGCCGTACGGATGATCGAGGCCGCCGAGCAGAGCGGAGCCCTCAAGCCCGGTGGCACCATCGTGGAGCCGACCAGCGGCAACACGGGGGTAGGACTCGCCATCGTGGCCCAGCAGAAGGGCTACAAGTGCATCTTCGTCTGCCCTGACAAGGTGTCCATGGACAAGATCAACGTGCTGCGCGCCTACGGCGCCGACGTGGTCGTCTGCCCGACCGCCGTCGATCCCGAGCACCCGGACTCGTACTACAACGTGTCCGACCGCCTCGTGCGCGAGACCCCCGGTGCCTGGAAGCCCGACCAGTACAGCAACCCGAACAACCCCCGTTCGCACTACGAGACCACCGGTCCGGAGCTGTGGGAGCAGACGGAGGGGAAGATCACCCACTTCGTCGCGGGCGTTGGCACGGGCGGCACGATCTCCGGCACCGGCAACTACCTCAAGGAGGTCAGCGGCGGGAAGGTCAAGGTCATCGGCGCCGACCCGGAGGGCTCGGTCTACTCCGGCGGCTCCGGCCGCCCCTACCTCGTCGAGGGTGTCGGCGAGGACTTCTGGCCGACCGCCTACGACCCGAACGTCACCGACGAGATCATCGCCGTGTCCGACAAGGACTCCTTCCAGATGACCCGCCGGCTGGCCAAGGAGGAGGGCCTCCTGGTCGGCGGCTCCTGCGGCATGGCCGTCGTGGCCGCGCTCAAGGTCGCCGAGGGCCTCGGCCCGGACGACGTGGTCGTCGTCCTGCTGCCGGACAGCGGCCGCGGCTACATGAGCAAGATCTTCAGCGACGAGTGGATGGCGGGACACGGCTTCCTGGAGGAGGCCGGGCCGGCCGCCCGCATCGGCGACGTGCTGGACGACAAGGAGGGCGGCATCCCCTCCCTCGTCCACATGCACCCCGAGGAGACCGTCGGCGAGGCCATCGAGGTCCTGCGCGAGTACGGCGTCTCCCAGATGCCGATCGTCAAGCCCGGCGCCGGCCACCCCGACGTGATGGCGGCCGAGGTCATCGGCTCCGTGGTCGAGAAGGAGCTGCTCGCGGCGCTGTTCGCACAGCGCGCCTCGCTCTCCGACCCGCTGGAGAAGCACATGAGCTCGCCGCTGCCGCAGGTCGGCTCGGGCGAGCCGGTGTCCGAGCTGATGGCGGTGCTCGGCGAGGCCGACGCGGCGATCGTGCTGGTCGAGGGCAAGCCCACCGGTGTGGTGAGCCGCCAGGACCTCCTCGCCTTCCTGGCGAAGACCTCGAAGTAGCCCGCGGCCCGCCCGGGGACGGGGCGAGGGGCCACGGCCCGCCGCCCGCCCCGGGCACCGGCGTTTTCCGGCCGTCGCGCAAACGGTACGGGCCGGACACGTGACAGCAGCACGGCCTTAACACGGCTCCGGCACAGTGGTGGTTGTCGGCAGGGAGCCCGGGAGACCGGACCAGGCCGGCATCACCGACGGTGTTCGCACACCCTCCGGAGCGGCTCCCGGACAGGCGAACACCACGGACGCGGACGGCCCTGACCCGGCCGTGTCCCGCGTGGGGACCGCCGTCGTCCCGCCCCTCGTCCGCGAGGGTGCGGCGGTCCCCACGCACCACCTCCCGCTCGTCCGGGCCCGGCCCGCTTCCGGGGACCCCTGTGCAGCCTCCCGACGCCGGCCGCGCTCGAAGGCCGCCCGTGCCCTGCGGTGTCCCGCACCCGCCCTCATCGCCCCGAACGCCCCGGCGTACGCCCTCTGCGCAGGTGCGCGCCTCGTGTGCGGCGGAGGCCGCGTCCCGGACGGGGCGGTCAGTCCGCCTCGACGGGCCGGGCGCGCCGCAGGTGCGCGGCATGGACGAAGTTCACCCCCACGATGCCGGCCCAGGCCACCACCAGCCCCTTGAAGCCCGCCTGCGTGGCGCCGATGGCCGACAGCGGGATCGCCAGCACCAGCGTGATGATCGCGAAGCCGAAGCGCTCGCCGAAGTTGCCCTCCACCGGGCCGCCGTACGGGCTCGCGCCGCGGGCCGCGGCCAGGCGTTCCTCGGCGAGCCGGCGCCTGACCTGGGTGTCGACCTTCTCGACGAAGGAGTCCACCAGTGCGGCCTCGTATTCCGGTCCCAGCTCCCGCCGGGCCTTCACGGTCGCGTCGAGTTGCTTCTTCAGCTCTTGGGCGTGGGTGTCCATGCCCTCACCGTAGGAAGGGCCGCCTGCCCCGGCACTGGGGCTGGCCCCCGTATCCGCATCGCGGGCACCGGCTTGCCCCGCTGCATAACCGCATGCAGAGTGCTCCGTGACTGAATAAATCACCGGGACGGAGGGGGACGGTATGAGCGACAGCCCGGCGGCGCGGCTCCAGGCGCTGTTCGAGGGGCACCGGCTGACGCCGACCCAGCGGCGGATCGCGCACTGCATGGTGCGCGGGGCGGCGGAGGTCCCGTTCCTGTCGAGCGTCGAGCTCGCCGAGCTGGCCGGGGTGAGCCAGCCCTCGGTGACCCGGTTCGCCGTGGCGCTCGGCTTCGACGGCTACCCGGCGCTGCGCAGGCACCTGCGCGAGGTGGCTCCGGCCGAGCGGGCCGCCGCGCCCGGCGAGGACTCCTCCAACGAGTACCAGCAGGCCGTGCTGGGCGAGATCGAGAACCTGCGGCAGCTCGCCGAGATGCTCGCCGACCCCGCGCCGGTCGAGGAGGCGGGGCGGCTGCTCGCGGCCTCGACCCCGCTGCCGGTGCTCGGCCTGCGGGCGGCCTCCTCGCAGGCGCGTGGGTTCGCGTACTTCGCCGCCAAGGTGCATCCGGACGTACGCCTCCTCGACGAGGGCGGCTCGATGATGGAGGACCGCATCGACGCGGCCCTCTACGAGGGCGCCACGGCCCTGCTGTGCTTCGCGCTGCCCCGCCACCCGCGGGAGGTCGTGGACACGCTGGAACGCGCACGGAAGGCCGGCCTGACCGTGGTGACGGTCGCGGACTCGGCCTTCGCCCCGGTGGCCCGCCACTCCGACCTCCTGATCCCCGCCCCGGTCGGCACCGGCCTGGCCTTCGACACGGCGTGCGCGCCGATGCTGCTGGGCCGGGTGCTGCTGGAGGCGATGGCGGACGCCCTGCCCGACGCCCAGGCCCGGCTGGAGGCCTTCGACGCCCGGGCCGCGGCCCGGGGGCTGTTCGTGGAGTGAGCCTCAGCGGTAGTCGAGCTCGGCCAGCTCGGTGGCGAGGCGCACGCGCAGCGCCGGGATGCGGGCGAGCAGGGGCAGCAGGGTGTTGCGCACGGCGCGCAGCGCCCCGTTCCGGGTGGTCGCGACGCGGGTCATCCGGTCGGTGAGGGCCACCACGCGCAGGGCCACGGGGCGGCGCGCGGCCTCGTAGCCGTCGAGGTCGCCGCCGGCCAGGGCGCGGCCGAGGGCGTGGCCGTCCTGGATGCCGGTGTTCATGCCCTGCCCGCCGGCCGGGCTGTGCACGTGGGCGGCATCCCCGGCGAGGAGCAGGCGCCCGGCGCGGTAGCGGTCGGCGACGCGGTGGTGGATCCGGAACCGGGAGGACCAGACGAGTTCGCGGACGGCCGCCCCGTCGGGGACGCGTTCCTCCAGCAGGCCCCGGACGAAGGCGAGGTCCGGCTCGGCGGGGGCCTCGGCGACAGTGGCGACGATCCGGTAGCGCCCGCAGGTCCCGGAGGTCTCCCCGGGCAGCGGGGCGATCACCATGAGGCCCGCCGCGCCGAAGACGAGCGAGACCTCCCGCGGGCCCGGAGCCCAGTCCATGACCACGTCGGCGAGGACGAAGGACTCCCCGTACGCGCTGCCCTCGAAGGCGATGCCCGCGGCCGCGCGGACCGCGCTGTGCATCCCGTCGGCGCCGACGACGTGCGCGGCGCGCAGGGTCTCGCCGGTGGCGGTGGTCAGGGTGGCCCCGTCCGCGTCCTGGGTGACGCCGGTCACCTCGTACGGGCGGTGGACGTCGCCGCCGAGCGCCCGCAGGCGGCGCAGGAGGACGGCCTCGGTCTCGTACTGGGGAACCATCAGCGCGTAGGGGTGGGCCGTGGGGAGGCGGTCGAAGTCGACGGCCGCGAGCGGGCGGGCGCCGTCGCGGATCCGGAACCGGGAGACGGGCAGGCCGCGGCCGACGAGGTCGGCGGTCAGCGCCCCGCTCGGGTCGAGCTCGTCGAGGACCTCCAGGGTGCGGGCGTGGACGACCGCGGCCCGGGAGGTGTTGGCACCCTCGCCCTGCCGGTCGAGGAGCACGAAGTCGACGCCGGCCTCGGCCAAAGTCACGGCGAGGGCGAGGCCGGTGGGGCCGGCGCCGACGACGGCGACTTCGGTGCGGGCGGGGAGCGGGAGTGCGGCGGTGCTGGTCATGAAGGCCTCCTCCGGCATGCCAACGTTTGTTGGCCAACGGCTGTTGACATCAGGATGCGCCTGCCCCGCTCACATGTCAACGGTTGTTGGCACACGCTTGTTGGCCTACGGTTGTTGACATGACAGAGCGACGCTCATCCGACCGGACCCGGGGTGTGATCCTGCGCGCCGCGCGCGAGCGGTTCGCCGCCCAGGGGTACGAGCGCACGACCATCCGGGCGGTGGCCTCGGACGCCGGGATCGACCCGTCGATGGTCATGCGGTACTTCGGCAGCAAGGAGCAGCTCTTCGGCGCCGCCCTGGCGGTGGACCTGCGCCTGCCTGATCTGGGCGCCGTGCCGGCCGGGGAACTTCCCGCCGTCCTCGTGCGCCACTTCGTGCAGCGGTGGGAGGGCGACCCGGCCGACGACGCCCTGCTGGTGCTGCTGCGCTCGGCGGTCACCAACGAGCAGGCCGCGGACCGGATGCGGGAGATCTTCGCGGCGCAGGTCGCTCCGGCGCTGGCGGCGGCCCTCGGCCCCGAACGGGCGGCCCGCGTCGCCGGACTGGTCGCCGGCCAGCTGCTGGGCCTGGCCCTGACCCGCTACCTGCTGCGGCTGCCCGCGGTCACCGCGCTGAGCCCGGACGACCTGGTCGCGGGCCTGGCCCCGGCGCTGGCGGCCGTCCTGGCCGGGTGAGGCGGGGCGGGGGCCCGCGCCCGTCCGCGACGGCGGCCCGCTGCAGCAGTGCGCCGCGCAGACGGCGGCCCGCTACAGCAGCGCGTCGCGCAGGGCGCCGCCCGCCTCCGCCACGATGTCCGCGGCGGACTGCGCCGGCCTGGCGAGGCTGAAGCGGACCCGGCCCCGCGGGGTCACCGTGAAGCCGTGGACCGCCGGGCGCGGCAGGCTGTTGTAGCCGTAGTGGGCCGTGAAGAAGTACGCGCCGGTGTCCGGGATGCCGATCAGGTCGCCAGGGGCGAGCGGCGGCAGCTCGCGGGCCGCGGCGAGCAGGTCCCCCGCGAAGCAGGCCGGGCCGGCGACGTCCTGCGCCACCGGGCCGCCGGCCTTCGGGGCCCCCTTCGCGTCGTACGGCAGGATCCGCACCGGCCAGGTCGCCGGGGCGTAGGCGGTGCGGGTCGCCAGCTGGACACCGGCGTGGGTGAGCGCGATCGGCCGGGAGCCGCTGCTCTTGGTGTACTCCACCCGGGCCAGCACCAGGCCGTGTTTGGCCAGCAGGGACCGGCCGAACTCGGTGACCAGACCGTACGACCCGTCGAAGAGCGCCGGTACCGCCTCGCGCAGGACGGCCACGTACCGGGCGTAGGTCGGGGTCACCTCGTCGGAGGCGAAGTTGACCGGGAGCCCGCCGCCGATGTCGAGGGTGTCGATCCGGCGCCGCCCGGCCGCCGCGTTGATCTCCTCGGCCAGCACGTGCAGGTCCCGCACGCCCTGCGCGATCAGCTCCAGTGGGACGCCCTGCGAGCCCGAGTGGATGTGCAGGCGGGTCAGCCACGGCCGGTCCAGGAAGGCCCGTACGAGCCACTCGCGCGCCCCGGGATCGCGCAGGGCGACGCCGAACTTCGAGGTCGACGTCGCCGTCGACAGCGCGGCGACGGCGCCCGCGCCGGTCTGCGGGTTGATCCGGACGCCGATCGGTGACGTCGTGGGCGCCGCGGCGACGAGGGCGTCGAGGCGTTCCAGCTCCTGGCCGTTGTCGGCGTTGACGGCGATGCCCAGTGCCAGTGCCTCGCGCAGCTCGGCCGTGGTCTTGGCGGGGGAGTCCAGGACGGTGCGGGCGGCGGGGACCCCGGCGGCTCGGGCCAGTGCCAGCTCGCCGGGGCTGGCGACCTCGCAGCCGAGCCCGGCGTCGGCGAGCAGCCGCAGCACCGGGACGAGCGGGGCGGCCTTCACCGCGAAGGCGTGCAGGACGGCCGTACCGGGTGCCAGGGCATCCGCGAAGGCGTGGGTCAGGGCGGCGGCCGAGGCCCTGATCCGGTCGGTGTCCAGCAGACAGACCAGGGGCTCCGAGGAGTCGGCGCCGCCCACCAGCCCCTGCTCGACGGCGGCCCGTACGACCAGATCCCGGCGCTCGGCGGCGCCCTCGCCCTCCGTGTCTGCGGCCATGTCAGCCATCCCATCATCCGGCGTGGCCGACCGCAGCTGTTGACTGAATCTATTCAGAGAGCGAGTATGTGAATGAAATCAACCACATCGGAGGAGGCACCCGCCATGTCAGGACCCCGCCCCGTACGCGCCGCGCGCGGCACCGAGCTCAGCGCCCTGGGATGGCAGCAGGAGGCCGCGCTGCGGATGCTCCAGAACAACCTCGACCCCGAGGTCGCCGAGCACCCCGACAAGCTGGTCGTCTACGGCGGCACCGGCAAGGCGGCCCGCGACTGGCGCTCCTACGACGCCATGGTCCGCACCCTGCGGACCCTCAAGCAGGACGAGACGATGCTCGTCCAGTCCGGCCGCCCGGTCGGCGTCATGCAGACCCACGAGTGGGCGCCGCGCGTCCTGCTCGCCAACTCCAACCTGGTCGGCGACTGGGCCAACTGGGAGGAGTTCCGCCGCCTGGAGCACCTCGGCCTGACCATGTACGGTCAGATGACCGCCGGCTCGTGGATCTACATCGGCACCCAGGGCATCCTCCAGGGCACCTACGAGACCTTCGCAGCCGTCGCGGCCAAGAAGTTCGGCGGCACCCTCGCCGGTACGATCACCCTCACCGCCGGCCTCGGCGGCATGGGCGGCGCCCAGCCGCTGGCCGTCACGATGAACGACGGCGTCGCCATCTGCATCGACGTCGACCCGCGCGCCATCGAGCGCCGCATCGAGCACCGCTACCTGGACGTCAAGGCCGACGACCTGCGCCACGCCCTCCAGCTGGCCGTCGAGGCCCGCGACGCCCGCAAGCCGCTCTCCATCGGCCTGCTCGGCAACGCCGCCGAACTGCTCCCGCAGATGCTCGCCGAGGGCGCCCCGATCGACATCGTGACGGACCAGACCTCCGCCCACGACCCGCTGTCCTACCTGCCCGTCGGCGTCGACTTCGACGACATGGCCTCCGCCGCGGCCAAGGACCCGGCCGGCTTCACCACCCGGGCCCGCGCGTCCATGGCCAAGCACGTCGAGGCCATGGTCGGCTTCATGGACGCCGGCGCCGAGGTCTTCGACTACGGCAACTCCATCCGCGGCGAGGCCCAGCTGGCCGGCTACGACCGCGCCTTCGCCTTCCCCGGCTTCGTCCCGGCCTACATCCGCCCGCTGTTCTGCGAGGGCAAGGGTCCCTTCCGCTGGGCCGCCCTGTCCGGCGAGGCCTCCGACATCCACAAGACCGACAAGGCGATGCTCGAACTCTTCCCCGAGAACGAGTCCCTGCACCGCTGGATCAAGATGGCCGGCGAGCGCGTCCACTTCCAGGGCCTGCCCGCGCGCATCTGCTGGCTCGGCTACGGCGAACGCGACAAGGCGGGCGAGCGCTTCAACGAGATGGTCGCCGACGGCACGCTCGCCGCGCCCCTCGCGATCGGCCGCGACCACCTCGACTGCGGCTCGGTGGCCTCCCCGTACCGCGAGACCGAGGCCATGCTCGACGGCTCCGACGCCATCGCCGACTGGCCGCTGCTCAACGCCATGGTCAACGTCGCCTCCGGCGCCTCCTGGGTCTCCATCCACCACGGCGGCGGCGTCGGCATGGGCCGCTCCATCCACGCGGGCCAGGTGACGGTCGCCGACGGCACCGCGCTGGCCGGCGAGAAGATCCGCCGCGTCCTCACCAACGACCCGGGCATGGGCGTCATCCGCCACGTCGACGCCGGCTACGACATCGCCGAGACGGTCGCCGACGAGCGCGGGGTCCGCGTCCCGATGCGCGAGGGCGACGACGCGTGACCAGCGTTTCCTTCCACCAGATGTGGGCCGACCTCGCGCCCGTCGGCCGCAGCGCCGACACCGGCGGCTACCGCCGCTACGCCTGGAGCGGGGCCGACGCCGACTGTCGGACCTGGTTCCAGGAGCAGGCCGAGGCGCGCGGACTCGCCTACGAGACCGACCGCAACGGAAACCAGTGGGCCTGGCTCGGCGACCCCCTCGCCGGGGACGCCGTGGTCACCGGCTCACACCTGGACTCCGTCCCCGACGGCGGGGCCTTCGACGGCCCCCTCGGCGTGGTCTCCTCCTTCGCGGCCCTGGACGAACTCCGCAGGAGGGGCGCGGAGTTCTCCAGGCCGCTGGCCATCACCAACTTCGGCGACGAGGAGGGCGCCCGCTTCGGGCTCGCCTGCGTCGGCTCCCGGCTCACCGCCGGCCAGCTGACCAAGGAGAAGGCCCACGAGCTGCGCGACGCCGACGGCGTCAGCCTGCCGCAGGCCATGGAGGCCGCCGGGTACGACCCCGAGGCGATCGGTGCCGACCCCGAACGGCTCGGCCGGATCGGCGCGTTCGTCGAGCTGCACGTCGAACAGGGCCGCGCCCTGGACCTGTCCGGGGACCGGGTGGGCATCGCCTCGGCGATCTGGCCGCACGGCCGCTGGCGGTTCGACTTCCGCGGCGAGGCGAACCACGCTGGCACCACCCGCCTGGTGGACCGGCGCGACCCGATGCTGACGTACGCGGCGACCGTCCTGGCTGCCCGTACGGAGGCGGCCCTCGCCGGTGCCGTGGCCACCTTCGGGAAGATCTCCGTCGAACCCAACGGGGTCAACGCCATTCCGTCGCTGGTGCGCGGCTGGCTCGACTCCCGCGCCGCCGACCAGGCCACCCTCGACACGGTCGTCACCGCCATCGAGAAGGCCGCCCGCGAGCGCGCCGACCAGGATGGCGTCGACCTCGGGATCGTCCGGGAGTCCTTCACCCCGGTCGTCGAGTTCGAGCACGCCCTGCGCGACGAGATGAACCGGATCCTGGGCGGGTCCGTCCCCGTCCTGGGCACCGGGGCGGGACACGACGCCGGAATCCTCTCCGCCGCGGTCCCGACCGCCATGCTGTTCGTGCGCAACCCGACCGGCGTCTCCCACTCCCCGCGGGAGTTCGCCGCAGAGGACGACTGCGTGGCCGGTGTCCTCGCCCTCGCCGACGTACTGGAGGGCCTGGCATGCCGCTGACGACGTACTGGCTGGAGCACGCCTGGCTCGGCACCCGCCCCCGGCCGACACCGGGTGGCACCCCCGTCGAGCAGGGCGTCGCCCTGGAGGTCACCGAGGACGGGCGGATCGGCGCCCTGCGCACCGGGGTCGCCAGCCCGCCGCCCGGCGCGGAGCCGCTGCGCGGCCTGACGGTCCCGGGCCTGGCCAACGCGCACAGCCACGCCTTCCACCGGGCCCTGCGCGGCGTCGTCCAGATCGGCTCCGGCACCTTCTGGACCTGGCGCGAGCTCATGTACGAGGTCGCCCAGAACCTCACCCCCGACAGCTACTTCGCGCTCGCCCGCGCCGCGTACGCCGAGATGGCGCTGGCCGGCATCACCCATGTCGGCGAGTTCCACTACGTCCACCACGCGCCCGGCGGCACCCCGTACACCGACCCCAACGCCATGGGCGAGGCCCTGATCGAGGCCGCCGCCGCGGCGGGCATCCGCATCACCCTCCTCGACACCGCCTACCTCTCGTCCGGGTTCGGCGAGGCCCCCAACGCCCACCAGCGGCGCTTCTCGGACGGCACCGCCGACGCCTGGGCCGCACGCGTCTCGGCCCTCAAGCCCCGCGGTCACGCCCGGATCGGCGCGGCCGTCCACTCGGTGCGGGCCGTACCCGCGGACCAGCTGGCCACCGTCGCCCACTGGGCCGCGGAGCGGCAGGCCCCGCTGCACGTGCACCTCTCCGAGCAGACCGCCGAGAACGAGGCCTGCCAAGCCGCGCACGGCCGCACCCCGAGCCAACTGCTGGCCGACCACGGGGTGCTCGGCCCGCGCACCACCGGCGTCCACAACACCCACCTCACGGACGCGGACATCGCCCTGCTCGGCGCCACCGGCACCGGCACCTGCATGTGCCCCACCACCGAACGCGACCTCGCCGACGGCATCGGCCCGGCCACCCGGCTCCAGCGGGCGGGCAGCCCGCTCTCCCTGGGCAGCGACAGCCACGCCGTGATCGACCTGCTCGAAGAGGCCCGTGCGATGGAGCTGAACGAGCGCCTGCGCAGCCGCACCCGGGGCCACTGGACGGCCGACGCGCTGCTCACCGCCGCCACCGGCGACGGGCACGCGGCGCTGGGGCTGCCCGACGCGGGCCGCCTGGAGGCGGGCGCGCTCGCGGACTTCACCACGATCGCGCTGGACTCCGTCCGCACCGCCGGCCCGCCGCCGCGGTTCGGCGCCGAGACGGCGGTCTTCGCCGCCACCGCCGCGGACGTCCGCCACACGGTGGTCGGCGGCCGCCACGTCGTCCGCGACGGCCACCACACCCTGGTCGAGGACGTACCGTCCGCCCTGTCCGAAGCGATCGCGGCCCTCCGCGGCTGACCCGGCCCGCCCCCGCCCCTTCCCCGCTTCCCGGGGCTCCGGAAGGAGCGGCGCGGGGGCGGGCGAGTTCTGAGAGGAACCCAGTGACCACCACGGCCATCACCCACATCGCCGCCCTCGTCACCAACGACCCGTCCGTCGGCGACGGCAGCCCCCTCGGCCTGATCGAGAACGCCGCCCTCGTCATCGACGGTGACACGGTCGCCTGGGTCGGTCCCGCGGACAAGGCTCCGGCCGCCGACACCGCGTACGACGCGCAGGGCCGCGCCGTCATCCCCGGCTTCGTCGACAGCCACAGCCACCTCGTCTTCGCCGGGGACCGCACGCAGGAGTTCAACGCCCGGATGTCCGGCCGCGCCTACTCCGCCGGAGGCATCCGCACCACCGTCGCCGCGACCCGCGCCGCCTCCGACGCCGCGCTGGAGGCCAACCTCGTCCGCCACCTCGACGAGGCCCGCCGCCAGGGCACCACCACCTTCGAGACCAAGTCCGGCTACGGCCTCACCGTCGCCGACGAGGCCCGCGCCCTGCGCATCGCCGCCGCGCACACCGACGAGGTCACCTACCTCGGCGCGCACATCGTCTCCCCGGACTACGCCGACGACCCCGCCGGCTACGTCGACCTCGTCACCGGCGAGATGCTGGCGGCCTGCGCCCCCTACGCGCGCTGGGTCGACGTCTTCTGCGAGAAGGGCGCCTTCGACGGCGAACAGGCCCGCGCGATCCTCACCGCGGGCGCCGCCGCCGGGCTCATCCCGCGCGTCCACGCCAACCAGCTCTCCCACGGGCCCGGCGTGCAGCTCGCCGTCGAGCTGCGGGCCGCGTCCGCCGACCACTGCACCCACCTCACCGACGCCGACGTCGACGCCCTCGCCCAGGCGGCGGACACCACGGTCGCCACCCTGCTGCCCGGCGCCGAGTTCTCCACCCGCGCCCAGTGGCCCGACGCCCGCCGCCTGATCGACGCGGGTGCGACCGTCGCCCTGTCCACGGACTGCAACCCCGGCTCCTCCTACACGAGTTCCATGCCCTTCTGCATCGCGCTCGCCGTCCGCGACATGCGGATGACCCCCGACGAGGCCCTGTGGTCGGCGACCGCCGGCGGCGCCCGCGCGCTGCGCCGTGCGGACATCGGCGTCCTGACCCCGGGGGCCCGTGCCGACCTGGCCCTGCTGGACGCCCCCAGCCACGTCCACCTGGCCTACCGGCCGGGCGTGCCGCTGGTTTCCGAGGTGTGGCACCGGGGCGTCCGCGCCTCCTGACGCACGGCCGATCCGGGCCTGTCCTTTGTCTTCCCTCCGCAAGGCCCCCGGCGTACCTTGAGCCACCGATCTGATGTGCCGTCAGGTATTTGTGGCCCGAGGGGAAGACGAAGGTGTCCGACCGCAAACGCTCCACCGCGCTCGCGCTGGCCTCCGCGCTGGCCGGATCGGCGGTGCTGTTCGCCGCCCCCACCGCCCACGCCGCGGTCGTCGACGTGGCCTACGACTGCAAGACCCCGATCGGGGACAAGTCGGCGGTGTCGCCCATCGCCATCAAGGCCGTCAAGGCGGGCGACGGCTACACACTGACGATGTCCTTCCAGAAGGGCGTCTCGTCCAGCCCCATCGAGCTGGGCAAGGGCGCCATGAGCCCCAGCGCCGTCATCGTCGTCGGCGGGGCCGAGAAGGCCTCCGTACCGGTCGCCGGGCCGTCCAACCCCGAGGCCGTACCGCCCGACACCCCCATCAAGATCACCGACCTCTCGGGCACCTACACGCCGGGGAAGACCGGCAGGGTCACCTTCACCGCAGGCGTGCTCACCATCAAGGCGATGGGCACCACGACCACCTGCACCCCCGGCAACCACCCCGGGCCCTCCCTCGAACTGGACGTCACCGCCCCGGGCGGGGCCGGCACGCCGTCCGGCGGCGACTCCCCGCCCGACACCCTCCCGCAGACCGGACCGACCGATTCGGCCCTCGCCCTCGGCACCCTCGGCGGCACCGTGATGCTCACCGGCGCGGCCGGAGTGCTCTGGCTGACCCGGCGCGGCCGGCGGGCCCGGTCCTGAACGGGGCACCCCGGCCATGCCCGTACCGCACACCCCCCGGACCGTCCGCCGCCTCCTGGCCCTGCTCGCGGCGGCCGCACTGCACACGGTCCCCGCCGTGCCCGCGGCCGCCGACGCACCGGGCTGGACCGCCGAACCCGCCGCCGGAGCGGCCGCGGCCCGGCCCGGCGGCGCCCGCCCGTACTTCTACCTGGAGGGCGCCCCCGCCACCGTGCTGGAGGACCGCCTCGCCCTGACCAACACCACCGACCGGGAACACACCGTCACCCTGCGCGGATCCGACGCCGTCGACGGCGTCCCCGCGGTGCCCCCGGCCGCTCCCGCCCCCGGTGCGGGCGGCGCCGGGTCCTGGTTCAGCTTCGGCGCCGGGGCCACCGTGACGATCCCGCCCCGCACCCGCGCGGTGGTCCCGTTCACCGTCACCGTGCCGCCCACGGCACCGCCCGGCGACCACCCCGCCGCCGTGATCGCCGCCGAAGCGGGCCGGGAGGCGGGCGTACGGGTCCACCTGCGGGTCTCCGGCCCCACCCTGGCGGCCCTCACCGTCGAGGACGTCGCCATACGGGGCCGGGGCACGGCCGCGGTCGTCGCCTACACCCTGGTCAACCGCGGCAACGTGGCCCTCGTCCCCGAGCTGTACCTCCGCGCCGAGGGCGCCTTCGGCGAGCTTCCAGGCCGCGGGCCGCGCCCCGTTCCGGTCGAACTGCCGCCCGGCCGGAGGGTCGAATTGACCGAGCCCTGGCCCGGCGCCCCGGTCTTCGACCGGGTGCGCGTCACCGTCACCGCCACCGCCCCGGGCGGCGCCGCGTCCACCGCGTCCGCGTCGGCCTGGTGCGTGCCCTGGCGGGCCGCCGGCCGGACCGGTCTCGGCCTGCTCGGCCTCGGCGGGACCGCGCTGGTCACGCTGACCCTCGTACGCGGCCGGCGGCGCCTGCGACGGGGGCCGGCGGACGGCGGGGCCGACGGCGCCGGTGGCGGACCCGGCGGGAAGCCCGGAGCGGCGACCCCCGCACCGGAACACGAACTGACGGGAGCCTCCAGGTGAGCGCCATGGTCGGCGGCACAGCACGGGGCAGGGCCGGCGGCACCACCCGGTCCCTGCTCGCGGCGCTCGCGGCATGCATCCTCGTACTCCTTCCCGCCGCCCCCTCCGCCGCGGACGGGGCAGAACCCACCGCCGCTCTCTCCCTCCAGGAGGCCGCCCGGGGCAGCGAGATCACCGTGACCGGCACCGGCTGGCGGGCCAGGACCCTCGTGATGCTGCTGGTCTGTGGGCAGAACATGATCGGCGGCACCAACAGCTGCGCCAACGCCGACGGGGCGGCCGTCTCCGTCGCCGAGGACGGGCACTTCGCGGCCCGGCTGCCCGTGGCACCCCCGCCGAAGCCCTGCCCGTGCGTCGTCAACGTCACCTCCGTCAACGGGGACGGGGCCACGGTCGCCGTCCCCCTGAAGATCACCGGCCATCCGGTGGCCGAACTGCCGGCCGCATCCGGCACGGGCCGCCTCGCCCTGCTCACCGGGGTCCGGCTGGAGGGCGAGGACGGCGTCCTGACCTGGTTCGGAGCCCCACCCGCCCGGAAGTTCAAGGTCACCGTCGGCAACCTCGGCACGGCCCCCGTCAAGGACCCCGTCTTCCAGCTCGGCACCGCCCACGGCGTGTTCGCACCGCTGTGGGAGGAGGCCCGCTGGAAGGGGACCGTCCCGCCCGGCGGCACGGCGGAGGTCGCGCTCGACGTCGTCCTGCCCGCGGGGGCCCACGGCGACTACACGGTCTCCCTCAAGTACGGCGAGACCGTCATGGCCACCCAGCCCTGGGGCGTGGCCCGCCCCTACGGGGTCGTGCTCTTCTGGGGCCTGCTCCTCGTGGTGGTCCCGGCCGCCCTCTTCCGCATCGGCATGGCCGTCGTCGACAGGGTCCGGCCGCACACCGCGGGCGGCGCCGGACACCGCCGGGGCGCACGACGGGCCGGGGCCGCGGCCGCGGTGACGGCCCGGCTTCCCCGGCTCCCGCGTCCGCGCCCGGCCGGGCCGGCCCGTAGCGGGCGGCCGGAGCAGCCCTCCGCGACCTCCACGGCGGTCCTGCCGTGGTTCACCCCGGACAACGCGCCGGAGACGCCACCCCAGACGTCCGCACCGTCTGAGAACCGTTCGACGACGAAGGGACCATCGTGAAGAACCGACGGAGGGCGACCGCGGCCCTGGTCGCGCTGCTGCTCGGCGGCGCGGGCCTCGCCATCACGGCTCCAACCGCCCAGGCCGCCGAGGCCACGTTCAAGGTCAGGTGCGTGCCGCCGGCCGGCGGCGGCTCCCCGGTGGAGGGCGAGACCACCGCGAAGATCACCGCACCGGCCGCGGCCAAGGTCGGCGACGAGGTCGACGTGTCCTGGGAGACGCTCAAGCCGGCCTCGAACAACACCGACCTGATGGACATCCCGAAGGACTCCGTCCAGCCCACCGGCTGGATCACCGTGGGCGGCGGTGGCGGGGAGCTGAAGGTCGTCGGGGAGAAGAAGAACCCGCCGATCCCGAAGAAGGCCCCCATGCAGATGTCCACGATGAAGGGCAAGCTCAAGCTCACCAAGGCCGGCCGGATCACCCTGACGCCCGGCAGGTACGACGTCGCCGTCACCTTCTCCTTCGGCACCTTCGTCACCAAGTGCGCGCCGGTCGGCGAGGTCGCCGGCGGAGCGGCCATCGACGTGTCGGGCGACTCCAGCGCGGGCACGACCACCGGCGGCACCACCACCGCCGGCGGAACGGCGAACGGCGGCACCACCGGCGGCACCACGTCGGGCGGCACCACCGGCGGCACCACGTCGGGCGGCACCACGTCGGGCGGCTCCACCACCGGCGGCTCCACCGCCTCGGGCGGCAGCGGCGGCGGAGGCGGTCAGAGCGACTTCCCGGGCACGGCGGTCGAGGTGACCTTCGACTGCGGGGCGGTCGTCCCGGGCGGGATCAAGACCCCCGTCACGATCAACGCCAGGAAGAACGGCGGCAGCTACGGCCTCACCGTCAAGACCGCCAAGGGCGCGATGGCGGCGCCCATGGCCCTGCCCGCGGGCGCCCTCAAGCCCTCGATGGACGTCAGGCTCGGCGGGGCGGACAGCGGCACGGTCAAGGTCTCCGGCCCGGCCAACGCCGAGCCGATCCCGGACAAGGCCCCGGTCAGCCTCAGCGACATGACCGGCACCTACACACCCGGCGGGTCCGGCCGGGTGACGCTCAGCCCGGACCGGCTGACCATCGACGTCACGATGGCCCCCGGCTCCACGCCCATCAACGTCCCCTGCCGGGCGACGAGCAGCGGCGTCTCGCTGGAACTGGACACCACCGCCCAGCCGGGCGGCTCCGGCTCCGCGACCGGCACCACCGGCAGCACCGCCTCGGGCGGCCTGGCCGAGACCGGCGCGCGGGACGGCGGCGGCGTCAAGGCCCTCGCGCTGATCGCCGGCACGGTGATCCTGCTCGGCGGCGCGGTGTTCACCTTCACCCCGTGGCGCCGCCTGCGCGGCACCCGCTGACACGGGAACGGCCCGGCACACCTTCCGGTGTGCCGGGCCGTCGTCCCGCCGGAGCGGGACGGGTCAGTTCATGCCGCCCATCAGCATGTTGACCTTCTTGCGGTACATGAAGATCGCGACACCGGCGAGGACGGCGGCGAACGCCTGGAAGAGGATCACGCCGACACCGTTCAGCTGGACGTCGGCCAGGCTGAGCAGACCGGTGACGCAGTCACCGGCGGTGACCGCCAGGAACCAGACGCCCATCATCTGGGAGCCGTACTTCTGCGGCGCCATCTTCGTGGTGACCGACAGGCCGACCGGGGAGAGGCACAGCTCGGCGAGCGTGTGCATCAGGAAGATCAGCACCAGCCACCACATGGTGACCTTGGTGTCGTTGCCGGCGGTCTGGCTCAGCGGGATGGCGAAGACGAAGAACGAGGCACCGACGATGATCAGGGCCGTGGAGAACTTCGCGATGGTGCTGGGCTCGCGGTTGCGGCGGGCCAGCGCCACCCACACGGCGGCGAAGACCGGGGCCAGGGCCACCACGAAGAGCGGGTTCAGCGACTGGAAGATCGTGGTCGGGACCTCCCAGCCGAACAGGCTGCGCTCGGAGTTCTTGTCACCGAACAGCGAGAGGGTCGAACCGCCCTGGTCGTAGATCATCCAGAAGACGGCGGCGGCCACGAAGAACCAGATGTAGGCGCTCATCCGGGTCTGCTCGCCGGGGCTGAGGTCCTTGTCCCGCTTGATGCGGGCCAGGACGGCGACCGGGATGACCAGACCGGCGATGGTGATCGGGTACAGCGCCCACTTGATGGTGAACATGTCCGCCGCGACCACGGCGCCGTAGAAGACGGCGACGACGGCGAGGACGGCCAGGGCCTTGGTGATCACGGCCTTGCGCTCGGCCGGGCTCAGCGGGTTCGGGACGATGCTGCTCTTCGGGCTCAGGGTGCGGCCGGCCAGCAGGAAGACGGCCAGGCCGATGCCCATTCCGACGGCGGCGAGCGCGAAGCCGAGGTGCCAGTTCACCGTCTCGCCGACGATGCCGATGCCGACCGGGGCGAGGAGGGCACCCACGTTGATGCCGATGTAGAAGATCGTGAAGCCGCTGTCGCGACGTGGGTCGTCCGCGTCCTTGTACAGGTGGCCGACCATCGTGGAGATGTTGGCCTTCAGCAGACCGGAGCCGACCGCGACCAGCAGCAGACCGACGAAGAACGCCAGCTGGCCGGGGACGGCGAGTGCCACGTGGCCTGCCATGATGACGAAGCTGGCGATGGCGACCGTCTTGCGGGCGCCCCAGACGCGGTCACCGAACCAGCCGCCGGGCATGGCCATCAGGTAGACCATGGCCACGTACACGGAGTAGATCGCCGTGGCCGTCGCCGCGGTGAAGCCGAGGCCGCCGCCCTGGCTGCCGGTCGCGGCGTCGACGCCGCCGGAGACCAGGTACAGAACGAGAAGCGCACGCATGCCGTAGTAGGAGAAGCGCTCCCACATCTCGGTCATGAACAGCGTGGCCAGGCCGATCGGGTGGCCGAGGACGGTCTTCTCGTGAGCGGGGCTCGGTGAGGCCGTCGTCAGGCTGGAAGCCATGGTCGATCCTTGCTTGCTCGGGACGCTTCGGCTTCGTGAGCCCATCCGCGCCCGGTGGGGGGTGGCCGGCACCGGCGGACGGAGTCCCGCCCCACGCCCCGGGGGTCTCGCCCCCGTCGAACAGGGGGTGAGGGGAATCCGCTACCGGGATCCACGCCCACCCGCGCACCATCACGCGAGGGGCCCGGCCAACAGGTCATTCACGTCGAGTCCGGCCGGTTCGGTCCCTCTGGGGGGCCGCCCGTCCGGTTCAGGACAGAAACAGAGACCCATGTGCTGCTTTTCGGCACAAAGGTCCCTGAGGTATTGCATCAGGCGTCTCGCCACCATACGACACGACACTGCGGCATATGAAAGGACTTGAGAGATGGATCACAAGGTGAGTCGGGAACCGTTCGGCCATATTCGAAGGCGTTCAGCAGCTCATAAGACCAGATCGGAAGGGGCGTGCACGCAGGCCTCTCGACCAGGTCGCCTCGGACTACCATCACCCACATGACGCGTGTACTGCTCGCCGAGGACGACGCATCCATCTCGGAGCCCCTGGCCCGCGCCCTGCGCCGGGAGGGGTACGAGGTCGAGGTCCGGGAGGACGGCCCCACCGCCCTGGACGCGGGACTTCAGGGAGGAGTCGACCTCGTCGTCCTGGACCTGGGCCTGCCGGGCATGGACGGACTCGAAGTCGCCCGCAGACTGCGCGCCGAAGGCCACGGCTTCCCGATCCTGGTCCTCACCGCCCGGGCGGACGAGGTCGACACGGTCGTCGGCCTCGACGCGGGCGCCGACGACTACGTGACCAAGCCCTTCCGCCTGGCCGAGCTCCTGGCCCGGGTCCGGGCCCTGCTCCGGCGCGGCGCCACCGAGGCCGCCCAGCCCCCCGCCACCCACGGCGTACGGATCGACGTCGAGTCGCACCGTGCCTGGATGGGCGAGGAGGAGCTCCAGCTCACTGCCAAGGAGTTCGACCTGCTGCGCGTCCTGGTGCGCGACGCCGGCCGCGTCGTTACCCGGGACCAGCTCATGCGGGAGGTCTGGGACACCACCTGGTGGTCCTCCACCAAGACCCTCGATATGCACATCTCCTGGCTGCGCAAGAAGCTGGGCGACGACGCCGCCAACCCGCGCTACATCGCCACCGTCCGCGGCGTCGGCTTCCGCTTCGAGAAGAGCTGACCCCCGGGGCCTTCCTCCCGGATCCGGCCGGGCCCGCGTGCTCCGCCGCGCCCGCTCACCGCGTCGTCCCCCTCCTCCGCCTGACGACCGGGCGCACCGGACCCCGCCCCCCGATCCGGCCTGATCCGGAAGAAAGGCCCCAGCCCATGCGCCGCCGCCTCATCCAGTCCACGCTCGCCGTGGTGCTCGTGGTGATCGCCGTCTTCGGGGTCTCCCTCGTCATTGTGGAGACCCGGACCATCACCAGCAGCGCCCAGGACCGGGTCGAGGCCGAGGCGCTGCGCCTGGTGGGCATCGTCGAGGCGAACGTCCTTGAGAAGAAGCCCAACGACCCCTCCACCCTCGCCGAGCAGCTCGACGCCGGCCACTTCGCGCGCATCACGATCCCCGGGCAGCCGGCCCTGGAAGTGGGCGTGCCGATCCCCGACAGCGTCGTGCGCGGCACCGCGCGCGGCGAACAGGGCGAGATCGTCGTCGTGGAGGAGGCCCGCGCCACCGTGACGAGGGAGGTCGTACGGACCCTGGCCGTCGTCGGCGCGGTGGCCCTGCTGGCCGTCGTGGCGGCCGTACTGCTCGCCGTACGGCAGGCGAACCGGCTGGCCTCCCCGCTCACCGACCTCGCCGAGACCGCGGAGCGGCTCGGCTCGGGCGACCCGCGGCCCCGGCACAAGCGTTACGGGGTACCCGAGCTCGACCGGGTCGCGGACGTGCTGGACTCCAGCGCCGAACGGATCGGCCGGATGCTCACCGCCGAGCGACGCCTCGCGGCCGACGCCTCCCACCAGCTGCGCACCCCGCTCACGGCGCTGTCGATGCGACTGGAGGAGATCACGGTCACCGACGACCTGGAGACCGTACGGGAAGAGGCCACGATCGCCCTGACCCAGGTCGAGCGGCTCACCGACGTGGTGCAGCGGCTGCTCACGAACTCGCGGGACCCGCGCACGGGCTCCGCGGTCCCCTTCGACCTCGACGAGGTCGTCAAACAGCAGGTGGAGGAGTGGCGGCCGGCCTACCGCAGCGCGGGACGGGCCATCGTGCGCTCCGGGAAGCAGGGCGTACGGGCCGTCGGCACCCCCGGCGCGGTCTCCCAGGTCCTGGCCACCCTCGTGGAGAACGCCCTGATGCACGGCGGCGGCACCGTCGCCCTGCGCACCAGGGTGATCGGCAACCAGGCGGTGCTGGAGGTCACGGACGAGGGCCCGGGTGTCCCGCCCGACCTCGGGAACCGCATCTTCGAGCGGGCCATCAGCGGCCGGAACTCCACCGGGATCGGCCTCGCGGTCGCCCGGGACCTCGCCGAGGCCGACGGCGGGCGCCTGGAGCTGCTCCAAACGCAGCCCCCGGTGTTCGCGCTGTTCCTCAGCCGTACGGCCCCGCCGCCCGCCGAGCGCGAGAAGACGGTGCGCTAGTGTCCTGCGCCGGAGATCCGTCGGCAGAAACGGGCGAGGGAGTCGAGGATCTCCTCGGCAGTCTTGGTCCAGATGAACGGCTTGGGGTCTTCGTTCCAGTTCTTGACCCACTTACGGATGTCCGCTTCGAGGGCCTGGACGTTCTTGTGGGCGCCGCGGCGGATCATCTGGTCGGCCAGGAAGCCGAACCACCGCTCGACCTGGTTGATCCACGAGGAGCCGGTCGGGGTGAAATGCAACTGGAAGCGGGGGTGTTTGGCCAGCCATGTCCTGATCGCCGGGGTCTTGTGGGTGCCGTAGTTGTCACAGATCAGGTGGACCTGGAGATGGGCGGGCACCTCTTTGTCGATCTTGATCAGGAACTTCTTGAACTCGGCCGCCCGGTGTCGGCGGTGCAGGGCGCTGATGACCTCACCGGTGGCGACGTCGAACGCGGCGAACAGGGTGGTCAGGCCGTTGCGCACGTAGTCGTGGGTCCGCCGCTCGGGCATGCCGGGCATTATCGGCAGCACCGGCTGGGACCGGTCCAGGGCCTGGATCTGGGACTTCTCGTCCACCGAGAGCACCACCGCGCCCTCGGGCGGGTTGAAGTACAGACCCACGACGTCGTAGACCTTCTCCACGAACAGCGGGTCCGTCGACAGCTTGAACGTGTCCGTCAGATGCGGCTTGAGCTGGAACTTCCGCCAGATCCGGCCCACTGTGGACTTGGACAGGCCGCTGCGGTCCGCCATCGACTTGCGCGACCAGTGGGTGGCGTTCTTCGGGAGTTCCTCCAGCGTGGTGGCCACGACCGCCTCGACTTGGTCGACGCTGATGGTGGGCGGGCGGCCTGGTCGCGGCTCGTCAACGAGCCCGTCCAGCCGCTCGGCGAGGAACCGCCGCCGCCACTTGCGGACCGTGTCCGCGGTGACCCGCAGATCCCTGGCGACCGCGACGATCGGCGGCACCTCCGGCCCCGCGCACGCCAGCACAATCCGTGCGCGCAGGGCCAGAGCCTGGGCCGACGTTGCCCGACGTGTCCACCGCTCCAACGCCGCCCGCTCATCAGTAGAGAGCAGCAACGGCTCGAGCTTCGGGCCCCGACGAGGAGCAGACGCACCAGCAGCAGAAGTCACATACCAACTAACGATCAACTACTGGCGCAGGACACTAGACCAGGACGGCTAGTTGTTCGCGGGCTCCGGCAGCGGCTCGGACCTGCGCTCCGGCCGGGGCAGCGGCGCCGGTGCCGCTTCGGCGGCGGGCGGGGGGACGGGCGGCAGGGCCTTGAAGACCCAGGTCCGGTACGACCAGAAGCGGAAGACGGTGGCCGTACCGATCCCGATGAACTTGAAGACGTTGCTGGCGAGCGGGCCGTCCCAGCCGAAGCCGTAGGTGGCGGTGTAGAGCACGCCGTTCTCGATGACCAGGCCGAGCGCGCTGAAGCCGGCGAAGAGCGCCATTTCGCGGGTGCGGCCGCGCTGGGCGCGGTCCCGGTAGGCGAAGTAGCGGAAGCCGAGGTAGTTCGTGGCGATGGCCACGGTGGTGGCTATCACGCTCGCGCGGACCACCTGGAGGTCGGTGGTGCTGCGGATCAGGTTGAAGACACCCAGGTTGACCAGGACCCCCAGTCCGCCGACCGCCCCGAACTTGGCCACCTCGCGCACGAGGCCCCGTACGCGTGCGAGGACCGATCCGCGCTGCGTGGTCATCAGTAGGCCAGTCCTGTCGGTCACCGCCCCCTCACGGGGCGTCCGGTCTCCGTCAACCCACCCATGCTAAGTCTCCTCCCCGCGCTCCGTCTGTGCCTTCCCGCACCGTGCGACGCACGGCACATCGGGGGCGATGCCGGAGGGACACCCCCGGGGCCACGTCCGGATGGCGGAATACCGGCGGATACCCTGGAGGAGTGACGTTCCCGGTAGTCGGCATGGTCGGCGGCGGTCAGCTCGCCCGCATGACCCACGAGGCGGGTATCCCCCTCGGCATCAGATTCAAGCTCCTCAGTGACACACCACAGGACTCGGCGGCCCAGGTCGTGAGCGAGGTCGTCATCGGCGACTATCGCGACCTGGAGACGTTGCGTGCCTTCGCGCACGGCTGTGACGTGATCACCTTCGACCACGAGCATGTACCCACGGAGCACCTTCGGGCCCTGGAAGCGGACGGCATCCCCGTCCGCCCGGGGCCCGACGCCTTGGTACACGCCCAGGACAAGGGGGTGATGCGCGCCAAACTCGACGAGATCGGCGCGCCCAGCCCCCGCCACCGGATCGTGAGCGATCCGGCGGACGTGACCGCCTTCGCGGACGAGGTGGGCGGCTTCCCCGTCATCCTCAAGACCGTGCGCGGCGGCTACGACGGCAAAGGGGTGTGGTTCGTCCGCACCCCGCAGGACGCCGAGGCCCCGTTCAAGGCGGGCGTCCCGGTCCTCGCCGAGGAGAAGGTGGACTTCGTCCGCGAGCTCGCGGCGAACATCGTCCGCTCCCCGCACGGGCAGGCGGTCGCCTATCCCGTCGTCGAGTCCCGCCAGGTGGACGGGGTCTGCGACACGGTGATCGCTCCCGCGCCGGACCTCTCCGAGGAGCTGGCCGGCGAGGCCCAGGCCCTCGCCCTGCGCATCGCGCAGGAACTCGGCGTGACCGGTCACCTGGCCGTGGAGCTGTTCGAGACCACCGACGGCCGGATCCTCGTCAACGAACTGGCGATGCGTCCGCACAACAGCGGTCACTGGACCCAGGACGGGGCCGTGACCTCCCAGTTCGCCAACCACGTGCGCGCGGTCCTGGACCTGCCGCTGGGCGACCCGCGCGCCCGCGCCCCGTGGACCGTCATGGCGAACGTGCTGGGCGGGGACTACCCCGACATGTACGCGGCCTACCTGCACTGCATGGCCCACGACCCCCAGCTGAAGATCCACATGTACGGCAAGGACGTGAAACACGGTCGCAAGGTCGGCCACGTCAACACCTACGGCGACGACCTGGACGATGTGCTGGAGCGCGCACGCCACGCCGCCGACTACCTCAGAGGAACGGTCACGGAATGAGCACCACCGCCGCAGGCCCCGTCATCGGCATCGTCATGGGGTCCGACTCGGACTGGCCCGTGATGGAGGCCGCCGCCCAGGCCCTCGACGAGTTCGAGATCCCCTACGAGGTCGACGTCGTCTCCGCCCACCGGATGCCGCGCGAGATGATCGAGTACGGGGAGCAGGCCGCCGAGCGCGGCCTGAAGGCGATCATCGCGGGCGCGGGCGGAGCCGCCCACCTGCCCGGCATGCTCGCCTCGGTCACCCCGCTGCCGGTCATCGGCGTGCCGGTGCCGCTGAAGCACCTCGACGGCATGGACTCCCTGCTGTCGATCGTCCAGATGCCGGCCGGGGTTCCCGTCGCCACCGTCTCGGTCGCCGGCGCGCGCAACGCGGGCCTGCTGGCCGTACGGATGCTGGCCGCCCACGACACGGAGCTGTTGGCCCGGATGCGCGACTTCCAGCAGGAGCTCCGCGACCAGGCCACCGAGAAGGGCAAGCGGCTGCGCACCAAGGTCGCGAACTCGGAGTCCTTCGGGTTCGGCAAGTGAGCGCGGCGCAGCGCCTGGCGGAGGCGCGCGAGCTGCTGGCCGAGCACCCCGTCGTGGACGGTCACAACGACCTGCCCTGGGCGCTGCGCCAGCAGGTGCGCTACGACCTCGCGCAGCGGGACATCGCGGGCGACCAGTCCGCACACCTGCACACCGACATCCCCCGGCTGCGCGCCGGGGGGGTCGGGGCCCAGTTCTGGTCGGTCTACGTCAGGTCCGACTACGCGGGCGACGAAGCGGTCAGCGCCACCCTGGAGCAGATCGACGCCGTGGCCCAGCTGATCGACCGCTATCCCGGCGACCTGGTGCGGGCGCTGACGGCGGACGACATGGAGCAGGCCCGAGCCGGCGGCCGGATCGCCTCGCTGATGGGCGCCGAGGGCGGCCACTCCATCAACAACTCGCTCGCCACGCTGCGCGCCCTGCACCGGCTGGGCGTGCGGTACATGACGCTCACCCACAACGACACCATCGACTGGGCGGACTCGGCGACCGACGAGCCCCGGCACGGCGGCCTGACCGCATTCGGCCGCGAGGTCGTCCGCGAGATGAACCGCGTCGGCATGCTGGTGGACCTCTCGCACGTCGCCGAGACGACGATGCGGGACGCCCTCGCCGTCTCGTCCGCGCCGGTGGTCTTCTCGCACTCCTCGGCGCGCGCGGTCTGTGACCACCCGCGCAACATCCCCGACGACGTGCTGGCGCTGCTTCCGGCCAATGGCGGGGTGGCGATGGCCACCTTCGTGCCGAAGTTCATCCTGCCGGAGGCGGTCGAGTGGACCCTCGCCGCGGACGAGAACCTGCGGACGCACGGCTTCCACCACCTGGACACCACCCCTGCGGCGATGGCCCTGCACCGGGCGTTCGAGGCGGACCGTCCGCGGCCGGTGGCCACGGCCGCCACCGTGGCCGACCACCTGGACCACATGCGGGAGGTGGCCGGCGTCGACCACATCGGCATCGGCGGGGACTACGACGGGACGGCCTTCACCCCGTCCGGCCTGGACGACGTGGCCGGCTATCCGAACCTGGTCGCCGAACTCCTGGCGCGCGGCTGGTCCAGGGCCGACCTGGCGAAGCTGACCTGGTCCAACGCGGTCCGCGCGCTGCGCGACGCGGAAGCGGTGGCGCGCGACCTGTCGGCGACCCGGGGACCGTCGAACGCGGTGATCTAGGGCCCGTCCGGCAGATCGGGGGGCGGGCGCGCCGCCGGGTTCGCCGGGCCGCGGCACCGGTGCGGTACGGCCCCCGTCACCGCCCCAGTGCGGTGACGGGGTGTGACCGAGGTTCACTCGAACGCCGCACCTACCGGGCGTCCGCGGCGTGGCACGTGTCACGGTGTCAGCACCTCTCCCTGCTGCCGCCGAGACCGGAGCGAACGCCATGGCCGACCTGCAGGATGAACCCCACTCCGCGGGCATCGGGGCCCAGGACCTCCCGGCCCCCGCCGGACCCGAGACGAGGGCGAGCGCTCTCGAACGGGCCGCCGCGCTGCTGTCCGCCCACCCCGTGGCCGACGGGTGCAACACCCTGGTGTGGACCCTGCGTCAGAGCCCGTACCACGACATCGAGACCTCCGAAGCGGGCGTCGACACCGACATCCCGCGGCTGCGCGCGGGGGGAGTGGGGGCCCAGTTCTGGTCCCTGCTCGTGCCGCCGGAGGCCCCGTCCCGCGAGGACGCGGCCGGCGACTGGGCGGTCGCCGACACCCTGGAGCAGATCGATGCCGCGCTGACCTTGGTCCGCCGCTACCCCGACAGCCTCCGCCTCGCGCTCAGCGCCGACGACATGGCGGACGCCCGCAACCGCGGCCGCATCGCCTCGTTCCTCGGCCCCGTGCCGGGCCGGACGCTGACCGGTTCGCTGGGCGCGCTGCGCGCCTTTCACGCGCTGGGCGTACGGGCTCTGGCGCCGGCGGGAGCGCCCTGGGCGCAGGAGACGCTGACGGCCTTCGGTCACGAGGTCGTGCGGGAGGCGAACCGGCTGGGGATCCTGCTGGACCTCACGGGATGCGTGCCGGCGGTGGCCCGCCGGCTCACGGAGGCATCCAAGGCTCCGGTGGTTATCTCGAACACGGCGGCTGCGGCGCTGAACCCGCATCCGGGGAACGTGCCCGACGAGGTGCTCGCCCTGCTGCGCGAGGCGAACGGCCTCGCGATGGTCACCTTCGACGCCGCGCGCACTGGGGACTCCCTGCACGCGGTGGCGGACCACCTCGACCACGTACGGGCGGTCGCGGGCCCCGAGGGCGTCGGACTGGGAGCGGCCTTCGGAACCGAGCCGCCGGGCCCCCGCCCAACCGGTCTGACCGACCCCTCGGGCTATCCGCGGCTGATCGCGGAACTCCTGGACCGCGGCTGGCCGGAGTCCGATCTCGCCCTGCTCACCTGGGGCAACGCCCTCCGCGTGGTCCGCGACGCGGAATTCACCGCGCGCCGCCACCCCGGCCCTACCGCCCCCGTCTAGAGCCTGGCCGGCGGATCAAGGCGCGGTACTCGGGCACCCCCCGGCGACGCCTCCGGGCCCGGGGGTACGCGTCCGGGGGGCACGCGCCGCGCCGGGCGGACCCGCGCAGCCTCCCCGCAGGGGTCAGGCCCGGGGCCGGCCCATCGCCCGGTAGGTCCAGCCGGCGGCACGCCACCGCACCGGGTCCAGCGCGTTGCGACCGTCCAGCACGAGCCGGTCGGTGACGACGGAGGCGAGCTCCGCCGGGTCGAGGTCGCGGAACTCGCGCCACTCGGTGAGGTGGAGGACCACCTCCGCGCCCCGGGCCGCCGCGAGCGCGGAGTCCGCGTACCCGAGGGTCGGGAAGACCTGCCGGGCGTTGTCCATGCCCTTGGGGTCGTAGACGGTGACCTGGCCGCCCTGCAGGTGGATCTGGCCCGCCACGTTCAGGGCGGGCGAGTCGCGCACGTCGTCCGAGTCGGGCTTGAAGGTGGCGCCGAGTACGGCGACCCGCTTGCCGAGGAAGGACCCGCCGACGGCCTCGCGGGCCAGCTCCACCATGTGGCCGCGCCGCCGCATGTTGATGGAGTCCACCTCGCGCAGGAAGGTCAGTGCCTGGTCCGCGCCCAGCTCGCCTGCCCGGGCCATGAAGGCCCGGATGTCCTTGGGCAGGCAGCCGCCGCCGAAGCCGATTCCGGCGCGCAGGAACTTCGCGCCGATCCGCTCGTCGTAGCCGATGGCCTCCGCCAGCTTGACCACGTCACCGCCGGCGGCCTCACAGACCTCCGCCATCGCGTTGATGAAGGAGATCTTGGTGGCGAGGAAGGAGTTGGCGGCGGTCTTCACCAGCTCGGAGGTCGGGAAGTCGGTGACGACCAGCGGGGACCCCTCCGACACGGGGGTTTCGTACACCTCGCGCAGCAGCTTCTCGCCGCGCTCGCCCTGGACGCCGATGACGATCCGGTCGGGGTGCAGGGTGTCCTGGACGGCGAAGCCCTCCCGAAGGAACTCCGGGTTCCAGGCCAGCTCCACGCCGTCGCCCGCCGGGGCCAGCTCCGTCAGCTTCGCCGCCAGCCGCTGCGCGGAACCGACCGGCACCGTGGACTTGCCCACGACCAGCACCGGTCGCGTCAGGTGCGGGGCCAGCGAGGCCATCGCGGAGTCGACGTAGGACATGTCGCACGCGTACTCGCCGTGCTTCTGCGGAGTGTTCACGCAGACGAAGTGGACGTCGCCGAAGGCGCCCACCTCCTCGTAGGAGGTGGTGAACCGCAGCCGCCCGGTCGAGCCGGGCAGTCCGGCCACGTGCTTGGCCAGGAGTTCCTCCAGGCCGGGCTCGTACATCGGCACCCGGCCCGCGGCCAACATCTCGATCTTCTCCGGCACCACGTCCAGGCCCAGCACCTCGAAGCCCAGCTCCGCCATCGCCGCGGCGTGGGTCGCGCCGAGGTAGCCGGTGCCGATCACAGTGATCCTGAGGGGGGCCATGGGTGCTCCAGAGGTGCGGGGCCGTGTGCGGCCACTGAGCATAGTCGGGCCGACACACGGGGACGTTCCCCAGGAGCACCGTCTCTGTCACGCAGCTCACGTGGCCTTTCCATATCGCCATCCGTGACCGGGACACTAAACTTGGGTTACTTAACGGTAGTTAGCATCACGTATCGCGTATCACCCTGGGGAGTGAGAGATCTTGGCGGGTTCTGCCGACTTCGACCTGTACCGCCCGGCCGAGGAGCACGACATGCTCCGCGAGTCGGTCCGCTCGCTCGCCGAGGCGAAGATCCTGCCGTTCGCAGCCGCCGTCGACGAGGAGTCCCGCTTCCCGCAGGAGGCCCTCGACGCGCTGGTCGCCAACGACCTGCACGCCGTCCACGTGCCCGAGAGCTACGGCGGTGCGGGCGCCGACGCCCTCGCCACCGTGATCGTGATCGAGGAAGTGGCCCGCGTCTGCGCCTCCTCCTCCCTCATTCCGGCCGTGAACAAGCTCGGCTCCCTCCCGGTGATCCTCTCCGGCTCCGAGGAGCTCAAGGCCAAGTACCTCGGCCCGCTCGCCAAGGGCGACGCGATGTTCTCGTACGCCCTTTCCGAGCCGGACGCGGGCTCCGACGCCGCCGGCATGAAGACCCGCGCCGTCCGCGACGGGGACTTCTGGGTGCTCAACGGCGTCAAGCGCTGGATCACCAACGCGGGCGTCTCCGAGTACTACACGGTCATGGCCGTCACCGACCCCGAGAAGCGCTCCAAGGGCATCAGCGCCTTCGTCGTCGAGAAGTCCGACGAGGGCGTGTCCTTCGGCGCCCCGGAGAAGAAGCTCGGCATCAAGGGCTCCCCGACCCGCGAGGTCTACCTCGACAACGTCCGGATCCCCGCCGACCGCATGATCGGCGCCGAGGGCACCGGCTTCGCCACCGCGATGAAGACCCTCGACCACACCCGCATCACGATCGCCGCCCAGGCGCTCGGCATCGCCCAGGGCGCCCTGGACTACGCCAAGGGGTACGTCCAGGAGCGCAAGCAGTTCGGCAAGCCGATCGGCGACTTCCAGGGCGTGCAGTTCATGCTCGCGGACATGGCCATGAAGATCGAGGCCGCCCGCCAGCTGACCTACGCGGCCGCCGCCAAGTCCGAGCGCGTCGACTCCGACCTGACCTTCTTCGGTGCCGCGGCCAAGTGCTACGCCTCCGACGTGGCCATGGAGGTCACCACGGACGCCGTCCAGCTCCTCGGCGGCTACGGCTACACCCGTGACTACCCGGTGGAGCGCATGATGCGCGACGCCAAGATCACGCAGATTTATGAAGGCACGAACCAGGTTCAGCGGATCGTCATGGCGAGGAACCTGCCGTAGCCGCAGGGCTCCGGCCAGCGTGAACCAGGACGACCCCCGGCCACGGCCGGGGGTCGTCCTGTACGGGATCCGCCGCGGCGGAGCACCCCTCGGGCTCGCCGTCGCCGGGTTCGTCCCGGTACGGGGCGCCTGCGGAGGGACCGGCTCCGGGCGGCCCGGGCGGCAACTGCCCGCCCCCACCGGTCCGTTCACTCCCTGGCAGGGTGAACACCCGGTCATTCCATGACATACCGAGCGCGGAGCCCGTGCGGTGCGCGCGCAGTTCGACACATCCGGCACCGGCCTGAGGGCGCCCCCGGATGGGCTAAATTTGGACCTTCGTACGCCGGAATCGGTTGGGGAGAACGCAATGACGGAAGCGATCCTGCTGGTCGGCGGACAGGGGACACGGCTGCGTCCCGTGACGGTGAACACGCCCAAGCCCATGGTCCCCACGGCAGGCGTCCCGTTCCTCGCGCACCAGATAGCCAGGGCCGCCGCCGCCGGTGTCACCCACATCGTCATGGCCACCTGCTACCTCGCCGAGGTCTTCGAGCCCTACTTCGGGGACGGTTCCGATTTCGGTCTCAGCCTGGAGTACGTGGTCGAGGACGAGCCCCTGGGAACCGGCGGCGCCATCCGCAACGCCGGGCAGCGCCTGACCGGCGGCCCCGACTCCTCCGTCCTCGTCTTCAACGGCGACATCCTCACCGGCCTGGACATCCGTGGCCTCGTGGACGCGCACGAGGCGGCCGACGCCGACGTCTCCCTACACCTGGTGCGGGTCGAGGACCCGCGTGCCTTCGGCCTCGTCCCCACCGACCCCGACGGGCGGGTGCTCGCCTTCACCGAGAAGCCGCAGACGCCTGAGGAGATCATCACCGACCAGATCAACGCCGGCTGCTACGTCTTCCGCCGCAGCGTCATCGACTCCATCCCGGCCGGCCGCCCGGTCTCCGTCGAGCGCGAGACCTTCCCGGGCCTGCTCGCCTCCGGTGCCACGCTGCACGGAGTCACTGAGAACACCTACTGGATGGACCTCGGCAAGCCCGAGTCCATCATCCAGGCCTCGGCCGACCTCGTCCGCGGCGTCGTCCCCTCCCCGGCCGTTCCCGGCCGCCGCGGCGAGTCCCTGGTGCTGCCCGGCGCGCAGGTCGCCGCCGGAGCCAAGCTGTCGGGCGGCACCGTCGTCGGCGCCGGCGCCCGGATCGAGGCCGGTGCGGACGTCCAGGGCACCATCGTGCTCGGCGACGCGTTCATCGGCCCCGACGCGCAGGTGAACGCCAGCCTGATCGGCGCCCGCGCCCGTGTGGGTGCGCGGACCGTGCTGGACGGCGTCGTCGTCGGTGACGGCGCCGTCGTCGGCGCCGACAACGAACTGCGGGCCGGCGCCCGGGTGTGGTGCGAGGCGGAGCTGCCCGCCGCCGCCATCCGCTTCTCCCCGGACGCCTGAAGCCCGGCCCGGGGAGGCGGGCGGGTCGCCGCCGCGGTCAGTTGCCGCGGACGGTGACCTTCTCGTCGTTCTGGATCTGCTTCACCAGCTGCTGCACCTTCGCCTTGTCCCAGACGAGGTTGCCGCCGCGCTGGCCGGAGATCGGGATGTTCATCGACACACCGTCACCACCGTTGACGCCCTTCATCGCGAAGAACATCTGGCCCATGTCGTACAGGCTCATGTCCTTGTCGACGATGAGGGTGTCCAGGCCTGCACCGAGCATCGGGTAGAGCGCGAACGGGTTCAGGATCGTGGAGGGGGTCGCGGCCTGGTTGGCGAGCGCCGCCAGGAACTTCTGCTGGTTCTTCGTCCGCTGGAGGTCCGACTCGGCGAAGGCGTAGCGGGTCCGTACGAAGGCCAGCGACTGCTCGCCGTTCAGCGTCTGCCTGCCCGCCTTGAAGTCGGCGCCCGACTTCTCGTCCTTGAAGCCCTGCTCGATGTCGAGTTCGACGCCGCCCAGCGCATCCACGATGTTCGCGAAGCCGGCGAATCCGATCTCCGCGTAATGGTCGATCCGCAGCCCCGTGTTGTGCTCGACCGTCCGCACCAGCAGCTCGGGGGCCGTCCTCCGCGTACGCCGCGTTCAGCTTGACCCGCCGCCCCGTCCCGGCGAACTTCTTGCCGGACTCGGAGCCGACGAAGGAGGGGATCTCCACGTCCGAGTCGCGCGGCAGCGAGACCATCGTGTTCCCGCTGGAGCACTTCGCCAGGATCATCATCGAGTCGGTCCGCTTGCCCTCGGCCGAGCCGGTGTGGAGCTTCTTCTTCTCCTCGTCGGACATGCCCTCACGGCTGTCCGAGCCCACGATCAGGTACGTCGTGCAGTCGCCCTCCTTCGGCCGCTCGATGACCTTGGAGAGGTCCACCTCGCGGCGCACCTTGGAATCGGCCCAGAAGTAGGTGGAGACGGACGTCACGAGGAGCGCGGAGCCCAGCACGATCGAGCCGATCTTGATGCGCTTGCGCCAGTCCGGGGCCGGACCGGGCGCGCGCCCGGGGCCTCCGGGGCCCGACGGTCCGCCGGGACCCTGCGGCCGGCCCGGGGGCGCCGCCCGAGGGCGAGCCGTACACCTGGCCGGTGTTGTAGCCGCTGTCGAAACCGCCGTACGCGTCGTGGCCGCCGGCCTGCTGCTGGGGGACGCCGGGCGGCGGCCCGGCCGGGCGCTGCGGCCGCGGCGGCGCGGGCTGCGGGGGCCTGGGCGGCTGCTGGGGCTGCCGCTGGATGTGCCGCATCCGCTGCACGCCTTCGGGCTGCGGACGCGCGCTGCCGCGTCCGTAGGCGTCGTCACGACCTTCTGGCCAGTCATTCATGGGCCAAGGATGCCCGGCCGGGCAGCGCCTCCGACAGCCCGGGGGAGATTCCGTACCGGTGCTGTTGCAGAGCTGATGCCTCCACGACCCAACTAAGGTGTCCGTATGACACAGATACCGGGCGAGCTGCCCGGGAAGCCGACCGCCGCCTCCCGGACGACCCTCAGCCACATCATGACCGCCAACGACACCAACCTCCTCGGCACGGTGCACGGTGGCGTCATCATGAAGCTGGTCGACGACGCCGCAGGCGCCGTGGCGGGCCGTCACTCCGGCGGTGCGGCGGTCACCGCCTCCATGGACGAGATGGCCTTCCTCGCCCCCGTGCGGGTGGGTGACCTCGTCCACGTGAAGGCCCAGTGCAACTGGACCGGCCGCTCCTCCATGGAGATCGGTGTGCGCGTCCTGGCCGAGCGGTGGAACGAGTCCACCCCCGCCACCCAGGTCGGCAGCGCCTACCTGGTCTTCACCGCGGTGGACTCCGACGGCAAGCCCCGCCGGGTCCCGCCGGTGCTCCCGGAGACGGAGCAGGACGAGCGCCGCTACCAGGAGGCCCAGATTCGCCGCACCCACCGGCTCGCCCGCCGCCAGGCCATCGTGGCCCTGCGCGAGGAGCGCGCCGCCCAGGGCTTCGACGACTGACCTGCGACGACTGAGCTGCCGGGGCCCGTACGGCGCGGGCCCGGGACGGCGGCGCCCGCGGACCCTCCGGGGTCTCCGGCGGCCCGGGGCGGGAGCCTCCTCAGCCGCCGCAGACCACCTGATCGCCGCTGACGACACCGAGGGAGCCCTGGTAGGGGTCCTCCGCGCGCACCGGCACCACCTTGCGGTAGTCGGTGCCCGCGATCACGGTGACCGTCCGGCCCTGCCCGGCGACCGCCCGCAGCTCACTGCCCGGGAGCGCCGTCGCCACCGACCGCGCCGAGCGGTCCCAGCGGGGGTCGTAGGTGATCACCGTGCGCTTGACGTCGCGGCTCGCGCCGTTGCCCGGGGCCCGCGTGGTGTCGAAACCGGTGGCGCGCAGCGCGGAGTCGACGCGCCCGCCCAGCCCGTCGATCCGGGTCCCGTTCTCCACCTGGACCCGGACCTGCGCGGGGGGTACATCCACCGGTACCGCCGCGGGGCGGCCGGCGGCCCCCTTCCCGGTCCGGGCCGGGGCCAGCGGCCGGTCCTCGCGCAGCGCCTCGAAGAGCTTGGCGGCCTTCGGCTCGTCCCACTTCACGGTGGACCCGATGCCCTTGACGCGGAAGGAGGGGCTGCCGATCGGCACCGAGGCGAACTCGGAGGAGGAGGGGGTGAAGCCCCGCATCGCCTGCCCGAGCGCCAGCAGCTGTTCCGAGCCGAAGCCCCGGTCGGCGCGGACCGAGCCCAGCAGGGTGGAACTGAGCTCCTTGAACTTGACCGGGTTCAGCAGCACCCCGCCGGCGGTCGCCTGCTTGATCAGCGCGGCGACGAACCGCTGCTGGCGCTGCATCCGGCCGAGGTCGGAGGCACCGTCGACATGGCGCGAGCGCACGTACTGAAGGGCCTGCCCGCCGGTCAGCCGATGGGTGCCGGGCAGCAGGTCGAGGCCGGTGTTCGGGTCGCGCATGGTCTTGGCGGTGCAGATCTCCACGCCGCCCATGGCGTCGACCGTCTTCATGAAGCTGGTGAAGTCGACCTCCAGGTAGTGGTCGATCTTCACCCGGGTCATGTTCTCGACCGTCCGCACGGTGAGGTTGGGCCCGCCCTCCGCGTACGCCGCGTTCAGCCGCACGGGGTGCGGCTTGTGCTCCTTGCCGGTGACGAGGTCATGGTGCGCGGGCACCTCGGCGTAGCTGTCGCGGGGCAGGCTGACGACGCTCGCCCGCTCCTTGTCCGCCGACAGGTGCACCAGCATGATCGTGTCCGTGCAGTGGCAGGGCGCCCCGCCCAGGCGGTACTCGCGCTTCTCCTCGGGGCTGATCTTCTCCCGGCCGTCGGTGCCCACCAGCAGGAAGTTGATGCCGTGTCCGGCCTGCGGGCGGTTCTTCATGTCCTTGAACGGGTCCACCCGCTCGATCCCGGTGTCCAATCCGGTCATCACGGCGTGCCCGATGGCCCCGGAGCCCAGCACCGCCACCGACAGCCCGGCCGCGATCCGCAGCCCCCAGCGGGGCCGGCCCTCCCGGGGCCGGGCCGGTCCGCCGCCGCCGCGCCGCACGCGCTGCGGCCGGGGCGGGCCGGCGGGACGGATGGGGCGGTGCGGTTGGGGCACGGTGGACACCTCCGCGGGAGCACAGGGATACCGGTCGAAGGACGGGCCGGCCTTCGGGTGGCTCAGCCGGCTGATTCGACAGAACAGTAGGCCCATACGATCAGCCTCTGTCCTTACCGGTCGCTCGGCGCGCACCCGGTTCCCCCGTACGCGGTAACGTGACACCGATACCCGACCTTGAAGGACCACATGCCCGCCCAGCAGCCCGCAGTCTCGGTGATCATGCCGGTGCTCGACGAGGAGCACTACCTCCGCGAGTCCGTCCGCCACATCCTGGAACAGGAGTACGCGGGCGAGATGGAGGTGGTGATCGCACTCGGGCCGTCCACGGACCGCACCGACGAGATCGCCGCCGAACTCGTCGCCGAGGATCCCCGAGTCCACACCGTCCCGAATCCCACCGGCCGGACCCCGGCGGCGCTTAACGCCGCGATCAAGGCCTCGCGTCACCCGATCGTGGTACGCGTCGACGGCCACGGCATGCTCTCACCGAACTACATCGCCACCGCCGTCCGCCTTCTGGAGGAGACCGGTGCGCAGAACGTCGGCGGGATCATGCACGCCGAGGGCGAGAACGCCTGGGAGGAGGCCGTCGCCGCCGCGATGACCTCGAAGATCGGCGTCGGTAACGCCCCCTTCCACACCGGTGGTCGGGCCGGCCCGGCCGAGACCGTCTACCTCGGCGTCTTCCGCCGCGAGGCGCTGGAGCAGCAGGGCGGTTACAACGAGGAGTTCATCCGCGCCCAGGACTGGGAGCTGAACTTCCGCATCCGCGAAGCCGGCGGGCTGATCTGGTTCTCGCCCGAGCTGAAGGTCCAGTACCGTCCGCGCCGCTCGGTCAGGGCGCTGGCCAAGCAGTACAAGGACTACGGCCGGTGGCGGCACGTGGTGGCCCGCTACCACTCGGGCTCCATCAACCTGCGCTACCTGGCCCCGCCGGCCCTCGTCTGTGCGATCGCCGCGGGCGTGGTCGTGGGCGTGACCGTCAGCCCGCTGGGCTTCGCCGTGCCGGCCGGCTACCTCGCGGCCATCGCCGCGGGCTCCGTCCCGGCGGGCAGGGGGCTGTCGCCGAAGGCCCGGGTGCAGATCCCCCTCGCCCTGGCGACCATGCACCTGTCCTGGGGCTTCGGCTTCCTGACCAGCCCGCGCGCCCTGGCCGACAAGCTCATCGCGAGCCGCCGCCCGGCCGTGGTCCCCGGTGTCCCGCAGGCCTGAGGCACAGCAGCTCCTGTCGTCGAAGCAGCGCCGTCCGGGCGGGACTTCGACGGCAGGGACCGAGGGGCCCGGCGGGGAGAGCGCGCTCGTGCGCGGCCTCCCCACCGGGCCCCTCCTGTGTGCCCGCTACCAGGTGAAGCCGGGCTGGACCGCCATGCAGGCCTGGTCGTTGTCGCCGTTGAGCGCGTGGGCGGAGTCCGGCGCCTTGGTCGGGGCCGGCGGCGGCGGGGTGGGCGTGGCGCCGGTCCGCCAGTCCTTGCCGACGAACACGACGATCCCGGCGACCTGGTCGGACCTCTGCACCGAGCCGGCGGGCAGGCCGAGCGCGGTGGCCACGGCGGCCGCGTCGGCCGCCTGGGCGTCGGTGGCGTAGCGGACCACCGAGGTGTCCTCGGCGCCCGTCCGGTTGTCGGCGACGGCCTTGGTGAATCCCTTGCCGGTGAGCAGGGCGGCGACCTCGCTCGCCCGGCCCTTCGCGACGGCCTGGGCGCCGTCCTTGCCCCCGGTCGCGTTCCGGACGGCCACCGCGATCTTCGCGGGCGGCGCGGTCGTGGCGGCGGCCGCCGGTGCCGAGGTCGCCGGCTGGGCCGGGGCGGAGGGCGACGCGGGCGTGCCCGGGGTCGCGGTGGCCGCCGGGTTGCCCGAGCCCTGGCCGTCGAGGGGGATGTCCTCGCGGACCATCCGGAACAGGTCCTCGGCCTCGCCCGGCTTGGGCTCGACACGGCCGTCCAGGCCGGGCTTGGAGCTGTAGACCCAGGGCATGGTGGTCATGGTGATCCGGCCCGGCGGGACCTTCTTCAGCTCCATGCTGAGGTCGAACAGTTTGTCGATCTTGTTCAGGCCGGTGTCCACCACCATCGCCTCGATCGCCGCCTGGGCCAGGCTGTTGAGCTTGACCGGGTTGCTGAGCTTGGCGTTCTTGCGGAACTCCCGGGCCATCGAGTTCATGTACTGGTGCTGGGCGTGGGTACGGCCTATGTCGGTGCCGTCCTCGAAGCCGTACCGGGTGCGCAGCCACTGCAGGGCCGTCTCGCCCTGGATGACGCTCGTGCCCTTGGGCAGCTTCAGGCCGGAGCCCTTGCCGTCCCGGGTGCGGGAGTGCACGTTCTGCTCGACGCAGACCGGGACACCGCCGATGGCGTCGGCCATGCGGACCACGCCCTTGAAGTCGATCATCATGAAGTGATCGATGGGGATCTTGGTCAGTTCGGTCCAGGCGGCGACCGTGCAGCCCGGCCCACCGCGCTGGATCGACTCGTTCGTCTGGACGAGGCCCTTGCTGGCCGGGTGCACCGTCCCGCCCGGCTCGGTGCACTTGGGCATCATCAGCATCGTGTCGCGGGGCATCGAGACCACGGACATGTTGCTGCGGTCCGCGGACAGGTGCACCAGCATCTGGACGTCCGCGAGCGGCGGGCCGTCGAAGGTGTCCTTGGCTCCGCCGAGGGCCTGGTTCTCCGCGTCGTCGCGCGCGTCGGAACCGATGAGCAGGATGTTCAGCGGGGTCTGCCCGAAGGCGTTGGGCTTGGAACCGCCCAGCTTGTTCTCGCCGAGGTTCAGCGCGTCCGTCTGGATGCTGCCGTTCAGGTGCCGGTAGTAGAGGTAGCCGGCCGCCGCCGTCCCGAGTATGAGCAGGGACAGGATCGCGGAGACCCAGCGCAGCACGCGCCGGCGGCTCCTCGCGGGGGGACGGGTGCCGGCCGTGCGGGTCGGATCCGAGCCGTTCCGCTGGCGGGGCACCGTGCCGGGCGCGCCGGCCCCGCCGTCGGGTATGTCCCCGTCGGCCTGGGCGCCCGCCCCCTCCTCCCGCACGTCGCTGTGCCTCACGCGCATCCCCCTCAAAGGTCCTACTTGGTCATGGCTGTCCCGGTGCGACCGGGCACGTACCGCTACTTGGCGCAGACGGACTTGTCGGCCTGCGCCTGCTGGACGTCCTTGGACAGCTCCTGCGGCACCGGCGGCGCCAGCGGGGAACCCGCCTGCTGGAAGTCCGGACCCAGGGTCAGCTTCATCGGGGGTCTTCGCCGCCGCGTCCGCCGTGCCCATCTTCAGCGCGGTGGCCGGGAGTCCCAGGGCGTCCGCGAGCGCGCGGGCCTGGGCGGCCTGGTTGGGGGCGTACTCCAGCTGCGTGGCGTCCACCTTCGACGGGGCGTTGCCCTCGTTGCTGGCCTTTGACATCCCCTTGGTGTTCTGCAGCCAGTTCAGCGTGCCGGAGGCGGCGCCCTTGGGGCCGCCGCCGTTGTAGATGTTCACCCGTACATCCCCGGCGGGCGCCCGGTCGCCCTGGAGCAGCGCGTCCTGCTTGGCCTTCGCGTCGGCGTCGGCCGCGTCCTTGGCGGCCTGCTCCTTCTTCTCGACCTCCGTGAGCGAGACGTCCCCCCGGATCATCTGCAACAGGGGATCGGCCAGCGCCTTGTTGACCACCACGGTCGCCTTGCGGTTCGCGGGCTCGGCCGGGTTGTCAAGGACCGGCAGGGTGGTGAAGGTGATGTTCTTGAGGTCGATGTCCTTCAACTCGCTGGCGAGATCGGTGAGTTTGCCGATGGAACCCAAGCCCGGGTCCACGGTCAGCGACTTGGTGGCCGCCTCCGCCAGCGAGAAGAACTTCTTCGGACTGGTCAGCGTCTCCTTGGACTTCATCTCGCGCATCATCGAACCGAGGAACTGCTGCTGGGTCTTGATGCGGTCCAGGTCGCTCTGGTTGCCGAAGGCGTGCCGGGTCCGCACGAAGGCCAGCGCCTGCTCGCCCTCCAGCCGGTGCTCGCCCTCGGAGAGCTTCAGCTTGGAGTCCTTGTCGTCGACGGCCTTCTCCAGGCACACGGGCACGCCGCCCACCGCGGTGCTCAGGGTCTTCACCGCGTTGAAGTCGACCATCATGAAGTTGTCGACCTCGATGCCGGTGACCTCCTTGACCGTGCGCATCGTGCAGCCCGCGTCGCGGCCCTCCTGGCCCAGGCTGGTATTGAAGCGTGTGCCCTTCGTGCCGCGGATGGTCTTGGTGGTGCCGTCCGGCTGCTTCGTCGGGCAGTCGGGGATGTTGGTGATCAGGTCGCGGGGGATGGACAGCGCGGTGGCGTTGGAGCGGTCCTTGGCGATGTGGAAGAGGATCGTGGTGTCGGCGTGACCGACGCTGTCCTTGTCGCCGTACCCCTCGTTGCCCGCACCACTGCGCTTGTCGGTGCCGATGACCAGGATGTTGATGGCCTGGTCCTTCTTGAACCCGCCGGTGCCCGCGCCCGCGATGTCGGTGACGCTGAGGTTGCCGTTGAGGTGGTCGTAGTAGAGGTACGCGGCGGCGGCGCCGCCGACCAGCAGCAGGGCCAGGCTGCCGCTGGTGATCAGCAGGGCCTTCTTGCGCCGTCCGCCACCGCCGCCGCCCTTGCGCGAGCGGCCGCTCCTGCGGCCGCCGGGCGGGGCGTCGCCACGGCGCGGCTTGGGTACGCCGGGGGAGGGCGCGGTGGGGGCGGTGGGGGCCGACGAGGATCTACGGGGCGCGGCGACCTTGGGCCGCTCTCGCGCTGCGGAGTCGTTCAGTTGCAGCTCGTAGTGGCCGGTGCGGGGATTGAGCACCCACTGGTCTGCGGGGTCGATCTCGTCCGCCCGCCCACGGCTTTGCGCATCCACGGTTGCTCGAATCCTCCGTCGGGTGCCTCGCGACGCGCCTCCCCAAGGCGCACGGTCAACGATCCGGCTGCTGGTACCCGGTCTCCGGTCCGGCCGGGCACCGGATCGCTCACCTTATCCGTCCTGTTCGGCCGCAAACCATGGTGGTGACACATTCCACTCCCCTTATAACGGGGTGAACAGCCCATTCCACTCGGTCCGGTCGCCGGCTTTTGGATTGCTTTACCGGCACCCGGTGTGCCCTGCGGTCGTTCCTGTGAAGGTAGGGATGGGCGCGGAGGGGGTCGGGGTTCCCTCGCCGGCAGAATTCCCTTCCGGAGCGGCGTCCGTTGCCGTCGCGGCCGGGGTCGGGGCGGCGTTCCCGGGGGTCCGAGGCCGCGCCGAGGCCGTCGCCCCGGGCGGGGTCACCGTCAGCGGCCCGTCCTCCCTCAGCTGTCGGAACAGTCGCCCGGCGTCGGGCTCCACCAGTTCGTCCCGGTTGGGGTCGGGGGCGTAGGGGCGGCGCGGCACCGTCAGGAACGTCATGCGATCGGTCGGTATGTCCCGTATACCTCGGACGAGTTCGTACATGTCGCGCAGCGACGCCAGCCCGGGGTCGGTGGTCAGCGAGGAGGTGGCGGCGCTCAGCAGCGGGTACAGCCGTGCCGGGTTCAGCAGGACGCCGTTGCTCTGCACCTTCTTGACGAGCGAGCCGAGGAACTGCTGCTGACGCTCCATCCGTTCGGTGTCGCTGCCGTTGCCCAGGCTGTGCCGGGCCCGGACGAACCCCAGTGCCTGCTCGCCCCGCAGGGTCTGCCGGCCGGCGGGCAGCTTCAGCTTGGCCTGCACGTCGTCGATCGGCTGGGTGAGGCAGACGTCCACCCCGCCGACGGCGTCGACCATCCGCTTGAACCCGCTGAAGTCGATGACCATGTGGTGGTCGATGCGAATACCCGTGAGCTTCTCCACCGTCCGGATCGTGCAGGCGGCCCCGCCCCACTCGAACGCCCAGTTGAACTGAGCGAAGGAGCCCCCGGTGCGGCTTCCGTCCGGCTGCAGGCAGGAGGGGATCTCCGTCATCAGGTCCCGGGGGATCGACACGGCGGTCGCGCTCCGGCGCTCCTTCGGCAGGTGCAGCAGGATGGTGGTGTCCGAGCGCTGGGTGCCCTTGTCCTGCCCGTAGCCGGCGTTGCCCCTGCCCGCACGCGAGTCGGAGCCGATCAGCAGGATGTTCTGGGCGCCCGTGGCGAGGCGCGCCGGGCGTTCGCGCTCGTAGCGCTCCAGCTCGGCAGCGGCGGAGGTGTCCTCGGTGATGTTCGCGTCGAGCTTGCCGTAGAGCCACCACCCGGTGGCCGCCCCCGCCAGCACCAGCAGTGCGAGCCCCAGGCCGATCCAGCGCAGCAACCGGTGCCTGCGGTCCCGCGGAGGCCGTCGCCCGCCTCCGGCCGCATCGGTGCCGTCCGGTATGCCTGAGCTGTCCGTCACTGGCGTGTGTCCCCTCGCCGCTGCGAGCAGCCGTACGGGTGAGCACGGCCACTGCCGATCCTGCCCCCGGGGTGCCGGAGCGGCCCGGGGGCGGGGTCGTGTCTAGGGCCGTACGGGTGACAGATCAGCCGTTCCCGACATTGATCGGTCCGGGTGACGGAGCGCGCCCCGGTATCAGGCCGTGTGGGTGACGCGCTCGCTCTCGGTGCGCTGGGCCAGCGCCTCGGCGGACAGCCGCTCCAGGTTCCGGCAGAGCACCACGGAGGCCCCCGCGGCCAGTGCGGCGTACAGCCCCGCGGACAGCCCTTCCCAGGTGTCGTAGCCGAGGCCGGTCAGGATCCGCGACCCCTCGCCGAGGCCGAGCCCGGCCGCGTCCTCGCGGGCCCGGGCGACCAGCGCCGTGTGCGAGAGCTCCTCGCCGCCGACGACCAGCGCGGGACCCTCGGGCTGCACCGGGACGAAGGGGGCGAAGCGGTCGCCCTGTCCCGGCACCTCCACCGCGTAGTCCGCGAACCCCGCCGGAGGCTGCGGGAAGCGCCCGCCCAGCGGCCGCAGGGCCAGCGCCACCCGCTCGCCGTCGCACTCCAGCGCTCGTTCCAGCGTGTCCGGACCGCTGACGACGAGATCGGCGTCACCCGGTTCCCCGCCCACCGAGGCGACGACCCCGACCGCGTCGCAGGCGAGCAGCCACACGGCGCTCTGCCAGTGCGCGGGCAGCAGCAGCGCGAGCCGGTCCCCGGGCTCGGCTCCCAGGTCGCCCTGGAGCAGGTTCGCGGTCTTGGCCACCCAATTGGCGAAGGTCGCGACGGACAATTCGACGCGTTCGCCGGTGGCGTCGTCGTAGAAGGTGACGAGCGGGCGGCCCGGATCGGCCGCGAGCGCGGATTGCAGCAGGTCGGCAGGGGTGCGGTCAGTGGCGTTCACCCGGCACAGGGTACGCGGGCGCCCTCCTCCGTACGGGGGGCGCCGGTACCTCCGTACGGAGGAGGGGTGTCCGCGGGGCAGCGGACGGAGCATCAGATCTCGGATGGCGCCCCGCGGTGAGCGTGCCCACCATCCTTGTCATGCGTGGATTCCTTGCTTCCTCGATCGGCGTCGCGACGGCCGCCGCACTGGCCCTGCCCCTCGCGCTCCCGACTCCAGCACTCGCCGAAACCGTCCCCGTAACCCCGGCCGGGTCCACCCAGTCGCTGCCGCTCGTCCCCATGGGGGCCGCGGCGGACCGCATGCCCGGCGTCCCCGGGATGAGCGCCTCGCCCCGCGGCCCGGAGACGCAGGGGCTGCCCGCCCGTGAGGTCAGGACGTTCTCCCTCGTCGGTGTCGTCTGGGACGACGTCACCACCCAGCTCAACGGCCGCGTCCAGGTCCGTACGCGTTCCGTCCGGACCGCCACCTGGTCCGACTGGCAGGACGTCGAGGTCCACAACAGCGAGCACGCGGCCGACCCCGACGCGGTGGAGCGCGACTCCGGCCGGGTGCGCGGCGCCACCGCCCCCCTGTGGGTCGGTGAGTCCGACGGCGTGGAGGTCCGCGTCCAGGCGGAACCGGACGCCCCGGCCACTCCGGAGGGCACCGGGCTCCCCTCGGGCATGCGCATCGAACTCGTCGACCCGGGCGCGCAGGTGCCGGCCGGGTCCACCGACGGCAAGAACAGCAGCCCGGCCGACGACAAGGGCGAGGTGGTCGCGCCCGGCCTGACCATGGAGATGGCGGAGGCCTCCGCGGCGAACGTGCCGCACGCCCCGCTCGGCGCGAACGAGATCACCGAGCTCAACAAGGCCGACTCCACCGCCGACGCCGTCTTCGCCGGCGAACTCACCGCGGCAGCCGCCCCCTACATCGGGCCGCGCCCGCGGATCGTCACCCGCAGGGGGTGGGGCGCGGACGAGTCCCTGCGCGAGAAGGCCTTCGCCTACACGCGCACCGTCAAGGCGGCGTTCGTCCACCACAGCGCCTCCGGCAACAACTACGCCTGCAAGGACGCCCCGGCGGTGCTGCGCAGCCTGTACCGCTACCACGTGGTCAGCAGCGGCTGGCGCGACTTCGGCTACAACTTCGCCGTCGACAAGTGCGGCACGGTCTACGAGGGCCGCGCGGGCGGTGTCTCCAAGCCGGTCCTCGGAGCGCACACCATGGGCTTCAACACGGACAGCATGGGCGTGGCGGTGCTCGGCACCTTCACGAACTCGGCGCCGCCGGCGGCCGCCGTCGACGCGGTCGCCCGCCTCACCGCCTGGAAGCTCGGCCTCTTCGGCCGGGACCCGCGCGCCAAGACCACCCTCAAGTCGGGTGGCGGCAACCGCTACCCGAAGGGCAGGAACGTCTCGATGAACGTCATCTCGGGCCACCGGGACGGCTTCGCGACGGAATGCCCCGGCAGGCAGCTGTACGGCAAGCTCCCCACTACCCGCACCTCCTCGGCCAAGCTCCAGGGCCGCCCGTAGTCCCCGGGGCGGGCCGGCCGGCGGGCTCCGCCCGGAACCCGACGGCCCCGCCGCCCCGCCCCGCCCCGCCCCGCCCCGACCCGCCCCGGGCATGGCGGGCGGGGCCGCAACACGGTTGCCGCGTCCGCGTCCGTGGCTTCGCCCGCGGACGAAGCCACGGCTCCGGGGCGGGCCGGCCGGCGGGCTACGCTCGACCCATGGCCGGCCGCTTCGACCCCCTCGACCGGACCGCCGTGCGCGGCGGCCGCACCGACGTGCCCCCGGGCCGAGGCCGAGCCGCCGGCGCGGGTGCGAAGGAACGCCGCTGGCCCCCCGACGGGCCCGTCGACCTCGGCCTTACGCTCGGTCCGCTCCGCCGCGGCCCCGCCGACCCCACCTTCCGCACCACGCCCGACGGCTCCGTCTGGCGCGCCACCCGCACCCCCGACGGGCCCGCCACCCTCCGGGTCTCCCGGACCGGCACGGAGATCGAGGCCGAGGCATGGGGAGCCGGCGGTGCCTGGCTGCTCGACCAGCTGCCCGCACTGCTCGGTGCGGGCGACGACCCGGCGGTCTTCGTGCCGCGCCACCGCCTCGTGCACGCCAGCCACCGCCGCCGCCCGGGCCTGCGCCTGACGCGTACCGGCCTGGTGCTGGAGTCCCTGATTCCCACGGTGCTGGAACAGAAGGTCACCGCCGACGAGGCGTACCGGGCCTGGCGCCGACTCGTACAGCAGTACGGCGAGCCCGCGCCCGGCCCCCATGGGCAGAACCTGCACGTCATGCCCGACCCCCGCACCTGGGCGATGATCCCGTCCTGGGACTGGCACCGGGCCGGTGTCGACGCCAAGCGCTCCGACACCATCGTCCGGGCCGTACGCGTCGCGAACCGTCTGGAGGAGGCGGCGGCCATGGACCTGGCCGAGGCCGCGCGCCGGCTGGAGGCCGTGCCCGGCATCGGCCCGTGGACCTCAGCCGAGACCCTCCAGCGCAGCAATGGCCACCCCGACGCCGTCACCACCGGCGATCTGCACCTGCCCGGCATCATCGGCTTCGCCCTCGCCGGCGACCGCGACGCCGACGACGCCGCCATGCTGGAACTCCTCGCGCCGTACGCCGGCCAGCGCCACCGGGCGGCCCGCCTCGTCCTCCTCGCGGGCCGCACCCCGCCCCGCCGCACCCCCCGCATGCCCCGCGGCGACATCGGCCGCTTCTGAGGGGCAGGGCAGGGGGAGGAGGGGGCACGGCGGTCGTCAGCGGACCGCGACGAAGTCCTCCGCGGAGCGGCTCGGCCGCTGCGGCGGGGCCGCCGCCGGGTGGCCCACCGCCACCGCCCCCATCGGATCCCAGTCCGGCGGCAGCTCCAGGACCTCCCGCACCACGTCCCGGCAGAACATGGTCGAGGACACCCACGCCGATCCCAGCCGCTCACCGGCCAGCGCGACCAGCAGGTTCTGCACGCCGGCGCCCATGGCCACCACGAACATCTCCCGCTCAGCGGCGTCCCGCCGGGCGTGCCCGTAGTGGTGCGCCCCGTCCATCACCAGACACGGCACCACCAGGTACGGGGCGGCCCGCAGCACGTCCCCGCGCCGCACCCGCTTCGCGATGGACTCCTCGGACCTGCCGTCCGACCGCAGGTCCGCGATCCATGCGTCGCGCATCGCGTCGAGCAACCGCAGCCGTGCGGGCTCGGACTCCAGCAGCACGAACCGCCACGGCGTCGTGTGGTGGGGTGCCGGGGCGGTCACGGCCGCCGCCACCGCCCGCCGCACCGCGCCCGGGTCCACCGGCTCCGCCGTGAAGGCCCGTACGGTGCGGCGCTGCGTCACGGCTTCCCGTACCGCCTCCGAGGTGCCCAGCCGGAACATGTCGTCGGCCGGCGTGCGCACCAGGTCCCGCGCCGTCGCCCCCTCGCCCAGGACGTGCGCCAGTCCGCGCACGACGGCCACCGGCAGGCCGGCGGCCTTGCCCTTGACCAGATCGCCGGCGGCGGCGAGCTCGTCCGCCGTCGCCACCACGGTCGCGCTGAGCGGGTTGCCGTGGGCGTCGGTGGCGCCGCGCAGGTCGTCCAGGACCCGCACGCCGGCCGAGCCGATGGCGACGTCCGTCAGCCCGTTGCGCCACGGCCGCCCGAAGGTGTCCGTGACGACCACGCCCACGTCCACGCAGAGCGCGTCGCGCACTCCGGCGCGGATCGCGGCGGCCGAGGCGTCCGGATCCTCCGGGAGCAACAGCACGGTGCCGGGGGCGGTGTTGGAGGCGTCCACACCGGCCGCGGCCATCACCAGGCCCTGCCGGTTCTCGACGATCCGCAGGGTGCCCCGCCGCGCGACCACCCGTACGGTTTCCGCGTCGACGGCGGCCTCGCGCGACTCCGCCCGTACGATCCGCCCCTCGGCCTTGGACACGATCTTCGAGGTGACGAGCAGGACGTCGCCGTCGCACAGATCGGGGGCGGCCGTCGTGATCAGCTTGGCCAGGTCGTCGCCCGGCCTGACCTCCGGTATCCCGTCGACGGCCCGCACCTCGTACGAGGGGGCCGCCGTCACCGGGAGGCCTCCGCCAGCTCCAGCGCGGCCCGGGCCATCACGGCGGTGGCCGCCAGGTCGGTCATCATCAGCGGCACCGCGCGGCAGGTGATGCCGGCCGCCTCGACCTCGGCGACGGCGTCCGCGTCGGAGGTGTCGACGAGCCAGGCGTCGAGCAGTTCGGTCCCGTAGTGCAGGGCGACCGCGGCGGCGGTGGACTCGACGCCCACCGCGGCGAGCACCTTGTCGGCCATCCCGCGCACGGGCGCGCCGCCGACGATGGGGGAGAGGCCCACGACGGGGGCCCGGGCGGCGGCGACGGCGTCCCGGATGCCGGGCACGGCGAGGATCGTGCCGACCGAGACCACGGGGTTGGACGGCGGGAAGACGATCACGTCGGCCGCGGCGATGGCCTCCAGCACGCCGGGCGCGGGCTTGGCCTGCTCGGCTCCCACGGGTACGACGGCCTCCGCGTCCACCGAGGCGCGCAGCCGGACCCAGTACTCCTGGAAGTGGATGACCCGGCGCTCGCCCGTTCCGGCCTCGGTGATCGCGACGTGGGTCTCGACGCGGTCGTCGGACATCGGCAGCAGCCGCACCCCGGGCTGCCAGCGGTCGCAGAGTGCCTCGGTGACGGCACTGAGCGGGTAGCCGGCGCCGAGCATCTGCGTGCGGACGATGTGGGTGGCGAAGTCGCGGTCCCCGAGGCCGAACCAGGTGGGTCCGACCCCGTAGGCGGCGAGCTCCTCCTTGACGGTGAAGGACTCGTCGGTGCGGCCCCACCCCTGGTCCTCGTTGATGCCACCGCCGAGGGTGTACATCACCGTGTCCAGGTCGGGGCAGACCTTGAGCCCGAAGAGGTGAATGTCGTCACCGGTGTTGCCGATGACCGTGATGTCCGCGTCGGGCACCGCCGACTTGAGTCCGCGAAGGAACCGGGCGCCGCCTATACCGCCGGCCAGAACAACAATGCGCATGCAGACAGTCTGTCAGCCGAAGGCTGTCATGCGAGGGGTGGTGGTCGGGCGGCGGGTGGGACTGTCAGCCGAAGGCTGTCATGCGAGGGGTGGTGGTCGGGCGGCGGGTGGGACTGTCAGCCGAAGGCTGTCATGGGAGGGGTGGTGGTCGGGCGGCGGGTGGGAGCCGCGGGCCGGTCGTGCTCAGGCGGGGACGGACTCGGACTCGGACGCGGACGCGGCCGGGGAGCAGTTGTGCATCGGCATCTGGGTGAGCCCGGGGAAGTAGACGTGCAGGCTGACCGCGCCTTCGAGGGTGTCGTTGACGACCTCGTGGGTGTAGCCGGGGGCGAAGACGCGCTGGCCGCCGGCGCGGTGGGTGAGCCGTCCGCGGGAGGTGTGTTCGGTGAGCTCGCCCTCCAGGACCGTCAGGACGCCGGAGGAGGCGCCGTGGTCGTGCAGGCCGCTTCCCTGGCCGGGGACCCAGCTGAGCAGCCAGACCTCGTAGCCGGGGCCGGTGCGCAGCCGGTGGTACCAGCGGGTGGTGGCGTCGTACTGGACGAGGTGCTGCCAGGAGGCGCGGTCCTCGGCGATGGAGCGGGCCAGGCCGACGAACTCGGCGACGGTGGCCGGATGTTCGCGGGCCGGCTGGAGGAGGTGCTGGACGGCGAGGATGTCGCCGGCGATCTGCAGGTCGCTTTCGACGGTCGCGGGGGCGGCGGTCGTGCTGGTGGTGGTGCTGTTCATCGGGGTGTACCTCGACGGATGTCAGTTGTGCTGGCGGTTGCTGTGGGGGGGAGGGCTGGAGCTCTGGGGAGCCGGGGCTCCACGGGCATCAACAGCAGCAACAGCAGCAGCGAACCTGGGCAGCGCACAGGAACCCACGAATGGGGGTCCGGGTGGTGGCTGCGGGCGCTGACATGCGAATAAGGAGAACGGGTGAGGGGTCCGGCTGTCAACTCAATGTCTGGTTTGGGGGAAAAGTTTCACCTCATCCGGTTGTCGCGCATGGAGAAAGGTTTGTGCAGTCGGCGGCGGGGCATGCGGCGCTGCATCGGAAGTCAAACCTGATCCGGCCATGTCGTGACCTGAATGTGATCTGCGCCGCTCTTCGGGATGCGCCGCAACCTCGTGTCGGGGTGGCGCGTGCATTACGGGTGAAGGTGACATCTGATGGCGCCGATGGCATGTGTCACGATTTTTGGCGATATGAACACTTTCTGCATAGGCTTGGTTCCGCAGAGTGAATAAGGGGCCCGATAGCAGATCCCGGCTTGACTGCCCCGGAGCCACGCACTTGTAATTTCACTCGTGTCGTTACGTAGCTATGAGTGACGACGTGACCACGGGGACGCACCAACAGAGCGAGGGGCGCACATGACCGAGCTGTTTCAGGAACTGCTGGTCGAGGAAGCGGACGAGGAGCTCGGATGGCAGGAGCGCGCCCTGTGCGCCCAGACCGACCCCGAATCCTTCTTTCCCGAGAAGGGCGGCTCCACCCGCGAGGCCAAGAAGGTCTGCCTCGCCTGTGAGGTCCGCTCCGAATGCCTTGAGTACGCCCTCGCCAACGACGAGCGATTCGGTATCTGGGGCGGCCTGTCCGAGCGCGAGCGCCGCCGCCTGAAAAAGGCGGCCGTCTGACACCGCCGGAGCCCCACCGGCCCGGCACCCGCAGTACCCCGCACGACATATCCGAACATCGGAGCACGGCGTCGAACGCGACGCACGGCCGAACACAGAGCACCGCACACGGTCCGCCTCCTGCACCTTCCCCGCAGGAGGCGGACCGCTGCTGTGGCAGCCGTTAGGGTGGGGCGCTGTCCAGCAGCCTCCGAGGGCACACCACCCCCGGACCCCCGGCCGGAGGGCCCGTACCGCGATGTCCCTGCACAGCCAGTCGACGGCCTCCTACCAGGCGCCCGTCACACCCGAGTTCCCCCGGCACGTCGTCACCGCGGTCCTCGTGGCCCACGACGGCGCCCGCTGGCTGCCCCGGACGCTCGCCGGCCTCCTCGGCCAGGAACGCCCCGCCCAGAGCCACGTCGCCGCCGACACCGGCAGCGCCGACGACTCCGCCCGGCTGCTCACCGAGGCCCTCGGCGACGACCGCGTCCTGCACCTCGCCCGCCGCACCGGATTCGGCACCGCCGTCGACGAATCCGCCCGCACCGCCGGCACCCTGACCCCCGAGGACCTCCCGTACCTCAAGCGCCCCAGCGGCTGGGACCCGGTCAGCCGCACCTGGCGCGACGACGCCTACGACCTCCCCGACCTGCCCCACGGCGAACCCGTCCAGTGGCTCTGGCTCCTCCACGACGACAGCGCCCCCGAACCCGACGCCCTCGCCGAACTGCTCCGCGTCGCCGACGAGAACCCCGACGCCGCGATCATCGGCCCCAAGCTCCGCGGCTGGTACGACAACAAGCAGCTCCTCGAAGCCGGCGTCACCATCGCCCGCAGCGGCCGCCGCTGGACCGGGCTCGACCGCCGCGAACAGGACCAGGGCCAGCACGACCAGGTCCGCCCCGTCCTGTCCGTGTCCACCGCCGGCATGCTCGTGCGCCGCGACGTCTACGAAGAGCTCGGCGGCTTCGACCGGCGCCTGCCCCTCATGCGCGACGACGTCGACCTGTGCTGGCGCGCCCAGAGCGCCGGCCACACCGTCCTGGTCGCCCCGGACGCCGTCCTGCGCCATGCCGAGGCCTCCGCCCGCGAACGCCGCACCGTCGACTGCGCCGGCCGCACCACCGCCAGCCCGCACCGCGTCGACAAGGCCGGCGCCGTCTACACGATCCTCGCCAACAGCTCCGGCCGCGCCCTGCCCTACGTCCTGCTGCGCGTCCTGTTCGGCACCGTGCTGCGTACCCTCGCCTACCTCGTCGGCAAGGCCCCCGGCCAGGCCGTCGACGAGATCACCGGCCTCCTCGCCACACTGCTGCGCCCCGGCCGCCTCCTCGCCGCCCGCAGGGCCCGCCGCCGCCCCGCCGTCCCCGCCTCCGAACTGCGCCGGCTCTTCCCCCCGCCGGGAGCCTCCCTGCGGGCCAACGCCGACCAGCTCGCCGGCTACTTCGGCGGCGACCGCCACACCGCCGCCGCCCCCGCCGGCCGGCACGGTGGCGGCAGCATCCTGAACGCGCCCGGCGAGGACGGCCCCTACGAGGAGACCGAGCGCTTCGCGCGCCTCAAGCGGATCGCCCGCAACCCGGCGCCCCTCCTCTTCGGCCTCCTCCTCCTGGTCTCCCTCGCCGCCTGCCGCGCCCTGATCGGCGGAGGATCCCTCATGGGCGGCGCCCTGCTGCCCGCCCCCGCCGGCGGCCTGGACCTGTGGAGCATCCACACCGACGGCTGGCACCCCGTGGGCACCGGCTCCACCGCCGCCGCCCCGCCCTACCTCGCCGTCCTCGGCGCCCTCTCCACCCTGCTCCTCGGCTCCACCCAGGCCGCCCTGACCCTCCTGCTCGTCGGCTCCGTCCCGCTGGCCGGCCTCACCGCCTACTTCGCCTCCCGGCCGCTCGTCGAGTCCCGGCTGCTGCGCGCCTGGGCCGCCACCGCCTACGCCTTCCTCCCCGCCGTCACCGGCGCCCTCGCCGGCGGCCGCCTCGGCACCGCCGTCCTCGCCCTCGTGCTCCCCCTCATCGCCCGCTCCGCGATCGCCGCCTTCGGCCTCGGCGAGCCGGCGGCCACCGCCGAACAGCGGGGCGGCTGGCGCGCGGTGTGGACCTACACGCTCCTGCTGACCCTCGCCACCGCCTTCACCCCGGCCGTCTGGCCGCTCGCCGTCCTCCTCGGCGCCGCCGCGCTCGTCCTGCGCCGCGCGCAGTGGAAGACGTACGGCCTGCGGCTGCTCGCCACCCTCACCGTCCCCCTCGTCGTCCTCGCCCCCTGGTCGCTCGGCCTGCTCACCCACCCGGGCCGCCTCCTCCAGGAGGCCGGACTGCCCTACGGAGCCGGCTCCGCGGGCGCGCTGGACCTGCTCGGCATCAGCCCCGGCGGTCCCGGCACCGGCGCGCGCCTGATCCTCGCCGGCATCGTCCTGGCCGCCCTGGCCGCCCTGCTCCGCGCCGACCGGCAGTTCGCCGTCCGCACCGCCTGGGCCACCGCCCTGGCCGCCCTCCTCCTTGCGGTCCTCGCCAACCGCACCGCCTGGGCCGGACCGGCCACCCTCGTGTACGGGGCCGCCCTCCTCGCTGCCGCCATGGTCGGCGCGGACGGCGCCAAGGACCGCGTCGCCGCCCGCAACTTCGGCTGGCGCCAGCCACTGGCCGCGCTGATCGCCCTCGCCGCCGCCGCGGGCCCGCTGATCGCCGCGGCCACCTGGACGCTCGCCGGCGCCGACGGCCCGCTCCAGCGGCGCGACCCGGTGCAGGTACCGGCCTTCGTCGCCGACGCCGGCGACGACGACAACCAGACCCGCACCCTGCTCCTCGACCTCGACGGCCCCGCCAAGGTCTCCTACAGCCTCGTCCGCGGCCCGGGCGGCCGCCTCGGCGACGCCGAGATCGCCGCCCGGACCGGCGACGACCCCCGGCTCGACAAGGTCGTCTCCAACCTCGTCGCAGGCTCCGGCGCCGACCAGTCCAGCCAGCTCAGCGCCTATGCCATCCGCTTCGTGATGTTCCGCCCCGGCGGTCCCGAGGAGATCCGCCGGGTCCTCGACGCCACCCCGGGCCTGAGCCGCCGCCACCAGCAGGACGGCACCGCGCTGTGGGGCGTCGAGCCCTGGCTGCCGCGCGCCGTCATCGTCTCCGCCCAGCCGGGCGAGGCCCCGATTCCGGTCGCCGCGGGCCCCGTCGAGGTTCACGGCAAGATCCCCGCGGGCGAGGCGGGCCGCGTCCTGCGCATCGCCGACCGGGCCGACGGCGGCTGGCAGGCCACCCTCGACGGCAAGCCGCTCGCGTCGAAGACCCTCGACGGCTGGGCCCAGGGCTTCGAGCTCCCCGCCGGCGGAGGCAGCCTCGACCTCGTCCACGAGACGTCCCTGCTGCGGACCGCCTGGAACTGGACCCAGGGCCTGCTCGCCCTGGTCCTGCTGGTCATGGCTCTGCCCGGCCGACGGGCCGAGCTCGACGACGACCTGCCCGAGGAGGAGGTCGCGACCGCCTCGGGGCCCGGCCCCGGCGAAGCCTCGGAGGGCCGCCGCGCCCGCAGGCTCCGCGCCGAGGCCGAGGCGGACACCGCCCCCGGACCGGTGGAGACCGCGGCCGCCGCCGACCCCTACGCCCAGATTCCCGCGCAGCCGGCGTACGGCGAGGACTCCTATGCCTATCAGGCCTACGGAGACCCGAGCGGCTACGCGTACGAGCCCCAGCAGCCCCAGCAGCCCCAGGAGCAGTACCCGTACGAGCAGTACCCCGGGTACGACCAGCAGCAGGACAGCGCCGCCTACGAGACCCCCTACCCGCAGCACCACCCACAGCAGTACCCCTACCCGTACGAGCCCCACGAGCAGTACCCACCGCACGACGTCCACGCACAGCACGACCCGCGTCCCGACGGGAGCCCCCAGCAGTGAAGCAGCGCGCACCCCTGACGCTGGCGGCCGTGGTCGCGGCACTGGCCGCCCTCACCGGCGCGGCCGCCCTCACCGCGCCCGCCCCCGCGGGCGGGGCCCCCGACGCCAAGGCGGCGGCCTCGGCCCGGATGCCGGTCGAGCGATCCCTCCTGGTGTGCCCGGGGCCCAGCTCCTCGGACATCGCCGAGACCACGTACACCTCCTTCACGCCGGGTTCCCCCGCCGGCCAGGGCAAGGGCTCGGCCCGGCTGCTCGGCGCGACCAAGGACGCCAAACCCGTCCTGGAACCCAAAGAGCCCGGCAAGCCGGTCGGCGCCACGGCCAGTGGTGCCGACGCCCCCGCACTCACCGGCAGCGCCGACGGGGTCCTCGCCCCCGGCTGGACGGCCCAGCTGACCACCAGGATCTCGGTCGGCCGGGCCCGGGGCCTGCTCGGCGTCGGCTGCACGGAGCCCGGCACCGACTTCTGGTTCCCCGGGGTCAGCACCGCCAAGGGGCGCGAGGACTACGTCCACCTCACCAACCCCGACGACGCGGCCGCCGTCGTCGACATCGCGCTCTTCGGCCCCGACGGTGCGGCCAAGACCGACGCGGGCGCCGGCGAGAACATCCGCGTCGACCCGAAGTCCACCAAGACCGTCCTGCTCTCCTCCCTCCTCCCGGCCACCCAGCTCGCCGACGCCACCGCCCACGTGACGACCCGGGCCGGTCGGGTGGGCGCCTCCGTGCAGGTCTCCGAGGAGAGCGTCGGCGCCGACTGGCTGCCCGCCTCCACCGACCCGGCGGGCTCGCTGGTGCTGCCCGGCATCCCGGCGGACGCCGCCTCCGTACGGCTGGTCGCCTTCGTGCCCGGCGAGGAGGACGCGGACCTGAAGCTGCGCCTGGCCGGACCGGGCGGCGCCATCAGCCCGGCGGGCAGTGAGCAGCTGCACGTCAAGGCGGGCATGACGGCGGTCATGGACCTTAAGGACCTGACCCGGGGCGAGCCGGGCTCGCTGCTGCTGGCCCCGGCGGACGCCAAGAAGACCACACCGCTGGTCGCCGCGGTCCGAGTGGTCCGCGGCAGCGGCGCCAAGCAGGAGCTCGGCTTCATCCCGGCCACCGGGCCGGTCGGCGATCGGGCCACCGTGGCCGACAACCGGCCCGAGGAGAACACCACCCTGCTGTCGCTGACCGCGCCGGGCGCTGATGCGAAGGTCAGGGTGACGGCGTCCCCGGGCACCGCAGGAGGCGAGCCCGCCTCCCAGGAGGTCACGGTCAAGGCAGGCACCACCCAGACGCTGACCCTGGCCCCCGCGGGCGGAAAGGGCTCCTACGCCCTCACCGTCGAAACCCTCTCGGGCGGCCCGGTCCACGCGGCCCGCACCCTCTCCCTCCCGAACGACGGCATCGCGATGTTCACCGTCCAGGCGCTCTCCGACGACCACTCCACGGTGTCGGTCCCCGAGGCCGAGCAGGACCTCTCCGTCCTGACCAGGTGATGGGCCGGGACCCCGCCGCGGCCGGATCAGTCCTGGCCGTAGCGGGGGTCCACCGTCTCCGGAGTGAGTCCGAGCAGCTCCGCCACCTGCTCCACCACGATCTCGTGCACCAGCAGCGCCTTCTCGTCGCGCGTCTTCGTACGGATCTCCACCGGCCGCCGGAAGACCATGATCCGGGCCGGCCGTCCCGGCCGGGACTCCGACACCGCACCGAGCGGCACCGCCTCGTCGTTCCAGCCGCCGTCGGCACCGCCCGGAGGCCCCGGCACGTCGCCGACCAGGAACTCCACCTCGGACAGCTGCGGCCAGCGCCGCTCCAACCGCTCCACGGAGTCCCGCACAAGATCCCCGAACAGCTCCGCCCGGCTCGCCGCCAGGGGTACCTGGGGAGGGGCCAGCGGACCGCGCATCCCGCGCCCGTGCCGGTCCCGCCGACGCGTTCTGGGCTCGACGGGGACCCCCGCGGGAGGCTCGGCGGGGCAGGGGGGAAGAGGCGTGTCCGTCACCCCCGCAGGGTAGCTCCGAGCACGACACGGGGGAGTGAGCAGCGGTGGAGTCGTCGCGGCCCGGTCAAGAGTGCGGTACCGTCCAACGTCGTGAGCCTTGTACGTCGCTGTTCGCGCACCGCGTGCGGCCGCCCTGCCGTCGCGACACTGACGTACGTCTACGCCGATTCGACCGCAGTTCTCGGCCCGCTCGCCACATACGCCGAACCCCACTGCTACGACCTGTGCGCCGAGCACTCGGAGCGCCTGACGGCCCCGCGGGGCTGGGAGGTCGTCCGTCTGTCCGACGGGTCCGGTCCGTCGCGCCCCAGCGGCGACGACCTCGAAGCCCTGGCCAACGCCGTTCGCGAAGCCGCGCGCCCGCCGGCCCGTCCGGCCGGTCCCGGCGGATCCGGCACGTCCGGCAAGGGCGGCCAGAGCACCGGCGAGACCCGCCGCGGACACCTGCGCGTCCTCAGATCGCCGGATTCCTGACGCTCGGGCCATCTGCGGAACAGCTGTGGGTTCAAGGTAGGTTTTGCCGAACCGCACAGAACCTCAGGAGGGCAGGCAGTGGCCGCAGATCTTTCGAACATCGTCAAGGCGTATGACGTGCGTGGCGTTGTGCCGGACGAGTGGGACGAGTCGCTGGCGGAGCTGTTCGGTGGTGCTTTCGTCGAGGTCGTGGGTGGGTCGGCGATCGTGGTGGGGCATGACATGCGTCCGTCGTCGCCGGGGTTGTCGGCGGCTTTTGCGGGGTGCTGCGGCGCGGGTGTGGATGTGACGTTGATCGGTTTGTGTTCGACGGATCAGTTGTATTACGCGTCGGGTGCGATGGGTCTGCCGGGTGCGATGTTCACGGCGTCGCATAATCCGGCGCGGTACAACGGGATCAAGATGTGTCGTGCGGGTGCGGGCCGGGTGGGTCAGGACACGGGGTTGTCGCAGATCGGGTGTTGGTGGAGGGGTGGCTGGACGGGGGTGTTCCGGAGGTTCCGGCGGGGACGGTGCCGGGGACGGTGACGGAGCGGGACTCCCTGAAGGGGTATGCGGAGCATCTGCGGTCTTTGGTGGATCTGGCGTCGATCCGTCCGTTGAAGGTGGTTGTGGACGCGGGTAACGGCATGGGCGGTCACACCGTCCCGACGGTGTTCGAGGGTCTGCCGTTGGAGGTGACGGAGATGTACTTCGAGCTGGACGGGACGTTCCCGAACCATGAGGCGAATCCGTTGGATCCGAAGAACATCGTGGATCTGCAGGCGCGGTGGTGGCGGAGGGTGCGGATCTGGGATCGCCTTCGACGGGGACGCGGACCGTTGTTTCATCGTGGACGAGCGTGGTGTGGGTGTGTCGCCGTCGGCGATCACGGCTCTGGTGGCGTCGCGTGAGCTGGCGCGTCATGGTGGGTCGGGCACGGTGATCCACAATCTGATCACGTCGTGGTCGGTGCCGGAGGTGGTGCGGGAGTGCGGTGGGACGCCGGTGCGTACCCGGGTGGGTCATTCCTTCATCAAGGAGGAGATGGCGAGGACGGGTGCGATCTTCGGTGGTGAGCATTCGGCGCACTACTACTTCAAGGACTTCTGGAACGCGGATACGGGATGCTGGCGGCGTTGCATGTGTTGGCGGCTCTGGGGGGTCAGGACGGTCCGTTGTCGGAGTTGGTGGCGTCGTATGACCGGTATGAGGGGTCGGGGGAGATCAATTCGACGGTGGCGGACCAGGCGGGCCGGTTGGTTGCGGTGCGGGAGGCGTTCGCGGGTCGTGAGGGTGTGGAGCTGGATGAGTTGGATGGTTTGACGGTGACGGGTGCGGGGTGGTGGTTCAACGTGCGTGCTTCGAACACGGAGCCGTTGCTGCGGTTGAACGTTGAGGCTCGTGACGTGGACACGCTGTCCCGGGTCCGGGACGAGGCCCTGGCCCTGATCCGGGCCTGACCCCCGGCCCGGGGGCCCTGCCGGGGGCCGGGCCCCTTCCGACCCCCGGGCCCGCGCCCTCCGACCCGAGCCGGACCCCCGGCCCCGCCCTGAGTCCCTCCCCACCCCGGCCGGGCGGGCCCCGGGGCGCGGATCCGGCGGAGCGGAGATCCGCAACACCCGCCCCAGCGGTCCCGGCGCCCCCGCGCAGCCGGCCTCCCACCCCCGCCCGCCCCAAGCCGCACCGGCGGAGCCCCAGCGGTACGCTGACCACGCCCCACCCGCATCCCCGAAGGGAACCCACCCCATGCCGCTCGAAGCCGGCCTCCTGCAGATCCTGGCCTGCCCCGCCTGCCACGCGCCCCTCGAGGACAAGACGGCCGACGAGACCCCCGAGCTGCTCTGCACGGGCCAGGACTGCGGTCTCGCCTACCCGGTCCGCGACGGCATCCCGGTCCTGCTCGTGGACGAGGCCCGCCGACCCGCCTGACCGGCACCACCGCACCATCCGCAGATCACCGCACGACACCCGCACCGCAACACGCGCAGACAGGTTCCCGTCACCCAACAGCCGGAGGCCGCCATGCTCGACGAGTCGCTCCTCGACGCACCGGACGATCTCGCCCGCGTCGACCGACGGGGCCTGCTCCGCGGCGCGGCCGAGGCCGGGGCCAGGGTCCGTACGGCGGCCCGGCACGCGAGCGAGGCGGGCATCGCCACCCTGCGCCCCGACGGCCGCCCGCGCGCGGTCCTGATCGCCGGGCCCGGCACCGCCGCCACCGGGGTCGCCGACCTGCTCGGAGCTTTCGCCGGCGCCTCCGCGCCGGTGATCCGCCTCGACCCCACCGGGGTCGCCCACGCCGCCGGGGCACTGCGCTGGTCCCTGCCCGGCTGGGCCGGGTCCGTCGACCTGCTGCTGGTGACCACCACCGACGGCACCGAGCCCGGGCTCGCCCTGCTCGCCGAGCAGGCCTACCGGCGCGGCTGCACCGTCGTCGCCGTCGCCCCCGAACGCTCACCGCTGAGCGAGGCGGTGGACGGCGCGCATGGCCTCCTCGTACCGATGGCCAAGGCCCCGTACCAGGAGTTCGACGAGTCCGCAGCCGCGGGCCCGGGCGCCCTGTGGGCCCTGCTGACACCCCTGCTGCTGCTCCTCGACAAGGTCGGCCTGATCACCGCGGCCCCCGACACCCTCCAGCTCGTCGCCGACCGGCTCGACCGGACGGCCGAACGCTGCGGGCCCGCCATTGCCACCTACTCCAACCCGGCCAAGACCCTCGCCGCCGAGCTCGCGGACTCGCTGCCGCTCATCTGGACCGAGGGAACCGGCGCCGGCCCCGCCGGCCGCCGCTTCGCCGCCACCCTCGCCGAGCTCGCCGGCCGCCCCGCGCTGGCCGCCGCGCTCCCCGAGGCACTGCCCGCCCACGGTGTCCTGCTCGCCGGCGACTTCGCCGCAGGTGCCGACCCCGACGACTTCTTCCGGGACCGGGTCGAAGAGCCCCAGGCCCTTCGCGCCCGTGTCGTTCTGCTGCGGGACCGGCCGGCCGGCGGCCTCACCGCCGCCCCCGCCGCACGCGAGCTCGCCCTCAGCCACGACACGGCGATCAGCGAGCTCGAACCGGAGGAAGGCGCCGAGCTGGAGCAGCTCGCCGAGCTGCTCGCCGTCACGGACTTCGCCACCGCCTACCTGGCGCTGGCGTCCGGGGGACACGGCTGACAACCGCGCACGTGCCCGGATCTCTCCAGGAAGACGACGATGGACCGCCTGACCAACACGATCCGCCCCTACGCCTGGGGATCCACCACGGCCCTGCCCGCGCTCCTCGGTGTCGAACCCACCGGTGAGCCGCAGGCCGAGCTGTGGATGGGAGCCCACCCGGGCGCCCCGTCGCGCGTCGACCGCGGTGCCGGGGTCAGGACGCTCGCGGAGGTCATCGCCGCCGACCCCGTGGGGGAGCTCGGTGCCGCCACCGTGGCCAAGTTCGGCCCCAGGCTGCCCTTCCTCTTCAAGATCCTCGCCGCCGGCGCTCCGCTCTCCCTCCAGGTCCACCCCGACGAGACCCAGGCGAAGGCGGGATTCGAGGACGAGGAGCGGCGCGGCATCCCGATCGACGCGGCGCACCGCAACTACAAGGACCCCCACCACAAGCCCGAGATGATCTGCGCGATCACCACCTTCGAGGGGCTGTGCGGCTTCCGCTCCCCGCGGGCGTCCGCGGACCTCTTCGAAGGGCTGGGCGTGGGCTCCCTCAAGCCGTACGCCGACCTGCTGCGCGCGCACCCCGAAGAGGCCGCGCTGCGCGAGGTGCTGACCGCCGTACTGAGCGCGGACCGCGAGCAGATGGCCCGTACGGTCGCCGAGACCGCGGCCGCCGCCGAGCGCCTGGGCGGCGAGTACGCCACGTACGCCGCCCTGGTCCACGAGTACCCGGGGGACCCCGGCGTCATCGCGGCGATGCTGCTCAACCACGTCCGACTCCAGCCCGGCGAGGCGCTGTTCCTCGGCGCGGGGGTTCCGCACGCCTACTTCGACGGCCTCGGCGTCGAACTGCTGGCCAACTCGGACAACGTGCTGCGCGCCGGTCTCACCCCCAAGCACGTGGACGTGCCCGAGCTGCTGAAGATCGTGAGGTTCGAGCCGAGCGACCCGACCGTCATGCGCCCCGAGGGGGACGGCGGCGAGGAGGTCTACGAGGCCCCCGTCGACGAGTTCCGGCTCTCCCGCTTCCTCCTCGCGCCCGGTGGCACCCCGCAGGTGCTCCCGGACGGCGCCCCGCAGATCCTGCTGTGCACGGCGGGCTCCGTGCAGGCCGGTGAACTGGCCCTGTCGCCGGGCGGATCGGCCTTCGTACCGGCGGGCGAAAAGGTCGAACTGGTCGGAAACGGAACGGTCTTCCGGGCCACCGTGGCCGTCTGACGCGGCGTCGGTGCCCGGGGCTGCAACAATGTGCGGCCGTAGTCACCGGCCCAGGAAGGACACCCCGCACCCATGAGCGCGTCGGGCGGTACCAAGGCGATCGTGGCGGCCCTCGCCGCCAACCTCGCCATCGCTGTAGCCAAATTCGTGGCGTTCCTCTTCAGCGGCTCGTCGTCGATGCTCGCGGAGAGCGTCCACTCGGTGGCCGACTCCGGGAACCAGGGCCTGCTCCTGCTCGGAGGGAAGAAGGCCCAGCGCGAGGCGACACCGCAACACCCCTTCGGGTACGGGCGCGAGCGCTACATCTACGCCTTCCTCGTGTCCATCGTGCTCTTCACCGTCGGTGGCATGTTCGCCATCTACGAGGGCTACGAGAAGATCCACGACCCGCACCCGATCGAGGCCTGGTACTGGCCGGTTGGCGTCCTGGTCTTCGCGATCATCGCCGAGTCCTTCTCCTTCCGTACCGCCATCAAGGAATCCAACGAGATCCGCGGCAAGCTCACGTGGACCCAGTTCATCCGGCGGGCCAAGGCCCCCGAACTGCCGGTCGTCCTCCTGGAGGACTTCGGCGCCCTCATCGGCCTGGTCCTGGCCCTCGGCGGCGTCGGCCTCGCCCTGCTGACCGGCGACGGTGTCTGGGACGGCATCGGCACCCTGTGCATCGGCGTCCTGCTCATCGTCATCGCGATCGTCCTGGCCGCGGAGACCAAGTCCCTGCTGCTCGGTGAGGCCGCCGGCGTCGAAGAGGTCGAGAAGATCAAGGCCGCGGCCGTCGACGGGGACGTCGTCACCCGCGTCATCCACATGCGCACCCTGCACCTCGGCCCCGAAGAGCTCCTCGTCGCGGCCAAGATCGCCGTCGAGGGCAACGACACCGCGGCCGAGGTGGCGGACGCGATCAACGCCGCCGAAGCGCGCATCCGCGAGGCGGTCCCGATCGCCCGGGTGATCTACCTGGAGCCGGACATCTACCGCCCCGAAGCCGCGAAGTAGTCCCGGGCGGTTCCCGTCCGTGCGCCGGAGGCCCCCGTGGGCAGCCCGCGGGGGCCTCCGGCGCACGTGCAGGGACTACGGCACGTCCACCTGCGTGGCGCCCCAGACGGGCCCGGGCGACTCGGCCGGCCTGCGCCGCCGGACCACGAGCGAGGCGATCCCCAGCCCGAGTGACAGAGGCAGGAGGCAGATCCCGGCGGACAGGGGCAGGCCGAGGACCACCATCAGCGGGGACTCCTCGTGCATCCCGGAATCGACCCCGGTCACCGCGGCCAGCGGCAGCGTCCCCCGGTGGTGTTCCGGATGGAACCGGGAGTCCTGGGAGTTGCCGCGGTTGTCGCCCAGCACGAACATGCGTCCCTGCGGCACCGAGACGGCGAAGCCCACTCCGCCGGCCCCGGCTTCGCCATCGGGCACGTACGGCTCGTCGAGGGGCTTTCCGTTGAGGGCCAGCGTCCGGTCGCCCATCGTGTAGGCGATGTGGTCCCCGCCCAGCGCCACCACACGTCCGACGAACGGGCCGTCGTACCCCCACTCGGCCGGGTCGTAGGTGACCACGTCACCGCGCCGGACCTCACCGTGGTCCTTCTCCATCAGAAGCAAGCTCCCGACGGGGATCGTGGGCAGCATGTTGTCGCCGAACTGCTTCACCGGGGTGAACCGGACGCGCATGTACGCCAGCGGACCGGCGATCAGCATGACGCCGAGCACCAGCAGGGCGATCGCCCAGATCCCCCGACGCCGTCCAGGCCTGCGTGCCATGAATCCCCCATCCCTCCCACCAGTACGAACGGCTGGAAGATTACGGTCTGGCCGAAAAGGCGCATCGGGTGGGGGTGAGACCGGACGCCACGCCATCCGGGCCGGCCCAGTTCTCCGTCCGACTGGGGCCGCCGCCGCCGATCGGTGTAGATTCGTGGGCAGTGTCAGGCGTCGCTGCTGATGGCGGGTCGGGCGGTCCCTGCGACCGGCCGAGGGGAGAGAGGACCCCCGACGGACTGTGCCCGGTGTCCCGTCCCCAGGACGGCGCACGGAACAGCCGTACCCACCTCTCGAACCATGAGGAGCAGCACCCATGGACTTCAAGGTCGCAGACCTCTCCCTCGCCGCCTTCGGCCGCAAGGAGATCACCCTGGCGGAGCACGAGATGCCGGGTCTGATGTCGATCCGCCGGGAGTACGCCGAGGCGCAGCCCCTGGCCGGCGCCCGCATCACCGGCTCGCTGCACATGACCGTGCAGACGGCCGTGCTCATCGAGACCCTCGTCGCCCTCGGCGCCGACGTCCGCTGGGCCTCCTGCAACATCTTCTCCACCCAGGACCACGCTGCCGCCGCCATCGCGGTGGGCCCGAACGGCACTCCGGAGAACCCGCAGGGCGTCCCGGTCTTCGCCTGGAAGGGCGAGACGCTGGAGGAGTACTGGTGGTGCACGGAGCAGGCGCTGACCTGGCCGAACACCTCCACCGGCGGCCCGAACATGATCCTCGACGACGGTGGTGACGCCACCCTCCTCGTCCACAAGGGCGTCGAGTTCGAAAAGGCCGGCGAAGCCCCGGACCCGTCCACCGCGGACTCCGAGGAGTACGCGCACATCCTCACCCTGCTGAACCGCACCCTCGGCGAGAACCCGCAGAAGTGGACGCAGCTCGCGTCCGAGATCCGCGGCGTGACCGAGGAGACCACCACCGGTGTGCACCGTCTCTACGAGATGATGCAGGCCGGTGACCTGCTCTTCCCGGCGATCAATGTGAACGACGCCGTCACCAAGTCGAAGTTCGACAACAAGTACGGCTGCCGCCACTCCCTGATCGACGGCATCAACCGCGCCACGGACGTCCTCATCGGCGGCAAGGTCGCCGTCGTCTTCGGCTACGGCGACGTCGGCAAGGGCTGCGCCGAGTCCCTCCGCGGCCAGGGCGCGCGCGTCATCGTCACCGAGATCGACCCGATCTGCGCCCTCCAGGCGGCCATGGACGGCTACCAGGTCGCCACGCTGGACGACGTCGTCGAGACGGCCGACATCTTCATCACCACGACCGGCAACAAGGACATCATCATGGCCTCGGACATGGCCAAGATGAAGCACCAGGCCATCGTCGGCAACATCGGCCACTTCGACAACGAGATCGACATGGCCGGCCTGGCCAAGGTCGACGGCATCGTCAAGGACGAGGTCAAGCCGCAGGTCCACACCTGGACGTTCCCCGACGGCAAGGTCCTGATCGTCCTGTCCGAGGGCCGCCTGCTGAACCTCGGCAACGCGACCGGCCACCCGTCCTTCGTCATGTCGAACTCCTTCGCGGACCAGACCCTGGCCCAGATCGAGCTCTTCACCAAGCCGGAGGAGTACCCGACCGACGTCTACGTGCTCCCCAAGCACCTCGACGAGAAGGTCGCCCGGCTGCACCTCGACGCCCTCGGCGTCAAGCTCACCACCCTCCGCCCGGAGCAGGCCGCCTACATCGGCGTCAAGGTCGAGGGCCCGTACAAGCCGGACCACTACCGCTACTGATCACCAGCCGATCAGCGGCGGACGGACCTGAAGCAGGCCCCCGGCACCCGTGCCGGGGGCCTGCCCCGTATCCCCGATCCGAAGAAGTGTGCGCACCATGCCCCGCGGCCGATACTCGCTCCACGACCCGCACGACCACGCCCCGCTCGGCGAGGAGCACTTCCACTGCGCCCCCGGCCCCTCCGGCTGGCGCTACGTCTCCCAGCTGACCGCCCCGGACGGCGAGCACCGCGGCTCCGTCGACCTCGCGATCGACGAACTCGGCCGGCCCATCCGCGTGGAGGTCAACGCCGCGAGCTGGCAGGTCCGTGGAGCCGCCCTCGACGGCGTCACCTGGGTCCGCACCGACCCCACCGGAACCGAGGCCGCCGAGGGCAACATCGCCGCCCCCGGCTTCACCGGCACGTCTCCGGCCTTCCTGATCGCCACGGCCCGGCTGCTGCGCCCGGCCCCCGGCGCGCCCGCCACCCGTGTCCGGCTGCTCGCCCTCACCGACCCGGTCCTGGCCCCGCGTACGGTCGACCAGGCCTGGGCCCTGGTGGGCCGCGAGGAGCACCCCACGGACAGCGGCCCGCTCCTGGTGGACGAGTACCGCGTCACGGCCCTGGACACCGGCGAGGTCCACACCGTCCACATCGCCGGCGATGTGGTCCTCTCCGCCCCGGGCATCGAACTGGAGCACCTCGAAACCCCGCCCTCGGCCTTCGAGGAGTGATGACCCCTCCGCCCTCAGGCGGGCGGAGCGAACCCGCCGGCCCGCGGAACCTCCGCGGGAGGCGTCGGCGCCACGGGCGCGGGTGTGACGTACGGGGTCGGGGAGGGGGCCGGCGTCGGGGGCACGGCAGCGGTCGGTACCGGCCCGAAGCCGGTCACGGCCGACGGGACGGGTGGGGCCGCGGCAGCGGAGGCCGCGTGGAAGGCACGGGCGGCATCGCGCGACTGGCGCTCATGGACCACGGCCATCAGGAAGGCCGCGGCCGGCACCCCTGCCGGCGGCGGCGCACCCGTACGCGCCACGAGGTCGTCCGCGAGCCGCGCCGCCATCGCCGCACCCACGTGCGGATCCAGCTGGTTCATCCGCGTCAGGTACTGGCGGATCGCCAGCCACAGCCCGTCCGGCACGGCTGACAGGTCCAGCTGGGTGAACCGCCCGGCCAGCCACGGCGGTGGCGCCGGTACCGGCATCACCCGCGCTCCCGGCACCCGCTCCCGAACCACCAGGGTCCCCGCGAAGACGTCTCCGAGCCGCCGCCCGCGCACCGACACCAGCGAGGCGATGGCCGCGACCGCGCCGAAGGTCAGCAGCAGCTCCACCACCCCGAGGGCGCCGCGCACCAGCGCGTGCCGGAACCGGATCGGCCCGCCGTCGTCGCGCACCACCCGCAGCCCGCAGGCGAGCTTGCCCAGAGATCGCCCGTGGGACAGCGTCTCCACCGCGATCGGGATGCCGACCAGCAGCAACACGAAGCTCGCCACCGCGACGGCGGCTTGGGCGGCCGGGTCCAGCGAGGCCGTCGCCATGGTCAGCCCGACCCCGATGAGCACGTAGGCGGTGACGTAGACGGCCAGGTCCAGGAGGATGGCCAGCGCGCGGCTGGGCAGCCTCGCAGGCCGCAGCCCCAGGACGACCGCGTCCCCCGTCACCAGTTCGCTCACCGCAGCACCTCTCACGTGACCTGCCCCGCCCCTACCGCATCAAGTCTGCCAAGCTGACCACACTAGGAATAGGCAGCGGCCAGGGGGCCTGGCAGGGGAGCGCACCGGATGGATCTCGACGTCTTCGTCACGGCACACCGCGCGGAGTGGGCCCGCCTGGAGCAGCTCCTGGGCCGCGGTCGCAAGCTCACGGGCGAGGAGGCCGACGAGCTCGTCGCGCTCTACCAGCGCACCTCGACGCACCTCTCCCTCATCCAGTCCAGTGCCCCCGACCCCATGCTCACCGGCCGGCTCACCCAGCTCGTCGCCCGGGCCCGCGCCACGGTCACGGGCACCCGCCGCGCGAGCTGGCGCGACGCCGCCCTCTTCTTCGCCGTCGGCTTCCCGGCCGCGGTCTACCGCAGCCGCCGCTGGTGGATACCGACGGCGCTGCTCTCCACTGCGCTCGGCGTCCTCATCGGCTGGTGGATAGCGACGCACCCCGAGGTCCAGGGCGCCATCGCGGCCCCCGAACACCTGAAGGAGCTCACGGAGCCGGGCGGCGAGTACGAGACGTACTACTCCAGCAACCCCGCGGGCTCCTTCGCCGCCCAGGTCTGGACGAACAACGCCCAGGCGGCTGCGATGTGCCTCGTCCTCGGAGCCTTCCTGGGGATCCCGGTGCTGTGGATCCTCTTCCTGAACATGGCCAACCTCGGGGTGGGCCTCGGCCTGATGGCCTCCGCAGGCCGGCTCGACGTCTTCCTCGGCCTGATCCTGCCGCACGGCCTGCTCGAACTGACCGCCGTCTTCGTGGCGGCGGGCACCGGCCTGCGGCTGGGCTGGACGGTCATCGACCCGGGTCCCCGCACCCGCCGCACGGCCCTCGCCGAGCAGGGCCGTGCGGCTCTCGGCATGGCCATCGGCCTCGCGGCGGTCCTGTTCGTCTCCGGTCTGATCGAAGGCTTCGTCACCCCCTCGGGCCTCCCGACCTGGGCACGCATCACGATCGGCGTGGCCGCCGAGGCGGCGTTCCTGCTCTACGTCTTCGTCCTGGGCGGCAGGGCCGCCCGCGCCGGCGAGCACGGCGACGTCGCGGCCGCCGACCGCACGGCAACGCTCCCGACCGCCGCCTGATGTGCGTACAAGCCTGCTGAGCTGCTAGTCTCCTCGTCGTCCCGCAAACGCCGTTGACACGGAACGAGCGGGGAGGTAGATTCGAACGGTTGCCTCGAACTGGACAAGTTCGGCAGCGACGGTTTAAACTCTCTCTCACCCCCATGGACCTCAAGATCCAATCGGGGTACGTCCGACTTTCCATTTCAGGAATTCGAAGCCGGGGAAATCCGGTGGAAAACTTCTGATAGAGTCGGAACTGCCGGAAAGGGAAACGCGAAAGCGGAAACCTGGAAAGCGCCGAGGAAATCGGACACGAAAGAGTCTGATAGAGTCGGAAACGCAAGACAGCAGAACGAAAGCCCGGAGGAAAGCCGCAGTGAGTGTCGCTGGGGTGAGTACAAAGGAAGCGTCCGTTCCTTGAGAACTCAACAGCGTGCCAAAAATCAACGCCAGAAGTTGATACCCCGTCCACTTCGGTGGATGAGGTTCCTTTGAAAAAGTCCTGTTCGGCCTTCGGGTGCGGGCAGGCAATTAAACACAGCGAGGACGTTGTGGTCAGTCGGTC
>NZ_CP136996.1:1525000-2657500 GCF_058344425.1 Streptomyces sp. PL-29 | reverse complement strand
CAGCTTGCTGTATCTCGTGACTGCGTGCCTTTTGAAGAATGAGCCTGCGAGTTAGCGGTGTGTAGCGAGGTTAACCCGTGTGGGGAAGCCGTAGCGAAAGCGAGTCCGAATAGGGCGTTTGAGTTGCACGCTCTAGACCCGAAGCGGAGTGATCTAGCCATGGGCAGGTTGAAGCGGAGGTAAGACTTCGTGGAGGACCGAACCCACCAGGGTTGAAAACCTGGGGGATGACCTGTGGTTAGGGGTGAAAGGCCAATCAAACTCCGTGATAGCTGGTTCTCCCCGAAATGCATTTAGGTGCAGCGTCGTGTGTTTCTTGCCGGAGGTAGAGCACTGGATAGGCGATGGGCCCTACCGGGTTACTGACCTTAGCCAAACTCCGAATGCCGGTAAGTGAGAGCACGGCAGTGAGACTGTGGGGGATAAGCTCCATGGTCGAGAGGGAAACAGCCCAGAGCATCGACTAAGGCCCCTAAGCGTACGCTAAGTGGGAAAGGATGTGGAGTCGCAGAGACAACCAGGAGGTTGGCTTAGAAGCAGCCACCCTTGAAAGAGTGCGTAATAGCTCACTGGTCAAGTGATTCCGCGCCGACAATGTAGCGGGGCTCAAGCGTACCGCCGAAGTCGTGTCATTGCAGCAATACTCCCAACGGAGGCTGTGATGGGTAGGGGAGCGTCGTGTGCCGGGTGAAGCAGCAGCGGAAGCTAGTTGTGGACGGTTCACGAGTGAGAATGCAGGCATGAGTAGCGATACACACGTGAGAAACGTGTGCGCCGATTGACTAAGGGTTCCTGGGTCAAGCTGATCTGCCCAGGGTAAGTCGGGACCTAAGGCGAGGCCGACAGGCGTAGTCGATGGACAACCGGTTGATATTCCGGTACCCGCTTTGAAACGCCCAATATCGAATCAGGCGATGCTAAGTCCGTGAAGCCGTTCCGGACCCTTCGGGGAATGGAAAGTGGTGGAGCCGACGAACCAGACTTGTAGTAGGTAAGCGATGGGGTGACGCAGGAAGGTAGTCCAGCCCGGGCGGTGGTTGTCCCGGGGTAAGGGTGTAGGCCGAGGGGTAGGTAAATCCGTCCCTCATGAAGGTTGAGACCTGATGCCGAGCCGATTGTGGCGAAGTGGATGATCCTATGCTGTCGAGAAAAGCCTCTAGCGAGTTTCATGGCGGCCCGTACCCTAAACCGACTCAGGTGGTCAGGTAGAGAATACCGAGGCGTTCGGGTGAACTATGGTTAAGGAACTCGGCAAAATGCCCCCGTAACTTCGGGAGAAGGGGGGCCATTCCTGGTGATGAGTCTTGCACTCTGAGCTGGGGGTGGCCGCAGAGACCAGCGAGAAGCGACTGTTTACTAAAAACACAGGTCCGTGCGAAGCCGTAAGGCGATGTATACGGACTGACGCCTGCCCGGTGCTGGAACGTTAAGGGGACCGGTTAGTGACCTTTCGGGGTTGCGAAGCTGAGAACTTAAGCGCCAGTAAACGGCGGTGGTAACTATAACCATCCTAAGGTAGCGAAATTCCTTGTCGGGTAAGTTCCGACCTGCACGAATGGCGTAACGACTTCTCGACTGTCTCAACCATAGGCCCGGTGAAATTGCACTACGAGTAAAGATGCTCGTTTCGCGCAGCAGGACGGAAAGACCCCGGGACCTTTACTACAGTTTGATATTGGTGTTCGGTTCGGCTTGTGTAGGATAGGTGGGAGACTTTGAAGCATCAACGCCAGTTGGTGTGGAGTCGCCGTTGAAATACCACTCTGGTCGTGCTGGATGTCTAACCTCGGTCCGTGATCCGGATCAGGGACAGTGTCTGATGGGTAGTTTAACTGGGGCGGTTGCCTCCCAAAGGGTAACGGAGGCGCCCAAAGGTTCCCTCAGCCTGGTTGGTAATCAGGTGTTGAGTGTAAGTGCACAAGGGAGCTTGACTGTGAGACCGACGGGTCGAGCAGGGACGAAAGTCGGGACTAGTGATCCGGCGGTGGCTTGTGGAAGCGCCGTCGCTCAACGGATAAAAGGTACCCCGGGGATAACAGGCTGATCTTCCCCAAGAGTCCATATCGACGGGATGGTTTGGCACCTCGATGTCGGCTCGTCGCATCCTGGGGCTGGAGTCGGTCCCAAGGGTTGGGCTGTTCGCCCATTAAAGCGGTACGCGAGCTGGGTTTAGAACGTCGTGAGACAGTTCGGTCCCTATCCGCTGTGCGCGTAGGAATATTGAGAAGGGCTGTCCCTAGTACGAGAGGACCGGGACGGACGAACCTCTGGTGTGCCAGTTGTCCTGCCAAGGGCATGGCTGGTTGGCTACGTTCGGGAGGGATAACCGCTGAAAGCATCTAAGCGGGAAGCCTGCTTCAAGATGAGTATTCCCACCTCCTTGAGAGGGTAAGGCTCCCAGTAGACGACTGGGTTGATAGGCCAGATGTGGAAGCCCGGTAACGGGTGGAGCTGACTGGTACTAATAGGCCGAGGGCTTGTCCTCAGTTGCTCGCGTCCACTGTGTTAGTTCTGAAATAACGAACGGCTGTGATTACATGCCAGCGTTCTAAATTTCATAGTGTTTCGGTGGTCATAGCGTTAGGGAAACGCCCGGTTACATTCCGAACCCGGAAGCTAAGCCTTTCAGCGCCGATGGTACTGCAGGGGGGACCCTGTGGGAGAGTAGGACGCCGCCGAACAATTGTTGTGGGGAAGCCCCGTACCTTCTGGTACGGGGCTTTTCCGCGTTCACGGGCCGGTCGCGCCGGCATGACCAGTGCCGCATCCGGCGCATACGCGCGTAACGGCGTCGCTGCCGCCCCGTGTCACCAGTCCGCGGGGCAGCTCGTGAGGCCGCTCGTGTCGAGCGTCCAGACGTCGGTGAGCGAGTGCGTCCCTGGGACGACTTCCACCACCATCAGAACATTGCCGGAGATGACCCTGAGGGGTGCCCGCCCAGGGCGCCCGGGGCATCCAGCCGCGGTGCCCTACAGGCGGCCTGCGGCCTTGAGGGAGAGGTAGGCGTCGGCCAGGGCCGGGGCCAGGGCGTCGGGCGTGGAGTCCACCACGTGGACGCCATGGCGGGCGAGCTGGTCGGCCGTGCGGCGGCGCTGGGACTGGGTCTGGACGGCGGCCGCGGCCTCGTACACCGCGTCCACGCTTCCCCGTGAGGCGGCCATCGCCGCCACATGGGGGTCGGCCACCGAGGCCAGCAGGACCGTGTGACGTTGCGTGAGCCGCGGCAGGAGCGGCAGCAGGCCCTCTTCGATCGGGGCGGCGTCCAGGCTCGTCAGGAGGACCACCAGGGACCGGCGTGGGGCATTCCGGAGGATGGTCGACACCAGAGTGCGGGAGTCGGTCTCGACCAGCTCCGGTTCGAGGGTGGCCATGGCGTTGACGAAGGACGGCAGGACGTCGGCCGCCGCGCGGCCCTGCACCTGGGCGCGGGGGAGGCGGTCGTGGGCCAGGAGGTCCACCCGGTCACCGGCGCGGGTCGCCAGGGCGGTCAGGAGCAGGGCCGCGTCCATGGCCGAGTCCAGGCGGGGGGAGTCTCCCACCCGGCCCGCCGAGGTGCGGCCGGTGTCGAGGCAGATCAGGATGTGCCGGTCCCGTTCGGGGCGCCAGGTGCGGACGGCCACCTTGTGCTGGCGGGCCGTGGCACGCCAGTCGATCGAACGAGTGTCGTCGCCCGGCACGTAGTCGCGCAGGCTGTCGAACTCTGTGCCCTCGCCGCGGGTCAAGAGGCTGGTACGGCCGTCCAGTTCACGCAGTCGGGCCAGCCGGGACGGCAGGTGCCTGCGGCTGGTGAACGGCGGCAGGACGCGGACCGTCCAGGGCGCCGGCCGGGACGCCTGGCGGGCCCACAGACCCAGCGGGCCGTACGAGCGGATGGTGACACGGTCGGCGTGGCGGTCGCCGCGACGCGTCGGGAGCAGCCGGGTGGTCAGGCGGCGGCGCTCGCCCGCCGGGACGACCAGCTCGTGGCGGGAAGCGGCCGCCTCCGTGCCCGGGGCCCAGCTGCTCGGCGGCCACGCGTCGCGGACACGGGCCCGGAGCGTGCGGCCGGAGGGGTTGGTGATGGCCAGGTGGACGTCCGCCGGCTCGCCGAGGCGTACCGAGCTGTCGCCGGAGTGGGCCAGCACGAGGCCGCGTACCGGTGCGGCCAGGGCGTAGTCGACCGCGCAGGCCAGGGCGATCGGGCCGTTGACCGCGAGCATGCCCGCCCAGCTCGGCTCCAGGAAGCCGACCGGGATGCTGCCGAGGGCCGCCAGCAGCGCGGCGCGTCCGGTGAGGGCCATCAGCGCGGGACGGGGACGTGGGAGAGGATCGCCGTGATGACGGCGTCGGCGGTGACACCCTCCATCTCCGCCTCGGGACGCAGCCGGACCCGGTGGCGCAACGTCGGGAGGGAGAGGGCCTTGACGTCGTCGGGAGTGACGTAGTCGCGGCCGGTGAGCCAGGCCCAGGCGCGGGAGGTGGCCAGCAGGGCGGTCGCGCCGCGGGGCGAGACGCCGAGGACGAGCGAGGGCGAATCGCGGGTGGCGCGGCAGATGTCGACGACGTAGCCGGCGATCTCGGGGGAGACGGACACCCGGGAGACGGCCTCCCGGGCCGCATCGAGCTGGGCCGGTCCGGCGACCGGGCGGATACCGGCGGCCTTCAGGTCGCGGGGGTCGAAGCCGGCGGCGTGGCGGCTCAGGACGCCGATCTCGTCCTCGCGGGAGGGGAGGGGCACGGTGAGCTTGAGGAGGAAGCGGTCCAGCTGGGCCTCGGGGAGGGGGTAGGTGCCCTCGTACTCGACCGGGTTCATGGTGGCGGCGACGAGGAACGGCTCGGGGAGCCGGCGGGCGGTGCCGTCCACGGTGACCTGGCGTTCCTCCATCGCCTCCAGGAGTGAGGACTGCGTCTTGGGCGGGGTCCGGTTGATCTCGTCCGCGAGGAGGAGGTTGGTGAAGACGGGGCCGTCCTGGAAGGAGAACGCGGCGGTCCGGGCGTCGTAGACGAGCGAGCCGGTGACGTCGCTGGGCATCAGGTCCGGGGTGAACTGGACGCGCTTGGTGTCGAGCTCCAGGGACGCGGCCAGCGCGCGCACGAGCAGGGTCTTGGCGACACCGGGGACACCTTCGAGGAGGACGTGGCCGCGGCACAGGAGCGCGACGACGAGACCGGTGACGGCGGAGTCCTGGCCCACCACGGCCTTGCCGATCTCCGTGCGGAGCGCTTCGAGGGAAGCGCGGGCGCTGTCCGCGGTCGCGGCCGTGGACTCGGTGGCCGGGTACGTCATGAGGTGCGGACCTCTCTTTCGAGGGCGTCGAGGTGGCCGGCGAGCGCGACGAGCGCCGCGTCGTCGGAAGGGGTGGTACCGAAGAGGAGGGCGGTCACGTCCAGGGATCCGCCGGTCAGGCGGGCGGAGACGGCCGGGACCAGCGCGGCCGCCTCGTGGGCCTGGGCGGGGGATACGCCGACCAGTGCGGCCAGACGCTCGCGGGAGGCGGCGCGCAGTACGGTCGCGGCGCGGTCGCGGGCCCCGGCCCTGCGGTAGAGGCGGGCGCGGCCCTCGGTGGTCTCGGAGGCGCGGATGGCGACAGGGAGCCTCTCGGTGACGAGGGGGCCCAGTCGGCGGGCGCGCCACAGGGCGGCCAGGACGGCCGCGAGGAGGAGCTGGAGCAGGGCCCAGGACCAGCCGGCCGGAACGAGCTGGAAGAGGGTCTTGTCCTCGTCGCCGGATCCGGTGCCGGCGTCGGAGTCGGCGAGGGACGGCAGGTACCAGACGAGGTCCGGGCGGGAGCCGAGGAGCTGCAGGGCGAGGGAGGCGTTGCCCTCCTCGGCGAGGCTCTCGTTGAGGAGGACCGTCTCCGAGCCGAGGAGGACGGTGTCGCCGCCGGTGGTGCCGGTGGGCAGGACGAGGAGGGTGGGGTGGCCGCCGCTGGGGTAGCAGGCGATGGCGCCGGGGAGGGCGGTGCTGTAGCGGAGGCCGCCGCCGGTGCCGGCGCGGCCGGCGGATTCGGCGGCGGGCAGCGTACAGCGGGGGGCGAGGTCGTCGGTGGCGGCGTCGCCCTCGGTGCGGACCCCGGGGGAGAGGTCGGAGAGGCTGGGGTCGCCGGGGGCGAGCAGGACGGTGCGGCCGCCGGAGAGGTCGATGGCCGAGCGGATGGCGCTGCGCTGGGCGGCGCCGAGCAGGTCCGGCTCGGTGACCAGGAGGGTGGTGCCGGGGCCGGCCGCGTCGGCGGCCTCGCGGGCGGTGGTGACGACGCGGGTCGTGACGCCGCGTTCCTTGAGGAGCTCGGCGACGGCACGGCTGCCCGCCGGGTCGGCGGAGCGGGGGTCGAGGGCGCCGTGCCGGGTGCCGGAATTCAGGGCGGCGAGGATGACGGCGCCGGCGGCGACGACGGCCAGGACGGCGGCGGTGCGGCGTACCGTGCGGGTGGCGCGGCGCGGGTGGTGCGCTGCGGCGGGGGTGGCGGCCGTGACCGTACCCCGGCCGGGGCCTTCGCCGGGTCCCGCGGCGGCCGGGGCCCGGGGCGGGACCGGGCCCGGACGATGGCGCGGCATGCTGCTCGGCGCTGCGCGGGGACGGCCCCGGCTCGCGCCCGGCCGGGGCGGAAGCCGCGGTGCCGGACCGTGCCGGGGGGTGCTCCGGGGTGCTCCAGGGCTGGGTCGGGCCGGTCATGAGGCGGGTCCCGTCAGGAGCGGCTTGGCACGGTCCAGGGTGAGGTCGAGGGTGCGCAGGCGGGCGTAGGCGTCGGCGTCCGCGGTGCGGCCGCCGTAGGTGACGTCGTCGAAGGTGCGGGCGGCGGCGCGGAGGGCGGCGGCATGCTCCGGCAGGGAGACTGCGGCCTCGGCGGCCGCCTCGTCGGCGGTGCGGCCCGGGCGCGGATCCAGCAGGGTGCGCTCCTCCAGGGAGCGGACCACCGCGCGCATGCGTTCCTGGACGGCCTCCGTCCAGCGGCCGGCGGCGGCGTGGGCCTCCGCGGCGGTGCGGTGGTCGGCCGCGCTGCGGACGCCGTCGTCGAAGAGGGTGCCGGCGGCGGCCGTGCGGCGGGGGGAGCCCAGGCGCCACCACAGCGCGGCGGCCGCGAGGACGACCAGGAGCAGGATTGCGACCAGGCCCGCGGTGCCTCCGGGGGTCGTCCCGGAGGCGGCACCGAACAGGTCGTCGAGCCACTCGAAGAACGCGCGTAGGGCGCGGTCCACCAGGCTCGGGTCGCTCTCGTGGTACATCGGCTTGGACAGTTCGTGCTCCGCCGCTTCCTGGGCGGGCGCGCGCGGTGTCGTCACCGGTGGTGTCTCCGCACCCGGCAGGAGCGCCGCGGTGCGGTTGATGAGGCCCCCCGTGCTCATCATCGGTGGGTCAGCCTCCGGTCGTGCCGTAGTTCTCGATGCCGGCCGCCCGTGCGAGTTCCAGGTCCAGGCCCTCGCGGCGGATGCGCTGGTCGACGTAGAGGAGGACGGTGACGCCGGACTGGATGGGCATGATGATCGTCTGGGCGATGATCAGGCCGATCCCGGCGAAGATCAGCGGTGCCCAGGCGGTCTGGGCGCTGCCGTCCTCCAGGGATCCGAGGCCGCCGCCGAAGGCGAAGATGCCGATCATCTGGAACGGCGCCACGACCATCAGCGCGACCATGAAGGCGATCAGGGCGGTGAGGACCGTGATGCCGAAGATGCGCCACCATGCGCCGGCGACGAGCTTCGAGGAGCGCTGGAAGGCCTTGACGACGGTGCTCTTCTCCAGCATCAGGGCCGGGGATGCCAGGCTGAACTTGATGCCGAGCCAGGCGACGAGCGGCAGCCAGGCGGCGAAGCCGACGAAGGCCAGGCCCACGTTGCCCGCGAGGGCTCCCGGCAGGACCAGGACGGCGCCGAGCAGGATGATGCCGAGGGCCAGCAGCAGGGTCAGGCCGATCAGGCGCAGCAGCTGGGGGCGGGCCTCGCGCCAGGCGGCCGACACCGTGGAGTGCTGTCCCAGGATCGCCCGACTGAAGATCATCGTCAGCATGGCGGTGACCACGATCGTCCCGAGGACCTGGATGAACTGGTCCACCATCGACACCGTGAGTGTGCTGCCGAGGCTGTCGATCGCCTCTTCGGCGGTCATGTCCTCGGCCGAGCTGAGGGGCAGGTCGCTCAGCATGTACTTCTGCACGAAGACGCTGATCACCTGGATGACGGTGGCCACGACCAGGGTGATGGGCACGATGGAGCGCCAGTGCGTGCGCAGGGTGGCGACCGAGCCGTCGAGGATCTCGCCGAGGCCGAGCGGGCGCAGCGGGATCACCCCGGGCTTGGCGGCGGGCGGCTGCTGGCCCCACTGGCCCGGTCCGCCCGGGTAGCCGTACTGGCCGCCGTACGGGGCCGCGGGCTGCTGCCCCCAGCCGCCGGAGGGCTGCGCCGGGGGCTGCGGGGTGTCGGCCGGGGGCGTGGCGCCGGGGCTCGACCACTGGCCCGGCGGTGGCTGGTCGGCGGACCACTTGGGGTCGCCGGTGGGCCGTGCGGGCTGTTGCGCGCCGCCGTCGCTGCCCGGCCGGTCGGCAGGGGAGCCCTGCCGGTCGCCGTCGGACGGAGAGGATCCGGGCGTAGCCCAGCCCGGAGAGTCGTTCATCGTCGCTCCTTCACATCCACCTGCTGCGGCGGGGGCGCTGGTCGCTGCCATCGTGCCATGTGAGGGCCCCGAACGGACCAGCCGTCCCCCCGGATACCCGGCAGCCCGTACCTTCAAGTGTCGCCCGGATCCGGGCGAGACCGGCCGGGCCGACGTCCACGCAGGTCCGAGGGGCGATTTCCAGCCCTTTTGGCTGTGGGACAGCTCACCGCCGGGTCACGATTGGCTAATGGGATGATGTCAACCATGAAGGGACGCGTGCTCGTCGTCGACGACGACACCGCGCTGGCCGAGATGCTCGGCATTGTGCTGCGGGGAGAAGGTTTTGAGCCGTCGTTCGTAGCGGACGGCGACAAGGCGCTGGCCGCCTTCCGGGAGGCGAAGCCCGATCTGGTGCTGCTGGACCTCATGCTGCCCGGACGGGACGGCATAGAGGTCTGCAGGCTGATCCGGGCCGAGTCAGGCGTGCCGATCGTCATGCTGACCGCCAAGAGCGACACGGTGGACGTGGTCGTGGGCCTGGAGTCCGGGGCCGACGACTACATCGTCAAGCCGTTCAAGCCGAAGGAGCTGGTGGCCCGTATCAGGGCCCGTCTGCGCCGGTCGGAGGAGCCCGCGCCCGAGCAGCTGGCCATCGGTGACCTGGTCATCGACGTGGCCGGACACTCGGTCAAGCGCGACGGCGCCTCGATCGCACTGACCCCGCTCGAGTTCGACCTGCTGGTCGCGCTCGCGCGCAAGCCCTGGCAGGTCTTCACCCGCGAGGTGCTGCTGGAGCAGGTCTGGGGCTACCGGCACGCGGCGGACACCCGCCTGGTCAACGTGCACGTGCAGCGGCTGCGCTCCAAGGTCGAGAAGGATCCGGAGCGCCCCGAGATCGTCGTGACGGTGCGTGGTGTCGGCTACAAGGCCGGACCCAGCTGACGTGCAGTCCGGCACCTCGGGCAGGGTCCGGGGCGGTTCCCGCCTGTGGACCGGCAGGCTGCTCCGGGACGGGGCTCCCGCCGGCCGGATGCTGCGGCTGTTCGTACGTCTCGTACGGCGGCCGCTGCTTCCGGCTGTCCGGCTGTGGCGCCGCAACATCCAGCTCCGGGTCGTCGCGGCCACCCTGCTGATCTCGCTCTCCGTGGTGCTGGCCCTGGGCTTCGTCGTCATCGCGCAGGTCAGCAAGGGCCTCCTCGACGCGAAGGAGGAGGCCGCGCAGAGCCAGGCCGCGGGCGGGTTCGCGGTGGCGCAGGAGAAGGCCAACACCCCCGCGACCGTGGACGGGCCCGACGCGACCGACAACAAGGTCGGTCGTGACGCCAGTACGTGGATGAACTCCCTGGTCAAGCAGCTGGCCAGTGGCGGCCAGACCGCCTTCGAGGTGGTCGCGCTCGGTGCCGGCACCGGAGAGGAGCCCCAGCCCGGCGCGCAGGGCGTCCGGGGCGCCCGCGCCTCCGGGAACGTGGATCCGACGGCCAGCGTGCCGATCAGTCTGCGCCGGGCCGTCAACCACGGCACCGGCACGTTCGAGACCTTCTCGCAGATCCGCTACTCCAGCGGGGCCGACAAGAAGGAGCCCGAGCCGGCGCTGGTCGTCGGCAAGCGGCTGACCGACATCAACGGTGACCCGTACGACCTGTACTACCTCTTCCCGCTGACCCAGGAGGAGGAGTCCCTCAACCTGGTCAAGAGCACCATCGCCACCGCCGGGCTGTTCGTCGTCGTCCTGCTGAGCGGTATCGCCTGGCTCGTCGTGCGCCAGGTCGTGAGCCCGGTGCGGATGGCCGCCGGGATCGCCGAGCGGCTGTCGGCGGGTCGGCTCCAGGAGCGGATGAAGGTCACCGGCGAGGACGACATCGCGCGCCTCGGCGAGGCCTTCAACAAGATGGCGCAGAACCTCCAGAACAAGATCCAGCAGCTGGAGGAGCTGTCCCGGATGCAGCGCCGCTTCGTCTCGGACGTCAGCCACGAGCTGCGGACCCCGCTGACGACGGTCCGGATGGCCGCCGACGTCATCCACGACGCCCGCGTCGACTTCGACCCGGTGACGGCGCGCTCCGCCGAGCTGCTCGCCGGGCAGCTCGACCGCTTCGAGTCGCTCCTGGCGGACCTCCTGGAGATCAGCCGCTTCGACGCCGGAGCCGCGGCCCTGGAGGCGGAGCCGATCGACCTGCGGGAGGTCGTGCGCCGCGTCATCGACGGGGCGGAGCCGCTGGCCGAGCACAAGGGCACCCGGATCCGGGTCCTCGGCGACTCCCAGCCGGTGATCGCCGAGGCCGACTCGCGGCGCGTCGAGCGGGTCCTGCGCAACCTCGTCGTCAACGCCGTCGAGCACGGCGAGGGGCGCGACGTGGTGGTGCGGCTGGCGTCCGCCGGCGGGGCCGTCGCCGTCGCCGTACGGGACTACGGCGTCGGACTCAAGCCCGGCGAGGCGACCCGTGTCTTCAACCGCTTCTGGCGGGCCGACCCGGCGCGGGCGCGCACGACCGGCGGGACCGGCCTCGGCCTGTCCATCGCCGTGGAGGACGCCCGACTGCACGGCGGATGGCTCCAGGCATGGGGCGAGCCGGGCGGCGGTTCGCAGTTCCGGCTGACGCTGCCGCGTACCGCGGACGAGCCGCTGCGGGGCTCGCCCATCCCGCTGGAGCCGGAGGACTCCCGGGCCAACCGGGCCAAGGCTGCCGCGGACGCCGCGGCCGCGGCGTCGGGCACCGGGACCGAACGCACGGTGCCCGATGCCGGGGACCGCTCGCCGATACCGCCGCGCCCGCCCGTCGCCGGGGCGCAGGCGGTGCCCGCCGACCCGACCGCCCTGCCGGGGAGCGGGGCGCGGGTCGTTGCCCGCCCGGCCGAGCAGGTACAACAGGAGGATCGAGCCGATGGACGGTGAGCCCGTGGACGCGCGGTGGGAAAGCGCACGGGTGAAGGGCCGGCGCCGGCGCCGGCGCCTGCGCACCGTGCGGGCGTACGCCTTCGCTGCGGCCGGGCTGATGCTGGCGGGCTGCGCCTCGATGCCCGACAGCGGCGAGATTCGCGCGGTGCAGGCCTCGCAGGGCGTGGACTCGCAGGTGCGGGTGTTCGGCGTGCCGCCCGCGGACAAGGCCACCCCGGCGGAGATCGTCGACGGTTTCCTTGAGGCGATGACCAGTGACGACCCGCAGCTGGAGACCGCCCGCAAGTACCTCACGCCGGCGGCCGCGAAGTCCTGGAAGCCGAGTTCCGTCGTCACCGTGCTCTCCTCCGGCCTCAACCGGGTCGCGGTGCGCGGCGAGAAGGATCCCGAGGGGCCTCGCTGGAAGGTGACGGGCAAGCTGCTCGCGACCGTCGACGAGCACAGCGCGTACCAGCCGCAGACCGGCGCCAGGGAGTACGAGGAGCAGCTCCAGCTCGTCCAGGACGAGGACCGGCAGTGGCGCATCTCGACGCCGCCGAACGGCCTGGTGCTGAGCGAGTCGGACTTCCAGCGCATCTACATGCCGGTGAACAAGTACTACTTCGCCGGCGACACGCTCGTCGCCGACCCGGTCTACGTGCGCCAGCGCAGCGACCCCGATTCGCGGATGGACCCGACCACGCAGACCGTGCAGTCGCTCCTCGCCGGGCCGTCCCGGTGGCTCGCGCCGGTCGTGGAGTCCAGCTTCCCCACCGGTACGGAACTGCGCACGGGCACCAAGTCCCTCTCGTACGACGGCCAGAACACGCTGCGCGTGCCGCTCAACGACAAGGTGGGGAACGTCGCGCAGCCGCAGTGCAAGAAGATGGCCACCCAGCTGCTCTACACGGTCAAGGACCTGACGGGTTCCCGGCTCGACCAGGTCGAACTGCTGCGCTCCTCCGACGACAAGACGTCCTCGTTGTGTTCGGTGACCTCGGTGAGTGCGGACGCCATCGCCAACCGGCCGAAGATCCCGGAGTACCAGTACTTCGTCGACAACGAGAAGCGTCTGGTCCGGATGAAGCTCGACGTGGGCGGTGAGGACCAGCAGATCCGTACCGAGCCGGTGCCGGGGCCGCTGGCGACCGCTCCGGTGTTCAAGGTCAGCTCGGCGGCGGTCTCGCACGACGAGCGGCGCGCGGCAGTGGTGTCCGAGGACGGGCACGGCCTGTACGTGGTGTCGCTGGTCGGGGGCGGGCCGATGCCGGCCCAGGTGCCGATCGGCCGGGGCGGCAAGGCGGAGACGCTGACGGCGCCGAGCTGGGACGCCTCGGGCGACCTGTGGGTCGCGGACCGGGATCAGCAGCACCCGGGTCTGTGGCGGGTGCCGGGCGGGACCGGAACGCCCGAGAGGGTGCAGGTGGCGGGGCTCGACAACCGGCGGATCGTCTCGCTGAAGGCGTCCGCGGACGGGGCGCGGATCGCGCTGCTGCTGGAGGAGGACGCGCGCAGCAAGCTCCTCTACATCGGGCGGGTCGAGAGGCCCGACACGAAGGGTGACATCTCCGCGGTGTCGGTGCGCGAGCTGCGTCCGGCGGCCCCGCAGATGGCGGACGTGACCACGATGAGCTGGGCGCCGCGCGGCCGGCTGCTGGTGGTGGGCCGGGAGAAGCGCGGGGTGCAGCAGGCCCGCTACATGCTGGCGGACGGCTCGGTGGTCGCGGCGAGTCTGCCGGGGGCCACGGGGCTGGCCGAGGTCGCGGCTGCCGCGGCGGAGGACGAGTCGAAGCCGAAGCCGGTCGTGGCGTACTCGGAGGACGGGATCGTCTGGCTGCCGCCGGGGGCGCAGTGGCGCACGGTGGCCGAGGGCGGCGGGTCTCCGGTCTACCCGGGCTGAGGTCCTGCGGTCGTCCACAGGGGTGGCGGGCGAGGGGCCGGGCCGCCAGGGTGGAGTCATGCGGGGGTGGTGGCAGGAGCTCGCCGGTCTGGTGCTGCCGGCGGACTGCGCCGGGTGCGGTGCCGCCCGCGTGCTGGTGTGCGACGACTGCCGGGGCGCGCTCGGCGGGTCCCTGGCGCGGCCGGTGCGGCCGTCTCCGTGCCCCGAGGGGCTGCCGGTGGTAGCGGCTGCGGCCGCCTACCAGGGGGCCGTACGGGGCGTGCTGCTGGCCCACAAGGAGCGCGGGGCGCTGCCCCTGGCCGGGGTGCTGGGTGACGCGCTGGCGGCGGCCGTCCTGGCGGGCGGTACGGGGCCGGGCCGGGCCGAGGTGGCGCTGGTGCCGGTTCCTTCGGCGCGGCGGCAGGTGCGGGCGCGCGGGCACGATCCGGCCCGCAGGATCGCTCTGGCCGCGGCGGGGCGGCTGCGGCGGGCCGGGGTCGCCGCACGGGTGGCGCCCGTACTGGGGCTGCGGCGGGCCGTGGCCGACCAGGCGGGTCTGGGGGCCCGTGAGCGCCGGGAGAACCTCGCCGGGGCGCTGGCGGTGTGCCGGGACGGGGCACGGCTGACGGGCGGGGCCCGGGTCGTACTGGTGGACGACGTGATCACCACCGGGGCGACGCTGGCCGAGGCGGCCCGGGCGGTGCGCGCGGCGGGTGCCGGGGCGGGCCCGGGGGCCGTGCTGCGGGCAGCGGTGGTCGCCGCGCCGGCGGACTCCTTCGCGCGATCTCGCGGGACGGCGGCGCGGTGACCTGCAACGTCTCCGGGAGGAAAATCCCGTGAATACATTTGGAACTGGAGGGGAAGGCCCATCGTTGCAGGTAGTACGAGGGAACGGCCACTGGACTGGAAGTACGTGCCGGTAGCGGGTGCCGACAACCGTCATACAGGGATATGTTCGGTTGTGAGGAACTCAGGAGGCTGTTCTCTCGACTCCGAAGTCGGTGGGGTGTAGATCTTGCCGATGGGGGAGGAGGAGGTGAAAGTCGCCAAGTCCGAGGCTCCGGCCTTCACCGGAGTCTGGTGCGAAAGGGAGACGCTTCGCCCCGTCGGGCGGAGCTATCCGGGAACGGAGTTCTGCGTGGACATCGTCGTCAAGGGCCGCAAGACCGAGGTGCCCGAGCGGTTCCGCAAGCACGTGGCCGAGAAGCTGAATCCGGAGCGGATCCAGAAGCTCGACGCCAAGGTGATCAGCTTGGACGTCGAGGTGTCCAAGGAGCACAACCCGCGCCAGGCCGACCGTTCCGACCGCGTGGAGATCACCCTGCGTTCGCGGGGCCCGGTGATCCGGGCCGAGGCCGCCGCCGCCGACCCGTACGCGGCGCTCGACCTCGCCCAGGACAAGCTGGAGGCCCGGCTGCGCAAGCAGCACGACAAGCGCTACACCCGCCGTGGCAGCGGCCGGATCCCGGCTGCCGAGGTCGCCGACGTCGTGCCGGGCGTCGCCTCGCTCAACGGCAGTGGCCAGCCGGTCACCGAGGAGAAGACGGACGGAGTTCCGATCACCCGGATCGGTTCCATCGAAGTGCAGGGCGAAGGCCCGCTGATCGTCCGCGAGAAGACCCACTCGGCCGCGCCCATGTCGCTCGACCAGGCTCTCTACGAGATGGAGCTGGTCGGCCACGACTTCTATCTGTTCGTCGACTCCGAGACGAAGTTGCCCAGTGTCGTCTACCGGCGGCACGCCTACGACTACGGCGTCATCCACGTGAACCCCGACGGTGCCTCCAGCTCGGAGGAGCCGCGGGGCGGCGCGGGTGGCGCGCTCGGCGGCTGAGCAGACCGTTCGCTGCCCCCGCGGGACGCTCCGGCGCCTCCGCGGGGGCACCTGCATGGCGGGTATGCGCCAGGAGGTCCGCCGGCATCCCCCGCGCCGTGGTGCGGGCATGGAATCATGGCGGGCAGTCAACCGGCTGCGGAACGTGTCCGGTTGGCCCGGCAGCTCAGCACCATGCAGGGGGAGGGACGATGGCGGACAGCTTCGGTCCGGTACGCGCGGACGACGGCGCGGCCTGCCGCGGGGCGGACCCGTCGGGGGAGACCGCCGACGCGTCGGACGGGGAGCCCATCAGGGTCCTCGTGGTCGACGACCACGCGCTCTTCCGGCGGGGACTGGAGATCGTCCTCGCGCAAGAGGAGGACATCCAGGTCGTCGGCGAGGCCGGAGACGGCGCGGAGGCGGTGGACAAGGCCGCCGATCTGCTGCCGGACATCGTGCTCATGGATGTGCGGATGCCCCGGCGGGGCGGGATCGAGGCGTGCACCTCGATCAAGGAGGTGGCTCCCTCCGCGAAAATCATCATGCTGACGATCAGCGACGAGGAGGCGGACCTCTACGACGCGATCAAGGCGGGCGCAACCGGCTACCTCCTGAAGGAGATCTCCACGGACGAGGTGGCCACCGCCATCCGCGCGGTGGCCGACGGCCAGTCGCAGATCAGCCCGTCGATGGCATCGAAGCTCCTCACCGAGTTCAAGTCGATGATCCAGCGGACCGACGAGCGGCGGCTGGTGCCGGCGCCGCGGCTGACGGACCGGGAGTTGGAGGTCCTCAAGCTGGTCGCCACCGGCATGAACAACCGCGACATCGCGAAGGAGTTGTTCATCTCCGAGAACACCGTGAAGAACCACGTCCGCAACATCCTGGAGAAGCTTCAGCTGCACTCCCGGATGGAAGCCGTGGTCTACGCGATGCGGGAGAAGATCCTGGAGATCCGCTGAGGGCTGTGCCGCCGTCACCGGTGGATCGGCCCGCGGCGCGGGACGGCGCACGGCGTCGGACGCGGTGCCCCGCACGGGCAGGCACGCCCTCGTGCGGGGCGCACCCGGGCGGTCCGGCGGCACGGTGAGGTGCCGCGGCCGGCGCCGCGCGCCCGCGGGGCCACGGAACAGCCCCCGGCCTCCCCACTCGGGGTCGGCGGAGCGCGGTCAGGCGCCCAGTGCCGCCAGCTCGGCCGTTACCGCCGCGGCCTCGGCGGCGTCCTGCGCGCGCTCCACGCGGACCGCGTCGCAGCCGACCCACTCCGCGGCCTCCCGCAGCGCCTGCGCCATCGCTCCCGCGGCCGCGGGAGAGGTCAGGGAGAGCTGCCGGGCGACCAGCGTGCGGCCCTCGCGGGCCGGGTCGGCGCGGCCCTGGAGCCGGCCGCCGGCCAGCAGGGGCATCGCGAAGTACCCGTGTATCCGCTTCGGCCTGGGGACGTACGCCTCCAGGCGGTGCGTGAAACCGAAGATCCGCTCCGTGCGCGGACGGTCCCAGACGAGGGAGTCGAACGGAGACAGCAGCGTCGTGCGGTGGCGGCCCCGAGGAGCCGTCGCGAGGGCCGACGGGTCGGCCCAGGCGGGCTTGGACCAGCCCTCCACCTCCACCGGTACCAGCCCGGAGTCCGCCACCACCGCGTCGAACTGCTCCCCTTTGAGCCGGTGGTAGTCCGCGATGTCGGCGCGGGTGCCGACCCCGAGGGACCGGCCGGCCAGGGCGACCAGGCGGCGCAGGCACTCGTGGTCGTCCAGGTCGTCGTGGAGCAGCGCGTCGGGCACGGCCCGCTCGGGGAGGTCGTAGACCCGCTTCCAGCCGCGGCGCTCGCTGCACACCACCTCGCCGGTGTCGAGCAGCCACTCCACCGCGATCTTGGTCTCGGACCACTCGAACCATTCGCCGCCGTTCTTGGCGCCGCCCAGCTCGGTGGAGGTCAGCGGGCCGTCCGCCGTCAGGCGGTCCAGGACCGCCCGCGTCGAGTGCTCCTTGTCCCGGAGGACGTGCCAGCGGTGGCCGCGCGCCCGGTTGGCCCGGCGGCGGAAAGCGAAGTGGGGCCATTCCTCGATCGGCAGGATGCAGGCCGCGTGCGACCAGTACTCGAAGGCGTGCCGCTCGCTCCAGTAGGCCTTCTCCACCGTGTCCCGGCCGACCGCGCCGAGCCGTGCGTACGGGATCAGCTCGTGGGAGCGGGCCAGCACCGAGATGGTGTCGAGCTGGACGGCGCCCAGGTGGCGCAGGACCCCGCGGACCCCGCCGCGCCGGTCGGGGGCTCCGAGGAAGCCCTGGGCGCGCAGGGCGATCCGGCGGGCCTCGTCGGCGGACAGGGACACGGTCGGCGGCGGCAGGCTGGTCATGCGCCGAAGCCTAGGGGCCGCCACTGACATTGAGCGGGCCGGACCCGGCGGGGTCAGGCGGTCGGCGACGGCAGGTACGGCAGGCGCGCGGACAGGCCCAGGTCGGAGGGGAGCAGACCACCGACGCGGCAGTCGCGCAGGGTGCCGCGGTGGGAGATCCCGGCGCGCAGGATCCCCTCCATCCTGAAGCCGGCCTTCTCGGCGACGGCCCGGGAGGCCGCGTTGCCGGGCTCGGCCCGCCATTCCAGGCGTCCGGCGCCGAGTTCGGCGAAGGCCCAGCGGGCGGCGGCGCCGACCGCCTCGGTCACGTAGCCGCGGCCGCGGTGCTCCTTCACCGCCCAGAAGCCGACCTCGAACACGGACTCGCCGCGTGGGTGCACGCCCAGGGCCGCCACCAGCGGACCCGGTGGCCGCAGCCGGACGGCGAAGCTGTATGCGGTGTCCTCGCGCCAGCCCGCCGGCACGGTCTCGTTGACCCAGGTGTCCGCGTGCGCGTGCCCGTAGGGGGAAGGGACCTCGTTCCAGCGCTGGATGTCCGGGTCCTGGCAGGCCGCGTACACCTCGGGGGCGTCCTCGGGGGCGAAGGGGCCGAGCACGAGGCGTTCGGTGGTCAGTGTGATGGGCTCCATGCGCGGATTCTGCTGTCGCCGAGACCCCCGGGCGAACACTTTCCGGGAATCCCTCGGGGCGATGCGGCACCTTCGGTGTCCCCCGTACGTTCTCAATCCGGGCACCCGTGCCCTCATGGGAACGGCGGACCTCCCGACGCGGCCGCGTCCTCGCTTACGATGGCCGTTGCGGTGGGGCCCACCTGCCGTGCCCGGCTACGTAAAGTGCCCAGGCCCGACCGGCAAGGAGACCAGCCTCAGTGTCCGTCTTCAACAAGCTCATGCGTGCAGGCGAAGGCAAGATCCTGCGCAAACTGCACCGCATCGCGGACCAGGTCAACTCCATCGAAGAGGACTTCGTCAACCTCTCCGACGCCGAGTTGCGGGCGCTCACGGACGAGTACAAGCAGCGGTACCAGGACGGTGAGAGCCTGGACGACCTGCTGCCCGAGGCCTTCGCGACCGTGCGCGAGGCGGCCAAGCGCGTCCTCGGCCAGCGCCACTACGACGTCCAGATCATGGGTGGCGCGGCGCTGCACCTCGGCTATGTCGCCGAGATGAAGACCGGTGAGGGCAAGACCCTCGTCGGCACCCTGCCCGCCTACCTCAACGCGCTGTCCGGCAAGGGCGTCCACCTGATCACGGTGAACGACTACCTGGCCGAGCGCGACTCCGAGATGATGGGCCGCGTCCACAAGTTCCTGGGCCTGTCCATCGGCTGCATCCTGGCGAACATGTCGCCGGCGCAGCGGCGCGAGCAGTACAACTGCGACATCACCTACGGCACGAACAACGAGTTCGGCTTCGACTACCTGCGCGACAACATGGCGTGGTCCCAGGACGAGCTCGTCCAGCGCGGCCACAACTTCGCCGTGGTCGACGAGGTCGACTCGATCCTCGTCGACGAGGCCCGCACCCCGCTGATCATCTCCGGCCCCGCGGACCAGGCCACGAAGTGGTACGCGGACTTCGCCAAGCTCGTCACCCGCCTGACCAAGGGCGAGGCCGGCCAGCCGCTCAAGGGCATCGAGGAGACCGGCGACTACGAGGTCGACGAGAAGAAGCGCACCGTCGGCATCCACGAGGCCGGTGTCGCCAAGGTCGAGGACTGGCTCGGCATCGAGAACCTCTACGAGTCGGTGAACACCCCGCTCGTCGGCTACCTGAACAACGCCATCAAGGCGAAGGAACTGTTCAAGAAGGACAAGGACTACGTCGTCATCGACGGCGAAGTCATGATCGTCGACGAGCACACCGGCCGTATCCTCGCCGGCCGCCGCTACAACGAGGGCATGCACCAGGCGATCGAGGCGAAGGAAGGGGTGGACATCAAGGACGAGAACCAGACCCTCGCCACGATCACCCTGCAGAACTTCTTCCGCCTGTACTCGAAGCTGTCGGGCATGACCGGTACGGCCATGACCGAGGCCGCCGAGTTCCACCAGATCTACAAGCTCGGTGTCGTCCCGATCCCGACGAACCGGCCGATGCAGCGCGTGGACCAGGCCGACCTGATCTACCGGACCGAGGTCGCCAAGTTCGCCGCCGTCGTCGACGACATCGCGGAGAAGCACGAGAAGGGTCAGCCGATCCTCGTCGGCACGACGTCGGTCGAGAAGTCCGAGTACCTCTCGCAGCAGCTCTCCAAGCGCGGCATCCCGCACGAGGTGCTCAACGCCAAGCACCACGAGCGCGAGGCCGTGATCGTCGCGCAGGCCGGCCGCCGCGGCGCCGTCACGGTCGCCACGAACATGGCCGGCCGCGGTACCGACATCAAGCTCGGCGGCAACCCGGACGACCTGGCCGAGGCCGAGCTGCGCCAGCAGGGCCTGGACCCGGAGGAGCACATCGAGGAGTGGGCGCACGCCCTCCCCGCGGCGCTCACCCGGGCCGAGGCCGCCGTGAAGGCTGAGTTCGAGGACGTCAAGGGGCTCGGCGGGCTGTACGTGCTGGGCACCGAGCGCCACGAGTCGCGCCGAATCGACAACCAGCTGCGCGGCCGTTCCGGCCGTCAGGGCGACCCGGGCGAGTCCCGCTTCTACCTGTCGCTGGGCGACGACCTGATGCGCCTGTTCAAGGCCCAGATGGTCGAGCGCGTCATGGCGATGGCCAACGTCCCGGACGACGTGCCGATCGAGAACAAGATGGTGACCCGCGCGATCGCGTCGGCCCAGTCGCAGGTCGAGACCCAGAACTTCGAGACGCGCAAGAACGTCCTGAAGTACGACGAGGTCCTCAACAACCAGCGTGAGGTCATCTACGGTGAGCGCCGCCGCGTCCTGGAGGGCGAGGACCTCCAGGAGCAGGTCCACCACATGATGGACGACACGATCGACGCGTACATCGCGGCCGAGACGGTCGAGGGATTCGCCGAGGAGTGGGACCTGGAGCGCCTGTGGAGCGCCTTCCGGCAGCTCTACCCGGTGAAGGTCACCATCGAGGAGCTGGAGGACGCCGCCGGCGACCGCGCGGGCATCACCGCCGAGTTCATCGCGGAGTCGGTCAAGGACGACATCCACGAGCAGTACGAGGCCCGTGAGAAGGCCCTCGGCTCCGAGATCATGCGCGAGCTGGAGCGGCGCGTGGTGCTGTCGGTGCTGGACCGCAAGTGGCGTGAGCACCTCTACGAGATGGACTACCTCCAGGAGGGCATCGGCCTGCGGGCGATGGCCCAGAAGGACCCGCTGGTCGAGTACCAGCGCGAGGGCTTCGACATGTTCAACGCCATGCAGGAGGGCATCAAGGAGGAGTCCGTCGGCTACCTGTTCAACCTGGAGGTCCAGGTCGAGCAGCAGGTCGAGGAGCTTCCGGTGCAGGACGCCGCTCCCTCGCTGACGAAGGAGCCGGTGGCCGCCGCCCGCCCGGAGATCCGGGCGAAGGGTCTCGACGCTCCGCAGCGTCCGGACCGGCTCCACTTCTCGGCGCCGACGGTCGACGGCGAGGGCGGTGTGATCGAGGGCGACTTCGAGAGCGAAGCGGGCGACGGGATGACGCGGGCCGAGCGCCGTAAGGCGCAGAAGGCCGCAGGCGGGCGCCGTCGCAAGAAGTGAGCCGTGGCCCCGCGGGGTCCTGGGGCGTCGGCCGGGGCCGGACACCGTACGGGTGTCCGGCCCCGGCCGTTCGGTTCCCGCCGGGGCCGCGGGGCGTTCCCGGGGGCGGAGCCGTCCGGGCGCGCCGCACCCGGGCCGGCGCGCCTCGACCGCCGGCGGGTCCGGGCACGTGCCGGGGGAGGGGGTCACGGCAGCGGGCCCCGGATCTCGATCGCAGCGCAGCGCCAGCGGAGGTCCGGGCCCTGTTCCAGGCGGAAGGCCATCGCGGTCAGCCGGTCGCCGGTGGCGATGCGTGCGAAGGCCTCGATGACACCGGGGCCGGGGACGAAGCGGCCGCACTGGCGGACGACCGGTGACCGGCGCACGCGCCGGGCCTGCTCGGCAGGGGCCAGGTTCACCAGCTGCTGGTAGGCCGGGCCGACGGTGTGGCCGAGCAGCGAGTGCACCGGGCGCCGGCCGCTGACCACGGCCAGCAGGCGTTCGGCGAACCAGTGGTGCGGGCCGAGGCGCGGGGTGGGCGGGGAATCCGCGGGGCGGCGGGTGTCGCGCCGCCCGGCCGGGCGGGTCCCGGAGCGGCCGGCGGGCCTGCGGCGGCCGCTGTTTCCGCCGATCGTGCCGCGCGTCGTGGTGTCCATCGCGATCTGCCCCCGAACAGGCCGGGCCCGGCGTGGTACCGGGCGGTAACTTGATGGGGATCTTCTACGGTCGGCGAACACGCTCCGCAACCACGGCGGCGGCCGGTCCGGCCGCCCGCCCGGTTCACCTATCCGAGTAGCCCGACCGCCGCCCCGGGGCGTGCACCCGATCGCGGCCGGGTACTCGGGTGGACGGGCACCCGGCGGGCCGCGGCAGCCCGATGGGGTACCGCGGCCGTCACCCTGCCGCACCCCGGCCGGCCGCCTCCGAGTCGTATCCTGGGTGCGTTTCCGACTACCGAAAGCAGCCGGCCATGCGCGTGTACGTCCCCCTGACCCTCCCCGGGCTCGCCGAGGTGCACACGGCGGGTGAGCTGGGCCCCGCCCCGCTGCGGGCGTACGCCGTCACCCCCGGCCTGCGCGAGTGGTACGCCTCGGACGACATCGAGGAGCTGGAGTACGCGGCCCTGGGCCGGGCCGCGGCCGCCTCACTGCGGCTGCTCGCCGCCGACCCCGGCGCACCCCGACGGCGCGTCGTCGTCGCCGTCGACGTGGACGACAAGGCCGCCACCGCCACGCCCGGGGACGACGAGGCCGCCCTCGGCCGGGTGAGCCTCGCCGCCGCCGTGCGCCTCACCGTGGCCGCCGCCGTGCACGCGGACGCCGACGACGCGGACGAGGACGTCACCGCCGCCGTGCTGGCCCTGCCCGCCGCCGACGGCGGGGACGAGGACGCGCGGTCCACCGTCGACGGGGCCGAGGACCACGAGCTCCTGTGGTTCGGAGTCCAGGAGATCCCGGGGCTGCTGACATGACGCACACGCACCACATCGTGTGGGACTGGAACGGCACGCTGCTCCACGACATCGAGGCCGTCATCACCGCGACGAACGCCTCCTTCGCCGAGCTCGGCCTCGCGCCGATCACCCTGGAGACGTACCGCGAGCTGTACGTCGTACCGGTGCCGAAGTTCTACGAGCGCCTCATGGGGCGCCTGCCCACCGACGAGGAGTGGCTCGTCATGGACGAGGCCTTCCACCGCCACTACTGGGCCGCCGCCGCGGACTCCGGGCTGGCCGAGGGCGCCCGGGACCTGCTCCAGGGGTGGCAGCGCGACGGGCTCACCCAGTCCCTGCTGTCCCTCGCACCCCACGACAGGCTCGTCCCGCTCGTGCGCGCCCATGGCATCGACGCGCACTTCCTGCGCGTCGACGGGCGGACCGGCCCGTCCCACACCTCCAAGGCAGGACATCTCGTACGCCACATGCAGGCCCTGGACGCGACGGGAGTGACCGCCGACCGTACGGTCCTCATCGGAGACGCCGTCGATGACGCGCTCGCGGCCGCCCACGTCGGCGCGCGCGCCGTCCTCTACACCGGAGGCTCGCACAGCCGCCGCAGTCTGGAATCAGCCGGAGTGCCGGTCGTGGACACCCTGGCGGAGGCCGTTCTCACAGCTCGCGAGCTGGCCGAATAGCGACTGGACAGGCTGCTGCACGGAAGGCTCGCAACGTCGCTGGCCAGAGTGTCAAAGTTCCACCCCAAGATTTGTACAGATGCAGTGAATGACGACTTGGGGGTAGGTCGGGATAGCCTTGTACCCGTGATCAGCGCGATATCCCTCGGGGGCACTGGAGCCTCCGTCCTGCGCCCGGCGTACGACAGTGCCCGGGCCATCGCTGATCCCCGCCACCGGGACCTTCTGCCGATCTTGGCTCATTCCCTCCCGGTCGGCTCTCACGACGGCATAGCGTCGGCCCAGAACGGACACCCCGCCTCGCGGCGCTACGCCATTCCTTCCTTCACCTACGTCACGCAATGGCGCGCGACAGGAGCCAGAGGACATGCAGACCAAGCTGGACGAAGCAAAGGCCGAGCTGCTCACACGGGCGGCCCGGGTAGCTGAGCACAGCCCGGCCGGGGGGCTACTTCCGACTGGGGCCGAGCAGGGAGAGCGTCCGGACCGGGACACGGTCCTCTCCTACCTCCAGCGCTACTACCTGCACACGGCGCCCGAGGACCTCACGGACCGGGACCCGGTGGATGTGTTCGGAGCCGCGCTCTCCCACTACCGCCTGGCCGAGAACCGCCCGCAGGGTACCGCGAACGTACGCGTGCACACCCCCACGGTGGAGGAGAACGGCTGGACCTCCAGCCACTCCGTGGTCGAGGTCGTCACCGACGACATGCCCTTCCTCGTGGACTCCGTGACGAACGAGCTGTCCCGCCAGGGCCGCGGCATCCACGTCGTGATCCACCCGCAGGTCGTCGTCCGCCGTGACATCACCGGCAAGCTGATCGAGATCCTCGGCCCCGACTGCGACGCGCACGGCCTCCGCACCGAGCGCCCCCACGACTCCCTCGTCGAGTCCTGGATCCACGTCGAGATCGACCGCGAGACCGACCGCGCCGACCTCAAGCAGATCACCGTCGACCTGCAGCGCGTCCTGTCCGACGTACGCGAGTCCGTCGAGGACTGGGAGAAGATGCGCGAGGCCGCGCTGCGCATCGCGGACAGCCTCCCCGACGAGCCCACCGCCCCGGACCTGCGCGAGTACGAGCTCGAAGAGGCGCGCGAGCTGCTGCGCTGGCTCGCCGACGACCACTTCACCTTCCTCGGCTACCGAGAGTACAACCTCGTGGACGGCGACTCCCTGTCCGCCGTGCCCGGCACCGGCCTCGGCATCCTGCGCTCCGACCCGCACCACAGCGGCAAGGAGGACGGCCACCCGGTCTCGCCTTCCTTCAACCGGCTGCCGGCCGACGCCCGCGCCAAGGCCCGCGAGCACCGCCTGCTGGTGCTGACCAAGGCCAACAGCCGTTCCACCGTGCACCGCCCCTCGTACCTCGACTACGTGGGCGTCAAGAAGTTCGACGCCGACGGCAACGTCGTCGGCGAGCGCCGCTTCCTCGGCCTGTTCTCCTCCGCCGCGTACACCGAGTCCGTGCGCCGCGTGCCGGTCATCCGCCGCAAGGTCGCCGAGGTACTGGAGCGGGCCGGCTTCTCGCCGTCCAGCCACGACGGCCGCGACCTGACGCAGATCCTGGAGACCTACCCCCGCGACGAGCTGTTCCAGACCCCGGTCGACCAGCTCCAGTCCATCGTCACCTCCGTCCTGTACCTCCAGGAACGCCGCCGGCTGCGGCTGTACCTGCGCCAGGACGAGTACGGGCGCTACTACTCGGCGCTCGTCTACCTGCCGCGCGACCGCTTCACCACGGGTGTGCGGCTGCGTCTGATGGACATCCTGCGCGAGGAGCTCGGCGGCATCAGCGTCGACTTCACCGCCTGGAACACCGAGTCGATCCTCTCCCGCATCCACTTCGTCGTCCGCGTCCCGCAGGGCACCGAGCTGCCCGTGCTGACCGACGGCGACGTCGAGCGCATCGAGGGCCGACTCGTCGAGGCCGCCCGGTCCTGGGCCGACGGCTTCGACCAGGCGCTCAACGCCGAGCTCGGCGAGGAGCGCGCCGCGGAGCTGCTGCGCCGCTACGGCAGCGCCTTCGCCGAGGGCTACAAGGCCGACCACTCGCCGCGCGCCGCCGTCGCCGACCTGGTGCACCTGGAGAAGCTGCGCGACGGCGACAAGGACTTCGCGCTGTCGCTCTACGAGCCCGTCGGCGCGGGCCCCGGCGAACGCCGCTTCAAGATCTACCGCGCCGGTGAGCAGGTCTCCCTGTCCGCCGTCCTGCCGGTCCTCCAGCGCCTCGGCGTCGAGGTCACCGACGAGCGCCCGTACGAGCTGCGCTGCGCCGACCGCACGACCGCGTGGATCTACGACTTCGGTCTGCGGCTCTCCGCGGGCGACCTCGGCGACGATGCCCGCGAACGCTTCCAGGACGCCTTCGCGGCCGTCTGGAACGGCCAGGCCGAGAACGACAACTTCAACACCCTCGTGCTGAGCGCCGGCCTGACCTGGCGCCAGGCCGTCGTCCTGCGCGCGTACGCCAAGTACATGCGCCAGGCCGGCTCCACCTTCAGCCAGGACTACATGGAGGACACCCTCCGCAACAACGTCCACACCACCCGGCTGCTGGTCTCGCTCTTCGAGGCCCGGATGTCACCCGTCCGCCAGGCCGCCGGCAGCGAGCTCGTGGACGCCATGCTGGAGGAGCTCGACGGGGCCCTGGACCAGGTCGCCTCGCTCGACGAGGACCGCATCCTGCGGGCCTTCCTCACCCTCATCAAGGCGACCCTGCGCACGAACTTCTTCCAGCTCGACTCCCACGGCGAGCAGCACGCCTACGTGTCGATGAAGTTCGACCCGCAGGCCATCCCGGACCTGCCGGCGCCGCGCCCGGCGTACGAGATCTGGGTGTACTCCCCGCGCGTCGAGGGCGTCCACCTGCGCTTCGGCAAGGTCGCCCGAGGCGGCCTGCGCTGGTCCGACCGCCGCGAGGACTTCCGTACGGAGATCCTCGGCCTGGTCAAGGCGCAGATGGTCAAGAACACCGTCATCGTGCCGGTCGGCGCCAAGGGCGGCTTCGTCGCCAAGAACCTGCCCGACCCGTCGGTGGACCGCGACGCCTGGCTCGCCGAGGGCATCGCCTCGTACAAGATCTTCATCTCGGCGCTGCTCGACATCACCGACAACATGGTCGCCGGCGAGGTCGTGCCGCCGCGCAGCGTGGTCCGCCACGACGAGGACGACACCTACCTCGTCGTCGCCGCGGACAAGGGCACCGCGACCTTCTCCGACATCGCCAACGGCGTGGCGGAGGACTACGGCTTCTGGCTCGGCGACGCCTTCGCGTCCGGCGGCTCGGCCGGCTACGACCACAAGGGCATGGGCATCACCGCCCGCGGCGCGTGGGAGTCCGTCAAGCGGCACTTCCGCGAGCTCGGACACGACACCCAGACCCAGGACTTCACCGTCGTCGGCGTCGGCGACATGTCCGGTGACGTCTTCGGCAACGGCATGCTGCTCTCCGAGCACATCCGCCTGGTGGCCGCCTTCGACCACCGGCACATCTTCATCGACCCGGCCCCGGACGCGGCCACCTCGTACGCCGAACGCCGCCGCCTCTTCGAGCTGCCGCGGTCCTCGTGGGCGGACTACGACACCTCGCTGATCTCGGCGGGCGGCGGCATCCACCCGCGTTCGGCCAAGGCCGTCCCGGTCACCGCGCAGATGCGCGCGGCGCTCGGCATCGAGGCCGGCGTCACCAAGATGACCCCGGCCGAGCTGATGCAGGCGATCCTCAAGGCCCCCGTGGACCTGGTGTGGAACGGCGGCATCGGCACCTACGTCAAGGCGACGTCCGAGACCCACGCCGACGTCGGCGACAAGGCCAACGACGCCATCCGCGTCAACGGCTCCGACGTGCGGGCGCAGGTCATCGGCGAGGGCGGCAACCTGGGCCTGACCCAGCTCGGCCGTATCGAGTTCGCCCGCAGCGGCGCCGGCGGCGAGGGCGGCAAGGTCAACACCGACGCCATCGACAACAGCGCGGGCGTGGACACCTCCGACCACGAGGTGAACATCAAGATCCTGCTCAACGCGGTCGTCGCCGACGGGGACATGACCGTCAAGCAGCGCAACAAGCTGCTCGCGCAGATGACCGACGAGGTCGGCCACCTGGTCCTGCGCAACAACTACGCGCAGAACACCGCGCTGGCCAACGGCTCGGCCCAGGCCCCCAGCCTGCTCCACGCCCAGCAGCGCTTCATGCGCCGCCTGGAGAGCGCCGGACTGCTCAACCGCGAGCTGGAGTTCCTGCCCACCGACCGGCAGATCCGCGAACTGCTCAACAACGGCAAGGGGCTGACCCAGCCGGAGCTGGCCGTGCTGCTGGCCTACACGAAGATCACGACGGCGGACGAGCTCATCGCCACCGGGCTGCCGGACGACCCGTACCTGCGCCGCCTGCTCTTCGCGTACTTCCCGGCGGTGCTGGGCGACACGTTCGCCGAGCAGATCGACGGGCACGCGCTGCGCCGCGAGATCATCACGACGATCCTGGTCAACGACACCGTCAACACCGGTGGTTCGACCTTCCTGCACCGTCTGCGCGAGGAGACCGGAGCCTCCACGGAGGAGATCGTCCGGGCGCAGCTCGCGGCCCGCGAGATCTTCGGCCTGGCCGACGTGTGGGACGCGGTGGAGGCGCTGGACAACAAGGTGTCCGCGGACGTCCAGACCCGGGTGCGCCTGCACTCGCGCCGCCTGGTCGAGCGCGGTACCCGCTGGCTGCTCAACAACCGGCCGCAGCCGCTCCAGATCACCGAGACCATCGCCTTCTTCGGGGAGCGGGTGTCCCAGGTGTGGGCGGAGCTGCCGAAGCTGGTGCGCGGCGCGGACCTGGAGTGGTACCAGCTGGTCATGGACGAGCTGACCGGCGAGGGCGTGCCGGAGGAGCTGGCGGCGAAGGTCGCCGGGTTCTCGTCCGCCTTCCCGACGCTGGACATCGTCGCGATCGCGGACCGGACGGGCGTGGACCCGCTGGGGGTCGCCGAGGTGTACTACGACCTCGCCGACCGCCTGGACATCACGCAGCTGATGGACCGGATCATCGAGCTGCCGCGGGCCGACCGCTGGCAGTCGATGGCCCGCGCGTCCATCCGCGAGGACCTGTTCGCGGCGCACGCGGCCCTGACGGCGGACGTGCTGTCGGTGGGCGGCGGCGCCTCGACTCCCGAGGAGCGCTTCCAGGCGTGGGAGGAGAAGAACGCGGCGATCATCGGGCGTGCCCGGACGACCCTGGAGGAGATCCGGGGCTCGGACGACTTCGACCTGGCGAACCTGTCGGTGGCGATGCGGACCATGCGCAGTCTGCTGCGCGCGCACAGCTGATCGCGACGGCGTGACGAACGGGCCGGGCCCGGGACCATAGGGTCCCGGGCCCGGCCCGTTCGCGTCCGCGGTGGCGCAGGGCGGCGCCTCAGGCGCCGGAGCGGCTGGACTTCTCGTAGGCGGCGCAGACCTGATCCGCCGGACCGTCCATCCGCAGGACGCCCGAGTCCAGCCAGATCGCGCGGTCGCAGGTCTCGCGGACCGTGTTGACGGCGTGGCTGACCAGGAAGACGGTGCCGGCGCGCGCGCGGAGTTCCTCGATGCGGGCCTGACTGCGCCGCTGGAAGGCGGCGTCACCGGTGGCCAGCGCCTCGTCGATCATCAGGACGTCGTGGTCCTTGGCGGCGGCGATGGAGAAGCGCAGCCGGGCGCCCATGCCGGAGGAGTACGTCCGCATCGGCAGGGAGATGAAGTCGTCCTTCTCGTTGATGCCGGAGAAGTCGACGATCCCCGCGTACCGCTCGTGGATCTGCTGCCTTGTCATGCCCATCGCGAGGCCGCCCAGCATGACGTTGCGTTCGCCGGTCAGGTCGTTCATCAGGGCGGCGTTCACACCGAGCAGGGACGGCTGGCCGCGCGAGTAGATCCGGCCGCGGGCCACCGGTTGGAGGCCGGCGACGGCCTTGAGGAGGGTGGACTTGCCCGAGCCGTTGGACCCGATGAGGCCGATGGCCTCGCCCTCGTAGGCGGTGAAGGAGACGCCCTTGACCGCGTGCACCTCGCGCATCCCGGGGGCGGGGCCGCGGGTGAAGATCCGGCTCAGCGCCGCCGTGGCAGCGCCCTTGCGGGCGCCGGCGCCGTGGACCTTGTAGATGACGTGGACCCCGTCCGCGATCACGGTGGGCACCCGGGTGCCGGTCTTCGTCTCAGCCACGTCCGTACGCCTCCTCGGCCTTCCAGAAGTAGATGAACCCGCCGACGCCCGCCAGCAGCGCCCAGCCGGCGGCCAGAAGCCACACGTGGTGCGGGAGCGCGTGCGCGGGGAAGCTGTCGATCAGCGCGAAGCGCATCAGGTCGATGTAGACGGCCGGCGGGTTGGCCTTCAGCGCCACCAGCACCCAGTGGGGCAGGTCGTCCGCCTTGAGCACCTGGTCGATGGACCACATGACGCCCGAGGTGTACATCCACGTACGCAGGGCGAACGGCATCAGCTGGCTGACGTCGGGGCTCCTGCTGCCGATGCGGGCCATGACCATGGCGCAGCCGGCGGCGAAGACGGCGGTGAGCAGGAGCGCCGGCAGGGCCAGGAGCCAGGCCGGGCCGGGCCGCTGGCCGAAGGCCAGCAGCAGGACGACCAGGGCGGCTATGGAGACGAGCAGCTGCTGGAAGAGCTGTACGACGGTGGAGATCGGCAGGCTCGCACGCGGGAAGTGCAGGGCGCGGACCAGACCGAGGTTGCTGTGGACGGCGCGGGTGCCGGCGTTCACGGAGCTGCTGATGAAGTCCCAGACGAAGATCCCGGTGATCAGGAACGGGACGTAGTCCGGCACCCCGTGGCTGGCCTTCAGGACGAGGCCGAAGATGAAGTAGTAGACCGCGGCGTTGAGCAGCGGGGTCACCAGGTGCCAGACCTGGCCGAGCCTCGCCGTGCTGTACGTGGCCTGCATGCGGGCGGTCGCGTAGGCACTCACGAAGTGGCGGCGCTGCCAGAGCTGCGCGATGTAGCGGGGGAGCGTGGGGCGGGCGCCGCTGAGCGTGAGGCCGTGTGCGGCGGCCAGCCGTGCGCGTTCCGCGGAGGCGGCGGGCGCGTTCTTGGATGCGGTCGCGGTGGTCACAGGTTCGCTTTCGACGTTGGTCGGGACGGGTCCGTATCGTCGCTACGGCGAGGTTAGGGCGTTGATCGATGGAACGCAACCGTATCGTCGTGACGGGGCGCGGCTATGCTCTGTGCATGACCATGGACCCCTCCGCCTCCGCCGCCTCCGCCCGCCGCGCCCCCGCCGGTGCCGCCGTCCTGCGCGAGGACGTAACCGAGGCGATCCGCAACGCGGTGCTGGAGGAGCTGGCCGCGGTCGGGTTCGCCCGGATGTCCATCGAGGGCATCGCCCGGCGGGCCGGGGTCGGCAAGACGGCCGTGTACCGGCGGTGGAAGTCCAAGCTGCACCTGGTGCTGGACCTGGTCGGGGCCTTCGCGGTGGACGGCCTGCCGGTGCCGGCGACCGGCTCGCTCCACGGGGACGTACGCGCCCTGCTGGAAGTCATGTCACACGTACTACGGCACCCCGTGGCCTCGGCGGTGATCCCCGACCTGCTGGTCGAGGCCTCCCGCAACCCGGAGATCGCGGACGCGGTCCGGGGAGCCCTCCTGGACGGCCAGCACCGCATGGCGCAGGGCATCGTCTCGGACGCCGTCGCCCGCGGTGAACTCCCGGCGGAGATCAGCCCCGACCACGCCCTCGACCTGCTGATCGGCCCGCTCTACTGGCGTCAGGTCGTCGTCCGCGACACGGTGACCCCCGCCCACCTGGATGCCCTGGCCGACCAGGTCGTGGCGGGCCTGAGGTCGGCCGCGGGCCCGGCCTGACGTCGCCGGGCGGCACGTCGTCGGGGGGCTTCTTCGCTCGCGGGTAGCCGCCCGGGGCGGTCCGCGGGCCCTACGGCCAGACGGGGGACAGCGCCAGCTCCGGGGCGGTGGGGGCCGGGGCCGGTGGGGCCGGGTGGCGGTCCGGGAAGGGGGTGACCGCCGGGGACGGGGTCGGCTGGCCCAGGAAGACCCGGCGGACCACCCGCTCCGCCGCGTGACCGTCGTCGTAGGAGCAGAAGCGCGCGCGGAAGGCCGAGCGCAGCTGGGCGGAGCGCGAGCCCTGCCAGTGGCCCGTGGTGAAGATGTCCACCAGCTCGTCCTGGGTGCGGGCGATCGCCCCCGGCGGGGCCGACCGCAGGTCGAAGTAGGTGCCCCGGGCGGCCTCGTACGCCTCCCAGTCGTCCGCGTGGATCACGATGGGCCGGTCCAGCACCGCGTAGTCGAACATCAGGGACGAGTAGTCGGTGACCAGCGCGTCGGAGGCCAGGCACAGCTCTTCCACCGACGGGTGGGAGGAGACGTCCACGAGGCGCGGATGGGGCTCCCACGGGTGGTCGGCGTCCGCGTACGTCAGGTGGGTGCGGACCAGCACCGTGAAGCGCGGGCCCAGCTCGCGCAGGAGCCGTTCGAAGTCCAGGTGGTCCGGCCGGCTGCGGCGGTAGTCGCGGTGGGTGGGCGCATACAGGATGGCCGTCGAGCCCGCCGGGATCCCCAGGCGTTCGCGCAGCTCCAGGACCTCCGTCCGGCTCGCCCGGTGGAAGAGGTCGTTGCGCGGATAGCCGTATTCGAGGGTCGTGTACGAGGACGGGACGGCCTTCTCCCAGACCAGCGTGGAGTGCCGGTTCGAGGAGAGCAGGTAGTCCCACTGGTCCGCGCCGCGCAGCAGGCCCGCGAAGTCCGTGGTCGGGGCGGCCGCGGGCCGGTCCTGGAGGTCGAGGCCGACCCGCTTGAGCGGGGTGCCGTGCTGTGTCTGGAGCAGGACCTGGCCGGGCCGCTTGACCAGTGCACGGTCGAAGGCGACGTTCGAGACCAGGTATCCGGCCCGGGCCAGGGCGCTCCAGTACGCCGCCGAACCCGGCCGCAGCGCCACCGTCTCCCGCGGGAGCGTCGCGGCGTGTACCGGGTCGCAGATCCACGCCGTCCGCATCCGGGGCGCCAGTTCGCGCAGCTTGGCCTCGATCGCCGCCGGGTTGCAGGCGTAACCGCCGTACCAGTAGGCGGAGAAGACGGCGAGCTCCGGGCGCAGTGGCAGCAGCCGCTGGATCCGGTAGTGCAGCCGCAGCGCGGACTCCCCGAGGCCCCGCCCCAGCGTCGAGGCGGCTCGGCCCAGCGCCAGCCCCGCCGAGCGCAGCACCGACAGCAGCCGGTAGCTCCGCCGGGCGCCCAGCAGCATCAGGGCGTGCCGGATCCGGTCGGTGCGTGACAGGGACAGCGGCGGCGAACTCCGGTCGCCCGGGGCGCGGTAGCGGCGCAGCAGGGCGGAGGCGCGGCGGAAGAACTCGGCCCGGACGGAGCGCGGGAGACGACGCGGGTCGGAGTGGACGGCGCAGAAGTGCTCGGCCATCCGGCGGTGCAGGGTGGAGCGCCACCGCTCCAGCTCGGGCCGGCCGGCGAGGTAGCCGAAGACCTGGTCGTACTGGTCGAAGATCTCCAGGTGGCGGGGGGTGCGGGTGGTCAGGATCGATCCGGTGCGCCGCTGACGGTAGTGGACGCAGACCCGGTCGAGGACGGCGACGGATTCCGCGGCCAGCAGCGCCGGATAGGTCCAGGGGGCGTCCTCGTAGAGCCCCGGAGGGAATGCGAGGCCCTCGCGCTCGACGTACTCGCGGCGGTACGCCTTGTTCCACACCACCATCAGCATGGCGAGCAGAGCGGGGCGGTCGGCGAGCCGGAAGCTGGCCGGCCCCTCCTCGGACAGCCGGTGCGAGAGCCGGTTGCGCACCAGTTCCCCGGACCAGTAGGCGCGTGCGTAGTCGTAGACGAGGACGTCGGGGGAGCCGGTGGCCTTCAGCCGGTCGGTGACGGCCTGCAGGGCGCCCGGGGCGAGGGTGTCGTCGCCGTCGAGGAAGATCACGTAGTCGCCGGCGGCCCGGGCCAGCCCGGCGTTCCGCGCCGGGCCCAGCCCCAGGTTGTGGGCCAGGTGCACCGCGGTCACCCGGGGGTCGCGGGCCGCGTACTCGTCGATGAGCGCACCACAGGCGTCGGGGGAGGCGTCGTCGACGGCGATCAGTTCCAGGTCCGGGTACGACTGGGTCAGGACCGAGTCCAGACACTCCTGGAGGTAGGCCTGCACCTTGTACGCGGGCACGATGACGCTGAACCGGGGCACGGCACATCCAGGGGTCGGCGCGGGCATTTCGCCCAGGAACCCCCGGCGTGGCGTTCGGGTTACGCGGTGTGTGGCATTCGGGTTACGGAGCGTCGACGTCGCACGGGAGTCGGGGCGGGGTTACTTGACCGCGCCGGCCATCACCCCCGTGACGAACTGCCGCTGGAAGGCGAAGAAGACGACGAGCGGCACCACCATCGACAGGAACGCTCCGGGCGCCAGCACGTCGATGTTGTTCCCGAACTGCCGTACCTGCTGCTGGAGGGCGACCGTGATCGGCGGGTTGGCCGAGTCGGCGAAGACCAGCGCCACCAGCATGTCGTTCCACACCCACAGGAACTGGAAGATGCCGAGCGAGGCGATGGCCGGGCCGCCCAGCGGCAGCACCACCCGTGTGAACAGCCGCAGTTCACCGGCGCCGTCGAGGCGGGCGGCCTCCAGCAATTCGCGCGGGATCTCCGCGAAGAAGTTGCGCAGCAGGAACACGGCGAAGGGCAGCCCGAACGCGGTGTGGAAGAGCACCACGCCCGCCGTGGTCTCGAACAGCCCGATGGTTCCGAACAGTTCCGACACCGGGATCAGCGCCACCTGCACGGGGACGACGAGCAGTCCGACGACGAGGAGGAAGAGCCAGTCCCGTCCGGGGAACTCCAGCCAGGCGAAGGCGTATCCGGCGAACGCGCCGAGGACCAGCACGAGCAGGGTGGCCGGCACCGCGATCGCGAACGTGTTCAGCAGCGAGGAGGTGATCGTCTCGTTGGCCAGCAGCCGCTCGTAGTTCCCAGCGGTCAGTTGCGACGGCGCGCTGAAGACCTGCCACCAGCCGCCGTCGTTCAGATCGGCCGGGGCGACCAGGGAGGAGACGAGCAGCCCCAGGGTGGGAAGCAGCCAGAACAGCGCCGCCACGACCAGGAAGACGCGCACGGCCCCGCCGGCCAGCAGGCCGGCGGCCCGCCCGGCCCACGGCGCCGAACGCGAGGCCGGCGCCGCGCCGGCGCCGGTGCGGGTTCCGGCTGCCGTGCCGGTGCCGGTGTCGGTGTCGGTGTCGGTCTCGGTACGGGTCATCGGGCCCCCTCCTTGCGCAGGCGGCGGATGTTCACGAGCATCACCGGGATCACCAGCACCAGCAGCAGCACGGCGATGGCGCTGCCCAGACCCGGATCGGCATCGGTGCCGAAGGAGGTCCGGTACAGCTGGAGCGCGAGGACGTTCGCGTCGTCCTGGACCGCCCCCGGCGCGATCACGAAGACCAGGTCGAAGATCTTCATGACGTTGATGACGAGCGTGACGAGCACGACCGCCAGGAGCGGCGCCAGCAGCGGGACGGTGATCCGCCGGAACACCTGCCACTCGTTCGCCCCGTCCACCCGCGCCGCCTCCAGCAGTTCACGCGGTACGGCGGCCAGCCCGGCCCCGATCAGCACCATCGCGAAGCCGGCCCACATCCACACGTAGGCGCCGATGACCGCCGGGGTGACCAGCGTCGGGCCGAGCCACTCCACGCCGCCGTACGCCTCCCGGAAGTTGGCCGCGGGCAGCCGCAGCAGTGCCCCGTCGGCCTTCGCCGACAGGGTGAAGGTGCCGTCGGCGCGGGCCGTGGCGGAATCGACCACCCGGCCGTCCTTGACCGCCTCGACCCGCATCCCGGAGAAGCCCTGCTCGTTCGGGTCGATCACGTTCGTCGCGCCGCCCCCGCCCCGGGTGAAGTCCTGCCAGACGGTGCCGGTGACCTTCCCCGCCGCCGCGGCCGGGGCGGCCGCCGTACGGGTCCCCTCGGGCAGCGCCTCCGGGGCCACGCCCACCAGCGGCAGCAGCACCGGGCTCCCCGCGCGCACCGGCTCGCGGGTCACGAAGGCACCCCCGCCCGCGTCCGCCAGCGGCGAGTCACGGCCCGGCCGGGCCTTGGGGAAGGCCGAGGACTGTACGAAGGTGTCGTGGACACCGACCCAGACCGCGTTGGCGGCGCCCCGGTCGGGATCGTGGTCGTAGACGAGCCGGAAGATGATGCCCGCCGCCAGCATCGAGATCGCCATCGGCATGAACACCAGCAGCTTGAATGCCGTGCCCCAGCGCACCCGTTCGGTGAGCACTGCGAAGATCAGCCCGAGGGCGGTGGCCGTGGCCGGTGCGAGCACCACCCACACCGCCGTGTTCTTCAGGGCGGTGCGAATGGCGTCGTCGGTGAGGATCTCCCGGTAGTTGTCGCCCCCGACGAACACCTCGCCGGACCGGTCGAAGAAGCTGCGGTAGAGCGAGAAGCCGATGGGCTGCACGACGAGTGCGCCGAGCAGGACCAGGGCCGGCAGGAGGAACGCCGCCGCCACCAGGCGGCGGCGCCGTGCCTCGGTGGACAGACCGTGCGCGGCGGGGGCCGTCACGGGATCAGTTCCCGTAGGCCTTGGCCGCGTCCGCCTCCAGTTTCGCCTGGGTGCCCGCCACGTCCGACGGGTTCGCCAGGAAGTCCTGGAGTGCCTTCCACTCGCCCGCGCCCGGCGTCCCGCCGAACGCCGACGGCGCCTGGTCCGACATGTCGAAACGGAAGTCGTCGCCCGCCGCGATCAGCGCCTTGGCGATGCCCCGCTGGATGTCGTCCGGGTACGCCGCCGGGTCGACCGCCTTGTTCGGGGAGATGAAACCGCCCTCACGGGCCTGGATCTGCGCCGCGTCCGCCGACGCCAGGAACGTCAGCAGCGCCTGCGCGCCCTTCGACGGCTTCAGCGCGACGGCGACGTCACCGCCCGAGACCACGGGGGCCTTCGCGCCGACCGCCGGGAAGGGGAAGACCAGGGCGTCCTCGCCGATCTTCGCCTCGGTCTGTCCGATGTTGACCGCCACGAAGTCGCCCTCGAAGACCATCGCGGCCGCCGGCCGGTCGCCGCCCGTGAAGGTCTGCGTCACCGACTTCGGGAACTCGGTGGCCAGTGCCCCGCTCGTGCCGCCCGCCAGAAAGTCCTTGCGTCCGAACAACTCACCGAGCGTGGTCAGGGCCTGCTGGACGCTGTCGTCGGTCCACTTGATCCGGTGCGCGGCCAGCTGGTCGTACTTCTCCGGGCCGGCCTGCGAGAGGTAGATGTTCTCGAACCAGTCCGTGAGGGTCCAGCCGTCCGCTCCTGCGACCGAGACCGCCGGGGTGCCCGACGCCGACAGGGTGTCCGCCGCGGTGATCAGTTCCTTCCAGGTCGTCGGCGGCTTCACGCCCGCCGCCTCGAAGGCCTTCGCGTTATACCAGATCAGCGACTTGTTGGCAGCCTTGTAGTAGACGCCGTACTGGGTGCCGTCGACCGCGCCCAGGGACTTCCAGCCCGCCGAGTAGTTCTTGTCGAGCTGCGCCTGCGCCTCCGGGCCCACCGGCTGCGCCCACTTGTTCTGCACCGCCGAGACCAGGGCCCCGACCTGCGGCAGCAGCGCGACGTCCGGTGGAGCCCCGCCGGCGATCTTGGTGCCGAGGAAGGTGACGATCGGGTCCTGGGCCGGGACGAAGGTGACCGACGCCCCCGTCCGCTTCTCGAACTCCTTCAGGACCTTGGTGAAGTTCTCCTGCTCGGGCCCCGTCCAGACCGCCGCGACCTGGAGTTCCTCGCCGTCCAGCCGGGGTAACTCCACTCCGGGCGAGGCCGTGGCGCCCTGCGGCGCCGGGGATTCCCGCTCCGCGTCGCTGCCGCACGCGGTCAGCGCGAGCGCGCCCGCCGCGGCCAGCACCGCCCACCTGAGATGCGTACGGCCCGTTCCGTGCTCGCGCATGGTTCTGCCCCCGATGCCCGTGGTGTGTCCCGGACCACAAGGTCTACGCCGACCCGCTCGACCCCGCAATACCGCCTCACCGGGACGGCCGCGCGGCCGGGGCCGTCATGTTCGGGCGACGCCGGCCGTGCCGCCCGGCACCGGGCGCTGCGGGCCCCGCCGACGCGAACCGCAGGAGAGGCCCAGGGGTGTCCCGGACGGTGCGGTGGCCGCGAAGGTCCATGGCGCCGGGAGGTGCCAGCGGGAAGTGCCACCGGGAGGCGCCGCTACGAGGCGTCCTGGGGCGCCGGAGGGAACAGCACGGGTATCGCCGAGACCAGGTGCGCGGCTCGGTCCAGGGCGCTGGCCAGCAGCGCGAGGTCGGTCGGGCCGTTGCCCAGTTCGCGCACCGGCCGGCGGGCCGGCGGATCGCCCATCCGCTCCCACTCCACCGGCACCACCGTCGGTCGCAGGGTCGCCGTCCGGGGGATCCGCCCGGTGACCCGGCCTGCCTGGAAGGGGACCGTGCGGCCGTCCGCGAAGCGCAGCACGCCGCGGCCGGGCCCCGGCTGGTCCGGGCCTTCGAGCTCCACCCGCAGGGCCGCCGTCCGGGCCGGGCCGGTGTCGGCCGTGCGGTCCGGTCGGGAGGTGCTCGCGACCAGGTGCACGCCGAGCCGGGCACCGTCACGGGCCACCGCCTCCAGCGCCCGCACCACCGAGCCGGCGGCGGGCCGGCCGGCACTGCCCAGCCCGGGCGCGACCAGCGCGTCGAGGTCGTCGACCAGCACCACCAGGCGGGGCAGCGGGCTCGGCCCGACCGGTTCCGTACGGGTCGCCGCGGCGCGCAGCCGGAGCGTCCCCGTCCGTACCGCCTCGCCGGGGCCCGGCGAGGCGGGTGCGGAGCCGTCGTCGCCGCGGACCTCGCCCGGGGCGGGCCGGCGGGGCGCGACCATCCGGCCCGACACCTCGCGCTGCGCGTGCCATTCGGCGAAGGGGACGCCGTCCAGCAGCTCGGCCCGCCGCTTGAGCTCCGCGCCCAGTGCCTGGGCGAACTCCCGCATGCGCAGCGGATCGGAGGCGACCAGGTGCGCGGAGACGTGCGGGAGTTCGGTGCAGGGCAGCAGCCCGTCGCCGCGCTCGCCGCCCGCCCCGTCGAGGAGGACCAGCCCGAGCCGGTCCGGGCGGGCGCCCGCGGCCAGTGACGCGGCCACCGACCGCAGGAGCTCGGTCCGCCCGCTCCCGGCGGGCCCCTCCACGATCAGGTGCGGGCCGTCGTGGACCAGCTCGGTGCCGACGGGGCCGCGCCGCCCGCTGCCGAGCACGATCTCGGCGAGGCCGCCCTGGCCCTGGCCCTGGTCGGTGGCGGCCGCCCAGCGGGCCATCAGGGAGGCCGGGGTGGCCCGGGCCAGTCCCAGCTCGTCCAGCAGCCGGGCCGTGGCGGGCAGCGTCGCGGCCGTGGGACGGCCCGGTCCGCAGGCCCCGCCGTCGGTGGGCCGCAGGGGGGCCAGGGCCCGGGCGAACCGCTCGGCCCAGGCGGTGGAGACGGCGTCGGAGACGGCCGTGCTGCCGGACGGAACGGGATGGCCGCCCCGGACCGCGAAGGTCTGCACGGCCGTGGCCACGTCCCCGCTGAGCAGGGCGACCGCGCCGCAGTCCCGGAACGCGGGGGTGGCCGCGCAGGCGGCCTCGTAGGTGTCGTGGACCGGCGAGGCGGGGGTGGCGGCCGGAGCCTCGGCGAGCACCAGCACGTGGATCCCGGCGGCCGGGCCGTGCGAGGCGAGCCGGCCGGTGATGTCGCGCAGCGCGCCGGTGCCGGGGTCGCCGTCGAGGACGAGGAGCGTGTACGGACCCGCGTAGGCGTCGGCCGCCTCCCGGACCTGCTCGGGAGAGGTACTCGCCCAGTGCGCGCCGAGCGGACCGTCGTCGAGCCGCCGGGTCAGCTCCGCCGTGCGGGCGGCGGCCTGGTCGCGGTCGTACGCGAGGAGCAGGCGGCAGTCCTGGCCGTGCGCGGGCCGTACGTGGGGCAGCCAGCCCAGCCAGCCCCAGTCGCGCCGCCGGTCGGCGAGCGGGCGGACCCGGTCGGCGCAGACCAGCACGATCTCCAGCTGCCCCGGTGCGTGCAGTCCCGCGAGCTGTGCGACCACCCAGCGGGCGGCCCCGGACAGCCGGGCCCGCGGGCCCGCCAGGCCGAGGGCGCCGACGGCGGGCAGCGACAGCCGGTTCCCGGCGCCGAGCCCGACCTCCAGCAGCGCGGAGCCACCGGCCCGCCCGGACGTACGCGACCACAGGCGCCCGGTGGGCCCCATCGCGGCCAGCAGCAGCGCGGCCGGGTCGTCGGGGTGCGGCGCGGCGGCTGCGACGACCGCCTCCGCGATGTCCTCCGCGATGTCCTCCCCGCGCACCCACCGGCGGGCCCACGCGCCGAGGCCCCGGCGGCGGCCGGATCCGGGCCGGGCCCCGTCCGGACCGGCCGCGCCGGGGCCTCCGGGGGAGGCGGGCGTGTCCGGACGGGCGGCGCCGGCCGCGCCGGTCGGTCCGTACGGCCCGGTGGTCTCCGGGGCGGTCCCGGAGGCGCCCGGTGTCGTACGGGGGGCGGTGGCCGGGGCGTGCAGGCCGCGCGGCCCGTGCGGGTCGTACTCCTCCGGCCCGGCCGGGCCGCGGGCGCCCGCCGCGCTCCCGGGGGCGTCGGGGAAGGCGCCCGTGGGGCCCTCGGAGCCGCCGGAGCTCGCGGGGGCCGCGAGCGACAGGTGGCCTTCCTGGTCGGGGGTCACCGCCAGCGCGGGCGCGCTCGCGGGCGCCAGCCGCAGGGTGGACTCGCCGACCCGCAGCAGGGCTCCGGGGGGCAGGGCGACCGGCTGGAGCCCGACCGGGGAGCCGTCGACGGCGGTGCCGTTGGTGGAGCCGAGGTCGGCCACGGCGACCCGGCCGCCGCCGATCACCGTCACCGCGCAGTGCATCCGGGACACGTCGGGGTCGTCCAGCGGAACGTCGGCGTCGGCGGACCGTCCGACGCGGATCTGCCCGCCGTGCAGCAGGTGCACGCCGCCCGCGTCGGGTCCGGCCACGACGTGCAGCTGGGGTGTGCCGAGGCCGTCCTCGGGCAGTACGTCCGGCATCGGCGCGTTCACTGCCAGCACCGCGCCGTCCACCAGCGGCGGCTGGCCCAGCACCCGCCGCTGGAGGTCGAGGCGCTCGGAGCCCGCGTACAGCACGACCGTGCCCCCGGTGTCGGGGCCGCCGACGGTGGCCGCGAGCCCGGAGGCGACCGCGGCCAGCGCGGTGCCGGCGGGCGCGGTGACGAGCACGTCACAGCTCGCGGGGGCGGTCGCGGTCTGGTGGCCGCTGCGCGACCCGAGGACGGTCAGCCGGATCTGCATCGCCGTCAGCGGTCCCTTCTGCGCGGTGCGCCGGTGTGTGCGCCCGGCAGGGGACCCGCGACACGCGTGCCGATCGCCCCCCGCCCGGCACGGACGCGTCGTCCGGTCAGGTCTGCCCGGAAGGCGGGGCTCCCGTCCCGTGCCGTCCGTACGGGTGCATCCTCGCACCTGTCGCGGACAACACGCCCGGCACCCGGCAATAAATGATCTTGATCTGTCGCGGGTCGGACCGTGGTCCGGCCGAATCCGAACCACGAGCGGGTGAAAGAGGGGAAAATCGCCTCCGGCATACCCCGAAAACGTCACCCTCCGTACATATGTGCGGCAACCAACCTCCGGGGACCGGCGTCTTCCGGGGGGACACCCCCTAGAGTGGGCCGGAAAACCATTCGACGGATCGACCACAGCAGACGACAGCAGGGGAGCGCGAGACGTGCGGCCAGTCGGCAGCAAGTACCTGCTCGAGGAGCCGCTCGGGCGCGGCGCCACGGGCACTGTCTGGCGTGCCCGCCAGAGGGAGGCCGCCGGCGCGGAGGCGGCGGTCGCGGGACAGCCCGGTGAGACCGTGGCCATCAAGGTCCTCAAGGAGGAGCTGGCCCAGGACGCCGACATCGTCATGCGCTTCCTGCGGGAGCGCTCCGTCCTGCTGCGCCTGACCCACCCCAACATCGTCCGCACCCGCGACCTCGTGGTCGAGGGCGACCTCCTCGCCCTGGTCATGGACCTGATCGACGGCCCGGACCTGCACCGGTACCTGCGCGAGAACGGCCCCTTCACGTCCGTCGCCGCGAGCCTGCTGACCGCCCAGATCGCCGACGCGCTCGCCGCCAGCCACACCGACGGCGTGGTGCACCGCGACCTCAAGCCCGCCAACGTGCTGCTCGACGAGCGCGGCGGGCAGATGCGGCCGATGCTCACCGACTTCGGCATCGCCCGGCTCGCGGATTCCCCGGGACTGACCCGTACGCACGAGTTCGTCGGTACCCCGGCCTACGTCGCCCCCGAGTCCGCCGAGGGCCGCCCGCAGACCTCCGCCGTCGATGTCTACGGCGCCGGCATCCTCCTCTACGAGCTGCTCACCGGCCGCCCGCCGTTCGCCGGGGGCACCGCGCTCGAAGTGCTCCACCGCCACCTCAGCGAGGAGCCGCAGCGCCCCTCGACCGTGCCCGAGCCGCTGTGGACGGTCATCGAGCGCTGCCTGCGCAAGGAGCCGAACGAGCGCCCCAGCGCCGCGAGCCTGGCCCGCGGCCTGCGCGTGGTCGCCGCCGGTATCGGCGTGCACTCCACGGCTGCCGAGGTGGAGGCCGCGCTCGGGGTGGGAGCCCTGCTCGCGCCCGACCCCTCGCCGGCCCCGGTCCCCGAGACCCCGGGCGCCGCGGACCCCACCCAGGTGCTGCCGTCCGGGGCGGCCTCCCCGGCGGGCGCGTACGACCCGGAGGCCATGACCGGCGTCCTGCCGCCGGTCGGCGCCGCCGACGCCACCTCGGTGCTGCCCACCGGGGCTCCCCGGCCCGGGGGGCCGGGGCAGACGGCCGGCCCCGGCGCCGACCCGACCTCGGTCATGCCACCAGTGCAGCAGCCCGACGCGCCGCACCCGTGGCAGTCGCAGATGCGGGCCGCCCGGGACCGCAACGAGCAGACGCAGATGCAGTACCTCGACCCCCAGGACGACCCGCTGCGCCGCCGCCCGCAGCGCCAGGCGCCCCCGCCGCACCGACCCCAGCAGCCGCCGCAGTACCGGCAGGGCCCGCCGCAGCAGCAACAGCAGTATCAGCAGCCGCAGCAGCCCCAATACCGCCAGCCGCAGCAGCCTCCACAGCAGCAGTACGCGCCGCCGCCCCCGCCGCCGCAGCACTACCAGCCGCAGCAGCGTCAGCCCCAGCAGTACCAGCAGCCCCCGCAGCAGCCGCAGTACCGGCAGCCGCAGCAGCCCCAGCAGGCCCCGCCGCAGCCCCCGGCCCCCCGGGAGCCGCGCGAGCCGCGCCGCCGCAGCGCCAACCCGGTGCGCATCCCCGGCCTCGGCTGCCTCAAGGGCTGCCTGGTGCTGATCCTGGTGTTCTTCGTGGCGGGCTGGCTGGTCTGGGAGCTGACCCCGCTCCAGGAGTGGGTCGGCACCGGCCGGGGATGGTGGGACCAGGTGTGGACCTGGGGCACCGACGTCGTGGACTGGGTCGCCGGCATCGGTGACGCGGCGGGCTCGTCGGGTTCCTCCGGCTCCGGCAGCCCCTGAGGCGGGGCCCCGGCGGCGACCTCGTGGATTTGTCGACATCCAGGGCGTGATTTCGCCCCCAGATGTGAAGGTCGTCGCGAATCGGGCCCCCTGCTGGCCTTCGAAGCCCGCCGGGCCGCGTAGCTTTGGGGCGTACGCCAGCCACTGAGGGAGCAGTCGTGGCACGGAAAATCGGCAGCCGGTACACGGCGCACCAGATCCTGGGGCGCGGCAGCGCGGGCACGGTGTGGCTGGGCGAGGGGCCCGACGGCCCCGTCGCCGTCAAACTCCTGCGCGAGGACCTCGCGTCCGACCAGGAACTGGTCGGACGCTTCGTCCAGGAGCGCAGCGCCCTGCTCGGCCTGGAGCATCCGCACGTCGTCTCCGTCCGCGACCTCGTCGTGGACGGCAACGACCTCGCCCTCGTCATGGACCTCGTACGCGGCACGGACCTGCGCACGCGGCTCGACCGCGAGCGCAGGCTGGCCCCCGAGGCGGCCGTGGCGATCGTCGCCGACGTGGCCGACGCGCTGGCCGCGGCGCACGCGGCGGGAGTCGTCCACCGCGACGTCAAGCCGGAGAACGTCCTGCTCGACATGCAGGGCGCGCTCGGCCCCGGTGGCTCGCACCCCGCCCTGCTGACCGACTTCGGCGTCGCGAAGCTGATCGACTCCCCCCGGCGGGCCGCAGCGGGCAGGTCCAACGCCCCGGCGACCCGCATCATCGGCACTCCGGACTACCTCGCCCCGGAGATCGTGGAGGGCCTGCCCCCGCGCGCGGCCGTGGACATATACGCCCTGGCCACCGTCCTGTACGAGCTGCTGGCCGGGTTCACACCCTTCGGCGGCGGCCACCCGGGCGCGGTACTGCGCCGGCACGTGACGGAGACCGTCGTCCCGCTCCCGGGCATCCCCGACGAGCTGTGGCAGCTGGTCGTGCAGTGCCTGGCCAAGGCCCCGGCCTCGCGCCTGCGGGCCTCGGAGCTGTCGGCCCGGCTGCGTGACCTGCTGCCGATGCTGGCCGGAATGCCGCCGCTCGACGTGGACGAGCCGGACGACGCGGAGCCGGAGCCGGCGGTGCCGGAGGAGCCCTCCACCGACCCGGTGCGGCGGCGCGGCGTGGTCCCGCTGGTGCCGGGGTCGGCCACCGACTCCAACCGGGACACCCACACCTCGATGCGGGTTCCGGGACCGGACGAGCTGGCCGGCGGGGCGCTGGGCACCGCCCGGGTGCCGCGCCCGGCCGGCGGGCACCGGCCCGGCTCGGCCCGGCACCGGGCCGAGGCCGCGCGCAAGCGGCGGCTGACCCTGTCCGCGGTCGCGGTGGCCCTGGCCGCGGCCCTCGGTCTGGGAGGCTGGCTGGCCTTCTCCGGGGGCGATGAGCCGCAGCCCCGCCAGGACAACAAGCAGTCCGTTCCGCGGGTGCCGTGACGCCGGGGCGGCGCCCCTGCGGGGCTCCGCCCGGAGGCAGGGCCCACTCCGGGCTCCGCCGCGCCCCCGGGCCTTGAACGCCGGACCTCCCCGCGAAGGTCCGGCCCCGGCACGCGCCGGTACGGGGCGCAGGCGCGGCTCAGGCGGCCACCAGCTCGGGGTGCCAGCGCCGGGCGACGGCCGGGTGAGCGCGGACCCAGCCCTTCAGTTCGTTGCGGCCGTACTCGGCGTGCAGCGGGTTGGACGCGTCGTGCGCGACCCCGGGGGCCGCGCGCAGGTAGTCGCCCGGCACGGTCTCCACCACCGCGTCCAGCCGCGGATTGTAGAAGAACGGCACCGAGAACCGCTCCACCGCACCCGGCGGGCTGACCACCCGGTGGTCGGTCGCCGTCAGGTAGCCCTCGGTCGCGATCTCCAGCAGCTCGCCCAGGTTCACCACGAAGGCCCCCGGCATCGGCGGCACGTCCACGTAGCCGCCGTCCCGGACCACCTGGAGGCCGCCCACGGAGTCCTGGAGCAGGAGGGTGAGGAAGCCGTAGTCCTTGTGCGCGCCGACCCCCTGGTCGGCGCCGGAGGGGGCGGACCCGGGGTAGCGGATCAGCTTGGTGTGCAGGTGGGGGCGGTCGGCGAAGGCCTCGTCGAAGAAGTCGGCCGGGGCGCCGATGGAGACCAGGAGTTCCTGGAGCAGGCGGTGCGCCACCGCCGCCAGGCGCGTCTGCCAGTCCAGGACCACCGTGCGGAGCTCGGGGAGGGCCGCCGGCCACTGGTTCGGGCCCTCCAGCCACAGGTACGGCGGGTCGTCCGGGCCCACCGCCGGCGCGGGCCGCTCGGCGCCCACGTCCAGCTGGTCGCGCCAGTCGGAGGCCCCGCCGGTCAGCTCGTGCCCGATCCGGGTGTACCCGCGGAAGTGCGGGGAATTCAGATTGCTCACCGCGAGCCGGTCGGCCTCCGGAAGGGCGAAGAAGGTCCGGGTGACCTCCAGGATGCGGGCACTCTCGGCGGCGGTCACGCCGTGCCCGGTCAGGTGCAGGAAACCGGTGTCCCTGGCTGCTGCGTGCAGCTTCTTCAGGAATGCGGCCCGCAGGGCCGGGTCGTCGGCCTGGGAGAGGTCCAGGACGGGGAGGGAGTGCACGGACGGCATGACGGCTCCGTTTCGGATGTCACGGGGTCCTGTTCCCCAGAGGTGGCGGGGCAGCGGGTGGGGCGGGGCCGTCGGCGGGGATGGTGCCGGCGACCGCTCGGACCGCGTACAGGACCAAGTCGGATCGGGGCGGATCAGGCTTGGGTTCGGTCCGGCGGCTGACAGCTCGCCGTCGTGACGCGCATGTAGTCCACATGGCGGCGCTTGACGAGGAGAACGGTCATACGGTGAGCGTACGCCCGCGCGAGCCTTCATCAGAACGGGTGATCCGGCCTGCCCGGACGGGCTCGCCCGCGGACCGGCTAGGCTGGACCCGTGGCAGTCGTCGATGTTTCCGAAGAGCTGAAGTCCCTCTCCTCGACCATGGGGTCGATCGAGGCCGTCCTGGACCTCGACAAGCTGAGGGCAGATATCGCCGTGCTCGAGGAGCAGGCCGCCGCGCCGTCCCTGTGGGACGACCCGGAAGCCGCCCAGAAGATCACGAGCAAGCTTTCGCACCTCCAGGCCGAGGTCCGGAAGACCGAGACCCTGCGCGGGCGCATCGACGACCTCGGGGTGCTGTTCGAGCTCGCCCAGGAGATGGACGACGCGGACACCCTCGCCGAGGCCGAGGCCGAGCTGGTGTCCGTCCGCAAGGCGCTGGACGAGATGGAGGTCCGGACCCTGCTCTCCGGCGAGTACGCCGAGCGCGAGGCCCTGGTCAACATCCGTGCCGAGGCCGGCGGCGTCGACGCCTCCGACTTCGCCGAGCGCCTCCAGCGCATGTACCTGCGCTGGGCCGAGCGCCACGGCTACTCCACCGAGATCTACGAGACCTCGTACGCCGAAGAGGCCGGCATCAAGTCGACCACCTTCGTCGTCAAGGCCCCCTACGCCTACGGCACCCTCTCCGTGGAGCAGGGCACCCACCGCCTGGTGCGCATCTCCCCCTTCGACAACCAGGGCCGCCGCCAGACCTCCTTCGCGGGCGTCGAGGTGCTCCCGGTCGTCGAGACCAGCGACCACGTCGAGATCGACGAGTCCGAGCTGCGCGTGGACGTCTACCGCGCCTCCGGCCCCGGCGGACAGGGCGTCAACACCACCGACTCGGCCGTGCGCATCACGCACATCCCGACCGGCATCGTCGTCTCCTGCCAGAACGAGCGCTCGCAGATCCAGAACAAGGCCAGCGCCATGAACGTCCTCCAGGCCAAGCTGCTGGAGCGGCGCCGCCAGGAGGAGCAGGCCAAGATGGACGCCCTCAAGGACGGCGGCAGCTCCTGGGGCAACCAGATGCGCTCCTACGTCCTGCACCCCTATCAGATGGTCAAGGACCTGCGCACCGAGTTCGAGGTCGGCAACCCGCAGGCGGTCCTCGACGGCGAGATCGACGGCTTCCTGGAGGCGGGCATCCGCTGGCGCAAGCAGCAGGAGCAGACCGCGTAAGGCGCGCACCGCGCATGCCGCGCGCACGGAACACGGGAAGGGCCCGGACACCACAGGTTGTCCGGGCCCTTCCGCCGCATGTGATCGGTACGCGGCGCGGGCACCGACGAGCACCGGCGCCGACCCGCCCGGCGGCGCCTCCTAGGCGGTCTGCTGGGCCACCAGCACCAGAGCTGCCACGAGGACCACCATGAGCGCGATGAGCGCCACGGGGTTCAGGCCGGAGAAGGGGCCCTCCTGCTGGAGGCGCTCCCGGTTCGCCCGGCACACCGGGCAGCGGCCCTGGCTGACGGGTGCGGCGCAGTTCGCGCACACGAGCCGGTCATATGTCATGCGCTCCTCCTCTCGTCCCCTCGGTCATCCTTCTTGCCTATAACGGCGCGGGGAACCGGACCGTTCCCCCTACCACTGTGCCAGCTTTGCCGACATTCGGCGCGGCCCGTCCGGGCAATCGCGGTCCGGACCCTCCAGGACCGAGGGATAAAGCGGACAACTCCGGATGCCGGGTCCCCACCTCGCGCCCGTTCGCGTAGGGTCACGCTCACCTACCCCCGGCGACCGTGGTGCACCCGTGATCCGATTCGACAGCGTCTCCAAGTCCTACCCGAAGCAGAGCCGTCCCGCACTCAGAGAAGTCTCCCTCGACATCGCGAAGGGCGAGTTCGTCTTCCTGGTCGGTTCGTCCGGCTCCGGCAAGTCGACGTTCCTCCGGCTCATCCTGCGCGAGGAGCGGGCGAGCCACGGCCAGGTGCACGTCCTGGGCAAGGACCTCGCCAAGCTCTCCAACTGGAAGGTCCCGCAGATGCGGCGCCAGCTGGGGACCGTCTTCCAGGACTTCCGCCTGCTGCCCAACAAGACGGTGGCCGAGAACGTGGCCTTCGCGCAGGAGGTCATCGGCAAGCCCCGGGGCGAGATCCGCAAGGCCGTCCCGCAGGTCCTCGAACTGGTCGGCCTGGGCGGCAAGGAGGAGCGCATGCCCGGCGAGCTGTCCGGCGGCGAGCAGCAGCGCGTGGCCATCGCCCGCGCTTTCGTCAACCGTCCGGCGCTGCTGATCGCGGATGAGCCCACCGGCAACCTCGACCCCCAGACCTCTGTCGGGATCATGAAGCTGCTGGACCGGATCAACCGGACCGGCACGACCGTGATCATGGCGACGCACGACCAGCAGATCGTCGACCAGATGCGCAAGCGCGTCATCGAACTCGAACAGGGCCGACTCGTGCGCGACCAGTCGCGCGGCGTCTACGGCTACCAGCACTGAAAGGCCCCCAGAGTCATGCGCGCCCAGTTCGTCATGTCCGAGATCGGCGTCGGCCTCCGCCGCAATCTCACCATGACCTTCGCGGTCATCATCTCCGTGGCCCTGTCGCTGGCCCTGTTCGGCGGCTCCCTGCTCATGAGCGAGCAGGTGGGCAGGATGAAGGGCTACTGGTACGACAAGGCCAACGTCTCGATCTACCTCTGCAACAAGCAGGACGCCCAGGAGGCCGGAGAGGCCGCCGCCAACAGCGCCGGGGGCGTGGCGACCTGCCGCAAGGGCGCCGTGACCGACGAGCAGAAGAAGCAGATCGAGTCCGAGCTCAAGGCGATGTCCCTGGTCAAGTCGGTGACCTACGAGTCGGCCGACGAGGCGTACAAGCACTACCAGGAGCAGTACGGGCACACGGCTCTGGCCTCCTCCATCACCCCCGACCAGATGCAGGAGTCCTTCCGGGTCAAGCTCAAGAACCCGGAGAAGTACAAGGTGGTCACCTCCGCCTTCGCGGGCCGTGACGGCATCCACACCGTCGACGACCAGCGCCAGGCGATCGACGACCTCTTCAGGATCCTCAACTACCTCAACATGGCGGCCATCGGCATCATGGCGATCATGCTGATCGTGGCGCTGCTGCTGATCGTCAACACCGTGCGCGTCTCGGCGTTCAGCCGCCGGCGGGAGACCGGGATCATGCGCCTGGTCGGCGCCTCCAGCTTCTACATCCAGGTCCCCTTCATCATGGAGGCCGCCGTCGCCGGGCTCATCGGCGCCTTCTTCGCCTGCGTCATGCTCGTCTCCGGCCAGTACTTCGTGATCGACCACGGTGTCGGCCTGCGGGACAAGATCCAGCTCATCGACTTCATGGGCTGGGGATCGGTGCTGGCCAAGCTTCCGTACGTGCTCTTCATCGGCCTCCTGATGCCCTCCATGGCCGCCTTCATCGCTCTGCGCAAGTACCTGAAGGTGTGACAAGCGCCCCGCAGGCGGTCCGGCCGACCATCCGTACCGGCGCGGGGCTTGTCCTAGACTCGGCGCCATGCCGGGTCTGCCCGCCTTCCGTCTCCGGCCCCGCGACCCACGTCGCGGGGCCGTTCTGACGTTAACCTTCGTCGCCGTCGTCGCCGTCGGCGCGTTGACCGGCTGCTGGGACCGCGACGACGGGGCCGCGGCCGCCGCGCCGGCGGACGCACCGGTGCCCGGTGCCCGGCGCGCGGAGGGCACGGCCGACCGCGAGGCAGTCGCCCGCGCCGCCGCCGAGGCCGTCGCCGAGGGCAAGTCGGGCAAGAAGGCCGCGCAGGAGGTGGTCAGCCGCAGCGGCGACCGCTGGGGCACCGTCTACGACCGGGGCGAGTACGCCGCCTTCGCCGAAGACCTGGACGGGCACTGGACCGGCGTCGGGGTCTGGGCCGTGCGCGCCCGGGACGGCATGATCACGGTCGACGAGGTCCAGTCCGGCAGCCCGGCCGCGCGGGCCGGGCTGCGCGCCGGGGACCGGCTGCTCAGCGTCGACGGGCACGCTGTGACCGGCCTGGCCGTGGCCGACGTGGTCGCCCTGCTGCGGGGTACCGCAGGCACCCCCGTCGTGCTCAACCTGAGCAGGAACGGCGCCGACCTCACCGAGACCGTCCTGCGCGAGCGGCTGAGTACCGAGCCGGTGACCGTCCGGCAGCTCGCCGGCGACGTCACCGTCATCAAGGTGACCTCCTTTACCCGCGGCTCGGGGGAGCGGGTCAGGGCGGCCGTCCAGGCGGCCCCGGCCGGCGGTGGCGTCATGCTCGACCTGCGCGGCAACCGCGGCGGGCTGGTCGCCGAGGCCGTCACGGCCGCCTCCGCCTTCCTGGACGGCGGGCTCGTCGCGACCTACGACGTGCGGGGCGAGCAGCGCGTGCTGAACGCCGCGCCGGGCGGGGACACGACCCGGCCGCTGGTGACCCTCGTCGACGGCGGCACGATGAGCGCCGCCGAGCTGGTCACGGGCGCGCTCCAGGATCGGGGGCGGGCGGTGGCGGTGGGCAGCCGGACCTTCGGCAAGGGCGCCGTGCAGATGCCGACCGAGCTCCCCGACGGCTCGGTGGCCGAGCTGACGGTGGGCACGTACCGCACCCCGGCCGGCCGCAGCCTCGACGGCGGCGGCATCACCCCGGACGTGCCGGCCGGCGAGCGGGCCGAGGAGCGGGCCGTCACGGTATTGGGTGGCCTCGGGGTGGGTCCGTAGTGCGAAAATGACCGCACTATGGCTAAGGAAAAAGGGCGCAAGCTGATCGCCCAGAACAAGAAGGCGCGGCACGACTACGCGATCCTCGACACCTACGAGTGCGGACTGGTGCTCACCGGTACCGAGGTCAAGTCCCTGCGCCAGGGACGGGCCTCGCTGGTCGACGGCTTCGTGTCGGTGGAGAGCAGGGAGGCCTGGCTCTACAACGTGCACGTGCCGGAGTACAGCCAGGGCACCTGGACCAACCACAGCGCCCGGCGCAAGCGCAAGCTCCTCATGCACCGCGAGGAGATCGACAAGCTGGAGCGCAAGGCGGACGAGTCGGGCCACACGATCGTGCCCCTCGCCCTGTACTTCAAGGACGGCCGAGCCAAGGTCGAGATCGCCCTGGCGAGGGGCAAGAAGGAGTACGACAAGCGGCAGACGATGCGGGAGAAGCAGGACACCCGCGAGACGAACCGGGTGATCTCAGCCATCCGTCGCAAGCAGCGGGGCACGGTGTAATCACCTGGCACGCGGTGGTCCACTTCGCGTACCATGACGTCAGCACCGCCCCCCGGGGTGGAGCACATTGTTAAAAAAACATGGGGATGATCGGTTTCGACAGCGGATGTCGATGCAGGGGAAGCGAGCCGAGGAAGCGGCAATGATCTCGCTAACCACATGTCGCAAAAAATAATCGCCAACTCCAAGAGCGATAACTCCCGCTTCACCCTCGCTGCCTAATAACAGTGAGCTGAAGCCTCTGTGAGGAGCGTCAGCCCGGAAGTGGTCCCGGTCCGGATCCTGGCGTCAACAAGGGATCTAAACCTCTAGCCCCGGTCACGGGGGTTGGAGGGAAATCAAACAGTGACTGAGCCCGTCGGAGACTTGTCCGTGTGATCTCCGGGGCCGAGAAAAGCGCAGCGGACTGCGCTCGGAGAAGCCCTGCTTCTGCACCGTTGGACGCGGGTTCGATTCCCGCCATCTCCACTCATCCCATGTGGGCGAAGGCCCCGCACCCCGGTTCCGGGGGGCGGGGCCTTCGTCATGCGCAGGCTGGTCGCTGTCGGCGGCGATGACCTCGATGGGGCACCGCGGTTTCCGAACGCCTCGTTCGATGCGCGCGTCCGCCGTCAGCAGGGGGACGCCCAGTGTCTCGGCGAGGGCGACGTACGCGGCGTCGATGCGCCGGCGGGCCGCTGCGCCCCGGGAGCCCCTGTCCGTGAGGAACAGGACCAGGGCGGAGGAGTCCACGACGATCAACGGCCCGCCCGGGCCTGCTGGAGGCAGGGCTTGTGGGCGGGGTCGATTCCCGCCCTCTCCCCTCATCCCGTGCCGGCGACCGCTTCCGGCGGCCGATGGGCCAACAGCCCCCCCGGCCGGCGGGCCGGGGGGCTGTGTCAGGCGGTGGCGGGGGTCAGCAGAACGGGACCTTGTTGAGGTTCAGGGCGTAGCGGGCGGAGATCCAGCCGGAGCCGTCGGCGAGCTTGTACCAGATCGCGTTCCCGTCGATGTTCTGGCCGTTGACCTTGCACTGGAGCTTGACCACCGTGCCGGTCGGGATCTTGCCGTGCTTCTTGTAGTGGGTGCCGGGGCCGGAGCGGACGCCCAGTCCCTTGCCGGGGCTGACGATCTTGGCCTTGGGGTGCTCGTGGTGGCCGCCGCCGCACTTGCAGTCGCCGGGCTTCCCGGGCTTGCCCATCTCGCCCTTCGGACCCTTGGGGCCCTGCGGTCCGACCGGGCCGGGCTTGCCGGGGTGGCCCTTGGGGCCCTGCGGGCCGCGCGGGCCCGGCTTGCCGGTCTCGCCCCTGTTGCCCTTGTCCCCCTTCTCGCCGCGGTCGCCCCTGTCTCCCTTCTCGCCCTTGTCGCCCTTGTCTCCCTTCGGGCCGCCGGCGGGTCCGGGCTCGCCCTGCGGGCCGCGGGGCCCCGTGTGGCCCGGCCTGCCGATCTCGCCCCTTTCCCCCTTGTCGCCCTTCTCGCCGCGGTCTCCCTTGTCTCCCTTCTCGCCCTGGTCTCCCTTCTCGCCCTTCTCGCCCTTGGGGCCGGGGCGCCCGGGCTTGCCGTGGTGGCCAGGCTTGCCGTCGTCTCCCCGGTCCCCCTTGTCTCCCTTGGGGCCGGTCACCGGGGTGGCGACGGCGAACAGCGCCGGCGCCGCACCGTCGGTCGACCACTCGCCGCCGTGCAGGGTGGTGCCCTGCGGGGCGTCCGCGTCCACCTGCAGGTCGACGCCCAGCCGGGTCTGCTCGTTCGACGGGAAGACGAAGCCGGCGCGGCTCCCGGCGTCGCACATCAGCTGACGGGCGTCCGCCGAGCGCGTGCACGGGACCGAGGAACGCTGCCCGTCCCAGTAGAAGCGGGCCTCGGGGAAGCTCGTACGGTCCGGCGCGACGATCCGGAAGGTGCTGCTGACGGCCCGGTCGGCCCCGTTGGCGGCCGCGATGACGACACGGCCCGTCCCGCCGGGGGCGATCGAGGGTACGTACGGCTGGAAGAACCGGATGTCGGACGAGTCGGCGGCGGCCGGCACGGCCGGTGCCAGGCAGGCGGCGGTGACGGCAGCGACGAACAGGGCCGCGGGCACGGAACGGGAAGCAGGCACGGGTAGTTCCTCCGCAAAGGGAAGGGCGCTGGGGGGAAGGCACCACCAGTTATTGCGGATCTTGGGCGGAGGTCGTGCGTACCACGCGGGAACGGTCACTCGGGCGCCGGATCGATCGGCCCGACAAGGCGATCGCCAGGGCGATCAGCGCGGCCGTCGCCGGCACCGCGTAGGCGGCGGTCGGGCCCGCGCCCTCCACGACCTGCCCGGCGCTCGCCGCGCCGACCGCGATGCCCGTGAGGATGGCGGTGACCGCCAGGGTCAGGCCCTCGTTCAGCCGTCCGCCAGGGGTGCGGGCGTGAACCTGCGACATCGCCGTCACCATCGTCGGGGCCGTGGCCATGCCGGCCAGCAGGAGCGCGCCGGCCAGCGCGGTCACCGAGCCGGAGGCCGCGGCGGCCCACGGGAGGGTCATCAGGACGGCCAGGGCGCACACACACGCCTTCAACGAGCGGGCGCGCACGGTGCCGTAGAGCAGGCCCGCCGCACAGGAGCCCGCCGCCTGGAAGGCCAGGACCAGGCCGGAGGCGGCGCCCAGCCCCCGGACGTCGAGGTAGGCGATCGAGGCGACCTCCATCGAGCCGAACACCACGCCCGTGACGAGGAAGAGCGGCAGCAGCGGACCCAGTGCGCGCAGCGGGGAGCCGCGCCGCGCCGCCGCCGTCACGGGGGGCTGGGTGGCGCGGCAGGCGGTGAAGACCAGCATGCCGGTGAGCAGCAGCACGGCTCCGGCGAGGGTGCCCGCCTCGGGGAAGAGCGCTCCGCACAGGAAGGCCGCCAGGACCGGCCCGAGCATGAAGCACAGCTCGTCCGCGGCCTGCTCGAAGGACATCGCCGTGTGGTGGGCGGCGGGGGAGTCGCGCAGCAGGTGCGTCCAGCGGGCGCGGGACATGCCGCCGATGTTGGGAGTGGTGGCGGTCGCGGCGTAGCAGGCGAAGAGCGTCCAGGCGGGAGCGCCGGTGCGGACGCAGATGACCAGGGCCAGCGAGCCGAGGACCGCGATCAGGGTGGCCGGTACGGCGATCCGGGCCTGGCCGTGGCGGTCGATCAGACGGGCGGTCCAGGGTGCGACCACCGCCGTGGCCGCCAGGCCGGTCGCCGTGACCGCGCCGGCGAGCGCGTACGAGCCCCGCTGGCCGGCGATCATCATGACCGCGCTGACCCCGAACATGCCCATCGGCAGGCGGGCGAGGAGGTTGCCGGCGGTGAACCCGCGGCTGCCGGGCAGGGCGAACAGCCGCCGGTAGGGGCCGGGCGCCCGCCCGGCGGCCCGGCGGCGGGCGGCGGCAGCGGGCGAGGGAGCGGCGGCCGGCGAGGGAGCGGCGGCAGCGGGGGAGGGGGCGGTGGCGGTGATGACGAGCGTGCCGCCGGTGACGGTCATGAGGGGCATGCGCCCACCCTCGGCCGGGGCGGTGTGCGGCGTCCAACACCTGTTCCGAAGCCATTCACCTGTTCCCGTTGTTAGTCTCCGGGGGTGAATCCCCGTGATGTGGAACCCCGTCTGCTCCGCGGGTTCGTCGCCGTCGCCGAGGAACTGCACTTCACCCGTGCCGCCGCCCGCCTGTACGTCGCCCAGCAGGCGCTCAGCAGGGACATTCGGCGCCTCGAACAGACCTTGGCGGCCACGCTGTTCCTGCGCACCACCCGCGCCGTCGAACTGACCGCCGACGGGCACCGCCTGCTGCCCCTGGCCCGGCGTGTGCTGGGTGCCCACGAGGAGCTGGCGGGCGCCTTCGCGCCCGGCACCGGGACCACATCCGGCGCGGCACCCCGCCCGCTCCTCGTGGACCTGAACACCGACGGGCCCGGCACCGCGCGCACCGTGCTCGAACGGGCCCGCGAAATCGCCCCGGACTGCGAGCTGATGGCCCGCTTCGAGAGCGGGCTCACCCATGCCGCCGCCGAGGTCGCGGCCGGCCGGCTCGACGTCGCCTTCGGATACGCCGACGGGCTCGACCCCGCACTGCGGGCGCCGCTCGCCCGGCGGCCGGTACGGTACGAGCCGCTCGCCGTGCTGCTGCCCGAGGGCCACCCTCTGGCCGCGGGGGAGTCCGTACCGCTGGACGCGCTGGCCGGGGAGACCGTGTACGCGGGCGCCGGCAACCCCCGGACGCTGGAGTGGACGGGGCTGGCGCGCGAGCTGTTCGCCGGGCGGGGGATCCTGGTGGCGCCGCCGGCGCCGGTCGCGATGGGCATGGACGAGTTCCGCCGGGTCATGGTCAAGACCGGCAACCCGGTGCTGGCGACCGTGGGCTTCCTGGAGATGCCGGGGTGCGTGAAGCTGCCGCTGACCGATCCGGTGCCGCTGTCGCCGCTGTCGATGGTGTGGCGCAAGGGTTTCGGCCACCCCGGGCTGGACGCCCTGCACGCCGCGACCGCCGGGCTGGCGGCCGAGCGGGGCTGGCTGGAGCCACCGGCCGGGAGCTGGCTGCCCGCCCCGCTCACACACGGCACGGGCGGCGGGTGAGAGCAAGGTTTCCCGGCGGTCATCCGGCGGGGACCGGGGCCGAAACGAGCCCTTCCTACGGTCGTTCCCACGGACGCGACAGCTGTGGAGGCGTGTGATGACCGGAACCGCACCGCGCAAGCGGGGCCGCTGGATCGAACAGTGGGACCCCGAAGACGAGACCTTCTGGAAGGAGACCGGGGAACGGATCGCCCGCCGCAACCTGCTGTACTCCGTCCTCTCCGAGCACATCGGATTCTCCATCTGGTCCCTCTGGTCCGTGATGGTCCTCTTCATGGGCCCCCAGTACGGCGTCGACCCGGCCGGGAAGTTCTTCCTGATCGCGACCGGGACCTTCGTGGGCGCGGTCGTGCGCGTGCCGTACACCTTCGCCGTCGCCCGATTCGGCGGCCGGAACTGGACCGTCTTCAGCGCGCTGCTGCTGCTCGTGCCGACGGTCGCCGCGATCGCGGTGATGGAGCCGGGTACCTCGTACGGGACCTTCCTGATCGTCGCCGCCCTCACCGGTGTCGGCGGCGGCAACTTCGCCTCCTCCATGACCAACATCAACGCCTTCTTCCCGATGCGGAAGAAGGGCTGGGCGCTCGGCCTGAACGCGGGCGGCGGCAACATCGGCGTGCCCGTCGTCCAGCTGGCCGGCCTGCTCGTCATCGCCACCGCCGGGGCCGGCCACCCGCGGCTGTTGCTGGGCGCCTACATCCCGCTGATCGTGATCGCCGCGCTGCTGGCGGCCGTACGGATGGACAACCTGGCGCCCGTGCGCAACGACACCGGCGCGGTCCGCGAGGTCCTGAAGGACCGGCACACCTGGATCATGTCCTTCCTCTACATCGGGACCTTCGGGTCCTTCATCGGCTACAGCTTCGCCTTCGGGCTGGTCCTGCAGACCCAGTTCGGGCGAACCCCGCTCCAGGCCGCCTCGCTGACCTTCATCGGACCGCTGCTGGGCTCGCTGGTCCGGCCGGTGGGCGGCGCGCTGGCGGACCGGTTCGGCGGGGCGCGGATCACCCTGGCCACGTTCGTCGCGATGGCCGCGGCGACCGGAGTCGTCGTGTTCGCCTCGCAACGGTCCTCGCTGCCGGTCTTCCTCGTCGGGTTCGTGGCCCTGTTCGTCCTGAGCGGACTCGGCAACGGCTCGACGTACAAGATGATCCCCGGCATCTTCCAGGCGAAGGCGCTGGCGCGCGGGATGAGCGGCGAGAGCGCGGCGGCGTACGGACGGCGGCTCTCCGGGGCCTCCATGGGGCTGATCGGCGCCGTCGGCGGGCTCGGCGGCCTGGGCATCAACCTGGTCTTCCGGGAGGCGTTCCGCTCCTCCGGGTCCGGGACGACCGCCTTCGCCACCTTCCTCGGCTTCTACGCGGTGTGCTGCGCGGTGACGTGGGCGGTATACCTTCGCCGCCCGGCGGCCCCGGTGGTCCACACGGCCGAGGCTCCGGTGAAACCCCAGCTCACGTCGGTGTAACCGGGGCGAAATGCGGGTGAACCGAGTCCGACACGCCGAGTTGGCAGGCTCGGTCCACCCGTACCGCCCCCCCATGCGTCAGTAGGCAGGTCACGATGGACGACAGGAACACCCGGCCGCTCGCGGGCTTCACCGTCGGGGTCACCGCCGCCCGGCGGGCGGACGAACTGATCGCGCTGCTGCGGCGGCGCGGAGCGTCGGTGCTGCACGCGCCGGCGCTGCGGATCGTGCCACTCGCCGATGACAGCGAACTGTTGGCCGCCACCAAGGAACTGATCGGCTGCCCGCCGGACGTGGTCGTCGCCACCACCGCCATCGGCTTCCGCGGCTGGGTCGAGGCCGCCGACGGCTGGGGGGTCGGCGAGCGGCTCCTGGAGACCCTGCGTTCCGCCGGACTGCTCGCGCGCGGGCCGAAGGTGAAGGGCGCCATCCGGGCCGCCGGACTCGTGGAGGAGTGGTCCCCGGACTCGGAATCGCTCGCCGAGGTACTGGACCGGCTGCTGTCGGCCGGCGTCGCCGGCCGGCGGATCGCGCTCCAGCTGCACGGGGAGCCGCTGCCCGGCTTCGTCGAGGCGCTGCGGGCCGGCGGGGCCGAGGTGGTGGTGGTCCCGGTGTACCGGTGGATGCCTCCGGAGGAGCTCGCGCCGCTGGACCGGCTGCTGGACGCGATCGTCGGCGGCGCGGTGGACGCGGTGAGCTTCACCTCGGCCCCCGCGGCGGCCTCGCTGCTGTCCCGGGCCGGGGAGCGGGGGATGCGGGAGGCGGTGCTGGACGCGCTGCGCGGCGGGCCGTTGTCCGCGTGCGTCGGGCCGGTGACGGCGCTGCCGCTCCAGGCGCTCGGCGTGGACACCGTCCAGCCGGAGCGCTTCCGCCTGGGCCCGCTGGTGCAGCTGCTCTGCCAGGAGCTGCCCGGCCGGGCCCGGGTGCTGCCGGTGGCTGGGCACCGGATGGAGATCCGGGGGCACGCGGTGCTCCTCGACGCGGAACTGAGGCCGGTGCCGCCCGCCGGGATGGCGCTGCTGCGGGCGCTGGCGCGGCGGCCCGGCTGGGTGGTGGGCCGGGCGGAACTGTTGCGGGCGCTGCCGGGCGCGGGCCGCGACGAGCACGCCGTGGAGACGGCGATGGCCCGGCTGCGGGCGGCGTTGGGGGTGCCGAACCTCATCCAGACGGTGGTCAAGCGCGGTTACCGACTGTCGCTCGACGCGGGCGGCGAGGACAAGTACGGCGAGCTTCCGCGGGACGTGGCGGTGACGGCCAGGGGGGTCCTGGGCTAGCGTACCGGGATGATCATCGACGGGGTGGAGATGAGGGGCGTCGCACTGGACGACGCCGCCGCACTGGCCGAGGCGTTCGCACGGAACCGGGCGTACATGACGCCGTTCGAACCGGCCCGGCCCGAGGCCTTCTACACGGAACTGGGCCAGCGGGAACGGATCGGGCAGCAGCTGCAGTCCCGGGCGGCCGGACGGCTGATGCCGTACGTGCTGGTGGACCTGGCGAGCGGCACGCCGCTGGGGACCATCAACCTCGGCAACATCCAGCACGGGCCGCTGAGCAGCGGCGGGCTCGGCTACTGGGTGGACGAGGCGTGCCGCGGCAAGGGGTTGGCCACGGCCGCCGCCCAGGAGGTCTGCCGGATCGCCCGCGACGAGCTGGGGCTGCACCGGGTGGAGGCCGGGACCCTGGTCGACAACCTTGCCTCGCAGCGGGTGTTGGCGAAGGCGGGCTTCGAGCAGTACGGACTCGCGCCGCGCTATCTGCACATCAACGGCGCCTGGCGCGACCACCGCCTCTTCCAGCGGATCCTGCACGATCACCCGCCGGCCCCCTGACCGGGACGCACCTCCGGTGATCCGGCGCCGGGCCGGGCCGAACACGGCGGGCCCCGCACCGGTTCGGGGGCTTCCCCCACGGGCGGGGGACGGGCACTCTGGGGAGGCGCCCGACGACGCGAGGCGGTGACGGACATGCGGTTCGACTCCGGGCGGGTCTGCCTGGACCTGGTGGCCACCCTTACCCCGCGCGAGGGGATCCCGGACGGCGACGAGCTGCGGCTGTGGCTCGCCGGGGCCGGCCTCGTGCCGGACCGGACACCGCTGGCGCGGGTGGGCGGCGACTGGGCCGAGGCCTTCCGTGCCCTGCGCGCCGACGTGGAGACCCTCGTACGGGCGGAGCTGTCCGGAGGCGATCTCGACGAGGGCGCCCTGGCCCGGGTCAACGCGCTGGCCGCCGGACCACCCCCGGGCCTGTGCGCCGTACGGGACCAGGAAGGGCACCTCGTGCGGGAGTTGTGCGGCGGGGTCGAATGCGGCGCCCTCCTCGCGGCCGTCGCCCGGGACGCCGTGGAACTGCTCACCGACCCCGGCGACCGCGCCCTGCTGCGGGCCTGCGCGGGCGACGGCTGCACCCGCGTCTACCTGGACACCTCCCGCGGCCACCGGCGCCGGTGGTGTTCCAGCGAGCTGTGTGGCAACCGCGAGCGCGTCGCCCGCCACCGCCGACGGCTGCTGGCGTCCGGATCCCGGTAGCCGTCGTATCACTGAGCGAGACGCGTTTCCGGAACGGGCGTGCGCGCAGGGCGCCGGTTCGCGTACGGTTGACGGTCGCCCATGCACGTCAGAAGGGGGCCTTGGTGGCCGCGCAGGATGCCGCTGTCGACAGCACGGCGGATTCCGTCCGCGATCGCGAGATCGCGGTCGAGCAGACGCACCTCGACCAGGTGTACCGCCGCCTCGAGGAGAAGATCCACGAGGCCGAGTTCCTCATGAACGACGCCGCCCAGCGCGGCCAGGTCGGCACCCCCGGAGCCCTGGCCGAGCGTGACGCGCAGGTCTTCCGGGCGGGCATCCACCTGAACCGGCTCAACAACGAGTACGAGGACTTCCTCTTCGGGCGCATCGACCTGCTGCTCGGCAAGGACGGCGAGCGCGGCCCGGACGGCGCGTACACCTCCGTCGAACCCGCCGATGCCGCGATCCGCGACGACCTCACGGCCGACATTGCCGAGACCCTGCACATCGGCCGCATCGGGGTCCTCGACTCCGACTACGCGCCGCTGGTCATCGACTGGCGGGCGCCGGCGGCCGCGCCCTTCTACCGCTCCACGCCCAAGGAGCCGGGCCGCGTCGTGCGCCGCCGCGTCATCCGCTCCAAGGGCCGCAGGGTGCTGGGCGTCGAGGACGACCTGATGCGCCCCGAGGTCACCGCCTTCCTCGACGGCCGCGAGCTCCCCGCCATCGGCGACGGCGCGCTCATGGCCGCACTCGGGCGGGCCCGTACGCACTCCATGCGCGACATCGTCTCCTCCATCCAGGCGGAGCAGGACCTGGTCATCCGGGCCCCCGCCGCCTCCGTCGCCGAGGTCGCGGGCGGCCCCGGCACCGGCAAGACCGCTGTGGCCCTGCACCGCGCCGCCTACCTGCTCTACCAGGACCGCCGCCGTTACTCCGGCGGCATCCTCATCGTCTCCCCGACCCCGCTGCTCGTCGCGTACACCGAGGGCGTGCTGCCCTCGCTGGGCGAGGAGGGCCAGGTCGCCATCCGGGCGCTCGGCTCGCTGGTCGACGGTGCCGAGGCGACCACGTACGACGACCCGGCCGTGGCCCGGATCAAGGGCTCCTCCCGGATGCGATCGGTCCTGCGCAAGGCCGTGCGCGGCACCCTGGAGCTCGGCGACCACCGGGGCCCGGCCCCCGACCGGCTGCGGGTGGTGGCCTTCGGCAGCCGCCAGGAGCTGGAGGCCACCGAGCTCAACCGGATCCGGCAGAACGTGCTCGGCGGCACCGCGCCCGTGAACCTGCTGCGCCCGCGGGCCCGCAAGCTGCTGCTCGATGCCCTGTACGCCAAGACCGGCGCCGCCGGCCGGCACAGCGATCCGGAGCTCGCCGCCGAACTGCGCTCCGCGTTCGACGAGGACATCTCCACCGAGGAGGCCTTCGTCGGCTTCCTGAACGCGTGGTGGCCCGAGCTGACCCCGCGCCGGGTGCTCGCCGCGATGGCCGACGAGCGCAGGCTCGGGCGCTGGTCGCGCCGCGACCTGAACCCGCGCGAGACCCGCCGGCTGGCCCGCTCGCTGCATCGGGTGGGCCCGGAGGGCGAGGGCCCCCTGTCGGTGCACGATGTGGCGCTGCTCGACGAGCTCCAGCAACTCCTCGGCGCCCCCGCCCGGCCGAAGCGGAAGCGGGAGGCGACCGCGTCCGGCGCTTGGGGGCTCGACCAGCTCAGCGGGCTGGAGGAGCTGATGCCGACGCGCGAGGAGACCCAGTGGGAGCGGGCCGAGCGGCTCGCTGCGGAGCGCACCGAGTACGCGCACGTCATCGTGGACGAGGCCCAGGACCTGACGCCGATGCAGTGGCGGATGGTGGGCCGCCGGGGCCGGCACGGCACCTGGACGGTCGTCGGCGACCCGGCGCAGTCCTCCTGGACGGATCCGGAGGAGGCGGCCGCCGCCCGTGACGAGGCCCTGGGGTCCCGGCCGCGCCGGCGGTTCACGCTGACGGTCAACTACCGCAACCCGGCCGAGGTCGCCGAGGTCGCGTCCCGCGTGCTGCGCCGGGCGATGCCCGGGATGGAGCCGCCGTCGGCGGTGCGCTCCACGGGACTCCGGCCGCGGTTCACGGCGGCGGCGGGCGACCTGGGCGCCGTGGTGCGGGAGGAGACCCGGCGGCTGCTGGAGCAGGTGGACGGCACTGTCGGCGTGGTGGTGGCCATGGACCGGAGGGCGGAGGCCGCGGGCTGGCTCGCCGACCTCGGCGAACGGGCCGTGGCACTGGGCAGCCTGGAGGCGAAGGGCCTGGAGTACGACGCCACGGTGGTCGTCTCCCCGGCGGAGATCGCGGAGGAGTCCCCGGCGGGCCTGCGGGTCCTGTACGTGGCGCTGACCCGTGCCACGCAGCAGCTGACGGTGGTCTCCGGCGAGGGGGACGGGCCGGACGCGGACGGGGTTCCCGAGCTGCTCCTGCCGTAGCCGGGGATGGTCCGGCCCCGTGGCCCGGATGGGTGTCCGGGCTGTTCAGCGGCCGTGTACGGCCGTATGGGCCGCAGCCGGGCGCGTGGTCCCGGCAACCGACCGCGACCAGGGGGATCACATTCGGCGATCCTTTGTTAGCCTGGGTACGGCACCGACTCGATCCAAGCCCCCGGGCCCAACCTTCGTCGCTCAGAGCGACCACTTGCCGCGAGGCGAGCATGGCGGGTCGGTGTCGCAAACGTACGCATCACCAGGTCCGCGCCCTCCACAGGTGGAGGGCGCGGACCTGTTTTGTATGACCCCACCATTCCGAACCCCTCTCGTATCTCGTATGGTGGAAGAGTCTTTCCGAAATTTGTAGCTGGTTACCTTGTACCGGCTGGTAGGTGGGACGATCGGACAACAGGTCCTGCCGCACCTGCTGTGGAGCGCGGGCCCTGTGTGTGAAGCGAACCAGGGACAGAAGAGGAAACACGGCCATGGCAACGGCGCCCAGCGTCTCGTATTCGATGACGGTCCGGCTGGAAGTGCCCGCGAGCGGAACCGCGGTCTCCCAGCTCACCACCGCCGTGGAGTCCTCCGGCGGTTCGGTCACCGGCCTCGACGTGACCGCCTCGGGCCACGAGAAGCTGCGGATCGACGTCACCATCGCCGCCACCTCCACCGCGCATGCCGACGAGATCGTGGAGAAGCTGCGCGGCATCGAGGGCGTCAGCCTGGGCAAGGTCTCCGACCGTACGTTCCTGATGCACCTCGGCGGCAAGATCGAGATGTCGTCGAAGCACCCCATCCGTAACCGTGACGACCTCTCGATGGTCTACACCCCGGGTGTCGCCCGCGTGTGCACCGCCATCGCCGAGAACCCCGAGGACGCGCGCCGCCTCACCATCAAGCGCAACTCCGTCGCAGTCGTGACGGACGGCTCCGCGGTGCTGGGCCTGGGCAACATCGGCCCGATGGCTGCGCTGCCCGTCATGGAGGGCAAGGCCGCCCTCTTCAAGCGCTTCGCCGGCATCGACGCCTGGCCGATCTGCCTCGACACCCAGGACACCGACAAGATCGTCGAGATCGTCCGCGCCATCGCCCCGGGCTTCGCCGGCATCAATCTGGAGGACATCTCCGCGCCGCGCTGCTTCGAGATCGAGGCCCGGCTGCGCGAGGCCCTCGACATCCCCGTCTTCCACGACGACCAGCACGGCACCGCGATCGTCGTGCTCGCGGCCCTCACCAACGCGCTGCGCGTGGTGGGCAAGGCAGTTGAGGACGTCAAGGTCGTGATGTCGGGCGCTGGAGCGGCCGGCACCGCCATCCTCAAGCTGCTCCTCGCGGCGGGCGTGAAGAACGCCGTCAGCGCCGACATCCACGGCGTCGTGCACGCGGGCCGTCCCGACCTCGTCGACGCCGCGGTGGACTCCCCGCTGCGCTGGATCGCGGACAACACCAACCCCGAGGGCTACACGGGCACCTTGAAGGAGGCCGTGGTCGGCGCCGACGTGTTCATCGGCGTCTCGGCTCCGAACGTGCTGTCCGGCGAGGACGTCGCCGCCATGGCGGAAGGCGCCATCGTGTTCGCGCTCGCGAACCCGGACCCCGAGGTGGACCCGGCCGTGGCCCGCCAGACGGCCGCCGTGGTCGCCACCGGCCGTTCCGACTTCCCGAACCAGATCAACAACGTCCTGGTCTTCCCGGGTGTCTTCCGCGGCCTGTTGGACGCCCAGTCCCGCACCGTGAACACCAGCATGATGCTCGCCGCCGCGACCGCGCTGGCCGATGTCGTCGGCGAGGACGAGCTGAACGCCAACTACATCATCCCGTCGGTGTTCAACGACAAGGTCGCCGGAGCGGTCGCCGGCGCCGTCCGCAAGGCCGCCTCGGCCGCGCAGAACGGGTCTGTGACGGGCCTCACGGCTCCCTGATCCCCGGCGCGTCGCGAGATGCGGGCCCGCTGGGCCGCCTCTAGGGTTGCGGGGATGCCAACGTGCTCCGCTGTTCGCATCCCTCGGGTGCGGACGGAGTGTCACCGGGGCGTGACTGTGGCGCTTTTCGTGTGACCCCGGCGGGTGCCGGATTCGCTTTCCCGCCGCTGGTGGGGGCAGGATGCGTAACCGGGCGAGAGGGTCTGACGTTCAGACCCGGGTCCGGGGACTGTCCTAGGGCCCTGGCAGCATCGGCTTCGATCTCACGCCTCTAAGGCAAGTTGAACACGGGAGTACAACATGAACCGCAGTGAGCTGGTGGCCGCTCTGTCCGAGCGCGCCGAGGTGACCCGCAAGGACGCCGACGCCGTTCTGGCCGCGCTCGCCGAGACCGTCGGCGAGATCGTCGCCAAGGGCGACGAGAAGGTCACCATCCCCGGCTTCCTGACCTTCGAGCGCACCCACCGTGCCGCTCGCACCGCGCGCAACCCGCAGACCGGCGACCCCATCCAGATCCCGGCCGGCTACAGCGTGAAGGTCTCCGCGGGCTCCAAGCTCAAGGAAGCCGCCAAGGGCAAGTAGTCCTGCCCCGGCGCCGGGGGCCGCAGAGGCCTTCCGGATGCCGAGCACCGCAGGGACGCGGCAGTACGTGGAACGGCGAAGGGCGGCCACCCCCGGGCGGGGTGGCCGCCCTTCCGCCTGTCCGCCCATCCGGGCGCTACCGGGGCGAGGCATGTCAGTGCCCCGCAGCGCCCCGCAGCGCCCCGCAGGGCCCCCTAGGGCCCCTCGGGGCTGATCCGGGGCCCGGGGCCGCCGACGGGCCGCGGACGGGCATGCGAAAGCCCCCCGGCCCTTGTGGGGGCCGGGGGGCTTTCGCCGTCCGTACGCGGAGTGCGGCGCGCGGGACCGGCGGGGGTTACACGAGGTCGCCGCCCGGAAGCTCGACCTTCGCGCCGAGCTCGACGAGCTTCTCCATGAAGTTCTCGTAGCCGCGGTTGATCAGGTCGATGCCGTGGACCCGGGAGGTGCCCTCGGCGGCCAGCGCCGCGATCAGGTACGAGAAACCGCCGCGCAGGTCGGGGATGACCAGATCGGCGCCCTGCAGCTTGGTCGGGCCGGAGACGACCGCCGAGTGCAGGAAGTTGCGCTGGCCGAAGCGGCAGGCCGAGCCGCCCAGGCACTCGCGGTACAGCTGGATGTGAGCACCCATCTGGTTGAGCGCCGAGGTGAAGCCGAGCCGGGACTCGTAGACCGTCTCGTGGACGATCGAGAGGCCGGAGGCCTGCGTCAGGGCCACGACCAGCGGCTGCTGCCAGTCGGTCTGGAAGCCGGGGTGCACGTCCGTTTCGAGCGCGATGGCGTTGAGCGGGCCGCCGGGGTGCCAGAAGCGGATGCCGTCGTCGTCGATCTCGAAGGCGCCGCCGACCTTCCGGTACGTATTCAGGAAGGTCATCATCGAACGCTGCTGGGCGCCGCGCACGTAGATGTTGCCGCCGGTGGCGAGGGCCGCGGAGGCCCAGGAAGCGGCCTCCAGGCGGTCCGGGAGCGCCTTGTGGTTGTAGCCGCCGAGCCGCTCCACACCGGTGATCCGGATGGTGCGGTCGGTGTCCATGGAGATGATGGCGCCCATCTTCTGCAGCACGCAGATGAGGTCCTCGATCTCCGGCTCCACGGCGGCGTTGCTGAGCTCGGTGACGCCCTCGGCCAGGACGGCCGTCAGCAGTACCTGCTCGGTCGAGCCGACGGAGGGGTAGGGCAGGCGGATCTTGCAGCCGCGCAGCCGCTGCGGGGCCTCCAGGTACTGGCCGCCCTCGCGCTTCTCGATCGTCGCGCCGAACTGGCGCAGCACGTCGAAGTGGAAGTCGATCGGCCGACCGCCGATGTCGCAGCCGCCGAGGCCGGGGATGAACGCGTGGCCGAGGCGGTGCAGCAGGGGCCCGCAGAAGAGGATCGGGATGCGTGAAGAGCCCGCGTGGGCGTCGATGTCGGCGACGTTGGCGCTCTCGACGTGGGTGGGGTCGAGCACCAGCTCGCCCGGTTCCTCGCCGGGGCGGACCGTCACCCCGTGCAGCTGGAGCAGACCTCGCACGACACGCACGTCACGGATGTCGGGAACGTTGCGCAGCCGGCTGGGTTCGCTGCCGAGCAGAGCGGCGACCATGGCCTTGGGCACGAGGTTCTTCGCACCGCGGACACGGATCTCGCCCTCGAGCGGGGTACCGCCGTGGACAAGCAGTACATCGTCACTGATGCCGGTCATGAATCTCGCGTTCCGGAGAGGGTGGGCAGGGGGATCAGGGAAAAGGGTAAGGGCCATCACCCCCTTGTTCGTAAGGGTGACGTGGCCGTAGGACTGTCATGAATTCGGTACAACACCCTCCGTATCCACCACATGGCGGAGTGTCGCGTTCCGGCTGCTCCGTCCGTGCGCGCTCCCCGCCGCCGCTGTGCGCCCTGAACTGCGGGCGGTCCGATCCGCCCGCCCGCTCCCCGCGAAGGGGTGATGTGGGGGATCATGGCGGCATGACCGAGGTGTCCTCCCTCACAGGGCGGCTGCTCGTGGCCACCCCCGCCCTCGCGGACCCGAACTTCGACCGCGCGGTGGTGCTGCTGCTCGACCACGACGAGCAGGGCTCGCTCGGCGTTGTCCTCAACCGGCCGACCCCGGTGGGCGTCGGCGACGTACTGCAGCCCTGGGCGCCCCTGGCCGGTGCCCCCGGCGTGGTCTTCCAGGGCGGGCCGGTGGCGCTGGACTCGGCTCTCGGGCTCGCCGTCATCCCGGGCGAGGAGGGGCCGCTCGGCTGGCGCCGGGTGCACGGGGCGATCGGGCTGGTCGACCTGGAGGCGCCGCCGGAGCTGCTGGCCCCGGCCCTCGGGGGCCTGCGCATCTTCGCCGGCTACTCCGGCTGGGGGCCGGGCCAGCTGGAGCGGGAGCTCGGCGAGGGCGCCTGGTACGTGGTGGAGTCGGAGCCCGGGGACGTGTCCTCACCCGACCCGGAGCGGCTGTGGCGGTCGGTGCTGCGCCGCCAGCGCAGCGAACTCGCGATGGTCGCCACCTATCCGGACGACCCGTCGCTCAACTGACGGGCGCGGGGTTAAGTACCCTGGGTTCCATGAGCACTCTTGAGCCCGAGCGCGGGACTGGCACGGGGACCCTCGTAGAGCCGACGCCGCAGGTGTCGCACGGTGACGGCGACCACGAGCGCTTCGCCCACTACGTCCAGAAGGACAAGATCATGGCGAGCGCGCTCGACGGGACCCCCGTCGTCGCGCTCTGCGGCAAGGTCTGGGTACCGGGCCGGGATCCGAAGAAGTACCCGGTCTGCCCCATGTGCAAGGAGATCTACGAGTCCATGGGTCCCGGCGGGGACAAGGACAAGGGCGGCAAGGACAAGTAGGTCCGACCGTTCCTCCTCCCGTTCGCGGGACCGGGCCCTCGGCGCACCACGGTGCGGCCGGGGGCCTTTTCCGTGCTTTCGGGGCGCGTTAGGGTCGGCGCGACGAGCACCCGGCGGAACGTGTGTTGCGCAGGGCGCAACAGGCTGTCGCGAAGGGCTGACGCATGGACCGGATCCGCACGGGCCTGATCCCCGCACCCCGGGTGCTGCTCCCCGACGGGGACGGGCACCGCTTCGTCTTCGGACCCGAGCCCGTCCTCGACGCCGGGCCCGGCACCGGATCCGTCGCCCGCTGGATCCGGCGGGAGCTCGGAGCCGCCACCGGCTGGGCGCTGCCCGCCGCCGCCCCCGGGGCGGGGGATGCCGCGGAGCTGCGGCTGCGGATCGACTCGGACGCGGCGGACGACCGCGGTCCGGAGGCGTACCGGATCGACATCTCGGAGGGCGGGGCGGAGCTGGCCGGGGCCACGGCCGCCGGGCTGTTCTGGGGCGCCCAGACCCTGCGGCAGCTGCTCGGGCCCGACGCGTACCGCAAGGCCCCACTGCCCGGCCGGACGTGGAGCCTGCCGCACGCCCGCGTCGCGGACGGCCCGCGGTTCGGCTGGCGCGGGATGATGCTCGACGTCGCCCGGCACTTCATGCCCAAGGACGGCGTGCTGCGCTACATCGACCTGCTCGCCGCCCACAAGCTCAACGTGCTCCACCTGCACCTGACCGACGACCAGGGCTGGCGGATCGAGATCGGGCGCCACCCCCGACTGACCGGGATCGGCGGCTGGCGGGCCCGCAGCCGCCGCGGCCACCGGGCCTCGCCGTTGTGGGACGAGACCCCGCACGGCGGCTTCTACACCCAGGACGACATCCGCGAGATCGTCGCGTACGCCGCCGAGCGGCACGTCCGGGTGGTTCCGGAGATCGACCTGCCGGGGCACTCGCAGGCGGCGATCGCCGCGTACCCGGAACTGGGCAACACCGACGTGGTCGACACCGCGGCGCTCGGGGTCTGGGACGACTGGGGCGTCTGCGAGAACGTCCTCGCGCCGACCGAGGCCGTGCTGCGGTTCTACGAGGGGGTCTTCGAGGAGGTGCTGGAGCTGTTCCCGGCGGAGGTCTCGCCCTTCGTCCACGTGGGCGGCGACGAGTGCCCCAAGGCGCAGTGGAAGGCGTCCCCGGCCGCGCAGGAGCGGATCCGCGAGCTGGGCGTCGAGGGTGAGGACGGGCTGCAGTCCTGGTTCATCCGGCACTTCGACACCTGGCTCGCCGAACGCGGGCGGCGGCTGATCGGATGGGACGAGATCCTGGAGGGCGGGCTCGCGCCGGGCGCGGCCGTCTCCTCGTGGCGCGGTTACGCGGGCGGGATCGCCGCCGCTGAGGCCGGGCACGACGTGGTGATGTGCCCCGAGCAGCAGGTGTACCTGGACCACCGTCAGGCGGCGGGCGGGGATGAGCCGATGCCCATCGGATACGTCCGCTCGCTGGAGGACGTGTACCGCTTCGAGCCGGTGCCGCCGAAGCTGTCGCCGGAGGCCGCCGCCCGGGTGTTGGGCGCCCAGGCCAACCTGTGGACCGAGGTGACGGAGGACCAGGGTCGGGTCGACTACCAGGTGTTCCCGCGGCTGGCGGCCTTCGCGGAGGTGGTGTGGTCATGGCAGCCGGCGCCCGAGGAGCGCGACTTCGCGGACTTCGAGGCGCGCATGGACGCGCACTACGGGCGGTTGGACGCCCAAGGTGTCGGCTACCGGCCGCCGGGCGGCCCGTTGCCGTGGCAGCGGCGGCCCGGCGTGCTCGGGCGCCCCGTCGAGGGCCCGCCCCCGAACGTGTGACACGGGGGCGGAGCGGCCTCCCTGAACGGCAGGGGGACGGGTCGGGAACTCTGCCTCGATTTCCCGCTATACGGGTAAAACCGGGCAATAGGGGAGGGTCGCTGTCGAAGGCGGTGCGACCGGGCCCTCCACCCCGTACGGGACACCGACCGTGACCGCGGGGCACGGGGAGGACCCTCGCGCCGGGCGGCCCGGAACATGTGCCAGAGTTGCCACGTCCCGGCGGTGAGCACGTACCGTACGGCGGACAGGCGTGAGCGCCAGGACCGGGACATCGGGAAGGGGCAGCTGGGTTGACCACGCACGCACCGCACGCACCGCACGCACCTGATTCACCCCAGGGGGCTCAGGGCCGGCAGGCGGCGCAGTCCGTGACGCTGCCGGCCTCGCTCGACGAGGCCGTCGCGGCGCTCACCGCCATGCCCGCCGCCGTTCCCGTCGCGGGCGGCACCGACCTCATGGCCGCGGTCAACGCCGGGCTCCTGCGGCCCGCCGCGCTCGTCGGCCTGGGCCGGATCAACGAGATCCGCGGCTGGCAGTACCAGGACGGCCACGCGCTGCTCGGCGCGGGCCTCACCCACGCCCGGATGGGACGTCCGGACTTCGCCGCCCTGATCCCCGCGCTCGCGGCCGCCGCGCGCGCGGCCGGGCCCCCGCAGATCCGCAACGCCGGCACCCTCGGCGGGAACATCGCCACCGCGGCGCCCACTGGTGACGCGCTGCCCGTGCTGGCCGCGCTGGAGGCCGTACTGGTCATCGCCGGCCCGGACGGGCAGCGCGAGATCCCGGTCTCCCACCTGCTGGCCGGGCGGGAGATGCTGCGGCCCGGCGAACTCATCGGCTTCGTCCGGGTGCCGCTGCTGCACGCCCCGCAGGTGTTCCTCAAGGCCACCGGGCGCACGGGCCCGGGGCGTGCGGTGGCGTCCGTCGGCCTGGTGCTGGACCCGGCCCGGCGCGGCGTTCGCTGTGCGATCGGCGCCGTGGCGCCCATGCCGCTGCGGCCGCTGGAGGCCGAGCAGTGGGTGGCCTCGCTGATCGACTGGGACGGCGGGCGGAACCTGGCCCCCGAGGCCCTGGAGGCCTTCGGCGAGTACGTCGCGGCCGCCTGCGTCCCCGACCAGGGGGAGCCGGTGGCTCCCGGCGTACTGCACCTGCGGCGGACGGTGGCGGTACTGGCACGCAGGGCCCTCGGAAGGGCGCTGACCTCATGAGCGAGAACGAGAACGAGAACGTGACCCAGGGGAACGGCACGGCGGGCTGGGGCTGGGAACCGGTCCCGCAGGGCGGCGAGTACGACTCGGACGCCACGGCCTTCGTGAAGCTGCCGCAGGACATGCTGGACGCGCTCGGCACCGGCGAGCCGCTCGCGGCACCCGGGCACGGCTATGTACCGCCGCCGATGATCGTGCCGCTGGGCTCGGCCAGTACGGACCCGGCGGCCACGGGCACGTGGGCGGTCCCGGCGCAGTGGCCGGAGACGGGCGGGGACGCGTCGGGGGCCTCCGCGGGCGCGGGTGCGGCTTCCGGGTCCGGTTCCGCTGCCGGTCCGGCGGGCGGGTCCGTCGGCGGGCCGATCCCCGCGACGATCCCCATCCCGGCGTCGGTGGCCGCCGCGTTCGCCGAGTCCGAGCCCGACTCCGCGCCGGATCACAACCCGGATCACAACCCGGATCACGACCCGGATCGCGACCCGGGCGCGACGGCGGAGTGGCGCTTCCCCGACGCGGTGCGCGAGCCCGCGGAGGCGCCCTCGGCGACCGGCCAGTGGGACGTTTCCGACCCCGCCCGGCAGCAGGGCGACTTCCGCACGGGCGGCAGCCTGGACGCGGACTGGAGCCAGGCCCCGGCGACCCTGCCCGGCGGTGCCCCGGCACCGTGGGCCTACCTGACGCAGCAGCAGCCGGCCGCCGGGCCGGACCAGGGCCAGGCCCGGACGCAGGCCCAGGACGCCGGTGTCCTGCCGGGCACGGACGAGGCCGCCGCCGCTTCGGCCGCCGCAGCCGCCACGGCGCACGCCGCCGGACGCCTGCTCGGCGGGCCCGGTGTGGGCGTCGCGGGGCGCGGGCCGCGGGTGCTGGGCGGGCCCGGCGTGGGGACCGCGCTGCAGGAGGCCGAGCCCGCGCACCGGGCGCCGCACGACATCGAGGCCGCGCACGGACCCGCGGCGACGGCACACGCGGGGGAGCGGCCGCACCCGGGAGCCCCGGCGCAGGAGCCGTCCGCGGCGGCCGGCGGTGCGGACCCCTTCGGTGGGGCGCATGTCCAGGCCCCGGGCGCGGATGCCGCGCAGCCGGCCGAGCCGGAGCACTTCGCCCAGCCCGCTCACGGCGGGCACGCCGAACACGGCGGGCACGCCGCGTTCTTCGGGAGCGCCGAACACGGCGAACACGGCGGGCACTCCGACCCGGCCGCGTACCCCGAACACGCCGCGCACCTCGGACACACCGGGCACACCGGGCACACCGTGCACCCTCCGCATCCCGCGGACACTGACGGGCACGGTTTCGCCGCCTTCGGGCAGGCGCCGGAGCGCGCCGAGCGCGAGCCCGAGCCCGCCCCGGCCGGCCACACCGCCGAGCCCGAGCCCGCCCCGGCGGACGGCCCCGGCCTCGCCGAAGCGGGCCGGGGGCCCGCACCGGACCACGCCGACGCCGAGGGCTCGGCGCCCGCCGGGGCCGCCCCTGCCCGCGGGGAGGTCCCGGTCGCGTCCACGCCGGTGGCGGACACCGCCGACAGCGCGGCGAAGCTCCCGCCGGAGGGAACCGGCGAAGGGGTCCCGGCCGAGGTGCCGGCGTACGCGGAAGAGCCCCGGCCCGCCGCCGACGTGCACCACGAGCACCCCCACGCCTCCTACGTGCTGCGCGTCAACGGCGCCGACCGCCCCGTCACCGGGGCCTGGATCGGGGAGTCCCTCCTCTACGTGCTGCGCGAGCGCCTCGGCCTCGCCGGCGCCAAGGACGGCTGTTCCCAGGGCGAGTGCGGCGCCTGCGCCGTGCAGGTCGACGGCCGGCTCGTCGCCTCCTGCCTGGTCCCGGCGGCCACGGCCGCCGGCAGTGAGGTCCGCACCGTCGAGGGCCTCGCGGCGGGCGGGGGAACTCTCCGACGTGCAGCAGGCGTTGTGCAGGTCGGGTGCGGTGCAGTGCGGATTCTGCGTACCCGGCATGGCCATGACCATCCATGACCTGCTGGAAGGCAACCACGCCCCCCAGCGAGCTGGAGACCCGCCAAGCGCTGTGTGGCAACCTCTGCCGTTGCTCCGGCTACGCGGGGGTCGTCGAGGCCGTGCGCGAGGTCGTGGCAGGGCGCGAGGCCGCGTCGGCAGCGTCCGCGGACGCTGCAGCGGCCGCGGCAGCGGCACAGGCCCCGGAACCGGGGCACGGGCACGTTCAGGGCCAGGGCGAGGGCGCGCCGGAGCCGCGCATCCCGCACCAGGCAGCGCCCGGCGAGGGCGGCATCCACCACGGAGGCACGGTGTGAGCGGGCAGGACGCGGCGACGGCGACGGCGACGACCGCCGTGAACGCCACGGTGACGGCCATGGCGGCCCCGGGCGCGCCCGACGCCGCACAGCCGCAGGCACCGCGCGGCATCGGAGCCTCCGTCGAGGCCACCGACACCCGCGCCAAGACCGAGGGCACCTTCCCCTACGCCGCCGACCTGTGGGCCGAGGGCCTGCTCTGGGCCGCCGTGCTGCGCTCCCCGCACGCCCACGCCCGGATCCTCTCCATCGACACCAAGGCCGCCGCGGAGATGCCCGGCGTGCGCGCCGTCGTCACCCACGCCGACGTGCCGGGCGCCACCACCCACGGCCGCCGGATCGCCGACCGCCCGGTGTTCGCCCACGACGTCGTACGCCACCACGGCGAGCCCATCGCCGCCGTCGCCGCGGACCACCCCGACACCGCCCGCCTCGCCGCGGCAGCGATCGCCGTCGAGTACGAGCTCCTCGACCCGGTCACCGACCCCGAGCAGTCCTTCGGCGCCCCCGCCCTCCACCCCGACGGCAACCTGATCCGACACATCCCGCTGCGCTACGGCGACCCGGAGGCCACCGGCGAAGTCGTCGTCGAGGGCCTGTACCGGATCGGCCGCCAGGACCCCGCCCCGATCGGCGCCGAGGCCGGACTGGCCGTGCCCCGCCCCGACGGCGGCGTCGAGCTCTACACCGCCTCCACCGACCCGCACACCGACCGCGACCTGGCCGCCGCCTGCTTCGGCCTGGAACCGGACCGCGTGCGCGTCGTCGTCACCGGCGTGCCGGGCGCGACGGCCGACCGCGAGGACGCCGCCTTCCAGCTCCCGCTCGGCCTGCTCGCGCTGCGCACGGGCTGCCCGGTGAAACTGGCCGCCACCCGCGAGGAGTCCTTCCTCGGCCACACCCACCGCCACCCGACCCTGCTGCGCTACCGCCACCACGCGGACGCGGAGGGCCGTCTGGTCAAGGTCGAGGCGCAGATCCTGATGGACGCGGGTGCGTACGCCGACGCCTCCGCGGAATCCCTGGCCGCGGCGGTGGCCTTCGCCTGCGGCCCGTACGTCGTCCCGCACGCCTTCGTCGAGGGCTGGGTCGTACGCACCAACAACCCGCCGTCGGGCCACGTCCGCGGCGAGGGCGCCATGCAGGTGTGCGCCGCGTACGAGGGCCAGATGGACAAGCTCGCGGCCGCCCTCGGCATCGACGGCGCCGAACTGCGTCTGCGCAACGTCCTGGCGACCGGAGACCTCCTCCCGACGGGCCAGACGGTGACCTGCCCGGCCCCCGTGGCCGAACTGCTCCGCGCGGTGCGCGATTTCGAACTGCCCGCGCTGCCCAAGGACGCCCCCGAGGACGAGTGGCTGCTGCCCGGTGGCCCGGAGGGCGCGGGCGAGCCCGGTGCGGTGCGGCGCGGTGTCGGTTACGGGGTCGGCATGGTGCACATGCTCGGCGCCGAGGGCGCCGACGAGGTCTCCACCGCCACGGTGAAGGTCGTGGGCGGCGCGGCCACGGTCATCTGCGCCGCGGTCGACACCGGCCAGGGCTTCGGCACGCTGGCGCGCCAGATCGTCCAGGAGGTCCTGGGCGTCGACGAAGTGGTGGTGGCCCCGGTGGACACCGACCAGCCGCCCGCCGGCCCGTCGGCGCACGGCCGGCACACGTGGGTGTCGGGCGGCGCGGTGGAGCGGGCCGCGAAGATGGTCCGCACCCAGCTGCTGCAGCCGATGGCCCACAAGCTGGGCATGTCCACCGAGCTCCTGCAGATCCAGGACGGCCGCATCACCTCGTACGACGGCGCGTTCTCGATGTCGGTCGCGGAGGCGATGGCGGGCAAGGAACTCTGGGCGACCGCCCAGTGCCGCCCCCACCCGACGGAGCCGCTGGACGCGGACGGCCAGGGCGACGCGTTCGTGGGCCTCGCCTTCTGCGCGATCCGCGCGGTGGTGGACGTGGACATCGAGCTGGGCTCGGTACGGGTGGTGGAGCTCGCGGTGGCCCAGGACGTCGGCCGCGTCCTGAACCCCCGCCGCCTGGAGGCCCGGATCGAAGCGGGCGTCACCCAGGGCCTGGGCGCGGCCCTGACGGAGAACCTCCGTACGGTCGCCGGCCTGGTCCGCCATCCCGACCTGACGGGCTATGCCCTGCCGACTGCGCTGGACGCCCCGAGGGTCCGCATCGTCAAGCTGGTGGAGGAGCGCGACGTGGTGGCCCCGTTCGGCGCGAAGGCGGCGAGCGCGGTCCCGGTGGTGACGACCCCGGCGGCGATCGCCTCGGCGGTCCGCGCAGCCACGGGCCGCCCGGTCAACAGGCTCCCGATCAGGCCGTCCGCGGCGGTGGGAGTGCCCAACTCGTGACCGTGTGAGTCGCATTGCACGTGCAACCCCGGACTTGGGGCTGTCGGTGCCGGTCGCTAGAGTGATCGACGAGAGTGCGCGCGCACACGTGCGAACGGGTGCGAACGGGGACGGGGAGCGGCGCCGCGCGCCGCGACCGCGGGGAGACGGGGAGTCGGGGAGGCCATCGTGGCAGAGGACAACGGCGGGATTCTGGCGATGGTCTCATCGGGGGACGTCGCTGCATCCATCAGGGCCCAGGCGGAAGCGCAGGCGAGGGCCGCGGCCCTGCAGGTCCAGTACGACGACCTGAAGGACTACCAGAAGCTGGTGGACGGACTCCTGACGAAGCTTCAGGAGTCCCCGGCACACCACGGAAAGCTGGCGGACGGCACGCTGCCGACGGGCGCTCTGGGCACGGGGTTCCCGGCCGCCGACAAGCTCAACAAGTCCTACATCACCGTCCACTCGGAGCTGCAGAAGCTGTCGAAGGGGCTGGCGGTGCAGATCGAGGCCCTGGGCATCGCAGTTCAGTGGGCGGGCAAGGGCTACAGCGAGGTGGACGAGGAGACGAAGCGCCGCATGGCTCTCCTGGCCAAGCAGGCTCACGATCAGTATGTCCCGAAGCGTGACCCGTACGCGGAGAAGCCGGCGGAAAGCCCGCAGCCCGAGTCGAACGCGCCTCAGCCGAACGGGACGAGGAAGGGCGCCGACTTCTGATGAGCGAGTTCGAGGGCTACACACACGCACAGCTCTACGGGATGATCGCCGCGCTTGACGACGAGGTGGTCAGCGCCCTCGGGACGCAGCTCACCGAGGCGGCCAAGACGATCAAGGAGATCGGCGACAAGCTCAAGGACCACAGGGTCAAGGGTTGGGAGGGCGAGGCCGCCGAGTCCTTCCAGAACTGGGTGAACCAGACCGGAAGCGCGACGCTGGTCCTGGCCGATTACAGCGAGGCCAGCGGGAAGTACCTGACGCAGACGGCCCAGGTCATGCGTGAGGTCAAGCCGAAGAACGGCACCGGGGACATGCCGAAGTACAGCGCGTCGGCGGAGGCGAGTCTTAAGGAGGACCTCGCGACGTCCCGCAAATACCACAACGACCCGGACGCGGTACAGCTCGGGCAGGAGGCCTGGTCGAAGCTGAGCGGAGACCACGCGCGTGCCGTGGACGCGATGAACAAGCTGTCCGGGTCCTACGAGCAGTCGTCGACACAGATGGACAACACGAAGATCCCGACCTTCCCGCCGCCGCCGGGTGTGTTCGTGCCGGTTGACCACTCAGGCAGTGAAGACATCGCCCGCCCGGGTGGTAGCTCCCCCCAAGGAAGCTACTCGGGTGGTTCCGGATACGGATCATCCAGCCCAGTCGGCCACAGCGGATCCGTGAGCGAAACGGGTTCGGTGAGCGGTCCCGGGGCGAGGCCGAGCGCCACGCTTCCGCCGACCTTGCCTCCGGCGATCCCGGACCGTGAGGTGGACGTCGATCTCGACGCCGTCACCGCACTCCCCGACCGTCCGGTGTCTCCGGTGTCGACCACGCCGGGTGGCTCGCTTCCCCTGAACCCTGTTGGCCCCACGCCAGGACCGGTAGCCCCGCCTGTGGCCTTCCCTCCGGTAGGCGGAATGAAGGGACCCGGTCCCGTAGGAACCGGTCCTGGTCTCGGCCCGTACCCGAGTCTGACCGGTCCAGGAGCGCCGGGTGGCAAGGCGGCCGGTATGCCTGGCATGCCCCCACGTGACACCGGGATCATGGGTGGCCGTCCCATTACCGCTACCGGACCCAGCTCGGGGATTCCGCGCGGGACGGTTATTGGCGAGGGGGCTCACGCTGGCCGTCCGCTGGGCGGCGGGATGGGCCATGGTGTCGGTGGCGGTCTCGGCGGCAGCCAAGCAGGCCACCCGGTGGGGCGTCGACTGGCCACGGAACCGGGCGGTGTTCTCGGAGGACGGCAGGCCGGTCCCGTTGGTCGTCCCGCTTCAAGCGGCCAGCCGTTTACCCAGGGCGGCTCAGGCCTCGTGCGCGGCAGCGCGGGTTCTGTGGGGCACGCGGGCGCGGGTGCCCCGGGTTCCGGCAAGCGACGCAGCGATCAGGGTGGAGAGCGCCCCGACTATCTGACAGAGGACGAAGAGACCTGGCAGGGTAGCCGCCGTGTTGCTCCGCCTGTGATCGACTGAGCAGAACGGACGTTGCACGGGATGCACATGCGTAAGGTGACTGCGGCTTTGGTGGGCCTCTTGCTGGCCGGGGTTGCCGCGACCCCGGCCCAAGCGGAGACGATCCGGTCGCGGCAATGGCATCTCGACGCCATGAAGGCCGACGAAATTTGGAAGATCGCTAATGGTAAAGGGATCACCGTTGCGGTGATCGATACGGGTGTCAATCAGATCCCCGAGCTTGAGGGGCAAGTCCTCCCCGGCAAGGCTTTTCCCTTTACGGACGCCGAGGTTGGTCGAGACAACGACTACTTTGGCCACGGCACCAGCATGGCTGCCCTGATCGGGGCTACTGGAAAACATCCCAGCGGTGACGGTTCGTATGGCCTAGCTCCTGGTGTCAAGATCCTCCCGATTAGGGTGCCCGATCAATTCGAGACCGCGACGACGCCGAATCTGGTCGCGGCGATTAAATTTGCTGCGGACTCCGAAGCCAAGGTCATCAACATTTCGCAAGGGCTTGTGGGGAAGCCGGAGGACGATCGAGCGCGTGCTGAAGCCGTGCGGTACGCCCTTTCAAAGGGCAAGTTGATCTTCGCGGCTGCTGGTAACACTGGAGATGCGACCAACTTGATCGAGTATCCGGCCGCTACTCCTGGGGTGGTGGGTGTAGGAGCTGTAGATGCTGAGGGCGAGCCGACCAAGGAGTCGCAGCACGGGCCCCAAGTGGACGTCGCCGCGCCCGGTGTGGACATCGTCACGGCATGTACTGGCAAGTCAGGGCTATGTAAGACCCACGGCACCAGTGACGCCTCCGCCCTCGCATCGGCCTCCGCCGCCCTCCTCTGGTCCGCCCACCCCGAGTGGACCAACAACCAGGTCCTTCGGGTCCTCCTGAATACGGCGGGCAAGCCCGTCGACGGCTCTCAGCGCAACGACTACATCGGCTACGGCATCGTCCGCCCCCGAGTCGCCCTGCAAACGCCCGGGGACCCCGGTCCCGCCGATGTCTATCCGTTGCCCGACCTGGCTGCGGCGGCCAGCGGCGGCAAGCCCTCAGCGGCCGCCCCCACCGGCCCACCGACATCCAAGCCCGCCGCTGCCGAGGAGACGAAGAGCGGCAGCTCGCTCCTCTGGGTCGGGCTCGGGCTGGGGGCGTGCGTGCTCATCGGCGGGGCCGTGACCGCGGTCGTCGTCGTACGCCGTAACCGTTGATCTGATCTGGTCTGATCCGTTCCGACTCGGAGGTTCGCGCGATGTCGTTCGACGAAGAGTGGTCGGCGGCCCGCGCCACGGCCACCGCCAATGTCACGATGCGGCTCAACCAGGCCCCCGCCGAACCCAACCCCGGCAGACCCGCCGGATCCGGCGGCGCTGATCTCGCGCTCAACCAGGACCAGATCGGAGCGATCGGCTCCGAGGCGTACAAGCTGCACACCCGACTGCAGACCGACGGCAAGCACGCCGCCACCGCGACCGCCGAGGCTGCCGGGGCACTCACCCGGGAGGGATTCGCGAGCGGGGCCGCCCTGCTCAAAGCCAACACCCTCTGGGAGAGCCAGGTGAAGACCCTGGTGGCCGCCTGCGCCAACATCTCCAACGGCCTCAACTACTCGCTCTCCTCCCACGCCAAGGACGAGCAGCAGCTCCACGCGGACTTCACGGCGTCCGCCATCGACAAGTACCTGAAGTAGGCGAGGCGTCCGCATGCTGACGTACGAGAACGTGATGAACGCGCCCCTGGACAAGCTCCAGACCGCGGTCACCGACTGGACGGCCATGGCCGGTAAGTTGGACGAGATGGCCGAGGCCGCCCGCAACGGCATGAAGGCGAAGTCCGACAAGGCCGAGTGGAGCGGGATCACCGCCGGAGTGGCACGCGGGTTCGTCGACAAGACGGCGAAGGAGTTCGAGGACGCGGCCAAGGCGGCCAAGGGCATGCACCTGGTCCTCGCCGACGCGCACGCCACCTTCAAGGCCGCCCAGGACGAGCTGAAGAGGCTCGCGGCGGAAGCCCCCGCAGCCGGTTTCCGGATCGACGCCACCGGGCGGGTCAGCGTCATCCCCCTGCCCACCGAGGCCGAGCGGAACGCGGCCCGCCACGACCCCGACTACCAGCAGACCCTCAACGCGAACCGCAACGCCTGGCAGTCCCAGGTCAACCGGGCCGTCGAGAACGCTCAGGACGCCGATGACTCCCTAGTCCGCGTGCTCCAGGCGAACACGACGGACGAACACGACTTCAGCGGACCGAAGTTCACCACCCTCGACGCCGAACAGGTCTCCCGCGCAGCCGACCTGATGAAGAAGGTCACCGGCGCGGGCGGCACGGCCCGCAACGTCGAGGCGCTGCGCGAGCTGGAGGAAGTGCTCGACGACAACCGCGACGACCCCGAGTTCTCGACGGGCCTGTTCCGGACCATCGGTGCCGAAGGCACCCTGCAGATGTACTCCGCGATGTCCCTGGACGCGACAAGTTTGGGTACCGCCGGCAAGGACCGGGCGCTCATGGTCTCGAACATCCAGAGCGACCTGGGCGCGATGCTCGGCCTCGCCACGCACAAGGACGTGCCGGGCCACCTCGACGCGGCCTGGACGACCCAGCTGATGAAGGCCGGGCGCAAGGAGATGGACGTCTTCGGCGGTGTCCGGCAGATCTACGGCTACCAGGCCATCGGCGCGCTGCTGCGCGAGGGGAAGTACGACACGGAGTTCCTGACTTCTGTGGGCCGCGACATGATCGCCATGGACCGTGAGGACCCGCAGGCCTGGGAGTTCCACACGCCGATCGGCCTGGAGACCGTACTCAATCAGGGGCTGGAGGGCGGCCGCGGCTTCTACCCACTGACTGGACTCATGGAGGCACTCGGCAACAACCCGGACGCGGCGACGGCCTTCTTCAACGAGCCGGTCCGCGAGGACAGCAACAAGGACGGCATCGTCACGAAGGACGACAAGCCGGTCGGCGGCCAGCACGGCAAGGACCGGGGCATGGTCGACTACATGCTCGACAAGAAGCCGTACATGGACGGCTTCGACATCGCCCCGACCGGCGACCTCCGTCCGGCCCAGCAGGCCGTCGGTGACGCGCTGATGGCGGCCGTCTCCCACCGGGGCCCCGGCGACGAGGACGCGCCGCCGGTCGCGCACACCAAGGAGATGGCGGCGGTCATGGAACGGATCGTCGAGAAGATCGGCGACGAGCCGGATCTGGTCGACGCCGACCCGGGTGACCCGGAGGGACCGCTGAACGGGCTGTCCGGGCACTTCGGCCAGATGGCGGCGGAGTACATGCCGGACATCCAGGCGGCGGCGGAGAAGAACAGCGGATTGATCAAGGCCAATGGGGTGATGGCCGAGTTCGACAAGTCCCAGATGGCGAGTTTCGTGGGCGCTGTGGGCCAGGACCCCGAGGCTTATGGTGCGATCACGAACTCTCAGCGGGCGTTCACCACGACACTCGTCAACGACGTGATCGCTCACCGCGACGAGTACGCCGACCTGGATGCAGGTATCCAGAGCGCCGTGCACCCTGGCGGTGAGATCGCGGGCATTCTCTCCGAAGCGCGGTCCCAAGGGGTGTATGCCGGGAACGGTCATAAGCAGGAGGAGTACGTCAAGGGCGTCGAGGACACGGCAAAGTGGATCAACCGCGGTATCAGTGCCGCCGGCGGCAAGTATCTGGAGATGGTGCCGCTGGCCGGTGACATCGTGGAGTGGCTCCAAGAGGACATCACAGAGAGTGTGGTCGAGGGCGCGAAGAAGGACGTCGTGAACAGGACCGCCGACAGTGACCAGGCTGCGGCTACCGCGTACGTCGACGCGCAGCAGGCAGCCGGGGCTTCGGCTGCTGCTTCCGTACGGAAGGCGGCGGAGGGTTCGGGTATGAGCGAGCGGACCATCGGTGCACTCGCCGGAGTCGCGGGGACCGCGACGACGAACGCTTACAGCGCAGGCCGGGACCTCGTGGCGTCTTCGAAGGGGAGCTCTTGATGCCGGAAGGCGCTGCCCGTGGCGTTACCCGTCGCAGAGCCGCCGCCCTCCCCGTGGCGGGGGCTCTGCTGCTGGTGGGCTGCTCTGGTGGGCCTGCGCCCGTGGCGTCAAGACTGCCGGAGTCGACGTGCTTCGGGGCCTTCACGCCGTCCGATCTCGCGCCCTTGCTGGGCAGGGGTGACGATGTCAAGGTCGACTCTCCGGCCGACCTCGCTCTGAACTCGCAACGACGCGCCGCGACCTGCAACATCTACGTCGATGGCAAGAGCGGCGTGCTGGCTTGGGCGAAGTGGCAACCCGTCGGGCAAGAATTCCATTGGCCGCTGGACGACCTGAACGCCGAGTCGATTCCCGCCGTTGAAAATGGCAAGGTGTGGGATACGGGTGCGGCAGCGGGAATCTCCTGCCAGGGATCCGAGGAGCCCTTCCAACTGGAGCTGTGGCTCAGTGGGTCCATAAGTGGCAAGAAGTCCACCGATACTCGCGTGCTACTCACCGGACTCATGCAGAAGTACGCCGACTACGCCAAGCGACAGAACCAGTGCCGCGCCTGACAAGGCAGGCAAAGGCCGAGGCCCCGGACCGCAGTCACCCTCGGCGCGCGTGGTCCTAGGACCCGGGGCCGAGTGCGGGATCGGCCTAACGGACAGGGTCGAAATGGGGCTGTGCACCTTACTCTGGGGCGATGAGCGCCCTCGAGCCCCGCGTGCCCCAGAGAACCGCAGACCTTCCGACCCCGTCGCAGGGCGGGGTCATGGGGCCCGCGTACCGGACGCTCAGCATCGGGATCATCTCGGTCGTCTTCCTCATCGCCTTCGAGGCGACAGCCGTCGGCACGGCCATGCCCGTCGCCGCCCGTGAGCTCGACGGGATCGGGCTGTACGCCTTCGCCTTCTCCGCCTACTTCACCACCAGCCTCTTCGGCATGGTCCTGTCCGGGCAGTGGGCCGACCGGCAGGGGCCGCTGAAGCCGCTGACGGTCGGCATCGCCGCGTTCGCCCTCGGGCTCGTGGTCTCCGGGACCGCCGGCGCCATGTGGGTGTTCGTCCTCGGCCGCGCCGTGCAGGGCTTCGGCGGTGGGCTGGTGATCGTCGCGCTGTACGTCGTCGTCAGTCGGGCCTACGAGGAGCGGCTGCGGCCCGCGATCATGGCTGCCTTCGCCGCCAGCTGGGTCGTCCCCTCCATCGTCGGGCCGCTGGCCTCCGGGACGGTCACCGAGCATCTCGGCTGGCGGTGGGTGTTCCTCGGCATACCCGTGCTCGTCGTCGTCCCCCTCGTCGTCGCGCTGCCCGCCATCCGCCGGACCGCCTCCGGTCCCGTGGGCGGCGAGCCCGCGGCGTTCGACCGGCGGCGGATCCGGCTGGCGCTCGGGATCTCCGTCGGGGCGGGTCTGCTCCAGTACGCCGCCCAGGACCTGCGGTGGCTCTCGCTCGTTCCGGGCGTCGCCGGCGCGGCCCTGCTGGTGCCGGCCGTGCTGGGGTTGCTGCCGCGCGGGACGTACCTGGCCCGGCGCGGGCTGCCGTCCGTGGTGCTGCTGCGCGGGGTCGCGGCGGGGGCGTTCATCGCCGCCGAGAGCTTCGTACCGCTCATGCTCGTCACCCAGCGGGGGCTGAGCCCGACGATGGCCGGCTTTTCCCTCGCGCTCGGCGGGGTGACCTGGGCGGGCGGCTCATGGGTGCAGTCGCGGGGGCGGACGGCGCCCTACCGGCAGCGGCTGATGGTGATCGGCATGGTCCTGGTGGCGCTGGCCATCGCGGCCGCACCCGCCGTGCTCATCGAGTCCGTGCCCGTGTGGACGCTGGCCCCGGCCTGGGCCGTGGGGTGTCTCGGGATGGGGCTGGTGATCGGTTCCACGAGCGTGCTGCTGCTGAAGCTGTCCGCACCGGAGGAGGTCGGTGCCAACTCCGCCGCCCTGCAGATCTCCGACGCGCTCGCGAACGTCGTCCTGCTGGCCGCCGGCGGAGCCGCCTTCGCCGCGCTCGGCGGCGGAGCGGTCGGGGCCGCGCACGCGGTGACCGCAGGCGGGGCCGGCGGTGCCTCGCACCCCGTCGCCTTCGCCGTGGTGTTCCTGCCGATGGCGTGCGTGGCGCTGGTGGGGGCGTGGGTCGCGACCCGGTTGGAGCCGGCTCCCGAATCCGCGTGACACCGCGTGACACCGCGTGGTACCGCGCGGTACCGTCATTCCATGGCTGGTCTCAACGTCAGATTCACCGAAGAAGAGCTGGACGCCCTGCGTGAGCGCGCCGAGGCGGAGGGCCGGAGCATGCAGTCCTTCGCGCACGACGCGGTCATCAAGGCCATAAACGAACACTCCCGACTGTTCAACGAGGCGGCGGAGCATGTGCTGAAGGCGAGCGCAGAGCTCAACCGGAGGCTTGCCTGATGCACTACCTCACGCTTCCCGAGCTACTCAACCTCGCGGAGCGTCTCGGAGCGGACGAAGTGCGCGACTACGGTCTCCTCGACTCGGCACTGGCGCGCCCGCAAGCGAGTGTGTTCGGCCAGGACGCCTACCCGGACATCTGGCAGAAGGCAGCGGCTCTGATGGAATCGCTGGCTCGCAACCACGGGCTGGTAGACGGGAACAAGCGCATTGCCTGGTACGCGACCTGGGTCTTCCTCCACATGAACGGGCATCCGCTCGACCCCGAGTTCGACGTGGACGAAGCCGAGCAGTTCGTGCTGGACGTGTGCCAGGGGGCTCTCGACGTACCCAAGATCGCTGAGCAGCTGCCGAGGTTCGCGCGCTGAGGCAGGCGATGTGACGCTCGCCGCACCGCCCGAGGTCACGGGCCTGTCCCTCCGCGGGGGGCGGGCCCGCCCCGGTAAGGTGGCCCGGTTGTCCTACGTACGACCGCCGCCGAGAGCACGAACCGGAGACCGTGACTACTACCGCCTCCCACCATCTCTCACCCGCCTTCCCCGGCCGTGCCCCGTGGGGCACCGCCAGCAAGCTGCGTGCCTGGCAGCAGGGAGCGCTGGATCGCTATATCCAGAACCAGCCCCGGGATTTCCTCGCCGTCGCCACCCCCGGCGCAGGCAAGACCACCTTCGCCCTCACCCTCGCCTCCTGGCTGCTGCACCACCACGTGGTGCAGCAGGTGACCGTCGTCGCGCCCACCGAGCACCTGAAGAAGCAGTGGGCGGAGGCCGCCGCCCGGATAGGAATCCGGCTGGACCCCGAGTACTCGGCCGGTCCGCTCAGCAAGGACTACCACGGCGTCGCCGTCACCTACGCCGGCGTCGGTGTGCGCCCGATGCTCCACCGCAACCGCTGCGAGCAGCGCAAGACCCTGGTGATCCTCGACGAGATCCACCACGCCGGAGACTCGAAGTCCTGGGGAGAGGCCTGCCTGGAGGCCTTCGACCCGGCGACCCGCCGGCTCGCGCTGACCGGCACGCCCTTCCGCTCCGACACCAATCCCATCCCGTTCGTGACCTACGAAGAGGGCAACGACGGCATCCGGCGGTCCTCCGCCGACTACACCTACGGCTACGGCAACGCCCTCGGTGACGGCGTCGTCCGGCCGGTCATCTTCCTCTCCTACAGCGGCAACATGCGCTGGCGGACCAAGGCCGGCGACGAGATCGCCGCGCGGCTGGGCGAGCCGATGACGAAGGACGCCATCTCGCAGGCCTGGCGTACGGCCCTGGACCCGCGCGGCGACTGGATGCCCAACGTGCTGCGCGCCGCCGACCAGCGGCTCACCGAGGTCCGCAAGGGCATCCCCGACGCGGGCGGCCTCGTCATCGCCTCCGATCAGGACTCGGCGCGCGCGTACGCCAAGCTGATCCGGGAGATCACCGGGACGAGGCCGACCCTGGTGCTCTCCGACGACACGGGGGCGTCGAAGAACATCGACACCTTCAGCGCGAACGACGACCGCTGGATGGTTGCGGTCCGCATGGTGTCCGAGGGCGTCGACGTACCGCGCCTCGCGGTCGGCGTGTACGCGACCACGATCTCCACCCCGCTGTTCTTCGCCCAGGCCGTCGGACGCTTCGTGCGCTCGCGCAGGCGGGGCGAGACGGCGTCCGTCTTCCTTCCGACGATCCCCTACCTGCTCGGCTTCGCCAACGAGATGGAGGTCGAGCGCGACCACGTGCTCGACCGGCCGAAGAAGCAGGGCGAGGAGGACCCGTATGCCGAGTCCGAGAAGGAGATGGACGAGGCGAACCGGCAGGAGGACGAGGACACCGGCGAGGACGAGCAGATGTCCTTCGAGGCACTGGAGTCCGACGCCGTTTTCGACCGGGTCCTCTACGACGGGGCCGAGTTCGGCATGCAGGCGCACCCGGGCAGCGAGGAGGAGCAGGACTACCTCGGCATCCCCGGGCTGCTGGAGCCGGACCAGGTGCAGATGCTGCTGCAGAAGCGGCAGTCCCGGCAGATCGCGCACAGCCGGCGCAAGCCCGACTCCGAAGCGGACCTCCTGGAACTGCCGGCCGATCGCAGGCCCGTGGTTTCCCACAAGGAACTGCTGGAGCTGCGGAAGTCGCTCAACACGATGGTGGGCGCCTACGTCCACCAGAGCGGGAAGCCGCACGGGGTGATCCACACGGAGCTGCGCCGTGTGTGCGGCGGGCCGCCGAGTGCGGAGGCCACGGCGGGGCAGATCCGCGAGCGCATCAAGAAGGTGCAGGAGTGGGCCACCCGCATGCGGTAGGCGCGCTTGCTCCGCTTACTGCACTTATTGCGGCATGTGCGGTGACCGCGGTGACTGCGGTGAGTTCGCCCAGAACGTGTGACGGGGTCCGTGCGGAGGTTCGCACGGACCCCGTCCGCGTACCGCCGTCTCCGCGTCTGTGCGATTCGTTGTCACGAAACGACACTTGAGGCGATCAGGAAATAGCACAAACGGGTAGCTCGCGCCCGGATTCTGGACGAGCCCTTCCGCTGAGCGGACCTGCTCGCTACATTCCCCGCATCGAACGCACCGTGGCAGCGCCGCCGCGGGAGCGCAGCCGGTGCAATGGCCGCTACCGGCGGCCTCTCCTGTGCGCCGCCGTGGGACCGGCGGCGCGCCATTCCGAGAGTCACCGCCGCTCACCGAAAGAGGGAGAGGCGTCGTGACCGCGGAAACCTCCCAGACTCTCGACAGAGGGCTCAGGGTCCTCAAACTGCTCGCCGACACCGACCACGGTCTGACCGTCACCGAGCTCTCCAACCGCCTCGGCGTCAACCGCACGGTCGTCTACCGGCTCCTGGCCACCCTCGAACAGCACGCCCTGGTCCGCCGCGACCTCGGTGGCCGGGCCAGGGTCGGGCTCGGGGTGCTGCGACTGGGCCGGCAGGTGCACCCGCTCGTGCGTGAGGCCGCGCTGCCCGCGCTGCGGTCCCTCGCCGAGGACATAGGTGCCACCGCACACCTGACCCTCGTCGACGGCACCGAGGCCCTCGCCGTCGCCGTCGTGGAGCCGACGTGGACGGACTACCACGTGGCCTACCGGGCCGGCTTCCGCCACCCCCTGGACCGGGGCGCCGCCGGGCGGGCGATCCTGGCCGCCCGTCAGGGCTCCCTCATCGAGCCGGGGTACACGCTGACCCACGGCGAGCTCGAAGCGGGTGCCAGTGGGGCCGCGGCACCGCTGGTGGGCATCAGCGGGCTGGAGGGCAGCGTCGGCGTCGTCATGCTGGCCGACGCCGTGCCGGAGCGGGTCGGACCGCGGGTCGTCGACGCGGCGCGCGAGGTCGCCGACGCCCTCCGCTAGGGCGGGTCGCGGACGTCCCGCCTGCCCCGCGGCACCCGGCACCCGGCACGCACGTCCGCCGCGTGGTCGGGACCGTCCGAGCGGGCCCGGTGCGAGGACGGCCCTCCGCCGTGCGATCGCACGCACCGGGCGGTGCGGCCGGGGCCGGAGCGCGCGGCGGGGGCCGAGGGCGTCTGCGGGGCCGGCGGGGCGGATAGATTGGGCGGGTGCTCTCTCGTCTCACACGTCTGCCGCGTCCCGCCGCCCTGGCCGTCTGCGCCGTACCCGTGGTCGGGCTGTTCGCCGCCGCGGCCTTCGCGCCGCTGCCCTTCGTGGTCGCCGTGCCCGGGCCGACGGCCGACGTGCTGGGGTCCGACCGGGGCAAGCCCGTCATCACCGTGTCCGGCGCGCCGGTCCGGGACACCGAGGGCCAGTTGCGGATGACCACCATCCGGGCCACCGGGCCGTCCTCGACGGTGACGCTGCCCGAGCTCGTCGGCCACTGGTTCGCGACGGACCATGCGGTCCTGCCCCGGGAGGCCGTCTACTCCACCGGCGGAAGCGACGAGCAGATCGAGCAGCACAATCTGGAGGAAATGGCCAAGTCGCAGTCGGCGGCCACCGACGCCGCCCTCGGCTTCCTCGACAAGAATCCGCAGGACGTGAAGGTCGAGCTCAACCTCGCCGACGTCGGCGGTCCGAGCGCCGGGCTGCTGTTCTCCCTCGGCATCGTCGACAAGCTCGACGGCGACGGCAGCGGCGGCGACCTCACCGGCGGCCGCACCATCGCCGGTACCGGCACCATCACCGCCGACGGCACCGTCGGCGCCGTCGGCGGAGTGGCCCTGAAGACCCAGGCCGCGCGGCGGGACGGGGCCACCGTGTTCCTCGTCCCGAAGGACGAGTGCGCGGACGCGCAGTCGGAGCTGCCCGAGGGGCTGCGGCTGGTGCCGGTCAGTTCACTGACGGGTGCGGTGAACGCTCTTCGCGCACTGAATCGGGGGCAGCCGGCCCCGTCCTGCTGACATCCGCCCCGCGCTCCATCCCGCGCCAGGCCGGGAAGACCAGCGGGGCGAGCGTCGTGAGCAGGTACGTGCCGCCGAAGAGCAGCAGTGCCGTGCGCACTCCGAAGCCGCCGACGAGCAGTCCGGCCGCCAGGCCGCCCACCGGCATGGTGAGCTCACAGCCCGCCGTGGTGACCCCGGCGACCCGGCTGCGCAGGTCCTCCGGGACCCGCTCGTAGACGAGCGTGGACAGGATCGGGTTCAGCATGCCCGCGCCGAGGCCGGCCAGTGCCATCGTCACCGCGAGCGGCAGCGTGGTGTCGGTGAGCGCGGCGACGACGTAGCGGGTCGCGCCGGACACCAGGAAGGCGGCCGCGAACACCGCCCGGCGCGGGAACCGCTCGCCCCACGCTCCGTAGAGCAGGGCGCCCAGCAGGGCGAAGCCGCCGAAGAGGGAGATCATCAGGCCGATGGTGGTGGCGCCGCCCAGGACGTCCCGGCCGTGCACGGGCAGCAGCACCGAGGACCAGCCCTGGTCCAGGCCGTTGGTCATCATGACCATCACGGTGATGCCCAGCAGCAGCCGGGAGCGGGCCAGGAAGGCCCATCCCTCGGCGAGTTCCGTGCGGTAGGCGGCGAACGAGACGGTGCCCGCGGCCCGTTGCGGTTCGGCGGCCGGGACCCCGCGTAGGAAGGCGGACACGAGCAGCGCCGACACCCCGAAGGTGGCCGCGTCCAGCAGCAGCACCGCCTCGGCGCCGAACGCTGCGATCAGCAGGCCCGCCACCGCGGCCCCGAGCATCCGGGCGCCGCGCGAGACCGCGTCGTAGAGGCTGGCGGCCCGGGAGAGGGTGGTGCCGGCGTGTTCGGCGAGGTCGGGCAGGAGCACCCCCCGGGCGGTCAGCCCCGGGGTGTGCACCAGGCCGCCGACGGCCATCAGCGCGCACAGCATCCAGAACTCCAGCACGCCCAGGTGGTGCAGCAGGGGGATCGCGCCGACGGACAGGCCGCAGATCAGGTCGGAGGCGGCGGAGACCCGTCGGCGGCCGATCCGGTCGATGATCGGTCCGCCGACCAGGGCGGCCACGATGACGGGCAGGGTGGCGCAGAAGGCGACGACCCCGGCCCGGCCGGGGCTGCCGGTGGTCTGGAGGACGAACCACGGGACGCCGATGAGGGTGAGGGAACTGCCCGCGATGGAGACGGTGTTGGCGGCCAGTACGGCGGCCAGCGGGCGCCGGCTCGTGGAGCGTAAGGCCCGGCTGCGGGCAGGGACGGCGGCGGGCACGGCAGGACTCCTTCGGTGCGGCGGTGGTGGCGCGGCGGACCGGTACGCGGTGCGGCGGACCGGTACGCGGCGCGGCGGACCGGTACGCGGTGCGGCGGGCGGCCGCCGGTGGGGCGTTTACTCGGAAGCGGAACGCGGCAGGACGTGCGTGTGGACGCGGACGGTGCGGGTGTCCTCCGTCTCGGGCAGGTCCCGGTAGGTGTTGATCACGTCGTGCAGCCGGCCGATCAGTTCCTCGCTCTGCCCGGGCGACAGCCGCAGGGTGAAGTCGCTGAGGTCGGCGCCGGATTCCCAGCGGCCCAGCCGGGCCGAGGCCTCGGCGACCCAGGCCGAGACCTCCTGGGTGTGGTTGGCGGCGACGGTCTGCAGGAAGAGCGCGGCCGCGCTGCTCGTGGCCGGGTCGGTGTCGTGGATCAGCGATCCGTCGAAGCCGGTGCCCTCGTGCACGGCCTGCCACCAGCGTTCCCGCCCCTTGCCGTGGCCGACGGCGTCCTCGACGAAGCCGTGTGCGGCCAGCTGGCGCAGGTGGTAGCTGGTGGATCCGCTGGACTCCCCGAGGCGTTCGGCCAGCCGGGAGGCGGTGGCGGGGCCCTCCCGGCGTAGCTCGGCCAGCAGCAGCATCCGCAGGGGGTGGGCGAGGCCGCGCAGGGCGCGGGCGTCGAGCATGCGCAGGCTGGGCGTCACGGGCTCGCGGCCCGCGGAGGGTGCGCTTTCGGGACGGCTTTGGGGTCGGCTCTCGGGCATGCCCCGACCCTAGAGATGCAAAGGATTCTCTGCAACGGTTTTTGCAGAGAATCCTTTGCATAGAACTCCGTGCGTCACGCCCCGCGTCACCGGGTCCGGGCGTCGTCCCCGGCCGCCTGCTCCACCAGCGGGATGATCCGGAAGGGCACCGGGTTCTCCATCACGATCGCCGTCGAGGCCCGGACGATCCCGTCGAAGCCGACGACGCGGTCGATCACCCGCTGGAGATCGGCGTTGGAGCGGGCCACCAGCCGGCACAGCATGTCCCCGTGCCCGGTGGTGGTGTGCAGCTCCAGCACCTCCGGGACCCCGTCCAGGTGCGCCCTAACGTCGGCTCCCTGGCCCTGCTTGATCTCCAGCGTGGCGAAGGCGGTCACCGGGTACCCCAGGGCCGTCGGGTCGACCTGTGGCCCGAATCCGCGGATGACCCCGCCGGACTGGAGCCGGTCCAGGCGTGCCTGGACCGTCCCGCGGGCCACGCCCAGCCGGCGCGAGGCCTCCAGCACCCCGATCCGGGGCTCGCGCGCCAGCAGGACGATGAGCCGGCCGTCGAGATCGTCGATGCCCATGGATGCCTCCGGGTGCCCACGCGTACGCACGGGTGGTCATAGTGCACAGATGTCTTAGCCATGGTCCGGCCATGCTGTGCAGTTTGTACAGTCATTCAGGAAACTATTGCGCAGCTTGTGGATCGGGCGGGAATCTGCGCTCATGACTGAGTCTCTGGCGAACCTCGAAACCACCCCGCACACCGCGCGTGAGGCGTTCCCGGTGAAGGGCATGGACGCGGTCGTCTTCGCCGTCGGCAACGCCAAGCAGGCCGCGCACTACTACTCGACCGCCTTCGGCATGAAGCTCGTCGCCTACTCCGGACCGGAGAACGGCAGCCGCGAGACGGCCAGCTACGTGCTGACCAACGGCTCCGCCCGCTTCGTGCTGACCTCGGTCATCAAGGCGACGACCGACCACGGCCGCTTCCTCGCCGAGCACGTCACCGAGCACGGCGACGGCGTCATCGACCTCGCCATCGAGGTCCCCGACGCCCGCGCCGCCTACGCGTACGCCGTCGAGCAGGGCGCCCGCGGCTTGGACGAGCCGTACGAGGTCAAGGACGAGCACGGCACGGTGGTGCTGGCCGCGATCGCGACCTACGGCCAGACCCGCCACACCCTGGTGGAGCGCGGCGACTACACCGGCCCCTACCTGCCGGGCTACGTGGCCGTCGAGCCGATGGTCGAGGCCCCGGCCAAGCGCACCTTCCAGGCCATCGACCACTGCGTCGGCAACGTGGAACTCGGCCGGATGAACGAGTGGGTCGCCTTCTACAACAAGGTCATGGGCTTCACGAACATGAAGGAGTTCGTGGGCGACGACATCGCGACCGAGTACTCGGCGCTGATGTCCAAGGTGGTCGCGGACGGCACCAAGAAGGTCAAGTTCCCGATCAACGAGCCGGCGATCGCGAAGAAGAAGTCGCAGATCGACGAGTACCTGGAGTTCTACAACGGGCCGGGCGTCCAGCACATCGCGCTGGCCTCGAACGACATCGTCTCCACGGTCCGCTCGATGCGCGCGGCGGGCGTCCAGTTCCTGTCCGTCCCGGACACCTACTACGACACGCTCGGCGAGTGGGTCGGCGACACCCGCGTGCCGATCGACGAGCTGCGCGAGCTGAAGATCCTCGCCGACCGCGACGAGGACGGCTACCTGCTGCAGATCTTCACCAAGCCGGTGCAGGACCGCCCGACGGTCTTCTTCGAGATCATCGAGCGCCACGGCTCGATGGGCTTCGGCAAGGGCAACTTCAAGGCGCTGTTCGAGGCCATCGAGCGCGAGCAGGAGAAGCGCGGCAACCTCTGAGCCGCACACGTGCCCTCAGGCCCCCGGCAGCCGCCGGGGGCCTGAGGGCTGCCGTCGGTCCCGGTGCGAGGGCCGGACACGCGCCGCGTGGTGCCCTCCGGAGGGGAGTGGGCCGGAACGCGGCGCCCGTGCCGCCCGCGCACCGGACCGCACGGCCGCGCCGCGCGGCGCCGCCCCGGCGTGCCGTCTCCCGGCGGCCGGGGCGGCGGCGTCCGGCCCCTCAGCGGGTGGCGCTCGGCGACGGCTCCGGTGAGGGCTTCGCCGACGGTGAAGCCTTCGGCTTCGGGTCGGCCTTCGGGTCGGCCTTCGGCTTCGGGTTCGGCTTCGGGAGCTCCGGCTCGACCCACGGGGTGACCGGCTGCAGGTGCTCCGGACCGCCCGCCGGCGGCTGCCCGATCGCCGCCAGCGCCTCCTTGGCCAGCGGCCCGCGCACCGGGGAGAAGTACGGATTCGTCCGCAGGGCCTCCTCCAGGTGCCTGCGCGCCCCCGCCTCGTCGCCGAGGGCCCGCTCGATCATCGCCCGGTGGTAGGCGAAGTCGGCGCTGCGCAGCCCCGGTTCCGTCGCCTTCTTCGCGTACTCCAGCGCCGCCGTGTGATCACCCGCCCGGTACAGCGCCCACCCGAGCGCGTCCGCGGCCTGCATGCTCTTGTGTCGTTCCCACTCCTCCGACAGGCGCCGCACCGCCGCCGCCGGATCTCCGTGGTCCGCCTCGTACAGGCCCAGGACCACGTCGTCGTCCACCCCGTTGGCGCCGTCCCGGGCCGCCATCGTCCGCAGCGCCTCGTACTGCTCGCGCGCCTCCTGCTCCCGGCCCAGCGACTCCAGCAGCTCGCCCAGCTCCCGGGCCAGCCGCGGCACCGGGGTCCGCCCCAGCGCCATCCGGTAGTCCCGCACCGCCTCCCCGCCGCGCCCCAGTGCCGCCAGCGCCCGCGCCCGGCCGGCCAGCGCCTCCGACCGCGCCGGATCCGTCCGCAACGCACCCTCGTACTGCCGCAGCGCCTCCGCCGGCTCGCCCCGCTCCCAGGACAGTTCGCCGAGCCGGAAGAGCGCGTACGCCTTCTCCGCCGGGGCCTTCGCCGAGGCTGCCGCCGACTCCATCGACACCACCGCGTCCTCGCGCCAGCCGCGGTCCCGGTACACCTGCGAGGCCCGGACGTGTGCCGCCAGCCCCGGCCGCAGCTCCAGCAGCAGCTCCATCGCCTTCTGCGCGCCCTTGTAGTCGCCGAGCCCGGTGTAGGCGTCCACCAGCACCGGGTACGCCGTCCACCGCCGCGGCGCCTGCGCCCGTACCAGCTCGCCCCACTTCTTGCCGGTCCCGAAGTCCCGCCGGGCGTTGGCCAGCGAGCCCATGGCCGTCATCGCGTCGAAGTTGCCCTTCTCCGCGGGGCGCACCTCCAGCGACCGCTTCAGCGCCTTCTCCGCCTTCGGGTACCAGGCCGAGTCCGCCGTCCGCCGTGCCTGTTCGAGATAGGCGGAGCCGAGGACCGCCCATGAGGCGTCGTCGTCGGCGTGCGCCGCCACCCACTTCTCCCGGTCCGCCATCAGCGCCACCACGTCCGCCGCCGAGGCGGGCGCCCCCATGCCCACCGCGGTGGCGGCGCGCTCGCTCGGTCCCGGCGGGCGCGCGTCGTCACCGGTCCGGGCCGGGCGGATCAACAGGGCCCCGGCGATCAGGACCACCGCCACCCCGGCGGCCACAAGCGTCTTGCGGCCGGTGAAGGTCACGGGCGGCGCCGGTGTCTGCGCATCGTCGTCGAAACGGTCCATGGGGTCACTGTGCGTCAATATGAAGAGCGCGCCGAGGTGTCCGCAGACGGGCGCGGGCGTGTTCACACCGATGGCCCCGGCTGTCACGCTGAACCCATGGACGACGACCTCTCCGCACGTCTGCGCGCGAGCCTCCTCGACGGGCTCCCCGCCGAAGCCCTGCTCACCGACCCCCAGGTGACCGCCTCCTACTCCACCGACATGGCCAGCTTCTGCGCCGCCGGCACCCCGGCGGTCGTCGTGCTGCCCCGGACCGTCGAACAGGTGCAGCACGTCATGCGCACCGCCACCGCCCTGCGGATCCCGGTGGTCCCGCAGGGTGCCCGGACGGGCCTGTCGGGCGGCGCCAACGCCTCCGACGGCTGCATCGTGCTGTCCCTGGTGAAGATGGACCGGATCATCGAGATCAGCGCCGTGGACCGGATCGCCGTCGTCGAGCCGGGCGTGGTCAACGCCGCCCTGTCACGGGCCGTCGCCGAGCAGGGGCTCTCCTACCCGCCCGACCCCTCCAGCTGGGAGCAGTGCACCATCGGCGGCAACATCGGTACCGCCTCGGGTGGCCTGTGCTGCGTCAAGTACGGGGTCACCGCCGAGTACGTGCTCGGCCTCGACGTCGTCCTGGCGGACGGGCGGCTGCTGCGCACCGGCCGGCGCACCGCCAAGGGCGTCGCCGGATACGACCTCACGCGGCTCTTCGTCGGCTCCGAGGGCAGCCTCGGGATCGTCGTACGGGCCGTCCTCGCGCTCAGGCCGGCGCCGCCCCGGCAGCTGGCCCTGGCCGCCGAGTTCCCCTCCGTAGCCGCCGCCTGCGCGGCGGTCTGCGCCGTCATGGAGGCCGGACTGACCCCGTCCCTGCTCGAACTGATGGACCGTACGACCGTTCACGCCGTCAACGCCCTCGGCAAGATGGGACTGCCCGAGGCCACCGAGGCGCTGCTGCTCGCCGCCTTCGACACCCCGCACGCCCCCGAGGACCTCGCCGCGGTGGGGAAGCTCTGCACCGCCGCCGGGGCGACCGCCGTCGTACCCGCCGAGGACCAGGCGGAGTCGGAACTGCTGCTCCAGGCCCGCCGGATGGCCTTTCCCGCCCTGGAGGCCCTGCGGCCCGCCACGATGATCGACGACGTGTGCGTGCCCCGCTCGCGGCTCGGCGAGATGCTCGACGGGACCGCCGCCATCGCCCGCGCCCAGAACCTCCTCATCGGCGTCTGCGCCCACGCCGGCGACGGCAACACCCATCCGATCGTCTGCTTCGACCCGGCCGACGAGGACGAGACGCGGCGGGCCCGCGAGTCCTTCGGAGAGATCATGGGGCTCGGCCTCTCCCTCGGCGGGACCATCACCGGCGAACACGGCGTCGGCGTCCTGAAGAAGGAATGGCTGGCCCGTGAACTCGGCCCGGTCGGAGTGGAGATGCAGCGGGCCGTCAAGCAGGCCTTCGATCCACTCGGGATCCTCAACCCGGGCAAGCTCTTCTGAGATCCGGGCGAGCTCTTCGGCGACCCGGGCGAGGTCGCCGGGCAGCCGGGACTCCGGGACCTGTGCGCGTTCTTCGGACCGTATGAGGCGCAGGTGGCCGCCCTGCCTGCGGCGGCCGCCCGGTCTGCGGCGCCCGCCCGGAGTCCGGGGGCCGTGCGTCATCACAGCTCACCGTCCGCCGACTCGTCCGACGGCCACGGGTCGCGCAGCCACAGGTCGTCGGCCGGGGTCGGGGTGAGCAGCTCCGCCAGCGCCGAGTCCAGGCCGAGCCGCTCCGGCTCGCTGCCGGGCGGGACGACCCGCAGGGTCCGCTCCAGCCACGCCGACACGGCGAGGGACGGGGCCTCCAGGAGGGCGTCGCCGTCGGGGGAGCTGAGCGCCATACAGAGCACGGCCTCGTTGTCGACCTTGGTGGGCCAGATCCGGACGTCGCCGTGTCCGCAGGGACGGAACACCCCCTCGACGAGCAACTCGCGGGCGAAGGTCCAGTGGACCGGGGCGCTGGAGCCGGTGTGGAAGGTGATGTGCACGGCGTACGGGTCTTCCGTGAGGTAGAGCAGGCGCGCCGGGACGGGGATGCTGCGCTCTGGTGAAAGGACCAGCTTCAGTTCCAGCTCGCGCTCGATGGCGGGGTGGTGCATGACTGCCTCACTTCGGTCGGTGCGTGGGGCCGGATGGCACCCCACACCCGCTGAGAGCTCCGATGCACCCGGGTATGACGCGACTTTCGACGTCGAGCACGAAATTGGCCGAATCTTGTTGGCTGACCAAAAACAGCCATGGGGAGGGACGTTCGCTCAATGGCTTGGATTCTCCCGTTACCGGACCTGTCGGGCCTCTGTTCTTGGCTATGGTCCTCCCCTTGCACAAGCCTCAAGCCACGATCGGAGTTGGGGACATGACGGCCTCCCCTGGTGACGGTGAGCACGCGGCCCGCGAGGGCTTCTACCCGGATCCGTCCATCCCGGGGTACATCAGGTACTGGAACGGCGCGGCCTGGGTCCCGGGCACGAGCCGCCCCGCCCCGGCGGCGCCCGAGCCCGCCCCGGCGCCCGTCCCCGTCCCCGTCCCCGTTCCCGCTCCGGTCCGTCCGTTCCCCGCCCGGGCTCCCGTCGCCGCTCCCGCCGTCCGCGCCGACGAGACGGGGCCGGTGTTCCTGGACGAGACCTCCGCGACCGAGGCGCTGGCGGAATCCGCGGCGGAGCCGGAGCCGGCCCCGGATACCCCGGCCGCGCAGACGCAGGCGCCGGCCCCCGTGTGGCAGGCGGACCCCGTGCACCAGGCCGGCTTCGGTGGGCCGCGTGACCGCCGAGTGTCCTGGGGCAGCCCGCAGGAGCCCGATTCCGCGTCCGCGCCCGCACCCAACCCGGTGCCGGTGCCGGCGCCGGCACCGGCACCGGCGGACGATCCGGGGCAGGCGTCGGCCCGGCCCGCAGGGATCTCCCTGACCCGTCCGCCGTCGGAGCCCCCGGCGCCCACGAGACGGCCCGCGCAGTCCTCCGCGGGCATCCTGTCCGCACGTTCCCCGGCCGCGCAGGCTCCCGTGGCCCCGGCGGCCCCGGCGTGGCCCGACGCCCCCGGAACGGGCGGCCCCGGTCCCACCGGGGTCACCTCCTCCTGGCCCGAGGCGGCCCCCGCCGCCGCTCCCGCCCGCACCCCCGCGCCCGCTCCGGCTCCCGCAGCCGAGCGGGCGCCTGCTCCCGCCCGCCCCGAGGTGTGGGAGCCCCGGCCCGCGGGCGTGCGCCCGAAGCTCGTGCAGCCCGCCGCGGACGCGGCCCCCTCGCAGCCGCAGGCCGGGGGTGGGGAGCCGCGTGGATCGGCACAGGACCGTGCGGGCACCGGTACCGGCCGCCCCGCCACGCCCCGGGCCGTGTTCGAGCGGATGGCCGAACGGGCCGTGCGCCCCGCCGGGCTGGCCCGCCGAGTCCTCGCCCGGATCCTGGACTCCCTCGTGCTCGGCGCGGTGGCCGCCGCCGCGGCCCGGCCCCTTCTGCCCGGCGCCGCCGCCCACGTCCAGGCCAAGGTGGACGCCGCCCGGGCGAGCGGCCGCACCACCACCGTCTGGCTGCTCGACCCGACCATCGCCGGCAGCCTGGGCCTGGTCTTCGGGGCCGTCCTGCTCTTCGGCGTCCTGTACGAGGCGTTGCCCACCGCCCGCTGGGGCCGCACCCCGGGCAAGAAGCTGCTGGGCGTCCGGGTCCTGTCCACCGCCACGCTGCGCCCGCCGTCCTTCGGCGCGGCCCTGGGCCGCTGGCTCGTGTACGCCTTCCTGGGCCTGCCCGGCAGCCTGTGGTGCCTCGTCAACCGCCCCCGCCGACAGGCTTGGCACGACAAGGCGGCCGGGACGTACGTGGCCCGGTAGGGCCGGTCCGGAGGGCCGGGGCCCGGCCCGTGCCGCCCCGAATGGACGCGGTCCCGTTGCGGGGGCGGCGGACCCGGGTTCGACTCGGGCCATGAGTACCGACCAGCCGCCGCCGGGGCAGCCGCCCGAGGAAGACCCGTTCCGCAAGAAGCCCCAGGAACCGACGCCTCCGTCGGGCGGTTCGCCCTACGGACCGCCGCCGCCCGGAAGCGGCGGACCGCCGCCCCCGGGCGGCCCGGGGGCCGGCGGCGGGGGATACCCGCCCCCGCCGCCCCCGTACGGAGGCGGCGACCCGTACGGTGGTGGCGGGGGCTACGGCATGCCCGACCCGCTGGCCGGCATGCCCCCGCTCGCCGACTTCGGCAAGCGGCTCGCTGCCCGCGTCATCGACGTGCTGATCGTCGCCGTCCCGCTGTTCCTCATCCAGTTGGCCTTCGGCACGAACCGCTACACGGTCGAGACCGACCGGGGCGAGGACGTCAGCGAGGTCTTCACCAGGTCCTACAGCGGCAGCGGTCTGGTCATGACCCTGATCTCGATCGTCGCGTACCTCGGCTACGACTGGTTCTTCACCAAGAAGGACGGCCGGACGGTCGGCAAGAGGGCGATGGGCCTGCGCGTCGCCATGCTCAACGACGGCAGCGTGCCGGACTCCGGCACGTCCCTGACCCGGGCCGCCGTGCTCTGGCTGCCGACACTGATCTGCTGCTTCTGCCTGTGGCCGATCGCGCTGATCGTCTCGATCCTCGCCGACAAGCCGTACAAACAGGGCCTGCACGACAAGGCCGCCAAGACCGTGGTGGTCCAGGCGACCTGACGGACGTCGCGCACGCGAACGCACCCGTACGCGCGGCCGCGGGGCGGGCGGCCTCCCCCCGGTGGAGGCCGCCCGTCCCGCGCCGTGCCCGCGTCGCGTGCGGAGCCTCAGTGGTGAACGGGATGTTCGGCCGAGGCCGTCCGCGACTCGGGCGCCCGGGCGCCGGGCGTCGCCTCCGCGGTGGGCGCGGTCGGCGCGCCGGCCCCCGTACGCGCCGCGTGGCGGCCGCGGCGCTTCGGAACGGGCACGGTGAGGGCGACGAGCAGACCCAGGGCGAGCGCGGCGGCGGAGATGACCGCGACGCCGAGCCCGGTGCTCGTCTGCGAGAGCAGCAGCATGGCGATCGTCGACACGATGACCGTGGCGGACCCGTATGCGAGCTGTGCGGCAGTCGGACGCGGCATGGCGATATCCGTCCTCGGTGAGGGGGAGGGGGAGTCGGCTCAACCAACGTCGCGCGTCAAGTGACTCCATGACGGGATGCCCGGGGCGAGCCCCCGGTAAGCGTGACCTAACACACGGTGCCGGAGCACAGGGGGCGCACGGGATCATTTTTTCGCGCCCCGCAGGGGGAGAAAGGGGACGCTACGGACCTGTCGGAGCGTCGGGAAGGGCCCTTCGCCCCGTATGGCTGCGGAACGTCCGGATAGCGGAACTCCCTGACCGCATAGTGCAGTTGTAAGGTTCAAGTCAAGGTCTGTCTTTTCTCGCGTCTCTCCGGTCAAATGTCGTCACTTGAGACGCGCGCCGCGCGGAACCCCCCGCTCCTATGGAGAAGTTCCGAACTCAGACGTTGCGGCCGCGGGAGGGGAACACATCAAGTGACCAGCAATTCCGCCAGACGGCGTGCGATTCGCGCTGCCGCCGTCACCGTGACCATGGCCGCGTGTGCGACCAGTGCGACCTTCTTCACCATCACCGCGGCCCAGGCCGAGGGCAGGCCGTCGGCCGCCCCGGTGGCCGACCGGCAGGACCCGACCAGCCCTGCCAAGGTCGTCGAGCACGACCTCAAGGGTCCGTTCAGCGAGCAGCAGGCCGAGCAGCGCAAGGCCGCTCTGGACCAGGTCCTCCAGGGCAAGAAGGGCGTCGAGCAGCGCGGCGCCTCCAAGGTCGTCAAGCTCGACGACAAGAAGTACGTCGAGCTCGGCCGCGAGAAGACCGACAAGATCTTCACGATCCTCGTCGAGTTCGGCGACCAGGTCGACAACACCACCATGTACGACCCGGACGGCCCCGGTCCCAAGCCGGCCGTCCCGAAGTACGGCGGCACCCCCGGTCCGCTGCACAACACCATCGCGCAGCCCGACCGCGCGAAGGACAACAGCACGGCCTGGCGCGAGGACTTCAGCCGTCAGCACTTCCAGGACCTGTACTTCGCCACCGGCGAGGGCAAGCACTCCCTGAAGACGTACTACGAGAAGACCTCCTCGGGTCGCTACTCGGTCGACGGCGAGGTCGCCGACTGGGTCAAGGTCCCGTACAACGAGGCCCGTTACGGCTCCAACTACTGCGGCCAGAGCAACTGCGCCAACGTCTGGGACACCGTCAAGGACGGCGTCACCGCGTGGGTGGACGCGCAGAAGAAGGCCGGCAAGACCGACGCTCAGATCAAGGCGAAGCTGGCCGAGTACGACCAGTGGGACCGCTACGACTTCGACGGCGACGGCAACTTCAACGAGCCCGACGGCTACATCGACCACTTCCAGATCGTCCACGCGGGCGAGGACGAGTCGGCCGGCGGCGGCGTGCAGGGCCCCGACGCCCTGTGGGCGCACCGCTGGTACGCCTACGGCACCTCTGCGGGCAAGACCGGCCCGGACAACAACAAGGCCGGCGGCACCCAGATCGGCGACTCCGGCATCTGGGTCGGCGACTACACGATGCAGCCCGAGAACGGCGGCCTCGGCGTCTTCGCCCACGAGTACGGCCACGACCTGGGTCTGCCCGACCTCTACGACACCTCCGGTGGCGGCGAGAACAGCGTCGGCTTCTGGTCCCTGATGTCGGCCGGCTCCTGGCTCGGCACCGGCAAGGAGTCGATCGGCGACATGCCGGGCGACATGACCGCCTGGGACAAGCTCCAGCTGGGCTGGCTGAACTACGACACGGCCAAGGCCGCGACGCAGTCCACCCACAAGCTGGGCGTGTCGGCGTTCAACACCAAGGACAAGCAGGCCCTGGTCGTCGAGCTGCCGAAGAAGAAGGTGCAGACGGACGTCGTCGCTCCCGCCGAGGGTTCCACCCAGTGGTGGAGCAACATGGGTGACGACCTCAAGAACACCCTCACCCGCTCCGTCGACCTGACGGGCAAGACGTCCGCCGCCCTGTCCCTCAAGGGCTGGTGGGACATCGAGGCCGACTACGACTACCTCTACACCGAGGTGTCCACGGACGGCGGCGCCAACTGGACCGCCCTCGCCGGCACCGCCGACGGCACGGCCATCCCGGTCGACGCCGCCGGCAGCCCGTCGCTCACCGGTGTCTCGGGTGCCTGGAAGAACCTGAACTTCCCGCTCGACGCCTACGCGGGCAAGAAGTTCGACCTCCGCTTCCGCTACCAGACGGACGGCGGCGCGGGCGGCAAGGGCTTCACGGCCGACGCCCTCTCCATCACCGCGGACGGCTCCGTGCTGTTCACCGACGGCGCCGAGAACGGCGACAACGGCTGGACCGGCAAGGGCTTCTCTCGCATCGGCGCGGGCTTCACCAAGGACTACGCGCAGTACTACCTGGCCGAGAACCGCCGCTACGTGTCGTACGACTCCACCCTCAAGGTGGGCCCGTACAACTTCGGCTTCGGCAACACCCGTCCGGACTGGGTCGAGCACTACCCGTACCAGGACGGCCTGCTGATCTGGCAGTGGGACACCTCCCAGAAGGACAACAACACCAGCCAGCACCCGGGCCAGGGTCTGATCCTCCCGATCGACGCCAACGCCAAGCCGATGAAGTGGGCGGACGGCACCCTGCTCCGCAACAAGATCCAGCCGTACGACGCCACCTTCAGCGCGTACTCGACGGACGCCTTCACGCTGCACAAGAACGGCGAGGAGCTGTTCCTGAAGCCGAAGCGCGCGAACCTGGTCTTCGACGACCACAAGGGCAAGTACTACTACGACGAGAACCCGACCGGATCGGTGAAGGTCACTGACACCAACACCAAGATCAAGATCCTGAAGGAGACCTACGACGGTGAGGTCATGACCGTCCAGGTCGGCCCCTCGAAGTAGTATTTCGGTAAAATCGCAGGTCAAAGCATGATCGGCCGTCGCCCTCTAGCGGGCGGCGGCCGATCGCGTTTAGATGCCCCGGTACGAGGTTCTTATTGACGGGGGAGATGACCGACATGCCCGGTGGAGGTTTCGTCAGATTGCCAGGCGGCAGCGTGGTCGTTGCGCTCACGCTGCCGAGGCCATCCGGTGAGGGCGGAAATGTCCGCGTGCTGGTGCACGCCGCGAACCGGGCCCGCGCCCTGACCAGGCTGCGGAACCTCGGGATGCGGGCGGTGTACCTGCGGGGCAACGCACAGCCGCCCACACCCGACGAGGTCACGGCCGTCCTGCACCACCCGGACGGCCTGCTCTGGCGGGGCGCACCCGATCGCGCCCAGGAGCTCTGGCATCCGATCAGGGCCCTGCTGGGCACCTGAGGACGCGGCAGGGCCCCGGGCCGGGCTTAGGGCCTTCCGGGGCGTCCAGGACCTCCGGGACGTCTAGGACCGGGGCCCCGTCGCGCCCACGAGGGTCACACCGGCGGCGCGGAGCTCCTCCAGGGCCCGCTCGGTGGTGTGCGGGGCCACGGCCGCTGTCAGGTCCAGCAGGACGCGCGTGGTGAAGCCGGCGCGGGCGGCGTCGAGTGCGGTGGCCTTCACACAGTGGTCGGTGGCGATGCCGACGACGTCGACCTCGGCGACGTTGCGCTCCCGCAGCCAGGCGGCCAGGCCCTCGCCGTTCTCGTCGGTGCCCTCGAAGCCGCTGTACGCGGCCTCGTGGGCGCCCTTGTCGAAGACCGCGGCGACCGCGCCCGAGGCCACGGCGGGCGCGAAGTTCGGGTGGAACCCGACCCCCTCGGTCCCGGCCACGCAGTGGACCGGCCAGGAGGACTCGTAGTCCGGCTCGGTCGGCGGGTGCGCGAAGTGTGCACCCGGGTCGATGTGGTGGTCGCGGGTGGCGACCACGTGCCGGTATCCGGCGGTGGCCTGCCCGATCAGCTCGGTGATGGCGGCGGCGACGTCGGCTCCGCCGGTGACCGCGAGGCTGCCGCCCTCGCAGAAGTCGTTCTGTACGTCGACGACGATCAGTGCGCGGTGCATGACGTGTCCTTCGGTTCGTTGTCGTGGTGCGGCGGCGGGCCGTACGGGGGCTCGTCCCCGCCCCTTCCCGCGGTGCCGCACGGCGGCTGCGCCGCGTGGGGGCTCTGCCCCCGGATCCCCGCGCCTCAAACGCCGGAGCCCCTTCGGCGGGTCCGTCCGACACGCCCTGTGCTGTGGCCGGACGGGTTCACCGCCCCACGGCCTCCGGCACGGCGCCTCGCAGCGGTGTCGGATCGCGCGAGTTCGCCGAGTGCGAGCTGCGGCCCTCCGCCGTGCCATGCACCGCACCGGACGGTACGAGCCGGCACACCTTGCGGCCACAGCCCTAAACGTACTCGGTCGGGATCACCGCCTCGCCCCGCGACAGCTGGGTCGCCGACAGCGGCAGACCCGCGCGCGCCGCGCGGTGGCGGTCGCGGGCCGTCTCCAGCGGCTCGCGGGCGACCACCTCGCCGGCCTTGACCAGGTGCGTCAGCAGCTGCTGGTCGGCCAGGGCCGAGGGAACCGGTCCCACGCCGATCACCTCCGCCGCCGCGACCCCGTCGGCGTCCCGGCGGCGGGCCGCCCACTTGCGGCCGCCGATCGAGGTCTTGCCCCCGGTGGACTTCTTCGCCACCGGGGCCAGCGCCGCCTTCGGGTCCGCCGAGGTGGCGCGCGCCACCAGCTTGTAGACCATCGAGCACGTCGGGTGCCCGCTGCCCGTCACCAGCTGCGTGCCCACGCCGTACGCGTCCACCGGGGCCGCCGCCAGCGAGGCGATGGCGTACTCGTCCAGGTCCGAGGTGACCACGATCTTCGTCGCGGTCGCCCCCAGCTCGTCCAGCTGCTGGCGCACCCGGTGGGCCACCAGCAGCAGGTCCCCCGAGTCGATCCGTACGGCGCCCAGGTCGGTGCCCGCCACCTCGACGGCGGTGCGCACCGCCTCGGCCACGTCGTAGGTGTCCACCAGGAGGGTGGTGCCGCGCCCCAGCGAGGCCACCTGCGCGGTGAAGGCGTCCCGCTCGCTGTCGTGGACCAGGGTGAAGGCGTGCGCGCTGGTGCCGACGGTCGGGATGCCGTACCGGAAGCCTGCCGCCAGGTCGGAGGTGGAGGCGAAGCCGCCCACGTACGCGGCCCGCGCCGAGGCGACGGCCGCCAGCTCGTGCGTGCGCCGGGCCCCCATCTCGATCAGCGGGCGGTCGCCGGCCGCGGAGGACATCCGGGAGGCGGCCGCCGCGATGGCCGAGTCGTGGTTGAGGATCGAGAGGATCACCGTCTCCAGCAGTACGCACTCGGCGAAGCTGCCCTCCACCCGCAGGACCGGCGAGCCGGGGAAGTAGACCTCGCCCTCCGGATAGCCCCAGATGTCGCCGGAGAAGCGGTACGAGGCCAGCCAGTCCAGCGTCCGCATGTCGACGACGGCCCGCTCGCGCAGGAACTCCAGCACCGCGCCGTCGAAGCGGAAGTTCTCCACCGCGTCCAGCACCCGCCCGGTCCCCGCGACCACACCGTAGCGGCGCCCCTCGGGGAGCCGCCGGGTGAACACCTCGAAGACCGAGCGGCGGTCGGCCGTGCCGTTGGCCAGGGCGGCCTGCAGCATCGTGAGCTCGTAATGGTCCGTGAAGAGCGCTGTCGACGGCACGTCCACCGGCAGGCCCAGGTCCGCAGGGTTCATGGCGGCGATGCTAGCGCACATTTCGTCAAAGTGACGAGATGTGGGTCCCGTTTGTGCAACCGCCCCGTCGCGATGGCAGCATGGGACGAGTGAGTGTTGCTCCCATTGAGATCGAACGCACCGAATCGGCCGAAGAGACCTTCGCGGTCCCGGAACCTGACGTTCCCTGGGTGACCCTGGTGCACAACGACCCGGTCAACCTCATGAGCTACGTGGCGTACGTGTTCCAGGCCTACTTCGGCTACTCCAAGGACGTGGCGCACAAGCTGATGCTGGACGTCCATCACAAGGGGCGGGCGGTCGTGTCCAGCGGCACCCGCGAGGAAATGGAGCGCGACGTGCAGGCCATGCACGGCTACGGCCTGTGGGCGACCCTCTCCCAGGACCGCAACTGATGGGCCGGAACACCGGGATGTTCGAGTCCCTGAAGGGCGGCGGCGCCGCCATCGCGCTGGACGAGATCGAGATCTCCATCCTGCGCTCCCTGGCCGTCCAGATGCTGGAGCTGATCGGCCCCGGCGACCCCGAGCCGGCCGAGGACGCCGACCCCCTCGCCGCGCTGTTCGCCGAGGGCCCCAGCGAGCCGCCGTCCGATCCGGCGCTGGCCCGGCTCTTCCCCGACGCCTACGGCTCCCCGGACGGCACCGGCGACGAGGGTGTGGACCCGGCGGAGCTGAAGGCCCGCGCCGCGGAGTTCCGCCGGTACACCGAGCATGACCTGCGCGCCCGCAAGCGCGATGATGCGCTGGCCCTCGTCCGCAGCCTGGACGGGCTCACCCCGGCCGGTGACGGGGCGGCCGTGCTGGAGCTCACCGGCGAGCTGCCGTTGCGCTGGCTCGGCGGGCTGAACGACCTGCGCCTGACCCTCGCCGCCCGGCTCGACATCACCGAGGACGACGAGAGCGCCGCGCTCTTCCGGCTGCCGGACGAGGACCCGCGCAAGCCGATGGTGATGGCGTACCTGTGGCTCGGCGGACTCCAGGAATCCTTGATCGAAACCCTCTGAGGATCTTCAAAAGCACGGCATTGTTCGCTCAGCGGACGCTCAAATCCGGATAACGATCAGATCACCGCCATGCGGTGATCTGTCATGATCGTTGATGTTTGTCCGGAAAATTTGATGTGGTGCGCCACTTTTCTCCCCCTCGGGCGGCCGTGGGTACGTGATAGATCTTCACGACCGCCGGAGAGACGCCACCCATGTCTCCCGGCCTGCTTGGACCGGCAGACCGCCGGCGTGCAACTCCATCCGTATCCGGGGGGATCGAGGACCCGATCCGCAGCCAGCGAAGGCGCGGGTCGGCAGTGGAGAAAGGCGCACCAGACATGACCTCAGTGCAGGTCGAGCAGCACGGCAACACGCCCGGCGAGGGCACCCGGGACGACGGTGGCGAGGGGTACCACCGGACGCTCGGCGCCCGCCAGATCCAGATGATCGCGATCGGCGGAGCCATCGGCACCGGCCTCTTCCTGGGCGCCGGCAAGGCGATCTCCAAGGCCGGCCCCAGCCTGATCCTGGCGTACGCGATCGCGGGCCTGGTCATCTTCGTCATCATGCGGGCCCTGGGCGAGCTGCTCATGTACCGCCCGGTCTCGGGCTCGTTCTCGGACTACGCCCGCGAGTTCCTCGGCCCGTTCTGGGGCTATGTGACGGGCTGGACGTACTGGCTGTTCTGGGTGGTCACCGGCATCACCGAGGTCACCGCCGCCGCGCAGTACATGTCGTACTGGACCCACGACAGCGTCCCGCAGTGGGCCTACGCGCTGATCTTCACGATCGTCCTGTACGGCGCCAACCTGATCTCCGTGAAGCTCTTCGGCGAGCTGGAGTTCTGGTTCTCCATGGTCAAGGTCACCGCCATCGTCGGCATGATCCTGATCTGCGCCGGCATCCTCACCATCGGTTTCTCCGACGCCGCCGAGACCGCCTCCGTCGCCAACCTGTGGAACGACGGCGGTTTCTTCCCCAAGGGCATCGGCGGCACGCTGATGACCCTGCAGATCGTGATGTTCGCCTTCCTCGCGGTCGAGCTGGTCGGCGTCACCGCCGGTGAGTCCAAGGACCCCGAGAAGACCCTGCCCAAGGCCATCAACACCGTGCCGTGGCGCATCGCCGTCTTCTACGTCGGCGCGCTCATCATGATCCTCTCGGTCGTCCCGTGGACCCACTTCCAGCCGGGCGTCTCGCCCTTCGTCGCCGCCTTCGAGCGCATGGGGCTGGGCATCGGCGCCGCGATCGTCAACTTCGTCGTCCTCACCGCCGCCCTGTCCTCCTGCAACTCGGGCATGTACTCCACCGGCCGCATGCTGCGCGACCTCGCGCTCAACGGCCAGGGCCCGAAGGTCTTCACCAAGCTCACCCGGAGCGGCACCCCGCTCGTCGGCACCACCTTCTCCGCCGCGCTGATGCTCGTGGGCGTCTGGATCAACTACGTCGCCCCCGGCAAGGCCTTCGACTACGTGGTCTCCTTCGCCACCATCTCCGGCATGTGGGCCTGGATCATGATCCTGGTCTGCCAGATCCGCTACCGGGCCAAGGCCGACCGCGGCGAGCTGCCCGGGTCGAGGTTCCGGGCCCCGGGAGCGCCGTACACCAGCTGGTTCGCGCTCGCCTTCATCGCGATGGTCATCGTGATGATGGGCGCCGACAAGGACGCGCGCGTCTCGCTCTACTGCGCCCCCCTGTGGGGCGCCGTCCTGGGCGTCTCCTACCTGGTCATGAAGAACCGCGATCCCCGCGGAGCCGCCTTCACCAAGGCGTCGTGACAGCGGCTCCCGGCCGCCTGTCACGGCCGGGAGCCCTGCTCCCGTGGACATCCTGTCCACCATGCGGGCCCTGTCGTACCACCCCTCGGTACGGCAGGGCCCGTCTGTTTATCCTGTCGCTCATGCTGACCCTCACCCAGGCCCTGTACGACCGGATCGTCGAGCACGCCCGCCAGGACCACCCCGACGAGGCGTGCGGCGTGGTGGCCGGCCCGGCGGGCACCGGCCGCCCCGAGCGGTTCATCCCGATGCTCAACGCGGCCCGCTCGCCCACGTTCTACGAGTTCGACTCCAAGGACCTCCTCACGCTCTACCGCGAGATGGACGACCGCGACGAGGAGCCGGTGATCGTCTACCACTCGCACACCGCGACCGAGGCCTACCCCTCGCGCACGGACGTCACCTACGCGAACGAGCCCGGCGCGCACTACGTGCTGGTCTCCACCGCGGACAAGGACGGGCTCGGAGAGTTCCAGTTCCGCTCGTACCGGATCGTCGACGGCGTGATCACCGAGGAAGAAGTGCAGGTCGTCGAGACCTGCTGACCATCATGTGAGCGGACGTCGTCCACGATGCGGGATCACACTCCAAACCGGGGACCGGGAATCGTTAACATGACCGCATGGTTTCCCACGACGTGAGCATCGAGACGCCCGGCAGGCTGCTGCTCGTGGCGCGGCTGCACGTCGACCTGTGCCGCCTCGCCAGCGCCATCTGTCCTGCCGCCTGAGCACCGGAGCCCCCGCATGCGGGGGCCCGCACGAACGCGCGCCCGCTTTCCCCCGCACACCTGCCACGCCCACGCCCTGACGACTGGAGCCCAGCCATGGCCATCGAGGTCCGCATCCCCACCATCCTCCGCACCTACACCGACGGCCAGAAGGCCGTGAACGGCGAGGGCGCCACGCTCGCCGACCTCTTCGCGGACCTGGAGACCCGACACAACGGCATCCGAGAGCGGCTCGTCGACCAGGCCGCCGGCGGCCAGCTGCGACGCTTCGTGAACGTCTACCTCAACGACGAGGACGTCCGGTTCCTCGACGGCATCTCCACCGCGCTCAAGGACGGCGACAACGTCACCATCCTCCCGGCCGTGGCCGGCGGATCGAAGTAATGCGCTACGACTCCCCGCTGGCAGCGGTCGGCAACACGCCGCTGGTCCGGCTGCCCCGGCTGTCCCCGTCGGAAGACGTCCGGATCTGGGCCAAGCTGGAGGACCGCAATCCGACCGGCTCGATCAAGGACCGCCCGGCGCTCCACATGGTCGAGCAGGCCGAGAAGGACGGCCGGCTCCGGCCGGGCTGCACCATCCTGGAGCCCACCTCGGGCAACACCGGCATCTCGCTGGCGATGGCGGCCAAGCTCAAGGGCTACCGCATCGTGTGCGTCATGCCGGAGAACACCAGCCAGGAGCGGCGCGACCTGCTGGCCATGTGGGGAGCCGAGATCATCTCGTCGCCGGCCGCCGGCGGTTCCAACACCGCCGTCCGGGTGGCCAAGGAACTGGCCGCGGAGCACCCGGACTGGGTGATGCTCTACCAGTACGGCAACCCGGACAACGCCGGCGCGCACTACGCCACCACCGGCCCGGAGATCCTCGCCGACCTCCCGTCGATCACCCACTTCGTGGCCGGCCTGGGCACCACCGGCACCCTGATGGGTGTCGGCCGCTACCTGCGCGAGAACGTTCCCGGAGTGAAGATCGTCGCGGCCGAGCCGCGCTACGACGACCTCGTCTACGGGCTGCGCAACCTCGACGAGGGCTTCGTCCCCGAGCTGTACGACGCCTCCGTCCTCACCACCCGCTACTCGGTCGGCTCCTCGGACGCGGTCACCCGCACGCGGGAGCTGCTCCAGCAGGAGGGCATCTTCGCCGGCGTCTCCACGGGCGCCGCCCTGCACGCGGCGATCGGCGTCGGCCGCAAGGCGGCGGCCGCCGGCGAGACGGCCGACATCGTCTTCGTCGTGGCCGACGGCGGCTGGAAGTACCTCTCGACCGGCGTCTACACCGCGGCGACGACGGAGGGGGCCATCGAGGTCCTCCAGGGCCAGCTCTGGGCCTAGGGCCTGCTCGGCGGATCATGCTCCGGGTTCCGGGTTCCGGGTTCCGGGTTCCGGGTTCTGGGCTCTCGGCCCCGAGGACTTGGGGCGTGACCGGCGGCGGCCCCCGGGCCGGGCCCCGCCGGCGGGGCCCGGCAACAGCCCTGCGCGGCGGCCGGGCCGTCAGGCCGAAAGGTGTTCCGCGAGGACGGCGGCGTGACTGGAGCCCGGATCCCTGACCGCGGTCAACAGCGTCACCGGCCCGGTCCCGGCCAGGCCCCGCAGGCGGGCCAGCTCCGCCACCGCCTCCGGCTCCGCCAGCTCCGCCTCGTACCGCCGGCGGAACTCGTCGGCCGAGCCCCCGTCGTGGAACCACTTGCGCAGTTGCGTCGACGGGGTGACCGCCTTCGGCCACTCGTCCACGCCCGCCGCCGCCTTCGCCAGGCCTCTCGGCCAGAGCCGGTCCACGAGCACCCGCAGCCCGTCCGCTCCCGGCTCCGGGGGGTCGTACACCCGCCGCAAGCGGATCTCCGGCATCACCGACCGCCTCCCAGTCCCTTGACCTCGTCCCACACCGCCGGGTCCAGCATCCCCAGCCGGGCCCGGAACTCCCACAACGACACCTCCTCCGGCCGGTCCGCCTCCAGGAAGGCCGCGCGGCCCTGCGCCCCCACCGTCCCCGGGGGCAGTGGGATGACCCCGGCCCGCCGGTCGTCGTACTTCGCGGTGATCCACGCGACCCGCGCCCGGTGCTCCCGTGTCGGTCCCACGCCCAGGACGAGGCAGGTCCGGCCGTCCGCCAGGGTCCACAGTTCACCCGCCCGCGGGTGTGGCGGCCGACCGGGACCGTGCGCGGGCGGGGTCCGGCGCGGGACCCCCAGCCGCCCCCCGGCGATCAGCATCACCAATGCCAGGGCCACGACGGCGGCCACCGCGGGCCACCAGGACGTGTCCATGTTCCGACCGTAGCCGCGCGGGCCGACCGCGGCACGGCAACCTTCGTGCCCGCCGTCGCTCCCCCGGGTGACAGCGCAGGTGATTCCCCCCACAACGGCCTGCCGCGGAGGAGCGACCGGACGTTTCGCGCCTTACGCTCGACCCACGCACGGCCCGCATTCCGTCCACGGACCGTCCACGGAGGTTCACGCTCCATGAAGCTCACCGTCGTCGGCTGTTCGGGGTCGTTCCCGTCCGCGGAATCGGCCTGTTCGAGCTACCTCGTCGAGGCCGACGGCTTCCGGCTGCTGCTCGACATGGGCAACGGTGCCCTCGGCGATCTCCAGCGCCACTGCGGTCTCTACGACCTCGACGCGATCTTCCTGAGCCATCTGCACGCCGATCACTGCATCGACATGTGCGCGTACTTCGTCGCCCGCTTCTACCGCCACGAGGGCGGCCGCTGCGGCACCATCCCCGTCTTCGGGCCCGAGGGCACCGAGAAGCGCCTGACCACGGCCTACGACGACGTCCCCGACGAGCGCTCGATGAGCGAGGTCTTCGACTTCCGCACCCTGAAGTCCGGAGCCTTCGAGATCGGCCCCTTCCAGGTGCGCACGGAGCGGGTCGCGCACCCCGTCGAGTCGTACGCCATCCGCATCGAGCACGGCGGACGCTCGCTGGCGTACTCCGGGGACACCGGTGCCTGCCCCGAGTTGGGCCGGCTCGCCGAGGGCGTCGACCTCTTCCTCTGCGAGGCCTCCTTCACGCACGGCAAGGAGGACATCCCGGACCTCCACCTCAACGGTCGCGAGGCCGGCGCGTACGCGCACGGCGGCAACGTGGGGCGGCTGGTCCTCACCCACATCCCGCCGTGGACGGATCCCGCGCAGAACCTGGCCGACGCCCGCGCGGTCTACGACGGCCCGGTGGACCTGGCGTACGCGGGCGCGGTCTACGAGGTCTGAGCGCCACCGGGTCCCCGGCGACGCCCGCTCGTTCCCTCGCTCCCTCGCCCGCACGCCGAAGCCCCCGCCCTCCCGGAGAGGGGAGAGCGGGGGCTTCGGCGGGTACGGGGCGTCCGGCCTGCCTACTTGGCCTCGGCCTTGACCAGCTCGGCGAGCTCCTCGTCGGACTCGCGGCCCGGCGTGGGGATGTTGAACTTGGTGATCGCGAAGCGGAAGATCACGTAGTACAGGACTGCGAAGCACAGGCCCACGATCGCGAGCCCCAGCGGGTTGGTGGCCTTGCCGAGGTTCAGCAGGTAGTCGACCGCGCCGGCCGAGAAGCCGAAGCCGTCCTTCATGCCGAGGCCCCAGGTCAGAGCCATGGAGACGCCGGTCAGGACCGCGTGGATCGCGTAGAGCACCGGCGCGATGAACATGAAGGTGAACTCGATCGGCTCGGTCACACCGGTGACGAAGGCGGTGAGCGCGAGGGAGAACATCATGCCGCCGACGACCTTGCGGCGCTCGGGGCGGGCCGCGTGGGTGATCGCGAGGCAGGCGGCCGGGAGGGCGAACATCATGATCGGGAAGAAGCCGGTCATGAACTGGCCCGCGGTCGGGTCGCCGTGCAGGAAGCGGGCGATGTCGCCGTGGTAGTCGGTACCGCCGTCGTTGTACGTGCCCGCCTGGAACCACGGGAAGGAGTTGAGCAGGTGGTGCATGCCGATCGGGATGAGCGCACGGTTGGCAACACCGAAGATGCCCGCGCCGACGGCGCCGGAGCCGACCAGCCACTCGCTGAAGCCGTGGATGCCGGTGCCGAGGACCGGCCAGATCAGGCCGAAGACGATGCCGATCGCCAGGCCGGCGAACGAGGACAGGATCGGGACGAGGCGGCGGCCGCCGAAGAAGCCCGCCCAGTCCGGCAGCTTGGTCCGGTAGAACTTCTGGTACAGCAGGGCCACGACGATGCCCATCACCACGCCGCCGAGGACGCCGGCGTTGACCGGGGCGTCAACGTGGACGATCTTGCCCTCCACGACCTTGGCGACCTTGGGGAGGTTGCTGTCGGTGAAGGTGGCGAGCACCTTCTGGAAGACCAGGTAGCCGGCGACGGCCGCGAGCGCGGTGGAGCCGTCCGACTTCTTGGCGAAGCCGATCGCGATGCCGACACAGAAGAGCAGGGCCATGTTGCCGAGGATGGCGTCGCCGCCGGCGGCCATGTATCCGGCGAGCTTCTGGACGAAGTCGGGGAACGAGGCACGTGCCAGCATGTCGTCCTGGCCGAAGCGGACCAGCAGCGCGGCGGCGGGCATCACGGCGACGGGGAGCATGAGGCTCCGGCCGATGCGCTGCATGACGGCCATCACGCCAGCGCCCTTCTTCTTCTCCGCCGCGGGGGCGGTAGCCGTGGACACAACTTCCTCCAGTGGGCAAGGCGACGCCGACAGGGAAAGACGGGGGGCGGCGACGTCTCAGAAATGGGGGTACGCGGGCTCGAACAGGTCCGCGTGGTCTACACCAATCGTGGTGTAGACCAGTTGTAGCACGGTGGGGGATAGATAAGGAACCTTCGTTTTCCTGTGGTCTACGCCACACGGAGCCGGGGTGTTCGGGGCCTCCTCGACGCCCGGACTCGCGGAGCGGGTGAAGGCCCTCGGATCCGTGATCCGAGGGCCTTCGGTGGCCGCGCCGAACGGCCTTGTCCGCCAAGCCGGTTAGGCCTTGGTGTTCTCCGCCCGCATCGCCTCGATCTCCTCGTCCGACTCCCGGCCGGGCGTCGGGATGTCGAATCTCGTGATCGCGAAGCGGAAGACGACGTAGTAGACGACCGCGAAACCGAGCCCGATCGGGATGATCAGCCAGGGCTTCGTCGCCAGCCCCCAGTTGATGACGTAGTCGATCAGGCCCGCCGAGAAGCTGAAGCCGTCGTGGACGCCGAACGCCCAGGTCACCGCCATTGACACGCCCGTCAGTACTGCGTGGACCGCGTACAGCGCGGGCGCGACGAAGAGGAAGGAGTACTCCAGCGGTTCGGTGATTCCGGTGACGAACGAGGTCAGGGCCACCGACAGCATCAGACCGCCGACCTCCTTGCGCCGCTGCGGCTTCGCGCAGTGCGTGATCGCCAGCGCCGCCGCCGGTAGGGCGAACATCATGATCGGGAAGAAGCCGGTCAGGAACAGGCCCGCGTCCGGGTCGCCGCTGAGGAACATGTTGATGTCGCCGTGGACCACCTCGCCGTTCGGCTTGGTGTAGCTGCCGAACTGGAACCACACCGGCACGTTCAGGAACTGGTGCAGGCCGATCACCAGCAGTGCGCGGTTGGCGACGCCGAAGATGCCCGCACCCCAGTAGTCCAGCCCCACCAGCCAGTCGGAGAAGCTTTCCAGCGCCTCGCCGATCGGCGGCCAGACCCACAGGCAGAGCGCGGCGAACGCGATCGCCACGAAGGCCATGATGATCGGGACGAGCCGGCGGCCGTTGAAGAAGCCGAGCCAGTCGACGAGCCTGACCCGGTGGTAGCGCTGCCAGAACCAGGCGGCCAGCAGGCCCATGACGATGCCGCCGAAGACCCCGGGATTCTGGAACGTGTACTGCGCGAAGGTGTCGTCCTGTCCCAGGCAGCCGCCCCCGACGTCCTTCGTCCCCTCGGGGCAGGGCACGGGGAAGGCGCGCAGGACGCTGCGGTAGACGAGGAAGCCGGCCACCGCCGCCAGCGCCGTCGAGCCGTCGGCCTTCTTCGCCATCCCGATCGCGACGCCGACGCAGAAGAGGAGGGGTAGCCCCAGGTCGGCGTTCAGCAGGGCGCCGCCCGCCGCGGCCATCACCTTGGCGATCTGCGACCAGACGCCGGTGCCCTCGGCGTCGATCAGTCCCAGCCGGTTCAGGATGCCGGCCGCGGGCAGCACCGCGATCGGCAACTGCAGGCTCCGGCCCATCTTCTGCAGTCCCTGATACAGGGTGTTGCGCCGGGATGGTCCTGGTACTGCGGCGGCGCTGCTCGCACTCATCGGCGTCTCCCTGACCGGGCCGGGTTTTTGGCTGCGGCAGCAGTAGCGTGCACACTGGTGTAGACCAGTTGTGGGTAGGTTGCTGCTGATCGTCATCATTCGGCAGGGACCGGACACGCGCTCGCGTAGATGGGCCAACCGTGCGTTACCGTGACAACGCGGGCCGTGCGGGTGGGCATCCATGTTCCGGCCGCTGAGACTCGTTCTTCGCATCACTCAGGGAGAAACACATGGCCACCAAGGCTGAGAAGATCGTCGCCGGGCTCGGCGGCATCGAGAACATCGAAGAGGTCGAGGGCTGCATCACCCGCCTGCGCACCGAGGTCGTCAACCCCGACCTGGTCGACGAGGCCGCCCTCAAGGCCGCCGGCGCGCACGGCGTCGTCCGGATGGGCACCGCGGTCCAGGTCGTCATCGGCACCGACGCCGACCCGATCGCCGCCGACATCGAAGACATGATGTGATCCGGACTCCCTGAGTCCGGGCCGCTCGGCCCGAAGCCACGACGGACCCCGTCCCGGAACCCCCGGACGGGGTCTTCGCGTAGCGGGGTGCGGGCGGTCGGCCTGCCGCCCGGGCCGGGGCCGGCGGGCCCCGGCGCCGCGCCGCGTCCCCGGCGCCGCTGTCCGGCACCGCGGCACCGGTACCCGCTCCTGCCGGTTCGGCCCGACCCGCGAGGCACCGTCTGCCACCCACTAGGCTCGGACCCATGTCTCGCATCGACGGCCGTACGCCCGAACAGCTCCGCCCGGTCACCATCGAACGCGGATGGAGCAAGCACGCCGAGGGCTCCGTCCTCATCTCCTTCGGAGACACCAAGGTCTTCTGCACCGCCTCCTTCACCGAAGGCGTCCCGCGCTGGCGCAAGGGTAGCGGTGAAGGCTGGGTCACCTCCGAGTACTCGATGCTGCCGCGCTCCACCAACACCCGCGGCGACCGCGAATCCGTCCGCGGCAAGATCGGCGGCCGCACCCACGAGATCTCCCGCCTCATCGGCCGCTCGCTGCGCGCCGTGATCGACTACAAGGCCCTCGGCGAGAACACCATCGTCCTGGACTGCGACGTCCTCCAGGCCGACGGCGGCACCCGCACCGCCGCCATCACCGGCGCCTACGTCGCCCTCGCCGACGCCGTCGCCTGGGGTCAGAGCAAGAAGCTCATCAAGGCCGGCCGCAAGCCCCTCACCGGAACCGTCGCCGCCGTCAGCGTCGGCATCGTCGACGGCGTCCCGCTCCTGGACCTCTGCTACGAGGAGGACGTGCGCGCCGAGACCGACATGAACGTGGTCTGCACCGGCGACGGCCGTTTCGTCGAGGTCCAGGGCACCGCCGAGGGCGAACCCTTCGACCGCAAGGAACTGAACGCCCTCCTCGACCTCGCCGCCGGCGGCTGCGCGGACCTCGAAGCCCTCCAGCTCGGCGCGCTGGAACGCTAGTCGGCAACCGGCGGACGCCCTCCGGCGTCCTACGGACCACGGGCGCACGGTGTCACAGCCGTGCGCCCGTCCACGTACACGTCCTCTCGGGAGAACCGCATGAAGCTCCGCATAGCGGCAGTAGCCGTGGCCGCCGTCCTGACCATCCCGGCCCTTTCCGCCTGCGACGCCATCTCCACGGCGATGGACTGCGCGAACACGGCGGTCGCCATCACGGACGGCGCGAACGACCTCCAGCAGGCCGTCTCCCAGGCGGGCGACAGCCCCCAGAACGCCATGAACGCACTCGACCAGATCGAGACGAACCTCAAGAAGATCGGCGACCAGACGGACAACGCCGACCTGGGCAAGGCCATCGACTCGATGAACTCGGCCGTCAAGAACGTCCGCACGGCTATCGAGAGCGGCAACCCCACCCCGGACATCACCCCGGTCGCCGACGCCGCGAGCGAGATCTCCAAGGTCTGCACCCCGGGATAATGAGGGCATGACCTCGACGCCCAGCAGCCTGATCCTCGCGACCCGCAACGCGGGCAAAGTCTCCGAACTGCGCGGCATCCTCGCCGACGCCGGCCTGCCCCACGGGCTGGTCGGCGCGGACGCGTACCCGGAGATCCCCGACGTCAAGGAGACCGGCGTCACCTTCGCCGAGAACGCCCTCCTCAAGGCCCACGCCCTGGCCCGGGCCACCGGGCTGCCGGCGGTCGCCGACGACTCGGGCCTGTGCGTGGACGTCCTGCACGGCGCCCCCGGGATCTTCTCCGCGCGCTGGGCCGGCCGGCACGGCGACGACCGGGCCAACCTCGACCTGCTCCTGGCCCAGCTCGGAGACATCGCCGACGAGAACCGCGGCGCCCACTTCTTCTGCGCGGCGGCCCTCGCCCTGCCGGACGGGACCGAACGCGTGGTGGAGGGCCGCCTCCTGGGCACCCTGCGCCACACCCCCTCGGGCACGGGCGGCTTCGGTTACGACCCGATCCTCCAGCCCCTCGGCGAGACCCGCACCTGCGCGGAACTGACCCCGGCCGAGAAGAACGCCATCTCCCACCGGGGCCAGGCCTTCCGCGCCCTGGTCCCGTTCATCCGGGCCCTGCTGCCCTGACGGGCGGACACGTCGAAGGGCGGTGCCCCTCGTGAGAGGGGCACCGCCCTTTCGCTGTGGGCCCGGTGGGACTCGAACCCACGACACACCGGACCTAAACCGGCGCCCTCTGGCCAGCTGGGGTACGGACCCGTGCGACCACCTTACTGGTCGTCGGCGGCAGTCCGTTGCGAAGGGACGTCCTTCCGCGGCCGCTCGGCGAGGGGCGGAGTCCGGCTGTGGCGCGACGGGCACAACTGCCGAAGCCCCGACGGGCGGTTGTCCGGCCTTCCGCCGCCGACGTGGCCGACCTCGTCACGCGGTGGTGTGCCGTTCCCCTGCGGCCCGCTCCGGGAGGACGGGGCTCAGATGCCCAGGTCCTTGATGATCTTGGCTACGTGGCCCGTCGCCTTCACGTTGTAGAAGGCGTGCTCGACCTTGCCCTCCTCGTCCACGACCACCGTGGAGCGGATGACGCCCGTGACCGTCTTGCCGTACAGCTTTTTCTCGCCGAACGCCCCGTATGCCGCCAGCGTCTCCTTCTCCGGGTCGCCGACCAGGGTGACCTTCAGGTGCTCCTTCTCGCGGAACTTCGCCAGCTTCTCCGGCTTGTCCGGGGAGACGCCGATGACGTCGTAGCCGGCCGAGGCCAGGACGTCCAGGTTGTCCGTGAAGTCGCACGCCTGCTTCGTGCAGCCCGGTGTCAGGGCCGCCGGGTAGAAGTAGACGATGACCTTGCGGCCCTTGTGGTCGGCGAGCGAGACCTCGTTGCCGTCCGCGTCGGGCAGGGTGAAGGCGGGGGCGGTGTCGCCCGGCTGGAGTCGCTCGCTCATCTCACAGTCTCCTCGGAAGGGGAACGGTACGTCACGAGACTAAGCTGACAGACTGTTCACGGCGGACCACGCCCCCACACGATGACGACCACGACGACGGAGGCAGCGCGGTGTCGGAAGCCAGGACCCCCGCACAGATCGAGGCGGATATCGTCCGCCGCCGCGAGCAGCTCGCCGAGACGCTCGACGAGATCGGCGTGCGCGTACACCCGAAGACGATCATCGGGGACGCGCGGGCCCGGGCGGCCTCGACCGTCGACCAGACCGCGGGCCGTGCCGTCGCCGCGGTGAACCGCCTCGTGACGGACCTGCGCGACGGTCTGCGTCACGAGGACGGCAGCCCGCGCATCGAGCGCGTCGTGCCCGTCGCGCTGCTCGCGGTCGGCGTGGTCGGCCTGCTCGTGGTCTCGGCGCGCCGCAAGCGCGGATGACCCTGGACGGTACGGGACCGGTGAGGACAGGTAGGTTCGGGGCGTGAGCGACAACACCACCCACGACAAACTGCCCATCCGCATGCTCCACGACCGCGTGCTCGTGAAGTCCGACCTGCCCGAGGGCGAGCGGCGTTCCGGCGGCGGCATCCTGATCCCGGCGACGGCCGCCGTGGGCAAGCGGCTGGCCTGGGCCGAGGTCGTCGCGGTCGGGCAGAACGTACGGACCGTCGAGCCCGGGGACCGGGTGCTCTACGACCCCGAGGACCGGGCCGAGGTCGAGGTGCGCGGGGCGACGTACGTGCTGATGCGCGAGCGGGACCTGCACGCCGTGGCCGCGGAGCGGCTGGAGGGGTCGGAGGACTCCACCGGGCTGTACCTCTGATCCGACGCACGGCGGAAGGGCCGGTGGCCGAGGCCACCGGCCCTTCCGCCGTCTTTTGCTACGGTGGGGGAGAACCCGACGAGACGCGCCGTACCGGGTAGGAAAAGACGACGCACCCCGTACCGCTCGACGTCTCGGAGGTGCCGTCATGGCCTGGGTTCTTCTTCTTGTCGCCGGTCTGCTCGAAGTCGGCTGGTCGATCGGCATGAAGTTCACCGAGGGCTTCACCCGGCTGTGGCCCAGCGTGTTCACGGGCGCCGGCATCGTGGCCAGCATGGTGCTGCTGTCGTACGCCGCGAAGACCCTGCCCATCGGCACGGCGTACGGGGTGTGGTTGGGCATCGGGGCCGCCGGTGCGGCCGTGCTCGGTATGGCGGTGCTGGGTGAGCCCGTCACCGCCGCCCGGATCTTCTTCATCTGTCTGCTGCTGGTCGCCGTGGTGGGGCTGAAGGCGACCTCGGGCCACTGACCCCCGGCCGCCCCGGTCACTCCCCGGTCCTGCGGTCACTCCTCGGTCACTCCAGGAACGCGGACGGCGGGCGGGGGCCTCCGATCGTCCCGCCGCCGTCCCAGCCGCCCCCGCTTGCGCCGGTGCCCGTTCCGCCCCGGGGGCCGGAGGTGGTGGCGCCCTCGTCGTCCCGGCCGGTGCCGCCGCCGTCCTGGCCGCCCTGGGTGCGGCCTCCGGTGTCCCGGCCCCCCTGGGCCTGGCCGCCGTTGTCGCGGCCGCCGCCGCCGTCCTGGCCGCCGTTGTCCCGGCCGCCCTGGGTGCGGCCCCCGTCGCCCTGGCCGCCGTTGTCCTGGCCGCCGGACGGCGGGGTGGGCTGCTGGGACGGGGACGGGGTGTCCTCGCCGGGCGTCTCCCGCGGGGACTCCGGCTGCCAGGAGGGCGGCGGGGGCTGCGCGGCGCCCGGCTGGAGGTCGAGTTCGAAGTCGACGGGGTCGGTGCCCTCCAGCGCGCTCTTGGTGTACGCGGCCCAGATGCGGGCCGGGTAGCCGCCACCGCCGATGCGGGGCTCGCCGAGGGCCCCGTAGAGCGACTCCAGACTGCCGGTGTCCGGGTCCTGGCCCATCATCGCGACCACGGTGACCAGGTTCGGGGTGTAGGCCGCGAACCAGGCCGAGCGGTCCAGCTCGGCCGTGCCGGTCTTGCCCGCGGCCGGGTGTCCGGCAGCGAGGGCTGCCGTACCGGTGCCGTTGTCCACGACGCTGACCAGCATGGACGTGGTGGTGTCGGCGGCTTCGCGGCTGATGGCCTGAACGGGGGTGCGCTCCGGCAGGGGGACCGTGTCGTCGCCCTTGGCGATCTCCTCCAGGAAGGTGTAGGGGGTGCGCCGGCCGTGGTCGGCGAGGGTCGCGTATGCCTGGGTCATGTCGAGGACGCTGGCCTGGAGGGTGCCCAGTGCCATGGCCGGGCCGACCACGAAGTTCGGCGTGTCCTCGGGGATGCCGAGGTCGATGGCCGTCTTCTTGACCCTGGCGGTGCCGACGTCGACGGCCATCTGGGCGTACACGGCGTTCACCGAGAGGTCGGTGGCGGTGCTGACCGTGATGTTGCCGTAGGAGATCTGGCCCTCGTTCTCCGGCGCGAAGCGGATCCGGCCGCCGACGACGGGGCGCTTGTTGTCGCCGTTGTAGACGGTGTGGGGGGTGATCCTGCGGCCGTCCTGGGTGCGGGAGTCGTTCTCCACGGCGGCCGCGAAGACGAACGGCTTGAAGGTGGAGGCGACCTGGTAGTCGTGCCGGGTCGCGTTGTTCACGTACTGCCTGGTGTAGTCGAGCCCGCCGTACAGGGCGACGACCTTGCCGGTGGCCGGGTCGATGGAGACCCCGCCGGCCCGCACCACCCGGTCCGCCGGGTGCGCCTCGGGGTCGAGCTTGCCGAGCATCCGGTCCTCCACGGCCTCGACGAAGTCGGCTTGGAGGCGCCGGTCGATCGTGGTGGTGATCCGGTAGCCGCCCTCGGCGAGGGTCTTGTCGTCGAGGATCTCGCGGTCGAGGATGAACTCCTTGACCGCTTCGACGAGATAGCCGCGCTGGCCGGACAGTCCGGCGGCGGCCCGGACCTTGCCGGGCTCGGGGAACTGCGTGGTCGCGCGTTCGGCACTGCTGAGCCAGCCCTTGGTGACCATGCCGTCGAGGACGTAGTTCCAGCGGGCGAGGGCGCGGGCACGGCTCTGCGGGTGGGAGACGACGTCGAAGGCGCTGGGGGAGTTGAGCAGGGTCGCGAGGTAGGCGCCTTCGGCGGTGGTGAGGCGGCCGACCTCCTTGCCGTAGTACGCCTGGGAGGCGGCCTGGATGCCGTAGGCGTTGCGGCCGAAGTAGCTGGTGTTCAGGTAGCCCTCGAGGATGTAGGCCTTGGACTTCTCGCGACCGAGTTTGATCGCGATGAAGAACTCCTTGGCCTTGCGTTTGATCGTCTGCTCCTGGCCCAAGTAGTAGTTCTTGACGTACTGCTGGGTGATCGTCGACCCGGACTGGGTGCCCTTGCCGGTGGCCGTGTTCCAGGCGGCCCGGACCATCGCCTTGGGGTCCACGGCCCGCTCGGAGTAGAAGTCCCGGTCCTCCGCGGCCAGTACGGCCTCCTGGACGGTTCGCGGGATCTGTGAGAGGGCCACGTTGACCCGGTTGACCTCGCCGTCGCGGGCGAGCTGGGAGCCGTCGGAGTAGAGGTAGACGTTCGACTGCGCGGTCGCGGCGGCATTGGCCGGAGGGATGTCGACCAGTAGGTAACCGGCCACGAGTCCGCCGCCGATCAGGAGGGCGAGGAGCAGTACCGCGCCGAGGACCATGCGCCAGGTGGGCAGCAGGCGGCGCCATCCGGTCCGCCCGCGGCGGGCTTTCCCGCCCGGTCCGCCGCCCGGCCCGGGAGGCCGCGTCCCGGGCCGCGTCCGCCCGCGGGCCGACTGCCGGGCCCGCGGGTCGAGGGCGCCGGGCGGGGTGTCCGGGTCTCGAGGGGTCCAGCCCGCGGGTGGTGACTGGTCGCTCATCTCCAGGACTCCTCGACGCTGTACGAAATATCCACTTCTGTACCTCATGGTGTCTACCCGATGGCCGGTGACCACCGCCCCGGACGGGGGTAAATCGGTCGCGTGGCTCGCCCCTCCGCACTAAGCTCACGCGCTTTGGCCGACCTGGCCGACCTGGCCGACGTAGGAACGACGCGGAAAACGGAGGGGATACGGTGCGCCAGAGAGTGCGCCTCTACGCGGCGGTCGCGGCCGGCGGTTTCCGCCGCTACGCCACCTACGGGACGGCGACCGCCGCGGGCGTGTTCACCAACACCGTGTTCGGGTTCATCGTCGCGTTCACGTACATCGCCCTGTGGGACCAGCGCCCGGGGCTGGGCGGCTACGACCAGGCGCAGGCCCTGGCCTTCGTCTGGGTGAGCCAATCGCTGCTGGCCGCGGGAGCCCTGATCGGCGGCGGCTTTCAAGAGGAGCTCCAGGAGCGGGTCCGCACGGGCGACATCGCCGTCGACCTCTACCGGCCCGCGGACCTCCAGATGTGGTGGCTCGCGGCCGACCTGGGCCGTGCCGCCTTCCAACTGCTGGGGCGCGGGCTGGTGCCGCTCGCGGCGGGGGCGCTGGCCTTCCGGCTGGCGCTGCCCCCGGATCCGTGGCGCTGGCTGCTGTTCCTGGCCTCCGTCGGACTCGGGCTGGTGGTGAGCTTCGCGGTGCGCTACCTGATGGGGCTGCTGGCGTTCTGGCTGCTGGACGGTTCCGGGATCAACCTGATGATGACCGTCGTCTCGATCTTCTGCTCGGGGATGCTGCTGCCGCTGACCGTCCTGCCCGGGGCCTTCGGTGCGTTCGTGCGCATGCTGCCCTGGTCGGCGATGCTCCAGGTCCCGATGGACGTGCTGCTGGGGGTGAACTCGGGGGCCGGGTACGCGGCCGGCGCGCTGGGCTTCCAGATCTTCTGGGTCCTCGTACTGCTGGGCGCCGGGCGGCTGTTGCAGGCGGCGGCGACGCGGAAGGTGGTGGTCCAGGGTGGCTGAGGTCACGGGTGCTGCGGGGCCTGCCGGGGCTGCCGGGGCTGCCGGGGCTGCGGGGGCGGTACGGGAGCGGGAGCATGCGGACCTGGTGGCGCCCCGGGTGCGCGGCCGGGTCCGGGAGGGGCTGCGCGGCTACGGCCTGATCGTCGCCATGTGGATGCGGGCGACCATGACGTACCGGATGTCCTTCGTCCTGTCGACGCTGGGCAATGCGGCGATCACGATGCTGGACTTCGCGGCGATCTCCATCATGTTCTCGCACGTGGACGTCCTCGGCGGCTTCACCCTGCCCGAGATCGCCCTGCTGTACGGGTCCTGCTCGGCGTCCCTGGGGCTCGCCGACCTGCTGCTGGGCAGCACCGACCGGATCGGCGCCCGGATTCGCGACGGTTCGCTCGACACCATGCTGGTGCTGCCCGTCCCGCTGCTCGCGCAGGTCGCGGCCGATCGTTTCGCGCTGCGCCGACTGGGTCGGATCGCGCAGGGGCTGGGGGTGCTGGGCTGGGCGCTGTCGTCGCTGGACGTGGACTGGACGGTCGGGAAGGTGCTGCTGATGCCGGTGATGCTGCTGGCGGGCGCGGCGATCTTCGCTGCGGTGATGGTGGCCGGAGCCGCCTTCCAGTTCATCGCCGGGGACGCGGCGGAGGTCCAGAACTCCTTCACCTACGGAGGCTGCACGATGCTGCAGTACCCGCCGACGGTCTTCGCGACGGAGCTGCTGCGCGGGGTGACCTTCGTCGTCCCGCTGGCCTTCGTCAACTGGCTGCCCGCGCTGTACGTGCTGGGGCGGCCCGATCCGCTGGGGCTGCCGGGGTGGGCTGCGTTCCTGAGCCCGCTGGTGGCCGTGGCGGTGTTCGTGCCCGCGTCGCTGGCCTGGCGCGCGGGAGTTCGTTCGTACCGGAGCACGGGGAGCTGAGCCGTGGGTGACGATGCGCTGATCTCGCTGGACGGGGTCGAGAAGGTCTTCGACGTACGGCGCCGGGTGGGCCTGCTGCGCCGGGAGAAACGCCGGGTCAGGGCGGTGGACGGCATCAGTTTCGCGGTCGCGCGGGGCGAGATGGTCGGCTACATCGGGCCCAACGGGGCCGGGAAGTCCACCACGATCAAGATGCTGACCGGGATCCTCACGCCGAGCGGCGGACGGCTGCGGGTCGCGGGCATCGACCCGGCGCGGGAGCGGGTCCGACTCGCACAGCGGATCGGGGTGGTGTTCGGGCAGCGCACCACGCTGTGGTGGGACCTGCCGCTGAAGGACTCGTACCGGCTGATGCGGCGGATGTACCGGGTGCCGAGGGCGCGGTTCGAGGAGAACCTGGACCGGTGCGTGGACCGCCTCGACCTGGCGGAGCTGCTGGACGTCCCGGTACGCCAGCTGTCGCTCGGGCAGCGGATGCGCGGGGACATCGCCGCGGCGCTGCTGCACGATCCGGACGTGCTGTACCTGGACGAGCCGACGATCGGGCTCGACGTGGTGAGCAAGGCCAAGGTGCGGGGCTTCCTGCGGCAGTTGAACGCGGAGCGCGGCACCACCGTGCTGCTGACCACGCACGACCTGCAGGACATCGAGCAGCTCTGCGAGCGGGTGATGGTGATCGACCACGGGCGGCTGATGTACGACGGGGCCCTGGACGGCCTGCACGCGGCGGGCTCGGCGGGTTCGGCGGGGGAGAGCGAGCGGATGCTGGTGGTGGACCTGGAGCGGGAGCTGGCGCCGATCAGCGTGCCGGGGGCGCGGGTGGTGAAGGTGGAGGGCCCCCGGCAGTGGCTGGCGTTCCCGGCGGGCACGTCGGCCGCGCCGCTGGTGTCGGCGGTGGCGGCCCGGTACCCGATGGTGGACCTGTCGGTGCGGGAGCCGGACATCGAGGACGTGATCGCGAAGATGTACGCCGGGCGGGGCTGACCGGGGCGCAGGTCGGGGGCGGGTCAGGGATGGTTCAGGGGAGAGTCGGGGGCGGCCTCAGGGCCCCGGACCATACAACTCCCGCGCGCCGGTGCATAGTCTGGTGCACATGAGTGACGAGCGGCCGGAGAAGCCGTTGCCGGAGTTGAGGGCGTCGGATGCCGACCGGGACCGGGTGGTGGAGCGCCTTCGGGACGCCGTCGCCGAGGGTCGGCTCGACATGGAGGAGTTCGAGGAGCGACTGGAGGCGGCGTACAAGTCCCGTACGTACGCGGAGCTGGAACCGCTGACGGCGGATCTGCCGGCGGTCGCGGGGCAGGCCGCGCCGGCCCCGGTCCCGTCCGCATCGGCGCCGGCGGCCGGCGCGCCCTGGCCGGGCCGGATCGGCGGTACGGGCTCGTCGGCGCTGGCGGTCGCGGTGATGTCGGGCTTCCAACGCAAGGGCCGCTGGACGGTCCCGCCCCGCTTCGATGCGGTGGCCTTCTGGGGCGGCGGCGAACTGGACCTGCGCGAGGCGGACTTCGCGCAGCGCGAGGTGGTGATCAACTGCGTCGCGGTCATGGGCGGCATCGAGATCACGGTGCCGCCGGGGGTGGACGTGGACGTCCGGGGCTTCGGCTTCATGGGCGCCTTCGACCAGCGCGACAGCCCGGGCCCGACCCAGCCGGGCGCTCCGCGGGTGGTGGTGACGGGCTTCGCGTTCTGGGGCGGTGTCGAAGTCAAGATCAAGAAGCCCAAGCGTCCCTTGGGCGGCCCGTCCCTCCGCAAGGAGCTCTGAGCTTCCGGGGAGGCCGTCCCCGCGGTCGGTGGTTCGGCCGGAGCGTCCGCCCGCGCGGCACGCCGCGGGGGCGGGAGGGGCGCGCCCGCAGGGCGAGCGAGCACCGCCCCGTACGGGCCGTTCCGGCCGTACGTGCGAGCCGAGGAGGCACCCCGCGCGGGGCGCCACCGCGCGCCGGATCCTGTGCGGGCCGCTGCTTCCACCCGGCTCCCGCCACGTCCCCCGCAGGGGCGGGCACGAGAGGCCGGGCGGACCGGGACCGTCTCCCCCGCGGGGGCGGTACGGCGGGTCGGGCCCACTCGGGCCCGCTCCCGCAGGAGCGGACGGGCGGTCCGGTCCGGACGGGGACCGTCGGCCCCGCGGGGGCGGCCCGGCGCGTCCGGACCGGGACCGTCACCCCCGCGGGGCGGAGAGCCGGGCCCGGGCCGTCCGGACCGCTGCCCCCGCGGGAGCGGAAGGGCGTGGCGGGAACTCCGCCGCCCTCTCAGGAGTCGGATGCTATGCAGACAAACCGGCACGCCCCCGGGGAAGGCAGGAGCACGTGGACAACCGCAGCACAACCGGCGACGGCGCCGGCGGCGCAGCCGCCGGTACGGCCGGCGGCACCGCCCCGCCACCACCACTGCCGCCCTCGTCCCCCGCCCGCGGAGCATTCGTGTTCAACGCCGCCGACGAGGAGCGCCGCCGCGGCGTCCGCCGGATGAAGGCCACCGCGACCGGCCTCCTGCTCCTGGTCGCGCTGGTGTACGTACTGGCCACGTACGCCCAGCACGCCTGGGGCGCCGGTGGCTGGGCCGGCTACGTCGCCGCGGCTGCGGAAGCCGGCATGGTCGGCGCGCTCGCGGACTGGTTCGCCGTCACCGCCCTCTTCAAGCGGCCGCTCGGCCTGCCCATCCCGCACACCGCGATCATCCCGACCAAGAAGGACCAGCTCGGCGTCACCCTGGGCGAGTTCGTCGGCGAGAACTTCCTCTCCGCCGACGTGGTCCGGGCCCGCCTCCACGCCCTCGGCATCGGCGGCCGCCTCGGTGCCTGGCTGGCCGAGCCCGCGCACGCCGACCGGGTCACGGCCGAACTGGCCACGGCCCTGCGCGGCGCACTGACCGTCCTGCGGGACTCCGACGTGCAGGCAGTGGTCGGCGAGGCCATCACCCGGCGGGCCGAGTCCGCCGAGATCGCGCCGGGCATCGGCAAGACCCTGCAGAAGATCGTCTCGGACGGCGGTCACCGCCGCGCCGTCGACCTCGTCTGCGCCAAGGCGCACGACTGGCTGGTCACCCACGGAGACTCGATCACGGACGCCGTCCAGGGCGGAGCCCCCGGCTGGACCCCCCGGTTCGTCGACCGCAAGGTCGGCGAGCGCGTCTACAAGGAGCTGCTCCGCTTCGTCACGGAGATGCGGGACATGCCCGAGCATCCGGCGCGCGCGGCGGTCGACCGCTTCCTGCGTGACTTCGCGGCCGACCTGCAGTCGGACACGGCGACGCGCGCCAAGGTGGAACGCCTCAAGTCCGAGATCCTGGCCCGCGACGAGGTCCAGGACGTCATCGCCTCCGCCTGGTCCGCGATCCGCTCGATGATCATCTCGGCGGCGGAGGACGAGCAGAGCGAGCTGCGTCTGAGGGTCCGCGCCTCGCTGATCTCCCTGGGCGCGCGCCTGGCCACCGACGGTCGCCTCCAGGCGAAGGTGGAGGGCTGGATCGAGGGTGCGGTCGTCTACGTGGTCACCACCTACCGGGCAGAGATCACCTCGCTGATCACCGACACGGTGGCGGCCTGGGACGCCGAGCACACCTCCCGCAAGATCGAGGCCCACATCGGCCGCGACCTGCAGTTCATCCGCATCAACGGCACGGTGGTCGGCGCCCTGGCGGGCCTGCTGATCTACACGGTCTCCCGCGCCTTCGGTGCCTAGCGCGGCGACCTCGGAGCGCCGCGGATGCCGAGGAGCGCGAGGGTCGCACCGCCGGTCAGCGCGGTGCCGGTCCCGGCGAGCGGGTCCGCGGTGGGCGGGGCGGCGTACAGCACGGCGGACACGGCCTGCTGCCGGGCATCGGACGGGCCGGTCTGTGGCAGGTACACACCCGGTAGGAGCCGCTGCCCGGGGCCTCCGCGGCGGCTGCGGCCGCTGATGGTGGCGGCCGGGACGCCGGCCTGCCGGAGCTGGTGGTGGGTGGTCGTGTTCAGCTGGCGTCGGGCGAAACGCGTGTTCATGGCCCCGGTATGCCCGGTCGCGGGCGGTCGACGCTCAGGCCGAGGGGTGGTTCGGGGCGAGGAAGACGGCGACCGCGTTCCGCGTGCCGGGCAGCGGTTTCACCTCGTGCCAGCCGAGCCGGTGGTAGGTGGCCACGGTGTCGGTGGCCACCCGGGAGGTCAGCAGCCAGGCCCGCTCTGCGGGGGCGTCGGCGGTGATCTCCGCCAGCAGGGCGCGCCCGGTGCCGTGGCCGCGCGCGTGCGGGCGTACGGCGAGTTCGTCGATCTCCAGGGCGCCGATGAGGAGCTCGCGCACGCGCTGTCGGCCGAGCTGCGCGGCGACCTGCCCGTAGGCGCGGTCCGTGGGGAAGGCGCGGGGGGTCAGCCAGGCCGTGGCGAACCCGTCGATGCCGAGGGGCGACTGTGCAAAGGCGGTGCGGAAGCCGGTGCGCCGGCTGTCCGCCTGGAGCCGTACGGCGAACTGGCGAATGGTTTCTTCATTTTCGTTCCACGGCGGCGCCGAGAAGACCTCGCCGTAGACGTCGGCCAGTTCGTCCACCAGGTCGAGGACGGCCGGTCCATAGCAGATCACGTGTGCAGCTCCTTGGGCCGGCTTGGGCGGCTTGGGCCGTATCGCCCCTGTCGAAGGCCGAATCTACGCCTGGGGTGCTCCCCGGACGGGAGGTCCACAGATCCGGAGGGTGTGCGACAAATCCGACTTCCGTACGGTGTCGTGGGCCACCCGTATCGGCCCGCTCGGCCCGGCGTTGAGCCCGACGTGCGCAACAACCTCCTGAGCAGGGCCCTGATGGGTCTCGCCGCCTGCGCGGTGGCGTTCTTCGTGCTCCTGGGCGTCGTGGCCGTACTGCCGCGGTCCCTCCAGGACGCGCTGCCCGACGGCGTCCTGGGCGGGGCGGCCGTCGTGCTGACGGTGGCGGCCGCGCGCCGGTTCGCCCGCCGGGCGCGTTAGCCTCGTCCGGTGACGTTCGAACGGCTGGAGGTCCCCGCCATGGAGCAGTTCCCCACATCGGTCGTAGCCGCAGGCGGCCTCGTCGGCGGGTACGCCGCAGCCCGCTGGACCGGCAGGCGGCCGCTCGGCGGTGTGGTTCTCGCAGCGGCCGGCACCGTCGCCGCGCGCGAGTGGCACCGCCGCACGTCGCCGACGACGACGGCCCTGCTGGGCGCGGCCTACGTCGCGGCGTTCGCGGGCTCGCACCCCCTGGCGAAGAAGATCGGTGCCTGGCCCGCGGTCTGCACGGCGGCAGCCGCCGTGGCCGCCGCAACCTACGCGGTGGCAGACCGCTAGGGCGGTCGAAAATTCACCGCGAACGTTGGGTGGACCGCCCCTTCTGGATCGTTCTCCAGAGAGGCGATATTCCGCCCCCCTACTCCCCGTGGCACTCCGAGTACGGCTTGCCCGAGGTGCACCAGCAGGGGGCCGTGGGGGTGGGGGGCCAGGGGGTGGCCTTGCCGCGGGCCGCGAGGGTCGTGGCGTATTCGGCCAGGAGGCTGGGGGACGCGGGGGAGGTCTTCTCGGAGGCCGCGAAGGCCTCGTACGAGGGGACGCTCGCCGTGACGATGCCCAGGTTGGTGGTGCCCGAGGCGGCGAGGGCGCGCAGGGAGGTCTCGATGTCGCGCAGATGGGCCTCGTGCGAGGCGTACTCCGCGCCGAGCGTCGGGTAGCTGGTCAGCAACTCGGACAGTTCGCGCTGCGGCCAGTGGAGGATCGCCACCGGGAACGGGCGGGACAGGGCCGCACGGCGGTCGCCCAGTTCGGCGCGCAGGCGGGCGATCTCGGCGCGCAGCTCTGCGGGGTCGTCGGAGCCTAGGGCCCAGATGCGCTTGGGGTCGTGGAGCTCGTCGAGTGGGATGGGGCCGATGTGGCGCGTGTCGGCGACCATGTCCCAGTCGTCGTGCGGGCGCCCGAGGAGGCGGCGCACGCGGTGGCGGCCCGTCAGGAGGGCGGTCGTGGCCGGGGTGAGCGGGGTGGAGTCCGCGATCAGGAGCGTCGCGGCCTGAGTGAAGCAGTTCTCCGCGTCCTCCAACTCGTCGTGCGTCTCCAGGGCTTCCGCGATGACCTCCCACGGGGCCGGGTCCTTGGGGGAGGCGGCGCGGATGCCCGAGATGAGGGCGCGGGCCTCGGGCTCGTGGCCGTACTCCCAGAGGTTCGCCGCCTGGAGGGCCTTGATCAGGTGGGGGTCGGACGGTGAGGAGGACAGGAGCTGGTCGTAGAGGGTGCTCGCCCGGTCCCGTTCGTCGGCCAGTTCGAGGTGGGCCGCGGCCTGGAGGAGCAAGGGCTCCTGGTCCTCGGGGTAGCGGGTCGCCGTGCGGATGAGGCGCTCGGCTTCGGCGATGTGCTCGGCAGGCGTGTCGGGGCGCATGGTTCACACCGTACTGCCGCTGGTCAGTTGGTGGGGGAGGACTTAGGGTGCCGCCCGTGCGCGATCACATACCTGTGGTGGTCCAGGGGCGGGGTCGACAGGCGCGCCGGGTCGGCCCGGCGCGGATCCTGTGGGCGACCGCCGAGCTGACCGTCACCGCGGGCGTGGTGGTGTTGTTGCTGGTGGTGCACCAGATGTGGTGGACCAACCGGCAGGCCGTCGCTGTGGCGCAGGAGCAGGTCCGGGTTCTGGAGCGGGACTGGCGGGCCGATCCCCATCCTTCCGGTTCGCCGTCCGGTTCGTCCGCCGGTTCGCCGTCCGCTGCTTCTCCCCCCGCCTCCCCTTCCGGCCCCTCGGCCGTTCCTGCTCCCCGGCCGGAGCCCGGGTCCGCCGCCGAGCCGTCGGGGGCGCGCGAGCGGGCCTACGCCGTCCTGCGCATCCCGCGCCTCGGCCTCGTCGCGCCCGTCGCGCAGGGAATCGACCGGCGGGCCGTCCTCGACCGGGGGTACGTGGGGCAGTACCCCGGGACCGCCGGGCCCGGGGAGCGGGGGAACTTCGCTCTGGCCGGACACCGCAACACCCACGGCGAGCCGTTCCGGTACGTCAACCGGCTGCGGCCGGGCGACGAGCTGATCGTCGACGTGCGGGGGCGCAGGTACACCTACGTGGTGGGAAAGGTCCTGGGCGAGACGACCGCACGGGACACCGGGGTGATCGCGCCGGTGCCGCGGAGCGTGGTGAAGCCGGAGTACGGGTACGACGAGCCCGGCGCGTACATCACCCTGACCACGTGCACGCCCGAGTACAGCTCGAAGTACCGGCTGGTGGTCTGGGGGACCCTCAGACCGTGACCCGGGCCCCGCCGTTGTCGGTGGACCCGGTTACCATCGACCGAGGACGGTGCAGTTCACGGATGTGATGAGGGGGAGGTTCGCATGGGTCGGTCACGACGCTTCGACGTTCCGCCCGCCCGGATCGCCCGGCTGCTCTCCGTACTGCTCCCGCTCGTGCTGCTCGGGGGAGCCCTCGGCCTGTTCGCGGGGGAGAGCGGGCTGGGCGCCGTGGTGGTCGCCCTCGCCGCGTCCGTCGCGTCCGTCTCCGTGGGCGCCGAGGCCCTGGCCGCCGCCGCGCGGCTCGTACGGCCCGTACCGCCGCACCGCATACGCACCGTGATCCGTGATCGCGAGCAGCGCACGGCGTTCCTGCCGCAGCGCGATCCCGACGCCTCGGGCCGTTCACGACCCAGGGCACCCGGCCGTCTCGCCCCGACGGCCGCGTAGGGGCGCGCAGTACTCCCCGCCTTCTGCTGACTGATCACTGTTGTCGCCCCTCGTGGGTCGTCACGCCGAAACGCAGTTCTTTCGACGTTCGACGAGACCCCTCGGAGGGCCCACGTGTCCGTTCTCATCCACCTTGTCGCTGAGCTGGGCCGGCTTCTGGAGCCGGCCCTGGCCGAGTCCGCGACTGCTGCCGCGATCGTGCTGTTCACCGTGCTCGTACGGCTCGCCCTGCACCCGCTGAGCAGGGCCGCCTTCCGCGGTGCGACCCCGGTGGCCGGCCTCCTGCCCGTGCTGCTCCAGCTGCCGGTCTTCTTCCTCATGTACCAGGCGTTCTCGTCGGGGAATGAGCTGCTGGACCACCGGTTGTTCGCCGCCCCGCTGGGGTCCCGCTGGAGCGACGCGCTCGGGGAGGGCGGCCTGTTCGGGGCGCAGGGGCTGGTGTTCCTCGCGCTCTTCGGGGCGATCGCGGTGGTAGCCGCGTGGAGTGCCGCGCGCGGCCGCCGGTCCGCCGCTGCGGCGGCTGCGGTTGCGGCCGCCCCGAAGAAGCCGGCGCATCCTGCGAAGGCCGCCAAGAAGGCCGGTGCCGGTGCCGGTGCCGGGAGTGCGGCGGTCGCGGGGCTGCCCGAGCTGAGCGCCGAGCAGCAGGAAGCCATGCGCAAGCTGGGCGGCGTCCTGCCCCTGCTGTCCTTCGGGACGCTGATCACCGCCGCCGTCGTGCCGCTGGCGGCCGGCCTCTACCTGCTCACCACCACCGCCTGGTCCGTGGCGGAGCGGGCCTGGCTGGAGTACCGCAAGGGGCGTGTCGCGGCGCGGGTCGCGGCCGGAGCCGCCGCCGACCGGTCGGCGGCGGACAGGGCTGTGCGTTCCAGTCTGTGAACAGGGTCTTGCGGATGGGGTGGCCATCTTGGAGGATCGACCAATCCTCCGATGGCCGCAACCCATCGTCCGGCCCGGGGCATGCCCGTGGGCCGACCACCCACGACCACGGGAGAATGCCCATGAAGCTGCTGCGTGTCGGACCGGTCGGGTCGGAGCGCCCCGCGCTGCTCGACCAGAACGGGACCCTGCGGGATCTGTCCGGCCTGATCACGGATGTGGACGGCGCGCTGCTCGCCGACGGCTCCGTGCTGTCCCGGGTGCGGGACGCGGCCGCCTCCGGTGAGCTTCCGGTCCTGGACGCCGAAGGGCTGCGAACCGGTGCGCCGGTCGGCCGCATCGGCAAGATCATGGGCATCGGGCTGAACTACTTCGGCCACGCGGCGGAGATCGGCGTGGAGCCGCCGGCCGAGCCGATCCTCTTCCTGAAGGCCGCGGACACGGTGGTCGGCCCCGACGACACCGTGCTGATCCCGCGCGGCAGCGTGAAGACCGACTGGGAGGCCGAACTCGGCGTCGTCATCGGCAGCACCGCCCGCTACCTGGACACCGCGGAGCAGGGCCTGGCCCACGTCGGCGGCTACCTTCTGGTCAACGACGTCTCGGAGCGCGAGTTCCAGATCGAGCGCGGGGGCACCTGGGACAAGGGCAAGAACTGCGAGACCTTCACCCCGCTCGGCCCGTGGCTGGTCACCGCCGACGAGATCCCGGACCCGCAGGTCCTGGACGTGAAGCTGTGGGTCAACGGCGAGCTCAAGCAGGACGGCAACACCTCTGATCAGATCTTCCCGGTCGGTGAGGTGGTCCGGTACCTGAGCCGGTTCATGACCCTGTACCCGGGCGACGTCATCGTCACCGGCACACCGGCCGGCGTGGCGATGGGCCAGCCGGAGCCGAAGCCGTACCTGCGGGCCGGCGACGTCGTGGAGCTGGAGATCGAGCGGCTCGGCCGTCAGCGCCAGGAGGTCAAGGGCGCGTAACCGCCGTACGGGACACGGAGGACGGGCGAGGGGCGGGCGAGGGCCGGGCGGGGCGGCCGTCGGGGCGGCCCCGCCCGTCCCGCACGCGCCGGCTCACGCGCGTGCCCGGGACGTCACGCGGTTCCGTGCTGCCTGCGGTCTTCGGCGCTCCAGGTGCTCTCCATGTCCTCAGTGCTCTCGGTGCGCCATGGTGACGGGAAGCTCCACCGCCACGCCTTCCTGGGACGACATGCGGGCAGCCTCCAGTACGTCGAGGCAGCGCGCGGCCTCGTGCGCCGTGACCGGGGCGGGCCCGCCGGTGCGCAGGGCGGCCGCCACCGCCGCGTAGTACGCCGGGTAGTCGCCCTGTTCGGTCGGTACCGGGGCCCCGCCACCGGTCAGCGGGGATTCGCCCGAGCCCACCCGCCCCCACAGGTGCGGCGGCTCCTCGCCCCAGGGCAGCCGCCCGTCCGGCCGCAGGCCCTCCCGCAGGGCGCCCTCCTGCGGGTCCAGGCCGTACTTCACGTAGCCGGCGCGGGAGCCGAGCACCCGGAACCGCGGTCCGAGCTGGGCCGTCGCTGCGCTGACGTAGAGGTGCGAGCGGACCCCGTTCGCGTGGGTGAGGGCGATGAAGGTGTCGTCGTCGGTCTCGGCGCCCGGGCGGCGCGCGTCGGTCTCTGCGTAGACCCGCACGGCGGGCCCGAACAGCACGAGGGCCTGGTCGACGACGTGGCTGCCGAGGTCGTAGAGCAGGCCGCCGATCTCCTCCGGGGCGCCCGACTCCCGCCAGCCGCCCTTCAGCTGCGGGCGCCAGCGCTCGAAGCGGGACTCGAAGCGGTGGATCTCGCCCAGTTCGCCGTCCGCGAGGAGGCGGCGCAGGGTGAGGAAGTCGTTGTCCCAGCGGCGGTTCTGAAAGACGGAAAGGAGGACTCCGCGCCGGTCCGCCAGGGCGGCGAGCGCCCGGGCCTCGGCGGCGGTGGCGGCGAGCGGCTTGTCCACGACCGCCGGGATCCCGGCTTCCAGGGCGGCCGTGGCGAGCGGGACGTGCGTCTTGTTGGGGGAGGCGATCACCACGAGGTCGAGGTCGCGCTCCCACAGCTCGTCGGAGGTGGGGGCGGTGCGGACGCCGGGGAACTCGGCGCGGGCGCGGGCCTGCCGATCCGGGTCGGAGGTGACGACCGTGTCGAGGACGAGTCCGTCCGTGGCGGCCACGAGGGGGGCGTGAAAGACGGAACCGGCGAGTCCGTAGCCGATGACGCCGACACGAAGTGGTGCAGTGGGGGTGGGGGTGCTCATGAGGCCACTTTGGCAACAGCGTTGTCGAAGTGCAAGGAGGGTGGACAATGGGCCTGTGAACAGGGCTAGCGGGAGCGGGAACGGGAGCGGCGGCCGGGGCGACGCATACGGTCGGCGCGGCGGGGCCAACCTGCCGGCGCTGCGCGGCCACAACGACGCGCTGGTCCTGGACCTGCTCCGGGCCGCGGGGCCGGCGGGCCTGGGGCGCGCGGAACTCGCCGCCCGCACGGGACTCACCCCGCAGGCCGTCAGCAAGATCACGGCCCGGCTCAGTGTGGAGGGCCTGGTCGCGGAGGCGGGCCGGGCCGCTTCCACCGGCGGAAAGCCGCGCACCCTGCTGAGGCTGGTGCCGGATGTCCGGCACGCCGTGGGGGTGCAGCTGGACCGCGACGAGCTCCGGGCGGTACGGGTGGACCTGGCGGGCCGCGTCGTCGCCGAGAGCAGCGGCCCGCTCGACTTCGGGACCGGACCGGAGGCGGCGGTCGAGGCGGTCGTACGGGCGGTCGCGCGGGTCGGCGCCCCGTCCGGCCTGCCGCCCTTGGGGGTGGGGGTGGCCGCGCCGGGACCGCTCGACCACCGGGCCGGGGTGATGGGGCGGGTGACCGGCTACCCGAGCTGGAAGGACTTTCCGCTGAGGGGGGTGCTGGAGGGGCGGCTGGGACTGCCGGTGCTGCTGGACAAGGACACGAACGCCGGTGCGGCCGCGGCCGCCGGGGCGTGGCTCCGGGCCGCCTGGCCCGATCCGGATGCGGATGGGGACGCGGACACGGGGCCGGACACCGGGCCGGACACGGACACGGAACCGGGCGCGGGCGGGTACGCCGGCAGCGGTCCCCGCACGTGCGTGTATCTGCACGTCGGGACCGGACTCGGCGCGGGGCTGTGGCTGGGCGGCGGGGTCTACCGGGGCGTCCGCTCGGCGGCGGGCGAGTTCGGCCACCAGGTGCTCCTGCTGGATGGCCCGCCCTGCCGGTGCGGGGCCCGCGGCTGCGTGGAGGTGCTGTGCCTTGAGGCGGTGGCTCGGGGTGATCTTCCCGGGGCCGCTCGGATCCTGGGCGAGGCCGCGGCCAACCTGGTCGCGCTGCTGGACGTGGACCGGGTGCTGCTCGGCGGTCGGGTGGTGGCGGCGGCGCCGGACGTGTTCGTGTCCGGGGTCGGAGCCGTTCTCGCGGCCCGTGCGCTGGATCCGGCCCGGCCGGTGGTCGCCCTGGCGGGTGCGGGTGTGGCGGAGGGGGCGGCGGAGATGGTGCTGGCGCCGTTGTTCGGGCGCGAGTAGGGCGCGGCTCGGCCGCGCGGGTCCCGTCGTTCCGCTCCGTAAGGGGCACATGCCGGTGCTGGTGCGTCGCGGGGGCCTGTGCGTTGCCGGGTGCGGCGCTGCTGCGGGGGCGATACCCCCGGGCCCCCGTGCCTCGACCGTCGGCGGTTGAACGGGGCCGGTGGGGCGGGAGGAGCGGGGTTGACGGGTGCACCGATCGGGCGTAAACCGGAACGACTCAGGCGTGGTGCGTGGTGACGGTTCGCGCCTGCGTGGGAGGGTGCGGGCAGGCCGGGGTGATGGTCACCTCGTCCGACCATCGTCCTGTCCGGCAAGCAGCGAAGGTCTTCCATGCGACTGCGCAAAGCCCTTGCCCTCACGGCCTTCCTCTCCGCCGTCCTGGCCGTCACCGCCGCACCCACCGCCGGCGCGGACGTCGGCACCGGCGGCGGTGCCCGCCCCGCTCCCGCGCTGCCGTCCCGCATCCAGGCCGCCTGCGGGGACGGCAAGAGTTCCGCCTTCCCCATCGGCGCGCGGATCCGCGGTGGCCCGGCCGTGTACCGCACCGGCGGCGAGCCGCAGACCTGGTACCTGGACCTGACCAACACCACGAACTCCCGGTGCACGGCCATCCACCCCGTCGTGGTCCTCACCGACAAGGCCCGCACCCTGCGACCCGCCCACCTGCGGATGGAGTTCGAAGCCCCGGGCGGCACCCTGCCCGCCGGGCTCGAACGCAGCGACCGCGACGAGATCATCGCCGTCTTCGACGGCGGGGACGCCTTTCCCGGCTTCACCGTGGCCCCCGGCGGTACCCACACCGTGAAGGTCTCGCTCTCCTTCGCCCCCGACGCGCCCACCGGTGAGGTCGTCGCAGACGCCGCCCTCGTCCAGCGCAAGGGCGACGACGGGGACTGGATCGGCGAGGCGGGCGGCTACCGGTTCTCCGTCGAGGAGCCCGCGGGCTCCGTCGAGGCCGGCTCCCTCGCCCACACCGGACCCCACGCGTGGGTGTACGGGGCGGGCGCCCTGACCGCCGTCGCCGTGGGCGGAGGCCTCCTGCTGGGAGCCCGCAGACTCCGCACCCGACCCCGCGGCCGCGGGTGCTGACGCCGTCCCGCCTGCACTGGAGTCCGCCCCCCGGCTGATGTCCGTCCGCCCGTGATGACGTCGGCCGGCCCGTGGGGAAGTCCGCCCGCCCCCGGAGTCACGTACGGCGGCCGCGACCGCCCCGCATAGAGTCCCGTTGTGGAAAAGAACCTCCAGAGCCACCGCCCCGGCTCGCCCGTGCGGTCCGGCATCCCCGAGCACGGCCGCATCCCCAAGTACTACGCCGTCAAGGCCCGGATCGCCGAGCTCCTCGACGCGCTCGGCGAGGGCGGGACACTGCCCACCGAGCGCGATCTGGCCGAGCGGTACGAGGTCTCCCGCGAGACCGTCCGGCAGGCCCTGCGCGAGTTGCTGCTGGAGGGCCGGCTTCGCCGCTCCGGCCGGGGGACCGTCGTCGCCGGGCCCAAGCTGGAGCAGCCGCTGTCCCTCGCCAGCTACACGGAGGGGGTGCGCCGCCAGGGGCACCGGCCGGGCCGGCGGCTGATCGGGCTGGAACAGTTCCCCTGCCCGCCCGACCTCGCGCCCGGGATCGGTGCCGAGCCCGGCCAGCCCGTCTGGCACCTGGAACGGGTCCTGCTCGCCGACGACGAGCGCGTCGGCCTGGAGAGCACATACATCCAGGTGGCCCGTGCCCCGCGCCTGGACATCGATTTCCAGCCGGACTCCTCCTTCTACGGATATCTCCGCGACAGCCTCGGCATCTCCTTCGGCGAGGCCGACGAGAAGCTGGAGACCGTGCTCGCCACCCCTCGCGAGGCCCTGCTGATCGGCACCCCGCCGGCCCTGCCCATGCTGCTCATCCACCGCTTCTCGCGGGACGGGGAGGGCCGCCCCTTGGAGCGGGTGCGTTCGCTCTACCGCGGTGACCGGTTCAGCTTCACGACCCGCCTGCGCGCCGAATAACCCGACGTCAAATCACCCGTAGCCACTGAAAAGGGGTGCAGTGATATCACAGAAAGATAACGGGTCTGGTCCAATCGTCGAGGCGCGTTCACCGGCGCGTCGCCGGACCGCCCCTCCCGGGTCACGGCCGGCACCCACCGTTGGCGGCGTGAGAGTCATAGTCGTCGGAGGCGGCGTGGTCGGCACCATGCACGCCTGGCAAGCAGTCGAACGCGGCCACGAGGTCGTCCAGATCGAGCGGGAGGCCGAGGCGCGCGGCGCCTCACTGCGCAATTTCGGCCAGATCTGGGTCAGTGGACGGGCCGGGGGCGAAGAGCTCGACACCGCCCTGCGCGCCCGCGAGCTGTGGGAGCGGATCGGCGCGGAGGTGCCCGGCCTGGGTTTCCGCGCCATCGGCTCCCTCACTCCCGTCCGCAACGCCCGCGAACACGCCGTCGCCGAGGCGGCCCTGGCCCGCCCGGACGCCGCCGCCCGCGGCTACGAACTTCTCGGCGCCGGGGAGGCGCGCAGGATCAACCCGGCCCTGCGCGGCGACTTCGAAGCCGCCCTGTGGTGCGAGCGGGACGCGGCCGTCGAACCGCGCACCGCTCAGCTGCACCTGCGCGAGGCCCTGCGCGCCAAGGCCGGCAGCCGCTACACCTTCCTGCCCGGCCGCGAGGTCCGCGAGGTCACCGGCCCCGGCGCAGTCCGCGACGACCACGGCGACGTCCACCGCGGCGACGCCGTGGTCCTGGCCACCGGCGCCTGGTTGACCGGGCTGGTCCGCGAACTGGTCCCAGACCTGCCCGTGCGCCGGGTCCGGCTCCAGATGATGCAGACCGCGCCGCTCGGGGAGGCGCTCACCACCTCCGTCGCGGACGCCGACAGCTTCCGCTACTACCCCGCCTACCGGTCCGCGGCCCTCGACGAGCTGAACGCCGGCCAGGCCCAGACGCCGATCGCCGCCGCGCACCGGATGCAACTGCTGATGGTCCAGCGCCAGGACGGCGGACTGACGATCGGCGACACCCACGCATACGAGCACCCCCTTCGCCTTCGACACCGTCGAGGATCCGTACGAGCACCTCACCGAGGTCGTCGAGTCCTTCCTGGGCCGCTCACTGCCGAAGATCAGGCAGCGGTGGGCCGGCGTGTACGCGCAGTGCACGGACACCTCCCGCGTCGTCCACCGCCAGCAGGTCGCCGACGGCGTCTGGCTGGTGACCGGACCCGGCGGGCGCGGCATGACCTGCTCCCCCGCCATCGCCGAGACCACCGCGAACGAACTGGGCTGGTAATCCCGATGACCGACACCACCGAAACCACCGGCACCACTCGCGCCGAAGCCACCGACACCACCCGCACCACCACCCGCACCACCACCGGCGCCGGCCGGCTGGTCGTCCTCGACATGGCCGGTACCACCGTCGCCGACGGCGGCCTGGTCGAGCGCGCCTTCGAGCGGGCGGCGGGGCGCCTCGGCGTCGAGCCCGGCACCCCCGACCACGCCGAGAAGCTCCAGTACGTCCTGGCCACCATGGGCGAGTCCAAGATCTCTGTCTTCCGGCACCTCTTCGGCAGGGAGGAGCTGGCCCGTCGCGCCAACTCCGCCTTCGAGGAGGCCTACGCGGAGCTCGTCGACGGCGGCCTGGTCGCCGAGGTCCCCGGCGCCCGCGCCGCGATCGAGGAGCTCCGTGCCGACGGCCGGACCGTCGCCCTGACCACCGGCTTCGCCCGCGTCACCCAGGACGCCATCCTGGACGCACTCGGCTGGCAGGACCTCGCGGACCTCACCCTCTGTCCCGCCGACGCGGGCGGCCGCGGCCGGCCCTTCCCCGACATGGTGCTGACCGCGTTCCTGCGGACCGGTGCCGCGGCCCGGGTCGCGGATGTCGCCGACATCGTGGTCGTCGGCGACACGGCCTACGACATGCTCAGCGGGCGGCGCGCCGGAGCGGGCATCGTGGCGGGCGTTCTCACCGGCGCCCACGACCGCGCGGCGCTGACGCGGAACGGCGCGACCCACATCCTCGGCTCCGTCGCCGAACTCCCGCGGCTCCTCACGGAGTCGGCGTGAGCGGTATCCGCTTCGACGGGGTCAGCGTCGCCTACGACGGCAACACCGTGCTGGACCGCCTCGACCTGACCGTGGAGGCGGGCGAGGTAATGGCGCTGCTCGGACCCTCCGGCTCGGGCAAGACCACCGCCCTGCGCGCGGTCGCCGGCTTCGTACGGCCCGGCGCGGGACGGGTGCTCATCGGCGGCCGGGACGTCACCGCACTCCCGCCGCACCAGCGCGGCATCGGCATGGTCGTCCAGCAGTACGCGCTTTTCCCGCACATGCGGGTCGAGGACAACGTCGCCTTCGGCCTCAAGGCCCGGAAGGCGCCGAAGGCCGTCGTCCCCGGCCGGGTCGCCGAAGCCCTGGAGATGACGGGCATGGCCGCCTACGCCCGGCGCTACCCGCGCGAGCTGTCGGGCGGCCAGCAGCAGCGGGTCGCCCTCGCCCGCGCCCTCGCCATCCGCCCCGGCGTGCTCCTGCTGGACGAACCGCTCTCCGCCCTCGACGCACAGCTGCGCTCCGGGATGCTCGCCGAACTGGCCCGGCTGCACCGCGAACTGCCCGACGTGTCCATCCTGTACGTCACGCACGACCAGGTGGAGGCGCTCACCCTGGCCGACCGGATCGCCGTCATGGATCGCGCCCGGCTGCAGGACTGCGGAACACCGCAGGAGCTGTACCGGGCCCCGCGCACGGAATTCACCGCTTCCTTCGTCGGCGACGCGAACCTGCTCCCGGTCACGGTGGCGGACGGCGGCGCCGTCTTCGAGGGCCGTGCGCTGACCCTCGACCCGGGGCGCGCGGCGCCGGGAGCCGCGGCCACCCTGTGCGTACGGCCGCACCTGCTCGGTCTCGGTACCGGCCCCAACGCGCTGAGCGGCACCATCACCGAGGTGCAGTGGCGGGGTTCCACGCACCGGCTGTACGTCGACGTCGGCGGACACCGGGTGAAGGCGGACCTTCCCGAACTGCGGGAGACGCCCTCGCTGGGAGACCCGGTCACGCTGCACTTCGAGCCGCGCGACGCGGTGCTGCTGGCCGCAGGGGTGACCCGTGCCTGACGCCGCGCGGCAAGCCCTGCCGCCCCCGCCGCGGGGCTCCGCCGCACCCCCGCCGCCCGACCCGGTGCCCCCGGTCCTTCCCGCTCCCGGTCTCGCCCTCGCGGCCCCCGGGGCGCCCCCGCGGGGGATCCCGCGCAGTGTGTGGGCGGTGCCGCCGGTGGCCGTGCTCGCGCTGCTGTTCCTGTATCCCCTCGCGCTGGTCGTCCAGCAGTCCCTCACTCCCGACGGCGGCGGCGCCTTCGACGCCTATGCCCGCGTCTTCGGGTCGCAGGCCTTCCGCGACGCCCTCGGGACCACCGTCTGGCTCGCGGTCGGAGCCACCCTCGGCTGCCTGCTCCTCGGGTTCACGCTCGCGCTGATCATCGCGTTCGTGCCCTTTCCCGGAGCCCGCACCGTCGCCAGGTTCATCGATGTCTTCCTCTCCTTCCCCTCCTTCCTCATCACTCTCGCCCTCCTCTTCCTCTACGGCACTGTCGGCATGGCCAACGGCCTCGTCACCGGATTCACCGGCGCCGCCGAGGGGCCGTTCCGCTTCCTCACCACCCCCTGGGGCGTCCTGCTCGCGGAGATCACCTACTTCACGCCCTTCGTGATCCGCCCGCTCCTCGCCGCTTTCTCCCAGCTCGACACGGCCCAGCTGGAGGCCGCCGCGAGTCTGGGCGCGCGCCCCGCCCGGATCGTGCGGCGGGTGATCCTGCCCGAGGCCCTCCCGGCCCTCGCGGCCGGCGGCAGCCTCGTCCTCGTCATGTGCCTCAACGAGTTCGGGATCGTCCTGTTCACCGGGGCCAAGGGGGTCACGACCCTGCCGATGCTCATTTACGGCAAGGCCATCCTCGAATCCGACTACCCGGCCGCCTGCGTGGTCGCCGTCGTCAACATCGTGATCTCCGTAGGCCTGTTCGGCCTCTACCGGATGGTGGGCAAGCGTGCTGGTGCATAGCAAGACCGGCCGCTGGGCCGCCTGGGGCCTTTTCGGGCTTCTGTTCCTGCCGCTCTTCGCGCTGCCCCTGGCCGTCGTGGTCGCGGCGTCCTTCGCCACCCACTGGTCCGGAGCCTTCCCCTCCGGCCCGACCGCCGCCCACTACGCCGCCGCCGTGCGCGGCGAGTCCCTCCAGGCCCTCACCACCAGCCTGGTCACCGCCGTCGCCGCCAGCCTCCTCGCGCTCACCGTGGGCACCTGGTCCGCGCTGGCCGCCGCCGCGCTGGGAAAGCGGGGCAAGCGGCTCCTGGACGCGCTGTTCATGCTGCCCGTGGCGGTGCCGTCCGTGGTCGTCGGCCTCGCCGTCCTCGTCGCCTTCAGCCGCCCGCCCGTCCTGCTCAACGGCACCGCCCCGATCGTCGTCCTGGCCCACACCGTCCTCGTCACGGCGTTCGCCCACCAGTCGGTGTCCGCCGCCATCGTCCGGCTCGACCCCGCCTACGAGCAGGCGGCGGCCTCCCTCGGCGCCCGTCCCGGGTACGTGCTGTGGCGGGTCCGGCTGCCCCTCCTGCTGCCGTCCCTCACGGCCGCGGCCGGCCTCTGCTTCGCCCTGTCCATGGGTGAGCTCAGCGCCACGATGATGCTCTACCCGCCGGACTGGGTGCCCCTCCCGGTCCGTATCTTCACCGCCACCGACCGCGGTTCGCTCTTCGGTGGATCCGCCGTCGCCGTCGTCCTGATGGCCACCACCGTGCTGGTCCTGCTGGCCGTCTCCCGTATCCGCACCAGGGCCTCGTACCGCTGATTCCCTCCGCCCCCGCCGAGCCGGGCGGATCCCCACCGATCGCAGTCGATCGCGGCCGGTCTCCGTCGAACTCCGCCCGTCCCCCTCCCGCCGAATCCTGTACCCCGTAAGGAAGTTCCATGCCCAGAACCCTCGTGCTCCGCGCCTGCGCCGCGGTCACCGGCAGCCTCGCCCTCACCGTCTCACTCACCGCCTGCGGCGGCTCCTCCGCGGCCGGCCCCGCCGAGTCCGAGGAGACCGAGAAGGTCGTCACCGTCTACAGCGCCGACGGCCTCAAGGGCGAGAAGGGCGACGGCTGGTACGACCGGGTCTTCGCCGACTTCACCAAGAAGACCGGCATCGAGGTCAAGTACGTCGAGGGCGGCTCGGGTGAGATGGTGCAGCGCGCCGTCCGCGAGAAGACCAACACCCAGGCCGACGTGCTGATCACCCTGCCGCCCTTCATCCAACAGGCCGACGGCAAGGGCCTGCTCCAGCCCTATGTGCCCCGGGGCGCCGACAAGGTCAACGGCGCGGACAAGTCCACCGACGGCAAGTGGACCTCGGTCGTCAACAACTACTTCGGCTTCGTCTACAACAAGAAGGAGCTCGCCGAGGCCCCCAGGACCTGGGAGGAGCTGCTGGACGCCCGCTACAAGGACAAGCTCCAGTACTCCACCCCGGGCGTCGCGGGCGACGGCACGGCCGTCCTCATCAAGTCGATGCACGACTTCGGCGGCAAGGAGCCGGCGATGGAGTACCTGAAGAAGCTCCAGGCCAACAACGTCGGCCCGTCCTCCTCCACCAGCAAGCTCGCGCCCAAGACCGACAAGGGCGAGCTGCTCGTGGCCAACGGCGACGTCCAGATGAACTTCGCGCAGTCCAAGTCCATGCCGAACCTGGGCATATGGTTCCCCGCGAAGGAGGGCGGCAGGCCCACCACCTTCGCCCTGCCGTACGCGGCGGGCCTGGTCGCCAAGGCCCCGCACTCCGAGAACGGCAGGAAGCTCCTCGACCACCTGCTCGGCGAGGAGGCCCAGCGGCTGGTCAGCGAGGTGGGCGGCGGCTTCCCGGCCCGCAGCGACGTCAAGCCGACCGACGCCAACGCCGTCGAACTCACCAGGCTCATGACGGGTGTCGAGATCTTCGAGCCGGACTGGGCGGACATCGACAAGAACCTCACCGACTACGTGGACGCGTGGAAGTCGGCAACCGGAAGCTGACCTGTCGCCTCCCGGTCACCCACGACCGGCACAGTGACACCCGCATAACGGGTCTGGACCGAAGACCGCACCTTCGGTCCGGGCCCGGCGCCGGCCGGGGGTGTCCTGCCGATCGCGCCGGGCCCGCGGGCCCTGGCACCGCACCCCGCCGGCACGTCACCCCCAGCGCCCCTTCCCACGATCACTCCCGGAGGAGTTCGTGTCCCCTGCCATCCCCGCCGTCCCTGCCGGACGCACCCTCGCCGTGGCCGCGACCGCCACCGCCCTGATCGCCGCTGCCCTCGGCGCCCCCACCGCCACCGCCGCCGCGGCCGGCACCAGCGACAAGGTCCTCGTCATCGGCGTCGACGGCGCGGTCCTCGACCGCGTCAAGGCCGCCGACGCCCCGCACCTGCAGGGCCTGATGGCCCAGGGGCTGACCGCCCGGAGCACCCTCTACGCGAGTCCGATGGCCGCCACCTCCTCGGGCCCCGGCTGGTCCACCATCGCCACCGGCGTCTGGCCCGACAAGCATGGGGTGAAGGACAACTCCTTCATCGGCAAGAACTACGCCGCCCACCCCGACTTCCTCACTCGCATCGAGAACGCCAAGCCGGCGCTCAACACGTATGCGGCCGCGGACTGGGAACCCATCACCTCCACCGACCAGAACGGCCCGATCTTCTCCGCCAAGGTCGACAAGCGCCTCTCCCTCAAGGGCGACCGCGACGGCTACCGCAAGGAGGACCCGAAGGTGGCCGCCGCGGCCGCCACGGAACTGCGCACCCAGAACCCGGACGCCGCCTTCGTCTACCTCGGCGAGATCGACGCCGCCGGCCACTCCCACGGCGCCGCCAGCCAGCAGTACCTCGACGCCGTCGCCCGCGTCGACGCCCTGGTCGGCCAGCTCCTCGCCGCCGTAGAGAACCGCCCGACGTACGGCCGGGAGAACTGGAAGATCCTGGTCACCACCGACCACGGCCACACCTCCTCGGGCGGCCACGGCGGCTCCACCCTCGCCGAACGCGGCACCTTCGTGATCGCCAAGGGCGCCGGGATCCCCGCCGGTTCGGTCCGCGACGACGTCAAGCTGGCCGACGTGGCCGCGACCGCCCTCGCCCAGGTCGGCGTCAGCGCCCCCGGCATCGACGGCGTCCCGCTGGGCTCCCCGGACGCCGACCCCTTCGACACCGTGCGCCCCGCCCTCCAGGCCCGGGTGGACGAGACGGGCATCCCGGCCGGAGTGAAGGGCTTCACGCACACCCCGCCCGCCGGCTGGTCCGTCGACAACTCGAAGATGGGCACGGGCGGTGTCAGCGAGTGGGCCGGCTGGGCCTTCGCGACCGACGAGTTCTGGACCCAGTCGCAGCGCGACCAGTGGCGCGAGCTGAACGTCCGCTCCCGTGACGTCTTCGCCGTCGCCGACTCCGACGAGTGGGACGACAAGGCCCACACCGGCACCTTCGACTCCACCCTCGTCACCCCCAAGTGGCCGGTCACGGGCGGCAGTACACGAACCCTCACCTTCCAGACGCACTACCGCCACGAGGCGGGCCAGACCGCCCAGGTCCTCGTCTCGTACAACGGCGCCGCCCCGACGGTGGTGAAGACCTACACCGCCGATGCCGTCGCCAAGACCGAGTCCCTCGCCCTCCGGGTCCCGACCGGAGCCACCGACGTCCAGGTCCGCTTCCGCTACAGCGGTGACAACAACTGGTTCTGGACCATCGACGACGTCCGGCTGGGCTGACCGCCCGCCCGCCCTCCCGCGTCCGGGCTGTGGACGGCCGAGACGTCCGCAGCCCGGCCCGGATAGGGTGGTACAGACCAGAGGCAGCAGGTCAGCGAGAGCGGAGAACAGTCCCGTGGCAGAGCGCAAGCCGATCGAATCGTGGCTCACCGACATGGACGGGGTCCTCATCCACGAGGGCACGCCGATCCCGGGCGCCGATGCCTTCATCAAGCGGCTGCGCGAGTCGGGCAAGCCCTTCCTGGTGCTGACCAACAACTCCATCTACACCCCGCGCGACCTCCAGGCCCGCCTCGCCCGCATGGGTCTGGACGTCCCCGTCGAGAACATCTGGACCTCCGCCCTGGCCACCGCGAAGTTCCTCGACGACCAGCGCCCCGGCGGCACGGCCTACGTCATCGGCGAGGCCGGTCTGACGACCGCCCTGCACGACATCGGCTACGTCCTCACCGACCACGAGCCCGACTACGTGGTGCTGGGCGAGACCCGCACCTACAGCTTCGAGGCCATGACCAAGGCGGTCCGCCTGATCAACGCCGGGGCGCGCTTCATCTGCACCAACCCCGACGAGACCGGTCCCTCCACCGAGGGCCCGCTCCCCGCCACCGGCGCCGTCGCCGCGCTGATCACCAAGGCGACCGGCAAGCAGCCGTACTTCGCGGGCAAGCCGAACCCGCTGATGATGCGCACCGGCTTGAACGCCATCGGCGCGCACTCGGAGACCAGCGCGATGATCGGCGACCGGATGGACACCGACGTGCTCGCCGGTCTGGAGGCCGGCATGCGGACCTTCCTGGTGCTGACCGGGCTGACCAGTGAACAGGACACCGAGAAGTTCCCCTACCGCCCGACCGAGACGGTCGCCTCGATCGCGGACCTGGTCGACCTGGTCTGACGGACGGCGGCCCGTACGGCCGTCCGGGCGTACCGTGTTTGGGGCGTACGGCTGACACGTACGGCGCCGCTCCGGATGCGGAGCGGCCTGCCGCGCGTGAATCTCCTTGTCGAGGAGGTTCACCATGCGCAGTGTTCCGATCGCTGTCCGCACCGCCGCCGTGGCCGCCGCTCTGGCCGCGTTCTCCGCGGTGACCGTCGTGTCCGCGCCCGCCGCCCTCGCGGGTGAGGAGGACCGTGGCGACCGCGGCAGCATCACGGTCGACCCGAACCCGGCCGCCCCGGGAGCGCAGGTCAAGCTTCGGGTCCACGGCTGCGAGGGCAACCGGGGGGCGGCCAAGTCCTCCGTCTTCGTCTCGGACGCCGATCTCTACGGACGCGACGGCGGGCGCCGCAGTCCGCTCTACGGCGACGCGATGATCAGCTCGCACGCCTCGCCGGGCTGGCACGCCGTCCGGGTGTACTGCGACGGCGGTGAGAAGTTCACCGGCTCCGTGCAGGTCGCCGCCCGCCGCCACCCCTCCCACCACGCCTCGCCGATCTGGCCCGTCCACGCGGGCGGCGGCGGCATGGCGGACCGCCCGGCCGAGGCTCCCGGCCTGCTCACGGCGGCGAAGAAGGAGCACACGGGCGGCGACGGCCCGGGGACGCCGCACACGGTGATCGGCGCCGTGCTCGCCGCGGTGGCCACGCTGGCCGTCGCGGGCCGCGCCCTGGCCCTGCGCCGCCGACGCAGCGGCGAGTGAGGCGGGCGGCGCGTGGGCGAGGAGTGGCGGACGGACGAGGCCAAGGCTTCCGCCGGGGGTCGGTTGCTGACCTTCGCGGCCTGGTCGGTGCTGGTGCTGGGCCTGTGGCTGTGGGGCCGTGAGCTGACCGTGCCGCCGGCCCCGCTCGCCGGGCAGGGCGGCGGAGGATTGAGCGCGGGGCTGCCGGCCGCGCACGCCCCCGTCGCGGGATCGCTGCCGCAGCGCGTCGACGTGCCGTCCATGGGGATCCAGGCTCCGGTGGTCTCCCGTGGTCTGGACAAGGACGGTGCGATCGATCCGCCGCCGTACGACAGCCCCGGCACGGTGGGCTGGTGGGGGCAGGGCGTCCAGCCGGGGGCGGTGGGGACGGCACTGATGGTGGGACACGTGGACACGCGGTCCAAGCCGGCGGTCTTCTACGGCCTGAGCACGGCGAAGCCGGGTGACAAGGTGCGCGTGGTGCGGGCGGACGGCTCCGTCGCCGAGTTCACGATCGAGGACGTACGGGTCTACGAGCGTGCTGCCTTCGACGCGCACAGGGCGTACGGCCCACGGGTGCCGGGCCGCGCGGAACTGCGGCTGGTGACCTGCGGGGGGACGTACGACAAGACGGCCAAGGAGTACACGGCGAACGTGGTGGTCTCCGCCTATCTCACCGGCGTGGGAGTCCGCTCCGGCACGTCGGTCTAGCGCGCCCGGCGCACGGAGCCCTCGCACGGGAACGAAGAAGCCCCTCACAGGTTTCCCTGTGAGGGGCTTCTTCCGTCTGTGCGCCGCCAGGGACTCGAACCCCGGACCCGCTGATTAAGAGTCAGCTGCTCTAACCAACTGAGCTAGCGGCGCTTGCTGACAGGGAAAACTCTACCCCACCTCCGCGGGTGCTCATGACCAGCCACGCCCACCTTGTCCGATTAACCCATGTTTGGGCAGTTTATCGTGCACGATATGTCTGCGCCGCCCGCATCTGACGCTTTACCAGATGCGGCCCCGGTCGACCACTGGAACAGCAGGGGAGTGGACGGAACCGCATGACGATGCAGCCCCCGGCGCATGTGCAGATGCCCATGCCCGCTTTCGAGGAGTACGAGCCCGCGGGCGACTGCGTGTGCCGGGGCTGCGCCCAGCGCCGCCGGGACCTCGCCCGCGCCGGAGCCATACCGCTTCGGGACGGCGGCCACCCCGCCGCGCGCGGCGCGCGGCGGGCGCTGGTCGTGGCCACCGCAGCCGGAGTGGTCCTCGGCGGTGGTGGCGGGACCGCGGTGGCCCTGAGCGCACCCGCCACCGGACCGGTGGCCCTCGACGACCCCGGCAGCCCGCAGGGCGGCCGCGCCCCCCTGCACGGCCCGAAGGGCATGCCGGGCAACCCCGGGGCGCCGGCCCGGCCCGGCGCCGTCAAGCGGATCGACCGCACGACGATCATCAACAGGGCCAAGCTATGGCTGGACGCGCGGGTTCCGTACAGCATGTCCGCGTACTGGTCGGACGGCTACCGGCAGGACTGCTCGGGCTACGTCTCCATGGCCTGGAACCTCGGCTCGAACGAGTGGACCGGCAGCCTCGACACGTTCGCCACCAAGATCACGAAGGAGGAGTTGCTGCCGGGGGACATGCTGCTCTTCCACAACCCGGCGGACCCCAACAACGGCTCGCACGTGGTCCTCTTCGGCGGATGGGTCGACGAGACGCGCACCCACTACGTCGCCTACGAGCAGACGCGCCCCACGACGCGGAAGCAGGCCACGCCCTACGGCTACTGGGCCAACGCGGCGAAGTACGTCCCCTACCGGTTCAACGGGGTGACCGGCGGCATCGTCCCGGAGGCCCCGGGCACCGTCCCCGCCCCCGAAGCGCCGGCGGCGGGCCCGAAACCCGGCGACCCCGCCAGGACCTTCCCGGGCGCGGACACGTTCGGCCCGGGCGCCGTCAACGACCACGTCGCCCAGCTGGGCCGGATGCTGATCGAGCGCGGTGCCTACCGCTTCTACCCCAAGGGGGTGGCCGACCGGACGTGGAGCGACCACGATCGGCTCGCCACCCAGGCCTTCCAGCGGGCGCAGGGCTGGACGGGCGCCGACGCCGACGGCGTGCCCGGCGCGCACACCTGGCGCCTGCTCGTCGACCAGCAGGGCAAGAACATCCCGCCGACGGTGGGCGCGGCGCCCGGCCCCGGCGGCGTACGGGCCTACCCCGGCGCCGCGGTGTTCCGCCCGGGGCAGTCGCACCCGGCCATCGAGGCCCTCGGCCGACAGCTGGTGAAGAAGGGCTTCGGCAGGTACTACACGTCCGGGCCGGGCCCCCGCTGGGGCGAGGCCGACCGCCGCAACGTCGAGGCCTTCCAGCGCGCGCAGGGCTGGCGCGGGGCCGCGGCCGACGGCTATCCGGGCCCGGAAACGTGGCGTCGGTTGTTCGCATGACGGAGGTAACGATGTTTCCCACGCGCACCACCTCGACGACGGGCACCCTCCGCCTGCCGGCCGCGCCCGAGCCCGCCCCGACCTCCTTCGGTTGGGCCGCCACCACCCCGACCCTGTCCCTGCGGGCCGCACCCCCGCCGGCTGCGGAACGGGCTCCGTCCCGCACCGGCGACGGGCCCGCCGCGCCGCCCGCCACCGGGTCCGTCCCGCCGCCGGCCGGTGAGGCCGTGCCCGGTCCCGTCCCGGTGCCCGCGGCCGCATCGGGTGCGGTGTCGGCGGAGCCGCCGGGGGGAGCCCTGGCCCGCGCCCGCCGCATCGGCGGCGCCCGTTCCGACCCCGTCCGGGCCGGGGGAGCCGTGGCCCGCGCCCGCCGGGCACGGTTCGACGATGCCCGCCCGGCCCTCCGTATCGGCGCCGGCCGGGTCGGCCTCCTCCGGGCCGGCCCCCGCCGCCGTTGCGTGGCCCGCCGTCGCACCGCACGGGGTACCGGTTCCCGCCGGACAGGCCCCGCCCCGGGCTGCCGAGCCGTCTGCGGTGTCTGCCCCGCAGCCCAGGCCCGCCGCACAGACCCCGCAGACCCCGGACGGGTGCGGTTCCGCGGCCGTGCCGGGGGCGGTGCTCGCGGGGGTGCCCGCAGCGCAGGCCCCGCGGGCCGTACCGCTCGGCACGTACGCCGTGCCCCCGGCGGTGGAGCAGCCCGTGGGGCCCGCCCCGGAGACGGCCTCCGAGCCGCCCGCCGTTCCGGCGCCCGCCGGTGAGGCCGAGCCTCTGGCGGCGCGGGCGCCGCACGCGTCCTGGCCGCAGCCGACGCCCCGCCCGGCGGACAGGGTTCCCGGACCCCTCCTCCCTGCTCCTGCGGCGGCTCCGCTCGCGCACGGCGAGACGGCGGGGGTGGACGACGGCTCCGGCCGCGTCCCGGCGCCGGGTCCGCAGGCGGCCGAGGCGGCCGAGGCGGCCGAGGCCGCGGTGCCCGCGGCGCGGGGGCGGGCCGAGCCCGAGCACACCCGGGCGGGCTCGGAGGGCGGACGGCCGGACGCCGGTGTCCCGCACCCGCAGTGCGGGGAGCGCGAGGAGTCCGGTGCCGCCCCGAACTCGGGCGTGCCCGGACCGGGCGTCGCCGAGATCGTCGCCCGGGCGGTGACGCGCGCCATGGAGGAGGACAGCGCCCGGGACCTCCCGAACGCCGCCGCCCCCCACCGCGGGACCGCCGTCACCGAGGTCCCGTTGCACCTCCCGTTCCGTGCCGCGTCGACCGGCCTCCTGCCCCAGCGCGCCCCCGCGGCGGTGGCCCGCCCCGTGCGCCCCGCCCCCGGCCGCCGGGTCCCCCGCGGCGACGACCAGCTCCGCGAGCACCGTGGCCCGGTGCTGCCCGGCTGGGTCGGCGTGGCCGTCGGCGGCCTCGCCCTCGTCGGCTGCACGGCGGTGCTCTGGCGGGCCGGGGCCGTCCCCGACGCCTTCGCGGCCGCGTTCGGGGCCGCCCCCCGCGCCTACCGCGGACTGCGTGCCGCCGACTGGCCGCCGCTGGCCTTCCTCGGCGTCGTGGCCCTCGTGGCGCTCGGCGGCCTCGGTCGGGCGCGTACCGGCCACGCCTGGGTGCTCACCCTCTTCGGCCGCTACCGCGGCACGGTCCGCCGTACCGGTCTGACCTGGGTCAGCCCTCTCCTGCTGCGCCGCCGGGTGGATGTACGCCTGCGCCACTGGCGCAGCGACCCGATGCCCGCCGTCGACTCCGGCGGACTGGCCCTCCAGGTCGTTGTCCAGGTCGTCTGGCAGGTCAAGGACACCGCCCGTGCCACGCTCGCCGTCGCGGACCACACCGGATACCTCGCCGAGCAGGTCGAGTCCGCCATGGCCCGCGTGCTCTCCCAGCTTCCGGCAGACGCCTTCCACGAGGACGCCCCGACCCTGCGCGACGCCGAGGCCGTCGGCGACGCGCTGACCCGGATGCTGGCGGCCGAGACCGAGGCGGTCGGGATCGAGGTGTTCTCGGCCCAGCCGACCCGGATCGAGTACGCGGCCGAGGTCGCCGAGGCCATGCGCCGCCGCCGGGTCGCGGCGATCGACGCCAAGCATCGGGACACGGTGCTGGCCTCGGTGGTGGACGCGGTGGACGACACCGTCCACCGGCTGACCTCGCGCGGACTCGTCGAGCTCGACGACTACGAGCGCAAGGCCCTGGTGAAGGACCTCACGGTCGCCTTCTGCACGGGACGCGCCGACTAGGGCCGGCCGGGGGCGTGGGGCAGGCGGGGCCTTCGCGATGTGCCCGGGCGGGGCCGGGGCACGTACCGCGTCGGGAGCGGGAGCGGGAACGGGTGGCCGGAAGAGACCGGACCACCCGTTCTCTCATTGGTATGGACATGGCCAACTCTCGTCAATAATCTGGGACTTGGTCTAGACCTGAATCCCCTGCGCGCGCTCGCCGAACTCCCCCCACGTCCAAGGAGCATCATGCGTAACGTCCGCGTGCCCGGACGGGCCGGCGTCGCCGCGCTCGGTCTCGGCCTCGTTGCCGCAGTCACCCTCGTCGGCGCCCCCAGCGCCAGCGGTCACGGCTACACCGACACCCCCATCAGCCGCCAGAAGCTCTGTGCCAACAGGACGGTCTCCGACTGTGGTGCGATCCAGTGGGAGCCGCAGAGCGTCGAGGGCTTCAAGGGCTTCCCGGCCGCCGGCCCCGCCGACGGCAAGATCTGTTCCGGAGGCCTCTCGCAGTTCGCCGAGCTCGACAACCCGCGCGGCGGCGCCTGGCCCACCACCAAGGTGACCAGCGGTCAGGGCTATTCCTTCCGGTGGCAGTTCACTGCCAACCACTCCACCACCGACATCAAGTACTACGTCACCAAGAACGGCTGGACCGGCACCAAGGCCCTCACCCGCGCCGATCTCGAACCCCAGCCCTTCCTCACCGTCGCCTACAACGGCGCCCGCCCCGCCATGACCACCGTGCACCAGGGCGCCATGCCGAGCGGCAAGACGGGCCGGCACCTCATCCTGGCGGTCTGGACCGTCAACGACACCCCGATGGCCTTCTACGCCTGCTCGGACGTTCAATTCTGACCATACGTCAGCTACCCTCCGGCGGCATGCGGACGACGACAGCACCCGAAACCGTCGCGGAGCTCATAGCGCGCCAATGGGGCGACCACCGGCCCGGGCTGAAGCACGCGGAAGGCGTCCTCACCCACCACCGGACCGCCCGCGAAGCCGCCGCACGCGCCGCGCTCCTCGTCGACCTCATGCCCGCGGAGGCCGAGCCGCACCTCGGGGTCCTGCTCGACAACACCCCCGAGTTCCCGTTCTGGCTCGGCGCGGCGGCCCTCGCCGGGGCCGCCGTCGCCGGGATCAACCCCACCCGGCGCGGCCCCGAGCTGGCCCGGGACATCCTGCACACCGAGTGCCGGCTCCTGATCACCGAGCCCGCCCACCTTCCCCTGCTGCGCGGCCTCGACCTGCCGGGCGTACGCGTCCTGATCACCGGCACCGAGGAGTACGAGGCCCTCCTCGCGCCCTACGCGGCCGCCAAGCCCGGCGACGCCGCACTGCGCACCCCCGGCCCGGACTCCCGCCTCCTCCTCTACTTCACCTCCGGCTCCACCGGCGCTCCCAAGGCCGCCATCTGCAGCCAGGGCCGGCTCGCCGCCGCCGGAGCCTCGCTGGCCCGCAGCTTCTCCGTCGGCCCGGACGACGTCCACTACGTGTGCATGCCGCTCTTCCACGGCAACGCCGTCATCGCCGACTGGCTCCCGGCGCTCGTCGGCGGGGCCGCGGTGGCCCTGCGGCGGCGCTTCTCCGCCTCGGCGTTCCTGGACGACGTACGGGCGTACGAGGCCACCTACTTCACCTACGTCGGGCGGGCGATCCAGTACCTGCTGGCCACCGGGCCCCGCCCCGACGATCGTGTCCACCGCCTGCGGCTCGGCTTCGGCACCGAGGCCGGGGCGGTGGACGCGGCACGCTTCGCCGAGCGATTCGGCGTCCGCCTGGTGGAGGGTTACGGCGCCACCGAGGGCGGCGCCTCGATCCAGCGCACCCCGGACACCCCGCCGGGCGCCCTGGGTCGGGCGGGTGCGGGCGACAACCTGGCGGTCATCGACCCGGAGACGGGCGCGGAATGCCCTCCGGCCGTCCTGGACGGGGGCGGCCGCCTCCTCAACGGCTCGGCCGCCATCGGGGAACTCGTCAACCGGGGCCACAGCCTGTTCGAGGGCTACTGGCGCAACCCCGAGGCGGAGGCCGACCGCACCCGCGACGGCTGGTACTGGACGGGCGACCTGTTCTTCCGCGACGCGGCGGGCTTCCTCTACTTCGCGGGCCGCACCGACGACCGGCTCCGCGTCGACAGCGAGAACCTCGCCGCAGCGGTGATCGAGAACATCCTGGCCCGCTGGCCGCAGGCAGCCGCGGTGGCCGTCTACGGGGTCCCGGACGAGGTCGCCGGCGACCAGGTAATGGCGGCCCTGTCCCTCCGGGAGGGGGCGGAGTTCTCCCCGGACGCCTTCGCCGCCTTCCTCGCCGGCCAGCCGGATCTGGGCACGAAGATGCTTCCGCGCTATGTCCGCGTCGTCCCGGAGATGCCGGTCACCGCGACGAACAAGGTCCACCGCGTGTCCCTGCGCCGGGCGGGCTTCCGATGTGCCGACCCGGTCTGGCACCGGTCCCCCGCGGGGGGCTACACCCTCCTGACCCCGCCCGAGCTCATGGCCCTGCTGGCCCGGTACGCGGCGCAGGGCCGCACGGACCTCCTCGACCGCGAAGCGGGCCTCCGCTAAGGAGGGCGGTGTTCCGGAACGGTGAAAGGTGCAGGTGGGGAGTGGGCTCGGGGCCGTCCGGGCGGGGGCGGCCGCCCGCCGCGGGTGCCCGCGGTCCGCGCGTACCCGCGCGGGGCGTGGTTTGGAGCACCCCTGAGGACCGGGTACTATTTTCTCTGTCAGCAGGCGCCGCTAGCTCAGTTGGTTAGAGCAGCTGACTCTTAATCAGCGGGTCCGGGGTTCGAGTCCCTGGCGGCGCACCTGTCCTTCGGGCGGTTTCCGGTTCACCGGGAACCGCCCGAAGTGTTTTCCGGCCGGCCCCGAACGGGCGCCGCTAGAGGGTGAGCGACAGCAGCAGCGGCGCGGCCTTCCGGTTCAGGGTGTCGGCCGCGGCGCGCAGCCGGTGCGCGTGCTCGACCGGCATCGACAGCGCCAGGCAGCCGACCGAGGCGCCCGCCGTGATCGGGACGGCCGCGCAGACCGTGCCCACGGCGTACTCCTGCAGGTCCAGCATCGGGACGGTGGCCGGCTGGGCGTCCAGCTTGGAGAAGAGGACCCGCTCGTTCACGATCGTCTTCGACGTGAGCCGGGCGATCTTGTGTCGGGACAGGTGGTCGCGCCGCCCGTTCAGGTCCAACTGGGTCAGCAGGCACTTGCCGACCGCGCTGGCGTGCGCAGCCGACCGGAAGTCGACCCACTCGTGGACCTTCGGGGTGCGAGGGCTGTCCGCGAACTGCGTGATCCTGACCTCGCCGTCCACGTACCGGCTGATGTAGACGGCCGCGCCGACCGAATCGCGCAGCCGGTCGAGGGTCTCTTGGAGCTTGTCGGTCAGGGCCTGCTGGCGGTCGGTGCCGGACCCGAGCAGGACGAGGGAGTCCCCTATGGCGTACGCGCCGTCCGCCACCTGCAGGACGTATCCCTCCCGGCGCAGCATCAACAGCATGGGGGCGAGATGGACTGCGGGCAGGCCGGTCTCACGCGCGATCTGCATGTCGGTCACACCGCCGGTGTGCCGTGCGATCGTTTCGAGTACGCGCAGTGCGTACTGCACCGAGTGGAACGGCGCGGTCGGCTCGGGCTTCAGCGCCACGGTTTCCCCCCTAGCAGGTTGTTACCGCTTGCCTTACCACGATAGCCATCAAGAGGCCCCTGTGGAGCGTCGGTTGGGGAGATTGATGGCTCGATCGCGTCCGTCTGCCTCGATCTATGACGCAGGCATATGCCGTGGTCACGCGTCCCGCGCCGTCGCTCCGGGAATGCCCGGCGACCGGTCACGGTTCGAGTTCTTCGTACGGTTTCGCGCGGACGTCGCGCGGACGTGGACGACGGTACGGGAGCGACGATGAGTGACACCGGGGACGCGGGCGGCGCGGCGAGCGGGCTGCGCGGAGGCGGCGCCGACGGCCCGGCCGTCGATGCGCAGGACGGCCCCGGCGGCATACGGGGTACCGCCCTCGGCCGGGCGCCCGTACCGCTCTCCGTCCTGGACCTGGTCACCGTCGGCGCCGGCAGCACCGCGCACGACTCCCTGCGCACCAGTGTGGCGATCGCGCGCCTCGCCGAATCCCGCGGCTACCACCGCCACTGGGTCGCCGAGCACCACTCCATGCCCGGCGTCGCCAGCTCCTCGCCGGCTGTGATCCTGGCCCACCTCGCCGCGCACACCTCCCGCATCCGGCTCGGCTCCGGCGGGGTGATGCTGCCCCATCATGCCCCGCTCGCCGTCGCCGAACAGTTCGGCACCCTGGAGGCGCTCGCCCCGGGGCGGATCGACCTCGGGCTCGGCCGGGCCCCCGGCACCGACGGCCGCACGGCCGCCGCACTGCGCGGGCCCGGACGGCTCGATGAGGGTGCGGACGAGTTCCCGCGCCGGCTCGCGGAGCTCACCCGCTTCCTCGACGACGACTTCCCCGACGGGCATCCGTACGCCCGCGTGCACGCCGTACCGGGCCCGGTGCAGGGTCCGGCCGGGCGGCCGCCGCTATGGCTGCTCGGCTCCTCCGGCTTCAGTGCGCAGCTCGCCGGAGAGCTGGGCCTGCCCTTCGCCTACGCCCACCACTTCTCGGCGGCGGGCACGCTGCCCGCGCTCGACCTCTACCGCAGGAGCTTCCGGCCCTCGGCCGTCCTGGATGCCCCCTACGCCGTCATCGGGGTGTCGGCGCTCGCCGCCGACACCGACGAGGAGGCCCGCGCCCAGGTGCTCACGGGCGCGCTGTCGATGCTGCGGCTGCGCGCCGGGCGCCCGGGGCTGGTGCCCACGCCCGAGGAGGCGGCCGCGTACCCCTACACCCCGCTGGAGCGGGAGTTCGTGGACGGCTGGCTCGCCAACATCGTCCACGGCACATCCGGCGCGGTCGCCGACGGCCTCGACGGCCTCGCCCGACGCACCGGGGCGGACGAGCTGATGCTGACGACCAACGCCCACAGCGGGGCCGCGCGTCTGCGCTCCTACGCTCTGGTCGCCGATGCCTACGGCATGCCGGAGTCGGCGCCCTCGGTCGACTGACGTCAGGAGAACGGGGTTTGGCTGGTTTGTTGCCAAAACCTTGCCGGAGGCTGTCTCAAGGGAGCCTTAAACCGCTCGTCACCCGGGGTGGCGAGCGGTTTCTGATGTGCGCTCACGTCTCTGACTTGGGTAAATGGCGCGGGAGTGGTCTAGTCCTTCTTTGGTCCGAACCATTGACGCGGGGCGTGAGTGATCGCTATCACTTCTCTCACCCGAACCTCCAGCACTCTCCTCCCAGCCCCCCCGGAGGCAGTACATGCACATCCGTAAACCCTTCGCCGCGGCCGCCGCAACGGTCGCGCTGGCAGCCGGAGCGCTTGCCTCCTTCGCGGGACTCGGCACCGCCCAGGCCGCCGACGCCGCGGCCGGAGCCACGGCGGGCGGCGTCCGCATCGCCTACTACGACCAGTGGAGCGTGTACGGGAACGCCTTCTACCCCAAGCACCTCGACACCCGGGGCATAGCGAGCAAGCTGGACATCATCAACTACTCGTTCGGCAACATCCACCCCACCGAGCTCACCTGCTTCGAGGCGAACAAGGCGGCCGGCGATGACAACAACCCCAACGCCGGTGACGGCGCGGGCGACAGCTACGCCGACTACCAGAAGTCCTTCAGCGCGGCCGACAGCGTGGACGGCGTCGCCGACAAGTGGGACCAGCCGATCGTGGGCGTCTTCAACCAGTTCAAGGAACTGAAGGCCAAGTACCCCCACCTGAAGATCAACATCTCGCTGGGCGGCTGGACGTACTCCAAGTACTTCCACGACGCGGCCAAGACCGACGCCTCCCGCAAGAAGTTCGTCGCCTCCTGCATCAAGCAGTACATCAAGGGCGACCTCCCGGTGGAGGGCGGCTTCGGCGGCCCCGGCACCGCGGCGGGCATCTTCGACGGCATCGACATCGACTGGGAGTACCCGGGCTCCTCCGGCGGCCACCTGGGCAACCACTACGGCCCCGAAGACAAGCAGAACTTCACCCTGCTGCTCCAGGAGTTCCGCAAGCAGCTCGACGCCGAGGGCGCGGCCAACGGCGGCAAGAAGTACATGCTGACCGCGGCCCTCCCGGCCGGCCAGGACAAGATCAAGTACATCGAGACCGACAAGATCGGCCAGTACTTGGACTACGCCAACATCATGACGTACGACATGCACGGCGCCTGGGACGGCGACGGGCCGACGTACCACCAGTCCCCGCTGTACCCGTCCGCGGCCGACCCGACCGACCCGATCGCGCCGGGCACCGAGAAGTACAGCATCGACAACGCCATCGACTCCTGGATCGACGGCAACCCGGCCTACGGCATCACCGGCGGCTTCCCCGCCGACAAGCTGACCCTGGGCTACGAGTTCTACTACCGCGGCTGGAAGGGCGTTCCGGCCGGCAGCACCAACGGCCTCGCCCAGACCGCGACCGGCGGCTCCGCCGCGCGACCGCTCAGCCAGCAGGCGGGCATCGCGCACTACAAGGAGCTCGGCGGCATCGTCGACAACCCGGCGACCACCTTCTGGGACGACCAGTCGAAGTCCTCGTACTTCTACAAGGACGGCGAGTTCTTCACCGGCCTGAACCAGAAGTCCATCCAGGCCCGGGTCGACTACGGCAAGCAGCGCGGCCTGGCCGGCGCGATGATGTACTCCCTGCTCGGCCTCGACAACAACGCCACGCTGCTGGGCCAGATCTCCGACGCCCTGGGCGGCACCACGGTCCCGCCGACCACGCCTCCCACGACGCCGCCGACCACCACGCCGCCGACGACGACCCCGCCGACCACGCAGCCTCCGACCGGCTGCAGCTCGACCCCGGCCTACGTCGCGGGCACGATCTACACCGCCGGCAACGAGGTCTCCCACAACGGCCGCACGTACAAGGCCCAGTGGTGGACGCAGAACGAGACGCCGGGCACCACCGGTGAATGGGGTGTCTGGAAGGACCTCGGCGCCTGCTGATCTCCCCCCACCCCGCGCCGAGCGACGCCTCCGCCCCGCCCCCTCTCCCAGGGGCGGGGCGGAGGTGTGTGACATGGTTGCCGGATTCCGGACACCCTGCCGTAGTGACCTCGTTAGGCTCGGCCACAAGCCCGCTTCCCGCTTGGGGGTGCCGTCCCATGGTCCTGGCCCGCGACATCGATCCCAGCGCCTCGCCGCTGGACTACTACAGCTACGAGTTGCGCCGCCTGAAAGAGGAAGCGGGCCTGAAACAGTCGCAGCTCGGCGCGATCATCTTCTGCACGGGCTCCCTGATCGGCATGGTCGAAAACGGCCGCCGCGTCCCGACCCGCGACTTCTCGGAGCGGGTGGATGCGGCCCTGAATACGGGCGGGGTGTTCTCCCGCCTGGTGGGGCTTGTCCTGCGGACCCAGTTGCCCAACTGGTTCCAGGCGTACGCCGAGATGGAAGCGAGGGCCACACACATCTCTTCGTTCCAGCCGCAGCTGGTGTACGGACTCCTGCAGACGGAGAGGTACGCGCGAGCGGTACTTCGCGCAGGGTGGGGCGAGAGCCTCGATGACGCGGTTGCGGCTCGGTTGGAACGCCAGCGCATCCTCAGCAGGGAGCGTCCGCCACTGGTCTGGGTGGTCTTGGACGAGGCCGTGCTGCACCGCCCGTTCGAGAGTCCCGAGATCATGCGGGAGCAACTGGACCGGTTGCTGGAGTTTCGGGACCTGAGGACCGTGCGTATTCAGATCCTCCCGTTCAGCTCCGGGCAACACCCGGCCACAGTAGGGGCGTTCAATGTTCTCCGATTCGAGAAGGAGCCGGATGTCGTCTACGCCGAGAGCTACGGCTCGGCCCATGTGACGGCGAATCCCGAGACGGCCAGTGACTGTGCACATCGCTACGATCATCTGCAGGCTGCGGCGCTCTCCATGGACGATTCCGCGGCACTGATCGCCCGCGTACGGGAGGAACGTTATGGGAACCCAGAACAGTCTGACGGGCGCGCTTTGGCGTAAGTCCAGCTACAGCGGTGGGACCGGCGGCGACTGCGTCGAGTGCGCCCCGCTCGACGGCGCCGCCTGGCGCAAGGCTTCGTACAGCAGCACCAACGGCGGCGAGTGCGTCGAGGTGGCCGCGCAGCCGTGCCGGGTCGCCGTCCGGGATTCCAAGAACCCCGACGGGCCCGCCTTCACCGTCGGGGCGGCGGCGTTCGCCGCCTTCGCCCGCAGCCTGTGACTTAGAGCCAGCCCTGCTGAGCCGCCTTGAGGCCCGCCTCGAAGCGGCTCGTGGCGTGGAGGCGTTCCATCAGCGCAGACATCTGCCGCCGTACGGTCCGCAGCGACACCCCGAGCCGTTTGCCCGCGGCCTCGTCCGTCAGGCCGGAGGCCAGCAGCTTCAGCAGTTCCAGCTCGGCCGCGCTCGGGCGGGAGTCGCCCGTACGGCAGCGGTCCGCGCCCAGCGGTACGGCGGCCTGCCACGTCTGCTCGAACAGGGTGACCAGGGAGGCCACGATCCCCGGGGCGCTGGTGCACAGTGCGCCCAGCCGTGAGTTCGCCGGATCGATGGGGACGACGGCCACGGTGCGGTCGAAGACCAGCAGGCGGGGTGGGAGCAGCGGGCTCGTGCGCACCTGGCCGCCCTGTTCCGTGAGCCAGCGGGCGTAGGACAGGGTCGTCGGGTCGTTGCGGGCGCTGTCCTGGTAGACGGACCGCATCTCGATGCCCCGGGCCAGCGCCCGCTCGTCGAGCGGCCGGGAGGACTCCAGGCTGGCCTCGGACAGGGCGCCGCCCGGCAGGATCGCCAGGCACTCGCGCTCCAGCCCGTGGGCGAGCTCCTCCAGCCGGCTCTGGATGGCGTCCATGCCCACCAGGCGTTCCGCGCCGTCGACCTCGGTGTTCGGGCGCAGTTCCGCGAACTCGGAAACCACCTGGGCCGCCGCGGCCTTGCTGCGGGCCAGTTCCTCTTGCTGCCGGGCCAGTTCCTCCTCCTGGCGGCGCAGCAGCAGTTCCAGGCCCAGTTCCGGGCGGACCGCCCGCAGTGCGCCGGGGCTGTCCCGGGACGGTCTGAGCAGGTCCAGGTCGACCAGCCGGTCCAGGCCCTCGCGGACCTGCGTCTCGGTGAGGTCGAGGCGTGCGGCCAGCTCGGCGACCCCTCCGGAGGGGTCGGCCAGCATCCCCCGGTACACGGCCTCCACCTCGGCTCCGAGCCCCAATGTCTGCAGCAAGTCCCCGCCCCCCAGCGTAACTTCGGCATCCACACCGGTGCCGTCAGCGGTGATCGTAGGCGAAACCTGGCACCAAGGTGCCAGGCCCTTTGGTGCCAGCCGGAAACCCTTCTGCGCGGGTCGCGGGCGCAGCACCATGGTGATCACCGGAACGGCGGGGGCGGAAGCCCCCGGCTCAGGCCAGAGCCCACGGACGAACCGGACAGCGCGCAGCAGCACACCGCACCGCACGGACCACCACCAGCATTCGACCTCAGGGGAAACCATGTCCCGCACCGCCCGCCGCTTCGCCGCTGTCGCCGCCGCCCTCGCCGCCCTCTGCGCCGCCGCCGTCACCGCCACTGTGGCGCCCGCCCCCGCCGAAGGCGCCCACATCAGCGCCAGCATCAACGGGGACGCGCTCCCGGCGGACGCCGACGGCAGCATCAACTGGGACTAGCCGACGTGCGCATCGTCCGGGCCGCCCTCTCGGGCCCGCGCCAGGACCCCGGCCACCCCGACGCGCTCGCGCTCCTCTCCGACCTGATCTGGGCCCACGCCGAGGCCGCCCACGGGCTCGAACACGTACGGGCCAAGCCGGCCGGCCGAGGCGTCGACCTCTACCTCTTCCTGCGGGCCGTCTCCGAGACCGCCGCGCTGGACCAGGCCCGCGCGCTTCTCGACGGCGTCCGAGCTCCCCTGCGCGCCCACGGCTACCGCACCGCCGAGCCGCGTCGCTGACGCCCTCCCACGAAGGAACACCGTGAACACCACCCTCCGCCGGGCCGCCCGCACGACCGCGGTCGCCGCCCTGTCCGGCGCCCTCGGAGCCGGACTGCTCACCGCCGCGGCCGTCGCCGCCGCCCCTGCGGCGACCGCCGCGACCACCTGCAGCGGGACCGCCTCCCTCTACGGTGTCCTCCCCGACGGCCGGCTCACCTTCAGCACCATCACACCCGCCACCGGCGACCTGAAGAAGGTGCTGGTCGGCGCCGTCCTGGGCTTCGAGCCCAGGACGATGGCCACCCTGAACTTCAACACGATCCTCGTCACGTCTACGGCCGGCGCCCTCTACCGCCTCGACGTGCTCACCAACAACACCTCCCTCGTCCTGGAACGCCCGCCCGTCAAGCTCTTCGACAGCGGCTGGACCCACGACAAGCTCACCTACGACGGCCACGGCCACCTCTACGGGACGGCCGGGGGCCTGCTGATCCAGTACCTGGTCTCGCAGCCCAAGCCGACCGGCTCGGCGCACATCGGGCAGCGCAAGGAGATCGGCAGCGGCTTCGTCCTGAAGACCCTCACCGCCGCCGGGGACGACCGGCTCCTGGCCACCACCGCGGCCGGCGCCCTCTACTCGTACACGATCAACAGCGATGGCAGCTGGGATCGCGACGACCTCAAGGCCTCGGGCTGGTCGGCCTTCGACCAGGTCGTCTCACCCGGCGGCGGCCTCTACTACGGCCGGATCGCCAGCACCGGCGCCATGTACTGGTACAAGGACGCCAATCCGGCCGACGGCTCCGGCGCCGACATCGCCTACCACAACGAGACGCCCGTCAACACGGGCGGCTGGACGCAACAGTTGCTCTCTGCCCAGCCGGCGACCTTCAGCTGTACCACCACCGCGGACCCCCTCGACGGCCGGGACATCCCCGCGGTGAAGGCGGCCGGACGCGACCTGATGAACAAGCACGACGGCGGCGCCTGGAACAGCTCCGCCCAGTGGAACTGCCTGGAGCAGCTCTGGGACAAGGAGAGCGGCTGGCGTTACTGGGCCGACAACCCGAACTCCACCGCCTACGGCATCCCGCAGGCCCTGCCCGGCTCCAAGATGGACGCCTTCGGCGACGACTGGCGCACCAACCCCGTGACGCAGATCAAGTGGGGCCTGTCCTACATCGACGGCCGGTACGGCACGCCCTGCGGCGCCTGGACCCACTTCCAGAACAACAACTGGTACTGAGCCGCGGCCCCTCCCGCGCCCGCGCCGTACCCCTCCACCTCACGACCTCCCCGGCCCGACGCGCGTGCGTCAGGGCTGCCCGAAAACCGGAGACACCGATGCTCTCGACGTCCCTCAAGCGCCGCCTCGCCGCCACCCTCGCCGTCGGCGCCACCACCCTCGGCCTGGTCACCGTGTCCTCGGCGCCCGCCCAGGCCGCCGCCATCTGCGGCGGCGACGTGTCCGTGTACGGCACCCTCCCGGACGGCCGCCTCACCTACACGGCGATATCCCCGAACACCGGGGACCGCGTGAAGACGCTGATCGGCGCGGACCTCGGCTTCACCCCCAAGGCGATGGCCACCCTCAACTTCAACACCGTCCTGGTGACCTCGACGGCCGGCGAGCTGTACCGCGTCGACATCCAGACCAACGGCAACGCCCTCGCCCTGGCCGGCGTCACGAAGATCTGGGACAGCGGCTGGACCTTCGACAAGATGACCTACGACGGCGCGGGCCACCTCTACGGCACCGTCGGCGGCCAGCTCCACCGGTACAACGTTTCCCAGGCCAAGCCCAGCGGGCCCGCCCACATCGCCAAGCACGTCGTCATCGACGAGGGCTTCGTCCTGAAGACCCTCGCCGCGGCCGGCGACGACGTCCTCGTCGCCAGCACCGCCGACGGGCGGCTGCTGTCCTACCAGATCAACGGCGTCGGGGACTGGGAGAGCGCGGAGCTCAAGGGCAGCGGCTGGTCGGCGGTCGACAGCCTGGTCTCGCCCGGCGGCGGCCTCTACTACGGCCGGACGAACGGCGGTATGTACTGGTACCACGACGCCGACCCCACCGACGGCAAGGGCGACGACATCGCCTACCACCCCGGCGACCCGGTCGACGCGAGCGGCTGGACCCAGACCCTGCTCTCCGCTTTCGCGGGCGACTGCACCTACCGTCCGCCGGCCCCGCCGACCCCCACCCCCTCCACCCAGGGCGGCCAGATCGCCCGTAGCGAGATCATGAGCCGCGCCCTGAACTGGCTCGGCCGGGACATCTCCTACAGCCAGAGCGCGTACGCCTCCGACCCGGACGGCGACCACACCTACCGCACCGACTGCTCGGGCTTCATCTCGATGGCCTGGCACGCCTCCACCAGCTACACCACCGCCAGCCTGCCGAGCGTCAGCGCCACCATCTCCAAGTCCGACCTGCAGCCCGGCGACGCGCTGAACACCTCGGACGGGCACGTGGTGCTCTTCGAGAAGTGGATCGACAAGGGTGCCGGAAAGTTCTCCTACATCCACGAGTCCAACCCGAACGACGACATGATGCGTGGCCAGGACTACCTCAACGGCGGCAGCGACGGACGTATCGCCGGCCACGCCGCGTCCGGCTACGTCGCCCTGCGCTACGACAAGACCATCAGCGGCTGACGCAGCCGCAGGAAGGCCGGACCGCCCTCGGACGGTCCGGCCCACCGGCGCGTTCGGAGCGGGTCGGTCACGCTGCCCGTCAGACCAGGGGGTGCTGGGCCGGCTCGTCGGGCAGGGCGGGGGCCGCCGCCCCCACCCGGCGCCCGATCATGCGGGCGATCACATCCGGGGTCACCGCGCGGGAGTACAGCCAGCCCTGCCCGGTGTCGCAGCCCACGCGGCGCAGCCGGGCCGCCTGCCCGGCCGTCTCCACGCACTCCGCGGTCACCGTGAGGCCCAGCCGGTGGGCGAGCTGGACCAGGGCTTCGACGATGGTCTCGTCGGCCGGGTTCGGGTGCGCGCCCTCGTCGTAGCGGAAGCCGCGTACGAAGGAGCCGTCCAGCTTCAGCACCGAGACCGGCAGCCGGCTGAGGTAGGCCAGGTTCGAGTAGCCGGTGCCGAAGTCGTCGATGGCGATGCGCACCCCCATGTCGCTCAGCGCCTGGAGCGCCTGGAGCGGCCGTCCGGCCGAGCCCATCACCGCCGACTCGGTCAGCTCCAGCTGGAGCAGCTGTGGGGCCAGGCCCGTCTCGGCCAGGATCTCCGCGACGTCGCCCACCAGGTCCGAGTCCCACACCTGCCGCACGGCGACGTTGACGGACACGAAGACCGGGGCGTCGCTCGGCTGTTCGATCTGCCAGCGGCGTGCCTGCCGGCATGCCGTCCGCAGGACCCACTGGCCCAACTGGACGATGGAACCGTCCTCCTCGGCGATGCCGATGAACCGATTCGGCGTCAGCGTGCCGAACTGCGGGTGCCGCCAGCGCACCAGGGCCTCGACACCGCGCAGCGCACCGCTCTCCAGGTCCACCAGCGGCTGGTACTCCAGGGCGAACTCGCCCCGTTCCACGGCCGGCCGGAGCGTCGAGGACAGCGCCTGCCGAGTCATGCGGTGCGCGTTGCGCTCCGGGTCGAAGAGGGTCCAGCGGGCTTTGCCGTCCGCCTTGGCCCAGTACAGGGTCGTGTCGGCGGCCTGCATCAGCCCGGTCACCGAGGTCCCGTCCGTGGCCCGCTCGACCACGCCGATGGAGGCGGAGACCGACAGCCGCTGTCCGGCCAGGTCGAACGGCTCCTGCACGGCCGTCAACACGCTGCGCGCCAGGTCCGCGAGCTGCTCGGTGCCGGTGGAGTCCTCCACGAGCACGGCGAACTCGTCCCCGCCGAGCCGTGCTACCAGGTGCCCGCCCGTGCGCCCGTAGCCGGACTGGTCCGCGCACTGGGTGAGGCGGGAGGCGACGGCCGTCAGCAGCCGGTCGCCGACGCGGTGGCCGAGAGTGTCGTTGACGGCCTTGAAGCCGTCGAGGTCCAGGTAGCACAGGCCGATCCGGCCGGTGCCGCCGCCGTGGTCGTACGTGGAGGCCTCCAGGGCTGCGGAGAGCCGCTCGAAGAACAGCGCCCGGTTGGGCAGCCGCGTGACCGGGTCGTGCATCTGGAGGTGCCGCAGCCGGGCCTGGAGGTCGCGCCGGTCGCTGATGTCGGAGACGGACAGCAGGACGTTCCCGGTGCCGGGTACGGGCCCCAGGGTGACCTCGGTCCACAGCGAGTGCCCGTCGGGGTGCTTGAGGCGGCGGGTGCAGCGCAGCCGGGCCTGGCGGCCGCGCAGGACCTCCTGGTACGCGGCCCAGGTGCGGGCCTCCGCGGCCAGGTCCACCAGGTCGGCGGCGGACCGGTGGACGAGCAGGTGCGGTTCGCTGCCCAGCAGGCAGGCAAAGGCCTGATTGGCCGTCACCACGTAGCCCTCGCGGTCCACGACGGCCATGGGGAGGTGCGCCGCGTTGAAGGCGGCCCGGTAGTCGCGCAGTTCGGACTCGGCGCGATGAGACGCCGACGGAACCGACGGCAGTACCGGCACTGATGGGTGACGCTCCGTAGTGGCCGATCGGATGCTGTCGGCCGCCGAACCGGTTCCTTCTGAGGTTCCGCTCACCGTTGGCCCCGCAGTGTTCGTGAGTGTCCGTGCAGGAAAGTGTGCCGATCATAGGGGCTGCCGGGAGGCCCTATCCAGCGGCGTCACCGGATGAGACGCGGCGGTTCGGCGTGATGACGGATCGTCGGACCGGGACCGCCTGATCGATTCCGTGCGGCTCTGAGCGGGTCGCGCCCCCTCCTGATCTCTGGTGATCGGTCGTGACGTTCTGTAGGTGGTGGCGTGAAGTCCGGGGGTCACCGGCTTGCCGTACTGCTCACTCGTGTGGGGCAGCGGAACAGGGCATAAGTAAGACAATCGCCTCAAGGTGGCTAAACAGGAATGAATCCACCACCGGAGGTCGATGTGACGCGACAGCAGACACCCGGGGGAGTGGACCGCTCTCGCGTCCGAAGTACCGCCGCGGCGCTCACTTCCCTGACGGCGCTCGCCGCCATGTCGCTCGTCGCGGGTCCCGCGGTGGCCGATTCCGGCGCCGGGCCCTGCGCCCTGACCCGCACGGCGGCGCACCACTCCCTGGGGCTGGACTCCTGGAACGGCTCCTACCCCAAGCCCGAACGCACCCTCGACGCGGTGATGGTCTTCCTCTCCTTCCCTGATCACCGGGGCACCCTGACGCCCGAGCTGCTCACCCGCGACTACTTCCCCGCCACCAGCGACTTCTTCGAGCAGGCCTCCTACGGCCGGTTCCGCCTGGTCCCGCACCCGCAGAAGGAGTGGATCCAGATGCCGCTCCCGTCCACCGCGTACGGCATAAAGCGTGACTGGGCCCCCGGCGACCGGGCCGCCTACCTGCGCGATGCGGTCGCCGCGGCCGACCCCCGGGTGGACTTCGCCCAGTACGACATCGTCTACTTCGTCGCCGACCCCGACGCCCCCGGGGTGGACTCCGACGCCACGAAGGTCGTGAACTTCGACCGCCCGATCATCGCGGACGGTGCGGAGCTGCGCCGGATCGTCACCGTCTTCGAGCGCCACCCGCCGGACCGCAACGTACTCGCGCATGAGACCGGCCACGTCTTCGACCTGCCGGACCTCTACCACCGCCCCACCGACGGCAAGGGCGACTGGGACACCTACGTCGGCGACTGGGACGTCATGGGCAGCCAGTTCGGGATGTCCCCGGACCTCTTCGCCTGGCACAAGTGGAAGCTGGGCTGGCTGGACGCCTCCCAGGTGGACTGTGTGCAGTCGGGCTCCTCGCTGCACACCCTGCAGCCGCTCGGGCAGGCACCGCCCAGCGGCGGCACGGGCGGGACCCGGCTCGCGGTCATCCGGACGGGGCCGGGCAGCGCGATCGCCGTCGAGGCCCGGGGCTCGTCCGGCAACGACGGCGGCACCTGCACCGAAGGCGTCCTTGTCTACCGGGTGCGCAACGAAGCGGCCTCCGGTGGCGGCCCCATCGAGGTGCTGGACGCGCACCCGCAGACAGAGGCGTGCTGGGACCGTTCGGTCTACCCGCCGCTGGCCGACGCCCCGCTGGAGGTGGGCGAGACGTACACGGTGCCGGGGGAGCGGATCACCATCGAGGTGGCCGACCGCACCAGGTCCGGCGCGTACACGGTGAAGATCACGACATGACGAAGAAGGCCCCCCACGCGCGTGGGGGGCCTTCTTCCGTCTGTGCGCCGCCAGGGACTCGAACCCCGGACCCGCTGATTAAGAGTCAGCTGCTCTAACCAACTGAGCTAGCGGCGCTTGCTGACGAGGAAGACATTAGCAGGAGGATCGGCGGAACGAAAAATCGATATCCCCAGGTCCCGTCGGTGCGGCGGTGCGGGCCGCCCGTACGAAGGCCCAGAGCAGGGCCTCGGGCCCGGGGAGCCAGGGTTCCCGGACGTCGGGGGCTGCGAGCCAGCGCGACCCGCCGGGGCCGGAGGCGAGCGGCGGGACGGTGACGGCGTCGCCGCGGCCGTGGCACAGCGGCGCCGGGGCGCGGCGTGAGGCCCCCCACTCCTCCCACGCCAGCAGGGCGGGCAGCCGGGGTGCGGTGCCGGGGGTGGCGAAGAGCAGCATCCGACCGCGGTGCACGGCGACCGGGCCGGAGCCGGGCCCCTCGGCCCGGAGCAGGTCCAGGACGCGGCGCCCGAGCAGCACCGGGACGTTGACGACGTCGAAGGCGCGCCCGCAGGGCAGCGTGGCCGGCAGCCCCGGCCGGGCCTGCCACAGGGCGAGGGTGCGGCGGGGCTGCGCGGAGGCCGAGGCAAGCCAGGCGGCCCCCTGCGCGGTGACGTGCGGGGCGGGCGTGGTGCGCGGGCGCTCGCCGGGCGCGTGGAGGGCGGTGCATCCGTGGGCCGTCGTCAGCGTCGTCATATGCCAAGGTCTACCTGCCGTAGCGGGTCGAACCCGCGGAGTTACCGAAAGCCGGGACGGGGCGGGCGGGTAGGCGGTACATTGCCCCCGCATATGCCGGATGCGCGGTGTCCGGCCGCGCGGGCGGCCGGCCGTGCCGCCGTCAGGCCAGGTCGGCGCGGCCGCGCTGCAGGGTCTCGCCGAACTCGATCATCTTGAGGGCGTAGTCCTCGGTCCACTCCGCCCGCTCGGCGATGGCTCCCGGGGTGAGCCGGTCGAACCGCCGGGGGTCCGCCAGCTGCGCGGCGGCCAGCGCCTGGAACTCCACCGCCCGCTCCTGCGCCGCCCGGAAGGCCAGCGTCAGCTCGGTCGCACGGGCCAGCAGTTCGCGCGGGTCCTCGATCGACTCCAGGTCGAAGAAGTGCTCCGGATCCGCCACGGCCTCCGAGGGTTCGAAGAGCAGCGGCGCCGGCCGCAGCCGTCGCTCGGTCCGCTCGGGCTCTGCCATTCCTGTCCTCCTGCTGCGCGTGCGAAATCCTTCCGGGCCACCGTCCATTGTCCAGCGCCCCGCAAGGGTGCGCGCCGACGGGTTGGAACGCCCGTACGGCCGGTGAGGTGCGCGAGTAGCCGGGCGGGTCCCGTGGCGGGGGAGTCGATCAGGTGATCGGCCGTCAGTCGTTGGCGGCCCGCGCCCGCCCCGCCCGGCGGTCCGCTCAGGCGGTGACGGCCTCGGCCGTGAGCTCCGCCTCGCGCCCGGCCGCCAGGGCGGCCACGTCGGCCAGTACCGCTGCCAGCTCGCCGGAGAGGGCCTCGGGGGCCTCGAAGCCCTCGGCGCCGATCAGCTTGGGGATGCCCGGGACCGCGACGGAGTGCTCGGCGGGCAGCATGCCGAGGCGGGTCAGGATCGGGAGCAGCATCTCGGCGGCCGGGGCGCCGCCGGTGGGGCCGGCGCTGTAGCTGACGATGCCGACCGGCTTGCCCTTCCACTCCTCGTAGAGGAAGTCGATGGCGTTCTTGAAGGGCGCGGTGAAGCCGCCGTTGTACATCGGCAGGACGAAGAGGAAGGCGTCGGCGGAGTCGACCAGGGCGCTCCAGTCGCGGGTGTGCTGGTGGGCGTAGTTCCCGGTGGAGGCGTACTCCGGCTCGTCCAGGAAGGGCAGTGCGATCTCGGCGAGGTCGACGGGGGTGACCTCGAAGCCGCCGTGGTCGCGGGCCTGGGCGGTGACCCACTGGGCGAGCGGGCGGCCGGAGGAGGTGGGGCGGGTGGCGGCGGAGACGACGTGCAGGCGGGTCATGGGGGCGACTCCCGGTCGATGAGTTGTTGATGTGTCATCTATCAAAGCGTTATATGAGTGACGTGTCAACCAGGTAGATGATGTGTCATCGATCTGGCTACAGTGGAATGCATGACCCCCGCATCCGAGCCCCGCTGGCTCACCGAGGCCGAGCAGGACGCCTGGTACGCCTGGCGGCGGATGTTCCCGCTGGTCGACGCGGAGATCGCGCGCGACCTCAACCAGGACAGCGGGCTGTCGGAAGCCGACTACGACGTGCTGTCCGTGCTCGGCTCCACCGACGGCCGCCGCATGCGCATCAGCGCACTGGCCGAGCTGATGCAGTGGTCCCGCAGCCGGCTCTCCCACCAGCTCACCCGCATGGAACAGCGTGGCCTCGTCCGCCGCGAGGACGTCGCGACCGACGGCCGCGGCGCGGAGGTGGTCCTCACCGACACCGGGGTGGCCGCGATCACCGACGCCGCACCACTCCACGTCGAATCGGTGCGCCGCCACCTGATCGACGTCCTGACCCCGCAGCAGCTGCAGGCCCTGGCCGAGGTGGGCGAAGTGCTCCGGCGCCGCTTCGGCGCCCACCGCAAGGCCGGGGGCTGAAGCGGAGCGCCCCGACCCCCTACGGCCGCCAGGACACCCGGTGCTCCGCCAGGTGCGCCAGGACGGAGTGGTTGGCCTCCCAGCCGTCCGGGAACTTCATCGTCACGCCCAGCTGCACCGGCTCGGTCGACGGATGGTCGTCCAGCAGCTCCGCTATGCCCGCCCGGGCCACCACCACGCAGGCGTGCCGGTGTCGGGAGGCCAGCACGCACAGCCGGCCCGTCTCCAGATGGAAGGCGGTCGCGTCCGGGCGCCCCGACAGCGGGTGCAGCACCACGGTGAGGTCGTACTCGCGGCCCTGCAGCCGGTTCGCCGTGTCCACCGTGACCCCGCCGACCCCGAGGGCGGCCAGCGCCGCACGGACCGCCGCCGCCTGGTCGCGGTGTGCCGTACCGACCGCGATCCGGTCGGCCGTCAGCGGCACCGGCCCCGCGGACTGCTCGTCGGAGGTCACCGCCCCGCGGTCCAGGACCCGGCGCACCACCCGGGCCACCGCGCCGACCGCCTCCGGATCGGTGCGCGGCGTGTGCCGCGCCGGCAGCTCCAGCAGGCCCCAGCCCGCCTCGGCGGCCTCGTCCAGCACCCGGTCCGGGCCCGACCCGTCCGAGGGCACCCCGTACGAGAGCTTCCGATCGCCCGGCCCCGTACCGCTGCGGAACTGCGTGTACGGGTAGAAGGCGCGCGAGACCAGCGGCGCCGCCGTCGACGGGAGCCGCCAGGACACCGGCAGCCGGTGCTGCGGCAGCTGCGGGTTGTGCGCGAGCAGCGTGCTCACCGCAGACGCCGACGGGTCGTAGGACAGCCCCGCCCACTGCTCCGCGCCCACCACGCTGAACGGGTCCAGCTGCCCCGGGTCGCCCACGAACAGCGCCCGCTCGAACAGCCCGGCCACGGCCAGCAGAGCGTCGGAGCGCATCTGGTACGCCTCGTCGACGATCGCGTGCTGCCACGGCTCGACGTCCTTCACGAACGCCCACTTCGCGGCCGTGGAGAGGGTGATCGGTAGTTCCGCGAGGTCCCCCGGCCTGGCCGAGAGGGTCACCGACGGCAGCTCCCGCAGCGCCGGGTCGTAGGAGTCGCCCTCGCTGCTGTGCAGCCGGCCGACCTTCAACTCCGGGTCCTTCTCGGCCAGCCGCAGCACCAGGTCGTCGACCTGCGCGTTCGTCTGCGCCACCACCATCAGCCGGCGGCCGGCCGCGGCCAGCTCCCGGGACGCCCGGACGACGAGCGTGGACTTCCCGGCGCCGGGCGGGGAGTCGACCACGACACCCCGCTCGGTCCCGTGCAGGGTGTCGTGCAGGATCGCGGCGGTCGCCCGGGCGGCCGCCGCACCCGGATCGAAGGCGGCGGGCGCGGACACGGGAGTCACAGGATGTCCTCCTCGGTGACGGCGTCGGGCAGGTGGAGGGCGGCCCCGGACCCCGGCGGACCACCGTGGGTCCACGGCGTCCGCTCCGGGTCCGGGAGCTTCGGGCCGCCGCGCGCGTCGTGCTCGAAGAGCGTCCAGCACACGCGGTCCCCCTCCTCCGGTACGGAACCCGGCTCCGGGTCCCGGCCGCGTCCCATCTTGTCGAGGAGCCGCAGCACCACCTGCCCGTCCTCTTCGAAACGGACGAACCGTGCGCTCTGCGACCGTCCGTCCCCGTCCAGCACGCGGTACACCGTCGCACCGCCGCCGTCCGCGAGCTGCGGCCGGTCCTGCGAGGACACCGTCACCAGCGGCCGCGGACTGGGCCGCTTCGACTCCGTCCACTCCATCACGACCTCGGTGACCTCGCCCTCGAAGGCCTCGCCTGCAAGCCGCCGGCCCGCCATGACCAGGGGGTCGTCCAGCGCCTCCTGAGCGTCCAGCCGCACCTGCTCGGTCTCCCGCGTGGCCAGCTTCTGGGCCGCCGTCACCGCGTCGTCGCGGCGCGGCTGCGGCGGCTCGCCGGCCCGTACGCGGTCCCGGTGGCCGGTGTACGACCAGCGGTCGCGCGTCCAGCGCTCCTCCGCCCGCTCGCCCGGCGGCAGGGCGCGGGCCAGGCCGATCGCGGTCCAGGTGGCCCGCCAGGTGCTCGACATCTGCTCCACGACCAGCCGACGCACCGCGCGCTCGGCCTCGCGCACCGCGCGGTCGTCCTCCCCGGGCCCTGCCGCCAGGGCCGCGCGCGCCGCGTCGTAGCGGGCGATGGCCGGCGCGAGCAGCTTGTTGTCGAAGGCCGGGTCGGTGGCCGGACCGGCCGGCGGGCACAGCAACTGCCCGTGCCCGTCGCGGCCCAGCTCGGCGCGCAGGGCCGCCTCGGCACCCGACCCGCCCGCGGGCGGGTCGATCCAGGCCAGGAGTGCGCCCAGGTGCTGGTCCTCCAGATTGCTCTGGCCCGTCGCCCAGTGCCGGGACAGCAGGTCCGTCGCCGACAGCAGCATCGAGGATCCGGGCACTCGGGCCCGCTCGCCCAGGTGCGTGAACCAGCGGCCCAGCAGCGGCACCCGCGACGGCGCCGGATGGGGATGGTCCGGATCCTCCTCGGCGGTGCGCCTGAAGCGCATCGACCGCCCGAGCAGCCGCACGTACTCGATGCCCGCCCGGCTCGGCACGATCAGCTGCGGGGCGTCCACGCACAGCTCGGTCTCGACCTTCACCCGCTTGCCCGTCTCCGGGTCGGTCTCGCTCCGCTCGGCCGGCTCCACGTCGTCGGCGTACGCCTCGATGTGCGCCAGCACGTGGACCGCGAGGTCCGCGAGGAACGCCCAGCGCAGGTCCCGGTCGCGGGGCTGGGGTATCACGAAGACCCGAGGCTCGTCCGGATCGGTGCCGACCATCGCGCCCAGCGGCGCTCCGGCCTCGCCGGCCGTGGTCAGCGGCACGAAGACCAACGGCTTGTCGCTCAGGTGGCGGTGGCGCACGGTCGCGAGCGGCTGCGCGCGGCCGGCGCGGACGGCCTCCAGCCGGGCCAGGGTGCTCAGCAGGGGCATTCTGGGCTCTCCGGGACGTGCGGGCGGGGCAGGGCGGCGGACCGTTCCAGCGCCTCGGCGCGCAGCGTGGCCGCGCGGTGCAGGGCGGCGGCGGTGGGGTCCTCGGTGCAGCCGGCGCCGGCGGCGGCCGCAAGGGCCTCCTCGACGGTGGTCAGCGCGCCCAGCTCGCCCCGTACGGAACGGCCCAGGGCCGTCACCTCGCCGGCGGCGCGGGCCCGCTCCCGGCAGTGGAACGCCAGCTCGCAGGCGGCCAGGCACTCGGGCGCGTAGGCGGCGTCCACCGCCGACACCGCCTCGGCCAGCTCCTCGGCGGGCCGCTCCGGGTCGAAACTGAGCCCCTCGGGCAGTGCGGCGGCCAGCTCGTCGACCCGGGTCAGCCGGTCCAGCTGGCGGCGGGTCACGGAGCGCTCGCGGCGGATGTCGACGGGAGCGGCGGTGGGCAGGTTGGAGAAGTCCTTCGGGCAGACCAGCAGCACGCTGTGGCCGACCTCGGCACCGGCCAGCTTCCCGGCGATCCGCTCCAGGGCCAGGACGTAGACGGCGGCCTGGCGGGCCGCCGCGCCCACCTTCGCGGTGTCCGCGGCCGCGTCGATCATCGGGAACGACTTGATCTCCACCACGGTCCAGCGGCCGTCGGGGTGCACCACGACGGCGTCCGGCTCCAGGTACGCCGGGGTGCCGGCCACCTCCAGGGCCAGCATCGGGTGGTCCAGCAGGGTCCAGTCCTTCGCCGAGGTGGCCTCGCGCAGGGCCAGGGCGGTCCGGGCGGCGCGGCCCTCGGGCCCGGCGGCCGTCAGGTCGGGGACGAGGGCGCCGGCGCCGGGAGGCTCGGCGGACGCGTCCAGGTGCGCGTGCACCAGCCGCAGCAGCTCGGCCCCGCCGTCCCCCTTGACCTTCGCCTCGAAGGAGTTGCCGCGGATGATGGCGAACTGCGACTGGCCGAAGGCGGCGGGCGAGCCCAGGGCCGTGGCGAGGGCGTTCTTGTCCACGCCGGCGCCGTCGAGCAGGGCGCGTCTGCCGCAGCCGGGGTTGGCGGCGAGGGCCGCGAGCGCCCGGGCGTCGAGCGGGCGGGGTGGTACGGCGGGGCCTCGCAGGCCGGCGAGCCGCTGCCGCAGCGTGGTCGGCTGCGCGGGGCTGCTGGGCGGGTAGGAGCTCACCGCGGAAGTCTCCCATCCGCCACTGACAATCGTGTGCGGAGCCGGGAAAAGGGCCGGTGGGAGAGCAGGTCGGGGGCGTGATGGATGATGGACGGACGAGGAAACGCACCGACCGGGAGATTCTCATGGCCCCCCGCATCCTGCTGGCCCGGCACGGCCAGACGGCGTGGTCCCAGCTCGGCAAGCACACCGGGCGCACGGACGTGCCGCTGCTGGAGGAGGGCAGGCAGGGCGCGAAGCTGCTCGGCGAACGCCTGGCCCGCGACCCGTGGCGGGGCCTGCCCGGCCTGCAGGTGCGCACCAGCCCGCTGGTCCGCGCGAGCGAGAGCTGCGACCTGGCGGGCTTCGGCGCGCGGGCCGAGCCGTGGGACGCGCTGCTGGAGTGGGACTACGGCGACTACGAGGGCATGACGCCGTCGGAGATACAGGCGGTCCGGCCGGGCTGGCTGATCTGGCGCGACGGCGTCCCCGGCGGCGAGTCCGTCGCGGACGTCTCGGCGCGCGCGGACGAGGTCGTGGCGTGGGCGCGCTCGGCGGAGCGGGACGTTCTCGTCTTCGCCCACGGGCACATCCTGCGCACCCTGGCCGCGCGCTGGCTGGGCTTCGACGCCTCCTTCGGCGCCCGGATCCGCCTTGAGCCGACGTCCCTGTCGGTCCTCGGCTGGGCCTACGGCGCGCCCGCGCTGGAACGCTGGAACGACACGGGCCACCTGGACGTCTAGCACCGGCTCCGCGGACCGGGCCGGCCTACGCGGAAGCGTGGCGGGCCAGGAACGCGCCCACGCGGGGGGAGCGTTGGTGGGGGACCAGGGCCGTGGCCGTCCGCGCCAGCATCGAGCGGACCCGCGTCGACTGGACCTCGGCGAGGAGGTCCAGCACCCGGCCGCCCGCCCACGCGGCCTCGTCGGGGGCGTCCGCCCGCGCCAGGTCGCCGGTCAGCTCGGCGGTGTAGAGGGCGACGTTCCGGGCGAAGTGCGGATCCTGGAGGTCGGCCGCCCGCCGCGCGTGCCGCGCCGCGCGGGCGTGTTCCCCGAGTGCCGACCAGCACCGCGCCTCCAGCGACTCCAGTTCCGCCTCACCGAAGAAGGACATCCACTCGGGGTCGGCCTCCGCGGGCCCCCGGGAGAACTCCCGGTGCGCCCGCGCCAGCGACTCCTCGCAGGCCCTGCGGTCGTCGAGTCCCGCCCATCCGCCCGCCTCCCGCAGCGCGAGCAGCGACAGCAGCCGGGGCGAGCCGAGGCCGGACGCGGCCCGCCGGCCCGCCTGGGCCGCCCGTACCGCCTCGCGCGCGCGGCCGGTGTCCCGGGCCAGGAAGGACATGTTGCTGAAGGCGTGCGCCTCCAGGCCCGCGTCCCGCGCCACCCGGGCCGTGGCCAGGGCCTCCGCGTAGTGCGAGCGGGCGTCGTCGAAGCGGCCCGAGTCATGGGCCAGCCAGCCGACCGAGACGGCCAGTTCACCGGCGCCCGCGTGCAGCCTGTCCTCGGTGGACTGCCGCGTCGCCCCGGCGTCGAGGAGGGCGTAGGCGGTGCGCAGCGGCTCGGACGCCTTGCGGTACAGGGCGTCCGCCCCGTGCCGGTCGTCCAACAGTCGGATCCGGCGTACGGCGTCCTCGACGGCGGCGGCCTCGGACTCGCCGGCGCGGGCGGGCGGCCGGCGGGAGTCGCCGAGCAGGGTGATGCCGAGCGTCGCGGCCGCCACGGTCGCGGAGCCGCCCGCCATGAACGCGCGACGCAGCACGTCGCTCTCCTTGGCACTGGAAGGGGAAGGGGAAGGGGAAGGGGAAGGGGGGATGGGGACGGGGACCGGGTGGGGGCCGCGGTGCGCAGAGCGCCCGCGGACGCTCTCGCGGGGGGAGAAGCCCAGGTCGGCCAGGGTCCGGCCGGGGTACATGTGGAGGAAGACCCGCTCGTAGGCGTAGTTGGGACAGCGGATCTCGCCGGACTCGACCCGGCCGATGTAGCGCGCGTCGCAGGAAACCGTTTCTCCGATCTCCTTCGCCGCCCGCCGTACCAGGGCCGCGAACTCGGCAGGGGAGTGCTGCCGCGCAGCCGCCGGAACGTGGAGTTGGGTGAGTGGGGGAACGCCGCCATGGACGTGACCTCTCTGGCAAGGAACGCAGCGCCGGTGCGGTGGCTGGTGCCGTGGGGCCCGGCGCGCTTGAACGTACCGCCAGTGACGGGGTGTTCACACGATGTTTAGCTACAAAACGGATATCTCACCCGTGATCTGCCATGAACTGCCATCCTTTGCAGCGTCTTGGTGCCGCACCCGTTGACGTTCCCGCGCGTTGAACCCATGCGGATGCGGATCGAGGAGGGGTTCCCCTTGGTGGAGGCCGGCATGGAGAGCACTGGAACGAACACCGCGCCCGGGCCTGTGGGGGTCCCGGACCTGGACCTGGTGACCGTGCCCACGCGGCAAGGCCTGGAGGCGGTGGACATCATCCGCCGGTCCGCCGGCCGCTCCGGCCCGGTGGGACCCGTCCTGCACGACGGGTCCGGCAACACCCTCGGCTTCCTCGTCCCGCCCGGCACCGCCGACGCCTGGGACCTGCCGGGCAGCGCCTGTACGCAGTCCGACGGGCGGGGGATGCGTTTCGGCGACGCCGTCTCGCCCACCGCGGGCGCCACGGGCTGGCTGCTCCCGCCGGAGGCGGTCGGGCCGGTCACCGACCCCGAGGTGTTGCGCGCGGCGCTCGGCGAGGCGGCCCGGCTGATCGAGGCCGCGGACAACTGCCGCTGACCCCTCTCGCCGGGCCGCCGCGCACAATGGGGTGGTGGCAGGCAAGGACAGGAACAAGGGCAGGCAGCGGGGGCGCGGCGGCGCCGAGACGGTCGTCGGGCAGGTGGACGGCGGCCGGGCGGAGCTGGAGCCGGACCGGGAGCGCACAGCCGCCTGGACCCTGCTGATCGACGGTGCCCCGCAGTCGCACGTCGATCTGGACGATCCCGGGTACCTGGACTTCTCCTACCAGCGGCGGATCGGCCACCTCATCGACCTCGCCGCGCCCGCCCGCCGGCCGCTGAACGTCGTGCACCTGGGCGGCGGCGCCTTCACCCTCGCCCGCTACACCGCGGCGTCCCGCCCCCGCTCCGCCCAGCAGGTCGTGGAGATCGACTCCGCCCTGGTGGCCTTCGTACGGGAGCACCTGCCACTGGATCCGCAGGCGCGGGTCCGGGTCCGGGCGGTGGACGCCCGGGCCGGCCTGGCGAAGGTGCCGGACGGCTGGGCGGACCTGGTGATCGCGGACGTGTTCAGCGGGGCGCGCACCCCGGCGCATCTGACGAGCGCCGAGTTCCTGGACGACGTACGCCGGGCCCTGGCGCCCACCGGGTGGTACGTGGCGAACCTCGCGGACGGGCCGCCGCTGACCCACCTGCGCGGCCAGATCGCGACGGCGGCGTCCCGGTTCACCGAGCTGGCGCTGGCCGCGGACCCGGTGGTGTGGCGGGGGAAGCGCTTCGGCAACGCCGTGCTGGTGGCTGCCGACCGGGAGCTGCCCGTCGCGGAGTTCACCCGGCGCGTCGCGGGCGACCCGCATCCGGGCCGGGTCGAGTACGGCCGGGCACTGGCGGACTTCGCCGGCGGCGCGGCCCCGGTCGGGGACGCCTCCGCGGTGGCCTCCCCGCAGCCTCCGCCCTCCGTCTTCCGCTAGGGAAGAGGGCAACCCCCTTGTGCGGGCGGGACTCCTGGAAGAGGATCAGGTTCAGTTCCCGTTCCGGATCCAGCTTCAGTTTCCCTTCCCTTCCCTTTCCGCCTCACCTTTCCGCTTCCCCTTCCCCTTCCCCTTCCGGCGGTCGTTCGCACGGCGCGGCCTGTGAACACCATCCGGTCTGTCCTCCATGTGACGCGCTCAGGAAACGGCCGACGATGCCCGATCTCCCCGCTTCATCCGGTGCTCCGACCCCGAGCACGCCCAGTACCGCAAGCTCCGACTACACGCGCAGACTCGCCCGTCTGGAGCGGTCCGGGCTCAAGCGGCTGCTGCCCACGCAGGCCCCCTACCGGTGGCACCTCCAGCGGCTCCGGCTGGGCCGGGTGCTCGACGTCGGCTGCGGGCTGGGGCGCAACCTGCTCAACTGCGGACCCGACAGCGTCGGCGTGGACCACAACCCGCACTCGGTGCGGACCTGCCGTGAGCGCGGGCTGAACGCCTACACCCCGGACGGCCTGGCCGAGGCCCCCGACTGCGGTCCCGGGTCCTTCGACAGCCTGCTGGTCGCGCACGTGCTGGAGCACGTCGAGGAGGGGACGGCGGCGAGCCTGCTGGAGCAGTACCTCCCGCTGGTCAGGCCGGGCGGCTCGGCCGTCATGATCACCCCGCAGGAGGTCGGCTTCCGCTCCGATGCCACCCACATCCGCTGGGTGGGCTTCGAGGAGCTGCGCAGCCACGCCGCGAAGGCCGGGGTGGCGGTCCGACGGACGTACTCCTTCCCCTTCCCCCGCCTGATGGGCAAGGTCTTCCCGTACAACGAGTTCGTGCTGGTGGGTACGGTCCCCGCCTGATCCTCGCAAAGGGCCGGCCCCTGCCGGTCCGGCCCTGCGCGCCGTCCACCGGCGCCCCGGCTCAGGGGTCGACGATCTCCACCATCGGCGGGTGGTCGTGCCAGGTGCAGAAGACCGACACCTCCCGGCCGTCCCGGGTGAAGGTGACCCGGATCCAGAAGTCCTGCTTCCACACCTGCATGCGCCAGCCGGCCGCCGGTGTCGCCGAGACCAGCTCGGCCGAGGAGGCGCCCAGGGAGAAGGTGACCCGGCCGCCGGAGACCGGATAGGCCCGCACCTCCCCCGCGCTCCGGCCGCCCTCCTGCTGCCCTCCGCCCGGGGAGGCCGCGGGCTTCTGCGACGGCTTGTCGGCGGAGGAACCGGCGGACGGCGACGCGGTCGGGCCGGGCGACTGGGACGGCGCGCCGGACGGGGTCCCCGACGGGGACTCCTCGGGCTGTGCCCGCCGGGTCGAGGAGGACAGCGGCTGCCCGGTCAGCGGCACCGCGAGCGGCCGGTCGTAGGCCGTGCCCGACATGACGGTGTGGACGCCCCACCAGCACAGCGTCACCGCCGCCCCGGTCGCGAGCATCCATGCCGCGGCATGCACAAGTCCTCTTCGCATCAGTGCACATACTGCACCACGTGCCACAAGAGCGGCCCGACACCCCGTGCAGTCGTCCGGATGGACTACGGTGCGGCCCATGGCAAGTGTGCTCGTGGTCGAGGACGACCAGTTCGTACGTTCCGCCCTCATCCGACACCTGACCGAGGCCTCGCACACCGTGCGGAGCGTCGGCACGGCCCTGGAGGCGCTGCGCGAGGTCGCCCACCACCGCTTCGACGTGGTCATCCTCGACCTCGGCCTGCCCGACCTGGACGGGTCGGAGGCGCTGAAGATGCTGCGCGGCATCACCGACGTGCCCGTGATCATCGCCACCGCGCGCGACGACGAGGCCGAGATCGTCCGGCTGCTCAACGACGGCGCCGACGACTACCTGACCAAACCCTTCTCCGTCGAACACCTCTCCGCCCGGATGGCCGCGGTCCTGCGCCGGGCGCGGGCCGCCGCCGGGACCGAGCCGCCCTCGCGGGTCCTACGCGTCGGAGGCCTCGCCATCGACCCGCTGCGCCGCCAGGCCGAACTCGACGGGGCGGTACTGGACCTCACCCGCCGGGAGTTCGACCTGCTGGCCTTCCTCGCCGGGCGGCCCGGAGTGGTCGTGGCCCGGCGTGAACTGCTCGCCGAGGTCTGGCAGCAGTCCTACGGGGACGACCAGACCATCGACGTCCACCTGTCCTGGCTGCGCCGCAAACTCGGCGAGACCGCGGCCCGGCCGCGCTACCTGCACACCCTGCGCGGGGTCGGCGTGAAGCTGGAGCCACCGCAGTGATGCCGCGATGAGATGGGCCCTGGTCAAGGTGTGCCTCGCGGTCACCGCGATGGTGGTCGTGGCCTTCGCCGTACCGCTCGGGCTCGTCGTCCAGGAGATGGCGAGCGACCGGGCCTTCTCCAACGCCGAGCGGCAGGCCGCCACCATCGGCCCCACGCTGTCGATCACCACCGACCCGGCGCAGCTGAGCAAGGCCGTGGAGTCCACGCAGATGGGCGCGGCCCGACGGATGGCCGTCCACGTGCCCGCGATCGGCGACAGCCCGCCGGTGAGTATCGGCAAGGGCCGGGCCGGGGAGCGCGCGGTCGCGGAGACCCGGCGGATGGGGCGGGCCACGACGGCCACGGTGCCCGGCGGCGGCTCCGCGCTCCTCCAGCCGACCGCGCTCGGGTCCGGGGACATCGCTGTGGTGGAGGTCTTCGTACCGGAGAGCGAGGTCAGCAATGGCGTCGCCACCGCCTGGCTGGTGCTGGCGGGCGTCGGACTGGCCCTGATCGTGGGTTCGGTCGCGGTCGCCGACCGGCTGGGCGCCCGGCTGGTCCGGCCGGCCGAACGGCTCGCGGACGCCGCGCACCAGCTGGGCGAGGGGCGGCTCGGGACGCGTGTGCCCGAGGCCGGGCCGAAGGAACTGCGCTCCGCCGCCGTCGCGTTCAACGCGATGGCGGACCAGGTGGTGGAGCTCCTCGCCAACGAGCGGGAACTGGCCGCGGACCTGTCGCACCGGCTGCGCACCCCGCTGACGGTGCTCCGGCTCAACACCGCCTCGCTCGGGGACGGTCCGGCCGCGGACCAGACCCGGGCGGCCGTGGAACAGCTGGAGCGCGAGGTCGACACGATCATCCGGACTGCCCGGGAACAGCGCCCGGCCACCGGCCTGGTCGGGGCGGGAGCGGGCTGCGACGCCTCCGAGGTGATCCGCGACCGCATGGGCTTCTGGTCGGCGCTCGCGGAGGACGAGGGCCGCGAGGTGCGGCTCGCCGGGGTGGACCGTGCGGTACGGATCCCCGTGGCCCGGCCCGAACTCGCCGCCGCCCTCGACGCCATGCTCGGCAACGTCTTCCGGCACACCCCCGAGGGCACCCCCTTCGCGGTCGACGTCCACGACGCGGGCGACGCCGTGATCGTGCTCGTCTCGGACGCGGGACCCGGCATCTCCGACCCGGACGCCGCCCTGCGCCGCGGCAACGACGGCGCCCGGGACGGGTCCACCGGCCTCGGGCTGGACATCGTGCGCCGGGTCGCGGAATCGACCGGCGGCGACGTGCGGCTGGGCCGCTCGGTGCTCGGCGGCACCGAGGTCCGCGTGTGGATCGGCCTGGACGGGCGGAGCACGGGCGGCCCGGGCGCGGGGCGGCCCGGCCGCGGCCGACGCGGCAACCGACGTAACCGGGGGCGCGCCACGCCGTGACCGGGGGCGCGCCTAGCAGGCAGGATGTCCTGATCTCGGTACGGTCCGCGGCATGGACACCCTCATCTTCGGCGGGCTCCTCGCCACGCTGGTCGCCATGTACCGGGAGACGTCCCGGATGGTCGTGCTCGGGGCGTGGTGGGCCGTGCTCGTCGCCGTCACCCTGCTGATGGCACACCACATCACCGGCAGCCTGGCCCTGACACTGAGCTGGTGACCATGGCGACGATCGAGACCCTCGTCCCGGAGACCGCGCCCGAGAGCCCGCCGCTGGGCAAGGTCCAGTACTGGTTCGCCTGCCTCTTCGCCGTCGGCTGGACGGGCGTGGTGGGCGCCGGCCTCGTGCACCAGTTCGTGCAGGGGGAGCACCCGTGCCCACTCTGCGTGGTGCAGCGCATGTTCATGTTGCTGGCGGCGCTGGGAGCGGCGTACATCATTCGCACGGCGCTGCACCGCGGCTCGGTGACGGGCCGGCACTACATGACGGGCTGGGGCCTGACCCTGATCGCGCTCGTCGGAGGCTCCGTCGCGGCCTGGCGACAGACGACGCTCCACATCCTGCCGGGCGACAAGGGGTACGGGGGCGAGGTGTTCGGCCTCCACCTGTACGTGTGGGCGCTGATCCTCTTCCAGGCCTCCGCGCTCGTCGTCGGCATCGCCCTGGCGACCGCGCACACGACGGCGGATCGCGGCGTCCCGGCGACCGGGCCGGGCCCGCTGCGCACGGCGGGGCTGTTCGCGCTGTGGTTCCTGGGCGTGGTCATCGCCGTGAACCTGCTGGTCGTCTTCGCGGAGGAGGGCTACCACTGGTTCCTGCCGGACGATCCGAACGGGTACCGGTTCTTCTCCGACCTCGGGATGTCGGACTAGGGCACGACCCGGAAGACCGGAAGGGACGCGCGCCGCGGCGCCCCCCCCCACCGAACGGAAGGAAGCGACAGATGCGCTACGCAGTCCTCGGCACCGGCATCGTCGGCCGCACCGTGGCCGCCCGGCTCGCATCCCTGGGCCACCAGGTGGTCATCGGAACCCGGGACCCCGGGGCGACCCTCGGCCGGGCCGAGTACGCGGACTGGCAGGAGGCACACCCCGGCGTGGGGCTGGCCGGCTTCGCCGAGGCGGCCCGGGACCGCGAGGTGCTGGTCAACGCCACGAGCGGGCGGGGCAGCGTCGCCGCACTGACGGCGGCGGACGCCGCCCGCCCGGCGGGCAGGGTCCTGATCGACATCGCGAATCCGCTGGACTTCTCGGGCGGCTTCCCGCCGGTCCTGGACCCGGTGAACGACGACAGCCTCGGCGAGCTGATCCAACGGACCTTCCCCGGGCTGCGCGTGGTCAAGACGCTGAACACGATGAACTGCCGGATCATGGTGGACCCGGCGCGGGTCGCCGGAGAGCACCACGTCTTCGTCTCCGGCGAGGACGCGGACGCCAAGGCGACGGTGCGCGAGCTGCTCCACTCCTTCGGCTGGCCGGAGGCGAGCGTCCTGGACCTCGGCGGCATCGAGACGGCCCGGGGCACGGAGATGCTGCTGCCGGTCTGGCTCCGGCTGATGGGCGCACTCGGCCACACGGACTTCAACTTCCACATCCAGGGCGCCTGACGGGGCGGCGGGACGAGGCCGGTCCGCCGGCCGGCCGCGCCGGGACCGGCCACCGGGGGGTGCGTCCGGACCGGACACCCCCGGTGGGCCGTGGAACCCGCCGGCTACATGACCCCCTTGCGGGCCAGCCGGGCGTACCAGTGGGCGCTGGAGCGCGGTGTGCGGACCTGGGTGTCGTAGTCGACGTGCACGATGCCGAAGCGCTTGCTGTATCCGTAGGACCACTCGAAGTTGTCCAGCAGCGACCAGAGGAAGTAGCCCTCCACCGGGGCCCCGTCCGACAGCGCGCGGTGGACGGCGGCGAGGTGGGCCTCCAGGTAGGCGATGCGCTGCGGGTCGTCCAGGTCCGGGGCGTAGGCCGCACCGTTCTCCGTGACCATCAACGGCAGGCCGGGTGCCTCGCGGGTGAACCGCATCAGCAGGTCGTAGAGGCCGGTCGGGTCGATCGACCAGCCCATGTCGGTCTGGTCGCCCGGGGGCTGGTGGAAGGCCACCGCGTCCGCGCCGGGCCACGGGGAGTGGGACGCGGCGCCGTGGCCGTCGGCGCGCGGGCCGCCCCCGTCCGGGGCGGCGGACACCACCGCCGGCGTGTAGTAGTTCACGCCGAGGAAGTCCGGCGGTCGGTGGATCAGCGCCTCGTCGCCGGTGCGGACGAACGACCAGTCCGTCAGGGAGGCGGTGTCCGTGAGCAGGTCCTGGGGGTAGGCGCCGTGCAGCAGCGGCCCGGTGAAGATCCGGTTGGCCAGTGCGTCGATGCGGCGGGCGGCGTCCAGATCGGCCGCCGAGCCGGTCAGCGGCCTTACCGCGCTGGGGTTGAGGGCGATGCCGACCCGGGTCCGGCCCGGGAGGGCCGCCGCGGCCATGCCGTGGGCCAGGTTGAGGTGGTGGGCGGCGCGCAGCGAGTCGGCGGCGGAGGTGCGGCCGGGGGCGTGCACTCCGGAGGCGTAGCCGAGGAAGGCGCTGCACCAGGGCTCGTTGAGGGTGGTCCAGAGCTCCACGCGGTCGGCGAGCGCGTCGGAGACCTGCTCCGCGTACCGGGCGAAGGCGTAGGCCGTCTCGCGCTCGGGCCAGCCGCCGGCATCCTCCAGCTCCTGCGGGAGGTCCCAGTGGTAGAGGGTCACGCACGGCCGGATGCCGTGGGTGAGGAGCTCGTCGACGAGCCTGTCGTAGAAGCCGGTGCCGCCGGCCAGGACGCGCGGCCAGGACACCGAGAACCGGTAGGAGCCCAGGCCCAGTTCGGCCATGAGGGCGACGTCCTCGCGCCACAGCCGGTGGTGGTCGACCGCGACGTCGCCGGTGTGGCCGCCGTACACCTTGCCCGGAGTGCGGCAGAAGGTGTCCCAGATGGAGGGCCCGCGCAGTGCGGCCGCGCCCTCGATCTGGAAGGCGGCCGTGGCCGTGCCCCACAAGAACCCGTCGGGGAAGCGGAGCTGCTCCCCGCCCGGATCCGTTGCGTTCGACGTGCGGTCCGTGCGGTCCGTGTGCGCCGGGGTGTCAGTCATCCCTTTACCGCTCCCTGCATGATGCCGCCGACGATCTGGCGGCCGAAGACGAGGAACACCACAAGCAGCGGGAGCGTGCCGAGCAGCGCACCCGCCATGATCACGGACTGATCGGGGATGTATCCCCGGCCGAGTCCGGTCAGGGCCACCTGTACCGTCGGGCTGCCGTTCTGGGTCAGTGCGACGATGGGCCAGAAGAAGTCGTTCCAGGCCATGACGAAGGTCAGCATCCCCAGCACCGCCATGGCCGGGCGGGCCGCGGGGAAGACCACGTGCCACACGACCCGGAGGGAACTGGCACCGTCCGTGCGGGCCGCTTCCACCAGCTCCGTCGGCAGCGCGTGCACCAGGTACTGGCGCATGAAGAACACGCCGAAGGCGCACACCAGGGAGGGCAGGACCACCGCCTGGAGCCGGTCGGTCCACGACAGCTTCGCGATCAGCATGTACAGCGGCACCACGCTCAGCTGCGGCGGGACCAGCATCGTCCCCACCACCAGCGCCATCAGCATCCGGCGTCCGCGGAAGTGCAGCTTGGCGAAGGCGAAGCCCGCCAGGGTGGAGAAGAGGACCGTCCCGATGGTGACGGTGCCCGCCACGATGACCGTGTTCAGCAGGGCGGTGCCCATGTTCGCGTCGGTCCAGGCGATCTGCAGGTTGCGTCCCAGGTTTCCGCCGAACCAGAACGGCGGCGGGGTCTGGGCCAGACGCGTGTTGGTGCGGGAGGCCGCGATCGCCGTCCACACCAGGGGGAAGAGTGAACCGGCGGTGAAGAGGCCGAGCACCCCGTAGGTGAGCCGGCCCGCGCGCAGTGATCTCATCGCGCGTCCCCCCGTCCGCGCAGCAGCCGCGCCGCCCCGGCGATCAGCAGCAGGAGCAGGAACATCGCCCAGGCGATCGCCGAGGCCCGCCCCAGGTGCAGGTTCACCCAGCCCTGCTCGTACAGGTACAGACCGAGCGTCTGGAACTGGTGGTCCGAGCCGCCCGTCGCGCCCGCGCCGCCGTTGAACAGCAGCGGCTCGCCGAACAGCTGGGTCGCCCCGATCGTCGACACCACACCGGTGAACAGGATCGTCGGCCGCAGCGAGGGCACCGTGACGTGCAGGAACTGCTGCCAGCGCGAGGCCCCGTCCAGCGCGGCCGACTCGTACAGCTCGCCCGGCACCGCCTGCATGGCCGCCAGGTAGATCAGCGCGTTGTAGCCGGTCCACCGCCAGATCACGATGGTGGAGACCGCCAACTGCGAGGCGAAGGTGCCGTTCTGCCAGTCCACCGGGCCGACGCCGGCCGCCGAGAGCGCCCAGTTGATCATCCCGTAGTCCCGGCCGAAGAGCAGGACGAAGACGAGCGTGGCCGCCGCCACCGAGGTGGCGTACGGGGTGAGCACGGCGACCCGGAAGAAGGCGGAGCCGCGCAGCCGGTAGTTGAGCAGATGGGCCACGCCCAGCGCGATCGCCAGCTGCGGGACCGTGGAGAGCAGCCCGATGGTGACCGTGTTGCGCAGCGCGTTCCAGAAGAACTCGTCGTCCCACAACCGGGTGAAGTTGCGCAGGCCTACCCACGTCATGCTGTCAGGGTCGGTCAGCTCCACCTGGTGCAGTGCCGCCCAGCCCGTGTAGAGCAGCGGGAACAGCCCGAAGGCGGCGAAGAACAGGAAGAAGGGCGCCACGAAGGCGTACGGGCTCCAGCGCAGGTCCCAGCGGTAGCGGCGCGAGCGCCACACCTGGCCCGGCCTGCCCCGGCCGCCCCCGTCTGCCGCCGCCCGCTCCGGGGCGGCGGCAGACGGGGACAGGACAGCCGTCTCGTCCGTCACCGGCGCCTCACTGGTCCAGGGCGTTGTCGATGGCCTTCACCGCGGCCTCCCAGCCCTCCTGCGCGCTGCGGCCCTTCTGGTCGACCTGGAGCATTCCGATGTCGGCCAGGTTCTGCGCGATGACCAGGTCCTTGGGGCCCACCACCGTCACCGGCACGCCCTGCGCCGCCTTCGAGAAGATCTCACCGATCGGCGCACCGCCGAAGTACTCGTGCCTCGCCCCCGATACCGCCGGCAGCGTGTAGGCGGCGCTCGCGCTCGGGAAGCTGCCCCGCTTCTCGAAGAGCTTCGCCTGCTGTTCCGGCGCCGTCAGCCAGGCCGCCAGCTTGGCCGCCTCCTCGGCGTGCTTGCCGGCCTTCGGGACCACCAGGAAGGAACCGCCCCAGTTGCTGGGCTTCGGCGCCTGCGCCACGTCCCACTTGTCCTTGCCCGACGGGCCCGCCTTGTCCTGGATGTAGCCGAGCATCCACGCCGGGCAGGAGACCGTCGCGAAGGCTCCGTTGGCGAAGCCCTGGTCCCAGCCCGGGGTGAACTGCTGCAGCTTGGCGCTGAGGCCCTCGGTGGCGAAGGACGCCGCCAGGTCGAAGGCTCCGCGGACCGCCGGGTTGGTCTTGTAGACGACCTTGCCCTGGGCGTCGTAGAACCGCTCGGCGCTGCTGCCCGTCACCGCGGCCATGACCCCCGATGCCGAGTCCACGAAGGCCTTGCCGTCGCCCGCCTTCGCCTTGTACGCCTTGCCCGCCTCCAGGTACTTGCCCCAGTCGCCCGCCCACAGCGCGCCGACCGCCTCCCGGTCCGAGGGCAGCCCGGCCGCCTCGAAGAGGTCCTTGCGGTAGCAGATCCCCTGCGGCCCGATGTCGGTGCCGAGACCGACCGTGGCCCCGCCCTTGGCGGCGGGCGCCGTGCCCTGGGCCCACTTCCACGGCAGGTACGCGGCCTTGTCCACACCGGGCACCTTGCCCAGGTCCACCAGTTTGTCGGCCTGGGTGGCGGTGATCTCGGCGATGTTGTTGACCTCGACCGCCTGGATGTCGGCGAGGCCGCTGCCGGTGCCCAGGTGCGTCAGCAGTTGGGGGTAGTAGTTCTCGTTGCGCTCGATGGAGGTCTGCTCGATGCGGACGCCCGGGTTCTGTGCCATGTACGCGTCGTAGAGCCCGGCCTCCTGGAGACCGAAGGCCCCGAAGACTCCCACGGTCAGGGTGGTCCGGCCGGTGCCGCCGGCCGACGGACCCGCCTTCGGGTCCGTCTCGGGATCCTGCGCGCACCCCGCGAGCAGCAGCGCGGCGGCGCCCATCGAGGCGACCGCCGTGACGAGGGTTCTTCGGGCTCGTGCTCGGGACGGGGACTGGGCTCGCATGGTTCCTCCCTGAAGGGTGGGCGACAACGTGGGGGTGTCGTGTGACACAGTGTGGGAGCGCTCCCACAGTAGTCAAGGGGTAGATTCACGACCGGGAGGAAGCCATGAACGGGAACGGGCGCAGCGGGGGACGGCCGACCCTGGAAGAGGTCGCGGTGCGCGCCGGAGTCGGGCGCGGCACCGTGTCCCGGGTGATCAACGGGTCCTCCAGGGTCAGCGAGCAGACCAGGGCCGCCGTCGAGGCGGCCGTGACCGAGCTGGGGTACGTGCCGAACCGCGCGGCCCGCGCCCTCGCGGCCAACCGCAACGACGCGATCGCCCTCGTCATCCCCGAGCCCGAGGCCCGGTTCTTCGCCGAGCCGTACTTCTCCGAAGTGGTCCGCGGGGTCGGGGCGGCCCTCGCGGAGACCGACATCCAGCTCGTCCTCACCCTGGCCGGCAGCGACCGCGAGCGCCGCCGCCTCGCGCAGTACCTCTCCGGACACCGGGTCGACGGCGTGCTGCTGGTCTCCGTCCACGCCGGGGACCCGCTCCCGGAGCTGCTGGTGGAGCTGGGCATCCCGACGGTGATCAGCGGCCGGCGTTCCGCGGCGGAGACGCTGCCCTGTGTGGACTCCGACAACCTGGCGGGAGCCGCCGAGGCCGTGCGCCACCTGCTCGACCGGGGCCGCCGTACGATCGCCACGATCACCGGCCCGCTGGACGTGTACGGAGCCCGCTGCCGGCTCGACGGCTACCGCCAGGCCCTGGCCGCCGCCGGCCGCCCCGTGGACGAGCGGTTGGTGGCGGTCGCCGACTTCACCGAGGAGGGCGGCCGCCGGGCCATGCGCGAGTTGTTGGAGCGCAGCCCCTCGCTCGACGCGGTCTTCGCCTCCTCGGACGTCATGGCGGCGGGCGCCCGGCGGGAACTGCGTGCGGCCGGGCGCCGGATCCCGCACGACGTGGCCCTGGTCGGCTTCGACGACTCGGTGGTGGCCCGGCACATGGATCCGCCGCTGACCAGCGTCCGGCAGCCCATCGAGGAGATGGGCCGGACCATGGCGAGCATGCTGCTGGACCGCGTCTCGGGACGAGGGGGGAGTGCCGTGGCCGCGGGCGGGCCGGCGGTCGTCCTGCCGAACAGGCTGGTGGTGCGGGAGTCGTCCTGACCCTCACCGGGGCGCCTTGGCCCCGGAGTCCCGGAGCCCCGGGACATGCAGAAGGCCCCGGTCCGCTTCCGCGTACCGGGGCCTTCCCGCAGGGTGAGTGACGGGACTTGAACCCGCGGCCACCTGGACCACAACCAGGTGCTCTACCAGCTGAGCTACACCCACCATGTCCGGTCGGAAAACCGACCGGCCGAAGAAAAGGGTACAGGGTCCGGGAGGGTGCTCGCTCCACCCTTGTGCGCCCCCTCTCCGGAAGGGGCCCGGCAGGAACCTATGCGCCCGGCGCCGTGTGCTTGGCGGCGATGCTGCGGGCGGTGTCGGAGTCGGGCCCGGGCTGTGGCACGAAGACCGCCTCGCGGTAGTAGCGCAGCTCGGTGATGGAGTCCCTGATGTCCGCCAGCGCCCGGTGGTTGCCGTTCTTCGGGGGGCTGTTGAAGTACGCCCGCGGGTACCAGCGGCGCGCCAGCTCCTTGACCGAGGACACGTCCACGATCCGGTAGTGCAGGTAGCCCTCCAGCGCGGCCATGTCGCGCAGCAGGAAGCCGCGGTCGGTGCCGACCGAGTTCCCGCAGAGCGGTGCCTTGCGCGGCTCCTTCACGTGCTCCCGCACGTACGCCAGGACCTGCGCCTCGGCGTCCGCGAGGGTGGTGCCACCGGCCAGCTCGTCGAGCAGGCCGGAGGCGGTGTGCATCTCGCGGACCACGTCGGGCATGGTCTCCAGGGCGCGGTCCGGCGGGCGGATCACGATGTCCACGCCCTCGCCGAGCACGTTGAGCTCCGAGTCGGTGACCAGCGCGGCCACCTCGATAAGTGCGTCGTCCGTCAACGAGAGCCCGGTCATCTCGCAGTCGATCCACACCATGCGATCGTTCATGTGTCCCACCTTATGCGGTCCCCCGCGGAGCGGACCGCATATCGCGGAGCGGAGCGGACCGCACATGCGGAAGGTCCCCCATCGGCGGTGACCGATGGGGGACCTTCGCCGTCGTACCCGTCGTGGGGGTTACGCGTGTTCCCGCAGGACCCGGTTCGGGGCGTACAGCTCCGTCACCGTGGAACCCGTCGCGGCCAGGGCAGCCGCCGCCCGGTGGGGCTGCGGGGTGCGCTGGTGCGGCACCGGTCCCGTGGAGATCTCCGCCACCTGCGCGACGTCGGCCTGCGGCCGGCGTGCCCGGTAGGCGGAGCGGTACGCAGCCGGGGAGGACCCCAGCTGCCGCCGGAAGTGCCCGCGCAGGGCGACCGGCGAGCGGAACCCGCAGCGTCCGGCGACCTCGTCGACCGAGTAGTCGGAGGTCTCCAGCAGCCGCTGGGCCTGGAGCACCCGCTGGGTGATCAACCACTGGAGCGGCGCGCTGCCGGTGAGCGAGCGGAACCGCCGGTCGAAGGTGCGCCTGCTCATGTAGGCGCGGGCGGCGAGGGTCTCCACGTCGAACTGCTCGTGGAGGTGTTCCAGTGCCCAGGCGACGACCTCGGCCAGCGGGTCGGCGCCGATCTCCTCCGGAAGCGACCGGTCGAGGTAGCGCTCCTGCCCGCCGGTGCGACGCGGCGGCACGACGAGCCTGCGGGCCAGGGCCCCGGCCGCCTCGCTGCCGTGGTCGGTGCGCACGATGTGCAGGCAGAGGTCGATTCCGGCCGCCGTGCCCGCGGACGTGAGCACGTCGCCGTCGTCGACGAAGAGTTCGCGCGGATCGACGTGCACGGACGGGTAGCGCTTGGCCAGCGTCGGCGCGTACATCCAGTGCGTCGTCGCGGGCCGGCCGTCCAGCAGACCGGCGGCCGCGAGCACGAAGGCCCCGGTGCACAGTCCGACGATCCGGGCCCCTTCCTCGTGCGCCAGACGCAGGGCGTCGAGCGCCTCCGGAGGCGGCGGTGAAGTGATGGAGCGCCAGGCGGGAACGACGACGGTGCCTGCCCGGGCGATCGCCTCCAACCCGTACGGCGCGGTCAGTTCGAGTCCGCCGGTGGTCCTGAGCGGACCGTCCTCACCGGCGCACACGAGCAGTCGGTAGCGTGGAACTCCCGCGTCCTGCCGGTCAATGCCGAACACGGATAGTGGAATGGAACTCTCGAAGATCGGTCCGCCGCTGAAGAGCAGCACCGCGACGATCTCCCTGCGGCGACGCCCCGCGAGCTTCCTGCCGGCGTCCGCGACGACGGCGGTGGAATCCTGGCTCATGGCGCTAAGCCCCCCTTGGGTGTCGCGACTCCTTGGTCTGGTCGCACCTGCACGTTTCCCCTCGGCCTTGCACGTGGATCCCCCGCCGTAAATACATGATCGAATCTACTGCGTCCCGTGGTGTCGGCGTGACAAGTTCAGCACGCAGCGCTATGTCGACTTCTCAACTTGGCGAAAAGCATTCGATCAGGAAGGGTTCCACTCCGCTACCCGGGTGGGAAGCGCACATCAGGGCTGTGGCCAGTACCAGTAGGGCCAAATCGTCCCCTGAGGAATGTCGTCGCTGGTGGTAAGCGCGTCGACGGGACATTCCGGCAAGGAGGGCACCCTGCCGGGAAGTTGGCTGAAAACGTGCGGGTGTGGGTGTGCGAATGAGTCAGTCATGCGGGGACGGCGAGTCGCAGGCCCAGCAGCCCCGGCGGCCCGCGGGCCCGCCGCGCGAGTGCCGTCGGCGGTGCGCCGACGGAGGGTGCTCCTCCGCCCGGACGCGGGCCGCGGTCCGCTCCGAGTGTCGCAGCAGGACCAGGCAGGCGGCCGTGACGACGAGCAGGCCGAGGGTGGCGACCGCCGCCCCGCCGAAGGAGGTTCCGTAGACGACGAGGACCACCGGGACGAGCAGGCAGCTGAAGACCGCCCAGCGCACCACGTCACCCGCGGGGTCGTCATGGGGATGCCCGGAGGACCGCACGGACGGGTGAAGCGGCCGCCGGGGAGGGCCGGCGAGGTGCGGGCCCGGGTCGGGGAAGCGGGCGGACTGGGTCGGCTGAGCTGGCTGGTCGGGGTGAACCGGATGGCCGGACACGGCGTACTCCCTGCGGGCTCTTCCTGGACGGTCGGACGCATGTCCAACGTCGCCCGGAGGGGCTCGGTCACTGCGCGCACGGGTGGCAACGCGCCGTCTCGTCACTGGCTGTAGGGGACAGCGGACATTGCCAAGGCGCGCTCGCTCCGGCATGCTCCCTGGGACGCTCTCCAAGTGCGGCAAGCCCTGGGCAGGACAGGAGTGTCGCCGTACCCTGGTGGGTATGGGCTTGGGAAGATGCTTCCCGGACAGAGCTCCGTCACACTGCGTCGCCGATTTCGCCCCTGTTGCTTCCTCCAAGGACCTCTTCGCCGAGACACCCATGGCCGGTCACGAACTCCCCGAACCCGCGGACCGCAAGCGCAAACGGCTCGCCGACCCCGCGTCGGCCGCCGAGCTGCGTGCGGTGGAACAGACACGCTCCCCCTGCGACCCGGCCTTCCGGCACGGTGTCGTTGTGGGATTCGACGGATCGACGTCGAGCGAGCGTGCGCTCGCCTACGCGATCGGTATGGCCCGCCGCTCCGGATCGGGTCTGATCATCGTCCACGTGGCCAACCGACTGCCCACCACCGTGTGGGCGGGCTGTGAGCCCCCCGTCTTCGTGGACGTGCCGGACCACCGCACCGAGGTGTTGGGGCTGGAGCTGGCCTGCGCCGACTATCTGGCCGAAGTGCCATGGATTCTGGTCGAGCGCGGCGGTGACATCTGCCATGAGCTGGAGGAGGTGGGCCGGGAGTATTCGGCCGACGCCATCGTGGTCGGCTCCACGCACGGGATCGTGGGCCGGATCTTCGGCTCGGTGGCCGGGCGACTCGCCAAGCGCGCACAGCGACCGGTCGTTGTCATTCCGTGACCGCTTGTTAAGTCGATTGTGCGGTTGTGCCCTCGTGTAAAGGGTAGATAAATGCTGCTGGGACGCAGCACACAACTGCAGATCGAAGGGAGCCCGCCGTGGACAATGGTGTCTCTGCGGGAAGCACGGCCTCGACTTCGACCCTGGGGAACATCGCCCTGGGTCTCACCCTTCTCGCATTCGGTATCGGCCACACCGGCGTCATCGACGGCGTGTCCGCTGCCAGCTCCTTGCCGCTCGCGATGTACGTCGGCGGCGCCGCCCTCTTCCTCCTGGGCCTCCTGGAGTACCGCGGTGGCAACGGATTCAACGGCACCGCGTTCGCGGGCCTCGGCGTCTTCTGGTTCACCTGGGCCAAGGCGGCGGGCGGATCCGCCTCCGACGAGGCCGCCGGAACGTTTCTCGTCCTCTTCGCGATGCTCGCGCTGACCCTCACGGTGGCCGCCGCGAGCGGAGTGTTCAGCCAGGGCGTCCACGCCCTCCTGACCCTCTCCCTGGTCCTGCTCGCCGTGGCCTCGTTCATGGACAGCGGCGCTCTGGCCAAGGCGGGCGGCTGGGTCGCCGCCGTCTCCGGGCTGCTGGCCTGGTACGGGGCCACCGCAGCCCTGGCGCACTGGCCGATGGCCTTCGGCAGGGCCGGGCGCAGCGGCGCGGTCGCGGCGGGCTGAGCACGGCGCGCAGGAACGCGCGGGAACGCAGAGGAACGCGCGGGAATCGCAGGGACACACGGGAGCCTCCGTGCGCACAGCGCACGGAGGCTCCCGCATGGATGGTGTCCGGTGGTGGCCCGGGGCCGCTACTCGACGGTGACCGACTTCGCCAGGTTGCGCGGCTTGTCGATGTCCCGGCCCATGGCCAGGGCCGTGTGGTACGCCAGCAGCTGGAGCGGGATGCCCATGAGGATCGGGTCCAGCTCGTCCTCGTTCTTCGGGACCACGATGGTGTGGTCCGCCTTCTCCTGCTCGCGGTGGGCGACTGCGAGGATTCGACCGCTGCGGGCCTTGATCTCCTCCAGCGCCGCGCGGTTCTTCTCCAGCAGGTCGTCGTCCGGGACGATCGCGACCGTCGGCAGCGAGGGCTCGATCAGGGCCAGCGGGCCGTGCTTGAGCTCGGAGGCGGGGTAGGCCTCGGCGTGGATGTAGGAGATCTCCTTCAGCTTGAGGGAGGCCTCCAGGGCCACGGGGTAGCCGCGGACCCGGCCGATGAACATCATCGACTTGGCCTCGGCGAACTCGGCCGCGAGCTTCTTGATGTCCTCTTCGCCGTCGAGGATCTCCTGGATCTGCGCCGGCAGCCTGCGCAGGCCCTCGATGATCCGCTTGCCGTCGGTGACCGAGAGGTCCCGGATGCGGCCGAGGTGCACGGCGAGCAGCGCGAAGGCCACGACCGTGTTGGTGAAGCACTTGGTGGAGACGACGCACACCTCGGGGCCGGCGTGCACGTAGACGCCGCCGTCGGCCTCGCGGGCGATCGCGGAGCCGACCACGTTGACGACGCCCAGGACGCGGGCGCCCTTGCGCTTGAGCTCCTGCACGGCCGCGAGCACGTCGTAGGTCTCACCCGACTGCGAGACCGCGATGTAGAGGGTGTCGGGGTCCACGACCGGGTTGCGGTAGCGGAACTCCGACGCCGGCTCGGCGTCCGCGGGGATGCGGGCCATGCCCTCGATGAGGCCGGCGCCGATCAGGCCCGCGTGGTACGAGGTGCCGCAGCCCAGGATCTTGACCCGGCGGATGCCGCGCGCCTCGCGCGGATCCAGGTTCAGCCCGCCCAGGTGGACTGTGCTGAAGCGGTCGTCGATCCGGCCGCGCAGCACGCGGTCGACCGCGTCGGGCTGCTCGGAGATCTCCTTGTGCATGTAGGTGTCGTGACCGCCCATGTCGTAGGAGGCGGCCTCCCACTCCACGGTCTCCGGGGTGGCGTTCGTCGTCGTTCCGCCCGTGGTGTAGGTGCGGAAGTCGTCGGCCTTGAGGGTGGCCATCTCGCCGTCGTTCAGGGTGACGACCTGGCGGGTGTGGGCGATCAGCGCGGCGACGTCGGAGGCGACGAGCATCTCCTTCTCGCCGATGCCGAGGATGACCGGCGAGCCGTTGCGGGCCACCACGATGCGGTCGGTGAAGTCGGCGTGCATCACGGCGATGCCGTACGTGCCCTCGATCACCTTCAGGGCCTCGCGGACCTTCTCCTCCAGGCTGTCGGCCTGGGAGCGGGCGATCAGGTGGGTGATGACCTCGGTGTCGGTCTCGGAGGCGAAGACGACGCCGTCGGCCTCCAGCTTGGCCCGGAGCTCGGCGGCGTTGTCGACGATGCCGTTGTGGACGACGGCGACCTTGTTCTCCGGGTCGAGGTGCGGGTGGGAGTTGACGTCGCTCGGGGCGCCGTGCGTGGCCCAGCGGGTGTGGGCGATGCCCGTGGTGCCGGCGAAGCGCTTGGGGACCCGGGCCTCCAGATCGCGGACGCGGCCCTTGGCCTTGACCATCTTGAGCGCGCCGGCCTTCGGGCTGTTCACGACGATGCCCGCGGAGTCGTAGCCGCGGTACTCCAGCCGTGCCAGGCCCTCCAGCAGCAGCGGTGCCACGTCACGCTTTCCGATGTAACCGACGATTCCGCACATACGGTCCTGCCCCTCCTGAAGTTCGGTTCCTTGCCCGTCGTCCGCCCGCGGCCGCTCCGGCGGCGGCCGGTCAGCCGTAGACCATGCGGCGCAGCTGCCGGAGCGAGAGCTCCGGGGGCGCCACGGCGCGGTGCGGCAGCTCGGCCGCGATCCGCTCGAAGATCTCCGCGTTCACGGCTCCGCCGGCCTGTAGTTCGCGGTGGCGGCGGCGGACGAAGTCCTCCGTCGTCTCGTCGAAGTAGGCGAGCACGTCGAGGATCACCCGGGCCGCTTCGCCCCGCTGTAGCGAGGTGCTGCGCACCAGGTGTTCGACGAGATCGTCATAGGACGGGCGGCGGTCGAGCACCCGTAGATATTGACGCTTCCGGCCGCCCAACGCAAAGATCCTGCCCGATTCCGGGCAGGATCTCTCTGGTCTGGACCAGTGGAATGGATGCATCCGGTCAGAATCTACGCAAAACCGCCTGCTTCGCTGCGGCGAACTCGTCGGCCGTGAGGACTCCCGTCTGGTGCAGCTCCCCCAGCTCCCGCAGCCGCCGCAGCAGGGCGTCGTGGTCCTCCGCGACGCCGCCGGCCGGCGCGGCGAGCTCCTTCGGCGGGGCGTCCTCGACGGCCCGGTCCTGGACCGGCGCGGCCGGGTGCGGCAGCCGCAGTGCCACCGCCGCGGCGACCAGCGCCATCAGCGGGTCCTTCTTGAAACCGAACAGCTCGACCGTGTACGGGTCGTACTTGGGCGCGGCCGACTGCGCCGCGCCGGCCAGGACGAAGCGGAGCCAGCCGTTCTCCAGTCCCTTCGCCGGAGCCCACTCCACCGTCCGCAGATCCGTGACCCGGAACTCCCGCGGCCCGCCGGAGCGCTTGGCCTCCTCGGTCGTCCAGTTCCACTCCAGCGCGACCCGGTCACCGTCGAAGGTGACGGTCCCGTCACCCGCGCCCACCGCTATCGGCACGGTGGGACCGGGCAGCAGATAGCTCTCCGAGGGGCCCGGATCCACCTGCTCCAGCAGCAGGGCGTTGCGCACCGCGTCCACGAAGTACTCCGCGACCCCCGTCCGCTCCGGCTCCACGCTCAGCCGGAACGGGTCGGAGGACTCCGGCAGGCGCCCGCCCGTCACCTGGGTCAGCGGGTCGGCCCCCTCGCGCAGCCGCAGCCGGATCCGCCCCGCCTTGCGGCCCGGCTCGTAACTGATCCCCGCGAGTGCGCGCAACGGCACCACCACTTCGCCCAGGGTCTGCCGCAGCAACCCCACCCCCTTGTCGCGGCCGGGCACGATGCGCACCGCGTCGCCGTCGAACGTCCAGGTTCCGTCCTTCTGGATGATTTCCGCCATTCGGCGATTCTCCCACCGTGCGCGGCAGGCCAGTTGGCCTATACCTGGGCACATGAGAGTCCTGCGACGCGCGCTCGGCACCCTCCTCGTCCTCGGTGCCGTCTCCTGCACCGCCGCCCACGGCGACGACGCGAACGCCGGTGACGACCCGCCCGCGGCCCCCGCCCCCTTCGAACGGCTCCTGCCGGCACCGGTCTCCGCGCGCGCCGGGGGCCCCGGCTACCCCTTCGGGCCGGGCACGGTCGTGCGTACGGGGCCGGGCGCGGACGAGGAGGTCCGCCGGGTGGGCCGGCTCCTCGCGGAGCAGCTGCGCGGGCCGAGCGGGCTGCCGCTGCCGGTGATCGACGGGGTGCGCGGGAACGGCATCCGGCTCAGGATCGACGCGGAGGCCGAGGGGGTCGGCCGGGAGGGGTACCGGCTGACGTCCGGGCCGACCGGGGTCGACCTCGTGGCGCGGACCCCGGCCGGACTCTTCCGGGCGGGCCAGACCCTGCGCCAGCTGGTGCCGGTGGCCGGGCCCGGGACGGTACCGGGCGGCACCGTCACCGACCGGCCGCGCTTCGCCTACCGGGGGGCCATGGTCGACATCGCACGTCACTTCTTCACCGTGGAACAGGTGAAGCGGTACGTGGACCAGCTCGCCCAGTACAAGATCAATGCACTCCACGTGCACCTCACCGACGACCAGGGGTGGCGCCTGGCGATCGACTCCTGGCCCCGGCTGGCGCAGTACGGGGGCGCCGGCGAGGTCGGCGGCGGGCCCGGCGGCCACTGGACGAAGGCCGAGTACCGCGAGCTGGTGGCGTACGCGGGCGAGCGGTACGTGGACGTGGTCCCCGAGATCGACATGCCCGGGCACACCAACGCGGCGCTGGCCTCCTACGCCGAGCTGAACTGCGACGGGAAGGCACCGCCCCGGTACACCGGGACCAAGGTCGGCTTCAGCTCGCTGTGCGTGGCGCAGGAGCGGACGTACACCTTCGTCGACGAGGTGCTCGGCGAACTGGCGGAGCTCACTCCGGGCCGCTACCTGCACATCGGCGGCGATGAGGCGCACGCCACGCCGGCGGCGGACTACGCGGCCTTCATGGACCGGGCGCAGGAGGTGGTGGGCCGCCACGGCAAGACGGTGGTGGCCTGGCACCAACTGGCCTCGGCACGCCCGGCGGCGGGCGCGGTCCTGCAGTACTGGGGCCACGACAGGACCCCGGCGGCGGACCGGTCGGCGGTGGCGGCGGCCGCGAGGGCCGGGCACCCGCTGATCCTGTCACCGGCCGACCGGGTGTACCTGGACATGAAGTACGGGGCGCAAACGGGGCCGGGGCTGGCCTGGGCGGGCCACGTCCCGGTGGCGCGGTCGTACTCCTGGGACCCGGGGGCCTATCTGGCCGGGGTGCCGGAGTCGGCGGTGCTCGGGGTGGAGGCCCCGCTGTGGACGGAGAACGTCGCGACGCGGGCCGAGTGGGAGCTGATGGCGTTCCCGCGGGTGCTGGGCCTGGCGGAGCTGGGCTGGTCCCCGGCGGCCGCCCTGGACTGGACGGCGTACAGCCGCCGCCTCGCCGCCCAGGCCCCCCGCCTGGACGCCCAGGACATCGGGTACTTCCGGGCCCCGGACGTGCCCTGGACACGGTGACGGGCGGGGCCTCCGCCCGGACGCGGCGAGGACGTGACGGCGAAGAGGGCCGACCGGCCACGCGATTGCGCCGCTACGCCGCCGGCGCGGGGGAGGTGTCGAGGGACCGTATCGGCACCTCCCCCGCCCCGTGTGTCACCGCCGGGCGAAGGCCGCGACGGGGTTCTTGAGGTTGCCGACCAGCTGGAGCGCGGCGGACGGGTCGGAGAGGTCGACCATCTGCGCGTTGTTGCGCAGCTGGAGGCGGTTGAGGCAGGACAGCTGGAACTCCTCCGCGAAGAAGTCGTAGCGCCGGAACTTCTCCGCCAGACCCGGCATGGAGTCCTGGTAGTCGTGGGCGCAGTCGGCAACGGCCTTCCAGAACGTGTCCTCGGTGCAGATGCCCTCCGTGACGAGGATCGAGGACAGGAAGCGGAAGAAGCAGTCGAAGACGTCCGTGAAGATCGACAGCAGCTTCATGTCCTCCGGGACGTCCGCCCGGATCCGCTCGACGGCGGGCGGCAGCACCGCGTCCGCGTCCATGATGACGATCTCCTCGGCGATGTCCTTGAAGATCGCACGCTGCACGACGCCGTCCTTGATGACCAGGATGGTGTTCTCGCCGTGCGGCATGTACGCGAGGTCGTACCGGTAGAAGCAGTGCACCAGCGGCAGCAGGTAGGCGCGCAGGTAGGGCTTCAGCCACTCGGCCGGGGTGAGGCCGGACTCCTCGATCAGGGCGCCGACGAACGAGGCGCCCTCGGCGTCCACGTGGAGGAGCGAGGCCATGGTGGCCAGCCGCTCGCCGTCCCCGAGGGAGTTCACCGGGGACTCGCGCCACAGGGCCGCCAGCATCTTGCGGTACGGCGAGTAGCGGTCGGTGGCGCGCTCGTACTGCAGGTGCCGGTAGCCGATGGCCGCCCGCTCACGGATGATCGAGAAGCCGACGGAGCGCAGGACCTCGTCGGACTCGATCAGCTGGTGCAGCCAGTCGTTGATGGCGGGGGTGGCCTCCATGTAGGCGGCCGACAGGCCCCGCATGAAGCCCATGTTCAGGACGGAGATGGCCGTCTTGACGTAGTGCTTGGTCGGGGTGGTGGTGTTGAAGAAGGTGCGGATCGACTGCTGCGGGAGGTAGGCGTCCTCGCCCTCGCCCAGCAGCACCAGCCGCCTGCTGGCGATCTCCGCGGCGAAGGTGACCGTGGTCTTGTTCCACCACTGCCAGGGGTGGACCGGGAAGAGCAGGTAGTGCGCCGGGTCCAGGTCCAGGGAGCGCAGTTTCGCGGCGAACAGCTCGACCGCCGCGTCGCCCAGCTCGGCGCGCAGGAAGCTGTCGTGCTCCAGGCCGGCGCCCGCGGTGAAGGTGGCGACGTCCTTGTGCGCGGCCGCCCAGATCAGGTGGACGGGGCTCGCGGCCTCCGGGGCGTACGCGTGGTACTCGTGCACGCCGAAGCCGAGCCGGCCGTTGTTGGCGACGAAGCAGGGGTGGCCCTCGGTCATGCCGGTCTCGATGTCCTGGAAGGAGGACTTGGCCAGCACGGCCGCGGCGATCTGCGGCTTCGTGTATTTGAACGCCGCGCCCGCCAGGGTTGAGGAGATCTCCTCCAAGTAGACCGGTAGGACGTCCGCGCTCAACCCCAGGGTCTGCCGGAACTCGATGTGGAAGTCGAGGGCGTCCAGCGGCTGCGGCAGCCCGTCCCGCAGCCGGGTGATGGTGGCCTCGTCGACGGCCCAGTGGTCCAGGACCTGCCGGGCGGCGTCGAAGCGGTACTCCACGGCGCCGTCGTCGGAGACGACCGCGTAGCGGTCGCCGCCGAGGGACACCGGGGTCAGCAGGCGCTCGTGCGCGAACTCGGCGAGGGCCTTGCGGACCAGGGCGCGGTTGGCGCGGTCCCACAGCTCGGGGGAGAGGTGGGAGACGGCGTCGGAGAGGCTCATGCGGACACCTCCCGGGTGATGCCGGTGGCGGCCTCGAACTGCTCGCGGGTGCAGAAGCTCAGCAGCGCCTCCTTCTCCGGCTTGGTGACCCGGCGCTCCGGCACGAAGCCGACGGCCTCGTTCAGGGCGTGCACGGCGGTGTTGGCGACGTCCGGCTCGACGACGACGCGGCGGGTGGCCGGGTCGGCGAAGAGCGCGGCCATGACGGTGGTGATCACCGCGCGGGTGAACCCGTGCAGCGGCCGGTCCGCGGGTGCGACCAGGAAGTGCATGCCGACGTCGCCGGGCCGTGCCTCGTACAGGCCGACCAGCTCCAACCGGCTCGGGTCGTAGGTCTCCATCAGGAAGGCCGGGCGGCCCTCGTGCAGGCCTATGAAGGCCTGGTGGTGCTCGTGCGCAGTGATGCGCACGTACTCGCGCTCCACGTCCGGCAGCGAGGCGTCCTGCATCATCCAGAACGAGGCCTTGGGGTGGGTGACCCAGCCGTGCAGCAGCTCCGCGTCGGCGAAGGGGTCCAGCGGGCGGATCGCGAAGTCCCCGAGGACCGGGTCGGTCCGGGAGTAGAGAGTGTCGGTGGTGCTCATGCGTGGGTGCCTTCCGGGGCGGCGAACTGCTGGAACGCGATGGACTTCTCGACCTTGTAGTACGCGCGGCCGAGCAGCTCACCGACGATGTACGCGTTGCGGTACGCGGCCATGCCCAGGTCGGGGGAGGTCAAGGAGTGGTTGTGGGTGGTGCCGTTCTGGAGGTACACCTCGTGGCCGGTGGTGTCGACGCTGTAGTTGCGGGCGGCGTCGAGGCGGCCGCGGCCGTCGAAGTTGAGGCGGCCTCGAACCGGGTTCAGGAAGTCGGGGGTGCGGTAGGTGTAGCCGGTGGCCAGGACCAGGCCCTCGGTGGCGAGGGAGAAGTCCCGCTCCTGCTCCTCCTGGCGCAGCCCCAGCGTGTAGGCGCCCGTGGTGGTGTCGTACGCGGTGCTGTTCAGCGAGGTGTTCGTCAGCAGGGTCGTCGGCACCGCCCCCGGCATGGTGACCTTCTTCTGGTAGAGCAGGTCGAAGATGGCGTTGACCAGGTCGCCGTCGATGCCCTTGAAGAGGTTCTTCTGCTGGGTCTCCAGCCGGTAGCGGGTGTCCTCCGGGAGGGCGTGGAAATAGTCCACGTACTCGGGGGAGGTCATCTCCAGGGTCAGTTTGGTGTACTCCAGCGGGAAGAAGCGCGGTGATCGCGTGACCCAGTTCAGCTGGTAGCCGTACACGTCGATCTCGGTGAGGAGGTCGTAGTAGATCTCCGCGGCGCTCTGGCCGGAGCCGATCAGGGTGATGGACTTCTTCTTCTGCAGCTCCGCCTTGTTCGGCATGTAGGCGGCGTTGTGCAGGAAGTCGCCGCCGAGGCCGGCGCAGGCCTGCGGGACGTGCGGCGAGGTGCCGGTGCCGAGGACCAGGCGGCGGGCGCGGTGGGTCTCGCCCCGGTCGGTGTGGACCTCGTAGAGGCCGGTGCGCTCGTCGTGGGTGACCTCGGTGACGGAGGTCGAGTACCGGACGTTGTCGAGGCGGTCGGCGGCCCAGCGGCAGTAGTCGTTGTACTCGGTGCGCAGCGGGTAGAAGTTCTCCCGGATGTAGAAGGAGTACAGCCGGTCCTGGTCCTTGAGGTAGTTCAGGAAGGAGAACGGCGACGTCGGGTCGGCGAGGGTGACCAGGTCCGACATGAAGGGCGTCTGCAGGTGCGCGCCGTCCAGGAACATCCCCGCATGCCACTCGAAGTGCGGCTTCGACTCGATGAACAGGCCGCTCAGCTCGTCGATCGGCGCGGTCAGGCAGGCCAGTCCCAGGTTGAAGGGACCGAGGCCGATGCCGATGAAGTCGTACGGCTCAGTGGTGGACGGCAAGGGATTCTCCCAGGAACTGCTCGGCGTGTGCGGCGAGGAGGTCGAGAACGGCTGCGATGTCGGCCGTCGTGGTCTGCGGGTTGAGGAGGGTGAACTTCAGGTACTGCCTCCCGTCCACCTTGGTGCCGGCGACGACGGCCTCGCCGGAGGCGAAGAGCGCCTTGCGGGCGTGGAGCTGGGCCTCGTCGAGGAGTTCCGCGGGAACGCCGTCGCCGGGCAGGAAGCGGAAGACGAGGGTGGAGATCTGCGGCTCGACGACGACCTCGAAGCGCGGGTCGGCCGCGATGACGTCGTAGCCGGCGGCGGCGAGGTCGATGACTTCGTCGAAGAGCGAGCCGACGCCGTCGGCGCCCATGATGCGCAGCGTCATCCAGAGCTTGAGGGCGTCGAACCGGCGCGTGGTCTGGATGGACTTGTCGACCTGGTTCGGGATCCGCTCCTCGGCCATGCGCCGCGGGTTGAGGTAGTCGGCGTGGTACGTGGCGTGCTTGAGGGTGTCGCGGTCGCGGACCAGCATCGCGCTGGAGCTGACGGGCTGGAAGAACGACTTGTGGTAGTCGACCGTGACCGAGTCGGCGTGCTCGATGCCGTCGAGGAGGTGCCGGCGGGTGGGCGAGACCAGCAGTCCGCAGCCGTAGGCGGCGTCCACGTGCATCCACGCGGAGTGCTCGGCGGTCAGGCGGGCGATCTCGGGGAGCGGGTCGATGGACCCGAAGTCGGTGGTGCCGGCGGTGGCGACGACGGCCATGGGGAAGAGGCCTTCGGCGGCACACTCCTCCAGCTCCAGCGCGAGGACGGAGGTGTCCATGCGACGGTTGCGGTCGACGGGCACGGAGATGACGGCCTCGTAGCCCAGGCCGAGCATGGCGGCCGACTTCTGCACGCTGAAGTGGCTGGCTTCGGAGGTGAAGATGCGAAGCTTCGGGAGCAGTTCGGCCTTGGTCAGGCCGATACCGGCTTCCTTGGCGCGCTTCATGACGGTGCGGCAGGCCTCATCGCGGGCCAGCAGCAGGGCGTGGAAGTTGGACTGGCTGCCGCCGGAGGTGAAGATGCCGTCCGCCTTCTCCCCGAGGCCGATGCGGCCGGTGGTCCAGTCGATGAGGCGGCGCTCGATGAGCGTGCCGCCGATGGACTGGTCCCAGGTGTCGAGGGAGGAGTTGACGGCGGCCATCACGGCCTCCGCGACCACCGCGGGGATGACGACCGGGCAGTTGAGGTGTCCCAGGTAGCGCGGGTGGTGGAAGTAGACGGCGTCGCGCAGGTAGACGTCCTCCAGCTCGGCGAGCGCGGCGGAGGAGTCCCCGAGCGGGGTGTCGAGGTCGATCCCGTCGATGACCGGGGCGAGCTCGTCGACGGATATACCGGTGTGCGGCCGTTCGGTGGTGGCGAGTTTGGCGGCGACACGGTCGACGCCCTCGGTGACGGAACGGCGGTAGATGTCCGCGGTCGTCTCGTTCAGCAGATGCCGGCGCATCAACTTTCCTCCGGACAGGGGGGAGAGGGGGAGGGTGGGGCGGGTAATGTTTAGGTTAGCCTAACCTAAGTAGAATGACCAAATGAGGATGGGCCCCGGCCGAAGCCGGAGCCCATCGCGAACTGCCGTGAAAATCCCGGGAGCTGACTACAACTCAGAACCGGGGTCCTCGCTGGGAGCCTTGCCCGCGTACGCCTCCGCGAGGAGCTGCTCCTCGCTCGCGCCGAGCCGCCAGTAGCCGGTGAAGCGCACCGAGCGACGGTCGACGAATCGTTCCTGCACGAAGTGGCGGCGCACCGCGCGAACGGTGCCCGCCTCGCCGGCCAGCCACACGTACGGGGCTTCCACACCCTGCGTCTGCGCCTGTGCCTGTGCCTGTTCCTGCGCCTGTGCCTGCGCGGAGCGGAGCGCGTCCAGCACCCGCCCGGTCCGCTCCCGGTCGTCGCCCCCGCGCACGATCCACGTGATGTCCGCGTCGGCGGGCGCGGCGAGTGCGAGCCGGTCGTCCTCGTGCGGAACCTCGAACCAGGCCCGGACCCGGGTATCGGCCGGCAGCCGTTCCAGGATCCCGGCCGCGGCCGGCAGAGCGGTCTCGTCGGCGTACATCCAGACGGCGCCGGCGTCGGCCGGGGCCTGGAAGCGCACGGACTTGTTCTCGGCGACGGCCGGGCCGATCGCCAGGATCCGGCGGCCGGCGCTCGCCCGCCCGGCCCAGCGGGAGGCGGGGGAGGAGTCCCCGTGCAGCACGAAGTCGATGTCGACCTCGACCGCACCCGTCCCGTCGCGGCGTTGCTCGCGCACGGTGTAGGAGCGCATCACCGGCCGCTCCTCGTCCGGCATGCCGCGCCAGGCGGTGAACCAGGTGTCCTCGTCCGTGGACGGGAGCACGGTGTGCTCCGCGCCGGAGGGCGGCAGGAAGAGCGACAGGCTCTGGTCGAAGCCGCCGGAGCGGAAGTCCGCGAGGGACTCGCCGCCGAAGGTGACCCGCAGGAACGAGTGGCCCAGGCGGCGCGTACGGAGCACTTCGAGCGTGAAGAAGCGGAAGTGCGCCACAGCCGGGGCGCCGGACGCGGTGGCGGTCATGCGGGTGGTCCCCCTGGAAGTCGGTACGGCCTGCAGACGAGTCCAGGGCGTGCCCGCGCGGACCCGCCCTGGGAGCGGGCGCCCGGGGTCACCGGGCGCCGCGCGTGGGTCAGGCGACCTTCTTGGCGTTCTGGAGGGCCTTGGCGAGGTCCTCCAGGATCTGCGCGCACTTGTCGTACGAGTAGATCGGCTCGGTGGTGCGCGGGGCGACCTGGCCGGCCTTCACGGAGGGCAGCTCGGCCCAGGTGGCCTTGGCCTTCAGCTCCTCCGGCTGCAGGGTGCCGGTGCGGTTGTCGAGCAGGATGAGGTCGGCCTTGTACTTGCCGGCGTTCTCCCAGCTCAGGCTCTCGAAGAAGCCGCCCTCGTCCAGCTTGTCCGGGGTGATGAACTCCACGCCCAGGGTCTTGAAGTACTTCAGGTCGGCCGAGGTGTCCGGGGTGGAGGCGTAGAACAGGTCGGCGGAGCCGGAGCCGGCCAGGACCTTGATGCCCGGGTTGGCCTTGGTGGCCTCGCGGACCTTGGCGGCGGCGGCCTCGAAACGGGCCTTGCCGTCGGCGGCGGTCTTGGCGTTCATGTCGGCACCCAGGGACTTGGCGAGGTCCGCCGTGCGCTCCAGGGCCTTGTCCATCGAGACGTCGCCGCCGACGCCGATCGCGGCGTGCGGGGCCAGCTTCAGGATCTTGTCCTTGGAGGCCTCGGGCACGTACCAGTACGAGCCGTCCCAGGTGTTGGTGACGAGCAGGTCGGGCTTGAGGGCCGCGTACTTCTCGACGTTGAACTCGTCGTAGACGTTGCCGAGGATCTCGACCTTGGAGATGTCCATCGAGCCGGCCTGGACGTCGGGCTTGCCGTCGGCGGTCTTGGTCGGGCCGAAGACGCCCTTGACCTGGACGCCGTAGTCGTACAGCGCGGCGGCGGTGCCGGTGAAGGCGACGATGTTCTTCGGCGTGGACGTGGCGCTGACGTCCTTGCCGAGGTCGTCCTTGAAGCTCCAGGCGCCGGAGGACGCGGTGGCGGTGCTGCCCTTGTCGCCGTCGCCCTTCGCCGAGTCGGTGCCGCCGCACGCGGCGAGCGCGGCGACCAGCCCGAGGGCGCCGCCCGCGGCGACGAGGCCGCGACGGGTGAGGGAGTTGCTGCGGGACTTGGGCATAATCGATGTCCGTTTTCGTGCGTACCGGGGCGGCCACCAGCGTGCCGTTCGTGGGGAAGGTTAGCCTAACCTTGGCCGGAAACGGTAAGGGGGCCCTAAGTTTTTTCGGGCCCCCTCGCGCCGCCCGCGCCCGCACGGGCCGTCGAACTAGCCGGCGAAGCCCAACTCGCGTGCAATCAGCATGCGCTGGACCTCGCTGGTGCCCTCGCCGATCTCCAGGATCTTGGAGTCGCGCCACATGCGGGCCACCGGGTACTCGTTCATGAAGCCGTAGCCGCCGTGAATCTGCGTGGCGTCACGGGCGTTGTCCACGGCCACCGTGGAGGAGTACAGCTTCGCGATCGCCGCCTCCTTCTTGAACGGCTCGCCGGACACCAGCCGGGAGGCCGCGTCGCGCCAGCCGATGCGGGCCATGTGGGCGCGCATCTCCATGTCGGCCAGCTTGAACTGGATGGCCTGGTTGTCCCCGATCGCCCTGCCGAAGGCGTGCCGCTCCCTGGCGTACTTCACCGACTCGTCCACACAACCCTGCGCGAGGCCCGTGGCGAGCGCGGAGATGGCGATCCGCCCCTCGTCGAGGATCCGCAGGAACTGGGCGTAGCCGCGGCCCTCCTCGCCCACCAGATTGGCCAGGGGGACCCGTACGCCGTCGAAGGACAGCTCACGGGTGTCCGAGGAGTTCCAGCCCACCTTGGAGTAGGGGGCGGCCACCGTGAAGCCCGGCGTGCCGGACGGGACGATGATCGAGGAGATCTCCGGACGGCCGTCCGCCTTGCGGCCCGTCACGGCCGTGACGGTGACCAGGCCGGTGATGTCCGTACCCGAGTTGGTGATGAAGCACTTCGACCCGTTGATGACCCACTCGCCGCCGTCCTTGACGGCGGTCGTACGGGTACCGCCGGCGTCCGATCCCGCCCCGGGCTCGGTGAGGCCGAAGGCGCCCAGCACCTCGCCCGAGCACAGCTTCGGCAGCCACTGGCGCTTCTGCTCCTCGGTGCCGAAGAGGTACAGGGGCATGGCGCCGAGGGAGACGCCCGCCTCCAGGGTGATGGCGACGGAGGAGTCGACGCGGGCCAGCTCCTCCAGGGCGATGCCGAGGGCGAGGTAGTCCCCGCCCATGCCGCCGTACTCCTCCGGGAAGGGCAGACCGAACAGGCCCATGCGGCCCATCTCGGCGACGATCTCGTAGGGGAACTCGTGCCGCTCGTACAGGTCGCCGATCTTCGGGGCGACGACGTCGTGGGCGAACGCCTCGACGGTGCGGCGGAGTTCCTCGTGCTCAGGGGTGAGCCGGTGGTCGAGGGACATGGTGTGACTACTCCTTGTGGGAGAGGGCGCGGACGGTACGGGAGGGGCTGGGGCGTCCCAGCCGTTCGGCCATCCACACGCTCGTGGCGGTGAGGGCGGCCAGATCGACCCCGGTCTCGATGCCGAGACCGTCGAGCATCCACACCAGGTCCTCGGTCGCGAGGTTGCCGGTGGCGCTCTTGGCGTACGGGCAGCCGCCGAGGCCGCCCGCGGAGGCGTCGACGGTGGTCACCCCGTGCTGGAGCGCGGCGAGGGTGTTGGACAGGGCCTGGCCGTAGGTGTCGTGGAAGTGCACGCCGATCCGGTCGGTGGTGACACCGGCCTCGTTCAGCGCGGAGAGCAGGGCCTGGACGTGGCCCGGGGTGGCGACCCCGATGGTGTCGCCGAGGCTCAGCTCGTCACAGCCGAGGTCGAGCAGGGCCTTGGCCACGGAGACGACCTGGTGGACCGGGACGGCACCCTCCCAGGGGTCGCCGAAGCACATGGACAGATAGCCGCGCACGTGCGCCCCGCCCTGCCGGGCACGGGCCACGACGGGCTCGAACATCGCGAGGGACTCGGCGACGGTCCGGTTGAGGTTGCGGGAGGCGAAGGTCTCCGTGGCCGATCCGAACACCGCGATACGGGTGGCCCCGAGCGCGAGCGCGCGGTCCAGGCCGCGCTCGTTCGGCACCAGGACGGGCAGCGCGGCGTCCACGTCGGCGAGCAGCGGGAAGAGCTGCTCGGCGTCCGCCAGCTGGGGCACCCACTTGGGGTGCACGAAGCTGGTCGCCTCGATCGTGGTCAGGCCGGCGGCGGCGAGGCGGCGCACGAACTCCGCCTTGACCTCGGTGGGGACGGTCGTCTGCTCGTTCTGCAGGCCGTCGCGGGCGCCGACCTCGTGGATGCGGACCCGGGCCGGCAGACCGGTGGCCGGGACGGTCATGGGCAGCCCGATCATGCGCCCTCCTCCTCGTCCGGCGTGACGACGGCCAGGACCTGGTCCATGGCGACGGTGGTGCCGGGCGAGACGTCCAGCTCGGTGACCGTGCCGGCGTGCGGTGCGGACATGACGTGCTCCATCTTCATCGCCTCGACCACCAGCAGGCTCTGACCTGCCGTCACCCGGTCGCCGACGGCCACCTTGACGACGGTGACGGTGCCGGGCATGGGGGCCGCGAGGGTGTCCGCCCCGGCACCGGCCGCGCCGTGGGCGGACACCGGGTCGTGGCGCTGGACGTGCCAGGAGTCGCCGTCGCGGCCGAGCCAGGTCCCCTCCGGGGAGGCGGCGTGGCTGAAGCGGTGGGTGACGCCGTCGAGTTCGACGGTGACGGCGTCACGGGTGAGGGCGACGATCCGGCCGCGGGCCGGTGCGCCGCCACCGACCGCGTCCAGCAGGATCTCCTGCTCGGCGCCCAGTTGCCGGGTACGGACCTCCACCGGGTCCTGGCCGGGGAGGCGGAAGTGGTGGGCCGTCCAGGCGGGGGTGCCGCCCAGGCGCCAGCCGCTCGCGGCGTCGAAGGGGTCGACCCATCCCGCCGCCGGCGGCTCCGGCGCGGTGCCCGCCAGCAGCGCGGCCGCCGCGTACACCTCGTCCGGCACCCCCTCCGGGAGCAGGGCCGGCAGGTCCCGTTCGACCAGACCCGTGTCCAGCTCCCCGGACACCACATCGGGGTGGGCCAGCAGCCGCCGCAGGAAGCCGGCGTTCGTCTGGACGCCCAGGATCACCGTGTCGGCCAGGGCCCCCCGCAGCATGCGCAGCGCGGTGGCCCGGTCCGGCCCGTGGACGATGACCTTGGACAGCATCGGGTCGTACGTCGAGCCCACCGGCACGCCCGCGGTCAGCCCGGAGTCGGTGCGGACCGCACCGCCCGACGGCTCCGACAGTGCCAGGACCGTGCCGCCGGACGGCAGGAAGCCGCGCGCCGGGTCCTCGGCGCAGACCCGGGCCTCGATGGCGTGCCCGGTCAGCGTCACCTCGGACTGGGTGAGGTCGAGGGGCGCGCCCGCGGCGACGCGCAGCTGCTGCTCCACCAGGTCCAGGCCGGTGATCAGCTCCGTTACCGGGTGCTCGACCTGGAGGCGGGTGTTCATCTCCATGAAGTAGTAGGAGGACGGGTCGCCGCCCGGGACGATGAACTCCACCGTGCCCGCGCCGACGTAGCCGCAGGAGCGGGCCGCGTCGACCGCCGCCGCGCCCATGGCCGCGCGGGTCTTCTCGTCGAGCAGGACCGAGGGGGCCTCCTCGATGACCTTCTGGTGCCGGCGCTGGAGCGAGCACTCGCGCTCGCCCAGGTGGACCACATTGCCGTGGGCGTCCGCCAGGACCTGGATCTCGATGTGCCGGGGCCGGTCCACCCACCGCTCGACCAGCAGCGTGTCGTCGCCGAAGGACGAACGCGCCTCGCGGCGGGCCGCCGCGATCTCCTCGGCCAGCACCGCCTCGTCGCGTACGAGCCGCATGCCCTTGCCACCGCCGCCCGCCGAGGGCTTCAGCAGGACCGGCATGCCGATCTCCGAGGCGGCCGCGACCAGTTCGGCGTCGGTCAGTCCGCTGCCCGAGGAGCCGGGCACCACGGGCACGCCCGCCGCCTTCACGGTCTCCTTCGCGCGGATCTTGTCGCCCATGAGGGAGATGGCGGAGGCGGGCGGGCCGATGAAGGCCAGCCCGGCGTCCGTGCAGGCCTGCGCGAAGGCGGCGTTCTCGGCGAGGAAGCCGTAGCCGGGGTGGACAGCCTCGGCGCCCGTCCGCCGCGCGGCATCCAACAGCCGCTCCACCGACAGATAGCTTTCCGCGGCCGCCGCCGGGCCGATCCGGACGGCCGTGTCGGCCTCCCGTACGTGGCGGGCGTCGGCGTCCGCGTCGCTGAAGACGGCCACGGAGCGGATGCCGAGCTCCCGCAGGGTGCGGATGACCCGGACCGCGATCTCGCCGCGGTTCGCGACCAGAACAGTGCTGAACATCAGTGAGGTCCTCACGTCACATCACGTCACATACGGAAGATGCCGAAGCCGCGATCACCCAACGGGGCGTTCGCGCACGCGGTCAGGGCCAGTCCCAGCACCTGCCGGGTCTCCAGGGGGTCGATGACCCCGTCGTCCCACAGCCGCGCCGTGGCGTAGTAGGCGTTGCCCTGCTCCTCGTACTGGGCGCGGACCGGGGCCTTGAAGGCCTCCTCGTCCTCGGTCGGCCACTCCTGGCCGGCGCCCTCGATCTGGTCGCGCTTGACCGTGGCCAGGACGGACGCGGCCTGCTCGCCCCCCATGACGGAGATCTTGGCGTTGGGCCACATCCACAGGAAGCGGGGCGAGTAGGCCCGGCCGCACATCGAGTAGTTGCCGGCGCCGTACGAGCCGCCGACCACCACCGTCAGCTTCGGGACGCGGGCGCAGGCCACGGCCGTCACCATCTTGGCGCCGTGCTTGGCGATGCCGCCCGCCTCGTAGTCGCGGCCGACCATGAAGCCGGAGATGTTCTGGAGGAAGAGCAGCGGGATGCCGCGCTGGTCGCACAGCTCGATGAAGTGCGCGCCCTTCTGGGCGGACTCGGCGAACAGGATGCCGTTGTTGGCGATGATCCCGACCGGGTGCCCGTGGATCCGGGCGAAGCCGGTGACCAGCGTCTGGCCGAACTCGGACTTGAACTCCTGGAAGCGGGAACCGTCCACGACCCGCGCGATGATCTCGCGGGCGTCGTAGGGGGTGCGCGAGTCGACGGGCACCGCGCCGTACAGCCCGGCCGGGTCCACCTTCGGCTCCTCGGGGGCCTCGACCGACCAGGGCAGGGCCCCGCGCCCGGGCAGGGTCGCCACGATGTTGCGGACGATCCGCAGCGCGTGCGCGTCGTCCTCCGCGAGGTGGTCGGTCACGCCGGAGACGCGGGAGTGGACCTCGCCGCCGCCGAGCTCCTCGGCCGTGACCACCTCACCGGTGGCCGCCTTCACCAGCGGCGGGCCGCCGAGGAAGATCGTGCCCTGGTTGCGGACGATGACGGCCTCGTCGCTCATGGCCGGCACGTACGCCCCGCCCGCGGTGCAGGAGCCGAGGACGGCGGCGATCTGCGGGATGCCGGCGCCCGACATGCGCGCCTGGTTGTAGAAGATGCGACCGAAGTGCTCCCGGTCGGGGAAGACCTCGTCCTGCATCGGCAGGAAGGCGCCGCCGGAGTCGACCAGGTAGAGGCAGGGGAGACGATTCTCCAGGGCCACCTCCTGGGCGCGCAGGTGCTTCTTGACGGTCATCGGGTAGTACGTGCCGCCCTTGACGGTGGCGTCGTTCGCGACGACCACGCACTCGCGGCCGCTCACCCGGCCGATGCCCGCGATGACCCCGGCGGCGGGGGCGGCGCCCCCGTACATGCCCTCCGCGGCCAGCGGCGCCAGCTCCAGGAAGGGCGAGCCCGGGTCGAGGAGGGCGTCCACGCGGTCGCGCGGGAGGAGCTTCCCGCGGGCGGTGTGGCGGGCGCGGGCCTTCTCGCCGCCGCCGAGCCGGGCCGCATCGAGCCGGGCGCGCAGGCCCTCGGTCAGCTCGCGGTGGGCGGCCTCGTTGGTCCGCCAGGCCTCGGACGCCGGGTCCGCGGCGCTCGTCAGCACTGGTGCCTGCTGCATCGGTCGAGCTCCCTTGCTCGTTCCAGGCGGTTAATGAGCGTTAACGCTCGTGAGCTCAGGTTAACGACCGCTAACGGCCCTGTCTAGAATGGTTTCCCATGAGCACCAGAGCGGCCGCCCCGACCCGACGCGAGCAGATCCTCAGCGAGGCCGCCCGCCTCTTCGCCGCGCGCGGGTTCCACGGCGTCGGCGTGGACGAGATAGGGGCCGCCGTGGGCATCAGCGGCCCCGGCCTGTACCGGCACTTCGCGGGCAAGGACGCCATGCTCGCCGAGCTCCTCGTCGGCATCAGCGAACGCCTCCTCACCGGCGGCCGCCACCGGGTCGCGGAGGCGGCGGGGGACCCGGCCCGGGTCCTGTCCTCCCTCATCGACGGCCACATCGACTTCGCCCTCGACGACCGGGCGCTGATCACCCTGCACGACCGGGAGCTCGACCGGCTGCGGGAGGAGGACCGCAAGCTCGTACGGCAGCTCCAGCGCCAGTACGTGGAGCTGTGGGTGGAGGTCGTACGGGAACTGCACCCCGAGACGGGCGAGGCCGAGGTACGCGTCGCCGTGCACGCGGTCTTCGGCCTGCTCAACTCCACCCCGCACCTCGCGGCCCTCGGTCGGGAGGCGACGGAGTCGCTGCTGCGCAGGCTCGCGCACGGGGCGTTCGGGGCGCTGTCGGCGTGACCCGGGGCGTCCGCCGACCGGAATGGACGCGCCGCCTCCGGCCCGGCGGCGGCAGAATGGCCCGTATGCCGAAGCCGATAGAGACGCCCGACCGATCCGTGGGAACGCCGAGCCGCGCCGAACTCGTCGACCATCTGGTCCGCACGCGGATCGCAGGGCAGGTCGCGACGCCGCGCGAGAACAACCTCTCCCACTACCGCAAGCTCGCCAACGGCGACCGGCACTACTGGCTCGGCCTGGAACTGGGCGACCGCTGGACCGACGAGCAGGACGTCCTCGCCGTGATGGCCGAGCGCTGCGGCGTCGTGGACGACCCGGCGTTCCGCTTCGGCCAGGACACCATCGACCCCGAGCTGACGGTGGCCGGCCTGGACCGGCTGGCGGCCCGGCTGCGCAAGGCGGCGGCCGACCGGCAGAGCGTGCTGCTCGCCACCGGTCACCCGGGCGGCCTGCTGGACGTCCACCGGGCGACGGCGGCGGCCCTGCGGGCCGCGGGCTGCGAGATCGTGGTGATCCCGCAGGGCCTGATGGCGGACGAGGGCTCGGTGTGGCAGTTCGCGGACGTCGCCGTGCTGGAGCGGGGCGCGACCCTGTGGCACACCCACTCGCCGGAGCCGATGGCCGCCATCCTGGACGGGCTGACGGCGCAGAACCGGCCGCAGCCGGACCTCGTCGTCGCCGACCACGGCTGGGCGGGCTGCGCGGCCCAGCGCGGCCTGGACGCGGTGGGCTACGCCGACTGCAACGACCCGGCCCTCTTCCTCGGCGAGGCCGAAGGCACCCTCCAGGTCGCGGTCCCGCTCGACGACCACGTCCGCGACCCGCGCTTCTACGACCCGATGGTGGCGTACCTGCTCGACGCGGCAGGCCTGAGCTGACGGCGGGCCCGGGCGGGCGGCGAGAAGGCCCCGGCCGCGATTCCCGGCCGGTGTCCGGCACGCCGTCGGCGGCCGGGGTCGCGGTCGTCGCACGGCGAAGCCTCTGAAGCGGCGCGATCCGCTCTCCGTCCAGGCCGATGACGCTCAAGGGCGTGCCGCGGGGTCGGACTTGCCGCCGGGCGGGGTCGTCCGCAGGCCCGGGCGGCACCCGCGGGGGAATGTCCCCGAGCCGTTGGCGAGGGTGTCCGGCGTGGCTGCGCACCCCGCGCGCCGCACCCCGGAAGGCACGGCCGCCGAGTGGCGGACGGTGCCGTCGCAGGACCGCCCGGGGGCGCAACGCCGTTGGCGGAATGGCGAGCTCGCGCCGGAGCGGGTGTCCGGCCCCGATGGCCGCCACGTCGAGCCGGTGCTGCGAGAGTTCTGGAGCGGGGCGGCGGTCCCGGACTCCGGTCCGCCGCGCTGTCAGGTCCGCGGGACGCGGACCACGCCCTCCTGGATGACCGTGATCGCCAGGCGGCCGTCCTGGGTGTAGATGCGGGCCTGGCCCAGGCCGCGGCCGCCGTGGGCCGAGGGGGACTCCTGGTCGTACAGCAGCCATTCGTCCGCGCGGAAGGGCCGGTGGAACCACATCGCGTGGTCGAGCGAGGCGCCGACCACGTCGCCCACCGCCCAGCCGCCGCGCCCGTGCGCGAGCAGGACCGCGTCGAGCAGGGTCATGTCGGAGACGTAGGTGGCCAGGCAGGTGTGCAGCAGCGGGTCGTCGGCCAGCTTGCCCTGCGTGCGGAACCAGACCTGCGAGCGCGGTTCCAGCGGTTCGCCGACGGTGCCCCAGGGCGGGGTGGTCGCGTACCGCAGGTCCACCGCGCCGCGCGCCTCCAGCAGCCGCTCGACGGTGCCCGGGTCGCGGAAGGTCTCGCGGTACCGCGGCAGCGCCTCGGCGGCCGTCGGCAGGGACTCGGGGTCCGGTGCGGACGGCATCGGGACCTGGTGCTCCAGCCCTTCCTCGTACGTCTGGAAGGACGCGGAGAGGTGGAAGATCGGCTGCCCGTGCTGGACGGCGACCACGCGCCGGGTGGTGAAGGACCGCCCGTCGCGGATCCGGTCCACGGAGTAGACGATCGGGGCGCCGGAGTCGCCGGTGCGCAGGAAATAGGAGTGCAGCGAGTGCGGCAGACGGTCCGCGGGCACCGTGCGCCCGGCCGCGACCAGGGCCTGCGCGGCCACCTGGCCGCCGAACACGCGCGGCACCAGGGAGGTACGGCTGGTGCCGCGGAAGATGTTCTCCTCGATCTGCTCCAGGTCGAGCAGATCGAGGAGATCCGTCAGTGCCTCGTTCAAGGGGACTTACAGACCCATCGACTTGGCGATGATCGACTTCATGATCTCGCTGGTGCCGCCGTAGATGCGGTTGACGCGGTTGTCGGCGTACAGGCGGGCGATCGGGTACTCGTTCATGTAGCCGTAGCCGCCGTGCAGCTGGAGGCAGCGGTCGATGACGCGGTGCGCGACCTCGGTGCAGAACAGCTTCGCGGAGGCGGCCTCGGCCGGGGTCAGCTCGCCGGCGTCCAGGGCCTCCAGGGCGCGGTCGGCGACGGCCTGGGCGGCGTCCACCTCGGCCTGGCAGGCGGCCAGTTCGAACTTGGTGTTCTGGAAGTGCGCGACGGGCTTGCCGAAGACGGTGCGCTCAGTGACGTACTGCTGGGCGAACCGGACGGCCGCGGCGGCCTGGGCGTACGCACCGAAGGCGATGCCCCAGCGCTCGGAGGCGAGGTTGTGGCCGAGGTAGTAGAAGCCCTTGCCCTCCTCGCCCAGCAGGTCCTCGACCGGGACCTTCACGTCGACGAACGCCAGCTCGGCGGTGTCGGAGGTCTTCAGGCCCAGCTTGTCGAGCTTGCGGCCGATGGAGTAGCCCTCGGACTTGGTGTCCACGGCGAACAGGGAGATGCCGAAGCGGCGGTCGTCCTCGCTCGGGGCGGAGGTGCGGGCGCAGACGATCACGCGGTCGGCGTGCACGCCGCCGGTGATGAAGGTCTTGGCGCCGTTCAGGACGTAGTGGGTGCCGTCCTCGGAGAGCTTGGCAGTGGTCTTCATGCCCGCGACGTCGGAGCCGGTGCCCGGCTCGGTCATGGCCAGCGCCCACATCTCCTCGCCGGAGACGAACTTCGGCAGGAAGCGCTTCTTCTGCTCGTCGTCGGCGAGCATCTTGATGTAGGGCAGGGCGAGCAGCACGTGCACGCCGGAGCCGCCGAAGTTCACGCCCGCGCGGGAGGTCTCCTCGTAGAGGACGGCCTCGAACTTGTGGGTGTCCAGGCCGGCGCCGCCGAACTCCTCGGGCACGTTGATGCCGAAGACGCCCAGCTCGCCGAGCTTGTAGTAGAAGTCGCGCGGCGCCTGGCCGGCGGCGAACCACTCGTCGTAGACGGGGACGACCTCGGCCTCGACGAAGGCGCGGATGGTCTCGCGGAACGCCTCGTGGTCCTCGTTGAAAACGGTGCGGCGCACGGCCGGCTCCCTTCGGTCGCGGCGGTCCGCCGCCTATGGCTAAGCGCTTGCTCAGACTAAGTTACCGGTCGGTCACTCTGGCTGTCCAGAGCGGAGCCGCCACGGGTGGAGTGGGGTGGCTCACCCGCGTGGCCGACGGCGGTCGACGTGCCGCCTCCGTCCGGTCGCACCGCCCTGCCGCCCGCACGGCCGGGGTGCCGCGCGGCGTCCGTCCCACCGCCCGACGCCGCCCCGCCGGATGAGCCTGCGCCGCCGCTCGGCTCCAGGGTGCGCGGCTCCGGGGTGCGCAGCGCGAACCACAGCTCCATCCGGACGTCCGGGTCGTCCGTGTCCCGGTCCAGGAGTGCCGCGGCGCGGGCGATCCGCTGGCGCACGGTGTTGCGGTGCACCCCCAGGGCGGCTGCCGCGCGGTCCCAGCTGCCGTGGTGCGCCAGCCAGGCCCGCAGCGTCTCGCGCAGCGCGGGGGAGAGCGGGCCGAGCAGGGCCTCGGCGTGGGCGCGGGCCTCGGCCTCCCCGACCAGGCCCGCGAAGCCGGTATCGGTGTGCCGGGCCAGCGGGGTGCGGGCCGCCTCCGCGCGCCGGAGGGCCCGCTCGGCCTGGGCGCCGGCGGCCGGCAGCGCGTCCGGCGCCGCCGGGGCGCTCACGCCCAGCCGCCAGCCGGGCTGCGCGCCGGGCTCCCGCTCGGTCAGCAGGCGTACGCCGCCCTCGTGCGGGTCCAGCAGTACGGCGCCCAGCGCGGCCGCCAGGGCCCGCGGGTCCCCGGTGCCGCGGGCGTGCACGGCGTACCACGGCCCGGCCGCCAGGGCGGCGGCCGGATCCCCGTCGAGCAGCAGCCGGGTCAGGGCCGCGGCCTCGACCCCGGCGGGCCGCTCGGCGGTGAGCAGGGTCAGCAGTACGGCGGCCACCGAGGCCACGGTGTGGTCGCCGGGCGTGCGGGCCGGGGTCGCGGTGCCCAGTGCGGCCCGCCCGGCCAGGGTGTAGGCGGCCAGGTGGTGTCCGCCCGCCCGGTCCGTCGCCGTGGCGGGACCGTCCTCGCGGCCGACCCGGGCCAGCAGCGCGGAGAGCGCCTCCCGGGCGAGGGGCGGCAGCTCCGGGCCCGCCGTCCGGCCGCCCGGCCACAGGGCGACCGAGCCGCCCAGGCTCGCGGCGAGCCGGGCCAGCACCGCCGGGACCGGATCGGGCCGGGCCGCGGCCGCCGCCAGGGCCTGCTGGGCCTCGGTGGTCCGGCGCAGCTCCCGGGTCCGGGCCTCCGCGGTCAGCCGCCCCACCGCGCGGGCGACTGCCGAGAACGGGGTCCGCGGGGGAACCTCCAGCAGCGGCAGCCCGTGCCGGGCGCAGGCTTCGACCAGTGCGGCCGGGACCTCCTCGTGCACCGGGGCCACGCCGAAGCCGAGGGCGGCCGCCCCCGCCCCGGCCAGCCGGGCCACGTACCCGTCGGGGTCCTCGGCCGGGCCCGCCCCGGCGGTCAGCAGCAGCTCGCCGCCGAGCAGGTAGGGGGAGGGGTCGGGCATCTCGGAGGCGTGCACGCCGTGCACCCCGGCGGCGGCCGGTCCGGCCAGGTGGCGCAGGCCGAGCTCCCGGTCGGCGAGCAGCGAGGTGAGGGACACCGGCGGGGTGAACGGCTCACCTGCCGGTCCGTTGCCGTACTCCGGATCACGAGCAGCGGCAGCCATGGATACTCCGTACACATCAGCAGGGCCAGATGGATGAAACGTACACTCCCCACCCGCGTGTGGCGCACTTACGCTCGAAGGACCGCACACGTCAGGCCAGAGAAAGAGGCACAGCCATGAGCACGCAGCCGCGCGGACCCGTCGACTCCTCCCGCATCCCGCGCTACGCGGGCCCGGCGACCTTCGCCCGGCTGCCCCGCCTCGACGAGGTCGGCTCCGCCGACGTCGCCGTCGTCGGCGTGCCCTTCGACTCCGGCGTCTCCTACCGCCCCGGCGCCCGCTTCGGCGGCAACGCCATCCGCGAGGCCTCCCGCCTGCTGCGCCCCTACAACCCGGCGCAGGACGCCTCCCCCTTCGCCCTCGCGCAGGTCGCGGACGCCGGTGACATCGCGGTGAACCCCTTCAACATCAACGAGGCCGTCGAGACGGTGGAGGCCGCTGCCGACGAGCTCCTCGCGGGCGGCTCCCGCCTGATGACCCTCGGCGGCGACCACACCATCGCCCTTCCGCTGCTCCGCTCCGTCGCCAAGAAGCACGGTCCGGTCGCCCTGCTGCACTTCGACGCGCACCTGGACACCTGGGACACCTACTTCGGCGCCGAGTACACCCACGGCACGCCGTTCCGCCGCGCCGTCGAGGAAGGCATCCTCGACACCGAGGCCCTCTCCCACGTCGGCACCCGCGGCCCGCTGTACGGCAAGCAGGACCTCGACGACGACGCGAAGATGGGCTTCGGCATCGTCACCTCGGCGGACGTCTACCGCCGCGGCGCCGACGAGGTCGCCGACCAGCTGCGCCAGCGCATCGGCGACCGCCCGCTCTACATCTCCATCGACATCGACGTCCTGGACCCGGCGCACGCGCCCGGCACCGGCACCCCCGAGGCGGGCGGCATGACCTCCCGCGAGCTGCTGGAGATCATCCGCGGATTGTCCTCCTGCAACCTCGTTTCCGCCGACGTGGTCGAGGTCGCCCCGGCGTACGATCACGCGGAGATCACCTCGGTCGCGGCCTCGCACACCGCGTACGAGCTCACCACCATCATGAGCCGCCAGATCGCGGCGTCGAAGGCGAAGTAGGCCGAAGGCGAAGCAAGGCGAGGCGAAGCAAGAAGGGCACCGCACCCCGTGACGCACGACCACGACCTGGTACTCCGTCCCACCGCGGCCCAGACGGCCGCCGCGCTCGCGCCGCCGCCGGGGCGCACGGGCGGAGACCTGGTCGTGGAGACGCTGCGCTCGCTGGGCGCCACCACCGTGTTCGGACTGCCGGGGCAGCACGCCCTCGGCCTCTTCGACGCGGTGGGGCGCTCCGACCTGCGGCTGGTCACCCTGCGGGTGGAGAACAACGCCGGATTCGCGGCGGACGCGTACGGCCGGATCACCGGCGAGGCGGCACCCCTCCTGCTGTCCACCGGCCCCGGCGCGCTCACCGCCCTGCCGGCCCTGGCGGAGGCGGCGGCGGCCTCCGCGCCGGTGCTCGCCATCTCCTCCCAGGTGCCGGTCGCAGGCCTCGGCGGCGGGCGGCGCGGCCACCTGCACGAGCTGCGCGACCAGTCCGCGTCCTTCCGCGACGTGGTCAAGTCGGTCCACGAGGCGCGCACCGCCTCCCAGATCCCCTCGGTCGTCGCCGAGGCCTGGGAGTCAGCGCTCACGGCCCCGCACGGCCCGGTCTGGGTGGAGATCCCGGAGGACGTCCTGCAGTCGGAGACGATCGTCCCGCAGGTCACGGGCATGGACGCGACCCCGCACGAGCTCGCGCCCCGCCCGGAGCTGACCGCGGTGGCGGCCCACTGGCTGTCGCGGGCCTCCCGCCCGGTGATCATCGCGGGCGGCGGGGTCGTCCGCTCGGACGCCTCCGGCAAGCTCAGGCAGCTGGCGGAGCGGCTGGGCGCACCCGTGGTCACCACCTTCGGCGGCAAGGGCGCCTTCCCCTGGACGCACCCGCTGTCCCTCCAGTCCTGGCTGGAGGACCGCCACATGACGGACTTCCTGGAGGACGCCGACGTGCTCCTCGTCGTCGGCTCGGGCCTGGGCGAGCTGTCCTCGAACTACCACACCTTCTTCCCCACGGGCCGGGTCGTCCAGATCGACGCGGACCTCGGCAAGCTGGAGTCCAACCACCCGGCCCTGGGCATCCACGCCGACGCCCGCCTCGCCCTCCAGGCGCTGCTGGAGACCGTGGACGAGCGGCAGGACGACCACGCCCCCGAGCGGGTCCGCATGGTCCTGGAGGACATCGCGGCCCGCCTCGCGGACCAGGACCTGGCCCTGGAGCAGTCCCTCCTGGCCTCGATCCGGACCGCGCTGCCGGCCCGCTCGCCGTCCTTCTGGGACATGACGATCCTGTCCTACTGGGCGTGGTCGGCCTTCGACGCCAGGCACCCCAACACCATGCACTCGGCCCAGGGCGCGGGCGGCCTCGGCTACGCCTTCCCGGCGGCCCTCGGCGCCTGCGTCGCGGAGCCGGGCACCCCGGTGCTCGCCGTCTCGGGGGACGGCGGCGCGATGTACTCGCTCGCGGAGCTGGCGACGGCCCGGCAGCACGATCTGGACGTCACCTGGCTGATCGTGGACGACGGCGGCTACGGCATTCTGCGCGCGTACATGACCGACGCCTTCGAAGGCCGCACCACGGGCACGGACCTCACCCGCCCGGACTTCGCCGCCCTGGCGCGGTCCTTCGGCGTCCCGGCGGCCACGACCACCCCGGAGTCGCTGACGGGTGACCTCAGGAAGGCCCTCGCCACCCCGGGCCCCTCGGTCCTGGTCCTCCCGGCCACCCTCAGGATGTTCGCCCCCACCCACCTCTGAACCCGTACCCGTCTGAACCCGTACCCGCGCGAAGCGGCCCCGCGACCCGGACGGACCACGAACCGGGGCTCCCCGGGTGCGCCGGAGGCGCCCGGAGTACACGTTCGAATGGTTGCGGCGGGATGAAATCCGCCGGTCGGGGCGTTCCCGCTTCCGGCAGGACAGGACCGAACGGGGAGGCCTACGTGGCGGCGGCACAGACAGCGGCGGGGGAGAAACGGGGCTGGGTCAGGCGGCTGGCCGCCCACACCTGGCGGTACAGGGCGAACGTGCTGCTCGCTCTCGGCTCCTCGCTGGCGGGGATGGCCGTCATGGCGCTCGTGCCACTGGTCACCAAGGTGATCATCGACGACGTCATCGGGGACCGCTCCAAGCCCATGGGTCCCTGGGCGGGGATGCTCGTGGCCGCGGCCCTGCTCGTGTACGTGCTCACCTACATACGCCGGTACTACGGCGGACGCCTCGCCCTCGACGTGCAGCACGACCTGCGCACCGAGATGTACGACACCATCTCCCGCCTCGACGGGCGGCGCCAGGACGAGCTGTCCACCGGGCAGGTCGTCGGGCGCGCCACCACGGACCTGCAGCTGATCCAGGGCCTGCTCTTCATGCTCCCGATGACCATCGGGAACTTCCTGCTCTTCGGGATGTCCCTCGGGATCATGCTGTGGCTGTCGCCGCTGCTGACCGTCGTCGCGCTGCTGATGGCGCCCGCGCTCTGGTTCATCGCCAAGCGCAGCCGCAGGAAGCTCTTCCCCGCCACCTGGTACGCGCAGAGCCAGGCGGCCGCGGTCGCGAGCGTGGTCGACGGGGCCGTGACCGGCGTACGCGTCGTCAAGGGCTTCGGCCAGGAGGAGCAGGAGACCGGCAAGCTCCGCGAGGCCGGGCGCCGGCTGTTCGCCGGGCGGATGCGGGCCATCCGCCTCAACTCGCGCTACACCCCCGCCCTCCAGGCCGTGCCCGCGCTCGCCCAGGTCGCCATGCTGGCCCTCGGCGGCTGGATGGCCACCGAAGGGCAGGTCACCCTCGGCACCTTCGTCGCCTTCTCCACCTACCTCGCGCAGCTCGTCGGCCCCGTCCGCATGCTCGCCATGGTCCTCACCGTCGCCCAGCAGGCCCGGGCCGGCGCGGAGCGGGTCTTCGAGCTCATCGACACCGAGCCCGCGATCCGGGAGGGCGTACACGAACTGCCCGCCGACGCGCCCGCCACCGTCGAGTTCGAGGACGTCCGCTTCGGCTACGACCCCGAGCGGCCCGTCCTCGACGGCTTCTCGCTGTCGGTGGCGGAGGGCGAGACCGTCGCCGTCGTCGGCGCCTCGGGCAGCGGAAAGTCCACCGTCTCCCTCCTCATGCCGCGCTTCTACGACGCCGACCGCGGCACCGTCCGCATCGGCGGTCACGACGTCCGCGAGCTGACCTACACGTCCCTGCGCGGCGCGATCGGCCTCGTCCCCGAGGACTCCTTCCTCTTCTCCGACACCATCCGGGCGAACATCGCCTACGGGCATCCCGACGCCACCGACGAGCAGATCCAGGCCGCCGCCCGCGCCGCCCAGGCCGACGGATTCGTCCGGGCGCTGCCCGCCGGGTACGACACCAAGGTCGGCGAGCAGGGCCTGACCCTCTCCGGCGGCCAGCGCCAGCGCATCGCCCTGGCCCGCGCCATCCTCACCGACCCCCGGCTGCTGCTCCTCGACGACGCCACCTCCGCCGTGGACGCCCGCGTCGAGCACGAGATCCACGAGGCCCTGCGCGCCGTCATGGCCGGCCGGACCACCCTGCTGATCGCCCACCGCCGCTCCACGCTCGCGCTGGCCGACCGGATCGCCGTGCTGGACCGCGGGCGGCTCGCCGAGATCGGGACGCACGAAGAGCTCCAGAAGCGCTCGCCGCTCTACCGCAGGCTGCTGACCGACCCCGACGCGCTCGGCGCCGGTTCGCCGCGGACCCCGGACGCCCTCGCGATGGCCGAGTTCGAGAGCGAGCTCGACCGCGACCTCGAACGCGACATCGAGCTGGAAGCCGAGATCGACTCCGAGCCCGTCAACGCCAAGCGCAGGGTCCCCGCCGGGATCACCCCCGAGCTGTGGCGCCGACGTGAGGAGCCGGACGCGGCGACCGGCCCCGGCACGGCCCCCGCCGCCGGTGTGGGCGTGCCCGGAGCCGGCCACTCGATGGCCGGTGCGGTGGCCGGGACGCCCGCCACTCCCGAACTGCTCGCCCAGGTGGCCGCGCTGCCGCCCGCCGACGACCGGCCCGACGTGGACGAGACCCGCGCGGCCGCCGCCGAGGACAGCTATGGGCTGCGCCGCCTGCTCAGGGGGTTCTGGGCACCGCTCGCCATCAGCCTCGCCCTCGTGGCCGTGGACGCGGGATCCGGACTGCTCCTGCCGATCCTGATCCGCCACGGCATCGACCAGGGCGTGGAAGCGGCCGTGCTCGGCGCCGTCTGGGTGGCCGCCGGGCTCGCCCTCGCCGTCGTCGTAGCCCAGTGGGCCGCACAGTTCGCCGAGACCCGGATGACGGGCCGCACCGGCGAGCGCGTCCTGTACTCCCTCCGCGTCAAGATCTTCGCCCAGCTCCAGCGGCTGGGGCTCGACTACTACGAGCGCGAGCTGACCGGCAAGATCATGACCCGGATGACCACGGACGTGGACTCGCTGTCCACGTTCCTCCAGACCGGGCTGGTCACGGCCGTCGTCTCCGTCTTCACCTTCTTCGGGATCCTGATCGCCCTGCTCGTCCTGGACGTCGAGCTCGCGCTGATCGTCTTCGCGACCCTCCCCGTCCTGGTCGTCGGGACGATCGTGTTCCGCCGCAGGTCGGTCGCCGCCTACGAGCTCGCCCGCGACCGGGTCAGCCTGGTCAACGCCGACCTCCAGGAGTCCGTCTCCGGCCTGCGCATCGTGCAGGCCTTCCGCCGCGAGGGCTCCGGCGCCACCCGCTTCGCCGAGCGCAGCGACTCCTACCGGCAGGCCCGGGTCCGCGGCCAGTGGCTGATATCGGTCTACTTCCCGTTCGTCCAGCTCCTGTCCTCGGCCGCCGCGGCCGCCGTGCTCATCGTCGGCGCGGGCCGGGTGGAGGCCGGGACGCTCACCACCGGCGCCCTCGTCGCGTACCTGCTCTACATCGACCTCTTCTTCGCCCCGGTCCAGCAGCTCTCCCAGGTCTTCGACGGTTACCAGCAGGCCACCGTCTCCCTCGGCCGCATCCAGGGGCTGCTGCGGGAGCCCACCACCACCCCGCGGCCCGCCGCCCCGCGTGAACTGCCGGAGCTGCGCGGCGAGATCGCCTTCGAGAACGTCCGCTTCCAGTACGGGACGGCCGCCGAACGCGGCGAGAAGGGCGACGCCCTGGCCGGGATCAGCCTGCGCATACCCGCCGGGCAGACCGTGGCCTTCGTCGGCGAGACCGGGGCGGGGAAGTCCACGCTGGTGAAGATGGTGGCCCGGTTCTACGACCCGACCTCCGGGCGGATCACCGCCGACGGCACCGACCTGCGGGAGCTCGACCTGACGGAGTACCGCCACCGGCTGGGCGTCGTCCCCCAGGAGTCGTACCTCTTCCCGGGGACGGTTCGCGACGCCATCGCCTACGGTCGGCCGGACGCGAGCGACGCCGAGGTGGAGGCCGCCGCCCGCGCGGTCGGCGCCCACGCCATGATCGCCACCCTGGACGGCGGCTACCTGCACACCGTCGCCGAACGCGGCCGCAACCTCTCCGCAGGCCAGCGCCAGCTGATCGCGCTGGCCCGCGCCGAGCTGGTCGACCCGGACGTGCTGCTGCTGGACGAGGCCACCGCCGCCCTCGACCTGGCCACCGAGGCCCAGGTCAACCGGGCGACGGACCGGCTGGCGGGCCGGCGCACCACCCTGGTCGTGGCGCACCGGCTGACCACCGCCGCGCGCGCCGACCGGGTCGTCGTGATGGACCGGGGCCGCGTCGTCGAGGACGGCCCGCACGCCGACCTCCTCGCGCTCGGCGGGCGGTACGCGGAGCTGTGGCGCACCTTCGTCGGGGAGGACGAGCACGCGGCGGCCTGAAAGGCCGGGCCCCCGGGTCAGAACTCGCCGAACAGCAGGTTCCCCGGGGCGTCCTCGTCCTCGCCGGTGTAGTAGTCCCGTACCGCGCCGAGGAGTTCGTCCACGGTCAGGGTGCCGTCCCCGTCCGCGTCGATCCGCCGGAACAGCGCCTCGGTGTGGGCGGGGCTCAGGTTCGTGTCGAAGGCCTCCTGCGCCCGGTGGAACTCCTCCGGGCTGATGCGCCCGTCGCCGTCGGTGTCCACGATCGTGAGGAGCGCCCGCATCATCGGGCGGAAGGAGCGGTCGTAGGCCGGCCCGCCCTGCGCGTACAGCCGGGTCATGCCCAGCTTGTACTCCTCGGGCGTGACCTTGCCGTCGCGGTCCAGGTCCAGCTCGGTGAAGAGGTCCTGCCAGAAGTCGGCCAGCCCGCCCATCACGAGGGCGGCCCTCGGCGAGTCGGCCGGCTCCGCGAGGGCGGTCAGCAGCCGGGAGCCGAGCGCGATGATGTCGTCGGCGTCGATCACCCCGCTCCGGTCGGCGTCCAGGTGCGTGAAGGCGCGCTCCAGCTTGCGGTCGAGCAGGTCGTTCGTCATGTGAGTGCCTTTCACGGCTCCGTCCGCCCCCGGCTCTGCGGACACGTTGTGCGGGCTTGCGGTCACCTAGCGTAATGTCCCGGTGGGTTGCGAACTCCCCCGTTCCCGCCGGGGAGTTGCGGATGCACCCGTACGAGCGAGGGGCGGACCGGGGCGGGACGGGTCCGGTCCTTGGGGGCGGCAACCTTTCGCGGCGTCCGGGCGTCGTACGTGCGTGCGCGCGTGCGTCGTGCGTACGACCGATCGGGGGACTGGATGGTGAACGGGCTGAGCGGGCGGGGCCGTCGGGCCGCGTCGTTGGGAGCGCTCACAGCGGCCCTGTGGCTCTGCGTCGGCGGGCTGTTCGCCGGGGCGCCCGTCCGGGCCGCCGGCGGCGGGTGTGCGGGCCGGCTGGTCCGGACGGTGCCCTTCGATGCGGGCGAGCTGCGCGTCTACAAGAGCCGCAGCCGGGCCTGTGCGATGGCCGTGGCCCGGACCGCCGGAGAGCGGCGGCGGATGGCGGTGAGCATCCAGCCGCGCGGCGGCGCACCCGTGCGCGACGGCGGACGGTTCACCCGGCATGCCGGGCCCGTCACCGTGGGGGCGATCAGCCGCTGTGTGTACGTCAAGGGGAACGTGGGAGCCGGCTCGGCCGACTCCGGCTGGATCCTTTGCTGACGGACAGTCCCAACTGAGTCTGTTCAGAAGCGTGTTGGCCCCGCTAGGTTCACGGCGACCGAAGTGAACCCAAGGGGAGGGCGAATGCGCAAGACGCTCGGATGGCTGCTGTCGCTCGTGGTGCTCATCGGCACCATGGGTGCGGCCGGCTCCACGGCTCAGGCGGCCACCGCCGCGGGGCCAGCGGCCGCCGCGGACATCAAGGACCAGATCCTCGGCATTCCCGGGATGAGCCTGATCGAGGAGAAGCCGTACCCCGGCTACCGATTCTTCGTGCTGAACTACGAGCAGCCGGTCGACCACCGGCAGCCGTGGAAGGGCACCTTCACCCAGCGCCTGACCCTGCTGCACAAGGACGTCTCGCGTCCTTCGGTGTTCTTCACCTCCGGCTACAACGTCAGCACCAACCCGCGCCGCAGCGAGCCGACGGCCATCATCGACGGCAACCAGGTGTCCATGGAGTATCGGTTCTTCACGCCCTCCCGGCCCGCCCCGGCCGACTGGGCCAACCTCGACATCTGGCAGGCCGCCAGTGACCAGCACCGCATCTTCACCGCCCTGAAGAAGATCTACAAGAAGAACTGGCTGGCCACGGGCGGCAGCAAGGGCGGCATGACGGCGACGTACTACGAGCGCTTCTACCCGCACGACATGGACGGTGTGGTCGCGTACGTCGCGCCCAACGACGTCGTCGACCAGCAGGACTCGGCCTATGACCGGTTCTTCGCCAAGGTCGGCACCAAGGAGTGCCGCGACAGGCTGAACGCCCTCCAGCGCGAGGCCCTCGTGCGCCGCGAGCCGCTGGAGGCCAGGTACGCGGCGGCCGCCGCCGAGAACGGCTGGACCTTCACCACCGTCGGCAGCCTGGACCGGGCCTACGAGGCCGTCGTGCTCGACTACGTGTGGGCCTTCTGGCAGTACAGCCTGCTGGCCGACTGCGGCTCGATCCCGGCCGCGGCCACCGCCACCGACCAGCAGATCTGGGACTCGATCGACGCGATCTCCGGCTTCTCCGCCTACACCGACCAGGGCCTGGAGACGTACACGCCGTACTACTACCAGGCGGGCACCCAGCTCGGCTCCCCGAACATCAAGCAGCCGCACCTGGGCAACCTGAGCCGCTACGGCTACCAGCCGCCGCGCAACTTCGTGCCCCGCGACATCCCCATGACCTTCCAGCCGGGAGCCATGGCGGACATCGACCGGTGGGTGCGCGACAACGCCCACCAGATGCTGTTCGTGTACGGGCAGAACGACCCGTGGGGCGCCGAGCCGTTCCGCATCGGGTACACGGCGCACGACAGCTACGTGATGATCGCCCCGGGCGCCAACCACGGCGCGAACGTCGCCAAGCTCATGGACGGCGAGAAGGCCCTGGCCACCGCCAAGATCCTCCAGTGGGCCGGGGTCGCCCCGGCCGCCGCGCTCGCCGATCCGGGCCGGGCGGCACCGCTGGCCGCCCCGGACGCCGAGCTCGACCTGCGCGACCTGGAGCGTGAGCCCCAGCTGCGCCCGTAGCCCCGGCCGGTGGGCGGCGAGGGCGTGTCCGCATCCCGCGGGCACGCCCTCCGCCGTGTCGGACCTCGGACACCGGATGCCCCGTCTCGGGTCCGCGTCTCAGGTGTCGAGCGTCAACCCGTGGCCCAGTGGGTAGCGGCCCGGTACCGGAACGGGCAGGCGGCCCTCGGGCCGGGCCGCCCCGGTGAGGACCCGGGCCGCCGCGCGCATCTCCGCGTCCCCCCAGGAGTACGTGGCCAGCTCCGCCGCGCAGGCCGGCAGGCGGGCCGAGTCGTAGGGATTGCGGAGCGCCACCAGAATCACCGGGACACCGGTGGCGAGCAGGTCGGCCACCAGGGTGCGCTGCGTCCCGCCCTCCTCCGGGACGTTGTACGTGCACACCAGCACCGCCGCGTGCCCCGGCGCCGCGGCGGCCGCGCGCGCCGGCGCCACCGCCGCGGCCCGACAGCCCAGCGCGGTCAACTCCCGGGCCAGCACGACCGTGGGCGGTCCGGTGCCGGCGGTGGGGGAGACCGGATCCGTCCCGGTGACCAGCAGTCGGGGCGCGGCCCCGGCGTCGAGCGGCACCAGCCCGCCGGGGTTCGCCAGCAGGGTCGTCGTGGCGGCCGCGATCCGGTCGGCGGCGTCGAGGTGCCCGCGCACGCCGACGGTCGCCTCCACCGCCTGGGCCGAGGGACGGACCTCGTCGAACAGGCCCCGACGGGCCTTCAGCTCCAGGATCCGCAGCACGGACTCCTCGACGCGGCTCTCGGCCAGCTCGCCCGACGCGACGGCCGCCATCACGCTGCGGTGGGCCAGCGGCAGGTCCGGCGGGTTCAGCAGCTGGTCACAGCCCGCCAGGAGAGCCAGTACGGGCACGCGATCGTCGCCGTACTTCTGGCGGACCCCGGCCATGTCCAGGGCGTCGGTGACCACCACCCCCCGGAAGCCCAGGCGTTCGCGCAGGATGCCGGTGACGATCGGCCGGGAGAGGGTCGCCGGGTCACCCGAGGGATCCAGCGCGGGGAAGACGATGTGCGCCGTCATGACCGCGTCGACGCCGGCCTCCACCGCGGTCCGGAAGGGCGGCTCGTCCAGCTCCTCCCAGGCGGCGCGGGTGTGCCGCATGACCGGCAGCCCGACATGGCTGTCGGTCTCGGTGTCGCCGTGACCGGGGAAGTGCTTGGCGGTGGCGGCCACGCCGGCGCCCTGGTAGCCGCGCACCTGGGCCGCCACCAGCTCCGCCACGGCCTGCGGGTCGGAGCCGAAGGAGCGTACGCCGATGACCGGATTGGCCGGGTTGACGTTGACGTCGGCCACGGGTGCGTAGTCCTGCCGGATGCCCATGGCGGCGAGTTCGGCACCCGCGATGCGGGCGGCGCGCCGGGCGTCGGCGGCGGAACCGGAGGCGCCGAGGGCCATCGCCCCCGGGAACAGGGTCGCGGGCTTGCCGATACGGGCGACGGCACCGTGCTCCTGGTCGGTGGAGAGCAGCAGCGGGATCCGGGAGCCGGTGGTGAGGGCGGCCTGCTGGAGGCCAGCCGAGAGCGCCGCGATCTGCTGCGGGGTCCGGGTGTTGTGGGCCCAGGCGAAGTAGACGATCCCGCCCAGGTGGTAGCGGGACACCAGCTCGGCGGCGGTGCGCACGCCGAACTGCGCCCGGTTCTCCTCGGCGTCGGCCGGGTCGGGATCGGTCGCGGAATGCCCGTAGGCCCGGCAGACGAAGAGCTGGCCGACCTTCTCGGCGAGGCTCATGCGGTCGACGGCGTGTCGCAGCCGGGCCAGGTCGGGCCGGCGGCCCGCGGGTTCCTCGGGGTTGCGGGCGTCTACGGCGGTGGTCCGGGCGGGCCCCGAGGTGGCGGCGACAGCCCCCACGGCCGTGGCGGCGGCCGCGGCGGCCGCGGCGAGCAGGTTCCGGCGGGAGGCGTGGTTCGGCACGGGCCGGACCCTACCCCTGCCGTCCGGGCGGGGCCGGGCGTGTCGGGGCGTGTCGCCCCGCCGGTGCGGGCGGTCCGCCGGCCGGGGGACCGCCCGCACGGGGGGCCGACGCGGCCCAGTGCTCCTGGAGGGTGCGGACCGTCTCGGTAATGGCCGGGCGGCGGGCGGCGCCGGTCCGCCAGAGGGCGTACAGCCTGCGGACGGGCCCCGGCTCCAGCGCGACGGCCACGGCCCCCGGAGGCAGCACGCCGGTGCCCAGCCGGGGGACGACCGCCACCCCGAGACCGGCCGCGACCAGGGCGACGATGGTGTGGTTCTCCTCGGCGACGTGCACGATGTCCGGCTCGAAGCCGGCGGTGCGCAGCGTCCGCATCAGCCAGTCGTGGCAGACCCTTCCGGGCGGCTGGCACACCCAGCGCTGACCGCCGAGGTCGGAGCGCCGGACGGTTTCCCGGGCGGTGAAGGCATGCCCGGCCGGCACCACCAGGTCGCAGCGGTCGTCCCCGATCAGGGCCTGCTCCACCCCCTCGGGAGCGGGCAGCGGGGCGATGTCCCAGTCGTGGGCCACGGCCAGATCGGTGACGCCGCGGGCCACGAGGTCGACGGACAGGTGCGGGTCGACCTCGGTCAGGCGCACGTCCAGGGCCGGGTGACGGCGGGCCAGATCGGCCAGCACCCCCGGCAGCAGGCCGCGCGCGGCCGAGGCGAACGCGGCGACCGTGAGCAGCCCGCTCGGCCGGCCGCGCCGCTCCTCCAAAGTGGTCTCGGCGCGCTCCACGATCGCCAGCAACTCCCGTGCGGTGTCCGCCAGGTGGCGGGCCTCCTCGGTGAGGGCGACCCCGCGTCCGCGCCGCTCCAGCAGGGTGGTGCGGGTCTCCCGTTCCAGCTTGGCGATCTGCTGCGAGACGGCGGAGGGGGTGTAGCCGAGGGCGGCCGCCGCGCCCGCGACCGAGCCGTGGACGGAGACGGCGTGCAGTGCGCGCAGCCGGGCGAGATCGAGCATGCCCCCCATGCTATTCGTCAGCGATGCTTCATCCATGGATGAAGAGATCCGTGCTGGTGCTACACGGTCGGGCCGGTCGATGCTCGGTTCATGCGTCCCGTACACACCGCACTCGCCGTGCTCGTCGCCGCCGTCTGGGGTTTCAACTTCGTGGTGATCGAGGTCGGACTCGACCACTTCCCGCCCCTGCTGCTGTCCGCGCTGCGCTTTCTCGTCGCCGCCCTGCCCGCCGTGTTCTTCGTCGGGCCGCCCAAGGTCGCCTGGAAGTGGATCGTGGGGGTGGGGGTCGCCCTCGGCATCGCCAAGTTCGGACTGCTCTTCACCGGCATGGACGCGGGCATGCCGGCCGGGCTGTCCTCCCTGGTCCTGCAGGTCCAGGCCGTCTTCACCGCCGTCCTGGCCGCCGTCGTGCTCCGGGAGCGGCCGGGCCGGGCAAGGGTGACCGGCATGGCCGTGGCGCTCGCCGGGATCGTCGTCGCCGCCGTGGACGGGGGAAGCTCCGGGCCGGTGCTCGGCTTCACGCTGGTCGTGGCTGCCGCCGCCTGCTGGGGCGTCTCCAACGTGCTGACCCGCAAGGCATCCCCGCCCGACGCGCTGAACTTCATGGTGTGGGTGTGTACCGTGCCGGTGCTGCCGCTGCTCGGGCTGTCGCTGCTGCTGGAGGGGCCCGAACGCGACCTGGCCGCGCTGCGGGCCCTGGACTGGTCCGGGGCGGGCGTCATCGCCTACGTCGCGTGGGTCTCGACCGTGTTGGGCTTCGGGGCCTGGGGCTACCTGCTGCGCCGCTACCCGGCCTCGGCGGTGGCACCGTTCAGCCTGCTCGTACCGGTCTTCGGGATGTCATCGGCCGCGCTGTTGCTGGGGGAGCAGGTGTCGGGCCTGCGCTGGGTGGCGGCGGTGCTGCTGGTGGGCGGGGTGGCACTGACGTCGCTGGCCCCCGCACGGCCGGGGCCCCGTACGGCCGCCCGCGCGCCGGTCGGCGGGGCCGTCAGCGCGGCGAGCCGTCCTGCAGCGGCAGACGCCAGTCCTGCCCGATGAGGGAGACCCCGTAGGAGCGGTGCGGGCGCTCGGCGACCAGGGTGAAGCCCGCCCTCAGGTAGAGCCCGCGGGCGTCGGTCAGCACGTCGTTGGTCCACAGCACCAGCTCGCGGTAGCCCACCGAGCGGGCGAAGGAGACGACCGTGTCGACCAGCAGGCTGCCGATGCCGCGGCCGCGTCCCGCCGGGTCGACCAGGAGCAGCCGCAGCCGGGCGGTGCCGGGTGCGCCCTCCTCGCGTACGCACATCACCGAGCCCACCGGCCGTCCGTCCAGCTCGGCGATCCAGACCCGTTCGAGGTACGGGTCGTGGTCCTCGGCGAAGTCGGCGACGATCCGGGCCACCAGGCCCTCGAACGAGGCGTTCCAGCCGTACTCGGCGGCGTACAGCGCGCCGTGCCGCTGGACGATCCAGCCCAGCTCGCCGGGTGCCGGGTCGCGCAGGAGCAGGCCCTTCGCCCCGGGGTCCGCAGGTGCCTGGGGTGCCGCGGGCGTGTCCATGGCGCCCGAGGATAGCGCGCGGGGCGGTCCGGGGGGACGCCCCGCGCGCGCCGGACCGCCCGGCCCGTGCGGGCACCGGGGCGGCTACTTCCTGTCGCCGCCGAGGACCTGGCCCAGCAGGTCGCCGAGGCCGCCCCCGCCCGCGGGGGGCGCGCCGGGGGCTCCTCCGGCGGGCGTGCCGGCGGCCCGGCCGGAGGCGGCGCGCTTGGCGAACACCGCCAGCAGGACCGGGATCAGCAGCTCGACGACCCGGCTGACGGTGGCCGCGGGGATCCCGGTCTTCTTCGCGACGGCGTCGGCCACGGGCCGGCTCAGCCTGGCCAGCACCCCGGCCATCATTCCGCCGCTCAGCAGCCCGCCGAGACCGCCGCCCAGCGTGGACACGCCCTGCAGCGGGGGCTCGGCGACCTCGGCGAGGGCCCTGCGGACCTCCGCGCCGTCCGCGTCGTCGGCGTCGGCCTGCTGCCGGAGGCCGCCGGTCATCGCCCCGACCGTGGTCGTCACCGTGTCGCGCGCTCCGGCGGTGTCCGTGCCGAGCAGCGAGGCGATCTCGTTCAGCCGGTCGTCACCGAGCTCGCCCAGCACGTCGTCCTGCAATGAGGATTCGCTCATGCCTGAAACGCTACGTCCGTACCGATTTGCCAGCACCTCGGATAGGCGTTGGGTAACGGAAACATAAAGGTGGGACTTCGGATGCAACCCTGCGGTGGGGGTCGAGGGTCGTAGGGTGCGTCGGGACTTCCGGGGAGGGATCCGGGGGGATCGGGAAGTCCGACACGGGAGGGGTAACCGTGAGGGGGTCCGGCCGCGAGGCGGGACCCCCTTCGCGCTGTCCGAGGCCTCGTCCACAGGCCTGACGGGATGTCGGCGCGGCCCGGTAGTTTCGGGTCATGGAAACGGACGGGGTACGGGCGGCGGTGCAGCGGGCGGTGGTCGAGGGCGTCCTCGAACGCATCACCTACGCCAATGAGGAGAGCGGCTACACCGTCGCCCGCGTCGACACCGGCCGCGGCGCCGGCGACCTGCTCACCGTGGTCGGCTCCCTGCTGGGCGCGCAGCCCGGCGAATCACTGCGCATGGAGGGCCGTTGGGGCTCCCACCCGCAGTACGGCAAGCAGTTCACCGTGGAGAACTACCGGACCGTCCTGCCGGCCACCATCCAGGGCATCCGCCGGTACCTCGGATCCGGCCTGATCAAGGGCATCGGACCCAAGATCGCCGACCGGATCGTGGAGCACTTCGGGACCGGCACGCTCGACGTGATCGAGGCCGAGCCGAAGCGCCTGATCGAGGTCCCCGGGCTGGGGCCCAAGCGGACGAAGCTGATCGGTGCCGCCTGGGAGGAGCAGAAGGCCATCAAGGAGGTCATGGTCTTCCTTCAGGGCGTCGGCGTCTCCACCTCCATCGCCGTGCGCATCTACAAGAAGTACGGCGACGCCTCCATCTCCGTCGTCAACAACCAGCCCTACCGTCTCGCCGCCGATGTGTGGGGCATCGGCTTCCTGACGGCGGACCGCATCGCGCAGGCCGTCGGGATCCCGCACGACAGCCCCGAGCGCGTCAAGGCCGGACTGCAGTACGCGCTGTCCCAATCCACCGACCAGGGCCACTGCTTCCTGCCCGAGGAGAAGCTCATCGCCGACGGGGTCAAACTGCTCCAGGTCGACACCGGGCTGGTGATCGAGTGCCTGGCCGAGCTCGCCGCCGACCCCGAGGGGGTCGTGCGGGAGTCCGTGCCGGACCCGCAGGGCGGGCCCGACCCGCTGACCGCCGTGTACCTGGTGCCCTTCCACCGGGCCGAGCTGTCCCTGGTCGGGCAGGTGCGCCGGCTCCTGCGCGCCGAGGACGACCGGCTGCCGTCCTTCCAGGACGTGGACTGGGACAAGGCCCTCGGCTGGCTCGCCGGGCGTACCGGGGCCGCGCTCGCCCCCGAGCAGCGGGAGGCGGTCAGGCTGGCGCTGACCCGCCGGGTCGCCGTCCTCACCGGCGGGCCCGGCTGCGGCAAGTCCTTCACCGTGCGCTCCATCGTCGAGCTGGCCCGGGCGAAGAAGGCCAAGGTGGTGCTGGCCGCACCCACCGGACGGGCCGCGAAGCGGCTGTCGGAGCTCACCGGGGCCGAGGCCTCCACGGTGCACCGGCTGCTGGAGCTCAAACCGGGCGGGGACGCCGCGTACGACCGGGACCGGCCGCTGGACGCCGACCTGGTCGTGGTCGACGAGGCCTCGATGCTGGACCTGCTGCTGGCCAACAAGCTGGTCAAGGCGGTGGCCCCGGGGGCCCACCTGCTGCTGGTGGGGGATGTGGACCAGCTGCCGTCGGTGGGCGCGGGGGAGGTGCTGAGGGACCTGCTGGCCGAGGACGGCCCGGTGCCCGCGGTGCGCCTGACCCGGATCTTCCGGCAGGCCCAGCAGTCCGGCGTGGTCACCAACGCGCACCGCATCAACACCGGGCTGCCGCCGATCACCGACGGGCTGCCGGACTTCTTCCTCTTCCCCGAGGAGGACACCGAGGCGGCGGGCGTGCTCGCCGTGGACGTGGCGGCCCGCAGGATCCCGGCCAGGTTCGGCCTCGATCCCCGGCGGGACGTCCAGGTGCTCGCACCCATGCACCGCGGCCCGGCGGGCGCCGGGAACCTCAACGGGCTGCTCCAGCAGGCGATGACGCCGGCCCGCCCCGACCTGCCGGAGAAGCGCTTCGGCGGCCGGGTCTTCCGGGTGGGCGACAAGGTCACCCAGATCCGCAACAACTACGAGAAGGGGGCCAACGGCGTCTTCAACGGCACCGTCGGGGTGGTTGTCGGCCTGGACGCGGACGAACAGCGCCTGACGGTGCGGACGGAGGAGGACGAGGAGATCGGCTACGAGTTCTCCGAGCTCGACGAGCTGGCCCACGCCTACGCCGTCACCATCCACCGCTCCCAGGGAAGTGAATATCCCGCCGTGGTGATCCCGGTCACCACCGGGGCTTGGATGATGCTCCAGCGCAATCTGCTCTACACGGCGGTGACCAGGGCGAAGAAGCTGGTCGTCCTCGTCGGGTCCCGAAAGGCTCTCGGTCAGGCCGTGCGGACCGTTTCCGCAGGTAGGAGGTACACGGCGGTGGCGGCGCGGCTCTCCGGCCGCATACCGGTGGGAAACATCACCTAAATGATCGATCATTTGGGGTTCCCGCCGCCGTTCGGAGGGGGCAGGATGGACAAGTTGGCGGCACTCAGTGCCGTCGGAAGGACCAAACGCCGACCCCGAGTGCACTCTCCTGCGCCAAATGGGGGAAGGTAGAGGCAGTCAGGGCACCTCGAAGAAGAGGCACTACGTCGGTGAGGGATGACGTGAGCGACAACTCTGTAGTACTCCGGTACGCGGACGGCGAATACACCTACCCGGTGGTGGAGAGCACCGTCGGCGACCAGGGCTTCGACATCTCGAAGCTGCGGGCCCAGACCGGGCTCGTGACGTTGGACAGTGGCTACGGCAACACCGCCGCCTACAAGTCCGCGATCACCTACCTCGACGGTGAGCAGGGCATCCTGCGCTACCGCGGCTACCCGATCGAGCAGCTGGCCGAGCGGTCGTCCTTCATCGAGGTGGCCTACCTGCTGATCAACGGTGAGCTGCCCACCGTCGACGAGCTCGCGTCCTTCCGCAACGAGATCACCCAGCACACGCTGCTCCACGAGGACGTGAAGCGCTTCTACGACGGCTTCCCGCGCGACGCCCACCCGATGGCCATGCTGTCGTCCGTGGTCAGCGCGCTGTCCACGTTCTACCAGGACAGCCACAACCCGTTCGACGAGAAGCAGCGCCACCTCTCGACGATCCGCCTGCTGGCCAAGCTCCCGACGATCGCGGCCTACGCGTACAAGAAGTCGGTCGGCCACCCGGTGGTCTACCCGCGCAACGACCTCAGCTACGTCGAGAACTTCCTGCGCATGACCTTCTCCGTGCCGGCCCAGGAGTACGACCTGGACCCGGTCGTCGTCTCCGCGCTCGACAAGCTGCTGATCCTGCACGCGGACCACGAGCAGAACTGCTCCACCTCCACGGTGCGCCTGGTCGGCTCCTCGCAGGCGAACATGTTCGCCTCGATCTCCGCCGGCATCTCGGCCCTGTGGGGTCCGCTGCACGGTGGTGCCAACCAGTCCGTCCTCGAGATGCTGGAAGGCATCAAGAACGACGGCGGCGACGTCGACGCCTTCATCCGCAAGGTGAAGAACAAGGAGGACGGCGTCCGCCTGATGGGCTTCGGGCACCGCGTCTACAAGAGCTTCGACCCCCGGGCGAAGATCATCAAGGCGGCGGCGCACGATGTCCTCTCGGCACTCGGCAAGAGCGACGAGCTGCTCGACATCGCGCTCAAGCTGGAGGAGCACGCGCTCGCCGACGAGTACTTCGTCTCGCGCAACCTCTACCCGAACGTGGACTTCTACACCGGTCTGATCTACCGGGCCATGGGCTTCCCCACCGAGATGTTCACCGTGCTCTTCGCGCTCGGCCGCCTCCCGGGCTGGATTGCCCAGTGGCAGGAAATGATCAAGGAGCCGGGTTCCCGCATCGGGCGCCCCCGCCAGATCTACACGGGCGAGGTCCTGCGCGACTTCGTTCCCGTCGAGGCCCGCTGACCCGAGGCCCCAGGGTGCCCCGCCGAGCCGCGCGGCACCGCCCCAGGCACACAAGAAGCGCCCCGCCGTCGATCCCCCCACGGGTCGACGGTCGGGGCGTTTCCCATTCCCCCCGAAACGGATTCCCCCCACGGGACCCGGATCGGGGCGTCCTTGAGCCGGGACCCGTTCGGGTCGGGAGGGCCGCTCAAAGCCTCCCGCGGGCACGTGTCCCGGCCGGCGGGTGCCACGGAAAACCCCCAAGGTTTCCGTGGAACGTCCCCCAAGACGTTCCTGGCACCGCCCCATTAGACCCGTCACGGCCCCGGATGGTTACGCCGAGGTCACTGTGATCTGCGTCTCCCGTGAAGGAAGTGTGGGAACGATGCGAAGGTCATCCCCTATCGGAAGGACCTCAACCGCAGGCTGTTGGTCACCACGAAGACCGAGGAGAAGGCCATCGCGGCTCCCGCGATCATCGGGTTGAGCAGGCCGGCCGCCGCCAGCGGCAGCGCGGCGACGTTGTAGCCGAAGGCCCAGAAGAGGTTGCCCTTGATGGTGGCCAGGGTCCGGCGGGAGAGCCGGATCGCATCCGCCGCCACCCGCAGGTCGCCCCGTACGAGGGTCAGGTCGCCGGCCTCGATGGCTGCGTCGGTGCCGGTGCCCATGGCCAGCCCCAGGTCCGCCTGGGCCAGCGCGGCCGCGTCGTTGACCCCGTCGCCGACCATGGCGACCGTGCGCCCCTCGGCCTGGAGGCGGCGCACCACGTCCACCTTGTCCTGCGGGAGCACCTCGGCGATCACCTCGTCGATGCCCACCTCGCGGGCCACCGTCTCGGCCGCGGCCCGGTTGTCGCCGGTCAGCAGGACCGGGGTCAGGCCCAGCTCCCGCAGTCGCGCGACCGCCTCGGCGCTGGTCTCCTTGACCGCGTCGGCCACGATCAGGACCCCGCGCGCCGCTCCGTCCCAGGCCACCAGTACCGCGGTGCCGCCCTCGGCCTCGGCGGCCGCCTTGGCCTGTGCGAGCCCCTCGGGCAGGGTGATCGACCAGTCGGCCAGCAGCCGCTCGCGGCCCACCAGGACGGCATGCCCGTCGACCACGCCCTGGACGCCGAGCCCGGCGATGTTCTCGAAGCCCTCCGGCACGGGCAGGGCGCCCGCCCGGTCGGCGGCGGCGGTGGCCACGGCCCGGGCGATCGGGTGCTCCGAGGCGTGCTCCAGGGCCCCGGCCAGGCGCAGCAGTTCGAGTTCGTCGATCCCTTCGGCGGTGACGGCGCGGGAGAGGGTCATCCGGCCGGTGGTGACGGTGCCGGTCTTGTCGAGGACCACGGTGTCCACCCGGCGGGTGGACTCCAGCACCTCGGGGCCCTTGATCAGGATGCCGAGCTGTGCGCCCCGCCCGGTGCCGACCATCAGCGCGGTCGGCGTGGCCAGTCCCAGGGCGCACGGGCAGGCGATGATCAGGACGGCAACGGCGGCGGTGAAGGCGGCCGTCGCGTCGTCGGTGGCGAGCAGCCAGCCGGTCCAGGTGGCGAGCGCGAGGACCAGGACGACGGGCACGAAGACCCCGGAGATCCGGTCGGCGAGGCGCTGCACCTCGGCCTTGCCGCTCTGCGCGTCCTCGACCAGCTTGGCCATCCGGGCGAGCTGGGTGTCGGCCCCGACCCTGGTCGCCTCCACGAGCAGGCGCCCAGAGGTGTTGACGGTGGCGCCGGTGACGGAGTCGCCCGCGGACACCTCGACCGGGACGGATTCACCGGTCAGCATGGAGGCGTCCACGGCGGAGCTGCCCTCGACGACCGTGCCGTCGGTGGCGATCTTCTCGCCGGGGCGCACGACGAAGCGGTCGCCCACGGCGAGCTCGGCCACCGGGATGCGCACCTCCCCGCCCGCGCGCAGGACGACGACGTCCTTGGCGCCCAGTTCCAGCAGGGCCTTGAGGGCCGCGCCGGCCTTCCGCTTGGAGCGCGCCTCCAGGTAGCGGCCGAGGAGGATGAAGGTGACGACCCCGGCCGCGACCTCCAGGTAGATGGCGGAGGAGCCGTCCGTGCGGGAAATGGCGAAATCGAAGCCGTGCCGCATGCCGGGCATGCCCGCGTGGCCGAAGAACAGGGCCCACAGCGACCAGGCGAAGGCGGCGAGCGTGCCGACCGAGACCAGGGTGTCCATGGTCGCGGCACCGTGCCGGGCGTTGGTCCAGGCGGCCTTGTGGAAGGGGAGGGCCCCCCACACCACGACGGGCGCAGCCAGGGTCAGCGACAGCCACTGCCAGTTGTCGAACTGCAGGGCGGGGATCATCGCGAGCAGGACGACGGGCAGGGCGAGTGCCGCGGAGACCAGCAGGCGCTGCCGCAGGGCGGACAGCACCGGGTCGGGCGCCGGTGCCCGGTCCGCTTCCTCGCCGCCGCTTCCCCCGGCGGCCGCGGGGGCGGCAGGGGTGGGCGGCGCGGGCTCCTCGGCGGTGTAACCGGTCTTGACGACGGTCGCGATCAGGTCCGCGACCCGGACGTCGCCGCTGTAGGAGACGTGGGCCTTCTCGGTGGCGTAGTTCACCGTGGCCTCGACGCCGTCCATCCGGTTGAGCTTCTTCTCGATGCGGGCTGCGCAGGAGGCGCAGGTCATCCCGCCGATCGAGAGTTCGACCGCCGCCGTTATCGGTCCGTCGTGCACTGTGCTGGTCATGTTCCGGCTCCAGGGGGATGGCCGGGCCGTGCGGGTCCAGTATGAGCTGGCCGGCACGGCCCGGCGGGTGCTGCGCAATGCCGCGGGTGCGGCCGAAGGGGGACGGGTGTCGCTCAGAGCCGTCCGGCGAACTCGTAGCCGGCCTCGTCCACGGCGGCGCGGACGTCCTCGTCGGCCAGCGGGGCGGCGGAGATCACGGTGACCTCGCCGGACGCGGCGACGGCCTTGACCGAGGTGACGCCCCGGCAGCGCGGCGATCTCGCTGTTCACCGCGCCCTCGCAGTGGCCGCAGGTCATGCCGGTCACCCGGTAGACGGTGGTGGTCTGGGTGTCCGTCTCGGCGCTCATGTCGTTCTCCTCTTCAGCGGTGTGTCCGGTCGCCGGGGTGGCGGCCGATGCTCCCACCGTCCTCCCGACGACCCAAGAGTATACCCCTGGGGGGTATAAAGCGAGCATCGGCGTCCGGTCCCTCTCCGCCGTGGCGGGCTCAGTCCTCGCGGCGCCCCCGGTTGCCGGGCCGCCGGGCCACCCATGCGCGGACCGTGTCGGCGTACCAGTAGGGCCGGCCGCCCTCCACGTGGTCGGGCGGGGGGAGAAGTCCGTGCTTGCGGTAGGAGCGCACGGTGTCCGGCTGGACCCGGATGTGTGCGGCGATCTCCTTGTACGACCACAGCTGTCGGTCGCTCATCTGGGACACCCTCCTGGTCCACACCGCCGGGCCGGCCGGGAGGCCGTCGGGGGATCCGGCGCGCGGACGCTGACGATCACGTGCCCGGGGAACGACGCGGGCCGGGGGCCGGGGAGGGGCTGTCGACCGCCTGTGACGGAAGACCCGCGTAACGCGGACATGCGTGACACGAGGGCGACCCCCGTGACCGAAGAGTCACGGGGGCCGAAGGGGAGAACGCCGGGGGATGGGCCCCGTGAATCAGCGGTATAGGGCCGGCCGGTCCGCCAGCTCCACCACCGTCCGCGCACCGGTGCGCGCGGCCGCGAGGCCCGCCTCCGAGACGGCCGCCGCCGCGTAACCGTCCCACGCCCCGGGCCCCGTCACGCGGCCGCGTGCGGCCGCGGCCACCCAGCGCCGCAGTTGCCGGTCGTAGGCGTCGGCGAAGCGCACCGTGAAGTCCTGGACGATCTCCCCGCCCCACCGGCCCGCCGCCTGCACCACCATCGCGTGGCCGTCGCCGATCCGGGCGCTGCCCGCCTCACCGACCGCCTCGCACTGCACCTGGTAGCCGAAACCACAGTTGACGAAGATCTCCACGTCGACGACGGCCCCACCGGAGGTCTCCAGCACCACCATCCGGGGATCGGCCAGCCCCTCGGGCGCCGCCGACGTGGGCCGCGGCGACAGCACCGTCACTGCGGTGATCTCGTGCCCCAGCAGCCAGCGGGCCGCGTCCACCTCGTGCACCACGGAGTCGCTGATCAGCATGTCGCTGGTGAAGAAGGACGGCGAGGAGGCGTTGCGGTGCCGGCAGTGCAGGAAGAGCGGACGGCCGATCCCGCCCGCGTCCAGCAGCTCCTTGAGTCGCTCGTACTCGCTGTCGTACCGCCGCATGAACCCCACCTGGACCAGGCGCCGCCCCAGCCGCTGCTCGGCTTCCATCACGCGCAGCGCCCCCTCCGGCTCCGGAGTCAGCGGCTTCTCGCACAGCACCGGCAACTCCCGCTCCAGGGCCCGCAGGATCGCCTCTTCGTGGGCGGGCCCCGGGGACGCGATCAGGACGGCCTGCACCCCGGGCGCGGCTATCGCCGCCGCCGGGTCGGTGTGCGCACTCGCGCCGTCGAGGGCGCCCGCGACCTCCTTGACCCGATCCCCGTCCGGGTCGGCCACGGCCACCACCCGGGCGCCACCGACGGTCCGCCCGAACCGGCGCACGTGGTCCGCGCCCATCTTCCCGGTGCCGATGACGGCGATGCCGAGCGTGCTGGTCATGTGGTGTTCCTTCCGGAGTGTCAGCGGGCGCCGCAGGAGCGGAGGTAGGCACGGGTACGACGGGCGATCGGCAGCGGCCGGTCAGGCGGGCAGGGATACATGTCCTGCTCCACGATGGCGAACAGGTCCACGCCCAGACGCTGGGCCGCGGCCAGTACGGGTTCCAGCGCGGGCACCCCCGACGGCGGTTCGCACATCACCCCGCGGCCCACCGCCGGCCCGAAGGGCAGCTCCTCGGCGACGACTTCGGCGAGGATCCGCGGATCGACCTGCTTGAGGTGGAGGTAGCCGATCCGCTCGGCGAACGTCTCGACGGCCTGCACGCTGTCGCCGCCGCAGTACGCGTAATGGCCGGTGTCCAGGCAGAGCGAGACCAGGGCGGGGTCGGTGGCGTCCAGGAAACGGGCCACGTTCTCGGGGGTGTCGATGTGGGTGTCGGCGTGCGGGTGGACGACGATCCGCAGCCCGTACCGGTCCTGGACCTCGTGGCCGAGCCGCTCGGTCTGGGAGGCCAGGTCGCGCCACTGGGAAGCGGTGAGGGTGCGGTCCTCCAGCACCTTCCCGGTCCTGTCGTCCCGCCAGAAGGAGGGGATGACGACGAGATGGGCGGCGCCCACGGCCCGCGTCAGCGCCGCGATCCGCGACACGTGCTCCCAGGTCTCCTCCCACACGGCGGGTCCGTGATGGAGTCCGGTGAAGACCGTTCCGGCCGAGACGCGCAGGCCGCGAGCGGCCGTTTCCTCGGTGAGCCGGGCGGGATCCGTGGGCAGGTAGCCGTACGGGCCGAGCTCGATCCACTCGTACCCGGCGTCGGCGACCTCGTCGAGGAAGCGCCGCCAGGGGGTCTGCTGCGGGTCGTCGGGAAACCAGACACCCCAGGAGTCCGGAGCCGAACCGATGCGGATACGGGTCAACGCGGGCGGGGAGGACGTCATAACGGCCACCTTAGGGTGGAGGACGAGTGGGAGGACTGACTGTGACCGGCACCGGCGATCCGTATCCGTTCGACCTGATCACGATGGGCCGGATCGGGGTGGATCTCTACCCGTTGAGGACCGGCGTACCACTGGCCGAGGCGGAGACCTTCGGCCGGTTCCTGGGCGGTTCCGCGGCCAACGTGGCCGTCGCCGCGGCCCGCCTCGGGCGGCGGACCGCGCTGATCAGCCGTACCGGTGCGGACCCTTTCGGCACGTATCTGCGCACTGAGCTGCGGGGCTTCGGGGTGGACGGCCGCTGGGTGGCCGAGGTCGCCGGGCTCCCCACACCGGTCACCTTCTGCGAGATGTTCCCGCCCGACCGCTTCCCGCTGTACTTCTATCGGCTGCCGAAGGCGCCGGACCTGGAGATCGCAGCGGACGAGGTGGACCTGGCGGCGGTACGGGCGGCCCGCGTGTTCTGGATGACGGGCACCGGCCTGAGCGAGGAGCCCTCGCGGGCGGCGACGCTGGCGGCACTGGAGGCCAGGGGCCGGACGGGCACGACAGTGTTCGACCTGGACTGGCGGCCGATGCTGTGGCGGGAGAAACCGGAGCCGTACTACGCGCGGGCGCTCGCGCACGCGACGGTGGCCGTCGGCAACCCGGAGGAGTGCGAGATCGCCACCGGCGAGTCCGAGCCGTACGCGGCGGCCCGGGCGCTGCTCGCCGCGGGGGTGGAACTGGCGGTGGTCAAGCGGGGGCCGCTGGGCGTGCTGGCGGTCCACCGCGACGGGACGACGGTGGAGGCTCCGCCGGTCGAGGTCGACGTGGTCAACGGGCTCGGCGCGGGTGACGCGTTCGGCGGGGCCCTGTGCCACGGGCTGCTGGCGGGGTGGGAGTTGGGGCGTACCGTGCGCTACGCCAACGCGGCGGGGGCCATCGTGGCCTCGCGGCTGGCGTGCTCCAGCGCGATGCCGTTCTCCCCCGAGGTGGAGGAGGTGCTGGGGCGTGCCGGTGGTGTCTGAGTGGGGGATGGAGTGGACCCGGCTGAGCGTGCTGGAGCTCGATCCGGGGGAGGCGTACCGGTTCCCGTCGGTGGACTGCGAGTGGATCGTGCTCCCGCTGTCGGGCGGCTGCGAGGTCCGCTGCCGGGTCCTGCCCGGACCCGGGGGCGCCGACCCCGCGGCGGAGCAGCACGTCTTCGAACTGCGCGGCCGCAAGGGGGTCTTCGGCGGACCCACCGACTTCGCGTACCTGCCCCGCGAGGCGCACACCGAGATCCGCTCCGCCGCGGGCGGCAGGTTCGCTCTCGCAGGTGCCCGCTGCCCGCGCCGCCTGCCCCCGCGGTACGGACCGGCCGAGGGCGTGAGCGTCGAGTTGCGCGGCGCCGGCCGGTGCTCGCGGCAGGTCAACAACTTCGCCGCCGCGGGCCCGGAGGGCTTCGACTGCGACCGGCTGATCGCCGTCGAGGTGCTCACCCCCGGCGGGAACTGGTCCTCGTACCCGCCCCACAAGCACGACGAGCACCACCCCGGCGAGGAGTCCCGCCTGGAGGAGATCTACTACTTCGAGATCTCCCCCCACGGGGACACCCCCGGCCTCGGGTACCAGCGCGTCACGCCCTCCCCGGCCGGGAAGACCGACATCCTGGCCGAGGTGCGGACCGGCGACGCCGTGCTGATCCCCGATGGCTGGCACGGCCCGTCCATGGCCGCCCCCGGGCACGACATGTACTACCTGAACGTGATGGCCGGACCGGGCGGCGGGCCGCGGGAGTGGCTGATCCGCGACCACCCCGACCACGGCTGGATCCGCCACACCTGGGCGGGGCAGGACGTCGACCCCCGGCTGCCCTTCCCCCGAGCAGGAACGGAGGACCACCGATGAGGCTCACCGTCGCCCAGGCGCTCGTACGCTTCCTCGCCGCCCAGTACACCGAGCGCGACGGCCGCCGCCACCGGCTGATCGCCGCCACCTGGGGGATCTTCGGGCACGGCAACGTGGCCGGCATCGGCCAGGCCCTGCTGGAGACCGGCGGGACCGGGCCCGGCGCCATGCCCTTCCTCCAGGGCCGCAACGAACAGGCCATGGTGCACGCCGCCGTCGGCTACGCCCGCCAGAGCGGCCGGCTCTCCACCCACGCGGTCACCACGTCCATCGGCCCCGGTGCCACCAACCTCGTCACCGGCGCCGCCCTCGCCACGATCAACCGGATCCCGGTCCTCCTGCTGCCCGGTGACACCTTCGCGACCCGGCCCGCCGATCCGGTCCTCCAGCAGCTGGAGGTCCCGTACGCCGGTGACGTCTCCGTCAACGACACCCTGCGACCCGTCTCCCGCCACTTCGACCGGGTCACCCGGCCCGAGGCCCTGATCCCGGCCGCCCTCCAGGCCGTACGCGTCCTCACCGACCCGGTGCAAACCGGCGCCGTCACCCTCGCGCTGCCGCAGGACGTGCAGGCGGAGGCGTACGACTGGCCCGCGGAGTTCTTCGCCGAGCGCGTCTGGACGGTGCGCCGTCCGCGGCCCGACCGCGCCGAACTCGCAGCCGCCGCGGACGCCGTACGGGGCGCCGCGCGCCCGCTGGTCGTCGCCGGCGGCGGAATCCGGCACAGCGCGGCCCAGGACTCCCTCGCCGCCCTCGCCGAGGCCACCGGGATCCCGGTGGCCGTCACGCAGGCGGGCAAGGGCGTGCTGCCTCACGGCCATCCCGCCGACGTCGGCGGGATCGGCCACACCGGTACGGCCACCGCTGCCGCTCTCGCCCGGGAGGCTGACCTGGTCCTCGCCGCCGGAACCCGGCTCAGCGACTTCACCACCGCCTCGGCGACCCTCTTCCAGAACCCGGCCGTCCGGTTCGTCGGGCTCAACCTGGATCCGCACGACGCCCACAAGCTCGCCGCCCGCCCGCTGGTCGCCGATGCCCGCGAGGCCCTCGACGCCCTCCGGGAGGCGCTGGCCGGCCACCGCGTGGACGCCGGCTACGAGGCGGTGTACCGGCAGGAGGCCGCCCGCTGGGAGGCCCGCGTGGACCGGGCCTACGCCGTAAGCGCGCCCGAGGAGGAGCTCCCGCCCACCCAGGCCCAGGTGCTCGGGCTCCTCGACCGCCTCGTCGACGGCTCCGACATCCTGGTCAACGCGGCCGGCTCGCTCCCCGGTGACCTGCACAAGCTGTGGCGGGCCCGGTCCGCGGACCAGTACCACCTGGAGTACGGCTACTCCTGCATGGGCTACGAGATCCCGGCCGCCCTCGGGGTCGCGCTCGCCGCCCCCGGCCGGCCCGTGTGGGCGCTGGTCGGCGACGGCACCTACCTGATGAACCCGACCGAGATCGTCACCGCCGTCCAGGAGGGCGTCCCCATCAGGGTGGTCGTCCTCGACAACCACGGCTACGCCTCCATCGGCGGCCTCTCGGGGGCGGTGGGCGCCGAGGGCTTCGGCACCGCCTACCGCTTCCGGGCGTCCGACGGCGCGTACACCGGAGACCCCCTCCCGGTGGACCTGGCCGCCAACGCGGCCTCTCTCGGAATGGCCGTGATCCGCGCCCACACCGTACGTGACCTGCGGGAAGCCCTCACCGAGGCCCGTTCGGCGACGCGCCCCACATGTGTCTACGTACAGACCCGAACGCCCGACACTGTGTCGGGCCCACCCCCGGCACCGGCGTGGTGGGATGTTCCTGTGGCCGAGACCGCGACCCGCAAGGCGGCGTCCCGGGCCCGTGAAGAGTACGACCGGCAAGCCGCGCAGCGACGTCGCCATCTGTGAAGGAGCAATAGGCATGAAGACCGTCAACCACTGGATCGGTGGCAAGACCGTCGAGGGCGCGTCGGGCACCTACGGTCCGGTCACCGACCCGGCCACCGGCGAGGTCACCACACAGGTCGCCCTCGCCTCGGCCGAGGAGGTCGACGCCGCGGTACAGGTCGCCAAGGAGGCCTTCCTGTCCTGGGGCCAGTCCTCGCTGGCCGCCCGTACCAAGGTGCTGTTCGCCTACCGGGCCCTGCTCGATGCCAACCGCGACGCCGTCGCCGAGCTGATCACCGCCGAGCACGGCAAGGTCCACTCGGACGCGCTGGGCGAGGTCGCCCGCGGCCTTGAGATCGTCGAGCTGGCCTGCGGGATCACCACACAGCTCAAGGGCGAGCTGTCGACGTCGGTCTCCAACCGGGTGGACGTGGCCGCCATCCGCCAGCCGCTCGGCGTCGTCGCGGGCATCACGCCCTTCAACTTCCCGGCGATGGTCCCGATGTGGATGTTCCCGCTGGCCATCGCCTGCGGCAACACCTTCGTCCTCAAGCCGAGCGAGAAGGACCCGTCGGCGTCCAACAAGCTGGCCGAGCTGATGGCCGAGGCCGGTCTGCCGGCCGGCGTACTGAACGTCGTCCACGGCGACAAGGCGGCCGTCGACGCGCTGCTCGCCCACCCCGACGTGGCGGCCGTCTCCTTCGTCGGCTCCACGCCGATCGCCCGCCACATCCACACCACCGCCTCCGCCCACGGCAAGCGCGTGCAAGCGCTCGGCGGTGCCAAGAACCACATGCTGGTCCTGCCCGACGCCGACCTGGACGCGGCCGCCGACGCGGCGGTCTCCGCCGCCTATGGCTCGGCCGGTGAGCGCTGCATGGCCATCTCCGCCGTCGTCGCCGTCGGCTCCATCGGCGACGCCCTCGTCGACAAGATCCGCGAGCGGGCCGAGAAGATCAAGATCGGCCCCGGCAACGACCCGGCCTCCGAGATGGGCCCGCTGATCACGGCCGCCCACCGCGACAAGGTCGCCTCGTACGTGAAGGGCGCGGCGGCGCAGGGCGCCGACGTGGTCCTGGACGGCACCGGATACACGGTCGAGGGCAAGGAGAACGGCCACTGGATCGGCCTCTCCCTGCTCGACCACGTCCGCACCGACTCCGACGCCTACCGCGACGAGATCTTCGGCCCGGTGCTGTGCGTCCTGCGCGCCGAAACCTACGAAGAGGGCGTGGCCCTCATCAACGCCTCGCCGTTCGGCAACGGCACCGCGATCTTCACCCGCGACGGCGGCGCCGCCCGCCGCTTCCAGTTGGAGATCGAGGCGGGCATGGTCGGCGTCAACGTCCCGATCCCGGTGCCGGTGGGCTACCACTCCTTCGGCGGCTGGAAGGACTCGCTCTTCGGCGACCACCACATCTACGGCAACGACGGCATCCACTTCTACACCCGCGGCAAGGTCGTCACGACCCGCTGGCCGGACCCCTCGGACGCCCCCGCCGGCGTGGACCTGGGCTTCCCGCGCAACCACTGATCCACGCCCGCGCCCGTCCGGGAGCCCGGGCCGCCGTACGTACGATCCGTACGGCGGCCGGGCCGCGGGCCCCGAAGGACCGACCCGCCCCCCCCCGCGACCTCACCGCGGGGGGCGGGTTCCGTGTTGCGGCGGGTCAGAACCTCGACCAGACGTCCGACGCGGCCGCGCCGGCCCGGACCGCGTCGCCGTGGCCGTAGCCCGGGACCACGTCGAAGGAGACGTGCGCGTTGCCGCCCGCGCGGATCAGCTCCGCACCGCGCGGGTGGTCGCCCCGGCCCAGCTCGGTGTTGAGCCAGACCACCTCCGCGGTGATGCGGTCCCAGGCGATCCGGTACGTGTCCTCGTCGCCCGCCCAGACCGCCGCCAGATCCCGCAGCAGCGCCGCCGGAAGCAGGCCGCTGCCGAGGGCCGCGGTCGCCGCGTGCCAGGTCGCCAGCGAGGTCCGGGTCAGGGCGAAGCGGTCCTCGGCGGGAGTCGCTCCGAAGTCGTAGGTCCCGGCGGAGCGCCCCTGGGTGTGGATCCAGTTCGTGGGCCCCGGAAGCGCGGCCGTGCGGATCAGGGCGAAGTGGGCGAGTCCGGCCTGGGTGAAGCGCAAGGTCCGGTCCGGCGGCCACGGCGCCGGGGAGACGCCGTCCGGATCGGCCACCGCCTTCGAGATCAGGGCCGCGAGCCCCGGATCGACCCCGGGGACGCCCTGTGCGAGCTGGGTGGCGTACGCGTCCCGGGCGTCGGCCGCCCGCAGCGCGAGATCGCCCGTGTAGGGCCCGGTCGTGTCCAGGGCCACCACCCGGCGCAGCCGGGGCGAGGCGTCGTGCGAGGCCGCGTCCAGCGCGAGGGCGGCCCCCGCCGCGTGCCCCACGTACGCGTAGGGGAGTCCCAGTTCGCAATCCAGCGCGTCCACCACTCGGGCCAGGTCCCGGCGGTGCGCTTCGAGGCCCCAGGCGGCGGAGACGTCGGCGGGAGCGGCGGCATCCTCGCGCGGGGTGACCCCGACGACGAGCAGGCCCCGGCGGCGCAGCGTATGGGCGAGGTTGCGCTCACCCCGGCCGCCCTCGGTGACCACACCATGCGGAGCGCCCGCATTGGCCGGAGTGATCGGAGTGATCGGAGTGAAGAATTCCGCCGCGAAGTTCAGTCCGCCGCCGGGCAGCAGGTACGCGATCCCCTCCGGTTCCCGGGCCGTGTCCGCGACCACGTCCACCGTGACGGGGGCCGGGCCGCCGTCGTCGAGCGGGAGGGTGAGGCGGATCCAGCCGTCGCCGGGCAGGTAGGCAGCGGTGCCGGTGCCCAGGGCGCGCTCGATGCGGGTCAGCAGTCCGATGCCCCCGGCCGCGTCGCCGTGCTGTCGTTCCCTCACAGGTGTCCCCCTTGAGCCGGTGATGGCCGAATACCGTCACCTGGGGACACCCTTGCCGGTCAGCGCCTTCCAGCCAAGTCCAGGACGGAATCATCCTGTTCGCTCTCGGCGCGACGGCGGCCGCGCAGCACCCGCATGGTGATGCCCGCGCCCGCCAGGACCAGCAGCAGGCCGGCGGCCGGCCAGGGAACGGCGACGAACTCGGTCTCGGACCGGGAGGTGAGACCGGGGTGGGCGGCGGCACCCGCCGTGACTCTGACGGTCACCCGGTCCGACTGGGGCGCGTCCGGCCACGGTTCGGTCAGCTCGATCCGCCGGCCCGGCAGCAGCGTCAGCTTCAGTTCCCGTGCCGGCCGGTCCAGCACCCGGCGGCCGAACAGTCCCTCCGCGGACACCGCCACCGTCGGCTCGACCACCACGTTGCCACGGTTGACGAGCGTGTAGCGGACCGTAGCGCGGGCCTCCCGCACCCAGGGCAGCAGCGGCGCGGACCGGGTGACCCGCACGTCCTCCACGCTCAGCCCGGGCGTGACGGGACCCGGCACCCGCAAGTACAGGCGGGCGCCCACCGAACGCCGCACCCCGACCTGGACCTTGCCGTCCTGCTGTACGCCCTCCACCGCAGTGCCCAGGGCCACGATCCCGCCCACGTGGTCACCGGGCGTCGCGTCCGCCGGGACCCGCAGGGTGAAGGGGATGTCCTTGCGGCCCCCGGCGGGAACGGTGACGTTGCCCGCCGTCTCCGGCGCCAGGGTGATCCACGCGCCGACGTCCTCCGGCGCCGTCTCCACCGGCAGTAGCGCGAACGCGCCGCCGTCGGTGGTGTTCACGGCATCGGTGGCGAAGATCCGGAAGGTCAGATCCCGGTCCGAGGAGTTCAGCACCGTCACGCTGTCGGAGAGCGTGGTCCCGGCCGCGCCCTGGTGGAAGAAGTACCCACGGCCGGTCATGGCAGCGCCGGCCGATGGCGTCGGGAACACCGCCCATGTGCCGTTGTCCGCGGCCGCCGCCGGGCCCGCCGCCAGCGGGCCGGCGCCCAGCAGCAGCCCGAGGAGCAGGCAGCTGAGAAGCAGACCGGGGAGACCGGTGCGGGTGCGGGAGCGGCCGGGTATGCGCGTGCGGGAGCGGCCGGGCGTGCTGCTGCGGGTGGGCATGGGCGGTCTCCAGGCGGCGCGGAGAAGGGGAGGGGGTGGTGCGGCGCCGGAGCGCCGCACCACCCGGGCGGAGCGGGCCGTACGGGTGCCGGTCAGGCGATCGAGAAGGTCACGACCGTCTGGTAGGTGTCGGCGAACATGAACGCCGGGAGCTGGATCATCCCGGCGCCGCCGACGGCGAACTCGCCACCGGTCAGCTCGTCGCCCCCGGCGGCCTGGGAAGCCACCTTCATCGGGACGTCGGTGATCGCGCCGGGCGTGCCCGCGGTGCAGGTGCTCGGGCTGTCCGGGTTGGTCACGGTGCAGGTCGGCTGGATGCCGATCTGCGCCTTCGGCATCGAGTGGCCGGTGGTCTGGTTCAGGAACGGGGTGCGGGTGGCCGTCACGTCCCAGCCGAGCGAGCCGCCGCGGAAGTCCTGGACGGTCGCGGCGTTGAAGACGCCGACCACCGACTGGGCCTTGCCGTTGATGGTGACCGAGCCGAAGCTGACCGCCGGCTGGCCGTCCTTCGGGCCCAGGGCGAGCGGTCCGGGAAGGACCTCGACGTCGACCGGGTTCTTCACGCCCGGCTGCTCCTCCACGAACACGAAGGCCTTGTACGGAGTGATCGAACCGTCGATCCTGATCGCGTCGGCCTTCTTGGTGATCGTGATGTCGCAGGTGGCGGCGCCGGAGGCGTCCGCGGTGCCGGTACCGGTGTCGCCGGTCACCGCCCCGGCGAGCAGTGCGGAACAGGTGACCGCGCCGGCCGGGAAGTTGGCGCCGCCCACGACGACGGCGGTGCCCGCCGGGCCGCTGTTGGGTGTCAGCTTCGTGGTGACCGGGTCCTTGGGCAGGGCCTCGACGGCGACCGATCCGAGCGAGGCACTCGGGCGGGGCGCCGGGGTGCAGGTGGTGGTGAAGACCGACCCGGAGAGGTCCGCGTCGGTCACCGCCAGGTCGAGGGCGATCTGGACGGTCGTCCCCTCGGTTCCGTCCGGGATCTTGATGGTCCCGGAGAACGCCTTGGGGTCGAGCGGCTGCCCGGCCACGACCGACACGGTCTCCGGCGGGCTGGTGACCACCTGGGTGGTCGTACCGACCTTGAGGGTGATCCTGGTCGTGTTCACCGTGGTGACGGAGAACGACGGGATCAGGGGGCTCGCACCCGGGTCGATCGTGATCGGGACGACGTCGCCGGCCTTGGCGCCGTCGGGCAGCGTGACCGTCCAGTCCTGGTTGCCCGAGCCGTCCGGCTGCGGAGCCGGGGCGTCGCAGTTCTCGAAGACGGCGGTGGTCTTGGTCGCGGCCTGCGCGGAGCCCGCCAGGCCCACCACTGCGCCGGTCAGGGCCAGCGACAGGGCCCCCGCCCCTGCCAGCACCTTGCGTAGATGCGTTCTCGTAGTCACTGGGTCGCGACTCCTTCGTCATGACGAACCCCTCCCCCCACCCGCTGTGTGGGGGAGGCCGAGCCGGTGCGGTGGCCGATATTGACGCGTCATGGTGATGAGAAGTCAATGGCTTGCTTTCCCCTGAAGCACACACACATTGATGGGCCATCAGAGAGAGGGCGATGGCCCATCGCATACCGACCGGTCGGGGTGGACCGGTGCCGGTCTGCCGCCGTCGGCCGAAGTCAGTTCGGGCCGGCGGCGACGTGCAGCAGCCGGTTGGGGGTGCCGGCCGGCAGTCCGGTGATCCGGTCGCGTACGGCGTCGCGCACCAGCACCTCGGACACCTGCGCCGGGGTGCGCGCCGTACCGGCGGCCAGGAGCAGCGCGGCGGCGCCCGCCACGTGCGGGGCGGCCATCGAGGTGCCGGAGGAGCGGGCGGTGGCGGTGGCGGAGCCCTTCCAAGCGGAGGTGACGGCCACTCCCGGTGCGAACAGGTCCACGCAGGAGCCGTGGTTGGAGAACGCTGCGCGGCGGTCCGCGGCGTCGGTCGCGCCGACGGTGAGGGCCTGCGGGACGGAGGCGGGGGATCCGCCGCAGGCGTTCCGGCGGTCGTTGCCGGCGGCGGCGACGAAGGTGACCCCGGAGGACACGACCCGTACGACGGCGGCGTCGAGGGCGCGGCTGCGGCTGCCGCCCATGCTCATGTTGGCCACGGCCGGGGTGCCCGGCGCGCGGGCGGCGTCCCGCACCACCCAGTCGAGCCCATTGATCATGGCCGAAAGGCGCCCGTCGCCGCGGCAGTCGGCCACTTTCACCGAGACGAGCGCGACGCCCTTGGCGACCCCGTAGGTCTTCCCGCCCACGGTTCCCGCGACATGCGTGCCGTGACCGTTGCAGTCGCGGGAGCTCTCCATGAACACCGCGTTGTGTCCGGTCCGGGCACGGCCCGTGAACTCCTGGTGGCGGGTGTTGATGCCGGTGTCGAGGACGTAGACGGTGACGCCTCCGGCCTTCGTGGCGTACGTGTACGAGCCGTCCAGCGGCAGTTCGCGTTGGTCGATCCGGTCGAGGGGCCAGGGGGCGGGCGCCTGCGGCAGCGTCTGCGGTGTGTCGGCGGTGCCGGTGACGTGGAAGACGGCATCCGGCTCCACGAAGGCCACTCGGGGGTCGGCGGCCAGGGCGGCGGCCCGCGCGGCGGTGGCGCGGACGGCGAAGCCGTTCAGAGCCGCCTCATAGACGGGACCGACCACGTCCCCGGCGTCCGCGGCCTCGGCGGCGAGCGCGCGGGTCGGGGCGCGGGAGGCGGTGTCCTTGAGGACGACGACATAGGGGGCGGTGGAGTCAGGGCCGGAGGCGGAGTCAGGGCCGGAGGCGGAGGCGGAGGCGGAGGCGGGGCCGGGCCCGGGGCCGGAGGCGGGGCCGGGCCCGGGGGGTGGGCCGGTGACGGCTGCCGCGAGCAGGGCGGTCGCGGGCAGGAGCGTGGCGAATGCGGTGGGGGTCATGCGCCCGATGCTCCGTCAGGGGTGGCGCGGGCGCGCGGAGGGTGCGCCGAGTGGGCTCACGACACGCCGCCTCCGGGGGCGGCCCGTGCCGTGTGGACCGGGGCGGGTCCGCAGCGCCCCGATCCCCACGACACGGCCTGGAGCCCGCTCCGGCCGAGGCGGCGCGCCCTACCGGGCGAGGGGCCAGCCGCGCATCGAGAACACACCCTCGTCGCGGGCCCCGGCGGCGTCGTAGGTGGCCAGCGCGGCCTCGTTGTCGGTGTCGACCCCCACCCACATCCCATAGCAGCCGCGTTCCCTCGCCTCGTCCGCGAGGGCCAGCGTCAGGGCCCGGCCGATGCCGCGCCGCCGGTAGCCCTCGTCCACGGAGAGCTCGTACAGGCACATCTCGGTGCCCTTGTCCGGGTGGACCATCTCGATGCCGGAGACTATTCCGGCGGGCACGCCGTCGACGTAGGCGATGAGCATCAGGTGCCCGGGGGACGTGAGGAAGCGCTCGGACCATTCCTGGCGGGCGGGCCCGTCGAAGAGGGATTCGGCGGCCGAGAGCTCGGCGGGTGTGAAGGCCCGGCGGATGTCCATGACGGTCACGATAGTGCGCGCCCGGCCGCGGGCGGGGCGCGGCCGGGCGCGGCGTGGCGACCTGCTGCCCGAGGCGGACGGACCGCTCCCGGGTGCCGACGCCCTCCGGGCCGCGGTGCCGACGCCCTCCGGGCGCGGGTGTTGCTGCGGTGCCCGTGCCCGATTGCGGCCACGACATCATGCTCTCGCGCTGGTCGCCGTCCTCGCGGGACACGCCTGCGCGGAGCCGTTGGACCTGGTGCGGGCACCGCCGGTGAAACCCGCCGCCGCGCCCCGCTCAGCCGCGGGCCGGCGGGGACGGCGTGCCGTCGGTCCACGCATAGACCCGCTTGCCGCGCACCGCGACCTGGTACTGGTGGAAGTCCCGGCACTCGGCGTGCACTTCGGCCCGCAGGGAGCGGCGCGGCCACCACCTGGCGTGCAGGTCCGGCGCACCCTGCCGCCGAGGGGTACCCGCCGCGCACTGCGGACCGTCCAGCGGGGTCTTGCCGAGGTCGAACCGTATGAGCCGGTCGTCGCCGCCGGTGCGCACCCGTATGCGGACGTCGGTGGCATCCCTCGGTATCCAGGACGGCAGGGCGAACGGCGCTGCCGCCCGTGTGGGGGCATCGCCGGCGGTCGCGAAGCGCTTGCCCTTCTCCTTGAACACCTTCTGGTCGATCGCGTCCGTCACGGGATTGGGCGGCAGGTTGGGGAGGGCGAAGGCGGCGGTGGCGAGGACTCCTACGGTGGCGGCGGCGACGACGAGCGGGCGGCGGTTCATGCGTCCAAGTCTCGGTCGGGCGAACTTCTTCGCGCGTCCCTCCACAGAACGAACCGCGCCTTGGCCGGAGGTCGCACACGGTGTCATACCTGCGAGGGTCTCCGGTCACGGGCACGCGACGCCCAGTAACCGGCCGGCGCCCGGCCCCGTTGGCCGGATGACCGTCCGCCCGGCCCCGAGGACCCCCATGCCGCGTCGCCTCCTGCCCGCCCTCGCCACCGCCACGGCCACCGCCGTGCTCGCCCTCGCGCCCGCCGCCTGGGCCGCCCCCGAGGTCCCGGCCGACAAGCCGCAGGTGCTGAGTCGCTGGACGCAGCCCAGCGCGGCGAGTTACGAGGCCTGGGCGGACGCGCGAGAGCACCGTGCCGCCTGGGCCGCCTATGCCTTCGACTGGTCGACCGACCAGTGCACCACATCCCCGGACAACCCCTTCGGCTTCCCGTTCGCCGCGGCCTGCGCCCGCCACGACTTCGGCTACCGCAACCACCGGGCGGCAGGTCTGTTTCCGGCCGCCAAGGGTCGGCTCGACGAGGCGTTCCACGCCGACCTGAAGCGGGTGTGCGCCCGCTACTCCGGCGGCCGCAAGCGTTCGTGCGACGGCACCGCGTGGACGTACTACCAGGCCGTCAGGTTCCTCGGCATTTCCTAGCGAGCCGCGAGGCAGAGCACCGGGACCCGCTGGACCAGGTTGTTGCCGAACCCGCCGCGATTCCACGGCTGTTCGAGGGGCTGTGTGTGCCCTTCGGTGTCCGTGGCGCGGACGGTGAGGGTGTGGCGGCCCGGTGCGGCGGTCCAGTCGCAGCTCCAGGCCTGCCAGGCCCACGGATGCGGGTGTGGGGCGGCCAGCTCGGCCCGGGTCCAGGCCAGGCCTCCGTCGGTGCTCACCTCGACCCGGGCGACGGCCCCGTGGCCGGACCAGGCCCGCCCGTGCAGGTGCACGGGGCCGGGGTGCACGACGCGGGTGCGCGACATGAAGTCGGGGAAGCCGGGCGGGGCCATCAGGGCGCGCGGCGCGATCCGGGTGACCGGCTCACCGGGATCGTCCGGGTCGTCGGCGGACCACCGGAAGCGGTAGGCCGCGGACTGCTGGAAGCCGGTGAACGGTGCGTCGACGAGGGTGATCCCGCGCAGCCATTTGACGTGTGCCATGCCGTACCAGCCGGGCACGACCAGGCGCAGCGGGTACCCGTGCTGCGGTGGCAGCGGCGCGCCGTTCATGGCGTAGGCGATCAGCACGCCCGAGTCCTCCGCGGCGGCGTACGGCAGCGGCAGGCTGCGCCGGTAGTCCTGCTCGACACCGCGCTCCACACCGTGGTCGGCCCCGGTGAACACGGCTTCGACCGCATTCGGCCGCACCCCCGCCCGGTCCAGTACGACGCCCAGTGGGACCCCGGTCCAGTCGGCGGTGCCCACCGCCTCGACCAGCCACGGCTGACTGACCGGGCGGGGCGACAGAAGAGCCCGGCCGTTGCCGGCGCACTCCATCGTGACGCGGTGGGTGACGGCGGGCAGCGCGCGCAGGGCGTCGAGGTCCAGCGCGAGCGGTGAGGCGACCTGGCCGTCCACGTCCAGCCGCCAGCCGTCCGCGTCCGCGGCGGGGATGTCGTAGTGGACGAGGACGTAGTGCAGCCCGGGGGGTGTGACCTCGTAGCGCAGTGCCTCCAGCGGCAGGCCGTGGTTGCGGGCGGCGAGTGCCAGCTCCTCCGGGCCGATGCCCTCACCGGCCGGGGCGATGCGCGCCGGGGCGCTGACCTCCCGGGCGGACGTCTGCTCCATCTCCCCATGGTCGCGCGCCCCGCTCCGTGGGGCACGTCGTCGCGTCCCCGGACCGTCCCGTCACAGGTGCCGGGCGAACCAGGCGCGGGCCAGGGCAGCCACCTGAGCGAGGGCGCCCGGCTCCTCGAAGAGGTGCGTGGCGCCCCGGACGACCTCCAGCCGGTTCTCGCAGCGCAGCTCCCGCTGCGCCGCACGGTTGAGGTTGAGCACGGTGGTGTCGCGGCCGCCGACGACGAGCAGCGTCGGTGCCCGCACGGCGGCCAGCCGGGGCCCGGCGAGGTCGGGCCGGCCGCCGCGGCAGACCACGGCGCCGATGTCCGCGTCGGACGCGGACGCGGCCCACAGCGCGGCCGCGGCCCCGGTGCTCGCCCCGAAGTACCCGATGGGGAGGGACGCGTGCCGGCGCAGCCAGGCGGTGGCGCCGGCAAGGCGTGCGGCCAGGGTCCCGATGTCGAAGACGTTGGCCCGGTCCGCCTCCTCGGCGGGTGTCAACAGGTCGAAGAGCAGTGTGCCCAGGCCCGCCCGGTTCAGGTCCGCCGCGACCGCCCGGTTGCGCGGGCTCCGGCGGCTGCTGCCGGAGCCGTGGGCGAACATCACGACCGCCCGGGCGTCGCCGGGCAGGGCCAGGTCACCGGCCAGGGTCGGGCCGCCGGCGTCCACCTCGACGGCGACCGTCCGCGGGGCCGGCCCGGGCGGGGAGCCGGCCGCCGCCCGCGCCAGCAGGGAGACGACCTCGTCGTCGGGCGTCTGGGAGAAGTCCCGGTACCACTCGCCGACGGCCCGGAAGGCGCGCGGCGTGGACAGGCACACCACTTCGTCGGCCTCGGCGCGCAGCCGGGCGATCGCGTCGGGCGGCGCCACCGGGACGGCCAGCACCACGCGGGCCGCGCCCTGGGCCCGTACGACCTGGCAGGCGGCGGCGGCCGTGGAGCCGGTGGCGATCCCGTCGTCCACGACGATCGCCGTCCGGCCGCCGAGCGGGACCCGCGTGCGGTCGCCGCGGAACCGGCGGGCCTGCCGGGCCAGCTCCGCCTCCTCGGCGTGCTGGACGGCCGCCAGGTCCTGCGGCGTGACACGGCTGATGCGGACGATGTCCTCGCTGATGACCCGAACGCCGCCCTCCCCGATCGCGCCGAACCCGAGCTCACGGTGGTGGGGGACGCCGAGTTTGCGGACCACGATCACGTCGAGCGGGGCGCCGAGGGCCCGCGCCACGGGGAAGGCCACCGGGACGCCGCCGCGGGGCAGGCCCAGTACGACCGGACGTTCGCCCTCCAGATGGCGGACGGCTTCGGCGAGTCGTTCTCCGGCGTCCGCGCGGTCGGTGAAGAACACGGGAGTTCACCCCCAACCCGAGGGGAGACGGAAGTGCGGGCACCCGCTTCCGACGCAACCCCACGCGGGGCCGTCCCGCAACTCGGGGGAGTCGGCGGGCCAGGGGCTTGGTACGTCGAAGAGGACCGACCGCTTCCGGTGAAGGGCTCGCCGTGCCGCCGCTTTCGGCCGATCTGCGGCCGGGCGCAGGCGTGTTCGGCCCGCGGACCGCCCTCCTCGGCGGCCCGGCCGACCGCTGCGACCTGCACGGAAGCCCTCCACGGAGGGAGGGCTTCGGGTGATGGAGAATATGTGCCCCCGGCAGGACTCGAACCTGCGGCCAAGTGCTTAGAAGGCACCTGCTCTATCCACTGAGCTACGGGGGCCGGAAGGTGACCCTGGTGGGCCTGGAGCCCCTGGTGGGGGTGGGACTTCGGTCCGTGCCGGGTCAAGGATAGGGCTCCGGTTGCCTTGTCCCGGTTGCTTCACCCGCGTGCCACGATGTGGAGGTTCGGTGAAGCGGTCCCGATAATCGCAGGCAGGTGCGATTCGCGCATCGCTTTTGCGCCGCGCCGCCGTGGGTGTTGTGCACTCGTTATGCCTGCGCCACGCCTGCGCCCCACTCGTCCGCCGTGCCCGGAATATCCCGTCCGAGTCGCCGTCGGCGCGCAGAGGGCGTATAAGCTTCAAAAATGGTCCTAAATTGGGCATTCTTCGCATGTGGTGACCTTGGATGTTCGGCCTCAGCTGCTCGAAGCCCTGTCCGCCCTGCGCGACCGGGTCGCGTCCGTACGTCTGCCGTTGCCCCTGCCCGGCGCCCCGCGGGCCCGTCAGACCAGATCCGAGCTGCTCGCGCAGCTCGACGACTACCTCGTACCGCGCCTGAAGGCGCCCGAGGCGCCCCTGCTCGCCGTGGTCGGCGGGTCCACCGGGGCCGGTAAGTCCACCCTCGTCAACTCCCTCGTCGGACGCCAGGTCAGCGAAGCCGGCGTGCTGCGCCCGACCACCCGCACACCCGTGCTGGTCTGCCACCCCGACGACCACCACTGGTTCGCCGGAATGCGCGTGCTGCCGGATCTGATGCGGGTGTGGGTGCCGCACGAGGACGACGACACGCCCCCCAGGCCCTCCTCGCGCCGCCGGGGCCGCAGCCACACCGGCGCCCAGGGCGGCCACGAGACCCGCGAGATGCGGATCGAGACCGTCACCAGCCTGCCGCGCGGACTCGCCATCCTCGACGCCCCCGACATCGACTCCCTCGTGGTCGAGAACCGGACACTCGCCGCCGAACTCATCTGCGCCGCCGACGTCTGGGTGATGGTCACCACCGCCTCGCGGTACGCCGACGCCGTCCCCTGGCACCTCCTGCGCACCGCCAAGCAGTACAAGGCCACCCTCATCACCGTCCTGGACCGGGTGCCGCACCAGGTGCTCGCCGAGGTCTCCCGCCAGTACGGGGCCCTGCTCACCAAGGCCGGACTGGGCGAGGTACCGCGCTTCACCGTCCCCGAACTCCCCGAGTCCACCGGCGGCGGCGGCCTGCTGCCCGCCAGTGCCGTCGCCCCGCTGTTCGCCTGGCTCGCCCACCACGCCCAGGACCCGGCCGCCCGCCAGTACGCCGTCGGGCGCACCGCCCTCGGGGCGCTGGACTCGCTCGGGCGCCGGATGCCCGAACTCGCCTCCGCCGTCGCCGCCCAGCACGCCGCCGCCGTACGACTCACCTCGGCCGTCGAGGACGCCTACCGGCGCGAGGGCAAGAGGGTGCGGGGCCGGCTCGACCGCGGTGCCGTGCTGGCCGGGGACGCGCTCACCCGGTGGCGCGGCTACCCTCTCGACACCAGCGCCGACGAACTGCTGGACTCGCTCGCCGAGTCCCTGGCCGCACTGCTCCAGTGCGCGGTCGCCGCAGCGGACGAGCGGATCGCCGAAGCCTGGCGGCGCGAACCGGCCTCCGGGGCGCTGGTGCTGCCCGCGCCCGACAGGGAGGCGGGGGAACGCATCGGCGTGGCGGTACGCCGCTGGCGGCGCGTGCTGGAGGAACTCGCCGAGGAGGAGGTCTCCCGGCTCGACAAACAGCCGGTGCCCGACGCCGACGGCGTCGCGGCCCTGCTCGCCGCCACCCTGCTCGGCGGCAAACGAGCCCGGCCCGCCGGGGAGAAGCTCGCCGAGCGGATCGGCGCCCAGGCCGCCCTGCGGCTGCGCGACAGGGGCGGAGAACTCGTCGGCGACCACCTCGACGAGGTGCTCCGCGGCGAACGCGACCGCCGTCTCGCCCCGTTGGAAGCACTCGAAGTGACCCCGGAACCCCAGGCCGAACTGATCGCCGCGCTGTCCGTACTGCAGAAGGAGAGGTGACGCCGTGACCGCCCTGACCGACCGCACCGACGACCGCTGGGACGACGGGCTCATCGCGCGCTCCCGCCCCCGCCCCGCCGAAGCGGACGAGGAGGGCGCCGCGGACACGGGCGACGAGGGCGACGAGGCGCTCGTACGGGCCGTCTCGGGCACCGGCAGCGACGGCGGCAAGGCGTCCGCGCCCCCGCTCAGCCCCGAGGCGCAGGCCCTGCGTCAGCGCCTGGACGCGCTGCGCCAGCTGGTCGCGCTCTCCCGGACCCGGCTCGACGGCAAGACCCTCGCCGAGGCCGGACGGGTGCTCGACGAGGCCGCCGCCCGCCGCGGGCTCTCGCCCCAGCACACGGTCGTCGCGATCGCCGGGGCGACCGGGAGCGGCAAGTCCACGCTCTTCAACTCACTTGCCGGAGTGCAGATCTCCGAGACCGGTCTGCGCCGCCCGACCACTGCCGCGCCCATCGCGTGCAGCTGGTCCGACGGCGCCGCCGGGCTGCTGGACCGGCTGGAGATCCCGGGACGGCTGCGCCGCCGGCCCCGGGAGACCTCTGAGGCCGAGACACTGCGCGGGATCGTCCTGGTGGACCTGCCGGACCTTGACTCCGCGCTCGGCGCGCACCGCGACCACGTGGACCGGGTACTGGCGCTCGTCGACGCGGTGGTGTGGGTCGTGGACCCGGAGAAGTACGCCGACGCGGTGCTGCACGAGCGCTATCTGCGGCCGTTGGCCGGGCACGCCGAAGTGACCTTCGTCGTGCTCAACCAGGTGGACCGGCTCCCCGGCGAGGCCGCCGACCTCGTCCTGGACGACCTGCGCCGGCTGCTCGACGAGGACGGCATCGCACTCGGCGAGCACGGCGAACCCGGCGCCACGGTCCTCGCACTGTCCGCGCTGACCGGCGACGGCGTCGGGGAGCTGCGCGAACTCCTCGGGCAGTTCGCGCAGGAGAAGGGCGCCGCGACCCGGCGGATCTCGGCGGACGTGGACCGCGCGGCGGTGCGGCTGCAACCGCTCTACGTCGCCGACGGGCACCCCGGACCCGAGATCGGGGAGGCGGCGCGCGCCGAGTTCGAGGACCGGCTCGCCGAGGCGGTCGGGGCCTGCGCGGCCGGACTCGCCGCCGAACGGGCCTGGCGGCGCAACGCGGGCAAGGCGTGCGGCACCCCGTGGCTGCGGCTGTGGCGCTGGTACGAGAACCGGCGCGCGCCGCACACCCTGGCGGGCCTGGCCGCCCTCGCAGCCATCGGCGGACGGGGCCAGACGGCCGCGCAGCCACCGGTCGAGGAGGAGGTGACCGCGCGTCAGCGGGTGGAGCAGGCCGTACGGGCGGTCGCCGACGAAGCGGTGACGGGCCTGCCCGAACCCTGGGCGCAGGCCGTCAGGGAGACGGCGGTGCGCGGCGCCGACCGGCTTCCGGAGGCGCTGGACGAGATCGTGGTGACCCTCGGGCCCGCCGCCACGCCGCCGAACGTCAAACCGCCGCGGCCCGCGTGGTGGCCGGTGGCGGTCCTGGCACAGGCGGCCATGACGCTGCTGCAGATCTTCGGCGGACTGTGGCTCGTCGGGCAGATCGTCGGCGTCCTGGAACCGGAGCTGATGCCGCCGGTGCTGCTGATGGTGGCCGGCATCGTCGGCGGGCCGCTCGTGGAATGGGCCTGCTCGATCGCGGCCCGCGGTCCGGCACGGCGGTACGGGCAGGACGCGGAGCGCAGGCTGCGGCAGGCGGCGGCCGGGTGTGGGCGGGCCCGGGTGCTGGAGCCGGTGGCGGCGGAGCTGCTGCGCTACCGGGAGGTGCGCGAGCAGTACGCCACGGTTGCCGCAGGGGGGAGCCGGTTGTCCACAACCCGCCAGTAGTCCACAGGCCGGAGCGGGGACCCTGCCGCCGGCCGCAGCATGGGCCGTAGCCCGTACGGATGGTCCGCGCGGGCCACGACGACGGGGGAGGGCGACCGGGATGTACGACACCCAGGTGACGCTGGTGGGCCATGTGGCGACACAGGTCGACTACAAGGAGACGGCGCACGGGCCGTCGGCACGGTTCCGTTTCGCGGTGACACCGCGGTACTTCGACCGGCGCAAGGACGCCTGGACGGATGGGGCCACCAGCTTCTACACGGTGTGGGCGCGGCGCACCCTCGCGGTGAACCTCGCCGGTTCCGTCTCCGTGGGCGAACCGCTCGTGGTGCACGGGCGGCTGCGCGTGCGGGAGGATTCGCCCGACGGGGAGGGCACCCGGTGGTTCGGCGCGGAGATCGACGCGACCGCCGTCGGGCACGACCTGAACCGCGGCACGGCGGCCTTCAGGCGAGTGGCGAGAACCGATCATCCGCTGATGGACACTCAGAAGGCGCTGGTGGGGTGAGTGTTCGAGGCGGTTAGGATTCCCCGGTACTCACGGGCACCTGGGTCTTTGGCCCGAAGGGGAAGACTGTGTCGATTGCCGTTCCCGCATCCTCCGTTCCTGCTCCCGCTCCTGCTGTTCCCACATCCGCCATCCCTGCCGTTTCCGCCCCTGCTCCCGCCCCCGCCGAACCCGGCCCGGCGGTCCGGGGCTCCGTGCGCCGGCCGCTCGCGGCCGTCCTGCTGGCCGCGGCCCTCGCCGCCGCGCCCGGAGCCCGGGCCTTCGCCGACTCCGGCCCGGTGGCGCCCCGAGCCCCGGAGGGCGCGAGCGCCGTGCTGGACGGTCTCAAGACGTACGGGGAGGCGGTCCTCCACGCCGGCGACGGATCGGTGCGGCACATCCCCGCCGGCCTGTACGAAATGCGGGTCGACGGCGGCGGGATGCTCCAGACCTACGGGGTCGGGGTCGACGGCAACGCCCAGCCGCAGGCCCGGTACACCGAGAGCGGCTGGAGCGGCAGCGCGCTGGCGGGCAACGGGCAGGCCGGCCGGATCCGCTGGGTGCTGGAGCACTCCTACCCCCAGCTGAACGACCTGGCCGGGCTCGCCGAGGCGGCCGGGGCCGCGTCGCTCACCGCGGAGAGCGCGGCGGCCGGGACCCAGGTGGCGATCTGGCGGCTCGCCGACGGGGCGCGGGTCGAGGCAGCGGACCCCTCCGCCGAGAAGCTCGCCGACTACCTCCAGCGGGCGGCCGGACAGAGACCGGAGCCGCCCGCCTCGCTGGCGCTCGACCCCGGCGACGTCTCGGGGCCGGTTGGCACGCGGCTCGGCCCGGTGACCGTGCGTACCGGCGCGCGCAGCGTTTCGGTCATCCCGGACGCGGCGGCAGCGGCCATGGGCGTGCGCGTGCTGGATGCCGACGGGCAGCCGCTGACCTCGGCGGTCAACGGGAGCCGGATCTACTTCGAGGTGCCCGTGGGCACCCCCGACGGGACGGCCTCGGTGACCGTCCAGGGCGCCACCAGGGTGCCGGTCGGTCGGGTCTTCACCAGTGGCGTCCCCGCCCAGACGCAGATCGTGGCCGGCTCCAGCGAGTCCGTGGCGACCGCCACGGCGTGGGCCGCCTGGCAGCTGGCCCCGGCGTCCGGGGCCGGCGCGGACCCGGCCCCCGCCCCGGCCCCGGGCAGTGGCGCGGAGGCGGTCGTGCTGGGCGCGCAGTCCGGGCCGCTCCCCGTCACCTCGCCGGACGAGGAACGGCTGGCGACCAGCGGCAGCTCGGCCGCCACGCCGGTCATCGCCTCCCTGGCGGTGGGCCTGGTCGTACTGGGCGGCCTGGTCGTCCTGCTGCTGCGCAAGCGCCCGCTCGACGAGGAGGAGTAGGACGAGGAGCAGCGGTGGAGGCAAGGCCGGCCCGCGGAGCGCCGGGCCGGTTGCGATGCGGGATCCGGGGTAGAGGCAGGAAATGGTTGATCAAGAACTGACCTGGACCGGCGCCTTCGCGCGGTGGGACCGCCGGCTGTTCGACGCCGTGGCCCGCAGGCACTGGCCCGGCGCCGACCGGGTGCTGCCGCGTCTGGGGCGGGCCGCGAACCACGGCGTTCTGTGGGGCGGGGCCGCCGCGGCCATCGCCGTCCTCGGGCCGACCGGCGCGCGCAAGGCGGCCCTGCGCGGGGCCGCCTCGCTGGCCCTGGCCTCCGCGACCATCAACACCATCGGCAAGTGGTCCGTACGCCGCCCCCGGCCGTTGCTGGAGGGGGTGCCCGCGGTGCGGCAGCTGGCCGTGCAGCCGCACACCACCTCCTTCCCGTCCGGGCACTCGGCGTCCGCCTTCGCCTTCACCGCCGGCCTGGCGCTGGAGGCCCCCGCCCTGGGCGCCGCACTCGCCCCGGTCGCCGCGTCGGTGGCGTTCTCCCGGGTCTACACCGGCGTGCATTACCCCTCCGACGTCGTCGCGGGCGCGGCGCTGGGCGTCGCCGCCGCGTTCGTCGTACGCCGGCTCGCGCGGGACGTGAAGGAGGCCCGGGCCGTGCCGGGCGACGAGCCGAGGGCCGTCGGTGTCCCCGCGCTGCCCGACGGGGACGGGCTGACGGTGGTGGTCAACACCGCCTCGGGCACGGCCGCCGAGGTGCGCGAGGTACTGCGCACCCGCCTCCCCAAGGCCGAGGTCGTCGCATGCGAGGGCGCGGAGCTGCTTCCCGCACTGGCGGAGGCGGCCTCGCGCGCCGCCGTCCTCGGCGTGTGCGGCGGCGACGGCACGGTCAACGCGGCCGCCGGCGCCGCCCTGCGGGCCGGGGTGCCCCTGGCCGTGTTCCCCGGCGGCACGCTCAACCACTTCTCGCTCGACCTCGGTCTCGTCGGACCGGAGAGCACCTGCGAGGCCCTGGAACACGGGGAGGCCGTCCACGTCGGCGTGGGCCGCTTCTCCCCGGGGCCCGGCCCCGACGGCGAGCCCGGCTACTTCCTGAACAACTTCAGCATCGGCGCCTACCCGGAACTGCTGCGCCACCGGCTGCGCTGGGGCCCGCGCATCGGCGGCGGCCCGGCCGCGCTGCTGGCCGCCTGGAAGGTCCTGCGCGCCGAGCGGCCCGTGCGGCTGCGCCTGGCCGGGCGGCCCCGGAGCGTCTGGCTGCTCTTCGCCGGCAACGGCACCTACCACGGCACCGGCCCCACCCCCGGCCGCCGCGACAGCGTCGGCGAGGGCCTGCTCGACCTGCGGGTCGTCCACGGGGGCGGCCGGCCCGGGCCCCGGCTGCTGGCCGCCGCCTTCGCCGGCCCGCTGAGCCGTTCCCCGGTCCACGCGGCCACTCACCTGCGGAGCCTGCGCGTCGGGGCGGTCCCCGAGGGCACCCCGCTCGCCTACGACGGTGAATACGCCAAGGCGCCGGGCGAGCTGGTCCTCGACACCCTCCCCGGCGCCCTCACGGTCTACCGCCCCCTCTGACCTCCGGCCCGCCGTCGGGATCCGCCGCTCAGGCGGTCTCCCGGCGCCCGGGCGCCTTCCGGGTCCCGACCCCGACGGCGACGAGCGCCAGCCCCGCGGCGACGACGCCGAGGTAGGCGGCGGGCGGAAGGCCGGCGACCCGGTGCAGCCAGCCCCATTCCGTGCCGAAGAAGGTCTGCGAGGCGAAGCCGACGAGCCCCTGGGCCCCGACGACGTAGCCGATGTTCTCGACGGTGTATCCGATGGTTGTTCGCACGGATCAACCCTCCCGCGGCGGTGCCGCGGGATCGTCCTCCGCAGGGCCGAGAACGCGGTAGGCCGAAGGATGCAGCCGCCGCGGGGGACGCCGCGGGCCCGGGGGCCCGGACCATACGGGTTTCCCCCGGGGTATGGACGCCTGGCAGTATGGGGTGTTTCTCTCCGAGTGAGGGTACAAAAGAGCCCCTCACCAGCAGGTTTCCCGCCGATGAGGGGCCGTCTCAGGCAGCCTGGGCCGTCTCTGGGCCGTCGTGAGCGTGACCGGCGGCCCGGTACATGGCGCTGATGGCCTTCCGGGTCCGCGTCTCGCTGCTCGGCATCAAGCGCGTGTACACCCGGAGCGTGAACCCGGGGTCGCTGTGCCCGAGGTAGAGACTCAGCGCCTTGGTGTTCTCGCCGGTGTCCAGGAGCACCGAGGCGTAGAAGTGCCGGAGCGCGTGCATCCCGTGCTCGCGGGCGGCTGCGTAGCGGCGCCCCTTCTCGGGGACCGTTTCTCTACTTCATCAAGGGCGCTTCCGCCGCGACAACGCGGCGTCGCGCGCCCGTCGCCCCAGGCCTGCGCTCCTGTCTACGCCCCGCTCCAGTCCGGGCCGCCGGCCGCGCGCCAAGGCGAGGGCTGGATGAGGTGGAACCCCTCTGTGGCTGGGGCGGTCGGCTCCACGGCTTTAGGCAGCCGCTCTGGGGCGAGCCTCTAAGATCATGTCCCCAGATCGGGCCTTAGGGGCAGGCGGTGAAGCCTGCCCGATCCGCGTGCCAGCGTAAGGGGCCATGATCACTCGCCCCAAAGCAGCTCCAGCCTAAAGCCGCTCCGCCGACCTAGGCTCTATTCCTCGGCCCGGGGGGAGGTTGCATGCGCTTGCCCTGGCGGTCTCCGCACAGTGAACGACAACTGCCAACCTTCTTCAGTTCGCCCATTCAGCTCCAGACGCCACGTGTAGCGTCCTCCTGGAGTTAGAGGGAGCGCTGTAACCCCGATCGCCAGAGGGACGTCCAAGGGCGTTCCAGGCACAAGCCCGGGGGGGCGGCCGACCTCCACCTGCCCCTCTACTCGGAGAGGCTGCAAGCCGAGTGGCCCCTGCTGTTTAACTGGCTTGCCATCTTGATCGACTAGCTCCAAAGCAAACTTGATGGGCGTGTTTGCCTGGTCCCAAGGAACTTCGATCTTGATTGCTAGGGCACTCGGGCTGGGCGTAGGGCCGGTGACGCTCCACCCGCCTCCGGAAATGAAGAGCTTGCCCTCCGCCACCTGAGCGTGGTCGCAGAGCATCAAGGTCACCCTCATAGGGCGAAACGGTCCTTTCAGGAAACCAGTGTCCTGCCGTCCCGGGTCGTCAGGCGTAGGTCGGGCTGTTCGTCACGACCTGGAACGCCGGCGAGGAGCCGGTCACGACAACTACTGGTGCGACATCGTCTTCCGAGTCCTGCAGCCACAGGGGCGCGCTGGGATTGGTGTTGAGAACCTTGATTGAGGTCTCAACCTGCGGCCGAGCCATCTGCTCGCGAAGTTCGAAAGGCTCGTCCTCCAGATAGAAGGGCAATCCCTCCTGCACCAGATGCCGTACCTCGGCAAGTGACTCGCCTGCGGCACCGAACCCGCTCACGTCCAGAGACTCCGCCCACCACGAGCTATCTTCCTGGTGGTAGAGCACGGTGATCGTCCGCATCTCACTTGCCTCCCAGTAGCCGCAGCGCTTCGTTGACACTCAGACCGATGTCGTTCACAAGGTACTTCCGAACGAGCCCGGGTGGAACGGTGACCCCGTCATGGAACGAGAAGAGCAACTGTGGGTAGTTCTCTGACCTCAGGATGCGATGTGACCCCTTCTGTCGAACTATGACGTAACCGAGTGGTTGGCGCAGCAAGACCCCGAGCAGGGCACTTGCCTTCATAGATGGAAACTCGGGCACTCGCCAATCATTCCATGCAAGGCGACGCGGCATGGGTGGATCAGGGAGGTTCCTCAGCACCCCAATCCTGGAGGGGGTCACCGGTTCACACGGGAGCGCGCCCTTCGTCTCCCGAGGAATATCCGTGGGTCTGTGAGCGTCCCGGGGGCCGTCTCTGGGCCGTGCGAGGGGGCTCAGGGGTGACCGGTGGCGACCAACGGTGACAGATCGGCTACCCGGGTGAGCCGGGAACGTGCAGGTCAGGAGGCCCGCCACCTACTGGTTCGCTCGCGGGGGTAGCCGTCGGGCAAGATGGGGTGTATCTGCCCACCATCGATCTGCCGGACGGTTTCTCTTGGCTGAGTACATCTACACCATGCGCAAGACGCGCAAGGCGCACGGTGACAAGGTGATCCTCGACGACGTCTTCCTGAACTTCCTGCCGGGGGCCAAGATCGGTGTGGTCGGCCCGAACGGTGCCGGTAAGTCCACCGTTCTGAAGATCATGGCGGGCATCGAGCAGCCGTCCAACGGTGACGCCTTCCTCGCACCCGGCTACACCGTCGGCATCCTCATGCAGGAGCCGAAGCTCGACGAGTCCAAGACGGTCCTGGAGAACGTCGAGGACGGTGTCGGCCCGATCAAGCAGAAGCTCAACCGGTTCAACGCGATCGCCGAGGAGATGGCGACGAACTACACCGACGAGCTCATGGAGGAGATGGGCAAGCTTCAGGACGACCTGGACCACGCCAACGCGTGGGACCTCGACGCCCAGCTGGAGCAGGCCATGGACGCCCTGGGCTGCCCGCCCGGCGACTGGCCGGTCACCAACCTCTCCGGTGGCGAGAAGCGCCGCGTGGCCCTCTGCAAGCTGCTGCTGGAGGCCCCCGACCTGCTGCTCCTCGACGAGCCCACCAACCACCTCGACGCCGAGTCCGTGAACTGGCTGGAGCAGCACCTGGCCCAGTACAAGGGCGCCGTCGTGGCCGTCACCCACGACCGCTACTTCCTCGACAACGTCGCCGAGTGGATCCTTGAGCTCGACCGCGGCCGCGCGCACCCCTACGAGGGCAACTACTCCACCTACCTGGAGAAGAAGGCCGAGCGCCTCAAGGTCGAGGGCAAGAAGGACGAGAAGCGCGCCAAGCGCCTCAAGGAAGAGCTGGAGTGGGTCCGCTCCAACGCCAAGGGCCGCCAGGCCAAGTCCAAGGCCCGTCTCGCCCGCTACGAGGAGATGGCGGCCGAGGCCGACAAGATGCGCAAGCTCGACTTCGAGGAGATCCAGATCCCGCCGGGCCCGCGCCTGGGCTCGATCGTGGTCGAGGTCAGCAACCTCTCGAAGGCCTTCGGTGACAAGGTCCTCATCGACGACCTGTCCTTCACGCTGCCGCGCAACGGCATCGTCGGCATCATCGGCCCGAACGGCGCGGGCAAGACCACGCTCTTCAAGATGATCCAGGGCCTGGAGAAGCCGGACTCGGGCGAGATCAAGGTCGGCGAGACCGTCAAGATCAGCTACGTGGACCAGGGCCGCGCCAACATCGACCCGAAGAAGACCCTCTGGGCGGTCGTGTCGGACGAGCTGGACTACATCAACGTCGGCCAGGTCGAGATGCCGTCCCGCGCGTACGTCAGCGCCTTCGGCTTCAAGGGCCCGGACCAGCAGAAGCCGGCCGGTGTGCTCTCCGGCGGTGAGCGCAACCGCCTGAACCTCGCGCTCACCCTCAAGCAGGGCGGCAACCTGCTGCTCCTCGACGAGCCCACCAACGACCTCGACGTCGAGACCCTGTCCTCGCTGGAGAACGCGCTGCTGGAGTTCCCCGGCGCGGCCGTGGTCGTCTCCCACGACCGCTGGTTCCTCGACCGGGTCGCCACGCACATCCTGGCGTACGAGGGCGACTCGAAGTGGTTCTGGTTCGAGGGCAACTTCGAGTCCTACGAGAAGAACAAGGTCGAGCGGCTCGGCCCGGACGCCACCCGTCCGCACCGTGCCACCTACAAGAAGCTCACCCGAGGCTGAGGGCTGAGGTCACGGCCATGGCCAGACACCAATACCGCTGCCCCCTGCGCTGGGCGGACATGGACGCCTTCGGGCACGTCAACAACGTCGTCTTCCTCCGCTACCTGGAGGAGGCGCGGATCGACTTCATGTTCCGCCTCGCGCCGGGGGAGGGCAGCGAGTCCTTCACGGGCGGATCCGTCGTCGCCCGCCACGAGATCGACTACAAGCTGCCCCTCGTGCACCGTCACGAGCCCGTCCTCATCGAATCCTGGGTGACCCGGATAGGCGCGGCCTCCCTGACCATCCGCTACGAGGTCAAGGACGAGGCGACCGAGGACCGGCCCGAGACCGTCTACGTGCGTGCGGAGACCGTGGTCGTGCCCTACAACCTCGCCGCGGGCCGGCCGCGCCGCATCACGGCCGAGGAGAGGCACTTCCTGGAGGAGTACCTCGACGAGCCGCGTTCCGAGGCCATCGCGGCATGAACGAGCAGCTGCGCTTCGCCGATCCCGGGGAGGCGGCGGACCTCGCCGCCTTCCTGGGCCGGCTGGTGCACTACGACCGCGCCGCCGCCGTCCGCCTCCAGGGGACACCTCTCGCGCCGCAGGCCGCGGGCGGGGGCGGCGGCGCGCTCGGCGTGTTCGGACGCCCGCCCTCCTTCGAGGTCCTGGCCATTCGCACCGTGCGGCTGGCCGTCCCCGTGGCGGCGCCGCTGGACGTGACCGTGTCCGCCGGGGAGCTCCTGGAATCCGTGGACGAGGCCGCGGCCGGAGCCACCGTGCCCGGGCCGGTCACCGGCCCGCCCTGGACCGGGGTCCTCCCGCCCCGCGGCGGCTGGCGGCAGTTGCCGGGGCTGCCCGGCACCGAGGCGATCGTCCAGGCCGTGGCGGCCTCCGTGACCGAGTTCCGGGCCCGTGACGAGGCCCTGCCCGCCCAGCACCGGACCCGGTCCGAGCGCGACCGCATCGGCCGCGAGATCTGGTCCCGCACCCTGGGCGACACCGAGCTCCCGCTGCGCGTCGCGCACGCCGCGCAGTCCCTGGGCTTCCTGCGGCCGGTACGCGCCGCGGTGTCCGCTTCGGCGTCCGCGTCCGCCGGGTCCGCGTCCGCAGCGTCCGATCCCGTGGCGCTGCTCGCCTCCGGGAGCTGGCTGCGCCTGCGCACGCCGTACGGCTCGGTCGCCACCCGCCGTCCCGGCGCCACCGGCGGCCTCGGCGCCTTCCGGGTCAGCCCCCGCTGAGCCCGCCGCAGGGCCCGCCCCCGACGGGGCCCGGGCCTGCGGTCGGCGTCCCGACCGGCCCGCCGCGCCGGTCCGCCGGACCATCCCTAGCCCGCCGTGTTGATCATCGACGCGGCGGCGTACGTGAGGTACTTCCACAGCTGCGCCTCGTGCTCCGGCGCCAGGCCCAGCTCGTCCAGCGCCACCCGCATGTGCTTCAGCCATGCGTCGTGAGCCGCCGAGTCCACCGTGAACGGTGCGTGCCGCATCCGCAGGCGCGGGTGCCCGCGGTGTCGGCTGTAGGTGGTCGGACCGCCCCAGTACTGCATCAGGAACAGCGCGAACCGCTCCTCGGCCGGACCGAGGTCCTCCTCGGGGTACATCGGGCGCAGTAGCGGGTCCTCCGCCACTCCTTGGTAGAAGCGCCGCACGAGGCGGCGGAAGGTGTCCTCGCCACCCACCTGCTCGTAGAAGGTCTGCTCCTGAAGGCCGCCCCGCGGAATCTCATTCACCCGACCATCGTCTCAGACGCCCGGCACCGCCCGGAGGCCCTTCGCGCTCGCACCCGGCGGCCGGGCGCAGGACAGTGGAGGCATGGGCGCACACACCACACGCACGGGGACGCGTGACCTGCGCGAGACGGCGCACGCCGCCCAGGTGCGGGAGCTGACCGCGGCCGGCGTGCTGGAGGACTCGCGCTGGCGGGCCGCGTTCGCGGCCGTGCCCCGGCACGTCTTCGTCCCGTACTTCTGGTCCGACCGCGGCGCCGGCCAGGAACGGCTCTGGGCCGAGGACCCCGACCCGGAGATCCGGGCCCGATGGCTGCGCGGCGTCTACGCCGACACCCCACTGGCCACCCGGCTGCGCGACGGCCGCCTGGTCTCCTCCAGCAGCCAGCCCTCGCTGATGGCGAAGATGCTGGCCGCGCTCGACGTGCGCGACGGCGACGACGTCCTGGAGATCGGCGCGGGCACCGGCTACAACGCGGCCCTGCTCTGCCACCGCCTCGGCGACGAGCACGTCACGACCGTGGACCTGGACGAGGAGATCACCGAGTCCGCCCGGGCGCACCTGGCCCGGCTCGGATACCACCCGGCCGTGGTGACCGGCGACGGCGCCCGCGGCTGCCCCGCCCGGGCCCCCTTCGACCGGATCCTGGTGACGTGCACGCTCCCGCTGGTTCCGCACGCCTGGCTCGGACAGTGCCGGCCGGGGGCGCGCATCCTCGCCCCGCTGTCGACCGGGCTGATCGCGCTCACGGTGCGGGACGCCGAATCCGCCGAGGGCCGCTTCCTGCACACCGCGGCCTACTTCGTCCCGCTGCGCGGGGCCACGGCCGTACCGCCGCCCGACCGGATGGCGATGGTCCGCGGCCTTCCCTACGAACTGGTGGAGAACGAGCGCTTCCAGTTCATGCTCGTGCTGACCGCCGGGGTGCTGACCCCCCGCGAAGCGCTGGACCTATGGCGCAGCGAGGGCCGTCCGGCCCGCGAACGCTTCGGGGTATCGGTCGGCCCGGAGGGCCAGTGGTCGTGGCTGGACGATCCCCAGGGGCCCTACGTATGGCCCCTGGGGGAGGCGTGATCAGCCGCGACGGATGGTGATGGTCGTCCAGGCGCCCACGTGGACCCGGTCGCCGTCGGCGAGCGGCACCGGGACGTAGGGCTGGATCGGGTCCTCGCCGCCGTTGATGGTGGTGCCGTTGGTGGAGTTCTGATCCACCACGGCCCAGCTCCGGTCGGGCTGCTGCACCAGCACTGCGTGCTGGTGGGACACGCCCGGGTCCTCCGGGGGCACCGACAGGTCGATGTCGGGGGACTCGCCCGTGGAGGCGCGGCGGCGGCCGATGGTGATCTGGCCGCCGGACAGCGGGAGGTGCTGCTCCGGTGAGTACGCGGGCAGGTTGAGCCCGGTCGCCTCGGGCCCGCTGCGCTGCATCATCGCCATGAAGTACGAGCGGTCCGGGCCGATCGTCGCGGTCCAGGACCCGCTCTGGGGCGGCAGGGGCTGGTACGACGGGCTCTGGGGCTGCTGCCGGTACTCCTGCTGGTACTCCCGCTGGTGTTGGGGCGGGGGCTGCTGCTGGTACTGGGGCTGCGGGGCCTGCTGGTAAGCCGGCGGCGGCTCGTGCGCGGGCGGCTGCAGCAGCCAGTCGTCCTCGCGGTGCAGCGGCTCGGCTGGGCGGTTGACCCGGGACGGCCGCGAGCCCTGGTAGTCGAAGTGGTCCTGCGTGTACGGCCCCGGCACGGGCGGCGGAGGCGTGCCGCCGGGACGGGATCCCGCGGCACCCGCGCCGGGCGGCGGCCCCGTGTCCCCGGCCGGCGGCGGCGTGTACGAGGTCGCCGAACGGGTCAGGAAGTTGTACCGGCACTCCTCGCAGAACGGGGCCATGGCCTCGCGCGGGGTCCGGCACTGCGGGCAGAGCTCTGCCTGGGCGGTCGGCTCACCGGCGGTCGGGGGGAAGCCGTAGCCGTAGGAAGGCACCGCGGGGGGTCCCTCCGGGGTACCCATGCGGTGGCCGCAGACCTCGCACCAGTCGTCGGAGGCGGACTGGTGCCCGTTCGGGCAGGTCGGCATGGCGGCTCTTCCCCCTTCTTCTCCCTGCGTCATCGCGGGAGGCTCTCAGGACTTCTTCACTCGGACGGTCTGCGTCGAACGTGTTTCGAGAGTCATCTCGTCGGCGTCGGCGACCTTCGCTTTCAGCCGCACAGTACCTGCCACCGCGTCCACCACATCCACCACCTTCGACAGGAGCCGTGCTGTGTCGGCGTTGCCGGAGGCGCTCGCCAGTTGTACCGCCCGTCCGAGTTTGGCCGTGGCGCCGTCGACATCGCCCATTTTGCGGGCTTCGAGGCCCTGCTGGATAGCCTGCGCCAGCTCCGCCTGCCCGGTGTAGTGGGCGACCTGCGGGTTGATCGCGGTGGACGCGGCCAGGTCGTCCGTCCACACCGCGCGCACCAGACCCTGGGCCAGGACGGCCTCGGGCTCGCCGCCCGTCGCGGGCCGGACCAGTGTGACGCGGGAGGCGAGCATCTCCTGGCCGACAGCCGCACCGGGGACGCGCACGCACACGTGGTACTCGCGGGACTCGTCCCCCCACGATCCGGTCGGGTAGTCGCCCGCGCGCGGGCCCGTGTCGGTGCGCCGGTCGGTGAGGTCGTGGACGGACGGCGCGACCTGCTTGACGTACTGGATCTCCGCGCCGACCGGGGTCCACAGGCGCAAGGAGACGTCCGCGACCTCCTTGCCCATGACGTTCTCCATCATGCGCGTGAAGTCCTCGGTGAGGTGGGCCGGATCGGCCACGATGTCGGCGGAGCCGAGCAGCGCACTCGCGATGCCGGTGACCTCCTTCACCTCCCAGTCGGTGCCCACACCGCGGGCGTCACAGGTGAAACGGCCCGCACAGGCGTCGAGGGCGGCGCGCAGGACGGCCGGCTCCTCGTGCTCGTTGCGTCCGTCGGTGAGCAGGATGCCGTGGCGGATGGCGGCAGGGGAGCCGCGCAGCAGGCCGTCGGCCAGCCGCAGCCAGGTGCCGATGGCGGTGCCGCCGCCGGCGCTCAGGCCGCGCAAGGCCTCCTTGGCCCGGGCGCGGGTGGAGGCGTCGGCGACGGCGAGGCGGCCCTGGCCCGGGTAGACCTCTTTGGCCACGTGCGTGCCGGCGACCACCGCGAAGGCAGTGCCGTCGCGCAGGGTGTCGACGGCCGCCGCGGTGGCCTCGCGGGCGCCGCGCATCTTCTCCGCCGGGTACTCCATGGAACCGGAGCAGTCGACCATGATCACGACGGCTGCCGTGCCGTCGGCGGACGTGCCGCGGGTGACGCTCCCGCCGCCGGTGGCGGTGACGGTGACGATGGCGTGGACGTCCCGCCCGCCTTCGGGGAGGAACTCGTTCTGGTACACGTCCACGCTGAAGCGCGGTGCGCTCGGCTTGGCGAAGTTCGCCATCGGCTGGACTCCTAGAGGGCTCGGGCAGGCGGGTCAGACCTGCGGGCGCGCTTCCACTTCCGGTTCCCGTCCGGGCTGCGCGGCGAACGGCACGACGGCCACGGTGATGTTGTCGTGGCCGCCGCCGTCGAGGGCGTGGCCCACCAGCACCTGCGCGCCGTGCAGCGGGCGGACCGCGGCGTCGGCGGGCAGCACCTGCGCCATCTCGCGCGCGGACTCCGCGTAGTTCCACAGTCCGTCGGTGCAGACCACCACCACGCCGGGGTGGTCCGGCTTGAAGATCGCGGTGTGCGGTTCGAGTTCGTACGCGTCGGCGCCCAGCCAGCCGGTGATGGCGTGCGCGCGGACGTCCGCGTAGGCCTCGGCCTCGCCCATCAGGCCGGCGGCGACCATCTGGGCGGCCCACGAGTCGTCCTCGGTGAGGCGGCGGGGCAGCGCGGCACGGTCGTCGGGCACCCAGTAGGCGCGGCTGTCGCCCACCCAGCCGATGGTCAGCAGCCCGCCGCTGACGACGGCGCCGACCAGGGTGCAGGCGGGCGCGTTCTGCGCGCCGGGGACCTCCGGGGCCAGGGCGTTGACCGCCGCGGCGGCGGCCAGGATCGCCTCGTGCATCGCCTCCTGGGGGTGCGCACCGCGGGGGAGGGCCTCCAGCAGGGCCTCGTTGGCGGCGCCGGCCGCGGCGGCCGACGCGTCGTCGGGGCGGCTCGCGGAGGAGACCCCGTCGCACACGATGGCCACGGTGGCGGCCGAACCGTCGGGCAGGGCGGTCGCCGACACGGCGAACGAGTCCTCGTTGCGGTGGTGGCGCAGCCCCCGGTCACTGACGGCGGCGACGCTGCCCAGCTCCTCCTCGACGTGGTCGCGCTCCCGGGGCTGCGCGTGCCCGCAGTGCTCGCAGTACCCGTCGGTGTCGACGTGCCCGGCCCGGCAGGCCACGCAGGTCTTCCCACCGGGTGCGGCACCGGACGGGGGCGCGCTGTCGTAGGCGTTCTCGTACGGGTTCTCCGGGCCCGGGCCCCAGGGCGTCCCCGCGAGGGGCGCGCCGGGGTCGCCGCCGGGCCGGTCGTGCCGGGTCTCGGGGCCGCCCGCCGGGTCCTGCGCGGCCGCGGACTCGGCGCCGCTGCCGTACGGGCTGCCGGGCCCGGGGCCGGGGGTGGGTCCGGGGTACGAGGCTCCGGCCGGGCTCGGCCGGAGCTCCGGTTCCGGCTCCGGATCAGGCTGCGCCGGGGTCGCGGACCAGTCGGCAGGGTCCCCCACCAGGGTCGGCGCGGCCGCGGCCACGCTGCCCCAGCCGGGGGCGGGTCCGCCGCCGGGGGAGCCGTGCGAGCCGGCCGGGGCCGCCACCGCGTACCCAGCCGCGGGCGCGGCCTGGGCCGGCGGCGCCGGTGGGATGGGGAGGGTCGGCTGGTCCGTGGACGCGGCCGCGGGAGCAGCAGTCAGGGCGTAGCCGCAGAGGCCGCAGAAACGGTCCCCCTCTTCCATGGGCTCCGCGCAGCTCGGGCAGCCCGACGGCCGATGCATCGACATCAATCACACCCACGTCCGGGGACGGAAACGGTTGGCCCGTTCCACCAGTTCGATCCTCTCCTCGCCACGCCGCGCCAGCCGTGCAAGGACGCGGTACGAGCGCTCCAGTCCGAAGCGCAGGCCCCGCTCGTCCAGTTGACTGCCGAGCAGCGAGGTCCGGCCGGGGTCGGCACCCCGGCTGCCCGACAGTACCCAGTCCAGGGCCGAGCCCAGAACCTCCGTCGCCAGCAACTCCTGCCGCTCCGGGTCCAGCCCGAACCGCCGCAGCGCCTCCACCTGGTCCGCGGCGGCCGAGAGATCCGCCAGCAGCGGCTCCTGCGGTGACCGGTCGCGCAGACGTGCGCGTACGGCCGCCACCCGCGCGGCGGTGTAGTGGATGGACGCCTCGGGTACGGATTCCAGCGTGTGCACGGCCCCGTCCCGGTCCCCGGCGGCCAGTTGGACCCGCGCCAGTCCGAAGGCCGCGCTGACGAAGCCCGGATCGGTGATCCAGACCAGGCGGTAGTACTCGGCGGCGTTGTCCAGCTGGCCCAGCACCTCCGCGCACAGCCCGAGGGCCAGCTTCGGCGCCGGCTCGCCCGGGAAGGCGTCGTAGACCGCGTCGAAGGACAGGGCCGCCGTCTCGTCGTCACCGGTGGCCAGCGAGGCGATGCCGCGGGCCCACACCACCCGCCAGTCGTCCGGGTGACGGGCCTCCAGCTCGGCCAGCGCCTCCCCGGCCGAGGCCGGATCGCCGAGCTCCAGGCGGGCGCGCAGCTCGCGCAGCCGCAACTCGGCGGAGTCGGTGGGCGCCGAGGCCAGCGCGCCCAACAGGTCGCCGGGCGCGGAGGCCGCCAGGCCGGTCAGGAAGCCGGCATTGGGGTCGGCGGCGTCCACCAGCGGTACCGGCAGTGCCAGCGCCGTGTCGCGGGCGTCGACGGTCGTGGCGGGCCGCACGGCTCCGGCGTGCGGCGTGGCCGCAGGCTCCGGTGCGGCCGCCGCCGCGGGAGCCCGCCGGGCCCGGGGCACGGCCGCCCCGGCCAGGTGCGTGGCGCTGTCCCCCAGCACGGCTCCCGCGGGGGCCGTCCCGGTCAGCGCCGGACCACCGGGCCCGGCGAACGGCCCCGAGGACGCGCCGGCCGATACGGCCCCGGAGGGCGCCGGAGACACGGCGGCACCCCCGGCCGCCGTGCCGAACGGGGCTGGGTGGGCCGCGGCCGGTGCCGGAGCTGCGGGCCCGCCCGGTGCCGGAGCCGCCGGCAGGGCGCGGCCCACGAGGCTGCGCAGGCCGGCGCCCCGGCGGGCGGCGGTCTCGCGGCCGCCCAGCCGGGAGACCACCGTGTCCGCCGTGTCCGTGCCGGCGAACAGCCGGGTGTCCGGCACCCGCAGTTCCGGGCCGAAGAGGGTGGACAGCTGCGGTCGCGGCTGCCCCGTCTGCAGGGCGACCACCTCCCGCAGGACGCCGGTCAGCTGGTCGGCCATCTCCTCTGCGGAGGCGAACCGCCGCCCCGGGTCAGGGTCGGTCGCCCGGACGAGCAGCCGGTAGAAGGACTCGTACCGCCGGAACACCTCGATGTGCTCCGGATCCGGCAGCGAGTCCGCGAACACGTTGGTGTAGCCCTGGAAGTCGAAGGTCAGGACGGCCAGCGTGCGCGCCACCGTGTACAGGTCGGAGGCGACCGACGGGCCCAACTCCGCCACCTCCGGCGCCTGGTAGCCCACCGTGCCGTATATGGCCGACTCATCGTCGTCCATCCGCCGCACCGCGCCCATGTCGATCAGCTTCAGCTGGTCCTGCTGCTGGATCGCGTTGTCGACCTTGAAGTCGCAGTAGAGCAGGTTCCTGCTGTGCAGGTGCCCCAGCGCCTCCAGCGCCTCGATGCCGTACGCGCAGGCCTGTTCCACCGGCAGTGGGTCGCGCCGCCCGTCGGGCCGGCGCCGCTCGTTCGCGATCTCCTTCAGCGACTTGCCGCCGACGTACTCCATGACGATGTACCCGTCCAGCGAACCGGTCCGCTGGTCCAGGTGCTCCACGAAGTTGTAGATCCGCACGATGTTGGAGTGCTCGATCTCCGCGAGGAAGCGGCGCTCCGAGATCGCCGCCTCCATCGCGTCCTGGTCGCCCGTGTCGAGCAGGCCCTTGAGGACCACCCACCGGTCCGCGACCGCCCGGTCCACCGCCAGGTACACCCAGCCGAGGCCGCCGTGCGCCAGACAGCCCGCCACCTCGTACTGGCCGCGCACCACATCACCGGCGCGCAGCTTGGGCACGAAGGAGTAGGGGTGCCCGCACTTGGTGCAGAAGCCCTCGGTCCGGCCCGGCCGGTCCCCGCGGGCCCGGCCCACCGGAGCGCCGCAGTCCGAACGCGAGCAGAACCGCTTGCGCTCGGGCACCTCCGGGTTCTCCAGGACCGCCGTCGAGGGGTCGGGCCGCGGCACCTCCGGAACGCTGACCAGACCGGCACCCAGCCGGCTGCGTCCCGAGGAGGCGGCCGAACCCGAACTGCGCACCGAGACCGAGCGGGTTGAAGCCTGCCCCGCCAGGGAACGCGACAGCCGCCCCGACACCGAACGGTGCGAGGAGGAGGATCGGGAGGACCGGGCCGAGGCCGAGGAGCGCGCCGAGCCGTGGGACCCCTGGGAGCCCTGCGACCCGTGGGAGCCCCGGGACCCGCCGGAGCCCAGGGAACCGCGCGCCGGGCTCGTCATTCCCGTCGGCGGTGACACCAGCTCCTCGGCGCCCGCCGCGACCGCGCCGACCGGGGCCAGGCCGCAGGTGTCGCAGTACAGCCCGCCGCCGCCCATGTCCTCGTACGTCCCCGGGCAGCCGGGGCGGACGCACGCCGTTCCGCTCAGGCTCATGCGTCCTCCGTCCCCGGCCCGCCGGGCCGCTCTTCTTCGTGCTGCTCCGGTCCCGGCCGCTGCCGCGGTGCCAGCGACTCCCCGGCCGCCTGTTGGTAGCGCAGAACGGCCTGTTCGGCGGCCCGCAGGTCGCAGGGCGCGCTCCACAGCATCCGCCGGGCCGTGTCGTACCTCTCGATCAGCAGGGGGTCCTCGGCCAGGCCGTGCCGGGCCACCTTCGCCCGGTACGCGTCCAGCCGCCCGCGCAGCTCGGCCCGTACGGCCAGCGGGGCCGTCACCGCGGTCAACGATTCGCGGGCCCTGCGCAGTTCCTCCTCGGCCCGCTCCTCCAGCGATTCCAACAGGGGCGAGAGCCGGTGCCAGCGCGCGTGGCGCCGGTGGTCGGCGGCCGCCGCGAGCTGCTCCTGGAGCACCGTCGGCGGGCCGCTGACCACGGGCACCTCGGAGGCGGCGATCTTCGCCAGCACCTCGCCGCGCGCCGTCCGCGCCTCCGCCAGGGTGCGGTCGGCCCGCGAGAGCACGTCACGCAGGCCGATCAGCCGCTGCTCGGCGTCCTGCCGGACGGCCAGCACCGCCTCCACCTCGCGGCGCACGTCCTCCAGGGCGAGCGCGGCCCGGTCGTAGCGCCCGGTGTCGGGGCGGCCGCCGCCGGGCGCGGAACTGCCTGCGGCGGACTGCCAGAAGGCCAGCGGATCGGCGATCACCTCGGCGCGCAGCTCCGTGAGCTCGGCGGTGATGTACTCCAGGTCGTCCCCCGAGGGGTGCTCGCCCGGGCGCACGCCCACCGAGTGGGCCAGCGAACGGGTGCGGTGCAGCTCGGCGGCGAGCAGGTCGATCCGGGCGGGCAGCGCCGACCACACGGCGTCGGCCGCGACCACGACGTCCAGCGAACGGGCGTAGAGGTCGTTCATCCGGGCCACGAGCTCGGCGAGTGAGAGCCGCTCCGCCAGCGCGGCGCCCTCGGTGGCCGCCCCGGCGATCAGGACCCCGGGCCCGCGCAGCCGCTCGGTCAGCTCGGTCAGGTCGTCGCGGTTGGGCCAGCGGCGCCGCTCGCGGATCTCCCGGGCGGCGGCCAGTGCCCCGCTGTAGGCGTCGAAGTACGTCCACAGGCGGGTGATGTCCGCTTCGGCGCAGGTCCAGCGCTCCTTGGTGAGCCCACTCAGCTCGGCGCCTTCCAGCAGCCGGCGCCCGGCGTGGTCCTGGAGGGCGAGCAGTGAGGTCTCGACGGCCTCGTGCTCGGCGCCCAGCCTGGTCAGGGCGCGGTCGACGCCGTCCCGGTCCATCACTGCAGACCCCACCTCCACCGACTGTGCCTCCGCTTCCGCCGCCTCCGTGTCCGCTCCTGTCCTTCCCTTCCTTCCCTCCGTGTCCGACCTCGTGCCCGGTCCCGTGCCCGAAATCGCCACCGGTCTCAGCCCTCCCGGTACTTGGGCGCGGGCGGCCCGGTCACGCCGGGCAGCACGGGTTGGAGGTGTTTGAGGTACGCCTTCATCCACGGGCTGTCATTGCCGCCCGCGCGGTAGTCCTCCAGCACCTTGTTGACCCGGCGGACCAGGTCGGGGGCGTCCTTGTTCATCGCGACCCCGTAGAACTCGCGGGTGAAGGGCGAGCCCACCAGCCGTACCGCCGGGTCCTGCGCCGCCTGACCGGCGGCCAGTGCGTTGTCCGTGATGATGCCGTCGACCTCGGCCAGCTGGAGCCGGACCAGGCAGTCGAGCTGGTTGGCCACGGTGACCGCCGCCGCGCCGAAGGACTGGGCCTTGAGCGCACTCTCGGCCGTGGAACCGGCCGCGACGCAGATCCGCTTGTCCTTCAGCGAGGGGTCGTATCCGGTGATCGGTGAACCCTTCGGTGCCAGTACCTGCTGCCCGGCCTCGAAGTAGGCCGTCGAGAAGGCGACGTCCTCCAGCCGCTCGCAGTTGATCGTCATGGTCCGCACGACGATGTCGACACGGCCCTCCTGGAGGGCGGGGATGCGCTGGCTCGTCGGGACGGCCCGGTAGATGACCGCGTTCTCGTCGCCCAGGATGTCCTTGGCGATGGCCTTGACCAGGTCGATGTCGAAGCCGTCGAGGCGGACGCCCTCTGCGGTCTGGTTGCGGTACCCCCAGCGGAAGCTGCTCTGGTCCACGCCTGCGACGAGCTTGCCCGCCTTCTTGATCCGGGCGATGGACGCTCCGTCCAGGTCGGACGGGCGCAGGCTGGCCTCGGGGTCCTGACAGGGGCCCGACAGGACCCAGGGGGCCGCCGGGGCGGGTCCGTGCGCGGGGGCACCGGACGTCGTGTCGGGCGTCGCGTGGGCCAGCGGCAGCAGGACCCCCGCGGCGGTCACGGCACAGGCGACGGCCATCGCGCTCACGCCGCCCCAGCCGCGCAGCCGGCGCGCGCCCCGCCGGACCACGGAGACCGAGCCCGGGGCGCGGGTGCGGACCTCGTGCTCCTCGTGCTTTCCTTGGCCCTCGGCGGCCCGCCTCGCCCGTATCCGCATCGCTCTCACCTGTACTCCGAAAGCCTGCGCCCGATACCGAGCAGGGCCGCTGTGGCGCCGATGACCGCCAGTACCGCCGAGCCGGTCACCAGGCCGGCCAGCGCGCCGAGCCCGTCCTGGGCGGCGCGGGTGAACTCCCGCTGCTCGTGGGCGACAGCCTGTTCCAGGGAGGCGTCCACCGTGTCGAAGGCGGCGCCGCTGCTCTCCTTGTGCTGCGCGTCCCCGACGACCTGGGGAAGCGCGGCTTCGTAGTCGCCCTTCAAGTCCGCCTCCCGGGCCGCCGTGTGCCGCCGCTTCCACTGCTCGACGCCGTCGACGGCCTGGCTCACGGGCGTCCGGCCGTCGTCGTCGGCCAGCCGCAGCGCGGTCGCGAGCCCCGCGTCCAGCTGCTTCATGTTGTTCGTGAAGTCCACGTCGTACTTGTCCGACTTCTTGTCGTCGGCCAGTACGGCGCCCCGCGCGATCAGGGTCAGGTTCTCACTCGCCCGTGCCTGGAGGGAGGCGATCCGCGCGTCGTTGAGCACCTTCATCGACTCCTGCCCGTCCGTGCGCGCCTCAGTCAGCGACGAACGCGCCACCGTGTGGCCGACGGACAGCCAGAGCAGCACCACCACGGAGGCGGCGGTCGCGGCCACCAGCCCGTGGTTGAAGACCCGGTTCGTGTGCCGGTAGTTGCGCCGTTGCGTCCAGGCCAGCGCGGCCACGGTCAGCAGACCGAGCGCCAGCGAACCCAGCGGCCAGGACCGGGCGTCGTCGTCGTCCGTGTACAGCCGGCGGGTCTCCGCCTCGTACAGCCGCTGGGCGGCGGGCAGCAGTTGGGTGGTCATCTGTTCGTTGGCGTAACGGAGGTACGCGCCACCCAGTGGCAGTCCCTGCCGGTTGGTGGCCCGGGCCTGCTCGATCAGGCCGGTGTAGCGCGGAAGCTGTTCACTCAACAGGGTGATCTGCTCGCGGGACTCCTCGCTGCCGCCGGTGTTGGCGGCAGCGCTCACGAGCAGGCGGGAGGCATTGGCGATGTCCTTCTCGTACCGCTGGCGGACCTCGCGCGGCTCCTGCGCGCCGAGGAGGAACCCGCTGGAGGAGGTGGTGTCGGCGTCGGCGAGCGAGCGGTAGATGCTGGCCGCGTCTGCGCTCAGCGGCTGGCTGCGGCCCACCACGTCGTCCGCGGCGGTGGCCCGGGCGGAGATCTCCCACACGCTCACCGCGCCGAACAGCATGATGAGGGCGGCCAGTACCGCGCCGATGATCCGCAGCCGGCCCGGCTCGGTGGTGGCCGCCTCGCGCACCCGCTGGACGCCCTCGGACCAGGCGGTGCGCCGCCCCGGCGGGCCGGCGGGCGGGGACGCCGGCGGTCCGGCGGGCGGCGCGGAGACACCACCCCCGGGCGCGGGCGTGCGTGAAGTGATCGCCACCGTGACCTCCCCCTCGGTCCTGTCGTCCCGCAGCCGGCGCAGGAGGGTCCCCCCGCGCAGCAGCAGTATGGCCGTAGTGCCGGTGGACCACAGCACCCGGTGCTGGATCCGGGGCGATCCGCCCCCGCGGGCGCCTTTCGTCACCCCCTCACCGTCAATACGCCCTTACGGCCGTAACAGTTCCAGACCGGGCGCCTTCCGGGGTGGGTTCAACCGAAATGGGCACGGAGTTTTCCGTGGGCCCGGGCCGGGGCCCCGATCGAGTCCAGGCCCAGTAGCCCGGCGCCCAGCACCGGGGGCGCCGTGACCACCGTGATCCGGGCGTGCGGGGCGCGTTCGGCGAGGCCGGCCGCGATCCGGTCGTCGAGTGCGGGGTGCCGGGCCGCGAGCACCCCGCCGCCGAGGACCACCGGCACCTCCTCGCCCAGCAGCCCCAGCCGGCCCAGCGCCACCGTGGCCATGGCCACGACCTCGTCCGCCTGGCGGTGCACCAGAGAGAGCGCCACCGGATCCCCGGCGGCGGCCACCTCGAACAGCACCGGGACCAGCGCGTGTCGCCGTACCGCAGGCACGTCCCCCAGGTGCATCGCCTCGATCAGCGAGGCCATCGAGCCGTGGCCGAGGCACGCGGGCAGCGCCCGGGCCAGCTCCGTCGCCGCGCCCCGGCCGTCCTCCGCCCGGGCCGCGAACCACAGGGCCTCCTCGGCCAGTCCGCCCCCGCCGCCCCAGTCGCCGGAGAGCCGCCCGACCGCGGGGAAGCGCGCGGTCCGCCGGTCCGGGGTCATCCCGACGCAGTTGATGCCCGCCCCGCACACCACCGCGACGCCCCGTGGTTCGGTGCCCGCGGGCAGGCCGGCGCGCAGCAGCGCGAAGGTGTCGTTGTGCACCGCGGTGGCACGCCCCCAGCCGCGGCGCCCGATCTCGTCCGCGAGCCGCCGCTCCTCCACCGGGAAGTCGGCGTTGGCCAGGCAGGCCGACACGTGCTCGGCGAGGGGCCCGGACCCGCCGCCGGGATTCCACCCCGCCGAGGCCAGCGCCTCGGCCAGGACGTCCACGGCGGCGGCCACCCCGGTGCGGGGCGGCTGGAAGCCCCCGGCCTGCCCGGTGGCCAGCACGGATCCGTCGGCGCCGAGGAGCGCGACGTCCGTCTTGCTGTTGCCCGCGTCGATCGCGAGGACCGCGGGGAGGGTCAGGCCCACGGCAGGTGCTCCTTGTTGTGCGCCAGGAGCCGGTCGGTCAACCCTTCGGCCAGGTCGTACTGGCCGACCAGCGGGTGCGCGAGCAGCGCCTTGAAGACCCGCTCCCGGCCGCCGCGCAGCGCCGCGTCCAGCGCGAGGTCCTCGTAGGCCGTCACCTGCGAGATCAGCCCGGCGAACAGCGGGTCCAGGCGCGGCACCGGGAGCGGCACGGGGAGCGGCACGGGGCTGGAGCCGCCGGGGGCGCGGACGCGGGCCTGCACCTCGACGACGGCGTCGTCGGGCAGGAAGGGCAGGGTGCCGGCGTTGTACGTGTTGACCACCTGCACGTCCGCGCCGCCGCCTCCGAGCAGTGCGGCCGCCAGGTCCACGGCCGCCTCCGAGTAGAAGGCGCCGCCCCGTCGGGCCAGCAGCGCGGGCTTCTCGTCGAGTGCCGGGTCCGCGTACAGGGCGAGCAGTTCGCGCTCCATCGCGGCGACCTCCGCGGCCCGCGAGGGCCGGGTGCCCAGTTCCCGCACCACCTCGTCGTGGGAGTAGAAGTAGCGCAGGTAGTACGAGGGGACGACGCCGAGCCGGTCCAGCAGGGCCCGCGGCAGCCGCAGGTCCGACGCGACGGCCTCCCCGTGCTCCGCGAGCAGGTGGGGCAGCAGATCCTCGCCGTCCGGGCCGCCCCGGCGCACGCCCAGCTCCCAGGTGAGGTGGTTGAGGCCGACGTGGTCCAGGTGGACGTCGGACGGGGCCAGTTCGAGCAGGGCCGCGAACTTCCGCTGGAGGCCGATGGCGACGTTGCACAACCCGACGGCCTTGTGTCCGGCCCGCAGCAGGGCCCGGGTGACGATCCCGACCGGGTTGGTGAAGTCGATGATCCAGGCGTCGGGATTGGCCCGGCGCACCCGTTCGGCGATGTCGAGGACCACCGGGACGGTGCGCAGGGCCTTGGCCAGCCCGCCCGCTCCGGTGGTCTCCTGCCCGACGCAGCCGCACTCCAGGGGCCAGGCTTCGTCCCGGAGCCGGGCGGCCTGTCCGCCGACGCGCAGCTGCAGGAGGACGGCATCGGCCCCGGCGACGCCCGCGTCGAGGTCGGTGGTCGTGCTGACCAGGCCGGGGTGGTCCTGCCGGGCGAGGATCCGGCGGCCCAGGGCGCCGATCAGCTCCAGCCGCTCGGTGGCCGGGTCGATCAGCACCAGCTCCTCGACCGGCAGGGTGTCGCGCAGCCGCGCGAAGCCGTCGATCAGTTCGGGGGTGTAGGTGGAACCGCCGCCCACCACTGCGAGTTTCAACGTCGTCAGCCTTTCACTCCGGTCGGGTTGGTGCGGTGCGGTGCGGTGCGGTGCGGTGCGGTGCGGTGCGGTGCGGTGTGCCCCGTGCAGGATCCCGGTCCGCAACCGGGCGTTCGGGCGCCAGCGCGGACCGGCGGAGCGCGACCGCCGGGATCGCGGGCCCCGGCACCGGTCCGGCCGTGCGCGGCGGACAGCGCCCGCGCCCGCGGACCGCACGCGGCATGCGGGCGGCGGACGGCCGCGGGGGGCGTGGGTCCGGTGCCGGTCACGGCGGGGCTCGCTCTCTGCGGGAGGGAACTTCCGGTGGGGCTGGCGGGGGTGCAGGCGGAGCGTGGTGGGGGAGCGGGCGCAGGGGTGCGGGGTCAGCGCGAGGTGTCGAAGACCTCGTTCCGGGTGGCGGCCAGCGCGCTCTCCAGCGCGCCGCGCAGGACGGGCCGCTGGAGGACCTCGCCCGGGACCAGCCGGGGCCGGGAGGGGGCCAGTTCGGCGAGCTCGGCCTCCAGCAGCTCGCGCAGCGGTTCACCGCCCGCGCCGATCGCGGCCCCCGCCAGGACCACGACCTCCGGGTCCAGTACGGAGACCAGCGAGGCGAGACCCGTGGCCAGGGCGGTGGCGTACCGCTGGAGGAGGCGCAGATGCGCCCCCTCGGGCGCGGCGGCGGCCCGCGCGAGCAGTGCGACGGCGGCGGCGACCTCCGGGCTGTGCGGGCCGGCGTCCTGGCCATCCGGCGGGTGCGCGGCCGGGCCGGGCGCCGTCGCGACGCCCAGTTCCGCGGCGAGGCGGGGCAGCCCCGCCACACCGGCGAGCTCCTGGTAGCCGCCGGAGTTGGCCCGGGTGACCTGCCGGACCAGAGGGCGGCCCGGCACCGGGAGGAAGCCCACCTCGCCCGCGCCGCCGGTCCAGCCGCGGTGCAGCCTGCCGCCGAAGACCAGCGCGGCGCCGAGCCCTTCCTCGTTCCAGAGCAGGACGAAGTCCTCGTGCCCGCGGGCGGCGCCCAGGCGCTGCTCCGCGACGGCGGCGAGGTTGACGTCGTTCTCGTAGTCGACGGGCACCGGTAGGGCCGCGGCCAGGTCGTCGAGGAGAGTCGGGGAGTGCCAGCCGGGGAGGTGGCGGGCGTAGCGCAGCCGGCCGGTCCGCGGGTCGAAGGCGCCCGGTGTGCCGATGACCACGCGGTGCAGGTCGCGGGGGTTCAGCCCGGCGTTCCCGACGGCCCCGCCCAGCGCCTCGGTCACCTGCTCGACGGCGTTCGCGCCCTCCGCGTAGGGGACTTCGTGGGTCGCGATCACGGTCCCGGTCAGGTCCGCGACGGCGGCCAGGACGCGCCCCGGGGTGACGTCGATTCCGCCCACGTGGGCGGCCCGCGGGTTGATCGCGTAGAGCTGGGCGCTGGGGCCGGGGCGGCCTCCGTCGGTGCCGGTGGCCACGACGAGTCCGGCTGCCTCCAGGCGGGCCAGCAGCTGGGAGGCGGTGGGCTTGGACAGTCCGGTCAGCTGCCCGATGCGGGTCCGGGACAGCGGGCCGTGCGCCAGCAGGAGGTCGAGCGCGGCCCGGTCGTTCATGGCGCGCAACAGGCTGGGTGTTCCGGGCGTGGCGGCGGGCATGCGGGGGCTCTCCCTCAGCGGAGATATCTGTCAGGTAAGTTTCCTGTCACTGTTCCGGCCGTGTCAATGCCGCTGCCCCGCGGGCTGTGTCCGTACGGACACGCCCCGCGGGGCAGCGCGGGCGGAAGCGGACCGGGCCGCTACTTGGTGATCCGCGGGCCGGCCGGCGGCGGGATCGGGGCGGTGGCCAGGGACTGCGGGGAGATGGGGTTGGCCAGCGCGGACGGCGCGGCGACGGAGGCCGTCGGGTCCGCGGGGGCCCCTTCCTCCTCGTCCGCGGCCGGGGCGCCGCCGATGATCCGGATGCCCGCGGTGTCGAAGGCCTCCTTGATCCGCCAGCGCAGCTCCCGCTCCACCGCGAACTGCTTGCCCGGCATCGTCTTCGCGGACACCTTCACCGTCATGGAGGCGAGCAGCACCTCGTCCAGTCCGAGCACCTCCACCGGGCCCCACAGGCGCTCGTCCCAGGGGGACTCCTTCGCCATCGAGTCGGCGACCTGCTGGACCACCTCGCGGATCCGCGTCAGGTTCTCCGTGGGCTTGACCTGGACGGCCACGGACGCGGTCGCCCACCCCTGGCTGAGGTTGCCGATCCGCTTGATCTCGCCGTTGCGCACGTACCAGATCTCGCCGTTGTCGCCGCGCAACTTGGTCACCCGCAGGCCGACCTCGATGACCTCGCCGGAGGCCACCCCGGCGTCGATCTTGTCGCCCACGCCGTACTGGTCCTCCATGATCATGAAGACGCCGGAGAGGAAGTCCGTCACCAGGTTGCGGGCGCCGAAACCGATCGCGACACCGGCCACACCGGCACTGGCCAGCAGCGGGGCCAGGTCGATCTTCAGGGCGGCCAGGACCATCAGCGCGGCCGTGCCCAGGATCAGGAAGGAGGCCACCGACCGCAGCACGGAGCCGATCGCCTCGGACCGCTGGCGCCGCCGCTCGGCGTTGACCAGCAGCCCGCCGAGGGCGGTGCCCTCGACCGCCTCGGCACTGCTGTTCATCCGGTTTATGAGCTTGGTCAGCGCCTTGCGGACCGCGGAGCGGATCACGGCCGCTATCACGACGATCAGCAGGATCCGCAGACCGATGCTCAGCCAGGTGGCCCAGTTCTGCTCGATGAAGCTCGCGGCCTCGGTGACGCTCTCCTGCGCCTCCTTGACCGAAGCGGGCGTGTCCGGGACATCGGCTGCCAGCGGCAGCAGAACGGCGGGCCAGGGCACGACAGGAACCTCCAGATGTGCGGTCTGCCCGTCCGGGGTGTCCCCCCGGACGAGGTCCGGGGGCGGTTGCGCGGGCAGACCAACCACACTAACGGGGCAACCCCGTCACCTCGGCGCCATGTTCGAGGGAGAGACAGGACTCACCCGGGGATGACTGACTGTGGTCGAAAACACCTCGGACCCGTTACGGGCGAGTGGTGGCGCTTCGACCAGCCGTAAGGAGAGACTGGAGAGCAGATCGTCCCGGCGCGAGCCACGCGCCGCCGACGTACAAGGAGGCAGTCCGTGCCGCACGTCCTGGTCCTCAACGCGTCGTACGAGCCCCTCGGCGTCGTACCGCTCCGCCGCGCGCTCGTCCTCGTCCTGGAGAACAAAGCGGTCTCCCTGGAGGAATCCGGCGCCTATCTGCACAGCGCGACAAGGGTCGTCCCCGCGCCCAGCGTGGTACGGCTCAAGCGCTTCGTGCGGGTCCCCTACCGGGGGCCCGTTCCACTCACCCGGCGCGCCCTGTTCGCGCGGGACGGCGGGCGCTGCATGTACTGCGGTGCCGTCGCCACCAGCGTCGACCACGTCATTCCGCGCAGCCGGGGCGGACAGCACGTCTGGGACAACGTCGTCGCGGCGTGCCGGCGCTGCAACCACGTCAAAGCCGACCGGCACCTGCTGGAACTGGGCTGGCGCCTGCGCCACCAGCCGGCCCCTCCCTCGGGCCTTGCCTGGCGCATCATCGGCACCGGGCACCGGGACCCCCGGTGGATGCCCTACCTCCAGCCGTACGGGGCCGACGACGCCCTGGAACGGATCGGGATCGGCGTGGCCGCCTCCTGACGGCCCCGCCCCGTCGAAGGCCGGCGCGGCGGGAACCGGCCCCGCCGGCCTTCGCGGCTCGGAGTTCGGGGCGGTGGCCCGGAAGCCGGGGCGCGCGCCCCGGCGCCGAGGTGCGCCCCGGCGCCGACGTGCGCCCCGCGGGTCCGGCGGAGTGCCGCCAGGGCTACGGGGTGACCGCGTAAGCCTCCGCCGACCAGAGCGAGCAGCCGTAGCGCGTCGCCCGGCGTTCGCACGTCACCCGCAGGAACCGGGTGCCCGGGGCGTCGAGTCGGAGCGACTCGTGCCCGCCCGCGGAGCCCGTGACGGCCACGGCCGGCCGCCAGGTCACCCCGTCCGCCGAGGTCTCCACCCGGTAGGCGGAGGGGTACGCGTCCTGCCACTGCAGCTCCAGCCGGCCGACGCGGGCCGGAGCAGGGAGCTCCGCCTGCCACCACGCGCCGTCCACCGGCGGTGACGACCAGCGGGTGCTCGGGGAGCCGTCGACGGCCGCCGACGCCGGGAAGGCTGCGGTCTCGTTCGCCGAGGAGCTCGCCCGCGCGGTGCGCAGCAGATCCGGTCCGCCGGTGCGCGGCACCGCCCGCACCGTCAGGGTGCGCGACTGCCCGTCGAAGGCGACCGGTACCTGGTAGGTCCCCGGCGGGGTGTTCGCGGCGACGGCCACCTCCAGCGGTATCGACGCCCGGCCGCCGCGCGGGACCACCGCGGTCTGCGGGACGCGGACCTCGATCCCGGCCGGCGGCTGGGCCGACAGCGGCCCGCGGAGCTCGCCCGGGCCCAGGGCGGACAGCTGAGCGGTGACCCGCTGCGGGGCGCCGCCGATCTCGGCGTCGGCCCGGCCGCCGTTCGCCAGCTCGAAGCCGGCCCGAGGGCCGTCGCCGAACCACGGGACCACCCGGTGCACCACGGGCGAGGCCCCGGACCAGGCCAGGCGCACCGCATCCGCGCGCAGGCCCGCCGTGTCGATCTGGGTCCAGCCCGAGGGGGCCGCATCGCCGACCTTGCGCCAGCCCTCACCCGGTACGTGGACCTCCACCACAGCGCCCCGGGAGCCCGCCGGGAGCGGATCCGTCATCGCCGTCACCGCCGTCACCGGGCGGGCGGTCTCCAGCCGCACCGTCCAGGCCTGCGCCTCCGTGGTCACCGTGCCGGTCGTGCGGGCGACGCCGGTCCAGGCGTCCGCCTCCTCCGCCGCCTTCGCCAGGAAGGGGTCCAGGACGGCCTTGTCCACCTGGGCGGGTCCCGGTTCGGTCAGGGCCTCGCGCGCCTCGGCGAGGGCCCGGGAGGCCTGCCAGGCGGCCGCTCCGTCCCCGCGGGCCTGGGCCCCCAGGACGTCCACGGCCAGCTCGCCGGCCGTGCCGTAGCGCGAGAGGCGCTCCAGCCAGGGGCCGGCCTCGTCCGACAGGGCGGTGAGCCGGTCCGGGGCCTCGCGCAGCACCGTGAAGGCCTTGCGCAGCTCGGTCCCGGCTGCCGGATCGCCGGCGGCCCTGGCCTTCCAGAACTGCTCGACCAGGGGCTTCAGGTACGCCGACTCCTCCTGCTTGAGCCCGGAGGCGGTGGTGTTCCCGGCCAGCGCCGCCACCGCCTCGCGCTCCCGCGGGTCCGAGCCCGCGAGGTCGCGCACCGCGGCCTGCCAGGACTCGCCGGCCCGGTAGCCGCGCGGGTTCCAGGCGAAGTCCGCCGCCGTGAACAGCGGGATGCGCGACAGGATGGGCTGCTGCATCGCGTTGGACAGCAGGGCCGCCGAGCCGCCGGCCACCGCCGGCTCGCGTCCCGCGTACGGGCCCAGGAAGATCCGGCCCGGATCCCAGTCGTTGACCGGGTAGTTGTCCATGGTGATCAGGGGCTGCTGTCCCAAGGCGGAGCGCGCTCCGGCCAGTTCCCGGCCGGTGATCGTGCGCGGCACCACGCCGACGCCGGTCCAGGCCACCTCCACCCGCGCGTCGAGCCCGCGGGCCAGGGCCGTCCGGTAGGACGTCGCGCCCTCCTGGTAGTACTCGGTCGGCAGCAGCGAAAGCGCGGGCGCCCCCGGATACCGGGAGGCCAGGTGCGCGGCCAGCTCGTTGGCGACCTCCGCGTGCGCCTTCGCGGCGGCCTGCGGGCCCCTCCCGTACCGCTGTACGTCCGCGCGGCAGCCCCATTCGGTGTAGCTGACGTCCTGGAACTGCACCTGGAAGGCGCGGAAGCCCAGGTCCCACATCGCGTCCAGCTTGCGTCCGAGCGCCGCCCGGTCGGCCGCCGACGACAGGCACATGGACTGCCCCGGCGTGACGGCCCAGGCCAGCACGACCCGGTTGGCGCGGGCCCGCTCGGCCAGCGCGCGGAACTCCTCCTGCCGTTCCTTCGGGTAGTCCTCGCGCCAGCCCGTCGTGCGGTACGGATCGTCGCCGGACGCGATCAGCAGCCGGTTCTGCTTGGTGCGGCCCATGAAGTCCAGCTGGGCCAGGCGCTGCTCGTGGCTCCACGGCTGTCCGTAGAAGCCCTCGGTGATCCCGCGCACCGGCGCCGCCGGCCAGTCCCGCACCACGACGCCGGGGACCTTCCCGCCGCCGGCGGCGAGCAGCTGGCGCAGCGTCTGCGCCGCGTGGAAGAGCCCTTCCTCGCCGACGCCGGCCAGCGCGACCGTGTCCCGCCCGCCGGGCCGTCCCACGGCCAGCCGGTAGCCGCCGTTCGGCAGGTCCGTGGCCGCGGTCGCGCCCAGCGCCAGCAGTGCCTCCTGCGCGCCCGCGTCCTGGAGCCGTACGACGGTGCCCCGACCGGGCAGCGGCTCCCCGGGGGCGGGTTCGCGCAGGGTCTTCACGCCCGCCTTGCGCAGGGCCTCGCGCACCACCCCGACGGCGTACGGATCGGCGTCGGCCGGAGCCACCAGCACAGCCTCCCTGCCGAGCGGCACCTCACGCGCCGGATCGGCGGCCATCGACTGCGGTCGGGGCCACACGGCGGGGCCCTCGGCGGCACTGCGGGGCGTGTCCGCCCCGGGGTCGAGCACGGGGCCGACCGTGCCGTTGGTGCCGACACCCGCCGCACCCGCGGCGCCGGCCGCGCCGGCGGCGCCCGGTGCGGCCGGCGGACCGTCGGGGAGAGAGGGGCCCGCGAGGAACCCGGGCGGCGCGGAGGCCACGGCGCCGCCGAGCAGCGACCCGATCACCGCGATGGCGGCGGCCGTCGACCGTTTCCTGCCCCTGAGCTGCACAGAGCCTCCTCGTCGCGAGACGTCCCCCACTCGTACGAATGAGCCCGAGCCCACCACCCGTGCGGCTGGAGTGTCAATGCGAGTGGGCGATCTGCCCCGGATCTGCCAGGAATGCGGCCCCTTCGAATGGGTATGGCTGCGTTGTCCCCCGGCGGCGTCCCGCCTTGGTGCTCCACGCTTCTGACCCACCCTCATTCCCTCTGCCCGCACGCACGAAGGAGCGCCCGTCCATGGACGACCTGGCCCGGCTCGCCACCCTGCACGGCATCGCCACCGCCTACCAGCCGGCCCCCGGCGTGACCGTCGAGGTCCCCGAGGCCACCGTCAGAACGGTCCTCGGCCTGCTCGGGGTGTCCGCCGGCTCCCCCGAGGACCTCCGGGCCCAGGCCGACCGGGCCGACCGGGAGCGGGCCGACCGGCTGCTCCCGCCGACCGTCGTGCACTGGCAGGGGTGCGGTGAACCGCCCGCGCTGCCGCCGGCCCTGGCCGCGCTGCCGACGGGCACCCGCGTCCGGGTGGTGCTGGAAGACACGGGCGAGAGCGTGCCGTGGAATCCCGTACTGCCCCTCGGGGTCCACCGGGTGCACGCCGAGGCCCCGGACGGGCGGCGTGCCGAGGCCGGCCTGGTCGTGGCCCCGGACCGGGCGCCCGCCGTGCCGGAGCGGGCCCACGGGCTGCTCGTCCAGCTCTACTCGCTGCTCTCCGAACGCTCTTGGGGCATGGGCGACCTGGGGGACCTCGCCGCACTCGCCCGCTGGGCGGGCCGGACCCACGGCGCGGCCTTCATCCAGGTCAACCCGCTGCACGCGGCCGTGCCGGGGACGCCGACCGACCCCTCCCCCTACCGGCCGTCCTCGCGCCGCTTCCCCGACCCCGTCCACCTGCGGATCGAGGACGTGCCCGAGTACCCCGACTGCCCCGACCGCGAGGCGCTCGCCGAACTCGCCGCGCAGGGCGGGCAGCTGCGCCGTGAGGTGCTGGAGAAGGGCGCGCTCATCGACCGGGACTCCGTCTGGGAGCTCAAGCGCCGGGCCCTGGAACTGCTGTACGCCGTCCCGCGCACCCCCGAACGCGAAGCGCTGTACCGGGAGTTCCGGGCGGAGCAGGGCGGCGCGCTGGACGAGCACGCCGCCTGGTGCGCGGCCGCCGCGGGCGAGGACCCCGCGGAGCGGGCCGACTTCCACCGCTGGCTGGTCTGGCTGACGGACGGCCAGCTCGTTGCCGCCCAGGCAGCCGCACGCGGGGCGGGGATGGCCGTCGGCATCGTGCACGACCTCGCCGTCGGAGTGCATCCCGACGGCTCGGACGCGGTGACCGGCGCCTTCCACGCCCGCGGCTCCTCGGCCGGGGCCCCGCCGGACGCCTTCAACGCGCGCGGCCAGGACTGGGGGCTGCCGCCCTGGCGCCCGGACGTGCTGGCCGCCACCGGCTACGCCCCCTTCCGGTCGCTGCTGCGCGGGGTGTTCCGCTGCGCAGGAGCCCTGCGCATCGACCACGTCATGGGCCTCTTCCGGCTGTGGTGGATCCCGGAGGGAGCCCCGCCCGCCGAGGGCACGTACGTGGGCTACGACGGCGAGGCCATGCTGGCGGTCCTGGTCCTGGAGGCGCACCGGGCCGGTTGCCCGGTCATCGGCGAGGACCTGGGGACGGTGGAGCCGCACGTGCGCCGCGAGCTGGCCCGGCGCGGTGTGCTGGGCACGTCGGTGCTGTGGTTCGAGCGGGACTGGGCGGACGGCGGGGGCCCGCTCGCCCCGCAGGCCTGGCGGGCGGACTGCCTGGCCACCGTCACCACCCACGACCTGCCGCCGACGGCCGCGAAGCTCGCCGGCGGCCATGTGGAACTGCGCGATCGGCTCGGCCTGCTGACCCGTCCGGTCGAGCGGGAGCGGGCCGAGGATGCCGCCGACACCGCCGAATGGCTGGACCTGCTGGACGGGCTGGGCCTCGATACCAAGGGCGAGGAGGCCGCCGTGCGGGCCCTGTACGCCTTCCTGCTGCGCACCCCCGCGCGCCTGGTGGGCGTATGGCTGCCGGACGCGGTGGGGGACCGGCGGCCGCAGAACCTGCCGGGCACGTGGGATCAGTACCCCAACTGGCGCCTGCCGCTCGCCGATGGTGCGGGCAGGCCGCTGACGCTGGAGGAGCTGATGGCGTCGCCCCGGGCGAACGCGCTGCTCAGCGCGGTGCGGGAGGGGGCGGGTCCCCGTACGGCACCCCCGGGCGCGCGCGGCGTTTAGGTGTTCGCTACGTTTGCACCGTGGACAAGAAGAACGCTCTGCGCGCCGGCGCCGTCTCGGCCGGAACGACGCTGATGATGCTGCTGATGACGTCTCCCGCTCTCGCGCTGACCCGCGACGACGGCGACGACCCGGGCCCGGGCCTGAGCATCGGCGAGACGCTCGGCCTGTACGTGGCCCTGCCGATCGTGATCTTCCTGGTCATCGTGGGGCTCGTGATGGCCCTCGACAAGTCGGACAGGCCGAAGAAGAAGCAGGCCTGACCCGGTCCGGCCCCGCGGGGGCCGGAGCCGTGTGACCTTCCCGGGCGCCGGGGGTCCGCACCGCCGATCGACATCGGCCGTGCGTCGACCCCCGGCGCCTCGTCATGTCCTCAGACGCCGGCCAGCAGCTTGCGGAGCAGGCCGGTGAGCTGGGCGACCTCCTCGTCGGTCAGCCCGGTGAGCGCGGCGCGCTGCACCTCCAGGCCGGCCGTGACGGCCTCGTCGACGAGTGCGAGGCCGCGGTCGGTGATCGTCACCTGGAGCCCCCGCCGGTCGTGCGGATCGGGCTTGCGGGACAGCAGTCCGGCCTTCTCCAGCTTGTCCAGCCGCCCGGTCATGCCGCCCGTGGTGAGCATGAGCGTCGCCGAGAGCTGACGGGGCGAGAGCGTGTACGGGGCGCCCGAACGGCGCAGCGTGCCGACGACGTCGAACTCCCCGCGCGAGATGCCGAAGCGCTGGTAGCGCTCCTCCATCGCGTCGCCCATGGCCCTGGCGATCCGGTAGATGCGTCCGAACACGGCCATGGGGGCCGTGTCCAGCTCGGGGCGCACGGCGAACCACTGGTCCGTGATCGCGTCGACCGCGTCCTTGTCCTCACTCATGAGCGCAGTATTCCGGTTCCCCCGGATCATTCGCAAGAAACTTGCTTGACGGAAAGTAGCTTAGCGGTAAGCTACTTGCTATCAATCGAATCGGGGGAGAGGTCGTCATGGCAGTGTTCAGGGGCAAGGCGTCGCAGGTAGGGGAGGCGAAGGTCGCGGGGGAGCGGTCGCTGCTCCTCGGCATCGCGATCAGCGCGGTCGGGATCGGCATGTACGTCCCCTTCTCGCTCGTCTTCTTCCACCACGTCACCGGCCTCTCCTTCACCCTCGTCGGTCTGGTGATGACGGTCACCGGCGTCGCCGGACTGGCCTTCATGCCGCTGGCCGGCTCGGCCGTCGACCGGTTCGGCGCCAAGCGGGTGAACCTGGTGCTCTACGGGATCCGGGCGCTCGGCTTCGCCCTCTACCCCTTCGCGAGCTCCCCGGCCGCCTTCGCGGCCGTCGCCCTGGTCACCGCGCTCGCCGACCGCTCCTTCTCCGTCGTGCAACAGTCCCTGATCGGCGAGGTGGCGCTGGGCGCCGCCCGCGACCGACTCCAGGCCTCCACCCGGGCCCTGCAGAACGCAGGGATGGGTGCGGGCGCCCTCCTCGTCTCCGGCGTCCTGGCGCTGTGGGGCACCGGCGCCTTCGCCTACACCGCCTGGGCCAACTCCGCGGCCTTCGCCCTCGCCGGACTGCTCGTCGGCCGGGTCCGCCCGGTCCCGGCCGACGCCAACGCCGCAGCCGCAGCCGCCCCCGCCGGATGGCCGGGTGCCGGCTACCGGACGGTGCTGCGCGACCGCCCCTTCCTCGGGCTCACCGCCGCCAACTTCCTCACCGCCCTGGGCTACTCCGCCCTCTCCGTGCTCTTCCCGCTCTACCTCTCCACCTGGCTGGCGGCCCCCGACTCCCTCACCGGGGCGGCCTTCACCCTCAACACCGCGCTGTGCGCCGGGATCGGCGTCCTGGTCGCGGGCCGCGTCCGCCGCTCCGGCGCCCGCCGCACCCGCTCCGCCGCCCTCGGCGCGGTGCTCTTCGCCGCCGCCTTCCTGGGGCAGATCGCGCTCGGCACCCTGCGCCCCGGCCAGGGCCCGACCCTCGCCGCCCTCCTCGTCATCGTCATCGTCTACACCCTCGGCGAGCTGGTGCACAGCCCGTCCGGCGGCGCCCTGTCGGTCTCCGCCGCGCCCGAGCCGGTCCGCGGCCGCTACCTGGCCACCTACCAGCTGTCCTACTCGCTGGCCACCGCCCTCGCCCCCTCCCTCTTCACCGCCCTGCTCGCCGTGGACGGCCGGCTGCCCTGGGCCGTTCTGACCGTCGCCGCGCTCGGCGCCGCCCTGGCACTGCTCCGGCTGGAGCGGCACCTGCCGGCCGAAGCCGTGCACGCCGAGCCCCCGGCCGCGTCCGACGGTCCCGCTCGGGCCGCGTCCGCAGCCGACCGCCGCCCAGCCACCGCGTCCGCCTGAACCGCGTCCGCCTGAACCGTGTCCCCGGTCTCGCCTTCGTCGCCCGCACGAGGAGCCACCCGCCATGAAGCGTCTCGCCACCGTCGCCCTGACCGCCCTCGCCCCCGTCTCCTGGGGCTCGACCTACGTCGTCGCGTCCGAACTGCTGCCGCCCGACCGGCCCCTGTTCACCGGCGTCATGCGGGCGCTGCCCGCGGGCCTGCTGCTGACCGCACTGGCCCGCACCCTGCCCAAGGGCGCCTGGTGGTGGAAGTCCGCCGTCCTCGGCACGCTCAACATCGGCGCCTTCTTCCCCCTCCTGTTCCTCTCCGCGTACCGGCTGCCCGGCGGGGTCGCGGCCGTGCTCGGCTCCGCCGGTCCGCTGTTCGTCGTGGGCCTCGCCGCCCTCGTCCTCGGGGAGCGCGCGAGCCTGCGTACGGTACTGGCCGCCGTCGCGGCGGCGTTCGGCGTGAGCATGGTCGTCCTCAGGGCCGAGGCTGCGCTCGACCTGGCCGGTGTCGTCGCGGGCGTGGCCTCCTCCGCCTCCATGGCCGCGGGCACCGTGATGACCAAGCGCTGGGGCCGGCCCGAGGGCGTGGGGCCGCTCGCCATGACCGGCTGGCAGCTCACCGCCGGCGGCCTGGTCATCATCCCGGTGGCCGCCCTCGTGGAAGGCGCGCCACCCGCGCTCGATGGCAGGGCCCTGCTCGGCTACGGCTACATGATGCTGATCAACACCGGTATCGCCTACTGGCTCTGGTTCCGCGGCATCGGGCAGCTCGACGCGACCTCGGTCACCCTCCTCGGACCGCTCTCCCCGCTCACCGCGGCGGCCATCGGCTGGGCGGCCCTCGGACAGGTGCTCACCCCCGTACAGCTCGCCGGCATGGCGATCGCCTTCGCAGCCACCGTCACCGGGCAACTGGCCGCAGCCCGCACCCACCAACCGTTCAGATCTACTGAAAAGAATGATCGGAACATTTCGATGGACCTGATCAATGGGCCGGTGCGACGGTAGATCCGCCGACACCGCACCGACCCGAGGGGGAGACACCCAGTGGCCGTCATGGACCGCGCCCGTACCGTTTCGCACGCCGAACCCGGCAGCACCGGCAGGAAGGGTGCCGCCGGGTTCGGCGTCCTCCTCGCCCTGCTCGCGACGGTCGTCTGGTCCGGCAGCTTCGTCGCCACCCGCGGCATGGCCGAGACCGTCCCGCCCGTCCAGGCGGTCTTCTGGCGCTGGATCATCGCGCTGCTCGCCGTCGCTCCCCTCGCCGCCCGCCAGGCCTGGCGGCAACGCGCCCTGATCCGCCGACACCTGGGGTTCATCGCCCTCGCGTCGCTGTTCGGAGTCGCCCTGTACAACACGCTCGTGCACCAGGCCGGACTGACCACCTCGGCCTCCAACATGGGCACGATCATGGCCGCCTCGCCCGTGATCATGGCGCTGTACGCCCGCCTCGGCGGCGAACGCCTGGGTGCCCGCAGGACCTTCGGCATGCTGCTCGCCGCCTTCGGCGTGCTGCTGCTCGTCGGGGACGGCTCGATCGGCTTCGACTTCGCCGCCGGCGACCTGTGGATGTTCGCCGCGGCCCTCTCCTTCGCCACCTACAGCGCACTGCTGAGGCGCAAGCCCGCCGAACTCGGCGGACTGACCTTCCTGCTCACCACCTTCGTCCTCGGCGCGCTGATGCTGGCCCCGGCCTACGCCGCCTCCCTGCACGCCCAGGGCGGCTTCGAGACGACGCCGGGCACCGTCGGACCGCTGCTGTACGTCGGGGTGTTCTCCTCGGCCGTCGCCTTCTTCGCCTGGAACAAGGCGGTATCGGTCATCGGGCCGGCCCGCGCAGGAGTCGTCTACTACCTCCAGCCGGTCTGCGTGGCGGGGCTCGGGCTCCTGCTGCTGGGCGAACCGACCGGACCGGAGCAGCTGGCCTGCATGGCGCTGATCCTCGGCGGGGTCGGGCTGGGAAGTGCCCGGCGGTAGGTTCGGCCTCATGACCGAGTGGGACATCAAGAAGCTGCGGATCCTGCGGACCCTCGCCGAACGGGGGACCGTGACCGCGACGGCCGAGGCCCTGCACATGACGCCCTCGGCCGTTTCGCAGCAGCTGACGAACCTCGCCCGGCAGCTGGGAGTCGCCCTGCTGGAGGCACAGGGCCGCCGGGTCCGCCTCACCGACGCCGCCCAGCTCGTGCTGCGGCACGCGGAGGCGGTGTTCGCGCAGCTGGAGCGGGCCGACGCGGAACTGGCCGGCTACCTCGCCGGGGACGCCGGCGAGGTACGGGTCGGCGCGTTCTCCACCGCCGTGCCCGCGCTGGTGGTCCCGGCGGTGGCGGAGCTGCGCAGGGCGCACCCGGGGGTGGAGGTCAGGGTGCGGGAGACCGAGGCCGCGGAGTCCTACGAGCTGCTGTCGGCCGGGGGCGTGGACCTCGCGCTGTCGCTGGCCGCCCACGCACCGACGGCGCGGGACCGGAGGTTCACCCGGGTCACGCTGATGGAGGACCCGCTGGACGTGGCGCTCCCGCCGGGGCACCCGCTGCGGGACGCGGGAGACCTGCGCCTGGCCGACCTGTCCGGGGACCCGTGGATCTACGGGGGCAGCGGACCGTGGTCGGAGATCGCCCGGGGCGCGTGCGAGGCAGCGGGCTTCGTCCCCGAACAGGCCCACTCCGCGTCGGGCTGGACGGCCATCCTGGCCATGGTCGAGGCGGGGATGGGCGTGGCCCTGGTCCCGCGGATGGTGTCGAGCCGGGCCTCGGGGGTGGCGGTGCGGGTACTGGCGCGGGATCGGCCGACGCGGCACGTCATCGCAGCCGTCCGCCGCGGCGCCGAGTCCGCCCCCGCGGTCGCCCACGTCCTCGCCGCCCTGCGAGCCGTCGCCGCGGCACGCTGACCGCTGCGCGGAGCCCCGCCCGGGCCCGGGGCCTCCCGCGGGAGGCCCCGGGCCGCGGGAGGCACTGCTCCCGCGGGGCGGGCAGAGCCCGGGAGCCCTCAGACCCGAGCGGCGGCGGAGTCGGCGGCCTGGGCCTTCAGCGCACGTTCGACGCCCGACCGGGACTCCGACACCAGACGCCGCAGCGCGGCGCTCGGGCCGGCCGAGGCCAGCCAGGCGTCCGTCGCGTCCAGGGTCTCCTGCGAGACCTGGAGCGCCGGGTACAGGCCCACCGCGATCTGCTGGGCGATCTCGTGGCTGCGGGTCTCCCAGACCTCCTTGACCACCGCGAAGAACTTCGCGGTGTACGGGGCCAGCAGCTCGCGCTGGTCGGACTGGACGAAGCCGCCGATCACGGCCTCCTGCACCGCGTTCGGCAGGTCGCCGGACTCCACCACCGAGGCCCACGCCGCGGCCTTCGCCGCCGCCGTCGGGCGAGCCGCCCGCGCGGTCGCCGCGTGCCGCTCGCCGGCCGCCGTCGCGTCCCGCTCCAGCTCCGCCGCGATCTCCGGCTCGTCCGCGGCGCCCGTCGCGGCGAGCCGCTCCAGGAACGCCCACCGCAGCTCGGTGTCGACGGCCAGGCCCTCGACCTCGGCCGAGCCGTCCAGCAGCGCCGACAGGTACGCCAGCTGCTCCTCGGTGCGGGCCGATGCCGCGAACGCCCGCGCCCATGCCAGCTGGTGGTCACCGGCCGGCTCCGCCGCACGCAGGTGCTCCAGGGTGGCCTCGGTCCAGGCCGCCAACCCCTCCTCGCGCCACGCCGGGTCCGCGTACAGGTCGATGGCCAACTTCACCTGGCGGTGCAGGGACTGCACGACGCCGATGTCGGACTCCTTGCCGATGCCCGAGAGCACCAGCGCGAGGTAGTCGCGGGTGGCGAGTTCCCCGTCACGCGTCATGTCCCAGGCCGACGCCCAGCACAGGGCACGCGGCAGGGACTCCGCGAAGTCGCCGATGTGGGCGGTGACCGCGGCGAGGGAGGCCTCGTCCAGACGGACCTTCGCGTACGACAGGTCGTCGTCGTTCAGCAGGAACACCGCCGGACGGGCACGTCCCACCAGCTCCGGCACCGTGGTCAGCGCGCCGTCGATGTCCAGCTCGATGCGGTCGGTGCGCACCAGCGCGCCGTCCTGGAGCTCGTACAGGCCCACCGCGATGCGGTGCGGGCGCAGCGTGGACTCGCCCTGGGCGCCGGCAGGCAGAGCGGGCGCCTCCTGGCGGATGCCGAAGGCGGTGATCACGCCGTTCGCGTCGGTGGTGACCTCCGGGCGCAGGACGTTGATGCCGGCCGTCTCCAGCCATGCCTTCGACCAGGCCGCCAGGTCGCGGCCCGAGGTCTCCTCCAGCGCGCCCAGCAGGTCCGACAAGCGGGTGTTGCCGAAGGCGTGCGCCTTGAAGTAGGCCTGCACCCCCTTGAAGAAGGCGTCCATGCCGACGTAGGCGACGAGCTGCTTGAGCACCGAGGCGCCCTTGGCGTACGTGATGCCGTCGAAGTTGACCATGACGTCGTCGAGGTCGCGGATGTCCGCCATGATCGGGTGCGTGGACGGCAGCTGGTCCTGCCGGTACGCCCACGTCTTCATGGAGTTGGCGAAGGTGGTCCACGCGTGCGGCCACTTCGAGCCCTCCGCGTACGCCTGGCACGCGATCGAGGTGTAGGTGGCGAACGACTCGTTCAACCACAGGTCGTTCCACCACTCCATGGTGACGAGGTCGCCGAACCACATGTGGGCGAGCTCGTGGAGGATGGTCTCGGCGCGCACCTCGTACGCCGCGTCCGTCACCTTCGAGCGGAAGACGTACTGGTCGCGGATGGTGACCGCGCCCGCGTTCTCCATCGCGCCCGCGTTGAACTCCGGCACGAAGAGCTGGTCGTACTTGGCGAAGGGGTAGTCGTAGGCGAACTTCTCCTGGAACCAGTCGAAGCCCTGCCGGGTCACGTCGAAGATCGCTTCTGCGTCGAGGAACTCGGCGAGCGAGGGGCGGCAGTAGATGCCGAGCGGTACGGACTGGCCGTCCCTGCCCTCGTACGAGCTGTGCACCGAGTGGTACGGGCCGACGATCAGCGCCGTGATGTACGAGGAGATGCGCGGGGTCGGCTCGAAACGCCAGACGGTGTCCTTGACGTCCGCCTGCGCCGCGCCCTCGGGAACGACCCGGGGGGAGTTCGAGACGACCGTCCAGCCCTCGGGGGCCGTCACGGTGAACTGGAACGTGGCCTTCAGGTCGGGCTGCTCGAAGCTGGCGAAGACCCGCCGGGCGTCCGGCACCTCGAACTGGGTGTACAGGTAGGCCTGCTGGTCGACCGGGTCGACGAAGCGGTGGAGGCCTTCACCGGTGTTCGTGTACGCGCAGTCCGCGACGACCCGCAGCTCGTTGGCCCCGGCAGCGAGGTGCGCCAGGGCGATCCGGGAGTCGCGGAAGACGGCGGCGACGTCCAGCGCCTTGCCGTTGAGGACGACCTCGTGCACCGCGGGGGCGACCAGGTCGATGAAGGTCTCCGCCCCGGCCTCGGCCGACTGGAAGCGCACGGTGGTCACGGACGGGTAGGTGCCACCCTCCTGCGCACCGCTGAGATCGAGTTCGATCTCGTACGAGTCGACGGTGAGCAGCTTCGCACGCTGCTGAGCCTCTTCACGGGTGAGGTTCGTGCCTGGCACGCGGTCATCTCCTTCGATGGTGACGTTGCCCCGCCATCCTTCCATGGGGGCAGGGTCACCGCCCCGGAGTAATCCACGGGCGAACGCGAGGTCGGAAACCCGCCGGACGGACGAGCCCGTTCCCGGCAGGCTGCTGGGCATGACCATCAGACACCGGGCCAGGCCCATCGAGGAGGCGGCGCTCCAGGAGCTCCGCGCGCACGACGATGCGGGACGGCCACTCGTCCCGTACCCCGACGAGAAGGGCGGTGAGCCGCTGCGGTGCTGCCTGCGCCCCAGTGAGGTGGGGGAGCGGATCGCCCTCGTCTCGTACGCGCCGCTGCGCCGCTGGGCGGCCCGTACCGGCGCCGATCCCGGCGCCTACGACGAACAGGGGCCCGTCTTCGTCCACGCCGAGGCGTGCGGGGGCCCCGCCGGCGGCGACGCACACCCCTTCGTCCGGTCCGGGGCGCGGCGCACCGTCCGGCGGTACGACGCCCGCGGGCACATCCTCGGCGGGCGGCTCCTGGACCTCGGAGAAGATCCCGACGGGATGATCGAGCGGGCTCTCGGCGACGCCTTCGCCGACCCCGCGGTGGCCCTCGTGCACGTCCGCGCCGCCGAGTACGGCTGCTTCCTGTTCGAGGTGCGCCGGCCCTGACGTGCCCGGAGGGCGGGCGCCGTGCGGCGCCCGCCCTCCGGTCGGTGCGGTTCCGGGTGCGGGGTCAGCCGCGCAGCTCCTCGGCCACGAGCTCCGCGATCTGGACCGCGTTCAGCGCGGCGCCCTTGCGGAGGTTGTCGTTCGACACGAACAGCGCGAGGCCGTTGTCCACCGTCTCGTCGACGCGGATGCGGCCCACGTACGAGGCGTCCTGGCCTGCGGCCTGGAGGGGGGTCGGGATCTCGGAGAGCTCCACGCCCGCGGCGTCCTTCAGCAGCTCGTAGGCGCGCTCGACGCTGATCGGCCGGTCGAAGCGGGCGTTGATCTGGAGGGAGTGCCCGGAGAAGACCGGTACGCGCACGCAGGTGCCCGAGACCTTGAGCTCCGGGATCTCCAGGATCTTGCGGGACTCGTTGCGCAGCTTCTGCTCCTCGTCGGTTTCGAAGGAGCCGTCGTCGACGATCGAACCGGCGAGCGGGAGCACGTTGAAGGCGATCGGACGCTTGTAGACGCCCGGCTCGGGGAAGTCGACGGCACCGCCGTCGTGGACCAGCCCGGTCGCGCCCTCGGCAACGGCCTTGACCTGGCCGTCGAGCTCGGCCACACCGGCCAGGCCGGAGCCGGAGACCGCCTGGTAGGTGGTGGCGACCAGCGAGGTCAGGCCGGCCTCGTCGTGGAGCGGGCGCAGCACCGGCATGGCCGCCATGGTGGTGCAGTTCGGGTTCGCGATGATGCCCTTGGGGCGGTTCCGGATCGCGTGCGGGTTGACTTCGGAGACCACGAGGGGGACCTCGGGGTCCTTGCGCCAGGCGGAGGAGTTGTCGATGACCACGGCGCCCTGCGAGGCGACCTTCTCGGCCAGGGCCTTCGAGGTGGCGCCGCCCGCGGAGAAGAGCACGATGTCCAGGCCGGAGTAGTCGGCCGCGGAGGCGTCCTCGATGGTGATCTCGCGGCCCTCCCACTCGATCGTCGAGCCGGCGGACCGGGCCGAGGCGAACAGGCGCAGCTCGTCCACCGGGAACTTGCGCTCGGCGAGGATGCTGCGCATGACTGCGCCGACCTGACCGGTGGCTCCGACGATTCCGACCCTCACGGTGACTCCTTCTGCTCCGTACGACGCGGGCGCGCGTGGAGCCATCATGCGTTCGACCCCACGCGCCTTGTCCAATTCATTGTCCGAGGAACGGACGGTTTTCTGGATGCGCACCCCCGTGACGCCTGCGTGACGGGGGCGCCCCGCCGGCTCCGGAACAGCCGTTTTGCCTGGTCGGAGCCGGAGCCGGAGCCGGAGCCGGAGGGGAAACGGCCCGAGGGGGCGGTGCTCGTCAGAGCGCCGCCCCCTCGGGTTCCCCGCGGAAGGTGCTAGGGGAGGACCTTCTCGATCTGCACGCTGCCGGTGCCCGCAGCGGTGCCGCGGGCGTTGAGCAGCTCGACCTGGCCGAAGAACTGACGGCCCTCCGGGGCCGCGCCGGTGACCAGGACGTTCGCCGAGACCTGCGCGGTGGCGCCGGTGGCGAGGTTCACCGCGGCGGCCTCGTCGACCTGGACGGAGCCCAGGGCGGCCGAGAAGAACACGTCGCGGTAGTCGTAGGTGGTGGAGCCGGCCGGGACCGCGTAGCCGATCACCTTGACCGTGTAGGTGCCCGCGGCCGGGTTCACCAGGCTCACGGCCTCCTCGGAGTCGCCGTCGGCGGAGGAGCCCACCTTGACGCCGTCCTTGTAGACCTCAAGGTCGAGGTCGGCGGCGGTGTCGGACACCTTGCCGATCGCGACGTCGAGGCGGGAGGTACCCGCGGGCACCGCGATCTCGGTGGTCTGGGTCTCACCGTCCGCGATGGTCGGCTTGGCGACCTTCGCGGAACCGAGCGGGCCGCCCTTGAGCTTGCCGCCGGAGATGGCCGCGCCGGAGTTCTTGACGCTCCACTGGACCGGGGCCGGGGTGCCCTGCTTCACCTCGGGCAGGACCTTGACCGCGGGGTCGAAGGCAGCGCCGAGCACGGAGACGTCCAGCGTGAACGGGTTGTCCAGGACCGGCGACGTACGACGGGCCTCGACCTCGATCTCCCAGACGCCCGGCGCCGGCTCGGGGTACGAGCGCACGTCGGGACGGCAGGTGTTGGCCGGGTTGTCGTAGTTCGGGTAGCAGTTGATGGTGGACGTGGGGTCCACCGGCACGCCGTACGGGTGGATCGCGATGAAGCGCGTCTGGGCGCCGGCCGCGAGACCGCTGAGGGCGACCTCCAGGCTCTTGGCACCCGGCGGCACCGTCACGAAGTACGACTTGTGCGAGTTGCGCTCCACGGTGGAGGACTGCGACAGGGAGAACGCCGGCGCGGCCAGGGGGGCGGAAGCCACGACGGTCGTCAGGATCTGCTTGTCGATGCCCTCGGTGGTCTCGTCGTCCAGCTGCAGGATGCCGCTGTGGACGCCGGCCGTCTTGGGCTTGGCCTCGACCTTGATGGTGACGGGCTTGTTCAGCGGCAGGGTGACGTAGTCGTAGCCGCCGATGACCTTGAAGGTGCCGTCGTTGTTGCGCCAGCTCAGGTCGTGCCGGGTGCCGTACTTGACACCCGTGGTGCGGGTGACGACGACGTTGTAGACCTTCTTCTGGCCGACCTTGAGGCCGCCCTCGCGGTCGTACAGGCCGGTGCCGAAGCCCGGGGTCTTCAGGAACTGGTCGATCGCGGTGTCGACCGGCGCCTTGACGGTGAACTCGTTGGCCCTGGCGTCGCGCTGGATGGACTCCCACGCGCCGTTCACGTCGATCAGACCCGAACCCTGCGCGTGCGCCGGGACGTCGTGGATCTTCTTCGCGGAGCTCGTCAGCGCGATGCGCAGGGAGGCCGGGGTCAGCTTGATGTTCTGCTGCTTCGCGGCCGAGATCAGCAGGGCGCTCGCGCCCGCGGCCTGCGGCGAGGCCATCGAGGTGCCCTGGAGCATGCCGTAACCGGCCGGCAGGGTGTAGCCGGCCTCCTTCACCGGCGCGCCGGGCAGCCAGGTCTGGATGGTGTTGATGGCCGCGCCGGGGGCGCTGATGGTCGGCGTGAAGCCGCCGTCCTCACGCGGACCGCGCGAGGAGAAGGGGAACATGTTGTACTTCGTGCTCACGCCGGAGCCGTAGTTGGCGGCCCAGGTCTCCTTCGAGACCGAGGCGCCCACGGAGATGACCTTGTCCGCGAGGGCCGGGTCGCCGATGGTGTTCAGCCCCGGGCCGGAGTTGCCGGCGGAGATGACCAGCTGGACCCCGTAGGTGTCGATGAGGTTGCGGTAGAGCTCGGCGCGCGCGTTGTTGCCGTCGTTCAGCGCCGGCAGGCCGCCGATGGACATGTTGACGATGTCCACACCGCGGTTGACGACGAGGTCGATCATGCCCTCGGTCAGCGCGATGTTGGTGCAGCCGCCGGACCAGGAGCAGGCGCGCGAGGAGACGAGCTTGGCGCCGGGCGCCTCGCCGTTCATCTTGCCGCCGAAGAGGCTGTTGGCGGCGGTGATGCCGGCGACGTGCGTGCCGTGCTCGGACTCGATGATGCCGATGTTGACGAAGTCGACCTTCTTGCCGACCCAGTCCCCGCCCAGCGGGTCCATCGGGACGTCCTTGCGGATCTCGATCACGAACGGGATCCGCTCGGCGACGTCGGTCGCCGGGTTGTCCGTGCCGAAGTAACCGATCTGGTAGCCGTCCTTGTACGGCTTCATCGGCTCGTTGTTGGTGAAGTCGCCGTCCTGGTCGGTGTCGACACGCACGGTGCCGGCGGCCGCGTCGTACAGCATGCCGAACCGGTCGGTGGTGTCCCCGTCCCGGTTGACGTCACCCTTCATGTCACCGTTCGCGGTGATCGACTCGCTGAAGCGGCTCCACTGGAAGCTGCCTTCGGGCGCCTTCCAGCTCTGGCCGCCCGCGGTGAAGGTGCCGCCTGCGGTGGTGACCGGGGTGATCTGGGCCCGCCAGGTACCGTCGTTGTCGGTGATCGGGTCGGTCGCCGTCACCCAGTCGACGATCTTGCGCTCGCCGGTGGTGGTCTTCTGCAGGGCCGGGTGGCCGAGGTCGACACCCGAGTCCATGATGCCGATCGTCACACCACGGCCGTCGGCCTGCGGGTTCTGCGCGACGAAGTCGACCGCCCCGGTCTCGAAGGACGGGTTGTACGGGTTCTTCGCCGGGGTGTTCCGGTCCGGCGCCGCGTACGTCCCGGCCGAGGTCTTCTTGGCCGTGCCGCTCTCCCGGCCGGCGTCGGGCCGCGGGTCGGGCAGCTGGATCTCGTGACGCAGGTCGATGCCGTGCACCGAGGACAGCTTGGCGGCCGCCTTCAGCGCGGCCTCCGCCTTGCCGGTCGGCAGGGTGGCGCGCACGTAGCCCAGGTTGTCGTAGGTCCGGCCGACCGAGGCGCCCTGGACGGAGTCCAGCTGGTCGGCGACCTGCTTGGTCTGGCCGGGGGCGGTCGCGACCATGACGGTGACGTTCGCGTCACCCTTGGCCTTGGCCTCCTGGAGGAGCTCGACGTCGGCCGAACCGAGCTTCTGGTCGGCGGACTTGACGGCCGGTGAGGTGCCCGGGGTGTCCGTGCCGGTCGCCGCGAACGCGGGCACGGCGCCGCCGGCCACGAGGGCGGCGACCAGGCCGGCCGCGGCCGCGACGCGCACGGCACGTCTGGCCCCGGGTATGGAGCTGGGGGATTCGAGGGTCATCAGCATCCCTGGTAAGTGAAAGATACGGTCCGGATTTCGGTGCCGGATGACCGGTCAGCTTTGCGCAACGGACCGCTCTTTGGGGAGGGATGTCATCGACCGAGACCTACCGTGGCGGACACTCGCCAGTGCGGTGTTTCCGCCAGTGGGTCCGTATCCGGGCACAGTGGTGCGAAACCCTGGGGCCAAATAGTCGATTTGTCGACATGGCGGCCCCGAGTCGACATCGGCGCGAGGCCGGGCGCCGGCACCGGTGTGACAGATTTCGAGCGATCAGCGCTCGCGCGTGCGCGCGTAGTGGCGCGAGGCCTTCGCCCTGTTCCCGCAGGACGACATCGAGCACCACCGCCGCGTTCCGTTGCGCGAGGTGTCGTGGAAGTGCAGGATGCACGTCTCCGAGGCGCAGGCGCGGATCCGCTCGGGCGTCGAGCTCAGCAGGTCGAGGTAGTCGCGCGCGGCCGTCCAGGCCGGACCCCAGGCCGGATCGGCGAACTCGGCCCGCTCGCCGGGACCTTCGGGGGTCAGGGTGGCGCGGATGCGGCCGTGCTCCAGTACGGCGTCCACGAGTGCCCGTGCACTGTCGTCGGTCGGGTCCGCCACCGCGCGGGCCAAGGCCTCGCGCGCGGTCATCAGGTGGACGAGGGTCGGGGCGTCGGCCCGGAACCGGTCGGCCAGTCCGGTGGACCGCAGCCAGACCGCGAGCCCTTCGACCCGGCCGAGACCGAAGGCGCCGGCGAAGAGGTCGACGGGCTCACCCTCGCGCATCCAGCGCGTGTTCAGCAGGTCGAGGGCGATCGGCTCCCCCGGTCAGGGGTCGCGGGTCCGCAGTCGTCATGTCCCTCTCCTCATTCACTAACCCCTCAAGGATACGTGAACGGTTGACGCCCTCCTCTCTAACCTTTAAAGTGCATGTAGAAGGTTAGAATTCGTTGAACGGCCTCTGGGGAAGGACCCGTCATGACCACCGCCAGCAAGCTCCGCACCGGGCACGTCGGCCTGAACGTCACCGATCTGGACCGTTCGCTCGCCTTCTACCGGGACGCCCTCGGCTTCCAGGCGCTGGAGGAAGGCAAGGAGGAGGGTCGCCGCTTCGCCTTCCTGGGCCAGGACGGCGAGCCCGTCCTCACGCTCTGGCAGCAGGCCGACGGCCCCTTCGTGCCAACCGCTGCGGGCCTGCACCACCTGGCCCTCTCGGCCGGCGCGGCCGAGGAGGTGCGCGCGTACGAGGAGCGGCTGCGCGGCCTGGGCGTCACCTTCGCCCACGAGGGCCTCGTCGCGCACGGCGAGGGCACGGCCTCCGGCGGCATCTTCTTCCACGACCCCGACGGCATCCGCCTGGAGATCTCCGTACCGGCCGGTGCCGAGGGTGCCCCCGCTCCCACCGCAGGGGCGCCGACCTGCGGGTTCTTCTCATGAGCGGGGTCTATCACCGGGGTTCGCTGGCGGTGCAGGAGCGGGTCGGCGTGCGCGGGCCGGCCGAGCACGTCGGCCGTTCGATCACAACGGGCATCCGCGACGTCGCCGCGGCCTTCCTGGAGCTCCAGCCGCACCTGGTCGTCGGGGCCGCGGACGGCGCCGGCCGGATGTGGGCCTCCTGGCTCACCGGGCCGCCCGGCTTCGTGCGGGCCACCGGCCCGCACCGGATCGCCGTCACGAGCGGTCCGCTCGCGGGTGATCCGCTCGCCGAAGCGCTGGCCACGGCCGGGACCCGGGTCGGGACCCTCGCCCTCGACCCGCGCACCCGGCGCCGGATGCGGCTCAACGGAACGCTCGCGACGACCCCGCGGGGCTTCGCCGTCGAGGCGGAGCAGGTCTTCGCCAACTGTCCGAAGTACCTGCAGAAGCGGCAGCCGCTGGAACGGGTCGCGGAGGGGGCCGGAGTGGTGCACCGCGGGGACGCGCTCACCGCCGGCCAGGTGCGGACCGTACGGGCGGCCGACACCTTCTTCGTCGCCACCACGGGACCGGACGGGGCCGACGCCAGCCACCGCGGCGGCTTGCCGGGCTTCGTGGAGGTGCTGTCACCGGCCGAGCTGACCTGGCCCGACTACGCGGGCAACTCCATGTTCCTGACCCTGGGGAACCTGACCGCCGACCCGCGGGCCGGGCTGCTCTTCCCGGACTGGGCGAGCGGGGCCGTCCTCCAGCTCAGCGGCCGGGCCCGGACGGAGTTCGCGTCCGACGGCAGCCGTCGCACCCGCTTCAGGGTGGAGTCGGTGGTGGAGGCCGTACATCCGGGGCGGCTGTTGTGGAGCACCCCGGAGTACTCCCCTCACCTCGGGAGCACCACCAGGTAGGCGGCGGGCTCGCGGTCACCGGAAGCCGTCAGGGCGGTCCGGATGACCGCGGCCTGCTGCTCGGGCCAGTCCCGGAGCTTGCGCGGGGTGATGTGGACGACGGTCACCCCGAGCCGCTCCAGGGCCTCCCGCTTGCGCACGCACGCGGACCACTCCTCGTCCTCCCCCTGACGCGGGGCGCGGGTGTCGATCTCCACGGCCACGGCGTGCTCGGGCCAGAACGCGTCGACGCCGCCGAGGTGCGGACCGCCGGGGATCCGCAGGTCCACGTTCCATACGGGGTCGGGCAGTCCATGGCCGCGGACGACCTGGTAGAGCCGGTCCTCGGCGATCGCCCGGCCCTCCGCCAGCAGGGACTCGACGGCGTCGACCACGTGCGGCCGGTTCAGCAGCCGGGCCACCGTCAGCTCCCGTACGACGGCGGCCGGTTCGCACGCCCCGCTGCGGACCGCCTCGCTCAGCAGCCGGCGTACGGTACCGGCGTCGTCGAGCTGCGCGACGGCGTCGGCGACGGCCCGCGCGACGGGCGCCACGGGCAGCCCGGTGACCTCCTGGGGTCGGGGCGCGGTGTGCACGCGCACGATCCGCACGTCGCCGGTGGACCGCAGCCGCCGGGTGCCCGGCACCAGGACGTCGATGTGCGAGAGGGCGAGCAGCGGGGGCGCGGAGGGGAAGCGGTACAGGGCCAGGGCCGCCAGCCCGGTGATCATGGCCTCGCCCGCGCCGCGCCGGCCCGCGTACAGCAGCGCCGCGTGCAGCCGTTCCTCGCTGGTCGCCGGCCCGGTGTGGAGCAGGAACACACCGGGCAGGATCTGCTGCCAGGGCCGCTCGGCGGCCTCGGAAGCGCTCACGCCGTGCTCGCGCAGCTGGGCGAGGGTCAGCACGCGCGGGCTGTTGCCGGTGAGGTGGGCGAGGGGGAGGGGTGCGTTGTGGTTCATGACGCGGTGATTCCCTCAGGCCATGGCCTTGCTAACCCCTGTTACACGCTCGTCGGCAAATCCGGACAAGCCGGGGCTAAAGTACGGGCGTTCGACTGCCGATGAGGTGCGCCCGTACGGGTGACCGGACCGCACCGCGGTTGCCGGGGCTCCGCCCGGACCCCGCCCGGACCCCGCCCCGGAGAGGCTGGATCGTCCAGCCCGTCCGGGGCGCGAGGCCCGGAGCCGGGCAGAGCACGGGCCCGGGGCCGGGCAGAGCACGGGCCCGGGGCCGGTCAGCCGGCCGCCGCGTCGCACCGCTGCGCGGCAAGGGCCCGGGCCAGGTCGTCGCGGGACTCCAGGACCAGGCGGCGCAGCGCCGGGGCGGCGTCCTCGTGTCCGGCCAGCCAGGCGTCCGTGGCGTCCAGCGTGGCGGCGTCGCCCTGGAGCGAGGGGTAGAGCCCCTTGACGATGTCCATCGCGATCTGGATCGACCGGTCCGACCACACCCGCTCGATGACCTCGAAGTAGCGCCCCGCGTGGGCCGCCAGCAGGTCCCGCTGCGACGACTGCTGCATACCCGCGATCGTCGCCTCCACCAGGGCGTTCGACAGCGCGTCCGACTCGACGACCGCGGCCCACGCCTGGTCCTTCACCGCCTGCGAGGGGCGAGCCGCCAGGCACCGCACCTGGTGCCGCTTGCCCGACGCCGTGTCGTCCCGCGCCAGTTCGGCGGCGAGGACTGCCTCGTCCACCGCACCGTGCGCGGCCAGCGGCAGCAGGAAGTCCCAGCGCAGCTCCTGGTCCACCTCCAGCCCGTCGATCCGCGCCGAGCCCTCCAGCAGCCCGAGGAGCAGCTGGAAGTCGCCCTCGGTCGCCGCGCTCGCCGCGAAGAACCGAGCCCAGGTCAGCTGGTGCTCCGACCCCGGCGCCGCCGCCCGCAGCTCGTGCAGCGCTCCCGCCGCCAGGTCCCGGCCGACCTGCTCGCGCCGGTCCGGCGCCGCGTAGTGGGTGATCGAGGCGCGAGCCTGCGCGTGCAGCTGCTGCAGGACGCCGACGTCCGTCTCCCGGCCCGCGTGCGCCAGTACCAGCGAGACGAAGTCGTGCGCCGGCATCAGGCCGTCCCGCGTCAGGTTCCACAGCGCCGACCAGCTCAGCGCCCGCGCCAGCGGATCCGTCAGGTCGCCCAGGTGCGCGCGCAGCGCGGCCAGCGAACCCTCGTCGAAACGGACCTTGCAGTAGGTGAGGTCCTCGTCGTTGACCAGGACCAGGTCGGGCCGGTCCTGCCCGGACAGCTCCCCGATCACCGAGCGGGATCCGCGGACGTCGGCCTCGGCTCGCGCGTAGCGGACCAGCGAGCCGTCCGGCTCCCGCCGGTACAGGCCGACGCCGACCCGGTGCGGACGCAGCTCGTCGCCCTCCTGGACGACGGCGAGCTCGGCGATCCGCCCCTGGGCGTCGTGGGTCACCACCGGCGTCAGCACGTTCACGCCCGCCGTCTGCAGCCAGGCCCGCGACCACTCGGTCATGTCGCGGCCGGACACCTCGCCGAGTACCGACAGCAGGTCGTCGAGGGTGGTGTTCCCGTAGGCGTTCGCCTTGAAGTAGCGGCGCGCGCCCTCCAGGAACGCCTCCCGGCCCACGTAGGCGACCAGCTGCTTGAGCACCGCCGCGCCCTTGGCGTAGGTGATGCCGTCGAAGTTCAGCTTCGCGTCCTCCAGGTCACGGATGTCGGCCGTGATCGGGTGCGTGGACGGCAGCTGGTCGGCGCGGTAGGCCCACGCCTTGCGGTTGTTGGCGAAGGTCACCCAGGCCTGGTCGAAGCGGGTGGCCTCGACGAGCCCGAAGGAGCCCATGAAGTCCGCGAAGGACTCCTTCAACCACAGGTCGTCCCACCACTTCATGGTGACCAGGTCGCCGAACCACATGTGCGCCATCTCGTGGAGGATCACGTTCGCGCGCCGCTCGTACGAGGCCTGCGTGACCTTGCCGCGGAAGATGTACTCCTCCCGGAAGGTCACCATCCCCGGGTTCTCCATGGCGCCCAGGTTGTACTCCGGCACGAAGGCCTGGTCGTACTTCCCGAAGGGGTAGGGGTAGTCGAAGATCTCGTGGAAGAGGTCGAAGCCCTGCTTGGTGACGAGGAAGACGTCGTCCGCGTCGAAGTGCTTCGCCAGGCCCTTGCGGCACATGGCGCCCAGCGGGATGGTCAGGTCGCCGCGGGTGTAGGTGTCCGTCACGTAGTGGTACGGCCCCGCGACCACGCAGGTGATGTACGTGGAGATCGGCGCGGTCTCGGCGAAGCGGCGGGTCCGGCCCTCGCGGGACTCCTCGGCGCCGTTGCTCCACACCTGCCAGCCCTCGGGCGCGGTGACCTCGAAGCGGTAGGGCGCCTTCAGGTCGGGCTGCTCGAAGTTCGCGTACACCCGGCGGGCGTCGGCCGGTTCGTACTGCGTGTAGAGGTAGACCTCGCCGTCCTCCGGGTCCACGAAGCGGTGCAGGCCCTCGCCCGTCCGGCTGTACGCACAGTTCGCGTCCACCACCAGGACGTTCTCGGAGGCCAGGCCGTCCAGGGCGATCCGGGCCCCGTCGAAGACGGCGGACACGTCCAGCGCCCGCCCGTTCAGGGTCACCGAGTTCACCGACGGCGCGATCAGGTCCGCGAAGGTGGCACCGCCGGGCGTCGCGGCCCGGAAGCGGATCGTCGTCACCGAGCGGAAGGTCCGCGGGCCCTCGGCCGGCTCGGCCTCGTCCACCGCCGAGCTGATGTCGAGGACGACCTCGTACCCGTCGACGGACAGCAGCTCGGCCCGCTCGCGGGCCTCCTCGCGGGACAGATTCTCTCCGGGCACCTGCACTCCTTCGTGCGCGATCGCGTTCTTGACCGAATCCTCGCACGAGGGGGAATGCGTGCGGCGGCGTCCTGGTTGGCGACGGAGGACATGCGCCGTTGACGCCTTTTTCCACCTGAGACCGACACCGAGGAGAGACATGAGCGAGACCCAGGTGCGCGAGAAGACCCCGGTCGACTTCTGGTTCGACCCGCTCTGCCCTTGGGCCTGGATGACGTCCCGTTGGATGCTGGAGGTCGAGAAGGTCCGCGACGTCGAGGTGCGCTGGCACGTGATGAGCCTGGCCGTGCTCAACGAGAACAAGCTCGACGAGCTGCCCGAGGTCTACCGCGAGCTCCTCGGCCCCAAGGGCTGGGCGCCGGTGCGCGTGGTGATAGCCGCCCAGCAGAAGCACGGCGACGAGATCACCGGCAAGCTCTATACCGCGCTCGGCACCCGCATCCACAACGAGGACAAGGGCGCGACCCGTGAGGTGATCGCCGAGGCGCTGGCCGAGGTCGGCCTGCCGGCCGAGCTGCTCGCGTACGCCGACTCCGACGAGTACGACGAGGTGCTGCGGGCCTCGCACGACAACGGCATCGACCGCGTGGGCCAGGAGGTCGGCACTCCGGTGATCTCCGTTCCGGGCGCCGACGGCGAGGGCGACATCGCCTTCTTCGGCCCCGTCGTGACCCCGACCCCGCGCGGCGAGGCCGCCGCCCGGCTGTGGGACGGCACCCTGCTCGTCGCCTCCACGCCCGGCTTCTACGAGATCAAGCGGACCCGCACCAAGGGCCCGTCCTTCGAGTAGCCCGTACGGCGAGGACACAGAAGACCCCCGTGAGTCACGTCCTCACGGGGGTCTTCCGTTGGACACGCCCGCCGGTGAAGGCTTGAGAAGACGATCACGAGGCGGACGGGCTCGGGCGTGCGATCAGCCCTTGACGGGGATCAGCAGCGGGGTGTTGGCCTTGGCGTCGGCGTAGCGCCGGGAGACGTCCTGCCAGTTGACGACGTTCCACATCGCCTCGATGAAGTCCACCTTCTGGTTCTTGTACTGCAGGTAGAAGGCGTGCTCCCAGGCGTCGAAGACCAGGATCGGGGTGCTGGCGACACCCACGTTGCCCTGGTGGTCGTAGACCTGCTCGACGACCAGGCGGCCGCTGACGGGCTCGTACGCGAGCACGCCCCAGCCGGAACCCTGCGTGGCGGAGGACGCGAAGGTCAGCTGCTTCTTGAACTTCGCGAAGGAGCCGAAGGACTCGGTGATCGCGTCGGCCAGCTCGCCCAGGCCGTCGGCCGCGGTGGGCTCGCCGCCGCCCTCGCCGGTCTTCGGGCTGGCCATGTTGTGCCAGTAGATGCTGTGCAGGATGTGGCCGGAGAGATGGAACGCGAGGTTCTTCTCCAGGCCGTTGAGCGCGCCCCAGTTCTCCTTGTCGCGCGCCTCCGCCAGCTGCTCCAGGGTGTTGTTGGCGCCCGTGACGTAGGCCGCGTGGTGCTTGTCGTGGTGCAGCTCGATGATCTGCGGGTTGATCACCGGCTCCAGCGCCGCGTAGTCGTACGGAAGCTCAGGAAGCGTGTAGATGGCCATGCGTGTTGTCCGGTCCCCTCGGCGTGCCAATCGCTAATTGCAATTAATGCGCAACTGCACGCTAGCAGTATCTATTCCCAGTCACACGTAAGGGTTGCCTCTGTGCGACGCAGGCGGGCCCCGTGCTTCCGCACGGGGCCCGCCTGGTGGTCGAAGGGTGTTCAGCGGGCGACGGCCGCCCGGCGCTGCAGCGCGTATCCGGTCACGGCCAGGGCCACGGCGAGCCCGCCGGTGAAGATCACCTGCACTCGGGTGTCCTCACCCCGAGCCATGAGCACGAGGACCCCGGCCACCCCGGCCAGCGCCACCCAGGTCAGGTACGGGAACCCCCACATCCGCACCACGAGCTTCTCCGGAGCCTCGCGCTCCAGCCGGCGGCGCAACACGCTCTGCGAGACGGCGATGAAGCCCCAGACGACGAGGATGACGCCGCCGACCATGTTCAGCAGCCAGGCGAACAGGGTGTCCGGGTACCAGTACGACAGCAGCACGGTGGCGAAGCCGAAGCCGGAGGAGGCGAGCACGGCCCGGCGCGGGACGCCGCCGGCGACCCTGCCCAGCGCCCGGGGCCCCTGGCCGCGGGAGACGAGGGAGTGGGCCATGCGCGAGGAGCCGTAGATGTTGGCGTTCATCGCGGACAGCAGGGCGATCAGGATGACCACGTTCATGATGTCGCCGGCGGCCGGGATGCCCAGGTGGTCCAGGGTGGCCGCGTACGGGCCGTCCTCCCTGACCTTCGGGTTGTTCCACGGCAGCAGGGTGACGATGACGAGCATGGAGCCGACGTAGACGACGGCGATGCGCCACATGGTGGTCCTCACCGCCGTGGCCACCCCCTTGACCGGGTCCTCCGACTCGGCGGCGGCGATGGTGACCGTCTCCAGTCCGCCGTAGGCGACGACCGAGGCCAGCAGGCCGACCAGCAGGCCGTCCACGCCGCCGGGCAGGAAGCCGCCGCCGTGGAGCAGGTTGGCCGTGCCGGGTGCGTCGGTGCCGGGCAGCAGGCCGAGGACGGCCAGCACGCCCAGCCCCAGGAAGAGGGCGATGGCACCGATCTTGAGGGCCGCGAACCAGAACTCGAACTCGCCGAAGTTCGAGACGGCGGCCAGGTTGGAGCCACAGAACAGTGCCATGAAGACCAGCACCCACATCCACGACGGGGTGCCCGGGAACCAGCCCGTCATGATGTGCGCCGCACCGATGGCCTCGATGGCCACGCCCACGCACAGCAGCGCCCAGAACATCCAGCCGACGGTGAACCCGGCCCACGGGCCGATCGCCCGTTCTGCGTGCACCGAGAAGGAGCCGGAGGCGGGGTTGGCGGCGGACATCTCGCCGAGCATCCGCATCACGAACATCACGAGCAGTCCGGACGCGGCGTAGGCGAGCACGATCGAGGGACCCGCCGCGGCGATGCCGGCCCCGGATCCGACGAAGAGTCCGGCGCCGATGACACCGCCGAGCGCGATCATCGAGAGGTGGCGCTGCTTGAGTCCGTTGCCGAGCGGGGATCCGGCGTCGGTCCGCGGCGGCTCGGGCGGTGCGGCGGTACTGCTGTGGCTCATGGGGAGGTGCCTGTCGGTGCGGGGGCGAAGCGGCCCCAGTGTGCCGAGCGTCCGATCACCGGACGTTCTCTGTCCGATATCCGGACAGCCGCTTCACGGGCCGTGATCGACTCCGTACGGCCCGGGAACGGCAGGACCCCCCGCGCCGCGGCGCGGGGGGTCCTGCCGGTGGTTCCCGGTCCGGTGATCCGGCAGACAGGCCGACGGGTAGACAGGCATGCAGGTGGGTCAGCCGGCCCGCCGGTCCCGCAGCTCGCGCACGCCCGCCACCGCGAGGACCAGCAGTGCGGCGCCCGTCGACCACAGCAACTGCGGCCGCGCGGAGTCGTCGAACAGCATCAGGACCAGGACCGCCACCATCCCGGCCAGGGCGGCCCAGGTCGCGTACGGGAACAGCCACATCGGCAGGACCAGCCGCTCGGGCGTGTCCCGCTCGATCCGGCGGCGCAGCTTCAGCTGGGAGACCGCGATCAGTGCCCACACGAACAGCAGCACGGCGCCGACCGCGTTGAGCATGTAGAGGAAGATCGTGTCCGGCCACAGCAGGTTGAGCACCACCGAGGCGAAGCCGAAGGCCACCGAGGCGAACACGGCCCGGCGCGGCACGCCGCCGCCCGAGACCCGCAGCAACGACTTCGGCGCCTCTCCGCGCTCGGCCAGCGAGAAGATCATGCGCGAGGACCCGTACAGGTTCGCGTTGAGTGCCGACAGCAAGGCCACGAACACCACGATGTTCATGATCTGGCCGGCCCCCGGGATGCCGATGGAGTCCAGGACCGCGACGTACGGGCTCTGTCCCGGCTCCAGCGAGTCCCACGGCAGCAGGGTCACGATGACCACCATCGAGCCGACGTAGAAGAAGAGGATGCGCCACACGGCGCTGCGCACCGCACGGGAGACCGACCGGGCCGGGTCGTCGGACTCGGCTGCCGCGATCGTGACGACCTCCAGGCCGCCGAAGGCGAAGACGACCGCGAGCATGCCGGCCACCACGCCGCCGAAGCCCTCGGGGAAGAAGCCGCCGTGGCCGGTGAGGTTCGCCATGCCGACCGGGTCCGTGTCCGGGAGCAGGCCGAAGACCGCGAGGGTGCCCAGGACCAGGAAGAGCACGATGGCGCCGACCTTGAGCGCGGCGAACCAGAACTCGAACTCGCCGAAGTTCTTCACCGCAGCGAGGTTGCTCACGGTGAAGACCACCATGAAGAGCAGCACCCACACCCACTGGTCGACCGAAGGCACCCAGCCGTTCGCGATCTTCGCGGCGCCGGTGGCCTCCACGGCGAGCACCACGACGAGCAGGAACCAGTACAGCCAGCCCGCCGAGAAGCCGGCCCAGCGGCCGAGCGCCCGCTCCGCGTAGACGGAGAAGGAGCCGGAGGCCGGCATCGCGGCCGACATCTCGCCCAGCGCGCGCATCACCAGCATCGCGAGGACGCCGGCCAGGAGATAAGAGCAGATGATGGCGGGGCCGGCGATGCCGATGCCCGCGCCGGAGCCGACGAAGAGGCCGGCGCCGATCACGCCGCCCAGCCCCAGCATGGTCAGGTGGCGCTGCTTGAGACTGTGACTGAGGGGTTCCGCGGGCAGCTCGCCCGTTGTGGGAGGTGCTTCTGGCAGGCGCTCACGCATGAGAAGTGCTCGTACTCTCGTTCGGCCCAGCGATGGTGGGGATCCCGCCGTGGGCTTAGCGGGATCCAACAGTCTCGCCGAGTGGCGGTCGTCCGTGCAAAACGGACGCGTTGTTGGATGTTGCACGTGACGGGGGTCACGTTGGCTCGATCGGGGGAGTGAGCTTTGTTGGTTCCCCACCATCGCGGGGAGCAGGGCTTTGTCCCGGGCGGCGGTGGGGCGACCCCGGACCGCGGACTAACGTCGGTGATCGTCCCCACCCCCACCACCTCGCGGAGCCCCCTCATGAGCACTGCTTCCGTCACCCTCCGGCCCGGCGTCGTCCTCGCCGACCTGCTGCCCGCGAGCCGCGTGCGCGATATCGCGCTCGTCGTCGGCGGTGCCGCCCTGACCGGGATCGCCGCGCAGATCGCGGTGCCCGTGCCCGGCTCCCCGGTCCCTGTCACGGGCCAGACCTTCGCCGCACTGCTCGTCGGCACCGCCTTCGGTGCCCGCCGCGGCTTCCTCTCGCTGGCGCTGTACGCCCTCGTCGGCATGGCCGGCGTGCCGTGGTTCGCGGGCGGCACCTCCGGCGCGGGCGGCGCGTCCTTCGGCTACGTGCTCGGCATGCTGCTCGCCGCCACCGTCGTCGGCGCCCTCGCGCGGCGCGGCGCCGACCGCTCGGTCCTGCGTACGGCGGGCGCGATGGCCCTCGGCTCCGCGGTCATCTACGCGGTGGGCGTGCCGTACCTCATGGCCGCCACCGGGATGTCCCTGAGCGCCGCCGTCGCGGCGGGCCTGACCCCGTTCCTGATCGGCGACGCCCTCAAGGCGGCCCTCGCGATGGGCGTCCTGCCGGCCGCCTGGAAGCTGGTGGGCCGGCGCGGCTGATGTCGACGCCCCGGTACCGGCCGGAGTCCGGCCCGCCTTCGGGTTTCGAGGCGGGCCGGACTCCGGCAGACGCACGGGAAGGGCGGGGCCGGCTCAGCCCTGGACGGCGGCCCGCCTGCGGCGCCGGTCCAGGACCACGCCGACGGCCACGACCAGACCGGCGACGAGCGTGGACAGGGTGACCACCTCGCGGTTCGCGTCGTCGACGAACATGTAGCCGATCACGAACGTGATCAGGCCGGCGGTGGCCCAGGTCAGCCACGGGAACAGCCACATCTTCACAGTGAGCTTCTCCGGGGCCTCGCGGACCAGGATCCCGCGCATCCTCAGCTGGGTGAGGCAGATCACCAGCCACACGAAGAGCGCGATGGCACCGGAGGAGTTCAGGAGGAAGTTGAAGACCGTGTCCTTGAAGGCGTAGTTGAAGTAGACGGCGACGAAGCCGAAGACCGTGGAGCCGAGGATCGCGGCGACCGGCACGCCCTTGGCGTTGACCTTGGCGAACGCCCGGGGGGCGTCGCCGCGCTCGCCGAGCGAGAACGCCATGCGCGAGGCGGTGTAGAGGCCCGAGTTCAGGCAGGACAGCACGGCGGTCAGGACGATGACCTCCATGATCGTGCCGGCGTGGGCGATGCCGATCGAGTCGAGGGCGGCGACGTAGGAGCCCTTCTCGGTGATCGACTTGTCGTTCCAGGGGAGCAGCGTCAGCACGACGAAGATCGAGCCGAGGTAGAAGACGCCGATGCGCCAGATCACGGAGTTGGTGGCCTGCGTAACGGCCTTGCGGGGGTTCTCCGACTCGCCGGCGGCGAGAGTGACGATCTCACTGCCCATGAAGGAGAAGACGACCATCAGCACACCGGTGAGGACCGCGCCGTACCCGTTGGGGAAGAAGCCGCCGGTGTCGGTCAGGTGCGCGAAGCCCGCGCCGGGGTTGTCGGAGCCGGGCAGCACGCCGAAGACGGCCAGCATGCCGATGACGACGAAGGCGCCGATGGCGACGACCTTGACGCCCGCGAACCAGAACTCGAACTCACCGTAGGAGGCGACCGAGCCGAGGTTGGTGGCGGTCAGCACCGCCATCACGATCAGGGCCCAGGCCCACTGCGGGACGGCCGGGATCCAGCTCTCCAGGATGGCGGCACCGGCGGTGGCCTCGACCGCGAGGACGACGACCCAGAAGAACCAGTAGAGCCAGCCGATGGAGAAGCCCGCCCAACGGCCGAGCGCGCGGTCGGCGTAGGCCGAGAAGGAACCCGAGTTCGGGCTGGCGGCGGCCATCTCACCGAGCATCCGCATCACGAAGACCACCATGGCGCCGACGAGGGCGTAGGAGATCAGGATGGCGGGACCGGCCTTGGCGATGCCGCCACCGGAGCCGACGAAGAGACCGGCGCCGATGACGCCGCCGATGGCGATCATGGACAGGTGGCGGTTCTTGAGACCGGCCTTCAGACCGTCGGAGGGCAGGCCCTCACCGGGGTTACCGGTGGAATCGCCTGCCTTCTGAAGGGTCGTCGTGGAGCTCATGGACGAATCCTTAGGTTCTCGGGTTGCGAGCCCAGGCATTCAAACCTGAGATGAACGCAGGACGGAAGACCTCAATCCGGACCACCGGCTTCGGGTGAACGTCCGGGGCCGACGCCCTGCCGTGTCCCATCTGCGTCCTTTGGGTTTACTTGAGCTTCAGAAGTGACTTACGCGACACCCACTGCGGGCGGTCGCGGCTCCTCGTGCCACACTCGTCCCATGCGCGTGTACCTCGGATCCGACCATGCCGGCTTTGAGCTCAAGAACCACCTCGTGGACTGGCTCAAGAACAACGGCCACGAGCCCGTCGACTGTGGCCCCCACATCTACGACGCGGTGGACGACTACCCGCCGTTCTGCCTCCGCGCCGCGGAGAAGACCGCCGCGGACTCCGGCAGCCTCGGCATCGTGATCGGCGGCTCCGGCAACGGCGAGCAGATCGCCGCGAACAAGGTCAAGGGCGTCCGCGCCATCCTGGCCTGGAGCGTCCAGACCGCCCAGCTCGGCCGTGAGCACAACAACGCCAACGTCATCTCGGTCGGCGGCCGCATGCACACGCAGGAAGAGGCCGTCAGCTTCATCGAGGCCTTCCTGGCGACCCCGTACTCCGACGAGGAGCGCCACACCCGCCGCATCGACATGCTCTCCGCCTACGAGCAGACCGGCGAGCTCCCCCCGATCCCGGCCCACCACCCGCAGGGCTGATCCCGCTTCCGGCCGTGCCACCCGCGGAGCGGGGTGGCACGGCCGTCGTCTTCCCCCTCACCGTCTCCCTTCTCCGTCTTCTTCTCCCATCCGCCGAGGAGCGCGCAGTGCCCGAGGGGCATACGATCCACCGCCTCGCCAAGGACCACCTGGAACGGTTCGCCGGGCGGCAGGTCGCCGTCAGCAGCCCCCAGGGCCGGTTCGCCGAGAGCGCCGCCCTCCTCGACGGCCGGATCCTGGACGGCGTCGACGCGCACGGCAAGCACCTCTTCCTCGGGTTCGAGGGCGGCGGGTGGATCCACATCCACCTCGGCCTCTTCGGCACGTACGCGCTCGGTCCCGCACCGGCCCCGCCGGCCACCGACACCGTCCGGCTGCGCCTGGCCAACGACGCGTACTTCTCCGACCTGCGCGGCCCGACCACCTGCGCCTGGATCACCGACGCGGAGAAGGCCGCGACCAGCGCCCGCCTCGGCCCGGACCCGCTGCGCAGCGGCGACGATCCCGACCGGGCCTGGGCCCGCATCTCCCGCTCCCGCACCACCGTCGCCGCGCTGCTCATGGACCAGAAGGTCGTCGCGGGCGTCGGCAACGTCTACCGCGCCGAGGTCCTCTTCCGGCACGGCATCGACCCGTACCGCCTGGGCAGGGACCTCACCCGCGCGGAGTGGGACGCCCTGTGGGAGGACCTGGCCGTCCTGATGCGCCGGGGCGTGCGCGACAACCGCATCGACACCGTCCGCGACGAGCACCTCCCCGAGGCCATGGGCCGCCCGCCGAGGGTGGACGATCACGGCGGAGAGGTGTACGTCTACCGGAGGGCGAACATGCCCTGCCACATCTGCGGCGGCGAGATCCGCACCGCCGGTCTCGCCGCGCGCAACCTCTTCTGGTGCCCCACCTGCCAGCGGAACTAGGGCCCGTCGCACCCCAGGGCGAACGGGAGCACCTCCGCCGCACGTCCGTTCGTACGGCCGTACCGGGCATCCGGCCCATCAGTCTGCAAAGCATCCAATAGGTGCATCTCCAGAGCCATGCGGTCATCACCGCCGGGGCATTCCGTGACGACCCCGGCGTTTCCCGGCGCCGCCCGGTTCCAGGTGCGGGGGTACCCCTGCGCATTCACAGCCGGGATGGATAAGGTCCCGAAGCAATGGCCCGAGCACATGTGGAGACCCTTCTGGCCCGGATGCGCATGCGGTCGCACCGGGGCCGCACCGCCCTGCGCAAATCCGCCGTCGACTACTTCCGCGGAGACGCCTCCGACTGGCTCGCCTTCGGCGGGCTGCTGCTCACCGTCCCCGCCATAGCCTTCGGCACGCTCATGCTGCCTGTCTGGTTCTCGCCGGCGGCGCTCGTCCTGCCGATCGTCGCCGGCGGCCTCCTGCTGCGCCCCGCCAGCCTCCTCGCCCTGTACGCCGCCTCCGCCGCAGCACTGATCGTCGAGGCGCTCGTGCTCGGTCCCTACACCCAGGGCCCGGCGCGCGTCACCCCCGGTACGGTGCTGGTCGTCGCGGCCTGCGGGTTCTTCGGACTGCTCATCGCGCAGTTCCGCAGCCGTGTCGGCGTGCCCTGGCGGCGCGGCGGCACCATGCTCTTCGACCTGCGCGAGCGCATCCGCGTACAGAGCAAGCTGCCCGCCCTGCCGCGCGGCTGGCACCGTGAGATGGCCCTGCGCCCGGCCGGCGGCCAGTCCTTCTCCGGCGACTTCGTGGTCGCGGCCCGTACCAACGGAGGTCGCACCCTGGAGATCGTCCTGACCGACGTCTCGGGCAAGGGCATGGAGGCCGGCTCCCGGGCCCTGCTGCTGTCCGGCGCCTTCGGCGGCCTGCTCGGCGCACTGCCGCCCAACGGCTTCCTGCCCGCCGCGAACGGTTACCTGCTCCGCCAGGACTGGGACGAGGGCTTCGCCACCTCCATCCACCTCGTGCTGGACCTGGAGACCGGCGACTACGAACTCCTCTCGGCCGGCCACCTCCCCGCGCTCCAGCTCTGCGCCGGCACCGGCCGATGGCAGGAGAAGTCCGGCGAGGGCCCGCTGCTCGGCGTCTACGACGGCGCCGAGTTCACCCCCGCCCGCGGCAACCTCCGCCGGGGCGATGTCCTGATGCTCTTCACCGACGGCCTCGTCGAGACGTCCGACCGCGAGATCAGCGAGGGCATCGACCGCCTGACCGGCGAGGCCGACCGCTACGTCTCCGCCGGCTGGCACGGAGCGGCCTGGCACCTGATCGAGAAGGTCGCCAAGGACGTCAACGACGACCGCGCCCTGCTCCTCATCCGCCGCTCGCCCTGATCCGCGCGGGGGTTCGTCCCGTCCGGGCCGCCCCGCCCACTCCGGGCCGATGCACGGCCGCCGCCCACGGTCTGCGCGAGAGGCCGGCCGGCCCGGTGACGGTCACCGGCACCGGGCCGGCCGGCCCCTCCCCGATGTCGCCCTGCCGCGAGGTCCGGCATGCCCGGACCTCCTCCGGCGCCCCCTCCAGCACCCCCGGCGCGAGGCAGCGAGGTCCCGAAAGCAGCCGTGGAGACCGGGCGGCCGCATCCGCTGCGGCCCGACCCCGACGTGCCGCGGTTCGCCCGCGGCGCTTCCGGTCGGCCGCCGGTGCGTGGCGGGGCGGCCTGTGTCCCGCCGCCGCAGGGGCCGCCCGGCGACCGGTCACCCGGCCGCCGCCCTCCACGGTCCGAGCCCCAGCCTGCCGGTGTTCCCGAGGTCGACCGGCCGGGCGAGCCGGAGCCGCAGCCGGGGCGCGCCCGGCCGGGGCTCGACCTCCACGACCGGCGCCGTCACGGCCCCCACCGCCGCGTCGGTCACCAGATTGCGCCACACCATCGACACGGTCGCCACCCGGCCCGGCGCCAGCGTCACCCGCTGCGGCGGCGCGTCGATGTCCGGCGCGCCCGAGGTGATCCCCGCCGCGCCGTGCTGGACCGAAACGTCCACCGGTTCGTTGCGGCCGTCCCACAACGACACCTGCGGGTATCCCTCCAGCACGTACGGCTCCGTGCCGCAGTTCTCCAGTCGGAAGCCCGCCACCCGCAACCCCATCGCCGCGTTCCCGTCCGTCTCCACCAGCCGTACCCCGCCCTCCGGGCACGTCCCGGCGGACGCGGACGGCGGTGCGGACACCGTCCCGCCCGGCCGCTCCGCCGCCCGCACCGGCCCCGGCGCGGGCGGCGGAGCCGGCGGGGTGGAGCACCCCGCGACCCCCGCCACCACGCCCGCCACGCCCACGGCCACCACGTTCCGCACCCACCGCTTCGCGATCATCCGCCGAGCCTACGGCGCCCCCGCCGGGCGGTGCCCGATCGGTACGGGCGGGCCACCCGTCCCGGATTGGCCCGCCCGCGCGGCCGGCCCGGGTCCTACCGTGCCTCCATGGACCGCACGCTCGCCGCCGACCTCGCCCGGCTCCCCGACCTGCTCGACGCCACCCGCCGCGCCGCCGCCGAAGCGCTCGCCGCCCTGGACGGACGCGTCGTCGTACCACCCGCCCCGGAGCCGCCGGCCCCCGAACCGCTCCCCGGGCCCGGCACCGGCACGGAGAGCGCACTCGCCGCGTTCCGCGAACGCTGGGAACCACGGCTGTCGGCCTCCGCAGGCCCCCGCTACTTCGGCTTCGTCACCGGCGGCGCCACCCCCGCGGCGCTCGCCGGGGACTGGCTCACCGCAGTCCACGACCAGAACTCCAACTCCTCGATGGACGGCGCCGGCCAGGACCTCGAACGCGAGACCGTGGGCTGGCTCCGCGAGCTGTTCGGCCTCTCCGACGCGCACACCGGCACCTTCGTCAGCGGCGCCACCATGTCCAACACCACCGGCCTCGCCATCGCCCGCGAATGGCTCGGCGAGCGCCTCGGTGTGTCCCCGGCCGAGGACGGCGCCGCATCCCTCGGCCCGGTCCGCGTCCTGTCCGGCGCCCCGCACTCCTCCATCGCCAAGGCCCTCTCCTTCCTCGGCCTCGGCCGCAGCTCCCTCGTCCGGGTCCCGACCCTGCCCGGCCGGGAGGCCGTCGACCCCGCCGCCCTCGACCGGGCGCTGGCCGACACCCCCGGCCCGGCGGTGGTGGTCGCCAACGCGGGCACCGTCAACACCGTCGACTTCGACGACCTCCCCGCCCTCGCCGCACTCCGCCCGCGCCACGACTTCTGGCTGCACACCGACGCCGCCTTCGGCGCCTTCGCCGCGCTCTCCCCGGACCACGCGCACCTCACCGAAGGCCTCGACGCCTCCGACTCCGTCTGCGTCGACCTGCACAAGTGGCTCAACGTCCCCTACGACAGCGCCGTCCAGTTCACCCGCCGGCGCGACCTGCAGGCCCGCGTCTTCCAGAACTCCGCCGCCTACCTCGGGCCCCTCGGCGAACACCCCGACCTCGTCCACCTCACCCCGGAGAACTCCCGCCGACTGCGCGCCCTCGCCGCCTGGTTCACGCTGCGCGCCTACGGCCGACAGGGCCACCGGGAGATCGTCGAGCGCAACATCGCCGGCGCCAGGGCCCTGGGCGCGGCGCTGGAGGAGGACTCCGCCTTCACCCTCCTCGCCCCCGTCCGCCTCAACGTCGTCTGCTTCACCCTCGCCCGAGACCCCGACCCGGCGCGTCTGACCGCACTGCGCGAGGCGCTGTCCGCCGAGGCGTTCGTCACCCCGACCGTCTACGAGGGAACCGCAGGGCTGCGCGCCGCGTTCTCCAACTGGCGTACGACGCAGGCAGATGTCCACAGGACGGTCCGGGCCCTGCGCGCGGCGGCGAGGGAGATCGCATGACGAGCAGTTCCCTGACCCTCCAAGAGGTCGAGGCCCTGGCGCGCGGTGCGCACGAGGGCCGGACCGACAAGGCCGGCAGGCCGTACGCCGAGCACCTCGCGGCCGTCGCGGAGGGGGTGCGCGTCCGCGGCGGCACGCCCGAACAGCAGGCGGCGGCCTGGCTGCACGACGCGATCGAAGACGAGGCGCTCAGCCTCACCTGGCTGGATTCCGCCGCTCTCCCGCAGTCCGTGAAGGACATGGTCCTCGCCGTCACCAAGCGGCCCGGCGAGCCCGTCGAGAGCTACGCGGCCCGCATCCTGGCCACCCCGGGCGCCCTGCTCGTCAAAGAGGCCGACCTCGCGCACAACGCCGACCCCGTACGTCTCTCCGTACTGGACGGCCCCACCCGCGAACGACTGTCCGTGAAGTATGCGTATGTCCGTTCCCTCCTGGGCCTCACTGCCCCCTGAGCCCCTTCGCTCACGGCCGTTGGCGAAAACGGAACAGCGGCCTTTCGTCACGGGGCGTATGACTGTGGTCCGTTGGTGGGAGGATGGTCCATGTGGGGGCATTCTCGGCCGTGCGCCCCCGGCCGACCAGGGGACGACCGAAGGTGTGATCAGAAGTGGCCATTTCGCTGTCAGTGGTGGTTCTGTTGGGGGTCATCCTGGTGGTGCTGATCCGTGGCAACCACATCAAGACGGGCCCCGCCATCGTCGCGGCCCTCTTCGGTTTCTTCCTGGCGTCCAGCTCGATCGCGGACGACGTGAACCGTTTCCTCAACTCCCTCGCGACGATGATCGCGAACATCAGGCTCTGAGGCCCGGCGGCATGACGCCGCAGGGCGCCCGGGTCGTCGCCCCGAAGGGGCCGGGCCCGCGGACCCGGGAGCGGAATCCCCGGCAGGCGGCTGCGGGGGCCGGTGCGCCGCACCCGCCCGTGCCGTACCCGGGCCCGGGAACGACCAAGGGCCAGGTCGAGGAAACGTCCTCTGACCTGGCCCTTCGTGCTTGAGAGCGGGCGACGGGAATCGAACCCGCGTAGCTAGTTTGGAAGACTAGGGCTCTACCATTGAGCTACGCCCGCATTGCGTGCGCCGCAGGTCCTGGGACCGCGGCACGGACAGCATCCTAGCGGGTCGTTCCGGCCGCGTGCACACCACATTCCGTGCCCGCGCCGACGCCTGTCCGAAATGGCTCTGGAAACACCGCGCATCAGAGGGTCTCCGGGCATGTACCCTACGTGTCGCACCGACGGGGTGTGGCGCAGCTTGGTAGCGCGTCCGCTTTGGGAGCGGAAGGTCGTCGGTTCGAATCCGGCCACCCCGACCACCACAAGATCGCGTTGTGGGCTGATTGCCGCTTGCGGCTACTATGCAAGCTGCGTGCCCGTGTGTCTGATGTACCGGGCCGAAGTCCGCCGGGCCGCTGATTCCAGCGAGACGGCAGATCCCCCAGCAGTCAGCCACAAGGAGACCGAACCGTGAAGAGCGCCGTTGAGACCCTGAACCCGACGCGGGTTCGGCTCACTGTTGAGGTGCCCTTCGAGGAGCTCAAGGACAGCCTCGACGCGGCGTACAAGAAGATCAACCAGCAGGTCACGGTGAAGGGCTTCCGCAAGGGCAAGATCCCCGCCCGCGTCATCGACCAGCGCTTCGGCCGCGGTGCGGTGCTGGAGGAGGCCGTCAACGACGCCCTCCCGAAGTTCTACACCGAGGCCGTCAACGAGGCCGACCTGAACCCGCTGGGCCAGCCCGAGGTCGACATCACCGAGCTGAAGGACGGCGAGCTGCTGGCCTTCACCGCCGAGGTCGACGTGCGTCCCGAGATCGAGATCCCGGACTACTCGGGCATCGAGGTCGAGGTCGACGCCATCGAGGTCTCCGACGAGGACGTCGAGAAGTCCGTCGAGCAGCTGCGCAACCGCTTCGCGTCCACCAAGGACGTCGAGCGTGCCGCCGCCGAGGGCGACGTCGTCACGCTCGACCTGGAGGCCAAGGTCGACGGCGAGGTGCTGCCCGACGGCGTCGCCTCCGACGTCTCCTACACGATCGGCTCGGGCGAGCTGCTCGAGGGCATCGACGAGGCCGTCACGGGCCTGGAGGCCGGCGGCGAGGCCACCTTCACCTCCCAGCTGAAGGGCGGCTCCGCCGAGGGCAAGGACGCCGAGGTCACCGTCAAGGTCTCCAAGGTCTCCGCCAAGGAGCTCCCGGAGCTGGACGACGAGTTCGCCCAGATGGCCAGCGAGTTCGACACCCTTGAGGACCTCAAGGCGGACAGCCGCAAGCGCCTCGAGAACATGAAGCAGTACGACCAGGCCACGCAGGCCCAGGAGCGCGTCCTGGAGAAGCTGCTGGAGCTCGTCGAGGTGCCGATCCCCGAGAAGCTGCTCGAGGACGAGGTCAACACCCGCAAGCACAACCTGGAGCACCACCAGCTCGGCCAGATGGGTCTTGACCTGGCGAAGTACCTGGAGTTCCAGGGCAAGACGGTCGAGGAGTTCGACGCCGAGACCAAGGAACAGGCGATCAAGGGCATCAAGACCCAGTTCGTCCTGGATGCCCTGGTCAACAAGGAGAAGCTGGGCGTGAACCAGGAGGAGCTCACCGAGCACCTCATGCGCCGTGCCTCCTCCTCCGGCATGTCCCCCGACCAGTTCGCCCAGGCCGTCGTCGAGGGTGGCCAGGTCCCGATGCTGGTCGGCGAGGTCGCCCGCGGCAAGGCCCTCGCGGTCGTCGTCGAGGCTGCCAAGGTCGTCGACACCAACGGTGACGTCGTGGACCTCTCCGACGAAGAGGACGAGGTCGAGACGGCCGCCGAGACCGTCGAGGCCGCCGTCGACGGCGACGACGAGGTCAAGGCCGACGAGGCCAAGTAACACCCCGGGCGAAAGCCCGCTGAGCAGTGCCCCGAAGGGCCCGGACGCGACCTGCGTCCGGGCCCTTCGGCGCGGTTCCCGCGCCGCCCGCACACCGTTTCCGCGCGGCCCCCACGGGGCCGCCGGAGCTTGCGCTCCGAGCGAACAGTTCGGGAAGCGGGATGGCGTTGTCCGACCTGCGCGTTAGGGTCCATGAATACGAGGGCACGTGAGTATCCGGGCGCCGGCGGACCAGTCCGCTCCGGCTGCACCGCGCCCCAGAACGAGACGCTGAGACGGCACATGGCCGTCGGAGACGAGCAGGTGGATACGTGACGAATCTGAAGCCTTACGCCGCGGGTGAGCCGTCCATCGGTGGCGGCCTCGGCGACCATGTCTACAACCGGCTGCTCGGCGAGCGCATCATCTTCCTCGGCCAGCAGGTCGACGACGAGATCGCGAACAAGATCACTGCGCAGCTCCTGCTTCTGGCCGCCGAGCCGGAGAAGGACATCTACCTCTACATCAACAGCCCCGGTGGCTCGGTGACGGCCGGCATGGCCGTCTACGACACCATGCAGTACATCCCCAACGACGTCGTGACCATCGGCATGGGCATGGCGGCCTCGATGGGGCAGTTCCTGCTCACCGGTGGCGCCAAGGGCAAGCGCTTCGCCCTGCCGAACACCGACATCCTGATGCACCAGGGCTCCGCCGGTATCGGCGGCACCGCGTCGGACATCAAGATCCAGGCCCAGTACCTGCTGCGCACGAAGCAGCGGATGGCCGAGATCACCGCGTTCCACTCGGGCCAGACCGTCGAGGCGATCATCCGCGACGGTGACCGCGACCGCTGGTTCACCTCCGAGGAGGCCAAGGAGTACGGCCTCATCGACGAGATCATCTCGGCCGCGTCCAACGTTCCGGGCGGCGGCGGCACCGGGGCCTGATCTCCGTAGCCACCCGTCAGTACCCGGCAGCCGACAGCCCGCAGAACGCCACCAGGATGGTGAACACCCAGATGCAGAACAACTTCTCCGCGAGCGGCCTCTACTCCGGCCCGCAGGTGGACAACCGCTATGTCATCCCGCGCTTCGTCGAGCGCACCTCGCAGGGCGTGCGTGAGTACGACCCGTACGCGAAGCTCTTCGAGGAGCGCGTGATCTTCCTCGGCGTGCAGATCGACGACGCCTCGGCCAACGACGTCATGGCGCAGCTGCTGTGCCTGGAGTCGATGGACCCGGACCGCGACATCTCGATCTACATCAACAGCCCCGGCGGCTCCTTCACCGCGCTGACGGCGATCTACGACACGATGCAGTTCGTGAAGCCGGACATCCAGACGGTCTGCATGGGCCAGGCGGCCTCCGCCGCCGCGGTCCTGCTCGCCGCCGGCACCCCCGGCAAGCGCATGGCCCTGCCCAACGCCCGCGTGCTGATCCACCAGCCCTCCGGCGGCACCGGCCGCGAGCAGCTCTCGGACCTGGAGATCGCGGCCAACGAGATCCTGCGCATGCGCGACCAGCTGGAGACCATGCTGGCCAAGCACTCGACGACGCCGATCGAAAAGATCCGCGACGACATCGAGCGCGACAAGATCCTCACGGCCGAGGACGCCCTCGCGTACGGCCTGATCGACCAGATCATCTCCACCCGCAAGAGCAACAAGCTCTGACCCTTGCCGCCAGTTGGCGCGGGCACACCGCCGGATTCGGCGATGTGAACCACGTCAAGGGGGCCCCGCACGGGGCCCCCGGCAAGGTACCGTCGGATATGAGGCACCAGGAGCGCTGAACCAGGCGTCTCCCAGGCGAAGGGGAAGCACCTCGTGGCACGCATCGGTGACGGCGGCGACCTGCTCAAGTGCTCGTTCTGCGGAAAGAGCCAGAAGCAGGTGAAGAAGCTCATCGCAGGACCCGGTGTGTACATCTGCGACGAGTGCATCGACCTCTGCAACGAGATCATCGAAGAGGAGCTCGCGGAGACCTCCGAGGTCCGGTGGGAGGAACTCCCCAAGCCCCGCGAGATCTACGAGTTCCTGGAGAGCTACGTCGTCGGCCAGGAGCCGGCGAAGAAGGCGCTCTCGGTAGCGGTCTACAACCACTACAAGCGGGTCCAGGCCGGCGAGAACGGCGGCGCGCAGGGCCGCGAAGACGCCATCGAGCTCGCGAAGTCCAACATCCTGCTGCTGGGTCCCACGGGCTCCGGCAAGACGCTCCTCGCGCAGACCCTGGCCCGCATGCTGAACGTCCCGTTCGCCATCGCCGACGCGACGGCGCTGACGGAGGCCGGGTACGTCGGCGAGGACGTCGAGAACATCCTGCTGAAGCTGATCCAGGCCGCCGACTACGACGTCAAGAAGGCCGAGACCGGGATCATCTACATCGACGAGATCGACAAGGTCGCCCGCAAGAGCGAGAACCCGTCGATCACGCGCGACGTGAGCGGCGAGGGCGTGCAGCAGGCCCTGCTGAAGATCCTGGAGGGCACGACGGCTTCGGTGCCGCCGCAGGGCGGCCGCAAGCACCCGCACCAGGAGTTCATCCAGATCGACACGACGAACGTGCTCTTCATCGTGGGCGGCGCCTTCGCCGGCCTGGAGAAGATCATCGAGTCGCGTGCCGGCGCCAAGGGCATCGGCTTCGGGGCGACGATCCGCTCCAAGCGCGAGATCGAGGCCAGCGACCAGTTCCAGGAGGTCATGCCGGAGGACCTGGTGAAGTTCGGGATGATCCCCGAGTTCATCGGCCGTCTCCCGGTCATCACCTCGGTCCACAACCTGGACCGCGAGGCCCTGCTCCAGATCCTCATCGAGCCGCGCAACGCGCTGGTTAAGCAGTACCAGCGACTGTTCGAACTCGACGGTGTCGAGCTGGACTTCGAGCGCGAGGCGCTGGAGGCCATCGCGGACCAGGCGATCCTCCGCCAGACGGGCGCCCGCGGCCTGCGCGCCATCATGGAAGAGGTCCTGATGTCGGTGATGTACGAGGTCCCGTCCCGCAAGGACGTGGCCCGCGTGGTCATCACGGCGGACGTGGTCCGCTCCAACGTCAACCCGACGCTGGTCCCGCGCATCGTCCCGAAGGACCAGGGCCCGCACGAGAAGTCGGCCTAGCCGCACGGCAGTACGCGAAAGGGGCGCCCCGGCCGGGGCGCCCCTTTCGCGTACTGCCGTGCGCTACATCTTGACGCGGGCGGTGCTGTAGAGCTTGGCGGCCAGTTCCGCGGTCTGCTCCTGGTTGTAGCCCGGCTTGCCCGCGAGGATGGACGCCACGTCCGTGGCGCTGACCATCGCCAGCGTGCTGTAGTCGCCCCAGATGCAGATCGGGAGGGTGGCCTCCTTGGGCCCCTTCGTGTTCGCCTCCTTCGCGGTGAACTTGACGTCCTGGCACTTCATGACGGCGCCCTCGAAGCCGGCCGGGGTCACCGCCTTGGGGGTGCCCACGAGTTCGACGTCGGACTTGCCGTCCTTGGCGCTCTCCAGCTTGGCCATGGCGAAGTAGCCGTCCACGGTCTTCTCCGGGTCGGCGATCTCGCCGTAGACGCCCGAGAAGTTGAGGCCCTTGGCGCTGAGCGGGTTCTTGGGGTCGCCCGCCTGGTAGTTCATGGCCGCCTTGGTCGGGTTCTTGATGCCCGCGGCCTCGGCCTCCGCCTTGTCCTTGTCGGTGAAGGGCTTGTCCTTGTACTTCGGGTCCTTCTTGAAGTCGTCCACCGACTCCGGGGCGACCAGCTTGTAGCCCTTGGTGTCGGCCGAGACGGAACCACTCGGGCCGCCGCCCAGGAGATACCAGCCGCCGCCCGCGATGACCGCCACCGCGACGACCGCCGCGATGATCACGCCGGCCTTGGACTTCTTCGGCGGCTCGGTGCCGTACGGGGCCTGCTGCGGGTAGCCGTAGGCCTGGGTCGGCGGCTGCTGGGGGTAGCCCTGCGGGGGGACGCCCGGCTGCTGGGGGTAGCCGTAGCCCGGCTGCGGGGGCGCGGGCTGCCCGTAGGGGCCCGGCTGCGGGGGCTGGCCGTAGGGGCCGGGCGGCGGCGGGGGCTGCTGCCCGTACGGTCCCGGCTGCTGAGGCTGCTGAGGCTGCTGTCCGTAAGGCCCCGGCTGGTTGTAGCTCATCCCGCGTCCCCCTCTGAGGTTGCTTATGCGTTCCTCACATCCTGACCGAAGCCGGAGCCCGTCAGGGCGCCGGGCCCCTCCACAACCGGTTTCATGACTGGACTGTTACGGCCCTAAACTGAGCCCCGTGACCGAGAACACGCAGACACCCAGTAGCCCCGACTCCGAACTGCCGACCGCCTACACGCCGGCCGATGTAGAGGGCAAGCTCTACGAGCGCTGGGTAGAGCGTGGGTACTTCACGGCCGATCCCGCGAGTGAGAAGCCCCCGTACACCATCGTCATCCCGCCGCCGAACGTCACCGGCTCCCTCCACCTGGGACACGCCTTCCAGCACACCCTCATGGACGCCCTGACCCGCCGCAAGCGGATGCAGGGTCACGAGGCGCTGTGGCTGCCCGGCATGGACCACGCCGGCATCGCCACCCAGAACAAGGTCGAGCAGCAGCTCGCCGAGGAGGGCAAGTCCCGCCACGACCTCGGCCGTGAGGCGTTCGTCGAGCGCGTCTGGCAGTGGAAGGAGGAGTACGGCGGCAAGATCCTCGGCCAGATGCGGCGCCTCGGCGACGGCGTCGACTGGTCCCGTGAGCGCTTCACCATGGACGAGGGCCTGTCCAAGGCCGTCCAGACCATCTTCAAGAAGCTCTACGACGACGGCCTGATCTACCGGGCCGAACGCATCATCAACTGGTGCCCGCGCTGTCTGACGGCCATCTCCGACATCGAGGTGGAGTACCAGGAGGACGCGGGCGAGCTCGTCTCCATCCAGTACGGGGAGGGCGAGGACACCCTCGTCGTCGCCACCACCCGCGCCGAGACGATGCTGGGTGACACCGCCGTCGCCGTCCACCCGGACGACGAGCGCTACCGGCACCTCGTCGGCAAGCAGATCAAGCTGCCGCTGACCGACCGCACCATCCCGGTCGTGGCGGACACGCACGTCGACCCGGAGTTCGGCACCGGCGCCGTCAAGGTGACCCCGGCGCACGACCCGAACGACTTCGCCATCGGGCAGCGCCACGGCCTGCCCAACATGACGATCATGGACGAGCACGGCGTCATCACCGTCCACGGCCCCTTCCTCGGCCTGGACCGCTACGAGGCCCGTTCCGCGGTCGTCGGCGCGCTGCGCGAGCAGGGTCGCATCGTCGCCGAGAAGCGCCCGTACCTGCACTCCGTCGGGCACTGCTCGCGGTGCAGCACCACCGTCGAGCCGCGTCTTTCGCTGCAGTGGTGGGTCAAGGTCGAGACCCTCGCCAAGGCCGCCGGCGACGCGGTCCGCGACGGCCGTGTCGCGATCCATCCGGTCGAGATGGAGAAGCGCTACTTCGACTGGGTCGACAACCTCAACGACTGGTGCATCTCGCGCCAGCTGTGGTGGGGCCACCGCATCCCGGTCTGGTACGGCCCGGACGGCGAGGTCGTCTGCCTCGGCCCCGACGACGAGGCGCCGACCGGCGAGGGCTGGACCCAGGACACCGACGTCCTCGACACCTGGTTCTCCTCCGGTCTGTGGCCGTTCTCCACGCTCGGCTGGCCGGAGAAGACCCCGGACCTGGCGAAGTTCTACTCCACCGACGTCCTGGTCACCGGCCACGACATCATCTTCTTCTGGGTGGCCCGGATGATGATGTTCGGCCTGTACGCCATGGACGGCGAGGTCCCCTTCAAGACGATCGCGCTGACCGGCCTGGTCCGCGACGAGCGCGGCAAGAAGATGTCGAAGTCCTTCGGCAACGTCGTCGACCCGCTGGACTGGATGGACAAGTACGGCTCCGACGCCGTCCGGTTCACCCTGGCCAAGGGCGCCAACCCCGGCACCGACGTCCCGATCGGCGAGGACTGGGTCCAGGCGTCCAGCAAGTTCGCCAACAAGATCTGGAACGCCACGCGCTTCGCGCTGATGAACGGCGCCACGATCGAGGGCGAGCTGCCGCCGGCCGAGCGGCTGTCGGCGACCGACCGCTGGATCCTCTCCCGCCTGAACAAGACGATCGCGCAGGTCGACGCGTACTACGAGGACTTCCAGTTCTCGAAGCTCAGCGAGGCGCTCTACCACTTCGCGTGGGACGAGGTCTTCGACTGGTACGTCGAGCTGTCGAAGACGACCTTCTTCGCGGGCGGCGAACAGGCGAAGGTCTCCGCGCGGGTCCTCGGTGAGGTCCTCGACGTCATGCTGCGCCTGCTGCACCCGGTGGTCCCGTTCGTCACCGAGACCCTGTGGACCACCCTCACCGGCCGCGAGTCGCTGGTCGTCGCCGACTGGCCGAAGGACAGCGGCTTCCGTGACGACGCCGCCGAGTCCGAGATCGGGAGCATCCAGACGCTCACCAAGGAGGTCCGCCGCTTCCGCAAGGAGCAGGGCCTCGACGACAAGCAGAAGGTCCCGGCCCGTCTGGACCTGACCGGCACCGCGCTGGCCGCCCACGAGGCCGCCATCCGCCAGGTGCTGCGCCTGCAGCCCGAGGGCGACTCCTTCAGCGCCACCGCGACCCTCCCGGTCGCCGGCGCCACGGTCGCGCTCGACCTGTCGGGCACCATCGACGTGGACGCCGAACGCAAGCGCCTGACCAAGGACCTCGGTGCCGCGGAGAAGGAGAAGCAGCAGGCCGAGGCGAAGCTCGGGAACGAGGCCTTCCTCGCCAAGGCCCCCGACAACGTCGTGGACAAGATCAAGGGCCGACTGGCCAAGGCCGAGGCGGACATCGCCCGGATCCAGGCCCAGCTGGAGACCCTGCCGGCCGCATAGGGCCGGCCGGACGTTGCGCGGCAGCCGGGACTTCCGCGACACGTCCCGGCAGCCGCCGGAGCTCGACCAGGGCCCCCGCCACCGGACTCCGGTGGCGGGGGCCCTCGCCGTACGCGGGTGCACGGCGGGCCCGCGGCATCCGCGCGGCCGCGGCCCGCGCGGACCTCCGGCCTGTCCGAAGTGCCCTACATCACGGTGTTTCCCTGCGGGCTGGACCTCATCCGCCGCGCCGACCACGGATGATGGAGGGCATGCACGTGAAGCCCCTCGCCCCGGTGTTCCGCCGGTGGGTGGCTGCCGGCCGCCGGACGGCCGGCACCTGGGCCGGTTCGCCGCGGGCGGTCGACGTGCTCACCGCTCTGGGCTGTCTCGGGCTGATGGCCCTGGACCTGCCGGGGTTGGCGGCCGCCGACAACTCGCTGAGCGGACCCGCCGCGGCCGTCGTGCTCGCTCTGGGCTGCACGACCCTGCTGGTGCGCCGCCGGCTGCCCTGGGTCTCGTACCTGGTCGCGCTGTTCTTCATCGGGTGGCTGCACGAGCTGACCCTGATCCAGTTCGCGCTCTACTCGGTCGGCCGCTTCCGCGGGCGCCGGGCGGGGATCCTGGCGACGCTCGCATACGTCGCCTTCGCCCTGGTCATGTTCTGGGTGCCGGGCTGGCCCGAGCCACAGGGGCAGCGGCTCAGCGGCTTCCTCAGCATCGTCGTGCCCATCGGCGCGCTCGCCTCGGCCGTGGGCATCGCCGCGTACCGGCACGACCTGGTGCGGGAGCTGACCGCCCGGCGGGCCGAGTCCGCCGTGTTCCGGGCCGTCCAGCAGGAGCGCGTCTCCGTCGCCCGCGACGTGCACGACTTCGTCGGCCGGGAGCTGACCATGCTCACGGTGCGCTCCGAGGTGCTGTCGGTACGGGCGCGCGGGACGGCGCACGCGAAGGACTTCGAGGAGCTGGCCGACTCCGCGCGCCGGGCCCACCTGGTGCTCAACGAGATCATCGTGCAGCGGGGCGAACGGGCATCGACCCCGGGTGTGGAGGGGCTGCCGGAGCTGGCGGAGCAGAGCGGACGGGCCGGTTCGCCCGTCCGGCTGGCCATGGACGAGGAAGTGCACCGGCTGTCGCCGCTGCGGCAGGCGGCGGTCTACCGGGTGGTGCAGGAGTGCCTGACGAACGCCGCCAAGCACGCGCACGGGGAGACCATCGACGTGTCGATCGCGGCGGACGGCCCGCGGCTGCGGATCGCCGTCAGCAACGCCCTGCCGGCCCGCACCCCGGGCCGGAGCCCGGTCTCGGCGGGCTCCGGCACGGCGAGCATGTCCGAGCGCGTCCGCAGCCTGGGCGGCACCTTGACGGCGACCCGCACGGACGACGCGTACGAGGTCGTCGCCACCCTGCCGCGCGGCTGAGGGCCGTCCCCCGGTTCCCGGCGGTCGCACGGCGCAGGCTGCGGCGCCGCGCCGGGTCAGGCCGGCGTCAGCAGGCCGTCGAGGCTGTCCAGGTCCTCCACGCAGCGGCCGGAGCCCAGCGCCACACAGTGCAGCGGGTGGTCGGCCACGAAGACCGGGATGCCGGTCGCGGAGGCCATGCGCAGGTCGAGGCCGGGCAGCAGGGCGCCGCCGCCGGTCAGGACGATTCCGTGCTCCATGACGTCACCGGACAGCTCCGGCGGGCATTCCTCCAGCGTGCCGCGGACCGCCGCGATGATCGCCCCGACCGGCTCGTCGAGGGCGGCGCGGACGTCGGCCGCGCCCAGGGCGAGCGTCTTCGGCATGCCGCCGACCTTCTGGCGGCCGCGCACGGTGAAGGTCGCCGTCTCCCGTTCGGGCCGGTCCGGTACCGGCCAGGCCGATCCGATGGCCAGCTTGGCCTGCTCGGCGGTGCGCTCGCCGATGAGCAGCGCGTGCTCCCTGCGCACGTGCTCCGTGATCGCCGCGTCGAGCCGGTCGCCGCCGACGCGCAGCGAGCGGGAGGTGACGATGCCGCCGAGGGAGATGACGGCGACCTCGGAGGTGCCGCCGCCGATGTCCACGACCATGGAACCGCGCGGTTCCGCCACGGGAAGACCGGCGCCGATCGCGGCCGCCATCGGCTCCTCGATGAGGTGCACGGTCCTGGCGCCGGCCCGGGTGGCGGCGTTGACGATGGCCCGCCGTTCGACCGGGGTGACGCCGGAGGGCACGCAGACGACCATCCGGGTGCGGGGCCGCCGCCCGGGCACGGCCTTGCGCACGAAGTGCCGGATCATCTCCTCGGCGGCCTCGTAGTCGCAGATCACGCCGTCCTTGAGGGGGCGGACCGCCGTGATGGAACCGGGGGTGCGGCCGATGGTCTCCTTGGCGTCCGCCCCGACGGCCAGGGCGGTGGCGGTGCCCGCTCTGACGGCGACCACGGACGGCTCATCGAGGACGATTCCCTGCCCCCGCGCGTAGACCAGGGTGTTGGCGGTTCCCAGGTCGATGGCTATGTCGCGGCTGGACGCTGTCTTGTTGCTGCTGGCCTGCGGCATTTGTTCCCCAATCTGCTGCTCGCAAGGCTTGCACGGAGATCAGGCCGCTCCGCCCGCCGGAGGTCCCGAAGCGCCCGGGCCGAAAGTCCTCCCGGTGGCCGTCCGTAGACTGGCCCTGTGAGTGACCAGCAGCCCGAGAACCACGACCGCCACGACGACGAAGACCGCACCGGCGCCTTCGACGAGTTCGACCAGATCGTCGCGGAAGAGTCCGACCGCGACCCCGACCTGGCGGTGATCGAGGCCGGCAGCCGCACCCTGCGCGCCCACGCCGGGCCGCCCCAGGGGGACCCGGTGCCTGCCCGACCCGTCGACCCGGAGGTGGCGAGGGCGCTGCTGGAGGTGGAGCAGGAGCTCTCCACCCGCTGGGGGGAGACCAAGCTGGAGCCCTCGGTGTCGCGGATCGCGGCGCTGATGGACGTACTGGGCGAGCCGCAGCGCGCGTACCCCTCCATCCACGTCACCGGGACCAACGGCAAGACCAGCACGGCCCGCATGATCGAGGCCCTGCTGAACGCCTTCGAGCTGCGCACCGGCCGCTACACGAGCCCGCACGTGCAGTCGATCACCGAGCGGATCAGCCTCGACGGGGCGCCGATCGAGGCCGAGCGGTTCGTGGAGACCTACCACGACGTCAAGCCGTACGTGGAGATGGTCGACGCCGCCGAGGAGTTCCGGCTGTCGTTCTTCGAGGTGCTCACCGGGATGGCCTACGCGGCCTTCGCGGACGCCCCGGTGGACGTCGCGGTGGTCGAGGTCGGCATGGGCGGCAGCTGGGACGCGACCAACGTCATCGACGGCTCCGTCGCCGTGGTCACCCCGATCAGCCTGGACCACACCGACCGACTCGGCTCCACGCCCGCTGAGATCGCCGTGGAGAAGGGCGGCATCATCAAGCAGGACGCGACCGTGATCCTGGCGCAGCAGCCGGTGGACGCGGCCCAGGTGCTGCTGAAGAGGGCCGTCGAGGTCGATGCGACGGTGGCCCGCGAGGGCATGGAGTTCGGCGTGGTCTCGCGCGAGGTCGCGGTCGGCGGGCAGCAGCTGACGCTGCGCGGCATGGGCGGCGAGTACGACGACGTCTTCCTCCCGCTGTACGGCGCCCACATGGCGCACAACGCGGCGGTGGCGCTGGCCGCGGTCGAGGCATTCTTCGGGGTCGGCGGGCAGCACGCCCGGGTGCTGGACGTGGAGACCGTGCGCAAGGCCTTCGCCTCGGTGACCTCGCCCGGCCGCATGGAGGTCGTGCGGCGCAGCCCGACGGTGATCCTGGACGCGGCGCACAACCCGGCGGGGGCGGCGGTCACCGCGGAAGCGGTCACCGAGGCGTTCGGCTTCAGCCGGCTCATCGGCGTGGTGGCCGCGAGCGAGGACAAGGACGTCCGCGGGGTGCTGGAGGCCTTTGAGCCGATCTTCGCCGAAGTCGTGGTCACGCAGAACTCCAGTCACCGGTCGATGGGCGCGGACGAGCTGGCGGCCGTGGCCGTGGAGGTCTTCGGCTCGGACCGGGTGCAGGTGGAGCCGCGGCTGGACGACGCCCTGGAGGCGGCGATCACGCTGGCGGAGGAAGAGGCCGAGTACGGAGGGGCCGGGGTCCTGGTGACCGGTTCCGTGATCACGGTGGGCGAGGCCCGCCTGCTGCTGAAGAGGGGTTGAGGGGATGCGCACGCTGTGTGCGAGCACGCTGATCGGCGAGTTCTTCGTGATCGGCTTCGCCGGACTGGTCGCCATGAAGGACCCGGACCTGACCCAGGCCGCGGTCTGGACGGTGTGCGGGGTCTCGATGCTGCTGTCGGTGCTGCTGTGCGGCATGCTCGCGCGCCCCGGGGCGGTGCAGCTGGGCTGGGCCCTGCAGATCGGTCTGATCGCGAGCGGTTTCGTCGTCCCGACGATGTTCTTCCTCGGCGCGGTGTTCGCCGGACTGTGGTGGTGCTCCGTGCACTACGGCCGGAAGGTCGACTCGATCAAGGAGCGCTGGGCCGCCGCGCAGGAGGCCGCCGCCGCGTCCGGGGCGCCCGACACCGCCTGACGGATCCCCGGACCACCCGGGCGGCGAGGCCGCCCCGGACGGCCCTGTAGATTCGCCCTACCGCACCCGTATGCCGCAAGGAGCCGCAACATGACCCAGCGCACCCTCGTCCTGCTCAAGCCCGACGCCGTCCGTCGCGGCCTGGTCGGCGAGATCATCGGCCGCATCGAGCGGAAGGCCGGCTGGACCATCCCCGCACTGGAGCTGCGTACGCTCGACCAGGAGACCCTGGAGGCGCACTACGGCGAGCACAAGGGCAAGCCCTTCTACGAGCCGCTCATGGGCTTCATGTCCAGTGGGCCGGTCGTGGCGCTGGTCGTCGAGGGGGAGCGGGTCATCGAGGGCGTCCGCCAGCTGGCCGGTCCCACCGACCCGATCGCCGCGGCGCCCGGCTCCATCCGGGGCGACTTCGGCACCATCACCCGGGAGAACCTCATCCACGCCTCGGACTCCGAGGAGTCCGCCGAGCGCGAGCTGAAGCTCTTCTTCCCCGCGCTCTGATCAGTCCCTCCTGACGAGACATCAGCCGAATAGCGCTCATGACCTGGGGCGACCGAAGTAATTTCGGTCGCCCCAAGGTATTTCCGGGCCCGGGCGGGAACGCCTGGGCAGGACACGTCGTCACCAGTAAGGGGGCGGGTATCCATTCCGGCGGGATTGCCGGAGTCCCGTCGCGCGGTGTCGGTACAACCGTGACTACGATGGGGCCTCCACCCACACACCCACCTCGCCGACCTGACAGCAGCCGCTATCAACTGGAAGGCCAGACGCTCCTCATGGGGAACAAGGGGAACAACATGTCGTTCATCGGCCGTGACATGGCGATCGACCTCGGGACCGCCAACACGCTGGTGTACGTGAGGGGCCGGGGGATCGTCCTGAACGAGCCGTCCGTGGTCGCCATCAACACGAACACCGGCGGCATCCTGGCGGTCGGCTCGGAGGCGAAGAAGATGATCGGGCGCACGCCCGGCAACATCGTCGCCGTACGGCCCCTCAAGGACGGCGTGATCGCCGACTTCGAGATCACCGAGCGTATGCTCCGGTACTTCATCCTCAAGATCCACAAGCGCCGCTACCTGGCCCGTCCGCGCGTCGTGGTCTGCGTGCCCTCCGGCATCACGGGAGTCGAGCGCCGCGCGGTCATCGAGGCGTCCACGCAGGCCGGCGCCCGCCAGGTGCACATCATCGAAGAGCCCATGGCCGCCGCCATCGGCTCGGGCCTGCCCGTCCACGAGGCCACCGGCAACATGGTCGTGGACATCGGCGGCGGCACCACCGAGGTCGCCGTCATCTCCCTCGGCGGAATCGTCACGGCACAGTCCATCCGGGTGGCCGGCGACGAGCTCGACAACGCGATCATCCAGCACATCAAGAAGGAGTACTCCCTCCTCCTCGGTGAGCGGACGGCCGAACAGATCAAGATCACCATCGGCTCGGCGTACGACCTCGACAAGGACGAGCACACCGAGATCCGCGGCCGGGACCTGGTCTCGGGCCTGCCGAAGACGGTCGTCATCTCGGCCGCCGAGGTCCGCAAGGCCATCGAGGAGCCGGTCAACTCCATCGTCGACGCGGTCAAGACGACGCTCGACAAGTGCCCGCCGGAGCTCTCGGGCGACATCATGGACCGCGGCATCGTCCTGACCGGCGGCGGCGCCCTGCTCCGCGGCCTCGACGAGCGGCTGCGCCGTGAGACCGGCATGCCGATCCACATCGCCGAGGACCCCCTCGACTCCGTCGCGCTCGGTTCCGGCAAGTGCGTCGAGGAGTTCGAGGCCCTCCAGCAGGTCCTGGACGCCCAGCCCCGTCGCTGACCGCCCTCCCGCCGGGGGAGGGGACTGAGCGGAACACAAGGATCCGCCGTACGGGTGCTACCGGGCCCGTACGGCGGATCGTTGATATACAGGCAAAACGAGAATTCCGACGAGGAAGGCACGGCCGCCGCACGTGAGGGACACACGAGAAAGCCGGCTGCTCCTGGTGCTTCTGATCGCCATCGCGTTCGCGTTGATCACGGTGGACATCAGGGCAGGCGAGGAGTCGCCGGTCGACGGTGCCCGGCAGGCCGCCGCAGCGGTCTTCGGGCCGGTCGAGGAAGGTGTGGCGACCGCGGTCGATCCGGTCGCCAACGCCATAGGGGCGGTCAGGGACTCCGGGAAGCGCCACAACCGCATCGCCGCACTGGAGCGCGAGAACGCGGCCCTGAAGGCCAAGCTCGGCAGCGAGGACCAGACCCGCAGCCGTATCCACGAGCTCGACGAGATGCTCAAGCGGGCCGGCGCGGGACAGTACGGCATCAAGGGCGCCGAGGTCATTGCCATAGGAGCGGCCCAGGGCTTCTCCTGGACCGTCACCATCGACGCCGGCAGCAAGGACGGCATCGAACGCGACATGACCGTCCTCAACGGCGACGGGCTCGTCGGCCGCGTCACCACCGTCGGACCCGACACCTCCACCGTCGTCCTCGCCAACGACCCCGACTTCACCGTCGGCACGCGCCTGGAGAAGACCGGCGAACTCGGCTTCGCCACCGGACAGGGCGATCGCGCCCTGTCCGTCCAGATGCTCAACGGCAAGGCCAAGGTCAGCCCCGGCGACCGGCTCGTCACCTTCGGCTCGCGCGGCAACAAGCCCTTCGTGCCCGGCGTCCCGATCGGCGAGGTCGTCAAAGTCGATCCCTCGCGCGGCGACCTGACCCGCACCGTCTGGGTCCGGCCGTTCGTCGGCTTCTCGCGCCTGGACATCGTCGGGGTCGTGGTCATGCCGCCGCGCGAGGACCCGCGCGACGCCGTCCTGCCGCCCAAGCCCGAGGCCCCCAAGCCCATCCCGACGGTCACCGTCACGGTCACCCCGTCCGGGTCCGCCAGCCGGCTCGCCCAGCCGGCCGACGACTAGGAGCCGACCCCGCATGCGCTTCAACCGGATCCTGCTCTCGGCCACGCTCGTCGTGGTCGCCCTCGTCATCCAGGTCACCGTTTTGGGCCGGCTCCAACTGCCCGGCGCCGTACCCGACCTGCTGCTCCTCACCGTGGTGTCCCTCGCACTCGTGTACGGGCACGTCAGCGGCGCGCTCATCGGCTTCGGTGCCGGACTCCTCGCCGACCTGGCACCGCCCGCCGACCACGCGGTCGGCCGGTACGCGCTCGTCCTGTGCGTCATCGGCTACGTCGTCGGACTGGTCCGGCCCGACGGCGGCCGGTTCCGCTCCGCCTGGGGCCCGATGCTGGCCGTCGTCGCCGCCGCGATCGGCTCCACGCTGCTCTACGCCAGCGTGGGTGCGCTGGTCGGCGACACCGCCGCCCGCCACGTCGGCCTGACCGGGCTGATGTTCACCGCCACCCTCTACGACCTGCTGCTCGCGCCGTTCACCGTGCCGTGGATCATGGCGCTGGCCCGCAAGGCCGAGAACGACCCGATGGCCGTCGAGGCGGGTGGCGGCCCCGGCAACAAGACCGCCGACGTCTCCGCCGGCTGGCTGGCCGGCGGTACCGGCCTGAGCATCGGCAACCAGCGCGGCGGCCTGCGCATGAAGACCGCGCGGTCCCGCGCCAACAAGGCGGTCCGCATAAAGGGCGTCAAGCCGGCCAAGGGTGTGAAGAGCGCCAAGAAGCTGTGAGGGAGGAGCAGACGTGACCAACGTCCCGGAGACCGGCCGCACCTCCCGGGTGCAGATCAGGCTCGTCATCATGCAGGTCCTCGTCTTCTCGATGCTCGTCACCCTCGGCGGCCGGCTCTGGTTCCTCCAGATCCGCAACGGCGCGGAGTACTACCACGAGGCCAAGAGCAACCACGTCCAGCGGGTGGTCCAGCCCGCCGTGCGCGGCTCGATCCTCGACGCCCGCGGGGTCCCGCTCGCCGACAACGAGACCCGCCTGGTCGTCTCCGCCAGCCGCACCGCGCTGATGAAGATGAAGGACAAGGGCAAGGGCGTGATGACCCGCCTCGCCGACGTCCTGGACATGACCCCCAAGGAGGTCATGGACAAGGTCCGGCTCTGCGACTCCCAGACCCCCAAGCCCTGCTGGAACGGTTCGCCCTACCAGCCGATCCCGGTCACCCTCGAAGCCACCACCCAGCAGGCGCTCCAGCTGCGCGAGCGCCCGGAGGAGTTCCCCGGCATCACCGCGGAGCCCACCGCCGTCCGCCGCTATCCCGCCCCCGGCGGCGCCCGTACCTCGCAGGTGCTCGGCTACCTCTCGCCCGTCACCGACGACGAGATCCAGAAGGCCAAGGACACCGACTCCCCGCACCTGCGCTCCGACCAGGTCGGCCGCTCCGGGATCGAGCGCACCTACGACCGGGAGCTGCGCGGCAAGGCACAGGTCACCTCCTACGAGGTCGACAACCTCGGCCGGGTCATGGGACAGACCAGGTCCGATCCCGGAATCGCCGGATCCACCCTCGTCACCAGCATCGACGCCCGGGTCCAGGCCGTCGCCGAGTTCGAGCTCCAGCAGGCCATGAAGGTCGTCCGCAACGAGACCGACAACATCACCGGCCGCAAGTACGAGGCCGACTCGGGCGCCGTCGTCGTCATGGAGGCCAAGACGGGCCGCATCGTCGCGATGGCCTCCCAGCCCGACTACGACCCGAACGCCTGGGTCGGGGGCATCTCCGGCACCGACTACGCCAAGCTCACCAGCAAGAGCTCCAACTACCCGCTGCTCAACCGGGCCATCCAGGGCATGGCCCCCGCCGGCTCCATCTTCAAGGTGGTCTCCGCGAGTGCCGCCGTCCGGGCCGGCTACAAGTTCAACGACAAGTACAACTGCAGCAGCTCCTACAGCCTCGGCGGCCGCAGCTTCGCGAACTTCGAGTCCAAGGGGCACGGCCCCATCACCCTCGGCGAGGCCCTCAAGTTCTCCTGCAACACCGTCTTCTACGCCCTCGGGCACAAGGAGTGGCAGCGCGACGGAGGGCTCAGCCCCAAGAAGGACGCCCACGACTGGTTCTACCGGACCGCCCGCGAGTTCGGGCTCGGCTCCGAGACCGGGGTCGACCTGCCGAACGAGGTCAAGGGCCGCATCCCCGACCGCCAGTGGAAGCAGAGCTTCTGGGCGGCCAACAAGGACTCCTGGTGCAAGCAGGGCAAGCGGGGCGGCACCTACGTCGAGCAGATCGCCTATGAGAGCTGCCTCGAAGGCAACCAGCTCAAGGCCTACGACAGCATCAACTTCGCCATCGGCCAGGGAGACGTCCTGGTCACCCCCATCCAGATGGCCACCGCCTACTCCGCCATCAGCAACGGTGGCACCCTCTACAACCCCACCGTCGGCAAGGCCGTGATCAGCCCGGACGGCAAGCGCATCGAGATGATCAAGCCCCAGTCCCACGGCAGGCTGCCGATCGGCGCCCAGACCATCGCGGACCTCGACAAGGGGTTGCGCATGGTCGTCGAGCCCGGCGGCACCGCCGCCTGGCGCTTCGGAGGCTGGCCCCAGGACAAGATCCCGATGCACGCGAAGACCGGTACCGCCCAGGTCTACGGCAAGCAAACCACCTCGTGGCTGGCGACCTACACCAAGGACTTCACGATCGTCATGACGATCTCCCAGGGCGGCACCGGCTCCGGAGCCTCCGGACCCGCCGTCCGCAACCTCTACAACGCCCTCTACGGTCTGACCATGGACGGGAAGCAGGACCTGAAGACGGCCCTGCTGCCGGCCCCGGAGGCGAAACTGCCCAGGATCAACCCCGACGGCTCCATCGATTCCCCGGAGATCCGGCCGTACGTACCGCCGTCCCCGGAGGAACCGGAACCGCCGGCACTCGCCGGGCCTCCCCCGACACGGCACGACTGAGGACCCCATACCGACATGCCAACCGCCAACAAGTTCTCCGTCTCCCGCTACGCGCCCGAGCGCGGCCCGATGGCCAGGCTCACCGCCCGTGACTCCGTGCTGCGCCGGCTCGACTGGCCGATCCTGCTCTCGTCGCTCGCCCTGTCCTGCCTCGGCGCCCTGCTCGTGTGGTCGGCCACCCGCAACAGGACCAGCCTGAACCAGGGCGACCCCTACTACTTCCTCGCCCGGCACGCCCTGAACACCGGCATCGGCCTGGTACTGATGATCGGCACCGTCTGGCTCGGCCACCGCACCCTGCGCGGGGCCGTGCCCGTCCTCTACGGGCTCTCGCTGGTGCTCATCCTGGCCGTGCTGACCCCGCTCGGCGCCACCATCAACGGCGCCCACGCGTGGATCGTGGTCGGCGGCGGATTCTCCCTCCAGCCGTCCGAGTTCGTGAAGATCACGATCATCCTGGTCATGGCGATGCTGCTCGCCACCCGGGTGGACGCCGGCGACCTGGCCCATCCCGACCACCGCACCGTCGTCAAGGCGCTCTGCCTGGCCGCGGCCCCGATGGGCATCGTCATGCTGATGCCCGACCTCGGCTCCGTCATGGTCATGGTCGTCATCGTGCTCGGCGTGCTGCTCGCTTCCGGAGCCTCCAACCGCTGGGTGATCGGCCTGCTCGGCTCCGGCGTGGCCGGAGCCGTCCTGATATGGCAGCTCGGCGTCCTGGACGAGTACCAGATCAACCGCTTCGCGGCCTTCGCCAACCCCGAGCTCGACCCCGCCGGTGTCGGCTACAACACCAACCAGGCGCGCATCGCCATCGGCTCCGGCGGCCTGACCGGCTCCGGGCTCTTCAAGGGCTCGCAGACCACCGGCCAGTTCGTGCCCGAGCAGCAGACGGACTTCGTCTTCACCGTGGCGGGCGAGGAGCTCGGCTTCGTCGGGGCCGGGCTGATCCTCGTCCTGCTCGGCGTCATCCTCTGGCGGGCCTGCGTGATCGCCCGGGAGACCACCGAGCTGTACGGGACCATCGTGTGCGCCGGCATCATCGCCTGGTTCGCCTTCCAGTCCTTCGAGAACATCGGGATGACCCTCGGCATCATGCCCGTGGCCGGGTTGCCGCTGCCGTTCGTGTCCTACGGAGGCTCGTCGATGTTCGCCGTGTGGATAGCGGTCGGACTCCTCCAGTCGATCAAGGTGCAACGGCCATTGTCGGCCTGATGTTCCGTTCATCCTGCATACGTGTTCCGTTCAGGACTAAGTTCGGTACATGGCGGACACAAAGCGCGAGATCGAGCGCAAATTCGAGTTCTCCAAGGCCGCATCTGCCCGGCGCGGGGTGCCGGACCTGACGGGGACGGCCGCGATCGCGGCCGTCACCGACCAGGGCACCGTCGACCTCGACGCCGTCTACTACGACACCCCCGACCAGCGGCTCGCCGCCGACGGGCTCACCCTCCGACGCAGAACGGGCGGCGCGGACGAGGGCTGGCACCTCAAACTGCCCGTCTCCCCAGGCGTGCGCGACGAGGTCGGCGCCGCGCTCAGCGACACGGTCCCGCCCGCCCTCGCCGCCCTCGTCCGCTCCCGCGTCCGCGACGCCGGGCTCGGGCCGCAGGTCCGACTGGTCTCCTCGCGCCGTGTCAGCCACCTGCTCGATGCCGACGGAGCACTCCTCGCCGAACTGAGCACCGACGAGGTCCTGGCCGAACGCGGCGACGCCACCGCCGCCTGGACCGAGGTCGAAGTGGAACTCGCCGACGGTGTCGGACCCGAACTGCTGGACGCCGTCGCGAAGACACTCCGCAAGGGCGGGCTCCGGGTCTCCGACGCCCCCTCGAAGCTCGCGCGGGCCCTCGCCGAGACCGGCGCCGAACCCCCGACCCGGCCGGCCGGAGGCGGCCCCGGAGGCACCGCCGGCGCGTACGTCATCGCGTACCTGGCCGAGCAGCGCGACGCCCTGGTCGCCCAGGACCCGGCCGTGCGGCGGAACCTGCCGGACTCCGTGCACCAGATGCGGGTCGCCACCCGCCGGCTGCGCAGCGCCTTCACGACCTACCGCAAGGTCCTCGACCGCGGGGTCACCGACCCGCTCGGCGAGGAGCTGCGCTGGCTGGCCGCCGAACTCGGCGTCGACCGCGACCAGGAAGTCCTGATGGAACGGCTCCAGGCCCAGCTCGGCGAACTGCCCCGCACCCTGCTGTCCGGCCCCCTCCGCAGCCGGCTCCGGACCTGGAACACGGGCCGGCGCTCCCGATCGCGCCGCAGGACCCTGGCCGCACTCGACAGCGACCGCTACGTCACCCTGTTGAACTCCCTCGACGCCTTGTTGGACGCGCCCCCGCTGCTCGACGCCGCCGCGGGATCCCCCGAGAAGGTGCTCCGCAAGGCGGTGCTCCGCGACTACGCCCGCCTCGCCGGCCGGATCGACGCAGCCCTCGCGCTCGACGCGGGCAAGGAACGGGACCTGGCCCTGCATGGGGCCCGCAAATCGGCCAAACGCGTCCGGTACGCGGCGGAGTCCGCCGTGCCCGAGTTCGGCAAGCCGGCGAAACGCCTGGCCAAGGCCATGAAGGAGGTCCAGAACCTGCTCGGCGACCACCAGGACAGCGTCGTGGCCCGGGACGCCCTGCGCGGCCTCGCGGCCCAGGCGGCGGACGCGGGGGAGGACTCCTTCACCTGGGGTGTGCTCTACGGCCGCGAGGAGGCCCTGGCCGAGCGGCGCGAACGGGAACTTCCGGACCTCTGGGCGAAGGCCTCGGCCCCTGCCCTGCGGGCGGCCCTGTAGTGATCATGCGGGTGGGGGCGGCTGGGCCGTCGGGGTACGCTAGATAGCTGCCCCCTGCCCGCTTCACGAAAGTCGCGTGATGACCGAGTCGGTCTTCCCTCAGCTTGAGGCCCTGCTTCCGCACGTGCAGAAGCCCATCCAGTACGTCGGCGGTGAACTCAACTCCACGGTCAAGGAGTGGGAGAGCTGCGACGTCCGCTGGGCCCTCATGTACCCGGACGCATACGAAGTCGGGCTGCCCAACCAGGGCGTCATGATCCTGTACGAAGTGCTCAACGAGCGCGAGGGCGTCCTCGCCGAGCGCACCTACAGCGTCTGGCCGGACCTCGAAGAGCTGATGCGCGAGCACAAGGTGCCGCAATTCACCGTGGACAGCCACCGCCCGGTCTCCGCCTTCGACGTGTTCGGCCTGTCCTTCTCCACCGAGCTGGGCTACACCAACATGCTGACGGCCCTGGACCTCGCGGGCATCCCGCTCGAGTCCAGGAACCGCACGGTGGACCACCCGATCGTCCTCGCGGGCGGCCACGCGGCCTTCAACCCGGAGCCGATCGCGGAGTTCATCGACTGCGCGGTCATCGGCGACGGCGAGCAGGCCGTCCTCGACATGACCGAGATCATCCGCACCTGGAAGGCCGAGGGCCGGCCCGGCGGCCGCGAAGAGGTCCTCCTTCGCCTCGCCAAGACCGGCAACGTCTACGTCCCCGGCTTCTACGACGTCGAGTACCTGCCGGACGGCCGCATCGGCCGCGTCGTGCCCAACCGGTCCGGCGTGCCGTGGCGGGTGTCGAAGCACACCGTCATGGACCTCGACGAGTGGCCGTACCCCAAGCAGCCCCTCGTCCCGCTCGCGGAGACCGTCCACGAGCGCATGTCCGTCGAGATCTTCCGCGGCTGCACCCGCGGCTGCCGTTTCTGCCAGGCCGGCATGATCACGCGCCCCGTGCGGGAGCGAAGCATCACCGGCATCGGCGAGATGGTCGAGAAGGGTCTCAAGGCGACCGGCTTCGAGGAGGTCGGCCTGCTCTCGCTGTCCTCCGCGGACCACACCGAGATCGCCGACATCGCCAAGGGACTGGCCGACCGGTACTCGGACGACAAGGTGGGCCTGTCCCTGCCGTCCACCCGCGTGGACGCCTTCAACGTGGACCTGGCCAACGAGCTGACCCGCAACGGTCGCCGCTCCGGCCTGACCTTCGCCCCCGAGGGCGGCTCCGAGCGCATGCGCAAGGTCATCAACAAGATGGTCTCGGAGGAGGACCTGATCCGGACCGTCGCCACCGCCTACGGCAACGGCTGGCGCCAGGTGAAGCTGTACTTCATGTGCGGCCTGCCCACCGAGACCGACGAGGACGTGCTCCAGATCGGCGACATGGCGGTCAACGTCATCGCCAAGGGCCGCGAGGTCTCCGGCCAGAACGACATCCGCTGCACCGTGTCGATCGGCGGGTTCGTCCCCAAGCCGCACACCCCGTTCCAGTGGGCGCCGCAGCTGTCGGCGGAGGAGACGGACGCCCGCCTCGGCAAGCTCCGCGACAAGATCCGGGGCGACAAGAAGTACGGCCGCTCCATCGGCTTCCGCTACCACGACGGCAAGCCGGGCATCGTCGAGGGCCTGCTCTCGCGCGGCGACCGCCGCATCGGCGACGTGATCCGCGCCGTCTACGAGGACGGCGGCCGCTTTGACGGCTGGCGCGAGCACTTCAGCTACGACCGCTGGATGCGGGCCGCGGACAAGACGCTGCCCGCCTACGGCGTGGACGTGGCCTGGTACACCACGCGCGAGCGCACCTACGAGGAGGTCCTGCCCTGGGACCACCTGGACTCCGGTCTCGACAAGGACTGGCTCTGGGAGGACTGGCAGGACGCCCTCGACGAGACCGAGGTCGACGACTGCCGCTGGACCCCGTGCTTCGACTGCGGTGTCTGCCCGCAGATGCAGACCGAGATCCAGATCGGCCCCACCGGCAAGAAGTTGCTGCCGCTGTCGGTCGTGAAGTAGCCGGCCCCGCCGGCCACGTGCACCCCGGGTCACGAGAGGCCCCCGCCCGCAACGGGTGGGGGCCTCCGGCGTTTCCTCGGGCGTCTCCTCCGGCGTCTCCTCCGCGTCCTCCTCCGCCGTCTCCTGCTCCGCATCGAAGCGGACGGGCGGCCCCCCGTCGGCGTCGGGTACGGCACGGAGCGGACCCGGGCCACCGTGCACCGCGCGGTCCCCGGTGCTCCTCCCGTGGAACCGGCGAGGTCACGGGCGCGTACTCTGGGTAGTACGACAGCCGCCGACGCGGCACCCGCTGACGAGATCTCCCTGCCCCGAGGACAGGGGTGAGCCGGAGCGGGTCGACAGACCTCAGGGCGAAGCGCGAGCCGCGGAGCCCCGCACAAGGAGAAGAACCCCTGGGCAAGCGACAGCCCGAAGGCCCGCCTCCCGCACCGGTGGTGCAGCGCATCCGACTGCGCTACACCAAGCGCGGCCGCCTCCGGTTCACCAGCCACCGAGACTTCCAGCGCGCCTTCGAGCGGGCCCTGCGCCGCGCCGAGGTGCCGATGGCGTACTCGGCGGGTTTCACCCCGCACCCGCGCGTCTCGTACGCGAACGCCGCCCCGACCGGGACCGGCAGCGAGGCCGAGTACCTGGAGATCGGCCTCGCCGCGCCGCGCGATCCCGAGAGGCTCCGCGAACTGCTCGACGAGTCGATGCCGGCGGGCCTCGACATCATCGAAGCCGTCGAGGCCCGCACCTCGGGCCTGGCCGACCGGCTGACCGCCTCCGTGTGGGAGCTGCGCCTGGACGGCGTGGAGCCCGCCGAGGCCGAGCGGGCCGTGACGGCCTTCCTGGCCGCCGAGGCCGTCGAGGTGCAGCGCAAGACCAAAAACGGCGTGCGCACCTTCGACACCCGCGGGGCGGTCGTCAGCCTCGAAGCGTTTCCCGCGCCGGCTGATAGGCCGCTGGACAATGCCTGTGCGATACTGCGGCTGGTTGTTCGGCATCTGACACCTGCCGTGCGACCCGACGACGTCCTGTCCGGTCTCCGAGCTGTGGCCGACCTGGCGCCGCCGGTCCCCTCTGCGGTGACCAGGCTGGCGCAGGGGCTCTTCGACGAGGAGTCCGGCACGGTGACCGACCCGCTCGCGCCCGACCGCGAGGCAGACACGGCCGCCCCACCCACGGTCGCCGTGACCGCCGACGCGAAGGCGCCGGAAGGTCCCGCCGCGTAAGGACCGTCGTCGTCGCGCAGCCCTGGTACTCGGGAGCCACCTGGGTCGGGCCGCGTACAGACCTGAAGACTTCCGCCAGGCCGTACGGACAACACGTACGGAACCGGCGGCCATGGACTACAGCTCCCGTGTGGCGAACGCGCCCCGGAGGCCGGCTCCGCGCCATCGTGCGGAGCCGCGCCGGACCGGAAGTCAGCCGCGGCGCCCGGGAGCGTGACGGGAGAACCGCCCGCAATGCTCAGTAACGAAAACGACACCACCCCCGCCGGCGCCGACAGCGGCAGCCCCAGTGACAACCTGCCCCCGCGCAGGCGTCGCCGCGCCGCTTCCCGGCCGGCCGGTCCGCCCGGCGGCGCCCCCGCCGCCGAGGTGACGCCGGAGGCGGAGCCCGCCCCCGCCGAGGAAGCCGCTCCGGCCGCCGCCCCCGCCCGCCCCCGCCGCCGTGCGACCCGCGCGGTGGCCGCTCCGAAGACCCAGGCCGCGGAGGCCGTCGTCGTCGAATCCGCTGCCGAGGCCGCTGCCGTGGAGGAGGCTGCTCCGGCTCCGGCTCCGGCTCCGCGTGCCCGCCGTCGTGCGACGCGTGCCGCGGCCGCGCCGGTCGCCGAGGCTGCGGAGGTTGCCGTGGTGGAGGCTCCGGCTGCTGCCGAGGCTGCTGCTGTGGTGGAGGAGGCTGCTCCGGCTCCGGCTCCGCGTGCCCGCCGCCGTGCCACCCGCGCCGTCGCCGCCCCGGCCGCCGAGGCCCCGGCCGCGGAGACCCCCGCCGAGCCCGCTCCCGCCGCCGAGGAGGCCCCCAAGGCCGCCCGCGCCGTGACCGTCGCCGACGCCGTGGACGCCCCCAAGCGCGGCCGCCGCCGTGCCACCCGCTCCACCACGACCGCGGCCGCCGCCCCGCAGCAGCCCGCCGCCGAGCCCGAGGCCGCCGAGGCGCCCGCCGCTCCGGCCCGTGCCCGCCGTGCGGCGCGTCCCGCCGTGGCCGTCTTCCAGGCACCGGTCTTCACCGAGCCGATGTTCCAGACCCCCGAGACCGCCGCGATGGCCGCCGCTGCCGCCGCGGCCGCGATCGAGGCCGAGGAGGCCGAGGAGGAGGAAGAGGTCGAGCCCGTCGCTCCCGCCGAGCCCGCGCAGCCGGCCGGCCGCCGCCGTCGCCGTGGCCGCGGCGCCGCCGAGACCGCGCCGGTCTCCCTTCCCGAGGTGCTCGCGGAGGAGGAGCCGGAGGCCGAGGCCCCCGGGCTCGAAGAGGAGTCGGCCGAGTCCGCCGAAGCAGCGGAGTTCGACGAGGACGACGAGTCGGGCGAGCGTCCCTCGCGCCGCCGTCGCCGCGGCGGCCGTCGTCGCCGTCGCGGTGAGGCAGCCGACCTCGACGAGTCCGCCGACGAAGAGGCCGAGGCGGAGTCTGCCGAGCAGGACGCCGAGGAGGAAGAGGAGGACACCGAGGAGGCCCTCGGCTCCACCTCCAGCCGCCGCCGTCGCCGTCGCCGCCGCCGCAGCGGTGAGCCCGCCGACGCCGCCGAGTCCGCCGGCGACGAGGACGGTGTGCGCACCGTCGTCAAGGTCCGCGAGCCGCGCCCGGCGCGCGAGAAGGCCGAGCCGTCCGACGAGGTCCAGTCCATCAAGGGCTCGACCCGCTTGGAGGCGAAGAAGCAGCGCCGCCGCGAGGGCCGCGAACAGGGCCGCCGCCGCGTCCCGATCATCACCGAGGCCGAGTTCCTGGCCCGCCGCGAGGCCGTCGAGCGCGTGATGGTCGTCCGCCAGAGCGGCGAGCGCACCCAGATCGGCGTCCTTGAGGACAACGTGCTCGTCGAGCACTACGTCAACAAGGAAGAGGCCACCTCGTACGTCGGCAACGTCTACCTGGGCAAGGTCCAGAACGTGCTGCCGTCGATGGAGGCCGCCTTCATCGACATCGGCAAGGGCCGCAACGCGGTCCTGTACGCCGGCGAGGTCAACTTCGAGGCGCTCGGCATGGCCAACGGGCCGCGCCGGATCGAGTCCGCCCTCAAGTCCGGCCAGTCGGTCCTCGTGCAGGTGACCAAGGACCCGATCGGCCACAAGGGCGCCCGTCTGACCAGCCAGGTCTCGCTGCCCGGCCGCTACCTGGTCTACGTGCCCGAGGGCTCGATGACCGGCATCAGCCGCAAGCTGCCCGACACCGAGCGCGCGCGTCTGAAGACCATCCTCAAGAAGATCGTCCCCGAGGACGCGGGCGTCATCGTCCGCACCGCCGCCGAGGGCGCGAGCGAGGACGAGCTGCGCCGCGACGTCGAGCGCCTGCAGGCCCAGTGGGCGGACATCCAGAAGAAGTCGAAGCAGATCACGACCTCTTCCCCGTCCCTCCTGTACGGCGAGCCGGACATGACGGTCCGCGTGGTGCGCGACATCTTCAACGAGGACTTCTCGAAGGTCATCGTCAGCGGCGACGGCGCCTGGGAGACCATCCACGGCTACGTCTCACACGTGGCCCCGGACCTGGCCGACCGGCTCCAGCGCTGGACCTCCGAGGTCGACGTCTTCGCGACGTACCGGATCGACGAGCAGCTCGCCAAGGCGCTCGACCGCAAGGTGTGGCTGCCCTCCGGCGGCTCCCTCGTGATCGACAAGACCGAGGCGATGATCGTCATCGACGTCAACACCGGCAAGTTCACCGGTCAGGGCGGCAACCTTGAGGAGACCGTCACCAGGAACAACCTGGAGGCGGCCGAGGAGATCGTGCGCCAGCTGCGGCTGCGCGACCTCGGCGGCATCGTCGTGATCGACTTCATCGACATGGTCTTGGAGTCCAACCGCGACCTGGTCCTGCGCCGCATGCTGGAGTGCCTGGGCCGCGACCGCACCAAGCACCAGGTCGCCGAGGTCACCTCGCTGGGTCTGGTCCAGATGACCCGCAAGCGGGTCGGCCAGGGCCTGCTGGAGTCCTTCTCCGAGACCTGTGTCCACTGCAACGGCCGCGGTGTCATCGTCCACATGGGAGACGGCGGCCGCGATCGGTGGCGGTGGCAACGGCAAGCGCTCGAAGCGCCGTGGCGGCCGCGCCGAGTTCGACCAGCACGACCACGAGGTCGAGACCGTCGAGACGGCCGGGTCCGACGCCTTCGAGTCCGAGTCCGAGGCCGAGGTGGCTGCCGAGGCCGCCGCGCCCAAGGCGCTGCCCGAGCCGGAGTTCGTCGCGGGCGAGGAGCTCTACAGCTCCCCGGCCGAGGCCGAGGCCGCGGCCGGCGTGAGTGGACGCCGCAACCGGCGCCGTGCCACCCGCAAGGCCACCGCTCCCGCGGGTGCCCCGCGAGGTGAGGCCGCCGCGGTGCAGGCCCAGGCCCCCGTGGCCGAGGACGTCGCCGAGCCGGTGACCGAGCCGGTGACCGAACCGGCCGACACGGGTCCTGGTGCCGGCCCCCGAGGTCGTCGCCGAGGCCGCTGCGGTCGAGGAGCCGGTCGAGGCCGCCCCGGCCGCTCCGGTCGAGGAGGCCGCGCCGAAGGGTCGTACCCGTCGCCGGGCGACCCGCAAGGCCACCGCGCCCGTGCCGGTCGCCGCGGAGCCCGCCGCGGAGGCGGAGGCCGAGCCGGCCCCGGAGCCCGTCGTGGCCGCCGAGCCCGAGCCCGAGCCCGCGCCCGTCGTCGAGCCCGAGCCGGCCGCCGCGGTTGAGGAGGCCCCGGTGGCGGAGGCCGTACCGGCCCGTCCGCGGCGTCGCGCCACCCGCAAGGCCACCGCGCCCGCCGGTTCCCCGGCCGGTGCGGCGGAGGCCGCCGTGGTGGTCGTCGAGGCCCCGGTCACCGAGCCGGCGACGCCGGCCGGGGAAGCCGGGTCCACCGAGGAGCCCGCACCGGCCAAGAAGGCCACCCGTAAGGCTCCGGCCAAGAAGGCGACCGCGGCGAAGAAGGCCCCGGCCAAGAAGGCGGCGACCGCCAAGAAGACCGCGGCCAAGAAGACGGCCACGACCAAGAAGACCGCGACGAAGCGGGCGACGAAGAAGACCGCGGCGGCGGAGCAGCAGGCTGCCCCGTCCGTCTCGGCTCCCGCCGAAGCCTGATCCGTCACGTGGCCGTGGGCCCCGCCGAACGGCGGGGCCCACGGCCGTGCGGGGCCCGGTTTGACCCTCCGGAACCGGCCCCGTAACCTAGACCGTCGGCGTGTCCTGTACGCGCCGCGCTCCTGAGCACCTTCCTCCCGCGTCCCGCGCGCAAGCGCGCGTACGGGAGAGGCCGCTCGTCCATTCCGGATCAGCGTGGGCCCCGGCCCGCCTGAGCGGCTGGCTTCAGGAGCATCCGTCCCGAGTGAGAGAGAGATCCGCGTGTACGCCATCGTGCGCAGCGGTGGTCGCCAGCACAAGGTTGCTGTCGGCGACATCGTTGAGGTTGACAAGATTTCCACTGCCAAGGTTGGCGACACGGTCGAGCTCTCGACCCTGCTCGTTGTCGACGGCGACGCCGTGACCAGCGACCCGTGGGTCCTGGCCGGTATCAAGGTCACGGCCGAGGTCGTGGACCACCACAAGGGCGCCAAGATCGACATCCTGCGCTACAAGAACAAGACCGGCTACCGCCGTCGCCAGGGTCACCGCCAGCAGTACACGGCGATCAAGGTCACCGGTATCCCCGCGGCTGCGAAGTAAGAGGGACTGAGACATGGCACACAAGAAGGGCGCATCGTCCACCCGGAACGGGCGCGACTCCAATGCCCAGCGGCTCGGCGTGAAGCGCTTCGGCGGTCAGGTCGTCTCCGCCGGCGAGATCCTCGTCCGCCAGCGCGGCACCCACTTCCACCCGGGCTCGGGTGTCGGTCGTGGTGGCGACGACACGCTGTTCGCGCTGCAGGCCGGTGCCGTGCAGTTCGGCACGCACCGTGGCCGCAAGGTCGTCAACATCGTTCCGGCCGCCTGATCCGGCTCCGGCCGATCGAGCGTTCGTAACTTCCCGAGGGCGGATCTCAGCTCTTCCCGGCGCAGGCCGGGAAGAGAGGTCCGCCCTCGGCGCGTTGTCGCATAGACACGTTTAATGGGCAGCAAGGCCTGCCACCGGACTTTCCGGACGATTCCGCTGTATCTGGAGGAACAACCATGACCACCTTCGTGGACCGCGTCGAGTTGCACGTCGCCGCGGGTAACGGAGGCCACGGCTGCGCCTCCGTGCACCGGGAGAAGTTCAAGCCGCTCGGCGGCCCCGACGGCGGCAACGGTGGCCGTGGCGGCGACGTCATCCTGGTGGTGGAGCAGGCGATCACCACCCTGCTGGACTACCACCACAGCCCCCACCGCAAGGCCACCAACGGCAAGCCCGGAGAGGGCGGCAACCGATCCGGCAAGGACGGCCAGGACCTGATCCTGCCCGTCCCGGACGGCACCGTGGTTCTCGACAAGCAGGGCAACGTCCTCGCCGACCTCGTCGGCCAGGGCACCACCTACGTGGCCGCCGAGGGCGGCCGCGGCGGCCTCGGCAACGCCGCGCTCGCCTCCGCCCGCCGCAAGGCCCCCGGCTTCGCGCTCCTCGGCGTCCCCGGCACCACCGGCGACATCGTCCTGGAGCTCAAGACCGTCGCCGACGTGGCGCTGGTCGGATTCCCGAGCGCCGGCAAGTCCTCGCTGATCTCGGTGCTCTCCTCCGCCAAGCCGAAGATCGCGGACTACCCCTTCACCACCCTCGTCCCGAACCTGGGCGTCGTCACCGCCGGCTCGACCGTCTACACGATCGCAGACGTCCCGGGCCTCATCCCCGGCGCCAGCCAGGGCCGGGGCCTCGGCCTCGAATTCCTGCGCCACGTCGAGCGCTGCTCGGTGCTCGTGCACGTCCTGGACACCGCCACCCTGGAGACCGACCGCGATCCGATCGCCGACCTCGACGTCATCGAGGAGGAGCTCAAGCTCTACGGCGGCGGCCTGGAGAAGCGCCCCCGTCTGGTGGTCCTCAACAAGGTCGACATCCCCGACGGCCAGGAACTGGCCGACATGGTGCGCCCCGATCTGGAGGCACGCGGCTACAAGGTCTTCGAGGTCTCCGCGGTGGCCCGCACCGGTCTGAAGGAGCTCTCCTACTTCCTTGCCGAGGTCATCGCCAAGGCCCGCGCCCGCAAGCCGAAGGAGGAGGCGACCCGTATCGTCATCCGCCCGAAGGCCGTGGACGATGCCGGCTTCACCGTCACCTACGACGAGGTCGAGGACGTGTACGTGGTGCGCGGCGAGAAGCCGGAGCGCTGGGTCCGCCAGACCGACTTCAACAACGACGAGGCCGTCGGCTACCTGGCCGACCGGCTCAACCGCCTCGGTGTCGAGGACGCGCTCAAGAAGGCGGGAGCCCGTGCCGGCGACGGTGTGGCCATCGGCTCCGACGAGAACGCCGTCGTCTTCGACTGGGAGCCGACCATGATGGCCGGTGCCGAGATGCTGGGCCGCCGCGGTGAGGACCACCGCATGGAGGCACCCCGCCCGGCCACCCAGCGCCGCAAGGAGCGCGAGGCCCGCCGCGGGGACTCCGCGCAGCAGGAGTACGACGAATTCCGGCCGTTCTGATCCGCTCCCGGGGCCGTGTGCCCCGGAGGGTTTGAGGGCGTCTTTACACGGGTCGCCTAGGATCCTGCGGGTGAACAGCAGCAACCCCCCGACGGTCTCCGTCGTGGTCATCGCGTACAACGACGCCGGGCTCGTGGGCGACGCCGTCTCCTCGGCGCTCGCCCAGGGCCCGGTGGTCACCGAGGTCATCGCGGTGAACGACGCCTCCTCCGACGGCACCGCGCGGGTGCTGGACGAGCTGGCCTCGGTCCACCCCCGCCTCAAGGTCGTGCACCGGACGGAGAACAGCGGGGGGTGCGGTACTCCGCGCAACGACGGGATCGCCGCCGCGTCCGGCCGGTACGTGCTCTTCCTCGACAGCGACGACATCCTGCCGCCGGGCGCGGCGGACGCCCTCGTGGGCACCGCCGAGCGGCACCGCGCCCCGGTCACCGTCGGCGCGGCCGTGCGGCGCGAGCTGCCCCAGCACCACGACGTGCCGTGGATGCCGGGTCTCTACACCCCCGGTGACGTCATCGAGCGCCCGGCGGACCGGCCCGAGCTCGTCCGCGACACCCTGTGCGTCAACAAGCTCTACGAGCGGGCCTTCCTCCAGGAGCACGGCCTGCGCTTCCCGGACGGCCGGTTCGTCTACGAGGACTTCGTCTTCACCTCCCGCGTGCTCGCCGCGGCCCCCCGCATCGCCGTCACCGGCGACCTCGTCTACGTCTGGCACGTGCGCCGCGGCGCCGCCCAGGTGTCCATCTCCCTGGACCGCAAGGACGTCGGGAACTGGCGCTCCCGCATCGAGGCCCACCGCACGGCCGCCCGGATCCTCACCGCCGCCTCCCCGGTGCTGGGCAGCGCCTGCCATGTGAAGTTCCTCGAATACGACCTGCGCATGTACCTGCGCGAGCTCGGCCGCGACCCCGGCTACCAGGCGGCCTGGTGGACCCTGACCCGTGACTACGTCGAGACCTTCGCCGCGGCCGACGTCGAGGCCGCCGCGGCGAAGGCCCGCTGGATCGTCCGGGTGCTGCGGGCCACCGCGACCCCGCCCGCCGACGTCGAGCGGCTCACCCGGCTGGCCGCCGAACCGCCGCTGCTGCTGCCCCCGTACGCGGTCGGCGACTCGGGCGAGCCGGTGTGGAGCGACGAGTTCCCGGTCGAGCTGGACGGCCTGTCGACGCTGCCGGTCGAGGAGCTGCCCGTCACCGTCGACGCCGAGCCGGCCGGCCGCGGCGCCGTCCGGATCCGCGTGCACGACCTCTACGGACGCCTCGCCGGGGCCGGCCCGCAGACCGCCCGCCTGAGCTTCGTGCCCCGCGCCGGCGGCGAGCCCGTCCTCGCACCCCCCGTCGAGCTGCTGCCCGACCGGGGCGGTGGCTGGATGGCCGTGCTGCCGTTCCCCCTCGCCGAACTGGCCGTCACCGGCCGCCGCCAGGGGCTGCGCAGGATGCAGGCGTGGAGCGTCGGGGTGGGCGTGCGGTGTGCCGACGGGAGCTCGGTGTTCACCTCCCTGCGCCCCCGGGGCCGGCTGCTCCGCCGTCGGGCGCTGCCCAGCAGCCGGTACGGTGTTCTGCTGGCGCAGCCCTACCGGACGGGGACCGGTGCCCTCGCGCTGCGCCTCGCGCCGGGTCCCGGGGGAGCCCTCTACCTCGTACGCAACCGGTTCCACCGGGCCCGCGCAGCCCGGGGGTCGGGCTGAACCCGATACGCCCCGCAGCGCTTTCCGCACCGAAGTCGGACAGGACCAAGGAGATACACATGACGTTTCTGATCACCGGTGGCGCCGGATACATCGGCGCGCACGTCGTCCGCGCGATGCTGCTCGCGGGGGAGAAGGTCGTCGTCCTCGACGACCTGTCCACGGGCAACGAGGACCGCGTCCCGGAGGGCGTCCCGCTGGTGGTCGGCTCCGTCCTGGACCGGCTGGTGCTGGAGAAGACCCTCCGCGAACACAAGATCACGGGCGTGGTGCACCTGGCCGGCAAGAAGCAGGTCGGAGAGTCCGTCGAGAAGCCTCTGTACTACTACCACGAGAACGTCCAGGGCCTGACGGTCCTGCTCCAGGCGGTGGCCGACGCGGGGGTGCGCAACTTCCTCTTCTCCTCCTCCGCATCCGTGTACGGCATGCCCGACGTGGACCTGGTCACCGAGGAGACCCCGTGCGCGCCGCTGAGCCCGTACGGCGAGACCAAGCTGGCCGGAGAGTGGCTGGTGCGGGCGGCGGGCAAGGCGCACGGCATCTCCACCGCCTGCCTGCGCTACTTCAACGTGGCGGGCGCGGCGACCCCGGAGCTCGCGGACACCGGCGTTTTCAACCTGGTGCCGATGGTCTTCGAGCGGTACGACGCCGGCCAGGGCGCCAAGATCTTCGGTGACGACTACCCGACGCCGGACGGCACCTGCATCCGCGACTACATCCATGTCGAGGACCTCGCGGAAGCCCACGTGGCGGCCGCCCGCAAGCTGGCCGAGTGGGCCGCGGCCGAGGACTACAAGGACCTCACCGTCAACATCGGGCGCGGCGAGGGCGTCTCGGTCGCCGAGATGGTCGAGCTCCTGAACAAGGGCACCGGACACGACTACGCCCCGGTGATCAGCCCGCGCCGTCCCGGCGACCCGGCGAAGGTCGTGGCCTCCGCCGACCGCATCAACACCGTGCTGGGCTGGCAGGCCCGCCACGACGTCAGCGAGATGGTCACCTCCGCCTGGGCGGGCTGGGAGGCCAACAAGGTGGCCCGCGGCGAGGCGCACCGCGACGTCCACAAGGCCTGACACTCCCGCCCCGCCCCGCCCGGCCCGGCTGTTCGGCGAGGCGCCGGCGCTACGGCGAGGCCGCCCGCCCCGGATCTCCCCGGGGCGGGCGGCCTCGCCGTGCCGTGTGTACGGCCGCGCCGCCGGTCAGCGCTCCAGGAAGGAGAACAGGTCCTCCCACCGGTCGGTGATCTCGGCGCTGGAGTAGCGCTTCACCGAACGGAAGGCGTTGTCCCCGAGCCGGTCGCGCAGCTCACGGTCGGACATCAGCGCGTCCAGGTGCCCGGCGAGCTCCATGGTGTTGCCGAGCCGGGCCAGCAGCCCGTCCTCACCGTGCTCGACGATCTCCCGTACGCCCGGCGCGCAGTCGAAGGCGGCCGGAGCCACGCCCGCCGCCATCGCCTCCAGCAGCGTGATCGGGAAGCCCTCGGCGCGCGAGGCCTGCGCGAAGACCGAGGCCTCGCGCAGCGCGCCCAGCACGTCGTCGGTGCTGCCCATCCACCGGACGGAGTCGTCGAGCCCGAGTGCGGTGCAGTGCGCCCGCAGCGCGGCCTCCTCCACACCCGCGCCATAGATCCTCAAGACCCAGTCGGGGTGCTGCGGGGCCGCGTCCGCCCATGCGTCGAGCAGCAGGTCGACGCCCTTCTCGAAGGCGAGGCGGCCGACGCTGGCCACGACCTTCCCGGTGCGCGGAGCCGGGGTGTCGGGCATGAAGGGGATCGGGTTCGGCATGCTGGCGACGTTCTCCATGCCCGCCCGGATCCACAGGTCCGCGTCCTCGGGGGTCAACACCAGCAGCCGGTCCACGTCCCGGTAGAACCGGCGGACCCGCTCGCCGCGGGTGGACTTCTGGCTGGCCTCGAACGACTCGTGGCTCATGCCGATGACGGACAGCCCCTTGGTGTCGGCGAGCGCCACCCACTCCATCGCCCAGACCTGGGTGACGATGACGACCCCGCCCGGACGGGCCGTGCGCAGCAGTTCGCCGAGCCGGTCCGCCTTGGCCTGCATCTGCGCCCGCCGGGCCGCCTGGCGGCGCCGCTCGGGCGCATTCAGCCGGCCCTTGATGCCGCGCAGGCGGCGGGCCGACGGCGGGTGGGTCTCGTACAGCGTGGTCGTGCCGTACGGCAGGTCCTGCGGCAGCTTCTGCCGGATCTCCTCGGCGACGGGCGCGATGCCGACGATGTGCACGCAGTGCCCGCGGTCGCTGAAGTGCCGGGCCATCTGGTGCGACCAGGTGGTCACGCCGCCGATCTCGTCGACGCTGTTGGAGACGATGAAGATGTCCCGGCTCACTTGCCGCTCCCGGTGAAGAACTTCTCGACGATCTGGCGGGCGGCGTCCCCGCGGTCGTACTCGCCGAACTCGGTGAGGAAACGCTGCCGCGCCTCCGCGTACTTGGCGTCCGCCTCCTCGAAGGCAGCCAGCGCCTGCAGGAGTTCGTCCGCGGTGGCCACCACCGGGCCCGGGGCCTTCTCCTTCAGGTCGAAGTACGTGCCGCGGATGTCGGTGGCGTACTCCTCGTAGTCGTAGGCGAAGAACACCATCGGCCGGTCCAGGACCGCGTAGTCGAACATCACGGACGAGTAGTCGGTGATCAGTCCGTCGGCGAGGGCCAGCAGCGGGGTGATGTCGTGGTGCCGCGACACGTCGACGACCCGGCCGGCGACCGACGGCGGCAGCGAGACGCTGTTGAGGTAGTGGGTCCGCACCAGCAGCGTGAAGCGGTCGCCGAGCCGGTCCGCGAACTCCTCCACGTCGAAGGGGAAGGTGAAGCCCTCCACCGTGCCGTCCGCGCCCGCCCGGAAGGTCGGCGCGTACAGCAGCACCTTCTTGTCCGGGTCGATGCCGAGTTCGGCGGCGAGGGAGCCGCGGACCCGCTCGCCGCTGTCGGCCTCGGTCCGGTGCGCCTCGACGAGGGCGTCGTTGCGCGGGTAGCCGGTGCGCAGCAGCACCTCGTCGCGCAGTCGGAAGCCCTTGGCGAGGGTGCGGGCGTCGTGCTCGGAGCGGATCAGGAAGTGGTCGAAGCGGTTCACGGCCGCCTGGAAGCGGTCCTGGCCGGCCCGGCCCTGCGCCTTGGTGCGGGGCTCGTGGAAGCCCATCCGCTTGAGCGCGGAGCCGTGCCAGGTCTGGATGTACGTGGTGCCCGGGCGCTTGGTGAGGGCCAGCGGGAAGCCCTGGTTGTCGATCCAGTACTCGGCCTGGGCCAGGGCGCGCAGGTACTGCCAGCTCCAGCGCTTGACCAGGGTGGCCTCCTTCGGGAAGCCGGTGGGCTTGGCACCCGCGTAGGACCAGATCGCCTCGAAGGCCACGCCCTGGCGGACCATCTCCTCGTAGACCGCCTTCGGGCTGTCGCTGTACTGCTTGCCCATGTGGCTCTCGAAGACGACCGTGCCCTTCTTGACGGGCAGTTTCGAGAAGACCTCGTGGTAGATCTTCACCTTCTGCTCGCCGGAGCCCAGGTTCCGGCGAGCCCGCAGCGCCTTGCGCAGACCCCGCTTGACCACGCCCGCCGCCCTGCCCTGTATGGCGTTGTTGATCAGCGACTGGGTGCGGACGGCTGCCGCGCCCTCCGCGGTCAGGACGTAGGAGAGATTGCCCTTCTTGGTCATCTGCGCGGCGAAGCGGTCGGAGACCAGGCGGGTCAGCCGGGGCCGGACGCGCAGCCGGGCCGCCGAGTCCAGATCGAGGCCGCCGACCGCGACGCGGGTGGTGATCCGCTCACCCCCGGCGGTCAGCTTGAGGCGGACGTCCCAGACGGCGTCGACGATGCCCAGGGGGCGCACGGTGCCGCCGATGTCCGCCGTGGTGCGCCACTCGATCGTGTCACCGGTGTGGCGCACGGACGCCACCGGGAAGCTGAAGGAGCGCACGCCGATCTGCCGGCGGGCCCGGAGCTCCAGGGTGGCCTTCAGCTCCGCGTCCTCGGCGATGCGGCCCAGCGGGTTCACGACCGTGCCGGACAGTGTCACCGTGCCGCGCCCGTCGTCCTCGTAGGAGGTGAGGCGGTTGCCCAGGGTGAGGGAGGAGAGCGGGGTGGTGTGGAAAGCTTCCTCGGTGACGTCCAGTATCCGGCGGGCCTCGGCGGCGTCGGGGCCGTCGATGTGCTGCGCGCACCAGTAGACGCGGCCGTCGCGCTCGGCGAGCGGGGAGGTCAGCCGCCCCTTGTTGACCATGGCGTCGGCGGCCGGGAGCAGGTTCTCCCAGTCCTCCCGGCCCAGCAGGTACGCGCAGATCGCCTGGAGGCGGGTGACGTGCTCGTAGGCCTCCGGATCGATGCCGGCGAGGTAGCCGTTGGCGAGGCCCGCGAACTCCCGGCGGTACTCGTCGCTCAGCAGCGGCAGGTCACGCAGGTGCAGGACCAGGTCGTGCTTGAGGAACTTGGCGTCCTTCGCGGACTTGATGTCCGTGTGGCCCTTGGCCGCCAGCAGCTCGTCGACACGCCGGTGGATCTCCATCCGGTGGACGAAGTTCGCGATCTCGTGGCGCCGGTTGCTGATCGACTTGGCCGCGGCCTTCTCGACCACGTTCCAGAAGTAGACGTGGTTGGGGATCAGCGTGATGCGCCGGGCCGCCACGTACGCCTGCGCCGAGAACAGCAGGTCCTCGTAGTGGATGCCGACCGGGAACTCCAGACCCTGCTCCAGCAGGAACGCGCGCCGGTAGCACTTGTTCGTGGAGAGGGTGTCGTAGACCAGCAGGTCCGGGAATTCGGTGATCGACTCCAGGGTGCGGGTGCGCGCGTAGATCCAGGGGTACCACTCGGTGGTCTTGCCCCACCGGTTGTCGAGGTGCACCCGTACGCACATGCCCGAGACCAGGTCGGAGCCGGTCCGCTCGGCTGCGGCCAGCATGTTCCGGCAGGCGTTGCGCTCCAGCACGTCGTCGCTGTCGAGGAACATCACGTACGTTCCGGTGGCCTGCTGGACACCGTGGTTGCGCGGGGCCCCGCAGCCGCCGCTGTTCTGCGGCAGCTGGAAGGCGCGCACCCTGCCCGGATGTGCGGACTCCAGTTCCTGGGCGACCGCGAAGGAGCGGTCCTGGCTGCAGTCGTCCACGATCACGACCTCGACACCCTGGAGTGTCTGGTCGAGAACCGACTGGACTGCTGTCGACAGACGCTCTGCGTCGTTGTAGACGATGACGACCACGGAGACGTCGGGCACGTGCACCTCGATCCCTTCGTTGCGTTCCGCTCATTCCGCTTATCCCGTCAAAGCTACCGTGTGCCGCCGTCGGCTCCGGCAGGGCGACTCTCGGTAGTCGCTCGCCGTGCATACTTCTAAGGAAGGTGGGAGGCGGCCCCGACCGTCGACAATCACCCGTTCGGATCCAGCAGGAAGTGTTCATGACGAAGCTGTCCGTAGTTGTTCCCTGCTACAACGAAGAAGCCGTCATCGACAGCTTCGACACGGAGATCCGCAAGGTGCTGGACACCCTCCCCGTCGAGTACGAGGTCTGCTACGTCGACGACGGAAGCCGCGACGGGACCCTCGACAAGCTCCGGAAGATCGCCGCGGGACACGGGGAACGGACCCGCTACGTCTCCTTCAGCCGCAACTTCGGCAAGGAGGCCGGCATGCTCGCGGGCCTGCGCGAGGCCACCGGCGACGCCGTCGTGATCATGGACGCCGACCTTCAGCACCCGCCGGAGCTCATCGCCACCATGCTGGAGCACTACCGGCAGGGCCACGACCAGATCATCGCCCGCCGCACCCGCGAGGGCGACAAGAAGGTGCGCTCCGCGCTGAGCCGCCTCTACTACCGGGGCGTCAACCGCTGGGTCGACGTCGAGCTGACCGACGGCGTCGGCGACTTCCGCATGCTGTCGCGCCCCGCCGTGGACGCCCTGCTGTCCCTGCCGGAGTACAACCGCTTCTCCAAGGGCCTGTTCTCCTGGATCGGCTTCGACACCGTCCACTTCGACTACCGCAACGCGCAGCGCGAGGCCGGCGAGACCAAGTGGAAGTTCGGCTCCCTGTTGAACTACGGCATGGACGGCCTGATCTCCTTCAACAACCGGCCGCTGCGGATCGGCATCTGGTTCGGCGTGTCACTGGTCGCCCTGACCGGCCTCTACGCGCTGTGGATCACCATCATGGCGATCACCAACGGTGTGGACTCCCCGGGCTACGTCACCCTGGTGGCCATCATCACGGGCCTGGGCGGTGTGCAGCTGATCATGCTGGGCCTCGTCGGCGAGTACATCGGCCGCATCTACTACGAGACCAAACGGCGGCCGCACTTCCTGGTGAAGGAGTCGCACGGCCGCGAGTCCCTCCCACGGACCGCCGTTACCGCGGCGGCGGAGCCGGCGGTCCGGGAGCGCAGCAGCCGATGACCCGCGCAGAACAGCTCGGCCAGGTATTCCGCTTCGCCCTCGTGGGCGGAGTCAACACCGGCACCTTCTTCGGCATCTACCTCCTCCTGCACCCGTGGATGCCGTACTTCGCCGCCTACTCGCTCGCCTTCGTGCTGGCGATGGTCGGCTCGTTCTTCATGAACACCTACTTCACCTACCGGACCCGGCCGACCTGGAAGAAGTTCCTCCTCTTCCCGCTGACGAACGTGACCAACTACGTCATCCAGTCCGCCGGCCTGTACGCCCTGGTGGCCTGGGCCGGGTTGGACACCCGGATCGCCCCGCTGGTCGCGGCGGTCGTGGCCATCCCGTTCACCTTCCTGCTCTCGCGCAAGATCCTCGTCCCGGGTGCGGCCCGCGCCGCCGCCGAGCAGGAAGAGGGCCAGGGGCGGGCCAGGACCTCGTCCACGGTCTGAAACCCCGGAGCGGCTGCCGCCCGCCACCCCGTAGATTGAGGTGGCAGGCATTGACGGCAAGGGGCAAGGGGAAGAACGTGTCAGCGGCTAGGCAAGGTGTCGTGGACGCCCGCAGGATCGTGGTCAAGGTCGGCTCCTCCTCCCTGACCACGGCGGCCGGCGGACTCGACGCCGACCGGGTGGACGCGCTCGTCGACGTCCTGGCCAAGGCCCGCAGCGGCGGTGAGAAGGAGATCGTCCTGGTCTCCAGCGGAGCCATCGCCGCCGGGCTCTCCCCGCTGGGCCTGCGCCGCAGGCCGAAGGACCTGGCCCGCCAGCAGGCCGCCGCCAGCGTCGGCCAGGGCCTCCTCGTCGCGCGCTACACCGCCTCCTTCGCGCGGTACGGTCTGCGCGTCGGCCAGGTGCTGCTCACCACCGACGACACCAGCCGCCGCGCCCACTACCGCAACGCGTACCGGACCCTCGACCAGCTGCTGGCCATGGGAGCCCTCCCAGTCGTCAACGAGAACGACACCGTCGCCACGGACGAGATCCGCTTCGGCGACAACGACCGGCTCGCCGCCCTCGTCGCCCACCTCGTCCGCGCGGACCTCCTCGTCCTGCTCTCCGACGTCGACGGCCTCTACGACGGCGACCCGTCCCAGCCGGGCACCACCCGCATCGACGAGGTCCACGGGCCCGCGGACATCGCGCACGTCTCCATCGGCAGCGCGGGCAAGGCGGGGGTGGGCACCGGCGGCATGGTCACCAAGGTCGAGGCGGCCCGGATCGCGGCAGCCGCCGGGATCCCGGTGGTGCTCACCTCCGCCAGCCAGGCCGCGGACGCCCTGGCGGGACGCGGGACCGGAACGTTCTTCCACGCCACCGGGCGCCGCTCCGCAGACCGGCTGCTCTGGCTCCAGCACGCCTCGACCCCGCAGGGCCACCTGGTCCTCGACGACGGGGCGGTCAGGGCCGTGACCCAGCGCGGCAGCTCGCTGCTGCCCGCGGGCATCGCGGCCGTCGAGGGCGACTTCGCGGCCGGAGACCCGGTGGAGCTGCGCTCCGCCGACGGCCGCGCCGTGGCCCGGGGGCTCGTCAACTTCGACGCCAAGGAACTCCCGCAGCTCCTCGGCCGCTCCACTCGCGAGCTCGCGCGGGAACTCGGACCCGCGTACGAGCGGGAGGTCGTCCACCGTGACGATCTGGTCCTGCTCCAGGGCTGAGGTTCGGCAAAACCGCAGCGCGGCCGCCCGGGGACTGGTCAACTGTGAGGGGCGGGGCAGGCGGACACGCGTAGCGGAGACAGGAGGCGGCTGGTGAGACGAGCGCTGACCAGCGTCGGTCCCGGGGACGGTGACGGCGGCGGGTACGAGGAGGACGAGGCCTCGCGCCTGTGGCACGTGACCCTGAGCGTCTCCGGCAAGCCGGCCCCGCTGTCCGAGGTCCGGCGGGGACTGGAGCAACTGGCCCACGACCACCCCTTCCTCCTGACCAGCCGGTACGCCGACGACCACGCGGAGATCCGCTACTGGGAAGAGGCACGCGACCTCCACGACGCGGCGGCCGTCGCCCTGCGCCTGTGGGGTGAGCACCGCTCCTCGGCGCAGTTGCCGCCGTGGGAGATCGTCGGCCTGGAGGTCATCGACCGCGCCACCTACCACCTGCGCGTCGCGGAGGGCTACGGACCGCCTCCCGCCCACCCGGTGGGCGTCCACCCGTACTGACGTGACGTGCCCGAACCCCGCCGGTGACCGCGGCGCGGGCGGCGGCTGCGCACCGGGGCGGGCGGAGCCGGGCCCGGAGCCCGTCTCGTGGTGTGGAAGCCCCGTCGGCCGGGCTCCGGCGTGGGCTTACCCTGGCCGCATGACCTCGCTCGACGACGCCACCGCCACCTCGCCCGTCCTCGCCACCGCGCGCCGCGCCCGGACCGCCGCCGCGGCCATCGCACCACTCCCGCGGTCCGCCAAGGACGCGGCCCTGCTGGCGGTCGCCGACGCGCTGGAGGCCCGTACCGCCGAGATCATCGCGGCCAACACCGCGGACACCGACAAGGCCCGAGCCGCCGGTACCAGCGAGACCGTCATCGACCGTCTCACCCTGACCCCGGAGCGGGTCGCCGCCATCGCCTCCGACGTGCGCGACGTCGCCGCCCTCCCCGACCCCGTCGGGGAGGTCGTCCGCGGCAGCACCCTGCCCAACGGCATCGACCTGCGGCAGATCCGCGTTCCCCTCGGCGTCGTCGGCATCATCTATGAGGCCCGCCCCAACGTCACCGTCGACGCCGCCGCCCTCTGCCTCAAGTCCGGCAACGCCGTCCTCCTGCGCGGCAGCTCCTCCGCCTACGCCTCCAACACCGCCCTCGTCGCCATCCTCCGCGACGCCATCCGGAGCGCCGGCCTGCCCGCCGACGCGATCCAGCTCGTCCCCGGCGAGTCCCGGGACTCCGTACGCGAGCTGATGCGCGCCCGCGGCCTCGTCGACGTGCTGATCCCGCGCGGCGGCGCCTCCCTCATCAAGACCGTGGTCGAGGAGTCCACCGTCCCGGTCATCGAGACCGGTACCGGCAACTGCCACGTCTACGTCGACGCCCAGGCCGACCTCGACATGGCCGTGGACATCCTCGTCAACTCCAAGGCCCAGCGGCCCTCCGTCTGCAACGCCGCCGAGACCCTCCTCGTCCACCGCGAGATCGCCGGCGCCTTCCTGCCGCGCGCCCTCGACGCGCTCGCCGAGGCCGGCGTCACCGTCCACGGCGACCCGGCCGTCCTCGCCGCCGCCGAAGGCACCAAGGCCACCGCTGTGCCCGCCACGGACGAGGACTGGGCCGCCGAGTACCTGTCCTACGACATCGCCGCGGCGGTGGTGGACTCGCTCGACGACGCCGTCGCCCACATCCGCCGCTGGACCTCCGGGCACACCGAGGCGATCGTCACCACCTCACAGGCCGCCGCGCGCCGCTTCACCCAGCTGGTCGACTCCACCACCGTCGCCGTGAATGCATCCACTCGGTTCACCGACGGTGGTCAGTTCGGTTTTGGCGCAGAGATCGGCATCTCCACGCAGAAGCTGCACGCCCGGGGCCCGATGGGGCTTCCCGAGCTCACCTCCACCAAGTACATCGTCACCGGCGACGGTCACGTTCGGTAGAGCGGCCGCCCACCTCGTGTGGCCGGAATTCGCCGAACAGCCTGCCCAAAGGCTCCCCCCAGGTCTAGGCTGTTCCCGTGCCGGACGACGTGGGGAGCAAGCCGTTCCCGGACGACGGGGAGCCCGACGACGACCGCGGAGGCGCGGAAGAGTACTTCGCCTCCGTGGTGTTCGACGAGGACTTCGTCCGGAACGCCGAGATCCGTGAACCGAGCGCCGCCGAGCGCCAGCGGGCGGCCGACCGGGCGCGTGCCGAGGCGGAGGCCGCCCGGGCCGTCGCCGCCGGCTGGACGGGCGACGACGACCATGACGGCTACGGCTACGGCCACCCCGACGGGTACGGCACCGACGACTACGGCTGGGAGCGCGGCGGTGACCACGAGCCCGGCCACGGCTCCCCGGACGGACCCTACGGGGCCTACGGAGGCAGCCTGCGCCCCTACCGGGGCCGCGCCCCGTGGCTGCGGCCCGTCGCCTGGGTGCTCGCCTTCGTGATGGGCCTGGGCATGGTCGCGCTCGCCTTCAGCGCCGTCTACCGCAGCGCCTCGGGTGAGGCGGACCCCGCTCCGGCTCCTTCCAGCACCCCCAGGCGTGAAGTCACCGGCGTCGGCGCGTTTACGTACCCTTCAGTACGCCAACCCTGAAGGTACGACCCCACTCGCGACCGCCGGAGCTGGGGGCTTCTCTGAAGCGGGGACAGCGGGGAGAAGCGATGGCCGTGCCAGGAGATCCACCCGACAGCACTCCCGACGGCACCGGCGGGGGCGACGACGAGTTCCGGTCGGACGAGTACCGATCGGTGGTGTTCGACGAGGATTTCGTCCGCGCCGCCCGGCTCCAGGAGTACTCCGCCCAGGAACGCATGGGCGAGCACGCCCGGGCCGTGCGCAGCCGGTCCATCTGGTCGGGCGGCGGCGCACCCCGCACCAGCACTCCCGGCCGCGGCGCCCGCCAGGGCATGCTGCTCGTGCTGCTCATCGCCACGGCCTTCGCCGTCGCCGTCTACCTGGGGCTGCGCAACCCCTACGTGCCGCCGGCCGGCGGCACCGCCCAGGCGCTCACCAGCACCGTCGTCCCGCTCGCGCCCACCGCCGCCGTGTCCGGCGGGCTGCCGCCGGAGCTGTTCGCGAAGAGCCCCGCCGCCGACTACCGGGTCGGGGCGGCCGGGATCACCCTGCCTGCGGTGCGCCGCACGCACCACTTCACCGACGCCCAGGTCCTCACCGCGCTGTCGATCGCCAAGGACTACCTGGTGCAGTCCTCGCTGGACCCCGATGTGCTGGCCGGATCCGCCACCCGGCCGGTGCGGGTCCTGCTCGACCCCGACCAGCTGGCGCAATTCGACCGCAGCATGACCGCCCCTGCCGGGGACGGCCGGCACGCCGCCACCGGCTGGCTGGTCCGCCTCGACCCGGCCACCGCCGTCATGGCCGACTCCCGGGTCCGGGTGAGCGGCACCCTCGCCTTCGAGGAGGTGGCCCAGGACGTGCTGGAGGTCACCACCGATCACACCTTCGTGTACGCCGTGCGGCCGGCCACCGGGGCCGTGGCCGAGGGCGCTTCGCTGTTCACCGTCCGGCGCGAGCTGCGGATGCGCTTCGACCGGGACGACCTGGGCGCCCGGCGGCTGGAGCTGGCATCGGCCTACGTGATGGCAGGGCCGCAGGACTGCTCCGCCGACCCGGCCGGGGGCTTCCGCCCGCTTCTGGCCGGGGCCGGTCCCACCACCGTGGGACCGGCCGCGAGCGACCCGTACGCCAGCGGCCACCCGAGGCGCTCGGCCGGGTTGTGCGGCGTACTGGCGCCCGCCGCGACTCCGGGCGCCCCGGTCAGCCCCGCTCCGTAGCCCCTGCCCCACCCTTGCCGTCCGAGCCGGTGTCCGGACCGGAACCGCCCCCGGCGCCGGTGAACTTGTCACGCAGCCTGCCGCCCATGTCGGCCGCACCGCCCGCGATGTCGCCCACCAGCTTGAACAGCGGGTCCTTGCTGCTGCGCACCGAGTCGGCGTAGTGCGCGGCCGACTCCCGGAAGGAGTCGGTGACCGAGGTGTCCTTGTCCTCCTCGCGGCGCGGGTAGTGGCCGTCCATGATCCGCTGGTAGTCCCGGCTCTCCGACCACTTCTTCAGCTCGGCCGCCCGGACCGTGGTGAAGGGGTGCGTGCGCGGCAGCATGTTGAGGATCTTCAGCACGGAATCCCGCAGGTCGCCGCCCTTCTCGTACTCGTCGGCCTGCTCCAGGAAGGCGTCCACGTTCATCTCGTGCAGGTGGTTGCCGCCCGCCAGCTTCATCAGCCCGCGCATCGAGGCCATCACGTCCTGCCCCACCAGCAGGCCCGCCCGGTCGGCTGACAGCTCCGACTTGCGGAACCATTCCCGCAGCGCGGTCACGATCGTCATGATCGCCACATTGCCCAGCGGAATCCACGCGACCTTCACCGCCAGGCTCGTCAGGAACAGCAGGATCGTGCGGTACACGGAGTGTCCCGACAGCGCGTGGCCCACCTCGTGGCCGACCACCGCCCGCATCTCCTCCTCGTCGAGCAGCTCGACGAGGCTCGTGGTCACCACGATGATCGGCTCGTCCAGCCCGATGCACATGGCATTGGGGCGCGGGTCCTGCTGCACGTACATCTGCGGGACCTTCTCCAGGTCCAGGATGGAGCAGGCGTCGCGGAGCATCGCATACAGGTGGGGGAACTGGGTCTCGCCCACCCGCACGGAGTCCGACAGGAACAGCAGCCGCAGGCTCCGCTCCGGGAGCAGCCCGCTCAGGGTCTTGAAGACCGTGTCGAAGCCGGTCAGCCTGCGCAGCGCCACCAGGGCCGACCGGTCCGCCGGATGCTCGTACGCACGCGAGGAGATGCCGGGGAACCTCCTGCGGTCCCGCGCCGGCACCTTCTCGAATCCCGTCTCCGTCATGCGCCCTCCCCTGGTGGAACTGCTCGACCTTGCGTCTATCCTCTCCAACGCCTGAGTCGGCGCGAGCGTGCCCGGGGCGCCCGCATACGATGTGGGCGAAGTCTCCGACAGCTCCCCGACTCGATAGGTACCTGCCTGATGAGCCTCTCCTCCACCGCCCACAACCTGGTCGTCCTCGCCTCGGAGGGGGCCGAACAGCACGGCGGCAACCACGACAGCCTCAACCCCTACCTGACCGGCGGCGCCGCCTTCGTCATCCTGATGCTGATGCTCTGGGTCACCACGCGCCTGAACCGCGACCGCTAGTCGGACCGGTCCGCCGGGCCAGTAGGCTCTGCGCTCATGGGAGAGCAGGAGACGCCTACCGGTCCGGTCAAGCGCCGGCTCGGCGTGATGGGCGGGACATTCGACCCGATCCACCACGGACACCTGGTGGCCGCCAGCGAGGTGGCCGCCCTTTTCCACCTCGACGAGGTGGTGTTCGTGCCGACGGGCGAGCCCTGGCAGAAGTCCCAGCGGGCCGTCTCGCCCGCCGAGGACCGCTACCTGATGACGGTCATCGCCACGGCCTCGAACCCGCAGTTCTCGGTGAGCCGCATCGACATCGACCGCGGCGGGCCGACCTACACGATCGACACCCTCCGGGACCTGAAGGCGCTGAACGACGACGCCGACCTGTTCTTCATCACCGGTGCCGATGCCCTCGCCCAGATCCTGACCTGGCGCAATGCCGACGAGCTCTTCTCGCTCGCCCACTTCATCGGAGTCACCCGGCCGGGCCACGTGCTCACCGACGACGGGCTCCCCGAGGGCGGCGTCTCCCTGGTCGAGGTGCCCGCGCTGGCGATCTCGTCCACGGACTGCCGCGCGCGCGTCGCCCAGGGCGATCCCGTCTGGTACCTGGTGCCGGACGGTGTGGTGCGCTACATCGACAAGCGTGAGCTGTACCGGGGAGCCTGAGCTTCCGGAGAGAGGGGCCCGCGGTGAACGACCGACAGGATCCGTACGACCCGTACGCCGCCCACGAGCAGCAGCTCATCGGCTACGACGCGTACGGGCGGCCGGTGTACGGCCAGGCGCCCGCGCAGCCCGCCCACCAGTACGAGCAGCAGGGCTACGGCTACGACTACCAGGGCTACGACCAGCCCCAGCAGTACTACCAGCAGCAGCCGGCGGCCCAGGAGTACGGGCAGCAGGAGTACCCCCAGGCGCCCTCGCACGGCTACGACGCGCAGCACGGCGGCCGGCCCCCGCAGCAGGCCCAGCACCAGCAGTGGATCCCGCAGCAGCAGGCTCCCGAGCCTCCGGCGGCCGAGCAGCTCTCGGCCCCGGCGGAGCGGGCGTCCGGCCAGGTCCCCGAGCCGCGCCGGTCCGAGGACGGCTCCGAGGCGGGCCGGGACTACCGCACCGAGATGTTCGCGTTCATCGACCAGCCGGACGAGGACTCCGAGGACGTCATCGACTGGCTCAAGTTCACCGAGAGCCGCACCGAGCGCCGCGAGGAGGCACGCCGCCGCGGGCGCAACCGGGTGGTCGCGCTGATCGTGGCCCTCGCCGTGTTCGTCGTCGCGGGCCTGGGCTACCTCTGGTACGCGGGCAAGCTGCCGTTCCTCGACGGCCCCGGCGGGAAGAAGACCGCCGCCACCGCGGACGCCGCGGCGCAGAAGCGCGACATGATCGTCGTGCACCTGCACAACACCAAGAAGGGCGGTACCTCCTCGGCACTGCTCGTCGACAACGTCACCACCGGGCAGGGCGCCACCGTCCTGTTGCCGAACGCCCTCGCCGTCACCAGCCAGGACGGCACCGCCACGGCCCTGGGCAAGGCGGTCGAGGAGGGCGGCCTCGGCACCCGCGAGGCCCTCGACTCCGTGCTCGGCACCCGGATCGGCGGCACCTGGCGCCTGGACACCCCCTTCCTGGAGAACCTGGTCGAGCTGGTCGGCGGCATCGAGGTCGACACCGACACCGCGGTCCCGGCCGACGACGCGGCGAAGACCCCAGCCGTGGGGCAGGGCCCGAAGCAGAGCCTGAGCGGCCCGATGGCCGTCGCGTACGCCACGTACCGGGCGCAGGGCGAGCCGGAGGCCAAGCAGCTGGAACGCACGGGCAAGGTGCTCCACGGCGTCCTGCGCAAGTTCCCGGGCGACCCGAAGGCCGGGGCCGTCACAGTCGAGAGCATCGGCCAGATCCTCGATCCCGCGCTGAACGCCCAGACCCTCGGGGCCCTGCTGTCCAAGCTCGGCGCGCACGCCAAGGTGGGCGCGTACCGCACCGACGTCGTCGCGGTGAAGGCGGACGGGACGCTCACGGACGAGGCCAACAAGAAGGTGGTCAAGGAGGTGCTCGGCGGCTCCGCGGACTCGGCCCGGCCCGGCGCCGTCCCGCGCGTCGGACTCAAGGACGCCAGCGGCGACGAGAAGGCGCAGGTCGCGGCGAAGGCGGCGCTGCTGAACGGCGGCTACACCTTCGTGGACGGCGGCAAGGCCGACAAGACCGCGGCCGCCTCGCAGATCACCTACCAGGACGACGCCCAGCGCGACCGCGCGATCGAGGTCGCCAAGACCCTGGGCCTGCCCGAGACGGTCGTGAAGAAGGCCGAGAACGCGGTGAACGCCGAGGTCGTGGTGATCCTCGGGAAGGACTACAAGCAGTCCTGACCTGGCCGCGGCCCGGCCAGGCGAGGGCGTTCGCGCCCGCGCGGAACGTTCCGCGCGGGCGCTGTCGGCGGTACATGAGACCCTTGTAAGGATCTGCCCGCCAACCCGAAAGCATGGCCAGTGACCGCCACGGACCGCTCCATCGAGCTCATCACCACCGCTGCCCAGGCCGCGGCCGACCGGCTCGCACACGACATCATCGCGTACGACGTCAGCGACGTGCTGTCGATCACCGACGCCTTCCTGCTCGCCTCGGCGCCCAACGACCGCCAGGTCAAGTCGATCGTCGACGAGATCGAGGAGCGCCTGCAGAAGGAGCTCGGCGCCAAGCCGGTGCGCCGTGAGGGCGACCGCGACGCCCGCTGGATCCTGCTCGACTACGTCGACATCGTCGTCCACGTCCAGCACAGCGAGGAGCGGGTCTTCTACGCGCTGGAGCGCCTGTGGAAGGACTGCCCCGAGATCGAGCTCCCCGAGGACGCCAAGCTCACCATCGGCAAGGCCGAGGAGCACGCCAAGCTGCGCGAGGCGCAGGGCGACGAGGACCTGGACGGTGATCTGTTCTGAGCGCGACCACCTCGGGCCGGGCCGGCAGGAAGATCGTTCTCTGGAGGCACGGCCAGACCGCGTGGAACCTGGAACGGCGCTTCCAGGGATCGACGGACATCGAGCTGACCGAGACGGGCCTGGCACAGGCGCGCCGGTCCGCGCGACTGCTCGCCTCGCTGCGGCCGGACGCCATCGTCGCGTCCGACCTGAAGCGGGCCGCGGCCACCGCAGCCGAGCTGTCCGCCGTCACGGGCCTGCCCGTGACGCACGCGGAGGCGCTGCGCGAGACGTACGCGGGCGAGTGGCAGGGCCTGACGCACGAGGAGATCGTCGAGAAGTACGGCGAGCAGTACGCGGCGTGGAAGCGCGGCGAGCCGGTCCGCCGGGGCGGCGGTGAGCTGGAGACCGAGGTCGCCGACCGCGCCGCGCCCGTAGTGCTGGAGCACACCGGCCGACTGCCGGCGAACGGCACCCTCGTCGTGGTCAGCCACGGCGGCACCATCCGCACCACCATCGGGCGTCTGCTGGGCCTGGAGGCGCACTCCTGGGAGAGCCTGGGCGGACTCTCCAACTGCTGCTGGTCCGTGCTCGGCGAGGGCGCGCGCGGCTGGCGCCTGCTGGAGCACAACGCCGGCACGCTGCCGGAACCGGTGCTCGGCGACGACGACTGAGCGGGCTCCCTGCCGCTTCCCGACGGGTCACCGACCCGGATTTCACTTTCCGGCTGGTCACAGGCTAGAGTTCTTCTTGTTCGCAGCGAAGAACACCGGAGACGGGGGAAGCGCAGCGGAGAGCGGGGCTATAGCTCAGTTGGTAGAGCGCCTGCATGGCATGCAGGAGGTCAGGAGTTCAATTCTCCTTAGCTCCACAATCAGGATCCCGTCCCCAAGTGGGGGCGGGATCCCTGTTTTTGTACCCTTTGCGTTTGCTGACCCTGCACGCACCGGCGTGGCAGAATCGGACCGCCGGAGGGGGAGTCGACGGCCCGACGCGGGAGGGAGTCGCGAACGGATGGGTGCACACCGGCGCCGGTGCGACTGGTGCAACAACGGGACGCCGATCGTGCGGGACATGGACCCGGTCAACCCCGACTACCAGTACTGGTGCGAGGAATGCGCGCGGGCGCTGATCATAAAGGGCGACCCGATCGAGACGTACCGCGAGCTGGAAGGGGAGCCGATCTACGGTCGGCTGCTCGATGAGCACTGCACGCTCAAGCGGTTCTACCAGTTCGCGAGAGCGTGACGGATCGATGTAAATCGGACATGGCCCGTGGTTCGCAGAAACCGATTTTTGGACCAGGGCCATGACCGTGTAATGTTTGGGACGTCGCCAAGGGGAACCGGCAAGGGAAACCGAAGCGGCAAGCAAGGCAAGGGGCTATAGCTCAGTTGGTAGAGCGCCTGCATGGCATGCAGGAGGTCAGGAGTTCAATTCTCCTTAGCTCCACAGTGAAGAAGCGGGCCACCCGATCGGGTGGCCCGCTTCTCGTGGTACCACCGGGTGGAACGGCCGAGCGTCGGCGGGGGCCGCTGCGGTACCCTGACGCCATGCGTGCCGTACGCCTCCTGCTTACCGAGCCGCGCTGATCAGTGCCGACCGTCGAAACGGTCGGACCCGGCGCGGCGCCCCCTCCTGTGCGAGGGGTTTTTTCGTTTGGGCAGGCAGAGACGGCAGAGACGATCGATGGAGCTTCAGAAATCATGAGCGAGACGAACACCCCGGCCCCCGAGGCGGCCGAGGCGCACCGCTACACGGCTGCCATGGCCGCCGACATCGAGGCACGCTGGCAGGACGTATGGGACGCGCAGGGCACGTACGAGGCCCCGAACCCGACCGGTGACCTCGCCGGGGACCCCGCGATCGTCGCCCGGCCCAAGAAGTTCATCATGGACATGTTCCCGTACCCCTCCGGTGCGGGCCTGCACGTCGGCCACCCGCTCGGGTACATCGCCACCGACGTCTACGCCCGCCACCAGCGGATGACCGGCCACAACGTCCTGCACACCCTGGGATTCGACGCCTTCGGCCTGCCGGCCGAGCAGTACGCCGTGCAGACCGGCACGCACCCGCGCGTGTCGACCGAGGCGAACATCGAGAACATGAAGCTCCAGCTGCGCCGGCTGGGCCTGGGCCACGACAAGCGCCGGTCCTTCGCCACGATCGACCCCGAGTACTACAAGTGGACCCAGTGGATCTTCCTGCAGATCTACAACTCCTGGTACGACGCGGACGCGCAGAAGGCCCGGCCCGTCGCCGAGCTGGTCGCCGCCTTCGAGGACGGCTCCCGTGAGGTCCCGGGCGGCCGCGCCTGGTCCGGCCTGACCGCGGCCGAGCGCGCCGACGTGCTGAACGGCTTCCGCCTGGCGTACTCCTCCGACGCGCCCGTCAACTGGTGCCCCGGGCTGGGCACCGTACTGGCCAACGAGGAGGTCACCGCCGACGGCCGTTCCGAGCGCGGCAACTTCCCGGTCTTCAAGTCCAGGCTGAGCCAGTGGAACATGCGGATCACCGCGTACGCCGACCGACTGCTCGACGACCTGGACGCGCTGGACTGGCCCGAGGCCATCAAGCTGCAGCAGCGCAACTGGATCGGCCGCAGCGAGGGCGCCCGCGTCGACTTCGCGCTGGGCGACGAGGCCATCACCGTCTTCACCACCCGCCCGGACACCCTGTTCGGCGCCACCTACATGGTGCTGGCGCCCGAGCACCCGCTGGTCGAGAAGTTCATCCCGGCCGCCTGGCCCGAGGGCACCCACGACGTGTGGACGGGCGGTTACGCCACCCCGGCCGAGGCCGTCGCCGCCTACCGCGGGCAGGCCGCCGCCAAGTCGGACGTCGAGCGCCAGGCCGAGGCCAAGGACAAGACCGGCGTCTTCACCGGCGAGTACGCGACCAACCCGGTCAGCGGCGACAAGGTCCCGGTCTTCATCGCCGACTACGTGCTGATGGGCTACGGCACCGGCGCGATCATGGCCGTTCCCGCGCACGACAGCCGTGACTTCGAGTTCGCGCGCGCCTTCGAGCTGCCGATGCGCTGTGTCGTGCAGCCCTCGGACGGGCGCGGAACCGACCCGGCCGAGTGGGACGACGCCTTCGCCTCGTACGACGCGAAGCTGGTCAACTCCACGGGCGAGGGCATCTCGCTGGACGGCCTGGGCGTCGTCGAGGCCAAGGCCGCGATCACCGAATGGCTGGCCGAGCGCGGCATCGGTGAGGGGACGGTCAACTTCCGTCTGCGCGACTGGCTGTTCAGCCGGCAGCGCTACTGGGGCGAGCCCTTCCCGATCGTCTACGACGAGGACGGCGTCGCGCACTCCCTGCCCGAGTCGATGCTGCCGCTGGAGCTGCCGGAGGTCGAGGACTACGCGCCGCGCACCTTCGAGCCGGACGACGCGGACTCGCAGCCGGAGACCCCGCTGTCGCGCAAGGCCGACTGGGTCAACGTCGAGCTGGACCTGGGCGACGGCGTGAAGTCCTACCGGCGCGAGACCAACACCATGCCCAACTGGGCCGGTTCCTGCTGGTACGAGCTGCGCTACCTGGACCCGAACAACGCCTCCGCACTGGTCGACCCGGAGATCGAGCAGTACTGGATGGGCCCGCGCGAGGGCGCTCCGCACGGCGGTGTCGACCTGTACGTGGGCGGCGCCGAGCACGCGGTGCTGCACCTGCTGTACGCCCGCTTCTGGTCGAAGGTCCTCTTCGACCTGGGGCACGTGTCGTCGGTCGAGCCGTTCCACAAGCTCTTCAACCAGGGCATGATCCAGGCCTACGTCTACCGTGACGAGCGCGGCTTCCCGGTCACGGCCACCGAGGTCGAGGAGCGCGACGGCGCGTTCTTCTTCGAGGGCGAGCAGGTCAAGCGCGAGCTGGGCAAGATGGGCAAGTCCCTGAAGAACGCCGTCACGCCGGACGAGATCTGCACGGAGTACGGCGCCGACACGCTGCGCCTGTACGAGATGGCGATGGGCCCCCTGGACGTCTCCCGCCCGTGGGACACCCGCGCGGTCGTCGGCCAGTACCGCCTGCTGCAGCGCCTGTGGCGCAACATCGTGGACGAGGAGACCGGCGCGGTCACCGTCGTGGACGCGGAACCCGCCGAGGACACCCTGCGTGCGTTGCACAAGGCCATCGACGGGGCGGGCTCGGACATGGCGGGGCTGCGGTTCAACACCGCCATCGCCAAGATCACCGAGCTGAACAACGCCCTGACGAAGGCGGGCCGCCCGCTGGAGCGCTCGGTCGCCGAGCGGCTGGTCCTGCTGGTCGCCCCGCTCGCCCCGCACATCGCGGAGGAGCTGTGGCACCGGCTGGGCCACAGCGAGTCGGTGGTCCACCAGGACTTCCCCGTAGCGGACCCGGCGTACGTCGTGGACGAGAGCGTGACGTGCGTGGTGCAGGTCAAGGGCAAGGTCAAGGCGCGGCTGGAGGTGCCGCCGACGATCACGGACGCCGAGCTGGAGCAGCTGGCCGTGACCGACGCCGCCGTGGTGGCGGCCCTGGGCGGCGCGGAGATCCGCAAGGTGATCGTGCGTGCGCCGAAGCTGGTGAACATCGTCGTCTGAGGGCGCACCCCCGTATGAGGGGGATCCCGTACGGGCAGGTTGGGGGTTCGAAGGGAACCCCCGACCTGCCCGTGGCGTTTACGGTGGAGGGGAAGAGCGGACGCCTGGGGAAAGGGGCCGTCATGGAGGCCGCGTTGATCATCTTCGCGCTGATGCTGCTGGCCATGGTCGGCCTCGGCGCGTACCTCACGGTCAAGGCGGTGGGCGCGGCCAAGCGGGGCGTGGAGCGCACCGTCGCCCAGGCGCGCCGCAGCGTGGAGGACACCACGCTGCGCGCCAAGAGCTTCGGCCAGGTCGGCGTTGCGGGCGCGCTGGCGCAGCTGCGGCTGGACCTGCGCACGTCCATGCGCGCCACCCAGCAGGCGCTGGCCGAGGGAGCCCGGACGGACGCCTCGCTGCGGGAGTCCCTTGGGCTGTTCGAGCGGCTCAGCGCCCACGGGCACGAGCTCGACGGGGAGCTGAAGCGGCTGGAGCAGGAGCCCGACCGGCGGCGCACCGCGGAACTGCTGCCGGATCTGCGCGAGCGCACCGCCAGGATCATCGAGGCGGCGGACTCGCTGCGGTGGGCCGCCCGCGACCGGGCCCGCCGCTTCGCGGAGGACGAGCTGTCCCTGCTGTCCGAGCAGATCGAGATGGAGTCGGGCGCGCTGCGCGACTGGTCGCGCGAGCCGGTGGACGGCCTGGCGACGGCGGCCGCCGAGTGGGACGCGGCCCAGGCCACGCCCACCGCGCCCGGGCCGGCGGCCCCGAAGCCGGCGACCGCACCCCCGCAGGCGGCCCTGAATCCGCCGACCCCGACGATGCAGTACCCGTGGCAGAAGACCGCCCGCCCGGAAAGCGCGGGCTGAGCGGAACCGGCGGCTGAGCGGAACCACCGCCCGGGGAACGGGGTCGGGACCGGGGCGTGGGTCCCTGGGGCGTGGGCCTGTGTGGCCGTGGACCTGTGTGGGGCGTGGGCCTGCGTCGGGCGTGGGTCCCAGCTGTGGGCCCCGGGGCGAGTTTCCGGCGCGGCAAAGGGCCGGGGCGGGGAGGCGCGGCAGCGACCCCGGGGGGCGGCCCGCGGCCCCCGATCCGTAGGATCTGACCGCCGCGGCCGAAGCCGAGCGGTGCCCGTCCCGCCCCAGCCCGGGGCCCCGGCTGCCGTACCGCCCCCACGGGCGGTAACCTCCGCCTCATGTCCCGCCATGTCGCCATCGTCACCGATTCCACGGCCTACCTGCCCCGTCCGGCCATGGCGCGGCACGGAATCACCTCCGTCCCGCTCACCGTGGTGCTCGGCGGCGAGGCGCTCGAAGAAGGCACCGAGATCTCGGCGCGCAGCCTGGCCCTCGCCTTGCAGAAGCGCCGCCCGGTCACCACCTCCCGCCCCGGCCCGGAGGAGTTCGTACGTGCCTACCGGGAGGCGGCGGACGCCGGGGCGACCGGCGTGGTCAGCCTGCACCTGTCCGCCGAGTTCTCGGGGACCTATGACGCCGCCGTGCTGGCGGCCAGGACCGCACCCGTGCCGGTGCGCGTCGTGGACACCGGCATGGTCGCGATGGCCCTCGGGTTCTGCGCGCTCGCCGCGGCCGAGGCCGCCGAGGCCGGCGGCTCCGTGGACGAGGCCGTGGCGGCCGCCGAGAAGCGGGCGGCGGACATGGCCGCGTACTTCTACGTGGACACCCTCGACTATCTGCGCCGCGGCGGCCGGATCGGGGCCGCGCAGGCGCTCCTCGGCTCGGCCCTGGCGGTGAAGCCGCTGCTGACCCTGGACGGCGGGCGTATCGAGATGCTGGAGAAGGTGCGTACGGCCTCCAAGGCCATCGCCCGTCTGGAGGAGCTGGCCGTCGAGCGCGCCGGCTCCGCGGAGGTGGACGTGGCGGTGCATCACCTGGCGGCACCGGAGCGGGCTGAGAGGCTCGCCGAGCGGCTCCGCGAGCGGATTCCCGGCCTGGTCGAGCTGCACGTCAGCGAGGTCGGCGCGGTGATCGGCGCGCACACCGGACCGGGGCTCCTGGCGGCGGTCGTCTCGCCCCGCTGATCACCGGAACGAGTGGCGCGGTTTTCCACAACAGGGCCGATATCCACCGGAATTGAAGGATCCGGACGGTGGTCGGGATCTGTCTCTACGGTCGTGGCATGACTCTTCGAACCCGTATCGCGTATCCGTCGGGCGCCACCAGTGGCCCGGGCCGTACCCGTCTCTCCGACAGCCGCCTGCGGCGCGGCGGTGGCGGCGGCAGGCGCCGCAACGGCCTCCGCGGCGCGCCCGCACGTCCTCGTCGGGGGCCGCACCCTGGGCCGGACGAGGGGTCGGGTCCCGACCCGGGTCGGGACCCGGGGCCGGACGCGGTGCGGCGGAGGGCCGAAGCCCTGCTCGGCGGTGCCGGCCCGCCGGAGCCGGCGGTCAGCCAGCCGTCGCCCCTGCAGCCGTTGCTCCCGTCGCCGTCGGCCGCGGAGGATCCGCCGGCACCGTCCGGCGGAGCGGTGGCCGGCGCCCTGACCGCCGGTGCCGCGCGGAGGCTGGCGGTGCGGGAGCGGCTGCCGGTATGGCTGCAGGCCCGTTGCGCGGTGGAGCCGCGCTCGGTGGCTGCGGTCGGGGTGGTCCTGGTCGCCGCCGTGTGCTTCGCCGCGCAGCAGTACTGGTCGGCCCGGCCGCAGGACGTGACCGCCCCCGCCCCGGCGGTGCTGCCGGCCGTGGCCGCGGCGCCGGCCGCGGCAGGGGGAGGGGGCGGCGCGGGGCCCGCGGGGACCGTGGTCGTCGATGTCGGCGGGAAGGTCAGGGACCCCGGAGTGCGGCGCCTGCCAGCCGGGTCCCGGGTCGAGGACGCGCTGGCCGCCGCCGGGGGAGTGCGTCCGGGTACGGACACCACCGGGCTGAACCGGGCCCGGGTGCTGGTGGACGGCGAGCAGGTGCTGGTGGGCGCGACGGCGCCGCCGGGAACGGCCGCGGGCGGTCCGGCCGCCGGGCCGCTCAGTCTGGGCTCCGCCACCGTCGAGCAGTTGGACGCCCTCCCCGGGGTGGGGCCGGTCCTGGCCCAGCACATCGTCGACTTCCGCACCGCCCGCGGCGGATTCCGGTCCGTGGAGGAGCTCCGCCAGGTCAACGGCATCGGCGAGCGGCGCTTCGCCGACCTGCGCACGCTGGTGCGGCCGTGAACCGCGGGGAGGGGGCGGGGCCTGCGGATCTGCGGCTCGCGGTGCCGGCGGTGGCCGCCTGGGCGGCGGCCGCCCTCGCCCTCGACTCACCTGTGGGGGCGACCGCCCTCGGTGCGGGGCTGGCGGTGGCCGCCGCGGGGCTGCTGCTGGTCCGAGGAGGGCGTCAGGGGGCCCGGTGGGGGGTCGGTCCGGCCGTGGCGGCGGCCCTGCTGGCCGCGGCCGCCGGAGCCTGTGTCGCGGGGCTCCAGTCGGCCGAGGCGCGGGCCGGGCCGGTCGCCGGGCTGGCGCGGGAGCACGCCCGGGTCCTCGCGGAGCTCACCGTCGCATCCGACCCCAGGACCGCGCGGAGCGGGAGCGGGCCGCCGGTGGTGGTGCTGGACGCGGTGGTGACCCGGGTGACCGGGCCCGACGGTGCGGGGAGTCGGGTCGCGACGCCGGTGCGGGTGCTGGCCGGACACGTGGGATGGGCCCGCCTCCTGCCCTCCACCCGGGTGGAGGTGGCCGCCCGGCTGGCCCCGGCGCGGGACGGGGAGCGGGCCGTGGCGCTGCTCCGCCCGGCCGGCGACACGCCGCCGGGGGTGACCGGTGGCCCGGATGCCGCTCAGCGGCTGGCGGGGCGGCTGCGGGCCGGGCTGCGCCGGGCTACCGATGGGCTCGCACCGGATGCTCGGGCCCTGCTGCCGGGACTGGTCGTCGGGGACACGTCCAGGGTCCCGCCCGACCTGCACGAGGCCTTCCGGGCCACCGATCTGCTCCATTTGCTGGCCGTTTCCGGGTCGAACCTGACCGTGGTGCTGTTCCTGCTCATCGGGCCCCCGGGCCGCGCCCAGCAGGCCGAGCGGCGGGGGCTGGCGCCCCGGCTGGGGCTTTCGCTGCGGGCGACCGCCGTGTGCGGGGCGGCCCTGACGCTGGCCTTCGTGGTGGTGTGCCGTCCGGAGCCGAGCGTGCTGCGGGCGGCGGCCTGCGGGGCGGTCACCCTGCTGGCCATCGCCACCGGCCGGCGCCGGTCCCTGATTCCTGCGCTGGGCGCCGCCGTGCTGCTGCTGGTGCTTTACGACCCGTGGCTGGCCCGCAGTCCCGGCTTCCTGCTCTCGGTCCTGGCCACGGGGGCGCTGCTGACCCTCGCTCCGCGGTGGAGCGGGGCCCTGCGGCGGCGCGGGGCGGGACCCCGGCTCGCCGAGGCGCTGGGGGCTGCCGCCGCCGCCCAGGCGGTGTGCGCGCCCGTCGTCGCCGTGCTCGCGGCCCGGGTCAGCCTGGTGGCGGTGCCGTGCAACCTGCTGGCCGAGCTGGCCGCCGGTCCGGCGACCGTCCTCGGCTTCGCCACCCTGGCCGCGGCCCCGCTCTCGATGCCCGCCGCGGAGGTGCTCGCCCGGTGCGCCGGGGTGCCCGCGGGGTGGATCGCGGCCGTCGCGCGGGCCGGGGCGGGGCTTCCCGGCGCCGAGCTCTCCTGGCCGGGCGGACTCGCCGGCGGCCTGCTGCTGACCGCCGCCACCCTGACGGCCGTGGTTCTCGGTGCCCGGTGGAGGCGGCGGCGGTGGCTGTGCTCCGCGCTGGCGGTGCTGCTGCTCCTCGCGGTACTGCGGCCGCCGCAGCTCACCCGCACGCTCACCGGCTGGCCTCCGCCCGACTGGAGTTACGTCCAGTGCGCCGTGGGGCAGGGGGACGCCGGCGTTCTGGCCGTCGGCCCGGGGGAGGCGCTGGTGGTGGATGCCGGCGCGGAGCCCGGGCCGGTGGACGAGTGCCTGCGCGGGCTGGGGGTGCGCCGGGTGCCGATGCTGCTGCTGACGCACTTCCACGCCGACCATGTGGGAGGGCTGCGGGGCGTGCTGCGGGGCCGCTCCGTGGGGGTGGTCCAGACCACCGTGCTGGAGGAGCCGCCGGGGCAGGCCGCGTTCGTCCGCCGGACCGCCGCGGCAGCCGGGGTGCCGGTGGTACGCGCCGTGCAGGGGGAGCGGCGCCGAGCCGGGCCGCTGGAATGGCAGGTGCTGTGGCCCCCGCCGGGCGGCTCGCCCTTCCCGGGGCCCAACGACGCGAGCGTCGTCCTGCTGGTGCGCGCCGCGGGGCTGACCCTGCTCCTGCTCGGAGACCTCGAACCGGCCGCGCAGCAGGCCCTCCTGAGGGAGCATCCGCAGCTGGGGCCGGTCGATGTCCTCAAGGTCGCCCACCACGGCTCCGCGCACCAGGATCCCGGGCTGTACGAGCGGGTCCGGCCCAGGCTCGCGATTGTTCCCGTCGGGACAAAAAACCGGTACGGGCACCCCGCGCCGGGTACGCTCACCCGCCTGCGGGCCGTGGGTGCGACGGTGCTGCGCACCGACACCGACGGCTCGATCGCCGTCAGTGGATCCGGCGTTCGGCTGCGTGCGTTTCCGGCCAGGAGGCGGCGTGACCGACGCGGCCATACCGGGCGCGAGTGTTCTGTTTGCCCACAACCCGACAGCATGATCGAATGCGTCTTCGCCAGAACGGTCCCAGTCCATACAGCACGGGGGTGCACACGTCATGTTCGGTCGCCGACGGGGGATGGAGTCGGCCGGAAGTTCCAGCCCGCACACATCCGCGACACTGACGCTGCCGCCGACGGCGCGTCTGCTCAGCTGCCGAGTCCTCGACACGGTCCACCGGCCCATCCGGCAGGCCGCGTTCGAGGTGACGGATCCGATCGGCCGCCGGATCGTCGGCGGCGAGACCGACCCGTTCGGCGGCTTCACCGCCACCGTTCCGGAAGGGGAGTACCGGCTCTCCGTCACCGCAGAGGGGTACACGCCGTTCCACGGGGTCACGCTCGTGGGAGACCCCGCGCAGCCCGGTACGGCGGAGATCGTCCTCGACGCGGTGGAGCCCCCGGTCCTGCCGCAGCCCGGTCACTGGGAGATCGACCCGACGCACTCGTCCATCGGTTTCACGGCCCGCCACATCGGCCTGGCCCGCATCAACGGGCGCTTCAACACGTTCGCCGGGGCGGTGCGGATAGCGGACCGCATGGAGGACTCCTCCATGCACGTGATCATCGATGCTGCGAGCATCGACACCGGGGTGCGGCTGCGCGACGACCACCTGCGGTCGGGCGACTTCCTGGACGCGGCCCGCCACCCCACGGTGGAGTTCTACAGCGAACGCTTCATGCACCGCAGCGGCAGCCGCTGGGCCGTTGCCGGTGCGCTGACCCTGCACGGAGTGAGCCGGTCCGTGACCCTGGACACCCAGTACCTGGGCCTCGGGACGGGCATGGAGGGTGAGGTGCGGGCGGCCTGCCGGGCCACCGCCGAGCTGCACCGCGAGGACTTCACCCTCAACTGGCAGTCGATGCTGGCGCACGGGATCGCGGCGATCGGGTCCAGCGTGGACATCACGCTGGACGTCCAGATCGTGCACAAGGCCTGACCTCCGGCCCCGGCCCGGGCGGGGCTCAGGGGGCCTCCAGCCAGCCTTCGTACTCGGCGGCGAGGCCGTCCAGAGCAGTGGCGTCGAGCCGTTCCCGCGGATCCTCGACGACGACCAGCCATTGGGCGTCCTCGGCGTCGTCCTCGCCGGCCAGCGCGTCGCGTACCAACTGCGGCTCCTCCGGGAGACCGAAGCGGTCGACGGCCTCCTGGGCCACCTCCTCGGCGGCGTCGCGGTCGGGCAGGACGAGTACATGTCGCACGTTCACCGGGCCATTGTCGAACACCCGGTGGAGGGGGCCGGGGCGCGGGGGGCTGTCAGCGCGGCGTGGGATGCTGGAGGCGATGGCCACCAGGAAGAACTCCACCGACGATCCCCTCGCCCCGATCACCCTCGCGGTGGGGCAGGAGGAACTGCTGCTCGACCGCGCCGTGCGGGAGGTGGTGGCGGCCGCCCGGGCCGCCGACGCCGACACAGACGTCCGCGACCTCACCTCCGACCAGCTCCAGCCCGGCACCCTGGCCGAGCTGGCCAGCCCCTCGCTCTTCTCCGAGCGCAAGGTGCTGGTCGTGCGCAACGCGCAGGACCTCTCCGCCGACACGGTCAAGGAGGTCAAGGCCTACCTCGCCGCGCCCTACGAGGAGATCACGCTGGTCCTCCTCCACGCGGGCGGAGTCAAGGGCAAGGGCCTCCTGGACGCCGCCCGCAAGGCGGGCGCCCGGGAGATCGCCTGCCCGAAGATGACGAAGGCGGCGGACCGGCTCGCCTTCGTGCGGGGCGAGTTCCGCACGCTGGGCCGGTCGGCCACCCCGGAGGCGTGTCAGACGCTGGTCGACGCGATCGGCAGCGACCTGCGGGAGCTGGCGAGCGCCGCGGCCCAGCTGTGCGCGGACGTCGAGGGAACCATCGACGAGGCCGTCGTCGGCCGCTACTACACCGGGCGCGCCGAGGCATCCAGCTTCACGGTCGCCGACCGTGCGGTCGAGGGGCGCGCGGCCGAGGCCCTGGAGGCCCTGCGCTGGTCCCTGGCCACCGGTGTGGCGCCGGTCCTGATCACCAGTGCGCTGGCCCAGGCGGTCCGCGCCATCGGCAAGCTCGCCGCAGCACCGCGTGGGGCCCGCCCCGGGGACCTGGCCCGTGATCTCGGCATGCCACCGTGGAAGATCGACCGGGTCCGCCAGCAGATGCGGGGCTGGTCGGCGGACGGCGTCGCGGACGCCCTGCGCGCCGTGGCCGCCGCGGACGCGGGCGTCAAGGGCGGGGGCGACGATCCCGAGTACGCCCTGGAGAAGGCGGTCGTCGCGGTGGCCCGCGCGGCCCGCCCCCAGCGCCGCTGACCGCCGGCCCTGCCCCGCCCGTCCCGCTTTCCTGCCCGGGCTGCGCGAAGGCCCCGGTCGTCACCCTGGGGAAGGGGGACGACCGGGGCCTTCGGTCACTGCTCGGTTGCTCCGCACCCGCGTGGCGAACGCTTCGTGTGCGGAGCGGGTTGCCGGTCAGGAGCGGGAGAGAGGGCCCGCTGGGTCCCTTCCGGCGATCACATCGAGTGCGGAACTCAGATGGCGGCAACCTTGGAGGCCAGCGCCGACTTCTTGTTGGCGGCGGCGTTCTTGTGGATGACACCCTTCGAGACGGCCTTGTCCAGCTTCTTGGAAGCCAGGCGGGCCGCAGCGGTGGCCTTCTCCGCGTCGCCGGCGAGGATGGCCTCGTTGGCCTTGCGGATGAAGGTGCGCAGCTCGGACTTGACCGACTTGTTGCGAAGGCGAGCCTTCTCGTTGGTCTTGTTCCGCTTGATCTGGGACTTGATGTTCGCCACGAAAGAGCCTTTTCAGGTTCAGGGGTTGATCTTCGGATGGTGTCCCTCCCCCGGACTTCGTCCAGGGTCCCCCTGGTGAGAGGGCATGCGAGACACAGCTGCCCAGGCTACCAGGCACGCTCCCGGCGGCCCAAACCGAGCGCACTGCCCCGTCCATGGGACCATGGGAGCCTGCGTATGGACCGACATCGTGCCGCCGAGAGCGACCGGAGCCGGGCCGTCCGCTGCGACCGACGCTCCGAAGACGCTTCCGACTGCGACCCGAGAATCAGGACACTGCGTGCCCGCGATCCCCAGCCACGTGCCCGAGCCGAGCCGTACCGACCCGGCGCTGATCCGCAACTTCTGCATCATCGCGCACATCGACCACGGCAAGTCGACCCTTGCCGACCGGATGCTCCAGCTCACCGGTGTCGTCGATCAGCGGCAGATGCGCGCCCAGTACCTCGACCGCATGGACATCGAGCGTGAGCGCGGCATCACGATCAAGTCCCAGGCGGTGCGACTGCCCTGGGCGCCCACCACGGGCGAGGGTCAGGGCAGCACCCACATCCTCAACATGATCGACACCCCTGGGCACGTCGACTTCACCTACGAGGTCTCGCGCTCGCTCGCCGCGTGCGAGGGCACGATCCTGCTGGTGGACGCCGCCCAGGGCATCGAGGCGCAGACCCTCGCCAATCTGTACCTGGCGATGGAGAACGACCTCGCGATCGTCCCGGTCCTCAACAAGATCGACCTGCCGGCCGCCCAGCCGGAGAAGTTCGCCGAGGAGCTCGCGAACCTGGTCGGCTGTGACCCCGACGACGTGCTGCGCGTCTCGGCCAAGACCGGTATGGGCGTCGACGCCCTGCTGGACAAGGTCGTCGCCACCGTCCCGGCCCCGGTCGGCGTCAAGGACGCCCCCGCCCGCGCGATGATCTTCGACTCGGTCTACGACTCGTACCGCGGTGTCGTGACGTACGTCCGTGTGGTCGACGGCCAGCTCAACAAGCGCGAGCGCATCAAGATGATGTCCACCGGCGCCACCCACGAACTGCTGGAGATCGGTGTCTCCTCCCCGGAGATGACCCCGGCCGACGGCATCGGCGTCGGCGAGGTGGGCTACATCATCACCGGCGTGAAGGACGTCCGCCAGTCCAAGGTCGGTGACACCATCACCAGCCTGAACAACGGCGCGACCGAAGCCCTCGGCGGCTACAAGGACCCGAAGCCGATGGTCTTCTCGGGCCTCTACCCGCTGGACGGCTCCGACTACCCCGACCTGCGCGAGGCCCTGGACAAGCTCCAGCTCAACGACGCCGCGCTGGTCTACGAGCCCGAGACCTCGGCGGCGCTGGGCTTCGGCTTCCGCGTCGGCTTCCTCGGCCTGCTCCACCTGGACGTGGTCCGCGAGCGCCTGGAGCGCGAGTTCGGCCTCGACCTGATCGCCACCGCGCCCAACGTGGTCTACCGGGTGGTCCTGGAGGACGGCAAGGAAGTCACCGTCACCAACCCGAGCGAGTTCCCCGAAGGCAAGATCAAGGACGTCTTCGAGCCGGTCGTCCGGGCCACCGTGCTCGCCCCGACCGAGTTCATCGGTGCGATCATGGAGCTGTGCCAGCAGCGCCGCGGCACCCTCCTCGGCATGGACTACCTCTCCGAGGACCGCGTCGAGATCCGCTACACCCTCCCGCTCGCCGAGATCGTCTTCGACTTCTTCGACCAGCTGAAGTCCAAGACGCGCGGCTACGCCTCCCTCGACTACGAGCCCACCGGCGAGCAGGCCTCCAGCCTGGTCAAGGTCGACATCCTGCTGCACGGCGACAAGGTCGACGCCTTCTCCGCCGTCTGCCACAAGGACGCCGCCTACGCCTATGGCGTGCGCCTCGTCGCCAAGCTGCGCGAGCTGATCCCGCGGCAGGCCTTCGAGGTGCCGGTCCAGGCCGCGATCGGCTCCCGCGTCATCGCCCGCGAGACCATCCGCGCCATCCGCAAGGACGTCCTCGCCAAGTGCTACGGCGGTGACATCTCCCGCAAGCGGAAGCTGCTGGAGAAGCAGAAGGAAGGCAAGAAGCGCATGAAGATGGTCGGCTCCGTGGAGGTCCCGCAGGAGGCCTTCATCGCCGTCCTCTCCAGTGACGAGTCCGGCGGCAAGAAGAAGTAGCCGTCCCTCCGTCACCCGGCGTACACAGGCCCCCGCGCATCGGCGCAGGGGCCTGTTTCGTTATGAACCGGCCGCTCACTGGCTCTTACGCGCACGCCGGAGGCGCTCTAGGCTGATCACTGCTCAACGGTTACTCGTCAGTTTAAAAAGTCAGCGGCTGCAAACCCGCCAGTCCCAAGCGCACCCAGCGCCCCACGCCCACGCTCTGCCGCGTGGACCGGTCCGGAGGATGTCGTGAGCGACACACAGACCTATCTCGAGAACCGCCCGCCCACCGTGGCGGTGCTCTTCCGTGAGCGCGTCGCCGCGACGCCGAACGACGAGGCCTACCGGTATCCGGTGCCGGCGGCCGGCGGCCAGGGCGCACCGGACGACTGGAAGTCCCTGAGCTGGAGTCAGGCCGCCGACCGGGTCTTCGCCATCGCGGCCGGGCTGATCTCCCTCGGCCTCGAAACGGAACAGCGTGTGGCGCTCGCCTCCAACACCCGGGTGGAGTGGATCCTCTCCGACCTCGGTGTGATGTGCGCCGGCGGCGCGGTCACCACGATCTACCCCAGCACCAACGCGGACGAGTCGGCGTTCATCCTCGCGGACTCCGAGAGCCGGGTGCTCATCGCCGAGGACGCGAAGCAGTTGGCGAAGGCGCGCGAGCGCCGCGCCGACTTGCCGGGCCTGCGCCACGTCGTGGTCCTGGACGCCGACGACGCGGTCGCCGTCGAGGGTGACCCGGAGGGCTGGGTGCTCTCGCTGGCCGAGCTGGAGGAGAGAGGCAAGGAGCACCTCACCAAGCACCCCGGGGCCGTCGACGAGCGCATCGCGTCCATCACCTCCGACCAGCTCGCCACCCTCATCTACACCTCCGGCACCACCGGCCGGCCCAAGGGCGTGCGCCTGCTGCACGACAACTGGTCGTACCTCGCCAAGGCCATGGTCGCCACCGGCCTGATCGGCAAGGAGGACGTCCAGTACCTCTGGCTGCCGCTGGCCCACGTCTTCGGCAAGGTGCTGACCTCCGGCCAGATCGAGGCCGGTCACGTGACGGCCGTCGACGGCCGCATCGACAAGATCATCGAGAATCTGCCGGTCGTGCAGCCCACCTACATGGCCGCCGTCCCGCGCATCTTCGAGAAGGTCTACAACGGCGTGGCCGCCAAGGCCCGGGCCGCCGGCGGCGCCAAGTACAAGATCTTCCAGTGGTCCGCCGGCGTCGCCCGCGAGTACGCCAGGGTCACGCAGGACAACTACCGCCGCACCGGGCGGGCGACCGCCCCCCTCGGCCTCACCACCAAGCACAAGATCGCCGACGCGCTCGTCTACTCCAAGCTCCGCGACGCCTTCGGCGGGAAGCTGCGCGCTGCCGTGTCCGGTGCCTCGGCCCTGGCCCCCGACATCGGCTTCTTCTTCTCCGGCGCGGGCATCCACATCCTGGAGGGCTACGGCCTGACGGAGTCCAGCGCGGCCTCCTTCGTCAACCCCGGCGAGGCGTACCGCACCGGCACGGTCGGCAAGCCGCTCCCCGGCACCGAGGTCCGCATCGCCGACGACGGCGAGGTCCTGCTGCGCGGCCCCGGCATCATGGAGGGCTACCACGGGCAGCCGGACAAGACCGCCGAGGTCCTGGAGTCCGACGGCTGGCTGCACACCGGCGACATCGGCGAGCTGTCGCCCGACGGCTACCTGCGCATCACCGACCGCAAGAAGGACCTGATCAAGACCTCGGGCGGCAAGTACGTCGCCCCGGCCGAGATCGAGGGCCAGTTCAAGGCGATCTGCCCGTACGTGTCGACCATCGTCGTGCACGGCGCCGACCGGAACTTCTGCTCGGCGCTGATCGCCCTCGACGAGCCGTCGATCCTCGGCTGGGCGGCCGAGAACGGGCTGGAGGGCCGCACGTACCAGGAGGTCCTGGCGGCGCCGGAGACCGACCGGCTGATCGAGACCTACGTCCAGACCCTGAACGAGGGCCTCCAGCGGTGGCAGACGGTCAAGAAGTTCCGGATCCTGCCGCGCGACCTCGACGTCGAGCACGGCGACCTCACGCCCAGCCTGAAGCTCAAGCGGCCGGTGGTCGAGCGTGAGTTCAAGCACCTGATCGAAGAGATGTACGAGGGAGCCCGCGAGGCCTGACGCCCGCCGCGGGCCCGGCGGTGCGGGGCGTCGGCCCGCACCCCACGCCCCGCCCCACGGCCGCCGGTGCGCCGGCGGCCGTGGGGCGGGCGGGCAGGGCGGGCTGCCGCGTGCGGGATGATGGGGGTATGCCTTCCGCACTCCCCGACGGTGAACCCATGCCCGAAGACGGCTCGCTGCCGTCGCACGCCCTGGCGGGCGCGGGGGAGCGGCCGCTCGGGTTCTACCTGCACGTCCCGTACTGCGCCACACGCTGCGGGTACTGCGACTTCAACACCTACACGGCGACCGAGCTACGGGGCACGGGAGGCGTGCTCGCCTCCCGCGAGAACTACGCCGCCACCCTGATCGACGAGGTCCGGCTCGCACGGAAGGTGCTCGGCGACGACCCGAGGTCCGTCCGCACCGTCTTCGTCGGCGGCGGCACGCCGACGCTGCTGCCCGCCGGGGACCTCGTACAGATGCTCGCGGCGATCCGGGACGAGTTCGGCCTGGCCGACGACGCCGAGATCACCACGGAGGCCAATCCGGAGTCCGTGGACCCGGCCTACCTGGCGGAGCTGCGGGCCGGCGGCTTCAACCGGATCTCGTTCGGCATGCAGAGCGCCAAGCAGCACGTCCTGAAGGTCCTGGACCGCACCCACACACCCGGGCGCCCCGAGGCGTGCGTGGCGGAGGCCCGCGCGGCGGGCTTCGAGCACGTCAACCTCGACCTGATCTACGGCACCCCGGGCGAGACGGACCAGGACTGGCGCGACTCCCTCGCCGCCGCCCTCGGGGCCGGCCCGGACCACGTCAGTGCCTACGCGCTGATCGTCGAGGAGGGCACCCAGCTGGCCCGCCGGATCCGCCGCGGCGAGGTCCCCATGACGGACGACGACGTCCACGCCGACCGCTACCTGATCGCCGACGAGGTCATGGCCCAGGCGGGGTACTCCTGGTACGAGGTGTCGAACTGGGCCACCTCGGACGCCGGGCGCTGCCTGCACAACGAGCTGTACTGGCGCGGCGCCGACTGGTGGGGCGCCGGACCGGGGGCGCACTCGCATGTGGGCGGGGTGCGCTGGTGGAACGTCAAGCACCCCGGTGCCTACGCCGCCGCCCTCGCCGAGGGGCGCTCCCCGGGGGCGGGGCGCGAGCTGCTCTCGGCGGAGGACCGCCGCGTGGAGCGGATCCTGCTGGAGCTGCGCCTCGTGGACGGCGTCCCGCTGTCCCTGCTCGCCCCGGCCGGTCTGGCCGCTTCCCGCAAGGCCCTCGCCGACGAGCTGCTGGAGCCGGACCCCTACGAGGCCGGGCGGGCCGTGCTGACCCTGCGTGGGCGGCTGCTGGCCGACGCGGTGGTGCGGGACCTGGTGGACTGATCACCCGCCGGGGTGAAGACCACCGGATCCTCGTTCGGACTGCCGCGCCGTCCCCGGGCCGCCGCCGACCCGTCGTCGCGCAGTGCGTCCCGCTGACGATCCCGGCCGGTCGGGGTAACGACGCCGTGGACCGCTCCCGGCCGGTCTCGGAGTGCGGCGAGCCGCTGCCGCCGGAACTGCTCGCCATCGAGCTGGACACGAGCGACTTCGGAAACCTTCGACGGCGTCAGGCCCCGCCGTCACCCGTGACGAAGTCGATGAGCTCCTCCACGCGGCCCAGCAGGGTCGGCTCCAGGTCCTTGTAGGAGCCCACCCGGGACAGGATGTGCTGCCAAGCGGCCCCGGTGTTCTCCGGCCAGCCCAGGGCGCGGCAGACGCCCGTCTTCCAGTCCTGGCCGCGCGGGACCACCGGCCATGCGGCGATGCCCAGCGCCGAGGGCTTCACGGCCTGCCAGACGTCCACGTACGGATGGCCGACCACCAGCACGTCGGGCGAGGTGGCGGCGACAGCGGCGGCGATACGGGACTCCTTCGAGCCCGGCACCAGGTGGTCCACCAGCACCCCCAGCCGGGCGTCCGGCGCCGGACCGAACTCCGCGACCACCGCGGGGAGGTCGTCGACGCCCTCCAGGTATTCGACCACGACGCCCTCGATGCGCAGGTCGTCGCCCCAGACCCGCTCCACCAGCTCGGCGTCGTGGCGGCCCTCCACGTAGATCCGGCCCGCCCGGGCCACCCGCGCCCGCGCGCCGGGGACGGCGATCGACCCCGATGCCGTCCGGGCCGGCGCCGACGGGCCCCGCGACGGGCGGACCAGGGTGACCACCGCGCCGTCCAGCAGGAAGGCCCGCGGCTCCATGGGGAACACCCGGCGCTTGCCGAACCGGTCCTCCAGGGTCACCGTCCCCGCCTCGCAGGCCACCACCGCGCCGCAGAAGTCCGTACCCGCCACCTCGACGACCAGGTCCGGGTCCGCGGCGACCTCCGGGACGGCCTTGGGGCGCTTCCACTGCGGGGTCAGGTCGGGGGAGTACTCGCGCATCCGGTCGACACTAGGAGAGCGGTGGCCCTCCCCGCTACGACACGCCGGAACGGGCCGCCAGTGTGGCGCGTTGCGCACGCACGAACCGCGCGTCGACCACTGCTCCGTGACCGGGTACGTACAGTGCGTCCTCGCCGCCCAGCGCCAGGAGCCGGTCCAGGGCCGCGGGCCACTGCCGCGGCACGGCGTCCGGGCCGGCCACCGGCTCGCCCGATTCCTCGACCAGGTCCCCGCAGAACACGGTCTCGCGGTCACCCGCGACGAAGACGGCCAGGTCGTGTCCGGTGTGCCCGGGCCCCACGTTGGCCAGCAGCACCTGCACCCCGCCCAGGTCCAGCGTCCACTCGCCCGACACCTGGTGGCCGGGCAGCACCAGGCGGTCCACCGCCTCGCTCGCCTCCGCCTGCGCGAGCCCGTGCCGCACCGCGTCCCGGCGCAGCTCCTCGCGGCCCGTGGCGAGCAGCGCGGCCAGCCCGACCGCGCCGAAGACCTGGGCCCCGGGGAAGGCGGACGCGCCCAGGACGTGATCGAAATGACCGTGCGTGAATGCGATATGGGTCACGCTCCGGCCCGTCAGTCGCTTGGCCTCGGCCCGCACCTCGGTGCCCTCGCGCACGCACGATCCGGGGTCGACGAGGAGGACGGACCCGTCCCCCACCACCAGTCCCACCGTGCAGTCCCACACCGGCAGACGCCGCCGGCCGGTCCTTGCGGTGAGCCGTTCCCAGCCCGCCTCTTCCCAATGCACGTCCATGCCGCGACGCTACCCTGGCGGGCCTCCCTTGCCACGGTCTCACCACCCGGCCGTACACTGAGCGGGGGATCTCTGGCACTCGAACGCACAGAGTGCCAACGAACGGCAGAACACGGCAGAACACGGCAACGGATCAGGCTGGAGGTGTGCGCGATGCTCAGCGAACGCAGACTCGAAGTGCTGCGCGCCATCGTCCAGGACTACGTCGGGACGGAGGAGCCGGTCGGCTCCAAGGCGCTCACCGAGCGGCACCGGCTCGGCGTCTCGCCCGCCACCGTGCGCAACGACATGGCGGTGCTGGAGGAAGAGGGCTACATCGCCCAGCCCCACACCAGCGCCGGCCGGATCCCCACCGACAAGGGCTACCGCCTCTTCGTCGACAAGCTCGCGGGGGTCAAGCCGCTGTCGACGCCCGAGCGTCGCGCCATCCAGAACTTCCTCGACGGGGCCGTCGACCTCGACGACGTCGTCGGCCGTACGGTGCGGCTGCTCGCGCAGCTCACCCGTCAGGTCGCGGTCGTGCAGTACCCCAGCCTGACCCGGTCGACCGTCCGGCACGTGGAGCTGCTCTCGCTCGCCCCCGCGCGGCTGATGCTCGTACTGATCACGGACACCGGGCGCGTCGAGCAGCGGCTCGTCGACTGCCCGAGCCCCTTCGGCGAGGCCTCGCTGGCCGACCTGCGGGCCCGGCTCAACAGCCGGGTCGTCGGCCGGCGCTTCACCGATGTCCCCCCGCTCGTCCAGGACCTCCCCGAGTCCTTCGAGGCCGAGGACCGGGGCACGGTGTCCACCGTGCTCTCGACGCTCCTCGAAACCCTGGTCGAGGAGGCGGAGGAGCGGCTGATGATCGGCGGTACCGCCAATCTCACCCGCTTCGGACACGATTTCCCCCTGACGATCAGGCCGGTGCTGGAGGCGCTGGAGGAGCAGGTCGTGCTCCTCAAGCTCCTCGGCGAGGCCAACGAGTCGGGAATGGCCGTAAGGATCGGGCACGAGAACGCCTACGAGGGGCTCAACTCCACGTCGGTCGTCTCGGTCGGTTACGGTTCGGGCGGCGAAACCGTCGCCAAACTCGGCGTGGTCGGACCGACCCGCATGGACTACCCCGGAACGATGGGAGCGGTACGCGCAGTGGCACGTTACGTCGGACAGATCCTGGCGGAGTCGTAAGTGGCCACGGACTACTACGCCGTTCTCGGCGTGCGCCGCGACGCATCGCAGGACGAGATCAAGAAGGCCTTCCGGCGCCTCGCGCGTGAACTCCACCCGGATGTGAATCCGGACCCGAAGACGCAGGAGCGCTTCAAGGAGATCAACGCGGCCTACGAGGTGCTGTCGGACCCGCAGAAGAAGCAGGTCTACGACCTCGGCGGCGACCCGCTGTCCTCCTCGGGCGGCGGCGGAGCCGGCGGATTCGGGGCGGGCGGCTTCGGCAACTTCTCCGACATCATGGACGCCTTCTTCGGCCAGGCCTCGCAGCGCGGACCGCGCTCGCGGACCCGGCGCGGCCAGGATGCCATGATCCGCCTCGACCTGGAGCTGGACGAGGCGGCCTTCGGGACGACCAAGGACATCCAGGTCGACACGGCCGTCGTCTGCACCACCTGCTCCGGTGAGGGCGCGGCCCCCGGGACCTCGGCGCAGACCTGCGACATGTGCCGTGGACGCGGTGAGGTCTCCCAGGTCACCCGGTCCTTCCTGGGCCAGGTCATGACCTCGCGCCCCTGCCCCCAGTGCCAGGGCTTCGGCACCGTCGTCCCGACCCCGTGCCACGAGTGCGCGGGCGACGGCCGGATCCGCTCCCGCCGCAGCCTCACGGTCAAGATCCCGGCCGGTGTGGAGAACGGCACCCGGATCCAGCTCGCGGGCGAGGGCGAGGTCGGCCCCGGCGGCGGCCCCGCCGGCGACCTGTACGTGGAGATCCACGAACTGGCGCACCCGACCTTCCAGCGGCGCGGGGACGACCTGCACTGCACCGTCACCATCCCGATGACGGCGGCCGCGCTCGGCACCAAATGTCCGCTGGAGACGTTGGACGGCCTGGAGGAGATCGACATCCGGCCCGGCACCGGGTCTGGCCAAGCGATCCCGCTGCACGGGCGCGGCGTCACCCACCTGCGCGGCGGCGGGCGCGGAGACCTGATCGTCCACGTCGAGGTCACCACCCCGACCAAGCTGGACGCCCAGCAGGAGGAACTGCTGCGCCAGCTGGCGAAGCTGCGCGGTGAGGAGCGGCCCATGGGCCAGTTCGCGCCGGGCCAGCAGGGCCTCTTCAGCCGTCTGAAGGATGCTTTCAACGGTCGCTGACCGCACGGCGGACGCCGCTTTCGAGCCCGGTCCGGGGACACCCCGGGCCGGGCTCTTCGCGTGCCCGCGAGGCCGGCCGTCCGCCCGCCGGGAACGGGACTATGCCAGGCGAATGCGGTGATTCGGCGCCCTGGGCGGGACGTGGCACGATGCAGCCATGTCCACCGCCGCGAACGGTCTCTCCCTCCATCCGATCGTGCAGGCTCCCATGGCCGGCGGCGCTTCCTGCCCGCCGCTCGTCGCCGCCGTGTGCGAGGCGGGCGCGCTGGGTTTCCTGGCCGGCGGCTACAAGACCGCCGACGGGATGTACCAGGAGATCAAGCAGGTGCGGGCGCTCACCCGGCACCGCTTCGGCGTCAACCTCTTCATGCCACAGACCGGGTACGTCGACCCGGCCGCGGTGGAGGCGTACCGCGGGCAGCTGGCCGGCGAGGCCAGCTGGTACGAGATCTCGCTCGCCGAGGAGGACGTCATCGGCACCAGCGACGACGGCTACGACGCCAAGCTCGCCATCCTGCTGGAGGACCCGGTCCCGGTCGTGTCGTTCACCTTCGGCTGTCCCGCCCCCGAGGTCCTCGCCGCCCTGCGCAAGGCCGGGACCCACACCATCGTCACGGCGACCTCCGCCGAGGAGGCCCGCAGCGCCCAGCGGGCGGGCGCCGACGCCGTGTGCGTGCAGGGCGTCGAGGCGGGCGGCCACCAGGGCACCCACCGGGACGACCCGCAGACGGACGGCACGGCGGCGGTCGGACTGCTGGCGCTGGTGGCGCAGGTACGGGAGGCGGTCGCCCTGCCGATCGTCGCCGCGGGCGGGGTCATGCGCGGCGCGCAGATCGCCGCCCTGCTGGCGGCCGGCGCGGCGGCGGCGCAGCTCGGGACGGCCTTCCTGGCGTGTCCGGAGTCGGGCGCCGACCCCGTGCACAAGAAGGCGCTGACCGACCCGCTCTTCGTCCGGACGGAGCTGACCCGGGCCTTCTCCGGGAGGCCGGCGCGGGGGCTGGTCAACCGTTTCGTGCGGGAGCACGGCCCCTACGCCCCGGCCGCCTACCCCCAGGTCCACCACCTGACCTCGGGGCTGCGCAAGGCGGCCGCGGCGGCCGGCGACCCGCAGGGCATGGCCCTGTGGGCGGGCCAGGGGCACCGGCTCGCGCGGGCGCTGCCGGCGGCGCAGCTGGTGGAGGTACTGGCGGCCGAACTGGCGCAGGCACAGGCGATGTTGAAGGAAATGAAGATGAGGAGTGCGTCATGACGGCCCCGGTGTTCGTGGTCGAAGAGGTCCCCGCGGGGGCGGAGTTCGTCCTGGACGGCCCGGAGGGCCGGCACGCGGTGTCCGTGAAGCGGCTGAACCCGGGTGAGCAGGTGGTCCTGACGGACGGCCGCGGCGGCTGGGCGGAGGCGGTGGTCGAGGCGGCCGAGGGCAAGGACCGACTCGTCGTGGCGGTCGCCGCCGCCGGGCGGGAGGAGGAGCCCGCGCTGCGCATCACCGTGGTCCAGGCCCTGCCCAAGGGGGACCGGGGCGAGCTGGCCGTCGAGACCATGACCGAGACCGGCGTGGACGCGATCGTGCCCTGGCAGGCCTCGCGCTGCATCACGCAGTGGCGTGGCGACCGCGGGGCCAAGTCCCTCGCCAAGTGGCGGGCCACGGCCCGCGAGGCGGGCAAGCAGTCCCGCCGGGTCCGCTTCCCGGAGGTGGCCGAGGCCCTGTCCACGAAGCAGGTCGCGGCGCTGCTGGCGGACGCCGATCTGGCGATGGTCCTGCACGAGGACCGCGACACCCCCTCGCAGGCCCTGGCCACGGCCGAGCTGCCCGTCACCGGCTCCGTCGTCCTGGTGGTCGGCCCGGAGGGCGGGGTCTCCCCGGAGGAGCTCGCGGTCTTCGCCGCGGCGGGGGCGCACCCCTACCGCCTGGGCCGTTCTGTCCTGCGGACCTCCACGGCCGGCACCGCGGCCGTGGCGGTCCTGCTGGCCCGGACCGGACGCTGGGCCTGATCAAACGCTGGGCCTGACGGGACGCTGGGCCTGACCGGCCGGAACGCACGCCCGCCGCCGGCCCCGGCTGGATACGATGCCCAAACCGATCAACGTCACGGGAGGGTGCGCAATGGCCGGGGAACCGCAGGCCGACTGCCTGTTCTGCAAGATCGTCGAGGGGTCCATCCCGGCGACCGTGGTCCGGGAGACCGAAACCACCGTCGCCTTCCGGGACATCAACCCGCAGGCGCCCACACACGTGCTCGTCATCCCCAAGGTGCACTACCCCGACGCCGCGTCGCTCGCGGCCGCCGAGCCGGGCGTCGCCGCCGACATACTGCGTGAGGCCGCACGGGTCGCCGCCGACGAGAAGATCGACGACCACGGCTACCGGATCGTCTTCAACACCGGCTCCGGGGCCGGCCAGACCGTATGGCACGCCCACGCGCACGTCCTGGGCGGCCGCGGCCTCCAGTGGCCCCCGGGATAGCGCGTGTCCGTCAGGGAGTTCGTGGTGCTGGGCACCGCCAGCCAGGTGCCCACCCGCCACCGCAACCACAACGGCTACCTGCTGCGCTGGGACGGCGAGGGCATCCTCTTCGACCCGGGCGAGGGCACGCAGCGGCAGATGCTGCGTGCCGGGGTGGCCGCGCACGACATCAACCGGATCTGCATCACCCATTTCCACGGTGACCATAGCCTCGGCCTCGCCGGGGTGATCCAGCGGATCAACCTCGACCAGGTCCCGCACCCGGTCGCCGCGCACTACCCGGCGTCGGGGCAGAAGTTCTTCGACCGGCTCCGGTACGCCACGGCCTACCGCGAGACCGTGCCGATCCGCGAGGAGCCGGTGGCCGCGGACGGAACCGTGGCGCATGGGGTCTCCTACGTCCTGGAGACCCGGCGGCTCTCGCACCCGGTGGAGTCCTTCGGCTACCGGATCACCGAGCCCGACGGGCGCCGGATGGTGCCCGAACTGCTCGCCCGGCACGGGATCAAGGGCCCCGACGTGGGCCGGATCCAGCGGGACGGGCACCTCGGCGGCGTCACGTTGGAGGAGGTCAGCGAGCCACGGCCCGGGCAGCGCTTCGCGTTCGTGATGGACACCCGGCTCTGCACCGGTGTGACCGAGCTCGCCGAGGGCTGCGACATGCTGGTGATCGAGTCGACCTTCCTCGACGAGGACGAACGGCTGGCCACCGACCACGGGCACCTCACCGCCGGCCAGGCGGCGCGGGCGGCGCGGGACGCGGGTGTACGGCACCTCGTGCTGACGCACTTCTCGCAGCGCTACACCGACCCGGCCGCATTCGAGCGCCAGGCCCGGGCGGCGGGTTTCGAGGGCGAACTCACCGTGGCCGCGGACCTGACGCGGGTGCCTCTGCCGAAGCGGGGCTGACACGGGCGGCCCCGGGTGGCACGGTGCCCGGGCTCGACCCTCCGCGGCTCCCCGAGCATGGGCCGCACGGCACGTTGTGGGTGATCTGCGCCACACTGGGTTTGGATCCCGCCCCGGGTGGGGATGCCTCGCAGATTTCACCGAGAAACGGCCCTTCGAGATCAACAGGGGAGACCACCGTGACCAGTCGGGACCCTGACAGCCGCACCGCAGCCGTGGACCCGCTCGGTCCGCTGCGCGACCCGGAGGACCCGGGCTGCGACGTCTTCCTGACCGGTACGGTCTTCCTCGACATCATCTTCACCGGCCTGGACTCGGCACCGGTCCGCGGTACGGAGTCCTGGGCGCGCGGCATGGGTTCGAGTCCCGGCGGCGTCGCCAACATGGCCACCGCCCTGGCCCGGCTGGGTCTGCGCACCTCGCTGGCCGCTGCCTTCGGCGACGACCACTACGGGGAGTACTGCTGGGACGCCCTGGAACAGGGCGAGGGCATCGACCTGTCCATGTCCCGGACCGTCCCCGGCTGGCACAGCCCCGTCACGGTCTCGATGGCCTACGAGGGCGAGCGCACGATGGTCTCGCACGGCCACGAGGCCCCGCCGCCGGCCGGCTCCGGGCCCTTCCCGCAGTGCCCGCCGAGAGCCCGCGCCGCCGTGGCATCCCTGGGGCCCGGCCGCGGCGAGGAGTGGATCGGCGAGGCGGCCCGGCGCGGTTCGCGCGTCTTCGCGGACGTGGGCTGGGACGAGAGCGGGCGGTGGGACCTGGGGGCCCTGGCCGACCTGGAGCACTGCGAGGCCTTCCTGCCGAACGCGGGCGAGGCGATGCGCTACACGCGCACCGACTGTCCGCGGGCGGCGGCCCGGGCACTCGCCCGGAAGGTGCCCATCGCGGTGGTGACCATGGGCGCGGAGGGCTCGTACGCGGTCGACGGACGTACCGGGGAGAGTGCGCACGTCCCCGGGATCGCCGTGGAGGCACTGGACCCGACGGGAGCGGGCGACGTCTACGTGGCGGGCTTCGTCACCGGCACCCTGGCGGGCTGGCCGCTGGCGGACCGGCTGGCCTTCGCCGGGCTGACCGCAGCCCTGTCGGTCCAGGAGTTCGGAGGGTCGCTCTCCGCCCCCGGCTGGCCCGAAGTGGCCCACTGGTGGCGGGCCGCCCCGCACGCGCTGCGCGGCCGCTACGGCTTCCTGGACGACCTGATCCCGCCGGCCGCGACCCCGGCCGCCCGGCGCCGGGCCGTGCCGACCATCGGTTTCCGGCACTCCGCGTAGCCGGCGGACCGCGGAGCCCGCCCGGCGGCAGGGGAGGGGCCGAAAACCTCTCGGGGACGGCGCGGCGGCGACGTACGCTTGGTACTCCGGAGGCCGCCGATCGGCGCGGCCCCTCAGCGGGAGGTGTGCGCAGGCCACAGTGCCGGCCCATGACTCAGACATCGACAGCCCACATCCCCGCGCCGGGGCAGGCGCGAGCGCACTTCACCGTACCGGCGACGCACCCGATGGTGACGGTGCTGGGCTCGGGCGACGTCCTGTTGCGCGTGATCGAGAAGGCCTTCCCGAAGGCCGACATCCATGTTCGGGGCAACCAGGTCAGCGCGATCGGGGAAGCGGCGGAAGTCGCTCTGATCCAGCGACTGTTCGACGAGATGATGCTGGTGCTCCGCACCGGGCAGCCGATGACGGAGGATGCAGTGGAACGCTCGATCGCCATGCTCAAGGCGAGCGCGAACGGCGACGGCGACGGGCCCGAGACGCCCGCCGAGGTGCTCACCCAGAACATCCTCTCCAACCGCGGCCGCACCATCCGCCCCAAGACCCTCAACCAGAAGCGGTACGTCGACGCGATCGACAAGAACACGATCGTCTTCGGCATCGGCCCCGCCGGTACCGGAAAGACCTACCTCGCCATGGCCAAGGCGGTCCAGGCCCTCCAGTCCAAGCAGGTCAGCCGGATCATCCTGACCCGGCCCGCCGTCGAGGCGGGGGAGCGGCTCGGCTTCCTGCCCGGCACCCTCTTCGACAAGATCGACCCGTATCTGCGCCCGCTCTACGACGCGCTGCACGACATGCTCGACCCCGACTCGATCCCGCGGCTGATGGCGGCGGGCACGATCGAGGTCGCGCCGCTCGCGTACATGCGCGGCCGCACGCTCAACGACGCGTTCGTGGTCCTCGACGAGGCCCAGAACACGACCACCGAGCAGATGAAGATGTTCCTGACCCGGCTCGGCTTCGACTCGAAGATCGTGATCACCGGTGACATCACCCAGATCGACCTCCCCGGCGGGGCCAGGAGCGGTCTGCGCCAGGTCCAGGAAATCCTCGACGGGGTACCGGACATCCACTTCTCGAGGCTCACGTCCGAGGATGTCGTCCGGCACAAGCTGGTCGGCCGTATCGTCGACGCGTACGAGAAGTACGACGACGGCCAACAGGCCGCCAACGGCTACCAGCGGAAGTAGAACCCAGCGCACCATGTCGATCGACGTCAACAACGAGTCCGGAACCGAGGTCGACGAGCACGCGATCCTCGACATCGCCCGTTACGCACTCACCCGGATGCGGATCCACCCGCTCTCGGAGCTCTCCGTCATCGTCGTCGACGAGGACGCCATGGAACAGCTCCACATCCAGTGGATGGACCTGCCGGGCCCGACCGACGTCATGTCCTTCCCGATGGACGAGCTCCGTCCGCCGTCGAAGGACGACGAGGAGCCCCCGCAGGGGCTCCTCGGCGACATCGTGCTCTGTCCCGAGGTCGCGAAGAAGCAGGGCGAGGAAGCCCCGACGCAGCACTCCATGGACGAGGAGCTCCAGCTCCTGACCGTCCACGGAGTGCTGCACCTGCTCGGCTACGACCACGAGGAGCCGGACGAGAAGGCCGAGATGTTCGGCCTCCAGGCGGCTATCGTGGACAGCTGGCGCGGTGAGCGCGGGCTGACCGGCCCGTCCCCGGCCCCCACCGTCTCGTGAGCGCCCCGCAACTGATCACCGGCGCGGTGCTGCTGGTGGTCGTGGCCTGGTTCGCGGCGTGCGCGGAGTCCGGCATCGCCCGCATCTCGATCTTCCGCGCCGAGCAGGCCGTACGGGAGGGCAGGCGCGGCAGCGAGAAGCTCGCCCAGGTCGCCGGCGACCCGACCCGCTATCTCAACGTGGCGCTGCTGGTCCGGGTCACCTGCGAGATGGCGGCCGGGGTCCTCGTCACCTACGTCTGCCTCGACGAGTTCGGCGAGAACTGGACCGCGCTGCTCGTGGCCATCGCCGTGATGGTGCTGGTCTCCTTCGTCGCCGTGGGCGTCTCCCCCCGCACGATCGGCCGCCAGCACCCGCTGAACACGGCGACCGCGGCGGCCTACGTCCTGGTACCGCTCGCCAGGATCATGGGGCCGATCCCGCAGCTGCTGATCCTCGTCGGCAACGCGCTCACCCCCGGCAAGGGCTTCCGCAAGGGCCCCTTCGCCTCCGAGGCCGAGCTGCGGGCGATGGTCGACCTCGCCGAGAAGGAGTCGCTCATCGAGGACGACGAGCGCCGCATGGTGCACCAGATCTTCGAGCTCGGTGACACCCTCGTGCGCGAGGTGATGGTGCCGCGCACCGACCTGGTCTGCATCGAGCGCTACAAGACGGTGCGTCAGGCGACCACCCTCGCCCTGCGGTCCGGCTTCTCGCGCATCCCGGTCACCGGGGAGAACGAGGACGACATCGTCGGGATCGTCTACCTGAAGGACCTGGTCCGCAAGACGCACATCAACCGGGAGTCCGAGGCCGACCTGGTGTCGACGGCGATGCGGCCGGCCGTCTTCGTTCCGGACACCAAGAACGCGGGCGATCTGCTGCGCGAGATGCAGCAGGTGCGCAACCATGTGGCCGTCGTGATCGACGAGTACGGCGGCACGGCCGGCATCGTCACCATCGAGGACATCCTCGAGGAGATCGTCGGTGAGATCACGGACGAGTACGACCGGGAGCTCCCGCCGGTCGAGGACCTGGGCGAGGACCGCTACCGGGTCACGGCGCGCCTGGACATCACCGACCTCGGTGAACTGTTCAAGGTCGAGGCCTTCGACGACGAGGACGTCGAGACGGTCGGCGGGCTGCTGGCGAAGGCGCTGGGCCGGGTGCCGATCGCGGGTGCCTCGGCCCTGGTCGAACTGCCCGACGGCCGTCCCCTGCGGCTGACGGCCGAGGCTCCGGCGGGCCGGCGGAACAGGATCGTGACGGTACTGGTGGAACCGGTCGCCGCGGCGGAGGCCGCGGGGGAGGAGGGGGAATGACCCCGGAGCAGCTGCGGGAGTTCTGTCTGGGCTTCAACGCGGCGGTGGAGGAGTTCCCCTTCACCCCGGAGACCTCGGTGTTCAAGGTGAGGGGCAAGATGTTCGCGCTCAGCCGGCTGGACGCCGAGCCGCTGACGGTCAACCTCAAGTGCGAGCCGGAGCTGGCGGTGCGGCTCCGCGAGGAGCACGAGGCGATCGCGCCGGGCTACCACATGAACAAGCGGCACTGGAACACGGTCACCGTGGGCGGGATTCCCGACGCGATGCTGCGCGAGCTCGTCGAGGACTCCTACGACCTGGTGGTGGCGGGGCTGCCGCGGGCGGAGCGGCTGAAGCTCGACCGGCCCTGATCCGGGCCCGGTCCCGGCCGCGGCGGGGGCGTTGCGCGCCCTGGGCGGGGGCTCCCTATGCTTTCGACCATGACGGAGAGCACCGGGATCGACCCCGAGGACAGCAAGATCATCACCCTGGCGCGCAGCGCCCGGGCCCGCAACGGGGTGCCCGAGGGGGCGGCGGTGCGGGACGAGACGGGACGGACGTACGTCGCGGGCACGGTGGAGCTCGACTCCCTGAAGCTGAGCGCGCTGCAGACCGCGGTCGCGATGGCCGTGGCGAGCGGGGCCCGGTCGCTGGAGGCCGCCGCCGTCGTGAGCGCCGCGGAGGCTCCGGCCGACGCGGACCGCGCCGCCGTCCGCGACCTCGGCGGCCCGGGCACCCCGGTGCTCCTGGCTGCCCCCGACGGCACCCTGAAGTCCACCACCCCGGCCGGGGCGTAGCCGCCGGTCCGGCCTCGCCGACGGGTGGGGCGCGGGTCCGATCCGGGCCCGCCCTGCCCGGCGGACGCCCGGTTCCCCAAGATCGCGCCCCGGGCCCCGCGCCGCCGACGGGGCCGGGCCCGGCCCGGCACCGCCGCCGTCACGTGTGGCGCGCCCCGCCGGGAGGCCGCCGGCGGATGACCATCGCCATCAGCGCCGCCACCGCGCACAGCGCGCCCGAGGCGTACCAGACCACGTCGTACGAGCCCGTGAGGTCGCGGACCAGGCCGCCCAGGAAGGCCACCACCGCCGCACCGATCTGGTGCGAGGCCAGTACCCAGCCGAACGCGATCGCGCCGTCGTCGCCGTAGTGCTCGCGGCACAGGGCGATCGTCGGGGGAACCGTCGCGACCCAGTCCAGACCGTAGAAGACGATGAAGAAGACCAGCGGCGGCCGCACCGACGGCGCCAGCAGGATCGGCAGGAACAGCAGCGACACCCCGCGCAGGGCGTAGTAGACGGCCAGCAGCCGCCGGGGCTCGAAGCGGTCGGTGAACCAGCCCGACGCGACCGTGCCGACCACGTCGAAGACGCCGATCACCGCCAGCAGCCCCGCGGCCGCCGTCACCGGCATGCCGTGGTCGTGCGCGGCCGGCACGAAGTGTGTCCGCACCAGTCCGTTGGTCGAGGCACCGCAGATCGCGAAGGTGCCCGCGAGCAGCCAGAAGGGGCCGCTCCGGGCCGCGTCGGCGAGGACCTTCAGCGCCCGCCGGGCCGCACCCGCGGCCGGGGCGGGCCGGGGCGCGTACGTGCCGCCGTACGGTGCGAGCCCGACGTCCGCGGGGTGGTCGCGCAGCAGCAGCCAGACGAAGGGGACGACGGCCAGCGCGGCCACGGCGACCGTCACCGTCGCCGGGCGCCAGCCGTGGCGGTCCACCAGCCAGGCCAGCAGCGGCAGGAAGACCAGCTGCCCCGAGGCCCCGGCGGCGGTCAGGATGCCGGTGACCAGGCCGCGCCGGGCGGTGAACCAGCGACCGGTCACCGTCGCGGCGAACGCCAGGGCCATCGAGCCGCTGCCCAGCCCCACCAGCACGCCCCAGCACAGCACCAGCTGCCAGGGCGCGGTCATCCACACCGTGGCCGCCGCACCGACCGCGATGACGGTCAGGGCCACCGCCACGACCCTGCGGATGCCGAAGCGGTCCATCAGCGCCGCAGCGAAGGGCGCGGTGATGCCGTAGAGGGCCAGGTTCACCGAGACGGCCGCGCCGATGGTGCCTCCCGACCAGTCGAACTCCTCATGCAGCGGCTCGATGAGCAGTCCGGGCAGGGAGGCGAATCCGGCGGCGCCGATGATCGTCACGAAGGTGACGGAGGCGACGTACCAGGCTCGGTGCACACGGCCGGTCCGCCGCGGGGCGGGGGCGGGGAGGGTGCCGGGGGTGGGGGCTGTCTGGGTCACGCCGACAGCCTCCGGCCGACGGGGCAGCCTACGACAGTGGCCCGACTGTCATACTTCGATACGATCGGGCCATGGAAGCTCCGCCGCACCGCGTGGTCGTCCTGGCCCTGCCGGGGCTGCTGCCCTTCGAGCTCGGCATCCCCCACCGCATCTTCGGCCGGGCCAGGGACAGGGCCGGACAGCCGCTCTATGAGATCCGCACCTGTGGGCTCGCTCCCGGCCCGGTGCCCACGGACGCCGACTTCGCCGTCCACGTCGCGCGAGGCCCCGAGCTGCTCGCCACCGCCGACACAGTGGTCGTGCCCGCCTCGTACGAGCTGGGCCCGGTCCACGAGGAGGGCAGACTGACCGGCGAGCTCGCCGCGGCCCTCGCGCACATCAGGCCCGGCACCCGGCTCGTCTCGATCTGCACGGGCGGCTACGTGCTGGCCGCCGCCGGCTTCCTCGACGGCCGGCGGGCCACCACCCACTGGGCCTCCGCCGAGCACTTCCAGCGGCTCTTCCCCGCCGTGAGGGTGGACCCCGACGTGCTCTACACCGACGACGGGGACGTGCTGACCTCGGCGGGCGTCGCCGCAGGCATCGACCTGTGCCTGCACATCGTGCGCCGTGACCACGGAGCGGCCGTCGCGAACGAGGCCGCCCGGCGGACCGTCGTACCGCCCCACCGTGAGGGCGGGCAGGCCCAGTTCGTCGACCGCCCGGTGCCGGAGCCGCAGCTCGCGACCACCTCGGCGGCCCGGGCCTGGGTGCTGGACCGGCTGCACGAGCCGCTCCGGCTCACCGACATGGCCCGGCAGGAGGCCATGTCGGTACGGACCTTCACGCGCCGCTTCCGCGAGGAGGCGGGCGTCAGCCCCGGCCAGTGGATCACCGGTCGGCGGGTGGAGCGGGCACGGCGGCTGCTGGAGCGGACGGAGCTGTCGATGGAGCAGGTCGCGCGGGAGAGCGGCTTCGGGACGGCGCAGTCCCTGCGCAAGCACGTGCAGGCGGCCTTGGGCGTGACCCCGACGGCCTACCGGCGCACCTTCCGAGCCACCGGAGAAGGCGGGGACGGGGGAGGAGGCGGGTGAAGGCTGGGGGCCCGGCGGCGCAACGCCTCGCGCCCCGGCCGGGGCGCCCCTGTCCGCCGTCCCCCGCCCGCCCCTCCCACGACCGGGACCCCCACCGTCAACGCCCCTGGCAGGATCGCCCCTGGCAGGATCGCCCCGGTCCCGGTCCCCTGCGCTCCCGCACCGGTCACCTGCGCGGCCCCGGAACCGCCCGCGTCGCCGAAGTCACCCCGCACGTGCCGGCGTACACCCCGCCCGACGGCCCGCCCGACGGCCCGCCCGTGGCGGAAGGGGCCCGGACGACCGTGCACGCGCGGTCCGCCGGGACCGCGGCGCAGGGCCTCCCGCCCGGGTCGCGCACCCGCGGCTCACGGCTGTGCTCGCCGTCACCGCCCCGGTCTGGTCGGCGCTGGGGGTCGCATCGGGGAGAATGGCCCGTATGAGCGATCGTTCCCCCGAGTCCACCGTCCCGCACCGTGCGGGTTTCGCCTGCTTCGTCGGCCGTCCCAACGCCGGGAAGTCGACCCTCACCAACGCACTCGTGGGCACGAAGGTCGCGATCACCTCCAACCGGCCGCAGACCACCCGGCACACCGTCCGCGGCATCGTGCACCGCCCCGACGCGCAGCTCGTCCTCGTCGACACGCCCGGTCTGCACAAGCCGCGCACCCTCCTCGGCGAGCGCCTCAACGACGTCGTACGCACCACCTGGGCCGAGGTCGATGTCATCGGCTTCTGCCTGCCGGCCGACCAGAAGCTCGGCCCCGGCGACAAGTTCATCGCCAAGGAGCTCGCGGGGATCAAGAAGACCCCCAAGATCGCCATCATCACCAAGACCGACCTCGTCGAGTCGAAGGTGGTGGGCGAGCAGCTCATCGCCGTCCACCGGCTCGCCGAGGAGCTGGGCTTCGAGTGGGCCGAGATCGTCCCCGTCTCGGCGGTCGGCGACAGCCAGGTGCAGCTGTTGGCGGACCTGATCGCGCCGCTGCTGCCGGAGTCCCCGCCGCTGTACCCGGAGGGCGACCTCACCGACGAACCCGAGATGGTCATGGTCGCGGAGCTGATCCGCGAGGCGGCGCTGGAGGGCGTGCGGGACGAGCTCCCGCACTCCATCGCCGTGGTCGTCGAGGAGATGATCCCGCGCGAGAACCGCCCGGCGGACCGCCCGCTCCTTGACATCCACGCCAACGTCTACATCGAGCGGCCGAGCCAGAAGGGCATCATCATCGGCCCGAAGGGCTCCCGCCTGAAGGAGGTCGGGATGAAGTCGCGCAAGCACATCGAGGCGCTGCTCGGGACTCCCGTCTTCCTCGACCTGCACGTGAAGGTCGCCAAGGACTGGCAGCGGGACCCCAAGCAGCTGCGCAAGCTCGGCTTCTGACCGGCGGCCCGCCCACGCCCCGGGCACCCTGCCTTCAGACGACGCGCCGGATTTTGAGGGCGTTGTCGGGGCGGGTCCCGGGACGACCCTCGGGGTCGGTCATGGGCTGGACGTGCTCCGCCGCGGTCAGGACCTCCCAGCCGCCCTCCGGCAGCTCCAGCTGTGCGAGGACTTCCTCCGGGGTGGGGAAGTGGATGTCCGCGAGGGCCTCCGGGTTCCACGACGGCCCTCCCGCGTGGCCCACCACGAGGAGGGTCCCGCCGGGGGCGACGGCGGCGGCGGCCCTGCGCAGGATCCGTTCACGCGGGAAGTCGCCGTGGCTGTGCAGGAAGCACGCCGAGACGAGGTCGAACTCCCCCTCGGGGAAGGACCGCGCGAAGTCGTGCTGCTGCCATTCGACGCGTTCGCCGACCCCGGCCTCGGCGGCGTGCTCCGCGGCCCGACCGAGGGCCACCGTCGAGATGTCGGTGGCGGTGACGCGCCACCCGCGGCGGGCCAGCCAGACCGTGTCGGCACCCTCTCCGCAGCCGAGGTCGAGCGCCCGGCCGGGAACGAGGTCCTCGGCCTCGCGGACCAGGAGGGCGTTCGGCTTGCCGCTCCAGATGCGCGTGCTCTCGCTGTAGCGCCCGTCCCAGAACTCCGCGCTGCCGGCGACGGGGGCGTTCTCGTGCGCGCTCTCGTGGTCGATTCCGTGGTCGTTCTCGTGCGTGTGGCCGTGCTGCGGCATGGGATCCTCTTCCGCTCGGGGTCCGGTACCCCGATGCTGCGCCCACCCCACCCCCTCCGGCAAACATTCTTGCCGAACCAGCAAACGGGTGCCGGGTGCGGTCAGAAGTCCGCCGGCGCGCCCCAGTCGGGTCCGAGCAGGCGCGAGGGGTCCGTCAGGCCCATCTCCCGCCACTCCCGGAAGGTCAGCGGGGGCGCGCCGCGGGGGTGGTCGAATGACAGCGGCACGATCAGGTCACAGGTGGCGCGGCCGTCCCACCACACCGTGTCGGCCAGCGGCCCCGTGAGCGCGAGCAGCGTGGAGAAGCCGCAGCCGTTCTCCTGGAGGACGACGGCGCCGGCCGTCTTGCGCTCCTCGAACTCGTAGTGGGCCTCGTCCTCGTCCCAGGCCCGCAGGGCGGCCTGGTGGGCCGCGTCGTCCGGGAAGTCCGCCCTCTGCGGCATCCGGGCCCACAGCTCGTCGTCCTCGGCCGCGTAGGAGTCGGGATGCGGGAAGGGCACGGGAAGCAGGTCCCGCCGCGTGTCGCCGTTCCCCTCCCACCACCACCCGGCGGGGCCCCGGGCCAGGCGGTGCACGCGGCCGCCCGAGCTCACCTCGGTCAGGTACGCGCGGTAGGCGGGCGGGAAGCGGATCCCCAGTTCGGCCTCCGCCTCGGCCACCTCGGCCTCGGTCAGCGGCGGGTGGTCCGGCGCGGGCCCCGGCGTGGGCCACCCTCCGGCCGTCGGGGCGGGCGCCGGTGCTCCGAGTGCCGCCCTCAGCCGGCCGAGCAGGCGCATCATGGCGACGGCTCCGCGATCAGGGCCGTGCCCACCCGCTGGAAGCCGACGCGGCGGTAGATCCGGGCCACGTCCTCGTCACCGGCCGAGAGGAAGACCGTACGGGCACCCCGCGCGCGGGCCTGTGCGACGAGCGCCGCCGTGACGCCGAGGGCCAGGCCCTGGCGGCGGGCGGACGGCAGGGTGCCGACGCCCACGACCTCGGCGACGTCCCCGACCGGGTTGAACATGCCCGAGCACAGCACCACGCCGTCGCGCACGGCCGCGGCCATCCCCGAGGTGCCCGCCGCGAGCCTCGCCGAGACGCTCGCCCGGCGGGTCTCCACCGACGGGTCCGCCAGCGCGGCCGCCAGTTCCGCCGGACCTGCCTCGCCCACCGCGGTCCCCGGGGCCGAGAAGGCCAGCGCCGGCACCATCAGCGCGGCCGCCAACAGCGGGTCCCCGGCGTCGAGCAGCCGCACCTCCGGGTGCGGGGGCGGCTCCTCGCCGGCCTCCAGCACCATCAGCGGGTGGGCGTGGACGCGGAGCCCCGCCTCCTCCGCAGCGGCGCGCAGTGCGGGGCTGGTCTCGGCGACCCACTCGAAGGCCTCGGGCACGCCGAGCTCACGCTGGCGATCGAGCACCCGCTCCACGTCCGCGGCGGTCGCTCCGTTGCTGCCGAGCGCGGGCCGCGCATAGTACGGCCAGCCCTCGCCCTCCTGGACGAACAGGGTCAGCGGCCCGAAGTCCTCGGCCCGGGCGCCACCCACCCGGGGTACGGCGTCGTAGTACCGTTCCAGCTCGGCCAGCGTGGAGTCGATCACGGGTTTGGTCATCCGGTCATCCAAGCAAAGAGGCCCGTCCTCAGGCACCTTCTTTCAGCACGCGGGAGATCAGTGCCCGCTGGGCCTCCGACAGGCGCGGCTCGGCGCAGGAGACCGTCCGCCCGTCCACCGTGATCCGGTACGAGAAGCCGTCCCGCACCCGCTCGGCGGGGTCGCCGGGCGGGCCGGGGTGCAGCGCGAGCTGGGCCAGGGCCTGCCACTCGGCCTCGTCCGGCATGCCGGTGGTGTCCACCTCGGCCCGTCGCTCGATGCCCGCGAAGCCGCCCGTCCGTACCACCAGAATCCGCATGGGAGTCGTCTACCCCTACCCCGCGAACGGGACGCCCACGAGCGACCACGCCTTCTGCAGCGCCTGGTGCTCGGCCCCTCCGTCTCCGTACCGAGTGGCGGCGGCCGCCGTCGAGAGGCGGGCGAAGTCCGCGAAGTCGGCCCTCGGGGTGAGGTCCCCGCCGGTCAGGGTGTCGTACCAGATCTGTCCCGCCCGCTCCCAGGCCTTGCCGCCGAGCTCGGTCGCCGCGATGTAGAAGGCGTGGTTGGGGATGCCGGAGTTGATGTGCACCCCGCCGTTGTCGCTGTGGGTGTTGACGTAGTCGTCCATGGTGGCCGGCTGGGGGTCCTTGCCGAGCTCGTCGTCGTCGTACGCGGTGCCGGGCGCCTTCATCGAGCGCAGCGCGACCCCCGTCACGCTGGGGCCGAGCAGTCCGGCTCCGATCAGCCAGTCGGCCTCGTCGGCCGCCTGCTCCAGCGAGTACTGCTTGATCAGGGAGCCGAAGACGTCCGACATGGACTCGTTCAGTGCGCCCGACTGGCCGCGGTAGCGCAGGTTCGCCGTGTACTGGGTGACGCCGTGGGTCAGCTCGTGCCCGATGACGTCCACCGACACGGTGAAGTCGAGGAAGAGGTCCCCGTCGCCGTCACCGAAGACCATCCGCTGCCCGTCCCAGAAGGCGTTGTTGTAGTCCTCGCCGTAGTGGACGGTGGCGTCCAGCGGGAGTCCGGAGTCGTCGATCGAGCGGCGCCCGAAGGCCTTCAGGAACAGTTCGTACGTCGCCCCGAGCCCCGCGTGGGCGCGGTTGACGGTGGCGTCCTTGCCCGGCGGGTCGCCCTCCTCGCGGACCTTCGTCCCGGGGAGCTGCGTACGGTGCCCGGCGTCGAAGATCGTCCGCTGCGGGCCGTCGCCCGCCGGCGCGGCGAGCGCGGCAGCGATCCCGCGCACGGCGGTGACCTGGCGCCGGGTGCGCAGCAGGGAGTCGCGTTCGAGGGTGCGCTGGGCCAGGTCGGCGCGCCGGGTGTCCCCGGACAGGGCGGCCCTGTCGAGGAGGTACGGCGGCACGACCGTGCAGAAGACGGGGTGGCGGTGAGCGTGGGAGGCGTCCATGCCCGGCAATGTGGCACCGAGTCACGTCGGTGTCACTAGCTGCAACCATGATTCATTCGGTTGTGTCACCCCGCCCCGCCGCAGAAACGTGCCTGGTGTCATCGCACGGCGGGGTCGGGGGGCTTTCGGGCGATCACCCCGACTCGGTCGGAGGGGAAGAGGCTTGGCTCACATTTGGTGCAAATCGGACGCGCGGGTCTTGCATACTGAAACAGGTCCTCGCGTCACGGCGCGGCTCGGCTAGGCTCGGCCCATCATGCGTTTCGGGCTGCTTCTCCTTAGCTGCCGCGGCGAGGGTCTGTAGTCGTAGGCCGGCCCCCTCCCCGCGGAGTTTGGTGTTGCGGTTTTCACTACCGCCGTCGGCCGTCCCAGCGAACTACCGCGGACACGCGAGGAGCCCCACACCATGAGCCAGCAGCCTTTTGTCGGTCGCCCCACGCCCATCACGAACGCGACCCACACCCAGAAGTCCTCCGGGATGCCGATCCACAAGTACGGCCGGTACGAACAGGTGGACATCCCGGACCGCACCTGGCCCGACGCCCGTGTCACCAAGGCCCCCCGCTGGCTGTCCACCGACCTGCGGGACGGCAACCAGTCGCTGATCGACCCCATGACCCCCGCCCGCAAGCGCGAGATGTTCGACCTGCTGGTGCGCATGGGCTACAAGGAGATCGAGGTCGGCTTCCCGTCCTCCGGCGAGACCGACTTCGCGTTCGTGCGCTCCATCATCGAAGAGGGTGCGATCCCGGACGACGTCACCATCTCCGTACTGACCCAGGCCCGTGAGGACCTGATCGAGCGGACCGTGGAGTCCCTGATCGGGGCCAGGCGCGCCACCGTGCACCTGTACAACGCGACCGCACCCACCTTCCGCCGGGTCGTCTTCCGCGGCTCCAAGGAGCAGATCAAGCAGATCGCGGTCGACGGCACCCGCCTGGTCATGGAGTACGCCGAGAAGCTGCTGGGCCCGGAGACCATCTTCGGCTACCAGTACAGCCCGGAGATCTTCACCGACACCGAGCTGGACTTCGCCCTGGAGGTCTGTGAGGCCGTCTGCGACGTCTGGCAGCCCTCCGAGGGCCGCGAGATCATCCTGAACCTGCCCGCCACCGTGGAGCGTTCGACGCCGTCCACCCACGCGGACCGCTTCGAGTGGATGGCCCGCCACCTCACCCGCCGCGAGCACATCTGCATCTCGGTGCACCCGCACAACGACCGCGGCACCGCCGTCGCGGCCGCCGAGCTGGCCCTGATGGCCGGCGCCGACCGCATCGAGGGCTGCCTGTTCGGGCAGGGCGAGCGCACCGGCAACGTCGACCTGATCACGCTGGGCATGAACCTGTTCTCCCAGGGCATCGACCCGCAGATCGACTTTTCGCAGATCGACGAGATCCGCCGCACCAGCGAGTACTGCAACCAGATGCCGGTCCACCCGCGCCACCCCTACGCGGGCGACCTGGTCTACACCGCCTTCTCCGGCTCCCACCAGGACGCCATCAAGAAGGGCTTCGACGCCATGGAGGCCGACGCGGCCGCCCAGGGCCCGGGCGTCACCGTCGACGATCTCGAGTGGGCGGTTCCGTACCTGCCCATCGACCCCAAGGACGTCGGCCGCTCCTACGAGGCGGTCATCCGGGTCAACTCGCAGTCCGGCAAGGGCGGCATCGCGTACGTCCTGAAGAACGACCACAAGCTGGACCTGCCGCGCCGCATGCAGATCGAGTTCTCGAAGATCATCCAGACCAAGACCGACGCCGAGGGCGGCGAGGTCACGCCGAAGGCGATCTGGGACGTGTTCTGCGACGAGTACCTGCCGAACTCCGAGAACCCGTGGGGCCGCATCCAGCTGCGCTCCGGCTCGACGGCCACCGACAAGGACGGCACGGACACGCTGACCGTCGAGGCGGTCGTGGACGGCGTCGAGACGGTCCTGAACGGCACGGGCAACGGCCCGATCTCGGCCTTCTTCGACGCGCTGGCCGGCATCGGGGTCGACGCCCGCCTGCTGGACTACACCGAGCACACCATGAGCGAGGGCGCGTCGGCCGTGGCCGCCTCCTACATCGAGTGCGCGATCGACGGCCGTGTCCTGTGGGGCATCGGCATCGACGCCAACACCACCCGCGCCTCCCTGAAGGCGGTCATCTCCGCCGTCAACCGCGCGGGCCGCTGACCACGCGCAGGTGAACCCCGCTCCGCCTTCCGGCGGGGCGGGGTTCCGCCGTTCCACGGCTCCGTTCCGCGGCCACCCGGGCGGGCGGCCGCCGTCCCGACCGCAGACGCCACCGCCCACCACGCCGACCCCGTCGCTCCCGGCGGCCGGATCCGTACGCCGTGCGGCCACCGCGGGGCCGTCGATACCGGCCGCCCCGCCGGGCTCCGCGGCGGGCGGGTGGGGCGGCGGTGCCCCGGCCGGTCCCGCTCGCCGGCCGGTCACCAGAGGCGACGCCCCGTCCACGCGGCAGACCCCGGGCGGAACCGGGGGCGCAGACCGGCCAAGTCCCGCGCGCGGCACATGTTGTCTTGTCGCACGACTGACGCATCCTCACCGATGTGGCTAACATCACGCCAACCCGGCGATGCTGCCGGACGACCACGGAGGTGCGACGTGCTGCCAGTTCGGGGTGGGGACGGCCGGAAGCTAACGGTCTGGGGCATCCGTACCACCTGGAGCACCGTGGGGGACGGGGAGTTCTTCTGCCCGGACTGCGGTGGGGACCGCAACTACCGCAAGCGCACCGGCCGCCGCCGGTTCACCGTCCTCGGGGTGCCACTGCTGCCGCGCGGGCAGGCGGGGCCCGTCGTCGAGTGCCACGGCTGCCGCGAGCGCTTCGGCACCGAGGTCCTCGACCACCTCACCACCACCCGGTTCACGGCCCTCCTGCGGGACGCCGTGCACACCGTGGCGCTGGCGGTGCTCACGGCGGGAGGGACGGCCTCGCGGAGCGCGCTGGAGGCCGCCGTGTGCGCCGTACGGGCCGCCGGCTTCCAGGACTGCACCGAGGAACAGCTGGAGTCCCTCGTGGAGGCGCTGTCCTCGGACGAGGGTCGACTCGGGCTGTACGACATCCCGGAGTGCTGCGGGGCCGCGCTGTCGATAGAGCTCCACGAGGCACTGGAGCCGCTCGCCCCGCACCTGGCCGGTCCGGGCCGCGAGTCGATCCTGCTCCAGGGCGCCCGGATCGCCCTCGCCGACGGCCCGTACATCCCGGCCGAGCGCGAGGTGCTTGCCACCGTCGGATCGGCACTGCGGATCGGCGCCGACGAGGTGGCGCGGCTGCTGTCGGCGGTGCGCGCGCCCTGAGCGGAGCCTCCACCGCCGCGGAGCCGTCCGGAACGCCCGGGGCCGACGTAACGATCCGGCCTCACGAGGGGCGAAATCTCGCCTGGTGAACACGTTGTGAACAGCGGAGCCAACAGCTCCGGGCCCGTTCGGGCCGCCCGTGAGGGTGGCGGGACGGGCCCTTCTTTTTTGCTTACGCGAAGACTTGTGAAGCGTGTTGTGGCAGCTCAATGCCGGTGGGCTTCGCGGTCGCGTAAGGGAGAAGGTGTCACCCGGGAGGCTTGGCTCATACCCCTGCGGTCACTCCTCCACCACTGGAGAAATCTACAGATCTGGAGGCGATGAGGGTCAACAGTTTGTAGAAGTCGACGATATCTGTGAGGCCACCCACAGGCGTTCAATTCCGGTCACACGCCGAGAAGCCGCCGCCCCGCACAGCGGGACTTCGACCCACGTGAACGTACTGAAAACCCTGGCGAACCAACGGGTTAACGACCCACTTCGCCCAGGGATAACCAGATCTCCTCTCACTTACCTACCTTGAAGGGCAAGGCTGAGATGGCACGTGTCGCCGCCCGGCTTTCCACCGAAGGAAAGCAGAGCACGCACCCGGTCGACGAGGTGCTCCCCGTCCCCAAGCTCGCGCTGTACGGCTTCCAGCATGTACTCGCCTTCTACGCCGGCGCGGTGATCGTCCCGATCATCGTGGGCAGCGCGCTCAAGCTGAGCCCTGAACAGCTGGTCTACCTGATCAACGCGGACCTCTTCACCTGTGGCATCGCGTCGATCATCCAGGCCTGGGGCATCGGCCGGATCGGCGCGCGGCTGCCGCTGATCCAGGGCGTTACCTTCACCGCCGTGTCCCCGATGATCGCCATCGGCCTCGGTGCGGGCGGTGGAACGGCCGCCCTGCTGGTCATCTACGGCGCGGTCATCACCGCCGGTATCGCGACCTTCGCCTTCGCCTGGCTGCCCGCCAAGGCGTTCCGCATGGTCATGCGGCTCTTCCCGCCCGTCGTCACCGGAACGGTGATCACCGTTCTGGGCATCGTCCTGATCCCGGTCGGCCTCAACGACGCGGCCGGCGGTCTCGGCAGCCCGGACTTCGGCGAGCCGAAGAACTTCGCCTACGCCGGCGGCACGATGCTCTTCATCCTGATCCTGATGAAGCTCGGCAGGCCGTTCCTCTCCAGCATCGCGATCCTGCTCGGCCTGGTGGCCGGCACCGGCGTCGCCTTCCTCCTGGGCGACGCGAAGTTCGGCGACGTGGGCACGTCCGACTGGATCGGTGTCACCACCCCCTTCCACTTCGGTGTCCCGAAGTTCGAGTGGTTCCCGATCGTCCTGATGCTCATCGTCATGCTGATCACCATGGTCGAGACGACCGGCGACACCTACGCCGTCGGCGACATCGTCGGCAAGGAGGTCGACAGCGAGACCGTGGCCCGCGCCCTGCGCGCCGACGGCGCCGCCACCGCCCTCGGTGGTGTCCTCAACTCCTTCCCGTACGTCGCCTTCGCCGAGAACGTCGGCCTGGTGCGGATGACCAAGGTGAAGAGTCGGTTCGTGGTCGTCGCCGCCGGTGTCTTCATGATCATCCTGGGTCTGCTGCCCAAGGCCGCCGCGATCGTGGCCTCCGTCCCGCACGGCGTCCTCGGCGGCGCCGCGACCGTCATGTTCGCCATGGTCGCCTTGGCCGGCATTCAGACGCTGGCCAAGGTGGACCTCAAGGAGGAGAAGAACGCGCTGATCGTGGGCGTCTCCCTCGCCTTCGCCCTGCTCCCCGCGACCGTGCCGGTCTTCTTCACCCAGCACATGGACGCGGACCTCTCCTCGCTGCTCAACAGCGGTGTCACGCTCGGCGCCACGGCCGCGATCGTGCTCAACCTCGTCTTCAACGGCCTGGCGAAGGACAACGCCCACGACGTCCCGGCCGCCGGGGCCGTGGCCCTCGCCGAGGCCGCGGCCGACACGGCGCCCGGCACCGGCGCCGCGGCCGACGAGGTTGCCGCCAAGGTCCCCGCCGATGTCCCCGCCGACGTTCCCGCGGCGGTGCCGGCCCAGGCCGCCGCCCCGGCAGCCCCGGCGGCCCCGGCAGCCGCAGCCGCCGCGGCCGAGAAGGCGGACGACGCCGACCCCTCGCCGTCCCCGTCCGCTCCCTGACCCTCCCAAGGGGTGCCGACCCCTCGCCCGGACCCCGGTCCGGGCGAGGGGTCGGCGCTGTGCCGGGCCCCGCCGCCCGGTCCCCGTACGGGACAATGGGCGCATGAGTCTGTTCCGCGACGACGGCATCGTGCTGCGCACCCAGAAGCTGGGTGAGGCGGACCGCATCATCACGCTGCTGACCCGGGGGCACGGAAGGGTGCGGGCCGTGGCCCGCGGGGTGCGCCGCACGAAGTCCAAGTTCGGCGCCCGGCTGGAACCTTTCTCCCATGCCGACGTGCAGTTCTTCGCCCGGGGCAGTGAACTGGTCGGCCGCAGCCTCCCGCTCTGCACCCAGACCGAGATCATCGCCCCGTACGGCAACGGCATCGTCACCGACTACGCCCGCTACACCGCCGGCACCGCCATGCTGGAGACCGCCGAGCGGTTCACCGAGAACGAGGGCGAGCCCTCGGTGCAGCAGTACCTGCTGCTGGTGGGGGCCCTGCGCACGCTCTCGCGCGGCGAACACGAACCGAACCTCGTCCTGGACGCCTTCCTGCTGCGCTCGCTCGCCGTCAACGGCTACGCGCCCAGTTTCGAGGACTGCGCGAAGTGCGGGATCCACGGCCCCAACCGGCACTTCTCCGTCGCGGCCGGCGGGGTCGTCTGTGGGGACTGCCGGGTGCCAGGAAGCGTCGTACCCTCGTCGGAGGCCATCGCCCTGCTCAGCGCCCTGCTGACGGGCGACTGGGGGCATGCCGACGCGTGTGAGGCGCGTCACGTGCGGGAGGGTAGTGGGCTGGTCTCCGCCTATTTGCACTGGCATCTGGAGCGCGGGCTACGCTCCCTGCGATACGTCGAGAAATAGGAGCTGGGCACATGGCACGACGCGGGATTCTGGGACGCTCTCGCCGGGAGTACAAGGTTCCCGAGCCGCACCCCTCCGGTGCGGTCCCGCCGAAGATCCCCGGCGAGCTGATCCCGAACCACGTCGCGGTCGTCATGGACGGCAATGGCCGCTGGGCCAAGGAGCGCGGCCTGCCCCGCACCGAGGGGCACAAGGTCGGTGAGGGCGTCGTGCTCGACGTGCTCAAGGGCTGCCTGGAGATGGGCGTCAAGAACCTCTCCCTGTACGCCTTCTCGACGGAGAACTGGAAGCGCTCGCCCGACGAGGTCCGCTTCCTGATGAACTTCAACCGCGACGTCATCCGCCGTCGCCGCGACGAGATGAACGAGCTGGGCATCCGCATCCGCTGGGTGGGCCGTATGCCGAAGATGTGGAAGTCGGTCGTCCAGGAGCTCCAGGTCGCGCAGGAGCAGACCGTCGACAACGACGCCATGACCCTGTACTTCTGCGTGAACTACGGCGGCCGCGCGGAGATCGCCGACGCCGCGCAGGCCATCGCGCGTGACGTGGCGGCCGGCAAGCTGGACCCGGCGAAGGTCAACGAGAAGACCTTCGCCAAGTACATCTACTACCCGGACATGCCGGACGTGGACCTGTTCCTGCGTCCGAGTGGCGAACAGCGCACCTCCAACTACCTGATCTGGCAGAGCGCTTACGCCGAGATGGTGTTCCAGGACGTGCTGTGGCCGGACTTCGACCGGCGCAACCTCTGGGCGGCGTGCCTGGAGTACGCCCAGCGCGACCGCCGCTTCGGCGGCGCCGTGCCCAACCAGCCCGACGGCCCGGGCACGGCCTCCTGACACCCTGCGCCCCGGATCCCCGCTCGCGGACACCACGGGCGGGGATCCGCCGTATCGGGATCGAGGAACGGCTTCGGCGTGGCGGCGGGGTCCGCCGGGTCGGCGGTACCGGCTGCCGGCCGCGGGTCCGGGCCGGCAGCGTCCTGGCCGCTGGCGCCGGAGCTCAGGCCTTGGCGCAGTCGGCGCAGGTGCCGAAGATCTCCACCGTGTGGGCGACGTTCACGTAGCCGTGTTCGGCGGCGATGGACTCCGCCCACTTCTCCACCGCCGGGCCCTCCACCTCGACGGCCTTGCCGCACTTGCGGCAGACGAGGTGGTGATGGTGATCACCGGTGGAGCAGCGGCGGTAGACGGACTCGCCGTCGCTGGTGCGCAGGACGTCGACCTCGCCTGCGTCCGCCAAGGACTGCAGAGTGCGGTAGACGGTGGTCAGGCCCACGGAGTCGCCACGGTGCTTGAGCATGTCGTGGAGTTCCTGGGCGCTGCGGAACTCGTCCACCTCGTCCAGCGCCGCCGCCACTGCGGCCCGCTGGCGGGTGGATCGTCCTCGTACTGGCGCGGTATTCGTCTCGCCAGGCGCAGTCGCCACCGGTTCCTCCTCGTGTAGGCCTGCGGCCATTGTGCCAGCCCGCTAGACCTTCACATCGTCGCGCGTGCAGACCTCTTCGGCCGCCAGTGCGGCTCTGGCCCGCCGGCGGGCGAGCGGAGCGGAGAGGGCGGTCAGCACCATGAAGACGCCGATCGCGAGCAGCACGATCGTCGCGCCCGAGGGCACGTTGATGTAGTAGGTGGCTGCGGTGCCGGTCAGGGAGACGGTCACGCTGATGGCCATGGCCAGTCCCAGCGTGGTGGCGAAGCTGCGCGTCAGCCGCTGGGCGGCGGCGACCGGGATCACGAGCATCGCGCTGACCAGCAGCAGGCCGACGATGCGCATGGCGACGGTGACGGTGACCGCGGCGGTGACCGCGATCAGCAGGTTCAGGGCGCGCACGGGCAGCCCGGTGACCCGGGCGAACTCCTCGTCCTGACAGACGGCGAAGAGTTGCCTGCGCAGGCCGATGGCGACGGCGAGGACGAAGGCGGCGAGGAGCGCCATCGCGGTCACGTCCTCGGCGGCGACCGTGGTGATCGAGCCGAACATGGAGCCCAGGAGGCTGGCCGTCTGGCCGCCGCCGAGATTGATGATCATGATGCCGCCGGCGAGGCCGCCGTAGAAGAGCATGGCGAGGGCGACGTCCCCGCTGGTCCTGCCGCGGGCGCGGATCAGCTCCATGCCGACGGCGCCGACGACGGCGACGAGGGTGGCCATCCAGACCGGGCTGGTCTGGAGCACGAAGCCGAGAGCGACACCGGTCATGGCGACGTGGCCGAGGCCGTCGCCCATGAGCGCCTGGCGGCGCTGGACGAGGTACGTGCCGATGGCGGGGGCCGTGATGCCGACCAGGGCGGCCGCGATCAGCGCTCGCTGCATGAAGGCGTAGTCGAGGATGTCCATCAGCTCAGCAGTCCCGTCCGCAGGGGCTCGGCGTCGTGCGCCGCGTGGGGGTGTACGTGGTCGTGGCCGGGCAGGGCGTGCTGGCCCACGGCCTCCGGCGGCGGGCCGTCGTGCACGACGCAGCCGTCGCGCAGGACGACGGCGCGGTCGATCAGGGGCTCCAGCGGGCCCAGCTCGTGCAGGACCAGCAGGACGGTGGACCCCGCCGCGACCTGGGCACGCAGCGCGTTCGCCAGGACCTCCTGGTTGGCGAGGTCCACGCCGGCCATCGGCTCGTCCATGATCAACAGTTCGGGTTCGACGGCGAGTGCCCGGGCTATGAGGACGCGCTGGTGCTGGCCGCCGGAGAGGGCGTCCACCGAGACGTCGGCGTGCGCGTCCATGCCGACCAGGGCCAGGGCGTGCTCGATGGCGGCCCGGTCGGCCTTGCGCAGGAGGCCGAAGCGGGTGCGGGCGAGCCGGCCGGAGGAGACGACCTCGCGCACGGTGGCCGGGACGCCGCCGGCGGCGGTGGTGCGCTGCGGGACGTACCCGATGCGCGACCAGTCGCGGAAGCGCTTGAAGTCCGTGCCGAAGAGGCTGAGGGAGCCGTCGGTGAGCGGGACCTGGCCGACCACGGCGCGGACCGCGGTGGACTTGCCGGAGCCGTTGGCGCCGAGCAGGGCGACGACCTCGCCGCGGTGGACGGCGAGGTCGATTCCGCGCAGCACGGGGCGCGAGCCGAGCGAGGCCTTGGCCCCGCGCAGGGATATGACGGGCCGATCGTCGGCCGGCCGGAGCGGGGACTGCATGGCTCGTGCCTCCGTTGCTGCTGTCATCACTTGGCTCCGAGTGCCTTCTGGAGGTTCTTCAGGTTGGACCGCATGACCTCGAAGTAGTCGGCGCCCTGGGACTTCTCGGTGATGCCCTCGATCGGGTCGAGGACGTCGGTCTTCAGGCCGGTGTCCGTCGCGAGCGTCTTCGCCGTCTTGTCGCTGGCCAGCGTCTCGAAGAACACGGTGGTGACATTGTCCTTCTTCGCGACGGCCTGAAGATCCTTCATCCGGGCCGGGCTGGGCTCGGACTCGGGGTCGACGCCGGCGATGCCCTCCTGGTCGAGGCCGTAGCGCTCGGCGAGGTAGCCGAAGGCGGAGTGGGTGGTGATGAAGGTGCGGGAGGCCGTGTTCTTCAGGCCGTCCCGGAACTCGGTGTCCAGCGCGCCGAGCTTGCCGACCAGTTCGTCGGTGTTCTTCCGGTAGTCCGCCGCGTGGCCGGGGTCGGCCTTCTCCAGGGCTGCGCCAACGCCCTTGGCGATCTCCGCGTACTTGACCGGGTCGAGCCAGACGTGCGGGTCGGTGCCGCTGCCGCCGTGGTCGTGGCCCTCGTGCTCGCCTGCGTGGTCCTCGGCGTGCTCGTCGCCCTCCTGGTGGGCGTGGCCCTCCTCGCCGTGGCCCGGCTCGGTGCCGTGGGTCTCCAGCGTGGTGAGGGTGGCGGCGTCGACGACGTTCTTCACGCCGGACTGGGCGACGGCCTTGTCGACGGCGGGCTGCAGGTTCTTGAGGTAGAGGACCACGTCGGCCTCGCCGAGCTGCGCGGTCTGCCGGGGGGTGATCTCCAGGTCGTGCGGCTCGACGCCGGGCTTGGTCAGGCCGTCGACCTTCACGTGGTCCTTGCCGATCTGCTCGGCGAGGAACTGGAGCGGGTAGAACGACGCCGTCACGCCGAGCCTGCCGTCCTCGCCGCCGGCGGCCCCCGCTCCGGAACAGGCGGTCAGGGCCGTGGCGCCGAGGGCGACGGCGCCGGCGAGGGCGGCGGTGGGTATGAGGCGTCGTACGTTCATGACATCCATTTTCATCAAAGATGGAAACGATTGTCAAAAACCCGGGTGGGATGGGGCGGGTGGCCAGGCAGGGAAGGGGAACCGATTTGAAAGGGGGGGTGCGGGCGCCGGTAACCTAAGGGCTTCGCCGTTCGTCCTCGTAATGAAGAGAGCACCGTGGCCGCCGACAAGATCGACACCATCGTCAGCCTGAGCAAGCGCCGTGGCTTCGTTTTCCCGTGCAGTGAGATCTACGGCGGCTCCAAGGCCGCCTGGGATTACGGTCCGCTGGGTGTCGAGCTCAAGGAGAACATCAAGCGCCAGTGGTGGAAGGCGATGGTCACCGGGCGTGAGGACGTCGTCGGTCTCGACTCGTCCGTGATCCTGGCCCCCGAGGTCTGGGTGGCCTCCGGCCACGTCGCGACCTTCTCGGACCCGCTGACCGAGTGCACCTCCTGCCACAAGCGCCACCGCGCCGACCACCTGGAAGAGGCGTACGAGGCCAAGCACGGCCGCCTCCCCGCCAACGGCCTGGCCGACGTCAACTGCCCCAACTGCGGTGTGAAGGGCCAGTTCACCGAGCCCAAGCAGTTCTCCGGCATGCTGGAGACCCACCTCGGCCCGACCCAGGACACCGGCTCCAAGGCGTACCTGCGCCCCGAGACCGCCCAGGGCATCTTCACGCAGTTCGCCCAGGTCCAGGTCACCTCGCGCAAGAAGCCGCCGTTCGGCATCGCGCAGATGGGCAAGTCCTTCCGCAACGAGATCACCCCGGGCAACTTCATCTTCCGCACCCGCGAGTTCGAGCAGATGGAGATGGAGTTCTTCGTCAAGCCCGGCGAGGACGAGCAGTGGCAGGAGTACTGGATGCAGGAGCGGTGGAACTGGTACCGCGACCTCGGCATCCGCGAGGAGAACATCCGCTGGTACGAGCACCCGAAGGAGAAGCTGTCCCACTACTCGAAGCGCACCGCCGACATCGAGTACCGCTTCAACTTCGGCGGCAGCGAGTTCTCCGAGCTGGAGGGCGTCGCCAACCGCACCGACTACGACCTCAAGGCGCACTCCGCGGCCTCCGGCCAGGACCTCCGCTTCTTCGACCAGGAGGCCGGTGAGCACTACACCCCGTACGTGATCGAGCCGGCGGCCGGTGTCAACCGCGCCATGCTCGCCTTCATGCTCGACGCCTACAACGAGGACGAGGCCCCCAACGCCAAGGGCGTCATGGAAAAGCGCACCGTGATGCGCCTCGACCCGCGCCTGGCCCCGATCAAGGTCGCCGTCCTGCCGCTGTCCCGCAACGCGCAGCTGTCGCCGAAGGCCAAGGGCCTCGCCGCCGACCTGCGCAAGTTCTGGAACATCGAGTTCGACGACGCGGGTGCCATCGGCCGCCGCTACCGCCGCCAGGACGAGATCGGCACGCCGTTCTGCGTCACCGTCGACTTCGACACCCTGGACGACAACGCGGTGACCGTGCGCGAGCGCGACACCATGAAGCAGGAGCGCGTCTCCCTGGACCAGATCCAGGCCTACCTGGGCAGCCGTCTGCTCGGCTGCTGACGAGCGCCGTACGACGACCGGTGGCCCGGTGCGCACAGCGCGCACCGGGCCACCGGTCGTTGTCGTGCCGGCCGCGGTCAGGCCGAGGCGGTCCCGGTGCCGGCCGACGCCCCGGCAGCGGCCTGGGCCGCGGCGGCGGCCCGCCTCTCGCCCTCGGCCCGTGAACGCTTGCCGTACAGCGCGGTCCACACGGCCAGACAGCCCAGAACCGTGTAGATCATGATCGGGCTGACCACGACCATCGTGTCGGTGTCCAGGAGATAGGCCAGGGCGATCCGCACCCCTGCCTCGAACAGGTAGGCCACGCCCCAGACGGTGGTCATCACGATCATCGTCCGACGGAAGCCCTCGTACTGCCACAGGCCATTCCACCAGGCCGTGCTCGCGGGAGTGCCGTCGGTGGCGAACGTGCGCCCGAAGTAGAACATCAGGGGCCGGGGCGCGAGCAGGGTGGCCAGGCAGAGCAGGCCGAACAGCCCGGTCACCCCGGAGTCCTTGATCAGCAGGGCGCGGGCCGAGTGCGCGCCGGTCAGCGAGACCACCGCCGTGATCACCAGGAAGACCAGGGTGACGACGGCGAACTCGTCGAGCTTGCGGCGCCAGGCCAGGCTGATCGCACTGTCGACCACGGGCCACGCGCCGCTGAGCAGGAGCGCTGCGAACTCGCTCCAGCCGTGGTCGCGCAGCTGGTTGTAGGTGATGATCGGCGCGACCACGTTGAGCCCAATGGTCAGGATCCAGCCAAGGGCGGCCGCGCCGCCCTTGCGTGCCGGAGGCTCGGGCCGCTCCGTTTGAACTTCTTGCGTGGACATGGTTCCCCCGGGAAGTGCCTGATGGGTCGGTAGGGGAACCGTATGAATCTTGACTGCACTCAAACAAGCGCGCCGTGTCCAAAATGATCACAAAGCCGAGCGAGGCGGCCTGATCGGGATGATCCCGGCCCGCCTCAGGCGCGCAGGCCCCGGATCACCAGCGCGGTGACCGCTTCGAACTCCGCGACGATGGTGGGGGAGAACCACTCGGCCGCGTACTGCGGGTCGTGGAAACGGCCGGTCGCGTCGAAGACCGCACGGGCCGCGGCCGGTACGTCGGGGGCCGCGAGCGAACCGTCGGCGACGCCCTGGGCGATGATCCGGGTCAACTGGCCGATCAGCTGGGTCAGATGGTCTTCCACCGTCCCGCTGTTCTCGGCGAGGAGGACCGTGTACGTGGCGAACAGCTCGGGATCGTCGCCCGCCTTGTGCCGCTTGGCCTCGAACAGTGCCTCCAGCCACGCCTCCAGCTTCGAGGGTGCGCTCCCGGCCGGAGCCGCGGTGATCTCCTCCAGCATGACGACACTCTTGGCGAGCCAGCGGTCGGTGACCGCCTCGCGCAGCGCGGCCTTCGAGGGGAAGTGCCGGTAGACGCTGCCGTGGCTGACGCCCAGGGCCCGCGCCACGTCCACCACGGTCGCCTTGGCCGGGCCGAAACGGCGCAGCACCTCCTCGGTGGTCTCGAGGATGCGCTCGGGGGTGAGGGGCTCGGCGGCAGCGGGTGGCATGGGTACGACCGTACCGCCAGCTCAGTGCTCGCTGTCGAGGTGGGCCATCTGCGCCGCCGGATACCTCTCGCCCGCCACCGCGCCCACCGGCACCGCCTCCTCGATGGCGGCCAGGTCGGCAGGGCTGAGGGTGACGTCCATGGCACCCAGTGCCTCGCCGAGGCGGTCCCGGCGCCGGGCCCCGACCAGCGGCACTATGTCCGCACCGCGCGAGAGCACCCAGGCGATGGCGGTCTGGGCGACGCTCACGCCCTTGTCCTCGGCGACCTTGCGCAAGGCGTCGACAAGGTCCAGGTTTCGGTGGAGGTTCTCGCCCTGGAAGCGGGGACTCATCCCGCGGAAGTCGCCGGGGGCCAGGGCGCGGTCGCGGGTGAAGTGGCCGCTGATCAGGCCGCGCGACAGCACGCCGTATGCCGTGATGCCGATGCCGAGCTCGCGCGCGGCCGGGAGGATCTCCGCCTCGATCCCGCGGGAGACCAGGGAGTACTCGATCTGGAGGTCGGAGATCGGGGCCACGGCCGCGGCTCGCCGCAGGGTGTCGGCGCCGACCTCCGAGAGACCGATGTGGCGCACGTGCCCGGCCTGGACGGCTTCGGCGATGGCTCCGACGGTCTCCTCGATGGGGACGTCCGGGTCCACGCGGGCGATCCGGTAGACGTCGATGTGGTCCCGGCCGAGCCGCTGGAGCGAGTAGGCGAGGAAGTTCCTGACGGCCTCGGGGCGGCCGTCGTAACCGGTGAAGCCGCCTTCGACCGTGCGCAGCGCGCCGAACTTGACGCTGGTGAGCGCCCGGTCGCGGGCCGCGGTCGGAGCTGTCCGCAGGGCTTCGTGGATCAGCAGTTCATTGTGGCCCATGCCGTAGAAGTCGCCGGTGTCGAGCAGCGTGTCGGTGCCTTCGGGGGCGGCTTCCAGGTACGCGTGGATGGTCGCGATGGACTCGGCGCGGTCGGCCTCTCCGTAGAGGGCGGACATCCCCATGCAGCCCAGCCCGAGGGGGAAGACGGACGGGCCGGTGGTGCCCAGGCGCCGGGAAGCGGGGGCGGTGGTCGTGTCGGTGCTCTCGTTCTTCGTCATGGAACGAGAATGGCATGACGGATGACAGATTTCAATATCTGTCACCCGTTGGGGTCGGGTGGGCGTGAGGACCGCCGGTGATCGCCCGCTGACCGGGGCGGCCCGAGCGTGCTCGCCCCGGTCGCGGACGACCTGGCGGGCGAAGGCCCCGCCGAACGGACGCCGACCCTTGCCCCTCAGAGGCCGTCGCCGCGAGGCGGGCCCGAGGTGGGTGGAACGGGGGCGTCACTCCGACCGGAGCGGCGTCCCGGGCGTGACACCGCCTCCGCCCTCGACGAGGCCCGGACGGCGTGTCGGCGAGCCCGCAGGCTCAGGGGACGCGCCCCCCGAGCCCCCTCGGGACCGGGCGGTGCCTCGAACGAGGACTTCGACCGCGGCGCGCGTCCGCCCGGGGCGGCCGCCTCCCCGCGTCGCCCGTGCCGGGGCAGCCCTCGGGCCTCAGCCGCGCGGAGACCCCACGGCCGCTGCGGGCTCGGCGGAGCCCTCCAGGGTGCGGGCCGTGCGTTCCGCCGTCGCCCGTGCCCAGCTCCCGCTGGTCGCCGCGCCCACGACGAGGACGAGCAGCCCGCACAGCGTGATGATCCACCAGGCCGGCTGGGCCGCCCCGGAGAAGTCGGCGCCGCCCGCGAGTCCGGCCGCCAGGACCGAGCCGATGATCGCGACCCCCAGCGTGCCGCCCGTCTGCCGACTGGTGGAGGCGATGGCGGCCGCGACACCCGCCTGGGACCGCGGCATCCCGGACACCGCGGTATTGGTGATCGGCGCGTTCACCATGCCGAAGCCGAGTCCGAACAGCACGTATCCGGTGAACAGGAGCGGGTTGGACGTCTCGGCCTCGAACAGGGCGAACAGCAGGCCGCTCGACGCCATCGCCACTCCGGCGATCAGCAGGCAGATCCGCGGCCCCCGGCTGCCCACCAGCCGTCCGGCCAGGGGAGCGAACAGCACGGTCAGCCCGGCCATCGGCAGCATGTACAGCCCGGCGTGCAGGGCGCTGAGCCCCCGTACGTCCTGCAGGTAGAGGGTGTTGAGGAAGAGGAAGCCGGCCAGCCCCGCGAAGGCACTGATCGCGATGATCGTCGAGCCGCTGAACGGAGCGCTCCGGAAGAACCGGAGGTCGATCAACGGCTCCGTGCGCCTGGGCTCGTGCACCAGCAGCCCGACGAAGGACGCGGCGGCCACCACCGCGCAGCCCATGATCAGCGGCGAGCGCCAGCCGGCGGCGGGCGCCTCGATGATTCCGTACGTCAGACTGCCGAGCAGCGCGATCACCAGCACCTGGCCCAGCGGGTCGGGACGGCGCGGCCGGGCCGCCCGCGACTCGGGGATGTGGCGCAGGGTCAGTACGAGCGCCGCCAGGCCGATCGGCAGGTTGATCAGGAAGATCGAGCGCCAGCCCACGGAGTCCACCAGCACTCCGCCGATCAGGGGGCCGGCCGCCATGGAGACGCCACCGACCGCGCCCCACACCCCGATGGCCCGGGCTCGCTCGGCCGGATCCGTGAAGGTGTTGGTGATGATCGACATCGCGACCGGGTTGAGCATCGCACCGCCGATCGCCTGCACCATCCGGAAGACGATCAGCCAGTCGAGGCTCGGGGCGAGGGAGCACAGCAGCGAGCCGAGACCGAAGGCGAGCAGACCGGCGACGAACACCTTGCGGCGGCCGATCCGGTCGGCCGTGGAGCCCGCGAGCATCAGCAGCGAGGCCAGGACGAGCGTGTACGCGTCGATGGTCCACTGCAGTCCCGCGACCGAGGCGTCGAGCTCGCGGCGCATCGACGGGAGGGCGACGTTGAGCACGGTGTTGTCGAGGCTGACGATGAGCAGGCTCATGCAGCAGATCGCCAGGACGATCCTGCGCTGCCGGTGACTCGGCTCGATCATGCGCCGATGCTACGTCCGCACGACCCCCTCGGCATGCGGGACAATGGGCGGATGACCACGCTCCCCCCGCCCCTCGCGATCGGCCCGCACACCGTGCAGCCCCCCGTGGTGCTCGCACCCATGGCCGGCATCACCAACGCCCCGTTCCGCACCCTCTGCCGGGAGTTCTCGGGCGGCAAGGGCCTGTTCGTGAGCGAGATGATCACCACCCGCGCCCTGGTCGAGCGCAACGAGAAGACCATGCAGCTGATCCACTTCGACGAGACCGAGAAGCCCCGGTCGATTCAGCTGTACGGGGTCGACCCGGTGACGGTCGGCAAAGCCGTCCGCATGATCGTCGAAGAGGACCGCGCCGACCACATCGACCTCAACTTCGGCTGCCCGGTCCCCAAGGTCACCCGGAAGGGTGGCGGCTCGGCGCTGCCGTACAAGCGCCACCTGCTGCGCGCGATCCTGCGCGAGGCCGTCGCCGGGGCCGGCGACCTGCCGGTGACCATGAAGATGCGCAAGGGCATCGACGACGACCACCTCACCTACCTCGACGCCGGCCGCATCGCCGTCGAGGAGGGGGTCACGGCCATCGCCCTGCACGGGCGGACCACCGCGCAGCACTACGGCGGCACCGCCGACTGGGACGCCATCGCGCGGCTCAAGGAGCACGTCCCGGAGATACCGGTCCTCGGCAACGGCGACATCTGGTGCGCCGAGGACGCGCTGCGCATGGTCCGCGAGACCGGTTGCGACGGCGTGGTCGTGGGCCGCGGCTGCCTGGGGCGGCCGTGGCTGTTCAACGACCTGGTGGCGGCCTTCGAGGGGCGACCCGAGGACTTCCATCGGCCGGCGCTGCGCGAGGTCGCGCAGACCATGCACCGGCACGCCCAGCTGCTGGGGGAGTGGATCGGGGACGAGACGCGCGGCGTGATCGACTTCCGTAAGCACGTCGCCTGGTACCTGAAGGGCTTCTCGGTCGGGTCCGAGATGCGCAAGAAGCTCGCGGTGACCTCGTCGCTGGCCGAGCTGAACGCTCATCTGAGCGAGCTCGATCTGGATCAGGCGTGGCCGGAGAGTGCCGACGGCCCGCGCGGCCGGACGTCCGGAAACAACCGAGTTGTCCTGCCGGACGGCTGGCTGAAGGACCCGTACGACTGCGCGGGCGTGAGTGAGGACGCCGAACTGGACACCTCCGGAGGCTGACAAATCGCCCTCCGTGGTGCGTGATATACGCCACGCATGGGAGGGATTTCGCTCAGATGAGCACGTAAGTCACGGGTAAGACTTTCAAAGGGTGGCACTGGGTGCCACCCTTTGTGTGTTCAAGAGTTGAACGCAAATGTATCGATGATCGCTCATCCGAGCGTGAACAGGCCTCAGGGGCCCCTTTATTCTTCGGGATCTGAACGCTCTTCGTACTTTCTGGTTACCCTTGAGTTACTTTCGATCTGCTGGCGCACGGGTGGTTACAGCCGTATGACGGCCAAGTGGACGTACCCAGAAGCCTTCGATCTGGGTATGTTCCTGGCCGTCAGGGCAGCCACCGAGCCTCGAGGAGTCGAGACCCGTGTCGGAAAACAAAGATCAGAAGTTCGTCTACGACTTCACCGAGGGCAACCGGGACCTCAAGGACCTTCTCGGCGGCAAGGGAGCCAACCTCGCCGAGATGACCAACCTGGGGCTGCCGGTCCCTCCCGGCTTCACCATCACCACCGAGGCCTGCAAGGTCTACCTCGAGAGCGGCTCGGCCCCGGCCGCGCTGCGCGACGAGGTCAGCGCCCACCTTGCCGCCCTCGAGTCGAAGATGGGCAAGAAGCTCGGGCAGTCGGACGACCCGCTGCTGGTCTCGGTACGCTCCGGCGCCAAGTTCTCCATGCCCGGCATGATGGACACCGTCCTGAACATCGGCCTCTCCGACGAGTCGGTCGCCGGCCTCGCCGCCCAGGCCGGTGACGAGCGCTTCGCGTGGGACTCCTACCGCCGCCTGATCCAGATGTTCGGCAAGACCGTCCTCGGCGTCGAGGGCGAGCTCTTCGAGGACGCCCTCGACGAGGCCAAGGCCGCCAAGAAGGTCACCGTCGACACCGACCTCGACGCCGCCGACCTCAAGAAGCTCGTCAAGGCCTTCAAGAAGATCGTGGCGAAGGAGGCCGGCCGCGAGTTCCCGCAGGACGCCCGCGAGCAGATGGACCTCGCCGTCGAGGCCGTCTTCAATTCGTGGAACACCGACCGCGCCAAGCTCTACCGTCGCCAGGAGCGCATCCCGAGCGACCTGGGCACCGCGGTCAACGTCTGCTCCATGGTCTTCGGCAACCTGGGCCCGGACTCCGGCACCGGCGTCGCCTTCACCCGCGACCCCGCCAGCGGCCACGCGGGCGTCTACGGCGACTACCTGCAGAACGCCCAGGGCGAGGACGTCGTCGCGGGCATCCGCAACACCGTGCCGCTCGCGGACCTGGAGGCCATCGACAAGGCCTCGTACGACCAGCTCATGACGATCATGACGACGCTGGAGACGCACTACAAGGACCTCTGCGACATCGAGTTCACCATCGAGCGCGGCCAGCTGTGGATGCTCCAGACCCGTGTCGGCAAGCGCACCGCCGGGGCCGCCTTCCGCATCGCCACCCAGCTCGTGGACCAGGGCCTGATCGACGAGGCCGAGGCCCTCCAGCGCGTCAGCGGACACCAGCTGGCCCAGCTGATGTTCCCGCGCTTCGACGAGGGGGCCGGCGGCAAGAAGGGGACCACCCTGCTCGGCCGCGGCATCGCCGCCTCCCCGGGCGCGGCGGTCGGCAAGGCCGTCTTCGACTCCTACACGGCCGTCAAGTGGTCCCGCTCCGGCGAGAAGGTCATCCTGATCCGCCGCGAGACCAACCCCGACGACCTCGACGGCATGATCGCCTCCGAGGGCATCCTCACCTCGCGCGGTGGCAAGACCTCCCACGCGGCCGTCGTCGCCCGCGGCATGGGCAAGACGTGCGTCTGCGGCGCCGAGGAGCTCGACGTCGACACCAAGCGCCGCCGCATGACGGTCGGCGAGACGGTCATCGAAGAGGGCGACGTCGTCTCCATCGACGGCTCCACCGGCAAGGTCTACCTCGGTGAGGTACCCGTCGTGCCGTCCCCGGTCGTCGAGTACTTCGAGGGCCGCATGCACGCCGGCGCCGACGACGCCGACGAGCTCGTCGCCGCCGTGCACCGGATCATGGCGTACGCGGACCGAGTCCGCCGCCTGCGGGTCCGCGCCAACGCCGACAACGCCGAGGACGCGCTGCGCGCCCGCCGCTTCGGTGCCCAGGGCATCGGCCTGTGCCGCACCGAGCACATGTTCCTCGGTGAACGCCGCGAGATGGTCGAGCGCCTGATCCTCGCCGACACCGACGGCGAGCGCGACGAGGCACTCAGTGCCCTCCTGCCGCTCCAGAAGAAGGACTTCATCGAGCTCTTCGAGGCGATGGACGGCCTGCCCGTCACCGTCCGCCTGCTCGACCCGCCGCTGCACGAGTTCCTGCCCGACATCACCGAGCTGTCGGTGCGCGTCGCCCTCGCCGAGTCCCGCAAGGACGCCAACGAGAACGACCTGCGCCTGCTCCAGGCCGTCCACAAGCTGCACGAGCAGAACCCGATGCTGGGCCTGCGCGGCGTCCGCCTGGGCCTGGTCATCCCCGGCCTGTTCGCCATGCAGGTCCGGGCCATCGCCGAGGCCGCGGCCGAGCGCAAGAACGCCAAGGGCGACCCCCGCGTCGAGATCATGATCCCGCTCGTGGGCACCGTCCAGGAGCTGGAGATCGTCCGCGAGGAGGCCGACGCGGTCATCGCCGAGGTCGAGGCCGCCACCGGCACCACCCTCAAGCTCTCCATCGGCACCATGATCGAGCTGCCCCGCGCCGCCCTGACGGCTGCCCAGATCGCCGAGGCGGCGCAGTTCTTCTCCTTCGGCACGAACGACCTGACCCAGACGGTGTGGGGCTTCTCCCGCGACGACGTCGAGGCCAGCTTCTTCACCGCGTACCTGGAGAAGGGCATCTTCGGGGTCTCGCCCTTCGAGACCATCGACAAGGACGGCGTCGGCTCCCTCGTGCGTCACGCGGTCAAGCAGGGCCGGGCCACCCGCCCCGACCTCAAGCTCGGCGTCTGCGGCGAGCACGGCGGTGACCCCGAGTCCGTCCACTTCTTCCACGAGGTCGGCCTCGACTACGTCTCCTGCTCGCCCTTCCGGATTCCGGTGGCGCGCCTGGAGGCCGGCCGTGCCGCCGCCGAGGCGAAGGGCAGCGACAGCCGCTGACCCTCCGGCCCCGCGCCGGGGCCCCATGAACCGCGCCTGTCCCCGGGTTCCCTGACTGCCCGGGGGCGGGCGCGCCTCAGTTTTGTTGTTCAACAAACCTTTACGCCAGCAGGCGGTGGACGGATCCCCACCCGTCCACCGCCGCTGTCATTCTGCCGGGCACGTCGGCGCTTCCCGGTGCGACCGACCGCCAGGCCCCGCAAAGCCCCCCACGGCCTTCGCGGAGCGTTTCGGTCGCACCGGAGTGTGCCCGGCGGAGTACAGCATTTCGGTTGTCACGCCCCTGCCGAAAGGGGTTTCAACTGTGGCCGAAAGGGCGTGGTGACCACGTGTGACTGCGTGCATACTCATGGGGCGGGGGGATTGCGGTTGCACAGGTGGGGGTTCGGTGCTGCGTATCCATTTCACTGGAGTGGACCTGGCACGCGTACGGATGGCAGGGCGTCCCGATGCGTTGTGGGAAACGATTCTCAGCTTTCACCGCTTAAGAGACCGGCGCGATGCCCGGTTGTTCGGTGAATGGCGTACGGAAACCCGGAGCAGGTTGAATAGTGAAACACGCACGCTCGGTATGCTCATACCGAGTCGCGGTTATTTCCCCGATTTCCTGACCCCTGTGGAGGGGCAGTACGGGTGGGACGTGGGCCTCGACGCGTTGCGCGGGATCCGCCCCGAGCGGATGCGCCGCGAGCTCCAGCTGCTGGGAGCCGGAGCGCCCGTGACACCACGGCTGCGGGACTTCATGGAGGGCGGCACCCAGCAGCTCCCGAGGCTGATGGGCGAGCTGCGCGCCTACCATCGGGCGGCCGTGGAGCCGTACTGGACCCACATACAGGCCCAGATAGAAGCCGAACGGGCGGCACGCGGCCGCGCGTTGCTCGACGGCGGCGCCGACGAGCTGCTGGCCTCGCTGCCGCCCATGCTGCGCTGGCAGGCCCCGGTGCTGGAGTGCGACTACCCGGTGGACCGCGACGTACGGCTGCGCGGGCGCGGGCTGCTCCTCCAGCCCTCCTTCTTCTGCCGGCGCACCGCGGTCACCCTGCACGACCCCGAACTGCCGCCGGTGCTCGTCTACCCGGCGGCCGCGCAGCTGGCCTCCGCGCCGGGCAGCGGCGAGGTGGCACGCCCCGTGGAGGAGCAGCGCCAGCGCACCCTGGGCAAGCTGGTCGGGCACACCCGCTCGGTCGTGCTGAGGGCCATAGGGGACGGTGCGACCACCAGCGAGCTGGCCCGCCGGGCAGGGGTCTCACTGGCCTCCGCGAGCCAGCACGCCTGCGTGATGCGCGAGGCGGGCCTGGTGACCACCCTGCGTCGCGGCAATGCGGTCCTGCACACCGTGACCCCGCTGGGAGCCGCACTCCTCAAGGGCGGCGCCGTGGCGTCGTGAACGCGGCCGCACCCCGGCGGGTCGAACCCGCCGGGGTGCGGCCGGTGGTGCGGGCGCGGCACCGGTTCCCGGGGTTCCGCCCCGGTACCCCGCAACGCGCCCTACACCCGGAACGGCCCCGTCACCTCGTAGGTGATGCCGCCGGAGGAGCTGCCGCTCGTACCGCGCTGGCTGGAGAAGTAGAGCCGGTTCCCGGCGGGGGAGAAGGCCGGGCCGGTGATCTCCGAGGAGGACTGCCCGGTGACCCGCAGGAAGGGCGCCACCACGTCGTCCGGGGTGATCACGCAGATCTCCATGTTGCCGCCGTCCTCCGCGACGTAGAGGTCGCCGTACGAGGAGCCGGTGACGTTGTCCACGCCGGTCAGCGGGGCCGCGCCGCCGGGCACGAGCGAGTCGTCGTAGGCGAGCTCGTAGGTGTTGTTCGTGAGGTTGATCTGCCAGACCCTGTTGTCGCCCTTGGTGGTGAACCAGACCGTGTCGTTGGCGTAGTGGCAGCCCTCGCCGCCGTTGAACTTCTTGGAGCCGGAGACCTGGCTGCGGGTCGCCTTCGGGGAGCCGTCCGGGTCGGGGACGTTCTGCCAGGTGAAGGAGCCGGAGGTGGCCGTTCCGGCCTTGAGGACCTGGAGGGTGCCGGAGGAGAGGTTGCCCCAGGTGGTGGGGATGAAGCGGTAGAAGCAGCCGCTCGTCTCGTCCTCCGTCAGGTAGATCACCTGCCGGACCGGGTCCGCGGCGGCTGCCTCGTGCCTGAAGCGGCCCATCGCCGGCCGCTGGACGGCGGCGTTCACGCCGTACGGGTCGGTCTCGTAGACGAAGCCGCGGTCGACCTCCTCGCAGGACAGCCAGGTGTTCCACGGGGTCTTGCCGCCCGCGCAGTTCTGCCGGGTGTTCGACAGGATCCGGTAGGCGCCGGTGATGGTGCCGGAGGAGTTGAACCTCACCGCGCTCGCGCCGCCGGAAGGGTTGATCTCCGAGTTCGACACGTAGATCCAGCCCGCGCCGTCGGCGTAGCAGGCACCGCCGTCGGGGGCGCTGTGCCAGGTGTACGAGGTACCGGCGACGGTCTGGCTGGAGCGGGCGATCACCCGGCTGGTGAAACCGCTCGGGAGCATGATGCCGTTGGCGTCGGCGGCGCCCAGCGCCCCGTAGGGGCCGGCACCGGGCTGCGCGGGCGCCGCGTAGGCCGCTCCCCGCATCAACGTGCCGCCGAAGGCGGCGGCCGACGAACCGATCACTGCGCCGCGCAGGAAGGTACGACGTTCCACGGTCACTCCTGTGGGAGGAAGGCCCCGCGGCCGGTCGGACGCGGGTCGCACGCGTCGAGGAACCTAGGAGACGCCAGTTGACGTGGCGCCAAATCCTCATTACGCCCGGGCGACCGCTCGGCGTTCAATCCTTCCGCGAGGATTTCCCGGGCGCCCGGGGCTTCCTTTCCCGAAGGCCTTCCGGACCTCCGCGGGGTCCGCGCGGCCGGAATGCCGTGCCCCGGATCCGGGCGACGGACGGTGTTCGCACTGCGCCGCGTCCGCGAAGCCCGCCGCGCCCCGTGCCCCGGGCTGCGGTCCGACCGGTGCTCCTCACCGACCAGTTCCGGCCTGTTCGGCGCGCCGGGGTTTAGGAGGTGCCCGCGCGCGGTGGCGCGAAATGATCCACGGCGGGACCGTGTGCCCCGCCCGCTACGGATCGCCGGACCCGGGGAGCGGGCCCCGTCCACATCGCTCCGTGCACCGGGAAAAAAGATCCCGCGCGCCGATGAGTTTCCCGCGGCCCCGCGGTCCACCTCTCGAAAGCATCGACCGAGCAGCACGCGAGCAGCACGAGAGAGGGACCCCGATGTCCGCGACCATGATCTTCGTCAACCTGCCCGTCAAGGACCTGGACGCCAGCAAGGCCTTCTGGGGCACGCTGGGCTACTCCTTCAACGCCCAGTTCACCGACGAGAACTGCGCCTCGATGGTCATCAGCGACACCATCGTCGCGATGCTCCTCACCGAGGCCCGCTACAAGGACTTCACCCACAAGGAGATCGCGGACGCCGCGAAGACCTCCGAGGTCCTGCTCTGCCTGAGCGCCGCGAGCCGCACCGCCGTCGACGAGCTGGTGGACGGGGCCCTGGCGGCCGGCGCCATCGAACCCCGTCCGGCCGAGGACCACGGCGTCATGTACGGGCCGCACCTTCGACGACCTCGACGGCCACACCTGGCAGATCATGTGGATGGACCCGGCCGTGGTCCGGAAGCAGGACTGACCGGCCGAACGCTCCCACCCTCAGGAGGTCGCCGCGGTCCGCACCGGGTAGGTGCGGACCGCCACCTCCCCGTCGTCCAGGCAGCGCCCCGTCTCCAGGTCGAAGCGCTGCTTGAGCAGCGGGGAGGCCACGAAGGGTCGGCCCGCCGCCGCCCCCACCAGGCCGCGGGAGAGCACCTGCGCGCCGGTGAAGGGGTCCTGGTTGCCGATGGCGTACGCACGCCCCGCGCGGTCGACGAACACCGCGGCCTGGCTTCCGTCGGGCAGCAGCGCGGCCACCCCGCGCCCCGGGGATGAGCGCCGACAGCTCGCACACCGTCAGCCAGCCCTGCGCCACTTGCAGTTCCACGGTCATCGGACGGCACCTCCTATGGTCAGGACAGCCAGGTCGGGCTTGACCTGGCCGCGCTCGGGGACGAACTTCACGGTCGGGTCGGGGGCGCCGGGCGCGTTCACGAAGGAGACGAACCTGCGCAGCCGCTCCGGGTCCTGGAGCGTCTCGGCCCATTCGTCCCGGTAGTGCGCCACGTGGTCGGCCATCAGCGACTCCAGCTCCGCGCACAGCCCCAGCGAGTCGTGCACGACCACATCCCGCAGGTGGTCGAGGCCGCCCTCCAGCCGCTCCAGCCAGGTCGAGGTGCGCTCCAGCCGGTCGGCGGTACGGATGTAGAACATCAGGAACCGGTCGATCAGCCGGATCAGTTCCGCGTCCGACAGGTCCTGGGCGAGGAGGTCGGCGTGGCGCGGGGTGGCGCCGCCGTTGCCGCCCACATAGAGGTTCCAGCCGCTCGCCGTCGCGATCACCCCGAAGTCCTTGCTCTGCGCCTCCGCGCACTCGCGGGCGCAGCCGGACACCGCCGACTTGAGCTTGTGCGGGGCGCGCAGTCCCCGGTAGCGCAGCTCCAGGTCGATGGCCATCCGGACGCTGTCCTGGACGCCGTAACGGCACCAGGTCCGCCCCACGCAGGACTTCACCGTCCGCAGGGCCTTCCCGTAGGCGTGCCCGGACTCGAAACCGGCGTCGACGAGCCGCGCCCAGATCCGCGGGAGCTGGTCCACGCGCGCACCGAACAGGTCGATCCGCTGCCCACCGGTGATCTTCGTGTAGAGGCCGAAGTCGCGAGCCACCTCGCCGATCACGATCAGCTTGTCGGGGGTGATCTCACCGCCGGGGATCCGCGGCACGACCGAGTACGAGCCGTTGCGCTGCATGTTCGCCAGGAAGTGGTCGTTGGTGTCCTGGAGGGCGGCCTGCTCCCGGTCCAGGACGTAGCCGCTGGCGCCGAGCGTGGGCGCGAGCGAGGCGATGATCGAGCCGACCGCCGGCTTGCAGACCTCGCAGCCGTCGCCGCCCCGGGCCCCGGGGCGCCCGTGGCCGTCGAGGATCTGTTCGTAGGAGGTGAGCCTGCGGGTGCGGACGATCTCGTAGAGCTCGGCCCGGGTGTACGGGAAGCAGCCGCACAGTCCCGGGTCGGCAGCGGCCGGGAGCAGCTGCCCGATCACCTTGACGCAGGAACCGCAGCCGGTGCCCGCCCTGGTGCACTTCTTGACCTCGGACAGGGTGGAGCAGGCGGTGACGGCCTTCTTCGTGACGTTGTGGCAGGAGCAGATCACTGCGTGGTCGGGCAGGGCCGACGGGCCGAGTGCGGCGGGCGCGCCGACGCCCGCCGGCAGGACCAGCTGCTCGGGGGCGACGGGCGGGACGCTGCCGGTGAGCGGGCGCAGCAGGCCGTACGCGTCGGCGTCGCCGACCAGGACACCGCCGAGGAGGACCCCGTCGGGGGAGACCACCAGCTTCTTGTAGACGCCGGAGCGGGAGTCGGACCAGACGACGTCCAGGCTGCCGGGGGCGCTGCCGTGGGCGTCCCCGAAGGAGGCGACGTCCACGCCGAGCAGCTTCAGCTTGGTGGAGAGGTCGGCCCCGGTGAACTCCTTCCCCCGGCCCAGCAGGTCGTCGGCGGCGGTCTCGGCCATCTCGTAGCCGGGGGCGACCAGGCCGTAGACGCGGCCGTCGACGGCGAGGGCGCACTCGCCGATGGCGTAGACGCGAGGGTCGGAGGTCAGGCAGCGGGCGTCGACCGCGATACCGCCGCGTTCGCCGACGTCCAGCCCGGCCTCGCGGGCGAGCTGGTCGCGGGGGCGGACGCCGGCGGAGAAGACGACGAGGTCGGTGTCGACGGTGGAGCCGTCGGAGAGCCGCATTCCGCTGACGCGGCCGTCCTCGCCGGTCACCACTTCCTGGGTGCCGACACCGGTGTGGACGGTGAGGCCCATGGACTCGATGGTGCGCAGCAGGGCGGCGCCCCCACCCTCGTCGACCTGGACGGGCATCAGGCGCGGGGCGAACTCGACGATGCGGGTGGCCAGGCCGAGTCCCTGGAGGGCGCCGGCGGCCTCCAGCCCGAGGAGGCCGCCGCCCACGACCGCACCGCTGGCCCTGCCCTTCGCGTACTCCTCGATGGCCAGGAGGTCCTCGATCGTGCGGTAGACGAAGCAGCCGGGGGCGTCCTTCCCCGGCACGGGCGGCACGAAGGGGTAGCTGCCGGTCGCGAGGACCAGCACGTCGTACGGGAAGACGCGCCCCGAGCGGGAGGTGACGGTGCGCGCGGCACGGTCGATGCACTCGGCCGGGTCGTCGAGGTGGAGGGCGATGCCGTGCTGCTCCATGAACCCGGCAGGCGTCATGGACAGGTCCTCGGGGGCGCTGCCGGAGAAGTACGAGGTCAGGTGCACGCGGTCGTAGGCGGGCCGCGGCTCCTCGCAGAGCACGGTGATCCGGTGCGTGGCGGTGACCCCGCGCTCGGCGAGCGCTTCGAGGTAGCGCTGGCCGACCATGCCGTGCCCGATGAGCACGATCGTGGGCGAGGGCTCGGTCATGTCAGTGGCCTCCGTCGTCGGTGAGCAGGTGGAACAGGTCGTGCGGTGGTTCCCCGCCCTCCCAGGTGCGGGCGAGGGCGCCCACGGTCGAGAGCTCGCCGAGCAGTACCCCGCCGACGAGGCGGTCGCCGCGCAGGACGACCTTGCGGTAGGTCCGCCGGGTGCCGTCGGCGAGATGGACCACGTCGTCGCCGGGGCGGGGAGTGGTCTCGCCGAAGGCGGCGAGGTCCAGGGCGCGGTCGTCGGCTCCGCCGAGGGTGAGGCGGGTCAGGGCGCGGGTGCCGGTGTACGGCGCGGGGGCCCCGGTGAGGACGGAGGCGAGCGCGTCGGCCTGCTCCAGGGCGGCGCCGGCCAGGCCGTACACCTGTCCGGCGTGCTCGGCGCAGTCGCCGACGGCGTGGATGCGGGGGTCGCTGGTGCGCAGGTGGTCGTCGACCACGATGCCGGTCCGCACGTCCAGGCCGGCGGCCTCGGCGAGGCCGGTGCGGGGGCGTACGCCGCAGGCGAGCACGACGACGTCGGCCTCCAGCCGGTAGCCGTCGGCGAGTTCGACGCCGGTGGCCCGGCGCGGGGTGTCCGCGCCGCGCCGTGTTGCGGCAGGCCCGGTCGTCGTCAGGCCGCGGACCCGGCATTCGGTGTGGATCTCCACGCCGAGCTCGGTCAGATGCGTGGCCAGCAGGGCGGAGGCTTCGACATCGAGGTGGCGTTCCATCAGGCGCTCGCCCTGCTGGGCGAGGACCACCACCGCCCCGCGTGCGGCGAGCGCCCGGGCGGCCGAGACGCCCAGCAGGCCCCCGCCGATCACCACCGCCCGCACCCCGGGGCGCACGGCCGCCGAGAGGGCCAGGCAGTCGTCCATGGTGCGGAAGGCGTGCACCCCGTCCGGGAGCTCCCGTCCCCCCGGCTCGAACAGCCCGCGCAGCGGGGGGAGCACCGCGTTCGAACCGGTGGCCAGCACCAGCGTGTCGTACGCGGCCACCGTGCCGTCGTCGCAGTGCACGGCCCGCTCCGCCCGGTCGATCCGCACCGCGCGGACTCCACGCCGCAGTGCTGGGCCGGGGGCCGGGAGGGCGGTCACCTCCGGGGCGTACCGGCCCGCCAGTACCTCGGCGAGCAGGACCCTGTTGTACGGGACGCGGGACTCCTCGCCGAGGACGGTCACCGTCGCGGCCGGGCCCAGCCGGTCCGCGAGACGCAGGCCCGCGAGGCCGCCGCCGATCACCACCACACGTTTTTCCGGGGTCATGCCATGAGGGTGCGCGGCCGCTGTTTCCCCGCCGCATCGCTGCTGTTACCCGGACGGAACGCCGACCTCAGCGCCCGGTTTAAGGGTCGGTGAGGGCTGCCTCAAGGCCGTCTTAAAGGCCCTCGCGGCCGCTCCCGGCGCCCTTAGCGTGACCTGCATGCGAGATGCTGCGGTGCTGGTCAGGGGCGGAATCCTGAGTGGGGCGGGGGTGGTGTTCCTGCTCTGGGCGGTGCAGGTCCGGCCTTCGGCGCGGCCCGACGCGCTCTTCGCCACCGCTGCGCACCTCACCGGTCTGCTCGCCGGATACGGGGTGCTGGTGCTGCTGTTCCTGATGGCCCGGGTGCCCGCGGTCGAACACGGGGTCGGTGCCGACCTGCTCGCTCGCTGGCACGCCCTGGGGGGCCGTCACGTCCTGCTCCTCTGCTTCGGACACGGACTCTTCGCCCTGCTCGGGTACGCCGTGCACACGGGCGCGGACTTGGTCCGTGCCGTCCGGGAACTGCTCGGCTACCCCGCCATAGCCGCCGCGGCGGCCGGGAGCGTCCTGCTGGCCGCGGTCGGCGCGACCTCCGCCCGGGCCGTACGCCGCCGGATGCCGTACGAAACCTGGCGTGGGGTGCACCTGCTCGTATACCTCGCCGCCGCCCTCGGCTTCGGGCACCAGCTCGCCGGGCCGGATCTCGTGGCCGCGGCCTGGTTCTGGGCGCTCGCCCACAGCCTCGTCGCCGTGCTGCTGATCTGGTATCGCGCCGTGGTCCCCGTGCGGCAGGCCCTGCGGCACGCGCTGCGGGTCGCGGAGGTCCGCTCCGAGGGGCCGGGGGTCGTCTCGGTCGTCGTCCGGGGCGAGCGCCTGGCGGAACTGCGTGCGGAGCCGGGCCAGTTCCTGCGCTGGCGGTTCCTGCAGCGGGGGCTGTGGCCGACCGCGCTGCCGTTCTCCCTGTCCGCGCCGGTGCGCGGGGACACGCTGAGGATCACCGTCAAGGGCCTCGGCGGCCACTCCCGCCGGATCCGACGGCTGCGCCCCGGTACGCGGGTCCTCGCCACCGGGCCGTTCGGCGCGCTGACCGCGGCCCGGCGGACCCGGCCCCAGGTGGTGCTGATCGCGGGCGGGGTCGGGATCACCCCGATGCGGGCGCTGTTCGAGACGCTGCCGGGCGGTCCCGGGGACATCACCCTGCTCTACCGGGCCGGCGCCGAGGAGCACCTGGTGCTGCGCGCGGAGCTGGAGGCCATCGCGGCCGAGCGGCAGGCCGGGCTGCACTACCTGCTCGGGCCGTCGGGCGGGGCCTACGACCCGCTGGCCCCGCAGGCACTGGCCGCACTGGTGCCCGACCTGGCCGAGCACGACGTCTACCTGTGCGGGCCGCCGGGGATGACGGAGGCGACCCGGGCCGCACTGCTGCGGGCCGGAGTGCCGCTCGGGCGGATCCATTCGGAGTGCTTCAGCTTGTGAGCCGGGCGGGTGCGTTCCGCCCGCTCCGCCCCGACCTGCGCCGGTGTCGTTCCCCGCCGCCCTGCGCGTCCTGCCGTTCCCGCTGCCCTGCGCGTCCTGACGTTCCCGCTGCCCGCCGCGTCCCGCCGTTCCCCATGTCCTGCCGTTCCCCGCGTCCCCGAGGAGTTGCCGCCCCATGCGCCACCCGCTGCACATCGCCTTGCCTGTGCCCGTCGGAGGTACGGCTCCCGCGCCCGCCGCGCGGCACCGCAAACCACGCAGACCCTCACCGGTGGGGACCGCGCTGGCCGCCCTGGCCCGGGTACCCCCGGCGGGGCGGCTCGCGGCCGGGCTGGGGGTGGCCGGTGTGCTGGCCGCCAGCGTGCTCACGGCGGTCGTGGACCCGGCCGCTCCGGTGGCCCCGGACCGGGTCCCGACCGGGCGAAGCTCAACCTTTGCGCAAGTTTCGGGGAATTGAATGGTCGTTGCACTGACAGCTCCATAGAGTCGGTTCGTGCCTGACATATCAACAACCATGATCATCGTGCTGTGCGTGGCCGCCGCGGCGGCCGGCTGGATCGACGCAGTGGTGGGCGGCGGTGGCCTGCTGCTTCTGCCCGCGCTCCTGCTGGGCCTGCCCAACGCTCACCCCGCCACCGTCCTCGGCACCAACAAAGCCGTGGCCATCGTCGGTACCGCCGGCGCGGCCGTGACGTACGTCCGCAAGGCCCCGGTGGACGTGAAGCTCGCCGTCCGCATCGGCCTGGCGGCGCTCGCCGGATCGATGGGCGGCGCCGCACTCGCCGGCGGCATCAGCAAGGACGCGCTACGCCCGATGATCATGGCGGTGCTGGTGATCGTCGCCGGGTTCGTGCTCTTCCGGCCCGGTTTCGGCACCGCCCCCTCCACCGCGCCCGTCAGCCGTGCCCGGGTGCTGCTCGCCATCGCGCTCGCCGGCCTCGGCATCGGCTTCTACGACGGCCTCATCGGCCCGGGCACCGGCACCTTCCTGGTGCTCGCGCTCACGGCCCTGCTCCACCTCGACCTGGTCGCCGCCTCCGCCACCGCGAAGATCGTCAACTGCTGCACCAACGCGGGCGCGCTCGCGATGTTCGCCTACCAGGGCATGGTGCTGTGGCAGCTCGCCGCACTGATGGCGGTGTTCAACTTGGCCGGCGGCATGATCGGGGCGCGCATGGCGCTCAAGAAGGGCAGCGGCTTCGTCCGCGGGGTGCTGCTGACCGTGGTCGGCGCGCTGGTGGTCAAGCTCGGCCTGGAGCAGTGGGGCTGACCGGCCCGAGCCGGTCAGTACGTCCCGGTGAGATGGGCGAAGACGACCACGTTGCCGCGGTAGCCCGTTCGCGGTGAGAAGCCGCCGCCGCAGGTGATCACCCGCAGCTCGGCGCGGGACGAAGGACCGTACACGCGGGTGTCCGGAAAGGCCTTGGCGTCGTGGACCTCGACCGCGTGCACCGTGAACACCGCCGTCCGTCCGTCCGCCCGCGGAATCTCGATCACCGCGCCGCGGCGCAGCGCTCCCAGGTGGTAGAAGACCCCCGGCCCGGCGTCGTCGTCCACGTGCCCGGCGATCACCGCGGTGCCGGTGGCGCCCGGGGTGGTGCCCTCGCGGTACCAGCCGGCGAGGTCCCGCCGGTCGGGCGGGGGTACTTCGAGGTGGCCGGCCCGGTCCAGCCCGAGCCCGACCAGCGGGGCGTCCACCCGGATGGAGGGGATCCTGATCCGCCCGGGCGGCGAGCCGGGCAGCGGAGCGATGCCGGGGCCGATGGTCCCGGCGGCGGTCAGGGCCTCGGCGGGGGAGGGCAGCGGTGGCCCCACCGGTTCCCGGGAGCCGCTGGTCACGAGCCAGATGCCGATGAAGGCGGCGAGTGCGACGAGTCCCCCGTGGCGGGCGGTCGGGCGGAAGTCGCCGGCCATGCGCACCCCCTCCGCCTTCCGTCCGAGGTGACTGGCCGTCGCCCGGCCCCGCGAACGGGGGGACCTCGCGGGGCGGGCGACGGGGGGCGGTACCGGTCGGACCGCGGCCGCAGCCGCGGTGGGCGTCCGTCAGCTCCGCGTGCCGCTCGCCCGGCGACGCAGAAGCCAGGTACCGCCGACGGCGGTCGCGGCCAGTACGGCCGCTCCCGCCGCGATCTTGGCGGGGTCGGTGGTGGTGGTCGTGCCACCGCCCACCCCGGAGTTGACGTGCCCCTGCGGGCCGCGCTCGGTGACCACCAGGGCGCCGTTCGCGAACTTGCCGTTCGCGCAGGTCGCGCCGATGTCGTAGGTGCCGGGCCGGGTGCCGCGGGCCACCTGGAACTGCCCCACGACCACCTCCTTGTGGGTGCCCGGGACCAGCTTGAACCGTCCGCCGCCGACCGTGGTGGCATCGCCGTCGGCGTGGCTGCCCGGACCGCAGGCGGTGGTGTTCACGGTGACGGTGGCACCGGGGGCGGCGGTCTTCGGCCAGACCTCCAGCACCGCGAAGTCCCCGGGCGCGAAGCCCACCATGCCCAGGTCCGCGGCGGCGACCGCGCCGGCGACCGGGCAGCTGAACGCGGCGGCGGTCAGCGCGGTCGCGGTCAGCACGTGTGCGGTACGTCGGCGCATGGGACTCTCCCTGGAGACACGGGGTCGTGCATCAGAGGAAACCCGCCTCGCGCGCCACGCGCCTGCTGATGTCCCGTCAGGTACGGGCCGCCGTGCCCTGCCGTCGCTCGTCCTCGCAGGTCACGGCGAGCGTGCGGCCATCCGGGCCACCCGCTCCGTCCGGGTGACCGGATGCCCCGGACGGCCGTCGGGCGCACGGCCCGTCCACGGGCACCGGGCGGTGGCCTTCCGGGGATCCGCACGTACGGTGGTGGGGCGCAGCGTGGCCCGGACCTCCGGACCGGACACGCAGCGGTGCGCCGGATCCGAGGGAGGGGCTCCATGACATCGGTCGAGCGGTCACGGGAGGCGGCCACCGGGGCGCTCCCGTTCTTCGTGTACGGGACCCTGCGCCCCGGCGAGGTCAACCACGGCCTGTTCCTGCGCGGCCGCACGGCCTCCGAGGAGTCGGCCGTCCTGCCGGACGCGGCCCTCTACGACGGCCCGGGCTATCCGTACGCGGTCCACCGGCCGGGCACCGCCGTGGTCGGGGAGCTGATCACGGCAGAGCCCGGCAGGTACCGGGAAGTGCTGGCCGAACTGGACCGGCTGGAGGAGTACGAGGGCCCCGGGCGGCCGGGGAACGTCTACGACCGGTTCGCCCGCCGGGCCCTGCTCTCCGACGGCACCGCGGTGCGCGCCTGGGTCTACCTGGCGTCCCCGCTGATCGCCCGCGAGCTGCTGGCCCGGGGGACGGAGATACCCGGGGGAGACTGGTTCGACCGTTCCGCCACGCGGTCCGGACACGGCCCGGACACCGGCCGGGACAGGCCCTGATGCGGTGGCCCTTCACCGCCCTGCCACCGGCCGGGACGCCGTCCACCGGCCTCCGCCACCCGGTGAGCGGCGTGGGCCGAAACCGCGCCGGGGCCTCCTCAGCGCACTAGAGTCCCTCGGCGCCGCGGTTGCGCAGGCGCTGCCCGTACTGCTGGAGCACCCACAGCTCCTCCTGGACCGCCGCCAGCTGTTCCGGCGGCGCCTGCGCGCCGAGCCGTGACAGCGTGCCCTGGACCTCGTGGACCCGCCGGTCGACCGCGCGCAGCCGGACCTGGACCAGCTGGACCCCCGCGTAGACCTCGTCGACCGTCTTCGCGTGGATCGCCTCCACCGCCAGCTCGGTCACGAGGGCACGCACCGTGTCGTTCGGGGCGGCCTCGCGCACCCGGGCCACGTAGCCGTCGTCGGCGTCGGCGGCACCTCCCGCTTCCTGGATGGCCTGGCGTACGGCGGCGTAGGGCGGGGCGGTGAACTCGTCGATCCCGTAGGCGTCGAAGGCCGGGGACACCAGGGCAGGCCGCTGGAGGGCCAGCTTCAGCAGCTCGCGCTCGGTGCGGTGGGCGGGGCTGCGCAGGTTCAGCGCGGGCCCGGCGGCCGGCGGTGCGGCGGGCGCGGGAACGTCCTCGCGGGCCGGGCGGCCCCGCTGCTGGCTTCCGCCCGGCCGGCCTCCCTGAGGTCCGCCGCCCTGGCCGCGCTCACGTGCCCACCGGGCGAGCTGCGCGACCCGCTTGACCACGAACTGTTCGTCGCGGATGCCCAGCATGCCGGCCAGCTGGACCGCCGACTCGTGCTGGATGGCGATGTTCTTGATGTTGGCGACGACGGGGGCCGCCTCGTCCAGCGCGGCCGCCCGTCCCGCCGGGTTCTCCAGGTTGTGCCGGGAGACGATGTGCCGCAGCGCGAACTCGAACAGCGGGGTGCGTGCCTCCACCAGGCCGACGACGGCCGCGTCACCCTGCGCGAGGCGCAGGTCGCAGGGGTCCATGCCGCCGGGGGCGATGGTGATCGAGGTCTCGGCCGCGAACTTCTGGTCGTCCTCGAAGGCCCGCAGGGCCGCCTTCTGCCCGGCCGCGTCACCGTCGAACGTGAAGATCACCTCGGCTGTGGCGTTGTCCATCAGCAGACGGCGGAGGATCTTGATGTGGTCCCCGCCGAAGGCGGTGCCACAGGTCGCGATGGCGGTGGTGACGCCGGCCAGGTGGCAGGCCATCACGTCCGTGTAGCCCTCGACCACCACGGCCCGGGAGGTCTTGGCGATCTCCTTCTTGGCCAGGTCGACGCCGTACAGCACCTGGGACTTGCGGTAGATCGCGGTCTCGGGGGTGTTCAGGTACTTCGGCCCGTTGTCATCGTCGCGCAGCTTGCGCGCGCCGAAGCCGACCACCTCGCCGCTGGTGTCGCGGATCGGCCACATCAGCCGGCCGCGGAAGCGGTCGATCGGCTTGCCGCTGCGGCTGTCCTGGGCGAGTCCGGAGGTGATCAGCTCCTTGTCGGTGAAGCCCTTGCCGCGCAGGAAGCGGGTCAGGTGGTCCCATCCGGCCGGGCTGTAGCCGACGCCGAAGTGAGCGGCGGCGGCCTGGTCGAAGCCGCGCTCGGCCAGGAACGTGCGGCCGATCGCGGCCTCGGGGCCGTCCAGCTGGTCGACGTAGAACCGGGCGGCTTCCCGGTGCGCCTCGACCAGCCGGATGCGCTCGCCGCGGCCGCTGGTGCCGGCGGTGTAGCCGCCCTCCTCGTAGCGCAGGGTGATTCCGGCCAGGCCGGCCAGGCGCTCGACCGCCTCGGAGAAGGAGAGATGGTCGATCTTCATGACGAAGTCGAGGGTGTCCCCGCCCGCCTGGCAGCCGAAGCAGTGGTAGAGGCCCTTGCTGGGGCTGACCTGGAAGGAGGGGGACTTCTCGTCGTGGAAGGGGCACAGGCCCTTGAGGTTGCCCCCGCCCGCGTTGCGCAGCTGGAGGTAGTCCGAGACCACGGCGTCGATCGGGACCGCGTCCCGTACCGCCTTCACGTCGTCGTCATTGATCCGTCCTGCCACCCGTGAAGTCTACGGCCGGGCGCGGGCAAACCCGTCAGGCCCCCGCGGTCGGGACCAGCGACTCAAGCGGAACCGACGGATCCGACAAAGCTTCGCGGTCAACGGGCACCTTTGCCCTGATCAGGGCCTGGATGTGCTCGGTGACGTCCCACACGTTCACGTTCATCCCGGCGAGGACCCGGCCCTCTGACAGCCAGAAGGCGATGAACTCCCGCTTGCCGACGTCGCCGCGGATCAGCACCTGGTCGTAGCCGCCGGGCGGGGCGTAGCCCGAGTACTCCAGGCCCACGTCGTACTGGTCCGAGAAGAAGTACGGCACCCGGTCGTAGGCGACGTCGTGCCCCAGCATCGCCCGGGCCGCGGCCGGGCCGCCGTTCAGCGCGTTCGCCCAGTGCTCGACCCGCAGCCGGGTCCCGAGCACCGGGTGGTGGGCGGCCGCGACGTCACCGACCGCGTGGATGTCCGGGTCGGAGGTGCGCAGGGCGGCGTCCACGGCGATCCCGCCGCCGTGCTCCCGGTCGACCAGGGCCAGCCCCGAGGTCTCGGCGAGGGCCGTCCGCGGCGCCGCCCCGATCGCGGCGAGCACGGCGTGCGCGGGATGTTCCTCGCCGTCGTCGGTCCGGGCGGCCAGCACCATGCCGTCCTGCCCGATGATCTCGGTCAGCCGGGCACCGAAGTGGAAGCGCACGCCGTGCTCGGCGTGCAGGTCGCCGAAGAGCCGGCCGACCTCGGGGCCGAGTACGGCGTGCAGCGCGGTGGCCTCCGGTTCGACGACGGTCACCTCGGCGCCGTATCCGCGGGCCGCGGCGGCGACCTCCAGGCCGATCCACCCGGCGCCCGCGATCAGCAGGTGTCCGTTGTCCCGGCCGAGGCCCGCCAGGACGTGGCGCAGCCGCTCGGCGTGCGCGAGCCGACGCAGGTGGTGCACGCCGGCCAGCCCGGTTCCCGGGATCTCCAGCCGGCGCGGCTCGGCGCCGGTGGCCAGCAGTAGCTTGTCGTAGTGCACGACCGTGCCGTCCCCGAGGACCACCTTCTTGGCCTCCCGGTCGAGGTGCACAGCGGGCTGGCCGAGGTGCAGCTCGATGTCGGAGGCCGCGTACCAGGACGGCTCGTGGACGAAGACGCTCTCCCGCTCCTCCTTGCCCGTCAGGTAGCCCTTGGACAGCGGGGGGCGCTCGTACGGGTGGTCGCGCTCGTCGCCGATCAGGATCACCCGCCCCGTGAACCCCTCGGACCTCAGCGTCTCGGCCGCCTTGGCCCCGGCCAGCCCCGCGCCGACGATGACGAACGTCCTGTGTGCGTCGACCACCTGATGCCTCCTCATAACCTCTGCGCCACATGCGGCCACATGCGAGCGTCCCGCACCGAGCCTGCCTCGTGAAGGGGGAATGGCTCGATCGGCTCACCCTTCGGCGCGTCGGGCCCGCCGGGTGAGACGTGCGTGCAGGGAACGCGCGGAAGCGTCGGTGAGGCACGCGATCTGATCGATGACCGCCCGCTTCCTGGCCTTGTCGTCCGCGGCGCCGTCGAAGATGGCCCGGAACTGCGGGTCCAGGCCCTCGGGCGCGCGGACGCTGAGCGCCTCGGCCAGTTCGGCCAGGACGATGCGCTGGTCGGCGCGGATCCGCTCCTGCTCGTCACGCTGCATGACGTACAGGTCGGCGACCGCTTTGAGGACCGCGCACTCGTGGCGCGCCTCGCGCGGGACCACCAGCTCGGCGCCGTACCGGGTGAGGCGGCCCGAGCCGTACGCCTCCCGGGTGGCCCCTTCGGCAGCCAGGCAGAAACGGCCGATCAGCTGGCTCGTGGCGTCCTTCAGGCGGGCCTGGGCGACGGCGGACCCGTCGTACCCGTGCGGCCACCACTCCTGCTCCATCAGCCGGTCGAGGGCGGACCGCAACTCGTCGGGGGAGGTGTCGGCGGGCACATACCGGCCGATGGCGACCTGCCAGATGGCTGCCCGCTCGGGCTCGGCGAAGAGGAGGTTCGGATCGAGGTGTCCGGCGTGCAGGCCGTCCTCGAAGTCGTGGACGGAGTAGGCGACGTCGTCCGCCCAGTCCATCACCTGGGCCTCGAAGCACTTGCGGTCGGCCGGTGCGCCGCGGCGCAGCCACTCGAAGACCGGCAGGTCGTCCTCGTACGCCCCGAACTTGACTGAGCCGGGGTCCGTCGGATGCCCGCCCCGGGCCCACGGGTACTTGGTGGCGGCGTCCAGACAGGCCCGGGTGAGGTTGAGGCCCACGCTGACCGGCCGCCCGGTCGCCGGGTCGGGCACGAACCGCTTGGGTTCCAGCCGTGTCAGCAGACGAAGCGACTGGGCGTTGCCCTCGAAGCCGCCGCAGTCCTTGGCGAACTCGTTGAGCGCCTCCTCGCCGTTGTGGCCGAAGGGCGGGTGCCCCATGTCGTGCGAGAGGCAGGCGGCCTCGACGAGGTCGGGGTCGCAGCCGAGCGCGGCGCCGAGCTCCCGTCCGACCTGGGCGCACTCCAGGGAGTGCGTGAGCCGGGTCCGCGGGCTGGCGTCCCAGTCGTAGGAGCGGCTGCCGGGCGTGACCACCTGGGTCTTCCCGGCGAGGCGGCGCAGCGCGGCGGAGTGCAGCACGCGCGCGCGGTCGCGCTGGAAGGCGGTGCGGCCGGGGCGTTTGTCGGGCTCGGCGGCCCAGCGCTCGGTGTCGGCCGGGTCGTAGGGGGAGTAGAGGTCGTCTGCGGGGGCGTGCGCGGTGCCTTCCATGACAAGACGGTAACCGCAACGACTGACGAACCGCCGATCACGCGGAGACGAGATCCGGCCGGGGGAGCGCGGCGGGACGGGCCAGGGCCTCGTCGTAGCGGCGCAGCAACAGCCGGGCCAGGGCCGGATGGTCGCCCAGCGGGGCCGCTGCGGGACCGGGCGAGGCCGCGGCGGTCTGGGCGGCGAACCGGCCGGGAGCGGCGAAGTACGAGGCCACGGCCGTGCGGTGGTGGCCGCGGGCGGCGAGTGCCCGCACGGCCTCGGAGGTGGTGGGCGCGGCGGCCGAGGCGTAGGCGGGCACCACCGGGACGCCGAGGCGGCCGGCGAGCAGGGTGGCGGTGCGGCGGGTGTCGGCCGCCGAGTCGGGATCGCGGGAACCGGCGGCGGCGAGCACCACGGCGGTGCCGGGGGTCCAGCCGGCCTCCACGAGCCGTTCGTACAGGGCCTCGACGAGCAGCGGGTGCGGGCCCAGCGGGGCGGCGACGCGGATGTGCAGGTGGGTGGCCCGGGCGGCGGCCGCGGGGAGGTCGTGCTTGACGTGGTGCCCCCGGCCGAGCAGCAGCGGGACGAGCACGGCAGCGCCGGACGTCCCGCGCAGGGTGTCGTCGAGCAGCGGGGCGTTCAGCTCGATGTGGCCGAGCCTGACGTCGAGCCGCGGGCGGAGCTCGCGGACCCGGTCGAGGAGGGCGAGGGCGGTGTGCAGGGCGCGTGGGTCGCGGCTGCCGTGGGCCACGGCGACGAGGGAGGGCTGCTGCATGGGCGGTCTCCGAGGGGGCGGGTGCGGGGCGGTCGCAGTCCGCTGAGCTGCGTGCCGAGCTGGGTGGTGATCCGGGTCAGCAGCTCGGCCGCGCTGCCGAACGGGAGGGAGGGGAGGAAGGGGCTGTCGGAAGGGTGCACCGGCTCCGTCATGAACCGATCCTGCGGGCTGCACGTTGCCGGTGCGTTGCGCCGGGGTGACGGGTCTTTGCAGGGTGCTCACTTCGGTCGTTCGTACGGGTGAAACGGGGCGGTCGCGGAACTCCGGGCCGGGCGACGATCGTCAGTGTGTGCGAACGGTGCGTGCGAACGGTGCGTGCGTGCGGTGTGCGGGAGGGACGGTCATGGACATCAGGAGCCGGGCGAGGGCGAGGGCGGGCGCCGTGGTGCGCGCGGTGGCGGACGGGCGGCCGGGACGGCGGCCGCGGTGGCTGCGCGGACTCCCGGGCCGGCGGCTGGCGGTGCAGGCCGTCATGGCGGGCTGCGTGCTGGCGCTGCTCCCGTCGGCATGGACGCACGCATCGGCGGCCGACCGGCTGCGGACGACGGCCGACGCGCCCGCCGCCGACGTGGCGGTGGTGTTCGGAGCCGGCCTGTGGCGGGGGCGGCCCACCCCCTATCTCGCCGACCGGCTCGACGCGGCCGCCGAGCTGTACCGCACGGGCAAGGCCAGGGTGGTGCTGGTCACCGGGGACAACAGCCGCGAGGAGTACGACGAGCCCGACGCCATGCGCAGGTACCTGACCGAGCACGGGGTCCCGGACACCCGGATCGTCAGCGACTACGCCGGCTTCGACACCTGGGACTCCTGCGTGCGGGCCAAGGAGATCTTCGGGGTCGAGCGGGCCGTGCTGGTCACCCAGGGCTTCCACATACGCCGGGCCGTCGCGCTGTGCCAGGCGGCGGGTCTGGATGCGTACGGCGTCGGGGTGGCCGACGTGCACGACGCCACCTGGTACTACGGTCAGACGCGGGAGCTCTTCGCGTCGGGCAAGGCGGCGCTCGACGCGGTCCTCAAGCCCTCCCCGCGCTTCCTGGGCCCGAAGGAGGAGGGGGTGTCGCGCGCTCTGGCGGCTCCGGCGGACTGACGCGCCGCCGGACATGCCGAACGGCCATATGCCGGATCGGCCGATGCTGCGTCAGGGGGCGGGATGCGGCGTCAGTGGATCTGAGCGGCAAGGCGGTCGTCATCACCGGCGGAGCGCGCGGGCCGGGCGCCGCGGCGGCGCGGTCCGTCGTGGACGGCGGCGGCCGGGTGCTGATCACCGACGTGCTGGAGGCGGAGGGAGCCGAGGCCGCCGGCCCGCGGTTCGTCCGGGGCGGGCGGTTCCTCACCGGGGCGGGCGGGCGGCGCTGAGCCACCCGTACGGGAGGTGTAACCGGAGGCGGCTGCCCGTGTAACACCGCTGACGCACGCTGGACCGTATGCACACCCCGGGAACCGCCGCCGCCACCGCCACGCACTGCCCCTACTGCGCCCTGCAGTGCGGGATGAACCTGCGCCCCGAGCCGGGCGGCGGGGGCGTGGCAGTGGAGGAGCGGGCCGACTTCCCGGTGAACCGGGGCGCGCTGTGCGGCAAGGGCCGCACCGCCCCCGCCGTGCTCTCCTCCCGGGTGCGCCTGACCGAGCCGCTCGTCCGCACCCACGCAGGGCGGCTCGAACCCGCTACCTGGGAGGAGGCCCTCGACGTCGTCGCCGCGGGCCTCACCCGCACGGCCCGCACGCACGGCCCGGACGCCGTCGGTGTCTTCGGCGGCGGCGGGCTCACCAACGAGAAGGCGTACGCGCTCGGCAAGTTCGCCCGCGTCGCCCTGCGCACCTCGCAGATCGACTACAACGGCCGCTTCTGCATGTCCTCGGCCGCCGCCGCGCACCAGAAGGCCTTCGGGCTCGACCGGGGCCTGCCCTTCCCGCTGGAGGACGTGCCCCGCACCGGCTGCGTGATCCTCGTCGGCTCGAACCTGGCCGAGACCATGCCGCCCGCCCTGCGCTACCTCACCGAGCTCAAGGCCAACGGCGGCACCCTCGTCGTCATCGACCCCCGCCGCACCCGCACCGCCGCGCAAGCCGACCTGCACCTGGCCCCCCGCCCCGGAACCGACCTCGCCCTCGCCCTCGGCCTCCTGCACCTCGTCGTCGCCGACGGCCGCACCGACGAGGAGTTCATCGCCGCCCGCACCACCGGCTGGGAGGAGGCCCGGGCCGCCGCCATGGCCCACTGGCCCGAGCTGGTGGAACGCATCACCGGCGTCCCGGTCCCGGCGCTGCGCGAGGCGGTCGCCCTCTTCTGCGCCCCGGAGTCCGCGATGGTGCTGACCGCCCGCGGCCCCGAGCAGCAGTCCAAGGGCACCGACACCGTCGGCGCCTGGATCAACCTGTGTCTGGCCACCGGCCGCGCCGGACGTCCCCTCTCCGGCTACGGCTGCCTCACCGGCCAGGGCAACGGCCAGGGCGGCCGCGAGCACGGCCAGAAGGCCGACCAGCTCCCCGGCTACCGCAAACTCACCGACCCGGCCGCACGGGCCCACGTCGCCGGGGTCTGGGGCGTCGACCCCGACAGCCTCCCCGGACCCGGCCGCAGCGCCTACGAACTCCTCGACGCCCTCGGCTCCGAGGTGAAGTCCCTCCTGCTGATGGGCTCCAACCCGGTGGTCTCGGCTCCGCGCGCCGCCCACGTGGAGGACCGGATCCGCTCGCTGGACTTCCTCGCCGTGGCCGACGTCGTCCTCTCCGAGACCGCCGCCCTCGCGGACGTCGTCCTCCCCGTCACCCAGTGGGCGGAGGAGACCGGCACCACCACCAACCTGGAAGGCCGCGTCCTGCTGCGCCGCCGCGCCCTCACCCCGCCGCCGGGCGTCCGCAGCGACCTGGAGGTCCTGCACGGGCTCGCCGCCCGCCTCGGCATCGAGAAGGGCTTCCCCACCGCCCCCGAGGAAGTCTTCGACGAACTGCGCCGCGCCTCGGCCGGCGGCCCGGCGGACTACTCGGGCATCACCTACGACCGCATCCAGGCCGAGCAGGGCGTCTTCTGGCCCTGCCCCGACGGCTCGACCGGTACCGAGCGCCTCTTCCTGGACGGCTTCGCCACCGAGGACGGCCGGGCCCGGTTCGTCCCGGTCGCCCACCGCGCCGCCGCCGAGGTTCCCGACGCGGACTACCCGCTGCTGCTCACGACCGGCCGCGTGGTCGCCCAGTACCAGTCCGGCGCCCAGACCCGCCGGGTGGACGAGCTCAACGAGGCCGCCCCCGGCCCCTTCGTGGAGCTCCACCCCCGCCTCGCGGCCCGGCTCGGCGCGGTCGACGGCAGCCTCCTCGCCGTCACCTCCCGCCGCGGCCGCGCGGTGGCCCCGGCCCGCATCACGGACGCCATCCGCGCGGACACGGTCTTCATGCCCTTCCACTGGCCGGGCGAGGGCCGCGCCAACACCCTGACCAACCCGGCCCTCGACCCCACTTCCCGCATGCCCGAGTTCAAGGTCTGCGCGGTCCGCGTCGAACCGGCCTAGCGCTGTGACCGGAAGGGTCCACCGCCTCACGGCCCGAGCCGGGCTTCGTCCACCGACGGTCGCTGTCGCACAGCACGAACTTCCGCTGCCCCGTTGACACTTCGTACCCGGCCGAGTCGAGCTCCCGGATCAGCGCGTCGACGTCCGCACCCGCACCGGCCGTTCGTGGCCCGTGCGGTCCGGCAGGGTCGGCACCGGCCGCGACACCGCCCGCCCCCGGGCCGGCTGGACGTGCGTCACCTCCCACTTCCGCGCGGCGGCCCAGGTGTCGAGCCGCGCCAGCTCCGCCGCGTCCGCGCAGCGCACCGTCACGTGGGTTTCGTACGCGCGCATGGAGCCGATCGTCTCGGACATGTGTCCGATCCGCATCGGGGTTCCCGGCCGGGGGTAACCATCGGTCACGCACCGGACTCAGAAAGTGCTCGCACGCCCCTCGTGGCAGCCATGTGTCTTACCCCACACTGAATGCGGTGCCCCCGTCCTCGGAGCCCTGGAGGTCGCCCCCGTGCAGACCCGGACCCTGACCGTGAACGCGAGCGAGTCCTCGGAGGCCGAAGCCGTGGACGAAGAGCCCGAGGTACTGGAGCTGATCGAGCCGGCGCCGGTGCCGGTACAGCGCAGCCGGGACGGCGACGGGGGCGGGGGTGGGGCGGGACCTTCCGCAGACCTCTTCCGGCAGTACCTGCGCGAGATAGGCAGGATCCCGCTGCTCACCGCCGCCGAGGAGGTGGACCTGGCGCGGCGCGTCGAAGCCGGACTGTTCGCCGAGGAGAAACTCGGCAGCACCCCCGACCTCGACTCCCAACTCGCCGTCGACCTCGACCGGCTCGTCGTCATGGGGCGCATGGCCAAACGCCGCCTCATCGAGTCGAACCTGAGGCTGGTCGTCTCCGTAGCCAAACGGTACGTGGGCCGCGGGCTCACCATGCTCGACCTGGTCCAGGAGGGGAACCTCGGGCTGATCCGGGCCGTCGAGAAGTTCGACTACGCCCGCGGGTACAAGTTCTCGACCTATGCGACCTGGTGGATCCGGCAGGCGATGTCCCGGGCCCTCGCCGACCAGGCCCGGACCATCCGGGTCCCCGTCCACGTCGTCGAGCTGATCAACCGCGTCGTCCGCGTCCAGCGCCGCATGCTCCAGGAACGCGGCTACGAGCCCACCGCCGAAGAGGTCGCCGTCCACCTGGAACTGACCCCGGAGCGGGTCCTGGAAGTACTGCGCCTCGCCCAGGAGCCCGTCTCCCTGCACGCACCCGTCGGCGAGGAGGAGGACGTCGCGCTCGGCGATCTCATCGAGGACGGGGACGCCGCCTCCCCCGTGGAGTCGGCCGCCTTCTTCCTGCTGCGCGAACACCTGGAGGCGGTCCTGTCGACCCTCGGCGAACGCGAGCGCAAGGTCGTGCAGTTGCGGTACGGGCTTGCCGACGGACGGCCGCGCACCCTGGAGGAGATCGGCCGGATCTTCGGCGTGACGCGCGAGCGGATCCGCCAGATCGAGTCCAAGACCCTCAACAAGCTGCGCGACCACGCCTTCGCCGACCAGCTGCGCGGCTACCTCGACTGAGCGGCCCCCGACCGGAGCGGACGCGCACGGCGCCCGCGGCCACGGCGGGGGGCGCCCCGGAGGACGCCCCCGGCCCGTCCGCGCCGCGGTCAGTCGACCTCGGCGACCGCCTGGGCGAACTGCGCCGCGTACAGGCGGGCGTAGGCACCGCCGGACGCCAGCAGCTCCTCGTGCGTGCCCTGCTCGACGATCGATCCGCTCTCCATCACCAGGATCAGGTCGGCGTCGCGGATGGTGGAGAGCCGGTGCGCGATCACGAAGGACGTACGGCCGTGCGCGAGCCGCGCCATCGCCTTCTGGATCAGTACTTCGGTACGGGTGTCCACCGAGCTCGTCGCCTCGTCGAGGACCAGGATCACCGGGTCCGACAGGAACGCCCGGGCGATGGTGATCAGCTGCTTCTCGCCCGCGCTGACCCCCGCACCCTCGTCGTCCAACACCGTGTCGTAGCCGTCCGGCAGGGTCCGGATGAACCGGTCCGCGTGCGCCGCCCGCGCCGCCTCCTCGATCTCGGCACGCGCGACCTGGCGCGAAGCGCCGTACGCGATGTTCTCCGCGATGGTGCCGCCGAACAGCCAGGTGTCCTGGAGCACCATGCCGATGCCCGCGCGCAGTTCCTCGCGGGTCATCTTGGCGATGTCCACCCCGTCCAGCGCGATCTCGCCGCCGGTGACCTCGTAGAACCGCATCAGCAGATTCACCAGGGTGGTCTTCCCGGCCCCCGTCGGGCCGACGATCGCGACCGTGTGACCCGGCTCCACCGCCAGCGAGAGGTTCTCGATCAGCGGCCGGTCCGGCTCGTAGCGGAAGGCCACCTTGTCGAAGGTGACCTGTCCGCGCAGCTCCTGCGGGCGTTCCGGCACGTCGGCGTCGCGCTCCTGCTCCGGGGCGTCCAGCAGCTCGTAGACCCGCTCCGCCGAGGCGACACCGGACTGCACGAGGTTCGCCATCGACGCGACCTGCGTGAGCGGCATCGAGAACTGCCGCGAGTACTGGATGAAGGCCTGCACGTCACCGATCGACAGGGTGCCGGAGGCGACCCGCAGCCCGCCGACCACCGCGATCAGCACGTAGTTGATGTTCGAGATGAAGAACATCACCGGCTGCATGATGCCGCTGACCAGCTGAGCCTTGAACGAGGCCCGGAACAGTGCGTCGTTCTGCTCGGCGAAGACCGCCGCGGACTCCTTCTGCCGACCGAAGACCTTGACCAGGTTGTGCCCCGAGTACATCTCCTCGATGTGGGCGTTGAGTGCACCGGTCGTCTTCCACTGTTCCACGAACTGCGGCTGCGACTTCTTGCCGATCTTCGCGGCGACGTACACCGAGACCGGTACGGTTCCCACGGCGACCAGCGCCAGCAGCGGCGAGATCCAGAACATCATCGCGAGCACACCGACGATGGTCAGCAGCGAGTTCAGCAGCTGCCCCATCGTCTGCTGCAGCGTCTGGCCGATGTTGTCGATGTCGTTGGTGGCCCGGCTCAGCACCTCGCCGCGCTTCTGCTGGTCGAAGTACGACAGCGGCAGCCGCGACAGCTTCGCCTGAAGCTCCTCGCGCAGCCGGTACAGGGTGCCGTTCATGACGTGGTTCGACAGCCGGGTCGCCACCAGCATCAGCAGCCCGGCCAGGGTGAAGACCACCAGAGCCCAGACCGCCACGACCCCGACGGCACCGAAGTCGATGCCCCGGCCCGGGGTGAAGTCGGTGCCGGACAGCATGTCCGCCATGCCGCCGTCGCCCTGGGCGCGCATCCCGTCCAGCGCCTGCTGCTTGGTCAGGCCGGCCGGCATCTCCCGGCCGACGATCCCCGCGAAGACCAGGTCGGTCGCCTCGCCGAGGATCTTCGGTCCGACGACCGCGCAGGCGACGCTGCCGACAACGGCCAGGACCATGCCCCACAGCTTCGCCCGGTCCTGTGCGAGCTGGCCCAGCAGCCGTTTGCCCGATCCCTTGAAATCCAGGGACCGCTGGGCCGGCCCCATCATCATCCGTCCTCCGGGCCCGCTCATGCGGCCTCCGCCTCCGTCAGCTGGGAGAGCACGATCTCCCGGTAGGTCTCGTTGCCGGCCATCAGCTCGTGGTGGCGTCCCTCGCCCACGACCTGCCCCTCGTCCAGGACGATGATCCGGTCGGCGTCGCGGATCGTCGCGACCCGCTGGGCGACGATGACCACGGTCGCGTCCTCGGTCTCGCGGGCGAGCGCCGCGCGCAGCGCCGCGTCCGTCGCGTAGTCCAGGGCCGAGAAGGAGTCGTCGAAGAGGTAGATCTCCGGACGCTGTACGAGTGTGCGGGCGATGGCCAGGCGCTGGCGCTGGCCGCCGGAGACGTTGGTGCCGCCCTGGGCGACCGGGGCCTCCAGGCCGCCCTCCAGCGCCGCGACGAACTCCTTGGCCTGGGCCACTTCCAGGGCCTGCCACAGCTCCTCGTCGCTCGCGTCCGGGCGCCCGTAGCGCAGGTTGGAGGCGATGGTGCCGGAGAACAGGTAGGGCTTCTGCGGGACCATGCCGACCGTCTTCGCCAGGAGTTCGGGGTCGAGGCGGCGCACGTCCTCGCCGTCGACCAGCACCTCTCCGCCGGTCGCGTCGAACAGCCGCGGAACCAGGCCGAGCAGGGTGGACTTGCCGCTTCCGGTGGAGCCGATCACCGCCGTGGTCTCGCCGGGGCGGGCCACCAGGTCCACGCCGCGCAGGACCGGAGCCTCGGCGCCCGGGTAGCGGAAGTCGGCGCCGCGCAGCTCCAGGAGCCCGCTGCGGCCGAGTGCGCGCACCGGGTCGGCGGGTGGGACGACGCTGGACTCGGTGTCCAGCACCTCCTGGATGCGCTCGGCGCAGACCTCGGCGCGCGGCACCATCATGAACATGAAGGTGGCCATCATCACGGACATGACGATCTGCATCAGATAGGCGAGGAAGGCCGTCAGCTGGCCGATCTCCATGCCGCCGCTGTCGACGCGCATCGCACCGAACCAGATCACGGCGACGCTGGAGATGTTCACGACCACGATCACGGTCGGGAACATCAGGGCCAGCAGCTTGCCCGCGGCCAGGGAGACGCCGGTGAGGTCGGCGTTGGCCTCGCGGAAGCGGTCCTTCTCGTAGTCGTCGCGGACGAAGGCCCGGATCACCCGGTTGCCGGTGATCTGCTCGCGCAGCACCCGGTTCACGGTGTCCAGACGCTCCTGCATCCGGCGGAACAGCGGCCGCGTCCGGAAGACGATGGCACCGACCGAGATCCCGAGCACGGGCACCACGGCCAGCAGGACGCCCGACAGTTTCACGTCCAGCGAGAGCGCCATGGCGATGCCGCCGACGCACATGATCGGCGCCGAGACCATCAGGGTGAAGGTCATCAGGACCAGCATCTGGACCTGCTGCACGTCATTGGTCGTACGGGTGATCAGGGACGGGGCGCCGAACTGGCCGAGCTCCCGTGCGGAGAAGCTCTGCACCCGGTCGAAGACCGAGGCCCGGACGTCGCGGCCGACGGCCGCCGCCGTGCGGGCACCGTAGTAGACGGCTCCGACGTTGCAGACGAGCTGGACGAGCGAGACGCCGAGCATCAGCGCGCCGAAGCGCAGGATGTAGCCGGTGTCGCCGTTGACGACACCGTTGTCGATGATGTCGGCGTTCAGGGTGGGCAGGTAGAGGCTGGCACTGGTCTGCAGCAGTTGCAGCAGGACCAGCGCCGCGATGGGTTTCCGGTACGGACCCAGGTGGGTCCGCAGAAGTCGTATGAGCACGCGCAGGCTCCGGTCGGCACAGTCGAGGGGGTTCAACCCATCTTCGGCCAAACGGACCATCGAACCCCACCGGATTTCGCAAAGGCCGGTCAAAAGGACCAGCCGCCCGGCAGGGGGACCCAGGACTCCCGCGGGAGACCCGGGCCCCCCGCAGGGGTCCGGTCAGAACGCCCCGGGGTGGATCTGCTCCCGCGTCGCGATGTACTGCTGGCGCACGCCCTGCCACGCCGGGAAGTCCTCGCCCGGCTCGAAGACCTGCGCCGCGGGGGCGGGCCAGACCGGCGGAGTGTGCGGGGCCAGGGTGCCCTGCGCCACACCGAGGGCCCAGGCCGCCTGGCGGGCGGCGCCCAGCGCCGCGTAGTCCGCCGGCGCCGGCACGACGACCTGTGTCCCGAACAGTCCGGGCGCCGCGGCCTGCACGGCGGGCAGCTCGGCGGCCGCGCCGAGCAGGAACACCCGGCGGATCTCGACCCCGCGCGAGCGCAGCACGTCGAGGGCGTCCACCAGGCCGCACAGCATGCCCTCGAAGGCCGCCCGGGCCAGGTGCTCGGGCTTCATCGAGTCCCGGCGCAGCCCGGTGAGGGTCCCGGCGGAGTGCGGCAGATTCGGCGTCCGCTCGCCTTCCAGATACGGCAGGAGTACGAGGCCGTGCGCGCCCGGCGTCGACTTCAGCGCGAGCCCGGACAGCCCCTCCAGGTCGGTGCCGAGCAGTTCGGCGGTGCCGCGCAGGGTCCGTACGGCGTTGGAGGTGTTCACCACGGGCAGGTGCATGCCGGTGGCGTCGGCCAGGGAGGTGATCAGCCCGCCCGGCTCCGACAGCGCCTCGCGGTGCACCGCCATCACCGAACCGGACGCGCCCAGCGAGACCACCGCGTCGCCGGGGCCCAGTCCCAGGCCGAGGGCCGCGGCCATGGTCTCGCCGGTACCGGCCGATATCAGCAGCCCCTCGGGCGTGGTCCCGGCCGCGTCGGCCGGGCCGAGCACCTCGGGCAGCAGGGCCCGGTGCCCGAGCGCCAGCTCGACCAGGTCGGGCCGCCAGGCCCCGGCGGCCGCCGACCAGTAGCCGGTGCCGGAGGCCCCGCCGCGGTCGGTGGTGCGGCGAGCCGGACGGCCCAGCAGCTGCCAGACCAGCCAGTCGTGCGCGGACATCAGCACGGCCACCCGGCGGGCCGCCTCGGGCTCGGTGCGGGCCAGCCAGGCGAGCTTGGCGACGGGCTGCGCGGAGTGCGGGACCGAGCCCACCGCCTCGGCCCAGGCGTGCCGTCCGCCGAGGGCCTCCGTGAGCTCGGCGGCCGCGACCTGACCGCGCTTGTCGTTCCCGACGAGGGCCGGGCGCACCAGGGCGCCCTGCGGGTCCAGCGGCAGCAGGCCGTGCTGCTGCGCGGAGACGCCGATGGCCTGGACGCCCTCCAGGATCCCGCCGCCGGCGGCCTCGCCGAGCGAGAGCAGCCAGGCCTGTGGATCGGTCTCGTGGGGGTTGGCGCCGTCCGGTTCGCCCGCCGGCTGCGGATGGGGCGCGTACCCCTGGCGCAGCACGGCGCCGGTCTCGGTGTCACAGACGACGATGCGTGTGAAGGCGGAAGAGCTGTCCAGCCCGGCGACTATCCCCATGCGGAGAATTCTGCCGCACCCGGGGCCGGTCCTGACCGCCCCGGAGCCCCTGGAACCACACGGGTTCCAGAGGCTCCGGGTACGGCCGGTGGCGCCTCAGGTGTTGCTCGTGCCCCAGTCGTCGTCGGCGGCCTGGCCGCCGGCCCGGCCGCGCAGTCCGCGCACCCGTCCGGCGAGCGAGTCCGGCACGGCGTCCCCGACCTTCTCACTGACGACCGCGAAGGCCTTCCCGGCATACTCGCGCCCGGTGTGGCCGGCGGTCTCGGCGGCGTTGCGCACCGCCGGGTTCTGCGCGATCTGCCGGGCGGACTTCTTCAGCTGCTCGTAGCGCTCGCGCCCGGCCCGCGTCCCGAGCACGTACCCGAGGGCCAGTCCGACCACGAACGTGACCTTGTACCGCATGCCTGTCACCCTTCGTCGTGTGGTGCCCGGCCTGCTGTCGATACCGATTGGCGGAGCACCCCCCTGCTTGCGCTAATCTATGTCTCGCAGCGGGCGCCCGCCCCCCGGCAAGGCCGGAGGTGGGCTGTTCGATGCACCGCAGCAATCCCCTGTAGCTCAATTGGCAGAGCAGCCGGCTGTTAACCGGCAGGTTACTGGTTCGAGTCCAGTCGGGGGAGCGCAGTCCCCTGTAGCTCAATTGGCAGAGCATTCGGCTGTTAACCGGAGGGTTGCTGGTTCGAGTCCAGCCGGGGGAGCAGGAAGAGGAGAGGGCCCTACGGGGCCCTCTTCTTTCTTTATCGCCCGTCCAGGGAACCGGGCAGCCCTCGGCGCGGTCTCACTGGGCAGGCGAAGCCGATCATGCGAGGCATCCGAAGCAGGAGATCGTATGAGCGGCTATGCTGCGGCAGACGGCGCGCACAGATGTACGCGCCACGCCGTGAAGGGGCGGTAGCTCAGCCGGTTAGAGCAGCGGACTCATAATCCGTCGGCCGTGGGTTCGAGTCCCACCCGCCCCACCGCAAGCCGCAGGTGCAGAAACGATCGCACCTGCGGCTTCGGCGTTTCCGGGTCTGCCGTGCCATCAGGCGAGCCGATCTCTGGCCTTTGGCCGGGAACCGCCTCGCACCCGGCCTCACCGGGCAGGCGTCCCCACGGGGCTGTGGTGACCGTCACGGTGGCGTGCCCGAGGAGCCCTGGCGCGGCCCGCATGCCACCCCTGGCGGCGAGCACCAGCAACGCCCACCCGTGCCGCAGCCGCAGCCGTCCGGGCTTCCCGTCGGGCAGGTGCGCGTCGTCCTCGAGCGGGACGGCGTCGATCAGTCCACCGAAGAGCTTGGAGACGATCCGGGCGCAGAGCGTCGCCGTCCTCATGGGCGAACACGAGCCCGTGGTCCCGGTACGCCGACTTCCACTTGCGGCGCTTCTCCTCCTGCCGCAGCTTGTGACCCAGGAGCGCACCGACGGTCAGCTCGTCGAGATCGACGATCCGATCCTCACCGCTCGCCGTCTTGGGCCGGTAGAACATCAGAGCGACGTGTCCCTCTTCGCCGTGCGGGCACGCCACGTCGCCCGGTGGGTGATCGTCGTGTGGCAGCAGATCGTGCAGGTGTCCGCGCTCAAGAAGCGGGACATGGGCCGGCCCCGGCTGGACCGGAGCGGAACCGGCCGCAGCGCTGCCATCGGTTCGCGAACAGGTGGGGCTCAGGGCCGGTGGCATCCATACGGCCAAGAGAGGAACCGCGTAGGGCGATCGCACTGGGATTCGGTACTAAGCGCTGTGCACGTCCTGACGGCTGCGATGCATGGTCCAGGCTCGGGCGGCAGCGATCAGGGGGGCACGGTGCGGCGCCGGGTCGCTGGCAGCGCGGCTCTCCCAGACACCGCACAGCGTGGCTGCGAAGGTGGTGACGGCCGAGGGCTCGGCGGTGCTGTAGGCGGGCACTGCTTGGGCGAGGGCTTCGGCCTGCTCCGCGGTGTGGCCGGCGTGAATGAACCGCGGGATGGCGAACGCTGCGTCAGCCCACGCCGGGCCGGGGCAGGCAAGAGCCCAGTCCAGTACGCGAATGCCGTCTTCCGTGCCAAGCATGTTCAGCGGCGACACGTCGGAATGGACGAGGGCCCGGCCTTCGAGATCGGGGGAGTGGTCGGCAGGGAAGAACCCGGCCCAGCGGAGGTGCAGGGGCTTCTTGCGGACCTGCTCGGGCCACGGTGTCTCGGACATGGTGGTGAGCGCGTCGAGGAAGGGGCCGAGGTCGGGTGAGCCGGGGCTGAGGTCTGGGTGGGGACCGACGAGGTACTCGTACCCGGTGAGCAGCCAGCCGCCGGCGTCGACCTGCCAGAGCACGCGGGGGGCGAGCGGTGCGACGCGGGTCACGCGTGCTTCGTAGTCGTACATCCACGCTGTGGGCTCGTCGCTCCGGGTGCCCTTGACGAAGACGGGCCCGGTGGCGGTGTGGAGGGTGCAGGCGAGGCGGGCCATGACGCCGGTCTCTGCGGTCTCGGCGTGCTCGACGGGGCCGGTGTAAGTCTCGACGGCGCTACGGGCCTCGGGCGGGAGTTCAAGCCATGCGGTGCGGTCCAACCGCGTACTCCTCGTGCAGAACGGAAGCCGGTCCCTGGCTCGGCCACAGAGTGGCACAAGCCGAGGACCGGCCGCAGGCGGTACGTCAGGCGTACTTGGGGCTGTTGTGGCAGTTGGCGTGGCACTGCGAGCAGTCGGCGAGGTCCAGCTCGGGCCAGAACTCCATGTCGATCACGAACCCGGCCTCGACGATCGCGTCGACAGTCCGGGCGCGCAGGGCCTTGCCGCCGCCGTGCTCCTCCTTGTCGAGGAACCCGGGCTGGTGGTGGACGAACGTGCCGATCGTGCCCGAGCAGAAGTCCTGGTACGCCTGCGTGTGCAGCAGGAAGGCGTGCCAGAAGTCGTCAACGAGCGGGGACGGGCTGAGTGGGGTGTCGCTGTGCGCGCCGGCCGCGAGGAAGGCGAGCATCTGTCCGACGCCGCGGTCGGCCTTGTCGTCGGTCAGCTCGGGGAACTTGGCCCGCATGTTGGACACGAGCGTCGCGCGCAGCTTGGCGCCGATCAGATTCCGCGCGTCGGTCGCGGGACGTTCCTGGACTACGGTCACGGTCCTTGCCTCCTTGGTCAGTGGTGCATGGGACGTGCTGTGAAGCGCCTCGGCCGGCGCGACTGGGGACGGTGCCAGCCGAGGCGTGCCCCGCTCGCCCGGGATCTGTCGGGTCATCCGGGAGAACAGGGAGATCAGCGCGCCGGGAATCCGGCGTCGGGGACGGTCATGGCTGACAGCGCGTCGCGGTGGCCGAGCTCAGCGGTGGTCGTGGTGGCGAGCGTGGCCAATCCGGCGGCAGTGCCGAGCGCCCATATCCAGCTCAGGAAGCGGCCCACCGGATCGCCGCCTGCGATCCCCCTCGGCGCAGCCTGGCGCGCGGTCATGCGGCGTTCCCCTGCGCCTGTTCGCGCTGGGAGATGAGCCGCGCGAACTGGATTGCGTACAACTCGACCTGGTCCGGGGTGAGGACGAGCAGGGACTCGGCCGTACCGCCGTCGTCGTAGTGGACCAGGACCGGCAGCGCGCTCTGCTGGGCCCGGTGGTCGTACACGGCGTCGCGCCGCATCGGGGTCACGTACGTGGTCTGCGCCGGGACGGGGCGCAGGGTGGTTCCGTCAGCGGGCGCCGACCACTCGTCGCCACCGCCCGGCGGACGCAGGTGGTACGTGCTGGCGCCCACTCTGGGCAGCGTCACGATGACGCCGATTCGCCCATCCTTGGCGGTGTCGCGGGCGAGGTCGCCGAGTCGTGGGCAGAACGGCCCGGCCGTCCCTAACTTGCCTCCCTGTGAAGGGAGATGGGGTGTTGGTCGTCCTGTCATGCCCCAGAAGTTAGGGGCGCGTCAGAGGCCCAATATGAATCGGAGGAATACCGCCTCATCCGTCCAGGTGGAAGCGGTCTGACATGCGGCGCAGCTTCTCGCGGGTGGCGATCCGCTCGGCGTAGACGATGCTTCGGAGGGTTGATCGGGCGATCGGATGGTTCCTTACGAGCTGTGGGGCGATCCGCTCCGCGGTCTCCAGCTCCGCGAGCGCGCGGTCGCGGTTGCCATCCCACAGCCACGCGCGGGCGAGGTCCATGTGGTGGTGACCCTGGCGGGAGTTGGGAAGGGCCGCGACAAGCTCGGGGGCCGTGCGGCGGTTTATGGCGAGAGCTTTGGTCTGCTCGCCGGTCTCCAGGGCGACGCTGATCGCATGGATCTGCACGTTGCCGGGGGAGAAGGTGACCGAGTGGCGGTCGTAGATCGGCGGGTTGTGGTGGCCTGCCATTCGGCGGGCAGCGGCGCGGGCGTGGTTGATTCGCTCGTCGGCCTCGGCCGGTCGGCCGGCACGGGCCGCGGCGACGGCGGCGCGCAGGTGGAGCGTGCCCCACATCCGTAGGGCGAGCGGCTCGCCGAGCTCATACTCGCGCTGCACGCTGGCGATGGCCTTGTCGGACAGGGTGAGCGAGTCGTCCCAATCGGCCGTCGCCCACATGTCCCAGACACGCATCCAGTCGGCGAGCGCGGGCATGACGGGGTCGGCCGAGAGGCGCGCCGCCCATGCAGCGCGCTCCGCGGCCATCGCGACGAGTTCGGGGTGCCCCAAGGCGTGCGCGGCGGTGTGGGCGAACTTGCACGCGACGGCATAGATCGCGAATGCCTCCTCGCGTTCGTGACCGGTCGCGGCCTCGGCCAGGGCGCGAGCTTCGCGCAGCAGGTCGGGGAGGGTGGCGAGGATCGCCGTATTGGCGGCGGCGTCCCGCAGGCGGTGCAGGCGGGTCATGTCTCGCCACAGCTCGCCGGACGCGCGGGGGGCGCCGTCGAAGATCGGCGCGAGGTCGTAGCGGCGCAGCTCGTGCAGGATGGCTGCTGCCGAGACCTGCCACTGATTCTCGGCGGGGCTGCTCGCGTACGGCCGGCCGATCAGGTCGTTGGGATGCACGTGCAACTCGGCGGCGACGAGGTTCAGCAGCCCGACCCGGTCCAGCTCGATCAGGCCGCGTTCCATCTTGGACACCCAGCCCTGCGTCTTCCCCAGAGCGGCAGCGAGGTCGGCCTGTGGCATCCCGAGCCGCAGCCGTGCCCGCCGTACGCGACGGCCGATCTCCTCGGCTTCCTCCAACATCAATGCACCCCCAAGGTGGTGGTGGGCCGCAGACGCGAGGCAGGAGCCGGGCGTCACGGCTCATTCGTTCGGGCTCATCTCCCAGAACCGTACCGATGCGTGCGGCCCAGCGGGGAGCGAGCGAGATGCGCGCGAGCACATCCATGAGAATGCCTGGCGTGGCCTACTTCACTGAGACAGGCTGGATGGGCTTCTTTTCTGGCACTGAAACCGCGGTGGGCCGGCAGCGTGGTGTCGAGGCGTGGCACCCGACCACCGGCGCTGCTCTCATCGTGGACCCAGAACGAGGTGCGCTCAGGCCCGTAACGGACTTCGAGGGCTTCTCTCATCTGGAGCGCGTCCACCGGATAGCGGGAGTGGTTCCCGGTGGTGGGTGGCGGGCGCACTGGGAGGACGAAGGTGGTGCTCCGCTCACTCAGCCGGTGTTGGCGTGGCTCATCAGCTCGCAGGGCGGCGCGACGCCGGTGACCGTGGAGCCGAACGGAGACACCGACTCTCTGGGACCGCGGACCGACTACTTGCCCCGGGGCAAGAACTTCGCTGACGGGGAGGCGCCCGGCCGCCCTCCGATCCGCCCTGAGGGGGCGGGGGACCGGGCCCCCGCCCCCCTCGGCGGCGTCGTGTCGCGTGTGCGGCCGGTGTCGGTCAGCTCAGCGCGGAGAAGTTCTGCCAGCCGCCGGTGCCGACCTCGGTCCCGCTGCCCTTGATGTCGCTGTAGAAGTACAGCTTGGCATCGCCGCCGGAGGACCAGATGTCGGTCTTGCCGTCGCCGTTGCCGTCCGGCAGCGCAGTGATCAGCGGGCGGTGCGAGACCGTCCAGCCGGTGCCGATGACGATCGCGGCCGGACCGCTGCCGAGGCCGCCGCCGGCGGCGTCGGTGCCCGTGTAGAGGCGCAGGTCACCGTTGATGCGGCTGCGGGCGAGCATGTCGACCCGGCCGTCGCCGGTGCGGTCGCCGGGGGCGGCGATGTCGTAGTTCGACCAGGAGCCGTTGCCCACCAGGACCGGCTCGGCGTACTCGTCGAGGTAGCCGGAGGCATGGCCGAAGTAGAGCCACAGGTGGTCGCCCTCCTTGACCAGCAGGTCGGGGTAGGACGGCAGGTCCCATTCGCCGATGGTGCCGTCGCCGTCGAGGTCGGTGGGACCGTCGACGTCGCCGATCGCCAGGATCTGGTCGGCGTTCTTGAAGTGGTTGTTGGGCTCCTCGTACACCTGGAGGTCCCGGCGCTCGTCCGCGCAGTCCCCGCCCTCGGCGGTCTCACCGAAGGCGGTGCAGGCGTGCCCGTAGCCGTTGTTCGGGAAGACCTGGATCTGGCGGGAGCCCTTCGGCCCGGTGGCGGCGACCAGGTCCTCGTAGCCGTCACCGGTCCAGTCGCCGCGGTGCGTGATGGACGCGCCGGCGAGGTTGGTGACGCCCGCCTCCTGGTACCGGCCGACGGTGCCGTTGCCGTTGCCCGCGTACATCCACAGCTCACCCGTGGTGCGCAGGGCGTACATGTCCGATGTGCCGTCGCCGTTGAGGTCGCCCGGCTTGTCCTTCAGCGCGGGGCTGTTGGCGTAGAAGAGGTAGGTCTGGATGGCCGTGCGGTTGCCGCCCTTGCTCAGCGAGCGGGCGTAGACCCGCAGCGGACCGGCGACGGGGGGCGTCAGCTTCACGTCGACGGGGGCGTCCACGGCGGCCGGCGTGGCGGTCCGGACGGTGGGGGACCACTCGGTCCAGTACTCGTACGAGGCGACACCGGTGGCCAGGCCGCGGGAGAGGGTGAAGACACCCTCGGAGCGCGCGGTGCCGGTCTGGGTCGGCCAGCCGTCGTCACCGTCGGGGAACTGCTGGGAGCTGATGCCGGGCGGGTGGTTGGGTACGTTCTGGTCGACGTGGAAGCGGCACGTGCCGCTCCACGCGGAGCTGGCCCTGCCGTCCTCGGCCCGGACCTGCCAGGAGTGCTGCTTGCCGTCGACGAAGGAGCCCTTGGGCACCGTGACCCGGGCGATGTTGCCGGAGGTCACGGCCTGGGTCTTCTCGTAGAGCACCTTGCTGGTGCCGGTCTCCCAGACCTTGAAGCGGGCGGTCACCGTCCCGCCGTCGCCGTCCGTGACCTTCGCCGAGAGCTGGACGTCGGTGTTGCCGACGGTGGTGCCGGGCGAGGCGGTGCAGGCGGTGGCGGGGCTGGTGGCCAGGCCGGACGGAGTGGACGGGGTGGTGTTGTAGGTGGTGGAGAACACGGCCGACTTCGCGTCGAACTTCTTCCAGCCGTAGGTGTCCGACTCCGAGGCGCGCAGGCCGAGGGTGGCGGTCGGCCACTTGTTCGCGGCGGCGAGATCGGCGACCGATTTGGTCTTGAACTCCAGGTTGCCGGCCGGGCAGCCGGAGCCCCAGCCCTTGGCCTCGGTCAGGGTCTGGACCCTGGCCACCCACGACGGCTGCTTGGCCCAGGTGGTGGCGGAGGAGATCGGGTTGATCCGCCACAGCTCCACGGGCTTCTTGGTGCAGGACCAGGAGTGGGTGTTCTTGATGCGGAAGACCGAGTCGATGATCTGCTTGCCGTGCAGCTTCTTGGTGTCCATGGTGAACATGGACCGCCAGGTGCCGCCGGTGTCGGACTCGTAGCCCACCCGGGCCACGCCGGAGGAGTGGTTCCAGTACGAGGTGGTGCTGTACTTCTTGGCGACCGAGGTCCAGTTGAGCCGGGCGCCGCTCACCGTCGGGTCGATGTAGACCGGGTACACGGTGTCCTTGGACGTGAGGACGGACGCGTCCGGCTTCAGCGCCATTTCGCCGCCCTTGACCGCGATCGGCATGCGCTTCTCGACGGCGCCGTGCCGGGGTTCGAACACGTCCTCGGCCGGGGTGGCCGGCAGGCCGCCGAGTTCGCGGGCGGCGGTGGCGGCGTCGGGCGCGGCCGTCGGGGCGTCCGGTGCAGCCACGAGAGAGCGAGGGGCGCCCTTCAGGAAGCGTGGCGACGCGGCCGGCACGGCCGGTGCCGCCTCACCGGTGGGGATGCCCGCCGAGTCCCACATGGTCGGGGTGGGGGCGGTGAACACCTCCTGGCCGGCCGGGTTGAGCGCCTTGAGGTTGCCCGCCTCGTCGGTGGAGAGGGCGACGCCCGAGGCGGCCACGCCGAACGTGACGGTCTTCAGGGCGGGGTTCTTCGCGGCCTCGGCGTTCTTGACGACGAGCAGCTGCTGGAAGCCCCCGACGGAAGCCCGCATCTTGAGGTCGACTCCGGGCAGGACCTCGGGATAGGTGGCGGTGTCGCCCTCCACGACCGGTGCGGGGAGCTTGCCCGGCCAGTCAACGGTCATCGACCGGCCGTCACGGGTGATGGTCGCCAGCGGGGCGTCGCCACCAGCGGAGAACTCCAGCCCTACCGCGGCAGCCCTGGGCCTGACCGTGCCGTTGCCGGTGGGCTGGAGCGTCGCATCGGCCGGTACGAGCTTGCCGCCCTGGCGCACCCGGACCGGGGCGACGGCGGATTCCATCGTGAAAGTGCCGTTCGGGTTCGCGAACACGGTGTCGTATTCGGTCCGTTGGGACACCACTTCGACGGGCTTGCCCGAGTCGGCCGCCCGCTTGGCCGCAGTGGTCTCCTCAGGCGTGCCGGCGGTGCTCCCGGAGGCCGGTGAGGTGCTGCCGGAAGGGGTGGAAGCGGAAGCCGGGGCGGCTGCCAGAAAAGGCATGCTCAGAGCGGTGATTACCGCCGAGGCGGTGGCTATTCGGAACTTTCCTCGGGATCTCGTCGGTGGTTTCGGATGTGGCATGGCGTGCTCCCCCGCATTCTTCATGGGACGTCAGATCGGCAAAGCGAAGGTATAGCACGGATAAATCCGGCCAGGGGACGGGGTCTTCGCGCTGTCGTCTGCGAGGAGGGCGAAGTGCCTCGGAACAGCGCATTCGGTTCCCGGGCGTGGTCCCCGGATGAGGGTGCCGCGATGGCGGAAGGTTCGGCGCAGGTAATGGACTTGCATAATGCGTGGCCGATAGTGGATCGTTCGACTCAAGGGGGAAGTGTGCGCTTCAGACATGCGCCAAGCATTCCCGCCGACGGTGACCCGTCGGCGGAGCACATATCAAAAACCAGGTCAGGCAGGCGCCGTGGGCTCGCCAGATCGGTGACCGTCATCACCTCCACGGCGCTGCTCGCGGGCCTCGTCTCGGCAGAGGCGCTGGCGCTGACCCCGCTGTCCCTGCCCGCGCTGCAGCAGACCAAGCCGGTACCCGTCACAGAAGTGAAGTCAGGCAAGGACACGGTGGCTTCATCCATCTTTAACCCCCAGGACACCGACTGGCCGTCCGCGGGGTCCGAAAGGCTCAAGCTCGCCGGCCACGGAGCCGCCGCACGGGCCAAGCCGGGCGGACTGCCGGTGGAGTTGGCGCCCAAGGCCGCCGCCGGGGCCACGCCGGCGTCAGGCGACGTTCGGGTACGCGTGCTCGACCGGGCGCAGACCGAGAAGGCCGGCGTGGACGGAGTGGTCCTCGCGGTCGAGGGCGCGCGCGGGGCCGCCGACGTCAAGGTGGACTACTCCGCCTTCCAGAACGCCTACGGCGGCGGCTGGGCCTCCCGGCTCACCCTCGCCGAACTGCCCGGTTGCGCGCTCACCACACCGGACCGCGCCGAGTGCAAGCCCAAGCCCCTCGGCAACGTGCGCAACCGGCCCGAGGACGGCACGGTCACCGCGGAGGCCACCTTCGGCACGGCCACGGCGACCCCGGGGACGGACCCGGCCGGGCACACGGCCGGAGACGGCGGGCGGGCAGCCACGGGCGCCGGTCCGGCGACGGGCACGGCTTCCTTCGCCTCCTACGCCGCCGCCCCCGCGGCCGCGTCCGCCGGCTCATCGACCCTGCTGGCGGTCGGCTCCACCCCCGCCGGATCCGAGGGCGACTTCACGGCCACCCCGCTCGCACCCTCCGCGAGCTGGGAGTCCGGTGGCCCTTCCGGCGCCTTCACCTGGTCGTACGACCTCCAGACCCCCACGGTTCCCGGCGGTCTCGGCCCGAAGCTCGCGCTGAGCTACAACTCCTCCTCGCTGGACGGCCGTACGGCCGCCACCAACAACCAGGCCAACAACATCGGTGACGGCTGGGGCCTGGAGCCCGGCTTCGTCGAGCGCCGCTACCGGCCGTGCAACAACGACATGACCGGCGGCAACAACAAGGCCAAGACCGGTGACCTCTGCTGGGGCAGCGACAACGCCGTACTCTCCCTGGGCGGCAAGACCAGCGAACTCGTCAAGGACGACAAGACCGGCGTCTGGAAGCTGGCCGGCGACGACGGCACGAAGGTCGAACGCCTCACCGACACCGGACGCGGCAACGGCGACGACAACGGCGAGTACTGGCGCGTCACCGACACCAGCGGCGTGCAGTACTACTTCGGCTACCACCGGCTGCCCGGCTGGTCCTCCGGCAAGGCGGTGACGGACTCCACCTGGACCGTCCCCGTCTACGGCAACCAGTCCGCGGAGCCCTGCCACAAGAGCGCCTTCGCCGACTCCTGGTGCCAGCAGGGCTGGCGCTGGAACCTGGACTACGTCGTCAGCCCGCACGGGGACGCGATGGCGTACTACTGGGGCAAGGAGACCAACCACTACGGGCGCAACGTCAACACGTCCACCGGAGCCTCCACCGCCACCCCCTACATCCGCGGCGGCCACCTCAAGCGCATCGAGTACGGCCTGCGCGCCGGCAACCTCTACACCGGCACCCCGGCAGCGAAGATCACCTTCAAGGAGGCCGAGCGCTGCCTGCCCGGCTCCTCGTTCGACTGCGCCGAGTCCAAGTTCACCAAGGACAACGCCAAGCACTGGCCCGACGTGCCGTTCGACCAGTACTGCGCACCGGGCACCGAGTGCAAGAGCCGCTACAGCCCGTCCTTCTGGTCCCGCAAGCGGATCACGGACATCACCACCGAGGTCCGGGTGGGCACCGGCTACCAGAAGGTCGACTCCTGGAAGCTGACGCACCAGTTCCCGTCGACCGGTGACGGCTCCAGCCCCGCCCTGTGGCTGGCCTCGGTCACCCGCACCGGCCACACCGGGGGCACGCCCGTCTCGCTCCCTCCGGTGACCTTCATGGGAACCCAGCTCCAGAACCGGGTGGACGCCACCGGCGACGGCATTCCGCCGCTGATCCGCTACCGGGTGAACGCCGTCAACACCGAGTCCGGCGGCACCATCGCGGTCACCTACTCGGCGCCCGAGTGCACCCCCGGATCGCTGCCCTCGGAATCCTCCAACACCAAGCGCTGCTATCCGGTGTTCTGGTCCTCGCCCGACTCGCCGGCCGCTGAGTACAAGCCGGTGAAGGACTGGTTCCACACCTACGTCGTCACCCAGGTGCGGGAAGAGGACCGGTGGGGCGGCGCGCCGCCCAAGCAGACCAACTACACCTACCTCGGCGGCGCGGCCTGGGCGAAGGCCGAGACCGAGTTCGCCAAGCCGGAGCACCTCACGTACGCGGACTTCCGCGGCTACGGTCACGTGCGCACCACGGTCGGCAGCGGTACCGACGGCCCCAGGCTGCACACCGAGAACCGCTACTTCCGCGGCATCGCGGGCGCCGACGTCGCCGACTCCGAGGGCAACAAGGTCACCGACCAGGCGGTGTTCTCCGGTATGACCCGCGAGGAGGGCACCTTCCTCGACGGCAAGCTGATCGAGGCCGGCACCTTCACCCCCTGGCAGTCCGCCGTGACGGCCAGCCGGGCCCGGCCGGGGCTGCCCGCCCTGACCGCGCGGAGGTCCGCCGCCGAGCAGACGGAGACCACCCGCACTCAGGTCGGCGGAGGCTGGCGCCGCACCAAGGTGGAGCGCGCCTACGACGCGCACGGCATGCTCGCGACCGAGTCCGACCACGGCGACACCGGCAAGAGCGGTGACGAGAGCTGCACGGCCACCACGTACGCCCGCAACACCGGGGCGAACCTGCTGGCGACCACCGCGTCGGTGAAGAAGACGGCCGCGCTCTGCGGCTCCGCCCTCACGCTGCCGCGTGACCTGATCTCCGAGAGGCGCACCTACTTCGACGGCTCCACCACCCTGGGCGCCGCCCCCACCAAGGGCGACGTGACCCGCGTGGACGAGCAGGACGCGGCCGGCACCGGCTTCGTCACCGTCGAGACCAACAAGACCGACCAGCACGGCCGGACCGTCGAGACGGTGAACGGGGCGGGCGAGAAGACCACCACGACCTTCACCCCCGCCACCCAGTACGTGCCCACCAAGACGGTCACCGCGAATGCGCTGGGCCACTCCTCCAGCGTCGAGTCGGACCCGGGCCGCGGCGAGGAGACCGCCAAGACCGATGTCAACGGACGGCGCACCGACGCCGAACGGGACGGCCTGGGCCGGGTCGTCAAGGCGTGGGAGCCCGGCTGGACCAAGTCCGAGCACCCAAAGGAACCGAGCAGGGAGTACACGTACGCGGTCTCCCGTACGGCGCCCACCGTGGTGACCACGAAGACCCTGCGTCACACCGGTGATTACCGGAGCGAGTACACCTTCTACGACGGTCTGCTGCGTGAGCGCGAGACGCAGGTGCCCTCCGGCACCGGCATCGGCCGGATCATCTCCGAGAAGAAGTACGACTCCCGCGGCCTGGAGTGGAAGACCTACAACGGCTACTACGCCACGGGTGACCCGTCCCCGACCCTGGTGACCGGCGACGACACCAAGGTGGCGGACCTGGTCCGCACGGAGTACGACGGGGCCGGCCGCCCCACCGTGCAGATCGCGGAGAAGAACACCGTCGAGCAGCGGCGCACCTCGACGCGCTACGACGGTGACCGGACGACGATCATCCCGCCCAAGGGGGAGACCGCGACCACCACGGTCAAGGACGTCGACGACCGCACGGTCGAGCTGATCCAGTACACCGACGACGCCCGTACCACCTGGCAGTCCACGAAGTACACCTACACCCCGGCCGGCCTGAAGGAGACCGCGACCGATCCGGTCGGCTCCGTCTGGCGCTACCACTACGACCACCGGGGGCGCGTCACACGGACCGAGGACCCGGACAAGGGCCCGATCGAGACGGCCTACGACCAGGCTGACCGGCCGGTGTCGGCCAAGGACGCCAACGGCGTCACCATCACCACGGCCTATGACGCGCTGGGCCGCAAGACCGAGATCAAGCAGGGCGGCACCACGCTCTCCCGCTGGATCTACGACTCCGTGGCCAAGGGGCAGGTCGCCAAGTCCGTCCGCTACCTGGACGGACAGGAGTACGTCTTCGAGACCACCGGGCTCAACCAGCGCTACCAGCCCACCGGAACCAGGATCACCATTCCCGGCCGTGAGGGTGCGCTGGCCGGAACCTACGAGTGGACGTACGGCTACGGAGAGCGCACCGGGCAACTGGAGTGGACCCGCCACCCGGCCCTTGGCGGCCAGGCCGCCGAGCGGGTCAGCCACCGCTACTCCACCTCGCTGCCGTACGACCAGGTCGTCGGCACGAGCAGCCTGGCGGGCCCGCTGGTCAACAACGTGACGTACGACGCCTTCAAGCGTCCGCTGCGCACCGAGTTCGGCCAGGCCGGTCTGCGTGTGTGGGAGACCAAGGAGTACGACGAGCACACCGGCAACCTGACCCGTACGGTCACCGACCGTGAGACGGGCCCGGCGCGCATCGACGACACCACGTACGCCTATGACCTGGCGGGCAACATCACCCGCCTGGCCACGGCCTCGGGCCAGGACCAGCAGAAGTCGGTGGACACCCAGTGCTTCACCACCGACGCGCTGCGCCGGATCACCAACGCCTGGACGGCGACGGACGGCTGCGCCGCCAAGCCCAACGCCGACGGCACCGCCGGCGGCACCGCGCCGAAGGTCGGCGGTCCCGACGCCTACTGGCACTCCTTCACCTACGACCCGATCGGCAACCGAAAGACTGAGGTCCAGCACAAGGTCGCCGGTGACGTGGTGGCGACCAAGGACATCACCCGTACCTACGGCTACGGCGAGAACGGCGCCGCCAAGCGCGCCCTGACCTCCGTGACCAGCCAGGCCGAGGGAGAGGCCGACGCGAAGAAGGACACCTACGGCTACGACAAGACGGGCAACACCACCTCCCGCAAGGTCGGAGCGAGCGCCCAGGACCTGATCTGGGACGCCGAGGGGCGTCTGGCCAAGGTCGTCGAGGGAGGTCGCACCACCGAGTACGGCTACGACCCCGACGGCAACCGCGTCCTGGCCAAGGACGCGACCGGGACCACCCTCTACCTGCCGGCCGGCAACGAGCTGAAGCTCGACACGGCAGGCAAGAAGACGGGCACCCGCCACTACGTCCAGGACGGCAAGACCGTCGCCACCAAGGTGAGCGGTCAGACCAGCGTCATGCTGGCCGACCACCACGGCACGGCCACCGTCGCCGTCCTCATGGGCATGGGCCAGGCGGTCAGCCGCCGCAAGCAGCACGTCTTCGGCGGCCAGCGCGTCGCGCAGCCGTCCCACTGGCCGGGCAGCAAGGGCTTCGTGGGGGGTACGGCGGATGCCACCGGCCTGACGCACCTGGGCGCGCGCGAGTACGATCCGACGCTCGGCCGCTTCATCTCCGTGGACCCCGTCATGGACACCGGGGATCCGCAACAGATGCACGGCTACACCTACGGCAACAACAATCCGCTGGTGTACGCGGACCCCGACGGCAAGTTCTTCGGGAGCTTCATCCGCACGATCATCAACCTCGTGCGTCTGGTCGTCCGGGTCGTCATGGCTTGGCGGCGGACCGTGTTCAGCCGGTCCTCGTACTTCGGCGGCCGCAGTCCCGTCCTCGGCCCGTACCGGCCGGCGACCACCCCGAGGGTGCATGGCCCGTTCGTCTCCGACAACGCACGCGCCCAGGCGCAGGCGCGGGCGGACGCGGCGGCCCGCGAGGCCCAGCGCAAGGCGGACGAGCAGCGCGCCCGGGAGAACGACGTCAAGAAGAACACCAAGGACAACCGGTCCGGCTGGCAGAAGTTCTGGGACGGCACGAAGGAGACCTTCGGCACCTGGGACGGCTGGAAGAACCGGGTGCTTCCGGCGGCGGGCTTCGCGACGTGTGTGATCGCCTCGGCGGGCGTCTGCGGTGTCGCCGGTGTCGTGAGCGCGGGCGTGGTCCTGGTCGGTGACCGGGTCACGACCGGCGAGTGGGACTTCAAGACCGCCGGGAAGAGCCTGGCCTGGACCGCCGTCGGAACGGGTGCCGCCATCAAGTACGCTCAGTGGGGCGGCGCCACCCTCAAGCAGGCCACCTGGGGCAGCGCGATCTCACGGACCTCCGTCGTCGTCAAACCGGCGACCACGACCAGCGGGGCGATCAGACAACCAGGACCGATCAACTGGGCTGTCACCCGCGGAAACTCGGTGAGCAACGCCAACTTCGCCCTGGGATTCTGTGGCGCCGGCCCTGCGAGTCCCGGATTGCTGGTGGGCTCCTGCTGAACCGAAGGACACCATGACATCCCGCCGAGGGGGCCGCTCCCCGGCCCCCTCGGCGGGCTCCACCGCACACGAAGGACGGGAAGCCGAATGGAATACGGCCGTGTGACGGGCGGACGGGTACTCCGCCGCCGCTCCTTCCGGGTGCTCGCCCTGCTCGTCCTTGCGCTGTTCTGCGGTGGGTCCGTGCTGGGGCTCTACGACGGGCTGTGGAGGGACGAACGGGACGGCTGGTTCGCGGCGGCGCTGCTGCTGGCCGCCGGATCGTTCGCCTACCGCATCACCCGCTCCCGGGTCCATGCCGGTGAGAGCTCTCTCACCGTGGTCAACCCGCTCTTCAGCTATGAGGTGCCTTACGGCTCGATCCACAGGATCGAGGTCAGCGGGTCCGGGAGCCTGACCGTGCTCCCGAAGGAGCGGGTCGTGGACACCGAGGGCGAGGGGTACCTCGTGGTCGGGTTCGCGGGCTCTCTGCTCGACCGCTTCTTCAAGACTTCCGACAAGGCGGCCGCCGAGCTCAAGAAGTACCGCAGCCGGGGACGACGCGCCCCCGGGGCGGACGGCCCGGTGCACCGCAAGGTGGTTGCCGACGTCGTCGCGGACGCCATGCTGCTGACGGCGGCTGTCTGCGCAGTGTGTGCCCTGGTCTTCGGCCGGTAGCCGGAGCAGCAGCGGTTGCTGCGGTCGACCGGGCGCGGACCCGGTGGGCCGGTTCCCGGACCCACGCCTCCGATCGGCCCTGACCGGCATCCCGCCGGTCAGGGCCGATCGCTGCTCGTGGCCCGATCTGAACGGACCGACCTGTTCCGTCGGGGCGGGACCGCGGACCGGGGCCGGGGACCGGCTAGAAGTCCTCCGTTTCGTCCACGAGGTGGCGCAGTACGTCCGTCAGGTCCTGGCGGCGGGCGTAGGCGGCGCGCTGGCGGTGGGCGCCCGAGCCGTCGCGCAGGAGGCCGGCCAGGGTTTTGGCGGCGTGGTCGAGGTCGCCGGCGGCCGCCAGTTCCGGGGCGACCAGGTCCAGCAGGGCCTCCGCCAGGTCGGCCGCCGGGAGTTCCGTTCCCGTGTACGGGTCGAGGCCAAAGCCCTCCAGGCCGTCGTGGGCCGCGCGCCATCGCGCGAGGCGCAGTACGTCGTCCCGTGCCGCCGGCTCGGGCCGCCGCTCGGCCGTCTCGCGCAGCGCCGTGGAGACCAGGGCGCGGGCCAGTTCGGCCTGGAGGACGGCCGTGTCGACGGACGGGGACATGTCCGGCGCGCGGAACTCCAGCGTCGGCCAGTGTCCGGACGGCCGGAGGTCCCAGTAGACCATCTTGGTGTCCAGGGCCGCCCCCGAGCCGAGCAGGGTCTGGACGGAGCGTCGGAAGTGGGCCGTGGACGTGAAGTGCGGAGGCGGGCCCGCCGAGGGCCAGCCGGACCAGGCCATCGCCCGCCAGCTGGAATGACCGGTGTCACGTCCGCCCCAGAAAGGCGAGTTGGCGGCCAGCGCGATCATCGTGGGCAGCCACGGTCTGATCCGGTTGGACACGGCCACCGCCGTGTCCACATCGAGCGTGCCGATGTGGATGTGGCGGCCGCAGCTGACCAGGGTGTCGGTGAGCGCGCCGAAGCGGCGGTGCTGCTCGCGCTGGCGCGGCTCGTCGTCCGTCAGGTGCAACGGCCCCTCCACCGCGACCACCGGTGAGGGCGCGGCCAGGAGCCGGCAGCCGTGGGCGCGGGCCGCCTGCCCGAGGGTGCGCCGCAGCGCGACGAGTTCGGCGCGCAGCGAGGCGGCCGAGTCGGCGACCGGGGTGGATATCTCCACCTGGTAGCGGGTGCCTTCGGGGTGCATCTCGCCCGGCAGCCCGGCGGCCGTCGCCAGGACCAGCGGGGCGGCGGGGACCACCCGGAGGGTGCGGGCGTCGACGAGCAGGAACTCCTCCTCGACGCCTACGGTGAGGGGCACGGTGGGGCGCACCGTGTTCTGCGTCGTGCCGGTGCTCGTGGTGCTGTTGCCAGGTTCGATCACTACGCCTCCCTGGACATACGAGTCGTTTCATCATGAGCTGAACGAGAGGTGAGGAGCGCACGCCGATTCAGTCAAATGTGCGGTGATAGTGGCGAGTTAGCGGCAACCGTCCGCCTGCTCCGGAAGCACGGGGCAGGGTGGGACGGCTGGTGCCGATGGGTGGAAGGGTCGGAAAACCCCGCGGACCGCAAGGGGGCCGCTGGTTATCATCCGATGTGACTCGTACGACCGCTCGGACCGCTCCGAGGCGGCGCATATTCGCCGACCTCACCCCGCTGCGCACCTCGGCCGACTACCAGAGGTTGTGGATCGGCGGGACCATCTCCTGGGTCGGCCAGGCCATGACCACCCTGGCGATCTCCCTCCAGGTCTACGACATCACCGGCTCCAGCTTCTCGGTCGGGCTGGTCGGCCTCTTCTCGCTCGTCCCGCTCGTCGTCTTCGGCCTGTACGGCGGCGCCATCGCCGACACCGTCGACCGGCGCAAGCTCGGCCTGTACAGCTCCCTCGGCGCGGCCCTCCTGTCCGTCACGCTCGCCGCGGCCGCGCTGCTCGGCTTCCACCGGGTCTGGTTCCTGTACGCCGTCGTTGCGCTCCAGTCAGTCTGCGGGGCGCTCACCGGACCTGCGCGGTCCGCCATGATCCCCAGGCTGCTGCCGACCGAGCAGCTGCCCGCCGCCAACGCCCTCAACTCCGTGACCATGACCTTCGGGACGATGGTCGGTCCCGCGCTGGGCGGATTCGTCGTCGCGGCCGGGGGGTACGAGTGGGCGTACCTGATCGACGCCGTGACCTTCACCGCCGCGCTCTACGCGATGTGGCGGCTGCCGTCGATGAAGCCGGACCGGGCCGCAGACGCGCGGGGGAGGGCTTCGGTCGTCGACGGGCTGCGTTTCCTCGGCACCCGGCCCAACATCCGGATGACCTTCTTCACCGACCTGGCCGCCATGGTGCTGGCTCAGCCGAAGGCACTGTTCCCCGCCGTCGCCGTGCTCTGGTACGGCGACGACGCGAAGACGGTCGGCCTGATGGTGGCCGCGATCGCCGCCGGGGCGCTGCTGGGCGGGCTGTTCTCCGGCTGGCAGGCCCGCGTCCGGCGGCACGGGCTGGCGATCTTGCTGGCGGTCGCGGCCTGGGGGCTGGCCATCGCGGTGTTCGGGCTCACGCGGAACCTCTGGCTGGGGCTGTTCTTCCTGGCCGTGGCCGGGTACGCGGACACCGTCTCGATGGTGTTCCGTACCACCATGCTCCAGGCCGCCACGCCGGACGACATGCGCGGGCGGCTCCAGGGCGTCTTCATCGTGGTCGTTGCGGGCGGCCCCCGGCTCGGGGACTTCCTCGCCGGGACCGCCGCCGACCTGACCTCGCCCGCCGTCGCCTTCACGGGCGGCGGGCTCGCCTGTGTCCTGGTGGTGGGCCTGCTCGCGCTGCGCTGGCGGAACTTCGCCCGCTACGACGCCCGCGCGCCCCGGGCCTAATGCGGTGACCTGGCCGGCCCTGATCCGCCGGACAGGCCCCGGCCGTCCGCCGGTCGCGCCGGGCCGACGATGCCGCGGGCCACGCCCAGGGCCACCAGGTCCTGGGGGCGGATGCGGAGCTGGTCCGCCGTGGCCGCGGCGGCCGAGGCCGGGCGCTTGAGGATGGCCGCGGCCAGCTCCGGGGCGATGACGGAGAAGTAGCTGTCCGGGGTGACCCAGGTATTTCCCGGCGCGGCCAGGGCGAGGGCGCCGCCCGAGCCGCCCTCGCCGATCAGGAGGGTGGTGACCGGGACGGTGGCCGCCGCCAGCGCCGCGAAGGTGTCGGCGATGGCCGTTCCGGCGCCCGCCTGCTCGGCGGCGGCGTCGTTGGCTGCGCCCGGGGTGTCCACCAGGGTGAGCACGGGGATGCCGAGCCGGTCCGCGAGGCGGACCACGCGGGCTGCCGTGCGGTATCCCGCCGGGCGGGTGGCCGTGCCGCACTGGGCGGCGTAGGCGACGGCCCGGCCCTCCCGCAGTCCGAACCCGCACAGCATCCCCGGGTCCGTACCACCGGCCCGGTCGCCGGAGAGGTGCAGGCGGAGCTCGAAGTACGCGTCCAGATACGCCTCGGCGCGCGGCCGGTCGGGGTCGCGGGCCAGCCGCACCGCGTCCCAGCCGGTGTCCGGCGGGCGTACGCCGGCCAGCGCTGCCGGGGGCTTGACGGGCCCGTCCGGGCGGGGCGCGGCCAGCACGCGGAGCCAGTCGGCGAGGGTGCCCGCCAGGTGGGCGGCGGGGACCACGGCATCCACGTGACCGGCGGCGTACTGCCCTTCGGCGCAGTACGCCGCCGGGTCCGCGTCCGCCGGGCGGACCCGGGACCCGGCGAAGCCGACCTGGGCACCGGGCAGTGCGAGGACCACGTCGGCACCGGCCCCGAGGGTGGCCCAGCCGCCGCCGGTGGTCGGATCGCGCAGGACGGCGAGCTGGGGGAGCCCGGCGGCGCGGGTCAGGACGCTCTGGCGAGCCACGCGCTGCAGCTGGGTCAGGGCGAGCATGCCCTCCTGCATCCTGGAGCCGCCCGTGGCGATGAGTGAGACCAGAGGGAGGCGGTGCGTGCGGGCGTGTGCGTACGCGGCTTCGAGCCGGTCTCCCGTGCGCTGCCCGAGGGAGCCGCCGAGGAACCCGAACTCGAAGGAGATCAGGACGGCTTCGCGGCCGCCGAGGCGGGCGGTGCCGGTGACGACGGACTCCTGCTCACCCGTGCGCTCGGCGGCGCGGGCGCGGGCTGAGCCGTAGCCGGCCCAGGCCAGCGGGCCGTCGGCGGGGGACTCCCCTCGGGGGGCGGGCAGTTCGGTGAAGCTGCCGGCGTCGGACACGGAGGCGATGGCCGCGCGGGCCGAGAGACGGGTCGTCACACGGTCACCCTAGGTCCTGTCGCCGAGGCGGCGCCGGGTCGTGTCCGCCGGGTCCACGGCCCGCACCGCACGGCTCGGGGGCGTTTCGGTCCGGGACGTGCCCGGCCGTCCCGATCGTGCGGTCCGGCAGCCGGGACCGACGGCCGTCAGGGCAGCGGCAGGGCGATCCCCACCGCGTAGGCGGCGACCAGGCCGTAGCCCAGGCGGAAGGTCCACACGCGGGCGGTGGCGGAGATGTGGGCGCCCGCGAGGGAGCCGAGGGCCACGAGGGCCTGCTGCCAGAGGAGGGAGGCCGCCCCGACGCCGAGGAGGAAGGCGGCCCCGGCCGGGCCGCTGCTCAGGCGCGCCCCCTGGGCGGTGGTCAGGGCGGCGAAGTACAGGGCGGTGGTGGGGTTGATCGCAGTGAGGGCGACGTAGCGGGCGAAGGCCCCGGCCGGCCGCAGGGCGGTGGCGGTCTGCGCGGCACCCGCGGCGCCGGTGTCCGGTGTCGGGCCCGGCCCGGGCGGAGCCGCGGCGCCGGTACGGGCCCGGGAGAGGCCGTGGGCCGCGATGGCCAGCAGGATCGCCGCCGAGGCCAGCCGGACCCATGCCTCGACGGGGGAGATGTGGGAGGCCACCCGGGGGCCGACGGCGGTGGCGAGGGCCGCGTAGCCGAGGTCGACCACGGCGACGCCCGCGGCCGCGGCCACCGCCGTCCGGCGGTGTCGCATCGCCTCCTGGAGCAGCAGCACGCTCATCGCACCCATCGGCATCGCCACGCCCAGGCCGGCGGCGGCGCCCGCCAGCGCCGGGGTCATCAGTTCGCTCATGCGGTCGAGGGTCGACCCTCACCTCCGCGGTGTGAGCACGAATACCGGGCTCGACTGCGACAATCGCGGTATGGACCGCCTCGACAGGGAAATCCTCGGGATCCTGCAGCAGGACGCGCGGATCTCGTACCGGGACCTCGGGGTCCGCGTCGGTCTCAGCGCCAACGCCACCGCCGACCGGGTGCGGCGGATGCGCCGGGACGGCGTGATCCGCGGGTTCACCGTCGTGGTGGACCCGTCCGCCGACACCGCCGGCGGTCTCGTCGTCTTCATCGACGTCACCCTGCGCCAGGACACCACCAACGAGGAGTTCGAGCGGCGGGTCGCCACGCTCTCCGGGATCACCGAGGCGGTCCACGTGACCGGCGCGCACGACTACCTCCTGCGGGCGCGAGCCGCCGATCCCGCCGCCCTCGACGCCCTGCTGCGCCGCCTGAAGCGGGACGCGGGGGTGGCCCAGTCCAACACCCGCATCGCCCTGCGCACCGCCGACCGCGCCGGACGGCCCTGACGACACCGAAGGCCCTGACGACGCCAAAGGCCCTGATGGCGCTGAAGGCCCTCGGGCCACCGGGCCGGGGCGCAGCGCGCCGCCGAGGTCACAGCGCCGACTCCCAGGTCACCGTCGTGCCCCGGGCACCCCGTTCCGCTCGGCCGTCGTCGGTGACGGTCAGCCGGACCCGTTCGGGCGAGGCGTCCACCACCACCTCGATCGCCGTGACCTGCTCGCGCCGGTGCGCCGCGGCCAGGGCGCCGCGCAGGGCGGTGAGCAGGCCGGCCACGACAGCCTCCGGGACCAGGGCGTCCACGGCGCCCGCGAACTGCACCGACGGCTGGAAGCCGAGCAGGACCGCCGCACCGCCCGTCTCGCGCAGGACCCGCCCCCGGAAGGTGGCCGGGGCTTCGGTCGGAGGCTGCTGGAGGGCGAAGATGGCTGTGCGGACCTCCTGGATGGTGGAGTCCAGCTCGTCCACGGCGCGGGTGAGCTCGTCGCCGACCACGTCCCCCGAGGGGGCGTTGGCGGCCCGCCTGCGCGTGCTCTCCAGCATCATCCCGGTGGCGAAGAGCCGCTGGACGACCAGGTCGTGCAGGTCCCGGGCGATCCGGTCGCGGTCCTCGTACACCGCGAGCTGCTCCCGGTCGTGCTGGGCGTCCGCCAGCACCAGGGCCAGCGCGGCCTGGGAGGCGAACTGCGAGGCGAGCAGCCGGTCGACCGCGTCGTACGCCGGCCCGCCCCGTGCGCGGGGCAGGGCCAGGGTGCCGATCAGCTGGCCGCCGCTCTGCAGCGGGAGCATCATGCTCGGCCCGAACCGCTCGCGGACGTGGGTGGTCATCCGGGGGTCGGTGGCCGAATCGTCGACGAAGACGGGTTCGCCGCCGAGGAGTTGTTCCAGCACCGGCGATCCGGGGGCGATCGCGGTCCCGATCAGGTCCCCGGGGTCCCCCGGGGTGGAGGCGGCCACGATCTCCATGCCGCCCTCGGGGGTCGGCTGGAGCACCACCCCGGCCGCGGCGTCGGCGAGCAGCCGGGCCCGCTCGGCCACGCACTTCAGTGCGTCCGCCGCCGGACGCCCCGCCAGCAGGGTCGTGGTCACGGCGGCGGCCCCGTCGATCCAGCGCTCCCGGCGGCGCGCGGTCTCGTACAGCTTGGCGTTGCCGATCGCTATGCCCGCCTGCGCGGCCAGGACGCGGACCAGGGCGAGGTCCTCCTCGGTGAAGGGGCCGCCGCCGTGCTTCTCGGTGAGGTAGAGGGTGCCGAACACCTCGTTGTGCACCCGGATCGGGACGCCGAGCGGGCTGTGCACGGGCGGGTGGCCGGGCGGGAGGCCGACGTTCCGGGGGTCCTGGGCGAGGTCGTCCAGCAGCAGTGGCCGCGGGTCCTCGACGAAGGCTCCGAGCAGGCCGGAGCGGCCGTCGGGCAGGTGGGGGATGGCTGCCCGCTGCTCCTCGGTCAGCCCTGCCGTGAATAGCTCGGTCACCAGGGCGCGCTCGGGGTCGAGGATCCCGAGCGCGCCGTACCGGGCCGAGCACAGCTCGGCCGCCGATTCCACGATGTGCTGGAGGGTGGCGCGCAGTTCGAGCTCGGAGCCGACGCTCAGTACGGCCTCCAGCAGCACGGGGAGGCTCACCGCGTCCTCGCCGGGCGGGTCGGCGGGCCTCCCGTGCGCTTCTCCGAGTGCTTCTCCCGGTGCTTCTCGGTGTCTTTCGGCGGGTTCCGTCCGGGGACCGTGTGCGGGCCTCCCGGCCGGGTCCCGGCCGGGATCCGTCATCCGGCCATCGGGTTGAGGACCATGGGGGCGATCTTCCCTTCGAGCATCGCGCCGAGACCCATCACGGCGCACACGTCCGGCCGTTCCGCGATGGCGACGGGCATTCCGGTGGCGTCCCGCAGCATCTGGTCCAGGCCCGGCAGCAGGGCGCTGCCACCCACCATCATGATTCCCCGGTCCGTCAGGTCGGCCACCAGGTCGGGCGGGCAGTCCCGCAGCACCTTGCCCATCCCGTCGAGGACCGCGGTCAGCGGCGTGTGGATGGCGTCCCGTACGGCCGCGGTGTCCACGTGGACGGAACGCGCCAGGCCGGTGGCCACGTCACGGCCGTGGATGAGGGTGGAGGCGGGGCCTCCGGAGGTGAGGCCGTTGCCGTGCAGGGCCAACTGGAGCGGCCGGACGGCCTGGCTGGGCAGCATCAGCTCGTGCGCGTGGCGCAGGTGCTGGACGACGGCGTGGTCGATGGCCTCGCCGCCGACGGGGATCCGCTGGGCGGTGACGATCGAACCGAGGGAGAGGACGGCGACCTGGGTGGCCGCGGCCCCGCACACCATGATCATCGTCGCGGTCGGCTGCTCCACGGGCAGTCCGCAGCCGACGGCCGCCGCGATCAGGGTGTCGACGAGTTCGACGCGCCGCGCCCCGAGTCCGACCAGTGTCTCCACGGCCGCCCGCTGGGCGAGGGGGTCCGCGTCGTGCGGGGTGCAGGCGGCGGCCCGCAGCCGCGGCTTGCGCCGCAGGGCGCGTCGCAGCTTCTCGCCGAGGAGATGGCGCAGCATCCGCTGGGCCATCTCGATGTCGACGACGGTGCCGCCGGAGACGGGGCGCACGACCCTGATGTAGTCCGGCGTGCGTCCGGTCATCCGCTCGGCGAAGGTTCCGACGGCGATGAGTGCGCCGGTGCGCGTGTTGACCGCGGCGACGCTGGGCTCGTCGACCACGAGGCCGGCGCCCTTGACGTACACGCGGGTCCTGGCCGCCCCCAGGTCGACGGCGACGTGGCAGCGGCGCAACTGCTCAAGACTGACGGTCACGGCAGAACCTCCCGAGAGCGCTGACGCAAGAGGACCGGCGGAGGTGCCGGTCGCTTGTCCTATCATCTCGGGCATTTAGGGCTATCCGCCCGTTGGAATGCTCCGGCCGTGGGTGTGTCGCGCCTGCAAGGGGGTGGATTTCTGTACCGACAGGCAGCACCATGCCGGCACCGCACGCGCTACTCGCGCGTAACAAGGTAAGGGGGAACCGATGCTGACGGCCCGACAGGCCTTGGCCGCGCTCCTGACGCTCTGCCTGGCGTCGCTCGCGGCGCCCGCCGCCGCCCGTGCCTCCGACCGGGCCCCGGCTCCCGCCGCCGCCCGTGCCTCCGACCGGGCCCCGGCTCCCGCCGCTGACCGGGCATCACCGCGCAGCCCGGTGGTCCTCGTGCACGGGTACAACGCCGACCCGGGTGTCTGGGGGTCCCTCCGTGCCGATCTGCGTGCCGACGGCTACACCGATGCGGAGCTCTTCTCTTTCGGCTACGACACCCACCAGTCCGTCAACGAGGTGCTCGCCGGGCGGCTCGGCGCCTATGTCGAGCAGGTCCGCCGGGAGACCGGCGCCGCCAGGGTCGACATCGTGGCGCACTCCTTCGGTTCGCTGGTCAGCCGCTGGTACGTCAGGTTCGGCGGGGGCACGGCCACCGTGGACCACTGGGTCTCGCTGGCCGGCCCCAACCGCGGTACCTCCACCGCGTGGGCCTGCGCCCTGTGGGACCAGGCCTGCCGCGACATGACCCCCGGGTCGTACGTGGTGAGGCGCCTGGGCGACGGGGACCCCACCCCGGGCACCGTGAAGTACGCGACCTTCTGGTCGCACTGCGACGAGGTGATCAACCCCGACGACAGCGTGCCGCTGGAGGGGGCCGCCAACACGCCGGTCGGCTGCCTGAAGCACAACGACCTGCTCGGCGACGACAGCACCTCGGCCGGAGTGCGGGCCTTCCTCGCCTCGTAGGCGTCGAGCCGAGGTGCGGCGAACGGCGCCGGCCGCCCGCCGGACCGCGGCCGGGCCCGCCCCCGATCCGCCGGACAGGGCCTACTGGGACGTCCGGGGGCCGACGCGCTGGAGCAGGCCGTGGGTGAACTCCGCCACGCACGCCCGTCCCTGCGCGGTGAAGGCGAGGCGCCAGCGGGTCGGCGCGGTTCCCTCCATCGGCCGCACCGGCGCGAAGGCCCGCGCCACCTCGTCCACGGTCGCCGACCAGGGCAGCAGGTCGTCCGGTGACCGGAGTACGGGCCCCCGCGCCCCCGGGGCCCGCACCAGCCACTCGTTCCACACCGCCCCGTCCGGCGCGGCCAGCACCTCGAAGCGCAAGTCCGGCCAGAGCGGCAGCAGCCACAGCAGGGCCTCGCACTCCAGGTCGCCGATCGTGCGGCGCCCGGCGGACTCCGGCGGCCCGAGCACCGAGCGGTACCGGGCCAGCGCTCCGCGGGAGCGCGGCGAGCGCACCATCGCCTGCCAGTGCCTGTTCGCCTCCCGCTGGTCCGCGAGCGAGGCGCCCAGCCGGCGGCGGGCCTCGTCGGCGAGGTCGGGCTGGAAGTCGGCCATCCGCCGCAACAGCACCAACTGGAACGCGTTCGACCCGAAGGGTGTCATGGGGGGAACGATTCCACACAGGATCCTTACCGTCGCGGGAACCGGCTGCCGCCGTGCGGCGCGTAGCCTGCGGGCGTCATGAACCCTTGCCGCGCCTGCCGGAGGCACCTCAACGGCGCGCTGGCGTGCGCCGGCTGCGGAACGCCCGCCGCCGGGGCGCGTGCCGCCGCCGCACCGTGCTCACCCCCCGCTCCGACCCTGTCGGGCCCGCCGCCGACCACCGTCGGGCGGGGGCCCTCCGTCCTGGCGTCCGGAACGGGCACGCCCTGGCAGGGCGCCACCAGCGCCACCGGAGCCACCGAGGCGCCGCTCCCGGTCCCGCCGCCCGCGCCCGAGCCGACCAGGAGCTGTGTGTTCTGGATCTTCTGTTCGTGATCCGCGGTATGTGATCCCGCGTCCGGGACCGGCCCGATCAGGCCAGCATCCGCTTGAGCAGGTCCCGCAGTACGGCTCGCTCGGCCGGGGACAGGCCGGCCAGCGGCTCGCGCGCGAAGTCCAGCGATTCGCGCAGCCGCTCCGCCGTCCGCAGCCCCTCTTCGGTGGGGGCGGCCAGCTTGACCCGCCGGTCGGCGGGGTCGGGGCGGCGCTCCACCAGGCCGCGGCCCTCCAGCCGGTCGATGATGCCCGTCACGTTCGAGGGCTCGCACCGGAGCTTCTGCGCGATGCGGCGCATGGGCGTCGGTTCCAGGGAGAGCAGGTTGAGCACCTTGGCCTGGGCGCCGGTCAGCTGATGGCTGGCGGCCGCGTGCTCGTATTCCATGTGGTACCGGCTCACGACGTCACCGATGAGTTCGACGACCTCGACGGTCACTGGGTCTACACGACGACTGGGCATGGATCCAGCGTACCCGTTTACTTGACAACATGAAATATCCAGGCGCATGGTTGTTTCACCTAGTGAAGCAATTCGTTCTGACCAGGAGCGCCGCAATGTCTGAGATTCCCGCCGTGAGCCGCGAGTGGCACCTCGTCCGTCGCCCCCAGGGCTGGCCCGTCGCCGAGGACTTCGCCCTGCGTGAGGTGCCTGTCGACGCCGAGCCCGCCGCCGGCCGGATCCTCGTCCGCAACCTGCACATGTCCGTAGACCCCTACATGCGCGGCCGGATGAACGACGTGAAGTCCTACATTCCGCCCTTCCAGCTCGACCGCCCGATGGACGGCGGCGCGGTCGGCGAGGTCGTCGCCTCCGGCGCCGAGGGCTTCGCCGTCGGCGACCACGTCCTGCACGGCCTGGGGTGGCGCGAGTACGCGGAGCTCGACGCGGAGCACGCCACCAAGATCGACGCCTCCCTCGCCCCGCTCTCCGCCTACCTCGGCGTCCTCGGCATGCCGGGCCTGACCGCCTACGCCGGGCTCTTCGAGGTCGCTTCCTTCGCCGAGGGCGACTCCGTCTTCGTCTCCGGTGCCGCGGGCGCGGTCGGCGGCCTCGTCGGCCAGTTCGCGAAGATCAGGGGCGCGTCCCGGGTGATCGGCTCCGCCGGCTCGGACGAGAAGGTGACGCTCCTCACGGAGAAGTACGGCTTCGACGCCGCCTTCAACTACAAGAACGGCCCCGTCGCCGAGCAGCTGCGCGCCGCCGCCCCCGAAGGCGTCGACGTCTACTTCGACAACGTCGGCGGCGACCACCTGGAGGCCGCCATCTCCTCCATGAACGTGAACGGCCGCGCCACTCTGTGCGGCGCGATCGCCCACTACAACGACACCGAGGCCGCCCCCGGCCCGCGCAACCTGATGCAGGTCATCGGCAAGCGGCTGCGGCTCCAGGGCATCCTCGTCAACGACCACGCCGGACTCCAGCAGCAGTTCGTCCAGGACGTGGCCGGCTGGCTGCGCTCCGGTGAGCTGCGCTACGACGAGACCGTCGTCGAGGGCGTCGAGAACGCCGCCGCGGCCTTCCTCGGCATGCTCCGCGGAGAGAACACCGGAAAGATGATCGTTTCCTTCACCGGCTAGGCTCACCCCACGACCGTCGTGACCGTGGGCGCGAGTCGCGGCGATTACCAGGAGGAACATTCTTCATGTCCATCCAGCAGTCCGACGTCGCGTACACCGCCGTGGCCACCGCCGAGAACGGCCGTGACGGTCGCGTCGCCACCAACGACGGCCAGCTCGACGTCGTCGTGAACCCGCCCAAGGAGCTCGGTGGCTCCGGTGCCGGCACCAACCCGGAGCAGCTCTTCGCCGCCGGCTACAGCGCCTGCTTCCAGGGCGCCCTCGGCGTCGTCGCCAAGAACGTGAACGCCGACATCTCGGGCTCCACGGTCACCGCCGAGGTCGGCATCGGCAAGAACGACGAGGGCTTCGGCCTGATCGTCAAGATCTCCGCCGTGATCCCGAACGTGGACGCCGCCACCGCCAAGGAGCTCATCGAGAAGGCCCACCAGGTCTGCCCCTACTCCAAGGCCACCCGCGGCAACATCACCGTCGAGCTCGCCGTCTGATCCGGCAGCCGCACCCTGAAGGCCGCACCCCGATCGGGGTGCGGCCTTCGCCGTAGACTGACGCCATGCACGATCTTGCGGGGGGCTTCCGGTATCTGCTGTCCGGACAGCGATGGGTGTTGCGGCACGGCCGGTGGCTGGGCTTCGGTCTGCTGCCCGGGCTCGTCTCCTTCGCCCTCTACCTCGGCGCCCTCGTCGGGCTCGGCTACGGCGCCGACGACCTGACCGCCTGGGCGACCCACTTCGCCGACGACTGGTCCGCCCCGTGGCTCGGCCTCTTCCGCGGCTTCCTCACCGCCCTGCTGTTCTGCCTCGGGCTCTTCCTCGCGGTGATCACCTTCACCGCCGTCACCCTGCTGATCGGCCAGCCCTTCTACGAGTCGCTCTCGGAGCAGGTCGACCGCAGCGAGGGCGGCGACGTCCCGCAGTCCGGCCTCCCGCTCTGGCGGGAGCTGTGGATCTCGGCTCGGGACAGTGTGAAGGTCCTCGGGCGGGTGGCGTTGTACGGCATTCTGCTCTTCGCCCTCGGCTTCGTCCCGGTGATCGGCCAGACGGTCGTCCCGGTACTCGGGTTCTGCGTCTCCGGTTACTTCCTGACCCAGGAGCTCACCTCCGTGGCCCTCCAGCGCCGCACGATGGAGCTGCCCGAGCGGCTGGTGCTGCTGCGTTCGCGGCGGCTGCTGGCGCTGGGCTTCGGAGTGCCGCTGGTGCTGGCGTTCCTGGTGCCGCTCGTCGCGGTGCTCCTGATGCCGGGCGCGGTGGCGGGGGCCACGCTGATGGCCCGCGACCTGACGCGCACCGACAAGACCCCCGCCGCCGAGGCCGCACCGGCCGGCTTCGGACCGCCGCCGCCGGCGTTCCCGTAACCACCGCGTCGCCGGTTCCTACCGCTCCTTCAGCAGCAGCAGGGCCCCCGCCGCGTCCTCCCCGCCGTGGGGTACTCCCTGACCGCGCTCGGCCAGGACCTGAATGCGGCCCTGGAACCGCTCGGCGCCTGGGGTGCCCGGCACCTGCTGCCGGACCCGGCGTAGCGGGCCGGTGATCGGCCACCCACCCCCGCCCGCCCGGGGCGGGCCCGTAGGATGCAGGGCAGCAAGTGCCAAGGCTGTCTCTCACTGCCCTTGAGTTCGCCCCGGTTCGGAGCTTCGGCGGGGGGCCGGAGTCGTGCAGCGGCTTGCGGAGCCACGACCGGCCACCGGGCCGAGGACCGACCAGCAGTAGGGATACAGAGCAGTGACAGTCAGTACCGAGGGCCCGGCGACCGTGCTGCCCCCGGGCGGACCGGCCGCGCCCGCCCGCTCGATACCGGCCGCCCGGCGGGGCGTCGGCTCACGCGGTGGGCTCCTGCTCATCGAGGCACTCGTCGCGTTCGCCGCGGCGCTGGTGCTCCCGCTGCTCGCCCGCGGCTTCAAGCTCAACCCCCTGGACCGAATCGCGCAGGTCAGCGGCCTCGCCGCGATCCAGCTGCGGTTCGCTCTCCTCGGTCTGGTCTTCGTGGGCGCGGTGGCACTGGCCGTGCGGCTGCGCAAGGGCCGGCACTTCGACCTCGCCACCCGGTTCGCCTCCGCCGCCCTCGCCGGTCTGGCCAGCGGCTTCGTCGCCGCCGGTGCCGTCGTCGCCCTCCACGGGACGCCCTGGCCGATGTTCGGCCTCAACGGCGACAGCGGCCGCATCGTCGAGTGGGCCCAGGCCGTGGCCAACGGCCGCCCCTCCGGTTCCCCCGTGTACCCGCCGGCCCCGCTCTACACCCTCGGCTACTACGCCGAGTGGTTCCGCGGCGGCAACACCGCATACGCCTTCAAGGACCTCCAGATCCTCGGCGCCGCGGCCTTCGGACCGCTGGTCTACCTGTGCTGGCGCATGCTGCTCGGCCCGCTCCGGGCCCTCGCCTTCGGCGTGGCCCCCGCCTTCGCGCTGATCGACGCCTACAAGCCCTATAGCCAGACCGTCCTCGTCGTACTGGTCCCGGTCCTCGTGGCGATGGTGGTCTCGCTCAGCCGCAGCGGCACCCAGGGCTGGCGGCCGCTCCTGCTCAAGGGCGCCGGCTTCGGCGCGCTGCTCGGCGTCATGTTCCTCACCTACTCGGGCTGGTTCCTGTGGAGCGCGGCGGGCGTGCTGTTCGCCGCGCTGCTGTACTTCCCGTGGAGGGAGGGCCGGCTCGGCCGGATCAAGGGCGTGGCCTTCCTCGGCGCCAGCCTGGCGGCGTTCCTCGTGGTCGCCGGCCGCTACCTCATGGTCATGCTGACCGAGGGGCAGACCACCAAGGACTACAACTTCCGGTTCGACAACTTCACCGACCCGGCGTACTACCTGATGTGGCGCACGGACATGCCCGGCAAGGTCGGCGAGTGGCCGCTGCCCGGCGAGTACGGTGGCGTCGGACTGTTCGCCCTGGTCACCTTCGTCGGCCTCGGCGCCGCGATCTGGCTGGGCATCCGCAAGCCGATGGTGGTCACCATCGCCGCCATGTTCATCAGCGCGTGGGTGATGCGCATGTACATCGCCTCGCACATGTACGAGACGCAGACCGTCCAGCTCTACACCCGCACGAACAACCAGCTGCTCTACTGTGGGCTGCTGCTGTGCGCGCTGGTGGTCCACCTGGTCTCGCTGCGGATGGCCGCGCGCCGGTCGCTGCCCGGAGCGCAATCGGAGCCCGCGCACACCACGCCACCCGGGGCGGGCACCGGCTTCCCCGCGCGCGAGGGCGCAGTGATCGGGGCCCTGTGCGCCCTGCTGCTGCTCCTCGGCACCGTCTCCTCCTCGATGGCCGACCGCTACATGCCGGTCAAGGAGAACACGTACCGGATCCTGCCCTGGGTGTCGCACACCATCACGGAACAGGACGGCAGCTGCCCGAAGTACGCGCCCGGCGGGACGTGTTCCAAGGACGGCGACCAGAGCTGGCTCGGCTTCATCCGATGACTTCCAGGAGACCGATGACCTCCGCCCTGACGCGGCTGGCCGACTGGTCGGCCAGGACGCCCAAGCGGCTCTGGCTACTCTCGTTCGCGCTGTTCTTCACCCTCACGGGCTCGTGGGCGGCCGCCAGCCCCCTGGGCAGCTCCCCCGACGAGCACGCCCACTTCATCCGCGCCGCCGCCGTGGCCAGGGGCCAGATCGGCGGAACCGAGGTGATGGTCCCGCACACGGTGGCCGGCATCGAGGGGCACTTCGCCGAGACCGGGGTGCAGCTCCCGGAGTGGTACCGCCAGCTGCCCACGGTGCACGAGTGCTACTCGTGGCGGGAGGCACAGCCCGCGTCCTGCGCGCCGCCGCTCGGCACCTCCGAGAAGACGGCGCAGGCCACCACGGCCGCAGGCCGCTACCACCCCGGCTACTACCTGGTGACCGGCTGGCCGAGCCTGCTCATCGACGGCCCCAAGGGGCTGTATCTCATGCGCTTCATGTCGGCGCTGCTCTGCTCGGCGCTGCTGGCCAGTGCCGTGGTCACGGCCGCCGAATGGCGGCGGCGCTCGCTGGCGATGCTGGGCGTGTTCGCCGCGGCCACGCCCATGACGCTCTACATGTCCGGCATGGTCAACCCCAGCGGGGGCGAGATCGCCGCCGGGATCCTGGTGTGGACGGCCCTGCTGTCGATCGTCCTGTCGCCGGACCCCGCGCGGCTGAACCGCAGACTGGCCCGGCTCGGCATCGGCGGCCTGGTGCTGATCAACATCCGGCCACTCGGACTGATCTGGTTCGGCGGGGCGGTCGTCTTCTGCCTGTTCCTGACACAGCGGCGCGGACTGCTGGGCCAGGTGCTGCGCCGCAAGGCCCTGTGGCTCTGGACCGCCCTGCTGGGCCTGGCGACGGCGGGCGCCCTGCTCTGGGCGGCGAGGCACCCCGACAACTCGAAGATCGACATTCCCGACTCGCTGACCACGGGCGTCGCCGCGAAGAAGACCCTCGGCAATACCGAGGTCTACATCAAGCAGATGCTTGGCTTCTTCGGCTGGCTGGACACCCCTGCCCCGGCCCTCATGTACCTGGTGTGGATGGCCGTGCTCGCCACCGTCGTCGTGCTGGCACTCGTCCACGGCCGCGCACGCGAGGTCGTGGCGATGCTCGGCATGCTGGCCGCCGTCGTGATGGTGCCGGTGGTCGCGCAGGCCTCGCAGGCAGAGCGGATCGGCATGGTGTGGCAGGGCCGCTACCTGCTGCCCTTCGCCGTCGGCCTGCCGCTGATGGCCGTGGCCGTCTGTGCCACGCGCGCTCCCGACCGGGGCCTGCCGTGGCGGCGCCTGGTGGGCCTGTCCGTCGCCGCCCTCGCACTGGCCGACCTGGCCGCCTTCTACTGGACGCTGCGCCGGTTCGCCGTCGGCACCAAGGGGTCGTGGGTGGCCACCTCGGCGCACTGGGCCCCGCCCGGCGGCTGGGTCCTGTGGACCTGCGTGTACGCGGTGGCGGCCTTCGCCGTGCTGCTGCCCGCCCTGCTGCCCGACCGCGGGGCCGCGGCGCTGCCGGACCTCGACGCCCCGCGTCCGGACCGTCGCCGGCCCGTGCCCGAGCCGGCCTGACCCACCCTCTGAACCGCCCCGACCGGTGCCCCCGTCGGACCGCTGGGACGATCGGGGCGCTCACCACCGGGGCCGTGCGGTCATCCGCTTCGGCCGGCCGCGTGCCGCCCGGCGCGTACACGGCGGAGCGGCCGCGGCCGGGGCGCGAATGTGCTGCGGCGATCTTCACCGGCTCAGGACGCCCATCCGTCCGCGGCCTCCTTCAGCAGGGTCAGCAGGGCCGCGGCGGCCGGTGAGGGGGCGGCCCCGCGCGGGGTGGCCGCGTAGACCCCGCGGCGTGGGGTGTCGTCCGGGTGCAGCAGCGGGACCAGCGCCAGGTCGGGCCGGACCCGAGGAGGCGGCGAGCGCCGGGACGAGGGTGATGCCGAGCCCGGCCGCGACGAAGCCTTGCTTGGCGATCCAGTCGGCGGCGACGAAGCCGGTACGGGGGCGGAATCCGCCCGCCAGCGCGGAGTGCATGAGGGTCTCCTCGGGGCGGGTGCCGGCGGCGATCCACTCCTCGTCGGCCAGGTCGGCGAGCCGCACCCCGGCCCGGCCGGCCAGTCGGTGGCCGGCCGGCAGGGCCACGTACATCCCCTCGTCGAGCAGGTGGTGCGGGGTGCAGTCCCGGGGCGGCCGCCCGGAGGTCTCGGCGACGACGGCGAGGTCCAGCTCCCCGGTTGCGAGGAGGGCGAGGTGCTTGGCGGACGGCCCCTCGGTACGGGTGACCGTGACGGCGGGGTGGCGGGCCAGGAAAGCCGCCAGCGCACGCGGCAGCAGCGCGGCGTCCGCGGTGGAGAAGGAGCCGATCCGCAGCCGTCCGGCGCCCAGGGTGCGCAGCGCGTCGAGCTCGGCGCGGGCGGTCCGCAGGCGTTCGCCGACGGCCTCGGCGTGCGGGAGCAGGACGCGGCCGGCCTCGGTGAGGCGGACGCCGCGCGGAAGGCGGTCGAAGAGAGCGGCGCCCCACTCGTCCTCCAGGGTCTGGATCTGCCGGGAGACGGCGGACTGGGTGTAGCCCAGGGATCGGGCGGCGGCGGTGAAGGAGGCCAGGCGGGCCACGCGCAGGAAGACCTCGTACAAGCTGTGCGGTGTCGGCATGTCAGCCATGCTAGACATTCGCTTGTCGCATGGATGGCCCGCGCCTAGCGTCGTGGGCATGGACACAACGCACCAGATCGCATTCCTCGGCCTCGGTCACATGGGCGCCCCGATGGCCCGTCACCTGCTGTCCCTGGGCTACGGGCTGACGGTGTGGAACCGGACGCCGCAGAAGGCGTGGCCGCTCGCGCGGGCCGGCGCGCAGTCCGCGGCGACACCCGCCGAGGCCGTCCGCGACGCGGACCTCGTCATCACGATGCTGGCCGATCCGGCGGCGCTGCGGGCCGTGGCGGAGGGCGTGCTCCCCGCCCTGCGCCCCGGGGTCCACTGGATCGACGCCTCGACGGTCGGTCCGGAGGCGGTGGGGGAGCTCGCCGGGCGGCTGCCGGCGGGGGTGACGCTGACCGACGCGCCCGTGATGGGGAGCGTCGACCGGGCGGCGGCGGGGGAGTTGTGGGTCCTGGCGGGCGGTGACCCGTTGCCGGGCCCGGTCCGACAGGTCCTCGAAGCCCTCGGCGAGGTCACCGTGTGCGGCCCGGCCGGTTCCGGCGCGGCACTGAAGCTGGTGCTGATCAACGCGGCGGTCGGCGGGGTGGCCCTGGTGGCCGAGGCGCTGCGGCTGGGCGGGGCCCTGAGGCTGCCGGAGGAACTGGTCCGCGCCCAACTGGCCCGCGGACCGCTGGCGGGCGCGGTGGCCCGGGCCTATGCCGACACCGCGTACTTCCCGGTCGCCCTGGCCGCGAAGGACGTGGCCCTGGCCGCGGCCCACGCGCCGCTGCCGGTCTTGGAGTCGGTGCGCGCCGCGCTGGCGTCGCGCCCGGACCTCGCGGACCGTGACCTCTCCGCCCTGCGCCCCCGGCCGGTGGCGCAGGAGTTCGCCCGCGGTGCGAATCAGCGTGCATAAAATGCCGGTGTGATCTTCATTGTGGTGAAATTCTCCGTCAAGCCCGAATACGTCGACGCGTGGCCCGACAAGGTCGCGCCCTTCACCCGTGCCACCCGCGCCGAACCGGGCAACCTCTGGTTCGAGTGGTCGCGCAGCCTGGAGGAGCCGAACAGCTACGTCCTGGTGGAGGCCTTCCAGGACGACGCCGCCGAAGCGCACGTCAACTCCGCGCACTTCAGCGCCGCGCTGGAGACCATGCGGCCGATGCTGACCCGTACGCCCGAGATCGTCAGCACCACCATCGAGGGGGCGACCGGCTGGAGCGGGATGGGCGAGCTCCTGATCGACTAGTGCGGTGAGGTCGCGGACGCGCCCCGGGCGTCGGGGCCGCCCCGCAGCAGGGTCAGGAAGGCGCGGAAGGCGGCTGGCATGTCCACGGACTCGGGGGCCAGCAGCCACTGGTACTGCAGGCCGTCCATGACCGCCGTCAGCAGCGGGGCCGCCTGCTCCGGGGTGAGCCCCGAGGGCAGGCGGTCGCCGAACTCGGCGCGCAGTACCGCCGCCATCTCCCCGCGGACCTGGGCGTAGCGCTCGGTGAAGAACTCCCGGGCCGGGTGCCCGTCAGTGACGCTCTCGCCCAGCAGTGCCGAGAAGGTCTGCACGATGCCCGGGCGCATCGCGTTGTAGTCCACCAGGGAGGCCAGCAGGTCCAGGCGCCAGGTGTCCGCCGCGGCACGCGAGCCGCCGCCGGTGTCCCAGCGGTCGCGCTCCTCCAGCACGGCGACGAGCAGCGCCTCCTTGGTCGGGAAGTAGTGCAGCAGTCCCTGCTGGGTCAGGCCCACGCGCTCGGCGACCGTGCCCAGGGACGCCCCCCGGTATCCGCGCTCCGCGATCACCTCGACGGCGGCGCGGACGATCTCCCCGCGGCGCTCCTCACTCCTCGCCCTGGCCATGGCCATGGCACCCCTTCCGTCCACTTCCTCGGCGGGACCGTAGGAGGACGGTACGGCATTCTGAAATTACGAAAACATAACGAACCCTACCGCTTGCCAGGTAGCAGGTCCACGATGGGGCTCCGCACAGCGCCGCACCGCGCAACCGCACGCTCTCGACGAGGAGGCACGGCCGTGACCGATGCCGATCAGGTCCGCGATCAGATACGGGACGCCGCCGTGGAGGCGGCGCTCGGCACGCTCGACCTCGACACCAAGACCCTGCTCCTGGCGGGTCAGGACATGTGGTCCCTGCCCGCGATCCCCGCCATCGGGCTTCAGTCCCTGGTCATGTCCGACGGGCCCGTCGGGGTCCGCGGTGTGCGCTGGACGGCCGACGACCCGTCCCTCGCCCTGCCGTCCCCGACATCCCTCGCCGCCGCCTGGGACCCCGAGCTCGCCCGCCGAGCGGGCCGGCTCCTCGCCCAGGAGGCCCGCCGCAAGGGCGTCCACGTCCTGCTCGCGCCCACCGTCAACCTGCACCGCTCGCCGCTGGGCGGCCGGCACTTCGAGTGCTACTCCGAGGACCCGTACCTCACCGGGGCCGTCGGCAGCGGCTATGTCAGCGGCGTCCAGGACGGCGGCGTCGGCACCACCGTCAAACACTTCGTCGGCAACGACGCCGAGACCGAGCGGTTCACCGTCGACAGTGTCATCGCCCCGCGCCCGCTGCGCGAGCTCTACCTGGCGCCCTTCGAGGCCATCGTCGAGGGCGCCCGCCCGTGGGGCGTCATGACCGCCTACAACCAGGTCAACGGCACGACGATGACCGAGCACCGTCACCTGGTGAACGAGGTCCTGCGCGGTGAGTGGGGCTTCGACGGTTGCAACATCTCCGACTGGATGGCCGCCCGCTCCACCACCGGCGACATCACGGGCGGCATGGACGTGGCCATGCCCGGCCCAGCCACCGTCTACGGTCCCGCCCTCGCCGAGGCCGTCCGCGCCGGGGAGGTGCCCGAGTCCGCCGTCGACGACGCCGTGCGCAACGTCCTGCGCCTGGCCGCCCGGGTCGGAGCGCTGGAGGGCGCCCCGGCCGTCGTCGAGACCGCCCCGGCCCCGGTCGACGGACAGGCGCTGGCCCGGGAACTCGCCACCCGCGGTTTCGTCCTCGTGCGCAACGAGGACGGCGCCCTGCCGCTGGACGCCTCCTCCGGGCGCACCGTCGCCCTCCTCGGGGCCGCCGCGCGCGACGCCCGGGTGCTCGGCGGCGGCAGCGCCACCGTCTTCCCCGAACGCGTCGTCTCCCCCCTCGACGGACTGGCCGCGGCCCTCCCGGCGGGGGCCCTGACCTACGCCGTCGGAGCCGACCCCTCCGAGGAACCCACCCCCGCGGACCAGGGATTCGAGCTCGTCGCCGTGTGCCGGGACGCCTCCGGGGCGATCCTCGGCGAGGGCCGCCTGCCCACCGGCCAGGTCCAGTGGATCGGCGACGACCTGCCCGCGGGCGCCACGTACGCGACGATGGCCAGCATCGAGGTCCGCGGCACGTTCGTACCGCGCGAGAGCGGCGAGCACACCTTCGGCACCCGCGGACTCGGCGCCTTCTCCCTCGCGGTGGGCGGCCGGCGGCTCTGGAGCGGCGTTCAGGAGATGGGCGACGAGGCCGACCCCTTCGAGGCCTTCTTTGGGGCGCCCAGCGAGCGGGCCCGCGTCACCCTCGCCGAGGGCGAGCCCGTGGAGGTGTCGCTGACCTACCGGGTCCCCGACATGACCGCCATGCCGCTCAAGGCCGTCATGTTCTCCCTGCTCCACCTCGGCCCGCGGCGCGACCCCGACGAGCTGATCGCCGAGGCGGTGGCGGCCGCCCGCGCCGCCGACACCGCCGTCGTGGTCGTCGCCACCACCGAGCGCGTGGAGTCGGAGGGCTTCGACCGCGGCGACCTCGCCCTCCCGGGCCGCCAGGACGACCTGGTGCGGGCCGTCGCCGCCGCCAACCCCCGCACCGTGGTGGTCGTCAACGCCGGCTCCCCGGTGGAACTCCCGTGGCGCGAGGACGTCGCCGCCGTCCTGCTGACCTGGTTCCCCGGGCAGGAGGGCGGGGCCGCACTGGCCGACGTACTCCTCGGGGAGGCCGAGCCGGGCGGCCGGCTGCCCACCACCTGGCCCGCGCGGCTGGCGGACGCGCCCGTCACCGAGGTCGTCCCCACCGACGGGCGCCTGGAGTACGTCGAGGGCCTGTTCATCGGGTACCGGGCCTACGAGAAGCACGGCGTCGCTCCCGCCTACCCCTTCGGCCACGGCCTCGGCTACACCGACTGGGCGTACGAGTCCCTGGAGGCCACCGCCGACTCCGTACGGGTCCGCGTCACCAACACCGGCTCGCGGCCCGGCCGCGAGGTCGTCCAGGTCTACCTGGCGCCCGTCGCCACCGCCTCCGGTGGCGCGCAGAACACGACGCCGGAGCGTCCGGCGAGCTGGCTCGCCGGCTTCGCGAGCGTCGCAGCGGGCCCCGGCGAGAGCGTCGAGACCGAGATCCCGCTGCCCGCCCGGGCCTTCGAGATCTGGGACGAGGAGGCCCGCGGCTGGCGGCGGATCGGCGGCGCCTACGAGGTCCGCGTGAGCCACGCGCACGGCGACACGCGGCTCACGACGGTGCTCGACATCGCATGACACGCCGGATGGCCGGAAATCACCCCTGAAAGCCGGTCCGGGGGCGGGCCCTGACTCCCGCCCCCGGACCCTGCGCGCACCGGAGGGTCAGCGCGGCGGTTCGGCCGCCGTCACCTGGCGGTGCGCCAGTTCCGCCAGCCGCGCCTGCCCGTCCTTGCCCGGGTGGAACCAGTCCCAGCGACTCAACTGCTCGGCCGCGAAGGGGTACCGGAACACCGCGCCGCCGTCGTAGCGGCACAGGGCGTCCCGGCCGCATACCTCGCGCAGTACCTCGTTGTACTCCACGACCCGTGCCCGCACCTGCTCGCGCCTGGCCGTGGCAGCCGCGGCCGGCGACAGCGGATCGGCGAGCATCGACTGGCAGATGCCCAGCTTCCAGACCTGCCGCACCATCGGGAGGTCCTTGCCCTGCTCCCACAGCCGCTGCAGGTCGGGCACGCTGGAGACGTACACCTGGGTGGCCGGGGACGCGGCCCGCAGCTGTGTCATGGCCTGCTCGAAGCCGGACCGGAACTCCGCCACCGGGGTCATCGACGAAGCAGTGGGCCGGCAGGCGTCGTTCGACCCCACCATCACCGTGACCAGGTCGGGCCTGTGCGCGGCGGCGGAGGTCAGCTGGGCCGGCAAGTCCGCCATGCGCGAGCCGGTCACCGCGTAGTTCCAGCTGCGCTCGGGCACCGCGGCCTCCCCGAGCAGCCGGGCGGCGAGGGAGCGGACGGCGGGGTCGCTGCCGGTGGCCCAGGAGACCTCGGGGCAGTCGGCGAGGACCGAACAGGCGTCGAAACCACGCGTGATGGAGTCCCCCGTGGCTGCGATCGAGGTGGGTGCCGTGTTCCACCGGGGGGCGGACCGCGATCCGCCCTCGCCCGGGTCGGCCGACCCGCCCGACTGGCACCCCGTCAGAGCCCCGGCCAGCACCGCGACCGTCGCGCCCGCGCCCGCGAGGGTGCGGCGCGCGCGGCAGCGTGCTGCGGTCCTGCGCATGGGAACGACCCCTCCTTGTCGCCCCCGTGCCGTCCAGGGGGTCCTGCTGAGTGAAAGCTCTGTGTTTACCGGCCCCGGAGCGACCGTACGTCACACCGGGACCCCTGGCGCACGGTAGCTTTTTCCCGTGGCGTTTCGGCCGCAGGTCCCGTTGCGCAATGTCAAATAATTTCCGTTACATTACATCACGTCACAAACTGTCCGTTTTCTGGAGTTTATTCCCGACCTCGTCCACCACTGGAGGTCCCGGTGACGACACGTGGAGTTCTGTACGTGCATTCCGCACCGCGCGCGCTCTGCCCGCACGTGGAATGGGCCGTAGCGGGCGTGCTCGGGGTGCGGGTGAACCTCGACTGGATCAGGCAGCCCGCCTCCCCGGGCACCTGGAGAGCCGAGTTCTCCTGGCGGGCCGAAGCGGGCACCGCTTCGAAACTCGCCTCCGCGCTGCGCGGCTGGCACCTGCTGCGCTTCGAGGTGACCTCGGAGCCCTGTCCGACCGCCGAGGGCGAGCGCTACAGCTCCACACCGGAGCTCGGCATCTTCCACGCCGTCACCGGCCTGCACGGCGACATCCTGATCCCGGAGGACCGGCTGCGCGCCGCGCTGGCCCGGTCCGTCCGCGGTGAGACCGATCTGGAGGCGGAGATCGCCGAACTGCTCGGCAAGCGGTGGGACGACGAACTGGAACCCTTCCGCCACGCGGGCGAGGGCGCGCCCGTCCGCTGGCTCCACCAGGTGGTCTGACCCCTGCCCCGGCCCCCTGACCCGCTCCGTCCGACGCGAAAGGCCCACCCGGAATCAACCGGGTGGGCCTTTCGCGGTGCTCGGACGGCGAGCACCGCGACCATCGGCCGGCAACCGCCGCGGCGGGCGGCGCCGGCTCGGACGTACTAGACGGTGCGGAACGCCAGGGTGACGTTGTGGCCGCCGAAGCCGAAGGAGTTGTTGATCGCGGAGATCGGGCCGTCGGCCGGCAGCTTGCGCGGCTCGCCCACGACGATGTCCGCGTCGATGTCGTCGTCCAGCGCGTCGACGTTGATCGTCGGCGGAGCGATGCGGTGGTACAGCGCCAGCACGGTGGCCACGGTCTCGATACCGCCGGCGCCGCCCAGCAGGTGACCGGTCATCGACTTGGTCGCGGAGATCGCGATGTGGTCGAGGTCGTCGCCGAGGACCTTGCGCAGGGCCTTGATCTCCGCCGTGTCACCCTGCGGGGTGGACGTGGCGTGCGCATTGACGTGGACCAGCTCGGCCGGGTCGAGACCCGTGTTGTCGAGCAGGTTCTGCACCGCGGCCGCGACGCCGCGGCCGGTCGGCTCCGGCTGCGCGATGTGGTGGCTGTCCGCGGACAGGCCCTGGCCCAGCACCTCGCAGTAGACCCGGGCACCGCGCTTCGCGGCGTGCTCGGCGGACTCCAGGATGACGACGCCCGCGCCCTCGCCCAGGACGAAGCCGTCACGGGCCTTGTCGTAGGGCCGGGAGGCAGTCTGGGGGCTCTCGTTGTTCTTCGACATCGCCATCATGTTGGCGAAGGCGGCGATCGGCAGCGGGTGGATCGCCGCTTCGGTGCCGCCCGCGACGACCACGTCGGCGCGGCCGGTGCGGATCATCTCGACGGCGTAGCCGATGGCCTCGGCGCCGGACGCGCAGGCGCTGACCGGAGTGTGCACGCCCGCCTGGGCGTTGACCTCCAGGCCGACGTTGGCCGACGGGCCGTTCGGCATGAGCATGGGGACCGTGTGCGGGGAGACCCGGCGCACGCCCTTTTCCTTCAGTACGTCGTACTGGTCGAGCAGAGTGGTGACACCGCCGATGCCGGAGGCGATCACGGTGCCCAGGCGGTCGGGCGCGACGGACTCGTCCTCGCCCGCCGGAGCGGTGTAGCCGGCGTCGGCCCACGCCTCGCGGGCCGCGATCACGGCGAACTGCGCCGAGCGGTCCAGCTTGCGGGCCAGCGGCCGGGGCAGGACCTCACTGGGGTCCACGGCTACCGGAGCGGCGATGCGTACCGGGAGTTCGGCGAAGCGCTCGCCCTCCAGGGGCTTGACGCCGGAGCGGCCGGCGAGCAGACCTTCCCAGGTCGAAGCGCTGTCGCCACCCAGCGGAGTGGTTGCGCCGATACCGGTGACGACCACGGTGCGATTGGTCGGGCTCACAGGAATTCTTTCTCCACGTCTCAGAGGGTGCTGAATTGTCACGGCGCCACCGCCGGGTGGCGACAAACGCTCGTCAGGCTCAGGCCTGGTGCTTCAGGATGTAGTCCGCGGCGTCGCCGACCGTCTTGAGGTTCTTGACGTCCTCGTCCGGGATCTTGACGTCGAAGCGCTCTTCGGCGGCGACGACGACCTCGACCATGGACAGGGAGTCGACGTCCAGGTCGTCGGTGAAGGACTTGTCGATCTCGACGTCCTCGACCGGGATGCCCGCGATCTCGTTGACGATCTCGGCGAGGCCCTCGACGATCTCCTGCTGCGTGGCGGCCATGTGGCGCTCCTTCTCTGGGTAACTGGGTAGAAAGACCGGGATGCGGATCCCGGCCCTAGGGGAGGGTAACGACCGTCGCGGCGTAGACGAGCCCCGCCCCGAAGCCGATGACGAGCGCGGTGTCGCCGCTCTTCGCCGCTCCGGTCGCCAGGAGCCGCTCCATGGCGAGCGGGATCGAGGCGGCCGACGTGTTGCCGGTGGTCTCCACGTCACGGGCGACCGTCACGTGCTCCGGCAGCTTCAGAGTCTTCACCATCGAGTCGATGATCCGCATGTTCGCCTGGTGCGGGATGAAGACGTCCAGGTCCTCTGCGGTGATCCCAGCGGCGTCGAGCGCCTGCTGGGCCACCTTGGCCATCTCGAAGACGGCCCAGCGGAAGACCGCCTGGCCCTCCTGCGTGATGGCCGGGAACTTCTCTCCGGCGTCCTTGCCGAGGTACTCGTCCCACGGCACGGTCTGCTTGATCGTCTCCGACTTGTCGCCCTCCGAACCCCACACCGTGGGGCCGATGGCCGGCTCGGCCGAGGGGCCGACGACGACCGCGCCGGCTCCGTCGCCGAACAGGAAGGCCGTCGCGCGGTCCTCCAGGTCCGTGAGGTCCGAGAGCCGCTCCACGCCGATGACGAGGACGTACTCCGCGGAACCCTCCACCACCATGCCCTTGGCAAGGGTCAGGCCGTAGCCGAAGCCGGCACAGCCCGCGGAGATGTCGAAGGCGGCAGGCTTGACCGCGCCGATCCGGTGCGCGATCTCGGTCGCGACGGCCGGGGTCTGCTTGAAGTGCGAGACCGTGGAGACGATCACCGCACCGATCTGCTCGGGTCCGACACCGGCGTCGGCCAGCGCCTTGCCCGCGGCTTCCACCGACATGGCCGAGACGGTCTCCTGGGGCGAGGCCCAGTGCCGGGTTGCGATGCCGGAGCGGGAGCGGATCCACTCGTCGGAGGAGTCGATGGTCTCGAGGATGACCTCGTTGGGCACCACACGGGTCGGGCGGTAGCCGCCGACACCGAGGATGCGGGCGTAGGCGGAGCCCTTGGCCGGCTTGATCTTGGACATGCTGTAGGGGCTCCTTCTCTCAGGCCGTCAGTTCGGCGACCAGCGCCGCGGCCTTCTCGAGATCGTCCGGGGTCTTCAGCGCCACGCTCGGTACGCCCTTCAGCGCGCGCTTGGCCAGACCCGTCAGAGTGCCGCCGGGGGACAGCTCGATGATCCCGGTGACACCCAGCTCGGCGAACGTCTCCATGCACAGGTCCCAGCGGACCGGGTTCGCGACCTGGCCGACCAGTCGGGCGACGACGTCGGCGCCCGTGGTGACGACGAGGCCGTCCTTGTTCGAGACGTACTTCAGGGCCGGGTCGGCCGGGGAGAGCGCCTCGGCGGCCTTCTCCAGCTCGGCGACCGCAGGGGCCATGTGGTGCGTGTGGAAGGCGCCCGCGACCTTGAGGGGAACGACCTTCATGGAACCCTCGGGCTTGTCGGCCTGCAGGGCTTCGATCTGCTCCATCGTGCCGGCGGCCACGATCTGGCCCGCGCCGTTGATGTTGGCCGGGGTCAGGCCGAGCTTCTCAAGGTGTGCGACGACGACGGCGGGTTCCCCGCCGAGCACCGCGGCCATGCCCGTCTCGATGACGGCGGCGGCTTCCGCCATGCCCAGCCCGCGGGTCCGGACGAACGACAGCGCGTCCCTCTCGGGCAGCACGCCGGCGATGGCCGCGGCGGTGATCTCACCGACGCTGTGACCGGCGACGGCGCCGAAGGCCGAGGTCGACCCCAGCGCGGAGGCCGAGAGCAGACCGGCGGCGACCAGCAGGGGCTGGGCGACCGCGGTGTCGCGGATCTCCTCGGCGTCGGCCGTCGTGCCGTATCGGGCGAGGTCCAGGCTGATGGCCTCGGACCACTCGGCGACGCGGTCAGCGGCACCGGGGAGGTCGAGCCAGGGAGTCAAGAAGCCGGGCGTCTGAGCGCCTTGGCCGGGAGCGACGAGTACGAGCACCCTCACACTCTCTCTTGTGGATGGTCCCTGCCGCCCGTGGGGACAGGGACCAAGAACCGTCGGGGTAATTGTTGATGTCCCACAAAAGTCTAGGACTGCGTGTCACCGTCGGCCAGACGCCCCAGAATCAGGGCGATCCGCAGGGTGAACGCCGATCGGACATCGGACGGCGACCAGCCGGTGACGTCGGTCACACGTCGCAGCCGGTAGCGCACCGTATTGGGGTGCACGAACAGCATCCGGGCCGCCCCTTCGAGGCTGCTCGCCTGCTCCAGATAGACGCTCAACGTCTCCAGCAGTGCTGACCCCGCCTCCTCAAGCGGTCTGTAGATCTCCTCCACCAGTTGTTCCCTGGCAGCCGGATCGGAGGCGATCGCGCGTTCCGGCAGGAGATCATCCGCCAGGACCGGCCGCGGAGCGTCCTGCCAACGCCGTACAGGCCTTCAGTCCGGCCGCCGCGGCCTGCGCCGACTTCGTCGCGTTCAGCAGATCGGCGACCACCGGACCGGCCACGACCGGACCCGCCGCGAACGGCCCGATCAGGGACTTCGCCACCTGCATCGGGTTGTCGCTGCCGCCCGCGATGACGACCAGACGGTCTCCGAGCACGCCCGTCAGGACCTGGAGCTTGTGGTGGCGGGCCGCCCGTCTGATCGCCTCGACCGTCAGCTCGCTGTCGCCCTCCGCGGTGCCGAGCACCACGCACACGTGCTCCGGGGAGTTCCAGCCCAGCGCCGCCGCCCGCGACAGCGCGCCCTCGTCGGCCTCGCCGGACAGCACCGCGTTGACGACCAGGGACTCCAGCCGGGCGTCCCACGCGCCGCGTGCCTCGGCGGCCTGTGCATACACCTGGGCCGTCGCGAAGGCGATCTCCCGCGCGTAGACCAGCAGCGCCTCGCGCAGGGTCGACTCGTCGCCGGGGGCGGCCACCTCCTCGATCGCGGCCTCCATGACCTCGATCGTGGTGCGGACCATCTCGACCGTCTGACGCAGGGTGATCGCCCGGGTCAGCTCGCGTGGAGCGGTACCGAAGACGTCGGTGGAGATCGCCTGCGGGGTCTCCGGATGCCGGAACCACTCGGTGAAGGCGGCGATGCCGGCCTGCGCGACCAGACCGATCCACGAGCGGTTCTCGGGTGGCATGGCCCGGTACCACGGCAAGGTCTCGTCCATGCGCGCGATCGCGTTGGCGGCGAGTCGGCCGGAGGACTTCTCCAGGCGGCGCAGGGTCGCGGCGTGCGGATGGGCGGGAGCGGGATGCGCGGCGTGTGTGGCGGGCGAATGCTCACGTTCGGGTTGGGGCACGGGACAAGACTGCCTTATCGGGAAGGCTGCGCCGAGTCCGGTCCCGTGTCCGGGCCCGGGTCCGCCCCACCGCTGGGACTACCGTGGCCCTCATGATTGATGTACGCCGCGGCGCCGACCGGTACGAGGGAGGGGACCCGGCCGCCGGGATCACCACCCGGCACGCCTTCTCCTTCGGCTCCTTCTACGATCCGGACAACCTGCGCTTCGGTCCCGTCCTGGCCTGCAACGAGGAGGCCCTCGCGGCCGGCGCGGGCTTCGACGAGCACCCGCACAGCCACACCGAGATCGTGACCTGGGTGATCGAGGGCGAGCTCACCCACCAGGACACCACCGGCGAGGAGAGCGTGGTCCGGCCGGGGGACGTGCAGCGGCTCAGCGCCGGGTCCGGGGCACGCCACGTGGAGCGCAACGACGGCGACCGGCCGCTGCGCTTCGTGCAGATGTGGCTCTCGCCGCTCGCCGCGGGTGGCGAACCCTCCTACGAGGTGCTGCGGGACGTCCCCGACGGCACGCCCTACGAGGTCCCCGCGGCCGGCGCCGCCCTGCACGTACGCCGCCCCGGGGCGGGCGAGCGGGTCGCCGTACCGGCCGCCGAGCGGGTGTACCTGCACGTGGTCCGCGGCGACCTGCGCCTGGACGGGACGGAGCTGGGCCCCGGCGACTCGGTGCGGATCACCGCCGAGAAGGGGCTGGAGATCGTCGCCGGGTCCCCGGGGGAGCTGCTGATGTGGGAGCTGCCGGGCTAGAGGCCGCTCAGGCGGAGCGCAGTTCGGTCAGGACCGCGTCGGTGAACGGGGTCCAGGCCTCGACCGCCCACGGGCCGAAGGGGCGGTCCGTCAGCGCCACGCACGCGGCGCCCGCGTCCGGGTCCACCCACAGGAAGGTGCCGGCCTGGCCGAAGTGGCCGAAGGTGCGCGGGGAGGAGGTCAGGCCCGTCCAGTGCGGGGACTTGCCGTCGCGGATCTCCATGCCGAGCCCCCAGTCGTTGGGGGACTGGCTCCCGTACCCCGGCAGGACGCCCCTGAGCCCCGGGTGGACGACCGAGGTGGCCTCGGCCACCGTGCGGACGTCGAGCAGCCGGGGCGCCTGCAGCTCGGCGGCGAAGCGCAGCAGGTCGGAGACGGTGGAAACGCCGTCCTTGGCGGGCGACCCGTCCAGCGTGGTCGAGGCCATGCCCAACGGCTCGAAGACGGCCTGGTGTACGTACTCCGCGAAGGGGATGCCGGTGGCCTTGGCGATGTGGTCGCCCAGCACCTCGAAGCCGGCGTTCGAGTACAGCCGGCGCGTACCGGGCGCGGCCGCCGTGCGGTGCTCGTCGAAGGCCAGGCCGCTGGTGTGCGCCAGCAGGTGACGGACCGTCGACCCCTCGGGTCCGGCCGGTTCGTCCAGCTCGATCGCCCCTTCCTCGTGGGCGACCAGGGCGGCGTACGCGGCCAGCGGCTTGGTGACCGAGGCCAGCGCGAAGCGGTGGCCGACGGGCCCGTGCGCGCCGGCGAGGCTCCCGTCGGCGCGTACAACGGCCGCCGCGGCGGTGTCCACGGGCCAGGTCTCGATGATCCGCAGGCTTTCCATGCCGCTCACGGCCTCCTTGCTGTCCATGCGGCCGAGCCTACTTGCTTGGAGTGCACTCAAGGGTTCTAGCGTGGGGCCATGAGCGAGAGCCGGGGCCCGAGCCTGACGCAGACGCGGTACACGATCAGCGAGGTGGAGGCCCGGACCGGTCTGAGCCAGCACACCTTGCGCTGGTACGAGCGGATCGGCCTGATGCCGCACGTGGACCGCTCCCACTCGGGCCGGCGCCGGTTCACCGACAAGGACCTCGACTGGCTGGGCTTCGTGGGGAAGCTGCGCGCCACGGGGATGTCGGTGGCGGACATGGTCCGCTACGCCGAGCTGGTCCGCGAGGGCGATCACACTGCCGAGGCACGCCGTGAACTGCTGGAACGCACCCGAAGCGAGGTGCGGGCACGGCTGGCGGAGCTGACGGACGCACTGGCCGTACTGGACTACAAGATCGACATGTACGCGATGGAGAAGGTCTCGGGGAAGGGACGGCAATGACGGAGCACGGCGACGCCATGGCGCAGGTCGAGCTGGGCGGGGGCGGCCCGCTGGTCGGCGTCCAGGGCCTGGGGTGCATGGGCATGAGCGAGTTCTACGGGGACACCGACGAGGCGGCCGCCCGGGAGACCCTGGCGGCGGCGCTGGCCGCCGGTGTCACCCTCTTCGACACGGCGGACGTCTACGGCCGCGGCCGCAACGAGGAGTTTCTGGCCCCGTTCGTGGCCGCACACCGCGACGACATCACCCTGGCGACGAAGTTCGCCATAGAGCGCACCGACGACCCCGCCCACCGGGGCGTCCGCAACGACCGCGGGTACGTCCGCGCCGCCGTCGAGGGCAGCCTGCGACGGCTCGGCGTGGACGTCATCGACCTCTACTACATGCACCGGCGCGATCCGGCCGTGCCGCTCGCCGAGTCGGTGGGGGCCATGGCCGAGCTGGTGCAGGAGGGCAAGGTGCGCCACCTCGGACTCAGCGAGGTCACCGGCGCGGAGCTGCGCGAGGCATACGCCGTGCACCCGATCGCGGCGCTCCAGTCGGAGTGGTCGCTGTTCAGCCGGGACGTGGAACGCAGCGCGGTGGCCGCGGCGGCGGAGCTGGGGGTGGCCTTCGTGCCCTACTCCCCGCTCGGCCGGGGCTTCCTGACCGGGGCCTTCACGGACGCCTCAGCGGAGCTGTCGCAGGACGACTTCCGCCGCCACCAGCCGCGGTTCACCGGCGGCAACGCGAAGGCCAACGCGGCGCTGCTGGCCCCGGTCCGGGAGATCGCGGCGCAGCTGGGCGCGAGTCCCGCGCAAGTCGCCCTCGCCTGGGTGCACGGGCGGGCGGCGGTGCACGGGCTGACCGTGGTCCCGATCCCGGGCACCCGTCGGGCGGAGCGACTGCGCGAGAACACCGCGGCGGCCCGGATCACGCTCACGCCGGCGCAGCTGGCGTTGCTGGAGCCGATCGCGGCGCAGGTCGCGGGGGACCGCTATCCGGACATGACCTTCACCTCGGCGGCCCGGGAGGCGTAGCGGCCGTCGGCCTCAGGGGTGTCGGGCCCGCAGCACCGCGAAGGCGCCCGAGAGGGCGAGCGCGGCCAGGACCGCCTCGATCACCGGATCGTCCGTCACGTGTCGTCCCCCTCGAAGTGTTGGTCCAGTACGGAAGTGAAGAGCGCGGCCACGTCGTCCCGTTCCATCCCCGCGGCGCTCGCCCGCCGTGCCCAGTCGGCCAGTTCCCCGCGCAGGGGCGAGTCGGCCGGGCGCCCGCCAGGGACCTGCGCACGAAGGTGCCCATGCCCCGGCGGGCCTCCACCAGGCCCTCGCGCTCCAGCTTCCGATAGGCCTTGAGCACCGTGTTCGGGTTGATGGCCGTCGCCTCGACGACCTCGCGCGCGGTGGGCCGGCGGATCAGGGGGTGGGCTCCGGCCGTGATCCGCCGGACACGCGCTAGCGGGACCCGGCGGTGAAGCGGTCCCGCAGGGTCGTGTACTCGCCGTCGGTCAGCAGGCCGGCCGAGTAGAGCTCGCTCAGGTGCCGGAGCCGTTCGTCCCCAGAGCGGCCGCGGGCGGCGCCGACCGGGGTCCGGCCGCGCGTGGCGGCGAGGACGGCCGCGGCGAAGGGCAGCGACTCGTGCACCGCCCCGTAGCCCACGCCGAAGACGGCCGTCGCGAGGTCGTGGTCCGGGCGGGGGTCGGCCGGGGTCTGCTGGGGTTCCCGCAGCAGCAGCCGCAGGTGGCCGCCGGTGCCGCCGGGAGAGCGCCACTCGACGCCGGTGAGCTCGGCCAGCGGGTAGGACTGGTCGCCCGCCTTCCACTTCGTGCCGGTCGCGCCGGTGCGCGACCAGTGGAAGCCGACCGCGGAGCCGTCGAAGCCGACCCTCGCGTCGTACGCCTTCAGCTGCAGCGGCGGCTGCGGTACGTCGACCAGGAAGCGCGGGGCCGGCTCGGCGACCTCCGGCCCGAGTCGGGCGCGCAGGGCGGCGGCGAACGCCTCGGCCGATGTCGCCCGGTCACCGGGCAGCACCATCCGGTACGGGTCGCACGCCTCCTTGAGCTGTCCGGCGGCGGCCTCCATGAGCGGGTCCGCACCCGGGCGCGGGACGGCGCGCAGGACCACCGTGTCCCGCCTTCCGGCGGCCACGGTCACGGCCGACACCGCTTCCAGGGGTATTCGGCGCGACCCCAGCGCCTGCCACAGCCTCGGTGTGCGCAGCCCCCGTGTGAAGCGGATGAGCACCGAGTCCGAGTCGAACTCCCAGACGGCATGATTTCCGGCCAGTACGTCACCCATGCGCCACATGGTAAAGGGAGCCACCCCCGTGCGTCCCCCTCGATGCTGTGGCCGATTTCCGCACCTCTACGCGCGTCGGTCCTGCTCGGCCCCGGAAATTCCACGGCGACACGCGTCGTCGCCGGTGGCGCACACGACGGAATCGAACGCGCCGGTTCCGATTCTGGCGAAGTTGGCCATCGACTCCGTACCTGGCTCGAAATAGCCGGTGTGGTTCCTGGCCCTGGCCGACGACAGCAGCCGCGCGCCGAACTCCGGGGACACCGGGTCGGCACCGTGGCCCACGCCGCCGACCTCCAGGTGCGGCACGTCGGCGATCCAGTCGCCCTCGTCGCGCGTCGCCCAGACGCGCGCCGACGTCCGCAGGCCCGCGACGTTCTCCGCCCGCATGCCGGGGCTGCCTGCGACGACCACGTCCGTCACGCGCCGGGGCAGCTCGTGCGCGGCGACCCCGCACACCACCGACCCGTAGCTGTGGCAGAACAGCGCCACGCTGGAGTTCCCGGGCAGGGACACCGTCAGGGCCTTCAGCCGGACGGCGCCGTCGAAAGCCATCCGCCCCGTGGCGGCGTCCACACCGACCCCGGCGGGGGCGGTGTAGCCCGCCCAGGCGATGACCGCCGTCCGGCTCTTCGGCGCGGCCGTCCGTTCGGTCTCGTACAAGGCCTCGGCCATGCCGACGGGCGAGGTCAGCCGGCGCTGGGTGCGCTCGAAGGTGAGGAGGTCGGTGTCCACGCCGGGAACGATCACCGAGACCCGCTCGGCGCCGTCGAGGTCGCCGAAGACCTCGGCCGCCCGACCGCCGCCGGTGGGGTCGAACGCGAGGATCTGGCGGCCGGGTTCGGCGAGCGAGGCGAAGCGGTGGGAGCGCCGGGCGGCCTCGGCCCGGTCGGCCGGGGTCAGCGCGACGTCGTGGCTGCGGGCCTCCTCCACCAGCCGGGCCTTCTCCAGCCCGCGCCGGTTGGCCCGGTAGCGGGTGTCGACCGGTACGCCGTCGAGGTTGCCGACGACGAGCGGGTAGCCGTCGGCGAGGCGGGCCCGCTGCGCGTCGTCGAGGCCCGCGAAGAAGCGGGCCACCGTCCGCACGGGGGCGTCCGCCGGCGGCACCGGCCGGCCGTCCAAGTGCGCCTTGGACCAAGCGTCGAGAGCGGTCACGCGCAGCGGCGTGCCCCCCTCGGGGCGGTGCACGGCCGTCCAGCCGGTGGTCGCCAGCATGATCAGGACGACCGTCAGCGCGAGCAGGGTGCGCAGGGCGGCCGGGCGCGGGTCGGCGCCTGGAACGGTGGAGTGGGCGAGGCCGGGCAGATTCACTGGGACCAGCGTAGGAGACCGATTCCGGGCCTGGCGCGCCGGGTGACGGGGGTCACGCCCGACCGTGCGACCCCGCGGCGGGCGGACCGGCTGCGGCGACACCCCGGGTGAAAGATCCGAAATGTCACTTCGTCGGGGTGGCTCGTCGCCACCGCCCCGCCAGAGCTGGGCCGATGCTGTCGAGATGGCTGTCCGCCAGCCGGCGGAGCGCTTGCACACTCGTCTCGTCCCCCTGTCCCCAGAGCCGCCCCGTGACCCTCATCACCCCGAAGAACGAGGCGGCGGCCACCCGGGACCGCGGGTCGGCGTCCACGTCCAGGCCCTCCCGCGCGGCGACCAGCCGGGAGACCCGCTCCTCCAGCTCGGTGGAGCGCCGCAGGTGCACGGCGAGCAGGGCCGGGGTGGACTCGATCAGGCGGTAGCTGCGCAGGTAGAGGTCGACCGGGACCACCCCGCAGAGGGCATCGTCGAGCGTGTCCCACGCGCAGATCAGCGCGCCCCGCATCGCCTCCAGCGGCCCCTCGGACGGCGGCCGTGCCTGCAGCTCGGCGACGAAATGCGACTCCACCAGATCCTGGACGGCGAAGACGGCCTCCTCCTTGTTGGCGAAGTAGCGGAAGAAGGTGCGCTGGGACACCGCCACCGCGGCGGTGATCTCGTCGACGGTGGTGCGTTCGTACCCCCGGGAGACGAAGAGCACGAGCGCGGCGCGCAGCAGCGCACCGCGGGTGCGCCTCTTCTTGCGTTCGCGCAGGCCGGCCACCGGCGCGGCCGGCGCCGTCCGTTCGTCGATCGCCACCGCCGGGCTCCTCTCTGACGCCGGATGGGCGGTCAGATTACCCGTGACCCATGGTCCCGCGGCCGATTGGCGGAGCCGTTCGCGAAGGGGCGTCCGACCGGCGCCGGATGACACGTTCGGGGCGGCCGCCCGGGCCGTCGGGTGCGCCCGCGGCCCCGCTCACGGGCGCGAACGACCCCGCCGCACCCGCTCCCGGACGGGTCAATTCCGCGCGAGTGAAGGGCCTGCCGGACGCGTGCGGAGAGCCTGTCGCCTATCAGGGTGGACCTGCCCGGCAGCCCTTCCGGCCGAGCGTCATCGCAGGTCAGCGTGGTGTCAGCGGGGCACCGGAAGCGGTCCGGGGCCCGCCCGTCCACAAGGAGTTGACCCGTCATGCGTACGTGTGGAACCTCCCGCATCACCACCACCCTCGCCGCGACCGCCCTGGCCCTCACCGCCCTTATCCCGACCACAGCCGGCACGGCGCACGCCGCGGGCCCGCCGGGCCTCGGGTCCTGCGCAAGCGGACAGCTGTGCCTGTGGGCGAAACCGGACTTCAAGGGCACCCGGCAGATCCACGAGCTGAGCACCCTGGACATCAACAGCTGCACCGCCCTGCCCGCCGGCACCAGCGCCCAGTCGCTGGTCAACCGCACCGCGCGCCCGGTCACCACCTACCAGTCGGCCGAGTGCGCGGAGACCGGCGAATTCCAGACCTACCCGGGCGACGGGGTCTGGCTGCCCCAGTCCCCCTACCAGGTACGGGCCTTCAAGGTGTGGGAGAGGTAGCGTCCCGCTGCGCCGGGGCTCCGGCCCCGGCGGCCGCGGCCGGCGGCGCGGCCTCGCCGTCCGCCGAGCCGCCCAGCCGGGCGACCTCGCCGCGCAGTGCCCGCACCTCCGCCCGGAGCTCCTGGATCGCGGCCAACTGGAGCCGTTCGGCCTGGTCGTCGCGCTCGAAGCGGGAGATGAACCACGCAGCGATGTTGGCGGTCACCACACCGAGCAGCGCGATCCCGGACAGCATCAGGCCCACCGCCAGGACCCGTCCAAGGCCGGTGGTGGGGGAGTGGTCGCCGTAGCCGACCGTCGTCATCGTGGTGAAGGACCACCACACGGCGTCGCCCAGATTCTTGATGTTCCCGTCGGGTGCGTCCCGCTCCGCGCTCAGCACGGCCAGCGAACCGAACATCAGCAGCCCGACGACCGAGCCGGCCACGTAGGTCGTCAGCTGGATCTGCGGGGCCATCCGGGCCCGCCGGCCCACCAGCATCAACGTGGCGACCAGCCGCAGCAGCCGCAGCGGCTGCACGAGCGGCAGCACCACGGCCGCCAGGTCCAGCCAGTGGGTCCGCACGAACCGTCCCCGATCCGCCGAGAGGGCCAGGCGCACCAGATAGTCCACGGCGAAGGCGCCCCACACCACCCACTCCACGTAGCTGCAGGCGTCGTGCACCCGCGCGCCCGCGTCTGGAGCGACGATGGGCACGGCGTACGCCACGGCGAAGGCCGTGGCGAGGACGAGCAGCGGGGTCTGGCTCCACCGCTCCCACAGCAGCTGGCGGGATGGTTCCTTCATGCGGAGCATCGTAGGCAACGCCCGAAGAGCGCGGGACCTGGCCGAAGCCGGGACCCGCGCCCGGGGACCGCACGCCGGGCGGATGCCCCGCGTGCGGTCCCTCCGTCCGGACCCCGCTGGGGTCAGGCGTCGCCGCCGGCCGCGCCCGGGTCCGCCGCCGCCACGTCGAGCAGCTGGTACTTGTCGACGGCCTGCTTCAGCACCGAGCGGTCCACCTTCCCCGCCCTGGCCAGCTCGGTCAGCGTCGCCAGCACCACGGACTGGGCGTCGATGTGGAAGAACCGCCGGGCCGCACCGCGGGTGTCCGCGAAGCCGAAGCCGTCCGCGCCCAGCGAGGTGTACGCGCCGGGCACCCACCGCGAGATCTGGTCCGGAACGGACCGCATCCAGTCCGAGACCGCCACGAACGGCCCCTCCGCACCTGACAGCTTCCGCGTCACGTAGGGCACGCGCTGCTCCTCCTCGGGGTGGAGCAGGTTGTACTCCTCCACCTCGACGGCTTCGCGACGCAGCTCGTTCCAGGAGGTCGCCGACCAGACGTCCGCCCGGACGTTCCACTCCTCGGCGAGGATCCGCTGGGCCTCCAGGGCCCACGGCACCGCCACACCGGATGCCATCAGCTGGGCCGGGACGGCGCCCGCGGTGCCCTGCGAGACCCGGTGGATGCCCTGGAGGATGCCCTCCACGTCGACGTCCGCAGGTTCCGCCGGGTGCTGGATCGGCTCGTTGTAGACGGTCAGGTAGTAGAAGACGTCCTCGGCCTCGGGGCCGTACATCCGGCGCAGACCGTCCTGGACGATGTGCGCGATCTCGTACCCGTACGCCGGGTCGTACGCCACACAGCCCGGGTTCGTGGAGGCCAGCAGCTGGGAGTGGCCGTCCGCGTGCTGCAGACCCTCACCCGTGAGGGTGGTCCGTCCGGCGGTCGCACCCAGCACGAAACCGCGCGCCAGCTGGTCGGCCATCTGCCAGAACTGGTCACCCGTGCGCTGGAAGCCGAACATCGAATAGAAGACGTACACCGGGATCAGCGGTTCGCCGTGCGTCGCGTACGCCGAACCCGCGGCGATGAGCGACGCCGTGCAGCCCGCCTCGGAGATGCCGTCGTGCAGCATCTGGCCGGTCGGGGACTCCTTGTAGGCCAGCAGCAGGTCGCGGTCGACCGCCTCGTACTGCTGGCCCAGCGGGTTGTAGATCTTGGCGCTCGGGAAGAAGGCGTCCATGCCGAAGGTGCGGTACTCGTCGGGCGCGATCAGCACGAAGCGCTTGCCGATCTCCTTGTCCCGCATCAGGTCCTTCAGGATGCGGACGAAGGCCATCGTGGTGGCGATCGACTGCTGGCCCGAGCCCTTCTTGGCGGCCGCGTACGTCTTCTCGTCGGGCAGCGGGAGAGGCTCGGCACGCACCACCCGCGTCGGCACGTAGCCGCCGTGCGCGCTGCGCTGGTCGTGCATGTACTGGATCTCGGGGGAATTGCGGCCCGGGTGGTAGTACGGCGGGGCGCCGCTCTCCAGCTGCGCGTCCGTGATCGGGATGTGCAGGCGGTCGCGGAAGCGCTTGAGGTCGTCGACCGTGAGCTTCTTCATCTGGTGCGTGGCGTTGCGGCCCTCGAAGTTCGGACCGAGCGTCCAGCCCTTCACCGTCTGGGCCAGGATCACCGTCGGCTGGCCCTTGTGAGCCTTGGCCGCCGCGTACGCCGCGTAGACCTTCTTGTGGTCGTGACCGCCGCGACCCAGGTGCTGGATCTGGTAGTCGGTCATGTTCTCGACCATCGCGCGCAGCCGCTGGTCGCCGCCGAAGAAGTGCTCGCGGATGTAGGCACCCGACTCGGTGGCGTACGTCTGGAACTGCCCGTCGGGCGTGGAGTTCATCTTGTTGACCAGGATGCCGTCGCGGTCCTGGGCCAGCAGCGGGTCCCAGGAACGGTCCCAGATCAGCTTGATGACGTTCCAGCCGGCGCCCCGGAACTGCGACTCCAGCTCCTGGATGATCTTGCCGTTGCCGCGGACCGGGCCGTCGAGGCGCTGCAGGTTGCAGTTCACCACGAAGGTCAGGTTGTCCAGGCCCTCGCGGGCGGCGATCGACAGCTGGCCGAGCGACTCCGGCTCGTCCATCTCGCCGTCGCCCAGATACGCCCAAACGTGGGACTTGGAGGTGTCCGCGATCCCGCGCGCCTCCATGTAGCGGTTCATCCGGGCCTGGTAGATCGCCCCCAGCGGACCGAGGCCCATCGAGACGGTCGGGAACTCCCAGAAGTCCGGCATCAGCCGCGGGTGCGGGTAGCTGGAGAGGCCGTACGGGGCCTTCGACTTCTCCTGGCGGAACGCGTCGAGCTGCTGCTCGGTCAGCCGGTCCAGGAGGAAGGCGCGGGCGTAGATGCCGGGGGAGGCGTGGCCCTGGAAGAAGATCTGGTCGCCGCCGTCGCCCTCGTCCTTGCCCCGGAAGAAGTGGTTGAAACCCACGTCGTAGAGGGAAGCGGAGGAGGCGAACGTGGCGATGTGGCCGCCGACGCCGATCCCGGGACGCTGGGCGCGCGAGACCATCACGGCCGCGTTCCACCGGGTGGCGTTCAGGACCTTGCGCTCGATCTCCTCGTTTCCGGGGAAGAACGGCTCGTCCTTGGTCGCGATCGTGTTCACGTAGTCCGTGCTGCGCATCTCGGGCACGGCCACGCGCCTCTCGCGCGCCCGCTCGATCAGCCGCAGCATGAGGTAGCGGGCCCGTTCGCGGCCCCGCTCGTCGACCGCTGCGTCCAGGGAGTCGAGCCACTCCTGCGTCTCCTCCGGATCGAAGTCCGGGACCTGACTCGGCAGGCCGCCAATGATGATCGGATTGCGATCGGATGCGGAAGCCACGCTGTTCCTTCGCTGTCGGGGGAGTCGCGCCTTGGGTGCGCCGCCTCCCATGGTCTTACGCTCGGCCGTAATCGTCATCCGTACCACTGGGTAACCCCTGCGATCGGCGGGGAGATCCGGCAAGGTGCGGGCGGGTCCGGTTCCGCGGTGGGGGTGGCGGGTGCGACCAAATCGCAACCTTACGCCCCAGCCGGTCGGGGGCCCCGGGAGGCCGTTCGTCCCTCAAACAGGTAGGAAAGTCCTCATGCGATGCGAATGAGCTGGAATGGTGTGGGATGAATCACCAATGGTGCACACGAGTGTGCTGAAAGTTGCGGCGAGACGGCCGTAATCGTCACCGTTTCGACGGTCTCGGCGGCCGGGTACTTGCGCGATCCGCCGCGCCCGTGTGGACTACGCCCAATGCTGCGCGTACGCGCGCCGCCGAAGACATTCACCGAACATGAGCAGGAGGCACCCCGTGAGCGCGACCGCGGACCACGCGGAGAGCCTGGCCGCCCGGCTGGGTTTCCAGTCCGAACAGGTGGTCCAGGAGATCGGCTACGACGACGACGTCGATCAGGAATTCCGTGACCTCGTCGAGGAGCTCGTCGGCGAACTCGTCGACGAGGACTACGACGATGTCGCCGACGCGGTGCTGCTGTGGTTCCGCGAGGACGACGGCGATCTGACGGACGCGCTGGTCGATGCCACCGAGCTGGTCGAGGACGGCGCACTGATCCTGCTGCTGACCCCCAAGACGGGCCGTGACGGCTACGTCGAGGCCAGCGACATCAGCGAGGCGGCCGAGACGGCCGGTCTCTCGCAGACCAGGAGCGTCAGCGTCGGCAAGGAATGGGCCGCCACCAAGCTGGTGACGCCCAAGACCGCCGCCAAGTCCAAGCGCTGAGCCGCGCCCGCTGCCGAGCGGACACGCTTCCACACCCCGCCGACCAGGTGCCCCCGGTCGGCGGGGTGTGTGCGTTCCGCGCGTTTCACAGACCCGGGCACGCCCGGTCAGGACCTAGGCTTTGACTCACCCGAACAGCCCAATGCCGGGATGCAGGAACGAAGGGATGCGAGAGATGGCGATCGAGGTCGGCGACAAGGCCCCGGACTTCGAGCTCAAGGACAACCACGGTGCCACCGTGCGGCTCTCCGATTTCCGGGGGGAGAAGGCCGTGGTGCTGCTCTTCTACCCGTTCGCGTTCACCGGTGTCTGCACCGGTGAACTCTGCGAGCTGCGCGACCAGCTTCCGCGCTTCCAGAACGACGATGTCCAGCTCCTCGCCGTCTCCAACGACTCCGTGCCGACCCTGCGGGTCTTCGGCGAGCAGGAGGGCCTGGAGTACCCGCTGCTGTCGGACTTCTGGCCGCACGGCGAGACCTCGCGCGCCTACGGAGTCTTCGACGAGGACAAGGGCTGCGCGGTCCGCGGCACCTTCATCATCGACAAGGACGGCGTGGTGCGCTGGACTGTCGTCAACGGACTGCCCGACGCGCGTGACCTGAACGAGTACATCAAGGCGCTCGACAGCCTCTGATGGCGTCCGCGCGGCTCGTCGCGCGCGGTTCCCTGCGAAAACCGCCAACGGGCGGGAACCCGTCACTAGGATCGAAACGTTGATCCGGTAGCAACCGCACGACGGGGCACCGCCCCACACAGCAACCAATGGAGGACCCGTGGGAGTCAGCCTCAGCAAGGGCGGCAACGTCTCGCTGACCAAGGCCGCGCCTAACCTGACGGCGGTCATCGTCGGTCTGGGCTGGGACGCTCGCACCACCACCGGTGTCGACTTCGACCTCGACGCCAGCGCGATCCTGACCAACGACCAGGGCAAGGTCGCCAGCGATGCGAACTTCGTCTTCTTCAACAACCTGAAGAGCCCCGACGGCTCGGTCGAGCACACGGGTGACAACACCACCGGTGAGGGCGAGGGCGACGACGAGGCGATCAAGGTCAACCTCGCCGGCGTCCCGGGTGACGTCGCCAAGATCGTCTTCCCTGTCTCGATCTACGAGGCCGAGACCCGCCAGCAGAGCTTCGGTCAGGTCCGCAACGCCTACATCCGCGTGGTGAACCAGGCCGACAACACCGAGCTCGCCCGCTACGACCTCTCCGAGGACGCCTCGACCGAGACCGCCATGGTCTTCGGCGAGCTCTACCGCAACGGCGCGGAGTGGAAGTTCCGCGCCATCGGTCAGGGCTACGCCTCCGGCCTGCGCGGCATCGCGCAGGACTTCGGCGTCAACGTCTGAGTCCGAGAAGTCCGTCCGTCCGGCGCCGTGCACTGTGTGTACGGCGCCGGACGTGCTTCGCGCGCAGCACCGCACCACCGCCACGCCGAACCATCCGTCACACCGCCACACCGTCGTCCGGGGAGGACCACAACATGGGCGTCACACTCGCCAAGGGGGGCAATGTCTCCCTGTCCAAGGCCGCGCCGAACCTCACCAGGGTTCTGATCGGTCTCGGATGGGACGCGCGCTCGACCACGGGAGCCGATTTCGACCTCGATGCCAGCGCGCTGCTCTGCAACGGCGGCCGGGTGCTGGGGGACGAGTACTTCGTCTTCTACAACAACCTGAAGAGCCCCGACGGCTCCGTCGAACACACGGGGGACAACCTCACGGGCGAGGGTGAGGGCGACGACGAGTCGATCATCATCGACCTCACCAAGGTGCCGGCCGAGGTGGACAAGATCGTCTTTCCGGTCTCGATCCACGAGGCGGACACCCGCCGGCAGAGCTTCGGCCAGGTCAGCAACGCTTTCATCCGTGTGGTCAACCAGGCCGACGGCCAGGAACTGGCCCGCTACGACCTCTCCGAGGACGCCTCCAGCGAGACCGCGATGATCTTCGGCGAGGTCTACCGGTACGGCGGCGAATGGAAGTTCCGTGCGGTGGGGCAGGGGTACGCGTCGGGCCTGAGGGGCATCGCTCTAGACTTCGGGGTCAACGTTTCGTAAAGCCTTTCAAGACGCATGGGGTGTCAGGTGCCAGTGGTTCTGAAAACCTTCGGCTGGTCGTTCGCCATCACGGCGCTCGGCCTCGCCTTCGCCGCGTGGCAGTGGGGGTGGGAGGCGTTCGGGGTCGTACTGATCCTGTCGATCCTCGAAATCTCGCTGTCCTTCGACAACGCGGTCGTCAATGCCGGAATCCTGAAGAAGATGAATGCCTTCTGGCAGAAGATCTTCCTCACTGTCGGCATCCTGATCGCCGTCTTCGGCATGAGGCTGGTCTTCCCGGTGGCGATTGTCGCCATCAGTGCGAAGGTCGGCCCCATCGAGGCGATCGAGCTGGCTCTGGATCAGCCCGACCAGTACGAGGCCCTGGTCACCGACGCCCATCCGGCCATCGCCGCGTTTGGCGGAATGTTCCTGCTGATGATCTTCCTCGACTTCATCTTCGAGGAGCGCGACCACAAGTGGCTCGCGTGGCTGGAGCGTCCGCTGGCCAAGCTCGGCAAGGTCGACATGTTGTCGGTCTGCGTCGCGTTGATCGCCCTGCTGGTCTCGGCGATGACCTTCGCCGTCAACGCCCACACCAGCACCGGCAACACCGACAAGTCCGCCACCGTGCTGCTCGCCGGCGTCGCCGGCCTGATCACCTACCTGATCGTCGGCGGCTTGTCCTCGTACTTCGAGGACAAGCTGGAGGAGGAAGAGGAGCGCGAGCACGAGGAGGAGGAGAAGGCCAAGGCCGCGGGCAAGCCCGTGTCCGCCGTCGGCCTCGCCGGCAAGGCCGCGTTCTTCCTCTTCCTCTACCTGGAGGTCCTCGACGCCTCGTTCTCCTTCGACGGGGTCATCGGCGCCTTCGCCATCACCAACCACATCTTCTGGATGGCGCTCGGCCTCGGCATCGGAGCCATGTACGTCCGTTCGCTCACGGTCTACCTGGTCCGCCAGGGCACCCTGGACGACTACGTCTTCCTGGAGCACGGCGCGCACTACGCGATCGGTGCGCTCGCCGCCATCCTGCTCGTCACCATCCAGTACGAGATCAGCGAGATCATCACCGGCCTCATCGGCGTGGTGCTGATCGCCGCCTCCTTCTGGTCCTCGGTGCGCCGCAACAAGCGCCTGGAACTGGAGGGTTCCTCCGTCGAGGCATGACCGCGGCGTTAATGCGGAACGCTCCCTTGCGGGGCGGTCCACCGGGCTCACGGGCCCGGCGGGCCGCCCCGTTCTCCGTAGTCCTCGCGGGGACCAGGGGATCAGACCAGGGGATCAGGACCAGGGGGGTAGGGGATGGGCTTCTTCGACGGCATCATGGGCAGCCGAGCCGTGCAGTTCCAGTCGGGCAGTGCCTCGTCGAACGCGATCGAGCTGACCAAGCGACATTCGACGGTGTCGCTCACCAGGCAGGGCGCCGTCCACGGCAACCTGCGCGTCAACCTGTCCTGGCGCATGCGCACCTCGGACATCGGCGGCCGTTCCGGCCAGAGCGGCCAGCTCTTCCGCCATCCGTTCAAGCTGTTCAAGCCGGACATCGTGCAGGCACACACCCAGGGCATGGTCAACGTCGACCTCGACATGGGCTGCTTGTACGAGCTGGCGGACGGCACCCGCGGCGCCGTCCAGCCGCTGGGCAACCTGCTGGGCGACCTCAACGACCCGCCGTACGTCAAGCTCAGCGGTGACGACCGGTTCGGATCGGGTTCGGGGGAGACCCTCTACATCAACCTCGACCACGCTGACGAGATCAAGCGGATGCTCGTCTTCGTCTACATCTACGACCAGACCCCGGCCTTCGACCGGACGCACGCCATGGTCACCCTCTATCCCGTGACCGGCCCGAGGATCGAGATCCCGCTGGACGAGCGGCACCCGCAGGCCCGCTCCTGCGCCGTCGTCTCCCTGGAGAAGGTCAAGGGCGAGCTCGTCGTCAAGCGCGAGGTGAAGTTCGTGTACGGGTTCCAGTCCGAGCTGGACCGGCTCTACGGCTGGGGGCTCCAGTGGGGGAGGGGCTACAAGAGCGCCAAGAGGTGACCGCAGCCGCCCCGAGGCCTCCCGGTGCGCCCGGTCCCCCGGGCCTTCGGCAGTCCCTCCCGCGGCTGCCGGAGCGCCTCCGGGGTGCGCTCTCAGCGGCGGATGAACTGGGGGCCTTGCGCCGGCAGCCGGAAGGTCGGGTCGCCGCCCGGGCCCGGCACCGGGGACACCGGCTGCGGGTAGCCGTAGGCGGGCGGGGCGGCCGGCGGGGCCTGCGTCGGCGGCGCCATCGCAGCGGTCTCGTCGGCGCCCGGACCCGCTGCGGGGGCCCCGGGTCCGGCGGCCGCGCCGGCGTCGGGCTCGGCGGCGTTCTCGTCGACCGCGATCCCGTGGTCGGTCGCCAGCCCCACCAGGCCGTCGGAGTAGCCCTCGCCGAGCGCCCGGAACTTCCACCCGTCGCCCCGGCGGTACAGCTCGCCGCAGATCAGCGCCGTCTCCGCGCCGGTCTCGGGCCGTACGTCGAAGTAGGCCAGCGGCTCGGAGCCACCGGTCGCGGTGGCGTCGTACAGCAGGATCCGCAGGTCGCGGACCCGTTGGAAGGGGACGTCCTCGGCCGAGGCGACCACCAGGATCCGGTCCACGCTCGGGGTCACCGTGCGCAGGTCGGCCTGGACGGCATCGGTGACGGCGTCGCCCACCTGCTTCTTGCCGAGGCGCCAGACCGCCCCCGAGGGGTGCCGGGGCTGGTTGTAGAAGACGAAGTCCTCGTCCGAACGCACCCGGCCGTCCGGGCCCACCAGCAGCGCCGAGGCGTCCACGTCCGGCACCTCGGGGCCGCCGGTCCAGCGCAGCACCGCCCGGACCGCCACGGGGGCCACCGGGATGTTCGAGCCCTTCTGCATCGCGTGCGTCATGCACGTCATCCTGCCCTCCCGGGGTGGAGCGGGACAATGCGGCCCCCCGTAGGGCCTTGTACCGATCGTGCGAGCTGGGCATCGTGCAAGTGGGTTACCTGAACTTCATGTGCTTGAGGAACTCTTCGTTCACGTTCGTACGTACTATTACCGGCCATGCCAGTTGGGCCGCCGAGGTTGTACGGGGGAAGCACATGCGTCACTTTGGGCACATATCGCCCACGGTCCGTAAGGACCTCTTCCACCAGGAACCGGCGGAGTTCACCGGGACCTCACCCGCCCGTCTCCTCGCGGCGGCCCTCGGGGCCACCCTCTACAGCCCCGCCACCCGCCCGGCGCTGGCCGCGGACATCCGCAAGCAGGCCGGCCGCGGAGTCGTCTCGATGGTCCTCTGCCTGGAGGATTCGATCAGCGACGCCGATGTCCTCGACGCCGAGAACAACCTCGTCCGCCAGTTCCGCGACCTCGACGCCGACGCCGGCGAGCTCCCGCTGCTCTTCATCCGCGTCCGCACGCCCGACCAGATACCGGACCTGGCACGCCGCCTGGGCCCCTCGGTACGGCACCTGGCCGGATTCGTACTTCCGAAGTTCGACGAACGGCGCGGCATCCCCTTCCTCGAAGCCGTCGCCGACGCGGAGGCCGTGAGCGGACGGGACCGGCTGTATGCCATGCCCGTCCTGGAGACGCCGGAACTCCTCCACCTGGAAACCCGCGTGGAAGCCCTCGCCGGGATCTCCCGCACGGTCAACAGCCACCGCGACCGGGTCCTGGCACTGCGCCTCGGAGTCACCGACTTCTGCTCCGCCTACGGACTGCGCCGCACCCCGGACATGACCGCCTACGACGTCCAGATCGTCGCCGGCGTCATCGCGGACGTCGTCAACGTCCTCAGCCGGGCCGACGGCACCGGATTCACCGTGACCGGCCCCGTCTGGGAGTACTTCCGCAGCCAGCAGCGCCTCTTCAAGCCCCAGCTGCGCCGCAGCCCCTTCCTGGAGGAGGGCGTCGAGGAACTGCGCACCGCGCTGATCGAACACGACCTGGACGGACTGCTGCGCGAGATCGAGCTCGACCGGGCCAACGGGCTGCTCGGCAAGACCTGCATCCACCCCGCCCACGTCACACCCGTGCACGCCCTGTCGGTGGTCTCCCACGAGGAGTTCTGCGACGCCGAGGACATCCTGAGGCCCGAGCGCGGCGGGGGCGGAGTGATGCGTTCGGCTTATACGAACAAAATGAACGAGATCAAGCCCCACCGGGCCTGGGCCGAGCGCACCATGCTGCGCGCCGAGGCCTTCGGTGTGGCGAAGGAGCAGGTCGGCTTCGTCGACCTGCTCACGGCCGGGCTCCAGGTGTGAGCGAGCCGGTGCCGAAGCAGACGACGAGGAAGGGCAAGACGATCGACGAGGTGTGGTCGGGTACCTGGGTCGCGGACCGGCTGGGAGTCGCCCTGCACGACTCCGAAGGGGGGCCGCGGCCCGGTCCGCGGCTGAGCCCGCGGCTGACGGACCTGCTCGGGATGGCCCTGCGGCGCAACCCCAAGCGCGCACACCTGCTGGTCTCGCAGGTGCTGGGCAAGCACGTCCCGCAGTCCCCGAGCACGGTGTACGCCGCCGGGTTCGGGCTCGGAACACGCGTACGGGCCCTGCTCGGCGACGAGGCCGCGGCGACGGCCGTGGTCCTCGGCTACGCCGAGACCGCCACCGGGCTCGGCCACTGCGTCGCCGACGGCCTGGGATCCGCCCCGTACCTGCACTCCACCCGCCGGCCCGTCCCCGGCGTCACGGCGGCGGGCGGCTTCGAAGAGGCACACTCGCACGCCACCTCCCACCTGCTGCTGCCCGAAGACCCCGCGCTCCTCGCCGGCGACGGGCCGCTCGTCCTGGTCGACGACGAGTTCTCCACCGGCAACACCGTCCTCAACACCATCCGCGACCTGCACGCCCGTCACCCCCGCTCGCGGTACGTGGTCGTCGCCCTCGTCGACATGCGCTCCCCGGCCGACCGCGACCGGCTCACGGCCTTCGCCGCCGAGCTGGGCGCACGCGTGGACCTGATCGCCCTCGCCTCCGGCACGGTGTCCCTCCCCGACGGGGTGCTGGCCAAGGGGAAGGCGCTGGTGGAGGAGCACGAGCAGACGGACGCGGCGGACGCGGCCGGACCGGCGGGCTCCCCGCGGCCCGTCCTGCACGTCGACCTGCGGTGGCCGCACGGGCTCCCCGACGGCGGCCGGCACGGCTTCCACCCGCTGCACCGCGAGCGTCTGGAGGCCGCCCTGCCCGACCTCACCGCCCGCCTCGGGGCCGCCCTCGGCGCCGATCCCGGACGGGTCCTCGTCCTCGGCAACGAGGAGCTGATGTACGCGCCGCTGCGCCTGGCCAAGGCGCTGGAGGAGACGGGCGCGGCCCGCGAGGTCCGCTTCTCCACCACCACCCGCTCCCCGGTGCTGGCCGTGGACGACCCCGGCTACGCCATCCGCACCCGCCTCGTCTTCCCCGCCCACGACACCCCCGCCGACGGCCCCGGCGACCGCTACGCCTACAACGTCGCCCGCCCGGCGGACGGCTCCGGCTTCGACACCGTCGTCGCCGTCGTGGACTCGGCCGGCGACACCCCCGAACTGCACACAGGACTCCTCGCCGCCCTCGCCCCGCACACCGGCCGCCTCGTCCTGGCCGTCGTCCCCTCCTACACACCGTCCACGGCGCCCCTGCCGCCGGGCACGGCCTTCAGCACCCCCGACACCCGGCAGGAGCCGACCATGCCCGAGCCGCTGCGCGGCCCCGCCTTCTCCTCCTACGCCCCCGAGGACGTCGGCTGGCTGCTCCAGGACCTCTCCGGCGTCCAGCTCGAAGCCCCCACCGAGGAGCGCGAGGAGGCCATCCAGGCCGGCGGCGCGCACTACGCCGAGTCCCTGCCCGTCGAGTACCAGCCCTCGCCCCAGTACCAGGAGCTCTACCGCAGCGCGCTGACCGCCTCCGCCGCCCGCGTCGCCCGCGCCGTCGGCACGGTCACCGAGACCGTCCTCGCCGAACGCTCCCCCTCCCCGGTCCTGGTCTCCCTCGCCCGCGCCGGCACCCCCGTGGGCGTCCTGATGCGCCGCTGGGCCCGCGCCCGGCACGGCCTGGACCTCCCGCACTACGCCGTCTCCATCGTGCGCGGCCGCGGCATCGACGCCAACGCCCTGCGCTGGCTGGCCGCCCACCACGATCCCGCCGACGTCGTCTTCGTCGACGGCTGGACCGGCAAGGGCGCCATCACCCGTGAGCTCAGGGACGCCCTGAAGGAGTTCCCCGGCTTCGACCCGGAGGTCGTCGTCCTCGCCGACCCCGGCTCGTGCGTGCCCACCTACGGCACCCGGGAGGACTTCCTGATCCCCTCCGCCTGCCTCAACTCCACCGTCTCCGGACTCATCTCGCGTACGGTTCTGAGGTCCGACCTGGTCGGGCCATCCGACTTCCACGGCGCGAAGTTCTACCGCGAGCTCGCCGGAGCCGACGTCTCCGCCGAATTCGTCGACGCCGTCGCCGCCCACTTCGACGACGTCGCGGACGCCGTCGACGAGGAGGTCAAGGAACTCCTCGCGGCCGACCGCACGCCGACCTGGGAGGGCTGGGCGGCGGTCGAGCGGATCAGCGAGGAATACGGCATCCACGACGTGAACCTCGTCAAGCCCGGCGTCGGCGAGACCACCCGCGTGCTCCTGCGCCGGGTGCCCTGGAAGATCCTGGCGCAGCGCGGCGCCGGGTCCGACCTGGACCACGTACGGCTGCTCGCCGAGCAGCGCGGCGTCCCGGTGGAAGAGGCTGACGACCTGCCCTACACCTGCGTCGGGCTCATCCACCCCCGATTCACGCGCGGCGCCACCGGCGCCGACGGAAAGGCTGTGGCCACCCAGTGACTGTCCTCGTAGCCAGTGACCTCGACCGTACGCTCATCTACTCGGCGGCCGCCCTCGGTCTGACCATGCCCGACCCGGTGGCCCCCCGCCTGCTCTGCGTCGAGGTCCACGAGAGCAAGCCGCTGTCCTACATGACGGAGACGGCAGCGGCGCTGCTGGCGGAGCTCACCGAGGACCCGTCCGTCGTCTTCGTCCCCACCACCACCCGCACGCGCAAGCAGTACCAGCGCATCCGCTTCCCCGGCCGCCCGGCCCGGTACGCGATCTGCGCCAACGGCGGGCAGCTCCTCGTCGACGGCGTGCCGGACCGCGAGTGGCGGCGACAGGTCGCGGCGCGCCTGGCCGAGGAGTGCGCCCCGCTGGAGGAGGTCCGCGAGCACCTGTCGTCCGTCGCCGACCCGGCGTGGCTGCGCAAGGCACGGGTGGCCGAGGACCTCTTCGCCTACCTCGTCGTCGAACGCCCCCTGGTTCCCGACGCATGGCTCAAGTCCCTGGCGGAGTGGGCCGGGCCCCGCGGCTGGACGGTCTCCCTCCAGGGCCGGAAGATCTATGCCGTGCCGCGCCCGCTCACCAAGAGCGCGGCGATGCGTGAGGTCGCCCGCAGGACCGGGGCGACCACCACCCTCGCCGCCGGCGACTCCCTCCTGGACGCCGACCTGCTGCTGGCGGCCGACGCCGCCTGGCGCCCGGGCCATGGGGAACTGGCCGACGCGCACTGGACGGCCCCCTCGGTGACCGCGCTCGCCGAAGCGGGCGTCCTGGCCGGCGAGGAAATCGTGCGCGCATTCGCCCGCGAGGCCGGTCGGCTCGGCAGACTGGACGCATGACCAAAGGCAACAGCACGAAGATCACAGACGAGCTGTACCGCTACATGCTCGACCACAACCCCCCGCTGGACTCCGTCCAGCGGGGGCTGGTTGCGAGGACCTATGCCGCGTTCCCGGACGTCGCCGGGATGCAGTCCGCGGAGGAGCAGGGACCCCTGCTGGCCTTCCTCGTCCGCCTGACCGGCGCCCGCCACATCGTCGAGATCGGCACCTTCACCGGCTTCTCGGCCCTGTCGATGGCCCAGGCGCTGCCCGCCGACGGCCGCCTCATCGCCTGCGACGTCTCCGAGGAGTGGACGGCGTACGGCAGGCAGGCCTGGGAGGAGGCCGGCGTCGCCGACCGCATCGAGCTGCGCATCGCGCCGGCCCTGGAGACCCTGCGGGCGATGCCCACCGAGCCGCACATCGACATGGCCTACGTGGACGCCGACAAGGAGAGCCAGATCGCCTACTGGGAGGAGCTCGTCCCGCGGCTGCGTCCCGGCGGTCTGATCGTCACGGACAACACCCTGTTCCACGGCACGGTCCTCGACGAGTCGGCCACCGGCTCGGCGGCCGGCGTGCGCGCCTTCAACGACCACGTCGCCGCGGATCCGCGCATGGACTCCGTCCTCCTGGCGATCTCGGACGGCCTGACGCTCTCGCGCAAGCGCTAGACGGGCGCCGGCAGGCAGCAGCGTCAGCCGCAGCCGCCGCCACCGCAGCAGCCCCCGCCCGCACCGCCCATGGGGCGCGCGGCCGCAGCCGCGGGCGCGCGGCCCGCCCCGCCCACGGCGACGGCGGACAGCAGCTTCACGGTGTCGGCGTGCCCGGCCGGGCAGTCGGCAGGGGCGGAGGACTCGGCCATGGGGCGGCTGACCTCAAAGGTGTCGTCGCAGGTCCGGCAGCGGAATTCGTAACGAGGCATGCGCACAGGCTAAGCGCGCGCGGCGCCCGCGCGCTACGACTCCCGGCCGGCTCGCGCACGGTGTCGGGGCCGGCCGGTGGGACGGGGGACGGCGTGTGGGAAGGAGAGGACGGCGGTGGTCGGGGGCTACCCCGGGCGGGTCGGTGCCGGTGCGACGCCCGGCGGGTCGGCGCCGGTGCCGCGGCGGGTGGGCCGGTGCCGCGGCGGGTGGGCCGGCGCCGTCCCCCGACACCTAGACGGCGTCGGGCCGCGCGAGCTGCCCGCGCGCCAGCCTCGCCCGGTCCTCCCGGGCCGCCTGCTCAGGGTGACGGGCCCGCCAGTACGGATTGTCGTGCGGCAGCGCGCTGCCCACCCGCCCGTACATCCCGAACCACATCAGCATCACGCCGACGACGAAGCTGAACAGCACGTTCTGGATCTGGAAGGCCAGGAAGTTCAGCCCGGTGTCGAGCAGCGCCAGGTTCACGAACCCGCTCGCGATGAACAACACGCCCAGCACGATGTTCAGCGTCGAGGCGAAGGTCCCGCCCAGCACCATCCCGACGATGAGCAGCCCGCCGATGCAGATCGACAGGACACTCAGCGCACCGTTGGTGTTCAACGCGAGCACGGTGTCCCCGCCCGTGTCGAAGAACCCGATCCGGTCGACCAGGCCCAGGATCCCGAAGACCACCAGCAACAGACCGGTCAGCCCCGCCCCGACCCGGTACACCTGGCTGAGCTTGTGATCGATGGGCAGGTGCTCGTCGAGCCGGGCATTGACGGGATGCAGAACGCGCTGCACCCGCCGCGCCATCGGGTGCGGATCCTGCGGTACGCGGGGCTCGTACGGCTCGTGGGCCACGTAGGGCGCATAGTGCTCATGGGGCTCGGTGCATCCGTACGCCGCATGCGGCGCATACGGCTGCTGCGACACCGGGGGTGCCTGGGACGCATGCGGCTTGTGGAAGGTGTGGGCAGCCATGGAGGCCTCCTCTGATCCGTCCCGCACCCTCCAGCATCCGTCGCCGGACGCCCCACGACAAGCGCGACCCAGAAGACCGGCGCGACAAGCGCCACGGGGCCGCGGAGCCGCGAAGGCAGGGGCGGACCAGACCCGCCCGCGCTAGCCGTGGGCGAGCTCCTCCCGGATGCCGGTCACCACCCGGTTCACGGAAGCCCGGACGGCCTCCATCTCCTGGAGGAACGCCCAGTAGTCCGGATGCCTGCCCTCCAGCCCGTCCAGCGCCCGGCCCACCCGCGCCACCGCATCGTCCAGCGGCCGGGCGTGCCGCGGATCCGCCACACTGCGCCCCGCCATCGCCAGCCGCTGGGCGTCCCGGATCGCGAACCGGGTCCGGTCCACCTCCGCCTGCGGATCCCGCGCCACCGCCTCCAGCCGCGTCAGCCGGTCCTGCGCCGCCGACACCGCCTCGTCCGTCGCCTCCAGCGCACCGCGGACCGCCTCGATCAGCGCCCCCACGTCCGCCCAGCGCTGCTCGTCCCGGGCCGCGCCCGCCTCCCGCAGCTGCTCCTCGGCCCGGGACACACTCCGTACCGCCTCGTCCGGCACCTGCTGGAGGTCCTGCCAGCACGCCGCACTGAACCGCCGCCGCAACTCGCTCAGCACCGGATCCACCCGTTCCGCCCGATTGCGCAGCGCCTGCGCCCGGGTCCGCAGGCTCACCAGCCGCCGGTCGATCTCCGCCGCCCGCTCCGGCAGCCGCGCCGCCTCCGCCCGTATGGCCTCCGCGTCCCGCAGGATCCGGTCGGCGCGCCGCACCGTCTCCTGCACCCCGTGCTGTGCCGCGCCCTGGTTCAGCTTGGTCAGCTCCGGCCCCAGCGCCGCCAGCCGCGCCGCGAGGTCGTCGGCCCGCATCCCCTTGGCCCGCATGGCGTCCAGCGCATCACTGGCCCCGATCAGCGCGGCCCTGGCCCGCTCCCGCGCCGGCGCGACCCGCGCGAGCTGCGTCTCGGCCTTGTCCAGCAACGGCTGCAGGCTCTGCGCGAACCGCTCCAGCTCCCCCTTGACCCGCACGAGTTCATCACGGGCACGCGTCAGCTGATCCCGCGCACGCGTGGCCACCGCGGCCTCCAGCTCCGCCCGGTCCAGGTCGTGCGCGTCGACCGCCTCGATGTAGACGTGGCTGACCTGGTCGATGCGCTGCCCGAGCGCGGCGAAACCCTCGGTCGCCTGCCGTGCCGCGGGCGACCCGTCCGCCGCGGCGATGGTCTCGATCGAGATCCGCAGATCCCGCTGCGCCGTGTCCAGCTCGTAGAACGCGGCCGCGGCGGCATCCTTGGCCGCCTGCGCATCCGCCCGCCGACTCTCGTCCCGCCCACCGAACCACCGCCGGGATGCCGTCGTCACAGTCCCTCTCCCGTACGTGTCCGCCATGCCCCGGTCCATTCTCCCCCACGGGAACGGGTTTGCGTGGGGGGTGTGCCCGCCATGTAGGCTGTCCACTCATCCACGGGTGCGTAGCTCAGGGGTAGAGCGCTGCTCTTACAAAGCAGATGTCGGCGGTTCGAAACCGTCCGCGCCCACCAGGGAAAAGGCCCCTCGCCGATCATGGCGAGGGGCCTTTGACATCTACATCTGACATCAACGGGAACGGTCGATCACGACCGGGGACGACTCCTGAGCAGCCGGTCGATGTGACTCACGGCCTCGCGCTGCGTGTCCTGGACGACGTGGGTGTAGACGTTCATCGTGACGGCGATCTGGCTGTGACCGAGGATCTCCATCACGACGCGGGGCGGGACGCCGGCGGCGGTGAGAAGCGTCGCCGTACCGTGCCGGGCGTCGTGGAGTCGGACGACGCGGAGGTCAGCGTTCTTCGCGACGCGGGTGAACGAGCGGTAGAGGTTCCGCGGCTCGATGGGCTGTCCGGTGCGGGTGGTGAAGACGTACCCGGTGTCCGTCCACTTCTCTCCGGCGCGCTCGCGGGCGGCGGCCTGCCTGAGACGCTGCCACCGGAGAGGCGCGATGCAGATCGCGGGGAGCGGGAGCGTCTGCTTGCGCCGGCGTCCCTTGGGATCGTCCTCGTATACCTCACCGGCCACCCGCTGGCGCTGAGTCCTGACCCGGATCTCTCGCTTGTCGAGGTCGACGTTCTCCCAGCGAAGGCCGACGACCTCACCGCGGCGGAAGCCGAGGGCGATGGCGAGCACGAAGGCGGCGTACAGCGGGTCCTTCCGGGCGGCGGCGAGGAAGTCGAGCGTCTCGTCCAGGGACCAGGGGGAGAGCTCCCGGGCGGCGACGGTCGGCGGCTCGACGAGCGTCGCGACATTCCGGCTCACCAGCTCCTCACGGCAGGCGGCGGTGAGGGCGGTGCGCAGGACCCGGTGGGACTCCTTGGCGGTGGCGGCGCTGGTCTTCTTCTCCAACTGGACGAGGAAGCGCCGGACGTCGGCGACGCCGAGGGATTCCAGCCGCTTGGGCCCGAGCATCGGAACGAGGTACAGCCGGACGTGCACCTCGTACTTGGCCGCGGTGGTCTTCTTGCGGCGCGGCTTGACGATGTTGTCGAGCCAGTACGGCAGCCACTCGGAGAGCTTCATCGAACGGGTCGGGACGGGAACGCCGTTGTCGACCTTGTCGAGGAGCGCGCGGCGCTTGGCGTCGCACTCGGCCCAGGTCTTGCCGTAGGCGAACTTCCGGGCGCGGGTGCCGTCGGGCTGGAGGACGTAGACGGCAGCCTGATAGCGGCCGTCGGACCGTTGGGTGATGGTGCCGGCCCCGTTGGGGTTGCGCTTGCGCTGGGCGGCCATCAGGCGGCCTCCTCAATCTGGTTGTTGATGAAGTCCTGGACGGCGTCGGCGGGAACGCGGCGCGACCGGCCGATGGTGATGGAGACCAGGCGGCGGGACCGGATGAGGTCGTAGACGGTGGAGCGGCCGAGCTTGAGGCGCGTCATGACCTCGGGAACGGTCAGCAGCTCGGCGGTGGCGGTGGTCATGCTGCGGCTCCTTCCAGGGCGAGTTGGTCGCGTAGGGCTTCGCGGGCGGTCTCACGGTTGAGCTGGATGTCCCGGGCGATGGAGGCGGCGAGGGCGGCTTCACCGGGGGAGTGGCCCTGACCGGCGTAGGCCCAGGAGGCGAGGACGAGGACGGTGTCCGGCTGGATGTCGTCGAGGCCGCGGGCGGTGCGTTCCTGGGCGGCGCGGTAGTCGGCGCGGGTCTGGCGAAGGTCGCCCAGGGTGGTGGAGTACTGCCGGGACTTGGTGGAGAAGTGGCCCCGGAAGCCGAGCATGTGGGCCCAGGCGAGGAGGCGGCGGTCGGGGTAGAGCGGGTCCAGGTCGAAGCAGGCTTCGACGAGGCGGCGGGTGTGCTCGGGGATGGCGAGGAGGACGAGGGCCTCACGGTTGCCGATACGGCGGTCGAGGCTTCCAGTGGTCTCGGCAGCCTTGGTCGAGTACTTGGCGATGTAGGAAGCGACGGCCTGTTCGGTGATGTCGGAGCCGTCGCCGAAGGCTCGGACGGGCCGGATGTCGAGCTGGGTGCCCCAGCGGAGTCGGCGTAACGGCTGATCGCCGACGGCGGGGACGGCGATGGTCGTGTACGCGTGGGCAGCGGCAGCCTGGATGGCTCGGGTGAGGAGTTCGGTCGTGGCCCAGGACGAGGGAGGGGTGTCGGGCCCGTCGGGTCCGTCGAGGCGGATCACGGCGTGGAAGTGGACGGCGCCGCGCTTCTGGAACTCGGCCACCTTCCCGTAGGAGAGCCGGGCGACCTCCTTCAACTCCCGCTGGGAGAGCCCGGCAGCGGCGGCGATCTCACGGCGGAGCCGGGTGGCGAACCTCTGCCAGAGCTGTCCGGCGTAGTTGTTGAACAGCACGGCGCCGGCGTAGTCGTACGCGTCGGGATCGAGGGGCGTGCCCAGCTCGGCAGCGTCCTCAGAGTGACGGGTGCCGCAGCGACAGGGCCGGGTGCCGGGCCGGTTGTGGACCGGCCCGAACGACGGCGCCGTGAGGGTCAGGAACACACGGGGGTGATCGCGGACGGCGGCCGGGATGTCGCGGCGGTCGTCTCCGGCAAGGCCGGCGCGGATGAGGTGGTACGTGTCGCCCGCGTAGGTCCAGGCGCAGGCGGGGCAGCGGGAGGCACGGCGGTTGCCGCAGGCGATCCGGAGCCGTCCGCCGGGCTCGGCGTCGGTGGAGTAGCGGTGCAGGGCCTCGCCGGTGGTCTTGTCCCGGGTCAGGGTCCAGCCCTGGAGATGGATGGGCTGGGAGCAGCCACCGGTGCGGTGAATCTGTTCCTTCCAGCGGTCGAAGCCGGGGGAGGCGGCCACCCGGAGCATGTCGCTCAGGGTGGCCGGGGCCAGGCCCGGTACGTGGTCGGTGTCGGTCATCATGAGCAGGCGCCTTCTGGTTCTCTGGACTGGATAGGGGCGGGGCTCCCGGGCGGCGGAGACTTGGCGGTTGAGCCGCCCGGGAGCCCGACTAGCGGCGCTTGTGCTGGTCGTTGAGGAGCGAGCGCAGGACGACGGCGCAGACGGCGACCGAGGCGGCGCTGACGGCGACGGCGAGGAGCATCGAGACGAGGACCGTGCCAACGACCAGGACGAGTCCGGCGCCGCCGGCGACGACGGCGAGGAGACCGGTCGGGGTGAGGCGGACGGCCGGGACCTGGACGCGGGGCGTGGCCGGGATGGGCGCGAGGGTGTGATCGTGGTGGTTGCAGGCCGCCGGCTCGATGTCGGCCGAGGTGGTCGGCTGGACGAGCGGGGTGACGAGGCCGGTCGGAAGCGGGTTGACCGGGATGCGAGGGCGGAGCATGGTGGGTCTCCCTACTTGTTGATCGTGGTGTCGATGAGCGGGGCGAGGACGCTGTCGGCGAGGAGGTAGCCGCCGAGGAGGATCACGGCGACGAGCCACCAGGGCGGGCGGATGAGCTTGATGCCGAGGCCGCCGACGACGACCAGCGCGAGCCAGAGAGGGACGTCCATGGGCGTGCTCCGTTCAGTCGGTGATACGGCAGCGGTGCGTACGGGCGGCGAGCTGGGCGGCCGAGGAGCTGGAGTAGGCGGAGGACCAGCCGCAGCGGTCGGACGTGCAGACGGCGGCGTACTTGGTACGGCCGTGGCGGTCGCGGTGGGTGCCGATCTGCACGGGGCCGATCCGCATCACGGAGTGGAAGTGGTCGCGGGCGGCCATGGCTCAGGCCTCCCTGGTGAAGTCGTCGGCGTGCTCGTTGAGCCACTGGCGAATCTCGGCCGACTCGTACTCGTCGGCGGCGAGGATCACGGGCTCGGCGGTGGCCATGGCTTCCACCAGGCGGTTGTTCCGGGTCAGTTCGGCGGCGCGCTCCAGGGCGTGCCGGGTCGAGTGGCGCATGGTCGATCTCCTTCTCAGGCGAGCTGGGCGGCGATGGCGTTGGCCATCAGGGGCGGGACGCCGAGGCGGGCGCGCAGGGTGTCGGCGTCGATCGGGTAGCCGGTGCGGGCGCGGTAGTCGTCGGCGACCTTCCGGGCGTGAGCGACGAGCGCCGGCGGTACGGAGACGGGGGCGGGTTCGGGCTCCGGTGCGGGTTCCGGATCCGGCTCCGGGGAGGGAAGGGCCGGTGCGGCGGCGATCTCCGGCGCAGGCTCGGCTACGTCATCCCGCTCGATGACGGCTTCCACGGCTGAGGGTTGCTCGGTGGTCGTGTCGGGTTCGGCAGGCGCCGCCGGATGCCCAGGTGAGTGGACAAGGAGGGTGCCGCCGAGGAACGCGAGGGCGGGCCAGCCCGCGACGAGGATGCGCAGCCAGGCGGGAACATGGCCGAGGTCGAGGAGACCGGCGGTGGCAACGTTCGCGCCGAGCGACGCGGCCAGGGCGACCATGAACCATGTCCAGGCCGAGCGGGCAGGTTCACCGGCAGCCCGCGAGGTCCGCAGCCGGTGCCAGGCGGCGACGAGCAGGAGATCCACGGAGACCGGGTAGGCCCAGGCCTTCCAACCGGACTGTCCGGCAGCCGCAGCCAGGTCGTGGAGGTGAGCGAAGGACAGGGCGCCGGCGATCACGGCTTGTACGAGGACGGCGTCCGGTCGGCGGATGGGACGCATCGGAGGGTCCTCCTTCCGGTTTCGGGCATGGGAGGGGTAGAGACCTGGCGCGATGCGGTCACGCCGCCGTGGAGCGAGGGAGTTCAGGCGATCGCGGGAGCAGTGACGGCCGAGGGCGCCGCGGCTTTGCCCAGCGGCGGCAGGACGGGCCGGAAGGCGTCCAGCGCGGGGATCTCGGGCGTGCGGTGAGCATGGGAGTTCGCGATGTTCACGGCTCGCCGGAGCGTGAGGTGGGGAGTGCGGATGCGGACCCACCCACCGGAGGAGTCGCCGGCGACGGCGGTGCCGGGCCGGTCGGTGCGGATCTGAACCGTGGCGAGGACGGCGTCCGGGGCGATGTCGCCGAAGGCCATGTTGGCGGAGGTCTCGTCGTTGACGCGGTGAGCGGTCCGGCCGGTGAGCTGGGCACGGAGCATGGTGATGCCCTTGCCGAGCTCGGAGCCGAAGCGCTGCCCGCAGATCTCCAGGTAGATGCCGGCGGCACGGCCGAGCTGAGCGAGCCGGACGAGTGAGGTGATGATCCGGTCCCGGCGCTTCTCTTCCTCCTTCGTGGCGAAGAGGGCGAGTTCGGCGACCTCATCGACCAGGAGCACGATCGGGGTCGGTCGCAGACGATCGGGCAGGTCCCAGATGTCGGCGGTGATCTCCGCATCCGGCAGGTCTGCACTCAATCTCTGCTCGCGGCGAATTAGTTGGTAGACGTCCTCCATGTGCTCGACCAAGGCGTCGAGGAGGTCGGCGGCGGCGTCAGGGTTGTCGCCCAGGGCGGTGAACCGCCGGGCAAGCGGAGCAAGTTCAACGCCCTGCTTGCAGTCGATCCCGACCAAGGCGACATCCAGCGGAGCGAGCGCAGCAACGAGGTTGCGCTGATAGACGGACTTCCCGGACTGGGTGGCGCCGACGTTCAGCGCGTGCGGGGTCTGGCGGTAGTCGCGGTAGTAGACCTCTCCGTCCTCCCGCATGGCGACCGGAACGCGCATCGCCCCGGCACGGGCAGTTGCGGGCATCTGGACCCGCTTGAGGACGTCGTACCCGGTCATCCGCAGCTCGACGACACCCGAGCGGATCTCCCGGGCGGTGACGTTCTGCATGACGAACGAGTGCCGGAGCCGGTCCGAGGCGGCGGAGAAGTCGAATGCGTCCTGACCGGGGCGCAGCTTCACCCGCAGTACGAGCCCAGTACGTGTCGGCCGCAGCCGCAGGATCCGGGGCGCCCGCGAGTCGAGGATGGGCCGGCCGGTCATCCGAGCCAGCGCCAGGCGCCAGCGCGAGGGCGGGACGGTCAGCCCACACGCGTCCATGACCGACGCATACCGGGCCAGGATCCGCACCACGGCGAAGGCGACGCCGAAGCTCATCCAGTACCAGGCCGGACGCTGCCACCGCAGCAGCAGGGCGACCGTGGCGACCAGTGCGAGGGTGACCGTTAAGGCGGTCATGGGTCAGCCGACCTTCGCGGCGGCGAGCGAGGTGACGGCGACGGCGCGGAAGCTGATGCCGTGCCGCTTCTGGCCGTTGAACTCGTTCTCCCACGGCCGGGCGACGACCCCGGTCAGGGCGACCGGGGTGCCCATCGACAGCTCCTCGGAGATGCCGGTCTTGGGCACGGTCAGGTTGAGGATCTCGGCGTTGCCGTCCATGACGAACATGACATCGACAGTCATGAGCGGGGCACCGGTGTCCCGGTCGGTGGCGATCTCACCGGTCTGACGGTTCGCGATCTTCGGGGCCGGGGGCTGGGCCACCATCACCATCGCGGCGGAGGTGTCGACGGGGATCTGACGCACAGTGGATCACTCCTCTATATAGGCTGGACTCATCCACTCCTGTACAGGAGTGACATGGGGAAGAGTGCACCACTCCTGTACATGAGTCAACCCGCCACGGAAAGAATCCGCAGCGGGTTGAGGGGAGTTGAGCGAGCGTCAGTCGGTCGCGGGGATCCGGTACTGGAAGACGAACTGGTCAGCGGCCATGAGCGTGTCGCAGACCTCCACGACACGCCCCTTCGTGGTCACCGCATCCCGCACCAGCTGAATCACGGGGGCGCCAGGACTCAGGGCCAACTCGGAGGCCTCCGCCTTCGCGGCCGACCGAGCCTGGAGCGTCTCCACGAACTCGGCGAAGGTGTGACCGTGGTCTTCGAGCCGGGCATAGATGCCACCCGGGCCGGGGTTCTCGGCGAACAGCTCGGGGATGTCCTTCACCACGTCCCACGGCAGGTACGACGAGGCGGTCTCGACGGGCGTCCCGTTCCGGAAGTACAGCCGACGCCGCGCAAGCACCTGAGTCCCCACCTCGACACCAAGCCGCTCAGCGATGTCCGCGGGCGCCTCCATGGGCCCGATGTAGAGGACGCTTACCTTCGCGGTGGCGCCGGACTGCTCGGACTCGGCGAGGTAGGCAGCCTTACCGCCCCGCCGGTGAGAAGCGCGGAAGCGATCCGAAGACCGAAGCCGTACGGGAGGCCGGTCCTTCACGATCGAACCCTTGCCGTGCCGGGTCTCGACGAGCCCGCTGGCCCGAACCTCGACCATGGCCTTCCGAATAGTCCCCCCAGCAACCCCGTACCGCTCGACGAGCTCCGACTCACTCGGAACCATGTCGCCGGCCTTGAGGACGCCGGACCGGATCTGCTGGACGATCTCGTCCGCGATCTGCACGTACCGAGGTACGGCCCTGCCAGCTCCTGCTGGAGTTCCCACAGTCCTACCCACTCTCATATGCTCCTGTACATGAGTAACGGGAGCGCGGGAACAAAGTCAACGCCACTCCACTCGGTGTCCGTGGCCGGAGCGGTAGTGCGCGAAGACGGGCGCCTCCTGGCCATCCGCCGAGCGGACAACGGCACGTGGGAGCTCCCGGGCGGCGTCCTCGAACTGACCGAGGCACCGGAAGCGGGCGTCGCCCGCGAGGTCCTGGAGGAGACGGGCATCCACGTCGAGGTAGACGAGCTGACCGGCGTGTACAAGAACACCACCCGCGGCATCGTGGCCCTGGTCTTCCGCTGCAAGCCCTCAGGCGGCACCGAGCGAACCTCGGACGAGTCCACCGCGGTGGACTGGCTGACGCCGGCCGAGGTCGAGGAACGCATGGCCGAGGTCTACGCGATCCGCCTCCTGGACGCCCTGGACGAAAACGGCCCCCACGTCCGAAGCCACGACGGCCGCCACCTGATCACGCACTAGTGAGCACACAACCGGCATGGCGGATGACCCGCGAGGAAGCGATCCTCCTCGTCGAACACCTCATGAACCCAGAGACTCCCGAGGAAGAGTCTTCCGAGATTCTGGCTTCCCTTGAACGGGGCCTGGCCTGCCCGCACATCAGCGACTACATCTTCTGGGACCCCGATCCCGAGCTGACGCCCGGAAAGGTCGTCGACAGGGCCATGGCGTACAAGCCGATCGTCCTTTGAGGGCAGCGCGGTAAGACTTTCTCTACTTCATCAAGGCACCCGCCGCGCACAGCGCGGCGCGCGCGGCCCGTCGCCCGGGCCTGCGCTCCTGTCTGACGCCCCGCTCCAGCCCGGCCGCCGTCCGCACGCCTACGGCTCGGGTTGATGGTGAGAACCGCGGTGGCTCGGCCGGCTGATCAGCTCGCGTCAAGACGATGCCTCCGGCGGGGGCGCTCCGACTCCGGGATGGCGGGGGCGCCGTTCGCGGGTGCCGGCCCGTGGATGGCTGGGGTGGGGAACTCCCATCCCGTCCGCCATCGACCCAGGACAAGCCGAGCAGACGCGGGGCCGGGCGTCCAGGTCGTTCGTACAGTGGCGCGCTCCACCTGGACGCCCGGCCCCGCGTCCGCTCCACATGCGTGTGGGTCGACGGCGGACGGGATGAGAGTTGGGCGATCGTTTGGTTGCGGCGGACTGAAACCCCACCGGCCATCTTCGGCCATTCACCCTCCAGATGGCTTGTTTCAATCTATTCTCGCGATATGGGCAACTACATAGCGGCACTGGCCGTCGTGATTAGCCTGGGTGCGCTTCTCTACGCACGTCGACAGGCTGTCTATGCGGGGCACCAACTGAGGCTCGCCGAGCGGGTGAGTAAAGAGGCGAACGACCCCTACGTCGTGGTGGACATCTGCCCTCGCGCTGGCGGCAGCGGGATCCTGGTTTTCGTGATCGAGAACCTCGGCAAGACAGTAGCCCGTGATGTCGAGTTCACGATCGACCCGCCAATCCAAGGAGGCGAGAGCCCAAACTGGGACACGGACATTGCGTCCGCCGTAGGACGCAGGATCCCTTTCCTGCCGCCTGGCCGTCGCCTTGAGTGGTTCTTCACCTTCGGTGGCCGCTTCTACCAAAGAACCGATCTGCCACGCCAGTACACCGTCACGGTGAACGCGGTGGGGCCCACGGGCGCGATCGCTCCCATGACTTACGTAATCGACCTGAACGTCATGGAGGGGATGGCCCTCGATCGCGAAACCGTGGTGGCCAAACTTGATCAGATTGCCAAGCACGCCGAGGCTGTGAGCGAGAAGCTGGGCCCCTAAAGCGCCTGGGCACTGGGCTCACCTGTGCTGCACGGCGGGGGCGGCGCAGGAACTGCGGTCAGGCCCAGTGGCGGGGCGGGGCGGGGCACTCGTGTGGTGGCTGCCGGTCGGCGCCGTTGTCCTGATCCCGAGGGCGGCACGGTTCTGGGTGGGCGCACAAGGTCGTTCGTACAGTGGCGCGCTCCACCTTGTGCGCCCACCCAGAACCGTGCAGGGGCGGTGCCCATCAGGACAACGGCACCGACCTCGAAGGAGCACACCATGGCCTGCACCGACCCCCAGTGCGACGCCGGCATCATCCCCAACCCGTACTCCGACGACCCTGAAGACCTCACCCTCTGCCCCGTCTGCAACCACGGCTACGACCCCCGCGACTACGCCAGCTGACCACCCGGGGCCCCGGCGCGAGTCGGGGCCCGAGTTTGGCGGCAGTGGGTCCGTGCAAAACCGCTTGCGAGTGGCGCGCTCCGCTCACAAGGTCGGCGCCGCACTTCGGCGCTTTGCCCGGTGATCGGTGGGACAAAAGCTGAAGGTGGCAGTGCAGTCAGGAGGGGTCTGTGTCCTGAGCTAGGAGGTCGTGCAGCATATGACCATGCAGCTTGATTCCATCGTCACCGTTGCGCCGCTGATCACGGCTGGTGCAGCACTCATCGTCGGCGGCGTTACGCGGTGGACCCAGAAGGGCGTAGCCCGAGATCGGATCCTCTGGGAGGGCAAGCTTGAGATTGCCAAGTTTGACGTAGCTCGGTTCGAGACGACGCTCAAACACCTCATCGAAGCAGCGGATGCCGGCACTCGTTACGTCGTTGCGCTGGGCGATATCGATGCCACTGATTACAAACAGCGCGAATCGTATGTTTTCGCCATCTTGGAGCCGATCGGCAGGGCCAGGGTAGAGGCGCATGCGTTGCCAACCTTTCCCGGCATTGATGAGGTCAAGGCGGCAATCGGGCGACTTGAGAAGCTTGCCGCGGTACCCGAGAGCCACGAGAGTCTTTTGGATCTTTGGGATCCAGTCGGGCTGGGCGAGGCAATCAAGATGCTGAGTAGGGGGCGCAGCACCTACATGCGCGAAGTCACTCAGCCTAGAACGTCCAGGTTGCGGACGCTGTGGACCTGGAGTGGCAGGCGATCCCGTGAGCCGCTGGAGTCGTCAAGCGCTGTGGTGACGGCTGACATCAGCGCCTGACACCAACAGGAGCGGATTCCGCCGATCGCTGATCAACCTCGGCGGCAGGTCAGTGGGGACTGCAAACGGAATGTGCGAGATCGCGTACCCCGGGTCATCGACCTGATAAGGATGAGGCAAAGCGGCAATGCCGATGGAGTCGTCGTCACTCAACGAACGGCACTATGCCCGACCACGTTAGGTCAACTTGCTCCTGTCCCCGCGATCTTGACCAGCCTGTTGAGCCACGCCGCACCACAGTTGATCTGCCCAGCGATCGTACGCGCCCCACCCAGCACGAGCAGCAGTTCGACTCGGCACCACTCCGCGGGCCACACTCGGGTCCACCGATGATCTGACGATCTCTCCCGAGTAGTTGCTTACAGGAAGAACCTAAGGGGCATAGTTAGTACCCAGGAGGCTCAATTCCAGGTGTCTCACAAGCACCACCCGACTCGCCAGTTTCAGAGGGAAAGCAATGGATGAGATCGAGGAAAGTTCTATTGACCTGCACGCGACCGCATCGGGGAACAGTGGAATTTATCAAGCACGCAGAGATCAGCATGTCACACACAACAACGTCTCCATCACCTTACACACCCTTGAGGCTTCGACTCTCACGCCTGGATTAGTCCAGAGAGCAGCCGATACATCACCTCAACCGGACCGGCGAAGTTTCATGCAGGTGGTCGGGAGTGTCGCCTTAGGTGGCGTCAGCCGGTTGGGCGGATCGGTGCGAGTCGCGCCCGACCTAGTCACATCCTTGGCGCACTTACGCAAGAATCTCGTAGCCTCTGAGAGGGTGATAGGGCCGACACGACTTCTCCCATTGGTTCACCATCAAGTTAGCCTCGTCGATGCGCTAATAAAGGAGACAGGCGAAACTCACATCGCTCAGAGCCTACTTAGACTGCAATCCCTGTGGATGGATTTCTCGTGCTGGCTGTGGCAAAGCCGCGGGGACTATGATAAAGCAGCGGTATATGCCGATCGATCAATCATACTCGCCCAGGCTGGAGGCGACGAGGTTCTAGCCTCGTACTTCTTCTCACGCCGCTCCCAAGTGGCAGCCGACCAGGGCAATGGAGCCTTAGGATTGGGGATGGCCGAGTTCTCCACCAAGTTAGAGGGCGAGAACATCCATCGAATCTCAGCTAACGCTCACCTACAATGCGCGCAGGCTTGGTCGATTCTCGGCAACGAAAGAAAAGCTCGACAATACCTCGATACCGCCGAGGAGCTTCTAGATGGTGCGGGACATCTCTCGAGCAACCCTCTCGGAATCTCCGCTAGCTTTATGCGTGCACGCCATCTCCAAGCCCAAAAAGGAATAGCCCTACTAAGGCTTGGACGCTTCGAGGAGTCGATCAATAATACATCAGCAGCCATGGATGGATGGGGTGAAGATTTCGGCCATGAGGGAGGATTTCATCTCTCATACCTGGCTCTAGCTTACGCAAGAAAGGGGGAATGCGACATCTCTCTCCAGCATGCGATGTCAGCGCTGGAGATTGCCAACAAGGCTGGTGCCGGCCGAGGCATCGAGATCTTAGAGGAAGTAGGTTCAACGCTGATAGGCAGAGGTTATTCATCGCCAGTAATGGACGCCTTTACGCGTCGACTAAAAGCCGATCAGGACGCCGGAAGCCGGTCATGAACCTGTGGCTTGCATCAACTCGAGCCGGACAGTGGGCAGCAACAGCGCTCCCCCTTCACTCACTCGCTCTGCCCTCGCCCGCGCATACTCAGTGATTCCCAGATGACCAGACACCTGGCAGACCCTGCCACAGCCGTCGGCACAACCTCCTAGTGAGCCTCATCAGTCGATAATGTGCTGGTCGCGGCCTGCCTGATAGATCCTGGAATGGCCCGAGGCGGTGGCATGTTGCGTCACTGCTGGGGCGCCCCCTGGCTGCGCGGCCAGTTCATCCAGCAGCCTCCGCAGTTCGCCGGCTACCTCCGGCCGGATAGCGAGAAGGCGTCGAATCCGCCCCTGCCATTCCGCCTGAAGCTCACCATGAACATTTGAATCACCCGTCTCCGAGGCTACGAGAAGGTCCTCGCGGGTGACATCGAGTTCGACAGCGACAGATTCGGCCCGCTCTGCGTGCTCACGTCGCCAGAGTGACGTGATCCCCTCCCGCACCCGTTCCCAGGCGTCCGTAGCCATCAAGGTGACGATGGTAGTTCCTGCACTACTGGCCAATGCGACGATCTCCGGTTCCACAGCTCCCCCCTCAGCCGTTGCCTGACGTCAACCCTGCAACTGTATGACGCACTATTCGACACAAGGGAAACTTGGCTGTAACCGGGCGCCACGGTGGCGTAAAACCAACGCGCACAGCCCTCAGGTCTGGTGTGCAGTTCTACCGATGCCGAGGATCCCGGTCTAACGAAACTCGGCCCTGGACAGCTGCGGCTGGTTCTCGCTCTATCTGCGTGCGGCCATCAGCCCCACCCTGGGCGCTGGGGAAGCATCGCGATCGTAGGGGGCTGGGATGACTAAGCGACGACGGTCGCAGCCTAGGGACAACCGGGGGCGCTTCACAACAACCGGCGTCCCGCTATGGCTGGGCGTCCTGGTGGTGGTCGTGCTGGTGTACTCGTTCCTCCGCTAGCGGTGCTCCGACGCAGCGCATCCACGGTGCCCCTGCAAGCTGCGGCCTATTCGTGGACCTACGGAACGGCGCGCGCCTCTCCTAAACTCCTGACCTGGTGAAACATGTGGGACGCACGGGGCCTCCGGAGCCGTGTGCACGAAGCCCCGGGCTTTGGCCCGGGGCTTCGTGTCGTTGTGGCGCGTGGCTGTTAGCCGAAGGCGCCTGCCGACAGGTGGGGGACCTCGTTGCTGTCTCTGTGGTCGGAGGTGCCCAGCGTCGGGAGGCGGTGGCCGCGGCTTGCGGCTACGCGGAGTGCGTCTCGCAGAGCGCCGGTGAGGTCTGACGCCACGAGACGGAGTTCTTCCGGGGCCGTCGACTCGTCGGCGAGTACCTCTTGGGCGTGCTCCAAGAGCTGCACTGCGACTTCGAGTTGGGTGGCTTCGGCGCGGTCGGCCAGGCGGGACAAGGGGCCGTTGGTGCCGTCGGTGCTCAGGAAGCAGGGCTTGCCGTCGGGTCCCGACCATGGGAGGAGTCGGAGCTCGTTGTGAGGCGTCATCCTTCGGCCCTTCTGCCTTCGGGCGTGTGGTGGGTGGTGAAGGTGGCTTCCGCGCGGTCGCCGGGGAGGGCCAGGAGCGCGGCCTCGACGACGCGGCCGGCGCTGTCGGTCGCTACGCGGGTGATCGCCAGAACGGCGAGGGTCGGGCTGATTCGGAGGGTTGCCGCTTCCAACGGGGTGGGGAGGCGAGCGCAGAGTCTCTCCTCGACCTCGGCCAATGGCGTCGCCACGGTTGTGGGCCAGGTCGACTCGTCGGGTATGACAGTCGGCGCCAGATCGCGAGGGATGTAGACGTGGGACAGGCTGTGGGGCGAGGTTCCGTCGTGACTCAGGCACTGGAATTCGGTGAGGGGACTCCCAGCCGGTACCCGCAGCAAGACGGAAAGGTGGCCGCGCGCCCGGATTTTGGCGGTCCGGACGCTGATCTGCAAGCCCGGAGTCGGCAGTGTTGGGCCGCCGCCGAGGTACGTGATCCTGCGAAGAGGGGGGCGGACGAAGTTGCCCTTGCCGTGGACCTTTTCGACGAGGCCTTCGGCCTGGAGGAGCGCGAGGGCGCTCCGTAGGGTCGGCGTGCTGACCGTGTAGCGGGCGGCGAGCTGGGCTTCGGAGGGAAGGCGGTCGCCGGCCTTGATGTGGCCGGTCGAGATCTGGGCCCTGAGGTCATCGGCGATGACGTGACGGCGAGAGGCCACGGCGCTGATCACCAACTCTCTGCATCCTCAGGGCGATGAGCCGGGTTCGGGAATGCATGGTCAGCAGTTCGCCCGACTCGAAGAGGAGGCGCTTTGCACCGCCCGGAAGTTGGATGAGGTCGGCCACGCGGCACGGCTGGCCGCCGATCTGGATGACATCGCCCCGCTGGACGTTGGCCGAGGTGATCTCGACGTTGGAGGCCAGCGCGCCGACCGGCGTCCAGCTCCTCATGAGGTTGCCTCCTTCGACGCTTCCCGGTCGGTCGCCGGGTGGCAGGGGCAGTCGCACGCCTCGTAGATCACGGGGACGCCGACTGGTGCCAAGGACGGCGAGGACTGCGCGCACTCGTGGTGCGTGCCGATCCGACACGAGCTCGATCGGTAGGGGACGGCTTTCGCATGCATCAGTTGACCTCCGGCGGCATGAAGCACGGCGGTCCTAAGGGGCGCACTCTGGTGCGCCCAACTGCGCGGCGGATACGGTTCAACACGCTGATCAGCTCCTATCGCTGATGGCCAGGTCCCCGGACATCGCGCGTCGCGGGGACCGTTCTGTGTACGGCTGCCCATAAGGTCCGGCCGTTCAAGCTGCTGGCCTGGAGTCCGAATCGATCGGCCTCCGCCACCACTTCCAAGGCCTCCCGCCATGTCTCGGCGGGAAGCGATTCCGGCACCTCCGCTTCGATCCACATGTGACGGGCGTGCTCCTCCACGCGCGTGGTGAGTCCGAGGGCGGACAGCCGGGCGGCGATGTCCTCCGCGCTTACTGCCGAAGCGGGCACAGGAGAGCCTCCGTCGCCAAGGGATCACGTTGCGTGAAGCTAGTTAACTAGATTAGGGCTAGTGGACTAGATTTTCCATATGCCTGAGCAGCAGCCGCCGTATCTCCGCATCGCTGACGAACTCCGGCGGAGGATCGCGGAGCACGAGTGGGAGCCCGGAGACCGGCTCCCCTCGCGTGCCCAGATCGGCCAAGAGTGCGGCGTCGGCGAGAACGTCGTCCGCCGGGCGCAGGAGCTGCTGATCTCCCAAGGGGTCCTGGAGGGGCGGGCGGGATCCGGAACGTACGTCGCGGAGCCTCGTCAGCGTGTGCGCGTGGTCCGCTCGTCAGCGCGCGAGCAGGGCGGTGGTTCGCCGTTCCGGGCCGACATGAAGGCCTTGGGTAGGCAGGGGGACTGGGAGAGCCGGACCGAGGCCAAGGTTCCGGCGCCGGCGGAGATCGCCGCACGGCTCGGCATCGCCGAGGGCGACCTGTGTGTCCGCACGGTGTACGAGTTCCTCGCCGACGGACGGCCCGTGCAGTTGTCCACGAGCTGGGAGCCGTACGACCTCACCGGCGGAACTCTCGTCGTCCTTCCCGAGGGCGGGCCACACGCCGGGGCTGGCGTCGTGAACCGGATGGCCGAGATCGGCATCACGGTCAGCCATGCCGTCGAGCAGCCCGAACCGCGTCAGGCCACCGCCGAGGAAGCCTCACTCCTCGGGATCCAGAAGGCCGCGCTCGTCACGCACATCCGGCGCACCTACTACAGCGACCAGGGGCGACCCGTGGAAACGGCGGACATCGTCGTGCCCGCCACCCTGTGCGAGATCGTCTACGAGATCCCCATCGCACGGTAGTCCGGTTCAGCCCTGTAGGTAGGGCCATCCGTCCTGGTTGGAGTAGCTCTCAAAGCAGTACCGGGTCAGGCGGTCCCACTCCTTGCCAGTGGCCAGTTCGTACGCCTTGTCCGGTACGGATAGCAGCCATTCACCGTCGTACTCGGTGGAGGTGTACGGGGCGAACTTGTCGACGTCGAAGAAGACGCTCTCCCACACGGTTTGGCCTGCGGCTACGACGGCGCAGCGTGTGTACAGGAAGACGTCGGACGATTGCGGGAACGGGCTGCCGTCTCGATCTGTCAGGTCGACCACGGGGAGGGTTCCGAACTTCTCCTGGTCCAGGCGGTAGAGGGCCTCGGCGTGACGTTCGGCGAAGCCGATGATGTCGGGGATGGGGCGGCGGCTCAGCTCCTCGGCAAGGCGCTGGCAGCTCCCTTGGGTTGCTTCGCCGTCCAGGGTGGCTATCAGTGCCCAGAAGTCGGCCCATGTCATTCTCACGAGCGCAGGATGTCAGGGCGGTCTGACATCAACGAGAGCGCACAACCCAACTGGGTTGTCAGTGCTTCGGCGTACCTTCTCGCCATGGCGAACAGACCCCCTGAGAACTGGCGTGCCTGGATGGCGGAGGTGGCCCGCGATGTCGAGGCCGGGATTTTGGGACCCGAGTGTTCCGGCGCGGCGGCGATGTACCCCGAGTCCTTGTTGATGGCGACGGATTCGGTGCTGGAAGCCTTCGAGGCGGAGGTGAGTGGGCTCCTGGAGCCCTCCGACGATGAGGTCTTTGGAGCGGTCGAGAGGGTTGTACTCGCGCTCAATGCTGTGGACGGCGACACGAGCCATGGTGGCGCCGGCTACTGCACCGAAGAGCGGGAGCAGCTGTGCGAGTACATCGACCGCACCTTGGGCGAGCATGGTGTGGACGTGGCTGCTCTGGCAACGAGGAGGGGCATCAATCGTGCCGAGATCACGGACGCCTGGCGCGCCTGGTGACCACCGGTTCCCGAGCTTCCGCCAGTGTCTGTGTACGAGGGCCAAGCCCCCTGTCTCCGGTGCCTTGCCTGTGCAGGGGCATCATGAGTTCCATGACTTCCGGAAGCGGCTCAGCGCCGATCGAGAGCACTCACGTCACGGCTGCCGTTGAGGGCACGGGGCTCCGCTTCTCCTGGGATGCCGATGCCCGGATCGAGGTGCGGAATCTCGGGAGCGAGGTCGTCATCGAGGCGAATGCCGCGGGGCTCAGGACGCTTGCCGGGCATCTTCTGGTGCTGGCAGGCGAAGGAGTTCCCGATGGAGCCCATCTGCACCTCGAAGACAGCAACGGGTTGGAAGACGGGTCCGTCGGACTGGTCCTGGAGCGCAGCGACGAGGAGTGACTGGCCACTCGCAGCCGCCGCCGGAGCTGACATCCAAAACTGACATCAACGACGGCGGATGACGGTGGTCGTACGCGGTTTGCCGTGGCGGAGGTGACCAGCGATCCGCCCCTGGTGAGAGCGCCCCGCACGAGCTTACAAAGCAGATGTCGGCGGTTCGAAACCGTCCGCGCCCACCAGTCAAAAGGCCTCCAACCGATCTTGGTTGGGGGGCCTTTGACGGCTAAAAGTGACGGCAACGCCTATTCGGCGGGCCGCCGCCGGCGCAGCAGCCGGTCCATGTGTCCCATGGCCTCCCGCCTGCCGCTGTCGGCCACGTGGGTGTAGATGTTCATCGTGACGGCGATCTGCGAGTGACCGAGGATCTCCATCACCACCCGAGGTGCCACCCCGGCCGCGAACAGCAGCGTGGCGCACCCGTGCCGCGCGTCGTGCAGCCGGATCCGCGGCAGGCCGGCGGCCTGACCGATCCGCTCGAAGGACCGGCTGATGTTGCGCGGCTCGATCGGCCGGCCGGTGCGGGTCGTGAACACGTAGTCGCTCTCCTCCCACTCCTGTTCCTTGGCCGCGGCCTGCAAGGCGACCTGCCGCATCCGCTGCCAGCGCAGGGGCGCCACGCACATCCGGGGGAGGGGAATGACTCGGCTCCGCCTATTCTTGGTGGAGTCCGCGTACAGCTCCTTCTGCACGCGCTGAATCTGATTCCGCACGGTCAGGGTCCGGCGGTCGAAGTCGATGTCGGACCAGCGCAGCCCGAGGATCTCGCCCCGGCGCAGCCCCAGGGCGACCGCCAGCACGAAGGCCGCGTACAGCGGGTCGCGCCGACTGGCCTCCAAGAATGTGAGCGTCTCTTCGAGGTCCCACGGCTTCAACTCACGCTGGACGATGCGTGGCGCCGGCACGAGCATCACCACGTTGCGGCTGATCAGCTCCTCACGGTTCGCAGCGGTGAGCGCGCTGCGCAGCACGCGGTGCGACTCCTTCGCCGTCGCAGCGGAGGCCTGCGCGGTGACGGCAGCCAGCATCCGCCGCACGTCCCGCACGCCGAGGGTCTCCAGACGCTTGGAGCCCAGATGCGGGATGAGGTACAGACGGACGTGGGTCTCGTACTTGGCGTACGTCGTCTTCTTGCGGTCCTGCTTGACGAACGTCTCCAGCCAGAAGGGCAGCCACTCGGAGAGCTTGGCCGAGCGGGTGGGCGTCGGGATGCCCTGGCGGTCGCGGAGCACCAGCTCTTGACGCTTGGCGTCGCACTCCGCCCATGTCTTGCCGTACACGGTCTTCCGGCTGCGAGTGCCGTCGGGCTGGGGGACGTAGACGCGCGCCTCGTAACGCCCGTCGCTGCGCTGCCAGATGCTGCCGGCGCCGTTCGGATTCCTCTTGCGTGCCATCAGGCGGCTTCCTCCAACTTGGCTTCCAGGTAGGCGCGAACGCTGTCCGCGGGGATCCGACGCGAGCGGCCCTCGGTGAAGCTGGGGAGGGCGCGAGAGCGGATCAGGTTGTAGACGGTGAAGCGGCTGAGCCGCAGGGCGGCCATGACCTCGGCGACAGTCAGGGCCTGGTGGGTAGTGGGCAGGGGGAACTCACAGCGGTCTTCTGGGCGGTGTTCAGTGCGTGTGTGTCCGAGGCTGGGATTTCTGCGTCACCTGCGTCATTCGCGGCCCTGAACTGCTGTTTTGGGTGACGAGTTGCACCTCCCCTCCTACTGTGGAGACCGTGACCGGAGGGATAGTTGGGGGTCATGGCATCCAGGAAGCGCATCTACGACGCCGAGTTCCGTGAGGGGGCGGTGCGGATCGTGGCGGAGACCGGGAAGCCGGTTCCGGAGGTCGCCGAGGATCTGGGCGTCCATCCCGGGACGCTGCACAGCTGGGTGTCGCGGGCGCGGCGCAACGGGTCGCCGTCGTCGGACCGGCTGGTGGCCGAGCCGTCTTCTTCTGGTGGCCGGCTGCGGGAGAGTGAGCGGGCGGATCTGGAGCGGTTGCGGACCCGAGGCAGGGAGAAGGGCAAACGCATTCGCGAGCTGGAGAGCGTGATGTGTGCAAGCGATTCGTGGCCTTGTGGGTGAAGTAGCTGAGGCGGACCCGGCCGTGGCGGTCGGGGTGATCAGCAGCTGCACGGCCGAGGAGGGCATACCGCATCGCGTCGCCTGCCGGGCTCTGGGTGTCGGAGTCGTGGTACTGCAAGTGGCGCGACCGGCCGCCGACCGAGGGGGAGATGCGCCGGCAGCACCTGGCGGAAGAGATCGAGGAGATCTTCCATCGGTCCGGGGGCACCTATGGCTCACCGAAGGTGTCCATCGAGCTGGTGCGCCGGGGCTGGCGGGCCGGAAGGTCAGGCGCCGCCGGTCGCTGACCAGGCCGGGCAGGCGCCCGGCCGCCCCGGACTTCGTCCGCCGTGATTTCAGTGCCGAGGAACCGGACCTCGTCTGGGCAGGCGACATGACCGAGATCGACACCGGCGAGGGTAAGCTGTGCCTGGCAACGGTGATCGATCTGTTCTCCCGTCGGCTGCTCGGCTACGCGATGGGCGCCCGGCATGACGCCGAGCTGGTGGTGGCTTCGCTCAACATGGCCGCGGCCACCCGGGGCGGCGACGTCCGCGGCGTGATCATGTACACCGACAGGGGCAGCGAATACTGCTCCCGGAAGTTCAAGCGGGCCTGCCGCAAGCTGGGCATCGTGCAGCCCATGGGCCGAGTCGGCTCGTGCTTTGACAACGCCGTGAGCGAGGCGTTCACCAGCGTGCTGAAGGTCGAGTACGTCCACCGGCACACCTTCCGCACCCGCAGCGAGGCCCGCATCAAGATCGCCACCTGGATCACTAGGGCCTGTTGTGAAAGTGCTGGTCACAGCCATTCGTTGATGGCTGCGACCAGCACGGTCGCTTCGTAGCGGACGGCGAGTTTGTCGTACCTGGTGGCGACGGCACGGTGTCGCTTGAGGCGGTTGATCCCGCACTCGACCGCATGCCGCTGCTTGTAGTCGTCCTTGTCGAACTTCGGCGGCCGCCCACCGAGTGAGCCGCGCTGTTGTCGGTTGCGGACGCGGTCCGCGGGCACTGGAATGGTGGCCTTGATCCCGCGTCTGCGCAGGTAGGAGCGGTTGGCGTGGGAGTCGTAGGCCTTGTCGGCCCGCACTCGGTCCGGCCGCTTGCGCGGCCTGCCGAGCCCGAGCCGGGGCACCCGGATCGCTTCCAGGACCGGCTCGAACTGCGGAGAGTCGCCCCGCTGCCCGGCCGTGATCACCACAGACAGGGGCTTCTGCCCTTGCTCGACGGCGAGGTGGATCTTACTGGTCAGGCCGCCCCGGGACCGCCCGAGGCCGTGGTCGGCCGGCTCGACGAAGACACCACCGGGCGGCTCCTTTTGGAGATCCCCCTTTTCGCCGCCCCGGCGGCGTGCTGGTGGGCCCGGCAGACGGTGGAGTCGACGTTGACCTCCCAGGTGATCAGGCCCTTCGCGTCCGCCTCGGCCTGGAGCCGGGTCAGGATCGCGGCCCAGGTTCCGTCCCGCTGCCAGCGTCGGAACAGGTCGTAGACCCGATCCCAGGGGCCATAGCGCTCGGGCACGTCACGCCACGGGGCGCCGGTGCGGGTCCGCCACCGTATGCCGTCTATCAGCTGCCGCCGCGTCCACACCTGCGGCCGGCCCGGCTTGATGCCCTGCGGCAGCAACGGCTCAAGCCGGGCCCACTGGCCATTCGTCAGATCTCCACGTCCCACAAGACGTGATCATGAACGAACAAGATCCACTTTCGCAACAGACCCTAGAAGTGATGGCGGTCCCACATCCCGCTCGGCCACAGCCGACGCGGCAGCCGGTCCCGGTGCTCCGTATGCTGATGGGCCCGCACGATCCTGGAGTCGACGGAGACGCCCCGGTCGCCCTCGCGCGCTGCGAGGAAGAAGCATCGAAGGGCTGCGCGATAGTTCCAGCACGCCGCATCACAGCCCGAACGCCACCGATGCCCGGCATCGCGAACAAGATCGCCTGCTCGCGGCAGAACCGGTGGTACCTCGTCCAGCCGGCCTGTTGGTCAGGGCGACGGTCTTCGCAGGGCTGCTGTCCTGATCAGCTCCGGGACAGGCTGAACGGGGTCGCGTCGGCCTCGGCAGGAGCCGCAGGTGCGGCGGGTTCGATGGGTGGCCAGCGGCGGTCCGCCGCCTTCTGTACGCGGCGGCCCAGGCGCTGCATCGGCATCTCGACCAGGCGGTACATCAGATGGCTGACGGCCACCACGACACCGAGGAAGATCGCAGTCCAGGCGATCTTGCCGAAGGTCGAGGACGGCTGCGGTGGAACGCCCAGCAGCGGTTCGATGGTGCGCAGCAGCGGGATGTGCAGCAGGTACACGGAGAAACTGATCGCACCGAGCCAGGTCAGCACCTTCGGGAAGCGGCGGGCCCGCAGGAGGAAGCCGACACCGAAGAGCGCCCAAGCCGTGAGGTAGGCGACCGACCAGGCCTTCCAACCGGAGGACCAGGTCAGGTCGAGGACCCTGCCGTGGTTGTAGAGCCGGCCGACCAGGACGCCCGCGACGACGACGAACCCGCAGGCGAGCAGGGCCGGTACCCGGGCGAGCTGTCCGTGCTGCGCCCGGTAGACGACCGTACCGGCGAACATCGTGGCGAAGATCATCCAGGTCTCGAAGGCGGGGGCTCGGCTGTTGAGCGTGACCAGAACCAGTCCGATGCCGCCGAGTAGCAAGGCGCCCACCCCGCTCAGCCGGCGGTTTCCGCTGAGTACACCGGCAAGGCCTAGGAGCACGATGGGCGTCACGATCAGCAGGAGCTTGCGGGTCGAGCCGAGTTCCGTGTTCAGGAGCTGGGTGCCGACGGCCGTACCTGCCAGCAGCGCCACGCCGGCCAGGCCCACGGCGATCGGCCCGCTGTGCCGGTGCAGACCACGGGTGAACAGGGCGGTGACGAGGAAGTAGAAGACCATCTCGTAACAGAGCGTCCAGGTGACGTTCATGCCATTGATCACGCCGAGCAGGTCCTGGAGCATCAGGCCGTTCGCCACCAGCGAGGCCAGGTCGTCTCCCGTGCGCAGCAGCGCGACCGACCCGTCCCCGTCCGGCAGCATCATCATCGACAGGACGAACGCGGCGATCAGCGCCGGGTAGATGCGGAAAATCCGGCCGATCCAGAAGGCCCGGACGTCCCCCCGCCGCTCCAGCGAGGCGGGGATGATGTAGCCGCTGACGATGAAGAAGAGCATGACGCCGAACAGGCCCATGTCGAAGTTCCGCCAGACAGCACCACCGAAGGGCAGCATCCTCAGCACGTCGAAGTGGTGCAGTGCCACGATCAGCGCGGCGATGCCGCGCAATGCGTCCAGCCAGCCGAGCCGGGCACCCGGCGTGGGTGCCCGTGGCGCATCGGACGCGTCTGACATCCGCCGGGTGAGTTTGGGTATGAGCTTCACCGCAGGGACGATATCTGATGCCTCGGCGGGCCACCCGTCGTCCACGAACCGGCCGCGGCCAGCGGCTCGACCCGGGCGTCATGCCGCAGGATGCCTTGGTCGCTGTGCATGCAGTTCGCACAGGCCCCGGGCCGGGCGGGTGACGTCGTGGCCGACATCACCGACGATCACGATGCACGCACATGGCATGCGAAGACCCCCGGCCCGGTGGGTCGAGGGTCTTGGGGTCGGCTCAGGCGTTGGGACGCTTGCCGTGGTTCGCCTTCTTCTTCTTGCGGGCCCGCTTCTTGTTGCCTCGCTTGGCCATGGTGACAGTCTCCCTACTCTCGGTGACCTTCACGACGCCGCCAGTCTAGGCGCCGTCCGGGACGGCCGCATCAGCATCCGCGCGCGCCCTTGGCCGTCGCCGCGGTGCGTGGGATCGTCGGGGGATGGGCGACTGGCTCGCATGGGGTGCGCCGGCCGCGGCAGTGGTCGCGGCCGTGCTGGTAGTGGTGGTCACGGAGCGTTCCCTCGGCGGAGCCTTCGAACGGAAGCGGAACGAGGAGCGGGAGCGGTTGCTCGCGCACCTCGCCGAACCCACCGCCGCCGTACCGGGCCCCCGGAAGTTCGAGGACGTCGGCGGCATTCGGGCCCCGGACCCGCAGGTGCAACTCGGCGACCGGCGAGACGACTTCACCCCGATCCTCGTGGAGTACTACGCCTACGGGCTCACTCAGGCGCGCAGCAGCTTCGGGACGAGCCAGCGGTTCGCCGGCGCGGGGGCCGCCATCCTGCTCCTCGGTATCGGGCTCGCCGTCCGGAAGGCCGAAGCCGGCGGCGAGCTGTACCTCGGCATCGTCACCAGTGCGACGGGCCTGGTCACGACCCTGATCGGGCAGCTCTTCCACCGGCGGGCCGACATCGCACTGCAACACATGGCCGACCAGACGGTCGCGCTGCGCGACGACCGCCGGGCCGCCGCGACGACCCAGCAGGCCATCGGGCTGCTGGGGACCGTCGACGACCCGGAGCTGAAAGCCCGCCTCCAGGCAGGCCTCATCATGAAGCTTTCTGGGGCCGAACTGCCCCGGTGAGCGGGATAGTGGAAACATGTGCCGATCGATCAAGACCCTGCGTCCGCCCGCCATCCCCGAGAAGGCGACCGAGGAGGAGATCCGGGCCGCCGCCCTGCAGTACGTACGGAAGGTGTCCGGGTTCCGGGTGCCCGCCGCGCACAACCGCGAGGTCTTCGACGCGGCGGTGGACGCCGTCGCCGAAGCCACCGCGGCCCTGCTCGACGGGGTGCACGTACGGGGGCAGACCGCACCCGGGTGATCCCGGTCCGGGTGTGTGTCCTACGAGGCCGCGCGGCGGCGCAGGACCCACACACCGCCGATCAGGGCGCCGGTGGCGAGCGTGGCGCCGACGGCGACCTGGGCCGTGCTCATCGAGCCGACGCTGCCGCCCGTTCCGCCGCGCGCGGCACCCGGGGTGACCTGGAGGGAGACGGTGACGCTCTGGCCGCCCGGGCCGCCGCACTCGAACCGGACCGGGTGGGCGCCGGGGTTGGCGTTGGAGAATACCGTGGCGCTGCCGAAGAGGTTGCTGGCCTCGAGGTTGCCGGGAGTCAGCCGCACCTCGCTGAACGCGGTCGACGTGACCCTGGCGACCTTGGTCCCGCACCCGGCGATGTTCAGGGCGACCCGGCCGCCCGGGGCGACCGTGGTGGGGGAGACGCTGGCGGAGGGAGCGGCGTGCGCGAGCGTGACAGGGGTGGCGGCGGCGATGAGGACGGCGGCGGCCGCGGCGGTGATCAGACGGCGCGGAGCGGCGGACCGTGAACGGTGGGCGATGGCCGGCGACTGGGCGAGCGGCATGGCGGGCATGGAGACAACTCCTCGGCTCCTCGAAACGGCGCGGCCAGGCCACGGATGTGACGCGGATTCGGTCCGCACCGTTCTCCGGACGCTAGGAGCCAGCCCCGCGGGCGGCGATCGGGGCCGGGTGAACGGGTGAGCCACTGCTCCGCCCGGGGGAGCCCGCCGCCCGAGACCGGTGCCCGGGACCGGTGCCCGCCCTACGCCGCGGGGGTCGCGCCCGGAGCCGAGGGCGGGCGGCGTACCAGGAACGCCGCGAGGGCGCCCGCGGCGAACAGCGCCACGATCGAGACAGCGGTGCCGAGCCACTGGGTGCCCAGCCACTGGGTACCGAAATAGCCGAGGGCCACGCTGTAGCCGGCCCATGCCATGCCCGCCAGGACCGACCAGGGCAGGAACTCCGCGACCCTGCGCTGGGTCTTGCCCGCGCCGAGCGACACCACCGAACGCCCCGCGGGGGCGAAACGGGCGATCACCACGAGGGCGCCGCCACCGCGGGTGAGTGCCGCGCCCAGGCGCTCCTGGGCGCGCGTCAGACGGCGCGAGCGGGCGATGGCCCGGTCCAGCCGGGGCCCGCCGCGCCGGCCCAAACGGTAGGCGGCCATGTCACCCAGCACCGATGCTGTTGTCGCGATCACGAGCAGCAACAGGATGTCCGGCACCTGCTCGGGCCCCGGGACCTGCACCGGCCCGGCCGCCCCGGCGGCGGCCGCTGCCGCCGCGGCGGTGATCACCAGGACCCCGCTCGGCAGCACCGGAAGGAAGACGTCGAGCAGGATGGACAGCGCCACCAGGGCGTAGATCCATGGGCTCGTGGTCAGCGACCCCAGAGTCTCAAACACAGCGGGACTCCCCAGTCCGGTTGACGTGCTGCGGCATGAAGCGCCGCGACGTCGCGGGGGAGCGGCAGGGGCGGCTGACAGCCATACAGCGTACGCCCGGCATTCCCGCCCCGGCGGCCCGGGGCGGATCCCCCACCACGGCCGCGTCGACCCCGTCGACCCCCGCCCCTCCGGCCCGCCGACGTTGTGCCCGCCCGGACCGCCTACTCGACCGCCGTAAGCTCCCGGTCCAGCACCGTCACCAAGTGGGCCCCCGCACGCTTCTTGCGCGCCTGGTCCAGCCGTAGCCGCGCCGTCCGCCCAGACAGTGCCAGCGTCATCAGCTGGTTCCCGAACCAGGGACCCCCCGTACGCCGCCAGTTCAGCGGCGGCCGTCCCGTGCGCCCGTGCAGGGAGAAACCGCGCCCCAGCCACCGGCCGGTCCGCGACCAGCCCAGCCGGAACCCCCACTTGACCAGGGTGTGGATGGAGTTGTGAACCGGCGAGCACGTCAGCTGGAACACCCGCGCCGTACTGGGTATGTGAGGCTCGGCCACATACGCGTGGTGCACGTCCCCCGACAGCACGCACACCGTCGCCGGCGCCCGGGGCCCCGTCCCCACCTCCTCGATCAGATCGGTCAGTGCCGCGAACGATGCCGGGAAGGCTGCCCAGTGCTCCAGGTCGCTGCGCCGCCGCAGATCCTCGCCGATCCGGGCCCACCGCGGACCGCGCTCCCCGCGGCACAGGGCCGCATTCCACGTCTCCGCGTCATGGACCAGCGGTGGCATCAGCCAGGGCAGTGAGGACCCGATCAGCAGGTGGTCGTAGCCCCCGAGCCCGGCGAGGGCGTTCTCCCGGAGCCACTGCTGCTCCGCCGGATGGAGCATCGCCCGCCCGCCCTCGGCCAACACCCGAGCGGTCCGCGTGTCCACCATCAGCAGCCGGGTCCGCCCAAAGTCTCGCCGGTAGCTCCAGCGCACCGCGGCCGGATCGGCGTCCGCCGCGGACGCGAAGGCCCGCAGCGCGTCCGTGCCGTCGGGGTCCTCGCGGACCGCCTCGTACAGTTCGTCCGCCGCGAGCTCGGCAACCGAGAGATTGCCCAGGTGCTGGTACACCCAGTACGACATCAGGCCGCTCAGCACCCGCTCCCGCCACCACGGGGTCGCCCGCATCTCCGCGAGCCATGCCGCGCTCGTGTTCCAGTCGTCGATGACGTCGTGGTCGTCGAACATGTGCAGGCTCGGCACGGTTGACAGCAGCCAGCGGATCTCCGGGTCGCGCCACGACTCGTAGTAGAGCCGGGTGTACTCCTCGTAGTCCGCGACCTGGGCGCCGGGTGCCTCCCGCAGGTCCCGGCGGGCGGCGAGCCACTTCCGGGTCTCCCGCGACAGGGCATCGGCGTACACCTGGTCGCCCAGCAGGAGCAGGAGGTCCGGGCGCTCCGCGGCCGGGTCGGCGGCCAGCCTCGCTGCGAGGGCGTCCAGGGCGTCCGTGCCGTGTGGACCGCGCCGGCCGGCGGGCGGGGCGGCCTGCCGGCAGGAGCCGAAGGTGACGCGCAGCCCGGGCGCGGGCCTGCCGGGTCCGGGCGCGGCCGGAGTGGTGATCGTGCTCGGCGGGAAGCCGCTGCCGGGCAGCGGCCACACCTGCCGGCCGTCGAGCCGTACCTCGTACGGCGACGTGGAGCCCGGGGTCAGGCCGGTCACCGGCACCAGCGCGTAGTGGTGCCCGGCTATCTGGAAGGTCCGCGTGCTCCCGCCGGCCCCGCCCGCGCAGCGCACTTCGGCCGTGCACGGGCGGTCCGTCTCGACCCATACGGTGGCCGATCCGCCCGTTTCCCAGTCGACGTGGCGCAGCAGCGGCCCCAGACGCAACCCGGCCATGCGACTCCCCCTCCTCCGTAGCCCCTTCGATCACGGTACGACGGGGAAGGGGAGCCACGCCTCCCCCTGACGGGGGAAAGGCGGGGCCGGCGGCCCGGCGGCCCGGCGGGCACCGCCGGCGGCCGACCGGCGGTCCGACGGTGTTCCAGCCGAGAGGCGAGTGGGCGTGGGTCAGCCGCCGGTCAGCAGCCGTTGAGGACGTTGACCAGGGCCGTCTTCTCGCCCGAGTCCATGCTCAGGCCCCAGTACTGCTTCACGTTGACCCACATCCGCGCGTAGGTGCAGCGGTAGGCCGTCCTGGGCGGCAGCCACTTGCCGGGGTCGAGGTCGCCCTTGGCCTGGTTGACGTTGTCGGTGACCGCGATGAGCTGCGGGCGGGTGAGGTCGTTGGCGAACTGTTGGCGCTTGGACGTCGTCCAGGAGGAGGCGCCGGAGCGCCAGGCCTCGGCCAGCGGGACGACGTGGTCGATGTCGACGTCGGAGGCGGCCGTCCACGTGGCGCCGTCGTACTCCGAGTACCAGCTTCCGCTGACGGCGGCGCAGGAGGAGTTCTGGACGACGTTCACCCCGTCCCGCTTGAGCACGGTCTCGCGGGTGTTGCAGGTGCCGGAGACGGTACTCCAGTGGGGGAAGAGGGAGCGGCTGTACCCGCTGGTGGATCCCTCCGCCCTGGGGGTGACCGTGGCCAGGTAGGCGCGGGCGGCCGACGCGCTCATGGGCGTGGGCGGGGCGGCCTGGGCGGTCGGGGCGTTGAGGAGGGAGGTGAGCGCCGCCAGCGTGGCTGCTGACGCGAGCACGCCAATTCGACGCGCGTAGATGTTGGGCATGAGTGCCATGAGGGGCTCCCAGGGTGCGGGGGGTCAGGCCGATTCGCCCCGGCGGGGCGTGGCCATGCTGGCGCCATCGGGTTGCGAGGGGATGGGCGCCAGGTGACAGCGTGGCGACATGAACACGTCACATCAAGCCATGCAAGGCCCCGGATTTAAATGGCAATTGAGGTTCCGCCGATGTCCGACCGTCCAGGCCGGAGCGCGGCACGGGCAGGGCGGGGCATGGCGGGACGAAAGGCCCATTCCAGCCGGGCGTCGGCATCGCGTACTCTGTCGGGAGCAGAAGGGGAGTAGCTCTTCGCCGGACCGTCGACATACTGCTGGGTCACCCAGCCGGCGCCCGGAGGCAGGTCGCGCACCAGCGGCCGGCCAGCGAGACCTTCGGCCGCAGTGTCCTGTCCCGTCGTGGGCGCGTTTCGCACGCGCACGCGCACACCAGGGCGCCGCCGAGCCGAAGCGACCCCTGACACACCCCAGGTCTCTCGGTACCGATGGCGTCCTGCCCGACCGATTGAGGTTCCGCCTCCGTGTTCAGCTTCACCGTCACGGCGATCGCCTTCGGCGTCGTCTTCCTCGCCGAACTCCCCGACAAGACGGCCCTGGCAGGGCTGATGCTCGGCACGCGCTACCGCGCCTCCTACGTCTTCGCTGGTGTCGCCGCCGCCTTCGCCGTACACGTCGCCCTCGCCATCGCCGCGGGCAGCGTGCTCACCCTGCTTCCGCACCGACTCGTCCAAGCCGTCGTCGGCATCCTCTTCCTCCTCGGCGCGGCCATGCTGCTCCTGAAGAAGGACGACGGGGACGAGGAGATCAAGCAGCCCGCCGACCAGTCCTTCTGGAAGGTCTCCGGGGCCGGCTTCATGCTCATCCTGGTGGCGGAGTTCGGCGATCTGACCCAGATCATGACCGCCAACCTGGCAGCGCGCTACGACGACCCCGTCTCCGTCGGCATCGGCGCCGTGCTGGCGCTGTGGGCGGTTGCGGGCGTCGGCATCCTCGGCGGCCGCACCCTCATGAAATACGTTCCGCTGCGGCTCATCACCAAGATCGCCGCTGCCGTGATGGCGGCGCTCGCCGTGTTCTCGCTGTACGAGGCGATCGCGGGCTGAACGGACCGGGAGGGGTAGGGGGGCCACGGGGCGGTGCGGGCGCCCGCGGTGGAAACTCCGTTGCGGACGGTGCGTGCGGGCGGCACGCTCTGCGCGTGATCGACTCGACCTCCTCCACCGGCCCCGGCTCTTCCACCTGCCCCGGCCCCTCCGCCGACGCCGGCCCCTCCGCAGACACCGGCCCCGACGCTGACACCGGCCGTGGCCCCGTGCCCGCCCCGCACCGCCGCTTCGGCTGGTCCAACATGTTCGTCGACCCGGACGCGGACCCGCGCGCCGACGGCGGCTTCCGGGGCGAGCGGGACGTCCTCATCGGCTACCTCACCGACCAGCGGCTGACGCTGGAGCTCAAGTGTGCGGGGCTCGATGCCGAGGCCCTCGCGCGGCGCTCCGTGGAGCCCTCCGACCTCTCCCTGCTGGGCCTCGTACGCCATCTCGCGGGCGTCGAGCAGTACTGGTTCCGGCAGGTCATGGCGGGGCAGGACGTACGCCGGCACTACCGCTCGGAGGAGGAGCCCGCCGGGGAGTTCACGGGCGCGGTAGCCGACCCGGAGGTGGTCGCCGACGCATGGGCGACGTGGCGGGCCGAAGTCGCCTTCGCCGAAGGGTTCGTCGCGCAGGCACCCGGCCTGGCCGTCACGGGCGACTGCGGCGGTGAGCCGATGGAACTCCGTGAGGTGCTGGTCCACATGATCGAGGAGTACGCCCGCCACAACGGCCACGCGGACTTCCTGCGAGAGCGCATCGACGGGCGCGTGGGCCAGTAGGTCGCCGGGGCCGGGGCCCGGACCCGGATCAGGGCCCGGGCAGCCCGGGCCGGAGCCGTGCGGGTGTCGCGCCGCTACCGTGCGGGCGTGTCCTGGTGCTCGGGCCGCAGCGTGACGCGGACGGAGCCGTCGGGGTCGGCGCTGACGGTGAGGGACGTCAGGTCCGGGACGTGCACGGTCGGGCCGTGTGCGGCGGCGCGGGGACCCACGCCGATCACCCGCATGCCCGCCGCCCGGCCCGCGGCGATGCCCGCGGCCGAGTCCTCGAAGACGATGCACTCCGCCGGGTCCACTCCCAGCGCGGCGGCGCCCTTGAGGAAGCCTTCGGGGTCCGGCTTGCTGGCTCCGACGGACTCGGCCGTGACCCGTACCTCGGGCATCGGGAGCGCGGCGGCCGTCATCCGGGCGGTGGCGAGTGCGGCGTCGGCGGACGTGACCAGGGCGTGCGGCAGGCCGGCGAGCGAGGCCATGAAGGCCGGCGCGCCCGGGACCGGGACCACGCCGTCGGTGTCGGCCGTCTCGCGCGCCAGCATCTCCGCGTTCTCGGCGAGGTTGATCTCCATGGGGCGGTCCGGCAGGAGCACGGCCATGGTGGCGTAGCCCTGGCGGCCGTGGACCACCTTGAGGGCTTCCTGCGGGTCCAGCCCGTGGGAGAGGGCCCAATCGCGCCAGCAGCGTTCGACCACCGCGTCGGAGTTGACGATCGTGCCGTCCATGTCGAGGAGCAGGGCCCTGGCGGTGAGGGTTACGGGTGTGGTGGTGGTGCTGGCCGGCATCGACGGGGCTCCAGACGGGCGGGAAAAGAGAACAAGTGGTTCCGTCCACCGGTCAGGGAGTGAGGACGGAACCACTTTGTTCCATCACGATACAAAACGCGGGGCGGTCTGCGCCACTCGCGGGCGTGTGACCCCTGTCGCCCGACCCGACCCGACCCGACCCGACCCGACCCAATCCGACCCGGCCCCGACCCGCTCGCTCTGCCGTACTTCCCGCCTATCCCTCCAGCGCCTTGCGGGTGAGGGGCCCGTAGACGCCCCACTCCTGGTGGTCGATCCCGTTGTAGTACTGGAACATCGACAGCGCGTCCTCGACCTTCGAGTCGAACCTTCCGTGGAACCTGCCCCGGTAGAGGCCTTCCGCCGCCAGCAGCCGCTGGAGCTTCTCCACCTCCGGCCCCGAATCCCCGTAGCGCAGGATCGGCGCCTGGGTGGGCGGGGGCGTGCTGGCGGAACGGCTCGTGCGGGGCGATGCGCTCGGCGACGGGGGCGCTGAGGAGGCGGAACGGGACGCGGACGGCGACGGGGACGCGGACGGGGATGCCGACTTCGAGGCACTCGGCGACGCGGACACCGACGGGGACGCACTGTCGAGGCTCGGGCTGCCGGTCGGTGCGACCGAAGGCGCGCTCACCGCAGGCGCCGCGGCTTTCGCGTCCAGCAGGGTCGTCTCGCTGTCCGGGGAAGCGGGCAGCACCAACACCGCCACGGCCGTGCCACCGAGGGCCACCGTCGCCGCGGCTGCGACCAGCAGTGCCAGCGGTCGACGGCGGGAACCGGAGCCGGAACGATCCTCCGGGCCCCCGCCCCCTCCTCCGCCGGTTGCGGGAGAGGGCGCCTTGATCGCGCGGAGCCTGACCGTCTCCGCCGGATGCGGTGCGGCCTCCTGTCCGGCCTGCCAGGGGCCCTCCTGCCATGGCCCGCCCCCCGGCGCCACGGGTATGCCGTACGCCGGGGTGTCGTCCTCCGAGCGCGTCGGCGGCGCGGGCGCGGACGACTGCGGCGGAGGAGCCGCCGAGGGGCCCACCACGCCGGACACGCGCTGCGGGGACGGCGGCGCAGCCTCGGCGGGAAGCTCGCCCGGATCGGACAGCGTCACGTACGGACGGATGCGCAGAGGGTTGAAACCCCCACCCGGTGCACACCCGCAGGCGGCGCCAGCAGCGTCGCAATTCGGACAGTGCTCACCGTTCACTGGGGACTCCCTCCCTGGCCATTGCCTGCGATTATGCAGACCCGCCGCGACCCTCCCAACCGCCCGAGAGGCCATAACCGGACACACCGCTCAGGATGGAAATGTTGATCCGGCCGGAGGAGGAATCGATGGCTCAGGATGCGACCAAAGGCGCCGCGGACCCCGTTCCCGGCCCGCACCAGGCCGCCCCCGCCGGCGAGCACAGCGCCCGGGAGGTCCTCGTACCCATCGGCGCCCTGCTCCTGGGTCTTCTGATCGCGGCGCTCGACCAGACCATCGTCTCCACAGCCCTGCCGACCATCGTCAGCGACCTCGGTGGCATGGCCCACCTGTCCTGGGTCGTCACCGCCTACATGCTCGCCGCCACCGCCGCCACACCCCTGTGGGGCAAGCTCGGCGACCAGTACGGGCGCAAGAAGCTCTTCCAGTACGCCATCGTCCTCTTCCTGATCGGGTCGGCCCTGTGCGGCCTGGCCCAGGACATGCCCCAGCTCATCGGTTTCCGTGCCCTCCAGGGCCTGGGCGGCGGCGGACTGATCGTGCTGTCGATGGCCATCGTGGGCGACATCGTCCCGCCCCGCGAACGAGGCCGGTACCAGGGCCTCTTCGGCGGCGTCTTCGGCGCGACCAGCGTGCTGGGCCCCCTGCTGGGCGGCCTGTTCGTCGACAACCTCTCCTGGCGCTGGGTCTTCTACATCAACCTCCCCATCGGTCTCGTCGCCCTCGTCGTCATCGCCGCCGCCCTCCACATCCCGGCGAGCAGGGCCAAGCACACCATCGACTACCTCGGCACCTTCCTCATCGCGTGTGTCGCCACCTGCCTCGTCCTCGTCGCCTCGCTCGGCGCCACCTGGGGCTGGGGCTCGGCCCGCATCATCGGTGTCGCCGTCCTGGGCGCCCTGCTGCTCGTCGCCTTCCTCCTCGTCGAGCGCAAGGCCGCCGAACCCGTCCTGCCGCTGAAGCTCTTCCGCATCCGCACCTTCGCCCTCTGCTCGGCGATCAGCTTCGTCGTCGGCTTCGCGATGTTCGGCGCGATGGTTTACCTGCCGACCTTCCTGCAGATCGTCCAGGGCGTCTCACCGACCATGTCCGGCGTCCACATGCTGCCGATGGTCATCGGCATGCTGATCTCCTCGACCGCCTCCGGCCAGATCGTCAGCCGGACCGGCCGCTGGAAGGTCTTCCCGATCGCCGGCACCGCCGTCACCGCCCTCGGACTTCTCCTCCTCCACCAGCTCCAGCGCACCAGCTCCACCTGGGAGATGAGCGTCTACTTCTTCGTCTTCGGCGCCGGACTCGGCCTGGTCATGCAGGTCCTCGTCCTCGTGGTGCAGAACGCCGTCAGCTACGCCGACCTGGGCGTCGCCACCTCGGGTGCCACCTTCTTCCGCTCCATCGGAGCCTCCTTCGGCGTCGCGATCTTCGGCACGGTCTTCACCAACCAGCTGGACGACAAACTGGCCGCCTCCCTGGCCGGCGTCACCCTGCCTGCCGACGCCGGCATCCCCCAGCTGGAGGCGGACCCCCGGGCCATCGGCGCACTCCCGGCGAGCCTCCGACCCCGCGTGCTCGACGCCTACGCCACCTCCATCACCGACGTCTTCCTCTACGCCGTCCCTGTCGTCCTGGTCGCCTTCGTCCTCGCCTGCTTCCTGAGAGAGGACAAGCTCCGCGCCTCCGTCACCGCACCCGACGTGACCGAGACCCTGGCCTCCAACCCGGTCCAGCGCTCCTCCCGCGACGAGGTCGCCCGCGCGCTGTCCGTCCTCGGCACCCGAGAGGGCCGGCGCCACGTCTACGAGAAGATCACCGAGAAGGCCGGCTACGACCTGCTGCCCGCCTCCAGCTGGCTGCTGCTGCGCATCAACAAGTACGGCTCGGCGGAACCTGCACTGCTCGCCGAGCGGGTCAACGTGCCGGTGAAGGTGATCACCGATGCCGCCCGCCAGGTCGAGGAGCGCGGGCTCGCCGTCCGCGAAGGGCTGCCGCTGGTGCTGACCGAGCAGGGCAGCGAGGCCGCCGCGAAACTCAGCGCGGCACGGCAGGAGTCCCTCGCCGAACTGCTCGGCGACTGGTGGGGCCCCGACCGCCCGACCGACCTGGTCAAGCTGGTTGAGGAGATCAACACGGAGCTGTGCGGATCGGACTCCGAGGAGCCCTACGACGCCGAGCCGCGCCGCGACCACGCCGCGCCCTGAGTCGTCCCGGCCGCGATCAGCCCAGGATTTTTTCGAACCAGTGCTCCGCATACGGGCCGGAGTTGTACGCGGGTATCTCGGTATAGCCATGACGCGCGTACAAGGCGCGTGCCTCCACGAGATCCGACCGGGTGTCCAGCCGGATCCGCTCGGCGCCCAGCGCACGGCTCTGCGCCTCCAGGGCCCGGAGCAGGGCCGCCCCGCCGCCCGTCCCACGGGCGCGCCGGTCGACGTACACCCTGGTGAGCTCGGCGGTCATCGCGTCGAGCATCCGGACGCCGCCGCACGCGAGCGCCTCGCCTCCCAGGCGACCGACGACGAACTGTCCTGTCGGCGGCGCCAGCCCGTCGTCCGGGAAGTCCAGCAGTCCTTGGTCGATCTCCGCCTCGGTGACCCCGCGTTTCCAATACCGGCCGGCTACTTCGGCGTAGTAGGCGCGGCGCAGCCGGGTGGCGTCGACCGTCGTGAACGGTTCGGGGCACACGGTCCACGACGGGGAAGAGGGAGGGCAAGGGGAAGGGGAGGTGGAAGGGGCCGGTGTCGGCGGGCGGGGTTCGCTGTGCGTGGTCATGGCGTCATTGTGGAGTCGGGGTGCGATCTCCCGCGTGGAATATCCACAACGGCAGGCTGATGATAGGAAAAACGACATTCTGCCTCCCTGGAGGGTGTGAACGCCATGGCAGAGCATGCGGACTGTGCCCTGATCCGCCGCGGCTACGAGGCCTTCGGCAAGGGCGACATGGAGGCGTTGGGCGCGCTCATGACCGCCGACGTCATCCACCACGTGCCGGGCAGCAACCCCATGTCCGGACACCACAAGGGCCGGGAGCACGTCCTCGACTTCTACCGCCGTCTCGGCGAGGAGACCATGGGCACCTTCCAGGTTCACCTGGAGTCGGTGCTCGCGGACGGGCGCGGACACGTGATGAGCTTCCACACGGCGCGCGGCGACCGCGGTGACCGGGGCATCGAGATCCGCCAAGGCCTCTTCTTCACGATCGTCGGTCACAAGATCACCGACATCGACCAGTGCACCGCGGACATCGACGAGGAGGACACCTTCTGGAGCTGACGCGACTCCGACTCCGACCCCGCTCCCCCGGTCCCGACCCCGCCCCGCCCGACCTGTGCGGCCGTCCCCGATGGCCCGCCCGCCCGGGAAGACGCCCGGTAAGACCGTCGGGGGGACCGCTCGGCAGCATCCGCCCGGGGCGGCGGAGCGTGGGGTACGGGCGCCCGCACGCGCTCCAGGCGCCCGGCCGGTAGGCGTCAGGCCTGCTTCGGCCCCGCCTGCTGCACGACTTCGAACGACCACACCGTCGAAGCCGAAGCCGCCGGTGCCGGACGCTCCGCACCGGCCGGTCCGCCCGCCCCGGCGCCGCCCTGGTGAGCAGCCTTCATCGGCCCCTCCATCCAGGCCTGGAAGTCCTCCTCCGAACGCCACCGCGTGTAGACGAGGTACTGTTCGGTGCCCTCGACGGGGCGCAGCAGCTCGAACCACTCGAACCCGTCCGAACCCTCCACCGCCCCGGCCCGCGACGCGAAGCGCCGCTCCAGGACCTCCCGCTGCTCGGCGGGAACCGTCAGCACGTTGATCTTCACGATGCTGGGCACATGACACCTCTCGGGAAACACAGGCCGGGCACTGCACCCGGCCTTGATCACGTGCGTGCAGTCTCCTACATCCCCCGGTCAAAGCACCGTGAGGACGGTGCGCCGGCCACCCCCGTGGCGCGGCGGGATCGACGCCTGCCGGTCGTCGGTCCGAGAGCGTGGAACGGCCCGAGGGGCGGAACGGCCGCAAGGGGGGGGTGAGCCCGACCGGTCCGCTGTCGGGGCGCCCCTCGCCGCCGCGCCCCTCGCGGCCGCGCCTCTTGCCGCCGCGCCCCTGCCGGTGCGCGGCTCCCCTCGAATCGTCGATCTCTGACCCCGCTGCTGGCACGGGGCACAACCCCACCGGCTATGCGCCGGGGGCGGTGTAGCGGACTCTGACGTCGAACAGCCCAAGCTCGGGTTCAGCGCCGACGTCACGGAAGAGTCGAGGTGCTGCCGGACCCTCGGGGGCCGCGCGCATGGCGTCGAGGGCGGCGAGGTCCCGCCACAGCGTCTGGATCCGCCAGCGCCCGTCCGGCCCGCTCAGCAGCTCGGTTCGGATCAGCCCGTCGGGCAGCGGGCGGGCGACGAGCTCACGGTAGGCCGTGACGAGGTCCGCTTCGCGGCCAGCCGGGACGACCGCGCTGACCTCGGTCAGTATCGGTCCGGTCATGACCCTCACCTCCTGTGTTCCCACGCTACGCGGCAGACCCCGGAGTCGACCGCGTCACTGCACGCCGCCAGCCTTCACCGGATCCGCCGCGATCCCCGCCCGCCCGGCCGGCCTCTCGCGCACCACTGGTCTCTGCCGGGCCGGCCGGGACGGGGATCGTGCCAGGTGAGCCCGTACGCGAGGGCCGTGGCGCCGTTCGCGGGCCATCACGATGCCCATCGAGCCGTCCCGGGGATCCCGCGGGGGATATCGTCGTGCGGGTAAGGGAGCGCGGCAGCCAGGCGAAGTCGGGGTTGCGGTCAACAGGGGCGGGAGGCCGGCGGGGCGTGGCGAACGCGGCGGAGCACGGCACAGCTAACGGACATGCCGGGGGCATAGGCGACGGCAGCAGACTCGGCGCGGCGCGGCTCCTGCTGTGGGCGCTGGCCGGCGCCCTCGCCGTCAGACAGGCCGCCGCGGTGCTGCGCGTGCCACCGGCCGAGTGGCTGGGCGGCTTCCACCTCCCCGGCAGCCTTCCGGCCTCCGGCGGCGCGGGCGGCGGCGGAGGCTCGCTCTACGCCTCCGGACAGTTCGCCGGCACTCCCTTCGCCGGGCTGGTCCTCAGGCCGATCGCCGGACTCGCTGCCCCCTCCCTGGAGGTGGCATGGACCTGCGTGACGCTGCTGTGCGTCGCCGCCATCGGCCTCGTCGCCGCCCGCGGCCTGCCCGACCCTGTGCCGCGTCGCACCGCGCTGCTGGCCGCCCCCGTCCTGACGGCCCTGATGATGGTCTCGCTGCCCGTTCGCGAGGCCGCCTCGCCCGGCCGGACCGCCGTCGTCCCCGTCCTGCTGGTGCTACTCGCCGTCTTCCGGGCGCCCGGCGGCCGGCCGGCCGGCCTCCTCGTCGGTGTTGGCGCCGCGGTCCAGCCGGCGCTGCTGCTCTTCGCCCCACTGCTGTGGCTGACCGGACGCCGCCCCGCCGCCCGGACCGCCGCCGCGGCGTTCGGCGCGGCCACCGCCCTGTCGTGGGCGGCCCTGCCGCGCGACTCCTGGACGTACTGGGTGCACCACCTGGGCGGCACCGGGCTCGGCGGCTCGCCCGAAAGCCTCGCCAACCAGTCCGTGCACGGCGCGCTGCTGCGCCTGGGCCTGAGCGGACCGGCAGAGGTCCTGCTCTACGCCGTCCTCGCGGGCGCCATCGTCTGGTTCGGCCTGCGCCGCGCGGTCCGCTATGCCCGCGACGGCCAGCTGCTGCTCGCCGTCGCCGTCACCGGCTGCGCGGCCGTCGCCGTGTCCCCGACCGGCTGGCGCCACCAGCTGCTGTGGGTGCTCCTCGCCGTCGCGGGCAAGGTGGGCAAGCGTGCCGCCGACCGGCGGGTGTGGCCGGTGGCCGTGGTCCTCGCCATGACCCTGCCGAGCGCGGTACTGCTGCCGAACCTGGCCGTGCTGGCGCCCGTACGCGACAACGTGCTGCTGCTCACCGCGGTGGCGGCGGCCTGCGCGGTGCCGTTCCTGCCCCGCTCGTCCCCGTACTGGCGCGACCCCGTGCCGACCGACCACGCCCGGCCGGCGGCGGCCCGCTGGTCGCGCGTGCCGCTGATGCCGTTCTGGCGGCGGGTGCTGTCCCGCCCGAACCTGCTGTTGGAACTCCTGCTGATACGGGTCGGCTACTCGCTCTACTCCCACATCCGGGCGGCCGCGCCCACCAGCCGCTCCCTCGCCGAGGGCAACGGCCGCCAGATCCTCGGGATGGAGAGGGCGCTCGGGCTCGACATCGAGCACGCCGTGAACCAGGCCGTGGTGGCGACGCCCTGGCTGGAGGCCTTCTTCAACTTCTACTACACCTCCTTCCACTTCGTGGTCCCCCTGACGATCCTGGCCGTCCTCTACTGGCGGCGCCCCGGCGACTACCGCTGGGCCCGTGCCTCCCTGGGCCTGGCCACCGTCCTCGCCCTCGCCGGGTTCTGGCTCTACCCGCTCGCCCCGCCGCGCCTGATGCCCGGGCTCGGCTTCGTCGACACCGTGCACGGCCCACAGGACCTCGCCAACCCGTCGTACGGGGCCATGACCGCGATCTCCAACCAGTACGCGGCGATGCCTTCGCTGCACTTCGGCTGGTCCCTGTGGTGCGGGATCGTCATCGTGATGCTGGCCCCGAAGGGCGGGCTGAAGCTGCTGGGGGCACTGCACCCGCTGATCACGGTGTGCGCGATCGTCGCCACCGCCAACCACTGGGTGCTGGACGCGGCCGGCGGAGCGGTCGTCGTGACCGCCGGCTTCGGGCTCGTCCACGTCCTGTCCGGACCTCGCAGCCTGCGCGTGGACCTCCCGGCGCAGCCGAGCGGGGACGGTCCGGAGCGTGCCGCAGCGGTTGCCGTGCCGGCGGCGACGGCGACGGCGACGGCGGCCGAGCCTGTCGCAGGCCCGCGCCTCTAGGAGTGCCCCCAGGCGGCGGCGGGGCGACCCGGGCCGCGCAGGCCGAAGGGGCGCCGGGGCGCATGCCGCCCCGGCGCCCCTTCGGCTGGATCGCCGCTGTGAGTCAGGATCACCCCGTCCGGGTGGTGGCGCCACTCGAAAGGCGGTCCGCGGCGACCGGTGGACGCCAGGAGCCGGTGGACGGCCGGGACCGGGCCAGGGACCGGGCCAGGGACCGGGCCAGGGATCGGGACCGGGGTCGGGACCGGGGCAGAGGCCGGGCCGCGGGCGGGCGGAGCGGACCTCGCCGCCGCTGCCCCGGGCTCCGGGTCAGCCGTGGCTGACCCGGAGCTCCTTGATGCCGTTGAGCCACGCGGCCCGCAGCCGGCGCGGGTTCTCCCCGGTCAGCCGCAGTCCGGGCAGGGCGTCGGCCAGGGCGTTGAAGATCAGGTCGATCTCCATGACGGCCAGGGACTTTCCGAGGCAGAAGTGCGGACCGCCACCGCCGAAGCCCAGGTGCGGGTTCGGGTCGCGGGTGATGTCGAAGACGTCCGGGTCCCGGAAGACCTCGGGGTCGTGGTTGGCGGAGGAGTAGAACATCCCCACCCGGTCTCCCGCCTTGATCTTCTGGCCGCCGAGCTCGGTGTCCTGGGTGGCAGTGCGCTGGAAGGACACCACAGGGGTGGCCCAGCGGACGATCTCCTCCGCGGCGGTGGACGGCCGGGCCGCCTTGTAGAGCTCCCACTGCTCGGGGTGGGTCAGGAAGGCGTGCATGCCGTGGCTGATGGCGTTGCGCGTGGTCTCGTTGCCCGCGACAGCCAGCAGCAGTACGAAGAAGCCGAACTCGTCGGAGCCGAGGTTGCCCTGGCCCTCGGCGGCCACCAGCTGGGTCACGATGTCGTTCGCCGGGCACTCCTTGCGCTGCGCCGAGAGGTTCATCGCGTAGCCGATGAGTTCCATGGCGGCGTTGGAGCCGACCTCGGCCGTGATCGCGTACTCCGGGTCGTCGTAGGCGATCATCTTGTTCGACCAGTCGAAGATCTTGGAGCGGTCCTTCTGCGGCACGCCGATCAGTTCGGCGATGGCCTGCAGCGGGAGTTCGCACGCCACCTGCGTGACGAAGTCGAAGCTTCCGTCGGCCGCTGCCGCGGCGGCCTCCTCGACGATCTTCCGGGCCCGGTCGCGCAGGGCCGCCTCCAGCCCGCGGATGGCGCGCGGGGTGAAGCCGCGCTGCACGATCTGGCGCACGCGGGAGTGCTCCGGCGGATCCATGTTCAGCATGATCAGCCGCTGGGCGTCGATCGCGTCGCGCTCGATGTGCTCGTTGAACCGGATGATCGCGGTGTTGGTGGTCGAGGAGAACAACTCGGGGTGCGTGGAGACGTATTTGACGTCCGCGTGCCGGGTCACGGCCCAGTACCCCTCGTCGTCGAAGCCGGTGACCCCCCGGGGTTGCGCGCACCACCACACGGGAGCGGTCTGTCGCAGCTGTGCGAACTCCGGGTGGGGGACCCGGCTCTGGAGGAGGTCGGGGTCGGTGGCGTCGAAGCCGTCGGGGAGCGCGGGGCAGGACATCGGGCAACTCCAAAGTCTGACGGACCATCAGAAGTTGGCCTCGAAGGTAGTAACGAGTTCCAGAAGTCACAAGGGCCGGCGCGTCAACTGTTGCGTGTGGAATCCGTGCAGGGCACGTGCAAGACCCTTGCGTGCCGGGCTCCGCGTCACGAGACTGCGGATAGAACTAGAACGCGTACTAGTTCGGGGCGGGGCGCCGGGACGGCCCGCCGCGCTGGCGCTGTGCAGGAGAGGACGAGCTCATGGCCGCGGAACCCGTCATCGTCGAAGCCGTACGCACCCCCATCGGCAAGCGCGGAGGTGCGCTCGCCAATCTCCATCCCGCCTACCTGCTCGGCGAGACCTATCGTGAGCTGCTCGCCCGTACCGGAATCCAGCCGGACTGCGTCGAGCAGATCGTCGGCGGCACCGTCACCCACGCCGGCGAGCAGTCCATGAACCCCGCGCGCAATGCCTGGCTCGCCATGGGGCTGCCCTACGAGACCGCGGCGACGACCGTGGACTGCCAGTGCGGCAGCTCGCAGCAGGCCAACCATATGGTCGCCAACATGATCTCCGGCGGTGTTCTGGACATCGGCATCGCCTGCGGGGTCGAGGCCATGAGCCGAGTGCCGCTGGGTTCGGGATCCAAGCACGGCCCGGGCAAGCCCTTCCCGGATGAGTGGAACGTCGACCTCCCCAACCAGTTCGAGGCCGCCGAACGCATCGCCCGCAACCGAGGCCTGGGCCGGGAGGACGTCGACCGCCTCGGCCTGCTGTCCCAGGAGCGGGCCAACGCCGCCTGGGCGGAGGAGCGGTTCAAGCGTGAGACCTTCGCCGTGCAGGTGCCGACCACGGAGGAGGAGCAGGTCGCCGGCCAGGGCATGTGGCGCCTGGTCGACCGGGACGAGGGTCTGCGCGACACCAGCATGGAGGCCCTGGCCCGGCTCAAGCCGGTCATGCCCACCGCCGTGCACACCGCGGGAAACTCCTCGCAGATATCCGACGGCGCCGCCGCCGTGATGTGGGCCTCGCGCAAGATGGCCCGCGCCCTCAAGCTCAGGCCGCGCGCCCGGATCGTCGCCCAGACCCTCGTCGGCGCCGACCCCCATTACCACCTCGACGGGCCGATCGACGCGACGCGGGCCGTCCTCGGCAAGGCGGGGATGTCGCTCAAGGACATCGACCTCGTCGAGATCAACGAGGCCTTCGCCTCCGTCGTCCTCAGCTGGGCCAAGGTCTTCGACCAGGACCTGGAGAAGGTCAACGTCAACGGCGGCGGCATCGCCCTCGGCCACCCCGTCGGCGCCACCGGCGCCCGCCTGATCACGACCGCCCTGTACGAACTGGAGCGCCGCGACAAGGAGTTCGCCCTGATCACCATGTGCGCCGGCGGTGCGCTCGCGACCGGGACGATCATCCAGCGCCTCTGACCGCGCCCCGCGCGCCCCGGCGCGCAGGGCGCCTGCGCTCCCGTGGGATGGGATGCGGAAGGCCCCGGTGGCCGGACCTGGGGAGGCCGGCCACCGGGGCCTTCGAACGTCCTGTTGCTGCTGTCGCTGCCGTCGCTGCTGTTGCGGACGGGCCGCGGCTTAGTACCAGTGGTTGGCCTGCCAGAAGTTCCAGGCCTGGACCGGGCTGCCGTAGCGCTCGTTCATGTAGTCCAGGCCCCACTTGATCTGGGTGGCCGGGTTGGTCTTCCAGTCGGCGCCCGCGGAGGCCATCTTCGAGGCCGGCAGGGCCTGGACCAGGCCGTACGCGCCGGAGGAGGCGTTGGTGGCGGTGTGGTTCCAGCCGCTCTCGTGCGAGACGATCTTGTCGAAGGCCGCGAACTGCGCCGGGTCCTTGATCATCTGCTGCGCGATCGCCTTGGCGCCCGTCGGAGCGGCCTGGGCGGGAACCGCGGCCAGCATGGAACCGGCGACGCCCAGGGCGAGCACGGAACCGACGAGGGTCTTCTTGGAGGCGGCGATGCGGCGGATGACGGTGTGGGACACGGATGAACCTTCCGAAGGGGACAAGGGCGGTCGCACGCACGCCGAAGGCGTGCGTGAGCCACTCACGCGGGGGAGAGGGGTTCGTCGGCGGGGGGTGGAGCACCCCTGCCGCCTTGCGACACGTTCAGTTCTACCGACGCCCCGACGGCCTGGCAAAGGCCCCGCCTACTAGCCCGCCTCGTACGCCTGGGCCCCCCACGCCTCGCCCAAACCTGACGAAAAGTGGTCGAAAGGGTGCTCCTTGACCTCCTAGCCGCCGTCGTATGTGACCTGCGTCCTGTGGGCCGCCTCACCGGCGAGGGCCCCCGACCTCACCCTCGGTGGTCCGACGCGTACCGCTCCGCGGCAGCCGTACGGCCGTCACCGTCCCCGGAATCGAAGGAGACGGGTGCATCGAACGCCGCCCTGCGCGTCGCCCGCCGCAAGGCCCTGAGCAGGGTGCCGCCGAGCGTGAGCGTCAGGACGACCGTCAGCGCCGCCCGGCCCAGGTCCCAGCCCAGCGACGTCGCCAGGCAGTAGGCGAGGAAGCGCACGAGGTTCGCGGCCACCGGATCCCCCGGATGGAAGGAGACGCCCTGCCCCATGCCCTGGAGGATCACCCACCCCTGCAGGTTCATGATCGTGCCGTACCCGAAGGCACCCGCGAAGCCGTACGCGGCCAGCATCAGCAGCTCCGCCCGGCCCCGGATCCGCTCCGGGCCCGGCAGCAGCCCCGCGCCCAGCGCGAACCAGCCCATCGCCAGCATCTGGAACGGCATCCACGGCCCGACGCCGCCCGTCAGCAGGGCGGAGGCGAACATCGTCACCGAGCCCAGCACGAACCCGAAGCCCGGACCGAGGACCCGGCCGGCCAGCACCAGCAGGAAGAACATCGGCTCCAGGCCGGCCGTGCCCGCCCCCAACGGCCTCAGCGCCGCCCCGACGGCCGCGAGCACGCCGAGCATCGCCACCGCCTTCGCGTCCATGCCGTTGTCCGCGATCGTCGCCACGACGACGGCGACGAGGAGGGGCAGCAGCGCCGCGAAGAGCCACGGGGCGTCCTGGGAGTGCGCCAGCCCCGACTGCCGGTCCGCCAGGAGCGGCCAGCCGAAGGCTGCGATGCCGATGAGACTGACCAGCACCAGGGCGGCGGCGGCCCGGGGACCGATCCGCACCGGCCGGCTGACCGGGCGGGTCATCGGGTCGCCGCCGTGTCGAGGGCCTCGGCGACCTGGCCGACGGTGAGCCAGTGGCCCGGCGCCAGCACCTTCGCCACCTGCGGCGCGAAAGCCGGGGAGGACACCACGACCTCCGCGGTCGGCCCGTCCGCCACGACCTCTCCGCCCGCCAGGATCACCACGCGGTCGGCCAGCTCGGCCGCCAGCTCCACGTCGTGGGTGGCCAGGACGACGGCGTGGCCGTCGGCGGTCAGACCTCGCAGGATCTCGATCAGGCGGGCCTTGGCGGCGTAGTCCAGACCCCGGGTGGGCTCGTCGAGCAGCAGCAGGGCGGGCCGGCCCGTCAGCACCAGGGCCAGCGCCAGGACCAGGCGCTGGCCTTCGGAGAGGTCCCGGGGGTGGGTGTCGTCGGGGACGCCGGGCAGCAGCTCCGAGACGAGGTCGCGGCAGGTGCCGGGGGGCACGGCGGCGTCGGAGTCGGCGGCGGCGCACTCGGCGGCGACCGTGTCGGCGTAGAGCAGGTCGCGGGGCTCCTGCGGGACCAGGCCGACACGGCGCACCATCTCGGGCGGAGGAGTGCGGTGCGGGGCCCGGCCGCCGACGGTCACCGCGCCGGTGGTGGGGGTGAGCGTACCGACGAGCGTCGACAGCAGGGTGGACTTGCCGGCGCCGTTGCGGCCCATCACGGCGATGGTCTCGCCGGGAGCCACCGTGAGGTCGATGCCGCGCAGCACCTCGGTGCGGTCACGGCGCAGGCCGAGGTTCCGCACCCGAGCGGTGTCGCTTGCGGCGGGCTCGGCACCTTCGGCGCGCACGGTGGTGTCCGGCTTGCCGCCGCCCCGGCGCAGTATGCGGGCGAGCAGGCCGGGTGCGGCCCCGCCCCCGATGGGGGCTGCGCCCCCGGCCGCCCCCGCCCCGGACACCGGCGAGGTCGCGGGCGAGGCCGCAACACCAGGCCCCGGGGGCGTGCGGTGCGCCGGTCCGGGCAGAGCCCTGGACACGGCGCCGCGGGCGGCCCCGGGGGCAGGAGTCGACGCCAGACGGCTACGCAGCGGCGCGGCCCGGCGGCGGGCGTCGCGGACCGAGAGGGGGAGCGGGGACCAGCCCGCAACACGGCCCAGGGAGACCACCGGCGGGCAGACGGGGGAGACGGCCATCACCTCCGCCGGGGAGCCCAGGACCGGCGCCGCGCCGCGGGCCGGCAGCAGCAGGACGCGGTCGGCGTACTGCACCACCCGCTCCAGCCGGTGCTCCGCCATCAGCACGGTCGTGCCCAGGTCGTGGACCAGCCGCTGGAGGACCGCCAGGACCTCCTCGGCCGCCGCCGGGTCCAGCGCGGACGTCGGCTCGTCCAGCACCAGCACCTTCGGGTGCGTCGTCAGCACCGAGCCGATCGCCACCCGCTGCTGCTGGCCGCCGGACAACGTCGCGATCGGCCTGTCCCGCAGCTCGTTCAGGCCCAGGAGGTCCAGGGTCTCCTCCACCCGGCGGCGCATCACCGCGGGCGGCAGGCCCAGGGACTCCATCCCGTAGGCCAGCTCGTCCTCCACCACGTCCGTCACGAAGTGCGCCCGCGGGTCCTGGCCCACCGTGCCCACCACGTCCGCGAGCTCCCGCGGCCGGTGCGTGCGCGTGTCACGGCCCGCGACCGTGACCCGGCCGCGCAGGGTGCCGCCCGTGAAGTGCGGGACCAGCCCGCTCACCGCCCCCAGCAGCGTGGACTTGCCGACCCCGGACGGGCCGACCAGCAGCGTCAGCTCGCCCTCCGGGATCTCCAGGTCCACGCCCCGCAGCGAAGGGGCGGAGGCGCCGTCGTAGACGACCGACACCTGCTCGAAGCGGATCACTGCGACGCCTCCTTCGGCGGTACGGGTGCCACGAGGGCGGGCAGCAGACCGATCAGGACCGCGGCCGCCGGCCACAACGGCAGCGAGGGAGCCTCCAGCGGGACCACCCCCGGGTGCATACCGGTCGGATCGACACCGCCGGCATGGATGAGCAGACCCGCGACGGCCGCCCCGGAACCGGCGACCAGCCAGGCGCGCGCCCCCCACCGGTCCGGCCGGTAACGGGTGCGGACCGACCGGCGCCCGCCGAGCCGCAGCCCCGCCAGCGCCAGGACCACCCCGATGCCGAGCACGGGCAGCCCGTACGCGGCGCCCTGCGCGGCCAGCAGACCGTACGTGCCCGCGCACATGCCGAGCAGCCCGCCGAGGGTGAGGACGGTGGTCGTGTGCCGGACGGCCGGCGGGACCCGGGCCGTACGGCCGTAGCCGCGGGCGTCCATCGACGCGGCGACCGCGACCGAGCGTTCCAGGGCGCCCTCCAGCACCGGCAGGCCGATCTGCAGGACGGCCCCGATCCCGCCGGTGGGACGCCCGCGCAGCCTGCGAGCGGTGCGCAGGCGCACGACGTCGGCGACCATGTTCGGCGCGAAGGTCAGGGCAACGACGACGGCGACCCCCGCCTCGTACAGGGCGGCCGGCAGCGACTTCAGCAGCCGGGCCGGATGGGCGAGGGCGTTCGCCGCACCCACGCAGACCAGGAGCGCGGCCAGCTTCGCACCGTCGTAGAACGCGAAGACGACCTGCTCGGCGGTGACCCTGCCGCCGAACCGGATGCCCTGCGCCCACGCGGGCAGCGGCACCTCGGGGAGGACGAAGAGGGTGTGCGTGCCGGGTATGGGCGAACCCAGCAGCATCGAGAAGAGCAGGCGCAGGCCGATGACGACCAGGCCGAGCTTGAGGAACGCCCCGTAGGAGCGGGCCCAGGGAGCATCGGTGCGGCGGGCCGCGACCACGAATCCGGCGACGCCGACGATCAGTCCCAGCAGGAGCGGATTGGTCGTGCGGGACGCCGCGGTGGCCAGACCCAGGGCCCACAGCCACCAGGCCCCCGCGTGCAGGGCGGTGGCCCGGCCGTCACGCGGGGGCCCGAACCGCTCGTATGCCGACCTGCGCGGGGAACGCGCCGCCCCGGGCGCGCTCCGGCGGGCCGGGGGCACGTCGCCGGGCGCGGCTCCGGTGTGTGCCCCGGCCGGGGCTCCCGCGCGTCCTCCGGCGGATGCTCCGGCCGGGCTTGCGGCGGGGCCACCGGCCGGGCGCGGGACGGAAGGGGTCATCGGCCCCGGCGGCGGGACTGCCACACGCCCGCGGCGGCCAGGGCTGCGACCGCGGCGATGCCCACCAACAGACCGGCGGACGGGCCGCCGCCCGGGGCGGACCCGGACGGCTCCGCGGAGGCCCGGGCCGCGCCCGTCTCGGCGATCTGCTCCCCACAGCCGTGCTGCGGGTAGCCCGAGATCGCGCAGAGCAGCGCCGCACTGTTGTAGCGCAGCGGCTTCGCGACCGCCGCCAGCGCCTCGGCCGTCGTCGCCTCCGGCGCCACCTGCGCGCAGGCCGTGCGCGGGGCCTCCTGCGGTACAACCTCACCTGTGGGGGCGTCCGCCTGCACGCCGAAGTCGATGACGAGGGCCACCCGCTTGCGGCCCTCCGCCGGGGCGGTCGCCCCGCACACGGCCTCGAAGTCGGCCGCGGCCCGCGGCGTGGCCGCCTCCGCCGCCGCGTCCCTGCTGACCGCGAAGCGGAAACCCTGGACGGAACCGTCCGCGGGCCGGGCCAGCGACGGCCCCTGCGCGGCGTACGACCACTGGCCGCCCGCGCCGTCCCAGAACGACCAGTAGCGGTAGCCGGCGGCCAGCGCCGGAGCGGCGGCCAGCAGGGCCAGGACGACGCCGAGGGTGAACGCCGCGGCGGGCAGGCGGCGGCGCATCAGAGCTGGTTCTTCCTGCGACGGCCGCTCAGCAGGATGCCGATGCCCATACCGGCAGCCGCGCCCGCACCGATGATCCACCAGATGTTCTGGCCGCCGGACGGCTTCTCCTTCTCGCCCTTCACCTCGCTCGCGCCGGTGTCCGCGCCCTGCGGGGCCGGGCCGGTGGCGTTCAGCGCGGCCACGAGGTCGGTGCCGCCGAAGGACTTCGGGTCGGTGCCGGTGGCGTGCGCAGCCAGGACCAGGGTGCCCAGGGCCGCCGGGGAGCCCTCGGCCCACGCGGCGGAGTTGGTCTTCAGCCACTGCAGCGCGCCCGCCGCCGACTGCTTGTGCCCGGCCGCGGCCAGCGCGATCACCGCGTCGGCGGTGTTGCCGGGGTCCGGGGTCGGCTGGTCCGCCCCGGGGGTGAGGGCGGTCAGGTGGCCGTCCTTCCCGAGGGCCTCGGCCAGGTAGCCCGCGGCGCCCTGGGCGGCGGCCTCGGCGTCGGCCGCCGGGTCCGCGGCCGGCGCCGCCGGACAGGTCAGCGGCGTCGCGGGGGTGTCCGTACCGGACGGGACGACGGCCGCGCCCTTGCCGAGGCCGGCCAGCGCCGCGGCGGCCGTGGCGTCGGCGTTGGCGACCAGCTTGCCCTCGACCGGCTGGAACGCGAAGGCGCCCCGGTCGGCGGCCGGCTCGGTGGCGCAGCCCAGTTGGAAGGAGAGCAGCGCCTCGTAGGGGGACTTGCCCGCCTTCGACTTCGTTTCGGCCGGCTTCTCGCCCGCCGCGGCCAGGGCGCTGATGACGAGGGCGGTCGAGTTGGCGTCGGTGCCGGTGTCCATGGCGCCGCCGGGGTTGGAGCTCCAGCCGCCGTCCTCGTTCTGTACGGACTTCAGCCAGCCGATCGCCTTCTTGACGCTGTCGTCGCGGCCGCCGAGTGCGGTCAGCGCCTGTACGGCCGCGGCCGTCGCGTTGGAGTCGATGTACGCGGTCGCGTCGCAGTCCTTGGTGGTGTCCGCACGGAAGGCGGCGAAGGAGCCGTTCGCGCACTGCTGACCGACCAGCCAGTCCACGGCCTGCTCGGCGGGCTTGACGCCGACGGTGTCCTGGGCGAGCAGCGCGAAGGACTGCCGCCACACGCCGTCGAAGGAGGGGTCCTTCTTGCCGTAGAGGCCGGAGGGGATGACCGGGGGCGCGGAGGGGGACGGCGGCGCGGTGTCGGCGAGGGCCGCGGGGGCGACGCCCACGCAGAGCACGGCGGAGGCGGCGAGCGCGGCGGCGCTGCGGCGGACGGTCATGGGGGAGGGTGCCTCTCCTGCTGGGGAACCGGGGCAGGCACGCACGGGCACCGGGCTCCGGCTCCGTTTTCCTCGACGGTGCCGGCCGCCGGGAGGACCGGCGGCGCGAGCCGCGCACTCGGCGTACGGGGCATTCCGGCTTCCCGCCCGGGGTGGTGCCGGGGGCGGGTCACGGTTGCGGGTCAGCGTCGGAATCGCACCGGCTTCCCCCCGTACGGGTGTGGACGACCGCCTCACTCTACCGGCCCGTAGCCCCCGGGCCCGGGGTGGCCGGTGCCGCCGAGTGCGGGGCCCTTGCCTGCAGCCCCGTGAGGGGCCGGCGTCCGGCCCCGTCCGCGGCCCCGTGTCCGGTCCTGCGCCCGCCGTCACAGCGCCCGGTACGCCACCGGGTCGGTGCCCGGGACCGCCTCGGCGCGGCCCTGCTTGACCAGGCGCCGCAGATGCGCCTCCGCTTCCGAGACGGCGATGTTGCGGGAGCCGTACGGGATCTGTTCCCAGGGCCGGTTCCACTCCATCCGTTCGGCCAGCGCCCACGGGGTCAGCGGTTCGGCGAGCAGCGCCCGCAGCCCTGCCAGGCGCTCCTCGTGGTGGTGCAGGAGCTCGCGCACGCGGCTGGGAGCGTCGGTGAAGGCGTGCTGGTGGGCGGGCAGTACCTCGGCGGGCTCCAGCCGGCCGATGCGTTCGAGGGAGTCGAGGTAGTCGCCGAGGGGGTCGGTGACGCGGGTGTCGTCGGGGGCCTCGTAGAGGCCGACGTGCGGGGAGATGCCGGGCAGCAGGTGGTCGCCGGAGAAGAGGCGGCCGTTGCCGGGGAGTCCCGCCGGGTGCCGTTCCTCCAGGTGCAGGCAGACGTGGCCGGGGGTGTGGCCGGGTGTCCAGACGGCGCGCAGCCGGCGTCCGGCGAGGGGGAGCAGTTCGGCGGGGACGATCTCCCGGTCGGGGACGGCGGCGCGCAGCCCGGGCAGGGTTCGCATGCGGCCGCTCGCGCGGGCGGCGCGCAGCGGGGCGATGTGCTCCTCGGGCGCTCCGGCGGCGGCCAGCTTCGCGCTCAGGTAGTCGCACCACACGCCGGGCTCGGCGGAGCGGGTGCGCAGGACGACCTCGGTGTCGGCGGCGTGCATGGCGATCCACGCGCCGGCCGCCTCGCGGACCCGGCCGGACAGTCCGTGGTGGTCGGGGTGGTGGTGGGTGATGACCACGCCGTGGACGTCGGCGACCGCGATGTCCAGGGCGGCGAGGCCGGCGACGAGCGCGTCCCAGGACTCGGGGTCGTCCCAGCCGGTGTCGACGAGGACCGGGCCGCGGTCGGTGTCGAGGACGTGGACGAGGGTGTGCCCGAGAGGGTTGTCGGGAATGGGCACCTTGATCCCCCACACGCCTCCGCCGTGATCGGTGACCTGTGACGTGTCCTGAGACATGATCCCTCCGGCTGTCGGCCGTCCTCGGGCGAGAACGTGTTCCATTAGTAGCCCAAGTCGACCATCTGGACGGCTTTCTGGCTAGTCGTTTGATCTTCTCCCCGCTTCCGTCCCGGCCGTGGACTCCTGGAACTAGAACTGGTATCAGTTCGGAAACGCCAAGCCGCAGGAGGCCTCAGCCATGACGGAGCTCGTGGAACACGGACAACTGTTCATCGGCGGCGAGTGGGTCGATCCGCTGGGCACCGACACCATCCGGATCGTCTCCCCACACACCGAGCAGGTCATCGGCTCCGTCCCGCACGCGTCCGAGGCCGATGTCGACCGGGCCGTCGCCGTCGCGCGCAAGGCCTTCGACGAAGGCCCCTGGCCGCGGATGACGTTGGAGGAGCGGATCGCGGTCGTCGCCCGCATCAAGGACGCCATCGCCGTCCGCCACGAGGAGATAGCCCGCTCGATCAGCTCCCAGAACGGCTCCCCCTACTCCTGGAGCGTCCTCGCCCAGGCGCTCGGCCCGATGATGGTCTACGACGCCGCGATCACCGTCGCGCGCGCCTACCCCTACGAGGAGTACCGCCGGGGCGTGCTCGGCCCGATCCTGGTGCGCCGCGAACCTGTGGGCGTCGTCGCCGCCGTCATCCCCTGGAACGTCCCGCAGTTCGTAGCGGCCGCCAAGCTGGCTCCCGCGCTGCTGTCCGGCTCCACCGTGATCCTCAAGCCCTCCCCGGAGGCGCCGCTGGACTCCTACATCCTCGCCGACATCGCGCGTGAGGCCGGAGTGCCCGAGGGTGTGCTGTCGATCCTGCCCGCCGACCGCGAGGTCGGCGAGTACCTCGTCGGCCACCCCGGCATCGACAAGGTGGCCTTCACCGGCTCCGTCGCCGCCGGCCGGCGCGTGATGGAGGTCGCCGCGCGCAACCTCACTCGGGTGACCCTCGAACTCGGCGGCAAGTCCGCCGCCGTCGTCCTCCCCGACGCCGACGTGGCGACCGCCGTCGCCCAGATCGCCCCCGCCGCCTGGATGAACAACGGCCAGGCCTGCGTGGCCCAGACCCGGATCCTCGCCCCGCGCAGCCGCTACCAGGAGGTGGCCGAGGGCCTCGCGGCGGCGGCCGGCGCGCTTGTCGTCGGCGACCCGCTCGACCCGGCGACGCAGCTCGGCCCGCTCGTCGCGCAGCGTCAGCAGCAGCGCTCCTTCGACTACATCCGGATCGGCCAGGAAGAGGGCGCGAAGGTGCTGGCGGGCGGCGGACGTCCGGCCGGCCTCGACCGGGGCTGGTACGTGGAGCCCACGCTCTTCGGCGACGTCGACAACTCCATGCGGATCGCCCGTGAGGAGATCTTCGGCCCCGTCGTCTGCCTGATCCCCTACGGGGACGAGGAGGAGGCCGTACGCGTCGCCAACGACTCGGAGTTCGGCCTCAGTGGCAGCGTCTGGACCGGCGACGTCGAGCACGGCATCGACTTCGCCCGGCGGATCCGCACCGGTACCTTCAACGTGAACACCTTCAGCCTGGACATGCTGGGGCCGTTCGGCGGCTACAAGAACAGTGGCCTCGGGCGGGAGTTCGGCCCCGAGGGCCTGGGCGAGTACCTGGAGCACAAGATGATCCACCTGCCCGCCGGCCACGAGGCGGGTGCCTGATGGCAGACCGCTGGCAGGTCGAAGTGGACCGCGGGGTCTGCATCGGTTCGGGCATGTGCGTGAACCACGCCCCGGAGGGCTTCGTCCTGGACTCGGCGCGCCAGTCCCACCCCCGCAACCCGCGGTCGGACGCGAGCGAACCGGTCCTCGCGGCGGCCGAGGGCTGCCCGGTGGAAGCCATCATGATCACCGTGGCCGCCACCGGCGAACCGGTCTTCCCACCGGAGGAGTAGGCGGCGGGGAAGCGGTGGTGGGGCGGGCCGGCGACCCCGCCCCACCACCGCAACGATCACTCCCGCTCGGCTGCGCTCCGCTCGACGCAGAACTCGTTGCCCTCAGGGTCGGCCAGGGTCACCCATCCGGTGCCATCGGGCCTGCGGTGGTCGCCGACGACGGTGGCGCCGAGGGCGAGGATGCGCTCCACCTCCTCGTCGCGGGTGCGGTCCTGTGGCTGAAGGTCCACGTGGACGCGGTTCTTGACACTCTTGGCGTCGGGAACGGTCACGAAGAGCAACGCCGATCCGGGTGCCGTGACCAGTGCCTCGGGATCCCCGGGAACGTCGTCGTCGCCGAGTGAGCCGTCCAGCACGGCGGCCCAGAAACGGCCCAGTGCATAGGCGTCGGAGCAGTCAACAGTGATGTGTCGCACGAGAGAAGTCATGGGGCGCACTATCGGACGCGGCGGTGACCCCCGTCCAGCGGGTTTGGCGCGGGCGGACCGGTCGGGCCCGGGGCGGCTCCGGCGGCAGACATCCCCGCGAGCCGCCCCCGCCCCCGACCGCGGCCCCGCCCTGCTCCTCGAAGCCTCCGGCAATCGGTTCAGGACTTTTCCGGCGCCGTCAGGTCGATCAGGCGGCAGACCGTTTCGATGTCGATCTTGACCTGGGCGATCGAGGCGCGGCCCGACAGCCACGTGATCAGCGCCGAGTGCCAGGTGTGCTCGATGACCCGGACCGCCGACAGCTGTTCCGCCGTCGGTGGGTTTTCCAGGCCCATCGCGTCCAGGATGATCGCCGTGGTCAGGCGGGACACGGTGTCGACCTCGGGGCTCACGCTGCGGTCCGCGAAGGTCAGCGCGCGCACCATCGCGTCGGCCAGCTGCGGTTCCCGCTGGAGGGCGCGGAAGGCGCGCATCAGGGTCTCCGCGACCCGGGCCGCCGGCTCGTCCTCGGCGGGTGGGCGCTTGCGCAGCGTGGTGTGCATGTGCTGGAGCTGGTCCTGCATGGTGGCGACCAGCAGGTGCACCTTGGACGGGAAGTACCGGTAGAGGGTGCCCAGGGCCACCCCGGCGGCCTCGGCGACCTCGCGCATCTGGACGGCGTCGAAGCCGCCCCGGCTGGCCAGCTGGGCGCTCGCGTGCAGGATCCGGCGGCGGCGCGCCTCCTGGCGCTCCGTCAGGGGAGGCGATGCCGGTGTGGTGACGGCCTTCACTTCCGCACTCATGTGTCCCGTTCCGTGTCGTTGCGCGGGCTGGCCCCGAGCTGATCCGCAGCCAGCATCTCAGGCGCCGTTGTCGTGGCGTGAATCACCTGCTCCACCTCTTACGGTGTGGTTTCCGGCCGGTAGATTCAATGCTCTTGGACGGATCAAGTCTGAAACTTGTTCTACATTATCCGAGCGGTTACGCTCCGGCGAAAGTGCAGTGAGAAAGGGGCCGAGAGTGACCGCTGAGGCCGTGGCGACGAGCCCTTTCACGGGTCCCGCCGACGACGGTGAGCGTCCGCTGCGCATCGCCCTCCTCACCTATAAGGGGAACCCGTTCTGCGGCGGTCAGGGCGTCTACGTCCGCCACCTCTCGCGCGAGCTGGTCCGCCTCGGGCACTCCGTCGAGGTCATCGGCGCGCAGCCCTACCCGGTGCTCGACACGGGTGCCACGCTCACCGAACTCCCGAGCCTCGACCTGTACCGCAGCCCGGACCCGTTCCGCACGCCGGGGCGCGACGAGTACCGGGACTGGATCGACGCGCTGGAGGTCGCGACGATGTGGACCGGCGGCTTCCCCGAGCCGCTGACGTTCTCGCTGCGGGCCCGCCGTCATCTGCGTGGGCGGGCGGGCGAGTTCGACGTCGTCCACGACAACCAGACCCTCGGCTACGGTCTCCTCGGCGACCTCGGCGCGCCCCTGGTGACGACGATCCACCACCCCATCACCGTCGACCGCAGGCTCGACCTCGATGCCGCGCAGGGCCGCCTGAAGCGGGCCTCCGTACGCCGCTGGTACGCCTTCACCCGCATGCAGGGCCGGGTGGCCCGCAGACTGCCGTCCGTGCTGACCGTCTCCGGGTCCTCCCGGCAGGAGATCGCCGACCACCTTGGCGTCCGTGACGAGCGCATCCACGTCGTGCACATCGGTGCCGACACCGATCTGTGGTCGCCGGACGCGTCGGTGGCCGAGGTGCCGGGCCGTATCGTCACGACCTCCAGCGCCGACGTTCCCCTGAAGGGCCTCGTGTTCCTCGTCGAGGCGCTCGCGAAGCTGCGCACCGAGCAGCCCGACGCCCACCTCGTCGTGGTCGGCAAGCGTGCCGAGCAGGGTCCCGTCGCCCGCGCCATCGAGACGTACGGCCTCCAGGACGCCGTCCGCTTCGTGAAGGGCATCACCGACGCCGAGCTCGTCGACCTGGTGCGCAGCGCGCAGGTGGCGTGCGTACCGTCGCTGTACGAGGGCTTCTCGCTCCCGGCGGCCGAGGCCATGGCCACCGGCACCCCGCTCGTCGCCACCACCGGCGGTGCGATCCCCGAGGTCGCCGGCCCGGACGGGGAGACCTGCCTCGCGGTGCCGCCCGGCGACGCCGGCGCCCTGGCGGGGGCGCTGGGCCGGATGCTGGGCGACCCGCAGCTGAGGGCCCGGCTCGGCGCGGCCGGACGCGAACGGGTCCTGACCCGTTTCACCTGGGCCGCGGCCGCCGAGGGCACCGCCGCGCACTACCGTGCTGCCATCGAGCGGTCCCGGTCCGACCGCAGCCGCCGCGCGCGGTGACCTCCCGCCTCCTCCTCACCGTCCCCACCCCCGAACACCCCCGCGACCGCGAAGGCAGGACCCCGTGCTGACCGTCGATTTCTCCCGGTTCCCGCTCGCCGCAGGCGATCGCGTACTCGATCTTGGCTGCGGCGCAGGCCGGCACGCCTTCGAGTGCTACCGGAGAGGCGCCCAGGTGGTCGCCGTCGACCGCAACGGCGAGGAGATCCGCGAGGTCGCCAAGTGGTTCGCCGCGATGAAGGAGGCCGGTGAGGCCCCGGCCGGCGCCACCGCCACCGCGATGGAGGGTGACGCCCTGGCGCTGCCCTTCCCCGACGACTCGTTCGACGTGGTCATCATCTCCGAGGTGATGGAGCACATCCACGACGACAAGGGCGTGCTCGCGGAGATGGTTCGTGTGCTCAAGCCCGGCGGGCGCATCGCCATCACCGTTCCGCGCTACGGTCCGGAGAAGATCTGCTGGGCGCTGTCCGACGCCTACCACGAGGTCGAGGGCGGGCACATCCGCATCTACAAGGCGGACGAACTGCTGGGCAAGATGCGGGCCGCGGGCCTCAAGCCGTACGGCACGCACCACGCGCACGGGCTGCACTCCCCGTACTGGTGGCTCAAGTGCGCCTTCGGCGTGGACAACGACAAGGCGCTGCCGGTCAAGGCGTACCACAAGCTCCTGGTCTGGGACATCATGAAGAAGCCGCTGGCCACACGGCTGGCGGAGCAGGCCCTCAACCCGCTCATCGGCAAGAGCTTCGTGGCGTACGCGACCAAGCCGCACCTCCCCGTCGGCGCGGCCCAGTGAGCTCGCCCGGGCGTACCGAACACCTCGTCCTGGAAGGCGTGCTGACGGCGGAGCAGGCCGCCCGGACGGTGGCGGGCATCCTCGCGGTGCAGCGGGCCGACGGTGCCATCCCGTGGTTCCGCGGCCACCACCTCGACCCGTGGGACCACACCGAGGCGGCGATGGCGCTGGACGCGGCCGGTGAGCACGAGGCCGCCGAACGGGCCTACGCGTGGCTGGCCCGGCACCAGAACCAGGACGGATCCTGGTACGCGGCCTACGCCGACCGGCCGGGTGGTGTGGACACCGCCGAGCCGCAGGACGCGAGCCGCGAGAGCAATTTCACCGCCTACCTGGCCGTCGGTGTCTGGCACCACTACCTGTCCACCGGCGACGACGCCTTCCTCGACCGCATGTGGCCGTCCGTCTACGCGGCCGTGGAGTGGGTTTTGGCGCTCCAGCAGCCCGGCGGTGAGATCGGATGGAAGCGGGAGGCGGACGGAACGGCGGTCACGGATGCGCTGCTGACCGGGTCGTCGTCCATCCACCAGGCGCTGCGCTGCGCGCTGGCCATCGCCGAGCACCGCGAGGAGCCGCAGCCGGACTGGGAGCTGGCGGCGGGCGCGCTGCGGCATGCGATACGCCGTCACCCCGAACGGTTCCTGGACAAGGACCGCTACTCGATGGACTGGTACTACCCGGTCCTCGGAGGCGCCCTGACCGGCGCGGAGGCGAACGCGCGGATCGAGGAGCGCTGGGACGAGTTCGTGGTCCCGGACCTGGGGGTGCGGTGCGTCCTGCCGAACCCGTGGGTGACGGGCGGCGAGTCCTGCGAGCTGGCGCTCGCGCTGTGGGCGACGGGGGAGTCGGACCGGGCGCTGGAGATCCTGCGGTCGATCGGGCACTTGCGCGCGGACAACGGCATGTACTGGACGGGGTACGTCTTCCAGGACGAGGCGGTGTGGCCGGTGGAGCAGACGACGTGGACCGCCGGGTCGCTGCTGCTGGCCGTCGCCGCGCTGGGCGGGGACGAGGCGACCACCGAGGTGTTCGGCGGCGGTGCGCTGCCGGCCGGGCTGGAGCCGGACTGCTGCGGCTGAGCTGGACCCGACGGACGGATCGGGGTCCTTCCCGCCCGTGGCGGGGAGGACCCCTTCATGTGTGCGGGCGGTGCGGGGCCCGGCGGCGTCAGCGGCGGTAGAGCCAGCCGGCCACGGCGTGGCCGATCAGGACGTAGACGACGGCGGCCAGGCCGTAGCCGACGACGACCTGGACCCATTCGCGGCTGAAAGTGAACAGGTCGTAGGACCAGCCGGCCAGCCAACTGGCGGCGTCGTGGATGAAGTTGACCAGCTCGTTGCCCTGATTGGCGTCCAGGAACCAGAGCAGGATCCACAGGACGATCACGAAGGCAAGCACGTCCGCCACCAGAGCGACGGCCCGGCCTGCCTGACTGCTTCCTCGGGTGCGTACTCGCGTGTGTGAGACCATGCTGCGCGTGTTGCCGCCCGGGCGCGTCGCAAACCCGAACGGGTCCGCCGGGTGGCGGGCCCCGGGAGGCGGGGTGAGGCTGCGGGGGACGTCTGAGTCCCCGGAGGAAACCGTGTCCGTACCCACGACCGTCCGATTCCGTCGCGCCCTCACGGCGGTGGTCCTGTCGACCGCGCTGCTCGCCGGTGCCACCGCCTGCGGCAGCGGTGGCGGTTCCCAGCGGGAGGAGCTGTCCGCCGCTTCGATGGGTGAGCTGGCCGCGCTCGCCGCAGCGGAGCCGGCGGCGGCGGAGGCCGACGAGCGGGCGGCGGTGACGCCCTCGCCGAGCACGTCCGCCGAGAAGCAGAAGTTCGCCAAGACGCGGTTCGTCGCCAATGCGTCGCTCGCGGCGGGTGCCACGTACCAGTGGATCGTCAAGCCGTACCGTGAGGGCAAGTTCAAGAAGGGCGCGAAGGGTCGGACGTTCGCGCTGATCAAGGCGGGTCTGGCGGGCGCGTTCGCGTACAACCGGCTGAAGGCGGCGGCCGACAACGCCCAGGGCGACCCGCTGCTGTCGAAGGCGATGGCCCCGCTGATGGCGGGCATCGAGTCGTTGAAGGACCTCGGCAGCAAGCTGCGCAAGGGGCAGGCGGGCGACGCCGACATCTCGTCCTTCGACGACGTGATCAAGAGCGTGAAGGAAGCCGGTAGGAGCGCGGGTGCCGAGGTGACCGACAAGGTTCCGAGCACCTCCGAGCTCGGTGGCTGAAGCCGGCCCGCTGGGCCGTGGCAGTGGCCGTGGCCGTGGCGGTGGCCGCGGTCCCGGCATCCCTGCGGCCGGGTCGGCCCCGTGGCCGGGGCGGGCGTCACAGCCCCCCGGCCGCGGGGCTGTTTCAATGGGCGGGTGATCGAGTACGTGGTGCTTGCCGGCGGGGTCGTCGGGGTCGGATGGCTGGTGCGGCGCAAGCACAGGGCGCGGCTGGCCGCCGGGCCCGTGCCCGGGATCCCGGGGATGGCGCGGCAGCCGGCGGGTACGGGTCGCTGGCGGCCGGGGCGGGTGTACGCCGACGGGGGCGCGGCCCGCTGGGTTCCCGACCGTGGGGAGGTCGTGGCGCTGCCCGGGGGGCGGGCGACCGGCCTGCGGGCGCCGTCGATGAAGGAGGGGATCTCCATCCATCCCGGCTCGCGGATCGTGACCTGCTGCTACGACGGCGGCGGGAGCATCGAGATCGCCGTGATGCCGCTGGACGTGCGGGAGCTGCTGGAGGCCCTGCCGCAGGCGGGGTAGCCGAGGATCGGCCGTCTCCGGGCTCCAACCTCCTGATTCCGTCCTCCGGTCCGGGGCTGACGGGCTGACGGGCTGACGGGCTGACGGGGTTCCGGGGCACCGCGGCTCCGGGCGGGTGCCTCAGCCGTTGAGCTCCGCCAGGACGCGCAGGGTGTGCGGGTCCGGGGCCGTGACCAGGAGGTCCGTGACCGGGCCGGTGCGCCACAGGTCCAGCCGTTCCGCGATCCGCTCGCGCGGTCCGATCAGGGAGATCTCGTCGGCGAACGCGTCCGGGACGGCGAGGACCGCCTCCTGCCTGCGGCCCGCGAGGAAGAGCTGCTGGATGCGGTGGGCCTCCTCCGCATAGCCCATGCGGGCCATCAGGTCCGCGTGGAAGTTGCGGGAGGCGTGGCCCATGCCGCCGATGTAGAAGCCGAGCATCGCCTTGACCGGCAGCAGGCCCTCGGAGACGTCGTCGCAGACGCGCGCCCGGGCCATCGGCGCGATCATGAAGTCTTCGGGGAGGTCGGCCAAGGCGGCCCGGTAGACGTCCGTGCGGGTCGGTGACCAGTACAGGGGCAGCCAGCCGTCCGCGATCCGCGTGGTCTGGGCGATGTTCTTGGGGCCTTCGGCGCCCAGGAGGAGCGGCAGGCCGGCGCGCAGCGGGTGGGTGATCGGCTTGAGGGGCTTGCCGACCCCGGTTCCGTCCTCGCCGCGGTACGGGTGGCGGTGGAAGCGGCCGTCGAGGGCGACGGGCCCCTCGCGGCGCAGGACCTGGCGGATGACGTCGACGTACTCGCGGGTGGCGGTCAGCGGGCTGGCGGGGAACGGGCGGCCGTACCAGCCCTCGACGACCTGCGGGCCGGACAGGCCCAGGCCCAGCATCATCCGCCCGCCGGAGAGGTGGTCCAGGGTGAGGGCGTGCATGGCGGTGGCGGTGGGGGTGCGGGCGGCCATCTGCGCGATGGCGGTGCCCAGGCGGATCCGGGTGGTGTGCGCGGCGATCCAGGTCAGGGGGGTGAAGGCGTCGGAGCCCCAGGCTTCGGCGGTCCACACCGAGTCGTAGCCGAGGCGCTCGGCCTCGGTGGCGAGGCGCAGGTGGGCCGGGTCGGGGCCGCGACCCCAGTAGCCCAGTGCGAGTCCGAGGCGCATGGCGGGTCCCTCCGGCCGTAACTGACGATGCGTCAGGTGACTGTAGAGCAACGGCCCCCGGCCCGGAAGGGCGGCGTCCACGCACCGGGCCGCACCGGGCCGCACCGGGCCGCACCGGGCCGCACCGGGGCGCACCGGGCCGGGCCGGCGCGGCTGCTCCGTGCAGGCAGTGCCGAGAACGCGCTTCGCCCCACCGGAGACCGGTGGGGCGAAGCGGTGGGACTGCGGACGCGGGCGCGGATCAGCCGCGCTGGATGCCCGAGGTGTCGTTCAGGATGCCGCGACGGCCGTCCTGCGTCTGCGCGACCAGGGCGGCCGCGCCGCGCTGCTCGACGGCCAGGTACCAGGTGCCCGGGGCGAGTTCGGCGATCTGAGCGGACGAGCCGTCCTCGGCGAAGAGGGGGCGGGCCACCGGCACCGCGAACCAGAACGGGCTGAAGTCCGTCGCCGGGGCGGGCGCTGCGGCCGCGTGGTGGCCGGCGCCCGAGTCCTGCGGGCCGGGTGCCGGAGTCGGCGTGCCCCCGTACGGCGGGACCGGCTGCGGGGTGGAACCGTAGGGCTGCTGCCCGCCCGGGTAGCCGTAGCCGGCACCCGGCTGCGGCTGGCCGCCGTAGGGCTGCGGGGCGGCGGGCCGCGACTCCGGCACCAGCGCACCGGCGAGCGCCGGGAGCTTCGCGCCGAAGAGGGCCACACCGGCCAGAGCCAGGGTGGCGAGGAAGGCGATGACGGCGCCCGCGCCCAGGTCGAGCGTGCTCGGGCAGGTGATCAGGGCCCACAGCGCGGACCAGGCGGACGAGACGGCGAGGACCGTGCCCCACGCCGACATCGGCAGGCCGAGCACCTTGCGGCTCTCCGGCAGGAAGCGGCCCGCGACGAGCAGACCGGCGGCGATGAACCCGAGCAGGAAGACGCTGGGCAGCACCAGGCGGTAGGAGTCGGTGTCCCACGCGCTCGGTAGGTCGCCACCCGTGGTGGAGTAGAAATCGAGGAACGAGGCGATGAACAGCAGCGCCGCTGCTCCGATCACCACGCCGTCGCCTCGAGTGAGGGAGCGGATGTTCACGTCTTAGGTGTCCTTCTCGGTCTCGGTCGTCTCGTGGTGCCGCGGTCGCAGCGCAGTTCGTGCCTGCAGCAGACGGGCGGCACCATGGTACGGATGTATCCCGCAACCGAGAGGATCGGGGCGGCGGGCGCCCCGGCGGGACGCCCGAGAGGGACTACCCGCCCAGGAAGCCGACGATGCCGTCCGCGATGCCCTGAGCCGCCTTCTGCCGCCACTGCGGACTCGTCAGCTGTGCCGCGTCCTTGGCGTCACGCATGTTGCCGCATTCGATGAACACCTTGGGCCGAGTTGACAGGTTCAGCCCGCCCAGATCGTCGCGGACCACCAAGCCGGTACCCCCGCCCAGGTAGTTGGCGGGTGCCGAACCGGTGGTGCGGGCGAAATTCCCGGCGATCCGTTCGCCGAGATCCCGTGAGGGACCGACGATCTTCGTGGTGTCGGCGGCGCCGCTCTTGACCTTGGCCGGGAGGATCACGTGGAAGCCGCGGTTGCCGGCCGAGACGCCGTCGGCGTGGACGGACACGACCGCGTCGGCGTTCGCCTCGTTGCCGATCCGGGCGCGCTCCGTGATGCACGGGCCCCAGGCGCGGTCGCCCGTCTCGTGGGTGAGGACCACCTTCGCCCCCTGGGCCTCCAGGGCGGTCCGCAGGCGCTTCGACACGTCCATGGTGAACTCCGCTTCCATGTAACCGGAGTTGGTGGTCGTGCCGGTGGTGTCGCACTCCTTGCGGTGGGTGCCGACGTCGACCTGCTGGTCGATCTCGCCGGTGTGCCTGAAGTTCCCGGTGTTGTGCCCCGGGTCGACGACCACCGTCTTGCCGGTGAGCGGACCCTTGGCCGGAGCCGGTACGGGCGCCGCCGCGGGTGCGTCCGGGCTGCCGCTCGGGCTGCCGCTCGGCGTGGAGCCCGGCTTCGCGTCCCGCTGGCCCGGCGACAGGGACGAGTGCGAGGCGGGCTGCGGCGCCGCGCCGGACCGGCTCGCGTCCGGCCCGGCCCCGGACAGGGCCTGCGTCAGGACCCAGCCCGCGAGGCAGGCCGGGGCGAGTGCGGCGATCCCGACCACGAGCGTGGAGCGTCGGGTGAACCAGTGCCGGTCCGGATTCGCCGAGGAGCCGGACTCGGGGGGCGGGGGGCTGTCGTCGTAGCGCACGTCCGCGATGCTAGACCGCAGCCCCGCGGCCCGGCCGGTACTGCGCCATCCGGGGGCGTGGTGCGCTTATATGAGCGGTGGTGTCAGATTCCCGGGCCTGTGCGGCGCAGCACGCGCAGCGAGTCGGTGACCGAGACCTCCTCGAAGGCCCCCGAGGCCAGGGCCCGCAGATAGATCCGGTACGGAGCCTGGCCGCCGTCCGCCGGGTCCGGGAACACGTCGTGGATGACGAGCGTGCCGCCCTCCGCGACGTGCGGGGCCCAGCCCTCGTAGTCGCCGGCGGCGTGCTCGTCGGTGTGGCCGCCGTCGATGAAGACGAAGCCCAGCTTGCCGCCCCACGCCGCCGCGACCTGCGGGGAGCGGCCGACGATCGCGATCACGTGCTCCTCCAGCCCGGCCCCGTGCAGGGTGCGGCGGAAGGTGGGGAGGGTGTCCATCAGGCCGACCTCCGGGTCCACGACCGTCGGGTCGTGGTACTCCCAGCCGGGCTGCTGCTCCTCGCTGCCGCGGTGGTGGTCCACGGTGATCGCGGCCACGCCGGCCTCGCGGGCGGCGTCGGCCAGCAGGATCGTGGAGCGCCCGCAGTACGTGCCGACCTCCAGCAGCGGCAGTCCGAGCGCCCCGGCCGCGGCGGCCGCCTCGTACAGGGCGAGGCCCTCCCGTACGGGCATGAACCCCTTGGCGGCCTCGAAGGCGGCGAGGGTCTCCGGCTTGGGGGTGGCCATGTCGTTCCTCCTGCTGAGCTCCGTGTGGCGGCCCATGCTGCCCTACCGCCGGGTAGGGGTCCATGCCGGGGTCGCCGCGGGTGTGCGGCGGGTCAGCGGCCGAACAGCCGGGACAGCCCGCCGCTCCCGCCCGGCCCCTCGACGCGCCGCTGCTCGCGTACGGCCCGCCGGAATTCCGACCGGGTGTCGGAGACCTCCTGCGCCAGCCACTGCATGCCCGAGAGGAAGGGCAGCCGGTGCAGCAGCAGGTCCATGTGCGCCAGCGCGCTCACCGGGTCGCCCGCCTCGCCGATGCTGCGCAGGACGCGGTGTGCCACTTCGGGATCGCCGTACTCGGCCAGCTCCGCCAGGTCCGGGAAGAGGCGCCAGTACAGCTCGGCGGCCCCGGTGAAGTCGCCGACCAGCCAGGCGTCGTGCGCCAGTCGGCGCCGCACGTCGAGCAGGACGGGACTGTCGGCGGTCAGTGCCCACTCCAGGTCTGGCAGCAGCGGCGCCAGCCAGGCACGTTCGCTCTCCGCCCGCTCCCGCGTGCGCATGTCCCACTGGCCGTCGCGGTCGCGGGCGCCCCGGTGCATGGCCGAAGCCAGGTGGTAGCGGGCGGTCAGCGTGACGATTCCGTGCGCGCCGAACACCCTCCCGGCCTGCCCGATGAGCTCGCGCAGCTCCGCCTCGTGGCGCCGGCCGTCGCCGGGGCCATGGGCCGCGGCCTCGCCGACGCAGGTGACACGGGCGGTGATCGTCTCCGGATGTTCCAGACCCAGGACCCGAACCATGCGCGGCAGGATGCGTTCCAGGTCGGTCGCGGACCGCCGGCGGAGCCGCACCGCCCGGTGGTAGGCGGCACGGACCGTGAGCGCGTCGTGTGCGCCCAGCTCCTCCGTCAGGTCGTCGACCAGCATGGCGAGCCGGTCGACGACATCCGTGGGGGAGTCCTCCAGCAGCTGCGTCAGCCGCCGGTCCAGCATCAGTCGGACCGCGTCGTCGGCCGCCGTGTGCACGGTGGGCGCGTACGAGGGCGGAGGTGGGTACGGCGAAGCCTCCTGCGGTGCGGGGGCGCCGGGGACTTCGCCGCGGGTGGCTCCGGCGAGCCGCCGGGAAACCTCCGCCGCGTCCGCGGGCCGGTCACGGGGGTCCTTCGCCAGCAGGTCCCGTACGAGGGAGTCCAGCGCGGCCGGCAGCCCCGCCCGCAACGCACTCGGCGCGGGCGGCTCGGCCGTGAGGTGCTGCGCGAGGAGCTCGTGCATCTCGCCGGCGGCGAACGGCCGGCTGCCGGTGAGCAGCTCCATCAGCACGCAGCCGAGGGCGTACAGATCTGCCCGGCCGTCGACCGGGACCCCGCCCGCCCCACCGGTCCACCGCTCGGGAGCCATGTACGGGAGCGAGCCGATGACCATCCCGGTGCCGGTCAGATCCGTACCCGCCCCGGCCCCGGCCCCGGCCCCCGCCCCGGCCTTGGCGATACCGAAATCGAGGACCTTCACCGTGCCCGCATCGGTGACCATGACGTTCGCGGGCTTGACGTCCCGGTGCACGATCCCGGCGGCGTGCGCGGCCCCGAGCGCGTCCGCGATCCGGCCGGCCCACTCCAGGGCGTCTGCGAGCGGCGGCACACCGTCCGCCAGGACGTCGGCCAGGCTGCGGCCGCGCAGCAGCTCCATGACCAAGAAGACGGCATCGCGCCCGTCGCGTTCCATCCGGCCGAAGTCGTGGACGGTGGCGATGTTGGGATGGGCGAGGTTGCCGGCGAGGCTCGCCTCCCGCTCGAAGCGGCGGGTGTCCTCGGGGGTCTGGGGATAGCCGATCTTGACGGCGACCCGACGCCCGATCCGTCCGTCCTCGGCCCGCCACACCTCACCGAAGCCGCCGCGGCCGAGCAACTCCTCCAGTGCGTACCGGTTTTCGATCAGTTCCCCCACGTGGGCATTATCGCCGAAGGCCGGTCCGGCTCGGCGAATCGGGTCACCGAAAGAGGTGGCGACGGCTACGCTCGGCCACGGCACCGGCAACCGGCTTGGGGGTGACCGTCCATGGTCGGCGTGCGCGATCTCGATCCCAGCGCCTCACCGCTGGACTACTACGGCTCCGAACTGCGCCGCCTGAGAGAGGACGCGGGCCTCAACCAGGCGCAGCTCGGCAGCATCGTCTTCTGCACGGGCTCGCTGATCGGCCAGGTCGAGACCACGCGGAGGGTCCCGACACGGGACTTCTCGGAACGCGTGGACGCGGCGCTCGGCACGGGCGGGGTGTTCTCGCGGCTGGTGGGGCTCGTGCTGCGGAGCCAGCTGCCGACGTGGTTCCAGGCGTATGCGGAGATGGAGGCGCGGGCGTCCTATCTCTCCACCTACCAAGCGCAGTTGGTGGATGGGCTGCTGCAGACGGAGGAGTATGCCCGGGCGGTCTTGGGGGTGTGGAGCGACGATCTCGACGCGAAAGTCGCCGCGCGGATGGAGCGACAGCGCGTACTCGACCGCGAGAACCCGCCACTGATGTGGGTGGTGATGAGCGAGGCCGTGCTGCATCAGGAGATCGGTGGCCGGGACGTCATGCGGAATCAACTCGCCCATTTGTTGGCCCAACAGGGGCGGCAGTGGGTGCAGGTGCAGATCCTGCCCTTCGAGGCGGGCGCCCACGCTGGGCAGCCGGGGTCGTTCAGCCTCCTGCGGTTCGACGACGACCCGGACATTGTCTATACGGAGGACTTTGTCCAGGGTCATATGACGGCCAATCCGCAGGCTCTCAGGGAAGGTTCACTCCGTTACGATCATTTGCAGGCTGCCGCCCTCTCGCTGGAGGAATCGGCGGTCCGGATCGCCCGCGTAATGGAGGAACGTTATGGAGCTCATCCAGAACCTGCCGGGCGCACGGTGGCGTAAGTCCTCGTACAGCTCCGACACCGGCGGACAATGTGTCGAGTGTGCCCCGCTCGGAGCCCTGGCCTGGCGCAAGTCCTCGTACAGCGGCGACACCGGCGGCAATTGCGTCGAGGTCGCGGCCCAGCCGTGCCTCGTCGCCGTGCGGGATTCCAAGGTCCCCGAGGGGCCCGTCTTCACCGTCCGCCCCGCCGCTTTCGAGGCGTTCGTGAGGGCCGTCTCTGTGTGATCCGCCCTCTACTCGGGGCGAGGAAGCGGGGGACATGGAGCAGGTGCAGCCGTTCCAGGCCGTCGGCGTGCTCGGGCAGGGCGGGACGGGGCGGGTGCATTTCCAGTCGGAGGCCGCCGGTCAGCGCGAGGCGCCCCGCATCGGGTTCGGCACCGAGGCCTCCTGGGGGTCGGCCACTGCCGACTGGACCTGCGTCCTCGCCGTGCGGGAGGGCAACCTCTCGGTCTGGTTGGGCCTCCGGGCGAAGCCGTACACCAGGGGTGCCTGCGAGACGCAGGCGAAGGACGGCGCCCGCGCCGCCCTGAAGGCCGCCCGGCGAAGCTGACCCGCGCGGCCGCGGCCCGCCCCCTCCGGGCGGCCGGCGCTGCTTTGCGGACGCTCCCTAGCGGGAGGGCGGGCCCAGGCGGCGGCCGTTGCTCGTGCCGCACGCCAGGCAGACCATCCAGTCGCCGAGCAGGCCGTCCTCCCGCAGGTGCGGCTCGGAGGCGACGTTCGACTCCTCCTCGCCGCAGAACATGCAGTCACCGTCCTCGCCCTCCAGGCGCCGCATGGGGACGGGTGGTGTGCCTGTGCGGTGCTCGCAGCCGAGCCAGCCGCACCCAGGGCATTCCCACCACGCCTCGGGGCGTCGCGCCGGTGCCGCTCCGCCCCAGCGGTTGCGGCGGAGCGCGACCGTGAAGGGCGTCAGTGTGCGCCCGCAGCGCGGGCAGTCGGGGGTGGTCATGCGGACCTTCCTTTCCGGGGTGGAACCTCTCCCCATGGTCTGCCCAGTGGCCGCGGGCGGGGACCCCGCACCCTGCTGGGCGGTGGACGCGAAGAACGCCTGCATCTGACCTTCCGTCAGATTGCAACGTGTTCTAGTCTGCCGCGCATGGGCATCGGAATCACGCAGGAGCAGCGGGAGTTGGCCGAGGCGATGCGCGGCTGGGTGGCGCGGGTCGTGCCTCCCGAGGAGGTGCGCAAGCTGCTCGACTCCCCGCCGCGGACCGGGGTGCGACCCGGCTACTGGGACGCTCTGGCGGAGTCCGGGCTCCTGGAGCCGCACCTGGAGGGCGGGACCCTGCTCGACCTGGCCGTCGTCGTCGAGGAGGCCGCCCGGGCCGCCCTGCCGGGCGCGTACCTGCCGAGCGCGCTGGCCTCCGTACTGCTCGACCGGGCCGGGGCCGATCCCCTCGCCGGCCGGGTCGGGGCGGTCGCGCTGGAGCCGGGGAGCCTGACCGCCACGGTCACCGAGGGCGGCGGGCACCTGCTCGACGGGCTCGCACCGCCGGTGCTCGGCGCCGGCGAGGCCGATCTGGTGCTGCTCGCCGCGGAGACCGCGCACGGGCCCCGCTGGTTCGCCGTGGACGCCGCCTCGCTGGACATCCGTACGCACGACAGTGCGGATCCGACCCGCCCCACCGCCGAGGTGCGGGCCCGCGGTGCGGTCGTCCCCGCCGGGCGGCTGTTGGAGCTGGACACGGCACTGGTCCGCGACCTCGCCTGCACGCTGTTCGCCGCCGACGCGTGCGGCACCGCCGCCTGGGCCCTGCACACGGCCGCCGAGTACGCCAAGGTGCGCGAGCAGTTCGGTCGGCCCATCGGGCGGTTCCAGGGCGTCAAGCACCTGTGCGCCGACATGCTCGTGCGGCTGGAGCAGGCCCGCGCGCTGGCCTGGGACGCAGCCGGCGCCATGGACGAGCCCGCCGAGGTGCGCTCGCTGGTCGCGGCCCTCGCCGCCGGGACCGCCCTGGACACCGCGTACTCCTGCGCCAAGGACTGCATCCAGATCCTCGGCGGGATCGGCTTCACCTGGGAGCACGATGCCCACATCCATCTGCGGCGGGCCGTCGTCGCCCGCCAGCTTCTCGGGCCCGGCGACGGGCACCGGGTACGGGCCGTGCGGTGCGCGTCGGGCGGTGCGCGACGGGAGCTGCGCCTGGAGCTGCCCGACGAGGCCGAGGCGTACCGCGCGAAGGCCCGCGCCGCCGTCGAGGGCGCGCGCGGCCTCGACCCGGCCGCCGCCCGGCGGGTCCTGGCCCCCACCGGCTACGCGGCGCCCTACCTGCCGCCGCCCTACGGCCTGGGCGCCGGACCCGTGGAGCAGATCGTCGTCCAACAGGAGCTCGCGGCCGCCGGGGTCAAGGTCTCCGACCTCGGCATCGCCACCTGGATCGTGCCCTCCCTGCTGGCCTACGGGACGCAGGCGCAGCGCGACGCCTACGCACTCCCCACCCTGCGCGGGGAGATCAGCTGGTGCCAGCTCTTCTCCGAGCCGGGCGCCGGCTCCGACCTGGCCTCGCTGCGGACCCGGGCGGACCGGCGGGAGGACGGCTCCTGGCTGGTCAACGGGCAGAAGGTGTGGACGAGTTCCGCGCACAGCGCCGACTTCGGGATCCTGCTGGCGCGCACCGACCCGGCGGCGCCCAGGCACAAGGGGCTCGGGTACTTCGTCGTCGACATGAAGAACACCCCCGGGATCGACGTCCGGCCGCTGAAGGAGATCACCGGCGAGGCCCTCTTCAACGAGGTCTACCTCGACGACGTCGAACTCCCGGCGGACGCCCTGGTCGGCGCGGCCGACGACGGCTGGAAGGTGGCCCGCAACACCCTCGGCAACGAACGGGTGCACATGGCCGACCAGATGACCTTCGACACCGGACTGGAGGCGCTCCTCGCGCGCGCCGCCGACCTCGACGGCGCGCAGCGGGCCCGCCTCGGCGCGCTGGCCGCCGAGGCGCACGCCCTGGCCTGCATCGGGCTGCGCACCACGCTCCAGCAGGTGTCGGGGCTGGAGCCGGGCGCGGGCGCCTCCGTGCGCAAACTCGTCCAGACCCCGCACCAGCAGCGGACCGCCGAGTTGGCGCTCGAACTGCTCGGGCCGGCGGGCGCGGTGCAGGAGGAGGCGGGGGAGCGGGCGGTGCACGCCATGCTCATGTCCCGCTGCCTGACCATCGCCGGGGGCACCACGCAGGTCCAGCTCAACGTCGTCGCCGAGCGGATTCTCGGCCTTCCGAGGGACTGAAGGGACACCAGGGGCATGAAGTCGTACATCGTGGGCGTCGGCATGACGAAGTTCGAGAAGCCCGAGTCGCGGGACCGGCAGTACTGGGACATGGCGAAGGAGGCCGGGACCGCGGCGCTCGCGGACGCGGGTGTGGACTACGGGCTGGTGCAGCAGGTGCCGGTGGGCTACTGCTTCCAGGCCTCCACCGCCGGCCAGCGCGCGGCGTACGAGCTGGGGCTGAGCGGGGTGCCGGTCTACAACGTCAACAACAACTGCGCGACGGGATCGACGGCGCTGATGATGGCGCGGCAGTTCGTGGAGGGCGGACTGAGCGACTGCGTGCTGGCGCTGGGCTTCGAGAAGATGAAGCGGGGCGCGCTGGGCGGGGGCGCTGACGGAGGGGACTTCAAGACGTCGCCGGTGGCCCGGCACTACGCGATCATGGCGGCGGGCCACGGCTTCGAGATGTCTCCGCCCACGGCGCAGATCTTCGGCAACGCGGCGCGCGAGCACATGGAGCGGTACGGGACCACGCCCGCGCAGCTCGCGGCGGTCGGCGCGAAGAACCACCGGCACTCGGCGGACAACCCGAACGCGCAGTTCCAGGACGTGTACTCGGTCGAGGAGATCCTGGCGGCGAAGGAGATCCACGCACCGCTGACGAAACTCCAGTGCTCCCCGACCTCGGACGGGGCGGCGGCGGCCCTGGTGGTGTCCGAGCGGTTCCTGGTGGCGCACGGGCTGCACGACAAGGCGGTGGAGATCGTCGGACAGGCCATGACGACGGACACGGAGGAGTCGTTCGCGTCGGGCTCCTGCATCGACGTGGTCGGCAAGCCGATGAGCGCGGCGGCGGCCCGGCAGGCGTACGAGGCGTCCGGGCTCGGCATCGAGGACGTGGACGTGGTGGAGCTGCACGACTGCTTCTCGATCAACGAGCTGCTGACGTACGAGGCGCTGGGCATGTGCGAGGACGGGGCCGCGGGCAAGCTGGTGGAGAGCGGGGCCACGACGTACGGGGGGCGGTGGGTGGTGAATCCCTCGGGCGGGCTCATCTCCAAGGGCCATCCGCTGGGCGCGACGGGGCTGGCGCAGGCGGCGGAACTGGTCTGGCAGCTGCGGGGCGAGGCGGGTGCGCGGCAGGTCGCGGGCGCACGCGTCGGCCTGGCCCACAACATCGGCCTGGGCGGGGCGGCGGTCGTCACGCTGCTGCGCCGCTGACCGCGCCCCCACCGCCCCGCCGCAGCCGCACCCCGGGGCCCGGCCTCGGACACCCCGTTGCCCCCAGACCGACGGGACCCGGCCCCCGGAGCAGGCTCCGGGCACTCAACCAGGGGTGGGGATCAGAGCCGGAAGACGCCGCGCCAGGTCCAGCCGGCGGACAGTACCGCTTCGCGGAGGGGGGCCTTCACCGCCGCGGAGCTGAAGCCGGACTCCGATACCAGGCGCCGCCGGCCCTCGGCGTCCCGCCCGACCTTCCACTGCTTGGAGGTGGAGCTGATCGGCCCGCGGCTGTACCTGAGCCCCGAGCCGTCGACGGACCGCTCGCCACGCTCCGGGCGCTCCCACTTCTCGTCGAGGGCGCGGACCTCGCGGGCCCCGGCGTCCAGCCGCAGCAGCGTGTGGCCGCGCTTCGGATGCCCGGGGCCCGGGGGGATGTGCCACACCGCCACCAGCTGGGCACCCTCCGTCGCGGTGCCCTCCCGGAGGGTGAACGGAGCGTCCGGGCCGGCGAGCGCGAACAGGGCGGCCCGGAGCTCGGCGGCGGGGAGCGGCGGCGTACCGGGTTCGGGGTGCCGGGTGCCGGTCAGTCGGTCGAAGAGGCCCATCGGGCCAGCCTACGAAATCCCCTTCCCGGCCCAGGACTTCCGTGCAGCCGGTTTCAGTTCGCAGCGGCCGTCGGTGCACTGCCTGCGGAGGCGGCCCCGGGAGACGGTCTCGGCCAGCCCGATCGCCCAGCACATCGGGCAGCCGCGCAGCGCGACCAGCCCGACCGGCGCGAGGAGCAGGGTGGCCGGGCCGAAGACCGGGATGAGGGCGAAGGCCGCGATCAGCGCGCCGAAGCCCACTGCGCCCCGCGCCAGGTGCCGCGGCACGGACGCGCTCGCGAAGCCGGATCCGGAGGATCGGGAGGATCGGGAGGATCGGGAGGATCGGGAGGGAGTCGCGGTGTCAGTGGTGGGCACGGGTGTCCCCCAGGGTGTGCTGGAGTGCCGCACGGGCGCGGTGGAGTCGCGACTTCATCGCGGCGGTGCTCAAGCCCAGGGCCTCGGCGGCGGTCCGCCCGCTGTGCCCCTGGACGTCCCGCATGATCAGCACGCGCCGTTGGTCCGCCGGCAGCGCGGCGATGGCCTCCGCCACCCGTCCCGCCTCCAGGCGCCGCAGCACCTCGTCCTCGGCGGACATGACGGCCGTGTCCGGCAGCGGCGGGCGCTCCCTCGGCATCAGCCGGGCGCGGCGCAGGCACTCGTTGCGCACGATGCGGAACATCCACGACGCCAGCGCCCCGGAAGCCCTGAGCATGCCGACCCTGCGGTACAGGATGATCAGCGCTTCCTGGGCCGCGTCCTCGGCGTCCTCGCGCGATGCGCACAAGGAGTGCGCGAAGCGGCGTACGTTCGGATGCGACCCGGCGACCAGCGCAGTGAGCGAATCGAGGTCACCGGCCTGCGCGGCGACCACCAGCGCCTCGCCCGGCCAGTCGGTACGGTCAGCCACGGGCCCGGCCCCGCTTGCGCAGAACGGCGACGGTGCACGCGCAGAGCAGGACGGCCGCGCCGGCGACGGCGAGAGCAGTGATCACGACAACCTCCAGGTCGGGTGCCGACCTCGGCGTCGGCGACATACACAAGAGGCATGGGCACCTCGAAAGGATTCACCCCAGGGCCGGATCGATCACCGTCTCGCCCGTCGAGGCCCGGCGGATCGCCTCCGCCAGGGCCTCCACCCGGTCGTCCCGCAGGACCAGCCCCGCCGCGCCGGCGGCGAGCGCGGCCTCCCGCAGACCCGGGCGCGCCGAGCCCGTCAGGACCAGGATCCGGCACTCCGGATCGTCCTCCAGCAGGGCGGTCACCGCCGCGAGATCCTCCACCAGAGCCACCTCGGGGCGGGCCGCCGCGTCCCGTACGACGTCGATGTCCGGCTGGAGGCCGAGCTGGAGCGCCAGAGCCGGATTATGCGGTTCCAGGAGGACCCGCAGGGTGCGGGTCCGGCGGTGTTCCACGGGCATTTCGTCCACCGGCAAAGCCTATCTGACGGGCAGTCAAGAGTCTTCCCAAGTGCCGGGGCGTGCGTTATACATTCCCTCACCGGCCGAGCCTAGAACGCGTTCTAGAACCGGTCGCCCCGCAAACGACCTCGGTGCGGCCGACGGTGCGGACGGCCGCGCCGAGGTCTTCCAGGGCAGCGATTTTCCCGCCACACCGACGACAGGGAGCCGCATCCTCATGCCGATCGACGCCGCCAGGGCACTCGCCGCAGACCCCCGCCAAGGGGACATCGGCTGGGACCACAAGGACATCCAGCTCTACCACCTCGGCCTCGGCGCGGGCCTGCCGGCCACCGACCCGGAGGAGCTGCGCTACACCCTCGAATCCAAGCTCCACGTCCTGCCCAGCTTCGCGACCGTCGCCGGAGCCGGCATGGCCATGCTCGGCGGCCTCGCCGCCCCCGGCATCGAGGTCGACCTCGCCCACGTCCTGCACGGCGGCCACTCCATCGAGCTGCACCGGCCCATTCCCGTCAAGGGGCGGGCCACCTCCAGCTCCAAGGTCGCCGCCGTCTACGACAAGGGCAAGGCGGCCGTGATCGTGCTGCGCTCCGAGGTCGCCGACGCCGACGGACCGCTGTGGACCAGTGACGCGCAGATCTTCGTACGCGGAGAGGGCGGCTTCGGCGGCGAGCGCGGGCCCTCCGTCAAGGGGGAGCTGCCCGGGCGGGACCCCGACCGGGTCGAGGAGCGGCACGTCCGCGAGGACCAGGGCCTGCTCTACCGCCTCTCCGGCGACTGGAACCCCCTGCACGCCGATCCCGAGTTCGCCAAGCTCGCCGGCTTCGACAGGCCGATCCTGCACGGCCTGTGCTCGTACGGCATGACCCTCAAGGCCGTCGTCGACACGGCCCTCGGCGGGGACGTCTCCCGGGTCCGCACCTATCGCACGCGCTTCGCCGGGATCGTCTTCCCGGGCGAGACGCTGCGCATCCGGATGTGGCAGGAGACCGGCCGCGTCCTGGTGTCGGTGACCGCCGTCGAACGGGACGACGCGCCGGTCCTCGCCGACACCGTCGTCGAACACTCGTAGCACCCACTAAGGAGCCGCACCGTGCGCGCAGCACTGCAGAGCGAGATCGGCCAGGACAAGCTGGAAGTCGTCGACGACATGGAAGCCGTGGGCTTCGGCCCCGGCAAGGTCAGGATCCGGGTCAGGGCCACCGGCCTGTGCCACTCGGACCTGTCCGCCATGAGCGGTGTCCTGCCGCAGCCCGCCCCCTTCGTCCCGGGTCACGAGGGATCCGGCGTGATCACCGACGTCGGCGACGGCGTCACCGGCCACGCGATCGGCGACCGCGTCCTCGTCTGCTGGCTGCCGCCCTGCGGTCACTGTCCCTCCTGCAGGCGCGGCCAGGGCCACCTGTGCCTGGAGGCGTTCGGGAACGTCGCCACCCCCAACTTCAAGCGGGCCACGGGCGACGTCTTCGGCTTCGCCGGCACCGGCACCTTCTCCGAAGAGATGGTGGTCCCCGCCGCCTGCGCGATCCCGATCCCCGACGACCTCCCCTTCGACATCGCGGCACTGATCGGCTGTGGCGTCACCACCGGCCTCGGAGCGGCCGTCAACACCGCCAGGGTGGAGGCCGGCTCCTGCGTCGCCGTCATCGGCTGCGGCGGCGTCGGCATATCCGTCATCCAGGGAGCCAAGGTGCAGGGCGCTGCCCAGATCATCGCCGTGGACCCGGTCGAGTCCCGCCGCGAGGCGGCCCTGCGCTTCGGAGCCACCGAGGCGGTCGCCCCGGAGGAGTTCGCCGACGCCAGGCACCGGATCACCGCCGGCGAGGGCTTCGACTACGTCTTCGAGGTCGTCGGCAAGTCCGCGACGGTGCAGAAGGCGTACGAGATGACACGGCGCGGCGGGTCGGTCGTCGTGGTCGGGGCCGGCGCTCTCGACGACGACTTCCGGATCAACATGTTCTCGCTCTTCTTCGACGAGAAGAAGATCCTGCCGTCGATGTACGGCGGCGGTGACGTGCTGCGCTCCTACGAGCGCACCATCTCCCTGTGGCGGGCCGGCCGCATCGACCTGGCCAACCTGATCACGCACCGGGTGAGCCTGGCGGAGGTCAACGACGCCCTGGACCAGATGCGCACCGGCGTCGCCCTGCGCACCTGTATCGAACTCTGACCCGGCCGCCGGCCCTTCCCGGCCGCCCCGATCGCCGACCCGTTCTGCAGATCCGTTCCGCCGATCCGATCTCCGAGGGGAACCGTACGGATGTCACTGCCACTTGAGGGACTCTCCGCCATCGTCACGGGGGCAGGCCGCGGGCTCGGCCGGGCCGAGGCGATCGAACTCGCGCGGCTGGGTGCGAGCGTGGTCGTCAACGACTTCGGCCAGCCCGGCCGGGACGGCTCGGGGGAGGCCTCGGCCGCCCCGGCCCAGGAGGTGGCCGAGGAGATCCGCGCCGCGGGCGGGCGGGCCGTCGCCCATCTCGGCGACGTGGCCGACTTCGAGCAGGCCCGTGAGCTGGTCGAGCTGGCCGTCGACCACTACGGGAAGCTCGACATCCTGGTCAACAACGCGGGCATCCTGCGCGACCGGATGGTCTTCTCGATGTCGGAGGAGGAATGGGACGCGGTGATCCGGGTCCACCTCAAGGGCCACTTCAACACCACCCGCTTCGCGTCCGCCCACTGGCGCGAACGGTCCAAGGCGGCCGGCGGCCCGGTCTACGGCCGGATCGTCAACACCTCCTCCGAGGCCTTCCTCGGCGGCTCGGCCGGCCAGCCGAACTACGCCGCGGCCAAGGGCGGCATCGTGGGGCTGACGACCTCGACCGCCCTGGCCCTGGCCAAGTACGGGGTGACGGCCAACGCCATCTGCCCGCGTGCCCGCACCCGTATGACGGAGGACGTCTTCGCCGGCTTCGAGGTCCCCGAGGACGGCACGCTGGACGCCCTCGCCCCCGAGCACGTGGCCCCGCTCGTCGGCTACCTGGCCTCACCCGCCTCCGCCAGGGCCAACGGGCAGCTCTTCGTCGTGCACGGCGGCATCGTCGTCGTCATGGAACGCCCCAGGGTGGCGGCGAAGTTCGACACGGGCAAGGAGTCCTTCTCCTACGAGGAGCTCGACCAGGCCCTCACCCCGCACTACGACTCCCGCCCGGCGAACGAGACCTTCGCCGCGCCGGAGGTCCTCGGCCTCAGGCACGGCTGAGCCGCCGCCGAACTTGCCGCCTACTGCCGCCCCGCCAGGGGGGCCTGCTGGAGCGGGACCGGGCGGGGCGACGCCGGGGGCTGCCGGTCCGGGCGGACCGGCGGGGGAGGGGAGGCGGGAAGGCTCATCCCGACGATCCCGCAGGGCGCCTCCGCCGTCGTGCACGGCAGGTGCAGGCGGCCCTGCGGGCTCCACATCCCCGCCCCGCCCAGCCACCCCGTCGGGGCGGCCAGCCGGAAGACACGCCGGTCGGCGGGACGCCACAGGCCGATGTCCCCCTCGGGCAGCCACAGCGCCACCCCGCAGCTCTCCGGCATCAGGGCCTGGCCGGGCTGGAGCGCGAAGGGCAGTGCTTCCCCGAGCCGCAGACACTCCGGGAAGCGGACGGGGCGGGAGCTGCCCAGCACCCCCCAGCCCAGGCGCGGTTCGCCCGGGGCGTCGGAGCGGATCAGCAGCAGCCCGCTGTCGGGCTCGGCCCGCAGCAGCCGGTCGTCGCTGTCCTCGGTGATCTGCAGCAGCGGTGAGACCTCTCCGTCACGTCCCAGGTCCACGGCGACGGCTTTGACGGTGCCGTCCAGCTCGCGGTCCAGCGCCAGCAGCCGGCCCGTCCGGTCGAGCCACACGCCACCCGAGCAGCGTCCCGGGATCCGGGCCACCGGCTGCGGCCCGAACGCGCACCCGGCCACCTGCCACAGCGTGGTCACGGTGTCCGACGCGGCCACGGCGAAGGCACTGGAGCCGTCCGGGGCCGGCGGGAGCAGGAAGACCCGTACGCCCTCCTCCGCGTCCACCCCGCCCAGCCGGAGCTCCCCGGTGCGCGGCCCGGCCGCGGCGCCCGTCGGGTAGAGCAGGGAGAAGGCGTGGCGGTCCGCGACCCGCCGGTGGATCAGCACGCGCCCGTCGGACAGCGGGAGGAGCCCGCTGTCGGCCTCCTCGGGCTGGGCGAGGGGCAGCGGCACCGCGTACGGCTCGGGACCGGCCAGGGTCCAGCGCTCCGCGTAGCGCGCCTCGCCCTCTCCGGCGAGCCGGGCGGCGTACGACCCGTCCGCGGAGATCGCGAACGGGGCCGTGGTCGTCATCTCGATGGCACAGACAGTCATCCGGGCCGTCACCTCCGGTGAGGAAGCTAGTTTTCGGGATTCCTGCCGAACAACACGACCAAGGCGGCTTCACACGTAAGGGTGTCCGGGCGGCGATTCGTCGGTGAGGGGCGGCGCGATTGTGCTGTCCGACATCGAAAGGCAGGCACCGCGGCCGTCGGGCGGGCAGCTCCACCAGGACCGGCGCTGACCGGGCCGGGCGCCACGGACGGTAGCCTTGGCCCGTGCCCCGTCTCTCTGAAGTCATCGCCGCGCTGGACGCTCTCTGGCCCCCCTCGCGGGCCGAGCAGTGGGACGCGGTCGGAACCGTTTGCGGCGAACCCGAAGCCGAGGTCACCCGGGTCCTGTTCGCGGTGGACCCCGTCCAGGAGATCGCCGACGAAGCCGTGGAGCTGGGGGCCGACCTGATCGTCACCCACCACCCCCTGTACCTGCGCGGTACCACCACGGTCGAGGCCGGCACCTTCAAGGGCCGCGTCGTGCACACGCTGATCAAGAACGACATCGCGCTGCACGTCGCCCACACCAACGCCGACACCGCCGACCCGGGCGTCTCCGACGCCCTCGCCGGCGCCCTGGACCTGCGGATCACCGGTCCGCTGGTGCCGGACCCGACCGACCCGGAGGGCCGCCGAGGCCTCGGCCGGATCTGCGAGCTGGACCGCCCCGAGCCCCTGCGCGAGTTCGCCGCCCGCTGCGCCGCGTGGCTGCCGCCGACCGCCCAGGGCATCCGGGTCGCCGGCGACCCGGACGCCATGATCCGGCGCGTCGCCGTCAGCGGCGGCTCCGGCGACAGCCTCCTCGCCGAGGTCCGCGCCGCCGGCGTGGACGCCTTCGTGACCGCCGACCTGCGTCACCACCCGGTGTCCGAGGCCCGCGAGCAGAGCCCACTGGCCCTCGTCGACGCGGCTCACTGGGCCACCGAGTGGCCCTGGTGCGAGCAGGCCGCCGCGCAGCTCGACGCGATCTCCGAGCGCCACGGCTGGGGTCTGCGCACCCACGTCTCGCGCACGGTCACCGACCCGTGGACGGCGCACGCGCCGTCCGTCGTCTCTTCAACTCCCTCATCTATCTCAGGAGCCCCCAACTGAACGCCGAGCCCGCCGACCAGATCCGACTTCTCGATGTCCAGGCGCTGGACGTCCGGCTGTCTCAGCTCGCCCACAAGCGCACGTCGCTGCCCGAGCACGCCGAGCTCGACACGCTCACCAAGGACCTGACGCAGCAGCGCGACCTGCTGGTCGCCGCCCAGACCCAGGCGAGCGACACGGCACGCGAGCAGACCAAGGCGGAGCAGGACGTCGACCAGGTGCGCCAGCGCGCGGTCCGCGACCAGCAGCGGCTGGACTCCGGCGTGGGCATCTCGGCCCGGGACCTGGCGAACCTGCAGAGCGAGGTCGTCTCCCTCGCCAAGCGCCAGGGCGACCTGGAGGACGTGGTCCTGGAGGTCATGGAGCGGCTGGAGGCCGCGCAGGAGCGCGTCTCCGAGCTCACCGGACGGGTCTCCGCGCTGGAGGCCAAGGTGGCCGACGCCACCGCCCGCCGTGACGCGGCCACCGCCGAGATCGACACCGAGGCCGCCAAGGTCACCAAGGACCGCGAGGTGATCGTCACCTCGATGCCGGGCGACCTGATGGCCCTGTACGAGAAGATCCGCGTCAAGCAGGGCGGGGTGGGCGCCGCGCGCCTCTACCAGCGCCGCTGCGAAGGCTGCCGGCTGGAGCTCGACATGGCCGAGGTCAACGAGATCAAGGCCGCGGCCCGCGACCAGGTCGTCCGGCACGAGAACTGCGGCCGCATCCTGGTCCGTACGGCCGACTCGGGCATCTGATGCCGCGTTTCGTCGTCGAGGCCGACGGCGGGTCCCGGGGCAACCCGGGGCCGGCCGGCTACGGCGCCGTCGTCCTCGACCCGGCCTCGGGCGAGACGCTGGCCGAGCGCGCCGAGTTCATCGGCGTCGCGACGAACAACGTGGCGGAGTACAAGGGCCTGATCGCCGGGCTCACGGCCGCCCGTGACCTCGCGTCCGACGCGGTGGTCCTGGTCCGGATGGACTCCAAACTCGTCGTCGAGCAGATGTCGGGCCGCTGGAAGATCAAGCACCCGGACATGAAGCCGCTCGCGGCCGAGGCCGCGCGGATCCTGCCCCGCGCGCAGGTGACGTACGAGTGGATCCCGCGCGAGCGGAACAAGCACGCGGACCGGCTCGCCAACGAGGCGATGGACGCGGGCAAGCGCGGCGGGCAGTGGGAGCCGTCAGCCTCCTCCGCCGCCCTCGACGCGTCCGCCGCCCGGTCCCTGGCCACCCCGCCGCCGTCCGGCCCGCCCGGGGACGCCGCCGCGGGCGCCGCAGCGGCGCGCGCCGCCCTGGCGGCCTCCCGGGGCGGCACGGACACCGCCGCCGCGCCCGCTTCCTCCTCTGTGCCGGTCGCCGTGTCGGCGCCCGCGGAGGCCGGCGCCGACACGGGCGGACCGCTCGTCGCGACGGCACCGCCCGCCGCCGCGCCCGCGGGCGGCCAGGGCTGGGCGCCCGACATGGGCGCCCCGGCCACCTTCGTGCTGCTGCGCCACGGCGAGACCGCGCTCACCCCCCAGAAGCGGTTCTCCGGAAGCGGGGGGAGCGACCCCGAGCTGTCCCCGGCCGGCCGTCGCCAGGCGGCGGCCGTCGCGGAGGCGCTCGCCGCCCGTGGCACCGTGCAGGCGGTCGTCAGCTCCCCGCTGCTCCGCTGCCGCGAGACCGCCCGGGCCGTCGCCGACCGCCTCGGACTCGACGTGAGCGTCGAACAGGGCCTGCGCGAGGTGGACTTCGGTGCCTGGGAGGGCCTGACCTTCGCCGAGGTGCAGGAACGCTTCCCGGAGGACCTCCAGGCCTGGCTGGACTCCCCGAAGGCCGCCCCCACCGGCGGCGGGGAGAGCTTCGCGGCCGCCGCCCGCAGGATCTCGGCCACCCGTGACCGGCTGCTGGCCGCCCACGCGGGGCGGACCGTCCTGCTGGTCACCCATGTGACCCCGGTCAAAACCCTGGTCCGCCTGGCCCTCGGGGCACCGCCGGAGTCGCTGTTCCGGATGGAGCTCTCGGCGGCCTCCCTCTCGGCGGTGGCCTACTACGCCGACGGCAACGCCTCGGTCCGCCTGCTGAACGACACCTCGCACCTGCGGTAGGCCCGGCCGACGGATCCCGCCCCGCCAGGCCCCCGGCCGAGCCGGATCCTTGCGGTGCGTGTGGTGCGGGTGGTGAAGGCGGTGCGCGGTGCCGCCGAGGAGACATTCCGGCGGGGCACCGCCGGAACCTGGCGGGTGCCGTCCCACGGCAGCCGGCAACCCCGGCGGGAGCCGAAGGGTGCGGGTCGAGAACCGCGTCCCCGAACGGGAGCGGAAGCGGCAGACGAGCCGGCCTGTACGCCGGGTTCTGTCGCCCGGAGACCTCGCGGTCGCCGGGGAGACGGCCATCCATCTAGGACCGGCGTTGCCGCCGGCCTCGTGCGGTCTACCCGCGAACTCGGGCGGGCAGCCCTCAAGCGTTCGCGCAGACCCGTCCGGGGACGGATCCTCTTGACCTTGCTCCAGGTGGGGTTTACCTAGCCGCCTGGGTCACCCCAGGCGCTGGTGGTCTCTTACACCACCGTTTCACCCTTACCGGGGGCCGAAGCCCCTGGCGGTCTGTTTTCTGTGGCACTGTCCCGCGGGTCACCCCGGGTGGGCGTTACCCACCACCCTGCCCTGTGGAGCCCGGACGTTCCTCGGCGGGATCCGAAGATCCCGACGCGGCCGCCCGGCCGACTCGTCTGCCGTGGCGACCATGGTACCGGCTGTGTCATCGCCGCTTGACCTTGCCGCGACGGCAAGGTTTCTACTGGGGTCATGCGGATCGGAGAGATCGCCGCGGTCGTCGGGGTCACCACCCGGGCGATCCGGCACTACCACCATGTCGGGCTGCTCCCGGAACCGGAGCGGCGCCCCAACGGCTACCGGGCCTACACCGTCCGGGACGCCGTCCTGCTGGCCCGCGTACGGCGGCTCACCGAGCTCGGCCTCAGCCTCGACGAGGTGCGCGACGTCCTCGCGGACGACGCCGGGCGCGACCTGGCGGACGTCCTGGAGGAGCTCGACGCCGACCTCGCCCGGCAGGAGTCCGAGATCAAGGAACGGCGCCGACGGCTCGCGGTGCTCCTGGCCGCCGGGCCGGGGGAGGGCGAGCCGATGTCGCCCGCGCTCGCCGGGCTACTGGCGAAGGCGCCGCGCACGACCTCGCCGTCCGCGGCGAAGGACCGCGAACACCTGACGCTCCTCGACGCGTCGGGCGCGGGCGGCGAGGAGGTCTACGCCGCGCTCGGACCGCTGGCCGCCGACCCCGGGGTGCTCGCCCTGTACGAGCGGCTGGACGAACTCGCCGACGCCTGCGCGGACGACCCACGGATCCCGGGCCTGGCCGCGGAGCTGGTGGCCGTGGTCCCCGACGAGGTGTTCGCCGCGATCCCCCGGAACGGGGCGGTCGTGGCCGGGTTCCAGGAGGCGCTGCTCGCCGAGTACGCGCCCGCGCAGGCGGAGGTCGTCCGCCGCGTCATGCAGGCCTTCATCGAGCGGGGGCGCCGATGATCCGCGCCGTACGGGCGGCGCGGATCGCGGCGGCCGCTGTCCTGCCGGCCGAGCTGGTGCTCGTGGTGTGCCGGGCGGCCGGGGTGCGGCTGCCCACGCCGGCCCTGGCCGCGGCCGGAGCCGGCGTGTTCGCGGTGCTCCTGCTCCAGATAGGGGTGCTGCGCGGGCTGTACGCCGCCGCCCGGGCCGCCGGCGGGGAACCCCGGGCCGCCCTGCGGACGGCGGTCCGGGCCATGGTCCCGGTCCAGGTGCGGCGGCTGCTGCGGCACGAGCTGCGCGCCGGAGCCTCCCTCGGCCGGTGGGTCCTGCGCAGGAAGCACGGGGTGCGGCACGGCGACCTCGCCGCCGCGTACACCGGGCCGCAGACGGCCATGATGTACGGGATGGTCTTCGTGTCGGTGGTCGAGACCGTGGCGCTGGCCCTCCTCATCCCCTGGCCGGCGGTCCACCGGGCGGTGCTCGTGCTGGACGTGTACGGGATCGTGCTGGTGATCGCCCTGCACGCCGCCTGCGTCACCCGACCGCACGTGGTCGGTGCCGACGGCTCGTTGCGGATCCGCTACGGCGCCCTCTTCGACCTCGTCGTCCCGCCGGACGCGGTGGCCTCGGTACGGGTGGAGCGCCGCTATCCGGAGGGGCGGCTGGTCACGGTCTCCGACGACGGGGTGCTCGACCTCATCGTCGGCAGTCAGACCACGGTGACCCTGGAGCTGAGCCGCCCGCTCGCCTTCACCCGCCCGCTCGGCGCCCGCGGATCGGCCACCACCGTCCGCTTCCACGCGGACGACCCCGGCACCCTGGTCTCGGCCCTGCGCCGGCCGGCATAGGGCGGGGCGGGACCGGCGGGCGTCTACCCTGGCCGGGGGGCCGCACCCCCTGTGCCGTGCCGTACTGAAGGAGAACCACCGTGCTCGTGCTGCTGCCGCCCTCCGAGGGAAAGGCCGCCGGAGGCTCCGGCGCACCGCTGGAGCCGCAGGAGCTGTCGCTGCCGGGTCTGGCGCAGGCCCGGGCGGCGGTGCTGGCGGAGCTCGTCGACCTGTGCTCGGGCGACGAGCTGAAGGCCCGTGAGGTGCTGGGCCTGAGCGAGGGCCTGCGGGGCGAGGTCGCGAAGAACGCGGAGCTGCGCTCGGCGGCGGCCCGCCCGGCGGGGGAGGTCTACACCGGCGTGCTCTACGACGCGCTGGGCCTGGCCGACCTGCCGGCGCCGGCGCGGGCGATGGCCGAGGACACGCTGCTCGTCTTCTCCGGGCTGTGGGGCGCGGTGCGCGTCACCGACCGCATCCCCTCCTACCGCTGCTCGATGGGCGTGAAGCTCCCGGGGCTGGGGGCGCTCGGCGCGTACTGGCGCGCGCCGATGGCGGCGGTGCTGCCCGCCGCCGCCGGGGACGGGCTCGTACTGGACCTTCGTTCGGCGGCGTACGCGACGGCGTGGAAGCCCAGGGGCGAGGTCGCGGGTCGGACCGCGACGGTGCGGGTGCTGCACGCGCAGACGGTCGACGGCGTGGAGAAGCGGTCCGTGGTGAGCCACTTCAACAAGGCCACGAAGGGCCGGCTGGTCCGGGACCTGCTGGTGGCGGGTGCCGTGCCCGGTTCGCCCGCCGAGTTGGTGACGGCCCTGCGGGACCTGGGGTACGTCGTCGAGGCGGAAGCCCCCGCGAAGGCGGGCCGGGCCTGGTCCCTCGACGTGGTCGTGACGCAGATCCACCACTGACGTGCGGCGGCCGATGCCGCTCCTCAGCGGCCGAGCGGCCAGGCCACCGTCGCCGGCGTGCGGTCGGAGGTGTCGGCGTACGCGGCGCAGGCGTCCGTCAGGGTCTCCAGGAGGGTCAGCGGGTCCGGGAGGGGGTGTTCCATGCCGCGGATCCAGCTCACCGCATGGTCGCCGGGGAGGGCCGCCGGCGGGACCAGGACGTAGCTGCCGCGGCAGTGCCAGCGCAGGCCCGGGTGCTCGTCCATGGTCTCGGGGTGGCAGTCCAGCGCGCACGGCCACCACTCGTCTTCGTCCTCGGGGGTGCCGCGGGTGGCGGTGAAGAAGAGCATCCGGGCCTGGTCGCCGGTGCCGCCCGATTCGGCGACGGGGCCGACCTTGACGCCGGCCTCCAGGAGCCGTGCCAGGGCGGCGGCGCCGGCTTCCAGCGGGACGTCGAGCACGTCGTGGACCATGCCGGTCGCGGTGATGAAGTTGGCCTCGGGCTGGTTGCGAGCCCACCGCTCGATCTGCGCGCGGTCGGTGGTCGACTGGGTCTGCCAGGCGAAGGAGACCGGATGCCGTGCCGGGGTCGGACAGCCGATGCGGTCGCACGAGCACCGGTATTCGGCGGGATGGGCCGCGGGGGCAAGGGGAAGACCGGCGGCGGCAACGGCCACGAGGAGCGCCTCGCGGTCCCGTGCGGGGTCCTCGGCGGTGGGTTTCTGCCGCCGGCGCAGCCATTGGGAAATCCTGCTCTGCTCGCCGCGTTTGACGCGGCCGGACTCAGACCCCATCGATCCCCTCACCTCACCGTTACCCCGGCAGACCTTCACATGGTCCCACCATCCTGCGCCCAGGGTGACCGCTCTTCGAGACCGGGGGGCCGTGGACGGGTGACCGCGAATACCTGCATACCGGCAGAATCAGTGCAAACATGCCCGGGTGAACGCAGGGGGTCGGGCGTCTAGCGGGCGGTGACGTTTGCCACCCCGCCGAGCACCCGGTCCACCAGCGCGTCGGTGTACGCGTGCGTGAGCGGCGCGGTGCGCATCAACCAGCGGTAGGTCAGCGGCCCCACCAGCATCTCGACCGTGAGCCGCAGATCGGTGTCCGGCGCGAGCTGGCCGGCCTCGCGGGCCGTGCGCAACCGGGCCTCGTAGAGGGCGAGCTGGGGCTCCAGGAGCTGCTCGGTGAACCGGGCGCCGAGCTCGGGGTCGCTGGCGCCGGCCGCCGTCAGGGCGCGCACGGGGGCCTCGTACTTCTCGTCGTTGAACTCGTCGACCGTCGCCCGCATCACGTGCTTCAGGTCGGCGGCGAGGTCCCCGGTGTCGGGGAAGCCGGTCCACCCGGCGTCCGTCTCCGCGTCCCCGGCGAGGGCGAGGGAGGCCTCCAGGAGGACGGCGGCCTTCGAGGGCCACCACCGGTAGATGGTCTGCTTGCCGACGCCGGCCCGGGCGGCGATGGCCTCGATGGTCAGCTTGTTGTAGCCGACCTCCCCGACCAGGGCGAGCGCGGCATCGAGGATGGCGCGCCGGGAGCGGTCGCTGCGGCGCGCGGCGTCAGGGGTCTTGGGCATGCCCCGAAGCTATCAAGCGAGACGTCTCGTCTCTTCGTCTCTCCGGCTCTCATCGTTTCGGTAAACCACCCCATCGGTCCACTGCGCCGTCCCGGTCGAGGAGGCACGATTCTCTCCAGCACTCGTCCCGAGTCGTGAAAGTCGTGAGGAGCCTTCTTTGCGCAGAGACGCCACACCCCGGCGCTACCTGATGTGCCCACCTGCACACTTCAAGGTCACGTACTCCATCAATCCGTGGATGGATCCCACGAAACCGGTGGACCTCCCCCTCGCCCTGACCCAGTGGGAGGACCTCAGGGACCGCTACTTGTCCCTCGGCCACGCCGTGGAGACGCTCGTACCCGATCCCGCGCTGCCCGACATGGTGTTCGCGGCGAACGGGGCCCTGGTGGTCGACGGCCGGGTCCTCGGGGCCCGGTTCGCCCACCGGGAAAGGGGCCCCGAGGCCGACATCCACCTCGACTGGTTCCGCGGACACGGATACCGGGACATCCACGAGCCCGCCCACGTCAACGAGGGCGAGGGCGACTTCGCCGTCACGGCGAGCTTCATCCTCGCCGGGCGCGGCTTCCGATCCAGCCCGCTCTCGCATGACGAGGCCCAGGAGTTCTTCGGCCGCCCCGTCATCGGCCTCGACCTGGTGGACCCGCGCTACTACCACCTCGACACGGCGCTCAGCGTCCTCGACGGCGACGAGGTCATGTACTACCCGGAGGCCTTCTCGCCCGGCAGCAGGGGCGTGCTCCGCAGGCTCTTCCCCGACGCGCTGATCGCCGACGGCAGGGACGCGGCCGCCCTCGGCCTGAACGCGGTGTCCGACGGCCGGCACGTCCTGCTCCCGCAGGCGGCCACCGGGCTGTTCGGCCCGCTGCGCGACCGGGGCTTCGAGCCGATCCCGATGGACCTGGGAGAGCTGCTCAAGGGCGGCGGCAGCGTGAAGTGCTGCACCCAGGAGCTGCGCCCGTAGGACCAGGCACTGCCTAGTCCGCCGAGGGCGGCGGCCAGGCCCGGCCCCAGTCGGCGTCCCGTGCGGCCCTGTAGAGGTCGCCGTGGCGCTTGGTCACGTTGACCCGGGTCAGGCCCGCGCCGTCGCCCTCCTCGGGGCCGCACAGCTCCAACAGCACCAGCCCCTTGCGGATCTGCGGCCTGCGCGTGATCCGGAAGGCGGCCGGCTCCACGGGGAAGCGGGTCGCGGCGACGTAGCTGAACTTCTCGTCCTCGTACGGGAGCGAGCCGACCTTGACCTGGCGGTGCAGGGAGGAGCGGCTGACCCGCGCCGAGAAGTGGCACCAGTCCTTGCCCACCTCGATGGGACAGGTCCCGTCGTGCGGGCAGGGGGCGGCCACCTTCAGCCCGGCCGCGATCAGCTGGTCGCGGGCCTCGCGGATGCGCAGGTACCCCTCGGGCGTGCCCGGCTCGATCAGCACCACGGCCCGGCCGGCCCGCGCCGCCTCGGCGACGACGGCCGTGCGGGCCTGCCCGGTCAGCTCGCCGAGCACGTACGACACCGTCACCAGGTCGGCGTCGGGGACCGACAGCCCTGAGCCGATGACGGCCCGCCGCCACTCGGCGCCGCGCAGCACGGGCGAGCCGGAGGCCGCCGCCAGCTCCCGGCCGAGGGCCAGGGCCGGCTCGGCCCAGTCCAGCACGGTGGTGCGCCGCGGGCCGTCCCAGGTGGCGTCCACCGCCCAGGCCGCCGCCCCCGTACCGCCGCCGATGTCCACGTGCGAGGCGGGCGCCCAGCCGGGTGCCGCCGCGGCCAGCCCGTGCAGGGCGGCCCGTACGGCCTCGAAGGTGGCGGGCATGCGGTAGGCCGCGTACGCCGCGACGTCCGAGCGGTCGCGTAGTACGGGCGCGTCCGTGGGGGTCCGCCCCCGGTAGTTGGCGATGAGCCGCTCGACGGCGGCGGAGGCCTGCTTGGGCGGGAGCCCGTCGAGCAGCCCGCCGAGCGTGCTGCGGAGGGACTCGGCGGTGGTGGGGGCGGAGGCGTTCACCTGCCGAGTTTACGGCGGTCCGGGGCCGGGACCGCCCTCGGGGCCCGGCCCCGGATCGGGCCGCCCGGTTCAGTCCCCGGCCGGGGCGGGCGCGGTCTGCTCGTCCCGCTGCCGCCAGGGCCGGCACAGGGCCAGGAAACAGCTGACCGACACCAGCGCGCACACCAGCTGCACCAGTGCCATCGGAACCGCGGTGCCCTCGCCCGCGATGCCGACCAGCGGCGAGGCGATCGCGCCGACCAGGAAGGACGAGGTGCCGAGCAGCGCGGAGGCCGATCCCGCCGCGTGCGGGGTCCGCATCAGCGCCTGCGCGTTGGTGTTCGGCAGCACGATGCCCATCGCCGACATCAGCACGAACAGTGCGGCGGCGACGGGGGTCAGCCCGACCTCGCCGACGGCGCCCGTCGTCATCAGCAGCAGGGACACCGCGCAGGCCGTGACGACCGCGAGCCCGACGGCCAGCACCTTGTCCAGGCGGACCCGGCCGACCAGCAGCTTGCCGTTGATCTGGCCGACGAGGATCAAGCCGACCGAGTTCAGGCCGAAGAGCAGGGAGAAGGTCTGGGGCGAGGCCCCGTAGATCTCCTGCACCACGAAGGGGGAGGCGGAGATGTAGGAGAAGAGGACGGCGAAGGCGAAGCCGCCGGTCAGGGTGTAGCCGGTGAAGACCCGGTCGCCGAGCAGCCCGCGCATGGTCCGCAGCGCCGAGCCGACACCGCCGGTGTGCCGCAGCGCGGGCGGCAGGGTCTCGCCGAGGCCGCGCCAGACCATCAGGGTGAGGACCGCGCCGACGCCGGTGAGGACGAGGAAGACCCCCCGCCAGTCGGCGAAGCGCAGCACCTGGCCTCCTATGAGGGGCGCGACGATCGGGGCGGCCCCGGATATGAGCATCAGCGTGGAGAAGAAGCGGGCCATCTCGTCGCCGTCGTACAGGTCGCGCACGACGGCACGCGCGATGACGACGCCGGCGGACCCGGCCAGCCCCTGGAGCAGCCGGAAGGAGATCAGCAGCTCGGCGGTCGGGGCGAGGGCGCAGATCGCGGTGGCCAGGACGTAGACGACCATGCCGGCGAGCAGCGGCCGGCGGCGGCCCCACCGGTCGCTCATCGGGCCGATGACGAGCTGGCCGAGGGCCATGCCGGCGAGGCACGCGGTGAGGGTCAGCTGGATCGTCGCGGCAGGGCTGCGGAGGGCGTCGGTGACCTGCGGCAGGGCCGGCAGGTACATGTCCATGGACAGCGGCGGGAGGGCGGTCAGACCACCGAGTACGAAGGTGACGAGCAGGCTCGTGCGGCGGGCGCGCGCCAGGGACGCGGGTGCGGAGCGGGCGGAGGGCGAATCGGGCGACGAATCGTGCGAGGGTGCCGCCGCGGGGCCTCTCTCCGACATGCGGAACTCCAGTCTTCTCATCTGCTCTTATGCACCCCTGACCGACCCATGTTCTCAGCAATCGGAACGTCCCGGGACCTGGGCGTGCTGTGACGTACCCTGCGGCCCCATGGACGAACCTACGAAGAAGACCGCCGTGGTGACCGGTGCCGGCTCCGGGATCGGGCGTTCCGTGGCGCTGGCCCTGGCCGCGGCGGGATGGGCCGTGGCCCTGGCCGGCCGCCGGGTCGGACCGCTGGAGGAGACCGCCGCCGCGGCCGGGGCGGCGGCCGACGTCCTGTGCGTGCCGGCCGACGTCAGCGACCCGGACGACGTCACTCGGCTGTTCGAGTCAGTGCGGGCCCGGTACGGGCGCCTCGACCTGCTCTTCAACAACGCGGGCACCTTCGGCCCCGGCGGCGTTCCGCTGGAGGACATCACCTACGACGCCTGGCGCTCGGTCGTCGACGTCAACCTGACCGGTGCCTTCCTGTGCGCGCAGGCCGCCTTCCGGCAGATGAAGGGGCAGGATCCGCAGGGCGGACGCATCATCAACAACGGCTCCATCTCCGCCCACGTGCCCCGCCCGAACTCGATCGCCTACACCGCGACCAAGCACGCGATGACCGGCCTGACGAAGTCCCTGTCGCTCGACGGGCGGCCGTACCGCATCGCCTGCGGTCAGATCGACATCGGCAACGCGGCGACCGAGATGACCGAGCGGATGCAGACCGGCATCCTCCAGGCCAACGGGCAGCTGGCCGTCGAGCCGGTCATGGACGCCGCCGACGTCGCCCGTACGGTCCGGCACATGGCCGAGCTCCCGCTGGAGGCGAACGTGCAGTTCGCGACGGTGATGGCCACCTCCATGCCGTACATCGGCCGCGGCTGAGCCGCCGGCCCGCCCGGCGCCCGTTGCCACGGCGCACCGACGGCGCCGATCATGACCGCATGACCGATACCGAGGTACTGCGCTACACCGCGTTCTCCGGCGACCCGGACGGCGGCAACCCCGCCGGGGTCGTGCTCGACGCCTCCGGGCTGGACGAGGACGCGATGCTGGAGATCGCCGCCGGGCTGGGCTACAGCGAGACGGCCTTCCTCACCGCCCCGCCCGAGGGGCTCGGCGGCCGGGAGGGCCGCTCCTTCACCGTGCGCTACTTCAGCCCGAAGGCGGAGGTTCCCTTCTGCGGCCACGCCACCGTCGCCACGGCCGTAGCGCTGGCGGAGCGGACCGGCCCCGGCGAACTGCTCCTCGCCACCCGCGCGGGAACCGTCCCGGTGTCCGTCACCGCCGAGGACGGCCGCCTGCGGGCCACGCTGACCAGCGTCGAGCCGCACACCGAGGAGATCGGAGCCGCCGACCTCGCCGAGGCACTCGCCGCGCTGGCCTGGCCGCGGGCCGACCTCGACCCGGCGTTCCCGCCGCGGATCGCCTACGCCGGAGCCCGCCACCTGGTGCTCGGCGCCGCCACCCGGGCCCGGCTCGCGGACCTCGACTACGACTTCGCCCGGCTGGAGGCGCTGATGCGGCGCCTGGACCTCACCACGGTCCAACTGGTGCACCGGACGGGTCCGCGGGAGTTCCACGTGCGCGACCCCTTCCCGGTCGGCGGCGTGGTCGAGGACCCGGCGACCGGGGCCGCGGCGGCCGCCTTCGGCGCCTACGCCCGAGAGCTCGGCCTCGTCCCGCAGGACGCCGTGCTGACCCTGCACCAGGGCGCGGACATGGGCCGCCCCGGAGTGCTCACGGTCGAACTGCGCGAAGGCGAGCGCCGCGTCCGCGTGGGCGGCACAGCGGTCCGCATCCCGTGAGCACGGCTCTGCGGGTGCTGGGGTTCGCCGAGCCGGACGTGCCCGGACGGCTGGCCCGCCAGGTGGCCGACCTGGAAGCAGAGGCCTGGCCCGGCTCCACCCCGGGGCACGACCCGGCGCTGGCGCCGCGCACCCTCCTCGTCGACGACGAGGGGACGGTGGCCGCCGCGCTGGCGCTGCTGTACAAGGGGATCCCGCTCGCCGGCCGCACGTACCGGGCGGCCGGCCTCAGCTCCGTCGTGACCCGGAGCACGCGGCGCGGACAGGGGCTCGGCGGGCGGCTGGTGTCGGCCGCCCGCGCGGAACTCGCCGCGGACCCGGCCGTGGACCTGGCGCTGTTCAGCTGCGACCGGGCCCTCGCGCCGTTCTACGAGGCGGCCGGCTTCGCAGCGCTGCCCGGCACGGTCCTCGTGGGCGGCACCCCCGAGGACCCGCTGGCCACCGACGCCGCGGGCTTCGACAAGGTGGTGATGGCGGCGTTCTTCACCGGCGCCCCGGCCGCGGACCGAGCGGCCTTCACCGCCGTGCGCGTCCCGCTCCACCCCGGGGGCGTCGACCGGCTCTGGTGACCCGTCAGCCGGCGGGCTCGCTGCCCGAGGGGGCGGAGGCCCGGGGCGGGGTGCCCGCCGGGCCGCCGCGCCCGCGCTCGGCGAAGAACAGGACCAGCACGGGGACCAGGTACAGCGCCCACACCGTCAGCTGGAGGACGGTCGGGTCCGGCTGGAAGTTGAAGACGCCCTTGAGCAGCGTCCCGTACCAGCTGTCCGGCGGGACGGCCGTGCTGACGTCGAAGGCCCTGTCGTTCAGACCGCCCAGGAAGCGGGCCTCCTGGAGGTCGTGGACGCCGTACGCGAGCACGCCGGCCGCCACCACCACCAGCATCGCGCCGGTCCACCGGAAGAACTTCGCCAGGTTGATCCGCAGGGCGCCCCGGTAGAAGAGGTACCCCAGCACGATCGCAGTCGCGATGCCCAGCAGCACCCCGATCAGCGGAGCCGAGGAGCCCTCGCCGCTGGCCCGTACCGACGCCCACACGAACAGGGCGGTCTCCAGGCCCTCCCGGCCGACCGCCAGGAAGGCCGTCGCGACGAGTGCGCCGGTGCCCATGGCGAGCGCGGTGTCGAGCTTGCCGTGCAGCTCGGCCTTCAGGTGCCGCGCGGTGCGCTTCATCCAGAAGACCATCCACGTCACCAGCCCCACCGAGATGATCGACAGGCTGCCGCCCAGCAGCTCCTGTGCCTCGAAGGTCAGCTCCTGGGAGCCGAATTCGAGCAGGGCGCCGAAGGCGAGCGAGAGCGCGCAGGCGATCCCGATGCCGAGCCACACGGGACGCAGGGCGTCCCGGCGGCCGGTCTTGACGAGGTACGCGACCAGGATGCAGACGACCAGGCTGGCCTCCAGCCCCTCGCGCAGGCCGATCAGATAGTTGCCGAACACGGCGGTTCTTCCTCTCCGGCGGGGACTCAGGCGAACAGCGCCCGACCCCACCAGTCGTCCTTGTCACGGACGCCCGGCGGGACGGCGAAGACGGCCGAACCCACGTGCTGGATGTATTCGTTGAGAACGTCGGACTTCGCCAGGTTGCGCTGGATCGGGACGAAGCCCGTGCGCACGTCGCGCTGGTAGGCCAGGAAGAACAGGCCCGCGTCGAGGCGGCCCAGGCCGTCCGTGCCGTCGGTGAAGGAGTAGCCGCGCCGCAGGATCGTCGCACCGTTGTTGGAGTCGGGGTGCGCGAGACGGACGTGGGAGTCCGGCTTCATCGCCTTCAGGAAGGGCTCGTCGCGTTCCCTGGACTTGCCCACGGGGGCTCCCTCGCCCTTGTCGCGGCCGAAGATGTCCTCCTGCTCCTGGAGCGGGGTCCGGTCCCAGGTCTCGATGTTCATCCGGATCCGGCGCGCCACCAGGTACGAGCCGCCCGTCAGCCAGTCGCTGCCGTCGCCCGCGCCGACCCACACGTGCCGGTCCAGGGCGGCCTGGTCGGTGCCCGAGACGTTTCGTGTGCCGTCCTTGAAGCCCATCATGTTGCGCGGGGTCTGCTCGTCGGGCGTCGTCGAGGACGTCTTGCCGAAGCCGAGCTGCGACCAGCGGACCGCGACCCGACCGAAGCCGATCCGGGCCAGCTGGCGGATGGCGTGCACCGCGACCTGCGGATCGTCGGCACACGCCTGGACACAGAGGTCGCCGCCGGAGCGGGCCGGGTCCAGGTTGTCGCCGGGGAACAGCTCCAGGTCCACCAGGGCCTCGGGGCGCCGGCCCTCCAGCCCGAACCGGTCCTTGGCGAACAGGCCCGGACCGAAGCCGACGGTCAGGGTGAGCCGGGAGGGCTTCAGGCCGAGGGCCTCGCCGGTGTCGGTCGGCGGCGCCTCCGGCCGGCCCTCGTGCACGTCGCCGACCGGCAGGCCCGCCGTCATCAGACGGGCCGCGGCCGTCCACTCCTTGAGGAGTGCGACCAGCTCCGCGCGGTCCTTCGTCTTCACGTCGAAGGCCGCGAAGTGCAGGCGGTCCTGCACGGCGCTCGCGATCCCGGCCTGGTGCTCGCCGTGGAAGGGCACGGCCGCGCCGGCGGCCGACGCCGACACCATGTCGGTGCCGCCGCCGAAGGCCGCGGCGGCACCGCCGGCCGCGGCGGCACCGAGCGCGAGCCCGGCACCACCCCAGCCGAGTACCGCGCGACGGGAGGGCGCGGCCCCCGCTGCCGCCGAAGAGGCGTCGCCGTCGTGCTGCGGCTGCCCGGCGGCCGCTTGAGACTCGGTCATCGTCTACTCCCGTCCGGTTCCGTTCCCGCTACTTCGCGACCGCGGCGGCGAGCTTGGACAGCGGCTCGGCGAGCGCGTTGACGCCGTCCGAGAGCTCCTTGCGCTCCGCCTCGCCGACCTTGTCGTACGAGGTGAACTCGTAGGAGGTCTGGTCGGCGCGGTACTTGTCCAGAAGGGTGTTCAGGGCCGCGAACTGGGTGTCGAGCTGCTTGGACAGCTCCGGGTCGTTCTTCTCGGCGATCGGCTTGAGCAGCTCGTACGCCTTCTGCGCGCCCTCGACGTTGGCCTTGAAGTCGACCAGGTCGGTGTGGGAGTAGCGCTCCTCCTCGCCGGTGACCTTGCCGGTGGCGACCTCGTCGAGGAGCTCCTTGGCGCCGTTGGCGATCGAGGTGGGCGTGATCTCCGCCTCGCCGACCTTCTTCCGCCACTCGTTCAGGTCCGCGATCAGGGTGTCGGCGAGCTTCTTGTCGTTGTCGTCGATCTTGTTCTCGGCCCACAGGGACTTCTCCAGGCGGTGCCAGCCCGTCCAGTCCTTCGCCGGGTCCTGGCCGGCCTCCAGGCCGTCCTCGCGGACGTCGACCTTCGGGTCGATGTCGCCGAAGGACTCCGCGACCGGCTCGGTGCGCTCCCAGCCGATGCGGGAGGGGGCGTAGGCCTTCTTGGCGGCCTCGACATCGCCGGCCTTGACCGCGTCCACGAAGGCCTGTGCCTTGGGGAGGGTCTCCTCGGCCTGTGCGACGACGTACGCGCGGTACGCGGTGACGGCGGCGTCCGCCTCCGGGCTGCGCTTCTCCGCGGCACCCTGGGCGCCGGTCGCCTTGACCTTCTGGGCGATGCCGTCGCCCTTCATGCCGGGCTTGCAGACGATCTCGTAGTCGCCCGCCTTGATCTCGGCGGTGATGGACGCCTTGGTGCCCGGGCCGATGTTCTCGCGCTCGGTGACGATGCGGGCGTCCGGGAAGAGGACGTAGACCTCGGTGACCTTGGAGCCCTTGTTCTCGACGTCGATCTGTACCTTGCCGGCCGGGAACTCCGTCTTCGACACCTCGCAGGCGCTGTCGGAGGCCGCCACGCGGATCGCGTCGCCGCCCCCGGTGCTCTTCTGGGAGCAGCCGGTGGCGACGGTCAGGGCGGCCGCCACGGAGGCGGCGGCGACGGTGAGGCGGGCGGGGCGCATAGGGGGCTCCTGGGCGTCGGGCGAGGGCCGTCCCAAGGGGGGAGAGGCCAGTGAGGCGGACCTAACTTAACCGAGCCTTACTTCACCTATGAACCCGCGTGCAGTGATTCAGATCTCACGTTTCGGCCAGGGAAACGAGGCCGTCACGGACGTCCCACGGCAGACCCATGACAGGGTCAAGCGGAGGTCAAGAGGGCAGACCGTCCGGTATGCCGCCGGGCTCCGCGGCCCGTACGGGGACCACCAGCGGCGCTCCCGTGCGCGGGTGCCGGAGCACCTCTACGGGCTGCCGGTAGACCCGGCTGAGGAGGGTGGGCTCGAACACCTCGGCGGGCGGGCCGTGCGCGGCGATCCGCCCGTCGTGCAGCACGGCGGCCCGGTCCGCGTAGGCGGCGGCCAGTCCCAGGTCGTGCAGGACGACGACGACCGCGTCACCGGCCCGGGCCCGCTCCCGGCAGACGCGCAGGACGAGTTCCTGGTGGCGCAGGTCGAGGGCGGCGGTGGGCTCGTCGAGCAGCAGCAGCGGGGTCCGCTGGGCCAGTACGCGGGCCAGCGCGACCCGGGCCCGCTCGCCGCCGGAGAGCGCGGAGAACGGGCGCGCGGCGAACGCGGTCACCTCGGCCGCGGCCATCGCGGTGACGACGGCTTCCTCGTCCGCCGCGGCGAAGGGGGTGCCGGCCCAGGGGGCGCGTCCCATCCGCACGACGTCCTCCACTGGGAAGGGGAAGGACAGTGTGGCGGACTGGGGCAGGACCGAGCGGCGCAGTGCGAGGTCCGGGGCGCTCCAGCCGCCCGCCGGGCGGCCGTCGATGCGGACTTCGCCGGAGGAGGCCTGCAGGTCGGCGGCGAGGGCGCCGAGGAGGGTGGACTTGCCCGCGCCGTTGGGGCCGATGAGGGCGAGTACCTCCCCGGACCGGGCGGACAGCCCGATGCCGGCGAGCACCTCCCGCCCGCCGAGCCGGACGTGCAGGTCCACGGCTTCGGCGAGCACCGCACCCAGCGGCGGCCGGGCCGGGACGGCGCGGCGGCCGCGCGCGAACAGGCGGGCCAGCGGGCCCGGCCTGGTGGCGGTGGTGTCCTCGGTGACGGTGGTGCGGGTCACGCCCAGCCTCCTTGTCTGCGGCGGGTGCGGCGCAGTAGCCAGAAGAAGAACGGGCTGCCGATCAGGGCGGTCAGTACCCCGAGCGGTAGCTCGGCGGGCTGGGCGAGGGTCCGGGCGGCGAGGTCGCCCGCGACCAGGACCACGGCGCCGGCCAGGGCGCTGCCCGGGATCAGGAAGCGGTGGCCGGGGCCGTTGGCCATGCGCAGCAGGTGCGGGACGAGCAGGCCGATGAAGGTGATGACGCCGGCGACGGCCACGGCGGCCGCGGTGAGCAGGGCGACGACCAGGATGAGGGCCAGGCGCAGCCGTTCGACGTCGATGCCGAGGTGGCGGGCGGGCCGTTCGCCGAGCGAGAGCAGATCGAGCCGGCGGGCGTAGCAGGGGGCGATGAGCAGGCCGGCGAGGGCACAGGGCAGGACCGCGAGCACCTTGGGCCAGGTGGCCTGGGCGAGGGAGCCGAGCTGCCAGAAGGTGATCTGGTTGACCTGGCCGCTGTCCGCGAAGAACACGAACAGGCCGATGAGGGCGCCGGCGAAGGCGTTGACCGCGATGCCGGTGAGGATGAGCGTGACGACCTCCGTCTTCCCGCCGCTGCGGGAGAGGAGGTAGACAGCGCTGACGGTGGCCAGGCCCGAGCCGAACGCGCAGACGGTGACGGTCCAGTTGCCGAGGAAACCCAGGCCGAGGGCGATGGCGGCGACCGCGCCGACGGCGGCGCCCGCCGAGATGCCGATGACGCCGGGCTCGGCGAGCGGGTTGCCGAAGACGCCCTGCATGAGCGCGCCCGCGCAGCCGAGGCCGGCGCCGACGAGCAGCGCGAGCACGATCCGGGGGAGGCGGACGTTCCACAGCACGCTTTCGGCGACCCGGTCGAGCGGTGCTCCGCCGAGGCCCAGGCGGTGCTGGGCGGAGGCGAGCACGTCCGCGGTGGGGATGCGGTAGGCGCCGGTTCCGGCGGAGATCAGGGCGAGGAGGAACAGGGTGGCGACGAGGGCGGCGGTGAGGAGCAGGGCCCGTCGGCCGCCGCGGCCGCCCGGGCCGCCCGCGCCGGGTTCGGCCGGTTCGGTGCGGGTGGGCGCGCCGGCGGAGTGCCCGGCGGCCTGCGGGGACCGCCCCTGACTGGTGGGTGCCGTCGTGCCGGTGTCGTGGGGGAGCGGCATCTCAGCCCTTGCCGTGGAGCTGGGTGATCAGGGAGGAGAGCACCTGGTCCGTGCGGGGACCGTAGTTGAGGAGGACGCCGTCGTCGACGGTGACCACGCGGCGGTCCATGCCGGCCGGGGTCTGTGCGACGCCCGGGATCTTCACCAGGCCGTCGATGCCGCCGACCGATTCGAGTCCCTTGGCCATGACCAGGATCGCGTCGGGGGCGGCGGCCGCCAGGGCCTCGCTGGTGATCGGGGTGAAGTCCTTGCCGAGGCCGGACTCCTTGCCGGTGTCGACCGCCCCGGCCGCCTCCAGGAGGGAGGCCGCGCCGGAATCCGAACCGCCCAGCAGATAGACGGAGGCGGTCCCCCGCAGGTAGAGGAAGGCCACTCGGGGCCGCTTGCCCGCGGCTGTGGGAACGTCCCTGCGGGCGGCGGCGATCCGGTCTGCGGTGCGCCGGTTCAGCTCCGCGCCGGCCTCCGTGACGCCGAGGGCCGCGGCCACGGCGTCGATTCGCTTCGGTACGTCCTCCAGCGCCTTGGCCGGGGCGACCACGAGGACCGGGATCCCGGCGTCGCGGATCTGCTGGACCGCCTCCGCCGGGCCGGTGGTGGTCTCCGCCAGCACCAGGGTGGGGCGCAGCGAGAGCACGCTCTCGGCGGAGACGTCGTGGCCGCGCGTCACCACCGGCAGCCGGGCGGCCTGTTCGAAGGTGGCCGTGACGTCCCGCGCGACGACCTGCCCGCCGAGACCGAGTGTGTGGACGATCTCGTTGAGGCTGCCGGTCAGCGGGATCACCCGCTCCACGGAGGTGACGGTGACCTGTGTGCCGTCGGCGGAGGGCACGGTCGCCGGCAGGGCGGGCCGCGGTGTCGCGGCGAGCGGCTCCACCCGGTCCGCGGCGGTGGCTGCGGCGGGGGTGGACGGGCCCGGGGGAGCGGTCGTACCCCCGCAGCCCGCCAGTGCGAGTGCCAGTGCCAGTGCCGCCACGGCAACTGCGCTACGGGAGAAGCGGTGTGACGGGGGCGTGGGCACGAAGGCACCGTCCTGATCGTCCGACGGAGGTTCTGGGGACCGGGGTGTTTTCATCCGCCCCGGACTTAGCTTAGGTTAGCCTAACCTTGCCCGCCAGACCCTGGAGGGGGCGTCCATGCCCGCGAGACCCGTCCGTACGCTCACCATCGCCCTGTTGGCGGGCCTGTTGGGGGCTCTGCTTCCGGCGACCGCCGCTCGCGCGGGCACCGTGCAGGGGGGTCGGCTCGACTGGGGCATCAAGTCGTCCTTCCAGAGTTATGTCACCGGCCCGGTGGCGAAAGGCGGTTTCACGCTGAAGGGCGGCGCCGCCACGGTCGGCGGGAGCCTGTTCCGCTTCCACTCGGCGACCGGCTCGTACGACCCCGGCACGGGCGCGTTCGAAGCCTCGTACTCCGGCGGGGTGGCCTTCCAGGGCCACCGGAGGCCCGACGGTGTGCACGAGCTGGACCTGACCGTCGGCAACCCCACCGTCAGGATCGGCGGCGGCAGCGGGACGCTGTACGCGGACGTGACCAGCAGGGCCAAGGACACCGGCGCGGTCAGCAGCCACCGTCAGGTGCCCTTCGCGACGCTCGGCGTCGGCGGGATCGACATGAAGGGCGGCACCACCCCGCTGACCCTCGCGAACATCCCGGTCACCCTGACCCCCCAGGGCGCCCAGGCGTTCGCCGGCTACTACCAGGCCGGCGCGCGGCTCGACCCCCTCTCGCTCTCCGCCGACGTGAGGACGGCCCCGGCGGCGGAGCCCCCGCAGCAGCCGTCCGCGCAGCCGGGCGCCACGGTCCGGGCGCCGCGGGCGCCGGGTGCCTTCGCCGACGCCGCCGTCGACTGGGGGGTGCGGCGTACCTTCCGCGAGTACGTCACCGGTGCGGTCGGCCAAGGCGGGTGGACCCTGGCCGAGGGGGCCCGGGACGGCGGCGCGCTGTTCCGCTTCCCGCAGGGCAAGGGCACCTATGACGGCCGGAACGGCACCCTTGACGCGGCCTTCGCCGGCACGGTGCGGTTCACCGGAGCCCACCTGGACCTGACGTTCGGCACCGTGGTCGTGAAGGTGGAGAACGGCAGGGGCGTGCTGTCCGCGGACGTCACCACGGCGGGGGCGACGCAGAACGCCGTCCCGCTGGTCGAGTTCGACGCCGCGGCCCTGAAGGCCGAGGGTGCGCTGGTCACTCTGACCGAGGCCCCGGCCACCCTCACCGAGGGCGGCTCCCGGGCCTTCAACTCCATGTACAAGGCCGGTACGGAGATGGATCCGGTCTCGCTGGCCGTCGCCCTCGACGCCACGGCGCAGCTGCCGGCCCTGCCCGACCTCGGTTCCACGGCCCCGCCCCCGGCGGCTCCCACTCCCGCACCGACGGCCGCCGCCGCCCCTGCCGCGGAGTCGGGGGGATCGTCGAACACCGGGCTCTACGCGGGCCTCGCCGCGGCGGCCCTCCTGTCGGCCGCCGCCGGAGCCTTCCTGGTGGCGCGCAAGCGCCGCGCGGACGCGTCTGCCGCGGCTGCCGCGGCCGCCCCGGCTCCGGCCCAGCCGCCCGCGATGCCGTCGGCCGCCGGGCCGGCAGCGGCTCCGCCCGCCGATGCCGCGCCCGCCGATGCCGCGCCCGGCGACGACGCCCCGTAGCGACCCGCCCCTGACCTCGCCCCGTTTCCCTTCCCTCCCCTTCCCGTCTCTCAGGAGTCCACCGCCATGTCGTCCATCCGCCGCCGGATCACCCTCGCGGCCGCCGCCCTGACCGCCGCCGCGCTCGGCGCCACCGCCTTCTGTCCGCCGGCCACCGCCGCGGGAAGCCCACCGGCCGGGCCGGTGAGGATCGTCGGCGGCACCCTCGACTGGGGCGTACTCGCCGGCTACCGCGCCTATGTCACCGGCATGGCCAAGGGCGCCGTCACCGTGGCCGACGGCGCCCGGCAGAACGCCGAGGGCACCCTCCGCTTCGTCGAGCCGACCGGCCAGTACGACCCGGCCGGCGGCCACGTGGTGAAGGCGGCCTTCAAGGGCAGCGTCACCTTCTCCTCACCCGCCCCGCCGGCCGGCCACGGTTTCGAGGTCACGCTCTCCGACCTCCGCATCGACACGGGCACCAGGAAGCTGACCGCGGACGTCACCAAGTCCGGTACCACCGCCCAGGACGTGCCGCTGGCCACGGTCGCCTTCGCCGGCCGGTCGATGACCGGGCTGGCGACGACGCTCACCAAGGAGGCCGCGGACGCGTTCGGTTCGCCCGGGTACGAGAACAGGGCCGGTGACCCGCTCACCGCGAGCCTGGCGTTCGAGGAACCCGCTCCCGAGCCGACCCCGACGAAGCCGACGCCCACCAAGGACCCGACGCCCACCAAGGACCCGACCCCCACGGGGAGCCCCACCCCCACCACCAAGGACCCCGCCCCGTCGGCCGACGGCCCGCGGAAGATCCTGAACGGCAGGCTCACCTGGGGTGTGAAGGAGTCCTTCCGCCGGTACGTGCTGAGCGCGGGCTCGATCACCCCGGCCGGCGGCGCCACCGGGAACGGCGAGCTCTTCGACTTCTCCGCGGGCAAGGGCGAGCTGGACGGGGAGAAGCGGAGGCTGGACGCCTCCTTCGAGGGCGAGCTCCGCTTCCGGTATGCGGCCCACGGCATCGACATGACCTTCGCCGCACCCCGCGTCGAAGCCGCCGGTGCGGCCGGCGTCCTGTACGTCGACGTCCAGAACGCCGCCGGCAGCCGCAAGGGCGTCGCCTTCGCCACGCTCGACCTGTCGAAGGCCGACTACCGGACCAGGAACGGCGTGCTGGCACTGGACCGCGTACCCGCCGCCTTCACCGCCGAGGGCGCTGCCGCCTTCGCCAACGACACCACCGGCTCGATGTACAAGGCGGGCGACCCGATCGACCCGCTCACCCTGTCCGTGGCCGTGGACAAGGACGCCATCCTGCCGCAACCCGCGGGCGGCACCACCACGGGCGGTTCGCCGGGTGCCACCTCCGGCGGTACGGGCACCACCGCGGGCGGCGGCTCGGTCGGCGGCGGCTCGGCCGTCGGCGGTTCCGTCGGCGGCAACCTCGCCGCCACCGGTGCCGAGATCCCGGCCGGGGCGCTGCTCTCCCTCTCCGGCGCCGTCGTCGCGGTGGGCGCGGGTGCGGTCCTCCTCGCGCGCAGGCGCCGTACGGCCCGGTTCTGAACCGTGTTTGAATTCCCGGGTGAACGATCTCGATGTGCTGAGGGTCTTCTGCGCGGGTGACGGCCGCTACGGCAACCTGCTCGGTGTCGTGCGCGACGGCCGGACCTGCCCCGACGACGCGTCGCGGCAGGCCCTGGCCGCCGAACTCGGCTACAGCGAGACGGTGTTCGTCGACGACCCCGAGCGCGGAATCGTCGACATCCGCACCCCGGGCACGCGGATGTCCTTCGCGGGACACCCGCTGGTCGGGGTCGCGTGGTTGCTGGACATCGAGGAGCTCCAGCCGCCCGCCGGATCCGTATGGGCCCGTGACGACGGGGAGTTCACCTGGATCACGGCCCGGCCGGAGTGGGTCGAGGGCAAGCACACCCGGCAGTACGAGAGCGTCGCCGAGGTCGAGGCGCTGCCGGCGCCGCCGCCGGGCGAGGGCTGGCTGTACGCCTGGGCGTGGGAGGACGAGGCCGCCGGCCGCGTCCGGGCCCGGGGCTTCCCGCGTCGCCCCGACGGCGTCATCGCCGAGGACGAGGCCACCGGCTCGGCCGCGATCCTCCTGACGGCCCAGCTGGACCGCGCCCTGAACATCACCCAGGGCGCCGGTTCCCAGATCCTCACCGCGCCCGGCGCCGACGGCACGATCGAGGTGGGCGGACGCGTCCGCTTCGCTCCGCCCGCGGGTCCCGCGTAGGAGCTACCGCGGCGGCCGGGCGGGGTGTGGTGTGCACCCCGCCCGCACCCGCACCCGCCCCCGCACCCGCACCCGGCCACGGGTCACGCGGTGAGGCGGAACTCCTCGCCCAGTTCGCGGAAGACCGCGCCGTTGAAGTCGAAGGCGCGCCTGCACTCCTCGATGATGCGCTGCTTCTCCAGATCGTCCGCGGCGATCGCGTCCAGCAGCTCGCGGTAGGTCCGCTTGAAGGCCGCAGGGTTGGAGATGTCGGCGAAGACGTAGAAGCGGACGCCGTCGCCCTTGCGTGCGAAGCCCCAGGTGCGCTCCGCCTTGTCGCGGATGATCTGCCCGCCGGAGAGGTCGCCCAGGTAGCGGGTGTAGTGGTGGGCGACGTACCCGCCCGGCCACTCGGCCGCGCACTGGGCCACCCGTGCGGCGTAGGCCTCGGTCGAGGGCAGCGCCACCGCCTTCTCGCGCCACCGCGGGCCCAGCAGGTGCGCGAGGTCCCGCTCTATCTCCGCGACGCGCATCAGTTCGGGCCGGATGAACGGTCCCGCGATCGGGTCGTCCCTCAGGGAGTCGGCCGCCTCCTCCAGGGCCCGGTACACGAACCACAGCTGTTCGGTGTAGCGCGCGTACGCGTCCACTCCGAGCCGCCCGCCCAGCAGGTCGCTCATGAAGGTCGACGACTCGGCCTCGGTGTGCTGCTCGTGCGACGCGACGCGGATGACCGTAGAGAAGGCGTCCAAGGCGGACCTCCAGGAAAGAGGAAACGGGCGCGGCAGCAGTGCCGCCACGCCCGATACTCCTACTTAGGTTTACCTAAGTCAATGGGTTCCCGACGTCTTGTCGGTAAAGAGCCTCCGGCCCGGCCGCCGCCTACGGGAGGGTGAGGATGTCCGCCCCGGAGTCCGTCACCACCAGCGTGTGCTCGAACTGGGCGGTGCGCTTGCGGTCCTTCGTGACGACCGTCCAGCCGTCGTCCCACATGTCGTAGTCGTGGGTGCCGAGGGTCAGCATCGGCTCGATGGTGAAGGTCATTCCCGGCTCGATGACCGTGGTCGCGTGCGGGCTGTCGTAGTGCGGGATGATCAGGCCGGAGTGGAAGGACGAGTTGATGCCGTGGCCGGTGAAGTCCCGGACCACGCCGTAGCCGAAGCGCTTCGCGTACGACTCGATGACCCGGCCGATGACGTTGATCTGGCGGCCCGGCTTGACGGCCTTGATCGCCCGGTTCAGCGCCTCACGGGTGCGCTCCACCAGCAGCCGCGACTCCTCGTCCACGTCACCGCACAGGTAGGTGGCGTTGTTGTCGCCGTGCACCCCGCCGATGTACGCCGTCACGTCGAGGTTCACGATGTCGCCGTCGCGCAGCACGGTGGAATCGGGGATGCCGTGGCAGATGACCTCGTTAACCGAGGAACACAGCGACTTCGGGTAGCCGCGGTAGCCGAGCGTCGAGGGGTAGGCGCCGTGGTCGCACATGTACTCGTGGGCGACCTTGTCGAGCTCGTCGGTGGTCACCCCCGGCGCGATCAGCTTGGCCGCCTCCTCCATCGCCTGGGCGGCGATCCGGCCGGCGATGCGCATGGCCTCGATGGTCTCGGCCGACTGCACCTCCGGTCCGGTGTACGGAGTGGGCGCGGGCTTGCCCACGTACTCGGGCCGGCGGATGTTACCGGGAACGGAACGGGCGGGGGAGAGCTCGCCTGGTACGAGCAGCGACTGACCGGACATGCAAGCGAGTGTATCCAGCGGGGATGGGGCAGCATGGCGGGATAGAGCGGCACACAGCGGCTTGCGGAGGCATCGAGAGGAGCCTGGACGGCGATGGCCCTGTTCAAGAAGCGCCAGGTGGGCAAACCCGGCGAGTGGTACTACTGCCTGGTCCACCACAAGGTCGAGGAAGGCCCCGAGTGCCCGGCGAAGGACCGGTTCGGCCCGTACGGAACTCCCGAGGAGGCCGCCCACGCCATGGAGACGGCACAGGAGCGCAACCTCGAGTGGCAGAACGACCCCCAGTGGAACGACCGGACCCGCGAGGACGAAGAAGGCACGGGCACGGGCACGTCCGGCTGACGGGCCGGCGGAGGCCTACCAGCGGCTCGGCGGCGGAGCGGTCAGCCGGTCGGCCAGCCCCGCCAGCCGGTCCCGCAGCCGGCGGGACCCGCGCTGTGCCGGCAGGCCGTTCTCCCCGGCTGCCGCGCTGACCAGGTGCTGCACGGTGTCCAGGTCCAGCCCGGGGCCGCCGTCCGGCACCGACAGCGCGTCGTGCGCGAGCGTGCCCAGATCCCGGTCCCCGCCGTCCAGGGACAGTACGGTCGCCCCCGCGCGTCGGGCGTCGTGCACGCGCTCCAGCAGTTCCTCGCCGGGCTCCCGCGGTGCCACCACCAGCACCGTGTGTCCCCGCCCGGCCGCCGCCAGCCGGCCCAGCCCCACCGACAGGTGCGGCGGCGCCCCGGGCCGCACCCGGTGGCGCACGAGCGTCGGCGCCAGCTCCGGCCGGCCCGACCAGGCGGCCTCGTCGACCAGGTGGGCCGCCATGTGCCAGGGCTCGTACACCTCGGTCCCCACCAGCAGCAGCTTCTCGCCGACCGCGGCGACGGACCGGCGCAGCGAGCCGGCGAAGCGGCGCGCCTCGCCCGGCCACTGCGTACCGGCGAGCACCTCGCGCAGCAGGGCGACCCTGACGGCATCCATGCCCGCATCCTGCCGCATCGAAGCCGACACGGGGGCCGTTCCCGGCTCTTCGGCTGCGGGCTACCCGGCAGTACGCTCGCCCCCATGACTTCCTCAGACAATCCGCAGAAGCCGCAGGCCAAGGACCCCTGGGACCTGCCCGACGTGTCCGGCCTGGTCGTCGGCGTCCTCGGCGGCACCGGCGACCAGGGCCGCGGCCTCGCCTACCGGCTCGCCCGCGCCGGCCAGAAGGTGATCATCGGCTCGCGTGCCGCCGACCGCGCGCACACCGCCGCCGAGGAACTGGGGCTCGGCGTGGAGGGCGCGGACAACGCCGAGTGTGCGCGCCGCAGCGACATCGTCATCGTCGCGGTGCCGTGGGAGGGCCATGCCAAGACCCTGGAGGCGCTGCGCGAGGACCTCGCGGGCAAGCTCGTCGTCGACTGCGTCAACCCGCTCGGCTTCGACAAGCAGGGCGCCTACGCCCTCCGGGTCGAGGAGGGCAGCGCCGCCCAGCAGGCCGCCGCCCTGCTCCCGGACTCCCGGGTCACGGCCGCCTTCCACCACCTCTCGGCGGTCCTCCTCCAGGACGGGTCGATCGACGAGATCGACACCGACGTCATGGTCCTCGGCGAATCCCGCGCCGACACCGACATCGTCCAGGCCCTGGCCGCCCGCATCCCGGGCATGCGCGGCATCTTCGCCGGCCGCCTGCGCAACGCCCACCAGGTCGAGGCCCTCGTGGCGAACCTGATCTCCACCAACCGCCGCTACAAGGCCCACGCGGGCCTGCGCACGACGGACGTCTGACCGCCCCGCCCGGCGGTCCGGTCCGGGACTGGACCGGACCGCCGGGCGCGTGCCGTGCTCAGCCCCGCCGGGCGGTACGGGCCTCGACGGCGCCCAGGTGGGCCACCACCCCGTGGTAGAAGCGGTCGACGGCGTCGTCGACGCTTCGGATGAAACCCGACTCGGTGTTGCCGCGGCTGTTGCCCATCCCCTTGATGAGGGTCAGACGGAAGCCTGCGATCGCGGCGCCGTCCTGCGGCAGCAGATCACCCGGCTCGGGCCGCAGGCGCTCCAGAGTGCCGCGCGGCCCGTTCTCGCCCTCCACCAGACTCTGCACGTGCAGATCCGCCGGCGCCTCGGCGAGCATGCGGATCAGCCGTTTCGCCGCCGCCAGCGGATAGGCCCCCTCGGCGGCCGGGACGTCCACGGAGGTGCGCACCTTCATCGTGCGCAGATCGGCGACGACTCCGATGACCGAGCGCGTCCCGTCGATGCGCAGTTCGGCGGCGAGCCGGCCCTCGGCGCACAGCGTCCGGGCGGCCGCCTCGCGCCTCGCCCGCGGATCGCTGCTGCGCCGGGCCCGCTGGACCGGCAGGGCCTTCTGCCCGAGTTCCCCGCCGAGGCGCAGGCACACCTGGCGGATGAGGCGCTCCCAGCTCTCCACCACGTCGACGGCGCGGACGTCGCCGATGCCGATGGTCTCGTCGTCGATGCCGTTGCGCACCGGCACCCATGCGGGACCCATGTTCTGGAACCCGTGGCAACCGGAGTGCTCGTGCTGCAAGTACTCCAGGAGTTCCTGCAGGAGCCAGGCGTGGGCCGCATTGCCGACCCCTTCGTGGCGGATCAGCATCTGCGCCTGGTGGGCGACTTCGGCCCACGACAGGTGCCACAGGCTGACCTTGTGCTTGCGCCGTCCGTCGATCTTGACATCCACCATGGGGGCCCCTTCGAGGGCCACGTCGTTGGAGAGCGTGATCACGGCCTCGTAGCCGCGGCGCGCCGCGATGTCCATGTACTGCTGGACCTGTTCGGCCTTGAGCGGATTGCCGTTCGTCTTCGTCTCCACCAACGCGGTCCACAGCTTTCCGGCCCGCTCCACCCTGATGACTCCGTCAGGGCGCTTCGGGGCGTCACCATGGGGCAGTGGCACCTCGGTGAACGTCTGCATGCGACCGGCGGGCGCACCGAACGCCGCGGTGAGGCGGCGTCCGAACTCCGGGACCTGGGCCATCACCGACAGCAGGACGGAGGTGGCCCGCACCTCGCGCTCCTTGTCGCTCTTGAGGGACGGGACCGGGAACAGCCGGGCGGTACGCCAGGAGTCGTTCTCGGCGAGCGACTTCTTGGCCACCCTGGGGAGGGTGACCTTCTTCCGCGTCGTACGGGGGCTGCGGCCCCGCGACTGGGTCGGTACGGGGGAGGCGCCGGGAGCGGGCTCCCCCGCGGCGGGCGGTGCGGGTGCGCCTGCCGTATCGGCCGGTGCACCCGCCGGGACCGGAGCGCCGGTGCCAGGTGCTGCCGCCTGCGCGGGAGCTCCGGACACACCGGACTGCTCCGCAGCGGCGGGAGCCTCCGCGGCCTCCGGTTCGTCGGCCTCCCCGTCGACGTCGATGCCGAAGTCCGTGGCGAGACCGGCCAGGCCGGTCTCGTAACCCTGCCCCACGGCACGGAACTTCCACTCCCCGCCCCGTCGGTAGAGCTCACCGAAGATGAAGGCCGTCTCCGCGCCCGCGCCCTCGATGGAGAATCCGACGAGGGCTTCGCCGGACCGGTCCGCGACCGTCATCCGCAGGTCGTCCAGGTCCCCGAACCTGGCGCCGCCGTACTGGCTCGCCGCCACCACGATCCGTGCGACGTCTTCCGGGACCGCGGTCAGGTCCACGCTGATGCGGTCCTCGTCGCCGTGGTCGGTCGGGGTCTTGCCGAGGAGCTGCACGCTTCCGTCGGCCGCCGCGGGGTTGTTGTAGAAGTAGAAGTCGTTCTCGCTGCGGACCTTGCCGTTCTCGTCCAGGAGCAGCACGGAGACATCGGCGTCACCGGCCCCCGAGGCACTGGTCCAGCTCAGGCTGACGACCACCGAGCCGGCGTCCTCGCTGAGCCCGGCCAGGCTGACGTTCGCGCCCTTTGAGATCTCCTGCATGCGGCATCCCCCCCACCTGCCCGGCGGCAGCCGTCGCGGGCGGCGCGGCCGGGCTGTTCTTTCTTTCGCGCTCCGGATGCGGCGCGTCACGGGCGAACGCTAACGCTGCGGGGGAGAGGGGGTCAGGCAAAGCCGGAAATGTATCGGAAGCCGCTGCGCGCGGCCCTTACGGCAGCACTGCGGGGCATGGGGGACACTGGAGGGGCTCTACCGCCTTCCGTGTCCCCGAGGAGCTCTTCCCATGCCCCGCCTTGCCGTCTTCGCCGTTGTCGTGTGCGTCCTTGCTGTGGCCGCGGCGGTCGTCGCCTTCGTGGAGGGCAGCTTCCTCGGGATCGTGTGGGTGCTGCTGGCGGGCCTCACGTCCAACATGGCCTGGTACTACATGCGCAAGGCCAAGGCCGAGAAGGCCGCCACCGCGCGCAACGTCTGAGCCGTCAGCACCCGGCGGCCGCTCGGGCGGCCGCCAGGGCCGTATCGAGCGCCTGATCCGCCGGAACCGGGACGTCGGGGACGACGCCGACGCCCTCCCAGTTGCCGCCCGTCACCGTGTTGATCGTCCGGGCGGTCGGCACCGCCACCAGGACGTGCTCGCCCAGCGTGTGCCGCTCCGTCGGGTGCGCGCCGCCCCGCGTGGTCTCCCCGACGAGCACGGCGCGGCCGTGCGCCTGGAGGGTGTAGGCGATGTCCTCGCCCCCGGAGAAGGTGTACGCGCTGGTCAGCACGTACACCGGGCGGTCGAGGAAGCGAGGCGCGGGCAGGTGCGCCAGCGTCCAGTACTGGCGGGTGGTACCGGTGGCGCGCTCGTAGATGTCGTTCAGGTGCACCTGGTCGTCGGGGAAGAAGTAGCTGCACCACATCGCGGCCCCCTCGGGTGAGCCGCCGCGGCATGCGCGCAGGTCCAGGACGAGCGCGGAGCCGTGGGCGGCCAGCTGCATGGCGGCGCCGATCACGGCGGCGCCCTCGTCGGCCGTCGCTATCAGGCCGAGGTCGACCAGGGTGACGCCGCCGTCCAGCCGCTCGACGCGCCGCACACCGTGGTTCTCGGCCCGCAGCGCCGCGAGGAACGCGGCCTTTCCGGCGTCCTGGTCCTGCGGTTCCAGCGACTGAGGCTCCTCGACCCACAGCAGCCGCAGGTGCTCGTCCGGGCACACCTCCTGGATGTGCGCCGTGACCGCCTCGCACAAGGCCCGTTCGTCCAAGCCGTCGTACTCGCCGGCCGCCAGTCGGCGCCGGATCGCGGCGTCGACGTCCACGGCCTTCTCGGGGAACACGTACCCTGCGCCGATCCGCTCAAGGGCCCGCTCGATGATCTCGTCGTGTGTCTGCACGGCGGGCCATGCTAGGTGCCGGCCGGGCCGGCGGTGAAAGGATTTTCCGCCGCCGGTCCGGCCCGCGCGGCTAGTCCTGCGGGACCGCGCAGATGCCGCTGCCCTCCTGCCAGAAGCGGTACAGCTCCCGGCCGCAGTACGTCTCCAGGTCCGACACGCCCAACGCCGACAGCACGCCGTCCACCGTGTCGAAGAAGACGACGTTGACCTGCGGGATCCACAGCAGCGCAAAGACGGCGATCAGGCCGAACGGCGCCAGCGGCGCCATCTCGCGCCGCACCCGGTACGACAGCCACGGCTCGATCACCCCGTAGCCGTCGAGGCCCGGCACCGGCAGGAAGTTCAGGATCGCCGCCGTCACCTGGAGCATCGCAAGGAAAGCGAGCGCGTAGCGGAAGGCCGGCGGTACCCCGTCCAGGGCGCCCAGCCAGAACGGGGCCGTGCAGACGACGGCGAAGGCCACGTTCGTCAGCGGTCCGGCCGCCGAGATCAGACTGTGCTTTCCGCGCCCCCGGATCCGGTCGCGCTCGATGAAGACCGCGCCGCCCGGCAGACCGATCCCGCCCAGGATCACGAAGACCACCGGCAGGACGATGCTGAGCAGCGGGTGGCTGTACTTGAGCGGGTCCAGCGTCAGGTAGCCCTTGGCACCGACGGTGAGGTCGCCGCCGTGCAGGGCGGTCCGGGCGTGTGCGTACTCGTGCAGGCAGAGCGAGACGATCCACGCCGACGTCACGAAGAGGAACACGGCGAGGCCGGTGCTGGTCGAGTACCCCGTCCACACCGCCCAGGCCGTGACCGCCATGACGGCGAAGACGCCGAGGAATACCGAACTGATCCGCCGCTCGTGGCGCGTGCCCTGATGACCCATGCCGGGAAACCTATCCCGGGCCATGCGGGGAAAACGGTTCGGGGCCGGGCCGGGCACCGGGGACAATGGGCCGGTGCGCTATGCGATTCTCGGCCCCGCCCAGGTCCTTCGCGACGACGGGACCCCCGTGGCCGTCGGCGGTGCCCGCCTGCGCGCGCTCCTGACCGCGCTCGCGCTGCGCCCGGGACGGGTGGTGCCGACCCGGCTGCTGGTCGAGCAGGTGTGGGACGGCGATCCGCCGGCCGACGCCGTCGCCGCCCTGCAGGCCCTGGTGGCCCGGCTGCGCCGGGCGCTGGGGCACACCGCCGTGCTGTCCGCCGACGGCGGCTACCGGCTGGTCGCCGAGCGCGAGGACGTCGACCTGTACCGCTTCGAAGCGCTGGTCCGGGCCGGCGCCGAGGCGCGGGATCCGGCCGAGGCCGCCGCCTCGTACGAGGAGGCCCTCGCCCTGTGGCGCGGACCCGCCCTCGTGGACCTGCCCGATCCGGCCGTGGAAGCCGCGCGCTGGGACGCCGTACGGATGGACGCGCGCCGGGGCCGGCTCGCGGCGGCCCTGGCCCTCGGCGAGGCCGAGCGCTCCCTGCCGGAGCTGACCGCGCTGTGCGCACGGCAGCCGCTGGACGAGCCGCTGCAGGCGCTGCGGATCCGGGCCCTGCGCGACGCGGGCCGCCCGGCGGAGGCCCTGTCCGCCTACGACGAGGTCCGCCGCGATCTTGCCGAACGGCTCGGCACGGACCCCGGCCCGGCCCTGCGCGCCCTGCACGCCGAACTCCTGGCGCCTGCGGAATCCGGTCCGGGCACCGGGCCCGCGGCCGCCGTTCCGAGGTCCTCGCCCCCGGCCGGCGCCGAGCACCCGCCCCACGCCCCGGCCCCGTACGGCACCCCGGCCCCGCCCCAGCTCCGGGTCACGGCTGCGGTTCACGCCCCGGGCGGTGCTGCGGTCACGGCTGCGGACCCGGCCCGGCCCGGGGCCGCCGTCCCGCCCGCGCCCACCGCCACCCCCGCTCCGCCCGTTCGGGGCACCGGCAACCTGCGGGCCCGGCTGACCACCTTCGTCGGCCGGGAGGACGACATCCGCGTCATCGGCGACGATCTTGCGCGGGCCCGGCTCGTCACGCTCCTCGGGCCCGGCGGCGCCGGCAAGACCCGGCTCTCGCAGGAGGCTGCCGAGGCGCACGAGCCGCGCGGCGGATGGCACGACGGCGTGTGGCTCGTCGAGCTGGCCCCCGTCGACGACCCCGAGGACGTCGCCGAGGCCACCCTGACCGCCGTCGGCGCACGGGAGACCACGCTGCGCGGCGCCGCCGCCGAGGAACTGCGGGCGCTGACCGATCGCGGCGACGACCCCCTCGACCGGCTCGTCGAGCACTGTGCGCACCGCCGTCTGCTGCTGGTGTTGGACAACTGTGAGCACGTTGTCGAAGCTGCTGCGGCGCTTGCTGAACGCCTCCTTACGCAGTGCCCTGGTGTTCAGGTCTTGGCCACCAGTCGCGAACCCCTCGGTGTGCCCGGGGAGATGGTCCGTCCGGTGGAACCGCTGCCCGACCCGATTGCGCTGCGGCTGCTGGGCGACCGTGGGGCGGCGGCCCGTGCCGGGTTTGCGGTGGAGGAGGATCCGGTCGCCGCTGCGGAGATCTGCCGTCGTCTCGATGGGCTGCCGTTGGCGATTGAGTTGGCGGCGGCGCGGCTGCGGCTGTTGACCCCGCGGCAGATCGCGGATCGGTTGGACGATCGGTTCCGGCTGTTGACCGGTGGTTCCCGTACGGTCCTGCCGCGTCAGCAGACCCTGCGTGCGGTCGTCGACTGGTCTTGGGACCTGCTGGACGAGGCCGAGCGCACGGTCCTGCGCCGGCTGTCGGTCTTCGCGGGCGGCTGTGACCTCGCTGCCGCCGAGGCCGTCTGCTCCGATCCGGCCGGGGACGGCGTCGCGGACGTCGCCGACACCCTCGGCTCCCTCGTCGACAAGTCCCTCGTGGTCGCCGCCCCCGCCCCCGACGGCACCGCCATGCGCTACCGACTCCTGGAGACGGTCGGCGAATACGCCGCGGAGCGCCTCGCCGAGGCCGACGACGAACGGGAGGAGACCACCGGCCGCCACCTCGTCCACTACCGCGAGCTCGCCCGGACCAGCGAGCCCCTGCTCCGCGGCCACCGCCAGCGCGAGGCGGCCGAGCGGCTCGCCACCGAGTACGAGAACCTCCGTACGGCGCTGCGCCGGGCCGTCGCCACCCGCGACGTGGACGAGGCGCTCTGCCTCGTCCACTCCCTGGGCTGGTACTGGCACCTGCACGACCAGCGCGCCGAGTCCCGGCACTGGGCGGAAGCGGTCGCGGCGCTCGGCCCCAACCCGTTCGCGGCGCCCGTCGTCCCCGCGGAGCCGGTGTACGGGCAGCTCGTGGACTCGCCGCCGCCCTACGGCAGAGAGGTGCTCACCGAGGCCTGGCGCGCCCTGCACCTGCTCCGGCTGGTGGCCCGGGACCAGACCAGCAAGGACTGGGACGATCCCGAGGTCCGGTCGCTGATCGACGGGGTGATCGCCGCGTACCGGCCCGGGCTCCCGCAGACCTGCCGCATGCCGGGCTCCCTGTGGATCTACGCCGTCATGATCGCGGGCAATGCCGAGCTGCTCAAGCAGGTCGTCGACGCGACCGTGGCCACCGCCCGCACGCTCGGCTGGAACTGGGAGCTCGCATCCGCCCTCCAGTTGCGCGCCAACATCCTCGCCAACCGCGCCGACTGGGCGGGCGACGCCTCCCGCGACGCGGACGAGAGCCTGGAGCTGTTCCGGGACCTCGGTGACGACTGGGGCTGCGCGGAGGCGCTCTCCGCCCGCGCGGAGTCCCGCGAGCGGCGGGGCGAGTACGCCCTGGCCGCCCGCGACTACCGCGAGGCGATCGCCTACGCCGAACGTCTCGGCGCGAAGGCGCAGGTGACGGTGTTGCGTGTGCGGATGGCCGGCGTGCTCACCGAGAACGCCGAGATCGCGGAGGCGGAGCGGATCCTGACCGACATCACCACCTCGGTGCAGCAGTCCGGCAGCGAGGCGATGCCCGCCGCCCGGATGTTCCTCGCGGGCATCCTCGGCCGCACCGGCCGGATCCCCGAGGCCCGCGTCCAGATCCAGGTGCTGCGCGAGGAGTTCGCCTTCGGCGCGTACGCCGTCTTCAACGTCTTCCTGCTCGCCACGACGGCTTGGCTGGACAACCAGGACGGCTGTTTCGAGGACGCCCTGCAGGGGATTCGCGACGCCACGTCCGCCTTCCTGCATCCGCTGGCGCTGATGGTCGCCCCGCACCTGCCCGCGACGTTCCTCCTGACGGCCGCCGTCTCGCTGGTGTCGCCCGGCGGACCGCAGCGGGAGTACGACGGCGCGCGGCTGCTCGGCGCCTATCACGCCCTGCTGCCGCCCGACCACTTCCCCGTGACCACCGAGCGCGAGGATTTCGCCTTCGCCGAGAAGCAGGCGCGGTCGGTGCTCGGCGACACGGCCTACCGGGCGGCGTACGCCGAAGGCGGCGGCCTCACGCTGGAGGAGGCCACCGCCCTGGTCTGACCCGTCCCCCGACCGGGGCCCGTCCGGGACGCGATCCGGAGCAGGCCGGCCGCGGGTCAGGTCTTCTGGCGGAACTTGCGGACCGCGAGCGGCATGGTGACCGCCGTGATGGCCAGCGACCAGAGCAGTGTCATCCACACCGAGTCGCCGACGGGGGTGCCGTTGATCAGGGCGCGGGCGGCGTCCGCCAGGTTCGACAGCGGGTTGTAGTCCGTGAAGGACTGCAGCCAGCCCGGCATCGTGGACGGCGGGGCGAAGATCGAGCTGCCGAACTGCAGCGGCATCAGGACCAGCATCGCCATGCCCTGGACGGCCTGGGCGGTCTTCATGGTGAGACCGAGCAGGATGAAGATCCACATCAGGGCGCTGCCGAAGACGGCCGACAGCCCGACGGCGAGGAGCAGGTCCAGCATCGAGGACTTGATCGACAGGCCGAGTAGGAAGCCCACGCCCAGCAGGATCGTGATGGCCACCAGCATCCGGCCGAGCTCGACGACGATCTTGGCGAGGAGCACGGACGACCGGGCGATCGGCATGGACCGGAAGCGGTCCATCACGCCCTTCTTGAAGTCGTCGTTGACCCCGGTCCCCACCGCCATCGCGATGTTCATGCCCATCATGGCCATCAGGCCGGGGACCACGTAGTTCACGTAGTCGGCCTGGTTGCCCTTGCCGGAGATCGCGCCGCCGAAGACGAACACGAACAGCAGCGTGAAGATGATCGGCATGAACAGGACGTCGAACATCGACTCAGGGTCCTGCTTGATCTGCAGGGCGTTGCGGCGCACCAGGGCGCCGATGTGCCGCAGGTTGGCCCGTAGGCCGATCCGTCCCTCGCCGTGCCCGGCCAACGCCCGGGCCGGACCGGGGGCGGTGGGAGCCGGCTTCGTCGTGGTGGCGGCGCTCATGCCGCGACCTCCTCGGTCGTGTCGGTGGTGACGCGGTCCTCGGTGAACGTGGGCTTCTGGCCGGTGATGGCCAGGAACACCTCGTCGAGGCTGGGCAGGTAGGTGCCGAGGTCGGCGATCGCGTACCCGCGGGCGGCCAGCAGGCCGACCACGGCCGTCAGCTGCTCGTCGCTCAGGATCGGGACGAGGAGCACCCCCTCGTCCGGCACGGCCTGGGAGCCGGCCACGCCGTCCAGTCCGGCCTCGGCCAGCGAGCGGGCCATGCCCGGCAGGTCGGAGGAGGACACGGGACGGATCTTCAGGGTGCGGCCGCCGACGCGTGCCTTCAGCTCGTCTACCTTGCCGTTGGCTATGACCTTGCCGCGGTCGATGACGGTCAGCTCGCTCGCGAGCTGCTCGGCCTCCTCCATGTACTGCGTGGTGAGCAGCACCGTGGCGCCTTCCGCGACCAGGGACTGGACCTCGTCCCACACCTCGTTGCGGGTGCGCGGGTCGAGACCGGTGGTCGGCTCGTCCAGGTAGATCACGGCCGGCCGGCCGATCAGCGAGGCGGCCAGGTCGAGCCGGCGCCGCATGCCGCCGGAGTAGTGCATGGCGGCCTTCTTCGCCGCCTCGGTCAGGGAGAAGCGCTCCAGCATCTCGTCCGCGCGCAGGCGGGCTTCCTTGCGGGAGAGGTCGAGCAGCCGCCCGATCATGTAGAGGTTCTCCCAGCCGGAGAGCTTCTCGTCGACCGAGGCGTACTGGCCGGTCAGGCCGATGGTGCGGCGCAGCTGCCGGGGCTGTCGGACCACGTCGAAGCCGGCGACGGTCGCCGTCCCGGCGTCCGGGACGATGAGGGTGGACAGGCAGCGCACCAGCGTGGTCTTGCCGGCGCCGTTCGGGCCGAGGACTCCGAGGACCGTGCCCTCACGGACATCGAGGTCGACACCGTCGAGGGCCCTGGTCTCGCCGTAGTGCTTGACCAGCCCCCGCACCTCCACGGCGTTGGGGTTCTTGTCGTTTCGCGTCATGCCCACCATGGGACCAGGGGCCACTGACAAAGCACCGACAGGCGACCGACAAAGGTACGACAGACATACGACAGCCCGCCGACGCGCCGGTAGGCGGTCGGCGGGCTGCCGGAGCGGGTCACCTCACGTCAGCGGGCGCGTCCGGGTCAGTGGAAGGCGTGCTGCTCCTGCGGGAACGCCCCGCCGACGACGTCCTCGGCGAAGGCCTTCGCCGCGTCCGTCATGGTTTCGCGGAGCTTCGCGTACTGCTTGACGAACTTCGGCATCCTCCCGCCGGTCAGGCCCATCATGTCGGTCCACACCAGGACCTGGGCGTCGCACTCCGCGCCCGCGCCGATACCGACCGTCGGGATGTGCAGGGACCGGGTGACCTCGGCGGCCAGTTCGGCCGGAACGAGCTCCAGCACCACCGCGAACGCACCCGCGTCCTGCGCCGCCTTCGCGTCGCGCAGCAGCTGGTGCGCGGCTTCGTCGCCGCGGCCCTGCACCCGGTAGCCCATGGCGTTGACCGACTGCGGGGTCAGGCCCAGGTGGGACATGACGGGGATACCCGACTGCACGATCAGCTCCGTCTGGGCCAGCGAACGCTCGCCGCCCTCCAGCTTCACGGCGCCCACTCCGGCCTCCTTGACCAGGCGGGTCGCGCTGCGGAGCGCCTGCACGGCGCCCTCCTGGTACGAGCCGAACGGCATGTCGCCGATGACCAGCGCGCGGCTGGTGCCGCGTACGACGGCCGCCGAGAGCATGGTCATGTGGTCCATCGTCACCGGGACGGTGGAGTCGAAGCCGAGGTGGCAATTGCCCATCGAGTCGCCGACGAGGATGACCGGGATGCCGGACTCGTCGAAGACGGACGCGGTCATCGCGTCGTAGGCGGTGAGCATGGGCCACTTCTCGCCGCGTTCCTTGGCGAGGGTCAGGTCGCGGACGGTGATGCGCCGGGTGCCCGTGCCTCCGTACAGGGTGGGGGAGGCCGCGGCTGCGGGTTCGCGGGCAGGCGAAACGGCATGCGTCATTGCAACTGCTCCTTGTGTCATCTCGAGGCACCCTCACGGTGTCCCCGGACTCACCCACCATGGTGGCATCCCCGGGGCCGTGGGCGGAAGTGGTGCGCCGGGCACGCCACGCCGGGCACGCCAATGTGCGCGTTTCGTGACAAGCGGAACCCGCTGCGTACGGCCGTTCGTCCTTCCGGACGTGCGACCGCGACGAACGGTCGTGATGTACGGCACGGAAGGCTCCGCTTCATCGCCTAGGGTCAGGAGGCGGGGACGGAGCGCGAGCACGGCAGTGAGGGCAGCGGCATGGCACAGGCGTACAGGACGGAACCGGGGAGCGGCGGCTCGGAGCGCGAGCCCTCCGGGTCCCGTTTCCGGCGCCGGCTGGCCGGTCTGAGCAGGGATCCGGGGATCTGGCGGCGTGGACGGGTCCTCGCCGCGATCGCCGTGCTGCTGTCACTGGTCATGATCTTCCATGCCGAGCTGCCCAACGACGTGGGCAACCTCGGCAGCCTCACCGAGACGTTCCTGCCGTGGCTGGGCCTGGCGGTTCCGTTTCTGCTGGGGGGCGCGTTCTTCCGCCGGTCGGCGACCGCTCTGGTCGCGGCCCTGCTGCCCGCCGTGGTCTGGCTGAATCTTTTTGGCGGCCTGGTCTTCGACAAGTCCGGCACCGGCGGCGACCTCGTCGTCGCCACCCACAACGTCGACGCCGACAATCCCGACCCGGGCGGCACCGCCGCCTCGGTCGCCCGCTCCGGGGCCGACGTCCTGGCCCTCACCGAGCTCAAGGGCAGCGTCGTCCCCGTCTACGAGAAGGCCCTGGCGGGCACGTACAAGTACCACGCGGTCGAGGGCACGGTCGGCCTGTGGAGCAAGTACCCACTGAGCGGCAGCGCGCCCGTGGACATCCGGATGGGCTGGACGCGGGCCATGCGGGCCACCGTGGCCACCCCGCAGGGCGAGGTCGCGGCGTTCGTCGCCCACCTCCCCTCGGTCCGCGTCAAGCTGAACGCGGGCTTCACCGCCAACCAGCGCGACAACAGCGCCGACGCGCTGGGCGCCGCACTCGCCGCCGAACCCCTGAAGAAGGTCGTCCTCCTCGGCGACCTGAACGGCACCATGAACGACCGCGCGCTGTCCGAGGTCACCTCGCAGATGCGCTCCACCCAGGGCGCGGCGGGCGACGGCTTCGGCTTCAGCTGGCCGGCACAGTTCCCGATGGCCCGCATCGACCAGATCCTGGTCCGCGGGATCCGGCCCGAGGCCTCCTGGACCCTGCCCCGCACGGGGAGCGACCACCTGCCGGTCGCCGCGCGGCTGACGGTCGGCACGTAGCGGCGCGGGCACGGCGGCGCGCGGGGTCCCGCCGGCGGGCGCCGGTCCGGGGCCCCGCCCGCGGCGCCGCGCCCCCTACGCCCGCTCGCGCCAGCCGTTCGTGATCGGCAGCCGGCGGTCCTTGCCGAAGCCCTTCGCGGAGATCTTCGTGCCCGGCGGGTACTGGCGGCGCTTGTACTCGGCCGTGTCGACCATCCGCAGGATCTTCGCGACCAGCTCGGCGTCGAAGCCGGAGGCCACGATCTCCTCCAGACCCTGGTCCCGGTCCACGTACAGGGCGAGGATCGCGTCGAGTACCGGGTAGTCCGGCAGCGAATCGGTGTCCACCTGCCCCGGACGCAGCTCGGCGCTCGGCGGCTTCACGATCGAGTTCTCCGGGATCGGCGGAGTCTCGCCGCGCTCGGCCGCGGCCCGGTTGCGGTAGCGGGCGAGCCGGAAGACGTCGCTCTTGTAGAGGTCCTTGATCGGGCCGTAGGCGCCGACCGAGTCGCCGTACAAGGTGGAGTAGCCGACGGCCAGCTCCGACTTGTTGCCGGGGGCCAGCACGATGTGGCCCTCCTGGTTCGAGACGGCCATCAGCAGGGTGCCGCGCAGCCTGGACTGCAGGTTCTCCTCGGCCAGGCCGGTCAGGCCCAGCGAGTCCATGTAGGCGTCGAACATCGGCTCGATCGGCACGGTGCGGAAGTTCAGGCCGGTGCGCTCGGCCAGGTCGGCCGCGTCGCCCCGGGAGTGGTCCGAGGAGTACTTCGAGGGCATCGAGACGCCGTACACGTTCTGCGCGCCGACGGCGTCGCAGGCCAGCGCGGCGACGAGCGCGGAGTCGATGCCTCCGGAGAGTCCGACCAGGACGGAGCGGAATCCGTTCTTCTTCACGTACGCGCGCAGGCCCACCACCAGCGCGTCGTAGACCTCCTCGTCGTCGTCGAGCCGGTCGGCGTAGCCACCGGTCACGACCGGCTCGTACGGCTCCACCGGATCCTCGGACAGGACGACGCGGTCGATGCGCAGGCCGTCGTCCACCAGGCCCTCGGGGGCGTCGGCGCGCGCGGCGGGTAGATCGAGGTCGACCAGGACGCAGCCCTCGGAGAACTGCGGGGCGCGGGCGATGACCTCTCCGTCGGCGCCGACGACGATCGAGTCGCCGTCGAAGACCAGCTCGTCCTGGCCGCCGATCATCGCCAGGTAGGCGAGGGTGCACCCGGCCTCCTGGGCGCGCTTGCGCACCAGTTCGAGGCGCAGGTCGTCCTTGTTGCGCTCGTAAGGGGAGGCGTTGATCGAGACCATCAGCCCGGCCCCGGCGGACCGGGTGGCCGGAACCCGGCCGCCCTCCTGCCAGAGGTCCTCGCAGATGGCCAGGGCCACGTCGACGCCGCGCACCCGGATCACCGGCTGGGTGTCGCCCGGCACGAAGTAGCGGAACTCGTCGAACACGCCGTAGTTGGGCAGGTGGTGCTTGGCGAAGCGCAGCACCACCCGGCCGCGGTGCAGGACGGCCGCCGCGTTCTCCGGGGAGCCTGCCGGGCGCCCGAGGCGGGGCGTCGCCCTCTCGGTCCGGTCGAGGTAGCCGACGACGACGGGCAGTTCACCGAACCCTTCGTCGGCCAGTCGTTCCGCGAGTGCGTGCAGGGCGCCGCGGGAGGCCTCGACGAAGGAGCCGCGCAGGGCGAGGTCCTCGACGGGGTACCCGGTCAGCACCATCTCCGGGAACGCCACCAGGTGGGCGCCCTGCTCGGCGGAGTGCCGGGTCCAGTGGACGACCGAGTCGGCGTTGGCGGCGATGTCGCCGACGTGCGAGTCGATCTGATTCAGAGCGAGGCGTAGTTGAGGCACGGGGCCCAGTCTAATCGTCTTTCTGACGCGATGTCCTGGGCCCCGCCTTCCCCGAGGCCGCGTCAGCCGACGGGGCCGGCGAACCTCACGTCGTCGAGGAGGGTTCCGGCGGCGATGTCGGCGGTGATGCTCCTGGTGCCCTCGGGGAGCTCGAACGCCACCACACCGCTGGCGGATTCGCCCGGCAGGATGGTTCCCTTGACCATCTTCGGGACGGTGGTGCCGCCGCCGATGTCGAAGACCATCTCCGCGGTCATGCCCTTGTCGTCGCGGACGTCGGGCACCGCGTAGATCACCTCGTGCGGCGCGGTCGAGCCGTTGGTGATGGTGATGGTGATCTGGACCGCGTTCTTGACCTGCTCGCGGGCGATGATGCCCTTCGGCTCGTACTTCGTGGGCTTCGAGAGGCTCACCTTGATGCCGTTGGAGTGGGTGAAGGTCTCGCCGAACGGCAGCGCGCTGGTCAGGCCCGGAACCTGGGAGGGCGACGCGGACGGCCAGGGCTCGCCGCTCGGGTACAGGCCGTCCAGGTCCAGGTCGTCCTCGTCGATGCCCTCCTCGATGCGGCTGGCGGCCTGCTCGGCGACGGAGACGGTCAGGAAGCCGCCGCCGACCGAGGCGACGATGCCCAGACCGGCGAGGACGGTCCCGATGACGGCCATGGATTTGTTCGGGCCGCCCTTGTTGGCGCGCACGATGGCGCCGGTGCCCAGGCCCAGGCCGGTCAGGGCACAGATGCCGCCGAGCCAGAACAGGAACGGCACGACGCCCAGGACGATGGCGAAACCGCCGAGGATCAGGGCGGCGACGGCCAGGCCGTTGGTGGCCGGAACGGCCTGCGGGTAGCCGCCGTACGGGACGGATCCGTAGCCGTGAACGGGCTGCGCCCACGGGTCGGCGGGGCCGCCGGGAGCCCCGGGAGCGCCGAATGGCGGGGCCGGGACGGGGGTGGGCGGGGCGAACGCCGCGGGTGCCGGGGCCGGTTCCGCGGCGGGTGCCTGGGGAGCCTCGGCGGCGGGCGCCGCGGGCGCCGCGGGCGCCGCGGGCGCCGCGGGCGCGCCGGGAGCCTCCGGGGCCACCGGAGCGCAGGGGGCCTCGGCGGCCGACGCAGCCTCCGGGGCTTCCCGGGCCGGTTCCGCGGCAGGCTCGGGCGTGGCCGGGGGCTGGTCGGTGGCCGGGGCCTTGTCGAGGGAGAGCGGCTGGGCGGCCGCCGGTATCGGGGCCGTCTCGGGATCGGGCGTCCGCGCCGGTTCCGTCGGCGGGCCGGAGGGGGAGCTGGGCGGGTTCGGCGGGGTGGTCATACCGGCGGAAGCGTCCTTTGTCGCGGCTGTCGTGATCAGAGCAAGGGTGCCATGCCGGTGGCGAACGTCCTTGCGAATTCCCGCCCGCCCCTCCCGCGAGAGGTCCCGGACCTACAGCCGGTAGCCGATCACCGTCATCATCCCGGACTCCGAGTGGTAGACGTTGTGGCAGTGCGTCATCCACAGCCCCGGGTTGTCGGCGTCGAAGTCCGCCGTCAGACGCCCGCCCGGCAGGACGATCGCGGTGTCCTTGCGCGCCCCGCCCGGCTCCGAGCCCAGCGCGAAGCTGTGCCCGTGCAGGTGCACCGGATGCCACATCGGGGTGGCGTTGCGGAACTCCAGTCGGACCCGCTCGCCCGCCGTGACCGGATGCCGCTGGTCCGGCGTGTACGGGGTGCCGTCGAAGGCCCAGTCGTAGCGGGTCATGGAACCGGTCAGCCGGATCTGCACCGTACGGTCCGGCTCCCGGGCCGCCAGCACGGCCGGACCGGCGGCGCGCAGCGCGTCCGCCATCAGCGGCCGCGACTCCAGCTCGGCGGGCCGGGTCGCCGCCGTGGGGGCGGTTCCCGTCCCGGTGCGCAGGACCGCCAGCGCCGACCCGTCCTTGCCCTCCGCGAGCGCGGTGAGCGGGAACACCCCGTCCCCGGCGGTGACCAGGACGTCGTAGCGCTCGCCCATGCCCAGCAGCAGCGAACGCGCCGTGGTGTGCTCGACCGGGAAGCCGTCGGTGTGGGTGACCGTCAGCTCGTGCCCGCCGAGGGCGATCCGGAAGGCCGTGTCCCCGCCGGCGTTCACGATGCGCAGCCGGATCCGGTCCCCGGGGCGGGCGGTGAACACGGACGGGTCCTCCGGCACCCGGCCGTTGACCAGGTAGTGCGGGTAGACGACGTCGCCCGCGTCCTTGCCGAGGACATCGCTCTCGCCGCCCGTGCGGACGTGGGCGTGCCCGTGGGCGCCGCCCGTGGACTGCACGCCCATGCCCTTGCGGAGCTCGGCGAGGACGGCGTCCGGGGTGGCCCCGTCCACCCCGTCGATCCAGTCGTCGAGGACCACCACCCACTCCTTGTCGTAGGAGAGCGGCTCCTTCGGGTCCTCGACGATGAGCGGCGCGTACAGGCCGCGGTCCTGCTGGACACCGGTGTGCGGATGGAACCAGTAGGTCCCCGGGTGCATGACGGCGAACTCGTAGGCGAACGACCCGCCCGGGGCGATGTCCCGCTGGGTCAGCCCCGGGACCCCGTCCATGTCGTTGCGCAGCGCGAGGCCGTGCCAGTGCACGGAGGTGGCCTCGGGGAGGTTGTTGGCCAGGGTGAGGGCCAGGGTGCCGCCCGCGGTGGCGCGGACCTCCTGGCCCGGCAGCCGGTCGCCGTACGCCCAGGAGCGCACCGTGCGCCCGCCCCCGAGGTCCAGCGTGGTGGCGGTGGCGGTCACCTTGACCTCGGTGAGCGGGCCGGTGGCGTCGCGGGCGGCCTCGGCGGCCCGGACCTCGGGCCCGGACGGGTCGACGTACCCCTCGGGCCCGTCGGCCCGCGGGCCGCCGTGGTGCACGGAACCGTGGCCCGCACGGGATTCCGCGGCAGAGCCCTGGGGTCCGGCGGAGCCCGGAGCCGTGGAGCAGGCGGCGAGCAGCCCGGAGCCTGCCGCGGCCGCGGCGGCGCCGAGTACGGAGCGACGGGTGGGGAGACAGCGCAAGGGGGCACCTCGGGGTGTGGGGTGACGGGTTCACGGGCACGGTCCGGCGGCACGGCACGGAGGACCGCGGGCCCGGCGGTACGGCTGCGGCGCCGGGGACCGGGCGCCGGGGTCGAGCGCCGGGGGCCGGGCCGGGCCGGGCCTATATCCGGCGTACCGCCGGCCGGGCGAGGAGGCAGCGGGCGGCCTCGGCGGGAACGGCGCGGCGGACCGCGGGCCCGGGGTGGCCGGTTCCGGTCCCGGCCGACACCGCCCGCCGGGAGGCCCGCGCCGGCTCCGCGGCCGCCTCCTGGGCCGCGCCGCGCGCCTGCGGTGGCGCGGCAGGGATGTGGTGAGCGCCACCGCGCGTCGTGGCGCCGGAGGCCCCCGCCGAGGCAACGCACCGGGCCGGGGACACGTCCTCCATGGTGCGGGGCTCAGCAGGACGGCCCGGGAAGAGCAGGGCGACGGCGCCCAGCAGCAGCGCGGCCAGCAGCAGGAGCCGGGACCCCGGGGCGGCTCGCCGAGCACTGCGCGTCATGGCCGGAACCCTACCCGGGGTGGGTATCCGATCGGCGGAGGAGCGACCCCGAGCTTGATGAGGATCAGTCACACTATGTCCACACATCAGCCCTCTTCGCGCACCGCCTGGCCGGTCGCCCTCCTGATCGGCCTCGCCGGGGCGGCCTACACCGCATGGGTCCTCGAAGTCGTCCTCTCGACGGGCCTGAACCCCATCGAGACGTACGTCAGCGAGCTCGCCGCCCAGGACCAGCCGCTCGGCGGCCTCTTCCGGGCCACCGACTTCATCGCCGGGACGCTCGCCTTCGCCGGTGGCCTGCTCGCGCTGGTACGGCTGCTGAAGCACGCCGAGTCCCGCCGCCCCTGGGCGGTGGCCGGCTGGGCCGGCGTCACCCTCTTCGGAGCGGCCACCGCGGCCGACGCCTGGCTGCCGCTGAGCTGCACGCCCACCGCGGACCCCGAATGCGCCGCCCGGGAGACCGCCGGACTCGTCCCCGCCACCCACCAGGCCCACGCCGTCAGCAGTACCCTCGCCATGACCGGGGCCCTCGTGGGACTCGTGGCCCTGACCGTCGCCGCCCGCCGCTACGGCTGGTTCGCCCCGCTCGCCCGCTACGGCCCCGCGCTGGTCGCCATGGAGCTGCTCGCCACGACCTGGACCCTGTCCGCCATCGCGATGTTCACGGCCGGACGCGGCACCTGGGCGCTCGGCGCCGGCCAGCGGCTCCAGGTCCTGCTCGTGGCGATCTGGCTGGGCCTGCTCGCCCACTCCGTCCACAAGGAGCACCGCACATGACCGTCCCCCAGGGGCCGTCGCCCGGAGAGACCCGCAGCCCGGGCACGGGCCTCTTCCTGAACGTCGACGGGACCGCGCTGCACGTCGTCGTCGAAGGCCGGGGACCGGTGTGCGTGCTCAGCGCCGGACTCGCCATGGCCTGGTTCGACTGGGATGCCGTCGCCGCGCTGCTCGTCGCCCACGGCCGCACCGTCGTCCGCTTCGACCGTCCCGGACACGGCCTGAGTGCCCCCGCGACCGCACCGCCGACCACCGCCGGGGAGGCCCGCCGGATCGCGGGCCTCCTCGACGCCCTGGGCCGCGGCGGCCCCACCGCCGCCCCGGTCACCGTCGTCGGGCACTCGATCGCCGCCTTCCACGCCGAGGCCTTCGCCCGGCTGTACCCGGAGCGCACCGCCGCCCTGGTCCTCGTCGACGCCAGCACCGAGGAGGACGCCCGTACGGTCCTGCCCGCCGCGCTGCGCACCGCCGCCGCCCGCCTCCTCGGCCGGGCCGTGACCGCCGCCGGACTGCCGGCCGCGCTGGGCCCGGCGGCCCGGCGCGTCACCGTAGGGGCCTCCCGGACGGGCGGCGGCGACCCGGCCGCGCCGGACCTCGTACGCCGCTGCTACCGCACCGGCCGCGTCTGGCGCGGCGCCCTCCTGGAGAACTCCCGCTACCTGGACATGGCCGCCGAACTGGCGGCGCTGCGCCGGACCCGGCGGCTGACCGCCCCCACCACCGTCCTGGCCGCTCACGACGGGACGTCCGGCCGCGGTGCGCTGCGCTGGATGGGCCGCCAGGCCGACCTCGCCGACCGGCTCGGTGCCCGCTTCGAGGTCGCCGAGCCCGCCGGACACCTGGTCATGCTCGACCGTCCGGACCAGGTGGCCCGGACGGTCGTGGAGACGAGTGGGCGTGGCCGGCGCGACGGATTCTGACGGGCCGGTCGCCCCGTCACTACCGGGCGTAGACCTTCTCGACGAAGCCCGCCAGCTGGTCCTCGGACAGGTGCTGGGCCAGATCGGCCTCACTGATCATGCCGACCAGCTTCTTGTCCCTGATCACGGGCAGCCGCTTGATCTGGTGGCTTTCCATCTCGTCCAGCACGGCGGACACGTCCGCACCGGCGTCGATCCAGCGCGGGGTGCCCTGGGCCACGTCCCCGCACGTCATCTTGGACGGGTCCAGGCCCTTGGCCACACAGTTCACGACGATGTCGCGGTCGGTGACGATCCCGCACAAACGCTCTTCGGTGTCGCTGATGGGCAGCGCACCCACATTGAGCCGGGCCATCAGCTCGGCGGCACGGTCAAGGGTCTCGTGCGCCGGGATCCACCGGGCCCCGGGGTGCATGATGTCTGCGGCGGTGGTCATTGCTGAACCTCCTGAGCACGCCGTTCACGGCCGGGTACGGACGCACCCGGCGCGGCGTCCCCATCGGGATGCGGCCGTTCGGCCCATCCGACGACCCCCGAACGGCGGAACACACGCCCGTACGGGTGAGAGGGCGCCTCCCCCCACCGTACGAGCGTGTCCCGTCACCCGCGCGGTGTGGCTCCGCGCTGCTTGAGCATGTCCGCCATCAGGGTGAGCTCCGAGCGCTGCGCGTCGACCATGCCCTGCGCCAGCTGCCGCTCGACGGGCGTCACGCACTGCTGCGCACACCCCTCGGCCATCGTCACACCGCCCTTGTGGTGGTCGGTCATCAGCTGGAGGAAGAGCACCTCCGCGTCCCGCCCCGAGGCGGCGCCGAGCTGCTCCAGCTCCTCCCTGGTGGCCATGCCGGGCATCAACGCACCGGGCTTGGCGGACCCGTGCCCGGCGTGTCCGCCGTGGCCCGCCGAGCTGCCCATCCACGCCATCGGCGGCTCGCCGGCCACCACCTTCGGCAGCCCCCACAGGTCCAGCCAGCCGAGCAGCATCCCGCGCTGGTTCGCCTGGGTGTTGGCGATGTCGTAGGCGAGGGTGCGCACCGCCTCGTCCTGCGTGCGGTCCCGCACGAGGAAGGACATTTCCACCGCCTGCTGGTGATGGACCGCCATGTCCCGGGCGAAGCCGGCGTCGGCGGAGCGCAGCCCCGGCGTACCGGGCTCCGTGCGGGCCGCCGGAGCACCCGAAGCGGACCCGGTCCCGCCGCCGCTCGCGGCGGCGACCGTGGCCGCCGCCGCGAACAGCAGCGCCAGCAGGACGGCCGTGCCAGCGGCCCAGTAGGTACGGGGGATCGGGCGGCTCACGAGCCGGCCACCCCGCTCGTGCAGGCCGCGCCGGGCTCCGGCGTCTGCTCACCCTGCACGTACTTGGTGAAGAACTGCGCCACCCGCGGATCGTCCGCGCTCTCGACGGTCAGCTGCTTGCCCCACGCGCTGAGCATGATCGTGCCGGTCTGCGCCCCGACCGGGCTCATCAGCGTGTACGGGGTCTTGCTCACGGTCGCGGCGAGCTTGTCCACATCGGCCGGGGCGGCCTTGTCGTTGTAGGTCACCCAGACCGCGCCGTGCTCCAGCGAGTGGACGGCGTTCACCTCGGGCACCGGGTTCTTGTAGACGTCGCCGTTGCAGTTCATCCAGCGAGGGTGGTGGTCACCGCCGACCGGCGGGTTCATCTCGTACTTCACCGGCGTCTCGACGTGGTTGCGGCCGAGCTTCTTCACGTCCCAGAGCTGCTCGCCCTCGACCGGCTTCCTGCGGATCTCCTCCGCCTCCCTGCGGAGCTTCTCCGCGGCGGCCGCCTCGCGCTTCTCCTCCTGCTTCTGCTCGATCAGCACCCAGGTGCCGAAACCGACGAGGCCGACGACGACCGCCGACGAGACGGTGATCGCGATCGCCTTGTTGCGCCGCTCGCGCGCCTTCTCGATGCGGCGCATCTCGGCTATCCGCGCCTGGCGGGAGTTCGGGTCGGTGTGCTGGGGGTGGGGGGTCCTGCCGGACGTGCTGGCCATGTGCCCTGGTTCCTTCGTGTGAAGAGGGGGGTGGACGGAACGCAAAACCGGACCCGTCAGGTCCGCAGCACCTGGAGAACATGCAGGTCGGGGGCGCGTGCCAGCGTCTCGGGCGGCCGGACCGGCCCCGCCGCCGTCGCGTACGAGGGCGGCGGCGTGCCGCCGCCCGTCACGGCCACGGCGGGCGGCGGCACGGGCAGCACGGCAGGGGGCACGTGGGCGCGGGAGGAACAGCCGGGCAGCTCGTACGGGGACACGCAGACGGCGTGCTCCGTACCGTGCGCCCGCACCTCGGAGGCGGTGGGCGACTCGCCCGAGCGGGCGCAGAGGAGCCACGCGCCGACCAGCGCGCCGAGGACCGTCAGCAGGACAGCGCGCCGGAGCGCGGAACGTCCACGACGTCCCTGCTGCGTGTGCTCCCGGCCCCCCATGGGCGCAGATGGTAATGCTCAGGGCTGTGCCGAGGTCAGTGCGGGGGTGCCGCGAGCTTTCGCGGGTGCGTAATGTGGCGGAAACCACCACTGGCGATACTGGGCCGGCCCGGGTGCGCCGCGACCTTCGAGGCGGTGGTGCACAGGCCGTCTGAACTGCGAGGATGAAGGCATGGACAAGCAGCAGGAATTCGTCCTCCGGACGCTTGAGGAGCGCGACATCCGCTTCGTGCGCCTGTGGTTCACCGACGTACTGGGCTTCCTCAAGTCCGTCGCGGTCGCCCCCGCGGAGCTGGAGCAGGCCTTCGACGAGGGCATCGGCTTCGACGGCTCCGCCATCGAGGGCTTCGCACGGGTCTACGAGTCCGACATGATCGCCAAGCCGGACCCGGGCACGTTCCAGATACTGCCGTGGCGCGCCGAGGCCCCCGGGACCGCCCGGATGTTCTGCGACATCCTCATGCCGGACGGCTCCCCGTCCTTCGCGGACCCGCGCTACGTCCTCAAGCGCATCCTCGCCAAGACCTCCGACCTGGGCTTCACCTTCTACACCCACCCGGAGATCGAGTTCTTCCTGCTGAAGGACAAGCCGCTGGACGGCACCCGCCCGGTCCCGGCCGACAACTCCGGCTACTTCGACCACACCCCGCAGAACGTGGGCATGGACTTCCGCCGCCAGGCCATCACCATGCTCGAATCGATGGGCATCTCGGTCGAGTTCAGCCACCACGAGGGCGCCCCGGGCCAGCAGGAGATCGACCTGCGCTACGCCGACGCGCTCTCCACGGCGGACAACATCATGACGTTCCGCCTGGTCATGAAGCAGGTGGCCCTCGAACAGGGCGTGCAGGCCACCTTCATGCCGAAGCCGTTCTCGGAGTACCCGGGCTCGGGCATGCACACCCACCTCTCGCTCTTCGAGGGCGACCGCAACGCCTTCTACGAGTCGGGCGCCGAATACCAGCTCTCCAAGGTCGGCCGTTCCTTCATCGCGGGCCTGCTGCGGCACGCCGCCGAGACGGCCGCGGTCACCAACCAGTGGGTCAACTCCTACAAGCGCATCTGGGGCGGCTCCTCGCGCAGCGCCGGCGCGGGCGGCGAGGCCCCCTCGTACATCTGCTGGGGCCACAACAACCGCTCCGCCCTGATCCGCGTCCCGATGTACAAGCCGGGCAAGATGGGCTCCTCGCGCATCGAGGTCCGCTCGATCGACTCGGGCGCCAACCCGTACCTCACGTACGCCGTCCTCCTGGCGGCCGGCCTCAAGGGCATCGAGGAGGGCTACGAGCTCCCGGCGGGCGCCGATGACGACGTCTGGGCCCTCTCCGACGCCGAGCGCCGCGCGATGGGCATCGAACCCCTCCCGCAGAACCTCGGCGAGGCCATCTCCCTGATGGAGCGCAGCGAGCTGGTGGCCGAAACCCTCGGCGAACACGTCTTCGATTTCTTCCTGCGCAACAAGAAGCAGGAGTGGGAGGAGTACCGCTCGGAGGTCTCCGCCTTCGAACTCCGCAAGAACCTCCCGGTGCTGTAACCGCAGGAGGAGAAGCAGCGGTCCGGGCCGGTGGCGGCGAGCCACCGGCCCGGAGCCGTCCGGGACCTAGGTCCAATGGCGCATGGCGGCGCTGGGCGGCGCTGGGCAGGGTGGGGGCGTGGAAGCTCTCGACGACGCCCGTACCGATGCACGAACCGACGCCCGTACGGATGCCTACCTGCGCCGCCTGGGGGTGGCGCGCCCAGAAGGGGTCCGCAGCGGCTCGCTGCGCGAGCTGCACCTGCGGCATCTGCGGACTGTGCCGTTCGAGAACCTCGCGATCCACCTCGGCGAGGAGATCGTGCTCACCCCCGACGCTCTCCACGACAAGATCGTGACCGCCGGACGCGGTGGCATCTGCTACGAACTGAACGGCGCGTTCGCCGAGTTGCTGAGCGCCCTCGGCCACCGGGTGGAGCTCCTCCAGGCCCGGGTCTACGGCAAGGACGGCGTGCTGGGGGTCCCCTACGACCACCTCGCGCTGCGCGTCGACGGGCGATGGCTCGCGGACGTGGGCTTCGGCGAGCACAGTGCGTACCCGCTCGACCTGGAGGAGCGGGGCGAGCAGCAGGACCCGGGCGGGGTGTTCCTCGTCAGGGCCGCGGCCGGGGACGCCGCTGTGGGGGATCTCGACGTGCTGCGCGACGGTGTGCCGGCGTACCGGCTGGAGGCGCGGCCCCGGGCGCTCGCGGACTTCCGGACCGGTGCCTGGTGGCACGCCACCAGCCCGGAGTCCGGTTTCACCCGGGGACCGGTCTGTTCCCGGCTCACCGAGGACGGCGGCCGGATCACCCTGCGGGACCGGACCCTCATCAGCACCTCCGCGGACGGTGACCGCACCGAGGTGGAACTGGCGACGGAGGGGGAGGTGCTGGCCGCCTACCGCGCTGAGTTCGGCATCGTGCTCGACCGGTTGCCGGTGGCGCTCCACCCCCGGGACTGACGACGCCCGGGCCGGCCGCACGCGGGGTTCATTCGGGGGGCGCGCATGGGGGGCGTGGAATGTCGAAACGATACAGCCGCTGGCATTGGAGTGAACTGCCGTTCCCGGCGGTGCCTCCGGGCGTTGGACCGGCCGACGCGCACATCGAGCGCGCGTCGTCGATCCACAGATCCTTAGGGGAGTCATGCGTATTCGTTCTGCTGTCACCGCGTCTGTCCTGGCCGCCGGCATCCTGCTGGGCGGGGCCGGTGCCGCCCTGGCCAACGACGGGGTCGACATCGACTACTTCTCCGGCGGTCGCGCGGGCTACTCGTCGAACTGCTCCTCGCTCGCCGCGGTGCCCGCCAGCCGCCCGGCGTTCACGGGCCCGGTCTACACCTCCACCTGCCTCAAGGACGGCGAGGTCGAGTGGGCCAAGGGTCACCACCTGGGTGCCTGATCCGGCGGCCCGCGCCGCGGGGACGAACCGACGGCGAGGTCGGCCGTCCCCGCGGCGTTCGCGGACCGGGGAGCGTGGGGCCACCGGTTTTGGGCAGAACTTTGCCCGCCGGGCCGCATGAAGTCCGCCCGGCGCGTGCAGGCGCACGGGTGGAAACCGCACCGCGCAGCCCCGAGGACCCGTGCATGGCCGTACACGCCGTTCGTCCGCTGATCCGGACGATCCCCGCCCCCGAGCGCGTCTGGTACGCCTCCTACGGCTCCAACATGCACACGGACCGCCTCGCCGCCTACATCGCCGGCGGCGTCCCGCCGGGGGCGACGCACGCACACCCGGGCTGCCGTGACCGCCGGGCTCCCGAACGCTCCGTTCCGGTCGAGCTCGAAGGGCGCCTGTACTTCGCCACCGAGTCCCTGGTGTGGACCGGCGGCCGGGGCTACTACGACCCCACCGCCCCCGGCCGGCTCCGCGGGCGGGCACACCTCGTGACCGCCGGCCAGCTGTCCGACATCGCCGCGCAGGAGATGGCCCGGGAGCCGGGCGCGGACCTCGACCTCACGACCGTCCTGCGGGATGGCCGGCACGTGCTCGGCCCCGGCCGGTACGAGACCCTCGTCTGTCCGGGCACGATCGACGGGATCCCCGTGGTGACCTTCACCGCGCCGTGGACCCTCCGCGACGTCGAACTGCGCACCCCCTCCGCCGCATACCTGCGCCACCTGGCAACAGGCCTCCTGGACTCCGGCCCCTGGACGCGACAGGACACCGCCGAGTACCTCTCCGGCTGCCCCGGTGCCGCCGGTGCCTGGACACCCGAACGGATCCACGCCCTCCTGACGGCCGCCTCCTGACGGGCGCCTTCCGACGGGCGCCTTCCGACGGCGCCGCCGGTCAGCGGACCGCGCGGTGCCAGGCGGGCCGGGTGGGGGTGGAGGGGGTGGCGAAGGTGTGGAGTTCGGCGTCCAGGCCGAGGACCGTCGTGGTCGTCGTGCCGCCCTGTTCCCGGACGGCCGCCGGGGCGCCGGCGAAGAGCATGCGGGACTCCGCCCAGGCCGGGGGGCCGCCGAGGCCGGAGGTGCTGACCGTGCCGCTGTGCGCGCGGCCCGCCACGTGACGGCCCGCGGCGCCGATCGCGCCGTAGCCGGCCCGGCCGCCCGCCTCGGTGACGCTGGAGACGTGCGGTCGGGGCGCGGGACCCGCCGTGACCACGGCGGTCCGCACCACCCCCGAGTCGGGGCGCCGGAAGTACAGGCGGACGCCCGCGCCGTCCGGGGCGGCCGTCAGCGGGACCGTCGTGGCCGGCAGACCCGTCGGCGAGGGGCCGCGGAGCGGGCCGTCCGGGTCCGCCTGCGTCCAGGCCAGCACCGAGGTTGTGGTCGCCGCGTACACGTGCCGCCGCCCGGCGGCGTCGACCGCCGTGGCCGGGTCGCTCTGCAGGTCCTCGCCGCCGAGCCGCTGCCAGGCGGAGAAGCCGCCGCCGGGATGCTGGACGGCGGCGCGCAGGGTGCGCCGGGAGTCACGGAGGTAGACCGTGAGCAGGCCGCGGGCGTCTACTGCGGCCGCGGGGGCGCTGATCGCCGAGGTGCCGTCGGCGTCGCCCTTCTCGGGAGTGCCCAGTGACTGCCACGCGCCGAACGCCCCGTCGGGTGCGGTCTGGACGGCGTAGACGACCTCGCGCCGGTAGTCCGAGGGGGCGGGGCCGAGGACGGTGCGGGTGGCGAGGACGGCGACGCGACCGTCGGGCAGCCGGGCGGCGGTCGCCCCCGCATCGATGCCGGTGCCCGCGAGGAAGACCGGCCTCTCCCAGACCCCGGCGGCATCGCGCCGCCAGTAGGCCATGCGGCCGTCCAGCACGGTGAAGGCCCAGAGGCTGCCGGGCGTCCCCTCCGTCAGCCAGGAGGAGTTGTCGGCGCGGGTGTAGCGCAGCGACTGGGCCCAGTTGCGCCCGGTCGGGTTCCCGGCGACCTTGCGGTCGCCGCAGCCGGAGGGGCTTGCGCAGTAGTCCTGGTGGTCCTGCCAGGCGTAGGTCCGCAGGTAGTCGGTTTTGGTCTCGGCCGTCTGCGGGTCCAGCGAGTGCGGGAGGGTGCCGTTGTGGTAGCCGAGGTAGCTCTGCACCGAGAACTGTGGCCGTCGGTGGACCTGTTCGGCGTAGCCGGCGGTGGCGGCCTGCACGAAGCGGGCGCCGTACATGTGATCCTGGTGGTCGGTCAGGCGGCCGCTCTCCCGGTACCGGCCGGGCGTGGGGTCCTGCATCCGTATCGTCGTGGGCCGGTAACGCTCCAGGACCCCGGCTATCGCCTGTATCAGCTGGTCCTTGGTGTACGAGAAGCCCTGCTTGACCGGGGTCCCGGAGGTCAGCTGGGAGTCCAGCGCGGCTATCCGGCCGTTCCACAGGCCGCGCAGGCTGTCGGGGGTGTCCTGGCCGGTGCTGCGGGCCTCGCGCAGCATCAGCCACACCAGGTTGACCTGCGGCTTCGCGATGAGCACGTCGATCTCGGCGCTGCCGCCGCCCGCGGTGGGCACGACCGTGCGCCGCCACGCGCTGGTGCGGTCGCCGGTGGCCATCTCGGCGTAGGCGGAGCGGATGCCGTTCTGCCGGGCCTCTGCGTAGTGGGCGCGGTCGGCGGGCTGTTCGGGATCGTCGGCCGCGTGGCCGTGCGCCTCGTTGCGGCCGTCGGACTCGCCCGACGTGAGGTAGGCGGTGGTGACCTGGGTGCCGGCCCTCAGGGAGCGGCTGAGGTCGGGGTTCATGAAGAACAGGTCGTCGTCGGGGTGCGCGACGACCTGGATCACCGACCCGGAGGTGACGCTCGCGGGCAGGACGGCGGCCGGGTTCCTCCCCTGGTCGGCTCCGGCGGAGGTCTGCTGTCCGGAGGCCACGGAGAGGAGGCCGGTGGCGCCGGCGGTCAGCACGGTGAGCAGGACCGCGAAGCGGCGACGGGTCACGGGCATCTGGGTACGCCTTGGGTTCGTTCCGGGCAGGACAAAACGCCGAGCAGTCAGAGAGAGGCCGAATCGGCGAACTTGGTTCACCGGACAGGCCGATGACTCCTGCCCTGCGGAGAAGACCCGGGACGACGTACCGCCGCGACGGCGGGTGCCGTCCGGCTCCGATGCCGTCCGGTACGAGTTCTACGAGCCCCGGCGTTTCCGCCGTGTGCCCCACCGCACCGGACGCCGCGACCCGGCAGGCCCCGGCGGTCACGGCGCGGGCTAGGGGGCGGCGTTGCGCGGGCCCACCGGCTGCCACGGCGCAAGGTACGCGTGCGGGGCGTCCGTCGACGAGGTCACGTACAGCCGCGCGTCGAGCCCCACCACCGCCAGGCTGACCATGTTGCTCCCGGTCATCGTGGAGGAGGGCGCGCCGAGGAACATCAGCGGCGAGCGCCCCCACGGCCGTCCCGGACCGACCTCCGCACCCAGCTGCCCGCCCGCCGCGCGGCCCGCCAGCACGTGCCCGCTCGCCGTCACCGAGCCGAAGCCGTTCAGCCCGCCGAGGTCGGTCATGTTGTTGACCTTCAGGCCGTCGTCGGCCGTCATCAGGGCCGTACGGACGTTGCCCGAACCGGGTTTGCGGAACCACAGCCGCACCCCGCCCTCGCGGCCCTCCGCGGTCAGCGGGAGGGCGGTGTCCGGCAGCCCGGTGGCCGTGACCGGGCCCAGCGGGGCGCCCGGCTTCGGCTGCGCCCAGCCGACGACCGTCTTCGAGGTGGCCGCGAGGACCATGCGCCGCCCCGCACCGTCGGTCGCGGTCACCGGGGCGCCGTGCAGGTCCGCGCCGCCGTACTTCTCCCAGGGGCCCCAACTGCCGTCCGCCTGCTGGACCCGGCCGCGCAGGCTGTGCGCGCCGTCGCGGACGTACGCCGCCGGCTGCCCGGTGCCGTCGACCGAAACGGCCGGTGCGCTGATGTCGGAGGTCCAGGTCTGGTCCGCGGTCTCGGGAGTGCCGAGCGACTGCCATTCCCCGAACCCGTCCGCCCCGGGCGCCGTCTGCACCGTGTAGACGACCTCGCGCCGGTAGTCGGCGGGCCGGGCCCCGAAGGAGGTGCGGGTGCCGAAGACGGCGATCCGGCCGTCCTTCAGCGTCACGGCGCCGGTGCCCGGGTCCATTCCGGTGCCGGGCAGCAGGTCCGGGCCGCGCCAGGGGCCGACCGGGCCGGGCCGATGCCAGACGGCGACCTGGCCGTCGAGCACCTTGAAGGCCCACAGGCCGTGGTCCCGGTCAGAGGTCAGCCAGTCGGTTCCGGTGCCACGGGCGTAGTTGACGGTGTCCGTCCAGCGGTTGCCCGCCGGATGCTCGGAGACCTTGAGGTCGCCGCAACCGGCTTCGCTGCCGCAGTGGTTCTGCCGGTCCAGCCAGGCGTAGGTGTCGAGGATGTCCAGCTTCTCCCGGGCCTCCTGCGGGCCCAGTGCGCTGGGGAGGAAGCCGTTGAAGTAGCCGACGTAGTTCTGCACCGCGAAGTGCGGCCGGTCCTTGACGTCCTGCGCGTAGGCGGCCGTGGCCATCTGGACGAAGCGGGCGCCGTAGAAGTGGTCCTGGTGGTCGGTGTACCGCTTGGTGTCGGGATACCGGCCGGGGGTCGGGTCCTGGAAGCGGACGGCGGTCGGCCGGTACTGCTCCAGGATGCCCACGAGGGTCTGGACGACCTGGTCCTTGGAGTACGCGAACCGCTGCTTGACCGGGGTGCCGGAGGAGAGCATCGACTCCAGCCGGGTGACCTTGCCGTCCCACAGGCCGTGCAGGCTGTCAGGCATGTCGGCGTAGCCGTGCCCGGCCTCGCGCATCTGCAGCCAGACCAGGTTGACCTGGGGTTTGGCGACGAGGACGTCGACTTCGGCGTGGCCGCCGCCCTTCGTCGGGACGACGGTGCGCTTCCAGGCGCTGGTGCGGTCGCCGGTGGCCATCCGGGCGTAGGCGGCCCGGATGCCGTTCTGGCGTGCCTCGGCGTAGGCGGGCTTGTCGGGGCGGGCGGTAGCCGCTTGGGCGGGGGCGGCGTTGACCCCGTCGGCCTCGCCCGCGGTCAGGTACACCGAGGTCACGGGGTGGCCGGCGGCTATGGAGTAACGCAGGTCCGGATTCATGAAGTACAGGTCGTCGTCGGGGTGCGCGACGATCTGGACCACCCGGCCCGGGTCGGGGACGGCGCCGGTGGCGACGGTGCCGGGCGGGGCGGGGGAGCGGTCGAGGCCTGCGAGGGCCGCGTTGCCGCGGAGCACGAGCATGCCGGTGGCGGCGATGGCCGCGCCGAGGGCGACGACCTTGACGAGCCCGGCCCACCGCAGCCGCTGCGGCGCCCCGGCCCCGGCCCCGGCCCCGGTTCCGCGCCGCGCCGCCCTGCGTCCGCGGGCCGGGGCCTGCCCCGCCGTGCCCCGCGCGGCGGCTCCCGCTTCGGTCCGGGCCCCGGCTTCTTGCTGAGCTTGAGCTTGAGCTTGAGCTTGAGCTTGCGCCTGCGGCGCGGTCGCGGCTGCGCGGGCCCGCCGGGAGGCTTTCCGGCCCGACGTCGTTTCTGCCCGGCGCGCGGCCCTGCGCCCGCGCCGGGGCTGCCGCGCGGAAGCGGGGTCCGCGCTCTCCTCCGTCGGCCGCGCGGACCCGCCGTGGGTGTCCTCGGCTGCGTCGTGCAGGCTGCGGGGCTCGGGGACCGGTGCCTGCTCGGGCGGGCGGGTGTGGTCGGGCTCATACGTCTGCGGGGGCCCGGGGACGTGGGGGAACTCGTATGCCTGCTGGTGTTGTTGGGGGACCTGAGGTGTGTGGATCTGCCCGTCCTGGAGCGGCGGGAAGACGTGCTGTGCTTCCTGTGGTGGGCACGGCTGCTGGAACTCCGCTGTCTGTTGCGCCTGTTGCCCCTGCTCGGGCCAGCCCGAGCTCCACTCGGGGCTCCACCCGCCGTGCGCGGCGTAACCAAACTCCCCCAGGGAATCCGGGTGTTGGTGCTGGTACGGCAGGTGGGTCTGCTGGTATTGGTGAGACTCGGACTCCTGGCTCTGCGCGTGCTGCCCGTACTCCTCGTATGGCTCGTACTCCCCGTACGGCCCGTACTCCCCGTACCGGTACGCCGGGTCGGGGCCCGGCGCCGACGGGCCCCAGTCACCCGCGGTGGGACCGGGGCGGGGGGGTCCGTCGGACATGGGGCTCCTCGTGGCCGTTCGGCGGGGAGCGGGCCCCATGACGTCATAAATACTCGGATAATCCGATAATCCTCGTCATGGTACGTCCCGATGAATCGAACGTCTGCTCCGGCTGTCGGCGCCGTAGCCGCAGCGTTCTGCCGGGGCGCGGCATCCGGGCGGTTGCATCGCCAAGCGGCGGGCGCCCCGGCTCCTACCGGACGTACTCGCGTGGTCCGATGACGCGGCGAAGGGCCGTACCGGGCGGTGTGACACGGTGAACCTCGGCGGCCACGGCCATGATCCGCCGGACAGGCCCTAGGCTCGACCCAGGCCCGCCAGGGCAGTGGCAGCGACAACCGCGGGAGGCGGCGGGATGACGGTCCCGGGACGCAGGAGCAGCACCTTCATCCGGCTGCTGCGCAGCGGGTTCACCGACCCCTCCGCAGCCGCCCGGCTGCTCGACTCCGAGGCGCTCGCCGCCGTACGCGCCGATCCCGTCCTCCTCGACGCCCTCGGGGCGACCGCCGACCCCGACCTGGCCCTGCGCGGGCTGGTCCGACTCGCCGAGGCGCAGCCCGACGGCGAGCTCCCCGTACTCCTCGACACCCTCGTCAGCGCCAAACCCCTCCGCGACCGCCTCCTGGGCGTACTCGGAGCCTCCGAGGCCCTCGGCGACCACCTGGCCCGCCACCCCCGCGACTGGCTCGACCTCGTCACGTACGAGGCCGCCGACCTGCACCCCGGCCTTCCCGAGTTCGAGCGGGGCCTCGCCGACGCCCACGACCCCGTCGCCCTGCGCGTCTCCTACCGGCGCTGCCTGCTCTCGATCGCGGCCCGCGACGTCTGCGGCACCATCGACGTCGCCCAGACCGCCGCCGAACTCGCCGACCTCGCCACCGCCACCCTCCGCGCCGCCCTGCGGATCGCCTGCGCCGCCGCCCCCGAGGACGCGGCGCTCTGCCGTCTCGCCGTCATCGCGATGGGCAAGTGCGGCGGCAACGAGCTCAACTACGTCTCCGACGTCGACGTGATCTTCGTCGGTGACACGACAGCAGCGCCTGCCCAGGGCGGGGCCGCCGGGGACGGCGCCGACGAGGCCAAGGCCCTCCAGGCCGCCACCCGCCTCGCCTCGCACCTGATGCGGATCTGCTCCGAGACCACCGTCGAGGGCACCATCTGGCCCGTCGACGCCAACCTCCGTCCCGAGGGCCGCAACGGACCCCTCGTCCGCACCCTCGCCTCACACCTGGCCTACTACCAGCGCTGGGCCAAGACCTGGGAGTTCCAGGCCCTCCTCAAGGCCCGCGCCGTCGCCGGAGACGAGGATCTGGGCTCCGAGTACATCGAGGCCATAAGCCCGCTGGTCTGGCAGGCGGCCGAACGCGAGAACTTCGTCCCCGACGTCCAGAAGATGCGCCGCCGCGTCGTCGACAACATTCCCGCCGCACACGTCGACCGCGAACTCAAACTCGGCCCCGGCGGCCTGCGCGACGTCGAGTTCGCCGTCCAGCTGCTCCAGCTCGTCCACGGCCGAAGCGACGCCACCCTGCACTCCGGCACCACCCTCGACGCCCTGCACGCCCTCGCCGCCGGCGGATACGTCGGCCGTGCCGACGCCGCCCAGCTGCACGACGCGTACCGCTTCCTGCGCGCCATGGAACACCGCATCCAGCTCTACCGGCTGCGCCGTACCCACCTGGTGCCGGAGGACGAGAACGACCTCCGGCGCCTGGGCCGCTCGATGGGCCTGCGCACCGAACCCGTCGCCGAGCTCAACAAGGCCTGGCGCCGGCACGCCTCCGTGGTCCGGCGCCTGCACGAGAAGCTCTTCTACCGTCCGCTGCTCGACGCCGTCGCCCAGCTCGCCCCCGGCGAGACCCGGCTCTCTCCGCGCGCCGCCGGCCAGCGTCTCGAAGCCCTCGGCTACGCCGACCCGGCCTCGGCCCTGCGCCACCTGGAGGCCCTCGCCTCCGGCGTCACCCGCAAGGCCGCCATCCAGCGCACCCTGCTCCCGGTGATGCTCGGCTGGTTCGCCGACTCCGCCGACCCGGACGCCGGCCTGCTCAACTTCCGCAAGGTCTCCGACGCCCTGGGCAAGACGCCCTGGTACCTGCGTCTGCTGCGCGACGAGGGGGCCGCCGCCGAGAACCTCGCCCGGGTGCTGTCCGCCGGACGCCTCGCCCCCGACCTGCTGATGCGCGCCCCCGAGGCGGTGGCCCTGCTCGGTGACCCCGAAGGGCTCCAGCCCCGCACCCACGAGGCCCTGCGCCAGGAGGTCCTCGCCGCCGTGGGCCGCGCCGAGAATCCGGAGACCGCCGTCGCCGCCGCCCGCGGAGTGCGCCGCCGCGAGCTCTTCCGTACCGCCGCGGCCGACATCATCGGCTCCTACGGTACGGAGGACAGCCCGGCCGAGGAGGACCACGGCGCTCTGGTCGACCGGGTCGGCGGGGCGGTCTCCGACCTCACCGCCGCGACGATCGCGGGCGCCCTGCGCGCCGCCGTCCAGTCGCACTTCGGCGACACCCTGCCCACGCGGTTCGCCGTCATCGGCGTCGGCCGATTCGGCGGCCACGAACTCGGCTACGGATCCGACGCCGACGTCCTCTTCGTCCACGAACCCCGCGAGGGCGTCGACGAGCAGGAGGCCGCCAAGGCCGCCCAGACCGTCATCGCCGAGATGCGCCGACTGCTCCAGCTGCCCACTGCGGACCCGCCGCTGCTCATCGACGCCGACCTGCGTCCCGAGGGCCGCTCCGGCCCGCTGGTGCGCACGCTGGCCTCCTACGCCGCCTACTACCGGCGCTGGTCGCTGACCTGGGAGAGCCAGGCGCTGCTGCGGGCCCAGCCGGTCGCCGGCGAGGAGGAGCTCGGGCGCCGCTTCATCGAGCTGATCGACCCGCTGCGCTATCCGGCGGAGGGCCTCGGCGACGACGCCGTCAGGGAGATCCGCCGCCTCAAGGCCCGGATGGAGTCGGAGCGGTTGCCGCGCGGCGCCGACCCGACCCTGCACACCAAGCTGGGCCGCGGCGGTCTGAGCGACGTCGAGTGGACCGTCCAGCTGATCCAGATGCGGAACGCCTGGGCCGAACCGGGCCTGCGGACCACCCGCACCCGCGAGGCCCTCGCGGCCGCCCACGCGGCGGGGCTGATCCCGACCGACGAGGCACAGATCCTGGACGAGGCCTGGGTCCTGGCGACCCGGGTCCGCAACGCCGTGATGCTGGTGCGGGGCCGCGCCGGGGACACCTTCCCGTCCGAAGCCCGTGAACTGGCGGCGGTGGGCCGCTACCTCGGCTACGCCGAGGGCACGGTCGGCGAACTGTTGGACGACTACCGGCGCACCACGCGCCGGGCCCGCGCGGTGGTCGAGGAACTCTTCTACGGAGGCTGAACGGCCTTCTGCCGCACGGCACCGGAGCCCCGGATCCGCGACGGCGGGCCGTCGGACCCACGCGGGTCCGACGGCCCGCCGTCGCGGGGTGGGCCGTCGCGGGGTGGGCCGTCGCGCGGTGGGCCGTCGCGCGGTGGCGCGGGCGTCAGCGGGCCGTGCCGAAGTCCTGCGTCCAGTAGTTGCCGGGCTGGGCCAGGCCGATGCCGATCTCCTTGAAGGAGCAGTTCAGGATGTTCTCCCGGTGGCCCTGGCTGTTCATCCAGCCCTCCATGACCTTCTCGGGCGTGCTGTAACCGTAGGCGACGTTCTCGCCGTACGTGCTCCAGTTGTAGCCGGCGCGGGTGATGCGCGTGCCGGGGTTCGACCCGTCGGAGCCGGTGTGGGACATGTTGCTGTGGGCGGCCATGTCCGCGCTGTGGTCCTGCGCGGCCTTCGTGAGCTGGGCGTTCAGGGTGACCGCCGGGCACCCGGCGGCGGCGCGCTCCTGGTTGACCAGGGCGAGGACCGCGGCGACCGAGCCGGAGGCGGTCGGCGCGGGCGAGGTCTTCGGCGGCTGGGGCGCCTGCGGCTTCTTGGTGACCGGCGGCTTCGCCGGCTGCGGCGCGGCCTTCGGCGGCTGCGTCTGCGAAGGCCGGGAAGGCGGGGAGGGCTGCGCGGGCCGGGAGGTCTCCTCGACCGGCTGCGCGGGGGCTGTGGGGCTGCTCGGCGCCGTCGGAACGCCGACCGGGACCATGAGGTCCGGGGCGGCGGAGGGCTCGGACTGCCACGGGCGCTGCGCCTGGTGGCTCGCGGTGCGCGTCCGGCCGGCGTCGTCGCCGCCGTTGAAGCAGGCGAGAGCGGCCGTGGGGACACCCACGATTCCGAGGGCGCTGACGCCGATGACTATTTTCCGGTACTGCTTCTTCTTCCGATGCTTCTGCATGCGTGACCTCATTCGGTGATCGCGAAGCTTCCGGCGCCGGAACTGCGGGACGCCGGAATGGTCGACATTCTTAGAAGCCCGCCATTGGCCTGGCAAGTTTCCGTTTCGCGTTCACGCGGGGGATTCGGCACGCCGCTTGAAACAGGCCGTTGATCGTGCATGGTCACGATCTGGTCACTGTCGCAACCATGTGATGTGTCTTCAGGAGCGGCCGTGACCAGGGAAGTAGGGCGCAGGTCATGCGGTAGCGAGCATTCCGTTCCCGCAGGAGAGGGGAATGTCGAATCCAAAACGGACAAATGTCGAAATGTCGATGAGCTGGCACGCCCGGGAAGTCCTCTGGTGCCGAGGCTCCGGTCGTGACGCATGTCACGCAACCGGGGGTCGGATCGTGGCGTCGGAGCCCGCGTCGCAAGTAGGGCATGGTGCGAACAGGATTTGTCTGGGTTTGTAGCGTGAGGTCGAGGTTTCGTACGGGTCGGAGGCGGTCGCGGCCGTGGGGCGGAGGGTCGCGGCGAGATGTTGACGTGTCCGTCCTTGCGGAAGTCGCTGATGGCGGCGCTGCGCAGGGGAGGTGTGGTGCGAGGGGTTCTCGGTGTCCCGGCTACGTCTCATTCACGTGGCGAGGTCGGCGCAGGTGGTGTCGAAGGCGCCCTCGCTGGTGAGTCGGTGGATGCGTTCGACGGTCTTGCTCGGTTCTCATGGGCCCCCCATTCACGTGATCACGAGCGCTGCACCTGTTCTGCTTTCCGGGTTCCCCTCCCGCGCATCGGGCATGACGTCACGTCATTCACGAAGCCGGAGAACGGCCGACCGGACCAATCTCCACCGTGCGGTGTCCCTGCCTCAGGACCGTCCGGATCGCGGCGAGGGCGCGCGCGGAGTGGGGGAGGCCTGATTTCATTGCCTGCCCCGAGGCCGAGGCCCAGGACGGCACAGCAATCCGGCGCTCGACATCGGGCATCAGAAGAACGTGGTGAATATAAGAAGTGCGCCAGCGGCCGCGAATCCGAGCCCGAACCAGCCGAGGATCGGAACGAAGACGAATGCGACTGCGGCGCGCAGCACGAAGAACTGAATCGGCCATTTCTCGGCTACGTGGGGGCGTGTGGGTAGACAGGTGAGGGGTACCGGGCCTCCGATCGGCGGCAGCATTCCCTCCCATGAGTCCAGGGTCACCTTGTGATTCCCGCCCGAAGGTCCTTGGTACGTCACGACGACGCGACTTCCGTCGCGCATGCTCACATACCCCAGACATCTCCCCTCGGTGCGTACGCCGTGCCTCTTGAGGCAAAACTGGTTGAACACTCTTCGGGCCATCCACTGAGTCACCCAAAGGATTCCGCAGGAGACGAACAGGAAGAAGAATCCAAGTATCAGGCCGCCGAGTCCGCTCATTCGCAACCTTCCTCTCGTGGTCGTCCGAGAGCGGTAGTTTTCCCGTCGGGACATCCGGGTTCAGGGGGTCAGTTGTTCGTGCCCGATTCCTTGATGCACCATCAGGTTGGTATGGGTGTAAGCGAGACACTCGCCGAAAATCAAGGCCAGCGCGACCGTGTACAGCGCTTGTGGAACCTTGTCCGCGAAGGCTTCCAGATGGGGGAGGAGGCCGCGGCCCTCACCTTCTCGCGGTCGAAGACGGCGGGGGATTCCTTCCCGGCTTGCGGTGCGGGGCGCGGGGCCTCGGCTCGTGCTCGCACCTGCTGGGAATCGAGCCAGGCGATGGGCGCTAATTCAGTGGCGTCTGAGGCGAGTTGCACCATAGTTCCTCACTTGTCCACTGCTCGGATGTCTCGGTGTCTGGGTATCAGGCAGGAGTGGACGATTGTATCAATGCACGTTGCAGGAAAACGGACTTGGGGTGTCTCAAGACTTCATGCTCAAGGGGGAGTTGAAAGCTGGCCGCCTACTGGGCTCAACGGATCCCCCAAGCGAGTTCACCGCTGCCAAGACCTGGGGGTCGCACTCCTCTTCGGCCGCTTTCCCCCGCCGTCCAACGTGGGAAATCCGTCATGGGTAAACCCAACCCGGAGTACCGGAACGGCTTCTTGCGTCGGGCTCGCGATCCGGAGGAGCCAGCGACGACTTCCAGTGGTGGGAGTGCCGCTCCTGCCTGCGGTCAGGTTGGTTGCAGGCTACGGGGATGCGCGGCCGGTCTGGGTGTGACCGATGGGGGTGCAGACAGGCGGGCGCGCCTTCGTGATCAGTGTCCAAGCCCAGTGGGACGAGGTGGCCCGTACCTGCTGATCCTTGACCTATCCCCGCGGTGCCGGTGAAACCGGGGGCGCTGGACACCGGACGGATCGCCGACCTGCACTGTGCCCCACCAGGCGCCGTCGACGGCAAAGCACTCACGGGACCAGTCGGTCTCATCGCGGCGCGCCGGCAGGGACCTCGCCCGGCGGGCGGCGGGACCTGGCGGCGATCGTCGCCCGCTCCCGCTCGGGCGACGCGGTCGGCCGCACAGCATCGTTTACGGACGTGGCTGCGGGTGAGTCGCTGTAGCGCGTGGGCACCGGAGCGCACGGTTCAGGCGGCGGGGGTCGCCGTCCCGGCCGTCGGCGGTGGCGTGCAGCTGCGGCAGCGGCCGGGGGCGGGGGAGCGGAAGGCGAGCTCGCAGCCGTCGCACGTGCGGAGGGGGTGGACGGTGAGGTCCGGGCCGGCCGGGTGGGGCGCCCGGGGATCCGGCAGGCGGGGCGGCAGTTGTTCCCGCAGGCGGTGGGCGAGCAGCGCGGCGGGAGAGTGGATCGGCACTGCCGGAAGCGAGCGGGAGAGGGCCGCCGTGACGGCGCTCGGGGTCACCCCGCGCTCCAGCCATTCCGCCGCGGCGGGCGCCAGTCGTACGGCGTCCCGCTCGGACAGCGTCAGCCGCGGGTCGCGCAGCCGCAGCCGGGCCAGCAGTTCCCGTGCCTCCGACTCGGCCTCGGGGGTGACGGTTTCGGGCGCGGGCGCGGGCGCGGGCGCGGGTTCAGGTTCGCGGTGCGGGCCGGGCCGGGGTTCAGGCTCCGGGTCGGGGTCCGGCCGAGGGGTGGGCATCGGCTCGGGCCGCCGAGGCGGCAGCCGCTGCTCGCGGCTCGCCTCGGCCATCGCGGGCGGGTTGTTGTACGAGATCGTGCAGGTCACGACCCGCCCCGTCGGCAGCCGCTCCTGGAGGCGGGCCAGGTAGCCGTACCGCTCCAGCTCGCGCAGGGCGGTGGCGATGCGGACCTCGCCCTCCGGGAAGCGTTCGGCGAGGTCCTTGATGGTCACCTTGGAGCCGGTCGGGAGCGACTGGATGTGCGTGGCCAGGCCGATCGCCGCCAGGCTCAGCCGACGGTGCTGGGCGAGATGGTTGCCGATCTTGACGTAGCCGCGGCGGTGGTCGTGATTGACGTGCCGGATGCCCGACGGGACGCGCGAGGGCGCGCTAAGCTGCTGGTCAGCCATGGGGAAGGTGCTTTCTTCCGCTGTGGTCAGGCCCTCGCCCGGGATTGCCGTCCCGGCCGGGGGCCGAATGCGTTTTATGGGGTTGTCGGGAGTCAGAGTGCCCGGCGAATTGGCTTATGCACCAGCCCGGTTGGGGTGATTCACCCGACCGAGTGAGAGGGGAGGGGGAGGTGTGGAAGGTCATTTCTCCCGGTGGTTAGTCTTTAGGCGTCGTGTGGGACCGGATATTGATCCACCGGGTCGCGGAAACCTCGATCCGGTGGAATCGGACTCGCCACATCAATTTCCGCCCACACCGTCTTCAGTGGCGCCGGACCGAGATCCGTTCCCCACCGCGCGGCGAGCGCGGACACCAGCACCAACCCCCGCCCCGACTCCGCCTCGGGGTCCGGCGCCCCGCAGGCTGCGGGTGGTGCGAACTCCCGCCGCGTGTCCGACACTTCGATACGGAGCGTAGGGCCCTGCACGAGGTGCAGCACGAGCCGAAAATCCCGCCCGCGCACCCTGCCGTGGGTTACGGCGTTCGCGGCGAGTTCGGCGACGACCTGTGCCGCATCCTCGAACGGAAGCTTTCGCTCCGTGAGTTGGGCCACCGTGAGCGCGCGTGCGGCGCGGGCTCCGCGCGGGGTGGAGGGGAGCGTGGCGACGAGGGAGGTTTCCTGATTCACGTGACTGAGCGTGGCCATCCGTGCGTACCCTGAACAGAGTTGAGGGCGCTGTGTACGGCGGTTGTCCAGAGCGGTCCCGTGGTGTCCTCGCGGTCCAAGGGGAGGCGGATGTGAGCACGATGGACGGTGCCGACGAATCGAGCTGGGAACTCGATCCGGAGGACGAATCCGGGGCGGTCATCGCCACGGTGGGACGCCAGCTGAAGATGTGGCGTGAGGCGGCGGGTTTTGACCGAACCAAATTCGGTGAGCGGATGGGATACGGGGCGAACCTGATCTACAAGATCGAGCGCGGAGCTCGTATTCCGCGACCGGAGTTCCTGGACAAGGCGGACGAGGTCCTCGGGGCGGGCGGGAAAATCGCCGCCATGAAGGCCGATGTCGAAAGGGCCCGCTACCCCAAGAAGGTCCGGGATCTGGCCAAGTTGGAGTCCGAGGCGGTGGAGATCGGGTCCTACGACAACGTCGTGGTGACGGGCCTGCTCCAGACGGAGGCCTACGCCCGTGCCCTGTTCGGGCTGAGGCGCCCGGGGTTCTCGGAGGACGAGGTCGAACGCCTGGTCGCCGCGCGGCTCGCCCGGCAGAGGATCCTCCAGCGACATCCGGCCCCGCTGCTGACCGTCGTACAGGAAGAGGCTGTGCTCCGACGGCCCATCGGGGGCAAGATGGTGTTGCGCGGCCAGTTGGAACACCTGTTGGAGGTCGGCAGGCTGCGCACCGTCGAGATCCAGGTGATGCCCATCGCGGTCGAGGAGCATTCCGGGCTCGCTTCATCGTTCAAGGTCATGCGTCTCAAGGACGGAACGACGTTGGGGCACAACGAAGTTCAGCTGGCCAGCCGCTTGATCACCGAGCCCAAAGAGGTTCAGCTCCTGGACATGCGCTATGGCATGATCCGGGCACAGGCCCTGACGCCTCGGGCATCGCTGACGTTCATCGAAAAGGTATTGGGGGAGACATGACCATCAAGCCGTCGAGCGAGGGCCTCTCCGCCCTCACGTGGGTCAAGAGCAGCTACAGCACGGCCGATGGACCGGACTGCGTTGAGGTCGCCTGGACCAAAAGCAGCTTCAGCACCAACGACGGCCCCGACTGCATCGAGGTCGCCCACACCCCCGGCACGGTCCTCGTCCGGGATTCCAAGCGGCCCGAGGGCGCACGCCTCGCCGTCACCCCGGACGCCTGGACCGGATTCGTGGCGCACGCCGCCATCGTGTGAGCCGCCGGGACGCAGCCGTCGAGACCGTACTCCGGAAGCGGTGGCCGGACCCGGCCTGCTGGGACGCGGTGGTCGACGCCGTGTGCTCCGAGCAGTCGAGCTACGACGCCGACCAGGCGCTGATCCAGGCAGGCACGGCCATCGCCCGGCACGCCGACCGGATCGCCGAGGACCTCCGCCGACAGCAGGGGTCCTTCGGGACCGCCGTCGGCCACGACGTGAGCGTGCGCGCCCTCGCCCTCGCGGGAACGGGTGACCTGCGGGCCCTACCGGCCCTGCACTCCCTCGCCGAGCATGGCGGGCTGCCGTACAGCCGCCCGGAAGCCCGGGTCATGGCCGCGCTGCCCCCGGCCGAGCTGGCCGCGGTCATGCGGACCAAGCTGCGGCGCGACGGCGACCGCTACCACGGGAACACCACCGCCCTCGAAGTCCTCGCGCTCTGCGGTGCCGACGCCGCACTTGCCGTGGACGACGTGGCCCGGCGCCTGGACACGCAGTACGCCTACGACGCGATGCGCGTGCTCGGCCGGATCGGCCCGCCGGCCGCCGCCACGGCGGACCGGCTGGCCGCGTACGCCACCGGTCGGGGCCGCGGGGCCCGCGGCTCCTACCCGCGCCGCGCGGCCTGGGCGCACTGGAAGGTCACCGGAGATCCCGCCCTCGCCCTCGACGTGTGCGGGGCGGCCGTGCGGTCCGGGACCGCCAGCCACGGCCTGCCCTTCCTGGCCGACCTCGGCCCGTTGGCCGCCGTACACACAACCCCCGTGCGCCGCCTGATGGATTCGCCCGGAGCGTGGACCAGGACGTACGCCGCGCACGCGTACTGGCGGATCACCGGCGACCCGGAGTCGGCCGTGCCGGTGCTGCTGGCCGAGGTGGACCCGGCCTGGGACGGCGGTCCGGCCCTACCGGTACGGGAGGCCGTCCGGGTCCTCGGGGAGATCGGTGCCCCGGCCGTTTCGGCGGCGCCCCTGCTGCGCAGGATCCTCGCGCAGGAGGAACGGCTCGGCCGGCCCTGGGACGGCGTACGGATCCTCGCCGATCAGGCCTACGTCCGTACGCTCACCGAAGCGCTGGAAGGGATCGACGGGTGGGGGAAGTGAAGTTCACGACGCGCCGCGCGGGCCCGGGCGACGCAGACGTCCTCGGCGGAATCCACGCCGCCGCCTGGGAGGCGGCGTACGCGCCGTTCTTCGATCAGGGGTTCGCCGCGGACGGCATCGCGAGCAGGCTCACCCGCTGGCACGCACGGATCGCGGCGCAGGACTCCACGATCCTGCTGGCCGGAGGGGACGGCCGGCCGGTGGCCATGTCCGTCTTCCGCCCGTCCTCGACCACACCCGGCCTCGCCGAGATCCTCTCCTTCTACAGCCACCCCGACAGCTGGGGAACGGGCGTCGCCGCGGCCCTGATGACCGGGACGCTGGAGTACCTGCGCGCCGACGGTGTCACCCGCGCCCACCTGTGGACCCTGCGCGACACCCCGCAGTCCCGTCGCTTCTACATCAAGTGCGGTTTCGCGGAGACCGGCGCCGACCGCCCGTACGACTTCGGTGACGGCAACCCCCTCACCCAGGTCGAGTACGAACGGGGGTGCTGAGGGCGGCGCGCCGAACTCCGGTGGAATCCGCCCGTCGTTCGCCTGCCGTACCCGCCGACGTCACATCCGGCACCCTCTCCGGTCCTCCGGGCGCGCTGTTCTTGTGAGCGCTCCACCACCCGCGAACGAAGCAGAGGTCGTCACCCCATGGCAGAACTCAACCGCCGCCGCTTCCTCCAGCTCACCGGCGGCGCAGCCGCCCTGACCCTGCTGGGCGAGAGCATCGCCCGCGCCGCCGCGATCCCCGCCCAGGGGACGACGGGCACCCTCGCCGACGTCGAGCACATCGTGGTCCTGATGCAGGAGAATCGTTCCTTCGACCACTACTACGGCGCCCTGCGCGGCGTCCGCGGCTTCGGCGACCCGCGCCCGGTGACCCTGCCCAGCGGCAAGTCCGTCTGGCACCAGGCCGACCGGGCGGGCAAGGAGACACTGCCCTTCCGACCCCCGTCCGACGACCTCGGCATGGAGTACCTCCAGGGCCTCAACCACGACTGGGCAGGCGGGCAGAGCGCCTTCAACAAGGGCAGGTACGACAACTGGGTGCCCGCCAAGACGCCCGCCACCATGGCCTACCTGACGCGCGAGGACATCCCCTTCCACTACGCCCTCGCCGACGCGTTCACCATCTGCGACGCCTACCACTGCTCCTTCATCGGCTCGACCGACCCCAACCGCTACTACCTCTGGTCGGGCCACACCGGCAACGACGGCAAGGGCGGCGGCCCGGTCCTCAACAACGCCGAAGCCGGTTACGACTGGACCACCTACCCCGAGCGCCTGGAGGCGGCCGGGATCTCCTGGAAGATCTACCAGGACATCGGCGACGGCCTGGACGCCGCCGGCTCCTGGGGCTGGATCAACGACGCCTTCCGCGGGAACTACGGCGACAACTCGCTGCTCTACTTCAACAAGTACCGCGATGCCCGGCCCGGCGACCCACTCCACGACAAGGCCCGCACCGGCACGAACGCCAAGGCCGGCGAAGGCTACTTCGACGGGCTGCGCGCGGACGTCACGGCCGGCACCCTGCCGCAGGTGTCCTGGATCGCCGCCCCCGAGGCGTTCACCGAGCACTCCAACTGGCCCTCGAACTTCGGGGCCTGGTACATCGCGCAGGTGCTGGACGCGCTGACGTCCAACCCCGACGTGTGGGCCCGTACCGCGCTGTTCATCACCTACGACGAGAACGACGGCTTCTTCGACCACGTCGTCCCGCCGTACGCCCCGGCCGACGCGAGCCAGGGCCTGTCGACCACCCCGACCGCCCTGGACGTCTTCCCCGGCAAGGCCGGCTACGTCGCCGGACCGTACGGGCTGGGACCGCGCGTGCCGATGCTCGTCGTCTCGCCCTGGAGCACCGGAGGCTACTCCTGCTCCGAGACCTTCGACCACACCTCCGTGATCCGCTTCATGGAGGAGCGCTTCGGCGTGCACGAGCCCAACATCTCGCCCTGGCGGCGCGCCGTCTGCGGCGACCTGACCTCGGCCTTCGACTTCGCCCGCAAGGACACCTCCACGGCGACGCTGCCCGACACCGGCCTGTGGGAGCCGCAGGACCGCGAGCGGCACCCCGACTTCCGGGCCACCCCGCCGGCCGTGGGGTCCATGCCGCGCCAGGAGAAGGGCCAGTGCCGTACCAGGCCGCTGAAGTACGCCCCGTACGTCGACGGCGCCGCGCTCACCGCCGAGGGCAGGTTCCGGCTGACCTTCAGCGGCGGGCCGGACCTGGGCGCGCAGTTCTACGTCACCTCCGCCAACCGGACCGACGCCCCCTGGACGTACACCACCAAGGCGGGAACGTCGGTCTCGGACACCTGGAACACCCGCTATTCGGCCGGTGTCACCGACCTGACCGTCCACGGCCCCAACGGCTTCCTGCGTGCCTTCCGCAATCCCGGCACCACCCCCGGCCCCGAGGTCACCGCACGCCACAACGCCACCACCGGCAACCTGGACCTCACCCTCACCAACGCGGGGGCGTCGACGGCGACGCTCACCGTCACCAACGCCTACGGCGGGGGAGCCAAGCGCCTCACGGTCGCCCAGGGCGCCACCGTCACCCACACCGTGTCCCTGAAGAACACGCGACGCTGGTACGACGTGACGGTCACCTCGTCCGAGACCGCGGACTTCGGCCGCCGCTTCGCCGGCACGGTCGAGACCGGCGCGGCCGGCCTCTCCGACCCGGCGATTCTGACGGACCGCTCTTCCTGACCCCGGGAGCCCCCGCCCCCACCCGGGGCCGCGGCCGCCCGGAGCGCAGTGGCGTTCAGGCGGCCGGCGGCGGCCCCGGCGGGAAGGGGATCCCGGCGAGCAGCGGGAGCAGCGACTCCTCCTCGTAGTCGAGGTGGGCGTTCAGCTCGGACGACATCCGGGCCAGCTCCCTCCGGAAGTCCTCCGGGTCGGTGCCCGTGATGTCCGCGAGCAGCGCGCTCAGCTCCTGCTGCAGCCGCGCCACCGTGAGGTGTTCGGTCCGCAGCCGCTCGAAGACCTCCTTCAGGTGCGGGTTCCGCGCCGCGAGCGCGGGGAACACGTGGGCGTCCTCACCGGTGTGGTGGAACTCCAGCGTCTGGCAGAAGGCCAGGCAGTGCTGGCGGATCTGAAGTCCCAGTCCGACCGCCGGCACGGCCTCCTCGCCCTCGTGCGCGGCCGCCCTCGCGAAGTGCTCCTCCACCTCGGCGCCCACGTGCCGCAGCTGCCCGCGGAGCCACACGTGCACGTCGACCAGCTGGTCGGCCAGGCTCCGGACCTCCACCGGTCCCTCGCCCGGAGCGGGATCGCTCGTGTGGAGCGCCACCACCGGCAGGACCCTGCTGGTGCTCTCCTGGTACGCGCCGTAGCCCGGCTCCGAGGCCACCACCTGTGCGAACAACCGGTCGCGGTGGGCGCCCTCGGCCGGCACCGCGACCGCCTCGAAGGACTCGGCGCCGATCTCCACCGTCACCAGCGGGTGCGCGAGCAGGTTGTGGTACCAGTCGGGGTGCTTGGGCCCGCCCAGGTTGGAGCCGATCACCAGGAGCTCACCGCCGTGGCGCACGTAGCCCAGCGGGACGGTCCACTCCTCGCCCGACCGGGCGCCGGTGGTGGTGAGCAGGAGGAGGTCACTGCCCTCGAAAGGGCCGCCGACCTTTCCCTGGTTCGCGCGGAACTCGTCGATGACGGACTGGTTGAAGGACATACGGGTTCTGACTCCTTGGTGAGGCGACAGCGGAAGGAAGAAGGAGGGGGAGGGGGAAGGGGAGGGAAGCGCGTGCACCGGACCGAGGCGGAATCAGAGGTGCCGGAAGCGGGCTGCCGGAAACGACAGCGCGACGCGGGGAGAGGAAACGGCACGGCCGACGCAAGCGGCGGTGCGGGCGCGCGGAGGCGCCTGGGTCAGGCAGAGCCCGGGGGAAGAGAACGCATGGGATCGTCCCTGATGTGCGGGTGGTCGCCCGGTCACCGGCCGGCCCAGTTCTCTTTGGCCGGCGCCACGCGCCACGGCCTCATTACAACGAGCGCTCGTGGATCTTGTCAACGCGGCCGGACGGTCCCCTGGCCGGATCCGAGCGGTGCCCGGGCGCCCTTCCCGCTGCGTGGCTGACCACCGCAGGGCAGCAGGGGATCGACGTACGAACGGCAGCGGGGAGCGTTCGGCCCGCCCCGTGCCTCCCGGCGGGCGCCCCGCCCACCGGGAGGCGCGGGGCCGGTGGGCCGGTGTCTGTCCGGCGGGATCAGGGCCGGGCGGTCCTCAGCGCTGCGGCCGGAAGCGGCTGACGAGCTCCGACGCCGGGTGCGGGCCCGTGTGCTCGGGGTGGCGGGGCAGGCGGTGCGGCAGCGAGCCGTACCAGGCGTGCGAGACGGCGTAGCCGAAGGCCAGGCAGATCATGCCGCCCACGGCGTCGAGCCAGAAGTGGTTGGCGGTGGCCACGATGACGACGAGGGTCGCCGCCGGGTAGAGCAGGCCCAGGATCCGGGCCCAGGGGGCCGAGGCGACCGCGAAGATCGTCAGCCCGCACCACAGCGACCACCCTATGTGCATGGACGGCATCGCAGCGTACTGGTTCGACATGTGCTTGAGGTTCCCGGAGGCCATGGAGCCCCAGGTGTGGTGGACCAGCACGGTGTCGACGAAGTGCTGCCCGTTCATCAGCCGGGGCGGCGCCAGCGGGTAGAAGTAGTAGCCGACCAGGGCCACGCCGGTGGTGGCGAAGAGGACCAGGCGCGTGGCGGCGTACCGGCCGGGATGGAACCGGTAGATCCACACCAGTACGCCGATCGTCACGACGAAGTGGAGTGTGGCGTAGTAGTAGTTCATCCCCACGATCAGCCACGTCACGGAATTGACCGCGTGGTTGACCGACTGCTCGACGGCGATGCCGAGCGTCCGCTCGACCCCCCAGATCCAGTCGGCGTTCGCGAGGGCGATCGACTTCTGCTCGGGCACCGCGTTGCGGATCAGCGAGTAGGTCCAGTAGCTGACCGCGATCAGCAGGACCTCGAACCAGATCCGCGGCCGGCGCGGGACCCGCAGTCGGGAGATCAGGGCGCGGTCGGAGCCCGGTCGGGTCTCGGTCTCGACCGCTACGGGTGAGGAGACATCCGTCCGGGTTTCCAGTGTCTTCACGCTCGCTTCACCCATGGGGAGAGAGTTTGCCAGATGAGCTTTCGCCTCCGATCATCCCTCGGGACGGTCTTCGGCGCAGCCGCTCCCTCTCAGGTACGAGACGGGCCGCGCCGCTGCCCGGGGCCCGAGGCGGTGGAGCCGCGCACGACCAGTTCCGGCAGGAACACGAATTCGCTGTGCGGGGCCGGGGTACCGCCGATCTCCTCCAGCAGCGTCCGCACCGCCGCCTGTCCCATCGCCTGCACGGGCTGCCGGATGGTGGTCAGCGGTGGGTCGGTGAACGCTATGAGGGGGGAGTCGTCGAAGCCGACGACCGAGACGTCCTGCGGCACCCGCAGCCCCTGCTGCCGGGCCGCCCGGATCGCGCCGAGCGCCATCATGTCGCTCGCGCACACCACCGCCGTGCAGCCCCGTGAGATCAGTGCGGACGTGGCGGCCTGGCCGCCTTCCAGGGAGTAGAGGGAGTGCTGGATCAGTTCCTCGATCTCGGCGTCGCCGAGCCCGAGTCGCTCCTTCATCCCGCTGCGGAAGCCCTCGATCTTCCGCAAGACCGGTACGAACCGCTTCGGCCCGACCGCGAGGCCGATCCGGGTGTGCCCGAGGGCGGTCAGATGCGTGACCGCGAGCTGCATCGCGGCGCGGTCGTCGGGGGAGACGAAGGGGGCCTGCACCTTGTCGGAGAAGCCGTTGATCAGAACGTAGGGGACACCTTGTCCGCGGAGTTGGTCATAGCGGCCCATATCGGCCGTCGTGTCGGCGTGCAGTCCGGAGACGAAGATGATCCCCGAGACCCCGCGGTCGACGAGCATCTCGGTCAGTTCGTCCTCGGTGGATCCGCCGGGGGTCTGGGTGGCCAGCACCGGCGTGTACCCCTGGCGGGTCAGGGCCTGGCCGATGACCTGCGCGAGGGCCGGGAAGATGGGGTTGTCCAGCTCGGGCGTGATCAGTCCGACGAGGCCGGCGCTGCGCTGGCGCAGCCGTACGGGGCGCTCGTAGCCGAGGACGTCCAGCGCGGCCAGCACGGATTCGCGGGTGCCCGCGGCCACACCGGGCTTGCCGTTGAGCACGCGGCTGACTGTGGCTTCGCTGACCCCCGCCTGGGCTGCGATGTCGGCTAGCCGTGCGGTCACGGGATTGGACTGTACCGGCCGCCACATCAAAATGCCCACCACGTGCACGAATCCGGGGGGAGACGGACGGTGCGACCGTCCGTCTCCACGGGGGCGCTGGAGAGCACGGGACGGCCCGGCGCGGGGAGTTCGACGGTGTCGGGCCGGGTGTTGAGGGTGCAGGCGAAGCCGGGGCGGGTGAAGAGGAGGACCCCGTCGGGCGCGGGCTGCCAGGCCATTCCGCAGGCGCCGGACGGCCCGCCGGCCTCGGGCGCGCCCAGCCCGGGCATCGCCCGGCGCAGTTCCAGGGCGGCACGGTACAGCTCCAGAGTGGAATGCGGGTCACCGGTCTGGGCGGCGACGCTGAGGCCGGCCCAGGCCGGCGGCTGCGGCAGCCAGCTGCCGGCCGGCCCGAACCCGTACGGGGGCTCCGCCCCGGCCCAGGGAAGGGGGACCCGGCAGCCGTCGCGCAACCCGTCCTGGCCCTCCGCCTCCGACGCGGTCGGAGGTTCGGGTGCGGCCGGTGCTTCGGGTGCGGGCCCGGAGTCCGCTGCGGTGTCCGGCCGGGCGCGGTCGTCCGCGCCGGGCCGCCCGGTCGGTTCCGGGAAGGCGGGTTCGCCGGGGCGGGGGGCGATGATGCCGGCGGCCGCGGGGGTCGGGCCCGGGGCGGGCTCGCCCGCGGGGGCCGGGATCCGCTGACGGCCCCCGCGGCGGAAGGCCGGGTCCTGGCGGGCTTCGGGCGGGAGGTCCGTGACCTCCGGGAGGCCGAGTTCCTCGCCCTGGTAGAGGTACGCCGAGCCCGGCAGGGCCAGCATCAGCAGGGCCGCGGCCCGGGCCCGGGCCAGGCCGCGCGGTCCGTCGCCGTAGCGGGTCACGTGGCGTACGACGTCGTGGTTGGACAGCACCCACGTGGTCGGGGCGCCGACCGAGGCGGTGGCGGCCAGCGACTCGTCGATCACGGTGCGCATCGCCGTCGGGTCCCACGGGCAGGTCAGGAACCGGAAGTTGAACGCCTGGTGGAGCTCGTCCGGTCGGACGTACAGGGCGAGCCGCTCCGAGGTCGGGGCCCAGGCTTCGGCGACGCCGATGCGCTGCCCCTCGTAGGAGTCGAGCAGGCGCCGCCACCCGCGGTGGATCTCGTGGACCCCGTCCTGGTCGAAGAACGGGAGCGGCTCCGTGCCGATGAGCGTGGCCTGGGCGCCGCGGCCGATGTCCGGCAGGCCCTCCGCCTTGACCATGCCGTGGGCGACGTCGATGCGGAAGCCGTCCACGCCGAGGTCGAGCCAGAAGCGCAGGACCGAGTCGAACTCGGCGGCGACCTCCGGGCGGCTCCAGTCCAGGTCCGGCTGCTCGGGTGCGAAGAGGTGCAGGTACCACGCGCCGTCCGCGACCCGGGTCCAGGCCGGACCGCCGAAGACCGACTCCCAGTCGTTCGGAGGGAGGCTGCCGTCCGCGCCCCGGCCGGGGCGGAAGAGATACCGCTCCCGGGCCCCCGGCTCCCCGGCGAGCGCGGCCCGGAACCACGGGTGCTGCTCGGAGGTGTGGTTCGGCACCACGTCCACGATGACCCGGAGCCCGAGCCCGTGCGCGGCCCGGACGAGCTCTTCGGCGTCGGCGAGGTCGCCGAAGAGCGGGTCGACGGCCCGGTAGTCGGCGACGTCGTAGCCGCCGTCCGCCTGCGGGGAGACGTAGAAGGGGGTGAGCCACACGGCGTCGACCCCGAGGCGGGCGAGGTGGGGGAGGCGGGAGCGGGCGCCGCGCAGGTCGCCGATCCCGTCGCCGTCGCTGTCGGCGAAGGAGCGTACGTACACCTGGTAGATGACGGCATCGCGCCACCAGTCACCGCTCGCAGTCGTCGCGTTGCTGTAAGCGCTTGCAAGGCCGACGGCCGTCGACTCGTGGGTCATATCGGGGTCAACGCGGTGACATGCCCCCTGGTTGCGGGCCCGGGCAGTCGAAGACGACTCGAACTAACAGCAAGCCGCGGCAACCGTCCGGACACACGGATGTAACGATCGCCTCCGCTTGCAGAAAGTTTGCGCAAGGTCTTTCGGTCCTCTTTCAGTCTTGTTACGTTCCTGGCAACTCGGGACCGCGAGGGCGCGGCCGGAATCATCGAAGGAGTTCATATGCGGCGTGGCATAGCGGCCACCGCGCTGGTCGCGGCCCTGGCGCTCGCGGCGACGGCTTGCGGCGGTGACGACAAGGGCGACGGCGGGACCGACGCAGGCGGCGAGCTTTCCGGCACGGTCACCTGGTGGGACACCGCGAACGACGCCGAGAAGGCCAGCTTCCAGAAGATCGCCGAGGCGTTCACCGCGAAGCACCCGAAGGTCACGGTCAAGTACGTCAACGTCCCGTACGGCGACGCGCAGAACAAGGTCAAGAACGCCTTCAGCAGCGGCTCCGACGCGCCTGACGTGATCCGCGCGGACGTCGGCTGGGTCGCCGACTTCGCCTCCCTCGGCTACCTCGACGAGGTTCCGGCCGACATGGCGAAGAAGGTCGACAGCGACTTCCTTCCGCAGGCCGCGGCCAGCGCCAAGTACGAGGGCAAGACCTACGCCGTGCCGCAGGTCATCGACACCCTCGGCCTCTTCTACAACAAGAAGATGCTCGCCGATGCCGGAGTCGAGCCGCCCAAGACGCTGGCGGAGCTGAAGACCGCCGCCGACGCGATCAAGGCGAAGACCGGCAAGGCCGCCCTCTATCTCCGCGGCGACGACTCCTACTGGTTCCTCCCGCTGATCTACGGCGAGGGCGGCGACCTCGTCGACGCGAAGAACAAGACGGTCACCGTCGACAACGAGGCGGGCGTCAAGGCCTTCAAGACCGCCCGTGACCTGGTCACCTCGGGTGCGGCGATCACCAACGCCACCGACGGCTACGCCAACATGCAGACGGCCTTCAAGACCGGCGAGGCCGCCATGATGATCAACGGTCCGTGGGCCGTCGCCGACACCTACGCCGGCGACCAGTTCAAGGACAAGGCCAACCTCGGCGTCGCCGCCGTCCCGGCCGGCTCCGCCAAGGCCGGCGCCCCGCAGGGCGGCCACGACCTCGGCGTCTACGCCGGCTCGAAGAACCGCGCCGCCGCCCACGCCTTCGTCGAGTACATGACCTCGCAGGAGGTCCAGGTCCAGTCCGCCAAGGAGCTGAGCCTGCTGCCGACCCGTACCGCCGCCTACGAGCAGCCGGACGTCAAGAGCAGCGAGATGGTCCAGTTCTTCAAGCCGGCCGTGGACAAGGCCGTCGAGCGCGCCTGGATCCCGGAGAACGGCTCCCTCTTCGAGCCGCTGAAGGTCGAGTACACCAAGGCGATCACCGGGGCGTCGAGCCCGGAGGAAGCCGCCAAGGCGGCCGGCATCGAGTTCCGCAAGATCCTCAAGGGCTGGAAGTAACGAAACCATGGCTGCTGACACCAGCCAGTCGGTGGCGAAGGCCGCGGACGACGGAGTCGGGAACGACTCCGCCGTCCGCGGCCGGAGCCGCTGGACTGACAGCGGGAACACCGGGACCCCCCGGAGCACAGGTGGCCTGAGGCGCGCCCTCGCCACCCACTGGTACGCCTGGGCCATGGTCGCCCCGGTGGTGCTCGTCCTCGGCGTGATCATCGGGTGGCCGCTGGTGCGCGGCATCTACCTGTCGCTGACCGACGCCAACGAGCGCAATGTCGCCCGTGACATCGGCGCCCGCCACATCGACGCCACGTACGAGTTCATCGGACTCGACAACTACACGGCGGTGCTCGGCGACCCGGTGTTCCTGCAGCGGCTGGTGTGGACGGTGGTCTGGACCGTCGCGTGCGTGTCCATCACGTTCGTGCTCGGACTGACCCTCGCCAACATGCTGAACCGGCAGTTCCGGGGCCGCGCCGCCTACCGGATGGCGCTCATCCTGCCCTGGGCCGTGCCCGGCTTCGTCTCCGTCTTCGCCTGGCGGTTCCTCTTCAACCGCGACAACGGCATCCTCAACAAGGTCCTCGACGGCGGCGGCATCGCCGCCGTGCCGTGGCTCGACGACCCGACCTGGGCCAAGTTCTCGGTCATCGCCGTCAACGTCTGGCTGGGCATCCCCTTCATGATGGTCGCCCTCCTCGGCGGCCTGCAGTCCATCCCCGGCGAGCTCTACGAGGCCGCCGAGATGGACGGCGCCAGCGCCTGGCAGCGCTTCCGCCACATCACCCTGCCCGGACTGCGCACGGTCAGCATGACCGTGATCCTGCTCTCCACCATCTGGACCTTCAACATGTTCCCGGTGATCTTCCTGCTCACCCGGGGCGGACCGGGAGACTCCACCGAGATCCTGGTGACCCAGGCCTTCCGGGAGGCCTTCATCACGAGCCCGCGCGACTTCGCCGTCTCCGCGACGTGGGGCGTACTGATCCTCCTGCTGCTCATGATCTTCGCGCTGGTCTACCGGCGCTCGCTGCGCAAGCAGGGAGAGGTGTGGTGACCATGACCAGCACGCGTACCCGGGGCAGCCGCTCCCCCCTGGCCTCCGTCGGCCTGCACGCGACCCTCGCCGTCGCGTCCGTCATCGCCGTCTTCCCCGTCCTGTGGATCCTGCTGACCTCGCTCAAGCCCGCGCAGCACGCCATCACCACGGACTTCGTCAAGGAACCCACCCTCAGCAACTACACGTACCTGCTGGAGTCGAGCCACTTCCTCGACTGGTTCCTCAACTCCGTCCTGGTCGCCGGCGTCACCACCGTCCTCGGTGTCTTCATCGCCGCCACCACCGGATACGCGGTCAGCCGCTTCAAGTTCCCCGGCATGAAGCCACTGATGTGGACCCTGCTCATCACACAGATGTTCCCGATGGCCATCCTGATCGTCCCGCTCTACAACCTGATGGGGCAGCTCGGGCTGCTCAACCAGCCCGTCGGCCTGATCATCACCTACCTGACCATCGCCGTGCCGTTCTGCGCATGGATGATGAAGGGCTTCTTCGACACCATCCCGGTCGAGATCGACGAATCGGGCCGCGTCGACGGACTGAACCCCTTCGGCACCTTCTGGCGGCTGATCCTCCCGCTCGCCAAGCCCGGCCTCGCCGTCACCGGCTTCTACGCCTTCATCACCGCCTGGGGCGAGGTCGCCTACGCCTCCGCCTTCATGGTCGGCGAGGAGAACCTCACCCTGGCCGGCGGACTGCAGACCTTCGTCACCCAGTACACCTCCAACTGGGGTGCGATGAGCGCCGCCTCGGTCCTCATCGCCATCCCCGCGGCGATCTTCTTCGTATTCGCCCAGCGTCACCTCGTCGCCGGGATGACGGCAGGCGCCACCAAGGGCTGACCACCCGAGCCTGCCCGTTCGCCTTCCCGGCCCGATCTCTCCAAGGACGACATGACCCAGCACCTCGCCGACGCACTTCCCACCACCACCGGCACCACGCCCGGCTGGTGGAGAGACGCGGTGATCTACCAGGTCTATCCGCGCAGCTTCGCCGACTCCAACGGGGACGGCATGGGGGACCTCGAAGGCATCCGCAGCCGCCTGCCCTACCTCAAGGAGCTGGGCGTCGACGCCGTCTGGCTCAGCCCCTTCTACGCCTCCCCGCAGGCCGATGCCGGCTACGACGTCGCCGACTACCGGGCCATCGACCCCATGTTCGGCACCCTGCACGACGCCGACGCCGTGATCCGCGAGGCCCACGGACTGGGACTGCGCATCATCGTCGACCTCGTCCCGAACCACTGCTCCGACCAGCACGAATGGTTCAAGCAGGCGCTGCGCGAAGGCCCCGGGTCCCGGCTGCGGGAGCGGTTCCACTTCCGTCCCGGCCAGGGCGAGGACGGCGAACTGCCCCCCAACGACTGGGAGTCGATCTTCGGCGGGCCCGCCTGGACCCGGGTCGCGGACGGCGAGTGGTACCTGCACCTCTTCGCACCCGAGCAGCCCGACTTCAACTGGGAGCACCCTGCCGTCCAGGACGAGTTCCGCTCCATCCTGCGCTTCTGGCTCGACCTCGGCGCCGACGGCTTCCGCGTCGACGTGGCCCACGGCCTGGTCAAGGCCCCCGGCCTGCCCGACCTCGGCGCCAGGGACCAGCTGAAGCTGCTCGGCAACGACGTCATGCCCTTCTTCGACCAGGACGGCGTCCACGAGATATACCGCTCCTGGCGCCGGATCCTCGACGAGTACGAGGGCGACCGCGTCCTGGTCGCCGAGGCGTGGACCCCCACCGTCGAGCGCACGGCCCGCTACGTCCGCCCCGACGAGATGCAGCAGGCGTTCAACTTCCAGTACCTGACCACCGACTGGGAGGCGACGGCGCTCCGCGAGGTCATCGACGGCTCGCTGGCCGCGATGCGCCCCGTGGGCGCCCCCACCACCTGGGTGCTGTCCAACCACGACGTCACCCGGCACGCCACCCGCTTCGCCAACCCCGCCGGCCTCGGCACCCAGCTGCGCGAGCCCGGGGACCGCGAGCTCGGCCTGCGGCGCGCCCGCGCGGCGAGCCTGCTGATGCTGGCGCTGCCCGGCTCGGCGTACGTCTACCAGGGCGAGGAACTCGGCCTGCCCGACGTCACCGACCTGCCGGACGAGGTCCGCCAGGACCCGTCCTTCTTCCGTGCGGCTGGACAGGACGGTTTCCGGGACGGCTGCCGGGTCCCCCTCCCGTGGTCGGGCACCGAGGCCCCGTACGGCTTCGGCACCGGCGGCAGCTGGCTCCCGCAGCCCGACTCCTGGGCCGGGCTGAGCGTGGAGGCGCAGACCGGCGACCCGTCCTCCACCCTGGAGCTGTACCGAACGGCCCTGCGGCTGCGCCGCGAGCGCCCCGACCTGGGCGCGGGTGACTCGGTGGACTGGCAGGACGCCCCCGAGGGCGTCCTGGCCTTCCGCCGCGGGGACTTCCTCTGCACCGCCAACACCACCGGCACGGCCGTACGCCTCCCCGTCGCCGGCGAGGCCCTGCTGTCCAGCGGCGCGACGGTCGAGGACGGCGTGCTGCCGGCCGACACCACGGTGTGGTGGCAGGTGACGTCGGGGTGACCTCCCCCCTCCGGCTGACGGACATCGCCGCGCAGGCCCAGGTCAGCGAGGCGACGGTCAGCCGTGTGCTCAACGGCAAGGCAGGCGTCGCGGCCGGCACCCGGCACAAGGTGCTGGCCGCGATGGACCTGCTCGGCTACGAACGGCCCGTGCGGCTCAAGCGGCGCAGTAACGGCCTGGTCGGACTGCTGATCCCGGAGCTCACCAACCCGATCTTCCCGGCGTTCGCGCAGGTGATCGAACAGGCCCTGGCCGGGCACGGGTACACGCCGGTGCTGTGCACGCAGACGCCCGGCGGGGCCACCGAGGACGAGCTGGTGGAGCAGCTGGAGGAGCGGGGGGTCACCGGCATCGTCTTCCTTTCCGGCCTGCACGCCGACTCCCACGCAGATCCCGCCCGCTACCAGCGGCTCGCCTCCCGGGGGCTGCCGTTCGTGATGATCAACGGCTTCAACGAGCACGTGAACGCCCCCTTCATCTCCCCGGACGACCGGGCGGCCGCCGAGATGGCCGTACGGCACCTGCAGGACCTCGGACACGAACGCATCGGGCTGGCCATCGGGCCGACCCGGTACGTGCCCTCGGCCCGCAAGGAGCAGGGTTTCCGGTCCGTCGTACCGGACGCGGAGGCCGAGGGGCGGATCCAGCGCACCCTGTTCACGGTCGAGGGCGGGCACGCCGCCGGCGGCGCCCTCCTCGACCGCGGTTGCACGGGCATCGTCTGCGGCAGCGACCCGATGGCACTCGGGGTGATAAGGGCCGTGCGCGAGCGGGGCCTGCGGGTGCCGCAGGACGTCTCCGTGGTCGGCTTCGACGACTCGCCCCTGATCGCCTTCACGGACCCGCCGCTCACGACGGTCCGCCAGCCGGTACGGGCGATGGCGACGGCGGCGGTCGGCGCCCTCCTGGAGGCGGTGTCCGGGACCCCGGTCCAGCGCACGGAGTACGTCTTCCAGCCCGAACTGGTGGTCCGCGGCTCGACGGGCCAGTCGCCGGAGTAGCGGTACGGGCGCCTGCGGCTGGGCCGGGACCGGCCTGGGCCCGTGCGCGGGGCGGCCGGACGCCGGCGGAAGCCGGTGGGGCGGGGCGGCCGGTCAGGGATGGCCGTTCAGGGACGGCCGAAGGTCGTCGCGCAGCGGCGCCACGACAAGGCCCCTCGCCGACGGCGCGTGCAGGCCCGAGCGGGCGCGCTTGCGCAACCGGAATCGGTGAGGTCGGCCCTGGCGCCACCGTGCGTGGTCGGTGGTGGGCCACCCGGCCGGGCAACTGGCCATGGAGAGCAGTGGCGGGTGCTCCCGGACCTTGCCGGTCACCTCTTCTGCTTGACCTCCTGCTGGCCGCTCTCCCCGCAGCGGCCCTCCTGCGCTCGAATCCGGACCAGCGCCACGCCGTAGCCGGTGAGCGCGAGAAGGCGGAGCGCCTCCCACCAGACCGGAAGCTCGCCCGGGCTGTTGGAATTGGTCCAGTTGCTCACAGCATGCAGAAGTGCCAGCGGCCAGATCGAGACGGTGTGGAGGCGAAGCGCGGCCAGCACGAATCCGAAGACGGACGCGTGCAGGACCTGGAACACCATGTACTCCGGCGACCGGCCGAAGACAAGTCCGGATATGACGTGTCCCAGACCGAACAGCAGAGCGACCCAGAGGGTGAGCCGCCACGGTGACAGTGCACGCAGAAGTTCCTGCATGACACCGCGTGCGTACAGCTCCTCGCTGATCCCGACCGACAGCATCAGCAGCGCACTCGCCGCCAGGGCGCTTGCCGGGCCGACGACGCCCCGCGTCAGCTCCAGGCAAACCACGAGGTACGCCGGTACCAGTAGCCACGGGCGGCGTGGCCGCAGAGTCGCCAACCACGGGGACCGCCACCATCGAAACAGCGCCACCACCGCCAACGGGACGACGCAGGCGGCCAGATTGACAAGAACCGGCCCGGCGAAACCGATCGAAGGGAGTGCGAACGCGGCGGCGAACAGTGCCAGATGCCATCCGACGTTCACGCCCATGGCGGCCAGAAGAGGAAACCGTACGGGAGAGGCGCTTGACGAGGTCACGATCAGCCAGTGTGCCCCAGCGGTGCGGGGGCCGAGTGAAACCGGAACCCCCAAAGCCGGTTGGCCGGGTGCCCGGTGGTGACCGTTGCGGCCCACGAGCCGGGGCTGCGGACCGGACGGAACAGCCGGCGGGGCACCCCGGGGTGCCGTTGACGAGCGGCGAACCAGAGGGCAAGTAGCCCCTCTGTGGGCCTGGTGGGCCCAACCAGGGAGCAACCGGAAGGAATGGGGCGCGAGTTGGGGTGCCGGCGGGGGAGGGGGGACACGCGTCGGAAACAATCCTGCAATCTCTTGCGCAAACTCTTGCAGCGCTTCCACCTGGCACCTACGGTCGCTCCAATCCCCACGTCTTCCGCCAGGAGGCCCCCGCATGCCTGCCAGAGCTGTCAGAGCTGCAACTCTTTTCACCGCCACCGCACTTGCCGCCGCCACGCTCACCGCCACTGCGCCGCAGGCCGCCGCCGCGCCCCCCGGCGAGAAGGACGTGACCGCCGTCCTCTTCGAGTGGCGATTCGACTCCGTCGCCAAGGCCTGCACCGACTCCCTCGGCCCCGCCGGCTACGGGTACGTGCAGGTCTCGCCCCCGCAGGAGCACGTCCAGGGCAGCCAGTGGTGGACCTCGTACCAGCCTGTCAGCTACAAGATCGCCGGGCGGCTCGGTGACCGGGCCGCCTTCCAGGCGATGGTCGGCTCCTGCCACGCCGCGGGCGTGAAGGTCGTCGTCGACTCCGTCATCAACCACATGGCCGGCCCGGCGGACGCGGGCGCGACGCTGACCGGGACGGGCGGTTCTTCGTACACGAAGTACACCTACCCGGGGATCTACTCGGGCGCCGACATGGACGACTGCCGGGCGACGATCTCCACCTACCAGGACCGCGGCAACGTGCAGAACTGCGAGCTCGTCCAGCTCGCGGACCTCGACACGGGCGAGGACTACGTACGGGGCCGGATCGCCGGCTACCTCAACGACCTGCTCTCGCTGGGCGTCGACGGCTTCCGCATCGACGCCGCCAAGCACATGCCGGCAGCCGACCTCGCCGCCATCAAGTCCCGGCTGACGAACCCCTCGGTCTACTGGAAGCAGGAGGCGATCTTCGGGGCCGGGGAGGCCGTCCTGCCGAGCGAGTACCTCGGCAACGGCGACGTCCAGGAGTTCCGGTACGCCCGGGACCTCAAGCGCATCTTCCAGAACGAGAACCTGGCCTACCTCAAGAACTTCGGCGAGGCGTGGGGCTACATGCCCTCCGGTCAGAGCGGCGTCTTCGTCGACAACCACGACACCGAGCGCGTCGGTGACACGCTCACCTACAAGGACGGGTCCACCTACACCCTGGCCAGTGTGTTCGCCCTGGCCTGGCCGTACGGATCCCCGGACGTGCACTCCGGATACGAGTGGACCGACAAGGACGCCGGCCCGCCGAACGGCGGCACGGTCAACGCCTGTTACTCGGACGGGTGGAAGTGCCAGCACGCCTGGCGGGAGATCTCCTCCATGGTCGGATTCCGCAACGCGGCCCGCGGCCAGGGCGTCGTGAACTGGTGGGACAACGGCGGCGACCGGATCGCCTTCGGGCGCGGCACCAAGGCCTACGTCGCGATCAACCACGAGGCTTCGGCCCTGACCCGGACATTCCAGACCTCGCTCCCCGCCGGCGACTACTGCGACGTGCAGAGCGGGCGCACCGTCACCGTCGACTCCGGCGGCCGGTTCACCGCGACGCTCGGCGCCGGTACCGCACTCGCCCTGCACGTCAACGCCCGTACCTGCTCGGGCACCCCGGCAGGCTCCGGCGGGGCCGCCTTCGCCGTCAACGCCACCACCGTGCCGGGACAGAACATCTACGTCACCGGTGACCGTGCCGAGCTCGGCAACTGGAACACCGGCGCCGCGCTGAAGCTGGACCCGGCGGCCTATCCCGTCTGGAAGCTCGACGTCACCCTCCCGGCGGGCGCGTCCTTCGCCTACAAGTACATCCGCAAGGACGCCGACGGGAACGTGACCTGGGAAAGCGGCGCCAACCGCACGGCCACCGTACCCGCGAGCGGCAAGGTCACGCTGACCGACACCTGGCGCAGCTGAGCCGCCGCCCCACAGACCAGGGCCGCCCGGCGCTTCCTGCCCCGTCCCCCGGACCCCGTCCGGGGGACCCCAGGCCGGGCGGCCCTCATCCATGCGACACGTACACAAGGAGACCCGCCTTGATACGCCCTGCCGCAGGAGCGCTCGCCGCCGCGCTGGCCGTGACGCTCCTGCCCGCCCTCCCCGCCGCGGCCGCCGAGGCCAAGGCGCCCGCCCCGCCCTCCGACGCGAAACTGGCCGCCGAGCCGGCCCGCCACGACCTGACCCGCGAGCAGTTCTACTTCGTGCTCCCGGACCGGTTCGCGAACGGTGATCCGTCCAACGACCGGGGCGGACTGACCGGCTCCCGCCTGGAGACCGGACTGGACCCCACCGACAAGGGCTTCTACCAGGGCGGCGACCTCAAGGGGCTCACCGACCGGCTCGACTACATCAAGGGGCTCGGCACCACGGCCATCTGGATGGCGCCGATCTTCAAGAACCAGCCGGTGCAGGGCAAGGGGAACGACGTCTCCGCCGGCTACCACGGTTACTGGATCACCGACTTCACCCAGGTCGACCCGCACTTCGGCACCAACGCCGACCTGGAACGGCTGATCGACAAGGCGCACGCGAAGGGGATGAAGGTCTTCTTCGACGTCATCACCAACCACACGGCCGACGTGGTCGACTACCGGGAGGCGTCCTACTCCTACCTGTCGAAGGGGGCGTTCCCGTACCTGACGAAGGACGGTGTGCCGTTCGACGACCAGGACTACGCCGACCGGAAGGGGAAGTTCCCGAAGGTGGACGGGGAGTCCTTCCCGAGGACCCCGTTCGTGCCGGACGCCAAGAAGCACCTCAAGGTCCCGGCCTGGCTCAACGACCCGACGATGTACCACAACCGGGGCGACTCCACCTTCGCCGGAGAGTCCTCCGAGCAGGGGGACTTCTTCGGCTTGGACGACCTGTGGACCGAGCGCCCCGAGGTCGTCAGCGGCATGGAGAAGATCTACGAGAAGTGGGTCAGGGACTTCAAGATCGACGGCTTCCGCATCGACACGGTCAAGCACGTCAACACGGAGTTCTGGACGCAGTGGGCGACCGCCCTCGACGCGTACGCGGCCAAGCACGGACGCGAGGACTTCTTCATGTTCGGCGAGGTCTACTCCGCCGACACCGCCGTCACCTCACCGTACGTGACGCGCGGGCGCCTCGACGCCACCCTCGACTTCCCGCTCCAGGACGCGATCCGCGCGTACGCCTCCCAGGGCGCGGCGGCCTCCCGGCTGGGCTCCGTCCTCGCCGACGACTACCGCTACACCTCGGGCACGGCCAACGCCTACGAGCAGGTGACCTTCCTCGGCAACCACGACATGGGCCGCTTCGGGACCTTCCTCAAGCAGGACCGGCCGGGCGCGACCGAGCAGGAGCTGCTGGGCCGCTACCGGCTCGCCAACGAGCTGATGTTCTTCTCCCGGGGCAATCCGGTGATCTACTCCGGTGACGAGCAGGGCTACACCGGCGCGGGCGGCGACAAGGACGCACGCCAGCCCCTGTTCGCGTCGAAGACCGCCGACTACCTCGACGACGACCAGCTGGGAACGGCGCGCACGCACGCGAGCGACGCCTACGACCCGGAGCACCCTCTCTACCAGGAGATCAGTGCTCTGTCGAAGCTGACCAAGGCCCACCCGGCCCTACGCGACGGCATCCAGAGCGAACGGCTCTCCGACGGCTCCGTGTACGCCTTCGCCCGCACCGACGCCCGCAGCCGCACCGAGTACCTGGTCGCCGCCAACAACGCCGCCGAGTCCCGCACCGTCGAGATCGACGCCCCGGCCGGCAGCCAGTACCGCACCCTGTACGGCGGCTCCGCGCTGATCCGCGCCTCCGCCACGGGCAAGCTGACCGTCGTCGTCCCCGCCCTCGGCTCGGTGGTCCTGCGGGCCGTCGCCCCGCTCGCCGCCCCCACCGCCAAGCCCGCCCTGACGTTGAAGGCCCCGGCCCCCGGCGCCACCGGCACCGTCGAGCTGTCCGCCGACGTCAGCGGCGGCGGCCTCAACCGGGTCGTCTTCGCCGCGCAGACCGGCACCGGCAGGTGGCAGGTACTCGGCTCCGCCGACCACGCCCCCTACAAGGTCACCCAGCACATCGACGCCAAGACCCCCGCCGGGACCGCCCTGCGGTACAAGGCCGTCGTCGTGGACTCCGCCGGCCGCACGGCGAGCGCCCTCGCCGGGTCCGTCACCGGGCAGGCCCCACCCCCCGATGTGCCCACCGCCACCCAGCGCGACTACGCGGTCGTCCACTACAACCGCCCCGACGGCGACTACACCGACTGGCGGCTCTACGCCTGGGGCGACATCGCCGAGGGCGAGGCCACCCCGTGGCCGGCCGGCCACGCCTTCACCGGCCGCGACGCCTACGGCGCCTTCGCCCATGTGAGGCTCAAGCCCGGCGCCTCCTCGGTCGGTTACCTCGTCATCGACAAGGACGGCACCAAGGACGTCGCCGCCGACCGCAGCATCGACGTGACGAAGACCGGCGAGATCTGGCTGGAGCAGGGCAAGGAGCCCGCCCGGACCGACCGCCCCGCGTACCCGCCGCAGGACCAGGGCAAGGCCGTCCTGCACTACCAGCGCCCCGACGGCGCCTACGACGGCTGGGGCCTGCACGTGTGGACCGGGGCCGCGACCCCGACCGACTGGTCCAAGCCGCTGCCGGCAACCCGTACCGACTCCTATGGAGCCGTCTACGAGGTCCCGCTCGTCGCCGGAGCCACCAGCCTCAGCTACATCCTCCACAAGGGCGACGAGAAGGACCTCCCCACCGACCAGTCCCTGGACCTGAAGGCCACCGGCCACGAGGTGTGGATGCTCGGCGGCCGGGAGCAGTACCTCCTGCCGCAGCCCGCCGGCTCTTCGGCCGCCCTGGACCTCACCACGTCCCGGGCGGTGTGGATCGACCGCGACACGGTCGCCTGGAACGCCCCCGCGGCGGCCGCCTCCGTCCAGCTCCTCGCCTCCCGGGAAGGCTCCGTCAAGGCCGAGGACGGCACCCTGACCGGCGCGGCCCGGTGGCTGCGGCTCAGCCGCTCCGAGCTGACCGCCGCCCAGCAGCAGAAGTTCCCGCACCTGGCCGCCTCCAGTGCCTTCACCGTCGACCCGCGCGACCGGGACCGCGTCCGCGAGGCCCTGCGCGGCCAGCTCGTCGCGAGCGCCCGCGCCGCGAACGGGGCCGTCCTCGCCGCCACCGGCGTCCAGCTGGCCGGCGTCCTCGACGACCTGTACGCGACGACCGCCGCCCTGGGCCCGGTCTTCAAGGACGGCCGTCCCACCCTCTCCGTCTGGGCACCCACCGCCCAGCGGGTGGCCCTCGAACTCGACGGCCGCACCGTCGCCATGCGCCGCGACGACGCCACCGGCATCTGGTCGGTGCGCGGCGAGCGCTCCTGGACCGGCAAGCGGTACCGCTACGCGGTGACCGTCTGGGCCCCCAGCACCCGCGAGGTGGTCCGCAACCTCGTCACCGACCCCTACTCCACCGCCCTGACGGCCGACTCCACCCACAGCCTGGTCGTGGACCTGGCCGATCCGAAGCTGGCGCCGCCCGGCTGGAAGCAGCTGCGCAAGCCCGCGGCCGTCCCCTTCACCTCCGCGCAGATCCAGGAGCTGCACATCCGCGACTTCTCCGTCGCGGACCGCACCAGCGGCCACCCCGGCCAGTACCTGGCCTTCACCGACACCGGCTCGGCGGGCATGCGCCACCTGCGCGACCTGGCCGACGCCGGCACCTCCTACGTCCACCTCCTGCCCGCCTTCGACATCGGCACCATCCCGGAGAAGGCGGCGGACCGCACCGAGCCCGCCTGCGACCTCACGGTGTACGCGCCGGACTCGCAGGAGCAGCAGGCGTGCGTGGCGGCGGCCGCCGCGAAGGACTCCTACAACTGGGGCTACGACCCGCTGCACTACACCGTCCCCGAGGGCAGCTACGCCAGCGACCCCAACGGCACCGCCCGCACCGTCGAGTTCCGCAGGATGGTCCAGTCCCTGAACGGGGCCGGGCTGCGCACGGTGATGGACGTCGTCTACAACCACACGGTCGCCGCCGGGCAGGCCGACAAGTCCGTCCTCGACCGCATCGTTCCCGGCTACTACCAGCGTCTGCTGGCCGACGGCAGCGTCGCCACCTCCACCTGCTGCGCCAACACCGCACCCGAGAACGCCATGATGGGCCGCCTCGTCGTGGACTCGGTCGTCACCTGGGCGAAGGAGTACAAGGTCGACGGTTTCCGCTTCGACCTGATGGGCCACCACCCGAAGGCCAACATCCTGGCCGTCAGGGCCGCGCTGGACGCCCTGACGCCCGCCAGGGACGGGGTGGACGGCAAGAAGATCGTCCTGTACGGGGAGGGATGGAACTTCGGCGAGATCGCCGACGACGCCCGCTTCGTCCAGGCCACGCAGAAGAACATGGCCGGGACCGGGATCGCCACCTTCTCCGACCGGGCCCGCGACGCGGTGCGCGGCGGCGGCCCCTTCGACGAGGACCCGCGCGTGCAGGGCTTCGCGTCGGGCCTGTTCACCGAGCCCAACGGGGCGCCCGCCAACGGCACCCCGGCCGAGCAGCGGGCTCGCCTCCTGCACGCCCAGGACCTGATCAAGATCGGCCTCTCCGGCAACCTCGCCTCGTACACCTTCACCGACACCTCCGGCCGCCGCGTCAAGGGCTCCGAAGTGGACTACAACGGCGCCCCGGCCGGTTATGCGGCCGCCCCCGGCGACGCCCTCGCGTACGCGGACGCCCACGACAACGAGACCCTCGCCGACGCCCTGACCTACAAGCTCCCGCCCGCCACCGCCAACCGCGACAAGGCCCGCATGCAGGTCCTGGCCATGGCGACGGCCACCCTGTCCCAGGGCCCGGCCCTCTCCCAGGCCGGCTCCGACCTGCTGCGCTCCAAATCCCTGGACCGCAACTCCTACGACAGCGGCGACTGGTTCAACGCCATCCAATGGGACTGTCGCGCGGGCAACGGCTTCGGGCGGGGCCTGCCCCCGGCCGCCGACAATGCCCCGAAGTGGCCCTACGCGAAGCCCCTCCTGACCGGACCGGCGCCCACCTGCACCGACATCAACGCCACCGCGGCGGCCCACCGCGACCTGCTGAAGATCCGCACCACCGAGCCGGACTTCGCCCTCACCACGGCCGGGGCGGTCCAGTCCCGGCTGGGCTTCCCGCTCTCGGGCCGGGAGGAGACCCCGGGCGTGATCACCATGACCCTGGGCGACCTGGTGGTGGTCTTCAACGCCACCCCCACCGCCCAGCGCCAGCGCGTCACCGCCCTCGCGGGCACCGCCTACCGCCTGCACCCGGTGCAGGCGGCCGGATCCGACGCCACGGTCAAGCAGTCCGCCTACGAGGCACGAACAGGAGAGTTCACCGTCCCCGCCCGCACCGTCTCCGTCTTCACACGACGGTGAGCCGGTCGAGCCGCTTCTCCAGCAGGACCACCCCGTAGGTCCTGCCGTCCTGCCCCCGCTTGTCGGGGAGCTCCCCGACCACCCGGTAGCCCGCGTCCAGGTAGTACGCGAGCAGCCGGGGGTTGGTGGAGACGCAGTCCAGCCGAGCCCGCTCCCGCCCGGTCCTGGCTGTCCGCCGCTCGGCGTGTTCGAGCAGGCGGCGTCCGGCCCCGGCGGGGGCGGTCTCGCGCGACACCATCAGCCGGTGCACGTAGCCCGCCACGGGCGGCTGGATCCCCCAGGCCTCCTCGTCGGACCACCACAGCTCGTAGGCACCGCACACCCGGCCGTCCGCGTCGCCGGCGAGCCACACCTCCCCGCCGTGCATCTTCGACCGGAAGTGCGCGGCATCCTTGTCGCCGGGCTTCCACTGTTCGATCCCATGCTTCTGCATCCAGCGGGCGGCCTCGTCGTACAACCGCACCAGCGTGCCGGCGTCCTTCTCCACGGCCGGCCGGAACAGAATCCCCTCGTCAATGATCACGCGGGCATTATCGGTGATCACCGCCGGTCGTGATCACGGGAGGGCGGGGTCGGCGCCCGGTCGGCCGCCGGGAGCCGCCGCGCCGCCCGGGACGAGCCCGACCAGCCGCCCCACCAGCTCTCCGAAGGGCCCGTCGGCCGGTTCGTCGGCCAGGATCCGGACGAGGATGCCCGCCATCTCCGCGTCGTACGCGGCGCTCACCGCGGCCAGCGCCGCGAAGTCGTGGACCAGTTGCAGCTCCAGCTCGCTCCGCGGGATCCTGCGGCCGTCCAGCCAGATCAGGGCGGTGGACTCGGCGAGCGAGACCCAGGAGCGCACCACGAGCTCCAGCCGGGCCGGCACCTCGTCGAGTCCGATCCCCAAGTGCGTGAGGATCTGTTCGTACGCCGCCTGCCGGACCTCGTCGATCATCGCGCTGGCCCGGCTGCTGCCGGCCGCGGGACCCCCGCGCATCAGGGCAGAGAAGCCCGGCCCGTGGTCCTCGACGAAGGCGAAGAAGCGCCCCATCACCCGCAGCAGGCGCGCCCCCAGGGGCCCTTCCCGAGGCTCGACGAACCGCTGGGCCAGCTCGTCGGCAGCCCGCCGCAGCGCCGCCTCGTACAGGCTGAGCTTGCCGGGGAAGTAGTGGTAGACCAGGGGCCGGGATATCCCCGCGGCCGCCGCTATCTCGTCGATCGACACGTCGTCGGGGGACCGGTGGCTGAACAGCTCCAGGGCAACCCCGATCAGCTGCTGCCGCCGCTCCTCGACACCCATCCTGCGCCGCACTCCGGTCGTCATGCGGACACCCTACTGGGGAGGGTTCACAGGTCCAGGGCGAGGCGGTCCCCCTTCGCGCGCGAGACGCACAGCAGCATCGACTCCGCGCGCTCCTGGTCGGTGAGCAGGTCGTCGCGGTGGTCCACCTCGCCCGCGAGGACCCGGTGTTGGCAGGTCCCGCAGAAGCCCTGCTCGCACGAGTAAGGGGTGTCGGGCAGCTCCCTGCGCACCGCGGCGAGGGTGCTCTCCTGCGCGCCGACCTCGACGACCCGTCCCGAGCGGCGCAGTTCGACCGTGAAGGCCCGTTCCGGGCCGGGTGCCACGGCGGGCGTGAAGCGCTCCAGGTGCACGGCCGTGGGGTCCTCGGCCGCCGCCGTGACGGCCTGCATCAGGGGTTCCGGGCCGCAGCAGTAGACCAGGGTGCCGGGCGCCGCGGTGGCCAGCCGGGACAGGTCGGGCAGGCCCTCCTCGTCCTCGGGATGGACCGTGACCCGGTCGCCGTAGGCCGCGAGGTCGTCGAGGAAGGGCATCGAGTCGAGGGAGCGGCCCCCGTACAGGAGCGTCCAGTCGGCGCCCGCCGCGGTGGCGGCGCGGAGCATCGGCAGGATGGGGGTGATGCCGATGCCGCCCGCGACGAACGCGTACGAGGGGGCCGGGATCAGCTCGAAGCGGTTGCGCGGCGGACGCAGTTCCAGCTCGGTGCCCTCGACGAGTTGGGCGTGCGCCTCGCGGGAGCCGCCTCGGCCGTCACCGACCAGCCGGATCGCGATCCGGTAGCGGCCCTCGTCCGCCGGGTCGCCGCACAGCGAGTACTGGCGGACCAGCCCGGAGGGCAGGGTGACGTCCACGTGCGCCCCCGGCGTCCACGCGGGCAGCTCCGGGGATTCCAGGACCAGTTCCACAACGTCCTGCGCCGGCTGGATGCGGGAGGTGATCAGCGCGCGCAGCGCTCGGCGCGGGGAGTGGCCGGAGACCGGCACCTCCAGGGCGGGCAGCGGCCACAGCGGGGAGTTCCCGATCCGGCGGTCCAGGGCCCGCCGGGCCGCCCAGGCAACACCCGCGACCGCGGCGGCCGTCGTGACGGCCAGGGCGCGCCTCATGCCCGTACCCCGCCGCCCGCGCCGGGGGAGGAGGCCAGGTAGGCCACCGCCTGGGCCGTCGAGCCCTCCTGCGAGGGGTGGTACGTACGGGAGAGGTACTTCGGTACGGACTTCAGCATGGAGCCGGTGGACGGGAGCACGCCCTGCCGCCCGGCCAGGAAGAACTGTCCGAAGGAGGCCTTGCCGTCCACGAGGTGGGGGTCGTTCTCCATGAAGAAGCGGACCCCTCGCTGCCACAGGAAGACCAGGGCGGTGAAGGCCGTGGCCCACGTCCGGGCCCTGCGGCGGTAGCCGCCGTCGACGTGCATGAAGAGGTCGAAGGCCACGGAGCGGTGCTCGACCTCCTCCGCCCCGTGCCAGCGCAGCAGGTCCAGCATGGTGGGATCGGCGCCGCGCCGGTCGAGTTCGTCGGCGTTCAGCACCCAGTCGCCGAGGAACGCCGTGTAGTGCTCGATGGCCGCGATCATCGCGATGCGCTCCATCAGCCACCAGTGCCGGGCGCGGCCCGGGGGCAGGGTGCGGTCGCCGAGCAGCTTCTCGAACAGCCAGTCCACCTGGGCGGTGTAGGGGGTCGGGTCCAGCCCCAGGCGCTTCAGGTGCGGGAGGACGTCGTCGTGGGCGGCGGCGTGCATGGCCTCCTGGCCGATGAACCCGACGACGTCCTCCCGCAGCCGCTCGTCCTCGATGTGGGGGAGCGCCTGCTTGTAGACGTGCACGAACCAGCGCTCCCCGGCGGGCAGCAGCAGGTGCAGCACATTGATCATGTGTCCGGCGAAAGGTTCGCCGGGCAGCCAGTGGAGCGGGGTGTCCTCCCAGCCGAAGGACACGTTCCGGGGCCTGAGACCCACGTGTTCCGACGCCACGGGGGCGGGCGCGAGCGGCGTATTAGACATGGCGTCAATGTACTGGTGGGTAAACGGGGTGAGAAGACCCCTGCACCGACTTCTCGCGCCCGTGCCCACCCCCGTGACGGACGGCCCGGGGCCTGTCCGGCGGATCGGGGTCTAGCGTGCGGTGTCGCCGCTCGCCAGTGCCCACTCGCGGTTCAGGGTGCCCAGCGGGATTCCGCGCTCGAAGGCGGGCGTGCCGAACAGCGACAACTGCAGCTGGAGCTGCCCGCTCAGGTCGAACCCGCCGTACAGGGCCCACGCGCCGCTGACGGAGGCCTTGCCGTCGCTGGACGCGGTCGCCTTGGCGTCCGCCTCGCCGCGCAGGTACGGGGCGAAGTCGCCGGTGACACCGACGGCGCCGTAGAGGCCGACGGACGCCTCGGCACCGAGCGCGCCCTTGACCTTGCCGGCGGCGGTGACGGTCGCCCGGACCGGCGTGCTCTTCACGTTCGAGGTGCTGACCGGGGTCCAGCCCCGGCCGAAGGCGTAGCTGCCGCCGACCTTGAAGTCGCCCTTGACGTCCTGCTGGACGTCGAGGGTGACCTTGCCGTCGGCCTCCACCTGGATGTAGCAGGTCAGGTCGAGGTTGACGACGACCGGCACCGGGCCGACCTGGACGACGGGGGAGCTGTGCAGCGTGGCGAAGGGGATCCGCTTGGGCGCTCCCGTGCTCGCCGCGGCCCGGCCCTGGAGCTTCCACTGCGAGGACCAGTCGCCGCTCATCCCGAGGAAGGCGCCGCGCGGGCCGGAGCCGCCGCCCCGGGTGCCGTCGTACTGGAACTCCACCTGCGGGGCGAGCTGGACGAAGCCGGAGACGGAGGCGCCGGCCGAGGCGGGGGCGTCCGGGGCGGTGTCGACGGAGGAGTTCACGTCGAGCCGGAGGTTCCCGAGCGGCAGCTTGGCGCCCTCGGGACCGAACTTCAGGCCGTCGCCCTTGGCCCAGGAGAAGGTCACGCCCTTCATCAGTGGCTCGACGACGACCGTCGAGGGGTCCACCGGCACCTTGCCGTCGGCCTTGTCGTCGTTGAGGACGGCGGCCAGTGTCGTGGAGGCGGTCTTGACCTCGGTGCCGCGGTCGGTCGTGCCGACGACCTCGGTGACCTTGGCGAGCAGGCCGTTGGGGGCGCCGGGTGCCGGGGCGCTGGCGATGACGTCACCCGCCGCGACGGGCTTGTCGGCTTCGGCCGGCCGGCCCGGGGAGGGCGCCCGAGAGGGTCCCTCGGGCGGGGCCTTGGCTATGACGGCCCGTCCGGTCGCGGCGTCGTACGAGGCGACCTTCAGCGCGGACTTCTCGGTCCGGCCCTTCGAGCCGCCCCGGGCGACGGCCGCCGGGGTGGGTTCACCCTGGGGGGCGGCGGCCACGTCCAGCTGCTGCGAGCCGCTGTCGGCGGACGGGGAGAGGGGGGCGGGGGCCGCCGGTTCGGCGGCACGGTCGTGGGATGTCGAGGCGCAGCCGGTGGCGGTGAGCGCGAGGGCGGTCAGGCCGGGGAGGAGGAGGCTGCGGGCAAGCGTGCGCACGTGGTGGACCTTCAAGGGGGCAAGGGGTGTGGGGGATTACCGATCGGTAACCGGAATCCGATCATGCCATGTGCCCACTGCGTCCGTCATGCCCGGATCCCGCCAACTCCCTTCAGCCGTCCGGTCGTTGAATTTTCATCCGGCCTCGTGTGCGCCCCACCCGGCCCCGCGGTCAGCGCAGCACCCCGGCCTTCGTGCCGTCCGTCAGCTTCCCCGACAGGTCGACCTGTGCACCGGCCGGCGCCTTGACCGCCAACCGGTTGCCGTTCGCCGAGCCGTTCACCCCACCGCCCGACACCGACAGGGAGGCGAACTGCGCGCTGCCCGCCGCCAGGACGTACCACTGGCCCGCCCGCGACTTCCACAACACGCCCGCCAGCACCCGCGGTTCCCGGGGCCCGCACGCCGCGACCCCCTCCGCGGCCGCCGCCTGCGCCGCAGTGCCCGAGCCCGGCGCCAGGAACTGCGCCTGCACCCGGTCCGCCGCACCCTGCCAGGTCTCGGCCCGCGTGCAGAGCCAGGCCGCCGTCCCGTCGCCCTCCGGCAGCGGCTGCTTCGCGTAGGTCCAGGCGTTGACCGTACGGACCCCGTGCGAGCGCACCGAGGGCAGCAGGCAGGCGATCCGCGACCAGTCCGCGAGTTCCGCCGCCTCCGTCACGTTCCGCTCGGCCCCCGGCGCCCCCGAGGTCAGCCGGGCCGGGGTCAGCTCGCCCAGGTCGGTGATCAGGCGGGTGGCTCCGTCGCCGGTCAGGGCCAGGGCGTTCCAGCTCGTGCAGTCGCCCGCCGGAGCCGGGCCCGGCACCGGCGGGGTCACCCCGTCCTGCGTCGCCTTCAGCGCCGTCGGCGGGTCGCCGGGCCCCAGCAGGTCCCGCAGGGCCACCCCCGTCACCCAGGGCGCCGTGAGGTAGCGGACGTTGCCGTCGACCCGGCTGACGACCAGCGCGGTCGCCGTGTCCGCCGAGGCACCGTCGGTCCGGGCGAAGTCCAGCGCCGCGCCCGCCGACCCGGAGCGCGGCTCGGCGTAGCGGACCACGCGCAGGCCGTCGTGCAGCAGGACCACCACGGCCTGGTCGACGGCGCCGGCGAACAGCAGCTGGGCCGGCCCCATCGGCGGCCCCGACGGAGTTCCGGGGGTGGCCGAGACGACCACGGACGAGCCGGGCCGCGCCCACACCGCCAGCGCCCGACGCAGCAGCGCGGTGTCGTCCGTGCGGTCCCCGCGAGCCGGCCAGGTGGAGAAGTCCGTACGGGAGGAGGTGTGCCAGAGCGCGGGCGAGACCCGGACCAGCCTGGCCGGATCCAGAGCCTGTTCCGCCGCGGCGTTGCGCGCGTACGGCGGTGCGGCGGCCCCGTCCGAGCCCCAGCCCCCGCCGGGAAGCGCGAGCAGCGCCCCGCACACGGCGAGCGCGGCCCCGGCGGCCAGCGCGGCCCGCGTGAGGCGGCGGCGGCGCAGCAGGTCGGTGGGCCGTGCCTGGAGCACGCACGGGTCGAACTCGGGGGAGGCGAACAGTGCGTCGTTCGCCGGATCACCGGACTCCCGGGCCGCGGCGGCCGGGTCCGGGACACCGGCCTCGTCCAGCACCCGGAGCACCTCCGGCTCGGGCAGCCGCTCCAGGGCGCGCAGGACGCAGGCGGCCCGGCCGGGGCCGTCCAGGGTGGCCAGCCACTGGTCGAGGGCGAGCTCCTCGGCCCCGCCCGAGCGGGGGAACAGCCGCAGACCCCACACCTGGGGCAGTGCCGGAGGGAGCTGTGCGCGCCGCGGCAGGCCCCGGAAGGTCAGCGGCAGACCCGCCTCCAGTGCCGCGCGGAGCACCCGCAGCCGGACGTACGCGTAACCGGAGTCGTCCGGGCCGCCGCGCTGCCCCGGGACCCCGCCCTGTACGGCGCCTCCCGCCTCCCGCCTCCCGCGCGGCAGGGCCCGCTGCACCAGCGAGTGCGCGGTGAGGACCCGCCTGTTGCGCCCGAGCGTGGGGGGCAGCACCAGATAGGCGAGCCGCACCAGCCGCGGGTAGTGCTCGACGATGGCGGCCTCGGCCTGCTCGACGTCGGGCGGCACGGGAGCCACGGGAGGCAGGGGGCGGGTGGCGGTGTCCGGCGCAGTCACGTTCAGCAGAACGAGCGATTCGTCGGATGGTCACCCGTCAGCCCCCGGGCAGGGGCCTCAGCCCACCAGCCGGGCGCGGAGCGACTCGACCGTCTCGTCCGCGACGCCGAGGCCTTCGCGCACGTACTTCTCCATGGAGCCGTAGCGGGTCTCGACCTCGTCCAGGGCCGCCTCCAGGTAAGAGGGGAAGACGCCGATCAGCGCGAGCGCGATGTCGGGATCGCCGCCGGCTGCCGTGAAGCCCTCGATCATCGGGGCGAAGGCCTGCTTCACCGCCGGGTTCACGGAGAGGTATTCGGCCATCAGGGTGTCGCCGTCCGCGCCGAGCAGCGCCAGGATGACGGTCGCGCCCCAGCCGGTGCGGTCCTTGCCCGCGGTGCAGTGGAACAGCAGCGGGCCCGCCTCCGGGGCGGCGGCCTCGGTCAGCAGCATGCGGTAGGCCGCCTGCGCGGAGCCGGAGTGCACGAAGGACCGGTAGGTGTCGGCGAAGAGGGCCTGCGCCCGGCCGCCGCCCAGGTGCTCCTCGGCCACCGCGGGGTCGGACAGCAGGTCCTTGAGCTGCGCGGCGGCCGGCTTCTTGACGGTCTCCCGCAGCTTGTCCGCGAGGACGTCGGCGACCAGGAGCCGGGCCCCCGCCGGTATCCGGTCGGGGTGGTCGGCGCGCTCCGCGTCGGTGCGGAAGTCGATGACGGTACGCAGACCCAGTGCCGCCACCACCGGGTCGGCGTCCGGGTCGAGCCGGTCGAGCTGGCCGGAGCGCAGGACCAGGCCCGCCCGGACGGTGCGGCCGCCGGAGAGCGGGGTGCCGCCGAGGTCGCGGAGGTTGGCGACGGTGGTGGAGGGGGTGGCGGTCATCGTGGCGGCTCCAGCGGTGTGCGAGTTACTCGTGTCATACGGGCTGCGTGCGCCCGTCCGGTCGTCCGGTCGTCCGGTCATGCGGGGGTGCTGTGGTGCTGTGCTCAGGTGCTGAGTGCTGAGTGCTGAGGTGATTCAGGATATTTTCCAATGCTTCGTACCGGAAAGGCAATCGAGGGCCAGCGAGACCCCCACGCCGATTCCGAGCGCCGCGAGGTGCCCCGCGTCCGTGAAGGTCCGCCCCCGCTTGAGCAACGGGGCCGCCGCGAGGGCCAGCAGCCCCGCCCGGGCGGCCGTGCGGACGGCTCCGCGCGGCAAGGTGGAGGTCAGGGTGCCCAGGACGGCGTTGAATCCATAGCTCGTCCCCACGTCCAGGGCGCGCCGGGTTGCGGAATCGGCCGTCCTGCGCAGTGCGCCGTACACCAGGAGGGTCGCCGAGGCGTGCCCGAACAGGAACACCGCCGCGGTCCACCAGGCCCCGTACGCGTATTCGGCGTAGCCGAGCACCGCGACCAGCAGCAGTGCGTACGCCAGCGGCATCGGCTCCTCGACGACGAGGGCGCTGCTCAGCAGCGTCTCCCAGCGCCCGGCGGCGAGGTTGTCGACGTTCGTCGAGCAGTCACGCAGCAGCCGCTCCCGGTCGGCGGGCCCGGTGCGCGCCAGCGCGTACGCCCCGAGCTGGACCCCGCCGGCGTACACCGCTCCCCATGGAATTGGATTCACCTGCTCATGATCGGATAAGCCCCTGGTGGATACCAAGGGGCATCGTGCGAACATGGCCCGGCCATGTTCGAATCCTTCGCGCCCTTGCGCGCCACCCGAGCCGCGATGTTCGCGGCGGTGTGCGTCGCTCTGGGCGCGGTGGGACATGCGCACATGTCCGGGACCGACGTTCCCCCCTCCGGTCTCCTGGCCGCTTTCGCGGTGACCGCCGGCCTCGCCTGGCTCCTCGCCGGACGGCGGCGCGGCCCCGTGGGGATCGCGGCCGCCGTCCTCTGCGTGCAGGGTGTGCTGCACCTGGTGTTCTCCGGCAGCCAGGCGGCGAAGTCCGCCGCCGCGACCGCGGCGATGCACGGGCACCCCCACACGGCAGCCGCCGAAGCGGGCGGGACGGCCGCCGAAGCCCCCGCCCTGGCCGACCTGGCCGGCATCGCGGGAGTGGTCGCCCACGGCGGGACCGGGATGATCGCCGTGCACGTGCTCGCCGGGCTGCTCTGCGCCGCCTGGCTGGCACGCGGCGAGGCCGCCGTCTTCCGGCTGGCCCGCGTCCTGGGCGCCGCCGCACTGCTCGCCGCCCGGCCGCTCGCCCGCGCGCTCGACCTGGTGCGCGCCCGCGGCGCCGCCGTACCGGCCCCGCCCGTCCCGCGCGCCCCGCACCCGAGGCCGCGCCGGCTGCGCGGCGCGGTCCACGCCCACGCCGTGGTGCGCCGGGGTCCGCCCGGGAGCGGTCGCACCCATCGCGCCACGGCCCCCGGCCGTCCTGCCCGCGCCTGATCCGGCGCACCTCCACGGCGTCCGTGCGGGGGAGGCGGGGCCCGGGGCCGAGTTCCCCATGCCTTCGCCAACCCCCAGGACCAACATGTCCCTTGAAGCATCCCAGGACGTCCGCACCCCGGACGCCGAACCGCCCGCCCCGCCCAAGAGCCGCAGCGGCGGATGGGCCGCCCTGCGCCCGCTGTTCCTGCGCCTGCACTTCTACGCGGGTCTGCTCATCGCCCCGCTGCTGTTCCTCGCCGCCGCCACCGGGCTGCTCTACGCCGCCTCCTGGCAGGCCGAGAAGATCGCCTACGCCGACGAACTGACCGTCGCACGCGTCGGCGACGCGGCCCTTCCGCTCAGCGCCCAGGTCGAGGCGGCCAGGGGCGCCGCACCCGAGGGCGAGGTCGTGTCCGTATGGCCCGGCCCCGAGGCCGAGGCGACCACCCGCGTGATCATGGAAAGTTCGGGCCTCGCGGAGGGCGAGACCCTCACCGTCTTCGTCGACCCGTACACCGCAGAGGTGCGCGGGCAGCTCACCACCGTCGGCGACGCGCTGCCGCTGCGGGCCTGGCTGAGCACCTTCCACTCCAACCTCCAGCTCGGGGAGTTCGGGCGCAACTACAGCGAACTCGCCGCCAGCTGGATGTGGGTGGTCGCGCTCGGCGGCCTCGCCCTGTGGATCGGCCGCCGCCGGGCGCGCGCCTCGCAGCTGGTCCTCCCCGACCGCAAGGCGACCGGACGGCGCCGGACCCTGTCCTGGCACGCCGTCGTCGGCCTGTGGTCGGTCGCCGGCCTCGTCGTGCTCTCCGCCACCGGCCTGACCTGGTCGAAGTACGCCGGTGAGAACATCGGGCAGCTCCAGGACAGCCTCGGCGGAGCCACTCCGTCCGTCTCCGCCGGGCTGAACCCGGGCGGGGAGGCCGGCGGCGCCGACGAGCACGCGGGCCACACCATGCCCGACGGCACACAGATACCCCCGCCGGCGCCCACCGCCGACGTCGGCCTGGACCGGGCCGTGGCCGCCGCCCGGGACGCCGGCGTCACCGAAGCGATCCGCGTGACCCTGCCCGCCCAGGGCAAGGGATACGTGATCAAGGAGCAGGACAAGCAGGTGCCGGTCCACTTCGACGCCGTCGCCGTCGACCCCGCCGATGCCCGGATCATGGACGAACTGCGCTTCGCCGACTACCCCGTGCTCGCCAAGATGACCCGCTTCGGCATCGACCTGCACATGGGCCAGACCTTCGGGCTGGCCAACCAGATCGTGCTCGCCGCCCTGGCCGTCGCCGTGATGTTCCTCGTCTTCTGGGGCTACCGCATGTGGTGGCTGCGCCGGCCGACCAAGGACCGCAGGCTGTCCGTCGGCCGCGCCCAGCCGCGCGGCGCCTGGCGGAAGCTGCCCGTGGGCGTGGTGCTGCCGCTGGCCGCGGCGACCGCGCTGGTGGGCTGGTTCATCCCGCTGCTGGGCATCAGCCTGGTCGCCTTCCTCGTGGTGGACCTGCTGCTCGGCCTCGCGGCACGCCGCAAGGCGGCGGCCGCGTAGCGTCGCGCCGGTGAGAGTGGGCCCGTGCTCCCGGGGGAGTGCGGGCCCACCGTCGTTCCCGGCCGGCTGCAACCGGGGTGATCCCCCGACCGGTCGGCCGCTCACCGACGACGCCCGCCGTGCCCGGAGAGGCGCGGCGGGCGTCGGTGCCCGGGGGAGGAGGGGCCGTCAGGCCAGGCCGTCCTTCTCCAGGCCGGTGCAGCAGGTGTCCGTGATGAGGCGGGTCACCACGTACGGGTCCACGTTCGCGTTCGGGCGGCGGTCCTCGATGTAGCCCTTGCCGTCCTTCTCCACCTGCCACGGGATGCGGACGGAGGCGCCGCGGTCCGAGACGCCGTAGCTGAACTCGTTCCAGGGGGCCGTCTCGTGCAGGCCCGTCAGACGCTCGTCGATGCCGGCGCCGTAGTTCTTCACGTGGTCGAGCGGCTTGCTGCCCTCGCCCAGCGCCTCGCACGCCGAGATGATCGCGCGGTACTCCTCGCGCATCGACTTCGTGGAGAAGTTGGTGTGCGCGCCCGCGCCGTTCCAGTCGCCCTTGACCGGCTTCGGGTTCAGCGTCGCGGAGACGTTGAAGTCCTCGGCGGTGCGGTAGAGCAGCCAGCGTGCGATCCACAGCTGGTCGGAGACCTCCAGCGGGCCGAGCGGGCCGACCTGGAACTCCCACTGGCCGGGCATGACCTCGGCGTTGATGCCGGAGATCTCCAGGCCCGCCGCCAGGCAGTGGTCCAGGTGCTTCTCGACGATCTCGCGGCCGAAGATCTCGTCCGCGCCGACGCCGCAGTAGTAGCCGCCCTGTGCGGCCGGGAAGCCGCCCACCGGGAAACCGAGCGGCCGGTCGCCGTCGAAGAAGGTGTACTCCTGCTCGATGCCGAAGATCGGCTCCTGGCCGGCGAACTTCTCGGCCACCGGACGCAGCAGTGCGCGGGTGTTCGACTCGTGCGGGGTCATGTCGATGTTCAGGACCTCGCACAGGACGAGGACGTCGGCCCCACCGCGGATCGGGTCCGGGCAGGAGAACACGGGCTGGAGCACGCGGTCGGAGGCGTGGCCCTCGGCCTGGTTGGTGCTCGATCCGTCGAAGCCCCAGACCGGCAGCTCGGCTCCGTCCGCCAGGATCTTCGTCTTGGAGCGAAGCTTCGCCGTCGGCTCGGTGCCGTCGATCCAGATGTACTCAGCCTTGTAGCTCACGGGCCCCATCCTCAGACTCTGCGGGTGCTGCTGGACGCTGCTTCATCGCTGCGGTGTTGACCGCAGCGTGCCCGCCCGCGATTTCTCTTCCGTTGCCCGTGTGTGAACCCCGTGTTACCGAGGTTTACGCCGCCGGCCGGGCCGCTTGTGCGGGTTGGCGGTCGAGCATCCGTCCGGGTGGGGCAGACTGGCCGCGTGAGCATTTCGTCTGATTTGAGCCCCGCCGGAGACGGCGCCGCGGACCGTGCCGGAGTTTCCGCCGAGACCACCGCCCCCACTGCCGCCGGTCGGACTTCCGTCGGCGCCCGCCCCAGGGTCGGGCTGCTCGGAACCGGCCCCTGGGCGCACCGCACGCACGCCCCCGCCCTCGCCGCGCACACCGGCTCCGAGTTCGCCGGAGTGTGGGGCCGCCGGTCCGAAGCCGCGGCGGAGCTGGCGCGGAAGTACGGCGCGAAGGTGTACGAAGACCCCGACGAGCTGTTCGCCGACTGTGATGTCGCCGCCTTCGCCCTGCCGCCCGACGTGCAGGCCCCGCTCGCCGTGCGCGCGGCCGCCGCCGGTTGCCACCTGCTGCTCGACAAGCCCGTCGCGACGACGCCGCGGGACGCCCGCGCGGTCGCCGATGCGGCCGTCCGCCACCAGGTCGCCTCCGTGGTCTTCCTCACCCTGCGCTTCGCCGAGCCCACCGCGGGCTGGGTCGACGAGCAGGCCGCGCGCACCGGCTGGTTCACCGCGGCCGCGCACTGGCTCGGTGCCGTCTTCCCGCCGGACGGCACCCCCAGCGCCTACGCCGACTCCCCCTGGCGCAAGGCCAAGGGCGGGCTGTGGGACGTCGGGCCGCACGCCCTGTCGGTCCTGATCCCGGTCCTCGGGGACGTCACCGGGGTCAGCGCCACCCGCGGCCCCTCCGACGTGGTCCAGTTGGCGCTGCGGCACGCCTCCGGCGCGGCCAGCACCGCCGTGCTCAGCCTGGGCGCCCCGCAGGCGGCCGCCGGGGTGGGGCTGGAACTGCGCGGCACCGCGGGTGTGCACGAACTGCCCGGCTGGAGCGACGTACCGGGCGCCTACGGGCGGGCCCTGGACGCGCTGCTCGCCGCGGCCCGGACGGGCGTGCCCGATCCGCGCGGAGCGGAGTTCGGGGCCCGGCTGACGGAGATCCTGGCGCAGGCGGAGGCGCAGCTGCCTACTTGATGAGGGCGTTGGCCACGATGATGGCGAAACCGATGGCGGCGTCGGCCAGTCCGATCAGCAGGGCCCGGCCCAGCCGGTGGCCGACCCGGAGCGCGGTGAGCGCACCCCAGCCGAACAACAAGGCGGTGTTCAGGCCGAGTCCGCCGGCCGTCACGTCGTGGGCGTCCCAGCCGCCGAGGCCCGCGGCGGTCAGCAGCAGCACGGTGGGAAGGGTGGCCACGATCAGCGGCCACTCGTTCCACAGGGCCCGGGCCAGGACCTGCCAGCGGTGCCCCCCGGGGTCCTCCCGGCGGTCGGCCATCTGGTGCGCGTAGCCGTGCGCGAGACCGGCCGTGGCCGCCGTCACCAGGACCCAGCTGGCGTCGTAGAAGGGGGTGAAGTCCTCGCCCTCCTGGTTCAGTGCGGCCATCAGCGCGCTGGCCAGGACCGTCCCGTACACCCCGCCGAACATCCAGTCCGCGTGCCGGTGGGAGGGGTGGGCTGGGTGGGCCGGGCGGGGGGTCGGGCTCTCTTCCGGTGGCTGCTGCTCGGTCACGACTCGGTCCTTTGAGTGCGGTATGTACCGTTTCGGCGCTCCGGCCACCCTACGAGAAGGGCGCGTGGGGGTGAGGTGAAGGGGACCGCCGCCCGCCCGGTGAAGCGGCCGGCCGTCCGAGCGCCGCCCCGCGGGCCACGTCGGCCAGGGCGTCCAGGGCCTGGGCGAAGGCCGCATCCGGGGGCGCCGCGTAGCCGACGACCAGTCCCTCGCGCGGCGGGGTCCGGTCGGCAGGGTGCCGGTAGGAGGACAGGCCGTCCAGGGCCAGCCCCGCGGCGCGGGCCGCCGCGAGCGCCCGGGCCTCGCATCCGGGCGGGAGTTCCACCACGGCGTGCAGGCCGGCCGAGATGCCGGTGACCCGGACTCCCGGGGCGCGTGCGGCCAGTACCGAGACCAGCTGGTCGCGGCGGCGCCGGTAGCGCAGGCGCATCCGCCGCACGTGCCGGTCGTAGGCCCCACAGTCGATGAAGTCGGCGAGCGCCAGCTGGTCCAGCGCGCTCGCCCAGGACTCCCGCAGGCCCTTCGCTGCCAGCACCTGCCCCACCAGGGGTTCTGGAAGGACCAGCCAGCCCAGGCGGAGCGCGGGGGAGAGGCTCTTGCTGAGCGAGCCCGCGTAGACCACGTGCCCGGGGGCCAGTCCCTGCACCGCGCCGACCGGCTTGCGGTCGTGGCGGAACTCCCCGTCGTAGTCGTCCTCCACGATCACGCCCCCGCTGGTGCGGGCCCACTCCACGGCCGCCGTCCGCCTGGCGGGCAGCAGGGCGCATCCGGTCGGGAACTGGTGCGCCGGGGTGAGCAGCACCGTACGGGCCCGCGAGGGGATCTCCGCGATGCGGGCGCCGTCCTCGTCGACCGCGACGGGATGCGGGCGGACCCCGGCGGCGGCCAGGATGCCGTGATGGAAGGGGAGTCCGTACGACTCGACCGCCCAGTCGCGCGGCCGTACGGACGCCAGGAGCCGCAGCCCGTTGGCGAAACCGGAGCAGACCACGATGTTCTCGGGCGCGGCACGCACGCCCCGGGTCCGGGCCAGGTAGCCGGCCAGCGCGCGCCGCAGCTCGGGGCGGCCCCGCGGATCGCCCGGCCCGAAGGCCTCGGTGGGTGCCCCGGCCAGGGCGCGCCGAGCGCTGGTGGCCCAGGGGCCCCGCGGGAAGGAGGCGGGGTCGGGCTTGCCCTGGAGCAGGTCGTGCCGGGGCCGCTCGGGCGAGGCCCCGGCCACGGAGGTCGGCGCGGGCTCGATCGCCACGCCCTCCGCGACCCGGGTGCCGGATCCCTGCCGGGCCGTCAGCCAGCCCTCGGCGACCAGTTCGGCGTAGGCGTCGGCGACGGCGTTGCGGGCCAGCCCGAGGTCGGCCGCCAGGGCCCGGTACGGCGGCAGCCGCGTCCCGCCGGCCAGCCGGCCGCTGCGCACGGCGCTGCGCAGGGCCTGGGCGAGGGCGGTGCGGCGGCTGCCGCCGGCGGCGAGGTCCAGATGCAGGTCGGACCCCGGGCCGGGGTCCGAGGAGGAGGCGGTCACGGGTGCGGTTCCGACGCGAAGACGGCGTGGGCGGCCGCCAGGAACCGGTGGATGGTGTCCCGCTCGGCGGGGGCGAAGGAGTCCAGCACCCCCAGCAGCCCGTCGATGAGGGGGCCGAAGAACTCCCGGCCCAGCCGGATCGCCGCCGGTTCCACCCGCAGCAGGATCCGGCGCCGGTCCTGCCCGTCGCGGATCCGGGCCACATGGCCGAGCCGCTCCAGCCGGTCGATCACGGCGGTGGTGCCGGCGGAGTTGAGGCCGAGCCGGGCGCCGAGCAGTCCCGCAGTGGCCGGCTCGCCCGCCCGGGCGGCGTCCAGCAGGCAGATCAGGGCCCGTACGTCGGTGGGGTGCATGCCGTTGCGGGCGGCGAACTCGGCTTGGCGCAGGCCGAAGTCGACGGTCACCGCCCGCAACAGGTGCACCAGGTGCAGAGGGTCGGGCTCGTGGTTGTCGTACACATCGCCTCCTGCCTAATATCTCGCTCAGCGAGACTATCGCCTGGCGAGACATTGGAGCAGCCGTGTCCCGGATGCCGTCCCACCGTTCCTCCCCCTCTCCTGCCGGCCCTGCCGCCGCCTCTCCCGCCCCCGCCGCCTTCCGGGCCGCCTACGCCCAGGCGCTCGCCGGATGGCCCGGGACCGTCGAGGCCGTCGACCTGCCCACCCCCTACGGCGTCACCCGCGTCAACAGCTGCGGCCCGGCCGGCGCCCCGCCGCTGGTCCTGCTGCCGGGCGGCGGGGCCACCTCCACGGTGTGGGGCGCCTGCGCCGCCGCCGGTGCGGCCCGTACCCACCGTGTGCACGCCGTCGACCTCGTGGGCGATCCCGGCCTCGGTGTCCCGGAGCCCGGGCGGACCCCGCGGACCCCCGGGGACCTGGCCGACTGGCTCGAAGCGGTGCTCGACGGGCTCGGCCCGCGCGGACCGGTGACCCTCGGCGGGCACTCGTACGGGGCCTGGATCGCCGCCCACCACGCCGCCCTGCAGCCCGGCCGGGTCGGCCGTCTCGTCCTGCTCGACCCGACCGGGGTCTTCGCCGGACTCCGCCCCGGATACGTCCTGCGCGCCCTGCCCATGCTGGTGCGCCCCACCCCGCGGCGGATCCGCTCCTTCCTCGCCTGGGAGACCCACGGGGCCGCCCTCGATCCGGCCTGGCTCCGGCTCCAGGACGAGACCGCCCGCTTCCCCGCCGCCCGGCCGGTCACCGGCCCGCGCCCCGACCTGGCGCGGCTCGCGGGGGCGGACGTCCGGGTGGACGTCCTGTTCGCAGGGCTGGCCCGCTGCCACGCCCCCAGCCGGGCGGCCCGCGCCGCGCGAGCGGCGCTGCCGGACGCCCGGATCGAGGTACTGCCCGGGGTCTCGCACCACGCCCTGCCGCTGACGGCCGCCGCCGAGATCGCCCGCCTGTTCGCCGACCGGGTCGCGCCCCCCGGCCGCGCCCGCTGACCCGGGCCGCGCGGGCCCCGGGGCTCAGGCCGTGCGGGACAGGGCCTCGCGGACGGCCTCCTCGGTGCGGGCGACGACGGCCGTGCCGTCCTCGGCGGTGATGATGGGGCGCTGGATGAGCCTCGGGTGCGCGGCCAGATGGGCGATCCAGCGGGCCCGCGCCGCCTCCGTCTCCTCGCGCGGCAGGTCCCGTACCCCGGTCTCCCGCGCCAGCGGGTCCGACGTACGGGTGATGTCCCACGGCTCCAGCCCGAGGCGACCCACCACCTCGCGGATCTCGTCCTCGGAGGGCACGTCCTCCAGGTAGCGGCGCACGGTGTAGTCGGCGCCCTCCGCGTCCAGCAAGGTGAGCGCGCCGCGGCACTTGGAACACGCGGGATTGATCCAGATCTCCATGCCCCGACCCTATCCGGGGCCCGTCTGGCCAGGGGCTTCTGTCAGTGCTCCCCGGTAAAATCGAGGAAGAACGACAGGAAGCCAACTACCGTTTGGGAGGCTGTAGATGGCCACTGCCAGCACCGTCCGGCCCGTCCAGAAGAAGCCGCTGCCGGCGGGCCTGCCCCGCGAGTGGTACGAGAGCCACAACCGCCGACTGAAGGCCATGCGGCTGGCGATATCCCTGCTCGACTCGGGGACGTACGACGCCAAGCGCGCCACCAACCGGAAGATCCGGACGATGGCCGTCCGGACGGGGATCCACCGGCCGTCCAACGTCACCTGCAAGATGGTGCGGGCGTTCATCAAGGAGTCGTGACGCCGGGGGAGCCGCGACGGCGCCCCACCGCGTGCCGCGGTTCGGGTCGGCCGCCCACGGGCGGCCGACCCGAGCCGCCGGGGGCCACCGGGGCCGCCGGCCGGGCTTGCGGCCCCGCCCACCGGTCACGGTCGCCCGCCCGGCGAGAGCAGCAGGAGCGCCACGTCGTCGCCCGGCCCGCCGTCCGTGAAGTCCGCCAGGTCCTTCCACAGCGCACCGACCAGGTCCACCGGATCCCGCGCCAGGACGGGCACCCGCGCGGCCAGGGGGTAGAAGCGCCCGGTCGCGTCCCGGGCCTCCGTCGCCCCGTCGGTGTGCAGCAGGAAGCGGTCCCCGGGCAGCACCGGCAGCTCCACCACCTTCGGCGGGTCCGGTCCCGCCAGCCCCAGGCCCAGCGGAGGTCCGGGATCCACCGGCACCTCCTCCACCGCCGCCCCGCGCAGCCGCAGCGCCGGCGGATGCCCGCACGACACGAACCGCACGAGATCGAGCCCGGGCGGGAACTCCACCAGCACCGCCGTCGCGAACAGCTCCGGATGGTCCACGTGCGCATCCGCCGCGTCGGCCAGCAGCCGCCGGTCCAGCCGGCTCACGACCGCCGCCAGCTCCGCGTCGTCCAGCACGGCCTCGCGGAAGGCCCCGAGCAGCGCCGCCACCGTGGCCACCGCCGCCAGGCCGTGCCCCTGCACATCCGCGACCAGTGCCCGCACCCCGAACGGCCCGACCCGTACGTCGTACAAGTCGCCGCCCACCAGAGTGCCGCGCTGCGCCGCCCGGTAGAGGCCGGAGCAGCGCACCCCGCCCACCCGTTCGGGCACCGGCGGCAGCACCGCCAGCTGGGCCGCCTCCGCGACCGTCCGCACGCTGACCAGCTGCTCGTCCCGGCGCTGGCGGACCCAGGCGATGACCACGCTCAGCAGTCCGACGACGGCGACCGTGGCCAGGTCGGTGCCCCTGGCCTGCGAGACGCCGATGTCGTGCACCCCCAGCAGCACCAGGACGATCGCCGCGAAGATCGCGGTCCCGGCCGCCCCGTAGGCGAAGGCCGCCACCGGGGGCAGGCCCGCCAGGAAGAAGCCGAGCTCCACGTCGCTCGTCATCGCCTGCGCGAGGACGAGCGCCACCAGTGCCGCCGCGGGCGCGATCCGGGCCCAGCGCGGCGGTGGCTCGCCGCGCAGCCCGCCCGGCTCGGCGCGTCCGCGTTTCACCCCTCCACCCTGGTACGCAGCCCGGGCCCGCGCACCCCGGACCGGTCCGCCGGGTGGCTGTGCGCGCCCCGTACCGCCACAGTGGTGGCGTGACAGCAGACGAAAGCCCGGGAAGAGTGCCCGGCCCGGCCCACGTCGAGGCGCACGGCGCCGGCGGCGGCCCGGCGAGCGCGGAGATGAGCACACGGCTCAACTGGCTGCGTGCGGGGGTGCTCGGTGCCAACGACGGGATCATCTCCACCGCAGGTCTGGTGGTCGGCGTCGCCGGGGCCACCACCTCCCGCCCGGCGATCCTGGCGGCCGGCGTCGCCGGGCTGCTGGCGGGCTCGCTGTCGATGGCGGCGGGGGAGTACGTGTCCGTCAGCTCCCAGCGGGACTCCGAGCGGGCCGCGCTCGACATGGAACGCCGGGAGCTGGCCGAAGAGCCCGAGGCAGAGCTGGACGAGCTCACCGACCTGCTGGCCGAGCGGGGCCTGAGCCGGGACGTGGCCCGGGAGGCCGCCGAGCAGCTCACGGAACGGGACGCCCTGCGGGCCCACGCCCGGGTGGAGCTCGGGATCAACCCGGACGAGCTGGCCAACCCGTGGCACGCGGCCTTCGCGAGCCTCATCGCCTTCACGGTCGGGGCGCTGCTGCCGCTGCTGGCGATCCTCTTGCCGGGGCCCTCGGCGCGGGTGCCGGTGACGGTGGTCGCGGTGCTGGTGGCGCTCACCCTGTGCGGGACGCTCAGCGCACGGCTGGGCGCGGCGCCGGTACCGCGCGCGGTCGTCCGCAACGTGGCCGGCGGCGCCCTGGCCATGGCCGTCACCTACGCCGTCGGCACCTGGCTCGGCACCACGACCGCCTGACGGAGCCGGCCCCGCCCGGCCCCCGGGGTGGGAGCTCCGGGAGGGTCCGGCCCGGCCGCCGCAGGCCGAGAAACCGGCCCCGCCGGCGACTGAGGACGCGCCCGGGGCGCGGGCGCAGGGCGCGGGTGCGGGCGCAGGGCTCGGGCGTGGGTACGGGGCGCCGCGCCGTGACGCCCCGCACGGGCACGGCCGTCCGGCGAAGGACGGCGACGCACCCCTGAATCCGCCGGAGTGCGGGGCAGCGACCCGGCAGGATGGCCCCATGCGCATCGCAGTCACCGGCTCGACCGGCCTCATCGGCAGTGCACTCGTGCGGTCCCTGCGGGCCGACGGCCACGAGGTGGTGCGGTTCGTGCGGCGGGAGCCGGCCGGCGCCGACGAGGCGCGGTGGGATCCGGAGCGCGGCCACGTGGACCCGGCCGGGCTGGCCGGCTGCGGCGCCGTCGTGCACCTGGCCGGGGCCGGGATCGGGGACCACCGGTGGACCGCCGCGTACAAGCGGAAGATCCGAGACAGCCGCGTGCTGGGCACCGCCGCGCTCGCCGCCGCGCTCGCCGGCCTCGACCGGCCGCCCGCCGTCCTGGTCAGCGGCTCCGCCGTCGGCTACTACGGGGACACCGGAGACCGGCCCGTGGACGAGGACAGCCCCGCCGGACAGGGCTTCCTCCCCTCGGTCTGCGTGGAGTGGGAGGCCGCCGCCGCCCCCGCCCAGGAGGCGGGGATCCGCACCGCGTTCGCCCGCACCGGACTGGTCGTCGCCCGGGAGGGCGGAGCCTGGGGGCGGATGTTCCCCCTCTTCCGCGCGGGCCTCGGGGGCCGGCTCGGCGACGGCCGCCAGTACTGGCCGTACATCTCCCTCCACGACGAGGTCGCCGCCCTGCGCCACATCATCGACACCCCCGCCCTCAGCGGCCCGGTCAACCTCACCGCCCCCGAGCCGCTGACCAACCGCCAGGTCACCGCCGCCATGGCCCGGGTGCTGCACCGGCCGGCGGTGCTGCCCGTCCCGGCGGTGGCCCTGCGCCTCGTCCTGGGGGAGTTCTCCCAGGACGTGCTGTGCGGTCAGCGCGCCCGTCCCAGCCGGCTCCTGGGGTCCGGGTTCGTCTTCCGCCACCCCGGTATCGAACAGGCCATCCGCGCGGCGCTCTCCTGAACCGGCGTGCGACCGCGTGCGACCGTTCGTGACCCGGATGCGACCGCCGTGCGACCGGAGTTGTCCGCAATAGCCCGCCGAACTCGGGTTCCCGTTCGACCGGTTGAGGGAAGGAGGATCCCCACACAGCCGCGCCGACCTCGGGGAGGGGCACGTGCTCAGCAGCGCACCCAATGCCGCGCACCATGCGGACGTCGTCATCGTAGGAGCCGGGGTCTCAGGACTCGCGGCCGCGCACCACCTGATCGCAGCCGGGGTCACGGTCACCGTCCTGGAGGCCGCGGACGACCCCGGCGGGCGGATGGCCACCGAGTCCGCCGACGGGTTCCGGCTCGACCGGACCGCCCAGTTGCTCAACACCGCGTACAGCGAACTGGAGCGCACGCCCGCCCTGCGCACCCTGGTCCTGCGCCCCTTCACGCCCGGCGTCCTGGTCCATGCCGACGGCAGGCAGCTGCGGGCCGGGTCGCTGACTCCCGCCCGGGCCCTGGCCAGCGGTTCCCTCGACCAGGCCCGGCTCAGCGCCGCCCTCGGCAGGCTCGCCGCGCTGCCCGAGGACAAGCTGCTCGCCCGGCCCGAACGCACCGCAGCCGCGGCCCTGCGTACCCGCGGCCTGCCCTCGCGCACCCTGAACGGTGTGCTCCGGCCGCTGCTCGCCGCCCTGCTCCGGGATCCTGAACTCACCACCTCCAGCCGGGTCGCCGACCTGGCCCTGCGCACTTTCGCCCGCGGCCGGCTCGCCGTGCCCGAAGGCGGCGCGGCGGCCCTGCCCGACCTGCTCGCCTCGGGACTGCCGCCCGGCACCGTACGCAGCGGCATCCGGGTCCGGTCGGTCGCCACCAACCTGGTGACCACCGAGGACCACGGCGACTTCCGCTGCCGCTCCGTCCTGCTCGCCACCGGCGCCCGCGCCGCCGCCGAGCTGCTGCCCGGCCTGCGCGTTCCCGCGTTCCACGAGGTCACCGTCCTGCACCACGCCACCGCCGGCACCCTGCCCCGGGACGGCTCGCTGATCCTGGACGGGGACCCCGACTGGCCCGTCTCCCACACCGCCGTCATGAGCGCGGTCGACCCGACGCGGGCCCCGGCCGGCCGCAGCCTGGTCACCACGACCGTGCTCGGCCCGCCGCCGCCGGTGCGCACCGTCGCCTCGCGACTCGCCCGGCTCTACGACACCAGCACCCGCGAGTGGGAGCTGCTGGCCGTCCGCCACACCCCGGACGCCGTTCCCGCCATGCCCCCGCCGCACGACCGGTGCCGCCCGGTGCGGGTGCTGGCCGGTCTCTACGTGTGCGGCGACCACCGCGACACCAACACGGTCCAGGGCGCCCTGCACTCGGCCCGCCGCGCCGCCGGCGCGATCCTGCGCGACTTCGGCATCCCGCTCCCGGTCGCCCCGGAGCCCGCACTCCCGGTGGCGGCCTGAGAACCACCCACGACACAGGGGTCCGGTCCTTCCGCCTCGGGACCGGGCCCCTGCCGTACGTCAGGGCGGTCCGGACGCGCGGCCACCGGCACGGTCAGGACAGCGCGGCCACCCGGTCCCGGTACGTCCGCACCGCCGACGCGTCGCGGTAGGGCTCCAGCCGCCGCTCGAAGTCCCGTACGTACTCCACCGCCCGCACCGACCGCATCTCCATCGCCTGCTGGGCCGCCTCCGCGCCCAGCGCACACGCCTGGTCCAGCTCGCCCAGCCCCAGCCGGGCCGTGGCCAGCACCACCCGGCAGAACAGCCGCGACCGCGCGAACCCCGGTGCCCGCAACTGCAGGGAGCGCTCCGCGTGCTGTGCCGAGGCCCGGTACTGCTGCAGGTCCCGGTGGCAATGCCCGAACTCGTCCGCGAGCTGCGCCTCGTCATACAGGCGCGCCCAGTGCGGTACGTCGTCCCCCGGCCGGGCCGCGCCCAGCGCGCGCTCGGCCCGTACCAGGGAGGCCGTCGCCGCCCGGACCTCGCCAAGGACCGCGTGCCCGCGCGCCTCCGCCGCGTGCAGCAGGGCCTGCACCACCGGCGGCGGGCCTGAGCCGACGCCCTGCTGGGCCACCCGGGCCAGCTGCACCGCCTCCCGGCCGTGCCCGAGGTAGACCGCCTGCCGGCTCATGGTGACCAGCACGTACGAGCCGTAGGGACGGTCACCGGCCGCCTGCGCGAGCCGCAGGGCCTGCACGAAGTACCGCTGGGCGAGCCCGTGCGCGGCGATGTCGTACGAGGTCCAGCCCGCGAGCCGGGTGAGGTCGGCGGCGGCCGAGAACAGCCGCCGCCCCGTGGTCTCGCCGTAGGTGCCCCGGAGCATCGGCTCGGCCTCGTGCTCCAGGTACCGCACGAGGGCCTGGCGGGCGTGCCCGCCGCCGTAGGTGTGGTCCAGGGTCCGGAAGAGCTCGCTCACCGATCTCAGGGCGGCGATGTCGCCGGCCGTCACGCGCTGTCCGGGCCCCCGGTCGATCTGCCGCTGCCGAGGGACCGAGGCCCGGCCCTGGAGCGGCACGCGGGCCGCGGCCGGTTCCGCGCCCCGGGCCACGCGCTCGTCGGGCCGTCCGATCAGCCAGTCCCGGCTCGGCACGACCAGCCCGGCCGGGGTGAAGGCGATCTTCCGGAGTTCGGCGTGGGAGCCGGAGTCCTTGCGCCACAGACCGCTCGCGATGTCCACGGCCTCTTCGGGGGTGGCCGCGAACTCCAGGCCCGCGTAGACCGGGGCGCAGGCGTCGAGGCCCAGGTCCTGCGCGGAGAGCCGGCGCCCCAGGCGTCGGGTGAACACCTCGGCGATCAGCGCCGGAGTGGTCCCGCGCGGCTGCTGGCCGCGCAGCCAGCGGGTCACGGAGGTTTTGTCGTACCGCAGGTCGAGACCGTGTTCGAGACCGAGCTGGTCGACGCGGCGGGCGAGCCCGGCGTTGGAGAACCCGGCTTCCGCGATCAGCGCCGCCAGCTGCCGGTTGGGGACGCGCTGGGCAGGTCGTTCCGTCATCGGCTCCACGGTTTCCTGACGTGACGGACCGGAGTCCCGGCCCTTGAACGGCGTGAATGTAGCGGCGAACTTCGCCCGGGCCGCCCTCTCTGCCCCACATTCATCCGATCGTGTGCAGAATCGGTAGGGCTCTTTACGGACTCGCCCCCTCCCTCGGCGTACGCTGCGGGCCATGACCCGCCGGCACCACCCGTCACGCCCGTCCGAGGAGCGCCCCGAATCCACCGCTCCGCTGCCTCCGCCCGAGCTCACCGAGGCCGAGTGCCGGCGCTGTGGCACCTACATCGCGGGGCTCGACGGCCGGTACGCCTGCGGTGTGTGCGGCTGGGTGAACGACCACTCGGAGGGCCACCGGCGGCTGCCGCGCGCGGACGAGGACCCGGACCGCCCGTCGAAGAGGCGGCGGCGGCCGAAGCCACTGCCGTCGCGTCTGCCCGAGCCCGGTCCGGAGCCGGAAGCGGGGCCCTGAGGAGGGCCCTACGGGCGGCCGTACCCTTGCTGGGTGAAGTACGTGCACACAGCAGGTTCGACGAGGAGGCGCTGCGGTGGCTGAGCTTGGGTTTGTCCGTCTGGGCTTCGGAGCGGAATCCGTCGAGTACACCCGGGCCTGGGAAGAGCAGCGCAGGGTGCACGCGGCCCGCTTCGCGGACGAGATCGAGGACACCTGCCTCCTGCTGGAGCACCTGCCCGTCTACACGGCCGGCCGGCGCACCGACCCCAGCGAGCGCCCGCTCGACGGCACCCCCGTTATCGACGTGGACCGCGGCGGGAAGATCACCTGGCACGGCCCCGGCCAGCTCGTCGGCTATCCGATCATGAAGCTGCCCCGGCCGGTGGACGTGGTCGCCCATGTCCGCCGCCTGGAGGAGGCGCTGATCCGTACCGCCGCCGACTTCGGCCTCGAGACCACCCGGGTCGAGGGCCGTTCCGGCGTCTGGGTGCTCGGGGACCCGGTCGAGGAGCGCCCGAAGATCGCCGGACTGTCCCTCGACTTCGACCCGCGGATCGCCGACGAGGAATTCGACCCCCGACTCAACGGCCCCGAGTACGCCCCGTCCAACGCCGGCCAGCGGCGCGAGGACCGCAAGCTCGCCGCCATCGGGATCCGGGTGGCCAAGGGCGTCACCATGCACGGCTTCGCGCTCAACGTGAACCCGGACAGCACCTGGTTCGACCGGATCATCCCCTGCGGGATCCGGGACGCCGGTGTGACCTCGCTCTCGTACGAACTGGGCCGTGACATCACCCTCGCCGAGGTGCTCCCGGTCGTCGAGCGCCACCTGAGGGACGTACTGGAGCACGCCGACGTGCGCCCCCGCGAGATCGAGACCGCATAGAGACCTCCCGGCTATGGGAATGAGTCCGGCCGCTCGCAGGTTGGTCGGCGTAAGAGCGTACGAAATTACGGGCGTACCCTGGTGGACGCCCGAACAATCGAAGTCACAGGGAGCCGGTCGTGTCCGCAGTCGCACCCGACGGACGCAAGATGCTGCGCCTCGAGGTCCGGAATGCCCAGACCCCCATCGAGCGCAAGCCCGAGTGGATCAAGACCCGGGCGAAGATGGGCCCCGAGTACACCAAGATGCAGGCCCTGGTGAAGGGCGAAGGACTGCACACGGTGTGCCAGGAGGCCGGCTGTCCCAACATCTACGAGTGCTGGGAAGACCGCGAGGCCACCTTCCTCATCGGCGGTGACCAGTGCACCCGACGCTGTGACTTCTGCCAGATCGACACGGGCAAGCCCGAGGCGCTGGACCGCGACGAACCGCGCCGCGTCGGCGAGTCCGTCGTCACGATGGACCTGAACTACGCCACGATCACGGGCGTCGCGCGCGACGACCTGGCCGACGGCGGGGCCTGGCTGTACGCGGAGACCGTGCGCCAGATCCACCAGCAGACGGCGGGCCGCGAGGCCGGCCACACCAAGGTCGAGCTGCTGGCCCCCGACTTCAACGCCGTTCCGGAGCTGCTGGAAGAGGTCTTCGCCTCCCGCCCCGAGGTCTTCGCGCACAACGTCGAGACGGTGCCGCGGATCTTCAAGCGGATCCGTCCGGGCTTCCGCTACGAGCGCTCGCTTGAGGTGATCACCAAGGCGCGCGCGTACGGCCTGGTCACCAAGTCGAACCTGATCCTCGGCATGGGCGAGGAGCGCGAGGAGGTCTCGCAGGCCCTGAAGGACCTGCACGAGGCCGGCTGCGAGCTCATCACCATCACCCAGTACCTGCGGCCCTCGCCGCGGCACCACCCCGTCGAGCGCTGGGTGAAGCCGGCCGAGTTCGTCGAGCTGGCGAAGGAGGCCGAGGAGATCGGCTACTCGGGCGTCATGTCCGGCCCGCTCGTCCGGTCCTCGTACCGCGCGGGGCGCCTGTACCAGCAGGCCATGGAGAAGCGCAGCGGGGCCGTGGCGTAGGCGACGGGCAACCACCCCACCGGCGCGGCCCCCGGGCTTCTCCCGCGAGGGGGGAATCCGGCGGGCCGCGTCGGCGTCTGCAACGTGTCCATCACATTTGACCGGCCGGTCATGCCCTGGTAACACCAGTCAGTGACGCTTGGTCCACGCACCGTAGACACCCGCCCACCTCGCGAAGACGTGAGCATCGTGAAAGGGATCGACATCATGCAGGCCGCGCCCGTACGCGCCATCGCCATCCCGACGCTCTCCGACGCCTTCCGGGGCCTTGAGTCCCTCCTGATGAGCGGGGCCCGCCGCAACGCCTGGACGGCCGTCCTGGAGGACCGCAAGAGGGCCCGGGACCGGGTCGAAACCGAACACGTACTTGAGGCCGCGGCTACCCGGACCCCGCAGGCCACGTAAACTTCCCTGTATGGCGAGGAAGTCAAACGCAGAGACTGCTGCGAACCCCGGGCGACTGAAGCAGATCGCCCTGACGTACAAGATGACGCGCAAGGCCGACCCGAAGGTCGGTCTGATCGTCGCGGGCGTGGGAATCGTCACCTTCGGTGTCTTTCTTGCGATCGGCTTCCTGATCGACCACCCGGTCTACCTGGGCATCCTGGGCTTCCTGGTGGCTTTCCTCGCGATGGCGATCGTCTTCGGGCGACGGGCCGAGCGGGCTGCCTTCGGGCAGATGGAGGGACAGCCGGGCGCGGCCGCGGCCGTACTGGACAACGTGGGACGGGGCTGGACGACCACCCCGGCCATCGCGATGACCCGGCAGCAGGACATCGTCCACCGTGCCGTGGGCAAGGCCGGCGTCGTGCTGATCGCCGAGGGCAACCCGAACCGGGTGAAGCCGCTGCTCGCGAACGAGAAGAAGAAGATGGCCCGGATCATGCCGGACGTGCCCGTCCACGACTTCATCGTGGGCACGGGCGAGGGCGAGGTGCCGCTCAAGAAGGTGCGCACCACCCTGCTCAAGCTGCCGCGCGTCCTGACCGGCCCGCAGATCACCACGGTCAACGACAAGCTGCGCGCCATGGGTGACCTCATGAGCAACATGCCGTTGCCGAAGGGCCCCATGCCCAAGGGCATGAAGATGCCGCGCGGCGGGAAGATGCGCTGACCCGCTCAGCCTATTTCCGTATACGACACAGGGGTGCCCCCGAGCCGGTCGGCTCGGGGGCACCCCTGTGTCGGTCGTCGCTGTGCCTGCCGGCCTGCTGCCCGTCTAGATGCGGACCTGGACGGCGCGCGCGAGGCGGTCGTGGAGGCCGCGGCCGTCCCGGTCCCAGATCAGCGCCGGGATGACCAGGGCCAGCAGCAGCGTGCGCACGACCACCCGGCCGATGCCGAGGCGGGTGCCGTCCTCCGCGACGACGCGCAGGCCCAGAAGCCGCTTGCCGGGCGTGGAGCCCACGGTGCCGACCGTCAGGACGGCCAGGGCCACGAAGAGCCCGAGGGTCCAGTTGCCCGCGGCGCCCAGATTCCCGCCGGTGATCAGCCCGTACGCGATGAGCTGGCAGCCGATCCAGTCGAGGGACACGGCAGCCAACCGGCGCCCGAAGCGTGCCACTGAGCCGGGGCCCTGCTGTGGCAGGCCGAGCCGCTGGCCCGGATAGCCGAAGTCGACGCCCATCTCCTCGGCGGCCGTCTTGGGGCCGGAGAGCCAGGATCCGATTGCCTGTCTGTTGTCCACCCGACCACGGTACCGGTGGCGCCTCACGGCACTCCGGCCGGACCCTGGTTAACTTGTGCGAAACAAATGGGTCATGCTTGGGAAATCCCGTCTGCTTATGGTCGGGTCAGCGTGCGGCACCGCACTGACGCGCCACGAGCTATAAAACCCGTCCCTCCCCCGGGTCGGGAGTAGGAGGAGTTGGATGTTCCAGAACGCCGACGAAGTCAAGCAGTACATCGAGGAGAACGACGTCAAGTTCGTCGACGTCCGCTTCTGCGACCTGCCTGGTGTGATGCAGCACTTCACGATCCCGGCGCGGGCATTCGACCCGGCGGAGGAGCTCGCCTTCGACGGATCCTCGATCCGCGGCTTCCAGGCGATCCACGAGTCCGACATGGCCCTGCGCGCCGACATCACCACCGCGCGCCTGGACCCCTTCCGTCGCGACAAGACGCTGAACATCAACTTCTTCATCCACGACCCGATCACGGGTGAGGCCTACAGCCGCGACCCGCGCAACATCGCGAAGAAGGCCGAGGCGTACCTCGCCTCCACCGGCATCGCCGACACCGCGTTCTTCGGTCCCGAGGCCGAGTTCTACATCTTCGACAGCGTGCGCTTCGCGACCACCGCGAACGAGGGCTTCTACCACATCGACTCCGAGGCCGGCGCCTGGAACACCGGCTCCGAGGAGAACAACCGCGGCTACAAGGTCCGCTACAAGGGCGGCTATTTCCCGGTCGCCCCGGTCGACCACTTCGCGGACCTGCGCGCCGAGATCTCCCTGGAGCTGGACGCCCAGGGCCTCCAGGTCGAGCGCCAGCACCACGAGGTCGGCACCGGCGGCCAGGCCGAGATCAACTACAAGTTCAATACCCTGCTGGCCGCAGCCGACGACCTGATGCTCTTCAAGTACATCGTGAAGAACGTCGCCTGGAAGAACGGCAAGACCGCGACCTTCATGCCGAAGCCGATCTTCGGCGACAACGGCTCGGGCATGCACGTCCACCAGTCGCTGTGGGCCGGCGGCGAGCCGCTGTTCTACGACGAGGCCGGCTACGCGGGCCTGTCGGACACCGCCCGCTACTACATCGGCGGCATCCTCAAGCACGCCCCGTCGCTGCTCGCCTTCACCAACCCGACGGTGAACTCCTACCACCGCCTGGTGCCGGGCTTCGAGGCGCCGGTCAACATGGTGTACTCGCAGCGCAACCGCTCCGCCGCCATGCGCATCCCGATCACGGGCTCGAACCCGAAGGCCAAGCGCGTCGAGTTCCGCGCGCCGGACCCGTCCTCGAACCCGTACCTGGCCTTCTCGGCCCTGCTCCTCGCCGGCCTCGACGGCATCAAGAACAAGATCGAGCCGATGGAGCCGATCGACAAGGACCTCTACGAGCTCTCCCCGGACGAGCACGCGAACGTCCCGCAGGTCCCGACCAGCCTTGAGGACGTCCTCAAGGCCCTGGAGGAGGACCACGAGTACCTCCTGGCCGGCGGTGTCTTCACCCCCGACCTGATCGAGACCTGGATCGACTACAAGCGCACGCACGAGATCGCCCCGATCGCGCAGCGTCCGCACCCGCACGAGTTCGAGCTGTACTTCGACATCTAGAAATGCCTGATGGGAGGCCCCCCGCCACGCTCCACGGAGCGAGGCGGGGGGCCTTTCCGCTTTGACAGGTCGGCCGGGCGGAGTGAGGGTGGAAATGACCTAAAGGCCGGATAAGCGAGACATGTTCGGAGGTGCATGAGAATGCGCCGTAGGATCGTTGCGGCAGGCATGGCCGGAGCCGCAGGAATCGCCATAGGTCTGCTTCCCGTGGCCAGCGCTTCGGCCTCGGTCGTCGCAGGCAGCGGCGGCGGCGGAAACGGCGGCTACGACTGCTACCGGTACCCCTCGCACCGCTCCGACGCCCGGTGGGACTACTGCTGCAACCGCGACTGGCGTGACCGGCCCAGCTGGTGCTGGGACAACGCCGGCGTCGGTGGGGACCGCGGCTACTGGCGCGACAGCAACTGGCGCGACTCCGACTGGCGCCACAACAACTGGCACGACGACGCGAACTGGAACAACTCCGGCCGCGGCGGCAACGGCCACTGGAACGACTGGGGCAACGGTCGCGGCGGCAACGGCCACGGGAACGACTGGGGCAATGGTCGCGGTGGCGACGGCGGCGGGGACTGGGGCAACGGTCGCGGCGGCAACGGCCACGGGAACGACTGGGGCGGTGGCCGTGGCGGTGACGGCGGCGGGGACTGGGGCGGTGGCCGTGGCGGTGACGGCGGCGGCGGGAACTGGGGCGGCGGCCGCTGAGGCCGATCGGACCGCAGAGGCTGCGGGACCCGGGCGATGCCCCTGCTGCGCCGGCTCAGCGCAGCAGGGGCATCGCCCCGGTCAGGTCGCGCAGGCACAGGACCGCGAGCTCAGTCGGGGAACCGGGCCCCGAGACCGGGGCGTCCGTCGCCGACCACAGTTCCAACGCAACCCGGATCGCGTCCGTGGCCGCAGCCGCCAACAGCCGTACCTCCCGCAGCTCGGCGTCCGGCCCCGCCAGCCTGCCGATCACCGGTACCAGGCGTTCCTCGGAATCCTGGTTCACGCGGTACCAGACCGCGCGCAGCGCCTCGTCGTCCGCCGCCGCGCGCAGCAGGCCGCGGGTTACCTCCAGGCCCTCCCCGACCGCCTGCGGGCCGCTCAGCGAGCGCGTGACGGCGCGCTCCAGGGCCTCGGCGAGGGGTGTGCCCGGGTCCTCCTCCGCGAGCAGTGCGCGCCAGGCGTCGCCGCCGCCCGCCAGGAGCGGGGCCACGGCCTCCTGCTTGTTGCGGAAGTAGCGGTAGAAGGTGCGCAGGGCCACGCCGGCCCGGTGGGCGATGTCCTCGGCGGTGGTGCCGTCGGGGCCGTGTGCGGCGAACAGTTCGCAGGCGGCGCGGGCGATGTCGAGCTGCGTGGCGGCCTTGCGGCGCTCGGTCAGCGACAGCGCGCCGGGGCCGGCCTGGGGGGCGTACGGACGAGGGGATCTCACGAGGTGCAGCCTACCGTTCGCCTCCTGTCGTAAGGCATTTCCTGCCACTATGACAAAATGTGCCACTCCTTCGGTACGCTCACGCCATGAACCGTTACGAAGGACGTCGCGTCCTCATCACCGGCGGCGGCTCCGGCATCGGCCGCGCCACCGTCCACCGCCTCCTCGCCGAGGGTGGCCGGGTCCACGCGGTGGACGTCAGCGGGGCCGGACTGGAGGCCACCGCCGAACAAGCCGCCGCCGCGGGCCACGGGGACCGGCTCACCACCGCGCTCCTCGACATATCCGACGAGAACGCCGTCAAGGAAGGTGTCGCCACCGCGACCGGCACCCTCGGCGGGATCGACGTACTCGTCAACGCGGCGGGCATCCTGCGCTCCGCGCACACCCACCGCACCACGCTCGACCTGTGGAACCAGGTGATCGCGGTCAACCTGACCGGCACCTTCCTGATGATCCGGGAGTCCCTGCCGGCCCTGCTGGCCGCCGACCGGCCGGTCGTCGTGAACTTCAGCTCCACCTCGGCGTCCTTCGCCCACCCCTACATGTCCGCCTACGCGGCCAGCAAGGGCGGCATCCAGTCCATGACGCACGCGCTCGCCGCCGAGTACAGCAAGCAGGGCCTGCGCTTCGTCAGCGTCGCGCCCGGATCCATCGAGAGCGGCATGACCACCGGCAGCGGCCCCGGCCTGCCCGAGGACACCGACTGGTCCCTCTTCGCCAAGCTGGCCCCGGCCATCGGCCAGGGCTTCGCCGGCCCCGAGACCGTCGCCGGGGTGGTCGCCATGCTGGGATCCGAGGACGGCGCCTTCATCACCGGAACCGAGATCCGCATCGACGGCGGCACACACTGCTGAACCGGAGCGTCAGCCTCTGAACCGGTCCCAGAGCCGGGGGAAGCGCTCCGCGAGCACGGCTTCGTTCTCGAAGTCCAGCGGGGCGCCCTCCGGCTCCGCCGCCTGCAACGCGATGCCCAGGTCCGGAGCCACCGCCCCGGTCAACTGCTCGTACGCCTCGTCGGCCGCGTACCCGAGCTCCTCGCCGTCCCCGTCGATCTCCTCGTCGAAGTCGCCGAGCAGCTCCGCCAGGTGGTCCGGATCGTGCACCCCGCCCTCGAAGACCTCCCGCCCCTGGCCGATCAGCCAGCAGCGGAAGTAGTCGAAGGCGTCGTCGCTGGCCCCGTCGAGCAGCACCCAGGCCGCGCCCCACAGGTCCCACGTGTACGCCCGGTTGTACCGGGACTCGAAGTGCCGGGCGAAGTCCAGGACGGAATCCGGATCGAGCTGTGCCAGCCGCTCCACGAGCAGCTCGGCATGCTCCTCGGGGTCGCCGTCGGCGGCCTCACGGGTACGGTCGACGATCTCCCAGAACTCCGTCTCGTCCATCACGGCTCCAGCATCACGGCTGCGCCCCGGCGCCGCCACCGCTCGTACGGCGAAAGGCCGGTGCCCGCCCCCTGCGGGGCGGGCACCGGCCCTTCTCGTCCGGATTCACACGGCTCAGAGGCCGTAGCGCTCCCGGGCCTCCTTGACGGCGGACGCCGGTACCTCGCCACGGCGGGCGAGCTGGGCCAGCGCGGCCACCACGATCGACGGGGCGTCGACACCGAAGTGGCGGCGGGCGCCCTCACGGGTGTCGGACAGCCCGAAGCCGTCCGTGCCCAGGGAGGTGTAGTCCTGCTCCACCCACTGGCTGATCTGGTCCGGGACCTGGCGCATCCAGTCGGAGACCGCGAGGACCGGGCCGGCTGCACCTTCCAGCGCGCGGGTGACGTACGGGGTGCGCACCTCGCCGCGCAGCAGCGCCTCGTCGCACTCCAGCGCGTCGCGGCGCAGCTCGCCCCAGGAGGTGGCGGACCAGACGTCGGCGGCCACGTTCCAGTCGGCGGCGAGCAGCTTCTGCGCCTCCAGGATCCAGTGGATTGCCGTGCCCGAGGCCATGAGCTGGATCTTCGGGGCGTCGGCGGCCGGCGCGCCCTCCAGGTCGGAGGCCTGGTTGAAGCGGTAGAGGCCCTTGATGATGCCCTCTTCCACGCCCTCCGGCATGGCCGGCTGCACCTTCGGCTCGTTGTAGACCGTGAGGTAGTAGAAGACGTTGGAGTCCTCGCCGGGCGTCGGCTCGCCGTACATGCGGCGCAGGCCGTCCTTGACGATCACCGCGATCTCGTACGCGAAGGCCGGGTCGTAGTTGAGCGACGCCGGGTTGGTGGACGCGATCAGGTGCGAGTGGCCGTCCGCGTGCTGGAGGCCCTCACCGGTCAGCGTGGTGCGGCCGGCGGTGGCGCCGACGATGAAGCCCTTGCCGAGCTGGTCGGCGAGCTGCCACATCTGGTCGGCGGTGCGCTGCCAGCCGAACATCGAGTAGAAGATGTAGAAGGGGATCATCGGCTCGCCGTGCGTCGCGTACGACGTGCAGGCGGCGATGAAGTCGGCCATGGCGCCGGCCTCGGTGATCCCCTCGTTGAGGATCTGGCCGTCCTTGGCTTCCTTGTAGTACATCAGCTGGTCGCGGTCGACCGGCTCGTAGGTCTGGCCCAGCGGGGAGTAGATGCCGGCCGACGGGAAGAGGGACTCCATACCGAAGGTGCGGGCCTCGTCGGGGACGATCGGCACCCAGCGCTTGCCGGTCTCCTTGTCCCGCATCAGGTCCTTGACGAGGCGGACGAAGGCCATGGTGGTGGCCATCTCCTGCTTGCCGGACCCCTTGAGGAGCGGGGCGAAGGAGCGGTCCGCCGGGGCGGGCAGGGCCACCGGGTGGACCTTGCGGGCCGGAGCCGGACCGCCGAGGGCCGCGCGCCGCTCGTTGAGGTAGCGCACCTCGGGGCTGTCCGCACCCGGGTGGCCGTACGGGACCGTGCCGTCGGCGAAGGCGCTGTCCGGGATCGGGAGTCCGAGCAGGTCGCGCATGCCCTTGAACTCGTCGATCGTCAGCTTCTTCATCTGGTGGTTCGCGTTCTTCGACTCGAACCCGGCACCCAGCGTGTAGCCCTTGACCGTCTGCGCCAGGATGACCGTCGGCGCGCCCTTGTGCTCCAGGGCGGCCTTGTACGCGGCGTAGACCTTGCGGGGCTCGTGGCCGCCGCGCGAGGTGTGGAAGCACTCGGAGATCTTCGCGTCGGAGAGCAGGCCGCCCAGGGCGGTGAGCTCGGCGTTGGCGCCGAAGAAGTGCTGGCGGATGTAGGCCACGTCGCGGGTCGCGTACGTCTGGAACTGCGCGTCGGGTACCTCGCGCAGGCGGCGTACCAGGGCGCCCGTGGTGTCGAGCTGGAACAGCTCGTCCCAGGCGGAGCCCCACAGGGTCTTGATGACGTTCCAGCCGGCGCCGCGGAACTGGGCCTCCAGCTCCTGGACCACGCGGAAGTTGGCGCGGACCGGACCGTCGAGGCGCTGCAGGTTGCAGTTGATGACGAAGGTCAGGTTGTCGAGCCGCTCGCGGGAGGCCAGGGCCAGGGCGGCGGTCGACTCGGGCTCGTCCATCTCGCCGTCGCCGAGGAAGGCCCAGACGTGCGAGTTGGCGGTGTCCTTGATGTTCCGGTTCTGCAGGTAGCGGTTGAAGCGCGCCTGGTAGATCGCGGAGAGCGGGCCGAGGCCCATGGAGACCGTGGGGAACTCCCACAGCCACGGCAGGCGCCGCGGGTGCGGGTAGGACGGCAGGCCGTCGCCGCCGGACTCCTGGCGGAAGTTGTCGAGCTGCTGCTCGGAGATGCGCCCGTCGAGGAAGGCGCGGGCGTAGATGCCGGGGGAGGCGTGGCCCTGGATGTAGAGCTGGTCGCCCGACCCGTCCGCCTCCTTGCCGCGGAAGAAGTGCTGGAAGCCGGTCTCGTACAGCCACGCGGCGGAGGCGAAGGTGGCGATGTGGCCGCCGACGCCGTACTTCGAACCGCGCGTCACCATGGCGGCCGCGTTCCAGCGGTTCCAGGCGGTGATCCGGGCTTCCATCTCCTCGTCGCCCGGGAATTCGGGCTCGGCGGAGGTGGGGATGGTGTTGACGTAGTCCGTCTCCAGCAGCTTCGGCAGGGCGAGGCCGGCGGCCTCGGCGTGCTGGAGCGTGCGGCGGAGCAGGTATTCGGCGCGGCGCGTACCGGCGGCCTTGGCGACGGCGTCGAGGGAGGCCGCCCATTCGGCGGTCTCCTCGGTGTCGCGGTCCGGGAGCTGGTCGAGCTCGCTCGGAAGCTTTCCTACGGGGTCGGACATCGCTGTGCGCCGCCTTCCGGACAAAGGAGAGGTGGTGAAGAAAATCCCTGACGGGGCAGGACAGGGTCGATGGACCTGGTTGAGGTCCGCGACGACTGTAAATCCCTGATCGATGATCGATCAAATAAAAGTGACAAAGAAACGTCGATCCGGGGAAAAGTCGGCACCGCGTGCCAGGAAAACGGGCACGCGGTGCCGGTCAAACAGGGGCGAAACGGTCGCTCAGGCCCTCGGCGCGCAGCCCAGGACGTGCCGCTTCACCAGGACACCGATGTCCGGATCCCGGCTGCGGAAGGCCTCGACGAGCGCCTCGTGCTCCTCCGCGTAGGACTTCTGGACGGTCCCGAGCCAGCGGATGGACAGCGCCGTGAACACCTCGATGCCCAGGCTCTCCCAGGTGTGCAGCAGCACGCTGTTCCCGGCGGCCCGCACCATCTCCCGGTGGAAGCCCACCGTGTGCCGCACCTGCGCCGTGCCGTCCGAACTGCGGTCGGCCTCCCACAGGGCCGCGACGTGCGGCTCCAGCGCCGAGCAGTCCGCTGCCAGTCGCGGGGCCGCCAGCTCGGCCGCGATCTGCTCCAGACCGGCCCGGACCGGGTAGATCTCCTCCAGGTCGGCGGCGGAGAGGTTCCGTACGCGCACGCCCTTGTTCGGCGCGGACTCGATCAGCCGGAGCGTCTCCAGCTCGCGCAGGGCCTCCCGCACGGGGGTCTGGCTGACCTCCAGCTCCACGGCGATGCGCCGTTCCACGATCCGCTCACCGGGCTTCCAGCGCCCGCTGACGATCCCCTCCACGATGTGCTCGCGGATCTGCTCGCGCAGCGAGTGCACGACGGGTGGGGTGATCATCGGGGCTTCATCTCCTGATGGGTGAGCAGGGTCGTTGCGGGGCCTGATGCGTAGACAATACGGCGGCGCCCCCGCCCGGGAGTATCCCGGACGGGGGCGCCGACAGTGAGGCTGGTTACAAGCCGTTCGGCTCAGAGGCCGAGCTCGACCTCGAACTCGCCGGCCTCGAGGATCGCCTTGACCGCGGTGAGGTACCGGGCCGCGTCCGCGCCGTCCACCAGACGGTGGTCGTAGGACAGGGTCAGGTACGTCATGTCGCGGATGCCGATGTTGGTGCCCTCGGCGGTCTCGATGACCACCGGGCGCTTGACCGTGGCACCGATGCCCAGGATGGCGACCTGGTTCGGCGGCACGATGACCGTGTCGAACAGCGCACCGCGCGAACCGGTGTTGCTGATGGTGAAGGTCGCGCCCGACAGCTCGTCCGGCGTGATCTTGTTGCCGCGGACCTTGGCGGCCAGGTCGGCGGTCGCCTTGGAGATGCCGGCCAGGTTGAGGTCGCCCGCACCCTTGATGACCGGGGTCATCAGGCCCTTCTCGGAGTCCACGGCGATGCCGATGTTCTCCGAGTCGAAGTAGGTGATGGTGCCTTCGTCCTCGTTGATCCGGGCGTTGACGACCGCGTGGGCCTTCAGCGCCTGGGCGGCGGCCTTGACGAAGAACGGCATCGGGGACAGCTTGACGCCCTCGCGGGCGAGGAAGCCGGCCTTGGCCTTCTCGCGCAGCTTCATGATCTTGGTGATGTCCACCTCGACCACGGAGCTGAGCTGAGCCTGCGAGTGCAGGGCCTTCATCATGTTGTCGCCGATGACCTTGCGCATGCGGGTCATCTTGACGGTCTGACCGCGCAGCTCGGAGACCGCGGCGGCCGGGGCCTTGGCGGCCGGAGCGGCGGCCGGGGCCGGCGCGGCGGCAGCGGCCTTGGCGGCCTCGGCGGCGGCCAGGACGTCCTGCTTGCGGATGCGTCCGCCGACACCCGTGCCCGAGACGGCGGACAGGTCCACGCCGGACTCCGAGGCGAGCTTGCGCACCAGCGGGGTCACGTACGCGCCCTCGTCGCCGGCGGACGCCGGGGCAGCGGCCGGAGCCGGGGTCACCGGAGCCGGGGCGGCCACCGGGGCGGCGGGCTGGACCGGAGCCGGAGCGGCGGCCGGGGCGGGCTGGACCGGAGCCGGAGCCGGAGCCGGAGCCGGAGCCGGAGCGGCGGCCGGGGCCGCGGGGGCCTCGGCGGCGGGGGCCGGGGCTGCGGCCGGAGCCGGAGCGGCCGGGGCGGCACCGGCGACGCCGATGACGGCCAGACGCGCGCCGACCTCGGCGGTCTCGTCCTCGCCGACCAGGATCTCCAGCAGGGTGCCGGAGACCGGCGCGGGGATCTCGGTGTCGACCTTGTCCGTGGACACCTCCAGCAGCGGCTCGTCGGCCTCGACCGACTCGCCGACGGCCTTCAGCCAGCGGGTGACGGTGCCCTCGGTGACGGACTCGCCCAGGGCGGGCAGCACGACATCGGTGCCGGAGGCGGCAGGGGCTTCGGCAGCGGGGGCCTCGGCGGCCGGAGCCGGGGCCGCGGGGGCCTCGGCAGCGGGGGCCGGAGCGGCCGCGGGGGCCTCGGCGGCGGCCGGCTCGGCAGCCGGGGCGGCCGCCGAGGCGCCGGAACCGTCGTCGATGACGGCCAGCTCGGCGCCGACCTCGACGGTCTCGTCCTCGGCGACCTTGATGGAGGCCAGGATGCCGGCGACGGGCGACGGGATCTCGGTGTCGACCTTGTCGGTCGAGACCTCGAGCAGCGGCTCGTCGGCCTCGACGCGCTCGCCCTCGGCCTTCAGCCAGCGGGTGACAGTGCCCTCAGTGACGCTCTCGCCGAGCGCCGGAAGGGTTACGGAAACCGACATGGTTTCTGTTGCTCCTTACGAAAGTGCGGAAGTGGTCGTCGCGCCCGGGACGAACTAGTCGTGCGAGTGAAGCGGCTTGCCGGCCAGGGCCAGGTGGGCCTCGCCGAGCGCCTCGTTCTGGGTCGGGTGCGCGTGGATGAGCTGCGCGACCTCGGCCGGCAGGGCTTCCCAGTTGTAGATCAGCTGGGCCTCGCCGACCTGCTCGCCCATCCGGTCACCGACCATGTGGACGCCGACCACGGCACCGTCCTTGACCTGGACGAGCTTGATCTCGCCCGCGGTCTTCAGGATCTTGCTCTTGCCGTTGCCCGCCAGGTTGTACTTGAGGGCCACGACCTTGTCCGCGCCGTAGATCTCCTTGGCCTTGGCCTCGGTGATGCCGACGGAAGCGACCTCGGGGTGGCAGTAGGTGACGCGCGGGACACCGTCGTAGTCGATCGGGACGGTCTTGAGACCGGCCAGACGCTCCGCGACCAGGATGCCCTCGGCGAAGCCGACGTGCGCGAGCTGGAGGGTCGGGACGAGGTCGCCCACGGCCGAGATCGTCGGCACGTTGGTCTGCATGTACTCGTCGACCAGGACGTAGCCGCGGTCCATCGCGACGCCCTGCTCCTCGTAGCCCAGGCCCTGCGAGACCGGGCCGCGGCCGACGGCGACCAGCAGCACCTCGGCCTCGAAGGTCTTGCCGTCGGCCAGCGTCACGCGGACGCCGTTCTCGGTGTACTCGGCCTTGTCGAAGAAGGTGCCGAGGTTGAACTTGATGCCGCGCTTGCGGAAGGCGCGCTCCAGCAGCTTGGAGCTGTTCTCGTCCTCGACCGGCACGAGGTGCTTCAGGCCCTCGATGACGGTGATCTCGGACCCGAAGGACTTCCACGCCGAGGCGAACTCGACGCCGATGACGCCGCCGCCCAGGACGATCGCGGACTCGGGCACGCGGTCCAGGACGAGCGCGTGGTCCGAGGAGATGATGCGGTTGCCGTCGATGTTCAGGCCCGGCAGGGACTTCGGCACGGAGCCGGTCGCCAGCAGGATGTGGCGGCCCTGGATGCGCTGGCCGTTCACGTCGACGGAGGTCGGCGAGGAAAGGCGGCCCTCACCCTCGATGTACGTCACCTTGCGGGAGGCGACCAGGCCCTGCAGGCCCTTGTACAGACCCGAGATGACCTCGTCCTTGTACTTCTGCACCCCCGCGATGTCGATGCCCTCGAAGGTGGCCTTCACGCCGAACTGGGCGGCTTCGCGCGCCTGGTCCGCGATCTCACCCGCGTGCAGCAGAGCCTTCGTGGGGATGCAGCCGTTGTGCAGGCAGGTGCCGCCGAGCTTGTTCTTCTCGATCAGGGCAACGTCCAGACCCAGCTGGGATGCGCGCAGCGCCGCGGCGTAACCGCCACTGCCACCGCCGAGGATCACTAGGTCGAAAACGGTGCTGGCGTCGTTCGCCACGTCACGTCCTCCATGCATGTGCGCCGGGCACCGGTCCTCTGTGACCGGGCGGCGGCTGGTAATCGGCCGCTGTTTCTTCGGCCCTGTGGTGGGGGCCCTGTCCTGCCGAGAACCCATCTTCGCATTTGTCGGGGGAACGCGGGACGCCGGGCCCACGTTGTGAGAGGGCGTTCTCTCCGAAGTGAGGGTTACCGCGGCGTAGGAACCTACGGATTTCGTCGTCGGCTGAACGCACCCCGGGGCCCGCCGGGCCCCGGGGTGCGTCAGGCGTCACACCGACCGGGTCAGCCCAGGTCGCCCGTGGCCGTGCGCTCGGCCAGCCGCACCAGGGTGCGTACGGCCGAGCCGGTGCCGCCCTTGGGGGTGTAGCCGTGCGGCGCGCCCTCGTGGAAGGCCGGGCCGGCGATGTCGAGGTGGGCCCAGGTGATGCCCTCGCCGACGAACTCCTGCAGGAAGAGGCCGGCGATCAGGCCGCCGCCCATGCGGACGCCCATGTTCGCGATGTCCGCGGTGGGGGAGTCCATGGTCTTGCGCAGCTCGGCGGGGAGCGGCATCGGCCAGGAGGCCTCGCCGACCTCCTCCGCGATCTCGTGGATCGAGGTGCGGAAGGCGTCGTCGTTCGCCATGATCCCGAAGGTGCGGTCGCCGAGGGCCAGCACCATCGCGCCGGTCAGGGTGGCGACGTCGACGATGGCGTCGGGAGCGTCCTCGGAGGCCTTGGTCAGCGCGTCGCCGAGGACGAGGCGGCCCTCGGCGTCCGTGTTGAGGACCTCGACGGTCTTGCCGCTGTACATGCGCAGCACGTCACCGGGCTTGGTGGCGGAACCGGACGGCATGTTCTCGGCGAGCGCGAGCCAGCCGGTGACGTTGACCCGCAGGCCCAGCTTCGCGGCCGCGATGACGGAAGCGAAGACGGCGGCGGCGCCGGCCATGTCGCACTTCATCGTCTCGTTGTGGCCGGCCGGCTTCAGCGAGATGCCGCCCGAGTCGTAGGTGATGCCCTTGCCGACGAAGGCCAGCGTCTTCTCCGCCTTGGGGTGCGTGTAGCTGAGCTTCACCAGGCGCGGCGGGTTCTCGGAGCCCTTGCCGACGCCCATGATGCCGCCGTAGCCACCCTTGACCAGGGCCTTCTCGTCCAGCACCTGGACCTTGACGCCGTTCTCCTTCGCGGCCGCGGAGGCGACCGCGGCGAAGTCCTCGGGGGTCAGGTCGTTCGGCGGGGTGTTGACCAGGTCACGGGCGACGTTGACCTCGGCGGCGACGACCGCGGCGCGCTCGGCGGCGGCCTTGTGCTCCTTGTCGCGAGGCTTGGCGCCCACCAGGGCCACCTCGGCGAGCGGCTGCTTCGGACCGGAGTCCTTCTCCTTGCCGGCCTTCTTCTCGCCGCCCTGGTAGGCGGTGAAGGCGTACGCGCCCAGCAGCGCGCCCTCGGCGACGGCGGTGACGGCGGAGGCGTCCTCCAGCGGGAGGGCGAAGCCGGCCTTCTTGCTGCCGTGCAGCGCGCGGGCGGCGGCACCGGCGGCGCGGCGCAGTACCTCCTCGTCGAACGACTCGTCCTTCTCAGGGACGGAGCCGAGTCCCACCGCCAGCACGACCGGGACCTTGAGGCCCGCCGGGGCCGGCAGCTTGGTGACCTCGCCTTCGGCACCCGAGGCGCCGAGCGCGTCCAGGACACCGGCGAGCTTGCCGTCGAACGCCTTGTCCACGGCCTCGGCGCCCGCGGCGACGATCGCGCCCTTGGGGCCCTTTGCGACACCGACGACGAGGGCGTCGGCGCGCAGCGTCGCCGCGCCGGCAGTGCTGAGAGTCAGAGCAGTCACGGTGGTGAAGTCTCGCTTCCGTTTGTGTGTGTGGGCCGAGTGGGTGGACGGCCATCCGTAGCGATCGTATTCGGGGCCCGACGGCCGCCTGCAGGGAGCCTACGCGCACGCGCTCGCCCGTACGTCACTCGAAGGTTTGGCAAGTTGTTCGATCAAGCAGCCGCCAGGTTCACCCATCCGTGGACTCTGCTCCAGGTTTGCCGCGTAGACCTGACGAGGTCCGAAAGACTCGGTCCACTCTCGCAAGGGGACGCGGGGTCCCTTTGCATGATTTCCACAGAGCCTCCCCGGCCCGGCCGACCGCCAAGGGCCGTGTCGAGGGATGCCCTGCGGGGGGAAAGGCCGACATGGTCAACAAGAATCGGATGAACAGGCTGGCCGCCGTCATGGCCGCGGCCGCCCTGGTGTCCGTCGCAGTACCCGCCGCGGCCGCCCAGGCGGCCACGGCACCGCGGATCGACCTCAAGGTGCTCGTCGTCGACGACGGCGGCAGCTCGGTCGAGGCGATCACCGCGGAGCTCCGCGACACCGGAGTGCCCTACACCCGTGTCCAGCTGGGCAGCAGTGGCCGTCCGGTCATCAACGCGGCGTTCCTGAGCGACACCGTCGACGGCCGGCCGCGCGCCAAGTACCAGGGCGTGGTGCTGCCCAACGAGAACCCGTTCGGCGAGGGCTCGGCCGAGATGGCCGCGCTCACCGCGTACGAGACGACGTACGGGATCCGCCAGGTCGACGCCTACACCTGGGCCCACCCGGGCGTCGGGCTGGAGTACACGGACAACGGAGGCTACAGCGGCCAGCTCGACGGCACCCAGGCCGCCGTCACCGCGGCCGGCAAGGCCGGCCCCTTCGCCTACCTCGGCGGGCAGGTCACCTTCGAGGACAACTCCGCCCTGGTGCCCGAGAGCTACGGCTACATGGCCAAGCCGCGCCCCGGCTACACCAGCTACCTCGACGCGCCCGTCGGCTCCGGCCGGGCCTCCCTGGTCGGCGAGTACACGCACGACGGACGCAGCGAACTGGTCGTCACCTTCGGCTACAACCAGTACCAGCAGCAGTTCCGGCTGCTGGCCCGCGGCATCGTCGACTGGCTGACCCAAGGGGTGCACCTCGGCCAGAGCCGCAACTACTTCGCGGTCCACGTCGACGACGTGTTCGCCCCCGACGCCCGCTGGAACAAGGAGCTGAACTGCACGCCGGGCGACTACGCCTGCGCGGGCGGCGAGGGCCAGGAGAGCACCATCCGGATGAGCGCCGCGGACGCGGTGTACGCGGCGCAGTGGCAGACGTCCAAGAACTTCAAGCTGGACATGCTCTTCAACGGCGGGGCCGGCGAGGAGTGGAAGGCCGAGAACGGCGGCGTCGACGAACTCACCGCCCAGCTCGTCGCCGACCGGGCCAAGTACCGCTGGATGAACCACACCTACACGCACCCGTTCCTCGGCTGCATCCAGAACACCGCCGTCGTGCCGTGGACCTGCACCACGGACGCCCAGGGCGCGATCCAGTACATGAGCCGCGCCGAGATCTCCGCCCAGATCCGCGACAACAACAACTGGGCCGCCGCCAAGGGCATCGTCCTCGACAGGACCGAACTCGTCACCGGCGAGCACTCCGGCCTCAAGACCGCTCCCCAGCAGCCCGTGGACAACCCCAACCTGGCCGCCGCCCTCGCCGACAACGGCGTGAAGTGGGCCGGCAGCGACAACTCCCGCGAGCCCGACCAGCGCCCGGTCGGCTCCGCCCTCACGGTCCCCCGCCACCCCATGAACGTGTACTACAACACGGGCACCAACGCCGAGATGGCCGACGAGTACAACTGGATCTACACCAGCCGCGCCCACGGCGGCAGCGGCGTCTGCGAGGACGACCCGGCGACGTCCACCTGCCTGCCCGCCCCGCTGGACGTCACCACCGGCTACCTCGACTACATCGTCCCGGCCGAGGCCCGCACCGCCCTGCGGCACGTCCTGGCCAACGACCCGCGGCCGCACTACGTCCACCAGTCCAACCTGGCCGAGGACCGGACCCTCTACCCGGTGCTCAACCAGGTCCTCGACACCTACCGTGCCCTCTACGCGCCGAGCGCTCCGATCGTCAACCAGTCCATGAAGGACACCGGTGTCGAGTTCCAGCGCCGCGCGGCCTGGGACAAGGCCCTCGCCGACGGCAAGGTCACGGCCTACCGCATCGGCAACGACGTCACCATCAAGGCCCCCTCCGGAGTCGTCGCACCAATCACCGCCCCCAACGGCACCAAGAAGCAGATGCTGCTCGGCACGGCGGACTTCGGCACCGCCTATGCCGGCAGCCGCTCCGCCTGGACCGCCCCCGAGCTCCTGCAGCGCTCCATCGCGCTCAAGCTGCCCAGCTGACCGTCCCGCACGACACCACCGAGTAGCACCGCGCCGGCGCTCCGCGAACCCACGGGCGCCGGCCCCTTTTCCGTCCTGGGGGGACACACCGCATGAGTCATGGGCGTCACGTCACCATGCTCACCGAAGGCACCTATCCACACGTCCACGGGGGCGTCAGCACCTGGTGCGACCAACTGGTCCGCGGCATGCCGGAGGTCGACTTCAACGTCATAGCCCTGACCGGCTCCGGACGCGAGCCGGTCACTTGGGAACTGCCCCGCAACGTCTACCGGCACACGGCCGTCCCGCTCTGGGGTCCGCCACCCGGCCGGGGCCGCCGGTCGGCCCTGCGCGGCAAGGCCCACCGCCGTTTCACCGAGGTCTACGAGCGCCTCCTGCTCGCCCTGCTCGACCCGGCTGCCGACCCTGCCGACCGCACCTTCTCCGAGGCCCTGCGCGAGCTCGCGGTGCTGGCCCGGGCCGGGAAACTCGCCGCGGCCCTGCGGTCCGAATCGGTTCTGCGCCTCCTGATGAAGGTCTGGACCCGGCCCGGCCTGTCCACCGCCGAGGCGGCGCCCACCATCCACGACGCGCTCACCGTGACCGACCTGCTGGAACACGCGCTGCGCCCGCTCGCGGTCCGCATCCCGCCCGACAGCGTCGCGCACGCCGTCAGCAGCGGCCTCGCCACCCTGCCCGCGCTCGCCGCCAAACACCTCGACGGGGTGCCCTTCCTCCTCACCGAGCACGGAATCTACCTGCGCGAGCGCTACCTCGGCTACCGCACCGCCGAACAGCGCTGGCCCGTCAAGGCGCTCATGCTCGCCTTCTACCGCGAGCTCAACACCGAGGGCTACCGCCAGGCCGACCTGATCACCCCCTGCAACCAGTACAACCGCCGCTGGGAGGAGCGCGGAGGCGCCGACTCCGAGCGGATCCGCACGGTCTACAACGGCGTCGACCCGCACGCCTTCCCCGAGGCCGGGCCCGAACCGGACGTGCCCACCCTCAGCTGGTGCGGCCGCATCGACCCGATCAAGGACCTCGAAACACTGGTCCGGGCCTACGCCTTCATGCGCGAGGAGCTGCCCGCCCTGAGGCTGCGCCTCTTCGGCCCCGTCCCGGCCGGCTGCGAGGACTACAAGCTGCGCCTGGAGAAGCTCGCCGCCGAACTCGGCGTGACCGACGGGATCACCTACGAGGGCCGCATCGAGCAGGTCGCCCGGGCCTACGCGGCCGGTTCCGTCGTGATGCTCTCCTCCATCAGCGAGGGCTTCCCCTTCAGCATCATCGAAGCCATGTCCTGCGGCCGCACCACCGTCTCCACCGACGTCGGCGGCGTCCGCGAGGCCGTCGGGGACACCGGTCTGGTCGTGCCGCCGCGCGAGCCCGAAACCATGGCCCGCGCCACCCTCGCCCTGCTCCGCGACGACGAACGCCGTGCCGAACTCGGCCGGATGTCGCGCAAGCGGGTCGTGGAGAAGTTCACCCTCCACCAGTCCGTGGACGGCTTCCGGCACATCTACCGGGAACTGGCGGGCCAGCCCGTCCTGCCCGTCCACGCGGGCGACGCGTGGACCCAGCGGCTCGCCGACCCCTGGTACCGCGAACTCGCGGCCCTGGGGCGTTCCCACAAAGAGGCCGGGAAAGGGGGGGCCTGGTGAGCGGATCCCTCTGGCTCAAGCCGCCCGGATCCGGGCCGGGCGCCGGCTCCGGAACCCTCCCGGCGATCCCCCGGCCGCGTGCCGGGGACGCCGGGCCCGCCGCCGACCCGATGGACGAACTGGCCGAACGCCTCGACGTGTTCATCGCCTCCGCCGTCCACCCCGACGAGATCGCCGCCGTCCTCGAATCCGACGGCATGACCGACGAGTACATCCGGCTCACCTACGGCCGACGTGACTCCTTCGCCCTCGCCGAGGAGCTCTACGCACGCGTGCCCCGCTCCTTCCCGGAGCCGGGGCCCGCCGCCGACCCCTGGAAGGTCTCCCTCTCCGCCTGCCTGTTGCGCGGGGTCATCTTCGCCCTGCCCGGCCTGGCCTACCTCCTGGGCGCCCCCCTCCTCGAAGGCCCGCCGGACCGCCTCGGCCTGCCCGCCGGGACCCTGACCCTGCTCGCCGGAGCGCTCATAGGGTGGTGCTGGGACCAGACCCTGTCCCACCGCGCCTACTCCTGGCTCGGCCTCGGCGACCGGCCCGCCGCCGGGCGGACCCTGCTCGTCGGCGCCCCCGTCGGAGCCCTGCTGGGCACCGCCGCGGCGCTGTCCGTGCCCGGCGGGCCGCCGTTCTCCTCCGCCTTCGCCGCCGGTCAGGCCCTGTACGTCGGGGCCGCCACCTGCCTGCTGGTCCTCGGCCGGGAGCGGGTGCTGCTCGCGGCCCTCGCCCCGATGGCCGCCGGAGCCGTGGCCGTGCTCTTCGTCGACCTGCCCGTGCCGGTCCGGGTGACGCTCCTGGTGGTGTCCCTGGTGGCCGCCTGCACCCTGGCCCTACGGGAGCTCCCGCTGGCCGACGGGCTCCGGGCCGCCGCACGCCGGATCCGGGGCCGGGCGGCCCGCCGGCCCGCCCGCGTCGGCCCGGTGCGCTGGCAGATGCTGCGCGGTGCCGAGGAGGAGTACGCGTCCCGCGGACCCCGGCTCGGGGACTCGGTGCCCTTCGGCGTGTTCGGCCTGGGCACGGGCCTGCTCGTGCTCTACGCCGCCCTGGGCGAGGTGCTCGCCGGAGGTCCGGCCGAGGCCGTCGCCGCTCCGTCGGCGGTGGCCCTCACCCTCAGCATGGGCCCCGCCGAGTGGCTGCTGCACCGCTTCCGCAGCGGCACCCTCTCCGGGCTGCAGGGGGCCCGCTCGCCCCGCCAGTTCCGGCGCCGGATGCTGACCACCCTGGCCCGCTGCCTCGGCGTCTACCTGTCGGTGCTGCTGGCCCTCGGCGTGACCGGAACCCTCCTGTGGCCCGGAGCCCCCGGGCTCACCGGGGTCCGCGTCGCCACCCTGCTGCTCCTCGGGACGGTCATGTGGAGCGGGCTGCTCCTGCAGTCCTTCGGAGCCGTCCGGCCCGCGGCCGTGGTCTGCGCCTCGGCCGCCGTCGCCCAGAGCTTGGCCCTGCTGACCGGGCTGGCCCAGCCCCGGGCCGTTCAGCTGATCGTCGCGGGCACGGCCGCCGCCGCGCTGGCCACCCTGGTATGCCTGCTCCTGGGCCGCGCGACCGCCCACCGATGACGCCCGAGACGTATGTGCCGGAGAAGAAGAAGGACCCCATGCTGCTGGTGCCCCTGTACGAGCATCCCGCCGAACGGCCCGAGGCCTGGGAGCGGCTCATCCGCGGCGCGGACCGGCTCCACTCGGTGGTCCTCAACCCCGGCAGCGGACCCGGCGCCGCCCGCGACGAGCGGTTCGCGAGCGTCGCCGAGCGGCTCCGGGAGGCCGGCGTGCCCGTCCTCGGCTACGTCGACACCGACTACGGGCGCCGCCCGCACGCCGCGGTGGTGCAGGACCTGCTGCGCCACCGCGACTGGTACGCCGCCGACGGGGCCTTCCTCGACCAGGCCGCCGCCGACCCCGAACTGCTCCCGCACTACGGGCGGCTCACGGTCGCCGCCCGGGCCGCGGGCGCCCGTACGCTCGTCCTCAACCACGGGGCACACCCGCATCCGGGCTACGTGGAACTCGCCGACCTGCTCGTCACCTTCGAGGGCCCCTGGGACGCCTACCGGGCGGCGGGGGCGCCACCGCCTTGGACCGCCGACCACCCCGCCCAGCGGTTCTGCCACCTCGTGTACGGCGTCCCTCCCGGAGAGATCGCCGCCCGGCTCGCCGGAGCACTCGCCGCGCAGCGGGGTGCGGGCGTGCACTGCGCGGTCCCGGGCAACGGCCCGCACCCGTGGGGCACCCTCCCGTACGCCCTGGAGACGGCGGGATGAGGACACCGCGGCCGCTGCGACTCCTGCTGGTCCTGCCCCTCCTGTTGCTCGCCGCCTGCACGGCCGGACCGGACGACGACGGCGAACCGCGCCGCCGGCCGGAAACCGCTCCCGGCGGGCGCTGGCAGCCCCCGCCCGGCACCGACTGGCAGTGGCAGCTCACCGGCAGGCTCGACACCTCGGTGAAGGCACCCGTCTACGACGTCGACGGGTTCACCACCACGCGGGAACAGGTCGCCGAGCTGCGCAAGGCCGGCCGCCGGACCATCTGCTACCTCTCCACCGGGGCGTGGGAGGACTTCCGGCCGGACGCGGAAGCGTTCCCGCGGGACCTGCTCGGCAAGGGCAACGGCTGGGAGGGCGAGCGCTGGCTGGACATCCGGCGCGTGGCGGAACTGGAGCCCCTGATGGCCAAGCGGTTCGACATGTGCCGGGAGAAGGGTTTCGACGCGGTCGAGCCGGACAACATGGACGGCTACAAGAACGCCTCCGGATTCCCGCTCACCGCCGACGATCAGCTGCGCTACAACCGGCTGATCGCGAAGCTCGCACACGACCGGGGCATGGCCGTCGGCCTGAAGAACGACCTCGACCAGATCCCGCAGCTCGTCGGGGACTTCGACTTCGCGGTCAACGAGCAGTGCGCGCAGTACGACGAGTGCGACCGGCTGACCCCCTTCATCGAGGCCGGCAAGGCCGTCTTCCACGCGGAGTACGAACGGTCGACGTCGAGTTTCTGCAGGGGGTCGAAGACACTGCGGCTCAGCTCGATCCAGAAGCGGTACGACCTCGACGCCTGGCGCAGGACCTGCCCCTAGGACGCGTGTCCTGCGTGGCCGCCGGTCAGGCCCACGGCAGGACGGCGTGCACGCGGTAGCCGCCGCCGAAGCGGGGGCCCGTGGAGCAGGAACCGCCCAGGGCCGTGGCCCGCTCCCGCATGCCGAGCAGGCCGTGGCCGCCGCCCGGCTCGACGTCGGCGGGCTCCGTGCCCCCGTCGTCGAGCACGGTCACCTCCACCGACGGGCCGACCCGGACCACGCTCACTTCGGCCCGCGCCCCCGGCCCCGCGTGCTTGCGCACGTTGGTCAGCGCTTCTTGGACGACCCGGTACGCCGCCAGGTCCACCGCCGCCGGCAGGGGCCCCGTCCCGCAGTCCAGCTGGACGATCACCTCCACCGGCAGTCCGGCGTGCCGGAAGGTGTCCACCAGCTCGTCGAGGACGCCGAGCCCCGGCGCCGGCTCGGTCGGCGCCTCCGGGTCCCCGGACTGCCTGAGCAGGCCGACGGTCGCCCGCAGCTCGTTGAGCGCCGACCGGCTGGCCTCCCGTACGTGCGCCAGCGCCTCCTTGGCCTGGTCCGGCCGCTTGTCCATGACGTGCGCGGCCACCCCGGCCTGCACGTTGACCAGGGCGATGTGGTGGGCCACCACGTCGTGGAGGTCCCGGGCGATCCGCAGCCGCTCCTCCGCGACCCGCCGCCGGGCCTCCTCGTCGCGGGTGCGCTCGGCCCGTTCGGCGCGCTCGCGGATGGCGTCGACGAAGGCCCGTCGGCTGCGCACGGCGTCCCCGGCCGCCGCGGCCATGCCCGTCCAGGCGAAGATCCCGAGGTTCTCCTGCGCGTACCAGGGCAGCGGCCCGGCGAGCATCGCCACGCCCGTCAGGCCCGTCATCGTGAGCAGCCCGATCCGCCAGGTCGTCGGCCGGTCGGTGTGGGCCGCCACCGTGTAGAGGGCGATCACCGTGCACATGGCGACCGGTGCCCGCGGCTCCCCGGTGGTCAGCTCCAGCAGCGAAAGCCCGCAGGTCACCGCGAGCACGGCGCGCGGCCGCCGGCGCCGGAACACCAGCGCCGCCGAGCCGAGCAGCATCAGCAGCAGGGAGAAGGGCTCGGGGGTACGCGTCCCGAAGGTGGGCCCGTGCGGCCCGTGCGGATCGGCGAAGGAGCCGACGACCATGGCGACGAGCGCGCCGAACGCCAGTACGCCGTCCGTGGCCAGCGGATGGCCCCGCAACCACTGTCGGGTGGGGGCGAACGGCCCGCGGTCTGTCGTCACCCCGATACGGTACGGCCTGCCGGGGAGCCGCTCAGGGCGGAGGGCCCTGGCCGACCGGGACGCGGGAGCGCACCTGGCTCCACCGGGCCCGGACCACGCACACGGCCATGACGGCGGCGATGGCCGCCAGGTGCTCCTTGCCGGCCAGGTTGTTCTTGACCAGCACCTCGCCGATCATCGAGAGGATCACCAGGGCGCCGGTCAGGTACGCCCGGTGGCGCCAGCAGAGGTAGAGGGCGAGGCCGACCACCGCCGCCGACGGCCCGGTGTCGTTGACGATGCGGTCGGAGACCGGCAGTCCGAAGGGGTGCTCCGGGCCGAGCGCGACACCGATCCGCGCGTAGGTGGTCCCGGCGAGGGTGGCGAGGTAGCCGATCACCAGCGTGCGCCACCAGCCGATGCAGATCTCCGCGATGCCGAACACCAGGAGCATCTGCGCGAGCGCACCCCACACCGGCAGGTCGAGGGCCGGAACGAACAAGGACAGGGGGGTGCGCAGCAGGGCCAGCCAGAACGGGTCGACGGCCTTGACCGAACCGAGGTCCTGCACCGGCTGGAAGCCCCACGAGGTGTTCTGCACGATCTGGAAGACAAGGGTCAGGCAGACCGCGCCCAGGGTCATCGGGATCGCCCGCCATCCGTCGCGGGCGAGGGCGTCCCGGACGGTCCAGAACATGGGGCCCCACTCGCGGCGGGCGAACCGCCGCAGTGGTGTGCTGTTCCACGCTGTCAACGGCGGGTCTCCAGGTGTCTGCGGTGCAGCCACTTCGGAAGGCCGGGGGCCTCCAGGAAGCCCTCGGCCCGGCCGGCCGCGACACCGATGCGCAGCAGGTCCGAACTCTTCTCGAAGAGCATGAACCGCGGTTCCCAGATCGGGCGGTATTTGGCGTTGGCCCGGTAGAGGGACTCGATCTGCCACCAGCGCGAGAAGAAGCTCAGCAGCGAGCGCCACAGCCGCAGCACGGGGCCCGCTCCGAGCCGGGACCCGCGTTCGAACACCGACCGGAACATCGCGAAGTTCAGCGAGACCTGGGTGACCCCGATCTCCGCGGAGCGTGCGAGCAGCTCGATGACCATGAACTCCATCAGGCCGTTCTCGGAGTCCCGGTCGCGGCGCATCAGGTCCAGCGACAGCCCCCCCGGGCCCCACGGCACGAAGGACAGCACGGCCCGCAGATCGCCGTCTCCGTCGGTGCACTCCAGCATCACGCACTGGCCGTCCGCGGGGTCGCCCAGCCGGCCCAGCGCCATGGAGAAGCCGCGTTCGGTGGCACCGTCGCGCCAGTCGTCGGCGCGGCGCACCAGCTCCGCCATCTCCTCGGCCGGGATGTCGGCGTGGCGGCGGATGCGGACCGTGTACCCGGCCCGCTTGACGCGGTTGTACGCCTGCCGGACGGTGCGCATGGCACGGCCCTCCAGGGTGAATTCGGCGGTCTCCACGATCGCCTCGTCGCCGAGCTCCAGGGCGTCCAGGCCGTGCCGGGCGTAGATCTGCCCGGCCTCTTCGCTCGCGCCCATCACGGCCGGTACCCAGCCGTGCTCGCGCGCCTCGGCCAGCCACGGGTCGATGGCCCCGGGCCAGGCCTCCGGGTCGCCGATCGGGTCGCCGGAGGCGAGCGAGACCCCGCCGACGACGCGGTAGGTCACGGCGGCCTTGCCGGTGGGGGACCAGATGACGGACTTCTCGCGGCGCAGCGCGAAGTAGCCGAGCGAGTCGCGGTCTCCCTGCCGGGCCAGCAGCGCCCGCAGTCGCTCCTCGTCCTCCTCGCTGATCGGGTCGACGGCGCGGCGCGAGCGGAACGCCGCGAACAGGACGGCGAGCAGCAGCAGCATCGACATGACGTTGATGAAGACGTCCACCCAGCCGGGCGGGGTGATCGCCGCGGAGGTCCGGTCGTCGGGGGCCAGGGTGATCAGCCGCATCACGCCGTATTTCCAGCGCTCCGGGAAGGAGACGCCGGCACTGTCGGGGGAGGTGTTGGCGGCTCCCACGAGGAGGGCCGCGACGAGCGAGGTGACGAGCAGGCCGACGGCGGCCACGGCGGCGGCGAACGCCGGGTTGGAGCGGTCGCCCTTGGCGTAGAACTCCCGGCGGCCCAGCAGCAGCGCACCCGTGAAGAGGGCGGTCAGGGCCAGCGAGACCCAGTTCTGCGGGTGTTCGCGGATCTCCTCGTACGCGGCGAGCGCGTAGGCGAGGAGCAGGGCCAGGAGGCCGCTCAGGACGAGGTTCAGGATCCAGGAGGCGCGCTTGCGGCGGCCGAGGGTGACGGCCAGCAGCAGCGTGAACAGCCCGGACGCGAAGCCCGCGGTGAGCATGTACGGGGTGTAGAAGTCCTCGATGTTGTGGCGCCGCAGGTCCTGGCCGAGTGAAACCCACACCGCGCTGAGGAAGTTGATGAAGGTGACGGCGCGCAGGTACCAGACCGCGAACGCGGCTCCGCGCTGTGAGCGGGCGCTCCCCCGACCGGTCTCCCGGCCGCCCCCCGCCGCCTTGCCGGCGGCGTCCCCGCCGGTCTCTTTCCTGCCGGATGACGGACCGGTCGCCGGTACGGCGGTGCGGTCGGTCTCTGCGCTGGTCAAACGGACCTCTCCCATAAAAAGCGATCATATGGGGCGGCGCTGTCCGTGATGGTGCGGTCGGGGGCCACGGCCTGGTCAGGGCCGCGGCCCCCGGCGGCTCATTCCGTCGGCTTCTCCGCCGCGCGTTCAGGAAGCTCCGCCGCGAGCGCGGCGGCCGCCTGGACGAGGGGGAGAGCCAGCAATGCCCCGGTGCCTTCACCCACTGTGACGCCGTGATCGAGCACGGGGTTGAGTGCCATTCGGTCAAGTGCCTTCGCCTGGCCCGGCTCGCCGCTGGCCTGACCCGCCAGCCACCAGTCGGGAGCCCGGAACGCGGCCCGCTGGGCCACCAGTCCGCACGCGGCCGAAACAACACCGTCGAGGATGACGGGCGTACGGCGCACCGCGCACTGGAGCAGGAATCCGGTGATGGCGGCGACGTCCGTGCCGCCGACCGCCGCGAGCAGCGCGACCTGGTCGCCCAGCACCGGACGGGCCCGGCGCAGCGCGTCGCGGATCGCCGCGCACTTGCGCATCCAGGCCAGGTCGTCGATGGGCCGGCCGCCACGGCCGGTGACCACCGAGGCGTCCGTTCCGCACAGCGCCGCGACGAGGGTCGCGGCGACGGTCGTCCCGCCGACGCTCAGGTCGCCGAGGACGACCAGGTCCGTGCCCGAGTCGGCCTCCTCGTCGGCGACGCGCATGCCCAGCCGCAGCGCGGCCTGCGCCTCCTCGACCGTCAGCGCGTCCTCGACGTCGATCCGGCCGCTGCCGCGCCGGACGCGGTGTGCCACCACGTCCGCCGGGAGCAGCCCGGGATCGCAGTCGAGACCCGCGTCGACGATCCGTATCGTGGCGCCGAACCGGCCGGCCAGCACGGCGACCGGGCTGGAGCCGTCGAGCACGTCCCGCACCAGCTCGTGCCCGGTGGACGCGGCCCGGGCGGAGACCCCCTGGGCGGCGATGCCGTGGTCGGCGGCGAACAGCACCACGCGGGGCCGTTCGATCGCCCTGACCGGGACCTGCCCCTGCGCGGCGGCGAGCCACTCGGCGAGTTCGTCGAGCCGCCCCAGCGCGCCGGGCGGTACGGCGAGGCGCTCGCGGCGTTCCTCGGCGTCACGCCGGACGCCCCCGTCGGGGCGCTCGATCAGATCGGAGAAGTCGTCGAGATTCAGCGTGCTCATCTGCCAGAGAGTACAGCCGGTGAAGTCCTCCCTCAGGCCCCGGCGGGCCCGGCCGGTCCGGGCACCTCGCCGGGCGGGCCGCCCGGGTGAACACCCCGTCCCGGCCTACTCCTTCAGTACGGCCGCCTGCCCCGCGACGACGAGCAGGACGTGCTCGCACTCGCCCGCCACCGCTGCGTTCAGCCGGCCCAGCTCGTCGCGGAAGCGCCGCCCCGAGGCGGTCGCCGGAACCACGCCCGAGCCGACCTCGTTGCTCACCAGGACCACCTGGCGGCCGGTCGCGCGCACCGCCGCCACCAGAGCAGCGGTTCGCTCGCCCAGCTCCCGGCGCCCGTGCTCGGCCCACACCTCGTCGTCCCAGGCCCCGGCCCGGTCCATGGCGTCGGTCAGCCACAACGCCAGGCAGTCGATCAGCAGCGGCGGCCCGTCCTCGGCGAGCAGCCCGACCAGCTCGCAGGTCTCCACCGTCCGCCAGCTCGCCGGCCGGCGCTCCCGGTGCAGGCCGATCCGCCGCGCCCACTCCGCGTCCCCGTCCCGGGTGCCGCCGGTGGCCACGTACACCACCTCGGGGAAGCCCTCCAGGCGCCGCTCCGCCTCCACGGACTTGCCCGAGCGCGCCCCGCCCAGCACCAGCGTGCGGCGCGGCAGGTCCGGCACCGCCCGGTAGTCGCCGGCGAGCACGGTGGTCCCGTCCGGCACCGCCCGTGCCCCGGAGGCCGCGAGCCGGCGCTCCAGCTCCCGGCCCGGCGGCACGTCGTGGTCGAGGTGGACGGCGATCACGTCCGTGGCCGGGCCGACGGCACCGCTCGCCCGCAGCCGGGCCAGCGCCTCGGGGCGGCCCGGCACGTCGGCGAGCACCACGTCGTACGGACGCCGCCCGGCCCGTCCGGCGGTCCCGGCCGGCGCCCCGCCGGGCGGCAGGTACAGCAGTCGGCCGCCGTCCGGTCCGGTCACCTCGTACCCGGTGCCCGGCGCGTCCATCGGCACCGCCCGCACCCGGTGCCCGGAGATCACCGAGAGCTCCTGCCCGTCCGGCACCCGCCCGGCGGTCGGCAGGCCCGGCGGCAGCTCCACCGCGGGCCCGTCGTGCGGGTGGGTCAGCAGGACCTGCCGGACACCGGTCAGCGAACGCCCGGCCCGCGCGCCGGCCAGCACCGCACCGGGGGTCAGGTCGAGCAGCAGCGCACCGTCGACGAGGACCGCCGTGGCGGCGCGGGAGCGCGGGCCGACGGAGACGGCGCACGCGGCGCAGGGGCAGCCGGGGCGGGGCAGCCCCTCGGGGGTACCGGTGCCGAGCAGAGTGAGTTCCACAGGATGATCCTCCCGCGTCGCGGAGACTGCTGCGCGCCCGGTTACTCTGCGGGCACACTCAAGGCGAGAAGCGTGTGAGCAGCGGACGAGCAACGGAGGCGGACATGGCGTGGACGTGGCGGTTCGAGACGGCCGAGGGCAGCGAGACGAGCCCGTCGGTGGTGCCCGAGGAGTTCACCACGCAGGGCGACGCGGAGTCCTGGATCGGCGAGTACTGGAAGGACCTGCTGGAGGGCGGTACCGAACAGGTGAGGCTGTCCGACGACAGCGGCACCGAGCTCTACACCATGAGCCTGCGGTCCGCGCTGGAGGCCTGACCTCTCCGAGCCCTTCGGCCCGCCGGTCTGCGGCGGGCCGAAGGGCCGGGGTCAGCCCCGGACGCCGCAGAGGTGCAGCAGCGCGGCGACACCCCGGTAGGGGTCGGTGCGGCCCGCGCGGTCCTCGGCGGCCAGCAGTCGTTGCAGCTCCTCGTCGGGCGGCAGCTCCCCGCCCGCCTCGGTGCCGTCGGTGAAGACGCGTACGCCGTACCAGGCCTGCAGCGGCGCCCCGATCCCCGACAGCGTCGCGGTCAGGCCCGCCAGCCGGTCGGCGCGTACGTCCAGGCCGAGGCGGTTGGTGTAGTCGGTGCTGTCGAAGGCGGCCAGCGCGCCCTTCCAGTCCCCGTCCAGCCCGTGCCGCATGGCGAGTGCGTCGCCGTTGCGCACCAGCAGGGACAGCAGCCCGCCGGGGGCCAGCATCCGGGCCAGCCCGGCCAGCATGGCGTCCGGCTCGGGTACGTACATCAGCACTCCGTGGCACAGCACCACGTCGAAGCTGCCCGGCAGGAAGTGGGCGCCGGTCTCGCGCCCGTCCCCCTCCATGAGCCTGACCCGGTCGCGGATCCCGGCGGGCTCCACGGCCAGCGCCTCTCGGGCGACGGCCAGCATCCCCGGGTCCTGTTCCAGGCCGGTCACCATGTGCCCGGCGCGGGCGAGGCGCAAAGCCTGGGTGCCCTGCCCCATGCCGACATCGAGAACGCGCAGCCGCTGCCCCACGGGGAAGCGCTGCGCGATCTGTTCGTCGACCTGTCGGCCCACGAGCTCCTGACGGACCGCGTTGCGCAGTCCGCCCAAGCCCTCCAGCCACAGGCGTGCCCCCTCGGCGAAACCTTCCCCCGACGCGCCGGGCGTCCCTCCGGTCAGGGTCGTTCCCCGCGCTTGACCTGCGGCTTCGGCAGGCGGAGCCGGCGCATCTGCAGAGTGCGCATCAAGCCGTAGGCGACGGCGCCGCGGCGCGGCTCGTTCGGGAAGCGCTCATTCAGGGCCTTGCGCAGGCGGAACACCAGACCGATGGAGTCCAGGATGATCAGTGCGATCACACCGAGCCACAACAGCAGCGCGATGTTCTGGATCATGGGCTGGCGCACCATGCTGAGCACGAGGATGACGACGGCCAGCGGCAGGAACATCTCGGCCACCGAGAAGCGGGAGTCCACGAAGTCGCGGACGAACCGGCGTACGGGGCCCTTGTCGCGCGTGGGGAGGTAGCGCTCGTCGCCGTTGGCCAGCGCCTCGCGCTGCTTGGCCATCTCGGCGCGGCGGCGCTCACGGGCCCGCTTCGCGTCCTCCTTGCGGTTGCCGGTCGAGGCCACCACGGCCTTGCGCTGCGACTGGGCCACGGCGCGCTTCGGCGTAGGGCGGCCCTTCGGGGCCTGCGGGTCACGGGGCTGCGAGAGGTCGGCGCTCACCTTGTCGGCGGCGGCGGCCTTCTCTTCCTTGGAGGAGCGGCTACCAAACACAAAACCCAAGCGTACGTGGTCACGGGCACGGGCCCCACTCCTGTGGGGAACGATCCGGCAACGGCGGGCGTCCTTCCCTGTGTACGGTCCGAGCGGCGGGGCCCGCCCCGGTGGGTCGGGGACCCACCTACTCCTCACGCGTGACACGGCGGAGGCGTAGTCGTCCTGGAGGAGGAGCGCATCCGTCCTCGAACAGTGCGGTAATGGAGACAGGGCCCGTACTGTGGGTTCTGTCGGTCAGCTGGAGCACAGTCCGTCTAGAAGGGGGCGCGCGAAGCCCATGAGCGGTGTCATGAAGCGTATGGGGATGATCTTCCGCGCGAAGGCGAACAAGGCCCTTGATCGGGCCGAGGACCCGCGCGAGACCCTCGACTACTCGTACCAGAAGCAGCTGGAACTGCTGCAGAAGGTGCGCCGCGGCGTCGCCGACGTGGCGACATCCCGCAAGCGCCTGGAACTGCAGCTGAACCAGCTCCAGGGGCAGTCCGCGAAGCTGGAGGACCAGGGCCGCAAGGCCCTCGCCCTGGGCCGCGAGGACCTGGCCCGTGAGGCCCTGTCCCGCCGCGCCTCGCTCCAGCAGCAGGTCAGCGACCTGGAGGTGCAGCACCAGACCCTCCAGGGCGAGGAGGAGAAGCTGACGCTGGCCGCGCAACGGCTCCAGGCGAAGGTGGACGCCTTCCGCACGAAGAAGGAGACCATCAAGGCCACCTACACCGCGGCCCAGGCCCAGACCCGGATCGCGGAGTCCTTCTCCGGCATCTCCGAGGAGATGAGCGACGTCGGCCTGGCCATCCAGCGGGCCGAGGACAAGACCGCCCAGCTCCAGGCCCGTGCCGGGGCGATCGACGAACTGCTGGCCTCCGGAGCGCTCGACGACCGCAGCGGCCTCGGCTCCAAGGACGACATCCAGGCCGAGCTGGACCGCCTCTCGGGCGGCAGCGACGTGGAGCTGGAGCTCCAGCGGATGAAGGCGGAGCTGGCCGGCGGCCCGTCCGCGCAGCAGCAGGCCATCGAGGGCGGCGCCCAGGGCAGCGCCCAGCAGCCGCACACCCAGCACCGGTTCGACAAGCAGTAGGACGGGGCCGTCATGATCGTCCGCATCATGGGGGAAGGCCAGCTGGACGTGGCCGACAGTCACTTCGCCGAGCTCAACAGGCTGGACGACGAACTGCTCGCGGAGATGGAGGGCGGTGACGAGGAGGGCTTCCGGCGCACCCTGGGGGCGCTGCTCGAAGCCGTCCGGCGGCTGGGCACGCCGCTTGCGGACGACTCCCTGGAGCCGTCCGAGCTGATCCTCCCGGCCTCCGACGCGAGCCTCGACGAGGTCCGGGAGATGCTCAGCGACGACGGCCTGATCCCGGGCTGACCGTCACGGACCGGACGCACCGGCGCGGCGACGGGCCCTCCACCGGCCGGGGGAGGGCCCGTCGCCGTACGTCCGGTCCGGCGCCGTCCGCTCTCAGTCCGGCGGAGCCGGCGGCTTCTCCAGGGACACCGGCCGCGGGTCCGGGGCGCCGCCGATGAACTCCTCGAACCTGCGCCGCCGTGCGGTCCAGCGCCGGTCGTGGTGGAAGGCCCGCAGCCCCGCCCTGGCCCGGGCGCGCGGACGGTTGGCGTAGAACCGCTTCGCGTACGGGGAGCCGGGCCGGGCCAGACGGACCGCGCCGACCAGCGCCACGAAGGGGACGATGACGCCGAACAGCGCGGTGCGCGCCTTGCCCTTCCACAGGGCGACCAGGGCGAGGCAGAAATTGCCGGCCGCGTTCATGACGACCAGCCCGCGGCTCTGGCGTTCCTCGGGGGTCAGGTCGTTCACCCCGAAGGGCACGAACCCGCCCAGGATCAGGGCCACCACCGCGGCCGTCACGACCACGATCTCCACGCTCTTGCGGCCCTGCTCGCTCCAGTAGACGTCGTCGAGGTGCAGGATCAGCGCGAACTCGTCCAGGACCAGCCCGGCCCCGAGCCCGAAGACCACGGCCGAGAGCGCCGCCCCGATGCCGTTGCTTCCGCTGCCGATGGCGCCGAACCCCCCGATGATCACGAGGATCACGCCCGGCACGACGTGGTGGATGTGCAGGCCCCCGGGGGTGACGTTCTTGAAGGGGCCGCGGCCAGCCCGGATCATGCGAGTGATCACGCGGGTGACCAGGAACGACATCACGAAGGAGACCAGGGCGAGCAGCATGGGCAGCTTTCCTGGCTCGACGATGTTCCGATACCACCAGTGACCCATCCCACTTCTCCCTATGTGAAACGTATGGGGTAATTTACCGCCCGCCCCGAGCGGGTAGCGTTCGCGCCGATGACAGATTCGTACGACGGCCCGCCCCTGACGCCGCCCGCGGAGCGCGCCTCGTTCCGCGACGGCGTCCGCTTCGCGTTCGGCACCCTCACCGTGCTGCCCGCCCGCATCACCCGCTGGGACCGCCCCGCGGCCCGCACCGGAATGGCCTGCGCCCCGCTCGCCGGACTGGTCGTCGGCGCGCTCGCGGCCGTCCCCGGAGCGCTCCTGCTGCTGCTCGGCGCCCAACCACTGCTCGCGGCGGCCGTGACGGTCGCCGTACCGGCCGCGCTGACCAGGGGACTGCACCTGGACGGGCTGGCCGACACGGCGGACGGCCTGGGCAGCGCCAAACCGGCCGACGAGGCACTGCGCATCATGAAGAAGTCCGACATCGGGCCCTTCGGTGTGATCGCCCTGATCGTCGTCCTGCTCGTACAGACGGCCGCCCTGTCCGAGCTGTACGCCGACAGCTGGGTCCGTGGCGCCCTCGCCATCGTGGTCGCCGCCGTCACGGCCCGCCTCGCCATGACCCTGGCCTCCCGGGAAGGCGTTCCGCCGGCCCGGCCCGAGGGGCTCGGCGCCGCGGTCGCCGGGGCCGTCCCGCGTTCGGTGGCCGCCGCCCTCGTGGCCCTCGTCACCGTCGCCGCCGCGGCGGCCGCCCTCCCGGCCGGCCCGCCCGCCGCGGCCCGGGCGGCGGCGGCGGTGCTCGTCGCCCTGCTCGCCGCGGAACTCCTCCTCCGCCGCTGTGTGCGCCGCTTCGACGGGGTCACCGGCGACGTGTTCGGAGCACTGGCCGAGGTGGCGGCGACCACCGCGCTCCTCGTCCTCGCCCTAGGCTGAGAGCGTCCGGTCCGACGGGACCCCGGACGGACCGCGACGGCCCCGCGTACGCTCACCCCGTGCACCACACTCCTACGGACCCGCCCCCCGCCGCACCGATCAGGGTGCTGCTCGCCGACGACCAGGCCCTGCTGCGCAGCGCCTTCAAGGTGCTCGTCGACTCCGAGCCCGACATGGAGGTCGTCGGGGAGGCCTCGGACGGGGCGCAGGCCTTCGCGCTCGCCCGCCGGGAGCGCCCCGACGTCGTCCTGATGGACATCCGGATGCCCGGTACCGACGGGCTCGCCGCCACCCGCATGATCAGCGCCGACCCGGATCTCGCGGCCGTGCGCGTGGTGATGCTGACGACCTTCGAGGTGGACGAGTACGTGGTGTCCGCGCTGCGGGCGGGCGCCTCCGGCTTCCTCGGCAAGGGCGCCGAACCCGAGGAGCTGCTCAACGCCATCCGCGTCGCCGCCGCCGGTGAGGCGCTGCTCTCCCCGGCCGCCACCAAGGGTCTCATCGCCACCTTCCTCGCCCAGGGCGGCGGCGCCGACCCGGCCGCCTCCGGCGCCTCGGCCGGGGCCCATGCGGAGCGGCTGGCCGCGCTGACCGTCCGGGAGCGCGAGGTCCTCGTCCACGTCGCCACAGGCCTGTCCAACGACGGCATCGCCGAACGGCTGGAGGTCAGCCCCCTCACCGTCAAGACGCACGTGAACCGGGCCATGGCCAAGCTCGGCGCCCGCGACCGGGCCCAATTGGTCGTCATCGCCTACGAATCGGGACTCGTCCGGCCCCGGGTGGAGTAGCGCCGCCTACTACGGACGCGGTATGCCGCACATAAGGACGGGACCTGCGAGCGACGAAACGTCCCCGCCGCATGGGACAGGGTGGGAGCGCCCTCGCGTTCGTCACTGCAGAGAGATCCCACACACATGTCCTGGCTGTCCCGCTTCAGCCTTACCCAAAGGGCGTTGGTCGGCCTCGTGTCGATCGTCGCGCTCCTCTTCGGCGCCATAGCCATCCCGCAGCTCAAGCAGCAACTGCTGCCCTCCATCGAACTCCCGATGGTGTCCGTGCTCGCGCCGTACCAGGGCGCCTCACCCGACGTGGTCGAGAAGCAGGTCGTCGAACCGATCGAGGCCACGCTCAAGGGCGTCGACGGCATCACCGGCATCACCTCCACCGCCAGCGAGGGCAACGCCCTCATCATGGCCACCTTCGACTACGGCGACAGCGGCACCAAGCAGCTCGTCGCCGACGTCCAGCAGGCCGTCAACCGGGCCCGGGTCCGACTGCCCGCCGATGTGGACCCGCAGGTGGTGGCCGGTTCCACCGACGACATCCCGACGGTGGTCCTCGCCGCCACGTCCGACAGGGACCAGCAGGCCCTCGCCGACCAGCTGGAGAAGTCCGTGGTCCCGGTCCTGTCGGACATCGACGGCGTCGGCCAGGTCAGCGTCGACGGGGTCCAGGACATCCAGGTCACCGTGACCCCCGACGATGCCCGGCTCGCCGCGGCCGGCCTCGACGGCGCGGCCCTCGCCCAGGGTCTTCGGGCGGGCGGCGCGGCCGTCCCCGCCGGCTCCTTCGACGAGGCGGGCCAGAGCCGCACCGTCCGCGTGGGCAACGGCTTCACCTCCCTCGCCCAGGTCGAGGACCTGCGCCTGAGCCCCGGTCAGGGCAGGCCGGCGGTCCGCCTCGGCGACGTCGCCGTCGTCAGGCAGGAGCCGGCCAAGGCCGTATCCATCACCCGCACCAACGGCCGGCCCAGCCTCGCCCTCGTCCTCACCATGGACAAGGACGGCAGCGCCGTCGCCATCTCCGACGCGGTCAAGGACAAGCTGCCCGAGCTGCGTTCCACGCTCGGCTCCGGAGCCGAGCTGACCGTCGTCAGCGACCAGGGGCCGGCCGTCGCCAAGTCCATCTCCAGCCTCACCACGGAGGGCATGCTCGGCCTGCTCTTCGCGGTGATCGTGATTCTGGTCTTCCTGGCGTCGGTGCGTTCGACGCTGGTCACCGCGGTGTCCATCCCGCTGTCCGTGGTCCTCGCCCTCATCGTGCTGTGGACGCGCGACCTGTCGCTCAACATGCTCACCCTGGGCGCGCTGACCATCGCCATCGGCCGGGTCGTCGACGACTCGATCGTGGTACTGGAGAACATCAAGCGCCACCTCGGCTACGGCGAGGAGCGCGAGGCCGCGATCACCACCGCAGTCAGGGAGGTCGCCGGGGCGGTCACCTCCTCCACCCTCACCACCGTCGCCGTCTTCCTGCCCATCGGCCTCGTCGGCGGCATGATCGGCGAGCTCTTCGGCTCCTTCTCGCTCACCGTCACCGCGGCCCTGCTGGCCTCGCTGCTGGTCTCGCTGACGGTCGTTCCGGTGCTCTCGTACTGGTTCCTCAGCGCGCCGAAGGGCGTCACGCCCGGGGACGCCGAGAGCGCCGCCGAGGCCCGTCGCGAAGCCGAGGAGAAGGAGGCACGCAGCCGCCTCCAGCGCTTCTACGTCCGCGTCCTGGGCTTCGCCACCCGGCGCCGCCTGACCAGCGTGGCCATCGCGGTGGTCGTCCTCGTCGGCACCCTCGGCATGACCCCCCTGCTGAAGACCAACTTCTTCGACCAGGGCGAGCAGGACCTCCTGACGGTCAAGCAGGAGCTCGCCCCGGGCACCTCGCTGGCCGCCTCCGACGAGGCGAGCCGCAAGGTCGAGAAGGTGCTGGCCTCCGTTGACGGAGTCAAGAGCTACCAGGTCACCGTCGGCTCCTCCGGCTTCCTCGCGGCCTTCGGTGGCGGTACCGGCTCCAACCAGGCCTCCTACCAGGTCACCCTGAAGGACGCCGGCGACGCCGAGGCCGTGAAGCGGCGGATCGAGGAGCGGCTCGCCGCTCTCGACGGCATCGGCGAGACCCGCATCGCGGCCGGCGACGCCTTCGGCAGCCAGAACCTCAGCGTGGTCGTCAAGGCGGGCGACGGCGAGGTCCTGGCCCGGGCCGCCGAGCAGGTCCGGGCCGCGGTGGCGAAGCTGGACAACGTCACCGACGTGCAGAGCGACCTGTCCCAGTCCGTGCCCCGGATCTCGGTGACCGCCACTCCCAAGGCGGCGGAGGCGGGCCTGGACCAGGCCGCGCTGGGCGCACTCGTCGCCCAGGCCGTCCGCGGCAACCCGGCGGGCAAGGCCGTACTGGACGGCACCGAGCGGGACATCGTCATCACGTCCGCGCAGCCGGCCACCACCCTGGCCGAACTGCGGGCGCTCCCCGTCGGCCCGGTCAGGCTCGGTGACGTCGCCGAGGTCGCGGAGGTTCCCGGTCCGGTCGCGATGACCCGGATCGACGGCGCCCGCGCCGCCACCATCACCGCGCGCCCGCAGGGCGACAACACGGGCGCGGTCAGCGCGGAGCTCCAGACGAGGCTCAAGGCCCTGGACCTGCCCGACGGCGCCACGGCCTCCATCGGGGGAGTCTCCGAGGACCAGGACGAGGCGTTCGGCTCGCTCGGCCTCGCCATGCTCGCGGCCATCGCGATCGTGTTCATGCTGCTGGTGGCGACCTTCCGGTCGCTCGTCCAGCCGCTGATCCTGCTGGTGTCCATCCCGTTCGCGGCGACCGGCTCGCTCGGCCTGCTCATCGTCACCGGCACCCCGATGGGCGTCCCGGCGATGATCGGCATGCTGATGCTCATCGGCATCGTCGTCACTAACGCGATCGTCCTGATCGACCTGGTCAACCAGTACCGCACCCAGGGCCTGGGCGTCGTCGAGGCGGTCGTCGAGGGCGGCCGGCACCGGCTGCGCCCGATCCTCATGACGGCCCTGGCGACGATCTTCGCACTGCTCCCGATGGCGCTCGGCGTCACCGGTGAGGGCGGCTTCATCTCGCAGCCGCTGGCGGTCGTGGTGATCGGCGGCCTGGTCAGCTCGACCCTGCTGACGCTGCTCCTGGTGCCGACCCTCTACACGATGGTCGAGCTCCGCAAGGAACGCCGCCGAGCGAAGAAGGCGGCCCGCCCGGCGGCGGCGCCGCAGGACCGGCCGGAGGAGACCCCGGCCCCGGTCTGACCGGGCCCGGGCGGGTGGGCCGGTGACCGGGCCGACCCGCCCGGACGGCGGAAGGGGTGGTACCCGCACGGGTACCACCCCTTCCGGCAACCGGACCGCCGCCGCCCCTACGGGAGGGCGAGCATGCGCTCCAGCGCGAGCTTCGCGAAGCTCTCCGTCTCCTTGTCGACCTGGATCTGGTTGACGAGGGTGCCCTCGGCCAGCGACTCCAGGGTCCACACCAGGTGCGGGAGGTCGATGCGGTTCATCGTCGAACAGAAGCAGACCGTCTTGTCGAGGAAGACGACTTCCTTGTCCTCGGCAGCGAAACGATTCGCCAGACGGCGGACCAGGTTCAGCTCGGTACCGATGGCCCACTTGGAGCCGGCCGGGGCCGCCTCCAAGGCCTTGATGATGTACTCCGTCGAGCCGACGTAGTCCGCGGCCGCCACGACCTCGTGCTTGCACTCGGGGTGGACCAGGACGTTCACGCCGGGGATGCGGGCGCGCACGTCGTTGACCGAGTCGACCGAGAACCGGCCGTGGACCGAGCAGTGCCCGCGCCAGAGGATCATCCTGGCGTCGCGCAGCTGCTGGGCGGTCAGGCCGCCGTTGGGCTTGTGCGGGTTGTAGACCACGCAGTCGTCCAGGGACATGCCCATGTCGCGGACGGCCGTGTTGCGGCCCAGGTGCTGGTCCGGGAGGAAGAGCACCTTCTCGCCCTGCTCGAACGCCCACTCCAGGGCCTTCTTCGCGTTGGACGAGGTGCAGATCGTGCCGCCGTGCTTGCCGGTGAAGGCCTTGATGTCGGCGGAGGAGTTCATGTACGAGACGGGGACCGTCACACCGGCGATACCGGCATCGGTCAGCGCGTCCCAGCACTCCGCGACCTGTTCGGCGGTGGCCATGTCGGCCATCGAGCAGCCGGCGGCCAGGTCCGGCAGGACCACCTTCTGGTCGTCCGAGGTCAGGATGTCCGCGGACTCGGCCATGAAGTGGACGCCGCAGAAGACGATGTACTCGGCCTCCGGCTTGGCGGCCGCGTCCCTGGCCAGCTTGAAGGAGTCGCCGGTGACGTCGGCGAACTCGATGACCTCGTCACGCTGGTAGTGGTGGCCGAGGATGAAGACCTTGTCCCCGAGCTTCTCCTTGGCCGCGCGGGCGCGCTCCACGAGGTCCGGGTCGGACGGCGAGGGCAGGTCGCCGGGGCACTCCACCCCGCGCTCGCTCTTGGGGTCGGCCTCACGGCCGAGCAGCAGCAGGGCAAGGGGCGTCGGCTGGACGTCCAACGGCTGGGCGGTGGTCACGACACGCACCCTTTCTGTTCTGCGACGAGGGATTTAAGGATCATCGCTTCGACTTCTCGTCTACTTGACGCTATCTATCATAACCGCTTCACGTCAGTTTGACGATGCCGATAGTGTCAATGTGACGCATCAGCCCCCGATTCGCCGGGCCCGCGTCCGCGCGGGGTGTGCGAGCATGAATATCTGAAACAAGCGTCGGGTCCCGGAATGAATCCGCGGTCCCGCTCGTTGCCACCGACGGCAAGAGTCCGACGTTTCCCCGCGCCCCCGCGGGGAGCCGCCCACTTCGGGAGTGAATGCAGATGTCCGTACAGGACGACAAGACCACTGTGAGCGACGGCATCCTCCTGTCCGACGCCGCCGCCGAGAAGGTCAGGACCCTGCTGGAGCAGGAAGGCCGCGATGACCTGGCGCTCCGCGTCGCCGTCCAGCCCGGCGGCTGCTCCGGCCTGCGCTACCAGCTCTTCTTCGACGAGCGCTCCCTCGACGGCGACGTCGTGAAGGACTTCGACGGTGTGAAGGTCGTCACGGACCGCATGAGCGCCCCGTACCTGGGCGGCGCCTCCATCGACTTCGTCGACACCATCGAGAAGCAGGGCTTCACGATCGACAACCCGAACGCCACGGGCTCCTGCGCCTGCGGCGACTCCTTCAGCTGAGCCTGCAGCACACCTACGACGAGGGCCCGCCCCGGTCGCATCCGACCGGGGCGGGCCCTCGCGCATGCCCAGGGGCGCTACTGCCGGGGGAGCGCCTTGCCCGTCGCCGCGTCCAGCACCTTCCGGTCGCCCAGCGGCTCCTTCAGGGTCACCGACAGGGACATCTCCTCCGCCAGCATGATGCAGGCCTGACCCGGCTTGTTCGGCGTGTCAGTGATCTTCACCATGACCGACCCGGCCTGCTCCCGCGCCTCCACGGCGTACGTGCTGCACACGCTGCCCCAGAAGTTCACCGTCAGCTTCCGGTCGGCCTCCCGGTACGAGAAGCCGGGCACGGTACGAGCGCCCGGCCCCGGCGTGTTCTCCTGCGCGGACGCCGGCTCGGCCACCGTGTGACCCGGCGCCCCGCCCCGCCCCGCCACCTCGAACAGCCAGGCCGGAACCAGCCCGCGTGCTCCGTCGACCGTCCCCGGAGCCAGCCCGAGCACCGCGCCCGTCACCGTCTCGGTCCGCGGCGGCTTCATCGGCCGGGGCTCCGGATTGCAGGGCACCGGCTCCGAGGCGCCCACCGGGGTGTCCGCCGCCAGCGGGACCGCACTCGCGCAGCCGCTGGGCTCCGGCGTGCCGCCGGAGCCGTTCGACCGCGCGTTCAGCCGGGCCAGCGCCTCCGCGGCCCCGACCACCTGCTGGTCGGCCGCCCGGACCGGCGCCGCCAGCTCGCCGCTGCCGCCCACCACCGTGCCGTCCGCGCCCACGCTCACCTGGGTGGACCAGCCCTGCGTGGGCAGGCCGCCGACCACCGGATCGGCCGTCACCACCCGGATCGCACCCTGGGTGAGCCGGGCGTCCAGCCGGGCCCCGTCCTGCCCCACGGCCTGCAGCACCGGAGCCGCGGCGGCCTTGGCGGCCTCCTCGGACACCGGTCGGCCGCTCGCGTCGGCACCGGCGTCCCGGGGGAGCGTGGCGGGGCCGCAGGTGTCCTTGCCGCGCACGCAGTCGTCCCCGGCGCCGTTGCCCGCGGCGTCGCCGCCCGCCTGGAAGCGGTTGAAATTCCAGGTGCCCGGTGCCGTACGGGCCACCGTCAACCGGGGCCCGGAGCCGTCGGCGGCCTCACCGGCCAGCCAGACGTCCCCCTCCAGCCGCGGGGCGCCCGTGAGGCCCAGGGCCGTCGCGAGCCGGGCCACATCGGCCTGCACGACCTCCCCCGACACGCGGTAGGCGGGCGCCGCCGGCGGGGCCTCGGGCAGCTTCACATCGGTCCGGTAGACCACACCCCCGCCCGAAGGATCCGGCTCCCCGGGCGCGATGCCCGGACCCGAGGGGTCACCCGCGTCACGGGGTGCGGATGCCGCGCTGTCACCCGTCCGGCGGGCCGTTCCGTCCCCCTGGGCCGCGGACGCCCAGTAGGCGGTGCCGCCGCCCGCGAGCAGGACGGCGGCCGTGATCGAGCCGACGACCCAGGCGGGCCGCCGTCGTGTGCCGCTTGACGTGCCGGGTTCTTCGCTGGTCACCGCATCGCTCCTTCACTGGTCCCGCAGTGTCTGATGCGGGTGTGACGGAACGGGGGCGCAACCGGTTCCCTCCGGCTTCCGGGCGCCCTCCTACTGGTCCCCGTAGGCGGCGGTGGAGGCGATCAGCCGGGCCGAGGCGGCCGGAACCCTGACCCCGTGGATCTGCGAGGGAGCCACCCGGACCTGCCGGGGGCCCTCCTCGACGCCCCAGTGCGGGGCCATCCGGGCGCAGTCCCCCAGCAGGCGGGCGAAGCCGGGCCGTCCCGGGCCTTCCGCTCCGCGCCGGTCGGCGGTGTACTCGGAGCAGCCGTAACCGTCGGTATAGGTCATGAGGGCACCGTAGGCACCGGAGCTCTCGCGAAGAAAGACCTACTAAGGGGTAGTTTCTGGGGTTCGTCCTGGGGTTCGGCCGGGGGGCACTTACCGGGTAGTTTTGACTGTCCCTCGCCGTCCTCAGCAGGAGCGTCCACGCCGTGCGCATCGCAGTCACCGGCTCCATCGCCACCGACCACCTCATGACCTTCCCCGGCCGTTTCGCCGACCAGTTCGTCGCGGACCAGCTGCACACGGTCTCCCTCTCCTTCCTCGTCGACAACCTCGACGTCCGGCGGGGCGGTGTGGGCCCGAACATCTGCTTCGGCATGGGGCAGCTCGGCAGCCGCCCGATCCTGGTCGGAGCCGCCGGCTCCGACTTCGACGAGTACCGGGCCTGGCTCGACCGGCACGGCGTCGACACCCAGTCCGTCCGCATCTCCGAGGTGCTGCACACCGCGCGCTTCGTGTGCACCACGGACTCCGACCACAACCAGATCGGCTCCTTCTACACGGGCGCGATGAGCGAGGCCCGCCTGATCGAGCTGAAGTCCGTGGCCGACCGCGTGGGCGGCCTCGACCTCGTCCTCATCGGCGCGGACGACCCCGAGGCGATGCTGCGCCACACGGAGGAGTGCCGGACGCGGGGGATCCCCTTCGCCGCCGACTTCTCGCAGCAGATCGCCCGCATGGACGGCGACAACATCCGCACCCTGATGGAGGGCGCGACCTACCTCTTCTCCAACGAGTACGAGAAGGGCCTCATCGAGTCGAAGTCCGGCTGGACGGACGAGGAGATCCTCTCCAAGGTCGGCACCCGCGTGACCACGCTGGGCTCCAACGGCGTCAGGATCGAGCGGTCCGGCGAGGCCCCGATCGTCGTCGGCTGCCCCGAGGAGAACGCGAAGGTCGACCCGACCGGTGTCGGCGACGCCTTCCGCGCCGGGTTCCTGACGGGCCTGGGCTGGGGCGTCGGCCTGGAGCGCGCGGCGCAGCTCGGCTGCATGCTCGCGACCCTCGTCATCGAGACGCTGGGCACCCAGGAGTACACGCTCGCCCGTGCCCACTTCATGGAGCGCTTCACCAAGGCCTACGGCGAAGAGGCCGCGGCCGAGGTCCGCGCCCACCTGGCCTAGGCTCCGCCCGGCGGATCGCGGCCGGGGCCGGAGGCGGCGGGGTCGGATCCGGCCCCGCCGCGGCTGTGCCCCGCCGCGGCTACGCCCCGCGGCGGACCGTGTACGCGGAGCCGGCGGCACGGGGGCTCTCGCCCAGGTACGCGTGCCCGCGCATCGCGCACCACGCCGGGATGTCCAGCCGCGCCACCTCGTCGTCCGACAGGACGGTCACCGTGCCGCCCACCGGGACCCGGCCGATGGCCCGGGCCAGCTCGATCACCGGCTGCGGGCAGCGCAGCCCGAGCGCGTCCAGTTCGAGGGACTCCGCCTCCGGCACCACCGCGGGCGCCTCCGAGACCCCGAGCCGCTCCCGTACGCCCGCCACCGCACCCGGCAGCACCTCCAGGAAGGCGTTGACCTCGGCCGCCGGTGTCCCCGCCGGCAGGGACACCCGTACGTTCCCCTCCGACAGCACGCCCATCGCCCGCAGTACGTGACTGGGGGTCAGCGTGGAGCTCGTGCAGGAGGAGCCCGAGGAGACCGAGAAGCCCGCCCGGTCCAGCTCGTGCAGCAGCGCCTCCCCGTCGACGTACAGGCAGGAGAAGGTGACCAGGTGCGGCAGCCGCCGGTCCGCGTGGCCGACCACCTCCACGTCCGGGACGAGCCGCACCACCCGCCGCCGGATCCGATCCACCAGGATCCGCAGCCGGGCCGCCTCCGCGTCCGCCTCCGCTCGTACCGCCCGCAGGGAGGCCGCCGCCGCCACGATCGCGGGAAGGTTCACGAAGCCGGGGGAGCGCCCCGACTCCCTTTCGTCCGCGGGGCCTTGGGGTGCGAAGCGCACCCCCTTGCGGACCGCCAGCAGGCCCACCCCGGGCGGGCCGCCCCACTTGTGCGCACTCGCCGCCAGGACGGACCAGGCGCCCTCCACGGGCCCCCAGGCCAGCGACTGCGCCGCGTCCACCAGCAGCGGCACCCCCGCCGCCCCGCAGACCTCCGCCACCTCGGCCACCGGCTGGACCGTGCCCACCTCGTGGTTGGCGGACTGGAGGCAGGCGAGCGCCGTCGCCGGTGCCAGCGCCTGCGCGTACCCGGCGGGGGACACCGCGCCCCAGCGGTCCACGGGGACTTCGGTGACGTGCCCGCCGCGCGCCTCGTGCGCCGCCGCCGCATGCAGTACAGAACTGTGTTCGACCGCCGATACGACCAGATGGCCGCCGACGCGTCGGCGGCCGGCGAGGGCGCCGGCGATGCCCGAGTGAACCGCGTGCGTCCCCGAAGGAGTGAACACGAGCTCGTCGGCGCGGCATCCCACCGCCTCCGCGGCGGCCTCCCGCGCCGCGTCCAGCAGCAACCGCGCGCGCCTGCCCTCCCGGTACAGCCGGGCCGGATCGGCCCAGCCCTCGTCCAGGGAGGCCTGCAGCGCCTGCCGGGCCACGGGGTGCAGGGGAGCGGCGGACGCGCTGTCGAAGTACGGCATCCCGCCACGCTAGCGCCGGCCCCGGAGCGTTCGAGGTCAGGGGGCGTCAGATGGGCCCCGGAGCCCGTCATTCAGGGGCGTGTCCGCCGTCCCCCGTACGGCGGATCCATCCCTTCGGGGGCAGTAGCGGCGCGTTGGGCACCCTCCCCGCGCGACCCCAAATAGCGTCCAGTAGGGTTTGGTCCGCATAAACATCCAAACCCCTGCCTGCGTCAGGGCCGGCGACCGACCCGAACACGGCCGCGGCCGGCCGCGCGGGCCGAGACTCTCGGGAAGGCGCTACGTGAGTCCCTACGGCTCCGACCGCTCGCCGCGGCGCCCGATGCGGCGGAAGCTGCTGCAGGCGCTGACTGCGGGCGTGGTCCTGGCGACCGCCACTGGTTGCTCGTATACATGGAAAGACTTCCCCCGCCTCGGAATGCCGACTCCGGTAACCGAGGAGGCGCCGCGCATCCTCTCCCTGTGGCAGGGATCCTGGGCGGCCGCGCTCGTCACGGGCATCCTGGTGTGGGGCCTGATCATCTGGAGCGTCATCTTCCACCGGCGCAGCCGGACGAAGGTGGAGGTCCCCCCGCAGACCCGGTACAACATGCCCATCGAGGCGCTGTACACGGTCGTCCCGCTCATCATCGTCTCGGTGCTCTTCTACTTCACCGCGCGTGACGAGTCCAAGCTTCTCGCCCTCACCCCGAAGCCGGCGCACACGATCAACGTGATCGGCTTCCAGTGGAGCTGGGGCTTCAACTACATCGAGAACGTCGACGGCGACGCGGCTACCCCGAAGGCGGGTGCGGTTCCCAAGGAGCTCGCCTCCATTCCGGACCGCTTCACCAAGGACTTCCCGGCGGGCGCCGAGGGCGTCTACGAGAAGGGCGTCCCGAGCGACCGCAACCCGCAGACGGGCAACCCGGGTCCGACCCTGGTCCTCCCCAAGGGTGAGAAGGTCCGCTTCATCCTGTCGTCCAACGACGTCATCCACTCCTTCTGGGTGGTCCCCTTCCTGTTCAAGCAGGACGTCATCCCGGGCCACACCAACGTCTTCGAGGTCGTCCCGAGCCAAGAGGGCACCTTCATGGGCAAGTGCGCCGAGCTCTGCGGCGTCGACCACTCCCGGATGCTCTTCAACGTCAAGGTGGTCTCGCCCGAGAAGTACCAGGAGTACCTGAAGGACCTGGCGGAGAAGGGTCAGACCGGCTTCCTCCCTGCCGGCATCCAGCAGACCGACCCGGCCCGGAATGCGGAAGTGAACAAACTGTGAGCATCCTCAACGAATCCCAGGGTGCCGCCGCAGCTGACTCGTACGAGAACGAGCTGCCGGTGCGGCGCAAGCAGCCGGGCAACGTGGTCGTGAAGTGGCTCACCACCACCGACCACAAGACCATCGGCACGATGTACCTGGTCACCTCGTTCGTGTTCTTCATCATCGGCGGTCTCCTGGCGCTCTTCATGCGCGCCGAGCTGGCCCGTCCGGGTACGCAGATCATGTCGAACGAGCAGTTCAACCAGGCGTTCACCATGCATGGCACGATCATGCTGCTGATGTTCGCCACCCCGCTGTTCGCGGGCTTCGCCAACTGGATCATGCCGCTGCAGATCGGCGCGCCCGACGTGGCGTTCCCGCGGCTGAACATGTTCGCGTACTGGCTGTACCTCTTCGGCTCGACCATCGCGGTGGCCGGCTTCGTGACGCCGAACGGCGCCGCCGACTTCGGCTGGTTCGCCTACTCCCCGCTGTCGGACGCGGTCCGGTCGCCGGGCATCGGCGCCGACATGTGGATCATGGGTCTGGCCTTCTCCGGCTTCGGTACGATCCTCGGCTCGGTCAACTTCATCACCACGATCATCTGCATGCGCGCTCCGGGCATGACGATGTTCCGCATGCCGATCTTCACCTGGAACGTGCTGCTGACCGGTGTCCTGGTCCTGCTCGCCTTCCCGGTCCTGGCCGCCGCGCTCTTCGCGCTGGAGTCCGACCGCAAGTTCGGCTCGCACGTGTTCGACAGCGCCAACGGTGGCGCACTGCTCTGGCAACACCTTTTCTGGTTCTTCGGACATCCAGAGGTGTACATCATCGCGCTGCCGTTCTTCGGCATCGTCTCGGAGATCATTCCGGTCTTCTCGCGCAAGCCGATGTTCGGTTACATCGGCCTGATCGCCGCGACGATCGCGATCGCCGGCCTCTCGGTGACCGTGTGGGCGCACCACATGTACGTCACCGGCGGTGTGCTGCTGCCCTTCTTCTCCTTTATGACCTTCCTGATCGCGGTACCGACCGGTGTGAAGTTCTTCAACTGGATCGGCACCATGTGGAAGGGCTCACTGTCCTTCGAGACCCCGATGCTGTGGACGATCGGCTTCCTGGTCACCTTCACCTTCGGTGGTCTGACCGGCGTCATCCTGGCCTCGCCGCCGATGGACTTCCACGTCTCCGACTCGTACTTCGTCGTCGCCCACTTCCACTACGTCGTCTTCGGCACCGTGGTGTTCGCGATGTTCGCCGGCTTCCACTTCTGGTGGCCGAAGTTCACCGGCAAGATGCTGGACGAGCGCCTCGGCAAGATCACCTTCTGGACGCTGTTCATCGGCTTCCACGGCACCTTCCTGGTCCAGCACTGGCTGGGTGCGGAGGGCATGCCGCGCCGCTACGCCGACTACCTGGCGGCCGACGGCTTCACCACGCTGAACACGATCTCCACGATCAGCTCCTTCGTGCTCGGCCTGTCGATGCTGCCGTTCATCTACAACGTGTGGAAGACGGCCAAGTACGGCAAGAAGATCGAGGTCGACGACCCGTGGGGCTACGGCCGTTCGCTTGAGTGGGCGACCTCCTGCCCGCCGCCGCGGCACAACTTCCTCACGCTGCCGCGCATCCGTAGCGAGTCGCCCGCCTTCGACCTCCACCACCCGGAGATCGCGGCGCTCGACCACCTTGAGGACCACGGCGCCAAGGCGGCCGTCACCGGTGGCAAGGAGGCCGGCAAGTGAAGATCCAGGGCAAGATGTTCCTCTGGCTCTCCTTCTTCATCCTGATCATGGCCGTCGTGTACGGCGTGTGGTCGAAGGAGCCCGTCGGTACCACTGCGCTCTTCCTGGCCTTCGGCCTGAGCGTCATGATCGGCTACTACCTGGCCTTCACGGCCAAGCGCGTCGACGAGATGGCCCAGGACAACCTGGAGGCCGACGTCGCCGACGAGGCCGGCGAGCTGGGGTTCTTCTCCCCGCACAGCTGGCAGCCGCTCTCGCTCGGCATCGGTGGCGCGCTCGCCTTCCTGGGCGTCGTCTTCGGCTGGTGGCTCATGTACTTCTCGGCCCCGATCATCCTGATCGGCCTGTGGGGCTGGGTGTACGAGTACTACCGCGGTGAGAACGCCAACCAGTAGGCGCGAGAAGCAGCATGCGCGCGGCCCGGCCGCGCACCACGTGGGGCCCGGACACCTCTTCGGAGGAGTCCGGGCCCCTCGTTTGCAGTCACCCCGCGCGCCGTAATTGTCATATCTTCATAGCGTTGGGTCCATGAAGCACTCACCGCGTCTTTGGACGGTACTCAGCTGCTCCCTGCTGGTCGCGTCCCTCGGGGCCGGCGCCACCGCATGCGGGTCCGGCGACAACCCGCTGTCAGCCCGCCCGGTCGACGCGGGCGAGCAGGTCGCCTTCAACCAGACGGCGGGCAGCCGGCCCGTCGACCCCAACCGGCCCCTCGAAATCACCGCCAAGGCCAAGGGCAGCCGGATCACCGACGTCACGGTCGTGGACACCCACGGCCGCCGCCTGGCGGGCGAACTCAGCGCCACGGGGGACCGGTGGCACAGCACCGTCCCCATGGCCGCAGGTGTGCGCTACACCGTCACCGTGAGCACGGAGGACGAGAGGGGTGCCCCGGGCCAGCGCACGATGGCCTTCGACACCACCCCGTCCAAGGGAGTCCTCAAGGTCGAGTTCGGCCCGGAGGAGGGCAAGTACGGCGTCGGCCAGCCCCTCACCGCCGAACTCAACGAGCCCGTCAAGGACAAGGCGGCCCGCGCCGTCGTTGAACGCGGCCTGGTCGTCGATGCCCCTCCCGGGGTGGAGGGCGCCTGGCACTGGGTCGACGACAAGCACCTGCACTACCGCCCGAAGGACTACTGGCCCGCCAACACCGCCGTCTCCGTACGGAGCAACCTGGAGGGCATCAGGATCACCGACGAGCTCCACGGGGCCGCCGCCAAGCCGCTGAAGCTGGAGATCGGCGACCGGGTCGAGGTCACCACCGACGCCGCCGCCCACTGGCTGACGTTCAAGCGCAACGGAGAAGTGATCAATTCCATTCCGGTCACCACCGGCAAGCCCGGGTTCTCCACCCGCAACGGCATCAAGGTGGTGCTGGGGAAGCAGTACTACGTACAGATGCGCGGGGACACCGTCGGCATCGGCGGCAGCGAGTACTACAACCTGCCCGTCTACTACGCCACCCGCGTCACCTGGAGTGGTGAATACGTGCACGCCGCGCCCTGGTCCATCGGCTCTCACGGCTACGCCAACGTCAGCCACGGCTGCACCGGCATGAGCACGGGCAACGCCGCCTGGTTCTACGAGAACATCACCGAGGGCGACATCGTCCAGGTGATCAACAGCATCGGCGACGACATGGACATCTTCGGCAACGGATTCGGCGACTGGAACATGGACTGGAAGGACTGGCGCGAGGGCAGCGCCCTCCTCAAGGGCACCCAGGAAGGCCGCAGCACCATCGACCAGGCCCGCCTGCGGCCCACGGTCTGAGGATCCGGCCCGGTCCCCCTCCGGGGCGCCGCCGGCCGGCCGGTGAGGGCGCACGCGTCCGGAGAACCGCTTGGTGCCCGGCGGTTCCCGGCGCGTGCGCCCTCACTCCCCGTCGTACGTGCCGCTCGGGATCACCCGCCCGTGCGACGGGCGGCGCCCCGGATTGACGGCCGGTCCCCGGGGCCCGTCCGGCCGATCCGCCGGCGGGCCCTAGGCGTCCAGGGACAGTCGGGAACGCAGCAGGCCCGCCAGCGCGTCCGCGAACTCCACCGGGTCCACCGGAAGGGTCACCGCGGCGTCCGCGCGGCTCCATGTGGCCAGCCAGGCGTCCTGGGGGCGCCCCATCAGCAACAGCACCGGCGGACACCGGAAGATCTCGTCCTTGATCTGCCGGCACACACCCATGCCCCCGGCCGGGACCGCCTCGCCGTCCAGCACGCACACGTCGATCCCGCCCGCGTCCAGCTCCGTCAGGACCGCCGGCAGCGTTGCGCACTCCAGGAACTCCACCGGTGGCAGATCAGCGGCGGGACGGCGGCCCGCCGCCAGTCTCACCTGCTCCCGGGTGCCCGCGTCGTCGCTGTAGACCAGAACCCGCGCAGTCGCCCGCATTTCGATCCTCCACGTGTCCCATGAATCACGTTGATGTTGCGCGGGATGCTACTCCTCCCACCGCCGTGTCAGCATCGGTTCGGACAGGTGCACGAGAGTGCGCGGGGCCGTCATCTGATGGGCCGTTCGGGCCTTGCACACGCCCCTGACACTCCGAACGGCACCCCCCGGGGTGAGGGCGGGATAAGCGACCGACATAATGTCGGTCGTGGCGACAGCAACGACAGTAGATACCGGGCACGCGCACCCGACGGTCAACCGGCCGAACCTCGTCAGCGTCGGAACCATCATCTGGTTGAGTTCCGAGCTGATGTTCTTCGCGGCCCTCTTCGCGATGTACTTCACCCTGCGATCCGTGACGGGTCCCGAGTACTGGACAGAGCAGGCCTCGGCCTTGAATCTGCCCTTCTCGGCGACGAACACGACGATCCTGGTGCTTTCCTCCCTCACCTGCCAGCTCGGCGTGTTCGCCGCCGAGCGCGGTGACGTGAAGAAGCTCCGGACGTGGTTCATCATCACGTTCGTCATGGGTGCGATCTTCATTGGCGGCCAGGTGTTCGAGTACACCGAGCTGGTCAAGCACGAGGGCATGAGCCTCTCGTCCGGTCCGTACGGCTCGGTGTTCTACCTGACCACCGGCTTCCACGGTCTGCACGTGACGGGCGGCCTCATCGCCTTCCTGCTGGTCCTCGGCCGGACGTACGCGGCCAAGAGGTTCACCCACGAACAGGCCACGTCGGCCATCGTCGTGTCCTACTACTGGCACTTCGTCGATGTCGTCTGGATCGGCCTCTTCGCCACGATCTACCTGATCAAGTAGCGAACACGTCACCGGGCCCGACCCGGCACTCCATCCAGACACACCGACGCAGAAGATCCTGACACCGGGGTAATCCGTGAAAAAGCTCTCCGCACGACGACGCCATCCGCTGGCGGCGGTCGTCGTTCTACTCCTCGCGCTGGCGGCCACTGGGGGGCTGTACGCCGCCTTTGCTCCCGCGGGCAAGGCGCAGGCCGATGAAACCGCCCAGTCCCTCGCCATCGAGGAGGGCAAGAAGCTCTACGCCGTGGGTTGCGCAAGCTGCCACGGAACCGGCGGTCAGGGTTCCTCTGACGGCCCGAGCCTGGTCGGCGTCGGCTCCGCGGCCGTCGACTTCCAGGTGAGCACGGGCCGCATGCCCGCCCAGCAGCCCGGCGCCCAGGTGCCGAAGAAGCCGGTCATCTACACCCAGGCGCAGATCGACCAGCTGGCCGCGTACATCGCCTCCCTCGGTGCCGGCCCGATCACGCCGACCGAGAAGCAGTACGACCCGGCGGACGCCGACATCGCCAAGGGCGGTGAGCTGTTCCGCAACAACTGCGCGCAGTGCCACAACTTCACCGGCGAGGGCGGCGCGCTGACGAACGGCAAGTACGCCCCCAACCTTGAGGACGTCACGCCGAAGCACATCTACGAGGCCATGCAGACCGGCCCGCAGAACATGCCCTCCTTCCCTGACAGCACCATGCCGGAGCAGCAGAAGAAGGACATCATCGCGTACCTCCAGAACGTCAACGGCGAGAAGTCGACGAACCCCGGCGGCCTCAAGCTCGGCGGGCTCGGCCCGGTCTCCGAGGGCCTGTTCGGCTGGGTCTTCGGACTGGGTGCGCTGATCGCTGTCGCCGTCTGGGTCGCGGCCCACACCGCTAAGGCCAAGAAGTCATGAGTAGCCAAGAGATTCCCGAAGACAAGCACCTGCCGAGCGAGCAGGGCGACGCGCACCACGGTGGCGTAGCGGTCGCGGACGACCCGTTCGCCGACCCGGGCCTGCCGGTCCACAAGCCGCGCATCCAGGACATCGACGAGCGGGCGGCGAAGCGTTCCGAGCGCACGGTCGCGATGCTGTTCACGGTGTCGATGCTGGCCACGGTCGCCTTCATCGCCTCCTACGTGATCCTCCCGGTCGACAAGATCGTGTACATCTTCCCCATCGGGAAGGTGAGCGCGCTCAACTTCGCGCTGGGCGTCACCCTGGGCATCGCGCTGTTCTGCATCGGCGCCGGTGCCGTGCACTGGGCCCGCACCCTGATGTCCGACGTGGAGGTCGCCGACGACCGCCACGAGATCTCCGCCGCGCCGGAGGTCAGGGCCAAGGTCATGCAGGACTTCGCCGACGGCGCGAACGAGTCCGGCATCGGCCGGCGGCCGCTGATCCGCAACACCATGCTGGGCGCGCTGGCTCTGGTCCCGCTCTCCGGTGTGATGCTGCTGCGCGACCTGGGCCCGCTGCCCGAGGAGAAGCTGCGCAAGACGGTCTGGGCGAAGGGCAAGCTGCTCATCAACCAGAACACGATGGAGCCGCTGCGTCCCGAGGACGTCCTGGTCGGTTCGCTCACCTTCGCCAAGCCCGAGGGCCTGGAGGAGGACGCGCACGACTACATGACCCAGATCGCCAAGGCGGCCCTGATGATCGTCCGGCTCAAGCCGGAGGACATCAAGGACAAGCAGGAGCTGGAGTGGTCCCACGAGGGCATCGTGGCCTACTCGAAGATCTGCACCCACGTCGGCTGCCCGATCAGCCTGTACGAGCAGCAGACGCACCACGTGCTCTGCCCGTGCCACCAGTCCACCTTCGACCTCTCCGACGGCGCCCGTGTCATCTTCGGCCCGGCCGGTCACGCGCTTCCGCAGCTGCGGATCGGTGTGAATGACGAAGGCTTCCTCGAAGCGCTCGGCGACTTCGAAGAGCCCGTCGGTCCTGCATTCTGGGAGCGCGGATGAGTACTGCGACCACTGACGCACAGGCGCGCAAAGCGCCCGCCGGCGAGCGCGTGGCTGACTGGGCGGACGGCCGCCTGGGCATCTACAGCCTGGCCAAGGCGAACATGCGCAAGATCTTCCCGGACCACTGGTCCTTCATGCTGGGTGAGATCGCGCTCTACAGCTTCATCATCATCATCCTCACGGGTGTGTACCTGACGCTGTTCTTCCACCCGAGCATGAACGAGGTCGTGTACCACGGCTCGTACGTGCCGATGCAGGGTGTGCGGATGTCCGAGGCGTTCGCCTCGACGCTGGACATCAGCTTCGACGTCCGCGGTGGTCTGCTCATCCGGCAGATCCACCACTGGGCGGCCCTGATCTTCGTCGCGGCGATGATGGTGCACATGATGCGCGTCTTCTTCACCGGCGCGTTCCGCAAGCCGCGCGAGATCAACTGGCTGTTCGGCTTCCTGCTGCTGGTCCTCGGCATGTTCACCGGCTTCACCGGCTACTCCCTGCCGGACGACCTGCTCTCGGGCACCGGTGTCCGCTTCATGCAGGGCGCGATCCTGTCCGTGCCGGTCGTGGGCACGTACCTGTCGATGTTCCTGTTCGGCGGCGAGTTCCCCGGGCACGACTTCGTGGCCAGGTTCTACTCGATCCACATCCTGCTGCTGCCGGGCATCATGATGGGCCTGCTGGTGGCCCACCTGATCCTGGTCTTCTACCACAAGCACACCCAGTTCGCGGGTCCCGGCAAGACGAACAAGAACGTCGTCGGCATGCCGCTGCTCCCGGTGTACATGGCGAAGGCGGGCGGCTTCTTCTTCCTGGTCTTCGGCATCATCGCGGCCATCGCGGGCATCGCCTCGATCAACCCGATCTGGGCGCTCGGACCCTACGTCCCGGACCACGTGTCCACGGGCGCGCAGCCGGACTGGTACATGGGCTTCTCCGAGGGCCTCATCCGTGCCATGCCGGGCTGGGAGATCAACCTCTGGGGTCACACGCTGGTCCTCGGCGTGTTCATCCCGCTGATGATCTTCCCGATGGTCCTGGCGACGATCGCCGTGTACCCCTTCGTCGAGTCCTGGGTCACCGGAGACAAGCGCGAGCACCACATCCTGGACCGCCCGCGCAACGTCCCGACCCGCACCGCCTTCGGTGTGGCCTGGCTGACCTGGTACGTCGTCCTGCTGATCGCCGGTGGAAACGACATGTTCGCGCAGTTCTTCCACCTGTCGATCAACTCGATCACCTGGTTCGCGCGGATCGGCTTCTTCGTCTGCCCGGTCCTCGCCTTCATCGTCACCAAGCGGATCTGCCTCGGCCTCCAGCGCCGGGACCGGGACAAGGTGCTGCACGGTCGCGAGACCGGCATCATCAAGCGCCTGCCGCACGGTGAGTTCGTCGAGGTCCACGAGCCGCTTTCGCAGGGCAAGCTGCACACCCTCACCGCGCACGAGCAGTACAAGCCGCTCGAAATCGGCCCGACGGTCGACGAGAACGGCGTCGAGCGCAAGGTGAAGGCCACCGAGAAGCTGCGCGCGAAGCTCAGCAAGGGCTTCTACGCCGAGGGCAACCAGATCCCGAAGCCCACGGTGGAGGAGTACAAGGAGATCCAGTCCGGCCACGGCCACCACTGATCCCCCGCACCACCGCATGAGGGACTGATTTCGGTCAGTCCTGGTGTCGCCACGGCGAGAGCCCCGTCCAGTGTCTGGACGGGGCTCTTTGCCGTAACCGGGGCTGGATAGGCTGATCTCCTTCCCAATCGACGGGGACCCCTACCAGCAGCAGGAGCTGACCATGAACGTTGTGACCCCGGCAGGCGGCGACAGCGTGGCGGCCCGTGGCTGGCCGGGCGTCCTCGACGCCCTGCTGACCGGCCGGGACCTGCGCGCGGACGACACGGCCTGGGCCATGGACCGGATCATGCGGGGGGAGGCCACCGATGCCCAGATCGCCGGTTTCGTGGTCGCCCTGCGTGCCAAGGGGGAGACGGTCGCCGAGATCAACGGCCTCGTGCGGGCCATGTACGAGCACGCCAACCTCATCGAGGTGCCCGGCCCCAGCGTCGACATCGTCGGCACCGGCGGCGACGGGGCCAAGACGGTGAACATCTCCACGATGTCGGCGGTCGTCGTGGCCGGGACCGGCGCCAAGGTCGTCAAACACGGCAACCGGGCCGCGTCCTCCGCGAGCGGCTCCTCGGACGTCCTGGAGAAGCTCGGCGTCAACCTCGACCTGAGCACCGCCCGGGTCGTCGAGGTCGCCGAGGAGGCCGGCATCACCTTCTGCTTCGCGGTGAAGTTCCACCCGGCCCTGCGCCACGTCGCCGGTGCCCGCCGGGAACTGGGCATCCGCACCACCTTCAACATCCTCGGCCCGCTCACCAACCCGGCCCGCGTCCGGTCCCAGGCCACCGGCGTGGCGGACCCCCGGATGGCGCCCATCGTCGCGGGCGTGCTCGCCGAACGCGGCTCCTCGGCGCTGGTCTTCCGCGGCGACGACGGCCTGGACGAACTGACCACCACGGCGACCTCCCGCGTCTGGTGGGTCCGCGGCGGGGAGGTCGCCGAGCAGTCCTTCGACCCGCGTGACGTCGGCATCCCCCTGGTGGACGTCTCGGCCCTGGCCGGCGGGGACCCCTCGTACAACGCGGACGTGGCCCGTCGCCTGCTGGCCGGCGAGACCGGACCGGTCCGCGACGCCGTGCTGTTGAACTCGGCGGCCGCCCTGGTGGCCCTCGACCCCGGCACGGGCAGCCTGGAGGAGCAGATCGCGGCCGGCATCACCCGCGCGGCCGAGTCGATCGACTCCGGTGCCGCCAGGGCCGCGCTGGAGCGCTGGGTGACGGCCAGCAACGCCTGACCGCGGCGCCCGTTTCCGGCCGGACCCCGGTCCGCGATGTGGACCGGGGTCTGGCGGCCGGCCGATCATGTGGCAGGATGCAGACCAGGTCACGAGTGACAGCGTGTAGGCCCCGGCTTGCTGTCCGGCAACCCTCCTTCCGTGGCGGGGTGCCCCGGGTGATGACCAGGTCGTAGGCAGCAAGGCCTACGGCAAGCGCGGATCCCTCGACACCAGGGGTCCTGGTCTTTCGAGGAGCGTTTTCCGTGAGCAAGCGAATGCGATAGGGCGACCGACGCCCCTTCTTCACCCTCGGACCAGGGTCACTTCCGTGCGCCCTCCTCTCGTCCCGGGGATCTTCCCGTACCCACGTGCGTACGGGCACACCGAAGCCATTCAGCCCTGCCTGCCGGGAGATACCGCCATGTCCGCATCCCTGAACACCGCCACTGCCACCGCCACCACCGTCGCCACCGCCCAGGACCCCGCCTGTGCCGAGCCGCTCGCCGTCCTCGGCCGAGACGTCACCGTCCCGCTCGTCACCGGCGGCGAGGTCACCTACGCGGCCCTCGACTACGCCGCCAGCGCCCCCGCCCTCCAGCGGGTCTGGGACGACGTGGCCGCCTACGCCCCCTACTACGGCAGCGTCCACCGCGGCGCCGGATACCTCTCGCAGCTGTCCACCGACCTCTTCGAGCAGAGCCGCGCCACGGTCGCCGAGTTCCTCGACTGCCGCCCCGGCGACCAGGTCGTCTTCACCCGCTCCACCACCGACTCCCTGAACCTGCTCGCCGCGGCGCTCCCGGCCGACTGCCAGGTCTTCGTCTTCGAGACCGAGCACCACGCCTCGCTCCTGCCGTGGACGAACGCGCAGGTCACCTACCTCAACGCGCCGCGCACCCCGGCCGAGGCCGTCGCCACCCTGGAGCGGGCGCTCGCCGACCGCGAGCCCTACGGCCCGGCGCTCGTGTGCGTCACCGGCGCCTCCAACGTCACCGGCGAGCTGTGGCCGGTGAAGGAACTCGCCGCCGCCGCGCACGCCCACGGCGCGCGGATCGTGCTGGACGCCGCCCAGCTGGCCCCGCACCACCCCGTCTCCGTGCGGGACCTCGACGTCGACTGGGTCGCCTTCTCCGGCCACAAGCTCTACGCGCCCTTCGGCTCGGGCGTCCTCGCCGGCCGCGCCGACTGGCTCCAGGAGGCCGATCCGTACCTGGCCGGCGGCGGGGCCTCCCGCAAGGTCTCCCGCCGTGAGGACGGCGGCGTGGACGTCGAGTGGCACACCACGGCGGCCCGCCACGAGGCCGGCTCCCCGAACGTCATCGGCGTCTACTCCATCGCCTCGGCCTGCCGGGCCCTGAGCGAGGCCGGGTTCGAGACCCTGGTGGCCCGCGAGCAGCGGCTGGTGGCCCGGGTCCGCGAGGGTCTGGCGGAGGTTCCGGCGGTCCGGGTCCTGTCCCTCTTCGGCGATGACGCCCCGCGCGTCGGCGTCATCTCCTTCGTGGTGGACGGCTGGAACAGCTCCCACTTCGCCGCCGCGCTCTCCGCCGAGTACGGGATCGGCGTCCGAGACGGCCTGTTCTGCGCCCACCCGCTGGTACGGACCCTGCTGGGCAGCGAGCCGCAGGCCCCGGGCGAGTGCGGGGCCCCCGAGGCCGCTCCGGGCGAGCGCTCCCTGAACGCGATCCGCGTCAGCTTCGGCGCCGGCACCCCGGACGAGCACGTGGAGCGCTTCGTCCGGGCGGTCAAGGAGCTTGTCGAGGATGGCGCGAAGTGGCAGTACCGCACGGAGGAGGGCCGCTGCGTCCCCGTGGGCTGACGGCTTTCCGCGGGGCTGCTCCGCAGGAGCGCGGGTCGGTGCCCCGCGCGAGGAGACGCCCCGGCGGCGGCGCCGCTCCCCGGACCGGACCGACACCGCCCCGCCGAGCCGCCCGCAGGGCAACCCGCACCCATTGAGCCTCGCCGGCGATGGAGGCGCGGGTCCGGGCAGCGCCCGGGATGTGGACGGTCGAAGCCGGCGCTACGCGTCCAGGCCGATCGCGAACGCCGCCTCCAGGTCGTGCTGCGAGTACGTGCGGAACGCCACGTGCGTGTCGGTGGCCTCGACGCCCGGGATCTTGCTGATGCGGCCGGGGATGATGTCGGCCAGGTTCTCGTGGCGGTTCACGCGGACCAGCGCGATCAGGTCGTACGTCCCGGTGACGGAGTAGACCTCGCTGACGTTGTCGAGGGCGGCGATGGACTCGGCGATCTCGGGGATGCGGTCCACGCTGGTCTTGATGAGCACGATCGCGGTGATCACGGCTGGCTGTCTCCCTCGGTGGCCGTCGCTGGTCGCCTCACTCTAGTCGTACCCCGATACCGGGCCCATGCGTAGAGGAAGCCGAGCGAGAACCCCACCAGATGGGCCAGATAGGCGACTCCCGGCCCGCTCTCCGCGCGGTGCGCCGCCACCCACTGCAGGGCGAACCAGAACAGCAGCACGATCCACGCCGGGAACCGCAGGGGCAGGAAGAACAGGAACGGGAACAGGCTCGTCACCCGCGCCCTCGGCAGCAGGTACAGGAACGCCCCCAGGACGGCCGAGATCGCCCCCGAAGCACCCACCAGTGTCTGCGCGGACTCCGCGTTGGCCGCCGCGTACGCCGCCAGTGCCAGGTAGCCCGTGCAGAGGTAGAAGACGAGGAACGCCGGGCGGCCCATTCGCTCCTCGGCCATCGCGCCGAAGACGAAGAGGAAGAGCATGTTGCCCAGCAGGTGCAGCCAGCTGCCGTGGACGAAGAGCGCGGTCAGCGGGGTCAGCCAGGCACGGGGGGTGTCCGTGAAGAGCTCGTCCGGGACCACGCCCCAGCGCCGGAAGTACTCGGCGCCCGCGACCAGTAGTTCGTCGCCGGTGCCGTAGACCGGATTGAGCCCCGAGGCCGGGCTCAGGACGAACACCACGCCGCAGCCCGCGATCAGCGCGTGGGTGACCACCGGTCCCCGGACAGCCTCGCGCACAGTCCGCCACCTTACGATCATGTGACAGAGCATGACGCAACGCACCCCACCTGAAGCGCTGCCAGGCCGTAGGGTTACGAGCTGCGGTACGCAGGCCGACGCGGACGGCCGAACGGGCCGCTTTAATTGAATCAGCTACGAAGGAGCGAGCAGCCCGATGACGGTTCCCCTGCCGACCGACACCACGCGGTGGCGCTGCACCCTGTGCGGCAACCTCACGCGCTTCGATGTCACCCGCTCGTCGAAGGTCGTCGAGTACGTCCACCTGGACCTCGCCGGGGAGCCCAAGGTCGAGGAGCGCGAGGTGGTCAATGAGACCATCGAGTCGGTCCGCTGCCGCTGGTGCAACGCGGTGGACCAGATCGAGCTCGTGGACAGGCCGGGCGCGGACTCCTGACGGAGCCCCGTCCGCAGGTAGACCATCACGGTAGGGGTGACGGATTGTGGAGCCAGCAAGCGGCGCCGGGTCGGCCGACGCGGCCGACGACGCCGCGGAGGCGCTCGACCGCCCGCTTCCGGAAGGCGTGCGGCGCCGGGTCGTCGCGCTCGTCTCGGACGCCTTCGGCGCGCTGACCGTCGCGGACCTGCCGGCGCAGTTGCGCCAGTACGCCCGCTTCACCCCGACCCGGCGGGCCAAGTTCGCGGGCAACGCCATGGCCGCGGCGGTCGAGACCGATCCGGTGTTCCGCGGCAGGGTCGCCGAGAAGCTGCGCGAGGCCCAGGCGGACCTGGCCGGTGCGCTGGAGTCCGGCGCACCGCCGGCGGCCGCGGACCCGCTGGACGTGGCGGCGGCCGCCTTCGTCCTGCGGCCCGCCGGATGGGTCAAGCTGGTGGCCGCCGCGGGTGAGGAGGCGCAGCGCGCCGACGCCGAGCGGGTCGGCGAGGAGACCCGGCGTGAGCTGGAGCGCCTGCGCGAGGAGCTGGAGCAGGTACGGGAGCTGCAGCGCACGGGCGGCGAGCAGGTGCGGGGCGAGCTGGAGGCCGCGCGAAAGGAAGCGGAATCGCTTCAGCGGCGGCTGCGCAGCGCCCTCAGTGACGTCAAGCGCGGCGAGGCGGCCCTGCGCAAGGCGACCGCCGAGATCGACGGGATCCGCGGGGAGGCGGCGGCCAGGGTGGCGGCGGCCGAGAGCGAGAACCGTCGGCTCAAGTCCCGCCTGGCGGAGGTGGAGACGGCGCTGGAGACCTCGCGCCGGGCCACCCGCGAGGGGCGCAGCATCGAGGACATGCGGCTGCGACTGCTGCTGGACACCGTGCTGGACGCGGCGCAGGGGCTGCGCCGCGAGCTGGCGCTGCCGCCGGTGAACACCCGCCCGGCCGACACGGTGGACGCGGTGGAGCCGGGCCGGATGACGCCGAAGGACATCGCGGCGCGGGCCCTGTCGGAGACCGATCCGGCGCTGCTGGACCAGCTGTTGGCGCTGCCCCAGGCCCACTTGGTGGTCGACGGCTACAACGTGACCAAGACCGGCTATCCGACGATGCCGCTGGAGAAGCAGCGACTGCGGCTGCTGGGCGGGCTGTCGATGCTGGCCGCGCAGACGGGCGCGGAGATGACCTGTGTCTTCGACGGCGCGGAGCTGGCGGCTCCGGTGCTGCTCGCTCCGCCGCGCGGTGTGCGGGTGCTGTTCTCCAAGGCCGGGGTGACCGCCGACGAGCTGATCCGGCAGTTGGTGCGGGCGGAGCCGGCCGGCCGGCCGGTGGTCGTGGTCTCCACGGACCGGGAGGTCGCCGACGGGGTGGCCAAGGCCGGGGCGCGGCCCGTAACGTCCGCTTTGCTGCTGAAGCGGCTTTCGCGCGTTTCGTAACTCCCAGCCTGAATGCCGGAATTGGCACCTCCTGTGGGGGACGCACCGTCAAGTGCTCGGCACGGAGCGTGCGCTGAAAGTAAAGAACCTGGTCGGGGCCCGAGTTTTTTCCCGGCAGGATTTGAACTGATCACAGCTGGGTCACTAGGGTCTGCTCAAACCTTCGTGCGGTAGATCACTCATTCGGAGTGGCGGCGGAGGTGCTGCCGAGTTGCGTTCTTCGGCGGCTCTAGGAAGAAGGAGCTCGCCTTCGTGGCGTCCCACCGTCGACCCAAGCAGCCGACCCGCGCTCGTGTGACCGTGCTCACCTCGGTCGCGGCCGCGGCCGTCGCGCTCACCGCGCAGAGTGCCTCCGCCGCCCCGGCGAAGCCGAGCAAGGACGAGGTCAAGAGCCAGGTCGACGCCCTCTACGAAGAGGCGGAGCAGGCCACCGAGAAGTTCAACGGGGCCAAGGAGCGCCAGGCGACCCTGGAGAAGGAGATCGGGCAGATCCAGGACCAGGTCGCGCGCGGCCAGAGCGAGCTCAACGACTTGCGCAGCGCGCTCGGTTCGATGGCGAGTGCCCAGTACCGCAGCGGCGGCATCGACCCCTCCCTCGCCCTGCTCCTCTCCGAGGACCCCGACGGCTACCTCGACAAGGCCGCCACCCTGGAGCACCTGAGCGGCAAGCAGGTCGAAGCGGTCCAGAAGATCCAGGCGAAGCAGCGCACCCTCGCGCAGCAGCGCCAGGAGGCATCCGGCAAGCTCGCCGACCTCGACGCCACCCGCAAGGAGCTGGCCGAGAAGAAGAAGGTCTCGTCCGAGAAGCTGGCCGCCGCCCAGGCCATCCTCAACACCCTTACGGCGCAGGAGCGCGCCGCGCTCAAGGACGAGGAGTCGCGCGCCAGCCGCGCCGACGGCCAGCGCGTCGACCTCGGCAACGTCAGTGCCTCCGGTCGTGCCGGAGCCGCCCTGGCGGCCGCCAAGACCAAGCTCGGCAGCGCGTACATATCGGGCCACGAGGGCCCCAACTCCTTCGACTGCTCCGGGCTGACCCAGTGGGCGTACAAGCAGGCCGGCGTCAGCATCAGCCGCGTCACCTACACCCAGGCCAACGACGGCACGCGCATCAGCCGCAGCCAGCTCCAGCCCGGTGACCTGGTCTTCTTCTACGGGGACCTGCACCACGTCGGCCTGTACGCCGGCAACAACATGACGCTGCACGCCTCGAACCCGCGCGGCGGCGTCAAGTACGAGTCGATGGACAACATGCCGTTCCAGTTCGGCGTCCGCATCTGACGCGCCGCACACCGCCCATCCGGGCGAATTCCGCGGCCCCGCTCTGACCCACGCCCCGCCGGTGACCTGCGTCTCCGGCGGGGCGTCGGCGTGTGTGCCCTCCGGCGGTCGTTGGTCGGTGCGTGGTCGCACGGCTACTGTCTGCCAGCGCGGAACCCGGCACACGGCCGTCCACGGGGGGCGGCCCCGGGCCCCGCTCAGCGGAAGGGAGCGGGTGCACGTGGCGTCCCATCGTCGGCCCGGGTTCGGCGGCCTCGACCGGAACCCGAAGGTCACCGTCCTCACCGCCGCCGCGGCGACCGCCGCGGTCGCCATGGCCGCCGCACCCGCGAGCGCGGCCCCGGGCCTCCCGCACGAGCCCGGCGGCGGCACCAGGTCCGGCGTCAGCGCCCAAGTGGACCGGCTCTTCGAGGAGGCCGAGCAGGCCACCGAGCACTTCAACGAGGCGGGCGAGAAGGCCGACAGGCTCCGCGCCGAGGTCAACCGGGCCCAGGACGCCGTCGCCCGCGGCCAGCAGCGCATCAACACCTTGCGCGGCGTCCTCGGCACCTTCGCCGGGGCCCAGTACCGCAGCGGCGGCATCGACCCCGCCGTCGGGCTGATGCTCGCCGAGGACCCCGACGCCTACCTGGAACAGGCCGCGGCCCTGGACCGGCTGACCGAGCGCCAGGCCCGGCAGCTCCACGAACTGCGCCAGGAACAGCGCCGGCTCGGGCAGGTGCGGGCGGAGGCCTCCCACAAACTCGCCGAACTCGACGCCCTGCGCTCCGACGTCGCCCGCCACAAGCGCTCCGTCACCGCGAAGCTCGCCGCGGCCCAGCGGCTGCTCAACTCCATGCCGTCCGAGGAGCGGGCCGACTTCGAGCGCTCCTCGCGCTCCGGCGGGCGCCACGAAACGCTGCCGGATTTGGGCCCCGCCGGCGGCGGAGGCCCCTCCTCCGGCCGCGCCGCGGCCGCCGTGATGGCTGCCCGGGCCGCCGTCGGCCGCCCGTACGTGTGGGGCTCCACCGGCCCCTCCGGCTTCGACTGCTCCGGGCTGATGGTCTGGTCCTACCGGCAGGCGGGCGTCTCGCTGCCGCGGACCTCGCAGGCCCAGCGGCACGCGGGGCGGCAGGTGCCGCTCTCGCAGGCCCGCCCGGGCGACCTCGTGACGTACCGGTCCGACGCCAGCCACGTCGGCATGTACGTCGGCAACGGCCAGGTGGTCCACGCCCCCTATCCCGGGGCGCGGGTGCGCTACGACCCGGTCGGGATGATGCCGGTGTCGGCGGTGACCCGCCCCTGACCCCGCGGGCGGCGGCCCCCCGCCGCCCTTCCGTCCGCCGCCCTCCCCTCCCCGCCGTCCGGGGCGGCCTGCGTACGATCGGCGGATGCTCCCCGTCCGCCGCCCGCCGCGCCTCCTGCCGCTCGTGCTGCTCCTGCTGTGCGCGCTGCCGGTCGCCTGCGGCCCGCGGCCGGCCGGGACCGCCGACACCACCGGCCGGGACGTCCGCCGGGCCGTCGCCGACTGGTCCCGGTCGGTGCCCGAGCGGCTCGCCGGGATCCCGCTGGCCGACTGGTCGTACACGGTCTCCGCGGTGCGGCGCGACGGCGACCGGGCCGTCGCCACGGCCCGGCTGCGCTACCGGCTGGCCGGTCACGACACCGCCCCCGAGGAGTCGGCGCGCGAGGTGGAGCTGGCCCGGGAGGGCGGCACCTGGCGGGTGAGCGCCGACCGGCCCGCGCCGGGCGCCCTGCCGCAGCTGTGGGACCAGGGCCCGGTCTCGGTGGCCACCGGCACCTACTCCCTGGTGCTCGGCGGAGCCGGCCAGGGCGCCGGGACGCTGCGGGAGGTCGCCGCCGAGGCCGACCGGGCGGTGCCCGCCGCGCGTGCCGCCTGGCCCGGTCCGTGGGCGGGGCGGGTGGTCGTCCTGGTCCCCGGCTCCCTCGACGCGATGGCGCGGCTGCTGGGCCGTTCCGCCGACACCTACCGGGGGCTGGGCGCCGTCACCACCGGCCGGGCGGGCCCGGGCCCGGGCCCCGCGGACCGGGTCGTGCTCAATCCGGAGGGGTACGCCGGGCTGGGTGCGGAGGGCCGGCGGATCATCCTGACCCACGAGGTCACGCACGTGGCCACGCGCGCCGCGACCTCCGCCACCACCCCCCAGTGGCTCTCCGAGGGCTTCGCGGACTGGGCGGCGTACCGGGGTGCCTCCACGCCCCCCGTGCAGGCCGCCCCGGCGCTCGCCCGGGCGGTGCGGCGCGGCGAACTGCCGGGGGACCTGCCCCGGACGGAGGACTTCGCCTTCGGCGGCGACCCGGAGGCGGCCGCGCGGGCCTACGAGGGGGCGTGGCTGGCCTGCCGGCTGATCGCGGCCGAATGGGGCGAGGAGGCCCTGGTGGACCTGTACGGGCGGGCGGGCCGCGAACCGCTGGAGACCGCGCTGCCGACCGCCCTCGGGGTGGACCGGGCGGAGCTGTCGAAGGCCTGGCGGGAGTTCCTTCGCGAGGAACTGCGCTGAGCGGGTACTGTCGGCAGGCGATGCACAAGACCCTGATCGTGACCAACGACTTCCCGCCGCGACCGGGCGGCATCCAGGCCTTCCTCCACAACATGGCGCTGCGACTGGATCCCGACCGGGTCGTCGTCTACGCCTCCACGTGGAAGCACGGCGCGGAGGGCCGTGAGGCCACCGCGGCCTTCGACGCCGAGCAGCCGTTCCAGGTGGTCCGCGATCGTACGACGATGCTGCTGCCGACCCCGCGGGTGACGCGGCGCGCCGTCGGCCTGTTGCGCGAACACGGCTGCGAGTCGGTGTGGTTCGGGGCCGCCGCCCCGCTCGGCCTGATGGGCCCGGCGTTGCGGCGGGCCGGTGCCCGGCGGATCGTGGCCACCACCCACGGGCACGAGGCGGGCTGGGCCCAGCTGCCGGCCGCGCGCGGGCTGCTGCGGCGGATCGGCGAGGGCACGGACACCCTCACGTACCTGGGGGAGTACACGCGGTCCCGGATCGCCTCGGCGGTCACCGGCCGGGCGGCGGCGCGGATGGTCCAACTCCCGCCGGGCGTCGACGAGAAGACCTTCCACCCGGGGTCGGGGGGCGACGGGGTCCGGGCCCGGCTCGGCCTGACGGACCGGCCCGTGGTGGTGTGCGTGTCACGGCTGGTCCCGCGCAAGGGCCAGGACACGTTGATCGAGTCCATGCCGAGAATCCTCGCCGCGGTCCCCGACGCCGTGCTGCTGGTCGTCGGCGGCGGACCGTACGAGTCGGACCTGCGCGCGCTGGCCGAGTCCACGGGCGTGGCCCGGTCGGTGGTCTTCACGGGAGCCGTCCCGTGGTCCGAACTCCCCGCGCACTACGGCGCGGGCGACGTCTTCGCCATGCCCTGCCGGACCCGGCGGGGCGGTCTCGACGTGGAGGGGCTCGGCATCGTCTACCTGGAGGCCTCGGCGACGGGCCTGCCGGTGGTCGCGGGCGATTCCGGCGGCGCGCCGGACGCGGTGCTGGACGGCGAGACGGGCTGGGTGGTGCGGGGCGGTGCCCCCGAGGAGGCCGCGGACCGGATCGTGGCCCTGCTCCGGGACCCGGACCTGCGCGCCCGCATGGGCGAGCGGGGCCGCGCCTGGGTCGAGGAGAAGTGGCGCTGGGACCTCCTGGCGTCCCGCCTGCGCGAGCTGTTGTAGCCCGCGGCGGCCGGGAGGGGCCCGGAGCCGCCGGGAGAGGCCGGCGGCGGCCGGGAGGAACCGGGCGGAGTCGTTTCCCACGCCTGACTGTTCCTCGGATGTCTGTCAACACCGCGTCTGGGCGGACGGCCCGAATCCGCTCATGATGCGGCCATGACACCCAACCTGACACGTCGTCAAATGCTGGGTCTCGGCGCGCGTTCTCGACCGCCGCCGCGCTCGGCTTCACACGGATCGGGGCGGCCTCCGCCGCCGCCGTCGAGCCCGCCGCCACTCCCTACGCCCCCGCCGTCGTGGTCGGGTCCGGCTACGGATCCGCCGTCGCCGCCCTGCGGCTCGGGCAGGCGGGCGTGCGGACCGTCGTCCTGGAGATGGGCCGGCTGTGGGACACCCCCGGGCCCGACGGCAAGGTCTTCCCCTCCACCTCCGCCCCCGACCACCGCTCCATGTGGTTCCGCACCCGCACCGAGGCCCCGCTCGCGCAGTTCCTCTGGCTGGACGTGGTCAACCGGGACATCAGCCCGTACCCCGGCGTCCTGGACCGCGTGAACTACGGCGGCATGTCCGTCTACGTGGGGCGCGGCGTCGGCGGCGGTTCCCTCGTCAACGGCGGCATGGCCCCCACGCCCAGGCGGTCGTACTTCACCGAGGTCTTCCCCGGGGTGGACGCCGACGAGATGTACGGCACGTACTTCCCGCGCGCCCGCGCCATGCTCGGCGTGAACGACATCGACCCGGCCTGGTTCGAGTCCACCGAGTGGTACCGCTTCGCCCGGATCTCCCGCAAGCACGCCCGCAACACCGGTCTGCGGACCGTCTTCGTGCCCAACGTCTACGACTTCGCCCACATGAAGCGCGAGGCCGCCGGCACGGCGCCCCGCTCGGCACTGGCCGGAGAGGTCATCTACGGCAACAACCACGGGAAGAAGAGCGTCGACAAGACCTACCTCGCCGCCGCCATCGGTACCGGCAACGTCACCATCGAGACCATGCAGCGCGTGGTCGGGGTGCGGCCCGACCCCGCGGGCGGGTACGTGCTGACGGTCCGGACCAGCGACGTGACGGGGAAGGTCACCCAGGTCCGCGAACTCGGCTGCCGACAGCTCTTCCTCGGCGCCGGCAGCCTGGGAACCACCGAGATCCTGCTGCGGGCCCGTGAGACCGGCGCCCTGCCCGCGCTCAGTGAGCAGGTCGGGCGCGGCTGGGGCCCGAACGGCAACGTCATGACCGCCCGCGCCAACCACCTCTGGGACACGGTCGGCGCCCACCAGGCCACCATGCCCGCCCTGGGCATCGACGACTGGGACAACGCCGCACACCCGGTCTTCGCCGAGATCGCCCCGCTCCCGATGGGCCTCGAACACTGGATCTCGATGTACCTGGCCATCACCAGGAACCCGGAGCGCGGGTACTTCACCTACGACGCGGCCACCGACTCCGCACGCCTGAACTGGCGGCGGGACCAGAACACGCCCGCGGTCAACGCGGCGAAGAGCCTCTTCGACCGCATCAACCGGCGCAACTTCACGATCTACCGCTACGACCTGTTCGGCGGGAACCGGGCCTTCGCCGACGACTTCACCTACCACCCGTTGGGCGGCTGCGTCCTCGGGGACGCGACCGACGCCTACGGGCGGGTCAAGGGCTATCAGGGGCTCTACGTGGTGGACGGCTCCCTGGTGCCGGGGTCGCTCGGCGTGAACCCGTTCGTCACCATCACCGCCCTCGCCGAGCGGAACATGGCCCGGATCCTCACCGCCGACCCCCGCTGACCACGGCCTCGGCCGCGGGCCCGCCGAGGCGGGATCAGCCGCGGTAGAGCGCCTCGATCTCGTCCGCGTAGTCCTTCGCCACCACGTTGCGCTTGAGCTTCAGCGACGGCGTGATGTGTCCCGACTCCTCCGTGAACTGGGAGGGCAGAATGCGGAATTTCCGCACCGATTCCGCCTTGGAGACCGCCGCGTTGCCGTCGTCGATCGCCTTCTGGACGGCGGCGATGAGGTCCGCGTCCTCGCGCAGCTCCGCCGCCGTGACCCCGGCCGGCTTGCCGTTCTCCGCCGCCCAGCGGCCCAGGAACTCCTCGTCGATGGTCACCAGAGCGGCCACGAAGGGCCTCGCGTCGCCGACCACCATGCATTCGGCGACCAGCGCGTGCGCCCGGATCCGGTCCTCGATCACCGCGGGGGCCACGTTCTTGCCGCCCGCCGTGACGATGAGCTCCTTCTTGCGGCCGGTGATCGTCAGGTAGCCGTCCTCGTCGAGGGTGCCGACGTCGCCGGTGTGGAACCAGCCGTCGGTCAGCGCCTCGGCGGTCGCCGCCTCGTTGTTCCAGTAGCCGGTGAAGATCTGCTCGCCGTGCAGCAGCACCTCGCCGTCGTCCGCGATGCGCACCACGGAGCCCGGCATCGGCTGGCCCACCGTGCCGATCTTCTGCTTGTCCCACGGGTTGAAGGTGGTCGCTGCGCAGGACTCGGTCAGGCCGTAGCCCTCCAGGACCGTGAAGCCGATGCCGCGGAAGAAGTGGCCGAGGCGCTCGCCCAGCGGCGCGCCGCCGGAGATCGCGTATTCGCCGCGCCCGCCGAGGACCGCGTGCAGCTTGCTGTAGACCAGCTTCGAGAAGATCTTGTGCTTGAGCTTCAGCCCGAACGACGGGCCGCGCGGGGTGTCCAGCGCGCGGCTGTAGGCGATGGCCGTGTCGGCCGCCGCGTCGAAGATCTTCCCCTTGCCCTCGGCCTGCGCCTTGGCGCGCGCCGAGTTGTAGACCTTCTCGAAGACCCGGGGGACGCCGAGGATCAGAGTGGGGCGGAAGGACTGCAGCTCGTCGGTGAGGTTCTTGATGTCCGGTACGCAGCCCAGGCGGATCGGCGCCAGTACGGCCGCCACCTCCACCAGGCGCCCGAAGACGTGCGCGGCCGGCAGGAACAGCAGCACCGAGCACTCACCGGTCTTGAACAGCGGGCTCAGCCGCTCCACCGCGTTGCCGCACTCCGCGAAGAAGTTGCGGTGGGTCAGCACACAGCCCTTGGGGCGGCCGGTGGTGCCCGAGGTGTAGACGATGGTGGCCGGGTCGTCGGCGTTCGCCAGACTGCTGCGCTCCTCGACCTCGGCGTCGGTGACGGCCGCGCCCGCGGCCCTCAGCGCCTCCACCGCCCCCTGCTCGATCTCCCAGACCTCGCGCAGCTCCGGCAGGCGGTCACGCAGCGAGGCCACGGCCTCGCCGTGCCCGGGGCCCTCCACGACCACGGCGACCGCGCCGGAGTCGCCGAGGATCCACTGGATCTGCTCGGGGGAGCTCGTCTCGTACACGGGGACGGTGACGCCGCCCGCGCTCCAGATCGCGAAGTCGATGAGCACCCACTCGTAGCGGGTGCGGGAGATCAGGGCGACGCGGTCGCCGGGGCGGACGCCCGCCGCGATCAGACCCTTGGCCGTGGCGCGGACCTCGGCCAGGAACTCGGTCGCCGTCACGTCCTGCCACCGGCCGCCGGCCTTGCGGCTCATCACGGCGGTGTCTGGGTGCTGAGCGGCATTGCGGCGGATGAGATCCGTCAGGTTCCCGTCCGACGGGACCTCGTACAGGGCCGGAAGGCTGAACTCGCGCAAGACTGCTGCTCCTCTGGGCGCCATCGCCACCATGTGGACCGACCGGACGTTACCCACCGGTAGTGGGTTCCCGATAGAGGGAACCGGCCAGATGTTCCGTGCGTCACATTCTGCACTCACGGGGTCCGGCCCCGACTCGCCGACAGTAGTCGACCCCTCCGGAGACTCGGAAGTAACCGCAGGTAGGCCGACCTTTCACACCGCCACTACCCGGCCCTCACCAGTGCCCCTAGGGTGGTGCGCATGGCTGGCAGCAAGCGGGACGGGAACGTCGGCGGCGCGAGCGGATCGAGCCGCACCCGGGTCCACGTCGTGAGCGACGTGCACGGCAACACCGAAGCCCTCGCCAGCCCTCGCCCGCGCCGGCGACGGCGCCGACGCCCTGATCTGCCTCGGCGACCTCGTCCTCTTCCTCGACTACGCCGACCACTCACGCGGGATCTTCCCCGACCTGTTCGGCGTCGAGAACGCCGACCTCATCGTCGAGCTGCGCAACCAGCGCCGCTTCGAAGAGGCTCGCGCCCTCGGCCGGCGGCTGTGGGCGGGCCTCGACCGCGAGCAGATGATCGAAAACGCCGTACGCCGCCAGTACGCGGAGATGTTCGCCGCCTTCCCCCGGCCCACCTACGCCACCTACGGAAACGTCGACATCCCGACGCTGTGGCCCGAGTACGCCGACCGCCACGGCCTGACCGTGCTCGACGGGCAGCGCGCGGAGATCGCGGGCCGCATCTTCGGCTTCGTCGGCGGTGGTCTGCCCTCGCCCATGCGCACCCCCTACGAAGTGGACGTGGAGGAGTACGCCGCCAAGGTCGAGGCGCTCGGCGAGGTCGACGTGCTGTGCTCGCACATCCCGCCGGAGGTGCCCGAGCTCTGCTACGACACCGTCGCACGCCGCTTCGAACGCGGCAGCGAGGCCCTGCTGGCCGCCATCCGTCGCACCCGGCCCCGCTACGCCCTCTTCGGCCACGTCCACCAGCCGCTGGTCCGGCGGATGCGGATCGGCGCCACCGAGTGCGTGAACGTCGGACACTTCGCCTCGACCGGCCGCCCCTGGGCCATGGAGTGGTGAGAACCGGCCTGATCCATGCGGCCCGCACCCGGACCGCCCGACCACTGGAGTGGCCGCGTCCGCACGCGCGGTAGCCTTCACGCGGCGGCCGGAGGCCGTACACATCCTCGAACAATCTCCGGAGGAGCGACCGCGATGGCGGAACACACCAGCTCAAGCATCACGATCGATGCCGCGCCCGGCGACGTGATGGCCGTGATCGCCGACTTCGCCCGCTACCCCGAGTGGACCGGCGAGGTGAAGGAGGCCGAGGTCCTCGCCACCGACGCCGGGGGCCGGGCCGAGAAGGTCCGGTTGCTGCTCGACGCGGGCGCGATCAAGGACGACCACACCCTCGCCTACACCTGGAAGGGCACCGACGAGGTCAGCTGGACCCTGGACAAGTCCCAGATGCTGCGCCAGCTCGACGGCTCTTACCGGCTGGTCCCGGTGGACGGCGGCACGCGCACCGAGGTCACCTACCAGCTGACCGTCGACGTCAAGATCCCCATGCTCGGAATGATCAAGCGCAAGGCCGAGAAGGTCATCATCGACCGCGCCCTGGCGGGCCTGAAGAAGCGCGTCGAGTCCGTCTGATCCCGACCGGGTCGATCCCGACCGGGCACCCGAGTCCGACCGAGCACCCAGGGGTGGTGCCGCGCCCGGCCCGGCGCGGCACCACCCGCGGGTTCCCGCCGCAGCCCCGCGCGGCGGCGCACCCCACCGATCCGGAGCACCGCACATGCACACCTTGCTCATCACCGGCCCCGGCGGGTCCGGGCGGACCACCGTGGCGGCCGCCACCGCCCTCGCCGCGGTCCGGAGGGGCCGGCGGGTGCAGCTGCTCTCCGGCGATCCGGCCGACCCGCTCGCCGAACTCCTCGGCGACCCGCTCCCGCCCGGCCTGAGCATCGCCAGGGTGGACTCCGGCCAGGAGTTCCGCGACGAACTCGTCGCCCTCCAGGAACGCGGATCCGCTCTCCTCTCCATGGTCGGCGCCCGGCCGCTGGGCGCCGAGGAACTGACCGAACTGCCCGGATCCGAACAGTTCGCCCTGCTCCGCGCCCTGCGCCGGGCCGCCTCCGCACCCGCCACCGACCTCGTCGTCGTCGACCTGCCCCCGCTCCACCAGGCCGTGGCCACCCTCGCCCTCCCCGCCCAGCTGCGCCGCTACCTCGCCCGCCTGCTCCCCGCCGAGAAGCAGGCCGCCCGCGCCCTGCGCCCCGTACTGGCGCAGCTGGCCGGCGTGCCCATGCCCGCCCAGTGGCTCTACGAGGCCGCCGCGCACTGGGACGAGGAGCTGGCAGCCGTCCAGGCCGTCGTCGAGGCCGACACCACCGAAGTGCGCCTGGTCGCCGAGCCCGGCCCGGCCGCCGCCGACGCGCTGCGCCTCGGCCGCCTCGGCCTCGCCCTCCAGCAGCTGCCGGTCTCCGCCGTCGTCGCCAACCGGATGGTCCCGCACGGCTCCGCAGACCCCTGGCTCGCCGGGCTCGCCGCCCAGCAGGAGAAGTACGCCGCCGAGTGGGCCGGCGACAGCCCCGTCGTCGCCCTCGCCCACCTCGGCCCCGCCCCCCAGGGCCAGGACGACCTCGACCGGCTCGCCGCCGCCGGCGGACTCCTCCCGGACGCGGCCGCACCCCGCCGGGCCTGGACCGTCGAGGACCGGCTCGCCGACGACGGCGTCCTCGTCTGGGTGGTTCCGCTGCCCGGCGCGCACAAACGCGACCTCGATCTCGTCCGCCGCGGCGACGAGCTGCTGCTCACCGCGGGCCCGTACCGCAGGATCGTTCCACTGCCCCCGGTACTGCGCCGCTGCACCGTCTCCGGTGCCTCCCTCACCGGGGGCGAGCTCCGCATCCGCTTCACCCCGGACCCCGACCTGTGGCCCCGTGCGCGCTGAACCGGATACCCCCGTTCGGGTACCGTCGAAGGGAGACAGCACGCACGCCCAGCAGCCGCCCGCAGGAGAGTCCGCCATGAGCGAGGCCACCGACCGTCCCACCGACGACGACGCCTGGGCCAAGGCCTGTGCCGAGGACCTCGCCGCCGAGAAGGAGCGCCTGCGCGGGCAGGAGCGATCCGGCTCCGGAGCCACCGGGACGGCCGCCGAAGAGCTCTTCAGGCTCTTCGAGGCAGTCGCCGACAAGGTCTCCGGGCTGAACAACCCGCTCTTCGGCGCCGCCGCACAGGGGGCGGTCCGCCAGATCGTCGACCAGGCGAAGACCGCCGCGAAGCCCGTCGTCGAACGCAACCCCGAGGTCTTCGACCACCTCGCGGCCGCCGGATCCGAGCTGCTCGCCGCCTATCGCTCCGCCGTCGAGGGCCACGAGGGCCGCTGGACCCGGGGCGAGACCCGGGGGCCCCGGAGGGCGTCCGACGACCGCGACCCCCGCGGGGACGGCCCCGACGAAGGTCCCGCCGAGCGGATCGATCTCGACTGAACCCCCGGCGCCCTCGGGTACCGTTGGCCGTGGCGGGGCTTGACCGGAAACCGAGGGACTAATGGGACTCACCATCGGCGTCGACATCGGCGGCACGAAGATCGCGGCCGGCGTGGTCGACGAAGAGGGCACGATCCTTGAGACGTACAAGGTGCCCACCCCGCCGACCGCGGACGGAGTGACGGAGGCCATCTGCGCCGCCGTCTCCGAGGTCAGCAGCAACCACACCATCGAGGCCGTCGGTATCGGCGCCGCCGGATACGTGGACGACAAGCGCGCGACCGTCCTCTTCGCGCCGAACATCAACTGGCGCCACGAGCCGCTCAAGGACAAGGTCGAGCAGCGCATCGGGCTGCCCGTCGTCGTCGAGAACGACGCGAACTGCGCCGCCTGGGGCGAATACCGCTTCGGCGCCGGCCAGGGGCACGACGACGTCATCTGCATCACGCTCGGCACCGGCCTGGGCGGCGGCATCATCATCGGCAACAAGCTGCGGCGCGGACGCTTCGGCGTCGCCGCCGAGTTCGGCCACATCCGGGTCGTCCCGGACGGCCTGCTGTGCGGCTGCGGCAGCCAGGGCTGCTGGGAGCAGTACGCCTCCGGGCGCGCCCTCGTCCGCTACGCCAAGCAGCGCGCCAACGCCACCCCCGAGCACGCGACGATCCTGCTCGGGCTCGGCGACGGCACCCCCGAGGGCATCGAGGGCAAGCACATCAGCGAAGCCGCCCGGCGGGGCGACCTCGTCGCCGTCGACGCCTTCCGCGAGCTGGCCCGCTGGGCCGGAGCGGGGCTGGCCGACCTGGCTTCCCTCTTCGACCCGTCCGCCTTCATCGTCGGCGGCGGTGTCTCCGACGAGGGCGACCTGGTGCTCGACCCGATCCGCAAGTCCTTCAAGCGCTGGCTGGTCGGCGGCGCCTGGCGCCCGCACGCCCAGGTCCTCGCCGCGCAGCTCGGCGGCAGGGCCGGGCTCGTCGGCGCGGCCGACCTGGCCCGCCAGGGCTGACCTCTGCCACCCCGGCCGCCCGCCGCGCCCCCTGGGGGAGCGGCGGGCGGCTGCGTATCGTGCCGTCCATGGACCAGTCGCCCCGCCCGCTGCCGAAGTCCCGTACGGAGCCCGACGGTTCCGCCGTGATCCGGGTGCTCAGCTACAACATCCGCTCGCTGCGCGACGACGAGGAGGCGCTGGTCCGGGTGATCCGGGCCTGCGAGCCGGACCTGGTCCTCGTCCAGGAAGCGCCCCGGTTCTTCCGCTGGCGCAAGCACGCGGCGCGCCTCGCCGCCCGGTGCGACCTGGTGGTACTGGGCGGCGGCGCGACGGCGACCGGGCCGCTGCTGCTGTGCTCGCTGCGGGTCTTCGTGGAGCGGACGCAGGACGTGCTGCTGCCGCACAGGCCCGGTCTGCACCGCCGGGGCCTGGCCACCGCGGTCGTGCGCATCGGCGGCGTGCGGCTGGGCGTGGTCTCGGCGCACCTGTCCCTGGACCGGGCGGAGCGGCGGGACCAGGCGGACCTCCTCCTCGACCGGCTCGCGGCGCTGGACACCCCCTACGGGATCGCCGCGGCCGACGTGAACGAGGGGCCGGCCGGTCCCGCCTTCCGGCGGCTCGCCGGCGCACTGCAGGACTGCTGGTCGGTGGCGCCGTGGGGCGGGGAGCGGACCTTCCCGGCGGCGGCTCCGGACCGGCGGATCGACGCGGTCTTCGCCACGGCGGATGCCCAGGTGCTGGCCTGCGGTGTTCCTGCGGGGCTGGCCGGGGTCTCGGCCACGGACCTGCGGTCCGCCACGGACCACCTGCCCGTCCTGGCGGCACTGCGGCTGCCGGCCGCGCCGTAGCCGGGCGGTCCGGGTACGGCGCCGTTGCGCCGGTGCTGCTCCCGTGACCCCGCGCCCCGATCCTCGGCGGGGCCGAAACCGCGGGGTGCCCTCCCCGGGCACCGCGGCCCCCGCGCTCCCCGGCCGGTCAGACGACCGCGCCGCGGCCCGGGTCGTCGTCCTCGTCGTCGCCGTGCTGCATGCGGGCCACCAGCGTCGCGAACCCGCCCAGGAAGCCGCCGATGCCCAGCGTCGTCAGCCACCAGGTCATCTCCCACTGCAGCAGCACCGCCAGCAGCAGGAGCACCGGGCCGCCGATCACCGCCAGCCACGCGAACTTCGCCGTCGTGTCCGCGGGCGGGAGCTCCGGCTCCGGCTGGACGAAATGGCCCTCGTCCGCCGGGGTCAGGTCGTCGTCCCCGGGCTCCGCCAGCGAGTGGTCCCGGGGACCCGCCATGCCCACGCCCGGGGCGAAGACCACCGAGCTGCCCAGTGCGGGCGCCGGCGGTGCGGGCGGTTCCGGCTCGGACCCGGTCCCGGCGTCCGGGCCGGGCTCCGGGGGCAGCGGCTTGACGTCCTCCTCCGGCAGCAGGAGGTTCTCGATCGGCCGGAACGGCCTGGACCCCGGCGGGTCCGGCGGTTCCTGCCCGTACCCGGCCACGATCGCGGCCCACGCCGCTTCCTCGTCCAGCGGCGGGATACCGCCCGACTGCTCCTCGTGCTCAGCCACCGGCCTCCGCCCCCTCCCTGCCCACGCTCTCCGCCAGTCGGCCGACGAACGCAAAACTGTCCGCGAAGATCCGCTCCGCGTCATGGTCCAACGTCGCGACGTGGTAGCTCTGTTCCAGCAGGGTCTCCGTCACGTCCGTCGACGAGACCCGGGCGAGCACCCGCGCCGAGTCGGCCGGCGGCACGACGTGGTCCTGCGGACTGTGCAGCAGCAGCAGCGGCTGGGTCACCTGCGGCAGCTCGGCGTCCACCAGCTGCAGGAACTTCCGCAGCGAGTGCGCGGCCCGGGTCGGGACCCGGTCGTAGCCGACCTCCACCGAGCCCGGCTTCGCGATGTCACTGGCGATGCCCGGCGTCGACCGGATGAGGTGCTGGGCCACGGGGAGGGCGAAGGCCAGCGGGTCGTGCACCTTGTTGGCCGGGTTGACCAGCACGATGCCGCTGATGGCGTCCCCGTGCTTGGCCGCCAGCCGCAGGGTCAGCGCGCCGCCCATCGACAGTCCGAAGACGAACACCTGCGTGCACCGCTCCAGCAGCTCGCGCAGGGCGCGGTCCACCTCGGCGTACCAGTCCTGCCACCCGGTGAGCTGCATGTCCTGCCAGCGCGTCCCGTGCCCGGGCAGCAGCGGCAGCGACACCGTCAGGCCCCGCCCGGCGAGGTACTCGGCCCAGGGACGGAGGGACTGCGGGGAACCGGTGAAGCCGTGGCAGAGAAGGACGCCGACCTCTCCGCCCTCGTGGCGGAACGGCTCGGCTCCAGGGAGGACGGGCACCAGGGGTCTCCTTGATCATGACGTACGTCGGGCGGGTGCGTTGCTCTGTGTGACTTCACCGTACGCGACCGGGGTGGCACCGGCCAGGGTCGTCGGGCCCCTGTCGGCGGGGGCACGGGATAAGGTCTGTTCGACAGACACAGGAAGGCTTTCGAGTTGATCTACGGCGCAATGAAGTTCTCCATCGGCGGTTCGCTGAAACTCGCGTTCAGGCCGTGGGTGGAGGGCCTCGAGAACATTCCCGCGGAGGGGCCGGCGATCCTCGCGAGCAACCACCTGTCCTTCTCCGACTCGTTCTTCCTGCCGGCCGTACTGGACCGGAAGGTGACCTTCATCGCGAAGGCGGAGTACTTCACCTCCCCCGGGGTCAAGGGCAAGCTGACCGCCGCGTTCTTCAAGGGCGTCGGCCAGCTCCCGGTGGACCGCTCCGGCGCCCGCGGCGCCGGCGAGGCAGCCATCAGGAGCGGTATCGAGGTCATCGAACGCGGTGAACTGTTCGGTATCTACCCCGAGGGCACGCGTTCACCCGACGGACGCCTCTACCGCGGCAAGCCCGGCGGCCTGGCCCGCGTGGCCCTGGCCACCGGCGCGCCCGTGATCCCCGTGGCGATGATCAACACGGAGAAGATCCAGCCGCCCGGCAAGGTCATCCCCAAGCTCATGCGCCCCGGCATCCGGATCGGCAAGCCGCTGGACTTCAGCCGCTACCACGGCATGGACGGCGACCGCTTCATCCTGCGTTCGGTGACCGACGAGGTCATGTACGAGATCATGAAGCTTTCCGGTCAGGAGTACGTCGACATCTACGCGACGGCGGCCAAGCGCCAGATCGCCGACGCGGAGAAGGCGGCCAAGGAAGCCGAGAAGGCGGCCAGGGCGGAGAAGGCCGACCGGGCCGACAAGGGCGACAAGAGCGGCACGGCCGACAGCGGCGAGTAGCGGCAGGCGGTACCGCCCGTCAGGGGGGGGTGGGGGAGATGGCGAAACGCGAACGCGTCGTACGCATGTCGGTCGAGCAGCCGCTCTGGCGCGCCCTGACCGCGTACCGGCTGCTGACCATGCTCTACGCGGTGCTGCTGTTCGCCTCGGCGTACCGGCAGTTCCCGCACCCCTGGCCCGCCGCCGGCTACCTCGCGGTCCTCGCCCTGTGGACGCTCGCCACCTTCCGCAGGGTCTCCAGCGCCGCGAGCTGCACCAAGGGCTTCCTCGTCGCGGACCTCACCGTCGCGATCGTCGGGATCCTGCTGACGCCGCTCGTGGACAGCCACGAGCGGATCGTCGGCGGCGGCCCGACCCTCCCCACCATCTGGACGGCGGGCGCGGTCCTCGGCTTCGCCATCAAGGGCGGCTGGCGCTGGGCCTGCTTCGCCTCCACCCTGGTGGCGATGGCCAACATCCTCATCCACAGCGGCCAGCCCACCCGGGACACCCTGCACAACGTCCTGCTGGTCTGGGTCGCCTCGGTGGCCATCGGCTACGTCGTCGAGGTCGCCCGGGCCAGCGAGAACACCCTCGCCCGCGCCCTGGAGATCGAAGCCGCCACCCGCGAGCGCGAGCGCCTCGCCCGCGACATCCACGACGGTGTCCTCCAGGTCCTGGCCATGGTCCAGCGCCGCGGCTTCGAACTGGGTGGAGAGGCGGAGGAGCTCGGCAGGATGGCGGGGGAGCAGGAGGTGGCACTGCGCACGCTCGTCTCCAGCGGTCTGGTGCAGCCCTCCCGGGTCTCCCGCGACGAGTCGCGCGGCGCGCTGGTGGACGCCTACGAGGACGACGTGCCCGGCGCGGACGGCGAGGAACTCGACCTGCGCACGCTCCTCGCGCCGCACGCCGGCTCCCGGGTGAGCTTCGCCGAGCCGGGCACCCCGGTCCCGCTGCCGGTACCGGCAGCGAAGGAGCTGGCGGCGGCCGTGGGCGCCGCCCTCGACAACGTGCGCAAGCACGCCGGGGAAGGGGCCAGGGCGTGGATCCTGGTCGAGGACTGGGGCGACGAGGTGATAGTGACCGTCCGCGACGACGGCCCCGGCATCCCGGCGGGCCGCCTCGACCAGGCGGAGGGCGAGGGCCGTATGGGAGTGGCCCTCTCCATCCGCGGCCGGCTGCGTGACCTCGGCGGCAGCGCCGATCTGGTGTCCGTCCCCGGGCAGGGCACCGAAGTGGAACTGAAGGTACCCAGGGGCAGGACGGACAAGAAGTGAGCGAGCGAACCGACGTGAACGACCCGCAGCAGCCGCAGCAGCACCGCGACATCAGGGTGATGGTCGTCGACGACCACCCGATGTGGCGCGACGCCGTGGCTCGCGACCTGGCCGCCGCCGGCCTCGACGTGGTGGCCACCGCCGGCGACGGCCCCGAGGCGGTACGCCGGGCCCGCGCGGTCACCCCCGACGTCCTGGTCCTCGACCTCAACCTCCCCGGAATGCCGGGCGTGCAGGTCTGCAAGGAGCTGGTCGGCGCCCACCCGGCGCTGCGGGTGCTGGTCCTGTCGGCCAGCGGTGAGCACGCGGACGTGCTGGAGGCGGTGAAGTCCGGCGCGACCGGCTATCTGCTGAAGTCCGCGGGCGCGGGGGAGCTGATCGACGCCGTCCGCCGCACGGCCGCCGGGGACCCGGTGTTCACCCCGGGCCTGGCCGGCCTGGTGCTCGGTGAGTACCGGCGCCTGGCCACCGATCCGGCGCCGACCGCCTCCGACGAGCCGAAGGCGCCGCAGCTGACCGACCGCGAGACCGAGGTGCTGCGGCTGGTGGCCAAGGGGTTGTCGTACAAGCAGATCGCGGAGCGGCTGGTCATCTCCCACCGCACCGTGCAGAACCACGTCCAGAACACCCTGGGCAAGCTGCAGTTGCACAACCGGGTGGAGCTCGTGCGGTACGCGATAGAGGCGGGCCTCGACGACGCCTGAGGGCCGTGCGCGCGACCGTCGATCGTACTTACGTCCTCGTACGAGTGAACGGGCGTACGCAACGCCCCTCGATTCCACCGGAATTGCCCCCTTCGGGTCCCCTGTTGTGACCTGCGTCACCACTAGCGTGACCGTCATGGCGAAGGGAGATGCAATGAAGGTCGGAGTGCTGACCGGCGGCGGCGACTGCCCCGGGCTCAACGCGGTGATCAGGGCCGTCGTCCGCAAGGGCGAGCAGGAATACGGCTGCGGATTCGTCGGGTTCAAGGACGGCTGGCGGGGCGCGGTCGAGGGGCGGACCGTCCCCCTCGGCATTCCCGCCGTCCGCGGCATCCTGCCCCGCGGCGGCACCGTCCTCGGTTCCTCGCGCACCAACCCGTTCACGACGGAGAACGGGGTGCGCGACATCAAGGACAACCTGGCCAAGTACGAGGTGGACGCGCTCATCGCGATCGGCGGCGAGGACACGCTGGGGGTCGCCGCCCGTCTCTACGAGGAGTACGGCATCCCCTGCGTCGGCGTGCCGAAGACCATCGACAACGACCTGTCGGCCACGGACTACACCTTCGGCTTCGACACCGCCGTCGGCATCGCGACCGAGGCCATCGACCGCCTGCACACCACGGCCGAATCGCACATGCGCGTCCTCGTTGTCGAGGTCATGGGCCGGCACGCGGGCTGGATCGCCCTGCACTCCGGGCTCGCCGGCGGGGCCAACGTCATCCTCATTCCGGAGCAGCGCTTCGACGTCGACCAGGTGTGCGCCTGGGTGACCTCCCGGTTCAAGGCGAGTTACGCGCCGATCGTCGTGGTCGCAGAGGGCGCCATGCCCAAGGGCGGGGACATGGTGCTGAAGGACGGCACCAAGGACTCCTTCGGGCACGTCCGGCTCTCGGGCGTGGGCGAGTGGCTGGCCAAGGAGATCGAAGCGCGCACCGGCGAGGAGGCCCGCACGACGGTGCTCGGGCACATCCAGCGTGGCGGCACCCCGAGCGCCTTCGACCGGTGGCTGGCGACCCGGTTTGGTCTGCACGCGATCGACGCCGTGCACGAGCGGGACTTCGGGAAGATGGTCGCGCTGAAGGGGACGGACATCGTCCGGGTGCCGATCGGCGACGCCACGGCGAAGCTGAAGACGGTCGATCCCGCCCTCTACCAGGAGGCCGGCGTCTTCTTCGGCTGAGCCGCCGGGGGGACGGCACGCCATGGGCCGTATCGTGGGGGACGGCCCATGGTCCTGCGGACGGGAGCGAACGTGGAAATCCTGGCATTCGGCGTGCAGTCGGACGAGAAGCCGATGCTGGAGGCCGCGTTCGCCGGCCGGCACGAGGTGCGCTGCCTGGACGTCTTCCTGACCGAGGACACCGCCCCCATCGCCGCCGGGTACGAGGTCGTCTCCTCCAGCGTCAACGCCGACCTGGACGGGAGGGTGTTGCGGATCCTGGCCGCCGGCGGGACCCGGATGATCGCCCAGCGCTCCACCGGCTTCAACAACATCGACCTGGACGTCGCGCGCCGGCTCGGCCTGACGGTGAGCCGGGTCTCGTACTACTCCCCCTACTCCGTGGCCGAGTTCGCCTGGACCCTCGCGATGACCGTGAACCGGCGCATCGTGCGGGCCGCGACCCGCACCAGGGACTTCGACTTCCGCCTGGACGGGCTGATGGGCCGCGACATGCACGGCCGGACGGCCGGGGTGCTCGGCACCGGCAAGATCGGCGAGGCGTTCACCCGCATCGCGCACGGGCACGGAATGAAGCTGCTCGGCTGGGATCTGGAGCCCAACCCGGCCTGTGTGGAACTGGGCATGAGGTACGTGGAGAAGGAGGAGCTGCTCGCCTCCTCGGACCTGATCAGCCTGCACGTGCCGCTGCTGGAGTCCACGCGCCACCTCCTGGACGCGGCGGCGCTGCGGCGGATGAAGGACGACGCGATCCTGGTGAACTCCAGCCGCGGCGGCCTCATCGACTCCGAGGCCCTCGTCGCGGAACTCCGGGCCGGCCGCTTCACCGGTGTCGGCCTCGACGTGTACGAGGCGGAGGCCGGGGTCTTCTTCGTGGACCGCTCGCTGCAGACCGTCGAGGACGACACCCTGGCCCGGCTGATGACCTTCCCGAACGTCGTCGTGACCTCCCACCAGGCCTACTACACGACCGACGCGGTGAGCCAGATCATCGACACCACCGTCGCCAATGTCACCGACTACCTGGCCGGCCGCCGCTCCGAGAACACCCTCCTCCCGGACGCCCCGTAGCCCCTCGGTCCCGCAGCCCCGGGATTTCGGATCGCGTTCACCTCCCCGCCCGCGGCGCGGTCCGGCGGCGGCCCTATCCTCCCGGTGTGGACGTACCCGACTGGATGCGGTGGACCTCCTGTGCCTTCGCAGCCGTGCAACTGATCTTCACCTACCGCAGCGTGCAGCTGCTGCGCCAGGCCGGTCCGGGCCGCCGGACGGACCCGTGGCTGGCGGTCGCCGACGACGTGATGGGGGTGGTGCTGTCCGTCGGGCTGGCGCTCGGCTCCCTCGACGTACTGCTGGTCGCGGGCCCGGTACTGCTCGCGATCGGGGCCTGCAAGGGAATCCGGGCCCTCCTCGCCCGCCGCGCGGCGAGGACGGCACCGGCGGCCGGCGGGGGAGCGGTCCCCACGGGGGACTAGCTTGATCTTCAACCGCTGGGCCCGGCACATCACCCGCGGGCCGGGCGGGCCGCGCCGCTCACACGGCTGCGCCCCGCACCTGCGTCACCAGCTCGCGCAGCAGCTCCGCGCCGCGCAGGGTGAGGACCGACTCCGGGTGGAACTGGACCCCGGCGAAGCCCCCGGCAGGGGAGCGCAGTGCGTGGACCTCCCCCGTGGACCGGTCCCGGGCCACCTCGACCCCTCGGGCGGCCAGTCCGGCAGCCAGGCGGTCGTCGCAGTGCGCGGTGAAGGTGTTGTAGAAGCCGACCACCTCCTCGGCCCCGAACAGCTCGATCCGGGTCTGCGCGCCCTGCGCCGGCTCCGCCTTGCGGACCAGCGGCAGGCCCAGCTCGGCGGCGAGCAACTCGTGCCCGAGGCACACGCCGAGCAGGCCGTGGCGGTGCCCGGCCAGCAGCTCGCCGGTCAGCCCGCGCAGCAGCCGCATCTTCGGATCGGCAGAGTCGGCCGGGTTCCCCGGGCCGGGCCCCAGCACGATCGGCCCCTCCCAGGCCAGGGCCGTCTCCCGCAGCCCCGGTTCGTCGAAGCGCCGTACGGTGACCTCCAGCCCGATGACCCGCAGCACGTGCGCCAGCATCGCGGTGAAGGTGTCCTCCCCGTCCACCACCAGCGCATGCCCCGACGGCTGGGCCGGCCGCTCCTGCATCCGCAGCCAGAAGGGGGCCAGGTCGGCGCGCCGGGCGTCGAGGGCCGCCCGCACCCGCGGGTCCTGCGCCAGTCGGGTCCCCGCGGCGGCCGGCCGCGGCGCCGCCGGCCGTACCCCGAGCGCCGCCAGCACTCCCGCCGCCTTCGCGTGCGTCTCCGCGACCTCCCCCGCCGGATCGGAGTGCCGCACCAGGGTGGCGCCCACCGGCACCCGCAGCCGCCCGTCCCGGGCGATGTCGGCCGTCCGGATCAGGATGGGGGAGTCGAGGGTCTGCGCCCCCGCGGCGTCCAGGCCCAGCAGCGCCAGCGCCCCCGCGTAGTAGCCGCGCCCGCCGCTTTCGTGGCGCTGGATCACCCGGCAGGCGTTCTGCACCGGCGAACCCGTCACGGTCGCCGCGAACATCGTCTCGCGCAGCACGTCCCGCACGTCCAGGGAGGAGCGTCCGCGCAGTTCGTACTCGGTGTGGGTGAGGTGGGCCATCTCCTTGAGCCGCGGTCCGACGACGACCCCGCCCCGGTCGCCGACCGTGCACATCATCTTCAGTTCCTCGTCGACCACCATCGACAGCTCCTCGGTCTCCTTGCGGTCGCCGAGGAAGGCCAGGAGCGACTCGGCGGTCGGCCCGGTGGCCGGATGGCGGTACGTGCCGCTGATCGGGTTCATCACGACCGTGCCGCCCGCCCGCCGTCCGCCGCCCCCCTCGGCCGAGTGCCCTTCGCACCCGCTCCGCCCGTTCGACATCCGCACGTGGACCTCGGGGCTCGCCCCGACCAGCGTGCGCTCCCCGGTATGGACGACATAGGTCCAGTACGCCCCCCGCTCGCCCTCCAGCAGCCGCCGGAACAGGGCCAGCGCGTCCGCCCGGCCGAAACCGTCGATCCGGCCCTCGAACGTGCGCCGGATGACGAAGTTCGAGCCCTGGCCCCGGCCGATCTCCTCCCGGATCACCCGCTCCACCGTGTCCGCGTACGCCTCGTCGGAGACGTCGAAACCACCGTCCTCGACCCGCACCGCGTGCGCCGGCAGCACGGCCAGCACCTCGGCGAGCGGGATCTCGTACGCCTCCTCGGCGACCAGTGCGCTCAGCGGGGTGCCGTCGTCGCGCACGTCGAAACCCCGCTCCCGGATCTGCCGGAAGGGCACGAGTGCGAGGGTGGGCAGAGTGCCGACGGGCAGGTCGGCGAGGTTCTCGACCTCGTGGACCGGCCCGAGGAGGACCTCGACGCTCTCGTGGTCGCGGCCGGGGGTCCGCCGGCGCAGCAGGGCGAAGGGCGGGCAGGAGTCGTCGAGCAGCCGGCCCAGCGGGCCGGGTACGTCGGGTCGGTTCGGTCGGCTGGTGTCCATGGGCGGAGCGTCCTTCCGTCGGGGGAGGAGCGGCTCGCGCTGCCGGCGCCGGTGCCGGGAACGCGGAAGGCCGCCCCTCGGGGCGGCCTTCGCGTCGTGCGTGTCGTCAGGTACGCGCAGGAAGTGGGCCGCCGGGAGCGGGCCACCACCAGTTCTGGTTCGTGTGCGCGTACATGCGGTGAACCATAGCCCAGAACGCCCCGGTGGCGCCGGATCCGTTCCGCAACGCGTGCCGAACCATCGATTCCGTTCCGCCGGGCGTCCACGGCCTTCGAGGAATCCGTCTCACGTTGTGGGCGGGGGGCCGGACGCCACCCGTAACGCCGTAATGTGTACGAGGTGACCGTGAACGCTGAAAACCAAGCCCCCGCCGCCAAGGCGACCTGGCGAGACCTTCCCGCGGCGCAGCAGCCTTCGTACCCCGATGCCGAGGCTCTGCGCGCTGTCGTCGCGGACCTCGAATCGTATCCTCCGCTCGTTTTCGCGGGTGAGTGCGACCAGCTGCGTGCCCGTCTGGGAGCCGTCGCCAAGGGCGAGGCGTTCCTGCTCCAGGGCGGCGACTGCGCCGAGGCCTTCGACGGCGTCTCCGCCGACCACATCCGGGCCAAGCTCAAGACGCTGCTCCAGATGAGTGCCGTTCTGACGTACGCGGCGTCCGTACCGGTCGTCAAGGTCGGCCGGATCGCCGGGCAGTACTCCAAGCCGCGCTCCAAGGACACCGAGACCCGCGACGGCGTGACCCTGCCGACCTACCGCGGCGACTCCGTCAACGGCTTCGCCTTCACCGAGGAGGCGCGCGTCCCGGACCCCGAGCGGCTGAAGCGCATGTACCACGCCTCCGCCTCCACGCTCAACCTGGTGCGCGCCTTCACCACCGGTGGTTACGCCGACCTGCGCCAGGTGCACGCCTGGAACCAGGACTTCGTGAAGTCCTCCCCGTCCGGTCAGCGGTACGAGCAGCTGGCCCGGGAGATCGACAACGCGCTGAACTTCATGAAGGCCTGTGGCACCGACCCGGCCGAGTTCAAGGCGGTCGAGTTCTACGCCTCCCACGAGGCGCTGCTGCTGGACTACGAGGGTGCGCTGACGCGCACCGACTCGCGCACCGGCAAGCTGTACGACACCTCCGGCCACATGGTGTGGATCGGTGAGCGCACCCGTCAGCTGGACCACGCGCACATCGAGTTCTGCTCGCAGATCGCCAACCCGATCGGCATCAAGCTCGGTCCCACCACCACGGTGGACGAGGCGCTGACCTACATCGACCGCCTGGACCCCGAGCGCGAGCCGGGCCGGCTGACCTTCGTCGTCCGCATGGGCGCCGACCAGGTCCGCGACAAGCTCCCCGAGCTGGTCGAGAAGGTCACGGCCTCGGGCGCGACGGTCGCCTGGGTGACCGACCCGATGCACGGCAACACCTTCGAGGCGGCCTCGGGCCACAAGACGCGCCGTTTCGACGACGTGCTCGACGAGGTCAAGGGCTTCTTCGAGGTGCACAAGGCGCTGGGCACCCACCCGGGCGGCATCCACGTCGAGCTGACCGGTGACGACGTCACCGAGTGCGTGGGCGGCGGCGACGAGATCTTCGTCGACGACCTGCACCAGCGCTACGAGACGGCCTGCGACCCGCGGCTCAACCGCAGCCAGTCGCTGGACCTGGCGTTCCTGGTGGCGGAGCTCTACCGCGACTAGGCGTCGCGATCAGCAGGTGCATTCCTACGACTGTGGGGCGCGGATCGATGTGATCCGCGCCCCACAGTCGTACCCGGGGCTTTCCGGCCACCCTGACTTTGGGTACGGTTAGGTAAGCCTCACCGAATAGGGGATGGCTCGCCGCACCGCTCAGCGCCAGGAGGTGAACCGCGTGTACGTCTGCTCTTGCTTCGGGATCACCGACCAGCAGGTCAAGGAGCACGCGGCTGCCGGGGCCTGCACGCCCCGCCAGATCGCCTCGGCCACCAAGGCCGGCACCGACTGCGGCTCCTGCGTGCGCACCATCCAGGGCATCCTCGGCCGCGGGGCGTGCCCGCGCAGGGAGCTGCTGGAGAAGGGCGGCGCGGTGTCCGTGCTCGCGGCCGACCCGGAGGCGACGCCCTCGCCCGAGCTGGCGGAAGCGGCCTAGGAACCGGACCGGGCCGGCGCGCGTCGGCCGGCAGCCGGTTCGCCCGATCGGCCGACGGTCAGCTCGGCTGCTCGATCAGCTGCGCGATGTAGAGCGCCTCGCCCAAGGACTCGATGAGCTCCAGCTGGGTGTCGAGGTAGTCGATGTGGTGCTCCTCGTCCTCCAGGATCTCCTCGAAGAGGCGGGCCGAGGTGATGTCACCCTTCCCGCGCATGACCTCGATGCCCCGCTTCAGCCGGTCGATGGCCTCGACCTCGACCTGGCGGTCCGCCTGGAACATCTCGGTGATGGTCTGCCCGACGCGCACGTGGAAGAGGCGCTGGTAGTTCGGCAGGCCGTCCAGCATCAGGATGCGCTCGGTGAGCTTGTCCGCGTGCTTCATCTCGTCGATGGACTCTTCACGCGTGTACTTGGCGAGCTTGGTCCAGCCCTTGTTGTCCTGGATGCGGTAGTGCAGCCAGTACTGGTTGATGGCCGTCAGCTCGCCGGTCAGCTGCTCGTTCAGAAACTCAAGGACCTCGGGGTCGCCCTGCATCGCAGAGGCTCCTTCCAGGCAATGTCAGCTATGTGACGGGGCAGTTGCGCGCATCCTTGCACCGCCGCTGAGGGCCGTCCAGTAAGTGCCTCCTTAGTGGGAGTTACCGTGACTTGCCCGAATCGGCCCCGGCCTGGTCATGACCACCCTGCCCAGTCTGTCACCATGGAGTCATGGGTCAGCCGGAAAGCCGGGAATCTCCGGGAGCAGAGCAGCTGGAGCTTCCACCGGGGCAGCGGCTGCAGAAGGGCTGGCCGGTCACCCACTATGGTCCCGTGCCCAAGTTCAAGCCGGACCGCTGGGAGTTCCGGGTCTTCGGCGCCACCGCCGACGGTGACAAGCACTGCTGGAACCACGAGGAGTTCACGGCGCTGCCGTTCGCCTCCGTCGTGGCGGACCTGCACTGCGTCACGAAGTTCAGCATGCAGGGCGCGGAATGGGGCGGTGTGCTCGCCCGCGAGGTGCTGGCCCTGGCGCCTCCCGCACCGCAGGTCACCCACGTGATGGTGTGGGCCGAGTACGGCTTCAGCTCCAACCTGAGGCTGGCCGACTTCGCATCCGACCGGACCGTCTTCGCCACCCACCAGGGCGGTGAACTGCTCACCGCCGAGCACGGTTTCCCCGTCCGGCTGGTGGTCCCGCACCTGTACGCCTGGAAGGGCCCCAAGTGGGTCCGCGGCATCGAGTACATGACCGCCGACCGCCGGGGCTTCTGGGAGGAGCGCGGCTACCACAACATCGGCGACCCCTGGCGCGAGCAGCGCTACTCGTACCAGGAGGAGCCGGGGGAGGGCCCCGAACTCTAGGGGCGTTCCGAGGACGCCCCGGGGGGCGCCCCTCAGTGGTGGTACTGGTGGACGACCGCGTGACCCATGCCGCGGCCGATCATCCACTTGTTGACCGGCGTCGTGATCACGAAGGCGGCCGCCAGCGCGACCGCCAGGACGATCCAGAACTTCGGGTCCGACACGTGCGCGTCCATCGCGCCCGGCCACAGTGCGATCACCCCGTTGTCGATCAACTCCATGACGGCGATCGACAGGGTGTCCGCGGCGAGGGCCACCCGGACGGCCGCCCCCAGGCCGACGCCGGCGGCGAGGATCCCGCGCAGGGTGAGTGCGTAGCCGAAGAAGAAGGCGAGGATGATCGCGAGGATCATCGTCGAGACGTTCCCCCAGCCCAGGGCGGTGCCGATGACCATCCCGAGCACCTCACCGATGGCGCATCCTGTGAGGCAGTGCAGGGTGGCCCGGGCGGCCGCCGCCCAGTCGACCCCGCCGACGCCGCCATGGCCGTGAGCCTGGCCGTGGCCGTGCTGGTCGTGCGGGTGGTGCTCGTCGTGCGGGTGGTGCCGGTGGTCGTGCCCTTCGTGCGTCTGCTCCATGACAACCCCCTCGTGGGAAAGCCGGGTAGCGGTCCGTCGACATGACGAACCGTATACCCCCAGGGGGTATTCCTCAAGGGTCAGTGGATCACTGGGCGCCGCGCAGCTCCTTCAGCAGCGCCACATCCGCCGCATGCCCTTCCTTGCCTCCGGGCGTTTCGATGATCAGGGGTACGCCGTCCATCGCGGGGTGCGTGCACAGCTCGGCGAAGGCGTCCCGGCCGATGTGGCCCTGGCCGATGTTCGCGTGCCGGTCCTTGTGCGCGCCCACGCCCTCCTTGGAGTCGTTCGCGTGGACCAGCTTCAGCCGGCCCTCGCCCACGGCGTCCACCAGCAGATCCAGCGTCACCTTCGTCCCGCCCGGCTCCGCCAGGTCGTGACCGGCCGCGAAGACGTGGCAGGTGTCCAGACAGATCCCCAGCTTCGGATGGTGGCGCAGCGCATCGAAGTACGGACCGAAGTCCTCCGCGAGCGAGCACAGCGAGGAACCCTGCCCGGCCGTCGACTCCAGCAGCAGAAACGGGTCGTCGTCGTGCGTCAGCTCGTCCAGCAGCGGCAGCATGTACTCCCTGACCTGCTCGTACGCCGCCTCCCGCGGGCGACCGCCGGTCGCGGAGCCGGTATGGACGACCACCCCGAGCGCGCCGATCCGCCGGGCCCGGCGCAGCGAGTGCCGCAGGGACTCCACCGACCTCTCCACGGTGGCGGCGGTGTGCGAGCCGAAGTTGATCAGATACGGCGCGTGCACGTACGCGGGGATGCCCTCCCGCGCGCACTCCTCGCGGAACCGTTCGTCCTGCGCCGGATTGCCGACCGGGGTGGCCCAGCCGCGCGGATTGGCGACGAAGACCTGGACGGCCTCGGCGCCCATCTCCCGGGCGTACGCCAGCCCGACCGAGGCCAGACCGCCCGCGACGGGGACATGTCCGCCCACTGGATTGCGTACCACGAGCGCCTACAGCCCCTTGATCCGGATGGTGATCGTCAGGCCCTCGGCCGCGGTCTGCCCGGGGAGCACCGACTGGGCGTCCACCGTCCTGCTGAAGGAGAGCAGCGGCCGGTCCACCTTCACCTTGAAGCCCGCGTCCTCCAAGGTCTTGCGGGCTGTGTCCACGTCCTGGCCGATCACGTTCGGGACCGGCAGCTGGCGCGGTCCCTTGGACACCGTCAGCGTGACCGTGTCCCCGGCCGCCGCCTGGGTCCCGGCGCCGATCGACTGGTTGGCCACCGTCCCCGGATCCGAGGGCGCGTTCACCTGCTCGGGAGCCGTGGCGACCTTGAGGCCCAGACCCTCCAGGGTGGCCTTCGCCTGCTCGAAGGGCAGCCCCGTCACGCCGGGCACCGGCACCGGCCGGCCCTTGCTGACGACGATCGAGACCGCCGTGTCGGGCGCACGCTTCTCGCCGCCCGCCGGATTGGTGCTGATCACCGAGCCCTGGGCGACGTCCTGGCTGAAGGCCTGCGTGACGATTCCGGGGGCCAGCCCGGTCCTGGTCAGCTCCTCCTTGGCCTCCTCCAGCGGCCTGCCCCGGAGGTTGGGCACGGACACGACCTCGGGACCGCGGGAGATCGTGATGGTCACCGCGCCGTTGCCGCGGATCCGCTGCCCGCCCGCGGGGTCGGTGTTCATCACCGTCCCGCGCTCGAAGGCGTCGCTGAACTTCCGGTCGACCCCCTTCACCCCGAGACCGGCCTCGGAGAGCTGGGCGCGAGCCTGCTCCTCGGTCTTGCCGAGCAGGTTGGGGACCTTGGTGAACTGGCCCGAGCTGATGTACCAGACGCCCGTGCCGATGCCGAGCGCCAGCAGCACGCCGACGACCGCCAGCAGCACGCCGCGGCGGGGCCGGCCGCCGACCGCCGACCGGCGCCCGGACGGAGGGGGTGGGTCCAGTGGGGGCGCCTCGAAGCGGGAGGTGAGGTTCACGGGCTCCGCCGCCACCGGGCGCGGGATGACACCGGTGCGGTCCTCGGCGGACGACCGGTCCACGGCGCGCGCCTGCGGCGGTACGGCGTCCAGCTCGACGTCGCTGAGTCCGGCGCGGGCCTCGCGGGTGAGGCCGAGCAGGGCGGCGGCGTCGTAGGGGCGCAGGTCGGGGGTGCGGGCGGTGGCGCAGGCCACGAGCCCGTCGAGGCCCGCGGGCAGGCCGGGCACCGAGGCGGACGGCGGCGGGACGTCCTCGTGCAGGTGCTGGTAGAGCACCTGCGCGGGGGTGGCGCCGACGTGGGGCTTGGAGCCGGTGAGCATCTCGTAGAGCACGACACCGCAGGCGTAGACGTCCACGCGGGTGTCGGCGACGCCGTTCTCGATCTGCTCGGGTGCCAGGTAGGAGACGGTGCCGAGCACCGAGCCGGTGGTGTTGGTCACCGAGTCCACCGACCGGACCAGCCCGAAGTCCGCGACCTTGACCCTGCCGTCGTCGCCGATCAGGACGTTCTCGGGCTTCATGTCGCGGTGCACGAACCCGGCCCGGTGGGCGGCGCCGAGGGCGGCCAGGACCGGTTCGAGGATGTCGAGGGCCGCCCGCGGCTGGAGTGCACCGCGCTCGCGCAGCACGTCGCGCAGGGTGCAGCCGGAGACGTACTCCATCGCCAAGTAGACGTAGGGTCCGTCCGTGCCCTGGTCGAACACGGCGACCACGTTGGGGTGCGCGAGCCGCGCCACGGACTTCGCCTCGCGGATGAACCGCTCGACGAAGCCGGCGTCGGAGGCGAGTGCCGGATGCATCACCTTCAGGGCGAGGATCCGGTCCAGCCGGGTGTCGACGGCCCGGTAGACCGTGGCCATGCCGCCGGCCGCGATGCGGGCGTCGATGCGGTAGCGGCCGTCGAGCACGCGCCCGACGAGAGGGTCTTCCAGGGTCGTATCCACCCGCCGATTCTACGAGCCGGCGCCGGTGTCCCGGCGGGGGCGGGTCTCGTTGCAGCGCAGCTGTGACGTGAGCAGGGGGCGGGGCGGGATTCCCGGCCGGCGTGAACCGGAGCGGCGCGGGGGCCGGCGCGACTCCCGGGGCACGTCCCCGGCGACCGCCCGACGGCCGCCCGGCCACCGCCGCACCCGCACCGGACGCCTCCCGCCCCGCCCCCCCAGGCCGCCCCGTTGCGTCCTCAGAACGCGGGCCGCTCCGGGTCCAGCGCCGCGCGGCCCTCCCTGGGGGAGGAGGCTTCGGCGAAGCGGCGCTGGGGGATGCGGCCCGCCCGGAAGGCCAGGCGGCCGGCCGAGACGGCGTCCCGCATGGCGGATGCCATCAGGACCGGTTCCTGCGCCCGGGTCACGGCGGAGGCCAGCATCACCGCCGCGCAGCCCAGTTCCATCGCCAGGGCGGCGTCGGAGGCGGTGCCCGCGCCCGCGTCCAGGATCACCGGTACGCCCGCCCGCTCCGTGATGAGTTCGAAGTTGTGCGGGTTGCGGATGCCCATGCCGGAGCCGATGGGAGCGCCGAGCGGCATGATCGCCGCGCAGCCCACGTCCTCCAGCCTGCGCGCCAGCACGGGATCGTCGTTGGTGTACGGCAGGACGGTGAAGCCCTCGTCCACCAGGATCTCGGCGGCGTCCAGCAGCTCGACGCCGTCGGGCAGGAGGGTCCGCTCGTCGGCGACCACTTCGAGCTTGATCCAGTCGGTGCCCAGGGCCTCCCGCGCGAGGCGGGCCGTGAGGACGGCCTCGCCCGCGGTGAAGCAGCCGGCGGTGTTGGGCAGGACCGAGATGCCGAGGCCGGCCAGGACGGAGAGGACGGAACCCTGCACCGTCGGGTCCAGGCGGCGCATGGCCACGGTGGTGAGTTCGGTGCCGGACGCGGCCAGGGCGCGCTCCAGCACGTCCAGGCTGGGGGCGCCGCCCGTGCCCATGATGAGGCGGGAGGAGAAGGTCCGGTCGCCCAGTGCGAACAGGTCGTCGGCCATGCCGGTCAGCCTCCCTGGACCGCGGTGAGGATCTCCACGCGGTCGCCGTCGCCCACGCGGGTGGCCGGCCACTGTCCGCGCGGGACCACGGTCTCGTTGAGTGCGGCCGCCACCCCGGAGGAAGCCGCGGTCAGGGTCGCGACGACGGTGTCGAGCGTGGTGCCGGCCGCGACCTCGCGCGGCTCGCCGTTGACGGAGATGGTCATGCGTACGACTCCTGACGTGCGGCGGAGAAGCGGCGGGGGGTGAAGGGGCGTGCGATCCCGGGCAGTTCGCCGCTGACCAGCAGCTCGGCCATCACCTCGCCGGTGAGCGGGGTCAGCAGCACCCCGTTGCGGTAGTGCCCGGTGGCCAGGTGTAGGCCGGGCAGGTCGGTGGGGCCCAGCAGCGGGGCGTTGTCGGGTGATCCGGGGCGCAGTCCGGCACGGGTCTCGGTCAGCGGGAGTTCGGTGATGCCGGGTACCAGCTCGTGGGCGTCGCGCAGGAGTTCGTAGACCCCGCCCGCGGTGACGGTGGTGTCCCAGCCGAGCTCCTCGCTGGTGGCGCCGATGACGAGTTCGCCGTTCTCGCGGGGCACGAGGTAGACGTGGCTGCCGCGCACGACCGCCCGTACGGTGCGGGAGAGGAACGGCGCGTACACGGGCGGTACGGAGAGCCGCAGCACCTGGCCCTTGACGGGCCGCACGGGCGGCAGCACCTCGGCGGGCACCCCCGCCAGCCTGCCGCTGAGCGAGCCCGCGGCCAGGACCACCTGGTCGGCCCGCAGCTCCGTGCCGTCGTCGAGGAGCACGCCGGTCGCCCGGTCCGCGGTGCTGAGCAGCTGCTCGGCCGCCGCCCGGTGGACGGTCACCCCGGCGCCTTCGCAGGCGGCCAGCAGGGCGGCCGCGAGCCGCCGCGGATCGACCTGGTGGTCGCCGTCGACGCGCAGGCCGCCGCGAACCCCCGGGGCGAGCATGGGCTCCAGACGGCGGCACTCGCGGCCGGTGAGCCAGGCGGACTCCAGGCCGCAGCGTCGCTGGAGGGCGTGCAGTTCGCGCAGGTGGAGGCGGTCGTCGGCGTCGAGAGCGACCGCGAGGGTGCCGCAGGCGCGGTAGCCGATGTCCATGCCGCCGCTCGCTTCCGCGAGCTCGGAGGCGAACCGCGGATAGCGTTCGGCGGAGGCGAGGCCGAGGCCGAGGAGGGACTCCTCGCCGTAGTGGAGTTCGGTGACGGGGGCGAGCATGCCGGCCGCGACCCGGGCGGCGCCGCCGCCGGGTGCCGGGTCGGCCAGTACGGTGCTCAGTCCGCGCTCCGCGGCCCGCCAGGCGGTGACCAGGCCGATGATCCCGCCGCCGACGACGAGGACGTTCGATCCGCGGTCGGATCCCGTTCGAGATGAGTGCATGGGCGTCCAGCCCCTCCCTTCGCCGGCATGACCCGGATCAGGTTCGTACGGTCGGAGGCCGGCCAGCCTCCCTCTCAGCCCGGTGCGCCGGACTCCCGCGATAGGTACGGTGGCCAGACTATCCCGGCGGAGGACGGCGGGTAAGGCGGCACCTGTTCCTGACGGAGCGTCAGATGATTAGGGTGGCGGCGTGAGCGAGCAGACGGAACACAATCAGCGCGGCGTCGTGATCGTCGGCGCCGGAATGGCCGGGGTGCAGACCGCTGTCGCCCTGCGCGAGCAGGGCTTCGCGGGCCCCGTGACCCTGCTGGGAGCCGAGCCCCACCAGCCCTACGATCGGCCCCCGCTGTCCAAGGCGGTGCTGCTCGGCAAGGCCGAGGACTCCGCGTTCGACGTGGACTTCGAAGGCCTGGGCATCGACCTCCGGCTCGGCACGGAGGTCACCGGCCTGCGGGCCGCGGACCGCGAACTGGACACCGAGGCGGGACCGGTCCCGTACGGGACCCTCGTCCTGGCGGTCGGCGCGCAGCCGCTGACCCTGCCCGGCGCCGAGGGCGTCCCGGGCGTCCACCTGCTGCGCACGCTGGACGACGCGGCGCGGCTGCGCCCGGTGCTGGCCGCCGCGTCCCGGGTCGTGGTGGTCGGCGCGGGCTGGATCGGGGCGGAGTTCGCCACCGCGGCCCGGGAGGCCGGCTGCGCGGTGACGGTCGTGGAGGCGGCGGACCGGGTGCTGGCGGGCGCCCTGCCCGCCGAGGTGGCCGAACCGATGGCGCGCTGGTACGGCGAGGCCGGCGCCGAGCTGATCACCGGAGCGAAGGTGGCCGGCGTCGAGGAGGGGCGCGTCCTCCTGGCGGACGGGCGCACCCTGCCCGCCGACGCGGTCGTCGTGGGCATCGGCGCGCGGCCCGCCACCGATTGGCTGTCCGGGTCCGGCGTGGAGCGCGGCGCCGACGGCTCGGTCACCGCCGACGCACACCTGCTGACCTCCCTGCCGGGGGTGTACGCGGTCGGCGACTGCGCCTCCTTCCCGTCCGGTCGCTACGGGGCGCGGCTGCTCGTGCACCACTGGGACAACGCGCTCCAGGGGCCGCGGGCGGTCGCGGCCAACATCCTGGCCGGGGAGCCCACCGCGGTCTACGACCCGGTTCCGTACTTCTGGTCCGAGCAGTTCGGGCGCTTCGTGCAGTACGCGGGCCACCACGGCGGGGCCGGGGCCCCGGTGTGGCGCGGCGACCCGGCCGGGGAGACCTGGTCGGTGTGCTGGCTGCGCGACGGCGCCCTGGCCGCGGTCCTCGCGGTCGGCCGCCCCCGGGACCTGGCCCAGGGCCGCAAGCTGATCGAGACGGGCGCCGCCGTGGACCCGGCCGGGGTCGCGGACCCGGGGACCCCGCTGAAATCGGCCACCCTCTAGCCGGTGGCACGGGCGGTACGGGCGCGCCGGGCCGCGGCGTGCCACGGACGGTCCGCCCGGGTACCGGCTGTCGGTGGGAGGTGGCAGGCTTGGCCTGTGACCGAGATTGACGCAAAGATCGATTCCCTCGTCCCCGACTGGCTGTACCTCCCCGACATCGCGGAGATGCTCCACGTCGAGGTGACGCGGGTCCGCCAGATGGTCAAGGAAGGGCAGCTCATCGCCGTCCGCCGGGGCGAGAACCGGGCCCTGCAGGTTCCAGCCCCCTTCATCGACGGAGACAAGGTGGTCAAGGGCCTGGTCGGCCTGCTGACCGTCCTGCGCGACGACGGCTTCTCCGACGAGGAGATGCTGGAATGGCTCTTCACTGCCGACCCGACCCTGCCCGGCACGCCCGCCCAGGCGCTGAGCGAGAATCGCGGCACGGAGGTGAAGCGCCGCGCTCAGGCGCTCGCCCTCTGAACCGATCCGCAGTAGCTCCACCGCGGTGTACGGGCCAGGTGCCCGTACACCGCCTCCATCACGGGGGGTACACCCATGCAGCTGTCCGACGCCCGGCTCTACCTGTGCACGGACGCCCGCAAGCGCCAGGGTGACCTCCCCGAGTTCCTCGACGCCGTCCTGGCCGGGGGCGTGGACATCGTCCAGCTCCGCGACAAGGGCATGGAGGCGGGCGAGGAGCTCGACCACCTCCAGGTGTTCGCCGAGGCGGCGCGCCGCCACGGCAAGCTCCTCGCCGTGAACGACCGTGCCGACGTGGCCCATGCCATCGGCTCCGACGTCCTGCACCTCGGGCAGGGCGACATCCCCGTCCCCGCGGCCCGCGCCATCCTCGGCGGGCAGGTGCTCATCGGCCGCTCCTGCCACGCGGAGGACGAGGTCGCGGCGGCCGCCGCCGAACCGGGCGTGGACTACTTCTGCACCGGGCCCTGCTGGCCCACGCCCACCAAGCCCGGACGTCACGCTCCCGGCCTGGACCTGGTCCGCTACGCGGCCTCGCTGGAGCAGGACCGGCCCTGGTTCGCCATCGGCGGCATCGACGCCGCCAACCTGGACCAGGTGCTGGACGCCGGCGCCACCCGCATCGTGGTCGTCCGCGCGCTCACCGAGGCCGCCGACCCCGCTGCTGCCGCCGCCGACCTCGCCCGGCGGGTCCGGGCCCGCCTCGGCTGAGTCCGGATCCGGCGGGGGTCCGGCGACGGGTCCCGTCCGCCCGGACAATCCGCCCGGACAACCGGTGGCATTCCACGCCGCCACAGCCCGAGGAAGCCCGTGCGGGCCGGAGACACGCCCGCAGGTGTCCAAAAACATGTCCAAAAGGCGGACGCCGCTTCGGGGAGCGCCGGGGCGCGTCTAACCTGCCCACATGGCCTCTGGTACCGCTTCCACCTGGTCGGACCGCGCACACACGGTCCGCGACCTCCTCGCGTCCGGGCGCTCGTACTCCTTCGAGTTCTGGGCACCGAAGACCGAGAAGGGCGAACGCAACCTCTGGAACGCCCTGCGCCGGGTCGAGGCGGTGTCCCCCAGCTTCGTCTCCGTGACCTACGGAGCCGGCGGTTCCACCCGCGGCGGCACCGTCAAGGCCACCCAGGAGATCGCGGCGGACACCACGCTGACCCCGGTGGCGCACCTGACCGCCGTGGACCACTCCATCGCCGAGCTGCGCCACGTCATCGGCCAGTTCGCCGATGCCGGGATCCGCAACATGCTCGCCCTGCGCGGCGACCCGCCGGGCGACCCGATGGCCGAGTGGGTGGCCCACCCGGAGGGCGTGCACTACGCGGCCGACCTGGTGCGCCTGCTCAAGGAGTCCGGAGACTTCTGCGTCGGCGTCGCGGCCTTCCCCGAGATGCACCCGCGCTCGACGGACTGGGATACGGACATCCGACACTTCGTGGACAAGTGCCGTGCCGGCGCCGACTACGCGATCACCCAGATGTTCTTCGATCCCGAGAATTATCTGCGGCTGCGCGACAGCGTCGCGAAGGCGGGCTGCGACACCCCGATCATCCCCGAGGTCATGCCTGTTGTGGGTATCAAGCAGCTCGACCGACTGCCCCAGCTGAGCACCGCGGTCTTCCCCGCGGACGTGAAAGAGCGCATGCTCGCCGTCAAGGACGATCCGGCCGCTGTACGCTCCATTGGCATCGAGTTCGCCACGGAGTTCTGCGCGCGGCTGCTGTCCGAGGGTGTACCGGGACTGCACTTCATCACGCTGAACAATTCCACGGCGACTCTCGAGATCTACGAGAACCTGGGCCTGCACCAGCGGGCTTGACCGGCCGTACCCGTGTGACGGCCGTACCGAGAGGGGCCTTGCATGGGTATGACGGTCCTCTACATCGCGTTCGGAATCGTCGCGCTGTGGCTGCTTGCCGAGGTACTGATGCAGTACAAGGCCCGGCTGCGCTGGCGCCTGCTCGCCTTCGCCGGCTTCCTCGGCGTGGTCGCCGGGGTGATCCTGCCGTCGGTACCGGTCATCGGCGCCGGCGCGGCGGCCTTCGCCGTGGGCCAGACCCTGGTGACGCTCTCCTTCCGCAAGGGCTTCGTCGCCGGCTGGGCGGTGCGCCGCGGCGGGGCGCCGGTCCGGAAGACCGGACGCCGCAGAGGCGGGGCTGCCGCACAGGAGCCGGCGCTCCAGGTCACCGCCCTCGCATACGACGACGCGGACGGAGCCCCGGCCGAGGAGGTCCACAGCCCGCAGCCGGTGCCCGAGGAGACCGGTTCCTACGGGATGCAGAGTTTCGCGACCCAGGCCCCCGAGGTCGACGAGACGGCCGCATTCGCCTCGCCGTTCACCACCGCCGAGCAGGACGCCCACCAGTACGCGGCCTACTACGACCAGCACGACCAGGGCGGTTACGACTACTCCGCCGGCTACCCGACAGGCGAGCAGCAGCAGGTCTACGCCGCCTACTCGGACCCGTACATCGGCACCGGCGGCGGTGTCGTCCCGCCCCAGCCGTACGACTACACCCCGTACGCCGACTACGGGCAGCAGCAGTACTCCACGGACACCCCGCCCGGCGGCGTGTGGGTCCCCCAGCAGCGGTCCACCGACGCGGGCGGCCGACCGTACCCGGGGGACGGGCAGGGCGAGCCGCCGCAGCAGTACCCGTACCCGCAGCAGGGCGAGTACGGGCAGTACCGCTACTGAGCCGGCCGGGGCCGCGGCGGGCTCACTGGGAGCCGCGGAACCCCGCGCCCTCCACGATCAGCCCGGCCACCAGGGCCCCGGTCATCCCGGCGTGCGCGAGCCCACCGCCCGGATGGGCCCAGCCGCCCGCCAGGTACAGGCCCGGCACCGCCGTGGCGTTGGCCGGGTACAGCAGCCCGCCACCGGCACCCGCGAGCGCCGGCGGCGGTACCGCGCCGCCCACGGCGCCGGTCGCCGCCTCGACGTCGGCCGGGGTGCGCACCTCCTGCCACAACAGTCGCTCGCGCAGGCCCTCCACGGCCTCCTCCGCAAGGTCCAGCAGCTCCCCGGGCTCCGAGGTCCCCGGCCCGTGCACGGCGCTCACGGTGACCGCCTCGTGCTCCGCGTCGGGCCGCGTGGCGGGATCGTCCGGCCGCATCACGGTGACCTGGCGTCCGGCCGCGTGCACGAGGGTGCGGTGGGCGGTTCCCGGGGGGCGGGGGCCGCGCAGCGCGAGCAGCAGCGTGATCCGGCCGGGCACGCCGTCGCCCCGGGCCGGGACCGCCCCGGCCGGCCACGGCAGCGAGTCGGCCGGAAGCAGCCGCGGGTCGATCCCGCAGACGACGAAGTCGGCGGCCGCCTCGGTGCCGTCGGCCAGCAGCAGGCCGGCCGCCTGGCCGTCTCGGACCAGCACCTCCCGCACCCGCGCCCCGAAGACGAAGGCGACCTTCCGCTCCACGCAGCGCTCGTACACGGCGGTGGCCAGCGCCCGCATCCCGCCGCGCACGTACCAGCTGCCGAAGGTCTGCTCCATGTACGGGAGCACGGCCGCCGAGCCGGGAGCGGTGGCGGGGTCGAGGCCGTAGCCGCGGACCACTCCGGTCAGTACCTCCGCGAGGGGGCCGCCCAGTTCCCGTCCGGCCACCTCGGCGAGGGTCGGGCTGCGGCGCCGCAGCAGGCCGCTGCGCCGCAGGGCAGGGTAGGGATCGCCGCCCAGCGTCTGCCGGGCACCGTCCCGCAGGGGCTCCTCCAGCAGCGGGCGGCGGGTGGCGTCCCAGGCGTCGCGGGCGCGGCCCAGCACGGCGTTCCAGCGCGCGCCGGCACCCTCGCCGAAGGCGGCCTCCAGGGCGGCGGCGACACCGCCGTGCGAGGCGCCGGGGAAGGTGACGTCGATGCCGTGGCCGGGCAGGACGTGTCGGACCGCCGGGTTCACCTGCGCCATGTCGACGCAGTCCTCCAGCGGCCGCTTGCCGGTCTTCACGAAGAGGTCGCGGTAGACGGCGGGCAGGTGCAGCAGGCCGGGCCCCGTGTCGAAGGCGAAGCCGTCGCGCTCGTACCGGCCGACCGCCCCGCCGTAGGTCGCGCCACGTTCGTACACCGTTACCCGGTGCCCCGCCACGGCCAGCCGGGCCGCTGTCGCCATCGCGCCCATGCCGGCGCCGATCACCGCAATTCGTGCCATGCGGCCGAGCCTATGGCCCCGGGCGGGCGGCCGCGGTCAGCGGGGTGGCGCCCCGGCGACCTCGCGGGCCTCGGCGGCCAGCCGCTTCTCCTCGCGGCGCTGGGCGCGGCGGCGGAGGAAGCGGCGGATCCGGCTCCAGAGGAAGACCACTATGGCCAGTCCGACGACCAGCAGGGAGCCCGCGATGACCGCGGCGGGTACCGGGTGGAAGATCGCGAAGGTGACGAGGCCCGCCACGCCGAGGTCCTCGGCGATGCTCACCGCCACGTTGGTGAACGGCTCGGGTGAGGTGTTGATCGCCATCCGGGTGCCGGCCTTCACGAAATGGCTGGCCAGCGCCGTGGTGCCGCCGACCGCCCCGGCGGTGAGGTCGGAGAGGGAGCCGCTCTGCCCGGCCAGCAACGCGCCGATCACCGCACCCGCCACCGGGCGGATCACGGTGTGGACGCTGTCCCATATCGAGTCGACGTACGGGATCTTGTCGGCGGCCGCCTCGCACAGGAAGAGCACGGCGGCGGCGATCAGCACGTCCGTGCGCTGCAGGGACGCGGGGACCTCGTCGGTCAGGCCGGTACGGCCGAAGATGCCGAGCAGGAGGACCACGGCGTAAGCGTTGATCCCACTGGCCCAGCCGCTGGTGAAGACCAGGGGGAGCACACTCATCGGATCATCATGCCGTACGGGCGCGTCGGCGTGCCGGAGGCCGGCGCGGAACAGTGAGGGGACGGTCGCGCGGCGGCGGCCGTCCCCTCACTCACGTGTTCCGGAGCCTACTGTCCCTGCTCGTCACGGCGGCGCTGCCACCGGTCCTCGATGCGGTTCATCATCGACCGACGCTGCCGGTTGTGGCCGCGGGTCGAACCGCCGGTACTTCCGGAGACGGGCTGCTCGCCGGGCTTGGGTGCCTTGCGCCAACCGGTGACCACCAGGACCGTGCATCCCAGCATGACGAGGAACCCCACCACGCTGATCCACAGCACGTTCGGAATGATCACACCGGTCATGAGGAGCGCGATACCCACCACAATGCCTGCGACTGCCTGGTAGACCCGTCGCCGGGTGTACGTACGCAGCCCGCTTCCCTCAAGCGCTGTCGCGAACTTGGGGTCTTCGGCGTACAGCGCTCGCTCCATCTGCTCGAGCATTCGCTGCTCGTGCTCCGAGAGCGGCACGGGAGTCCTCCTCATCCGTCGGTCGCGGGGGTGGCGACCAGGGGTCCCCTTCAGGATAGGCGGGGAATCGCCCCCGTGACACCCGCCCTCAAACCACGTTCCAAAATGACAAAGCACGGCGTAGACGGAGCCGGTAAAGCCACTGCGTGAAAACCGTACCGCCGCGGGAGCGGTCACTGGGGCCGTTATTCCCCAATGGTCCGTTCACCATGCCGGTCACTGCTCCCGATCATACGGGGCGGACCGGTCGGACGGAGGATGAGCGGCAGACTCCGAGCGGGCAGGAGCAGCAGTTCAGGCCCGCTTCTCGCCCAGGACGTGCAGCTGTGTGGCCACCGCGTGGAAGGCGGGCAGCTCCGCCGCGGCCTCCTCCAGACGCAGCAGTGCCTCGACCGCGCCCGGCTCTGTGTCCACCAGGACGCCCGGAACGAGGTCGGCGAAGATCCGCACCCCGTGCACCGCGCCGACCGCCAGACCGGCGTCGCCGACCAGGCCGGACAGCTGCTCGGCGGTGAAGCGGCGCGGCACCGGGTCGCCGGAGCCCCAGCGGCCCGCGGGGTCGGTGAGGGCGTTGCGGGCCTCCGTGAAGTGCCCGGCCAGCGCGCGGGCGAGCACGGCCCCGCCGAGTCCGGCGGCCAGCAGGCTGAGCGTCCCGCCGGGACGCAGGGCCGCCACCGCGTTGGCCACGCCCTCGGCCGGGTCGTCCACGTACTCCAGTACGCCATGGCAGAGCACCACGTCGTACGCGTCCCGCTCGACCACGTCCAGCAGGCCCTGGGCGTCGCCCTGGACGCCGCGGACCAGGTCGGCCACGCCCGCCTCGGACACCCGGCGCTCCAGCCCGAACAGTGCGTTCGGGCTGGGGTCGACCACGGTGACCCGGTGGCCCAGGCGGGCCACCGGGACGGCGAACTTGCCGGTGCCGCCGCCGGTGTCGAGCACGTCGAGCACATCCCGCCCGGTCGCCTTCACCCGGCGGTCGAGCGCCTCCTTGAGGACCTCCCACACCACGGCGGTGCGGAGGGAGGCACGGGGGCGTGGAGTGTCCGACACGGCTGATGGCTCCTCGGCGGGGTAAGGGTGAGCGGTCCGTGCCCCACCCTATTGCCTTCCGCAGCCGGGCAGGTCATCCCGCGTCCGGACGCTCCGGGCGCGGCTGTGGCACGGTCTGTCCCGGGCTTCGGGGCGCGGTGTCGGCGGGCACCGGGACGGCGAGCAGCCGTTCCACCAGGCGCAGGAACATCGAGGCGGCGCGCAGCAGGTCGTCCGCGTCCCGGGCGCCGGCCGCATCCGGTATCCCCGCCTCCGCCCGGGCCCGGCGAGCGGCGCCGGAGGCGAAGAGTGCACTCCACTCCGCGAGCTCCGGTGCCAGCTCCGGCAGCACCTCCCACGCGCTGCGGATCCGGGGCCGCCGCCGCGGGTGCGGCGGCTCGGGCCGAGCGCGCGCCGCGAGCACGGCCGCGGCGGTGCGCAGCGCGGAGAGGTGGGCGGTGGCGTAGCGCTCGTTGGGTCGGGTGAGCAGGGCGGCCTCGGCCAGGCCGCTGCGGGCCTTGGCGAGGAGGTCGAGGGCGGCCGGCGGGGCCGCCGACTTCCGCAGGACGGGGTGGACAGGGGACGGGGACGGTGTGGCCATGACGAACCTCCTGTCGATGCGTGGTGCGTTGCCTCCATCGTGACGGGCCCCACTGACAATCAGCCTGACCTGCATGTTTTCCGTCAAATGCACAGCAACTGCCCCCTCCTGTACGCCTGGTGCGCGACGGGGTGATAGTTTTGAACTGACCGGTCAGTTTAAAAAGAAGGGGGACGGCGTGGACAGCCCGCACGGCGCGGCCGTCAAGGCCGAGGGCTTCGGACTCAAGGGCCCGCGGGGCTGGGCCTTCCGGGGGCTCGGCATCGACGCGGCGCCCGGCTCGCTCATCGCGGTCGAAGGCCCCTCCGGCAGTGGCCGCACCTGCCTGCTCCTGGCCCTCACCGGGCGGATGAAGCCCACCGAGGGTCACGCCGAGATCGGCCGGCACCGGCTGCCGAAGAAGATGGCCGCGGTCCGCCGGATCGCCGCCCTCGGCCCGGTCCCGGGGGTCAACGACCTCGACCAGTCCCTCACGGTCGCCGAACAGCTGCGTGAGGGCGCTCTGCTCCAGCGCCACTACGACGCCCCGATCCGTTCCCTGCTGCGGCCCAGGGCCGAGCGCCGCGCCGCGGCCTCCACCCGGATCGAGGCCGCCCTGGACGCCGCCGGACTGGACCTGGCCACGCTGCCCAAGGGGGAGCGCACCACCGTCCGGGACCTGGAACGCCTGGAAGCCGTCCGGCTGTCCGTTGCGATCGCCCTGCTCGGCTCGCCGAGGCTGCTGGCCCTCGACGACCTCGACATGAAGCTCTCGGACACCGAACGCACCGAGGTCTGGGCGATGCTGCGCTCGATCGCCGCCCGGGGGACCACCGTCCTCGCCGTGTGCAGCGAGGCCCCCGCCGACGCCGTGGTCCTGCGGACCGCCCCGAGGGAGGACGGCGGTGCCGGGACCGACCGGCGCGCGGAGCCGACGGCGCAGGCGGAACCGGCCGCGGAACAGGACTCCGGCGCGAGGCAGGGCTCCGCCGCGGACGCCGGCTCCGGCACCGACAAGGTCGAGAAGGCCGACAAGGCCGACAAGGTCGAGAAGGCCGACAAGGTGGAGAAGGCCGAGACGGCCGCCCACGACAACGACGACACGAAGGGGACGGACGATGCGCTCGCCGAAGCTGGCCGCGCTTGAGCTGAAGCGGTTCGGGCGGGGGAAGCTGCCCCGGGCCGCCCTCGTCGCTCTGCTCCTGCTGCCGCTGCTCTACGGAGCCCTGTACCTCTGGTCCTTCTGGGACCCCTACAGCCGCCTCGACAAGGTGCCCGTCGCCCTCGTCAACTCCGACCGGGGTGCGACCGTCGACGGCAAGCACCTGGACGCGGGCGGTGAGCTCACCAAGAAGCTCCGCGACAGCAGGACCTTCGACTGGCGGGAGGTGAGCGCCGAGAAGGCGGCCAAGGGGCTGGAGGACGGTACGTACTACCTGACCCTGACCATGCCGGCCGACTTCAGCGAGAAGATCGCCTCCAGCTCGGGCGACGACCCCGCCACGGGAGCCCTCCAGGTCCGCACCAACGACGCCAACAACTACGTCGTCGGCTCGATCTCCCGCTCCGTCTTCTCCGAGGTCCGCTCGGCGGCGTCCGCCAACGCCTCCCGCGGTTTCCTCGACAAGATCTTCGTCAGCTTCTCCGACCTGCACGACAAGACCGCCGAGGCCGCCGACGGCGCCGACCGGCTCAAGGACGGCGCGGGCAAGGCCCAGGAGGGTGCCAAGGAACTCGCCGACGGCCTCGACACCGCCGGGGAGAAGAGCGGCGAGCTCAACAGCGGCCTGAAGAAGCTCAACGCGGCCGCCGCCAAGCTGGAGACCGGTACGCGGGACATCGCGAACGGCACCCAGGTCCTCGCCGACCGGGTCAACGGTGCCGCCGACAAGGCCCGCCCCTTCGTCAAGGACCCCAAGAGCCTCGCGGCCACCGCCGAGCTGGTCGCCGACAGCGCGAAGGTGGTCAACAACCACCTCGACACGTTCGTGGAGAAGGCCCCGGCCGCCGCGGCCGTCGCCAAGCGGGCCTCCAGCGGCGCCGACGCCTATTACACCAAGCACTGCGTCACCCCCGGCGCCGAACCGCACCTCGCCTCCTGCCCCGACCTGAAGAAGGTCAGGGACGACGCGGCCGAGGCCGCCGAACTCAGCGGCGACGTCAGCACCCTGGCCAAGAGCGCCGGCGGGGACGTGGCCAAGCTCCGCACCCAGCTGACCGACCTGGAGGGCAAGGCCCGCGAGCTCGCAGACAAGGCCCCCCATCTCGCGAGCGACCTCGACGCGGCCGTCGCCAAGGTCAACGCCCTCAACACCGGCGCCCACAAGGTCGCCACCGGTATGTCCCAGCTGCACACCGGCCTCGGCTCCGCCACCACCGGCTCCGGCGCCCTCAGCGACGGCGTCGGCAGGCTCGGCGACGGCGCCCACCGCCTCGACGGCGGCATGTACAAGCTCGTCGACGGCACCGGTGAGCTGGCCGGCGGCCTGCACGAAGGTGTCGGCAAGATCCCCGACTACGACCAGCAGCAGCGGGACGCCCGCACCGAGGTCATGGCCGACCCGATCAGGCTCGCCAACCAGTCCCTGCACAAGGCGCCCAACTACGGCACCGGCTTCGCGCCCTACTTCATCCCGCTGTCCCTCTGGGTCGGCGCGATGGTCGCCTACATGCTGATCGCCCCGATGAACAAGCGTGCCCTGTCCGCGGGCGCCTCGCCCTGGCGGATCGCCCTGGCCGGCTGGCTGCCCGTCATGGGCATCGGCGCCGCCCAGGTCGCCCTGCTGATGTCCGTCCTGCGCTGGGCCCCGGACCTCGGCCTCAAGATGGCCAACCCGGCCCTCACCATCGGCTTCCTGCTGCTGGTCACCGGCTGCTTCGCGGCGATCATCCAGTGGCTCAACGCCAAGTTCGGCGCGGCGGGGCGGATCCTCGTCCTCGCCGTCCTGATGCTCCAGCTGACCTCCGCGGGCGGTACCTACCCCGTCCAGACCAGCCCGGACTTCTTCAACGCCGTCCACCCCTACCTGCCGATGTCGTACGTCGTGGAGAGCCTGCGCCGCCTCATCACCGGCGGCGACCTCACCCCGGTCTGGCAGGGCAGCCTGGTCCTGATCGCCTTCACGGTCGGTGCCCTCGCCCTCACCGCGCTCGCCGCCCGCGGCAAGCAGGTGTGGACCATGGACCGACTGCACCCGGAACTGAGCCTGTAGGGATGTGTTGACCTGTGACAATCAGCGCCATGGACAGCAGCAGCACCGGTACGGGTACCGGCGGGGGCCGTCGTGCGGCCACCCGGCAGAAGCTCTACGAAGCGGCCGTCACCCTGATAGCCGAGAAGGGCTTCTCCGCGACCACGGTCGATGAGATCGCCGAGCGGGCGGGCGTGGCGAAGGGCACGGTCTACTACAACTTCGCCAGTAAGAACGAGCTGTTCGAGGAGTTGCTGCGGCACGGCGTCGGCCTGCTGACGGCTTCGCTGCGCACCGCGGCGGAGGAGACCGAGGCAGCCGGCGGCAGCCGCGTCGAGGCGCTCGACGCGATGATCCGGGCGGGCCTGGTCTTCATCGACCGCTACCCGGCCTTCACCCAGCTGTACGTCGCCGAGCTGTGGCGGACCAACCGCACCTGGCAGTCCACCCTGATGGTGGTCCGCCAGGAGGCGGTGGCCGTCGTGGAGAAGGTGCTGCGCGAGGGCGTCGAGCGCGGGGAGCTCAGCCCCGAGATCGACGTGCAGCTCACCGCGGCCGCACTGGTGGGCATGGTGCTGGTGGCCGCCCTGGACTGGCAGTCCTTCCAGCGGGAGCGGTCCCTCGACGACGTGCACTCGGCCCTGTCGCTGCTGCTGCGCGGGCGGGTCAGCGGAAACCGCTGACCCGCCCGGCACCCCCCGGTCGGCGGTGCCGCGCGGGCACGGCAGCCCGTACAACTGGTGGGGCCCGCCGCTGCCGCTGAGTATCCGTACCTAGGCGCGGAAATGAGTACGCATGCGGATGGGCTCCCACCTGCGCGGACGCCAGACTGGGAGCCACGGACAGGAGCCCCGGTCCGCGCCGCCGACACGGGGCTGCGGAGCGGACCGGGTACCTCCGTCCGCGACCGGGCGGAGGTACGGGGACCCGGTGGGAAAGGCGCGGACGCGGCGGGGCCCGGGGGGATCGGGCCTCGCCGCGTTCTCGCGTACCCGGGTTCGGCAGGGTCCGGCGCCGTCGCGGGAACTCCGCCCCGCTCGCCCCGCCCCGCCGCACGCTCCGGATTCCGCCGGGATCGTCCCCTGACGGGCTGCAAGGAGCCGGGCCCGACGCCGCGCGCCCGGCCCCGGGGCGGACGGCGCTACTTGCGCAACACGCCCCCGCCGCGGACCCACAGCGGGAGGCGCAGGGACGCCAGGCGGGCCGAGACCGCCGAGGCCAGGGCCGACCGGCGGGCCGAGACCGCCCAGGAGATCCGGGCCGCCGAGCGCGGCAGCACCAGGGCGCGCAGCCGGGCCGGGCGACCCGCCGCGGCCAGCAGGCCCGCCCGTGCTGCCAGTACGTCGTCCGCCAGGCCCGGGTACGAGACCTCCGCGCCCGGCGGCGCGTACAGAGCCCGTTCCACAGCGCCCGCCACCCGGTGCACCGCCGCCGCGGCGTCCGGATCCAGGCCGCCCAGATCCACCACCCGGCTCGCCGCCCGGCGCGGGGACAGCGCCTCGTCCGGGACCACGCCCACGTCCCAGGCGGTGTCCCCCAGTTCACGCCAGGCCGCCAGGACCTCCCCGGTTCCCAGTCGGCGGGCCCGCAGTCGGCGGCGCCACAGCGACGGCAGCAGGGGCAGTCCCAACACCGCGAGGACGACCGCCAGCCAGCCGAGGACCGCCGTCAGCGCCGGCCCGTCGTCGGAGGCCGCGCTCTGCTGCGGGGCGGTCGGTCCGCACTCGCCCAGCTTCTTCAGCACCGGCGGACACTCGACGGACGCCGAGGGTGCCGGCGCGGGCTGCGCCGCGCCCTGCGAGGGCAGCGGCGCCGGCGCGGACGGCTGGGCCGCCGGGGCCTCGACACGGGAGTAGTCCGGCACGTTGAGGCCCGACCGGGGGGTCGGCTCGAATCGGGTCCAGCCCACGCCCTGGAAGTACAGCTCGGGCCAGGCGTGCGCGTCCCGCATCGACACGTTCACGATGCCGTCCGACTGCTTCGTGCCGGGGGTGAAGCCCACCGCGACCCGGGCCGGGATGCCCAGCGTGCGGGACATCGCCGCCATCGAGAAGGCGAAGTGGATGCAGAAGCCCTCCTTGTCGGCGAGGAACCGGGCGACGGCCTGGGGCCCCGTCCCCGAGGTGGTCTGCGTGTCGTAGCGGAACCCACCGCTCACGGCGAAGAAGTCCTGGAGCTTCACCGCGCGCGAGTAGTCGTCCTCCGCTCCCTGCGTCACCTGGCGGGCCGTGTCGGCGACCACCGCCGGGAGGCTGTCCGGGGTCTTCGTGTACTCCTCCCGTATCGCCGGGTCCGGCGCCGGGGCCTCCTGGAGCTGCTGCGCGGTCGGCTTCAGCAGCAGGCTGCGCACCCGGTACTCGGCGCCCTGGACGGTCTGGTACCGGTCCCGGCCCAGCTGGTCGCCGACCAGCGTGCGGCCGACCGGCTCGAACCGCCACTTCCCGCCGATCTCCACCGCGGTCGCCGGGTACGGCATGGGGAGATAGCGCTGGCCGTAGCCGTCCGACGCCGTGATGTTCGTGGTCACCTCGCTCGCGCCGACGCGGACCTCGTCAGCGAGACCGGGCGGGGGCGGCATCTGCTGCGGGACGTCGGTCAGGGCCCGGCCGGACGCCTCCCACCTGGCGCCGTTGAACTCGTCCAGGGCGATGATGCGCAGGTACTGCTCGCTCTGCTGCGGACTGTCCGTCCGGTAGCGGAGCATCACGCGGTTGTCCTGCGTGTTGAGGTTGCTCTGCAGGGAGACCAGCGGGTTGACCGCCGAGATCGTGCCGCCCGAGCCGCCCGACCCGGCGCCGTCCTTCGGACCGCCCAGCAAACCGTCGTCGAGGCCGGGCAGCGCCGCCGGCACCACCAGCGCCACACCCAGGGCCAGGGCGCCGATCCGCCGGCCGAACCGCACCGGGGCCGTCGCCTGCACGCCGCCGCTGCTGATGCCCGAGTCGGCCGCTCCGCGTCCGCGCGGTGCCGAGCCGAACACCCGCCCCCACTGGGCGAGCCGGTCACGGCCCTCGGAGAGCAGCAGCATCAGGTACCCGCAGCCCGCCAGCAGGAAGGCGAACCAGGAGGCGTCCCCGCCACCCGACAGGCCCGCGGCGACCGAGTACAGCGCGAGCAGCGGCAGTCCGGCCGCGGCGGCCGTGCGCGCGGTCACCGCCAGCAGGTCCACCAGCAGGCCGATCAGCAGGACCCCGGACACCAGCAGCAGCTGGATGCCGTCCGTCAGCGGGGCCGGTATCGCGTACTCGCCCACGTCGTGGACGCCCTGGGCGAACAGCGAGCCGAAGTCCGTCACGAAATAGGCCAGCGGGCCGCTGCCGGCGGACTCGACCTTGCCGGCGAAGAGCAGAGCGAGCAGCAGCAGCGACACCAGCAGCTGTGCTGCCACGGTCAGCGACCGGGCCAGCGGCACCCGCCGGGCCCCCGCTCCCACCGCGCTCTGCACGGTCAGCAGCAGCGCGGCCTGGAGCAGCCAGGCCTGCGATTCCACCAGCGGGCTCAGCGACCACGAGGTGAGCAGCGTCGCGAGTGCCGCGAACACCGTCAGTTTCGCCCGTCCGCTCATGGCCGGCCTCCGCTCGTTCCGGTACCGACGCGCGCGGTCCCGATCTGCCGCCACAGTTCACCGAAGGCCGCCCCCGGGGTGGCGGCCAGAGCCGTCCAGCCCGCGTCGCGCAGCCTGCGCAGCCGCTCCTGGAGCGGGACCACGTGGTGCCCGGGCGCGGGCCTGCCGCCCCAGGTCTCGGTGTCCAGCACGAAGGCCACCGCGCCCGAGGTGCGCTGGCGCATGGTCGCCGCCAGCTCGGTCTGTACGTCGTCCAGGTCGCCGAAGAAGGCGATGAGGAGCCCGTCGCCGCCGCCCTCACCGAAGCCGTCGGTGCCGCGCACCGCGTCGTAGGCCCGGGAGAGCCCGGCGCCGTCGGAGTGTCCGACCACGGCGAGGGTGTCCATCATCAGCCCGGCGGCCTCCGCGGACTCCTGCCCGCCGGCGGAGAACCCGCCGCCGCCCTGGCCGGGCACGGCGTCGCCGGTGTCGGTCAGCAGCCGGGCCGAGAAGCCCTGCTCCAGGACGTGCACGAGGCTGGAGGCGGCGGCGGAGACGGCCCATTCGAAGGCGGAGTCGGGACCCGCGCCGTCGAAGGCGAGGCGCCGGGTGTCGAGCAGGACGGTGGCCTTGATGCGCCGGGGCTGTTCCTCGCGGCGGACCATCAGCTCGCCGTAGCGGGCGGTGGAGCGCCAATGCACGCGGCGCAGGTCGTCGCCGCGCCGGTAGCCGCGCGGGATCACGTCGTCCTCGCCGGCCAGGGCCAGGGAGCGGCGGCTGCCGTCGCCGTAGCCGTTGGACTCCCCGGTCAGCCGGACCGGCGGCAGGGGTTCGGTGCGCGGGATGACGGTGAGGGTGTCGTAGGTGCTGAACGAGCGGGTCAGCTCGACCAGACCGAAGGGGTCGGTCAGCCGCAGCTGGAGGGGGCCCAGGGGGTAGCGGCCGCGCAGGTCGGAGCGGACCCGGTAGGACACCTCACGGCGGCCGCCGGGCTCGACCCGGTCCAGCACGAACCGCGGGCGCGGCCCCAACACGTACGGGACCCGGTCCTGGAGCATCAGCAGGCCGGTGGGCAGCCGGGAGACGTTGTCCATGCGCAGCTGCACCCGGGCCTCGGCTCCCGCGGGCACCCGCCCGGGGGTCAGCCGGCGGCTGCCGGAGACCCGGTGCCGGGTGCGGTGCAGGGCGTAGACGCAGATCAGCGGCAGGAGCGCGAGCAGCAGGCCGACGCGCAGCAGCGCGCCCTGGCCGAGGACGTAGGCGCAGGCGGCCGCGGCGACCCCGGCGGCCACGAAGGAGCGGCCGCGGGTGGTCAGCCCGGACAGCGAGGCGCGCAGCCCGCCGCCTCCCGGGCCGCCGGCGCCGCGGGGGGCACCGGCACCCATCAGAAGCTCCGGGCGCCGGCGCCGGGCGGCATCTCGCCGCGGGTGTGCGCGGCCGGGACGGGGGTGCGCTGCAGGATCTCGCCGACGACCTGCTCGCTGGTGCGCCGGTTCAACTGCGCCTGTGCGGTGGGCAGCAACCGGTGCGCGAGGACCGGCGCGGCCAGCGACTGGACGTCGTCGGGCAGGACGTAGTCCCGGCCGGCGAGCGCGGCGGAGGCCTTTACGGCGCGCAGGAGGTGCAGGGTGGCCCGGGGCGAGGCGCCCAGCCGCAGGTCGGGGTGGCTGCGGGTGGCGGAGACCAGGTCGACGACGTAGCGCCGGACCGGCTCGGCGACGTAGACCTCGCGCACGGCCTCTATCAGTTTGACGATGTCGTGGGCGTGCGCGGCGGCCTGGAGGTCGTCGAGGGGGTTGACCGCGCCGTGTACGTCGAGCATCTGGAGTTCGGCTTCCGGGCTCGGGTAGCCGACGGAGACGCGGGCCATGAAGCGGTCGCGCTGGGCTTCGGGCAGCGGGTAGGTGCCGTCCATCTCCACCGGGTTCTGGGTGGCGACGACCATGAAGGGGCTCGGCAGCGTGTAGGTGGTGCCGTCGATGGTGACCTGGCGTTCCTCCATCGACTCCAGCAGTGCCGATTGTGTCTTCGGCGAGGCGCGGTTGATCTCGTCGCCGATGACGATCTGCGCGAAGATCGCGCCGGGCTTGAACTCGAACTCGCGGCGCTGCTGGTCGTAGATGCTGACGCCCGTGATATCGGAGGGCAGCAGGTCCGGCGTGAACTGGATGCGCTGCACCGAGCAGTCGATGGACTTGGCCAGCGTCTTCGCGAGCATCGTCTTGCCGACGCCCGGAACGTCCTCGATCAGCAGATGCCCCTCGGCGAGGAGCACGGTCAGCGCGAGGCGGACGACCTCGGGCTTGCCCTCGATCACGCTCTCGACCGACTGGCGGACCCGCTCCGCCGTGCTGGTCAGATCCGCGAGGCTCGCTCGGTCGTCGTACGTCGTCACCTGGTACTCCTCGGCCCATTGCTCAGGGCCGACGCTCTACGCGCATGACCGGCCCACCCCGAAACACGGACACCGGACCCGGGGTCTTCCGGGTGGTGCCTCCCCGCATTCTTGACGCCGTTGCGGCCCTGTGTCACTCAGGAGCTGGGATCGATCTCCCGGAGGAGCCCGGTGTGCACGTCGAAGACGAAGCCTCGCACATCGTCCTTGTGGGGCAGGAAGGGGTTCGTGCGGACGCGCTGCATGGACTGGCGGACGTCCTGGTCGACGTCGCGGAATGCTTCGACGGCCCAGGCGGGACGCTGGCCGACCTCGTCCTCCAACTCGTGGCGGAAGTCCTCGGTCAGACGTTCCAGGCCGCAGCCGGTGTGATGGATCAGTATCACCGTGCGCGTGCCGAGGGCCCGCTGGCTGATGGTGAGGGAGCGGATGGTGTCGTCGGTGACCACGCCGCCCGCGTTGCGGATGGTGTGGCAGTCGCCGAGCTCCAGGCCGAGTGCGGCGTGCAGGTCGAGGCGGGCGTCCATGCAGGCCACGATGGCGACGTGGAGGACCGGGCGGGCATCCATGCCCGGATCGGCGAACGTGGCCGCGTAGCGCTGGTTCGCCTCGACCAGCCGGTCGGTGACGGATCCGCCGACGGATGCCTCGGGTGCGGAGTCTGCAGGCAGGGATGCGGAAGTCGTCATGGGTACGACGTTAGTGGTCACGGGCGGCGCAGTCCGGTGGTGAGGGCGGACAAAGAACGTCAACGGGGCTTGTGTGAGCTAACCCACAGGGGTGGGCGGGGGGCGGCCGTCCGGGTGGTTCGCCGGCCCGGGCGGCTTCGGTCCGAGAGGGCGCGTACGGCGCGCGGGCCGGTTCGTTGACCGCGGCGACCGTTGCACTAAAGTGACGCGAACCGGCCGGAGCCCGGCCCTGACCGGCCTCCCGGCCACCGATGAAGACTCCGCGTGCGCGGCGCGTACGTCCGGCCCGGCCCTCTTCCGCTCACCGGCCGGGGGAGCGGGCGGTGCGTACACCTGCCGCGCCGTTATCTGAGAGGGCGCTTTGACTAGCGAGTCCCGACATGTCCCGGTGATGCTCCAGCGGTGCCTGGACCTGTTGGCCCCGGCGCTGGAGAGGCCGGGGGCCGTCGTCGTCGACTGCACCCTCGGCCTCGGCGGCCACAGCGAGGCCCTGCTGACCCGGTTCCCCGAGGCCCGCCTGATCGGCCTCGACCGCGACAAGGAGGCCCTGCGGCTCTCCGGCGAGCGGCTCGCCCCCTTCGGTGACCGCGCCACCCTCGTACACGCGATCTACGCGGACCTCGCCGAGGTGCTCGACGGCCTGGGCCTCCCGGCGGTCCAGGGCATCCTGTTCGACCTCGGCGTCTCCTCCATGCAGCTGGACGAGGCCGACCGCGGGTTCGCGTACGCGCAGGACGCCCCGCTGGACATGCGCATGGACCAGACGACGGGCATCAGCGCCGCCGAGGTCCTCAACACCTACGCGCCGGGCGAGCTCGTGCGGATCCTGCGCCAGTACGGGGAGGAGAAGCAGGCCAAGCGGATCGTGTCCGCGATCGTCCGCGAGCGCGAGAAGGCTCCCTTCAGCAACAGCGCCCGGCTGGTCGAGCTCATCCGCGACGCCCTGCCCCAGGCCGCCAAGCGGACCGGCGGCAATCCGGCCAAGCGCACCTTCCAGGCACTGCGGATCGAGGTCAACGGCGAGCTCTCCGGCCTGGAGCGGGCCATCCCGGCGGCGGTGGACCGCATCGCGGTCGGCGGCCGGATCGCGGTGCTCTCGTACCACTCCCTGGAGGACCGCCTGGTCAAGCAGGTCTTCTCGGCGGGAGCGGCCTCCACCGCCCCGCCCGGGCTGCCGGTGGTGCCGGAGAAGTACCAGCCGAAGCTCAAACTGCTCACCCGCGGCGCGGAGCTGCCGACCGAGGAGGAAATCGCCGAGAACCGGCGGGCCGCCCCGGCGAGGTTCCGGGGGGTCGAGCGCATCCGGGAGGCGCGACTGTGAGCAGGGCCGGGAAGGTCGCCACGCTGACCCGCGGCCAGGCGGCCCGCATCGGGCGGGCCCTCGGCGCCCGCCCGGCCCGGCCGCGACCCGGCGGGCAGGCGGCGCGGATGCCGTTCGTCCTGCTGGTCGTGGCCCTGCTCGCGGGCGGCCTGATCAGCCTGCTGCTGCTGAACTCGGCGCTCAACGAGGGCTCCTTCCAGCTGAGCCGGCTGAAGAAGGAGACCACCGCCCTCACCGACGAGGAGCAGGCCCTCCAGCGCGACGTGGACGCCTACTCGGCCCCCGACGCCCTCCAGCGCCGCGCCCGGGAGCTGGGCCTGGTACCCGGCGGCAGCCCCGTCTTCATCGGCCCGGACGGGAAGGTCTCCGGCAGCGTCTCGGTGGCCGAGGCGCCGCCCTCACCGACGCCCACGCCCACGCCCACGGTGGCGCCTACGACCGCGCCGAACGTGCCGGCCGCGCCGACCGGACCGGGCCCGTCCCCGGCCCCCGCCGCCTCCCCGGCCCAGCCCGCCCCCACCGGCAACCCGCAGCCCAGCCAGACCCCTGGAAGGTGACGTCGTGACGCGGATCCCGTCTGAACCGGCAGCGCCGGCGTTCGAGGCGCGGACGGTGGCCGGGTGAGCCCGCCGGAGCCGCCGCGGCGGCGGGTGCCCGGCCCGGCCAGGCCGTCGCGGCCCGGCGACCGGGCCCGGTCCACCGCCCGCCCGGCCTCGCGTCCGGCGACCCGCCGCCCCGCCGGCCCCCGCACGCCGCACACCATCCGGCTCGGCAGCCCCCGGCCCCGGCTGCGCCTGGTCGGCGTCGGCCTGACCCTCGTCATGCTCGCCTTCGTCGTACGGCTGCTCCAGGTGCAGGCCGTCGACGCCCCGGCGTTCTCCGCCGCGGCCTCCAAGAACCGCTACACCAAGGTCAAACTGGCCGCCGAGCGCGGCGAGATCACCGACCGCAGGGGCGTCGCCCTCGCCACCAGCGTCGACGCGTACGACATCACCGCCGACCCGAAGATGTTCACCCCGCAGGACAGCAAGGCCCCCGACGCCCCCGAGCAGGCCGCGGCCCTCCTCGCGCCCATCCTCGGCAAGGACGCCAAGGAGCTCGCGGACAAGCTCAGCACCAGGAACAGCCGGTACGTGGTCCTCGCCCAGCGCCAGACCCCGCAGGTCTGGAACCAGATCAAGGACCTCAAGCGGGTCTTCTCGGAGAAGGCGTCCGCGGACAAGAAGAACAACGCCCCCGGCGCCAACGTCCTGGCCGGGGTGTTCAAGGAGGACAGCAGCAAGCGCGTGTATCCGGGCGGGGACCTCGCCGCCGGGATACTGGGCTACGTCAACGCCGAGGGCAAGGGCGCCGGCGGGCTGGAGTCCGCCCTCGACAAGAAGCTGGCCGGCAGGGACGGGGAGATCACCTACGCCCAGTCCGGCGGCCGCAAGGTGCCCACCGCCGGCTCCAGCGAGAAGCCCGCCGTGCCCGGCGACGACATCGAGCTGACCATCGACCGGGACATCCAGTGGGCGGCGCAGAGCGCCATCGCCGAGCAGGTCCAGAAGTCCGAGGCCGACCGCGGCTACGTCATCGTCCAGGACACCCGCACCGGCGAGGTGCTGGCCATGGCCAACGCCCCGGGCTTCGACCCCAACGACCTGACCCGGGCCAGCTCCGCCGCCATGGGCAACGCCGCCCTCCAGGACGTCTACGAGCCCGGCTCCACCGCCAAGGTGATGTCGATGGCCGCCGTGCTGGAGGAGAAGAAGGCGACCCCCGACACCCGCGTCGAGGTCCCCAACCGCCTGCACCGCGGCGACCGGCTGTTCAAGGACGACGTCGACCACCCGACCTGGTACCTGACCCTCAACGGGGTCCTCGCCAAGTCCTCCAACATCGGCACCATCCTGGCCACGGGCCAGCTCGGTCCCACCCAGCCCGATGCCAACCGGGTCCTGCACTCCTACCTGACCGACTTCGGCATCGGCCGGCCCACCGGCCTGAACTACCCGGGCGAGTCCCGCGGCATCCTCGCCGATCCTCAGGACTGGTCCACCTCGCAGCAGTACACGATCCCTTTCGGCCAGGGACTCTCCCTCAACGCCATGCAGGCGGCCTCCGTGTACTCGACCATCGCCAACGGCGGGGTCCGCATCGCACCGACGCTGGTCCGCGGCACCAAGGGCCCCGACGGCCGCTTCACCCCGGCCCCGGCGCCCGAGCAGAACCGTGTGATCAGCAAGGAGACCGCGAAGACCCTCGCAGAGATGCTCGAATCCGTCGTCGACGACCAGGAGGGCACCGGAACCAAGGCGAAGATCCCGGGCTACCGGGTCGGCGGCAAGACCGGCACGTCCAACCGGGTGGATCCGGCCACCGGCCGCTACAAGGGCTACACCGCCTCCTTCGCCGGTTTCGCTCCGGCGGACAATCCGCGCATCACCGTCTACTGCGCGATCCAGAACCCCACGAAGGGCAGCTACTTCGGCGGCCAGATCTGCGGCCCCATCTACAAGAAGGTCATGGAGTTCGCCCTCAAGACCCTCCAGGTCGCCCCCACCGGCACCGCCCCCGCAGGGCTCCCGGTCACCTATGAGCCCGGCCCGCAGCCCGCCCAGCAGCCCGCTCCGCAGCCCGCCCCGCAGACCGGCCAGTGACCCACGGCCGCGGCCTGCCCGCCAGAAAAGCGTGAGGCACCATCAGTGACAACGATCACCCCGAAACCCGGGAACCGACCGGCCGTCGGAGCAGAGCCCGGCCCCTCGCTTCGCGGCCCGGCCGCCGAGCCCGGTACGCTCACCGCCGTGCCCCACGCTGATCAGCCCAGAACCACCCAGCAAGACGCCCCGGCAGCGCCGCCGGGAGCGCCCAGGCCCGCGTCCGCCGCTCCGAGCCCGCTGGGCGAGTTGGCCGCGCTGCTGGGCATCCCGTCGCCAGGCGCTGCGCAGATCACCGGGATCACGCACGACTCCCGTGCGATCCGCCCCGGAGACCTGTACGCGGCCCTGCAGGGAGCCCGGACCCACGGTGCCGACTTCGCTGCGCAGGCCGCCGGCCTCGGTGCCGCCGCCGTGCTGACCGACCCCGCCGGCGCCGAGCGCGCCGCGGCCACCGGCCTGCCGGTGCTGGTCGTCGCCGATCCGCGCGGCCGGATGGGCGAGCTCGCCGCCGCGATCTACGGTCACCCCGGCGAGGACCTCCTCCGGATCGGCATCACCGGTACCTCCGGCAAGACCACCACGGCGTACCTCGTCGAGGGCGGCCTGCGCGCGGCGGGCCGCAGCACCGGACTGGTCGGCACGGTCGAGATGCGCATCGGAGACGAGCGCATCAAGTCCGAGCGGACCACCCCCGAAGCCACCGACCTCCAGGCGCTCTTCGCGGTCATGCGCGAACGCGGCGTCGAGGCAGTGGCCATGGAGGTCTCCAGCCACGCCCTGGTACTCGGCCGCGTCGACGGCTGCGTCTTCGACGTCGCCGTCTTCAACAACCTGAGCCCCGAGCACATGGAGTTCCACACCGACATGGAGGACTACTTCCAGGCGAAGGCGGGGCTCTTCACCCCCCGCCGGTCCCGCCTGGGCGTGGTCAACCTCGACGACGAGTACGGCCGCCGCCTCGCCAAGGAGGCCACCGTCCCGGTCGTCACCTTCTCGGTCGCGGGCGACCCGGCCGCCGACTGGCGCGCCGAGGACGTCGTCACCGGCCACATGGACTCCACGCTCACGCTGGTCGGCCCCGAGGGGCAGCGCGTGCGCGCCAAGGCCCCGCTGCCGGGCCCGTTCAACGTCGCCAACACCGTCGCCGCGATCGTCACGCTGGCCGCGGCCGGCCTCGACCCGCAGACGGCCGCCGACGGCGTCGCCGCGGTCCCCGGAGTCCCGGGCCGGCTGGAGCGGGTGGACGCGGGACAGCCGTACCTCGCCGTCGTCGACTACGCGCACAAGACGGACGCCGTGGAGTCGGTCCTGCGCGCCCTGCGCGAAGTCACCACCGGCAGGCTGCACATCGTGCTGGGCTGCGGCGGCGACCGCGACACCACCAAGCGCGCCCCGATGGGCGCCGCGGCCGCCCGGTTCGCCGACGTGGCCGTCCTGACCTCCGACAATCCGCGTTCCGAGGACCCGCTCGCGATCCTCGCCGCGATGTTCGGGGGAGCCGTGTCCGTACCGCCCGCAGAGCGCGGCACCGTCCTCGTCGACGCCGACCGCGCGGCGGCCATCGCCGCCGCCGTCGCGCGCGCCGAGCCCGGCGACACCGTGCTGGTGGCCGGCAAGGGCCACGAGCAGGGCCAGGACACCGCGGGGGTCGTCCGGCCCTTCGACGACCGCACGGTGCTCCGCGCCGCGATCGAACGCCAACGCGTGCTCGATCGAACGACCCAGGTCCGACAGGCCGAGGTGAACCAGTGATCGCCCTTTCCCTCGCCGAGATCGCCGACATCACCGGCGGGCGGCCCCACGACATACCGGATCCGTCCGTCAGGGTCACCGGTCCGGTGGTCTACGACTCCCGAGAGGTCCGGCAGGGCAGCCTGTTCGCGGCCTTCGTCGGCGAGCGGGTCGACGGCCATGACTACGCCGAGGGCGCACTCGCCGCCGGCGCCGTGGGCGTCCTCGCGACCCGGCCGGTGGGTGTCCCGGCGATCGTCGTCCCCGACGTGGTGGCCGCCCTCGGGGCCCTCGCCCGTGCCGTCGTGGCCCGCCTGGGCACCGATGTCGTGGCCCTCACCGGGTCCGCGGGAAAGACCTCCACCAAGGACCTCATCGCGCAGGTGCTCCAGCAGCACGCGCCCACCGTGTGGACCCCCGGGAACCTCAACAACGAGATCGGCCTGCCGATCACGACGCTGCGCGTCACCGAGGACACCCAGCACCTCGTCCTGGAGATGGGCGCTCGCGGCATCGGCCACATCCGGTACCTCACCGGACTGACGCCTCCTCGGATCGGCCTGGTGCTCAACGTCGGCACGGCGCACATCGGCGAGTTCGGCGGCCGGGAGCAGATCGCTCAGGCCAAGGGCGAGCTCGTCGAGGCCCTGCCGGCCGAGGCGGAGGGCGGCGTCGCCGTCCTCAACGCCGATGACCTGCTCGTTCGTGCCATGGCCGCGCGCACGAAGGCGCGCACCGTGCTGTTCGGAGAGGCCGACGACGCCGAAATCCGGGCCACCGACGTCCGGATGACGGACACCGGACAGCCTTCCTTCACACTGCACACACCGACCGGGTGCAGCGACGTGACCTTGCGGCTGTACGGTGAGCACCACGTGTCGAACGCGCTCGCCGCGGCCGCCGTCGCCCATGTACTGGGCATGTCCGTCAAGGAGATCGCCACCGCGCTCTCCGGGGCGGGCACGCTGTCCCGGTGGCGGATGGAGGTCACCGAGCGGGCGGACGGTGTGACGATCGTCAACGACGCCTACAACGCGAACCCGGAGTCCATGCGGGCCGCACTGCGCGCGCTCGCCGCGATGGGCGGTGCCGGCAGGGCGAAGGGGGGGCGCACGTGGGCGGTGCTCGGCCCGATGGCCGAGCTCGGAGACGACGCTCTCGCCGAGCACGACGCGGTCGGACGACTTGTCGTCCGGCTCAACGTGAGCAAGCTCGTCGCGGTCGGGGGCAGGGAAGCCTCCTGGCTGCAACTGGGCGCATATAACGAGGGTTCGTGGGGTGAGGAGTCGGTGCTCGTGTCCGACGCGCAGGCGGCGGTCGACCTGTTGCGCAGTGAACTGCGCCCGGGTGACGTCGTGCTGGTGAAGGCTTCCAGGTCGGCCGGTCTGGAGCGGGTGGCGCAGGTCCTGCTTGAGGGCACTGTCGAGGGCGAGGTCGCCGGCCGATGAGGCAGATCCTGTTCGCCGGTGTCATCGGCATGTTCCTGACCGTCATCGGCACGCCGCTGCTGATCAAGCTGCTGGCCCGCAAGGGTTACGGCCAGTTCATCCGCGACGACGGTCCGCGCGGCCACGCCGGGAAGAAGGGAACGCCCACCATGGGCGGCATCTCCTTCATCCTGGCCACGCTCGTCGCGTACGCGCTGACGAAGGTCATCACCGGTGAGGAGCCGAGCTTCTCGGGCCTGCTCGTCCTGTTCCTGATGGCCGGCATGGGCCTCGTCGGGTACCTCGACGACTACATCAAGATCGTCAAGCGGCGTTCGCTGGGTCTGCGGGCCAAAGCCAAGATGGCCGGCCAACTCATCGTCGGCATCGCCTTCGCAGTGCTCGCACTCCAGTTCAAGGACTCGCGCGGACTCACCCCGGCCTCCACCAAGCTGTCGTTCGTCACGGACTTCGGCTGGTCGATCGGCCCGGTGCTCTTCGTGGTCTGGGCGCTGTTCATGATCCTGGCCATGTCCAACGGCGTGAACCTCACCGACGGCCTGGACGGTCTGGCCACCGGCGCCGCAGTGATGGTCTTCGGCGCCTACACCTTCATCGGCGTATGGCAGTTCCAGGAGTCGTGCGCGATGGCGGCCGACCTCACGAACCCGAACGCCTGCTTCGAGGTGCGCGACCCGCTCGACCTCGCGGTGGTCGCCTCCGCACTGATGGGCGCCTGCTTCGGCTTCCTGTGGTGGAACACCTCGCCCGCGAAGATCTTCATGGGTGACACCGGTTCGCTGGCCCTCGGCGGCGCGCTCGCGGGTCTGGCCATCTGCTCCCGCACGGAGTTCCTGATGGCGCTCCTCGGCGGCCTCTTCGTGCTCATCACGATGTCGGTCGTCATCCAGGTCGGCTCCTTCAAGCTGACCGGCAAGCGCGTCTTCCGGATGGCTCCGCTGCAGCACCACTTCGAACTCAAGGGCTGGTCCGAGGTCCTCGTCGTGGTCCGTTTCTGGATCATCCAGGGCATGTGCGTGATCGTGGGTCTCGGTCTCTTCTACGCGGGATGGGCAGCCGACAAGTGAGCGCCTCCGACCTGGCCGGCCTGCTCGGCCCCGACGCCCTGGGCCGGTTCGGCCTGCCGGGCCGGATCACCGTGGCCGGCCTCGGTGTCAGCGGCATCAGCGCCGCCCGGGCACTGGCCGGGCTGGGTGCCCGCGTCACCGTCGTCGACAACGGCGACGGCGACGCGCACCGGGCCAGGGCGGCCGAGCTCGCGGAACTCGGCATCGAGGTCCGCCTCGGTCACCTGCCCGACGGCGCGCGCGCCGGCGAGACCCTGCCCGAGGACACCGAACTGGTCGTCACCTCGCCCGGTTGGCCGCCGCACAGCCCGCTCTTCCTGGCCGCCGCCGAGGCGGGCGTCGACGTCGTCGGCGACGTCGAGGTCGCCTGGCGACTGCGCGAGGCCGGCGCGGAACTCCGCGCCGCCCGCGGGGCCGCCGACGAGGGTGCCGGCGAAGGGGTCGGCACCGGCCCGGGCGAGCCCGCCGCATGGCTCGCCGTCACCGGGACCAACGGCAAGACGACCACCACGCAGATGCTGGCGTCCATCTTGAAGGCCGCCGGACTGCGCACCGCCGCCGTCGGCAACATCGGTACCCCGATCATCGACGTGGTGCTCGGCGAGCAGCGCTACGACGTCCTCGCCGTCGAGCTCTCCAGCTACCAGCTGCACTGGGCGCCCTCGCTGCGCGTCCACTCGGCGGCCGTCCTCAACCTGGCCCCCGACCACCTCGACTGGCACGGCTCGATGCAGGCGTACGCCGCCGACAAGGGCCGCATCTACGAGGGCAACACGGTCGCTTGCGTCTACAACGTGGCCGACAAGGCCACCGAGGACCTGGTCGTCGAGGCCGACGTCGAGGAGGGATGCCGGGCGATCGGCTTCACCCTCGGCGCCCCCGGCCCCTCCATGCTCGGCGTCGTCGACGGCATCCTCGTCGACCGGGCCTTCGTGGAGAACCGCCAGAAGAACGCCCAGGAGCTCGCCGAGGTCAAGGACGTCAACCCGCCGGCCCCGCACAACATCGCCAACGCGCTCGCGGCCGCGGCCCTGGCCCGGGCCTTCGGAGTGGAGCCGCGCGCGGTCCGCGACGGGCTGCGCGACTTCCGTCCGGACGCCCACCGGGTCGCCCGGGTGGACGAGGTCGCCTCGGTCGTCTACGTCGACGACTCCAAGGCCACCAACACCCACGCGGCGGAGGCCTCCCTGGCCTCCTTCGACAAGGTCGTCTGGATCGCCGGCGGCCTCGCCAAGGGGGCGACCTTCGACGAGCTCGTGCAGAAGTCGGCCGAGCGGATGCGCGGTGCCGTCCTGATCGGCGCCGACCGGGCGTTGATCGCCGAGGCACTGGCGCGACACGCCCCCGAGGTCCCGGTCGTCGACCTCGACCGGACCGACACTGGGGCGATGCTCGCAGCGGTCCGGGAGGCGGCCGCGCTCGCCGAGCCGGGTGACACGGTCCTGCTGGCACCGGCCTGCGCCTCGATGGACATGTTCGCGAACTACAACAAGCGCGGTGAAGCATTCGCCGACGCGGTGCGCGAACTGGCCGCCGAGAACGCCGCGGACACGGCCTAGGCCGGGGCGCCGGGACTGGTTCCCTCCGGCCGGATGCTCGCCTCGTACGAGTGGAGGGGAAGATCACAGATGCCGGCCAAGCAGATGCTGCCGGGGCGGCGGCCGTCCGCCGTGAAGGCGCAGGGCCGCAAGCGCCCCGGCATGAGCGTGAAGCGCCCGGGGCGCCCCGGGCGGCCCGCCGGGCGCGGGCCGCTGGCCGGTCTCCGGCACACGCAGCAGCAGTTGCGCAAGGCGTGGGACCGCCCCCTCACGGCCTATTACCTGATCTTCGGCAGCTCCCTGCTCATCACCGTGCTCGGTCTGGTGATGGTGTACTCCGCTTCCATGATCAAGGCCCTGCAGCTGGGCCTGGGCGACGCGTACTTCTTCAAGAAGCAGTTCCTGGCCGCCCTCATCGGCGCGGTGCTGCTGCTGGTCGCCACCAGGATGCCGGTGAAGCTGCACCGGGCGCTGTCGTATCCGGTGCTCGCCGGGACGCTCTTCCTGATGGTCCTGGTCCAGGTGCCCGGGATAGGGGTGTCGATCAACGGCAACCAGAACTGGATCTCCCTCGGCGGCCCGTTCATGCTGCAGCCCAGTGAGTTCGGCAAGCTGGCGCTGATCCTGTGGGGTGCCGACCTGCTGGCCCGCAAGGGCGACCGGGGCCTGTTGAGCCAGTGGAAGCACCTGCTGGTGCCGCTGGTCCCGGTGGCCTTCCTGCTGCTCGGGCTCATCATGCTGGGCGGGGACATGGGCACCGCGATGATCCTCGGCGCCATCCTGTTCGGTCTGCTCTGGCTCGCGGGCGCCCCGACGCGGATGTTCGTCGGAGTGCTGGCCTTCGCGGGTGCGATCGTCGCACTGCTCATCAAGACCAGCCCGCACCGGATGGACCGGCTGGAGTGCCTCGGCGCGACAGAACCGGGCAAGAACGACCTTTGCTGGCAGGCCGTACACGGCATCTACGCCCTCGCGTCGGGCGGCTGGTTCGGTTCCGGCTTGGGTGCAAGCGTGGAAAAATGGGGTCAACTACCCGAAGCCCACACCGACTTCATCTTCGCCATCACGGGGGAGGAACTGGGACTGGCGGGGACGCTGTCGGTGCTGGCCCTGTTCGCGGCTCTAGGCTATGCGGGTATCCGCGTGGCCGGACGCACGGAGGACTCCTTCGTACGGTTTGCCGCGGGAGGCGTGACCACCTGGATCACGGCCCAGGCCGTGATCAACATCGGTGCGGTGCTCGGCCTGCTGCCGATCGCCGGAGTCCCCCTCCCGTTGTTCTCCTACGGCGGGTCCGCCCTGCTGCCGACCATGTTCGCGGTCGGACTGCTCATCGCCTTCGCGCGGGAGGAGCCGGCCGCGCGCGCGGCCCTCGCGATGCGCCAGCCGAAGAACGGCTGGAGGCGGACCGGGGTGAGATGGAAGTCGATGAGACGGCGCGTCAAGAAGCGGCCGTCCGGAGAGCGGTGAAATTCGGTGCATGTCGTACTCGCCGGTGGGGGGACCGCCGGCCACATCGAGCCGGCGCTCGCCCTCGCGGACGCCCTGCGCAGGCAGGACCCTTCAGTGGGCATCACCGCCCTGGGGACCGAGCGCGGACTGGAGACCCGCCTGGTGCCGGAGCGCGGCTACGAACTCGGGCTGATCCCCGCCGTGCCGCTGCCCCGCAAGCCCACGCCCGAGCTGATCACCGTCCCCGGACGGCTGCGCGGCACCATCAAGGCCGCGGAGGAGATCCTCCTGCGCACCAAGGCCGACTGCGTCGTCGGCTTCGGCGGCTACGTGGCTCTGCCCGGCTACCTCGCGGCCAAGCGGCTCGGCGTGCCGATCATCGTCCACGAGGCCAACGCCCGGCCCGGGCTGGCCAACAAGATCGGCTCCCGCTACGCGCACGCCGTCGCCGTCTCCACGCCCGACAGCAAGCTGCGCGGCGCCCGCTACGTAGGCATCCCGCTCCGCCGCTCCATCTCCACCCTCGACCGGGCTGCCGTACGACCCGAGGCGCGCGCCGCCTTCGGCCTGGACCCCAACCTGCCCACCCTGCTGGTTTCCGGCGGCTCGCAGGGCGCCCGGCGCCTCAACGAGGCGATCCAGCAGGTCGCTCCGACCCTCCAGCGCTCCGGCGTGCAGATCCTGCACGCCGTCGGGCCGAAGAACGAACTGCCGCGTGTCGACAACATGCCCGGGATGCCGCCCTATGTGCCGGTACCGTACCTGGACCGGATGGATCTCGCGTACGCCGCAGCCGACATGATGCTGTGTCGTGCGGGAGCGATGACCGTCGCCGAGCTGTCCGCCGTCGGGCTGCCCGCCGCCTACGTCCCGCTGCCGATCGGCAACGGCGAACAGCGGCTCAACGCCCAGCCGGTGGTCAAGGCCGGCGGCGGCCTGCTCGTGGACGACGCGGAGCTGACGCCCGACTGGGTGCTCGGCGAGGTCCTCCCGGTGCTGTCCGATCCGCACCGCCTGTACGAGATGTCCCGCGCCGCCGGTGAGTTCGGCCGCAGGGATGCCGACGAGCTGCTGGTCGGCATGGTGTACGAGGCGATCGCAGCCCACCGAGCCCGCTGACGCGGGAGCACACGGACGCAGGAGGCACAGGAGTGGCCGGAGCGACGACCGCACAGCGCGGAACACCGTCTTCCGACGGGCCCGGCCGGTCGCCCCGCAAGGGCGCCGGCTCTCCCAGGTCCCCGAAGCCTCCGAAGCCCCCCAAGCCCCCGAAGTTCGCGAAGGCCGCGAAGAAGGCCGCCCCACGGGGCCCCGGCAGACACCTGCGCCGGGGTCCTGTGCTGGCGTCCCTGGCCGCCGCGGTCCTCCTCGTCTCCGGTGGCACCTGGGTCCTCTACGGGTCCTCCTGGCTCCGTGTCGAGAGGGTCACCGCCACCGGCACGGAGGTCCTCACCTCCGAGCAGGTGCTCGCCGCCGCGGCCGTCCCGGTCGGCGCCCCCCTCGTGAGCGTCGACACGGACGAGATCGAGAGCCGTGTCCGGGGGCGTCTGCCCCGCATCGAATCGGTCGATGCGGTGCGGGCCTGGCCGCACGGAATCGGACTGAAGGTGACCGAACGCAAACCGGTCCTGCTCATCAAAAAGGACGTCAACTTCGTGGAAGTGGACGCATCGGGTGTGCGCTTCGACACGGTTCCGAAAGCACCCGGGGGTGTTCCGGTCCTCGAATTGAACGCGGCGGGCTCCCCGAGCGCCCGCCGCTTCGACGAAGAGCGGCTGCTGCACGAGGCCGTGCTGGTCGCCGGATCCCTCCCGGCGCCGATCGCCAGGGAAACCGTGCAGGTCACGGTGGGTTCCTACGATTCGATCGTGCTGGAGCTGGCCGGGGGCCGGTCCGTGCGGTGGGGCAGCGGCGAACAGAGCGACGCGAAGGGGCGCGCACTGACCGCTTTGCTGAAAGCCGCTCCGAAGGCCGTCCACTTCGACGTGAGCGTCCCCACCGCCCCTGCGGCGGCCGGGAGTTGACGTCAGGTCGAACAGCGGCGCACCCTGGTTGGCCAGCGATACGGGTGATCACATAGGGTGAAAAGAAAAACGGGAGGTTCGGCGTGTTCGTTGAACACGCGCTACTTGTCGACTTAGTGTCCTGTTCGGAAGAGTCCAAGGAACAGACACACCCCTAACCCTAAACTTCAGGGTGAGGGTTCGGGTCGGCGCGTTCGGACCGTCCCTATTTCGGCATCAGTCGTCGCAACGCAGGCCCGCGAGGCGGCGACACGTAACTCGAGGCGAGAGGCCTTCGACGTGGCAGCACCGCAGAACTACCTCGCAGTCATCAAGGTCATCGGTGTCGGCGGCGGTGGTGTCAATGCCATCAACCGAATGATCGAGGTCGGTCTCAAGGGCGTCGAGTTCATCGCCATCAACACCGACGCCCAAGCGCTGTTGATGAGCGACGCCGACGTCAAGCTCGACGTCGGCCGTGAACTCACCCGGGGCCTCGGCGCCGGAGCGAACCCGGCCGTTGGTCGCAAGGCGGCAGAGGACCACCGCGAGGAGATCGAGGAGGTCCTCAAGGGGGCCGACATGGTCTTCGTCACCGCCGGTGAGGGCGGCGGCACCGGCACCGGCGGCGCGCCCGTCGTCGCCAACATCGCGCGCTCGCTGGGCGCCCTGACGATCGGTGTGGTCACCCGGCCGTTCACCTTCGAGGGCCGGCGTCGCGCGAACCAGGCGGAGGACGGCATCGCCGAACTCCGCGAAGAGGTCGACACCCTCATCGTCATCCCCAACGACCGCCTGCTGTCCATCTCGGACCGCCAGGTCAGCGTCCTGGACGCCTTCAAGTCGGCGGACCAGGTCCTGCTCTCGGGCGTCCAGGGCATCACCGACCTCATCACCACCCCGGGTCTGATCAACCTCGACTTCGCCGACGTCAAGTCCGTGATGTCCGAGGCGGGCTCGGCCCTGATGGGCATCGGCTCGGCCCGCGGCGACGACCGCGCGGTGGCCGCGGCCGAGATGGCGATCTCCTCCCCGCTGCTGGAGGCGTCCATCGACGGCGCCCGCGGCGTGCTGCTCTCCATCTCCGGCGGCTCCGACCTCGGTCTCTTCGAGATCAACGAGGCCGCGCAGCTGGTGAGCGAGGCCGCGCACCCCGAGGCGAACATCATCTTCGGTGCTGTCATCGACGACGCGCTCGGCGACGAGGTACGGGTCACCGTCATCGCGGCCGGGTTCGACGGCGGACAGCCCCCGGCCCGCCGGGACAACGTCATCGGCGCCGCGTCCACCAAGCGGGAAGAGCCCGCCCCGGCCCCGGTCCGCGCCCCCGAGCCGGTCCGCCCGGCCTTCGGTGGACTCGGTACGGTCCCGCCGCGCGAGGAGCCCCCGGCCCCCGCCGAGCCCGCCCCGGTCGAGGTCCAGGCCCCCGCGCCGCAGGTCCCCACGGCCCGGCCGTACCAGGACAGCCCGGCCGAGGAACTGGATGTCCCGGACTTCTTGAAGTGACACCCGAGCAGCACCACGTGGGCGGCGCCCACTTCGCCTTCACCGACCGGTGGGGCGGAGTGAGCGCCGTTCCGTACGAAGAGCTCAACCTCGGCGGCGCGGTCGGCGACGACCCGGCCGCCGTTCTCGCGAACCGGGCCCTGGCGGCGCGGTCGCTGGGCCTCGACCCGGACCGGGTGGTCTGGATGAACCAGGTCCACGGCCGGGACGTGGCGGTGGTCGACGGCCCCTGGGGAGACGCCGGTATTCCGGCCGTGGACGCGGTGGTGACCGCCCGTCGGGGGCTCGCCCTCGCCGTGCTCACCGCCGACTGCACGCCGGTCCTGCTGGCGGACCCCGTCGCCGGAGTCGTCGCGGCCGCCCATGCCGGACGGCCCGGACTGGTCGCCGGGGTGGTGCCGGCGGCGGTGGAGGCGATGGTCTCCCTCGGCGCCGAGCCCGGGCGGATCGTCGCCCGCACCGGACCTGCGGTCTGCGGGCGCTGTTACGAGGTGCCGGCCCAGATGCGGGAGGCGGTGGCCGAGGCGGTGCCCGCCGCCCGGGCCGAGACCAGTTGGGGAACGCCGGCGGTGGACGTGGTCGCGGGGGTGCACGCCCAGCTCGCGGAGGCGGGGGTGGTGAACGGCGGCCGTTCCCCGGTCTGCACACTGGAGTCGCGGGACCACTTCTCGTACCGCCGTGACCGGGTGACCGGGCGACTTGCGGGTTATGTCTGGTTGACGGAGCTTTCCCGGGGGGAGACCCCCGGACCCCCGGGGGAAAAGAAGAATGACGGATCGTAAGTCGGAGCTCGCCGAGAACCTGGCGCGGGTGGAGGAGCGCATCGCGTCCGCCTGTGCGGCGGCGGGCCGCCGGCGCGAGGAGGTGACCCTCATCGTGGTCACCAAGACCTACCCCGCGAGCGACGTGCGCCTGCTGGCGGAGCTGGGCGTCCGCCACGTTGCGGAGAACCGTGACCAGGACGCCGCCCCCAAGGCCGCGGCCTGCGTGGATCTGCCGCTCAGCTGGCACTTCGTCGGTCAACTGCAGACCAACAAGGTCCGTTCCGTGGCGCGGTACGCGCACGTGGTGCAGTCGGTCGACCGGGCCCGGCTCGTGACCGCCCTCTCGGCGGCCGCGACGGGCGCCGGACGCGAGATCGGCTGTCTCGTCCAGATCGCCCTCGACGCCGAGTCGGGTGAGCGGGGGAGTCGGGGCGGTGCCTCGCCCGAGCAGCTCGCGGAGTTGGCGGACCTCGTCGCCGGGGCGCCGGGGCTGAGGATCGACGGACTGATGACCGTCGCACCGCTGTCCGGCCACTACGCGGGACGCGAACAGGCCGCCTTCGAGCGGCTGGTGGAATTGTCATCCCAGCTGCGCGCGGACCATCCGACTGCCACGATGGTGTCGGCCGGGATGAGCGCAGACCTGGAACAGGCCGTTGCGGCCGGTGCGACACATGTACGCGTCGGCACTGCGGTACTCGGCGCGAGACCCCGGCTCGGGTAACGTCGCGAAGAAAGTCGGACCACAGCAGAAAATATGGTCATTCCCGCCGATGAGCGGGCAGACCACGTGGATCGCGGGCAGTTGGTGACATTCGTGACACGGCGGCACCTGCGACAGGGCGATCCACCACAGAGCGGAGGACTCGGAGAATGGCCGGCGCGATGCGCAAGATGGCGGTCTACCTCGGCCTCGTGGAGGACGACCGGTACGACAACCCGGGGTACGACCCCGACGACGAGTTCGAGCCCGAGCCGGAGATGGAGCGGGCTCGGGAGCGGGATCGCCGACAGCAGCCCGTGCACCAGTCGCCCGTATCGGACGAACCGGTACGAGCCGTACAGCCTCCGGCGCAGCGGGAACCCATCCCAATTCCGGCGGAAAGCGGACGTCCTGCGCGAATTGCCCCCGTGGCATCCATCACACCTGATCGCACGAACCTGGAGAAGAACGCCCCCGTGATCATGCCCAAGGTCGTCTCCGAGCGGGAGCCGTACCGCATCACGACACTGCACCCCCGGACCTACAACGAGGCCCGTACCATCGGGGAACACTTCCGTGAGGGCACTCCGGTGATCATGAATCTCACGGAGATGGACGACACGGACGCGAAGCGTCTCGTGGACTTCGCCGCCGGACTCGTGTTCGGTCTGCACGGCAGCATTGAACGCGTGACACAGAAGGTGTTCCTGCTGTCGCCTGCTAACGTCGATGTCACGGCGGAGGACAAGGCCCGCATCGCGGAGGGCGGGTTCTTCAACCAAAGCTAGACCGATCCGTCAGATACGGGACCGGGAACAGATCGGAAAACGGGGAGAGGGAAGCACGGGATGGGCATCGCGCTGCAGGTGGTCTACGTCGTGCTGATGTGCTTCCTGATCGTGCTGATCTTCCGACTGGTCATGGACTACGTGTTCCAGTTCGCACGTTCATGGACACCCGGCAAGGCGATGGTGGTCGTTCTGGAGGCCACCTACACTGTCACCGATCCACCGCTCAAGCTCCTTCGGCGGTTCATTCCGCCGTTGCGTCTCGGCGGCGTGGCGCTCGACCTGTCCTTCTTCGTTCTGATGATCATCGTTTACATCCTCATCAGCTTCGTGAGCACCGCTGCGAGAAGCGTGTGAACGATGAGCTTCCCCGCACGCGCGGGGACGGTCCCGATACGGTCTTGCCGACTGCCGACGACTACGTAGAGGTGAAGAAGACATGCCGCTGACTCCCGAGGACGTGCGGAACAAGCAGTTCACGACCGTCCGCCTCCGAGAAGGCTATGACGAGGACGAGGTCGATGCCTTCCTCGACGAGGTCGAGTCCGAACTGACGCGCCTGCTGCGCGAGAACGAGGACCTGCGCGCCAAGCTGGCCGCCGCCACGCGTGCCGCCGCGCAGAGCCAGCAGCAGCAGGGCATGCGCAAGCCCGAGCCCCAGGACCAGCGCGGCCCCGGCGCCCCCGTGCCCGCGGCCATATCCGGCCCGCCGCAGCAGCAGAACCCGCAGATGGGCCCGCCCCAGCTGCCGGGTGGCGCCCCGCAGCTCCCGCCGGGCCCCGGCGGCCAGGGCCAGCAGGGCCCCGGCCCGATGGGCGGCCCCATGGGCGGTCCCATGCAGCAGCACCCCATGGGCGGACCGCAGGGCATGGGCCAGCAGCCCATGGGCCAGCAGCAGTCGATGGGCGGCCAGAACCCGCTCGGCCAGCAGATGCAGCCGATGGGGCAGCAGATGCAGCCGATGGGGCAGCAGATGCAGCCCATGGGCCAGCCCATGCAGCAGATGCAGCAGCCGCAGCTCCCGCAGCAGGGCCCCGGTGGCGACAGCGCCGCCCGCGTCCTGTCGCTGGCGCAGCAGACCGCCGACCAGGCGATCGCGGAGGCCCGCTCCGAGGCCAACAAGATCGTCGGCGAGGCCCGGTCGCGCGCCGAGGGCTTGGAGCGGGACGCCCGCGCCAAGGCCGACGCACTGGAGCGGGACGCCCAGGAGAAGCACCGCGTCGCGATGGGCTCCCTGGAGTCCGCCCGCGCCACGCTGGAGCGCAAGGTCGAGGACCTGCGGGGCTTCGAGCGTGAGTACCGCACGCGGCTGAAGTCCTACCTCGAGTCGCAGCTGCGCCAGCTGGAGACCCAGGCGGACGACTCCCTGGCCCCGCCGCGCAACCCGGCCGGTCCGGCGCTGCCCCCGTCGCCGTCGCCCTCGATGGCTCCGGCCGGCGCGATGGGCCACTCCATGGGCGGTCCGTCCATGGGCGGTCCCTCCCCGATGGGTGCCGGTCCGTCCTACGGCGGCCAGCAGCAGATGTCCCCGGCGATGACCCAGCCGATGGCTCCGGTGCGGCCGGCCGCACCGCAGCCGATGCAGGCGCCGTCGCCGATGCGCGGCTTCCTGATCGACGAGGACGACAACTAGGCGCCGCCGCGCAGTCGGCAGTCACGGGCCGGGCCCGGTTCCCCTTCGGGGGCACCGGGCCCGGCCCGTTTCCGTACCCGGCCGCAGCCGCAGCCGCGGGCGCTCCGCCCCGGGACCCCGCGCCTCGCACCCCGGCGGGCCTGCCCCTCCGGCCGGTCCCGGGCCGCCTTCCGGCGGCAGTAGGGAGAGCCCCGGCGACCGGGTCCGGGCGGAGTCCGGGAAACGGCGGCGGCCCGCACCCCCTCCCCGGTGGGGGAGGGGGTGCGGGCCGCCGCGGAGCGGGCTACGCCTTGCGCAGGCGGAAGGTCAGGCCCAGGGGCTCGTCCGCGAAGGGCTCGCCGTAGGCGGCGTCGGCGTCGCCGGACGCGAAGTCCGTGGCGAGCACCTCCTCCGCGATGAGGCCGGCGTGGTCCGTCAGGGCCGTCACGACCTCCGGGTCCGAGGAGGACCAGCGCAGCGCGATCCGGTCCGCCACGTCGAGGCCGGAGTTCTTCCGGGCCTCCTGGATCAGGCGGATCGCGTCACGGGCCAGGCCCGCCAGCCGCAGCTCCGGGGTGATCTCCAGGTCCAGGGCCACCGTCGCGCCCGAGTCGGACGCCACCGACCAGCCCTCGCGCGGGGTCTCGGTGATGATGACCTCCTCCGGGGAGAGGGAGACCGACTCCCCGTTCACCTCGACCTCGGCGGAGCCGGACCGCAGCGCCAGCGACAGCGCCGCCGCGTCGGCCGCGGCCACCGCCTTCGCCACGTCCTGGACGCCCTTGCCGAAGCGCTTGCCCAGCGCGCGGAAGTTCGCCTTCGCCGTGGTGTCCACCAGGGACCCGCCGACCTCCGAGAGCGAGGCCAGGGAGGAGACGTTCAGCTCCTCCGTGATCTGGGCCTGGAGCTCGGGGGAGAGCGCATCGAAGCCCACCGCGCCGACCAGCGCCCGCGAGAGCGGCTGGCGGGTCTTCACGCCCGACTCCGCGCGGGTCGCGCGGCCGAGCTCGACGAGGCGGCGTACGAGCTGCATCTGCTGCGACAGGGCGGGGTCGATCGACGCCGGGTCCGCGGTCGGCCACGTCGACAGGTGCACCGACTCGGGGGCGTCCGCAGTGACCGGGACCACCATGTCCTGCCAGACCCGCTCCGTGATGAACGGGGTCAGCGGCGCCATCAGCCGGGTGACCGTCTCGACCACGTCGTGCAGGGTGCGCAGCGCCGCCGCGTCGCCCTGCCAGAAGCGGCGGCGCGAGCGGCGGACGTACCAGTTGGACAGGTCGTCCACGAAGGCGGAGAGGAGCTTGCCCGCGCGCTGGGTGTCGTAGGACTCCATCGCCTCCGTGACCTCGCGGACGAGGGCGTGGAGCTCGGAGAGGAGCCAGCGGTCGAGGACCGTGCGGTCCGCCGGGGCCGGGTCGGACGCCGAGGGCGCCCAGTTCGACGTACGGGCGTACAGAGCCTGGAAGGCGACCGTGTTCCAGTAGGTGAGGAGCGTCTTGCGGACGACCTCCTGGATCGTGCCGTGCCCCACCCGGCGGGCCGCCCACGGGGAGCCGCCGGCCGCCATGAACCAGCGGACCGCGTCCGCGCCGTGCTGGTCCATGAGCGGGATCGGCTGGAGGATGTTGCCCAGGTGCTTGGACATCTTGCGGCCGTCCTCGGCGAGGATGTGGCCGAGGCAGACCACGTTCTCGTAGGACGACTTGTCGAAGACGAGGGTGCCGACCGCCATCAGGGTGTAGAACCAGCCGCGCGTCTGGTCGATGGCCTCCGAGATGAACTGCGCCGGATAGCGCTTCTCGAAGATCTCCTTGTTCTTGTAGGGGTAGCCCCACTGAGCGAACGGCATCGAGCCCGAGTCGTACCAGGCGTCGATGACCTCCGGCACCCGGACCGCTTCGAGGGAGCACCCCTCGTGGGTGCAGGTGAAGGTGACGTCGTCGATGTACGGGCGGTGCGGGTCCAGGTCCGAGTGGTCCCGGCCGGACAGCTCGGACAGCTCGGCGCGCGAGCCGACGCAGGTCAGGTGGTTCTCCTCGCAGCGCCAGATCGGCAGCGGGGTGCCCCAGTAGCGGTTGCGGGAGAGCGCCCAGTCGATGTTGTTGTTCAGCCAGTCGCCGAAGCGGCCCTGCTTGACGGAGTCCGGGAACCAGTTGGTCTTCTCGTTCTCCCGCAGCATCGCGTCCTTGACGGCGGTGGTGCGGATGTACCAGGACGGCTGCGCGTAGTAGAGCAGGGCCGTGTGGCAGCGCCAGCAGTGCGGGTAGCTGTGCTCGTAGGCGATGTGCTTGAAGAGCCGGCCGCGCGCGTCGAGGTCGGCGGTCAGCTTCTCGTCGGCCTTCTTGAAGAAGACGCCGCCCACCAGGGGGACGTCCTCCTCGAAGGTGCCGTCGGGGCGGACCGGGTTCACGACGGGCAGGCCGTACGAGCGGCAGACCGCGAGGTCGTCCGCGCCGAAGGCGGGGGACTGGTGGACCAGACCGGTGCCGTCCTCGGTCGTGACGTACTCGGCGTTCACCACGTAGTGGGCCGGGGCCGGGAACTCGATCAGCTCGAAGGGGCGCTCGTAGGTCCAGCGCTCCATCTCCTTGCCGGTGAAGGACTCGCCGGTGGCCTCCCAGCCCTCGCCGAGCGCCTTCTCCAGCAGCGGCTGGGCGACGACGAGCTTCTCGGTGCCCTCACCGTCGGTACGGCGGGCGACGACGTACGTGACCTCGGGGTGCGTGGCCACCGCGGTGTTCGACACCAGGGTCCACGGCGTGGTCGTCCAGACCAGCAGCGCCGCCTCGCCCGCGAGCGGGCCGGAGGTCAGCGGGAAGCGGACGTAGACGGAGGGGTCGACGACCGTCTCGTAGCCCTGGGCCAGCTCGTGGTCGGACAGGCCGGTGCCGCAGCGGGGGCACCAGGGGGCGACGCGGTGGTCCTGGGTCAGCAGACCCTTGTTGAAGATCTCCTTCAGCGACCACCACACGGACTCGACGTACTCGGGGTCCATGGTCCGGTAGGCGTCGTCGAGGTCGACCCAGTAGCCCATGCGGGTCGTGAGCTCGGCGAACGCGTCGGTGTGGCGGGTCACGGACTCGCGGCACTTGGCGTTGAACTCGGCGATGCCGTAGGCCTCGATGTCCTGCTTGCCGTTGAAGCCCAGCTCCTTCTCGACGGCGAGCTCGACGGGCAGGCCGTGGCAGTCCCAGCCGGCCTTGCGGGCCACGTGGTAGCCGCGCATCGTGCGGAAGCGGGGGAAGACGTCCTTGAAGACGCGGGCCTCGATGTGGTGCGCGCCGGGCATGCCGTTCGCGGTGGGCGGGCCCTCGTAGAAGACCCACTCGGGGCGGCCCTCGGACTGCTCCAGGGTCTTGGCGAAGGTCTTGCTCTCGCGCCAGAAGTCGAGGACCGCGTGCTCAAGGGCAGGCAGGTCGACCTGGGCGGGTACCGGGCGGTACTGCGGCGGTGTGGTCATGAGGCTGAACTCTTCCTCCGGCGGGTTGTCACTTCCGTCCGGAGGGACGAGAGCCGACTGCTGCTCCCGCGGTACCACCCTCCTTGGCCGCCGGACGGATCCGGTGGCCCCCTCATTGGGGTGCGAAGCCGGTTCTACTAGCCCTGCGGGGGACCCGTGGCTTTCTTCCGGCGGCTCAGGGGTGATCCTTCACGTCGCGCTCGCCCCCGGGCTCTCACCGTCCCCGGGTCGCTCCTGGCTGCGTCCGACGCTACTCGTCCCCGTCCATGCCTTTCGCTGGGCCCAGTGTACGGGTGCGGGCCGTGCTCGGCAGACCGGTTTTCGGGGGCCCCGCGGGGCCCCGTGGTCACGGCGTGGCGGGGGTGCGGAGGAGGGGCCGGGGCGGTGCCGGGAGTGACCCGAACGGGCCAATGTGTCGCAGCGGCACGACGGCGGGCCCGCAGCGGCGGATTACCGGGGCTCCGGATGGGCACAACGGATGCAGGTTGACCTCGACGGATGCGTGCCCCGTTGCCGCGGGGGCGGAGCCGATTTATCGTTCCGGCACGATTCGCGAGCAATATCACAGTATGTGAAGGGGCCGCGGCCATGGTGGCGAAGAAGACAGCGGTCTCCGGGGACCCGGCGCCCGCCGAGAAGGCGACGGCGGCGCGTACGACGGCCGCCACGAAGGCTCCGGCGAAGAAGGCTCCGGCGAAGAAGACATCGGCGAAGAAGACGGCCGCGGCCGAGAAGGCTCCGGCCGGGAAGGCGACGTCCGCCGGGAAGACGGCCGCGGCCGGGAAGAAGGCGGCGGCCGGGAAGAAGACGGCCGCCGTCCCGAAGCGGACGGCCACGGCCAGGAAGGCCGCGGCCGAGGGGGCGGCGCACGCCGCCGAGAAGACTGGAGTCCCGAACGTGGTTGCCAAGAAGAGCACCGGTGCGGCGCGGAAGACGGCCGCGGCCGCCACGAGCGGGCTCCCCAAGACCCGGGTCACGGCGCCCGCCGCCCCAAGTGACCTCGCCGTACGGCCCGGGGAGGACCCGTGGACGCCCGAGGAGGTCGAGGGGGCCCGCGCGGAGCTGGCGTCCGAGGTGCTGCGGCTGCGCGCCGAGCTCGACGCCTCCGAAGTGGCCATTTCCGGCCTGATGCGCGACTCGGGCGACGGCGCCGGGGACGACCAGGCCGACACGGGCACCAAGAACATCACGCGGGAGTCGGAGCTCGCGCTCGCGGCCAACGCCACTTCGATGCTGGAGCAGACCGAGCGGGCCCTGGAACGGCTGGAGGCGGGCACCTACGGGCTCTGCGAGAACTGCGGGAAGCCCATCGGCAAGGCCAGGATGCAGGCCTTCCCGCGGGCCACGCTGTGCGTGGACTGCAAGCAGAAGCAGGAACGGCGCCACTAGGTGTGTGACCGGGCGTCGCCGGCGCGGCACCGGGCGCCGCGCCGGCGGGTGACGGGAAGGCGGGAGGCGGGGCAGGCGGTCTGCCGGGGCCCTGACGTACCCTCGTCTGGTCAGGGTCCAGGAGGAGCCTGGGTCGGCTAGTTCGAGGGACTCACGTGGCAGAGGCGGAGCGCATCATCGGTACGCCGGAGGTCGGGGACGTCGGGGACGGCGCCCGGCCGGAGTCGGCCGCGCCCAAGGGGCGTCGGCGGATCGCGGCACTGCTCGTCGTCGCGGTGCTCGCCTACCTGCTGGACCTCGGCACCAAGATGCTGGTCGTGGCGAAGCTGGAGCACCAGCCGCCGATCGAGATCATCGGTGACCTGTTGAAGTTCGAGGCGGTCCGCAACCCGGGCGCCGCCTTCGGCTTCGGCGAGGCCTTCACCATCATCTTCACCGCCATCGCCGCGGCTGTGATCGTCGTGATCGTGCGGCTGGCCCGCAAGCTCTACAGTCTGCCGTGGGCGATCGCCCTCGGTCTGCTGCTGGGCGGCGCGCTGGGCAACCTCACCGACCGGATCTTCCGTTCGCCGGGTGTGTTCCGCGGGGCGGTCGTCGACTTCATCGCCCCGGCCCACTTCGCCGTCTTCAACATCGCCGACTCGGCGATCGTGTGCGGCGGCATCCTCATCGTGCTGCTGTCGTTCAAGGGCCTGGACCCGGACGGCACCGTCCACAAGGACTGACCGATGCGCTGATCGCGGGACGGCCCGTCCGCCGAGTCCTGCATACTCGACGGGTGAGTACGATTCCCGAGATCCGCACCCTGCCCGTTCCCGATGGCCTCGAAGGCGAGCGCGTCGACGCCGCCATCGCCCGTATGTTCGGTTTCTCCCGGACCAAGGCGGCCGAGCTCGCGGCCGAGGGGAAGGTGTCGGTCGACGGCAGCGTCGTCGGGAAGTCCGAGCGCGTGCACGGCGGCGCCTGGCTGGAGGTCGAGATGCCGGCGCCCCCGCGGCCGGTCGAGGTCGTGGCCGAGCCGGTCCCGGGCATGGAGATCATCCACGATGACGACGACGTCGTCGTCGTCATGAAGCCGGTGGGCGTCGCCGCCCACCCGAGCCCCGGCTGGACCGGCACCACCGTCATCGGTGGCCTCGCCGCCGCGGGCTACCGCATCTCCACTTCGGGCGCGTCCGAGCGCCAGGGCATCGTGCACCGCCTCGACGTCGGCACGTCCGGACTGATGGCCGTCGCCAAGTCGGAGCGTGCCTACACCTCGCTGAAGAACCAGTTCCGCGAGCGGGTCGTGGACAAGCGCTACCACGCACTGGTCCAGGGCCACCCGGACCCGATGAGCGGCACGATCGACGCGCCGATCGGCCGCCACCCGAGCGCGGACTACAAGTGGGCGGTGACCCAGGACGGCAAGGCCTCCGTCACCCACTACGACCTGATCGAGGCCTTCCGCGCCGCCTCGCTGCTGGACATCAAGCTGGAGACGGGGCGTACGCACCAGATCCGCGTGCACATGTCCGCGCACCGCCACCCGTGCGTCGGCGACCTGACCTACGGCGCCGACCCGACCGTCGCCAAGCGGCTCGGGCTCACCCGCCAGTGGCTGCACGCGGTCCGGCTGGGCTTCGAGCACCCGGCGGACGGGCAGTGGGTGGAGTTCGAGAGCACCTACCCGGCGGACCTCCAGCACGCCCTCGACGTGATCCGCGCCGAGAGCGAGTAGCGGCCCGGCGCACGGCCCCCGAGGGGCGGCCCGGCACCCGGCACCCGACACGCGACCGCGGCCGCGACCGCCGGGGCCGGGCGCGGCGGACTGGCAGGGTGGGGGAGTGGATCAGCTTGCTCTGCTGTTCGTGCTCCTGCTCGGGGCCGTGGTCATGGTGCCGCTCGGGGACCGGCTGGGACTGCCCGCCCCGGTCCTGATGACGCTCGGCGGGGTGGTCCTCGCGCTCGTGCCGGGCGTGCCGGAGGTCGAGGTACCGCCCGAGTTCATCCTGCCGCTGGTGCTGCCGCCCCTGCTGTACGCCTCCGTGCAACGGACCTCGTGGCGCCAGTTCGCCGCCAACGTGCGGCCCATCCTGCTGCTGGCCGTGGCCCTGGTCTTCGTCACGACGGCCGCCGTGGCCGCCGTCGCCCATTCCGTGGTGCCCGCGCTGCCGCTCGCCGCCGCCGTCGCGCTCGGTGCGCTCGTCGCGCCGCCCGACCCGGTGGCCGCCACCGCCGTCGCCGGATCGCTCGGGCTGCCCCGCCGCATGGTCTCGATCCTGGAGGGCGAGGGGCTCTTCAACGACGTCACGGCGATCGTGCTCTACCACGTGGCGGTCGCGGCGGCCGTCAGCGGCGGCTTCTCCTGGCCCGACGCGCTCGGGGAGTTCGTGCTGTCCGCCGTCGTCGCCGTGGCGGTCGGCCTCGGACTGGGCTGGACCGCCCACCGCCTGATGGGCCGGCTCGGCGACGCCACCCTCCAGATCGGCCTGACGCTGCTCGTGCCCTTCGTGTCGTACACGGTCGCCGAGGAGCTCCACGGGTCCGGGGTGCTGGCCGTGCTGACCACGGCCCTGTTCCTCGCCGAGTACGCCTCCGACGCCGACGACGTGCTGGGGCGTCTGGCCGGGCACACCTTCTGGGAGGTGGTGGACACGCTGGTCACCGGCGTGGCCTTCGGGCTCATCGGGTTGGAGCTGCACAACGTCTTCGGGACGGCCCACGACCGCGAGTGGGAGATGGCGGGATGGGCTGCTGTCGTCGTCGCGGTGGTCGTCGGGGTACGGCTGGTATGGCTGCTGCCGGCGGGCTGGCTCGCGCAGAAACTGCACCGGCGGCGCGACTATGACGAGGAGATCCCGCTGAGCTGGCGGGAGAGCGTCGTGATGTGGTGGGCGGGCATGCGCGGGGTGGCCTCGGTCGCCCTGGCCCTGGCCATCCCCCTGGAGACGGACGCGGGCGAGCCCTTCCCCGCGCGCGACGAGATCGTCTTCATCGCCTTCGCGGTGATCATGGTGACGCTGGTGTGCCAGGGGCTCACCCTGCCGTGGCTGGTGCGGCGCCTGGGCGTGGAGGAGGACACCGACGCGCGGCGGGACGCCGAGCGGCACCTGGCGATCCGCGCCGCCAAGGCCGCCAGGCGCCGGCTGAAGGAGATCGAGGAGGTCGAGGAGCTGCCGGAGGACCTGATCGAGCAGCTGAGCCGGCGCGCGTACGACGTGGGAGCCAGGATCAGCCCGGACATGGTGGACGAGGAGCGGCGCGAGGCGTACGCGCAGCGGGTGCAGCGGCTCCACGACATCCAGCGGATCCAGCGGGAGATGATGTCGGCCGCCCGCCACGAGGTGCTGGCCGCCCGCAGCGAACCCGGCTCCGACCCGGAGGTCGTCGACCGGGTGCTGCGCCACCTCGACGTGCGCAGCCTGCGCGCCCCCTAGGGCCGGTCCGGGGTCTCCGGGGCAGGGGGCGCCGGGGAGGTCGCGACGCGCGGGAGGGCGTAGGGATGGTGGGCCGCCAGCCAGGTGATCAGCTGTTCGCGGACCGCGCAGCGCAGGGTCCAGAGGTCGTCGGCGTCCTTGGCGGTCACCACGCCGCGGACCTGGACGGTGTGCGGTGTGGTGTCCGTCACGGCGAGGCCACCGCCGCGGCCGTCCCACTCGGGCAGGTTCGCGAGGATCTGCCGGAACCGCTCCCGCATCAGGTCCAGGGGTGCGCGGTGGTCGAGGTGCCAGAAGACCGTCCCGGTCATCTGGGCGCCTCCGCGCGACCAGTTCTCGTACGGTTTGCTCGTGAAATACGACACAGGCATCGTGATGCGGCGTTCGTCCCAGGTGCGGACGGTCAGGAAGGTCAGGGTGATCTCCTCGACCCGGCCCCACTCCTCGTCGACCACGACCGTGTCACCGATGCGGACCGTGTCGCCGAAGGCGATCTGGAGCCCGGCGAAGAGGTTGCTCAGTGAGGACTGGGCGGCGATGCCGGCCACGATGCCGAGGACGCCCGCGGAGGCCAGGAGCGAGGCGCCGGCCGCACGCATCGGGGGGAAGGTCAGCAGCATCGCCGCGACGGCGACCACGACGACGACCGCCGTGACCGCCCGGTGGATCAGTGTGACCTGGGTGCGCACCCGGCGGACCCGGGCCTCGTCCTCGGTCGCCGCGGCGTAGCGCGCGTACGCGGAGTCGACGGCGGCCGTCGCGATGCGCACCGCCAGCCAGGCCACCGCGGCGATGAGCACCAGCGCGAGGAAGCGGCCGACGCCGACGGGATGGTCGGGCAGCAGGCCCGCCCGGCGGTAGGAGCCCCTGAGCAGGGAGGTGCACAGCACCACCTGGAAGGGGAGCCGGCAGCGGCGCAGCAGGTCCCACAGCGGGGTCTCCGGATGCCGGGCGTCTGCCCGGCGCAGCAGCAGGTCGAGCAGCCGGCCCGCGATCAGGGTGGCGAGCAGCACGCCGCCGACGACCGCCACCGGGCGCATGAAGTTCTCCGTCTCCATGGGGATGAACGTAGCGGGAAGCGCCGGCGCACCGGCGCCTGCGACGGCTGGCACGATGGAGGCATGAACATCGTGCTTTTCCATTCGACGTACGGGCTGCGGCCCGCGGTGCACGCGGCGGCCGACCGGCTGCGCGCGGCCGGTCACCAGGTCCAGGTACCGGACCTCTTCGAGGGGCGCACCTTCGAGACCGTCGAGGAGGGCATGGCCCACCAGGACGAGATCGGCCGTGACGAGTTGTTGAAGCGGGCCGTGCTGGCCGCGGCCCCCCACTCCGACGCGGGCCTGGTGTACGCGGGCTTCTCCTTCGGCGGTTCCCTCGCCCAGCACCTGGCGCTGGCCGACGAGAAGGCGCGCGGGCTGCTCCTGCTGCACGGGACGGCCGACCTGGAGGACGGTGCGTCGGTGGACGGGCTTCCGGTGCAGCTGCACATCGCGGACCCGGACCCCTTCGAGCCGCACGACTGGCTGACGGCCTGGTACCTGCGGATGCAGCGGGCCGGCGCGGACGTGGAGGTCCACAGCTACCCGGGCGCCGGGCACCTGTTCACCGACCCGGACCTCGACGACTTCGACGCCGAGGCTGCGGGGCAGGCGTGGACGGCCGCGATCGGCTTCCTCGACAGCCTGTAGCCCCGCAGGGGACGGTAGGCGGGGACACGCGGGAGGGCCCGGTCCGGCGGATGCCGGACCGGGCCCTCCCCGTCGCTGAGGTCAGCCCGCCCGGTAGGCGGTCCAGCTGCTGCTCATGCGGGCCACCTGGCCGGCGGTGAACTGGTACATGCAGGAGTCGTAGGTGTAGTCCATGAAGTTGTGGATCGGGTCCGCACCCGACTTCTTGGTGCAGCTGTCGCGCCCGGTCGGGCACTCGTACGCGGCGCTCTTCTCGGCCGGGGTGTCGGAGACGTAGTCGCCGTTGCCGTTACAGCCGCCCTGGAAGGTGTGGTAGAGCCCGAGCCAGTGGCCGACCTCGTGGGTGGCGGTGTCGCCCTCGTTGTAGTTGGCGGAGGAGCCGCCCGGCAGCGAGCTGTCGAGCACGACCACGCCGTCCATCGTGGGGTTGGAGGCGTAGGAGGTCGGGAAGGTCGCCCAGCCCAGGAGGCCGCCGGAGAGCTTGGCGGTGTAGAAGTTGAGCGCGCCCGGGCCGCCCTTGCGCAGGGTGTTCTTCATGTCCTTCTCGGCCTGGGAGCCGGAGGCCAGGTTGTACCAGGAGGCGTTGTCCGTGTAGTCGGTCGACGCCAGGGTGAACTGGAAGTTCGTGTTGACGTTGCCGCTGCCCTGGCCGCCGTAGGCCGCGTTGAGGACGGAGAGCTGGTTGCTGACGTCCGTGGACGTGAGCTTGCCGGCGGTGCCGGAGTGGACGACGTGGAAGTACACGGGGATGTTCACCACGGCCTCGGCCGCGGCCAGGCTGCGCTGCGGCTGGTTCTTGAGGGCCTTGTCCAGCTTCGACTTGAGGTCGGAGTCCATGGCCTTGGCCTGCGCGTCAGTGAGCTCGTTCGGCTCGTCCGCGCGCTCGTCGTGGGCGCGGGCCACGCGGGCGTTGGCGGGGGCGGCTGCCCCGTCGGCGCACACCTCGGCGGGGCTCTTGGCGGCCGCGAGCGTGGTGGGGGCGGCGAGCGGGGTGAAGGCCAGGGTTCCGGCCAGGACAGCCGTGCCCATCAGGCGGCGGCGGAGAAGGGGGGATATGCGGGCGGACGCGCGCACGTGTGCTCCTCGCGAGTGGGGGGTGGTGGGGGGTGGTGGCCTGAAGGATCTTCTTCAGCTGGCGCGAAGCTTATGTGTGCATGACATATTCAGGTCAAGGGTCTTGCGTAAAAGATTTGTTGCTTCGAACGCACAAAGGGCACCTGGTATGTACCAGATGCCCCTTGTGGCAGAAGAATTGACGGTCGTTCAGGAGATCAGCGAACGGGGTGGTAGGACCGCTCGACCTTCTGGGTCCCGTTCAGGGTCCGGTAGGAGCGGGACCACGCGGACGTCGCGTCCGGCCGGCGCTTGTCGGATATGACGTAGTAGTCCATCTGCGAGCGCTCCGGCGTCACGTCCAGCACGCCGTAGCCGTGCGCGTCCATGTCGAGCCACTTCGTGTGCCAGTTGGCAGCCTTGATGGCGGTTTCGGCCACCAGCGAGACCGTGTTCGGCAGCACGTGCAGGATGTCGTCGAGGTTGTCGGAGGTCACCGACGTGACGACGAACTCCGTCGCAGCCGTGCCCGAGCCCGGATAGGTGGCCATGTTCATCGGCACCTCGTTCGCCCAGGCCATGTGGATGTCGCCGGTCAGGAACACCGTGTTCCGGATGTTTCGTTCCTTCAGGTGGCCCAGCAGCTCCTTGCGGTCGTCCGTGTACCCGTCCCACTGGTCCACGTTGATCGCGATGCCGCCCTCGGGCAGCCCGAGCAGCTTGGTGAACGGCCCCAGCAGGTGTGCGGGCAGCGAGCCGAAGGCCACCGGCGAGATCATCACCGAGGTGCCGACCAGCTTCCAGGTCGCGTCGGAGCCGGCGAGGCCCGCCTTGAGCCAGTCCAGTTGGGCGCGCCCGGTGATGGTGCGCTCCGGGTCGTCCACCGATCCGCTGCCCACCTTGGCCTGCTGCGAACGGAAGGAGCGCAGGTCGAGCAGGTGCAGGTCGGCGAGGGTGCCGAAGCGGAGCCTGCGGTAGACGGTGCCCGCGGTGGAGGTCCGTACCGGCATCCACTCGAAGTAGGCCTGCTTGGCGGCCTCGGCGCGGGCGGTCCAGTCGCCCTCGGCCCCCGGGGTGTGGTTCTCGGCGCCGCCGGCCCACATGTCGTTCGCGAACTCGTGGTCGTCCCAGATGGCGATGACCGGGTGTGCCTGGTGCATGGCCTGGAGGTCCACGTCCGTCTTGTACGTGCCGTGCCGGGTGCGGTAATCGGCCAGCGAGACGATCTCGTGCTTCGGCTCGTGCTGGCGCACGGTGTACTTCGCCTCCGGGTAACCCCCGGACTGGTACTCGTAGATGTAGTCGCCCAGGTGCAGGATCGCGTGCAGGTCCGTGCGGGCGGCCAGGTGGCGGTAGGCGGAGAAGTAGCCGGACTCCCAGTTGGCGCAGGAGACCACGCCGAAGCGGACTCCCGGGGTCGTCACGCCGTGGGCGGGGGTGGTCAGGGTGCGCCCCACGGGGGAGACCGCCGAGCCGGCGGTGAAGCGGTACCAGTACGGCGTCTGCGGCCGGAGCCCCCGCACGTCCACTTTGACCGTGTGGTCCGAGGCGGCGCCGGCCGTGACGGTCCCTGAGCCGACGACGCGGGAGAAGGCCTGGTCGGCGGCCACCTCCCAGCCGACCTGGACGGTGGGGCCGATACCGGATCCGGGGACGGCCTCGGGGGAGGGGGTGACGCGCGTCCACAGCAGGACGCCGTCGGGCAGCGGATCGCCCGAGGCGACGCCGTGCAGGAAGGCGGGGGCGCTGCCCGCCGCATGGGCGGTTCCGGCGCCCAGCGTGGCGAGGGGGGCCAGTGTGGCGGTGGCGGCCGCGGCGAGGACGACGGTACGGCGGCGGGGGGTCGACGCGGCGGGGTGAGGGGTGAGATGACTGGTCACGGACCATCACATTACCGACGGGTACACCCCTGGGAACAGATGTCGGAATGCAACGAGCGGGCGAACTCTCGGAGTTCGCCCGCTCGCCGGTGCTGCCGGAAGGGAAGTCGTGTCCCGGAACGTCCCGGATCAGCCCTGCAGGGCCTTGTCGATCGCGGCCGTGAACGCCTCCGCCGTCTGCGGGGTGTCGATCTTCTTGCCGTCCATCTTCAAGGTCGGCGTGCCCTTCACCCCGGAGTTGTCGAAGACCTTCGACATCTCCAGCGCCCACCGGTCGTAGGTGCCGTCCTCGACGGCCTTCTTGAACTCGGCGTTGCCCTTGAGCGCCGGAACGGTGTCCGCGACCTTCAGCAGGTAGTCGTCCTTGGCGAAGCTGTCGACGGTCTCCTCGGGGTGCTGCTCCTTCGAGTACAGCGCCCCCTTGAACTCCAGGAAGGCCTCCGGGCTGACGTTCAGCGCGGCGCCCAGCGCGCTCAGCGCGTTCTTCGAGCCCTCGCCCTTGACCGCGTTGTCGATGAAGGTGGCGCCGACGTACTGGAGCTTGTACTTGCCCGCCTCGACGTCCTTCTTGATCTGCTCGCCCGCGGCCTGCTCGAAGGAGGCGCACGCCGGGCAGCGCGAGTCCTCGTACAGCTCCAGGGTCTTCTTCGCGTCGGCCTTGCCGACGACGACCGTGGTGCCGTCGTCACCCGAGGTGTTCTTGGGCTTGACCAGCTCGGCCTTGGCGGCCTTCTCCCAGTAGTCGGGCTCGTTGGCCTTCATGACCCCGTAGGCGATACCGCCGGCCAGGCCCAGCGCGGCCACGACCCCGACGCCGACTATGACCTGTCGACGGATCTTGTCCTTCTTGGCCTGCGCCGCGCGCTCGGCCCGAAGCCGCTCGCGGGCCGCCGCCTTGTTCGCCTGGCTGTTGCGTGAACTCATCATGATCTCCGTGGTGTGCGACGTGGGGAAGGGACTGCCGTACGTGCGTCAGGCGCGCGCGAGCGCACCGAGCACGGGAGGTCCCCGCCGTCCCACGGAGTGCGCGGGGAAGCGCGTACGGGCCCCGGCTCCCGCCGGGACCGGCCGCCGCGCCCGCCGTGCCGGCCGACGGGCCCCCGCCAGCGCGGCCGCCGCCATCCGCAGCGGCCGGAACGCGAAGGCGGCCACCGCCCGCAGCAGCCGGCCCAGCGCCCGCTCACCGTGGTGCAGCCAGGCGGCGGCGAGCAGCCCCACCGAGACATGGGCGCCGAGCAGCAGCCACGGCGTGTACGGGCCGGGCGAGGCCAGCAGCGCGGCCGTACCGGCGGCGGGCCCGGTCACCTCGGCCAGCGGACCGCCCACCGGCGTGCCCCCGCAGAGCTCCTCCAGGCCCATGGCGCGCAGCGGCCCCGCGACCGGCCCACCGGCCGGGCCGTAGCAGAGGTGCTGCCCGGCGGTGAAGACGGTGTCGGCGGCCAGCTCCAGCGGTACGAGCAGCCCCGCGATGGGGCCGAAGCCGCGCTCACGGCCCGCGAGGGCCCAGGCGATCGCGAACACGCCCGCGAAGGCCCCGGCCACCATCGCCGGAGGCAGCGGGACCCGGGACATCAGGACGTGCGAGCCGGAGGAGAGCAGCACGACGACAGCGCTGAACAACGCGGCCCGCAGCCCTCTGAGTCCCGTCCCGGAAAAGTCCATCCTCGCGAGTGTGCCACGTGTTCCTGTGGGAGCCGTTTCAGGGGGTGAGACGGCCGTTGCGGAAGAGGTCCACGAAGATCTGGTGGTCGGCGCGCGCCCGCGCCCCGTAGGCGTGGGCGAAGTCGACCAGCAGGTCCGCGAAACCCTCCTCGTCCGAGGCGATCGCCGCGTCGATGGCCCGCTCGGTGGAGAACGGCACCAGGGACTGTCCGCTCTCCGCCTCGTCGGCCGACGCGTGCATGGTCGCCGTGGCCCGGCCGAGGTCGGCGACCACCGCGGCGATCTCCTCGGGGTCGTCCAGGTCCGACCAGTCCAGATCCACCGCGTACGGGGACACCTCCGCCACCAGCTGGCCGGTGCCGTCCAGCTCCGTCCAGCCGAGCCAGGGGTCGGCGTGCGCCTGGAGCGCCCGCTGCGAGATCACCGTGCGGTGCCCCTCGTGCAGGAAGTACTCCCGCACCTCCCGGTCCGTGACGTGCCGGGAGGCGGCCGGGGTCTGCGCCTGCTTGAGGTAGATCACGACGTCGTTCTCCAGCGCGTCGCTGTGCCCCTCCAGCAGGATGTTGTAGGAGGGCAGGCCCGCCGAGCCGATGCCGACGCCCCGGCGGCCGACCACGTCCTTGACCCGGTAGGAGTCGGGGCGCACGAGGGACTCGTCGGGCAGGGTCTCCAGGTACCCGTCGAAGGCCGCCAGCACCTTGTAGCGGGTCGCGGCGTCCAGCTCGACGGAACCGCCGCCGCAGGCGAAGCGGCGCTCGTGGTCCCGTATCTCCGTCATCGAGTCCAGCAGGGAGAAGCGGGTGCGGCAGCGGGCCGAGCGCAGCGCGTCCAGCAGCGGGCCCTCGGCGGTGTCCAGGGTGAAGGAGGGGACCTCGTCCTTGTCGGGTGCCTGGTCCCGGACGGCCAGCAGGCGGATCCGCTCCCGGTAGGCCCCGGCGTAGATCCGCACCAGCTCGCTTATCTGGCCGTCGCTGAGCGCCTTGGTGTAGCCGATCAGCGCGACGGAGGCCGCGAAGCGCTTGAGGTCCCAGGTGAAGGGGCCGACGTACGCCTCGTCGAAGTCGTTGACGTTGAAGATCAGCCGGCCGTTGGCGTCCATGTACGTGCCGAAGTTCTCGGCGTGCAGATCGCCGTGGATCCACACCCGGCCCGTCCGCTCGTCCAGGTACGGACCGCCGTGCCGGTCCCGCTCCAGGTCGGAGTAGAAGAGGCAGGCCGTGCCCCGGTAGAAGGCGAAGGCCGAGGCCGCCATCTTGCGGAACTTGACCCGGAAGGCAGCGGGGTCGGCGGCGAGCAGTTCACCGAATGCGGTGTCGAACACGTCGAGGATCTGCTCGGCACGCTGCTCGTCGGTCGTCTCGGGGACCGCCATGGCGGGTTCCTCCTGGTGCACGGGGTGGTACGGGCTCTGCCGGACCGGACGCGGGACCGGCGCCCCTGGTTCTGCAACGCCCGACCGTACCGCCGCGTGCCCGTGATCTGTCACCCGTGGGACGTAGGATTCGAAGCTGCCCCGTCCCCCCGCCGCCAGGAGACCAGCGCCGTGCCCCAGACGCCGTTCACGCACCTGCACGTCCACACCCAGTACTCGCTGCTGGACGGTGCCGCGCGGCTGAAGGACATGTTCAACGCGTGCAACGAGATGGGCATGACGCACATCGCCATGTCCGACCACGGCAACCTGCACGGGGCCTACGACTTCTTCCACTCCGCCCAGAAGGCCGGGGTCACGCCGATCATCGGCATCGAGGCGTACGTCGCCCCCGAGTCCCGGCGCAACAAGCGCCGCATCCAGTGGGGCCAGCCCCACCAGAAGCGCGACGACGTCTCCGGTTCCGGCGGTTACACCCACAAGACGATCTGGGCGGCGAACGCCACCGGCCTGCACAACCTCTTCCGGTTGTCCTCCGACGCGTACGCCGAGGGCTGGCTGACGAAGTGGCCGCGCATGGACAAGGAGACCATCGCCCAGTGGTCCGAGGGGCTGATCGCCTCCACCGGCTGCCCCTCCGGCGAGCTGCAGACCCGCCTGCGCCTCGGCCAGTTCGACGAGGCCCTGAAGTCGGCCTCCGAGTACCAGGACATCTTCGGCAAGGACCGCTACTTCCTGGAGCTGATGGACCACGGCATCGAGATCGAGCGCCGGGTCCGCGACGGGCTGCTGGAGATCGGCAAGAAGCTCGGTATCCCGCCGCTGGTGACGAACGACTCGCACTACACCTACGCCAGCGAGGCCTCCGCCCACGACGCCCTGCTGTGCATCCAGACCGGCAAGAACCTCTCGGACCCCGACCGCTTCCGCTTCGACGGCTCCGGCTACTACCTGAAGTCGACCGACGAGATGTACGCGATCGACTCCTCGGACGCCTGGCAGGAGGGCTGTGCCAACACCAGGCTGGTCGCGGACCAGATCGACACCGAGGGCATGTTCACGTTCCGGAACCTGATGCCGAAGTTCGACATCCCGGAGGGCTACACCGAGGTCACCTGGTTCCGCGAGGAGACCATGCGCGGCATGCACCGCCGCTTCCCCGGGGGCATCCCCGAGGACCGCATGAAGCAGGTCGAGTACGAGATGGACACGATCATCTCGATGGGCTTCCCGGGCTACTTCCTCGTGGTCGCCGACTTCATCATGTGGGCCAAGAACCAGGGCATCGCGGTCGGACCCGGCCGAGGCTCCGCGGCCGGCTCGATCGTCGCCTACGCCATGGGCATCACCGACCTCGACCCGATCCCGCACGGCCTGATCTTCGAGCGCTTCCTCAACCCCGAGCGCGTGTCCATGCCCGATGTCGACATCGACTTCGACGAGCGCCGGCGCGTCGAGGTGATCCGGTACGTGACCGAGAAGTACGGCGCCGACAAGGTCGCCATGATCGGCACCTACGGCACCATCAAGGCCAAGAACGCGATCAAGGACTCGGCCCGCGTGCTGGGCTACCCGTACGCCATGGGCGACCGCCTCACCAAGGCCATGCCCGCCGACGTCCTCGGCAAGGGCATCCCGCTCTCCGGCATCCTCGACCCCTCGCACCCCCGCTACGGCGAGGCCGGCGAGATCCGCGGCATGTACGAGAACGAGCCGGACGTGAAGAAGGTCATCGACACCGCCCGCGGTGTGGAGGGCCTGGTCCGCCAGATGGGCGTGCACGCCGCCGGCGTGATCATGTCCAGCGAGACGATCACCGATCACGTACCCGTCTGGGTGCGGCACACCGACGGCGTCACCATCACCCAGTGGGACTACCCGAGCTGCGAGTCGCTCGGCCTGCTGAAGATGGACTTCCTGGGCCTGCGCAACCTCACGATCATGGACGACGCCGTCAAGATGGTGAAGGCCAACAAGGGGATCGACATCGACCTCCTGGCCCTCCCGCTCGACGACCCCAAGACCTTCGAGCTGCTCGGCCGCGGCGACACCCTCGGCGTCTTCCAGTTCGACGGCGGGCCCATGCGCTCCCTGCTGCGGCTGATGAAGCCGGACAACTTCGAAGACATCTCCGCCGTGTCGGCCCTCTACCGGCCGGGCCCGATGGGCATGAACTCGCACACCAACTACGCCCTGCGCAAGAACAAGCAGCAGGAGATCACCCCGATCCACCCCGAGCTGGAGAAGCCGCTCGAAGAGGTGCTCGCGGTGACCTACGGCCTGATCGTCTACCAGGAGCAGGTCCAGAAGGCCGCCCAGATCATCGCCGGCTACTCGCTCGGCGAGGCCGACATCCTGCGCCGCGTCATGGGCAAGAAGAAGCCCGAGGAGCTGGCGAAGAACTTCACGATCTTCCAGGCGGGCGCCCGCAAGAACGGCTACTCCGACGAGGCCATCCAGAAGCTCTGGGACGTCCTGGTCCCCTTCGCCGGCTACGCCTTCAACAAGGCCCACTCGGCCGCCTACGGCCTGGTCTCCTACTGGACCGCCTACCTCAAGGCGAACTACCCGGCCGAGTACATGGCGGGTCTGCTCACCTCGGTCAAGGACGACAAGGACAAGTCCGCGATCTACCTGAACGAGTGCCGCCGCATGGGCATCAAGGTGCTCCCGCCGAACGTCAACGAGTCCGAGTCGAACTTCGCCGCCCAGGGCGACGACGTGATCCTCTTCGGCCTCACCGCCGTCCGCAACGTCGGCCAGAACGTCGTGGACTCGATCATCAAGACCAGGAAGGCCAAGGGGAAGTACTCCTCCTTCCCTGACTTCCTGGACAAGGTCGAGGCCGTCGTCTGCAACAAGCGCACCATCGAGTCGCTGATCAAGGCCGGCGCCTACGACGAGATGGGCCACACCCGCAAGGGCCTGGTCGCCCACCACGAATCCATGATCGACAACGTGGTCGCCGTCAAGCGCAAGGAGGCCGAGGGGCAGTTCGACCTCTTCGGCGGTATGGGTGACGACAGCGGCGGCGACGAGCCCGGCTTCGGCCTCGACGTGGAGTTCTCCGACGTCGAGTGGGAGAAGTCCTACCTGCTCGCCCAGGAGCGCGAGATGCTCGGGCTCTACGTCTCCGACCACCCGCTCTTCGGTCTGGAGCACGTGCTCTCCGACAAGACCGACGCCGGAATCTCCCAGCTGACCGGCGGTGAGCACTCCGACGGCGCCGTCGTCACCATCGGCGGCATCATCTCGGGCCTCCAGCGCAAGATGACCAAGCAGGGCAACGCCTGGGCCATCGCCACCGTCGAGGACCTCGCCGGCTCCATCGAGTGCATGTTCTTCCCCGCGACCTACCAGCTCGTCTCCACCCAGCTGGTCGAGGACACCGTCGTCTTCGTCAAGGGCCGCCTCGACAAGCGCGAGGACGTCCCCCGCCTGGTCGCCATGGAGATGATGGTCCCCGACCTCTCCTCGGCCGGGACCAACGCCCCCGTGGTCCTCACCATCCCCACGGTCAAGGTCACGCCCCCGATGGTGACCCGTCTGGGAGAGATCCTGCGCCACCACAAGGGCAACACCGAGGTCCGGATCAAGCTCCAGGGGCCGCGGACCACCACCGTGCTGCGCCTCGACCGGCACCGCGTCCAGCCCGACCCGGCCCTCTTCGGCGATCTCAAGGTCCTGCTCGGACCGTCCTGCCTGGCCGGATAGCGTCGTCCGCCACCCGCCCGAAAGGGGGCCTGCCCGGTGTCGCCGGGCAGGCCCCCTTGCGGTTCTCGGCCGTCACAGACCGGCGCGAAGGCGTCAGTTGTGTCCGAACTTCTTCTGCTTGCTCTTGTGGGCCAGGTCCATCGGACTCGGCGCCTGGGACGACTGCTCGGGGGAGTCCGAACGCGACGCGTCCTGCCCGGACGAGCGGGTCTGCTGCTTCGCCGGCTGCTTCTGGTTCTTGTTCTTGGCCATGGTGGAGCCTCCGTGAGGGTCTAGGGGCCAGGACCGCCTTCACACTCACACAGCACCAGAAACCGCGCATTTTGGATCATTACCGCGTGTAGCCGAGGGTGGTGCCCCGCCGCCGCGTGAGATCCGCCACGCCGATGATCGAGTTCCGGCCTTCAACGCCCGCGAGGTCGGGCAGACTCGGGGAACCCGCGAAAACACGTGGGGACCCCCAGGGAAGAGGGTGGAACGCGTGGACCGCTGCGTCGTCCTGGTGGACGCCGGCTACCTGCTGGGTGCCGCCGCCAGCCTTCTCGCCGGGGAGCCCTCCCGCTCCCGGATCACCGTCGACCATGCCGCCCTGATCCAGGGCCTGCGCGAGCGGGCCGAGGCCGACACCCAGCAGCCCCTGCTGCGCATCTACTGGTTCGACGGCGCACCCGACCGGGTGCCGCAGCCCGAACACCGCAGACTGCGCGTCATGTCCCGGGTCACGGTCCGGCTCGGCGCCCTGACCCGCAGCGACGGCCGCTGGGCGCAGAAGGGCGTCGACGCCGCCATGCACGCCGAGCTCACCGAACTCGCCCGCAACCGCGCCTGCTCCGACGTGGTCCTCGTGACCGGCGACGGCGACCTGCTGCCCGGCCTGATGTCCGCCAAGGAGCACGGGGTCGCGGTCCACCTGTGGGCCGTCCAGGCGGCCGACGGCGACTACAACCAGTCCGAGGACCTCGTCGCCGAGGCCGACGAACGCCGCGTCCTCGACCGGGCCTGGATCACCCGTGCCGTCCGCGCCAAGGACCTCGCCGGACTCTGCTCCCCGCCGCCCGTGCCCCGCCCCGACATCGCGGCCATCCTCTCGGCGCCGCTGCCCGAGGCCGCGCTCGCCGAGGCCGCCCGCAACGGTGCCGCCGCCCCCGCGGAGGACGACCGGGAGGCCGTCCCCGTACCGGCGCCGACCGCCCCCGGCGGAAAGAGCGTCCCCACGCCCAAGGACCTCGCCGGGGCCCTGCGCGCCACCGGACCGCACAGTGGCCAGCAGGCCGCGGCGAGCAGCGCGCCGTCCTCCGCCAGCGCCCTGCGCTGGTCCTCCGACCGGGGCTGGATCGACCGCGCCGGACCGCTGGGCGAGCCCGCCGAGACCGCCTCGCTGCCCACCCTCGCCCAGCTCACCAGCGCCGAACAGCGCTGGGCCGACCGGGAGGAGGACATCACCACCGTGGGCGGGGACCCATTCGAGGTGGGACAGGTGTTCGCCCGGCGCTGGATGGAACGCCTCCCGGAGACCGCACACCTCCAGAAACTGGCCACCATGTACCCGCGCATCCCGCACCGGATCGACGGCGAGCTGCTGCGCTACGCCGCCCGGTTCGGCCTGCTCGCGCACAAGGACGACCAGATCGACGAGCACGACCGCTACGCCATCCGCGCCGGGTTCTGGAGGGAGATCGACGTCCGCGCCGCCGCTGAGCACGTCGCCGCGGTACCGGCCGCCGCACCCGGAACGGGACCCGCCGACCTGTCCGCCCCGCTGACCCCGGCGGCCGAGTAGGGGCGGGAACCCCGTAGGCTGCTCCCTCGTGAGTACGGGCACAGCACAGGCGCAGGACAGCACGGCGGCGGCCGCGGGAGCGGCGTCGGACGTGGTCTGCACGGTGCGTGACCTGGTCAAGACGTATCCCGCGGTGCGCGGGCGGCGCGGAGCCCCCGCCCTGCCCGAAACCCGCGCCAACGACGGCGTCAGCCTCGACGTCCGGCGCGGCGAGATCTTCGGCCTGCTCGGCCCCAACGGCGCCGGCAAGTCCACCCTGGTCCGCCAGCTCACCGGCCTCATGCGGCCCGACTCGGGCACCGTGACCCTCCTCGGCCACGACCTCGTGCGCCACCCCCGACGGGCCTCCAGACTGCTCTCCTACCTCGGCCAGGAGTCCACCGCCCTCGACGAGCTCACGGTGGCGCTGGCCGCCGAGACCACCGCACGGCTGCGCGGGCTCGACGTACGGTCGGCACGCGCCGCGCGCGACGCCGTACTGGAGGAACTCGGACTGGCAGGGATCGCCGGGCGACCCCTGAAGAAGCTCTCCGGCGGCCAGCGGCGCCTGGCCTGCGTCGCCGCCGCGCTCGTGGGCGAACGGCCCGTGCTGGTCCTCGACGAACCCACCACCGGAATGGACCCGGTGGCCCGGCGGGCCGTGTGGGCGGCGGTGGACCGCCGCCGCGCCCGGCACGGCGTGACCGTGCTGCTCGTCACCCACAACGTCATCGAGGCCGAGACGGTCCTCGACCGGGTCGCCGTCATCGACCAGGGCAAGGTCATCGCCTGCGACACGCCGACCGCGCTGAAGGCGCGCGTCTCGGGCGAGGTCCGGCTGGAGCTGGTGTGGCGCGAGGGCGCCCCGCTGGAGGTGCCGGAGGTCGCCCGGCTGCGCGAGCGGGCGGTCGAGTCGGGGCGCCGCTGGGTGCTCCGGCTGGCGCCGGACGAGGCACGGGCGGCGGTCGCCTCGGTCACCGGGGGCCCGGCCTTCTCCGCGCTCGACGACTTCACCCTGGCCACTCCCAGCCTGGAAGACGTGTACCTGGCCCTCGGCGGCAGGACGAAAGGGCTGGTGAAGTCGTGAGCGACCGTTCGACGGGGGGCGTCCGGGCCGTGCTCGCGCCCGATGCCGCACCCACGGCTCAGGCCGCACCGGCCGCGCTTCCCACGGGCTGCGCACGGGAACCTCAGGCCGCGCCGCTGGCGCCCGCCGCGCGCTTCCTCCCCTCGCTGGCCGCCGTCTACCGCGCGCAGCTGTCCCGGGCGCGGGTGGCCCGCATTCCGTTGCTGTTCGTGGCGACCTTCCAGTCCGTCGGAATCATGATCCTGATGCGGGGCGTCGTCGACGGGGGATCCGAGGCCCGGGCCGTCGTGGCCGGGTCCTCGGTGCTGGTCGTCGCCTTCGTCGCGCTGAACCTGCTCGCGCAGTACTTCGGGCAGTTGCGGGCCGGCGGCGGACTCGACCACTACGCCACCCTGCCGGTGCCGCCCGCCTCGGTGGTGCTGGGCGCGGCCGCCGCCTACGCCTCCTTCACGCTGCCGGGGACGCTGGTCACCGCCGTCCTCGGATGTCTGCTCTTCGGCCTGCCGATGGGCGGACTGTGGATCCTGGCCGCCGTGGTGCCGCTGGCCGGAGCCGCGCTGGCCGGGCTCGGCGCGGCCCTGGGGCTGCTGGCACCGCGGCAGGAGCTCGCCACCCTCGCGGGGCAGCTCGGCATGTCGGCGGCGCTGCTGCTGGGCGTGCTGCCGCCCGAGCGGATGCCGGCCGTGATCGTGTGGGCGCGGGACCTGCTGCCGTCCACCTACGGGGTGGAGGCCTTCGCGCGGACCTTCGAGGCGTCGCCGGACTGGGCCGCCGTCGTCTTCGACCTCGGCGTGTGCGCGGCCGTCGGGGTCGTCTCCCTGGCCGTGGCGACCTGGGCGTACCGCCGGGCGGCCGTCCGCTGACACCACCGCCGGACACACCTGGCACGATGTGGGGGTGACCGAAGCCGTGACCCCGCAGTCCCCGTTCGACCCGCCACCGTCGCCGCCCGAGAAGCCGGGCGGCACCGCCGCGGCCATCCGCCCGGAGGACATCCGCGACGGGGCCGTCGTGGCCCTGGCGGTCGGGGTGGCCGGGCTGCTCCTCGGCCTGCTGTGGTGGTGGCTCGCGCCCCGGGTGCAGTACGTGTCCAACGGCGAGGCGGTGTTCCTGCGCAACAGCGAGAGCGAAGCGCGGATCGCCGCCGACGGGACCTTTTTCCTGCTGGCCCTGGGGCTGGGCGTGGTGAGCGCCGTCGCCACCTTCCTGTGGCGCCGGGCCGGCGGGGTGCCGCTGGTGATCGGTCTCGCCGTCGGGTCCTGCTTCGCCGCGCTGGCGGGGTGGCGGTTCGGACTGTGGCTCGGGTCCTCGTCGACGGACCTGGCCGCGGCGGCCTCCGCCGCCGGCAAGGGGGTGCCGTTCGATGCGCCGCTGGAACTGCTGGCGTACGGGGCGCTGCTGGCCTGGCCGATGACCGCGGTGCTGCTGCACCTGGGGTTGACCGCGCTGTGGACGCCGAGGGAACCGGAGCCGGATCCGCTGTACGGGTGGAGCGGCCACTACCGGCCGGCGCCGCCGGCCGGGGTGCCGCTGCCGCCCGCCGACGCCGGCCCGACCGCGTCCGAGGCCCCGCGCACCTGACCCGTCCGGGGCGGTGGGCCGGCGGCGCCGCGCGAAGGCCCGCCCTCCCGCGCTGCCCGGGACCGCGCCCGGAAGGGCCCGCCCTTCGGGCGGACGGCGCCCCTATCGCGACACGCCCTATGCCCGGCCGATCGGGGCGAGGGTGGCTCCCGTGAGGCTGGTCAGGTCCGACGGGGAGAGTTCGATCTCCAGGCCGCGGCGGCCCGCCGAGCAGCAGATCGTGGAGTGTTCCGTCGCGGAGTCGTCGATCACCGTGCGCAGCCGCTTGCGCTGGCCCAGCGGGGAGATGCCGCCGCGGACGTAGCCCGTGGTGCGTTCGGCCAGGGCCGGGTCCGCCATCGCCGCCCGCTTGCCGCCGACCGCCGTCGCCAGCGCCTTCAGGTCCAGCGACCCGGAGACCGGGACCACCGCCACCGTGAGGACGCCGTCCACGTCGGCCACCAGGGTCTTGAAGACCTGCGTCGGAGAGACCCCCATGGCCTCGGCCGCCTCTTCGCCGTACGAGGGGTGCGACGGGTCGTGCTCGTACGCGTGCGTGGTGAAGGCGACTCCGGCCGCCGTCAGGGCCGCGATCGCCGGAGTGCCGGCTGCCTGCTTCGTCTTCTTGGCCATCGGTCCCCCGTCGGTCGGTTCAGTTGGGGCTCGTCGGAGCCCGGGTCAGGTCCACCGCCGGAAGCGACGGCAGGTGACGGATCACCGCCGTCTCCGTGCGCAGCAGTTTCAGCTCCTCCGCCAGCCGCGTCGCCGTGTCCGGGGCCTGGAGCAGCCGCTGCTTCGCCGGGACGTCCAGCACCGCCGCCGCGGCCACCAGGTACGACACCACCGAGGGCTCGTCGGGCAGTTCGGCGCCCGTCAGGGACCGCTCGCGAGCCCCGGCCAGCCGCTTCTGGTAGTTGCGGAAGGCACGCAGCACACCCTCTGCGAGGACCCCGGCGCCGTCGCCCGCGTCCTCCGGGAGCTCCTCCAGGTCCGCCGTCAGGAAGGGCCCCGAGGAGTCGACCGAGAGCAGCCGGACCCGCGTCGTACCGGTCGCCAAGACCTCGAAGGTGCCGTCCTCCCGCTCCCGGATCGTCGCCGCCTCCGCGATGCAGCCCACCCGGTGGAACGCCTGGATCGGGTCCGACCCGAAACCCGCGGTCGGGCCGCGCTCCGGCATGGACGTCGGGTCCGGCAGGCCGGACGCGGTCGGGGCGGCCTCCCGGCCGTCGCGGATCGCGACGACGGCGAAACGGCGCGGCTCGTCCTCGCCCGACTTCAGCAGCTCGCGCATCATGGCGCGATAACGCTCCTCGAAGACGTTCAGCGGGAGGACGAGGCCCGGGAACAGCACCGAGTTCAGCGGGAAGAGGGGCAGGCGAACGGTGGTCACGACGCACAGGGTAATCGTCCGCGGACGCAGCCCGTCACCCCCCGCCGCCGCAGTCGGGGGGCCTCCGCCGCCGGCCCCGGAGCCGGATCCCGCCGCCGAATCGGCGCGGCGCCCGGGGGCGGCCGGATCCGCCGGTCCCCCGTCCGGGCCGGCCCGCTCCGGCGGTTCCGCCCGGCCGCCGCGCACGTGCGGGTGAACGCCCACGGGCGCCTGTGGTGCCCGTGGCGTGTATCAGCCAGTGATACGGGCGGACGGTGGCGCGTGGCGGTCTGAGAGAATTGGGAGGTGATCTCTCGTATCGACCTGCGCGGTGACGCCCTCCCCGAGGGCGGCGCCCTGCGCGATCTGCTGCCCCGTGCCGAGTTCGACGTGGAAGCCGCCCTGGAAAAGGTGCGGCCCATCTGCGAGGACGTGCATCATCGTGGCACGGCGGCGCTGATCGAGTACGCGCAGAAGTTCGACGGAGTGACGTTGGAGCAGGTCAGGGTGCCCGCTGAGGCTCTCAAGGCCGCCCTCGACGCGCTCGATCCGGCCGTCCGCGCAGCCCTTGAGGAGTCGATCCGGCGGGCCCGGACGGTGCACCGCGAGCAGCGCCGCACCGAGCACACCACCCAGGTGGTCCCCGGCGGCACCGTGACCGAGAAGTGGGTTCCGGTGGAGCGTGTGGGGCTGTACGCCCCGGGCGGCCGCTCGGTCTACCCGTCGTCCGTCGTCATGAACGTGGTGCCGGCCCAGGAGGCGGGCGTCGAGTCGGTCGCGCTCGCGTCCCCGCCGCAGAAGGAGTTCGGGGGCCTGCCGCACCCGACCATCCTCGCCGCCTGCGCCCTGCTCGGCGTGGACGAGGTGTACGCGGTCGGTGGCGCCCAGGCCGTGGCGATGTTCGCCTACGGGACCGAGGACTGCCGTCCCGCCAACATGGTCACCGGCCCCGGCAACATCTGGGTCGCCGCCGCCAAGCGCTACTTCACCGGACGCATCGGCATCGACACCGAGGCCGGCCCGACCGAGATCGCCGTCCTCGCCGACTCCACGGCCGACCCGGTCCACGTCGCTGCCGACCTCATCAGCCAGGCGGAGCACGACCCGCTGGCCGCGGCCGTCCTCGTCACGGACTCCGCCGAGCTCGCGGACGCGGTCGAGAAGGAGCTGGAGCCGCAGGTCGCCGCGACCAAGCACGTCGAGGACCGGATCAAGCCCGCCCTCGCCGGCAAGCAGTCCGCGATCGTCCTGGTCGACAGCCTGGAGGACGGTCTCAAGGTCGTCGACGCCTACGGCGCCGAGCACCTGGAGATCCAGACCGCCGACGCGGCCGCCCTGGCCGCCCGCGTCCGCAACGCCGGCGCGATCTTCGTCGGCCCGTGGGCCCCGGTCTCCCTCGGCGACTACTGCGCCGGCTCCAACCACGTGCTGCCCACCGGCGGCTGCGCCTGCCACTCCTCGGGCCTGTCCGTGCAGTCCTTCCTGCGCGGCATCCACATCGTCGACTACACCCGCGACGCCCTCGCCGAGGTCACCCACCACGTGGTCACCCTGGCCGAGGCGGAGGACCTGCCCGCCCACGGTGCCGCCCTCAAGGCACGCTTCGGATGGAAGGTGCCCACCCCGTGAGCATCGGCATCGACGACCTCCCCATCCGGGACGAACTGCGCGGCAAGAGCCCGTACGGCGCCCCGCAGCTGGACGTGCCGGTTCAGCTGAACACCAACGAGAACCCCTACGAGCTGCCCGCGGAGCTCGTCGCGCGCATCGCCGAGCGCGTCGCCGAGGCCGCCCGCACCCTCAACCGCTACCCGGACCGGGACGCGGTCGAGCTGCGCACCGAGCTGGCCGCCTACCTCACGCGTACCGGCAAGCACCCGGTCACGCGGGAGAACGTATGGGCCGCCAACGGCTCCAACGAGGTCATCCAGCAGCTGCTGCAGACCTTCGGTGGGCCGGGCCGCACCGCGATCGGCTTCGAGCCCTCCTACTCCATGCACGCGCTGATCTCCCGCGGTACCGGCACGGAGTGGATCTCCGGCCCGCGCCGCGAGGACTTCCGCATCGACGTGGCGGCCGCGGAGCGGGCGATCGCACAGCACGCCCCCGACGTCGTCTTCATCACCTCGCCCAACAACCCCACGGGCACCGCCGTCGAGGCGGAGACCGTCCTGGCCCTCTACGAGGCGGCCCAGGCGGCCAAGCCCTCCCTCGTCATCGTCGACGAGGCCTATGTGGAGTTCAGCCACCGGGACTCCCTGCTGCCCCTCATCGAGGGCCGCCCCCACATGGTGGTGTCCCGGACCATGTCCAAGGCCTTCGGCGCGGCCGGCCTGCGCCTGGGCTACCTGGCCGCGCACCCCGCCGTCGTCGACGCCGTGCAGCTGGTGCGCCTGCCGTACCACCTGTCCGCCGTCACCCAGGCGACGGCCCTGGCGGCGCTGGAGCACACCGACACCCTGCTCGGCTACGTCGAGCAGCTCAAGTCCGAGCGGGACCGCCTGGTCGCCGAACTGCGCGCCATCGGCTACGAGGTCACCGAGTCCGACGCGAACTTCGTCCAGTTCGGGACGTTCGAGGACGCGCACACCGCCTGGCAGAAGATCCTCGATCACGGGGTCCTGGTCCGGGACAACGGCGTACCCGGCCGGCTGCGGGTCACCGCCGGCACCCCGGCAGAGAACGACGCGTTCCTGGAAGCGGTTCGCGCACTGAAGAAGGAGCAGCACGCATGAGCCGCATCGGACGGGTCGAACGGACCACCAAGGAGACCTCCGTCGTCGTCGAGATAAACCTCGACGGAACCGGCCGGGTCGACGTCTCGACGGGCGTGGGCTTCTACGACCACATGCTCGACCAGCTCGGCCGCCACGGCCTCTTCGACCTCACCGTCAAGACCGACGGCGACCTGCACATCGACTCCCACCACACCATCGAGGACACCGCCCTCGCGCTCGGCGCCGCCTTCCGGCAGGCGCTCGGCGACAAGGTGGGCATCTACCGCTTCGGCAACTGCACCGTGCCGCTCGACGAGTCCCTCGCCCAGGTGACCGTCGACCTGTCCGGCCGCCCCTACCTCGTGCACACCGAGCCCGAGAACATGGCGCCGATGATCGGCGCCTACGACACGACGATGACCCGGCACATCCTGGAGTCCTTCGTCGCGCAGGCCCAGATCGCCCTGCACGTCCACGTCCCGTACGGGCGCAACGCCCACCACATCGTGGAGTGCCAGTTCAAGGCCCTCGCCCGCGCGCTGCGCTACGCCGCCGAGTTCGACCCGCGCGCCGCCGGCATCCTGCCCTCCACGAAGGGCGCCCTCTAGCAGTGAACGGGCTGAACACCATCCTGATCGTCCTCGGCCTCTTCCTGGCCGGGGGCGTCTACTCCTTCCAGAAGCAGCAGATGCCCAAGTCGGTCATCATCCTGCTCGCCCTCGCCTCCGCGATGTGTCTGGCAGCCGGAGTCCTGCGAATCCAAGGAATCTGGGAATGAGCACAGCACACCCCACCAAGAAGGTCGTGGTCCTCGACTACGGTTTCGGCAACGTCCGCTCCGCCGAACGCGCCCTCGCGCGCGTCGGCGCGGACGTCGAGATCACCCGCGACTACGACAAGGCCATGGACGCCGACGGACTCCTCGTCCCCGGCGTCGGCGCCTTCTCCGCCTGCATGCGGGGACTCAAGGACGTCCGCGGCGACTGGATCATCGGCCGCCGCCTCTCCGGCGGACGCCCGGTCATGGGCATCTGCGTCGGCATGCAGATCCTCTTCGAGCGCGGCATCGAGCACGGCGTGGAGACTTCAGGTCTCGACGAGTGGCCCGGCACGGTCGGCCCGCTCAAGGCCCCGGTCGTCCCGCACATGGGCTGGAACACCGTCGAGGCCCCGGCCGACAGCCAGGCCTTCGCCGGTCTGGACGCCGACGCACGCTTCTACTTCGTGCACTCCTACGCGGCGCGCGAGTGGACCCTGGAGACGACCAACCCGCTGATCCGCGCCCCCAAGGTCACCTGGGCCACGCACGGCGAACGCTTCGTCGCGGCGGTGGAGAACGGAGCCCTGTGGGCGACCCAGTTCCACCCCGAGAAGTCCGGCGACGCCGGCGCCCAGCTCCTCACCAACTGGATCGAGACCCTCTGATGCCGAACCCGCTCGAACTCCTTCCCGCGGTCGACGTCCGCGACGGCCAGGCCGTCCGCCTCGTCCACGGCGTCTCCGGCAGCGAGACGTCCTACGGCTCCCCGCTGCAGGCCGCCCTCGCCTGGCAGGCCGCGGGCGCCGAATGGCTCCACCTGGTCGACCTGGACGCCGCCTTCGGCACCGGCGACAACCGTGCCCTGGTCGCCGAGATCACCCGCGCCATGGACATCAAGGTCGAGCTGTCCGGCGGCATCCGCGACGACGCCTCGCTCGCCGCGGCCCTCGCCACCGGCTGCACCCGCGTCAACCTCGGCACCGCGGCCCTGGAGACCCCCGAGTGGGCCGCCAAGGCCATCGCCGAGCACGGCGACAGGATCGCCGTCGGCCTCGACGTGCGCGGCACCACCCTCAAGGGCCGCGGCTGGACCAGCGAGGGCGGCGACCTCTACGAGACCCTGGCCCGCCTCGACTCCGAGGGCTGCGCCCGCTACGTCGTCACCGACATCGGCAAGGACGGCACGCTCACCGGCCCCAACCTGGAGCTGCTGCGGAGCGTCTGCGCCGCCACCGACCGGCCCGTCGTCGCCTCCGGAGGCATCTCCTGCCTCGACGACCTGCGGGCCCTGTCCGAGCTGGTGCCGCTGGGCGTCGAGGGCGCGATCGTCGGCAAGGCCCTGTACGCCAAGGCCTTCACCCTGGAAGAAGCCCTGAAGGTGGTCTCCGCATGAGCAACACCTCCGACGCCGGCGCCGTGCGCCGCATCTCCTCCGGCGGCCCCTACGAGGACGTCATCGGCTACTCCCGAGCCGTGCAGCTGCCCAACGGCCTCGTGCTGGTCTCCGGCTGCACCGCGGCCGACGCGGGCGGCCCGTACGACCAGACCGTCGCGGCCTTCGGCGTCGCCTTCAAGGCCCTCGCCCAGGCCGGCCTCGGCCCCGAGGACGTCGTCCGCACCCGCATGTACCTGACGCACGCCCGCGACGTGGACGAGGTGGGCCGCGCCCACAAGGAGCTCCTCGACGCGGTCCGCCCGGCCGCGACGATGCTCATCGTCTCCGGTTTCGTCGACCCGTCGATGGTCGTCGAGGTGGAGGTCGAGGCGTACCGGGCGGTGCCCGCATGAGCCTCGCCGTACGCGTGATCCCCTGCCTGGACGTGGACAACGGCCGGGTCGTCAAGGGCGTCAACTTCCAGAACCTGCGCGACGCGGGCGACCCGGTGGAGATGGCCAAGCTGTACGACGCCGAAGGCGCCGACGAGCTGACCTTCCTCGACATCACCGCGTCCTCCGGCAACCGCGAGACCACCTACGACGTGGTGCGCCGCACCGCCGAGCAGGTCTTCATCCCGCTGACCGTGGGCGGCGGCGTCCGCACGGCCGACGACGTCGACAAGCTCCTGCGCGCGGGAGCGGACAAGGTGGGCGTGAACACGGCCGCCATCGCCCGGCCCGAGCTGATCCAGGAGATCGCGGAGCGGTTCGGCCGGCAGGTCCTCGTCCTGTCGGTCGACGCCCGCCGCACCGGGTCGGGGTCCTTCGAGGTCACCACGCACGGCGGTCGCCGGGGCACCGGCATCGACGCCGTCGAGTGGGCCCACCGGGCAGCGGAGCTGGGGGCCGGCGAGATCCTGCTGAACTCGATGGACGCCGACGGCACCAAGGACGGCTACGACACCGAGATGATCGCGGCGGTCCGTAAGCACGTCACCGTGCCGGTGATCGCCTCGGGCGGCGCGGGCCGCCTCGCGGACTTCGCCCCGGCGATCGAGGCGGGAGCGGACGCCGTGCTCGCGGCATCCGTCTTCCACTTCGGCGACCTCCGCATCTCCGAGGTCAAGGCCGCCCTCCGCGAAGCCGGTCACCCCGTCCGCTAGGTCCTGTCCCGCGCCGGGTGGGAGCACCGCCCGGCGCGGGCCATGGTCCGCAGTCGGTCACAGCGCCGGGGCGGGTCGCGGACGTCCCGCCTGCCCCGCGGCGCCCGGCGCGCACGCTCACCGCACGCCTAGAGGCCCAGTTCGGCCACCGTCAGTTTGGCCACGGCCTCCTGCTCGCCGTCCAGCGTCACCACGGCGGACGCCTGCCGGCCGAAGCAGAACAGCGTCAGCTCGCCCGGCTCGCCCGTCACCGTGACCACCGGCGCACCCTTGTGCGCCACCGCGGTCTGCCCGTTCGGGCGCCTCAGCACCAGACCCACCGGCGAACGGCGCCCCGTCAGCCGTGCCATCTTCTCCAGACGGGACCACAGCGCGTCCGAGAACACCGGGTCCAGCTCCCGCGGGGACCAGTCCGGCTGGGCCCGGCGGACGTCCTCCGCGTGGACGTAGAACTCCACCGCGTTCGCCGCCTCGTCGATCTGCTTCAGCGCGTACACCGACATCCGCGGCGGCCCGGTGCGGATCAGCCGGACGAGCTCCTCGTACGGCTTGGCGGCGTACTCGGCCATCGCCGCGTCCAGCCGCCCCTTCAGCACGTTCAGCAGCAGGCCGCCCGCCGCGTCCGGCCGCCGCTCCCGCACCACCACGTGCGCGGCCAGCTCGCGGCACCTCCAGCCGGTGCACAGCGTGGGGGCCTCGGGGCCGGCCGCCTCCAACAGGTCCGCCAGCAAAAGGCGTTCACGCTTCGCATGGGTAGACATGCGGGCCAGCCTACGGCCGGAACGCGCCGGATGCCCGCCCATCGGACGGACATGGATCACCACACCCATCCGGGCCCGGCACAATGGGCCCATGAGTACGCCCCCCCGCCCCGGCAACCTCGACCCCGCCATCGCCGCGCGCCTCAAGCGCTCCGCCGACGGCCTGGTACCGGCCATCGCCCAGCAGTACGACACCGGTGAGGTGCTCATGCTCGGGTGGATGGACGACGAGGCCCTGCACCGCACCCTGACCACCGGCCGCTGCACGTACTGGTCCCGCAGCCGGCAGGAGTACTGGGTGAAGGGGGACACGTCCGGCCACTTCCAGCACGTCAAGTCCGTCGCCCTCGACTGCGACGCCGACACCGTGCTCGTCAAGGTCGACCAGGTCGGAGCCGCCTGCCACACCGGATCCCGCACCTGCTTCGACGACGACGTCCTCCTCCGCGCAGCCGACTAGGTAGGGGTCCCCACGCAATGGATCTTGAGACGTTCCGCAAGCTCGCGGCCGACCGCCGCGTCATCCCCGTGAGCCGCAAGCTGCTCGCCGACGGGGACACGCCCGTCGGGCTCTACCGCAAGCTGGCCGCCGAACGCCCCGGCACCTTCCTCCTGGAGTCCGCGGAGAACGGCCGGTCCTGGTCCCGGTACTCCTTCGTCGGGGTCCGCAGCGACGCGACCCTGACCGTCCGGGACGGGCGCGCGCACTGGATCGGCACCCCGCCCGTCGGCGTACCCACCGACGGCGACCCCCTCGACGCCCTGCGCGCCACCGTCGAGACCCTGCACACCCCCCGCGACCTCGCGGGTGGCATGCCCCCCTTCACCGGAGGGATGGTCGGCTACCTCGGCTACGACATCGTCCGCCGCCTGGAGCGCATCGGCGAGCACGGCAGCGACGACCTGGAACTGCCCGAGCTGACGATGCTGCTCACCTCCGACCTCGCGGTGCTGGACCACTGGGACGGCACCGTCCAGCTCATCGCCAACGCCATCAACCACAACGACCTCGACTCCGGCGTCGATGAGGCCCACGCGGACGCCGTGGCCCGGCTGGACGCCATGGAGGCGGACCTGGCGCGGCCCGCGCCCTACGTCCCGGCCCCGCTGCCCGCCTCCGCGCTCCCGGAGTACTCCGCCCTGTGGGGCGGCGAGGAGTACCAGGCGGCCGTCGAGGACATCAAGGAGCGCATCCGGGCCGGCGAGGCCTTCCAGGTGGTGCCCTCGCAGCGGTTCGAGACCTCCTGCGAGGCCTCCGCGCTGGACGTCTACCGGGTGCTGCGCGCCACGAACCCGTCCCCGTACATGTACCTCTTCCGCTTCGAGAACGGCTTCGACGTGGTCGGGTCGAGCCCGGAGGCGCTGGTCAAGGTCGAGGACGGGCGGGCCATGGTCCATCCCATCGCCGGCACCCGCCACCGGGGCGCCACCCCGCAGGAGGACAACGACCTCGCCGAGGAACTGCTCGCCGACCCCAAGGAGCGCGCCGAGCACCTGATGCTCGTCGACCTCGGCCGCAACGACCTCGGCCGGGTCTGCGCACCGGGGTCCGTCGAGGTCGTCGACTTCATGTCGATCGAGCGCTACTCCCACGTCATGCACATCGTCTCCACCGTGACGGGACGCGTGGCCGAGGGGAAGACCGCCTTCGACGTGCTCACGGCCTGCTTCCCGGCGGGCACCCTCTCCGGCGCCCCCAAGCCGCGCGCCATGCAGATCATCGAGGAACTGGAGCCCTCCCGCCGCGGCCTCTACGGCGGCTGCGTCGGCTACCTGGACTTCGCGGGGGACTCCGACACGGCCATCGCCATCCGAACGGCGCTGCTGCGCGACGGTACGGCGTACGTGCAGGCGGGGGCCGGTGTCGTCGCCGACTCCGTGCCCGAGCTGGAGGACAACGAGTGCCGCAACAAGGCCGCCGCCGTGCTGCGGGCCGTGGCTGCGGCGAACCGCCTGAGCGGCTCCTGAGGGCGTAGGGGATAGTGGGGTGCGTGAGTGCCGTACCCCCGCCCCGATCCGAAGCCTCCACCGAGTCCGAGGCCCCCGACAGCCGCAGCAGCCGCCGCAGCGTGGCCGCGGCGCTGCTGCTCGGCGCGCTCGGCGCCACCGTGGTCCTGCTGGCCTCCGGCCGGGTCTGGGCCCGGGGCACGGCCGCCATCGGCAGCGACTCGCTCCAGCTGAGCGCCGACGGGCGGGCCGTGACCGGGCTCCCCGCGGCCCTGGCCATCGTGGGACTGGCCGCGCTGGTCGCCGTCTTCGCCGTCCGGGGCAAGGGTCGGCTCCTGGTGTCGGGCCTGCTCGCGCTCAGCGGCCTCGGTGCGGCGCTGTCGGCCCTCTTCGGCTCCGACGGACGCACCGCCCTGGACGCCCAGGCGGTCCGCTCGACCGCGGACAACGCGGCGCACGTGGCCGGCCTCACGCAGACCACGTGGCCGTACGTGACGGCCGCCGGCGCGGTCCTCATCCTGGCCGCCGGGCTGCTGGCACTGCGCTTCGGCAGCGGCTGGCCCGCGATGGGCGGCCGCTACGAGCGTGACGGCACCCCCCGCCCACGGGCCGTGGCGGCGGTTGATCCGGACCGGCCGGAGGATCTGTGGAAGGCTCTGGACCGCGGCGAGGACCCGACCACGGGCCCGAGCGGCGACCGGACCCGCTGACCGGGCCCCTCGCCCGGCCCCGAGCCGACCCCCCCTGGACGGCGAGGCCGCCCGGTGCGGGACAATGTCACCGAGCGTCCGACCCGGACCACACGTTCGACGAAGCAGTGCGACAGAGCAAACGAGGAGCAACTCATGGCGGGCACGAGCCACGGACACACCCCGGCCGCCTGGACCGGTGTCATCATCGCCTTCATCGGTTTCTGCATCTCCGGCGCCTTCATGGTGCTCGCGAACCCGATCGGGTTCTGGGCCGGGATGGTCGTCGTCGCGCTCGGCGGGGTCGTCGGCCTGGGGATGAAGGCCGCGGGCATGGGCGCGCCGAAGGCCACCCACAAGGACCTCGCCGAGGTCATCGCCGCGAACAAGGTCCCCGCCAAGGCCTGAGCGCGCCACCTGCGCCGGTCCTGGAAGAGAGCCGAAAGGCGCGGCCCCGCCGGGCTGCGCCTTTTGTCGTGAGCGGAGAGAATCAGCAGGTGGACGCCTCCAGCACCCCCGACGCCGTACCCGGCCCGCAGGCCGGCCCCGCGGGTCCCGCCCTGCCCGCCGGCCCCCGCGGTCCCGTCGAGCGGGCCTCCCTGGCCAGGCGGCTCGCCGTCCCGGCGTCCTACCTGGCCGCGGTCGGCGCGGCGTTCGCGTACGTGGGCGCCGTGGACCCCAACGAGCCGGGCCACTACCCGGTCTGCCCGCTGCTGCAGCTGACGGGCCTCCTGTGTCCGGGCTGCGGCGGCCTGCGCAGCGCGCACGCGTTCGCCCACGGGGACCTGGCCGCTGCTTTCGGGTCGAATGCCCTCGCCGTCGTCGGCTACTTCGTCTTCGCGGGTTTCATGGCCCTGTGGCTGGTTCGCGCCTTCCGCGGCCGGCCGGCCCCCAGGATCGTCCTGCGTCCCGCCCACTCGTGGGCGGTGGGCGCGGTGGTACTGGTTTTCGCCGTTGTCCGAAATCTCTCTTTCGGGTCGGCGCTGGCGCCCTGAGCCCGGCGTACAGCCGGGATGAAGGGCGCATTCCGAATGTCCAGTTACTGGGACGCCGTCAACCGAGTGCGGAGGGCGACGCCTCCGCCGGATACCATTTGATGGCCGACCTTGCAGTGGTTCGTGTCTGCAGGGCGGCCGACCGTCATCGACCCGGAAGGGGGCCGCTCGCGTGAGTGTGCTCGACGAGATCATCGAAGGGGTCCGCGAAGACCTTGCCGAACGGCAGGCCCGCGTGAGCCTCGACGAGCTCAAGGAGCGTGCCGCCAAGGCGCCCCAGGCCAAGGACGGCGTCGCGGCCCTGCGCGGCGACGGCGTCAAGGTGATCTGCGAGGTCAAGCGCTCCAGCCCCTCCAAGGGCGCGCTGGCCGCGATCGCGGATCCGGCCGGGCTCGCCGCGGACTACGAGGCAGGCGGTGCGGCGGTCATCTCCGTCCTCACCGAGCAGCGCCGCTTCGGCGGCTCGCTGGCCGACCTGGAGGCCGTCCGCGCCCGCGTGGACATCCCGATCCTGCGCAAGGACTTCATCGTCACCGCCTACCAGCTCTGGGAGGCCCGCGCCTACGGCGCCGACCTCGCGCTGCTGATCGTCGCGGCTCTGGAGCAGGAGGCCCTCGTCTCCCTCATCGAGCGGGCCGAGTCCATCGGTCTCACCCCGCTCGTCGAGGTCCATGACGAGGAGGAGGTGGAGCGGGCGGTGGCCGCCGGCGCCAGAATCATCGGGGTCAACGCCCGCAACCTCAAGGACCTCAAGGTCGACCGCTCCACCTTCGAGCGCGTCGTCGGCGAGATTCCGCCCCACATCGTCAAGGTCGCCGAGTCCGGCATCCGCGGACCGCACGACCTGATCGCCTACGCGAACGAGGGCGCCGACGCCGTCCTCGTCGGTGAGTCCCTGGTCACCGGCCGCGACCCGAAGGCGGCCGTGGCCGACCTCGTCGCCGCCGGGGCCCACCCGGCCCTGCGCCACGGACGGAGCTGACCCTTCCCGTGACCCCCGACCGTCCCCGCGTCCGCGCGCGGTCCGCGCCGCCGGCATCCCGCCGCGGCCCGGGCGGCGTGCCGACGGCGTACGCGCCCCTGGCGCGCGGCTGCCGCCCCCGCGGCTGCCGCGCCCCGGCCCGGCGCGTCCACGGGCGGCGGGTCCGGTACGTGATCGGCTCCGAGCCCGGCCAGGTCAACGGCATGCGATGGCGCCGCGGAGAAGCGCCGTAACGAGGGCTGCCGCGACCCGGTGCGCGAAGGCGTACCGCGTCGCCCGGCGGTCCCGTACGGCCCGCTGCCCGGGCCGACCGGCTCCGGGAGCGGGCTGCCCCGCACCGTACGCAGGACACCCCCAGCGGGGTGTGCGCGGCACGGGCGGGCGGCGCCCTACGGTGAAACCACCCGCCGCATCTCGCACCCGTAGGAGCACTGGACATGTCCAGCGAGTTCTTCATCCCGGACCCGGAGGGTCACGTTCCCAACGCCGAGGGTTACTTCGGCGACTTCGGCGGCAAGTTCATCCCGGAGGCGCTCGTCGCCGCCGTGGACGAGGTGGCCGTCGAGTACGAGAAGGCCAAGGAGGACCCGTCCTTCGCGGCCGAGCTGGGCGACCTCATGGTCAACTACACCGGCCGCCCGAGCGCCCTCACCGAGGTGCCCCGCTTCGCCGAGCACGCCGGCGGAGCTCGGATCTTCCTCAAGCGCGAGGACCTCAACCACACGGGCTCGCACAAGATCAACAACGTGCTGGGCCAGGCGCTGCTCACCCGGCGCATGGGCAAGACCCGCGTGATCGCCGAGACCGGAGCCGGCCAGCACGGCGTGGCCACCGCCACCGCCTGCGCCCTCTTCGGCCTTGAGTGCGTCATCTACATGGGCGAGATCGACACCCAGCGGCAGGCGCTGAACGTCGCCCGCATGCGCATGCTGGGCGCCGAGGTCATCGCGGTGAAGTCCGGTTCGCGGACCCTGAAGGACGCGATCAACGAGGCGTTCCGCGACTGGGTCGCCAACGTGGACCGCACCCACTACCTCTTCGGCACGGTGGCCGGGCCGCACCCCTTCCCGGCGATGGTCCGCGACTTCCACCGCGTGATCGGCGTCGAGGCCCGCCGCCAGATCCTGGAGCGCGCTGGCCGGCTGCCCGACGCCGTCGCGGCCTGCGTCGGTGGCGGCTCCAACGCCATCGGCCTCTTCCACGCCTTCATCCCGGACACCGACGTCCGCCTGGTCGGCTTCGAGCCCGCCGGGCACGGTGTCGAGACCGGCGAGCACGCGGCCACCCTGACCGCGGGCGAGCCCGGCATCCTGCACGGCTCCCGCTCCTACGTCCTGCAGGACGAGGAGGGCCAGATCACCGAGCCCTACTCCATCTCCGCCGGCCTGGACTACCCGGGCATCGGCCCGGAGCACTCCTACCTCAAGGACGCCGGCCGCGGCGAGTACCGCGCGGTCACCGACGACGCCGCGATGCAGGCCCTGCGCCTGCTCTCCCGCACGGAGGGCATCATCCCGGCGATCGAGTCGGCGCACGCTCTCGCGGGCGCCCTGGAGCTGGGCAGGGAGCTGGGCAAGGACGGCCTGCTGGTCGTCAACCTGTCCGGCCGCGGCGACAAGGACATGGACACGGCGGCCCGCTACTTCGGGCTGTACGACGCAGAGACGGTCGAGGGGGAGTCGAAGTGAGCAACGGCAACATCCAGCTGCTGAGCGACACGCTCGCCAAGACGAAGTCCGAGGACCGCGCCGCGCTCGTCGCGTACCTGCCGGCCGGCTTCCCGACCGTCGACGGCGCCATCGACGCGGTCAAGGCCGTCGTCGAGGGCGGCGCGGACGTGGTCGAGATCGGCCTCCCGCACAGTGACCCGGTCCTCGACGGCGCCGTCATCCAGACCGCCGACGACATCGCCCTGCGCGGCGGAGTCAAGATCGCCGACGTGCTGCGCACCGTGCGCGAGGCCCATGAGGCGACCGGCGCGCCGATCCTGGTGATGACCTACTGGAACCCGATCGACCGCTACGGCGTGGAGCGGTTCACGGCCGAGCTGGCGGAGGCGGGCGGGGCCGGCTGCATCCTGCCCGACCTGCCGGTCCAGGAGTCCGCGCTGTGGCGCGAGCACGCTGCGAAGCACGGCCTGGCGACCGTCTTCGTCGTGGCGCCGAGCAGCAAGGACGAGCGTCTGGCCACCATCACGGCGGCCGGCTCCGGCTTCGTCTACGCCGCCTCGCTGATGGGCGTCACCGGCACCCGCGAGTCGGTCGGCAACCAGGCCCAGGACCTGGTGCGGCGCACCCGTGCCGCGGCCGGGGCCCGCGGCGGGCTCCCGGTCTGCGTCGGCCTCGGCGTCTCGAACGCGGCCCAGGCCAAGGAAGTGGCCGGCTTCGCCGACGGGGTGATCGTCGGCTCGGCCTTCGTGAAGCTGCTGCTTGACGCGGCGGACCTGCCGGCCGGGCTGGACGCCGTACGGGCGCTGGCGGGCGAACTTGCGGCAGGCGTACGCAGGAGCTAAGACAAAACCGACACCCGATCGGGTTCTGTAGTCCGATCGGGTGGAATGGCGGACAGGGAGGCACGCGAGTGCCTCCCTGCTTCGTTTGGCGGAGCGTGAGCGACAAGAACGACGGTGCCAACCGCGATGCGACGAAACGATCGGCCCGGGAGCGACTCCAAGCGGAGCGCGAGCGGCAGAAGACCCGGGACAAGCGCCGGCGGACCCTGATCGTGGCGGCGGCGGTGGTCGGCGTCCTGGGCCTGGCGACGGTCGTGGGCGTGATCGCGGCCAACGCCGGCAAGGACACCAGCGCCAAGGGCGGCCCGGTCGTCGCCCCCAGCGGCGCCACCGGCAAGGACGCTCTCGCGATCCAGACGGGCAAGCCCGAGGCGAAGGCCACCCTCACGGTGTGGGAGGACTTCCGCTGCCCGGCCTGCAAGTCCTTCGAGGACAACTACCGCGAGACCATCCACGAGCTGGAGGCCAAGGGCCTGCTCAAGGTGGACTACCACCTGGTCACGCTCATCGACGGCAACATGGGCGGCAGCGGCTCCCTGAAGGGGGCGAACGCGGCCGCCTGCGCCCAGGACGCCGGCAAGTTCACCGAATACCACGACGTCCTCTTCCAGAACCAGCCGGAGGAGATCGACGACGCCTACGGCAAGAACGCCAAGCTCCTGGAGCTCGCCGCCAAGGTCGACGGGCTGGTCACTCCCGCGTTCGAGGCGTGCGTCGAGCAAGGCACGCACAACAGCTGGGTGGCCAAGTCGCACGAGGCCTTCGCCGCCGGGAACTTCCGCGGCACGCCGACCGTGCTGCTCGACGGCAAGGACGTCTTCTCCGACCAGGCGGACCCGCTGACCCCGCAGAAGCTGAAGCAGAAGGTGGAGGCGGGCGCCCAGGGCTCCGGCGGGGCGGCCGGTGCCAAGGGCTCCGAGAAGGGCTCAGAGAAGGGCTCCGAGAAGGACACCGGCAAGAGCGGGGCGCAGGCCTCACCGTCGCCCTCCAGGACGGCGGCGAAGAGCTCCGCGAACAGCTCCGGGAGCGGCTCCGCGGCGGACTGACGTCCGCCGGTCCATGTGTGGATTTGGTTTCGACCCCGCCGGGCGGGTTGCGGTACGCACCGCCCGGCAGGGTAGCGTCAGGTCTGCCATGGACATTGCTTACATCCCCAGTCCGTCGACCGGCGTGATCCATCTCGGACCGATCCCGCTTCGCGGCTACGCGTTCTGCATCATCATCGGCGTCTTCGTCGCCGTCTGGCTCGGCAACAAGCGCTGGATCGCGCGCGGCGGAAAGCCGGGCACGGTCGCGGACATCGCCGTGTGGGCGGTGCCGTTCGGCCTGGTCGGCGGTCGCCTCTACCACGTGGTCACCGACTACCAGCTCTACTTCGGCGAGGGCCGCAACTGGGTCGACGCCTTCAAGATCTGGGAGGGCGGCCTCGGCATCTGGGGCGCGATCGCGCTGGGCGCGGTCGGAGCCTGGATCGGCTGCCGACTGCGCGGTATCCCGCTGCCGGCCTGGGCCGACGCCCTGGCCCCCGGCATCGCGCTGGCCCAGGCGTGCGGTCGCTGGGGCAACTGGTTCAACCAGGAGCTCTACGGCCGGGCCACGGACCTGCCCTGGGCGGTGGAGATCAGCGCCGGCCCGAACCGGGACGCCGGGACCTACCACCCGACCTTCCTGTACGAGTCGCTGTGGTGCGTCGGCGTCGCCTTCCTGGTGATCTGGGCCGACCGCCGCTTCACGCTCGGCCACGGGCGGGCCTTCGCCCTCTACGTCGCCGCGTACTGCGTCGGCCGCGGCTGGATCGAGTACATGCGCGTCGACGAGGCGCACCACATCCTCGGCGTGCGGCTGAACGTCTGGACCTCGATCATCGTCTTCGTGCTCGCGGTGGTCTACCTGGTCGTCTCGGCGAAGCTGCGGCCGGGCCGCGAGGAGATCGTGGAGCCGGACGCCCCCGGCGGCGAGGGCGACAAGGGCGCGGCCAAGGCCGGGACCGAGGCCGACACCGAGGCCGACACCGAGCCGGGGGCCGGGCCCGAGGCCAAGGCCGACGCCGCGCCCGTGGACGCCCCGCCGACCGGCGCCGGGAGCGCCGACACCGCGGTACGGCAGGGAGCGGTCAAGGCCGACCTGCGCAAGCCGGCCGTGGACGCCGGGGCCCCGGAGGCCGACACGCCCTGACCGCGAACCGGTCGGGAGAGGGGGTGCCGCACGCCATGCGACACCCCCTCTGCCGTACCGGCCGGCGTCCGCGACGCGCCGCCCACGCGCGCCCCGGCCCAGGGCGCCCGGCGCGCGGTCCCGCGGTGCGGGCCCGGTGGCCCGCCCGGTGCGGCATCAGCGGACCGGCAGCCGGGTGGCCAGCGCCAGGGTGCGGTGGGCCGAGGCCACCACGGCCGGATCCACGAACCGCCCGTCGGGCAGCGCCAGCGCGCCGGGCGCGGCCCGCGCCGCGCCGAGCACCTCCATCGCGGCGTTCACCTCCTCCGGCGCCGGGAGATAGGCCCGCTCGATCACGGGGAGCTGACGCGGGTGGATCGCCGCCCGGCCGAGGAAGCCGAGGGACCGGCCGCGGGCGCAGGAGGCCGCCAGCGCCTCCAGGTCCCGGATGTCGGGGAAGACCGACTGGGACGGGGGAGCCAGCCCGGCCGCGCGCGCCGCGACCACCACCCGGGAGCGGCACCAGTCCAGCCCCTCCTCCGCACTGACCGCCAGATCCGCCCGCAGGTCCGCCTCGCCGAGGGAGAGCCCGCGCAGGGCCGGGTGCGCGCGGGCGATCCCGTGCGCGCGCTCCACGCCCAGCGCCGACTCCAGCAGGGCGTACAGGCCCACCCCGCCCGTGCGGTCGGCGGTCGCGGCGATCTGCTCCGGCGCGCTGACCTTGGGCAGCCGCAGCCCCGCGAGCCCGCGCAGCCCGGCGAGAGCGGCCAGGTCGGCGCCGCCCCACGGGGAGTCGATCGCATTGACGCGCACGTGGACGGGGACCGGCAGCGGCTCGGCGAGCAGCTCGACGGTGGCGGCACGGGCGTACTCCTTGCGCGAGACCGCCACCGCGTCCTCCAAGTCGACGATGACGGCGTCCGCCCCGCAGCCCAGTGCCTTGGCGACCACGGCCGGGCGGTCGCCCGGTGCGTACAGCCAGGTCAGGATCACAGGGCCCCCTCGGCGCGCAGTGCGGCGATCTCGGCGCCGGACAGTCCGAGCTCGGCCAGCACCTCGGTCGTGTCCGCGCCGTGCGGGCGGCCCGCCCAGCGGATCCCGCCCGGGGTCTCGGACAACCGGAACAGAATGTTCTGCATCCGCAGCGGCCCCAGCTCCGGATCCTCCACCTCGGTCAGCGTGTCGAGGGCCGCGAACTGCGGATCGTCCATCACGTCGCGCACGTCGTAGACGAGGGCGACCGCCGCGTCGGCCTCCTCGAAGGCGCAGACGACCTCCTCCGCCTTGTGGCGGGCGATCCATCCGCCGACGGCCTCGTCGAGGACGTCCGCGTGCCGGGCCCGCCCGGTACCGGTGGCGAACCAGGGCTCGGCGATCAGCTCCGGCCGGCCGACCAGCCGCACCACCCGCTCGGCGACGGATCGCGCGGAGGCGGAGACCGCCAGCCAGCGGCCGTCGGCGCTGCGGTAGGTGTTGCGGGGGGCGTTGTTGGCGGAGCGGTTTCCGGTGCGGGGCTGGACGTACCCCAGCTGGTCGTACCAGAGCGGCTGCGGGCCGAGCACGGTGAGGATCGGCTCGATGATGGCCAGGTCCACGACCTGCCCGTGTCCGGTGCGCTCCCGTCCGGCGAGCGCTGTCATCACGGCGTACGCGCAGGTCAGCGCTGCGATCGAGTCGGCGAGTCCGAAAGGCGGCAGGGTCGGCGGCCCGTCCGGCTCGCCGGTGGCCGCGGCGAACCCGCTCATGGCTTCGGCGAGGGTGCCGAAGCCGGGGCGGTGGGCGTACGGCCCCTGCTGGCCGAAGGCCGTGACACGGGCCAGGATCAGGCGCGGGTTGGCGTCGGAGAGTTCGGACCAGCCCAGGCCCCATTTCTCCAGGGTGCCGGGGCGGAAGTTCTCGATGACCACGTCGGCGGTGGCGGCGAGCCGCAGGAGGGTGTCCCGACCACCGGGGGTGGACAGATCGAGGGTCATGGTCCGCTTGTTCCGGCCGAGCAGTTTCCACCACAGGCCGATGCCGTCCTTGGCGGGGCCGTGACCGCGGGAGGGGTCGGGCAGGGCCGGGTGCTCGACCTTGACGACGTCGGCGCCGAAGTCGCCGAGCAGGGTCGCGGCGAGGGGTCCGGCGAAGAGCGTGGCGAGGTCGAGCACCCGCAGCCCGCGCAGCGGCCCCCGCCCCTGCCCCGGCCGGGTGGGGGCGGGCGGGCGCCCGGTCCGTGGCCGGGGCCCGCCGGGGCCCGCCGCCGGGTGGGGGCCCGGTGCGACGCCCGGCGGCACGGGCCCGGCCGCGGGGGCCGGCGGGCCGGCCCGGTTCGGTTCTGCGTCCCGGCCGCCACGGAGGGGGCGGGCTTCGGAGGGCGTCGGCCCGGCGCCGCTGCCCGACGGGGCGTTCGGGGTCACCAGCCGGCTCCGGTCCCGGCGCCGTCGGAACCGGTGGTCCGGTGGCCGCCGGGGCGGTCCGGGGGTACGGTCCCGGCCTCGTCGGCACCGGTGAGGGTGCCGCTCCCCGGCCGGGGGTCCGCCTGCCACGCGGCCAGGGCGAAGGCTTCCGTTTCGGACCGGGTCGGCATCGAGTCCTGGGCGCCGTGGCGCTGTACCGAGAGCGCGGCCGCGGCTGAAGCCCAGCGCAGCGCCTCCGGCATCGGCCGGCCCTCGCCCAGGGCCACTGCCAGGGCCCCGACGAAGGTGTCCCCGGCCGCGGTGGTGTCCACCGCCCGGACCTGGGGCGCGGGCACCCGCAGCGGGTCCCGGCCGCGTGCCGCGTGGAGGACCCCGGCCGCGCCGAGGGTGACGACCACCTCGGGCACCGCGTCCAGCAGGGCCTCGGCGGCCTGCCGGGGGTCGGTCAGCCCGGTCAGGGCGGCGGCCTCGTGCTCGTTGGGCACCAGCAGGTCCGTGACGGCGAGCAGCTCGGCGGGCAGGGGCTGGGCGGGGGCCGGGGTGAGTACCGTACGGACACCCTGCGCACGGGCGGTGCGGGCCCCGGCGAGCACGGCGGGCAGCGGCAGTTCCAGCTGGAGGAGGAGGGCACCGGCGGCGGCGATCCGCGCCTCGTCCCCCGCCTCCAGACCGGTGACGCTGCCGTTCGCCCCCGGGACGACCACGATGCGGTTGCCGCCCTCGTCGTCCACGGTGATGTGCGCGGTGCCGCTGGCGCCCTCGACGGTGCGCAGCGCCGCCGTCTCGACGCCGGCGGCGGTGAGCGCGGAGCGCAGCCGGACCCCGAACTCGTCGGCCCCGACCGCGCCGATCATGACCACCTTCCCGCCGGAGCGGGCGGCGGCGACGGCCTGGTTGGCGCCCTTGCCGCCGGGGACGGTCCGGAACGCGCGACCGGTGACCGTCTCCCCGGCGAGCGGGGCCTTGGGGACGTAGGCGACGAGGTCCATGTTGGTGCTGCCGAGCACGGCGATGACCGTCATGAGCGTGCTGCCTCCTGTGCGGTGAGGTGGGCGAGGGTGTCGAAGCCGATGCCGTCGAAGCCGGGGACGGTACTGGCGAGGCGGTTCTTGAGCGGGACGGTCCAGCGGTGCGGGATCCGTTCGGGTGCCCCGGCGAGGAGGCCCGCGAGGGCCCCGGCGGTGGCCCCGTTGGAGTCGGTGTCCCAGCCGCCGGACACGGCACGGCAGACGGAGCGGGTGAAGTCCCCGTCGGCATGGGTGAGGGCGGCTGCGATCAGGGCGGTGTTCGGGACGGAGTGGACCCAGTGGTAGTGCCCGAAGCGGGCGTGCAGCCGGTCGACGACGCGGTCGAAGTCGGCCTCCTCGGCGGCCGTGCGGATCCCGAAGCGGATCGCCCCGGCGAGACGGGAGCGGGGCGGTACGGCGGCCAGCCCGGTCCGCAGCGAGGTGTGGACGTCCGCGCGGCCGGTGGCGGCCGCGGCGGTGGCGGCGGCGACGAAGAGGGCGGCGTAGACGCCGTTGCCGGTGTGGGTGAGGGCGGCGTTCCGGTAGGCCTGGGCCGCGGCGGCGGCCGGGTCGCCCGGGTTGGTCCAGCCGTGCACGTCGGCGCGGATGAGTGCACCGATCCATTCGCGGAACGGGTTGTGGTGGGTGGCGGTCTCGGGGGGCTCCAGCCCGAGCAGGAGGTTGCGGTACGCGACGCGCTCGGCGGTGAAGGTACGCCCGGCGGGCAGCTCGTCCAGCCACAGGCGGGCGAGGTCGGCGGTGGTGAAGGCCTTGCCGTGGCGCTGGAGCAGGAGGAGGCCGAGGAGGGGGTGGTCGAGGTCGTCGTCCTCGGGCATGCCGTCGATGTTCTCGGCGAGGCAGGTGGGTGCGGAGCGGCGGTTCCAGGGGTACGCGGCCAGCAGCTCCGCCGGGACGTCGCGGGCGCTGAACCAGTCGTCCAGCGGCCAGTTCCCGGCGGCGCGGGCCAGTGCCCTGATCCCCTCCAGCGGCAGCTTCTCGACGGGCTTCCCGAGCAGACACCCGGCGGCCCGCCCGATCCAGGCGGCTTCGAGCCGGCTGCGCAGCCCGTCCCCGCCCGGCCCCGCCCCCGGTCCGGGCTTCGCGCGCGGCGCCGGCCGGGAGTCCCGGTCCGGGGCGGGCCGGGGCGTTGCGGGAGCGGGTGCGCCGGTCGTCGTGCAGGCGGCGGCGATGGCCGCCCATGCGGTGGGCTCGTCGGCGGCCAACGGCGAGGGCAGGAGGGCGAGTTCGTCCAGCAGGCGGGAGGCCAGCGCCCGCAGGTGCGGGGACGCCGGGACGGGAGAGGCCCCGGCGCGCTCCGGCGCCGGGTGGCCGCCCGCGGCGGACCAGGTCCGCAGGGCGGGGCCGGGGTCCCGGCCGTCCTCGGCCGCCTGACGCAGCTCGTGCCCGACCAGGTCCTCGGGCTGCGCCCAGGTCAGACGCACGCCGCCGACCGGGCCGGGTCCGGCAGGGCGTTCCCGGGCCGCTGCCGCTCCGCTCGGGGTGACGGCCGCTGCCGGGGAGCCGAACGGCGGTTCCGGCGTGCCCGGTGCCGATCCGGTGCCGGGCTTCGGGCCCGCACCGGGGGCGGAGCCGGTGACCGCCCTCGGCGGTGTCGCGGCGGTCCGGGGGGCCGGGCGGGTGGGGCCCGGGCTCCCGGACCGGGGCGCGGGGCCGGCCGGAGGGGGGCCGCAGGGGGACGGGGGCGTCGGCGGGGGCATCAGGGGGTCGCGATCGCGGCGAAGGCCGACTCGTGGGCGCGGCGGCGGGCCCGGTCGCGGGCGAAGACCTCCCGGGCCACGGCGGCCAGCGCGACGGCCGGGGCGTGCAGGTCCAGGCGGCTGGCTCCGGCGACCTGTTTGGCCCAGACCGCCGGCACCGCGGCCTCGCCGCCCAGGGCTCCGGCGATCGCCCCCGCCATGGTGGCGATGGAGTCGCAGTCCCGCCCGTAGTTGACGGCGCCGAGCACGGCCGTCTCGTACCGTCCGTCCGCGACCAGCAGCATCCCCAGCGCGATCGGGAGCTCCTCGATGGCATGGAGGCGGGACGGGCGGCGGGCGTCGAGCGACGGGGTGCGGTAGTCCGGGCCGACCGAGTCGTAGGGGGCCACCGCCGCCCGCAGCGGGGCGAGCGCCGACTCGAAGTCCCGGTACCGGCACGCCACTTCGCCGACGGCGGCGATCGCCGCGCGCGTGCCGTCCTTGGCCAGGGACAGGGCTGCCTGCACCACCGAGGCGGCCGTCGCCCCCGGCAGGCACGCCGCCGCCACCGCCGCCGCGAAGACGCCCGCGGCCTCCCGCCCGTACGAGGATTGGTGCGCCCCGGCGACGTCCAGGGCCTCGGCGTAGGCCCCGGCCGGGTTGCCCGCGTTGACGATGCCCACCGGGGCCATGTACATGGCCGCGCCGCAGTTGACGATGTTGCCGGTGCCGGCCTCGCGCGGATCCGCGTGCGCGTAGTGCAGGCGGGTCACCATCCACTTCTCCGCGAGGAAGATCCGCTGCAACGGCAGTGCCTCGGCCTCCAGTTCGGGGATCCAGCGCGGGATGGTCATCAGATCGGGGACCAGGTGCTCGGCGACGGCGTACGCGTCGAGGTGGTCCCGTACCGTCTCGTACACCCGTACCAGCGCGTGCGTCATCAAGGTGTCGTCCGTGACGTGTCCGTCGCCTTTGTGGTACGGCGCGATGGGGCGGGCGGTGCGCCAGTTCTCGTGCCACGGGCCGACGACGCCGTGCACGCGGCCGCCGTGCCGTTCGACGATCTGGTCCGGGGTCCAGCCCTCCACCGGGCCGCCGAGGGCGTCGCCGACGGCGGCGCCGACGAGGGCCCCGAGGGCCCGGTCCTCCAACGTGAGCGTCATGTCCGAATCATCCCTTGGGTGAGGTGAGTTCCGTCCGTGCGAGGAGCGTGGCGAGTTCGACCAGGTCGGTGCCGGCGAGGCGGGGGAGGGCGCACCCCGAGAGGGTGCGGCAGGCCTCGCGCCAGGCGGCGGGAACGGAGTCGCCGCCGCCGATCGCGCCGGTGAGCGCGCCGGCCAGGGCGGGAGCGGAGTCCGCGACGCGGGACAGGCATGCGGCGGCCGGCACGGCCTCGCCCGTCCTGCCGCGTGCGGCGGTCGCCAGGGCGAGGGCGACGGGGACGGTCTCGGCGGCGGCGATGCCGTAGCTGTACACGTGGTCCACGATCTCGTGCTCAAGGGTCGGGACGATGGCGAACGCGCCGCCGTCCGCATGGGCGCGGGCCAGACCGACGGCGTGCCGGGCGTTGCGGCCGATCTCGGTGGCAGCGGGCAGCCGGGCGAGCGCGGCGTCGACGGCGGCGTCGACGTCCGCCGTGGTCAGGGCGGTGGCGATGGCGGCGGCCATGGCGCGGGCGCCGTGCACGCCGTCGCCGTCCTGGGTGTAGCGGGCGTCGAACTCGGCGAGGTCGGCGGCGGCCCCGGCGTCGCCGGGGTGCACGACGGCGAGCACGCAGGCGCGGACGCAGGCGGCGTCGTCGAAGTAGTGCGGGTTGTCGTGGCCGGTGGCCGGCGGGCGCAGGCCCGCGGCGAGGTTGCCGAGGCCGGCGCGTACCGAGATCCGCGCGCGCAGGGGCAGGACGGCGGACTCCACCTCGGGTGCGCGTTCCGCTGCCGCGGCGACCTCGGAGGCGAGGGCGTTCCAGGCGAGGTCGATGGCGGCGCGCATGCGGCGGGAACGGGAGAGGTCGCTGAGCAGGACGCCCGCGGCGGTGAGCACGGACTCGGCGGCGAATGCCGCCCATTCGGCGTCGTCGGACGGGCCGAGGCGCAGTGGCTCCGGGGGCTGGTTGAGGGCGATGGGGACGGGGAGGGTGGTGGTGGCGTTCTGCTCGGCGAAGGTGTCGAGCTCGCGGGTGAGGCGGCGGGTCCACTGCGGCATCCGGCTGGCGCGGTGCCGGGCTGCGGGCCAGCCGGCCGCGTCGCCTGCGGCCAGCCCGAGCAGGAGGCCTTCGATGGGGCGCCGGTCCGCTGCCCGTTGTCCGGGCCGCGGGGCCGCCGCGGGCCGGATCACGGCCCGTAGTGCCGACGCCCCGCCGTGGGTGTCCGCCCGCACCGGCGGTCGCAGCGCCGCCGCCCCGCCCTCCGGCCCGGCCGGTCCGGGGCTCGCGGCCGCCGGCCCCGCCGGTCCGATCCGCGGCAGGGCCTGCGCCCTGCGGCCCGAGGTGTCGCCGGGGCCGGTCGCAGCCGCCTGCGGCCGCCCATCCGGGCCGCGTCCGGCCAGGGCTTCCGCCCGGTCGGCCGGTGCGGGACGCCGCTGCCCGGCCGGGAGGGCCGGTGCGGGCTCGGGTGGGGTGGGTCCGGTCGCGGGGGACGGAGTCATCGGGCGGCCTCGTATTCCGGGGTGAGGAGGTCCGCGATGTCCAGGACGTGGTAGCCCCGCATCGACGGCAGGCAGCTTCCGCGCACCGGGCCGATGGCTGAGCCCCAGGCGGCGGGGATCGCCGCGGCGCCCGACATGGCGCCGGCCAGGGCGCCCGCCACCGCGGCGGTGGTGTCCGCGTCGCGGCCCATGTTCACGGCGGTGAGCACGGAGGAGGGGAAGTCGCCGCGGCAGGCGGCGAAGGCGCCGAACGCCAGGCCCACTGCCTCCGGCGCCAGGTCCGTCCAGGGGTAGCCGCCGATGACCACCGCCGAGCGCACCGCCCGTTCCCCGCGCGGGGCGGCGGTGACCGCCCGGCGCAGGGAACGGGCCGTCCACGAGTCAGACGGAATGACCGACAGGGCGGCGGAGACCACGGACGCCGCACTGCCGCCCGCCATGGCCGCCGCCACGCCCGCCGCCACCGCCTGGCCGCCGTAGATGCCCTCCCCGTCGTGACTGACCGTGCCGTCGATGGCGACCAGCCGCGCCGCCTCGGCGGGCCGGCCCGCCGCGAAGACCCCGAACGGCGCGGCCCGCATGGCCAGTCCGTCCGACCACGCGTGCCGGTGCTGCGCGGAAATGGGCGCGGCCAGGCCGCGGCGGAGGTTCTCCAGGGTGCCGCGCTCGGAGAACCCCGCCCCCCGGAAGGGGCCTTCGTCGAGGTCCGCGATCCAGTGGTGCCACGCCCGTTCGACATGGGAGACGGTGAGCGCCGAGCCGTGGCGGGCCAGGAGCAGCCCCGAGAAGATCGCGTACTCGGTGTCGTCGGTGCCTGCCGGGTCGTCCGACACGAAGCCCTCGATGCGGCCCCATCGCGCCCGGATTTCCGACGGCTTCATGTTCTCCGCGGGGGCGCCGAGCGCGTCGCCCACCGCGAGCCCCAGAAGAGCGCCCCTGGCCCGTTCCAGGAGGACCTGCGGATCGCATGCAATCTGCTTCACCGGCTCCATTGGCGCGCCTCTCCCACGTGGATGGGGCCCATCATGAGCCCATGGGGGATTTGTGCCATGACATACGGTTTGCCGCGCGCCGCGAAACACCCCGCGAACACCGGCGTCACCCGGTCGCCGACCCGCAAAACCGCAGGTAAGTACGGCCTTCCTTGCTGGCGGGCGTCGGAAATCGTGCGTAGTTTCGAGGCGTTCAGGGGGAGCGGGGCGCGTCATGGCGTCCGCCACGACAATTGGGGAGACAGCACCACATGTCCATCATCGACGTCGAAGCGCCGCTGCACACCGCCCACCGCGACAACCACACCCACCGCGATGTCAACGGCGGATGGCTGAGGCCGGCCGTCTTCGGCGCGATGGACGGGCTCGTCTCCAACCTCGCCCTCATGACCGGCGTGGCCGGCGGAGCCGTCGCCCCGCAGACCATCGTGATCACGGGCCTCGCCGGACTCGCCGCCGGAGCCTTCTCGATGGCCGCCGGCGAGTACACCTCCGTGGCCTCCCAGCGCGAACTGGTCCTCGCCGAGCTCGACGTCGAGCGGCAGCAGCTGCGCAAGCACCCCGTCGACGAGATGGAGGAGCTGGCCGAGCTGTACGTCTCGCGCGGCGTCGAGCCGGCGCTCGCCCGCGAGGTCGCCCTGCAGCTGTCCCGCGACCCCGAGCAGGCCCTGGAGATCCACGCCCGCGAGGAGCTCGGCATCGACCCCGACGACCTGCCGTCGCCGCTCGTCGCCGCCGTCTCGTCCTTCGGTTCCTTCGCCCTGGGTGCGCTGCTGCCCGTACTGCCGTACCTGCTCGGCGCCACGGCCCTGTGGCCGGCGGTGCTGCTCGCGCTGGCCGGCCTCTTCGCCTGCGGCGCGGTCGTCGCCCGGGTCACCGCCCGGTCGTGGTGGTACAGCGGCCTGCGCCAGCTGCTGCTCGGCGGCGCGGCCGCCGGTGTGACGTACGTCCTGGGCACCTGGATCGGCGCGGCCATAGGCTGACGACCATCGGAGTGAGACACTATGCAGTACGCAACATAAGTAGTCCGTTACTCGGTGGTTTCGATCCCGTGTCCCCTGGGCATCACTCCAGGACTCCGGGCGGGCAATGATGCTCGCCCTGTATCGGGACCTTCGCCCCACGCACTGCGCCGGGATGCGCGGGAACACGCCGGGACCGCCCGGCGCCACCCCGCGATCCGCCCGTAGAGCGCCGCGGAAGTCCCCTCTTTCTGCCTCGCGCAGTGTCCGCATGCTGGAATGGCATATCCGCTTCTCGGGATTGTCGTCATCATGTAATCTGCACGAAATTTCGCAGAGGGCCAACGTCGTCCCTCGGCCAGCACATATGCCACGACGACGACGGGAGAGCCGATGCGTTCCGCATCCACGCACTCCGCGACCGGCCTGAACACCGCCTGGTCGCCCATGGACGGTCGCCCCGCCCAGCAGGGCATGTACGACCCGCGCAACGAGAAGGACGCCTGCGGCGTCGGATTCGTGGCGAACCTCACCGGCGAGGCCACCCACACCCTCGTTGAGCAGGCCCTGACCGTTCTGCGGAACCTCGAGCACCGTGGCGCCACCGGCTCCGAGCCGGACTCCGGCGACGGCGCGGGAATCCTGTCCCAGGTGCCGGACGCCTTCCTCCGCGAGGTCGCCGGATTCGAGCTCCCCGAGGCCGGCGCGTACGCCGTCGGCATCGCCTTCCTGCCCGCCGACGGCACCGCACAGGCCGTCGCCGCGGAGCGGGTCGAGGCCATCGCCGCCGAGGAGAACCTCACGGTCCTCGGCTGGCGCGAGGTCCCGGTTACCCCCGACCTGCTCGGCAACGGCGCCCGCGCCACCATGCCGGCCTTCCGCCAGCTCTTCGTCTCCGGGGGCGGGGCGGCCGGCATCGAGCTGGACCGCAAGGCCTTCGTGCTGCGCAAGCGCGCCGAGCGCGAGGCCGGCGTGTACTTCCCGTCGCTCTCCGCCCGGACCATCGTCTACAAGGGCATGCTGACCACCGGCCAGCTGGAGCCCTTCTTCCCGGACCTCTCCGACCGCCGCTTCGCCTCGGCGCTCGCCCTGGTCCACTCCCGGTTCTCCACGAACACCTTCCCATCCTGGCCGCTCGCCCACCCGTACCGCTTCGTCGCGCACAACGGCGAGATCAACACGGTCAAGGGCAACCGGAACTGGATGAAGGCCCGTGAGTCCCAGCTCGCCTCGACCGCCTTCGGTGAGGGCGCGCTCGACCGCATCTTCCCGATCTGCACCCCGGACGCCTCCGACTCGGCCTCCTTCGACGAGGTCCTGGAGCTGCTCCACCTCGGCGGCCGGTCGCTGCCGCACAGCGTGCTGATGATGATCCCGGAGGCGTGGGAGAACCACACCTCCATGGACCCGGCCCGCCGCGCGTTCTACCAGTACCACTCCACGATGATGGAGCCCTGGGACGGCCCCGCCTGCGTCACCTTCACCGACGGCACCCAGGTCGGCGCGGTCCTCGACCGCAACGGCCTGCGCCCCGGACGCTACTGGGTCACCGACGACGGCCTCGTCGTCCTCGGCTCCGAGGTCGGTGTCCTCGACATCGACCCGGCCAAGGTCGTCCGCAAGGGCCGCCTGCAGCCCGGCAAGATGTTCCTCGTCGACACCGCCCGGAAGCGGATCGTCGAGGACGACGAGATCAAGGACGAGCTCGCCTCCGCCGCCCCGTACGCCGAATGGCTGGAGACCGGCGAGATCGAGCTGACCGACCTGCCCGAGCGCGAGCACATCGTGCACACGCACGCCTCGGTCACCCGCCGCCAGCAGACCTTCGGCTACACCGAGGAGGAGCTGCGCGTCATCCTCGCGCCGATGGCCCGTACCGGCGGCGAGCCGCTCGGCTCCATGGGCACGGACTCCCCGATCGCGGCGCTGTCCGAGCGCCCCCGGCTGCTCTTCGACTACTTCACCCAGCTGTTCGCGCAGGTCACCAACCCGCCGCTGGACGCCATCCGCGAAGAACTCGTCACCTCGCTGCTGTCCTCGATCGGCCCGCAGTCCAACCTGCTGGAGCCGACCGCGGCTTCCTGCCGCAGCGTCACCGTGCCCTTCCCGGTGATCGACAACGACGAGCTGGCCAAGCTCATCCACATCAACGCCGACGGCGACATGCCCGGGATGAAGGCCGCCACGCTCTCCGGCCTCTACCGGGTCTCCGGCGGCGGCGAGTCGCTCGCCGCCCGGATCGAGGAGATCCGCGCCGAGGCCGACGCGGCCATCGCGGGCGGCGCCCGCCTGATCGTCCTCTCGGACCGCCACTCGGACGCCGAGCACGCGCCGATCCCGTCGCTGCTGCTCACCGCCGCCGTGCACCACCACCTCATCGCCACCAAGCAGCGCACCCAGGTGGGGCTGCTGGTCGAGGCCGGTGACGTGCGCGAGGTCCACCACGTCGCGCTGCTCATCGGCTACGGCGCCGCCGCGGTCAACCCGTACCTCGCCATGGAGTCCGTCGAGGACCTGCTGCGCGCCGGTACCTTCCTGTCCGGCCTGGAGCCGGAGCAGGCCATCCGGAACCTGATCTACGCGCTCGGCAAGGGCGTCCTGAAGGTCATGTCCAAGATGGGCATCTCCACCGTCGCCTCCTACCGCGGCGCCCAGGTCTTCGAGGCCGTCGGCCTGGACGACGCGTTCGTCGAGACCTACTTCAACGGCACCGCCACCAAGATCGGCGGCGCCGGCCTGGACGTCATCGCCAAGGAGGTGGCCGCCCGCCACGCCAAGGCGTACCCGGTCTCCGGCGTCGCGGCCACGCACCGCGCCCTGGAGATCGGCGGCGAGTACCAGTGGCGCCGCGAGGGCGAGCCGCACCTGTTCGACCCGGAGACGGTCTTCCGCCTCCAGCACGCCACCCGCAACCGCCGGTACGACATCTTCCGGCAGTACACGGACCGTGTGAACGAGCAGTCCGAGCGCCTGATGACGCTGCGCGGCCTCTTCGGCTTCAAGACCGGACTGCCGGGGCGTACCCCGATCTCCCTCGACGAGGTCGAGCCGGTCTCCGAGATCGTCAAGCGCTTCTCCACCGGCGCCATGTCGTACGGCTCCATCTCCAAGGAGGCGCACGAGACCCTCGCCATCGCCATGAACCAGCTGGGCGCCAAGTCCAACACCGGTGAGGGCGGCGAGGACCCCGAGCGCCTGTACGACCCGGCGCGCCGCTCCTCCATCAAGCAGGTCGCCTCCGGCCGCTTCGGCGTGACGAGCGAGTACCTGGTCAACGCGGACGACATCCAGATCAAGATGGCGCAGGGTGCCAAGCCCGGCGAGGGCGGCCAGCTGCCCGGCCACAAGGTCTACCCGTGGGTCGCCAAGACCCGGCACTCCACCCCGGGCGTCGGCCTGATCTCCCCGCCGCCGCACCACGACATCTACTCCATCGAGGACCTGGCCCAGCTGATCCACGACCTCAAGAACGCCAACCCGGCCGCCCGCATCCACGTGAAGCTGGTCTCCGAGGTCGGCGTCGGCACGGTCGCGGCGGGCGTCTCCAAGGCCCACGCGGACGTCGTCCTGATCTCCGGCCACGACGGCGGAACGGGCGCTTCCCCGCTCACCTCGCTCAAGCACGCGGGCGGTCCCTGGGAGCTGGGTCTCGCCGAGACCCAGCAGACCCTGCTGCTCAACGGCCTGCGCGACCGCATCGTCGTCCAGACCGACGGCCAGCTCAAGACCGGCCGCGACGTGGTCATCGCCGCCCTGCTCGGCGCCGAGGAGTTCGGTTTCGCGACCGCGCCGCTCGTCGTCTCCGGCTGCGTCATGATGCGCGTCTGCCACCTGGACACCTGCCCGGTCGGCATCGCCACCCAGAACCCGGTCCTGCGCGACCGGTTCTCCGGCAAGCCCGAATTCGTCGTCAACTTCTTCGAGTTCATCGCGGAGGAGGTGCGCGAGCTGCTCGCCGAGCTGGGCTTCCGCACGATCGAGGAGGCCGTCGGCCACGCCGAGCTGCTGGACACCACCAAGGCCGTCTCGCACTGGAAGGCGCAGGGTCTCGACCTGGAGCCGCTCTTCTACGTGCCCGAGCTGCCCGAGGGCGCGGTCCGCCACGCCCTGATCGAGCAGGACCACGGTCTGGAGAAGGCCCTCGACAACGAGCTGATCGAGCTCGCGGCCGACGCGCTGAACGCCGAGACCGCCGAGGCGGCCCAGCCGGTCCGCGCCCAGGTCGCCATCCGGAACATCAACCGGACCGTCGGTACGATGCTCGGCCACCACGTCACCAAGCGGTTCGGCGGCGCGGGCCTGCCCGACAACACGATCGACCTGACCTTCACGGGCAGCGCCGGCCAGTCCTTCGGCGCCTTCGTCCCGAAGGGCGTCACCCTCCGCCTGGAGGGCGACGCCAACGACTACGTCGGCAAGGGCCTGTCCGGCGGCCGGATCGTGGTCCGCCCGGACCGCGGTGCCGACCACCTCGCCGAGTACTCCACCATCGCCGGCAACACCATCGGCTACGGAGCCACCGGCGGCGAGATGTTCCTGCGCGGCCGCACCGGCGAGCGCTTCTGCGTCCGCAACTCCGGTGCCCTGGTCGTCTCGGAGGGCGTGGGCGACCACGGCTGCGAGTACATGACCGGCGGCACGGCAGTCGTCCTGGGCGAGACGGGCCGCAACTTCGCGGCCGGCATGTCGGGCGGCGTCGCGTACGTCGTCGACCTCGACCCGCACAACGTCAACGTCGGCAACGCGGGCGCGGTCGAGGCCCTGTCCGACACCGACAAGCAGTGGCTGCACGATGTGGTGCGCCGCCACGAGGAGGAGACCGGCTCGACCGTGGCCGCGAAGCTCCTGGCTGACTGGTCCGCCGCGGCGGACCGCTTCAGCAAGATCATCCCGACCACGTACAAGGCAGTGCTCGCCGCCAAGGACGCCGCTGAGCTCGCCGGACTCTCGGAAACCGAGACCACGGAGAAGATGATGGAGGCGGCGACCCATGGCTGACCCGAAGGGCTTCCTCACCACCACGCGCGAGACCGCCTGCTCCCGTCCCGTCGCCGACCGGCTGAAGGACTGGAACGAGGTCTACGTCCCGGGCTCGCTGCTGCCGATCATCAGCAAGCAGGCCGGCCGCTGCATGGACTGCGGCATCCCGTTCTGCCACAACGGCTGCCCGCTCGGGAACCTGATCCCCGAGTGGAACGACTACGCCTACCGCGATGACTGGGCGGCGGCGTCGGAGCGGCTGCACGCGACGAACAACTTCCCGGAGTTCACCGGCCGCCTGTGCCCGGCCCCGTGCGAGTCGGCGTGCGTCCTCGGCATCAACCAGCCCGCCGTCACCATCAAGAACGTCGAAGTCTCGATCATCGACAAGGCGTGGGACAACGGAGACGTCACCCCGCAGGCCCCGGAGCGCCTGTCCGGCAAGACCGTTGCCGTGATCGGCTCCGGACCGGCCGGCCTGGCCGCCGCCCAGCAGCTGACCCGGGCCGGCCACACCGTGGTCGTCTACGAGCGTGCGGACCGCATCGGCGGCCTGCTCCGCTACGGCATCCCCGAGTTCAAGATGGAGAAGGTGCACATCAACCGCCGCATCGAGCAGATGCGCGCGGAGGGCACCAAGTTCCGCACCGGCATCGAGGTCGGCCGGGACATCACGGCGACCGACCTGCGCAAGCGGTTCGACGCGGTGGTCGTCGCCGCCGGCGCCACCGTCTCGCGCGACCTGCCGGTCCCGGGCCGCGACCTGGGGGGCATCCACTTCGCGATGGAGTACCTGCCGCTCGCGAACAAGGTCCAGGAGGGCGACTTCCTGGCCCCGCCCATCACGGCCGAGGGCAAGCACGTGGTCGTCATCGGCGGCGGCGACACCGGCGCGGACTGCGTGGGCACCGCCCACCGCCAGGGCGCGGCCTCGGTCACCCAGCTGGAGATCATGCCGAAGCCGGGCGAGGAGCGGAACGCCAACCAGCCGTGGCCGACCTTCCCGATGCTCTACAAGGTCACCTCGGCCCACGAGGAGGGCGGCGAGCGGGTCTACTCCGTCTCCACCACCCACTTCGAGGGCGACGAGGACGGCAACGTCCAGGCCCTGCACCTGGTCGAGGTCGAGTTCGTCGACGGCAAGCTCGTCCAGAAGCCCGGCACCGAGCGCGTCCTCCCCGCGCAGCTGGTGACCCTGGCGATGGGCTTCACGGGCACCGACCAGGCGAACGGCCTGGTCCAGCAGTTCGGTGTGGAGCTGGACGCCCGCGGCAACATCGACCGCGACGCCTCGTACGCGACCAACGTCGACGGCGTCTTCGTCGCCGGCGACGCGGGCCGCGGCCAGTCCCTCATCGTCTGGGCCATCGCGGAGGGCCGCTCGGCCGCCCGTGGCGTGGACCGCTACCTGACCGGCAGCAGCACCCTCCCGTACCCGGTCAAGCCGACGGACCGCTCGCTGACCGTGTAGGCACCGGCAAGCACCCCCGCCTCGCGAAGGGCGGGACCCCTCATACGGTCCGTACAACGGCGTACGGAACACCCGACGCAGCGCCCGCCACGTCCCCGACCAGGGGTGGCGGGCGCTGCGGCGTCGGGTGGTCGTATCCATGCGTTCCGCTGAACCGCCGGGGAGGCGAGGACTACGCTTTTCACGGAGCGAGGGCACTGCGGGAGCGGGGAGTTGGCTCATGGCCAAGCCGAATGACGAGGACGGGGCACAGACGCCGGAGGAGTTCGCCCGTGAGGAACTGCGGGGCAAGCGGGAGGCCGCGGGCTTGACCCAGGAGGGGCTGGGCGAGCGGATCTTCGCCACGGGGGCCTACGTCGGAATGATGGAGAGCGGGCGGCGCCGACTGCGCCCGGAGATCGCCAAGCTCATCGACAGAGAGCTGAACACAGGGGACTACTTCTTCCGCCTGGCCCGGGCCTTCAAGTCCAAGCACATCGAGTACTTCGCCGGCGTGGCCGAGCTGGAAGGGCTGGCGACGGCCACCTACGAGTACGCCTGCATGCTGGTTCCCGGACTGCTCCAGACGGACGACTACGCGCGGGCGGTCATCCGGGCAGCCAGCCCGACCGCGCTGTCAGAGCGCGTTGAAGCCCTGGTCGCGGCGCGCACCGAACGTGCTCGACTCCTCGTCGATCCGGAGACGCCCGAGATGTGGGTGGTTCTGCACGAGTCGGTGCTCCGGACGACCGTCGGAGGGCCTGCTGTGATGGCCGCACAGTTGCGGCACATCGCTTCGTACGTCCGGGCGCACCGGATCACCGCGCAGGTGGTGCCGTTCTCGGCCGGCGCCCATGGCGCCCTGAACTCGATGGTGCGCATCATCCAGTTCCCGGACGCGCCCGATGTCGCCTATACGGAGGGACCCCATGCGGGGCAACTGCTCGACTATCCGGCCCTGGTTCAGCGCTACTGGAGGTCATACGATCTTGCCAGGGCTGCTGCGTTGTCACCGGAGGTGTCCCTGACCCTGATCGAGTCGGTGGCGGAGGAGTACGCGACATGCGCGCAGACGTGAACGGCCTGTCCTGGCGCAAGTCCTCGTACAGCAACGGCGAAGGAGGCGACTGCGTCGAGGTGTCAGACGGCCTTCCCGGCCCGATCCGCGTCCGTGACAGCAAGCTGGCCGAGACCGGCCCGGTTCTCGCGTTCCCCGCCGCCTCATGGGCGTTGTTCGTCGCGGCCGTGCGGCTCCCGGTTCCTCTCCCGTTTCGCAGTGCAGGAGCGGGCGCGCGCTCCGTTCCGCCGGGCGGTGCGGAGCGGGGACCCGGCCGGGGCGGCCCGGTGCCGGTCGGGATTCCGGCAGGCGCCGGCGCGGAGGCACCGGTCGCCTACTGAGCGTCCGGGTATCCGTTCAGCCGGTCACGGAGGGAGAGGGCCATCCGGTCGGCCTGCCCGGTCGTCACCCGCTCGTGCTCCGGTCGCCGGAGCAGCTCGAAAACACCCGGCCCGCGATGCTCGGGCGGCAGATCCGCCGTGCGCGGAACGATGTGGAAGTGAACGTGCGCGAAGCCTTCGGCCTCGGCGAACTGGACGACGTAGGTCTTGGCGCAACCGGTCACGCTCCGCAGCGCCCGGGAGAGTCTGACCTGCCACACCCCCAGGGACGATGCCTCGGCGGCGGTGAGGTCGTGAACCGTGAGGACGTGGCGCCGCGGCAGCAGCACCAGCCAGCCGGGCAATGCGGTGTTGAAGGCGTGCGCCACCCGCCATTGCCGGTCGTGTGCCACGCACTCGCGTGGTGGAAGGTCGTCGAACACGGCCTCCTGGCTGCACGCGTAGCAGTGGGGAGTCGTCATGGACCGAGAGCCTACGCCCCGGGGGCGGTGCTCGTCCGGTCCGGCCGGCAGGTCCGGGGCCGCGCGGACCGGGAAGCGGACCCCTTCGGCTGCTTCACCACCTCCGGCCTCCGCACGGATCGCCCACCGGCCCGCCCGACCGCTACTGGTTCTGCGCCCGGCCGCTGCGCCGCCGCTCCGCCGGCCTACGCACCGGGGGCCGCGCCGCTCCGGGGCAGGCCCCCGCCTCCCGGCTCGTCCTCCGGCGCCGGGTCCTCGCGCGGTGGTTCGTCATCGGTTCCCCGGCGCTGGGTGCGCAGGCTGTGGTCCGGCAGCCAGGTCCGCACCACCAGGTCGTCGCCCTCGATGCCGATGTGGACGACCTCCGTGAGATCGGCGTAGAAGAGGTGGAAGGGGTGCGGGGTCTCCGTCTCCTCCGCGTACCGGTGGAGTTCGGGCGGGTCCACGAGCTCCACCGCGCGCCCGGAGATCCGTACGTCCCCGTCCGGCATGGTCTCGCCCTCGCCCGGATTGGTGTGCAGGGCGAAGCGCGGGTCGCGCTGGAGGTCTCTGGCCTTCATCGAGCCGGCCATCATCCCCAGCCACAGCTCGCCGCCCCGGATGTCGACGTTCAGGCCGGTCACCCGCGGGGAGCCGTCCTTGCGCAGGGTGGCCAGGACGTGGTGCGGGTACTGCGCGAAGCGGGCCTGGACGGCCGCCGCGAAGTCCGGTTCCGCCTTCTCGAAGACTGCCCAACTGGTATGCGTCATACGTCCATCAAAGCGCGGGCACCCGCGCACCCCGGTCAGGCGCGCACGATGCCCGCACCGCGTGCCGCCGCCAGCCAGGCCGGGAACTCCCCGACGAGGCGGTCGTACAGTTCGCCGTCCGGCACGGCGCGCGGGTCCGGGCCCGCGTGGAAGTAGCCGGCGTTGTCCACGGGCCGTCGGGCGGGCACGGGCAGCTCGTCCAGCCGGCGCAGGAAGTCGAACTGGGTGCTGCGGGTGTTGCCGAAGCCGACGAACTGCCAGAAGAGCGGCAGCCGGGCCGCCTTGCACAGGTACTTCTCGGCCAGGGGCTTGTTGATCGGCCCGCCGTCGGTCTGGAAGACGACGAGGGCGGGGGCCGTCGCACCGGAGTCGAGGTAGTGGTCGATCACCGCGTCCATCGCCGCGTGATAGGCCGTCTTGCCCATGTGGCCCAGGCGGGAGGCTATCTCGGTGACCCGGCCCTCGTGCCCGGCCAGGGAGATCTCCTCGACCGCGTCGACCTCGGTGGAGAAGAAGACCACCGGCACGCGGCCGTCGTCGTCCAGGTGCGCGGACAGCCCCAGCACGCGGTCGGCGAGGGCCTGCACGCTGCCGTCCTGGTAGTAGGGGCGCATCGACCCGGAGTAGTCCAGGACCAGGTAGACGGCGGCGCGTCCGCCCTCCAGGCCGTACTTGCGCAGGGACACCCCGGCCGTCTTGTAGAGCTTCACGAGGGCCGGAGCCGACTCCTCGACCTTGCGGAGGCTGATGGCGCTGCTCGTCATGGGGTGAGGGTATGCCGAACGCTCCGCGGCCGTGACTGCTCCGGCGGTCGACGCCGGTCGCCCCGTGCGGCCTCCGCTGATCCGACCCGTCCTCGTATGCGACGGCGCGGAGAGCGTCGGGTGCGGTCCTGCGCAACGGCCCGCGTCTGACAGGGGAGTCCGGTGCGATCCGGCCCTGACACCTCGATCCTGTTGCCCGGCCCATGTGATCGAAAACAATGGACGCATGACGACACGTGCCCGTTCCTTCGACGCCGCTGCCGCTTCCTACGCCGCCCACCGCCCCGGCTACCCGCCGGCCCTCTTCGACGCCGTCGAGGAGCTCGCCGGGCGCCCGCTCGCCGGGGCGCGCGTGGCCGACGTGGGCGCGGGCACCGGGATCGCCACCGCCGTGCTGCACGAGCGGGGCGCCGACGTCCTCGCAGTGGAGCCCGGGGACGGGATGGCCGCGCAGCTGCGCCGGGCGCATCCCGGGATCCCGGTCGTACGCGGGGACGGGGACCGGCTTCCGCTGGCCACCGCCGCGTTCGACCTCCTGACCTACGCCCAGGCCTGGCACTGGACCGACCCGGCCCGCTCCGTCCCCGAGGCCCGCCGCGTCCTGCGCCCCGGCGGCGCGCTCGCCCTCTGGTGGAACGACCCGGACCTCACCGTGCCCTGGATCGCCGAGCAGGAGGCCCGGCTGGCGGCGTTCTTCGGGGCGGCCGGCGGGCAGGGCTTCCGTACCCTGCCCCGCGGCTTCGGCGGGTTCACCTCCCGCACCGTGCGCTGGTCCCGGCGCATCCCGCTGGACGCACACCTCGCCAACCTGGCCAGCCACTCCGCCTTCCTGATGCTGGGCGAGGCCGGCACCCGCGACTACTTCGCGGCGGAACGGGAGCTGCTGGCCCCGCTCTTCCCCGACGGCACGGTCGAAGAGAACTACGTGGTCGGACTCCACGTCAGCCGGGTGTGACCGACCGCAGCACCTCCGCCCGGCACGCCGACGGCGTGCCCCAGGCGTCCCGCAGCGGGCGTGCCTTGCGCAGCCACAGCGACAGGTCCAGCTCCTCGGTGTAGCCGACCGCGCCGTGGAGCTGGAGGGCTGTCATGGCCGCCCGGTACGCCGCCTCTCCGCACCGCAGCTTCGCCGCCGCCACGTCGCCGGGGGCGAGCGACAGCGCCGCCGCCCACAGCAGCGGGCGGGCGAACTCCAGGGCCAGGAGGGTGTCGGCCAGCCGGTGCTTGACCGCCTGGAAGGAGCCGACCGGCACCCCGAACTGCGTGCGCTGCCGGACGTATCCGACCGTCCGCTCCAGCAGTGCCTCGCCCACGCCCAGGCACTGGGCCGCCGTCAGCAGCCGGGCCCAGCGCCCGGCCGCCCCGGCCGCGCGCGCCACAGCCGGCCCCGCGGCCAGGAGTGCGCCCCCGGCCGCCGTGGGGCGCGACAGCCGCCGCGCCGGGTCCGTCGACCGCAGGACTTCCCCCGGCGCGGGGGCGGCCAGCCGCAGCTCGCCGGCCGCCGACACGGTGAAGCAGTACGTGGCCGCGTCCGCGTCCAGGGCGTACGGCCCGCCGTCCGGCAGCGTCAGGGTGGCCCAGGCCTCACCCGCGACCAGGCCGGGCAGGAACCGCTCGGCGAGCTTTTCGTCCCCCAGTTCCGACAGCAGCACCGACGCGGCGGCGCTCTCCACCACCGGCCCCGGCATCCCGGCCCGGCCCAGCTCCACGAAGCCCAGCGACAGCTCCGCCGGGAGCAGGCCGGCCCCCTCGTAGGCCTCGGGGGCGGCCAGCGCGAACAGGCCCGTCGCCGCGAGCCGGGAGCGCAGCGCCAGCCCGGGCGCGTACGCGCCGTCCGCCCAGGCCCGTACCGCCGCCGGAACCCGGGCCGAGCCCAGCAGGGAGCGCAGGGTGCGGGCGAAGTCCGACTGCTCGTCGGTCGGCAGGAAGCGCATCAGCGGCGGCCCTTCGGCAGGCCGAGCAGCCGCTCGGCGATGATGTCGCGCTGGATCTCGTTGGTCCCGGCGTAGATCGGCCCGGCCAGCGAGAAGACCCACGGCTCGGCCCACTCCCCGTCCGCGAGCTCGGCGTCCGCACCCAGCAGGTCCAGTGCCGTCTCGTGCAGGGCGATGTCGTACTCCGACCAGAACACCTTGTTCAGGCTGGACTCGGCGCCGACGGCCCCGCCCGCGGCGAATCGGGAGGCGCCGGCCCAGGTGAACAGCTCGTAGGCGCGCGCCCCGACCACCGCGTCGGCCACCCGGTCGCGCAGCGCCGTGTCGGCCGGGTCCCCCTGCGCGCGCCACAGCGCGGCCAGCCGGTCCGCCGCCGCGAGGAACCGGCCGGGGGAGCGCAGGGTCAGCCCGCGTTCGCTGCCGGTGGTGGACATCGCGATCCGCCAGCCCTGCCCGGGCTCCCCGATCACGTCCTCGTCCGGGACGAAGACCTCGTCCAGGAAGAGTTCCGCGAAGGCCGGCTTGCCGTCGAGACGGCCGATCGGCCGCACCGTGACCCCCGGCGCCCGCAGGTCGAACATCAGGTACGTCAGCCCCTGGTGCGGTTTCGGGGTGTCCGGGTCGGTGCGGAAGATGCCGAAGGCCCGGTCCGCGAAGGCCGCCCGCGAGGACCAGGTTTTCTGCCCGGACAGCAGCCAGCCGCCCTCGGTGCGGACCGCACGCGACGTCAGCGAGGCCAGGTCGGAGCCCGACTCCGGCTCCGACCAGGCCTGCGCCCAGACCACCTCGCCGCTCGCCATCGGCGGCAGTACGCGGGCCCGCTGTTCGGCCGTCGCATGGTCGAAGAGCGTCGGCGCGAGGAGGCTGATGCCGTTCTGCGAGACCCGGCCCGGCGCGCCGACCGCCCAGTACTCCTCCTCGAAGACCAACCACTTCACCAGGTCGACGCCCCGGCCGCCGTACTTCTCGGGCCAGGACACCACCGCCCAGCGGTCCGCGTGCAGCCGGGCCTCCCACTCCCGGTGCGCGGCGAAGCCCTCCCGGGTCTCCAGCGAGGGCAGGGGGGAGGCGGGTACGTGGTCGGCCAGCCAGGCGCGTGCTTCGGCCCGGAAGGCCTCCACTCCGGCCGTCTGGGTCAGGTCCATCGGGTGCCCGCCTCCTCGAACGCCACACTTCCCTAACAAGTGTTTGGTAGGTTAACGTACGGCCATGAGCAGCGTCGAGGAGTTCGTATGAACGAGCCCCGGTACACCGCCGGCCACCACTTGCTGCACGGCCGCACCGCCGTCATCACCGCCGCCGCGGGTGCCGGCATCGGCGGGGCCACCGCCCGCCGCTTCCTGGAGGAGGGCGCCCGCATCGTCATCGGAGACGCCCACGTCCGCCGGCTCAAGGAGACCGAGGACGCGCTCACGGCCGAGTTCGGTGCCGGCCGCATCACCTCCCTGCCCTGCGACGTCACCGACGAGGACCAGGTCCGAGCCCTGTTCGCCCACGCCGAACAGGCTCACGGCCGCCTCGACATCGTCGTCAACAACGCCGGGCTCGGCGGCACCGCGGCCCTCGCCGACATGACCGACGAGCAGTGGAACCGCGTCCTCGACGTCACCCTGAACGGCACCTTCCGCTGCACCCGGGCCGCCCTGCGCTCCTTCAGGGCCACCGGCACGGGCGGAGTCGTCGTCAACAACGCCTCCGTCGTCGGCTGGCGCGCCCAGACGGGCCAGGCCCACTACGCCGCGGCCAAGGCCGGGGTCATGGCGCTCACCCGCTGCGCGGCCCTGGAGGCCGCGGAGTTCGGCGTACGCGTCAACGCGGTCGCCCCGAGCCTGGCCATGCACCCGCACCTGGTGAAGGTCACCAGCGGGGAACTCCTGGCCGAACTCACCGCCCGCGAGGCCTTCGGCCGCCACGCCGAGCCCTGGGAGGTCGCCAACGTCATCGTGTTCCTGGCCAGCGGCTACGCGTCGTACATGACGGGCGAGACCGTCTCCGTCAGCAGTCAGCGCGCCTAGGCCGGGTCCGATGGATCGGGGCGAACCGGCTCGCGGCCTCCGCCGCCGCGGGCCGCGGCACGGACGGGGGAGCCCCCGCGGGGGATCGGCGACCGGGGGCGGCGCGGCGCGACCCGGCGCCGGACGCCGCGAGCCCGCCCGGATCCACCGGACACGACCTGGCCCGACAATGGACGCGTGCCAACGAACCAGCCGGAAGCCACGCCCCGAGCCACGCCGCGAGCCAGGCCGGCGGCCAGGAAGAAGCAGCAGGTGACGCCCTCGCCCGAGCGGCGCCGCGAACTCCTCGACACCGCCGCCGAGGTCTTCGCCGCACAGGGCTACGACGCCACCACCGTCCGCAAGATCGCCGACGCCGCCGGGATGCTCGCCGGCAGCCTCTACTACCACTTCGATTCCAAGGAATCGATGCTCGACGAGATCCTCTCCGCCTTCCTGACCGAGCTGTGGGACGGGTACGACGCCGTCCTCGCCGCCGGACTCGGCCCCAGGGAGACCATCGAGGCCCTCGTCACCGAGTCCTTCCGCGAGATCGACCGGCACCGCGCCGCCGTCGCGATCTACCAGAAGGAAGCCCGCACCCTCTCCGCCCAGCCCCGGTTCCACTACCTGTCCGACTCACAGCAGAAGTTCGAGAAGGCCTGGCTGGGGACGCTGGAACGAGGAGTCGCCGCCCAGGTCTTCCGGGCCGACCTCGACATCCGCCTCACCTACCGCTTCGTGCGCGACACGGTGTGGGTGGCGGCGTCCTGGTACCGGCCGGGCGGACAGCACAGCCCCGAAGAGATCGCCCGCCAGTACCTGTCGATGGTCCTGGACGGGATCGCCCTGCGCCCCACCTGACCGGTCCGACCGTCTGAGGAGTCCCGATGCCCGAGGCCTACATAGTCGACGCCGTACGCACCCCCGTCGGGCGGCGCGGCGGGGGCCTGTCCGCCGTCCACCCGGCCGACCTCGGCGCGCACGTCCTCAGGGAGCTCGTCGGACGGTCCGGGGTGGACCCGGCCGCCGTGGAGGACGTGGTCTTCGGCTGCCTCGACACGGTCGGCCCGCAGGCCGGAGACATCGCACGCACCGCGTGGCTCGCCGCCGGCCTGCCCGAGGAGGTGCCCGGGGTCACCGTCGACCGCCAGTGCGGCTCCTCCCAGCAGGCGGTGCACTTCGCCGCTCAGGGCGTGCTCTCCGGCACCCAGGACCTCGTGGTCGCCGGCGGCACCCAGAACATGTCGATGATCCCGATCGCCTTCGCCTCCCGGCAGGCCGCCGAACCCCTCGGCCTCACGGAAGGCCCCTACGCCGGCTCGGAAGGCTGGCGCGCCCGGTACGGCGACGCCCCGGTCAACCAGTTCCACGGCGCGCAGCTGATCGCGCGGAAGTGGGGCATCTCGCGCTCCGACATGGAGGAGTACGCGCTCCGCTCCCACCGGCGGGCCGTGCGGGCCGTCGACGAGGGGCGCTTCGACCGCGAGATCGCACCCTACCGGGACGTGGCCGCGGACGAGGGGCCGCGCAGGGACACCACCCTGGAGAAGATGGCCGCCCTCAAGCCCGTCGTCGAGGGCGGGACCATCACCGCCGCGGTCTCCTCCCAGGTCTCCGACGGCGCCGCCGCCCTGCTGATCGCCTCCGGGCGGGCGCTGCACGAACACGGCCTGCGGCCGCGTGCCCGCATCCACCACCTCTCGGTGCGCGGCGAGGACCCCGTCCGCATGCTCTCCGCGCCCATCCCGGCGACGGCGTACGCGCTGAAGAAGACCGGCATGTCGCTGGCCGACATCGACCTGGTCGAGATCAACGAGGCGTTCGCCCCGGTGGTGCTGGCCTGGCTGAAGGAGACCGGGGCCGACCCGGAGCGCGTCAACGTCAACGGGGGTGCCATCGCCCTGGGCCACCCGCTGGGCGCGACCGGGGTCAGGCTGATGACCACCCTCCTGCACGAACTGGAGCGCACCGGCGGCCGGTTCGGCCTCCAGACCATGTGCGAGGGCGGCGGCCAGGCCAACGTGACGATCATCGAACGGCTGTAGCCGGCCGGCGGTCCACCGCCCCCGCCGACAGCGCGGGGGCACAGGTCACACCGGCCGGTCCGCACACCGGGGCGTACATGTGCTAAATTAAGCGGCGTTGCAGTTGTGGTACCCATGAACTCTATGTGCGCCTGACGGGAATGTTCCTCAGGCGCTTTTATTGTTTTTCCCGGAATCTCCGGATGGGGCCCTTGCCGCCTATTCAGGAGATTCAAAATGGCACTTGGCACCGTGAAGTGGTTCAACTCGGAAAAGGGCTTCGGCTTCATCGAGCAGGACGGCGGCGGCCCGGACGTCTTCGCCCACTACTCGAACATCGCCACCCAGGGCTTCCGTGAGCTCACCGAGGGCCAGCGCGTGTCCTTCGACGTGACGCAGGGCCAGAAGGGCCCCCAGGCGGAGAACATCATCCCCGCCTAATTCCTTCAGCATGCCGGGGTCCGCACCGCGAGGTGCGGGCCCCGGCTTGTCTGCTGTCTCGACCTGTGTTTCACCTGCCGGTTTCAGGAGGGCTTTCTCGCATGACCAGCTCCAGCTCCGCACGTCCCAGCCGCCGCCCCGCCCGGGGACGAGGAGCGGCCCAGGGGCGTCCGAAGGCTGGTGCGGGACGGCAGAAGTCCGCCCCGCCCGCACCCCGGCCCCAGGAATTCACCATGCCCGAGCCGACCGTCCCGGCACTGCCGCCGGTCGCCGCGTTCGAGGACATGGACATGCCCGAGGCGCTGCTGAAGACCCTCGCGGCCCAGGGCGTCACCGAGCCGTTCCCCATCCAGGCGGCGACCCTCCCGAACTCCCTCGCCGGCCGTGACCTACTCGGCCGCGGTCGCACCGGCTCCGGCAAGACCCTCGCCTTCGGCCTGGCGCTGCTGGCCCGTACCGCCGGCCGCCGCGCGGAGCCGAGGGCGCCGCTCGCGATGGTCCTCGTACCGACCCGCGAGCTCGCGCAGCAGGTGACCGACTCCCTGGCTCCGTACGCCACGGCCGTCAACCTGCGCATCGCCACCGTCGTCGGCGGCATGTCGATCAACCGGCAGGCGGGCGCCCTGCGCCGCGGCGCCGAGGTGCTCGTCGCCACCCCCGGCCGCCTGAAGGACCTCATCGACCGCGGCGACGCGGACCTGTCGCAGGTGTCGATCACGGTCCTCGACGAGGCCGACCAGATGACCGACATGGGCTTCATGCCGCAGGTCACCGCGCTGCTCAAGCAGGTCCGGCCCGAGGGCCAGACCATGCTCTTCTCGGCGACCCTCGACAAGAACATCGACAAGCTGGTCAAGATGTTCCTGAGCGACCCGGTCGGCCACTCCGTCGACCCCTCGGCCGGTGCGGTCACCACCATGGAGCACCACGTCCTGTACGTCATGGACGAGACCGACAAGAAGGCCGTGGCGACGCGCATAGCCGCTCGCGACGGCCGGGTGATCATGTTCGTGGACACCAAGCGCGGCGTGGACCGCATGGTCAAGAAGCTCCTGGCGGACGGTGTGCGCGCCTCCGGCCTGCACGGCGGCCGCTCGCAGCCGCAGCGCAACCGCACCCTGGACTGGTTCAAGACGGGCGAGGTCACCGCGCTGATCGCCACCAACGTGGCGGCCCGCGGCATCCACATCGACGACCTCGACCTGGTCGTCAACGTGGACCCGCCCACCGACCACAAGGACTACCTGCACCGCGGCGGCCGCACCGCGCGCGCCGGCGAGTCCGGCAGCGTGGTCACCCTGGTGCTGCCCGACCAGAAGCGGGACATGACCCGGCTCATGTCGGACGCCGGGATCACCCCGCGCACCGCGCAGATCAAGTCCTCCGACGAGGAGCTGGCCCGGCTGACCGGCGCCAAGGAGCCCTCGGGCATCCCGGTGGTGCTGGAGGTACCGCAGCAGCCCGCGCCGAAGGCGCGCAGCGGCTCCGGCTCCGGTTCCGGCTCGCGCCGCCGCTCGGGCGGCCCCCGCACCGGCACCGCTACCGGCGGCGCCCCGGCGGCCGCGGGCCGGGGCCGCCGCTCCGGCGGCGGGTCCGGGCAGGCCCCGGCCGCGTCCGGCTCGGGCCAGGGCCGTCGCGGCGGCCAGGGCGGCTCGGCCGGCGGCTCCGGCGAGCGCGGCCGACGCGGCGCGGCCGGCTCCGGCGCCGGAGCCGGAGCCGCGGCGGCCTCCGCGCGCAGCCGGGTCGGCACCGGCGGCCAGGGCCGCCGCCGCACCGGCTGATCCCCTCCCCGCTCCCTGCACCGACGGGCAGTGCTCCGCGCACTGCCCGTCGGCGCGTCCGCTACCGGACCAGCCTGCTCTGCAGCTGCGCCAGCGTCCGCAGGTCCAGGCCGAGGCCCTGCGTCAGGTAGCCGTAGAAGCTGCCGTAGTCGGCCTCCATCTGCGCCGTCGCCGAGTCCAGGTAGTCCTGGCGGACCTCCTGGAGCGGGATCAGCAGATCCGGGTTCTGCATGAGGCCCGACTGCTTGAGGCCCGCCCGCACTGATGCGTCGTAGGCGGCGCGGAAGGTGTTCGAGGCCAGGTAGTCGCGCTCGGCGGTGTCCTCGGGGACGGCGAGGGCGCGCAGCAGCACGTAACTCATCCAGCCCGTCCGGTCCTTGCCGGACGTGCAGTGGTACAGGACCGGGCCCTGCCGGCCGTCCGCGAGCTCCCGCAGCGTTGCGGCGAACTGCGCCCGGTTCCCGGCGTCCGTCACGAACGTGCGGTAGATGGCGCGCATGTAGGCCTCGGCGCGGCCGCCGCCGAGCATCTGCTCCTGGGTGACCGGGTCCCCGCTGCCGATGGCCCCGACGAGCGTCCCGTAGAGACCGAGGTCGCTGACCGGGCGGGCGGTGGCGGAGAGTCCGGCGGGCAGCCGGTCGGCGCCGTCGTACTGGACCTCCATGGGGATCCGGAAGTCGATGACCTTCGTGAGGCCGAGACCGGAGACGGTGGTGACGTCGGCGTCGGTCAGCTTGCCCAGTGCGTCGGAGCGGTAGACGAGCCCGTGGCGGACCTGGCCGCCGGTCCAGGTGCGGTGGCCGCCGAGGTCGCGGACGTTGACGGCGCCCTGGAGGGTGATCCGGGAGTACGTCTCGGCCCGCTGGTGGTGCCGGGCACCGGACGCGGCTGCGGGCGCCGCCGCCGCATACGCGGCGGACGGCAGGGCGGCGAGGGTGAGGGCGGCGACGGCTGCTGCGGCCGCTCTGCGGATTCTGACACGGCTCATGAAGGCGACTCCTGTGACGCAGAAGGGGGATCACCCTGGTGGTGGCAGGGCGTCGAGCGGGTGCGGTTCGTGCGGTTCGTGCGGTTCGTGCGGGCCGTGCAGACGGTCCAGCACGGAATGGGCCTCGGCCATGAGGCGCGTGACGAGCTCCGCACAGGACGGGAGATCGTCGATCACCCCCGCGACCTGGCCCGATGCCATGACCCCGAGGTCCGTTCGGCCCTCGACCATGGACGCCTTGAGGAGCATCGGAGTGTTCGCGGCGAGCAGCACCTGGCTCCAGGACAGGTCCTTGCCGTGCTTCATCGCCAGGCCGTCGCGGACCATCTGCGGCCAGCTCAGACCGGACTGCTCCCGCAGGGCCGCCGCGTGCCGGACCGCCCGCACCAGCGCCCGGGCACGGCCCGCCCGTTCCAGGGAGTCGACCAGCTCCGTGCGGAGCATGCGGTGCGGGAGCCCGTCGACGGCCCGGGTCACGGTGACGTCCCTGACGGTCGCCTTCAGGTACTCGGCCTTCACCGCGTCCGGGACGGTCGAGTCCGAGGTCAGCAGGAACCGCGTGCCCATCGCGATGCCCGCCGCCCCGTAGGCCAGGGCGGCGACCAGACCGCGGCCGTCGGCAAAGCCGCCCGCCGCGACCACCGGGATGTCCACGGCGTCCACGACCTGCGGCAGCAGCACCGTCGTGGCTACGTCCCCGGTGTGCCCGCCGCCCTCGCCGCCCTGCACGATCACCGCGTCGGCGCCCCAGGCGGCCACCTTCTCGGCATGCCTCCGGGCCCCGATCGAGGGGATGACGACCACCCCGGCGTCCTTCAGCCGCCCGATCAGCTCCTTGGAGGGCGCGAGCGCGAACGAGGCGACCTGCACCCCCTCGTCGACGATCAGCCGGACGCGCTCGGGTGCGTCCCCGGCGTCCGCGCGCAGGTTGACGCCGAAGGGGGTTCCCTCCGGTAGGCGGGACCTGACCTCGCGGATCGCCGACCGCAACTGCTCCGTGGTCATCGTGGCCGAGGCGAGGATGCCCAGGGCGCCGGCGCCCGCCGCGGCCGACACCAGCCGGGGGCCCGCAACCCAGCCCATGCCCGTCTGCACGATGGGGTGCTCCACCCCGACCAGCTTCGTGAACGCCGTTTCCACCGGATCAGCCCCGCACTTCCCGGTCGCGCAGACCCTTCGGATCGATCACCTCGCGGATCAGCCGCAGCTCGTCCCCGGCCGGCTCCCGGGTGTACGGGACCTCCTCGGGCAGTGCCAGCTCGAAGCCGGTCGCGGCCCGGACCTGCTCGACGGTGACCCCGGGGTGCAGGGAGGCCAGCCGCATCGTGCGGCCGGGGCCGGTGAAGTCGAAGACGCCCAGGTCGCTGACCACCCGGGGCAGCCGGTGGAACCGGGTCACCCCGGCCTCGACGGCCCGGTCGTGGCCGACCCCGCTGACCATGTCGACGCGCTCGACGAAAACCCGAGTGGAGTGCTTGGGGATCCAGTAACTCACCGGATTGTTCAGGGTGTTCACGGGTGCGCCGCGTACCCCGAGCAGCTGGCGGGACGGCCGCTCCCAGTCGCCGATGCAGGAGATGTTCTGGTTGCCGAACCGGTCGATCTGGCTCGCGCCCATCATCACGTGCCGCCGGCCGCCGGTGACCAGGGTCAGGTGGCGCCGGTACGGGAGCCAGCCCTCGGGCGTGCCGTCGAGCCCGACGAGCATGGCCTCGCCGTCCGTCAGCAGCAGGTCGGGGGAGAAGGTCCGCTTCGCCAGCCGGGCCCCGAAGGAGGGGATCAAGCCCATCGGGCTGGCGAGCACCTCGCCGTCACCCCGCCAGGCCTCGGCACACGCGATCACGCAGTACTCGGCGCGGGTGACGGTCGTCGTGGTCACTGCTGCTCCTCGTGCCAGGTCCGGACGGCCGACCGGTAGTCGTGCTCGGTCGCCCCGGACAGGAAGCGGGCCGAGAACTCGGTCCAGGGGGTGCTTGCGTAGAGCTTCTGGAAGGCCTCGTCGCGTCCGTAGTCGGGGGCGCAGGAGGTGAAGTGCGCACCGTTGGGGGCCTCGACCACCCCGGTGACGGAGTGCCGGCTGACGAGGAGGGACTGTGCCGGCCCGGCCTTGGCGAGCTCGGCGGTCTCCACGAGCTGCTCGCAGGAGACGTAGGCGGCTTCGGCGGCCTCGCAGAACAGGTCGTCGAAGTACGGATCCGGGCCCAGGTACTGTGCGTTGCCGAGGCGGTCGGCCCGGTTGAGGTGGACCAGGGCGGCGTCCATGCGCAGGGCGGGGACGGCGACGAGCTCCTCGCCGTCGGCGTAGGGCGAGGTCACCGTGCGCAGTTCCGGGTTGACCCGCATCACGTCGGAGCCGAGCCCCGCGCGGACCGGCAGGAAGGGCAGCCGGTTGGCCGCGGCGTGCAGGCCCCACATGAACATGGCCTCGTCGTACTCGGTGAGCACGAAGGCGGCCCGCTCGCGGGCGGCCCGGAAATGCGGCTCCAGGGCGATGGAGTCGAGGGTGGCGAAGGGGGCGACGAGCCGGCGGATCCGGCCCGCGGCCGCCAGCAGGCCGACGTCGGGGCCACCGTAGGCGACCACGGTCAGATCGGTGATCTCGGACCGGAGCAGAGCTCTGACCAGGGCCATGGGCTTGCGCCGGGACCCCCAGCCGCCGATCCCGAGGGTCATTCCGCTGCGCAGCTGCCCGACCACCTCTTCGACGGTCATGGACTTGTCGCTCATGCGCGCTCTTCCTTCCCGAAGGTGTCGCGGACCCGGTCGGCCACCCCGCTGAGGTTGGCCTCGAAGGTGAAGCCCTGTTCGAAGCGGTAGCTGCGGCGCACGTCCACGGGGTCGATGCCGTTGATGGCCGCCTTCGCCAGCCGGATCAGGCAGCCGTCCTTCCTCGCGATCTCGGCGGCCAGTTCCAGGGCGGCGCCGCGCAGCGCCCCGGGCGGGACCACCTTCCAGACCGAGCCGTGGGCGCGCAGTTCCTCGGCGGTGGCGGTGCGCGAGGTGTAGTAGAGGGCGCGCATCAGGTGCTGGGGGACCAGCCGGGCCAGGTGGGTGGCGGCGCCGAGCGCGCCCCGGTCGAGCTCGGGCAGACCGAAGACGGCGTCGTCGGAGGCGATGATCGCGTCGGCGTTGCCGACCAGGCCGATCCCGCCCCCCAGGCAGAAGCCGTGCACGGCCGCGACGACCGGCACCTCGCACTCGTAGACGGCGGCGAACGCCTCGTAGCAGCCGCGGTTGGCGCCGATCAGGGCCGCGTGGCCGGTGGCGCGCTGCAACTCCTTGATGTCGACGCCCGCGTTGAAGCCGCGGCCTTCGGCGGCGAGGACCACGCAGCGGACCTTGGGGTCGCGCCCCGCCGCCCGCAGGGCGTCGGCCAGGTCGTACCAGCCCCGTACGGGCAGTGCGTTGACGGGTGGGAAGTCGACCGTGACCAGTGCGACGCCCTTGTCCGGTCCGGAGGTGGAGACACCCATGAGAGGATCAGCTACCTTTCCACCAAACATTTGTTAGGCAGGGAAGGTAGCAGCCCATGGAGCTCGACGGGAGGGTTGTCGTCGTCACCGGCGGCACCAGGGGCGTCGGCGCCGGCATCGCCCGGTCGTTCCTCGCGGCCGGCGCGCAGGTGGTCGTCTGCGCCCGGCGTCCCCCCGGTGAACCGGTGGCGGCGGACGGCCGCGCGGCGTCCTTCGCCGCGCTCGACCTGCGCGACCCGGCCGCCGTACGGGACTTCTTCGCCACGGTCGCCCGCCGCTACGGGCGCCTGGACTGCCTGGTCAACAACGCGGGTGGGACCCCCTACCGGCTCCTCGGGGAGGGCGACGCCGAGCGCCACGCACGGGTCGTCGAGCTCAACCTCCTCGCCCCCATGACGGCCTCGCTGGCGGCACGCCCCTGGCTCGGGCGGGCCCGGGGCTCGGTGGTGATGATCGGCAGCGTCAGCGGGAGCCGCCCCTCACCGGGCACGGCGGCGTACGGGGCGGCCAAGGCGGGCCTGGAGAACCTCGCCCGGTCCATGGCCGTCGAGTGGGCGCCCGAGATACGGGTGAACTGCCTGGTCCTCGGCATGGTGCGGACCGAACGCGCGCACCTGCACTACGGGGACGAGGCCGGGATCGAAGCCGTCGGCGCGACCGTCCCGCTGGGGCGGCTCGCCGAACCGGCCGACGTGGGCGACGCGGCGGTCTTCCTCGCCTCCGACCGGGCGCGGTACGTGAGCGGAGCGAGCCTGCTGGTGCACGGCGGCGGGGAGCGCCCGGCGTTCCTGGATGCGGCAACTGTCAACAAGGAGAGCTGAGATGGCGGGACTGTGCGAGGGCCGGGTCGTGATCGTGACGGGTGCGGGACGGGGGCTGGGTCGGGCCCATGCGCTGGCCTTCGCCGCGGAAGGGGCGAAAGTCGTCGTCAACGACCTCGGCGTGGGGCTGGACGGGCTGCCCGGGCCGCACAGCCCGGCGGCCCAAGTGGTCCGCGAGATCGAGGAGCTCGGCGGCGAAGCCGTCGCGCACGGCGGGGACATCGCGACGCGGCAGGGCGCGGACTCCCTCGTGGAGGCAGCCCTCGACGCCTTCGGGAGCCTGGACACGCTCGTCAACAACGCCGGTTTCCTGCGGGACCGGATGCTGGTGAACCTGGACGAGGACGACTGGGATGCGGTCGTACGGGTCCACCTGAAGGGCCACTTCCTGCCGTTGCGGGCCGCCGCCGGGTGGTGGCGGGCGGAGGCGAAAGCCGGCCGCCCGGTGGCGGCCCGGGTGGTCAACACCTCCTCCGGGGCCGGGCTGCTGGGCTCCGTCGGCCAGGGCAATTACAGCGCCGCCAAGGCGGGCGTCCTCGGCCTGACCCTGGTCGCCGCCGCCGAGATGGGCCGGTACGGGATCCAGGTCAACGCGATCGCCCCGGCCGCCCGGACGCGCATGACCCAGCGGACCTTCGCACAGACCATGGCCGCCCCCGAGGACGGCGGCTTCGACGCGATGGCCCCCGAGAACGTGTCACCGCTCGTGGTCTGGCTGGGCGCGGACGCATCGGCCGGGGTGACCGGTCGGGTCTTCGAGACCGAGGGCGGACGGATCACGGTCATGGAGGGCTGGCGGCCGGGCCCCGCTGCCGACCGCGGAGCCCGGCGCACCCCCGCGGAGGCGGGCGAGACCGCCCTGAAGCTCCTCGCGCAGGCCCGGCCCCCGCTCCCGGCGTACGGCTCCGGCCGAGGGTAGGGCCTGCCCGCCCCGCCCGCCCCGCCCGCCCGGCGGCCGGCGCTACCGCGCGGACACCGCCCTGCCCATGTCCGCGGACGGCTTCTCCAGGCCCCGCATCTCCAGGGCCGAGTCCATTTCCGCCTGGAGGGGAGGCTCGGTCGCCTCGCCTCGCCTGCGGCGCGGGCGGCCTGGCGGGGGCCCGCCTGCGGAGGCCGGGAACGGAAGCGGGCCCGGCCCCCTGGCGAGGGGTCGGGCCCGAGTCTTCGTTGGTGCGTTGAGGTATGACTACCCGCTGGGCCCACCGGCTGAACCGCCGTCGGGCCATCATGTTGTGCGCGGGGGCCGCGCGGGGGCCGCACGGGGGTCCGCGCGCGGATCGGGCGCGCGGACCGCGTGCGGGGAACCGGGCGGTTCCGTCCGCGCGTCAGGAGAGCTTGCCGCCGTAGTCCGGCAGCTTGACGGTGCGCTCGGCGTGGCCGCCGACGAGGTCGGTGGGGCTGTTGCCGATGTTGGCGATGATCGTGTAGCCGCGCGCCTCGATCTCCGCGCGCTTGGCCGTCTTGTAGGTGCTGACCTCCTCGAAGAGGTCGGGCAGGTCGCGGACGTAGAGCCCCGACACGGGGTAGCCGACGGCCTTGAGGTTGTACTCGGTGAGGGAGTGGATGATGCCGGGGCGGGCCGTGACGAAGAAGACGGCCACGCCGCGCGCGTGGGCGTACTGGGTGAGTGCGCGGACCTTGGTGATCGCCGGCGTCGGGAAGGTCCAGAACCAGTGGAAGTCCGTCTCCAGCGAGGTGTTGTCGATGTCGAGGACGAGGGCCGGCTTTTCCCCGGCGGGCGCGTTCGCGATGCGCTGCTCGATGCCCGGCCGGGCCGCGTCGACGATGGCGGCCACCTCCCGCTGCCAGGCGGTGTAGTCGATGCCGAGGAGCACCGCGTTCCCGCCCGGCGCGGAGGCGTTCACCGATGCGGAGACGGGTGCGGGTGCGGCGGCGGGGGCCGCCTCGGCCGCCGTGGCCGGAACGAGCGTCAGGACGGCGGCCGCCGCGGCGAGGCCGGCGGCGGCGGTACGGGGCGTTCGAATGCGGCGGGACAGGGGCATGTGGGGTGCTCCTCGGTCACGAATTGACATGGACGTGACCAGAGTTGGCGAGAACCGCATCCGTGTCTACTGGCCGGTAGGAAACTTTTCGCGACCGATCGGTGAATGATCAAGCCAGGTCCGCCCGGACCGGCCCCCGGGGGTCGTCGGGACTACGTGTCGCACTCCAGCACCGTGCGGCACAGGCCGCACCGCGCCCGCAGCCGCCCGCGCACCGGCACTCGCACCCGCTGGGCGCACACCGGGCACGGGAAGCTGACGCGCAGTCCGGGGCCGGACCCCTCGCGCTCGAAGCGGTACGCCGACCCGCCGGCCGGGGCGCTCCCCGTGCGCCGTGCCATCGCGTACCGCCGCCGCGCCAGCGGGCCCGCGGCGGCGAGCGGTGCCCGGCGGTGGTCCCGGGCCGCCAGCGCGCTCCCGCGCACGTAGGCCTCGTACGCCTGGGGGCTGGTGAACCACGGGGACGGGTCTTCGCCCAGCAGCGCTGCGCGCTTGGCGAGCACGTAGCCGAACTCCTCCGGCGTCAGGTAGCCGAACCGCTGGTGGGTGAGCGCGTCCTCGCGGTAGGCGTCCAGGAGCAGCCAGCCCGCCCCCAGGTAGGCGGCGGCGGTGTCGGTGAGGATCTCGTTCTCCGCCGGATCGGGGAAGGCGAGTGCCAGCCGGTGCAGCAGCACGTGGGCGACCTCGTGCGACAGGGCGGCCGCCAGGTCCCGCCGGTGAGTGCGGAAGCGGTCGTTGACCTCGATGAAGTACTCCGGGCCCGCGGTCAGTTCCACGGTGGCCGCATCCTCCATCGGTCGGAAGGCGATCACCGTGCGGGCGTCGGGCAGCCGCAGCGCGCGCACCATCGCCGAGGCGATCCGCTGTGCCCCCAGGTGCAGGTCCTCGGAGGCGTCGAAGGCCGCGTCGGCGGGGGAGAAGCTGGTGGCGTAGGCGCGGATCCCGTCGGCCGACAGGTGCCGGTAGAGCGCGGTGATCGAAGCGCGCACGGTCGCCAGGTGCGGAAAACCGTGCTCGATGATCCCGCCCGGACCGCCGTTCTTCTCCATCGGGCCCTCCTTTACCGCAATCCCTGCCGCCCCGGGGGCGGTTGGCCGAAACTACGTTCTTGTTGGCCGCCGCTTTTCTGATGTGTCATGGACTCGTCATTCCCCGATGACACGCACGGCCCAACCCCCCACGAAAGGCAGTGTGTTGACTGTGTCCAGCCTTGTGCGATTCATGAAGCGCACCCTCGCCGTCGGGGCCGTGGCCCTCGCGGCCGTCAGCCTCCAGCCCGGCACCGCCAGCGCCGGCCCGGTACCCGTCGTGGGCGGCACCCGAGCCGCCCAGGGCGAGTTCCCCTTCATGGTGCGCCTCTCCATGGGCTGCGGCGGCGCCCTCTACACCCAGCAGATCGTCCTCACCGCCGCCCACTGCGTGAGCGGTTCCGGCAACAACACCTCCATCACCGCCACCGCCGGAGTCGTCGACCTCAAGAGCTCCAGCGCCATCAAGGTCAAGTCCACCAAGGTCCTGCGCGCCCCCGGCTACAACGGAACCGGCAAGGACTGGGCCCTGATCAAGCTCGCCAAGCCGGTCAACCTGCCCACCCTCAAGATCGCCGAGACCAAGGCCTACGACAACGGCACCTTCACCGTCGCCGGCTGGGGCGCCACCCGCGAGGGCGGCGGCCAGCAGCGCTACCTCATGAAGGCAACCGTGCCCTTCGTCTCCGACGCCGCCTGCAGCGCCGCCTACCGGGACCTCGTCCCCGGTGAGGAGATCTGCGCCGGCTACCTCGGCCAGGGCGGCGTCGACACCTGCCAGGGCGACTCCGGCGGCCCCATGTTCCGCCGCGACGACGCCGGAGCCTGGATCCAGGTCGGCATCGTCAGCTGGGGCATAGGCTGCGCCCGTCCCGACTACCCGGGCGTCTACACCGAGGTCTCCACCTTCGCCGCCCAGATCAAGAGCGCCGCGGCGACCCTGTAGCCCCCACGGGCCCCGCATCGCCCCGTCCTTCCGGCCCGGTGCGAACCGGTCGGGAGGACGGGGCGCACCCCCTTCCGGGCGGCGCACACCGGCCGTCGCGGTCGTCGCGGTCGTCGCGGACGACCGGCGGACGGCCGCAGCCGTCGGCCGGACCGCCCGCGTGAGCCGAGCCGGCCGGACACCGGAGCCCGCGCCGCCGACGACGGGAGGGCCGCCCTGGCGGCGGTCGCAGCATCGGCCCGGCGCCCCGCTGTCCGGCGCCCCGCTGTCCGGCGCCCCGCTGTCCGGCGCCCCGCTGTCCGGCGCCCCGCTGTCCGGCGACCGCGGGCCGGAGCGGGACGGCCGCCGCGTCACCCGGTGCCGCCCGTCCGGCAGCGGCCGGCCACGCATCGTCATCGTCGCCGCCTCCGCCCTCCACGCGTACGTCACGCGGCGCTCCACCGCGGAGCGCCCGGTCTCGCCCTCGAAGACGCGCGCCGGGCCGTCGCGGTTGAAGCCGTTCGGGCAGCAGCTGCCGGAGACCGTCCCGCCGCACCCGCCAGCACCCTGCGGCCACCGCGCGGGCCGTCCCGAGCCTTGAGCCGTCACCGCCGTCCGGCGCCTGCGGCCCGGCCCCTGCCCGACGCCGCCCCGGCCGCCGTCTCACAGGCCGACTACCCCCGCGACCTGCGGCCCCGCGCCACGTATTCTCGGGGACCATGAACACCAGCGACCTCGACAACGGCACGGGCGACCGCCGCGGCGGCACCGCCGACGGCATCGACGAGAGCGTCACCGCCGAACTCGCCCGCCTGCGGGACAGCATCGACAACATCGACGCGGCCGTGGTCCACATGCTCGCCGAACGCTTCAAGTGCACCCAGCAGGTCGGCCACCTCAAGGCCCGCCACCAGCTGCCCCCCGCCGACCCCGGCCGCGAGGCCAGCCAGATCGCCCGGCTCCGCCAGCTCGCCGAGAACGCCAAGCTCGACCCCGCCTTCGCCGAGAAACTCCTCAACTTCATCATCGCCGAGGTCATCCGCCACCACGAGACGATCGCCGCCGGCGAGGAATAGCCACTCGGGGTCCGGCCGCCCCCTGGGGCAGCATGGGCCCCATGTCCGCACTCACGCGCAACGAAGCGCAGCTCCGAGCCCAGCTCCTCGACGTCCACCACTACGCCGTCGCCCTCGACCTCACCGGCGGCGACGAGACCTTCGACTCCACCACCATCATCCGATTCACCGCCCGCACCGCCGGCGACACCTTCGTGGAGCTGAAACCGGACGCGCTGCTCTCGGCGGCCCTCGACGGCGAACCCCTCGACCCCGCCGCCCTCGACGACAACCGGCTGCCGCTCACCGGCCTCACCGAGGGCCCCCACGAGCTGCACCTCGACACCCGCATGCGCTACTCCCGCACCGGCGAGGGCCTGCACCGCTTCACCGACCCCGCCGACGGACAGACGTACGTCTACAGCCAGATGTTCCTCGACGACGTCCAGAGGGTCTTCCCGGCCTTCGACCAGCCCGACCTCAAGGCGGTCTTCGAGTTCACCGTCACCGCTCCCGCAGGTTGGACCGTCCTCGCCAACGGCATCACCACCCGCCTCGCCGACCGTCCCGCCACCGGCGAGCGGCCCGCGGCCGGCGTCTGGCAGTCCGCGCCCACACCCGTCATCTCCACCTACCTCGCCGCCGTCGCCGCCGGCCCTTGGCACAGCGTGACCACCCAGCACGCCGGACTGCCGTTCGGCATCCACTGCCGGCAGTCGCTCGCACCGCACATGGACGCCGACGCCGACGAGATCCTCTCCATCACGAAGGACTGCTTCGACCGCTACCAGGCCAAGTTCACCGAGCCCTACCCCTTCGACTCCTACGACCAGGCCTTCGTCCCCGAGTTCAACGCCGGCGCCATGGAGAACCCCGGACTCGTCACCTTCCGCGACGAGTTCATCTACCGCTCCGCCGTCACCGACACCGAACGCCAGTCCCGGGCCATGGTCATCGCCCACGAGATGGCCCACATGTGGTTCGGCGACCTCGTCACCCTGGCCTGGTTCGACGACATCTGGCTCAACGAGTCCTTCGCCGAGTACATGGGCTACCAGACCCTCACCGAAGCCACCCGCTTCACCGACACCTGGACCGACTTCGGCGTCACGCGCAAGCCCTGGGGCTACGACGCCGACCAGCGCCCTTCCACCCACCCCGTCGCCCCCGCCCCCGACGACGTCCCCGACACCGCCTCCGCCCTCCTCAACTTCGACGGCATCTCCTACGCCAAGGGCGCCTCCGCCTTGCGCCAGCTCGTCGCCTGGCTCGGTGAGAAGGACTTCCTGGCCGGCATCAACACCCACTTCGCCCGCCACAAGTTCGCCAACGCCTCCCTCGCCGACTTCATCGACTCCCTCGCCGCCCACACCGAACGCGACGTACGCGCCTGGGCCGACGCCTGGCTGCGCACCACCGGCATCGACACCCTCACCCCGCGCATCGAGGACCCCGAAGGCACCAACGGCTGGACCCTCACGGTGGACCGCGACGGCAGCCGCCCCCACCACATCGCCGTCGGTGTCTACGACCGCGACCCCGCCGACGGCCGCATCCTCGAACTGCGCGAACTGCTCGACCTCGACGTCCCTTCCGACGAGATCATCTCGGCCGGGGGCACCCGCCCCGCACTGCTCCTCCTCAACGACGCCGACCTCACCTACACCAAGGTCCGCCTCGACGAGACCTCCCTCGAAACGGTTCTGCGCGGCCTTTCCGGCATCCCCGAGGCCCTCACCCGCGCCGTGGTCTGGAACTGCCTGCGGGACATGGTCCGCGACGGCGAACTCGCCCCGCAGGACTTCCTGGCCGCGGCGGGCGCGCACCTGCCCGAGGAGCACGACCTCGCCATCGTCCAGGGCGTCCTCGCCTTCGCCCGTACCCAGATCGCCGACCGCTACGTCGCCCCCGAGGACCGGCGCGAGGCGCTGGCCACCCTCAGCACCATCGCCCGTGACCTGCTCCGCCGCACCGAGGACGGCTCCGAACCCGGCATGCGGCTCACCGCCGTACGCACCCTCGTGGACAGTGCCGCCCAGCCCGACACCATCGCCGCCTGGCTCGCCGACGACACGGTGCCCGGAGGCCCCGCCCTCGACCCCGAACTGCGCTGGCGCATCCTCACCCGGCTCGCCGTCCTCGGCGCCGTCGGCGAGAGCGAGATCGACGCCGCCGTCGCCGCCGACCCCAGCGCCACCGGCGAGGAAGGCGCCGCCCGCTGCCGCGCCGCCCTGCCCACCGCCGAGGCCAAGCAAGCCGCCTGGGACCGCCTCTTCCATGACGACAGCCTCTCCAACTACCTCTTCAGCGCCACCGCCCAGGGCTTCTGGCAGCCCGAACAGGCCGACCTCGTCGCGCAGTACGTGCCCCGCTACTACTCAGAGGCCGTCGCCCTCGGCGCCCGCCGCGGGCCCGCCATCGGCGAGGCCGCGGGCCGCTACGCCTTCCCGGCGCACGCCGTCGACGAGGCCAACCTCGCGGCCGGCCAGGACTGCCTCGCCGACCCCGACGTGATCCCCCTCCTGCGCCGCAAGCTCGTGGACCAGCTGGACGACCTGTCCCGCGCCCTCCGCGTCCGCCGCTAGGGTCTGTTGCGAAAGTGGATCTTGTTCGTTCATGATCACGTCTTGTGGGACGTGGAGATCTGACGAATGGCCAGTGGGCCCGGCTTGAGCCGTTGCTGCCGCAGGGCATCAAGCCGGGCCGGCCGCAGGTGTGGACGCGGCGGCAGCTGATAGACGGCATACGGTGGCGGACCCGCACCGGCGCCCCGTGGCGTGACGTGCCCGAGCGCTATGGCCCCTGGGATCGGGTCTACGACCTGTTCCGACGCTGGCAGCGGGACGGAACCTGGGCCGCGATCCTGACCCGGCTCCAGGCCGAGGCGGACGCGAAGGGCCTGATCACCTGGGAGGTCAACGTCGACTCCACCGTCTGCCGGGCCCACCAGCACGCCGCCGGGGCGGCGAAAAGGGGGATCTCCAAAAGGAGCCGCCCGGTGGTGTCTTCGTCGAGCCGGCCGACCACGGCCTCGGGCGGTCCCGGGGCGGCCTGACCAGTAAGATCCACCTCGCCGTCGAGCAAGGGCAGAAGCCCCTGTCTGTGGTGATCACGGCCGGGCAGCGGGGCGACTCTCCGCAGTTCGAGCCGGTCCTGGAAGCGATCCGGGTGCCCCGGCTCGGGCTCGGCAGGCCGCGCAAGCGGCCGGACCGAGTGCGGGCCGACAAGGCCTACGACTCCCACGCCAACCGCTCCTACCTGCGCAGACGCGGGATCAAGGCCACCATTCCAGTGCCCGCGGACCGCGTCCGCAACCGACAACAGCGCGGCTCACTCGGTGGGCGGCCGCCGAAGTTCGACAAGGACGACTACAAGCAGCGGCATGCGGTCGAGTGCGGGATCAACCGCCTCAAGCGACACCGTGCCGTCGCCACCAGGTACGACAAACTCGCCGTCCGCTACGAAGCGACCGTGCTGGTCGCAGCCATCAACGAATGGCTGTGACCAGCACTTTCACAACAGGCCCTAGGCCTGCGGGCCGCCCGGCAGAACGGGGGCGGGTCCGCACGACCCGCCCCCCCGCTCCCGACCCCGGCGGGGTCGCGCGTCCGGGGACGGGAGCGGGTGGGGTGCGGTCCGGGACGTAGAACGTGATGGGTTGGCGCAGCAGGAGCCCGTACCGGCAACTCGGCCCGGGGCGCCCTACACCCTGCAGTCCCGGACAGCACCCCACCGCCCCCAGCACCCCACCCTCCAGCACCACCCCCCCCGGCATCGGCCAAGCCGCCGGCAGGGCCCCGCCTGATTCGGACAAACCCCGGCGGTTACCCCATTCGGGTCTGATCGTTGTACCGGTCGGGTGCCCCTGCCGCACCCAGGCCAGCCCCCGGAGGTTCCGTTGACAGCGCCGCACGGCACCCGGCATTCCGGCCGGCCGGAAGACCCCGTTCCGGTGCCGTACGGCACCGCGCTCGCCGGCGGAGCCGCCGGCCCCCAGGCCCTGCGCCCCCTCCTCGACACCGTCCTCGACGCCCTCCGCAGCGGAGCGGCCGACCGCCGAGGCCCGCTCCCCGCCGGCGGCCCCGACGCCGTCACCGTCCACGTCCGCACCACGCTGGGTGCCGTACTGCCCGCCCACGGCACCGGCGACCACGAAGCCCTCCGCACCCTCGTCCACGCCCTCGCCGCCGGTGCGGCGGATCCCGCCCACCCGCTCTGCGCCGCCCACCTGCACTGTCCGCCGCTGGCCGTCGCCACCGCCGCGGACCTCGCCGCGAGCGCCCTCAACCCCTCCCTCGACTCCTGGGACCAGGCCCCCGCGGCCTCCGCGATCGAAGCCCTCCTCACCCGCACCCTCGCCGCCGAGTTCTACGACACCCCCCACCCCGACGCCCTCGTCACCACCGGCGGCACCGAGGCCAACCAACTCGCCCTGCTCCTCGCCCGCGAACGCCACGGCCCCCGCCTCACCGTCCTGCACGGCGCCAACGCCCACCACTCCGTCCCCCGCGCCGCCTGGCTGCTCGGCCTGCCCCCGGCCACCGAAATCCCCACGCCCTCCGGCGTCCTCGACCCGGCTCGCCTCGCCGACGCCCTCGCCGACGCCCCCGCACCCACCCTCGTCACCGCCACCGCCGGCACCACCGCCGCAGGCCTCATCGACCCGCTCCCCGCCATCGCCGACCTCTGCGAACACCACGGCGCCGACCTCCACATCGACGCCGCATACGGAGGTCTCCTCGCCCTCAGCCCCCGCCACCGCGACCGGCTCACCGGCCTCGGTCGCGCCCACTCGCTCACCGTCGACCTGCACAAACTCGGCTGGCAACCCGTCGCCGCGGGACTCCTGGCCGTCCCCGACACCGCGCTGCTGGCCCCCCTGGCCCACCAGGCCGACTACCTCAACGCCACCGACGACACCGAAGCGGGCCTCCCCGACCTCCTCGGCCGCTCCCTGCGCACCACCCGACGCCCCGACGCCATCAAGATCGCCGCCACCCTGCGCTCACTCGGCCGCGACGGCCTCGCCCGCCTCATCGACCGTACCTGCGACCTCGCACACGACCTCGCGCAGCGGCTCGACGCCCACCCCGGCTTCGAACTCCATGCCCCGCCCACCATCAGCACCGTCCTGTTCCGGCCCACCCACGCCACCGACGGCGAGCTCGCCACCCTGCGCCGCGCCCTCCTCCACCAAGGCCGCGCCGTCCTCGGCCGCACCCACGCCGACGGCCGCCTGTGGCTCAAAGCCACCCTGCTCAACCCGCACACCACGGCGGGAGACCTGGACACCCTCATCGCCCTCCTGGAAGGCAGCACCCACCGATGACCGCCCAGCTCGATGCACCCCACGACCTCGTCGGAATCGGCATCGGACCGTCCAACCTGTCCCTCGCCGCCCTCGCCCACGGCCTCACCCGACAGGGAGTGGGCGAACTCGCCACCGCCTTCTACGAGCAGCGCCGCGACTTCCGCTGGCACCCCGGGCTCCTCATCGACGGCACCACCCTCCAAGTTCCCTTCCTCGCCGACCTCGTCACCCTGGCCGATCCCACCAGCCCCTGGAGCTTCCTCAGCTACCTCCGGCACCGGGAACGGCTCTACCCCTTCTACTTCGCCGAGCAGTTCCACATCCACCGCGCCGAGTACGACGCCTACTGCCGCTGGGTCGCCGGCCGCGTCCCCGGCCTCCACTTCGGCCACCAGGTCGACGCCGTCCGCTGGAACCCCGAACGCGACGTCTTCGAAGTCGACTTCACCCAGCTCGGCCCCGCCGGCGAAGCCGAAGCCCTCGGCCGCACCCACACCCGAAACCTCGTCCTCGGCATCGGCACCGCCCCTCACGTCCCCGACCCCCTGCGCCCCCTCGTCGACGCCCCCACCGTCCCGGTCGTCCACTCCGCCGACTACCTCGACAACCGCCGCCGCATCCTCGGCGCCGAACACGTCACCGTCATCGGATCGGGCCAGTCCGGCGCCGAGGTCTTCCTCGACCTGCTCCGCGCCCGCCCCATCGGCCGCGAACGCCTGACCTGGCTCGCCCGCACCCCCTCCTTCGCCCCCATGGAGTACTCGAAACTCGGCCTCGAACACTTCACCCCCGACTACACCCGCTACTTCCACTCCCTCCCCGAACCGGTACGCGACCACCTCGTCCCCGCCCAGTGGCAGCTCCACAAGGGCATCGACACCGCCACCATCGCCGCCATCCACGAGGAGCTCTACCGGCGCACCCTCCACGGCGGCTGGCCCGACGTGGTCCTCACCCCCGCCGTCACCGTCCGTACCGCCGGGCGCGTCGCCACCACCAAGGTCGAACTCCATCTCGAACACACCGAACAGGGCGCCCGCTCCCGCCTCACCACCGACGCCGTCGTCCTCGCCACCGGCTACCGCGAACGCCCCCTCACCCGGCTCCTCGCGGGCCTCGACCCCTACCTGCGCAAGGACTCCTCCGGCCGCCCCCGCATCGACGACCGCTACCGGATGGTCCTCGACCCCTCTGTCACCGGCAGCATCTTCGTCCAGAACGGCGAACGCCACACCCACGGCGTCGGCGCCCCCGACCTCGGCCTCGCGGCCTGGCGCAGCGCGGCCATCCTCAACACCTTGACCGGCAAGGAGCCCTACCCCCAGCCCCCGCGCACCGCGTTCACCACCTTCGGCCTCGAACAGCGCGAACACACCCGCCCCCGCCCCGCGGGCGAACTCCTCCCGCTCGTCGACCACCCGTAGGGGGCGTCCGCCGGTCCGCCGGATCCGCGGATCCGCGGATCCGCCGGGCCCGGGCCCCGAACGGCCGGTCCGGGAACGCGCGGGGCCGGTGACCGCCGCCGCGGACACCGGCCCGTTCCGCACGCCCGCCGCGTCACGGGACCGTCCGAGCACGCCCGGCACGAGGACGGCCCTCCGCCCTGGGATCGCACCCACGCACCGGACACCGCGGGGCCCGCCCTCCGGGCGGACGGGCCACCGTCGCGCCACCCCCTAGAACACCGGCACGCCCGCCCGGGTCAGCCGCCAGTCCACCGAAACGAACTGCGCCGGGTCGATCGTCCCCTTCGCCTTCACCCACTGGATGATCGTGTTGCGGATCTCGTCCGAGTTCGACCACAGCTGCTTGGCCTGCGGCACGTGCGGGAAGTTGCCGCCGCCCGAAGCCCGGTAGTTGTTGACCGCCAGCACGAACTGCGCCGCCGGATCCACCGCCTTCCCCTGGAAGGACAGCCCCGAGATCCGCGAGCCCGCCGGCTGCGCGATGTCGATGTCGTACGCCAGGCCGTACACGGCGTCGTAGTTGTAGTCCGGAATGCCCTCGGCGTTCGTCAGCTTCGCCGGATCCACCGCCTCACCCGGCGCCGTCCGCACGAAGTACCGTGCCGAGTACTCCAGGTAGTCCTTCAGCTGCGCACCCGTCAGCAGCCGCGCCTCCATCGTGTTCTCGAACGGGTACAGGCCGGCCGCGTCCCTGATGGTCACCTGCCCGGCCGGGATGGCCGCCGTCCGCGAGAAGCACGATGCCTGCGACAGCACCGGCAGCGCCGCCCACTGCGAACCCGCCAGGGCCGACGTCACCGTCTCCGCCTGCACGTGGTTGATCAGGTCGATGATCGCCACGTCCTTGACCGGTCCCTCCGCCGACGACATGGCCTGGGTCGAGGTGCCGATCACCTGGTTCACGTACGCCACGACCTTGCGGTGCTCGTCCGACAGCAGCCGCGTGATCTTCGTGTCCTCGGTGACCGTGTTCGAGTTCAGCACCTTCGCCGCGACCTTCACCACCGACCAGCGGCCCTTCTCCCACACCAGCTCGAAGTCGAACAGCGTCAGCCGCTGGCCCCACTTCAACGGCTCCGACAGCACCACGTCCTTGCCGGTGGCCTCGTTCTTCACCCGGTACTCGGGGATCTCCGTGTGGGCGTGCCCCACCAGGATCGCGTCGATCCCCGGAACCTGCTGCGCCACGAGTGCCGCCGCGTTCTCGACGTACGGCAGCTGGTCACCATACGACGAGGTACCGCTCGACCCCGAGTGCGCCGACACGATCACCACGTCCGCCCCCATCGAGCGCAGCCGCGGCACGTACTTCGCCGCCTGCTCCTCCAGCCCGGGGAACGTCATCTTGCCCTGTACGTTCGCCTTGTCCCACAACGCGATGCCCGGGTTCGTCAGCCCCAGCACGGCCACCTTCACGTCCCGCCCGTGAGGAGTGCGCAGCCGGTGCATGCTGTACGGCGCGAAGGCCGGCTTCAGCGTCTTCGCGTCGAGCGCGTTCGCCCCCAGCAGCGGGAAGTCGCACTGCTCCTCGAACCTGCGCAACACCGGAATGCCGTAGTTGAACTCGTGGTTCCCCAGCGCCGCCGCGTCGTAGCCGATCGCGTTCATCGCCTGCGCCATCGGGTGCACCGGACCGCGCCGCGCCGTGATCGGATCGACCTTCGCGTAGTAGTACGACAGCTGTGTGCCCTGGATTGTGTCACCCGCGTCGATGAGCAGCGTGTTGCACCGCCCCTTCTCCGCCCGCACCTCGTTCACCAGGGTCGAGATCTTCGCCAGGCCGACGTCGTTGTGCGCCTTGTCGTCGAACTCCCTGTCGGTGAAGTAGTCCCAATTGAAGACGTTCCCGTGCAGGTCGGTGGTCCCCATCACGGTGAACGCGTACGTCCGCGGCCCCGGCCTCCTCGCGTCCGGCTGCGCGGCGGCGGCAGCGGCCGGGGTGCTCGTGGCCCCCGCCAGGGCCGCGGCCGCCCCCGTCGCGGCCGTGGTCCCTATGAAAGTCCTGCGGTCGAACGCCATGTCATCTCCCTTATGAGGCCTGGACAACGCGCGTAGATTCTGGCCCACCGGAAACAGGCCGCGACACCCCCGTCAGGTTTCGATCCGGTGACCACACCCGAACGGGCGACAGTGCGAGAGTGAATCCATGACCCAGGACGCATCGCACCAGCCCTACGGCACCCCCGAAGTACCCCGCGTCGCCGTCCGCGGCGAGGCCCGCCTCGAAGTCGACCCCGAGATCGCCCGCATCGGCATCACCGTCAGCGCCCGCGGCACCGACCGCCGCACCGCCCTGGAAGACCTGACCCGGCGCAACGGCGCCGTCCTCGACCTCGTCAAGAGCTACGGCGACAGCGTCGAGAAGCTCGAAACCGGCGCCCTCTCCATCACCCCCGAACTCACCCGTCACGGCCGCGCCGAACGCGTTCGCGCTTACCACGGGCGCGTCCACATCACCGCCGAGATCGGGGACTTCGCCGACCTCGGCGAACTCACCACCCGCCTCGCCGACCTGGAGCTCACTCAGGTCGACGGCCCCTGGTGGGCCCTGCGCCCCACCTCACCGGCCCACGGCGAAGCCCGCCGCCAGGCCGTGCTCGAAGCCGTCCAGCGCGCCCGGGAGTACGCCGAAGCCCTCGGCGCCCGCCTCGCCGCCCTCGTCGAACTCGCCGACCTCGGAGCCGAGAACGCAGCCCCCTTCGCACAGGCTCCGGGAGGTGCCGGTATGCGCACCATGGCCTTCAGCACCACCGAGGACTCCGGTCCTCCGCCGCTCGACCTCGAACCCCAGCGTCAGACCGTCTACGCCCAGGTGAACGCCCGCTTCACCATGACCCCGCCGCACCTCTGAGACACGCGCCGAAAGGGCCCCGGGGGGTGCTCATCGGAGCACCCCCTCGCACATTCAACAGTTGTCAACAACCTTTCGCTTAAAGGTTGTTGAGAGGACACCTGGAAGCGATGACCTACCCGTTGGTAGGGGAATAGGCTCGCCTTATGCGCCGAGCGAAAATCGTATGTACCCTGGGCCCCGCCACCGACTCGTACGACCAGATCAAAGCACTGGTCGAAGCCGGAATGGACATCGCCCGACTCAACCTCAGCCACGGCACCTACGCCGAGCACGAGGAGCGCTACCAGCGCGTGCGCAAGGCCTCCGACGAGACCGGCCGGAGCGTCGGCATCCTCGCCGACCTTCAAGGCCCGAAGATCCGCCTCGGCCGCTTCCGCGAAGGACCCGTACTCCTTGAACGCGGCGACGCGTTCACCATCACCGTCGAAGACCGCGAAGGCGACCGCCACACCTGCGGCACCACCTACCAGGGGCTCGCCGCGGACGTCACCACCGGCGAGCGCATCCTCGTCGACGACGGCCGCGTCACCCTCGAAGTCACCGCCGTCGAAGGCCCCCACGTCCACACGCGCGTCATCGAGGGGGGCATGGTCTCCGACCACAAGGGCCTCAACCTCCCCGGCGTCGCCGTCTCCGTCCCCGCCCTCTCCGACAAGGACATCGAAGACCTCCGCTGGGCCCTGCGCACCGGTGCCGACGTCATCGCCCTCTCCTTCGTCCGCAGCGGCCGCGACATCGACGACGTCCACCGCGTCATGGACGAGGAGGGCCGCCGCCTTCCCGTGATCGCCAAGATCGAAAAGCCCCAGGCGGTCGACAGCATCGACGACATCGTGGCCGCCTTCGACGGCATCATGGTCGCCCGCGGCGACCTCGGTGTCGAAATGCCCCTGGAGCAGGTCCCGATCGTCCAGAAGCGCGCCATCAAACTCGCCAAGCGCAACGCCAAGCCCGTCATCGTCGCGACCCAGATGCTCGACTCGATGATCGACAACTCTCGGCCCACCCGTGCCGAGGCCTCCGACGTCGCCAACGCCGTCATCGACGGCACCGACGCCGTCATGCTCTCCGGGGAGACAAGCGTCGGCAAATACCCCGTCGAGACCGTCCGCACCATGTCCCGCATCGTCGCGGCCGCCGAGGAGGACATCCTCACCAAGGGCCTCCCTCCCCTCACCGAACGCAACAAGCCGCGAACCCAGGGCGGAGCAGTCGCCCGCGCGGCCGCCGAAATGGGCGACTTCCTCGACGCAAAGTTCCTCGTCGCCTTCACCCAGAGCGGCGACACCGTCCGACGGCTCTCCCGCTACCGCTCACCCATCCCCCTCCTCGCCTTCACTCCCGACCCGGCCACCCGCTCCCAACTGAACCTCACCTGGGGCGTCGAAACCTTCCTCGGCCCCCACGTCGGCTCCACCGACGCCATGGTCGCGCAGGTCGAAGAGGAACTCCTGCGCATCGGCCGCTGCGTCACCGGCGACGTCGTCGTCATCACCGCCGGCTCGCCCCCCGGCGTCAGCGGCTCCACCAACCTCGTCCGCGTCCACCGCATCGGCGACGCCGTCCGCTGACCACCCACCGCTCGACACCCGTTACCGCGCGGCACACCCGCACCGCGCCGGACACCCCGGTGCGGTGCGGACCGCCACCCCGACCGCGGGGCCGCTCGGTACCAACGCCCGTCGCGACACAGGCCGTTCGTCCCCGGCCTGTGACCTGCAAACGGACGAAAAGGGCTGGCGACAGGTCCCGCGGCCGAGTAGGAAAGGCGCCATGCGCACCTCCCTACGCACCTTCGTCCGCACCACGCTCGACCTCGGCGACGCCGTACTCCACCCATGGGGCCGCGAGCCCGCGGGACCGGATCTCCTGGACGACCTCGTCGCCGCTGCGGCGGACCCCGCGATCGCCCTCTGGAACCCCCTCCCCACAGCCGACCACCAGGCCGCCCGCACCTGGCTCGAAGCCCGCGAGGACGGCTGGGACCGCGGCGCGGGCGCCGCCTTCGCCGCCCTGGACGCCACCGAAGGAGCCCTGCTCGGCGCCATAGGCCTCCGCTGGGTCGACCGGGCCGACGGCCTCGCCAGCATCGGCTACTGGCTCCTGCCGGACGCTCGCGGCCGCGGCCTCGCCGCCCGGGCCACCCGGGCCGTCACCACCTGGGGCTTCTACACCGCCGACGCCCGCCGGGTCGAGCTCGCCCACGCTGCCGGCAACGACGCCTCCTGCCGCGTGGCCCAGCGCTGCGGCTACCTCCCCGAAGGGGTCCTGCGCGAGTCCCACCTCTTCGGTGATGGCCGCCACCACGACGAACACCTCCACGCCCGCCTCGCCGGCGACCCCGAACCGTGATCAACCGGCTGTCCGCCGCCCCGTCCGCCCCCGGCCACCGCCCCGGAGCGGCGCTCACGTACCGGGCCGCCCCGGAGGCCGCGCCCGCGACCCGCACGGCCTTCCGGCCGGAACGGTGCGTGCACAGGGGTGGCTGTGAGCAACAAAAAGCGGACGTTCACACGAAAGGTGAACGTCCGCTTTTCGGACATGTACCGGGTGCGGGATTCGAACCCGCACGTCCTTTCGGACAGATGTGTTTGAGACATCAGCGTCTGCCATTCCGCCAACCCGGCTAGGTCGCTGGTCGGAGTGTACCGGGTGACCATCGTGCCTTGCAGCTAGGTAGGCTCATCCAAGCAGCAGAGCCAGGCAAAGAGGAGCCCCCGTGACCGCCGAGCACGAGTCGACGCCCACGCCCGACGCCGACCAGTCGCACGTTCCGCCGCTGACGACCCGGGTCGTCATCGCGGAGGACGAGGCGCTCATCCGTCTCGACCTCAAAGAAATGCTCGAAGAAGAGGGCTACTCCGTCGTCGGCGAGGCCGGCGACGGGCAGACGGCCGTCGAGCTCGCCCGCGAGCACCGGCCCGACCTGGTCATCCTCGACGTGAAGATGCCCGTCCTGGACGGTATCTCCGCGGCGGAGAAGATCGCGCAGGAGTCCATCGCCCCCGTCCTGATGCTGACGGCGTTCTCGCAGCGGGACCTCGTCGAGCGGGCCCGGGACGCCGGTGCCATGGCGTACCTCGTGAAGCCGTTCAGCAAGAGCGACGTGGTGCCGGCCATCGAGATGGCCGTGTCCCGGTTCGCCGAGCTGCGTGCGCTGGAGAAGGAGGTCGCGGACCTCTCCCAGCGGCTGGAGACCCGCAAGCTGGTCGACCGTGCGAAGAGCATCCTGCAGACGCAGTACGGGCTGACCGAGCCCGCTGCCTTCCGCTGGATCCAGAAGTCCTCCATGGACCGCCGGATGTCGATGCAGCAGGTCGCCGAGGTCGTCATCGAGGACGCCGAGGCGAAGAAGAAGGAGAGCGGCGGGAAGTAGCCCGCCCCGCCCGGACATGCGTGAGGCCCGCCTCCCCCGAGGGAGGCGGGCCTCACACGTCCGGTCAGTCCTCGCCGAGGTAGGCCTTGCGGACGTCCTCGTTGTGAAGGAGGTCCTGGCCGGTGCCGGAGAGGACGATCTTGCCGATCTCCATGACGTGCGCCTGGTCGGCGAGGGAGAGCGCCGCCTGGGCGTTCTGCTCGACGAGCAGGATCGTCATGCCCGAGGCCTTGAGCTCGGAGATGGTCGACATGATCTTCTGCATCATCAGCGGAGAGAGGCCCATGGAGGGCTCGTCCAGCATGAGGAGCTTCGGCTGGCACATGAGCGCACGGCCCATGGCGAGCATCTGCTGCTCACCGCCCGAGAGGGTGCCGGCGGCCTGCTTGCGGCGCTCTCCCAGGATGGGGAAGAGGTCGTAGGCGCGCTGGATGTCCTTCTCGATGCCGTCCTTGTCATTGCGCAGGAAGGCGCCGAGCTGGAGGTTCTCCTCGATCGTCAGACGCGGGAAGATGTGGCGGCCCTCGGGGGAGTGCGCCAGCTTCAGGGCGACGATCTTGTGGGCGGGGACACCGACGAGGGGCTGGCCGTCGAAGGTGACGCTGCCCGCGGTGGGCTTCAGGAGCCCGGAGAGGGTGCGCAGGGTGGTCGTCTTGCCGGCGCCGTTGGTGCCGACGAGGCAGACGATCTCGCCCTCGTTGACCTCGAAGGAGATTCCCTTGACGGCTTCGATCTTGCCGTAGGCGACCTTGAGGTCCTCGACCTTGAGCAGTGCGGTCACTTGGCCTCTCCTTCCGTGGTGCTGGTGGTGCTGGTGGTGCTGTCCGCGCCCGCGTCCGGGGCGGCGGGGGCTCCTCCGGTGTCCGAGTCGGCCGCAGGGGCCTCGTCGTCCGCGGCGTCCGCCTCGGCGTCGGCGTCGGCCGCGACCCGGGTCTCCGGCTCGGTGTCGGCCTCAGGCTCGGCCTCAGTCGTGGCCTCCGGCTCGGCGTCAGCCTCGGGTTCGGCGTCAGCCTCGGCCTCGGGCTGCTCGGCCGCCGCTTCGGCTGCGGCCTCCGAGGCGGCTCCCGCGTGGGACTCCGCAGCCTCGACCTCGGCGATCTCGGCCGCTCCCGGCTCGCCCTCGAAGGGGGTGCCGAGGTAGGCCGCGATGACGCGCTCGTCGCCCTGGACCTCGGAGGCGGTGCCTTCGATGAGCTTCTCGCCCTGGACGAGACAGGCGACGCGGTCGCACAGGTTGAAGATGAAGCGCATGTCGTGCTCGATCACGAGTACGGCGATGCCCATGTCCCGGATCGCGAAGATGAGCTCCTCGGCGGTGCGGGTCTCCTGCGGGTTCATGCCGGCGGTGGGCTCGTCCAGCAGGATGAGGCCGGGGTCGCTGGCGAGGGCCCGGGCGATCTCCAGCTTGCGCTGCTCGCCGTAGGGGAGGTTCTTCGCGAGGTGGTCGGCCTTGTGCTCCAGGCCGATGAACTCGAGGAGTTCCATGGCGCGTGCCTCGCTGGCGGCTTCGGCCTTCTTGAAGCCGGGGCCGCGCAGCAGGGCGGACCAGAGGCCTTCCTTCGTGCGGGTGTGGCGTCCGACGAGGACGTTCTCCATCACCGTCATGTTGTGGAAGAGCCGGATGTTCTGGAAGGTGCGGGCGATGCCGGCCTCGGTGACCCGGTGGGGCTTGGGCGGGAGGACCTTGCCCTTGTAGCTGACCGAGCCCTCGGTGGGCACGTACAGACCGGTGAGGCAGTTGAAGAAGGTGGTCTTGCCGGCGCCGTTGGGGCCGATGAGTCCGACGATCTCGCCCGCGTTGACCTGGAGGTCGACGCCCTTGACGGCGGTGAGGCCGCCGAAGCGCATGGTGACGCCCTTGGCTTCGAGAACCGTGGTCTTCGTCTTGGTGGTGGTGTCCGTGGTGGTCGTCATGGCGTTCACGCCCCCGCCTTGGCGGTGGCCAGGTCCTGGGGGGCCTGGTCAGCGGTGTCTTCGTGGAACTCGAGCTGCGCACGCTTGTTGGCGATGAGGCCTTCGGGGCGGAAGCGCATGAGCAGGATGAGGGCGATGCCGAAGGCGAGGAGCTGGTAGTCCTGGAGGAAGGCCAGCTTCGCCGGGATCAGGAAGAGGAGTGCGGCGCCGAGGATGGGGCCGCGGATGGTGCCCATGCCGCCGAGGATGACGGCGGCGAGGAGGAACGCGGAGTTCGGCGGGACGGGCCCGGCGAAGACGTAGTTCTCGGGGACGACCGTGGTGTTGACGTGCGCCTGGACGGTGCCGGCGAGGCCCGCGAGGGTGGCGCCGAGGGCGAAGGCGATGAGCTTGACCTTGAAGCCGTTGATGCCCATGGCTTCGGCGGCGGTCTCGTCCTCGCGGATGGCGACCCAGGCGCGGCCGATGCGGCTGTTGCCGGCGCGGGCGAAGACCACGACGACCAGGGCCATCACCAGCAGCATCAGGAAGTAGTAGTTGGCGTAGGCGCCGAGTTCGATGCCGGCGACGGTGTGGGACTCGCCGAAGTTCCACCCGAAGAGTTCCAGGTGGGGGACGTTCGGGATGCCGTTGGGACCGTTGGTGATGTCCGGGCCGGAGGTGCCGTCGAGGTTGCCCATGGCGATGCGGAAGATCTCTCCGAAGCCGAGGGTGACGATGGCGAGGTAGTCGCCGCGCAGGCGGAGGGTCGGCGCACCGATGACCACGCCGAACACGAGCGAGACGAGGGCGCCCACGATGACCGCCGCCCAGAAGGGGAGGTGGATGCCGAAGGCGGACGCGGTGCTGCCGGAGACCAGGGCCGCGGCGTAGGCGCCGACACCGAGGAAGGCGACGTATCCGAGGTCGAGGAGGCCGGCGAGGCCGACGACGATGTTGAGGCCGAGGGCGACGGTCGCGAAGATCAGGATGTTGACCGCGATCAGCGTGTAGGTGTCGCCGCTCTGCTGGATGAACGGGAAGGCGATGGCCGCGGCCGCGGTGCCGAGGAGGGTGACCTGGCGGTTCTTCGCGGTGAGGACCGAGAACCGGGCGAGGAGGCCCGACTTGTTCAGGGCGAGGGCCGCGAGGCCGACCGTGATCAGGTAGGCGACGAAGAGCTGCGGTTCCTTGTCATCGGTGTCGATGCCGAAGGTGATGACGAAGAGGCCGAGGGCGAAGACACCGGTGATGACGAGGATCTCGGCCCAGGAGGGGAGCTCCTTGCCGGGGGCGGCCTTGCGGCTGTCGTCGGGGAGCTTGTGCGCGGCGAGGGCCGGGACGAGCGAGCCGACGAGGGCGACGTAGGCGCCGGGTTCGAGGTTGATCACGCCGCCGAGGACGACGGTGATGGCGAGGACCGTGAACCAGGTGGCGGCCAGGTTGCCGAGAGCCAGGAACCAGATGGCCTTGCGGGAGCCGGCGGGGGTGAGCCAGGCGAAGCCCTTGACGCCGAGCGCGGAGAGCGCGTGGACGAGGGTGAGGGCCGCACCGGCGAGGGTGACGTACTGGAGGCCGGCGGGGCTGCCGTAGAAGGTGAGGTCGCCGGGGAATTCGTCGGTCCAGGTCCAGGCGAGGAAGGCGCTGAGGATGGTGAGGAGGCTGCCGCCGACGATCGCGTAGAGGAGCGCGGCCGGTGCGGGTGCCGCCTTCGCGGCCTGCGTCGGTGCCTGCGTCTGCGGGGTGGTGTTGGTGGTCATGGTTCTCACGCCCGATCCGTGACGCGCTGGCCGAGCAGGCCCTGGGGCCGCACGAGCAGGACGACGATGAGGAGTACGAAGGCCCAGACGTTGGACCAGGCTCCGCCGCCGAGCTGCTGCATGCCGGGGATCTCTTCGATGTAGGCGATCGAGAGGGCTTCGGCGAGTCCGAGGACGACACCGCCGACCATGGCTCCGTAGATGTTGCCGATGCCGCCGAGGACGGCCGCGGTGAAGGCCTTCAGACCGAGGATGAAGCCCATCTCGAAGTTGATCTGGCCCTTGTCGAGGCCGTAGGCGACGGCGGCGACGGCGGCGAACGCGGCACCGATGGCGAAGGCCATGACGATGATGCGGTCGGTGTTGATGCCCATCAGCTTCGCGGTGTCCGGGTCCTGCGCGGTGGCCTGCATGGCGCGGCCGCTGCGGCTCTTGCGGACGAAGACGCCGAGGGCGAGCATGCACAGCGGGGCGAGGATGAGGACGAAGAGGTCCGCACGCTGGATCGCGAGGCTGTCGGAGATCTTGAAGGACGGGCCGCTGAACTCGGGGAAGCTGACAGCCTTCTTGGCGTCCGGGTAGAACTGCCAGACGAGCTGCTGGAGCGCGATCGAGAGGCCGATTGCGGTGATGAGGGGTGCGAGCCGGGGGGCGCCGCGCAAGGGGCGGTAGGCGAAGCGCTCGGCTGCGCAGGCCACGGCGACGGAGCAGAGGGCGCCGCCGACGATCATGACTGGTATCGCGATCAGCAGGGTGGTGCCGGTCGGGAGGATGGTGTAGGCGGTGAGCGCGCCGAAGCCACCGATCATGAAGATCTCGCCGTGGGCGAAGTTGATGAGCTGGACGATGCCGTAGACCATGGTGTACCCGATGGCGATGAGGCCATAGAGAGCACCGAGGGCCAGGCCGTTGGCCAGCTGTTGCGGCAGTTCGTGCACCGCAGGGCCTCCGATGAGCGTGTCGGATATGACTCCGCGCGAGGGCACTGTTTGCGCCCTCGCGCGGCGTTGGTTCAGGTGTTGCGGGTCATGCCTGGTGCTGCGGGCTTACTGGTTGAAGGTGTCGCTCTTGACGTCGATCCACTTGCCGCCCTCGACCTTGTAGACCGTGAGCTGCTTGTTGGTGGTGTCGCCGTACTCGTCGAAGGCGACCTTGCCGGTCACGCCCTCGAAGGAGACCTTGCCGAGAGCCTCGACGACCTTGGCGCGGGCGTCGTCGGGGAGCTTGCCGCTGTTGGCGGCCACGACGGCCTTGACGGCCTGGATGACGGCCCAGCCGGCGTCGTAGGAGTAGCCACCGTAGGCGGCGTACGGGTCCTTGTAGCCCTCGGCCTTGTAGTCCTCGATGAACTTCTTGGCGGTGTCCAGCTTCTCGACCGGGTAGCCGATGGAGGTGGAGAGGTCGCCTTCGTTCGGCTCGCCGGAGGCGCTGATGAACGCCGGGTCCTGGATGCCGTCGCCGCCCATGAGCGGGACGTTGGCGCCGGTCTTCTTGATCTGGTCGGCGAGCAGGCCGCCCTCGGGGTACTGGCCGCCGAAGTAGACGGAGTCGGCGCCGGAGGACTTGACCTTGTCGGCGGTGGAGGAGAAGTCGGTCTCCTTCACGGTGACGTGGTCGGTGCCGACGACCTCGCCGCCGAGCTTCTTGAACTCGTCGGAGAAGATGGCGGCCAGACCGGCGCCGTAGGTCTGCTTGTCGTCGACGACGAAGACCTTCTTCTTGCCGGCGTCCTTGAAGAGGTACTGGGCGGCGAACTTGCCCTGGACCACGTCGGTGGCGGCGGTGCGGAAGTAGGTGTCGAAGGGGCGCTTGAACTCGCCCTTGCCCCAGTTGTCGCCCTGGCTGAGCGCGGGGTTGGTGTTGGCCGGGGAGACCTGCGCCAGCTTGGCGGAGGCGAAGACGCCCTGCATCTGCTGTGCGACGCCGGAGTTCAGGGGGCCGACGACGCCGAGGACCTCCTTGTTGCCGACGAGCTTGGTGGCGTTGGCCTGGCCGGAGGCCGGGACGGCCTGGTCGTCGAGGGCCTCGACCTTGAACTCGATGCCCGGGACCTCGTTGTTCTTGTTGGCCGTCTTGGCCGCGAGGTCGACGGAGTTCTTGATGCCCTGACCGAGAGCGGAGAGGGATCCGGTGAGCGGGGCGTCGACGCCGATGACGACGACGGTCTTCTTGCCGCCGCTGTTGTCCTTGGAGCCTCCGTCGCGCGATCCGCAAGCGGTGAGGGTCAGTGCTCCCGTGGTGATCACGGTGGTGAGGATGAGCAAAGAACGGTGTCGCACGATTCTTCCTTTCCCTGGCGCAGCCCTCTGTCGAGGTGCCGTTGGGTCGCCGGGCCGCACTGGAGAGGTCCACGGCCGTGCTGATTCGCGCCCTGCGGCGCGGTGACTGGCCGTGACTCTAGGGCCGAGGTGGCGAGCACCGGGAGGCGGGAAAGGAGGATGTGACGCTCTTGTTATGCCAAGGCCAAGAATGTGTGGCGGGAGTTTCAACAAACCGGACATTTAGGTGCCCCTGAGATCGTCCGCATCGTGAGAAATCGCAGTTCTTCTAAGGGGCTTGAGGGCTTCATGCTCCTGTCTTTGATCAAATTGAGCCGAATGTGGCTGCGCGTACCCGGGAGAATCCTCCGGGTGGTCATTCCCAGGGGAAAAGGCGGATTCGAGCCGTCCTGGGCATTACGTAGAGTGACGATCTCCGTGTTGCGCGGAAGCCGTGAATGATCTTGGCTTGTCGGCGGAAAGGCCTCTCACCTGCGATTCATTCGGGAGAGGGGATCTGCCCGGAAGGCGGACAGCATGCACGGAATGCGGTGACGGCGGTCACATCGGGGGGCGCCAGTTCTCCGAACTCTCCGTCGCGCCGCCCTGGGCGGCGCAGCGCCGTGCGACGAACCGGTCGATCAGCTCAAGTGCCTTGTCCTGTCCGGCAGTTCGCTCCTCCGCGCGCCCGGCGGCCACTGCGTCCTCGTGGATCGCGTACTGGGCGTTGGACAGCCCCTTCTGCTCCCAGTCGAGGCCGGACCACTGCGTGCCCAGCAGGGTTTCCTTCGCCCAGTAGGACACCAGGCTCGTGCACACCTGTACGGGGGAGGCGGGAGTGGGGGCGGAGCGGCTCACGGAGCCCGCCGCGGAGGGTGGTGCGGAGGATGAGCATCCGGCCAGGGCGAGCGCCGCGAGCAGGGTGTGGGCGGCGTACCGGGCCGTGCGTGGCATGGTCCCCATGGGGGGACGGTAGGCGGTGACCGCCGGTGAGACAACGGATGTCACCGCGAAGCGTGCGGATTGGCGGATTCCGGGCGGTTGCGGAGCCGGGGTGCCCACCCCGGCTCCGCTGCTCGGGGGCGCGGCCGGATCAGGCCTGTGCGTGGGCCTCGGCGCCGCCGGCGACCTGGTCGACCTCGCGCAGCAGGCAGGTCAGGCGGGCGGTGCAGATCCGCTTGTCCTGCTCGTCGGTGATGACGATCTCGAAGGTGGTGGTGGACCGGCCGCGGTGGACCGGGGTGGCAACGCCGGTCACGATGCCGCTGCGGGCGCCCCGGTGGTGGGTGCAGTTGAGGTCCACGCCGACGGCGATCTTGCTGATGCCGCCGTGCATCATGGCGCCGATCGAGCCGAGGGTCTCGGCCAGCACGGCGGAGGCCCCGCCGTGCAGCAGTCCGTAGGGCTGGGTGTTGCCCTTGACGGGCATGGTGCCGACGACGCGGTCGGCCGAGGCCTCCAGGATGCGGAGGTCCATGCGCTCACCGAGGTCTCCGGCCGAGAACAGCGCGGGCAGGTCGACCCCCAGGGCCGCGTACTCGTCGAGGACCTCCTGCGGGAACTTCACTGCGTGCTGCTCGCCCATGGCCAGGCTCCGTTCGTCAACGCTCGTTAACCATCAATTCCTGAGGTCGTTCTATCAGGCCGGTTCGAAGCGCACGACGACGGACTTGCTGGCCGGGGTATTGCTGGTGTCCGCGGTCGAGTCGAGCGGGACCAGCACGTTCGTCTCGGGGTAGTACGCCGCGGCGCAGCCCCGGGCGGTCGGGTAGTGCACGACGCGGAAGCCGGGCGCGCGCCGTTCCACGCCGTCCTGCCACTCGCTCACCAGGTCGGTGTACGAGCCGTCGGCCAGGCCCAGCTCCGCCGCGTCGGCGGGGTTGACCATGACGACGCGGCGGCCGCCGGTGATGCCGCGGTAGCGGTCGTCGAGGCCGTAGATGGTGGTGTTGTACTGGTCGTGGCTGCGCAGGGTCTGCAGCAGTAGCCGGCCCGGCGGGACCCGCGGGTACTCGACGGGCGCCGCGGTGAAGTTCGCCCTGCCCGTCCTGGTGGGGAAGCGACGCTCGTCGCGCGGGGCGTGCGGGAGGCGGAAGCCCTCGGGCCGGGCGGCGCGGGCGTTGAAGTCCTCGAAGCCGGGCACCACGCGGGCGATCCGGTCGCGGATGGCGCCGTAGTCGCGCTCGAACTCCTCCCACGGGGTGGCGGAGGCGGAGCCGAGGACGGCGCGGGCCATCCGGGCCACGATGGCCGGCTCGGAGAGCAGCTGCGGGGAGGCGGGGGCCAGGTTGCCGCGCGAGGCGTGGACCATGCCCATGGAGTCCTCCACGGTGACGAACTGCCTGCCGGAGGCCTGGACGTCCTTGTCGGTGCGGCCGAGGGTGGGCAGGATCAGCGCGCGCCGGCCGGTGACCGCATGGGAGCGGTTGAGCTTGGTGGAGACATGGACGGTCAGGGCGGTGCGGCGGATCGCGGCCTCGGTGACCTCGGTGTCGGGGGTGGCGCCGACGAAGTTGCCGCCCATGGCGAAGAGGACCTTGGCGGTGCCGTCGCGCATCGCCCGGATGGAGCGGACCACGTCGTAGCCGTGGCCGCGCGGCGAGGTGATGCCGAATTCCTTGTCGAGGGCGTCGAGGAAGACGGGTGCGGGCCGCTCGAAGACGCCCATGGTGCGGTCGCCCTGGACGTTGGAGTGGCCGCGGACGGGGCAGACGCCGGCGCCGGGGCGGCCGATGTCGCCGCGCAGCAGGAGGAGGTTGACGACCTCGCGGATGGTGGCGACGGCGTGCTTGTGCTGGGTGAGGCCCATCGCCCAGCAGACGATCGTGCGCTTCGAGGCCAGGACCATGGCCAGCGCGCGCTCGATCTGGGGCCGGGTCAGGCCGGTGGCCGCGAGGGTCTCGTCCCAGTCCGCTTCCTTCGCGGCGGCCACGAGGTCCTCGTAGCCGTGGGTGTGCTCGCGGATGAACGCCTCGTCGGTCGCCCCCTCGGTCTCGATGACGAGCTTGTTCAGGAGGCGGAAGAGGGCCTGGTCACCGCCGATGCGGATCTGCAGGAAGAGATCGTTGAGGGCCGTGCCCCTGAGCATGCCGAGGGGGGTCTGCGGGTTCTTGAACCGCTCCAGACCGGCCTCGGGCAGCGGGTTCACCGAGATGATCTTCGCGCCGGCGGCCTTGGCCCGTTCCAGTGCGGAGAGCATGCGCGGGTGGTTGGTGCCCGGGTTCTGCCCGGCGACGATGATCAGCTCGGCCTGGTGGAGGTCTTCGAGGGTGACGCTTCCCTTGCCGATCCCGATGGTCTCGGTCAGCGCCGAGCCCGAGGACTCGTGGCACATGTTGGAGCAGTCGGGCAGGTTGTTGGTGCCGAACTCGCGGGCGAAGAGCTGGAAGAGGAACGCGGCCTCGTTGCTGGTGCGGCCCGAGGTGTAGAAGAGGGCCTCGTCGGGGGAGCCGAGCGCGGTCAGCTCCTCGGCGATGACCTCGAAGGCGCGCTCCCAGCTGATCGCCTCGTAGCGGTCGCCGCCCTCGGGCAGGTACATCGGCTGGGTGATGCGGCCCTGCTGGCCCAGCCAGTAGCCGGAACGGCCGGCCAGGTCGCTCAGGGGGTGCGCGGCGAAGAAGGCGGGGGTGACCCGGCGCAGGGTGGCCTCCTCCGCGACGGCCTTGGCGCCGTTCTCGCAGAACTCGGCCGTGTGCCGCTTGTCGCCCTCGGGCCAGGCGCAGCCGGGGCAGTCGAAGCCGTCCTTCTGGTTGACCTTGAGGAGGGTGCGGGCGGTGCGGGCCAGGCCCATCTGCTGCTGCGCGATCCGCAGGGTGTGGCCGATCGCCGGAAGGCCGGCCGCCGCGTGCTTGGGCGGTGTGACCTGCGGTGCGTCCTGTACCGGATCACCTGTGGGCGGCTTGGTCGCCATCGCGCTCCCCTTCGAGCGTTCGTACGGGCGCAGCACGGGTGGCCGCGTGCTTCGATCCTTGCACGACCCACGGGTATCGGGGGAGGGCGGTCCGGTGTTCGCGGCGCCCGGGCCGGTGCGCCGGGGGCGTCCGCCGGGGCCGGTGCGCCCGGGGGGACGACGGGCCGGAATTGTCGGTGGGGGCGCCTAGGATCGGGGACGTGGCAGATTCAGCATCGAAGAAGACGGACCAGACGACCGCAGCGGACCGCCCCCGCCTGATGCTCATGGACGGGCACTCCCTGGCGTACCGGGCGTTCTTCGCGCTGCCCGCGGAGAACTTCACGACCGCGACGGGGCAGCCGACCAACGCCATCTACGGCTTCGCGTCGATGCTGGCGAACACGCTGCGCGACGAGGCGCCCACGCACTTCGCGGTGGCCTTCGACGTGTCCCGCAAGACGTGGCGCTCGACGGAGTTCCCCGAGTACAAGGCGAACCGCTCCAAGACACCGGACGAGTTCAAGGGCCAGGTCGAGCTGATCGGCGAGCTCCTCGACGCGATGAAGGTGCCGCGGTTCGCCGTCGAAGGCTTCGAGGCCGACGACGTCATCGCGACCCTGGCGACGCAGGCGGAGGCCCTCGGCTTCGAGGTGCTGATCGTCACCGGCGACCGGGACTCCTTCCAGCTCGTGTCCGAGCACACGACCGTGCTCTACCCGACCAAGGGCGTCTCGGAGCTGACCCGCTTCACGCCGGAGAAGGTCGAGGAGAAGTACGGGCTGACCCCGCAGCAGTACCCGGACTTCGCGGCGCTGCGCGGCGACCCGTCCGACAACCTCCCCGGCATCCCGGGCGTCGGCGAGAAGACCGCCGCCAAGTGGATCACCCAGTTCGGGTCGTTCGCGGAGCTCGTGGAGCGCGCCGAGGAGGTCAAGGGCAAGGCCGGGCAGAACTTCCGCGACCACCTGGAGGCCGTCAAGCTCAACCGGGTCCTGACCGAGATGGTCAAGGACGTGGAGCTGCCCAGCGGCGCCACCGACCTGGTCCGCCTGCCGTACGACCGGTCCGCGGTCACCGGTGTCCTGGACGTGCTGGAGATCCGCAACCCGTCGCTGCGCGAGCGGCTGCTGGCCGTGGACCCGGGCGCCGCCGAGCAGGAGGCCGCCCCGGCGCCCGCGGCCGGCGTCGAGCTCGACGCCTCCGTGCTGGGCACGGGCGAGCTCACGCCGTGGCTGGAGGCCCACGCGGGCGGGCCGCTGGGCCTCGCGACCGTCGACAGCTGGGCCCTGGGCCAGGGCAGCGTCGCCGAGATCGCGCTGGCCGCCGCCGGGGGACCCGCCGCCTGGTTCACACCGGCCGAGCTCGACGAGGCCGACGAGCGGGCCTTCGCGGCCTGGGCCGCCGACGCGGCCCGCCCCAAGGTCGTGCACAACGCCAAGGGTCTGATGCGGGTCTTCCCCGAGCACGGCTGGCGCCTCGCCGGCGTCACCATGGACACCGCGCTCGCCGCCTACCTGGTCAAGCCGGGCCGGCGCTCCTTCGCCCTGGACGCCCTGTCCACGGAGTACCTGCACCGCGAGCTGGCCCCCGCCGCGGCGGACGGGCAGCTGGCCTTCGGCGCCGACGAGACGGCCGAGGCCGAAGCGCTGATGGCACAGGCCCGCGCGGTCCTGGACCTCGGCGACGCCTTCTCCGGCAAGCTCACCGAGGTGGGCGCGGCGGAGCTGCTGCACGACATGGAGCTGCCGACCTCCGAGCTGCTCGCCCGGATGGAACGCGCCGGCATCGCCGCCGACCGCGACCACCTGGAGGCCATGGAGCAGCAGTTCGCGGGAGCCGTGCAGCAGGCGGTCAAGGAGGCGCACGCGGCGGTCGGCCACGAGTTCAACCTCGGCTCGCCCAAGCAGCTCCAGGAGGTCTTCTTCGGTGAGCTGGACCTGCCGAAGACGAAGAAGACCAAGACCGGCTACACCACGGACGCCGACGCACTGGCCTGGCTGGCCTCGCAGACCGACCACGAACTGCCGGTGATCATGCTCCGCCACCGGGAGCAGGCCAAGCTGCGCGTCACCGTCGAGGGCCTGGTCAAGACCATCGCCGCCGACGGCCGGGTGCACACCAGCTTCAGCCAGACCGTCGCCGCCACCGGCCGCCTGTCCTCCACCGACCCGAACCTGCAGAACGTGCCGGTGCGCACCGACGAGGGACGCGCCATCCGCCGCGGCTTCGTCGTCGGCGCGGGCTTCGAGTCGCTGATGACGGCCGACTACAGCCAGATCGAGCTGCGCGTGATGGCCCACCTCTCCGAGGACGAGGGCCTGATCGAGGCCTTCGCCTCCGGGGAGGACCTGCACACCACCGTCGCCTCCCAGGTCTTCGGCGTGGAGCGCGACCAGGTCGACGCCGAGATGCGCCGCAAGATCAAGGCCATGTCCTACGGCCTGGCCTACGGGCTCTCCGCCTTCGGCCTCTCCCAGCAGCTGGGCATCGAGCCCGCCGAGGCGCGCGGCCTGATGGAGACCTTCTTCGAGCGCTTCGGCGGGGTCCGGGACTACCTCCAGCGCGTCGTGGAAGAGGCACGGGCCACCGGGTACACGGCGACCGTCTTCGGCCGCCGCCGGTACCTGCCCGACCTCAACAGCGACAACCGTCAGCGCCGCGAGGCCGCCGAGCGGATGGCGCTCAACGCCCCCATCCAGGGCACCGCCGCCGACATCGTCAAGGTCGCGATGCTGCGCGTGGACAGGGCGATCACCGAAGCCGGCCTGCGTTCGCGCATGCTGCTCCAGGTCCACGACGAAATCGTGCTGGAGATCGCCCCCGGCGAGCGCGAGCAGGTGGAGGAGCTGGTGCGCCGCGAGATGGGCGCCGCCGTCGAGCTGCGCGCCCCGCTGGACGTGTCGGTGGGCGTCGGCGCCGACTGGGAGTCCGCCGCGCACTGATCCCTATGACGGCCCGCGCGCAGCGCCCGTCCCCGTCCGCTCAGCCGGCGGGGACGGGCGTTCGCGTCTCCTCGGTCGTGCCCCGCCGGTCGCGGTCGCGGCGCTGCCGCAGGCGTACGAGGATCCCGTAGACCAGCAGGGACACGCACAGGCCGCCACCCGCCCCGAAGCAGACGGTCGGCACGATGTCGAGGGGCGTACGGATCCGGTCGAAGAAGGTGAAGAAGCGGACCACGCGGAAGGCCACCCCGACCGCGACGCCCGCCCCGATCAGCGCCAGCGCGCCCCAGCGCTCCGCGCGGCCGAGGACCGGCACGGACGCGGGCGGCGGGGTGGCCGGCAGCCTGCGCAGCGCGGTCGCCGTGAACCACAGCAGCGCACTGGCCGCGATCGCCGATGTGCCGTACTGCAGGAAGGTGTAGGGCGGGAAACCGAAGGCGACGGGCTCGCCCAGCCAGGGCAGTGCGTTCGTCCCCCACCGGCCCGGGTGCGTGAAGCTGTCCCACAGCACGTGCGTGAGCGAACCGGTGACCGCCGACACGTAGAACCAGGCGGCCAGCGCGGGCAGTCGGCGGCGCGCACGCCATTCCTCACCCCGCAGGAAGGCGTGCACCCTGCCCTGCCGACGGCCCGGCAGGAGCGCCACGAGCGGCTCGCGCAGCAGCAGCCAGCATCCCGTGAGGAGCGCGGTGAGGACCGCGTCCAGCGTGAACACCCCGAGCAGCGAGTGCGTGAAGCTCCCGTACGCCATGAAGCCCTCGACGACCGCGTCGGAGAAGTAGAAGGCGTCCGGCGCGAAGGAGCCGAGGACCATCGCGGAGGCGACGAGGGGCCCCCGTGCACGCCCCGTCCGGCGGACGGCCGGAAGGACGGCGGCCGCATGGCTGAGAGTGAACGGCATGGCACCTCTTCGGGACGTTGCTGTGGTCGTTCCACACTTCGGGCCAATGCTCCCGAAGGGTGCCGACATTATGCGTGAGCTGCCGGAGGACGTGGGGATCCGGTGAAATCCGGCCCGTGGTGCGTGCCGGTTGCAGGGAGTTGACGTAGGGTCACGCGGACGTCGAGGGGGAGGGGTCCGGCCATGTCGTCCCGGATATTCGGCCGCAGGCCGCGCAAGGGAGCTGCGGCGGCGCTGGTCTGTGCGCTGACCGTTGCCGCGCTGACCGCCTCGAAGGGGCCCGCGGGCTCCGGTCCGCACGCGCCGCCGGCCGCCGGCGGGAGGACGGACGGGTCGCTCCCGGCCGGTGCGAGCGGCAGCGACTCGACCTACTTCACCGAACTGCCGCCGCTGGTCAGCCCGCAGCCGCCCGAGGTGCTGCTCCCGGAGGGGCTGCCGCAGGAAGCGGGCGCGGACCCGGCGGCGCGGCCCGAACCACCCTCCGCGCCGGTCGTGACCGGGCCGCCGGAAGGGGCGCGGGGGATACCGGCGAGCGTGCTCGTGGCGTACCAGCGGGCCGAGAGGACGGTCGGGCGGAGCGACCCCGGCTGCGGACTGCGCTGGCAACTCCTCGCGGCCATCGGGAAGGTGGAGTCCGGGCAGGCGCGCGGAGGCCGGGTGGACGCGGCCGGGACCACGCTGCGGCCGATCCTCGGACCGGTGCTCGACGGCAACGGCTTTGCGAACATCCCCGACACCGACGGCGGCGTCCACGACGGCGACGCGCGGTACGACCGGGCGGTCGGGCCGATGCAGTTCATCCCCTCGACGTGGGCGGTCTGGGGCCAGGACGCCGACGGCGACGGGCGCCGCAACCCGAACAACGTGCACGACGCGGCCCTCGCGGCGGCCCGCTACCTGTGCGCGGGCGACCGTGACCTGAGGGTGGGGGCCGACCTGGACCGGGCGGTGCTCTCCTACAACCACTCCACGCAGTACCTGCGGACGGTCCGGTCCTGGTTCACGTACTACCTCAACGGCACCCACGAGGTCCCGGACAGCGGAGGTACGGCCACGCCCGCGAAGCCCGCCCCGCCCGCGAAGCCGGACCCGAAGCCCACCCCGACCCCCGAGCCGACCCCGACGACCGACCCGGGCCCCACGCCCGCACCGACGCCGACGCCGACGCCGAGCCCGACGCCCACGCCGACGCCGACCCCCACGCCGACGCCGACCGTGCCCCCCACGCCGACCCCGACGCCGACCCCGACGCCGAGCCCGACCGTGCCCCCGACGCCGACCCCCACGCCGACGCCGACCCCCACGCCGACCGTGCCCCCCCACGCCGACCCCGACGCCGACGCCGACCCCCCACGCCGAGTCCGACCGTGCCCCCGTCCCACCGGCCCACCCCGGCCGCGACGGGCACCCGGACCCCCGCGCCCGCCGTCACGCCGGAGCCCGCCCGGACCCCCGCGTCGACGGAAACCCGGGCCCGGTAGCGGCGCCCCGCGGCTCGCCGTCGACGGTCGCCGCCCGCCACCTCGCGGGCGCGCGGTCCGGCGTGTCCGCCCGCCGCGGTGGACCGTCGACCTGACGGTTCTCATCTCGCCCCCGCGTTGCTACGGTGCCCCATCTCTGACACCTCATCAGATTCCGGAGTCCCGGCATGCGCGCACTCGTCGCCGCCGCCATCGGCCTCGCGGCCGCGCTGGCCCTCGTCCTCGCCGTCACGGCCTTCGGGGTGCCCGAAGGCGAGACCTCGCCCAAGCCGCTGCTCACCACCGCGCCCCCCGCGCCCGGAAAGTAGAGGAGGGCCCGGCCGTGCGACGCCGAGCGAGCCTTGTCCTGCTGGCCCTGGCCGTGTTCTGCGCAGCGCTCGCGCCGCTGCTGCGCTGGTACGCGTACCCGCGACTGGCGAAGATCCCGCCGAACCAGTACCAGGAGATGGTCCTGGAGGCGAGGGACGCCACCCTCCTCGACTACGCCGGCGGCATGCAGCCCAAGAAGGTCGACAAGGTCACGATCGTGCAGACCCTCAAGGGCAACGTGGAGGCCTCCAGGGAGATCGAGGCCGACACGGGCAAGGACGTCGTCGTCTGGGACACGCTGTCCCACATCATCGGCCCGGACGGAAACATGGTCTCCCAGATCCCCGAGCGCTACATCTTCGACGCGCACACCCAGGACCCGGTGCACGCCACCGGGGAGATGGTCGACGGCGATCCGGTCAGGCGCCAGGGCATCGAGTTCAAGTGGCCCTTCTTCACCGAACCGCGCGACTACCTCTATTTCGACGCCCAGACCCGCACCTCCTCGCCGATCCACTACGTCGGACCGCGCCGCTTCAAGGGCATGGACGTCTACTACTTCGAGCAGACCATCCCCTGGACCAAGGTGGCCATGCCGAAGAAGATGCCGATCGAGGGCATCGACCCGGCGACGATCGAGGCGGCCACCGGTACCACCCTCTGGTACACCGCCACGGTGCGCTTCTGGGTCGACCCGGTGACCGGGGCGCCCGTCAACGCCGAACAGGACATCCAGCAGGAGATGCGCGGCGGCATCGCCTCGGGCGGACCCGACGGCAGGCTCACCGCCTTCGCCGGGCACGTCACCCTGCGCGAGGACTACTCCGACCACACGGTCGACCTGGTCAAGGCGAACCGGGCGAAGGTCCTCGCCCTGCACACCTACGCCCCGGTCGGCCTGGCCGCCGGAGGCCTCGCCCTGCTCGGGCTGGCCCTGCTGCTGGAGGCCCGCGGCCGCCGCGTGCGGGACGCGCGCGCCCCGCAGGACGCGGACGGGGTCAGCGCCTGAGCCGGGCGTTGGTGTGGCGGGTGGGCTCAGCCGTGGCCGGGTCCTCCGGCCAGGGATGTTTGGGGTAGCGGCCGCGCAGCTCCGCACGGACGGCGCGGTAGCCGCCCTGCCAGAAGGAGGCCAGGTCGGAGGTGACGGCTGCCGGGCGCCCGGCCGGCGACAGCAGGTGGACGAGTACGGGCACCCCCGCCACCCGGGGAGTCTCCGCCAGCCCGAACAGCTCCTGGAGCTTCACCGCCAGTACGGGCTGCTCGGGCGCGTAGTCGACGCGGATCCGGGATCCGCTGGGCACCTCGATCCGCTCGGGCGCCAGTTCGTCCAGCCGGACCGCCTCGCCGGTGGCCCATGGCAGCAGCCGGTTCAGGGCCTGCCCGGCGTCGATCCGGGCCAGGTCCGCGCGCCGCCTGGCCCGGGACAGCTCGGGCTCCAGCCAGTCGTCGGCCCGCTCCAGCAGCGCGGCGGCGCCGGCCACGTCGGGCCACGGGGCGCCGAGCGTCCGGTGCAGGAAGCCGAGGCGGTCCCGCAGTGCCCGCGCGTCCTGCGACCAGCGCAGCAGGTCCAGCCCCTCCGTGCGCAGCCCGTCGAGCAGGGCGGCCCGCACGAGCGCCGGGGCGGGGGCGCGCAGGGGCCGCACGGCCAGTTCGATCGCCCCGAGCCGGTGCGCTTCGCGAGCGACCACGTCCCCGCCCTCCCAGCGCACCTCCTCGGCGTCGGTGCGCAGGTGTGCTGCGGCGGCCAGGGCGGTGTCCTCGTCGATGATCGCCGCCAGCCCGATCCGCGCCGAGGCGGAGTGCGCGGGTCGGTCCGCGACGGCGACCGCCAGCCAGGGCGCCTGCCGCAGCGACGACCCGTCGCCGAGCCCGGCCCCGGTCCCGGAGGCCATCAGGAAGGCCCCCTCGCCCCTGGCCTTCGCCACCCGCTCGGGGAACGCGAGGGCGGCGACGAGGCCGGCGGCGGCATCGTCCGGGACGTCGCGCCCGAGCGGGCTGCCGGGCGCGGTCCCGGCGGCGGGGTCCGCGGCACGCTCCAGGCGGCGGGCTTCCGCGCGCCAGCGGGCGGCGTAGGCATCGCCGCCCGCACGGGCCCGACGCAGGGCCGCGGCCAGGTCGTCCCCGTACTCGCGCGGCGGCTCCTCGCTCAGCAGTGCCACCAGCCCCGCCGCCCGGTGGGCGCCGAGCGCGGTGCTGCCGTCCAGCAGCGCCCGTGCCAGCCGCGGGTGCAGCCCGAGCCGGGCCATCCGCTGCCCGCGCGCGCTCGGCCGCCCGGCGGCGTCCACCGCCCCGACGGCCACGAGCACCTCCCGCGCCGCTGCCATCGCCCCGGCCGGCGGCGCGTCCAGCAGCGACAGCCCCGACGCGTCCGGGTCGCCCCAGCAGGCCGCTTGCAGGGCGAACTGCGCCAGGTCGGCGACGCGTATCTCCGGCGCAGGGAACGCCGGCAGCCGGCCGTCCTCCGCCTCCGTCCAGCAGCGGTACACCACGCCCGGCGCCTCACGCCCGGCCCGGCCCGCCCGCTGGCGCCCGGCCGCGCGGGAGGCCCGCACGGTCGCCAGCGCGCCCAGACCGCGGGCATGGTCCACCCGGGGTTCGCGGGCCAGCCCGGAATCGACCACCACGCGCACCCCGGGGACGGTCAGGCTCGACTCCGCCACCGCCGTCGCGAGGATCACCCGGCGGTGGTCCGAGGCCGTCAGCGCCGCGTCCTGCACGGTCGCCGGGGCCCGGCCGTGGACCTGGAGCACCTCGGCGTCCACGCCGCCCAGCAGGCCCGCCACCCGTGCGATCTCACCGACGCCGGGCAGGAAGCACAGCACGTCACCCGAACGCTCCGCCAGTGCCCGGCGCACCACCGAGGCCACGTGCGCCAGCTGCGCCGGGTCCACCCGCATCCCGTGCGGGGGCCGCACCGGCCGGGCCGGGGGAGCCCAGACGGTCTCCACCGGGTACGCCACCCCCGCGGCCTCGACCACCGGCGCGTCCCCGAGCAGCCGGGCCCAGCCGGCGGAGTCGGTCGTCGCGGAAGCCGCCACCAGATGCAACTCCGGCCGCAAGGTCTGCCGTACGTCGAGGAGGAACGCGGCGACCGTGTCCGCGTCCAGGTGCCGCTCGTGGCACTCGTCCAGGACGACCACGTCCACGCCGGCCAGTTCCTGGTCGCGCTGGAGCCGCTGGAGCAGCACTCCGGTGGTCACCACCTCCACGAGCGTGCCGGGGCCGGCCACGCGCTCGCCGCGGACCGTGAAGCCGACCGATTCGCCGGTCCGCTCGCCCAGCAGCCAGGCCATCCGGCGCGCCGCCGCCCGGGCGGCGATCCGCCGCGGCTCGGCCACCACCACCCGGCGCCGCGGCCCGCCGCCCACCAGGCCCGCGAGCACCAGCGGCACCAGCGTCGTCTTGCCCGTGCCCGGCGGCGCGCACAGCACCGCGGTGCCGTGCGCGCCGAGCGCGCGGACGAGTCCGGGCAGGGCCCCCCGTACGGGAAGGGCGTCGAGGGCGGCCTGGCGGATCAAGGCGTCAGGCCCTCTCGCAGACGAAGATCGCGGTGCCAGGGATCAGGTTGCCGCGCAGCGGGGACCAACCGCCCCACTCCTGGCCGTTCCACTCGGGCCACTCGGGCTCGACGAGGTCGAGGAGGCGGAAGCCGCCCGCCACCACGTCGCGGACGCGGTCGCCGACGGTGCGGTGGTGCTCCACATAGACCGCGCGGCCCCGCTCGTCCTGCTCGACGTAGGGGGTCCGGTCGAAGTAGGAGGCGGAGACGGTCAGGCCCTCGGGGCCGGGCTCGTCGGGGAAGGCCCAGCGGACGGGGTGGGTCACCGAGAAGACCCAGCGGCCCCCGGGGCGCAGGACGCGGTGGACCTCCCGCATAACGTTCACCGGGTCGGCGACGAAGGGCACGGCTCCGTAGGCGGAGCAGGCGAGGTCGAAGGAGCCGTCGCGGAAGGGGAGCCGACCGGCGTCGGCCTCGACCAGCGGGATGTCGTCGCCGATGCGCAGCGCGTGCTGGAGCTGGCGGTGGGAGAGGTCGAGGGCCACCGGGCGGGCGCCCTGGGCGGCCAGCCAGCGGGAGCACTGGGCGGCGCCGGCGCCGATCTCCAGTACGTCCTTGTCCTTGAGGGAGGCGGCGGGGCCCAGCAGGGCGGCGTCCGCCTCGTCGAGGCCCTCGGGCCCCCACACGAAGCGGTCGTCGCCGAGGAACGCGCCGTGCTCGCTCTGGTACTCGTCGGCGTTGCGGTCCCACCAGCCGCGGCTCGCGCGGCTGCTCTCCGCTTCCCCGGCGTCACGGCGCGTGGCCTCGGCGTCGTCCGCGGAGGCCGGATCGGCCGCGTACGCGTCTTCGAGGGTGTCGTCCTCTTGGTTCATGGGGCCCGCCGTCGTAGTCTGCGAATGTCTTGGGACGCGGCAGGGAGCGCCATCAGCGCGCGCCCGCCCGTGAATTGTGCCGGTTGTGCGGTGATCCGCCCGGGGTGTGGGCCTTCGCGCATTGACCCTGTCCGGCAGCCCCCGTATGCTACAAGTTGCGCTGCGAGCCTGTGCTCCTCAGACCTAGCAGGCTGCGCTTGCATCTGTTGATGTCCCCTCGGTTTTCGAGGCCTCCCGCCTGTGCGGATCGGGCTTCCGTGGCTGTCCGGCTTCTTCGGCAGATGCCGATAAGGGCTCCCGGCGTAGCAGTACCTACGACTTTCTGTCCGTAACCGGAGCCCTTTCCCACATGACGAGCAGCACCGAGACCACCTCTACCACTCCGCAGGTAGCGGTCAACGACATCGGTAACGAGGAAGCCTTCCTCGCCGCGATCGACGAGACGATCAAGTACTTCAACGACGGCGACATCGTCGACGGCGTCATCGTGAAGGTCGACCGGGACGAGGTCCTGCTCGACATCGGTTACAAGACGGAAGGCGTGATCCCGAGCCGCGAGCTCTCGATCAAGCACGACGTCGACCCGAACGAGGTCGTCAAGGTCGGCGACGAGATCGAGGCCCTGGTTCTCCAGAAGGAGGACAAGGAAGGCCGTCTGATCCTGTCCAAGAAGCGCGCTCAGTACGAGCGTGCCTGGGGCACGATCGAGAAGATCAAGGAAGAGGACGGCATCGTCACCGGTACCGTCATCGAGGTCGTCAAGGGTGGTCTCATCCTCGACATCGGCCTCCGCGGCTTCCTCCCGGCCTCCCTGGTCGAGATGCGCCGTGTCCGCGACCTCCAGCCCTACGTGGGCAAGGAGCTCGAGGCGAAGATCATCGAGCTGGACAAGAACCGCAACAACGTGGTCCTGTCCCGCCGCGCCTGGCTGGAGCAGACCCAGTCCGAGGTTCGCCAGACGTTCCTCACCACCCTGCAGAAGGGCCAGGTCCGCTCCGGCGTCGTGTCCTCGATCGTCAACTTCGGTGCCTTCGTGGACCTGGGTGGCGTCGACGGTCTCGTTCACGTCTCCGAGCTGTCCTGGAAGCACATCGACCACCCGTCCGAGGTTGTCGAGGTCGGCCAGGAAGTCACCGTCGAGGTCCTCGACGTCGACATGGACCGCGAGCGTGTCTCCCTGTCGCTGAAGGCGACGCAGGAGGACCCGTGGCAGCAGTTCGCCCGTACGCACCAGATCGGTCAGGTCGTCCCGGGTAAGGTCACCAAGCTGGTTCCGTTCGGTGCGTTCGTCCGCGTGGACGAGGGCATCGAGGGTCTGGTCCACATCTCCGAGCTGGCCGAGCGCCACGTGGAGATCCCGGAGCAGGTCGTCCAGGTCAACGACGAGATCTTCGTCAAGGTCATCGACATCGACCTGGAGCGTCGCCGGATCTCGCTGTCCCTGAAGCAGGCCAACGAGTCCTTCGGTGCCGACCCGGCGTCGGTCGAGTTCGACCCGACCCTGTACGGCATGGCCGCGTCCTACGACGACCAGGGCAACTACATCTACCCCGAGGGCTTCGACCCCGAGACCAACGACTGGCTCGAGGGCTACGAGAAGCAGCGCGAGGCCTGGGAGACCCAGTACGCCGAGGCGCAGGCTCGCTTCGAGCAGCACCAGGCGCAGGTCATCAAGAGCCGCGAGGCCGACGAGGCCGCTGCCGCCGAGGGCGCTGCCGCCCCGGCCGCCGGTGGCAACGCCGGTGCGGGCATCTCGGGTGGTTCCTACTCCTCGGAGTCGGACGAGACCTCCGGCGCCCTGGCGTCGGACGAGGCCCTGGCCGCGCTCCGCGAGAAGCTGGCCGGCGGCCAGAGCTGATCGCAGCGCGCATCGCACCCCGGTGTGAGCAGAGCTGACCCAGTACGACGGTGAGGCCCGTCCCCTTCGGGGGGCGGGCCTCACCGCGTTCCCGGCGGGATTCCTGCGGTGGCGGTGGCCCGTGTGATCCATTCCGTTCCTGTGAAGGGGCCCGGCCGGGGAATGGCCGCGCAGCCTCGGACGTTCTTGGCAGAGAACGAGACGAGGAGGAGTGGTGGCGGTGCTTGATCCACAGGGCTTGTACGAATGGGATGCCAAGGGTCTGGCGGTGGCCGACCTGGCGGTCGCCCAGGACTCGGCCGGGCTGGTCATGCTGTACCACTTCGAGGGGTACATCGACGCGGGAGAGGCCGGCGAGCAGATCGTCGACCGGCTCCTGGACACCCTGCCCCACCAGGTGGTCGCCCGCTTCGACGCGGACCGGCTCGTGGACTACCGGGCGCGCCGCCCGCTGCTGACCTTCCAGCGCGACCACTGGGCGGAGTTCGAGGAGCCGCGGCTGGAGGTCCGGCTGGTCCAGGACGCCACCGGGGCGCCGTTCCTGCTGCTGTCCGGCCCGGAGCCGGACGTGGAGTGGGAGCGCTTCGCCGTCGCCGTCCGGCAGATCGTCGAGCGTCTCGGGGTCCGTCTCTCGGTCAACTTCCACGGCATCCCGATGGGCGTCCCGCACACCCGGCCCGTCGGCATCACCCCGCACGGGAACCGGACCGACCTCATGCCCGGCCACCGCAGCCCCTTCGACGAGGCCCAGGTGCCCGGCAGTGCCGAATCGCTGGTGGAGTTCCGTCTGTCCCAGGCCGGGCACGATGTCCTCGGCGTCGCCGCACACGTGCCGCACTACGTGGCGCGCTCCCCGTACCCGGACGCCGCGCTGACGGTGCTGGAGGCCATCACGGCGGCGACCGGACTGGTGCTGCCGGCCGTGGCGCACGCCCTGCGGACCGAGGCACACCGTACGCAGACCGAGATCGACCGGCAGATCCGCGAGGGCGACGAGGAGCTGGTCGGCCTGGTGCAGGGGCTGGAGCACCAGTACGACGCCGCCGCCGGGGCCCAGACCCGGGGCAACATGATCGCCGAGCCGGCGGAGCTGCCGTCGGCGGACGAGATCGGCCGCGAGTTCGAGCGGTTCCTGGCGGAGCGCGAGGGCGAGGGCTGAACCCGCCGCCCCCGAGTCCTCCGCCCCGCGGCTCCCGCACGGCTGTACGGGGGCCTAAGCTGCGGGTCATGCTGAAAGTGGGCCTGACGGGCGGAATCGGTGCCGGCAAGAGCGAGGTCTCGCGGCTGCTGGCGGGGTACGGGGCGGTCGTCGTCGACGCCGATCGGATCGCGCGCGAGGTGGTGGAGCCCGGTACGCCCGGGCTCGCGGCGATCGTGGCGGCCTTCGGGCGGGAGGTGCTGACCCCCGAGGGCACGCTGGACCGGCCCGGGCTGGGATCCATCGTGTTCGCGGACGAGGACAAGCTCCGGACGCTCAACGCGATCGTGCACCCGCTGGTCGGCGCCCGGTCCGCCGAACTGGAAGCCGCCGCGGGCCCCGACGCCATCGTCGTCCACGACGTGCCGCTGCTCACCGAGAACGGCCTCGCACCCCTCTACGACCTGGTGGTCGTGGTGGACGCGGCCCCGTCGACGCAGCTGGCCCGGCTGACCGGGCTGCGCGCCATGGCCGAGGAGGAGGCCAGGGCCCGAATGGCCGCGCAGGCCACGCGCGAGGAGCGCCTCGCGGTGGCCACCCTCGTGATCGACAACGACGGGCCGCTGGACGCGCTGGAGCCGCAGGTGCGCAGGGTGTGGAAGGAGCTCACCGAGCGGGCCTCGGGCCGAGCCCCGGGCGCTGGGACTGCTTGACGTGTGCATGGAATAGCGGGCGGGGTGGGGGCGTTGAAGGCTCCGGCAGAGGGAAGGATCCATACCGTGTCCGAGACCGCGCGTCCCACACCGTCCAGCCCGGAAACACACGTCATCGACTTCCGGGCGGCCGAGCAGCTGCTCGCCGCACGCGACCCGCGCGGCGCGGTCAAGCTGCTCGACTCGGTCGTGGCCGCCCACCCGGAGAACACGGCGGCCCGCCTGCTGCGCGCCCGGGCCTTCTTCGCCGCCGCCCAACTGCGCCCGGCCGAGATGGAGTTCGAGCTCGTCCTGGAGCGCGAGCCGGACAACGCCTTCGCCCACTTCGCGCTGGCCCGCACGCACGAGCGAGCGGGGCGGCCCGAGCAGGCGCGCAAGCACTTCCGGCTGGCCGCGGCCCTCGACCCGCAGCCGGAATACCTGGCGGCGGCCCGCTTCGAGGAGCAGGCCGGACCGGCCTGATCCGGCCGAGCTGCCTGATCCGGCCGGTGCCGTGCGCAGGCCGTGGCGCCGCGCGGCCGGTCCGCCCGGTTCCGGATGCCCGCCGGGCTACGGGTTGAGCTTGTTCACAGCCGTGCCGGTCGTCTTCCTGAAGGCGGCGACCGGGGCCTGCGACAGGTCGCCCATCTGGCTCCACTTCACGACGGTCACGGTGGAACCGTCGCGTCCGATCCCATAGAGGTGCACGCCCGGCTCGGACTCCGGGATCGAGGTGTGGACCCCGTAGACGTGCGCGCCCTCCTCGACCGGGAGGGTCCCGTAGTCCTGCCAGGAGGCCGTGCCGCCCGGGGTCGTACGCAGCCAGTCGGCGGCGCAGGCGGCGACCCTGCGCTCCAGCCTGCCGGCGAGCTTGGCGGCCGCGGAGGGGGAGGCGGCGCGCACGGACACCTGGACGGCGCCGGTGTCGTACTCGGTGCCGAACTCCCGGTGCCAGCCGCCCGCCCGCGGCAGCACGCCGTCCAGGCAGAACGGAGCCGTCTCGGGCAGCCCCCTGGTGATCTCGCCGGCGTACCAGGGGGACGTCGGGTGCGGCGGCAGGTCGGTGCCGGCCAGGAAGCCGGGCGCGCCGGGGGCCGCGGCGGAGGTCGGGGCGGTGAGGACGAGGGTGGCGGCCGCCGCGACCAGTGCGGTGGCGAGGGCGGCGGCGGTGTCGGTACGTCGGAACATGTGGGCTCTCCCCGTGAAGGTGTCGGTGTGCCTGTCCAGGCTGTTCCCCGGCCGGGGCGCGGGGCCAGGGTTCGGGGCGAAACCGGGACACTGGAACGCCCGTACGCACTGTCACCTGGGGGAACACCTCATGCATGGAACGGAGCGATGGGACGGGGGACGGGGACACCGTGAGTGAGGCCGAGGACTTCGCGCGGCGGATGCGAGAACTGAAGGACCGCGGCGGGCTGAGTTACGGCGTGCTGGCGCGCAGGCTGCACACCAGTACGTCGACGCTGCACCGCTACTGCAACGGGGCGGCGCTGCCCGCGGAGTTCGCGGTGGTGGACCGCTTCGCGCGGGCCTGCGGGGCTTCGGCGGCGGAGGCGGTGGACCTGCACCGGGCGTGGCTCCTGGCGGACGCGCGGCGGCGCGCCGCGGCCGCGGCACCGGATCCGGAAACTGCACCCGCACCCGCACCCGCACCCGCACCCGCACCCGCACCCGCACCGGTACCCGCACCGGCACCGCATCCGGTGCCGGACGCCCCGCCGGAGCAGGCCGCGCCGGAGGGCCCGGACGTGGTGGTGGAGCCGCCGTTGCGGTCGTCCCGGCACCGGCGCAGGGCGGCCGTGGCCGCCGCCGCGGGGCTGGCGGCCGGTGCGGTGGCCGTGACGCTGCTGGCGCTGACCGGACCCGACACGGGGACACCGCGCACCGCACCCGGGCGGGGCCCGGTAGCCGGTACGGGCGGCCCTTCGGGATCCGCTCCGGCCGCGGCGTCCCCGTCGGAGGCGGGAGCGGCTCCGACGGGGCCGGCCACGGGACCTGCGCCGGGCCCGCCGCCGGGGGACCCGGACGCGACCCCGCCCTCCGCCTCGCCGCCGGGCCCCGGCCGGACGCAGGCGGCCCCCCTCCGGGCGGCGGTGCGCCCGCACGTGTGGGCCGCGGGCTGCGACCACGCCTACCTGGCCGAGCGGGGGCCCGCGGCGGTGCCCCCGCCGCCCGTGGAGGCGGACGCGCCGGCCTGGGCGTCGGCCCAGAGCGCCGTGCACGCCGGGAACCAGACCGTGGAGGTCACGCTGCACGGCACGGGCGGGGGAGCGGTGGTCCTGGACGGCCTGGAGGTTCGGGTGGCGGCCCGCCGCACACCGCCCGCATGGAACGTGTACCAGATGTCCCAGGGCTGCGGCGGCGGTCTCACCCCGGCCGTCTTCGCCGTCAACCTGGACGCGCCCCGCCCGCTGGCCCGGCCCGTCGCCGGTAACGACTCCGGCAAGCGACTGCCGGCCCCGGCGTTCCCGATGCGGGTCTCGGCCGCGGAACCGGCCGTCCTGCGGGTGGAGGCGGCCACCACGGGCTGCGACTGCGACTGGTCCCTGGACCTGAGGTGGTCCTCACCGGCCGGCTCGGGCACCCTGCGCATCGACGACGGCGGCCGTCCGTTGCGCACCAGCGCCGCCACCGGCCGGCCGGTCTACGGATACGCCCTGGAACAGGGGCGCTGGGCGCGCTGAATTCGCAGGTCAGAGGGCTTTGTCGGCGGTCGCGCCTAGACTCGTGGGGAAGGGTCCGGCAGGTCCCGGAGGACATCGAGGGGGAGAGGGGGACGGCATGACGGCGCAGACGCGGCCGATGCCGCAGGAATCCGCGCTGCTGCGCTGTGCAGCCGTCTTCCTGCCCGCCGCCGTCCCCCGGCAAGGGCGGGTCGCCTTCTGGTCGCCGGAGGGCGGCCCGCTGCCCGAGGCGGGCACACCGGACCGGCTCACCGTCGTACGACCGCACGGCAGCGCGGTCCGCAGCAGGACCGTGCCCGCGGTGGCCTTCGGAGTCGACGCCGCCCTGCCGCTGCTCGCGCGGGCCCCCCGCAACCCCGCCGCGCACCCCGCCACCCGGGCCTGGGGCACCGCCGCCACACAGGCCCTCACCCTGGCCGCGCGCGGCCGTCTCCTTCCCGGGCTCACCCCCGAGGGTGTCGACGCGTGGCGTGCCGGCCCGCTCGAAGCCGCCGACCTCGCCCACCTGAGGGCGGTCGCCGCCGCCCTGCCCCACGAGGGATACGCGACGCCGCTCGCCGGACGCCGCCCGCTCCAACTGCCCGAACCGGAAGCGCTGGTACGCGCCTTCCTCGATGCCGTCGCCGACAGCCTGCCCCGCACCCCGGCCGCGGCCGTCGCCGCCGGGCGGCCGTTCGCCGCCCGGGAACCGCAGCGGGTGCCCGGCCTGCGGGAGTGGGCCGCGCAGGTCGCGGCCGGGGCCGATGCCGGGGTCGGGCTCTCGCTCAGGCTGGACCTGTCCTCCTTCCGCGTCTTCGACGCGGCCGAGGGGGAGGAGACCCGCCGTGCCGGCGCCGCCGTCGTCCAGGTGCACAGCCTCGCCGACCCGACGCTGGTCACCGATGCCGGGCAGTTGTGGGCCGGGACGGCCGGCGTCGGCTTCGGACCCCGCGCCCGGATCGACGCCGTGCTCGCGCTGCGCCGGGCCGCGCGGGTCTGGCCGCCGCTGCTGAGGCTGCTGGACCAGGCCGTGCCCGACGCCCTGGCCCTGTCCGACCCGGAGCTGGAGGATCTGCTGGGGGTGGCCGCGGACCGCCTGGCGGCAGCCGGGGTCGTCGTCCACTGGCCGCGGGACCTGGCCCGTACGCTGTCCGCGACCGCCGTCGTACGGTCCACCGCGCCCGGGTCCGCCATCGACGGGACCGCCTTCTTCGACGCGGAACACCTCTTCGCCTTCTCCTGGGAACTGGCCCTGGGCGGTGACCGGCTGACCCCGGGCGAGATGGACGCGCTGGCGCAGGCCCACCGACCCGTCGTCCGGCTGCGGGACCAGTGGGTGCGGGTGGACCCGGAGCTGGTCCGCAAGGCGCGCCGCCGCGAACTGGGCCTGCTGGAACCGGTGGACGCGCTGGCCGCCGTCCTGTCGGGGACGGCCGAGGCCGACGGCGAGCAGGTCGAGGCGGTGCCCGTGGGCGCGCTGGCGGCCCTCCGGGAGCGGCTGACCGGGGAACCGGTCCTGCTCCCGCAGCCCCCTGCCCTCAGGGCCACCCTGCGCGACTACCAGGCACGCGGCCTGGCCTGGCTGGACCTGATGACCTCGCTGGGTCTCGGCGGCTGCCTCGCCGACGACATGGGCCTGGGCAAGACCGTCACCCTCATCGCACTCCATCTGCACCGGGACCGCCGCGAGCCCACGCTCGTGGTCTGCCCGGCCTCCCTCCTGGGCAACTGGCAGCGCGAGATCGGAAAGTTCGCACCCGGCACCCCCGTGCGCCGCTTCCACGGCGGCAGCCGCAGCACCGATGACCTGACGTCCTGCGAGGGCGGGTTCGTGCTCACCACCTACGGCACGATGCGCGCCAGCGCCGTCCAGCTCGCCGGACAGCGCTGGGGCATGGTCGTCGCCGACGAGGCACAGCACGTGAAGAACCCCCACTCGGCGACCGCCAAGGCATTGCGCACCATCCCCGCGCCGGCCCGGGTGGCGCTGACCGGCACCCCGGTGGAGAACAACCTCTCCGAGCTGTGGGCGCTGCTCGACTGGACCACACCGGGACTGCTGGGTCCGCTGACCGCCTTCCGGGCCCGGCACGCCCGCCCGGTGGAGCACCAGCAGGCCGAGGACGGCGGCAACGAGGCCGCGGTCGCCCGACTGTCCGCGCTCGTACGGCCGTTCCTGCTGCGGCGCAGAAAGTCCGACCCCGGTATCGCGCCCGAGCTGCCGCCGAAGACGGAGACCGACCACCCGGTGTCCCTCACCCGGGAGCAGGTCTCCCTCTACCGGGCTGCGGTGGACGAGGCGATGGCCGTGATCGAGTCCAGCGAGGGCATCGAGAGACGCGGCATGATCATGAAGTTGCTGGCCTCGCTCAAACAGATCTGCAACCACCCCGCGCAGTACCTGAAGGAGGAGCGGCCCCGGCTTCCGCACCGTTCCGGCAAGCTCGCCCTGCTGGACGAGCTGCTCGACACGATCGTCGCCGAGGGCGGATCGGTGCTGGTCTTCACGCAGTACGTGACGATGGCCCGGCTTATCGAACGGCACCTGTCGGCCCGCGGGATCGCCTCGCAGCTCCTGCACGGCGGCACCCCGGTCGCGCGCCGGGAGGAGCTCGTCGACCGCTTCCAGGCCGGTGAGGTCCCCGTCTTCCTGCTGTCCCTCAAGGCCGCCGGCACCGGCCTGAACCTCACCCGGGCCGGACACGTCGTCCACTTCGACCGCTGGTGGAACCCGGCCGTCGAGGAACAGGCCACCGACCGCGCCTACCGCATCGGTCAGACCAGGCCCGTACAGGTCCACCGCATCATCGCCGAGGGCACCGTCGAGGACCGCATCGCCGAGATGCTGGAGGCGAAGCGTGCCCTGGCCGACGCCGTCCTCGGCTCGGGCGAGGCGGCGCTCACCGAGCTGACCGACCGCGAGCTCGCCGACCTCGTCTCCCTGCGGAGGCCCACATGATCACCGCGCGGGACGACCGCCGCCGCACCTTCGAGACCGTGCCTGCCGGGGCGGAGGCGGTGAGCTGGTGGGGCCGCGCCTGGGTGTCCGCCCTGGAGGCGGCCTCCGGCGACCCGGCCCGCCTGGCCCGCGGTCGTGCGTACGCCGCCGCCGGGCGGGTCGACGCGGTGACCGTCACACCCGGCCGGATCGTCGCGTACGTCCGGGGTAGCAGACCCCGCCCGTACCGCACCGAGCTGACCCTGCCCGCCTTCGCGGACCCGGAGTGGAGCGGGCTGCTGGAGGAGGTGGCCGCCGACCCGGCGGCACTCGGCTCCCTCCTGGAGCGCGAGGTCCCGCAGACGCTGGCGGGAACCGTGCTGCCCGGGGCGGGCGAGCTCGTCCCGCACTGCTCCTGCCCGGACTTCGGGCGTCCGCCGTGCAAGCACGCCGCCGCCCTCTGCTACCGCGCGGCCCGTCTCCTCGACGCCGACCCCTTCGTCCTGCTGCTCCTGCGCGGCCGCGGCGAGCGGGAGCTCCTGGCGGACCTCACCCGCCGCAACGCCGCCCACGCGGCACGCGAACAGCCCGGTGCGGCAGCGGCCTTCCCCGGTGTCGCGGCCCGGGAGGCATGCGCCCGTGCGGTGCTGCCGCTGCCGATGCCGCTCAGCGCGCCCGCGGCGGTGGGTCTGCCACCCGCCTGCCCGGCCGACCCGGCGGCGCCGGACCCGCTGGCCCTCGACCAGCTCGCCTCCGACGCCGCCGCCCGCGCCCTCGCACTGCTCACCACCGGCGAGGACCCGGTCGCCGGGCTCTCCCTCTGGCAGGACGCCGTACGGCTGGCCTCCGCCGAGCCCACGTCGGGCCTGACCGGTACGGCCCGCACCCTCTACCGGGACCTGGCCCGCGCCACCGGGCGCACCACCACCGACCTCGCGCGGGCCGCGGCGGCCTGGCGCCAGGGCGGCCGCCCCGCCCTGGCCGCGCTCGAAGAGGCCTGGGATCCGCCGGCCGGCCCCTTCGACCGGGCCCGCCCGGCGCTCCTCGCCGCGGCGCAGGGCCCCTTCCGCCCCGAACGCAACCGCCTGACGGCCCGCACCCGCCAGCTGCGGCTCGGCCGAGACGCCCTTTGGTACGCCTACGAGTCCCGTCCGGGCGACGACGACTGGTGGCCCACGGGCCGGCCCTCCGCGGACCCGGTCAGCGCCCTGCTGGGCTGAGGCCCTCCGCCCAGCGGGTCAGCGCGGTGAAGTCGCGGTCCCGCAGGCCGTGGCGCGGGTGGACGCGCAGCAGCAGGGCCGGCGCCGGATGGTGGGCGGCGACCCATTCCCGGTCCCGCGGGGTGATCATGTCGTCGACCCAGGCGAAGGGGCGGCCCGCCGCCCAGTCCCTCAGATGCCGGGTCTTCCAGGAGAGGCCGTCGGGATCCTCGGCGAACAGTTCGGGCCATTCGACGACGGACAGGTCGCCGGGGAGCCCGATGTGTGGGGAGATCAGGGTGTTGGCCTGATGCGTCCAGGCCGTGGCCCAGGCGATCTCGAAGGGCAGGGCCAGCAGCCGGGCGCCGTGGGAGGGGTGGAGGCGGACCCGCGCCCCGCGTCGGGCCCTGCGGGTCTCCGGATCGCGGTAGGAGAGCCAGACGTCCGGCCACATGCGGTGGCTCCGGTACCCGCGCAGTCCGGCGGAGAGGGACCGGAAGGGGTTGAGCGGTCCGTCGACGTCGAGGAGGAGGAGCGGTCGTGCGGTCATGAAGTACCCAGTACCCCGTACACGATTGAGTGAAATGCCTACCGCTTCTATAACCCGTATGGGTTTGGGGGCGTTGTTTCCGGTGCGGGCGAGGCCCCGCAAATCCATCGGAAGGCAGGGAAAGTGATGCGTCACAGTCGTCGAAGTGGTCTGATCGCGGCGGTCGTTGCAGGTGGCGGCCTAGCCGTCGCGGGTGTGGGCGGACTCGCCCACGCCGACGCGGACGCCGATGGCAAGGCCGAGCGATCGCCGGGTCTGCTCTCCGGGAATCTCGTCCAGCTGCCCGTGGACCTGCCGGTGAACGTCTGCGGGAACACCGTGAACGTCGTCGGCGTGCTGAACCCCGCGGCCGGGAACCGCTGCGCCAACGCGTCGGGCGGTGGCGGGGCGGACGCGTCGCAGCAGGGCGGAGGGAACGGCGGGGGCGCGGTGGCAGAGGGGCGCGGAAAGGATTCTCCAGGCGTATTGTCAGGCAATGGCATTCAGTTGCCCGTCAACCTGCCGCTGAACGCCAGCGGCAACTCCGTCAACGTGGTCGGCATCGGCAACCCCGCGCACGGCAACACCTCCGTCAACGTCGAGAAGCCCACCGAAGGCAAGCCGGTCCAGCCGCCCGTCGTTGAGAAGCCGGTCACCCCGGTCACTCCGGTCACCCCCGCCGCACCCGTCGTCCCGGTCACCGAGGCGCAGCCCCCGCGGCCCGGTGAGGCGCTCGCCCACACCGGCGCCGACGGCGCCGGCTACCTGCTGCCCGCGGGCGGGGCCCTGCTCCTTGGCGGTGTCCTCCTCTACCGCCGGTTCCGGCTCAACTAGCGTTCCGCTGCTCGGGTATGGCGCGCCATCCGTCCAGGACGGCGTCGATCCGCGCGGCCAGCCGTGCGCGGGCCGCGAAGCGGGGGACACCCGCCATCAGCAGGGCGTCGTACTCGGTGTCGGTGTGTCGCACCGCCGCCCGCACCGCCACCGAGACCGCGGCTTCGTCCAGGGCCCGGCCCGCCGCGCTGCGGCCCACCCGGCCGCTCCCGCGCACCGAGGCATGGGTGGCGATCGCCACGGCCCGGTCGGCCGGGCAGCCGGGGAACAGCCGCACGATCTCGGCCGCGAAGGCCGCCGTGAACCGCACGTCCTGCGCCGCACGGCGCAGCCGGTCGCGCTCCCGTCGGCGCGCCCGCGCCTCGGAGTCCGCGAGGCATGCGCGTTCCGCGTCGGCCAGGGCGGCGTCCTCGACGAGGAGCCCGAGACGCTCGTACCGGCGGCGCCGCCGGTTGAAGCGCACCACGACGGCGCAGAGCGAACTCGCCTCGCGAGACCGCCGGGTGAGTGCTGCGTCCCCTCGCGGGAGGTAGACGAGATGCCCCAGATCCGCACAGTCCAGGCACCGGGGCACGCCAGCCTCGCGGACCAGGTGCCGGAGCGGACCCCGCCGGCACTCCGCGCAGTGGATCTGCTTCGCAGACTCGAAAACGACCAGGCTCATACGGGTGTGATACCGCCCTGAGCGTCTCGTATCACCTGGTGGGGACGGGAGGTTGAGGTTTGGCCGACTCTTCCGGGATCGGCCTGATCACTCCTACGGTGGTCACGGGACCGACGGCCGAACGGGCCCGGACCACGGAGGAGGAGCACATGGGAGCGCAGCGGACGACGACAGCGAGGCCGCCGGTGACCGGTTTCGGCATGAGCACCGGAAGAGCATGCGTCACGACGGTCCCGGCGGGCCACGAGATCGTCATTCCGCCCGGCGCCTGCACCGGCTGGCACTACCACCGGACCCGGCTCGAAGCAGTCGTCCTCGCGGGCACCCTCACCCGGGTCCTGCACGACCTCAGCGTCGAAGTGCACCGGCCCGGAACCGCCTTCGTGGAACCCGCGGGCATCGGTCACATACACCTGGGCCACAACCTCGGCACCGAGCCCGTCGTACTCCACGTGACCCCCCGGCTGCCCGAGGGGACCGCGTTCTCCATACCCACGCCGGCTCCCTCCGGTGCCACCCCGGAGGTTTGCCGGCAGCACCCCCGCTGACCCGTCGCCCGAGCGGGCCGGCCGAGCTCAGACCAGTCGGCGTATCTCCCCGCGCACCCGGTAGAAGCCGCCCGATGCCGCGTGCAGGCCGTCGACCACGTACCGGGCGCCGACCTCCCTGATGCCCCGCGGGAACTGCACGTTCCAGGACGACTCGAAGCCGCCCGACACCACCTGCACCCGTACCCGGCCGCCCTGCTGGACGCACTCCACGACCACGCCGCCCGCCGGGTCCGAGGCCACCGCGGCCATCGAGACCGTCGCCACCGCCGAGGCCGAAGCGGCCGGGGTGAACACCGGCAGCGCGGCTGCGGACTTGACGTCCACCGGTGCGGGCACCGCCCCCTGCTGGGCCGCCGCGATCGCCTGCTCGCTCGCGTCCACGCAGACCAGCGAGCCGTCCGTGGTGACGAGGTAGAGCCGTCCGTCCAGGTACTGCATCGACAGCGCCGACCCGCCGCCGGTTCCCAGCTTCCACAGCCGGCGCCCGTCCGCGTCGAAGCAGTAGACCGAGGAGGAAGAGTCGCCCGCGAAGACGTGGCGGCCGTCCGGCGAGGTCGCGCACGCGTACACCGCCGCGTCGCACCGGTAAGTGGCCTCCGTGGCCCCGGTGGCCTTCGACAGCCGCTGCACCGTGTTGCGGACCGTACCCGCGTACACCGAGTGCTCCTCCTGCCAGCCGAACAGGACTCCGCCGGGGGTGGCGCTGTGCCACACCTGCCCGGTGCCGTCGGCCGCGTAGGCCGTCACTCCGGCGCTATGCCCGTGGTAGACCGCCCGCTCGTCGGCCCGGACCATCCACGCACCGCTCCCCGAGGACTTCCGTGACCACTGGTGCTCGTCCTCGTGGTCGATGACGGTCAGACCGCCGTTCGCGTCGGACACGTTGAGCACGCCCTCGTGGATGTCCAGCCAGTAGATGTCCACGTCCGCCGCGATGGCGTAGGCACCGAAGGGGACCTTCGACGACAGGTCGTACACCGTGCCGTCGTCACAGCCCGCGTATATCCAGAACTCGTCCGCCACCAGGCACTTCACCCCGTCCGGCAGGGAATAGCGGGCCAGCACCTCACCGCCGTGGCTCAGCGTGTACACGTCTCCGGCCTGGTTGCCGACCCAGCAGCGGTCCTCGTCGACGTGGATCCCGAAGGCCGCGGAACCGGTACGGAAGCGCCACAGCACCGGGGCGACGGCACGCGCCGTCGACGGCGCCGAGGCCACCTGGCGGCGTGTCACCGCCCGGGCGGCGCGCTGACCCTGCACGGCCGGGGCGTATCCCTTGCGGACCTTCTCGCCGATCTTCCTGGCGGCAGCCGCCCGGGCCTTCTCGGCGGTCGGGAACGAGGAGCTCTGCAGCTGGCCGGACGCGCCGATGCGGCCGTAGCGCACCGAGACGGCCGTGCCGTCCACGGTCACCTCGTAGAACTTGTGCGCCCCGCCGCCGTCCTGCGACAGCTCCAGATACGTCGTCTCCCGAGCCATGACAGACCCCTCCCCGAAAGCCGGGCCACCAGCGCCTTGTTCCGCGGTGGTCCCTCGTGGGAAAAGCTAGGACCGACCACTGACAATGGGCCGGTGCAGTGGGAAGCGATCACATGGCAGCGGATGGCCGAGCGACTCGCCGGCCACCTCTGCGAACCCGCCGAAGGCCCCGGGCCGGACGGTCGACAGCGCGTGGGCATCGACGGCGCACCCGCGGCGGACACCGGCACCCTCGCCGGTCTGCTCGCGCAGGAGCTGAAACTGCGCGGGCGCCCGGTACTGGTCGTGCCGACCGGCGGTTTCCTGCGGCCGGCCTCCCTCCGCTTCGAGTTCGGCCGCCGGGACGTGGACGCGTACCTGGACGGCTGGTACGACACGGCCGCGCTCTGGCGGGAGGTGTTCGGACCGACCGATCCCGGGGGGACGGGACGGGTGCTGCCCGACCTGTGGGATCCGGTGACCGACCGGGCTACCCGCAGCCCCTACGTCGAGCTCCCCGCCGGCGGAGTGCTGCTGGTGCACGGGCCGCTGCTGCTGGGGCGGTGGTTCCCCTTCGACCTGAGCGTCCACGTACGCCTGTCGGCCGGGGCGCTCGCGCGGCGGACGGAGGAGTCCGAGCGGTGGACGGGGGAAGCGTTCGCCCGGTACGAGGCCGAGACGGATCCGGCTTCGGCCGCCGATGTGGTGGTCCGGGCCGACGATCCCAGGCATCCCGCCTGGACGGGGATCCGGGAGCGGTGACGCGGGGCTGCGGTGGTGCCGCTGCCGCTGGGCGAGCCCGCTGTCCGCCCCGACCCCCGGGCCCGGCCGGGCCCACGCCTGCGGGGCCGGGGTGCCGGACGCTGTCGGGGTCCCGGCCTCAGCCGTCGGGGCGGCTGCCGGAGCGGCGCCCGAAACGCCGGCGGAGGGAGGGCCGGGATCCGCCCCCGTCCGCGCTCGGGGCTTCCGCCGGGACGGGCTGCGGGCGGCCGCCCGGGCGGGTGATGGCCCGGGCGGCCGCGCGGCAGCCCGCGCGCGCAGCTTCCGGGGGGTCCGAGCCTTCCAGGCGGGCCGCCAGGAAGGCGCCGGTGAAGGCATCGCCGGCGCCCGTGGAGTCCACCACCTCCCCGCCCGGCTCCACGGCCGCCACCTCGGCCGTGATCCGGCCGCGCTCGGCCACCAGAGCCCCCGCCGGGCCCCGGGTCACCACCACCAGCGGCACCCGCCGGCTCAACGCCGTCGCAGCCCGGGCCACCCCGGCCGCCTCCGACAGCCCGGCCAGCAGACGGGCCTCGTGCTCGTTGGGCAGCAGCACCTCCGCGCCCGCCACGGCATCCAGGAAGCGCTGGGGGCCCAGTGCCGCCAGGAACCCGGCCGAGGCCGGGTCCACGCTCACCGGCACTCCGCGGGCCCGCGCCGCCCGCAGCGCGAGCGCGGCCAGCTCCCGGCTGCCGTCGGTGAAGAACAGGTATCCCGACAGGTGGAGGTGGGCCGCCCCGTCCAGCAGGGACGGGGTCCAGTCCGCCGGGCACAGCCGCAGCGAGGCCCCGCTGTCCGTGAGGAACGTCCGCTCGGCGTCCTCGCCGACGAGGGCCACCACCGTCCCGGTCGGCTCCTCCGGATCGATCACCAGCTGCGGCCGCACCCCCGCGTCCACCAGGGCCCGTTCGTGCCACCGTGCCGAGTCGGCGCCCACCCGCGCGAGGAGGCGTACCTCCGCGCTCCCCGTACGGGCCGCCCAACAGGCCGCGTTGGCCCCCGCGCCGCCCGGCAGGGTGCGGATCCGGGCCGCGGTGTCGGTGGCCGGAGCCAGTGGCTCCGGATGTATCGCCACCACATCCGTCACCACGTCCCCCGACCACGAGCAGCGCCCCCGGGGGCGGTCATGCCACGGCCGCCCAGGCCCGGGCGATCCGGGCACCGAGCCGCACGTTCCCGCGTACCGCCGCCAGGTTCGCCTCCAGCGAGGCTCCGCCCGTCGCCCGCACCAGAAACCCCAGCAGGAACGGCGTCACCGCCTGACCTGTGATCCCCTGCTCGCGGCAGGCGGCGAGGGCCTCGGCCAGGACCCGGTCGTGCAGCTCCGGGTCCAGCTGTTCACCGGCCGCCACCGGATTGGCCACCAGCAGCGCCGACTCCGTTCCTCCCAGTGCGTCCTGAGCGGCCATCACCGCCGCGACCTCCTCCGGCCGGTGCACGGTCCAGTCCACCGGCTCACCGGAGTCGGCCAGGTAGAACCCGGGGAACCGGTCCGTACCGAAACCGAGCACCCCCACTCCCAGCGTCTCCAGCCGCTGCAACGTCGCCGGCACGTCCAGGATCGACTTCACGCCCGCGCACACCACCGTGATCCGTGTCCGCGCCAGCAGGGACAGGTCCGCCGACTCGTCCTGTGTCTGAGCCCACTCGCGGTGCACGCCGCCCAGTCCGCCCGTCGCGAAGACCCGCAGTCCCGCCCCGGCCGCGAGGAAGGCCGTCGCGGACACCGTCGTCGCACCGGTCGCGCCCGTCGCCAGCGCGGGCGCCAGATCCCGATGACCGAGCTTGCGCACGCCGTCGCCGGCTGCGATCCGCTCCAGCAAGGTCTTGTCGAGGCCCGCGCGGGCCACCCCGTCCACGACCGCGATCGTCGCCGGAACCGCGCCCTCCGCGCGGACCAGTCCCTCCAGTTCGAGGGCCACCTCCAGGTTGCGGGGGCGGGGCAGGCCGTGGGCGATGATCGTCGACTCCAGGGCCACCACCGGCCTGCCCTGGGCGAGCGCGTCGCGTACCTCTTCCGACAGGACCGGTCCACCGGGCAGGGCCGCGGTTGCTCTGTGCTGTGACATGTCCCCATCCATGGCACGGGATCGGCGCCTCCAAACACACTCCTGCCACACCCGCCCCACGCTGTCCGAGGAGCGCTCCCCGCGGACGCGCGGCCCGACCACGGGCCCGCCGCCCCGCGGGCCCTGCTTTTCCCGGACGCCCCCGCGGCGTCGCGGTCCGCGCGGACGCCCCGCCGCCCCGCCTGTCGACCGCACCGGACGTCCGCCGCCCCGGCCGAAACCCAGCGGTTCCCGAAACCCAGCGGTTCCCGAGGCCCGGCGGACCACCACCTGCCGCCGGTCCGCCCGGGAGGAGGGCCCACGTGCACCGCCCGGAACGCGCCGGCGGGCACCGGCTTCCACCGGTCGTCCGCACCGCCGGGCGCCCCGGCCCCACTGGACAGGGTGACGCGTGGGCCGGTCCGTTCCTGGACGCTGTGGTCGGCGCGCCGGGCGGACGGGCCGCACTAGGCTGGCGCGCCATGAGCAGCAGTGATCACTCCGCCACCCCCGCCCCCGCGTCCTTCGCCGTCACCGTGGCGGACGTCGAGCTGGAGCCCGACGACCTCGACCCGGGCCAGATCGTCTCCGGCGATCCGGTCGTCACGGGCCGGGTCCTGTGGGAGTCCGCCGACGGCACGCAGGTACGCGGGATCTGGCAGATCACCCCCGGCGTGGTCACCGACGTCGAGGCGAACGAAATGTTCGTGGTGGTCGCCGGACGCGCCACCGTCGAGGTCGAGGGCGGCGCGACCCTGGAGCTCGGGCCCGGCTCGGCCTGCGTGCTGCGGGAGGGCGACAGGACCGTCTGGACCGTCCACGAGACGCTCCGCAAGGCTTACCACATCAGCTACTGACGTTCCCGGAATCCGAAGGATGGCGGCGCGCGGTGAACAGGGCGAGTGCCGCCATCGGCAGCAGCAGCGAGGCTCCGACGGCGTTCAGCCAGCCGTAGCCCGCCTGGGACATGATCACGCCGGCGGCGGCTCCGCCCACGCCCGCGGCCGTGTTCATCGTGAGGTCGCTCAGCCCCTGTACGGCGGCCCGCGCGGCCTGCGGCACCGAGTCGGTCAGCAGGGCCGAGCCGGACACCATCCCGGCGGACCAGCCGAGGCCCAGCAGGAAGAGACCGAGGGCGCTCCGTCCGTGGCTGGCGCCCGCCGTCCCCGCGAGCAGCGCGGCGACCGACAGCAGTCCCGCGGCGAGGCCGATCACGGTGAGCCGTCCGAGCCGGTCCGCGAGCCACCCCATGAGCGGGGAGAAGGCGAACATGCCCGCGATGTGACCGCTGATCACCAGCCCGACGAGCTCCAGCCCGGCTCCGTGGTGGCTCAGGTCCATCGGGGTCATGACCATGATCGAGACCATGGTGGTGTGGGACACGGCGACGGTGAGGAGGGCGAGGCGGGCCCGCGGCGAGGACCTCACGGCGGCGAGTCCGGCGCGGAGCGAGCGGCCTTCGCGGGACTGTTCTTCGGGAGAGGCGAGCGCCCGCGCGGTCAGCAGGGGGTCCGGGCGCAGGAGTACGGCGATCAGCGCTCCGGTTAGCAGGAAGACGGCGGCGGCCCACACGAAGGGGCCCGCCGTCTCGGGTATGGAGGTCCCGGCGAAGCTGCGGCTCGCCGGAGCGGACAGGTTGGGGCCGAGCACCGCCCCGAGGGTGGAGGCCCACACGACCACCGAGATGGCCCGGGCCCGGTGGTCCGGGGCGGCGAGGTCCGCGGCGGCGAAGCGGGCCTGGAGGTTGGCGGAGGAGGCGGCGCCGAAGGCGGCCATGCCGAGCAGCAGCAGCGGGAAGCTCTTGATCGTGGCGGCGAGGACGACGAGGCCCGCCCCGGCGGCACCGATCCCGTACGCCAGGACCAGCCCGGGCCGTCGGCCGCGCGCGGTCATCAGGGCGGCGAGCGGCAGGGAGACCAGGGCGGTGCCGATCACCGAGGCGGTCGACGCGAAGCCGGACAGCGCCTCGGTGCCGCTGACCTCGGTGGCCAGGACGGGGGCCAGGGCGATGCTGATGGGTACGCCGAGCCCGCCCAGCACCTGGCCGGCGATGAGCACCCGGGAGGTGCGCTTGCGGAGTCGTGCGAGGTCCGCGAGGGCGAGCGGCGGGGCGGTCCGGTCCGTGCCGGGAGCGGCGGTCACGCCCTGCACCGCCCTCGCGGGTGCGCGGCGCGGGACGCGGGGGACGCGGTGGGGCCGGGTGCGGCGGCAGCAGTAGTCACCGCCGCAGTGTGCCACCCCTTACCGTCCGGCGGAACCGGTCCGTCGTCGTGGTCGGGCCCGCAGGTCACGGGCGTCACACGGGGCTCAGAACAGCGGCTGCGGGAGCACCCCCTCCAGGGCGAGGAGCTGCCGCTTGGTCTCCAGCCCGCCGCCGAAGCCCCCGATGCCGCCGTCGTTCTCCAGCACCCGGTGGCAGGGCACCACCAGGGGCAGCGGGTTCGACCCCATGGCGTTGCCCACGGCCTGGGCGGCGCCGGGCTGTCCGACGCGGGCCGCCAGTTCCCCGTAGCCGACGACCGAGCCGTAGGGCACGGAACGGTCCAGCTCCTGGAGCACCTGGCGGTTGAAGCCGGAGCTGAGCCGCCAGTCCAGCGGAAGGTCGAAGCGCCGCAGCGAGCCGGCGAAGTACGCGGCCACCTGGCGCACCGGCGCGGCCAGCAGCACTTCCTCGCCCGGCGCCGGCCGCCGGGCGTCGGCGCCGAGCCGGGAGACGAGCGGGCCGATCATCCGGTCGAGCCGGTCCGGCCCGGCGTGGAACTCGACCCGGACCAGCCCCTCGGGCGTCGCGGCAAGGAGCAGGGGGCCGATGTCGCTGGCGACGACGGTCCATTCGAGGTGCGGCCCGCGGGGCCGCTCGGTGCTGTCCACGCGTCCACGGTACGGCTCTCCTCCGACGGACCGCCGCCCTCCCCGCCCTCCCCTCCCGCAGCCGTCAGAAGCCGCCGACCGCCTCCCGGACCACGTCCGGGGCATTGGTGATGATCCCGTCGACGCCCATCTCCCGCACCTTCCGCGCGGTCACGGCGTCGTCCACGATCCAGGTGTCCACCTCCATCGCCTTGCCGTGCGCCCCGAGCAGGCCGTGCACCGCCGCGACCCAGTCGGCCGAGATGGTGGTGTGCCACGGGTTGATCCGGTCCGTGAACTCCGCGTACCGCGGCAGGTCCGCCACCGCCGGAGTGCCCAGGAAGGCCGTCACCAGGTCGGGGCGCAGCCCGTGCACCATGCGGATGGAGTCGGCACTGAAGCTCTGCACCACCAGGCGCTTCGAGTGCCGCGCGTCGAGCCAGCCCGCCTCGCCGAGCACCCGCAGGGTCTGCTCCTCGATCCCCGGGTAGAGCTCCGGCTTCTTGATCTCCAGCAGCAGCCGCTGCCGATTGCGCTGCACCCGGTCGAGGTACTGCCGCAGCGTCGGCACGGAGGCGCCCGCGTACTCCTCGCCGAACCAGCTGCCCGCGTCGAGCTGGGCGATCTCGGCCGACGTGAAGTCCTTGACCCGCCAGGGCTTGCGGTCCGGGAAGAGCTGCTCGACGTCCGTGGTGCGGGCCAGGGTGTCGTCGTGGATCACCACCAGTTCGCCGTCCCTGGTGCGCTGCACGTCGTTCTCGACCCAGTCGAAGCCCAGCCGCATCGCCAGGTCGACCGCTTCGAGGGTGTTCTCCGGGGCGTACGCCGAGGCGCCCCGGTGCGCGTACACGACGGGACCGCCCAGTCCCAGCGGTCCGGGGGCGGATCCGGGGCCGGTGGCGGCGGACGACGCCGTCCCGCCCAGCAGGGTGAGGGCGAAGCCCAGGAATGCGGCGGCGGCCGCGGTGGCGGGTCGGACGTACATGTGCGTTCTCCTCGGGTCGTGAGCCCTGTTCCTGCGTCAGACGGGTGCGGAGCGGCAGACGTTGTGGCGATGCACTTCACCGCGATCATGGGGTTGAAGATCACCGAGCCGCCACCGAACTACGACAAACGGACCAGAACGGATGACGCGGACCGCCGGACCGCCGGGCCGCACCGAGCGCGTTGCGGCCGGGCGGGGAGGCGTGCGTGTCAGTGGAGGGTCGTACGGTGGACTCATGCGGCCCGTATCGAAGATCGAACGCACGGTGGCGCCTTTCGAGGTCGTCAGCCCCTACCAGCCCAGCGGCGACCAGCCGGCGGCCATCGCCGAGCTGGAGAAGCGCATCCGTGCAGGTGAGAAGGATGTCGTCCTGCTGGGTGCGACCGGCACCGGCAAGTCGGCGACCACCGCCTGGATGATCGAGAAGCTCCAGCGCCCCACCCTGGTCATGGCGCCGAACAAGACGCTGGCCGCCCAGTTGGCGAACGAGTTCCGCGAGCTGCTGCCGAACAACGCCGTCGAGTACTTCGTCTCGTACTACGACTACTACCAGCCCGAGGCCTACGTACCGCAGTCGGACACGTACATCGAGAAGGACTCCTCGATCAACGAGGAGGTGGAGCGGCTGCGCCACTCCGCCACCAATGCGCTGCTGACCAGGCGGGACGTGATCGTCGTCGCCTCCGTGTCCTGCATCTACGGCCTCGGTACCCCGCAGGAGTACGTCGACCGGATGGTCTCGCTCACGGTGGGCGAGGAGATCGACCGGGACCAGCTGCTGCGCCGCTTCGTCGACATCCAGTACACGCGCAACGACATGGCCTTCACCCGCGGCACCTTCCGAGTGCGCGGCGACACCATCGAGATCTTCCCGGTCTACGAGGAACTGGCCGTCCGCATCGAGATGTTCGGGGACGAGATCGAAGCGTTGTCCACCCTGCACCCGCTGACCGGCGAGGTCATCAGCGAGGACCGCGAGCTCTACGTCTTCCCCGCCAGCCACTACGTCGCCGGCCCGGAGCGCATGGAGAAGGCGATCGCCGGCATCGAGGCCGAGCTGGCCGAGCGCCTCGGAGAGCTGGAGAAGCAGGGCAAGATGCTGGAGGCGCAGCGCCTGCGCATGCGCACGACCTACGACCTGGAGATGATGCGCCAGATCGGCTCCTGCTCCGGCATCGAGAACTACTCGCTGCACATGGACGACCGCGAGCGGGGCTCCGCGCCCAACACCCTCATCGACTACTTCCCGGAGGACTTCCTCCTGGTCATCGACGAGTCGCACGTCACCGTCCCGCAGATCGGCGCCATGTACGAGGGCGACGCCTCCCGCAAGCGGACCCTGGTCGACCACGGCTTCCGGCTGCCGTCCGCGCTGGACAACCGTCCGCTGAAGTGGGAGGAGTTCCAGGAGCGCATCGGCCAGACCGTCTACCTGTCGGCGACCCCCGGCACGTACGAGCTATCGCGCGGCGACGGTTTCGTCGAGCAGATCATCCGTCCCACCGGCCTCATCGACCCCGAGGTCGTGGTCAAGCCCACCGAGGGCCAGATCGACGACCTGGTGCACGAGATCCGCAAGCGGGTGGAGAAGGACGAGCGGGTCCTGGTCACCACCCTCACCAAGAAGATGGCAGAGGACCTCACGGACTACTTCCTGGAGCTCGGCATCCAGGTCCGCTACCTGCACAGCGACGTCGACACGCTGCGCCGCATCGAGCTGCTGCGCGAGCTGCGCGCCGGCGAGTACGACGTCCTGGTCGGCATCAACCTGCTGCGCGAGGGCCTCGACCTGCCCGAGGTGTCCCTGGTGGCGATCCTCGACGCCGACAAGGAGGGCTTCCTGCGCTCGGGCACCTCCCTGATCCAGACCATCGGCCGCGCCGCGCGCAACGTGTCCGGCCAGGTCCACATGTACGCGGACAAGATCACGCCGGGTATGGAGAAGGCGATCGAGGAAACCAACCGGCGCCGCGAGAAGCAGATCGCCTACAACACGGCGAACGGGATCGACCCGCAGCCGCTCCGCAAGAAGATCAACGACATCGTCGCCACCATCGCCCGCGAGGAGCTGGACACCGAGCAGCTCCTCGGTACCGGATACCGGCAGGGCAAGGAGGGCCGGGGCGCCAAGGCGCCGGTTCCGGACCTGGGCGGTCTCGCGGCCCACGCACCGGCGGGCGCCAAGGGTGCCAAGAGTGCGAAACCGGCCAAGGGGGCCAAGGCGGCCGAGGTGCTCACCGACCGGCCGGCCGCCGAACTCGCCTCGCTCATCGAGCAGATGACCGAGCGCATGCGCGCGGCCGCCGCGGAGCTCCAGTTCGAGGTCGCGGCCCGGATCAGGGACGAGGTCGGCGAGCTGAAGAAGGAGCTCCGGCAGATGAAGGAAGCGGGCCTCGCCTGAGTCGGGGGCTGTCAGTAGGGTTGGGTCACAGCCGCAGGAACACGCTGCGCACCAGTCAACTGGGGCGGGCTACGGAGAGGGGACGCGCGTGACGGTCAACATGACCAAGGGTCAGGCCATCAGTCTGCAGAAGACGGACGGAGGGACGCTGACCGCGGTCCGGATGGGCCTGGGCTGGCAGGCTGCGAAGCGCCGCGGGCTGTTCGGCTCGCGGACGCGGGAGATCGACCTTGACGCGTCGGCGGTGCTCTTCGCCGACAAGCAGCCGGTCGACGTGGTCTTCTTCCGCCACCTGCAGAGCGACGACGGCTCCGTGCGCCACACCGGCGACAACCTCGTCGGCGGCGTCGGCCAGGGCGGCGACGACGAGGCGATCCTCGTCGACCTCCAGCGGGTGCCGGTCCACATCGACCAGATCGTCTTCACGGTGAACTCCTTCACCGGTCAGACGTTCCAGGAGGTGCAGAACGCCTTCTGCCGCATCGTCGACGAGACCAACGGCCAGGAACTGGCCCGCTACACCCTCGACGGCGGCGGCGCGTACACGGCGCAGATCATGGCGAAGGTGTCCCGCGCGGGCTCCGGCTGGCAGATGACGGCCCTGGGCACCCCGGCCAACGGCCGCACCTTCCAGGACCTGATGCCGGCGATCCTGCCGCACCTGTAGCAGGACCGGAAGCGGACGGGAAGAAGAGAACACGGCGCGGGGGAGGGGCTGCACGATGACGGCCGAACTGGTCCGGGGGCAGAACCACCCCGTGTCCCGGAGCCGGGTGGAGGTCAGGGTCTCGGCGGGTACGCCCGTCCTCGCCCTGGCCTCGCTCGCCGACGCACAGGGACGGCTCACCGGAACCGGGGCCCTGGCTCACCCGGGCGCCCGGTCCCTGCCCGGCGTGCACGCGCCGGCGGACCTCGCGGACCGGCACGCCTTCGCCGTGGACCTCGACGCCGTCGCGCCGGACGTCCACCGCGTCGGCGTGCTGCTCGTGCTGCCGCCCGGCGGCCCGGTCGGCTTCGGCGCCGTCCCGGCCCCCCACGTGGCCCTGGCGGCATCCGACGGCGGCACCGAGATCGCCGGCTACACCCTGACCGGGCTCGACGCCGAGACCGCGGTGATCGCCTTGGAGCTCTACCGGCGCCAGGGCGCATGGAAGGTCCGAGCCGTCGGCCAGGGCTACGCCGACGGCCTCGGCGCCCTGCTCGCCGACGGCGGACTGCCCGTGCCGGCCGCCCGGGAACTGGCCGCCACGGCGCTGAGCACCGCCGCCCCGGCCAAGGAGACCGACGCGACGCTCGCGACCATGCCCACCCTGGTCGGCGACCTGCGTGCCCCGCAGACCGCGCCGCGGACTCCCGGGCCCGCCCCGGAGCTGCCGGACCCAGTCCCGGACCCGGTTTCCGGGGTCCCGTACGCCGGTACGCCCGGTCCCGCGCCCGCCGGCGACGGCTCCCCGCCCACGATCAGCTACACCCACCCGCGCCGCCGCCGCACCAGCGGTGAGCCGCCCGAGCCGGCTCCGCGGGCCGCCGCCGCGGAGCCGGGGCAGCACCCGCAGCCGGTCGCCGGCGATGCCGCCGGGTGGTCCCTGGACGAACGGCTCTACAACCAGGTCTGGGGCATGTTCGAGGACCTGGCGCGCACGGTGGCCGCCTACCGCAGCGCCGTGGAGTTCGCCGACTCCCGCAGGGACCGCGAGCTCGACGACGCCCTCGCCGACCCGCGCCACCGCATCGGCGGCTCCGGCGACGCGGCCCGCGACGCCGCACGGGCCCGCCGCGAGGAACTGATCGCCCGGGCCCAGGCCGTCCTCGACCGCGACCTCGCCCAGCTCATCGCCGAGTCCGAGGTCGTCGAGCCCGCCCTGCCGGCCCCGTACGCCCGATGGGACAATCCCGTCTGGCACGGCCACCGCGTGCCGGAGGAGGCCCCCCTCGCCGTGCGCCTGGGCGACCTGCACCTGCCCGAGCGGCCCGGCCTGCGCATCCCCATGCTGGTACGGGTCCCGCTGGAGCGCGGGCTGTGGATCGACAACGGCCGTACCGGTTCCGAGGCGGCGATGGCCATGGACACCGACCGGCTGCGCCGCGCCGCTATGGACATGGCCGTCGCCCACGCGGTACGGCTGCTCGCGGTCCACCCCGCCGGCCGGTTCTCCGTCCACGTCATCGACGCGGCCGGGGCCGGCGCGGCCTCCCTGGAGCCCCTGGTGCGGGCCGGGGTGCTGGCCGCGCCGCCCACCACCGGGGCCGCGGCGGTGGGCAGGACGCTGGCCGAGCTCACGCGCCGGGTGGACCTGGTGCAGATGGCGCTGAAGGCCGGGGCCCCCGAGGACCTGCCACCGGACGTGGACACGGCCGAGCAGCTGCTCATCGTCCACGACTTCCCGCACGGCTTCGACGACCGGGCCGTCACCCAGCTCCGCTACCTGGCCGACGAGGGCGCGGCGGTCGGCGTGCACCTGCTGATGGTCGCCGACCGTGACGAGGCGTCCGCCTACGGGCCGCTGCTGGACCCGCTGTGGCGCTCCCTGATGCGGCTCTCGCCGGTACCGGACGACCACCTCGCCGACCCGTGGGTGCACCACGCCTGGACCTTCGAACCGAACCTTCCGCCGGAGGGCAGCCGAGTCCTCGACCAGGCACTGGACCGGGTGGCGGAGGCCCGGCGCACTACCCGCCCGTGACCATTCTTTGGCATTCCCTTTACCTTTTTGCCTTCCGGCGGGTAAGCTCGTCCGTGCGGAGGGGAGTATTCCTGCTTTCCTGCTACGGCGTACCCGTCAATACGGACCGTTGCGTTTGAATGAGCACGCGTCGGTCCCGGGGCGTCGGCCCACGGCCTCCAGGCCGCCCGGGCGGAAGAGACCTCCGGCAGCGATGACGCTGACGAAGTGCTGAGCCATCCGCCGGAGGCGTATTCACCATGGAAGTTTCCTGGGCCCTGTGGGTCGCGACCGTCCTCGGTCTGTCCCTCCTCATCGGTGCCGACTTCTTCATCGGCCGCAAACCCCACGACGTGTCGATCAAGGAAGCCGGCACCTGGACGGTCGTCTGGATCGTCCTCGCCGTGCTCTTCGGCCTCGGCCTGTGGTTCTTCGGCAACCCGCAGGCCTCCCAGGAGTTCTTCGCGGGCTTCATCACCGAGAAGTCCCTGAGCGTCGACAACCTGTTCGTCTTCGTCCTGATCATGGCGAAGTTCGCGGTGCCCTCCCACCTCCAGCAGCGCGTGCTGCTCATCGGCGTGCTGATCGCACTCGTCCTGCGCGCGGTCTTCATCGCCGCCGGCGCCGCGATCATCGCCAGCTTCAGCTGGGTCTTCTACATCTTCGGCGCGTTCCTGATCTACACCGCGTGGAAGCTGATCCAGGAGGCCCGCAAGGACGAGGGCGACGAGGAGTTCGAGGAGAACCGCCTCCTCAAGTCCGTCGAGAAGAAGTTCGGCGTGGCCGACCGCTACCACGGCACCAAGCTCTTCGTCGTCAACAACGGCAAGCGCGTCCTGACACCGCTGATGATCGTGATGCTCGCCATCGGCACCACCGACGTGCTGTTCGCGCTGGACTCGATCCCCGCCATCTTCGGCCTCACCCAGGACCCGTACATCGTCTTCACGGCCAACGCCTTCGCGCTGATGGGCCTGCGCCAGCTGTACTTCCTCATCGGCGGCCTGCTGGAGAAGCTGGTCCACCTCAGCTACGGTCTGTCGATCATCCTCGGCTTCATCGGCGTCAAGCTGGTGCTGCACGCCCTCCACGAGTCCGGCGTCCACGTCCCTGAGATCTCGATCCCGTTCTCCCTGGCCGTCATCTGCGGCGTCCTGATCATCACCACGATCACCAGCCTGATCGCCTCGAAGAAGCAGGCGGCGGCCGAGGCCGCCGACAGCGAGAGCGTCGGCGCCTGATCGCACCCGGGTTCACACGGGGGCGGCCGACGAGGCCGCCCCCGTGTCCACCGGCCTCTCCGCGGTGCCCGCACCCGACCGCTTCCCCACGAGCAGGGGGCTGGTCTCCGGGAGCAGTGCGAAGCATCCCAGGCTGACCAGGGCGATCCCGGTCAGGTAGGCCGCGACGCCCCACGGCGGACCGGAGCCGCCCGCCAGCGCCGTCGCCACGATCGGGGTCAGCGCCCCGCCCAGCACACCGCCCAGGTTGTAGCCGACGGCCGCGCCGGTGCAGCGGATCCGCGGGGCGTACAGCTCCGGCAGGTACGCGCCCACCACCGCGAACATCGTCACCATGCCGAGCAGCGCCACCGCGAAGCCCAGCGTCATCAGCAGCGGGTCGGCCGTCTGCAAGAGGGCCACCAGCGGGAACATCCACACGGCGCTGACGGCGCACCCGGCCAGGCACAGCGGCCGCCGTCCGTAGCGGTCGCCGAGCGCGGCCAGGAGCGGGGTCGCCAGACCCTTGGCCGTGACGGCCGCCATGATGCAGGCCAGCATCGTCGTGCGGCCCACCGAGAGGTGCTCTGCAGCGTAGGCGAGGGACCAGGTGGTGACCGCGTAGAAGACGGCGTAGCCCACGGCCAGGGCCCCGCCCGTCAGCAGGAGCAGCCGCCAGTGGCCCCGGACCACCTCGGAGAGCGGGGCGTCGGCCCGCCGCCCGGTGGCCGCGAGCGCGCGGAACTGCGGGGTCTCCTCCGTCGAGCGGCGCAGCCACAGCCCGGCCAGCGCCAGCAGCCCGGCCGCCCAGAACGGCACCCGCCATCCCCAGGAGGCGAACTGGGCGTCGGTCAGGGAGGCGGACAGTCCCAGCATCAGGCCGTTGGCCAGCAGGAACCCCACCGCCGGACCGATCTGCGGGAAGCTCGCCCACAGTCCGCGCCGGTGCTCCGGCGCGTGTTCTGCGGTCAGCAGCACCGCGCCGCCCCACTCCCCGCCGAGCCCCAGGCCCTGGAGGAAGCGCAGCAGGAGCAGTAGTACGGGCGCGGCGATGCCGATCGTCTCGTACGCCGGCACACAGCCGACGGCGACGGTGGCGAGGCCGGTGAGCAGCAGGGAGGCCAGCAGGACCGGGCGCCGTCCGTAGCGGTCGCCGATGTGCCCGAAGACGGCGGACCCCAGCGGGCGGGCGAGGAAGCCGACGCCGAAGGTGCCGAAGGCGGCGAGGGTCCCGGCGAGTGGTGAGAAGGAGGGGAAGAAGAGCGGGCCGAGCACGAGCGCGGCAGCCGTCCCGTACACGAAGAAGTCGTAGAACTCGATCGCGGTCCCGGCGAGGGCCGCGCAGGCGAGCCGCAGCATGCCGGGCCGGGCGGAGGCCTCGTCGGCGGCGGCCCCGGGGGCTTCGTCGGCGGCGGCCCCGGGGCCCGGGGCGGAGGCGGCAGGGGGCGGAGAGGGGTCCTGTTGCATGCCGCACCAGATACCGCCTCCCCGCCCGCAGGGACATGCGTTCGGCCGTCAACGACCGGAAGGAGTGCTCCGCGTGCCGAAGTTGACGCGTTGCGCTCCCCGGACGGTGCCTACCACCCGCGCTCGCGCCACTCCGCCAGGTGCGGACGCTCGGCGCCGAGCGTGGTGTCGTTGCCATGGCCCGGGTAGACCCAGGTCTCGTCGGGCAGCTGCTCGAAGAGCTTGTGCTGCACGTCGTCGAGGAGGTTTTTGAAGGCCTCCGGGTCGCCGTGGGTGTTGCCGACGCCGCCCGGGAAGAGGCAGTCGCCGGTGAACACGTGCGCGTGGCCGTGCGGGTCGTCGTAGACCAGGGCGATCGAGCCGGGGGTGTGCCCGACCAGGTGCCGCGCGGTCAGTTCGACCCGGCCCACCCGCACCGTGTCCCCGTCCGCGACCGGGACGTCGGTCGCGACCGGGATGCCCTCGGCGTCGAGGGCGCCCGCGTAGGTCCGCGCGCCGGTGGCCGCCACGACCTCTGCGAGCGCGCCCCAGTGGTCGCCGTGCCGGTGGGTGGTGACGACGGAGGCGATGCCGTCGTCGCCGATCAGGTTCAGCAGCGTCTGCGGTTCGGCCGCCGCGTCGATGAGCAGCTGCTCGTCGGTCGCCCGACAGCGCAGCAGGTAGGCGTTGTTGTTCATCGAACCCACGGCGACCTTGGAAATCATCAGGTCCGCGAGTTCGTGCACGTCGGCCGGACCGCCGACCTTGACCTCTCCGGTGTACGTCATGTGGTGATCCTAGAGGTGTCTTCCTACAACGGCGGGAGCTCGGGGAGGGGGCCTCCCGTGGTGGTCAGGGAGGCTCCCCGGTCGCCGCGGCCGGCGAGCCAGGCGAGCAGTGCGGCGGGGGTGCCGGAGACGGTCACGACAGGGTCCCCGGCGGAGCCGGTGCGCCAGGTGCGCCCGTCGGGGGCGGCCAGGGCCGTCGCGGGCACGTCCGGGCGCCCGGACCAGCGGTCGGCGAGGAAGGCGATCTCGCGGTCGGTGAACTCCTGCGGGAGGTCGGTGAGCTCGTAGCCGATGTTCAGGTCGACGTGGTGCAGGTCGACCTCGACCCAGCGGCGGAACGGCACGTTCGAGGCCAGGTCCGTGACGCCGTTGCGCAGCTCGACGGTGCGCGACCAGTCCTGGTCGTGCTCGGTGGCGGCGAGGAAGCGGGCCGCGGAATCACCGAGGTCCGCCAGGTGTTCTTCCAGGGGCCGGCCGGCGTCGCGTGCGATGTCCGCGTCGCGCGCCTCGCCGCTCTCGTACATCGGGCGGCCCTCGAAGACGTTCAGGAGGGCGTCGGCGTTGCGCGCGAGGTGGGCCAGGATGTGGCCGCGGGTCCAGCCGGGAAGGTGTGACTCCCCGGAGAGCCCGGCGTTGTCCAGTTTCGCGACCGCGGTCAGCAGTCGGTCCGTGGCTTCACGTACAGATCGCAGGTCGTGCACATGATCAGTCATGACGTCGAGCGTAGTGCTCGGAGCCCGTGGCCACACGATCGGGTGAAGAGGTCTGCGGAGTGCCGTAAATCGAATGTGCGTGCTATACGCTCGAAGTCCAGACTCCATCTCCACCGCAGAGGCGCCCCCCATACCCTGGGACGGGGGCCGTGCCCCCCGCTCTCTCAAGAAAGGTGCAGACCGGCGTGACCGACCGTCTCATCGTTCGTGGCGCTCGCGAGCACAACCTCAAGAACGTCTCGCTCGACCTGCCCCGCGATTCGCTCATCGTCTTCACCGGACTCTCCGGATCGGGCAAGTCCTCCCTGGCCTTCGACACGATCTTCGCCGAGGGTCAGCGCCGCTACGTCGAGTCGCTCTCGTCGTACGCCCGCCAGTTCCTCGGGCAGATGGACAAGCCCGACGTCGACTTCATCGAGGGCCTCTCCCCGGCCGTCTCGATCGACCAGAAGTCCACCTCGCGCAACCCGCGCTCGACCGTCGGCACCATCACCGAGGTCTACGACTACCTCCGCCTCCTCTTCGCCCGCATCGGCAAGCCGCACTGCCCCGAGTGCCGCCGGCCCATTGCGCGCCAGTCGCCCCAGGCGATCGTCGACAAGGTGCTTGCGCTCCCCGAGGGAAGCCGCTTCCAGGTGCTCTCGCCGCTGGTGCGCGAACGCAAGGGCGAGTTCGTGGACCTCTTCGCCGACCTCCAGACCAAGGGCTACAGCCGGGCGCGGGTGGACGGGGAGACCATCCAGCTCTCTGAGCCGCCGACGCTGAAGAAGCAGGAGAAGCACACGATCGAGGTGGTCATCGACCGCCTCACCGTCAAGGACAGCGCCAAGCGCCGCCTCACCGACAGCGTGGAGACGGCCCTCGGCCTCTCCGGTGGCATGGTGATCCTGGACTTCGTCGACCTCGCCGAGGACGACCCCGAGCGTGAACGGATGTATTCCGAGCACCTCTACTGCCCGTACGACGACCTGTCCTTCGAGGAGCTGGAGCCGCGCTCCTTCTCCTTCAACTCGCCCTTCGGCGCCTGCCCCGAGTGCACCGGCATCGGCACGCGGATGGAGGTGGACCCGGAGCTGATCGTCCCGGACGAGGACAAGTCCCTCGACGAGGGCGCGGTCTCCCCGTGGTCGCTCGGCCACACCAAGGACTACTTCCAGCGGCTGATCGGCGCGCTCGCCGCGGAGCTCGGCTTCCGTACGGACATCCCGTGGGCCGGGCTGCCGGTGCGGGCGAAGAAGGCCCTGCTGTACGGCCACCGGACCCAGATCGAGGTCCGCTACCGCAACCGCTACGGGCGCGAGCGGGCCTACACGACGGCCTTCGAGGGCGCCGTGCCGTTCGTGAAGCGGCGGCACGCGGAGTCGGAGAGCGACGCCAGCCGCGAGCGCTTCGAGGGCTACATGCGCGAGGTGCCCTGCCCGACCTGTGAGGGCACCCGCCTCAAGCCGATCGTGCTCGCGGTGACCGTGATGGAGAAGTCGATCGCCGAGGTCGCCGCCATGTCGATCAGCGAGTGCGCGGACTTCCTCGGGCGGATGCGCCTCGACGCCCGCGACAAGAAGATCGCCGAGCGGGTCCTGAAGGAGGTCAACGAGCGGCTCCGCTTCCTGGTGGACGTCGGTCTGGACTACCTCTCCCTCAACCGGGCGGCCGGCACCCTCTCGGGCGGCGAGGCCCAGCGCATCCGGCTCGCCACGCAGATCGGCTCCGGCCTCGTCGGTGTCCTCTACGTGTTGGACGAGCCGTCCATCGGCCTGCACCAGCGCGACAACCACCGGCTGATCGAGACGCTGGTGCGGCTGCGGGACATGGGCAACACCCTGATCGTCGTCGAGCACGACGAGGACACCATCAAGGTGGCCGACTGGGTCGTGGACATCGGCCCGGGTGCGGGCGAGCACGGCGGCAAGGTGGTCCACAGCGGTTCGCTCAAGGAACTGCTGAAGAACTCCGAGTCGATGACCGGGCAGTACCTCTCGGGGAAGAAGGCCATCGGGATCCCGGACGTCCGCCGGCCCGTGAACGGCGAGCGCAGGCTGACCGTCCACGGCGCCAAGGAGAACAACCTGCGGGACATCGACGTGTCCTTCCCGCTGGGCGTGCTCACGGCCGTCACCGGTGTCTCCGGCTCCGGGAAGTCGACCCTGGTCAACGACATCCTGTACACGCACCTGGCGCGGGAGCTGAACGGCGCCCGCTCGGTCCCGGGGCGGCACACCCGTGTGGACGGCGACGACCTCGTCGACAAGGTGGTCCACGTCGACCAGTCGCCCATCGGCCGGACGCCCCGGTCGAACCCGGCGACGTACACCGGCGTCTTCGACCACGTGCGCAAGCTCTTCGCCGAGACGATGGAGGCGAAGGTGCGCGGCTACCTGCCGGGCCGCTTCTCCTTCAACGTCAAGGGTGGCCGGTGCGAGAACTGCTCCGGCGACGGCACGATCAAGATCGAGATGAACTTCCTGCCGGACGTCTACGTCCCGTGCGAGGTCTGCCACGGCGACCGGTACAACCGGGAGACGCTGGAGGTCCACTACAAGGGCAAGTCCATCGCGGAAGTCCTCAACATGCCGATCGAGGAGGCGCTGGGCTTCTTCGAAGCCGTGCCCACGATCGCGCGCCACCTCAAGACGCTGAACGAGGTGGGTCTCGGCTATGTCCGCCTCGGCCAGTCCGCGCCGACGTTGTCAGGCGGCGAGGCGCAGCGCGTGAAGCTGGCCTCCGAGCTGCAGAAGCGCTCGACGGGCCGGACGGTGTACGTACTGGACGAGCCGACGACGGGCCTGCACTTCGAGGACATCTCGAAGCTGATCAAGGTGCTGTCAGGGCTCGTCGACAAGGGCAACTCGGTGATCGTCATCGAGCACAACCTGGACGTCATCAAGACCGCGGACTGGGTCATCGACATGGGCCCCGAAGGCGGTTACGGCGGAGGCATGGTGGTGGCCGAGGGCACGCCCGAGCAGGTGGCCTCGGTCGGCGCGAGCCACACGGGCAAGTTCCTGCGGGACATCCTGGGCGCCGACCGGGTCTCCGACGCGGCGGCACCCCCGGCACGGGCCGCGGCGAAGAAGACCCCCGTCAAGAAGGCGGCCCCGGCGAAGAAGGCGGCCGCGGCGAAGAAGGCGGCCCCCGCCAAGAAGACGGCGGCCAAAACCGCGGTGGCCCGGACCCGCAAGGCCTAGCCGGCAGCCCCGCCGGACTTCCCGCCGCCGCCCGGCCCGGCGGGAAGGGGCCGGCCCTCGTGCCGGGCCGCTACGGCCGTCTGCGGCTCCGCCTCCTGCGGGCCGTGCGGGCCCACCGGGAGGCGGGCCCGTGCGGAGCGGGCCGGGCCGTCCCGGATGCCGGACGCACCCCGGAGGAGTAGCCCGGGTCAGTCCGGACCGGTGCCCATTCAGGCTATGAGCAGGCGGAGGCCGAGGTCTGCCGTGTCGAGGTGGGCGAGGTCGCTGTTGCGCTCGGCCCATCGGCCGGAGTCGAGGTCGTCGCGGAGGCTTCGCACCGGCCGCTGCTCGGCGTCCGGCCCGACCCTCGTCCACACCGACATCGCAGGCGGACGTGCTCCTCCAGATGCGCCCTCGGTCTGCGCCAGTACGCCTCGAACAGGCCGTCAGCGCAGTCCCACGGGATAGGCACCGGCTCAGCGCGGGCGCCGATCGCGTCCGCCATCCCCGCAAGTGAGGGAAATTCCGCGAGGACGGCGGCGAACTCGGGCAGGTAGTCGCGGGTAAGCCAGAACCGGTCCTGCCATCCGGGCTCGTCGGTGTCGAAGGTCAGCACCACCACGCGGTGAGCCACGCGCCGCATCTCGCGCAGCCCCGCTATCGGGTCCCCCCATGGTGAACCGTGGAGACGGCCATCGCTACGTCGAAGGAGTTGTCCTCGAACGGCAGGCTCTCGGCGGCGGCTGCCACGCACGGGGCCGAGTCGGCCGGCCGCTGACGCCGCATGACCTCCGACGGCTCCACCGCGGTCACCTCGCGATCAGCCGGCTCGTAGGAGCCGGTGCCGGCCCCGACATTCAGTACCGTCCGCGCGTCCCCGAGCGCGTCCGAGATCTGCGCTGCGATCCGCGGCTCGGTACGCCGCGTCGCCGTGTATGCGCCGCCGATTGCGTCGTACAGCCGTGCACCGAGCATCCCCAGTTGCTCCTCCGGTGTCACCTTCAGCCCCCTCGCCCGTGCCTCAAGTTCCTTGTCGAGGGCCGCCACCATGGCGTCAGCACGATCACGCCGCTCCAGCAGCAGGCCACGCAGTCGGCGCAGGTGCGCTACCGCGTCGGTGGACGTGTCGCCGACCAGTTCCGCAACCTCCCGCAACCCGAAGCCCAGCCGCCGGTAGGCCAGCACTTCCCTCAACCGCTCGACGTCACCCGCCGAGTACGCCCGGTACCCACCGGCGGTCCGCGCCGACGGACGGACGAGCCCGATCGCGTCATAGTGATGCAGCGTGCGGACGCTCACGTCGGCCAGCTCGGCCACGCGCCCCACGGTCCAGTGATCTTCCACGGCGCCGACTATGCAGCCTGACGTCACGTGAGGGTCAAGAGCCGCACTCATGACCCGCAGGAGCCGACGCGGAGCCGTAGCCGTAGCCGCACGCCGCCTTGCCGTCAGAAACGGCCCTTTCCTGGAGCGAGATCGGAAACGGCCGCCAGGGGCGGCCGAGATGTCTGATCGATCTCCTCTACGCGCAACCCGTCAGCCGCATCGTTCGCCTCACCCTCGACGACGTCACCGACGACGAGACGGCCACGGCGCATACCCGACTCGTGAACATGTGGGCCTACCCGTCTCACACCCGGGGCCGCACACACCCGAGGCCGCGGCACCTCCGCGGTCAGGCCGGCCGGCGGGCCCGCGGCGCCGTCGCCCGGGGCGTCCGGGCCGCTGTCAGCCGAGTTCCGCCGCGTACGGGGGCTCCGCTCCCGGCCGGGTGCAGGTCAGGGCCGCCGCGTGAGCGGCATAGGCCAGGACGTCCGGCCAGTCCACCGGGGCGCCCGGATCCGCCGCCAGGCGGTGCAGCAGGGCGGCGTTGACGGTGTCGCCCGCCCCGATCGTGTCGGCCACCGCGACCGGGCGGGCCGCCGCCGAGTGCTCCGCGCCCTCCCGCGTCCAGACCGTCAGACCTGCCGCGCCGCGGGTCAGCACCACCGCCGAGGGCCCGGCCGCCAGCCAGTCCCCGACCCGTCCGCCCAGCCAGTCCGCGTCCTCCTGCGACAGCTTCAGGACTCCGGTGTGCGGCAGCAGCCGTTCGGCGAAGCGGGCCCGGTAGCCCGCCGGGTCCGCGATCAGCGCCGGCCGGACGTTGGGGTCCAGCAGGGTCAGCAGCCCCCGGCGCGACTCCCGGCGCAGCAGGGCCTCGTACGCGCTCGCGCCCGGCTCCAGGACCAGCGAGCAGGTGCCCAGCGCGAGGGCCCGGGCGCCCTCCGGGAGGGCCGGCGGCAGGGTGAACAGCCGGTCCGCGGTGCCCTCGACGTAGAACCCGTACGAGGCCGAGCCGTCCGGGGCCAGGGAGGGCACGGCGAGGGTGGTCGGCTCCGGCCCGCGCTGGACCAGCGACACATCCACCCCGGCCGCCCGCAGTCCGGCCAGCAGGCTCTCGCCGAACCCGTCCGTGGAGACCCGGGAGCAGAAGGCGGCCTCGGCACCGAGCCGGCCGAGGGCGCGCGCCGTGTTGTACGGCCCGCCGCCCGGTCGGGGCAGCAGCGCGCCCGGCGGCCCGGCCGCGGGCACCAGGTCGATGAGGGCTTCTCCGCCGACGACGATCACGCGGAGGAAGGTACTCCATGGGGCCGCGGTATCGTCGGGTGGGCCGGTGCCCGGCCGGGAGCCGCCCGTGCCCCGCCGCACCGCCCGCCGCACCGCCCCGCCCCCCCGCACCCCAGGAGAACCGCATGTCCGCGCCGATGCCCGCCGCCCGCCGTACCGTCCTCAAGGGTGCCGCCGCGCTCGCGGGGGTCGCGGGCGCCGGGGTGGCGCTCACGGCCTGCTCGACGGCGACCAACAGCGCCGGCACCACCCCCGCGACCCCCACCGCCCCCGTGGAACTGGGTGCCGCGGCCGACGTCCCGGTGGGCGGCGCGAAGCTCTACCGGGAGCGGAAGCTGATCGTCAGCTGCCCGGCGGAGGGCCGGTACAAGGCGTTCAGCGCCCAGTGCACGCACGCCGGCTGCGTCCTCGACACGATCGACGAAGGCGAGGGGAACTGCCCCTGCCACGGCAGCCGGTTCGACGTGGCGACGGGCAAGGTCCTGCGCGGCCCGGCCGACCGGCCGCTGCCGGAGGTGCCGGTCCGCGCCGAGAACGGCAGGCTCGTCGCGGGCTGATCGGCGCCGGCCGGCACCGACGGGATGGCGCGGGTCAGTCCCAGTCCCAGGCGATACCGAGGATCCCGCGCCGCACCGACTGCTCCACCAGGTGCACCGCCCGGTGCCGGCCGCTCGGCGTCAGGTCCGCCAGGCCGGTGCGCGGGGCCTCCGGTCCGGTGCGGGCGAACCGCCGGCAGCGCACCGGGAGGGCCGCCGCGTCGAAGCGGACCTGGAGCATGTACTGGCCGCCCGCGTAGCTGAAACCGCGCACGTACTCGCCGCTGCGCGGGCCCGTGCCGTCTTCGATGCGGTAGCCGAAGACGTGGGTGTCGCCGCGTCGCAGCCGGGCGTCGAAGAGCAGCTCGGCGACCACGACCCCGGCCTCCGGATGGCACCGCACCCGGCCCGTGCGGCAGTTCTCGTACGCCGTCACCCGCACCCGGGACGCGTCGCAGCCCGGGTCGCCGTGGTGTACGGCGAGGTAGCGGTCGACCCCGTCCCGGTGCGCCCGGACGATCTGCTGCGAATCGCGGCCCCGCAGCTCGCCCGCCGCTCCGATGTGGATCCGCTCGTGGTGGCCGAGCGAGTGCAGACCGCCGTCCGGCGGGAGGTCCAGCCCGTCGAGCAGTCGTTCCACCGTTCCGCCCCCGCTGAACAGGGTTCGGTAGGAGCGGCCGGCCGGTCGGGCGGCCGCTCCGGCGCCCGGCGCCGCGAGCAGCCCGAGGAGGGCGCCGTCGGGCAGCTCCAGGATCCGCTCAAGGGCGGTGAGGGCCCGCAGGGACTCTGGCCGGCGCGGCCTGCGGGCGCCCTGCTGCCAGTAGCTGAGGCTGGTCACGCCGACCGTGATGCCCTGGGCCGCCAAGTGGTGCCGCACCCGCTGGAGGGGCAGTCCGCGGGCGGCGAGGGCGGCGCGCAGGGCGAGGTGGAAGGGGCCGTCGCGCAGCAGCCGGTTCAGTTCCGCGGTGTTCGCCGGATCCGTGGAAGGCCGCATGGCCACTCCTCTGTGAACGTTCACACGCGCCGAGGTGGGGGTCACGGCGGCAGCGTCGGGGGACCAGGTGGAACGACAGCAACCGTTCACACCGCAGTCCCACCGTTCACACTGCAACGTCACCGCGTATTGAAGCGTGTTGACCAGATCGCGACAACTCCCCGATGCTCCTCCACAGCGTCCGGACGCGCTCCTCCACCCCCACTCCCCACCTCGGGAGGAACGCGATGCGCAACCGAAACCGGCGGCTTTCCCCGGCCGCCCTCCTCACCGCCGCTCTCACCGCCCTGCTCCTCGCCCTGCCCGCCGGCACCGCCACCGCCGCCGATGCCGAGGCCTCGCCCGTTCCCGCGCTGGCCCAAAAGCGCCTGAACATCACCATGCAGGCCCAGCAGAAGTCCAACTGGTGCTGGGCCGCGGGCGGCAACACCATCGCCACCTGGTTCGGCCGCAACCACAGCCAGAACCAGTTCTGCAACGCCGCCTTCAACCGCCGGCAGGGCACCGAGTGCCCCAACAGCCAGGCCACTCTCGGCAACGTCCAGACCGGGCTGCGCTGGGCGGGCATCAGCCCCGGCTCGTACGTGAACGGCTGGCTGCAGTACTCCACCGTGCAGACCGAGATCAATGCGGGCCGCCCGATCGAGACCCGCATCCAGTGGTCCAACGGCGGCGGCCACATGCACGTCGTCTACGGCTACGACACGTCGGGCAGCTGGGTCTACTGGGGCGACCCCTGGCCCTCCAGCAACCGCTACAACTGGGCCTCCCACGCCTGGTACGTCAACAACAACACCTTCTCCTGGACCCACTCCCTCTACCGGATCGGGGCGTGACCGCCATGACCCTGCGCGCTGCGGCCGGCGCCGCCGTCCTCGCCGCCACCGCCCTGCTCGGACTCGCCCCGCAGACCGCCGCCGCCCCCGTGCCCGGGCCCCTGCCGGCCACCGCCGGGGACGGGGCGGCCGCCGCGCGGGCGGCGGCCGCCCCCGACACCCTGGCCACGCTCGCCCGGTTCTTCGCCCGGGAGGGCAAGGTCTCGCCCGCCGCCGCGCAGCCCCGCATCGAGGGCGAGGCGGTACCGGTCAACCACCTCTCGCCGGACTTCGTCGCGGGCAGGCCGGGGGCGCCCGTCGCCCGCCTGGAGTTCCTCGCCAGCAGGGCGGTCTCCTCCGACGGGCAGCAGGCCGCCCTGTGGACGGCCCGGAGCGGGGCCGGCTGGCAGGTGGTGAACATCGCCAGCGGCGACGACGAATTCCGCTACGCCCGGCTGGGAGCCGCGAAACTGCCCGGCGGGACCGTGTTCCGGGAGCCGCAGATCGACGCCTGGTACGTGGCCGGCGACAGCCGGGTGCTGCCGCTGGACGAGGACGCCGTGCGCGCCGTGGGCGCCGGTGGCACCACGCTCGCCGCCTACCGGGCGCGGGTCGCCAGGGCGTACGGGGACAAGCTCCCCGGCTCCCCGTACGCCGACCGCGGCACGGCGGGCGGCTACGCCGAGAGCTCCGCGGCCGCCGGGCCCCCGGTCGCCGCCGTGACCGGCGCCGCCGGGGCGCTCGCCCTCGGCGGGGCCGGGGTGCTGATCCTGCGCCGCAGGCGCGCCGCGGCGTAGCCGCTCGCAGGCCCCGGCCCCCGCCGATGGGGCCGGGCCTCCCCGTCCGGCCGCGGCGCCGCGGCCGGACGCTCGGACGCCGTCTCGACCTGCGGCCCGGCTCGGCCCGGGCCAGGCCCCCCCGGGCCGCGCGAGCCCCGCGCGGCGGACCCCGCGGATCCGCGGACCGGCCCGAACTGCTGCGGTTCGTTGTCGGCGCGCGCCAGTAGGGTGGTCGGCATGGCCGACCCTTCCAGCTACCGCCCCCAGCCGGGGCAGATCCCCGACTCCCCGGGGGTCTACCGATTCCGCGACGAGCACCGCCGGGTGATCTACGTCGGGAAGGCCAAGAGCCTGCGCCAGCGCCTGGCCAACTACTTCCAGGACGTCGCCGGCCTGCACCCCCGTACCGCCACCATGGTGACCACGGCCGCCTCCGTGGAGTGGACCGTGGTCTCCACCGAGGTCGAGGCGCTCCAGCTGGAGTACTCCTGGATCAAGGAGTACGACCCCCGGTTCAACGTCAAGTACCGGGACGACAAGAGCTACCCCTCGCTCGCCGTCACCCTGAACGAGGAGTACCCCCGGGTCCAGGTCATGCGGGGACCCAAGAAGAAGGGCGTGCGCTACTTCGGCCCGTACGCCCACGCCTGGGCGATCCGCGAGACCGTCGACCTGATGCTGCGGGTCTTCCCGGTACGGACCTGCTCCGCCGGAGTGTTCAAGCGCTCCGCCCAGATCGGCCGGCCCTGCCTCCTCGGCTACATCGGCAAGTGCTCCGCGCCCTGCGTCGGCCGCGTCACCCCCGAGGAGCACCGCGAACTGGCCGAGGACTTCTGCGACTTCATGGCCGGCCGCACCGGCGCCTACCTCTCCCGGCTGGAGAAGGAGATGCGCATCGCGGCCGAGGACATGGAGTACGAGAAGGCCGCCCGGCTGCGCGACGACATCGGGGCGCTGCGCCGGGCCATGGAGAAGAACGCCGTGGTGCTCGCCGACGCCACCGACGCCGACCTGATCGCCGTCGCCGAGGACGAGCTCGAAGCCGCCGTGCAGATCTTCCACGTCCGCGGCGGCCGCGTCCGCGGCCAGCGCGGCTGGGTCACCGACAAGGTCGAGGCCGTCGACACCGCCGGACTGGTCGAGCACGCGCTCCAGCAGCTCTACGGTGAGGAGAAGGGCGAGTCCGTCCCGAAGGAGGTGCTGGTCCCCGCGCTCCCCGAGGACACATCCGCGCTGGCCCAGTGGCTCGCCGGGCGGCGGGGGTCCCAGGTCAGCCTGCGGATACCGCAGCGCGGTGACAAGAAGGCCCTCATGGAGACCGTCCACCGCAACGCGCAGCAGTCCCTCGCCCTGCACAAGACCAAGCGCGCCAGCGACCTCACCACCCGCTCCCGGGCGCTGGAGGAGATCGCCGAAGCTCTGGGGCTGGACGGCGCACCACTGCGCATCGAGTGCTTCGACATCTCCCACCTGCAGGGGGACGACGTCGTCGCGTCCATGGTCGTCTTCGAGGACGGCCTGGCCCGCAAGAGCGAGTACCGGCGCTTCCAGGTCAAGTCCTTCGAGGGCCAGGACGACGTCCGGTCCATGCACGAGGTGGTCTCGCGGCGCTTCCGCCGCTACCTCCTGGAGAAGTCGAAGACGGGGGAGTGGGACCCCCAGGACGGCGAGGACGTGCCGCCCGAGGACGACGGCAGGCCCAAGCGCTTCGCCTACCCGCCCCAGCTGGTCGTGGTCGACGGCGGGCAGCCGCAGGTCGCCGCGGCCCGGCGCGCCCTGGACGAGCTCGGCATCGACGACGTCGCCGTGTGCGGCCTCGCCAAGCGGCTGGAGGAGGTCTGGCTGCCCGGCGAGGACGACCCCGTCGTCCTGCCGCGCACCAGCGAGGGCCTCTACCTGCTCCAGCGGGTACGTGACGAAGCCCACCGCTTCGCCATCCAGTACCAGCGCAGCAAGCGCGGCAAGCGCCTGAAGTCGGGTCCCCTGGATGAGGTGCCGGGGCTGGGTGAGACCCGCAAGCAGGCTCTGGTGAAGCACTTCGGTTCGGTGAAGAAGCTGAGACAGGCGACAATCGACCAGATCTGCGAGGTCCCGGGCATAGGACGGAAGACGGCCGAGACGGTGGCCGCGGCCCTCGCCGGGGCGGCCCCCGCCGGTCCTGCGGTCAACACGGCCACAGGAGAGATCATTGAGGATGAGAACCCCGCGCCAGCGGGAGCATCGTCCGAACGGGGGACCGAGCAATGACCGAGCACGAGACCACGCACGACCGAGACGGAGCACAGGTGAGTACGGGCACGACCATGGAGCCCGGCGAGACCGCCGAGGCGGCCATCCCCGAGCTGGTGATCATCTCCGGCATGTCCGGGGCCGGCCGCAGCACGGCCGCCAAGTGTCTGGAGGACCTCGGCTGGTTCGTCGTCGACAACCTCCCACCGGCGCTGATCCCCACCATGGTGGAGCTCGGCGCCCGCTCCCAGGGCAACGTGGCCCGCATCGCGGTCGTCGTCGACGTCCGCGGCCGCCAGTTCTTCGACGCCCTCCGCGAGTCCCTCGCCGACCTCGACAGCAAGGGCGTCACCCGCCGCATCGTCTTCCTGGAGTCCTCCGACGACGCGCTGGTCCGCCGCTTCGAGTCGGTCCGCCGCCCGCACCCGCTCCAGGGCGACGGCCGCATCACCGACGGCATCGCCGCCGAGCGCGACCTGCTGCGCGAGCTGCGCGGCGACGCCGACCTGGTGATCGACACCTCCAGCCTGAACGTCCACGAGCTGCGCGCCAAGATGGACGCCCAGTTCGCCGGGGACGAGGAGCCCGAGCTGCGGGCCACCGTCATGTCCTTCGGCTACAAGTACGGCCTTCCCGTCGACGCCGACCTCGTCGTCGACTGCCGCTTCATCCCCAACCCGCACTGGGTCCCGGAGCTGCGCCCCTTCACCGGGCTCAACGAGGAGGTGTCGGGGTACGTCTTCGGCCAGCCCGGCGCCAAGGAGTTCCTCGACCGCTACACCGAGCTGCTCCAGCTCATCGCCACCGGCTACCGCCGCGAGGGCAAGCGGTACGTGACCATCGCGGTCGGGTGCACCGGCGGCAAGCACCGCAGCGTGGCCATGTCCGAGAAGCTCGCCGCCCGCCTCGCCTCCGAAGGGGTCGAGACCGTCGTCGTCCACAGGGACATGGGGCGCGAGTGACCGCACGGACCCCGCGGCTGAGCCGCCTGCGCCGCCTCACCCCGGGACGGGGAGAGGACGGCACGGGCCGCTCCGGCCGCCGGAGGGGCGCCACGCCCAAAGTGGTCGCGCTCGGTGGCGGCCAGGGCCTGTCGGCCTCCCTCGCCGCCCTGCGCCGGATCACCGGTGACCTCACCGCCGTGGTCACCGTCGCCGACGACGGCGGCTCCAGCGGACGGCTCCGGGAGGAGCTCGGCGTGCTGCCCCCCGGCGACCTGCGCAAGGCGCTGGCGGCGCTGTGCGGGGACGACGACTGGGGCCAGACCTGGTCCCGGGTCATCCAGCACCGCTTCCAGTCCGAGGGCGACCTGCACGGGCACGCCGTCGGCAATCTGCTGATCGTCGCCCTGTGGGAACAGCTCGGCGACCCCGTCCAGGCCCTCGACCTGGTGGGCCGGCTGCTGGGCGCGCAGGGCCGGGTGCTGCCGATGTCGGCGGTGCCGCTGGAGCTCCAGGCGCTGGTCAGGGGACACGATCCGGCCCGGCCCGAGGACGTCGACACCGTCCGCGGGCAGGCCACCGTGGCCCTGACCCCGGGCGAGGTGCTCTCCGTGCAGGTCGTGCCGAGTGCCCCGCCGGCCGTGCCGGAGGCCGTGGCGGCGGTGCTGGACGCCGACTGGGTCGTGCTGGGCCCGGGCTCGTGGTTCTCCTCCGTGATCCCGCACCTGCTGGTGCCGGAACTGCTGGACGCGCTCGTCGAGACCAAGGCCCGGCGGGTCCTGTCGCTGAACCTCGCACCGCAGCCCGGCGAAACAGAGGGCTTCTCTCCGCAGCGTCATTTGGAGGTTTTGGCCCGACACGCCCCTAAACTCGCCCTGGACGTGGTGCTGGCCGACGAGGCCGCCGTGCCCGACCGCGAGTCCCTTTCCGATGCCGCGAAACGGTTCGGTGCGGCGGTCGAGCTGGCGCCCGTGGCCAGGCAGGACGGCTCGCCGAAGCACGACCCGGAACTGCTGGCCGCCGCGTACGACCGTATTTTTCGGATGCATGGAAGGATCGGCCCATGGCGATGACGCCTGCGGTGAAGGACGAGATCTCCCGCCTGCCCGTCACCCGGACCTGCTGCAGGAAGGCGGAGGTCTCGGCGATCCTTCGGTTCGCGGGCGGGCTGCACCTGGTGAGCGGCCGCATCGTCATCGAGGCGGAGCTGGACACCGGGATCGCCGCCCGACGCCTGCGCAAGGACATCCTGGAGATCTTCGGCCATTCCTCGGACCTCGTGGTGATGGCGCCCGGCGGATTGCGCCGCGGCAGCCGCTACGTGGTCCGCGTCGTGGCCGGCGGTGACCAGCTGGCGCGCCAGACGGGACTCGTGGACGGCCGCGGGCGCCCCATCCGGGGTCTTCCCCCGCAGGTGGTCTCCGGGGCCACCTGTGACGCCGAGGCGGCGTGGCGCGGCGCCTTCCTGGCCCACGGCTCGCTCACCGAGCCGGGCCGGTCCTCCTCCCTGGAGGTCACCTGCCCCGGCCCGGAGGCCGCCCTGGCCCTGGTGGGCGCCGCCCGCAGGCTCTCCATCGCCGCGAAGGCACGCGAGGTGCGCGGAGTGGACCGGGTCGTCGTGCGCGACGGCGACGCCATCGGCGCGCTGCTGACCCGCCTCGGCGCGCACGAGTCGGTGCTGGCCTGGGAGGAGCGGCGGATGCGCCGCGAGGTGCGGGCCACCGCCAACCGCCTCGCCAACTTCGACGACGCCAACCTGCGCCGCTCGGCGCGGGCCGCCGTGGCCGCCGGAGCCCGCGTGCAGCGCGCGCTGGAGATCCTCGGCGAGGAGGTCCCCGAGCACCTCGCCGCGGCCGGCCGGCTGCGCATGGAGCACAAGCAGGCCTCCCTGGAGGAGCTCGGCGCGCTCGCCGACCCGCCGCTGACCAAGGACGCGGTCGCCGGCAGGATCCGGCGCCTGCTGGCGATGGCCGACAAGCGGGCCCAGGACCTGGGCATCCCGGGCACCGAGTCGAACCTCGACCTCAGCGAGGAGATGGCCGACAACATGGCCGGATAGACCCCGCCGGGCGGGACGCCCGCTGCTGCGGAAGGGGCTCGCGCGATCACTCGTGCGGGCCCTTCGCGGTATGCCCCATTGACATGAGCATGGGCGGTCTTGAGTCTGGCGTCCGAACCTTTCGTGGCAGCCGACGCCCAGGGGGGCACATGAGTCACCGCGCGAGAGTCGTCCTCGCCGCAAGCGCACTCGCCATCGGAACCACACTCGCCGCGTTGCCCGCGGCGGCCCAGGCCCAGCCCGGCGGCGCCGCCGCGTCCGCCGCCGACGCATCCGGCGCCGAGGAGGTGCGGGTCTACGACGCCGAGATCACCAGGGAACAGGTGCCGCTGGTCCTCGCCGCAGGCCAGGACGCCCACGAGCTCACCGAACGCGCCCCTGAATCCGGGACCTCCCGGGTCGAGCTCTTCCTCACCGGAGCCCAGGCCGGCGAGCTGGCAGCCCAGGGGATCGTGCTCGCCGAGCGCAAGCTGCCGGCCCGGGCCCGGGCCGGGGCCGGGACGGCCGGCGACGGCGTGTTCCGCCCGTACAGTGGCAGGGGCGGCCTCCAGGAGGAGATCCTGCGCACGGCCCGGGAGAACCCGGCGCTCACCAAGGTCGTCTCCATCGGCAAAACCGTCCAGGGCAAGGACATTCTCGCCCTCAAGGTCAGCAGGAACGCGAAGAGGACCAGGGACGGCTCGAAGCCCTCCGTGCTGTACATGTCCAACCAGCACGCCCGCGAGTGGATCACCCCCGAGATGACCCGGCGGCTGATGCACCACACCCTCGACAACTACGGCAAGGACCGGCGGATCACGAAGCTGGTGGACTCCACCGAGCTGTGGTTCCTGCTCAGCGCCAACCCCGACGGCTACGACTACACGCACGCCGCCGACGGCCGGCGGCTGTGGCGCAAGAACCTGCGCGACAACAACGGCGACGGAAAGATCACCACCGGCGACGGGGTCGACCTCAACCGCAACTTCGCCTACAAGTGGGGCTACGACAACGAGGGCTCCTCGCCCGACCGGGCCGGCGAGACCTACCGCGGCCCCAAGGCGTCTTCCGAGCCCGAGACCGTGGCCCTCGACGCCTTCGAGAAGCGCATCGGCTTCGACTACGCCGTCAACTACCACTCCGCCGCCGAGCTGATCCTCTACGGCGTGGGCTGGCAGGTGGCCACCCCCACGCCCGACGACGTGGCCTACAAGGCCCTCGCCGGGACCCCCGAGAACCCTGCGGTCCCCGGCTACTACCCGCAGGTGTCCTCGGAGCTCTACACGACCAACGGCGAGGCCGACGGCCACGGCGCCAACGTCAACGGCGTCATGATGTTCACCCCGGAGATGACCACCTGCCAGACCGCCTCGGCGAGCGACCCGAACGACCGGTGGGAGCCCGAGGACTGCGCCTCCGGCTTCAACTTCCCGGACGACGAGAAGCTCATCCAGGAGGAGTTCGCCAAGAACGTGCCCTTCGCCCTCGCGGTCGGCGAGAGCGCCGCGCACCCGGACCGCCCGGTGTCCTCCGTGGGCCTGAGCGCGCCCGACTTCACCCCGGACTCCTTCACCACCTCCTATGCGGCCCGCGGGCAGGACCAGGAGGTCGCGGTCACGGCCCGCAGGGCGCTCAAGGACAAGGAGCTCAACTACCGGATCAACGGCGGCCGCACCCGCGGCGAGGACCTCAAGGCATGGAAGGGCGGAGAGGTCTACGGCGGCGAGGACAACAACTGGTTCGACGAGTACCGGGCAGAGGTCGAGGGGGCCAGGCCCGGCGACCGGGTCGAGGTCTGGTTCACCGGCCGCGACCGCTCCGGCAGGCGGGTCTCCAGCGAGCACTTCACGTACACGGTGGCCGAGCGGCCTCGCGCGGACGTCCTGGTGATCGCGGAAGAGGGGGCCGCCGCCCGGCACGCAGGGAAGTACGTCGACGCGCTCCGTGCCAACGGCCGGTCCGCGGCGGTCTGGGACGTGGCCGTCCAGGGTGTCCCGCACCACCTCGGGGTCCTCTCCCACTTCGGTACGGCCGTGCACTACACCGGGGCCACGTCACCGGGCGGGGACACGCAGTTGGCGGTGCGCGACTTCCTCAACGAAGGCGGCAGGCTGATCGAGGCCGGCGAGCTGGCCGGGGGCAACGCCCAGGTCGGCCGCGCCGTGACCAACGACTTCAGCCAGTACTGGCTCGGGGCCTACGGCCGCACCAGCACCCCCGGCGCCACCGGCTTCGCAGGCGCCGGCGCCCTGCGGGACACCGGCGGCGGCCTCGGCGACGCCGCGGACAACCCGCTCAACGCCCCCGGCGCCTACACGGTGACCTCCGACACCCTGGCACCCGCGCAGTTCCCCCGGTTCAAGAGCGCGCAGGCGGGCCGGTACACCGGGATCACGAATCCGTACGCCCCCTACGCGGGCACCGGGATGGCTTCGGCGCTGCACACCGACAACGACTGGAAGCGGCTCGTCCGCACCATCGACCTGACCGGCGTCACCGCAGCCGACAGGCCGCAGTTGAAGCTCGCCCTCAACTGGAACACCGAGGGGGGCTACGACCACGCCGCGCTGGAGGCCCGCAGCGCCGGAGGCGACGACTGGACCATGCTGCCGGAGGCGGGCGGCCTGAGCAGCCCGGCCGTCCCCGAGGAGTGCGCGGCCGGATTCTTCATCAACGGCCACCCGTTCCTGCGCCACTACCTCACGCTGGACGGCCGCGGCTGCACCCCGCAGGGCACCAGCGGCCGGTGGAACACCTTCACCGGGTCCTCCGGCGGCTGGAAGCAGGTCTCCTTCGACCTGAGCGCCTACGCGGGCCGGTCCGTCGAGCTCTCGCTGTCCTACATCACCGACCCGGGCTCCGGCGGACGCGGCGTCTTCGCCGACGAGGTGCGCCTGTCGACCGGCGGCGGGGAGCAGGCGGCCGAGGGGTTCGAGACCTCCCTCGGCGCCTGGGCGGCCCAGGGCCCGCCCGCCGGGAGCCCCGACGTCGCGGGGGACTGGTCCCGTACGGGAGAGCTCTTCCGCTCCTATGCCTCGGTGACCACGCGTGACACCGTACTTCTGGGCTTCGGCCTGGAACACCTGCCCGCGGCGGCGGACCGCGCCCTACTCGTCGGTAAGGCGCTCCGCTCGCTCCACCGCTGATCAGCGCCACCCTCGGCGCTCACCCAGAGTGACCGGGACCAAGGTCCCCGGGGCCCGCGCCGGAGCGTCCGGAGCGGGCCCCGGAGGGGATACCCCCGCGAAGTGGGGGGAGTGTCAGGCCTCGACCGATGTCACCCAAAAGCTCACGGAGAGGTAGGGTCGTAAGCGGTCGGGGACATCCCATTTCAGCTCGCCGGCGCTCTCACCGGCGCACCAACGAGGAGATCGGTTCGTGACGATCCGCGTAGGCATCAACGGTTTTGGCCGCATTGGCCGTAACTACTTCCGGGCCCTCCTGGAGCAGGGAGCGGACATCGAGATCGTCGGTGTCAACGACCTGACGGACAACGCCACCCTGGTGCACCTTCTCAAGTACGACACCATTCTGGGCCGTCTCAAGGCCGAGGTGTCCCACACCGACGACACCATCACCGTCGGCGGCAACACCTTCAAGACGTTCGCCGAGCGCGACCCCGCGAACCTCCCCTGGGGCGAACTGGGCGCCGACATCGTCATCGAGTCGACCGGCATCTTCACGAAGAAGGCCGACGCCGCCAAGCACCTTGCGGCCGGCGCGAAGAAGGTCCTCATCTCGGCCCCGGCCAAGGACGAGGACATCACGATCGTGATGGGCGTCAACCAGGACAAGTACGACGCGGCCCAGCACCACGTCATCTCCAACGCGTCCTGCACCACGAACTGCGTGGCGCCGATGGCGAAGGTCCTGGACGAGAACTTCGGCATCGTCAAGGGCATGATGACGACGGTCCATGCGTACACGAACGACCAGCGCATCCTGGACTTCCCGCACTCGGACCTGCGCCGCGCCCGCGCCGCCGCCGAGAACATCATCCCGACCTCCACCGGTGCCGCCAAGGCCACCGCACTGGTGCTCCCGCAGCTCAAGGGCAAGCTGGACGGCATCGCCATGCGCGTCCCGGTCCCGACCGGCTCGGTCACCGACCTCGTGCTGGAGCTCGACCGCGAGGTCACCAAGGACGAGATCAACGCCGCCTTCCAGAAGGCCTCCGAGGGCCAGCTGAAGGGCATCCTCGACTACACCGAGGACGCGATCGTCTCCTCCGACATCGTGAACTGGCCGGCGTCCTGCACCTTCGACTCCTCCCTGACCATGGTCCAGGGCAAGCAGGTCAAGGTCGTCGGCTGGTACGACAACGAGTGGGGCTACTCCAACCGCCTCGTGGACCTGACGGTCTTCGTCGGCGGCCAGCTCTGAGTTTCCAGGGCTGACACCACGATGTGAAGCACAGGGTCCGGGCCGCGCGACGATGCGCAGTCCGGACCCTGTAGCTTGCCAGTCGTTCTTCGCCCCCGACACGGGCGCCCAAAGGAGTCAGAAACACATGAAGACGATCGACGAACTGCTCGCCGAAGGCGTCAAGGGCAAGCGGGTCTTCGTCCGAGCGGATCTCAACGTCCCGCTCGCCGAGGGCACCATCACCGACGACGGCCGTATCCGCGCCGTCCAGCCCACGATCGAGAAGCTCGCCGAGGCCGGTGCCCGCGTCATCGTGGCCTCGCACCTGGGCCGCCCCAAGGGCGCCCCGGACCCGGCCTTCTCGCTCGCGCCGGCCGCCGCGCGCCTCGGTGAACTGCTCGGCGCGGACGTCGCGTTCGCCACCGACACGGTGGGCTCCTCCGCCAAGGAGACCGTCGCCGCCCTCACCGACGGCAAGGTGGCCGTCGTCGAGAACCTCCGCTTCAACGCCGGCGAGACCTCCAAGGACGACGCCGAGCGCGGCGCCTTCGCGGACCAGCTGGCGGAGCTCGCCGACGTCTACGTCGGCGACGGCTTCGGCGCCGTCCACCGCAAGCACGCCTCGGTCTTCGACCTGCCCAAGCGGCTCCCGCACGCGGCCGGCCAGCTCATCGCCACCGAGGTCGGCGTCCTGAAGAAGCTGACGGACGAGGTCAAGCGCCCCTATGTCGTGGTCCTCGGCGGCGCCAAGGTCTCCGACAAGCTCGCCGTCATCGACGAGCTGCTCGGCAAGGCCGACCGCCTCCTGATCGGCGGCGGCATGGCCTACACCTTCCTCTACGCCAAGGGCTACGAGGTCGGTATCTCCCTGCTCCAGAAGGACCAGGTCGACAAGGTCAAGGAGTACATGACCCGGGCCGAATCCACCGGCGTCGAGATCGTCCTGCCGGTCGACGTCCTGGCCTCGACGGACTTCCCCGACCTCAAGGGCAAGACCCCGGCCGAGTACATCACCGTCGGCGCGGACGAGATCCCCGCCGACAGGGAGGGTCTGGACATCGGTCCCAAGACCCGCGAGCTGTACGCCTCGAAGATCGCCGACGCGGCGACCGTCTTCTGGAACGGTCCCTTGGGCGTCTTCGAGCACCCCGACTACGCCGGAGGCACCCGCGCGATCGCGCAGGCACTCGTCGACAGTGACGCGTTCACCGTCGTCGGCGGCGGCGACAGCGCCGCCGCGGTCCGCACGCTGGGCTTCGACGAGAACGCTTTCGGCCACATTTCCACCGGTGGCGGCGCCTCCCTCGAATACCTCGAGGGCAAGACGCTCCCCGGCCTCGCCGCCCTGGAGGGCTGAACCCGTATGACCACGCGCACCCCGCTCATGGCGGGCAACTGGAAGATGAACCTCAACCACTTGGAGGCCATCGCCCACGTCCAGAAGCTCGCCTTCGCGCTCGCCGACAAGGACTACGACGCCGTCGAGGTCGCGGTCCTGCCGCCCTTCGTCGACCTGCGCTCCGTCCAGACCCTGGTCGACGGCGACAAGCTGAAGATCAAGTACGGCGCGCAGGACATCTCCGCGCACGACTCCGGTGCCTACACCGGCGAGATCTCCGGCCCCATGCTGTCGAAGCTGAAGTGCACGTACGTGGCCGTCGGCCACAGCGAGCGCCGCCAGTACCACGGCGAGACCGACGAGATCTGCAACGCCAAGGTCAAGGCCGCCTTCAAGCACGGGATCACCCCGATCCTGTGCGTCGGGGAGGGCCTGGACGTCCGCAAGGCCGGCCAGCAGGTCGAGTACACGCTCGCCCAGCTCGACGGCGGCCTGAGCGGCGTCCCGGCCGAGCAGGTCGAGTCCATCGTGATCGCCTACGAGCCGGTCTGGGCCATCGGAACCGGGGAGGTCGCCACCCCCGCGGACGCCCAGGAGGTCTGCGGGGCGATCCGTGGCCGCCTCGCGGAGCTGTACTCGCAGGAGCTGGCCGACCAGGTCCGCATCCAGTACGGCGGCTCCGTGAAGTCCGGGAACATCGCGGCGATCATGGCCCAGCCCGACGTCGACGGTGCCCTGATCGGCGGCGCGGCGCTCGACGCGGACGAGTTCGTCAAGATCGTCCGCTTCCGCGACCAGTGAGTATGCGGTAGGGCCGATCCGTCGTACCCTTGCGGGGGCCGGGGCTGGACCGCCAGCCCCCGGCCCCCGCGCACATCTCGCAAAGCCGGAAGCCTGAGAAGCCAGAAAGTAGGAATCAGCCGTGATTATGGGGTTCTCGATCGCCCTGATCGTCTTCAGCGCCCTGCTGATGCTGCTCGTGCTGATGCACAAGGGCAAGGGCGGCGGCCTCTCCGACATGTTCGGCGGCGGCATGCAGTCGTCGGTCGGCGGCTCCTCCGTCGCGGAGCGGAACCTGGACCGCATGACCGTCGTGGTGGGTCTGCTCTGGTTCGCGTGCATCGTTGCGCTCGGCCTGGTGATGAAGTCGAGCAGCTGACCGTTCTCGCCATTCCGGCGGCCCGGTCGGCATCGCCCTGCCTATGATGAGGCTGGCGTCCACGGCGCGGAATCAGTAACTCCGCTCACTGGACGTGCGTTGGGCCTTACGTAGACTTGGGCGCTCCGCGGCGGGAATTCCACTCATACTCCGCGGCACCATCACGCAGGGAGTTACGACCGTGGCAAGTGGCAACGCGATCCGTGGTAGCCGGGTCGGAGCGGGGCCGATGGGCGAGGCGGAGCGCGGCGAGTCCGCGCCCCGCCTGCGCATCTCCTTCTGGTGCTCGAACGGGCACGAGACGCAGCCGAGCTTCGCCAGCGACGCGCAGGTGCCGGACACCTGGGACTGCCCGCGCTGCGGGTTCCCGGCCGGTCAGGACCGGGACGACCCGCCCGCGCCGCCGCGCACCGAACCGTACAAGACGCACCTGGCGTACGTGCGCGAACGCCGCTCGGACGCCGACGGCGAGGCGATCCTCGCCGAGGCGCTCGCCAAACTCCGGGGCGAGATCTGACACCGCCCGGTGACCAGGACGTGAGGCCCGGCCCCGCAGGAATCTCCCCTGCGGGGCCGGGCCTCTTTGCGTGCGTTGTGCCGCTTGTGATCCCTTAGGTTGGTGATCGGCGGGGCACGACAGGACGGAAGAAGTGGGTTGATGTCCGAGATGAACGCAAATCAGGCGGCCACGCGAAGCGCGTCGAGCGAGGGGGGCGGCGGACGCCGGGCGGCACGTACCAAGCTCAACCGGACGCCCGAGTGGCTGGCACTCGGCAAGCACCGGGAGGAGTTCGGGCAGACGCACCTGCGGCAGCTGTTCGAGGAGAATCCCGGCCGCGGCGCCGGCTACACCCTGCGGGTCGGGGACCTGCACATCGACTACTCCAAGCACCTCGTCACCGACGAGACGCTGGAGCTGCTGCGCGAGCTGGCGGCGGCGACGGGCGTGGCCGAGCTGCGCGAGGCCATGTTCCGCGGCGAGAAGATCAACACGACCGAGGACCGGGCGGTCCTGCACACCGCGCTGCGCGCACCGGCGGACGCCGTCGTCGAGGTGGACGGCGAGAACGTCGTCCCGGGCGTGCACGCGGTCCTCGACAAGATGGCGGCCTTCTCCGAGCAGATCAGGTCGGGGGCCTGGACCGGCTTCACCGGCAAGCCCATCAAGAACGTCGTCAACATCGGCATCGGCGGGTCCGACCTGGGCCCCGCGATGGCCTACGAGGCCCTGCGCGCCTTCGCCGACCGCGCCCTGACCGTGCGCTTCGTGTCCAACGTCGACGGTGCGGACCTGCACGAGGCCGTACGCGACCTGGACCCCGCCGAGACGCTGTTCATCATCGCCTCGAAGACCTTCACCACCATCGAGACCATCACCAACGCCACGTCCGCGCGCGGCTGGCTGCTCGCGGGACTGGGCGGCGACCAGGCCGCGGTGGCACGCCACTTCGTGGCGCTGTCGACCAACGCCGAGAAGGTCACCGAGTTCGGCATCGATCCGGCCAACATGTTCGGGTTCTGGGACTGGGTCGGCGGGCGCTACTCCTTCGACTCGGCCATCGGGCTCTCCCTGATGATCGCGATCGGTCCGGCCGCCTTCCGCGACCTGCTGGCCGGCTTCCGCCTGATGGACCAGCACTTCCGCACGGCGCCCGCCGAGGAGAACGCCCCCCTCCTGATGGGCCTGTTGGGGATCTGGTACGGCGCCTTCTTCGACGCGCAGTCGCACGCGGTGCTCCCCTACAGCCACTACCTCTCCCGCTTCACCGCGTACTTGCAGCAGCTGGACATGGAGTCCAACGGCAAGTCCGTCGACCGCGAGGGCGAACCGGTGGAGTGGCAGACCGGCCCCGTGGTCTGGGGCACGCCCGGCACCAACGGCCAGCACGCCTACTACCAGCTCATCCACCAGGGCACGAAGGTGATCCCCGCCGACTTCATCGGCTTCGCGAAGCCGGTGGCCGAGCTGGAAGCGGCCCCGGCGGCCCAGCACGACCTGCTGATGGCCAACTTCTTCGCGCAGACCCAGGCGCTGGCCTTCGGCAAGACGGCCGAGGAGGTCCGCGCGGAGGGGGCACCGGAATCGCTGGTCCCGCACAAGACCTTCCACGGCAACCACCCGACGACCACGATCCTGGCCACCGAGCTCACCCCCGGCGTGCTGGGCCAGCTGATCGCCCTGTACGAGCACAAGGTGTTCGTCCAGGGCGCGGTGTGGAACATCGACTCCTTCGACCAGTGGGGCGTCGAGCTCGGCAAGGTGCTCGCCAAGCGCGTCGAGCCCGCGCTGACCGACGGTGCGGACGTGCCCGGTCTGGACGCGTCGACGCAGGCCCTGGTCGCCACCTACCGCAAGCTGCGCGGACGCGGCTGACGCACATGCGTGAGGGGCCCGCTCTCCCCGGGGAGAGCGGGCCCCTCACGCATGTGCGTCAGCCGTCGTCAGGAGGAGGCCGGGGGATACATCCCGGACGGCAGCTTCGCCGCCGCCGCGCGGTCCAGGAGCCACAGGGTGCGCGAGCGCCCGTACGCCTCCGCGGCCGGTGCCTGCACGCCGCCGGCCCCGCCGAGGGCGATGGAGACCGCGCCGGCCTTGTCCTCGCCGGCCGCCAGCAGCCAGACCTCACGGGCCGCCCGGATGGCCGGGAGAGTCAGCGAGATCCGGGTGGGCGGGGGCTTGGGCGCGCCGTGCACGCCGACCACCGTGCGGCTGGTCTCCCGGGCCGCCGGGTGCTCGGGGAAGAGCGAGGCGACGTGCGTGTCCGGGCCCACGCCCAGCATCAGCACGTCGAAGCGGGGGACCGGGCCGTGATCCTCCGGACCGGCCGCGCGCGCCAGCTCGGCCGCGTACGAGGCGGCCGCCGCGTCCACGTCCGCGCCGTACGGGCCGTCCGAGGCGGGCATGGCGTGCACGCGGGCGGGATCGACCGGGACGGAGTCCAGGAGGGCCTCACGGGCCTGGGTGTGATTGCGCTCGGGGTCGTCGGCGGGCACGTACCGCTCGTCGCCCCACCACAGGTCGAGCCGGTGCCAGTCGACCGCGTCGCGGGCCGGGGCGGCGGCCAGTGCGGCGAGCAGGCCGTTGCCGTTGCGTCCGCCGGTCAGGACCACGGACGCGGTGCCGCGCGCCGCCTGGGCGTCCACGATCTTCGTGATGAGCCGGGCCGCGGTGGCCTGGGCCATCAGCTCCTTGTCCCGGTGGACGACGACCTGAGGAGTCGTCATACCCATGTGCTGCCGCCTTCTTGGTGGTGTGTGATACCGCTGCGCGGAGCCGCTCCCCGCTCCGCCTCCAGCCCCGGTTCGGGAAGGAGCGGGGCGGGGAACAGGCTCCGCGCAGCGGGTCGGCTACGTGGCCGGGGCCTTCTTCGACGGCTTGGAGGCCGGCTTCGAGGGCTCGGCCTTGGCCGGAGCGCCGGCCTCGGCCTCGGCGCGGGCCTGCGGCTCCGGCGCATTCGCCGCCAGCTGGGACACGCCGTACTTCAGCGACGCCTCGTACGTGTTGTCCGGGTCCAGCCGGCGCAGCTCCTCCGCCAGGAGCTCGGCCGTGTCGCGGCGCTTGAGCGCCACGTTCCGGTCGGGCTGGCCCGGCATGCACAGCGTGGCCAGTCCGCCGTCCGCCCGGTTGAGGACGATGTCGCCGTCCTTGGTGGCCAGGCGCACGGCCGTCAGCCCCGGACCCGCCGACAGCGTGCGGCGGACGGGCACCTGGAGCCGGTCCGCCAGCCACATGGCCAGCAGCTCGCAGCTCGGGTTGTCCGCCTCGCCCTCGACGGTCGCCGACACGACCGTCAGGGCCTGCTGGTCCAGCGCCGCGGCCAGCATCGACCGCCAGGGGGTGATCCGGGTCCAGGACAGATCCGTGTCCCCGGGGGCGTACGCACCGGCCCGGGCGCCGAGCGTCCCGACCGGATTCTCGCAGGAGTACGTGTCCGTGATGCGGCGCTGCCCGAGCGCACCCAGCGGATCGCCCGCCAGGTCCGTGGGGGCGCCGTCCGGCCACCAGACGACCACAGGCGCGTCCGGAAGGAGCAGCGGGAGAACCACCGACTGGGCGTGGTCGACCAGTTCGCCGTGAAGGCGCAGCACGACCGTCTCACCGCTGCCCGCGTCCGCTCCGACGCGGACTTCCGCGTCGAGCCGGGCGTCACGGCGGCTGCGGGGGGAGCGGCTGGCCCGCTTGATGACGACGACGATCCGCGAGGGGTGTTCGTGGGACGCGTCGTTCGCCGACTTGAGCGCGTCGTACGCGTTCTCCTCGTCGGTCACGATCACCAGCGTGAGGACCATGCCGACGGCCGGCGTGCCGATGTCCCGGCGTGCCTGCACCATCGCGGCATTGATCTTGCTGGAGTTGGTCTCCGTGAGGTCGATCTTCATGGCCGGCGCCAGCTCCGTCCGTCTCGTGCGAGCATCTCGTCCGCCTCGACCGGTCCCCAGGTGCCCGCCGGGTATTGCGCGGGCTTGCCGTGCTTGTCCCAGTACTCCTCGATCGGGTCGAGGATGTTCCAGGACAGCTCGACCTCCTGATGGCGCGGGAAGAGGTTCGCGTCGCCGAGGAGCACGTCGAGGATGAGCCGCTCGTACGCCTCGGGGCTCGACTCCGTGAAGGACTCGCCGTAGGCGAAGTCCATCGTGACGTCCCGGACCTCCATGGACGTGCCCGGCACCTTGGACCCGAAGCGCACCGTCACGCCCTCGTCCGGCTGGACCCGGATGACCAGGGCGTTCTGCCCCAGCTCCTCGGTCGCGCCCGACTCGAACGGCAGGTAGGGGGCCCGCTTGAAGACCACCGCGATCTCGGTCACCCGGCGGCCCAGGCGCTTGCCCGTCCGCAGGTAGAAGGGGACGCCCGCCCAGCGGCGGTTGTTGATCTCCAGGCGGATGGCCGCGTAGGTGTCGGTCTTCGACTTGGGGTCGATGCCGTCCTCTTCGAGGTACCCGACGACCTTCTCGCCGCCCTGCCAGGCCGCCGCGTACTGGCCGCGCACGGTGTGCTTGCCCAGGTCCTCCGGCAGCTGCACCGCCGTCAGCACCTTGAGCTTCTCCGCCACCAGCGCCTTGGGGTGGAAGGAGCCGGGCTCCTCCATCGCGGTCAGCGCGAGCAGCTGCAGCAGGTGGTTCTGGATGACGTCACGGGCCGCGCCGATGCCGTCGTAGTAGCCGGCCCGCCCGCCGATGCCGATGTCCTCGGCCATGGTGATCTGCACGTGGTCGACGTACGACCGGTTCCAGATCGGCTCGAACATCGTGTTGGCGAAGCGGAGCGCCAGGATGTTCTGGACGGTCTCCTTGCCGAGGTAGTGGTCGATCCGGAAGACCTCGTCACGGGGGAAGACCTCGTGGACGACCTTGTTCAGCTCCTCGGCGCTCTTCAGGTCGTGACCGAAGGGCTTCTCGATGACGGCACGCCGCCAGGAGCCCTCCTTCTGCGCCAGACCGTGGTCCTTGAGCTGCTGGACCACCTTGGGGAAGAACTTCGGCGGGACGGAGAGGTAGAAGGCGAAGTTGCCGCCCGTGCCCTGCGCCTTGTCGAGGTCGTCGATCGTCGCCTTCAGCGTCTCGAAGGCGGCGTCGTCGTCGAAGTCGCCCTGGACGAAGCGGCAGCCCTGCACCAGCTGCTGCCAGACCTCCTCGCGGAAGGGGGTGCGCGAGTGCTCCTTGACCGCCTCGTACACCTCCTGGGCGAAGTCCTCGTGTTCCCACTCCCTGCGGGCGAACCCGATGAGCGAGAAGCCCGGCGGGAGCAGGCCGCGGTTGGCCAGGTCGTAGACGGCAGGCATCAGCTTCTTGCGCGACAGGTCACCCGTAACGCCGAAAATGACCAGGCCGGACGGCCCCGCGATGCGCGGGAGCCGCCGGTCCTGTGCGTCACGAAGCGGGTTCGCTCCGTTTACAGACAAAGTGGTCAGGCCTCCGTGGGGGCGAGGCGCTGCAGCTCCGCCTCGGTCGACTTCAGCAGGTCGTTCCAGGACGCCTCGAACTTCTCGACGCCCTCGTCCTCAAGCAGCTGAACGACATCGTCGTACGAGATGCCCAGCTTCGCGACCGCATCGAGCTCGGCACGCGCCTGCTCGTAGCTGCCGCGCACGGTGTCACCCGTGATCTGCCCGTGGTCGGCGGTGGCCTCCAGGGTGGCCTCCGGCATGGTGTTCACCGTGTTCGGGGCGACGAGGTCGTCCACGTACAGGGTGTCCTTGTACGCCGGGTCCTTGACGCCCGTCGAGGCCCACAGCGCACGCTGCTTGTTGGCTCCGGCGCGCTCCAGGGCGGCCCAGCGGTCCGAGGAGAAGACCTCCTCGTAGGCCTGGTAGGCCAGACGGGCGTTGGCGAGGGCCGCCTTGCCCTTGAGGGACTTCGCCTCGTCGGTGCCGACGGCGTCGAGTCGCTTGTCGATCTCGGTGTCCACGCGGGACACGAAGAAGGAGGCGACCGAGTGGATCAGGGAGAGGTCCAGGCCTGCGGCCTTGGCCTTCTCCAGCCCCGCCAGGTACGCGTCCATGACCTCGCGGTAGCGCTCCAGCGAGAAGATCAGCGTGACGTTGACGCTGATGCCCTTGCCGATGACCTCGGTGATCGCCGGCAGGCCGGCCTTCGTGGCCGGGATCTTGATGAGCGTGTTCGGCCGGTCCACCAGCCAGGCCAGCTGCTTGGCCTCGGCGATCGTCGCCGCGGTGTCGTGGGCCAGTCGGGGGTCCACCTCGATCGACACGCGGCCGTCCTGGCCGTCCGTGCGGTCGTAGACCGGGCGCAGGATGTCGGCGGCGTCCCTGACGTCCGCCGTCGTGATCATGCGCAGCGCCTCGTCCACGGTGACCTTGCGGGTCGCGAGGTCGGTGAGCTGTCGCTCGTAGCCCTCGCCACCGCTGATCGCCTTCTGGAAGATCGCCGGGTTGGTGGTGACCCCGACCACGTGCGACTGGTCGATGAGCTCGGCCAGGTTGCCGGACGTGATGCGCTTGCGGGACAGGTCGTCCAGCCAGATCGCCACGCCTTCGTCGGAGAGGCGCTTGAGTGCGTCTGTCATGGGAATTGCATCTCCTACTGGTGTAGTACGCGCGTCAGCGCGCGGCGGCGGCGAGGGAGTCCCGGGCGGCGGCGACGACGGCCTCCGGCGTGAAACCGAACTCGCGGAAGAGGACCTTCGCGTCGGCCGAGGCGCCGAAGTGCTCCAGCGACACGATCCGGCCCGCGTCACCGACGTAGCGGTGCCAGGTCAGGCCGATGCCCGCCTCGACCGCGACCCGGGCCTTGACGGAGGGCGGCAGGACGCTGTCCTTGTACGCCTGGTCCTGCTCCTCGAACCACTCCACGGACGGCATCGAGACCACGCGGGTGGGGATGCCGGCGGCCTGGAGCTGCTCGCGGGCCTCGACGGCCACGTGCACCTCGGAGCCGGTGCCGATGAGGACGACCTGGGCGTCGCCGCCTTCCGCCTCGAAGCGCACGTAGCCGCCCTTGACGGTGTTCTCGTCGGCCTCGTACGTCGGCACGCCCTGACGGGTGAGGGCCAGACCGTGCGGGGTGCCCTTGCCGAACACCTTCGTGTGGCGCTTGAGGATCTCGCGCCAGGCGATCGCGGTCTCGTTGGCGTCGGCCGGGCGGACGATCGTCAGGCCCGGGATGGCGCGCAGCGAGGCCAGGTGCTCGACCGGCTGGTGGGTCGGGCCGTCCTCGCCGAGGCCGATGGAGTCGTGCGTCCACACGTAGGTCACCGGCAGGTGCATCAGGGCGGACAGGCGCACGGCGTTGCGCATGTAGTCGGAGAACACCAGGAAGGTGCCGCCGTAGATACGGGTGTGGCCGTGCAGCGCGATGCCGTTCATGGCGGCGGCCATGGCGTGCTCGCGGATGCCGAAGTGGATGGTGCGGCCGTACGGGTCGGCCTCCGGCAGCGGGTTGCCCACCGGAAGGAACGAGGAGTCCTTGTCGATGGTGGTGTTGTTGGAGCCGGCCAGGTCGGCCGAGCCGCCCCACAGCTCCGGGATGACCGCGCCGAGCGCCTGGAGCACCTTGCCGGAGGCGGCGCGGGTGGCGAGGGACGTGCCGGCCTCGAAGACGGGGAGCTGCTCCTCCCAGCCCGCGGGCAGTTCGTTCGCGTTGATCCGGTCGAAGGAGGCGGCGCGCTCCGGGTTGGCGGTGCGCCAGGCGGAGAAGTCCTTCCCCCAGGCGGCCTTGGCCTCGCGGCCCCGGTCCAGCGCCTTGCGGGTGTGGGCGATGACCTCGTCGGCGACCTCGAAGGTCTGCTCCGGGTCGAAGCCGAGCACGCGCTTGGTGGCCGCGACCTCGTCGTCGCCGAGTGCAGAGCCGTGGGCGGCCTCGGTGTTCTGGGCGTGCGGAGCGGGCCAGGCGATGATCGAGCGGGCCGCGATGAAGGACGGCCGGTCCGTGACGGCCTTGGCGGCCTGGAGCGCGGCGAACAGGGCCTTCGGGTCGAGGTCGCCGTTCTCCTGCTGCTCGACGCGCTGGACGTGCCAGCCGTAGGCCTCGTAGCGCTTCATGGTGTCCTCGGAGACGGCCGTCTCCGTGTCACCCTCGATGGAGATGTGGTTGTCGTCCCAGAGGAGGACGAGGTTGCCGAGCTTCTGGTGGCCGGCCAGCGCGGACGCCTCGTGGGAGATGCCCTCCTGGAGGCACCCGTCGCCCGCGATCGCGTAGACCATGTGGTCGAACGGGGAGGTGCCCGGGGCCGCCTGCGGGTCGAAGAGGCCGCGCTCGTAGCGGGCGGCCATGGCCATGCCCACCGCGTTGGCGACACCCTGCCCGAGGGGGCCGGTGGTGGTCTCGACGCCGGCCGTGTGGCCGTACTCCGGGTGGCCCGGGGTCTTGGAGCCCCAGGTGCGGAAGGACTTCAGGTCGTCCAGTTCGAGCCCGAACCCGCCCAGGTACAGCTGGGTGTAGAGGGTCAGGGACGAGTGCCCCGCGGAGAGCACGAAACGGTCGCGGCCCACCCACTCGGGGTCCGCCGGGTCGTGCCGCATCACCTTCTGGAAGAGGGTGTACGCGGCGGGCGCCAGGCTCATCGCCGTACCGGGGTGGCCGTTTCCGACCTTCTGGACCGCGTCGGCGGCCAGGATGCGGGCGGTGTCGACGGCCCGCTGGTCCAGTTCGGTCCACTCGAGCTCTGTGGTGGTCGGCTTGGTGCTCACCTGGGTCAGGGCTCCTCTCCACAAGTTCGTGTCCCGGTGACGAACGGTGCACCGGCGATTCCGAGCCTACCCCCGCAACGGCGTGCAGCTATTCGAGTGCAGGCGGTCCGTCATCGCGCCGCCCACCCGCGTTCACCCGGCCACGGGGGCGCGGCGGACGCCGTGCCCCGTATGTATGCACGGTCCGATCGGCCCAACACGAGGCGACCCCGGCGCGGGGCGACGGAAGCGCAACGTCTACAGTGGCGTGGTACGCGCAAGCCTTAACCGGGCCTTCATGGTGTGAAGGGCCCGAGTCGGAGCTTGCTGGATTCTCTCTCAGGGGTGTGCGTGACGGCCGTCGAATCCCGTCCAGCGGGGGTGCTCGGGACGAGCCCCGGTCACCGGCCGTTCGGGACCCGCGTCATGGCTTTCGTGGCATTGACCAAGCCGCGGATCATCGAACTTCTGCTGATCACCACAGTGCCGGTCATGTTCCTCGCGGAGCAGGGCGTGCCGTCGCTGTGGCTGGTCCTGGTGACCTGCGTCGGCGGTTACCTGTCCGCGGGCGGCGCCAACGCGCTGAACATGTACATCGACCGCGACATCGACGCGCTGATGGACCGGACCTCCCAGCGCCCGCTGGTGACCGGCATGGTCAGCCCGCGGGAGTGCCTGGTCTTCGGCATCACGCTCGGCGTGGTCTCCACCCTGTTCTTCGGCCTGCTCGTCAACTGGCTGTCGGCCGCGCTCTCCCTCGGCGCGCTCCTCTTCTACGTGGTCGTCTACACGATGCTGCTGAAGCGGCGCACGACCCAGAACATCGTCTGGGGCGGCATCGCGGGCTGCCTGCCGGTGCTCATCGGCTGGTCCGCGGTCCGCAACGAGGTCTCCTGGGCCGCCGTCATCCTCTTCCTCGTCATCTTCTTCTGGACGCCGCCGCACTACTGGCCGCTGTCGATGAAGGTGGCCGACGACTACGCGCGCGTCGGCGTGCCGATGCTCCCGGTCGTCGCCGGCAACAAGGTCGTCGCGCGCCAGATCGTCCTCTACAGCTGGGTCATGGTCGGCGTCTCGCTGCTGCTGACCCCGCTGGGGTACACCGGCTGGTTCTACACCTCGGTCGCGCTGCTGGCCGGCGGCTGGTGGCTGTGGGAGGCGCACGCGCTGCACGCGCGGGCCAAGGCGGGCGTGACGGGCGCGAAGCTCAAGGAGATGCGCCTGTTCCACTGGTCGATCACCTATGTGTCGCTGCTGTTCGTGGCGGTGGCCGTGGATCCCTTCCTCCGTTGATTACTCGCCGGTAGCATGGCTTCCATGGGAGACACCGCAGACACCGCGGCCGCCGCAGGCGCCGCGGACAAGAAGCAGGACCGTACGGCCGCGAAGCTGGCCCGGCAGATCGGCGCCTTCGCCAAGCAGCACGGCGGCGCCGAGGGCCAGCTCGCCCACATCGGCCAGGCCGGCACCCGCATCGTGCTCGTGGGCACGGACGGCGGCTGGGGCGACCTGGTGGCCCCGACCTTCGCGGTGGCGCAGCTGGCCGCTCAGAAGGCCGGGCTGACCCTCCACGACGAGTTCGACGGGGAGTTCGCCGCGCGCGTGCGGACGGGCCCGTACGAGTGGTCGCGGATGGCCGGCCTCCAGCTCGGCGGAACCCCGAACCCGGCGGCCTGACCGGCCCGGACCGGCATCCGGGGCGCCGGCGTGCGCCCTCGGTCAACAGCCCGAGCAACACCTCACACCCCGCTCACCCGTTAGGACGTGTGGAAGCGCCTTCCCCACGTCCGCAACGGGATGCCCGGATGATCGAAACGCCGCCCCTGGTGGACCAGTACTGCCACGGAGTCCTCCGTACGGAGCTGGGCCTGGGCACCTTCGAGGCCCAGCTGATCCGCTCGGCCGGCCCGCCCGCCGCCGGCACCACCTTCTTCGACACCCAGACCGGTTTCGCGGTCCGCCGCTGGTGCCCGCCGTTGCTGGGGCTGGAGCCGCACGCCGCCCCCGCCCGCTATCTGGCCCGGCGCCGCGAGCTGGGCCCGGCCGAGTCCGCGCGGCGGCTGCTGCGGGGGTCCGGGGTCGCCGCCTACCTGGTCGCCGCCGGCCCGGCCGAGGACCTCACCGCGCCCAAGGAGATGGCGCTCGCCGCCGACGCCGAGGCCTTCGAGACCGTACGGCTGGAGTCACTGGCCGAACAGGTCGCCGACACCTCCGGGACGGTGGCCGCCTTCCTCGCCAATCTGGCCGAGGCGATCCACCACGCTGCCTCGGGTGCCGCGGCCTTTGCCTGCTCCGCGACCCCGGCCCGTCCCGACGGCGCGCAGGGCACGGGCCTGGATTCCGATCCGCCCGGTCCGGGAGAGGTGCGCGGAGCGGCCGGACGCTGGCTGGCCGGGCGGCCGCGCGGGGGAGCCGTGGCGGACCCCGTACTCCTGCGGCACCTGCTCTGGAGCGCGGTGGCGTCCGGGCTGCCGCTCCAACTGCACACGGGCGCGGGGGATCCCGCGGTGCTGACCGGATTCGTACGGGCCACCGCGGGTTTCGGCACCCGGCTGGTGCTGCTCGGCGGATATCCGCACCACCGGCACACGGCGCGGCTCGCGGAGGCCTTCCCGCACGTCTACGCCGACGCCGGCGCGGGCCTGGGGCGGACCGGGGCGCGGGCCGCGGCGGTCCTGGCCGAGCTGCTGGAGCTCGCCCCGTTCGGGAAGGTGCTGTTCTCCAGCGGGGGGCGGCGGCTGCCCGAACTGCACGCGGTGGGCGCCCTGGTGTTCCGCGAGGCGCTGGCCCGGGTGCTGGGCGGCTGGGTCGCCGAGGGGTCCTGGTCCTGGCGGGACGCGGAGCGGGTGGCGGCCATGGTCGCGGCGGGCAACGCCCGCCGCGTCTATCGGCTGGACCAGCCGTGAGGACGGCCCGGAGCGGACGGCCGGGACGGCTCAGACGGTGGAGAGCCGGGCGTCCGCGGGAGCGGGTGTGCCCGCTTCGGTGGCCGGCCGTTCCCGCAGGCTCAGGGCCAGCCGGAGCACGGCGACCCACACCAGGCAGGAGCCCAGCATGTGCACGGCGACCAGGACCTCGGGCACGTCGGTGAAGTACTGCACGTAGCCGATGCCGCCCTGGGCGAGCAGGACGAGCAGCAGGTCGCGGGCGCGCGCCCGGGTGTCGGCGGGTGCGTCGACCACGCGCAGCACCAGCCACATCGCGACGGCCAGCGCGCAGACCAGCCAGGCGGCGATCGCGTGCACGTGCGCGGTGACCTCCCAGTCGAAGGGCATCCGCTTGATCTCGCTGCTGTCGCCGGCGTGCGGGCCGGAGCCGGTGACCACCGTGCCCGCGGCGATCAGCACGAGGGTGCTGGCGATCAGGGCCCACGACAGCTTGCCCACCGGGCCGGGGACGCGCGGGCGGGGGGCGGTGTCGCCCTCGCCGGCGCGCTGCCAGGTGAGGGTCGTCACCGCGATCAGCGTGGTGGCGAGGAGGAAGTGCCCGGCCACGCTGTAGGGGTTGAGGCCCGTCAGCACGGTGATGCCGCCGAGCACGGCGTTGCTCATCACGATGGCGAACTGGAGCCAGCCGAGCCTGGTCAGCGAGTGGCGCCAGGGCTCGGCCGAGCGCGCCGCGAGGATCACCCAGCCGACGGCGGCACAGAGCACGTACGTCAGCATCCGGTTGCCGAACTCGATGGCGCCGTGGAAGCCCTGCTCCTGCGTCACGATCAGGCTGTCGTCGGTGCACTTGGGCCAGGTGTCGCAGCCGAGACCGGATCCGGTCAGTCGCACCGCGCCGCCGGTGACGACGATGGCCACGCTCATGACGAGCGCGGCGAGCGCGGCCCGCCGGACGATCCGGGGTGACGGGGTCCAGCGGCTGGCGATGAATGCGAGGGGGTTCAACACGCCCCATATCGTAGGCGACCCCTTGTGCAAACTTTCACGAGGGGGTGGGGGGCGGTGCGTCGGGGGCGGAGAGCAGCCGGAACCTGGCCCCGGCGGGGTCGCCCTCCTCGTGCCACCAGAGCAGCACCCGCCAGTGCGCGGCGTCGCCCGGATGGTCCGGCGACAGCGTGAAGCCGCGTACCAGGGAGGATGCGACGTCCTGGGCCGTCCGGTTCCGCACCTCCGTGGCACCGCGCCAGGGGTGCGGGAGCGCGTGCCACAACCCGTCGGCGCCGCGGACGTCGAAGCGCCACACCGCGAGCCAGGGGGTGACCTCCAGCATCGTGCGCACCTGCTCGGCGCCGAGGTGCAGCCGGGATGCGATCTCGGGCTCCTCCACCGACCGGATGCGGGCGGCCACCACGGCCCGGGGCAGCAGCCGCTCGGGCAGCAGGCCCCGTGTGCGCAGGCCCACCAGCTCGTCGAAGGCCAGGTAGCGCAGGCGCAGCTCCAGCTGGCGGCCGATGTGGTCGAGGGCCTCTTCGGCGGCCTCGGCCTCCTCCGCGGCGGGATCGGCCAGGAGCAGCCGGCGGAAGTCGGCCTCCGCGTCCACGGCCCAGGCCACCGCGTCCTCGGTGAGGCCCAGCTCGGCGAGGCGGTCCCCGAGGAACACCTTGGCCTGGGCGAGGCCCTGCCGGTTGACCGGATCCCGCTGGTCCAGTCCGGCCCAGACCTCCACCGCGGTACGGGTGAGGTCCCGGGCGCGCTCGCCGGCGGCCCGCTCCATGGCGCTGGGGCCCTGGTCGGCGGCCGCGCCCAGCGGGTGCCGCGGCAGCCGGTCCGCGTCGCTCAGCGGCCAGGCCAGCCACACCCCGTGGTTGATCAGCCCGCGGGCGTACCAACGGGCGTACTCCGGGGTGTGCCGGGCGGCGCGTTCGGAACTGCGCAGACCCTCCTCGATGGTGGCGAGGGCGCCCGCGCGGTCCCCCGCGGCGAACCGCAGGGCCGCCCGGTCGGCGAGGCGCAGCCCCAGCAGCGCGGTGCACTCGGGGTCGTCGGTGAGCGCGCGCAGGGCCCCGATCAGCTCGTCGAGGAGCCCCTCCTGCTCCGCCGGCTCCGCCTGTGCGACCCCCGCCCGCACCCGCGCCCACCGCTCGTCCAGCCGAAGAACGGCCTCCCGCTGCACCATGTCCGCCCCCCGGCTTCATGTGTGGAGGCGCCCATCCTCGCGGCTGCGCCGCCGCGAGGGAAAGGGTTTCATTCCCAGCGGAAGAGGCGCGCGGCGGCGCCCAGACCGAGTACGGCCCAGGCCGTGAGCACGGCCGCGTCACCCCACGGCAGCGCCGCTCCCTGCTGGAGCACCTCGCGCAGACCGTTGGAGAGGGCCGAGATGGGCAGCAGCCCCAGGACGGACTGAACGGCGCCCGGGAACTTCTCCATCGGCACGATCACCCCGCCGCCGACCAGCAGCAGCAGGAACACCAGGTTGGCCGCGGCCAGGGTGGCTTCTGCCTTCAGGGTCCCGGCCATCAGCAGTCCGAGCCCCGAGAAGGCGGCGGTGCCCAGCAGGACCAGCGCGGCGACCGACAGCGGGTCCCCCTGCGGGGACCAGCCCAGCGCGAGGGCGATCGCCGTCAGCAGGGCGATCTGCAGCACCTCGGTGACCAGCACCGAGAGGGTCTTGGCGGCCATCAGAGCCCAGCGCGGCAGCGGGGAGGCCCCGAGCCGCTTGAGCACGCCGTAGCGGCGGTCGAAGCCGGTGGCGATGGCCTGGCCGGTGAACGCGGTGGACATCACGGCGAGGGCGAGGATGCCGGGGGCGAGGAAGTCCACCGATTCCCCGGCACCCGTGTCGACGATGTCGACGGCGGAGAACAGCACCAGGAGCAGCGCCGGAATGATCACGGTGAGCAGCAACTGCTCGCCGTTGCGCAGCAGCATCCGGGTCTCCAGCGCCGTCTGCGCGAGGATCATGCGGGACACGGGCGCGGCCCCCGGGCGGGGGGTGAACGTACCGGCGCTCATGCGCGCAGCTCCTTACCGGTCAGTTCCAGGAAGACGTCTTCGAGGGTGTGCCGCTCCACCGACAGGCTGTCGGGCATCACACCGTTCTGTGCGCACCAGGAGGCGACGGTGGCCAGCAGCTGCGGGTCCACCTCGCCGGTCACCCGGTAGACGCCCGGGGTGACCTCGGCCGCCTGGGTGCCGTCGGGCAGCGCCTTCAGCAGAGAGGGGAGGTCCAGGGCGGGGCGACCGGTGAAACGCAGGGTGTTCTCGGCGCCGCCGCGGCACAGCTGCTCGGGGCTGCCGTGGGCGATGACCCGGCCCGCGTCCACGATGGCGACCTCGTCCGCGAGCTGTTCGGCCTCGTCCATGTGGTGGGTGGTGAGGACGACGGTGACCCCGTCGGCGCGCAGCTCCCGTACGAGGTCCCAGGTGGCACGGCGGGCCTGCGGGTCCAGGCCGGCGGTGGGCTCGTCGAGGAAGACCAGCTCGGGGCGGCCCACGACGGCCATGGCCAGGGCCAGGCGCTGTTGCTGGCCGCCGGAGAGCCGCCGGTAGGGGGTGCGGCCGCAGCTGCCCAGGCCGAGGCGTTCCACCAGGACGTCGGGGTCGAGCGGGTGCGCGTACAGCTTGGCCATGTGGCGCAGCATCTCGACGGCGCGGGCCCCGGAGTAGACGCCTCCGGACTGGAGCATCACGCCGGTCCGCGGGCGCAGCGCCTCGGCCTGGGTCACCGGGTCCAGGCCGAGGACGCGGACGGTGCCGGCGTCGGGGCGGTGGTAGCCCTCGCAGGTCTCCACCGTGGTGGTCTTGCCCGCGCCGTTGGGACCGAGGACCGCGGTGACGGAGGCCCTGCGGACGGTGAGGTCCAGCCCGTCCACCGCGGTCTTGGCGCCGTACCGCTTCACCAGTCCGCGGATCTCCACGGCGGGGTCGTTGCTCATGGTGGGTGAGTCTACGGAGCTGCGGGCAGGGCCCCGGGTGCCGGGTGGCCGGGAGCCGGGCCCCCGGGTGCCGGAGCGGTGGGGTGCCGGACGCCCGGGATGCGCGGGCAGAGCTGGCGGACACGGCTTTTTCCAGCCCGGCGGACAGGCGCGGCCGATCCGGTTTCGGTGATCTTCTCCCCGTGCCGGCGGGCCGGACGCCCGGGCCGGCCGGGGGTGCGTGCGTGCTGGTGGGAGCCGCGCGGCGGCCCCGGAGCAACAACGGGAGCCATTCGGAATAATCTCTTCCGAATAACTCTCCGTAGATAAATAAGGTAACCCTTAGTGATGGAGGCCACCAGGCGTGGCGTCCGTCACGGCTTGTCCGAGCTCGGTTAATTACGCAACAATGGCGTTGTGAAATACGGCGAACGGCAGAACGAGGCCCCCCAGGGGGAGCTCACCACCGGGGAGCGGTCAACCCGCAACCGGGTGGCGCGCTCGATCCTGGACCACGGCCCGTCCACCGTCGCCGACCTCGCGCAGCGCCTCGGCCTCACCCAGGCCGCCGTCCGCCGCCACCTCGACACGCTCGTCGCCGACGACGTGGTCGAAGCCCGTGAGCGGCGTGTGTACGGAGCGCGGACCCGGGGTCGGCCCGCCAAGGTCTTCGCGCTCACCGACTGCGGCCGCGACGCCTTCGACCAGTCCTACGACACGCTCGCCGCGGACGCCCTGCGCTGGATCGCGCAGTCCGTCGGCGGCGGCGAGCAGGGCGAGGCGGCCGTCGCCGCCTTCGCCAAGGCCCGGATGGAAGCGCAGGCGCAGACCTACCGGGAGGCCGTCGAGGCGGCCGCCCCCGGGGGTCGCGCGGAGGCCCTTGCCAAGGCGTTGACGCAGGACGGGTACGCTGCTACGGCGAAGAGCGCTCCCGGTCCGCACAGCGGTGAACAGCTCTGCCAGCACCACTGCCCGGTCGCCCACGTGGCCGAGCAGTTCCCGCAGCTCTGCGAGGCGGAGACCGAGGTCTTCTCACGCCTGCTCGGGACGCACGTGCAGCGCCTCGCCACGATCGCCCATGGCGACGGAGTGTGCACGACGTTCATTCCGCGCAGCGCGGGCACCACACAGACCGACACATCAGTATCTGCAAGTACGGCCGGGAGGAACCCCGCATGACCACGGAGACCGCTCACCCTGAGCTCGATGGCCTGGGCACCTATGAATACGGCTGGGCCGACTCCGACGCGGCCGGTGCCGCCGCCAAGCGGGGTCTGTCCGAGGACGTCGTCCGCGACATCTCGGCGAAGAAGTCCGAGCCGGAGTGGATGCTGAACCTCCGCCTCAAGGGCCTGAGGCTGTTCGACAAGAAGCCCATGCCGATGTGGGGCTCCGACCTCTCGGGCATCGACTTCGACAACATCAAGTACTTCGTGCGCTCCACCGAGAAGCAGGCCGCTTCCTGGGAGGACCTGCCCGAGGACATCAAGAACACGTACGACAAGCTCGGCATCCCGGAGGCGGAGAAGCAGCGCCTCGTCGCCGGTGTCGCGGCCCAGTACGAGTCCGAGGTCGTCTACCACCAGATCCGTGAGGACCTGGAGGAGCAGGGCGTGATCTTCCTCGACACGGACACCGCGCTCAAGGAGCACCCGGAGCTCTTCCAGGAGTACTTCGGCACGGTCATCCCGGTCGGCGACAACAAGTTCGCGTCGCTGAACACCGCGGTGTGGTCCGGCGGCTCGTTCATCTACGTCCCCAAGGGTGTCCACGTGGACATCCCGCTCCAGGCCTACTTCCGCATCAACACGGAGAACATGGGCCAGTTCGAGCGGACGCTGATCATCGTCGACGAGGACGCCTACGTCCACTACGTCGAGGGCTGCACCGCCCCGATCTACTCCTCGGACTCCCTGCACAGCGCCGTCGTCGAGATCATCGTGAAGAAGGGCGGCCGCTGCCGCTACACGACGATCCAGAACTGGTCGAACAACGTCTACAACCTGGTCACCAAGCGCGCCGTGGCGTACGAGGGCGCGACCATGGAGTGGATCGACGGCAACATCGGTTCCAAGGTCACCATGAAGTACCCGGCCGTGTACCTGATGGGCGAGCACGCCAAGGGCGAGACCCTGTCCATCGCCTTCGCGGGCGAGGGACAGCACCAGGACGCCGGCTCCAAGATGGTCCACATGGCGCCGAACACCTCCTCGAACATCGTCTCCAAGTCGGTGGCCCGTGGCGGTGGCCGCACCTCCTACCGCGGTCTGGTCGAGATCGGCGAGGGCGCCGCCGGTTCCAAGTCCAATGTGCTGTGCGACGCGCTGCTCGTGGACACGATCTCCCGCTCGGACACGTACCCGTACGTCGACGTCCGCGAGGACGACGTGACGATGGGCCACGAGGCGACCGTCTCCAAGGTCTCCGACGACCAGCTCTTCTACCTCATGCAGCGCGGCCTCACCGAGTTCGAGGCCATGGCCATGATCGTGCGCGGCTTCGTCGAGCCGATCGCGAAGGAGCTGCCCATGGAGTACGCGCTGGAGCTCAACCGGCTGATCGAGCTGCAGATGGAGGGCTCGGTCGGCTGACCCACCGACCGCCCGAGCACCGCAGCACCTCGACGATTCTGTAGACGTAGGAAGAGAGCAAGACGACAGCCATGGCTGAGGCTCAGAACGCCCCCAAGAACCTGACGGTTCAGGGCGGTACCCCCGCGGCGGGCTCCACCACCGCCGGCGCGATCGCGGTGGCCGCCGAATCCACCGTCGCCACCCGGATGAGCGCGCCCCCGTCCTTCGACGTGGCCGACTTCCCGGTTCCGCACGGCCGTGAGGAGGAGTGGCGGTTCACCCCGCTCGCCCGCCTCCGGGGCCTGCACGACGGCACAGCGGTCGCGGACGGCACCATGAAGGCCCAGATCGACGCCCCCGAGGGCGTCATCGTCGAGTCCGTGGAGCGCGGCGACGAGCGGATCGGCAAGGCCGGCACCCCCGTCGACCGCGTCGCCGCACAGGCCTTCTCCTCCTTCGCCAAGGCCACGGTCGTCACCGTGCCGAAGGAGACCGTGCTCACCGAGCCGATCCGGGTCGCCCTGCACGGTGAGGGCGGCACGACCTTCGGCCACACCGTCTTCGACGTGAAGCCCTTCGCCGAGGCGATCATCGTGATCGACCACACCGGCGACGGCGTGCGCGCCGCCAACGTGGACCTCCTCGTCGGCGACGGCGCCAAGGTGACCTTCGTGTCCGTCCAGGACTGGGACGACACCGCCGTCCACACCTCGCAGCACAACGCCCTCATCGGCCGCGACGCGAGCTTCAAGTCCGTGGTTGTCACCTTCGGCGGCGACCTCGTCCGCCTGCACCCGCGCGTCACCTACGCCGGCCCCGGCGGCGAGGCCGAGATGCTCGGCTTGTACTTCACGGACGCGGGCCAGCACCAGGAGCACCGCCTCCTGGTCACGCACGACGCGCCGCACTGCACGTCGAACGTGGTCTACAAGGGCGCCCTGCAGGGGCAGGACGCCCACGCCGTCTGGATCGGCGACGTGCTCATCGAGAAGAGCGCCGAGGGCACCGATACGTACGAGATGAACCGCAACCTCGTCCTCACCGACGGCGCGCGGGTCGACTCCGTGCCGAACCTGGAGATCGAGACCGGCGAGATCGTCGGTGCCGGACACGCCTCCGCGACCGGCCGCTTCGACGACGAGCAGCTCTTCTACCTGCAGGCCCGTGGCATCCCGGCCGACGAGGCCCGCCGCCTGGTCGTCCGCGGCTTCTTCGCCGAGCTCGTCCAGCAGATCGGTGTCGACGACATCGAGGAGCGACTGATCTCCAAGATCGAGGCCGAGCTCCAGGGTTCCGTCTGATGAACTACGTCAAGGCCTGCGCGCTGAGCGAGCTGGAGGAGAACACCCCCAAGCGGGTGGAGCTCGACGGTACGCCGGTGTCCATCGTCTCCACCGACGGGGAGGTGTTCGCCATCAACGACATCTGCTCGCACGCGAACGTCTCGCTCTCGGAGGGCGAGGTCGAGGACTGCATGATCGAGTGCTGGCTGCACGGGTCGGCCTTCGACCTGCGCACCGGAAAGCCCTCCGGTCTGCCCGCGACGCGCCCCGTCCCCGTATACCCCGTAAAGATCGAAGGGGACGACGTGCTCGTCTCCCTCACCCAGGAGTCCTGAGGTATCCATGGCAACGCTTGAAATCCACGACCTGCACGTCTCCGTCGAGGCCGAGAACGGCGCCCGCGAGATCCTCAAGGGCGTCGACCTCACCGTCAAGCAGGGTGAGACGCACGCCATCATGGGTCCGAACGGCTCCGGCAAGTCCACGCTGGCGTACTCCCTCGCCGGGCACCCGAAGTACACGATCACCGGCGGCACGGTGACCCTCGACGGCGAGGACGTCCTGGAGATGTCCGTCGACGAGCGCGCCCGCGCCGGCGTCTTCCTCGCCATGCAGTACCCGGTCGAGGTCCCCGGCGTCTCGGTCTCCAACTTCCTGCGCACCTCCGCCACCGCCATCCGCGGCGAGGCGCCGAAGCTGCGCACCTGGGTGAAGGAGGTCAAGTCCGCGATGGAGCAGCTCCAGATGGACCCGGCCTTCGCCGAGCGCAACGTCAACGAGGGCTTCTCCGGCGGTGAGAAGAAGCGCCACGAGATCCTCCAGCTGGAGCTTCTGAAGCCGAAGATCGCGATCCTCGACGAGACCGACTCGGGCCTCGACGTCGACGCCCTGCGCATCGTCTCCGAGGGCGTCAACCGCGTCCGCGAGACCGGTGAGGTCGGCACCCTGCTGATCACCCACTACACGCGCATCCTGCGCTACATCAAGCCCGACTTCGTGCACGTGTTCGCGAACGGCCGCATCGCCGAGTCCGGTGGCGCCGAGCTCGCCGACCAGCTGGAGAACGAGGGCTACGACAAGTACGTGAAGGGTGGCGCGACCGCGTGACACAGCTGCCTGGCCTCCTCGACATCGAGGCGATCCGCAAGGACTTCCCCCTGCTGGATCGTGTGGTCCACGACGGGAAGAAGATCGTTTACCTGGACAACGCCGCGACCTCGCAGAAGCCGCGCCAGGTGCTCGACGCGCTGAACGAGTACTACGAGCAGCACAACGCGAACGTCCACCGCGGCGTGCACGTGCTCGCAGAGGAGGCCACGGCGCTGTACGAGGGCGCCCGCGACAAGGTCGCCGCCTTCATCAACGCGCCGAGCCGCGATGAGGTGATCTTCACCAAGAACGCCTCGGAGTCGCTCAACCTGGTCGCGAACATGCTCGGCTGGGCGGACGAGCCCTACCGGGTCGACCGCGAGACCGAGATTGCCATCACGGAGATGGAGCACCACTCCAACATCGTGCCGTGGCAGCTGCTCGCGCAGCGCACCGGCGCGAAGCTGAAGTGGTTCGGCCTCACCGACGACGGCCGGCTCGACCTGTCCGACATCGAAGAGGTCATCACGGAGAAGACGAAGATCGTCTCCTTCACGCTGGTCTCCAACATCATGGGCACGGTCAACCCGGTCGAGGCGATCGTCCGGCGCGCCCAGGACGTGGGCGCGCTGGTGCTGATCGACGCCTCCCAGGCTGCCCCGCACATGCCCCTGGACGTGCAGGCACTCGGTGCCGACTTCGTGGCCTTCACCGGTCACAAGATGTGCGGACCGACGGGCATCGGCGTCCTGTGGGGCCGCCAGGAGCTCCTGGAGGACCTGCCTCCGTTCCTCGGCGGCGGCGAGATGATCGAGACCGTGTCGATGCACGCCTCGACCTACGCCCCCGCGCCGCACAAGTTCGAGGCGGGCACGCCCCCGATTGCCCAGGCCGTCGGCCTCGGCGCGGCCGTGGACTACCTGACCTCGATCGGCATGGACAAGATCGCCGCGCACGAGCACGCGATCACCGAGTACGCGATCAAGCGCCTCGCAGAGGTGCCTGACCTGCGGATCATCGGCCCGACCACGGCCGAGGACCGCGGAGCCGCGATCTCCTTCGTGCTCGGCGACATCCACCCGCACGACGTCGGCCAGGTGCTGGACGAGCAGGGCATCGCGGTCCGCGTGGGACACCACTGCGCGCGTCCCGTCTGCCTGCGCTACGGAATTCCGGCGACGACGCGAGCGTCTTTCTACCTGTACTCCTCTCCGGCCGACGTCGACGCGCTGGTCGACGGGCTGGAGCACGTACGGAACTTCTTCGGCTGACGGACGAGGCGACGAGGACGCAGTGAAGCTGGATTCGATGTACCAGGAACTGATCCTGGACCACTACAAGCACCCGCACGGTCGTGGCCTGCGCGACGGCGACGCCGAGGTGCACCACGTCAACCCGACGTGCGGCGACGAGATCACGCTGCGCGTGAAGTACGACGGTGAGAAGCTGACGGATGTCAGCTACGAGGGCCAGGGCTGCTCCATCAGCCAGGCCAGTGCCTCCGTGCTGAACGAGCTGCTCGTGGGCAAGGAACTGGCCGAGGCGCAGAAGATCCAGGCCGTGTTCCTGGAGATGATGCAGTCCAAGGGCAAGATCGAGCCCGACGAGGCCATGGAGGAGGTGCTGGAGGACGCGGTCGCGTTCGTCGGCGTCTCCAAGTACCCGGCCCGTGTGAAGTGCGCCCTGCTGAGCTGGATGGCGTGGAAGGACGCGACCGCCCAGGCTCTGGGCGACGCGGAGAGGAAGACGGCATGACCGAGAACGCGACGCCCGAGGCGTCGACCAAGCCGGCCACCGAGGAGGAGGTCCGTGAGGCCCTCTACGACGTCGTCGACCCCGAGCTGGGCATCGACGTCGTCAACCTGGGCCTGATCTACGGCATCCACATCGACGACGCGAACATCGCCACCCTCGACATGACCCTGACCTCGGCGGCCTGCCCGCTGACGGACGTCATCGAGGACCAGGCGAAGTCCGCGACGGACGGCATCGTCAACGAACTCCGGATCAACTGGGTCTGGATGCCGCCGTGGGGCCCCGACAAGATCACGGACGATGGCCGCGAGCAGCTCCGCGCGCTCGGCTTCAACGTCTGAACCACCCCGCTCGCACAGGAGGTCCCCCGGCACGCCCGTGCCGGGGGACCTCGCTGCTTTCCGGGTCCCCGGCTGTGTCCCGGCTCGGAGGGCCGTGCTCCCGGAGGGCCGTCCTTGCGGCGGTCGGTCGGGGCGTGCGGCCGCCTTCGTGTGTACGGGTGTACGCATCGATGTGTACCTTTGTACGCATGCCCTATGTCCTGCTCGCCGCAGCCATCGCCGCCGAGGTCGCCGGCACCACCGCCATGAAGTACAGCGACGGCTTCACGAAGCTGTGGCCGTCGCTCGGCACCCTGCTGGGATACGCCATAGCCTTCACCCTGCTCGCGCAGACGCTGAAGTCCATGTCGGTCGGCACGGCCTACGCGATATGGGCCGGCGTCGGCACCGCCGCCATCGCCGCGATCGGCATGGTGTTCCTGGGGGAGGCGGCCACCGCGGCGAAGATCGCCGGGATTGCCCTCGTGATCGGAGGGGTGGTCCTGCTGAACCTGGGCGGGGCGCACTGATGCCGCGGGGCGGGCGCCGCTACGACCCGGACCGGCGGCAGCGGATCATCGACGCCGCGCTGCGGGTGGTGGGAGCCAAGGGCATCGCCGGGCTGAGCCACCGCAGTGCGGCAGCGGAGGCCGACGTGCCGCTGGGCTCGACGACGTACCACTTCAAGACGCTGGACGATCTGCTGGTCGCGGCGCTGCGGCAGACGAACGAGGGCTTCGCGCAGGCGGTCGCCGACTCGCCCGCGCTGACCGACCCCGAGGCGGACCTCGCCGGGGCGCTGGCCCGCCTCCTGGGGGAGTTCCTGGCGGCGGACCGGGGTCGGGTCGAGTTGGAGTACGAGCTCTACCTGGCGGCGCTGCGGCGCCCGGCCCTGCGGCCGGTGGCCGCCGAGTGGTGTGCAGCAGCGTCCGAGGCGTTGACCCCGCGGACCGACCCGGTCACGGCCCGGGCGCTGGTGGCCGTGATGGACGGCGTCATCCTGCAGGTCCTGTTGGCGGATGCCGAGTACGACGAGTCGTACGCCCGCGAGGTCCTGGCCCGGGTGTTGAGCTAGGTGTTCTGTCCAGGGAGGCCGGCGGCGCGGACGGCCGACAGGGCCGCCCGCACGCTCGCCTCGATGTCGCGGATCGGGTAGATCACCTCGCGCACCGTGCGGTCGCGGTCCACGACCAGGGTCAGCCGCTTGATCCGGCTCACTCCCGCCGCGCGGAACGTCGGCAGGCGCAGCGCGGCCGTCAGGCCCAGATCGGCGTCCGAGAGGAGCGGGAAGCGCAGTAGCTCGTGCTCCGCGAACTCCCGCTGTTCGTCGGGGCGCTGGGTCGAGACCCCGTGCACGGTGGCGCCGGCGGCCGTGAACTCGGCGAGCTGGTCGCGGTACGTGCAGGACTCGAAGGTGCACCCTTTGGCGCCCGGGATCCCGCCCCAGCCGGGTGGGTAGGACTCGGCCCGCGCGTAGGCGCCGGGGAAGAAGTACAGGACCGTGAACGCGGTGTCCGCCACCGGGTCGCTGAGCCCGCCGAATCGGTCCGGCAGCAGCAGCGGCGGCACGCGGGTGCCCCGCAGTGCGTGCACCCGTTCCGCCTCGTGCGATGCCTCGTCGGTCGTCGCCGTCATCTCTCCCTCTCCCAGGACCCAGGTGTCACCCCAGTCCTGGAGGGCCACCAGGACCGGCAGCAGCCCCCGCCCGCGCGGGGTCAGCCGGTACTCGTGCCGCACCGGACGTTCCTGGTACGGCTCCCGCGACAGCACCCCGGCCTCGACGAGCAGCTTCAGCCGCTCCGCGAGCACCTTGCGGGACACGCCCAGCTCGCGCTGGAGCTCGTCGAAGCGGTGCAGGCCGCGTGCCGCGTCGCGCACGATCAGCAGCGTCCACCAGTCGCCCACCACGTCGAGGGCCTGGGCGATGGCGCAGTCCGCGTCGCCGAGGTGTGTGCGCTGGGCCATGGGAGCTCCTTTGTCCGTTGACCCAAGGCTGTCATGCTGACATAGTCCGTTCCCAAAGGGAACTTACTGGTCTGAGGTGGGGGGACACGGGTGTGCTGCAGGGGTTCAAGGACATACCGAGGGTCGTGTGGCTGCTGGCCGCGGGGGTCTTCGTCAACGCCGTCGTCAGCTTCACCTTCGTCTTCGTCTTCCTCTACCTGACCGGCCCGCGGGGACTCGACGCCGCCCAGGCCGGCCTCGTCAGCGGCATCAGCGGGCTCGGTCTGGTCGCGGGAAACTTCAGCGGCGGCTGGTACGGGGACCGCTTCGGCCACCGCCGGGTGCTCCTCGCCGCCGCCACGCTCGGCGGACTGGCCCTCGCGGCCTTCCCGCTGCTGCCCACTCCGCTCCTCTTCCTGGCCATGCCGGTGGCCCAGTACGCCTCCGGCGTGATCCGGGCCGCCAACTCCGCACTCGTCGCGGTCGTCGTCCCGGAGGGGGGCCGCCGCCAGGCCTTCGCCCTCGTGCGCTGCGCGTCCAACGGCGGCTTCACCCTCGGGCCTCCGCTGGGCGCCCTGATCGCGACCGGACTCTCCTACGACTGGCTCTTCGTCGCCGACGGCGCCGGAACCCTGTTCTTCGCCCTGTGGACCGCCCGCGTCGTCCCGGCACGCGGCGCCGGGCGCCGGACCTCCGCGGCCCCGGACGGGGGTCGGGGCCGCGGACTCGTCGCCGAACTGCGCTCCCGGCCCGCGCTGCTGGTGCTGCTCGGCGCGATCCTGGTGACCGACGTCGTCTACCGCCAGCAGTACTCCACCTTCCCCGTCTTCCTCGCCGACCACGGCCTGGACCCGCGCGCCTTCGGCCTCGTGATCGCCCTCAACGGCGGGGTGATCCTCCTGTTGGAGCTGCCCGCCGCCGCGGCCCTGCGCGAGCGGCCGGCGCTGCCGGTGATCGCCGCCGGGCTGGTGCTGGTCGGCGCCGGGTACGCGGCACTGCTGCTCGGTGCGGGCGTCGCGAGCGCCGTGGCGATGATGGTCCTGCTGAGCCTCGGGGAGATCCTCTACAAGACGACCGCCACCGCGTACGTCGCCGACGAGTCGCCCGAGCACGCCGTCGGACGGTTCCAGAGCCTGTACGCGGGGATCTCGGTCAGCGGGGTCGTCATCGGCCCGCCGCTGGGCGGAGCGCTCTACTCGGCCGCGCCCGGGCTGCTGTGGCCGCTGTGCGCCGGGCTTGCGGGCGCGGCGGGCGCGGCGGTGCTGTACGCCTGGGCCCGTCCGCGGCGACACGAGGCCCGACCGGCACATGAGACCGGTTCGCAACCTCAGGCCGTCGCCGGTTAGGTTTCGGGCATGACTGCTACGCGTACCACCGGCGCCGTCGCCGCCGGACTTGCCACCATCACCGCCGACGGCACCGTCCTCGACACCTGGTTCCCCGCCCCCGAGCTGGTCGCCGAGCCCGGCCCGGCCGGCACCGAGCGCCTCACCGCCGAGCAGGCCGTGGAGCACCTCGGCGCCGCCGCGGCCAAGGCGATCCGTACGGACGCGGTCCGCGGCGTCGAGGTCGTAGCCGTCCGCACGGTGATCGCCTCCCTTGAGGACAAGCCGCTGGACGCGCACGACGCGTACCTGCGCCTGCACCTGCTCAGCCACCGCCTGGTCAAGCCGCACGGCCAGAACCTCGACGGCGTCTTCGGCCTGCTGACCAACGTCGCCTGGACCTCTCTGGGCCCGGTCGCCGTCGACCAGGTCGAGACCGTCCGCCTCAACGCCCGCGCCGAGGGCCTGCACCTCCAGGTCACCTCGATCGACAAGTTCCCGCGGATGACCGACTACGTCGCCCCCAAGGGCGTGCGCATCGCCGACGCCGACCGCGTCCGGCTCGGCGCGCACCTCGCCGAGGGCACCACCGTCATGCACGAGGGCTTCGTCAACTTCAACGCCGGTACCCTGGGCACCTCCATGGTCGAAGGCCGCATTTCCGCGGGCGTCGTCGTCGGCGACGGCTCCGACATCGGCGGCGGCGCCTCCACCATGGGCACCCTCTCGGGCGGCGGCAAGCAGATCATCTCGATCGGCGAGCGCACCCTGATCGGCGCCGAGGCGGGCATCGGCATCGCCCTCGGCAACGAGTGCGTGGTCGAGGCCGGCCTCTACGTCACCGCCGGCACCCGCGTCACCCTGCCGGACGGCCAGGTCGTCAAGGCCCTGGAGCTCTCCGGCGCCGACAACATCCTCTTCCGCCGCAACTCGGTGACCGGTGCCGTCGAGGCCCGCCCGTACAAGGCCAACTGGGGCGGCCTGAACGAGGTCCTGCACAGCCACAACTGATCACCGGCGGCCGTACCCGTCGCGCAGCGCCCTCCCCGAGCCGCCGTGGCCCGCCGGGAGGGCGCCTTGGCGTGGGCAGGGCCGGGCGGTGCGGCGCGCGGGGCGCGCGGGGTGCGGCCCGGGTGCCGCAGGCGCTCAGTGCAGGGGCATCCGGCGGATCAGGCCCGCGAAGGCCTGCTCCTCGGCCTCGGTCAGCTGGACCGACTCCATCGGGTGCGCGGCCGAGGTGCGCTGGGCCGGGATCATCGGCAGGGCCTCGGCCGCGGCGGGCTCCGGCCGGTGGATGCGGCTGTCCCACAGCGTGTGGCCCAGGCCGACCACCCAGACGAGCGCTGCCGCGAACAGGACGGCGAGACCGGTTTCCTGGGCGAGGGCGATCGAGGGGAACACCAGGATCCTCCAGGGATGCGGGCGGCGCGTGCGACGGGCCGGGACAAGATCGGGCGTGCAGACACTCAACACCACAACCGGTCGATTCGGTAGGGATGTGGCGAGCGTCACGCCAGGGTCGAAAGTCCCCATCTTGCCCGGGGCCCGCCCGTCACGGCCGTTCCAGTGGCAGCTTGAACCCCTCGTGGCTGCGCGCGAAGCCCAGCCGCTCGTAGAAGCGGTGGGCCGCCGTGCGCCGCTTGCTGCTGGTGAGCTGGACCAGGCCGCAGCCGCGCCCGCGGGCCCGCTCGACGGCCAGCCGCATCAGCTCCGCGCCCACCCCTTCGCCCCGCCGGTCCGCGCGGACCCGTACGGCCTCCACCAGGGCACGCTCCCGACCGCCCCGGCCCAGACCCGGTATGTACGTCAGCTGCAGGCAGCCGAGGATCACCTCGCCCCTCTCCGCATCCACAGCCGTATCCGCATCCCGGTCCGTGAGGACCGGCATCTCGTTGCGGGCGTCCGACTCGATCGCGGCGAAGGCCCGCTCGTGCTCCTCGCTGACCGCCGTCGCGGCCGGGTCGAGAACCCGGTCCTCGTCGGCGAGCAGGGCGAGTACGGCCGGAAGGTCACGGCGGGTGGCGACACGGAAGATCATGACGGGATTGTGGCAGGGGACCGGCCGGGACGGCGGCCGGGCCCCTGACCCTCCTGCCGTCCGGATTACGGGCGGAAGCGCAGCACCTGCGGGTCGTGGTCGCTGTTCTGGGCAGCGAACTCGGCGTTGATGTGCACGCTGTCGTACGTGAACTTCTTGATGGCCGGGCTGGTCAGGATCTGGTCCAGCACCTGCGCGTTGCCCTGGTAGACGTACGAGTAACGCTCCGACTTCGGCAGCGACTTGATGGCCGGGTACAGCGCCCCGCCGTCCGCCAGGGCCTCGGTGGTCGCGGAGAACTCGAAGTCGTTGATGTCGCCCAGGACGAGGACGTTGGCGTTCTTGTCCTCTGCCAGGATCTGCTTCACGAAGCCGTTCACGGCCTGCGCCTGGAGCAGCCGCTTGGTCTCCGAGGAACGCAGCGGCGGCTGGTGGTGCGAGGTCAGGCTCTCGTCGCCGCCCTTCGAACCGAAGTGGTTGGCGATCACGAAGACCGTCTTGCCGCGGAAGACGAACTCGCCGGCGAGCGGCTTGCGGCTGTCGGCCCACGCCGGGTTCGCCGGGTCGACGCGGCCGGGGGAGTGGGTCAGGTGGGTCTTGCCGTTCTCCTTGACCACGCCCGTCGCCGTCACCGCGTCGCCGGGGGCGCGCTCGGTGAAGGAGACCCGCGCCGGGTTGAAGAGGAACACCTGGCGGATGTTGCCGCCGGGCTCGCCGCCGTCCTTCTTGTCCTGGGGGTCGACGCTCCGCCACTGGTAGGACGGGCCGCCCGCCGCCGCGACGGCAGTGGTGAACTTCGTGAGCGTCTGCTCGGCCGAGACCGTGCCGTCGTTCTTGGCGCCGTTGTCGTCCTGGATCTCCTCCAGGGCGAGGATGTCGGGAGAGGACAGGTTCTCGACGACGGCCTTCGCCAGCGCGTCGAACTTCTCCTGCGGGTCCGTCGGGTCGAGGTTCTCGACGTTGTAGGTGGCCACCGCGAGCTCCTGCTGGGCCTGCGGCTTGGTCTTCTCGGGGGCGATGGGGCCCGCCTTGACGGTACCGAGGGTGCGGGCCACCAGCGTGTAGCCGCCGAACTTGTTGAAGTCCAGCGGGCCTTGCGTGGTCCCGGTCAGCTTGTCGCCCACGTTGGCCACGGGGAAGGGCTGCTCGGCGATCGGCGCGAGCTGCTGGATCTGCAGGCGCCCGGTGTTCTGGGATTCGTAGGAGCCGTAGATGGTGCCGCCGCGCCTGGCGGTGTTCTCCCAGCCCTTGACCGTGACCCAGAGCTCGGAGTACGGGTCGGTGGCGCCGACGACGCGCGAGGTGCCGATCTTGACGTTCATGCCCTCAAGGGACTCGTAGTAGTCCAGGGCGTAGCGCGAGGGCTCCAGCGTCAGGCCGTTGATGCTGCCGCCGGCGGCCGGATCGCCGGCCGGGGTGTACTCGGCGGGCACCGTGTACTCGTTGATCGCGGTGGCCTCGGGCAACACGTTGCCGGAGGAGACCACGGTGACCGTCGGCTTGGAGATCTGGGTCACCGACTGGTTGCCGGAGCTCACGCCGCCGGGGATGTACTCGCCGACCGTGCCGTCGACCTTCACCGCGTCGCCCACGGCGACGGTCGGGACGGAGCTGGTGAAGACGAAGATGCCCTCACTCGTCGCGTCGTTGTCGTCGGCGTCGGGGTCCTGGATCCAGAAACCGCGCGAGCCGTAGGTCCGCACGCCCGTCACGATGCCCTCGACGCCGGCCACCTGCTGGCCGTTGAGCGGGGATATCCGGGTGGTGCCCTGGATGTCGTGGATGCGGACCGGGTCGGCGGACGCCGCGCCCTCGGCCGCGTCGGCGGAGCCCGCGAGCAGGCCGGTGGCCAGCGCGGAGGCGACGAGGGCCGCGACGGCGGCGGAGCGGGGATGCGAGGAGCGCATGGTCAGGAAACTCCGGTGTGGGAGAAGGGCAGGAAGAGGCTGCGAACAGCGAAATCTGTGGGGGGTTGGTCAGCCCCCGAACGTCTACGCGCGTCAATTTCCTGTGTTGCCAGCAAAGTTGTCAAGCCCTCCAGGGGAGACGGCGGCCGACTGTGGGATGAACCAACGGCGATGGCCCGCCGGGCACGCCCGATATGCGTCTACGCTGGGTCGCCGTACGACGGCCACGGCTGTCATCTGCGCCACATCCGCCATGCCCGCCCTGCCCCGTCATGTCGGCCATGTCGCCGGTAATCGGGCGCGTATGACGGTCCGGCCGCCCGGCCGAACCGTCACGGCCTGCCCTTCACCACCGCGTCCGCGAGGAGACCGTTCCCATGTCCGCTGAGTCGCACCCCACACTGCCGCCGGTACGGCTGCACTCCGATGCGGAGCTGGCGCGCGACGCCCTCGGCGCCCCGCTGTTCGCGCGAGCCGTGCGACTGGCCCGCTGGGCAGGGCCCGCCACCCGTGTCGGTGCCGCCGGCGAACTGGCGGCCGACCAGCTTCCCGGAGCCGCCGCCCACCTCGGCCTCGACGCGGCTGACGAGGACTCGGCCGGGGACGCGAGCCAGGCCTGGCGGGTGGCTGTGGACACCGGCCTGGTGGACGTGACGGAGCCGGAGGAGGACGCGGACGGTGAAGGGGTCGCCGAGGGGGAGGCGGGCGAGGGCCCGTACGGCACGGCCGTGCCCGGCGAGGACCTGGCGCTGGTCACGGGCGGGGCGCCCGGCGACGTGCTCGACCTGTGGCGGGCGGCTCTGGAGGCGGTGCTCGCCGACGCCGCCGTGCCCGACCTGGAGGACCTGGTCGACGCGGTGGACACGGACGGGGGAATCGACTTCGACCGGCTGGACTGGAACCCGGGCCGCGAGGCGGACTTCCTCGACGAGGCCCTCGCCAACCTCTACCTGCTCACCGCCGCAGAGGGCGGCACCGCGGACCGGCCAATTCCGCTTCCGGTGTTGGCCGCGTCGATGGTCGCGCCCGACGGAATGGGCGAGCCGAGCGACGCCGTCCTGGAGCAGGTCTCGGACGCGATGATGCGCCTCGACGACCAGTTCCGGCAGCTGGCACCGATCGGACTGGTGGAATTCCGCCCCGTCGACGAGGAGCTGATGGCGCAGGTCGACGAGGACGGGCCGCTCGGCGAGCCGGAGGGGGACGAGGACGTCTCCCGCTACGGCATGGTCCGCCTGACGCCGCTCGGCCTTTACGGGATCCGCGCCCGGATGCTGGAGGCGGGAGTGGCGGCCCCCGCCCTCGGTGAACTGGCCGCGAAGGGAGCCGACGCACTCCTCGACGGCGTCGCCTCCTACCCCGAGCGCACGGCGCAGGCCGAGATCGAGCAGTGGATGGCGGACCGCGAGCCCGCCGCCGCGGTCGCCGAACTGCTGGCCGCCGCACGCGGGGACGACGAGGGCGGACCGCTGCGCCGGCTGCGCTGCCAGCAGGCCCTCGCGCTGGCCGGCCCGGAGGCCGAGCCGGTGGTCCGCTCGGTCCTGGACGAGGCGGAGCTCGGCGGTCTGGCCCGGGTCTGGCTGGCGGAGCACGGGGCGGCCGACGTACCGGCGCCCGCCCCGGAGATGGTGTTCTGGCTGACCGTCGACACGATTGCGGCGCAGCTCGCAGCGGACGGCGAGACCGAGGAGCTACCCCTTCTGATGGAGACCCTGACCGCACATCACACGGGCTTCTTCGACCGGGTGTGGCGCGTCGAGCACCCCTCGACCGTACGGGTCCTGGAGGCGATGGGCCGGCTACACCCGGACCCGAAGACCGCGAAGGAGGCCCGCAGGGCCGCGTTCAAGGCGCGCTCCCGCCGGCCCTGAGAGCTCGGATCGTGGCCGGTCCGGGGCTGGTCCGCGGCCGGTCCGGGGGCCGATCCGGGTCCGGTCGTGGCCGGGTCCGGGGGCCCCTCGCCGAGCGCTGGCGACAATGCGCCGTTCCTGGGCCGGAGCTGGCCATTCCGTCGACGGGCAAGGGGCCGGTATCTCTTCGTGGGTAATTCAGCCGCCGTTCACGTGCGGGCGGGAGCGTGTGCGCCGACGACCGCACGACAGGCGCACCACTCCCCACCCCTGGAGACCTGATGCCGCTCAGCCGCAGAGACTTCACCGCCCGTACCGTCATCGCCGGCGCGGGAGTCGCGCTCACCGGGACCGTCGGCGCCCTCGCCACCGCACCGGGCGCGCTCGCGGCCGAGGACGGCGCGCACCACGATCAGCACGGGCGGCCCTGTGAGCCCGGCTACGGCCCGCTGGTCCCCGACCCGGCCGGCATCCTCGCCCTCCCCGCAGGCTTCCGGTACCGCGTGATCACGCACAGCGGCGTCACCCGGCTGGAGTCCGGTGAGACCACCCCGTCCAACCACGACGGGACCGCGGCCTTCGAGGGCGGGCGGGGCGTCACCCTCCTCGTCAACAACCACGAGCTCAAGGGTCGGCGGGAGAACTGGGCCCGCCCCGTCCCGCTCGCCGAGGGCCTTGTCTACGACCCGGCCGCGGCAGGCGGATGCACCGTGGTCGAGGTCCGGCGCGGCGGCGAGGTCGCCGAGTGGGTCGGCATCGCCGGTACGTCGACCAACTGCGCGGGCGGCGCAACGCCTTGGGGCACCTGGCTGACCTGTGAGGAGAACTCGGACCTCGCCGGCAAGAACGGCATGACCAAGGACCACGGCTACGTCTTCGAGGTGGACCCGCACGACCGCCGCGCCAACCGCGATCCCCGGCCCGTCAAGGCCTTCGGCCGCTACGACCACGAGGCCGTGGTCATCGACCCGCGCCAGGGCCACGCCTACCTGACCGAGGACGCCTCCGGGCCCAACGGGCTGCTCTACCGCTGGACCCCGCCCTACGGCTTCCGGCACGGCCGCGGCAGGCTCCGTACGCTCGCCCCCGACGCCGGTGTGCTCCAGGCCGCCAAGTGCATCGACAGCTCGGGCCGGTTCGTCGACGACTTCTCGCGCGCCACGCGGATCGGCACCGTCTACGGCGTGGACTGGGTGGACGTGCCGGACCGCGACGCGCGCACGGTGCCGGTGCGGCGGCAGTTCGCCGACAACGTGGTGACTCGCGGACGCAAGCTGGAGGGCATGTGGTGGGCCGACGGAGGCGCGTACTTCGTCTCCTCCTACGCCCGTGAGGAGAGCCCGGGCGCCGCGCACGACGGCCAGGTCTGGTTCTACGACCCCAAGCGGCGCACGGTCCGGCTGACCGTCCTCATCGGGGTCAACGCCGACCCGGCCGCGGACGGCGGCTATGACGGCCCGGACAACATCACCGTGTCGCCGTACGGCGGGCTGGTCATCGCGGAGGACGGCTCGGGGCTGCAACACCTGTTCGGCGCCACCGAATCGGGCCGCACCTACCCGCTGGCGCGCAACGAGCTGAACATCGGCTCGGCCGAGGAGCCCGAGTACTCCGAGTTCACCGGGGTGTGCTTCTCACCCGACGGACGCACCCTGTACGCCAACATCCAGGAGCCCGGCATCATGCTGGCCATCACCGGGCCGTGGCGGCGCGCACACTGACGCTCCGCCCGGCCGGATCGCGGGCTCAGTGGGCCGGGGAGACCTCCATGCGGGAGGCCTCGGCCCACTCGGCGAGCAGGAACTCGTACGCCTCGGAGGGCCAGTCGCCGTCCACCCTGGTCTCCACGAGGTGCCGTATCGCCTCGTTCGCCTCGGCGGCGGACGGGCGGGCGGGCCCCGCGGGTGTGAGTGACTCGTGCATGCTTCCTAGGCTACGGGCGGGCACTGACAGCCACTGACGGACAACGCGTGGCATCCATCACCCGCGAACCCGTCCGGTGGCGGCCTGTGCCCGCCCACCTGCTCAGAGTGCCTGCGCGGCGGGCTTGACCATGCCGCGCACTGTGCGCGACTTCACAAACTCGCCCATGGCCGTCATTTCCCACTCGCCGGAGAACTGACGGATCAGCTTCGCCATCATCACGCCCGTCTGCGGCTCGGCGCCGGTGAGGTCGAAGCGCACCAGCTCCTCGCCGCTGGCCGCGTCGATCAGGCGGCAGTAGGCCTTGGCCACTTCGGTGAACTTCTGGCCGGAGAAGGAGTTGACCGTGAAGACCAGGCCGGTGGCGTCGGCGGGGAGCCGGCCGAGGTCCACGACGATGACCTCGTCGTCGCCCGCGCCCTCACCCGTGAGGTTGTCCCCCGAGTGCTTGATGGCGCCGTTCAGGATGGACAGCTTGCCGAAGTAGCAGCTGTCGATGTGGTTGCGCTGCGGGCCGTACGCGATGACGGACGCGTCGAGGTCGATGTCCCGGCCGCGGAAGGCGGGCTCCCAGCCCAGGCCCATCTTCACCTGGGAGAGCAGCGGTCGGCCGCCCTTGACCAGGGAGACGGTCTGGTTCTTCTGGAGGCTGACCCGGCCCTTGTCCAGGTTGATCTTCCCGGTGGCGGGCGGGGCGGCCGGGGGCGCGGGCGCCGGGGCGGGGGTGACCGGGGCGGGGGTGCCGACGCCGGCGGTGAGCCAGGGGGAGGGCTGGTGGCCGGCGGGCGGGGCGGGGGGCATCGCGGGTGCGGGCGGGGCGGCCGCCGGAGCCGGCTCCTCGTCCACGCTGACCCCGAAGTCGGTGGCGATGCCGGCCAGGCCGTTGGCGTACCCCTGGCCGACCGCGCGGACCTTCCAGGCACCGCCGCGCTGGTAGATCTCGACGACGACGAGCGCGGTCTCGGTGGCCAGCTGCGGCGGGGTGAACGAGGCGATCACCGTGCCGCCGTCGGCATTGCGCACGGTGGCGGTGGGCTCGATGCCCTGGAAGGTCTGCCCGGCGGCGTCGGGACTGGCCGTGACCACGATCCGCTCGATGCCCTGCGGCACCGCGGAGGTGTCGACGGTGACCGAGTCCGGTGCCGCGCCCCCACCGGACCGGTAGGTGACGCCGGGCCCGGAGGGCTGGTTGAAGAAGATGAAGTCGGCGTCGGAGCGCACCTTGCCGTCCGCCGTGAGGAGCAGGGCGGACACGTCGAGCCGCACCGGCGCAGCCACGTCGACCGTCACGCGGGCGGCGTTGAGCGGCAGATTGGATCCAGGGGTCATAGCGGTCATGCCGGGAGAACGAGCGGGGATGCTTTGCCGTTCCCTTACCTTGGCGATATTTCGCCGCCGGGCGCCGGGGCGGTCGCGCCGCGCCCCGGCGCCCGGCGGCGCGGCGGGTGCGCTGCTCAGCCGCCGGTCACCCGGCGCGGCAGGCCCAGCGGATTGGCCTCGCGGAGCTCGGCCGGAAGAAGAGCATCCGGGACGGACTGGTAGGCCACCGGCCGCAGCCAGCGCTCGATCGCCGTGCCGCCCACCGAGGTGGAATGCGAGGTCGCGGCCGGGTACGGCCCGCCGTGGTGCTGGGCCGGGGCCACCGCGACCCCGGTCGGCCAGCCGTTCACCACGATCCGCCCCGCCAGCCCCGTCACCTGCCCGATCAGTTCGGCGGCCGGGCCGGGGGCGCCCTCGGTTTCGGCGGCCGACAGCTGGAGGGTGGCGCTCAGGTTTCCGCCGAGGCGCTCCAGGACCGCGCTTGCCTCGGCCTGGCCGGCGTACCGGACGACGACGGTGACCGGGCCGAAGCACTCCTCGAGGAGGACGTCGTGCCGGTCGCCCGCGAGGAGCTCCTCCGCCCGTACCGTCAGATATCCCGCTCCCACGGTGTGCTCGCCGCCGGCCCCGGGGGTGACGGGGGCGTCGACGCCGGGCAGCGCGGCCCGCTCGCGCACCCCGGTGACGAAGTTCTCCCGCATCCGGTGGTCGAGCAGCACCCCGGGTTCGGTCTCGCCGAGGGCCTTGGTGAGCTCGCCGGTGATCCGGTCGCCGTCCGTGCCGTCGGGCACCAGGACCAGGCCGGGCTTCACGCAGAACTGGCCGACCCCGAGGGTGACTGAGCCCGCGAGCCCGGCGCCGATCTCCTCGGCGCGCTCGGCGGCGGCCGCCGGGGTGACCACGACGGGGTTGAGGGAGCCCAGTTCGCCGTGGAAGGGGATCGGTACGGGCCGGGCGGCGGCCGCGTCGAACAGGGCCCTGCCGCCCCGGATGGAACCGGTGAAGCCGGCGGCGGCGACCAGCGGGTGACGGATCAGCTCCAGGCCCGCGTCGAATCCGTGGACCACGCCCACCACTTCGGGCGGGAGCCCGTTCGCGACGGCCGCCCGGCGCAGCAGCGAGGCGCACAGCTCGGAGGTGGCGGGGTGGTCGGGGTGCGCCTTGACCACGACCGGGCAGCCGGCGGCCAGTGCGCTCGCAGTGTCGCCGCCGGGGACGGAGAAGGCGAGCGGGAAGTTGGAGGCGGCATAGACGGCCACCACGCCGAGCGGGACCTTGTAGCGGCGCAGGTCGGGGCGCGGCGGAGTGCGGGAGGGATCCGCGTGGTCGATCCGGATGTCGAGGTAGGTCCCCTCCTCGACGGCGTCGGCGAAGGCGCGCAGCTGGCCGGTGGTGCGGGACAGCTCGCCGGTCAGCCGACCCGGGCCGAGCGCGGTCTCGGCGTCGGCGGCCTCGATGACGTGGGCGGCGGCCTCGTCGAGCAGGGCGGCGGCGGTGCGCAGGAAGGCGGCGCGGGCGGCGGCGTCCGCGAGCGCGCCGCGGGCGGCGTGGGCGGCTCGCACGGCTTCGTCCACTTCGCGGGATGTGGCCTCCACCGCAACCTGCTCGCGCTGCTTCCCGGTGCGGGGGTCCACACTCCAAACTGGTGTCGCTGCCATGGCCCACTGCCTCCTGGATCGTTCAGTATTCTGAACGCGGTTCCGGTGGATGAATGATCACATCTGTTGGGGACTCTATTTCCGGGTCCTCCGCGTGACAAGGGGCGACCCGAGGCGACCAGAGGGGAAGCAGCTGCATGACGACGACCGAGTCGGGGATCCCCGCCCAGGCGGCACCGGTCAAATCGGCGGTCCGGACCGTCCTGCTGCTGGAGCACTTCGCGGCCAGCCCCGGCCTGCACAGCCTGGCCGACATCCAGAACGACCTCGCCCTGCCCAAGTCCAGCCTCTACATGCTGCTGCGCACCCTGGTGAACCTCGGCTGGGTGGAGACGGACGCGACGGGCACGCGGTACGGCATAGGGGTGCGGGCCCTGCTGGTCGGCAGTTCGTACATCGACGGCGACGAGGTCGTCGCCGCCGCCCGGCCCACCCTGGATCGGCTCTCCGACGACACGACAGAGACCATCCACCTGGCCCGGCTCGACGGGACGAGCGTGGTCTACCTCGCCACCCGCCAGTCCCAGCACTACCTGCGGCCCTTCACCCGGGTCGGGCGGCGGCTGCCCGTGCACTCGACGGCGCTCGGCAAGGCGCTGCTCGCCACGCACTCGGACGCGGAGGTGCGGGCGCTGCTGCCGCGGCGGCTGGAGGCGGTGACCGAGCACACCATCACCGACCGCGAGCAGCTCATCGAGGAGCTGGAGCTGGTACGCGAGCAGGGGTACGCGCTGGACCGGGAGGAGAACACGCTCGGGCTGCGGTGTTTCGGGGTGGCCGTGCCGTACCGGACGCCGGCCCGGGACGCGGTGAGCTGCTCGGTGCCGGTGGCTCGGCTGACGCCGGGGCACGAGCAGGTCATCAAGGCGGCGCTGTTCGAGGCGCGCGACCGGCTGTCGGTGGTGACGCGCCGCATGTGACGGCGTGCGGGCCGCGGGGTGGGCCGGGTGCGGGTGACGGTGCGTGCGCCGCTGCGCCGCCCGCCGCCTCCCCCGCGTGGGGGAGGCGGTTCCCCACTGAGGGGGAGGCGGCGGGCCGCCGCGCACGGGACTGTTGGGGCATGACCGCACGAGCCGTTCACACGAGGCAGGCACCAGAGTCCTCCGCACCTGTTCCCGCGACCGGGAGGAGGCGCATCGTCACGGCAGTGGCCCTGGTGGCCCTGGTGCCGTATCTGGCGCTCAAGGTCGCCTGGCTGTCCGGCAGCCGGATCGGGATACCGGACGGCAGCGCGCTGTTGCAGCCCGGTCCGTTCCTCACGGCGGCCAATGCCGTCACCCTGGCCATGGACGCGTGCGTGATCCCGCTCGTCCTGGTGCTCACCAGACCCTGGGGGCTCAGAACCCCCGGCTGGATGCTGACCCTTCCGGCGTTCGCCGCCACCGGCCTGCTGACCCCGATCCTCCTGGCTTTCCCGGGGCAGTTGCTCGTACGCGCCCTGGGCTTCGGATCCGGCCCCGAAGCGGCGGCCGCGCGGGAGCCCTTCCTGGACTCCTGGGTCTTCACCGTCGTGTACACGGGATTCACCGTCCAAGGACTCGCCCTGGCCGCGCTGTTCGTGCCCTATGCGCGCAAGCGTTGGGGCCGGCGGTGGCAGGGCGTGGTGGGAGAGCGGCTGCCGCGACTCACGGGGGTGGTGGCGGCAGCCGCGACCTCCGGTGCCCTGGCTCTGACGGCGCTGTTCCTCTACTGGGCCGCAGGCGGCACCGCAGGGCTGAGTGCCGAGCGGGCCGAGGCCCATACGGCGGAGAGCGCCGTCGTGTCCCTGGCCCACGCGATGTGCGCGCTCGCCGCAGGAGCGGGGGCGCTGCTCCTGGCCCGCGGCGGAGCCCTTCGGGCGCGGTGGCCGCTCGGGCTCGCCTGGGTCGGTGCCGCCGCGACCCTGGCGTGGGGGGTCTTCCCACTGGCCGTCTCATGGGGGCCGCAGGTTGACGGCGGTGAAGGCCCCTCCACCGCCGAGCAGTTGATCTACGCTGGCCAGATGGTCACGGGATCGCTCGCCACCGCCGTCCTCACCCGGTTCCTCATATCCCGACGCGAGCGGTGATGCGCGGCGGCCTGAGCCGGCTGCTGGGCGCGCCGGCCCGGCTGCGATGGGTGCACCAGATCCTCGGCGGAGCCCTGCTGATGCCCTACTTCCTCCTGGCCACCGTGGGGGTCGGTATGGCGGCCGACGGTGCCAACGCCCTGTCCTCCCTGCCGCTGTCCCTCGCGGCCTACGCCGCGGCTCTGCCCCTGGCCGCCGTCACGGGGGTGTACGGCCTGGTCCGGCCGCTGTCGGTGAGTGCTGTCCGGGCCATGTGCCAGGTGCCGGGGGAGCGGCTGGCCGAAGGGCCGGCGCGGTCCTGGGCCGCGCGGGGGCGCGCGTCCGCGTGGTGGACCCTGCACCTGGGGGTCGGGGCGCTCGTCAGCGGCATGACGCTGGCCGTGCCTCCCCTGGCGGTGGTGCTGCTCGTGCTGCCGTTCGTGAGCGGCCTGCGCGAAGCCCGTCTGGGGTTCGGGTGGTTCGGCACGGGCGTCGAGACGTACGCGGCTCCCCTTCTCGGGATCGGCCTGCTGGCCGCGCTCACCCTGTGCGCGGCCGCCGCCGGGGAGCTGCTGGCCAAGCTGGCACCCGTACTGCTCGGGCCCACGGCCGCGGACCGGCTCGCCGCGGCCGAGGACCGTGCCGCCGACCTGGCCGTGCGCAACCGGCTGGCCCGGGAGCTGCACGACGCCGTGGGGCACGCCCTCAGCGCCGTCACCCTCCAGGCGGCCGCCGCCCGGCGGATGCTGGAGCGCGACCCCGTCTTCGTACGGGAAGCGCTCGCCGCGATCGAGGACACCACCCGGCGGACGGTGGGGGAGTTGGACGCCGTCCTGGGCCTGCTGCGCGAAGGGGAACCGGCCGGACCGGAGGGGCCGCCGGGCCGCGCCCCCACCCTCGCCGCCGACCTGGACGGGCTGCTGGACCGCACTCGTGCCGCGGGCACCGGCGTCAGCGCGCACCAGGACCCCGGTCCCGCGGGGGACTGGGCGCGGCTCCCGGAGATCACCTCGCGCGAGGCCTACCGGATCGTGCAGGAAGGCCTCAGCAACGCACTGCGCCACGGGGCCGGCCCGGTGGACCTGCGGATCCTGGTCCGGGCCGGCCAGGACACCGAACGACGAGAACTGGAGATCACCATGACCAACCCGCCCGCCGCACCCGAGGGCAGGGAGCCCCGTACCGGCGGGGGCCGCGGGCTGCGCGGCTGCGCGGAGCGGGCCGCACTGCTCGGCGGCAGCATCGAGGCGGGCCCGTACCAGTCCCGGTGGCGGCTGCGCGCGGTCCTCCCGTTGGCCGGAGCGGACCGGTGACCGCGGCCGCCCCTGCGGGCCGGCCGCCCCTGCGCATCGTGCTGTGCGACGATGAGCGGATGGTCCGCACCGCCCTGCGGGTCATCCTTGAGGCCGAAGCCGATTTCGAGGTCGTCGGCGAGGCCGCCACCGGTGCCGAGGCCGTTCCGCTCGTGCGGTCACTCGCCCCCGACGTGGTGCTGATGGACGTGCGGATGCCCGAGATCGACGGAATCCGGGCCACCCAACAGATCCTCTCCACCATGCCCGAACCACCCAGGATCGTGGTCGTCACCACCTTCGAGAACGACGCCCACGTCTACGACGCGCTGCGTGCCGGAGCAGTCGGCTTCCTCCTCAAGCGGGCCGACCCCGACGAACTGATCGGGGCGGTCCGGCTCGTCGCCCGCGGGGACTCGCTGCTCTTCCCGGCCGCCGTACGGTCCCTCGCGGCCGCCCACGCGGCGGCTGCCGTCCCCGCCGCCGCTCCCTGGATCGCCACGCTGACCGGCCGGGAGGCCGACGTCCTGCGCCTGATGGCCACGGGGCTGTCCAACCACGAGATGAGCGAGCGCCTCGGAGTGGGGCCGCAGACGGTCAAGACCCACGTCGCGTCGGTGCTCACCAAGACCGGCTCCCGTGACCGCACCCAGGCGGTCATCGCGGCCTACGAAGGAGGATTCATCATGAGGAAAGCCTGAGAAGTCCGCCACAATCGGGGCAGAGCGGAACGCCCGAGGCCGCCGGGACGTCCTTTCGGGGGATGAACAAGACGATCAGGCGTGCGTCGGTCTTCTGTCTGCTCCTGGTGCTGGCCCTGCTGGTCCGCGTCACCTGGGTGCAGGCGTACCAAGGCCAGGCCCTCGCAGACGACAAGCACAACCGCAGGAACCTCATCGGGCAGTTCGAGAACCCGCTGGGCAACATCATCGTGGGCGGGGAGGCGATCACCGGCTCGGAGAAGACCGGGGGCAAGGACTTCGGCTACAAGCGGACCTATGTCGATGGCCCTCTGTACGCGCCCGTCACCGGCTACAGCTCCCAGGCCTTCGGCACCAGCATGCTGGAGGGCGTCTACAAGAACGTCCTCAACGGTTCCGACAGCCGGCTGAAGACCGTGATGGACACGCTCACCAACAAGCGGGCCGACCCGGGCAACGTCCTCACCACGATCGACAAGGACGTGCAGAAGGCCGCCTATGACGCGCTGCAGGGCAAGCAGGGCGCTGCCGCGGCCATCGACCCCGCCACCGGCGAGATCCTCGCCGTCGTGAACAACCCCTCCTTCGACCCCGGCAGCATCGCCGGCGCCAACGACCAGAAGGCCTGGGACGCGCTCTCCGCGGACAAGGGCAAGGCCATGGAGAACGTCGCGCTCCGCAAGCCGCAGGCGCCCGGCTCCACTTTCAAGCTCGTCACGCTCACCGCGGCGATCGAGAACGGCCTGGTCACCGACATCGACCGGCAGACCGGCATTCCCGACCCCTACACGATCCCCGGCACCCGCACCCTGCTGCCCAGCGAGGCGGGCTCCGCTGCCTGCAATAACGTCTCGGTGCGCACCGCCCTGCGGCTGTCCTGCAACAACGTGTTCGCCGAGCTCGCCTTCAAGCTCGGTCAGGACAAGATGCTCGCGACCGCCGAGAAGCTCGGCTTCAACGCGCAGATCGACACACCGGTCCGCACCAACCCACCGAGCAGGTATCCGACGCAGAAGATGTCGGTTGACCAGGTCGCGCAGACCGGAATCGGCCAGTTCGACGTCCAGGCCACCCCGCTGCAGATGGCGATGGTCACGGCCGCGATCGAGAACGGCGGCAAGCTCGTCGCCCCGCACATGGTCTCCGAGGTCACCGACGCCAACGGCAACGTGCTGGAAAGCTTCAAGGACCCGGAGTCCCGGCAGGTCATGAAGGAGCGGACGGCCTCGATGGTCCGGGACGCCATGCGCACGGTCGCCACCGAGGGCGGCGGCAAGCCAGCCCAGGTGCCCGGCGCCGAGGTGGGCGGCAAGACCGGCACCGCGCAGCGCGGCGTGAACAACAGCCTCGCGCCGCTGGCCTGGTTCACCTCGTACGGCAAGGCCGGTGGCAAGCAGATCGCGGTGGCCGTGGTGATCGAGAACTCCGACACCGACCGCTCCGAGATCGGCGGCGGCAAGCTGGCCGCGCCGATCGCGCAGAAGATGATGCAGGCCTGGCTGAAGAAGTAGGTGTGCGCTGGTGCGCGCCCGACGCGCCGGGAACCGAGGTGGTTCCCGGCGCGTATCTGTCTTCATGATCAGGAATGCGCTCCCCGCCGACCTCGACGCCATCGCCGCCCTCCACACCAGGGCCCGGGCCACCTACTACCAGGGCCACATACCTGAAGAGGCCTACGCGGGCGAGGCCGAGTTGGCCCGGACCCGTGAGGGCTGGACCCTGGCCGTCGCCCGCGACGCCGCCGAGGGCGGCGTGCTGTGCGCCGAGGAGGACGGCGAGCTCACCGGGGTCGCCGCCTTCCGCACGCAGGACGGCGAGGCCACGCTCACCCAGCTCCACGTCGACCCGGTCCGCTGGCGCCGGGGCACCGGGGCGGCCCTCCACGAAGCCTGCCTGCAGGTCTGGCGCCGCGCCGGGGTCCGCCGGGTGCGCCTGGAGGTCTACGAGCACAACCAGCGGGCCCAGGCCTTCTACGCCGCCCAGGGCTGGCTGCCCGATCCTGCCGCCACCCCGTCGGGCAGCCACCGCACCCTCTGGCTGGACGTCGCCTGAGGCCGAGGGGCCCGCCCACCGCTCGCCGCCCGCCGCGTGTCCGGGGAATGGGGCGCGAAGGCGGATGGTTCACACCACTGATGGTTGAACAACAAACCGTCCCCTCATCGACCCCGGAGAGAAGAAGGATCATGCGCGTCGAGATCTGGAGCGACATCGCCTGCCCCTGGTGCTACATCGGCAAGGCCCGTTTCGCCAGGGGGCTGGCCGGGTTCGCGCACCGCGACGAGGTGGAGGTCGTCTTCCGGTCCTTCGAGCTCGACCCGGGCAGCCCCAAGGGTGTGACCTCCCCCGTCGTGGAGATGCTCGCCGAGAAGTACGGCCGCACCCTCGACGAGGCGCGCAGCATGGAGGAGCACGTCGCCGCGAGCGCCCGCGCCGAGGGGTTGGCGTACCGGACCGAAGGGCGTGACCACGGCAACACCTTCGACATCCACCGGCTGCTGCACCTGGCCGGCGCCCGCGGCCGGCAGGAGGCGCTGCTCGACCTCGCCTACCGGGCCAACTTCGCCGAGGAGCGCTCCGTCTTCGACTCCGAGGTGCTGATCGGGCTCGCGGTCGAGGCCGACCTGGACGAGGCCGAGGTCCGCGCCGTCCTCGCGGACGGTTCCGCCTATGCCGCCGAGGTCCGCGCCGACGAGCGCGAGGCCGCCGAGCTGGGCGCGAACGCGGTGCCGTTCTTCGTCCTCGACCGCCGCTACGGGATCTCCGGAGGGCAGCCGGCCGAGGTGTTCACCCGGGCCCTTGAACAGGCGTGGGCCGGGCGTGAGGTGGAGGCGCCGGCGGAGGCCGCGGCCTGTGGGCCCGACGAGACGTGCGCGGTCCCACAGGTATAAGTAATGCTTGGAGTGGGTGCGCAAAACTCGGCAATGGACTTTGGTTCGCTCCTGGCGCAGAGTTGACGGCATGGATCTTTCGATCGCCGAAGCGACCCGTGCCGAGTTCGCCCACACCACCACCTACCTCAACTCCGCCGCCTGCGGCGTCGTCCCGCGTGCCGCCGTCGCGGCGGTGAAGGAACTGTCCGAGGCGGCGGGGGCCGGGATCCCCGCCGGATTCGGCGACTTCGACCGGGTCAACCGGGCCCGTGCCTCCTTCGCCCGCCTGGTCGGGGTGGACACCGACCGGGTGGCCGTCGGCTCGGCCGTCTCCACCCATGTCGGGCTCGTCGCGGCCTCGCTCCCCTCCGGCGCCGAAGTGCTCTGTCCGGAGGACGACTTCGCCTCTGTGATCAACCCGTTTGTCGTGCGGGACGACCTCAAGGTGCGTTTCGCGCCGCTGGAGTCGCTCGCCGAGGCCGTCGGCCCGGACACCGCGCTGGTCGCACTGAGCGCCGTACAGTCCGCGGACGGGCGCCGGGCCGACCTCGCGGCGGTGCGCGCGGCGTCGGCGGCGCACGGGGCCCGGATGCTCGTGGACGCGTCCCAGGCGGCGGGCTGGCTCCCCTTCGACGCCTCGCCGTACGACTACACGGTCACCGTCGGCTTCAAGTGGCTGCTCAGCGTCCGCGGAGCCTCCTTCCTGACCGTGTCGCGGGAGGCCCAGGACGCTCTGACGCCGCTGCATGCGGGTTGGGTGGCGGCGGAGTCGATGTGGGACGCCGTCTACGGCCCGATGCCGAAACCGGCCGACTCCGCGCGGCGGTTCGACGAGTCTCCGGCCTTCCTCGCCTACCATGCGGCGGAGGTCTCGCTGGCCCTGATCGAGCGGATCGGCATCGAGGCCGTGCACGCCCACGACACCGCCCTGGCCGCTCGCTACCGCGCCGGACTCGCGCACCTCGGCCACGAGCCCGTGCCGGGCGACGCCGCCATCGTCTCCGTCCCGGGCCTCGCCGGCCGGCAGCCCGTGCTGCAGGCGGCCGGCGTCCTCACCTCGGCCCGCGCGGGCCTGCTGCGGGCCTCGTTCCACCTGTACAACACGGAGGCCGACGTGGACCGGCTCCTGGACGTGCTCTCCGCCTCCTGACGCCGCGGGGGCCGCACGTACAGTGCCGCCATGAGCGATGTGAGCGATGTGAGCGACGTGCTGCACGTGAAGGGGCGGGTGCTGGTCGGGCCCGACGAGGTCCGCGACGAGCTCTGGGTGGTCGGCGGGCGCGTCTCCTACGAGCGCCCGCCCGGCGCCCGCGAGGTCACCACCGTGACCGGCTGGGTCCTGCCCGGCCTGGTCGACGCGCACTGCCACGTGGGGCTGGACGCCCACGGTCCGGTCGACGCCGCCACGGCCGAACGCCAGGCCCTCACCGACCGCGACGCGGGCACCCTCCTGATCCGCGACGCCGGATCGCCCTCCGACACCCGCTGGATCGACGACCGCGAGGACCTCCCGAAGATCATCCGGGCGGGCCGGCACATCGCGCGCACCCGCCGCTACATCCGCAACTACGCCCACGAAATCGAGCCGGCCGACCTCGTCGAGTACGTCGGCCGCGAGGCGCGGCGCGGCGACGGCTGGGTGAAGCTGGTCGGCGACTGGATCGACCGCGACGCCGGCGACCTGACGGCCTGCTGGCCGCGCGCCGAGGTCGAGGCGGCCATCGCCGAGGCGCACCGGCTGGGCGCCCGGGTCACCGCGCACTGCTTCGCCGAGGACTCGCTGCGCGACCTCGTCGAGGCGGGCATCGACTGCATCGAGCACGCCACCGGCCTCACCGAGGACACCATCCCGCTGTTCGCGGAACGCGGGGTCGCCATCGTCCCCACCCTCGTCAACATCGCGACCTTCCCCAAGCTGGCGGCGGGCGGCGACGCGAAGTTCCCGCGCTGGTCGGCGCACATGCGGCGGCTTCACGAGCGGCGCTACGACACCGTCCGGGCCGCCTATGACGCGGGCGTCCGGGTCTTCGTCGGTACCGACGCCGGCGGGTCGCTGCCGCACGGACTGGTCGCGGCGGAGGTCGCCGAACTGGTGAAGGCCGGGATTCCGGCACTGGACGCCCTCTCGGCGACGGCCTGGGCGGCCCGCGAGTGGCTCGGCAGGCCGGGGCTCACCGAGGGCGCACCGGCGGACCTGGTGGTCTACGACAGCGATCCGCGGGCCGACGTGGCCGTCCTGGCGCAGCCTCGACGGGTGGTCGTCGACGGCAGGGTCAGGGCCTGAACGCGGTGCCAGGAGCGGAGTCGTGGGGGTGCGGGGAGTAACGCGGTGAGCGGGGCCGCAAATCGAAACCCCGCACGGAAACCACCCTTTGGGGTGAAGTGACCTCAGGTAGCTGCCCCGTCACCCACATTGAGTAAGGATTCCCAGGGTCGAAGCCGTCGGCGCGTGCGATGTCCCCCATTGGCCGCGCGACGGCACCCAACTCCCCGGGGGTTCCACCACCTTGAACAGCAACACCTTCCGCATGCCCGCGGCCGTTCTGCTCGCCACGGGAGCGGTCGCTCTGCTCACCGCACCGCCCGCCTCCGCCACGGGAGGAACCCCCGCCGGCGGAGAGGGCAGGTCCGGCGCGGTCGTCCTGCGCACCGGACTGGACGTGGGCCTGCTCAACAAGACCGTCGACGTCCCGCTGAAGGCCACCCTCAACGAGGTCAGCGCCCCGGCGAAGGCGGAGAAGACGGCGCTGACCGTCACCCTGGACGGGGTCGAGGGGAACAAGCCGGTCAGCGTCCTGCGCGCGGACGTCGCCACCTCCAGGGCCACCGCGGACAAGAAGAAGGCGGAGGCCGAGGCGAACCTGGCCAAGGCCCGTGTGCACGTGCCCGGGCTGCCGCTGCTCTCGCTGATCGAGGTGGAGAAGGTCACGTCCAAGGCCGTCTGTGAAGCCGGGAGGAAGCCCGTGGCCAGCGCGAACGTCCTGGGCACGGTGACCGCGCTCGGCAAGAGGGTCACCCTGTCGGCGGGCGGCCCCACCAAGGTCGAAGTCCCGGGGGTCGGCATGGTCAGCCTGGAGCTGTCCGGCACCGAGACCACCTCCACCACGGCCGCCGCCGCCGCACTCCGGCTGAAGGTGGCCGTGAACCCGCTGAACCTGAACGTGGCGCAGGTGGACGGCGAGATCGTGCTGGCCGAGGCGCACTGCGAGTCCCCGAAGGGCGCGGCCACGACGACGAAGGAGCCCGAGCAGCCCGAGCAGCCCGACATCAAGACCCAGACCGGGACGAACACCGGTGGCACCACGGGAGGTTCGGGTACCACCGCCGGTTCCGGCGGCAGCGATTCGGGCGCCACCACCGATGCCAACCTGGCCGAGACCGGCGGCGGTTCGCTCACCCCCTACATCACGGGCGGCGCGCTGACCCTGCTGGCGCTCGGCGGCGGTGCGCTCTTCCTGACCCGCCGGAGCAGGACCCAGTAGAACTGCCGGGCGACCCCGGTCCGTGTCCCGGCCCGCCGCACGGCGCGGCCGGGGCCCGGGACCGCGCCACCCGGCGAGCACATCGGAGGGGAGTGCTCAACGGGTGGCGTGGGCCAGATCCTGCCCCCCGCGCCCCGCGCCGTCACGGCCTCGGTGACCTGCGGTCGATCCGCGCGTACGCGTCGCGCCCGGCGGCGGGAAGCGCCCCGTCGAGGGCCGCGCAGGAGGCGCAGAGGACGCGAACGGCGGCCCCGTGTCCGAGTACTGCGTGAGGCAGTCGGCCCGCATCACCTCCCAGCGGCCCGGACGGTCCGCCACCGGAGAAGCGGGAGGTCAGCGGGAGGTCAGGGCCAGGGCCCGGTCCAGGGCCTGCAGCAGGCGGCCCGTCGTCGCCCGGTCGCGCACCGCCAGCCGGAGCCAGGTCCGGTCCAGTCCGGGGAAGGTGTCCCCGCGCCGCACGGCGAAGCCCAGGGCCCGCAGCCGGGTGCGGACCTCCGCACCGTCCGCCAGCTGGATCAGAACGAACGGACCCTCCGCCACGCCCGCCACCTTCACCTCGTCGAACTCCGCGAGCCCGGCCAACAGATGGGCCCGGTCCACGGCGATCCGCCGTGCGGCCTCCTCCGCCTCGGTCAGCGCGGCCGGAGCCACGCAGGCCTCGGCCGCCACCAGAGCGGGCGTCGACACCGGCCAGAGCGGCTGCGCGGCCGCCAGCTTCGCGATCACCTCAGGCTCGGCCAGCACGTAACCGATCCGCAGCCCCGCCAGACCCCACGTCTTCGTCAGGCTCCGCAGCACGACCAGCCCCGGCAGGTCCGTCCGGCCCGCGAGGGCCTCACGCTCGCCCGGGACGGCGTCCATGAACGCCTCGTCCACCACCAGGACCCGGCCCGGACGGGCCAGTTGGGCCAGGGCCGCCGCTGGGTGCAGCACGGACGTCGGGTTGGTCGGATTGCCGACGACCACCAGGTCCGCGTCCTGCGGCACCGCTGCCGGATCGAGCCGGAACCCGTCCGAGGCCCGCAGCACCACCCGCTCGACCCGGTGGCCGGCATCCCGCAGGGCCGCCTCGGGCTCGGTGAACTGAGGATGCACCACGACCGGCCGCCGGGCGCCCAGGGCCCGCGCGATCAGCACGAAGGCCTCCGCGGCCCCCGCCGTCAGCAGCACCCGCTCGACCGGCAGCCCGTGCCGCGCCGCCACTGCCGCGCGGGCGGCCCGCCCGTCGGGGTACGCGGCGAGGTCCCCGAGGGAGGCGGCGATCCGCCGCTTGAGCCACTCCGGCGGCGTGTGCGCCCGTACGTTGACCGCGAGGTCCTCCAGCGCGGAGCCCGCGTCCGCCACCTCGGCGTCCCCGTGGTGGCGCAGGTCGTGCGCTTCGGCCGTGGCCACCGCGCAGGTCGCCGACAGCGAACGCCGCTTGGGTACGAGGAGTTCTCCGCCCGCGACGAGGGCGGCGGCCTCCGCCACCGAGGGGGTCCCGGTCGCGTCCCGCACCGCCTCCGAGGGGTGCGGGACGGTGACGGCGGCCAGGCGGGCCGCGGGATAACCCAGAACGGGCACGCCGAAACGTTCCGCCGCACCGGTGATCCCCGCCTCGGCCGCCTTCGAGTCCACGGTGGCCAGCGCCGTCACGGCCGCCTCGGCCAGCCCGGCGCCCCGCAGCGTCTCCTCGACCAGTGCGCAGACCTCCTCCACGGAGACCCCCGCACGGCCACCGACCCCGACCACCAGCCGCGTCGTGTACTCGCCCACCGCGGGGCCTCCCTCCGTCGTCACGGTCACCGGCACCTCACCGGACACCCGTCCATCGTCAACACCGCGACACCCGCCACCCGCGCGCGGACGTGCGCGCGGGCTGCGGAGTCTGTATTCAGGGGCACATGGCCGTGATCGTGGCGTTGGGCGCGTTCCTGATGACCCTGTTGGGCGGTTGGACGGCGCAGCGCGTCACCGACCGCCGCCACCTCGTGCTGGGCCTGGCCGGCGGACTGATGCTCGGTGTCGTCGGCCTCGACCTGCTCCCCGAAGCCCTGCACGCGGCCGGCCGGGAGGTCTTCGGTGTCCCGCTCGCCCTGCTGCTCTTCGTGGCCGGCTTCCTGGTCGCCCACGTCGTCGAACGCCTGCTGGCCGTGCGCCGGGCCGCGCACGGCGCCGACAACGGCGGGCGCGTCCCGCAGGTGGGGCTCACCGCGGCCGCCGCGATGGTCGGCCACAGCCTCGCCGACGGGGTGGCGCTGGGCGCGGCCTTCCAGGTCGGTGGCGGGATGGGGGTGGCCGTGGCACTCGCCGTGATCACCCACGACTTCGCCGACGGGTTCAACACCTACACCCTCACCAGCCTCTACGGGAACGACCGCCGCAAGGCCCTGATGATGCTCTTCGCGGACGCCGTCGCGCCCGTCGCGGGCGCCGCGTCCACACTGCTGTTCACCCTTCCGGAGGAACCCCTCGGCGCGTACCTCGGGTTCTTCGGAGGCCTCCTGCTGTACCTCGCGGCCGCCGAGATCCTGCCCGAGGCGCACCACAAGCACCCCGCCCTGTCCACGCTGATGTGCACGGTGGGCGGGGTGGCCGGGATCTGGCTCGTGGTGGGCATCGCGGAGTGAGCCGGCAGGGTTCACGGCCGTGCTGCCGCGGCTTCCCGCACGGTCGCGGTCCACGCGGCCGCGGCCCCGGCGAAACGGCGGGCCACGGACGGCTCCGCCGCCCAGTGCGTGTGCAGATAGCTGGCGTGCACACCGCCCCGCACGAAGCCCTCGACGCGGCGCTCCGGGTGCGTCAGCCCCCATGCGGGAGTCTCCCCGGCGCCCGGCTCGACGACCGTCCGGTGGAACTCGTGCCCGCGCAGCCGGGTACCGGCCGCCGCGAGCGAGCTGTCGGACACCGCCACCGCCTCGCGGTAGCCGAGGGTCAGCCGCTCCGACATCCGCGCGTCCGCGTCGAGCACCCCGCACATGGGCTTCCCGTCCAGCGACCGGGCCAGGTACAGCAGCCCGGCGCACTCGGCCGCCACCGGACCGCCGGCCGCGGCGAACGCGGAGACGGCCTCGCGCAGCGCCTGGTTGGCGGACAGCTCGGGCGCGTACACCTCGGGGAAGCCGCCGCCGATCACCAGGCCGCCGGTCCCCTCGGGCAGGGCCTCGTCCCGCAGCGGGTCGAAGGTGACGACCTCCGCGCCCGCCGCCCGCAGGAGCTCCGTGTGCTCGGCGTAGGAGAACGTGAACGCGGGCCCGCCGGCGACAGCGACGACGGGGCGGCGGTGCCGCCCGGCGTCGCTCCTGGGGCCCGGAGCGGTGTCCCCCCGGGCGGACACCGGTGCCGGCTCGGAAGGCCCCGCCGCCGACCACGGGGCGCAGGACAGCGGCGGGGCCGTCCGCGCCAGCGCCATCAGCGCGTCCAGGTCGCAGCCCGCTCGGACCTGCTCGGCGAGTGCGGCCACGGCGGCCAGCGCCTCGGCGCGCCGCTCGGCCACCGGCACCAACCCCAGGTGGCGCGAGGGCGTGGCCACCTGAGGAGCCCGCCTCAGGACGCCGAGCACCGGCATGCCCGCCTCCTCCAGGGCCTCCCGCAGCATCACCTCGTGGCGGTCGGAGCCGACCTTGTTGAGGATCACCCCGCCGAGGCGCACCTGCGGGTCGAAGGACGCGAAGCCGTGCACCAGCGCCGCCACCGACCGCGACTGCGAGGAGGCGTCGACCACCAGCACCACCGGCGCCCGCAGCAGCTTCGCCACCTGCGCCGTCGACGCCAGCTCGCCCCGGCCCGCGGCCCCGTCGTAGAGCCCCATCACGCCCTCGACCACGGCCAGGTCGCACCCGGCCGCCCCGTGCGCGAACAGCGGAGCGACCAGTTCCGGCCCGCACATGAAGGCGTCGAGGTTGCGTCCCGGCCGCCCGGTGGCCAGCGCGTGGTACCCGGGGTCGATGTAGTCGGGCCCGGCCTTGTGCGGGGACACGGCGAGGCCGCGCTCCGCGAAGGCCGCCATCAGGCCCGTGGCCACGGTGGTCTTGCCGCTGCCGGACGACGGCGCGGCGACGACCAGCCGGGGGATGTCGGACGGGATCACCACTCGATGCCCTTCTGGCCCTTCTGGCCGGCGTCCATCGGGTGCTTGACCTTCGTCATTTCGGTGACGAGGTCCGCGAACTCCACCAGCTTCTCCGGCGCGTTGCGGCCCGTGATCACCACGTGCTGGGCGCCGGGGCGGTTCCGCAGCACCTCGATGACCTCGTCGACGTCGATCCAGCCCCAGTGCATCGGGTACGCGAACTCGTCGAGCACGTACAGCTTGTGCGTCTCGGCGGCCAGATCCCGCTTGACCTGCTCCCAGCCCTCCTTGGCCGCCTGCTCGTTGTCGAGCTGCGCGTCCCGCTGCACCCAGGACCAGCCCTCGCCCATCTTGTGCCAGACGACGGTGCCGCCCTCGCCGGAGGCGCCGAGGACCTTCAGCGCGTTCTCCTCGCCGACCTTCCACTTCGCCGACTTCACGAACTGGAACACCCCGATCGGCCAGCCCTGGTTCCAGGCGCGCAGCGCCAGCCCGAAGGCCGCCGTGGACTTGCCCTTGCCGGGGCCGGTGTGGACGAAGACGAGCGGGCGGTTGCGGCGCTGGCGGGTGGTGAGCCCGTCGTCGGGAACGACGGACGGCTGTCCCTGCGGCATTACGCGGCCCTCCTGGTGGTGTTGGGGGAAGCGGGAGTTGTCACTGCGGTACGTACGTCCTTCACGAGCCCGGCCAACGAGTCGGCCCGCAGCCCGTCGAGGGTGACGGCCGGCCCGCCGAGTTCGGCGGCCAGCGCCCCCGGCCAGTCCCAGCCGGACCGGCCCCGACTCGCAGTCCACGACGACGGAGGCGACCCCGTCGGCGGCCAGCAGGCGGGCACTGCGCGCCGTCAGCTCGCGCGGGTCGCCGCCGGCGGAACCGGCCGAGGTGGCCCGCCCGTCGGTGACCACGACCAGCAGCGGCCTGCGGCTGGGATCCCGCAGCCGCTCGATCCGCAGCACCTCGTGGGCCTTCAGCAGTCCGGGCCCCAGCGGGGTCCGGCCGCCGGTGGGCAGCTTCTCCAGCCGGGCGCGGCCGCGTCCACCGAGGAGGTGGGCGGCAGCGCCAACTCCGCGGCGGCGCCGCGGAAGGTGACCAGGCCGACCTTGTCCCGGCGCTGGTAGGCGTCGAGCAGCAGCGACAGCACGGCGCCCTTGACCGCGCTCATCCGCTGCCGGGCGGCCATGGAACCGGAGGCGTCGACCACGAAGAGGACGAGGTTGCCCTCGCGGCCCTCGCGGGTGGCCTGCCGCAGGTCGTCCTTGCGGATCAGCAGGCCGCGCCCGGAACGGCCGCGCGCCTTCTGGTGCGGGGCGGCCGCGTGCACGGTGGCCGCCAGGTGCAGCTTCGTAAGCTGCCCGCGTGGGCGCTGGGCGCCGGTGGTCCGACCGTGGGCGGTTCGGGCGCGCGAACGCCGCCCGGCGGCGCCCTCCCCGAGCCCCGGGACGCTCAGCATCCTGGTCCGGAACGGCTCGGCAGCGCGTACGGCGGCCTGCTCGGGCCCGCCGGCCTCCCCGGCGGGAGGCTGCGGGGCGGCCTCCGGCGGAGCCGCGGGGGCCTCGGCGGGCTGCTGCGCCGGGGGCTGGGCGTCCTGGGGACCGCCGCCCTGCGGGGGAACTCCGCCACCGTCGGGGCCGCCGCCGTCGTCCGGGCCCTGCGGGTTCTCCGGGCCGCCGTCCGGGCCGGGTTCCGGGTCCGGGTCCGGCTCCGGCTCCGGCTCCGGATCCGGGTCGTCCTGGGGGTCCTCGTCGGGGAACTGGTCGAGGATCTCGTCCAGCCTGTCCTCGTCCAGGCCCGGTGCGTCGAAGGGGTTGCGGCGCCGCCGGTGGGGGAGGGCGAGCAGGGCGGCCTGCCGTACGTCCTCCTTGAGCACGGCCGTCCGCCCGGCCCAGGCCGCCAGTGCGGTCGCGGTCCTCGCCATCACGATGTCGGCCCGCATGCCGTCGACCTCGAAGCCGGCGCAGGTCGCGGCGATCTGCAGGAGCGCGTTGTCCCCCAGGCGGACCTGCGGCAGCAGTGCCCGCGCGGCGGTGACCCGGGCGCGGACCTGCTCCTCGTCCCCCGACCAGCGGGCGGCGAAGCCCGCGGGATCGTCCTCGTAGGCGAGCCGTCGGCGGACGACCTCCACCCGCTGGGCGGGCTCGCGGGAGGCGGCGACCTCCACGGTCAGTCCGAAGCGGTCGAGGAGCTGCGGCCGCAGCTCGCCCTCCTCCGGGTTCATGGTGCCGACGAGCAGGAACCGGGCCGCGTGCCGGACGGAGACACCCTCGCGCTCCACGTACGAGGCGCCCATCGCGGCGGCGTCCAGCAGCAGGTCGATCAGGTGGTCGTGGAGGAGGTTGACCTCGTCCACGTACAGGATCCCGCGGTGGGCGTCGGCGAGCAGGCCGGGCTCGAAGGCCTTCACGCCCTCGGCGAGGGCCCGCTCGATGTCGAGGGCGCCGACGAGTCGGTCCTCGGAGGCGCCGACGGGCAGCTCCACCATGCGGGCCGGGCGGGCGCCGCCGGGGCCGGTGCCGTGCGGGCCGTCGGGGCAGTCCGGGTCGGGTGCGACGGGCGCGCACGAGAACCGGCAGCCGGGCACGACGTCCACGGCCGGCAGCAGTGCCGACAGCGCGCGCACGGCGGTGGATTTGGCGGTCCCCTTTTCGCCGCGTACGAGCACACCGCCGACCGCCGGGCTCACGGCGTTCAGCAGGAGCGCCAGCCGCAGGTCGGTCTGGCCGACGACCGCGGTGAACGGGTAGGGCGTGCTCATGCGATGCCTTTCTCTGGGCGGATGTGTGTCTGCGTGCAGGTGCCGGCGCGGAGGTGCGGGGCGGCCGCGGGCCGTGGGCGGGCCGCAGCCGTGCGGGACCGTCCCCCGTAGGTCCTCCGTCCCTGCACCGGGGCTCCGTTGCGAACTCCGCTCCTCGGCAGCCGCGGGGCCCCGCCGGTCACGGGGCGCCCGGCGGGAGGAAGGGGAGGCCCGCCGGCGCGCCCGCTTCGATCAGGTCCAGCAGTGCACGGGTGTCGGCGTGCTCCTCGATCAGGTCGCCCAACAGGTCGAGCTGTTCCTCGCGCAGCGCGGCGAAGGAGGTGTCCGGGGCCGGTACGAACCGCCGTCCGGCGGCCGCCGCCACCTCGCGCAGGAACGCCCGGCGGAAGCCGTCCGACTCCAGCGAGCCGTGCCAGTGCGTGCCCCACACCGCCCCCACCCGGCATCCGTCCAGGAACGCTTCCCCACCCAGGACCTCGGCCACCCCGTGGTGGATCTCGTACCCGTCCACCGGCTCGCCGAGCGCGGTTCCGGTGGGCCGGGCCAGGGTCTTCTCGCGCTCGAAGCGGACGCGCACCGGAAGCAGCCCGAGGCCCTCCACCGAGCCGGCCTTCGACTCCACATCGTCCTCGATGCGCTCGCCCAGGGCCTGGAAACCGCCGCAGATGCCCAGCACCGGGCGGCCCTCGGCGGCCCGCCGGACCAGCGCGTCCGCCAGTCCGCGTGCACGCAGCCACGCCAAAGCCTTCACCGTGCCCCGGGTGCCCGGGACGACGACCAGGTCGGCGTCGGCCAGTTCCTCGGCGCGGTCCACGAAGCGCACCACGACCCCCGGCTCGGCGGCGAGCGCGTCGACGTCCGTGAAGTTCGACATCAGCGGCACCGCGCACACGGCGACCCGCAGCACGTCCTCGCCCACGGGCGGTGCCACCACGGACTCGCGGACCGCGCCCCGCAGCGAGACGCGCAGGCCGTCCTCCTCGTCGATGCCCAGCCCGTGCCGGAAGGGCAGCACACCGTAGGTCGCCCGGCCGGTCAGCCCGCGGAGCATCTCCATGCCCGGCTCCAGCAGCGACACATCGCCGCGGAACTTGTTGACCAGGTATCCGGCGATCAACGTCTGGTCCTCGGGGGAGAGCAGCGCCGTCGTCCCGAAGAAGGACGCGAAGACCCCGCCGCGGTCGATGTCGCCGACCACGACCACCGGGAAGCGCGCGGCCCGCGCGATGCCCATGTTCACGATGTCGGTCCGGCGCAGGTTGATCTCCGCCGGGCTGCCGGCCCCTTCGCAGATCACGGCGTCATACGTGCCCCGAAGCTGCTCCAGACAGTCCGTGACGATGCCGAGCAGCTGCTCCTGCCGCCCGCCGTGGTAGCCGCGGGCGCTCATCTCGCCCACCGGCTTCCCCAGCAGCACCACCTGGCTGCTGCGGTCGCTGCCGGGCTTGAGGAGCACCGGGTTCATCAGCGCGGTCGGCTCCACCCGGGCCGCCTGGGCCTGCATCGCCTGGGCGCGCCCGATCTCGGCGCCCTCCCGGGTGACGAAGGAGTTCAGCGACATGTTCTGCGCTTTGAAGGGCGCCACCTTCACGCCCTGCCGGGCCAGCCAGCGGCAGATGCCTGCCGTGACCACGCTCTTGCCCGCGTCGGACGTCGTACCGGCGACCAGCAGTCCGCCGCCGCGCTGCGCGCCGCTCATGCGCGTCCCCCTCGTACTCGTGCCGCCAGCGTCCGGGCGGCCACGCAGGCGCCCAGGGCCAGCCACGTCACCTGTCGCGACAGCCGTACCGCCCGTTCGATGTCCGCGACCTCCACCGGGCGCCCGGCCCCGCCGTTCAGGACGGCCCGGTGCTCGACCCGGCCGCCGTAGGCCAGGGTCCCGCCCAGTCTGACGCCGAGCGCCCCGGCGAAGGAGGCCTCGACGGGACCGGCGTTCGGGCTCGGGTGCGCGGCGGCGTCCGCGCGCCAGGCGCGCACGGCTCCGCGCCGGTCGGGGCCGGCCACCACGGCGGCCAGGGCGGTCAGCCGGGCGCCGGGCCAGCCGGCGAGGTCGTCGAGGCGGGCGGAGGCCCAGCCGTAGCGCAGGTGGCGGGGGGACTTGTGGCCGACCATCGCGTCCAGCGTGTTGACGGCGCGGAACGCCAGCAGTCCGGGGACTCCGGCGGCGGCGCCCCACACCAGGGCCCCGACCACGGCGTCGGAGGTGTTCTCGGCCACGGACTCCACCACGGCCCGGGCCAGCTGCTGCCCGTCCAGGGCCTGCGGGTCGCGGCCGCACAGGTGGGGCAGGCGCTCACGGGCCACTTCGATGTCCCCGGCGGCGAGCGCGCCCCCGATGGCACGGGCCTCACGGCCCAGCGAGGTGCCGCCCACGACGGCCCAGGTGGCGGCGGCGGTCAGGGCGATACGGGCGGCCGCGGGCCGGGAGCGCACGACGCGGGCGCCCAGCGCGCCGACGGCGGCCGCGCCCCCGGCGCACAGCAGGGTGTGCAGGACGCCCCGGCCGCGGTCGTCACGCCACAGGGAGCGCTCGACTGCGGCGGCGGCTCGTCCGAAGGCGGCCACGGGGTGCCCTCGGCGGGGATCACCGAGGATCCGGTCGCCGATCAGGCCCGCCGTGGCGCCGTACGCGAAGACGCGATCGGCACGCATGGTGGCAGGTATGTCCTCACTCAGGGTCCGCGCCCTGGTTCGACGTGTCCGGCGGCGAGAGTTCCTGGCTCCCGGGGCGCACGCGCGGCGTGCGCTCTCCGGTGACAGTGGCGGGACCGCGCCGGATTCGCACCGGACTTCCTCTCCATGCCGCCGTATTGGCTCGGGCAGTCCACCACGCACCCGGAAGGCCCGTCAACTCGCCGTTGACCTGCGGTGCGGCAGGGCGGGGAGCGGGGAAAGCCGGATTGGGGAAAGCCCCCTCCGGGACGAACCCGGAGGGGGCTTTCACGTCTGGCTCGCGCTGGCGCGGGGGATCAGACGACGATCAGGTAGATCCCGTACGTCACGGCCGCCGCGACGAGCGCGAAGCACAGGTACGCGCCGCTGCGGGCCAGGGTGGCGGTGCCGCCCTGTTCGGTGGCGGCCTCGTGCTTGGACAGGCCCACCAGGCCCAGGGTGAAGAGGGCCACGAGGGCGACGGTGGCGAAGAGGCTGACCCCGAAGACGGAGCCGAGCGCTTCCCAGTCGATCTTCATACTGCCGATTCCTCTGTGTCTCTGTCTCGGTCAGACCGTGGCGGCCGGAGCTGCCGGGGTCTGCGTCGTGGCCGGGATGGTGGCCTTGAGGTCGTCGTCCGCGACCGCGGCGGTGGTGCCGGCCGCGGCGACGGTGGGCGGGACGGTGACGGCGGCGATCGCCGTGGTGACGACGCCCGGCTCTTCTGCGTCCGCCTGCTCGACCTCGTTGACGTTGTGGTGGTCGACGACCTGGCGGCGCGAGATGAGCCAGATGGCCAGGCAGGAGCCGACCAGGAAGACGGTGACGGCGGCGACGCCGACGTCACCGGCGCGCATGACGAGCTCGGCACCGGCGGAGACCAGCGCGGCGGCCGGCAGGGTCAGGCCCCAGGCGACGAACATGCGGGTCGCGGTGGACCAGCGGACCACGCCGCCCTTGCGTCCCAGGCCCGCACCCATGACCGCACCGGAGCACGAGTGGGTGGTGGAGAGCGAGAAGCCCAGGTTCGAGGAGGCCAGGATGACGGATGCGGCCGAGGTCTGGGCGGCGAAGCCCTGCTGCGGCTGCAGGTCGGTCAGGCCCTTGCCCATGGTGCGGATGATGCGCCAGCCGCCCAGGTAGGTGCCGAGAGCGATGGCCAGGCCGGCGGAGACGATGACCCAGACCGGCGGGTTCGCGTCGGGCGTGAGTGCGCCGCCGGCGATGAGGGCCAGCGTGATGATGCCCATCGTCTTCTGCGCGTCGTTGGTGCCGTGCGCGAGGGAGACCAGACCGGCGGAGGCGATCTGACCGGCGCGGTACCCCTTGGCGGAGGTCTTCTCGCCGACCTTGTCGCCCAGCTTGTAGGTGAGCTTGGCGGCCAGGTACGCGGCGACGCCGGCGACCAGCGGCGCGGCGATCGCGGGGATGAGGACCTTGGTCACGACGACCCCGCCGTTGACCGCGCCCATGCCGGCGGAGGCGACCGCGGCACCGATCAGGCCGCCCATCAGGGCGTGGGAGGAACTGGACGGGAGTCCGACCAGCCAGGTGACGAGGTTCCAGAGGATCGCGCCGACCAGCGCGGCGAAGATCACCTCTGGCTGGATGCCTTCCTCGTTGACGAGGCCCTTGGAGATCGTCTTGGCGACCTCCACGGACATGAACGCGCCGACGAGGTTGAGCACGGCGGACATGGCCACCGCGGTCTTGGGCTTGAGGGCGCCGGTCGAGATGGTGGTGGCCATCGCGTTGGCCGTGTCGTGAAAACCGTTCGTGAAGTCGAACACGAGAGCGGTGATGATCACGATCCCGAGGAGAAGCGTTATGTGCTCCATTTACCCAGGCTTCTGTTTGGCGTCAGTGGCTCGGCGAACGTAGGCAACCTGGATGAACGGAAGGTGAACTGACTCCGGCGGAGCGGTGTACGGGCACAGGGCGCGATCGAGACATTCGTCCTGATTGTTGCGCTGATTTCAGCATTAATGCACGTCAAAGCCGGGTGAACGAACCCCTCCGCATGTCCCCGACGGCGCCCGCGGCCACCCCGGCCGCCCCCGGAATGAGACCCGGATCACTCTCCCCGCGTAGACCCGGAAGGTGTGCCTCCGGTGGCTCGCCGGACTCTGCGCGACCACACTGGAACGGTGCGTACCGTGACAGCGACGGCAGCGGCCGTCACGACGACCCTCCTCGGGGCGGGCGCGGCCGCCGTGGCGGCCGGCCGGTACGCCGCCGATGCCGCCCTGCGCCCCCGGCCCGGCGTACCGCTCCCCGGCGGACCACGGCTGAGCGTCCATTCCGCAGGCGACGGCAGGATCGCACTGACCCGCTCGCTGGCCTCCCTGCGCCCCGGCGTGTACGGCCTGGCCGCGCCCGGTGTGCACGCCGTCGTCGGCCCCGTGCTCCCGGACGCGGCCCACGACCCGGACACCGTCGTGCGCCGGCTCCTCTCCGTCACCCACGGCAGCCTGGACCCCGGCACCAGGGTCACCCTCACCCCCCAGGTGCACATCGGCGATCCGCGCACCGCACTCGGGCTCGACCACGCCGACGTGGACGTCCCCGGCGAGCTCGGCGCGCTGCCCGCCTGGTTCGTGCCCGCCGCCCGGGACACCTGGGTGATCACCGTGCACGGACTCGGCGCGGGCCGCGAGCACCCGATGGTCGTCATGCCCTTCCTGCACCGCCACCGGCTGCCCGTCCTGGACCTCGGCTATCGCGGCGACCTCGGCGCCCCCGAACCCCCCGACGGCCTCGGCCACCTCGGCGAGTCCGAGTGGCGGGACCTGGACGCTGCCATCCGCTACGCCCAGCGCTACGGCGCCCGCCGCGTGGTCCTGCACGGCTGGTCCACCGGCGCCACCATGGCCCTGCACGCCGTCGAGCGGTCGGCGCTCGCCGACCGGATCGCCGGACTCGTGCTGGACTCGCCCGTGCTCGACTGGCACACCACCCTGCGCGCGCTCGCCGCGGCGCGCCGCACCCCGGCTGCGCTGCTGCCGCTGGCGGTGCGGGCCGCCGAGGGCCGCGCGGGGCTGCGTGCCGACCGCCTCCCACCGGGCTCCGACCCCGCAGCGCTGAAGGTCCCCGTACTGATCTTCCACGGCCCGGACGACACGCTCGCCCCCTGGGACCCCTCCCGAAGGCTCGCCGCCGCCCGCCCCGACCTGATCACCCTGCACACGGTGCGCGAGGCCGGGCACGGCGCGATGTGGAACGCCGATCCGGCCGGCTACGAGGAAGCCCTGCGCCGCTTCCTCACTCCTCTGATGTGAAGGCCGTGTGACGGGCCGGGCCCTGCGGGCGGCTTGTCCCGGTCTGCACCCGGGGTAGTTGGTGGAAGGAGCCGCTTCCGTTTGGGCTTTCGGCCAGTGACGGGCGAGACTGCTTCCGTGACGTCCCGAAAGCCTGATGAGCAGTTGGCTCGCGACTCCAGACTCCGACTCGTCTCCCCGCGCTCCGTCGCCGCGGCACGCAAGGCGGTGACCGACCGCCGCACCCGCCCGGCCGCGCGCCCCCCGGCGGGTACCCCGGCCACCGCCGACCTCGCGAACCGGGCCCGGGCCTCACTCGCGGACGCCGTGCGCCTGACCCGCTGGGCGGAACGCAACCTCGGCGCGGTGGACGGCGGCCGGCCCGCCCCCACGGGAGCCCTGGCCGCCGCCGACGTCGAACGCGCCGCCGACGAGCTGGGCCTGACGCACGGCCAGATCCGGGTCGGCTGGGACCGCGCCCGCCTCGCCGGCCTGGTCGAGGTGCACGGCGGCCACGCCCGGCCCGGCTGGCGGCTGCGCGCCTGGGACCGCGACGACACCGCGGTGCTGCGCGGCTGGGTCGCGCTCTTCGACGCCTGGTCGCTCGTCCACCCGGCCCCCGCCGACATCGCCCCCGCGGCCGTCGCCGAGGTCGTCGAGGCCATGCCCCAACTGCTCTCCCTGCTCCAGCTGTCCGCCGGCCCGGTGACCGTCCCCGACCTGCTCGACCTGCTCGGACAGCGCGTCACCGAACTGCGCGACGAGCGCTGCGAGATCCCCTACGAGGCCGAGCCCGCGACGGCACTGACCTCCGCGGCCGGCTCCGCCGAAGCACGCCCCGTCCCGCTCGCCCGGCTGCTGCGCTGGGCGCTCGGCGGGCTCGCCGCCGTGGACGCCGTCACCCTCGGACCCGCCCGGGCCGCCCTCACCCCGCTCGGCAGCTGGGCCGTCTGGGTCAAACTGGAACAGATCTGCGTCGCGGCGCAGAGCCCGGCCGGGAACATCGAGCAGTCCGCCGCAGCCATGCTGCACGGCTGTGCGCGGCTCACTCCCGGACCGGCCCGCGCCGAATACCGGGCCTGGCTCGCCGCCCGCCCCGTCGGCCACGCCGTCGCCGAACTCCTCCAGGCCGCCCGCGGCGAGGACGCCCTGCTGCGCGGCCTGGCCTTCGAGGCGCTGCGCGTGGTCGGCGCCCCGGCGGAGCCCGAGGTGCGCGCCACCGTGCGCGAGCCCGCGCTGCGCCCGTACGCGCTGCTCTGGCTCGCCGAGCACGACGGCATCGACCCCGACGAGGCGCAGGACGTGCTCACCGCGGAGGAGTCGACCTGGCTCTGGGTCGACACCGCCGCAGCCATCGCCGACCACGGTGAGGCCGAGCTGCTGGCCCGCCACCTGGACTCGGCCGTCCGCACCACCGTCCCCCGGCTGCTGGACGAGGTCCGCGCGGTCGGCCACCCGCGCACGGTGCAGGTCCTGGTCGCGCTGGCCGCCGCCCATCCGGACCCGGCCCTGGCCAAGGCGGTCCGCCGGGCCGCCTTCCAGGTCCACACCGGCGGCGCCTGACTCCCGCGCTACGCGCGTACGCGCCGCGGGCCCGACCGGACCCGCGGCGCGTACCTCCCGCGGCCCTCAGGCCTGCGGCGCGTACGTACCGAAGCTCCAGATGTTGCCCTCGCCGTCCCGCGCCATGTAGTCGCGGGAGCCGTAGTCCTGGTCGGTGGGTCCCATCACGATCTCCACGCCGTGCTCGACCGCCCGCCGGTGGTGGGCGTCCACGTCGTCGACCACGACGTAGACCCCCGAGGGGCCGGCGCCCTCCATGGCCTTGTCGAAGGCCCCGCCGGTGCCCTTGCTGCCCAGCATCACCACACCGTTGCCGTAGGACAGCTCCGCGTGCACCACCGCGCCGTCGTCCCCTTCGTACACGGCGACCTGGCTGAAGCCGAAGGCCTCCGTCAGCAGCTTGATCGCCGCCTTGGCGTCGCGGTAGACCAGCGTGGGACAGATGGACGGAACGCCTGCCATGACGATCACTCCCTCTCGTGACGGTGACCCGCGTCACACAGCATGGCAGGCGCCGCCGACGGTCAGCGGAAGGTGTTGCACTGGGTCATGTCGCCGGTCCGGAAGCCCTGGTAGAACCACTGCTGGCGCTGTTCGGACGAGCCGTGCGTCCACGACTCCGGCGTCACCCGGCCCTGGAACATCTCCTGGATCCGGTCGTCGCCGACCGCGGCCGCCGCGTCCAGCCCGTCCCTGATGTCCCGGTCGGTCAGCGTGGTGATCAGGGGCCGCCCCGTGGACTCGTCCGGAGTCCGCGTCGCGTGGTGCGCCCACAAGCCCGCGTAGCAGTCCGCCTGCAGTTCGACCCTGACCGCGTTGCTGTCCGCGCCCTGCCGCCCGTCCTGGGCCCGCTGGAGCGTGCCGGTCAGGTTCTGGATGTGGTGCCCGTACTCATGGGCCACCACGTACGCCTGCGCGAAGGGGCCGCCGCTCGCGCCGAACTTCGTCCGCAGCTCCTCGAAGAAGCCCAGGTCCAAATAGACCTGCCGGTCCGCAGGACAGTAGAACGGGCCCACGGCCGAGGTCGCCGCCCCGCACGCGGTGCTCACCGTGCCGGTGAAGAAGACCGTCGACGCCGGGGCGTACCGGCCGTTGCGGCGCGTGAACTCCTGCCGCCAGAAGTCCTGGGTGCTGTTGACCACCGCCACGAGCCGGCAGTCCTCGCGCGCGTTCGCGTCCCGCCCCGTCCGGCACGCCTGCTGCACCTGGCTGACGGAGGACGCGGCCGGAGCGGGCTCCTCGTCCCCGGAGGACAGCCCCAGCTGCTCCGGTCCGACACCGAAGAGCAGAGCGACGACGAGCGCGACGAGGCCGACGAGCCCGCCGCCGATGGTGGCCCTCCCGCCCGGGACGCGACGTCCACGCAGATCCTTGACCTCGGACGTGTCCAGATCGGCGTCGTCGTCGAACTGCATCCCGCACCGTCCTCCATCCGTGAGGCGGGCGCGGCCGCGCGGCCGCCCCTGCGGCGAGTATCGATCCGTTCACCCCGGCCTGCGCCCCGGCTCGCCCGGCCGCCGCCCCGGAAACCAGTTGCACACCCCCGGTAGAATGCCTCTCATGGCAAATCTCCTCGCGGATTAGCGGCGTCGAAGCCTCGCGTCCTGCCCCCTTCCGCCGTCCCGACCCGCCCTGGAGTATTTCCGTGATCACCGCCACCGGCATCGAGCTGCGCGCCGGCGCCCGCGTCCTCATCGAGTCCGCCTCTTTCCGCATCGCCAAGGGCGACCGCATCGGCCTGGTGGGCCGCAACGGAGCCGGCAAGACCACCCTCACCAAGTGCCTCGCGGGAGAGGGCCAGCCCGCCGGCGGCACCATCACCCGTTCGGGCGAGGTGGGCTACCTCCCGCAGGACCCTCGGACCGGTGACCTCGACGTGCTGGCGCGCGACCGGATCCTGTCCGCCCGCGGTCTCGACGTCCTCATCAAGAAGATGCGGATGAACGAGGAGCGCATCGCCACCGGATCCGGCGCCACCCGCGAGAAGGCGCTCAAGCAGTACGAGCGCCAGGAGACCGAGTTCCTCACCAAGGGCGGCTACGCCGCCGAGTCCGAGGCCGCGACCATCTCGGCCGCCCTCAGCCTGCCGGACCGGGTCCTCGGCCAGCCCCTGCACACCCTCTCCGGCGGTCAGCGCCGACGCGTCGAGCTCGCCCGCATCCTCTTCTCGGACGCCGACACCCTGCTCCTCGACGAGCCGACCAACCACCTCGACGCCGACTCGATCGTCTGGCTGCGCGACTACCTGAAGAACTACCGCGGCGGCTTCGTCGTGATCTCCCACGACGTCGACCTCGTCGAGACCGTCGTGAACAAGGTGTTCTACCTCGACGCCAACCGGTCCGCGATCGATGTCTACAACATGGGCTGGAAGCTCTACCAGCAGCAGCGCGAGGCCGACGAGAAGCGCCGCAAGCGCGAGCGCCAGAACGCCGAGAAGAAGGCCGCGGCCCTGAACTCCCAGGCCGACAAGATGCGCGCCAAGGCCACCAAGACGGTCGCCGCGCAGAACATGGCCAAGCGGGCCGAGCGGCTGCTGTCCGGCCTGGAGGCCGTCCGCGTCTCCGACAAGGTCGCCAAGCTGCGCTTCCCGGACCCGGCGCCCTGCGGCAAGACCCCGCTGACCGCCGAGGGCCTGTCGAAGTCCTACGGTTCCCTGGAGATCTTCACCGACGTCGACCTGGCCATCGACAAGGGCTCCCGCGTGGTCATCCTCGGCCTCAACGGAGCCGGCAAGACCACCCTGCTGCGCCTGCTCGCGGGCGCCGAGCAGCCCGACACCGGCCAGGTCACGCCCGGCCACGGCCTCAAGCTCGGCTACTACGCCCAGGAGCACGAGACGCTGGACCCGGACCGCACGGTCCTGGAGAACATGCGCTCCTCCGCGCCCGACCTGGACCTGGTCGACGTGCGCAAGACACTCGGCTCCTTCCTGTTCTCCGGGGACGACGTCGACAAGCCCGCGGGCGTGCTCTCCGGCGGCGAGAAGACCCGTCTGGCCCTGGCCACGCTGGTCGTCTCCTCGGCGAACGTACTGCTGCTCGACGAGCCCACGAACAACCTCGACCCGGCCAGCCGCGAGGAGATCCTGGGCGCGCTGCGCACGTACAAGGGCGCGGTCATCCTCGTCACGCACGACGAGGGCGCCGTGGAGGCGCTGGAGCCGGAGCGCATCATCCTGCTCCCGGACGGTGTCGAGGACCTGTGGGGACCGGACTACCGGGACCTGGTGGCCCTCGCCTGACCCCCGCCCCGGACGTGCCGGGAGGCGCCGGGACGCCCTCCCGGCTCTGATCCAGTTCCTTATGGATCATTCGGCTCAGGGGTGATCCATCATCTGAGTGAGACGGTCTCGTACCGTTGCGCGTCGTACGACGGCCCCGGCCGCGCCCTCGCGGGGGTGTGACCGGGGTCTTCGCGCTTCCGCGCTCCGGCCCCTGACCTGGTGATTCCCGGGTCGGCGGGCGAAGTGTGACGGAAGTCATGCAACGGAAGAGTCGATTCCGGTCTGCTCGGGTGTCCACCGCGCGGGAAATGCCGCCGTACCGACCTTGCTGAATGGGTGGCCAGGAAGCCGGGGAGGGGTGATCATGAGAAGTCCAGAGCGCACTTCCCATGAGGAGGCACGGGTGGCCGAGACTCTGAAGAAGGGCAGCCGGGTTACCGGCGCCGCGCGCGACAAGCTCGCGGCAGACCTGAAGAAGAAGTACGACTCCGGTGCGAGTATCCGGGCGCTGGCCGAAGAGACCGGCCGGTCCTACGGATTCGTGCACCGGATGCTCAGTGAGTCCGGGGTCTCGCTGCGTGGCCGCGGTGGCGCGACACGTGGCAAGAAGGCTGCTACGGCCTGACCCCGGTCCATCGGATCCAGACGCTCCAACGGCTTCAAGGCTCACACATGAACCGACGTCCCCTTCGGTGACCCCCCGGTCGGCCCTCCGGTCGACTGGGTGGTTACTGTGCAGTCACTTAGGCCGGGCTTGCGGCCGACTGCACACCGGAGGCATACGGATGGCTCTGCTCGACAAGGACGGCGTACGACTCACCGTCGACGACACGGTCGCCACGGTGACACTGACCAATCCGGCCAAGCGAAACGCCCAATCCCCCGCGCTCTGGCGGGCTTTGGCCGAGGCGGGCAGGTCGTTGCCGGGTACTGTCCGGGTCGTCGTGCTGCGCGGCGAGGGCAAGTCCTTCTCCGCCGGGCTCGACCGGCAGGCGTTCACCCCCGAAGGCTTCGAGGGCGAGCCGTCCTTCCTCGACCTGGCGCGCGGTTCCGAGGAACTGCTCGACGCCACGATCTCCGAGTACCAGGAGGCGTTCACCTGGTGGAGGCGTAACGACATCATCTCCGTCGCCGCCGTGCAGGGGCACGCGATCGGCGCCGGCTTCCAGCTCGCGCTCGCGTGTGATCTGCGCGTGGTAGCCGACGACGTGCAGTTCGCCATGCGCGAGACGAGCCTGGGCCTGGTGCCCGACCTGGCCGGCACCCAGCCGCTGGCCTCCCTGGTCGGCTACGCCCGCGCGCTGGAGATCTGCGCGACGGGCCGCTTCGTGCACGCCGAAGAGGCGGAGCGCGTCGGCCTCGCCAACCTGGTGGTCCCGGCGGGCGAGCTCGACGCCGCCGTCCGCGACCTGAGCGCCGCCCTGCTGGCCCCGCCCCGGGACGCCGTGATCGAGACCAAGACCCTGCTGCGCGGGGCGCTGGCCCGCCCGTACGACGAGCAGCGCGCCGCTGAGCGCGCCGCCCAGGCGCGTCGCCTGCGGGACCTGGCGGGCCTCTCGGACTGACCCGTCGCGCGCCGCCCCCGGACCGGAAACCGCCCCGGGACGACGCCGACCGGCGTAGTCCCGGGGCGCCCGGGCGCCCGGGCGCCTACCGTGGAGCGGAGTGAGTCCGTACACGTGAAGGGACACGCGATGACCGAAAACGCATCAGGGGGCTCCCACAAGGCTCCCGGTGACCGGGGGCGCACGACCATCGCGGACGGGGTGGTCGAGAAGATCGCCGGACTGGCCGCCCGTGAAGTGGTCGGCGTGCACGCCCTGGGCAGCGGCCTCTCCCGCACCTTCGGCGCCGTCCGGGACCGGGTTCCCGGTGGCGGGAAGGCAGCGGTCAGCCGCGGGGTCAAGGCCGAGGTCGGCGAGGTCCAGACCGCCCTCGACCTGGAGATCGTCGTCGACTACGGCGTGTCGATCCGTGACGTGGCCCGGGCGGTCCGTGAGAACGTCGTCTCCGCGGTCGAGCGGATGACGGGCCTGGAGGTCGTCGAGGTCAACATCGCCGTGAGCGACGTCAAACTGCCCGAGACGAGCCCGACGAGGAGCCGGAGCCCCGACTCCAGTAGCCGAGAGGAGCCCGTACATGAGTATGGCGGTCGCCGGCATGTTGGCCGGCATGGCCCTGGGGTTCGCCGGCTATTTCGGTGGATTCGGCGCCTTCCTGCTGGTGGCGGCCCTCGGAGCCGTGGGCTTCGTCGCCGGCCGCTTCCTCGACGGGGACCTGGATCCCGGGGACCTGTTCCGCCGCCGCGACGACCGGCGCAGGTGAGGCGCGATGGACACCCCGCCGCAGGACGCGCCGCCGGGCCCCGCCGCGCCGCGGAGCACCGCACGGGCCACCCCGCACGCGGTGGCCGCCGCCGACCGCGGGGCCACCCGGATCGCCGACCGGGTCGTTGCCAAGATCGCCGCACAGGCCGCCCGGGAAGCGGTCGCCGCCGGCTCCGGCGCGCCCCCGCAGGCCACCGTCACCGTGCACCACGACATCGCCCGGGTCCGGATCAGCCTGGAGCTCGACTACCCCGGTGACCTCGCCGCCCAGTGCGCGGCCGTGCGCAGCCGGGTCACCCGCCGTGTCGAGGAGTGTGCGCAGATGTCCGTACCCGAGGTCGACATCGACATCGAGCGCCTGCACTCGGCGCACACCCGAACCGCCGCCGGGCGGGACCGGCGGCTGCGGTGACGGCCACCCGGTTCAGATCCGCCCGCCGCATCCCCGCCGCACTCGTCGCCCTGCTCGTGCTCGCGGTGGCGGGCCTCTTCCTGTACGACCTGGCCGCCGTACGGGCCGACCGGCCCGCCATGGCCTGGCGCCGCGAGCTCGCCCACCAGCTGGAGGTCCACACCCCGGCGGACCTGCCCGTACAGCTGGCCGGCGGGGCGCTGGCCCTGGTCGGGGCGGTACTCCTGCTGTTGGCCGTCACTCCCGGGGTCCGCAGGATCCTGCCCATGCTGGGCCCCGACCCGAGCGGGGACGCGGTAGCGGGCGCAGGCCCGCCCCTGCGCGCCGGCATCGGCCGGCGGGACGCGGCCCAGGTCCTGCGGGACCGGGCCATGGAAGTGCCGGGCGTGCGGTCGGCGCGGGTCCGGGTGGGCCGCTCCCGCGTCCGGGTGCGGGCCAGGTCGCACTTCCGCGAGCTGGACGAGGTACGGGCCGACCTCGACGCGGTACTGGCCGTCGGGATCGAAGAGCTGGGCCTGGTGCACCCGCCGCGGCGGCGCGTACGGGTCAGGAGGTGAGCGGGGTGCTCGGTACGGTGAACCGGATCCTGCTGGCGGTGGCCGGAGCCGTCCTGCTGGCGGCCGGGATCGTGCTGCTGACGGGGGTGCGCCCGCTGCGGGGCCGCACGGCGCCGCTGCTGAGCGCCGAGGACCGGCACCGGTACCTGCACGCCGAGGGCTGGGCCTGGTGGGTGCTGTGCGCGGTCCTCGCCCTGTGCCTGGTGCTGGCACTGTGGTGGCTGCTGTCGCAGCTGCGGCGATCGAGGCTGCGGGAGGTTGCCGTGGACACCGGGGACGGCGCCTTCGCCGTGCTGCGCGGGCGCGCCCTGTCCGACGCCGTCGCCGCGGAGGCCCGCGCCCTGGACGGGGTCGCCGGCTGCCGGGTCGTCCTGCGCGGGCGGCGCGGGGCGCCCGCCCTGCGGGTGGCGGTCGAGCTGGAGCCCCACGCGGTCCCCGCGGACGCCCTGGCGGGGCTGGCCGGACCGGTCCTCACCCACGCCCGGACCTCGGCGGGCTTGGCGGAACTGCCGGCGGAGGCCCGCTTCCGGGTGACGTCCCACCGGGCCCGGCGCGTCAGCTGAGGGTGCGCCGGGCCCGCTGTGCGACGGGCGGGGGTGGCGACGTGCGGTCAGAAGCCGTGCCGGGAGCCGCCGTCGACCGGGAGCATCACGCCCGTCAGGTACGAGGCGGCCGGCGACAGCAGGAACGCGGCCGTGCGGCCGAATTCCTGCGGGGAGCCGTAGCGGCGCAGCGGGATACGGGACTCGTTGCCCGCGCGGGAGGCGGCGGCGTCGCCCGACAGCGCGTCGAGCTCCCGCACCCGGTCGGTGTCGATGCGGGCCGGCAGGAGGCCGACGACGCGGATGCCGCGCGGACCGAGCTCCACCGAGAGGGACTTGGCGAAGCCGGCCAGACCGGGACGCAGGCCGTTGGAGATGGTCAGGCCGGGAATCGGCTCGTGGACCGAGCCCGACAGGACGAAGCCGATGACCCCGCCCTCGCCCAGCACCGCGGCGGACGCCCGGGCGAGGCGCACCGCACCGAGGAAGACCGATTCGAAGGCGTCCGACCACTGCTCGTCGGTGCTGTCGACGGCGAAGCCCGGCACGGGCCCGCCGACGCTGATGAGGATGCCGTCGAAACGGCCGAAGCGCTCGCGCGCGGTGGCGATGAGCCGCCCGGCCGCCGCCGGATCCGCGTTGTCCGCGGCCGCTCCCACGGCATTGGGGCCGAGTTCCGCGGCGGCTTCGGCCGTCCGCTTCTCGTCGCGACCCGTCACGAGGACCTTCGCGCCGTCGGCGACCAGTTCCCGGGCGGAGGCGAAGCCGAGGCCGCGCGTGGCCCCGGTGACGATGTAGACACGGTCTTTCAGTCCAAGATCCATGCCCGACACGCTACGCCGTCGCGGGCTCCTGTTCGGCGGCTTCGGCCCGGGCCGCGGCCTCCTCGCGATCGCGCCTCTCGCGCCGTACGAGGACCAGCCAGCCCACCGGTACCGCGGAGGCGAACAGCCACCACTGGACCGCGTAGGCCATGTGCGCGCCGATCGAGTCGTGGTCGGGGTCGGCGACGGTCTCGGGGCCGCCCTCCGCCGGAGCCGGATCGGTCAGCTCCAGGTACCCGCCGAGCACGGGCCGGCCCAGGGACTCGGCCTGCTGCTCGCTGTTGATGAGCATCACCTGCCGGTCGGGCAGGCCCTTGCGGTCCTTGATGCCGCTGCCGCCGCTCGTCTCGTCGGCCTTCAGCCGGCCGGTGACCGTGACCTCGCCCGCGGGCGCGGCCGGCACCGGTGGGTAGGCGCGCGGGTCGTCCCCGCCCGCCACCCAGCCGCGGTTGACCAGCACCACCCGGCCGTCGGCGAGGACGAGCGGGGTCAGGACGTGGAAGCCGACCCTGTCGTCGTTCGAGGTCCGCATCCGTACGACCACCTCGTGCGCGGAGTCGTACGTGCCGGTGGCGGTGACCGCGCGCCAGAAGTCGGCGCGGGGAACCTTGTGTCCGGGGGAGGTGACCTCCGCCACCGGGACCGGCTCCGCCCGCAGGTTCGCCTCGATCAGTTGGTTCTGTGCGACCCGGTGCACATGGCGGTGGTACTGCCAGAACCCGAGCTTGATCATCACGGGGATGAGGACGAGGGCGATGAGGGTGAGGCACACCCACTGCCGGGTCAGCACAAAGCGGTACACGCCCACGACGGTACCCCGGCGGACGGTGACCCCGGCGGCCGGGTGGCCTTCCGGGGTCGCGGCAGGAGGCGGAGCGGCGCTCAGACGTGGTCGACGATGCCCACCTTCCCTTCCGCACGGGCGCAGTGCCCTCCGCAGAACCACTGGCCCTCGACCTCGACGCCCTGTCCGATGATCTGGACCCGGCAGTGCTCGCAGATGGGCGCCATGCGGTGGATGGCGCAGGAGAAGCAGTCGAAGACGTGCACGGCGCCCTGCGCGTGCACCTCGAAGGACATGCCGTAATCGTTTCCGCAGACCTCACAACGTGCCATGCGCCGCATGGTGCGCACGGCGCAGCGGTGGAACAAGATCCACCCTGGTGAGTCGCCGCGCGGACACCCGGCCGGCCCAACAGGCCTCGGCCGGTCCGCTCACCGCCCGGTCATTCCCCGGCCGGGGCCACGTCCCGCAGCAGCTGCGTGAAGGCGGCCTCGTCGACCACCGGGGTGCCGAACGACTTCGCCTTGACCGTCTTCGAGGTCGCCGAGTCCGGGTCGTTCGTCACCAGGAGGCTGGTGAGCCGCGACACGCTCGTCGCGACGTGCAGGCCCGCCTCGACCGTCCGGTCCTCCAGCAGCTCCCGCTCCACCGAGGTGTCACCGGAGAAGGCGATCCGCATGCCCTGCTTCAGCGGCTTGCCGTCCTCGAACCGCCCCGGGTTGGGGTGCGGGCACGGCGGCCGCCTGCGCGAGGGCCGCCAGCTGCTTCCCCGGTAGGACGCCTGGTGGCCCACGCGGGGGGTGGCGGCCGAGTCCGACCACTCGGTCAGCGGCCGGCACTCCAGCAGGGGCAGCCGTACGCCGCCCCGCGCCGCGGCGTGCAGCGACGGACGGAAGGCCTCCGCCAGCACCCGGGCGTCGTCGAGGGCGTGGTGCGCGCGCTGCTGGACCACGCCGAAGTGCGCGGCGAGCGACTCCAGCTTGTGGTTGGGCAGCGGGAGGTCCAGCTCCTTCGACAGGGCGATGGTGCACAACCGCTGACGGACCGGCGCGGCAGCCTCGGCGCGTGCGTACTCCCGGGCGATCATCTGCCAGTCGAAGATGGCGTTGTGCGCCACCAGCACCCGGTCCGCGAGCCGGTCGGCGAGCTCCTCGGCGACATCCCGGAAGAGCGGCGCCCCGTCGAGCACGTCGCTCGTCAGACCGTGGATCCACACCGGCCCCGGGTCCCGCTGCGGGTTGACCAAGGTGTACCAGTGGTCCTCCACGTTGCCCTGGGCGTCGAGCCGGTAGACGGCCGCGGAGACTATCCGGTCGTCGCGAGCGAGCCCGGTGGTCTCCACGTCGACGACCGCGTACCCCTGTGGGTAGGCGGTCGGCCACGTCGTCTCTGCGGTCGTACGGTCGTCGAGCATGGTCACAGAGGATATCGGCACGGACCGACACCGCAGCCCCACCCTGGGTCAGCCCAGGGCCGAGACCAGGTCCGCGGCGGCCAGCTGTTCGAGCCCGCAGCCGTCAACGGGTCCCGGCGCAAACCGGCTCACGGACCGCTCCTGCGGTCCTGCGGCGGCGCCATCAGCAGGGCGGTCACCAGGGCCCGCACGGACAGCAGGAAGAGCCGCTCCGGATCCGCGGGCCGGGCCAGCGCGCGGGCCAGGGCGGGGTCGTGGGAGGCCGTGGCCGGGTCCCAGAGCTCGCTCTCGGCCGGGGACTGGGCGGGGGCGCGTTCACGGTTGCGCTCCACGAGCAGGAACCCGACGATCTGGAACTGCACGGCGCGCACCGCGTCGGCCGCCCGGGCGCCGTGCAGGCCCGCGGCGTGCACCTCGCGGACGAGGGCCTGCTGGGCGGGCAGGAACATCCGCTCCGTGAGGCCGCGTTCGTGGACCATCGCGATGAGGTGCGGGCGCTCGCGCAGTTCGCGGCGCAGGATCCGGGCCACCGAGACCATCCGCTCGGCCGGGGTGCGGCCGGCCGGGAGGATTGCGCCCATCTCCTGAACCGTCCGCTCCACGAGGGCGTCGAGCAGCGATTCGCGGTTGCCGACGTGCCAGTAGATCGACGTCACGGCGGTGCCCAGCTCGGCAGCGAGTCCCCGCATCGTGAGGGCGGCCGGACCGCGTCGTCGAACCAGGGACGCGGCGGCGTCGAGCACCTCGTCACGGGTCAGCGAGGATCTTGCCATGGCAGCCGTCCACCGATCTGTTGCCGCGTCAGTTCTGGTGTGCGCACGGGTCTTTACCCTTCATCGGCAGCGGTGTAACTGTGTTACAGAACCGAACCGAGAGGTGGTGCGAGAGATGGCACGCGTACGGTACGGAGCGCGCACCGAGGTCGAGATCGCCGCGTCGCGCGAGAAGAGTTCCCGGCTCCCCGACATCTGGTCCACCGGCGTGGTGGCCGTCTGGGAGACCGATCCCGACGTGGTCGCCGCGGTCCTGCCGCCGCCGCTCAAGCCGACCGGACAGGCCCTGGTGCGGGCGAACATCAGCAAGGTCGACCTGCCCGGCTACCCGCTCGGCGCCGGCTCGGTGGCCGTCGCCGCCCGGCACGACGGCGTGGAGGGCTGGTATCCCCTGGTCATGCCGATGACCCACGAGCGCGCCCTGACCGGCGGCCGCGAGGTCTTCGGCGAACCGAAGAAGCTGGGCGAGGTCACCGTCGAGCGGGACGGCCTCGTCGTGCGCGCGGCCCTCGCCCGGCACGGGATCGCCTTCGTCGAGGTGCGCGGCGCCGTGGACCGCCCGCTCCCACTGCCCGAGCCCACCCGGAAGACCGACTTCTACTTCAAGTTCCTTCCTTCCGTGGACGGTTCGGGCTTCGACGGGGACCCGGTCCTGGTGCACTGCGTGCGCAACGAGAAGGTCCGCAGGCTGGAGCACGTCACCGGTGACGTCGTCCTGCGCGAGTCGATGTTCGATCCGGTCGCCGACCTCCCGGTCCGCCGGATCGTGGAGATCACCATCGGCGAGAAGACCACCGACCAGAGGGGCCGGGTCGTCGAGCGGGTCAGTGCCCGGTCCCTGCTCCCGTACGTCCACCAGCGCTACGACGACCCCCTCCAGCTCCTCGACGGCCCGCCGGAAGGGAGCCTGTGAGATGCGGCTCGAACCGGGACAGACGGCCGTCGTCACCGGCGCGGCGAGCGGCATCGGCCTCGCCATGGCCCGCCGCTTCGCCGCCGAGGGGCTGCAGGTGGTCCTCGCCGACGTCGAGGAGGGCGCCCTGCGCAAGGCCGCCGGCGAACTCACCGCGGACGGTGCGCAGGTGCTCGCCCGGGCCGTCGACGTCGGCGACCGCGAGTCCGTGCTCGCCCTTGCCGACGCGGCCTACGACGCCTACGGCGCCGTCCACGTCCTGTGCAACAACGCGGGCGTCGGCTCCGGCGCGGAGGGCCGGATGTGGGAACACGAGCCCAACGACTGGAAGTGGGCCTTCTCCGTCAACGTGTGGGGCGTCTTCCACGGCATCCAGGCCTTCGTCCCCCGCATGATCGCCGGCGGCGCCCCCGGCCACGTCGTCAACACCTCCTCCGGTGACGGCGGCATCGCCCCGCTGCCCACCGCCTCCGTGTACGCCGTCACCAAGGCCGCCGTGGTCACCATGACCGAGTCCCTCTACGCGCACCTCAAGGCGGAAGGCGCGTCGGTCGGCGCCTCCGTGCTCTTCCCCGGCCCGCACATGCTGCGCACCGGACTGTGGGAGTCCCACCGCAACCGGCCCGAGCGGTACGCCAAGCAGCGCCCGCGCCGGACCCCGTACCGCAGCCTCGACCAGTACGAGGCCGCGATGAAGCAGGCCGGCCGCGAGGTGGACTTCACCCCGGTCGAGGAGGTCGCGGAGCACGTCGTCGACGGCATCCGAGCCGGCCGCTTCTGGATGCTGCCGCCGAGCGAGCACAGCGACCGGCAGATCCGCGCCCGGTCACAGTCGATGCTCGACCGCGCCGACCCCGCCTACCTGGAGAGCTTCATCCTCGACTGAGGAGCGACCGCAGTGAGTGACACACCGTACGAGGACCCGTACCTGATCATCTCCTCCGACTGCCACGCGGGCCTGCCCACCGAGCAGTACCGCCCCTATCTCGCCTCCCGTCACCACCGCCGGTTCGACGAGTTCCTCGGCCAGCGCGACGCCCGCCGCGCCGAGGCCACCCGGCTGGGCATCCGCAACGAGGCCTTCGCCGAGAAGTGGTTCCACGACCACGAGGAAGGGCTGCGGGGCGGCTGGGACACCGGTCAGCGGCTCAAGGAGCTCGACGGCGACGGCGTGGCCGGTGAGGTCGTCTTCCCCGACGCGGACGCCGTCGACAGCCAGACCGCGGCCCCCTTCGGAGTGGGCCTCGGGCTCTCCGGCGACCAGGACCCCGAGCTCGGCATGGCGGGCGCGCAGGCGCACAACCGCTGGCTGGCCGAGTTCGTCTCGCAGACCCCGGAACGCCATTGCGGTGTGGCCCTGCTGCCCGTCACGGGCGATCCGGACAAGGTCGTCGCCGAGGTGCACCGGGCCAAGGAGTCCGGGCTGGGCGCGCTGATGATCCCCGCCATGTGGGTGGACCAGGCGCCCTACCACGACCGCCGCTACGACCCCGTCTGGGCGGCGGCGGCCGAGACGCGGATGCCCATCGTCACCCATTCCGGGGCCTCGCCGCGCCACGAGTACGGCGACCACCTGGGCATCTTCGTCTCCGAGGTCACCTGGTGGCCGGCCCGCCCGCTCTGGTTCCTGCTCTGGTCGGGGGTGTTCGAGCGGCACCCGGGCCTGAGGTTCGGCGTCGCCGAGTCGGGCTGCTGGTGGCTGCCGAACCAGCTGTGGTTCATGGACCGGCTCTACCTCGGAGCGCACGGCGGCAAGAAGCTCTCGCCCTTCGAGGAGCTGAAGCGGCCGCCGAGCGAGTACCTGGACCGCCAGGTGTTCGTCTGCGCGACGAACACCAAGCGGCGGGAACTGGCCCAGCGCTACGAGATCGGCGTGGACAACATCCTGTGGGGTTCGGACTTCCCGCACCCCGAGGGCACCTGGCCGAACACCCGGACCTGGCTGAAGAACACCTTCCACGACATCCCCGTCGACGAGAGCCGCCGGATCCTCGGCCTCGCAGCGGCGGAGGTCTTCGGCTTCGACACCGCGAAGCTGGCCCCGCTCGCCCGCCGGATCGGCCCCACCCCGGCCGAGCTGGGCCAGTCCCCGGACCAGGCGGCGGTGACGGCCTCCTGGGCGCGCTCGCGCGAGGTGGGACGGCACTGGCTGACCGGCCACGACTTCCCGGTACTGGGGGTCGCGCAGTGACCGGCGGCGACCGCTACACGGTGATCTCGGCGGACTGCCACGCGGGCGCCGACCTCCTGGACTACAAGCCGTACCTGGAGAAGCGCCACCACGACGACTTCGACGCCTGGGCCGCCGGTTACGTGAACCCGTACGAGGACCTCCTCGCGGACACCGCGGACCGCAACTGGAACTCGGCGCGGCGCCTGGCGGAGCTGGAGGCCGACGGCATCGTCGCCGAGGTCGTCTTCCCCAACACCATCCCGCCGTTCTTCCCCAAGGCCTCCCTGATGGCGCAGCCGCCGACGGCCGCGGAGTACGCGATGCGCTGGGCCGGCCTGCAGGCCCACAACCGCTGGCTGGCGGACTTCTGCGCGGACGCCCCGGGCCGGCGGGCGGGCGTCGCGCAGATCCTCCTCAACGACGTGGACGCGGCGGTGCGGGAGGTCCGCCGCACGAAGGAGGCAGGCCTGACGGGGGGCATCCTGCTGCCCGGCGTACCGCCCGGTTCCACGGTCCCCGAGCTGTACTCGGAGGTCTACGACCCCCTCTGGGCGGTGTGCGACGAGCTGGACGTCCCGGTCAACCACCACGGCGGCTCGGCCTCGCCGCCGCTCGGCGACGAACCGGCGGCCCGGGCCGTCTTCATGGTGGAGACCACCTGGTTCTCGCACCGTGCCCTGTGGCACCTCGTCTTCGGCGGGGCGTTTCGACGTCATCCGGGCCTCAGACTGGTCCTGACCGAGCAGGGCTCCGGCTGGATCCCCGGCGTGCTGGAGATGCTGGACTACTACCACGGCCGCCTGGTCGCGGCCTCGGCCACGGCTGAGTCCAAGTTCGGGGCGGGCCTCGCCGAGGCGATGGGCAGGGGCCCGAGCGAGGTCTGGCGGGACAACTGCTTCGTGGGGGCCAGCTTCATGCGCCCCCACGAGGTGCCGCTGCGGGACCGGATCGGCCTCGACAAGATCATGTGGGGCAGCGACTACCCCCACGACGAGGGCACGACCCCCTTCTCCCGCGAAGGCCTCCGCATTGCCTACGCGGGCCTCCCGCGGGACGAGGTCGCCGCGATGGCCGGCGGCAACGCGGCCCGCGTGTACGGCTTCGACCTGACCCGGCTGGACGCCCTGGCCGCGCAGCACGGCCCCCTGGTCTCGGAGATCGCCGAACCCCTGGCGCACGTCCCGCCCGAGGCCACCAGCCCGGCCTTCGCCCGCGGCGGCTCGGTCCGGGTCTGGTAGCGCCCCGCGCGGCACGCCGGGGCGGCTCGCTTCCGACGGACGAGCCGCCCCGGCGGGCGACCGCCGCCGTCCCCGGCGCCGGTCGGGAGGACCCCCGTGCAGCACGCCGCGCCCCACCCCGGCCGAACCGACGGTAACCTCGATGGATACCGATCGGTAACAACCTCTAGCGGCAGCCCCGAAGGCGCCTCTATGGTGCGGACATGCCGAACCTGCCCGATGTCGTGCTGTGGTCCATACCCGCCTTCGTGCTGCTCACCGTCATCGAGCTGGTGAGCTACCGGCTCCATCCCGACGAGGACGCGGCCGGGTACGACACCAAGGACGCCGCCACCAGCATCGGCATGGGGCTCGGCAGCATCGGCTTCGACCTCCTGTGGAAGATCCCGGTGGTCGCGGTCTTCACCGCCGTCTACGAACTCACCCCGCTGCGGGTTCCGTTGCTCTGGTGGACCGTCCCGCTGATGCTGCTCGCCCAGGACTTCCTCTACTACTGGCAGCACCGCAGCCACCACGTCATCCGCATCCTGTGGGCCTGCCACGTGGTCCACCACAGCAGCCGGAAGTTCAACCTCACCACCGCGCTGCGGCAGCCCTGGACCAGTGCCACGACCTACTGGTTCTACCTGCCGATGGTGGCGGTCGGGGTGCACCCCGCCGTGATCCCCTTCTGCTACGGCATCAACCTGCTCTACCAGTTCTGGGTCCACACCGAGCGCATCGGGAAGCTGCCCCGGGCCTACGAGTACGTCTTCAACACCCCGTCGCACCACCGCGTCCACCACGCGTCCCAGGGCGGCTACCTGGACCGCAACTACGGCGGCATCCTGATCGTCTGGGACCGGATGTTCGGCTCCTGGGTGGGGGAGACCGAAAAGCCCGTCTACGGACTCACCAAGAACATCAACACCTACAACCCGCTGCGCGTGGCCACTCACGAGTACGCCGCCATCGCCCGGGACGTGCGCGCCGCCCGGACCTGGAGCGAGCGGGCCGGACGGGTGTTCCGCGGCCCCGGCTGGCAGCCCGCGGACTCGCCCGTCCCGGCTCCGGCGTCCGCGCCCGCCCCGGCCCCGGCGTCAGCCGTTCCGGCTCCGGCGTCCGCGCCCGCCCCGGCTCCGGCGTCCGCGCCCGCCCCGGCTCCGGCGTCCGCCGCCCCGGCATCCGCGCCCGCCCCGGCCGCCGTGCAGGAGACCACCGCGTGAGCACCGCTGAGTCCACCGGCCGCCCCGGCCCCTCCTGGGCCGCCGAGCGGGCGGTGCCCGGCAGGGAGCGGCTCGGCCGCGCCGCCCTCGTGTGCCTGGCCGTGGCCGCCGCCGCCGACCTCGGGTCGCTGCTCGCCGACTGGCACCTCGGGCACGTCATCGCCAAGCCGCTCCTGATGCCGCTGCTGGTGGTCCACGTGATCACGCGCGGCGCGCCCCGCCTGTTGGCCGCCGCCCTGCTCTTCGGCTGGGGCGGGGACCTGGCCCTGCTCTTCGACGCCGAGGCGGCCTTCCTGGTCGGCATGGGGTCCTTCGCCGTCGGGCACGTCTGCTACCTCGTCCTGTTCGGCAAGCGGCCCGCGAACCCCCTGCTCGGGGGCGCCTACGCGCTGGCCCTGCTGGGCACCGTCGCCCTGCTGTGGCCCGACCTGCCCGCTGACCTGCGCATCCCCGTGGCCGGCTACAGCCTGCTGCTGACCGCCATGGCCTTCCGCTCCAGCGCCCTCGGCCTGCGGGCCGGCATCGGCGGCGCGCTGTTCCTGCTGTCCGACACCCTCATCGCCACCGGTGTCGCCGAGTGGCCCCAGCTGCCCCGCCCCGACTTCTGGATCATGGCCACCTATCTGGCCGCCCAGTACCTGCTGGCCACCGGAGCGACCATGCGCGAAGCAGGCGTACGGTAGGACGGTTCCACAGTCGTACAAGACTGAACGATCTCGAACCGGAGGACTGCACCACCATGCGCGCCACCGTCATCCACGCCCCGCACGACATCCGCGTGGAGGAGGTGCCCGACGCTGCGATCCAGCGCCCCGAGGACGCCGTCGTCCGCGTCCTGCGTGCCTGCATCTGCGGCAGCGACCTGTGGGCCTACCGGGGCGAGGCCGCGCGCCGGCCCGGCCAGCGCATCGGCCACGAGTTCCTGGGCGTCGTGGAGGAGACCGGCCCGGCGGTGTCGGGCCTGCGCGCCGGCGACCTGGTCGTCGCGCCCTTCATGTGGTCGGACGGTACCTGCGAGTACTGCAAGGAGGGCCTCTACACCTCCTGCGACCACGGCGGGTTCTGGGGCTCGGTCGGCCACGACGGCGGTCAGGGCGAGGCCGTGCGCGTCCCGCACGCCGACGGCACGCTGGTGAAGCTGCCCGCCGAGGCCGCCTCCGACGACCACCTGCTCACCGGCCTGCTCGCCCTCTCCGACGTCATGGGCACCGGGCACCACGCCGCCCTGGGCGCGGGCGCGCGTCCGGGCGCCACGGTCGCCGTGGTCGGCGACGGCGCCGTCGGCCTGTGCGGCGTCCTCGCCGCCAGGCGCCTCGGCGCCGAGCGGATCATCGCCCTGGGCCGCCACACCGTCCGTACGGACATCGCCAGGCTGTTCGGAGCCACCGATGTCGTCGCCGAGCGCGGCGAGGCCGCCGAGGCGGCCGTGCGCGAGCTGACCGGCGGCCGTGGCGCGCACTGCGTCATCGAGGCGGTCGGCACCGAGCAGTCCATGCGCACCGCGGTGAACATCACCCGCGACGGCGGGGCGATCGGCTACGTCGGCGTCCCGCACGGCAGTGGCACCGGCCTCGACCTCGGCGTCATGTTCGACCGCAACATCACCCTGCGCGGTGGTGTGGCCCCGGTCCGCGCCTACATTCCGGAGCTGCTGGAGGACGTGCTGAGCGGGGCGATCGACCCGTCGCCCGTCTTCGACCGTGCCGTCCTTCTGGACGAGGTCCCGGACGGCTACCGCGCGATGGACGACCGCAGCGCGCTCAAGGTGCTGATCAAGCCCTGACGGTGCCCCGGGTGCGCGAGCCGTGATCCGCGGCCGGTACGGGCCCGGGCCCGCCGTCGGGCGCGGCCGGGCCGGGCGGAGTGGTCCCCGCCCGGCCCGGCCGTTCACCGCGCGGGACTACTTCACGGCCTTGAGGGCGTCCACGACGCCGTAGCCGTAGTAGCCGGTCTGGCCCCACTTGGCCTGGCAGGTGGTGGCGTTGACCAGGGTGCCCGTGGCGTCGTATATCTGCGCCGGGCAGGCCGCCTTGGCGGCCTGCGCCTTCAGCATCGTCCGGAGCTGCGACGGCGTCGCCGACGGGTGGGCGCTCTTGAGCAGCGCCGCGACGCCCGCGACGTGCGGGGCGGCCATCGAGGTGCCCTGCTTGTAGCCGTAGCCGCCGCCCGGGACGGTCGAGAGCACGCGCCCGTTGGCGTCCGGGGTGGCCGGGACCTGCCACTTGTCGCCGCCGGGGGCCGCGACGTCCACGACCCCGAGGCCGTAGCTGGAGTAGTACGAGCGCAGGCCCTTGTCGCCGGTCGCGGAGACGGTGACCACGCCCGGCAGCTGCGTGGGCAGGTCCAGGCAGACCTTCGGGTCGATGGTGCGGGTGACCGGGGTGGTGTCGTTCGGGCTGGTCGTGTCCTCCAGGGAGGCCGCCGCCAGGTCCTGGTTGGAGTTGCCGGCCGAGGCCACGTGCAGCGTGCCCTTGCGCTCGGCGTACCGGGTCGCCCGCCCGATGGCCTCCACCAGCGCCTTCTGGTCGTCGTCGGTCTTGCAGTTGAAGAGCCACGGGTCGACGTAGTAGCTGTTGTTGGTCACCTCGATCCCCTTCTCGGCGGCGAACATGAAGCCGCAGACGACCGCCTCGGTGTAGAAGAGGCTGGTCCCGGGCTCGCTCACCTTGATCGCGGCGATCTTCACGCCGGGCGCCACACCGCTGATGCCGATGCCGTTGCGCGGGGCGCCGATGGTGCCGGCCACGTGCGTGCCGTGGTCGCTGCCGTCCGGGTACGGGCGCCAGGCGCCCTCGGTGGTGTCCGCGACGCCGCCCACGCAGTTGGCGGACTGGCCCTTGGAGAAGTTCGGGGCGAGGTCGGGGTGGGTGTCGTCCACGCCCGTGTCGATGATGCCCACGGTGACGTTCCGGCTGCCATCGTTGATCTTGTGAGCCTCGTCGGCCTTGATCGCCCGCAGGTCCCACTGGTTGGGTTCGAGCGGTTCCTGCCCCTCCTGGGCCTGTGCCGCCGCCTTGGCGGCGTCCGCCTCGCTCAGCCGCTGGGTCGCGCCCTCCTCGGTGGTCTGCACGGCCGACATCGGGGCCGTCCGGGTGGCGCCGACGGACACGAACAGCCCACGCTGGGCGCGCAGCCGCTTGGCGAAGTCCGGGTTCTGGGAGTGTGCGACGACGACCCCGATCTCCTCATAGGCCGTCACCACCGTTCCACCGGCCCGCTCGACGGCCTTCTTCGCCGCCTTCACCGTGGCGTAGGCGTTCAGGTTCGCCACGTACGACAGTTCGGGGCCGGTGGCCGCGGCCCTCGAAGCCGTCGCCGTGTCCGCGGTGCCGGCCAGCGGGGCGGCGGCGGCCGACACCGAGGGCAGCAGGGCGAGCGAGGCGGTGAGCGCCAGGCCGACCGGTACGGCGAGGGCACGCCGGCGGACGGGTCCCAGATGAGCCATGGGTTCTCCAGATCATCTTGAAAAGCCGCCCGTACGCGGTCGCGTCGGGCGGGTCCATGACAAGTGAACCTAGTGCCGACGTTCCCCTTTCCGCCATCAGTTCGAGAAATCGGTCCCCGAAGAATCCAAGGGCGTTGAACCGTCCCGACACGCCGGCCGTGCCGTTGACAGAGGGGGCTCAGCGCCATCGATCCCCCCACACGGAGGTTGTTTTGTCCGTCGTCCCCACCGCACCCGCGTCACAAGGAGATCCCCCCGTGACCACCGAAGCAGCGCCGCCTCCGGGCAGCGCGGGAACGCCCCTGGCGGGCCCCACGGCAGATGAGTTCGTGAGCGTCCAGCAGAGCCCCGAGTTCGCCGAACTCCGCAGCTCCTACCGCTCCTTCGCCTTCCCGCTCACCGCGGCCTTCATCGCCTGGTACCTGCTCTACGTCCTGCTCTCCAACTACGCGGGCGGCTTCATGGGGACCAAGGTCTTCGGCAACATCAATGTCGCCCTGGTGCTCGGACTCGCACAGTTCGCGACGACCTTCCTCATCGCCTGGCTGTACGCGCGCCACGCCGCCGCCAGGCTCGACCCCCGGGCGGCGGCCATCAAGGCGCGGATGGAGGGCTCCGAATGAGTGGAACGCACCACCTGACGCCGCTCGCGGCAGGAGCCTCCGAACACCGCCCGCTCATCATCACCCTGTTCGGGCTGTTCGTCGTCGCCACCCTGATCATCACGGTCTGGGCCGGCCGCCAGACCAAGGACGCCGCGGACTTCTACGCGGGCGGCCGCCAGTTCACCGGCTTCCAGAACGGCCTCGCCATCTCCGGCGACTACATGTCCGCCGCGTCCTTCCTCGGCATCGCCGGCGCCATCGCCCTCTTCGGCTACGACGGCTTCCTGTACTCGATCGGCTTCCTCGTGGCCTGGCTGGTCGCCCTGCTGCTCGTCGCCGAGCCGCTGCGCAACTCCGGCCGCTACACCATGGGCGACGTCCTCGCGTACCGGATGCGCCAGCGGCCCGTCCGCACCGCCGCCGGGGCCTCCACCATCGTGGTCTCGATCTTCTACCTGCTCGCCCAGATGGCCGGCGCCGGCGTCCTGGTGTCCCTGCTCCTCGGCATCACCAGCGACGGGGGCAAGGTGGCGGTCGTGGCGCTGGTCGGCGTCCTGATGATCGTGTACGTGACCATCGGAGGGATGAAGGGCACCACCTGGGTCCAGATGGTCAAAGCGGTCCTGCTGATCGCGGGCGCCCTCCTGATCACCTTCCTGGTGCTCCTGAAGTTCCACTTCAACGTGTCCGACCTGCTCGGAAAGGCGGCCGAGAACAGCGGTCAGGGGGCCAAGTTCCTCGAACCGGGCCTCAAGTACGGCAAGGACGCGACCTCGAAGCTGGACTTCATCTCCCTCGGCCTCGCCCTCGTCCTGGGCACCGCCGGCCTCCCGCACATCCTGATCCGCTTCTACACCGTGCCCACCGCGAAGGCCGCCCGCAAGTCCGTCAACTGGGCCATCGGCATCATCGGCGCCTTCTACCTCATGACCATCGCCCTCGGCTTCGGTGCCGCGGCCCTGCTGGAGCGGGCCGACATCCTGGCCTCCAACAGGGCCGGCAACACCGCCGCGCCCCTGCTGGCCCAGGCCGTCGGCGGCGGTGCGGACTCCACCGGCGGGGCCGTCCTGCTCGCCGTGATCTCCGCGGTCGCCTTCGCCACCATCCTCGCCGTGGTCGCGGGGCTCACCCTCGCCTCCTCCTCGTCCTTCGCCCACGACCTGTACGTGAACGTGATCCGCAAGGGCAGGGCCACCGAGCAGGAGGAGGTGCGCGCCGCCCGCTGGTCCACCGTCGTCATCGGCGCGGTCGCCATCGGCCTGGGAGCCCTGGCCCGCGACCTGAACGTGGCCGGGCTCGTCGCACTCGCCTTCGCGGTCGCCGCCTCCGCCAACCTGCCGACGATCCTCTACAGCCTCTTTTGGAAGCGCTTCAACACCCAGGGGGCGCTCTGGTCCATCTACGGCGGACTCGTTTCGGCCGTCGGCCTGGTGCTGTTCTCCCCGGTCGTGTCCGGAAAGCCGACCTCGATGTTCAAGGACGCGGACTTCTTCTGGTTCCCGCTGGAGAACCCGGGCCTCATCTCCATCCCCCTCGGCTTCCTCCTGGGATGGCTGGGAACCGTCCTGACGAAGGAGAAGGCCGACCCGCAGAAGTTCGCCGAGCTGGAGGTGCGCTCCCTCACCGGAACGGGGGCGCACTGACATCGTCCGAACACCTGGCGTGGCCGTGTCGTAGGTCCCTACGACACGGCCGTGTCACGTCTCGTTCATTCGGGCATCACGGAACGACACATGCGTCCCGTAGTCTCGAAATAGAACGCGTGAAGTGGATCCGATGTCGCGCGTACGTCTACTTCCGGACAGGGGAGGGGGCCCACAGTGCTTCTCGACACCTATGGCCGCGTGGCCACTGACCTGCGCGTCTCGCTCACCGACCGGTGCAACCTGCGCTGCACCTACTGCATGCCCGAAGAGGGCCTGCAGTGGCTCGGCAAGTCCGATCTGCTCACCGACGACGAGATCGTCAGGCTGATCCGCATCGCCGTCACGCAGCTCGGCATCACCGAGGTCCGCTTCACCGGCGGCGAACCGCTGCTGAGACCCGGCCTGGTCGGGATCGTCGAACGGTGCGCGGCCCTGGAGCCCCGCCCCAAGATGTCGCTGACCACCAACGGCATCGGCCTGCGCCGCACCGCTCAGGCCCTGAAGACCGCCGGCCTGGACCGGGTGAACGTCTCCCTGGACACCCTGCGCCCCGAGGTGTTCAAGACCCTCACCCGCCGTGACCGGCACAAGGACGTCATCGAGGGCATGGCCGCGGCCCGCGAGGCCGGCCTCACTCCCGTCAAGGTCAACGCCGTGCTCATGCCGGGGCTCAACGACGACGAGGCCCCCGACCTGCTGGCCTGGGCCGTCGAGAACCAGTACGAGCTCCGCTTCATCGAGCAGATGCCCCTCGACGCCCAGCACGGCTGGAAGCGCGACGGCATGATCACCGCCGGGGACATCCTGGAGTCGCTGCGCACGCGCTTCACGCTCACCGAGGAGGGTGTGGACGAGCGCGGCTCCGCCCCGGCCGAGCGCTGGGTGGTCGACGGAGGCCCCGCCACCGTCGGTGTCATCGCCTCGGTCACCCGGCCGTTCTGCGGCGCGTGCGACCGTACCCGGCTCACGGCCGACGGCCAGATCCGTACGTGCCTGTTCGCCACCGAGGAATCGGACCTGCGCTCCGCCCTGCGCTCGGGCGCCCCGGACGAGGAGATCGCCCGGCTGTGGAAGGTGGCGATGTGGGGCAAGAAGGCCGGCTCCGGCCTCGACGACCCGACGTTCCTCCAGCCCGACCGCCCCATGTCCGCGATCGGCGGCTGATCAGCGCGGGCGCTCCGAGCCCTCCGGCTGCACCCACGCGTCGAGCCCGACGACGTCCTTGAGGAAACCGCGGACCCCCAGGAACTGGGAGAGGTGTTCGCGGTGCTCCTCGCATGCCAGCCACGTCTTGCGCCGCTCCGGCGTGTGCAGCGCCGGATTGTTCCACGCGAGGACCCAGACGGCCGCGTCACGGCAGCCCTTGGCCGAGCAGGTGGGGATTTCTTCGGGGGTGGGGGAGTCGGAGGAAGTCACGGCCCCACCCTAGAACGGAAGGGCGACGCCGAGCAGCCACGGGGGGAGCTGCCCGGCGTCGGTCCGTCGCTCCGACGGGGGATGCGGAGCGCGTGAGCAGTATGTCACGCAGGACCCGGTGCAGTGCACCGGAACTTCATGATTGATCTGAGCTTTTATTGAGGTTTCCCGCGTCCAGCGCCGGACGGACGGGAGCCGGGACGAAATGGGAGGGCAGCGACGGCGTCGACTCGCGGCCGGCGTTGGCGATGACCACGGCCACGTACGGCAGCAGCGCGCCCGCGACGAGCGTCACCACAGCCACCGGGCGCGATACGTTCCACAACAGCACGGTCGCGATGACCGACAGGGTCCGCACCGTCATCGAGATGACGTAGCGGCGCTGGCGGCCCCGCACGTCCTCGGCGAGCCCCATGCGCGCGCCGGTGATCCGGAAGACCTCGGCCCCGTTCCGCTTCTGTCGCTTGACCCGTTCCACGTCACTACCACCCGATCGCCGGCCGGGCGTTCCGCTGCCCGGACCCTCTCCACGGTACGCGGCCCCCGCCGCCGCGGGGACAGGGGGACCCCCAACGGTGCCGCCCGAAATGCGCGGTACGCCGGACGGGTCGAAACTGGGCCCACGTGCGCACACCGCGCCGGGAGGAGGCTGGACATGAGCTGGTTGTGGGCGATCATCGTCGGTTTCGTACTGGGGCTGATAGCCAGGGCCATCCTGCCGGGCAGACAGCACCAGCCACTGTGGCTGACCACGCTGATGGGCATCGTCGGCGGCATCCTCGGCAACGCCGTCGCCGTCTGGATCGGCGTCGCCGACACCCGGGGCATCGACTGGACCCGCCACCTCCTGCAGCTCGCGGGAGCGGTCCTCTTCGTCTTCCTCGGCGAAATGGCCTACAAGGCGATGCGCGGCAGCAGTCGGCAGACGACTTAGGGGTGCGGCACACGCCGGAGGGGCCGGCCGGACCACGAGTCCGAACCGGCCCCTCCGCCGTGTGCCGTGCGGGTCCGCCTCCCGCGCCGGTCAGGCGCCGGTGACCTCGACCGCCGCCAGGTTCTTCTTGCCGCGGCGCAGCACCAGCCAGCGCCCGTGCAGCAGGTCCTCCTTGGCGGGGACCGCGTCCTCGGCGGTGACCTTCACGTTGTTCACGTAGGCGCCGCCCTCCTTCACGGTCCGGCGGCCGGCCGACTTGCTCGCGACCAGGCCCGTCTGTGCGAAGAGGTCCACTACCGGGGCCGGCTCCGCCACCTCGGCGTGCGGCAGCTCGGACAGGGCCGCGGCCAGCGTGGCCTCGTCCAGCTCGGCCAGATCGCCCTGACCGAACAGTGCCCGCGACGCGGCGATCACGGCGGCGCACTGGTCGGCGCCGTGCACCAGCGTGGTCAGCTCCTCCGCCAGCGCCCGCTGGGCGGCGCGTGCCTGCGGCCGCTCGGCGGTCTGCGCCTCCAGTTCCTCCAGCTCCTCGCGGGACCTGAAGGAAAGGATCCGCATATAGGTGGAAATGTCCCGGTCGTCCACGTTCAGCCAGAACTGGTAGAACGCGTACGGTGTGGTCATCTCCGGGTCCAGCCAGACGGCCCCACCCTCGGTCTTGCCGAACTTCGTGCCGTCCGCCTTGACCATCAGCGGGGTCGCCATCGCGTGGACGTGTGCGTCCGGCTCGACCCGGTGGATCAGGTCCAGGCCGGCCGTCAGGTTGCCCCACTGGTCCGAGCCGCCCTGCTGCAGGGTGCAGCCGTGACGCCGGTACAGCTCCAGGAAGTCCATGCCCTGGAGCAGCTGGTAGCTGAACTCCGTGTAGCTGATGCCCTGGTCCGACTCCAGCCGCTTGGCGACTGAGTCCTTCGTCAGCATCTTGTTGACGCGGAAGTGCTTGCCGATGTCCCGCAGGAACTCGATGGCGGACATGCCCGCCGTCCAGTCCAGGTTGTTGACCAGGACCGCGGCGTTCTCGCCCTCGAAGGACAGGAACGGCTCGATCTGCGAGCGCAGCCGGGTCACCCACTCCGCGATGACCGCGGGGTCGTTCAGGGTGCGCTCGGCGGTCGGACGGGGGTCACCGATCTGACCGGTGGCCCCGCCGACCAGCGCGAGCGGCCGGTTGCCCGCCAGCTGCAGCCGCCGCATCGTGAGCACCTGCACCAGGTGGCCGACGTGCAGTGAGGCGGCGGTCGGGTCGTAGCCGCAATAGAACGTGACCGGACCGTCCGCGAAGGCCTTGCGCAGCGCTTCTTCGTCGGTGGACTGGGCGAAGAGCCCGCGCCACTTCAGTTCGTCGACGATGTCCGTCACGGTCTCTCGACTCCTTACGTTCTGTGGAAATGCCGTGCTCAGTCTAGGTGGGTCAGACGCCCTTACTCACCGAACTCATGTTGAAGTCCGGGATGCGGACAGCCGGCATCGCGGCCCGTGTGAACCAGTCGCTCCACTCGCGCGGCAGGGTCTTCTCCGTCCGGCCCGCCTCCGAGGCCCGCGACAGCAGGTCCACCGGGGATTCGTTGAACCGGAAGTTGTTCACCTCGCCCACGACCTGCCCGTCCTCCACCAGATAGACGCCGTCCCGGGTGAGGCCCGTGAGCAGCAGGGTGGCCGGGTCCACCTCGCGGATGTACCACAGGCAGGTCAGCAGCAGGCCCCGCCGGGTGTCCGCGACCATCTCGTCCAGGGTCTTGTCACCGCCGCCGTCCAGGATCAGGTTCCCGAAGCCGGGGGAGACGGGCAGGCCGGTCAGGCCGGCCGTGTGCCGGGTGGTCGAGAGTCGGGCCAGCTCGCCGTCCCGGATCCACTCGGTCGCCGGGACCGGTAGGCCGTTGTCGAAGGCCGAGACGTCGTCGCCGGAGCTGTGGGCAATGACGAAGGGCGCGGACTCCAGGCCCGGCGCGTTCGGGTCGCTGCGCAGCGTCAGCGGCAGGTCGGTCAGCTTCTCGCCGAGCCGGGTGCCGCCGCCGGGCTTGGAGAAGACCGTGCGGCCCTCCACCGCGTCCCGGGCGGACGCCGACCACATCTGGTAGATCAGCAGGTCCGCCACGGCCGTCGGCGGCAGCAGCGTCTCGTACCGTCCGGCCGGCAGGTCGATCCTCCGCTCCGCCCAGCCCAGCCGTACGGCGAGCTCCGCGTCCAGCGCGGTGGGGTCCACGTCCTTGAAGTCCCGGGTGGAGCGGCCCGCCCAGGCCGAGCGCAGGCGGTCCGGGGACTTCGCGTTGAGCTCCAGGGTGCCGTTGGGCTGGTCGTGGCGCAGCCGCAGGCCGGTCGAGGTGCCGACGTAGGTGGAGACCAGCTCGTGGTTGGCGAAGCCGTACAGTTCCCGGCCGCCCGCCCGGGCCCGGGCGAAGGCCTCTCCCAGGGCCGGGGCGAAGTCCGCGAACACGGCGGAGGTGGTTTCGGCCGGGCCGTCGGTGAAGTCCGGCGAGGCCGGGGCCCCGGTGACCAGCGGCTGGGCGTCCTCGGCGGGACCCGCTCCCCGCGCGGCCGCCTCGGCGGCCCGCACCAGCGGCTCCAGGTCCTCCGCGGTGACGGCGGAGCGCGACACGACCCCCGAGGCAGTGCCCTCCTTGCCGTCGACGGTCGCGATGACGGTCAGGGTCCGCCCGCGGGTGACGCCGTTGGTCGTCAGGGCGTTGCCGGCCCAGCGCAGGTTGGCGCTCGACTCCTCGTCGGCGATGACGACGCACCCGTCGGCGGTGGACAGCTCCAGGGCCCGCTCGACGATCTCGTGCGGCTTGGTCGATCGGCTCATCGGCCGTCCTCCTGCGTGGTGTTCAGACTGTGCTGTCCCGGGGGGCGACCCCCGGACCCCCGGCGGATCCCGTGGTGATCGTGCGTGCTCATCGGCCGGCCTCCTGCGTGGTGTTCAGGATGTTCACGTCGCGGAACAGCGCGGACGGGCAGCCGTGCGAGACCGCCGCGACCTGGCCCGGCTGGGCCTTGCCGCAGTTGAAGGCGCCGCCCAGGACATAGGTCTGCGGGCCCCCGACCTTCTCCATCGAGCCCCAGAAGTCGGTGGTGGTGGCCTGGTAGGCCACGTCCCGCAGCTGCCCGGCCAGCCTGCCGTTCTCGATCCGGAAGAACCGCTGCCCGGTGAACTGGAAGTTGTAGCGCTGCATGTCGATCGACCAGGAGCGGTCGCCGACCACGTAGATCCCGCGTTCCACGCCGCCGATGAGGTCCTCGGTCGACAGTCCGCCGGGGTCCGGCTGGAGGGACACGTTCGCCATCCGCTGGACGGGCACGTGCCCGGGAGAGTCGGCGAAGGCGCAGCCGTTGGAACGTCCGAGGCCGGTCAGCCTCGCGATCCGCCGGTCGAGCTGGTAGCCGACCAGGGTGCCGTCCTTGACCAGGTCCCAGCTCTGCGCCTGGACGCCCTCATCGTCGAAGCCGACGGTGGCCAGCCCGTGCTCAGCGGTGCGGTCGCCCGTCACGTTCATGATCGGAGAGCCGTACCTGAGCTTGCCGAGCTGGTCGAAGGTGGCGAAGGAGGTGCCCGCGTACGCCGCCTCGTAGCCCAGCGCCCGGTCGAGCTCGGTGGCGTGGCCGATCGACTCGTGGATGGTGAGCCACAGGTTGGACGGATCGACCACCAGGTCGTAACGCCCGGCCTGCACGCTCGGTGCCCGCATCTTCTCGGCGAGCAGGCCGGGGATCTCCTCCAGCTCGGCGTTCCAGTCCCAGCCGGTGCCCGTCAGGTACTCCCAGCCGCGGCCGGCGGGTGGGGCGATGGTGCGCATCGAGTCGAACTCGCCCGTCGTGCCGTTCACCGCGACCGCCGTGAGCTGCGGGTGGATCCGGACCCGCTGCTGCGTGGTCGTGGTGCCCGCGGTGTCGGCATAGAACTTGTTCTCGTGTACGGCGAGCAGCGACGCGTCCACGTGCGCCACGCCGTCGGCCGCCAGAAGACGGGAGCTCCAGTCGGCGAGCAGCGCGGCCTTCTCCGCGTCCGGCACCTCGAAGGGGTTCACCTCGTAGGCGGAGATCCACGTCTGGTCCGCGTGCACCGGCTCCTCGGCGAGCTCCACGCGCTCGTCCGAACCGGCGGCCCTGAGCACCTGCGCGGACAGCTTCGCCATGGCCACGGCCTGGGAGGCCACCCTGGCGGCGCCGTCCATGGTCAGGTCCACGCCGGAGGCGAAGCCCCAGCTGCCGGCGTGTACGACCCGGACCGCGTAGCCGAGGTCGGTGGTGTCGGACCCACCGGAAGGCTTGGCGTCACGCAGCCGCCACGAGGCGCTGCGGATCCGCTCCAGCCGGAAGTCGGCATGGTCGGCACCCAGCGCGCGGGCCCGGGCGAGCGCCGCGTCGGCGAGCGCCCGCAGGGGCAGCGCGGTGAAGGCCGCGTCGATGGAATGGGGCACGGAAGTCCTCCCGGGGTCGGGGACGGTCGCCCCGATCATGTCGCGATCGGGGTGCTTGTGCCTACATCTTTCTGTAGGGACTCGACAGAGCCCGCTGCGCGGCCCTGTCGGGGGTCGATTCCCCGGACGAGCGACGCGACCTATAGGTTTTCGGTATTCAGACCGCTAGCGAAAGGGTGATCCGTTGAGCCGCTCGGTTCTCGTCACCGGAGGAAACCGGGGCATCGGCCTCGCCATCGCCCGAGCCTTCGCGGAGGCCGGCGACAAGGTCGCGATCACGTACCGGTCGGGTGAGCCGCCGCAGGCGCTCACCGAGCTCGGTGTCCTGGCGGTGCGCTGCGACATCACCGACTCCGAGCAGGTGGAGCAGGCCTACAAGCAGATCGAGGACGCGCACGGCGCGGTCGAGGTGCTCGTGGCCAACGCCGGCATCACCAAGGACACGCTGCTGATGCGGATGTCCGAGGAGGACTTCGCCTCCGTGGTCGACACCAACCTCACCGGCACGTTCCGGGTGGTCAAGCGCGCGAACCGCGGCATGCTCCGCGCCAAGAAGGGCCGGGTCGTCCTGATCTCCTCGGTGGTCGGGCTCCTCGGCTCGGCGGGGCAGGCGAACTACGCCGCCTCCAAGGCCGCGCTGGTCGGCTTCGCCCGCTCGCTCGCCCGCGAGCTGGGCTCCCGCAACATCACCTTCAACGTCGTCGCGCCCGGGTTCGTGGACACCGACATGACGAAGGTGCTCACCGACGAGCAGCGTGCGGGGATCGTGGCGCAGGTGCCGCTGGCCCGCTACGCGCAGCCCGAGGAGATCGCGGCAGCCGTCCGCTTCCTGGCGTCCGACGACGCCGCGTACATCACCGGAGCCGTCATTCCCGTTGACGGCGGATTGGGCATGGGTCACTGATCACCATGAGCGGAATTCTCGAGGGCAAGCGCATCCTCATCACGGGTGTGCTGATGGAGTCCTCCATCGCCTTCCACACGGCCAGGCTGGCGCAGGAGCAGGGCGCCGAGGTCATCCTCACCGCGTGGCCCCGCCCCTCGCTGACGGAGCGCATCGCGAAGAAGCTGCCCAAGCCGGTCAAGGTGATCGAGCTCGACGTCACCAACGATGAGCACCTGGCCCGCCTGGAGGGACTCGTCCGCGACGAGCTCGGCGGCCTCGACGGCGTCGTGCACTCCATCGGCTTCGCGCCGCAGGACGCGCTCGGCGGCAACTTCCTGAACACGCCGTTCGAGTCGGTCGCCACCGCCATGCATGTCTCGGCGTTCTCTCTGAAGTCGCTGACCATGGCCTGCAAGCCGCTCTTCCCGGCGGAGGGCGGGGCCGTCGTCGGCCTCACCTTCGACGCGCAGTTCGCCTGGCCGCAGTACGACTGGATGGGCCCGGCCAAGGCCGCCCTGGAGGCCACCAGCCGGTACCTCGCCCGCGACCTGGGCAAGGAGAACATCCGCTGCAACCTGGTCTCGGCCGGTCCGATCGGCTCCATGGCCGCGAAGTCCATTCCGGGATTCGGCGAGCTGGCCGAGGTCTGGAACACCCGCTCCATGCTGGAGTGGGACATGAGCGACCCGGAGCCGACCGGCCGCGGCGTCGTCGCCCTGCTGTCGGACTGGTTCCCGAAGACCACGGGTGAGATCGTCCACGTGGACGGCGGCGTCCACGCGATGGGTGCCTGACCCCGGGCCGCAACCGAGCATCCGTGCGGCGGCGGCCGCGCTTCCCCCCGAGGGAGGCGCGGCCGCCGCCGTTCTCGCGTCCGCCGACCGCCTTCGCTCGCATGTTCAGCGGCCGACCGGATCTTTCCGAGTCGAAAACCAGGACAGATGCCTGCAAACTGACCAAGTCGGGATCTTCCCGGCTTCGGCGGGGAGGAGGCAGGGGTGCGCACCAGGCCGAGCCGAGCAGTATCGATACTGGTCACATCAGTGATCGTGACCGGACTCCTGATCCCGGCCGTGGCCGCTCAGTCCTCCGGAGACGAGGCGGCTCCGGGCGCCGAGGCGGCGACGCCCGCCGCCGTCGACCTCGCCGACATCCCCGCCGAGCCCCCCGCGCAGCCTTCGCGGCCCGCCGCCCGCGAACTCTTCGGCGCCGACTGCGCCACCTCCATCGAGGGCTCCCTGGTGACCGCGCACTGCCACAACGCCTATCCGGAGACCGACCTGGTGAGCCTGCACGTCGAGTGCGACCGCTGGTGGGACCTGGACGGCGACGGCGCGGCCGTGGCCGTGGGCCCGGCCGCCCGGGCCGAACTCACCGGCCGCTGCTGGAAGGAGGTCCGCGCGGCCTGGGTCAGCCACCGGCGGCCGTGACCGGACCCCCCTGGGCGTCCCCCGGCCCCTCGGTCCGCCCGGCCTCCTTGCCGAGGCAGACGAACGGATAGCCCGCGGCCTCCGAAGCCGCCGCGTCCCCGTCCCCGCGCCGGATCGCCTCGATCAGTCGGGTGTGGTCGAGATGGGCTGCGGGGTCCAGCACGGCGCCCACGTCGGCCCGCAGCCAGTCGGCGACCAGCTCGCCGAGGTCCGCGTACAGCTCGATCAGCACGTCGTTGTGCGAGGCCGTCACCACCGCCATGTGCAGACTCACGTCCGCCGCCACGAAGAGCTCCGCGTTCCCGCCCGCCCAGGCCTCCTCGCGGCGCGCCAGCAGGGCGTCCAGCTGGAGCAGGTCCCGTTCCGTGCGGCGCTCCGCGGCCAGCCGGGCCGCTGAGGACTCCAGCGTGGAGCGGAGCTCGGCGATGTGCCTCGGCTCGGCCCCGGCGAAGCGGCGGTGCATGACGCCGGCCAGCTCGCTGGTCGCGATGACGTACGTACCCGAGCCCTGCCGGATGTCGAGCAGGCCGTTGTGCGCCAGCGCGCGCACGGCCTCGCGCACGGTGTTGCGGGCGACGCCCATCAGCTCCACGAGCTCCGGCTCGGTGGGGATGCGCGAGCCGACCGGCCACTCGCCGGAGGTGATCTGGTTGCGCAACTGGGCGATCACCTGATCGACGAGCGCGGAGCGCCGGGGCGAGGTCAGCGGCATGGGTTCCTCTCACGTGCGGCCGGGGTCGCGGCCGCTGCTGCGGTGCGGGTGCAAGTGTGGCTGACGCCGCTGGACAACCAATCATCCCATGATTCTATGATGGGTGAATGTCCGACGAAGAGACCAAGACGCTCCACCGGCCCGCCGCGGCAGCCGCCGCCGTCGCCACCCCGCACGCGCCGGCCCCGCCGGCCTGGCTCGGCCCCGTGCTCATCGTCGGAATCGTGCTGGCCGCCCTCAACCTGCGCCCCGCCATCACCAGCCTCGGCGCCCTCTTCGAGGAGACCCGGGCCGGTCTGGGCATGAGCGGCACCGTCGCGGGCCTGATCACCTCCGTCCCGGCCCTGTGCTTCGCGGTCTTCGGTGTCACCGCGCCCCGGCTCTCCCGCCGCTTCGGCCCGGTCGCCGTCGTCTGCGCGGGCATGGCCGCCGTCGCCGCCGGGCTGCTGATCCGCCCCTTCGCGGCCGGCGCCGCCGGGTTCCTGGCCGCCAGCGCCCTGTCCCTGGCCGGCATCGCCCTCACCAACGTCCTGCTCCCGGTGATCGTCAAGCGCTACTTCCCGGACCGGGTCGGCACCATGACCGGCCTCTACTCCATGGCCCTGGCCGCCGGTACCTCGCTCGCCGCCGCCGCGACCGTCCCGCTGACCGAGGCCCTCGGCGGCAGCTGGCGCACCGGCCTGCTGATGTGGGCCTCCCTCGCCGTGGTCGCCGTACTGCTGTGGCTGCCCATCGCGCGCGCCGCCGCTCGTGCCGACCGGCCCCGGGACGCCGCCGGCTCCGGCGCGAATGCCGCCGCAGGGAGCGACGCGGGCCCGCGGGTCGTCCGTAGCCGCACCGCCTGGGCCCTGGCCTGCTACTTCGGTCTCCAGGCCACGGGCGCCTACATCACCATGGGCTGGCTCCCGCAGATCTTCCGCGACGCCGGGGTCTCCGCCTCCACCGCCGGCGTCCTGCTCGCCGTCACCATGGTCATGGGCGTACCGCTCGCCTTCGTCATCCCCGGCCTGGCCGGCCGCATGAGGAACCAGGGCGCCATCGCGGCAACCCTCGGCGTCTTCGGCCTCGTCGGCTACCTCGGCCTCTTCTCGGCCCCCGCCGCCGGAGCCTGGGCATGGGCCCTCCTGCTCGGCGTCTCCAACTGCGCCTTCCCCCTCGTCATCACCATGATCGGACTGCGCGCCAAGTCCCCGGCGGGCGTGGTCAGGCTCTCCGCCTTCGCGCAGAGCACCGGCTACCTCATCTCCATCCCCGGCCCGCTCGTCATCGGCGCCCTCTACCAGCACAGCGGAGGCTGGGACCTGCCGCTCGCCCTGATGGCCGGCCTGCTCGTACCGCAGATCGCCCTCGGCGTCCTCGCGGGCAGGGACCGCACGATCGAGGACGAATGCGGCATGCGAGACTGAACCGCATGTCACCCGTACTCGAACCGAACCCGGAGGGCGGCCGCAGGAAGCTCGGCCTCGTCCTCGGCGCCATGCTCGTCGTCTCCGTGATCATCTCCGTGATCGCGACGATCGCCTCGCCGTGACGAACGCGACCCCGGCCGCGGCCGCTGGCGTGGGTAGGGACATCCCCACCCACCCCTAGGGGGTCAGGCTCAGGGTGAAGTGGGGTGTGCCCCGGATGGGAACCGCCGTCCCGGATCCGTAGATTCGCAGGCAGCGAGCCAGTCCGGTCCACACACCCACGGAGGCGGCCATGTCGGCCCCCACGCACACACGGTCCCTTGCCCCCGCCCGCCGGACGCGCACGACCACCGCTGTGAGCACCCGGCTGCACTGGTGGGCGCCGGCGCTGCCCGCACTCGCCTTCGGCCTCCTGCTGCTGCTCCTCACGGGATCCGGTGAGGCCCACGCGGCCACCGGCGGGGTCTCCGGCCTCGTCCAGCTCGTCGAACAGCTCCTGCGCGCCGTCGTCTGACCTCGCGAGCGCCCCCACCACCTGGGACGAGCCCCCTCAACACCCTGCGCTCCACGGCCCGTTTCATGCGAAGCTGGGAGCCATGAGCGCAGACACACCCCGCAGGATCGCCCTCCTCCGGCATGCCAAGGCCGACTGGCCCGATGTGTCCGACCACGACCGTCCGCTGGCGGAACGGGGCCGCAAGGACGCGCCGGCCGTCGGTCTGAAGCTCGCCGAGACCGGCATCGTCTTCGACCTGGCCCTCTGCTCGACCGCGGCCCGCACCCGCGAGACCTGGAAGCTCGCCGTCCAGGAGATGCCGCACCGGCCGAAGACCCACTACGAGGAGCGGATCTACGACGCCTCGCCGGGCGAGCTCATCGCCCTGCTGAACGAGACCTCCGACGAGGTCTCCGACCTCCTCGTCATCGGCCACAACCCCGGCATGCACGCCCTCGCCGACGCCCTCGCCGGGCGCGCGGAGGGCGACACCCTGGCGCGGATGACCCGTACGGGGTTCCCGACCGCTGCGCTCGCCGTCGTCTCCTTCACCGGATCGTGGAAGTCCCTGGAGCACGGGGTGGGCACCCTGCTGGACTACTGGACCCCCAAGGGGCACTGACCGGCACGGCACGCGAGCGGGCCCCGGCAGCCGCACCGGCCGCCGGGGCCCTCACGTTCGGGGACCGGGGTGCCTCGCGCACCCGTGACGGGTCAGGCCAGGTCGGCGGCCTCGATCTCCTCGCGGGTGATCCCGAGCAGATACAGCACCGCGTCGAGGAAGGGCACGTTCACCGCGGTGTGCGCGGCCTCGCGGACCACCGGCTTGGCGTTGAAGGCCACGCCGAGCCCGGCCGCGTTCAGCATGTCCAGGTCGTTGGCGCCGTCGCCGATGGCCACCGTCTGGGACAGCGGTACGTCGGCCTCCGCGGCGAAGCGGCGCAGCAGCCGGGCCTTGCCCGCCCGGTCCACGATCTCCCCGGTGACCTTGCCCGTCAGCTTCCCGTCGACGATCTCCAGGGTGTTGGCGGAGGCGAAGTCCAGCCCCAGCCGCTCCCGCAGGTCGTCCGTCACCTGGGTGAAGCCGCCCGAGACCACGCCCACCTGGTAGCCGAGCCGCTTGAGCGTGCGGATCAGGGTCCGAGCGCCCGGCGTCAGCTGCACCTCGGCGCGGACCTTGTCGACGACGGACGCGTCCAGGCCCGCCAGCAGCGCCACCCGGGCGTGCAGCGACTGCTCGAAGTCCAGCTCCCCGCGCATGGCCCGCTCGGTGACCTCGGCGACCTCGGCCTCGCACCCGGCGTGGGCGGCGAAGAGCTCGATGACCTCGTCCTGGATGAGCGTGGAGTCCACGTCCATGACGACCAGCCGCTGCGCCCGGCGGTGCAGACCGGCCGAGACCACGGCGATGTCCACGCCGATGTGCGAGGCGGCCGTGGCCAGTGCGGTGCGCAGCGGCTCCGTCTCCACCCCGGAGACGGCGAACTCCACCGCGGTCACGGGGTACTTGGCGAGGCGGAAGATACGGTCGATGTTGCCGCCGGCCCCGGTGATTTCCGCGGCGATGGCGGCCGTGGACTCGGCGGTGAGCGGATGTCCGAGCACGGTGACGTGGGACCGGCCGCTGCCGCGCGGCCGGTTGTCGCCGGTGCCGGACAGGATCTCGGCCTGCAGCTTGTGCGATTCGGCCCAGCTGTGGACGGTGGCCCGCAGGTCGCCCTCGGTGCCGCCGACGGGCTTGGTGACGAGGGCGCACAGGACGATGCGGCCACGGGTGACGACCTGCTCGATGTCGACGACGTCGACGGAGTAGGCGGCGAGGGTGTCGAACAGCCCGGCGGTGATCCCGGGACGGTCCTTGCCGAAGATCTTGACGAGGAGGGTGGGGACGTCGGAGGTCTGCGATGCGCTCATGGTGCCCTCACCGTATCTTCCCGGCCCCCACGACAGGACCCCCGTCCCATTTCCTGAACGTGCCGCGTCCTGCCCGGCCGTCAGCGCGGCGGGGCCGGCGGCATCGGCGGCTTCGGCGGCGGCGGGGCGCCCGGCGGGGGCGGAGGGGTGAACGGCGGCCGCTGCGGGGGCGGGGTGCGGCGGGGCGGGCGAGGGGGGATGCCGGTGACCGTCACGTCCCAGGAGGCGTCCGGGTCCAGGTACGGCACCGCCCACCCCGGCGACGCACCCGGCACCTCACGCGCACCCCGCGCGCCCGTCCCGCCAGGACCCGTCCCGTACGGGGCCGTGGGCGCGCCGGGATCCACCGGGGCCGGCCCCCCGGTACCGCCCGCGGCCCGGACCTCCGCCGGCCGCCTCCGGCCCGCCAGCACCGCACCGGCCGCACCGGCCGCGGCACCCCACACCGAGCCCAGCAGCAGGGCGTAGGGGACGTCCCCCCGCAGCTCCACCCCGGCGTCCACCAGGTCCACGCCCAGCACCGCCAGCGAGGCGTCCGCCGACAGCCGCGTCAGCCGCACCAGCACCACCAGGGTCACCCCGGTCACCGCGCCCAGCCGCACCGCGCACCCCGCGACGCCGCGTCCGGGTGTCCGTACGGCCGCCAGCACACCCGCGGCGAGCAGCAGCAGCGAGACGCCCACGACCAGCAGCCAGGCCCGCCCGTCGTACTCCGCGAGCCGGGCCACCGTCACGGGCTCCCGTGCCGAGGCCGACAGGAGGTCGTCCAGCGGATCGGGCAGCAGCCGTGCCGAACTGCCCGTGGCCACGCCGCGCAGCGGTACCGACAGCCCCAGCAGCACCCCCAGCCAGCTCCCGTTCGGTGCGCCCAGCAGCGCTGCGCCCAGCACCCGCCGGGGGTGCTCGTCGCCCGCCGCCGCCCACACCGCGGCGGCCAGCCCCGCCGCCACCGCGACCAGCAGCACCGTCACCACCGCCGAGGCGGCGGGACGCAGTCGGGCCAGCGCGGCGGGTCCGCGCCGCGAGACCAGCAGCGCCACCGCCAGCACCGCGAGCGCCCACAGGCCCGCGCCCAGCAGTGTCGGCCCGGTCGCCACGGAGAAGCCCACCCGGGTCCGTGCCTCGATCAGGTCGCCGACGCGGTCCGGGAGGAGCCCGCCGATGTCCCCGACCCCTGGCACCTCGATCCGCACCGGGGGGGCTCGGCGGTGACACACCGTCGAGGGTGATCACGTCGTGCCCGGCCCATGCCAGCCCGCCCGCCGTCGCGACGAGCAGCGCCGTGAACGCCACGACCCTGGCCGCCGTCCCGCCCGGACCCTCCCCGGCCCGCAGCGACCGCAGGAACACCCCGGCCAGCACCAGGGCGCCGGCCAGTGACACGCCCAAGGGCATGACGTCCAGGGAGGTTTCGGCCCCCGCCCCAGCAACTCCGAACACCGAGACGTCACCCGAGGGGTCCACGGTTCCACCGACGGCGAGAACCACCACCGCGGCCGTCATCGGCCCGAGCGAACCCCCGGCGGCGTCCGCACCCAGCAGGCGCAGACCCAGGCCGGCCACCCCCGCCCATCACGATCAGGGACCAGCCCACAGCGGCCACGGCGGACAGGACCACGTCTCCCCAGCGGATGCGGTGCATGCGGTGAACCCCCGATGCCTGCCGAGCCGTACGCGGCGGGACACCCCTGGCGAGAAGTCCCGTATCTCACTCTCCGGGTGACTTTCGCCCCCGTCAACGGGCAGACGTAGACGCCCGGGCCAGGCCCGGATTCCACATACGGCTGTGGGCCTGAAATAGTTCCCCCGGATGTTCGCCATCCCTAGACTCCCTGACGTCGTGGGGGAATCTCGGGGGACTTAAGTGGGGCTGGAGTGCCGGAACTCGTACTGGAATTGAATGGCAGGACCTGGACGCTCGATCCGTCCAGGTCGTACTCGCTGGGGCGGGACCCCCAGGGAGACGTGGTGATCGACGATGCGCGGGTGTCGTGGCGGCATGCCACCATCGCCTGGAACGGCCAGGGTTGGGGGCTCGAAGACCACGGCAGCACCAACGGCACCTACGTGCAGGGGGCGCGGGTCCAGCAGACCGCGCTGGTTCCCGGCACGCCGGTCCACCTGGGCAACGCCACCGACGGCCCGCGGCTGAATCTGAGCGCCGCCGCCGCGCCGCAGCCGGCCGTGGCGCAGCAGCAGGCCCAGCAGACTCCGGCCCAGGCCTACGCCCAGCCGCAGGCAGCCGGCTACCAGGCTCCCCAGCAGCCCCAGCAGGCCTGGAACCAGCCGCCGCAGCAGCCGCAGGCCCACGTGCCGCACCAGCAGGGCGACGGCGCCGCGTCCCTCCCGGCGCAGGGCGGAGCACCGCAGTACGGCGGCGACCGCAGCCCGACGACCTTCCACCAGCTCGCGCTGGGACACGTGATGCGGATCGGCCGTGCGCTGGAGAACGACCTGGTGGTCTCCGACCTCCAGGTCTCCCGCCACCACGCCGAGTTCCACTCGATGCCCGGCGGCCGTTTCGAGATCCGCGACCTCGGCAGCCACAACGGCACCTACGTCAACGGCCAGGCGCTGCCGAAGTCCGGCACCGCGCTGCTGGGCCCGAACGACATCGTCGGCGTCGGCCACTCGACGTTCCGCATCGTCGGCGACCGCCTCGAGGAGTTCGTCGACACCGGTGAGGTCTCCTTCTCGGCCCGCCACCTCACGGTCACGGTCGACGGCGGCAAGCAGATCCTCAAGGACGTCACCTTCGGCGTCCCGGAGAAGTCGCTGATCGGCGTCATCGGCCCCTCCGGCTCCGGCAAGTCCACCCTGCTCAAGGCGCTGACCGGCTACCGGCCCGCCGACCAGGGCGACGTCCTGTACGACAACCGCAACCTGTACAAGCAGTTCGCCGAGCTCCGCCAGCGCATCGGCCTGGTCCCGCAGGACGACATCCTGCACAAGGAGCTGAAGGTCAGCACCGCGCTCAAGTACGCGGCCAAGCTCCGCTTCCCCGGCGACACCGCCGAGGCCGAGCGTGCCGCCCGCATCGACGAGGTGCTGCGCGAGCTCAAGCTGGACATCCACAAGGACAAGAAGATCACCGCGCTCTCCGGTGGTCAGCGCAAGCGCGTCTCCGTCGCCCTGGAACTGCTCACCAAGCCCTCGCTGATCTTCCTGGACGAGCCGACCTCCGGCCTCGACCCGGGCATGGACCGCGACGTCATGCAGCTGTTGCGCGGCCTCGCCAACGACGGCCGCACGGTCCTCGTCGTCACGCACTCCGTCGCCGAGCTGTCGCTCTGCGACAAGCTGCTGGTCATGGCCCCGGGCGGGTCCGTCGCCTACTTCGGCCCGCCGGACGAGGCACTGAACTTCTTCGGCTACGGCACGTGGGCGGACGTCTTCTCCGCCTTCGAGAACTACCGGGACTACGACTGGGCCGGCCGCTGGAAGGGCTCGCAGCACTACCAGCTCTACGCCGCCGAGCTCGACGCGGTCGCCCCGCAGCCGGTCGTCATGCCGTCGGCCCAGCAGATGCGCCCGGCCAAGCCGCAGGGCTGGGGCGCGCAGCTGTGGACGCTGATCCGCCGCTACGTCTCGGTGATCGCGTCGGACAAGGGCTTCATGGGCCTGATGCTGATCCTGCCGGCCGTCCTGGGCGTGGTCTCCACGGTCATCCCGGCGACCTTCGGCCTGGCACCGCCGACCCCGCCGTCGCGCTTCAACGGCGACGCGGGCACGATCATGCTGATCCTCGCGGTCGGCATGTGCTTCTCCGGCGCCGCGAACTCGGTCCGTGAGCTGATCAAGGAACGCGTCATCTACGAACGCGAGCGCGCGACCGGCCTGTCCAGGTCGGCGTACCTCATGTCGAAGGTGATCGTCCTCGGCTTCATCACGGCCATCCAGGGCGTGATCATCTGCGTGATCGGCTTCACCCCGCGCGACCTGCCCGCCGAGGGCCTGCTGATGCCGCCGGCCGTTGAGCTGTGCCTGTCGGTCATCGCGCTCGGCTTCACCTCGATGATGGTCGGCCTGGTGATCTCCTCGCTGGTGAAGACCGCCGAGAAGACCATGCCGCTGCTGGTCATGTTCGCGATCGTCCAGGTCGTCTTCACCGGCATCCTCTTCCAGGTCTACGACTCCCCGGGGTTGGAGCAGGTCGCCTGGCTGATGCCCTCCCGTTGGGCCATCGCCGCCGCCGGCACCACCCTGAACCTCGGCCAGCTCATGCCGCCGTGGGACCGAGACAACCCGACCAACACCGATCCGCTCTGGGACGCCACGGTCGGCCAGTGGAGCCTGAACATCATCATCCTGCTGGCCATCGGCATCGCGTGCGGGTTCCTGGTGCAGCGCCTGCTGCGCCGCCACGAGCCCGAGGTCATGCGCGCGGGCAAGTAGCCGCGGACGCCCGCGACACGCGCACACGCCGCAGGGCGGCACCCGGATCCCGGGTGCCGCCCTGCGGCGCATGTGTGAGTGGGGCGAGGACCGCCGCAGGCTTAGTAGGCGCTGTTGACGTTGTCCATCGAGCCGTAGCGGTCGGCCGCGTAGTTGCAGGCGGCGACGATGTTGGCGACCGGGTCGTACTGGTCGAACTTGGTGCCCTTGACGTGGTACGCCTTGAAGGTCGGGTAGATGACCTGGAGCAGGCCCTTGCTGGGGATGCCGTTCTTGGCGTTGATGTCCCAGTTGTTGATGGCCATCGGGTTGCCGCTGGACTCGCGCATGATGTTGCGGTGAATGCCCGCGTAGGTGCCCGGAATGCCCTCGCGCTTCATGATGAAGAGCGCTTCCTTGATCCAGCCGTCCAGGTTGTTCGCGAACACCGGGGTGCGCGCGGCGGAGCGGCTCGCAGCCGCCTTCTGCTCGCGGGCCTTCTTCGCGGCGGCCTCCGCCTTGGCCTTGGCGTCGGCGTCGGCCTTCGCCTTCGCCTCGGCCTTCGCCTTGGCGGCGGCGGCCTTCGCGTTGGCGTCGGCGATGACGTGCTGCGCGGAGAGGTGCCCGTACAGCGCCTTGGTCTGCGTGCCGTTCACGGCCTGGGCCCAGGCGACGGGGGCGGCCGAGATGGTCTCGGCCTCGGCGGCGTCGGCGGGGACGAGGGAGAAGGCGACGGCGGCGGCGCTCAGGGTGGCGACACCGGCGATGGACAGCTTGTGTGCCTTCGTCAGACGACTGTGACCGGGGGTGCGGGAAGCAGACATGGCGGGGCAACCTCTTCGAATAGCGGGGGCCGCAGGAAGGCGCCCTGCGGATCCGGGATCCGCGGCGCCTGGCGACGGGAGCAATTCTTAGCGGCGGCAAAATCCTGTGGCAAAGGTGTGACGTACGATCCTGCTTAGTGGATCAGGGCCGGGCGTCGAGGGGGGTGTTCCGGCCTCGACGCGGGCCCTGACCGCACTGATGGGACCTGCACTCTTCCACTAGGGAGCTTCGTAAGTGATGTGGGTCCTATGCCGGGGCTCACACCGTCCTTACGCCGTTCTCACCATGCGTTGCTTCAGCAATGCTTTCCGTGACGGTTGTCATCCTTCAGGAGGAGATGGAGGTCGCCGAACTCATGCCAGAGGCAGCGCCGGGCCAGCGCCTGCGCATACCCCAGCCGTACGGCGGCACGCCCCGCCACCGCCTCCAGCATCAGGAGGTGGGAGGCCTCCGGCTCGTGCAGCCCGGTCAGCAGGCCGTCCACCGCCCGCACCCCGCGCTCCGGTGTCACCACCAGATCGGTCCACCCGCCCGCCGCGCGGATCACCCCGCGCGCGTCCGCCGCCGACTCCAGCGCCCGCACCGCGGTGGTCCCCACCGCGATCACCCGCCCGCCCCCCGCCCGCGCGGCGTTCACCAGCGCCGCCGTCGCGGCCGGCACCGCGTACCGCTCCGGGTAGGGCGGCTCGTGCGCCTCTTGGGAAGCCACCCCCGTGTGCAGGGTCAGCGGGGCGAACCGCACCCCCCGGCCCGCCAGCTGAGCCACCAGTTCCGCGGTGAAGGGCCGGCCGGCGCTCGGCATCTCGGCCGAGCCCGAGCCGTCCGCCGCCGGTACCGCGAACACCGTCTGGTACGCGGACAGCGGCTGGTCCCGCTCCGTGTAGGCGTACCGGATCGGCCGCCCGTGATCGCGCAGCAGCTCCGCGATCCCGCCCGGACCCGGCCCCGGCCGCGCCCACCACAGCCGGTCCGCGCCCGCGCCGAGGGGTTCCTCCAGGCCCAGGTGGCGGCCGTCCGGCAGCTCCGCCACCGCGCCGGCCGGTCCGCCGGGGCGGGGCCGGGTCGTCCCGCCGCCCGCCGGGCTGCGCAGCTCCACCGCCCAGCGGCCGTCGTCCCCCTGCGTCGAGAAGTGCACCACTACGGTCTCCCCGGCCAGCCGTGCGTCCACGGCGGCCGGGAGGGTGGTCGAGGTGTTCACCACCAGCACGTCGCCGGCCCGCAGTAGGTGCGGCAGCTCCCGGAAGGCGTGCAGCGAGACATCGGTGCTGCCGCGTGACACCAGCAGTCGCACCGCGTCCCGGCCCAGCCCCGGCCCCCGCTGCTCGGCGGGAACCCGGGCCAGCAGTTCGCGAGGAATGTCCTTTATATACAGTCCCGCATTCGGCCCCTCGCCCCCCACCACCGCCCGACCGCGCCTTCCGGCCCGGATCCCGCCACCCCTCCCGCTCATCGCGGCGCCCCGCCGTCCGCCGCGGCCCCGGCCAGCCCCTCCGCCGTGTACCGCCCGCTCGGCAGGTTCCGCTCCAGCAGTCGCAGCAGCACCGGAGCCACCTCCTCCGGTGCCGGCAGCGCCGCCAGGTCCTCCTCCGGCTCGGCCGCCGCCATCATCCGGGTCCGCATGGAACCCGGATCCGCCCACCACACCCGCAGCTCCGGCTCCTCCACCGCCAGCACGGCCGACAGCTGGTCCACCGCGGCCTTGGTCGCCCCGTACGCACCCCACGTGGCGTACGGGACGACCGCGGCGTCCGAGCTGATGTTCAGCACGGCCCCCGCCGCCGAGGCCCGCAACAGCGACAGCCCCTCCTGGACCAGCCCCAGCGGCCCCAGCACATTGACCTCGAACGCCTCGCGCAGCCCGGCCGGCGGATGCACCGCCAGCGGCACCAGCGGCTCGGCCCCGAGCACCCCCGCGTTGTTCACCAGCAGGTCCAGCCCGCCCAGCCGCCGCGCGGCCGCCACCAGCGCCGCCCGGTGCGCCCCCGAGGACACGTCCCCGGCCACCGCCACGACCCGCACCCCACCGGACCGCCCCAGCCCGGCCACGGTCTCCTCCAGCGCCGCCGCGCCCCGCGCACCCAGTACCAGGTCCCAGCCCCGCGCCGCCAGCTCCCCGGCCAGCGCCCGGCCGAGCCCCCTGGACGCCCCCGTCACGATCGCCACCGACATCGACAGCACCCTCACCTTCGTCCCGACCAGCAGATGCCCTCACCGTAGGAAGGGGCGGCCCCCCGCCGCGTCGGCCGCCGGCCCCACCTCTACAGGTCCCTTGGACCTACGCCCTGCGACCCGCCCCAGGTCCCTCCCACCGTCCGATCCCGCAGGTCACGGCCGCCGGTACGGTGAGGCCATGACCGCAAGCCCCCTGTCGCGCGGACCCCGCGGCGGCCTGGCCGCCGTGAGTACGGCGCTGCTCGCCATGAGCCGCCGCCTGGAGGTCCGCGACGTCCTGCGCACGATCGTGGTGTCGGCCCGCGAGCTGCTCGACGCCGAGTACGCGGCCCTGGGCGTCCCGGACGACCACGGCGGCTTCGCCCAGTTCGTCGTCGACGGCATCAGCGCCGAACAGTGGCGGCGGATCGGCCCGCTGCCCCGGCAGCATGGCGTCCTGGCCGCGATGCTCCACCAGAACGGCCCCGAGCGGCTCGCCGACGTGCGTAAGGACCCCCGCTTCGGTGGCTGGCCCTCCGCCCACCCCGAGATGTCCGACTTCCTGGGCATGCCCGTCCGGGACGGCGACGAGACCCTCGGAGCGATCTTCCTCGCGAACAAGAGGAGCGCCCCCGACGGCGCCGACCGCGTCTTCACCGACGAGGACCAGGACCTTCTCTCCCTGCTCGCCCAGCACGCGGCGATCGCCCTCACCAACGCCCGGCTCTACGAACGCAGCCGCGAACTCACCATCGCCGAGGAGCGCTCCCGCCTCGCGCACGAGCTGCACGACGCCGTCAGCCAGAAGCTCTTCTCCCTGCGCCTCACCGCCCAGGCCGCCGCGACCCTCGTCGACCGCGACCCGGCCCGCGCCAAGGACGAACTCCACCAGGTGGCCGCCCTCGCCGCGGAGGCCGCCGACGAACTGCGCGCCGCCGTGACCGAGCTGCGCCCGGCCGCCCTGGACGAGGACGGCCTGGTGGCCACCCTGCGCACCCACGTCCAGGTACTCGACCGCGCGCACACCGCGCACGTCACCTTCGCCTGCGAGGGCGTACGGGCCCTCCCCGCGGCCCAGGAGGACGCGATGCTCCGTGTCGCCCAGGAAGCCCTGCACAACGCCCTGCGCCACTCGGGCGGCGACCGCGTCGAGGTCACCCTGGCCCGCACGCCCACCGGGGGAGCGGTCCTCAGCATCACCGACTCCGGCGAGGGCTTCGACCCCCGGGCGGTCCGCCGGGCGGGCCGCCATCTGGGCCTGGTCTCCATGCGGGACCGCGCGAGCGGCGTCGGAGGCCGCCTCGCCGTGCACTCGGAGCCCGGTCAGGGCACCACGATCGAGATGGAGGTCCCCGGTGGCTGACAGCACCGCCCGCGGTGGCAGCCGCATCCGCATCCGCGTCCTGCTCGTGGACGACCACCAGGTGGTCCGGCGGGGCCTGCGCACCTTCCTGGAGGTCCAGGAGGACATCGAGGTCGTCGGGGAAGCCTCCGACGGCGACGAGGGCATCACCCGCGCCGAGGAGCTGCGGCCCGACGTGATCCTCATGGACGTCAAGATGCCGGGCACGGACGGCATCGGGGCCCTGCGCCGGCTCCGCGAGCTGGCGAACCCCGCACGGGTGCTGATCGTCACCAGTTTCACGGAGCAGCGGACCGCGGTCCCCGCCCTGCGCGCCGGCGCGGCCGGTTACGTCTACAAGGACATCGACCCGGACGCCCTGGCCGGCGCCATCCGCTCCGTCCACGCCGGCCACGTCCTGCTCCAGCCGGAGGTGGCGCAGGCCCTGATCGCCCAGGACGACCGCAGCCCCCAGGCGGGTCGGTCCGGCTCGCTGACCGACCGCGAGCGCGAGGTCCTCGGCCTCATCGCGGACGGCCGCTCCAACCGTGAGATCGCCCGCGCCCTGGTGCTGTCGGAGAAGACGGTCAAGACGCACGTCTCGAACATCCTGATGAAGCTGGACCTTTCCGATCGGACCCAGGCAGCGTTGTGGGCGGTCAGGCACGGAATCACCGAGTAGACCGCCCGAATCGGACCGATTGCTTACGGGCTGAGAATCAGCTGAGATTCATACGGTCGGGTGTATGTAGCCCACATGGCGTATCCCCGGGTTCGGGGTGGCCGTTCTCCATGGCGTGCCGCGACGGCCGGTCGCGGCGGACGTACTGGAGGACGAGAACGTGAAGAACTTCAAGAAGGCCGCAGCCGTCACCATGATCGCGGGCGGCCTCCTCGCCGCCGGCGCCGGTGTCTCCTCGGCGCACAGCGGTGCGTCAGCGGAGGGCGAGGCCCTGAACTCGCCCGGCGTGGCCTCCGGGAACCTGATCCAGGCCCCGGTGCACGTCCCCGTCAACGTCGTGGGCAACACGGTCAACGTGATCGGCCTGCTCAACGGCGCGTGGGGCAACAGCGGCGTCAACGCCTGACCCCACCCCCGACCCGCGGCCCCGCTTCCCCCCTCTCCCCGGAAGCGGGGCCGCGGGCCGATCCCCGCACAACCCGGGCGCGGCCCCGCCCCAGCGAAGGCACCGCACCACAAGCCTGCTGCTCAGCCTCGTTCGCGCGCCTCGACGGCCGCGTTGTAGGCGGCCACCAGCGCCCGCCGGGCGACCCGCTCCACCGGCCGCAGCGCCTCCGCCCGCGCAGCCATCTCCGAGGCGGCCACCGCACCCCCGTGCCCGCTCTCGTGCGCCAGCGACACCATCAGATCCACCCGCTGTGCCAGCGCCAGCACCCGCACCGCCCGGGGCGGATACCCCGGCGCCAGCGCGTCCTGCCCGGCCTCCGCCCGCGCCCGGTACGCCGACAGCGCCGCCTCCGCCACCGGCCCCGACCCCGCCACGTCCAGCCGGGTCAGCACCGTGGTCGCCTCGCGCAGCGCCTCCGCCAGCTCCCGCTCCGCCTCGCCGAGCGTCGGCACGTCCGCCGGCGGCGCCTCCCGGACCGGCAGGCAGTGCCAGGTCACCGACACGTGCACGTCCCCGGCCGGACCGGCCTCGGCCACCTCCGGCACCAGCCCCACCGCCGCCCCCACCGCGACGACGGCCTCCTCGGCCTCCAGCGCCCGCGCGTTGAACTCCGGCGGCCCGCTCAGCCCCAGCGGGTGCCCCGGTGCCGGCAGCGCCACCCGCAGCCCCCTGACCCCCAGCGCACGGAGCCGGCCGAGCGCCAGCGTGAGCCCCACCGGCCCCGGCTCGCCCGGCAGACCCTCCACCCGGTGCACGGCGTCCTCGCCCACGATCGACATCGCGGCCTCGTCGGGCGAGACCAGACCGGCCAGCAGCGCGTTCCCCCAGGCGGCCAGCCGCCCTGAACGTGGTTCGAAAAGCATCCCCCCACTTTACGGATCGCCACCCGCACCGGGCCCCGGCCCCGGACCCCTCCCCGAGTGGCGTAGGTTTTCCCCTGGGGCTGCGTCTACCGGCGCACAGTGAACCGTGACTGCAAGGGGTGACAACACGCTCATGAGCGATGTTCTGGAGCTGGTGGACGTATCCGTGGTCCGCGAGGGCCGGGCTCTGGTGGACCAGGTCTCCTGGTCGGTGAAGGAGGGCGAGCGCTGGGTGATCCTCGGCCCCAACGGCGCCGGCAAGACCACACTGCTGAACCTCGCCTCCAGCTACCTCTTCCCCACCAAGGGCTCCGCCACCATCCTCGGCAGCACCCTCGGCAAGGTCGACGTCTTCGAGCTGCGCCCCCGCATCGGCATGGCCGGCATCGCGATGGCCGACAAGCTCCCGAAGCGCCAGACCGTCCTGCAGACCGTCCTCACCGCCGCCTACGGCATGACGGCGACCTGGCAGGAGGAGTACGAGGCGGTCGACGAGCAGCGCGCCCGCGCCTTCCTGGACCGGCTCGGCATGACCGAGTACCTCGACCGGAAGTTCGGCACCCTCTCCGAGGGCGAGCGTAAGCGCACCCTGATCGCCCGCGCGCTGATGACCGACCCCGAGCTCCTGCTCCTCGACGAGCCCGCCGCGGGCCTCGACCTCGGCGGCCGCGAGGACCTCGTACGCCGCCTCGGCCGCCTCGCACGCGACCCGCTCGCCCCCTCCATGATCATGGTGACGCACCACGTCGAGGAGATCGCCCCCGGCTTCACCCACGTCCTGATGATCCGCCAGGGCAAGGTCGTCACCGCCGGTCCCATCGACCTCGAACTGACCTCGCGCAACCTCTCGCTCTGCTTCGGCCTCCCCCTGGTCGTCGAGCGCAACGGCGCCGACCGCTGGACCGCGCAGGGCCTGCCCCTCGGCTGACCGCCCCTGGTACGCGGACCGCGGGCGGTCATCCTCCGGGTACCGCCGCCCGCACCCTGTCCCGAGCCCGTCCGGCCGACCTACCATGACCACGTGGACATCGACGCGTGGGTGTGGTGGCTCATCGGCGCGGTCGGACTGGGCATCCCCCTAGTCCTGACCGCCATGCCGGAATTCGGCATGTTCGCCGTTGGAGCGGTGGCGGCAGCCGTCACGGCGGCTCTCGGCGGAGGGGTGGTCGCCCAGGTCCTGGTGTTCGCGGTCGTGTCGGTCGCGCTCCTCGCCGTCGTCCGGCCCATCGCCCAGCGGCACCGCGACCAGCGCCCCCAACACCGCAGCGGCATCGACGCGTTGAGGGGCAGAACCGCCGTCGTCCTCGAACGGGTCGACGGCAGCGGCGGCCGCATCAAACTCGCCGGCGAGATCTGGTCCGCCCGCGCCCTCGACGCGGACACCAGCTTCGAACCGGGCCGGACCGTCGACGTGGTGGAGATCGACGGCGCGACCGCCGTCGTGATGTGAGAAGCAGCCTGCTCGCGGCCCCCAGGTCTGCGAGACTCCGATCAACGGGGCAGCACAGACAGCCGGAAGGGCACGGGGAACCGCATGCAACCGATCATCATCGTCCTGATCATTCTGGTGGTTCTGGTCTTCATCGCACTGGTCAAGACGATCCAGGTGATCCCGCAGGCCAGCGCCGCCATCGTCGAGCGGTTCGGCCGCTACACCCGCACCCTCAACGCGGGCCTCAACATCGTCGTCCCGTTCATCGACTCGATCCGCAACCGGATCGACCTGCGTGAACAGGTCGTCCCGTTCCCGCCGCAACCCGTCATCACCCAGGACAACCTCGTCGTCAACATCGACACCGTCATCTACTACCAGGTGACCGACGCCCGGGCGGCGACGTACGAAGTGGCCAGCTACATCCAGGCCATCGAGCAGCTCACCGTCACCACCCTGCGCAACATCATCGGCGGCATGGACCTGGAGCGGACCCTCACCTCCCGCGAGGAGATCAACGCCGCCCTGCGCGGAGTCCTCGACGAAGCCACCGGCAAGTGGGGCATCCGCGTGAACCGCGTCGAGCTCAAGGCCATCGAGCCGCCGACCTCCATCCAGGACTCGATGGAGAAGCAGATGCGCGCCGACCGCGACAAGCGCGCCGCGATCCTCCAGGCCGAGGGTGTCCGGCAGTCCGAGATCCTGCGCGCCGAGGGTGAGAAGCAGTCCTCCATCCTGCGTGCCGAGGGTGAGGCGAAGGCCGCCGCGCTCAAGGCCGAGGGCGAAGCACAGGCCATCCGTACGGTCTTCGAGTCCATCCACGCCGGCGACGCCGACCAGAAGCTTCTCGCCTACCAGTATCTGCAGATGCTCCCGAAGATCGCCGAAGGTGACGCCAACAAGCTCTGGATCGTGCCCAGCGAGATCGGCGACGCGCTCAAGGGCCTCTCCGGCGCCATGGGCAACTTCGGCCCTCTGGGCGGCGGTTCGGGCTTCAACCCGAAGAGCCCCGGCAAGGACGGCGGCATCCCGGCAGCCCGGGACAAGGACGGCGCCGAGCGCCGCGAGCAGCCCCCGATCGACTGACCCCGGCGACCGGCCGCGCACGCCCCCTGAGGCATGATCAGTGAGGCCCCTCGACCTTCATGGCGGGGAGGCGACTCACTCATGCAAAGGGGATGGCACCGTCCATGTCCATCTGGGAATCACTCGCGGTCCTCGCCGCCGGCATCGGCGCGGGAACGATCAACACCATCGTCGGCTCCGGCACCCTCATCACCTTCCCGGTGCTGCTGGCCACCGGCCTGCCGCCGGTCACCGCCAACGTGTCCAACACCCTGGGTCTGGTGCCCGGTTCCATCAGTGGGGCCGTCGGCTACCGCAAGGAGCTCCGGGGGCAGCGCGCCCGCGTCCTGCGGCTCGGCTCGGTCTCGGCCGTCGGAGGGCTCGCGGGCGCGGCCCTGCTCCTGGCCCTGCCGTCCGACTCGTTCGACACGATCGTGCCCGTCCTCATCGGACTCGCACTCGTCCTCGTCATCCTCCAGCCCCGGCTCGCCGCCGCCCTGCGCCGGCGCCAGGAAGCCGGAGGCGATACGGCCCACCCCGACGGCGGCCCGCTCCTGCTCGGCGGCATGCTCTTCTCCAGCGCCTACGGCGGCTATTTCGGCGCGGCCCAGGGCGTGCTGTACCTGGGGCTGATGGGCTTGCTGCTCCATGACGACCTGCAACGCATCAACGCCGTCAAGAACGTCGTCGCCGCCCTCGTCAACGGCATCGCGGCCGTCTTCTTCCTCTTCGTCGCCGAGTTCGACTGGACCGCCGTGCTCATCATCGCCATCGGCTCGACGATCGGCGGCCAGATCGGCGCCAAGGTCGGCCGCCGCCTCCCGCCGAACGTGCTGCGCGGGGTCATCGTGACGGTCGGCCTCCTCGCGATCGTCCAGCTGCTGGTCCGCTGAGCAGCGGAGAAGAAATACGCCACTCAGCGGACGGGGTCTAGGCGGAACGCTCCAGCCACTCCGGAAGCGCCTCCTGCCCGGCGACCCCGAGCGCGAGGAGCATGGCGTCCGCCGGAGACGGCACGAAGGGCTTCCGGAGGAGCGGCATCCCCGCCTCCTCCGGAGTCCTGGCCGCTTTGCGGTGGTTGTCCTCGGCACAGGAGGCCACCGTGTTCAGCCAGGTGTCCCCACCACCCTGCGCCCGCGGCAGTACGTGGTCCACCGTGGTCGCACGCTTGCCGCAGTACGCGCACCGGTGCTGGTCTCGGACCAACACCCCCCGCCGCGACCAGGGAGCATGTCTTCGGAAGGGCACCCTGACATACCTGCAGAGCCTGATCACCCGGGGCATCGGGAGATCCATGGTGGCGGCGCGGACCCGCAGTTCGGGGTGCGACTGTTCGACGACGGCCTTGTCCTGGAGCACCAGGACGACAGCTCGGTTCAACGTCACCGTCGACAGCGGCTCGAAGCTCGCATTCAGCACCAGCGTGTCCCGCATCTCGCCCACCTCCCGTGTGCAGGCCCGCGACCACCACGGCGGCAAGGCCCGCAACCACTCTGGCCGCGTGCGCCACGCGGGACAACGCAATAAAAATGCCCGGTCCCGGGCTTCTTTAGACCAGGACCGGGCAAACGCCGGGCGAACGATCAGCGCGCGGCGGGCGCCTCGTACTCGGCGACGAGCTGTGCCCGCCCCAGAGCGTGGAACCGCAGGTGGAACCCGACGACCGCGGGCGAGGAGTCCGCGTCCGGGCCCAGCTGCTCCCGGTCCACCGCGTACACGGTGAACACGTAGCGGTGCCGCTCGCCGCGCGGCGGGGCCGCACCGCCGAAGTCCCGCGTCCCGTAGTCGTTCCGGGCGTGCACGGCGCCTTCCGGCAGACCGGGGAAGTCCCCGGTTCCCGCACCGGCCGGAAGCTCCGTCACGGAGGCGGGCAGGTCGAAGAGGACCCAGTGCCAGAACCCGCTGCCCGTCGGCGCGTCCGGGTCGAAGCAGGTCACGGCGAAGCTCTTCGTCCCCTCGGGGAAGCCCTCCCAGCGCAGCTGCGGCGAGACGTTCTTCCCCGTCAGAACCTGGGCGGCATGCAGGTCCGCGCCGTGGGAGACGTCATCGCTCGTCACGGTGAACCCGTGCACCTCGGGGTGGAAATCGTGGGGGAGCGGCGGCCTGTCACGGTCGGTCACGTCGAAACCTCCTGGTTGGAATGGCTAACCGCGGTCAGGGTGAGCCTAGGCCGACGGGGAGGGGCTCCGGACGCCCCCGAAGTCCGGAGCCCCTCCCCGCCACGCACGGATCAGAACCAGTTGCGCTGCGAGCCCACGGAGGCGATCCACTGGTTCAGGTACGCGGCCCAGTCCGTGCCCTCGTACGACTGCAGACCCACCTGGAAGCACCGGTAGGTGTCACTGCCCTCGCTGAACAGCCCCGGCTTCTTGTCCATCTCCAGGACGACGTCCATCTCCCGGCCGTCCGAGACGAAGGTGAGCTCCACCTGGTTCAGACCGCGGTACTGCGACGGCGGCAGGAACTCGATCTCCTGGTAGAAGGGCAGCGTCTGCCGCGTTCCACGGATGTGCCCCCGCTCCATGTCCGCGCTGCGGAAGGTGAAGCCGAGCTGGCGGAAGGCGTCCAGGATCGCCTGCTGGGCCGGCACCGGGTGCACGTTGATCGCGTCCAGGTCGCTCGCGTCCACCGCGCGCGCGATCTCCAGCTCGGTGCTGACCCCGATGTTCATGCCGTGCAGGTGCTGGCCCGCGAAGTGGGTGATCGGCGTCTCCCAGGGGATCTCCAGCGCGAAGGGCACCACGTGCAGCGCGCCGGCCTGCACCTGGAAGGCACCGCCGAGGCGCTGCTTGGTGAAGACGATGTTCTGCTTGTACTCCTGGTCCCCGCTCTCGACCTCGACCCGCGCCTGCAGCCCGACGGACAGCCCCTCGATCTGCTGCTCCACGGATCCGCCCTGGAGCCGCACCTCACCCTGGACGATCCCGCCCGGAACCACGTTCGGCTCGGTGATGATCGTGTCCACCGAAGCACCACCAGCACCCAGGCTGGCGAACAGCTTCTTGAAGCCCATGCTCAAACTCCCCTTGAACGATCTGGCGACTACACCGCGACTACCCGGTACAAACGCGGAACCTCGCGCCCCGGTTGCAGTCGGGCGCGGTCCACTACGCTCGACCGGATGAGCGCGCGTCCCGACCGTACGCCCCTTAGCCGGCCCTTCTTCGACCGGCCGGTCCTCACCGTGGCCCCCGACCTCCTCGGCCGGATCCTCG
>NZ_CP136996.1:1067500-1520000 GCF_058344425.1 Streptomyces sp. PL-29 | reverse complement strand
GGGGTTGCGAAGCTGAGAACTTAAGCGCCAGTAAACGGCGGTGGTAACTATAACCATCCTAAGGTAGCGAAATTCCTTGTCGGGTAAGTTCCGACCTGCACGAATGGCGTAACGACTTCTCGACTGTCTCAACCATAGGCCCGGTGAAATTGCACTACGAGTAAAGATGCTCGTTTCGCGCAGCAGGACGGAAAGACCCCGGGACCTTTACTACAGTTTGATATTGGTGTTCGGTTCGGCTTGTGTAGGATAGGTGGGAGACTTTGAAGCATCAACGCCAGTTGGTGTGGAGTCGCCGTTGAAATACCACTCTGGTCGTGCTGGATGTCTAACCTCGGTCCGTGATCCGGATCAGGGACAGTGTCTGATGGGTAGTTTAACTGGGGCGGTTGCCTCCCAAAGGGTAACGGAGGCGCCCAAAGGTTCCCTCAGCCTGGTTGGCAATCAGGTGTTGAGTGTAAGTGCACAAGGGAGCTTGACTGTGAGACCGACGGGTCGAGCAGGGACGAAAGTCGGGACTAGTGATCCGGCGGTGGCTTGTGGAAGCGCCGTCGCTCAACGGATAAAAGGTACCCCGGGGATAACAGGCTGATCTTCCCCAAGAGTCCATATCGACGGGATGGTTTGGCACCTCGATGTCGGCTCGTCGCATCCTGGGGCTGGAGTCGGTCCCAAGGGTTGGGCTGTTCGCCCATTAAAGCGGTACGCGAGCTGGGTTTAGAACGTCGTGAGACAGTTCGGTCCCTATCCGCTGTGCGCGTAGGAATATTGAGAAGGGCTGTCCCTAGTACGAGAGGACCGGGACGGACGAACCTCTGGTGTGCCAGTTGTCCTGCCAAGGGCATGGCTGGTTGGCTACGTTCGGGAGGGATAACCGCTGAAAGCATCTAAGCGGGAAGCCTGCTTCAAGATGAGTATTCCCACCTCCTTGAGAGGGTAAGGCTCCCAGTAGACGACTGGGTTGATAGGCCAGATGTGGAAGCCCGGTAACGGGTGGAGCTGACTGGTACTAATAGGCCGAGGGCTTGTCCTCAGTTGCTCGCGTCCACTGTGTTAGTTCTGAAGCAACGAACAGTTGCTGGTTTCTAGAGCTAGAACACATAACTACAGAGTGTGCTTGTTCGCTCGAAACCGATAGGGTTTCGGTGGTCATAGCGTTAGGGAAACGCCCGGTTACATTCCGAACCCGGAAGCTAAGCCTTTCAGCGCCGATGGTACTGCAGGGGGGACCCTGTGGGAGAGTAGGACGCCGCCGAACAATCTTTCAAAGGACCCTTGGTCCAGCGTTCAACGCTGGACCAAGGGTCCTTTTTGTTTTTCGCTTCTTTACGCCGAAGCGCGGCCACGGGTTGGTTGCGCGAGAATGACTAGCGGTACCCCGAAGACAGGAGTCACACCCATGTCCAACTCTCCCGACGATCGTCCGGAGCGCGAGCCTCGTCGCAACGACGGCGGTGACAGGGGCGGCTACCGCGGGGGCCGTGACGACCGTGGCGGCGACCGTCCCCCGTTCCGTCGTGACGACCGCGGGGGCCGGCCGGCCGGTGGTGGCGGTGGAGGCTTCCGCCGCGATGACCGCGGTGGACGTCCCGCCGGTGGCGGCGGTGGCTTCCGGCGCGACGACCGGGGCGGGGACCGTCCGTCCTACCCCCGCCGTGACGATCGTGGCGGGGAACGTGCCTCGTATCCGCGTCGTGATGACGACCGCGGTGGCTACCGGGGTGGCCGTGACGACCGCGGTGGGGACCGTCCGTCCTTCCCCCGTCGTGACGACCGCGGTGACCGTCCCTCGTACCCGCGCCGTGACGACCGCGGTGACCGTCCGTCCTACCCGCGTCGTGATGACGACCGTGGCGGCTACCGCGGTGGCCGTGACGACCGCGGTGGCGAGCGTCCGTCCTACCCCCGCCGTGACGATCGTGGCGGGGAACGTGCCTCGTACCCGCGCCGCGACGACCGCGGTGGCGACCGTCCCTCGTACCCGCGCCGTGACGACCGGGGCGACCGTCCCTCGTACCCGCGCCGTGACGACCGGGGCGACCGTCCGTCCTACCCGCGTCGTGATGACGACCGTGGTGGCTACCGCGGTGGCCGTGACGACCGCGGTGGCGACCGTCCTTCGTACCCGCGCCGTGACGACCGGGGTGACCGTCCGTCTTACCCGCGTCGTGATGACGACCGTGGTGGCTACCGCGGTGGCCGTGACGACCGCGGTGGCGACCGTCCCTCGTACCCGCGCCGTGACGACCGGGGTGACCGTCCTTCGTACCCGCGTCGTGATGACGACCGTGGTGGCTACCGCGGTGGCCGTGACGACCGCGGTGGCGACCGTCCTTCGTACCCGCGCCGTGACGACCGGGGTGACCGTCCGTCTTACCCGCGTCGTGATGACGACCGTGGTGGCTACCGCGGTGGCCGTGACGACCGCGGTGGCGACCGTCCTTCGTACCCGCGCCGTGACGACCGGGGTGACCGTCCGTCTTACCCGCGTCGTGATGACGACCGTGGTGGCTACCGCGGTGGCCGTGACGACCGCGGTGGCGACCGTCCCTCGTACCCGCGCCGTGACGACCGGGGTGACCGTCCTTCGTACCCGCGTCGTGATGACGACCGTGGTGGCTACCGCGGTGGCCGTGACGACCGCGGTGGCGACCGTCCCTCGTACCCGCGCCGTGACGACCGGGGCGGGGACCGTGGAGGCTTCCGTGGTGGGCGTGACGACCGCGGTGGCTACCGCGGTGGCCGCGACGACCGCGGTGGCGACCGCGGGTACCGTTCGGACCGCGACCCCGTCAAGCGGCTTCCGATCGACGAGGACGTCACCGGTCTGGAGATCGACGCCGACGTGCGTCAGGAACTGCTGAGCCTGCCCAAGGGCCTGGCGGAAGAGGTCTCGAAGAACCTGGTCATGGTCGCCCGTCTGATCGACGAGGACCCCGAGCAGGCCTACGCGTACTCGCGCATCGCCCTGCGCCTGGCCTCCCGTGTCGCCGCCGTCCGCGAGGCGGCCGGCTTCGCCGCGTACGCCACGCAGAAGTACAGCGAGGCCCTGGCGGAGTTCCGTGCCGCCAAGCGCATGACCGGTTCCGTGGAGCTGTGGCCCGTCATGGCCGACTGCGAGCGCGGTCTCGGCCGTCCCGAGCGGGCCCTGGCCATGGCCGGCGAGCCCGAGGTGCAGAAGCTCGACAAGGCCGGCCAGGTCGAGATGCGTCTGGTCGCGGCCGGCGCCCGGCGGGACCAGGGGCAGCTCGAAGCCGCCATCGTGACCCTGCAGAGCCCCGAGCTGGCGTCCAGCGCCGTCCAGCCGTGGACGGCGCGCCTGCGGTACGCCTACGCCGACGCCCTGTTGGCGGCCGGTCGTGAGGACGAGGCCCGTGAGTGGTTCGGCAAGGCCCTGGAAGCGGACAAGGACGGGTCCACCGACGCTTCCGACCGTCTCGCCGAGCTCGACGGCGTCGAGTTCGTCGACGCCGCGGACCTGTCGGACGACGAAGAGGACCTGAACGAGGACCTCGCTGAAGGCGACCGGGAAGAGGACGACCAGGACGACGAGGACGACGAGGACGAGGACCCGGCCGAGATCGCCGCGGCCGAGCGCGCCACCGACGTCACCGAGTACTACGACGAGGACGACGAGGAGTACGAGCCGCTGGAGCAGCCCGCGGCTGACGCCGACGTCCGGGGCGACAAGGCCTGAGCCACTTCGGCTCCGGCGTAGCGACGCAGAGGAGAAGGGCGGTACCCCGAACGGGGTACCGCCCTTCTCCGTGTCCGGGCGGGCTCGGCTCAGCCCAGTCCGCGCAGGACCAGGCCCGTGGCCGGCTTCGGGCCGAAGGACGTGGACTTGCGGGGCATGGTGACCCCCTGGCGGGCGAGGTCGCGCACGACCTCCTCGCGTACGGGATGCAGCAGGACGGCGGTGCCCCCGTGCCGTTCGGCCATGGCCACCGTGGACGCGGCGTCGTGGATGTAGGTGATCTGGTCGGGGGCGTCCGGGACGTGCCAGAGGGCGTCGAGCAGCGTCGCGTGCAGCACGGTCGCGTCCAGCCGGCGCCAGGCCTCGGGGCGGTCGTGGCGGACCGTGCGGTCGAGGAGGTCCAGGTCGGGATCGGTGACCAGATGGAAGGTGCCGTCGCCGGCGAGGAGGAAGGCGTTGCCGCGTTCCGCCGCGTCCGAGAGGGCGTCCAGCGCGAGCGGCAGCGGCCCGTCGACCGGGCGGACCCGGAAGTGGCCGGCGACGGCGGCCAGCGCGTCCGCGACCGGGAGGCGGCGCAGCATCCGGTGGATGGCGCGGACCTGGAGCGGGTAGCGGGCGGTGTCCACGAGGAGCACGAGGCCGAAGTCCCACGCGGTGGGCGAGCCGTGCTCCTCCTGGAGGCGCAGGTAGGTCGCCCAACGGTGGTGGCCGTCGGCGATGAGCGCCTGACGGTGGCCGAGATCCGCTGTGACGGTGGCCAGTTCGTCCGGGTCCGTGATGGCCCAGAGGCGGTGCTGGAAGCCGTCCTCGGTGGTGGTCGACAGTAGGGGCTCGCGCTGGGCGGTCCGTTCGACGACCGCCGCAGCACCCGCCCCGGGGTCGTCGCCGCGGTAGGTGAGCAGGAGGGGTTCGAGGTTGGCGGAGGTGGCCCGCATGAGGCCCGCCCGGTCGGTGACCACGTCCGGCATGACGTCCTCGTGGGGGAGGACGATGCCGGCGTCGGCGGTGGACAGGGCGAGGGCTCCGATGACGCCGCGCTGGAGCAGCCCGGCCCGGCGCTGCTCGTACACGTACAGCGCCGGCTCGGGGTCGGCGGACAGGACGCCCTGGGCGAGCCAGTCCCGCAGCGTGCGCGCGGCCTGTTCGTTGCGCGCGGCCGGGGTGCCGGCCTGGGGGAGGATCAGGCGGACGATGTTGTGCGGGTCGGCGGACTCGAGGTGGTCGACTCCGTCGGGGCGCACGACCACGTCGTACGGCGGCGAGGTGACGGCGGCGAGGCTGCCGACACGCTCGGGGACATAGCGCAGCCCATGGAACGGGATGAGGCGCAGCCCGTGGTCCGCGGTGCCAGAAGTGGTCATTGGTGCATGGTAGATCGGGTCTCTCCATGCGGGATGATCGGGGCAGTAGGGAATCGGACACGATCGATCTCACAGGGAGCGGCCAGAATGACCCGGCAGATCAGGACCAGTCCCGCGGCGTGCGACCAGAGCTTGCACCAGGCGTACGACACCGCTCTCCTGGACCTGGACGGGGTGGTGTACGCGGGCGGGCGGGCCATCGGCCACGCCGTGGAGTCCCTCGCTGCGGCCCGCGCCGACGGCATGCACCTCGCGTACGTCACGAACAACGCGCTGCGGACCCCCGAGGCCGTCGCGGAGCACCTGGGCGAGCTGGGCATCCCGACGGACGCGGCCGAGGTGATCACCTCGGCGCAGGCGGTGGCCCGGCTGATCGCCGAGCAGGTGGAGCCCGGGTCCAAGGTGCTGGTGATCGGCGGGGAGGGGCTGCGGGTCGCGCTGCGCGAACGCGGCCTGGTGCCGGTCGAGTCCGCCGAGGAGGAGGGGCTGGCGGCGGTCGCACAGGGCTACGGCGGTCCGGACCTGGCGTGGGGCCGGTTCGCGGAGGCCTCGTACGCGATCAGCCGGGGCGTGCCGTGGTACGCGTCGAACACCGACCTGACGATCCCCGGGGCGCGGGGCATCGCGCCCGGCAACGGGGCCGCGGTGCAGGTCGTACGGATCGCCACGGGCGCGGAGCCCCAGGTGGCGGGCAAGCCCCTGCCCCCGATGCATCGTGAGACGGTGCTGCGGACCGGGGCGAAGCGGCCGTTGGTCGTCGGGGACCGGCTGGACACCGACATCGAGGGCGCCTTCAACGGGGAGGTGGACTCGCTGCTGGTGCTGACCGGGGTGACCGACGCGGAGCAGCTGCTGCGGGCCGAGCCCCGGCACCGGCCGACGTACGTGGACCGGGACCTGCGCGGGCTGCTGGCCGGACAGCCGGAGGTGGTGCCGGCCGCGGAGGGATTCCGGTGCGGAGGCTGGACGGCGGTCGCGCTGAACAGCGGTGTGCTCGAACTGCGCGAGCACGACGAGGGTGGCGACGGCGACGGGGGCGGCGGGGGAGCGAAGGGTGTGGTGATCGGGGACGGCGGAGCCGGCCGGGACCCGCTGGACGGTCTGCGGGCGCTGTGCGCCGCGGCCTGGACGGCCGCCGCGGAGGACGTGTGCACGCTCGACGCGGCGAAGGCGCTGGCCAGGCTCGGTCTTTGAGGCCTCCGGAAGCCCACTCCGGGTGCAGGCTAGGCTAACCTAACCTGCGTGTTGGTTGAGAGTCCCCCCGAACCCGGGCCGCGCACGGTGCCCCCGCCGGACGCCGTCGCCCGCCCTCGCCATGCCGCGCGTGCCGCGGGCCTGGCCGGCGCCCTCGCGGTGCTCGCCCTGATCTCGGTGCTGAGCATCGCCGTGGGCGCCAGGCAGATGCCCTTGGACGAGGTCTTGCACGGTCTCTTCCACTACTCGGGGACCACCTCGGACGTGGTGGTGCGGGATCTCCGGGTCCCGCGCACCCTCCTCGGGCTGATGGTCGGCCTCGGCCTCGGCCTGTCCGGGGCGGTGATGCAGGCGCTGACCCGCAACCCGCTGGCCGAGCCCGGCATCCTCGGCGTCAACGCCGGTGCCGCCGCGGCCGTCGTCTCGGCGATCAGCTTCTTCGGCGCGAGCTCGCTGAGCGAGTTCGTGTGGTGGGCCTTCCTCGGCGCGGCCGTCGTCTCGGTCGTCGTGTACGTGCTCGGCGGCAGCCGCAGCGCCACGCCGGTACGCCTGGCGCTCGCCGGTACGGCGGCCAGCGCCGCCCTCGTCGGCTACATCAACGCGGTGCAGCTGATGGACAGCACGGCGCTGGACAAGCTGCGCTTCTGGACGGTGGGCTCGCTGGCGTCGGCCACCATGGACACCGTCCGCCAGGTCGCTCCCTTCCTGCTGGCGGGTGCGGTGCTCGCGCTGGCGCTCGGCCGGCCGCTCAACGCGATGGCGATGGGTGACGACACGGCCAGGGCGCTCGGCGCGAACCTGGCGCGGACCCGGATCGGCGCGATGCTCGCCATCACCCTGCTCTGCGGTGCGGCGACCGCCGCCTGCGGGCCCATCGTCTTTATAGGCCTGATGATCCCGCACCTGGTGCGGGTCTTCACCGGACCGGACATGCGCTGGGTGCTCGCGTACTCGGCCGTCCTGTCGCCCGTCCTGCTGCTCGCCGCGGACGTCGTCGGCAGGGTCGTCACCCGGCCCGCCGAGCTCCAGGTCGGCATCGTCACCGCGCTCATCGGCGGGCCCGTCTTCATCCACCTCGTCCGGCGCAAGAGGATGGCCCAGCTGTGACCGTGACCGCCAAAGCCCGTCCCCTGCGGCTCCCGGGCGGGATGTCCCTGCGGATCGAGCGGCGCGCCCTGGCCGTCGGCGGCCTGCTCGTCCTCGTCGCCTTCGCCATGTCCGTCCTGCTGATCGGCACCGGCGACTTCGACATCGCGCCGTGGGACGTGGTACGGACCCTGCTCGGCAACGGCACCCCCGCCGACGACTTCATCGTCAACGAGCTGCGGATGCCGCGGGTGCTGGTCGCCCTGCTGGTGGGTGCGGCCCTCGGGATGGCCGGAGCCGTCTTCCAGTCGGTGACCCGCAACCCGCTCGGCTCGCCCGACCTGCTCGGCTTCTCGTACGGGTCCGCGGTCGGCGCCCTCGTCGTCATCATCCTGATGAAGGGCTCGGCGACCGAGGTCGCCGCCGGCGCGCTGCTCGGCGGCCTGCTGGCCGGCGCGGCCGTCTACCTGCTGGCGTACCAGCGGGGCATCCACGGCTACCGGCTGGTCCTGGTGGGCATCGGCGCCTCCGCCATGCTGGTGGCCGTCATCCAGTACCTGATCACCAAGGCCCAGCTCGTGGAGGCCTCGCGGGCGATGGTCTGGCTGACCGGTTCGCTGGCCGGCCGGGACTGGGCACAAGTGTGGCCGCTGCTGGCGACCTGCGCGGTGCTGTTCCCGCTCGTGCTGGGGCAGAGCCGGGCGTTGCGGATGATCGAGATGGGCGACGACGCCGCGTACGCGGTCGGGGTGCGGGTGGAGCGCACGCGGTTGCTGCTGATGATGGCCGCGATCCTGCTCACCACGGCGGCGAGCGCGGCGGCCGGGCCGATCAGCTTCGTCGCGCTGGCCGCGCCGCAGCTGGCGCGACGGCTGACCCGCTCGCCGGGCGCCAACCTGCTGACCGCCTCCCTCATGGGCTCGGTGGTGCTGCTGCTCTCGGACTGGGCCTCGCAGCGGGCCTTCGGCGCGGACCAGCTGCCGGTGGGTGTGGTGACCGGGCTGGTCGGCGGTGTCTATCTGCTCTGGCTGCTCGTCACCGAGCGCAGGGCGGGACGTATATGAACCTCAGGAGTGCGCAAGTGCAGCGGCTGACCGCGGAGAATGTGACCCTCGGCTACGACCGGCGGGTCATCGCCGAGAACCTGTCGGTGGAGATCCCCGACCACTCCTTCACAGTGATCGTCGGCCCCAACGCCTGCGGCAAGTCCACGCTTCTGCGGGCCCTGTCGCGGATGCTGAAGCCGTCCCGGGGGCAGGTGCTGCTGGACGGGCAGGCCATCGGGACCCTGCCCGCGAAGCAGGTCGCCAAGACCCTGGGGCTGCTCCCGCAGTCCTCGATCGCGCCCGACGGCATCACGGTCGCCGACCTGGTCTCGCGCGGCCGCTACCCGCACCAGGGCCTGCTGCGCCAGTGGTCGCCCGAGGACGAGCGGATCGTGAACGGAGCGATGGCCTCGACCGGGGTCGCCGAGCTCGCCGACCGGGCCGTGGACGAGCTCTCCGGCGGGCAGCGGCAGCGCGTGTGGATTGCGATGGCGCTGGCCCAGCAGACGCCGCTGCTGCTGCTCGACGAGCCGACGACGTACCTGGACATCCAGCATCAGATCGACGTGCTGGACCTGTGCGCCGACCTGCACGAGACCCAAGGACGCACCCTCGTCGCGGTCCTGCACGACCTCAACCACGCCGCCCGCTACGCCACGCACCTGATCGCCATGCGGGGCGGGAAGGTCATCGCCGAGGGGCCGCCGCGCGAGGTGGTGACCGCGGAGCTCGTGGAGCGGGTGTTCGGGCTGCGCTGCCAGGTCATCGACGACCCGGAGACGGGTACGCCGCTGGTCATCCCGGCGGGGCGGCGCGCGCGGGCGCGGGCGGCCGCCGAGGTCCCGGAGCCGGCGGCGGGCACGGCGTAGGGCCTGTCCGGCGGATCACGGCCGGGTGGGCACTACGACGAGAGGAGGCTCTTCAGTCGCAGCAGGTCGCGGAATCCGGCCTCCAGCCTGACCCGGCCGGAGGCCCAGGCCTTCGCGAACTTCAGCTCGCCCGCGACCAGGGCGACCAGGTCGTCGCCGGCCATCGCGAGGCGGATCTCCGCCTTGCGGGCCGGCGGGCCGGGCGCCACCGCCTCCACATGGATCCGGCCCCCGTCGAGGCGGCCCGTGAACGTCTGGTCCAGGTCCGTGATGTGGCAGCTGAGGGATCGGTCGAACGCGGCCGCGCCGCGCACGCCCTCCTCGGCCCGCGCGAGGTTGTCGGAGAGTCGGTCGAGTGCTCCACGGCACTCCTGGATCGTAGCCATCGTGATCAGGACGGTACCGCAGAGCCGTGCGGGGCCGTGGGGGCGCTTCGGGGTAGCGTCGTGGCATGACCGACGAAGCAGCCGAGATCCGGGCCGGGACCCAGAGCGCGGACGGAACCGAGGCCGGGGGCGGTGCCGGCGCGGCGGAAGAGCCCGCCGCGCCCGCGGAGCCCGCCGCGCCGGCGCCGCTCGGCGTCGTACGCACCCCCACCGGCCACACCGGGGTGGACGCGTACCTGGCGCGGCTCGCGGACGCGGACCACCTCGGGGCGGACGGACACGTCGAGGTGTACGAGGATGTCCACCGGGGGCTGCGTGAGGCGCTGACGGCGCTGGACGCACCGCCCCTCCCCGGACCGTACGAAAACAGGAGCTGAACCGAACGTGGCAGGAGTGGCACGCCGCCGCCTGGACGCCGAACTGGTACGCCGCAGCATGGCCCGCTCGCGAGAGCACGCCGCGCAGCTGATCGCCGCGGGCCGGGTGACCGTCGGCGGCACCACCGCGACCAAGGCCGCCACCCAGGTCGAGACCAGCGCGGCCCTCGTGGTCCTCAAGGACGACGACGACCCCGACTACGTCTCGCGTGGCGGACACAAGCTCGCGGGCGCCCTCGCGGCGTTCCGGCCGCAGGGGCTGCAGGTCGAGGGCCGCCGGGCGCTGGACGCGGGCGCGTCCACCGGCGGCTTCACCGACGTGCTGCTGCGCGCGGGCGTGGCCCACGTCATGGCGGTGGACGTCGGCTACGGGCAGCTCGCCTGGTCGCTGCAGAGCGACGACCGGGTCACCGTGAAGGACCGCACGAACGTGCGTGAGCTGACGGTCGAGCAGATCGACGGCATCCCGGTCGATCTCGTCGTCGGCGACCTGTCCTTCATCTCCATCGGCCTGGTGCTGCCCGCGCTGGTGCGGTGCACGGCACCGGACGCGGACCTGGTGCTGATGGTCAAGCCGCAGTTCGAGGTCGGCAAGGACCGGTTGGGCAGCGGCGGCGTGGTGCGCAGCCCCGAGCTGCGTGCCGAGGCCGTGCGCGAGGTGGCGGCCAGCGCCGCGGGGCTGGGACTGGGCGTCCTCGGAGTCACCGCCAGTCCGCTGCCGGGGCCGTCGGGGAACGTCGAGTACTTTCTGTGGCTGAGGGCGGGGGCACCGGCACTCGACCCGGCGGATGTTGACCGTGCAGTGGCGGAGGGGCCGCAGTGACAGATTCTTCGGGGGCACGCACCGTATTCCTGCTCGCGCACACCGGGCGGCCGGCGGCCATCCGCAGCGCGGAGCTGGTCGTCAAGGGCCTGCTGCGCTGCGGACTGGGCGTACGGGTCTTCGACCACGAGGCGGTGGACCTGCCGCTGCCGCAGGAGGTGGAGCTCGTCACCGAGTCCACGCCGGGAGTGCTCGACGGGTGCGAGCTGCTCGTCGTGCTGGGCGGGGACGGGACCCTGCTGCGCGGCGCCGAGTTCGCGCGGGCCTCGGGTGTGCCGATGCTGGGCGTCAACCTGGGTCGGGTCGGCTTCCTCGCCGAGGCCGAGCGCGACGACCTGGACAAGGTAGTGGACCGGGTGGTGACGCGTTCGTACGAGGTCGAGGAGCGGATGACCCTCGACGTGATCGTGCGGACGAACGGCGACGTGGTGCACCGGGACTGGGCATTGAACGAGGCCGCGGTCCAGAAGGTGTCCCCGGAGCGGATGCTGGAGGTGGTCCTGGAGATCGACGGGCGTCCGGTGACCGGCTTCGGATGCGACGGGATCGTCTGCGCGACTCCGACCGGCTCGACGGCCTACGCCTTCTCCGCGGGCGGGCCGGTGGTCTGGCCGGAGGTGGAGGCGCTGCTGATGGTGCCCATCAGCGCCCACGCGCTGTTCGCGAAGCCGCTGGTGACCTCGCCGAACTCGGTGCTGGCGGTGGAGGTGCAGAGCGGTACTCCGCACGGGGTCTTGTGGTGCGACGGCCGGCGCACGCTGGAGCTGCCGGCCGGGGCCCGCGTGGAGGTCCGCCGGGGTGCGGTGCCGGTACGGCTCGCCCGGCTGCACCACGCGTCGTTCACGGACCGGCTCGTCGCGAAGTTCGCGCTGCCTGTGTCCGGCTGGCGGGGCGCGCCGCACTGACCGGTGCCTGGGGCTTTCGGCGGGCCGCGGGCGGCGTCCGGGGCGGAAGCAGCCCCGGCGCCCGCAAGCCCCGCCGGGTTCAAGGGCGTTGCCGCCCGGTGCCGGAGCCGAGAGCCCTAATAGCACACGCGTTCGAAGAATTCCGGGCGGGTGACGTCACATGGCACTCGGGAAACCTCGGTATCGTCGTCCCGTGCTTGAGGAGATGCGGATACGGTCGCTCGGGGTCATCGACGACGCGGTGGTCGAGCTGTCGCCCGGTTTCACCGCGGTGACCGGCGAGACCGGTGCGGGCAAGACGATGGTCGTCACCAGTCTCGGGCTGCTGCTCGGCGGGCGTGCCGACCCGGCCCTGGTGCGGATCGGGGCCAAGGCGGCGGTGGTCGAGGGCCGCATCGTCATGCGTCCGGACGCCCCTGCCGCGGTGCGTGCCGAGGAGGCGGGCGCCGAGCTCGACGACGGTGCCCTGCTGATCAGCCGGACCGTGTCCGCCGAGGGGCGCTCACGTGCCCACGTCGGCGGCCGTTCCGTGCCCGTCGGCCTGCTCGGCGAACTCGCGGACGACCTGGTCGCCGTCCACGGGCAGACCGACCAGCAGGGCCTGCTCCGGCCGGCCCGGCAGCGGCAGGCGCTCGACCGGTACGCCGGAGACGCCGTCGCCGTCCCGCTGGAGAAGTACGGCTCGGCCTACCGCAGGCTCCGGGCGGTCGCGGTGGAGCTCGACGAGATCACCACCCGGGCCCGGGAGCGGGCCCAGGAAGCCGATCTGCTGCGCTTCGGGCTCGACGAGATCGCGGCCGTGGAGCCGGTGGCCGGCGAGGACGTCGAACTGGCGGCCGAGGCGGAGCGGCTCGGGCACGCCGAGGCGCTGGCCCAGGCCGCCCAGGCGGCGCACGCCGCGCTCGCGGGCAACCCCGAGGACCCCGAGGCCATCGACGCGAACATGCTCGTGGCGGGAGCCCACCGGGCGCTGGAATCCGTACGGTCGCACGACCCGGCGCTCGGCGCGCTCGCCGAGCGGATCGGCGAGCTCGGCATCCTGATGTCGGACGTGGCGGGCGAACTGGCGGGCTACGCCGACGACCTCGACGCCGATCCGCTGCGGCTGGCCGCGGTGGAGGAGCGCCGGGCCGCCCTGACCCAGCTGACGCGCAAGTACGGCACCGCGGGCACCGTGGACGCCGTGCTGGAGTGGGCCGAACAGGGTGCGGCGCGGCTGCTGGAACTGGACGGCGACGACGAGCGGATCACCGAGCTGACCGCGGAACGCGACGGGCTGCGGTCCGAACTGTCCCTGCTGGCGCAGACGCTGACCGACGCCCGGGTGGAGGCGGCCAGCCGCTTCGCCGCCGCGGTGACACAGGAGCTGGCATCGCTGGCGATGCCGCACGCCCGGGTGACGATCGACATCCGGCAGACGGAGGACCCCGAAGGAGTTGAGGTGGGCGGCCGTCCGGTCGCCTGCGGGCCGTCCGGCGCCGACGAGGTGGAGTTGCTGCTGGCCCCGCATCCGGGCGCCCAACCGCGGCCGATCGCCAAGGGCGCCTCCGGCGGCGAGCTGTCCCGCGTGATGCTCGCCGTCGAGGTCGTCTTCGCGGGTACCGACCCGGTGCCCACCTACCTCTTCGACGAGGTCGACGCAGGCGTCGGCGGCAAGGCGGCCGTCGAGATCGGCCGGCGCCTGGCGCAGTTGGCCAGGTCGGCGCAGGTCGTGGTCGTCACACACCTGCCGCAGGTGGCGGCCTTCGCCGACCGGCAACTGCTGGTGGAGAAGACCAACGACGGTTCGGTCACCCGCAGCGGCGTCACCGTCCTGGAGGGGGAGGACCGGGTGCGGGAGCTGTCGCGCATGCTCGCCGGGCACGAGGACTCCGTCTCCGCACGGGCGCACGCCGAGGAACTCCTGGCCGCGGCGCGCGCCGACGGGTGAACGCGCGCATCCCCGAGGGCCCGGACCGCATGGCGTTCCGGGTCCTCCGTTTGACCGCGAAAGACCGTTTCGGACCCGAAGTGGACCGATCGGCACGTCACTCTCCGGATTCCACTTACGCCCTGTGGGTGAGGCCGTCGGGCCTGCGACCGTATCTCGCACAGGATCCGCACCCGTATGGTCCCGGAACGCGCGTGCGGACTGGCATTCTGGGCGACGTCTCTGCACTCTTCCCTCCCCCCTGGAGCTTCGGCCCGTGAGCAGCTCCCCGGTCTCCACCTCCGCCGCGGCACAGCCCTACGGGCGCCCGCTGCGCACCGTCCACGTACTCGGCGACGGTGCGGGCGCGGGCAGCTGCGCTCACGTCCGATCACTCGCCACCGGGCTCGCCGCGCGCGGGGTGCGGGTCACGGTGTGCGCACCCGTCCGGGCGGAGGGGGAGTACGACTTCACCGGCGCCGGGGCGGAGTTCGCGCCCGACGCGGTGAGCGTGCTGCGGGCCGCGTGCGCCGGTGCGGACGTCGTGCACGCGCACGGGGTGAAGGCCGGCCTGCGGGCCGCGCTGGCCCTGCGCGGGCGCCGGGTGCCGTTGGTGGTGAGCTGGCACGGCGAAGGCCGGTCGGTGCCCGGAGCGCTCGGGCGGCTGAGCCGGATGCTGGAACGGCGCGTGGCGCGGGCCGCCGCGGTGGTGCTCGGCGCCTCCTCGGACCTGGTGGATCTGGCGCGGCAGCGGGGCGCCAGGGACGCGCGGCTGGCACCCGTCGCCTTCCCGTCGGCTCCGGAAGGGGTGACCGACCCAGGCAAACTGCGGGCGGAACTCGGGGTCATGGAGCGGCCGTTGCTCGTCACGGTCGGCAGCCTCGTCGCGCACCGCGGATACTCCGTCCTGCTGGACGCGGCGCGGGAGTGGCGGGCGCTGGAGCCGACGCCGCTGCTGGTGATCGCCGGCGAAGGGCCGTTGCGGACCGAACTCGCCCGGCGGATCGAGGCGGAGGGGCTCCCGGTCCGGCTGCTCGGACGGCGCCGGGATGCGGCGCACCTGCTGGCGGCGGCCGACCTGGCGGTCCTCCCGAGCCGGTGGGAGGCCCGGGCCCTGCCGGCGCAGGAGGCGCTCCGGGCGGGCGTACCGCTGGTGGCCACGGCGGTGGGGGGCGTCCCGGAGCTGGTGGGGGAGGGTGCGGTGCTCGTCCCGCCGGGGGAGGCGGGGGCCCTCGCCTCGGCCGTGACCGGCCTCCTGGCCGATCCGGCCCGCCGGGCCGATCTGGCCGCCGCCGGGCGCGTCCAGGCCGCGACGTGGCCGTCGGAGGACGACACGGTGGCCCAGATCCTGTCCGTCTACGACGAACTGACGGAACGCACCCGCCGCTAGGGTCTGTCCGCCGGCGGCACACCCCCAGCGAAACGGCGGCGAGGCGATGCGGCGAGGCGATGGGGCGGGGCCGATGGGGCGGGGCCGATGGGGCGGGGCCGGGCCGGCGGGTCGGGGACGGCGGGTCCGGTCCGGGACGGTGCGGCTCAGCCCCGGCGGCGAGGGGCGAGAGGACGCGTCAGGAAGGGCCGGCGTGGCGGCGGGCGCGAAGGGCGAGGCTCAGCGAGAGGACCGTTTCCGGGTCGTCCAGATCCGTGCCCAGCAGCTCCGAGATGCGGGCCAGCCGGTTGTAGAGGGTCTGCCGGTTCAGGTGGAGCTCACGGGCCGTCTCCGCCTTGCGGCCCGCATGGGCCAGGTACGTCTCCAACGTGGGCAGCAGCGGCGGCCGCGAGGCCCCGTCGTGCGCGCGCAGCGGGCCGATCGCCCGGTCCACGAAGGCCGCCAGGTCCGGGTGTTCGCGCAGCCGCCAGAGCAGCAGGTCGATGTCCAGACGCCGGGCGTCGTACCAGGGCCGGGCCGGCAGCCCGTGGGCCGCCGTGGCGGTCTCGGCGGCGTGCCGCAGCCCCGACGAGGCGGCCGCCCAGCCGCCCGCCACGCCGACGACCACGGCCGGCGGGGCGGTGGCCCGGTCCAGGCCCGCGCGTTCGACACCCGCCCGCAGCGCCGCAGCGACCCGGTCGGCGACCGCGGTGCGCTCCGACTCGGCCCGCAGCGACACCAGCAGCGGTACCCGGCCCTCGACCGGCCGGACGCCCAGCAGGAACGGGACCCCGACGGACGACAGCTCCTCCAGCACCGCCCTCGCCAGCACGGCCCAATTGCCCGACGGACCGAGGTCCGACAGTCGCATGACCACCGGAAGCAGCGGCCCGGCACCCGGCCTGAAACCCAGCACGCGGGCCTGCGCCGGCGCGTCCTCCGCCGAGATGCGGCCCTCCGCCAGGTCGGTCAGGAAGTCGCCGCGGCCGCGCGCCGCCAGCTCCTCCTCCTGCCGCGCCTGCATCAGGACCACGGCCAGCACGCCCGCCGTACGCTCCGCCGCCATCCGGTGCACCGGCAGCAGCGGGGCCGAGACGCCGACCAGGACGACCCGGGCCCGGACCGAGCCCGAGCCGTGGCCACCGCCCGGTACGTCGATCACCACAGTGTTCGCCGACGGCTCGGCCTCGCGCTGGCCGCGCAGCCCCTCCCACACCTGGAGCGGGTCCGCCCCCGGGTCCCCAGCCGCGCTGGCAGCCGCGTACAGCAACTGCCCCTCGGGGGTCTCCAGGAACACCGGGTTCCCCGTGAAGTCGGCCAGGATGCGCAGGACCTGCGGGATGCCGCCGCCGCCCAACAGGGCCTCCGTGCACCGCCGGTGGACTTCCTCGGCCCGCTGGAGCAGGGCGTAGTGGCCGTTGACGATCTCGGTGTGGACCTCTTCGGTGACCGTGACGAAGGGGACCTCCCGGTGGAGCTGCACCAGAGGCAGTCCCGCGGCGCGCGCCGTCTCCACGATCGTCGCGGGCAGCCGCGTGAACCGCGGGCCCAGCTCGACGACCAGCGCGGCGATGCCCCGGTCCGCGAGGCGGCGTACGAAGGCCCGCTGCTCGGCGGGCCGGGCGCCCAGGCCCAGGCCCGTGGTCAGCAGCAGTTCGCCGCCCTTGAGCAGGGAGGCGATGTTCGGCACCTCGCCCGCGTGCACCCAGCGGACCGTGCGGCCCAGCCGGTCGGCGCAGGCCACCACCTCCGGCAGACCGCTGCGCAGCCCCGGCAGTTCCAGTGCCCGCTGAACGGTGATCCCGCCCTGGTTCTCCATGTCGCGGGACGCTACCAGGGGGTCAGGCCGGGCGGATGTTGTGGTTGAAGCGGAAGACGTTGTCCGGGTCGTACTGGCGCTTCACCCGCCCCAGCCGCCGCATGTTGTCCGCGCCGAGTCCGGAGACCACCCGGTCCGCGCCCTCGTCCCCGGTGAAGTTCAGGTACACCGCGCCGGTGCTCCACGGCTGCGCGTCCGCGCGGACGTCCTTGACCCACTGCCGGCAGCGTTCGTCGTCGGCCGGATCCTCCCAGATCCCGAACGGGTGCACCGCCCAGGGGGAGTCCCGGTACGGCACCGGATAGTCGGCCGGGCCGGAGGCGATCGCGCCGCCCTGCGGGAACAGGATGTGCTGGGTTCCGGTGGGCACCGGCATCGACGAGGCACGGGAGCAGAACACGTCCACGTACGCGTCGGGTGCGCCGGTCAGGTACTCGGCCGACCAGTAGTTCCGCATCCCCGGCGGGTCGTCGATCATGCACTGGAGGTCGGCGTACGCGATGCCGGTGACCATCGCCGCCTCGTGCGGCACCGCGAGCAGCGGCTCGGCGAGCCGCCGCAGCCGCTCCTCCGGGCCCGCGTACGTCAGCAGCGCCGCGCACAGCAGCTTCCCCGCGAGGTGCGGGGGCACGAAGTCGTCGTCCGGAGGGCCGGTCAGGTAGATCACGCCCCCGCTCGCCTCCGCCGGCCCGGCCTCGATGAGGTCCCGGTAGGTCCGCACCACCTCGGGGCCGTTCTCCGGCAGGTACAGGACGAACGCGATCGCCATGGCGGGCAGTTCGTGCAGCCGCAGGGTGATCGCGGTGGCCACGCCGAAGTTGCCGCCGCCGCCGTGCAGGGCCCAGAACAGCTCGGGGTGCTCCTCCGCGGTGGTCTCCACGACCGAGCCGTCGGCGGTCACCAGCTCCACGCCCAGCAGGTTGTCCACGGCCAGCCCACAGGCGCGGTCCAGCCAGCCGCTGCCGCCCCCCAGGACGAAGCCGCCCACCCCGGTGGTGGAGGCCCGGCCGCCGGTGGTGGCCAGGCCGTACGGGGCGCAGGCCCGGTCCAGGTGGCTCATCGTCGCCCCGCCCTCGATCCGAACCGCGCGAGCACCCGGGTGGACGGTGACCTCGTGCATCCGGCGCAGGTCGACCACCAGGGCTCCATCGCCGAGAGCGGAACCGGAGACGCTGTGCCCGCCGCCGCGCACCGCGATCTTCAGGTCCAGGTCCCTCGCGAAGCGCACGGCGGTGACCACGTCCTCCGCGCTCTCGCACTGGGCGATGACGGCGGGCCTTCGGTCGATCATCGCGTTGAAGACGGTCCGGGCCTCGTCGTAGCCCGGATCCTCCGGAGCGAACACCTCGCCGGACAGATCCTCGCGGAGCGCGGTCAGGGCCGCGCCCGCCTTCGAGAGGGGAGCCATGGCTGCCCCCTTCCAACAGACGGAGGGCATAAGACCCTTCCAGCCTAGGCCCGGAGGATCACCGGGGCGCGGTGAACACCGCGCCCGCCCGCACCGCCGTCGGGTCAGGAGCGCGCGGGCCCCTCAGCCGCCGTACGCCCCGCTCGCGGTCAGCCGCAGTGCCGTGTCGATCAGCGGAACGTGGCTGAACGCCTGCGGGAAGTTGCCCACCTGACGCTGGAGCCGCGGGTCCCACTCCTCCGCCAGCAGGCCCAGGTCGTTGCGCAGCGCCAGCAGCCGCTCGAACAGCCGCCGCGCCTCGTCCACCCGGCCGATCATCGCCAGGTCGTCGGCCATCCAGAACGAGCAGGCGAGGAAGGCCCCTTCGTCACCTTCGAGGCCGTCCACGCCGGCTTCCTCACCGGCCGTCGGGTAACGCAGGATGAAGCCGTCTGCCGTGGACAGCTCGCGCTGGATCGCCTCGATGGTGCCGATCACCCGCTTGTCGTCCGGGGGCAGGAACCCCATCTGCGGGATCAGCAGCAGCGAGGCGTCCAGCTCCTTGGACCCGTACGACTGCGTGAAGGTGTTGCGTTCCTTGTCGTAGCCCTTCTCGCACACGTCCTGGTGGATCTCGTCGCGCAGCTCCCGCCACCGCTCCAGCGGTCCGTCCGCGTCCCCGCTCTCGATCAGCTTGATCGTGCGGTCCACGGCCACCCACGCCATCACCTTCGAGTGCACGAAGTGCCGGCGCGGGCCGCGCACCTCCCAGATGCCCTCGTCCGGCTCCGACCAGTGCGTCTCCAGGTAGCGGATCAGCTTGAGCTGGAGCACCGAGGCGTAGTCGCTGCGGGCCAGGCCGGTCATGTGGCCCAGGTGGAGGGCTTCGGTGACCTCGCCGTACACGTCGAGCTGGAGCTGGCCCGCAGCGCCGTTGCCGACCCGGACCGGGCGCGAGCCCTCGTAGCCGGGAAGCCAGTCCAGCTCGGTCTCGCCGAGCTCCCGCTCGCCCGCGATCCCGTACATGATCTGCAGGTTCTCCGGGTCGCCGGCCACCGCGCGCAGCAGCCACTCGCGCCAGGCGCGGGCCTCCTCGCGGTAGCCGGTGCGCAGAAGTGAGGAGAGGGTGATGGCCGCGTCCCGCAGCCAGGTGTAGCGGTAGTCCCAGTTGCGGACCCCGCCGATCTCTTCCGGGAGGGAGGTGGTCGGCGCGGCGACGATCCCGCCCGTGGGGCCGTACGTGAGGGCCTTGAGCGTGATCAGGGAGCGGACCACGGCTTCCCGGTAGGGCCCGTGGTAGGTGCACTGGTCCACCCACTCGCGCCAGAACTCGGCGGTCGACTCCAGGGCCGCCTCGGCGTCGGGGGCCTCGGGTGCCCCGCGGTGCGAGGCCTGCCAGCTGATGCTGAAGGCGACCCGGTCGCCGGGCCCGACGGTGAAGTCCGCGTACGTCGTGAGGTCCTTGCCGTAGGTCTCCGCGTCGGTGTCCAGCCAGACCGAGTCGGGCCCGGCGACGGCCACAGTGCGTCCGTCGACCTTGTGCACCCACGGCACCACCCGCCCGTAGCTGAAGCGCATCCGCAGGGTCGAGCGCATGGGGACGCGCCCGCCGAGGCCTTCGACGATGCGGATCAGCTGCGGGGCGTGGTGCTCGCGCGGCGGCATGAAGTCGATCACCCGGACGCTGCCCCGCGGGGTGTCCCACTCGGACTCCAGCACCAGCGAGTCGCCGCGGTAGCGTCGGCGGGTGGCGCGCGGGGCCTCGGAGCCCGCCGGGAACACCGGCCCGATCCGCCAGAACCCGTGATCCTCGGTGCCGAGAATGCTCGCGAACACGGCATGGGAGTCGAAGCGGGGCAGGCACAGCCAGTCCACAGCCCCGTCCCGGCAGACCAGTGCCGCGGTCTGCATGTCCCCGATCAGTGCGTAATCCTCGATGCGCCCGGACACGTGCATCTCCAGTCGAACGGCCACGTCCGCCCCGAAGGGCGCTTGCATTGCGCGTCTGCGCGGTCTCCTGTGTGCAGGGATCCCCGCGTGAGCCCATGATTCCGTATATCGGCTCGGTTAGGCCGTCCGACGGACTGCCCGGCGGTGATGTGTGCAATATCCGAGCAGGATATGACGGCACCCTAGTGATCTTCTCCAGGCCGCGGGCAATGCCGTTGGGCCGAACGGGTGAGTCGCGCGACTGCCGCCCCGGCGCACTTCGGCGCTCTGCTACGAGCCGTCGACGGCGCGTGGCCGGAGGCGGACCGGTCCGGGCGCTGATAGGCTGGTACCCCGTGGACCGGTGGTCTGCCTGTGCGAATCAGGGGCCCCGAAACCGCAGCTTCGGCGCCCCCTGAAACCCTTCCGGATCGATGGTGGCCGGCGCTGGAAGCACCTCACTTCGCGACCACGGGAGCCCCCTCTTGGCGATGCCGCCCAAATCCATGACGACCAAGCACATCTTCGTCACCGGGGGTGTCGCTTCCTCCCTCGGCAAGGGCCTGACGGCCTCCAGCCTGGGTGCGCTCCTGAAGGCGCGCGGTCTGCGGGTCACCATGCAGAAGCTCGACCCGTACCTGAACGTCGACCCCGGCACGATGAACCCGTTCCAGCACGGTGAGGTGTTCGTCACCAACGACGGCGCGGAGACCGACCTGGACATCGGCCACTACGAGCGCTTCCTCGACGTCGACCTCGACGGCTCGGCCAACGTCACCACCGGCCAGGTGTACAACACCGTCATCGCCAAGGAGCGGCGCGGCGAGTACCTCGGCGACACCGTGCAGGTCATCCCGCACATCACCAACGAGATCAAGCACCGCATCCGCCGCATGGCGACCGACGACGTCGACGTCGTCATCACCGAGGTCGGCGGCACCGTCGGCGACATCGAGTCGTTGCCGTTCCTGGAGACCGTCCGCCAGGTCCGCCACGAGGTCGGCCGGGACAACGTCTTCGTCGTGCACATCTCGCTGCTGCCCTACATCGGCCCCTCCGGCGAGCTGAAGACCAAGCCGACCCAGCACTCCGTCGCCGCCCTGCGCAACATCGGCATCCAGCCCGACGCCATCGTGCTGCGCGCCGACCGCGACGTGCCCACCAGCATCAAGCGCAAGATCTCGCTGATGTGCGACGTGGACGAGGCGGCCGTGGTCGCGGCCATCGACGCCAAGTCGATCTACGACATTCCCAAGGTCCTGCACACCGAGGGCCTGGACGCGTATGTCGTCCGCAAGCTGGACCTGCCCTTCCGCGACGTCGACTGGACCGTCTGGGAGGACCTCCTCGACCGGGTCCACAACCCCGACCACGAGGTCAAGGTCGCGCTCGTCGGCAAGTACATCGACCTGCCCGACGCCTACCTGTCGGTGACCGAGGCGCTGCGCGCCGGCGGCTTCGCCAACAAGGCCCGCGTCCAGATCAAGTGGGTCACCTCCGACGACTGCCGGACCCCCGCCGGCGCGGCGGCCCAGCTGTCCGACGTGGACGCGATCTGCGTGCCCGGCGGCTTCGGCGACCGCGGCGTGAACGGCAAGGTCGGCGCGATCACCTACGCCCGCGAGAACAAGATCCCGCTGCTCGGCCTGTGCCTGGGCCTGCAGTGCGTGGTCATCGAGGCCGCGCGCAACCTCGCGGGTATCGAGGACGCCAACTCCACCGAGTTCGACGCCTCCACCCCGCACCCGGTCATCTCGACCATGGAGGAGCAGCTGGCCTTCGTCGAGGGCGCCGGCGACCTGGGCGGCACCATGCGCCTGGGCATGTACCCGGCGAAGCTCGCCGAGGGCTCCATCGTGCGCGAGGTCTACGGCGACGAGGCCTACGTGGACGAGCGCCACCGCCACCGCTACGAGGTCAACAACGCCTACCGCGGCGAGCTGGAGAAGAAGGCCGGCCTCGTCTTCTCCGGCACCTCCCCGGACAACAAGCTCGTCGAGTACGTCGAGTACCCGCGTGAGGTCCACCCCTACCTGGTGGCCACCCAGGCCCACCCGGAGCTGCGCTCGCGCCCGACCCGCCCGCACCCGCTGTTCGCAGGTCTGGTCAAGGCGGCCGTGGAGCGGCAGCAGGCCGCCAAGTGAGTGCCTGACCGCATAACGTAGACGGCCGGGGTACGGACAAGGATCCGTGCCCCGGTCGTCGCGCGTTGTGGAGGACTTCGGGGCATGATCATCAAGGACACGTCGGAATCCTGGGAGACACTGTCGACCCGGCGGCCCTTCCAGGGCGCCAAGACGGCGGTGGACTCCGACGAGGTCCGGATGCCGGACGGCTCGACCGCCCGCCGCGACTACCAGGTGCACCCCGGCTCGGTGTGCGTGCTCGCGCTGGACGAGGAGGGGCGGGTCCTGGTCCTCAGCCAGTACCGGCACCCGGTGCGGCGCAGGCTGTGGGAGCTGCCGGCCGGACTGCTGGACGTCCCCGGGGAGAACCCGCTGGTCGGCGCTCAGCGCGAGCTCTACGAGGAGGCGCACGTCAAGGCGGAGGACTGGCGGGTGCTGGTCGATTTCTACGCCTCGCCCGGCGGGTCGGACGAGGCGATCCGGGTCTTCCTCGCGCGCGGTGTCTCCGAGGCGGACGGCGAGCGCTACTCCGAGTCCGGCTCGGAGGAGGCGGACATGGAAGTGACCTGGGTGCCGCTGGCGGAGCTGGCCCGGGGGATCCTGGCGGGCGAGCTCGGCAACCCGGGGCTGGTAGCCGGGGTGCTGGCGCTGTCCGCCGCACTCGCCTCCGACGGCGGCGTCGACGCCCTGCGCCCGGCCCTCGCCCCGTGGCCGGCCCGCCCGTACGAGGTGTAGCCGGGCATCCCGGCCGCTATCCGGGCATCCCGGCCGGGCCGCCGCGCCCTCGGCCGGGCGGCGCGGGACCGCGGGGGACGGCGGGGCGGCTGCGTGCAGCGGCGCCCCCGCCCGTCGGCCGCGGTCCGGCCCATCCGGGGCGCCCTGCACGGCGCCGCCGGGCACCGCAGGGAAAAACCGACCATCTGCTGATCCGATTGGGGGATTTCCCCGCCGCGCTCCACACGGGCCGTCGCTCTGCGTGAACTACGCTCGCCATCCGAAGGCAGGGAGAGGAGCGGATCCGTGACGGATTTCGTCGGGCGGCGGCGTGAGCTCAAGGAGCTGCGCGAGGACATCGCGCGGACCGGGCTCGACACCCTCTCCGGCCGGAAGGCCAAGGCCCCCCGGGCGCGCGTGCTGCTCGTCGCCGGACGTCCCGGATCCGGCCGGACGGCCCTCGCGGAGACGTTCGTGCGCGAGGTCCGCGGCCAGTACCCCGACGGGGTGCTGCGGACCAGGCTCACGACTCCCGGCGGGGAGACCGTGGCGACCGAGCGGGCCCTGCGCGGCCTGCTGGCGGGGCTGGGGCACCGCACGCCGCCCGGCGCCGGTGAGGACGAGCTCAGTTCGGCCCTGCGCACCGCGCTCCACGAGCGGCGGGCGATCATCCTGATCGACGACGCGGCCGATCCGCACCAGGTCGACGCCTTGCTTCCGGACACCCCCGAATGCCTGGTCGTCGTCACCGCCGAGGGCCCGCTCACCGGCATCCCCGACGTGCGCCCCTGCACCCTCGGCGGCCTGGACACCGTCTCCGCCGTCGGGATGCTCGCCCGCCGTATCGGCGACACCCGCATCACCACCGACCCGCGGGCCGTGGAGTCCCTGGCCGAGGCGTGCGGGGGCCAGCCGGCCGCCCTGGAACTCGCCGGCGGCTGGCTCGCGGCCCGGCCCAAGGCCGCCGTCTCCGACCTGGCCAAACAGCTCCACGACATGCCCGCCGGCGCCGGCGGGCCGCTCGGCCGCGCCTTCCGGCTCGTCTACGACTCGCTGCCGCAGCCCGCCCAGCGCACCCTGCGCCTGCTCTTGCTCGCCCCCGCAGGCCTCGTCGATTCGCACACCGCCTCCGCGCTGGCCGGCTGCTCCGTGGCCGCCGCCCAGTCCACACTGGACGACTTCGCCGGTCTGGGACTCGTCCGGCACGCCTCCGACGGGCTGTTCCTGCTGCCCGGCTGCCTCACCCCGATGCTCCGGGCGCTGCTGGAGGCCAAGGAGCGTCCTGCCGAGGTCCAGCTGGCCCGGGCCCGGATGCTGGAGCGCACCGTCCGGCTGCTGCACTCGTGCCGGGCCATGGCGGCGGCCGAGGGCGACGGCCTCGACGGCGAACTCCAGGAGCTGCTGGACGGCCTCCCGCGCGCCCTGCGGTTCCCCGACCGGCGGGCCGCCGCCGTCTGGCTGGACACCCGGCTCCCGGCACTCTCGGCCGCGGCCTCCCTGGCGGTGGCCGACGGCGAGCTGGACACCCTGGCCCGCCGGCTGGTCGCCGCCCTCGTGCGGGCCCTCGCGGACCACCGCGGCACCACGGAGGCCGCCCCCGAGCTCTACGGGCTGCACCGCTTGGTCCTGGACGTGGCGGAGCGCCGCGGTCTGCACCGGGAACAGGCCGCGGCCCTGCTGAACCTGGCCGACCTGGACGCCGAGACCGGCCGCACCCAGGAGGCCCTGGAGCGCTACCGGGCCGCCCTGGATGCGGGCCGGGCCGCGAACGACCCGTACGCGACGGGCCGCGCGATGGAATCCGTAGGCGGGGCGTACCAGGAGCTGGCCGACTGGCACCGGGCCTCCGATTGGTTCGGCCGCGCGCTCGCCCAGGCCCTCTCGCGCGGGGAGCGCGCGGACGAGGCCCGGCTGTACGGGCGGCTCGGCAACGTCCACACGTACGCGGGCCGGTACGGGGACGCGCTGCGCAGCTGGCGGGCCGCCGCCGCGGGCTACCGGAAACTGGCCGATGTCCCGGGCCAGGCCAAGGCGTTGAGTGAGATGGCGCGGATCCAGGAGTACGCCGGTCGGCCCGAGGAATCCCTGCACACCTGCCGCGAGGCGGTGGAGCTGGCGCGCCGGGCCGGCGACCAGCGACTTCAGGCCGCGCTGCAGGTCCGGCTGGCCGACACGCTGGACCGGCTCGGGGACCCCGCGGCCGCGAGACTGCACCGCTCCGCCGCGGACAGATTGCTCGGAGATGACCCCGCCGCCTGCGAAATCCGTAGTGGATCCGACTGAGATTATTGGTTTGCAAGGCTAGACAGCGACTCATCCTTCATTAAACTGGGTTCACCACGCCATCTCGTGGTGCATCCCGTTGCGCACTCTTGTGGGCGGGTATGTATGGAAGTGCCCTGTTATTTCCCCCTGAGTCAAGGACCGTGATCGACGATGAAGGTCGGCATCCCCCGCGAGGTCAAGAACAACGAGTTCCGGGTCGCCATCACGCCCGCCGGCGTGCATGAGCTGGTCCGGGGCGGCCACCAGGTCTTCATCGAGCAGAACGCCGGCGTCGGCTCCTCGATCACGGACGCTGAGTACGTCGCGGCCGGCGCGGAGATCCTCGCCACCGCCGACGAGGTCTGGGCCACTGCCGACCTGCTGCTGAAGGTCAAGGAGCCGATCGCGGAGGAGTACCACCGCCTCCGCAAGGACCAGACCCTCTTCACGTACCTTCACCTGGCAGCCTCCCGCGAGTGCACGGACGCCCTGCTGGAGTCCGGTACCACCGCCATCGCCTACGAGACGGTCGAGCTCGCCAACCGCGCGCTCCCGCTGCTCGCCCCGATGTCCGAGGTTGCGGGCCGGCTGGCCCCGCAGGTCGGCGCCTACCACCTGATGCGCTCGGCCGGCGGCCGCGGCGTCCTCCCCGGCGGCGTCCCCGGCACCCACGCCGGCGAGTGCGTCGTCATCGGCGGCGGCGTCTCCGGCTGGAACGCCGCGCAGATCGCCATCGGCATGGGCTTCCACGTGACCCTGCTCGACAAGGACATCAACAAGCTCCGCGAGGCCGACAAGATCTTCGGCACGAAGATCAAGACGATCGTCTCCAACGCCTTCGAGCTGGAGAAGGCCGTCATCGAGGCAGACCTCGTCATCGGCGCCGTCCTGATCCCGGGTGCGAAGGCCCCGAAGCTGGTCACCAACGAGCTCGTCGCCAAGATGAAGCCCGGAAGTGTACTTGTCGACATCGCGATCGACCAGGGTGGCTGCTTCGAGGACTCGCGTCCGACCACCCACGCCGAGCCGACCTTCCAGGTCCACAACTCGGTCTTCTACTGCGTCGCCAACATGCCGGGCGCGGTGCCGAACACCTCCACCTACGCGCTGACCAACGCCACGCTGCCCTACATCGTGCAGCTCGCGAACCTCGGCTGGGTCGAGGCGCTGCGCCGTGACCCCGCGCTCGCGCTGGGCCTCAACACCCATGATGGCCAGGTCGTTTACGGTCCGGTCGCCGAGGCCCACGGTCTCCAGACCCTTGAGCTCGGCACGCTGCTCGGCTGACCCGTCAACGACTGACGTCAATCTCACGTATCCGGCCGGACCTTGCCCGCAAGGTCCGGCCGGACGTGTTTGCCGACCGCCCCGAGATTCCGCTCAACTCGCCTCGAACGTAAGCCTTTAACCCTTTCGCGCACCCGCGAAACTTCGCAGCGACAGCTCGGACGCCCTTGACAGAGCGGTGTTCGGTTGCCGACACATCGTGCCGGGTCCGGCGGATTGTGTTGCCGCTGAGTGGTGACACGCCATAGAGTCGCCAACCGTCGGCATGGTGCCACGCTGACCTATCGATAAGTGTCCTGGTCACGTCCGAGGAGGTAAGACGACTTGTGAATGAGTCGACATTTACTCCTGGGGGTGGTGGAGCAGGCGTCCCTGAGCGGGGCCAGAGTCCTGCCGGGCTCGAAGCTGTCGGCTCCGTCGCAGTACGCACCTTCGCAAACCACCAGCACATGACGACGCCCCAAAAGAGCATGGACGGCCTAGACGTGAACTCCAGGGCCGGCGACCTGAGCGGCGACACGCCCACGGGATTCGCCGACTACGACAATGTGCCCGAGGGGCACTTCTACGACCCCGACGCGGAGTACGAACCGGACCCCGAGTACGCGGCCACCCTCGCCCCCGACGCTGCCCGCCAGCGCCGTGAGCGGATCGGCCCGACCGGACGCCCGCTCCCGTACTTCCCGATCCCGGGTCCGCTGACCGACCACGGTCCGGCAAAGATCATCGCGATGTGCAACCAGAAGGGCGGCGTGGGCAAGACCACGTCGACCATCAACCTGGGTGCCGCGCTGGCCGAGTACGGGCGCCGCGTGCTGCTCGTCGACTTCGACCCGCAGGGCGCGCTGTCCGTGGGTCTCGGCGTGAACCCGATGGAACTCGACCTGACGGTCTACAACCTGCTCATGGAGCGGGGCATGTCGGCCGACGAGGTGCTGCTCAAGACGGCGGTCCCCAACATGGACCTGCTGCCGAGCAACATCGACCTGTCCGCTGCGGAAGTGCAGTTGGTCAGCGAGGTCGCGCGCGAGTCCACCCTGCAGCGGGCCCTGAAGCCCCTGATGGCCGACTACGACTACATCGTGATCGACTGTCAGCCCTCGCTCGGTCTGCTCACCGTGAACGCCCTGACGGCGGCTCACAAGGTCATCGTCCCGCTGGAGTGCGAGTTCTTCGCGCTACGCGGCGTGGCGCTGCTGACCGAGACGATCGAGAAGGTGCAGGAGCGGCTCAACCCCGAGCTGGAGCTCGACGGCATCCTCGCCACCATGTACGACTCCCGCACGGTGCACAGCCGCGAGGTGCTGGCGCGCGTCGTCGAGGCCTTCGACGACCACGTCTACCACACGGTCATCGGCCGGACGGTGCGCTTCCCGGAGACCACGGTCGCCGGCGAGCCGATCACGACGTACGCGTCCAACTCCGTCGGCGCCGCCGCCTATCGCCAGCTGGCCAGGGAGGTGCTCGCCCGGTGTCACGCCGAGTGAGTCTGCCCGGCGCCGACGAACTGTTCCGTACGACCGGGGGGGATGGCGCTCCAGTCGTCCTCGCCGCGCCGCGGGGCCGACGAGGCGCCCGCCGCGGAACACTCGGCCGCTCCGGCCGGGGGCACGTCGGGAGCGGGCCGCAGCCGGGAGGCTGAGGCCGGTACGGACACAGGTGGCCCCGTGGTGGGGCAGCCGAGGCGGGCGCAGGAAGGTTCTGCCAGTCCGGCCGGGCCGACCCCCGGGGCGGCAGCCGCCCCGGCCGGGGCGACCCGGCGGGGCAAGGGCCAGGGCCGCGGCGCCAACCGGCGGCCCAGCGGCCGGGAGCGGCACGACGAGAAGATCACGGTCTACGTCTCCGCCGAGGAGTTGATGGACCTGGAGCACGCGCGGCTGGTGTTGCGCGGAGAGCACGGCCTGGCCGTCGACCGCGGCCGCATCGTCCGCGAGGCGGTGGCGGTCGTCCTCGCCGACCTGGAGTCCCGCGGGGACGCCAGCATCCTGGTCCGCCGCCTCCGCGGCCGCTGACCGCCGGTCCGCGGCGCACGGCGCCGCGTCCGGAGCGCGCCGAGGGGCCGCCGGCCCCGCCGCCGGTCACGCCCGGCCGGCGGGCCGTCCGCCCCCGGGCTCGGCCCGCGGCCCGCCGGGGCGGGAAAACGTTCGGGCAGGGCCTAGGCTTCCTGTGGCCGACCTGCCGTTCCTCCCGTACCCACCTGGACCGCCATGCCCCACCGCCACGACGCCGCCCGCCCGGCCCGCCGGAGCCTGGGGCGCGGGCCCGGCGCGGCCGCCGGGGCCCCGGCGGCCGACCCGGAGGTGCCGGAGGCCGCAGCGGCCACCGGCGGGCCCGGGCGCGCGGATCCGGCCCAGCCCGCCGAGGGGCCGGCCGCGGAGCCGGCGGGCCGGGGCGAGGAGCCCGTGCCCGGAGCGGGAAGCGGTACCGGGGGCGACGGGCGGTTCACGCTGCGGCTGGACAACTTCGAAGGGCCCTTCGACCTGCTCCTCCAGCTGATCTCCCGGCACAAGCTCGACGTCACCGAAGTCGCCCTGTCCAAGGTCACCGACGAGTTCATGACGTACATCCGGGCCATGGGGCCCGACTGGGACCTCGACCAGACCACCGAGTTCCTCGTGGTCGCCGCCACCCTGCTCGACCTGAAGGCCGCCCGGCTGCTGCCGGCGGCCGAGGTCGAGGACGAGGCCGACCTCGCCCTCCTGGAGGCCCGGGACCTGCTCTTCGCGCGCCTGCTCCAGTACCGCGCGTACAAGCAGATCGCCGAGATCTTCGAGCGGCGAGCGGAGAGCGAGGGCCGTCGCTATCCCCGGACGGTGGGGTTGGAGCCGCACCACGCCGACCTGCTTCCCGACGTCGTCATCAGCATCGGAGCGGAGGGGTTCGCCCGGCTCGCCGTCAAGGCCATGCAGCCCAGGGCCAAGCCCCAGGTGTACGTGGACCACATCCACGCGCCCCTCGTCAGCGTGCGCGAGCAGGCCGGGCTGGTGGTGCGGATGCTGAAGGCGCGCGGCGAGGCCACCTTCCAGGAACTCACCGAGGACGCCGAGGACACCCTCACCGTCGTGGCGCGCTTCCTGGCCCTGCTGGAGCTCTACCGGGAGAAGGCGGTCGCCCTCGACCAGGAGGAGGCCCTGCGGACCCTCACCGTCCGCTGGAGCGGCGGGGACGGCGACGGCATGCCGACCGTGACCGACGAGTTCGACCAGATCGTGGAGGCGAAGGATTGAGCAGCGACGCCGGCGCGGTCGCCGAGCTGGAACTGAAGCCCGCCCTGGAGGCCGTCCTCATGGTCGTGGACGAGCCCGCGACCGAGGCGCACCTCGCCAAGGTGCTGGAGCGCACCCCGCGCGAGGTCGCGACCGCGCTGCGCGAGCTCGCCGACGAGTACACCACCGCGGGCAGGGGCTTCGAGCTGAGGCTCGTCGCGGGCGGGTGGCGCTTCTACACCCGGGCGCAGTACGCCCCGGCCGTCGAGGGCTTCGTCCTGGACGGCCAGCAGGCCCGGCTCACCCAGGCGGCCCTGGAGACCCTGGCGGTGGTCGCGTACCGCCAGCCGGTGAGCCGGTCGCGGGTCTCCGCGGTGCGCGGAGTCAACTGCGACGGGGTCATGCGGACCCTCCTCCAGCGCGGTCTGGTGGCGGAGGCGGGGACGGAACCCGAAACAGGTGCGATCCTGTACAGGACGACGAACTACTTTCTGGAGCGGATGGGCCTGCGCGGCCTGGACGAGCTCCCGGAGCTCGCGCCCTTCCTCCCCGAGGCGGACGCGATCGAAGCCGAGACGCAGGAAGGTGTGCCGTCGTTCGATCCGGACGCACCGGACACCGATGAAGACGACAAGACGACGGAACTTTGATGCGAAGCAGCGGCAACGGCAACGGTGGCAACAGGAACAGCGGCGGAGGCTCCGGCGGCGGGCGCGGTGGCGCCCGGGGCGGCAGCCAGGGCGGCGGCTACCGCGGGGGCTCCGGCGGCGGTGGCGGCCACCGGGGAGGGTCCGGCGGTTCGGGCAGCGGTGGCGGCGGCTACCGCGGCGGCCAGGGCGGCGGCCAGGGAGGCTCGCGCGACCGTGACCGCGACCAGGCGCCGCAGCGGCCCCGCAACCCCCGTCCGGAGGAGCGCCGCTACGACGTGGGTCCCGAGGGCGAGCGCACTCGCGGCGCCCGCGGCGCGGCCGCGCGCGGCGGCGCCAAGGGCGGTCCCAAGGCCCCCAGGACGCCCGGCGTCGGTGGCGCCGGCGGCCCGCGCCGCGGTCCGGGCAGCCGCAGCGGCCAGTCCCGGCCGCGCGAGCTGGACGCGCGCATCGAGGAGCGCGTGCGCGACCGGTACGCCGACAAGCCCGTGATCAAGACGCCGAAGACCTTCCCGGGCGCCGAGCAGGAGGGGGAGCGCCTGCAGAAGGTCCTCGCCCGGGCCGGCATGGGCTCGCGCCGCGCCTGCGAGGAGCTCATCGAGCAGGCCCGCGTCGAGGTCAACGGCGAGATCGTCACCGAGCAGGGCAAGCGCGTCCAGCCCAAGGACGAGATCAAGGTCGACGGCCTGACCGTCGCCACCCAGTCGTACCTGTTCTTCGCGCTGAACAAGCCGGCCGGTGTCGTCTCCACCATGGAGGACCCGGACGGCCGCCAGTGCCTGGGCGACTACGTCACCAACCGTGAGACGCGGCTGTTCCACGTCGGCCGGCTGGACACCGAGACCGAGGGCATCATCCTGCTCACCAACCACGGTGAGCTGGCCCACCGCCTCACGCACCCGAAGTACGGCGTGCAGAAGACCTACGTCGCCGCGATCACCGGCAACCTGCCGCGCGATATCGGCAAGCGGCTCAAGGACGGCATCGAGCTGGAGGACGGCTGGGCGCGCGCCGACAACTTCCGCGTCGTCGACCAGGTGGGCAAGAACTACATGGTCGAGGTGACCCTCCACGAGGGCCGCAAGCACATCGTCCGCCGCATGCTGTCCGAGGCGGGCTTCCCCGTCGACAAGCTCGTCCGGACCTCCTTCGGTCCCATCGAGCTGGGCGACCAGAAGTCCGGCTGGCTGCGCCGCCTGACCAACACCGAGGTCGGCATGCTGATGCGCGAGGTCGGTCTGTAAGGACCCCGCCCGGTGCGCGAGGTCGGTCTGTAAGGACCCCGCCCGGACCCGCTCCACGAGAAGCCCGCAGTGCCCACGGCACCGCGGGCTTTTCGCTTGCCCAGGCCCCGCCCTCCTGTTTATAGTCACAATGACTATTAAGGGAGGTGGGGCGGGCATGACCGGGACCTTGAGCTGGAGCGAGGTGCTCGGGTTCGCCACGGGCGCCCTGTGCGTCTGGCTGGTGGCCCGTCAGCACATCGCCAACTGGCCGATCGGCATCGCCAACAACGTCTTCTTCAACCCGCCGCACGCCGGCCACCACCTGGTGCGTACCGCCCAGGACCGCTGCGAGCGGCTGACCGTGCTGGTCTGCGCCGCCTCCGTGGAATCGGTGCCGCTCGCCGACCGCGTCGCCTGGATGCGCGAGGCCCACCCGGACGCGGACGTCGTCGGAGCCGCCGACCCGGGCGCCACGTGGGCGGACCTCTCCTTCACGTCGCAGGAGTTCCCCGTGATCGCCCGCCGCCAGGACGCGGCGGAAGAACGGGCCGCACGCGTCGGCTGCCCGGTGCTGGTCTGCGACACCGACTCCTTCGCCACCGGCATCTGGCACGAGCGGTACACGGGCGGCCGCAGCGCGGAGGTCGAGCGGATCGCCGCGCTCACCCGCCGACACCTGTACCTGCTCACCGAGGACACCGACGTGCCCTTCGAGGACGACGGGCTGCGCGACGGCCCCGAGCTCAGCCCCTGGATGACCCGGCGCTTCCGCGAGGAGCCGGCGGCGACCGGACGGCGCCTCCGGTCCGTGCCCGGCGACCGCCGGGAGCGGCTGGCCACGGCCGTGGCAGCCGTGGACGGACTGCTCGCCGAAGGCTGGCGGTTTGCCGACCCCCTCCCGGAGAACCGATGAGCGGGGCGGCGCGCCCGGGCTATGACCCGTACGCCTTCCAGCCGTTCGCGGTGACCGTCGACCTCGCCGTGTTCACCGTGCGCGGCGGCGCCCTGCACGTGCTGCTGATCCGGCGCGGCCAGGAGCCGTACGCCGGGTCCTGGGCTCTGCCCGGCGGGTTCGTCCTGCCGCGGGAGTCCGCCGAGACGGCCGCCCGGCGCGAACTGGCCGAGGAGACCGGCCTGCCCGGGCGGACCGTGGCGGACCTGCACCTGGAGCAGCTGCGCACCTACAGCGAGCCGGACCGCGATCCCCGGATGCGGGTGGTCTCGGTGGCCTTCACGGTCCTCGTCCCGGATCTGCCCGAACCGGCCGCCGAGGGCGGCGGGGACGCGGCGCAGGCCCGCTGGCTGCCGCTGGGAGAGGCTCCCGACCTTGCCTTCGACCACGCGGTGATCCTGGCGGACGCACGCGAGCGGATCCGCTCGAAGCTGGAGTACACCTGCCTGGCCACCGCCTTCTGCCCGCCCGAGTTCACCCTCGGGGAGCTGCTGGCCGTGTACGAGACCGTCTGGGGCACCGCCCTGGACCGCCCCAACTTCCGCCGCAAGGTCCTGGCGACCCCCGGTTTCGTCGAGGCCGTACCGGGCGCCGCCCGGCTCACCGGAGGCCGCGGCAAACCGGCCGCCCTCTACCGGGCCGGTCCGGCGACCGCCCTCCATCCCCCCCTGCTCCGACCGGAAGGACCCACCCGATGACGAAGCGAGCCGCCACCGGCGCGCTGGTCGGCCTGGCCCTCGGCGACGCCCTGGGCTTCCCGACCGAGTTCAACGACGTTCCCGCGATCCTCGCCAAGACGGGCCCCTGGCGCGAGATGCGCCTGCCCCGCCCGGCGATCGTCACGGACGACACCCAGATGACCCTCGCCCTGGCGCGCGGCATCCGGACCGCGGCGGACCGAGGACGCATAGGCCCGCTGCGGCTGACCCGCCCGGTCCGCGAGGAGTTCGTCGACTGGTACCACTCGCCGGAGAACAACCGGGCGCCCGGCAACACCTGCCTGCGGGCCTGCCACCTGCTGAACGACCCGCAGCGCGACTGGCGCGACGCCAGCCAGACCGGCTCGAAGGGCTGCGGTGCGAACATGCGGGTGGCTCCCGTCGGGCTGGTGCCCGGCTGGACCGACGAGGAACGGGCCGGCGCGGCACAGCTGCAGTCCGCCCTCACCCACGGCCACCCGACGGCGCTCGCCGCCTCCGACCTGACGGCGCGGGCGGTGCACCTGCTGGCCCTGGGCACCGAGGTGACCGGCCTCGTCGGGCTGCTGCGCTCGTACGCCCTGGAGAACCGCACCCGCTACCACGAGCGCTGGCTGGGCGACCTGTGGATGCGCACCGCGAGCGACGCCACCCCGGAGTCCTTCATCGCGCGGGGCTGGGACGAGTGCCTGGCGGTGCTGGACCGGCTCGCGGCGGCGCTGCGTTCCCCGTCCCCGGAGACCGACCCCTGCCTGACCACCGGCGAGGGCTGGATCGCCGAGGAGGCCCTCGCCACCGCCCTGCAGTGCTTCCTGCTCTTTCCCGACGAACCCCTGACGGCCCTGCGGCGCGCCGCCTGCACCAAGGGCGACTCCGACTCCATCGCCTGCCTCGCCGGAGCCTTCGCCGGCGCTCACCTCGGGGCGGACGCCTGGCCGCGCGCATGGGAGGGGCGCATCGAGTACCGGGACGAGATCCTGGCCTTCGGGACCCTCTGGGACGCCTGACCCACGCCGGACCCTACCCGGCTGACGCGCGCCGGGCGCGGGCGAGGAAGTCCTCCACCCGGGCGCGATCCGGTGCCTCGGGCAGGGGGCTGCCGGCCAGGGCGTCCTCCGTCTCCTCCTGCAGGCGGGTCATCCAGGTGTCGGCCTCGTCCCAGGTGAGTTCACCGCGGCGGACGGCGAGCAGGCGGTCGCGGTACGGGCCCGCGTCGATGCTCAGGAGGCCGGTGCGCAGCAGGTCGCGGCAGGACAGCAGCAGGCGCAGCAGGTGCATGGCGTGCTTCCAGCGCGGTGCGCCGTGGAGGCGGACGTCCGCCAGGAGCTTGCCGTGCTGGGAGGCCGCGTACCGGCTGAAGCTGGTGTGGACCCGGCGGGAGAGGAAGGCCCCGCGCAGGGCGAGCAGCTCCCGGCCGACCGGGTCGACGTGCTCCACCAGCGGCGAGTGCAGGCACTCCAGGATGTTCGGGTTGGCCCGCAGGCCGAGTTCGCAGAAGCGTTCGAGCTCCCAGGAGAACTCCTCCTCCCGGGGCCCCTCGACGTGCGTGGGGGGCTTCTCGAACCGCCAGAACAGCGGTGTCGGGGCGAGGTAGACACCACGCCGGTCCGTGTCGCTGGTCTCCGTGGCCAGCCCGAACGCCCGGGATCCCATCACGCACCGGTAGATCGTGTGGTCGCGTACCAGCGTCAGATCGTCCATCCCGGGAGCCTACGACGGGGCACACCCGCCCTGCCGGACAGTTTTCACCGGCCGGCAGGGCTTGGGGGGTGCCGCGCGGCTACGCGAGCGTGATGTTGCCGTCCGCCGCGACGGTGATCTTCTTCTCGGCCAGCCCCTTGGTGGCCGGTCCCTTGACCACCGAGCCGTCCGTGACCTTGAACTCGCTGCCGTGGCAGGGGCAGTCGATGGTGCCGTCGGCCACCTTGTTCACCAGGCAGCCCTGGTGGGGGCAGACGGCGGTGAAGCAGCGGTAGGAGCCCGCCGTGGGCTGCGTCACCACGACCTTCTCGCCCTGGATGACCTTGCCGCCGCCCACCGGCACGTCCGCTGCCTTGGCGATGGCCTTGCCGCCGCCGGCGCCGCCGGTCGCGGACGCGTCGGCGGGGGCGGAGCCCGCGGGCGGGGTGGCGGCGTTGGGCTCGCCCGACGAGGCCTGCCCGCCGTCACCGCCGCCGCTGCCGCATGCGGTGAGCGCACCGCCGGCCAGTGCGGCCGCACCGGCCACCAGTACCTTGCGCCGGGCGGTCTGCGTCAGGTCGCTCATCAGTCTCTCCTCGCTGTGCGGCTGGTTCGGCGTGCAGCATCCTGGCCCGCGGCCGGCCTCAGGTGAAGCCTGCCGCGCCCGTTTCACGAGTCCCGCTGCCACGGTGCCAGTGAGACGGGTGTGCCAGGTGTGCGTACGACCTCCCACACGTGGACGACGGCGTCCCGGTTCAGCGGTCCGAAAACATGTGGGAAACGATCACCGGATTCACCCTCCCGGCGGACCTCCGCGGTCAGCGCGTCCTCGTCGAGCTCGACCGCGAGCAGGGTCCCCGGCTGTTCCCGGTAGTGCCTCTCGGCGATACCGAGCGCCGTCGCGCGGTCCGCCGAACAGTGCACGAACCCGGCGGAGTCGAGTGAGGGCGGGGAGTAGGGGCGCCCGGGGGCGGCGGTCCAGTCGGCGAGCGGGACGATGTGGAAGATCATGGGGTTCGTTCTACCGCAGCGGCCGCGGGTCCGGCCGCCGTCCCACAAGGCGGGCGGCCGGACCCGCGCGGCGTACCGTCTGGCTACCCTGAGTCAGAACCTGTCGTCACGCACCCCGTGGAGCGCCCCGTGAGAACCGCCGTCGTCATCGGAACCGGACTGATCGGCACCTCCGCGGCGCTCGCGCTGACAGCCCGCGGGGTCACCGTGCACCTCGCCGACCACGATCCGGACCGGGCCCGCACCGCCGCCGCCCTCGGGGCCGGCACCGACGAGCCCGCGCAGGAGCAGGTCGACCTCGCGATCGTCGCCGTACCGCCGGCCCACGTCGCCGCGACCCTGGCCGACCTCATAGGGCGCGGCGCGGCGCGGGCCTACGTCGACGTGGCCAGCGTCAAGGGCGGGCCGCGGCGCGAACTGGCCGCGCTCGGCGTGGACGCCACCGCGTACATCGGCACGCACCCGATGGCGGGCAAGGAGCAGTCGGGGCCGCTCGCCGCGACGGCGGACCTCTTCGAAGGCCGCCCCTGGGTGCTCACCCCGACCCGTGAGACCGACCACGAGGTGCTCAACCTCGCCCTGGAACTCGTCGCGCTGTCCCGGGCCGTACCGGTGGTGATGGACGCGGACGCCCATGACCGGGCCGTCGCGCTCGTCTCGCACACCCCCCAGCTCGTCTCCAGCATGGTCGCGGCCCGGTTGGAGGAGGCCGACGAGACGGCGGTACGGCTGTGCGGTCAGGGCATCCGCGACGTGACCCGCATCGCGGCCTCCGACCCGCGGATGTGGGTGGAGATCCTGTCGGCCAATCCGGGACCGGTCGCCGACGTCCTCGCCGGGATCGCCGCCGACCTGGAGGAGACCGTCGACGCCCTGCGCAGCCTCCAGTCCGCTGATGTGGACAAGCGCCGCGGCGGCGCCGCTGGCATCGAGGACGTGCTGCGTCGCGGGAACGCGGGCCGCGTACGGGTCCCGGGCAAGCACGGAGCGGCGCCCACCGTCTACGAGACCGTGGCCGTGCTGATCAGCGACCAGCCGGGCGAGCTGGCGAGGATCTTCGCCGACGCCGGCCGCGCGGGCGTCAACATCGAGGACGTGCGGATCGAGCACGCGACGGGCCAGCAGGCCGGCCTCGTCCAACTCATGGTCGAGCCGAGGTCCGCCGCCGTCCTCACGGCCGAGCTGCGGGAACGGGGCTGGGCCCTGCGCACCTCCTGAGTCCCGGGGGCCGGGAAGGCACGGGCGGGGCGGGGTGCGCAGGGGGTCTCATGGCGGCCGGGGCGGGTGAGCCCGGACTGACCGGCACGACACTCCCTGGGGCCCGGTAACCTTGCAGAGGGGCGCTTTGCCGCGCCCTGACACGCACGCGCAACCAGGAAGGTGCCCGCACCGTGGAAACCGCAGCTCCGTCCGCCGTGATCGTCGCCATCGACGGTCCCTCCGGCACGGGCAAGTCCAGCACCTCCAAGGCCGTGGCCGCCAAGCTCGGGCTGCGCTACCTGGACACCGGTGCCCAGTACCGGGCCATCACCTGGTGGATGATCTCCAACGGGGTCGACACCGACGACGCGCAGGCCGTGGCGGTCGCCGCCGGCAAGCCCTCCATCGTGTCCGGCACCGACCCGGCCGCCCCCACCATCACGGTGGACGGCCTGGACGCCGCCGGTCCCATCCGGACCCAGGAGGTCACCTCCCGGGTCAGCGCCGTCAGCGCGGTCCCCGAGGTGCGCACGCTCATCACCGAGCTCCAGCGATCCATCGCCGCCGAGGCCGCCCGCGACGCGGACGGGATCGTCGTCGAGGGCCGGGACATCGGCACCACCGTCCTGCCCGACGCCGACCTGAAGATCTTCCTGACGGCGTCCGCCGAGGCGCGGGCCGCCCGGCGCAGCGGAGAGCTCCGAGGCAAGGAGGCCGCCGACCTCGCGGCCACCAAGGCGGCGCTGATCAAGCGCGACGCCGCGGACTCCGGTCGCAAGACCTCCCCGCTGGCCAAGGCCGGCGACGCCGTCGAGGTCGACACCACCGAGCTCACGCTTGACCAGGTGATCGAGTGCGTCGTGACGCTCGTGGAAGAGAAGCGGGCGGGCCGCAAGTGAGCCGAGCGCCCTCCCTCAAGGGTGCGGCGGTCGGCAGGCGCATCGGAATCGGCCTCATGTACGGGCTGTGGAAGCCGCGCGTGCTGGGCGCCTGGAAGGTGCCCGCCTCGGGTCCCGTCATCCTCGCCGTGAATCACACGCACAACATCGACGGCCCCATGGTGATGGGCACCGCGCCCCGCCCCCTGCACTTCCTGATCAAGAAGGAAGCGTACGTGGGCCCGCTCGGCCCCTTCCTGGACGGCATCGGGCAGGTCAAGGTCGACCGCTCCGGCGCCGACCGGGCGGCGATAGGCCGCGCCCTCGCCGTGCTCGACCAGGGCGGGGCCCTCGGGATATTTCCCGAGGGCACCCGGGGCGAGGGCGACTTCGCCTCGCTGCGCGCGGGACTCGCGTACTTCGCGGTCCGCAGTGGCGCGCCTATCGTGCCCGTCGCGGTTCTCGGCAGCGCCGAGGACCGCGGCCGCCTGATCTCCGGGCTGCCGCCCTTCAAGAGCCGGGTCGACGTCGTCTTCGGCTCGGCCTTCGACGCCGGGGACGGCAGTGGCCGCCGTACCCGCACCGCACTGGACCAGGCCACCGTACGCATCCAGGACCGGCTGACCGCCCACCTGGCCGACGCCAAGCGCCTGACCGGGCGCTGAGCGAGACTTGACCTAGTAGTGGAACCGCGCTGCGCGGGCACCACCGATCACCACGAACGACGAGGAACGGACTTCATGAACGACCAGCACGACCACGGAGCGCTTGGCGATGCCGAGTACGCGGAGTTCATGGAGCTCGCCGCGGAAGAGGGCTTCGACCTCGAAGAGGTCGAAGGCGCCATCGGGGAGGCGGGTCACGGCCCGCTGCCCGTCCTCGCCGTCGTGGGCCGCCCCAACGTTGGCAAGTCGACCCTGGTGAACCGCATCATCGGCCGCCGCGAGGCGGTCGTCGAGGACAAGCCGGGCGTCACCCGCGACCGCGTCACCTACGAGGCCGAGTGGGCCGGCCGGCGCTTCAAGGTCGTCGACACCGGCGGCTGGGAGCAGGACGTTCTCGGCATCGACGCCGCCGTCGCCGCCCAGGCCGAGTACGCCATCGAGTCCGCCGATGCGGTCGTCTTCGTCGTGGACGCCAAGGTCGGCGCCACCGACAGCGACGAGGCCGTCGTCAAGCTGCTCCGCAAGGCCAAGAAGCCGGTCGTCCTGTGCGCCAACAAGGTCGACGGACAGAGCGGCGAATCCGACGCCGCCTCGCTGTGGTCGCTGGGCCTGGGCATGCCGCACCCGGTCTCCTCGCTGCACGGCCGCGGCACCGGCGACATGCTGGACGCCGTCCTCGACGTCCTGCCCGAAGCCCCCGAGCAGACCTTCGGCGGCGTCGCCCCCGGCGGCCCGCGCCGCATCGCGCTGATCGGCCGCCCCAACGTCGGCAAGTCTTCGCTGCTCAACAAGGTTGCGAAGGAGAACCGGGTCGTCGTCAACGAGCTGGCCGGCACCACCCGCGACCCGGTCGACGAACTGATCGAGCTCGGCGGCGTCACCTGGAAGTTCGTCGACACCGCCGGTATCCGCAAGAAGGTCCACCTCCAGCAGGGCGCCGACTACTACGCCTCGCTGCGCACCGCCGCGGCCGTCGAGAAGGCGGAGGTGGCGGTCATCCTGATCGACACCACCGAGACCATCAGCGTCCAGGACCAGCGCATCATCACCATGGCCGTCGAGGCCGGCCGTGCGATCGTCATCGCCTACAACAAGTGGGACGAGCTCGACGAGGAGCGCCGCTACTACCTCGAGCGCGAGATCGAGACCGAGATGCAGCAGGTCTCCTGGGCGCCGCGGGTCAACGTCTCGGCGCTCACCGGCCGGCACATGGAGAAGCTGGTCCCGGCGATCGAGACCGCCCTCGCGGGCTGGGAGACGCGCGTGCCCACCGGTCGGCTGAACGCCTTCCTCGGTGAGGTCGTCGCCGCCCACCCGCACCCGATCCGCGGCGGCAAGCAGCCCCGCATCCTGTTCGGTACCCAGGCGGGGAGCAAGCCGCCGCGGTTCGTCCTCTTCGCCTCCGGCTTCCTGGAGCACGGCTACCGGCGCTTCATCGAGCGCCGCCTGCGCGAGGAGTTCGGCTTCGAGGGCACCCCGATCCACATCTCGGTGCGGGTGCGCGAGAAGCGCGGCGCCCAGTACAAGAAGAAGAAGTAGCCGCGGTCCGGGGTCAGTAGCCCCGGCGCGGAGCGGGCGGCAGGGCCGCCGGGAGGTGTGTCATCCCGGTCTGGTGCTGCCGCCCGTCCGCGTATCCGAGGCCGCCCGCGTACGAGTAGGCCGGCTGGGTCTGGGGCTGCGACGGCGCCTGCGAGCCGTGGAAGGGCTGCCATTCGGACCGCTGCCACGGTGAGGCGCTCCAGCCGCTGCCGTACGTGCCGCCGGTGTGGCCGCCCCCGTACGAGAAGGCCGTGAACCCGAGGTCCTCCTCACCCGTACGGTCGCCCGGCAGGGCCCGGAAGGCGCGCAGGTACTCCGAGTACAGCGTGTCGTAGATCGGGGTGTGCGAGACGGCCGGCGAGCTGTCCCGATCCCGTGCGGGACGCATGGCGGGGACGGTGCTCGGATAGGACGGGGCGCGGGAGGAGTCGTATGGATGCACGTATCAGCCAACGAAACCGGCGCGCTGCGGATGCGGGGTGAAGAGGCCGGAAACACAGATCGCCGGGGGTGCGCGGGACGGACCGCACACCCCCGGCGCAGGGCCGCCCGGCCCCCACACTGGGGGCCGGGCGGTCATCCACCGGTACCGGCCGGGGATCAGGCGCCGGGCGTCCCCGCCAGCGGCATCGCGGCGGCCACGAGCTTGCCCGCCGCGGCCGCCTTGTCCAGGGCGTCCCGCAGCAGGTCCTCGCGGGGCTGCTGGCCGATGGAGCCGACCGGCGCGGCGTAGATGAGCACGCGCTGGGTCTTCTGGACGGCGGTCCGCCAGCCGTCGGTGACCGACAGCGCCTGGTGCGCCTGCCACCAGGCGACCGGGCCGCCGCCCTCGGTGCCCGGCTGGAGCACGGCGTGCAACTGCCCGGCCGCGAGCAGGACCGACCAGCCGCTGAGGAGGGTCGGCAGTTCGTCCGTGTCGGTCACCGGGATGAAGCCCTGCTCGATCAGGAGCGGCAGGAAGTCGTCGCCGGGGCCGTCACTGCCCGGGCGGGCGATCGGCGCGGTCGGCTCGACGACCAGGGCCGGGTGTAGCTCGCCGCCGATCAGCATGAGGCCGCTGGTGATGCCGAGGACGGCCTGTCCGCCGGGTACGTTCTGCGGCGCGGGCGCGCCCGTGTCCGACGCGGCGGCCGGGCTGTCGCCGGTGATGCTGCGGACCGCGCCCTGGAGCTGTTCCTCGGAAACGGATACGACCTGCGAGGGGATGCAGGTGGCGTGGGCGAAGGCGAGGACGGCGGTCTCCTCACCGACGAACAGCACCGTGCTGGTGCGCTCGTTCTCGGGGTCGCCCGGAGTGCGGCAGGAGGTGCAGTCGTAACTGCGCGGCGCGTCGTCGCCGACGAGCAGCCTGTCGGCTTCTTCGTCGCCGATCTCGGCACGTACCTCATCACTGACGTCGAGCATGCGCGGCACGGGGTGGCTCCTCGGCATAGGTGCGGGTCCGGGAGGCTCCCGGCTCGCCGGGCACAACGCAGGAGCGGCGGCCGGGGTCACGCCATTTGAGGGAACGGATTCGAACCGGACGCCCGGAAGGGTGAACCGTGCGACCAGAGCTTCGGTTCTGTGTCAACTGTTGCCTGGTTGTGTGCAGTTGATAGCCGGGTGTGGCCGTTTCGGGGGGATCGAGCGGTCGGCCGACCGGGTGGGGTGGCGTGACCCGCCGCGTGGCGGTCCCGGGTACCGCGGAGGGCTGCGTAGCGTGACCCGATGCCCAGCCTCCGGATCCCCCGGGCCGCCCGCGCCGCCGCAGCCGCCGTCGTGCTCGCGTTCGTACCGCCCCCGGGGGCGGCGGAAGCGGCACCGCCACCGCCCGCGCCGGGCCCGGCCGGGGCCGCGCACCCGGGCTCGCCGGGCGTGATCGGGAGCGGGCCCGGGGACTGCGGACCGGGCGGGGAATGGCCCTGGGACTGCGTGGCCGACTGCGAGAGCGGCGGGCGGTGGGCGGTCAACACGGGCAACGGCTTCTACGGCGGGCTGCAGTTCTGGCAGCCGACCTGGGAGGAGTACGGCGGCCTGGCCTTCGCGCCGCGCGCCGACCTGGCGGACCGCGTCCAACAGATCCGGGTGGCACAGGAGGTCCTCGCCGCGCAGGGGTGGAACGCGTGGCCGGTCTGCTCGAAGCGGTACGGGCTCGCGGGGCGGATGCACACCGTGCGGAGCGGGGACACGCTCACCACGATCGCCCGCGAGCGACGGGTGAAGGGCGGCTGGCAGGCGCTGTACGAGGCCAACCGGGAGACGGTCGGACCGAAGCCGGAGTCGATCGCCGTGGGCATGCTGCTGCACCTGCCGGATCCGAAGCCGGATCCGAAGCCGGATCCGAAGCCGGACCAGAGGCCGGAGCCGAAGCCGGAGCCGGAGCCGGAGCCGGAGCCGGCAGTTCCGTCCTCGGCCGACGGCATCCCCGCTCCAGTGGGGCCGAGGCCTTCACCCACTCACGGCTGAGCGCCGCGGCACCCACTGGCAGACTCGGGGCATGCTCGAGACCTCCGCACGGCTGCTGCGTCTGCTCTCCCTGCTCCAGGCCCACCGCGCATGGACCGGCGCCGACCTCGCCGACCGCCTCGGCGTCACCGCCCGGACGGTCCGGCGCGACGTGGACCGGCTCAGGGAGCTCGGGTATCCGGTGAACGCGACTCCCGGGACCGGCGGCGGCTACCAGCTGGGGGCCGGCGCCGAACTACCGCCGCTGCTGCTGGACGACGACGAAGCCGTGGCCGTCGCGGTCGGCCTGCGGACCGCTGCGGGCAACGGGGTCGAAGGCATCGGGGAGTCCTCGGTGCGAGCCCTGGCGAAGCTGGAGCAGGTCCTGCCGTCGCGGCTGCGCCGCAGGGTGTCCGCGCTCAACGAGTTCACCGTGCCGATGCTGCGCGGGGCCCAGCACTCGACCGTGGACGCCTCGGTGCTGACCGAACTGGCCTCGGTCTGCCGGGACGCCGAGCGCCTCCGCTTCGGCTACCGGGACCATGAGGGGAGCGTCAGCCGCCGCACCGTCGAACCGCACCGGCTCGTCTGCACCGAGCGTCGCTGGTACCTGGTCGCCTGGGACCTCGACCGCGAAGCGTGGCGGACCTTCCGCGCGGACCGGATCGAGCCCAGACCGCCCCACGGGCCGCGGTTCACCCCGCGCCCGCCACCGGCCGAGGACCTCGCCGCGTATGTCTCCCACGGCGTCTCGCAGCGGGTCTACCCGGCCCGCGCGGTGGTGCGGCTGAACGTATCGCAGCAGGAGGCGGCGCGGATCGTCACGCCGAGCGACGGCGTCCTGGAACCGATCGACGCGCATGCCTGTCTGCTGCGCACGGGGGCCGTGAACCTGGACGTTCTGGTGATTCACATCATGCTGCTCGGTTGTGAGTTCGAAGTGGTCGAGCCGCCCGCCCTCACGGACCGGATGAGGGAGCTCAGAGATCTCCTGGGCAGGGCCGTGGCGGCCGGAGAAGTGACGGGAATGCAGCGGAGCTGAGGGGGATTCAGTAGCTTCGGACCAAGGGGTGCGTGGAAATGTGGTAAGGGAATTCCGTGGTTCTCGGGGGGAATTCGAATACGTCTGCGGCCCGGGCGTGTCGCGGTGCGGTAAACAATGGGCGACTGTAGATATTCTGTGACACAAGCGTGACCCGGGATGGACGAACGTCCGGGCGCGGCGCTGACGAACGCCGAAGGCGGGCCGGGTCGATGACCCGGCCCGCCTTCGCGCCGTGGGGGCGGCCGGTGCGTACCATCCCCGTCCGGGGCGGTCAGCCGCCGGCGACCGGACGGGCCGCGGTGCCCCGCGATCCGGTCCGCTCGGTGTGTGCGGGATGCGCGGGGCGGCGGCTGCCGGCCGGGGTGGCCGGGGTCCGCTCGGAACGGATCAGGTGCGGTCGGTTGACCGGGTGTACGGCAGGACGGTGCGCCGGGGAGTGTCCCGCGGTCCCGGCCCCGCCGGACGCGGTGGTCGCCGCCGGCTCGACGACGGCCCCGGTGGCGGGCTTGAGCTGCCACTTGCCGCCCGCGGAGAGCAGCGGGGTGAGCGCGGAAACCACGGGTGCGGGCATCCGCCCGGTCTCGGCCCGGCGGCGCAGGAGCTCGCGCAGGTCGAAGACGTAGGCCTCGGTCCGCGCGATGAGCGGCTCGAACCAGGGCAGGGCCAGCAGGATCAGCAGACCTGCGGACCAGCCCAGCAGGACGTCGCTGACCCAGTGCGTGCCGAGGTACACGGTGGTGGCGCCCACGCTGAGCGAGACGACCGCGGACACCACGGACAGCACCCGCCGGGTGACCACGGTGGACGCCAGATAGGCCAGGATTCCCCAGGTCACGACGGCGTTGGCGGTGTGGCCGGAAGGGAATATATCGCCGCCCGCGAAGAGTTCGGCCGAGCCGATCTCCGTGGCGTAGTGCGGGCCGAGCCGCCCGAGGCCCAGCTTCACGGACCCGACGGTGACGTTGAGCAGCAGCAGCGCGACGCCGAGGGTGATCAGCGGGCGCAGGGTGTGCTGCCGCCAGGAGCGCCAGCCGAGCCAGGCGGCGACCATGACCGCGGTGGGTCCGCGCTGGCCCAGTACGACCAGGTAGTCGAGGAAGGCGTGCAGCTGCGGCCACTGCTCGTAGGGCCGGAAGAACATGATCTGCCAGTCCAGGCGGACCAGCCAGGACGTGGTCAGCACGGCCACGACGATGGCGAGGTAGAACGCGAGGGTCGATCCCAGGAGCACGACGCGGTGCCGGCTCATCTGCGGAGTCTGCAGATGAGCCGGTCGCTCTGGTTCCCGGTCCAGCCGGGCGAAGACCCGCTCCAGACGGGTCAGGATTTGATCGGTACGCACTCAATCGACGTTACCGCGCGGGGATGGTCGGCCCGGGCGAATCTCGGGCTTTGTGATGACCATGTGATGTGGAGTTGGTCTCACGCGGGCTCTAATTCCCGTTATTCCGCCAGGGGTTGGATGCATCTCGATCCGGCGTCGGGTAATTGTTTGGGCCGCTTATTCGGGCTTTATTGCCGCAGGTCGATTACCGTGCCCGCGGACCGCCGGAAGCGTCCGCTCCGGCGGTCGGCCGGGGGCCTACGGGGGGCCCGAGCCGTTCAGCCAGAACGCTCCGTACACCGCCGAGCCGAGGGCGGCCGCGCCGAGCACCAGCACGGCCCGCCGGGTCCGCCACCGGGCGAGTGCCACCGCAGGCACCAGCATCAGCGGGAAGGCCGGCAGCAGCAGCCGCGGCTTCGAACCGAAGTACCCCGACGCGCACAACGCCAGCGCCACGACGATCCCGCAGTACACCAGCAGCGGCACCGGCTGCCGCTGCCGCACGCACGCCGCGTACAGCCACAGCACCAGCACGACCCCGGCGATCAGCCCCAGCCCGGCCGGGAAGGCGGCGGAGGCCAGCTTCGCACCGACGAAGCGGGCGAACGCCCAGCCGCCGTCGAAGCCGTTGCCCCAGCCGGCCTGCACGTCCAGGTACCCGAGCGGGCCGTCCCCGGTGCGCGCGCCCACCCACAGGACGTACCCGGCCGCGCCGGCCGGAGCCGTCAGCGCCCCGAGTGCCATCCGCCACGACCGCTCCCCCCGCCGCCGGGCCAGTGCGACGGCCACCCAGATCGCCGCCACGACCGCCGCGCCGACCGGGCGGGTGAGACCGGCCCCGGCGGCGAGCAGGCCCGCCGTCAGCCACCGGCCGCGCAGGGACCCGTACAGCGCCCATGCGGCGAGCGCGGTGAACAGCGACTCGCTGTAGGCCATCGACTGCACGATGCCGACGGGCAGCGCCGCCCAGGCGGCGACCGCGAACACCCCGGTGCGGCGGCCGTGGAGCAGGTCGGCCACCGCAAAGATCCCCCACGCCGCGGCGAACCCCGCGACCACCGACACCACCAGGCCCGCCGAGCCGTGGGAGAGCCCCGTCGCCGCCGACACCGCCCGCTCCAGCCATGGCAGCAGCGGGAAGAACGCGAGGTTGGAGTGGACATCGCCGTTGGGCAGGGCGATCTCGTAGCCGTACCCCTCGGCGGCGATGCGGGCGTACCAGAGCGAGTCCCACCGGGCGGACAGCAGCGTGTGCGGGCTGCTGCCCGCCACCGCGCTCCACACCGTGAGCACGGCCAGTCCGAGCAGCCGGACCGCCGCGAAGACGGCGAGCGCGGGCGCGGCCCGGCGAAATCCAAGATCTTCCACGGGCATGATTATCGGTGGCGTCCGACCTGGGTCGACGCCGAGAACCACGGACCGTGAGCGGACGTGTACGCGGGGGAGGGCTTCGGGTGGGGGAGTGGCGCACGCCACACGGGGGGCGCTGCCGCTATGAGAGCTTGGCCACGTATCGGGCACACGAACTCGCGTACGCTGACCGTTCACTCGCGTGTCGATGCCGGACCCCGTTGGATGCCGCACAGCGCACCGCCCCCCGCGGCTCCGCCAGACGCTGGTCCACCGAGCGCGGGGGATCACCTGGGAGGTACATGCATGGCGGGGACGAACGCGGCCACGGCCGGGACCCCTTCGCCCTGGCAGCGGCTGGGAGCGGCCTCCGGCGGTGCCAACCGCTGGGTCGTCCTGGCCGTTCTCTGCGTCAGCCTGGTCCTCGTCGCGCTCGACGCGACGATCCTGCACGTCGCGGTTCCGTCCGTCACGGAGGACCTGAGGCCCGGCCCGATCGAGCTGCTCTGGATCGTCGACGCCTACCCGCTGGTCTGCGCCTCGCTGCTGATCCTCTTCGGCACCCTCGGGGACCGGGTGGGCCGCCGCCGCATCCTCCTGCTCGGCTACGGGCTCTTCGGTGCGGCCTCCGCGACGGCGGCTCTATCCGACAACGCCCCGGTCCTCATCGCCGCGCGCGCCCTGCTCGGCATCGGCGGCGCGATGATCATGCCGGCCACCCTGTCGATCCTGCGCCAGGTCTTCCCCGACCGGCGTGAGCGGGCTCTGGCCATCGGCATCTGGACCGCCGTCGCCGCGGTCGGCGCGGCCAGTGGGCCGGTCCTGGGCGGCTTCCTCGTCGAGCACTTCTGGTGGGGCTCGGTCTTCCTCATCAACATCCCGCTGATGGCTCTGATCCTGCCCCTCGGCCGCTGGCTGCTGCCGGAATCGCGCGGCGGCGCGGACGGACCGTGGGACGTGCTCGGCGCGCTGATGGCCGCCGCCGGAGTGCTCGGCGCGGTGCTCGGGATCAAACGGCTCGGCGCGGAGCGGCACCTGCTCGACGCGGAGGCGGTGGTCCCGCTGCTGCTCGGCGCGGTGCTGCTCGTGCTGTTCGTACGGCGCCAGAAGCGGCGCGAGCACCCGCTGATCGACATGCGGATGTTCTCCCGGGCCGCCTTCTCCACCTCGGTGGCCTGCATCGTGCTCGCCATGCTCGCGCTGGTGGGCCTTGAGCTGATCGCCGTCCAGTACCTCCAGCTGGTGCTGCACCTCAGCCCGCTGGAGACCGGCCTGCGTCTGCTACCGCTGACCTTCGCGGCCATGGCCGCCGGCGCCACCGGCTCCTACACCCTGGCTCGGGTCGGGCCGCGCACCATGGTGTCGCTCGGCTTCGTGCTGACGGGCTGCGCCGTGCTGTTGCTGACGCTGATGGGCCAGCAGGACCGGCCGGTGCTGTTGACCGCCGGCTTCGTCCTGCTGGGCTTCGGACTGCAGACCACGCTCTTCGCCGCCTATGAATCGATGCTGAGCGAGGCCCCGGCCGAGACCGCGGGCGGGGCGGCCTCGATCGGCGAGACCTCCTACCAGTTGGGCGCGGGCATCGGCATCGCGCTGCTGGGCAGCGTGATGAACGCGGCGTACCGGCCCGGGCTGGCCTCGGTGCCGGGGGTCTCGGCCGCGGACTCGGCGGGCGCCGCGAACTCGCTGGGCGAGGCCTACCAGATCGCCTCGGGCCTCGGCGGTCCGGCGGGAGCCGCCCTGTACGCGGCGGCGCGGCACTCCTTCGTACACGGGCTGCACGTCACGCTGCTGGTGAGTGCGGGGCTGCTGTTCGCGGGGGCCGTGATGGCGCTGAAGCTGCCGAGGGCGATGGAGTGCGGAGCGGCCGAGGAGACCGGGGAGGGCGAGCCGGTGCGGCTGCCCGCCCAGGCGAAGGGCGAGGCACAGGCGCGGCCGGCCCCGGTCGAGCAGGCGGGCTGACGGGACCGCCCCGCCCACCGGTGCTGCGCGGCCGCCGGGTGTCGGCCCCGGGCGGCCCCCCCGCCCGAACTCCGACGGGGCTGCGAGGACGCGGGCCGGCCGGCGCCGGAAAGCGGGGCTGGATTTGCCCGCCGCAGCCCCATAGCGTCAGGTGGGCGCACACCCGTGCGCCGCTGGTTCCGCTCAGGCCGCCGGGAGGCCCCGTGTCCTTCGTACCCACCGATCCGCTCGGGCTCGACGAGCTCCTCGGGCCCGAGGACCTCGCCGTCCGGGACACCGTCCGCAGCTGGGCGGCCGACCGCGTGCTGCCGTACGTCGCCCAGTGGTACGAGAGCGGGGAGCTGCCCGCGATCCGCGAGCTGGCCCGCGAGCTCGGCGCCATCGGGGCGCTCGGGATGTCCCTGGAGGGGTACGGGTGCGCCGGTGCCAGCGCCGTGCAGTACGGCCTGGCCTGCCTGGAGCTGGAGGCGGCCGACTCCGGCATCCGCTCGCTGGTCTCCGTGCAGGGGTCGCTGGCCATGTACGCGATCTGGAAGTACGGCTCCGAGGAGCAGAAGCAGCGCTGGCTGCCCGGCATGGCGGCCGGCGAGCTGATCGGCTGCTTCGGGCTGACCGAGCCCGACGTGGGGTCGGACCCGGCCGCGATGCGCACCTACGCCAAGCGCGACGGAACGGACTGGGTGCTGAACGGCCGCAAGATGTGGATCACCAACGGCTCCGTCGCGGCGGTGGCCGTGGTGTGGGCGCAGACCGACGACGGGATCCGCGGCTTCGCGGTGCCCACCGACACTCCCGGCTTCTCCGCGCCGGAGATCAAGCACAAGTGGTCGCTGCGGGCCAGCGTCACCAGCGAGCTGGTCATGGACGACGTACGGCTGCCCGCCGACGCCGTGCTGCCGCTCGTCACCGGGCTCAAGGGGCCGCTGGGCTGTCTCAGCCACGCGCGGTACGGGATCGTCTGGGGGTCCATGGGTGCGGCGCGGGCCAGTTTCGAGGCCGCGCTCGACTACGCCAGGACGAGGGAGCAGTTCGGCAGGCCGATCGGCGGCTTCCAACTCACCCAGGCCAAGCTGGCGGACATGGCGCTCGAACTCCACAAGGGCATCCTGCTCGCCCACCACCTGGGTCGGCGGATGGACGCGGGCACCCTGCGGCCGGAGCAGATCAGCTTCGGCAAGCTCAACAACGTCCGCGAGGCCATCGAGATCTGCCGCACCGCGCGGACCATCCTCGGCGCCAACGGGATCTCGCTCGAATACCCCGTCATGCGGCACGCCACCAACCTCGAATCGGTCCTCACCTACGAGGGCACCGTCGAGATGCACCAGCTGGTGCTGGGCAAGGCGCTCACCGGTCTGGACGCCTTCCGGTGAGAGCCCCGCTCAGCTCTGGTTGAAGAAGTCGCGCGAGCGGCCGCCGGGCTCGCCGCTCACGATCTGGGTGTCGGCCGGGGTCAGCAGGAAGACCCTGGTCGCCACCCGCTCGATGGAACCGCGCAGACCGAAGGTCAGTCCGGCCGCGAAGTCGACGACGCGCTTCGCGTCGGTCGGGTCCATCGACGACAGGTTGACGATGACCGGGACCCCGTCGCGGAACAGCTCGCCGATGCCGCGCGCGTCCCGGAACCCGTCCGGGGTGACGGTCGCGATCCGGCGGCCGTGCTCCACGGCCGACTCGGAGGCCACCTTGACGCGGGGGTCGGTCACCCACTGGTCACCGGGGCCCGCGACGGAACCGTGGGCGGCCTCCGCGTAGTCGTCGTCGTAGTAGCGCTCGTCGTCGCTGTCCTCCACGAGACCCAGCCAGGCACTCGCCTTGCGCACCGAACCCATGGACTGCCTCCTTTCACCGCGGTCAGTCTGTCTTTCTCTCCGCTGCCCCTATGCTCGTCCATGATGCTGACAACGCGCCAAGTGGATAGTCGCCGCGCAGGGGTTTCGTGACGGTACTGGTGCAGAACACCCGTTGCACGGTCAAGGATCCTGGTGGCTACCGCTGCTGACTGAGTGAAAATAAGACCGCCGCCGCCGTACGGGTGGGCCGCGGGGGCGTACGGGTGAAACGCGGGTCGATACGATGCCCGCCAGGCACGCGTACGACACACGGGGGAAACAGCTTGTTCGGCATAGTCAGACCGTGCACGCACCGGCTGGGAGAGCGGTTCAGAGCGGAGTGGATGGCCCATCTGTGCGGGCTGTGCCTGGCACTTCGGGGAGATCACGGGCAGTTCGCCCGGATCGTCACGAACTATGACGGGTTGCTCATCTCTGTTTTGACGGAGGCTCAGTCCGGTCCGGCACCCGGCAACCGGCGCACCGCGGGCCCCTGCCCGCTGCGCGGGATGCGCACCGCCGCGGTGGCCAACGGCGAGGGCGCCCGGCTCGCGGCCGCCGTCTCGCTGGTCCTGGCCTCCGCCAAGGTGCGCGACCACGTGGCCGACCGGGACGGGCTGTTGGCCCGCGCCCCGATCGCCGCCGCCGCGCGCAAGGTGGCCCGCGGCTGGGACCGGGCCGGTGCGCGCACCGGTGCCTCGCTCGGCTTCGACACCGCGGTGCTCGTGGACGCCGTCGACCGGCAGGCGGGCATCGAGACCCTGGCCGGCCCCGGCACTCCGGTGCTCGTCGTGACCGAGCCGACGGAGACCGCGACGGCCGCCGCCTTCGCGTACACCGCGCAGCTGGCCGGCCGGCCGGGCAACGCCCCGGCGCTGGCGGAAGCGGGCCGGTACTTCGGGCGGCTCGCCCACCTGCTGGACGCGGTGGAGGACCGGGTCTCCGACGCGCAGGCGGGCGCGTGGAACCCGCTGACCGCCACGGGGACCCCGCTCGCCGAGGCCCGCCGGCTCTGCGACGACGCCCTGCACGGCATCAGGCTGGCACTGGGCGAGGTCGAGTTCGCCGACGCGGGGCTCGCCCACCAGCTGCTGGTGCACGAGCTGCGCACCTCGGTGGACCGGGCCTTCGGAACCATGAGCTGCGGCCACACCGCCACCGCCTCGGCCGGGCAGGGCCCGAACCCGTACGGCGCGAACCCGTACGACGGCGGGAACGGCGGCAACCCCTACGGCGCGGGCTCCCGCGGGGTGAACACCCCACAGGCGCCGGGCGGCCCGCCGCCCGCGAGGTCCGGCGGCGAGTCGGGCGGCGGGTTCGGCGGCGACGGGTTCGGCGGCGGGGGTGACGGGTTCGGCGGTCTCGGCGGCGGGAGCCGGCAGCCGCAGCGCCCGCGCCGCGGCCTGCTGGCCGGCTGTGCGGTGGCCATCGGGCTCTTCTGCACCTGTCAGATCTGCTGCACCGAGCACGAGGGCCCCTGGTCGCGCAAGAAGCGGGACCCGTGGTGCGACTTCTGCGAGTGCTGTGACTGCTGCGGGCCGAACTCCTCGGGGGCCGGAGGTTCCGGAGGAGGCTCCGGTGGTGGCGACGGCGGCTGCTGCGACTGCAACTGCGGCTGCTGTTGCGACTGAGTCCGCCGAGTCCCTGAATTCGCGTCAGCTGCACGCGCCCGGACGGCGTATGCCGGGATTCCCGTCCGGGCGGGCGTGGAAGGGCTGAGCGGGATGAGCGGGATGAGCGATGACGCAGACGATCCGCACGCGGCCGGGCGGATGCGGCGCGGGCGCGGTGCCGTGACGGAGGGCACCGCACCCGTCCGGCGCGACCTCCTCGCGCCGGGCGGCCTCCGCCCCGCCAACGGATACCCGGAAGGTCGAATTCCGGCCGTTCCGGCCCCACGAGACCCCTCCTCGGGCCGCCGCCCGGGCCCCGGCCCCCGCGGCACCGGGCACCGTGCCCCGCCGTGTCTCCCGGCGTACCGCGTGGGCCCGGCGGGCGGGCGGCCCACCGCCTCGCCGACCCGGGGAGGCCGCACGACGTCCGACGCCGCGGGGCCCGCGCCCGGGATGGCCGGCGGCGCCGGGCGCAGGGGTTCCCGCAGTGTCCGCGCCGGCGCCGCGCCCCGGACCGCCACCCCCGCCGCGGACCGCGCGCCGCGCGGCGGTGCGCCCGCCGCGGACGGGTCCGTCCCGGCCGCCGGGTCCGTTCCGCCGGCACGGTTCCGGCTTCCGTCCGCGCCCCTCCGGGCGGCCGCCGGCCGGCACGAAAAGCGTTGGGCGGCGGGTGCCTTCGTCCTCGTCACCGGCGGTGCCGAGCCCTTCCGGAACGTACCCGCGACCCCGCGGCCGGGACGTTCCCCGTCGTCCGCGAGCGACCGCACCGTCCCGGCGGCGTACTCCGGGGGGTGCTCGCGCGGTTCCCGCGGAGAGCCGCTCGGCCGCCCGGCGGGCGCCGGGGTGGTGCTGCGGGCCGCCAGCGGCGTCCCGTGCCGGTGCGGCCGACACCCCGCGGGCCGCCCGCGGGCCGGCATACCCGGGGCGCGGGGCGCCGGTGCGGAGGCGGCCGGACCGGATCCCGCCGCGCCACCCGACCGCGCCGTCGCGCACTCCTTCCCCCGGCCCCTCGCACCGCCCACCGGAACACGCAGCCCCGCACGGTGAGAGGCGGCGCGGGGAGGCCGAAACCCGCTCTTGCGACCGGTATCCGACGACAGGACACTCCCGACAGCGCTTGTCAGGGGCACGGCCAGAGTCCATGCGCCCGCCGTGCCCCCGGCTGCGCCTCACGGGCTCCGGCACCCCCACGACCGTCGGGCCCCCGACCCTCTCCAGGAGGACGAAAAGTGAGGATCAAGCGCACCACCCGCAACAGGCTGCTCGCGGTGGCCACCGGCCTGGCCGCCGCCGCAGCGCTCGCCGCTCCCAACGCGGCGAACGCGGCCCCGCAAGACGGAGGATTCAGCGCCGACCGGCTCGCCACAGCCGGCGCCTCCGTCCTGCGGGCCGACGTAGCGGGCACCGCCTGGCACGCCGACCCCGCCACCGGCACCCTCGTGGTCTCCGCCGACTCCACCGTCTCCGCCGCCGCCCTCGCGAGAATCAAGCGTGAGGCCGGAACCGAGGCCGGAGCCCTGCGCATCGAGCGCATCCCGGGCAAACTCACCAAGCTCGCCTCGGGCGGGGACGCCATCTACGCCAACAGCTGGCGCTGCTCGCTCGGCTTCAACGTCCGCAGGGGAAGCACCTACTACGCCCTGACCGCCGGGCACTGCACCGACGGCGCGGGCACCTGGTGGACCAACTCCGCCCGCACGAACGTCCTCGGCTCCACGACCGGGTCGAGCTTCCCGAACAACGACTACGGCCTCATCAAGTACGCCAGCAACACGCCCACACCGCCCGGGACCGTCGGCAGCCAGGACATCACCAGCGCGGTCAACGCCACGGTCAACATGTCCGTGACCCGGCGCGGCTCCACCACCGGCATCCACAGCGGCCGGGTGACCGGCCTCAACGCCACCGTCAACTACGGCGGCGGCGACATCGTGTACGGCATGATCCGCACCAACGTGTGCGCCGAGCCCGGCGACAGCGGCGGCCCGCTCTACTCGGGCACCCGCGCCGTCGGCCTCACCTCCGGCGGCAGCGGCAACTGCTCCTCCGGCGGTACGACCTTCTTCCAGCCCGTGGTCGAAGCGCTCAACGCCTACGGGGTCAGCGTCTACTGACCGATGCCCCGCGCGCCCCTGTCGGCACCCTGGACGTCCTCCCGCCTTCTGAGAGGATGTCCAGGGCGGCCGTGTCCCCGGGGGAAGCAGGTTCCTGCATGAAACGCATTGGCGTGACCGGGCACCGGTCCATCCCGGACGCGGTGCTCGGCCATGTGGAGAGCGGCCTGCGGACCGTACTGGGCGGCCACGAAGGGCCGCTGGAGGCCCTCTCCAGCCTCGCCGACGGAGCGGACCAGCTCTTCGCGGCCATCGCGCTCGAATGCGGCGCCGACCTCACCGTGGTGATCCCCAGCGAGGACTACGAGGAGGGCTTCGACGGCGCCGAAGCGCTCGACCGCTACCGGCGGCTCAGGCTCCGGGCCACCCAGGAGATCCGGATGGACTTCGCCCGCTCCACGGACGAGGCCTACTACGCCGCGGGCACCTACATCGCCGACTCCTGCGACCGGCTCGTCGCCGTCTGGGACGGCCGGCCCGCCCGCGGCCACGGCGGCACCGCCGAGATCGTGGCCTACGCCCGGGCCCTCGGCAAGCCGGTCACCGTCCTGTGGTGCGAGGGCGTGACCCGGGACTGAGCCACCCCTCCCACCACCGGTACCTCAACTGCTGTGCCGGGCGAGCCAGTCCGTGTGCTGCGGCGAGACGTACCGCTCGGTCTCGTACACCGACGAGGGCCACTGGGACTCGGTGATGGTCGTCTGCATCACCACCATCATCGCCGCGAGGTCCTGCTCGATCAGCGTGTGCGCCTCGATCAGCGGGTGGTGGCGGCGCACCTCGTTCCAGGCGATGCCGGCTGCCGCCGCCGTGCTCAGCAGCCCCGTCAGACCCGCCCCCGGACCCGAGCCGAACGACCTCATCAGGGCGAACAGCAGCGCCAGACAGGTCAGGAGGACGATCGTCCACGACCACAAGGCCGTCGCCCGCCGGGACACCTCCGTGCGCCGCCGATACCAGTTGCGTTGCTCGATCAGCCGGTCCCGGACGTACGTCTCCCGCCGCACGTGGTAGTCCCTGCCGCGCAGCCGGTGCATCGCGCCGGTGATCTCCGCGCCCTCCGGCACCGCGCCGGCCGTGCGCGGATCCTCCCAGCCCATCTTCCGCAGCTCGGCCAGCCCGGCCTCCAGACGGGTCCGGTAGGTCTCGCCCGGATCGTCCACGTCACTGCCGAACGGCGCACCGTGGACCGCGTACCGCCAGGCGAGCGACTTGATGAACTCCGCCGCGCTGCGGTTGAGCTGCCACTGCGGGCGGGCCCGGCGCCTGGTCGCCCGCATGCCGACGACCAGCACCCCCGCGTAACAGAGCACGCTCAGCAGCGCGAACAGGTGCAGCGAGCCGAGCTCCGGCCCCGGCGGCAGCGCGGCGGCACCCGCAGCCGCGACGAGCAGCAGCAGTTGGCTCCTCGTGGCCTGCGTGGACTCCCGCTGCCGGGAGATCGCCGCCTGGTCCGTGTGGTGGAAGAGGGCCGGCAGGTCCTCGTTCCGAAAGGTCATGCTGTCGGTCACAACGCCCCCCTCGAATCGGGTGGCCGGCGACAGGGCCCCCGGCCCCGCCGCCCGCCGTCGGATCACACGGCGAGGGGCTCCAGGTCCCGGTGGACCCGCCGCTCGTCCCGTGCGTACCGGGTCAGGCTGTGGTCCTCGCCGAGCATCCTGGCCAGTTCGACCACCGCCTCGGTCCGCACCCGGGCCGCTTCCTCCGTGCGGCCCATCGAGTCCAGGCTCACCGCCATGTTGGAACTGCTCGCCAGGGTCTCCGGGTGGAGCGCACCGAGCGCCTCGCGCAGCCGAGGCACCGCGAGGCGCTCCAGCTCCAGGGCCCCCTCCGGGTCGCCCTGGTCGGCCCGGGCGTTGGCCAGGTTGATCGTGGCGAAGGCGGTGTGCGGGTGATCCGCGCCCAGCACCTCCCGCATCAGCCGGATCGTCTGCCGCAGCATCACCTCCGCCTGCTCCGCCGCCCCCGTGCCCCAGAGGAAGACCGCCAGGTTGTTCACGGCCGCGAGCGTGTACGGGTGCCGCTCGCCCGGGACCTTCATGTACTCGTCCACCGCCTCCTGCGCCAGGTCCCGCGCCCCGCCCGGGTCGCCGGTCGCGAACAGGTCCGAGGCCAGGTTCAGTTCGCAGGAGAGCAGGTCCGGGTTGACCGAGGTGTACTTGGCCCGGTAGCGGGCCCGGGTGGCCGTGGTGAGCCGCAGGGCGTCCTCCAGCTGGCCGGCCCGGCGCAGCGACACCGCCAGGTTCTTCGCCGCCGACAGGGTGCCGGGGAAGCCCCGCCCCAGCGTCCGCTTGTAGATCTCGTACGTCCGGCTGAGCAGCTGCACCGAGTCCTCGTACCGGCCCACCTCGCGCAGGTCGCGGGCGAGGTTCTGCGCGGACGACAGGGTGTAGGGGTGCTCCGGGCCCAGCACCTCCGTGCGCAGGTCGTACACCTCCTGGTCGATCTCGCGGGCCCTGCTGTACTGGCCCACCAGCCGCAGGTTCAGCGCCAGGTTGTTCGCGGCGGCCAGGGTGCGCGGATGCGCCTCGTGGAAGATCTGGCTGAACCCCTCGTGGGCCTCGGTCGCCAGCTCCATGGCCTGCGCGTACTGGCCCAGCGCGCCCAGCGTGTTGGCCAGACCGCTCGTCGTCATGTAGGTGTGCGGGTGCGAGGGGCCCAGGACCGCCTTCTGCCGCTCCAGGGTGATCTCGTCCAGCTCCTTCGCCTCCACGAACCGGCCCTGCGAGCGCAGGATGTTCGACAGGTGAAAACGCAGGTACAGGTACTGAAGGTCGTCGTTGCCCAGCATCTCCTTCCAGGCTTCGCGCAGCTCCTCGCCGAGCTGGTAGGCGGCCTTGAAGTCGCCGCGCTTCCAGAGGTAGCGGACCCGGTCGATCAGCAGCCTGCGCGTCTCCGGTTCCTTGCAGTACCGGGCCTCGGACGGGGTGAGGTGCGACCAGATGGTGTTGAACCGCGGCCACGTCTCCGGGTTGTCGATCGGCTCGTCGTCGTCCGGCCGGGCACCGGCCAGGATCCGGTGGACGGCGTGCCGGGCCTCCCGCTGCTCCTCCTCCGGCATCTGCGACCGGATCACGGCCTGCACCAGCCGGTGCACCTGGATGCTGTTGCTGACCTGGTCGACCTTGGCCAGCGCGAACCGGCCGATCTCCCGGATCACCCGGCCCAGCACCAGCTTCTCCTGGAGCGAGGCGTCGTACGGCTTGAGGGCGTCGATCATCTCCTTGCTGTAGAGCAGGTTCGCCGAGATCGGCTCGGGCGCCAGGAAGGCACACAGCTGCAACAGCCGCACAGCGGCCGGCGAACGGGACTGGAGCCGCTCTATGGAGATGTTCCAGGTGGCGGCCACCGGCTCCGGGTAACCGGGCGGCTGGTTGAGGGCCAGCACGCTCGCCGCCTGCTGGGCCAGCTGCTCCAGGTACGCGGCCACCGGGGTTGCGGTCTCCGCGATCCAGGCACCCGCCTGCTCGACCGCCAGCGGCAGGTCGCCCACCGCGATCGCCACCTGCTCGGCGTCGTCCGTGGTGAGCCCGGGGGCCCGGCGCTGGAGGTGCTCGACGGACTCCTCGCGCAGGAACACGTCCACCGGGAGCGCGTCGCCGTACTGCGACCAGGACTGGTTGCGGGAGGTCACCAGCACGTGCCCCGGACCGCCCGTCGGGAAGAACCGCTTCAGGGACTCCGGATCGTCCGCGTTGTCGAAGACCAGCAGCCACCGGGAGGAGGGCACCCCGCGCCGCAGCAGGTCGATCGCCTCCTGTGAGGCGGCCGCCATGTCCTCGCCCGTCTGCACCCCCAGCCGTACGGCCAACTCCGCGAGCGCGGCGACCACGTCGTCGGTCTGCTCCGAGGAGATCCACCACACCAGGTCGTAGTCGGCCATGAACCGGTGCACGTACTCCAGGGCCACCTGGGTCTTGCCGACGCCGCCGAGGCCGAACAGGGTCTGCGGCTGCGGGAGCACCACGGCCATGCCGCCGCCGAGCTGGTCGCGCATCCGCTCCAGCACCATGCTGCGCCCGGTGAACCCGGGATTGCGGGGCGGAGCGTTCCAGATCTTCGGAACCGTCCCCGGGAAGCGGGGCCCGGCGTGCGAGGAGCCTGCCACGCTGTCCGGCAGGGCCATGGGCCGCTCCACCGCGCGCAGCAGGGCGGCGGTGGCGTGCACCTCGTCGAGCCGGAAGAGGTCCACCGGGTTGCGGTCGATGTACGGCGTGGACAGCCGCACGTCGCCCACCCTCAAGGGCACCAGCTGGCGCCGGCCCCCGGTCGGGTCCTCGGCGGCCGCCCGCTCCCACACGTCCACGGCCCGGGCGGACTTCAGGTAGGCCGTGGAGAGCAGCACCACCGTGCGCGCGGCGGTGTCGACGCTGATGCCCGTGCCGCCGCCCAGGGTGTCCCCCGCGGAGCCTGTGCCGCCCGACGGCGGCGGCCGCTCGGCCGAGACGTCCTTGGGCACCACCCGGAAGCCCGCCCGGGTGAGCACCGACTCGATCCAGTCGGCCCACATCCGGTTCTCGGCGACATAGGACAGGAACAGGTCGGCCGGCAGCGCCGGGCGGCGCCGGGTGAAGGCGTCCCTGATGCGCAGGCGGACCTCCTCGCCGATGGCGGGCATGGAGGTGATCTCGCCGTCGGTGACCACGGCGGTCAGCCGCTCGAACGCCGAGAGCAGGGAGTTGGTCAGCCCGGCCTCGTCGCCGAAGGTGGCCAGCGTCTCCTCGTAGGCGTAGTAAGGCCGGTAGGGGATTTCCACCGCGCCCCAGTAGGACGTCAGCTCGTCCCCGAGCAGGCCGCCCGGGAACCGGTCGAACTTGAGCCGGGCGAGCGCCCGGCCGGCGTCCGCCTTCTCCTTCTCGCCCTCGTCGATCCGCATCGGGACCGGGTAGATCTTGATGCCGCGGTCGTTGAAACGCTCGTCGATCTGGCGGGCCACGGCCGCGGCGCCGTCGATGGACTGGTCGGACAGGGTGAAGCAGTCGACCAGGACGTCCGGGAGGTGAACGGTGCAGATGTCCGCGATGTCGGACAGACCGGTACGGCTGTCGATCAGGACGTAGTCGTAGTTCCGCTTCATGTCGGCGCGTAAGGCGTCGAAGAACAGGCCGCCGCCGAGCCGGTCATAGAAGTTGTCCCAGTCGAAGGTGGACACCGTCGCCGAGTACTCGCGGTTCTGCCGTCCCGCCGAGACGAAGTCCAGGGTGCCGCCGTCCGGGAACTCCCAGCCCAGGATCTCCGGCGTGAGCGAGACCGCGTGCGGCTGGATACGCGCGTAGTCCTTGTGCCAGTCGTCGGCACGCGCCACCGGACTGGTCGCGGCCCACGCGTACTCGCTGATCAGGTCGATCACCCCGGTGGTGGCCCCGAGCGTGGAGGGGTCGAGGAAGGGGTGGAAGAAGCGGTGCAGGCCCGGGGCCTCCAGGTCCCAGTCCACGGCCAGCACCCGCTTGCCGTTGGCCGCCAGGATCCAGGCGGTGTTGGCCAGCGCCATGGTGCGGCCCGTGCCGCCCTTGTACGAGTAGAAGGTGACGATGCGCCCGTCACGGCCTTCGCTGCTGTCACGACTCGCTGTCATCCGCGTCCCCCCGGTCGGTGTCGTTGCTGTCGTTGCCGTCGTTGTGGCCGCCGAACGCGTCGGGCGGAAAGGGCGCCCTGGGCGGGGAGGACGCAGGTCCGTCCATCCCCATCGGCCCCAGTAGCCGCGGTCGTTCGATGCGGGTGTTCCCGGCCGGCAGGTAGACCTGGGCGTGTCTGAGGAACTGCTGCGCCGCGGCCTCGACCACCTGGGGCAGGATCTGTCCGAGGGTCTCCATGTTGGCCACCCCGTTGGCGGCGGCCCGGCAGGCGGCGCGGCCCTGTCCCATCTTGACGGGCAGGGTCTCCTCCAGCCGCCGTGCCAGTTCGAGCTCCTTCGCGCGGCTCTGGCGGTCGTAGCGGTTCCACGGCACGACCACGTTGACCCAGGGGCGGGACTCCTGGTCGAAGGCGGCCAGGCGCTGGCGGCGGTGCTCGTCCTCCACCACCCAGCGGTCGACGATCAGGATCTCCGGCCGGGTCGGCGGCTGCTTGCTGTCGTAGTGCCCCGCCTCGTCGTCGAAGGAGCCGATGCTGGTCTGGTAGTTGAGGTTCTTGACCAGGTCCTCCGCGACGTACGCGATGGGCCGCTGGGCCACCGGATGGTACGGATTCCACTCCAGTGCGCTGTCCCCGTAGTACTCGGGGCTGCGCCCGTCCGGCAGGTCGTGCCGGGAGGCCGCGGCCACGGTCACGTGGAGGGTGCGGGCGGGGCTGCTGCCGGTGGGGCCGAAGGCGCTCGGCACCCCGCGGTAGTCCAGCGGGCGGACGGGTTCGAGCCGGACCGTCTCGGCGACCCGGACGATGCGTTTGGCGAGCTCGTACACCGCCCGCTCGTACTGCTCGGCGTACCCGCGCAGTTTGATCAGCCCGTACAGCCCGTCGGTGACATAGCGCTCGCCGAAGGTGTTGTGGTTGAACTGCAACCGCTCAGCCGGGCCCGGCAGTTGCGAGGGGGGGACCGGCACCCACAGCGCGGGCACGATGGCCTCGGCCGGCTGGTTGCTCAGCGCCCCCTGGTGGATCGCCCGCTGCGCGAAGGCGTACCACTCCTTGCCGCACATCTCACTGGCGAAGTACCGCGGCGAGAACAGCGGGACGAAGACCCGGCAGGTGGCGAGCGCCGCCCCGAGCCGCTCCGACCAGCCCTCGCCGCTGCGTATCTCCCGGTCCATGAAGCCGGCCTCGGCCCCGGCGGGCAGGTCCGTCAGCGCCATGACATGGCTGCAGAGATCACGGAACAGGCGCTCCACCCACATGTCGGGGTCGGGCCCCCCGGCCCCGAACCTCGGTGTATGCGCGTAACTGAGAAAAAAATACGGCTGCACTGATGCGGGCACACGCCCCCCGTCCCGAAGATGCGAGCGAAGAAACATCATTCCGGAGCTGCTTCGCCACATCCCCTCATCGTTCAGTCAATCAGCATCGGTTTTCGGTCATCCAGTCAAGGGCGTGGTCAACGGCTTCCGGGACGGAGAAGAGCATGGCCGACGCCCCGCCGACCCGCCCCCTGCGCACCCGCGAATCCGGGAACGCCCTGCCGATCTCGGCGAAATCGCCGTCATCCAGTGCGACGTCCTCGTATGCGGTCCACTCCCCCTCCTGGCGGGACCCCTGATACCCCTCCGAAAGATTCACCTTCACCACACACTCGTACATGCGCAAGGGGGGCTTCGGAATTCGATACTCCGCGAGATGGAAAGCGGTGCAGACGGAAAACCCCACATTGATCATCAGTACCTGTCCGCCCTCCCAGCACAGCTTTCCCAGGGGTGACTCCTCACCCAGGTGGCTTTCCAGGCGGTGCCCGTCGCAGAGCCGCTCCGCGTCCGCGCCGAGCGCGGCGAAAGAGGTCTGCGGGTGGGAGCTGCGTGCGGCGCCCGGTGCGGTGCGGACGGCCTCGGCGAGCGAGCCCATGCCCTGGCTGGGGGTGCTCGCCGGGTCGAAGGCGGGCATCCGCTCGACGAAGGCCCGCACCTCGGCCTCGTCCATCCCGGCGATCCGCTCCAGGTGGGCGTCGGAGGTCCGGGAATTCTGCGGGGTGAACGCGGGCACGACCAGGGTCCCGCGCGGGCCCAGGACGCCCGTCAGGGCGTCGCGCAGCTGCTCCGCGCGCAGCCCGGTCCCGCGCAGCGAGGCGTGGACCAGGAGCTGCATCCCCGGCCGTACGCCGAGCAGCCGCAGCTGCACCGCGAGCTGGAGGGTGCCCGCGGCCCGGCGGCCCCGCCCCGGTCCGGACGGGGCGGGGGAGTGGCCGCTCATGCGTCGACCGCCTTCAGCTCGTAGCGCAGCTCGGCCACCAGCTGTTTGCCGGTGACCGTCAGCTCGGCCGCGGCCGAGAGCCGGTCCAGGGCCTCGTGGATGAGGTCCGAGCCGCCCGGCTCGGGCCCCGCGGTGGCCCGCCGGTACGCCTCCACCGCCACCCGCTCGTGCACGTCCGCCAGCAGCCGTGACACGGGTACCGGGCGCGACCGCCACGGCGACGGGTGCTGCCACTCCCCGTCCAGCGCGTACAGGTCGGTCACCTCGGTCAGGGCGCGCAGCCGGGTCCGCCGCCGTCCGGTCAGCAGCGCGAGCGCGGTCTCCCGTACGCCCGCCGCGTACGGCACCCCGAGCGCCCCCGGCCCGTGCCGGCCGGCCTCGCCCCAGCCGCCGGCCCGCGGGCCGCCCGCGAGCGGGGTGAGCGTGGTCAGCCCGACCGCCGCCGCCCGGGCGAAACCGGGCACCGCCTTGTGCAGCAGCGCCCAGGCGCGGTCGAGCCGACCGCGCCACTCCTCGGTCTCGCCCGCGCCGAGCCGGAGCCGGGGCGGGCGGGGGAAGCAGTTGCGGTAGGGGTCGAGGTCCTCCAGCGCCACCGGCGCCGCGCCCGGGCCGGGAGACCAGGTGCGTACGGGCTGCCAGCGGGCGTCGCCCGCCGCCGGTCCGAAGCGGTGCTCGGAGCGGCCGTCCCGGGCGGCGTAGCCGTCGTCGGTGACGCGCAGGGAGGCCCGACCCTCGGTGCCCGGCTCCCCGAGCCGCAGCAGGCCGAGCGTCGGCAGGTACACCTCGCCGTCCCGGTAGGCCACCTCGGCCGGCAGGTCCAGCCCGCCGCGCAGCACGGCTGCGGCGGCCAGCGCGGTGAGCCTGCGGGCCGCCTCCGCACCGCCGGGCCGGCCGTCGCGCGCGGCGTCCAGCGACGCTAGCACCCAGGTCCGGGTGTACGGGTGGTCCAGTACGGCGTCCAGCGCGTCGGCGCCCGTCTCTCCGGCCCGCTCCACGGCGGCCACGAGCTCCCAGGCGTGCGCCCATGCGGGGTCGCGGGCCAGGTCCGTGTTCAGCCGGGCCAGCAGGATCCGGGTCAGCTCCTCCTGGGAGCGGGTCAGTTCGGCCGGGTCGGACAGCTGCGGGGCGGTCTCCCGGTGCGCCGTGCGGCCCTCGACCCCGTCGACCAGTTCGCGCAGGTCGGTGCAGTACACGGAGGGGTTGTCGAAGCCGTTGGGGTCGCGGTAGCGGTGGGTGTAGAGGCCGCCGCCGCACGAACGTACGACGGGGCAGCCGCGGCACGACTCGCTGACGCCCGCCAGGCCCAGCTGCCGGGCGCGGACCCCGGGATGGGCCGCGACCTGGTCGAGAGCGTGGTCGAAGACGTTGAACCCGGTGGCCGCGGCCCCCTCGAAGGCGCTCTTGAGGGAGTCCACCTGTTCCAGGGTGCCGTCGGTCTCGACGACGACGAGGTCGGTGGGGGCGAGGCCGAGCGACTCGGTGAGGCTGGGCCCGCCGCGCAGCGTGGACAGGAGGGACTCGAAGAGGCGGACGGGGACCGGGCGGCCCAGCCGCTCCCAGTGGTCGAAGACCCGCAGGAGCCAGCGGGCGTAGGCGTCCGGGGCGTCGTCGGGCCGGGCGGGCGGCGTTTCCCAGGTGGCGTGCGGGAGGAGGAAGTCCACGCGTGGGGGTTCGAGTTCGACCAGCGCGTCGAGCACGGCGACGGGGTCGTTGGCCACGTCCACGGTGCAGAGCAGGCCTTGGTAGAGGTGGCGGTAGGGCGCGGAGCGCAGCAGACCCACGGCCGCGAGGACCAGCGGATGGCTCGTCCGGCCGTCCGCGAAGCGGCGGTGGCGGTCGTTGGCGGCGCGGTCGCCGTCGAGGGAGACTCCGACCCGGACGCCGTACTCGGCGAAGAGGTCGAGGTATCGGGTGCTGAGCTGGAGCCCGTTGGTGTGGATGCGCAGGTCGAGTGCGGCGATCCCGGTGAGCGCCCGGCTGAACTCCTCGCAGACGAGTCGGAGCCGGGCCGTGCCCGCCAACAGGGGTTCCCCTCCGTGGAGAATCACCGTGACGGAGGGGAGAGCATGGTCACGGGCATGTTCGGCGAGCCTCGACGCGGTCTGTGAAACAACCTCCGGCGAGATCACTTTCGGCCGGGCTCGCCAGCTCTGATCTGCGTGTTCGTAGACATAGCAATGATCACAAGCAAGATCGCATCTGCTGTGAACTTTCAGGACGATCTCGCGAAATGCGATCAGGCCGGTCATTTGGCCAGTCTAGAGCTCTCGCTCCGCCTCAGAGTGCGGAGTTGAAGATCGGTGCCTGAACCGGACGGCCGGATTCTGCCGGGAGCACGCGATCGAGCGTCGCGACCGCGGACGCGGTTCCGATGTCGATCTTGGCGAGCGGGACCCGGCGGGCCTTGACCGTGCTGGTCGGGGGGGTTGCGGAAGTGTTCACGACACCGTCCTCGGGGAAGCCATAGGGAATGGGCATGTGAATGACAAACAGCGGCATGCTGCCGTCAAGCGTGGACTTTACTAGGCCACACCCCATTGGCAACCGAGACATGACGCCTGGTCAACCGTTCTATAGCGAGTGAGGCGTATTTCCCGAGGTGGCTTGTTCGGCCGTTCGCCGGACGGCAAGATCCAATTCTTCCGGCGGTGGAACCGGCAGGGGTTCGCGTCGGGCCGGACAGGGCTTCCGGGCGGGCCCGGCGCCGGGCGGGAACCACCCGTGACCTGGGCATTTCAGGGGGCGGTCGAAGTCCTGGCCGGCCCGGAGGCCGTGGTCACCGGCCCCGACGCGGGGTCAGGAGCCGCCGCGATGCCCGTCGAGGCCGCGGAGACCGCCCGGCCCGAGGGCCGGGGTTCGGCTGCGGCCGGCTGCCTGCCGTCGCCGCCGAACAGCAGCATGAGGACCGTGACGACCGCGGTGCCCGCGCCGATCGCGCCCACGAGGTCGCCCTTGGGTGCGGTGCCGGACCGCGCGTGCTTGTGGACGGCGTACCCGACGAGGAGTCCGGCGCCGAGTACCGCCATGCCGATGTCGTCGATGTGCCGGATCATGGGAGTGGCCTTCCAGGCTGGTGAAGTTCGGCCATGTCGAGCCGCATGCCGGCTTGCGGGGACTTCAATCCTCTCGCCTGTTCGTCGATTCCTTCCAGCGCCCGCCAGGCTGTGGGCAGGAGAGGCGAGCGGTTCGAACGACTCGCCTTGATCCCTCAGCAGCGCCGGATCCGGACTCGCTTCGTGCGCACGCAAGGCCGCGATCCAAGATCGCCGCGGGGTGGTGGGTCATCGGGGTTGCTGCGGGGCCCATCCGGTGAACCGTGCGGCTGCCGGCCACGCATGTGGCGTCCATTCCGAGCGGCCCCGGATAGGCTTGCGATCCGCCCATAACAGTCAAGGTGTTGCAGACCCGGCAAAGGATCACCGTGAAGTATCCCTCCGAGCCCGTGGGTGGGTCTGGCGGTTCTGAACAGGACGATCAGGCTCGCGGCGCTTCCGAGGCGGGCTCTGCCTCGCCGCCTCCTGGTGAAACCGCCTCCTTGGGGGCGGACGAGCTATGGATCGTCCTTGCGCTCCTTCCGACCAGCGGCGCCGCCGAGCGTTCGGTCGTGCACCTGGGCCGGGCGTTTCGCCGCAAGGCCCGCCACGGTCAGGCCGGAGCGTTCATCGTGACCCGCAATGGCGACGGTGCGTTCCAGCTCGTCCAATCCCGGTTCGTCACAGCCAGCGGCGTGCTGGCCGCCATGATGACCATGTCGGTTTCCGTCATGCTCGGATTCCATGGCCTGACCTCGGCCTTCAGAGGGGTGCAGGCCGGAGCCGCAGCGGTCCGCGCCTACAACACGGGGGTGGGGGCGGGGGCCGAGCGGGTCCGGGAGTTGCTCGATCAGGCGGGTGAGCAGGGAGCAGGCCTGGTGATCCGCTGCCCGGATGGCACGACCGCACGAAAAGTGGAGGACGACGTGGCGCGCTATGCCACCGATCACTGGCGCGGCCCACGCTCGGTGTTTATCGATGCTCTTGTGCACCGGGGCGGCGAGTACGACTGGCTGCGCCCGGCCGCCGGTGAGCCCGCTCACCGCAGGCGGTAGGCGATGCCGGTCCTGGGAACGCGAGAGCAGGCGCCGTGAGCCCGCGGCGCGTGCTCGAATTGGAGCGTGATCCTCGACGGCGGGCGATCCTGCTCGCCGTGCTGTCGATCGCCCTGACCTGGATCGTGCTGACAGCTGTCTACTACGTTCTTCCCATCGGCAGCCACCTCACGGGGAGCGCCGCCACACGCCTGACCATCGGGCTGCTGCTGTTCGCGTTGCTCCTGCTGTACAAGGCGGGAAGGGTCTCAAGGTCCGAACTGCCAGGTCTGCGCGCGGTTGAAGCCTTGGCCAGTGTGATCCCACTGTTCCTCGTCGTCTTCGCGAGCACCTACCTGGCCATCGCCTCGCCGTCCGCCTTCAGCGAGCCGCTCGACCACACCAAAGCCCTCTACTTCACCATTACGGTGTTCTCTACTGTGGGATTCGGCGACATCACGCCGAAAACCGACACCGCTCGTCTGCTTGTAAGCGTTCAGATGCTTCTCGACCTCGTGGTGCTCGGCGCCGTGGTGCGGCTGTTGACGACGGCCGCCAGGACCGGCCTCGCCCGGAGCCCGCAGGAACCCCCGGCCGAACAGTGAAGCGGTGGTCGATGCCGACCGGGCCGGCCTGAGCGCGACAGCGTCGAGCCCGACCGGGGCCTCAGTACATAAGGCGGCGCAGACCGGGAGAGCGAGTAGTTCAAGGACTCTCGGTCCCCGCTGCCGCATCGATGTGAACGCCCCGGAGAACCACACCTTGTGCGTCGGACGTGACCGCCAGCCCAGGCCCGACGTTGTCGTCTTTCACGTGGAAAATGCTCCCGCTTGGAACGATCTGTGTCGTGAGCATTCAGATCACGCCAGATCAGAAACACGTCTGCCTCCGGCCTCAAGATCCGGACTCGCATCGTGAAGCAGCCGGGCCGGGCCCGTCCGCCAGTGGCGGCCGACACTTGGCAGTTGATCAACCTTTCCACGGCGAGCGCCGCCACGTGCCCCTCGGAGGGTCCTGTGAGGGTGAACTGCCCTCAGGCGGGCTGCTGTTCGCTCAGCTCCGGTGCGGGGAGGTCGCGCAGCAGCCAGTTGAGCACGTCGGGCAGTGCACGCAGGGCCGCGAAGTGGGCGGCGGTCGGCTCGATCGTGGCGGTGGCCCCGGGGATCCGGCGCGCCAGCCAGCGGGAGTGACCCACGGGGGAGAACACGTCGAGCTCCCCGTGCCAGATCAGCACCGGACAGCGGATGTCGGCCGGGTCGAAGCCCCAGGAGCGGCTGGAGGCGAGGACGTCGTCGATCCAGCCGTACGCCGAACGGCGCAGCCCCTCACGGTAGTTCCGCAGCAGCATCGACCGCAGCCCGGCGTCCGAGACGATCATGCGATCGTTGGCGGTCAGTTCCCGGCGCAGTTCGTCCAGCAGCCGCCCCGGGTCCTTGCGGATGCCGGCGGCGCGCGGGATCAGCCGGGCGGCCAGTTCCTCGGGGTCGGCGAAGGCGGTGGTGTACTCCTTGACGTTCGACGCCGCCATCCCGGCGAACCAGTCCAGGTCCTCCGCGTCCCGGGGAGCCAGCCCGACCATGGCCGCGGTGCGGGTGACCCGCTCCGGCAGCAGGGCGGCGCAGGCGAGGGCGCCGGCGGCGCCCCCGGAGCGGCCCGCCACGGCGAACCTGTCCAGACCGAAGGCGTCGGCCACGGCGGCCACGTCGTGGGCCACGTCGGCGACGGTGCGGCCCGGATGACGGTCGGAGCCGCCGTAGCCGGGTCTGTCATAGGCGATGAGCTGCATCCGGCGCTGGTAGAGGACCATGCCCCGGGGGGCCGGTCCCAGGCGGCTGCCGGGCATGCCGTGGAGCAGGAAGACGGGTCTGCCGTCCGGATCGCCCCAGCGCTCCACGGTCAGAGCGCGCCCGTCCGCTGTGCGCACCTGATCGCGCACGCGCTCCCTCCCTCACGATCGGTGTGGGTCGTCATGCCGATTGTGCTCGCTGGGGGAGGAGTGCGGTAGGGCGCACTTCGGGGGTGGTTCTTGTGGAGGTTCCCGGGTGCGTGCGCCGTCGTCCGGTGGGGTTCGCGCTGCGGGAGCGCTCCGGCCGGAGGCGGCCGGAGGGGCGGGGTCGGCCCGGAGGGGCGGAGGCGGCCGGGGCGGCGGCCCGTGCCCGCGGGGCGGTTCGGTGCGGTCGGGGGCGTGGTGGAGGGGCGGTGCCCGGTCGGACGATCGATCCCCGCCCGGTGGCATCGCGCACCGGCTCGCCGGTGCCGGCGGCCTCACTGTCGGTCGAGGCCCACCGGGGAGCCCGGACGGCCTCGGCGGAGGGCCGCGCAGGCCAGGGTGACCGCCGAGCCGACCGCCGCCCAGGCGGCCAGCACCAGCATCGGCCCGCCGGCGCCGTTGCCGCGGAAGTACGTGATGGAGCGGGCGGCATACGTACCGGCGCCCGGTGGCAGGGCCGGCCCGATGGTGCTCCAGAACGGTGGCAGCAGCGGGTAGGGGTAGGCGCCGCCCGCGCTCGGGTTGCCGAGCACCACGACCAGCAGGATGGCCAGGCCGATGCCGACCACCCCCGCCAGCCCCTGGAGGGCGAGGGTGATCGCGCCGACCGCGAAGACGACCAGGGTGCCGAGCCCCCACAGGCCCCAGATGCTGCCGGGCAGTGCGTCCAGGACCGGGCCGGCGATGACCGTGCCGAGCAGTCCGGCGGCGATCGCGTACGCGAGCAGCGCGCCGAGCCGGATCACGGCGCGGTGCGTGTTGGCGGGCCGCGCACCGGCGCTGATCGCGAGGATCGCGGCGCACAGGTAGCCGCCCACGCACCAGCCGATGACGAGGTAGAAGGAGCTCAGGCCGCGACTGTCGCCCTTGGCGGCCGGGGCCACGTCGGTGACCCGCACGGTCCGCCCCTGGGCCCGTTCGGCGGCGCCCACGACCTCTTCCAGGGCCTGGGACAGCGAGGCTCCGGCGCCCGAGGCGACCAGCAGCCGGTCGGTCCGGCCGGCCGGGTCGATGATCAGCGCGCCGTCGACGTCCCGGTCCCGTACCCCGGCGAGCGCTGCTGCCTCGTCCTCGACGACCCGGGGGGCGAGCGGGTCTCCGGGCAGGGCGCCGAGCTGCTGCGCGGACCGCTCGGCCACCGGTGCGGCAGGCGCGGTCACCGCGATGGGGATCTCGCTGGGCCTGGGATGGTGGAAGGCCCCGATGTACGAGGTGATGAAGGCGAGCTGGAGCACCAGCACACCCAGGACGAGCAGCGCCGCCCGGGTGGTCACGGCGTCCTTGATCTCGGCGAGGAAACCTTGGGACGGGGTCATGTCTCACACGCTCGGCGTGCGGGGGACGGGCCGCAGCAGGGGCGGGCCGAACGGATGACACACCCCCACCCAGGTGCTCGAACAAGTGTTTCGCACGGATATTCGATTTGCTCTATGGTGGAGAGCGGGGGTGGTGTTCGACGAGCGAAGCAGGAGGCCGCGGGTGCCTGGTTTTACGCATCTGCACACCGTTTCGGGGTTCTCCGTGCGCTACGGAGGCTCGCACCCGGAAAGGCTGGCGGAGCGTGCCGCCGGGCGGGGTATGGACGCCCTCGCCCTGACCGACCGCGACACCCTCGCGGGCGCGGTCCGGTTCGCGAAGGCGTGTGCCGGCGTGGGCATCCGGCCGCTGTTCGGCGCGGACCTGGGGGTGGCCCCCGCCGCCCCCTCCGCGGCGGGCCCGGCCGGGCCGGGGGGCTCGACCGTGTCCGCCGCGGGCGGCGGTCCGGGTGAGGCCTCGTATCGGCGGCGCACCCCCGTCAAAGGTGGGGCCTTCCTGGACGAGTCCGCAGCCCGGGCCGTCTTCCTGGCCCGGGACGGGGCCGCCGGCTGGGCCGAGCTGTGCCGGATGGTCACCGCCGCCCACGCCGGGGCCGCCGAGGTGCCGCTCGTCCCCTGGGACGCCCTGCGCGGGGAGGGCGTCTTTGTCCTGCTCGGGCCCGGCTCCGACGTGGGGAGGGCACTCGCGGCGGGCCGCCCCGACCGCGCCGCCCGGCTGCTCGCACCCTGGCGGGAGGTCTACGGCGACTCCCTGCGCCTGGAGGCCGTGCACCACGGCCGTACCGGCACCGGCCCCGGCTCGCTGCGGCTGGCCGCCCGTACCGTCGGCTTCGCCGCCGAGCAGGGCGTCCCGGCCGTGCTCACGAACGCCGTCCGCTACGCCGACCCCGGCCAGGGGCCGGTCGCCGACATCCTCGACGCGGCCCGCCGCCTGGTGCCCGTCGACCCCCGTGGCCCCCTCGACACCGGCGAGCGCTGGCTCAAGGCCCCCGCCGCCATGGCGGAGGCCGCGGACCTGATCGCCCGGGCCGCCGGTCTCGGCCCCGCCGACGCCCGACGCCTGCTCGCGCAGACCCGGCACACCGCGGAGGCCTGCTCCGTGGACCCCGAGGACGACCTCGGCATCGGCTCCGTGCACTTCCCCGAGGCCCGCCTCGTCGGCGCCGCCCACCGCAGCGCCCAGCGGGTCCTCACCTCCAGGGCCTCCGCCGGCATGGTGCTGCGCGGCTACGCGGGCGACCCCGCCTACTGGGAGCGGATGCACCACGAGCTCGACATCATCGCCCACCACGGCTTCGCCTCCTACTTCCTGACGGTCGCCCAGGTGGTGGACGACGTGCGGGAGATGGGCATCCGGGTGGCGGCCCGCGGCTCCGGCGCCGGCTCACTCGTCAACCACCTGCTCGGGATCGCGCACGCCGACCCCGTCGAGCACGGCCTGCTGATGGAGCGCTTCCTGTCCAAGCGGCGGCGCGTCCTGCCCGACATCGACATCGACGTGGAGTCCGCCCGCAGGCTGGAGGTCTACCGGCGGATCATCGACCGGTTCGGTGCCGAGCGCGTCGCCACCGTCTCCATGCCCGAGACCTACCGGGTCCGTCACGCCGTCCGCGACGTCGGCGCCGCCCTGTCCATGGACCCGGCCGTCGTCGACCGGCTCGCCAAGGCCTTCCCGCACATCCGGGCCCGCGACGCCCGCGCCGCGCTGGAGGAACTGCCCGAACTGCGCGACGTGCGCGGGCAGTCGTACGGGCGGCTGTGGGAGCTCGTCGAATCGCTGGACGCGCTGCCGCGCGGGATCGCCATGCACCCGTGCGGGGTGCTGCTCTCCGACGCCTCGCTGCTCGCCCGCACGCCGGTGGTCCCCACCAGCGGGGAGGGCTTTCCGATGTCCCAGTTCGACAAGGACGACGTGGAGGAGCTCGGGCTGCTCAAGCTGGACGTGCTGGGGGTGCGGATGCAGTCCGCGATGGCGCACGCGGTCGCGGAGATCCGGCGCGGCACGGGGGAGGAACTCGACCTGGACGACCCGGTGCAGGTGCCGCCGGGCGACCGGGCCGCGTACGAGCTGATCCGCTCGGCCGAGACGCTGGGCTGCTTCCAGATCGAATCACCGGGCCAGCGGGACCTGGTGGGGCGGCTCCAGCCGTCGACCTTCCACGACCTGGTCGTCGACATCTCCCTCTTCCGCCCGGGACCGGTGGCCGCCGACATGGTGCGGCCCTTCATCGAGGCCCGGCACGGACGGGCCCCGGTGCGCTTCCCGCACCCGGACCTGGCCGACGCGCTGCGCGAGACGTACGGGGTGGTGGTCTTCCACGAGCAGATCATCGAGATCGTGGACGTCATGACCGGCTGCGGCAGGGACGAGGCCGACCGGGTGCGGCGCGGTCTGTCCGACCCGCCGTCACAGGCGCGGATCAAGGTCTGGTTCGCGGCGAAGGCGACCGAACGCGGCTATCCGGTGGAGGTGATCGCCCGTACCTGGGAGATCGTGGAGGCCTTCGGGTCGTACGGCTTCTGCAAGGCGCACGCGGTGGCCTTCGCCGTGCCCACCTACCAGTCGGCGTGGTTGAAGGCGCACCACCCGGCCGCCTTCTACGCCGGGCTGCTGACGCACGATCCGGGGATGTACCCGAAGCGGCTGCTGCTGGCGGACGCGCGGCGGCGGGGCGTGCCGGTGCTGCCGCTGGACGTGAACCGGTCGGCGGCCGCCCACCGCATCGAACTGGTGTCCGAGGAGGGTGGTGTGTGGGGGCTGCGGCTCGGGCTCGCCGACGTCCACGGCATCAGCGGGGCCGAAGCGGCCCGGATCGAGTCCGGGCAGCCGTACGCCTCCCTGCGCGACTTCTGGGACCGGGCCCGTCCGGGGCGCCCGGTCGCCGAACGGCTGGCCCAGGTGGGCGCCCTGGACTCGTTCGGCGCCAACCGGCGCGATCTGCTGCTCCACGTGACGGAACTGCACGGCGCGCAGCGGGCCGCCGGCGCACGCGGCTCCCAGCTCCCGCTGGAGGGCGGCCGGTCCACGGCCTCCGTCGGGCTGCCCGACCTGACCGATGCGGAACGGCTCAGCGCCGAGCTCGGCGTCCTCGGCATGGACACCTCACGGCACCTGATGGGCGACCACCATGCCTTCCTGGCCGAGCTGGGAGTGATCCCGGCCCGCCGGCTGCGGGAGACCGAGCACGGGCGGACCGTACTGGTCGCGGGCGCCAAGGCGGCCACCCAGACCCCGCCGATCCGGTCCGGGAAGCGGGTCATCTTCACGACCCTCGACGACGGCACGGGCCTGGTCGACCTGGCCTTCTTCGACGACAGCCACGAACGGTGCGCGCACACCGTCTTCCACTCCTTCCTGCTACTGGTGCGAGGTGTCGTGCAGCGCAGGGGCCCGCACAGCCTGAGTGTGGTCGGGGCGGCCGCGTGGAACCTGGCGGAGCTGGTGGAACTGCGGTCGGCGGGCGGCCTGGACGCGGTCGCCGCCCGTCTCGCCGAGCCGGCCGGCGGTCCCTCTGGCGGCCCCACCGGCGAACCGGCCGCCGCGGGCCGGAATGCCGCCGACGGGGAGCCGGCCGCGAAGGAGCCCGGGCGCACGATCCGCATGTCCACGGGATACGAGATGAACCCCTGGGCCGATCTCCGGCCGCCGGGCACCGGCCCCGCGACCGGCCGCAGGCTGTGGCACTCCAGCCCGGGGAGCGCGGGATGAGCGCCACCGGGAAGACCGTGATGTGCCTGCGGCTGCGCCCCGCCGGCGGAGGACCGCTCGGGGCCGGGGAGTACGCCGGGGTGCTCGCGCTGCTCGGCGGGATCACCCCGGCCGTGCAGGCCCTGCCGCCCGACACCGCCCTCGCCGACGTTCGGGGCGCGCTGCGCTACTTCGGCTGCGACGCCCGCCGGTTGGCCGCCCTGATCCGGGTCCGGGCCCTCGCCCTGCACGGGGTAGACGCCGCCGTCGGCGTGGCCGGCAACCCCATGCTGGCCCGTGCGGCGGCCCGCGAGGCCCGGCCCGGCGGGACCCTGGTGCTCCCCGAAGACCCGGCCGCCGTGCGGGACTTCCTGGCGGACAAGCCCGTCACGGCACTCGACGGGGTCGGCGCCGGGGCTGCCCGCACCCTGTGTTCCTACGGCCTCGACTCCGTCGGCCGGGTCGCCGCGGCCCCGCCCGCAGCCCTGCGGCGGATCCTCGGCGCCCGGCTCGGCCGCGAGGTGCACGAGCGCGCCCTCGGGATCGACCGGACCCCCGTCCGGCCGGGCTCGGTCGCCCGGACCCTCGCCGCCGAGCGGCTCTTCGACCGGGACGAGCTGGATCCCGCACGGCATCGGCGGGCCCTCCTCTCGCTGACGGAGGAGCTCGGCGCGAAGCTTCGTACACAAGAGGGCGGGCGGGTGTGCCGCGTCCTGACGCTCGGCGTCCGCTGCGCCGACCGCACCACGCTCACCCGGACCCGCACCCTGGGTGAGCCCACCGCGCACTCGGCCGCCCTGACCGCCGCGGCCTACGCCCTCTACGGCGGCCTCGGCCTGCAACGGGCCCGGGTCCGCGCGCTGTCCCTGCGGGTCGAGGGCCTGATCCCGGCCGAACGGGCCGTGCGGCAGCTCAGTCTCGACCCCGAGGACGAGAAGGCCCGCCGCCTGGAGGCCGTCACGGACCGGGTCCGTACGCGGTTCGGACCACACGCCATTGCCCGCGGCACGCTGGCCGCCTGACGGATGGTCGGACGACACACCAGTTTTTACCGACGCGTAACTTCCCTGTTTTGCTACTGGCCCGTAATTTAGCGGCAGCAGCCCCCCTTGTGATCCGGATCACGGGACGAATCCCCACGCTCATCCCCTTGAGTCGACCGCAAGGAGATCACACGATGCTGCCCTGGAGACGCCTGCTCCGCCCGCTGGCCGTCCTCGTCCTCACCGCCGCCGCGCTCGTCGCCCCCACCGGCGCGGCGCAGGCCGCGTCCGCCCCCAGCAGTGGCTGGAACAACTGGTCCTGCAAGCCGTCCGCAGCCCACCCGCGCCCCGTCGTCCTCGTCCACGGAACCTTCGGCAACTCCTGGGACAACTGGCTCGGGCTCGCCCCCTACCTCGTGCACCGCGGGTACTGCGTCTACTCGCTCGACTACGGCCAGCTGCCCGGCGTGCCCCTCTTCAACGGGCTCGGCCCCATCGACAAGTCCGCCGAACAGCTCGACGTCTTCGTGGACAAGGTGCTCGCCGCGACCGGCGCCCCCAAGACCGACATCATCGGGCACTCGCAGGGCGGCATGATGCCGCGCTACTACCTGAAGTTCCTCGGGGGCGCGCAGAAGGTCAATGCCCTGGTCGGGCTCGCCCCCGACAACCACGGCACCACGCTGCTCGGTTTCACCAAGCTCCTCCCGTACTTCCCCGGGGCCGGCGACCTGATCAGCAGCGCGACCCCCGGCCTCGCCGACCAGATCGCCGGCTCCGCCTTCCTGCAGAAGCTCAACGAGGGCGGGGACACCGTGCCCGGGGTCAAGTACACGGTGATCGCCACCAAGTACGACGAGGTGGTGACGCCGTACCGGAGCGGCTTCTTGGAGGGGCCGAACGTACGCAACGTCGTGCTCCAGGACCTGTGCTTCCTGGACCTCTCGGAGCACGTCACCATCGGGCTCACCGACCGGATCGCCTGGCACGAGGCGCTCAACGCCCTCGACCCGGCCAACGCCGAACGGACCACCTGCGCCTCGGTGTTCGACTGACACCGGGTGCGGGCGGTCCGCTCCGGGGACCGGTCCGGTTCGGCTAGCGCCCGTGGCGGCCCGCCGTCGTCGCACGGCGGCGGGCCACCGCGAACAGCACGGCCGCACCGGCGACCAGGGCGCCGGCCCCGGCGATCGCGATGGACGGGGTGGCACTGTTGCCGCCGGTCTCGGCCAGGTTGCCACCCGCCGAGGAGCCCGAGCCCGCCGGGTCCACGGAGCTCGCGGAGGCGGGCGAGGACGTGGACGGGAGGGGCGCGCCGGCCGCGCCGGCCGCGCCGTTCGTCTTCGGGTCGTTGTCGCCGTGGCCGTTGTGCTCCACCGAGGACTTGCCGGCGCCGTCGGAGATCTGCTCGTCGGTCGGGGCGGAGGGCTTGTCGGACGGCTTCGACCCGTTGCCGTTCCCGTTGCCGTTCCCGTCGCCGGACCCGTTGCCGGACCCGTTGCCGGTGCTGGGCCGGGTGCTCGGCGCGGCCCCCGTACCGCCGTTGTCCTTGCCGAAGACCACGTCGGAGCAGGTGTAGAAGGCCTCCGGGCTGTCGGAGCGCTGCCAGATGCTGTAGATCAGGTGGCGGCCGGACTTGTTCGGGACGGTCCCGGAGAACACGTAGTCGCCGCTCTGCATGCCCGGGTCGGTGGCCTTCGCGAACGGCGCGGGCTCCAGATCGGACCACTTCAGCGGCTTCGACGGGTCGTAGCCGTCCTTCGTCACGTACAGCTCGAAGGAGCCCTTGTGCGGGGCCGTGCCCTTGTAGCGGAAGGTGTGCGGACCGGCGGACATCGGGCTGGCCGGCCAGTCGCCGCGGGCGAGGTCCAGGCCCCGGTACTTGTCGTTGCCGGCCGAGCACAGCCGGCCGTTCGGGATCAGCGTCCGGTGGTTCCCGGCCGCGTTGGCGATGTTGACGGCGTTCCAGTCGTAGAACGCCTGGGTCCCGCTCGCGGCGACGGCCGCCTTGCACGCCGCCGACTTCGGTGACTCCGGTCCCTCCGCGTAGCATGCCGCGACCCGGCTGACCGGGTCGGTCATCGAGCCGTGGGCGGCCGCGGGAACGGCGGCGTACGCGGCCAGCGCGAGCGGGGCGAGACCGGCGGCGGCGATGCGGATCGGCGTCACGGTACGGCGGCGTGCGGGCATGAGCGGGTCTCCTTCGGGCAAGGCGGGGGCGCGCCTGCGGAAGCGGGCTCGGCGGCGCCGCCCCCCGGCGGCGCCACGACCGGCCCTTCCTGTCCTGGCCCCGCCAAGCTAGCCCCCGGACCACGCCTTTTCGCCGCACGGACCCCCCAGAGGAGGATCCTTAGGCTCCGCTTAAGGCAGGGACAAGCACCGCCTCAGGAACCGCCCCCGACCCGCGCGGGAAGGCCGCCGCAGCTAGGGAAGGAGCGCGGCCAGGCCGGGCTCCGAGCGGGCCAGTTCCTCCAGGGCGTCCAGGGCGCGGACGGCCTGGCTCGCCGCCTCCGGGTCGCTCGTCGCGAGCCCGCTCTCGGCGAACTCGTCCTCGTCCAGCCGCAGGACGGTTGTCCCGTCCGCCGAGACCCACAGGTCGAGGTCCAGGTCCTCCACGAGGATCTCCCCGCTCTGGATGTGGACCGGGCGCGTCACGTCGCAGTACCAGCCCTTCAGGACGCCGTCGCCCGTGCGCACCTCCTTGACCGCGTACCAGCGGGTCCGCCAGAAGTGCTCGGTGAACACGTCGCCCGGCTCGAAGCGGACGAAGCCGAAGTCCCGCACGCCCTCCGCAGCCCACGGGGCCCGCACGGAGATGCGGTCGCCGTCGTCGGCGACCCGCGTCGCCGGATAGCGGATCTTGGTCCGGCCCGCCTTGGTCAGGACGACGGTCAGCTGTTCGGTCACGGTGTCCCCGGCCTCCTCGTGCAGTGCGTCTCGGTCGCGTAGATCTCGTACCCGAACCACCGGCTCGGCGCCCGGAGACTGCCCGGACGGAGATCGCGGATCGACCCGGTCATGCGGCAGACGCTACGGGCGGCACCCCGGCCGGCGCCTCCCAATTGACCGGCGATGGTGGACAATCACCCCCGTGAGCTCGACGAACCTGAAGATCACCATCGACGGCACGGCCGGGTCGGCCGCCCCGTACGAACAGCTGCGCGCGCAGATCGCCGCCCGGGCCCGGTCCGGGAAGCTGCCGGCCGGCTTCAAACTGCCGACGGTACGGGGGCTGGCGGAGGACCTGGGGCTGGCCGCCAACACCGTCGCCAAGGCCTACCGGGCACTGGAGGCCGACGGGGTGATCGAAACGCGGGGCCGCAACGGGACCTTCGTCGCGGCGGCGGGGGAGGGGGCGGCGCGCGAGGCGGCTTCGGCCGCGCAGGCGTTCGCGGAGCGGGTGCACCGGCTGGGGCTGACGGAGGCCGAGGCGATCGCCGCCGCCACCGAAGCCCTCCGGGCCCGGTACGCCGCGAAGTAGGCCCGGCCGCGGCCCGGCCCGTGACCAGGCCCGCGGGGCTCCGCCCCGGACCCCCGCGCCTCTAACACCGGCGGGGCCGGATTCGGGCCGCCGGAGGCTTACAGGTACAGCCCCGCCTCCGAATGGGGCTGCGGGGGCAGCACCGCGGCCGGGCCCGCGCCACGGCGCAGGGCGAACAGTTCGGCCAGGGTGGCGCCCTCGCGGGAGACTCCCTCGTCGGTGCCCAGCCAGTCCACCGCCTCACGGTGGGTCAGCCGCCCGACCTCGATGCGGGCCAGGCAGCGCCCGGGGCGGACCACCGCCGGGTGGAGACGTTCCAGGTCCTCGTTGGTCGTCACGCCGACGAGGACGTTGCGGCCCTGCCCGAGCAGTCCGTCCGTCAGGTTCAGCAGCCGCGACAGGGCCTGGCCTGCCGTGTGCCGGGCCTCGCCGCGGATCAGTTCGTCGCAGTCCTCCAGCAGCAGGAGCCGCCAGCGGCCCTTCGCCGTGCCCTCGTCCTCGCCGATCGCGATGTCCATCAGGTAGCCGACGTCGTTGAACAGCCGCTCCGGGTCCAGGACGCAGTCCACCTGGCACCAGTCCCGCCAGGACCGGGCCAGCGTGCGCAGGGCCGAGGTCTTGCCCGTGCCCGGCGGCCCGTGCAGCAGGAGCAGCCGCCCGGCGATGTCGTCCGGGGTCACCTTCATCAGCCGGTCCATGGCTCCGGCGACCGGCGCGGTGTAGTTGGGCCGCACCTCCGCCCAGGTCCCTGCGGCGATCTGGCGGGTCGTCCGGTACGGGCCGCGGCGCGGCGAGACGTACCAGAAGCCCATCGTGACGTTCTCCGGCTGGGGTTCCGGCTCGTCCTGTACGTTCTCGGTGGCCTCGCCGAGCACGCTGGAGGCGAGTTCGTCGCTGACCGCCGTCACGGTCACGTCCGCGCCCCGGCTCCACCGGGAGACGAGCATGGTCCAGCCCTTGCCCTCGGCGAGGGTGGCGCTGCGGTCGCTGTCGCGCGCCGAGCGCAGCACGGTGGCCTCCGGCGGCAGGAGGGTCGCCTCCGCCTTGACCCGTTCGATCGAGACGCTGTGCGAGTAGGGCTGCTCGCCCGAGGCGAACCGGCCGAGGAACAGCGCGTCGACGACGTCCGACGGTGAATCGCTGTCGTCGACGTTGAGCCGGATCGGCAGCGCGTCATGCGGGTTGGCTGGCATGGCGCCCATGATCCGGCACGAGGTGCCCGCGTGCACGCGTGTTTCGCCGGATCGGGTGCCAAGTTCCCTCTTCAAACGCGGGGCGGGTGAAGATTCCGGCCGCAACTCCACTCCGAACATTCTTGGCATGGACACTTCCGGCGACTCCCGGCTGCTTGTACCAACGACTCAGGAGCAACCCCCACAAGGAGCCGCACACATGAGCATGAGAATGTCGCGCTTCGCTGCCCTGACCTCCTCCCTCTTACTCGCCGCGGGCGCCGTGCTGTTCGGCGCCGGCCAGGCGGCCGCCGCCCAGGCCGACTTCGGCTACGTCGCCCTCGGCGACTCGTACTCCTCCGGACTCGGTGCCGGCAACTACGACGGTGCGAGCGGCAACTGCAAGCGCACCAACCGCGCCTACCCCGCCCTCTGGGCTGCGGCCCACTCCCCGCAGACCTTCGCCTTCACCGCCTGCTCGGGCGCCCGTACCGGTGATGTGCTCTCGGGTCAGCTCGGCCCGCTGAACTCCGGGACCGACCTGGTCAGCATCACCATCGGCGGCAATGACGCCGGATTCTCCGACGTCATGACGACCTGTGTGCTCCAGTCCGAATCCACGTGCGTCAACCGGGTGAACCAGGCCAAGGCCTACGTGGACTCCACCCTTCCCGGACTGCTCGACCGCGTCTACGACGCCATCGACAGCCGGGCTCCCTCCGCCCGCGTCGTCGTCCTCGGCTATCCCCGCTTCTACAAGCTGAACGGCACCTGCATCGCCGGTCTGACCGAGGGCGAGCGCACCGCCATCAACGGCGCGGCCGACCACCTCAACGCCGCCATCGCCAAGCGCGCCGCGAGCCACGGCTTCACCTTCGCCTCGGTCGTCGGCTCCTTCACGGGCCACGAGATCTGCTCCGGCAGCCCGTGGCTGCACAGCGTCAACTGGCTGAACATCCCCGAGTCCTACCACCCGACCGCCGCCGGACAGTCCGGCGGCTACCTGCCCGTCCTCACCAACGCCGCCTGATCCGGCAGACCGGCCTCCGGTGTCGCCGCGGCGCTCGGCGTCGGCGACACCGGAGACGGGCTCGCGCCGGGCGAGGAGGCCCCGCCCGACGGCGTCGCCTTCTCGCACGTCACGGAGGTCGCCACCCAGGAGGTGGCGACCTCCGCCGGGCCCCGCACCTCCAGCCGCACCGCGTCCTCGAAGACCCCGTCGGGCAGGTGGGTGAACTCGGTGTGCTCCAGCCGCCGGCTCTTCGGCCCGGCGGCCTCGTACGTGACGGACTGCCAGCCGGGCCCGGAGCTCCGCCCGCTCCGCGTGGCCCAGCGGTACTCCAGCACCACCGGGACCCGCTCCACCTCGACGGTCGCGCTGAAGGCGGGCGCCTGCCCCGGGGGCGGCGGGCAGTTCCCGGCGTACGCGGTGCGCACCGCGTCGACGTACACCGACACGTGCCCGTCCGCGCTCGGCGAAGCCGGAGCCGGGGACGATGCGGGCGCGGAGGCCGGCGCCGTCCCCGTGGAAGCCGTGGCGGGAGCCCCGGCGGTGGTGGCCGGGCCCGTCGGGGCACCCCCGTTCCCACCGCCGCCGCCCGTGTCCCCGAGGTCCTTCAGCAGGACCCAGCCCAGCGCGGCCAGGGCGAGCAGCAGCAGGGCGATCCCGGCGACGAGCACCGGTCCGGCCGCGCCCCCGCCTCCGCCCGCACCCCCGGCCGCGTCTCCGCCCGCACCCCCGGCCGCCGGAGTCCGGCCGGGTGCGGGGGGCGGTGCGGGCCGGGGCCCGTACGGCCCGCTGCCCTGTGGTTCGTGCCCGAGGCGGGCCGTCGGCATCGCCGGGGTGGGCCCCGACACCGGTCCGCCGGAGGCCCGTACGGTTCCGCCCGCGCCCACCACCCGCAGCATCCGGGCCGCCTCCGCCGCGTCCAGTCGCTGCGCCGGATCCTTGCGCAGCAGCCCCGCCAGTACGGGCTCCAGCGGACCGGCCCGGCGTGCCGGGGGCGGATCCCCGTCCACCACGGCCCGCAGCGTGTCCAGTGCGGTTGCCTGTCGGAACGGCGAGACCCCCTCGACGCAGGTGTAGAGCATGACGCCGAGCGACCACAGGTCCGACCCCGGGCCGGGTTCGCGTCCCAACGCCCTTTCCGGGGCGAGGAACTCGGGGGAGCCGACCACCTCGCCCGTCATGGTGATGGCGGAGGAGCCCTCCAGGCTCGCGATCCCGAAGTCGCCGAGCACCACCCGGCCGTCGTTGGCGACCAGTACGTTGGCCGGCTTCACGTCCCGGTGCAGCACCCCCGCGTCGTGCGCCGACCGCAGGGCGGCGAGGACCTGCTCGCCGATGTGGGCGGCGCGCTGCGGGGGCATCGGCCCCTCCGCCTCCAATACGTCGGCCAGCGAGAGCCCGCGCACCAGCTCCATCACGATCCAGGGGCGGCCGTCCTCGGAGGCGACGTCGTAGACCGTGACCACTCCGCGGTGCGAGACCCTGGCGGCGGCCCAGGCCTCCCGCTCCAGGCGCCGGTACATACGGGCGAGTTCGGCGGGGTCCAGCCCGGCCGGTGCGCGGACCTCCTTGACGGCCACGTCTCGGGCGAGCACCTCGTCCCGGGCCCGCCACACCACGCCCATGCCGCCGTGGCCGATCTGCTCCAGCAGTCGGTAGCGGCCCGCGACGACATGATCGGAGTTGGATTCCTCACTCACGCGAGCCCCCCGAATGCTTCCGTGCGCCCATACGTCATCGTCCGGTCACTCCAAGTTAGCGCAGTGTGCATGAAGTGGCCCCTGTCGTGACGAGACTCGCGCCGGGCTCTTCCGGAGCGTGATGTCCGTACCGGATCCTGTGCGGAGAGTAACGGACAACTCCGCTGAGTAATCGTCAACTCCCCGTCGTGGCAGGGGTAATTCACACCACCGGGATACCCGGGGGCAATGCGGGGACGATAGGGTTAACCTGCCCGGGCCGGGTGCCCTCGTACGGGTGGGGAGAGATCATGGAACAGATAGCAATGCGCAGCAGGCCGCCACGCGTGCCTGCCATCACCTGCGGCAGCAGTGCGACCAGCTCGCGCCTCGACCGCCATCTCGCCGTGCTGGGCGGACCCGCCGTCCCGCACCGGGAGGCCGCGGAGGCGACCCTGCTGATGCGCGAACTCACCTCCCGCGACCATACGCACCGTCTGCGGAGCCGGAGCGCGCGCGTCTCGCTCTTCGCGCCGCTGCGCCGCCTGCGTCGCACGCTCTTCGGCAGCCGCCGCTCGTAACAGCCCTCGCACCCGCGGTCGTTCGCCCTTCCGGGCTCCGGCCGCCCCGGCCCTAAGCGATCACACCGTCCCGGCGCAGTTCCGAGATCCGTGCGCCCGCCATCCCCAGGGCGCGCAACAGGTCGTCGGTGTGCTCACCCAGCGCGGGCACCGCACCCATGTGCGGTGCCGCGCCGCCCGGCAGCCCGATCGGCGGCAGTAGCGCACGCAGCGGACCGACCGGCGATCCCACCTCCCGCCACCGGCCCCGGGCCGCGAGCTGCGGATGCCCGGCCAGCTGTGCCACCGAGTTCAGCCGCGCACAGGCGATTCCCGCCGCCTCCAGCCGGTCGATCGCCTCGTCCGCGCCCAGTCGGCCCAGTGCCTGCGCCACCACCGCGTCGGTCCTCTCCCGGTTCGCGGTGCGCGCCGTATTCGTCGCGTACGCCGGATCCTCGGCCAACTCGGCCCGGTCCAGCACCTGCCGCGCCAGACGCCGCCACTCGCGGTCGTTCTGCACGGACAGCAGCACCCGGTCCCCGTCCGCCGTCGGGTAGGCGTCGTACGGGGCGATCACCGCGTGTGCGAGCCCCGTGCGCACGGGCTGCTCCCCGCCGTGCATCGTGTGGTGCAACGGGTGCCCCATCCATTCGGCGAGCGCGTCCAGCATCGACACCTCCACCCGGCCGCCACGCCCGGTGGCGCCGCGGCGCAGCAGCGCGGCCAGCACCCCCGAGAAGGCGTACATGGCGGCCGCGATGTCGGCCGCCGGGATGCCCGCCTTGACCGGCTGCTCCGGAGTGCCGGTCACCGACACCAGCCCCGCCTCGCACTGCACTAGCATGTCGTAGGCGCGCTTGTGGGCGTACGGGCCTTCTGCGCCGTAGCCGGACACGTCCACGGCGACCAGCCGCGGATAGCGGTCGCACAGCGCGGCCGAGTCGAGTCCGAGGCGGGCGGCGGCCCCCTGGGCGAGGTTCTGCACGAAGACGTCCGCGTCGGCCAGCAGCCCGTGCAGCACCTCGCGGCCACGCGGGTCCTTCAGGTCGAGCGCGATCGACTCCTTGCCGCGGTTCGCCCACACGAAGTGCGAGGCGAGGCCGTGTGCGGTGGTGTCGTAGCCGCGGGCGAAGTCGCCGCCGTCGGGACGCTCGACCTTGATCACCCTGGCGCCGAGGTCGGCGAGTTGGCGGGTGGCGAAGGGGGCCGAGACGGCCTGCTCGACGGCGACGACGGTGATGCCGTCCAGGGGCAGCGGTTCGGTGCTCATGAAGCCCTGCCTACCTGGTCGGACGGGGGTCTGTCACCACCCGGCGGGCGATGTGTGCCGCTGAACGTCCGGGGTGGTCCTTCGTGAGGCCCGTGTCAGGCTCCGCCGCGGGCGAACCGGCGGGTGGCCGCGGGTACGGACACGGCGAGGAGCAGCGCCGACCACAGCAGTGCCGCGGCCACCGGATGCGCGGCCGGCCAGGCGGCGTCCGCCCCGGCCCGCCCCCCGGTGTTCCCGCACAGCTCGCGCACGGCGGTGGCGACGGCGCTGATGGGGTTCCATTCGGCGACCGTGCGCAGCCATCCGGGCAGGCCGGCGGTCGGCAGGTAGGCGCTGGAGAGCATCGGCAGGACGAAGGTGGCGCTGCCCAGCTGGCCCGCCGCCTCCTCGCTGCGGCTCAGCAAGCCCAGGTACGTGCCCGTCCAGGCGGCGGCGAAGCGGAACAGCAGGAGCACGCCCAGGGCCCCCAGTGCGCCGGGCAGGCCGTTCTCGGTTCGCCAGCCCATCGCCAGCCCCACCAACATCAGCGGCACCATCGACCCGGCCGTGGTGAGCAGGTCGGCCGCGGTCTGCCCGAGCGGCACGGCGCAGCGGCTCATCGGCAGGGTCCGAAAGCGGTCCGTCACCCCGCGGTGGGCGTCCTGGGCGGCCGTGAACATGCCGGTCATCAGGCCGTTCGCGGCCGTGGCGGCGAGCAGCCCCGGCACCAGGAACTCCCGGTACTCGGAGCCCGGCATGGCGAGCGCGCTGCCGAAGACGTAGCCGAAGAAGAGCAGCATCGTGAGCGGCATGGTCTGGGTGAGGACCAGGAGCGCCGGTGCGTGCCGGGCCTTCTGCAACTGGCGGACGAGGACGGCCCCGCCGTCGGACAGCAGCGTGCTCATGCGGCGGCCTCCTGCTCCCGGAGGGCGGTGCCGGTCACGGCGGGGGATCGGGTGAGGCGCAGGAACACCTCATCGAGGGTGGGCGGGCGCAGGCGCGCGTCGGTGACCGGGACGCCGGCGTCGTCGAGCGCGCGGATGATCCGCGGCAGGGTGATGCCGGCGTCGAGGACGGTCACGGCCACGGTCAGCCGTTCCTCGTCCAGCGCGGGCCGGCCGCCGGTGAGCCGGTCGAGTACCCCGGCCGCGCCGGCGAGTTCCTCCCGCGCGGTGACGGCGACCTCGGCGCGGGAGCCGATCCGCGCCTTGAGTCGGGCGGGAGTGCCGCCCGCGAGGGCCCGGCCCTCGGCGACCACCACGACGTCGTCGGCCAGCCGGTCGGCCTCCTCCAGGTACTGGGTGGTGAGCAGTACCGTCGTGCCCTCTTCGGTGAGTGCGCGCACCGCCGCCCAGATGTGCTCGCGGGCCGCCGGGTCCAGGCCGGTGGAGGGCTCGTCGAGGAAGAGCACCCGGGGCCGGGTGACGAGTCCGGCGGCCAGGTCCAGGCGCCGCCGCATGCCCCCGGACCAGGTGGAGACCACCCGGTCGGCGGCCTCGCCGAGCCCGAAGCGCTCCAGCAGCGCGTCGGCGCGGGAGCGGACCGTGGAGCCCCGCAGCCCGGCGAGCCGCGCGAACAGCCGGAGGTTCTCCCGGCCCGTCAGGTCCCCGTCCACGGAGGCGTACTGGCCGGTCACGCCGATGGCGCGGCGGACGGCCGCCGGGTCCCGGGCGACGTCGTGGCCGGCGACGCGGGCGCGGCCGCCGGTGGGTGCGGTGAGGGTGGTGAGGATCCGGACGGCGGTGGTCTTGCCGGCGCCGTTGGGTCCGAGGAGTCCGCAGACCGAGCCCTCGGGAACGGCGAGGTCGAGGCCGCGCAGGGCGTGGATCCGCCCGTAGCTCTTCTCCAAACCTTCACTAAGTACAGCGTACGTAGTCGTCATGTGCGTCACCGTACCGCATTACGTACGGCGTACGTAACTAAGATGGTGTCGAGACGACGAGGTGATCTGAGCGATGACAGCCGGCGGGCGACCCGCTGAACCCGAAGTGATCTGGTCCCGCCCGCAGCGGGCCGGCCGCGGCCCCAGGCCCGCGCACAGCCGCGAGTCGATCGCGGCCGAAGCCGTGCGGATCGCCGACGCCGAGGGGATCGACGCGGTCTCCATGCGGCGCGTCGCCGCGGGCATCGGCGCGGGGACCATGTCCCTCTACAACTACGTGCCGCGCAAGGAGGAGCTCTACGAGCTCATGGTCGACGCAGTCAGCGGGGAGTACGCGTTCACCGCGCCGACCGGCGACTGGCGGGCCGACCTGTTGGCCCTGGCCCGCCAGACGCGGGCGCTGATGCACCGCCATCCGTGGCTGCCGCGCCTGCTGACCCCCCTGTACGGCTTCAGCCCCAACGCCCTGCGCTACCTGGAACACAGCCTGGAGTGCCTGGCTCCGCTGGCGGCGCCCGACGGGGAGAAGCTGGAACTCGTCGCCGCCGTCAACGGCAGCGTCGCGACCTACGTGGCGGGCGAGCTGGCACTGGCCGAGCGGGCCCGCGCGTTGCCCTGGAGCGAGGCCGAGGAACAGGCCGTACGGACGGCCTGGCTCGGCTCCCGGCTCGCCACGGGGGAGTATCCGAGGCTGGCGGCGGCCGTCTCGGGCAGCGGTCCGGTCCCGGGAGCGGGCCTGGACATGGACGCGGTCTTCGACCGTTCGGTGACCCGGCTGCTGGGCGCCTGGGCGGCGTAGGCCGCGTCCCGCGGATCAGCGCACCGTCCGCCGTCCGGGCTTCCGGCGGCCCGGCGGCCCGGCGGCCCGGCGGTCCGGCGAGCACGCGCTCCGGCGGCCCCGCGGTCCGGCGCCGGCCCGCCGTACGTGGCGCCCGGCCGGTCACAGCAGGGCGAACTGGCCGCCCGGGCCCTCCTCCTGGTGGTCCAGTACCGAGGCGGGGCGCCGGCTCCAGGCCGGCGGCGGCAGCACCCCGGCCGCGTGCAGCTCCGCGGCCGACAGGCCCGGACCGGGCTCGAAAGCCGCCCGCTCCGGCGCCAGCTCGGCCAGCAGGGCCAGCGTCGTCACCAGCGCGAGCAGCTCGGAGGTCCAGTTCTGCGGCCACTCGGCGGGGCCCAGCGCCGCCAGCCCGTCGGCCTCCGGTCCGCGGTGCGCCGTGCGTGCGGCGAACCAGCTCTCCAGCACCCGCACGCCCTGCACCTCGTACTCCCACGCCCCGGCCGGAACGGGCGAGACCGCCCCACCGCCCAGCCCGAGCGTCTCGCTCGCCGCGTCGTACGAGAGCTCGCGCGGCCACCCCCCGACCGCCGACCGCACGTACGGGCGGCGCCCACCGGGCAGTCGGGGCGCCTCCGCGCCGCGCGCCCCGCGCAGCTGGACGGTGAGCAGCCGGTGACCCAGCTCCAGCCCGGCCCGCCAGCGCCCGGGGTCGGCCGCGAGCGGGACCTCGTACCCCCGCGGACCGGGACGGCCGGCCGCCAGGATCCAGCACAGGACGTCCTCGGGGGTCACCCAGCCGCCGTGGCGCTCGCCCAGCAGCGGCAGCAGGCCGGGGGCGAGGTTGGGTTCGGCACCGCCCGGGCGCCGGTGCAGCGGACGGATCGGGCCGACCCGGCCGACCGGAAGGTGCGCGGTGACCAGCAGGTCGGAGATGCCGATGAGGAACAGCTGGTGCTCGTCGCGGACCCGCCAGAGCTCCGGCCGGGCGGTGTCGATGAGCCGCTGGTCGGGCAGGAGCCACTGCTCGTCGAAGGGCTCGCGCAGCACCCGTACGGGGTCGGGGCAGGGCCCGGGCGCATCGGCGAAGCGTGCAGTGGCCGCCGATCGCTGCCCCGGCAGCGCGGCCGCCGAGGTGGCGGGGGTGCGGCTGCGACTCGGCCGGAACAACCGGTCCCGCTCGGCCCCTTCGGAGTCCGCCAGGAGGGCCCAGCGGGTGCGCAGGGCCGCCGGATCGGGTGCGGCCACCCAGTCGCGGCCCAGGCGCAGGCTGCCCACGGCCCAGGGCATCAGATCGTCCAGCAGCGGGTCCGGCTGCGGTGTGTCAGCGCTCACGCCGCCGATGGTAGCGACGGGCTCCGATGGCCGGGCCGCGTCGAGGCCGAAGAGCTACGCTCCTTATGTGTGGGTACGTGCGGTAGGTACCGTCCGTACGGTGTCGACCGAGTCAACCGAGTCGACCGAGGAGACGGCCATGAGCCAGTACGACGAATACTCGACCCCGTCCCAGGCCGAGGGCGAACGCCTCGACGAGGACATGGACGAGGCGCAGCGCAGGCAGCGCCACCCCCAGACGATGCGCACCACGCCGTCCCAGGCGGAGGGCGAGCGCACCGCCGACGACGAGAAGAAGTGACGGCACGGCGGCCGGGAGCGGCGCGGGTGCGCGCCGCCGCCGTTCAGTGCGCGTCGACCGTCACCGTGAAGGAGAACCGGTCGCCCCGGTAACGGATCCGCGCCACGTCCACCACCCGCCCGTCCTCGCCGTAGGTGACGCCCGTGTAGTGCAGGATCGGACTGAGCAGCGGGACCTGGAGCAGTTCGGCCGTCTCCGGGTCCGCGAGCCGGGCCTCCACGGTGTCCGTGATCCGGCTGATGCGCACCCCCACGACGTCCCGCAGCACCTTCGTCATCGGCCAGCGCTCCAGATCGGTGACGTCGACCGCCTCGGCGAACTCCGGCAGGACCGCGTTCTCCGCCCAGTTGGTCGGCTCGCCGCTCTCGCGGTCGCGTCGCAGACGCCGGAACGTCACCACCTCGGAGGTGTCGGGAAAGTGGTCCAGCAGCTCCCCGGCCACAGGCGTGCGCCCGTGGCCGAGGACGGTGGTGCGCTCGCCCGACTGCTGGGCCACGATCGCGTCGACCGAGCCCAGCAGCCGGACCGGTGTGCTGCGCAGCGCGCCCGCCTCGATGAAGGTGCCCCGCCTCCGGTGCCGGCTGATCAGGCCCTCGCCCTCCAGTTCCTTGAGGGCCTGCCGCATGGTCAGCACGCTCACCCCGTAGTGCTCGGCCAGCTGCTCCTCGGTGGGCAGGCGCAGGGAGGCGTCCGGGGTGCGCCCCAGTATCGAGGCGCGCAGTGACTGCGAGACCTGGTACCAGAGGGGGAGCTTCCGGTTCAGGACCAGCGAGTCGGGGGCGAAGGCGGTCACGGGTGGATCTCCGAACGGCTGGACGGTGGCGACGTGCGGCGCATTGCAGGGTAGGCGGCGCAGGTCAGGCGCGGAAGTGGCGTTGCAGACCCTGCCACACGTCGTCGTACCCGCGCTGGAGGTGGTCGGCGGCGGCGGCCTGGGCGGTGGCGGTGATCGGCCAGCGGGTCTCGAACATGAAGGCCAGGCCGTCGTCGATCTTCTGCGGCTTCAGCTCGGCGGCGCTGGCCTTGTCGAAGGTCTCGTGGTCGGGGCCGTGCGCGGACATCATGTTGTGCAGCGAGCCTCCGCCGGGGACGAAGCCTTCCGCCTTGGCGTCGTAGGCACCCTCGATCAGGCCCATGTACTCGCTCATCACGTTGCGGTGGAAGTAGGGCGGGCGGAAGGTGTCCTCGCCGACCAGCCAGCGTGGAGCGAAGACCACGAAGTCCACGCCCGCCAGGCCCGGGGTGTCCGAGGGCGAGGTCAGGACGGTGAAGATCGACGGGTCCGGGTGGTCGTAGCTGATCGTGCCCAGGACGTTGAAACGGCGCAGGTCGTAGACGTACGGGACGTGCGTGCCGTACCAGGCGACCACGTCGAGCGGGGAGTGGCCGTAGACGGCCGACCAGAGGTTGCCGCAGAACTTGTTGACCACCTCCGTGGGCCGCTCGACGTCCTCGTACGCGGCCACCGGGGCCCGGAAGTCGCGCGCGGCGGCGAGGCCGTTGGCGCCGATCGGGCCGAGGTCGGGCAGGGCGAAGGGCTGGCCGTAGTTCTCGCAGACGTATCCGCGGGCGTCGCCGTCCAGCAGCTCGACGCGGAAGCGGACGCCGCGCGGGATGAGCGCGACCTCACCGGGGCCCGCGGAGAGCAGGCCCAGTTCGGTGCGCAGGAGCAGGCCGCCGCGCTCGGGAACGATCAGCAGCTCTCCGTCGGAGTCGCTGAACACCCGGTCCGTCATCGACGCGTTGGCGGCGTAGAGGTGGACGGCCATGCCGGTGCGCTGGGCCGCGTCGCCGTTGCCGCCGAGGGTCCACAGGCCGGCCAGGAAGTCGGTGCCGGGGGCCGGGTCGGGCAGCGGGTTCCAGCGCAGCCGGTTCGGGTCCGCGGGCGCCTCGGTGAAGGGGGCCGTGCGCAGGGTGCCGTTGTCGATCCGGGTGAAGGGCGGGTGCGCGGCCGAGGGGCGGATCCGGTAGAGCCAGGAGCGGCGGTTGTGGCTGCGGGGCTCGGTGAAGGCGCTGCCGCTGAGCTGCTCGGCGTACAGGCCCAGGGGTGCGCGCTGGGGCGAGTTGCGGCCGAGCGGCAGTGCGCCGGGGACGGCTTCGGAGCTGTGTTCGTTGCCGAAGCCGGTGAGGTACTCCAGTGCCCCGGCCGTCTTCCGGGCCTGCTCGCTGCCGGCCTGCTCGCTCATGTGCTGCTCCCGCTCCGTCGAAGTAATCCTATGGTCGACAGTAGGATTCAGCGGCCCGCGCGTCAACGGCGCCCCGTTGGCATCCGCCGAGAGTCCGGGATCGGGGCGGGAGGAAACGGCAGGATCCGGGAGGAAGGGCTGCGAGGCGGCCGGCCCGGGGTGCGGATTCAGTCCCGGGGGGATCACAAAAGATGAACATTGCTCTACTCTCACGCGCATGTCGTGGACCCGCAGGTTTCCTGCCGTGCCGGCGGCGCTCCTCGCCGCCCTCCTCGCCCTCCTGTCCCTCTTCGCCGCCGCGCCCGCCGCCCGTGCGCACGAAGAGCGCCCGGTCACCTTCCCGGACGGCTCCGGATCCGTTCCGGAATACCGCGAGACCGACCCCGACCTCATCGTCTGCAAGACCGACCGGCCGGCCTTCGAACGCCGGATATCCGCCTTCCCCGAGGCGCTCAGACAGCGCAACCTCGCCCTGTACGAGCGCTGCGAGGCGAGCGGGTACCGGCACCTCCAGGAGGCCGTCGACGCCGTGGACCGGCCCGGGATGAACATCGCGATCCTCCCCGGCCTGTACGAGGAGGAGCCCTCACTGCCCCAGCCGACGGGGGAGTGCGCCGCGCTTGAAGCGCCGGACTCCGCGCTCGGCTACCAGATCCTGTCGTACGAGCAACAGGTGCGGTGCCGGCACAACCAGAACCTCGTCGCCGTCCTCGGCAAGAGGAACCTGCAGATCGAGGGCACCGGCGCGACCCGCCTGGACGTGGTGATCGACGCCAAGTACCAGAAGCTGAACGCCATCCGCGCCGACAGGTCCGACGGCGTCTACTTCCGCAACTTCACCGCCCAGCGCACCACCTTCAACTCGCTGTACGTCCTGGCCGCCGACGGCTTCGTCATCGACGACGTGCTCACCCGCTGGAACGACGAGTACGGCTTCCTGACCTTCGCCAGCGACCACGGGCTGTACAAGAACTGCGAGTCCTACGGGAACGGCGACTCGGGCATCTACCCCGGCAGCGCCTCCAACATCAACGACGGCCGCGGCTACGAGGTCCCCCGCTACTCCATCGAGATCACGGGCTGCCGCAGCCACCACAACATGGTCGGCTACTCGGGCACCGCGGGCGACTCGGTGTGGGTGCACGACAACGAATTCGACCAGAACATGGGCGGCGCCTCGATGGACAGCGCCTTCCCCGGCCACCCCGGACTCCCGCAGAACCACGCCAAGTTCGAGCGGAACCTGATCCACGACAACAACCAGGACTACTACCGCCACGTCGCCGACGGCACCTGCGCCAAACCGCCCATCGAGCGCGGCTACGAGCGCGGCGTCGTCTGCCCCCAGATCTCCATGCCGCCGGGCACCGGCATCATCACCGCCGGCGGCAACTGGAACCTCTACGAGGGCAACTGGGTGTACGGGCACGAGCGCGCCGGCTTCTTCCTCAGCGCCGTCCCCGCCTTCATCCGCGGCGAGGAGGCCTGGTCGAAGCAGACGGACACCTCCCACCACAACCGGTACGCAGGCAACGTCCTCGGCAAGGACCGGTCCGGCGCCTCGCGCCCCAACGGCATGGACGTCTGGTGGGACGGCCAGGGCAGCGGCAACTGCTGGCAGGACGGACCCGACGGCTCCACCCCCGGCACGGTCCCGCGGTGCGGCGAGCGACGGGGCGACGTCACGGGGGCGTCGGCCCGCCTGGTCGGCGAGCCGGTCAAACTGATCCAGCTCCTCGTCTGCGCGGACTACAACGTCCAGGCGCGCAAACTGCCGGCCGGCTGCGACTGGTACGGGGCGCGCGGACTGGAGCGGGTGGAGACCCAGCTCGCCCTGGGTGTGGCGGCGGTACTGCTGCTCGTCGGCGGGGTCCTGTGGTGGCGCCGCCTGCGCGGCTCCCGCCTGGGCGCCGCGGCCACGCTGCTCGGCCTGGCCGGACTGGCCCTCGACGTGGCCGGCTCGACCATGACCCTGACCTCCACCTTCGTCCCGGCCCTCGCCCTCCTGCTGCTCGGCCTCTGGTGGACGGGGGCCGGCCTGGTGCTGCGGTCCGGCCGCCCCTGGCTGGCGCGCCTGACCCTGCTGCTGGCTGGACTGACGCTGCTGGACGCCTTCGACAAGGCGGTCCTGATGATTCCGTGGACCCCGCTGAGCCCCGCCTGGGTGAGGTCCCTGGTCGCCGTGGTCTGGGTCCTGTGGGCGGTCGCGGCCTCGGCCCGGCCGGGTGCCGCCCCGGCCCACCCCGCCGGTCCGGGCGACGCCCCCGACGGCGACCGCGCCCCGGTCCCGCCCGGCCCTGCCCCGGACCGGCGCGAGGGCGCGGCGGCCGAGGCGGTTCCGGGAGCCCCCGGAGCCGGGGAGGCCCGGACGCCTCGGGCCGCAGGAGGCCGGCCGTGACCGACCGGACCGACGAGGGGCTCGACGGCCGCGCCCGGTGCGACGCGTGCCGTGCGCCGCACCGCCCGGCCCGCGGGGCGCGCCGCACCGCCCGCACCGCGGCCCTGCTCGCCCTCGCCCTGCTCCTCGCGGGCGGCGCGGCGACGGGCTGCGGCGGGCGGGCCACCACCCACCACAAGCCCGGCACCAGCCACGAGCAGGCCTCCGGCAGCGTCGGTACCCTGCTCGCCGCCGCCGACGCGGCCGGCCACACGCTCCGCGAGGTCCCGGCCGAGGGGGCCCCGGACGTCCGACTGGCCCTCCGCCCCGATTCCGAGGACGGCTGGAACCTCCAGCTGACCGTGAACAACTTCCGCTTCACCCCCGACAGCACCGGCGGCGCCGCCCTCCCGGGCGCCGGCCACGCCCACCTGGAGCTCGACGGACGCAAGATCGCCAGGTTGTACGGCCCCTGGTTCCACCTGCCCGCGGCCCAGGTCCCCGAGGGCGCGCACACCCTGACCGTCCGCCTCTACGCGGACGACCACACGGCCTGGGCGGTCGCCGGCAAACCCGTCGAGGTCGCGGCCCGGCTCACCGCCCCGCCGCCGGGCGCGTCCGGCGGCCACCACCACGGTCAACCCCCCGGGCCGCCACCCCAGCAGCCGCCGTCACCGCAGCCGCCGACACCGGGCCCGGAGCAGCCGGACCGCACGGTCACCATCACCGTCCGCGGCGGCAAGGTCAGCCCCGCCCCGGCCCGCACCGAGCTGCGGCGCGGCGAACGCGTCGCCCTGCGCGTCACCAGCGACCGCGCGGACACCCTCCACGTCCACGGCTACGACAAGGAACTCGCCCTGCCGGCAGGCCAGGAGGCCACCCTGATCCTGACGGCCGACCGCACGGGCCTCTTCGAGGTCGAGACCCACGAGACCGGCCTCGTCCTGACCCAACTCCTCGTCCGATGACGGCCCGCCACGCCCCGCCCGCGGCCCGCGCCCTACTCGCCGCCCGTTCCGTATCCGCCGTCGACGTCCCGGCCCTGCCGACCGCGCCCGCACCGGCACCCGCACCGGCACCCGCGCCCGCACCCGGGCCCGTGCCCGCATCCGGGTGCGGTCGAGGTCCTGGTCGCGGGCCGCAAGGCCGAACCGTCGGCGGTACGCGGTGCCCGGCGGTCCGACGGTGAGCCCGGCTCCCTTCGGCCACGGCCGGGACGTGATCCTTCACCCGGCCGAGCCGTTCACCGTGCTCGCGCACGGCATTGGATCCCGGCACGATCTGCCGATCTCTCCCTTCTACGCGTTCGCCGGGGCCTTCGCCGCGCTATTCGTCTCCTTCCTCGCGCTCGGCCTGCTCTGGTCCACCTCCCGCTTCCGCGGCGAGCGTTCGGGCCTCGCCCTGCCCGCCGCCCTCCAGCGGGCGGCCGCCGCACCGGCCACCCGGACCGCCCTGCGCGGGCTCGGACTCGCCGCCGCGCTCCTCGTCCTGCTGCACCTCCTCCTCGGTCCCGACGACCCCGCGCGCAACCCCGCTCCCGGTGCCGTCTACGTCCTCCTCTGGGTCGGACTCGTACCCGCCTCCCTCCTCCTCGGCCCCGTATGGCGCCTGCTCAACCCGCTGCGCACCGTGCACCGCCTGCTCTCCCTGGCCCTGCGCCGCCCCCGTACCGGCCGCCACCCCCTTCCCACCCGGCTGGGGCTGTGGCCCGCCGCCGCCGGACTGTTCGGCTTCACCTGGCTCGAACTCGTCTCGCCCGATCCCGCATCCACCACCACCCTCCTGATCGCGCTCACCGTCTACACCACCGCCCAACTGCTGCTCGCCGCCCGGTACGGCGAGAGCTGGTTCGCCGAGGGAGACGCCTTCGAGGCGTACTCCACCCTCCTCGCCCGCCTCTCCCCCCTCGGCCGCCGAAACGACGGCCGTCTCGTCCTCCGCAACCCCTTTCACGGACTCGACGCGACGCCGGAGCGGCCGGGACTCCTCGCCACCGTCTGTGTCCTCCTCGGATCCACCGCCTACGACGGCTTCTCCGACAGCCCCTCGTGGATCAACACCCTGCAGACCTCCCCCCTCGGCCACACCCCCGCGGCCACACTCGGACTGCTCGGCTCCATCGCCCTCGTCGCCACCCTCTACTGCCTGTGCGCGATGGCCACCCGTCTCGTCAGCGGTCCGCACCCCGGCCCGCTGACGGCCTTCGCCCACTCACTCGTCCCGATCGCCCTCGGCTATCTCATCGCCCATTACTTCTCCCTTCTGGTAGTCGAAGGATCACGCACGGTAAGCATGACACTCGGCACTGACAACGTCCCGGAACCCGTCCCGCCCTTGGGCCCCGGGGGTCTCGCCGTCCTCCAGGTCGTCGCCGTCGTCGCCGGCCACGTCCTCGGCGTCATCGCCGCCCACGACCGTTCGGTGCGCCTCTTCCCGCCGGCGAAAGCCGTGGCTGGACAGCTGCCGCTGCTCGCCTTGATGATCGTTTACACGATCGGGGGCCTCGGCCTCCTGTTGAACTGAGGCCCCCGCCGGGCCCGGAAGCGAGGAGCGGCATGATGGACCACGTGCCTCCCGCCCACTCCCTGCGCCGTACGCCGATCCAGCAGCGCAGCGCCGACCGGCTCGCCCGGATCCTCGACGCCTGCGCCGAGCTGCTGGACGAGACCGGGTACGAGAACCTCAGTACCCGAGCCGTCGCCCTGCGCGCCGGCGTGCCGATCGGATCCGTCTACCGCTTCTTCGGCAACAAACGGGCCATGGCCATCGCCCTCGCCCACCGCAATCTGGACCGTTACGCCGACGGCATAGCGAACCGCCTCGGCAGCCTCCCCGCCACCGACTGGCGACCGGTCGTGGACGCCGTACTGGACGAGTACCTGGCGATGAAGCGCAGTGTGCCCGGCTTCGCGCTCGTCGACTTCGGTGTGCCGGCGCCGCCGGTCGGGGAGCCCGAACCGGATCCCAACCACCAGGTCGCCGACCGCCTGACCGAACTGCTCTGCGGACACCTGGGCCTCACCCCCGACGCCGCGCTGGAGCGGGCCGTCCTCGTCGCCGTCGAAGCCACCGACGCCCTCATCCAACTGGCCTTCCGGGCCGATCCGGCGGGGGACCCGGGGATCGTCGACGAGACCCGCGCGATGATGCACGCCTACCTGGCCCGAGTGCTGGGCTGAGCCCGCCCGGGCGTCCCACCTCCCCGGCCCCGGCGTCCTGCCTTCCCGGCCCGGCGCCTCCACCCGCCTCCGCGTGCCGTCCCGGTTTCCGGGGTGCCGCCCCGCCCCCCAGGGGGCCGTTCACTGCCCCGCCCGCATGGGCGCCGGCCGGCCGCGTGGCACGCGAACCAGGTCCGTTCCCTCGCCACCGTGCCTACCGGTCGGTATGCTCGGTGTTCCCCGCATGCCCGTGCCGCAGCCTGCCGCCCTGGAGGGCCCATGCCCCGCACCGCCCTGCGCATCTGCCCCCTCTGTGAAGCTACCTGCGGCCTCACCCTCACCATCGAGGGCACCGCGGTCACTGGTGCCCGCGGCGACCGCGAGGACGTCTTCAGCCGCGGCTTCATCTGTCCCAAGGGCGCCGCCTTCGGCCAGATCGACGCCGACCCCGACCGCCTGCGCACCCCTCTCGTCCGCCGCGACGGGCAGCTCCGGGAGGCCACCTGGGAGGAGGCCTACGATGCCGTCGCCGCCGCCGTACCCCGCCTCGCCGGGGAGTACGGGCCCCAGTCCGTCGGCGTGGTCCTCGGCAACCCGAACGTGCACACCATGGCCGGCGCCCTCTACCCGCCGCTGCTTCCTGAAGGCCCTCGGCACCCGCAACCTGTTCACCGCCAGCACGCTCGACCAGATGCCCAAGCACGTCTCCAGCGGCTTCCTCTTCGGCGACCCCCTGGCCATCCCGGTCCCCGACCTCGACCGGACGGACTTCCTGCTCCTCCTGGGCGCCAATCCGGTCGAGTCCAACGGCTCGCTCTGTACGGCCCCCGACTTCCCCGGCCGCCTCAAGGCCCTGCGCGCCCGGGGCGGCACCCTCGTCGTCGTCGACCCGCGCCGCACCCGGACCGCCGCACTCGCCGACCACCATCTCGCGCCGCGCCCCGGCACCGACGCCTCCTGCTCGCCGCCCTCGCGCGCACCCTGCTCGTCGAGACGTCCGCCACCCCCGGGTCGCTCGGGGAACACCTCGAAGGACTCGGGGAACTCGGCGCAGCTCTCGGGAGTTTCACCCCTGAGGCCGTCGCACCCGCCTGCGACCTCACGGCCGACGAGATCCGCGGCCTCGCCCGCGAGCTCGCCGCCGCACCCACCGCCGCCGTCTACGGACGGATCGGCAGCTGCACCGTCGAACACGGCACGCTCGCCAGCTGGCTGGTCGACGTACTGAACATCCTCACCGGCAACCTCGACCGGCCCGGCGGGGTCCTCTTCCCGCTCTCCGCCACCGACCGCGCCCCCGGGCCGGCCGGCCCCGGAAAGGGGTTCGCGGTCGGCCGCTGGCACAGCCGGGTCAGCGGACATCCCGAGGCCAAGAGCGAACTGCCCATCGCCGCTCTGGCCGAGGAGATCGAGACACCGGGGGAGGGACGGATCCGCACCCTGATCGCCATCGCCGCCAATCCCGTCCTCTCCGCACCCGACGGCGACCGCCTCGACCGGGCGCTGGCCGGCCTCGACTTCATGCTCTCGGTCGACCCGTACCTGAACGAGACCTCCCGCCATGCCCACGTCGTGCTCCCGCCACCACCGCCTGCGCAGAGCGCGCACTTCGACTTCGCCTTCAACGCCTTCGCCGTACGCAACCAGGCCCGCTACTCACCGCCCGCGGTCCCGCTGGAGGAGGGGCGGATGGACGAGTGCGAGATCCACGCGCGCCTGATCCTCGCGGTGTCGGGGCTGCACGGAGCCCCGCCGGCAGCCGTCGACGAGCGCGTCATCTCCGACGCGCTCGCCCGCGCCGCCGCGGACGCCCGCTCGCCACTGCACGGCACCGACCCGTCCGCGCAGGCGGGCAGGCTGACCGGACGTACGGGCCCGGAGCGGCGGCTGGACATGATGCTGCGCCTCGGGCCGTACGGGCTCGGCCTCGACGACCTGCTCAAGGCGCCGCACGGCATCGACCTGGGCCCGCTGCGGCCCCGGCTCCGGGAGGTGCTGAAGACGCGCAGCGGCAAGGTCGAGCTGCTCCCGGAGCCGATCGCGGCCGAGCTCCCCACGCTGCGCGCGGCGCTCGCCGACCGCCCCGCCGCCCTGGTCCTCGTGGGCCGCCGCCACTTGCGGTCCAACAACAGTTGGCTGCACAACGTCCCGGCCCTCACCGGAGGTTCCAACCGGTGCACCCTCCAGGTCCACCCGCAGGACGCGGCGCGGCTGGGTCTCACCCACGGAGGCCGGGCCAGGGTCGCCGGCGACGGCGGGAGCCTGGAGGTCCCCGTCGAGGTCACCGACGCCGTCCGCACGGGAGTGGTGAGCCTCCCGCACGGGTGGGGCCACGACCGCTCGGGCGCCCGGCTCGGCGTCGCCTCCGCCGTCCCGGGCGCCAACGTCAACCAGCTGCTCGACGGGACCCGGATCGACCGCCTCTCCGGCACGGCCGTACTCAACGCCTTCCCCGTAGAGCTGACACCTCTGCCCTGAGCTGGGGTTTTGCTCATACTGCTCACGCGCTGACGTCTTGTTGGCCACAGGGGGCGGCTCCTACCGTCCCCCCATGCTGACCTTCCTCGGCTTCGCCATGATCGCGACCTTCCTGGTCCTGATCATGATGAAGAAAATGTCGCCCATCGCGGCGCTCGTCCTCATCCCGGCACTGTTCTGCGTGTTCGCGGGGGAGGGCGCACACCTCGGTGACTACGTCATCGAAGGCGTCGGCAAGCTCGCACCGACCGCCGCCATGCTGATGTTCGCCATCGTCTACTTCGGCCTGATGATCGACGTCGGACTCTTCGACCCGATTGTCAGAGGCATCCTGCGCTTCTGTGGGGCCGATCCGTTGCGCGTCGTGGTCGGCACGGCCGTTCTCGCCGCGATCGTCTCCCTCGACGGCGACGGATCGACCACCTTCATGATCACCGTCTCGGCCCTGTATCCGCTCTACAAGCGGCTGGGTCTCAGCCTGGTCGTCATGACGGGCGTCGCGGCCACGGCCAACGGCGTCATGAACACCCTGCCCTGGGGCGGCCCCACGGCCCGCGCCGCCACAGCCCTCCAGCTCGATGCCGCCGACATCTTCGTCCCGATGATCCCGGCCCTCGCGGTGGGCCTGCTCTTCGTGTTCGCCCTGGCGTACGTCCTCGGGCTGAAGGAACGCCGCCGCGTCGGAGTGCTCGCGCTTCCCGGCCGGGAGGCTCCCGGGGGTGCCGGGGGCCCCGCGGACGCCCGCGAGGACCTGGTCGGTGCCGCCGCCGGAAGCGCCGCCGGGCCGGTCCCCGTCGGACCCGCGGTGCCGGGCGCGGCCACCCGGCCTGCGTCCGCCGCCGACCCCGTGTCCGCCGGCGGAAACGCCGACTCAGCGCAAGCTCCCGCCCCCGACACGGGCCCCGGGACCGCCCTCGGTTCCATTCCCGGTTCCGTTCCCGCCTTCCTGCCCGGCGCCACGCCCGGGGACGAGGACGGCTTCCGGGGCCTCGACCCCGACCGGCCCACCCTGCGCCCCCGCCTCTACTGGTTCAATGCCGGCCTGACCCTTGCCCTCCTCACCGCGATGATCATGGAGTGGCTGCCCATCCCGGTGCTGTTCCTGCTCGGCGCCGCCCTCGCTCTCACGGCCAACTTCCCGCACATGCCCGACCAGAAGGCCCGGATCGCCGCCCACGCCGACAACGTCCTTAACGTCGCCGGCATGGTCTTCGCAGCCGCCGTCTTCACCGGGGTCCTCAGCGGCACCGGCATGGTCGAGCACATGGCCGACTGGCTCGTCGGCGCCGTCCCCGAGGGCATGGGCCCGCACATGGCGCTGGTCACCGGCCTGCTCAGCCTGCCGCTCACCTACTTCATGTCCAATGACGGCTTCTACTTCGGGGTCCTGCCCGTCCTGGCCGAGGCCGGCGCCGCCCACGGGGTCTCCGCGGTCGAGATCGCCCGTGCGTCCCTCGTCGGCCAGGCACTGCACATGTCGAGCCCACTGGTTCCCGCCGTCTACGTCCTGGTCGGCATGGCCAAGGTCGAATTCGGCGACCACACCCGCTTCACCGTGAAGTGGGCGGCCCTCACCTCGCTCGCCGTCCTCACGGCGGCGATGCTTTTCGGCATCATCTGACCCTTGCCGCCTCCGCCCGGCGAAACCGCCGCCGCCCGTTTGTAGGGTGGCGGGGAGGTCGGATCCACGCGCACGCGCGCACTCGGGAGGAATGCCATGAAGGCCCAGGACGGGATGTACATCGACGGCGCATGGCGGCCTGCCGTCGGGACCGGCCGGATCGACGTCGTCAACCCGGCCGACGGCCAGGTCATCGCCCAGGTCCCGGCCGGCACCGAAGAGGACGTGGACGCGGCCGTGCGCGCCGCCCGCGCGGCCTTGCCCCTCTGGTCGGCCACGCCTCCCGCCGAGCGGGCCGCCCTGATCGGCGCGCTCCGTGACGCGCTCCAGGCCCGCAAGGCCGAGCTGACCGAGACCGTCACCTCCGAACTCGGCGCCCCGCTGCCCTTCGCCAAGGCCGTCCACGTCGGTTCGTCGATCGCCGTGGTCTCCACCTACGTCGAGCTCGCAGCCTCGTACGCTTTCGAGGAGCGCATCGGGAACTCCACCGTCCTCATGGAGCCGGTCGGTGTGGTCGGGGCCATCACGCCCTGGAACTATCCGCTGTACCAGGTCGTTGCAAAGGTGGCGCCCGCTCTCGCCGCCGGCTGCACCCTCGTCCTGAAGCCGGCGGAGGACACCCCGCTGACCGCGCAGCTCTTCGCCGAAGCCGTGCACGAGGCGGGGATCCCGGCCGGAGTCTTCAACCTGGTGACCGGCACCGGCCCCGTCGCCGGCCAGGCCCTGGCCGCCCACGAGGGAGTCGACTTCGTCTCGTTCACCGGCTCGACCGCCGTCGGCAAGCAGGTCGGCGCCACGGCCGGCGCCGCCGTCAAGCGCGTCGCCCTCGAACTGGGCGGCAAGTCGGCGAACGTCATCCTGCCCGGGGCCGACCTGCCCAGGGCCGTCGCGGCGGGCGTCGGCCACGTCATGAACAACACCGGCCAGAGCTGCAACGCGCTCACCCGGATGCTCGTCCACCGGGACCAGTACGAGGAGGCCGTCTCGCTCGCGGTCGCCGCCGTGGCCGACCACCCCACCGGCGACCCGCGCGCGGCGGGCACCCGCGTCGGCCCCGTCGTCAACGCCAAGCAGTACGAGCGCGTCCGCGGTTTCATCGCCAAGGGCGTGGAGGAGGGCGCGCGCCTGGTCGCGGGCGGACCGGAAGCGCCGCACGAGCAGGGCTACTTCATCTCCCCGACCGTGTTCGCCGACGTCACCCCCGACATGGCCATCGCCCAGGAGGAGATCTTCGGCCCCGTGCTGTCGATTCTGGCCTACGAGGACGAGGAGGAGGCCCTGCGCATCGCCAACGGCACCGTCTACGGCCTGGGCGGCGCCGTCTGGGCAGCGGACGAGGAGACCGCCGCCGCCTTCGCTCGCCGCATGGACACCGGGCAGGTGGATATCAACGGCGGGCGCTACAACATCCTCGCGCCCTTCGGCGGTCACAAGCAGTCGGGTGTCGGCCGCGAGCTGGGCCCGCACGGCCTGGCCGAGTACCTCCAGACCAAGTCCCTGCAGTTCTGAGCCGCAGTACCCGCGCCACCCGCGCCGGCCGCAGCACCCGCCCCGCCTGCGCCGTGCGCAGTCCCGCATCCGCCCCAGCACCGAAAGTCGAGACGACGCCCATGGTCCGCGCCGCCATCCTGCCCGCCGTCGGAGCACCGCTGGAGACCAGGGAGATCGTGCTGCCCGATCCCGGTCCCGGGCAGGTCCGCGTCAGATTGGCCGCGGCCGGCGTCTGCCACTCCGACCTGTCGCTCTCCGACGGCACCATGCGGGTCCCGGTGCCCGCCGTCCTCGGCCACGAGGGCGCGGGCACGGTCCTCGCCGTCGGGGAGGGCGTCACCCACGTCGCTCCCGGCGACGGCGTCGTGCTCAACTGGGCTCCGTCGTGCGGGAAGTGCCACCACTGCGGCATCGGCGAGGTCTGGCTCTGCGCGACCGCACTCGCCGGGGTCGGGGACGTCTACGCGCACGACGCCGCGGGCGTCGCACTGCATCCCGGGCTGAACGTGGCCGCGTTCGCCGAGGAGACCGTCGTCGCGGCCAACTGCGTGCTGCCCGCACCCGCGGGCATCCCGCTCGCCGAGGCCGCCCTGCTCGGTTGCGCCGTCCTCACCGGCTACGGGGCTGTCCACCACAGCGCCCAGGTCCGTCCGGGCGAGTCGGTCGCCGTCTTCGGCGTCGGCGGAGTCGGCCTGGCCGCGCTCCAGGCCGCGCGGATCGCGCAGGCGGGCCGGGTCGTCGCCGTCGACGTGTCACCGGCCAAGGAGGAGCTGGCACGCGCGGCCGGAGCCACCGAGTTCGTGCTCGCCTCGGACACCACGGCCCAGCAGATCCGTGCGCTCACGGGCGGGCACGGTGCGGACGTCGCCGTCGAGTGCGTCGGCCGGGCCGAGACCATCCGCGGGGCCTGGGAGTCGACCCGCCGCGGCGGCCGCACCACGGTCGTCGGCATCGGCGGCAAGGAACAGCGGGTCACCTTCCACGCGCTGGAGATCTTCCACTTCGCCCGCACCCTCACCGGTTGCGTCTACGGCAACAGCGACCCGGCGCGCGACCTCCCGGTGATCGCCGAGCACGTCCGCGCGGGCCGCTTCGACCTGGGCGCCATGGTGACCGACCGGATCACCCTCGACGACATTCCGGCCGCGTTCGATGCCATGCTCGCGGGCACGGGCGGCCGCTCGCTCGTCGTCTTCTAGGCGCGGACCAGCCAGAGCGCGGACGCGCGACCCTCCGCGCCGGGCCCTGCCGTCTGTCGCCGGTCCTGCCGTCTGCCGCCGGGCCCTGCTGGCCGCCGCGCCCGAGCGGGAGTCAGCCGCCGCGGCTCGCCTGCGTCAGCGCCTCGTACTGCAGGGCCAGTCCGTCCAGCAGTGCCTGCAGGCCCGTCTCGAACGCGCCCTCGTCCACCTCGCGCTGCCGCTCGGCCAGCAGGTGCGCCTGGCCCAGGTGCGGGTAGTCGGCCGGGTCGTAGGCCGCGCGGTCGTCCACGAAGCCCCGGGCGAAGGACCCCACCGCCGAGCCCAGGATGAAGTACCGCATGAGCGCGCCGATCCGGGTGGCCTGCGCAGCCGGCCACCCCGCTTCCGTCATGGCGCCGAATACGGCGTCCGCGACCCGCAGCCCGGCCGGACGGCGCCCGGGCCCGCGTGCCAGCACCGGCACGATGTGGGGATGGTCCGCGAGGGCGTCCCGGTACGAATGCGCCCACGCCTGCAGGGACGCCCGCCAGTCGGTCCCCCCGTCGAACATCGACAGGTCGACCCGCGAGCTCACCGCGTCGGCCACCGCGTCCAGGATCTCGTCCTTGGTGCGGAAGTGGTTGTAGAGGGAGGGGCCGCTGACCCCGAGGGCGGCCGCCAGCCGCCGGGTCGACACCGCCTCCAGCCCCTCCGCGTCGACCAGCGCCCCGGCCGCCTCGACGATCCGGTCCCGGCTGAGAAGGGGCTTGCGCGGTCTGGCCATGCGCCACATAGTAAAGCCTGCCCACCGAAAACTACCGGTGCTAGTTAAAGTGCTGGCCGCCACCCGCCCGGAGGAGGTCCCGGTGAACCTGGAGCTCAGCGAGGAGCAGAGCGCCGTACGGCGTCTCGCCCGCGAGTTCATCGAGCGCGAGATCGTCCCCCACGCCGCCGAGTGGGACCGTGCCGAGAGCGTGGACCGGGCCATCGTGAAGAAGCTGGGCGCGCTCGGGTTCCTCGGCCTGACCGTCCCCGAGGAGTACGGAGGCTCGGGCGGCGACCACCTCTCCTACGCCCTCGTCACCGAGGAACTGGGCCGCGGTGACTCCGCGGTGCGCGGGATCGTCTCCGTCTCCCTCGGCCTGGTCGCCAAGACCGTCGCTGCCTGGGGCACCGAGGAACAGAAGCGGACCTGGCTGCCCGGCCTGTGCTCCGGCGACGCACTCGGCTGCTTCGGGCTGACCGAGCCCGGTACCGGTTCCGACGCCGCGAACCTCACCACCCGGGCCGTGCGCGAGGGCGACTCGTACGTCCTGCACGGGACCAAGACGTTCATCAGCAACGGCACCTGGGCCGACGTCGTGATCCTCTTCGCCCGCACCGGCGAGGAGCCGGGCCACCGCGGCGTCTGCGCCTTTCTCGTCCCCACCGGCACGCCCGGGCTGACGCGCCGCGAGATCCGCGGCAAGCTCGGCCTGCGCGGCCAGGCCACCTCCGAACTGGTCCTCGACGGCGTCCGCGTGCCCGCCTCCGCGATGCTCGGCCCGGCGGGCAAGGGCTTCTCGGTGGCCATGTCGGCACTTGCCAAGGGCCGCATGTCGGTCGCCGCGGGCTGCGTCGGTATCGCGCAGGCCGCACTGGACGCGGCCGTCTCGTACGCCGCTCACCGCGAGCAGTTCGGCAAACCCATCGCCCACCACCAGCTGGTCCAGGAGCTCATCGCCGACATCTCGGTCGATGTGGACGCGGCTCGGCTGCTGACCTGGCGTGTCGCCGACCTCATCGACCGAGGGCGGCCCTTCGCCACCGAGTCCTCCACCGCGAAGCTCTTCGCCTCCGAGGCTGCCGTGCGTGCCGCGGGCAACGCCCTCCAGGTGCACGGCGGTTACGGCTACATCGACGAGTACCCGACCGGCAAGCTGCTCCGTGACGCCCGTGTGGCGACCCTGTACGAGGGCACCAGCCAGATCCAGAAACTCCTCATCGGACGTGCCCGCACCGGGGTTTCCGCCTTCTGAGCCGCCCGCGGGCCCGGCTGAGTATCCGCATGAGTATGTGCGCGGATGTGCTCTCCAGCGGCCGGCCCGATGCTCGACGCATGAACGAGACACCGGTCAAGCAGCAGAGCACGGGGGCGTACTACGGACAGGCCGTCGCCTCCTTCGCCGTCGCCCTCGTGGCCGTGGCCGTGGGGATCTACCGCCTGGAGGCGGACGGCTGGGTCCGCGCCTTCCTCGGGATCGCGGTCCTCTACCTCACCACCTCGGCCTTCACGCTCGCCAAGGTGATCCGCGACCGCCAGGAGGTCACACAGATCGTCAGCCGCGTGGACCAGGCAAGAATGGAGAAGATGATGGCCGAGTACGACCCCTTCGCGCCAAAGTAACCGAAATTGCCGAAATATCCGAAGCGATCGAGGTGGCCGAGATGGCTGCACGGGCCGGGCCGGCGGGCGCGAACGACCTAAGCGCTTGCTCACCTTCCGTGTAGGGTGTTCACTTCCGAACGGTGAAGAGGTGAGTGGGCGATGGACAGCGCGGAGGACACGGCCGACGGCTACCGACCGTGGTCCGAGGTCACCCCGGACGCCGCACGGCGGCTGCTCGTCGCCGCCGTCGCCGCCTTCGCCGAGCGCGGTTACCACGCCACCACCACGCGTGACATCGCGGGCCGCGCCGGCATGAGCCCGGCCGCGCTCTACATCCACTACAAGACCAAAGAGGAACTGCTCCACCGGATCAGCCGCATCGGGCACGACAAGGCGCTGGAGATCCTCACCACCGCCGCCGACGGCCCGGGCTGCGCCGCGGAGCGCCTCGACGCCGCCGTGCGGTCCTTCGTGCGGTGGCACGCCGCGCACCACACCACCGCCCGCGTGGTCCAGTACGAGCTCGACGCCCTGGCTCCCGAGCACCGCTCCGAGATCGTGGCGCTGCGGCGGCAGAGCGACGCCGCCGTGCGCCGCATCCTGGCCGACGGTGTCGCGGCGGGGGAGTTCGCCGTCCCCGACGTGCCGGGCACGACCCTCGCCGTGCTGTCGCTGTGCATCGACGTGGCCCGCTGGTTCAACACGGAGGGACGCCGGACGCCCGACGAGGTCGGCGCGCTCTATGCCGACCTCGTCCTGCGCATGGTCGGCGCGCGGCCGGACCCCCGGGCGCGGTAGACCCGCCGAGCCGTGGACCCGCCAGGGGTGAACCCTGCAAGCGGCAGCCCCGACGGGGGCGGTCCTCAGAAGTAGTAGCGTGACACCGACTCCGCGACACACACCGGCTTCTCGCCGCCCTCGCGTTCCACGGTCACCGTGGCGGTGACCTGTACGCCGCCGCCGGCCTCGGTGACCTCCGTGATCACGGCGGTGGCGCGCAGCCGTGAGCCGACCGGCACCGTCGCCGGGAAACGCACCTTGTTCGTACCGTAGTTGAGGCCCATCCGCATGCCGTCGACCCGCATCAGCTGGGGAACCAGGCTGGGCAGCAGGGACAGCGTCAGATAGCCGTGCGCGATCGTGGAACCGAAGGGTCCGGTCGCCGCGCGCTCCGGGTCCACGTGGATCCACTGGTGGTCGCCGGTCGCGTCCGCGAAAAGGTCGATCCGCTTCTGGTCCACCTCCAGCCACCCGCTCGGGCCGAGCCGTTCGCCGATCCCGGCGCGCAGCTCGTCGGCGGACGTGAAGACCCTCGGCTCGGCCATGCCTGTTCCTGTCTCTCGCGGACCACTGACGGACGAATAAGCGCTTGCTCAGCATGCTGGGACCGCATGTGTATGTCAACGGACCTCCGACTACCCTCGGCCGGGTGCCGCAGATTCCCGAGAAAATCCACGAACTCACCGTCGGCCAGCTGTCCGCCCGGAGCGGCGCCGCCGTCTCCGCGCTCCGCTTCTACGAGGCCAAGGGGCTGATCAGCAGCCGTCGCACCGCCGGCAACCAGCGCCGCTACACCCGTGACGCGCTGCGCCGGGTGGCCTTCGTCCGTGCGGCCCAGCGGGTGGGCATCCCGCTCGCCAGCATCCGCGAGGCGCTCGCGCAGCTCCCCGAGGAGCGCACCCCCAACCGTGAGGACTGGGCCCGCCTGTCCGAGGCCTGGCGCGCCGAGCTCGACGGAAGGATCGGTCGACTCACCCGCCTGCGCGACCACCTGACGGACTGCATCGGCTGCGGCTGCCTCTCGATGGAGACCTGCGCCCTGTCCAACCCCGACGACGTCTTCGGCGAACGGCTCACCGGCTCGCGGCTCTGAGGTGCCCGCCGCCGGCCCGGCCCCCTCAAGGAGCGTGGTCCGGCGCTGTGAGCCCGGCCTGGTCGGCAGGGTGCCCGCCAGGGGCATGTGGTTGCGAGCAGTGGTTTCTTGGCAGCAACTCCCTGGCCGCCGACACCAGTTCGGCGTTCGACCGGGCCGGCCGCCCGTCCGGCAGGTGGAGGACGTCCCCTACGCCGGTACGTGCAGCCGTACCGCACCGGGCAGCCAGCCGCAGCGCCGGCCACGAGGCGCCGTCCCGGCCGAACAGCAGGAGCGTCTCCGGGGGCAGTCCGCGCAGACCGGCCGGCAGGGCGGGCCCGGTCGCCGGCCCGTCCTGATGCCCCGAGGTGATCTCGGCCACCACCCGGACCCCGCCCCCGCGGCCGCCCGGGCTCCGTGCCAGCCAGGCCCGCAGCCGCTCCAGCGGCTCCGGACCGGCCCGCAGGCCCAGCGGGGCCACCGCGTCCACCCCGACGCCCCGCGCCAGCAGCGCCTCGGCGAGCCCGGCGGCCCCCGGGTCCGCGAAGTGGACCACCGCCCGGTCCGGCAGCACCGTCCAGGCGCCGACCCGCGCCAGCCGCTCCGCCGGATCCGGCTCGGCCGCGATCCCCGCCGGCACCGCCAGCGGTACGCCCACCCCCGCGCCCCGCAGTGCCTCCAGCACCGGCCCGACCACCCGAGGCGAGAGACTCTCCCGCCCGCACGGCGTCCGCGGGTGCACGAGCACCTCGCCCGCCCCGGCGGCGACCGCCCGCACCGCCGACTCCGTCAGATCCTGCGGCGACATGGGCACGGCAGGGCCGTCACCGGCGCAGCGCGAGCCGTTCAGTGCCACCACGGCAGGCCGACCTCCACCCCTCACGCGGCGTCCGTCGCAGGGAGGTCCGCCAGGGCCGGTCTGGGCACCACGATCCCGCAGCCCGCGCACACCGGCCCGTCCCAGGCCAGAGCCCCCTCCCAGGGGCCCACCGGGCGCATCTCGGGCCACCGCAGTTCGGTGTCCCCGCAGACCGGACACGCCGTTCCCGGCTCCGACTCCAGCGCCCGGACCAGCCGCCGCAGCACCTCGCCCAGCGCCCCCTCCGGCCGCACCCCCGGGTCCGCGCAGCGCACCACCGCGTCCCCGCTTCCGCCCCACGCCCACTCCGGCCGGCGCAACCCGTGGTGCTTCTCCCGCCGCCGTCGCTCCGCGAACTGGCGCTCGTACTCCAGCCAGACCGTCCGCGCGTCCTCCAACTCCTCCAGCGCGGCCACCAGCCGCAGCGGATCCGCCCCGCGGTCCTCGGGGGCGATGCCGTGCCGGTCGCACAGGTGCCACCACGTGGCCCGGTGCCCGTAGGGTGCGAACCGCTCCAGACAGCGACGCAGCGAGTGGCGCCGCAGGGCCCGGTCATTGCGCGCGTCGCGCACCTGATAGGCCAGACTCCGGAATCCCGCCATCACACCATCACCTCCGCCGATGTGCCCAACATGCCCGGTCGGCGGTGGGCGCATGCGGGGGCGGACGAGGCGTGCGGGTGGCACATGGCCGGATCTCAGCGCCCCATGCGCCCCGCCGACACCACCACCCGGGCCAGTTCCTCGTGGCAGATGTCGCTGTGCGCCCCCGAGGGCGCGCCGCCGCGCCGAACCACGGAGCCCGCGTCCACGCTGACGCAACCGTCCGCGGGCAGCCCCTCGCGCAGGACGGTGGCGAGGCTCAGCCGGGGCGCTCCCGGCACCGCCCGGACCCCGTCGTGCCCGATCGCGCCCCACCGCTCGTCGAAACCGAGCAGACCGGCCGAATCGCCTGCCATCCGGGACGCCAGCGGATAGAAGACCCGGAGCGCCGAGTCGTGCGGGGAATGGCAGGCGACCACCGGCCCGTCGACCTTGCGGTGGAGGCCGCGCAGGGCTCCGCCGCGCCTTCTGTCGTGCGGCAGCCGATCGGCGAACGCGTAGTGGGAGAAGGCCCCCTGGAGCAGGGTCACGGACCTGACGTACCGGGCCCCGTCCGGCACCGCGCGCAGCGAGAAGGACACCACGCGAGCCCCGAAGCTGTGTCCGACCAGATGGAACCGCAGGGCCGGGCGGGCCGCGGCCAGTTCGGCCAGGACCGGGCCCAGCCCCCGCTCGCCGACCACACCGGCCCTCTTCTTCATCGTGTAGTAGGTGGCCTGTCGCAGCAGTTCCTTGGCGCCGCCCCACAGCCCGCGCAGGCCGCCGCCGATGGTCATGCCCGGCCCGCCGGTGCCGGCGGCCGCGGCGCCGGCCCGGGCCAGGGCCTGCGAGAGGGCCCGGCAGACCTCCAGCACGTCGTCCGCGAAGATCGCCGGTACCGCAGGAGCCGTCACCGCGTGCACCCCGTCGAGGCCGGCCAGCTCCCTGACCAGCGCGCCGAACTCGATGAGCGCCACCGCCGATTCCGGCTGCTCCGCCAGCAGTTCCGCCAACCGGTCCAGCTCCGTGCGCCGTCCGGGCCAGAACTCCCCGAGCGCCTGCCGGGTGAGAGGGTCCAGCGCGCAGCCGTAGGTCGGCTCCGCGAGGGCGCCGGCCGCCTCGAAGTCGGGTATCGGCTCGTCGGAGAACCGCATCGAGGGCCACACGACACCCACGTACCCCAGCCGTACCCCCTGCCCCACCAGGGCGGGGAAGGGTGCGAAGAACCGGTCGTAGAGCCGGGTGGCCGTGGACCGGTCGCTGTTCCAGCCGTGCGCGAAGACCAGAACGTCCGTCGCCTCCATCCGGGACACCGTCCCCTGCGCGGCGCGGTCCACGTCACCCTCGGAGTCGAAGGTCAGCTCCGCGTACGGCCCCACTCCGATCCCGGTTCCCGCTCCGAAGCCGAATCCGCCACCGATGTCCGTCATGACGTCCCCCTTCACGCCGTGCCTCCGGTGCGGTCAGCATCCCGCTGCGGTGCCCGTCCGGCCAGCCCTCCGGCGCGGCCGGTTCAGGAGTAGAGCAGGTACTGCGCGCGCACCGCCTCGAAGCGGGCCAGCCCGGCCGTCCAGTCGCCCGCGACCTCCGCCACCCCGGCGCCCGCGTCCACCAGCCTGCGCACCCGGTCCGAGCCGGTCAGCCGGTCGATCCAGTGGTCCGCGCGCCAGCCGAAACCGCTCCACACCCGGCGGGCGGTCACCAGCAGCCCGATACCGGACCGTACCGGGTCGAAGGCCTCCCGGTCGTGCACGATCAGCCGGACCCCGCCGCACAGCTTCCCCGCGTGCTTGGAGAACGCCGGGGTGAAGTACGCCTCCCGGAACCACACGCCGGGCAGCCCCAGCCCGTTCGCCGCCTCCGCCCACCTCCGGTCGATGCCCTCCGCCCCCAGGACCTCGAAGGGCGTGGTCGTCCCTCGCCCCTCCGAGAGGTTCGTCCCCTCGAACAGGCAGGTGCCGGCGTACGCGAGGGCCGTGTCCGGTGTCGGCATGTTCGGGCTCGGCGGCACCCAGGGCAGTCCGGTCTCCCCGAAGAAGGATCCGCGCCGCCACCCGGACATCGCCACCGTCTTCAGCCGCACCGGTCCGGCGGGGGCCGGACCGGCGGCCAGGAACTCGCCGTTGAAGAGCCGGGCCAGCTCCGCCGCCGTCATCCCGTGGGCGAGGGCGATCGGCTCCCGGCCCACGAAGCTCGCGTACGGCCGCTCCAGCACCGGGCCCGCGGCCCGCAGGCCGCCCACCGGGTTCGGCCGGTCCAGGACCACCACCGTCCGGTCCGCGAGGGCGGCCGCCCGCATGCAGTCGTAGAGGGTCCAGATGTAGGTGTAGAAGCGGGCCCCGACGTCCTGGATGTCGAAGACGACGGTGTCGACCCCGGCCGCCGCGAACACGTCGGCGAGTTGCTGCCCGCTCTTGCCGTACGTGTCGTACACGGGCAGCCCGGTCGCCGGGTCCCGCGAGGCTCCCTCGGAGTTCCCGGCCTGCGCCGTCCCGCGGAAGCCGTGTTCGGGCCCGAACACCGCAACGAGGTCGACCCGGTCGTCCGCGTGCAGCACGTCCACCAGGTGGCGTGCGTCGGGGGTGATCCCGGTCGGGTTCGTGACCACCCCGACCTTCTGCCCGGCCAGGAGGGCGTACCCGCCTGCCGCGAGCCGCTCGAAGCCGGTGCGCACCCGTCCCGCCGCCCGCGGCGCGGCGGACCCGCCGGTCCCCGCCGTGCCCAGGGCGCCCGCAGCACCCGCCGATCCCACGGCCCCGGCCAGCCCCAGCACCCCGCGTCGCGACAGCGTCATCCGGCCACGCTAGGCACCGAGCCCCTTCCACCTCGACATACCGACTGGTTAGTCTGCCCGGATCCGCAAACCCGCCGCGTGAGAGGTGTGATCCCGTGAGCGCGTACCAGGACCAGCGAGTCGTCGTCACCGGCGCGGGCGGCGGCATCGGCGCCGCGCTCGCCCACCGCTTCGCGGCCGAAGGCGCCACGGTGGTCGTCAACGACCTCGACCCCGCCAAGGCCGCGGCCGTCGCGGGCGCCATCGGCGCCCGGGCGATCCCGGTGCCCGGCGACGCCTCGCAGGTCGCGGCCGAGGCCCGCGAAGCGCTCGGCGGGACGGTCGACGTCTACTGCGCCAACGCCGGACTCGCCGCGGGCGGCGGTGCGGACGCCGACGATGCCGTCTGGGAAGCCGCCTGGAACGTCAACGTGATGGCCCACGTCCGCGCCGCCCGGCTGCTACTGCCCGATTGGCTGGAGCGGGGGAGCGGCCGCTTCGTCTCCACCGTCTCGGCCGCGGGACTGCTCAGCATGATCGGAGCCGCCCCGTACAGTGTCACCAAGCACGGTGCGCTCGCCTTCGCGGAATGGCTCTCGCTGACCTACCGGCACCGCGGTGTCCAGGTCCATGCCGTCTGTCCGCAAGGAGTGCGCACCGACATGCTGACCGCCGCGGGCTCGGCGGGCGAACTCGTCCTCGCGCCGACCGCGATCGAGCCGGAAGCGGTCGCGGACGCGCTGTTCGACGGCATGGAGAAGGGCCGTTTCTTGATCCTCCCGCACCCCGAGGTCGCCGACCACCACGCTGCCCGCGCCACCGACCCGGACCGCTGGCTGAGCCGCATGAACCACCTCCAGCAGACATGGGAGACCAGGTGACCCCCGCCGCCGGCCCGACTCCGATCCCGACCCCCGCCTCCGCCTCCCGGCCCTGGCGCGGACTGCTCTCCCCGGCCCAGCTGGCGCCCGTCGCACCACCGCCCACCGTCCTGCACGCCTTCCGGGAGGCCGTGGCCCGCGCTCCCGAACGCACCGCGCTCGCCTACTTCGACGGCCGGGTCGGCTACGCCGAGGCCGATGCGCTCTCCGACTCGATCGCGGGCCACCTCGCGGCGCGGGGCGTCCGCCGCGGTGACCGGGTCGCGGTCATGCTCCAGAACACCCCGCACTTCGTGCTCGCCGTCCTCGGCGCCTGGAAGGCCGGGGCGGTCGTGGTGCCCCTCAACCCCATGTACAAGGCCGGCGAGGTCGGCCACGCCCTGCACGACTCCGGGGCCGCCGCGCTGGTGTGCGACGACCGTGCCTGGACGGCGTACCTTCGCCGGGCGGTGCGGGGCAGCGCCGTGCGGTGCGTGCTGACCACCTCGGCCCGGGACTTCCAGACCAGGAACGACCCGCGCGTCTTCGGCCCCGCACCGGTCACCGGCACCGCCGCGACCCCGGGCCCCGACCGTCCGCTCCTGCCCGCACAAGCGGTCGCGCCGGACCCGGTGTCCGGTGGTGAGCTGCCCGCCGCTGCGGACACCGCGGATCCCCTCGCGGACGCCGCCGGTCCCGTCGCCGCGGACCTCGCCACCGTGGCCCGTGGCGGCCGGCCCGCTCCGCACGGCCCGGACCTCACCGCCGCGGACACCGCCCTCATCAGCTACACCTCCGGCACCAGCGGCACCCCCAAGGGCGCCATGAACCCGCACGGCGCCCTCACCTACAACGCCGTACGGCAGGTCACCTCCCACCCCGTCGCCGAGGGCGCCGGCTACTTCGCCCTCGCACCCCTCTTCCACATCACCGGCATGGTCTGCGAGCTCGCCGCCTGCTTCGTCAACGCCGGCACCCTCGTCCTGGCCCACCGCTTCGACGCCGGCGCCGTCCTCGACGCCTTCCTGGAACACCGGCCCGCCTACACCGTCGGCCCGGCCACCGCCTTCATGGCCCTCGCCGCCCACCCCGCCGCCACCCCGGACCACTTCGCCTCCTTCCAGGTGGTCTCCTCCGGTGGCGCGCCGCTCCCGCCCGCACTCGTCGAACGCCTCCGCGCCGCCTTCGGGTTCTACCTCCGCAACGGCTACGGCCTCACCGAGTGCACCGCCCCCTGCGCCAGCGTGCCCGTGCACCTCGAAGCGCCGGTCGATCCAGCCTCCGGCACCCTCTCCGTGGGCCTGCCCGGCACCGACACGCTCGTACGGATCCTCGGAGAGCACGGGGACGAGCTGCCCCTCGGCGAGACCGGCGAGATCGCCGTCCGCGGCCCCCAGGTCGTACCCGGCTACTGGGGCCTGCCCGCGGAATCCGCCGAGGCCTTCCCGGACGGCGAACTGCGCACCGGGGACGTCGGCTTCATGGACCCGGACGGCTGGCTCTACGTGGTCGACCGGAAGAAGGACATGATCAACGCGTCCGGCTTCAAGGTCTGGCCCCGCGAGGTCGAGGACGTGCTCTACACCCACCCCGCCGTGCGCGAGGCCGCCGTGGTCGGCGTTCCCGACCCCTACCGCGGGGAGAGCGTCAAGGCCTACGTGAGCCTGCGCCCGGGGGCCTCGACCGAGCCCGACGAGCTGTCCGCGTACTGTGCCGCACGCATCGCCGCGTACAAATACCCGCGCCAGGTCGAGATCCTGCCTGTCCTTCCGAAGACGACCAGTGGCAAGATCCTGCGACGGGAACTGCGCGATCGCGGCTGAAAACAGTCGGACGGTCGTACAGCTGGTCGCAGCGACCAGGCAGGAACGAGAAAAGGAAGGTCAGCAGCATGGCGGCCAGGACCACGGAACCCGCAGGCACCCACGAAGCCCCGGTACCGCAGCGGCTGCTGGCCGTCGCCACCCGGCTGTTCGCCGAGCGCGGCTACGACCGCACCTCCGTCCAGGAGATCGTGGAGGCTGCCGGGGTCACCAAGGGCGCGCTCTACCACTACTTCGGGTCCAAGGACGACCTGCTGCACGAGGTGTACGCGCGGATGCTGCGCCTGCAGCAGCAGCGCCTCGACGCGGTGGCCTCGTCCGACGCCCCCGTCGAGGAAAGGCTGCGGGCCGCGGCAGCCGACGTCGTCGTCACCACCATCGAGAACCTCGACGACGCCATGATCTTCTTCCGGTCGATGCACCAGCTCAGCCCGGAGAAGTTCAAGCAGGTACGGGCGGAGCGCCGGCGCTACCACGAGCGCTTCCGGGCACTCATCGAGGAGGGTCAGCGGACCGGCGTGTTCTCCACCGCCACCCCCGCCGACCTGGTGGTGGACTACCACTTCGGCTCCGTGCACCACCTGTCCACCTGGTACCGGGCCGACGGTCCGCTCACACCGCAGCAGGTCGCCGACCACCTCGCGGACCTGCTGCTGAGGGCGCTGCGGCCGTGATCCCCGAGGCGTCCAGCGCGGGATAGTCGGTGTACCCTTCGGCGCCCTGGACGTACATGAAGAACTCCGGCCGGAGCGCGTTGAGCGGAGCACCCCCGCGCAGCCGTTCCACGAGGTCGGGGTTGGCGAGGAAGCCCCGGCCCAGCGCGATCAGGTCGGCGCCCGCGGCCAGCAGCCGCTCGCCCCTGCGCATTCCGGCGTCGGTCGCCACCTCCTCGCGGGTCAGTGCCGGGTTGGCGATCAGCGTGCCCGGCCAGGCGCGACGGATCCCGCCGAAGAGGGGAGCGGCCGGGTCGGCGTACACCTGGTGCAGATAGACCGGGCCGAGCTGCGCCAGTGCCTCGACCAGCGCCGGGTAGAGGGCCTCGGTGTCGCCCTCCTCGATGCCGTTGACGCCGAGTCCCGGCGAGATGCGGACGCCGACCCGGTCCGCCCCGACGGCCCCGATCACCGCCCGCACCACCTCGACGGTGAAGCGGATGCGGCCTTCGGCGGACCCGCCCCACCGGTCGGTGCGCCGGTTGGTGTTCCGTGCGAGGAACTGGTGGAGCAGGTGGCCGTTGGCGGAGTGCACCTCCACCCCGGCGAACCCGGCGTCGACGGCGTTGCGCGCCGCCTGCGCGAAGTCGGCCACGGTGGCCCGGATGTCCTCGTCCGTCATCTCCCGGGGCGTCAGTGCGTCCCGGAGCCCGCCGGGGGTGTGCAGCTGCTCGGGGAAGCGTACGGCCGACGGGGCCAGCGGGACGTGCCCGCTGGTGTCCGGGTGGCCGACCCGGCCGCCGTGCTGGAGCTGGAGGAACATCCGCCCGCCTGCCGTGTGCACCGCGCCGGTGACCCGGCGCCAGCCGGCGATCTGCGCCGGGGTGTGGATGCCGGGGATGTGCGGATAGGTCTGGCCGACGGCGTTCGGTGCGGCGGCCTCGGCGATGATCAGGCCGGCCGAGGCGCGCTGCGCGTAGTACGTGGCCATGAGGGCGCCCGGGACCCCGTCGGCGCCGGCGCGATTGCGCGTCAGCGGGGCCATCACGAGGCGGTTGGGGAGCTCCAGCCCGCCGAGTCGGGCGGGGGCGAAAAGTGTCTTCTGCGTCATGCCGGGTACCGTAAAACCTGACACTGGTGTCAGGTTCAAGGCCTGGGGGGACCGTGCGGATCGGAGAACTGGCGGCGCGCACCGGCGTGGGCGAGCGCTCGCTGCGCTACTACGAGGCACAGGGCCTGCTGGCCGCCGACCGCACGCCCGGCGGGCACCGGGACTTTCCCGAGCGGGCGGTGGACCGGGTCATCCGCATCCAGGAGCTCTACGCGGCCGGCCTCAACAGCACGAAGATCGGGCAGATCCTCCCCTGCATGCGGGACGAGGACGGCGGCCCGTCGGTGCGTGCGACCCCTGCGCTGGTGGCCGAGCTCGCTGCCGAACGGGAGCGGATCGACCGGATGATCGGCGAGCTGATCCGCTCCCGCGACGTGCTGGACGAGGTGATCTCCGCGGCGGCGGGCCGCGTCACGGCCCGCTGAGGCCGGTGCGCGGGCCGCGGCGCGGGCCGGTGCGCACGCCGCGCCCGGCCCGGCCACGATCCGGCCGGCCCGGGGCCCGGGCGGGTGGCGGGCCGGCGCGTGGAGGCCCTGCTGCGCCCGGGGCCGGCCCGAGGCTAGAGGTACCGCTTCAGTTCGCGGCGGGCCAGGGAGCGCTGGTGCACCTCGTCCGGACCGTCGGCCAGGCGCAGGGTGCGGGCCGCGGCCCACAGCTCGGCCAGGGGGAAGTCCTGGCTCACCCCGCCCGCGCCGTGCAGCTGCACCGCGTCGTCCAGGATCCGTACCACCGCCCGCGGGGTCGCGATCTTGATGGCCTGGATCTCCGTGTGGGCGCCCCGGTTCCCGACCGTGTCCATCAGCCAGGCCGTCTTGAGCACCAGCAGCCGCAACTGCTCCACCGCGACCCGCGCGTCGGCGATCCAGTTCTGCACGACGCCCTGCGCGGCCAGCGGCTTGCCGAAGGCCGTCCGCTCCACCGCCCGCCGGCACATCAGCTCGATGGCCCGCTCCGCCATCCCGATCAGCCGCATGCAGTGGTGGATGCGTCCCGGGCCGAGCCGCGCCTGGGCAATGGCGAAGCCGCCGCCCTCCTCCCCGATCAGGTTCGCCGCGGGGATCCGTACCCCGTCGAACACCACTTCGGCGTGGCCGCCGTGGTCGTGGTCCTCGTACCCGTACACCGTCATGGCCCGCCGCACTTCGACCCCCGGGGTGTCCCGGGGGACCAGGACCATCGACTGCTGACGGCGCGGATCGGCGCCGTCCGGGTCGGTCTTGCCCATCACGATGAAGATCTTGCAGTCCGGGTTCATGGCGCCGGAGATGAACCACTTGCGGCCCGTGACCACATACGCGTCACCGTCCCGTTCGATCCGGGTCTCGATGTTCGTCGCGTCCGAGGAGGCCACCTCGGGCTCCGTCATCGCGAAGGCGGAGCGGATCGCGCCTTCCAGCAGGGGCTCCAGCCACTGCTTCTTCTGTTCCTCGCTCCCGAACTGCGCCAGCAGCTCCATGTTCCCGGTGTCGGGGGCCGCGCAGTTGGTCGCAGTGGGCGCCAGGTGCGGGCTGCGGCCGGTGATCTCCGCCAGCGGTGCGTACTGGAGGTTGGTCAGCCCCGCACCGTACTCCGGGTCCGGGAGGAAGAGATTCCACAGGCCCTGGCGGCGCGCCTCGGCCTTCAGCTCACCGAGGACGGCCGGGGTGTCCCAGGGCGAGGCCAACCGTGCGCGCTGCTCGGCGGCGACGGCTTCCGCCGGGTGGACGTACTCCTCCATGAACGCGAGCAGCCGCTCGCGGAGTTCCTCGGTCCGGTCGTCGAATGCGAAATCCATGCGGGGTGCCTCAGCCTTCCTGCAGTTCCTGGAGGGTGGTCAGTCCGTGCTCGATGAAGACCGGAACCAGCTCGCCGATCCGGTCGAAGCCCGCGCCGACGGTCTGCCCGAGCGTGTAGCGGTAGTGGATGCCCTCGAGGATCACCGCGAGCTTGAACCAGGCGAAGGCCGTGTACCAGGCGATGGCCCCGGTGTCCCGCCCGGAGCGCGCGGCGTACCGCTCGACCAGTTCCGCGGGAGCCGGGTGGCCGGGGGCTCCGCTCGTCGTGCTGACGGGGGATCCGGCCAGTCCCAGATCGGAGCTGTACATCACCAGCAGCCCGAGGTCGGTCAGCGGATCGCCGAGCGTGGACATCTCCCAGTCCAGCACCGCCCGGATCGTGTCGGTGCCGGACGGGGTCCCGTCGATCAGCACGTTGTCCAGGCGGTAGTCGCCGTGCACCACGGTCGGGGCGGGGGAGCCGGGCAGCCTGCGGCCCAGCGCGCCGTGCAGCTCGTCGATCCCGGCGAGCTCACGCCCCCGCGAGGCCGCGAGCTGCTTGCCCCAGCGGCGCAGCTGCCGGTCGAGGAAACCCTCCGGCCGGCCGAAGTCGCCCAGGCCCACCGCCTCCGGATCCACCGCGTGCAGGTCGACCAGCGTGTCCACCAGTCCGAGCACCGCCCGCCGGGTCCGCTCCGGGCCGATGGCGGCGAGTTCGCCGGCCGTGCGGTACGGCACCCCGTCCACGTACTCCATGACGTAGAACGGCGCCCCGAGCACCTCCTCGTCCTCGCACAGCAGCACCGGCTCCGGGACCGGCACGGCCGTTCCGTGCAGCGCCGCGATGACCCGGTGCTCGCGGCGCATGTCGTGGGCGGTGGCCAGCACATGGCCGAGCGGCGGCCGGCGCACCACCCAGCGCCCGGTCCCGTCGGTGATCTCGTACGTGAGATTCGACCGGCCTCCCTCGATCAGCCGGCCGCGCAGCGCAGCGGCCGCGAGTCCCGGTCGGACCCGGTCGAGATGACCGCGCAGCCGCTCCAGATCCAGGCCTGGCGGGTCGGCCGGGGCTGAGGTCATGTGCGCACCTCCGTGCGGAGAGTCGGTGGGGACGTGCGGTGGTGCGTCGGCGCACCATCGCAGGCAATCATGCCGACCAGTCGGTATGCCGTCCAGTGGGCGGGCCGGAGGATCGACTCCGGCCCGCCGGACTCGCCGGACTCACGCGTGGCACAGGATCGGCGTACCGCCGTTCATCACCGTCATGTCCGCGAGCACCGCCGGTATGTCCAGCGGCGCACCCTCCGGCTCCCCGGCCAGCTCCGCGTAGGCCCGGTGCACGTTGGCCACCAGCCGCTCGCTCTCCCGCCAGGCCGCGAACTCGCCGAGGTCGGCCTGCCGGGCCACCTCCAGCGGGGTCAGCCCCCTGGCCCGCCCCTCCCGGGAGACTTCGGCCACGTACCGCAGGTAGCGCTCGGTGGAGTCGTAGGCCGACGGGTCCGTCAGCGGTCCGTGGCCCGGTACGACGGTCTCCGCGTCCAGTGACCGCAGCAGCTCCAGGGCCCGCAGGGAGCCGGCGAGCGAGCCCATCGCAAGGAACGGCGTGCCCCCGGCGAAGACCAGGTCCCCGGTGAAGACCACCCGGTGCTCGGGCACCCACACGACCGAGTCCCCGGTGGTGTGCGCGACCCCCGGGTGGACGACCCGCACCTCGGTCGAGCCCACGTGCACGGTCGCCCGGTCGCTGTAGGTCAGGTCGGGGGCGGTGATGTCTATCGCCCCGAAGTCCGTCGCCGGCCAGATCATCTCCAGCTGGTGGCCCGCGGCGAGCTGCTCGGCCCGAGCGGCGTCGTGCCCGAGGATCAGCGCCCCGGGGGTGAAGACGCAGTTGCCGTAGGTGTGGTCGCCGTGGTGGTGGGTGTTCACCACCGTCCGCGGGAGCGGCACCCCGGCCGCCGCGATCGCGTCACGCAGCGCCAGTGCGCGCCGCTCGGTGGCGGCGGTGTCGATGAGCAGGGTCCGGCCGCCGTCGCTGACGAAGCCGGCGTTGTTCAGGCACCATCCTCCGTCGGGCTGGACGTAGGCGTACACCCCCGGTGCGGGCTGGACGAGGTACGGGTCGTCGACGGGCATCTGCGCTCTCCCCGGGTCGCTTTGACGGACGGTCGGCATCCTGTCAGTCGTCGCCGCACGGGGGGAGGGCGGGTGCCGCCACCGGTCACCCCTGGTGGGCCGGGGGAGCGGGTCGGTGACGGCCTCGCAGATCAGTGGTCGTCGTAGTGCCCGTCGTGTGCGGCGTGGCGGTGTCCGTCGTGCAGGTAGTCGACGTGGTCGCCGTGCTGGACCGTGTCGTGCCCGCAGCCCGTGCCGTGGGTGTGGGCGTGGCCCTCGTGCGCGGTGTGCCCGGTCGGCTCGCACTCGTCCCAGTGCCCCGAGTGCTCCCGGTGCAGGTGGCCGTCGTGCGCGTAGTCGACGTGGTCGCCGTGCGGGACCGCCCGGTGGCCGCAGTCCGCGCCGTGGGCGTGCTGGTGCGTGGGGTGTTCGTGGTGGAGGGTCGTCATGGCGCCGAGACTAGTGCGAATGGTCGGCTATCACCTGTTGTGTCCCGCTTGATCGGGGGAAGTGTGATGATGGGGCCGACGGCTCAGAGGATGACCGCCACCGCAAACGCCGCCAGCGCCACCGTGCACGCCACCACGGACAGCGCCGACCCGGGGTCCAGCACCCGCGGCCGGCCGGTGGCCAAGGCCCGGATCCTGCGGTGCGCCACCCACAGGAACGCCAGCCAGACCAACACGATCAACGCGGCCCCGGCCAGTTCCGACGGCGACCCCGGCCCGCGCAGCGCCTGCCGCAAGGCCAGCACCGCCACCACCGCGGACGCCAGCGTCGTACGCCGCCACGCCAGCCGGGTCCGCTCGGGCTGGAGCCCGGCGTCGCGATCCACCCCCGGGACGCTCACCGCCCGGACGTCCAGCCCAGCAGCACGACCACCACCATCGCCACCGCGACCAGCCCCACGCCCAGGCTCAGCACCACCGGGAACCGCGACAGCGGCAGGTCCTCGTGCCGCCGCATCGCCCGCTCGCAGCGCACCCAGTGGTTCACCGCCCGCAGCGCGCAGGCCGCGCCGACCGCGAGGAGCGCGAAGGCCATGCCCACCCGCACCCCCCAGCGCAGGTCGGGCAGGAACTGGTCGACGGCGAAACCGCCGCCGACCAGCGCCAGGGCGGTCCGGATCCAGGCGAGGAACGTGCGCTCGTTGGCCAGCGAGAAGCGGTAGTCGGGGGTGTCGCCCTCATCCTTCAGCCGCGACGGTGCGAACCACAGGCGTACGTCCTTGACGAAGTCGATCACCGGATCAATCTACTGGCGGGAGCCGCGATACGCCCGCAGCCGCCGGTAGGCCTCCAACCCGTCCGGCACCCAGGGCCACTGCCCGCTCCCGATCCGCCGGTCCAGCTCCTCCCGCGTCAGGAAGGAGTGCCAGGCCACCTCCGAGCCCTGCGGGGCCACCGGCAGCTCGCACCGCACCTCGTGCACGGACGACCACCAAGCCCCGCCCGGGCCCTCGTACAGGAACCTGAACAGCGGTTCCGGCTGTGCCAGCCCCCGCACCCCGAGCTCCTCCTCGGCCTCCCGCAGCGCGGCCTCGGCGTAGCTCTCGCCGGCGCCCACCACCCCGCCCACGAACATGTCGTAGTGCGAGGGGAAGACGAGCTTCGACGCGGTCCGCCGGTGCACGAAGATCCGCTCCTCCGCGTCCCTGGCCAGCACGAACACACAGCGGTGGATCAGGCCGCGGGCGTACACCTCGCCCCGCGGGGCCTGCCCGAGGACCCGGTCGTCCCGGTCCACCACGTCCAGTACTTCATCAGCGGCACGCACGGGCCCATCCAACCACCGCTGTTGACTGGTTACCGCTCCGTAGCAAAGGATCTGCCCCACCATCGACGGAGGACGGGTGTCCGCATGACGTACGACGCAGACGTGATCGTGATCGGAGCCGGGCTCGCGGGCCTGGTGGCCACCGCCGAGCTCGTCGACGCGGGCCGCAAGGTGGTCCTGCTCGACCAGGAGCCGGAACAGTCCATCGGGGGCCAGGCGCACTGGTCCTTCGGCGGGATGTTCCTCGTGGACTCGCCCGAGCAGCGCCGGATGCGGATCAGGGACAGTCGGGACCTCGCCCTCCAGGACTGGCTCGGCACCGCCGGGTTCGACCGCGAGGAGGACGCCTGGCCGCGCCGCTGGGCCGAGGCCTACGTCGACTTCGCGGCCGGGGAGAAGCGCCGCTGGCTGCACGCGCGCGGAGTCCGCTTCTTCCCCGTCGTCGGCTGGGCCGAGCGCGGCGGCTACGACGCGGACGGCCACGGCAACTCCGTCCCGCGCTTCCACATCACCTGGGGCACCGGGCCCGGGCTGGTGGAGCCGTTCGAGCGGCGGGTCCGGGAGGGTGTGGCCCGCGGCCTGGTCCGGCTGGCGTTCCGCCACCGGGTGACCGGTCTGGCCGCCACCGCCGGCGCCCTGGACACCGTGACCGGGGAGATCCTCGAACCCTCCGACGCCGCGCGAGGCACCGCCAGCAGCCGCGAGGCCGCCGGAACCTTCTCCCTGCGGGCCCAGGCCGTGATCGTCACCAGCGGCGGCATCGGCGGCAACCACGACCTCGTGCGCGCGCAGTGGCCTGCCCGGCTCGGCACTCCGCCCGCACGGATGCTCTCCGGCGTACCCGCGCACGTCGACGGCCTCATGCTGGGGATCGCGGAGGCGGCGGGCGCCAGCCACATCAACAAGGACCGGATGTGGCACTACACCGAGGGCATCCGGAACTGGGACCCGATCTGGGCCCGGCACGGGATCCGCATCCTCCCCGGCCCGTCCCCTCTCTGGCTGGACGCCACGGGCAGACGGCTGCCCGTACCGCTCTTCCCGGGCTTCGACACCCTCGGCACGCTCGACCACATCATGCGGACGGGCCACGACCACACCTGGTTCGTGCTCAACGAGCGCATCATCGGGAAGGAGTTCGCCCTCTCCGGCTCCGAGCAGAACCCCGACCTCACCGGCCGGTCGGTGCGCGGCGTCATCACCCGCGCGCGCCAGGCCGTACCCGGCCCGGTCAGGGCCTTCATGGAGCACGGCGCCGACTTCGTCGTCGAACGCGACCTGTCCGCCCTGGTGCGCGGCATGAACGCGGTCACCGGGGAGGACCTCCTCGACGAGGCCGCCGTGCGGCGCGCGATCACGGCCCGCGACCGGGAGGTCGCCAACCCCTTCACCAAGGACCTCCAGGTGACGGCGATCCGCGGGGCCCGCCGGTACCTCGGCGACAAACTGATCCGCACCGCCGCCCCGCACCGGATCCTCGACCCGAAGGCCGGCCCGCTGATCGCGGTACGGCTCTCCATCCTGACCCGCAAGTCCCTGGGCGGCCTGGAGACCGACCTCTCCTCGCGGGTCCTGACCGGGACGGGCGAGCCGCTCCCCGGCCTCTACGCCGCGGGCGAGGCGGCCGGCTTCGGCGGCGGCGGGGTGCACGGCTACCGGGCCCTGGAGGGCACCTTCCTCGGCGGGTGCGTCTTCTCGGGCCGTGCCGCGGGCCGGGCCGCGGCACGGGCGGTGGGCTGAGGGCGGCTCCCGCGCGGGAGGGCTGCCGAGGCCGACTCCCACCGCCGTGCTCGGCAGCCGCGCCAGACAACTCGTGTGCCGGGAGCGTCAGGGCAGCCGTTCGGCGACCCGGAACCGTTCCGCGACCACGAGGGTGTCGTCGTCGACCGTGAACCCCGGGTCGCCGATCACCGTGCGCACCGGCTCGCTGTGCCAGAACTCCTCGTGCGCCGTACGCCATTCGGCCACCGACGTATACCCCTCTCCCTCGTCGAGAGCGTGCCCCATCCCCACATCGGCGAGCCGCAGCACCTCCACGGCCGTCACCTCCACCACCGCCACCCCGCGCCCGCCGGAGTCGACCAGCAGCGACCGCGCGCCGGGCCGCGGTAGCGGCTCCCGTTCCGCCTCGTACTCCGCCAGCAGGCCGGTGGTGCTGGTCTTCGCCCCGCTCAGCACGGCCGCGACCAACTGGTCGCGCAACGGGCCGGGGAACCCGAGCAGGTACGGGGGAAGATCGTCATATGCCGTCATACGGCCACCCTAGGGTGCCTGCCGTCGCCGGCCGGAACGAATATCGTCCGCCCAACTGGCACGATCACCACAGCAGTTGAAACCCGCCACGCACTGGACCGGACCTTGACTCGGAGCTGCGCGTAACGGTTTGCTGTGCGTGATCACCGGAGTGCTCAACGGAGTTCCGACGAAATTCCGCCCGCGCGCCGGAGACTCCGAGCAACACCACCGCAGTCCTCCGGAGCCCCACGCGGCTCCACCGGCACGACCCCCCGACCTCACCGGTCGGCCGCCCCGACCGTGCGTGCCCCCTGCGCGCGGGGGAGGCCCCGCCGCCCCGACCCCCGTCCGCCCGCGTCCTGGAGGGAAATCCCGCGGATGTCCCCGCCTCCGCCGCCCCTCGGCCGCACCCGCAAGCGGGACGCGCAGCTCTTCGACCCGGCCCTCTGCGATGCCGAACTCATCGACGTACGTTCCCAGTTCACTCAGGGGCGGTGGGCCAGGGTCCGTTCCCTCCTCGTCGGCACCGGCGACGACTGGGACCGCAGGGGCCACCGCGTCGTCGTCCTCGCCCAGACCCCGGCGGCCACCGCATGGGCCCGCGAGTGGCTGCTCGCCGAACCGGACAGCGCCGACGCCGCCACCCTCCTCGCCTGCGCCGCCGTCTTCACCGCCCTGCGCCACAAGGGCACCCCGGCCGAGGCCGAGGAAGCCTGCCGCCGTGCCGCCGCGCTGCTTCCCGACGACCCCACCCCCTGGCTCGGGCTGCTCCTGCTCTCCCGGGCCTTCGGCAGCGAGGAGGAGTTCAGCCGCCACTTCGACCAGGTCCGGGCCCGTCACCCCGAGCACCACCACGCCCACCACCTGATGGTGGCGAAGCTGGCCGAACGCACCCTCGCGCCCGGCCAGGACCCGCTCCACGAGGTCTACGACTTCGCCGCCTGGGCCGCCGAGGAGTCCCCGGCGGACTCCCCGCTGGCCGTGCTCCCCGTCGTCGCGCACGCCGAGCGCTACCGGGTGCTCGCCGCCGGCCGCGGCCACACGGCCGAATCGGCCGCCGCACACTGGGAGGGCCGCCGCGCCCGCCAGGTGCTGCGCTCGGCCTTCGACTGGTGGCTGGAGTGGGAGCGCGATGACCACCCCCGCAACCGGGTCGACCTCAACTTCCTCGCCCACGCCAAACTCTGCGAAGGCCGCCCGGCCGAGGCCGCCGCGCTCTTCCACCGCATCGGCAGCCATGCCACCCGAGCCCCCTGGTCCTATCCCGACCGCGACCCCCACAAGGCCTTCCTCGCAGCGCGCAACGTGGCGCTCGGCACCGCCTGACCCGTCACGGTCCCCCGCGGCCCCGGCCCGGCCCGGCCGTCCGCCTCCCCCCACCCGCCCCCGAAAGAACCGCGCCCCCGAAAGGACGCCGCCATGCCGACGGGCAGATCCACCACGCTCCAGGAACCGGCCGAGATACGCACGTACAAGGGCCAGGACCGCGCACTGCGCGCCGACCGCCTCGGCACGGCCGGCCTGCTGCTCTCCGTACTCGCCGCGAGTGCCCCCCTGATGGTCGTCGCGGGTGTCATGCCCACGACTTTCGGTCTGATGGGCGTGGTCGGCCAGCCCCTGCTCTTCGTGATCCTGGGCCTCGTCCTTGCGCTGTTCAGCGTCGGTTACGCCGAGATGAGCCGCCACGTCCACAACGCCGGCGCCTTCTACGCCTACATCGCCCGCGGCCTGGGCCCCACCGCCGGTGCCGCCGCCTCGCTCGTCGCCCTCGTCGCGTACAGCGCCATGCAGGTCGGCGTCTACGGCATCCTCGGCTTCGAGATCTCCGGCCTCTTCGCGACCTACCTGGACATCGAGCTCGCGTGGTGGATCCCGGCCCTGCTCGCGGTCGCCGTCACCGGCGCCCTCGGCTGGCTCAAGATCGACCTCAATGCCAAGGTCCTCGGCGTCCTCCTCCTGATCGAGTGCGCCCTCGTCGTCATCTTCGACGCCGCCGCCCTCGCCGAGCCGGGGCCCGAAGGGCTCTCGCTCCACGCGTTCAATCCCGAGACCCTCAGCGGGCCCGGCCTCGGCACCGCCCTGTGCTTCTGCATCGCCGCCTTCGTCGGGTTCGAGCAGTCCCCGGTGTACGCCGAGGAGACCAGCCGGCCGCACATCGTCGTCTCCCGCGTGATGTTCCTCGCGGTCGGCTTCGTCGCCCTCTTCTTCGCCTTCAGCGCCTGGGCCCTCACCGTCGCCACCGGCCCCCGCGAGGTCGTCGGGACCGCGGCCGAAGCCGGCCCCGGCCTGCTCTTCCAGCTCACCGAGGCGCGGCTCGGCACCGCCTTCACCGACGTCCTGCACGTCCTCTTCGTGACCGGCATGTTCGCCGCCATGCTCAGCTTCCACAACGTCGTCGCCCGCTACGCCTTCGCCATGGGCCGCGAGGGCCTCCTCCCCGCAGCCTTCGGCCGTACCAACGCGGGCACCGGTGCGCCCGCCACCGGCTCGCTCCTGCAGACCGGCATCGCGACCCTGGTCGTCCTCGCCTTCGCGGTCACCGACGACCTCCCGGCCGGCGACCCCACCGCACCCGTCCTGCACCTGTTCACCTGGATGGGCAGTGTCGGGGCCCTCGGTGTGACGCTCCTCATGGCCGCCGCCTCCGTCGCCGTGATCGCCTTCTTCGTCCGCCGCGGCACCGCGGGCGCCCAGGTCTGGCGGCTCGTCGCGGCCGCCGGCGCCGGCCTCGCCCTGCTCGCCATCGCCGTCTACACCGTCAAGGACTTCGGCGTCCTGGTCGGCGCCGAGGAGGGCTCGGCGCTCAGCTGGGTCCTGCCGGGCATCATCGGGGCCGCCGTCGTGGTCGGCCTGCTGTACGGAGTCCTCCTGCGCCGCAGCCGCCCCGAGGTCCACGCCCGGATCGGCCTCGGCAACGAAGCCTTCCGCCTCGACCAGGCGGCTGAGGGCACACCCGGCGACTGACCTCTCTTTCCAACCTCCACGAAGCCCCTGGCGCCCGTTTCCAAGGTCGTCGGGGGCTTCCGCATGCAGGGGGTGATTTTGGCGGCGGGCCCGGCCTCGTGGTCTCCTATGGCGATCAAATCACCCGGAAGCCACCACAGGGGACACCACCCAGCTCCCCTGCGAGGCCGTCCGGGCTGCCTGTCCCACCCACGAAGGCGACGTCATACATGACCGACCGCACCATGACCGAGGCACCCGCCCCGGCGTCCTCCCGCCATGTCGACGCCGGTGACGAGGGGTACAGCAAGGACCTCAAGTCCCGCCACATCAACATGATCGCGATCGGCGGAGCGATAGGCACCGGCCTGTTCCTCGGCGCCGGCGGCCGCCTCGCCGGTGCCGGCCCCTCCCTCGCGATCGCTTACGCGGTGTGCGGCGTCTTCGCCTTCTTCGTGGTCCGCGCCCTCGGCGAGCTCGTCCTCTACCGGCCCTCCTCGGGCGCCTTCGTCTCCTACGCCCGTGAGTTCATGGGCGAGAAGGGCGCCTACACCGCCGGCTGGCTGTACTTCCTGAACTGGTCCACCACCACCGTGGCCGACATCACGGCCGCCGCCGTGTTCGCCCACTACTGGTCCGCGTTCACCGACGTCCCCCAGTGGGTCCTCGCGTTCATCGCGCTCGCCATCGTCCTCACCGCCAACCTGATCTCGGTGAAGTACTTCGGCGAGATGGAGTTCTGGTTCTCCATCGTCAAGGTCAGCGCCCTGGTGATCTTCATGCTGGTGGCCATCTACCTGGTCGCCACCAGCCACCCGATCGACGGCCACACCCCCGGCCTCACGACGATCACCGACAGCGGGGGCCTCTTCCCCTCCGGCGTGCTGCCGATGCTCCTGGTGGTCCAGGGCGTCGTCTTCGCGTACGCCTCCGTCGAGCTGTGCGGCGTCGCCGCGGGCGAGACCGAGAACCCGGAGAAGATCATGCCGAAGGCGATCAACTCCATCATGTGGCGCGTCGGCGTCTTCTACGTCGGCTCGGTCGTGCTGCTGGCCCTGCTGCTCCCGTACACCGCCTACTCCGCCGACCAGTCCCCGTTCGTCACCGTCTTCGACAAGCTCGGCATCCCGGGCACCGCCGGCATCATGAACCTGGTTGTCCTCACCGCGGCCCTCTCCTCGCTGAACTCGGGCCTGTACTCCACCGGCCGCATCCTGCGCTCGATGGCCCTGTCCGGCTCGGCCCCGAAGTTCACCGGCGTCATGAACAAGGGCAAGGTCCCCTACGGCGGTGTCCTGTTCACCGCCGCCTTCGGCGTCGCGGGCGTCGGCCTGAACTACTGGATGCCCGGCGAGGCCTTCGAAATCGTCCTCAACCTCGCCTCCATCGGCATCCTGGGCACCTGGGGCATGGTCATGCTCTGTTCGCTCTTCTTTTGGCGCCGCTCGCAGAACGGTCTGGTCTCCCGCCCGTCGTACCGCCTGCCCTGGGCCCCCTACACCCAGGTCGTGACCCTGCTCTTCCTCGCCACGGTCCTGGTGCTGATGTGGAGCGACGGCGGCGTCGGCCGCACCACGGTCATGCTCGTCCCGGCCATCGCTGCTGCTCTGGTGGGCGGCTGGTTCCTGGTCCGCGGCCGAGTGGCCGCACTGGCCGCCGGCCGGGACTGACCCCTCCTGAGGCACCCGGGGCCCTCGTGCCGGCCGCCGCCGGTACGGGGGCCCGTTGCGCTCCGCACGCCCCCGGGCGGCGGCCGGCCGGGGCGGCGCCACCGGACCGGCCCGTCCGGCGCGGGGTCCAGGACGCACGAGAGGCCGGCCGGGATTTCTCCCGACCGGCCTCTCGCTGTTGTGTCCGAGGGGGGACTTGAACCCCCACGCCCGATAAAGGGCACTAGCACCTCAAGCTAGCGCGTCTGCCATTCCGCCACCCGGACCGGGTGTGTGCCGTCCGCCTTTATGGGGCGTTGCGACGAGCGAAACACTACCAAACATTCCGGGCCCGCCGCCGCGCACCCGGTGCGGCCGTCGGCCGTGCCCGTGAACGAAGAAGGACCCCGCTGAAGCGGGGTCCTTCCGTCGGTGTCCGAGGGGCGGCTCGAACTCTCTACTCGGGCACCAGCCCCTTTGCCTTCTGGCCTGGGGAAACGTGCCCCCCGAGGTCACTTCATCGTGGCTGCGGTCGGGCACGGTTACCTGGCACTTCTGCCTGTTCCCGCCTGGTGGTGGTCATGCGTCGGTCACGTGGCCAACCCTCGGGCCCGAGCCCTCCAGGCGGCCGAGAACCGCCCCACAAGGGCCCTGTGAACGATCATTGCCCCTGACGCTCAGACGCCGCCGCAACGAAGCTCGTGCACGTTGGCGTGAGCCGCGACGCCGGAGGCAGTCGTGGGGCTACGGTTCATCGGGATTGACCCAAACGCGGGGCAGCGGGTTCCCCCACCGTATGAATGGACGAGGACAAGGGGGAGCTGGTGTTTCAGCGCTGCGGCGGAGCTGAACGCGGCGAGCCTCGACCCCGCGCTTCGACCTCTGCGCCTGACTTTTCAGCACCACCTGACTGACGGCGCCGCCCAACGGGCGCGCCGAGGTCCGCCGGCAGCTCCACCGCCCGGCCCGGCCCGGCCCGGCACTGCTGGGCGGGTGCTGGTGCCTCAGTTGTTGCACCCAGCGACGGTGTTGGCCGGGGCGCAGTTGTTCGGCGTGTTGTTGGAGAAGCGGCTTCCGACTGCGGTGACCGTGGACGTCGTGTAGATGCCACCGCCGTCGGTGGCGGAATTGCCTCTGACGGTGACGCCGACGAGCGTGGCGGTGTCCCCACCGTCGTAGTGGAGGCCTCCGCCGGTCCCTGCGGAGGTGTTGTCGCGAAGCGACCCGCCGGACATCCTGAGCGGCCCCGTGGTGTACATGCCTGCGCCGAGGCTGGTCGCCTCGTTGCGGGCGATGGTCACACCCGAGAGCCGGACCTGGGAGCCCGGGGCCCCGACGGCCAATCCCCCACCGATGCGTCCGGTGTTGTCGGTGATGGAGCCTCCGATGGCGTCGATCGTGTTACCGGGCGCACCGATGGCGAGCCCCCCGCCCAAACCTGGCGAGGTGTTGCCCTTGATCGTGACGGAGCGCAGGACGATCTCCTGATCGGGGCCACCGGTACCGACCCCACCGGCGTAGTTGCTTGCACTGTTGTCCCGCACGGTGCCGGAGTTCGCGACCAACTTGCTGCCGAGGCCGCCGAGGAGCACGCCGCCGCCGAAGCCGGCGGAGTTGTTCCGCACCGCGCTGGAGTTGAGGGTGAGGAGAGGGCCGATGCTTGCGATACCGCCACCGAAGGTGCCAAAACTGTCGCGCACGGTACTGGAGTTGAGGGTGAGCGTGCCGTTGTTCAGCACGCCGCCCCCGAGCTCGCCGGGGAGATGGCCATTGGCCAGGGTGACGCCGGTGAGACTGAGGCTGGCGCCGGTCCCGACCTCCATGACGCGGAAGTTCGTCGCCGCGCTGCTGCTGCGGGCGATGGTCGAGCGGGAGCCCGCGACCTTGATGTTCCCCGTGACCGGGGTGAGCCCGGTGTTACCGCCGAAGGCACTGTCCAGGGTGTAGGTGCAGCCCGGCGCCAGGGCGATGGTGAAGGCGCTGGATACGGCGTTGCCCTGGACGATGGCGGCATTCAGTGCGGAAACGTTCCCGCAAGGGACGTACGCTGCGGCCTGGGCAGGGCTCGCCAGGGCTACGGGCAGGGCCATGACGCCCATGGCGGCCAGTACGGCCACGCAGCCCCGCAGCGCTCGGCGCGGGGGATGCGCCCCGGAGCCCGGCTCGCCCAGGGTGGCGGGCGGCCTCGACAGCATGGATGGGGACACAACGACTCCTGGATGACCGGGCTGCCCCCGTGGCATGGTCATCGCTCGGCGCGTGACCGCGAGGACAGCGGACGTACATCCGGCGGGATAGCCGGTGCCGACGCCCCCGTAACGTTTCGATGTGCGGTCTGCGCTCCGATGCCCCGGGGATTCCCCATATCGGCGTATCGGCGTATCGGCGTATCGGCGGCAGCGAGGTCGGCGAGGCAGGGCCGTCATGGGCAGACGTGGACGGGGGCTCACGGCCCGCTCCCGCCCGCACGGCGCACGACGCCCGCGCGCGGAGCACTACACCACGGCCCACTACGGGCATCCGCGTAGGGGCGGAGCAAGGACGGAGCGCGGAAGCGCGCGCCCTCCGGTGTGGACCGACACACGGCCCGTCTTGCATGGTCTGACCAGGGGCTCGCTGGACCATGGGTCACGTGGTCGGTCACGCCGCCGCCCGGAAAGCAGAAAACCCCACGTGAAGTGGGGTCTCAGCTGGTGTCCGAGGGGGGACTTGAACCCCCACGCCCGATAAAGGGCACTAGCACCTCAAGCTAGCGCGTCTGCCATTCCGCCACCCGGACCGGGTGTGTGCCGTCCGGCCCTCGCGGGCCGTTCCGACAGGGGAAACAGTACCAAACGGCGGGGGGTCCTCGACCGCACCCCCCGACGGCCGAGGAGCACCCTTGGGGAGAGCGGCCCGGGGCGGGAGGATGGGAATGTTCGGTACTGCGTGGATCAGTGGGAGGAAGCAGCGTGAGCCAGGCGAGCGCGGGCAAGACCGTCTCCGGCGAGGACGAGGTCGTCGACCTCTGTCGGGACCTCATCCGGATCGACACCAGCAACTACGGAGACCACTCGGGCCCCGGGGAGCGCAAGGCGGCGGAGTGGGTCGCCGAAAAGCTCGCCGAGGTCGGGCTGGAGCCGCAGATCTTCGAATCGCACAAGGGGCGCGCCTCGACGGTGGCGCGGATCGAGGGGGAGGACCCCTCGCGACCCGCGCTGCTGATCCACGGGCACACCGACGTGGTTCCGGCGAACGCCGCGGACTGGACGTACGACCCGTTCTCGGGCGAGATCGCCGACGGCTGCGTGTGGGGCCGCGGCGCAGTCGACATGAAGGACATGGACGCGATGACGCTGGCCGTCGTCCGCGACCGGATGCGCAGCGGCCGTAAGCCCCCGCGGGACATCGTGCTGGCCTTCCTCGCCGACGAGGAGGCGGGCGGCATCTACGGGGCGCGGCACCTCGTCGACCAGCATCCGGGCCTCTTCGAGGGCGTCACGGAGGCGATCGGCGAGGTCGGGGGCTTCTCCTTCACGGTGAACGAGAACCTCCGGCTCTACCTCGTGGAGACCGCCCAGAAGGGCATGCACTGGATGCGCCTGACGGTGGAGGGCACCGCGGGCCACGGCTCCATGACCAACAACGACAACGCCATCACGGAACTGTGCGAGGCCGTGGGCCGGCTCGGCCGCCACCAGTGGCCGGTGCGCGTGACCAAGACCGTACGGTCCTTCCTGGACGAGCTCTCCGACGCGCTCGGCACCCCCCTGGACCCGGACGACATGGACGCCACGCTCGCCAAGCTCGGCGGCATCGCCAAGATGGTGGGCGCGACCCTGCGCAATTCGGCGGCACCGACGATGCTCGGCGCCGGCTACAAGGTCAACGTCATCCCCGGCCAGGCCACGGCCCACGTCGACGGCCGCTTCCTGCCGGGCTACGAGGAGGAGTTCTTCGCCGATCTGGACCGCATCCTCGGCCCCCGCGTGAAGCGGGAGGACGTGCACGGCGACAGGGCGCTGGAGACGGACTTCGACGGCCGGCTGGTGGACGCGATGCAGGGCGCGCTGAAGGCGGAGGACCCGATCGCGCGGGCGGTGCCGTACATGCTCTCGGGCGGCACGGACGCCAAGTCCTTCGACGACCTCGGCATCCGCTGCTTCGGCTTCGCGCCGCTGCAGCTGCCCCCGGAGCTGGACTTCGCCGGCATGTTCCACGGTGTGGACGAGCGGGTTCCGGTGGAAGGTCTGAAGTTCGGGGTGCGCGTGCTCGACCGGTTCATCGACAACGCCTGAGATTCGAGAAGGTGTGCGCATTCCACTGGGAAGAGTGAATGCACTCATACGCTCGTAGCCCCGGTGATCCCTCCTCGTTACAGGTGGTGCGGTCCGCGGCTGGGACCGCACTTTGCCTACTAGGAGGAACAATGCTCAAGAAGGTTGTCGCCGCTGCGGCTGCCACCGGTGGTCTGGTTCTCGCGGGTGCGGGTATGGCCGTCGCCGACGCGGGTGCCCAGGGTGCGGCCATCGGCTCCCCGGGTGTCCTGTCCGGCAACGTCGTCCAGGTCCCGGTTCACGTCCCGGTCAACGTCTGCGGCAACACCGTGTCCGTCATCGGCCTGCTGAACCCGGCCTTCGGCAACACCTGCGTCAACGCCTGACGCGTCTGAAGTCTTCGGCCCCGGAACGCAATCCAGCGCTCCGGGGCCACCGGGCTTTTACGGTCCGGAACCAGAACCACTCATCGGCGTACCAGGCGGGGGAGCCTGGACGGTCGGGCCCTGCGGGCCCCGACCGACACGTACACACCAGGGGACGAGTACAGATGCGACGACCGGCACAGGTCACCAGGAAGACCCTGATCACCATCGCTGCCGCGGGGGGTGTCCTCGCACTGGGCGGGGGTTACGCACACGCGGACTCCGGGGCTGCGGGGCATGCGAAGAACTCTCCGGGCCTGCTGTCCGGGAACGCTGTCCAGGCGCCCGTTGACGCACCGGTGAACGCCTGCGGGAACACGGTGACCGTGGTGGGAGGCCTCAACCCGGCCTTCGGGAACCACTGCGCCAACGGCTCGGGCCACGGCAGGCCGGGCCACCCCGGTCACCCGGGCCACCCCGGTCACCCGGGCCACCCCGGTCACCCCGGGAATCCCGGCCACCCCGGTCACCCGGGTGATGGCGACGAACCGTGCGACGACCACCCGGGAACCCCCGGCAACCCCGGTACCCCGGAGAACCCGGGTACCCCGGAGAACCCGGGCAACCCCGGTACCCCGGAGAACCCCGGTACCCCGGGCAACCCCGGAACTCCTGAGAACCCGGGAACCCCCGGTATCCCGGAGAACCCGGGCAACCCCGGTACCCCGGAGAACCCGGGAACCCCCGGTACCCCGGAGAACCCGGGCAACCCCGGAACCGGTTCCGTCACCCCCGTCACGCACCCCGGCACGGGTACCGGCACCGGGGTGACCCCCGGCCTCGCCGCCACCGGATCCGGTGACGTGCTGACCGCGGGCCTCCCGATCGCGGGTGGCCTGCTGCTGGCCGGCACCGTGCTCTACCGGCGTTCCCGGAACGCCGCCTGACGGTCGCTCACCACGCGGGCCCCGCCCCCGGGGCCCGCGTTCACCAGGTGGCGCGGACCTGACGGATGATCCGGCGGCGCAGTCGCACGCGGCGGCTGCCGTCCCGGTGCAGGCTCAGCCGGTCGATCTCCCAGTTCCCGTACTCGGCATGGTCGGTCAGCAGGCGGGTGGCTTCCTTGCGAGGAACCCCGCGGGGCACGTACACGTCGACAAATTCGTATTCCGGCATCGCATCTATTGTGCGGGCAGAGCCTCGCTACGGATAGCGTCTGCTCTATGTCTGATGCCGCTCTGCCCACTGTTGCCGAGGTCCGCGCCGCCGCCGAGGCGGTCAAGGCCGCGCTCGACCGCCACCTCGCCGCGGTCGAGCGCAGGATCGGGGACGAGGATCCGGACGTCTACGCCGCCTTCAACGAACTCGCCGCCGCCGCCGAGGAGTACGACGAACTCCTCTACGACCGCTACGACGAGGTCACGCCCTTCGAGATCCCGACGCCCGAGGACGGCGTCCCGTACACCGGCCCCGCCGAACCCGCCGCCTTCAGCGTGCTCATCCGCCGCGACTACGCCGTCGTCGAACCGGCGCGCATGATCGCCCAGGCCGAGCGCGTCGCCGCGCACGACCGGGACGCCGACTTCGTCCGCGACGGCGGCACCGCCGACGCCCTCGGTGTGATCTTCGGGGAGTACGAACCGGACGAGATCGCCTCCCGCTCCAAGGACTTCGGGTTGGAGGAGGGCGACTCCACGCTCTGGATCGCCGCCTCGGAGGACATGGCGGAACCGGGGGAGTGGCTGGGCTCGCCCTTCGGGCACATCGACCCGCAGGACGTCCTGCACCGGTTCGACGTCAGCTCCGTCTTCGACGAGGAGGCGGACGGGTTCGACGACGCCGAAGGCGAGGGCGAGACCGCCCGGCCCGGCCTGGCTCCCGCCTGACCTCCGGGACCGCGCTCCGGGCGCGGGCCGACACCGTGTCCTCCCGCCCCGGGGCGGGAGGACACGGCCGACTACTGCTCCGCGTGCTCGCCCGCCGCTGCGAGGGCCTTCAGCAGACCCGCCAGCCGCGTCGTGCGCGGCTTGGGCAGCACCTCGGCGACCGCGCGCGGCAGTGCCTGGTCGACGCCGTGCACCACCGACAGGTGCCGCTCGGCCCGACCGAACGCCGTGTAGACCCAGTCCCGCGACAGCGCCTGCGCCGCGTCACCCGGCAGCACCACGACCACGGCGGGCCAGCGCGCGCCGACCGCCTGATGTGCCGTCACCGCCCAGCCGTGCCGCACCTGGGACTCGACGAGCTCCTTGGGTACCACGATCGGCGCGCCCGCACGGTCCAGGTGCAGCCCCTGGGCGTCGGCCGACACCACACGGGCCGGGAGGGCCCGGCCGGCGGACGGCACGTGGACCACGCGGTCGCCGGGGTCGAAGCCGCCGAACCGGCCCGGGCCGGGATTGAGGCGCTCCTTGAGCGCGGCGTTCAACGCCCGGGTCCCGGCGGAGCCGCCGTGCCCGGGAACGATCACCTGGACGCCGTCCGCCGGGATCCCGAAGGCCCGCGGCACCGACTCGGCCACGAGCTGCACCGCGCGGTGCACTGCCTCCCCGGCGTCCCGCACCGGGACGATGACGACCTCCTTGCCAGGCGTCTCCACCTGGTTCAGCTCCCCGATCCCCACCCCGGAGACGAGCTCTCCGAGGGGACCCGGATCCGGCGTGCGGGAGACCAGCTGCGGGCAGGTACGTGCAGCCAGCAGATCGGCGAACACCCGCCCCGCCCCCGCGGAGCCGAGCACTCCGGGGTCTCCGGACAGGACCAGCCGGGCTCCGTCCGGAACGCCCTCGACCAGCGCGGCCGCCGCCTCCACGTCCAGCTGCGGCGCGTCCAGCACGACCAGCAGGTCCACCGGGAACTGCCCGTCCGCGTCCCGTCCGGGCCCCTCCAGGCCGGACAGCAGGCCGGCCACGGTCACCGAGTCCGGGCCGCCGGGCGCGTGCGCGGCCACGCAGACCCGCAGACCCAGCCCGCGGGCCGCCGCGGCCAGCGCGAGGGGCTCGGCCCGGGCCGCCTCACCACCCGTGTGGGTGACCAGGGCGTGGCCCGCGACCGCGCGGATCAGCTCGCCGGAAGACCGGTCCGGCGCCGCCGCGGCGGCCTGCTCCCAGTCCGCCGGGCCGCCGAAGGTGCCGGACAGCCGGGCCAGGCCGTCGGCCAGGCTCTCCTCGGCCATCGCGGCACCCTCCAGGCCCACGAGGATCCGTACCGGCTGCTCCTCGCCCTCCTCCGCCGGCGGGCCGAGGGGCTCGTGGAAAACCAGCACCGAGGCCTCCGCGACGGCCCGCTCCAGCGCCTCGGCCGGGTCCGGCACGCCGTACTGGGCCAGAGCCTTCTCCAGGACCGGGGCCTCCAGCGCGGTGTGCCCCTTCAGGCCCGCCTGCTCCAGCAGCCAGCCCACCAGGACCCCCGTGCGGCGCTCGTCCCCGGGACCGGCCCCGTCGCCCAGCAGCGTGCGGGCGAAGCCGTCGGCCTGCGCCGGCCGTACGGCGGGGACCGCCAGCAGCCGCCACGGGTTCTCCGCGAGCTCCTGCGCCGCCGCGTCGCCCAGGGCTGCCGCCACGGGGGCGGCCAGCGACTCGGGAGCGCCACCGCGGGCCAGGACCGCGCGCACCGCCTCGACTACGTCGGCGGCGGGTACGGAGGCCGGCGCCGGCGCCGGAGCGGCCGGGCGCGGGGACGGGGGCACCGGGGCCGCCTTGCGGGGTGCGCTCGGCGCCTCGTCGAAGTACGCGGGGGCGGGCTTCTCGCCGCTCTCCACGGCCCGTACGGCGGCCAGCAGGTCGGCGGCCTTCCCGCTGAGCTTCGCGCCGGCCTCTACGGGGCGCTCCCGCTCGGCCTTGCGCCGGGCGATGCGCTCCCGCTCGATCTTCTGCGCGGCCAGTTCCGCTTGGGCCTCGCTGAGCCCGCCGCCCGCGGCGGGCTCAGCGGTGTCGTCGGCCGTCGCGGGCGCCTCCGGCCCGGGGGTCGCGGTGGGCCCCGCGGGGCTTTCCCCCACCCCGTCGCTGCCCGCCCCCGAGGGCTCCGCCGCAGGGCCACCGCCACCGGCCGGGCCGTCCGCCGGCGGCTTCGCCCCCTTGCCGTCCTCGCCGTGCGGTGCGGCAGTCCCGGCCGGCTCGTCCGTACCGGCTTCGTCCGTACCGGCTTCGTCCGTACCGGTCTCGCCCTGCGGTGCGGCGGGGCCGGCCGGGTCGTCCGCGGCAGCGGTGGCGGGATCGGCCTGACGGTCCGTACTCACAGCGTGCTCCAGTCCTGATCGGGATAGCGGTGCTCCGGCGCCGACACGTCGTCCAGCGCCCGGCGGATCTCCTCCGGAAGACTAAGCGCCTCCACCGACAGAGCCGCCGCGAGCTGCGCCGACGTGCGCGCGCCGATGATCGGCGCGACCACCCCCGGCCGGTCCCGGACCCATGCCAGGGCCACCTGGAGCGGGGTCACGGCCAGACCCTGCGCCGCCGTCACCACCGCGTCCACGATCCGGCCCGCCGCATCGTCCAGGTACGGCTCCACCAGCGCGGCCAGGGACGGCGAGGCGCCCCGGGAGTCGGCCGGCGTACCGTCCCGGTACTTGCCCGTCAGCACTCCGCGGCCCAGCGGGGAGGAGGGCAGCAGGCCGACCCCCAGGTCCAGGGCCGCGGGCAGTACCTCCCGCTCGATCCCGCGCTGCAGCAGGGAGTACTCCATCTGCGTCGCGGCGATCCGGGTGCGCACCCCGGGCGCCGCGAGCTGCCAGGTCGCCGCCTTCGCCAACTGCCAGCCGCAGAAGCCGGCCACTCCCGCGTACCGGGCCCGGCCGCTGCTCACCGCCAGGTCCAGGGCTTGCAGGGTCTCCTCCAGCGGGGTCGCCGGATCGAAGGCGTGCACCTGCCACAGGTCGACGTAGTCGGTGCCCAGCCGGTCCAGCGAATCGTCCAAGGCGGCGAGCAGACGGCCCCGCGAGCCGTCGAAGCGCCGGTCCGGGTCCGGCACGCTGCCCGCCTTGGTCGCGATCACCAGGTCCCGGCGCGGGACGAGCCCGCCCACCAGCCGCCCGAGGAGGTACTCGGCCTCCCCGCCGCCGTACACGTCGGCGGTGTCGACCAGGGTGCCGCCCGCCTCCCAGAAGGTCTTCACCTGTTCGGCGGCGGCTTCCTCGCCGGTGTCGCGGCCCCAGGTGAGGGTGCCGAGGCCGATCCGGGAGACGCGCAGTCCGGTGCGGCCGAGATGCCTCTGCTCCATGAGCGCTGAGACTACTGGGGCGCTGACGTGGAGCACTCGGGCGCGCTACAGTCCCCGCACATCAACGTTACTGATCGGTACACCGGTAAGGGGACGACAACATGCGGCTCGGCATCAATCTCGGTTACTGGGGCGCCGGCATGGACGCCGACAACCTCGCCGTCGCCCAGGAGGCCGACCGCCTCGGCTACGACGTCTGCTGGGCGGCGGAGGCCTACGGCTCGGACGCCCCGACCGTCCTCGCCTGGGTCGCCGCCCAGACCGAGCGCATCGACGTCGGCTCGGCGATCCTGCAGATCCCCGCCCGGCAGCCGGCCATGACCGCGATGACCGCGGCCACCCTCGACTCGCTCACCAAGGGCCGCTTCCGGCTCGGCCTCGGCGTCTCCGGCCCCCAGGTTTCGGAGGGCTGGTACGGCGTCAAGTTCGACAAGCCGCTCGCCCGCACCCGCGAGTACGTGGAGATCGTGCGCAAGGCCATGTCGCGCGAGCGGCTGAGCTACGAGGGCGAGCACTGGACCCTGCCGCTGCCGGGCGGCCCGGGCAAGCCGATCAAGCTGACCGTGCACCCCGAGCGCGAGCACATCCCGCTCTACATCGCCGCCATCGGGCCGAAGAACCTGCAGCAGACCGGCGAGATCGCCGACGGCGCCCTGCTGATCTTCCCGGCCGCCGAGCACCTGGAGGCCACCGCGCTCACCCACATCCGGGCGGGCCGCGAGAAGGCCGGGCTGACGATGGACGGCTTCGACGTCTGCCCGACCGTGCCGCTGGCGCTCGGCGACGACGTGACCGCCCTCGCCGACATGTTCCGGCCGTACACCGCCCTGTACGTGGGCGGTATGGGCAGTCGGAAGCAGAACTTCTACAACCAGCTGGCCCAGCGCATGGGCTACGAGAAGGAGGCCGCCGAGATCCAGGACAAGTACCTGGCCGGCGACAAGAACGGCGCGGCCGAGGCCGTCCCCCACTCGCTGATCGACTCCACCACGTTGCTCGGCCCGGTCGAGCGGATCGCCGACGGGATGCGGGCCTACGCCGAGGCCGGGGTCACCACCCTCACGCTGGCACCGGCCGGCTTCACCCTGGACGAGCGGATCGCCGCCCTGCGCGCCGGTACCGAGGCCATGGAGCGCGCAGGCCTGGCCTGAGCCGGCTGCCGCCGGAAAGTCCTGCGGCCGTGGTGGGGGCTCGGGGGGTCTTCCCCGCCACGGCCGACACACCCCACAACGGGCCGGACGCCCGCGGGGTTACGCACACCGGCCCGGGCGGGAGGTTCGTTCATTCGGGCGAGTCGTGCCACCTCTCGGTTGCCCGGCCCGTGGACCGGCGTTTGACTCGTTGCATGCTCTCTGCCCGCAGCCTGTTCCAGGAGATCGTCGACAACGACGACTCCTTCCAGCTGTTCTGCTCCATCGCCGCCAGCGGGGAAGCCCAGGGCGGCTGGGAGAACGCCCGCATCGCGGCCCTGGTGCCGGACTCCATGCGCGACCTCGCCCCCAAGATCACCCGGCACGGCGCCGACGAGGACAAGCACGGCCGGATCTTCCACGCCCTGCTCCGCAAACGGGGCCTGGAAGCCGTCCCCGTCCCGCCGGAGACCGACTACACGATGCTGCTGGAGCGCCGCGGGATCGGCCTGGCCCACGACAAACTGCGTCGCCAGCAGGCGCTGAGCGACGAGGACATCGTCGTCTACCTCGCGCACAGCCGGGTCACCGAACAGCGCGCCGCCGACCAGATGGACATGCTGGTCAAGTACTTCGGCGACCACCCCGTCGTGGGCAAGGCCATCCACATGATCAGCAACGACGAGGACAACCACCTCGCCTACTGCCACGAGGAACTGCTGCGGCTGGCCCGCGCCGGCCACGGCCGGACCATCCAGCGGGTGCTGCGCGAGAGCGCGCTCGCCGAGATCTCCGTCTACCGCGACGTGAGCCTCGCGGTGATGGACCACATGGGACGGCTGCTGCACTGGCCCGCGCCGAAGGCGGCCCTGCTGGCCGCCGGCATCCGCGCGATGTACGCATACGAGCGCTTCAGCGGCTGGCACCGGATGGTCGACCTGCGGATGCCCGAGCGTCGTGACGCCCTCGGGGGCGGGCCCGTCACCAGCCCCGAGTACGCCTAGCTCGATCTTTGACCTGTGCGGCCACGACGACGGGTGCCGTCCGTCCGGCCTACAGCCAGCCCCGGCGCCGGAACATCCGGTGCAAGCCGAGGCAGGCGCCCGCCATGAGGGCCAGCACCGCCGGATAGCCCCACCACTGGCGCAGCTCGGGCATGTGGGCGAAGTTCATCCCGTAGATCCCGGCGACCATCGTCGGGACGGCCGCGATCGCCGCCCAGGCCGAGATCTTCCGCACGTCGTCGTTCTGCCGCAGACCCGTCTGGGCGAGGTGCGCGGCCAGCGCGTCCGACAGCAGCCGGTCCAGGCCCTCGATGTACTCGCTCGCCTTGGTGAGGTGGTCGGCGACGTCGCGGAAGAACGGCCGGGCGTGTTCGTGGACGAAGGGCACCTCGCCGAAGGCCAGCCGTTCCATCGGCGCCAGCAGCGGGTTCGTCGCCCGCCGGAACTCCAGCACCTGCCGCTTGAAACCGTAGATCCGGGCGGCCGTGTTCCTGGTGTCCGGGGCGTTCGGGGTGAAGACCTCAGCCTCCAGCTCCTCCAGGTCCGACTGGAGTTCGGCCGCCACCTCGATGTAGTGGTCCACCACCGCGTCGGCGACCGCGTACAGCACGGCCGTCGGGCCGTGCCGCAGTACGTCCGGCTCATGCTCCAGCCGGTGGCGCACGGCGGTCAGCGGGGCCCCCTCGCCGTGCCGGACCGTGACGACGAAGCAGTCGCCGATGAACAGCATCAGTTCGCCCGCGGACACGGTGTCGGTCGCCTCGTCGTACAGCACCGGCTTCAGCACCACGAACAGCGAGTCGTCGTACACCTCCAGCTTGGGGCGCTGGTGGGCCTTGAGGGCGTCCTCCACCGCCAGCGGGTGCAGGCCGAACTCCCGGCGGACGTGATCGAACTCCGCTTCCGTCGGCTCGTACGTGCCGATCCACAGGAAGGCGTCACCGCTCGTCCGGGCTTGGTCCAGAGCGTCCGAGAAGTCCTGGGGACCCTCGGCGCGGCGACCGTCCCGGTAGATCGCGCAGTCGACAATCACGCCGAACATTCTCCCCCGCCGCCGACGGGCCCGCACCCGTCCGGCAGCGCCTACGCTGGCCCCCATGGCCACGCTGATCCTCGTACGACACGGGCGGTCCACCGCCAACACCGCAGGGCTGCTCGCCGGGTGGACTCCCGGCGTGGCCCTCGACGAGCGGGGCGCCGAGCAGGCAGCCGCGCTCCCCGGACGGTTGGCGGGCGTGCCCCTCGCCGCCGCCGTCACCAGCCCGCTGCAGCGCTGCCGGGAGACCCTGGCACCCCTGCTGGCCGCCCGGCCCGAGCTGGAACTCCACACCGACGAGCGGATCGGCGAGTGCCACTACGGCGACTGGTCCGGACGCAAACTCTCGGAACTCTCCGAGGAACCGCTGATGAAGATCGTGCAACAGCACCCTTCGGCGGCCGCCTTCCCCGGCGGGGAGTCCATGCGGGCCATGCAGGCGCGCGCCGTGGACGCCGTACGGGAGTGGAACGCCCGGATCGAGGAGCGGGAGGGCGGTGACGCCGTCTTCCTGATGTGCTCGCACGGCGACATCATCAAGTCCCTCGTCGCGGACGCCCTGGGCATGCACCTGGACCTCTTCCAGCGCATCCACGTCGATCCCTGCTCGGTGACGGCGATCCGCTACACGCCGACCCGCCCGTTCGTGTTCCGGCTCGGCGACACCGGGGACCTCGGCTCCCTCGTGCGGCGACCGGCCGCACCGGAACCGGTCGCCTCCGACAAGGACGCCGAAGACTCCGGGAACGCCGTCGTGGGGGGCGGCGCGGGCGCGGCGTGATCGCCCGGCGCAGTAGGGTGGACGGGCTCACACAAGGGCGCATACCCGCCCCCGCCGCCGAGACTTGGAGACTGGACGTGCCCCGTCAGGTGTTCCTCTACGACCCGCCGGACCGCTTCGTGGCCGGCACGGTCGGCTTGCCGGGACGCCGTACGTTCTTCCTGCAGGCCTCCTCCGGCCCCCGCGTCACCAGTGTCTCCCTGGAGAAGACCCAGGTCGCCGCACTGGCCGAGCGGATGGACGAGCTGCTGGACGAGGTCGTGCGGCGCACCGGCGGAAACGCCCCGGTCCCGGCCATGGCCCCCGCGGAGGCCGCCGACACCGCCCCGCTGGACGTCCCCGTCGAGGAGGAGTTCCGCGTCGGCACCATGGCCCTGGCCTGGGACGGCGAGGAGCAGCGGATGATCGTCGAGGCCCAGGCCCTGGTGGAGCTCGACGCCGAGTCTGACGAGGACCTCGCCGAGGCGGAGGAGCGGCTGCTCCAGGACGAGGAGAACGGCCCGCCGATGCTGCGGGTCCGCCTCACCGGCGCCCAGGCCCGCGCCTTCGCCAAACGCGCCCTGGACGTGGTCAACGCCGGCCGCCCGCCGTGTCCGCTGTGCAGTCTGCCGCTGGACCCGGAGGGGCACGTGTGCCCGCGCCAGAACGGCTACCGGCGCCAGGCGTGACGGGTCAGGGGGACATGCGGGAGCACGGGCGGGGGCACATGGAGGAACTGCTCGCCAGGGGCGAGCTGACCGTCGTCGGCCGGATCCGCGAGGCGTCCAACGCCGTCCTGCTGTGCACCGTCACGTACGACGGGGTGAGCGCCGACTGCGTCTACAAGCCGGTCAAGGGGGAGCGCCCGCTGTGGGACTTCCCCGACGGGAACCTCGCCCAGCGGGAGGTCGCGGCCTATCTGGTCTCCGAAGCCACCGGATGGGGGCTGGTGCCCGCCACCGTGCTGCGGGACGGCCCCTACGGCGAGGGCATGGTCCAGCAGTGGATCGAGTCCCGGCGGCCGCAGGAGGCCTCCCCGCAGGAAGAGCTCCTCGCGCTCGTCGAGGGCGAGGAGGCCGGCGAGGGGTGGAAGCCCGTGGCCTTCGCCGACGTCGGCGAAGGCCGTACCGCCCTGCTCGTCCACGCCGACGACCCGCGGCTGCGCCGGCTCGCCGTCCTCGACGCCGTGATCAACAACGGCGACCGCAAGGGCGGGCACCTGCTGCCGGCCCCCGACGGACGGATCTACGCCATCGACCACGGCGTGACCTTCCACACCGAGGACAAGCTGCGCACCCTGCTGTGGGGCTGGGCGGGGGAGCCGCTGACGGACGAGGCCCGCCGGGCCCTCGCCGTGCTGACCGCGGAACTGGCCGAGGGAGCGCCGCTCGCCACCCGGCTGGCCGAACTGATCACGGAGCCCGAGCTGGCCGCCGTACGGGCCCGGGTGGCGCACCTGCTGCGCACCGGGAAGCACCCGCAGCCGTCCGGGCAGTGGCCGGCGATCCCGTGGCCACCGGTCTGAACCGGCCATGGCGACACGCACAGAACCGGCCGCACCGCAAGAGTGCTGATCAAGACAACAGTGCAGGTCCAGTTCGTTTCCGGAACATCCGTCCGGTTAGGCTCGACACATGCATGCCTGGCCCGCTTCTGAGGTCCCCGCCCTTCCCGGCAAGGGCCGCGACCTCCAGATCCACGACACCGCGACCCAGGGGACGATCACCCTCGCCCCCGGTCCCGTCGCCCGCATCTACGTCTGCGGCATCACCCCGTACGACGCGACCCACATCGGTCACGCGGCGACCTACAACGCGTTCGACCTCGTGCAGCGCGTGTGGCTCGACACCAAGCGGCAGGTCCACTACGTCCAGAACGTCACGGACGTGGACGACCCGCTCTTGGAGCGGGCGCTGCGCGACGGCCACGACTGGACCGAGCTGGCCGAGCGTGAGACCGCGCTCTTCCGCGAGGACATGACGGCCCTCAGGATGCTGCCGCCGCAGCATTACATCGGAGCCGTCGAGGCCATACCCGGCATCGTGCCGCTGGTCGAGCGGCTGCGGGACGCGGGAGCCGCGTACGAGCTGGAGGGCGACATCTACTTCTCGGTGGAGGCCGACCCGCACTTCGGCGGTGTCTCCCACCTCGACGCCGAGGCGATGCGGCTCCTTTCGGCGGAGCGGGGCGGCGACCCCGACCGCGCGGGCAAGAAGAACCCGCTGGACCCGATGCTGTGGATGGCGGCGCGTCCGGGCGAGCCGAGCTGGGACGGCGGCTCGCTGGGCCGCGGCCGGCCCGGCTGGCACATCGAGTGCGTCGCGATCGCCCTGGAACACCTGGGCATGGGCTTCGACATCCAGGGCGGCGGCTCCGACCTGGCCTTCCCGCACCACGAGATGGGTGCCTCGCACGCCCAGGCGCTGACGGGCGAGTTCCCGATGGCCAAGGCGTACGTCCACGCCGGCATGGTCGCCCTGCACGGCCAGAAGATGTCGAAGTCGAAGGGCAACCTCGTCTTCGTCTCGGCGCTGCGCCGGGCCGGGGTGGACCCGGCGGCGATCCGCCTGGCCCTGCTCTCGCACCACTACCGGGCGGACTGGGAGTGGACCGACGCAGTCCTCGACGAGGCCGTGGCCCGGCTGGAGCGGTGGCGCGCGGCGGTGTCCCGGCCGGACGGCATCCCCGCGGACGCGGTCCTCGAAGAGGTCCGCGAGGCCCTTGCGAACGACCTGGACGCCCCCGCGGCCCTGGCCGCCGTAGACCGCTGGGTGGAGCTGCAGAACGCCACCGACGGCGACGATGCGTCGGCCCCCGGCCTGGTCTCCCGGACCGTGGACGCCCTCCTGGGCGTGGCCCTGTAGCCTTCGCGGCCAAGCCCGCCGATGCCCCCGGTCCCGGCCGGGGGCATCGCGCTGTCCGCGGGTCCCGGCGCCGCCGGGACCCGGTGGAGGGCGGGGAGGGGGCGGCTCCGCACGGCGGCGGCCCCGCACCCCGCCCCGCCGATCACGCGTCCGGCGTCTCGTCCCCGCCGGCGGACGGGCCGGCCGGCGGCTCCGGATCCTCCCCGGAGGTGTCCGGCCTGCGCTTCGGGGGACGGGGCGGACCCCCGCTCGTGTCCCGCAGGTACGAGCCGTCGCCAGGCTCCGCGGCCGGGCCCGCCGCGGGGTCCCGTCGCCGCAGGTACCTCTCGAACTCCCGTGCGATCGCGTCGCCCGAGGCCTCCGGCAGGTCGGCGGTGTCCCGCGCCTCCTCCAGGCTCTGCACGTACTCCGCCACCTCGCTGTCCTCGGCGGCCAGTTGGTCCACGCCCAGCTGCCACGCGCGGGCGTCCTCCGGGAGCTCGCCCAGCGGGATCCTGATGTCGATCAGGTCCTCCAGCCGGTTCAGGAGGGCCAGCGTCGCCTTCGGGTTCGGCGGCTGCGACACGTAGTGCGGCACCGCGGCCCACAGCGACACCGCCGGCACCCCCGCGTGCGTACAGGCCTCCTGGAGGATGCCCACGATGCCCGTGGGGCCCTCGTACTTGGTCTCCTCCAGGTCCATGGTCCGCGCCAGGTCCGCGTCCGAGGTGACCCCGCTCACCGGCACCGGCCGGGTGTGCGGGGTGTCCCCGAGGAGCGCCCCGAGGATGACCACCATCTCGACGCCCAGCTCGTGCGCGAAGCCGAGGATCTCGTTGCAGAACGACCGCCACCGCATGGACGGTTCGATGCCGCGCACCAGCACCAGGTCGCGCGGCTTGGCCCCGCCGATCCGCACCACCGAGAGCCGGGTCGTCGGCCACGTGATCTTCCGTACCCCGTTGTCCAGCCACACCGTCGGCCGGTTGACCTGGAAGTCGTAGTAGTCCTCGGCGTCCAGAGCCGCGAAGACCTCGCCCTTCCACTCCCGGTCCAGGTGTGCGACCGCACCGGAGGCCGCGTCTCCCGCGTCGTTCCAGCCCTCGAACGCGGCCACCATGACCGGGTCGATCAGCTCGGGCACGCCCTCAAGCTCGATCACCCAGGTCTCCTTCCCAAGTTCCTTGCGTACGTGGGTCAGCCTAAGCCTTGACGGGACACCCGCCACAGCCCACGACAGAGGGGCGGTTCCCCTCGGAACCGCCCCTCTTCCCCACCTGCGGGAGAGCTATGCCTTGCGGGCCAGCATCTCCTCGACCCGGGCCTTGACGGAGTCGTCGTCCAGGCCGCGGATGGTCACCGTCGTACGGCGGCGCAGCACGTCGTCGACCGTCTCGGCCCACTCGTGGTCGCGGGCGTAGGCGACCTGCGCCCAGATCTCCGGACCGTCCGGGTGGATCCGCTCGGCCAGCGCCGGGTCATCGTTCGCGAGGCGTGCGATGTCGAAGGCCAGGGAGCCGTAGTGCGAGGCCAGGTGGCGCGCGGTCAGCGGGTCCATCCGGGTGCCGGGCTCACGGTCCACCAGCAGCCGGTGCGCGACCGCGTTCGGGTTGGCGACACCCGGCAGCGCGATCCGGCGCACCAGGGACTTCACGGGCTCCATGTCCTCGGTCAGCGGGCTGCCCGGGAGCTTTGCGAGCTTGTCCATGACGACCCGGCCGATGTGGCGGTACGTGGTCCACTTGCCGCCGGCGACCGACAGCATGCCGCCCGCGCCCTCGGAGACGACGGTCTCGCGCTTGGCCTTCTCGACGCCGCCGGGGCCGCCGGGCAGCACGCGCAGGCCCGCGAAGGCGTAGGTCATCAGCGAGCGGTCGAGGTCGGCGTCCTTCACCGAGAAGGCCGCCTCGTCCAGGATCTGCTGGATGTCGGACTCGGTGGCGCGCACGTCCGCCGGGTCGCCCTCGTACACCTCGTCGGTGGTGCCGAGCAGCAGCTGGTCCTCCCAGGGGAGGGCGAAGGTGATGCGGTACTTGTCGATCGGGGTGGCCATGGCGGCCTTCCACGGCGACTTGCGCTTCATGACGATGTGCGCGCCCTTGGAGAGGCGGATCGACGGCATCGAGTGCTTGTCCTCCATGCGCCGCAGGTGATCCACCCACGGGCCGGTGGCGTTCAGCACCACGCGCGCGTCGATCCCGAACTCGGTGCCGTCCAGGCGGTCCTTGAGCTCGGCGCCGGTGACCCGGCCCTGCGTCTTGCGCAGGCCGGTGACCTCGGCGTGGTTGAGGACGACCGCGCCCGACTCGACGGCCGCGCGCACCGTCATGACGGCGACGCGGGAGTCGTTCATCTGGTGGTCGTAGTAGACCGCGACGGCCTTGAGGTTGTCGGTCTTCAGGCCGGGGTTGTCGGCGACGGCACGGGCCGGGGATATGACCTTGCCCATGCCGTCGCCGAAGGCCGAGAGGGCGGAGTAGGCGAAGACGCCCGCGCCCAGCTTGGCCGCACCCACCGGGCCGCCCTTGTAGACCGGCAGGTAGAAGGTGAGCGGGTTGACCAGGTGCGGGGCCACGTCCTTGGCCAGCACCCGCCGCTCGTGGTGGTTCTCCGCGACCAGCTTGACCGCGCCGGTCTGCAGGTAGCGCAGGCCGCCGTGGACCAGCTTGGAGGAGGCCGAGGAGGTGGCGCCGGCGAAGTCGCCGGCGTCCACCATGGCAACCCGCAGCCCCGACTGCGCGGCGTGCCAGGCCACCGAGGTGCCCAGGATTCCACCGCCGATGACCAGCAGGTCGTACGTGGCCTTCGCCAGCTGCTCGCGGGTCTCGGCACGGCTCGCGTTCGCGCCGGCGGTCGGGTGCGTACCCAGTGCGGGGACGCTCTGCAGGGTGCTCATGTCTCTTATCGCTCCTCGTCGATTGACTCAGCTGGTGCGGATCAGCTGGCGTCTTCGTCGTCGACCCAGCCCATGGACCGCTCGACGGCCTTGAGCCAGCTCTTGTACTCGCGCTCCCGCTGCTCGGCGGGCATCCGCGGGGTCCACTCCGCCGCCCGGCGCCAGTTGGCGCGCAGGGCGTCGGTGTCGGGCCAGAAGCCGACGGCCAGGCCGGCGGCGTAGGCGGCGCCGAGGCAGGTCGTCTCGGCGACCATCGGGCGCACCACCGGGGCGTCCAGGAAGTCCGAGAGCGTCTGCATCAGCAAGTTGTTGGAGGTCATGCCGCCGTCGACCTTCAGGGCCGCGAGCTCGACGCCCGAGTCCTTGGTCATGGCGTCGGTGATCTCACGGGTCTGCCAGGCGGTGGCCTCCAGGACGGCACGGGCGATGTGCGCCTTGGTGACGTACCGGGTGAGGCCGGCGATCACACCACGGGCGTCGGAGCGCCAGTACGGGGCGAACAGGCCGGAGAAGGCCGGCACGAAGTAGGCGCCGCCGTTGTCCTCCACGGAGAGGGCCAGGGTCTCGATCTCGGCCGCGGACTTGATCAGGCCCATCTGGTCGCGCATCCACTGGACGAGCGAGCCGGTGACGGCGATGGAGCCCTCCAGGGCGTAGACCGGCTTCTGGTCGCCGATCTGGTAGCCGACCGTGGTCAGCAGGCCGCTGTAGGAGTTGATGATCTTGTCGCCGGTGTTCATGAGCATGAACGTGCCGGTGCCGTAGGTGGACTTGGCCTCGCCCTCGGCGAAGCAGGTCTGGCCGAACAGCGCGGCCTGCTGGTCGCCGAGCGCCGAGGCGACCGGGACACCGGCGAGGACGCCCTCCTTGACGTGGCCGTAGACCTCGGCGGAGGACTTGATCTCGGGGAGCACGTTGAGCGGGACGCCCATCGACTCCGCGATCTTCTCGTCCCAGGCCAGGGTGTGCAGGTTCATCAGCATGGTGCGCGAGGCATTGGTGACGTCCGTGACGTGCGCACCGCCCTGGGCGCCACCGGTGAGGTTCCAGATGACCCAGGAGTCCATGGTGCCGAAGAGGATGTCGCCTGCCTCGGCGCGCTCGCGCAGGCCCTCGACGTTGTCGAGCAGCCAGCGGACCTTCGGACCCGCGAAGTAGCTCGCCAGCGGCAGGCCGGTCTCGCGGCGGAAGCGGTCCTGGCCGACGTTGCGGCCGAGCTCCTTGCACAGGGCGTCGGTGCGGGTGTCCTGCCACACGAGCGCGTTGTGGACCGGCTCACCGGTGTTCTTGTCCCACAGGACGGTGGTCTCGCGCTGGTTGGTGATGCCGATCGCCTTGACGTCGGCGGAGGTGATCTCGGCCTTGGCGATGGCGCCGGCGACGACCTCCTGGACGTTGGTCCAGATCTCGGTGGCGTCGTGCTCCACCCAGCCCGGCTTCGGGAAGATCTGCTCGTGCTCCTTCTGGTCGACGGCGACGATCCGGCCGTCGCGGTCGAAGACGATGCAGCGAGAGGAGGTGGTGCCCTGGTCGATCGCGGCGATGAAGGGGCCGGTGCTGCTGGTCATGATGGCTGCTCCTGGCAGGTCTGGTGAGTAGGCGGAATCAGGAGTGCGGTGCGGATCTTACGAGCGCGGCATGTGCTGATCAGGCGAACGCGATGTTGTAGAGACCGCCGGCGAGTGCGGCACCGGCGAGCGGGCCGACCACCGGGATCCAGGAGTATCCCCAGTCGGAGCCGCCCTTGTTGGGGAGCGGCAGCAGGGCGTGGACGATGCGGGGGCCGAGGTCGCGGACCGGGTTGATGGCGTAGCCGGTCGGGCCGCCCAGGGAGAGGCCGATGCCGACGACCACGAAGGACGTGATCAGGACGCCTATGACGCCGAGGCCCTTGCCGTCGTCCTGGAGGCCCTGGGTCAGGATCGCCAGGACCAGGACGGCGGTGCCGATGATCTCGGTCGTGAGGTTCTGCACGACGTTGCGGATCTCGGGGCCCGTGGAGAAGATGCCGAGCACGGGGCCGGCCACGTCGTGCGGGTGCGGGTCCTCCGGGCCGAGCTTGGCGTCGCGGATGTGCTCGGGGTCGGCGAGGTGCACGCGGAACTGGCCGTAGTAGGTGATCCACATCAGGACCGCGCCGAGCATGGCGCCCAGCAGCTGGCCGGCGAAGTAGACGGGGGTGTCGCCCCACTCGCCGGTCTTGACGGCGAGGCCGACGGTGACCGCCGGGTTGAGGTGCGCACCGGAGAGCGGTGCGGACACGTAGGCCGCGATGAGGACGGCGAAGCCCCAGCCGAAGGTGATCGCGAGCCAGCCCGCATTGCGGGCCTTGGAGCTCTTGAGCGTCACGGCGGCGCAGACGCCGCCACCGAGCAGGGTGAGCAGGGCGGTACCGATGGTCTCGCCGATGAAGATGTCGGAGCTGGACACCCGCGACTCCTTACGTACGTCCAGGGGTGGGCGGACACCGGGTCCCTCCGGTGGTTCCGCGCACTCGGTGAGTGCTGCACCGGTCCTTGGCCTTGTCGCATCCTAGCGCGTATTGCCGGTAGGTGTTCGACAATGCCGACCGATGAACGGCAGTTTTCCGCCCAGGTGAAGAACGCGTCAAGGGTCGGTCGGGCCAATGTGTCGGATCGTTACCCGTAGGTGCGATCAGCCAAATCCAGCCATTCGAAGGTCGGGATGTGGCGAAAAATGGGCATAAGAGGGCCAGGTGGTGGTCGAAGCCTGCTAAAGGGAGGTCAGAACCGGCCTGCGCCGAGATCGCGTGAAACCGCGCGCGCACAGTCGCGCACCGAGGCCACCAGGGCCGCGCGGGGCTCGCCGCCCTCGCCGCAGACCCGCTCCACGGCGCCCGCCACCGCCACCGCGCCCACGGGCATGCGGCGCCGGTCGTGGATCGGCGCCGCTACCGAGGCGACCCCCTCCCACGTCTCCTCGACGTCCGCGGCCCATCCGCGCGCCCGGGTCAGGCCCAGGACCTCCTCGAAGCCGATGGCGTCGGTGACGGTGCGGGGGGTGAACGCGTCGCGCTCCACCTCCAGCGCCTGGGTGTGCGCGACCGGGTCGTACGCCGACAGCACCTTGCCCAGGGCGGTGGAGTGCAGCGGCTGCATGGCCCCGACCTCCAGCACCTGGCGGCTGTCGTCGGGCCGGAACACGTGGTGCATGATCAGCACCCCGCTCTGGTGGAGCACGCCGACGTACACGCTCTCGCCGCTCGCCCGGGCCAGGTCGTCCGTCCACACCAGGGCGCGGGCGCGCAGCTCGTGGACGTCGAGGTAGCTGTTGCCCAGGCGCAGCAGCTCCGCGCCCAGCTGGTAGCGGCCGGAGGCCGGGTCCTGCTCCACGAAGCCCTCCGCCTGGAGGGTGCGCAGGATGCCGTGGGCCGTTCCCTTGGCCAGGCCCAGCGATGAGGCCACGTCGGAGAGGCCCAGCCGGCGTTCGCCGCCCGCCAGGAGTCGCAGCATCGCAGCGGCTCGTTCGAGCGACTGGATGTTCCGTGCCATCGCGCAGCCTCCTGCTGACCTTCGTTACTACTGACCATCTTGACGTGGTTCGACAATGCTGAACAGTATCGGTCGATGTCGACCTTGCGCACCGTCGGAGATCTGTTCGCCGTACGGTCACCGGGACATCCGCGCCACGTTCCCGCCACAGAATGCAGTCCGCCACGTGGGACACCCGCACCGGGGCCGGTGCCTCGCGGTTACCCTGGCCGCGTGCGCCCCTGACACAGCGGGGGCGCAAAGCCGACAGCCGTCGCATCCCAGGGAGCACTCCATGGCCTCGTTGCCGAACCCGCCCGCCGCCACCCAGACCAGGGCCGACGCCCTCCGGGAGGCGCTCGCGACCCGCGTGGTCGTCGCCGACGGAGCCATGGGGACGATGCTCCAGGCGCAGGACCCCACCCTGGAGGACTTCCAGCAGCTCGAAGGCTGCAACGAGGTCCTCAACATCACCCGTCCCGACATCGTCCGCACGGTGCACGAGGCGTACTTCTCGGTGGGCGTGGACTGCGTCGAGACCAACACCTTCGGTGCGAACTACGCGGCCCTCGCCGAGTACGACATCGCCGAACGCAACTTCGAGCTCTCGGAGGCTGGCGCGCGCATCGCCCGCGAGGCCGCCGACTCCTTCACCGCCTCCACCGGACAGCAGCGCTGGGTGCTCGGTTCCATGGGCCCCGGCACCAAGCTGCCCACGCTCGGCCACATCACCTACGCGCAGATCCGCGACGCCTACCAGACCAACGCCGAGGGCCTGCTCGCCGGCGGTGCCGACGCACTGCTCGTCGAGACCACCCAGGACCTCCTGCAGACCAAGTCCTCCATCATCGGCGCCCGCCGGGCCATGGAGGCGCTCGGCGTCACGGTCCCGCTGATCTGCTCCGTCACCGTCGAGACCACCGGCACCATGCTGCTGGGCTCCGAGATCGGCGCGGCCCTGACCGCGCTGGAGCCGCTCGGCATCGACATGATCGGCCTGAACTGCGCCACCGGCCCCGCCGAGATGAGCGAGCACCTGCGCTACCTCGCGCGCAACGCCCGCATCCCGCTCTCCTGCATGCCCAACGCCGGTCTGCCCGTCCTGACCAAGGAGGGCGCGCACTACCCGCTGACCGCTCCCGAGCTCGCCGACGCCCAGGAGACCTTCGTCCGCGAGTACGGCCTGTCCCTGGTCGGCGGCTGCTGCGGCACCACCCCCGAGCACCTGCGCCAGGTCGTGCAGCGGGTCCGCGGCACGGCGGTCGTCCCGCGCGATCCGCGGCCCGAGCCCGGTGCCGCCTCGCTCTACCAGACCGTGTCCTTCCGTCAGGACACCTCGTACATGGCGATCGGCGAGCGCACCAACGCCAACGGCTCCAAGAAGTTCCGCGAGGCCATGCTGGAGGCCCGCTGGGACGACTGCGTCGAGATGGCCCGCGACCAGATCCGCGAGGGCGCGCACATGCTCGACCTCTGCGTGGACTACGTCGGCCGCGACGGCGTCGCCGACATGGAGGAGCTCGCCGGCCGCTTCGCCACCGCCTCCACCCTGCCGGTCGTCCTGGACTCCACCGAGGTGCCGGTGATCAAGGCGGGCCTGGAGAAGCTCGGCGGCCGCGCGGTCATCAACTCGGTGAACTACGAGGACGGCGACGGCCCCGAGTCCCGCTTCGCCAAGGTCACCCGGCTGGCCCAGGAGCACGGCGCCGCGCTCATCGCGCTGACCATCGACGAGGAGGGCCAGGCCCGCACCGTCGAGCACAAGGTGGCCATCGCCGAACGCCTCATCGAGGATCTGACGGCGAACTGGGGCATCCGCGAGTCGGACATCCTCATCGACACGCTGACCTTCACCATCTGCACCGGCCAGGAGGAGTCCCGCCGCGACGGCATCGCCACGATCGAGTCGATCCGCGAGCTCAAGCGCCGCCACCCCGACGTCCAGACCACCCTGGGCCTGTCGAACATCTCCTTCGGCCTGAACCCGGCCGCCCGCGTCCTGCTGAACTCCGTCTTCCTCGACGAGTGCGTCAAGGCCGGCCTCGACTCCGCCATCGTCCACGCGTCGAAGATCCTGCCGATCGCCCGGTTCGACGAGGAGCAGGTCTCCACCGCCCTCGACCTGATCTACGACCGTCGCACCGAGGGCTACGACCCGCTGCAGAAGCTGATGGCCCTCTTCGAGGGCGTCAACACCAAGTCCCTCAAGGCGGGCCGCGCCGAGGAACTCCTCGCGCTGCCCCTGGAGGAGCGCCTGCAGCGGCGGATCATCGACGGCGAGAAGAACGGCCTGGAGGCCGACCTGGACGAGGCCCTCCGAACCCGCCCCGCGCTTGACATCGTCAACGACACCCTCCTGGAGGGCATGAAGGTCGTCGGCGAGCTCTTCGGCTCCGGCCAGATGCAGCTCCCCTTCGTCCTGCAGTCCGCCGAGGTGATGAAGTCGGCGGTGGCCTACCTGGAACCGCACATGGAGAAGACGGACGACGAGGGCAAGGGCACGATCGTCCTCGCCACCGTCCGCGGCGACGTCCACGACATCGGCAAGAACCTCGTCGACATCATCCTGACCAACAACGGCTACAACGTCGTCAACATCGGCATCAAGCAGCCCGTCTCCGCGATCCTGGAAGCCGCCCAGGAGCACAAGGCCGACGTCATCGGCATGTCCGGCCTGCTCGTGAAGTCCACCGTGATCATGAAGGAGAACCTGGAGGAGCTGAACCAGCGCAAGCTGGCCGCCGACTACCCGGTGATCCTCGGCGGCGCCGCCCTCACCCGCGCCTACGTCGAGCAGGACCTCCACGAGATCTACGAGGGCGAGGTCCGCTACGCCCGCGACGCCTTCGAGGGCCTGCGCCTCATGGACGCCCTCATCGCCGTCAAGCGCGGCGTGCCCGGCGCCACCCTGCCCGAGCTGAAGCAGCGCCGCGTCGCCAAGCGGGACACCCCCGCGCTCCAGGTCGAGGAGCCGGAGGAGCCCGGCGGCCGTTCCGACGTGGCCGTCGACAACCCGGTGCCCGCCCCGCCCTTCTGGGGCACCCGAGTGGTCAAGGGCATCCCGCTCAAGGACTACGCCTCCTGGCTGGACGAGGGCGCCCTCTTCAAGGGCCAGTGGGGCCTCAAGCAGGCCCGCGCCGGCGGCGCCACGTACGAGGAGCTCGTCGAGAACGAGGGCCGCCCGCGGCTGCGCGGCCTGCTGGAGAAGCTGCACACCGAGAACCTGCTGGAGGCGGCCGTCGTCTACGGCTACTTCCCCTGCGTCTCCAAGGGCGAGGACCTGATCATCCTCGACGACGCCGGCAACGAGCGGACCCGCTTCACCTTCCCGCGCCAGCGCCGCGGCCGCCGCCTGTGCCTCGCGGACTTCTTCCGCCCGGAGGAGTCCGGCGAGACCGACGTCGTCGGCCTCCAGGTGGTCACGGTCGGCTCGAAGATCGGCGAGGCAACGGCCCGGCTGTTCGAGTCCGACTCCTACCGCGAGTACCTGGAGCTGCACGGCCTGTCCGTCCAGCTCGCCGAGGCCATGGCCGAGTACTGGCACGCCCGCGTGCGCGCCGAGCTCGGATTCGGCGGGGAGGACCCGGCGAAGGTCGAGGACATGTTCGACCTCAAATACCGGGGTGCCCGCTTCTCCCTCGGCTACGGCGCCTGCCCCGACCTGGAGGACCGCGCGAAGATCGCCGAGCTCCTCCAGCCGGAGCGGATCGGCGTCCACCTCTCGGAGGAGTTCCAGCTCCACCCGGAGCAGTCGACGGACGCCATCGTGATTCACCACCCCGAAGCCAAGTATTTCAACGCACGCTGAGCTCCGGCGACGTACACTTGTCGGTCCCATACAGGCCGGTCGCCTGTTCCCCGGGGGGTGCCCCCGCGGGAAGAGGCGACCGGCTTTCTCGTCCCTTCCGAGAGGCACGCGCATGACGAGCACCGTTCCCGCCCCGGTCACCCGCACGGCCGACGGTTCGGCCCTGCAGGCGGTGCTGCTCGACATGGACGGCACCCTGGTCGACACCGAGGGCTTCTGGTGGGAGGTCGAGGCGGAGGTCTTCCGGGAGCTCGGGCACCGGCTTGAGGATGCCTGGCGGGACGAGGTCGTCGGCGGGCCGATGACGCGGAGTGCCGGCTTCCTGATCGAGGCCACCGGCGCCGCCATCACCGTCGCCGAGCTGAGCGTCCTGCTCAACGAGCGCTTCGAGGCCCGCATCGCCGACCGGGTCCCGCTCATGCCGGGCGCCGAGCGGCTGCTGGCCGAACTGGCCCGGCACAACGTGCCCACCGCCCTCGTCTCCGCCTCCCACCGCCGGGTCATCGACCAGGTCCTGCTCACCCTCGGCCGCGACCGCTTCACCATGACGGTCGCGGGCGACGAAGTCGCCCGCACCAAGCCGCACCCCGACCCGTACCTGCTCGCGGCCCGCACGCTGGGTGCCCACCCCTCACGCTGCGCGGTCATCGAGGACACCCGCACCGGTGTGGCGGCCGCGGAGGCCGCCGGCTGCCAGGTCGTGGCCGTCCCGTCGGTCGGCGTGATCGAACCGGCTCCGGGGCGTACGGTCGTCCGCTCGCTGGAGGACGTCGACCTGGCATTCCTGCGCTCCCTCGTCGCCCCCATGAACTGAGAGTGACGACCGGAGCCGGTCCGGCCGCCCGGACCGGCTCCGGTCCGGTGCCCGCCACCCAACGGGACACATCGGCATGCAGTGACCTACATCGGTATGCATCACCACGCACCGGAATCCTCTGAGTACGCTCCGTGCCGAATGGAATGGCGTTGGGTTGCGTCTCGACGGAAGGATCTTCCGTCGGGGGGCCTGGAGGCTGAAATTCCATCCCCTATGAGGCCGTTGCGCAGGGTGACCTTGGTCACGCGCCACACCCTCGACGGGCCTGTCAGGGGGCCCTTTGGGCTTCCCATGTGTCCGCATTGATCAGCCCCTGACCGAATCTGCGGAGCCCTGCCTGTGAACAGGCAGTTCGCTCCGATCACGGTGCGATTACGCATCAAGTCCGGCCAGTTCCAGCCATCCCGCCCTGGACCACTAGTGTCGATCCGGGCACTGCGCCGCACCCAGCCGCGTCCCGGACACACACCCCTGTGCCGGACCGCGTGGACCGATCGTCACAACCACCGGCCCGATCGTTCCGCCCAGAACGGGCGACCGCCGCGAAGTGCCCTTCACGCCGCTTTGAGCAAGTGCCGGTTACAGGGAGTACTTCCAGCATGAACCGCAAGACCATGGTGCTGACGGCCGCGGCCGGACTGCTCACCCCCGCGCTGGCCGCATGCGGCACCGCGAGCGGCGGAGGAGCAGGATCCGCGGCGATCGTCGTCGGGACCACCGACCGGTTCGAGGCCGCAGAGTTCGCCCCCGCCCCCTTCGACCCCGCCTACGCCTACGACGCCGGCGCCTGGAACATCCTGCGCCAGACCGTCCAGACGCTCATGCACACCCCGCGCGGTGGAGGTCAGCCCGTCCCCGAGGCGGCCTCCGCCTGCCGCTTCACCGACTCCCGCAACGAGAGCTACCGCTGCACGCTGCGCCCCGGGCTCACGTTCGCCAGCGGGGACCCGCTCACCGCCCGGGACGTCAAGTTCTCCATCGACCGCGTGCTCGCCATCAAGGACGAGAACGGCCCCTCCTCGCTGCTCTCCACCCTCGACAACGTCGAGGTCAAGGGCGAGGACACCGTCGTGTTCCACCTGAAGACCCCGGACGCGACCTTCCCCTTCAAGCTCTCCACCCCCGCCGCCGGCATCGTCAGCGAGAAGGACTACGACGCCAAGAAGCTCCGCGAGGGCTTCGTGGTGGACGGCTCCGGCCCCTACACCATGAAGGCCGAGGTCAAGGAGAACCGCCTCGTCCGTGCCGTCTTCAGCAAGAACCCCCGCTACAAGGGCGACATCAAGCTGCAGAACGACAAGGTCGAGCTGCGCACCTATCCCGACTCCCAGGCCATGGGCAAGGCCCTCACGGACGGGAAGATCCACATGGTCTCCCGCACCCTGTCGCCCGCTCAGATCACCGAGCTCAGCGTCAAGCCGCCCAAGGGCGTCAAGCTGGTCCCGATGCCCGGCCTGGAGATCCGCTACCTCGGCTTCAACACCGACGCGCCCGTCGTCAAGGACAAGGCCGTGCGCCAGGCGCTCGCCGCCGCCGTCGATCGCAGCGCGCTGATCTCCAAGGTCTACGGCAAGTCCGCCCAGCCGCTCTACTCGCTGGTCCCCACCAGCGTGACCGGCCACGTCAACTCCTTCTACAACAAGTACGGCGACGCCAACACGCCCAAGGCCGCCGCGCTGCTGAAGGAGGCCGGGATCAAGACCCCGGTCAAGCTGACCCTGCACTACACCAACGACCACTACGGCGACGGCACCGCGGCCGAGTTCGAGGCCCTCAAGGCCCAGCTCAACTCCACCCAGCTGTTCGACATCACCGTCCAGGGCAGCGAGTGGGCGGACTTCCGCCCCGCGCAGAAGAAGGGCGACCACGCCGCCTACGGGCTCGGCTGGTTCCCCGACTACCCCGACGCCGACAACTTCCTCGCCCCGTTCCTGGAGCAGGACAACTTCCTGGGGCACGCCGTACGCCAACAGCGCGGTGCGCACCAGGCTCCTCCCCGAATCCCGGCGCGCGGTCGACCGTAACGTCGCCGCCCCCGCGATCACGGAGATGCAGGACATCGTCGCCGAGGACGTACCCGTCCTGCCCCTGTGGCAGGGCAAGCAGTACGTCGCCGCGCGCGACGGGATCACCGGAGTGGAGTGGTCGGTCAACGCCATCTCCGACCTCCAGTTGTGGGAGCTCGGCCGCGGCGTAAGCGGCTGAGCAAGGCAGAGACCGGCAGCGGATGTCGCGGGCCGGCGCAACGAAACAGTTCGACTGTGAAGGACGTTCGCGTGAATCGACGTAACCAGTGGCTGGTGGCCCCGCTCGGCGCGGCCACCGCTGCCGCGCTGCTCAGCGGTTGCGGTTCGACCGATGGCTCCAATGCCGGCAGCGGCAAGGGCGTGGTCATGGGCATATCCGACAAGGTGAAGTCCACCGACCCGGCGTCCGGCTATGACCCGGGCTCCTGGCTGCTCTTCAACAACGTCTTCCAGTCGCTGCTCAGCTTCCCCAAGGGCGGCACCACCCCCGAGCCCGACGCGGCGCAGAGCTGCGGCTTCGAGGGCGGCGACAGCAAGCTCTTCAAGTGCACCCTCAAGCCCGACCTGAAGTTCAGCAACGGCAACGAGCTCACCTCGAAGGACGTCAAGTACTCCTTCGAGCGCACGCTGAAGATCAACGACGAGAACGGCCCCGCCGTCATGCTCGCCTCGATCGCCGGCATCGACGCCCCCGACGACCAGACCGTCGTCTTCCGCCTGAAGAACTCCGACGCCACCTTCCCGAGCAAGATCGCCTCGGGTGCGGGCTCCATCGTCGACCACCGCGAGTACCCGGCCGACAAGCTCCGCACCGACAACAAGGCCGTCGGCTCCGGCGTCTACAAGCTCGACTCCTTCAGCGACAAGAGCGCCACCTTCTCGGTCAACGGCTCCTACACCGGCAAGGCCAAGGCCAAGAACACCGGCGTCACGCTGAAGTTCTTCAACGGCGACCAGGCCGGTCTCAAGACCGTCCTGGAGAACGGGGACGTCGACTTCGCCTTCCGCGGCCTCGCCGCCAAGGACATCGCCGCCCTCGCCTCCACCAAGACCGGCGACGACAGGGTCGACGTCGTCCAGGGCACCGGCGCCGAAGTCGAGCACATGGTCTTCAACGTGAACGACCCGGTCGTCGGCAAGCTCCCCGTCCGCAAGGCCATCGCCTACCTCGTGGACCGCGAAGCCCTCGTCAAGGACGTCTACGCCGGCACCGCCACCGCGCTCTACTCCATCGTGCCGACCGGCATCGCCGGCCACACGACGCCGTTCTTCGACCGCTACGGCGGCACCCCGCAGCCCGAGAAGGCCAAGGCCGTCCTCAAGGCCGCGAACATCAACGGCAAGGTCAAGGTCACCCTGTACTCGACCCCGTCCCGCTACGGCCCCTCCACCGACCAGCAGTTCGAGGTCATCGCCAAGCAGCTCAACGACAGCGGCCTCTTCGAGGCCGACGTCAAGTCCGTCGAGTACGAGCAGTACGAGAAGGACATCCAGGCGGGCAAGTACGGGATCTACGTCAAGGGCTGGGTCCCCGACTACCCGGACGCGGACAACTTCACCCAGCCGTTCTTCGGCCCGGGCAACGTCCTCAACAACAACTACGACAACAAGGAGATCACCGGGACGATCATCCCGTCGACCTCCGCGAAGTCCGACCGCACCGCGGCCAACACCGACTACGACCGGCTCCAGGACATCGTCGCCGACGAGCTCCCGATCCTCCCGCTCTGGCAGGGCAAGCAGTACGCCGTCACCCGCCAGAACGTGAACGGCCTGCAGTGGTCCCTGGACGCCTCCACCGTCTTCCGCTTCTGGGAGATCAGCAAGGGCTGATCCGGGCCGCCCCCGGACACAGCACGGGGCCGCACGCGCAGGGTTCCCCGCGCGTGCGGCCCCGTGCCCGTTCCCGGCGGTTCCGGCGGCCGCCGCCGCGACCGCCGGGAACGGGCACCGCGCTACTGAGCCCCGGGGCGCACCAGACCGCTCTCGTACGCGTACACCGCCGCCTGCACCCGGTCGCGCAGCCCCAGCTTCGTCAGGACGTGCCCCACGTGCGTCTTGACCGTCGTCTCGCTCACGAACAGGTCCGCGGCGATCTCCGCGTTCGACAGGCCCCGCGCCACCAGCTTCAGCACCTCCAGCTCGCGCTCGGTCAGCGTCCCCAGAGTGTCCGGGACGCGGTCCTCGCCCGACGGCAGGTGCCCCGCGTACTTGTCCAGCAGCCGCCGCGTGATGCTCGGCGCGAGCATCGCCTCGCCCGCCGCCACCACCCGGATCGCCTGCACCAGCTCGCCCGCCGGCGCGTCCTTCAGCAGGAACCCGCTCGCCCCCGCCCGCAGCGCCTCCACCACGTACTCGTCCAGATCGAACGTGGTCAGCACCAGCACCTTCGCCGGACCGTCCCGGCCCGGACCAGTGATCCGGCGCGTCGCCTCGACCCCGTCCATCCGCGGCATCCGGATGTCCATCAGCACCACGTCCGGCTGCAGCGCCCGCACCTGGTCCAGCGCCTGCAGGCCGTCCCCGGCCTCGCCGACCACCGCCAGGTCCTGCTCCGCCTCCAGGATCATCCGGAAACCGGTGCGCAACAGTGGCTGGTCGTCGACCAGCAGAACGCGGATGGCCACGGGCGATACCTCGTATTCGTCGGACGGCTTCGGCGGGCACGCCCATTCTGCCCTGACCCGACGATCAAGGAATCCCGCCCCCGGCCGGGCCGCCCCGGCCCCGGAGCCCGGCGGCCGGACCGGGCGCGCCGGCCCTGCGGTACACGGCACCGCGGTGCCCGGCCCTGCGGTGCCCGGCCTAACTCTCCGGAGCCCCGGCCGGCCGCGGCACGACCGGCAGCGGGTACACCGGGGGAGTGCCGCCGAACTCCGGACACGACGCCTGGTGGTCGCACCAGCCGCACAGCTTGGTCGGCCGCGGCCGCCACTCACCCGTCAGCGTCGCCTCCCGGATGGCTTCCCACAGCGCCAGCAGCTTGCGCTCCACCCGCTCCAGGTCCGCCACCACCGGGTCGTACGTCAGCACGTCCCCGCTGCCCAGGTACACCAGCTGCAGCCGCCGCGGCACGACCCGCTTCAGCCGCCACACCACCAGCGCGTAGAACTTCATCTGGAACAGCGCACCCTCGGCGTACTCCGGCCGCGGCGCCTTCCCCGTCTTGTAGTCGACGATCCGCACCTCACCCGTCGGCGCCACGTCCACCCGGTCGATGATCCCGCGCAGCCGCAGCCCCGACTCCAGCTCCGTCTCCACGAAGAACTCCCGCTCCACCGGCTCCAGCCGCGTCGGGTCCTCCAGCGTGAACCAGCGCTCGACCAGCGCCTCCGCCTCCGTCAGCCACCGCGTCAGTGCCGCCCCCTCATCGCCCTCCGGGAACAGCTCGGCCAGCTCCGGCCGCGAGCGGAGCAGCCGGTCCCACTGCCCCGGGACCAGCTCCTTCGCCCGTGGCGCCGTCCGCTCCTGCGCGGGATGATCGAAGAGCCGCTCCAGCACCGCGTGCACCAGCGTGCCCCGGGTGGCCGCCGCGCTCGGCTTCTCCGGCAGCTTGTCGATCACCCGGAACCGGTACAGCAGCGGGCACTGCATGAAATCGCTCGCCCGGGAAGGAGAGAGCGAAGAGGGTGCCGCAGCACTGGGGCTCGCGGCTTCGGCCGCGCCAGGCACGGCACCGGGGCTCGTCGTCATGCACAAAACCCTACGACCCGCCACGGACAGCACGCGCATACCATCGACGCCGGGCCCCCTCGCACTGCATGATCGGAGCATCACCGGGCACCGCGCACACCGTGCCGAACGCGACCAGAACCACACATGAACCCCCAGCACCGAACGAAGGACAGACGTGGCAGACACCGACCAGACCGGCGGGCGCGATGACCGGCGCCCGGGACCGGGCGGCGGACTCCTCATGGGCCGCCCCTTCGGCGTGCCCGTCTACGTCTCTCCCAGCTGGTTCCTCGTCGCCGCCCTCATCACCTGGGTCTTCGGGGACCAGCTCGACCGCGTCCTGCCCGACCTCGGACCCGTCCGCTACCTGGTCTCCCTCTTCTTCGCGGTCGCCTTCTACGCCTCGGTCCTCGTCCACGAACTCGCGCACACCGTCGCCGCCCTCCGCTTCAAACTCCCCGTACGCCGCATCCAGCTCCAGTTCTTCGGAGGCGTCTCGGAGATCGAGAAGGAGTCCGAGACCCCCGGCCGCGAGTTCGTCCTCGCTTCCGTCGGCCCGCTGCTCTCCCTCCTCCTCGCCGGCGGCTTCTACCTCGGCATGAAGGCCGTCGACCCCGCGACCGTCCCCGGCGTACTCCTCGCCGGCCTGATGATCTCCAACCTGCTCGTCGCGGCCTTCAACCTGCTCCCCGGCCTGCCCCTCGACGGCGGCCGCATGCTCCGCGCCGTCATCTGGGGCATCACCGGCAAACCCATGGCCGGCACCATCGCCGCCGCCTGGGTCGGCCGCGCCCTCGCCGTCGCCGTCCTGCTCGGCCTGCCCCTGCTCACCCACACCGGACTCCTCGGCAACCGCACCGAGGAGATCGGCGGCATGGACACCGTCATGGACGCCCTCCTCGCCGCCATCCTGGCCGCCATCATCTGGACCGGAGCCGGCAACAGCCTGCGCATGGCCCGGCTGCGCGAACACCTCCCCGAGCTGCGCGCCCGCAGCCTCACCCGGCGCGCCATCCCCGTCGAGAGCGCCACGCCCCTCTCCGAAGCCCTCCGCCGCGCGAACGAGGCCGGAGCCCGCGCCCTCGTCGTCGTCGACGGTCATGGAGACGCCACCGCCATCGTCCGCGAGAGCGCCATCGCCTCCGTACCCGAACACCGCCGCCCCTGGGTCGCCGTCAGCACCCTCGCCCAGGACCTCACCGACGGCATGAAGGTTTCCGCGGAACTCACCGGCGAAGAACTCCTCGACCACCTCCGCGCCGCCCCCGCCACCGAATACCTCGTCCTCGAACCCGACGGCGCCATCTACGGCGTCCTGTCCACCCTCGACGTCGAGAAGGCCTTCGTGAAGGCCATGGCACGGCCCCGGTCCTGAAGCCAATACACTGGTCACATGTCCGAACCGACCGGTGCCGCCCGCCGACGCGGGCCCTTCAAGGTCGGGGACCAGGTTCAGCTCACCGACCCCAAGGGCCGCCACTACACGTTCACGCTCGAAGCCGGGAAGAACTTCCACACCCACAAGGGTTCCTTCCCCCACGACGAGCTGATCGGTGCTCCCGAAGGCAGTGTTGTCCGTACCACGGGGAACGTCGCGTACCTCGCGCTGCGCCCCCTGCTCCCCGACTACGTCCTGTCCATGCCCCGCGGCGCCGCCGTGGTCTACCCCAAGGACGCAGGCCAGATCCTGGCCTTCGCCGACATCTTCCCCGGCGCACGCGTCGTGGAGGCGGGCGTGGGATCCGGCTCCCTGAGCAGCTTCCTGCTGCGCGCCATCGGCGACCAGGGCATGCTCCACAGCTACGAGCGCCGTGCGGACTTCGCCGAGATCGCCACCGCCAACGTGGAACGCTACTTCGGCGGACCCCACCCGGCCTGGCAGCTCACCGTCGGCGACCTCCAGGACAACCTGTCCGACACCGACGTCGACCGCGTCATCCTGGACATGCTGGCCCCCTGGGAGTGCCTGGAGGCCGTCTCCAAGGCCCTCGTCCCCGGCGGCATCCTCTGCTGTTACGTGGCCACCACCACCCAGCTGTCCAAGACCGTCGAGTCCATCCGCGAGATCGGCTGCTTCGCCGAGCCGCAGCCGTGGGAGTCGATGATCCGCAACTGGCACGTCGAAGGCCTCGCGGTCCGCCCGGACCACCGCATGATCGGCCACACCGGCTTCCTCGTCACCGCCCGCCGCCTCGCGGACGGCGTCGAGCCCCCCATGCGCCGCCGCCGCCCCGCCAAGGGCGCCTACGGCGAGGACTACGAAGGTCCCGGCAGCGACCGCTCCGCGTAGGGTCCCTCCACCCCCGCGGCAGCCCCAACACGACGGCGCTGCGGCGCAGTTCCCCCGGCACAGGGGGAACTGCGCCGCAGCGCCTTTTCGTTGTCTCCGCGTCGCCTTCGTACCGACCCGGACCCTGCCGTTCCACCCCCGTGTGAGGTGTGGCACGATGCTGGCTCCCCGTCACCCTTCGCACAGGAGACACCCCGCGTGCTGCACACCCCCGCCACGCTGGCAACCCCGGACCCCCTGGCCCACACCCGGACCAGGCTCCTCCACTGGCTCACCACGGCCACCGCCATGGCCGCCGTCATAGCCGCAGCGGGACTCGTACAGCCGGCCACGGGCAGCCCGGCGGCCGGGCGGGAGCCCGCTGGGGAGGGCCCGCAGGCCGTCGCCCCCGACGCCGCGGCCGTCACCTACCCCCTCGACTGTAAGGGCACGTCGCAGACCGTCACCGCCACCGCCCAGGGCGACCTCGACGGCGACGGCCGCCCCGAGACCGTGGCGGCCGTCCGCTGCGACGCGGGCTCCGGCACCCCGCCGCACGCGATCTACGTACTCACCCAGGGGCCGGCCGAGGGCTCCCGCCCCCGGGTCGTGGCCACCCTCCTGGACACCCCCCAGCGCCGGACCGCCACGGAACTGACCGTGCGCGACCGGACCGTCACCGCGCGCCTCCTCGGCTACTCGGGCCCCGAGGTCCCGCGCTGCTGCCCCGACAAGAAGCAGCTCGCCAAGTGGCGCTGGAGCGACGGAAAATTCCGCCAGGAGCTGACGGACTCGGCCGCCAGGAGTGTTTGAAACATCACTCCGCGTCCGGGCCGAAGACCTCCACCCCGTCCGAAACGCGCCTTACGTGGATGCAGTCACCCGGGCATTCCTTCGCCGAGTCGACCACGTCCTGGAGGAGCGGCAGCGGCACCGGCGTGGTCGCCCCCGCCTCCTGCAGCAGCTCGTCGTCCGCGCTCTTCACGTACGCCAGACCGTCGATGTCCAGCTCGAACACCTCGGGCGCGTACTGCGCGCAGATGCCGTCCCCGGTGCAGAGGTCCTGGTCGATCCAGACCTCGAGCGGCTCGCCGGTCCCGCTGGCGCCGCCCGTCGGAGCGTCCTGCTGCACGGTCATATCTCCTGCCGTTTCCTGCGGTGAGTGATCCATCCCGGTCACGACCCGCAACAAGTCGCGCGGGCCCTGACGGGTGTTGAACACTTCGACCTTACAACCGGCGGCTTCCCGAGTTTGATGGGTGGGTATTTCCTTGGCGTGAGGGAGTACGCAAGGGTGAAGATCGGACACACCTCTATCGTCTTTGTGATCTAGGGGTTTCAATCACCACCAGCCCAGGTAGGGTCAGGAAGCGTCCAGCTCCCCTTGGAGGAGGTGAGGACCGTGGCAGCCCACGACGACGACATCAACCGCGGCATCCGGCCCGCGCGAGGGTCCGAGGACCCCGCCGGCCAGGTTGCCTATCTCGAGCAGGAAATCGCCGTCCTGCGACGTAAGCTCGCCGACTCTCCGCGACACACGAGGATTCTCGAAGAGCGGATCGTCGAGCTCCAGACAAATCTGGCCGGCGTCTCCGCACAGAACGAACGGCTGGCGAATACCCTCCGTGAGGCCCGGGACCAGATCGTGGCCCTCAAGGAGGAGGTCGACCGGCTCGCACAGCCGCCGGCAGGCTTCGGTGTGTTCCTCCAGGCGAACGAGGACGGCACCGTCGACATCTTCACCGGAGGCCGGAAGCTCCGTGTGAACGTGAGCCCCAGCGTCGACCCGGAAGACCTCCGGCGCGGCCAGGAGGTCATGCTCAACGAGGCCCTCAACGTGGTCGAGGCCATGGAATTCGAGCGGGCCGGGGACATCGTCACCCTCAAGGAGATCCTCGAGGACGGCGAGCGCGCCCTGGTGGTGGGGCACACCGACGAGGAACGGGTGGTGAGGCTCGCCGAGCCGCTCCTGGACATCACCATCCGCCCCGGCGACGCCCTCCTGCTCGAACCCCGCTCCGGCTACGTCTACGAGGTGGTCCCCAAGAGCGAGGTCGAGGACCTGGTCCTCGAAGAGGTGCCCGACATCGACTACGACAAGATCGGCGGCCTGGGCGACCAGATCGAGCTGATCCGCGACGCGGTCGAGCTCCCGTACCTCTACCCCGACCTGTTCAAGGAACACGAACTGCGGCCCCCGAAGGGCATCCTGCTCTACGGCCCGCCCGGCTGCGGCAAGACGCTCATCGCCAAGGCCGTCGCCAACTCCCTTGCCAAGAAGGTCGCCGAGGTGACCGGACAGGCCCAGGGGAAGTCGTACTTCCTGAACATCAAGGGCCCCGAGCTCCTCAACAAGTACGTCGGCGAGACCGAGCGGCACATCCGCCTGGTCTTCCAGCGGGCCCGTGAGAAGGCCAGCGAGGGAACCCCCGTCATCGTCTTCTTCGACGAGATGGAATCCCTCTTCCGCACCCGCGGATCCGGTGTCAGCTCGGACGTCGAGAACACCATCGTCCCGCAGCTCCTCGCCGAGATCGACGGCGTGGAGGGCCTGGAGAACGTCATCGTCATCGGCGCCTCCAACCGCGAGGACATGATCGACCCGGCGATCCTGCGCCCCGGCCGGCTGGACGTGAAGATCAAGATCGAGCGTCCGGACGCCGAGGCGGCGAAGGACATCTTCGCGAAGTACCTCAAGGCCTCGCTGCCCCTGCACACGGACGACCTGTCCGAACACCAGGGTTCCACGGCCGGCACCGTCCACAGCATGATTCAGACCGTCGTCGAGCAGATGTACGCCGAAACCGAGGAGAACCGCTTCCTCGAGGTCACGTACGCCAACGGCGACAAGGAAGTCCTCTACTTCAAGGACTTCAACTCGGGCGCGATGATCCAGAACATCGTCGACCGAGCCAAGAAGATGGCCATCAAGGCCTTCCTCGAACACAACCAGAAGGGCCTGCGGGTCTCCCACCTCCTCCAGGCCTGCGTGGACGAGTTCAAGGAGAACGAGGACCTTCCCAACACCACCAACCCGGACGACTGGGCCCGGATCTCCGGCAAGAAGGGTGAGCGGATCGTATTCATCCGTACCCTCGTCACCGGAAAGCAGGGCGCGGACACCGGACGCTCCATCGACACGGTGGCGAACACCGGTCAGTACCTCTGACCCGGAGCGGCTGCGGATGCCCTCCCGGGGCGTCCGCAGCCGACTGCTTTACCGACCGCTTTACCGGCCGTATTCCAGCCGGTGACAGGGCAGATTCAATGACGGAAATGATCTCCCCACGAGCGCGCAGTGGTTCTAGGCTCTTCCATACCGCCGGTCGCGCAGTGCGGGGACGGGCACCGCACAGTCACACGCACCGGAGCACCAGCGGTACTTGAGCGCCGCCCCCGTCAGGGGCGCCGCCGGGCAAGGAGGGCCGCATGACCGTACGGCGAGTAATGGGGATCGAGACGGAGTACGGGATCTCCGTCCCCGGTCACCCGAACGCCAATGCCATGCTCACCTCGTCCCAGATCGTCAACGCCTACGCGGCGGCGATGCACCGGGCGCGGCGCGCCCGCTGGGACTTCGAGGAGGAGAACCCGCTGCGGGACGCCCGCGGCTTCGACCTCGCCCGCGAGGCCGCCGACAGCAGCCAGCTGACCGACGAGGACATCGGCCTCGCCAACGTCATCCTGACGAACGGCGCACGTCTTTACGTCGACCACGCGCACCCCGAGTACAGCTCCCCGGAGATCACCAACCCGCTGGACGCCGTGCTCTGGGACAAGGCCGGCGAGCGGATCATGGCCGAGGCCGCCGTACGGGCCGCCCAGCTGCCCGGGGCCCAGCCGATCCACCTCTACAAGAACAACACCGACAACAAGGGCGCCTCCTACGGCACGCACGAGAACTACCTGATGAAGCGGGAGACCCCCTTCTCGGAGATCGTGCGCCACCTGACCCCCTTCTTCGTCTCGCGCCAGGTCGTGACCGGGGCGGGACGCGTGGGCATCGGCCAGGACGGCCGCGAGCATGGCTTCCAGATCAGCCAGCGTGCGGACTACTTCGAGGTCGAGGTCGGCCTGGAGACCACCCTGAAGCGGCCCATCATCAACACCCGGGACGAGCCGCACTCCGACGCCGAGAAGTACCGCCGGCTCCACGTGATCATCGGCGACGCGAACCTCTCGGAGATCTCCACCTACCTCAAGCTGGGCACCACGGCGCTCGTCCTGTCCATGATCGAGGACGGGTTCATCGGCGTCGACCTGGCCGTCGACCAGCCCGTACGCACCCTCCACCACGTCTCCCACGACCCCGGACTGAAGTACCTGATCACGCTGCGCAGCGGCCGGACACTGACCGCCGTGCAGCTCCAGATGGAGTACTTCGAGCTGGCCAGGAAGTACGTGGACGAGCGTTTCGGCTCGGACGCGGACGAGCAGACCAAGGATGTCCTCGCCCGCTGGGAGGACGTGCTGGGCCGGCTGGAGAGCGACCCCATGAGCCTGTCGGGGGAGCTGGACTGGATCGCCAAGCGGGAGATCCTGGAGGGCTACCGGCGCCGGGACGGTCTCGACTGGGACGCGGCGCGGCTGCACCTGGTGGACCTCCAGTACTCGGACGTACGGCCCGAGAAGGGCCTCTACAACCGCCTGGTGGCCCGCGGCAAGATGAAGCGGCTGGTGGACGAGTCCGCGGTGGAGCGGGCTCAGAGCAAGCCTCCGGAGGACACCCGGGCCTACTTCCGCGGCCGCTGCCTGGAGCAGTACGCGGACGACGTGGCCGCGGCCTCGTGGGACTCGGTGATCTTCGATCTCCCGGGCCGGGACTCGCTCCAGCGGGTCCCGACGCTGGAACCCCTGCGGGGGACCCGCAAGCACGTCAAGGAGCTCCTGGACCGCTGCCGCACGGCGGAGGACCTGGTCCGGGTGCTTTCGGGGCAGTGAGCGCGGCTGAAAGGCCGCCGGTCCGGGAATCATGAGGAGAACCGGACGTTGTGAAAGTACGAGGACGAATGCCGGGCCCTCCCTATAGGGTCCGACATAGGGTCTGATCTTGAGAGATCCCGAATCCCGGGGTCTCTCGACATGAGCGTGCGAACCGAGCGGGGTGAGGTAGACATGGCGACCAAGGACACCGGCGGCGGACAGCAGAAGGCGACGCGCTCGACCGAGGAGGTCGAGGAGGCCGCGGTCGAGGAATCGACCGACCTCAAGGAGCGCCAGGAAAAGCTCTCCGACGACGTCGACTCCGTACTTGACGAGATTGACGATGTACTCGAGGAAAACGCGGAGGACTTCGTTCGGAGCTTCGTACAAAAAGGCGGCGAGTGACCTTCGAATCTAAGGTGGGTCCGCCAGTGTGTGCTCCATGCCTCATGGAACGAAGTGGTGTCGTGGCTGCGCCAGCGACCTGCCACTGAGCGGATTCGCTTCGGATCGGAATCGAAGCGATGGGCTCCAGCCCAGATGTCGTGAATGCGTGGCGGCGTACAGTGCGGAGCACTACAGGCGCCGCCAGGCAGCCAAGGGTAAATCCGTCAGGGAGCACGTGGAGGTGCCGGCGGGGCACAAGCTGTGCCGACTGTGCGGTGAGATCAAGCCGCACAGCGAATGGCACAAGAACGCAAGTGCTTCTGACGGGTTATCCACTCGATGCAAGGCGTGCCGGACCGCCCTGGGGCGGGCGGACCATCTCAAGCGCTCATATGGCATGACCGAGGCCGATCGGGACGAGATGGTCGCCGCTCAGGGCGGGCTCTGCTGCATCTGTCTCAAGGCTCCGGCCGTACATGTGGATCATTGCCACAAGACGGGTAGGGTCCGAGGCGTACTGTGCTTCAACTGCAACACGGCCATCGGCAAGTTGGGTGACGACCCCGACGCAGCCCGTCGGGTCGTCTCATACTTGGAGGGACACGCGTGGAAGCCAACAATCGTGGCACAGGGCGTCTACCGGCAGCCTTCCTGACGCCGGGGTCGTCGTCCTTCATGGACTTCCTGGGCGCGCACTCGCCCGAGATGCTGCCCGGCAACCGCAAGCTGCCGGAGGGTGTCGTCGAGGCGCCGCACGGGACGACCATCGTGGCCGCCACCTTCCCCGGCGGGGTCGTGCTCGCCGGCGACCGGCGGGCGACCATGGGGAACATGATCGCGCAGCGGGACATCGAGAAGGTGTTCCCGGCCGACGAGTACTCCGCTGTCGGCATCGCCGGTACGGCCGGCCTGGCCGTGGAGATGGTCAAGCTGTTCCAGTTGGAGCTGGAGCACTTCGAGAAGGTGGAGGGGACGACCCTCTCCCTGGAGGGCAAGGCCAACCGGCTCTCCACCATGATCCGGAGCAACCTCGGCATGGCCATGCAGGGCCTGGCCGTGGTGCCCCTCTTCGCCGGCTACGACGAGGCCAAGGAGAAGGGTCGGATCTTCTCCTACGACGTCACCGGCGGCCGTTCCGAGGAGCATGGCTACGCGGCGACCGGGTCCGGTTCGATCTTCGCGCGGGGCTCGATGAAGAAGCTCTACCGCCCGGACCTGACCGAGGAGCAGGCCACCACGCTGGTGGTGCAGGCGCTCTACGACGCCGCCGACGACGACTCGGCGACCGGTGGGCCGGACCTGTACCGCCACATCTATCCGATCGTCACCGTCATCACCGACGAGGGCTTCCGCAGGCTGGGCGAGGACGAGTCGCAGGCGCTCGCCCGGTCTGTCACCGATCGTCGTCTGGAGCAGCCCGACGGCCCGCGCGCCGCCCTGCTCTGACCGCCCGTCACCTCGTCGCCCAGAAGAAAGGGACGGAAAGCCGGTGTCGACTCCGTTCTATGTGTCACCCCAGCAGGCCATGGCCGACCGGGCGGAATACGCCCGGAAGGGCATCGCCCGCGGTCGCAGCCTTGTCGTGCTGCAGTACGCCGACGGCATCGTGTTCGTCGGCGAGAACCCGTCCCGTGCGCTGCACAAGTTCAGCGAGATCTACGACCGGATCGGTTTCGCGGCCGCCGGCAAGTACAACGAGTACGAGAACCTGCGGATCGGCGGTGTGCGCTACGCGGATCTGCGCGGATACACCTACGACCGTGACGACGTGACGGCCCGTGGGCTGGCCAACGTGTACGCGCAGACCCTCGGCACGATCTTCTCCTCGGCCGGTGAAAAGCCGTACGAGGTGGAGCTGGTGGTGGCCGAGGTCGGTGCGACGGCCGCCGGCGACCAGATCTACCGCCTGCCGCACGACGGTTCGATCGTGGACGAGCACGGCTCCGTCGCGGTCGGCGGCAACGCCGAGCAGATCAGCACCTACCTCGACCAGCGGCACCAGGACGGCATGACCCTTTCGGAGGCGCTGAAGCTGGCGGTCGCGGCGCTGTCCAGCCAGGCCAACGGCACCGACAAGGCGATTCCGGCGGAGCGGCTGGAGGTGGCGGTGCTGGACCGGACCCGGTCCCAGCAGCGCAAGTTCAAGCGGATCCGGGGACGGCAGCTGGCGCGGCTGCTGGAGGCGGACGTGCCGGCGGCCGCGCAGGCGGACGCCGTGTCGAACGACGAGGCTCCCGAGGACGAAGCGGAGTAGGGAGCCGGGCCAGGATCCGGGTACGCGGCCCCGGTTGCCCCCCGCTGGGGGGTGGCCGGGGCTTCGGCGTGTCCGGCCGGTTCAGGGGGTGGGTGCCGGTCCCGTGGAGTCACGGACGACGAGGGTGACGGGGATGTCGGGGGCGGTCCAGCGATCGCCGTCGAGGACGGCGAGGAGTGCGGTCATGCCCTGCTCGCCGACTTGTTCGGCGGGCAGGTGGACCGTGGTGAGTTCGGGTTCGACGGCGGTGGCGAGGGCGAGGTCGTCGAAGCCGGTGACGGAGAGGTCCCCGGGGACGCTCAGGCCGAGGCGGCGGGCGGCCTTGCAGGCGCCGGCGGCGAGGATGTCGTCGTCGCAGACGACGGCCGTGGGGCGGCCCTCGGGGGCCGCCAGGGCGGCTTCCATGGCTGTACGGGCGCCGTCGGCGGTGAGGGGGGACCGTACGGTACGCAGCTCGGTCCCGGGGCCCAGAAGGGCGCTGAGGGCTTCGGCGCGGGTGTCGAAGGTCCAGGAGCCGACGGCGGAGGCGAGGTGCAGGAAGCGCCGGTGGCCGAGGGCGAGGAGGTGCTCGGTGACCTGGCGCATGCCGTCGGCCATGGCGAGGTTGACGTGGGCGGCGGCGCCGCCGGCGCGGGGGTCGCTGTCGAGCATGACGAGGGGGAGGGCGTCGCCGCCGATGGCCTGGAGCGCGTGGGCGGCCATGGACGAGGCGATGACTCCGTCGAGGGCGGCGCGGGCGGAGGCGAAAGGGTCCCGGGCGGGGCCGGTGCCGTCGGGGGACGGGTAGAGGACCACGCCGAAGCCGTGTTCGGCGGCCACACGGGCGGCACCGGTGTAGACGCGGGCGAAGAACTCGTTGGTGAGGGCCGGGACGACGAGGAGGGCGGTGCGGGTGGAGCCGAGGCGCAGGTTGCGGGCGGCGAGATTGGGGCGGTAGCCGAGCCGGGTGGCGGTCTCCCGGACGAGGGCGGCGGTGCGCTCGGAGACGCGGCCGGGCCACTTGTCGCCCAGGACGAGGGAGACGGTGGCCTGGGAGACCCCGGCGGCGGTGGCCACGTCCCGGCTGGTGGGTCTCGTCACACGGGGCTCCTGCTGGGCGAGGTCAGGGGTGGTTGCGGAGTCCGCGGGGTGGACCCGTGGACAGTGGCCATGGTACGTATGACTCCTCACGTTATACGTATTACCCCGGTGGGATCCGGGCAGAAGGGGGCAGTCATGGCCGCGGGATACGCGGAGCTGCTGGGGACGCGGCACGCCGCGAGGCTCTTGGCGGGCACGCTCGTCGGCAGGCTGCCGAACGCCACCGCGCCGATCGCGATCGTGCTGTTCACGCGCGCGGAGGGTGGCAGCTACAGCCTCGCGGGGGCGCTGGCCGCGGTGTACGGGCTGGCGAACGCGCTGGGCCAGCCGCTGCTCGGACGTGCCGTGGACCTCCTCGGGCAGCCGCGAGTACAGCTGCCGGCGGCTCTGCTGTCCGCGCTCGGCATGGCGTGGCTGGCCCTCGCCGGCACCGGGTCGGTGGTCGTGGCGTACGCCGCGGTGGCGGTCGGCGGCCTCTTCACGCCGCCGCTGGAGGGCGGGCTGCGGGCCCTGTGGCCCGGTGTGCTGGGGGGTCGCGAGGAGAAGGTGCACGCGGCGTACGCGATGGATGCGGTGGCCCAGGAGGTCATGTACACCGTCGGTCCGCTGCTGGTGACGCTGTTCGTGTCGGTGTGGTCGCCGGCCGGCGCGCTGCTGGCGCTGCACGCGATCGGGGTGCTCGGCGCGCTGTCGGTCGTGGCCAGCGAGCCGTCGCGGACGTGGCGCTCGGAGCCCCGGGAGGCCCACTGGCTGGGCGCACTGCGGTCGAAGGGGCTGCTGGCGCTGCTGGGCTCCTTCTTCTTCGTGGGCATGGCGCTGGGCTCGATCACCGTGGCCGGCGTGGCGTACGCGGACGGCAACGGCGGCGAGGCGGTGTACGGCTGGCTGATGGCCGCGCTCGGGCTGGGCGCGCTGATCGGCGGCATGCTCTACGGCGCGCGCCCGTGGGCGGGCGCCCCCGAGCGGCGGCTGCGGCTGCTGGTGGCGCTGCTGGCGGTCTGCTACCTGCCGCTGCTGCTGACCCCGGGGCCGGTGGCGATGACGGCGCTGGCGGCGCTGTCGGGCGTGTTCCTGGCGCCGTCGCTGGCGTGCGCGTTCATCGTGGTGGACCGGCACGCGCCGGTGGGCACGGTGACAGAAGCCTTCTCGTGGCTGGTGACCTTCTTCGGCGTGGGCGCGGCGATCGGCACGGCGGCCGCGGGGCCGGCGGTGGAGCTGGGCGGTACCGCGTGGGGCTTCGCCGTGGCGTGCGCCGCGGGCGGCGCGGCGCTGCTGGTCCTGATGGTGACTCAGAGGGTGATGTCAACTGCGGTTCCCAGTCGGGCGGTGGCGGGTTCGGCACGGGGAGTTCCGGACGGGGCCGGTGAGGTGGCCCCGCAGGCCCGGTCGGCGCAGTGACGGGCGGGCGCGCCGGTGCGGCGCGCCGGCGGCTTTCACCCCCCGCCCGCCGGGTGCTTGGCGGCTCGCACGGGGGAACTGATCGAAACGGCGGCTCCGAACCCGGTTTCAGAAGAGGGCAGAAGGCGTAATGTTCAGTCATGGACCGCCGCATTTTCGGGCTGGAGAACGAGTACGGCGTCACGTGCACGTTCAGGGGACAGCGCCGACTGTCTCCTGACGAAGTGGCGCGCTACCTCTTCCGCCGTGTCGTGTCATGGGGCCGCAGCAGCAATGTCTTCCTGCGGAACGGCGCCCGCCTGTACCTCGACGTGGGTTCGCATCCGGAATATGCAACTCCCGAATGTGACAACGTGACCGAGCTGGTCACGCACGACAAAGCAGGCGAGCGCATTCTCGAAGGACTGCTCGTCGACGCCGAGCGCCGCCTGCACGAGGAGGGAATCGCGGGCGACGTCTATCTCTTCAAGAACAACACCGACTCGGCGGGCAACTCGTACGGCTGCCACGAGAACTACCTGGTGGCCCGGCACGGGGAATTCTCCCGCCTGGCGGACATTCTCATTCCGTTCCTCGTCACCCGGCAGCTGATCTGCGGGGCCGGCAAGGTGCTGCAGACCCCTCGGGGCGCGGTCTACTGCGTGAGCCAGCGGGCTGAGCACATCTGGGAGGGCGTCAGCTCCGCGACGACGCGTTCGCGGCCGATCATCAACACCCGCGACGAGCCGCACGCGGACGCGGAGCGCTACCGCCGTCTGCACGTGATCGTGGGCGACTCGAACATGTCCGAGACGACCATGCTGCTGAAGGTCGGGGCGACCGACCTGGTGCTGCGCATGATCGAGGCGGGCACGGTGATGCGGGACCTGACCCTGGAGAATCCGATCCGGGCGATCCGCGAGGTCAGCCACGACATCACGGGCCAGCGCAAGGTGCGGCTGGCCAGCGGCCGGGAGGCCTCCGCGCTGGAGATCCAGCGGGAGTACTACGACAAGGCCGTGGACTTCGCCGAGCGCCGGGGCATCCGCACCGGTGTGGTGGACCAGGTGCTGGAGCTGTGGGGCCGCACGCTGGACGCGATCGAGGCGGAGGACCTGGACCGGATCGGCACCGAGATCGACTGGGTCATGAAGTACCAGCTCATCGAGCGGTACCGGGAGAAGCACAACATGACCATGTCGAATCCGCGGGTGGCTCAGATAGACCTCGCCTACCACGACATCCACCGCCGGCGCGGGCTGTACTACCTGCTGGAGCGCAAGGGGCAGGCGGCGCGGATCTGCAACGACCTCAAGATCTTCGAGGGCAAGTCGGTGCCTCCGCAGACGACCAGGGCCCGGCTGCGCGGCGACTTCATTCGCCGGGCGCAGGAGCAGCGGCGGGACTTCACGGTCGACTGGGTGCACCTGAAGCTCAATGACCAGGCGCAGCGGACGGTGCTGTGCAAGGACCCGTTCCGGTCCGTCGACGACCGCGTGGAGAAGTTGATCGCCGGTATGTAGGCGGCCGGCGGACGCCCCGCATCCCACCTGGGCCCCGTACGTTTCTCGTACGGGGCCCAGTGCACGGCTTAGAGTGGCGGTCGACCGTCCAGCCGTCAGAGATCTGAGGAACCCGTGCGCCGACTTGCCGGCCTGCTTGTCGTACCCCTTCTGCTGCTGTCGACAGCGGCCTGTGGCGACGACAGCGGCTCCGACTCCGCCCAGATGAAGAACGGGGCGCCCGCGATCACCAAGGGCGCCGAGTTCGGGGAGACCCCCACCCTGTCCAAGGGGAAGGGCGAGCCGCCCAAGGAGCTGAAGGTGGTGACCGTCAAGGAGGGCACCGGCCAGGTGCTGAAGAAGGGCGACATCGCCCAGGTCAACTACTACGGCCAGGTCTGGGACGGCACCGAGCCGTTCGACCAGAGCTTCGGCAAGGGGCAGCCGTTCGACGTGACGATCGGCGCGGGCGCCGTCATCAAGGGCTGGGACCAGGGCCTGGAGGGCCAGAAGGTCGGCAGCCGCGTCGAGCTGGTGATCCCGCCGGACCTCGGTTACGGGGCCCAGGGATCGCCCCCGAAGATCAAGGGGAACGCCACCCTCGTCTTCGTCGTGGACATCCTCAAGGGCGCCACGGTCCCGCCCTCGGCGACCGGCAAGGAAGTCCCCCAGGACAACAAGGACCTGCCGAAGGTCGGTACCAACACGGACGGCAAGGAAGTCTCCGTGGCCGTCCCGAAGGACGCCACCCCGCCGTCGAAGCTGGTCTCCGAGTACGTCCTGGAGGGCGACGGCCCGGCCGTGACGGACAAGGACAACGTCACCGTCAAGTTCCACGGCAAGACGTGGAAGGACGACAAGACGTTCGAGAGCACCTACACCTCGGGCCAGTCGGTGACCTGGCCGCTGGAGCAGCTCCAGGTGAAGGGCCTCAAGGACGGCATCGTCGGCAAGAAGGTCGGCAGCCGCATCCTGCTGGTCATTCCCCCGGACATGGGCTTCGGCGACAAGGAGCAGGGGACCATTCCGGCGAACTCGACGCTGGTCTTCAGCCTCGACATCCTCGCAGTGATGTAAGACTGTCCCGGTTGTCCCATAGTTTGAGGAGCAGTTCCGTGAGCAGCAAGCCTGAGAAGCTCGAGAAGCCCGAGATCGACTTCCCGGAGGGCCCGGTCCCCACCGACCTCGTCATCGAGGACATCTGGGAGGGCGACGGCGCCGAGGCCACGGCCGGCTCGCGCGTCTCCGTCCACTACGTGGGCGTCGCGTTCTCCACCGGCGAGGAGTTCGACGCCTCCTGGAACCGCGGCTCCGCGCTGCAGTTCCAGCTCGGTGTCGGCCAGGTCATCGCGGGCTGGGACAAGGGCGTCCAGGGCATGAAGGTCGGCGGCCGCCGCAAGCTGACGATCCCCGCGCACCTCGCCTACGGCGACCGCGGCGCAGGCGGCGCGATCGCCCCGGGCGAGACGCTGATCTTCGTCTGCGACCTGATGGCCGCCTGATACCGGGCCGCGTCGCGCGCATGGGCCCCCGCCGTGAGGCGGGGGCCCTCGCTTTTGTCCGGGACCGCCGGGGCGGTACGGTCAACGGTCACGAGTGTGTGTCGAGAACGGGGGATGGGCGTCGATGGCGATTGCCAAGGCCGAGCGCCTGATGAATCTGGCGCTGTGTCTGTTGGGGACCCGCCGGCCGCTGAGCAAGCGCGAGCTGCGCGGTTCCATCGAGGCCTACATGGAAGCCGGCAACGACGAGTCCTTCAACCGGATGTTCGAGCGGGACAAGGACGACCTGCGCGAGCTCGGCCTGGTGATCGAGACGGTGGAGAACCTGGAGGGGGAGACGGGCTATCTGGCCCGCCGGGACAGCAACCGGCTGCCCCCGGTCTCCCTCGACGCCGAGGAGGCCGCCGCCCTGGGGCTGGCCGCCAAGGTCTGGCAGCAGGCCCGCCTCGCGGGAGCCGCCAGCGGCGCCCTGCAGAAGCTGCGGGCCGGCGGGATGCCGGAGGCGGACAACCCGTACGAGGGCCAGCACAGCGCCATCGAGCCGCGCATCCCGGTCCACGAGGCCGCCTTCGAACCGCTGATGCTGGCCTGCCGGGACCGTCGGCCGGTGGTCTTCGACTACCGCAAGTCGACCGCGGCCCGGCCCGAGACCCGCCAGGTGGAGCCCTGGGCGCTGGAGTGCTGGCGCGGCCACTGGTACCTGGCCGGCTACGACCGGGACCGGGGGGCGGAGCGGGTGTTCCGGCTCTCGCGGATCACCGGGAAGGTCCGCTCGCGCGCGGCGAAGTACACCGCGGAGGTGCCGGACGTGGTGACGGTACGGGAGACCGTGGCGAGCTGGGCCGGGGAGAGCGCGGAGCGCTCCGCGCTGATCCGGCTGCGGGCCGGGGCGGGCTACCCGCTGCGGGCCAAGGCCACGGCGGTGCGCGAGGGCACGGACGGCTGGGACGAGCTGGAGATCCCCTACGGGCACGGGCTCGACGCCTGGCTGGTGGAGTTCGGTCCCGATGTCGTCGTGGTCGGCCCCGCCGATCTGCGGGCGGACGTGGTGGACCGGCTGCGGGCCGTGGCCGGAGCCTGACACGCTTGCCGGGTACCGCCCGCGGTGCGGGGCCGGCCGCCGTACCACTCAAGACCGCGACATCCACAGACGTGCCCTGAGGGGGAGACGTACCAGCATGGCTGCCAACGCCATCGACCAGACCCGCCGGATGCTGTCCCTGGTGACGTACCTGCGCGAGCGCCCGGGTGCGCACGTCGCCGACGTCGCGCGCGCCTTCGGCATCACCGAGGACGAGCTGATCTCGGACCTCGATGTGCTGCCCATGTGCGGCACCAGCTTCCGGGGCGGGGACCTGCTCGACATCGACACCGACGGGGAGCGCATCTGGTGGCGCAATCCTGATGCCTCGGGGGAGTCCACCGCCGAGCCGCTGCGGCTCGCCGCCGACGAGGCGACCGCGCTGCTGGTGGCCGCACGCGCGGTGGCCACCCTGCCCGGGCTGCGCGAGAGCGACCGGGACGCCCTGCTGCGGGCCACCGCCAAGCTGGAGGCGGCCGCAGGCGAGGCGGCCGGGGCGAGCTCCCGGCTGTCGGTGACCTTCGAGTCCGAGGGCGGGGTCTTCGCTGACGTCGACCGCGCCATCGCGGAACGCCGGCGGCTGTGGCTGCGCTACTACTCCCCGGCGCGCGACGAACTCACCGAGCGCGAGGTCGACCCGATCCGGCTCTTCGCGGTGGGGCACACGTACATGGAGGGCTGGTGCCACCTCTCCGAGGCCCGGCGTACCTTCCGGCTCGACCGGGTGGCCGAGATCCGACTGCTGGACGAGCGGGCCGAGCCGCCCGCCATCGAGCCGCGCGACCTGTCCGAGGGCCTCGTCCAGCCGGCCGCCGAGGACCCGGAAGTCGTGGTCGAGGTCGGGCCGGGCGGGCGCTGGGTCGCCGAGTACTACCCGCACGACACCGCGGAGGAGCTTGCGGACGGTGGCCTGCGCATCACGTTGCGCAGCCCGGACCCGGCCTCGCTGCGCCGGCTCGCGCTGCGACTGGGCCGCGACGGCCGGATCGTGGCTCCCGCCGAGCTGGCGGACAGCGCGCGCAGCGCCGCCCGGGAGGCCCTCGCGGGGTACGGGGAACAGGTCTGAGGGGAGCGCGGACGATGTCGCCAACGTCCGGGCCGGTCGCCTTCAAGGCCTCCTGTCCCGAGTGCCGCGCCCGCTTCGAGCTCGACGCGGGCGCCCTGCGGCTGGCCATCGGCGGCAGCCGCAGGGCCACCTTCTACTCCTTCACGTGTCCTGAATGCGGTGCCGCCGTCCGCAAGCCGGCCGGCGACCGCATCGTGGAACTGCTGACCGGGGGCGGCGTGAGCACCCTGCGCAGCATGTGAGGGGCCGGTGGCCTAGGCTCGGCCCCATGCTGTGGCCGATGTTCGCAATTGCCCTGGGCTTCCTCGGAGTCGCCGTGCTCGCCGTGCTGGCCGTCCGCGTATATGTGGAGGTGCGCAGGCTCTCCGCGCAGGTCGCGCTGGCCAGCCGCCGGATCACCGCCGCGTCCGCAGACCTGGAGCGGGAGGCGCTGGGGCTGGCGCGGGCGGGCGCCGACGCGCGGCCGTGACGCACGCGACAGCCGTGTGACCGGGGGATTGACAACCGGCCAGGACGCAAGACCTGGTATGCCGGGGGATTGCCGGGCGTTAACCCCCTGGGGTTACGATCCTCGGTAGAGACAGTCCCATGGCGCCCGTGCCGGTGTGCTGTGAACCTCGGAGAAAAGGAAGATACCTATGTTCGGCAACCTCAGGGGTTGGGAAATCTTCATCATTCTCGGAGTCGTCATCCTGCTGTTCGGCGCCAAGAAGCTCCCCGACATGGCTCGCTCCCTCGGCAAGTCGGCCCGCATCCTCAAGAGCGAGGCCAAGGCCATGAAGAAGGACGGCGAGGCCGACGACGCGGCCGCCGCTCCCGCCGCGGACCAGTCCGCCCAGCAGCCGGTCGCCCCGCGCACCATCCAGGCCGCGCCCGGTGACGTCACCAGCTCCCGGCCGGTCAGCGAGCCGAACCGCACCGCCCAGGGCTGAGGGACGCCCTTCACGCCAGTCATCTGCAACGAGACAAGGGACGTGGGTTGCTCAAGTCTGCCCGCAAGCAGGGGAAACAAGAACGAAAGGCAAAGGACGCCGAAGGGCGCATGCCTCTCGTCGAGCACCTGCGCGAACTGCGTAACCGCCTGCTGAAGTCGGTCCTGGCGATCCTCGTGATCACGATCGTCGCTGCCTTCTTCTACCGGGAGATCATCAACTTCCTGTTGAAGCCGATGCTGGACTCCGTCGGCTGCACTAACGGTGTGGTGACCCAGCGCAACGGACGCCCCTGCGCCGACATGACCGTCAACGGCCTGATCTCGGCGTTCTCGATCGCCCTGAAGGTCTCGCTGATGGCCGGTGTGGTGCTCTCCGCCCCGGTGTGGCTGTACCAGCTGTGGGCGTTCGCCGCGCCCGGTCTGCACAGCCACGAGAAGAAGTACGCGCGCAGCTTCGTGGCGGTCGGCGCACCCCTGTTCCTCACCGGCGCCGTCCTCGCGTACAAGATCCTCCCGCAGACCGCGACGATCATGCTCGAGTTCACGCCCGACCACGCGCGCAACCTGCTCCCGGTCGACGACTACCTCGACCTGGTCACCCGCATGGTGATCGTCTTCGGCCTGGCCTTCGAGCTGCCGCTGCTGCTGATCCTGCTGAACTTCACCGGTGTGCTCACCGGCAAGCGGCTGGCCGGCTGGTGGCGGGGCATGGTCCTGGGCATCACGATCTTCGCCGCCTTCGCGACGCCCACCGGCGACCCGCCGACCATGCTCGCACTGGCCCTGCCCATCGTGGCCCTCTACTTCGCGGCCGTGGGCCTCTGCCTCCTCAACGACCGCAGGCGCCGCCGCAACGACCCCGACGCCGGACTGAGCGACGACGAGGCCTCCCAGCTGGACCTGACCCCGGCGCCCATCGGTGAGATGGATCCGGTGCCGGCCCCCGCGGCGCTGCCCGGACAGGCGGACGGCGGACGCCGGCGGATCAACGGCTACGACGACGCCACCTGACGCGAAGGCCCCGCGCGCGCCCCGGCCCGGGAACGGGCTCCGGCGCCTTCCCGGTGACCGCCGGGGGCGTGCGCGGGGGTCCGGCTCCTCCCACAAATGATCGCGACTGTTGTCGGACCCGGCGGGTAGGCTCGACAACAAGATGACCGAAGAACTCTCACCCGCCGAGCGGTACGCCGCTGCCCGGATCCGCGCCGCCGAAGAAGCCACCGCCCTGGCCCCCTTCCGCGAGATGTACGACTTCGACCTGGACGCGTACCAGGTGGAGGCATGCAAGGCGCTGGAGGCCGGCAAGGGCGTCCTCGTCGCCGCCCCGACCGGCTCGGGCAAGACCATTGTCGGCGAGTTCGCCGTGCACCTGGCCCTCGCGCAGGGCCGCAAGTGCTTCTACACGACGCCGATCAAGGCGCTCTCGAACCAGAAGTACGCCGATCTCGTCAAGCGCTACGGCGCCGACAAGGTGGGCCTGCTGACGGGCGACAACAGCGTCAACTCCGAAGCGCCGGTGGTCGTGATGACCACCGAGGTGCTCCGCAACATGCTCTACGCGGGCTCGCAGTCGCTGCTCGGCCTCGGCCACGTCGTGATGGACGAGGTCCACTACCTCTCCGACCGGTTCCGCGGAGCCGTCTGGGAGGAAGTGATCATCCACCTCCCCGCATCGGTCACCCTGGTCTCCCTGTCGGCGACCGTGTCTAACGCCGAGGAGTTCGGCGACTGGCTGGACACCGTGCGCGGGGACACCGAGGTGATCGTCTCGGAGGAGCGGCCCGTCCCGCTGTGGCAGCACGTCATGGCCGGCCGCCGGATCTACGACCTCTTCGAGGAGGAGTCCGACCACGGCGGCCGCGGCTCCGCGCGCCGCGAGGTCAACCCCGACCTGCTGCGCATGGCGCGCGAGGAGAACAGCCGCACCTACAACCCCAAGGACCGGCGGCGCGGCAAGATGGTCCGCGAGGCGGACCGCGAGCGCGAGCGGCGCTCCCGCGGCCGGATCTGGACCCCCTCCCGTCCCGAGGTCATCGCCCGCCTGGACAACGACGGGCTGCTGCCCGCCATCAACTTCATCTTCAGCCGGGCCGGCTGCGAGGCGGCCGTCCAGCAGTGCCTGTACGCGGGCCTGCGCCTCAACGACGAGTCCGCGCGGCTGAAGGTCCGCGAGCTGGTCGAGGCACGCACCGCCGCCATCCCCACCGAGGACCTCCACGTCCTGGGCTACTACGAGTGGCTCGAAGGCCTGGAGCGGGGCATCGCCGCGCACCACGCGGGCATGCTGCCCACCTTCAAGGAGGTCGTCGAGGAGCTCTTCGTCCGCGGCCTGGTGAAGGCCGTCTTCGCCACGGAGACCCTGGCGCTGGGCATCAACATGCCCGCGCGCACGGTGATCCTGGAGAAGCTGGTCAAGTGGAACGGCGAGCAGCACGCCGACATCACCCCCGGCGAGTACACCCAGCTGACCGGCCGGGCCGGTCGGCGCGGCATCGACGTCGAGGGGCACGCGGTCGTGCTCTGGCAGCGGGGCATGGACCCGGCCGGGCTCGCCGGACTCGCGGGCACCCGCACGTATCCGCTGCGCTCCAGCTTCAAGCCCTCGTACAACATGGCCGTCAACCTGGTGAGCCAGTTCGGGCGGCACCGCTCGCGGGAGCTGCTGGAGACCTCCTTCGCGCAGTTCCAGGCGGACCGCTCCGTCGTCGGGATCTCCCGGCAGGTGCAGCGCAACGAGGAGGGTTTGGCCGGCTACCGCGAGGGCATGACCTGCCACCTGGGGAACTTCGAGGAGTACGCGCAGCTGCGCCGCGACCTCAAGGACCGTGAGACGGAGCTGGCCAAGCAGGGCGCGGCCCAGCGACGGGTGCAGGCGGCCAGTTCGCTGGAGAAGCTCAAGCCGGGCGACATCATCCACGTTCCGACGGGCAAGTTCGCCGGCCTCGCCCTGGTCCTGGACCCGGGCGTGCCGGCCGGACGGGTCCACGGGCACCGCGGTCACGAGTACGCCGAGGGCCCGCGCCCGCTGGTGCTCACCGCGGAGCGCCAGGTCAAGCGGCTCGCCGCGATCGACTTCCCGGTCCCGGTCGAGGCGCTGGACCGGATGCGGATCCCCAAGACCTTCAACGCGCGCTCGCCGCAGTCCCGTCGGGACCTTGCCTCCCAGCTGCGGAGCAAGGCCGGGCACATCACCCCGGAGCGACGCTCCCGCGGCAGGGCGGCGGCCGCCGACGACCGCGAGATCGCCCGGCTGCGCAGCGAGCTGCGGGCGCACCCCTGCCACGGCTGCGACGAGCGCGAGGACCACGCCCGCTGGGCGGAGCGCTACCACCGGCTCCAGCGGGACACCCACCAGCTGGAGCGGCGGATCGAGGGCCGGACCAACACCATTGCCCGCACCTTCGACCGGATCCACGCGCTGCTGACCGAGCTGGACTACCTGCGTGAGGACGAGGTCACCGTGCACGGCAAGCGGCTCGCCCGGCTGTACGGGGAGCTCGACCTGCTGGCCTCCGAATGCCTGCGCGCCAGGATCTGGGAGGGTCTGAGCCCGGCGGAACTGGCCGCCTGTGTCTCGGCGTTGGTCTTCGAGGCCCGGCAGTCCGACGACGCGGTCGCGCCGAAGGTTCCCGGTGGCGCGGCGAAGGTGGCGCTCGGTGAGATGGTCCGCATCTGGGGCCGGCTGGACGCGCTGGAGGAGGAACACCGCATCAACCAGGCGGAGGGCGTGGGCCAACGCGAGCCGGACCTCGGCTTCGCGTGGGCGGCATACCAGTGGGCCTCCGACAAGAGCCTGGACGAGGTGCTCCGCGAGGCCGAGATGCCCGCCGGTGACTTCGTGCGCTGGTGCAAGCAGGTCATCGACGTGCTCGGGCAGATCGCGGCGGCCGCCCCCTCCGCCCATGGCGACAGCGGAAGTACGGTCGCGAAGAACGCCCGCAAGGCCGTGGACGCGCTCCTGCGGGGGGTCGTGGCCTACAGCTCGGTCGGTTAGCGGGTCCCGGTGCCGGGCGTTGTGGGCCGGTGGGCTTGGGCAGCATGCCCTAGCCGCCGGTGTCCCAGCCGGGGTGGTCGTGCCAGGCCCGGAGGGTGCGGGTGCTCTCGAAGCGGTGGGCGGCTCCGGTCACCGGGTCGGTGAACGCCAGCACCCGGGCCAGGAGTTGAAGGGGTCGGCGGTAGTCGTCCGGAGCCGGGTCGGTCACCTCCGGGTACACCGGATCGCCCAGGATGGGCAGGCCCAGGCTGTTCATGTGCACCCGCAGCTGGTGGGTGCGGCCGGTGTGCGGGGTGAGCTGGTAGCGGCCCAGGGCGCCGCGGACGTCGACGAGCTCGATGAGGCTCTCGGCGTTGGGCGGGCCGGGGACTTCGGTCGCCGCGATCACCCCGCGGAGCTTCTCGATGCGGCTGCGGACGGTGCGCGGGAAGGCGAGCGCCGGGTCGTGGGGCGCGATGGCCTCGTACTCCTTGTGGACCTCGCGCCGCTGGAAGAGCAGCTGGTAGGCGCCGCGGTCCTCGGGGCGGACGCTGAACATCACCAGACCGGCGGTGAGCCGGTCCAGGCGGTGCGCGGGGCTGAGGTCGGGCAGGGCGAGCTCCTCGCGCAGCCTGGCCAGGGCGGTCTCGGTGATGTGGCTGCCGCGCGGGGTGGTCGCCAGGAAGTGTGGTTTGTCCACGACGAGGAGGTGCTCGTCCCGGTGGACCACGCCGACCGCGAACGGGACCCTGGGTTCCGCCTCCATGTCGCGGTGGAACCACAGGTAGCGGCCGGGCTCGTACGGGTCCCCGGCGCGCAGCACCTGCCCGTCGGCGCCCAGTACCCGGCCCGCGGCCAGCAGCCGCGCCATGGACTCCGCGCCGCGGGTGCCGGCGTAGCGGGCGGTGAGGTAGCTGCCGAGGTCCGGCCAGCTCCGGTCCGGGTCGGGCGGCAGCCGGAGCCTGACCGGGTCGATACCGGCCTGCTGGGGAAGGGGCGAGGGGGGCGCCTGGGTTCTGCGTCTCATCGGAGGACAGGCTATGCGGCTACTGCCGGGTGAAGGTGCCCAGGTGGTTGGCGTCGAGGTACTCGACGCGGAGCGTGCCGTCCCCGAAGGTCACCCCGGTACGGCCGACGGCGTTCTCGCCCGTGGTCACGAAGCTGAAGGTGTCGCCGTCGTAGTGGGTCAGCGGGAACCGCAGGGGCTTCGGGCCGAGGGCGAGGGTGAGGGCGCCGTCGTCGTCTGCCGTCACGGTGGCCCTGCCGTAGTACGGGTTGTCGTAGGTGCCGGTGTACGCGGCGCTGTCGCGGGCCGGCTTCGCACCGGCGGGCGGGTGGGCGTAGTCGGTGGCGGACCGGCCCGCGGCGTCCATCTGCGCGTACAGGGAGCCGGCGAGCGCCAGCCAGTCGGCGGTGGCCTTGCCGTGCTCGGCGAAGTCGAAGAAGTCCAGGGCGACGGCGTCGGCCAGGCCCACGGGGGCGCCGTTGGTGAGGACGACGATGCCGAGCCGCTCCAGCGGGAGCATGGTCACGTTGGTGTTCGCGCCGAGTTCGAAGGCACCGGAGTGGCTCAGGCGCAGTCGTCCCGCGTCGTCGTACGAGACGTTCCAGCCGAGGCCGTAGAAGCCGGTGCGGGCGGTGGGGGTCGAGGGCGGATGCGAGACGATCGCGGGCACGTGGGTGCGGGCGAGCGCATCGGCGGGGATGATCCGCTTGCCGTCCAGGGAGCCGTCGGCGAGCTGGAGCCGCAGCCAGCGGGACATGTCGCGGGCGGTGGAGCTGACACCGCCGGCCGGGGCCTGGGCGTCCGGGTCGCGTACGTAGCGGGGGCTCCAGGTGCCGTCGGGGTCCTCGACGTGGGTGGCGGCGCGGTCGGGGGCGTTGGCGAAGGCGGAGAACTCGGTGCTGGTGTCCCCCATGCCGGCGGGCTTGAAGAGGGTGTCGTCGGCGAGCTTCTGCCAGCTGGTGCCCTTGGCCCGGGCGACCGCCTCGGCGGCGGCCGTGAAGCCGAAGTTGGTGTAGGCGTAGCTCGCGCGGAAGGGGGTGAGCGGTTCCAGGCGCAGGTGGTCGAGGATGTACGACTGGTCGTAGCCGAGGTCTTCGAGGAGGTCGCCGGCGTGGTCGGGCAGGCCGCTGCGGTGGGAGAACAGATCGGCGGTGGTGACGTGCCCGGTCACCCAGGGGTCCTTCAGGGAGAAGCCGGGCAGGGAGGCGTGGCGGTCCCACCCGTCGGGGTCGGCGAGGGCGCCGGCGACGACGGTGGAGGAGACGGGCTTGGAGAGCGAGGCGAGCTGGAAGACGGTGTCGGGGCCGACGGTGGCGCTCTCGCCGGTGCGGCGGACGCCGAAGCCCTTGAGGTGGACGACCTTGTCGTCGTGGACGACGGCCACCGCGACGCCGGGGACACCGGTGCGGCGCATCAGGTCCGTGACCGTGCCGTCGAGGCGGGCGACGGCCGCGTCGACGGCGGCGTCCGTGAGCTGAGGGCGGGGAGCGGGGGGCGGGCTCGGTGCGGCCGTGGCCGCCGTGGCGGTGAGGAGGGCCGCGGCCCCTGCCGCTCCGAGAGCGCGGAGCGTACGCATACGAGCATTCTCCCGCGGTACGCCTCGTCGCGCGCGCCGCGGCTCCGGGGGAGAGGGCGGGGTGGGGCTCCGCTGCGAGGAGGCTGCCTCGCGCCCCGCACCCCGGACTCCGCCCCGGAGAGGGTCAGGCCGCCGCGCGGTGTTCCTGTTCGGCTTCGACCGTGGCGTTCCAGTCGCGCTTGATCGCGCGCCAGCCCTCGTCCGTCTCGCCCAGGCGCCAGTAGCCCGAGATCGACAGGCGTTCGCGTGCGATGCCGCGCTCCAGGCGGAGGTGGCGGCGCAGGTCCTTGACGAAGCCGGCCTCGCCGTGGACGAAGGCGTGGACGTCCGGGGAGGGGAACTCCAGCGCCTGGACGGCCTCGACCAGGGCCTCGCCGACCGGGCGGTTACCGCGGTGGAGCCAGACCGGGGTGATGCCGTCGGGGGTGGCCACCTTCAGCTCGTCCTGCGGGCCGTCGATCTCCACGAAGGCGCGGACGTCCGCGCCCGCGGGCATCCGCTCCATCGCCGCGGCGATCGCCGGCAGCGCGCTCTCGTCGCCGATCAGGAGGTGCCAGCCGGCCGCCGGGTCCGGGGCGTAGGCGCCGCCGGGGCCGAGGAAGCGCACGAGCTCGCCCGGCTGGGCCCGAGCCGCCCAGGGGCCGGCCAGGCCCTCGTCGCCGTGGACGACGAAGTCGAGCGTCAGCTCCAGGTGCGCCGGGTCCCAGTTGCGCACGGTGTAGGCGCGCTGGCGCGGCCACTGGGCCCGCGGAAAGTCGCCGCGGATGCGTTCCAGGTCCCAGGGCGCGGGGTAAGTGACACCCTCGGGAGCGAAAAGGAGTTTCACGTAGTGGTCGGTGTACTCGCCCGCACCGAAGTCGGCCAGCCCCTCACCGCCCAGCACGATCCGCACCATGTGCGGCGAAAGCCGCTCGGTGCGTACGACAACGGCGGTGCCGACGGTGCGGCCGCGTCCTTCTGCCACGGTGACTCCCCTGACTCCCATGAAACTTAGCCTTACCTAAGTTAGCACCTCAGCGGCGCAGGGCGCCGCCCAGGCGGGACACAGCACCGCCCAATCCCCACCGATGGGCTAGTGCGTCGACCAGCTCGGGCTGCGCCGGGACGGCCGGAAGTGCGGCGTCGAACTGCGGAAGCGGCACGTCGGAGGCCACCTTGACCACCTTCGGTGCCACCGCCAGGTACGGCCGGGACTCGTCCAGCCGCCTGCGCTGGGCGGGCGTCAGCTTCGACTTCGGGTCGTCGACCGCCGCGATGATCCCGGCCAGGTCGCCGTAGGCGTCGAGCAGTTTCGCCGCCGTCTTCTCGCCGATGCCGGGGACGCCGGGCAGACCGTCGCTCGGGTCGCCGCGCAGCAGGGCGAGGTCCGCGTAACCGGGGCCGTCCACCCCGTACTTCTCCCGCAGCCACGCCTCGTCCGTCAGCTGTAGGGTGCCCACTCCCTTGAGCGGGTACAGCACCCGCCGCTGCCGGGCGTCGTCCACGAGCTGGTACAGGTCCCGGTCGCCCGTGACGATGTCGACCGGTCCCGTCGCGCGGGCGGTGAGCGTCCCGATCACGTCGTCCGCCTCATACCCGGCGACGCCGACCCGGGCGATGCCGAAGGCGTCCAGCGCCGCTTCGATGATCGGCACCTGCGGGGCGAGCGTGTCCGGAGTCTCCTCCACGTCGGGGCCCGTCGCGGTCTCGACGGCGACGCGGTGGGCTTTGTACGAGGGGATCAGCTCCACCCGCCAGTGCGGCCGCCAGTCCGCGTCCATGCATGCCACCAGGTCGTCCGGCCGGTGGTCCTGGACCAGCCGGGCGATGAAGTCGAGGAGCCCGCGCACGGCGTTGACCGGGGTGCCGTCGGGGGCCTTCACGGAATCCGGTACGCCGAAGTAGGCGCGGTAGTAGAGGGAGGCGGTGTCCAGGAGCATCAGGCGTCGTGTCGTCACGGGAACGATGATGCCGCAAGCGGCTTCGCCGCCGTCCCGGCCGCAGGGGCGGCGGCCGGGACGCTCCGGCGGGCTCCCGGCCCACCCCGAGGCGCCACGCACGGTGAGCGGACGAGTACGAGAAGGTCCGTGCGGGCGAAACCGGAGCCGGTTGCTGCGTAAGGTGCTTACAGCACACCGATGTGCGACGGACATGGGGAGGGCAGCCCCGACATGAACGACAGGGACGGCACGGACGGCCCGAGCGGCACGCTGGACGACAGGGACGACAAGAGCAAGGACAAGGACGGCAAGGAACCGCTGCGGGTGGGTGTGGCCGTGCGCAAGCGCCGCCGCGCGCTCCACCTCACGCTGGCCGCCGTGTCGGCGCGAAGCGGCCTGTCGGTGCCCTTCCTGAGTCAGATAGAGAACGAGCGCGCCCGGCCCAGCATGCGGTCCCTGGAGCGTGTCGCCGACGCGCTGGAGACCACGGCCGTGGAGCTGCTCGCCGCCTCCGACACCGCGCGCACCGTGGATCTCGTACGGGCCGGGGACGAGTCCGGGCTCACCCCGGTCCCGGGGGTACGGCCCCTCGTACGCGGGCATCACCAGCTGCACGCCATGGAGTTCACCGGGGACCAGGACGCCGGGCGCGAGTACCAGCACCGCAACGACGAGCTGATGTACGTGGTCGAGGGTGCTTGCCAGGTGGAGGCCGAAGGGCGGGCGTACCGGCTGGAGAGCGGGGACGCGTTGTTCCTGTCCGGCGGTGTGCGCCACCGCTGGCGGGCCGTCACCGAGGACACCCGGATCCTGGTCGTCGCCGTGGGGGAGCACATCCACGCGACGTCCGAGCCCCCGTCTCCCGGCCGGTGAGCCCCGGCGTGCGGCGCGTCGTGTCGCTGGTGCCGTCGCTGAGCGAGGCGGTGGCCGTGAGCGCGCCCGGGCGGCTCGTCGGGGTCACCGACTGGTGCACGCACCCCGGCGGCCTCGGGACGGTGGAGCGGATCGGGGGGACGAAGAACCCCGATGTGCGCAGGATCGCGGAGCTCCGCCCGGACCTGGTGATCGCCAACGAGGAGGAGAACCGGGCACCGGACCTCGCCGCGCTGAGGGCCGCCGGCGTGGAGGTGCTCGTCACCGAGATCCGCGACCTCCCCCAGGCGCTGCGGGAGTTGGACCGGGTGCTGGTGGGCGCGCTGGGACTGCCGAGACCGGCGTGGCTGGCGGACGCGGAGGCGGCGTGGGCCCGCGTGGAACCGGTGGGAGAGCTCACGGCCTTCGTACCGGTGTGGCGGCGGCCGTGGATGGTGCTCGGCCGGGACACCTTCGCGGGCGACCTGCTGGCACGGCTCGGGGTGCGCAACGTCTACGCCGGGCACGCGGAGCGGTACCCGAAGATCCCGGTGGAGGAGCTGGCCGCGGCCGGCTGCGATCTGGTGGTGCTGCCGGACGAGCCGTACCGTTTCACGGCCGCGGACGGCCCGGAGGCCTTCCCCGGCCTCCCGGCGGCCCTGGTCGACGGCAGGCACCTGACCTGGTACGGGCCCTCGCTGGCCGACGCGCCGACGGTACTGGCCGCTGCGCTGGCCGCCGCGTGCTGAGCGGTTCGGCTCGCTCTTCGGTTCCTCTCGGAGTGGCCGGTTGCCGGGGCGGGACGGTGCCGGTGCGGTGGTGCCACGGCGGAGTGCCTCCCCGGCTCGGCGAGTGACGGCGATCTCGGCCAGGACGGGACCGCGCCCGGATCCGCCTGTCCCCCCCCGCAAGGGGGCGGTCAGCCGGCGAGCAGCCGGCCCGTGAACAGGCCCCGGAGGGTGTGGGCGGCGGCGAGGAGCCAGGCCGTCAGCAGGGCGAGGAAGAGTGCCGCGGCCAGCCAGCCGAGGGCGGTGAGCCCGGTGTGGCGGGCCAGGCCGGCGGCGCCGGTGACACAGGTGCCCACGGGGAAGGTCAGCGCCCACCAGGTCATCGCGAAGCCCATGCCGCCCCGGGCCGCCCGCACCAGCATGCACCCGGCGAGTGCCAGCCAGAGCAGGGCGAATCCCATCACGGGCACCCCGTAGACGACCGCGAAGCCGGCGAGGGCGTCGGCGTAGGGGGCGCCGACGGCCCCGGGGGCCATGTCGGCGAGCTGGTTCACGGCGGTGGTGGACTGTCCGAGCGGACCGAGGACCAGGAACAGGGTGGGGGTGAGGGCCAGGGGGAGGGGACCGCCCACGACCAGCCGGCCGAAGATGAGGGGGAGCACGAGCAGGGTGGCGAGCAGGCTGGTGCCGAACATGGCGTAGCAGGCGAGCAGCATGGCCTCGCGGGGCTGGCCGGCGGGCAGGTGGGGGATCAGCAGCGGGCCGAGGGCGGCCGAGACCATGGGGGCGACGAGGGGGAGCAGCCACACCGGGCTCGCCTGCCCCGGTTCGACCTTGTGGCGCACCACCATCAGGTAGGGCACGGCCACAGCCGCGACCAGGCCGATCGCCGTGCCCGCGGTGAACAGCACGGTGTCCGCGGCCACGGCGGCGCCGGTTCCGACGAGGTCCCTGCCGACGATGAGGGTGCCGCCGCCGACGGCCAGCAGCGCCATGGACAGGCAGCCGTAGAAGGGGGCCACGGCGGGGTCGAGCAGGTGGGCGCGGGCCTGGTCGCGGTGGTGCAGCCAGTGCCCGGCACGGGCGACCAGCAGGACGGCGAGGGCGGCCGCGGAGAGTGCCCAGACGAGCTGGCAGGCCACGCGCTGGCCGGGCAGCTGGTACGGGAGGGTCGCACCGGCGTTGGCGACCATCGCGGTGCCCATGACGGAGGCGTACCAGTTGGGGCCGAGGTGGCGCAGCGCAGGTGCCTTGTGGGCGGCGGGCGCGGGCTCGGTGAGGGAGCGGGGTCGCACGAGGGTGGTGGCCATGGGTCCAGCGTCACGCCGGGGCGGGACGCGCGGCAGGGATCACCTCTCTATAAGGCCATAAACTGATGTTATGGGTGAGGAGAACATGATTCCGCTGGCACACCGCGTACCGGACCTGGGTGCACTGGAGCTGCTGCTCGCGGTGGCCCGGATGGGCAGCCTGAGCGGCGCGGCCCGGCGGCTGGGCATCACCCAGCCCGCGGCGAGCAGCCGGATCCGGGCAATGGAGACCCGGCTGGGCGTCGCCCTGGTGGACCGCTCCCCGCGTGGCTCGACGCTGACGGCCGAAGGCGCGCTGGTCACGGACTGGGCCCGGCGGGTGGTGGAGGCGGCCGAGGCCTTCGACGCCGGCGCACAGGCGCTGCGGGGGCGGCGGGACTCGCGGCTGCGGGTGGCGGCCAGCATGACGATCGCGGAGTACCTGTTGCCCGGGTGGTTGATCGCGCTGCGCGGTCAGCGTCCGGACACGGCGGTGTCACTGCACGCGGGCAACTCGGCGCTGGTCGTGCAGCGGGTCCTCGCGCACGAGGCCGACCTCGGCTTCGTGGAGGGGCTGACGGTGCCCGAGGGCCTGGACTCGGCGGTGATCGCGCAGGACCGGCTGGTCGTGGCGGTGGCGTCGGCGCACCCGTGGGCGCGGCGCGCGCGGGGCGTGGAGGCGGCGGAACTCGCCGCGACGCCGCTGATCCTGCGGGAGCGGGGATCGGGGACGCGGCAGGTGCTGGACGCGGCGCTCGCCGGGCACGGCGGGCTGGCCGCGCCGCTGCTGGAGCTGGCGTCGACGACGGCGGTGAAGGCGGCCGCGCTGGGCGGCGCCGGGCCGTGCGTGCTGTCGGAGCTCGCCGTGGTGGACGAGCTGGCGGCGCGCAGGCTGGTGGCGGTGCCGGTGACGGGCGCCGGGCTGGGTCGGGCCCTGCGGGCGGTGTGGCCCGCGGGCGCTCGCCCGGCGGGCCCGGCCCGGGACCTGCTGTCCCTGACCCGGGGCACCGCCCAGGGGCCGGGCCGGCGGACGGACCCCAGGGCATCGGACGGACCCTAGGGCAGCGGGCGGACCGTGAGGATCTGTTCGGCGTGGCCGACCGGGCCGTCGAGATCGTGCAGGACGCTGCTGGTGAGCCCCTGACCCGACGGGCCGAAGGTGACGGTGGTGTCCAGGCCGGTCCATGGGCCGCGCGGCTGTCGGTGCAGGTGGATCGTCAGGTCGAGGTTCGGGAACATCCACGCGGTGGGGTCCTGCTGGGCCGCGACGCCGTTCGCGGTGTCCACCAGGGCGACGTACGAGGCGAGGGCGCTGCTGGGCTCGCCCGCGACCAGGGTGAGCGGCGAGGACACCCAGGCCGCCGTGCGGCCGCGGCGGGAGGGCGGCGTCCGGCGGACCTCGATGGAGGAGACGAAGCCGCCGTCCCATTCCTCGTCCATGGCCCAGACGTCGAGTTCCCCGGGAGCGGGGAGGGGCTCGTGCGGGCTGTCGGCCACCGAGGTGGAGTCCAGGGTCGCCAGCAGCCAGGCGCGGGCGCGGACCACCGGCCGGCCGCCGATGGCCACGGTCGCCTCCAGCAGCTCGATGGTGCGGCCCGGGCGCAGGGTCTCGACGGTGATCTCGCACTCGTCGAGGGCGATACGGCCGAGGATGTCGTAGCTGATCCGCGCGAGTGCCGACGGTGCGGGCCGCCCCGCCAGGTGTCCGTCGATCGCGTGCACCACGAGGCCGGCGAGCGGGCTGAAGTGCTGCTCGCCGGTGTTCCACGCACCGCCCGCGTGGGCGGTGGGCTTGTAGCGGTGGCCGCCCGTCCGCTCGTAGTAGCTCTCGGGCAGGGCCTCGCCGGTGGTCACGGGTCTGTCTCCTCGGGCGGGTGGGAACGAGCAGAGATCGGTGTATCGATCACGCATCGCAGGAGGCGGCGTCCCGTCCGTCACTGTGATCTGTCGGACAGCAGGGCGGCGGCCGTGCCGTGTGACTCCGTCCCCCCTCCCTCCAGCGTGCACATGTGAGGGTTCCGGGGCCATGCGGGCTCGGGGGCGGCGCTGTCCGGGCGGACCTCGGCCGCCCCGCCCCGCGCGGTTGCGGGGGCGGGGCGGCCGTCGCCGTACGCCGTTCAGGCCACCGGAACCCCGCGGTGCGCCGCGGCCGCCTCGATCAGCGAGGACATCACCCGCGTGTCCTTGTCACGCTCCGGGTGCCACTGCACGCCCAGCGCCCAGCGCGCCGGGTCGGGCAGCTCGATCGCCTCCACCGTCCCGTCGAGCGCGTGCGCCGAGACGACCAGGCCGCGCCCCAGGCGCTCGACCGCCTGATGGTGGTAGGTCGGTACCTGCGCCTCCTCCGGGACCAGCTCGGCGTACCGGGTGCCCGGGACGGGGCGCACCGGGTGCCAGGAGGTGACGTCCGGGGTGTCGACGTGGCCGTCGATGTGCTGGACCAGCGTGCCGCCCAGGGCCACGTTCAGCGCCTGCATCCCCCGGCAGATGCCGAGCACGGGCACGTCCGCCTCCAGCGCCGCGTTGATCAGGGCCAGCTCCCAGTGGTCGCGGACCGTCGCGGGCGGGCCCGTACGGGGGTCGCGTGCGGCGCCGTAGTGGACCGGGTCCAGGTCCGGGCCGCCCGCGACCACGAGGCCGTCCACCCGGCTCAACACCTCCGCCGCCGCACCGGGTTCGTCCGGGGGCAGCAGTACGGCCGCGCCGCCCGCCGCCTGGACGAGTGCGTAGTACCCGGCCGGTACGAGGGACGTAGGCAGGTCCCACACCCCGTAGCGGGTGGATTCCTCGACGTAGGTGGTGATGCCGATGAGCGGCCTGGGCACGTTCTCTACCTCCGTGAACGGGACGGCGGACGACAGGACAGGACGGGACAGGACAGGATCTCAGTCGCGGGCCAGCTCCGCCTCGGCTTCCGCGAGGGCCGCGAACTCCTCCTCGGGGGCCGAGGCCACCAGGTGGTGGCGGCTGTGGAAGGCGAAGTAGGCCAGGGCGACGGCGTACACGGCCAGGGCGATGAAGGCCGCGTCCTTGTCCACCAGGAAGGTCGCGACCAGGGCCGACAGGGCGAGCGCGAAGGCCACCGAGGAGGTCAGGATGCCGCCCGGGGTGCGGTACGGACGCGCCAGCTGCGGCTCCCGGCGGCGCAGCACGATGTGCGAGAGCGCCATCAGGGCGTAGGAGATGGTCGCGCCGAAGACCGCGATGTTGAGCATGCGGGCGCCGTTGCCGGTGGCCGCGGCCAGGGCGAAGCCGATCGCGCCGGGGATGACCAGGCCGAGGTACGGGGCCTTGCGCTTGGAGGTCAGGGACAGGAAGCGGGGCAGGTAGCCGGCCCGGGAGAGGGCGAAGAGCTGGCGCGATCCCGCGTAGATCAGCGAGAAGAAGGAGGCCACCAGGCCCGCCAGACCCGCGTAGTTCACGAAACGGCTCAGTGCGGTCGGGCCGCCGTCCCCTTCCAGGGCGACCACCAGCGGATTGCCGGCCGTCTTGACGGCGTCTGCGCCCTGCGCGCCGGTCGCCGCGAAGAAGGTGATCAGGGCCAGCAGGGCGAGGATGCCCATGGAGATGGACAGCGCCTTCGGCATGGAGCGGACCGGGTCCTTCGCCTCCTCGGCCGCCAGCGGTACGCCTTCCACGCCGAGGAAGAACCACATGCCGAAGGGGAAGGCGGCCCAGATGCCGAGCACGCCCAGCGGCAGCCAGGAGTTCGAGCCGAAGGCGGTCGGGTCGACCGGGATGTCGTTGAGGCCGTCCGCGCTGAACTCCGTGAAGGCGCCGACCGCGAAGATCAGCAGTGCGGCGACGGCGACGGCGGTCACGACGAGGCTGAAGCGGAGCGCCTCGCCGACGCCCCACAGGTGCACGCCGATGAAGATCACGAAGCAGCCGAGGTAGACGGGCCAGCTGGAGGTGAGGCCGAAGAGGCCGAGGGACTCCACGTAGTCGCCGATGAAGATGACGATCGCCGCGGGGGCCAGGATGTATTCGATGAGGATGGCGGTGCCGGTCAGGAAGCCGCCCCAGGGGCCCAGCGCGCGGCGGGCGAAGCCGTAGCCGCCGCCCGCCGTCGGCAGGATCGTCGACAGCTCGGCGAGGGAGAAGACCAGGCAGGCGTACATGGCGCCCATCAGGACGGTGGCGATGGCGAGACCGCCGAAGCCGCCCTTGTCGAGCCCGACGTTCCAGCCGGAGAAGTCCCCGGAGACGACGTAGGCGACGCCGAGGCCGGTCAGGAGCAGCCACCCGGCACTGCCGCGGCGCAGCGTGCGGCGCTCCAGGTAGTCGTCCGGGCCGTCGCCGCCGGCGGGTGACGTGGTGGGTGCGGGTACGGCTGCCAGCCGTGCCTCGGTGTCGTCGGCCATCGTGCGCTCCTGCCTCAGGGCAATGGTTGTGGGGCGTACCTTTGCCCTAGTGGAGCGGAGCGCGCAAGACCTCTGCGTAAAACAGAAGTTACGAAAGCCTCTCGGGCGCCCCGAGATCCCCGCTCCCCGGCCGGCTCAGGCGAGGAAGCCGCGCAGCAGTGCGGCCGTGCCGCAGCAGTGCTCGCGCATGGTCGCGCGGGCCCGAGCCGCATCCCCCTCCAATACCGACTCCACCAGCGCGCTGTGCTGCTGCTGGGAGTGCTCCAGGTTGCGCACCAGCAGCGGGATGCAGTCGAGCAGGTCGTTGACCGTGGCGCGGACGGCCGCGTACTGGGCCGTCAGGGTGGCCGACCCGGCGAGCTCGCACAGGGCGAGGTGGAAGAGCGTGTCTTGCCTGCGGTAGTCCGCCAGCGGGGCGTCGTGGGTGGCGTCCAGGGCCGCGAGCAGCCGTTCGGTGCCCTCTTCGGTCAGCCCCTGGGAGGCGCACAGCCCGGCCGCCCCCACCTCCAGGACCTCGCGGAAGCGCAGCACGTCCTCGATGTCCACGCCCGCCACCCGCCTGCGCAGCTCCTCCTCCGTGCCGCCGGCCGGGGTGTCGGGACGGGGCAGCACGAACGTTCCGCCGTACCGGCCGCGCCGCGCCTCCACCAGGCCCTGGTCCTGAAGTACCTTCAGGACCTCGCGCAGGGTGACCCGGCTGATCCCCATCCGCTCGGCCAGCTCGCGCTCGGGCGGCAGCCTTTCGCCGCCGGGCACCAGGCCCAGGCGGACCACCTGGAGGATCTGCTGCAGCGCCTCCTCGAAGCCGTTGCCCGCCCGCACCTGGCGCAGCACCGGGTTCAGGCGCCGGGCGGCGTCGCCCTCGCTCGCCGTATCGGTCATCTCGGTCCCTCCCCTTCCCAAGCAATGGTTCTATTCAATACCTTAGGCCTCCTCGGCTCACCGAAGGAGAGATTCCCGTGGTAGACCGCAAGCCGCCGCTCGCGCCCGAGGAGCTCCGTGCCCTCGTCGCCAGCGGTGAGATCGACACCGTGGTCCTGGCCTTCCCCGACATGCAGGGGCGGCTCCAGGGCAAGCGGTTCGCCGCACAGTTCTTCCTGGACGAGGTCCTCGCGCACGGCACCGAGGGCTGCAACTACCTGCTGGCCGTCGACACCGACATGAACACCGTCGACGGCTACGAGATGTCCTCCTGGGAGCGGGGCTACGGCGACTTCGCCATGCATCCCGACCCCGCCACCCTGCGCCGCATCCCCTGGAACCCCGGCAGCGCCTTCATCCTGGCCGACCTCGCCTGGAACGACGGCACCCCCGTCGTGGCCGCCCCCCGCCAGATCCTGCGCCGCCAGCTGGAACGCCTCGCCGAGCACGGATACACCGCGATGGTCGGCACCGAGCTGGAGTTCATGGTCTTCCAGGACACCTACGAGCAGGCCTGGAACGCCAACTACCGCGGCCTGACCCCCGCCAACCAGTACAACATCGACTACTCGGTCCTCGGGACCGGCCGTGTCGAACCCCTGCTGCGCCGGATCCGCAACGAGATGCAGGCCGCCGGTCTGACCGTCGAGTCGGCCAAGGGCGAGTGCAACCTCGGCCAGCACGAGATCGCCTTCCGCTACGACGAGGCGCTCACCACCTGCGACCAGCACTCCGTCTACAAGACCGGCGCCAAGGAGATCGCCGCACAGGAAGGCGTCTCGCTCACCTTCATGGCCAAGTACGACGAGCGCGAGGGCAACTCCTGTCATATCCACCTCTCCCTCACCGACGCCGACGGACGCAACGCGATGGCCGGAGAGGGCCACGAGGAACACGGTATGTCACCGGTGATGCGCCACTTCCTGGCCGGCCAGCTCGCCGCGCTGCGCGACTTCTCCCTTCTCTACGCCCCGAACATCAACTCGTACAAGCGTTTCCGGCCCGGATCCTTCGCGCCGACCGCCGTCGCCTGGGGCCTCGACAACCGCACCTGCGCCCTGCGCGTCGTCGGCCACGGCCGCTCCATGCGCTTCGAGAACCGCCTCCCCGGCGGCGACGTCAACCCCTACCTCGCCGTCGCCGGCCTGGTCGCGGCCGGCCTCTACGGCATCGAGAACCGCCTGGAACTGCCCCCGATCTGCACCGGCAACGCCTACACCGGCGACTACGCCCACGTCCCCGCGACCCTGCGCGAGGCCGCCGAACTCTGGGAGAACAGCGAGATCGCCAAGGCCGCGTTCGGCCCCGAGGTCGTCGCCCACTACCGGAACATGGCCCGCGTGGAACTCGACGCCTACGACTCCGCGGTGACCGACTGGGAGCTGCGCCGCTCCTTCGAACGCCTGTAGTCATCCACGCCACCGAACCGAAACTGTGAGGCACCACGTGTCCGATGCGCTGGCCCCCTTCGATCTGAGAGTGCTCAATCCGGCCACCGAGGAACTCGTCGCCGTCGTCCCGGCCGCCACACGGGACGACGTCGACGCCGCCGTCGCCCGGGCCGCCGCGGCCCAGCGCGCCTGGGCGGCGGCCGCCCCCGCCGACCGGGCCCGCCTGCTGCGCCGCTTCGCCGCGGTCGTCGACGCACACGTCGAGGAACTGGCGCAGCTGGAGGTCCGCGAAGCCGGCCACACAATCGGCAACGCCCGCTGGGAAGCCGGCAACGTACGCGACCTCCTCGACTTCGCCGCCGGGGGCGTGGAACGGCTCTCCGGCCGTCAGATCCCCGTCGCCGGCGGCATCGACGTCACCTTCCTCGAACCCCTCGGCGTCATCGGCGTGATCGCCCCGTGGAACTTCCCCCTGCCGATCGCCGCCTGGGGCCTGGCCCCGGCCCTCGCCGCAGGCAACGCCGTCATCCTCAAGCCCGCCGAGACCACCCCCCTGACCGCGCTGCGCCTCGCCGAACTCGCCCTTGAGGCCGGGATCCCCGAGCACCTCTTCCAGGTGCTCCCCGGCCGCGGCGACACCGCGGGCGACGCCCTCGTCGAACACCCCGGCGTCGCGAAGATCGTCTTCACCGGCTCCACCCGGGTCGGCAAGCAGATCATGGCCAAGTGCGCCGAACGGGTGAAGCGCGTCACCCTCGAACTCGGCGGCAAGAGCCCCAACATCGTCTTCGCCGACGCCGACCTGGAGGCCGCCGCGGCCGCCGCCCCCATGTCCTTCCTCGACAACACCGGCCAGGACTGCTGCGCCCGCACCCGCATCCTCGTCCAGCGCTCCGCGTACGACCGCTTCCTCGACCTCGTCGCCCCCCGCATCGCGGACGTCGCCGTCGGCGACCCGCTCGACGAGAAGACGCAGATGGGCCCGCTGATCTCCCGGTCCCAGCTGGACCGAGTCCGGTCCTTCGTCACCGACGACCTCACCGCGGTCCGCGGCACCGCCCCCGAAGGCCCCGGCTTCTGGTACCCGCCGACCCTCGTCACCGATGTCGACCCCGCCGCGCCCGTCGCCGTCGAGGAGGTCTTCGGGCCCGTCGCCGTCGTCCTGCCCTTCGAGGACGAGGAGGACGCCGTACGCCTGGCCAACGCCACCGCATACGGCCTCTCCGGTTCCCTGTGGACCCGGGACATCGGCCGCGCGCTGCGCGTCTCGCGGGCCGTCGCCGCCGGCAACCTGTCCGTCAACTCCCACAGCAGCGTCCGCTACTGGACCCCCTTCGGCGGCTACAAGCAGTCCGGGCTCGGCCGTGAGCTCGGACCCGACGCCCTCACCGCTTTCACCGAGACCAAGAACGTCTTCATCAGCACGGAGGCCTGACCCCATGTCCGTAGAGCCCAACGCGATCATCTGCCGCCGCCTCGTCGGCCGCACCGCCGTCATCACGGGAGCCGGCAGCGGCATCGGCCTCGCCACCGCCCGCCGACTGGCCTCCGAAGGCGCCAACGTCGTCTGCGCGGACATCGACGAGACGGCCGGCAAGGCCGCCGCCGAGGAGGTCGGAGGCCTCTTCGTGAAGGTCGACGTCACCGACAAGGAAGACGTCGAGGCCCTCTTCAAGACCGCCTTCGACACCTACGGCTCCGTCGACATCGCCTTCAACAACGCGGGCATCTCGCCCCCGGACGACGACTCCATCCTCACCACCGAGCTCGACGCCTGGCGCCGCGTCCAGGACGTCAACCTCACCTCCGTCTACCTCTGCTGCAAGGCCGCACTGCCCTACATGCAGCGCCAGGGCCGCGGCTCCATCATCAACACCGCCTCCTTCGTCGCCATCATGGGCGCCGCCACCTCCCAGATCTCCTACACGGCTTCCAAGGGCGGCGTCCTCGCCATGTCGCGCGAGCTCGGCGTCCAGTTCGCCCGCGAGGGCATCCGCGTCAACGCCCTGTGCCCGGGGCCCGTCAACACCCCGCTGCTCCAGGAACTGTTCGCCAAGGACCCCGAGCGCGCCGCCCGCCGCCTCGTGCACATCCCGCTGGGCCGGTTCGCCGAGCCCACCGAGATCGCCGCCGCCGTCGCCTTCCTCGCCAGCGACGACTCTTCCTTCATCAACGCCACCGACTTCCTCGTCGACGGTGGCATCTCGGGCGCGTACGTCACGCCCCTCTAGAGCTCACCCACCACCACCCACCCGACAGCCGGGCGTCGCACGACGCCCGGCTGTCGTGCTCCACCGCCCGTGACGCCTTCACCGCCAGGAGCGATCACCCGTGTCCCCACGCACCACCACCCAGCGCCTCCAGGCGCTCGCCGCCGCCGCGGTCACCGTGGCGGCCCTCGTCGCCGCCGGCCCCACCGCCGCGGCCGCAGGCCCCCTTGCGCACTGCGCCACCCCGCGGCTGACGACCGGCTGGTACGGCGACAACCAGGCGCGCCTCCAGCAGCTCATCGACCGCTACGGCCGCTGCGGCCCCCACCGCCCCACCCGCGCCAGGCCCGTCGCCGTCTTCGACTGGGACAACACCGTCGTCAAGAACGACGTCGGCGACGCCACCATGTTCTGGCTGCTCCGCAACGGCAAGGTCCGCCAGCCCGCCCGCGGGGACTGGACCACCACCAGCCGCTTCCTGAGCCCGGCCGCCGCCGGGGCCCTCGCCGACGCCTGCGCCGCCCTCGCCCGCCCGGGCACCCCGCTGCCCACCGGGACCCCCGCGGGAGCCGGCTGCGCGGACGAGATCAGGGCGGTCTACGGCACCGCCGCGACCCGCACCGGAGCCACCGCCTTCACCGGCTGGGACCGCCGCACGATGGAACCCGGGTACGCCTGGCTGCCCCAGCTGATGCAGGGCTGGACCGCCCACGAGATCCGCGGCTTCGCCGCCGCCGCCCGCACCGAGAACCTCGACGCGCCCGTCGGCGCCACCCAGCAGGTCGGCACCGGCAGCGCCACCGGGTGGGTGCGCTACTACGACCAGCAGAAGGACCTGATCAAGAGCCTCGTCAAGGCCGGCTTCGACGTCTGGATCAGCTCGGCCTCCCCCCAGCCGGTCGTCGAGGTCTGGGCCGCGGCCGTCGGCATCGGCGCCGACCGCGTCATCGGCATCCGCAACACCACGACCCGCGGCGGGGCGTACACCGCCCACCTCCAGGGATGCGGCTCCGTCGCGGACGGAGCCGACACGATGATCACGTACATCGACGGCAAGCGCTGCTGGATCAACAAAGAGGTCTTCGGAGTGCGCGGCCCCGCCGCCGGGACGGTCCAGCCGCCCGCCCGCCGCCCGGTGTTCGCGGCGGGAGACTCCGACACCGACATCACGTTCCTGCGGGACGCGACCGTCCTGCGGCTCGCGGTGAACCGGAACAAGACCGAGCTCATGTGCCGGGCCTACGACAACAGCGACGGCAAATGGATCGTCAACCCGATGTTCATCGAGCCCAAGAAGCAGAGGACCAGCCCCTACCCCTGCTCCACCACCGGCTACATCGACCACGACGGCACCGCCGGCCCGGTCCGCCGCGACGACACGAGCGTCATTCCGGATCAGGCGGACACCGTGTTCCAGGCCGTCACAGAAAGGTGAGGCCCTCGCCCCGATAGGTCGGCACACTGCCCGAGACCCGGTCGCCCTCCACAAGGTGCAGGGTGTCGAACCGCTCGCACAGTTCGCCGGCCTTCGCATGGCGGAACCAGACCCGGTCGCCGATCAGCAGGTCGTCGGCCGGGCTCCCCAGCAGCGGCGTCTGCACCTCGCCCGCGCCCTCCTGCGGGTCGTAGCGCAGCCCCTGCGGCAGGTACGGGACCGGCAGCCGGTCCGGGCCGGGCGCCCCGGACGCCGGGTAGCCGCCGCCGAGCACCGTGACCACCCCCACCCCGGGCCGGCGTACCACCGGCTGGGCGAAGAGGGCGGCCGGTCGGCCGCTGAACGAGGTGTAGTTGTCGAAGAGCCGCGGCACGTACAGCCCCGACCCAGCGGCGATCTCGGTCACCGCCTCCTCGGCCGCGGTCTGCTGCACGCTGCCCGTGCCGCCGCCGTTGACGAACTCCAGGTCCGGTACGACGGCCCGTACGGCCGCCACCACCGCGGCCCGGCGCGCCGCCAACTCCCTGCGGGCCGCGCCCTGCATCAGCCGGATCGCCCGAGACCGCAGGGGGCGCCCCGCCAGAGCGTCCCCGACCCCGGCGACATGGCCCTCGTACGCCATCAGCCCCACCACCCGGAACCCGGGGCGCGCGACGACTGCCCGGGCCAGCGCCGCCAGTTCCGCCGGTTCGCGCAGCGGCGACCGGCGCGCGCCCACCCGGATCCGGCCGCCCATCAGGTGCAGGGCGGTGTCCAGTTCCAGGCACACCCGGATCTCCTCGGCACCGCCGTCACGGGCCGCGTCGACCAGGTCCAGCTGCGCGGGGTCGTCCACCATCACGGTGACGGCCGCGGCCAGCTTGGCGTCGCCGGCCAGCTCGCCGAAACCGGCCCGGTCCGCGGAGGGGTAGGCGAGGAGCACGTCCTCGAACCCGGAACGGGCCAGCCAGAGCGACTCGGCGAGGGTGTACGACATGATCCCGGCGAACCCGGGGCGGGCCAGCACCCGTTCGAGCAAAGCACGGCACCGGACCGACTTGCTGGCGACCCGGACCGGCTTGCCGCCGGCCCGGCGCACGAGATCGTCTGCATTGGCGTCGAAGGCCTCGACATCCACGATGGCCAGCGGCGCGTCCAGGTGCGCGGTCGCCCGGTCGTACCGGGCGCGGTCGGCGGCGGGGGAGTTCATGGGCGGCAGCTTGCCAGAGGTCTCTACCGGTGGGTAGGGCCCCGGGCCAACCCCCGGGGCTCCGCCCGGACCCCGTGCCTCGAACACCGGCGAGGCTGGAGGGGGCGAGGCCGAGGGGCAGCGTGGCCGGGGGAGAGGCGGCGCGGCAGTGGTGAGGGGGATCTGCCGGGCCGGGGTGGGGACAGGTCGGGGCGTCGGCCGGGACGTAGAACGTGGCCCGACGGGACCGCTCCGCCGGGTGGGTGTCCGCGAACCCCGTAGAGTACGGGCAGGCAGCCGTACGGAACGGGGGGCGGAGCCGCCGGATGACCACGACGACACCGCGGACCACGATCCCGGGCGAGCCCGACCCCTGGTCCCCGCCGCCCCGGCCCACCCACGTCCCGCCGCGCCGTCACCCCGGCCGCGTCGTGGCCGCCACCCTCTGCCTCGTCCTCGGCGGCGGCCTCGTCGGCGGAGCCGCCCTCACCACCTGGGCCGAACACCGCGCCGCGAACCGCCCCCTGCCCGCCGACGCCGCCTACCGCAAGGCCGGCTCGCTGTGGCGCGCGGCCCCCGTGGACAGCCTCTTTCCGCCCGTCCTCGCCGGCCCCTCGGCCGGCCCCGGCGGCGCCGACCGCACCTGGACCCGCGTCGCGCTCGCCCCCGACGCCGACTGCCCCGCCGCCCTGCCCGCCGACTGGCTGGCCGCGGTGGCCGAGACCGGCTGCACCCGCGTGCTCCGCGCCACCTACACCGACGCCACCCGCAGCGCCCTGATCGCCGTCGGCATGGTCTTCACTCCCGCCGACGGGCCCACGATGAGCTCCCTCCGGGGCCGACTCACCGCCCCGCCCGCCTACGGGTTCGCCGACGACCAGCGCGCCGCCTGGGCCGCCTCCGTACGCACCGAGGCCCCCGTTGTCGTCTATGCCGTCTCCGCCTTCGCCGACGGCCGCCCCCAGGAGGCCCCGCGCCCGGCCGGGGACCTCGTCGCGAAGGGCGCCACGGGCGCCGCCGCTCAGGCGGGCCTCGGCCACGAGGCCACGGCGGTCGCCGACCGCATCGGGGACGGTCTGGCGGCCCTCGCCGCACCGCCCGTCACCCCAGCCCCGAAGGCCGCACGATGACCCTCGCCGGAGCCTCCGCCCGGGCCCTCCTCCGTGGTGCGGCCGTGTTCGCCGCCGCCGCTCTCCTGGCCACCGCCACTGCCGCCCCGGCCGCTGCCGACACCATCCGCGACCGCCAGTGGGGGCTCCTGGCCCTGCGCGCCGAGGAGGCCTGGGGCACCACCCGCGGGGACGGCGTGACCGTCGCCGTCCTCGACACCGGCGTCGACGAGTCCCACCCGGACCTGTCCGGCCAGGTCCTCGCCGGCACCGACCTCATCGGCATGGGCGCCGGCCCCGGCGACCGGGCCTGGGCCCGCCACGGGACCGCCATGGCGAGCATCATCGCCGGGCACGGGCACGGTCCGAGCCGCAGCCAGGGAGTCCTCGGCGTCGCGCCGCAGGCGCGGATCCTGCCCGTACGGGTGATCCTCGAAGAGAGCGACCCGGGCCGGGCCAAGGCACGCGAAAGCAAGGGCGGTGCCCTGGCCGAAGGCATCCGCTGGGCCGCAGACCACGGGGCCGACGTGATCAACCTGTCCCTCGGCGACGACAGCGACTCCGCCCACCACGAGGCGGGCGAGGACGAGGCGGTCCAGTATGCGCTCGCCAAGGGGGTGGTCGTCGTGGCCTCCGCAGGCAACGGCGGCGAGTCGGGCGACCGCGTCTCCTACCCGGCCGCCTACCCGGGGGTCATCGCCGTGACCGCGGTCGACCGCCGCGGCCGGAAGGCGAAATTCTCCACGCGCAATTGGTATGCCACCGTGAGCGCCCCCGGAGTCGACGTCGTCATCGCCGACCCGGACCGCTCCTACTACGAGGGCTGGGGCACCAGCGCCGCCGCCGCCTTCGTCTCCGGAGCGGCGGCCCTGGTCAGGGCCGCGCACCCCGATCTGTCCCCCGCCCAGATCAAGAAGCTGCTGGAGGACACCGCCTCCGACTCCCCGGCCGGTGGTCGCGACGACGCCCGCGGCCACGGAATGGTCGATCCCGCAGCCGCCCTCCAGATCGCGGACGAGATGCGGCCCGAGGCTGCGGTACCCGCCCCGGCCCCGGCCGCCGCCCGGTACTTCGGCCCGGGCCCCGAGCCGGTCCGCCCGCCGGAGCGCGGCGCCCGGCTCGGCGCTCCGGCCGCCGCGGCCGCCGGAGCAGTGCTGCTCGTGCTGGCCGCCGTACTGGCCCGGCGCCCGCGACGCGGTCCCCGGGGCGGCGGCGCGGACCCGGCACAGTAGGGTCGGGTAACTGTGGCGAACATGGCGAACAAGAACATTCCCGACCCGGGCTTCTCCGACGACGACGGCTCCGCCGATCCCGAGCTGACCGCGGCCCTCGCCGCATGGGCCGAGGACCGCACGCAGGAGCCGCGCGTCCTGGCGGCACTGAAGGGCGCCCGCCTGCTGGTCCCGGTGGTGGCCGTCCTCGGCGAGGTGGAGACCGACCCGGAGACCGGACTCAAGCGGGAGAAGACCAGCGACATGGCCGTCCCGACCCTGCGGGCGGGGGACCGGCGGGCCCTGCCGGCCTTCACCTCGATCGCCTCGCTCGCGCTCTGGGACCCGGCCGCCCGGCCGGTGGCCGTCCCGCTGCACCAGGCTCTGGCGGCCGCCGCGCACGAGAAGGCCGACACCGTCGTGCTGGACCTGGCCGGCCCGGTCGCCTACCAGCTGACCGGGCCTGCGCTGCTCGCGCTCGCCGAGGGCCGCACGAACACCGACCCACTGGCCGACCCCGCCGTGCGGGAGGCCGTACGGGCCGCCGTGTCCGCCGAGCCGGCCGTGCGGTGCGCCCACCTCGGCCCGGGCGGCGCCGACGCTGACGGAACCCTGGCGATCGTGCTGGCCGCCGACGCCCAGGCCCCCGCCGCGGCCCGCCGCGTCGCCGAGGCCCTGGCGGCGGACACCACCCTGCGGGCCCGCTTGGTGCGCGGCCTCGACCTGGCGCTGCTGCCGCCGGACGCTCCGGTCCCGCCCGGCGAGCCCCTCTACACCCGCTGAACGACGCGGGAGGGGCGGGCCGTGACGTCACGGCCCGCCCCTCCCGCGTGGTGCTCGTCCCCGGATCAGCCGAAGACGGGACCGGTGAACTTCTCGCCCGGGCCCTGGCCCGGCTCGTCCGGGACGACCGAGGCCTCGCGGAAGGCCAGCTGGAGCGACTTCAGACCGTCGCGCAGCGGGGCGGCGTGGAAGGAGCTGATCTCGGTGGCGCTCGCGGTGACGAGTCCGGCCAGGGCCGTGATCAGCTTGCGGGCCTCGTCGAGGTCCTTGTGCTCGGAGTCCGGCTTGTCCAGGCCCAGGTTGACCGCCGCGGCGCTCAGCAGGTGCACGGCCACCGTCGTGATCACCTCGACGGCGGGCACGTCCGCGATGTCGCGGGTCATGGCGTCGTAGTCGGGGGCGCCGTCGGCAGCGGGGTCGGTGGAGGGTGTCGCGTCAGTCATGAGCCCCACGATATGCCGTGCGGCGGGCTTGCAACGCGGGTGCTAGTATGTACATCGACCGGCCGGATGCCATGGTGTCCGGCCCACAAGTGGAGGCTCCGTTCTCCCACCTGACCGCCTTCCGGGGCGGCGGGTCACCGGTCAGGCGGCATCCATCGTTCCGTACGGACGATGGAAAGCCGCCCGAGTCTGCGCCCCGCGTGCTGCATGCGGCGGTGCTCCGGTCGTTTTGGAGCCCCTGCCTGTGCCCGGCGGGGCTTTTTCATTCTCCCGCTGTGGTCGGTCTGACGGAAATACACGTCAGCGGCTGTCTGCCAGGCAGTCGTGTGGTGCTACCGAGGAGGATCCATCAGCACCGAGCCCCGCATCAACGACCGGATTCGCGTTCCCGAGGTACGACTCGTCGGTCCCAGCGGCGAGCAGGTCGGCATCGTGCCGCTTGCCAAGGCGCTTGAGCTGGCACAGGAGTACGACCTCGACCTGGTCGAGGTCGCGGCGTCCGCACGCCCGCCGGTCTGCAAGCTCATGGACTACGGCAAGTTCAAGTACGAGTCGGCCATGAAGGCCCGTGAGGCGCGCAAGAACCAGGCGCACACGGTCATCAAGGAAATGAAGCTCCGGCCGAAGATCGACCCGCACGACTACGACACCAAGAAGGGTCACGTCGTTCGGTTCCTCAAGCAGGGCGACAAGGTCAAGATCACGATCATGTTCCGTGGTCGCGAGCAGTCCCGGCCGGAACTCGGCTACCGACTGCTGCAGCGTCTCGCTTCGGACGTCGAGGAGCTCGGCTTCATCGAGTCGAACCCGAAGCAGGACGGCCGAAACATGATCATGGTCCTCGGTCCGCACAAGAAGAAGACCGAGGCCATGGCCGAAGCCCGCGAGGCGCAGGCCGCACGCAAGGCCGAGCGCCAGGGCGCCGCCGCCGCCGACGAAGCGACTCCCTCCCAGGAGGCCGCCCCGGTCGAGGCGACGGACGCCAAGGATGCCAAGGTCACCGAGGCCGACGCCGGTGAGGCGAACGCCGAGGCCTGATTCCGAGGCACCTGTCTCGAATCACCTACACACCATGACGCTCCCCCGAGCCGGTCCGGTGCGGACCGGCGAGGGAGCGCCACCGACGAGGAGATAACGGCGCCATGCCGAAGAACAAGACGCACAGCGGTACCAAGAAGCGTTTCAAGGTCACCGGCTCCGGCAAGGTGCTCCGCGAGCGCGCCGGCAAGCGCCACCTGCTCGAGCACAAGTCGTCCCGCCTGACCCGTCGCCTCACCGGCAACGCGGAGATGGCTCCCGGCGACGCCGCGAAGATCAAGAAGCTTCTCGGCATCTGACATCTCCGCTCCCCCTGCCGGGAGCGGAAGCATGTCGAGACCGGGACCCCATCGAATTTCCGGGTCGTGTGAAGACACCCACGGCCCCGCTACAAGGAGTTAAAAAGTGGCACGCGTCAAGCGGGCAGTAAACGCCCACAAGAAGCGCCGGGCGATCCTCGAGGCGGCCTCCGGCTACCGCGGTCAGCGTTCGCGCCTGTACCGCAAGGCCAAGGAGCAGGTCACCCACTCGCTGGTCTACAACTTCAACGACCGCAAGAAGCGCAAGGGCGACTTCCGTCAGCTGTGGATCCAGCGCATCAACGCCGCTGCCCGCCAGAACGGCATGACGTACAACCGCCTCATCCAGGGTCTGAAGGCCGCCAACATCGAGGTGGACCGCAAGATCCTCGCGGAGCTGGCCGTCAACGACGCCAACGCGTTCGCCGCCCTCGTCGAGGTCGCGCAGAAGGCGCTCCCGGCCGACGTCAACGCCCCCAAGGCCGCTGCCTAAGGGCTAGCCGGCCCGCGATCACGCGGCCGGCCCCCACGGACCCGCAGGCATTCGCCTGCGGGTCCGTGTGCTTTCGCCCCGCACCACGTCCGCCCGCCGGCCGCGCCCGCGCGCGCTCCGGAACCCCGAGAGAGAACCGCAGACCATGGCTACCCCCGCCGAGCTGATCTCCCCCCGATCCCCGCGGGTGGCCGCCGCCAGGCGACTGGCGCGGCGCAACTTCCGCACCAAGGAGCGCCGGTTCATCGCCGAGGGCCCGCAGGCGGTCCGCGAGGCCGTCGAGCACCGCGGTCCCACGGGCGCCCCGACCCTGATCGAGCTGTTCGCCACCGTCGAGGCCGCCGAGCGCCATCCCGAGATCATCGGCGCGGCCCTGGACGCGGGGGCCCGTGTGCACCACGCCTCCGACGAGGTGCTCGCCGAGGTCTCCCAGACCGTCACCCCCCAGGGGATCGTGGGCGTCTGCCACTTCCTCGACTCGCCCTTCGAAGAGATCCTCAAGGCCGGGCCCAGACTCGTCGCCGTCCTCGCGCACGTGCGCGACCCCGGCAACGCGGGTACGGTGCTGCGCTGCGCGGACGCCGCCGGGGCCGACGCGGTGGTGCTGACCGACGCCTCCGTGGACCTCTACAACCCCAAGTCCGTACGGGCCTCCGTGGGCTCCCTCTTCCACCTGCCGGTCGCCGTCGGCGTTCCGGTGGAGCAGGCCGTCGCAGGGTTGCGCGCCGCCGGCGTACGGATCCTCGCGGCCGACGGGGCCGGCGAGGACGACCTCGACGCCGAACTGGACGCCGGCACCATGGGTGGCCCCTCCGCCTGGGTGTTCGGCAACGAGGCCTGGGGCCTTCCGGAGGAGACCCGGGCGCTCGCGGACGCCGTCGTACGGGTCCCGATCCACGGGAAGGCGGAGAGTCTGAACCTGGCGACGGCCGCCGCCGTGTGTCTCTACGCGTCCGCGCGTGCACAGCGGGCGCCCGGAGGGTGCCGCTCCGTGACCCCCAGCTAGTAGTGTGGCGGCCCGGGGGGCCCACTGCGCTACTCGGAGATGTGGGGTACGGGGACATGACCGTCGGTACGAACAGCTGGCCCGGAGCCGCGGACGCGGCCGAGGAGCCGTTCCTGGACGCCCTCGACCCTCCGGTCGCGGCCGCCGACGGGCTGTGCGGCGTACCGCCCCAGGCGGTGGACTCGGGCCGCGCCCGCGCCGCCCGGCCCGTGGTCCCCGCCGCGCGGGAGGCCGCCGAGGTCCCGGGCGCCGGACTCGGCTTCGAGGTGGACCCGGACCACCTGCCCGACGGGCTCGTCGTCGCCGACGACACCGGCCGGGTGGTCTGCTTCAACGCGGCCGCCGCGCGGATCACCGCTCTGGCGCCGCAGGAGGCGCTCGGCGCCCCCATCGACCGGGCCCTCCCGCTGGAGGACCTCGAAGGGCGTCGCTGGTGGGCGCTGACGGACCCGTACGGAGGCCTCGCCACCCGCCGCGGCCAGCCCGAGCGGAACCTGCTGCTTCCCGGCGGCCGGGAGGTGCTCGTCTCGGCCAGCTACATCCGCACCCACCCCACCGGCCCGGTCCGCCGGCTCGTCGTCACCCTGCGCGGCACCGAGGCCCGCCGCCGCACCGAACGCAGCCACGCCGAGCTGATCGCGACGGTGGCCCACGAGCTGCGCTCCCCGCTGACCTCCGTCAAGGGGTTCACCGCGACCCTGCTCGCCAAGTGGGAGCGGTTCACCGACGACCAGAAGCGGCTGATGCTGGAGACCGTCGACGCCGACGCCAACCGGGTCACCCGCCTCATCGCCGAGCTCCTCGACATCTCGCGCATCGACTCCGGCCGCCTGGAGGTGCGCCGCCAGCCGGTCGACATCGCCACCGCGGTGGGCCGCCACGTACAGGCACTCACCGCGAACGGCCAGGCGCCCGAGCGCTTCCTCGTCAGCATCAGCCGTCCGCTCCCCGACCTGTGGGCCGATCCGGACAAGATCGACCAGATCCTCGGCAACCTCCTCGAAAATGCGGTGCGCCACGGCGAGGGAACGGTCACCATCGGGGTGTCGCCGCATGAGAAGGGAACCGCCGTCACCGTGTCCGACGAAGGCCCCGGGATCCCCGAGGAGTCGATGGCCCGCGTCTTCACCCGCTTCTGGCGGGGGAGCAAGCGCGGAGGCACCGGCCTGGGCCTCTACATCGTCAAGGGCATCGTCGAGGCGCACGGCGGCACCATCACGGTCGGCCGCGGCCCCGGCGGCGGCGCCGAGTTCCGATTTATCCTGCCCGTGAGCGCCCCGGCCTACCTCACGCAGTAGCCCTGCTGAGCGTCTCGCCGGGTGGCCCACGGGCTCCTCCACCCCCAGCGGCGCTTAGACTCGTCCTTTGGCACCTTTGTGTCCTTGTGCCGAGCGCGTCCTGCGCGTCGCGCGGGGGACCCAACCAGCCAGCCATCGGAAGTACGGGAAGAGATGTCGGCACCGAACAAGTCGTACGACCCTGTCGAGGTCGAGGCACTGAAACCGGAAGAGATCGAGCGCATGCGGGACGAGGCGCTCGCCGCCTTCGCGTCCGCCGGCGACCTCGACGCGCTGCGCGAGGCGAAGACCGCGCACATGGGCGACCGCTCGCCCCTGGCGCTCGCCAACCGCGAGATCGGCGCCCTGCCCCCGCAGGCCAAGGCCGAGGCGGGCAAGCGCGTGGGCCAGGCCCGCGGCGCCGTGAACAAGGCCTTCGGGGCCCGCACCGCCGAGCTCGAGGCCGAGCGCGACGAGCGGGTGCTGGTCGAGGAGGCGGTGGATGTCACGCTGCCGTACGACCGCACCCCCGCGGGCGCCCGGCACCCCCTGACCACGCTGATGGACCGCGTCGCGGACATCTTCGTCGGCATGGGGTACGAGGTCGCGGAGGGCCCCGAGGTCGAGGCGGAGTGGTTCAACTTCGACGCCCTCAACTTCACGCCCGACCACCCGGCGCGCCAGATGCAGGACACCTTCTTCGTCCGGGGCCCCGAGGGCACCGAGGGAGACGAGTCCGGTGTCGTGCTGCGCACCCACACCTCCCCGGTGCAGGCGCGCTCGCTCCTGGAGCGCAAGCCGCCCGTCTACATCGTCTGCCCGGGCCGCGTCTACCGCACCGACGAGCTCGACGCGACGCACACCCCGGTCTTCCACCAGGTCGAGCTGCTCGCCGTGGACGAGGGCCTGACCATGGCGGACCTGCGCGGCACCATCGACCACATGGTCAAGGAGCTCTTCGGCGAGGAGACCACCACCCGGCTGCGCCCGCACTTCTTCCCGTTCACCGAGCCGTCCGCCGAGATGGACATGCAGTGCTACGTGTGCCGCGGTGAGTCGGTGGGCAACCCCGACCGCCCGTGCCGGACCTGCTCCAGCGAGGGCTGGATCGAGCTCGGCGGCTGCGGCATGGTCAACCCCAAGGTGCTGACCGCCTGCGGTGTGGACCCGGAGAAGTACAGCGGGTTCGCCTTCGGCTTCGGCATCGAGCGGATGCTGATGTTCCGTCACAACGTTGAAGACATGCGAGACATGGTCGAGGGTGACGTTCGTTTCACCCGGCCTTTCGGGATGGAGATCTGATGCGGGTCCCGCTTTCGTGGCTGCGGGAGTACGTCGACCTCCCCGCCGGTGCATCCGGTCGCGACGTCGCGGCCAAGCTCGTCGACGCCGGCCTGGAGGTCGAGACGGTCGAGCAGCTCGGCGCCGGGCTCAAGGGCCCCCTCGTCGTCGGCCAGGTGCTGACCATCGAGGAGCTTGAGGGCTTCCGCAAGCCGATCCGCTTCTGCACGGTCGACGTCGGCACCGCCAACGGCACCGGCGAGCCGCAGGAGATCGTCTGCGGCGCCCGGAACTTCTCCGTCGGTGACAAGGTCGTCGTGGTCCTGCCCGGTGCCGTCCTGCCCGGCGACTTCGCGATCGCTTCGCGCAAGACGTACGGCAAGACCTCGCACGGCATGATCTGCTCCGGCGACGAGCTCGGCATGGGCGACGACGGCACGCACGGCATCATCGTGCTGCCGCCGGAGCACGAGACCGGCACCGACGCGATCGAGCTGCTCCAGCTCGTCGACGAGGTGCTGCACATCGACGTCACCCCGGACCGCGGCTACTGCATGTCCCTGCGCGGCATCGCCCGCGAGGTGGCAACCGCCTACGGCCTGCCGCTGCGTGACCCCGCGCTGCTCGACGTGCCCGGCCCGAACTCGTACGGCTACCCGGTCAGGATCGACGACCCGGCCGGCTGCGACCGCTTCACCGCCCGCACCGTCACCGGTCTCGACCCCGAGGCGCGCTCGCCGATCTGGCTCCAGCGCCGCCTTCAGAAGGCCGGCATGCGTCCGATCTCGCTCGCCGTCGACATCACCAACTACGTGATGCTCGAACTCGGCCAGCCGCTGCACGCCTACGACCGTTCGCGGATCGACGGCACCATCGGCGTCCGCCGCGCCGAGCAGGGCGAGAAGTTCACCACCCTCGACGGGGTCAAGCGCACGCTCGACGCCGAGGACCTGGTGATCACCGACAACAGCGGGCCGATCGGCCTCGCCGGCGTCATGGGCGGCGCCAACACCGAGATCGCCGACTCCGTCACCGACCCGGAGACCGGCGCCGTCACCGGGACCACCGACGTGGTCATCGAGGCCGCGCACTTCGACTCCGTGTCGATCTCGCGCACCGCCCGCCGCATGAAGCTCTCCTCCGAGGCCTCCAAGCGCTTCGAGCGGGGCGTCGACCCGCAGGCGGCCGCCGCGGCCGCCCAGCGGACCGTCGACCTGCTCGTGCTCCTCGCCGGCGGCACCGCGGAGGCCGGGGTCACCGAGGTCGTCGCCCCGGGCGCGCCGCGCACCATCGCGATGGCCGCCGACCACCCGGACCGGGTCGCGGGCATGGAGTACGGCCGCGAGACCGTCGTGCGCCGCCTCCAGGAGATCGGCTGCGACGTCTACGGCCAGGACGAGCTCGTGGTCACGCTGCCCTCGTGGCGGCCCGACCTCGCCGCGCCCAACGACCTCGCCGAAGAGGTCATCCGGCTGGAGGGCTACGGGAACCTCCCGTCGACCCTGCCGCAGGTGCCCTCCGGCCGCGGTCTGACCGCCCGGCAGCAGCTGCACCGCCGGGTCGGCCGTGCGCTCGCCGGTGCCGGCTACGTCGAGGCGCTCAGCTACCCCTTCCTCGGCGAAGGCGTCTTCGACCAGCTCCAGCTGCCGGCGCACGACGCCGCCCGCCAGGTCGTCAAGCTGGTCAACCCGCTCTCTGACGAGGAGCCGGCGCTGCGCACCACGCTGCTGCCGGGTCTGCTCGGCGCGCTGCGCCGCAACGACAGCCGGGGCAGCCACGACCTCGCGCTCTTCGAGACCGGTTCGGTCTTCCGGGCCGCCGCGCGGCCGGGTGCCGCCGTACGGCTGCCCGTCGACCGGCGTCCCACCGACGAGGAGATCGCCACCCTGGACGCGGCGCTGCCCGCGCAGCCGCGGTACGCCGCGGTCGTGCTGGCCGGTGCGCGCGAGCAGGCCGGCTGGTGGGGCAAGGGCCGCCCGGCCGACTGGGCCGACGCGGTCCAGGCCGCCCGGGCACTGGCCGTCGAGGCCGGTACCGAGCTCGTCGTCCGCCAGGGCCAGTACGGCCCCTGGCACCCGGGCCGCTGCGCCGAGCTGGTCGTCACGGTCGACGGTGTGGAGCAGGTCATCGGCCACGCCGGCGAGCTGCACCCGCGGGTGGTCAAGGCCATGGGCCTGCCGGCCCGCACCAGCGCGATGGAGATCGACCTGGACCGTCTCGCGGCGGCCGGCGGCACGGCCGTCCAGGCGCCGCGGATCTCCTCCTTCCCGGTGGCGACCCAGGACGTCGCGCTGATCGTGGACGCCTCCGTCCCGGCGTCCTCCGTGGAGGCCGCGCTGCGCAAGGGAGCGGGCGAACTCCTGGAGTCGCTGCGCCTGTTCGACGTGTTCACCGGTGAGCAGGTCGGCGAGGGCAAGAAGTCCCTGGCCTACGCGCTGCGCTTCCGGGCGGGTGACCGGACGCTGACCGCCGAGGAGTCCACGGCCGCGCGCGACGCCGCAGTGGCGCTCGCCGGCGAGCGGACCGGGGCGGTGCTCCGGGGCGCGTAGCCGAACGGTCCCCGGACCCGATCAGTGCCTGATGGGGGGCGTATCCGCAACCGGATGCGCCCCCCCCCCGCGCCATGGCGGGTACGGGGAGCCGCTGCCTCACCTGTCGGGGTGAGGTCCCCACGGCCCATGCCGGGGGCAGCCGTCCGGTTGGTGCACCGGGGCGGCTCGCGGGCGGCGAGGCCCTGGCGGGCGCGCGATGCCCGGCGCCGGCCACGCGTGCCGGGCCTGGTGGATGGGCCCGGCACACGTCCGGTCCGGTCCGCTGCCGGGGCCCGGCGACCAACCGGGCGCCGGCGGAACCGGAAGGCGCCGCCCGCCTGCCGTGGAGTGTCGGGCAGACAGCAGGACGGGCGGCGCGGTGACGGGTCGTCGCACTGTTCGAGGGGGAGCCGACGACCCGAGCTCCTCTTGGCGAGGGTCTTCAGTGAAGCGCCTGCGGGGGTCCGTGCGGCAGAGTGCGGATCGCATTTATGCGCGTACTCACTTCACACCCCGTGTGAACCGCACACCCCACTAGCCTGGTACCGACGAGCTCCGGGAGCGGCCCATGCAGCCCAATGTCCTGCTCGACGCCCTCCTCGCCGAGGCGGGCATGTCCCACGCCGGGCTCGCCGCTCACGTGAACCAGGCGGGGCGTACCCGCGGGCTGGCCCTGCGCTACGAACACACCGCCGTGACACGGTGGTTGAAGGGGCAGCGTCCCCGCGGTCAGGTCCCCGACCTGATCTGCGAGGTGCTCGGAGGCCGCCTGCGGCGGCCCGTTGGGCTGGACGACATCGGACTCGGAGTGCCGGACCACCCCGGGGCCCTGCATGCCTCCCCGCTGAGCGGGTTCGTGGACCGGGCCGCTGCCCTGTGGCGTTCCGACGGCCAGGCCCGGCCCCAACTGCTCACCGCCGGGGCGGTCACCGGCACCCCGGCCGTCATCCCGGTCTGGGAGTGGGAGAACCCGCCGGAGGACGCCGACGTCTCGCGTGACGGGCCGAACCGGATCGGACCCGAGCACGTCGACGTCCTCAAGTCCGCCCGCGCCCACTACGAGCTGATGTACCGCCGGGCCGGCGGCGTGGCCACCCGAGATCGGATCGTCCGCTTCCTCGGCACCGAGACCGCGCCGATGCTGCGCGGGAGTTACCCCGACGACCTCGGCCGCCGACTGCACCGGGCCACCGGGTCCCTGGTGGCGGTGGCGGGCATCTGCGCGTACGACTCGGACGCGCACGGGCTCGCGCAGCGCTACTTCCACCAGGCGCTGCGCCTGGCCAAGGCGAGCGGCGACCGGGGACTCGGGGCGTACGTGATCGCCCTGATCGTCAACCAGTCCCTGCACCTGCGCGAGTACCGCCAGGCCGTCGCCTTCGCCGAGGCCGCACTGCGCGCCGCAGGCCGGCACACCACTCCGGCGCTCGCCGCCGACCTGCACGCCATGCAGGCCAAGGCGTTCGCCCAACTCGGCGACACCCAGGCCGCGCTGGCGTGCATCCGGGGCGCGGAGGCGGCCGCCGCGCGGATCCGCCCGGGCAGTGAGCCGGACGAGACCGGCTACGTACAGCCGGGCCTCGTCAATGTGCAGGTCGCCGAGGCGCTGCTCAGTCTGGGCGATCTGGAGGCCGCGCGGGTCCACGCGGCCGCCGCCGTCGGTACCCCGGCCCACGATCGCGGCCGGGTGCACCGGCTGGCGATGCTCTGCGAGATCCAGCTCCGCCAGGGCGAGGCGGACCGGGCCGCGGCGGGCGCGGCCGAGATGGCCGAGAGGGCTCGCGGGATGGAGTCGCTGCGGCTGCGCGACCGGCTGCGAGCGGTTCGCGAGCAGCTGCTGAACAGCGGTTGTTCCGAGGCGCAGGCAACCGTGCGGCTCATCGACGGGGCCCTGCGCGTTCCGCTGTGACAGGGCAGCTGCTGCGATGTGTGCCACCTACTCGAACGGAAGGCGGCACAACCGTGCAGTGGACGAACCTGAGTGAGCAGACCGTGTACAAGAACCGCTGGTTCGACGTGAATCTCGCCGACGTGGAACTCCCCGACGGCCGGCACCTCGACCACTTCGTGATCCGGCTGCGCCCGGTCGCCGTGGCCACGGCCGTCAACGAGGCCAACGAGGTGCTGCTGCTCTGGCGGCACCGCTTCATCACCGACAGCTGGGGCTGGGAGCTGCCCGCCGGGGTGGTCGAGGACGGCGAGGACATCGCCGCCGCGGCGGCCCGGGAGATGGAGGAGGAGTCGGGCTGGCGGCCCGGCCCGCTCCACCACCTGATGACGGTCGAGCCGTCCAACGGGCTGACCGACGCCCGCCACCACCTGTACTGGGCGGACGGGGCCACCTACACCGGCCACCCCGAGGACGACTTCGAGTCCTCACGCCGGGAGTGGGTCCCGCTGGGGCTCGTTCCCGACATGATCGCGGACGGGGAGATCCCGGCCGCCAACATGGCGGCCGGGCTGCTCCTGCTGTACCACCTGCGGCTCGGCCGGTAGGGCACCGCGACCCGGGCGGTCAGCCGTACGGGTAGAAGCCCGCACCCGTCTTGCGGCCCAGGCGGCCGGCGTCGACCATGCGCTGGAGCAGCGGGGGAGCGGCGTACAGCGGCTCCTTGTACTCGGCGTACATCGAGTCGGCGATCGAGGCGATGGTGTCCAGACCGATGAGGTCGGACAGCTTCAGCGGGCCCATCGGGTGGGCGCAGCCCAGCTCCATGCCGTTGTCGATGTCCTCGCGGCTTGCGATGCCCGACTCGAACATCCGGATCGCGGACAGCAGGTAGGGGACGAGGAGCGCGTTGACCACGAAGCCGGAACGGTCCTGGGCGCGGACGGCGTGCTTGCCGAGCACGTCCCGCACCAGGGCCTCTGCCCGCTTGATCGTCTCCTCGCCCGTGGTCAGCGCCGGGATCAGCTCGACGAGCTTCTGGACGGGGGCCGGGTTGAAGAAGTGGATGCCGATCACCTGGTCGGGCCGGGAGGTCGCGACGGCCAGCTTGACCAGCGGGATCGAGGAGGTGTTGGAGGCGAGGATCGCGTCCGGGCGGGTGATCACCTGGTCGAGGACCTGGAAGATCTCGGTCTTGACCTGTTCGTTCTCGACGACCGCCTCGATGACGAGGTCGCGGTCGGCGAACTCGCCGAGGTCGGTGGTGAAGGTGAGGCGGGCCAGGGTGGCGTCCCGCTCCTCTTCGGTGATCTTGCCGCGCTCGGCGGCCTTGGTCAGGGAGTTCTGAAGCCGGGTACGGCCGATCTCCAGGGCTTCGCCGGTGGTCTCGGCGACCTTGACCTCAAGGCCGCTTCGGGCACACACCTCGGCGATACCCGCGCCCATCTGGCCACAGCCCACTACGCCGACCCGTGTGATGTCGGAAGGGAGGTCAGTCACTTCGTGCCTTTCGCAGCTCATCCGTCGGCGGGTCCCCCGTGTGATTCCGGCGCCCGCCACGCCCCCCGACGTTACTCCCGACCTTGCGCGGCTCCGCGGGCCGGGGCGGGCATGCTGGGCGCACACCGCACACCGTCACTCAAAGAAACGGAGTCATCACATGGCGCACATCGGCCGACGGGCACTGCTGGCAGGGGCGGCGGGGGTGATCGCCGCCGCTTCGGGGGCACCGGCGTTCGCCGCGCCGCAGACCGCGGGCCCGCACTCCGGGCGGGGGGCCGGCACCCCCGAGTTCCGTGGGATGTGGATCGCGTCCGTCTCGAACGTGGACTGGCCCTCGCGCAGCGGGCTATCGGCCGCGACCCAGCGCAAGGAGCTGTTGGGCCTGCTCGACACCGCCGTCCGTCGCCGGCTCAACGCGGTAGTCCTCCAGGTCCGGCCGACCGCCGACGCGCTGTGGCCGTCCCCCTTCGAGCCCTGGTCGCAGTGGCTGACGGGCAAGCAGGGGGTCGATCCCGGCTGGGACCCCCTCGGCACGGCCGTCGCCGAGGCGCACGCTCGCGGCCTGGAACTGCACGCCTGGTTCAATCCGTACCGGGTGGCCAACCACGCCGACCTCGACCGGTTGGTGCCCGAGCACCCGGCGCGGCGGCGCGGCTGGACGGTCGAGTACGGCGGGAAGCTCTACTACAACCCCGGCGTGCCCGAGGTGCGGCGGTTCGTGCAGGAGGCCATGCTCGACGCGGTCACCCGCTACCCCCTGGACGCCGTTCACTGGGACGACTACTTCTACCCCTATCCGGTGGCGGGCGAGTACTTCGACGACGACGACGCCTACGACGCGTACGGGGCCGCCTTCCGGTCGAGGGCGGCCTGGCGCCGCAACAACACCGACACCCTGGTCCGCGAGATGTCCCAGCGGCTGCGCGCCCTGCGCCCCGCGGTCAGGTTCGGCATCAGCCCCTTCGGGATCTGGCGCAACTCCGACCGCGACCCGGCCGGATCGAAGACCCGGGGCCTTGCGGCGTACGACGACCTCTACGCGGACACCCGCAGGTGGGTCAGGGAGGGCTGGATCGACTACGTCGTTCCGCAGGTCTACTGGCACATCGGTCACGCGGCGGCCGACTACGCGGCGCTCGTCCCCTGGTGGGCCCGGACCGTCGCGGGCACCAGCACCGAGCTGTACGTGGGCGAGGCGCTGTACCGCTGCGACGGCGCGAGCCCCACGCCGGCCTGGCGGGATCCGGCGGAGCTGTCGAGGCACGTGCGTCTCGCCCGCGGATACCCGGAGGTCCGCGGCCATGTCTACTTCTCGGCGAAGCAGGTGGCCGCGGACCCCAACGGGGCGATGGCACGTGTGGTCGCCGACCATTACGGCTCGGCCGTGCCCCCGCGGTGAATTCAGTGCCTGGGCTCTGCAGGGTGGCGGACCACGCAGTCGGGTCCGGGAGCCATCAGCGCTTCGTGTCCGTCCTGGAATCGGACCCGGTACGGGGGCGTCCCGTTCTCGCCGAGCACCTGGGTGATCTCGCCCACCTTGTCGGGTTGTCCGACGATCCTGCCGTGCTGCACCAGCTGGTCGCCCTCGGTAGCTCGCATGTCTGACCTCCTCGGTGGCGCTCCGATCCGGTGCTAGCAGTTTAGGTCGTTCTGCTGCTGTTTGACCCGTTGGGTCACCGCGATGCAGACGAGAACCGCGCAGGCCGCGGCCGGTGCGGCGGGAGCGAGCCGCTCCCCGAGGAGCGCCACGGACCAGACCAGGGTCAGCAGCGGTTGCGCGAGCTGGAGCTGGCTGGCCCGGGGTGCCCCGATCTCGGCCATGCCCCGGTACCAGACGTACAGGCCGAGGAAGGTGGAGCCGGCCGCCGCCCAGACCAGGCCGGCCAGCCCGTGGCCGGTGAGGTGCACCGGCTCGTACACGAGCCCGAGCACGGAGCCGGCCACGGTGAGCGGCAGGCACAGCACCAGTGCCCAGCCGATCACCTGCCAGCCCGGCAGGACACGGGCGAGCCGGCCGCCCTCGGTGTACCCCGCCGCGCACACCAGCAGCGCCGCGAAGAGGTAGCCGTCTCCGGCGGAGAGCGAGCCGCCGCTCTGCGCGAGCGTGAAGCCGAGCACCACGGCGGCCCCGGCCACGGCCGCGGCCCAGAAGGCGCGCGGGGGGCGGTGGCCCGTGCGCAGCGCGGACAGGGCTGCCGTGGTCAGCGGCAGGAGGCCGACCACGACGGCGGCGTGCGAGGTGGTGGAGGTCTGCAGCGCCAGGGTCGTCAGCAGCGGGAAGCCGACGACCACCCCGCCGGCGACGACGGCGAGGCCCGCCCAGTGCGCGCGGGCGGGCGGCGCCACCCGTCGGGCCAGCAGGAAGGCGCCCGCGATGGCGGCCGCCAGGACGGAGCGCAGGGCCACCAGCGACCACGGGCCGAAGCTCTCCAGGCCCCAGGCGGTGGCGGGGAAGGTCAGCGAGAAGGCGACCACGCCGAGCGCGGCGAGGACCGTGCCCCGCGCCAACGGATTCTTCACCGCTATCGCGGTCGGGAGAGTAGCGCTATTCTGTGCTGTCATGTATGAGCGTAGCAGTGTGGTAGAGCTGGCGGATTCTCTGCGATCCGAGCTCAACCGCTACTCGGTGGGTGGAAAGCTGCCCTCCAGTCGGGCTTTGATCGAGCGCTACCGGGTCAGCCCCGTCACGGTCTCCCGGGCCCTGGCGCAGCTCGCCGCCGAGGGCCTCGTGGTCACCCGGCCGGGTGCCGGCGCCTTCCGCGCCGCCCCGCGGGCGGCGCTCCCCACGGCCGGGGACACCTCCTGGCAGGAGGTCGCGCTCAGTGCCGAGGGGGCCGGTGACGTCGTCCCCCGCTCGGTGGACGCCTCCGGGGTGCTGGCCTGTCTTGCCGCGCCGCCGCCGTCGGTGATCGCCCTCAACAGCGGCTACCTGCACGCCTCGATCCAGCCCGAACGGGCCATGGCCGCCGCGCTCGCCCGGGCCGGCCGGCGCCCGGGGGCCTGGGACCGGCCGCCCATGGAGGGGCTGCCCGAGCTCCGGGACTGGTTCGCCCGCGAGATCGGCGGGGCGGTCGGGGCCGCTGACGTCCTGGTGACCGCCGGCGGGCAGAGCGCGCTGACCACCGCCCTGCGGGCGCTGGCCCCGCCCGGTGCGCCGATCCTCGTGGAGTCGCCGACCTACCCGGGGCTGCTGGCCATCGCCCGGTCCTCCGGGTGCCGGCCGGTGCCCGTGCCGGTCGATGCCGAAGGGGTCCGGCCGGAACTGCTGGCCGCCGCGTTCGAAGCGACCGGGGCGCGCGTGTTCGTTTGCCAGCCGCTCTTCCAGAACCCCACCGGCGCGGTGCTGGCGCCCGCGCGGCGGGCCGAGGTGCTGCGGATCGCGCGGGCCGCCGGGGCGTTCGTGGTCGAGGACGACTACGCCCGCGCCCTCGGGCACGACGACTCCGGGCCGCTGCCCGCGACCCTGGCCGCCGAGGACCAGGACGGAGTGGTCGTGCACGTCAGGTCGCTGACCAAGGCCACCTCGCCCAGCCTGCGGGTCGGCGCGCTGGCCGCGCGGGGGCCGGTCGTGGACCGGCTGCGCGCCGTCCAGGTCGTCGACAGCTTCTTCGTGCCCCGGCCGCTCCAGGAGGCGGCCCTGGAGTTGGTCGGCGCACCCGCCTGGCCGCGCCACCTGCGCACGGTGGCCGCCGAACTGCGCCACCGGCGGGACGTGCTCGCCGGTGCGCTGCGGCGGGAGCTGCCCGGCTTGACCGTGGCCCATCTGCCCTCGGGCGGCTACCAGCTGTGGGCCAGGATGGCCGGGGGTGGCGATGACGCGTCCTTCGCAGCCACGGCCCTGCGCGCCGGGGTTGCGGTGGCTCCTGGCCGCCCCTATTTCTGTGCCGAGCCGCCCGCCCCGTACGTGCGGCTGGGCTTCGCCGGGGTCTCCGGCCCGGGCGATCTGGTGGAGGCCGTCCAGCGGATGCGCGCGGGTCTGCGGGAGGAGGCGAGGGCTCCGGACGCTTGACCCGCCGCCCCGCGCGGCCCACCATCGCCGCATGCATGTTCGGGTTTCGCTGGTCGCCGCAGCCCGTAGTTCCCCGCTGCTCGCCGAGCGCTTCGACGACGACCGCCCGCTGGACGGAGCCGGCTGGCGGGCGGTGGAGTCCGCCGCGCGAGGGCTCGTGCCCCTGGGTGCGGCCGAGCTGCGCTACTGCTCGCCGACCCCGCGCAGCCGGGCCACGGGCGAGGCCCTCGGGTACGCGCCGTTGGCCCAGCCGGCGCTGCGCGAGTGCGACATGGGCCGCTGGCGCGGGCTGACCCTCGCCGAGGTGACCGCCCGGGAGCCCGGGGCGGTGGACCAGTGGCTCGGCGACCCCTGGGCCGCCCCGCACGGAGGGGAGTCGCTGCTCGCCTTCATTTCCCGGATCGGCGGGTGGCTCGACACCCGGCCGGCGGACGACGGCGGCGCGATCGTGGCGGTGGCGGAGCCCTCCGTGGTCCGTGCCGCTCTCGTCTACGCCTTGAAGGCGCCCCCGCTGACCTACTGGAACGTGGACGTCCGGCCGCTGTCGACAGTGACCCTCACGGGCTGCCCCGGCCAATGGCACCTGTGCCTGCAGGCCCCCGCGTGACGGTCCCGTGACACCGGCCGGGCCCGGCTGGCTCCTGCGGCCCCCGCCGCGGTCCGGGCACCCGCCCCGTCCCCGGCATGATCGGCGCAATCGCCGCCGCGGCGCGGCCTTTCCTGCTAGACATCTTCCAGAGGGTGCCCTTCGCGCCCTTTCTTTCGGTGAGGGCCCTCCGCCGGGAGATCCACCGCATTGCATAAAACTGCGGCGGTACGTATAGTCATGCCATCGATGAGGAGGGTCCGATGGTGGTACGTGTAGCGGTGGCCGGAGCGAGCGGATACGCGGGTGGAGAAGTCCTGCGCCTGCTGCTCTCGCACCCCGAGGTGGAGATCGGCGCCCTGACCGGCAACTCCAACGCAGGGCAGCTCCTCGGCTCCCTGCAGCCGCACCTCGTGCCGCTCGCCGGGCGCACCCTGGAGGCGACCACCCCGGAGGCGCTCGCCGGTCACGACGTGGTCTTCCTCGCGCTCCCGCACGGCCAGTCCGCCGCCGTCGCGGCCCAGCTCGGCGAGGACGTCCTCGTCGTCGACATGGGTGCCGACCACCGCCTCAAGGACGCGGCCGACTGGGACGCGTTCTACGGCGCCCCGCACGCCGGGACGTGGCCCTACGGCCTCCCCGAACTGCCCGGCGGCCGTGCCGCACTGGAAGGCGCCCGACGGATCGCGGTCCCCGGCTGCTTCCCCACCGCCGTCTCCCTCGCCCTCTACCCCGCCTACCAGGCGCAGCTCGCCGAACCCGAGGCCGTGATCGTGGCCGCCACCGGGACCTCCGGCGCGGGCAAGGCGCTCAAGCCGCACCTGCTCGGCGCCGAGGTCATGGGCACCGTGACCCCGTACGGCGTGGGCGGCGGCCACCGGCACACGCCCGAGATGGTGCAGAACCTCAGCCCGCTCGCGGGCGAGCGCGTCTCCGTCTCCTTCACGCCGACCCTGGTCCCCATGGCCCGCGGCATCCTTGCCACCTGCTCGGCCAAGGCCCGCCCCGGCACCACGGCGGAGTCGCTGCGCGCCGCCTACGAGAAGGCGTACGCCGAGGAGCCCTTCGTCCACCTTCTGCCCGAGGGCCGGATGCCGTCCACCAAGTCCGTCCACGGTTCCAACGCCGTCCACGTCCAGGTCGCCCACGACGAGTCCGCCGGGCGGATCATCGCCGTCAGCGCCATCGACAACCTCACCAAGGGCACCGCCGGCGGTGCGGTGCAGAGCATGAACATCGCCCTCGGGCTGCCCGAGCAGCTCGGGCTTTCCACGATCGGAGTCGCACCGTGAGCGTTACGGCTGCACAGGGATTCACGGCTGCGGGCGTCGCCGCCGGCATCAAGGCCAACGGCAACCCGGACCTGGCCCTCGTGGTCAACAGCGGTCCGCGCCTGGCCGCGGCGGGCGTCTTCACCTCCAACCGCGTCAAGGCCGCCCCCGTGCGCTGGTCCGAGCAGGTCCTGCGCGGCGGCACGGTCTCCGCGGTGGTCCTCAACTCGGGCGGCGCCAACGCGTGCACCGGCCCCAAGGGCTTCCAGGACACCCACGCCACCGCCGAGAAGGTGGCCGCCACGCTCAACGGACACGGATCCGGCGGCGAGCACAACGCGGGCGAGATCGCGGTCGCCTCCACCGGTCTGATCGGCGTCCTGCTCCCCATGGACAAGCTGCTCCCCGGCATCGATGCCGCCGCCGCGGCCCTGTCCGAGAACGGCGGCGAGGCGGCCGCCATCGCCATCAAGACCACCGACACCGTGCACAAGACGGCCACGGTCACGCAGGGCGGGTGGACCGTCGGCGGCATGGCCAAGGGCGCGGGCATGCTCGCCCCGGGCCTGGCCACCATGCTCGTCGTCCTCACCACCGACGCCGACGTCGACGGTGCCACCCTCGACCGGGCCCTGCGGGCCGCGACCCGCACCACCTTCGACCGGGTCGACTCCGACGGCTGCATGTCCACCAACGACACGGTGCTGCTGCTGGCCTCCGGGGCGTCCGGGGAGGTGCCCGCGTACGCGGACTTCGCCGACGCCGTGCGCAAGGTCTGCGACGACCTGGCCCGGCAGCTCATCGGGGACGCCGAGGGCGCCAGCAAGGAGATCCGGATCGAGGTCGTGGGCGCCGCGAGCGAGGACGACGCCGTCGAGGTGGGCCGCTCCATCGCCCGCAACAACCTCCTCAAGTGCGCCGTCCACGGCGAGGACCCCAACTGGGGCCGCGTCCTGTCCGCCATCGGCACCACCGGGGCCGCCTTCGACCCGGACCGGCTCAACGTCGCCATCAACGGCGTATGGGTCTGCAAGAACGGCTCGGTCGGCGAGGACCGCGACCTGGTCTCGATGAAGGACCGCGAGGTCCGCATCACCGCCGACCTGTCCACCGGCGGCGAGTCGGCCGTCATCTGGGCCAACGACCTGACCGCCGAGTACGTCCACGAGAACAGCGCCTACTCCTCATGAGCGACGACAAGGCCGGCCAGCCCGGCACCTCCGGCGGCACCGCCCGCAAGCACACCGCCCTGCCCAAGGCGCAGATCCTCATCGAGGCCCTGCCCTGGCTCCGGCGCCACAACGGCAAGACCGTCGTGATCAAGTTCGGCGGCAACGCCATGGTCGACGACGAGCTGAAGGCGGCCTTCGCCCAGGACGTGGTCTTCCTGCACCAGGCCGGCCTGAACCCCGTCGTGGTGCACGGCGGCGGCCCGCAGATCAACGCCCAGCTCGACAAGCAGGGCCTGGTCAGCGAGTTCAAGGCCGGACTGCGCGTGACGACCCCGGAGGCCATGGACGTCGTACGGATGGTCCTGGCCGGCCAGGTCCAGCGCGAGCTGGTCGGTCTGCTCAACCAGCACGGGCCGCTCGCCGTCGGCATGACCGGCGAGGACGCCCGCACCATCACCGCGACCAAGCACAGCCCCCAGATCGACGGCGAGCTCATCGACATCGGCCGGGTCGGCGAGATCACCGCCGTCGACACCGGTGCCATCGAGGCGCTGCTGGCCGACGGCCGCATCCCGGTCATCTCCTCCATCGCCGGGAGCGCCGACGACCATCACGTCTACAACGTCAACGCCGACACGGCGGCAGCGGCGCTCGCGGCCTCCCTCGGTGCCGAGACGCTGATGGTCCTCACTGACGTCGAGGGCCTCTACGCCGACTGGCCGAACAGCGACGAGGTCATCAGCCGGCTCACCGTCAGCGAGCTGGAGAAGCTGCTGCCCGAGCTGTCCAGCGGCATGGTGCCCAAGATGGAGGGCTGCCTGCACGCCGTGCGCGGCGGTGTCGGCACCGCCCGCGTCCTCGACGGACGGGTTCCGCACTCGATCCTGCTGGAGATCTTCACGGACTCCGGCATCGGCACGATGGTCGTGCCCGACCAACAGCCAGGGGGAGCAGCATGACGAAGGGCACCGGCAACCAGGAGTACGGCGCCCGGTGGCAGGGCGCGCTGACCGACAACTACGGCACGCCCGCCGTCGCCCTCGTACGCGGCCGGGGCGCCCAGGTCTGGGACGCCGACGGCCGCCAGTACACCGACTTCGTCGGCGGGATCGCCGTCAACGCCCTCGGCCACGCCCACCCGGCGATCGTGGCGGCCGTGACCGAGCAGATCTCGACGCTCGGCCACGTCTCCAACCTCTTCGCCTCCGAGCCGGTCGTCGCGCTCGGCGAACGGCTGCTCCAGCTCTTCGGCCGCCCCGGCAAGGTCTTCTTCTGCAACTCCGGCGCCGAGACGATCGAGGCCGCCTTCAAGATCGGCCGGCTGACCGGGCGGACCCACATGGTCGCCACCGAGGGCGGCTTCCACGGCCGGACCATGGGCGCGCTCGCCCTCACCGGCCAGCCGAAGAAGCAGGAGCCCTTCGTGCCCCTGCCCGGCGACGTCACCCACGTCCCCTACGGCGACGCCGACGCCCTGCGGGCCGCCGTCACCGAGGAAACCGCGCTCGTCGTCATCGAGCCGATCCAGGGCGAGAACGGCGTCGTCGTGCCCCCGGCCGGATACCTGACGGCCGCCCGCGAGATCACCCGCGCCACCGGCACCCTGCTGGTCCTGGACGAGGTCCAGACCGGCATCGGCCGCTGCGGCCAGTGGTTCGAGCACCAGGCCCACGAGGGCGTCGAGCCCGACATCGTCACCCTGGCGAAGGGGCTGGGCGGCGGCCTGCCGATCGGCGCCCTGGTCGCCTTCGGGGCCACCGCCGACCTGCTCCGGCCCGGGCAGCACGGCACCACCTTCGGCGGGAACCCGGTCGCCTGCGCGGCGGGCCTCGCCGTCATCGACACCATCGCCGCGCACGACCTGCTGGACCGGGTCAAGGCGCGGGGCGAGCAGCTGCGCGCGGGCATCGAGTCGGCGGAGCACCCGCTGGTGTCCCACGTCCGCGGCGCCGGACTGTTGCTGGGTATCGTGCTGACCGAGCCGATCGCAGCCACGGTGCAGCAGGCGGCTCAGGACGCCGGCTTCCTGGTCAACGCGCCCGCCCCCGACGTCGTACGGCTCATGCCCCCGTACGTGCTCACCGAGGCCGAGGCGGACGCGTTCGTCCGGGCGCTGCCCGGCATCCTTGACGCGAGCAGCGGGGACGGATCCGGAGAATGAGACGACGATGAGCCAGGCGCAGGACAACGAGCACGGCGGGCAGGCCGTCCCGCAGACCCGCACGGCGCGCCACCGCCGGATCGTGGACATCCTCAACCGGCAGCCGGTCCGCTCCCAGAGCCAGCTGGCCAAGCTGCTCGCCGACGACGGCCTGAGCGTCACCCAGGCGACGCTCTCCCGCGACCTCGACGAGCTGGGCGCGGTGAAGATCCGCAACACGGGCGGGGAGCTCATCTACGCCGTGCCCAGTGAGGGCGGCTTCCGCACCCCGCAGGCCCCGCTCGGCGAATCCGCGAAGGAGGAGCGCATGCGGCGCCTCTCCGGGGAACTGCTGATCTCGGCGGAGGCCTCCGCGAACCTCGTCGTCCTGCGCACCCCGCCGGGTGCGGCGCAGTTCCTGGCCTCGGCCATCGACCAGGCCGAACTCCGCGAGATCCTCGGCACCATCGCCGGCGACGACACCCTGATGCTGATCAGCCGTGACCCGGTGGGCGGCCAGGCCCTCGCCGACCACCTCCTGCGGCTGGCGCAGAAAGAGGGCTGAGCGGGACGTTCGGGCCGGGCCGGGACCGACGCCGCCTAGTAGCGGGTGACCGCGAGCGGCCCGTCCTGCGTGCCGATGGCGATGTGCGGACGCCGGTCCGGATCCGCCCAGCGCAGGATCGCCCGCATGTCCCGCTCGGGCACCGACACGCAACCGGCCGTCGCTCCCTTGCCGTTGACGTGCAGGAAGATCCCGGCGCCCCGGCCGCGCACCGGGCGGTCGTAGTTGAAGGCGATCAGCAGTGCGTGCGCGTACTGCTGCTCGTAGCCGACCAGGTGCTCGGCCTCGCCCGGCGCGCAGTCCGCCGCCAGCGGCTCCACCCACCGGTTGTACGCCGCCGAGGCGTTGTCCTGGCACCACCAGGACTCCGCGGTCACCCGCCGGTAGCGGTACTCCGTCCCGGCCGGCGCACGCCGGATCCCGAAGGCGTAGGGGAGCTCGTACAGGCCGGTCGGGGTGGTGCCGGTGCCCTGGATCCGGGTCGCACCCTCGGCCAGACCGCCCGCCCCGAACCGGGCGGGCGCGCTCCCGGCCGCGTACCAGAGCCCGGCTCGCCGGTCCCACCAGGTCAGGCGGCCGGTCGTGGAGCCGGGCGCGGGCGCGACAGCGGTGATCAGCTGGCTGCCCCCGCCGGTGTCGGCGAGACGGTCGGGCAGGGGCCCGGACGGAGCCCCGGATCCGTGCGGGAGCAGGGCGGTGACGAGCAGTGAGCCCGTGACGAGAGCAGTACGCAGCACATGTCAGACGGTACGGGCAGGAAGGGGCAGCGGCAGCCCCGGCAGGCCGTCGAGGCTCGTCCCGATGTGATCCTTCTTCTCGCAGTACTCGGCGAACTCCTCGTCCGTCTTGCGGGCGAGGAACTCCGAATGGAGGGTGCGCTCACCCTGGTACTCCATGAGGGGGACGGCGTACCCGCACACGTCGGCGATCCGGCGGGCGTGCACCAGGATGACCGCCCGTGCGCCGGGCCCGTCGGCCTCGCCGAACAGCTCGATCAGTTCGGGCCAGCGCGGGTCGTCGCGGAAGACGGCCTCGCCCTCGCCGTGGATGCGGACGATGTTCGGGGGCCCGCTGAAAGCGCACCACATGAGGGTGATCCGGCCGTTCTCCCGGATGTGGGCGATGGTCTCGGCGCCACTGCCGCCGAAGTCCAGGTAGGCGAGCCGCTGTTCGTCGATGACGACGAGGGTGCCGGCGCGGCCCTTGGGGGACAGGTTGACGTGGCCGTCACCCGAGAGCGGGGCGGTCGCGGTGAAGAAGACGGGCTGTTCCTCGATGAAGGTGCGCAGCCTGCCGTCTATGCGTTCGTAGATCTTTCCCATGGGCAGATTATCTGCCCACGACTGCGGTGTAGGTCGCAGGATTTCGGCTGCCCTGCTCGCCGATGCGTGCGGGCGCGCCAATTGACGAAACATGCAGAGCAATGCATAGTTATGCCTGTCGATGGGTGTGCCGATGAGGAGTCCCGCGATGGAGTACGGCGTACCCGCCTGCTCCGGCGGCGTGCACACCCCCCGGCCCCACCGACGTCTTCGACCGGTCGCCGAAGACGCCGGCCGGGCGCGACCCGGCCTGATCGCCGCGCTGCCCAGCCCGCCCGAAGGCGGCCTCCCCGTTACCTCCGCGGCGGGGAGGCCGTTGCACATCCATCCATGCAGTCTTAGAGGAGCAGTAGCTGTGAGCAGCAACAACGCTGGTGACGTCCGGCTCTGGGGCGGCCGGTTCGCCGACGGCCCCGCCGAGGCCCTCGCGAAGCTGTCCGCGTCGGTCCACTTCGACTGGCGCCTCGCGCCCTACGACATCGCCGGCTCGCGCGCCCACGCCCGTGTGCTGCACACGGCGGGACTGCTCACGGCCGACGAGCTCACGCGCATGATCGACGGCCTGGACCGGCTGGAGGCGGATGTCGCCGACGGCTCCTTCACCGGCACCATCGCCGACGAGGACGTGCACACCGCGCTGGAGCGGGGCCTGCTGGAGCGGCTCGGCGCCGATCTCGGCGGCAAGCTGCGGGCCGGACGGTCCCGCAACGACCAGGTGGCCACCCTCTTCCGGATGTACCTGCGCGACCACGCCCGCATCATCGGCGGCCTCATCGCCGACCTCCAGGACGCGCTGGTCGGCCTCGCCGAGAGCCACGCGGACGTGGCGATGCCGGGCCGCACCCACCTCCAGCACGCGCAGCCGGTGCTCTTCGCCCACCACGTGCTGGCCCACGTGCAGTCGCTGTCCCGGGACGCGGAGCGGCTGCGGCAGTGGGACACCCGTACGGCGGTCTCCCCGTACGGCTCCGGCGCGCTGGCCGGTTCCTCGCTGGGCCTGGACCCGGAGGCCGTTGCCGCGGAGCTGGGCTTCGAGCGGGGCTCGGTGGGCAATTCGATCGACGGCACGGCCTCGCGCGACTTCGTCGCCGAGTTCGCCTTCGTCACCGCGATGATCGGGATCAACCTGTCCCGGATCGCGGAGGAGATCATCATCTGGAACACGAAGGAGTTCTCCTTCGTGACCCTGCACGACGCCTTCTCCACGGGCTCGTCGATCATGCCGCAGAAAAAGAACCCGGACATCGCGGAGCTGGCGCGCGGCAAGTCCGGCCGCCTCATCGGCAATCTGACGGGTCTGCTCGCCACCCTCAAGGCCCTGCCCCTGGCCTACAACCGGGACCTCCAGGAGGACAAGGAGCCGGTCTTCGACTCCTGCGACACCCTGGAGGTCCTGCTGCCGGCCTTCACCGGCATGATGGCCACGCTCACCGTCAACCGGGAGCGGATGGAGGAGCTGGCCCCGGCGGGCTTCTCGCTCGCCACCGACATCGCGGAGTGGCTGGTCAAGCAGGGCGTTCCGTTCCGCGTGGCGCACGAGGTGGCAGGCGAGTGCGTCAAGGAGTGCGAGGGGCTCGGCATCGAGCTGGACGAGCTCACGGACGAGCAGTTCGCGAAGATCTCGGAGCACCTGACCCCCGAGGTGCGCACCGTCCTGAACGTCCGGGGCGCGCTCGCCTCCCGCAACGGCCGCGGCGGCACCGCCCCCTCGGCGGTCGCGGCCCAGCTGAACGAACTGAAGGCCGACCTGGTCATCCAGCACGCCTGGGCCGTCCACAAGCAGTAGCCATCCCCACAGTCCCCGCCGCCCTGCGGCCCACACGCCCGCCGACCCGGGTCCGGGCCTGTACGTCCGCACGCGGCGGAACCCCCGGAGGGGCGGCGGGAGCCCGGTGCTCCCGCCGCCCCTCCGGCGCGTCCGCCACCGACCCGGTCCGCATCGGCCGCCCGGTGTTCCGCGTCACGCGGCCCAGTTCGCCAGGGCGTCGAAGTCCTCCCGCGCCAGGCCGATCTGCTCGTCGATGCGCATCAGCAGGGTCCGCGCCGGGTGGTGGCGGTCGACCCACTCGCGGTCCATCGCCGTGATGTCGTCGTCGATCCAGGCGAAAGGCCGCTCGCCCGCATATTCCAGGATGTATTGGGTCTTCCAGAAGGTGCCGGCCGGCGCCCGGCCGTGCATCACCGGCCAGTCGACGAACGGAAGCCGGGGCAGGCCCAGAAGAGGGCCTATCCAGTCGTTGGCCTCGTCCTTCCAGGTGGTCGCCCAGACCAGCTCGTACGCCTTCGCGAGCGCGATCAGCTCCGGGCCGTGGCCGTGGTTCAGCCAGACCCGCAGCGGCTTCGCGCGTTCCTTCTCGGACCAGCCCGTCGGCCGCATCCGGTGGGTGGAGTACCCCGCGGGGCGGCGCTGGGCCCGGGCCGCGTAGGGGTTCAGGGGGCCGTCCACGTCGATCAGCAGCAGTGGCTTCATCGCGGCAGGATTCCGTTCCGGATGCCCGCAGGCATTCCATTTTTCTCTGAGTGAGACGTTGGCGTCTCAATTGGGGTACACTTGTCTCATGGCCATGGATCGTGACCAGGTGCTCCGCGATGCGGCCGCCCTGCTCTCCCGCAAATCGACCGCCACGATGGACGAGGTCGCCCGCGCCGCCGGAATCGGGCGCGCCACCCTCCACCGGCACTTCGCCGGACGTGACGCCCTCGTACGCGCCCTCGAAGATCTCGGCATCCGGGAGTTCGAAGTGGCGTTCGACAATGCCCGCCTCGACGAGGGCACCGCGGTGGAGGCGCTCCGGCGCCTCGTCGCCGAGGCCGAGCCCAACGCCGAGCTGCTGGCCTTCCTCGTCACCGAGAATCAGCTGTTCGAGGGCGACGAGGTCAACGAGGGCTGGGCCCGGCTCGACGCCCGGGTCACCGCCCTGTTCCGGCGCGGCCAGGAAGAGGGCGACATCCGCATCGACCTGAGCCCCGCCTGGCTCACCGAGGCCCTCTACGGCCTCATCGGCAGCTGCGCCTGGGCCGTCATGGACGGCCGGGTCGCTGCGAAGGACTTCCAGTACATGATCACCGAGCTGCTGCTCGGTGGCGCCCGACGGAGTGTGGAGAAATGAGTCGTACCGAACAGCTGGCGCGTCGGACGGGGGTGGAGGAAAGGAGCCGCGGACGCTGGCTCGCGCTCTCCGTGCTCGTCCTGGCCGTGCTGCTCGTCGCGGTCGACGCCACGGTCCTCGGCCTGGCCACGCCCTCACTCAGCGAAGACCTCAAGCCCTCCGGCACCCAGCTGCTGTGGATCGGCGACATCTACTCCTTCGTCATCGCCGGACTCCTGGTGTCCATGGGCTCCCTCGGGGACCGCATAGGCCGCAAGAAGCTGCTCCTCGCCGGCGCCACCGCCTTCGGCGCCGTCTCGGTCCTGAACGCCTACGCCACCAGTCCCGAGATGATGATCGTCGCCCGCGCCCTGCTCGGCGTGGCCGGTGCCACCCTGATGCCGTCCACCCTCGCGCTGATCCGCAACATCTTCACCGACCCGCGGGAGCGCAGTCTCGCCATCGGCATCTGGGGCGCCACCGCCTCGGCCGGCGCGGCCATCGGCCCGGTCGTCGGCGGAGCCCTCCTCCAGCACTTCTGGTGGGGCTCGGTCTTCCTCATCAACCTCCCCGTGATGATCGCCCTGGTCCTCGTCGGAATCAAGCTGCTTCCCGAGTCCCGGAACCCGGTCGCCGGCCCCTGGGACCTGCTCAGCGTCGGCCTGTCCCTCGTCGGCGTCATCGGCGTGGTCTACGCCGTCAAGGAAGCCGCCACGCACGGCATGACCTGGGAGGTCGCGGTCGCCGCGATCCTCGGCGCCGGCGCCCTCTACACTTTCGTCCGCCGCCAGTTCACCCTGCCGTCCCCGCTCCTCGACATGCGGCTCTTCCGGCACCGCGGCTTCTCCGGCGCCGTCCTCGCCGACCTGCTCACCGTCTTCGGCCTGTCCGGACTGGTCTTCTTCCTCTCCCAGTTCCTCCAGCTCGTCCAGGACCGCGGCCCGCTCGAGGCAGGCCTGGCCGAACTGCCCGCCGCCATCGGCGCGGTGGTCACCGGGCTGGTCGCGGGCCGGTACGCCCGCAGGTACTCGGTGCGCTCCGTGGTGACCGGCGGCCTCGCCGCCATCGGCGCCGCACTGGCCGTCCTGACCATGATTCACAAGGAGAGCGGATACCCGCTGCTCGGCGCGGCCCTGCTCGTCGTCGGCCTCGGCGCCGGCTTCTCCTTCACCGTCACCGCCGACGTGATCCTCTCCAGCGTGCCCAAGGAGCAGGCCGGATCGGCCTCCGCCGTCTCCGAAACGGCGTACGAGCTGGGTGCCGCCCTCGGTATCGCCCTGCTCGGCTCCATCGTCACCGGCGTCTACCAGGGCTTCACCGCCCCGGCCTCCGTCAGCGGACCCGTCGCCGACGCCGCGCACGAGTCCCTCGGCGGGGCCGTCGAGGCTGCCGGGGCACTGGACCCGCAGACCGCCGCCCACATGGTCGGAGCCGCCCAGGACGCCTTTGTCGACGGCCTGAGGCTGGCCTCCGGAGCCGGCGCGGCCGTCCTGCTGGCCACCGCCGTGGCCGCCTGGTTCCTGCTCAGGGGCCAGCGGCTCCAGGAGAGCGTCGAGCACTGACCCGACGCCGCGTCAAGAGAGGGTGTCCCGGCCCTGGTTGACAGCCCATGGAACCCCGGGACACCATCCCGGCGATGGAGATCGACGATCTGACCCCGGCCGAGCGCCGCGTATGGGAGGCCTTCCCGCGCGGTGACGGCATCGACTTCCGGGAGCACCCCGAGGACAGCTCCGTCGACGGGGCCGGCTGGGGACCCGGTCGCACGCTGCGTGCCGAGGTGCTGCGCGCCCTCCTGCTCGGTGCCGCCCCCGCCGTCGACGGCCGGGTCGCCGGGCTCAAGATCAAGGGCGCGAGGATCGTCGGCAAGCTCGACCTGCGCTACGCGGTGATCGACCACCCGATCCGGATGCGCGACTGCTGGTTCGAACGCAAACCGCTCCTGTACGGCGCCCAGCTGAAGGCCCTGGTCCTCGGCTACTCCACCCTGCCCGGCCTCACCGCGGCCACCCTGCGCGTCGACGTCGTCCTGCGGCTCTCCTGCTGCCGGATCAGCGGCCCCGTGCGGCTCCAGGGCGCCAAGATATCCGGCGGCCTCTTTCTCCAGGGCGCGGTCGTCGGCCCCACGGCGGGCGAGGAGGCGGACGAACCCCCGCTCCAGCTCAACCACGCGGAGATCGGCACCGACATCATCGCCAACGACCTGACCGTCCACGGCCAGCTCCGCCTCAACGGAGCCGTCGTCGGCGGCCAGGTCAGCCTCGACGACGCGCGCCTGCTCGCCCCCGGTGGCATCGCCCTGCACGCCGAAACCCTCTCGGTCGGCACCAACCTGCACGCCGCGCGGGCCCGGACGCAGGGCCGCGTCAACCTCACCGGCTCGCGGATACCCGGCCGCCTCAACCTCGCCCGCGCCGTTCTGGAGAACCCGGGCGGCATCGCCCTGCGCGCCTCCAGCTGCACCGTCGGCGAGGTGTGGCTGCCGTCCTGCGAAGACGTACGGGGCAGCGTGAACCTCAGGCGATCCCAGTTCGACCTGCTGAACATGCGGCCCGGCACCTGGCGCGACCCGCTGCGCCTGGACGGTCTGACGTACCGCACGCTGGGCCCGCACCTGCCCGCCGAGGAGCGGCTGGCCGCGCTGGAGACCGGCGAGGCAGGCTACCTCCCGTACCCGTACGAACAGCTGGCCGCGGCCTACCGCACCGCGGGTGACGAGGAGGCGGCCCGCACGGTCATGCTCGCCAAACTGCGCCGGCACCGCCGCACGCTGCCCCGGCACACGCGCCTGTGGGGACTCCTGCAGGACGCGACCGTGGGCTACGGCTTCCGGCCGCTGCGCGCGGCCGGCTGGCTGACGGCGCTGCTGCTCACCGGGGCGATCGCGTTCGCGCTGGAGCCCCCGCGCCCGCTCAAGCAGGGCGAGGCGCCGGACTTCAACGCCGTCTTCTACACCATCGACCTGATGATGCCGATCATCGGCTTCGGTCAGGAAGAGGCCTTCGCGCCGAGCGGCTGGTACCAGTGGCTGTCGTACGTGCTGATCGTGACCGGCTGGATCCTCGCCACCACGACGGCGGCGGGCGTCAGCCGGTCACTGAGGCGGCAGTGAGGGCCGCGGAGGACCTGGAGAGCGGCGGAGGCCGCGGGGGCCGCGGAGGCCGCGAGCGTCAGGCGGCCTTCGCCTTGGTGGCGTACATGTCGACGTACTCCTGGCCGGAGAGCCGCATGACCTCGGCCATCACCGAGTCCGTCACCGCACGCAGCACGTACCGGTCGCGGTCCATGCCCTCGTAGCGGGAGAACTCCATCGGCTTGCCGAAGCGGACGGTCACCCGGCCCGGGCGCGGCATGCCGGCGCCGCCGGGCTGCAGCTTGTCCGTGCCGATCATCGCGAACGGCACCACGGGGGCGCCGGTCATCAGGGTGAGGCGGGCGATGCCGGTGCGGCCCCGGTAGAGCCGGCCGTCGGGGGAGCGGGTGCCCTCGGGGTAGATGCCGAAGATCTTGCCCTCTTCGAGGATCCTGCGGCCGGTCATCAGGGCCGCCACGCCGCCGTTGGCGCCGTCCCGGTCGACGGGGATCATCCCGGCGCCGGTGAAGAACCACGCCATGAGCCGGCCCTTGACGCCCTTGCCGGTCACGTACTCGTCCTTGCCGATGAAGTGGACCGTGCGGTCGCACACCAGGGGCAGGATCATGGAGTCGATGAAGGTGAGGTGGTTGCCCGCCAGAATCACCGGTCCGGAGCCGGGGATGTTCTCGACGCCCTCCACGCGGGTGCGGAACATCGTGCGCATGACCGGTCCGACAGTGGCTTTGATGAGCTTCGTACGGAACAACGTGGGCCCTCCGGCATCGAAAAGAGGCTCGCGCCCCCACCGCTCGGCGGTGGGGGCAGGTGAGGACGATACTCGCGGGTCAGCTCCGAGCGCACATCGGGTTCACGTGTCGGATACGCATTGTTGACGCGTGTTTTCGCCATGTTCCCCGGATGTGCCTCCGAGGCACCCCCTGCGGCCACCCCCTCTGTCTACCATCGGCACGCCGATCGCGGGCCGCGGGATGCCGTGACGCCACAGGTCCCGGGACCGCCGGCCCCTTTCATGACGAGGAGTGGCACTCATGACACAGGGTGGGGCAGCGCGGCGCACGGTCCTGGGGGCGGCGGTCCTGGCGGCGGGGGCGGGGATCACCCCTCTCGCGGCGGGACCGGCCTCCGCGTCCGCCGTGGGCGGCGGGCACGGCGCCAAGGGCTACCGGGGCCTGCCGTACCCGGCGGTCATCGGCCACCGCGGCGCCAGCGGCTACCGGCCCGAGCACACGCTCGGCTCCTACCAGCTGGCCCTCGACCTCGGGGCGGACATCGTGGAGCAGGACCTGGTCCCGACCCGCGACGGCCACCTGGTGTGCCGCCACGAGAACGAGATCGGCGGGACCACCGACGTCGCAGACCACCCCGAGTTCGCCTCCCGGCGCACCACCAAGTCCGTCGACGGGGTTTCGGTCACCGGGTGGTTCACCGAGGACTTCACCCTCGCCGAGCTGAAGACCCTGCGCGCCAAGGAGCGCATCCCCGCCCTCCGCCAGCGCAACACGCTCTACGACGGCCAGTGGGCCGTCCCCACCTTCGAAGAGGTGCTCCGCTGGGCCGACCGCGAGGGCCGGCGGCGCGGCGAGCCGGTCTGGCTGCACGTCGAGACCAAGCACCCCAGCTATTTCCGTGGCCTGGGCCTCGGCCTGGAGGAGCCCCTCGCCCGACTGCTGCGTCGGTACGGGCGCGACGGCCGGAACGCCGCCGTCTTCCTCCAGTCCTTCGAGCCCTCCAGCATCCAGCGGCTGTCCCGGCTGGTCTCCGCACCCCGCGTGGTACTGCTCTCCGGTGCGGGTACCCGCCCCTGGGACTTCGAACGGGCGGGGGACCCGCGCACGGTCGCCGACCTGGTCAAGCCCGAGGGCCTCCGGTGGATCGCCGGGTTCGCCCAGGGCATCGGCCCCACCATGGACCTGATCCTCCCGCGCGACGCGGCCGGCCGCCTCGGCGCTCCGACCACCCTGGTCAGGGACGCCCACGCCCGGGGGCTGCTGCTGCACCCCTACACCGCGCGCAACGAGAACAGCTTCCTGCCGACCGAGTACCGCAGGGGTACGGATCCGGCCGCCTACGGCGATGCCCTCGGGGTCTTCCGCACCTACTTCGAGCAGGGCATCGACGGCATTTTCACCGACAACCCGGACACCGGGCTGCTCGCTGCCGAGGCCTTCCGGCCGGGCCGGCGCCCCGTCAACGGCTGAGCGCCGCTTCCCGAACGAGTGGGCCTCGCCCGGCAGGGAAACCGCCGGGCAGGTCCCGCTCGTCCCGCTCGGCATGGACCTGCTGAAGGACCCCGACCTCGTGACCGGGCTGGGCCCGCTGCTCTCCGCGGAGGCTGCGGCCGAGGCCCCGGCCGCCGGAGTGGACGCGGCCGACCTCGAACAAGCCGTCTGGGTCAGGCTGCTGGAGAGCGGCCGCCGCGCGCCCGATCCCGAAGACCCCGCCGAACCGGCCCGCTGGCTGCGCCGGGCGGTACGGGCGGAGGCCAGGCTGGCCCGCCGCCGGGCCAGCCGCGAGATCCCCTACGGCCACCGCAGCCACTCCGCGGACGACGGCCCGCAGCCCCGTGCCGCCAGTGGGAGCGCACCCGAAGACGCCCTGCTGCACGGCGAGGAGAACCGCGTCCTGCGGTCGGCCGTCGCCCGGTTGCCCGGACGCTGTCCCGAGCTGATGAGGGCACTTCTTTCGCCCAGGGACCTCACATACCGTGAAATCGCAGGAGAGTTGGGTATCTCACAAGGAAGTTTAGGGCCCGTGCGTTCCCGTTGCCTGGGATGTCTGCGCAGAATGCTCGCGGCAGAGGTTGCGGCTCCTGGCCTTCGGGGAAGGGAGCGGTAGACCAACGGGCTACCAGGTGAGCTGGAGGCATGCGCACATGGGCATGAGCGTGACCATTTCGGCGGCGGTCGCCGAGGACGCCGAGCAGATCTTCAAACTGCAGTACCTGGCTTTCCAGCGCGAGGCAGAGCTGTACGGCAACTACCTCATCCAGCCGCTCACCCAGTCCCTGGACTCCCTGAAGGGGGAGCTCGCGAAGGACACCGTCCTCGTGGCCCGGCTCGGCGACGAGGTCGTCGGCACCGTGCGCGGCAGTGTGGACGAGGAGGGCACCGCGAAGATCGCCAAACTCTGCGTCCACCCGCGCCTGCAGGGCCACGGGCTCGGCGCGCGCCTGCTGCGCGCTGTGGAGGAGGCCCTCGCGAGCCCCGGCACCGCGACCCGCTTCCGCCTGCACACCGGTCACAAGAGCGAGTCCAACCTGCGCCTCTACCGCAAGGCCGGCTATGTGAAGGTCGGCGGGCGCACGGCGTCCGACGGCGTGCAGTTGGTGATCCTGGAGAAGGACGCCAAGGCCCCCACCGACTTCGCGGTCAGCGCCTGACCCGGCGTCAGCGCCTGCGCAGCCACAGCATCCCGGTGATCGGCAGGATCACCGGGATGAACAGATAGCCCATGCCGAACTGCGACCAGACGGTGGTGTCGGGGAAGGACTCCGGGCGCACCAGGGTCCAGGTGCCCACGGCCAGTACGCCCGCCAACTCCGCGGCGCAGCAGGCCAGTGCAGCCCGGCGCGCCGTCTCGCCGCCGCGCACGAGCGAGTAGGTGATGAAGGCGTACGCCAGCGCCGCCACCGCGGACAGCGAGTAGGCCAGCGGCGCCCGGTCGAACTCGGTGGAGATCTGGAAGGCCGACCGGGAGACCGCGCCCACCACCATCACCCCGTAGAGCCACACCAGCAGCAGCCCGGGTCCGGAGACCAGCCGCTTGCGCCCGGCGGGGGCGGCGGTCGTCGTGTCAGCGTCAGGCACCGGTGGTTCCCCAGATGTCGTAGAGCCGTACTTCGAGGACGGCGAGGACGACCGCGCCCGCGGCCACCGTCACCGATCCCCACTTGGTCCGCTCGGTCAGGGAGAGCAGCCCGGCGGCCGGTACCGCGGCGAAGGCGCCGAGCAGGTAGGCCACGAAGATCACCGAGCCCTCGTCGGGCCTCTCGCCCCGGCCCAGCTGGACCAGGCCGATCACCAGCTGGGCCAGGACCAGTACGGTCACGACGGCCATGCCGATGAAGTGCCAGTCCTTGGTCGGCTGGTCCCGCAGCGCGGCGAAACCGCACCAGGCGGCGAGGGCGAGTGCGGCCACGCCGATGGCGACCGTCAGGGCGTCGAGCATGCAGCGAGGGTATTACGGGCCGGAGAGCCCCGGGCGCGCGCCCCTTCTCCCGCGGCGGTCCCACGTGGCCGCCGCTCCCGGGCGCCGTCCCCCGCGTCGTCGGCCGGACCGTGGTCTTGACCACAGAGGTGCCCGCCGCCCGACCCCGGCAGGTGGTCGGGGGGTCGGCCCGGGACGCCGTGTCGGCGCAGGTCGGCGGCATGATCGGCCGGGTGGGGCGGGTGGCTGCGTTCGGCCGATGGTGTCCGGTATGCGGCCGAAAAATGTCCGGTATCCGGACAGTTTTGATCGGTGAGGGGTCAGGTCTGCTTTACTGGGCCCATGACCACGACGAGCAGCCGCACCCTTGCGACCGAGGCGACCATGACGCCCGGTGCTCGCTGTATGTGTCGAATGCGCGCCTTCTGAGGGCCCCTTCCTGAGCCTCGCGCCCCGAAGCGAGACCGGCAGCGCCAGTGCGTCCCCACCGGATGGACCACCCGGCCTGCTCATGCCCCGCGCACACGTCGACGCCATCGATTTCTGACGGTTCGTCCCGTATCGCGTCCCCAGATGTTTGCCCCGTGCCCGGCAGCCCGCTGCGCCGTGCACTCGACAGCGACGGAATTCCTGTGATCACCACATCGGGCCTCACGAAGGTCTACCAGTCCCGTGGCCGCGAGGTCACCGCCCTGGACGGCGTCGACCTCCACGTCCGCGAGGGCGAGGTATACGGAGTCATCGGCCAGAGCGGCGCGGGCAAGTCCTCCCTGATCCGCTGCGTGAACCTGCTGGAGCGCCCCACCACCGGCACCGTGCACGTCGACGGGGTCGACCTCACGGCGCTCGCCGGCCGCGGCCGACGGGCCGGCAGGGAACTCCGCGAGGCCCGCAGCCGCATCGGCATGGTCTTCCAGCACTTCAACCTGCTGTCCTCGCGCACCGTCCAGGCCAACATCGAGCTGCCCCTGGAGATCCTCGGCGTCTCCGGCCGCGAGCGCTCCCGCAAGGCCCTCGAACTCCTCGACCTGGTCGGCCTCGGCGATAAGGCCAAGGCCTACCCCGCCCAGCTCTCCGGCGGCCAGAAGCAGCGCGTCGGCATCGCCCGCGCCCTGGCCGGCGACCCCAAGGTGCTGCTCTCCGACGAGGCCACCAGCGCCCTTGATCCCGAGACCACCCGCTCCATCCTGAAGCTGCTGCGCGACCTCAACCAGCAGCTCGGCCTCACCGTACTGCTCATCACGCACGAGATGGACGTCGTCAAGACCGTCTGCGACTCGGCCGCGCTGATGAAGAAGGGCCGCATCGTCGAGTCCGGCACGGTCGCCGAGCTGCTCGCCACCCCCGGCTCCGAGCTCGCCGACGAGCTCTTCCCGGTCACCGGCGCGGCCACCGGCCCCGACCGCACGGTCGTGGACGTCACCTTCCACGGCGAGGCCGCCGCCCAGCCGGTCATCTCGCAGCTCTCGCGCACGTACAACATCGACATCTCGATCCTCGGCGCCGCGATGGACACCGTCGCCGGCCGGCTGATCGGCCGCATGCGCATCGAACTGCCCGGCCGCTACGAGGACAACGTCGTGCCCGTCGGCTTCCTGCGCGAGCAGGGCCTCCAGGTCGACGTCGTCGACGACATCGACATCGACATCGAACTGGCCGAACTGGTCAAGGACGGTGCCCAGTGACCTGGTCCGAGATGCAGCCCCTGCTCACCCAGGGCACCTACGACACCCTCTACATGGTCCTGTGGTCCACCCTGGTCACCGTGGTCGGCGGACTGCCCATCGGCATCCTGCTCGTCCTGACCGACAAGGGCGGCCTGCTGCAGAACCAGCCGCTCAACAAGGTCCTCGGCGTGATCGTGAACATCGGCCGCTCGCTGCCGTTCATCATCCTGCTGATCTTCCTGATCCCGGTCACCACCGCCGTCGTCGGCACCTTCATCGGCCCCACCGCCATGATCGTCCCGCTCGCCGTCGGTGCGATCCCCTTCTTCGCCCGGCTCGTCGAGACCTCCGTCCGCGAGGTGGACCACGGCCTCGTCGAAGCCGTCGAGTCCATGGGCGGCGGCATCCCCACCCTGGTCGGCAAGGTGCTCCTGCCGCAGGCCCTGCCCTCCCTGGTCGCCGGCGTCACCACCACCGTCATCACCCTCGTCGGCTACTCCGCCATGGCGGGCGCCGTCGGCGGTGAAGGACTCGGCTCCAAGGCCATCACGTATGGCTTCCAACGCTTCGAGACCGGCTTCATGGTCGCCACGGTCGTGGTCCTCGTCGCCCTCGTCACCGTGGTCCAGCTGATCGGCGACGGCGCCGTCCGCCTCCTGGCCCGCCGCGGCCGGACGGCCTGACCGCCACACCACGGGCCGCGACCCCCACTGATTTCCCCACAGAGCCCGCACTTGTCGTGCTTGGGCCACCACCAGCAAGTCCTCGGTACTTGTTCAGCAAGAAAGGCACTCTTCGTGCGTAAGAACACCAAGCTCACCGCCCTCGCCGCCACCGCCACCGCGCTGACCCTCGGCCTCACCGCCTGCGGCAGCTCCTCGGACCCGTCCTCCGCCAAGGCCGACGGCGGCACGGCGGACGAGAGCAAGCCGCTTGTCATCGCGGCCTCCCCCAGCCCCCACGCGGACATCCTCAACTTCGTCAAGGACAAGCTCGCGGCGAAGGAAGGCCTCACGCTGGAGGTCAAGGAGTTCACCGACTACGTCCTGCCCAACACCGCCACCGAGCAGGGCCAGGTCGACGGCAACTACTTCCAGCACAAGCCGTACCTCGACGACTTCAACAAGAAGAACGGCACCCACGTCGTCCCCGTCGTGAACGTGCACCTGGAACCCCTCGGCCTCTACTCCAAGAAGGTCAAGGCGCTCTCCGACATCAAGGCCGGCCAGACCATCGCCGTGCCCAACGACACCACCAACGAAGGGCGCGCGCTCCAGCTGCTGGCCGCGAACAACCTGATCACCCTCAAGGAGGAGGTCGGCACCAGCGCCAAGCTGTCCGACATCACCGACAAGAAGGGCCTGGAGTTCAAGGAGCTGGAGGCCGCCACGGTCCCGCGCGCCCTGGGCGACGTCGATGCCGCGGTCATCAACGGCAACTACGCCCTCGAGGCCGACCTGGCACCCGCCAAGGACGCACTCGTCCTGGAGAAGGCCGAGGGCAACCCGTACGCCAACTTCCTCGCGGTCAAGGACGGCAACCAGGGCGACCCGCGGATCCAGAAGCTCGCCAAGCTCCTGAACTCCGACGACGTCAAGAAGTTCATCGAGGAGAGGTACCAGGGCTCGGTCGTCCCGGCCTTCGGCACCCCCGCCTCCTGACCCCGCCGACCGACCCGGTCGGGCCCGGACGGTCATGCATCTCGGCCCCGCACGCCCCTGTCGGCGCGCGGGGCCGAGTCCTGCCCGCTGCCGGAGCCGAGTCCTGCCCGCTCCCGGGCAACCCGGCCCTGCACATACCCCGTTCGATGCTGCATGCTGTGGCCTACGACCGTGGATCAGGTCCGGCACCGACCAACGGCCCCACACCACGGTCGCATCGCACCACGGTCGCACCACGTTCTCAGGCATGGAGCTGCGCATGACTACCACCTTCCCGGACGTCACCATCAGCACGGAACGGCTGGTGCTGCGCCCGTTCGAGGAGGAGGACGTCACCGCGCTCGCCGAGATGATGAACGACGAGAACACCACCGCCTGGACCTCCGCGCCGCACCCCTACACCCAGGCCGACGCGCACGCGTGGGCCACCCGCGACTCCCACACCGAACGCGCCGAGGGCCGCGGCATCGTCTTCGCCGTCACCGAGTTCCTCACCCAGCGCCTCGTGGGCATCGTCCACCTCCGCAACACCAACTGGCGCACCCGCGCCACCGAGGTGGGGTACATCACCGCGCCCTGGGCCCGCGGCGAGGGCTACGCCAGCGAGTCGGTCCTGGCCGTCGCACGATGGCTGTTCCGCGAGCAGGGGTTCGAGCGCCTCGAACTGCGCACCGCCGCCGACAACACCGCCTCCCAGCAGGTCGCCCAGAAGATCGGCTGCATCAGCGAGGGGGTCCTGCGCAACGCCTGGACCGTGCGCACGCAGACGGCAGACGGCGGCTGGGTCGACACCCGCACCGACCTCATCGTGTGGAGCCTCCTGCCCGAGGACCTCGACGAGGACGACGACTTCGACGGGTACGACGGGTACGAGAGCTACGACACCTACGGCGGCCACGGCGCACACCCGGGCCACACGGTCCCCGGACAGCGGTCCGACGCGATCGGCCGGCCGGTCGGCGCCGACCGGAAGTGAACCGGTGACCGGGTAGTCTCACCGTGCCCGCCCCTCCCCCCACACCAGGAGACAGACGACGATGGCCGACCGGGTCACGGTGATCGGCTGGGACGGATCCCCCCTGACCTCGGCCGCCCGGTCCGCGCTGTCCGCCGCAACCCTCGTGGCCGGAGCCGCCCACCACCTCGCGCTCCCCGAAGTCCCGCCCACCGCCGAGCGCATCCGCCTCGGCAGCCTGGGCCTGGCCGCCCGCCGCATCGCAGGCCACCGCGGCACCGCGGTGGTCCTCGCCGACGGTGACCCGGGCTTCTTCGGCGTCGTACGCACCCTGCGCGCCCCGGAGCACGGCCTGGAGGTCGAGGTCGTCCCCGCCGTCTCCTCCGTCGCGGCCGCCTTCGCCCGCGCCGGCATGCCCTGGGACGACGCCCAGGTCGTTGTCGCCCACCCCCGCACCCTGCGGCGGGCCGTCAACGTCTGTCGCGCCCACCCCAAGGTGGCCGTCCTCACCTCGCCCGGTGCCGGGCCCGCCGAACTCGCCCTGCTCCTCGACGGAGTCCACCGCACCTTCGTCATCTGCGAGGAACTCGGCACGGACCGCGAGCAGGTGAGCGTCCTGACCTCCGACAAGGCCGCCGACCACAGCTGGCGCGACCCCAACGTCGTCATCGTCATCGGCGGCGCGGTACAGGCATCGGCCGGTGACCCGGCGTGGCTCCTCGGCCAAGGCCCCGCCCACTCCGGCGAACGCGGCTGGGCCCGCCCACAGGCTGGCGCGGGGGAGGGGGAGTCGGCCCTGCTGCACGCGGCGCAACTCGCCCGGCTCGGCCCGCGCACCGGCGACCTGGTCTGGGACATCGGCACCGGATCAGGCGGTGTGGCCGTGGACGCCGCCGCCCTCGGCGCCGCCGTCATCGCCGTCGACGCCGACCCCGCAGCCCGCGAGCGGGTGACCGCCGCGGCCCGCAACCGCGGAGTGCAACTGCAGTTCGTTGCCGGGCGGGCACCGCACGTCCTGGAGAACCTGCCCGAACCCGACGTCGTCCGGGTCGGCGGCGGAGGCGCCGAGGTCGTCGCGGCCGTCGCCGACCGGCGCCCCGAACGGATCGTCAGCCACGCCTCCACCCGCGACGACGCGGAGGCCATCGGCCGGACCCTCGCCGAACACGGTTACGAGGTCGAGTGCGCCCTCCTCCAGGCCGTTGGCCTGGACCCCCGCACGTGGGTCGAACAGGACCGTTCCGTGGTGTTCCTCCTGGCAGCTCAGCGCCCCGTGACCCGCTGAGACGGGGGCCGGGGTAGGCTGGCCGATCGTCGTACCGCGCCGACGTTTCGGGCATCGCGCCATGGCTCGGACACGCGACGTGGCGCAGTCCACAGAGGACCGTGGTGGTTATGGCCGCCACGATCGCGAACGGGCGCGACAATGCTTACTGGTTGTCGTGCAGGTGCGCGTGGGACGGACTCGTCGCACCCGCGACACCGCACGGCAGCTCCGCTCGGAGGCCTCGTGGGCGACCGGGTGATCGAAGAGGCAACACCGATGGGCGAGGGGTAAGCATGACTGACACCGGCCAGGTCCCGGGCGAGGGTCTCCCGGACAACACGGGCATGGTGGATCAGCAGGGCATCCCCGCGCCGGTCCAGATCCCGGCACCGATGCCCGGGTACGCCTTCCAGGACCTCATGGACAACCCGGCCGAGCCGGAAGACGAGGAACTGCTGCTCATGCCGAGCGGCCAGGGCTCCTGGAGCGACCCGCAGGTCGTCCCGCAGGCCCCGGCCTTCCCGGTGGATCCCCAGCTCGGCGAGCCGCCGATGTACACCGACGCGTCCTACGGCTCCGTGCCCGCCTACCCCGGTGCCCCGGCGGCGTACCCGGAACCGGTCGCGTACACCGAGTTCCCCCAGCCGGGCTTCCCCGACGGCTCCTACAGCGCCGGCGCCCACGAGACGGGCGGCCGGGATTCCGGTGCGCTCGACCTCGGCGGTCTCGTCGTCCCGCCGCCCGCGGCTCCGGAGGCCTCCGCGGCCTCCGTCCGGCGCCCGCTGCACATGGGCCCGCCGGTGCCCGACGCGACCGGCGGAGTCGTACGCTCCCTCGCGGACCGCGGCCCGGCCACCGCGCCCGCCCAGCCCGCCCCGCTCGCCTCCGCGGTCGCCGCTGCCGTGCCCGCCACCCCGCTCCACCAGGCCGGCCCCCCGACCGTCGGGCCCGAGTACCTGGACGTCCCGCGTGCGGAGGCCGCCCAGGAGCCGGCCCCGCAGCTCGGCGAGGTCCCGCCGCAGGCCGGGGCGCCGTGGACGGCGGAGCCGGTCCCCGCGCCGGCGCAGGCCGAGGCCGCCCGGGCCCCCGAGCCGGCCGAGGCCCCCGCGCCCGTACCGACCACCGTGGAGCCCGAGCCGGAGCCGACGGCCGTGGCGGCACAGCCGGCGGCTCAGCCGGCGCAGCCCGAGGACGGTCCGGCCGAGGCGATCGCCGTGCCGGCGGAGCCTCCCGCGCCCGTGGCCGCGGCGGCTCCTGCAACCGCTCCCGAGGAGGTCGTGCCCGAGCCGGTCGCCGTTCCGGCGGAGGCCGAGCCGGTTGCGTCCGTCGAGGCCGTCGTCGTCGAGCCGGTCCCGCCGGTGCCGGCCGAGGCCGTGGCTCCCGTGGCTCCCGTGGCTCCCGTGGCTCCCGAGCCGGTGGCCGCGGAGCCGTCGGTCGAGGCCGTCGCCGCCGCGGAGCCCGCCGAGCAGGTCATGCCCGAGCAGGTCGTGGCCGAGGCGGTCGCCGCCGCGGAGCCCGCCGAGCAGGTCGTGCCCGAGCCGGTCGCCGTTCCGGCGGAGGCCGAGCCGGTTGCGTCCGTCGAGGCCGTCGTCGAGCCGGTCCCGCCGGTGCCGGCCGAGGCCGTGGCTCCCATGGCTCCCGAGCCGGTGGCCGCGGAGCCGGTGGCCGAGGCCGTCGCCGCTACGGAGCCCGCCGAGCCCGTCGTGCCGGTCGTGTCCGAGCCCGTCGTGTCCGCGCCGGCCGAGGCCGTCGCCGCAGAGTCGGAACCCGGCGCCCTGGCCGGGGCGCCCGTCACGGCCGAGCCCGTCGCCGGTGACCCGGCCCCCGGCTACGACGACGCCGAGCGCGAGGCCGTCCTGCGCGTCATGCGCGAGCGCCGTGACATCCGCAAGGGCTTCCGGACCGACCCGATCCCGCACGAGGTGCTGCTCCGCGTCCTGGAGGCGGCCCACACCGCGCCCAGCGTCGGCCACTCCCAGCCCTGGGATTTCGTCGTCATCCGCTCGGCCGAGACCCGCCGGACGATGCACGAGCTCGCCCAGCGCCAGCGCGAGGCATATGCGAAGTCGCTGCCCAAGGGCCGGGCGAAGCAGTTCAAGGAACTCAAGATCGAGGCCATCCTCGACACCCCGGTGAACATCGTCGTCACCGCCGACCCCACCCGTGGCGGCCGCCACACCCTCGGCCGGCACACCCAGCCGCAGATGGCCCCGTACTCCTCGGCCCTCGCCGTCGAGAACCTCTGGCTCGCCGCGCGCGCCGAGGGCCTCGGCGTCGGCTGGGTCAGCTTCTTCGACGAGCGCGAGATGGTGCGCGAGCTCGGCCTGCCGGAGCACCTGGAGGTCGTCGCGTACCTGTGCGTCGGCTACGTCGACGAGTTCCCGGAGGAGCCCGAGCTGGCCCAGGCCGGCTGGTCGCAGCGGCGCCCGCTCTCCTGGGTGGTGCACGAGGAGACCTACGGCCGCCGCGCCCTGCCCGGAGAGGAGCCGCACGACCTCCTCTCCGAGACGGTCGCCAGCATCCGCCCGCTCGACGCCAAGGCGCTCGGCGAGGCATGGGAGCGGCAGAAGCGCATGACCAAGCCCGCCGGGGCCCTCGGCATGCTGGAGATCATCTCCGCTCAGCTCGCGGGTCTGTCCCGGGTCTGCCCGCCGCCGATCCCGGAGCCGGCGGCGGTCGCGATCTTCGCCGGGGACCATGGCGTCCACGCCCAGGGCGTGACCCCCTGGCCGCAGGAGGTCACCACCCAGATGGTCGCCAACTTCCTGGGCGGCGGAGCGGTCTGCAACGCCTTCGCCAACCAGGTCGGCGCCGAGGTCTGCGTGGTCGACGTCGGTGTCGCCCGGGACCTCCCGGCCACCCCCGGCCTGCTGCCGCGCAAGGTCCGCCCCGGCACGGCAGACCTCTCCACCGGCCCCGCGATGACCCGCGAGGAGGCCGTCGCCGCCATCGAGGTGGGCATCGAGACGGCCCGGGACCTGGTCGCGGCCGGGAACAAGGCGCTCCTGACGGGCGAGATGGGCATCGCGAACACCACCGTCTCCGCCGCCCTCATCTCGGTCTTCACGGGCGTCGACCCGTCCGAGGTCACCGGCCGCGGAACGGGCATCAACGACGAGACCCACGCCCGCAAGGTCGACGTCGTCCGCCGTGCCCTCGAACTCCACCAGCCGGATCCGGCGGACCCGATCGGCGTCCTCGCGGCGATCGGCGGCCTGGAGCACGCGGCCATCGTCGGTCTCCTGCTGGGCGGCGCGTCCCTGCGCACACCGGTGCTCCTGGACGGCGTCAGCGCCGGCGCCGCCGCCCTGGTGGCCCGCGCCATTGCGCCTGAGTCCCTGTCCGCCTGCATCGCGGGCCACCGCAGCGCCGAGCCGGGCCACGTGGCGGCCCTGAACAAGCTGGGCCTGCGGCCGCTGGTCGACCTGGACCTGCGCCTGGGCGAGGGCACGGGCGCCCTGCTGGCCCTCCCGCTGGTCCAGAGTGCGGCCCGCGCGATGCACGAGGTCGCCACCTTCGACTCGGCGGGCGTCACCGAGAAGTAGGGCCCGGCCCAGCCCCCGGAGCGGGCCTGTTCCACGGAGTGCCGTGAGGCGGCGCCCCTCCGGGATGCCCCGCAGGCCCCGGCCGGGCGGGCCCCGCCGGCACGGCGCCGGCCCGGTCCGGCCCCCGGCCCGCACCCCGCGGAGACCACCGGAGGGGCGCCGCCCCGCCGCGAAGCCCTCGCGGCCCCGGCCGGACCGCCGCGCGCACGACCGGACCTTCCGGCGCCCGAGGCGCTGGGCCGGGGCGGAGCCCCGGGAGGGGCGCAGCCCCGTCCGCGCTGTGGGACGGCCCGCGCCGTATGGTGGACCCGCACCAGGAACCCGCACGTCAGTACCTCGCCAGTACCCTCGCCGCTCCAGAGCCGCAGCGGCACGACAGAACGACCGCCGCATCAGGAGCCGCACCGCCATGGCCGACACCCCCGCCTACCCCGTAGGACTCCGCCTCGCCGGCCGCCGCGTCGTCGTCATCGGCGGTGGCCAGGTCGCCCAGCGGCGACTCCCCGCGCTGGTCGCGGCCGGCGCCGACGTCCTGCTCGTCTCGCCCTCCGCCACCCCCTCGGTGGACGCGATGGCCGCGACCGGCGAGATCCGCTGGGAACGCCGCCGCTACCAGGACGGCGACCTCGCCGGGGCCTGGTACGCCTTGATCGCCACGCAGCACCGCGAGGTCAACGAGCGGGCCTCCGCCGAGGCCGAGCGTGAGCGCGTCTGGTGCGTGCGTGCCGACGACGCCGCGGCGGCCACCGCGTGGACCCCGGCCACCGGCCGCATCGAGGGCGTCACGGTCGCCGTGCTGACGGGCAACGATCCGCGCCGCTCCGCCGCCGTCCGCGACGCCGTGGTGGAGGGCCTCCGCGACGGCAGCCTCGCCGCCCCGGGACACCGCCACAAGTCCACCCCCGGCGTCGCCCTCGTCGGTGGCGGCCCCGGCGACCCCGACCTGATCACGGTGCGCGGCCGCCGCCTCCTCGCCGAGGCGGACGTGGTCATCGCCGACCGGCTCGGCCCCCGCGACCTGCTGGACGAGCTCCCTCCGCACGTCGAGGTCATCGACGCCGCGAAGATCCCGTACGGCCGGTACATGGCCCAGGAGGCCATCAACAACGCGCTGATCGAGCACGCCAGGGCGGGCAAGGCCGTGGTCCGGCTCAAGGGCGGCGACCCGTACGTCTTCGGCCGCGGCATGGAGGAGCTCCAGGCCCTCGCCGAGGCCGGCATCGCCTGCACCGTGGTCCCTGGCATCTCCAGTTCCATCTCGGTCCCCGGCGCCGCCGGCATCCCGGTCACCCACCGCGGGGTCGCCCACGAGTTCACCGTGGTCAGCGGTCACGTCGGCCCCGACGACCCGCGTTCCCTCGTGGACTGGGCCTCCCTCGCCAAGCTCACCGGCACCCTCGTGATCCTCATGGGCGTCGACAAGATCGGACTGATCGCCGAGGCGCTCGTGCGCCACGGCCGCCCCGCGGACACCCCGGTCGCGGTCGTCCAGGAGGGCACCACGGCCACCCAGCGCCGCGTGGACGCCACCCTGGCCACGGTCGGTGCGACGGTCCGCGCCGAGGAGGTCCGTCCGCCCGCGGTCATCGTCATCGGCGAGGTCGTCCGCGTCGGAACCCCGGACGTTCCCACCACCAGCGCCTGACAGGCCGTTGGCACCGCACCCAGGACAAGGCAGTATCACCCTGTGGCTGATCTCATCACCATCACCGACCCCGACGACCCCCGGCTGCGCGACTACACGGGCCTGACCGACGTCGAACTCCGGCGCAGGCGCGAGCCGGCGGAAGGCCTCTTCATCGCCGAGGGCGAGAAGGTCATCAGACGGGCCAAGGACGCCGGTTACGAGATGCGCTCGATGCTGCTGTCCGCCAAGTGGGTCGACGTCATGCGCGACGTCGTCGACGAGATCCCGGCACCGGTCTACGCCGTCAGCCCCGATCTGGCCGAGCGCGTCACGGGCTACCACGTGCACCGCGGGGCCCTCGCCTCCATGCAGCGCAAGCCGCTGCCGGCGGCCGAGGAACTCCTCGCCACCACCCGCCGCGTGGTCGTCATGGAGGCGGTCAACGACCACACCAACATCGGGGCCATCTTCCGCAGCGCCGCCGCCCTCGGAATGGACGCGGTGCTGCTGTCCCCCGACTGCGCGGATCCGCTCTACCGGCGCTCGGTCAAGGTCTCCATGGGCGCGGTGTTCTCCGTCCCCTACGCCCGCTTGGAGGCCTGGCCCAAGAGCCTGGACTCGGTGCGCGAGGCCGGCTTCAAGCTGCTCGCGCTGACCCCGCACGAGAAGGCGACGCCCATCGACGTGGCCGCCCCGCAGTCCCTGGAGCGGGTCGCGCTGATGCTGGGCGCCGAGGGCGACGGCCTGTCCACGCGGGCGCTGGTCGCGGCCGACGAGTGGGTGCGCATCCCGATGGCCCACGGCGTGGACTCGTTGAACGTGGGCGCGGCCGCGGCGGTCGCCTTCTACGCGGTGGCCCAGGACCGATAGCGCCCGGCGGCGTTACAGCTTCTGGGCGGCCGCGATGCCCAGCGCCACGATCAGCGTCACCACGATGAACACGATCAGGCGCTGGCGCATCAGCCTCGGGTCCGGCCGTGCGGGGCGTCGCCCCGCGCCCGTCGTCCTGGGCGCCGGGCGGCCGCCCGTGCGCCCCGCCGTCGGCCGGGAGGACGGACCGCCGGAACCGCGCGGGTTGCGCGAGGAGGAGGGCCGCGAGTGCGGGCCGCCCGACGAGCCGCCCTGCGCCCTGGGCGCGCCGCCGCCGGTACGGCGCTCCGTACGCCGTTCCGCGTGCTCCAGGGCGCCTTCGGGCAGCCGTCCCGTGGGCCGGTCGGTCCGTGCCCGCTGCGCCGGCGGACGGCCGTCCGACAGCCCCTGCGCCTCGCGGGCCGCGATCTCCTTGAGCCGCATCGACAGCTGGAGCGTGCTGGGCCGCTCCTCGGGGTCCTTGGCCAGGCAGGCCCGTACGAGGGGCGCCAGGGCGTCCGGGACGCCCTGCAGGTGCGGCTCCTCGTGCACGACGCGGTACAGCATGACCTCGGAACTGCCGTGCCCGAAGGGCGAGTCGGCGGTGGCCGCGTAGGCGAGGGTGGCGCCGAGCGCGAAGACGTCCGTGGCCGGGGTGACGGCGGCGCCGCGTACCTGCTCGGGCGCGAGGAAGCCGGGAGAGCCCACGGCCGTGCCCACATGGGTGAGCGTGCTCGCACCGGTGGCCCAGGCGATCCCGAAGTCGATGATCCTGGGGCCCTTGGGGGACAGGAGGATGTTCGACGGTTTGAGGTCCCGGTGGACGACTCCCGCCTCGTGGACGGCGACCAGTCCCTCGGAGAGCGCGGCGCCCACGGCGGCGATCTGTGCGGCCGTCAGGGGACCCTCCTCGGCCACCTTGTCGTGCAGCGAGGGACCGGGCACGTACTGGGTGGCGAACCACGGCCGCTCGGCCTCCAGGTCCGCGGCGACCAGGCGCGCCGTGCATCCGCCCCGGATGCGCCGGGCGGCGGACACCTCGCGGGCGAACCGCGAGCGGAACTCCTGGTCCTCGGCCAGATCCGGCCGGATGACCTTGAGGGCGACGCGCTGTCCGCGCCGGTCCGATCCCAGGTAGACCACGCCCATGCCGCCGGCCCCGAGCCGCCGGTGCAGTCTGAACGAGCCGACGACACGCGGGTCCTCGCGCCGGAGCCGCATCATCGCCATGTCCACCCCGCTGACCGGTCGTCCTGTTGACGTGCCACAGCTTACGGACCATCCGGCATGCGTGCTCAGAGGCCGCGCCCTCGTCGGGAGATTCGATCGTCAGTGCGGCGCAGCACTCTTGAGAGAGCATCAGGGATCCGGCCCGCCGGTCCGGCCGCGATCGGCGCCTGGCCCAAACGGCCCATCGGGCAAGGGGATTGACGCTTCGGAGCAGGTCGGAGCGCACCGGGGCGTGCGCCGGCGCCGTGGTGACCCGAGCCGATCCCGCCCATGCCCCATCGACGGACACGCATGCGCAGGGAGTGACGAAAGTGAGGGAAGTCACTACCCTCCGGTCATCCCTTCCGGGATGACCCCGACGCGGGGAGGAAGCTCTCCACCCAGGGGAGTACACCGCGCGGTCGCCCTCATCCTCCTGGAGGCCCGGCAATGGGTACGAGGGCATGAGGCCGGCGGCCGTCCGCCCGCCTAGTGTTGAGGTCAAGCGGCGGGTGATGCACTCGTCCCCCGAGGTCAAGAACCCGCCGCTGTCAGACGACAGGGGAGAGGGCCATGGCGGACACCGCACGGCAGGGACGCAAGGCATTCGCGTTCAACGGCCATGAGTCCGGCACTCGCCACCCGCTGGTGGCCGCGGCCATGGTGCTCCCCCTGGCCGCCCTGCTGCTCTTCCTCTTCGGAGGGTTCGACCAGCTGGCGGCACAGGCGTCGTCCGTGGGCATGATGCCGGGGCGCTGAGCGGCGCCCCGGGCCCGGGAGAGCGGTCCGGGCCGGGACATCGGGCCTGCTGTACCCCGTGGGGACGGGGGCGCGGCGGACGGCAGGTGAAGGGTGCTGCCCGCACGGCTGGGGAGTCGTGCGGGCAGCACCCTTTTCGGCGTCCGCACCGGAGTTCCGCACCCGTGTGGACGAACGCGAAAGCCCCGGCCGTGGAGGGCCGGGGCTTTTCGGTGGTGCGCGATACTGGGATTGAACCAGTGACCTCTTCCGTGTCAGGGAAGCGCTCTCCCGCTGAGCTAATCGCGCGGGACCGCGGTGCAAAGCCGCAGGTGATGCCTGTACTGCGTGCGCGATACTGGGATTGAACCAGTGACCTCTTCCGTGTCAGGGAAGCGCTCTCCCGCTGAGCTAATCGCGCGGGGATCCTTGCGGATCAGTGGACGATACTGGGATTGAACCAGTGACCTCTTCCGTGTCAGGGAAGCGCTCTCCCGCTGAGCTAATCGTCCTTGGAGGTGGAGACGGGATTTGAACCCGTGTAGACGGCTTTGCAGGCCGTTGCCTCGCCTCTCGGCCACTCCACCATGGAGCTGCAGGGGTTCTCGGGAAGATCCCCCACTTCGAGCGGACGACGAGACTCGAACTCGCGACATCCACCTTGGCAAGGTGGTGCTCTACCAACTGAGCTACGTCCGCAGGTCACCGTGTTCGCTCCGGGGTTTTCCCCTTCGCTCCCTGGCGACGTGTTGAACTCTAGCGGATTCCCGGGCCAGCTCAAAAACGCGTTTCCGCAGCGTGCTGCCGCGCGATCACCACAGGTCACCCAGTCGTCACCGCACCGGCGCCCTCGCGTCACCGGTCATAGACTCGCAGCCGTGCACGACCTGCCCCCCATGGCCCGCTTCGGCGGCCTCCTCGCGACCGACCTGCGGGATGTCACCAGTGATCCCGCCGCCCTCGACTCCACCGGCTTCTGGGCCGTGGCCGCCGACTTCGAAGGGCGCCTCGTCTGTGCGCGTTTCGGGGACGTCCGGCCCGACCCTGTCCCCGCGCCCGTGCCGGGCGCCTGGCACGGCCCCGAGGCCGACCGGTGGACCTCCTCCCTCGACCGGGCCGCGTACGTCGCCGGAGTGCGCCGCATCCGCGAGCACATCGCGGCCGGTGAGGTCTACCAGGCCAACCTCTGCCGCGTGATGTCCGCGCCGCTGCCGCGTGTGGACCGGGCCGATGTCGACGCCCTCACCGCGCTCCTCGCGCGCGGCAATCCCGCACCCTTCGCAGGAACGATTCGTCTCGCCGCTCACGGCGTGGAGATCGCCACCGCCTCGCCCGAGCTGTACCTGCGCCGCGAGGGCCGCCGCGTGGAGTCCGGACCCATCAAGGGCACCGGCCGCACCGCCGGCGACCTCCTCCCCAAGGACCACGCCGAGAACGTGATGATCGTGGACCTCGTGCGCAACGACCTGGGCCGGGTCTGCGCCACGGGGTCGGTGTCCGTCCCCGAGCTGTGCGCCGTCGAGGAGCACCCCGGCCTCGTGCACCTCGTCTCCACGGTGAGCGGCGAACTGGCCGACGGCGCCGGCTGGCCCGAACTGCTCGCCGCCACCTTCCCGCCCGGATCCGTCACGGGCGCGCCCAAGTCCTCCGCCCTGCGGATCATCGAGGCCCTGGAGACCGCCCCGCGCGGCCCCTACTGCGGAGGCATCGGATGGGTCGACGCGGACCGCGGCACCGGCGAGCTCGCCGTCGGCATCCGTACCTTCTGGATAGACCGGGCGGCCCCCGGCGGCCCCCGCCTGCTCTTCGGCACGGGGGCCGGCATCACCTGGGGCTCCGACCCCGACCGCGAGTGGGCGGAGACCGAGCTCAAAGCGGCCCGCCTGCTGCGGGTCGCGGCGGGACGGGAGACCGGCGGCAGCGCCCAAGGAGCGAACGGCACCACCGGAAGGACAGCACCATGAGAATCTGGCTCGACGGAGCCCTGCGGGACGCCGACAGCGCGACGGTGTCCGTCCTCGACCACGGGCTCACCGTGGGAGACGGCGTCTTCGAGACGCTCAAGACGCAGCGCGGCCGGGCGTTCGCGCTCACCCGCCACCTGGAACGGCTGACCCGCTCCGCCCGGGGCCTCGGCCTCCCCGACCCCGACCTCGACGAGGTGCGCCGCGCCTGCGCCGCGGTCCTGGAGGCCGACCCCGTCGAACACGGGCGGCTGCGCCTCACCTACACCGCCGGCGTCGCCCCGCTCGGCTCCGACCGCGGCGCCGCCGGGCCCACCCTGATCGCCGCCGTCGCTCCCTCCCCCCGCCGCCCGGACACCACCGCCGTCGTCACGGTCCCCTGGGTCCGCAACGAGCGTTCCGCCGTGGCCGGCCTGAAGACCACCTCGTACGCGGAGAACGTGGTCGCGCTCGCCGCCGCGCACCAGGCGGGCGCCTCCGAGGCGCTTCTGGCCAACACCGTCGGCAGGCTCTGCGAGGGCACCGGCTCCAACGTGTTCGTCGTGCTCGACGGGGAACTGCACACCCCGCCCCTGGAATCAGGCTGCCTCGCCGGAATCACCCGTGCCCTCATCGTCGACTGGGCCGGCGCCAAGGAGACGGACCTGCCCTTCGACGTCCTCGAACGCGCCGAGGAGGTCTTCGTGACCTCCTCGCTGCGCGACGCCCAGGCGGTGGTCCGCCTCGACGGCCGGGAACTGGGCACCGGGCCCGGACCGGTCACGGCCGAGGTCATGCGGATCTTCGAGGTGAAGGCCGGAGCCGACCTCGATCCGTGAACACCGGTGACGCGGAGCCGCAGGGCAGGTAGAACTCGAAGTGATGACCACCACCCTGCGGCCCGCGCAGCCGCTTCAGCGAAACAGCGACGGCACCCGACGGCGGGCCTACGAGGTCCGGGTCAACAGCCGTCGGGTCGGCACGCTCGAACTGGCCACCCGATCCGCCGCCCAGCCCACCGTCGGCGTGATCCGGGGGCTGTGGATCGACGAGGGCGACCGGCGGCGCGGCCGCGGCACGGTGGCCGCGCTCGCCGCCGAGGAGGTACTGCGCTCCTGGCGCTGCACTTCGATCGCGGTGTCGGTGCCCGCTGACGCCGGGCCGGCGCTGCGGATGGCCGCGGCCCTCGGCTATCGGGAGACCGGCCGCGTCATGGCCAAGGAACTGCCGCAGCAGCCGCCGGACCTTCCGCCGGGGGCCGTCGGCCGTCCGATGAATCGGGCGGAGTTCGACGCCTGGCTGGAGCCGGGCATCGTCGAGTACGGCCGCAGGCTCACCGCCCCGGGCATGACCGAGGAGCAGGGCGTGGCCGCCTCCCGCGCCGAACACGCCAGGATGCTGCCCGACGGCTCCGACACCCCGGGGACGGCTTTCCTCCTGCTGGAGACTCCGGCGGGGGAGCCGCTGGGCACCGTGTGGGTGGGGGAGTGCGAACTACCGGGCCTGGGCACCGTCCCGTACGTGTACGACGTCAAGGTCGCGCCGGAACACCGCGGGCAGGGCCACGGGCGGACCCTCATGCTGCTCGCCGAGCGGACCGTGCTGGCCGCCGGGGACAGCCGGCTGGGCCTCCATGTGGTCGAGGGCAACACCCCGGCCCGGCGGCTCTACGCGTCGCTCGGGTACCGGGACATCGCGGTGAACGCCTCCAAGGCGCTGATCTAGGGTGCGTGGCGTGACGTGGCGAAGGGAACGCCCTCCGCCCGAAGCCAGCCGGGCCTCGCCACGACGTTCCGGTGCCCCGCCGGGCAACCGTCGCCCCGGAGGGATGTCGGGGGCACGTCCCGGTAGACCCGCCCGGTGCTCCTTCGGCCGCCCCTGATCCGTCGGACAGGGATCCCGGCGCACTCCACCTAGGCCGCGAGGACGCGGTCGGCGATCTCCTCGATGCGGGCGCGCAGGCCCTCCTGGCTCTTGCCGCCGTCGAGGCGCTCGCCGTCGATCACGTACGTCGGGGTGCCGGTCACCCCGATCGCCTTGCCCTCGGCCTGGTCGGCGTCGACGATCAGGATGTGCCGGCCGTCGATCAGGGCGGTGTCGAACTCCTCGACGTCGAGGCCCAGGCCGCGGGCCACGTCCAGCAGCACCGGCTCGCCCCGCTCGGCCAGCTCCGCGGTGCGGGCGAGCAGGGCCTCGGCGTAGGGCCAGCCCTGCCCCTGCTCTGCGGCCTCCTCGGCCGCCTGCGCGGCGGCGAACGCGTGCTTGTGCTTCTCCAGGGGGAAGTGGCGCAGCCTGATGTCCAGCCGGTCGCCGTAGCGGGCGCGCAGGGCGCGGACGTCGTCAAGGGCGCGGTGGCAGTCCGGGCACTGCAGTTCGCACCAGACGTCGAGGATCACGGAATCGGTCATGCGGACAGTCTCCCAGCCCCCGCCCGCCCCACGTACCCGGACCTGCACCGGGAGCTGCGCCGGGCCCCGGACCGGCACCTGGGGAGGAGAACCGACCCCGAGATCCCCCGGAGATCCTCATGGGGGAGTCCGCGTGCCTGGCCCCCGCACCGACGGGCGGTGCACGATGGACGGACGGGGATAGACCGCCCTGCCGCCGAGAGTCCGGAGGACCGCATGCTTGCCGAGACCATTTGCTCCGCGGTGTCCGCAGCGGGCCTGGGCATCGCCGCGGTGACCGCCTACCGCAGGCGGTTCCTGGCCGCCGCGCGGATCGCCGCGTACGCGTTGGTGCCGGTCGGCCTGGTGATGACGGGTGTCGTGGAATGGCTGACCGGCATCGTCTTCAACCCGACCGTCTGGATCGGCTTCGGGCTGCTGGGGCTGGCCTGGCTGATCCTCTTCACCACCCGCGCCGTCGAGCGGCGCGGCCTGGACGGCTCCGGGAAGCCCGCCCGGAAGAAGGCCAAGGCGGGCGCGTCCCCGGAGGCCGTCGCCCCGGCCGCCTCCAAGCCCTCCTTGAGCGCCGGCGGCCCCACCTCCCGCCGCGACCAGCCGGCCGCCGCCCCCGCGGACGACTTCTCCGACATCGAGGCCATCCTGAAGAAGCACGGCATCTGACCACCCCGTCCGCGGGGGGAAGCACGTCGGGCGGGTGAGCGGGGCGAGATCGCGACACGTCCACAAGATCGAGCGAACTACCCCGTCCGCATTGGCGTGTTGAGGCGTGCCGTGCGGCCCGCTGGGTCATCATCGGCGCGACATGATCGAGACATCGCAAAGTGATTCCGCGGTGCCCGTCGGGGTGCCCGACCCTGTGGCGGACGAGCCCCGAGGCTGCCTGTTCGCACTCTCCCAGCCGCCGCTGATGATCTTCCTAGCGGTGATCGGGATCCTGCTGCTGCTCGCCGCCGTGCACGATCTCTTCCTGCTCTGACAGCACCGCGTCCGCCTCCTTGCGGCGGGCCCGGTAGGCGGCCACGTGCAGTCGGTTCCCGCAGGTCCGGCTGTCGCAGTAGCGCCGCGAGCGGTTCCGCGAGAGGTCCACGAAGGCGCGCCGGCAGTCGGGGGCCTCGCAGCGGCGCAGCCGCTCCTGCTCGCCGGAGACCACGATGAAGGCGAGTGCCATGCCGCCGTCGGCCGCCAGGTGGTCGCCCACCGACGCGCCCGGGGCGAAGTAGTGCACGTGCCAGTCGTAGCCGTCGTGGTCGGTCAGCTGCGGGGTGGTGCCCGCGGTCGCCACGAGCTCGTTGATCAGCACGGACGCGGCGCGCGCGGTCGGCGCCGCGAAGACCTGGGCGAACTTCGAGCGCACGGTCCGGACACCGGCCAGGTCGCGGGCGCCGAGCTCGCCGACGTCACTGATCGCGTACTCCTGGACGAAGCCGCGCAGCGCACCGACGTCCGAGAGCCCGTCGGGCTGGTCCGGTTCGGCCGCGGTGTTCACCAGCGCGACGACGACGTCGAGCGCGCGACGGGTGTCGTGTGGGATCTGCACGGGTGTCTCCCTGGGGGCCGGCCTGCGGCGACGGACGCGCCGCCGATGCCGCCCGACAATAGCCGGTCCCCGCACAGCGCACAGGCGCCGTCCTCGCGGGTGGCTTCCGCGGGAACAGCGCCGGCGCACGCGTATGTGGTTGTCCGCTCCGCACCGTCGCCCCGAGTCGGACGGTGCCGAGCGGCCGTGAGACTGGCTCAGCTTTCGGCCAGGATGTGGGAGAGCTCCTTGTCGAGGTCGAAGTGCCGGTGCTCGGTCCCGGGCGGAACCGCGGCGTCCGTCCGCTTGAGGAACGACTCCAGGGCTCGTGCGGGTGCTTCGAGAAGTGCTTCTCCCTCCGGTGAGCTCAGGGCGATGCAGACGACGCCCTGACCGTGACTGCGGGAGGGCCAGACGCGGACGTCGCCGGTACCGGTGGGTCGGTGGAGACCCTCTGCGAGGAGGTCGCGGGCGAATACCCATTCGACCGTCTCCTCGGCGCCGGTGTGGAAGGTGGCGTGCACGGCGTAGGGGTCGGCCGTGTCATACCGCAGGCCCGCGGGAACAGGCAGTGAGGACTCGCTCGACACAACGAGGCGCAGGTGCAGCTCGCAGCTGACCGTGGTGTTCATAAGCGCCAGGGCCTTTCGCTCAGTGTGCGCTCGGGGATTCGCACGTCGGCGAAATCGACATGCCACCTACGGTGTCGTTGTAAACCCCTCTGACCGTTTTGCGGACCTCTGGGTCCCTCGGACGGCGGATCCAAACCGCCGTTCCCGTGTGCTTCGCGCTCGGGTAGATTCGACCCATGAATACGGGGAGTGACCGCGGAACGAATGGGTCCGCCGCCGGCGACACCGCAACCGGAACCAACGCGCCCGCCGCCGCGCAGACCGCGGAGGAAACGCCGCACGTGTCGAAGGCGCCCGCCTTCATCAAAGCCAGCAAGGGCCTGCACCTCAGCTGGCAGGTCGGCGTCTTCGTCGTCGGCCTCGCGGTGATCGTCGCCGGCATCGCCATGCTCGTCCTGCCGGGCCCCGGCTGGGTCGCGATCTTTGCCGGGCTGGCGATCTGGGCCACCGAGTTCGCCTGGGCCCATCTCGTGCTGCGCTGGACCAAGCGCAAGGTCACCGAGGCGGCGCAGAAGGCGCTCGACCCGAAGGTGCGCCGCCGCAACCTCATCCTGACCACCTCGGGCCTGGTCATCGCGGGTGCCCTGATCGGCTTCTACCTGTGGAAGTACGGGCTCGTGCTGCCCTGGCACCTCAAGGATCAGTGATGGTCAAAGAGCACCGCTGACATGGGGTAATGTTTGCGGTGCGTCCGGGCGATTAGCTCAGTGGGAGAGCACTTCGTTCACACCGAAGGGGTCACTGGTTCGAACCCAGTATCGCCCACCCGGACCGGAGGCCCCGGAGACATTCACCGTCTCCGGGGCCTCTGTCGTTCCCGCCGGGCGCGGCCCCCGCCCGCCTACCGCAGCCGGCCGACCGCGGCCCGGAGCCTGCGCGCGTCCCGCAGCCGCTTCTCGTACGTCGCCCCCACCGCCAGCAGCAGCACGCCCGCCAGGGCCGGCGGCACCCAGCGCGGCAGCGCCCCCGCGACCTGCACCACGTACGGGGCCAGCTCGTGCACCGCCACCGCAGCCAGCACCGCGCCGCCCAGCAGGAGCGGAGCCTGGAGCCTGCGGTGCGCGCCCGTCAGGGTCACCGCCAGCGCGGCGGCCCCCAGCACCAGCGGCCGCACCCAGCCCGTGTCACCCCAGGCCGCCGACAGGCTGGGCACCAGCGTCGCCGCCAGCCCCGGCCCGTAGGCCGTCCAGGACGAGGCCTCCGGGTCCCGGCGGCGCCGCAGCAGCCCCACAGCGAGCGCGGGGACCGTGACCGGCAGCGTGTACGCCTCCGGCGCCGTCACCCCGGCCTGCACCAGCCGCACCCACGTCGCCGCCGCGAACAGCGCCCCCGCCGCCCAGCCCAGGATCCGCCGCTCCGGCCGCACCGCGGCCCCCGCGCAGACCACCCCGGCCAGCGCCAGGGCCAGGGCCAGGCTTCCGGGCCGCCCCGCCGACAGGGCCAGCGCCAGGGCACCCGACACGGCCGCCGCGATCTCGGCCGGCAGCCGGACCTCTCCCAGCCGCGGCCCGAGCGCCGCCACGAGCGCCGGGACCGCGAGCACCGGCAGTGCCCACCAGACCACCGCCAGATCCGTCACCGCGGCCCCGGCCACCGCCAGCCCCGTCGCGTAACCCACCGCGCACACCGCCGCCCCCGCGCGGAGCCACCGCGCGGCGGGCCCGTACGCCGCTGCCACCGCACAGCCCGCGCCCAGCAGCCCCCAGACCGAGAAGGTCGCCGCGCGGCCGTCCAGCGCACCCAGGGACACGCTCCCGGCCCCCGCCAGCGCGCACACGGCCGCCGCGATCCCGGCCCCCCGCGCCGGGGGGCGCAGGGCGAGGACCCCCGCCGCGCCCGTCACCGCGAGCTGCGCGGCGAACACCACCGCCACCGGCAGACCCAGCAGCATCGGCGCCGTGAACAGAGCCGCCCAGGCCAGGACCACGGCCACCGCCGCGGGTTCCGGCCGCGGGGTCACTCGCGACAGCCACCAGGCCGCCCCTGCCGTCATCAGCAGCGCGACCGCGGCCGCCACCCCCGGGGCGAACGGGCCCGTCGTCGGGGTCGTCGCCGCCCACACCTGCTCCAGCACCCGCAGCCGGGCCACCGGCACCGGCAGCACGGCCGCGCCGGCCGCCAGCGAGCCCAGCGCGCCCACCACCACACCGGCCAGGGCCCACCCGCGCCGTACCGCCTGCGGCAGCGCGGAGACCCGCACCGCCGCCAGCAGCGGCAGCCCCACCAGCAGGTGCGCCACCCCCGTCCAGCCCGCTGCGAGTTCCGGCCGGGCCAGGCCGCCCGCGGCCACCACCGCCGCCAAGGCGCCCGCCGCTGCGGCGGCCCCTGCGCGCGGCTCCCGCCAGGCCGCCGCCGTACCCAAAGCCGCGCCCGCCAGCAGCAGCGCCGCCGGGGCGAGGGCCTGTGCCGCCGAGCCGGCCGACCACGACTGGGCCGCGCCGGTCAGCAGGGCCGCGGCGCCCAGCACCGCCGCCGACACCGCCGCCGGGACTGCCGCCGTGCGGACCCGCAGGGCCAGCGCCGCGTCCAGCCCGGCGGTCGCCAGCAGCGCCCAGCCGAGCCCCAGCGGGCCCGCGTCCCCGGCGATCGCCGCCAGCGTCAGCGGCAGCTGCGCCGCGAGCACCGCCGCCGGCAGCGGCAGCCGCAGCGTGCGCAGCACCGACCCGTACCCGGTCCACACCGCCGCCAGCACCGCGGCCGCGCCGGCCGCGTACCCGGTGCCGTCGGTGTCCGGCAGGACGACGGCGTACAGCGCGTAGGCGTCCAGAACGGTCAGCAGCAGCCCCACGGCGGCCACCGACTCCGCCGTCGAGCGCAGCCCCCGGCGCAGCAACGCCACGGGCGCGGCCAGGGCCGCCGCCGTCACCGCGGCCAGTACTGCGGAGCGTCCGGCGATCCCCATCGAGCCCCAGCTGACCAGCGTGAACGCTAGCGCTGCCACGGCCAGCAGCACCGCGCCCAGGGTGAGCAGGACGTTCTGCGCGCTGGGGGCCGAGGCCTGCTTCGCGGGGCCGGCGGACCAAGCGGGCGGGCCGGACACGCCGGGTTCCCGGTGGGCCGCCGCCGCGCCCGGCTGCCGGAGCAGGCGCAGCAGCCAGTCCCGGCGGGCCAGCAAGTACACGCGTCGGGCATCGAGTTGGGCCAGCTCGCGGTCGATGAGCGCCAGCTCTTCGGCCGGCGGCAGAGGGGAGTCCATAGGGGGAGTGTGGCGCCCGTCACCCGGTCAGGACATGGGCGGGGATACTCAAGTGCGCACTGAGTACTCCCGGGCGGACCCCGGTCGGGGAAGCGGTTTGAACCAGCCCCGAGGCTTCTGTATTGTTCAGTGCGTTCCCGGGCGATTAGCTCAGCGGGAGAGCACTTCGTTCACACCGAAGGGGTCACTGGTTCGATCCCAGTATCGCCCACCGGGTCAGGCCGGTCCGTCCATGACGGACCGGCCTTCCGCATGTCCGGGACTCCCGTCCGGCTAGGCGGCTGCCGACAGGTCCGGCCGCAGCGGCCAGTGCGGGTCCACCGCCTCCGGGGTCCCCTGCCGTGCGAACCACGCCTGGAGCCCGCGCGCCTGCGCCGCGTGCCACACGGCCTGGAGCGTGTGCAGCTCTGCCGGCGTCAGCCGCTCCAGCCGCGAGGCGAACCGGCGGCCCACCGCCCGCACGAGCTCCAGCGACGCCATCGCGTCCGCCGCCGCGTCGTGCGCGCCCTCCAGCTCGATCCCGTAGTGCGCGCACAGGTCCGTCAGGGTCCGGCGGCCCTTGCGGTACCGGTCCAGGTGCTTGTCCAGCACCCGCGGGTCCAGCACCGTCAGCGGCCGGTTGTCCAGGTAGCGCGACAGCGAGGACGCCCGGTGCCGGCGCAACTCCCGGTCCAGCAGCGTCAGGTCGAACGGCGCGTTCATCACCACCACCGGCCGGCCCGCGACCTGCTGTTCCCCGAGCGAACGGGCTATCTCCTCCACCACCGGCGCCGGCCAGCGCCCGTGGAGCTGCAGGTGCTCGTCGGTGAGGCCGTGCACTTCCGTCGCGCCCGGGGGCACCGGAACGCCGGGATTGACCAGCCAGCGCGTCGTGCGGACCCGGCCGCCCGCGCACTCCTGCACGATGAGCGCGGCGGACACGATCCGGTCCTGCTCCACGTCCACCCCGGTGGTCTCCGTGTCGAATGCGGCCAGCGGGCCCTCGTACCAGCGTGTCATGGCGAACTCCTCGTCCCCGGTCGGCAGTTGGGGTGCAGCCGGGCGCCGCCGCCTCGGAACGTGCCGCCCCTGCCCGAATCGGTGATACCCGGGCTGTTTGTTCCGTACGCCGTTTGCGGCGACCCGGGTGCGGAGACAACAACCCTGGGGGGCCGTGCACATGACCGGTCGTCACCCACCCATCCAGCCATCCATCCACCGACGGCACAGCCCGGAAGGCATGGGGAGCCGGCCATGGCGCTCGCGCAGCCCGAACCGGGCGGGGTGCTGGCGGGGCAGATCGATCCGCGGACCGGTCCGGGTGCGGACGCACCGGGCGGGACGCGGGCGGTACCGCTGCGCGGCACACTCGCCACCACCGCCTGCATGGAGACCCTCCAGGTGGGATACCTGCACGCCGTCGCCGCCGCGGCGGGCTGCTCGCTGTCCCAGCCCTTCCCCGACAACGGTGTCGACTGGCACGTCAGCCACGGCGCCCCCGAGCACGTCGTCGACGACGAGGTCACCGTCAAGGTGCAGTTGAAGGCGACCTACCAGGTACCGCCCAGGCCGCCCGGGCCCACGTTCGCCTTCACCCTCGACAACGAGCACCTGGTGAAGCTGGCCCGCACCCCGGTCGCCGTCCACAAGATCCTCGTCGTGATGCTCGTCCCGCGGGAGCGCGACCAGTGGCTCGCCGCCGGACACGACCGGCTCGACCTGCGGCACTGCTGCTACTGGACCAATCTCGCCGGACACCCCGTGACCGGCCGGCGCCGGACCACCGTGCGGATCCCGACCACGCGGATCTTCGACGACCGGGCGCTCTGCGAGATCATGACCCGGGTCGGGTCGGGAGGGACACCCTGATGCACCGGTACCCGTCGAACCTCGAACCGCTGCTGCCCCCGGACCACGGCCGCCCCGGGCCGCCCTTCCCGGACTTCCCGCACTCCGCCGCGCCCGATCCCGCGCAGGTCGACCCCGCCGTGCTCGGTGCGCTCCTGCACCGGCACGGCTGGCTGCGCCGGGGCGGGGCCGCCGGCCGGTACGGGCGCTGGACACCGCCCGGACCCGCCGGCACCAGCGTGCTCGTCCCCGAGAACCGGGCCTTCCCCGACTGCGCCGACCTGCTGGAGGAGGCCCTGACCGCGCTCACGCGCAGCACGGTCCCGTCCGCGCGAGAGGTGCTCTACGGGCTGAGCGTGCCCAGCGACGAGATCCGCTGGGAGCGGGAGGTCCCGCAGGGGGCCAACGGGCTGGAGGGCGAGGCGGCCTGGACCGTGCAGGAACAGCTGCGCCAGGCCGCCCGGCAACTGCTGCTGGCGGGGGCGCTCGCGGCGCGGGCGCGGGCCGGCTACTACGGTGCCCGCCACCGGGCCCAGGCCGAACGGGCCCTGGAGCCCGTCCTGGTGGGGCCGTATCCGGGCGGGCGGCGGCTGAGCGCGTACGTCCCGGTGGACGGCGGCCGGGGCACCGTGACGCGGCTGCACCACGCGCTGCACGCGGCCCGCGAGGCCGTGGACTACCGGCGGGCCACCGGAGGCATGGAGGCCTTCGACGCCGCCGTGGCCGCCGGGGTCAGCCGGGAGCTCGCCGAGGCGTTGATCTCACTGGTGCGGGGCTCGGAAGGGGCCCGTGTCGCACTGGCCTGGGCGCCCGCGGCGGGCGTGCCGGCAGGCTGCGCCGCCCGGCCGGAGCCGGTGGAGTTCTCCCCGGGAGACCTGCCCGTCCTGCGGGAGGCCGCGGCGCGCTACACGCGCGACGAGCCGGCCGTGCAGGTGCGCGTCGCGGGGGCGGTGGTCCGGATGCGGCGCTCGGCGCCGGGTGGCGGGGGAACGGTTCGGCTGCGGGTCCTGGCCGGGGCGGAGGTCCCGTACGTTCGGGCGGCGCTCGACGAGGAGGCCTACCGGGTGGCGGGCCACGCGCACCTGGTGGGCCTGCCGATCCGGATCAGCGGACGGCTCCAGCGCCGGGGCGGCTTCCGCCGGCTCACCGACGCGTCGGACGTGAGCCCCGTACCGCTGGACGAGGTCGAGCGGGACCGCCTCATGAAGTCCCTGGACGAGCCCTTCGACCCGGCGGACGTCCTGCCGTCGGACGACTGAAGGAGGCCATCACGAGCCCCGGGGCGGGGGAGAAGTCGGCACCGCGGGTGAAGCCGAGCGCCTCGTAGAGGCGGACGGCCGGGGTGTTGGCGGCGCCCGTGGCGACCCGGACGGTGCGGCCGGGGAAGACCTCGGCCAGGGCGTGGCGCAGCAGCAGCGAGGCGACACCCCGGCGGAAGAAGGCCGGGTCCACGCACAGCCGGTCGATGCCGACGCCGCCGTCGGACTCCTCCTCCCAGGCGAGGAAGCCGGCCGGCTCCCCGTCCTCGGAGACGACGCCGAACCAGTTCAGCGGCCGCGCGCGCATCTGCGCGAGGCTCTCGCCGAGCGCCGGGATGCCCTCGAAACCGATCAGCCCGGCCTCGACCGCGTACGCGGCCCGGCCGATCCGGTGCACGGCGGCCGCGGTGGCGTCGTCACCCAGGTCGAGTGGGCGGGGCTGCGGGCTCGGCACGGGATTCCCTCCGGGGGTCGGGGCGGGCTCCCACGCTACCGGCGGCCTCCGGCGACGTCCCGGAATTTCCGCCGCGCGGGGCTGGTGCCCGGCCGGGGGCGCCGCGCCTGCCACCGGGCGGCGTGAGCAGGAGGTCCGGGCCGGGCCCGGACGGAACCGTTTAGCGGCGCGGGCACTCGGCTCGGTACGATTCAGGCGCGCGGCGTTCGCTCGCGCATCCCCTGAGTCAGGAGAGACCGGTGTCAGACGTCCGTGTGATCATCCAACGCGATTCCGAGCGGGACGAGCGCGTGGTGGCCACGGGCACTACGGCGGCGGAGCTCTTCGCCGGCGAGCGCACCATCGTCGCCGCCCGGGTCGCGGGCGAGCTCAAGGACCTCGCGTACCAGGTGCAGGACGGCGAGACCGTCGAGCCGGTGGAGATCTCCTCCGAGGACGGCCTGAACATCCTGCGCCACTCGACCGCGCACGTCATGGCGCAGGCCGTGCAGGAGCTGTTCCCCGAGGCCAAGCTCGGCATCGGCCCGCCGGTCCGGGACGGCTTCTACTACGACTTCGACGTGGCCCGGCCCTTCACTCCGGAGGACCTCAAGGCCGTCGAGAAGAAGATGCAGGAGATCCAGAAGCGCGGCCAGCGCTTCTCCCGCCGCGTCGTCACCGACGAGGCGGCCCGCGAGGAGCTCGCGGACGAGCCGTACAAGCTGGAACTCATCGGCATCAAGGGCTCCGCGTCCACCGACGACGGCGCGAACGTCGAGGTGGGCGGCGGTGAGCTGACCATCTACGACAACCTGGACGCCAAGACCGGCGAGCTGTGCTGGAAGGACCTGTGCCGCGGTCCCCACCTGCCCACCACCCGCAACATCCCGGCGTTCAAGCTCATGCGCAACGCGGCCGCCTACTGGCGCGGCAGCGAGAAGAACCCGATGCTCCAGCGCATCTACGGCACCGCGTGGCCGTCGAAGGAGGAGCTGAAGGCCCACCTCGACTTCCTCGCCGAGGCCGAGAAGCGCGACCACCGCAAGCTCGGCAACGAGCTGGACCTCTTCTCCATCCCGGACGAGATCGGCTCCGGCCTCGCCGTCTTCCACCCGCGCGGCGGCATCATCCGCCGGGTCATGGAGGACTACTCGCGCCGCCGGCACGAGGAGGAGGGCTACGAGTTCGTCTACTCGCCGCACGCCACCAAGGGCGCGCTCTTCGAGAAGAGCGGGCACCTGGACTGGTACGCGGAGGGCATGTACCCCCCCATGCAGCTCGATGGTGGTACCGACTACTACCTCAAGCCCATGAACTGCCCGATGCACAACCTGATCTTCGACGCGCGCGGCCGCTCCTACCGCGAACTGCCGCTGCGCCTGTTCGAGTTCGGCACCGTGTACCGGTACGAGAAGTCCGGCGTGGTGCACGGCCTGACGCGTGCCCGCGGCTTCACCCAGGACGACGCGCACATCTACTGCACCCGTGAGCAGATGGCCGAGGAGCTCGACCGCACCCTCACCTTCGTGCTGAACCTGCTGCGCGACTACGGTCTGACCGACTTCTACCTGGAGCTCTCCACTAAGGACCCGGAGAAGTTCGTCGGCTCGGACGAGGTCTGGGAGGAGGCCACCGCGGTCCTCCAGCAGGTCGCCGAGAAGCAGGGCCTCCCGCTGACCCCCGACCCGGGCGGCGCGGCCTTCTACGGGCCGAAGATCTCGGTGCAGGCGCGCGATGCCATCGGCCGTACCTGGCAGATGTCGACCGTCCAGCTCGACTTCAACCTGCCGGAGCGCTTCAACCTGGAGTACACCGCCCCGGACGGCTCGCGCCAGCGGCCGGTCATGATCCACCGGGCGCTGTTCGGCTCGATCGAGCGGTTCTTCGCGGTGCTGCTGGAGCACTACGCGGGTGCCATGCCGCCGTGGCTGGCGCCGGTCCAGGCCGTCGGCATCCCGATCGGCGACGGGCACGTCGGCTACCTCCAGGAGTTCGCCGCCGAGGCGAAGAAGCAGGGCCTGCGGGTCGAGGTGGACGCCTCCTCCGACCGGATGCAGAAGAAGATTCGCAACCACCAGAAGCTCAAGGTCCCGTTCATGATCATCGTCGGTGACGAGGACATGGCCGCGGGCACCGTCTCCTTCCGCTACCGCGACGGTTCGCAGGAGAACGGCATCCCGAAGGACCAGGCCCTCGCCAAGCTGGCGAAGGTCGTCGCAGACCGCGTCCAGGTCTGATCCCGGACGAGGAAGGCCCCCGGAAAGTGATCACTTTCCGGGGGCCTTCCTCGTCCGCGCGGGCGAGGTCATATGCTGCTTGCCATGACGACTGAGCCGGAGCAGCAGATCGGGGTCGGCACGCAGGACGCGTTCCAGCGACTGTGGACGCCCCACCGGATGGCCTACATCCAGGGGGAGAACAAGCCGACCGGCCCCGAGGCCGGGGACGGCTGTCCCTTCTGCGGGATTCCGGAGATGACGGACCAGGACGGCCTGGTCGTGGCCCGGGGCGAGCATGTCTACGCCGTGCTGAACCTCTACCCCTACAACGGCGGCCACCTGATGGTCGTGCCGTACCGGCACGTCGCCGACTACACCGAGCTCGACGCCCCCGAGACGGTCGAACTGGCCGACCTCACCAAGCGGGCGATGGTGGCCCTCCGCAAGGCCTCGGGTGCGCACGGTTTCAACATCGGCATGAACCAGGGCGCGGCGGCCGGCGCCGGTATCGCCGCCCACCTCCACCAGCACATCGTGCCCCGCTGGGGCGGGGACACGAACTTCATGCCGGTGGTCGGCCACACCAAGGTGCTGCCGCAACTCCTCGCGGACACACGCCAGATGCTCGCCGACGCCTGGCCCGTGGGCTGACCCTAGGCGTCGTAGACGTCCGCCTTGCGCGGCGCCGGCTCCTGGATCAGACCGCTCATGATCGAGGAGCGGTTGGTGAAGCGCTCGGTGTCCACGCCGTTCTCCTCCAGGACCTTGAAGGTCGCCGCGTGGATCGACCGCAGCACCGGGGCCACCGTGCGCAGCGCGTCGTCGGCCATGAAGCGGTGGCGCCACATCGAGCTCGCCCAGACGTGGCGCAGGCCGAAGGGTTCGGGCAGGACCAGCTTGCCGCCGAAGAAGTCGAGGAGCGGCGGGTACCAGGTCAGCGGTGCCCGCACGGCGAGCCGCACCACCTCCTGGGTGTCCACCAGCGGCAGCGGCTTCTCCACGGTCTCCCAGAAGCGGATGCTCTTGGGCACCTCCACCACCGGGGCCTTGGACTTGGTGGTGAACAGGCCGTGCACCGGACCCAGGGCGTGCGCGGTGACGTCCACGCGCAGGGTCTTGTACAGCACGGTGACGGTGACCAGCATGTTGATGATCAGCTGGCCGTCCCACAGCGGGTACTGGATGCCCAGGTAGTGCCGGTTCCCCGAGTTGAACTGCTGCTCGTTGCAGATGCGGGTGACCTCGTGCGGCTTGACGAGGAAGGCGTCGACGTTCTCGCCGGTGGGGCGGGCCACCTCGGCGGCGCCCTCGCCGACCGGGGTGACGATCCAGTGCTGGATCGCGGCGGGCGGGAAGCCGCCGGTGTGCAGCGGGCCGCGCTCCAGCTTGCGCAGCTGGGCGTCGATCGCGCGGATGACGTCCCAGGCGCGGAAGGGGTGGATCTCCTTGCTCTCGTCCGTCGGGGCGAGCTCCTCGGCCATCTGCCAGTTGCCCCAGCGGGTGCCCATGCCGAGGATGCCCTTGGGGCCGGCGTAGAAGACCTGGTTGCTGCGGTCCTCCGCGGTGAGCTTGGCGAGCTGGTGGCGCAGGTCCTCGCGGGCCTTCTCATCAGGGTTGCCGGGCACCGCCTGTGGGATCTTGGCGGCGACCCCGCCCCCGGACAGCAGCCCGTCCCAGCGCTCGCGCAGGTCGCGGGCGGTGGACTCGCAGGTGCGGCGGGCGAGCAGCCAGCCCAGTGCGGGGGCGATGACCATGCCGCGGGCGTACAGGCCGAGGAAGCCGGTGAGCGGCAGCCTGAACATCAGCACGGCCACCACGACGGCGATGCCGACCAGGAGCGTGGTGCCCAGCCAGGAGTGCTTGCCCTGCCGCGAGGCCAGCGAGGTGCGGAGCTGGAAGAGCCCCAGCCACAGCAGCAGCCCCGGCAGGAACAGCACGCCGCAGACCAGCATGATCAGCCGGAGCCTGCGGTCGCGCTCCTTGCGGATGCGGGATGCCGCCAGGCAGTGCTCCACGACCGTCTGCGGGTCGGCACCGAAGGACTGGATGAGCGGCTTGCGGCCGGACCCCAGGGTGCGGGCCTCGACGGCCCGGCAGAAGGCCTCGCCGAGGCTGGGCTCGAAGAGGGACAGCTTCGGGGGCTTCACCGTCGCCGGGTGGTTCTCGCTGTTGGCCCCGAGTATCGCGTCGAGCCTGGTGTCCTGCCCCCCGTCCCGGTACGCGGCCGAGGCGAGGGCGTTGGTCGCCGCCGTCTGCCCCCCGCCGTTCTGCAGTGGAATCTGTGCGCCGGGCCTGAAGTCGAATCCGTCGTCCGCCACCGCTGCCCCCCTCGCTGTGCGTTCATGCTCTTTTGGTGCGCCGACGAGCCTATCGGCGGATCCCGCCCCATGGTCATGGGACAGGGAAATGCCGCCCGCCGCAAGCGGGTTGGGTGGGCGGCACTCCGTTGCTCCCCCGACTACGTTCCCTTCCCGGCCTGTTCGCGCACCTTCTCCGCGATCTGTGGCGGCATGGGTTCGTGCCGGGCGTAGGCGCGGGCGAAGCGGCCGGTGCCGTGCGAGACGGAGCGCAGTTCGACGGCGTACCGGCCGATCTCTATCTCCGGGATCTCGGCGCGGACCCGGGTACGGCCGGAACCGGCCTGGTCGGTGCCGACGACACGGCCCCGGCGGCCCGCGAGATCGCTCATGACGGGTCCGACGTACTCGTCGGGGATCAGGACGTCGAGCTCGGCGACCGGTTCGAGCAGGTCGATCCGGGCCTCCGCCGCGGCCTCACGCAGGGCGAGTGCGCCGGCGGTCTGGAAGGCGGCGTCCGAGGAGTCCACCGAGTGCGCCTTGCCGTCGAGGAGGGTGATCCGCACGTCGACCAGCGGGTATCCGGCCGCGACCCCGCGGGCGGCCTGGCTGCGCACGCCCTTCTCTACGGACGGGATGAACTGGCGGGGTACCGCCCCGCCGACGACCTTGTCGACGAACTCGATGCCGCTGCCGGGCGGGAGCGGCTCGACCTCGATCTCGCAGATCGCGAACTGGCCGTGGCCGCCCGACTGTTTGACGTGCCGGCCGCGACCGGCCGCCTTCCCGCCGAAGGTCTCGCGCAGGCTCACCCGGTGCGGGACGGGATCGACCTGGACGCCGTAGCGGGTGCGCAGCCGCTCCAGGGCCACGTCCTGGTGGGCCTCGCCGAGGCTCCACAGGACGACCTGGTGGGTGTGCGGGTTCTGTTCCAGCCGCATGGTGGGGTCCTCGGCGACGAGCCGGGCCAGTCCCTGCGAGAGCTTGTCCTCGTCGGCCTTGCTGTGGGCCTCGATGGCGAGGGGAAGCAGCGGGTCGGGCATGGTCCAGGGGGCCATCAGGAGCGGATCGTCCTTGGCGGAGAGGGTGTCGCCGGTCTCCGCGCGACTGAGCCTGGCCACGCAGGCCAGGTCTCCGGCGATGCACCTGCCGAGGGCGCGCTGCTGTTTGCCGAAGGGGGCGGTGAGGGTTCCGATCCGTTCGTCGGCCTCGTGGAGCGCAGGGTCCTCCTGGTTCCGGTCGGCCGGGCCGTGCCCGCTGACGTGGACGGTCTCCTCGGGGGTCAGGGTGCCGGAGAAGACGCGTACGAGGGAGACGCGGCCGACGTAGGGGTCGGAGGAGGTCTTGACGACCTCGGCGACCAACGGCCCGTCGGGGTCGCAGACGGCGTCGGGGCGGGCGGAGCCGTCGGGGCGGGTGACCGTGACGGCGGGGCGCTCCAGCGGGGTCGGGAAGCCGCCCGTGATCAGTTCGAGGAGTTCCACCGTGCCGAGCCCCTGACGGGCGCCGTCGGCCGCCGGAGCGGCCATCAGGACGGGGTGGAAGGTGCCGCGCGCGACGGCCCGCTCCAGGTCGTCGACGAGCGTCTTGAGGTCGATGTCCTCGCCGCCGAGGTAGCGGTCCATGAGGGTCTCGTTCTCGCTCTCGGCGATGATCGCCTCGATCAGGCGTGCGCGGGCCTCGGTGATGAGCTCCCGCTCGTCCGGGTCCGGGGCACGCTCCACCCGCTCGCCGGAGGCGTACTCGTACACGCGCTGCGAGAGCAGGCCGAGCAGTCCGGTGACCGGCGCGTGCCCGTCCGGGCCGGCGGGGCCGTGCAGGGGGAGGTAGAGGGGGATGACCGCGTCCGGGTCGTCCGCACCGAAGATCTCGCCGCACACGGTGGTCATCTGCGTGTAGTCCGAGCGCGCGGCCTCCAGGTGGGTCACGACGATGGCGCGGGGCATGCCGACGGCCTCGCACTCGTCCCAGACCATGCGGGTGGCGCCGTCGATCCCGTCCGAGGCCGAAACCACGAAAAGGGCCGCGTCCGCGGCGCGCAGACCGGCCCTGAGCTCCCCGACGAAGTCGGCGTATCCGGGGGTGTCCAAGATGTTGATCTTGATTCCGTCCCATTCGACGGGGACGAGGGAGAGCTGGATGGACCGCTGGCGCCGGTGTTCCATCTCGTCGTAGTCGGAGACGGTGGCGCCGTCCTCGACCCGACCGGCCCGGTTGACCGCTCCTGCGGTCAGGGCGAGGGCCTCGACCAGCGTGGTCTTGCCGGATCCGCTGTGGCCGACCAGCACGACGTTCCGTAGGGAAGAGGGACGGTCGGCCGTCAGTGCCCTGCCGGCGGCTCCGGCTTGGTGTGATGTGGCTCCCATGGTGCTCGTGCCTCCCGGTGGTGACGGTGAGGAGGGTGGGTTCCTTGTCCCCGCGCATGAGGAATGCGCGGTTCTACGAGCTTTGCACTGCTGTCACACCGCGTCCATACGTCGTACCGGAGACGTACGCAGGGGGCGCCCGCGGCGGTCCGCGGCGTGACGAGCGCCTTACCGGGCGAGAACCGGTGGGTGCGCGGCGCTCCGGCGGCGGCGTGCTGGCTACGATGGGCCAGCCGGTGGCCGTGGTGGCCGTGCGGCCCAGCGACCCTCCGGGAAGGCCATGCTGAACAAGTACGCGCGTGCATTCTTCACGCGTGTTCTCACGCCATTCGCCGCATTTCTGCTCCGGCGGGGGGTGAGCCCGGACGCGGTCACCCTGATCGGCACGGCCGGAGTGGTGGCGGGCGCGCTGGTCTTCTTCCCCCGCGGGGAGTTCTTCTGGGGCACCATCACCATCACCCTCTTCGTCTTCTCCGACCTCGTCGACGGGAACATGGCCCGCCAGGCCGGGATCTCCAGCCGCTGGGGCGCCTTCCTCGACTCCACCCTCGACCGGGTGGCCGACGCGGCGATCTTCGGCGGCCTCGCCCTCTGGTACGCCGGCAACGGTGACGACAACGCGCTGTGCGCGGTGGCGATCTTCTGCCTGGCCAGCGGCCAGGTGGTGTCGTACACCAAGGCGCGCGGCGAGTCGATCGGGCTGCCCGTGGCCGTCAACGGACTCATCGAGCGCGCCGAACGCCTGGTCATCTCGCTGGTCGCGGCCGGGCTGTCGGGTCTGCAGGCCTTCGGGGTGCCGTCCTGGATCGGGATCCTCCTGCCGATCGCCCTGTGGGTGGTTGCCGTCGGCTCGCTCGTCACGCTGGTCCAGCGCGTGGTCACCGTGCGCCGCGAGTCCGCCGAGGCCGACGCCGCGGCCGCCCCCGAAGGGGGTACCGCCTGATGGGCGCGGCACAGGACAAGCTGGTCGACGGGCTCTACGGGCTCGGCTGGGCCGGAGTCAAGAAGCTGCCCGAGCCGGCCGCCGTGGCGCTGGGCCGGCGGATCGCGGACTTCGCGTGGAAGCGCCGCGGCACGAGCGTGCTGCGGCTGGAGTCCAACCTGGCCCGGGTGGTGTCCGACGCCGGGCCGGAGCGGCTGCGCGAGCTCTCCAAGGCCGGCATGCGTTCGTACATGCGGTACTGGATGGAATCCTTCCGGCTGCCCACGATGGACCCGAAGCGGTTCAGCACGGACGTGGAGTTCAAGGACGAGCACATCCTGCGCGAGGCCCTCGCCTCCGGGCGCGGGGTCGTCGTCGCCCTGCCGCACCTCGCCAACTGGGACCTCGCCGGCGCCTGGGCCATCGGCCACCTCGGGGTGCCGTTCACCACCGTCGCCGAACGGCTCAAACCCGAGACCCTCTACGACCGCTTCGTCGCCTACCGCGAGAGCCTGGGCATGGAGGTCCTGCCGCACAGCGGCGGCGCCGCCTTCGGCATCCTGGCGCGGCGGTTGCGCTCGGGCGGCCTGGTCTGCCTGGTCGCGGACCGCGACCTGTCGGCCTCCGGGGTCGAGGTGGACTTCTTCGGTGCGACGGCCCGCATGCCGGCCGGGCCGGCGCTGCTGGCCCAGCAGACCGGCGCGGTGCTGATCCCGGCCACCCTGCACTACGGCGACACGCCGAAGATGTACGGCCGGATCCACCCCGAGGTGGAGGTCCCGAAGACCGGGACCCGGGCGGAGAAGACCACCGTGATGACACAAGCGGTGGCGGACGCCTTCGCGTGGGGCATCGCCGAGCACCCGGAGGACTGGCACATGCTCCAGCGCCTCTGGCTGGACGACCTGGAGGAGCGCACGCCGTGAAGATCGGCATCGTGTGCCCGTACTCGTGGGACGTGCCGGGCGGAGTCCAGTTCCACATCCGGGACCTGGCCGAGCACCTGATCGGCCTCGGCCACGAGGTCTCGGTGCTGGCCCCGGCCGACGACGAAACCCCGCTCCCGCCCTACGTGGTCTCGGCGGGCCGCGCCGTGCCCGTGCCGTACAACGGATCCGTGGCCCGGCTGAACTTCGGCTTCCTCTCCGCCGCCCGGGTCCGGCGCTGGCTGCACGACGGCACCTTCGACGTCATCCACATCCACGAGCCGGCCTCGCCGTCGCTGGGACTGCTGTCCTGCTGGGCCGCCCAGGGACCGATCGTGGCCACCTTCCACACCTCCAACCCGCGCTCCCGGGCGATGATCGCCGCCTACCCGATCCTGCAGCCTGCGCTGGAGAAGATCAGCGCGCGGATCGCGGTGAGCGAGTACGCGCGTCGCACCCTCGTGGAGCACCTGGGCGGGGACGCCGTGGTGATCCCCAACGGCGTCGACGTGGACTTCTTCGCGAAGGCCGAGCCGAAGGCGGAATGGAGCGGCCGGACACTCGGCTTCATCGGCCGCATCGACGAGCCGCGCAAGGGCCTGCCGGTGCTGATGGCGGCCTTCCCGAAGATCGTGGAGGCCTGCCCGGACGTGCGGCTGCTGGTCGCGGGCCGCGGTGACGAGGAGGAGGCGGTGGCCTCGCTGCCGCCGGGCCTGCGCTCGCGCGTCGAGTTCCTCGGGATGGTCTCGGACGAGGACAAGGCCAGGCTGCTGCGCAGCGTCGACGTGTACGTCGCCCCGAACACCGGAGGCGAGAGCTTCGGGATCATCCTGGTCGAGGCCCTGTCGGCGGGCGCCGCGGTGCTGGCGTCCGACCTGGACGCCTTCGCGCAGGTCCTGGACCAGGGCGGGGCCGGCGACCTCTTCGCCAACGAGAACGCGGACGCCCTGGCGGCGGGAGCCATCGCCCTCCTGCGGGACCCGGAGCGCCGGGCGCGGCTCAGCGCCAGCGGCTCGGCGCACGTCCGCCGCTTCGACTGGTCGACGGTCGGGGCGGACATCCTGGCGGTTTACGAGACGGTGACGGACGGCGCGGCCGCGGTGGGCGCCGACGAGCACGTCCCGCTCCGCACCCGCCTCGGCTTCTCCCGGGACGCTCAGGAGTCCTGACCGGCGGCACCGGCCCGGCCGGGGGCCGGCACCGGCCGTCGGGCCCGCCCCGAGCGCGGCCGGGGCGCCCGCCGCGAGGACGCCCGCCGGCGCGATCGGCGGGCAGCCCGCGGGTCCGCGGGTGACCTGGCGTTCCCCGTCCCCCTCGGGTTGCGCGGACCGCGCAGGCGGCGCGCCCGGATCGGGCCCGGTCGGCCCGGTGGGAGCCGGGGACGTGCGGAGCGGTAGGGTCGCGCAGCGTGATCGAAACCCTTGTCTGGATCGCCCTGGCCCTCGCTGTCATCGGCGTCTACCTCAGCTGGACCGCCGGGCGGCTGGACCGGCTGCACTCGCGCATGGACGCCTCGCGGGCCGCGCTCGACGCGCAGCTCGTCCGGCGTGCCTCCGTGGTGCTTGAGGTGGCCACCTCCGGGGCGCTCGACCCGGCCTCCTCGCTGGTGCTGTACGAGGCCGCGCACGCCGCCCGGCAGGCCGAGGAGGACCACCGGGAGGTCGCCGAGAGCGAGCTCAGCCAGGCGCTGCGGGCGGTATTCGCCGACACCGACCAGGTCGAGGTGCTGAAGGCGGCTCCCGGCGGGGCGCAGGCGACCGAGGAGCTGGCGGCGGCCGTCCGCCGGGTGCCGATGGCCCGCAGGTTCCACAACGACGCCGTACGGGCCGCCCGCGCGCTGCGCCGCCACCGCAAGGTCCGCTGGTTCAGACTGGCCGGACACGCGCCGTTCCCGCTGGCCTTCGAGATGGACGACGAGCCCCCGGCGGACCTGGCGGACCGGCCCGCTTAGAGCCACGAGGGACAAATGAAAGAGCCACTGGCTCCACATTGGCCCTTGTAGTGGACTGATCCGCTGGGGTTTCCTCGGCCGAGTAGTACCCGTCTTCCTTTCGAGTGAGGTCAATCCGTGAGCACGCTTCCCACCTCCCCCCAGTCCGCCGAGTCGGCGATCGGCACCTCGCGCGTCAAGCGCGGCATGGCCGAGCAGCTGAAGGGCGGCGTGATCATGGACGTGGTCAACGCCGAGCAGGCGAAGATCGCCGAGGACGCCGGCGCCGTGGCCGTCATGGCTCTGGAGCGGGTCCCCGCCGACATCCGCAAGGACGGCGGCGTCGCGCGCATGTCCGACCCCAACATGATCGAGGAGATCATCGGGGCCGTGTCCATCCCCGTGATGGCCAAGTCCCGCATCGGCCACTTCGTCGAGGCCCAGGTCCTGCAGTCGCTCGGTGTCGACTACATCGACGAGTCCGAGGTCCTGACCCCGGCCGACGAGGTCAACCACTCCGACAAGTGGGCCTTCACCACCCCCTTCGTCTGCGGCGCCACCAACCTCGGCGAGGCCCTGCGCCGCATCGCCGAGGGTGCGGCCATGATCCGCTCGAAGGGCGAGGCCGGCACCGGCAACGTCGTCGAGGCCGTCCGCCACCTGCGCCAGATCAAGAACGAGATCGCCAAGCTGCGCGGCTTCGACAACAACGAGCTGTACGCCGCCGCCAAGGAGCTGCGCGCCCCGTACGAGCTCGTCAAGGAGGTCGCCGAGCTCGGCAAGCTCCCCGTCGTGCTGTTCTCCGCCGGTGGTGTCGCCACCCCGGCCGACGCCGCCCTGATGCGCCAGCTCGGCGCCGAGGGCGTCTTCGTCGGCTCCGGCATCTTCAAGTCCGGCGACCCGGCCAAGCGCGCCGCCGCCATCGTGAAGGCCACCACCTTCTTCGACGACCCGAAGGTCATCGCGGACGCCTCCCGCAACCTGGGCGAGGCCATGGTCGGCATCAACTGCGACACCCTCCCCGAGGCCGAGCGCTACGCCAACCGCGGCTGGTAGTCCCGACATGACCAACACCCCCGTGATCGGTGTCCTGGCCCTCCAGGGCGACGTACGGGAGCACCTGATCGCCCTGGCCGCGGCGGACGCCGTGGCCAGGCCGGTCCGGCGCCCCGAGGAGCTCGCCGAGGTCGACGCCCTGGTGATCCCCGGCGGAGAGTCCACGACCATGTCGAAGCTCGCCGTGCTCTTCGGCATGCTGGAGCCGCTGCGCGAGCGCGTGGCCGCCGGCATGCCCGTGTACGGCACCTGCGCAGGCATGATCATGCTCGCCGACAAGCTTCTCGACGGCCGTGACGACCAGGAGACCCTGGGCGGCATCGACATGATCGTGCGCCGCAACGCCTTCGGCCGACAGAACGAGTCCTTCGAAGCGCAGGTCGACTTCGCGGGCATCGAGGGCGGACCCGTCGAGGGCGTCTTCATCCGCGCCCCGTGGGTCGAGTCCGTCGGCGGCGCCGCCGAGGTGCTCGCCACCTACGACGGCCACACGGTGGCCGTGCGCCAGGGCAACGTCCTGGCGACCTCGTTCCACCCCGAACTGACCGGCGACGACCGGGTCCACGCGTACTTCGTCGAGATGGTGCGCGCGGGGCTGTGACGAGCTCCCGGTAGGATCGGGGACGAACACTGTTGGTTACGCGAAGGAGACAGGCGGATGTCCGGCCACTCTAAATGGGCTACGACGAAGCACAAGAAGGCCGTGATCGATGCCAAGCGCGGCAAGCTCTTCGCGAAGCTGATCAAGAACATCGAGGTCGCGGCGCGCATGGGCGGTGCCGACATCGACGGCAACCCGACGCTTTTCGACGCGGTCCAGAAGGCTAAGAAGCAGTCGGTCCCGAACAAGAACATCGACTCCGCGGTCAAGCGCGGCGGCGGCCTCGAGGCCGGCGGCGCCGACTACGAGACGATCATGTACGAGGGCTACGGTCCGAACGGTGTCGCGGTGCTCATCGAGTGCCTCACCGACAACCGCAACCGCGCCGCGTCCGACGTCCGTGTCGCCATGACCCGCAACGGCGGCTCGATGGCCGACCCGGGCTCGGTCTCGTACCTGTTCAACCGCAAGGGTGTCATCATCCTGCCCAAGGCCGAGCTCACCGAGGACGACGTCCTCGGCGCGGTGCTGGAGGCCGGTGCCGAAGAGGTCAACGACAACGGCGACACCTTCGAGATCATCAGTGAGGCCACCGACCTGGTCGCGGTCCGCACCGCGCTCCAGGACGCCGGCATCGACTACGACTCGGCCGACTCCAGCTTCGTCCCGACCATGCAGGTCGAGCTCGACGAAGAGGGCGCCCGCAAGATCTTCAAGCTGATCGACGCGCTTGAGGACAGCGACGACGTCCAGAACGTCTTCGCCAACTTCGACGTCTCGGACGAGGTCATGGAGAAGGTCGACGCGTAGGGCGGCCGCGCACCGAGCGGATCCGGCGGGCCGGTGGGGACACGTCCCCCCGGCCCGCCGCCGTTGTCAGTGCCAGCGGATAGCCTGACGGCGTCGGCGGGTCCGCGCCGGCGGTCCGCAGCCCACAGGGCCCGCGGAGGCGGCAGGGTCCTTGCGGTGAAGAGGGGTGGGCGGTGCGGGTACTGGGCGTGGACCCGGGGCTGACACGATGCGGGGTCGGCGTGGTCGAAGGCGCCGCCGGTCGCCCCCTCACCATGCTCGGCGTGGGGGTGGTGCGGACGCCCGCCGACGCCGATCTGGCCCACCGGCTCGTCGCCGTCGAGCAGGGCATCGAGGAATGGCTCGACACGCACCGGCCCGACGTCGTCGCCGTGGAGCGGGTCTTCAGCCAGCACAACGTCAGCACCGTGATGGGCACCGCCCAGGCGAGCGCCGTCGCGATGCTCTGCGCCGCCCGCCGCGGGATACCGGTCGCCCTGCACACACCCAGCGAGGTCAAGGCCGCCGTCACCGGCAGCGGCCGGGCCGACAAGGCCCAGGTCGGCGCGATGGTCACCCGCTTGCTGCGGCTGTCCGGACCTCCCCGGCCCGCCGATGCGGCCGACGCCCTGGCGCTGGCCGTCTGCCACATCTGGCGGGCCCCTGCCGTCAACCGCCTCCAGGAGGCGGTCGCCCAGCACGCCCAGCACGCCCCGAAAGGCCGTACCCGATGATCGCCTTCGTCAACGGCGTGGTCGCCGCGCTCACCCCCGCCCTCGCCGTGATCGAGGTCGGGGGAGTGGGTATGGCCGTGCACTGCACGCCGAACACCATCGCCGGCCTGCGCGTGGGGGAGCAGGCCCGGCTGGCGACCTCCCTGGTCGTCCGGGAGGACTCGCTGACCCTGTACGGCTTCGCCGACGACGACGAGCGCCAGGTCTTCGAACTCCTGCAGACCGCGAGCGGCGTCGGACCACGCGTGGCGCAGGCCATGCTCGGCGTGCACACCCCCGACGCCCTGCGGGCGGCCTTCGCCTCCGGCGACGCCAAGGCGCTGACGGCGGTGCCGGGCATCGGGCCGAAGGGCGCGCAGAAGCTGCTGCTCGAACTCAAGGGCAAGCTGGGCGCACCCGCCCCGGTCGTGGGCGCCCAGCGGGCGGTCGCAGCGGCGCCCGCACCCTGGACCGAGCAGCTCACGGCCGCTCTGATCGGCCTCGGCTACGCCTCACGGGAGGCGGAGGAGGCCGTGGTGATCGTGACCCCGCAGGCGGAGGCCGCCATCGCCTCCGGCGGCTCGGCCCCCGTGCCCCAGTTGCTGCGGGCGGCCCTCCAGTCCCTGAACCGCGCCCGCTGACGGGGCCGGCAACGGCGCGGGGCGCACACGCCCCGGCCCGCACGCAGGGCGGCAGCCCACGCCGCCCGGCGCAGGCGCGCGATCCGCGGGCACCCCGGACCGACCACCGCAATGACGCAGAAGGCAGACTGACAGCGTGAACTGGGATGACGAGAGCGACGACCGGATCGTGGCCGCCGCGGCGGATGGTGAGGACACCGCGGTCGAGGCGGCCCTGCGCCCCAAGGACCTGGGGGAGTTCGTCGGCCAGGAGAAGGTCCGCCAGCAGCTGGACCTGGTCCTGAAGGCGGCCAAGCAGCGCGGGGCCACGGCGGACCACGTCCTGCTGTCGGGCGCCCCCGGACTCGGCAAGACCACCCTGTCCATGATCATCGCAGCCGAGATGGGGGCGCCCATTCGGATCACCTCCGGCCCCGCCATCCAGCACGCCGGGGACCTCGCCGCGATCCTGTCCTCCCTCCAGGAGGGCGAAGTCCTCTTCCTCGACGAGATCCACCGCATGTCCCGGCCCGCCGAGGAGATGCTCTACATGGCCATGGAGGATTTCCGCGTCGACGTGATCGTCGGCAAGGGGCCCGGGGCCACCGCGATCCCGCTGGAGCTGCCGCCCTTCACCCTGGTCGGCGCCACGACCCGGGCCGGACTGCTGCCTCCGCCGCTGCGCGACCGCTTCGGCTTCACCGGCCACATGGAGTTCTACGCCCCCGAGGAACTGGAGCGCGTCGTCCACCGCTCCGCCCGCCTCCTCGATGTGGAGATCGACACCGCCGGTGCGGCCGAGATCGCCGGACGCTCGCGGGGCACCCCGCGCATCGCCAACCGCCTGCTGCGCCGCGTGCGCGACTACGCCCAGGTCCGGGCGGACGGGGCGATCAACCGGGAGGTCGCCGCCAGCGCCCTGCAGGTGTACGAGGTGGACGCCCGCGGTCTCGACCGGCTGGACCGGGCCGTTCTGGAGGCGCTCCTGAAACTGTTCGGGGGTGGGCCCGTGGGGCTGTCCACCCTCGCCGTGGCGGTGGGGGAGGAGCGGGAGACCGTCGAGGAGGTCGCGGAACCCTTCCTGGTCCGTGAGGGACTGCTCGCGCGCACCCCCAGGGGCCGGGTCGCGACCCCCGCCGCCTGGGCTCACCTGGGCCTTGTCGCACCGCAGCACGGCGGAAGCGGATCAACGGGGCAACAGGGCCTGTTCGGGCCATGACGGCGCGGAGGTTCGCCCCCTCAGGAACTGCGGTGCCATGCTGGGCGTTGTTCCATCGGTGCGGACTCGCCTAGACTCCGCCGATGCCGACCCTTCGGGTCGGCGTGCCCACCCCCGTAGAAAAGGCCGCCGTCCGCGTGCGGTCGTGCGAAGGATTTCCGTCCCGTGAATCTCGTGACACTCCTCCCGTTCATCGTGCTCATCGGGGCGATGTTCCTGATGACCCGCTCCGCGAAGAAGAAGCAGCAGCAGGCCGCGCAGATGCGCGACCAGATGACGCCCGGCACCGGGGTCCGCACCATCGGCGGCATGTACGCCACGGTGAAGGAGATCGGTGACGACACGGTCACCCTTGAGGTGGCTCCCGGCGTCCACGCGATCTACGCGAAGAACGCCATCGGCGCCGTACTGGAGGACGCGGAGTACAACCGCATCGTTCACGGCATCGACGACGTGACGACCGACACGCCCGCCGTGCCGGACGACGTCTCGTCCCTCACCAAGGACGAGGACGGGTCGCCGAAGCTGGACCTGGGCAAGAAGGACGAGCCCAAGGGCGACGACAAGCCCGAGGACGGCAAGGCCGACGGCGAGGCCGGCGCGAAGTAGCGCGCGGCCGGGGACCGTGCGGTCGCCCGACCGGCGGTCGGTACGGTCCCCGTCAGTGACACTTCTGCGGGGGGCAGGGGTCCCCACCACACATTTCGTGGCCGTCCGCGCGCTGACCCGGCGCGCGACGGTTGGACAGGGAGAAACGACAAGGTGGCAGCACCGAAGAAGGGCCGGCGGCCCACGGGGGCTCAGGGGAGGCCGGGGCGCGCCCTGGCGATCATCCTGATCGCGATGGTGGCGCTCACCGCGGGGATGTTCCTCTCCCATCAGACGACTCCCCGGCTGGGCATCGACCTCGCCGGCGGCACGAGCATCACGCTCAAGGCCAAGAGCGAGCCCGGCAAAGAGAACGCCGTCAACGAGACCAACATGAACACGGCGGTCGGCATCATCGAGCGCCGCGTCAACGGCCTCGGCGTCTCCGAGGCCGAGGTCCAGACGCAGGGCCGCGACCACATCATCGTGAACATTCCCAAGGGGATGAACGAGAAGCAGGCGCGCGAGCAGGTCGGTACCACCGCCCAGCTCTACTTCCGCCCGGTCATCGCATTCGCGGACGGCGCCCCCGCCGCTCCCGAGGGCGCCCAGAGCCCGAGCCCCTCCGCGAGCGGCTCCGGTGCCCCCGAGGCCCAGGACGGGAACAAGACCAGCCCGTCCGCCACCCCGTCGTCCAGCGCCACTTCCCAGGGCCGCGCGCTCAGCGAGGGCCTCAAGGCCCCGAACGCGCCCACTCCCACGCCGTCGGCGAGCGAGTCGAAGAAGGCAGACGACAAGGCGGATCCGTCGCCGTCCGCGAGTGCTCCCGCCGCCGACCCGGCCGCCGCGGACCTGCAGGCCCGGTTCGCCGCGCTCGACTGCACGAACGAAGAGCAGCGCGCGAACGTCGGCAAGGGCGTCAAGCCCACCGACCCGACGCTCGCCTGCGGTCAGCGCGGCGACCAGTGGGGCAAGTGGATCCTGGGCCCGGCCGCGGTCGAGGGCAAGGACGTCAAGAGCGCCCGGGGCGAGATCGACCCGCAGTCGGGCCAGTGGATCGTCACGATGAACTTCAACGACCACGGCGCCGACGCCTTCGCGAAGGTCACCGGCGAGCTGGCGGCCAAGCAGATGCCGCAGAACCAGTTCGCGATCGTCCTCGACGGCGACGTCATCTCCGACCCGTCGGTCAGCACCGCGATCACCGGCGGCAACGCACAGATCTCCGGTGGCTTCAACCAGCAGTCCGCGCAGGACCTGGGCAACATGCTCTCGTACGGCGCCCTGCCGCTGTCCTTCCAGGAGGACAGCGTCACCACCGTCACCGCCGCGCTCGGCGGCGAGCAGCTGCGCGCCGGTCTGATCGCCGGTGCGATCGGCCTGCTCCTCGTGGTGGTGTACCTGCTGGTCTACTACCGCGGTCTGGCCTTCATCGCGATCATCAGCCTTCTGGTCTCTGCGATCCTGACCTACACGATCATGGCGCTGCTGGGCAAGGGCATCGGCTTCGCCCTGAACCTGCCGGCCGTGTGTGGTGCGATCGTGGCCATCGGCATCACCGCAGACTCGTTCATCGTGTACTTCGAGCGCATCCGTGACGAGATCCGCGAGGGCCGCACCCTGCGTCCGGCCGTCGAGCGCGCCTGGCCGCGTGCCCGCCGTACGATCCTGGTCTCCGACTTCGTGTCGTTCCTCGCCGCCGCGGTGCTGTTCATCGTCACCGTCGGCAAGGTGCAGGGCTTCGCCTTCACGCTGGGTCTGACCACCCTGCTCGACGTGGTCGTGGTGTTCCTCTTCACCAAGCCCGTCATGACGCTCCTGGCGCGCACGAAGTTCTTCTCCAGCGGTCACCCGTGGTCCGGGCTGGACCCGAGGCGGCTGGGCGCCAAGCCCCCGCTGCGCAGCTCCCGGCGCACCGCCGCACCCGCCCCCGTCGAAGCAAAGGAGGCGTGAGAGATGTCGAAGCTGGGAGATCTCGGCGCCAAGCTGTACCGCGGTGAGGTCGGCTACGACTTCGTCGGCAAGCGCTTTCTCTGGTACGGCGTTTCCATCCTGATCACCATCACGGCGATCGTCGCCCTGGCCGTCCAGGGCCTCAACATGGGCATCGAGTTCAAGGGCGGAGCCGTCTTCACCACCCCGAAGACGGCCGTCTCGGTCGCCGGTGTCACGGAGGCCGCGGAGAAGGCCTCCGGCCACGACGCGATCGTCCAGGAACTCGGCACCGGCGGCATGCGCATCCAGATCTCCGGTCTGGACACCGACGCCGCGACCGACGTGAAGAAGGAACTGGCCACCGACCTCAAGGTGAGCGAGGCCGACATCAACGCCGATCTGGTCGGCCCCAGCTGGGGTGAGCAGATCGCGAACAAGGCCTGGACCGGCCTCGGCGTCTTCATGGTCCTCGTGGTGATCTACCTCGCCATCGCCTTCGAATGGCGCATGGCCGTCGCCGCGCTGATCGCCCTGATCCACGACCTCACCATCACCGTCGGCGTGTACGCGCTCGTCGGCTTCGAGGTCACCCCGGGCACCGTCATCGGTCTGCTGACCATCCTCGGTTACTCCCTCTACGACACCGTCGTCGTCTTCGACGGTCTCAAGGAGGGCTCGAAGGACATCACCAAGCAGACCCGCTACACCTTCAGCGAGATCGCCAACCGCAGCATCAACGGCACCCTGGTCCGTTCGATCAACACCACGGTCGTGGCGCTGCTCCCGGTCGCGGCCCTGCTGTTCATCGGCGGCGGTTTCCTGGGCGCCGGCATGCTGAACGACATCTCGCTGTCGCTGTTCGTCGGCCTCGCGGCCGGTGCGTACTCCTCGATCTTCATCGCGACCCCGCTGGTCGTGGACCTCAAGGAGCGCGAGCCGGCCATGAAGGCGCTGAAGAAGCGGGTGCTCGCCAAGCGCGCGTCCGCAGCGGCCAAGGGCGAGTCCCCCGAGGACGCGCAGGGCTCCGACGAGCCGCAGGTCGTGTCGCAGGGCCGTCAGCCCGGGCGGCGACGTTGACCGGGCCGCTGTCCGACCAGGTACGGGCCCTCCTGCTCAGCCGCATCAAGGACGTGGCGGACTACCCGAAGCCGGGCGTGATGTTCAAGGACATCACCCCGCTCCTGGCGGACCCCGAGGCGTTCGGTGCGCTGACCGGAGCGCTCGTGGAGCTGGCCGGGCTGTACGGCGCGACGAAGATCGTCGGCCTGGAGGCGCGCGGGTTCATCCTCGCGGCGCCGGTGGCCGTGCAGGCCGGAATCGGCTTCGTGCCGGTCCGCAAGGCCGGCAAGCTGCCGGGGGCGACGCTCGCCCAGTCGTACGAGCTGGAGTACGGCGCGGCCGAGATCGAGGTCCACGCGGAGGACCTGTCCGTGGGCGACCGGGTCATGGTCATCGACGACGTGCTGGCCACCGGCGGTACGGCGGAGGCATCCCTGTCGCTGATCCGGCGGGCCGGGGCCGAGGTCGCCGGGGTGGCGGTCCTGATGGAGCTGTCGTTCCTCCCGGGCCGGGCCAAGCTGGTCGGTTCCCTGGCGGGAGCACCGCTGGACGCGCTGATCGTGGTCTGAGCGCTTCGACCGCGCCCCCCCCCGTACGAGGCGGCGGGCATCCGGAATCCTCCGGGTGCCCGCCGCTCGCGTGCCCGGGCCGTTGCGGCAGGCTGGGCGAACGGGGTGACCCAACCCTCGCTACGATGGGTTATCCGGACCGGACACGGGCACCGGATCCTCCCCCGGAGTCCGCCTGGGGGGACCCCCGTGAGGAGCGCTCTTGCCAGACGAGGCCCAGCCCATCTCCGCCGCGCAGCCCGACCCGCGGGCCGAGCAGGCCACGGCGGCCGCTGCCACGCCCCCGCCGGCCCCGCCGGTCAAGCCCGCGCCCAAGCCGGCACCGGTCAAGCCCGCGCCCGCGAAGTCGGCCGCGTCCTCCAACCGGGTGCGTGCCCGCCTGGCCCGCCTCGGCGTGCAGCGCTCGAATCCGTACAACCCGGTACTGGAGCCGCTGCTGCGCATAGTCCGTGGCAACGACCCCAAGATCGAGACGTCGACGCTGCGCCAGCTGGAGCAGGCCTACCAGGTGGCCGAGCGCTGGCACCGCGGCCAGAAGCGCAAGAGCGGCGATCCGTACATCACGCATCCGCTCGCGGTCACCACCATCCTCGCCGAGCTCGGCATGGACCCGGCCACCCTCATGGCCGGTCTGCTGCACGACACCGTCGAGGACACCGAGTACGGCTTGGAGGACCTGCGCCGCGACTTCGGTGACGCAGTGGCGCTCCTCGTCGACGGGGTCACCAAGCTCGACCGGGTGAAGTTCGGCGAGGCGGCCCAGGCCGAGACCGTCCGCAAGATGGTCGTGGCCATGGCGAAGGACCCGCGCGTCCTGGTCATCAAGCTCGCCGACCGGCTGCACAACATGCGCACGATGCGCTACCTCAAGCGGGAGAAGCAGGAGAAGAAGGCCCGCGAGACCCTTGAGATCTATGCTCCGCTGGCGCACCGGCTGGGCATGAACACGATCAAGTGGGAGCTTGAGGACCTCTCCTTCGCGATCCTCTACCCGAAGATGTACGACGAGATCGTGCGCCTGGTCGCCGAGCGGGCCCCCAAGCGCGACGAGTACCTCGCCCTCGTCACGGATGAGGTCCAGGTGGACCTCAGAGCCGCCCGGATCAAGGCCACCGTCACGGGCCGCCCCAAGCACTACTACAGCGTCTACCAGAAGATGATCGTCCGCGGCCGCGACTTCGCGGAGATCTACGACCTGGTGGGCATCCGCGTCCTCGTCGATACCGTCCGTGACTGCTACGCGGCCCTCGGCACGGTGCACGCGCGCTGGAATCCGGTCCCGGGCCGGTTCAAGGACTACATCGCGATGCCCAAGTTCAACATGTACCAGTCGCTCCACACGACGGTCATCGGGCCCAGCGGCAAGCCCGTCGAACTGCAGATCCGCACCTTCGACATGCACCGCCGCGCCGAGTACGGCATCGCCGCGCACTGGAAGTACAAGCAGCAGACCGTGGCGGGGACCTCCAAGGTGCGCACCGACGTCCCGCAGGCCGCCAAGGGCAGCGCCGGCCAGGACACCGTCAACGACATGGCCTGGCTGCGCCAGCTGCTGGACTGGCAGAAGGAGACCGAGGACCCGGGCGAGTTCCTCGACTCGCTGCGCTTCGACCTCTCGCGCAACGAGGTCTTCGTGTTCACTCCCAAGGGCGACGTCATAGCGCTGCCCGCCGGAGCCACCCCGGTGGACTTCGCGTACGCCGTCCACACCGAGGTCGGCCACCGGACGATAGGCGCCCGGGTCAACGGCCGCCTGGTCCCGCTGGAGTCCACCCTGGACAACGGCGACCTGGTCGAGGTCTTCACCTCGAAGGCCGAGGGCGCCGGACCGTCCCGCGACTGGCTGGGCTTCGTGAAGTCCCCGCGCGCCCGGAACAAGATCCGCGCCTGGTTCTCCAAGGAACGCCGGGACGAGGCCATCGAGCACGGCAAGGACGCCATCGCCCGGGCCATGCGCAAGCAGAACCTTCCGATCCAGCGCATCCTGACCGGCGACTCGCTCGTGACCCTCGCGCACGAGATGCGCTACCCCGACATCTCCTCCCTGTACGCGGCCATCGGCGAGGGCCACGTGGCCGCGCAGGGCGTCGTGCAGAAGCTGGTGGCCGCGCTCGGCGGAGAGGAGGCGGCCAACGAGGACATCGAGGAATCGATCCCGCCCGCGCGGGCCCGCAGCAAGCGGCGCAGCAACGCCGACCCGGGCGTCGTCGTCAAGGGCGTCGACGACGTGTGGGTCAAGCTGGCCCGCTGCTGCACCCCGGTGCCGGGCGACCCGATCATCGGCTTCGTCACCCGCGGCAGTGGCGTATCGGTTCACCGCGCGGACTGCGTCAACGTCGACTCCCTCTCCCAGCAGCCCGAGCGGATGCTGGAGGTCGAGTGGGCGCCCACCCAGTCCTCGGTCTTCCTGGTCGCCATCCAGGTCGAGGCGCTGGACCGGTCCCGGCTGCTGTCGGACGTCACACGGGTCCTGTCCGACCAGCACGTCAACATCCTGTCGGCCGCCGTCCAGACCTCCCGCGACCGGGTGGCCACCTCCCGGTTCACCTTCGAGATGGGCGACCCCAAGCACCTGGGGCACGTCCTGAAGGCCGTCAGGGGCGTGGAGGGCGTCTACGACGTCTACCGCGTCACCTCGGCCCGCCGGCCGTAGCGGACAGAAGCGAGGGCCCCGGTACGGAAGATCCGTACCGGGGCCCTCGTCGTACCGGGGCTTCGGCTCAGCCGCCGAACTCCTCCAGGCCCTTCAGCGCCTGGTCCAGCAGGGCCTGGCGGCCCTCCAGCTCACGCGCCAGCTTGTCGGCCTTGGCGTTGTTGCCCGCGGCGCGCGCCGCGTCGATCTGCTCGCGCAGCTTGTCGACGGCCGCCTGGAGCTGCCCGGTCAGGCCGGCCGCACGGGCCCGCGCCTCCGGGTTCGTACGGCGCCACTCGCCCTCCTCGGCCTCCTGGATCGCCCGCTCCACGGCGTGCATCCGGCCCTCGACCTTCGGCCGGGCGTCGCGCGGCACGTGGCCGATGCCCTCCCAGCGCTCGTTGAGGGAGCGGAATGCGGCACGGGCCGCCTTCAGGTCCGTCACGGGGACGAGCTTCTCGGCCTCGTCGGCCAGCTCCTCCTTGAGCTTCAGGTTCTCGATCTGCTCGGCGTCACGCTCCGCGAAGACCTCGCTGCGGGCCGCGAAGAAGATGTCCTGCGCACCACGGAAACGGTTCCACAGGTCGTCCTCGGCCTCGCGCTGCGCCCGGCCCGCCGCCTTCCAGTCCGCCATCAGTTCGCGGTAGCGGGCGGCCGTCGGGCCCCAGTCGGTCGACTTCGACAGCGCCTCGGCCTCCGAGACCAGCTTCTCCTTGACCTTGCGGGCATCCTCGCGCTGCGCGTCCAGCGAGGCGAAATGCGCCTTGCGGCGCTTGGAGAAGGCGGAACGGGCGTGCGAGAACCGGTGCCACAGCTCGTCGTCCGACTTGCGGTCCAGCCGCGGCAGGCCCTTCCAGATGTCTACCAGGGCGCGCAGCCGCTCGCCGGCGCTGCGCCACTGGTCGCTCTGGGCCAGCTGCTCGGCCTCGGCGACCAGCGCGTCCTTGGCCGCGCGGGCCTCATCCGCCTGCTTGGCCTTCTGGACCTTGCGCTCCTCGCGCCGGGACTCCACGGTCTCGACCAGCTTGTCCAGCCGCACGCGCAGGGCGTCCAGGTCGCCCACGGCGTGGTGCTCGTCGACCTGCGCACGCAGGTGGTCGATCGCCGTCTGGGCGTCCTTGGCGGACAGATCAGTGGTCCGCACCCGCTTTTCGAGGAGGCCGATCTCGACCACCAGGCCCTCGTACTTGCGCTCGAAGTAGGCCAGGGCCTCCTCGGGGGTGCCCGCCTGCCACGAACCGACGACCTTCTCGCCATCGGAAGTACGCACGTACACGGTGCCCGTCTCGTCGACTCGGCCCCACGGGTCGCTGCTCACAGCGCCTCCTCCACCTGATGCCTTGCGAGGGGCTCACCCCCTGGGCATCGTCCACAGTTTCCTGGGGCGGGCAGCGCCCGCCCTGCACAACGCCAACATAGGCGACCGCCGGGCCGGCTGTCCGCATCCCGCACGACGCAATCTCGGCGTACGCGAGCGGGCCGGCCGGCGCCGGGGCCGCATCACCCCGTCAGTTCTGGGTGACCGTGCCCTTCTCGATCTTGATCTCGGTCTTCGGCGCACCGTCCTGGCCACCGTCGACCGTACCGGCCTTGGCGATCTCCTCCAGGACCTTCAGGCCGTTCGCGTCGATCTTGCCGAACGGCGTGTAGGTCGGCGTCAGCGGGCTGTCCTTGTAGACCAGGAAGAACTGGCTGCCGCCCGAACCGGGCTGGCCGGTGTTGGCCATCGCCACGGTGCCCGCCGGGTACACGACCTGGCCCTGCTCGTTCGCCTTGCCCAGCGAGTCCAGGTTCTCGTCCGGGATGGTGTACCCGGGGCCGCCCCGGCCGGTGCCCTCGGGGTCGCCGCACTGGAGCACGAAGATGCCGCCGGCCGTCAGCCGGTGGCACTTGGTGTTGTCGAAGTAGCCCTTGTCGGCGAGCGACTTGAAGGAGTTCACCGTCTGCGGGGTCTTCGCCGCGTCCATCGCGAAGTTGATGTCGCCGGCACTGGTCTTCAGCGCGAAGGTGTACTGGCCCTTCTGGTCGATCGCCATCTCCGGCGAGGGCGACTGCTTGGGCTCCGGCGGCGTCGCCGAGGCCGACGGGTCCGCCGCCGCGTCCTTGGTGTCCTTGTCCGAATCGAAGACACCGCCCACGATCAGGCCGACCAGCGTCGCGACCACCACGGCGACCGCGGCTCCGATCACCGCCGCCCGCTGACGGCTCTTCCTCCGGGCCTCCGCGCGGCGCTTCTGCTGGCGCTCGTACTTCTCCCTGGCGAGCTGTCGCCGCCGCTGATCGCTCGTGACCACCGGGTCGTCTCCTTGTACGTGTCTGATACTGCTGTCCGGGCTGGGATAGGCCGTACCGTATATGGGTTCGCTGTGTAATGAGCGGCGCCGGTAGGCTCTGAGCAGCAGGATTCCCACCTGCACCCTCCCGCCGGACGACGATTGAGGACGAACGTGCTGATTGCCGGGTTCCCCGCAGGCGCTTGGGGCACCAACTGCTACGTGGTCGCCCCCGCCGCCGGCGAGGAGTGCGTGATCATCGACCCGGGCCACCAGGCCGCCCAGGGCGTCGAGGAAACGCTGAAGAAGCATCGGCTCAAGCCCGTCGCGGTCGTTCTGACCCACGGCCACATCGATCATGTGGCCTCGGTGGTCCCGGTGTGCGGAGCACACGACGTACCGGCCTGGATCCACCCCGAGGACCGCTACATGATGAGCGACCCGGAGAAGGCGCTCGGCCGCTCGATCGGGATGCCCCTCATGGGAGAGCTCACCGTGGGGGAACCGGACGACGTCCGCGAGCTGGCCGACGGCGCCACCCTGAAATTGGCCGGAATGGACTTCTCCGTGGCCCACGCCCCGGGCCATACCAAGGGGTCGGTGACCTTCCGGATGCCCGAGCTGGCCGACATCCCGCCGGTCTTCTTCTCGGGCGACCTGCTCTTCGCCGGCTCCATCGGACGAACCGACCTGCCGGGCGGCTCCCACACCGAGATGCTCGACTCGCTGGCCCGCGTGTGCCTGCCGCTCGACGACTCGACCGTGGTGCTGTCCGGCCACGGTCCCCAGACCACCATCGGCCGCGAGCGCGCGACCAACCCGTATCTGCGGGAGGTCGCCGCCGGCCCGGCAGCGAGCCCCCACCAGGGCGCGCCCGCTCCACGACGAGGAATGTGACGAGAGCTTCGTGGCTACTTTTCAGGCCCCCAAGGGCACGTACGACCTGATCCCGCCGGTCTCCGTGAAGTACCTGGCGGTGCGCGAGGCCATCGCGGCCCCGCTGCGCAACTCCGGCTACGGCTACATCGAGACCCCCGGCTTCGAGGACGTGGGCCTCTTCGCCCGCGGTGTCGGGGAGTCCACCGACATCGTCTCCAAGGAGATGTACGCCTTCGAGACCAAGGGCGGCGACCAGCTGGCCCTGCGCCCCGAGGGAACCGCCTCCGTGCTGCGCGCCGCCCTGGAGGCGAGCCTGCACAAGAAGGGCAACCTGCCGGTCAAGCTCTGGTACTCCGGCTCCTACTACCGCTACGAGAAGCCGCAGGCGGGCCGCTACCGCCACTTCTCGCAGGTAGGCGCCGAGGCGATCGGCGCCGAGGACCCGGCGCTGGACGCCGAGCTGATCATCCTCGCCGACCAGGCGTACCGCTCGCTCGGCCTGCGCAACTTCCGGATCCTGCTCAACTCGCTGGGCGACAAGGAGTGCCGCCCGGTGTACCGGGAGGCGCTGCAGTCCTTCCTGCGGGGCCTGGACCTGGACGAGGAGACCGTCCGCCGCGCCGAGATCAACCCGCTGCGCGTCCTCGACGACAAGCGGTCCGACGTCCAGAAGCAGCTGGTCGGGGCGCCGGTGCTGCGCGACTACCTGTGCGACGCGTGCAAGGCGTACCACGAGGACGTGCGGGCGCTGGTGACGGCGGCCGGCGTCGCCTTCGAGGACGACGAGAAGCTGGTGCGCGGCCTGGACTACTACACGCGGACCACCTTCGAGTTCGTGCACGGCGGTCTGGGCTCGCAGTCCGCGGTCGGCGGCGGCGGCCGGTACGACGGCCTGTCCGAGATGATCGGCGGACCGGCGCTGCCCTCGGTGGGCTGGGCGCTCGGGGTGGACCGCACGGTGCTGGCCCTGGAGGCCGAGGGCGTCGAGCTCGACATCCCGGCGTCGACGTCCCTGTTCGCGGTGGCCCTGGGCGAGGCCAAGGCCACCGTGTTCGGCCTGGTGACACAGCTGCGCAAGGCGGGCGTCGCCGCGGACATGTCGTACGGGGGCAAGGGCCTCAAGGGCGCCATGAAGGACGCGAACCGCAGCGGTGCCCGCTTCGCGGTCGTCGCGGGAGACCGCGACCTCGCCGAGGGCGTCGTCCAGCTGAAGGACATGGAGTCCGGCGAGCAGACGGCCGTGCCCGTCACCGAGCTGATCGACACGGTCAAGGCCCGCCTGGCCTGAGCGGGCGGGATGTCGGACGGGGCCGGGGATCCTTCCCCGGCCCCGTCCGTTCACAGACTCGTACGGCACAATGACCCGTGCTTGATCACCTTGCAGATGTGGAGCGGGCGGTATGACGACACGAAGCACGGACGCGGACACCGCCGGGGGCAGGGCCTTCGGGGCGAGCCGGGCGCTGGCCCTGCTGCTGGTGATCACGGGGGCCGCAGGTCTGCTCGCCGCATGGGTCATCACGATCGACAAGTTCAAGCTGCTGGAGGACCCGAACTTCACGCCGGGCTGCAGCCTCAATCCGGTCGTCTCCTGCGGCAACATCATGAAGAGCGACCAGGCGTCCGTGTTCGGCTTCCCGAACCCCATGCTCGGCCTGGTCGCCTACGGCATCGTGATCTGCGTCGGCATGAGCATCCTGGCCGGAGCCCGGTTCCGCCGCTGGTACTGGCTCACCTTCAACGCCGGCACTCTCTTCGGCGTCGTCTTCTGCGCCTGGCTCACCTACCAGTCGCTCTACAACATCAACGCGCTGTGCCTGTGGTGCTGCCTCGCCTGGGTCGCCACCATCCTGATGTTCTGGTACGTCACCTCGCACAACGTCCGCGCGGGCCTGCTGCCGGCGCCGGGCTGGCTCAGGAGCTTCTTCGGCGAGTTCACCTGGGTGCTGCCCGCGTTGCACATCGGGATCATCGGGATGCTGATCCTGACCCGCTGGTGGGACTTCTGGACCTCCTGACCGCGGACCGACCGTGGACCGACCGCACAGGGGCTGCGGACCGGCCGCGTGCCGACGGCGGCCGCCCTGTCGGCGGACTCGCTTAGGCTTCCGGTGTGGAACCAGACCTGTTCACCGCCGCCGCCGAAGAGCGCCAGGAGAAGGACCCCGCGAGCTCGCCGCTCGCCGTCCGGATGCGCCCGCGCACCCTGGACGAGGTCGTCGGCCAGCAGCACCTGCTCAAGCCCGGATCACCGCTGCGGCGGCTGGTCGGGGAAGGAGCGGGCGGACCGGCCGGTGCCTCCTCGGTGATCCTCTGGGGCCCGCCCGGGATCGGGAAGACGACCCTCGCCTACGTGGTCAGCCAGGCCACGCAGAAGCGGTTCGTGGAGCTCTCCGCGATCACGGCGGGCGTCAAGGAGGTACGGGCCGTCATCGAGGGCGCGCGCCGCGCGGCCGGGGGCTACGGCAAGGAGACGGTGCTCTTCCTCGACGAGATCCACCGCTTCAGCAAGGCCCAGCAGGACTCCCTGCTGCCGGCCGTCGAGAACCGCTGGGTGACGCTGATCGCGGCCACCACGGAGAACCCGCACTTCTCGATCATCTCGCCGCTGCTGTCGCGCTCCCTGCTGCTGACTCTGGAGCCGCTCACCGACGACGACCTGAGCGCGCTGATGCGGCGCGCACTCACGGAGGAGCGCGGCCTGGCCGGGGCGGTGACCCTGCCGCGGGACGCCGAAACTCACCTGCTGAGGATCGCCGGCGGCGACGCCCGGCGCGCACTGACCGCGTTGGAGGCCGGAGCGGGCTCGGCCATCGCCAAGGGCGAGGGGGAGATCACCCTCAGGACCCTGGAGGAGGCGGTGGACCGGGCGGCCGTCCGCTACGACCGGGACGGCGACCAGCACTACGACGTGGCGAGCGCGCTGATCAAGTCGATCCGCGGCTCCGACGCGGACGCCGCGCTGCACTACCTCGCGCGGATGATCGAGGCGGGGGAGGACCCCCGGTTCATCGCGCGCCGTCTGATGATCTCCGCGAGCGAGGACATCGGCCTGGCGGACCCCACCGCGCTGCCGATCGCGGTGGCGGCGGCCCAGGCGGTGGCGATGATCGGCTTTCCGGAGGCCGCGCTGACGCTCTCGCACGCCACGATCGCCCTGGCCCTGGCCCCCAAGTCGAACACCGCCACGACCGCGATCGGCGCCGCGCTGGCCGACGTGCGGGCGGGCCTGGCCGGCTCGGTCCCGCCGCACCTGCGCGACGGGCACTACAAGGGCGCGGCCGGTCTCGGCCATGCGGTCGGGTACGTGTACCCGCACGACGTGCCGGGCGCCATCGCGGCCCAGCAGTACGCCCCGGACGAGATCCAGGGCAAGCGGTACTACGAGCCGACCCGCTACGGCGCCGAGGCCCGTTACGCGGACGTGGTGGAGAAGGTCCGCGAGCGCCTGCGCGGCACCGACCGCGGCTGAGGCGTCCGCCGCGGGGCGGCTGTCCGATCCGGTGCCCCGCGAGGCGGGGCCAGGGCCCGTACCGGGCGCACGTGCGCGGGCGGGCTCTCCGGCGGATCACCGGTCCGCCGGACAGGCCCTAGGCTGCCCGGATGACCACGGACCTTCCCACCTGTGCCTGCTGCGGCGACGCCCTTGCCGACGAGCGCCGTATCGACTTCGGCTTCAACCTGCCCGACGCCGCCGTCGGCGCGCCCGAGGAGGCCGTCCACCGGCTCGGCGTGCGCGCCCTGCTCCGGGTGGACGGTGTCGGCTGTTTCATACGCTGCCTGCTGCCCGTCCGGCTGACCCACGACACCGAGCTCGTCCTCGGGGCCTGGCTGGAGGTGGACGACGCCACCCTGCGGCGCGCCCACGAGGTGTGGGAGCAGCCCGGCTACGCGGACCTGTCCGTCGAGGGCACCTTCGCCAACCGGATCCAGCCCTGGGGCGACGACCTGCTCGGGGCCCCGGTCACCGCGAAGGTCGCCGACCCGGAGGAACTGCCCCAGGTCACCGACGTGCGCCACCCGGTGGCCTCCCGCGTCCTGACCCGGACCTGGGACCGCGACCACGTCCTCAGCCGCTTCCCGTACCCGCTGCCCGTGGACGTGCGCACCGACCTCGGCGGCCGCTGGTCGGTCCTGCGCACCGCCGGCCTCACCGCCTCCTTCGCCGACGGAACGGACCACTTCACCGCGCCGGACCGTAGCGCCGCCGTCAACCTCATGCGGGACGAGGTCCCCGGCCGCGCCCCCGGAGACTTCCTCACGGCGCTGCTGTCCGGCGCTCCCGATACCCGGCCCGCCCAGCGCGTGCGCGAGCCGATGGGCGGGGGAGTGCGGTACGCGTTCTGGCTGACCCCGCAGGACCACGGCCGGCCGCGCCACGAGTTCTACGGCATGGCCGTCGCACCCGGCATCGCCGCGGGGATCTTCTGCACCTACGAGGACCCTGCCGACCTGGACTGGGCCCAGCGGATCTGGCGCTCGCTCGATCACGCCCTGAACACCCTCTGACCGGCCCGCGGGCGCGCCGGCCGGCCGCCCTCAGGGCGAGGCGGCCGCGAAGAGGGCGCGCATCGCCCGGCGCAGGCCGCAGACGTCCGCCACCGGCTCGGGGAAGTCGAAACGGGCGTCGAAGCAGCCGCCGGCGACGCCGCCGGTGAAGCGGACGCGCAGGCCCGTCCGGTCCAGGGCGAGCGGGACCGCCGTCATCCCCCGCGCCTCGCGGCCGCCGAGCAGGTCGCACAGTCCGCCGATCCGGTCGCCGTGGGAGGCGTGCAGGTGCTGGAGGAGCTCGGCCTCGTGCGGGGACACCGGGTCCGGCTCCGCCGCGGCCAGGTCCTCGGGGTCCACGTGCTCGGCGCCCCACAGGTCGTCCACCGTGATCTCGCCGACCTCCAGGCGCAGCATCATCCAGGCGGGGCGGCCCGTGTACGGGGCGCTCCGGGACTCGTCCAGGCCCAGCAGCTCGCCCACCGGATGGCGCTCGGCGAGCAGCGCGGCGCACCGGGCGCGGTCGTGCCCGCGGACCGGCGTCAGCCACCCGGCCAGCCACGCACGGCCTCGGATACGATGGGGCACGGACACCGGCGCCACATCCGTGATCTCGATCACGGCGGTGAGGTCGTCGTCCTGGGCGTGAGCGGCTGCCGCGGCAGCCGCGGATTCCCCGGAAACAAGGAGAATCACGTCCCCGTCCGGGGTGACGGTCCGTGCGACCGGCAGCCCTGTCCCGAACTCCTCGGGCCCGTGACTGTCACGAGCACCGATCAGCGTGAGGGATACTGAGGCGTTGGACTCTACGAGGGTTCGTACGCGTTCGGCTCCGGTGAGCTGCCGAACGCCTTCCCTGGGACGCGGCTGACCTTGCTTATCGTCGGCGCAAGCGGATTCTGTTTCGTTGGAATCCGAACTGCGTTGCGCACTGGGCAGGGGGATCCCATGTGGTCGAGACATTACGTCCTCCTCGCTAAGGTAAGCCTCACCTAACTTACATGGAGGTAGGTTCCCCGTGAACCAGAAGCGACCCAAGGTCAAGAAGTCTCGCGCCCTCGGCATCGCCCTGACGCCGAAGGCCGTCAAGTACTTCGAGGCCCGCCCCTACCCGCCGGGCGAGCACGGCCGTGGCCGCAAGCAGAACTCGGACTACAAGGTCCGTCTGCTGGAGAAGCAGCGTCTGCGCGCTCAGTACGACATCTCCGAGCGCCAGATGGCCCGCGCGTACGACCGCGCCAAGAAGGCCGAGGGTAAGACGGGCGAGGCGCTGGTCGTCGAGCTCGAGCGTCGTCTCGACGCCCTGGTCCTGCGTTCGGGCATCGCCCGCACGATCTACCAGGCCCGCCAGATGGTCGTTCACGGCCACATCGAGGTCAACGGCGCCAAGGTCGACAAGCCGTCGTTCCGTGTCCGCCCGGACGACGTCATCACCGTGCGCGAGCGCAGCCGCGAGAAGGTTCCGTTCCAGGTCGCCCGTGAGGGTGGCTACGCAGGCGAGGGCGAGACCCCGCGCTACCTGCAGGTCAACCTGAAGGCCCTGGCCTTCCGCCTGGACCGCGACCCGAACCGCAAGGAAATCCCGGTCATCTGCGACGAGCAGCTCGTCGTCGAGTACTACGCCCGCTGATCTTCCGGCAGGCGTAGCCCTCACCGGCTGGTGGAAACCCGCCGCCCCTTTCGGGGCGGCGGGTTTTCCGCTGTTCGGGTACAGACCCTACGGCTGATCCGCCGCCGCCGTGCTGCGCGGGACCCGCGGGCTCGGCGTTTCGCCCCGTGCCGCCGGACCCGGCACCCGTGCCGCCCCGCGCAGCGCCCGCACCACCAGCGCGTCCCGGGACAGCGCCCGCCCCTCGGCCGCGCACGCCGCGAAGCGCTCGGCGCCCAGCGCCGCGCCTGCCCGCTCCGTGCACGTCAGCCGTGGCGCGTTGAAGTACCCCGAGCCGAACAGCCGCAGCCCCACCCCGTCCCACATCGGCTCCGCCGCACCCTGGAGCACGGCGGCCTCGGTCGGATCGCCCTCGGCGACCCTGACCAGAGCGAGCAGCTCCAGCGCGAGGACCAGCCCGACCAGGTCGTCGAAGGTGTGGTTGATCTCCACGCTCTCGGTCAGCAGCTGCCGGGCCTCCTGCGTGCCGCCCGCCTCCAGGGCCGCGTACGCCAACACGTAGAGGGCGTACGCCTTCGTCCAGCGCTCCCCGCGCTCCTCGCAGATCTCCCGGACGTCCCCGCACAGCGCCAGCGCACCCGGCAGGTCCCCGAGGAAGGCCAGCGCCATCCCCAGCTCGACCTGGCACATCAGCACGTTGCTGTTGAGTTCCCCGGCCGCCCGGTATCGCTCCAGCGCCTCACCCAGCAGCTCCCTGGCCCGGGCCATGTCGTCCGAGACGAGCGCCAGACAGCCCAGCCGGTGCACCGCGTACGCTGCCGCCACCCGGTTCCCGCTGCGCGCCGCCGCGTCCCGGCACTCGTACAGAGCGCACATCGAGGCCGTCGCATCGCCCTGCAGGGCCGCCACGTAGCCCAGCACCCACAGGGCCTTCAGCCGGGAGCTCTCATACTCCGCCGGCTGCCCGCCCGTGGGGTCCAGGGTGCGGTCCAGCCAGTGCCGGCCCTCGGTCAGGCGCCCGCACCCCGCCCAGTAGAACCACAGGGTGCCGGCCAGGTACTGGCCCAGGTGCAGTTCGTCCGGCTCGTCCAGGCAGCACTCCAGGGCGAGCCGCAGGTTCGGCAGCTCCGCCTCCACCAGGGCCGCCACCTCGTGCTGGCGCGGGCTGAACCAGTCCAGCTCGCACCAGGTCGCCAGCCCCATGTACCAGTCGCGGTGCCGCCGCCTCAGCCGCGCCGCGTCGCCCAGGGACTCCAGCCAGCCCGCCCCGTACAGCCGTACGGTCTCCAGCATCCGGAACCGCACCCCGGCGGGCGTCTCCTCCCGGACCAGCAGGGACTGCGCGAGGAGCTCGCCCACCAGGTCCAGCACGCCCTCCGCCGGCAGATCGGGCCCGGCGCACACGTACTCGGCGGCGTCGAGGTCGAACCGGCCCGAGAACACCGACAGCCGAGCCCACAGCAGCCGCTCCGCCGGGGTGCACAGCTCGTGGCTCCAGCCGATGGCCGAACGCAGCGCCCGGTGCCGAGGGAGCCCTCCGCGCGCACCGCCCGTCAGCAGCCCGAAGCGGTCCTCCAGTCGGGCGAGCACCTGGGCCGGGGACAGCGTCCGCAGCCGGCCCGCCGCCAGCTCCAGAGCGAGCGGGATCCCGTCGAGGCGGGCGCACACCTCCACGAGCGCGGCCCGGTCGGGCCCCGTGACCGCGAAGGCCGGGTCGGCGGCGACCGCCCGTGCCTCCAGCAGCGCGAGCGCCTCCTGTGGGTCCGGCGGGGCGAGCGGAAACGTCCGCTCCCCGTCCACCTCCAGCGGGCGCCGGCCCGCCGCGAGCACCTGGAGGCCGGGGGAGCGCAACAGGAGTTCCCGCACCAGAGCGGCTGTCTCGTCCACCAACTGCTCGAAGCCGTCCAGGACCAGCAGCAACCGCTTGTCGGCCAGGTGTGCGGCCAGCACGGTCCGGGGCGGCCGCGTCGTGTGGTCGGTGAGCCCGAGCGCCTGTGCGAGCGTCACCTCCAGCAGTGCCGGATCCCGTACGCAGGCTAGCTCGGCCAGCCAGACCCCGTCGCAGTAGCGTTCCTCCGCCGGAACGTGCGCCCCCTGTGCACCGTGCGCTCCGGTCGCCGACCGGGCGGCCGCGGCGGCCGACCGGGCCGCCGCGAGAACCAGCCGGGACTTGCCGACCCCGCCCACGCCCGTCACGGTCACCAGCCGCGACACCTCCAGCAGGCCCCCCAGCTCGGCGAGTTCGCCACCCCGCCCGATGAACCCGCTCAGCTCCGAGGGAAGATTGCCCCGGGCGGTACGTGGAAGGGGTCTGTGTCGCATGGGACACGGAGCGTACTGGTCCGGATGCACTCCGTCCAAGAAGGGTGACCTCGCCCCCGTATTCGGGTAGGGCCGGGGATCCCCGGCGCGATAGGGTCGGGGGACCAGGTGTGGGAATCGCCGGCGGTTCGGCTGAAGACAGAGAGCGGTGTGACGTGTCCGGTGTAGAGGTGGCCGGGATCATCGTGGCCGTCTTCTGGGCCATCCTGATCTCCTTCCTCGCCGTCGCCCTGGTGCGGCTGGCGCAGGTCCTCAGGGCGACCACGAGGCTGGTGTCCGAAGTGACCGACCAGGCCGTACCGCTGCTGGCCGACGCCTCCAGCACCGTCCGCTCCGCGCGCACCCAGCTCGACCGGGTCGACGCGATCGCGAGCGACGTCCAGGAAGTCACCTCCAACGCCTCCGCGCTGTCCTCCACCGTGGCCACCGCCTTCGGCGGACCGCTCGTGAAGGTCGCGGCCTTCGGCTACGGCGTCCGCAAGGCGCTCGGCAAGGGGGACGCCGGGGCCGCGGACGGCGTCCCGTCGAAGGCCGCCCGGCGTACCCGAAGCGGCGCCGGTGGCCGTACTGTGATCGTTGGCCGAACGGTGCCGTCCGCCCGGCGCCGGAAGCAGAAGGACTGAGACCGCCGATGTTCCGCCGAGCCTTCTGGTTCACCGCCGGCGCCGCCGCCGGCGTGTGGGCCACCACCAAGGTCAACCGCCAGCTCAAGAAGCTGACGCCGGAGAGCCTTGCGGCCCAGGCCGCCGACAGGGCCGTGGAGGCGGGCCACCGCCTCAAGGACTTCGCCCTCGACGTCAAAGCGGGAATGACGCAGCGCGAGGACGAGCTGAACGATGCACTGGGGCTCCACCAGGACCCCGACCGGCCCGACAACGTCACCGCCCTTCCCGGGCCGCGGCGCCTGCGGGCCATCCAGAACCACCAGATCGACAACCGACCAGAGCTGTCGTACAACCGGAATGAGGACCACTGATGGAGTCGGCTGAAATCCGCCGCCGCTGGCTGAGCTTCTTCGAGGAGCGCGGTCACGCCGTTGTCCCTTCGGCGTCGCTCATCGCGGACGACCCGACTCTGCTGCTGGTCAACGCGGGCATGGTGCCCTTCAAGCCGTACTTCCTCGGCGAGACCAAGCCCCCGGCCCCCCGGGCCACCAGCGTGCAGAAGTGCGTCCGCACGCCGGACATCGAAGAGGTCGGCAAGACCACCCGCCACGGCACGTTCTTCCAGATGTGCGGCAACTTCTCCTTCGGGGACTACTTCAAGGAAGGCGCCATCAAGTACGCCTGGGAGCTGCTGACCAGCTCCGTGGCGGACGGTGGCTACGGCCTCGATCCCGAGAAGCTCTGGATCACCGTCTACCTCGACGACGACGAGGCCGAGACGATCTGGCGCGACGTGATCGGCGTCCCCGCCGAGCGCATCCAGCGCCTGGGCAAGAAGGACAACTTCTGGTCCATGGGCGTCCCCGGTCCCTGCGGCCCGTGCTCCGAGATCAACTACGACCGCGGCCCGGAGTTCGGCGTCGAGGGCGGCCCCGCGGTCAACGACGAGCGCTACGTGGAGATCTGGAACCTGGTCTTCATGCAGTACGAGCGCGGCGCCGGCGACGGCAAGGAGGACTTCCCGATCCTCGGCGACCTGCCGTCCAAGAACATCGACACCGGTCTCGGCCTCGAACGCCTCGCCATGATCCTGCAGGGCGTACAGAACATGTACGAGACCGACACCCTGCGCGTGGTCATGGACAAGGCCACCGAGCTGACCGGCGTGCGGTACGGCGCGGCGAAGGACACCGACGTGTCCATGCGCGTCGTCGCCGACCACATGCGCACCTCCGTCATGCTCATCGGCGACGGCGTCACCCCCGGCAACGAGGGCCGCGGCTACGTGCTGCGCCGCATCATGCGCCGCGCCATCCGCAACATGCGCCTCATGGGCGCCACCGGCGCCGTCGTCCAGGACCTCGTGGACGTCGTGATCAACACGATGGGCCAGCAGTACCCGGAGCTCGTCACCGACCGCAAGCGCATCGAGACCGTCGCGCTCGCCGAAGAGGCCGCCTTCCTCAAGGCCCTCAAGGGCGGCACGAACATCCTCGACACCGCCGTCACCGAGACCAAGGCCGTCGGCGGCAAGGTCCTCTCCGGCGAGAAGGCGTTCCTGCTCCACGACACCTGGGGCTTCCCGATCGACCTCACCCTGGAGATGGCCGCCGAACAGGGCCTCTCCGTGGACGAGGCCGGCTTCCGCCGCCTGATGCAGGAGCAGCGCGACCGCGCCAAGGCCGACGCGAAGGCCAAGAAGACCGGCCACGCGGACATGTCCGCCTACCGGGAGATCGCCGACGGCTCCGGCGCCACCGAGTTCACCGGCTACGCCACCACGCAGGGCGAGTCCACCATCGTCGGCCTGCTGGTCAACGGCCTCTCCGCGCCGGCCGCCTCCGAGGGCGACGAGGTCGAGGTCGTCCTCGACCGCACGCCCTTCTACGCCGAGGGCGGCGGCCAGCTCGCCGACCAGGGCCGCATCAAGCTCGACACCGGCGCCGTCATCGAGGTCCGCGACGTCCAGCAGCCGGTCCCGGGTGTCTCCGTGCACAAGGGCTCCGTCCAGGTCGGCGAGGTGACGGTGGGCGCCTCCGCGTACGCCGCCATCGACGTCAAGCGCCGCCGGGCCATCGCCCGCGCCCACTCCGCCACGCACCTGACCCACCAGGCGCTGCGCGACGCGCTGGGCCCGACCGCCGCCCAGGCAGGTTCGGAGAACAGCCCCGGCCGCTTCCGCTTCGACTTCGGCTCCCCGAACGCCGTCCCCGGCTCGGTCCTCACCGACGTCGAGCAGAAGATCAACGACGTGCTCTCGCGCGAGCTCGAAGTGACCGCCGAGATCATGAGCATCGACGAGGCGAAGAAGCAGGGCGCCATCGCCGAGTTCGGCGAGAAGTACGGCGAGCGGGTCCGTGTCGTGACCATCGGCGACTTCTCCAAGGAGCTGTGCGGCGGCACGCACGTCGGCAACACCGCCCAGCTGGGCCTGGTGAAGCTGCTCGGCGAGTCCTCCATCGGCTCCGGTGTGCGTCGTGTCGAGGCCCTTGTCGGCGTGGACGCGTACAACTTCCTCGCCAAGGAGCACACGGTCGTCGCCCAGCTCCAGGAGCTGGTCAAGGGACGTCCGGAGGAGCTGCCGGAGAAGATCGCCACCATGCTCGGCAAGCTGAAGGACGCCGAGAAGGAGATCGAGAAGTTCCGCGCGGAGAAGGTCCTGCAGGCCGCCGCCGGTCTCGCCCAGAACGCCCAGGACATCAAGGGCGTCGCCCTCGTCGTGGGCCAGGTGTCGGACGGCATCGGCGCCGACGACCTGCGCAAGCTGGTCCTCGACGTCCGCAGCCGCATCCCGGGCGACCGTCCGGCCGTCGTGGCCCTCTTCACCGTGGCGAACGACCGCCCGCTGACCGTGATCGCCACCAACGAGGCCGCCCGCGAGCGCGGTCTCAAGGCCGGCGACCTGGTTCGTACGGCCGCCAAGACCCTCGGTGGCGGCGGTGGCGGCAAGCCGGACGTCGCCCAGGGCGGCGGGCAGAACCCGGCCGCGGTCCCGGAGGCCATCAGCGCCGTCGAGCGCCTCGTCGTGGAGACGGTCTGACGATGACACTGCGCCGCGGCCGCCGCCTGGCCATCGACGTCGGGGACGCCCGGATCGGGGTCGCTTCCTGCGACCCCGATGGGGTCTTGGCCACACCGGTGGAAACCGTTCCGGGCCGGGACATCCCCTTCGCCCACCGGCGGCTGCGGCAGCTCGTCGAGGAGTACGAGCCCCTCGAAGTCGTGGTCGGCCTGCCCCGCTCGCTCAGCGGGCGGGAGGGGCCGGCCGCGGCCAAGGTGCGGGCCTTCGCGAACGAACTGGCCAAGGGCATCAAGCCGGTGACGGTTCGTCTGGTGGACGAGCGGATGACCACGGTCACCGCCGCCCAGGGGTTGCGCGCCTCCGGAAGGAACGCGAAGAAGGGCAGGTCGGTCATCGACCAGGCGGCCGCTGTGGTGATCCTTCAGAACGCTCTTGAGACCGAACGGGTATCAGGTAATCCACCTGGTGAGTGCGTCGAAGTGGTTGTCTGATCGCGATACGGTAACGTTCCGCGCGATGAGACGGCATTCGAACAGCCGTCGCCCACCGTCAAAGAGGCGGAACCGGGTGCCGCGGACGAACAGGTCCGTGGCACTGCGTCTCGCGGCTCTAGGGGACCGATGACTGAGTATGGCCGGGGCCGTGGCCCCGAACCCTGGCACCCTGAGGACCCCTTGTACGGGGACCAGGGGTGGACCGGGCACCAGACCCAGCAGGGCCAGGTGCCGTTCACCGGTGCGCCGCAGCAGGAGTACCAGCAGGAGCCCCGGTACCAGGAGCAGTACCCCCAGCAGCCGCAGTACCAGCAGTACCAGCAGTACCCCGAGTACCAGCAGCAGTACGCACAGCAGGAGCCGCAGCAGGGCTATGCCCCGCAGCAGGCGTACGCCCCGCAGCAGACTCAGTACCCCCAGTACGCGCAGCAACCCGTGCAGCCCCAGCAGCCCCAGCAGCCCGTGTACGACAGCCAGGGCTGGGACACCGGCCAGGGCCAGTACACGGCCGCGGTGCAGACCGACCCGTACGCGGGCGCGGACCTCGCGCAGCACCCGTCCGCCGGCTACCCGGGGGAGACACCGGACCTCTACGGCACGGACGAGGCCTACCCGCCGCCGCAGCCCCCGGGCCGGCGCCACCTGGAGCCGGAGCCGGCCGAGCAGGAGGAGGAGCGCGAGGACGCGCTTGCGGTCGGTGGCGACGGTCGCGACGACGGGGACGGCGACGCGGACGAGCCCTCGGGTCGCCGCGGCGGCCGTTCGAAGGGCGGCAAGCCCAAGAAGCGCAGCGGCACCGCCTGCCTGATCGCGGCCGTGGTCATCCTCGGCGTGGTCGGCGGTGGAGGCTACTACGGCTACACCTACATCAAGGCGAGGTTCGCCCCCGCCGAGGACTTCGCGGGCGACGGCGTCGGCGAAGTGGTCGACGTCGAGATCCCCAAGGGTGCGGGTCTGGGCCAGATGGGCCGCATCCTCAAGCAGGCCGGCGTCGTCGCCAGCGCCCAGGCGTTCGTCGACGCGGCGAAGGCCAACCCCAAGGGCAAGTCCATCCAGCCCGGCATCTACCCGATGAACAAGAAGATGTCGGCCGCGGCCGCCGTCGCGCTGATGATCGACCCCACCAAGCTCAACGTCATCACCGTCACCGAGGGCATGCGCAACACCAAGGTGTACGAGGCGATCGACAAGAAGCTGGGCAAACCGGAGGGCACCACCAAGGAGATCGCCCTGCGCGAGGCCAAGAACATGGGGCTGCCGGCCTGGGCCGGCAACAACCCCAAGCTCATGGACCCGCTCGAGGGCTTCCTGTTCCCGACGCGCTACGACCTCAGCAAGGACAGCACCCCCGAGTCGCTGCTCAAGCAGATGGTCAAGAACGCCTCCGACAAGTACGCGGAGCTGGGCATCGAGGCCAAGGCCAAGGAGCTGGGGCTGGAGAACCCGCTGCAGGTCGTCACGGTGGCCAGCCTCGTCAACGCCGAGGGCAAGAACCACGACGACTTCCGCAAGATGTCCGAAGTCGTCTACAACCGCATGAAGAAGACCAACGACGTCACGAACCAGAAGATCGAGTTCGACTCGACGTACAACTACGCCAAGAACCAGAGCGAGATCAACTTCAACCTCAAGGAAGCGCAGGCGTTCAACAACCCGTACAACACCCACTTCATCAAGGGCCTGCCGGTCGGCCCGATCGGGAACCCGGGCATGGACGCGCTTACCGCTACCCTCAACCCTGACCACGGCGGCTGGATGTTCTTCGTGTCGGTCGACGGCAACACGACGACCTTCACCAAGACCTACGACGAGCACCTCAAGCTGGTCGCCGAGTTCCAGGAACGGCAGAGGCAGAAGAACGGCGGGTAGCAGGACATGACACGGATACGGGCCGCGGTGCTGGGTTCGCCCATCGAGCATTCGCTCTCACCGGTGCTGCACCGTGCCGCGTACCAGGAGCTCGGCCTCGCCGACTGGTCGTACGACCGCTTCGAGGTCGACGAGGCCGCGCTCCCGGACTTCTTCTCCGGGCTCGGCCCCGAGTGGGCCGGGCTGTCGCTGACGATGCCGCTCAAGCGGGCGGTCATCCCGCTGCTGGACGGGGTCAGCGACACGGCGGCCTCCGTCGAGGCGGTCAACACGGTCGTCTTCACCGAGGACGGCCGGCGCCTGGGCGACAACACCGACATCCCCGGCATCGTCGCCGCGCTGCACGAGCGCGGGGTCGACAAGGTGCCTTCGGCCGCCGTCCTCGGTGCCGGGGCCACCGCCTCCTCGGCGCTCGCCGCGCTGTCGCGGATTTGCACCGGCGAGGTCACGGCGTACGTCCGCTCGCGGGCGCGCAGCGACGAGATGCGGCAGTGGGGCGAGCGGCTCGGCGTGGCCGTCCGTACGGCCGACTGGTCCGAGGCAGCCGGTGCGCTGGAGGCGCCCCTGGTCATCGCGACCACCCCGGCCGGCGCCACCGACGAACTGGCCGCCGCGGTCCCGGACGCACCGGGCACTCTCTTTGACGTCCTCTACGACCCCTGGCCCACGCCGCTCGCCGCCGCCTGGTCGCAGCGCGAGGGGAACCTCCTGGGCGGTTTGGACCTGCTGGTGCACCAGGCGGTTCTCCAGGTGCAGCAGATGACCGGCCGCTCCCCGGCGCCGCTCGGGGTGATGCGGCGGGCGGGCCTCGCGGCCCTCTCCGGATCCTCTTGAGGCACCGGGGCAGCAGCGCTCTTCCCGCCCGCGGAGTGATCTTGGCGGAATCTCACCTACTGATCGGTAATATCGCCCGTTACCCTGTCCACCTGCACTTTTACAGGGGGTTGGGATGGACGGGACGGACACGGATCAGGCGCTCGCGTCGAAGTGGGACATCCCCGTGGTGCTGTACGGCGTGATCAGAGTGGCCTTCGCCGACCTGCCGATCTGGGCCAAGGGCCTGGTTTTCGCACTCGTGGGGTTCCTCGGTGTCTGGACGGCGGCCACCTGGTTCCGTGGGCGCCGCAGCCGGGTCCGCTGACCAGCGGGGCGTCCGACAGCTGGACCGGGGCCCGTGAAACCGTTCCGGACATGGGAGGATTCGGGTGAGGCGGGTCCGGGCCGCGCACCCGATCGCGCCGTCGCAGTACCAGGCGCGAGCATGAGGAGCATCGTTGAGCAGGTTGCGTTGGCTGACCGCAGGAGAGTCGCACGGACCGGCACTGGTCGCGACGCTGGAGGGTCTTCCCGCCGGCGTCCCGGTCACCACCGAGCTGGTGGCCGATCACCTGGCCCGGCGCCGGCTCGGCTACGGCCGCGGTGCCCGGATGAAGTTCGAGCAGGACGAGATCACCTTCCTCGGCGGCGTCCGCCACGGCCTGTCCCAGGGCTCCCCGATCGCGGTCATGATCGGCAACACGGAGTGGCCCAAGTGGGAGACCGTCATGTCGGCCGACCCGGTCGACCCCTCACTCCTCAAGGACACCGGCCGCAATGCGCCGCTGACCCGTCCGCGCCCCGGCCACGCCGACCTCGCGGGCATGCAGAAGTACGGCTTCGACGAGGCCCGGCCGATCCTGGAGCGCGCCAGCGCCCGTGAGACCGCCGCGCGCGTCGCCCTCGGCGCCGTCGCCCGCTCCTTCATCAAGGAGGTCGCGGGCATCGAGATCGTCTCCCACGTCGTCGAGCTGGCCTCGGCCAAGGCCCCCTACGGAGTCCTGCCCACTCCCGCCGACGTCGACAGGCTCGACGCCGACCCGGTCCGCTGCCTCGACGCCGACGCCAGCAAGGCGATGGTCGCGGAGATCGACCAGGCCCACAAGGACGGCGACACCCTCGGCGGCGTCGTCGAGGTCCTCGCCTACGGCGTCCCCGTCGGACTCGGCTCGCACGTCCACTGGGACCGCCGGCTCGACGCACGCCTCGCCTCCGCCCTCATGGGCATCCAGGCCATCAAGGGCGTCGAGGTCGGCGACGGCTTCGAGCTCGCCCGCGTGCCCGGCTCGAAGGCGCACGACGAGATCGTCTCCACGCCCGAGGGCCTCAAGCGCACCTCCGGCCGCTCCGGCGGCACCGAGGGCGGTCTGACCACCGGCGAACTGCTGCGCGTCCGCGCCGCGATGAAGCCCATCGCCACCGTCCCGCGCGCGCTGGCGACCGTCGACGTCGCCACCGGCGAGGCCGCCGTGGCCCACCACCAGCGCTCCGACGTGTGCGCCGTGCCGGCCGCCGGCATCGTCGCCGAGGCGATGGTGGCCCTCGTACTGGCCGACGCCGTCGTCGAGAAGTTCGGTGGCGACTCGGTCCCCGAGACCCGCCGCAACGTCCAGGCCTACCTCGACCACCTGCAGATCCGGTGACGGCCGCACCGCTCGTCGTCCTCGTCGGGCCCATGGGCTCCGGCAAGTCCACGGTGGGGGCGCTGCTCGCCGAGCGGCTCGGCGTCCCCTACCGGGACACCGACGCGGACATCGTCACGGCCCAGGGCCGGCCGATCTCCGACATCTTCGTCGATGAGGGCGAGCCGTACTTCCGCCAGCTGGAACGGCAGGCCGTCGAGGCCGCTGTCGCCGAGCACACCGGAGTCCTCGCCCTCGGCGGCGGCGCCGTGCTCGACGAAGGCACCCGCGCACTGCTGACCGGCCTGCCCGTCGCCTATCTGTCGATGGACGTGGAGGAAGCCGTGCGGCGCGTGGGCCTGGGCGCCGCCCGCCCGCTGCTGGCCGTCAACCCGCGCCGCCAGTGGCGCGAGCTGATGGAGGCCAGGCGCCCCCTCTACACCGAAGTCGCACGCGTCGTCGTGGCCACCGACGACCGCACCCCCGAAGAGGTCGCCCAGGCGGTCCTCGACGCTCTGGAGTTGAAGGACGTATGACAGACCAGGTGACGCGGATCCACGTCGGCGGAAGCGCCGGCCATGACCCGTACGACGTGCTGGTCGGGCGGCAGCTGCTCGGCGAGCTCGGCTCCCTGATCGGTACCAGGGCCCAGCGGGTCGCCGTGATCCACCCCGAGGCCCTCGCCTCGACCGGTGAGGCGCTGCGCGACGACCTCGCCGACCAGGGCTACGAAGCGGTCGCCATCCAGGTGCCGAACGCCGAGGAGGCGAAGACGGCCGAGGTCGCCGCCTACTGCTGGAAGGCGCTCGGCCAGTCCGGCTTCACCCGCACCGACGTCATCGTCGGCGTCGGCGGCGGAGCCACCACCGACCTCGCGGGATTCGTCGCGGCCAGCTGGCTGCGCGGCGTGCGCTGGGTCGCCGTTCCGACCACCGTCCTGGCGATGGTCGACGCGGCCGTCGGCGGCAAGACCGGCATCAACACCGCCGAGGGCAAGAACCTGGTCGGCGCCTTCCATCCGCCGGCCGGGGTGCTCTGCGACCTGGCGGCGCTGGAGTCGCTGCCGGTCAACGATTACGTCAGCGGCCTCGCCGAGATCATCAAGGCCGGATTCATCTCCGATCCGGTGATCCTCGACCTGATCGAGGAGGACCCGCAGGCGGCCCGTACGCCCCAAGGTCCGCACACCGCCGAGCTGATCGTGCGCTCCATCCGGGTCAAGGCCGACGTCGTCTCCAGCGACCTGAAGGAATCCGGGCTGCGGGAGGTGCTCAACTACGGCCACACCCTCGCGCACGCCATCGAGAAGAATGAGCGCTACAAGTGGCGGCACGGTGCGGCCGTTTCGGTGGGCATGGTCTTCGCCGCCGAGCTCGGCCGGCTCGCCGGCCGCCTCGACGACGCCACCGCCGACCGGCACAGGGCGGTCCTCGCCTCCGTGGGGCTGCCGCTGACCTACCGCGGCGACCAGTGGCCCAAGCTGCTCCAGACCATGCAGGTCGACAAGAAGTCCCGCGGCAACCTGCTGCGCTTCATCGTCCTCGACGGTCTGGCCAAGCCGACGGTCCTGGAGGGCCCCGACCCGGCGCACCTGATCGCCGCCTACGGCGAGGTGTCGGCGTGAGCCGCCGCGTGCTGGTGCTGAACGGCCCGAACCTGGGCCGTCTCGGCTCGCGCGAGCCCGACGTGTACGGGGCGACCTCGTACGCGGGACTGGTGGACAGCTGCCGGTCGCTGGGCGAGGAGCTCGGTTTCGACGTCGAGGTCCGCGAGACCAACGACGAGGGCGAGATGATCCGCTGGCTGCACGAGGCCGCGGACGGAAAGCTCCCCGTGGTCATTAACCCGGGGGCCTTCACCCACTACTCGTACGGCATGCGCGACGCCGCCGCGCAGCGCACGGCGCCGCTGATCGAGGTGCACATCTCCAACCCGTACGCCCGCGAGGAGTTTCGGCACACCTCGGTCATCGCCGCCGTGGCGACCGGGACCGTGGCCGGCTTCGGGATCGGCTCCTACCGGCTGGCGCTGCGTGCACTGGCGGACGAGATCGACGCCTGACGCACCGGCCCGGCAGCCTGGTGGACGGCCGGGCCTCCGCGGTCATATAACGTTCTCGCATCAGTCGCAGGAACGAGACGAAAGTGGCAGCGGATGCACCAAGGAGTGGGTGGCGGGGGCTGGGGGCAGCCGGGGCAGCGTCCTTCGGCGCCCCCGCAGCCGCCCATACCCCCGGCTCAGGGCTGGCCGGGTTCGCCCCCGCCGCCGTCCCAGCGCCCGGCCCCGCCCCAGGTGGCGCCCGTTCCCGAAGCCACCGGGCACATCCCGCTGCCGCCCGCGGTGGCGGGAACCGGCGGCGCCGTGCTCGCCGTCCTGCTGATCGGGCCGGCCGGCGCCGGGAAGACCACCGTGGCCCGGCACTGGGCCAGCACCCGGCCCGTGCCGACCGCCCACGTCAGCCTGGACGACGTGCGGGAGTGGGTCTGCTCCGGCTTCGCCGACCCGCAGGCCGGCTGGAACGAGCACTCCGAGGCGCAGTACCGGCTCGCCCGCCGCACCTGCGGCTTCGCGGCCCGCAACTACCTGGCCAACGGCATCTCCTGCATCCTCGACGACGCCGTCTTCCCCGACCGGCCCGTGGTGGGGCTGGGCGGTTGGAAACGCCACGTCGGTCCGACACTGCTGCCGGTTGTGCTCCTGCCCGGCCTGGAGATCGTCCTGGAGCGCAACGCCGAACGCTCCGGCAACCGGCGGCTCTCCGACGAGGAGGTCGCCCGCATCCACGGCCGGATGGCCGGCTGGTACGGCTCCGGGCTGCCGATCATCGACAACTCTCATCTCGACGTCGAAGGCACCGCCCGCGCCCTCGACGAGGCCCTGGCCAGGGCCATGCCGGCACCCGGCGGCTGGTAGCCCCGGCGGAGGCGGACGCCCCGGGAGGGAAAGGGCCGGGAGCCGGGCCGCGGGCCCGCTCGGGCGCCCCGGCGGGCCGCTCGGGCCGACCCGCCGGCATCGGGCCCGCCTCGCCTCGTCCGGACGCGCTCGCCGGGCCGGATCCGCGGGGCGCTCGTAGGCTCGAAGACATGTCAGACGTGTACGCCGCCCGTCGGGGCCTGCTCCGCGACCGATGCGCCGCCGCGGGGAACGCCGCCGCGCTGATCACGCGTCCGGCGAACGTCCGCTACCTCTCCGGGGCGTCACCGCTCGGCGCCGTACTCCTCGTCGGCCCGGCCGAGGACGCCCTGTTCTGCGTCGGAGCGCCCACCGGCGAGGCCGACGAGGGCCGGCTCGACGAACACCTCCGGGTCACCGTGCTGGCCGCCCGCGGCGGGGATCCCGCCGTCGCCGCGGCCGACGCCGCCGCCTCCGTCCGCGCCGACTCGCTCGCCGTGGAGGAGCACCACCTCACCGTCGCCCGGCACCGGGCCCTGCGCTCCGTCGCGCCCAAGCTCCGCCTGGCCGACCTCGGGACCGCCGTGGAGCAGCAGCGCCTCGTCAAGGACGAGGGGGAGATCGCCTGCCTGCGGATCGCCGCGGAGATCGCCGACCAGGCCCTGGGCGAGCTGCTGGAATCCATCCTCGTCGGCCGCACCGAACGCCACCTCGCCCTGGAGCTGGAGCGGCGGCTCGTCGACCACGGGGCGGACGGCCCGGCCTTTCCGACCTCCGTCGGCACCGGCCCGCACTCCGGGCGATCCCGGCACCGGCCGTCCGACCGCAGGGTGGAGGAGGGAGACTTCCTCTCGGTCTGCCTGGGCGCCAACTACCGCGGCTACCGGTGCGAGATCGGCCGGACCTTCGTCATCGGCACCACCCCCGCCGACTGGCAGATCGAGCTCTACGACTGCGTCTTCACCGCTCAGCGGGCGGGACGCGAGGCGCTGCTGCCGGGCGCCGCCTACCGCGAGGTCGACCATGCGGCCCGGTCCGTACTGGACGCCGCGGGGCACGCGGAGGCCCTCGCCCCGTGGACGGGACACGGCGTCGGCCTCGAAATCGACGAGGACCCGCAGCTTGCACCTACGGCAATGGGTAAACTGGACGCTTGCGTGCCGGTCACCGTCGAACCGGGGGTTCACCTCCCGGGCCGGGGAGGTGTCCGGATCGATGACACGCTCGTCGTACGCCCCGAGGCGGACGGCGGTCCCGAGCTACTCACCATTACGACCAAGGAGCTGCTCGCACTCTAGCCCGCACTGCCGGGTGGTGCGTGCACCCGTGGTCTTCCAGTGCAGGAGATTCCGCAACCGTGGCTTCCACGAACGACCTCAAGAACGGCATGGTGCTCAAGCTCGACGGTGACCAGCTCTGGTCCGTCGTCGAGTTCCAGCACGTCAAGCCCGGCAAGGGCCCGGCCTTCGTGCGCACCAAGCTCAAGCACGTGCTCTCCGGCAAGGTCGTCGACAAGACCTTCAACGCCGGCACGAAGGTCGAGACGGCCACCATCGACCGCCGTGACATGCAGTTCTCGTACATGGACGGCGAGTACTTCGTCTTCATGGACATGCAGACCTACGACCAGCTGATGGTCGACAAGAAGGCCGTCGGCGACGCCGCCAACTTCCTCATCGAGGGCTTCACCGCCTCCGTGGCGCAGCACGAGGGCGAGGTGCTCTACGTCGAGCTCCCGGCCGCCGTCGAGCTCGTCATCCAGCACACCGACCCGGGCGTCCAGGGCGACCGCTCCACCGGTGGCACCAAGCCCGCCACGCTGGAGACCGGCCACGAGATCCAGGTCCCGCTCTTCGTCAACACGGGCGAGAAGGTCAAGGTCGACACCCGCACCAGCGACTACCTCGGCCGGGTGAACAGCTAACCGTGGCTGCCCGGAGCAACGCGCGCAAGCGCGCCTTCCAGATCCTTTTCGAGGCCGACCAGCGCGGGGTGTCCGTCCGCGAGGTCCTCGCGGACTGGATCCGCCACGCGCGCTCGGACGACCGGCAGCCGCCGGTCAGCGCCTTCACGATGGATCTCGTCGAGGGGTACGCCGACAAGGTGAACCGCATCGACGACCTGATCGTCACCTACGCCGTGGACTGGGACCTCGACCGGATGCCGGCCGCGGACCGGAACATCGTGCGGCTCGGTGCCTACGAGCTGATCTGGGTGGACGACACCCCGGACGCCGTGGCCATCGACGAGGCCGTCCAGCTGGCCAAGGAGTTCTCGACGGACGAGTCGCCCTCGTTCGTCAACGGGCTGCTGGCCCGTTTCAAGGACCTGAAGCCGAGCCTGCGGCGCAGCGAGAGCTGACCGCACGCCGCCCCACAGCAGCACCGGCACCGCCTTTCGGAAGGGCCCGCAGCACCTGTGCTGCGGGCCCTTCCGTTGTCGGCGCCGCCTTTCCGGCCGTCGCCGCGGGGGAGAAGAAAAGCCGGTGGCCGCCGGACCCCTGTGGGGGTCCGGCGGCCACCGGTAACGTTTCTGCTGGTGGGGGGCTTGAGGATCAGGCGTCCTCGTGCGCCACCGCGCGACGGGCGTCCGCGTCCAGCACGCCCCAGCTGATCAGCTGCTCGGTCAGGACCGAGGGCGACTGGTCGTAGATGACGGCCAGGGTGCGCAGGTCGTCCTGGCGGATCGACAGCACCTTGCCGTTGTAGTCGCCGCGCTGGCTCTGGATCGTCGCCGCGTAACGCTGCAGCGGACCGGCCTTCTCGGCGGGGACGCCCGCCAGGCGCTCCAGGTCGAGGCGCAGCTTCGGCGGCGGCTCGGCCGCTCCGCCGGGAGTCGTGCCCGGCAGCAGTTCCTGCACCGGCACCCCGTAGAAGTCCGCCAGCTCGGCAAGGCGCTGGACGGTCACGGCGCGGTCCCCGCGCTCGTACGACCCGACCACCACGGCCTTCCACCGGCCCTGCGACTTCTCCTCGACACCGTGGAGGGAAAGGCCCTGCTGGGTGCGGATGGCGCGGAGCTTGGCCCCGAGCTGTTTGGCGTATTCGCTGGACATAACGCTCCCGGACGCTGTGACGCTGTGACTGCATGGACACTGCGACTACGTAACTACGTGCGGCTCCGCCGCGCGGCTGGTAACTCACTGTGAGGTTACGCAGCGTTACTTGGATGCGTCAAGCCGAATGGTCCCCGTCCCCCCGCCGGGGCGGCGCCGACAGCCCCGTGCGCGCCCCCGCGCCACCCCCGGGTGCCGACCCGCCACCGCCTCCCTGGTACCGTGTGAGACGTACATCAGACGTCCTTTAAGGTCCGTCCCGTGAGGCGGAGAAGGAGGTCCTTTTCATGGACGCCCAGCAGAACTCCGATTCCGCGCGCCCCGTACTGGAGGCGCAGGACATCGCCCGGGTCCTGACCCGCATCGCCCACGAGATCGTCGAACGCGCCAAGGGCGCCGACGACGTGGTGCTCCTCGGCATCCCCACCCGCGGCGTGCACCTGGCCCGCCGTCTGGCCGCCAAGCTCGAAGAGATCACCGGCACGAAGATCCCGGTCGGTTCCCTCGACATCACCATGTACCGCGACGACCTGCGGATGAAGCCCGCCCGTGCGATCGGTCGCACCGAGATCCCCGGCGACGACCTCGACGGCCGCCTCGTCGTCCTCGTCGACGACGTCCTCTTCTCCGGCCGCACCATCCGCGCCGCGCTCGACGCCCTCGGCGACCTCGGCCGCCCCCGCGCCGTGCAGCTCGCCGTCCTCGTCGACCGCGGCCACCGCGAACTGCCGATCCGTGCCGACTACGTCGGCAAGAACCTCCCCACGTCGCTGCGGGAGACCGTCAAGGTCCAGCTCCAGGAGGAGGACGGCCGTGACGCCGTGCTGCTCGGCCAGCGGACCGCCCGGGCGGCGGGACAGTAGCCCACCTCGACGACGGACCCCTGCGGGGTCCGCGCCGGGCCCCGCCCTGCCCGCTCGCACCCCTGCACGTCAGTCCGCTGCACGTCAGTCCGCCTGCACCACGCCCTCCCGACCTACGGAGCCATCCAGATGAAGCGCCACCTCATCTCGGCCGCCGATCTCACGCGCGACGACGCCGTCCTGATCCTCGACACCGCCGAGGAGATGGCCCGTGTCGCGGACCGGCCGATCAAGAAGCTGCCCACGCTGCGCGGCCTCACCGTCGTCAACCTCTTCTTCGAGGACTCCACCCGCACCCGGATCTCCTTCGAGGCGGCCGCCAAGCGGCTCTCCGCCGACGTCATCAACTTCTCCGCCAAGGGCTCCTCGGTTTCCAAGGGCGAATCCCTCAAGGACACCGCGCTCACCCTGGAGGCGATGGGCGCCGACGCCGTCGTCATCCGCCACCACGCCTCCGGCGCCCCCTACCGGCTCGCGACCTCCGGCTGGATCGACTCCGCCGTCGTCAACGCCGGCGACGGCACCCATGAACACCCCACCCAGGCCCTGCTGGACGCCTTCACCATGCGCAGGCGCCTCGTCGGCCGCGACGCCGGCCTCGGCAAGGACCTCTCCGGCCGCCGCATCACCATCGTCGGAGACGTCCTGCACAGCCGCGTGGCGCGCTCCAACGTCCACCTGCTGCACACCCTCGGCGCCGAGGTCACCCTGGTGGCCCCGCCCACGCTGGTCCCGATCGGTGTCGAGACCTGGCCGTGCGAGGTCTCGTACAGCCTCGACGACGTGCTGCCGAAGTCCGATGCGGTGATGATGCTGCGTGTGCAGCGCGAACGCATGAACGCCGCCTTCTTCCCGACCGAGCGCGAGTACTCCCGCCGGTACGGCCTGGACGGCGACCGCATGGCCAAGATGCCCGAGCACGCCATCGTGATGCACCCCGGCCCGATGAACCGCGGCATGGAGATCACCGCCCAGGTCGCCGACTCCGAGCGCTGCACGGCCGTCGAACAGGTCGCCAACGGCGTCTCCACCCGCATGGCCGTCCTCTACCTGCTGCTCGGCGGCTCCGAGCCGGCCGTCACGACCACCCCCGCCGCCCCCGCCCGTACCGAGGAGAGCAAGTAACCATGAGCAAGATCCTTATCCGTGGCGCGAAGGTACTCGGCGGCGAGGCGCAGGACGTCCTGATCGACGGCGAAACCATCGCCGAGGTCGGCCGGAACCTCTCCGCCGAGGGCGCGACCGTCATCGAGGCCGAGGGCCAGATCCTCCTCCCCGGTCTCGTCGACCTGCACACCCACCTGCGCGAGCCCGGCCGCGAGGACTCCGAGACCGTCCTGACCGGCACCCGTGCCGCCGCCTCCGGCGGCTACACCGCCGTCTTCGCCATGGCGAACACCTTCCCCGTCGCCGACACCGCCGGCGTCGTCGAGCAGGTCTGGCGCCTGGGCAAGGAGTCCGGCTACTGCGACGTGCAGCCCATCGGCGCCGTCACCGTCGGCCTGGAGGGCAAGCAGCTCTCCGAGCTGGGTGCCATGCACGAGTCCGCCGCCCGCGTGACCGTCTTCTCCGACGACGGCAAGTGCGTCGACGACGCCGTGATCATGCGGCGCGCGCTGGAGTACGTGAAGGCCTTCGGCGGCGTCGTCGCCCAGCACGCCCAGGAACCCCGCCTCACCGAGGGCGCCCAGATGAACGAGGGCGTCGTCTCCGCCGAGCTCGGCCTCGGCGGCTGGCCCGCCGTCGCCGAGGAGTCGATCATCGCCCGCGACGTGCTCCTCGCCGAGCACGTCGGCTCCCGCGTGCACATCTGCCACCTCTCCACCGCAGGCTCCGTCGAGATCGTCCGCTGGGCCAAGTCCCGCGGCATCGACGTCACCGCCGAGGTCACCCCGCACCATCTGCTCCTCACCGACGAGCTCGTCCGCTCCTACAACGCGGTCTACAAGGTCAACCCGCCGCTGCGCACCGAGCGCGACGTCATGGCGTTGCGCGAGGCCCTCGCCGACGGCACGATCGACATCGTCGCCACCGACCACGCCCCGCACCCGCACGAGGACAAGGACTGCGAGTGGGCCGCCGCCGCCATGGGCATGGTGGGCCTGGAGACCGCGCTGTCCGTCGTCCAGCAGACGATGGTGGAGACCGGTCTGATCGACTGGGCCGGCGTCGCCGAGCGCATGAGCTTCGCCCCGGCCCGCATCGGCGGCCTGGACCACCACGGCCGTCCCGTCTCGGCTGGTGAACCCGCGAACCTGACCTTGGTCGATACCTCGTACCGTGGTGTCGTGGACCCCGCACACTTCGCCTCCCGCAGCCGCAACACGCCCTACGAGGGCCGTGAGCTGCCGGGGCGCGTCACCTACACCTTCCTGCGGGGCCGGGCAACGGTCGTGGACGGGAAACTGGCGTGACACCTGCAGTGATCCAACTGGCCGCCGAGGCCGCCGAACGACAGTCGGCGGAGGTGACCGATCTGGGCGCCCGCATCGCATGGGTGATCGGCCTGGTCGTCTTCATCGCGTTCGTGTACTGGCTGATGCGCCAGGGCTGGAAATGGCGAGGAGCCCTGCAGAACGATCTGCCGGAGCTCCCCGCTGCCCCGGACGGCCTTCCCGAGCACCGGCTGGCGCTCACCGGCCGGTACCACGGCTCCACCACCGCCGGGCAGTGGCTCGACCGGATCGTCGCCCACGGCCTGGGCGTCCGCAGCCGGGTCGAGCTCACCCTCACCGACGCGGGCCTCGACGTGGTCCGACCGGGTGCAGGCGACTTCTTCGTACCGGCCGCGCAGCTGCGCGGCGCCCGCCTCGACAAGGGAATCGCGGGCAAGGTACTCACCGAGGGCGGTCTGCTCGTCGTCACCTGGGCGCACGGCGACAAGCTGATCGACTCCGGATTCCGCTCCGACCGCGCGGCCGAACACGCCGCATGGGTCGAAGCGATCAACCTCATGAACACATCCATCACGACGGAAGGCGCCGAACGATGACGACCTCCACCAGGGGAGCAGCCAAAGCTCCCGCCGTACTCGTCCTGGAGGACGGCCGCATCTTCCGCGGCCGTGCCTACGGCGCAGTGGGGGAGACCTTCGGCGAGGCCGTGTTCTCCACCGGCATGACCGGCTACCAGGAGACCCTCACCGACCCGTCGTACCACCGGCAGGTCGTCGTGATGACCGCCCCCCACGTGGGCAACACCGGCGTCAACGACGAGGACCCCGAGTCCTCCCGCATCTGGGTCTCCGGCTACGTCGTGCGCGACCCCGCCCGCATCCCCTCCAACTGGCGCTCCCGGCGAACCCTGGACGAGGAGCTCGTCCGGCAGGGGGTCGTCGGCATCTCCGGCGTCGACACCCGCGCCCTGACCCGTCACCTGCGCGAGCGCGGTGCGATGCGCGTCGGCATCTTCTCCGGTGAGGCCTGGGTCGGCATCCGTGACGAGGCCCTGCTGGCCAAGGTCCGCTCCCAGCCCGAGATGAAGGGCGCGAACCTCTCCGCCGAGGTCGCCACCAAGGAGACCTACGTCGTCCCCGCGATCGGGGAGAAGCGCTTCACCGTCGCGGCCGTCGACCTGGGCATCAAGGGCATGACCCCGCACCGCATGGCCGAGCGCGGCATCGAGGTGCACGTGCTGCCCGCCACCGCCACCGTCGAGGACGTCTACGCGGTCGCCCCCGACGGCGTGTTCTTCTCCAACGGCCCGGGCGACCCGGCCACCGCCGACGGCCCCGTCGCCGTCATGCGGGGCGTCCTGGAGCGCAAGACCCCGCTCTTCGGCATCTGCTTCGGCAACCAGATCCTCGGCCGTGCCCTCGGCTTCGGCACCTACAAGCTGAAGTACGGCCACCGGGGCATCAACCAGCCCGTCCAGGACCGCACCACGGGCAAGGTCGAGGTCACCGCCCACAACCACGGATTCGCCGTCGACGCGCCCCTGGACAAGGTCTCCGAGACCCCCTACGGCCGCGCCGAGGTCTCCCACGTCTGCCTGAACGACCAGGTCGTCGAAGGCCTCCAGCTGCTCGACCAGCCGGCCTTCTCCGTCCAGTACCACCCCGAAGCGGCCGCGGGCCCGCACGACGCCGCGTACCTCTTCGACCGCTTCGTATCCCTGATGGAGGCCGAGCGTGCCTAAGCGCACCGATATCCAGTCCGTCCTGGTCATCGGCTCCGGCCCGATCGTGATCGGTCAGGCCGCAGAGTTCGACTACTCCGGCACCCAGGCCTGCCGCGTCCTCAAGGCCGAGGGCCTGCGCGTCATCCTGGTCAACTCGAACCCCGCGACGATCATGACCGACCCGGAGATCGCCGACGCCACGTATGTCGAGCCGATCACCCCCGAGTTCGTCGAGAAGATCATCGCGAAGGAGCGCCCCGACGCGCTGCTTCCCACCCTCGGCGGCCAGACCGCACTGAACACCGCCATCTCCATGCACGAGCAGGGGGTGCTGGAGAAGTACGGCGTCGAGCTCATCGGCGCCAACGTCGAGGCCATCAACAAGGGCGAGGACCGCGACCTCTTCAAGGGCGTCGTCGAGGCCGTCAAGGCCAAGATCGGCTACGGCGAGTCCGCCCGCTCGGTCATCTGCCACTCGATGGACGACGTCCTCAAGGGCGTCGAGACCCTCGGCGGCTACCCCGTCGTCGTCCGTCCCTCCTTCACCATGGGCGGCGCCGGCTCCGGCTTCGCCCACGACGAGGACGAACTGCGCCGCATCGCCGGCCAGGGCCTCACGCTCTCCCCGACCACCGAGGTGCTCCTGGAGGAGTCCATCCTCGGCTGGAAGGAGTACGAGCTGGAGCTGATGCGCGATCGCCACGACAACGTGGTCGTCGTCTGCTCCATCGAGAACTTCGACCCGATGGGCGTCCACACCGGTGACTCGATCACCGTCGCCCCGGCCATGACGCTCACCGACCGCGAGTACCAGCGGCTGCGCGACATCGGCATCGCGATCATCCGCGAGGTCGGCGTCGACACCGGCGGCTGCAACATCCAGTTCGCGATCGACCCGGTCGACGGCCGCGTCATCGTCATCGAGATGAACCCGCGCGTCTCGCGCTCCTCGGCGCTCGCGTCGAAGGCCACCGGCTTCCCGATCGCCAAGATCGCCGCCAAGCTGGCCATCGGCTACACGCTCGACGAGGTCCCCAACGACATCACCGAGAAGACCCCGGCCTCCTTCGAGCCGACCCTCGACTACGTCGTCGTCAAGGCCCCGCGCTTCGCCTTCGAGAAGTTCCCGCTCGCCGACGCCACCCTCACCACGACCATGAAGTCGGTCGGCGAGGCCATGGCCATCGGCCGCAACTTCACCGAGGCCCTCCAGAAGGCCCTGCGCTCGCTGGAGAAGAAGGGCTCGCAGTTCACCTTCGTCGGCGACCCCGGTGACAAGGACGAGCTCCTGGCCACCGCCGTCCGCCCCACCGACGGCCGCATCAACACCGTCATGCAGGCCATCCGCGCCGGCGCCACCCAGGAGGAGGTCTTCGATTCCACGAAGATCGACCCCTGGTTCGTGGACCAGCTCTTCCTGATCAAGGAGATCGCCGACGAGCTCGCCGGTGCCGAGAAGCTCGAACCCGGGCTGCTCGCCGAGGCCAAGCGTCACGGTTTCTCCGACGCCCAGATCGCCGAGATCCGCGGCCTGCGCGAGGACGTCGTCCGCGAGGTTCGCCACGCCCTCGGCGTCCGCCCGGTCTACAAGACGGTCGACACCTGCGCCGCCGAGTTCGCCGCGAAGACCCCGTACTTCTACTCCTCGTACGACGAGGAGTCCGAGGTCGCCCCGCGCACCAAGCCCGCGGTCATCATCCTGGGCTCCGGGCCCAACCGCATCGGCCAGGGCATCGAGTTCGACTACTCCTGCGTCCACGCCTCCTTCGCCCTCAGCGACGCCGGCTACGAGACCGTGATGGTCAACTGCAACCCGGAGACCGTCTCCACCGACTACGACACCTCCGACCGCCTGTACTTCGAGCCGCTGACGCTTGAGGACGTGCTGGAGATCGTCCACGCCGAGTCCCTGGCAGGCCCCATCGCCGGCGTCGTCGTCCAGCTCGGCGGCCAGACGCCGCTGGGCCTCGCCCAGGCCCTCAAGGACAACGGCGTCCCCGTGGTCGGCACCTCGCCGGAGGCCATCCACGCGGCCGAGGACCGCGGCGCCTTCGGCCAGGTCCTCGCGGAGGCGGGCCTGCCCGCTCCCAAGCACGGCACCGCCACCACCTTCGCCGGTGCGAAGGCGATCGCCGACGAGATCGGCTACCCGGTCCTCGTCCGGCCGTCGTACGTCCTCGGCGGCCGCGGCATGGAGATCGTCTACGACGAGGCGCGCCTGGAGTCGTACATCGCGGAGTCCACCGAGATCTCCCCGACCCGCCCGGTGCTGGTCGACCGCTTCCTCGACGACGCCATCGAGATCGACGTGGATGCCCTCTACGACGGTCAGGAGCTCTACCTCGGCGGCGTCATGGAGCACATCGAGGAAGCCGGCATCCACTCCGGCGACTCGGCCTGCGCCCTGCCCCCGATCACCCTCGGCGGCTACGACATCAAGCGGCTGCGCGCCTCCACCGAGGGCATCGCCAAGGGCGTCGGCGTCCGCGGCCTGATCAACATCCAGTTCGCGATGGCGGGCGACATCCTCTACGTCCTGGAGGCCAACCCGCGTGCCTCCCGGACCGTGCCCTTCACCTCGAAGGCCACCGCCGTCCCGCTGGCGAAGGCCGCCGCCCGCATCTCGCTCGGCGCCACCATCGCCGAGCTGCGCGAGGAGGGCCTGCTTCCGAAGACCGGTGACGGCGGCACCCTGCCGATCGACGCGCCGATCTCCGTCAAGGAAGCCGTCATGCCGTGGTCGCGCTTCCGCGACATCCACGGCCGCGGCGTGGACACCGTCCTCGGCCCGGAGATGCGCTCCACCGGCGAGGTCATGGGCATCGATGCCGTCTTCGGCACCGCCTACGCGAAGTCGCAGGCCGGCGCCTACGGCCCGCTGCCCACCAAGGGCCGCGCGTTCATCTCCGTCGCCAACCGCGACAAGCGCTCGATGATCTTCCCGGCCCGCGAGCTCGTCGCCCATGGCTTCGAGCTGATGGCCACCTCCGGCACCGCCGAGGTCCTGCGCCGCAACGGCATCAACGCCACCGTCGTGCGCAAGCTCAGCGAGGGCGAAGGCCCCGGCGGCGAGAAGACGATCGTCCAGCTCATCCACGACGGCCAGGTCGACCTGATCGTCAACACCCCGTACGGCACCGGCGGCCGCCTCGACGGCTACGAGATCCGCACGGCGGCCGTGGCCCGCGGCGTCCCGTGCCTGACCACGGTCCAGGCGCTCGCCGCGGCCGTGCAGGGCATCGACGCGCTCAACCGCGGCGACGTGGGCGTCCGCTCCCTCCAGGAGCACGCGGAGCACCTGACCGCGGCCCGCGACTGAACACCCGTACAGCCCGGAAAGGGGGAGGGGGACACCGGTTTCACGACGGGTGTCCCCCTCTTCACGAGCGCAGAGGGATCCTCTCGACGATGTACAAGATCTTCTTCAACCTGGTCTTCAAGCGCATGGACCCGGAAGCCGCCCACCACATGGCCTTCCGCTGGATCCGCCTCACAGCCCGCATCCCGGTGCTGCGCACCTTCGTGGCGGCCACCCTGGCCCCGCGGTACGCGGAACTGCGCACCGAGGCGCTCGGCCTGCGCATGCACGGCCCCTTCGGCCTCGCGGCCGGCTTCGACAAGAACGCCGTCGCCATCGACGGGATGTCGATGCTGGGCTTCGACCACATCGAGGTCGGCACGGTGACCGCCGAGCCGCAGCCCGGCAACCCCAGGAAGCGGCTTTTCCGGCTCGTGCCGGACCGTGCGCTGATCAACCGGATGGGCTTCAACAACGAGGGCTCGGCAGCCGTCGCCGACCGTCTGGCGGCCCGTGAGGCCGTCTTCAGGACGGTCGTGGGCGTCAACATCGGCAAGACCAAGGTCGTGCCCGAGGAGGAGGCCGTGGGCGACTACGTCACCTCCACCGAGCGCCTCGCCCGCCACGCCGACTACCTCGTCGTGAACGTCTCCTCGCCCAACACCCCCGGCCTGCGCAACCTCCAGGCCACCGAGTCGCTGCGCCCGCTGCTGACGGCCGTGCGCGAGGCCGCGGACCGCACCGTGACCGACCGCCGGGTCCCCCTGCTGGTCAAGATCGCACCCGACCTGGCGGACGAGGACGTCGACGCCGTCGCCGACCTGGCCCTGGAGCTCGGCCTCGACGGCATCATCGCCACGAACACCACCATCGCGCGGGAGGGCCTCGGCCTGAAGTCCGCCCCCTCCTTGGTCAAGGAGACCGGCGGGCTCTCCGGCGCACCCGTCAAGGAGCGCTCCCTGGAGGTGCTGCGCCGCCTGTACGCCCGCGTGGGCGACCGGCTGGTGCTGGTGGGGGTCGGCGGCATCGAGAACGCCGAGGACGCCTGGCAGCGCATCCTGGCCGGCGCCACGCTGATCCAGGGCTACAGCGCCTTCATCTACGAGGGCCCGCTCTACGCCCGTGCCATCCACAAGGGCCTGGCCGCCCGCCTGGCCGCCAGCCCGTACGCGACGCTCGCCGACGCGGTGGGCGCCGAGACCCGAAAGGCCGCACCGTGACCCTGCCCCCCTTCGGCACCCGCCTCCGCGCTGCGATGGACTCCCGCGGCCCGCTGTGCGTGGGCATCGACCCGCACGCCGCCCTGCTGGCCCAGTGGGGCCTCCAGGACGACATCGCGGGCCTGGAGCGCTTCTCCCGCACGGTGGTGGAGGCGCTCGCGGAGTCCGTGGCCGTCTTCAAGCCGCAGGCCGCCTTCTTCGAGCGGTTCGGCTCCCGGGGCGTCGCCGTCCTGGAGCGGACCGTCGCGGACGCCCGGGCGGCCGGGACCCTGGTCGTCATGGACGCCAAGCGCGGTGACATCGGCTCGACCATGGCCGCGTACGCCTCCGCCTTCCTGGACCCGGCCTCGCCGCTGTTCTCGGATGCCCTGACGGTGTCCCCGTACCTGGGCTACGGATCCCTGGCACCTGCGGTGGAGCTGGCGCGCGCGTCGGGGGCGGGCCTGTTCGTCCTGGCCTTGACGTCCAACCCGGAGGGCGCAGAGGTCCAGCGCGCGGTCCGCGAGGACGGCCGGAGCATCGGGGCCACGATGCTGGCGCACCTGGCGGCGGAGAACGCGGACGCCGCCCCGATGGGATCCTTCGGCGCGGTGGTCGGCGCCACCCTCGGCGACCTGTCCTCCTTCGACCTGGAGATCAACGGGCCGTTGCTGGCCCCCGGCATCGGTGCGCAGGGCGCGACCGCGGCGGACCTGCCGACCGTCTTCGGCAAGGCCGTGCGCAACGTGGTCCCGAACGTCTCGCGCGGCGTCCTGGGGCACGGACCGGACGCCGCGGCGCTGCGCGACGCGGCCCGCCGCTTCTCCGACGAGATCCGCGAGGCCGTTTCCGCGTGAGGTGTGCCGGAAGAACTCCTGCGTGACCCCTGTGGGCGCCGGTGGGCCCACCGAAGGACCCCGCTCCGCATCCGGCCGGAGCGGGGTCTCGCACTTTCTGACGAAATTCGAACGCCCTTCACCGGACAAAACGGGGGTATTTTGTCCGTGATGTACGGTTCAGTGGAGGCTGACCAGGACTTTTCGTTCGTTCTCGCTGACTGGAGCGGTGTTGCCCGCTAGTCTCCGAGCAGAGTGAACGCGCAGCGAACGAGTTCCATCGCTGTTCGGGAGCTCGTCAGGTGTGGTGCCCTCGGGTTCCCCACCGGTCCGTATCCGACAGTTCGACATCCGAGGTGACGTAGGCGTGGCTCTTCCGCCCCTTACCCCTGAACAGCGCGCAGCCGCGCTCGAAAAGGCCGCCGCGGCTCGCCGGGAGCGGGCCGAGGTGAAGAATCGACTCAAGCACTCCGGCGCCTCGCTCCAAGAGGTCATCAAGACGGGCCAGGAGAACGACGTCATCGGCAAGATGAAGGTCTCCGCCCTGCTGGAGTCCCTGCCTGGCGTGGGCAAGGTGCGCGCCAAGCAGATCATGGAGCGTCTCGGCATCTCCGAATCCCGGCGTGTCCGGGGTCTCGGTTCCAACCAGATCGCCTCTCTGGAGCGCGAGTTCGGCAGCACCAGCGCCTGACGCGACGGCTGAAGTTCTCCCGGCGTTCTCAGGCAGTCCTGGGAACCTGGATAATCGCTCTATGGCAGCAGAGGTTCGTCCGCGGCTGACCGTGCTCTCCGGCCCTTCAGGGGTCGGCAAGAGCACGGTCGTCGCGCATATGCGCAAGGTTCACCCCGAGGTATGGCTCTCGGTGTCGGCCACCACCCGCAAGCCGCGGCCCGGTGAGCGACACGGAGTCCAGTACTTCTTCGTCAATGACGACGAGTTCGACAAGCTGATCGCCAACGGCGAGCTGCTGGAGTGGGCCGAGTTCGCGGGCAACCGCTACGGCACACCGCGCGGCGCGGTTCTGGAGCGCCTGGAGAACGGCGAGCCGGTACTGCTGGAGATCGACCTCCAGGGCGCACGGCTCGTCCGCGAGTCCATGCCCGAGGCTCAGCTGGTCTTCCTGGCTCCGCCGAGCTGGGAGGAGCTGGTCCGCCGGCTCACCGGCCGGGGCACCGAATCGGCCGAGGTGATCGAGCGCCGGCTCGCCGCGGCCAAGGTCGAACTCGCTGCCGAGTCGGAGTTCGACGTCACCCTGGTCAACACCTCCGTCGAGGACGTGGCCCGTGAGCTGCTAGCCTTGATGGAAGTTGTCTGAATCGCCGGTTGATCTCCACGACATCGACCGGCCGCAGGCGGCCCCATCTTTCATCCATCTTCGGAAGGTAGAGCGTGTCCTCTTCCATCACTGCGCCCGAGGGCATCATCAACCCGCCGATCGACGAGCTGCTCGAGGCCACTGACTCGAAGTACAGCCTCGTGATCTACGCGGCCAAGCGCGCGCGTCAGATCAACGCGTACTACTCGCAGCTCGGTGAGGGCCTGCTCGAGTACGTCGGCCCGCTGGTGGACACCCACGTCCACGAGAAGCCGCTTTCGATCGCGCTGCGCGAGATCAACGCGGGTCTGCTGACCTCCGAGGCCATCGAGGCCCCGGCCCAGTAAGGCACCGAGGTATTCCTTCACCACAGGCCCGGCAGAACATCTGCCGGGCCTGTGGTGTGTCATGGATGGGTACGACGATCAGAGCCGAACGCGGCGGACGAGTCGAAAGTGTCAAAAGGGGTGTGCGCAGATGGGTAAGCCGAAGGTCGTGCTGGGCGTGAGCGGCGGGATCGCCGCCTACAAGGCCTGCGAGCTGCTGCGCCGGCTGACCGAGTCCGGGCACGACGTGCGGGTGGTGCCCACGGCGGCCTCCCTGAACTTCGTCGGCGAGGCCACCTGGGCCGCCCTCTCCGGGAACCCCGCCTCCACCGAAGTGTGGGAGACCGTCCACGAGGTGCCGCACGTACGCATCGGCCAGGGCGCCGACCTCGTCGTCGTCGCCCCGGCCACCGCCGACACGCTGGCCAGGGCCGCCCACGGGCTCGCCGACGACCTGCTCACGAACACGCTGCTCACCGCCCGCTGTCCGGTCGTCTTCGCCCCCGCGATGCACACCGAGATGTGGGAGCACCCGGCCACCCGGGAGAACGTGGCCACTCTGCGCCGCCGCGGCGCCCTTGTCATCGAGCCCGCCGTGGGCCGGCTCACCGGCAAGGACACCGGCAAGGGGCGGCTGCCCGACCCCGAAGAGATCTTCGAGGTGTGCCGACAGGTCCTGCGCCGCGGCGCGGCCGAGCCGGATCTGGTCGGCCGCCACGTCGTGATCAGCGCGGGCGGCACCCGGGAACCGCTGGACCCGGTGCGCTTCCTCGGGAACCGCTCCTCCGGCAAGCAGGGCTACGCGCTCGCCCGCACGGCCGTCGCCCGCGGGGCGCGGGTCACCCTGGTCGCGGCCAACACCGCGCTGGCCGACCCCGCCGGGGTGGACGTCGTACGCGTGGGGACGGCCGTACAGCTGCGGGAAGCCGTGCTCAAGGCGGCGCCGGACGCCGATGCCGTGGTCATGGCCGCGGCCGTGGCCGACTTCCGGCCCGCCGAGTACGCCGACGGCAAGATCAAGAAGAAGGACGGGGAGGACCCCGCCCCGGTCGCGCTCGTGCGCAACCCGGACGTCCTCGCCGAGATCTCGGCCGACCGGGCCCGTGAGGGCCAGGTGGTGGTGGGCTTCGCCGCCGAGACCGACGACGTCCTCGACAACGGCCGGGCCAAGCTGCGCCGCAAGGGATGTGATCTTCTCGTCGTGAACGAGGTCGGCGCGACCCGAACCTTTGGATCCGAGGAGAACGAGGCGGTCATCCTGGACTCCAGCGGGTCGGAATATCCTGTGCCCTATGGTCCGAAGGAGGCGCTGGCTGAGGCGATTTGGGACCGGGTTACGCAGCGGTTCGCGTCGCGACGCGCCTGAGTCGATTCCCCTTCACTCGGTCACCTCCGTACGCAAGAATGGGAGTGCCGCAGGTCACACGGCTCCCACAAGGCGAGACGGATGGTCCGGGCAACGGTGGCGACCGATAAACTGCATCCGGAACGTGATCGGGCGCAGCCCCCGATGTGGTTCCGCCAAATGATCAGCCAGCAGCCGCTGCAACCCCAGGGAGCGTTGTGTCCCGTCGTCTGTTCACCTCGGAGTCCGTGACCGAGGGCCACCCCGACAAGATCGCTGACCAGATCAGCGACACGATCCTCGACGCACTCCTCACCGAGGATCCGACCTCGCGCGTCGCCGTGGAGACCCTCATCACCACCGGCCTCGTCCACATCGCGGGTGAGGTGACGACGAAGGCCTACGCGCCGATCGCGCAGCTCGTCCGGGACAAGATCCTCGAAATCGGCTACGACTCCTCGAAGAAGGGCTTCGACGGCGCCTCGTGCGGCGTGTCGGTCTCCATCGGCGCGCAGTCCCCGGACATCGCGCAGGGCGTCGACACCGCCTACGAGAAGCGTGTCGAGGGCGATGAGGACGAGCTCGACAAGCAGGGCGCCGGTGACCAGGGCCTGATGTTCGGCTACGCCTGCGACGAGACCCCCGAGCTCATGCCGCTGCCGATCCACATCGCGCACCGGCTCTCGCGCCGCCTGTCCGAGGTCCGCAAGAACGGGACCATCCCGTACCTGCGCCCCGACGGCAAGACCCAGGTCACCATCGAGTACGACGGCGACAAGGCCGTCCGCCTCGACACCGTCGTGGTCTCCTCACAGCACGCCTCCGACATCGACCTCGACTCGCTGCTCGCGCCCGACATCCGCGAGTTCGTCGTCGAGCACGTCCTGGCCCAGCTCGTCGAGGACGGCATCAAGCTGGACACCGAGGGTTACCGCCTGCTCGTGAACCCGACCGGCCGCTTCGAGATCGGCGGCCCGATGGGCGACGCCGGCCTGACCGGCCGCAAGATCATCATCGACACCTACGGCGGCATGGCCCGCCACGGTGGCGGCGCCTTCTCCGGCAAGGACCCGTCCAAGGTCGACCGCTCCGCGGCCTACGCCATGCGCTGGGTCGCCAAGAACGTGGTCGCCGCCGGCCTCGCCTCGCGCTGCGAGGTCCAGGTCGCGTACGCCATCGGCAAGGCCGAGCCCGTCGGTCTCTTCGTCGAGACCTTCGGCACCGCCAAGGTCGAGGTCCAGAAGATCGAGGAGGCGATCGGCGAGGTCTTCGACCTGCGCCCGGCCGCGATCATCCGCGATCTGGACCTGCTGCGCCCGATCTACGCCCAGACCGCCGCCTACGGCCACTTCGGCCGCGAGCTGCCGGACTTCACCTGGGAGCGCACCGACCGCGTCGACGCCCTGCGCGCCGCCGCCGGTCTGTAGGCACCACCGGAAGTACCACGCGCGGGCGGCCCCGGACCCCACGGTCCGGGGCCCTTCCCATGGGCCCGCGGGTCCCACCGGGCCGGCCTGCCCGGCCGGGCCTGCGGCCGTGCGCCCCCGCGGCCGTGTGCCCGGTGTCAGCGCGGTTTGGTAAGAATGCTGATGTGAGCAGCGCGAACGATTCCCCACCGGAGCAGCTCGCGCTGATCCGGGAGATGGTCGCCGAGGCCAAGGCCAAGGCGCCCAAGGCGAAGCCGCGCACCTGGCGGGGGGCCGCCCTGGCCGCAGAACTCCCCGTCGCCCGGGTCCTCGTGAACAAGGGCGTGCTCCACCTCGACCGCACCTTCGACTACGCCGTGCCCGCCGAGCTCTCCGACGCCGCCCAGCCCGGCGTCCGCGTCCGAGTCCGCTTCGGCGCGGGCTCCCACCAGGTGCACGGAGGCCGCCGTGAGGGCGGCGGCCTCATCGACGGTTTCATCGTCGAGCGCCTTGCCGAGTCCGATTACAACGGTGCGCTCGCCGCCCTCGCCCAAGTGGTCTCGCCCGAGGTCGTGCTCGGCCCGCGCATGCTCGCCCTCACCCGGGCCGTCGCCGACCGCTACGCCGGCAGCCTCGCCGACGTCCTCCAGCTCGCCCTGCCCCCACGCAACGCCCGCGCCGAGGCCAAGCCCTCCCCGGAGCCGCTGCCGCCGCCCGCGGCCCCCGGCCCCGGCGGCTGGGAGCGCTACGGTGCCGGTCCCGGCTTCCTGCGCGCCCTCGCCGGCGGCGCCGCACCGCGCGCCGTGTGGACCGCCCTGCCCGGCCCGGGCTGGGCCGACGAACTCGCCCGGGCGATGGCCGCCACCCTCGCCTCCGGCCGTGGTGCCCTCGCCGTGCTCCCCGACGGCCGGACCACCGGCCGGGTCGACGCCGCCCTGACCTCCCTGCTCGGCGAAGGACGGCACGCCCTGCTGACCGCCGAGTCCGGTCCCGAGAAGCGTTACCGCCAGTGGCTCGCCGTCCACCGGGGCTCGGTCCGCGCCGTCATCGGCACCCGGGCCGCCATGTTCGCTCCCGTCCGCGACCTCGGCCTGGTCGCGATCTGGGACGACGGCGACTCCAGCCACAGCGAGGACCGGGCGCCGTTCCCGCACGTGCGCGAGGTCCTCGAACTGCGCGCGGTCAGCGACGGCTGCGCGTTCCTCGCCGGCGGCACCAGTTGCACCGTGGAGGCCGCCCAACTCGTCGAGTCGGGCTGGGCCCGCCCACTCGTGGCGGCCCGCGAGACCGTCCGGGCCGCAGCGCCCCGGATCCGCACCGTCGGCGACGAACTGCTGGCCCGGGACGAGGCGGCCCGCGCGGCGCGGCTCCCCAGCCTGGCGTGGGAGACCGTACGGGAGGGGCTGACGTCCGGTCCCGTCCTCGTCCAGGTGCCCCGCCGGGGGTACGTTCCCCGCCTGGCGTGCGAGCGGTGCCGGACACCCGCCCGCTGCACCGTCTGCGCCGGCCCCCTGGAGGCCCCCGACGCACGGGACCTGACGTGCGGCTGGTGCGGCCGGGGCGAGCCGTCCTGGCACTGCGGGGAATGCGGGTCCTTCCGCCTGCGTGCGCAGGTCGTCGGCGCCCGCCGCACCGCCGAGGAACTGGGGCGGGCCTTCCCGGCCGTGCCCGTGCGCACCTCCGGCCGCGATCACGTCCTGGACGAGGTGCCGGACCGGCCGGCGCTCGTGGTGAGCACCCCCGGCGCCGAGCCGGTCGCGGCGGGCGCCGGATACGCCGCGGCGCTGCTGCTCGACGGCTGGGCCATGCTCACCCGCCCCGACCTGCGGGCCGGGGAGGACGCCCTGCGGCGCTGGATCGCCGCCGCCTCCCTCGTCCGCGCGGACGGCCAGGTCGTGGTGGTCGCCGAGCCGACGCTGCGGCCCGTGCAGGCCCTCGTCCGGTGGGACCCGGTGGGGCACGCCGTACGGGAACTCGCGGAGCGGGCCCAGCTCGGCTTCCCGCCCGTGTCCCGGATGGCCGCGGTCGCAGGTCGGGGCGAAGCGGTGGAGGCATTCCTGGCGGGAGCCGGACTGCCGCCCGATGCCGAGATCCTCGGCCCGGTGCCGCTGCCCGGACGGCGCGGGGAGCCGTCCCCGGGGGAGCGGGCCCTGGTCAGGGTCCCGCCCGGCAGCGGAGCGGCCCTCGCGGCCGCCCTGAAGTCCGCCCAGGCGGCGCGCCTGGCCCGCGGTGTCCCGGCGGCGGACGCGGTGCGGGTGCGAATCGACCCGTCGGACATCGGCTGACGGCCGCCGCCCGCGGCCGGGGCGGCTTCGCAGGCCGCACGCGGGGCCGAGGGGAGGCATGGCATCCGGGAACGTCGAGGCCCCGGCGGGGAGCCGCAGGGGCGTCCCCACCGGGGCGGACTCGTGCGCGGCGGCCCGGGGCCGGCCGTCGGGGGTCGGCGTCCCGGCGGGAGGACGGCGTCAGCCGTTGCGCGGACCGGGCAGGGCGGGGGAGCGCGGAGCGTCCCCGAGACCGCGCCCGGCGGAGCCGGCGGTGGCCTGCGCCTCCTCGCGCACCGGCTGCGGCGGCATCGAACGGGCGGCCGGAACGGTCGGCAGCGGCCCCATGGTGCGGGTGGCCGTCGCTTCGGCCAGTGGCTCCGCCGCCTCCGCCGACTGCGCGCGGCGGGCGCCGTAGCGGCGGTGCACGGCCTGCTTGGTGACACCGAGCGCCGAACCGACCGCGTCCCAGGAGAAGCCGAGCGAGCGGTCGAAGTCCACCGCGGCGGTGACCAGCGTCTCCACGCTGTCCCGCAGCTCCTGGGCGAGGCGGACGGTGGGCGCGGGCGCCCGGCCGTAGACGACGAAGCCCGTGGAGGGGCCCGAGCGACGCGGGCGGTACACGTTGCCGAGCTGGGCGGTGAGCGTACGCAGGGCGTCCACCTGCCGGCGAACCCGCTCGATGTCCCGTACCAGGAGGTGCAGGCTGGCCCGGGCTTGGGCGTCGTGGGTGGCGTGGTCGGCCATGAAGAAGCCTCTCGAACCGGTGCTGAAGGGCGGACCGGGCCGCAGACATCGTTCACACGCGGCCCGTTTCGGTCAATCTCTCTTGACCAACGCGCCACCCGTCGTGCAGGTCACGCTGTGGGGGCGTGTCGGCATATGCGAGTGGCGCGCGCTTGTACGCACGCCCCCTCGGCACCACAGGTGGGGCGTCCGGCTGACGCCCCATAGACTGGTGCGCTGCTGACAGCCGACATAGCGAGGTAGGACCCCCAGTGAAGCTCGTCTTCGCAGGCACCCCCGAGGTCGCCGTACCCGCCCTGGACGCCCTGATCGCCTCCGGGCGGCACGAGGTCGCGGCCGTCGTCACCCGGCCCGACGCACCGGCCGGCCGCGGCCGCCGGCTGGTCGCCAGCCCGGTCGCCGAACGCGCGGAGGAAGCCGGCATCGAGGTCCTCAAGCCCACCCGGCCGCGCGACCCCGAGTTCCAGGCCAGGCTGCGCGAGATCGACCCCGACTGCTGCCCCGTCGTGGCCTACGGGGCCATCCTCCCCAAGAGCGCCCTCGACATCCCGCGCCACGGCTGGGTCAACCTGCACTTCTCGCTCCTGCCCTCCTGGCGCGGAGCGGCACCCGTCCAGCACTCGATCATGGCGGGTGACCAGCTCACCGGCGCCTCCACCTTCCAGATCGAGGAGGGCCTGGACTCGGGCCCGGTCTACGGCGTCCTCACCGAGGAGATCCGGCCCACCGACAACAGCGGCGACCTGCTCACCCGCCTCGCCTTCGCCGGCGCAGGCCTCCTCGCCGCCACCATGGACGGCATCGAGGACGGCACCCTGCGCGCCGTCGCCCAGCCCCTCGACGGGATCTCCCTCGCACCCAAGATCACGGTGGAGGACGCACGGATCGACTGGACGGCCCCCGCGATGCGCGCCGACCGCGTCGTGCGCGGCTGCACGCCCGCCCCGGGCGCGTGGACCGTCTTCCGCGGGGAGCGGCTCAAGCTGATCTCCCTCGGGATGGTGGCCGACCGTACGGACCTGCGGCCCGGCGTGCTGTCCGCCGCCAAGAACAACGTGTACGCGGGCACCGGTTCCCACGCCGTCGAGCTGCTCTGGGTCCAGCCGCAGGGGAAGAAGCCGATGCGCGCCGCCGACTGGGCGCGCGGGGTGCGGATCGCCCCCGGTGAGCGGCTCGGCGGGGCCGACGTAGGCTGAACAGTGCGGCCGTGCCGCAGACACACGGCGTCCTCCCCGCACGGTCCACCCGCAGTAGTCGTAGCACCTGTAGCACCCGTAGCACTCGTATATCCGGAGCACCTTTCACGTGAGCGAACAGCCCCGTCAGCCCCGCCGCAGGCCCGCCCCCGCAGGAGCGGGCGGCAAGCAGGCCAAGCCCTACCGCCGGCCCCAGAAGGACCCCGTCCGGATGCTGGCCTTCGAGGTCCTGCGGGCGGTGGACGAACGCGACGCCTACGCGAACCTCGTGCTGCCGCCGCTCCTCAGGAAGGCCCGCCAGGACGAGGCGTTCCAGGCGCGCGACGCGGCGCTGGCCACCGAGCTGGTGTACGGGACGCTGCGCCGCCAGGGCACCTACGACGCGGTCATCAGGGCCTGCATCGACCGCCCGCTGCGCGAGGTCGACCCGCCGGTGCTGGACGTCCTCTCCCTCGGCGCGCACCAGTTGCTCGGCACCCGGATCCCCACCCACGCCGCCGTCTCGGCCAGCGTGGAGCTGGCCCGGGTGGTGCTCGGGGACGGACGCGCCAAGTTCGTCAACGCCGTGCTGCGGAAGATCGCCGCGCACGACCTGGACGGCTGGCTGGAGCGGGTCGCGCCGCCGTACGAGGACGACGCCGAGGAGCACCTCGCCATCTACCACTCGCACCCCAGGTGGGTCGTCAGCGCCCTGTGGGACGCGCTGGGGGGCGGGCGCGCCGGGATCGAGGACCTGCTGGAGGCCGACAACGAGCGGCCCGAGGTCACGCTGGTGGCCCGGCCCGGCCGGTCCACGCCCCAGGAGCTGCTGGCGGCGGTCGGCGAGGAGTCGGCGCTCCCCGGGCGCTGGTCGCCGTACGCCGTGCGGATGGCCGAGGGAGGTGAGCCGGGCGCGCTGGAGGCGGTGCGCGAGGGCCGCGCCGGCGTCCAGGACGAGGGCAGCCAGTTGGTGGCGATGGCCCTGGCGGCCGTGCCCGTCGAGGGCCGTGACGAGCGCTGGCTGGACGGCTGCGCCGGGCCGGGCGGCAAGGCGGCCCTGCTCGGCGCGCTCGCGGCCGAGCGCGGGGCATTCCTGCTGGCTTCCGAGAAGCAGCCGCACCGGGCCCGTCTGGTGGAGCGGGCTCTCTCCGGCAACCCGGGCCCGTACCAGGTCATCACGGCGGACGGCACCCGTCCGGCGTGGCTGCCGGGCTCCTTCGACCGCGTCCTGATGGACGTGCCGTGCTCCGGCCTGGGTGCGCTGCGCCGCCGCCCGGAGGCCCGCTGGCGGCGACGCCCGGAGGACCTGGAGGGCTTCGCCCCGCTGCAGCGCGGGCTGCTGCGGCAGGCGCTGTCGGCGGTGCGGGTCGGCGGGGTCGTCGGTTACGCGACGTGCTCGCCGCATTTGGCGGAGACCCGGGTCGTGGTGGACGACGTCCTCAAGGGCCGCGGCGCCGGCAACGCCCCGGTGTCCGCCGAACTCGTCGACGCCAGGCCCTTCATGGCCGGTGTCCCCGGCCTCGGTGAGGGCCCGGACGTCCAGCTGTGGCCGCACCTGCACGGGACGGACGCGATGTACCTGGCCCTGCTGAGGCGTACGGCGTAGTTCTCCCGCGGATCAGAGCCGACCCGGGTCGAACCGGACGGCCGCATCCACTGCGGGCCGGGGCGTCCTTCCCGCTGAGCGGGTCCGACCGGGCCGAGGAGATCGTCCACCGGGCGGTGGACGGCATGGCGCCCCGGCCGATGCCGACGCGTGAGGGTCTCCCGTTTTTCGTGGCCCGCCACCCCGAAGAGCGCACGGTCGCACAGGTTGCGGCATCGGCTACCGGGGCCGTGCGGTTCGCGGTGACCACGCGGGCCGGTCCTCCGGCGTCCGCGGAGGCGGGGCCGGGCCGAAGTTGATCCATAAGCAGAATTCACATATTCTTGATCATTGCTTTAGCGTTGCTACGGAAATCCTGACGTGCGGGGCCATGGCCGGAACCGGCCGCAGGCATGGCAGGCTTGGGGCATGGCCGCTCAGATTTATCCCAGCATCCTGTCCGCCGACTTCGCCCGTCTCGCCGAGGAGGCGAAGGCCGTCGAGGGGGCCGACTGGCTGCACGTCGACGTCATGGACAACCACTTCGTCCCCAACCTCACCCTCGGCATGCCGGTCGTGGAGTCCTTGAGCCGTGCCACGGACATCCCGCTGGACCTGCACCTGATGATCGAGAACCCGGACCGCTGGGCCCCGCAGTACGTGGAGGCGGGCGCGGGGTCGGTCACCTTCCACGCCGAGGCCGCGGCGGCGCCCGTACGCCTCGCGCGGGAGATCCGGGCCAAGGGGGCGCGGGCCTCCATGGCCCTCAAGCCCGCGACGCCGATCGAGCAGTACGAGGACATCCTCCCCGAGCTCGACATGCTGCTGATCATGACGGTCGAGCCGGGCTTCGGCGGCCAGCCCTTTCTCGACATCATGCTGCCCAAGATCCGCCGTACCCGGGAGCTGATCGCCAAGCACGGTCTGGAGCTGTGGCTCCAGGTCGACGGCGGGGTGTCGGCCTCGACCATCGAGCGCTGTGCCGAAGCCGGCGCGGACGTCTTCGTCGCGGGCAGCGCGGTCTACGGAGCGGTGGATCCGGCGGCCGCCGTCCGTACGCTGCGTGACCAGGCGGGTGCGGCGATCGCCGCGGCGCCGTGGGCGTGCGACCACTGAACCAAGGGTTGATGAACAGCTCGGTGAACGGGAGCTGTCCAGGCTGATCAACGGCCGTCGGATCTGACAGGATGAACGGCGAGTCGAGAGTGTGAACAGCAGTGAGGAGAGCGCGGTGTCTGCAATGTCGGCGGGACGGTCAGCCCTGCGGATGGGACCCGCGGAGCTGGTGCAGGCGGCGGCCATGGCCCGCCGCTTCTACCTGGAGGGCAAATCCAAGATTCAGATCGCCGAGGAGTTCGGCGTGAGCCGCTTCAAGGTGGCCCGGGTCCTGGAGACCGCCCTCGAACGCGACCTCGTACGGATCGAGATTCGGGTACCGGCCGAGCTCGACGCGGAGCGGTCGGACGCGCTCCGGGCCCGGTACGGCCTCCGGCACGCCGTCGTGGTGGAGTCGCCCGCCGACGCCACCGAGGACGCCCCGGACCCCGAGAACCTGGGCGCCGTCGCCGCGGACCTGCTGGGCGAACTGGTCAGTGAGGGGGACGTGCTGGGCCTCGCGTGGGGCCGGTCGACCATCCACATGGCCGCCTCCCTGCACCGCCTGCCGCAGTGCACCGTGGTCCAGCTGACCGGTGTGTACGACGCCGGGACCGCGGAGCGCGGTTCGGTCGAGGCCGTGCGCCGGGCCGCGCAGGTCTCGGGCGGGGACGCGCACCCGATCTACGCGCCCATGCTGCTGCCCGACCCCGCGACGGCGGCGGCGCTGCGCAGCCAGACCGGGATCGCCCGCGCCTTCGACTACTTCGACAAGGTCACGGTCGCGGCCGTCTCCATCGGTTCGTGGGAGCCGGGCATCTCGACCGTCCACGACATGCTGACCGACGAGGAACGCGCCCACTACGCCTCGCTGGGTGTCGCCGCCGAAATGTCGGCCCACCTCTTCGACGCTGAGGGCCGGCGGGTCGGTCGGGACCTCGGCGAGCGGTGCATCACGGTCGAGGCGGACCGGCTGCGCCGGATCCCGGAGGTGGTGGCGATTGCGGGCGGCCTGCGCAAGGCCTCCGCGATCGGCGCGGTGCTGAGATCAGGGCTGGTGACCAGCCTGGTCACGGACACCGCCGTCGCCGACTACCTGCTGACCGAGTCGGCTCCGGGGCTGCGGCCGGCGCTGGACCGGGCCGACCCCGACGACCTGTAGGGCGGCTCGGGACACCGCGTACGGACACCGTGCCGGGGTGCCGGTGCACGGATGGTGCCCGGATCGAGATCCGAAGTGTCGCCGCGCGGTGGCCCGCCGGGCGCATACTGATTCCGATGACAAAATCAGCAGTTCCTCGCCGCCATTTGCCGTCCAGCCCGTTCAAAGCCCGTGTAGAACAGCCGATCCGGCAGTTCAGCGTCGGCGATCGGGTCACTCACGACGAGCACGGCCTCGGCCGTGTCGTCGGTATCGAGGAGGGGATCGCCGTTCTCGTCGACTTCGGTGCCGTCCAGAAGCGCATCCTGAGTCCCTACAGCAAGATGGCCGTGCTCTGACACGACCGGGCGATTCGCGGACGAATCGCATGTTTGACACGATCGCTGCATGATCTTCCGGAACGTGCCCCGATGGTTGCTGCGTTCGCTGGGGGCGGTGTTCCTCTGTGCCGCGCTCGTCGCGACGGTGGGCTGTGGCACCCAGAAGCCCGGCCCCGCCGTCGCGAACGGCAGCACCGACCCCAGCGCGGCATCCACCGCCGCGCCCGATGCGGTTCCGGGCTGGGCGCGGGGGATGGCCGTCGTGCGCGCCGACGCGCTGCCCCGGCAGGCGGTGGACGTCCTCGCGCTCATCGACCGGGGCGGTCCGTACCCGTACCGGCAGGACGGTACCGTCTTCGGGAACTTCGAGAAGGTGCTGCCGCGCCAGAAGCGCGGCTACTACCACGAGTTCACGGTGCGCACGCCGGGGGAGCGGGACCGGGGGGCCCGGCGGATCGTGACGGGTGAGGGCGGGGAGTTCTACTACACGGACGACCACTACCAGACCTTCAAGGCGGTTCTCCGATGACCCTGCACCCACAGCCGCTCGCCCCGGCCCTCGCCGCCGCCGAGGCCGCGGGCCGGCCGACGGTACGGCTGGACCTGGACGGCGTACGGGACAAGTCCGGGCTGATGGCGCGGTGCGAGGAGGCCTTGCGGCTGCCGCGGTGGTTCGGCGGGAACTGGGACGCGCTCGCGGATGCGCTGCGCGATCTGTCCTGGCTGCCGGAGGCTGGGGCCGCGGGGCGACTGGTCGCCGTGACGTCGTGGCGCGGGTACGCCGGCGCGAGGCCTTCGGAATGGGAGACGTTCGTGGACGTCCTGGAGGAAGCGGTGGACTTCTGGCGCGACCGGGGCTCGGGGGAGGGGAACTCCGGGCTCACCGTGGTGCTGGACGAGTCGGAGCCGGAGAGCGGGCACCGGCGGGCTGCCGGGGCTCCGCCCCGGACGCCGCGCCCCGGGCGCCGGCGGGGCTGACGGGGCGGGCCGGAGGGGAGCGCGGCGAACCGGGTGGCCCCGAGCCACCCGGTCGCGTCGTCGTCAGTCCGTCTTCGGGATCCAGGGCGGAGTCTGGCCCCAGGACCAGACCGGGATCTTGGCCGCGTCGACCGGCGGGGGGTTGGGGCCCGAGTAGATCAGGGCCATGCGGGTGCCCCACTCGATGTAGTAGGCGAACACCCCACGGAACTCGGGGTCCGCCGGGAGGCCCACCTCGTCGGCGGTGTCCATGAGCAGGTCCACCCACCGGCGGCGCTGCTCCTCGGTGATCGCCCGGCCGAGGTGCTTGGTGGCCATGTGCTGGTGGCCGCCGTGCCGGGCGGTGTAGTCGGCCGGCCCGCCGAAGACCTCCGACAGCCAGACCGCGACGTGCTGGGGGTGCTCCGAGTCCATACCGGCGAAGACCGGGGCAAGGATCTCGTCCTGGAGGGCGTGGGCGTAGAAGGCGTCCGTGAGGCGGTTCATCGCCTCCGCCCCGCCCATCCACTCGTAGATGGTGGGTGTGGTGCTCATCGCTGTCCGGCGCCCTTCCCGGTGCCCACGACGCCCGTCACGAGGTAGTGCTGCATCTCCTCGATGGCCGCCACGTACGGACGGATCGCGGCGAAGAAGGCCGGGAAGTGCTCTCCCTTGCGGAACCCGCCCAGGTGGTCCTCGATGGAGGTCCAGCGGATCCGGAGGATGTAGCGCTCCTTCTCCTCCTCGCATCGGGCCAGTTCGTAGTCGAGGCACTCGGGCGAGGCGGCCAGGGACTCGGCCGCCCGGGCGTACGCGTCCTCGAAGGCCTGCTGGTCGTCCAATGCGATCCGGTAGCGGATGTATTCGACGGTGGTCGTCATGGTGCGTACCTCTCCCTGGGTGTAGGTCTCGGCCAGCCTTACGCGATCACACGGCGCCGTGGGGCGGATTCGTCATTCGGACCCGGACTTCATGGAGTCGGTCGTCCCGGTGACGTCGGGCCCCTGCGCGCGGACCCGGCCGACCTGGTCGAGGGAGTCGCGCAGCTCCGTCAGCCAGCTGTCGGTGTTGCGCCCGACGAGGCGGACGCACCAGGCCAGCGCGTCGGCCCGGCTGCGGGCCACGCCGCCGGCGACCAGGGTGTCGAGGACCTGGCGCTCGGACTGGCGCAGCCGGGTCATGACGGGCACGGCGAGGTGGGTGAAGAGGGTCGTCTCGTCACCCACCCGGACGCCCCAGGCGACCTTGCGGCGGTAGAGCTCCTCGGCCTCGCGGGCCACTTCCATGCGCTGTTCGCGGGTGCGTTCGCGGAACTCCCGGACCGACTCGGCCGCCGGTATGACGCCGACGACCGTGATCTCCTCACGGTCGGCGGTGACCGGGTCGAGGGACTCGTAGACGTCCACCGGCAGGCGCTCGGCGAACCACGCGCGGAGCTGTTCGCTCTGTTCGGCAGTAATCATGTAATCAACGTTGCATCCGCTGTGCCCTTGATCACAAGGGCACAGCGTTCGCTCTCAGCCCACCCGGCCCGTCTCAGCCCATCGAGCGGTAGCGGTGGATCAGAGAGACCGCCATGGCCCCCTCGCCCACACCCGAAGCCACCCGCTTGACCGAATGGGCGCGGACGTCGCCCGCAGCGAAGACCCCGGGCACGCTCGTCTCCAGCGGGTAGGGGGCACGTTCCAGGCTCCATTCGGCCGGGAGCTCGCCGCCGTTCGCGATCAGGTCCGAACCGGTCAGGACGAAGCCGTACTCGTCCCGCTCGACCACGCCCGCGAGCCAGTCGGTGTGCGGGCGGGCCCCGATGAAGGTGAACATGAAGCGCGCCGGGACCTCGGTGTCCCGGCCGGTCTCCGCGTCGTGGAGGGTCAGCCGCTCCAGGTGCTCCTCGCCGTCCAGCCGGACGACCGTGGTGCGCACCCTGACCTCGATGTTCGGGGTGCGTTCGATCTCGTCGACCAGGTAGCGGGACATGCTCGCGTCCAAGGAGGACGCGCGGACCAGGATCGTCACCCGGGCGGCGTACTTGGCGAAGTGCACGGCGGCCTGCCCCGCCGAGTTGGCCCCACCGACGATGAACACGTGCTGCGAGATGCAGGCCGAGCTCTCCGTGGTCGCCGCGCCGTAGTAGAGGCCGGCCCCTTCGAAGCGCTCGGCTCCGGGGGCGTCGAGGCGGTTGTACGAGACCCCGGTCGCGAGCAGGACCGTCTCGGCGGAGATCTCCGTGCCGTCGGCGAGGGTGAGGATCTTCGCCGGGTCGTCGCGGGTCAGCGAGACCACCTCCACCGGGTGCAGGATCTCGGCGCCGAACCGGGAGGCCTGGATGGTCGCCCGGCGGGTCAGGTCGCCGCCCGAGAGGCCCGAGGGGAAGCCCAGGTAGTTCTCGATCAGGCTGGAGGTGCCGGCCTGGCCGCCCGGGGCACGGGAGTCCAGCATCAGCGTGGACAGGCCCTCGGAGGCCGCGTAGACACCGGCCGCCAGGCCCGCCGGGCCCGCGCCGACGATGACGCACTCGTAGTGCGGGCGCGAGGCGGTGGTGGCCAGGCCCAGGTGCCGGGCGAGCTGCGTGTCGGTCGGCGCCGAGAGCACCGCCCCGTCCGGGAAGCGGACCAGCGGCAGGGCGCCGTCGGGCTGGGCGGCGATCAGGGTCAGCGCCTCGGGGTCCCGTTCGACGTTGAGGAAGCGGAACGGCTGGCCGTTGCGGGTGAAGAAGTCCCGTACGGCGTGGGTGCCCGGGGAGACCAGGTGACCGGCGACGATGATCCCGTCGTAGGCCGGGCGGTAGGTCGCCAGCCAGTCCGAGAGCAGGTCGTCCAGGACGGGGAAGAGTCGCTCGTGCGGCGGGTCCCACGGCTTGAGCAGGTAGTAGTCCAGCCGGACCCGGTTGATCGCGGTGATCGCCGCGTCGGTCTCGGCGTACGCGGTCAGCAGCACCCGGCGGGCGTCGGGGAAGCGGCTGACCGCCTCCAGTAGGAACTCGACGCCGGTCACGTCCGGCATGCGCTGGTCCACGAGGAACAGTGCCGGGTCATGGCCCCGCTCGTCGAGGGAGTCGAGGATCTTCAGGGCGTCGGCGGCCGAGGAGGCGCCGAGCACCCGGTAGCGGTCGCCGTAGGCGCTGCGCAGGTCGCGGCGCACGGCGCGCAGCACCTGCGGGTCGTCGTCGACCGCCAGTATCACCGGCTTACGGCTCTCCGCGCGCTCGGCGGTGGCGGCCGGCGACGGGGCGGGCGCGGCGGGCGCGGGGGAGCTCTCCCGGGCCGCACTCATGCCGGGTCCAGCATCAGCTGGTCGGCGTAGCACCAGGCCCAGTCCTCGTTCGGCTCGTGGGAGGCCGCGATCGGGTGCTCGGTGGTCCGGTAGTGCCGGGTGGCGTGACGGTTCTTCGACGAGTCGCAGCACCCGACGTGTCCGCAGCTCAGGCACAGCCTCAGGTGCACCCACGTGTCGCCGGCGAGGAGGCACTCCTCACAGCCCACCGCGGTGGGCTTCACCGGACGTATCTGATCGATGTGTGTGCACAACAGGTCCATGGTCATCGTCGCCGTCCCTCTCCTGGTGCTCATGCTCGTTACAGCAACACGGCCCGCGCGCCCGCCATTCACGGCGCGTCCAGACCTTAGGGCGGGCCCGGCGGAATGGTTCACCGATTCGGCCGAAGTCACGTAGTCCTGCGGCTACTTCATGACGTCGGCGAACGACTTCCTGAGGTGCCCCGGCCGGCTGTACCGCTACCTCACGAAGTCGCATGCCAGCGCTTTGACGAAGGCTCGGGGCCCGGCCAGTGTGGGGGACGCCAACGACAACAGGCGGCGCCTGGAGGAATACGTGAGCAGAAAGATTCTGGTCATTGTCTCCGAACACGGTTACTGGGCCGAAGAACTGATAGGACCCATCTCGAAGTTCGATGAGCGGGGCTACGAGGTCATATTCGCCACGCCGACCGGGAAGCGTGCGCACGCTCTTCCGCCGAGCCTCGACGCGAACTACGTCGACCCCCCGCTCGGACGCTCGGTGACCACCGAGGAGAACGCCCGGCTGGGGCGGGAGTTCGAGCGGTCGAGCCGACTGGACTCCCCCCTCGACATCGAGGCCTGGGTGCCCGAGCGCCCGTACACGAGTGATACGGCCTACCTGCCCAAGCTGGAGCAGTACCACCGTGACCTCGACAAACTCGACGCCGACATCGCCGGATACGACGCGATCCTCATCGTCGGGGGCAGCGGACCGATCGCCGACCTCGCCAACAACGAGCGCGTGCACGCCCTGATCCTGGCCTTCCGGAAGGCCGGCAAGGTCGTGGCCGCCGAGTGCTACGGAGTCGCCTGCCTGGCCTTCGCCCGGGACTGGGACGACCGCAAGAGCATCATCTGGGGCAAGCACGTGACCGGCCACTGCAAGGAGTACGACTACAAGGACGGCACGGGGTTCCTCGGTACCGACTTCAACATGGGGCCGCCGCCGTACCCGCTGGAGTACATCCTGCGCGACGCGACGGGACCGCGCGGCGCGTACCACGGGAACTTCGGCAAGCCGGTCTCGGTGATCGTGGACTTCCCCTTCGTCACCGGACGTTCCACCCCCGATTCCTATCTGACGGGGCAGAAGATCGTGGAGGTCCTGGAGGACGGGCTCACCCGATACGGCTGGTAATCCCGGCAACCGCAGGGAATTCGGATGGTCGAGGGGGAATTCATGGAAGCCACTCCCGGACGGGAAAGGCTGATCGAGCAGTTCAAGGCCGACGGCCTGAAGGTGATGTTCGGAAATCCGGGGACGGTGGAACAGGGATTCCTCGACGCGGTGGACGCGGCGGACGACTTCCGCTACGTCCTCGCCCTCCAGGAGACCGTGGCCGCCGGCATCGCCGACGGGTACGCCCGCGCGACCGGCGGCGCGGCCCTGCTCCAGCTGCACTCCGGGGTGGGCCTCGGCAACGGCATCGGGATGCTCTACCAGTCGCTGCGCGGCCACACGCCGCTCGTCGTCGTCGCCGGCGACGCCGGGGTGCGCTACGACGCCATGGACGCGCAGATGGCGTCCGACCTGGTGGCGATGGCCAGGCCGGTGACCAAGTACGCGACCCGCGTCACCGATCCGCGCTCGGTGCTGCGCACCGTCCGGAGGGCCGTGAAGATCGCGCTCACCCCGCCCCGCGGGCCCGTGTTCGTGGCGCTGCCGATGGACGTGCTGGACGAGCTCAACTCCGAGCCCGTCCTGCCGGCCACGGTCCCGCTCACGGACGTGGCGCCCTCGCCGGCGTCGGTCGGCCGGGCGGCCGAGCTGCTCGCCTCCGCCGAGCGGCCGGTCGTGCTGGTCGGGGACGGGGTGGCGCTCTCCGGGGCGCAGCGCGAGCTCGCCGCCGTCGCCGAGCTGCTGGGCGCCGACGTGTACGAGGTCGACTCCTCCGAGGTGAACATCGCGGCCTCGCACCCGCTGCGGCGCGGCCAGACCGGGCACATGTTCGGTCCGCACAGCAAGGAGCTGGTCGCGGACGCCGACGGGGTGCTGATCGTCGGCACCTATGTCTTCCCGGAGGTGTTCCCCGAGCTGGAGAGCCCCTTCCGGGCCGGCGCGAAGGTCGTCCACATCGACCTCAACGCCTATGAGATCGCCAAGAATCACCCGGTCGACCTGGGCCTCGCCGCGGACCCCCGGCAGGCGCTGCGGGCGCTGGCCGGCGTACTGGAGCGGCAGCTGACGCCCCAGCGGCGGGCCGCCGCGGCCGCCCGGCTCGATGTACGGACCCGGGAACAGTCCCGGGGGGCGGACGCGGCCACCCAGGACGACGGCACGCCGATGGCCGTCTTCCTGCGGACCCTGGCCGAGCGCACCGGCGGGGACCTGATCGTCTTCGACGAGGCGCTGACGACCTCGCCGCTCGTCACCCGCTACCTGCCGGCGGAACGCCCCGGTGACTACCACCTCACCCGGGGCGGATCGCTGGGCGTGGGCTTCCCGGGGGCCGTCGGCGCCAAGCTGGCCCGCCCGGACCGGCTCGTCGTGGGTTTCGCCGGCGACGGCGGTTCCATGTACACCTACCAGGCGCTGTGGACCGCGGCCCGGCACGGGATCGACGCCAAGTTCGTCGTCTGCAACAACCGCAAGTACCGGCTGCTGGACGACAACATCGCCCAGTACTGGCGGGAGCGGGACATCCCGGAGCACGGCTTCCCGAACTCCTTCGACCTCTCGCACCCCGAGATCGACTTCGCGGGGCTGGCGCGCTCGCTGGGCGCCGGCGGGATGCGGGTGGAGAAGCCGGACGAGGCGGTCGCCGCGGTGGGCCGGATGCTGTCCCACCCCGGACCGTTCCTCGTCGACGTGCAGATCTGACCGCGGAGCCCACTGCAGTCCGACCGACCCGACCAGTCATCCAGCACGGAAACGGAAGCAGGAGGAGACCGCATGCCCGCCGAGCGGCAGCTGACCGAGGACGCGATCCGCAGTTTCGCCGAGCACTGGTACGTGGCGCTGGACCAGCACGCGGCTCCGGCCGACGTGCTCGCCCTGATCACCGAGGACCTGGAGTTCAAGGTCCCCGAGGACACCTTCCTCGGACACGAGGGATTCGGCCGCTGGTACGAGGCCGTCACCCACCGCTTCTTCGACGAGGTGCACACGGTCACGAAGGTGGAACCGGTCATCGAGGGCGACCGGGCGGTGGTCCGGGTCCTCGTCAACTGGCAGGCCAAGATCTGGGACCCGCCGGCCGCCCGCAGCCAGTGGCTGGGCTTCGACGCCGACCAGACCTGGACCGTGGTCGCCGGCCCCGATGGACCGCTGATCAAGCAGTACACCGTCAACGACCTGGCTCCGATGCCCGGCTCCGGCTCCCTGTGACCGCGGTGAAGGAGGACCGACGATGACCGAAGTGACACCCGAGCGGGTCCGGGAGGCCTACGCCGCCCTCGGCTCCGGCGACCGGGAGCGGATCCTGCAGTACTACTCCGAGGACCTGCGCTGGCTGGTGCCGGGCAACCACCCCCTGGCCGGCTGGTACGAGAGCCTGGACGCCTTCCTGGAGCTGATGGGGCAGACCCACAAGCTCACGGGGGGCACCTTCCGGATGGACCTGGAGGCGGTGCTGGTCGGCCCGGACTGCTCGGCCGACGTGTGCCGCAACGTCGCCCTGCGGGCCGGCGCGGCCGAGGCGAGCGGGTCCCCGTACGAGCGGATGGACTACCCGGTCTTCCATTTCATGCGGTGGGCCGACGGCCGGATCGTCGAGGGCCGCGACGGGCTCTTCGGGGACTCGGCGACCGCCTTCAGCCAGTTCTGGGCGCCGTTCGCGCCGGACGGAACCCGCAGAGACCGATAGGGGGATGAGCGCGATGGACGCACGACAGATCCTGCAGAAGTACTACGAGTACGCCAATGCCGGGGACTGGGAGCGCTGGTGCGACCTGTTCGCCGATGACCAGGTCATGGACGAGCAGCTCGCCGGCCACATCGAGGGCCTGGAGGTGCTCCGCTCGATGATGAAGGGCATGGGGACGATGTACCGGGTGTTCCGCAACGAGCCCGTGCACTTCCTCGTCGACGGCGAGAAGGCCGCGGCCGTCTCCCACCTGACCGCGGTCAGCGCCTCCGGAGAGCCCATCGAGGCCGAGGTCATGAACTTCTTCCGGATCGTGGACGGAAAGATCGCCTACATGGCGAACTACCACGACACGGTTCCCTTCCAGGCCCTGAGCCAGGACTGAGGAGGGAGGCGTGAGCGTGGAAGAGTACGACTACGTCGTCGTGGGATCGGGCACCGCGGGCAGCGTGCTGGCCAACCGGCTCTCCGAGGACCCGGACGTCTCCGTCCTCGTCCTGGAGGCGGGCGGCTCCCGGATCCCGCCCGAGGTCGACGACCCGTCCTCCTGGTACAAGCTCCTCGGCGGGCCCGTGGACTGGGGCTACACCAGCACGCCGCAGCCCGGGCTCGACGGCCGCCGTACCTACGAGCCGCGCGGCAAGGCCCCCGGCGGCAGCAGCAACCTCTACATCATGATGCACATCCGCGGCCACGCCTCGGACTTCGACAACTGGGCCTACCAGGGTGCGGCCGGCTGGGCCCACGAGGACGTGCTGCCGTACTTCGCCCTGCTGGAGGGCCAGGAGGACGCCACCGCCGCGACCACCGGGACCCGCGGTCCGCAGCGGATCACCAACGCCGGGCTGCACGGCCCCAACCCGGTCTCCCGCGCCTTCATCGACGCGGCCGTCGAGCTCGGCCACGAGGAGATCGCCGACTTCAACACCGACGGGCCCCGGCGCGGGCTCTTCGGCACCGGCTGGCACCACATCGACGTGGCCGACGGGCGCCGCCAGGGCACCCTGGCGGCCTATCTGGAGCCCGCCCTCGACCGGCCGAACCTGACCCTGCGCACCAACGCGCAGAGCACCCGGCTCCTCGTCGACGGCGACACCTGCACGGGCGTCGAGTACGTGCAGCTCCAGGCGCCCGCGGAGTTCCCCGGTCGGACCGTCCGGGACGGCCACAGCAGTCCCGCCGCGCCCGGGCCGCACACCGTACGGGCCCGGCGCGAGGTGGTCGTGGCCGCCGGGGCGATCGAGTCGCCGAAGCTGCTGCTGCTCTCCGGCATCGGCCACCCCGAGCAGCTGCGCGAGCACGGCATCGAGGTCACCGCGGCCCTGCCCGGGGTCGGCGAGAACTTCCACAACCACGTCCTGACCGGTCTGATGGCCGAGGTCACCCAGGAACTCCCGCCGCCGGCGCAGAACCTGTCGGAGAGCGCTCTGTTCCTGTCCTCGCAGCCGGGACTGCCCGCCCCCGACCTGCAGATCGCCTTCGTCCACGTGCCGTTCGACGTGATCGTCGGCAGGGACCACCCGAACACGGTGAGCATCCTGCCCGGGGTGGTGCGCCCGGTCTCGCGCGGCTGGATCAGGCTGGCGAGCGCCGACCCACTGGCCCACCCGCTGATCAACCCGAACTACCTGGGCGACCGGTGGGACCTGGAGCGCATGGTGCAGGGCGTCAAGATCGCCCGGGAGATCTTCGCGACCTCGGCCTTCTCGCCCTGGTACAAGCAGGAGCTGCAGCCCGGCCCCGGCCACGTCAGCGACGACGACCTGCGGACCTTCGTGAAGCAGAAGTCGGAGAGCTACCACCACCAGTCCGGCTCCTGCCGCATGGGCATCGACGACCTCGCCGTCGTCGATCCGCAGCTGCGGGTGCACGGCGTGCGCAACCTGCGCGTCGTGGACGCCAGCGTGATGCCCGCCGTCCCGTCGGGCAACTGCCACGCCGCCATCGCGATGATCGCCGAGCGCGCGGCGGACTTCCTGAGGGGGACCTCCCGTGCCTGATGCCGTCCTGCGTGAGGGTGCCCTGTCCGGGACCCGGATCGCGGTCCTGGTCGAGAGCGACTACTACGAGCCCGAGATCTTCTACTACCAGCACCGGTTCGCCGAGGAGGGCGCCGAGGTCGACTTCCTGACCCGGCTGTGGGGCAACGACTCCATCACCTTCACCGGGCACGAGTACCGGGCCCCGTTCACCGTCGACCGGTCCCTGGAGGGACTGAGCGACGAGGAGCTGCGCCGGTACGCGGCGGTCATCGTGCCCTCGGGCATGGTGGCCGACCGGCTGCGCTACACCGAGGACGTCGACGTCCTCGCCCCGGCGACCGAGCTGCTGCGCCGGGCGTTCGAGGAGCCGACGATCCTCAAGGGGATCATCTGCCACGGCATGTGGCTGGCTTCCTCCATCCCCGGGAAGATCCGCGGCCGCAAGGTGGTCTGCCACAACAACCTGATCGGCGACGTCCGCAACATGGGCGGGGAGTACGTCGACGAGGACGTCGTGGTCGACGGCGACCTGGTCACCGGCCGCACCGGGGCCCACCACCACCTGTTCGCCCGCCGGCTCATCGAGCTGATCGCGGCCGGCCGGGGCCGGGGGGCCGTCCCCCGGCCACCGCTGGGGGGTGCCTCCTGATGCCGGGGGCCGCGGACCGGCCGATGGTGTGGTCGCACGTGGGCCTGAACTGCGTGGACCAGAAGACCACCGAGGACTTCTACACCCGGTACTTCGGCTTCTCCCGGGCCCGGGTGGTCGACCTCGGGGAGTCGCAGATCGTGTTCCTGCGCAAGGGCGACGCGTACCTGGAGCTCTTCGCAGCGGATGCCGGGCCGGACCGCACGGCCCCGGGGCTCCCCCCGGCCGCAGCCGGCGGAGACGGGCCGCAGGCCCCGGGCCGGATGCGCCACCTGGCGTTCCAGACCGACAGCGTGGACGCGTTCCTGGCCGATCTGGGCGACGCGGCGGAAGTGACCCTGGGCCCGCTGGACTTCGACGACTTCATCTGCGGCTGGCGGACCGTGTGGGTCCGCGACCCCGACGGGGTGATCGTCGAAGTGAGCCAGGGATACGAGGACGACAGCACTCACGACAAGGACGGTGCATGACATGGCGGACGCCGTGAGCTTCTCCTTCTCCGACACCATCGCGGGCTACGTCGTCCGCTTCGACTCCGGTACGCGCGTGCTGCGGCTGAAGACCTCGGACGGCCGCGAGTGCGACGTCTCGCTGGCCGGCGGCCCCAGCGCCGAGCTGGTCCGCAACCTGGACGAGCCCTACATCGACGCCTCCGGGCACATCGACGAGATGCTCTCGCCGGGCCGGTTCCTCTTCGTCTACGGCGTCCACTACCCCGAGCACGGCGGCCGCTTCGACGCCAAGCGCCTGGTGTTCCTGGGCCGCAGCGCCGAGGACTACCGGTTCGAGGAGGGCAGCTGGTGGATCAAGCAGATCGAGTCGCTGGCCGACTTCTACCGACGGGCGCAGTTCGGCGACGGACCGGTGGACTTCACCGACTACCGCACCGAGATCCGGCTCGGCGGTGACAAGACCGCCAGCCACGTCCAGGAGACCGACACGATCTCCCGGCTGGTGTACGGCATGGCCTCGGCCTACCTGCTGACCGGCAAGGACGAGTACCTGGAGGTCGCCGAGCGCGGCACCGAGTACCTGCGCAAGCACATGCGGGTCGTGGACAGCGAGGAGGACGTGGTCTTCTGGTACCACGGCATCAGCGTCGACGGGGACAGCGAGCGCAAGCTGTTCACCTCGGAGTTCTCCGACGACTACGACGCGATCCCGATGTACGAGCAGATCTACGCGTTGGCCGGCCCCATCCAGACCTACCGGGTCACCGGCGACGTCCGGATCAAGAACGACGCGGACGCCACGATCCGGCTGTTCGACAAGTTCTTCTTCGACCCGGAGCAGGGCGGCTACTACTCCCACATCGACCCGATCCTCTTCAGCGCGGACCACGAGTCCCTGGGCGAGAACGCCGAGCGCAAGAACTGGAACTCGGTCGGAGACCACGCCCCGGCCTACCTGATCAACCTGTACCTGGCGACGGGCGAGCAGAAGTACGCCGACTTCCTCGAGTACACCTTCGACACGATCGCGGACAAGTTCCCCGACTACAAGAACAGCCCCTTCGTCCAGGAGCGCTTCTTCCGCGACTGGTCCCACGACAAGGCGCACAGCTGGCAGCAGGACCGCGCGGTCGTCGGTCACAACCTGAAGATCGCCTGGAACCTGATGCGGATGAACTCGCTGAAGGCCAAGCCGGCCTACGAGGAGCTCGCCAGGAAGATCGGCGAGATCATGCCGGCCGTCGGCAGCGACGTGCAGCGGGGCGGCTGGTACGACGTCGTGGAGCGGGTGAAGGAGGGTGACCAGGAGACGTATCGTTTCGCCTGGCACGACCGCAAGGCCTGGTGGCAGCAGGAGCAGGCGATCCTCGCCTACCTCATCCTGAACGGCACGGTCGGTGGCGAGGCGAACCTGCGCGAGGCCCGGCAGGCCCAGGCCTTCTACAACACCTTCTTCCTCGACCACGACGAGGGCGCCGTCTATTTCAACGTGCTCGCCAGCGGCACGCCGTACCTGCTCGGCACCGAGCGGCTCAAGGGCAGCCACTCGATGTCCATGTACCACTCGGCGGAGCTCTGCTACCTCGCCGCCGTCTACAACAACCTGCTCGTCAACGGCCGGGAGATGGACTTCCACTTCCAGCCCGACCCGACCGGCCTGCCCGGCCGCGTCCTGCGCGTCTCGCCCGACCTGCTGCCCGCCGGCTCGGTGCGGATCGCGTCCGTGGAGATCGACGAGAAGCCCTACACCGACTTCGACGCGGAGGCGCTCACCGTGCGCCTCCCCGACGTCCAGAGCCGGGTCAAGGTCAAGGTCCGGCTGCGGCCGACGGCCGCGAAGTAGCGCTCAACGGGGGGCGCCCCAACCAGAGGGGAAGGCAATGACTCTCAACGTCAAGGAACGCCGGAACAAGACGGGCACCGTGCTCGTCGCCACCGGCGAGATCAACAGCGAGACCTCCGGCACGCTGCTGGAGTCCCTGCTGCCGCTGGTCCGCGAGGGCAAGCCGCTGCGGATCGACCTCACGGCGGTGACCTACGTCTCCAGCGCGGGCCTGCGCACCCTGCTCGTCGTCTACCGCGAGGCCCAGCACGCCGGCGTGGCCGTCACCCTCTACGGGGTGAGCGAGGAAGTTCGGTTCGTCATGTCGGCCACCGGCTTCCTCGACTTCTTCGAGACCGGCGAGGCCGCCGCGGCGGCTGCCAAGGCCAAGGCCGCGCGATGAGCGAGACCCGCTCCGAGCAGGTGCTGCGCGTCGACGCGTACCCGACCCATGAGGTGGGCGGGTACCGCGTCCGCGCGGGCAAACCGTTCCCCTTCGGGGCCAACGTGGTCCCCGGCGGGGTGAGCTTCTCCGTCTTCTCCGACCAGGCCACCTCCATGACCCTGGTCGTCTACAAGCGCGGAGAGCCCGAGCCGATGGCCGAACTGGAGTTCCCCGAGGAATTCCGCACCGGCAGCGTGTTCGCCATGACCGTCTTCGGCCTCGACCACGAGAACATCGAGTACGGGTACCGGGCCGACGGCCCCTACGACCCGGTCACCGGCCACCGTTTCGACGCCCGCCAGGTCCTCTCCGACCCCTACGCCCGGCTGATCGCGGGCCGTGACGTGTGGGGCGTGGAGCCGGACCGCAGCCGTGGCTACCAGTACCGCTCCCGCGTCTGCCTCCAGGACTTCGACTGGGGCGACGACACCCCGCTGGGCATCCCCGCCGAGGACCTGGTCGTCTACGAGGCCCACGTCCGCGGCTTCACCCGGCACCCCAACTCGGGGGTCACCGCGCCGGGTACGTTCGCGGGGCTGCGCGAGAAGATCCCGTACCTGAAGGAACTCGGGGTCAACTGCATCGAGCTGTTGCCGGTGTTCGAGTTCGACGAGAGCGACAATCCGCGCTCCAACCCGGAGACGGGCGAGAAGCTCTTCGACTACTGGGGCTACAACACCGTCTCCTTCTTCGCGCCCAAGGCCGGATACGCGGCCACCGGACGCTACGGGATGCAGGGCGACGAGTTCCGCACGCTGATCAAGGACCTGCACGCGGCCGGTATCGAGGTCATCCTCGACGTCGTCTTCAACCACACCGCCGAGGGCAACGAGCAAGGGCCGACGATCTCCTTCAAGGGGCTCGACAACGCCACCTACTACATGCTCACGCCCGAGGGGTACTACTTCAACTTCAGCGGCACCGGCAACACGGTCAACTGCAACCACCCCGTCGTGCGCAACTTCGTCCTCGACTGCCTGCGCCACTGGGTAGCCGACTACCACATCGACGGATTCCGCTTCGACCTCGCCGCCATCCTGGGCCGGTCCCTGGACGGCACCCCGCTGCCCAACCCGCCGCTCCTGGAGCTGCTCGCCTACGACCCGGTGCTCCGGCACACCAAGCTCATCGCCGAGGCCTGGGACGCCGGCGGCCTCTACGAGGTCGGCAACTTCCCGGCGTACGGCCGCTGGGCGGAGTGGAACGGCAAGTACCGCGACACCGTGCGCCGCTTCCTCAAGGGCGACCCCGGGGTCACCGGCGAACTGGCCACCCGCATCGCCGGCTCACCCGACCTCTACTCCAGCCGCGGCACCGCCGCCTCCGTCAACTTCCTGACCGCACACGACGGCTTCTCCCTCGCCGACCTGGTCTCCTACAACGACAAGCACAACGAGGCCAACGGCGAGGGCAACAACGACGGCGCCAACGACAACAACAGCTGGAACTGCGGCGCCGAGGGCCCCACCGACGACCCGCAGATCAACGCCCTGCGCACCCGGCAGATGAAGAACGCCCTCGCCATCCTCCTCACCAGCCAGGGCATCCCGATGCTGCTCTCCGGCGACGAGGTCGGCAGGACCCAGCAGGGCAACAACAACACCTACTGCCAGGACAACGAACTGTCCTGGTTCGACTGGGACCAGGTCGACGACAACGCCGAACTGCTCCGCTTCACCCGCGAGATGATCGCCTTCCGCAAGCGCCACCGCGAGCTCCGCTCCACCTGCCACCCCACCGGACGGGTCCGGGACACCCTTGGCCTGCCGGACATCAGCTGGCACGGCGAGCGGGCCTGGCAGCCCGACTGGTCGGCGGACAGTCGGCTGGTGGCGGTCGCCCGCTGCGGCGCCGGCGACGACGACGTGGTCTACGTGGCCATGAACTCACACTGGGAGCCGCACGACCTGGAGCTGCCCGCCCTGCCCGGCGGACGCAGCTGGCACCTGTTCGCCGACACCGGGGCCGAGGCACCGCACGACATCCGCACCCCCGGGACCGAGCCGGAGCTGGACAACGCCGGCAAGTACCTGATCGGCCCGCGGTCGGTGGTGATCCTGGTGGGCCGTACGAACGACCCCGACGAATCCGACACGCCCTGACCGAAGGAGACCAGACATGCCGCTTTCCGTGTCCCTGAGCATCGAGGGCGACACCACCGTGATCGAACTGTCGGGCGAGCTGGACGCCAAGACCGCGCCGGACTTCCACCGGACGATCGAGAAGGCTGCCGGACACGGCACCACCACGGTCGAGATCAGGATGGCCGGCGTCGGCTACATGGCCAGCGCCGGACTGCGCTCCCTGGTCTTCGCCCAGCAGAAGGTCGCCGACGACGTCACCATCAAGGTAGTCGGTGCCATCGAGCCCGTCTCCCGGACCATCCGGACGGCAGGCCTCGACCGCAGCATCGTCCTCTCCGATGAGTGACGACCGTGAGTGACATGGTCGAGCTGGCGAGGACGCCCGCGGTCCTGGAAGTGCCCGCGACGGTGGGGGCACTGGGCGACGTCGCCGCGTTCGTCCTGCGGCTGGCCGGCCGGGCCGGGCTCGGCAAACGAGCCTCCTACCGGCTCCGGCTGGCCGTCGACGAACTGGCCACGAACATCGTGATGCACGGGTACCGGGGCGGCGACGGACGGATCACCGTCCGCGGCCGCTCCGGTCCGGGCGGGGTGCAGATCACCCTTGAGGACTGCGCCCCGGCCTTCGATCCCGTCGAAGGCCGTCTGCCGCCGTGCCCCGGGGTACCCCCGCAGGACCGGCGGATCGGCGGCCTCGGCATCCACCTCGCCCTGACCAGCGTGGACGAGTTCGCCTACACCTACCGGGACGGCCGCAACATCAGCACGCTGACTGTGAAGGCTGAGGGGACGCATCCATGCCCTCCACGACCGTGATCATCCTCGACGCGCACCCGGCACCGCCGCCCGAACTGCTCGACGCCCTGCGGACGATGGACGCCCGCCTCGTCACCCGCACGCTGACGGAGCTGCGCGAAGGCCCGCTGGAGCTGCTGCCCGTCGCGGACGTGCTGCTCGCCCCGGCGGAGTCCGACGGGGACGCCGTACGGATGGCCGTACGCCGGCTGCGCCGCTGGGCCGGGGCTCCCATCGTGGTCGTCTGGACCGTGACGGAGTTCGCCGCCCTAGAGGAGCACGTCCGGATCGGGCACGACTACCTCGTACCACCCTTCCTGCCCGCCCTCGTCGGGGCCCGGCTGCACAGCTGCTCGGAGCGCGCCGGACTCGGCCGCACCCTGCGCGAGGCCGACGCCCGCGCCGAACTCATGGGCTACGAGAAGGAACTGGAGATCGGCCGGGAGATCCAGGCAGGATTCCTGCCCGAATCCCTGCCCGTCCCCGACGGCTGGGAGATCGACGTCCGCTTCCGGCCCGCCCGGCAGGTCGCCGGGGACTTCTACGACGTCTTCGAGATCTCCCGCGGCCGCCGGCTGGCCTTCGTCGTCGCCGACGTCTGCGACAAGGGGGTCGGAGCCGCGCTCTTCATGGCGCTCATCCGCTCCCTGCTCCGCCACACCGCGCAGAACAGCGGACTCCAGCACCTGGTCGCCGCGGGCCGGGCCGGCGGCAGCCGGCGGATCCCGGTCGTCGGCGCCACACCACTGCTCAACGCGGTCACGGCCACCAACGGCTACCTCACCAGCAACCACCTGAGGCAGGGCTACTTCGCGACCCTGTTCTTCGGCGTGCTGGACCCGCTCACCGGAAGCCTCGTCTACATCAACGGCGGCCACAACCCGCCCCTGCTGCGGCCCGCGGACGGCAGCCCGCCCGCCGCCCTGGACATCACCGGGCCGGCCGTCGGGGTCCTGCCCGACTGCGTCTACACGCTCGGCTATGCCCAGTTGGATCCGGGCGACACCCTGTTCGTGTTCACCGACGGAGTGCCCGAGGCCCGCTGCCCGAACGGCAGCTTCCTCGGCGACGAACGCATGCTGCAACTGCTCGCCGGGCCACTGGCGAGCGGCAAGGACCTCGTCGACCGGATGGACCTGGCGGTGCGCGAGCACACCGGCACCGCCGAGCAGCACGACGATGTCACCATGCTCGCCCTGCACCGGCCGCGTACGGCGCGGGGGCCGTACGCGGACGGGCCCGGGCATCGGGTGGTGGCCTAGAGATGGCCCGCACGATCGTGGTGCACTCGCACCGCGGCGGCACCGGGAAGTCCTCGGTCCTGGCCAACCTCGCGCTGCTCCTCGCGGCCGGGGGACGCCGGGTGGGGGTGGTGGACACCGACATCCAGTCACCCACTCTGGACCTGCTGTTCCGGCTCGGCCCCGGACCCTCCCTGGCCGACTACCTCCTCGGCCGCTGCGAGATCGAGGCCGCCGCCCAACCGGCCGGCGTGCCAGGGTTGTACGTCGTACCGGCCCGGACCGGGACGGCGGCCCTGCGGGAACTCATGGCCGGCGGCTACGACGTGGGCCTGCTGCCGGAGGGCTTCGACCGGCTGGCCGAGCACTACGCGCTGGACGTGCTGCTGCTCGACACCCACGCCGGGCTCAACAACGAGTCGGTGACGGCAATGGCGAGCGCCGACGTGTTGATCATCATGGCGCGGGCCGACCGGATCGACCTCTCCGGGGTCGAGGAGACCATCGCCCTCGCCGGGCGCCTGGCCTGCCGCCGGGCCCTGGTACTGAGCATGGCACCCGCCGGCATCGACCGGGACTCCGCCCGGCGGCGCTCCGAGGAGGTCTACGGTGCGCCCGTGGCCGGGATTCTTCCCTATTCGCCGGAAATGGCCTCCCTGTACGGGGAGCGCATATTCGCAGAAGCCCACCCCGACCACCCCCTGGTCGGTGAATTCCGCACCATCATCTCGGCGTTGGACGCACGTGACGAAGTATCGCGGGCCTGACGTCGCCCCCTTACGCCCCCTGCGGGGGGCGTGTTGAATCGGCAGCGAATCCAGAACAAGGAGAGAATCATGAAGATTCTCGTCGTCATGACGGCCAAGGCGACCCTGCACCTGCTGGACGGCGAACAGCATCCCTCGGGATTCTGGGCAGAGGAATTTGTCGTTCCCTTTTCACTCTTCAAGGCGGCCGGCCACGACGTGGACGTGGCGACGATCGGGGGTCGCGCTCCTACGGTCGACCAGACGAGCATCGACCCGCAGTTCCTCCAGTGGGTCCGCCCCCAGGGTTCCCCCGACGAGGACGCGGCCAACGCCGCCGAGTACGTCCGCGTCATCGAGAACACCCCCCAGCTGCGAGCCCCGCTGGCGCTGGAGTCCCTCACCGAGAAGGACGTCGCCGACTACGACGGCGTCTACGTCAGCGGCGGCCACGGTGCGATCGGCGACCTGCCCAAGTCCGACGAACTCGCCCAGATCCTGCGCTGGGTCATCGCCCAGGACAAGCCCCTCGCGACCGTCTGCCACGGCCACACCTCGCTCCTCGCGCTGCGCGACGGCGAAGGCCGCTGGCCGTTCGAGGGCTACCGGATGACGGCCTTCTCGCACGACGAGGAACTCGTCACCAACATGGCCGGCCGGCTCCCGCTGATCCTGGAGGTCGAGCTGACCCGACTCGGCGCCCGCTACGAGAAGGCGGACGCGATCTGGGACTCGCACGTGGTCGTCGACCGCAAGCTGACGACCGGCCAGAACCCGTACTCCTCCAAGGCCCTCGCGGAGACGTTCTTAAGCCAGCTCGCGAAGGGCTAGGAGGTGTCCGGCGGATCAGGGCCGGGCCCGGATCCGCCGGACACACCCTCCCCCGCCCCGCATCCGACACCGGAAGGCAGCCATGACCAAGCGTGAGCTGAGCGGCCCGCCCCTCGCCAACCCCGGGAAGCTCTTCATCGGCGGCACGTGGGTACCGGCCCGGGACGGCCGGACCGAGCCGGACGTCAGCCCCGTCGACGGACAGGAGATCGTGCCCGTCGCGCAGGCCGCCGCGGCCGACGCCGACGCAGCCGTCGCCGCCGCCCGCACGGCGTACGAGGAAGGTCCGTGGAGCAGACTGTCCGCCCAGGAGCGGGCACTGCGGCTGAACCGGGTCGGTGAGCTCATCGAGCGCGACCTGGAGGAGATCGCCCTGCTGGAGACCATGGACATGGGCAAGCCGTTCGCCTTCTCCAGCACGGTCGACGCCCCCATGGCCGCCCAGCTCATGCACTACTACGCCGGGGCGGTGACCCGCGTCGACGGCTCCTCGCGCGCCCCGGCCGGCGGTCAGCTCGCCTACACCCTGCGCGAACCGCTCGGTGTGGTCTGCGCGATCACCCCGTTCAACTTTCCGCTGCTGCTGTCGATGACGAAGATCGCGCCGGCACTGGCGGCGGGCAACACGGTCGTCCACAAGCCCTCCCCGGCCACCCCCCTCACCGCGCTGAAGATCGCCGAGCTCTTCCAGGAAGCGGAGATCCCCGACGGGGTGTTGAACGTGGTCACCGGCCCCGGCGTGGAGCTGGGGGAGACGCTCACCGACCACCCCGGCATCGACAAGATCGCCTTCACCGGCTCGACCGTCGTCGGCCAGTCGATCATCCGCAGGGCGGCCGGCACCCTGAAGAAGGTCACGATGGAGCTCGGCGGCAAGTCCGCCAACATCGTCTTCGCCGACGCCGACCTCGACACCGCCGAGGAACTCGCCTTCTTCGGCATCTACTACAACAAGGGCGAGATCTGCACCGCCGGATCCCGGCTGCTGCTCCAGCGCCCCATCCACGACGAGCTGGTGGAACGCCTTGTGAGCCGGGCAGCCGCCCTCCGGCCCGGCGACCCCCGCGACCCGGCCACGCTCTTCGGCCCCCTCGCCCACCGCGGCCAGTTCGACAAGGTCAGCTCGTACATCGAGATCGGCGAGAAGGAGGGGGCGGTGCTGCGGACCGGCGGCACCGGGTGGACTCCCGAGGGCGCCTCCGCCGAGGGACTGTACTTCCTCCCGACCGTCTTCACCGGCGTCGACAACGGGATGCGCATCGCCCAGGAGGAGATCTTCGGCCCGGTCCTGTCGATCATCCCCTTCGACACGGAGGAGGACGCCGTGCGCATCGCCAACGACAGCGCGTACGGCCTGGCCGCCGGCGTCCACACCAAGGACCTGCGCCGCGCCCACCGTGTCGCCTCGCAGATCAAGGCCGGCACGGTCTGGGTCAACTGCTACAACCAGTACGACCCCGCGGTGCCCTACGGCGGCTACAAGGCCTCCGGATTCGGGCGCGAGTGCGGCCCCGAATCCCTGGAGAGCTACACCCAGACCAAGTCGGTCTGGATCGGCATGGACTGAGAAGGCCCGACCGGACACGGACAGCACCCCTTCCCGAGGAGCGTCAATGCGGACAGGCATCATCGGCACCGGGCGGATCGGCACGGTCCTCGCGAGGATCCTCGTGGCGGCGGGCCACCACGTGGTCCTCGCCAACGCCCGTGGCCCGCAGACCCTCGGCCCGCTCGTGGCCGAGCTGGGACCGGCGGCCTCGGCGGCGCACCCCGCCGAGGCCGCCGCCCAGGCCGAACTCCTGGTGCTGATGGTGCCCTTCGAGCGGGTCCGGGGATTGCTCCCGCCGCACGTCGTGCAGGACAAGGTGCTGGTGGACGCGACGAACGCGTTCGGCGGCCCCGGCGCGCCCGCCGACCTCGGTGGGCGCGGCTCCAGCGACCTGGTCGCCGAGTGGTACCCGGCGGCCCAGGTCGTGAAATCGCTGAACACCATGCATTTCGAAACCCTCGCCGTCGCGGGAACCGCACCCGGAGAGCGCCTGGCGCATTTCACCGCCGGCGACGACAAGAAGGCGAAGGAAATCGTCGCGGGAATCATCACGGATCTCGGATTCGCGCCCGTCGACACCGGTCCGCTGCACTCCGGGGGAATTCTCCAGCAGCCCGGCGGGCCCCTCTTCAACCGGCCGCTCACGGAAGCGCAGGCGCTGGCATGGACATCACACTGAACGTGAACGGAAGACCCGAGCAGTTCTCGGCGCAGCCGAACGAACTGCTCGTGGAAAGGCTCCGCGACGGCCTCGGCCTGACCGGCACCAAGGTCGGCTGCGACACCGGCCAGTGCGGCTCCTGCGTGGTCCGCCTCGACGGCCGGTCCGTCAAGAGCTGCCTGGTCCTCACCGCCTCCGCCGCCGGCGGCGAGGTCGCCACCATCGAAGGCGTCACCGCCCGGGGCGGGGAACTGTCCGGACTGCAGGAGGCCCTGCGCCAGGAGCACGGCACCCAGTGCGGCTTCTGCACCCCCGGAATGGTCATGGCGCTCGGCGAGCTCGTGGACGCCACCGCCGACGGCCCGGCCCCCACCGAGCCCGAGATCCGCGAGTGGCTCACCGGCAACCTGTGCCGCTGCACCGGCTACCACAGCGTCGTACGAGGGGTGCAGCGCGCCTGCGCCGCCTCCCGCGACGAGGTGCCCGCCGGCTCCGCCGCATCCACCGCAGCCGTACCGGAGGTGTGAGGGACATGACCACAGTGACGGGGGACGCCCCGGCCGGCCGGGGTGGAGTGCTCGGGCAGCCGCTGGACAGCCGCGAGGATCCGCAGCTACTGCGCGGCGAAGCCACGTACGTCGCGGACATCGACCTGCCGGGCACCGCGCACATGGCCATCCTGGGCAGTCCGGTGGCGCACGCGAAGATCCTCTCCATCGAGACCAAGGCGGCCGAGCAGCTGCCCGGCGTGCTGAAGGTGGCCACCGCGGCCGACTTCACCGACGTCATGCCGCTGCCCTGCATCTGGATCCCCGGCGGGGTCGAGAGCCACTTCCCGCCGCACCCCTACGGACTCCCCGGCGCCCGCCCGGTCCTGACCGGCGACACCGTCCGCCACGTTGGAGATCCCGTCGCCGTGGTCGTCGCCGAGACCCCGCGGCAGGCCGCCGCGGCGCTGGCCGCCATCCACGTCGAGTACGAGCCGCTGCCCGTCGTCACCCGTGCCGACGAGGCCCTCGCCGACGGCGCGCCCCAGCTCCACGAGGCCGTCCCGGGCAACCTCAACGCCTACTGGACCTGCGGCGACAAGGACCGCACCGACGCGGCCATCGCCGCCGCCGAGGTCACCGTCGAACTCGACCTGGTCAACCAGCGCACCATCAACAGTCCGATCGAGCCGCGCGGCGCGGTCGGCGACTACGACCCGGCCACCGGCGAGTACACCCTCTACGCCTCCACCCAGGGCCCGCACAACCACCGCTTCCTGCTCGCCGCCCTGGTCCTCGGCATCCCCTTCAACAAACTCCGGGTGATCGCCCCCACCGTCGGCGGCAGCTTCGGCACCAAGGGGTACCTCTACCCCGACATGCCCCTGGTGCTGCTGCTCTCCAAGGCGCTCGGCCGCCCCGTGAAATGGGTGGACACCCGCACCGGCCTGATGAGCTCCACCGTCCAGGGCCGCGACCACCGCCAGCACGTCACCCTCGCCGGCACCCGCGACGGCCGCATCACCGCCGTGCGCTGCACCAGCTACGCCAACCTCGGCGCGTACCCCTCGACGATCGGCCCCGGCGTCGCCACCGCCCTGATGGGCCGTTCCATCAGCGGGATGTACGACATCGGCGCCGCCTTCTGCGAGGTGTACGCCGCCTTCACCAACACCGTCTCCCTCGGCGCCCAGCGCGGCAGCGGACGCGCCGAGGCCGCCTTCCTCATGGAGCGGCTCGTCGACCGGTACGCCGACGAGATCGGCATGGACCCGGCGGCGGTGCGGCGCAAGAACCTGGTGCCGGAGGAGAAGTTCCCGTACGACAACGGCCTCGGCTGGACCTACGACTCCGGGAACTACCGGCTCAACTTCGACAAGGCCATCGAGCTGTCCGGATACGGCGACATGCCCGCCCGCAGGGCCGAGGCCCGTACCCGCGGCAAGCGCCTCGGCGTCGGCATCGCCACCTACGTCGCGATCTGCGGCGTCGGCCCCTCCACCCGAATGTCGCAGGAGGGCATGCTCGGCGGCACCTGGGAGAGCGCCAACATCCGCATCCACCCCACCGGCGAGGTCACCGTCACCGTCGGTTCGGCCTCCACCGGCCAGAGCCACGGGACGATCTTCGCCCAGGTCGCCGCCGACGAGCTCGGCATCGACCCCACGACCGTCCAGGTCCACGAGGGCGACACGCAGAAGGCCCCGTACGGCCAGGGCACCTACGGCTCCCGCTCCTACAGCATGGCCGCGCCCGCGGTGGTCCTCACCGCCCGCAAGCTCAAGGCCAAACTGGTCCGGGCCGGCGCCGTCTTCCTGGGCGTGCCCGAGGACAAGGTCGTATACGAGGGCGGCGCGATCCACGAGGAGGGCAACCCGGAGAACACCAAGACCTTCGCCGAACTCGCGATGGCCATGTGGTACGGCTGGGGCCTGCCCCCGGAGATCGAGCCGGCCCTGGACGAGACCACTCACTTCGACCCGCCGGACTTCAACTACCCCTTCGGCACGCACGTCGCCGTCGTCGAGATCGACGAACTGACCGGTGAGACCGAGGTGGTCGCCTACACCGCCGTCGACGACGCCGGCAACATCGGCAACCCGAAGATCGTCCAGGGGCAGATCGAGGGCAGCATCGTCCACGGTCTCGGCCAGGCCCTCATGGAAGCCGCCGAATACGACGAGAACGGCCGGCTGATCAGCTCGGACCTCGGCCACTACGCCCTCCCGCGCGCGGCCGACGCGCCGTTCTTCGCGCTCGACAAGACCGTCACGCCCAGCCCGCATAACCCGCTCGGTGCCAAGGGCGCGGGGGAGATCGCCACCGTGCCGCCGGCGGCCGCCGTCGTCAACGCCGTCGTCGACGCCCTCCGCGACCTGGGCGTCCGCCACATCGACATGCCGCTCACCCCCGAGAAGGTCTGGCGCCACCTGAGAGGGGAATCCCAGTGATCCTCACCGAGTTCGACTACGCCCGCCCCAATGGCCTCGACGAGGCACTGGCCCTGCTGTCCGACGTCCGGGGCGCCCGGGTCCTGGCCGGCGGCCAGAGCCTGCTGCCCGACCTGCGCGCCGGAGCCGACAGCGCCCGCCTGCTCGTCGACATCCGGCAGCTGGCCGAGCTGCGCGGCACCGCCCGCACCTCCGACGGACGGCAGCTGCGCATCGGGGCCCTCACCACGCTCGCCGACCTCGCCGCCGATGCGCTGGTCCTCGCCGAAGCACCGGAACTGGCCGCCGCGGCCCGTTCCAACGGCGACCCCCAGGTCCGCAACCTCGGCACCGTCGGCGGCAACCTCGTCGCCGCCGGGCGGTCCACCGACCTGCCGGTCGCCGCCCTCGCCGCCGACGCCGTCGTCGAACTGGCCGGCCCCGGCGGGCGCACCACCGTCCCGGCCGAGGAATTCGCCGCCGGTACCGCGCCCGCCGGCCAGATCCTCACCGCACTGCTGGTGCCCGCAGCCGGCCCGGCCGCCGCCTTCGAGAAGTCCGCCGACCGGGCCACCCGCTACCCGGTCTGCGCCACGGCCGCACGGATCACCCCCGACGGGCCCCGCATCGCCGTCACCGCGGCCACCCCCCGGCCCCTGCGCCTGCGCGGGGTCGAAGACCGGCTGCGCGGGGGCCCGTACAGCACCGAAGCCGTCCTCGCCGCCTTCCGCGCCGAACCCCGGGAGCTGTTCGTCCCCGGGCGCGGCACCTCGGCCGAATACCTCGGCCACCTCGCGGGGGTCCTCACCGCCCGCGCGCTGCAGAGGGCCGAGCGGGCCCGCACCTGACCGGCCGACCACGGGGCCCGCCGGGCCCGACACGGGGGAGTTGAGTGAAGCAGTGGCCGATCCGTCCGAAACGACCACGGGGGCAACCGTGCACCCAGCCGCCCACGCGGCCGGCGCGCCCAGAGGCTCCGGCTTCTGGGTGGTGGGTGCCGTCCTCGTCCTGCTGATGCTCTCCTCCTCCGTACCCTCCGCCCTCTACGTGCTCTACCAGCAGAAGTGGGACCTGTCCTCCGGCACGATCACGGTCGTCTTCGCCCTGTACGCCGTCACCGTGCTGACCGGGCTGCTGCTCTTCGGGTCCCTCTCCGACACCCTGGGCCGGCGCCCCGTCCTCGCCGCCGGGCTGGTCCTGGCGATCGTCTCGATGGCCTGCTTCGCCGGGGCACAAGGGCTCGGGCTGCTCCTCGTGGCCCGCGCCGTGCAGGGGCTCGCCGTGGGACTGGCCACCGGCGCGATGGGCGCGGCCCTGCTGGAACTCAGCCCGGTTGCGCGGCCCGCCCTCGGCGCCCAGGTCAACAGTGCCGGCCCGACCGTGGGCATCGGGCTCGGCGGGATCGGTGCCGGACTGCTCGTCCAGTACGCGCCCGCACCGACCGTCCTGAGCTACCTGCTGCTCATCGGGGCCTTCGCCGTGACGCTGGTGGGGGTCGTCCGCATGCGAGAGAGCGCTCCCGGCGCCGGCGGCCGACTGCGGGTGGTCCCGCACCGGATCCACGTACCGGCCGGCGCTCGGGGCCGCTTCCTGGTCCTCGTGCTGACCATCGTCGCCGTCTGGTCCGTGGGCGGCTTCTACCTCTCCCTCGGCCCGCACCTGGCCCTGTCCCTGCTCCGGTCCACGAACTACCTCGTCGGCGGGGCCACCGTCGCACTGCTCGCCGGCGCCGCCACCGCCGCCCAGCTCCTGCTCGGCCGCACCGCGGCGCTGCGCACCGCCGTGCTCGGGCTGCTCGGCCTGCTCACCGGTCTCGCGCTCGTGCTGCTTGCACTGGGCCTGGGCTCGGCTCCCCTGTTCCTGGCGGCCACGGCCGTCCTCGGCAGCGGCTGGGGAGCCGCCTTCCTCGGCGCCTTCCGGGCGCTGAGCGGGCTGGCCGATCCGGCCCACCGCGGCGAACTGACCGCCGCCGTATACGTCTTCGCGTACCTCGCGATGAGCGTGCCGGCCGTGCTCGCCGGGATGCTCACCAACATCCACGGGCTGCACCGCACCTCGGTCGGTTTCATGGCCGCCGTCGCCGCGGTGTGCGCGGTGGCCCTGCTGGCCACCCTGCGCCTGGCCGCCCGCACCAAGGCCGAGGGGAGCACCGCATGAGCACACCGGACCCGACCGCACCGCACATGACCGCACCGCACATGACCGCACCGGAGCTGCGCTCCGCCCTGCGCGGACTCGAGGTCTTCGCGGGGATCACCGAGGACCAGCTCGACTGGCTGGTGTCGGTGTCCCGGCCGCAGCTCCTCGCCGACGGGGAGGTGCTCTTCCGGGACGGCGAGGAGGCCACCGGCTTCCACGTGCTGCTCTCGGGCGGGCTCGTCGTCACCAAGGTCGTCGACGGCCGGGAGGAGGTGCTCACCCGGCATTCCACCGAGGAGGAGAGCGCCGCGGCCGAGGACCACGACGGCAAACCCCCGGCAGCCCACCGGTTCACCGGCGAGCTGCCGCTGCTGACGGACGGCGCGTACGTGGCGACCGCCGCCGCGAGCGGGCCGGCGACCACGGTGGTGGCGTACCCCAAGGCGGTCTTCTTCGAGATGCTCACGCGCTGCCACGGGGTGGCCGCCGTACTGATCCCCGTGCTGGCCTGGCGCATCAAGTCCTCCGAGGTGCAGGCCCGCAAACGGGCCACCGTGGAGGCGCTCGGCACCCTTGCCGCCGGGCTCGCGCACGAGCTGAACAACCCGGCGGCCGCCGTGGCCCGGGCCGCGCAGGAACTGGCCCCGGCCCTGGACCGGCTCACCCGGACCGCACAGGACTGGGGTGCGGCCGCCACCGCCGCCGAACGTTCGGTCCTCGACCGGCTCACCGCGGAACTGGACGGACTGCCGCCACCGGTCACCACCGATCCGCTGGCCCAGGCCGACGCCGAGGAGGAGATCGCCGACTGGGCCGACGAGGCCGGAGCCGAACGCCCCGGCCTGCTGGGATCGGGCGTCTCCGATCTGGGACGGGAACTGGGCTGGCTCCTGGAGCGGATCGAGGGGGTCGGCAAGGAGGCGCTGCCCCGCGCCCTCGACCACCTGGCGGCGCTGCTGGAGATCCGGTCGCTCGCGGCCGAGCTGCGGGCCGCAGGCCCCAGGATCTCCCAACTTGTTTCCGCCACCCGGGATTACGCCAATCTCGACCGGGCGCCCGAACAGCGCTTCTCGGTGACCGAGGGGCTGGAGAACACGCTGGTGGTGCTGCGTGCCAAGCTCGACGGCATCAGCATCGTGCGTGCGTACGATCCGGATCTTCCCGAACTGACGGGCTATCCCAGCGAGTTGAACCAGGTGTGGACCAACCTGGTCGACAACGCCGTCGAGGCCATGGAAGGTGCCGGCGTGCTGACGCTGAGCGCCCGGTCCGAGGGCGTCTGCATGGTCGTGGAGGTTGCCGACACCGGGCGGGGCATTCCCGAGGAGTCCCTGCCGCGGATCTTCGAGCCCTTCTACACGACCAAGGATGTGGGCAAGGGCACGGGCCTGGGGCTGCACCTCAGCTATCGCATCGTGACTCAGCGCCACCGCGGGTCGCTCACCGCCCGCTCGCGTCCCGGCGAGACCCGGATGGTCGTGCGGCTGCCCTTCGCAGGCAGCGCACAATCCTGCGTCTCACCTGCACAGAAACCCGATACCGCAGTGGAAACCGCACCTACCGAAGGCACCTCTCCCCAGTGAAACGGAGTCGACATGGCCACGTACGACATCTCCACACTGCACCCGGTGTTCGTCCGCCAGATGGAGGCGCTGGCCGCCTTGGACATCGAGGCGGTGATGAAGAACTACACCGACGACGCCGTGCTGTTGCGGTTCGAGGGCGTCTCGGTGGGCATCGAAGCGGTGCGTGAGACCTTCACCGGCTACCTCAGCGTGAAGCCGACGCTGGTGGAACTTCAGGAGTACGTCGAGACCGAGGACACCATCTTCTATCGGGCGATCATGAACCTGAACGGTGAACCGGAGCACGCATTCGGGACACTCGTGGTCCGCGATGGCCGAATCTGGCGCCAGACCGCCGGATTCGGCAGCTGAGGCCGGAAATCTGGGTAGCGTGTGCGGGGAGAGCGGGTGAACGCGCTCTCCCCGTATGTGCGGACCGCGGTGCGCACGCCGGGAAACGGTAAAGGGGAGGTCATGGAAAATGAGACCGGGCGGGTCGAGGCATTCAGTGACGGCGTATTCGCCATCATCATTACAATCCTCGTCCTGGAATTAAAGGTTCCGGAAGAAACCGGTTCGGACTTCTGGCACGGGGTCCGTGAACAGTGGCCCCATTACGCCGCCTATGTGGTGAGCTTCCTCATCATCGGTGTGATGTGGGTGAACCACCACACCATCTTCAGTCACCTCAAGCGGGTCGACCGTCCGCTGTTGTTCCTGAATCTCATGGTGCTGATGGTGGTATCGGTGATCCCGTACACCACCAACGTGCTCGCCGAGCACCTCACCGAGGGCAGTGACGCGAACCCGGCCGCGGTCCTCTACAGTCTCGTCACCGTGGCCTACGCCTTGGCGTTCCTGCTGTTCTGGTGGTACGTCACCCGGGTCGGGCACCTCTTCCACGAGCAGGTGGACAGGGACGGGGCGCGGGCCACCAGGGTGCGTTTCGGCCTCGGTGCCATCGCCTATCCGTGCACGGTCGTCCTGGCCTTCTTCTCGGCACCGCTCACGCTTGTCGCACACTTCCTGATCGCGATCTACTATGCGGCGAACCAGATCCCCATCCCCCTCGTGGTAGAGGAAGAGCGGCTCGAATCTGCCAGCGACCTCAGGAAGTAGCCGCAGGGGCCTACGGCCGTTCTTCGCGGTCAAGTAGGGTATTGGATCTAGCTGGTCGCGGGGGAGGCCCAGATGGCTCGCGCAGTCCTGCCGGAGGATTCCGTCAAGGAAGTCTCCGAATTGATCGATGTCATGATCTCTCTTCTCTTTGAGTCCTTACCCCGGCGGGACCAGCGAAACTGGGCCCGCGTTTATCTGAACGGCCTCGTGCGGACCAACGGGAAGAAAACAATCCGTAACATCGCCGGAACGGGGGCGAGTTCGGTCGAGCAGAGCCTCCAGCAGTTCATCAGCAAGTCCCCCTGGGACTGGACGCCCGTCCGGCGCTCCCTCGCCCAGCACCTCGAACGCACTGCGCAGCGCCCCCTGGCCTGGGTGCTCCAGCCCATGGTCATAGAGAAGGCCGGGGACCGCTCGGTCGGTGTCGGCCGGCAGTTCGTCCCCCAGCTCGGCCGCACCGCCAACTGCCAGCAGGCCAGCGGGATCTGGCTCGCCTCCAGCGAAGCCAGCTTCCCGGTCGAATGGACCCTCACCCTCCCCGGACCCTGGACCAGCGAACTCATGCGCCGCCGGCGGGCCGGCATCCCGGACACCGCCCGCTCCCTCACCCCCGCCCAGGACGCGGTACACGCCGTCCAGCGGATGGCCGCCACCTGGCAACTCCAGCGCCGGCCCGTGGTGATGGAGGTCGCCAACTGCGATCTGCCGCGGAGCGTCGACTCCTTCGCCCTCCAGGACATCCCCTTCGTCTTCAAGGTCGACGGCTCGCTGCCCGTCTCCTTCGGCGGTGCGGGCCGGCACAAACCCGGCCCGTACACCGCACCCGCACGCGAACTCATCGACTCCCTGCGCTCTCAGCGCCGCGTCGTGGAGTGGACCCGGCACGGCCGGTCCGAGGGAGCGGTGACCCTGCTGACCTCGGCCCCGATCGTCGCCACCCCGTGCGAGGACCGTCCCGCGCCCTCCCCGCCCACCCCGCTGCTGCTGGTCGGGGCCTGGACCGAAGCGGGCCTGCTCCCCTCCGAGTTCTGGATCACCAACATCGGGGACCGGCCGCTCGCCCAGCTCTTCCTGCTCGCCAAACTGACCGACCGGGTCTCCCTGGACTTCACCGAGACCTGCGAACCGGTCGGCATCCGCGACTTCGAAGGCCGCTCCTTCCGCGGCTGGCACCACCACGCCACCCTGGCGAGCGTCGCCCACGCCGCGAAACTCCTCGGCGCACGCCCGCACGCCGACGACCGGTACCCCGGTCCCGCACGTCCCGCAGCCGCCACCCGGCCCCCCGCAGCACGCCCGGCCACCCCGGACATGCTGCCCCCGCACCTGCCCGGACAGACCCCGCGCCGCGAGTACATCCGCTGATGCTCGACATCGCCGAGGAGCTACGCGCGTGGTGCGCCGGACGCCGGGAATTCGCCCTGGCCACCGTGGTCGCCGTCAGCGGCAGCGCGCCGCGCGGCCCCGGTGCCTCGCTCGCCGTCGACGACCGGGGCACCGCGCTCGGCTCCCTGTCCGGAGGCTGCGTGGAATCCGCCGTCCACGAGCTCTGCCTGGACGCGATCGCCACCGGCCGGGGCGGCCTGCACCGCTTCGGCTACAGCGATGACGACGCCTTCGCCGTGGGCCTGACCTGCGGCGGAGTCCTCGACGTCCTCGTCACCCCGGTGCGCGGCCGCGACCCGGTGCGGCCCGTACTCGGCGCGGTCCTCGACGCCGCCGCGGACGGGACCCGCGCCGCGCTCGCCCGTGTGGTGTCCGGCCCGCCCCGACAGCTCGGTCGGGCGCTCGCCGTCCGCGCCGACGGCTCCTACCAGGGCGGACTGGCCGGCGGCGCCGCCCTCGACCGCGCCGCCGCAGGCCGGGCCCACGCCCTGCTGCTCGCCGGCCGTACCGGCACCACCGAGCTCGCCACCGCCGACGGGGTCTGCGGCGAGCCGCTGAGGCTGCTCGTCGAGTCCGCCGCCGAACCGCCCCGGCTCCTCGTCTACGGGGCGATCGACTTCGCCGCCGCCCTGGCCCGGATCGGCGCCTTCCTCGGCCACCGGGTCACGGTCTGCGACGCCCGGCCCGTCTTCGCGACCCCGGCGCGCTTCCCCGACGCCGACGAGGTCGTCGTCGACTGGCCGCACCGCCATCTGGCCGCGCAGTGGGAGGCGGGCCGGCTGGACGCCCGTACCGCCGTCTGCGTCCTCACCCACGACGCCAAGTTCGACGTACCGCTGCTGGAGCTGGCCCTGCGGCTGCCGCTGGGCTACGTGGGCGCCATGGGATCCCGGCGCACCCACGCCGAACGTGCCAGGCGCCTGCGCGCGGAAGGGGTGACGGACTCCGCCCTGGCCAGGCTGCGCTCACCCATCGGCCTCGACCTCGGGGGCGCCACCCCCGAGGAGACCGCCCTGGCCATCGCCGCCGAGCTCATCGCCCACCGGCACGGCGGATCGGCGCTTGCGCTGACCGGCGGCGCGACCGCCATCCACCGAAGACCCGCTCCCGCCACCGCGACCCGTCGCGCGGCCCCGGCCGCCCTCAGCCCGCCCGCCCCCTGACGTGCTCCAGGACGCGCTGGAACTCGGCGGTCGGCGAGAAGTCGACGTACTCCGTGTCGGTCAGCGCCACCGGGATGTGCCCGGGGCCCCAGTAGAAGGCCTGCCCCTCCTCGTACACCTCCTCGCCGTCGGCGGTCCGCATCAGCAGCCGGCCCTTGAGGAGGTAGCCCCAGTGCGGGCACGGGCACATGTCGCCGGGGAGCCCCTTGACGGCCTCCGTGAGATCGGCGCCCTCCGGGAGGCGGAAGAACCCGACGGTCAGGTCGCCACCGATCTCCCGCATCCGCACCTCCAGCCCGCCGCCTTCCAGCACGACGGGCGCCTCGTCCCGCGTCGTCGCCGTCATGGACCCTCCACCGCTGCTCGGCCCGGACGCCCCGGGACCTGTTCCGACCCTTCCACTGTGACCCGACCGGGTGCATCCCGCCCCCGAGGACGTGCGCCCGCACCTCGGCGGGACCACGGTCCCGTAGGAAGGCACCATGCGGCTCACAACGCCTTGGACGATCGGCCCGGGCGGTGTGAACGCCAGGTCGTGGGAGAATGAAGTACGTGCGTTTCCTCGGCTGCACCCTGTCGAGGCACCTCCGATGGACTGGGATGTTCAGCACGTGCGTTTCCTCAATGACCTGAAGCCGCCGTACGACCTGACGTACGACGATGTGTTCATGGTGCCGAGCCGCTCCGCGGTCGGTTCCCGCCAGGGCGTCGACCTCTCCTCGCCCGACGGGACCGGCACCACCATTCCCCTTGTCGTGGCGAACATGACCGCGATCGCCGGCCGCCGGATGGCCGAAACCGTCGCCCGCCGCGGCGGCATCGTCGTCATCCCCCAGGACATCCCGATCGAGGTCGTCACCGACGTCATCTCCTGGGTGAAGACCCGCCACCTCGTGCTCGACACCCCGATCACGCTGACGCCCACCCAGACCGTCGCGGACGCACTGTCCCTGCTGCCCAAGCGCGCCCACGGTGCCGGAGTCGTCGTCGACGGCGAGGGGCGCCCGGTCGGCGTCGTCACCGAGCACGACCTGACCGGCGTCGACCGCTTCACCCAGCTCTCCGAGGTCATGTCGAAGGAGCTGTTGCTCATCGACGCCGACATCGATCCCCGCGAGGCCTTCAACAAGCTGGACGCGGGCCACCGCAAGCTGGCCCCGGCCGTCGACCAGGACGGCAGGCTCGTCGGCATCCTCACCCGCAAGGGTGCCCTGCGCGCGACCCTCTACACCCCGGCCACCGACGCCGACGGCAAGCTCCGCATCGCAGCCGCCGTCGGCATCAACGGCGACTTCGCGGCCAAGGCCAAGCAGCTGCTCGACGCGGGCGTGGACACGCTCGTCATCGACACGGCGCACGGTCACCAGGAGTCGATGATCAATGCGATCAAGGCCGTCCGCGCGCTGGACCCGCAGGTCCCGATCGTGGCCGGCAACATCGTCGCCGCCGAGGGCGTCAAGGACCTCATCGAGGCCGGCGCGGACATCATCAAGGTCGGTGTGGGCCCCGGCGCCATGTGCACCACCCGCATGATGACCGGCGTGGGCCGCCCGCAGTTCTCCGCCGTGCTGGAGTGCGCGGCCGAGGCCAGGAAGTACGGCAAGCACGTCTGGGCCGACGGCGGTGTCCGTCACCCGCGCGACGTGGCGATGGCGCTGGCCGCCGGCGCCTCCAACGTCATGATCGGTTCCTGGTTCGCGGGCACGTACGAGTCCCCGGGCGACCTCCAGCAGTCCGCCGAGGGCCGCCTCTACAAGGAGTCCTTCGGCATGGCCTCCGCCCGCGCCGTGCAGAACCGCACCAGCGAGGAGTCGGCCTACGACCGCGCCCGCAAGGGCCTGTTCGAGGAGGGCATCTCCACCTCGCGCATGTTCCTCGACCCGGCCCGTCCGGGCGTCGAGGACCTGATCGACTCGATCATCGCCGGCGTCCGCTCCTCCTGCACCTACGCCGGTGCCGGATCCCTCGCGGAGTTCGAGGAGAAGGCCGTGGTCGGCATCCAGTCCGCAGCCGGCTACGCCGAGGGCAAGCCGCTGCACGCCAGCTGGAGCTGAACCCGGCGATAGAGGACCCGGCGGCAGGGGCCCCGTGCCCCCGCTCCCGCGGCCTCGGGTCCGTCCGGCACGGACGGACCCGAGGCCGCGGGCCTTCAGCACCGCGGCGGCAGGACCCGCCCCGACGGAGAACTGTGCACGCCCGCGTGGTATTTGGGGATGCGCACGGTCACCTTCATGCCGGCGCCGACCCCCGTCTCCATCACCGGACCGTACGCGTCCCCGTACACCTGCCGGATCCGCTCGTCGACATTGGGCAGTCCCACCCCCGACGAGGAACCCCCGCGCTCCCCGGCCAGGATCCGGCGCAACAGGGCCGGATCCATCCCCACCCCGTTGTCCTCGACGGTGATCACGGCGTCGGGACCCGTGTCCTGTGCCGTGATCGTGATCCGGCACTCCTTGGTCGAGTCCTCCAGCCCGTGTTTGACGGCGTTCTCCACCAGCGGCTGCAGACACAGGAACGGCAGGGCCACCGGCAGCACCTCGGGCGCCACCTGCAAGGTCACCTTCAGCCGGTCACCGAACCGGGCCCCGGCCAGCGCCAGGTACTGCTGGATGGAACGCAACTCATCGGCCAGCGTGGTGAATTCGCCGTGCCGGCGGAAGGAGTAACGCGTGAAGTCCGCGAACTCCAGCAGCAGCTCCCGCGCCCGCTCCGGATCGGTCCGCACGAACGAGGCGATCGCCGCCAGCGAGTTGAAGATGAAATGCGGGGAGATCTGCGCCCGCAGTGCCTTGATCTCCGCCTCCATCAGCCGGGTCCGCGAACGGTCCAGCTCGGACAGCTCCAGCTGCACCGACACCCACCGCGCCACCTCCGTCGCGGCCCGTACCAACACCGCCGACTCCCGCGACCCGTACGCCACCAGCGCCCCCAGCACCCCGTCCTCGCCGGTCAGCGGGGCGAACACCGCCCACTTCAGCGGACAGTCCGGCCGCAGGCAGTCCGTCCGCACGCTCTGGCTGCGCCCCGACTCCAGCATCACCGCCACCCGCGCCATCGCCCGCCGCTCGTGGTGGTCGGCACCCGGGCCGTCCCACGCCAGGACCGCCTCCCGGTCCGTCAGGCACAGCGCCTCCGTCCCCAGCAGCGACCGCAGCCGCCGGGCCGCCTTGCGCGCCGCATCCTCGGTCAGTCCGGCGCGCAGCGGGGGAGCGGCCAGCGAAGCCGTGTGCAGCGTGTGGAAGGTGGCCCGCTCCACCGGAGTGCCCAGGTCCAGACCCGCCAGGCGCTCCCCGCGCCGCGCGTGCCAGCGGCCCGCCGCCCAGCCGAGCCCCAGCATCACCGCCGCACCCGCCACCACCAGCACGGCGAGCAGTGCCTGTCCCACCCCGGTCACCGCAGGCCCCCCGCACGGCTCCCCGCCACGACCTCCGGCAGGTGCAGCCGGGTCAGGATCGCCGCCGTCCCCGCCGGTATCCGGGACCGGGTGGCCAGCGACACCGCCACCATCGTCAGGAACCCGAGCGGTACCGACCATGCCGCCGGCCAGGCCAGCATCGTGTGCGCCCAGCCCGCCGGAGCCAGCCCGGTCCGTGTCGCCAGCACTGCGCTCAGCGCGGCCCCGCCACCGGTGACCAGCCCGGCCACCGCACCCGGCGGGGTCAGTCCGCGCCACCAGATGCCCAGCACCAGCAGCGGGCAGAACGACGAGGCCGACACGGCGAACGCCAGGCCCACCGCGTCCGCCACCGGCACCTGGGTGGCCGCCATGCTCCCGCCCAGCGGCACCCCGATCGCCACCAGCGCCGCCCACCGGAAACCGTGCGCCCCGCACCTCGGCAGCACGTCCTGGTGCAGTACCCCGGCCACCGCCACGGTCAGGCCCGAGGCCGTCGACAGGAACGCCGCAAAGGCACCCCCGGCCAGCAGGGCCCCCAGCAACTCGCCCAGCACACCGCCCAGCATCCGCTCCGGGAGCACCAGCACCGCGGCGTCCGCGTCACCCGTCAGCGCCAGCTCGGGGGCGTAGATCCGGCCCAGCGCCCCGTACACCGGCGGCAGCAGGTAGAAGGCACCGACCAGCCCCAGCACCACCAGCGTGGTGCGCCGCGCCGCCCGCCCGTTGGGGCTCGTGTAGAAGCGGACCGCCACGTGCGGCAAGCCCATCGTCCCGAGGAACGTCGCCAGGATCAGTCCGTACGTGGCGTACAGCCGGTACTCCCGCAGCTCCCCGGACGGCGGCTCCGACCACGTGCCCACCCCCGCCCCCGGCTCCGCCCGGGCGTCCGGGACCGGTGTGTCCGCGGCGAACTCCAGCCGCGCGTGAGCCCGTACGGAATGTTCACCGGCGGCCAGCACCAGCGGTACCGACACATGGCTGCGGCCGTCCACCTGCCCGGTCACCGTCACCGCCAGCGGCTCCCGCACCGACAGTCGCACGTCCTGCGCGAGCGTCACCGACGTGGCCTGGCGGAAGACCGCCGGCGCGTCGAAGGTGGCCCGCGGCGCACCGTCCCCGGCCCACGCGCCGAGCAGGAAGAACGCAGGCACCAGCAGGGCGGTCAGCTTGAGCCAGTACTGGAAGGCTTGCACGAAGGTGATGCTGCGCATCCCGCCGGCGGCCACAGCCACGCTCACCACACAGGACACGACCAGCCCGCCGGCCCAGTGCGGAGCCCCGGTGAGGATCTCCAAGGTCAGCCCGGCCCCCTGCAACTGCGGCAGCAGGTACAGCCAGCCGACCCCGACCACGAACAGCACCGCGATCCGGCGCACCGCCCGGGATTCCAGCCGCGCCTCGGCGAAGTCGGGCAGCGTGTAGGCGCCGGACCGCCGCAGCGGGGCGGCCACCAGTGCCAGCAGCACCACGTATCCGGCCGTGTAGCCGACCGGATACCAGAGCATCCCGGGGCCCTGCAGCAGCACCAGCCCGGCCACCCCGAGGAAGGACGCCGCGGAGAGGTACTCCCCGCTGATCGCCGCCGCGTTCAGCCGCGGCCCCACCGTGCGCGAGGCCACGTAGAAGTCGGACGTGGTCCGGGATATCCGCAGGCCCAGCGCGCCGAGCAGCAGGGTGACCAGGACGACGACACCGACCGCGGTCAGCGCGTACGTCTGGTTCACCAGAGCGGTCCTTCGGACGGGAGGCGGGGTGACCGGAGTCTACGCAGGCCCCCGACCGGGCGACAGACACGATTCGGACCCTCCCGGTCCGCCGCCGTCAGATGGCCGGGTCACGATGCCCGGCGCAGTCCCGCAGTGCGATCTCCAGCTCCACGTACGACTCCTCCGCGCGCCGGAAGGCCAGCGTCAGCGCCGCCTCCGCACGCGGCGGGACCTGATCGCGGACGCCCTCACCCGCCTCGTACAGGATGTCTGCCCAGCGGGCGGCCGCACTGCGCAGCAGGGCGAGCAGCGCCTCGGCCTCGGCGGGCCCCGCCGGCCGCCTCCGCGGCAGCCCGCTCAGGGCGTCGACCAGCGCCTGGACCTCGGACATCTCGCTCCTCCCGGGCCGGGAAGATCCACGATACGCAGCGGCGACGGCATCGGCGGGCCGTTCACACCACCGCTGCGGCAGGCGGCTCCCGCGGATCGCCGTACGCCCCTCCCGGTGCGGTGAACGGCATCCGCGCGCGCCCGGCGGTCGCCGCGAACAAGCCCGGCAGGGGCGTACGGTGGGCGACGGCGGGCCGCGGCGACCGGATTCAACCGGTCGCGTGCCGCATCAGCAGGTCCCGCAGCTCCCGCGCATGCCTGCGGCTCACCTGGAGGTCCGCCGACCCGACCCGGACCGTGGTCGTGCCCGAGTCCAGCCGGAGCTCGTCGATCCGGGCCAGCGCCACCAGGTGGCGGCGGTGGATCCGCACGAACCCGCGCGCCGCCCAGCGCTCCTCCAGCGTGGACAGCGGGATCCGCACCAGATGGCTGCCCCCGTCGGTGTGCAGGCGGGCGTAGTCGCCCTGCGCCTCGACGTAGGCGATGTCGGCGATCGCCACGAAGCGGGTGACGCCGCCCAGTTCGACCGCGATCTGCTCCGGGCCGCGGTCGGCGGCGGCGCCCTCCGGAGCAGGCCGGGCTGTCGCGACCACGGCCGGCTCGGCCGGCTCCGGAGGTGCCGGTGCCGTGGCGGCGGTCGGCACCGCCTCGGCCCGGCCCAGCTGCGCACAGGCCCGCCGTACGGCCTCGGCCAGCCGCTCCGGGCGCACCGGCTTGAGCACGTAGTCCACGGCCTTCAGGTCGAAGGCCTGCACGGCGAAACCTTCGTGGGCGGTGACGAACACGATCAGCGGCGGGTGCGCGAACCCGGCCAGCAGCCGGGCGATGTCCAGCCCGGTCAGACCGGCCATATGGATGTCGAGGAACACCACGTCGATGCCGTCGGGCCCGTCATGACCCGACTCCAGCGCCCGGGTGACCCGGCGCAGCGCCTCGGTGGCGTCCGAGGCGCCCTCGGCGCTGCGCACCCGGGGGTCGGAGCGCAGCAGGTAGAGGAGTTCCTCCAGGAGCGGTTTCTCGTCGTCGACAGCGAGCACGCGCAGCATGCGGCCGAGTCTAGTGGGGGGTCCGGCCGGTCCGGCCGGGCTCGCGGGCCCCGGCATCCTCCGGGGAGGGCACGTTCGGGCCGCTCCGGAGCGCCGTGAACAGTGCGCGGCCCCTGCCCGGGGGGAGGTGGGGCAGAGGCCGCGCGGACCGTGGTGGTGGGGGGATCGGGCCGGCTACTGGACGGTGATCAGCTTGCCGTCGGGGGAGACCGCGTACCAGGTTCCGCCCACGCCCTGCCCGTTGGTGTCGCCGGGCTTCTTGTCGCCGGAGAAGGTGTAGACGGGCCAGCAGTCGACGGTCTGCTGCTTCTTGCCGTCGGGGCGGTCCATGACCCGGTAGTTCTTCTCGATGATGCCCTTGGCGTTGGCCTTGTCCACCGGGGGCACGACCGGCCATTTGGCCAGGCAGTCACCGACGCAGTTGGAGACCATCGGCCAGGCGGTGTCCTTCTTGAAGCGGTAGACCGTCATGCCCTTGCCGTCGACGATGTGCTCGCCCAACTTCGCGTCCTTCGCGACGGACAGGCCGGGGGTCGGCTCGCCGGCCTCGGCGGGAGCACCCTCGGCGGGGGCGTCCGGGGCGGCCTCGGCCGGAGCCGACTTCGCCGCCTTCTTGCCGTCCGGACCGAAGGCGAACCACACTCCGCCGACCCCCTGGCCGTTGATGTCGCCCGGCTTGGCGTCCTTGTTGAAGCGGTACGCGGGCCAGCCCGCAACCGTCAGCTGCTTCGTGCCGTCGCTGCGCACCACCTCGCCGAGCAGCGACGGGTCCATGCCCGAGGCGGCGGTCACGTCACCGGCCGCGACCACCGGCCAGGTCTTCGCGCAGTCCCCCTCGCAGTTGGACTTCGGGGGCTTCGCGGTGTCCTTGTCGAACCGGTAGAGGGTCAGGCCCGCGCTGTCGGTCAGGACCGAACCGAGCTGCTCGGTGACCGACGCCGCCAGCTGGCCGCCGGGCTGGTTGCCCGGGCCGGCCGCCGCCGGGGCGGCCTCGGCGGCGCCGGCGGGCTGTGTGGAGTCCGAGGCCGAGTAGTCCGAGGGGCCGCAGGCGCTGGCCGCCAGGACGACGGCTGCGGCGGCCGCGGCGAAGGTGGTTGCGCGCTTCATGCCCATGTTGATCTCTCCCACATCGTGTCTGTCTGTGCCGTCGCCCCCAGCGGCGGCAACTGTGCACAGGACACGCCCTGGTGGACGGGATCTGTTCACCCCGTCCGGTGTGGGCTGTTTCACTCACCCCGCACCGAACCCGGCGCGCCGCAGGGCCGTGGCCACAGCGAGGCCGAGCACCTGGTGTCCGGAGTCGTTGGGGTGCAGCCCGTCCGCGAGGTGTTCGGGTCCGAGCAGGTCACGGCCGGGGAGGACGGCGAGCCGGGCGTCACCGGCGGCGATCCGGTCGTGGGCGGCGCGCTCCATCGCGTCGCGCAGCGCGCCCAGGGTGGCGCCGAGCCGGTTCGGGGTGCGTTCGGCGTCGGGCCGCAGCACGGGGGAGACCAGCAGCAGGGGGGTCCGCGGGTGCCCCTGGCGGACCAGTTCGAGGAAGGCGCGCGTGGTCTCGTACAGCAGCGGCGCGGAGAACGGCACCCGGGACCAGCAGTTGGTGCCGAAGGCGAGGGTCAGGACGTCCGCCGGTAGCCCCGAGAGCTGTTCGGCGGTGGCGAGTTCACCGCGCGCTGCGCCCGCGTAGCCAAGGTTGACGGTGTCCCAGCCGAGGGCTCGGCCGGCGACGGAGGGCCAGCCGTGGGCAGGGCGGGTGGCCCACCAGCCCTCGGTGATGGAGTCGCCGTGGACGACCCAGCGCGGAGTGGGCGGTGCGGGCGCGAGGGCGCCGCCGATCCCGCGCAGGCCGAGCACGACGGGCGACTGGTTCTCGGGCGGGTGGATGGTGAAGGGACCGTGGAAAGGCCCGTCGCCACCCCCGAGCCCGATGCGTACGACAGCCTCCGCGGCCGGTTCGGTGAACACCTCGCTGACCACCCCGTGGCGGTCCCACAGGGCGAAGCCGTGAGCGAGGTCGCGCAGGGCGTCCGTGGGGCCGGGCACGGTGGCCCGGTAGCGGATCTCGACCGCCGTCGCGGTCTCGGTGGTGAACTCCAGGCGCACCCCGATGGGCAGGGTGGCCCGCTCGCCGGTGTCCCAGGGCAGCCGCATCGTGTCGGCGGGGTCGGCGCGCACCGGACGGCCCTTGTCCAGCCAGGCGATCCCGCGCAGGAAGGGCTGCGGGTCCTGCCATCCGCCGGGCACCTCGTCCCGCCCTGCGCCCCGCCGCTCGGCCCGCCACCGGTCGCCCTGCCGCCGGTCGTCCCGCTGCTGCTCCTCCTGTCGCCGGTCCGGCCACACCGCCCGTCCGGGCCGCCCCGCCCGCTCCTGCCGCGGTCCCGGCCGCCCCTCGTCGTGCACCGGTGCGCTCATCCTTCGCCTCCGATCGTCGGGTACGGGAACTCCACGCCGACCCCGCCGTCCACCACGGGCTTCTGCCCCGCCCCGTACGAGGGCAACGGTGGGACGGGGGAGCACGTGGCGGCCGCGCCGCCACCGCGTTCACCCGTACCCCGCGGCGGCCTGCTTCCACCGCCGCCGGGCGGCACCGATGCGATCCGGGTGGCCGCGGTGGGCCCGGTGGGCACGGCTGCCGTGTGCGGCGCGCCTCGGGCCACCGGTGCCGGCACCGGCACCGGCACCGGCGCGCCGATCGTGCGGAGCGCGTCCGGCTCAGGGCCGCAGGCTGCGACAAATCTGACGAAGTGTCAATGGAGCGGGTCTCCGGCGGCCCGCGCAGCGATCGATCATCCCTACGCAACAAACAACTGTCCGTGACCGATCCGCGCAATGATCGTGCGCCAATGTGCAAGGATGGTCCATTACGGGCGGTATCACTCAGCTCGTAGGCTCACTCGCTGTACGTGGAGTGGCGCGGATCGCCTGCTCGGCGGTCCCCCATGCCAGGCCCTTCCTCCGTCGGGCCCTGTCCTGCTCCGGACCGTCGCGGTCGACGCCTCATCCCCGACCTCTCCGATCCGCAGTGACAAGGAGTCCCCTCGTGCTCGACCACGGCCAGGCGCCACCGCTCGCTTCCGAGCCCCGCAGGCCCGCCAACCCGCTGCTCCGCCGCAAGCCGGTCGAGCTGCTGGTCGCCGAAGGCGGCCAGGGCGAAGGCGGCGCGCTCAAGCGTTCGCTCACCATGTGGCAGCTGACCATGATCAGCATCGGCGCGACCCTGGGCACGGGCATCTTCGTCGTCCTCGGCGAAGCCACCCCGATCGCCGGCCCGGCCGTCTTCATCGCCTTCATCGTCGCGGGCCTGACCGCGCTCTTCTCGGCGCTCTCCTACGCCGAGCTCGCGGGCTCCATCCCCGTCTCGGGCTCCTCGTACTCCTACGCCTACGCCACCATGGGCGAGCTCATAGCCTGGGTCTGCGGCTGGTGCCTGGTCCTGGAGTACGGCGTCTCGGTCGCCGCCGTCGCCGTCGGCTGGGGCCAGTACCTCAACGAGCTGCTCGACGGCACGCTCGGCGTCACCATCCCCGAGGGCTTCTCCGCTCCGCTGGGCGAGGGCGGCTACATCAACATGCCGGCGCTGGTCGTCGTCCTGCTCTGCATGGTGTTCCTGCTGCGCGGCGCCAAGGAGAGCGCCCGGATCAACACGATCATGGTCGCCGTCAAGATCGTCACGCTGGGCCTCTTCATCGTGATCGGCTTCATGGGCATCAAGGCCGGCAACTACACCCCGCTGGCCCCGCTCGGCGTCACCGCCATCAGCACCGCCGCCTCCATGCTCTTCTTCTCCTACATCGGCTTCGACGCGGCCTCCACGGCTGGCGAGGAGGCCAAGGACCCGAAGCGGGACCTGCCCCGCGCGATCATGCTCTCGCTGCTGATCGTCACCGCGATCTACTGCCTCGTCGCCCTGGTCGCCGTCGGCGCCATGCCGTGGCAGGAGTTCGAGGGCAGCGAGGCCGCCCTGGCCCAGATCATGGAAGACGTCACCGGCCACTCCTTCTGGAGCGTCATCCTGGCCGCCGGCGCGGTCGTCGCCATCGCCAGCGTCGTCTTCGCCGTCCTCTACGGCCAGACCCGCATCCTCTTCGCCATGTCCCGCGACGGCCTGATGCCGAAGGCCTTCGCCAAGGTCGACGAGAAGACCGGCACCCCGAAGGTCAACACGATCATCGTCTGCCTCTTCTGCGGACTCCTCGCCGCCTTCATCCCGCTGGGTGAACTGGCCAACGCCACCAGCATCGGCACGCTCTTCGCCTTCGGCCTGGTCAACGTGGCGGTCGTCATCCTGCGCTACACCCGCCCCGAGATGAACCGCACCTTCAAGGTCGCCCTCTTCCCGGTCACCCCGATCCTGGGCTTCCTCTTCTGCGCGTACCTCATGACCGAGCTGCCGCTGGCCACCTGGTTGGTGTTCGGTGGCTGGATGGCGGTCGGGCTCGTGATCTACTTCTTCTACGGCATGCGCCGCTCCAGCCTGGCCACCGTGGCCGACGTGGCCGCCCCGGCCGCGGAGGTCGCTGAACAGAAGTGATTCACCCCCCGTGCGACTGAACGATCTCGACGAACGCATCGTGCACGCCCTCGCCGAGGACGCCCGCCGCTCCTACGCGGACATCGGCTCCGAGGTCGGGCTCTCCGCCCCCGCCGTGAAGCGGCGCGTGGACCGGCTGCGCGCCGAAGGCGCCATCACCGGATTCACCGTCCGCGTCGACCCGGCCGCCATGGGCTGGGAGACCGAGGGCTTCATCGAGATCTACTGTCGCCACAACACCTCGCCGGACGACATCCGGCGAGGACTGGAGCGGTACCCCGAGGTGGTGTCCGCGTCGACCGTCACCGGCGACGCGGACGCCCTCGTCCAGATCTTCGCCTCCGACATGCGGCACTTCGAGCGGGTCCTGGAACGCATCGCGGGCGAGCCCTTCGTCGAGCGCACGAAGTCCGTCCTCGTCCTCTCCCCGCTGCTGCGCCGCTTCACCTCGGGCGCCCCCGCGTAGCCGCCCCTTCGTCCCGCGCGCCTCGTGCGCCGCCGGACGGAAAACCGGGTGCCCGGAGCGTCCCGGACCGGGACGGTGTACGGGTGAACCGAGAAACGATCTCCCACCTGGCCCACACCCACCACCCCATCGCGGCCCCGCTGGGCGACGCCGCCGTGGCCCGGCTCCTGGACCGCGCGTGGCCCGCGGCACCGAACGCGTCCTCGACCTCGGCTGCGGCCCCGGCGAGTGGCTGCTGCAGGCCCTGCGCGACCGCCCCGGCGTGCACGGCGTCGGCGTCGACGTCTCCGGGACCGCCCTCGACCGGGCCGCCGGCGCGGCACGGGCCCTCGACCACCCCGACCACCCGGACAGCGCCGAAGCCCTCGACGCAGCGAACGGCCACCGCGCCGCATGGCTCCGCGGATACCGCGCCACCTGGGGTTTCGCCACCCTCCTGCTGCGCCGGACCGCCGACTGACCGGCCCCTGCGGCCACCGGACGCAACGAATCGCCGCCAGAGCCCCGTAACGCGCAACGAATCGCACAGCAGCGCGCAACATCGGCGCCTTGTTGCGCCGGGAGGGCGAAACGTACCGTTCATAGGACCGCACACACCCCTCCTGCCACAGAGGTACGCCCATGCCCCCGCTGCGCACCGCCCTCCTCCAGAGCTCCGGAGTCCTCGGCGACGTCGCCGAGAACCTCAAGGCGCTCGACGAGGCCGCCGAGCGCGCCGCACAGGCGGGGGCCGGGCTGCTGGTGGCGCCGGAGATGTTCCTGACCGGCTACGCGCTCGACCTCGACGCCGTCCCCGGACTCGCAGAGGCCCACGACGGCGACTCCGCCCGGGCCATCGGCGAGATCGCCCGCCGCCACGGACTCGCGGTCCTCTACGGCTACCCCGAGCGGGACGGCGACACGGTCTACAACTCCGCCCAGCTCATCGGCCCCGACGGCGCCTCCCTGGCGAACTACCGCAAGACCCACCTCTTCGGCTGCTTCGAGCAGGACGCCTTCACCCCCGGCGACGCCCCCGTAGTCCAGGCCGACCTCGGCGGCATCCGCGTCGGCATCATGATCTGCTACGACGTGGAGTTCCCCGAGAACGTCCGCGCCCACGCACTCGCCGGTACCGACCTCCTCCTGGTGCCGACCGCCCAGATGCACCCCTTCCAGTTCGTCGCCGAGCACCTCGTCCCCGTCCGGGCCTTCGAGAACCAGATGTACGTCGCGTACGTCAACCGCACCGGCCCCGAGGGCGAGTTCGAGTTCGTCGGTCTCAGCTGCCTGGCGAGCCCCGACGGCACCACCCGCACCCGCGCAGGCCGCGGCGAGGAAATGGTGTTCGGCGAGGTCGACCCCGAGCTGCTCAGCGCCTCGCGCGAGAACAACCCCTACCTGCGCGACCGCAGGCCCGGGCTCTACGCCTCGCTCGTCTGACCCCGCCGGTATCCCGCCGCACCCCGCCCCCACCGCTCCACCCCCGAGCCCTGCCCCGCAAGGAGTCGTACCCCATGACGTCCACGGTGCCCACCACCGCCGTCCCGCACAGTGACGGACAGCCGCCGATCACCATGTTCGGTCCGGACTTCCCGTACGCCTACGACGACTTCCTCGCCCACCCGGCGGGCCTCGGCCAGATACCCGCGACCGAGTTCGGCACCGAGGTCGCCGTCATCGGCGGCGGACTCTCCGGCATCGTCTCGGCCTACGAGCTGATGAAGATGGGCCTCAAGCCCGTCGTCTACGAGGCCGACCAGATCGGCGGCCGCCTGCGCACCGTCGGCTTCGAGGGCGCCGAGACCGAGGGCCTCACCGCCGAGATGGGCGCCATGCGCTTCCCGCCCTCCTCCACGGCCCTGCAGCACTACATCGACCTCGTCGGCCTGGTCACCGAGCCCTTCCCGAACCCGCTCGCCGAGGCCACCCCCTCCACGGTCGTCGACCTCAAGGGCGAGACCCACTACGCCGAGACCATCGCCGACCTCCCGCAGATCTACCGCGACGTCGCCGAGGCCTGGAACGCCTGCCTCGACGAGGGCGCCGACTTCTCCGACATGAACACCGCGATGCGCGAGCGGGACGTCCCGCGCATCCGCGAGATCTGGGCCAAGCTCGTCGAGAAGCTCGACGACGAGACCTTCTACGGCTTCCTGTGCAAGTCGGAGGCCTTCAAGTCCTTCCGCAAGCGCGAGATCTTCGGCCAGGTCGGCTTCGGCACCGGCGGCTGGGACACCGACTTCCCGAACTCGATCCTCGAAATCCTGCGCGTCGTCTACACCGAGGCCGACGACCACCACCGCGGCATCGTCGGCGGCTCGCAGCAGCTGCCGCTGCGCCTGTGGGAGCGCGAGCCCGAGAAGATCGTCCACTGGGCGCAGGGGACCTCGCTGTCCGCCCTCCACGACGGCACCCCGCGCCCGGCGGTGACCCGACTGCACCGCACGGCGGGCAACCGGATCACGGTCACGGACTCCTCCGGAGACATCCGCACGTACCGCGCCGCGATCTTCACGGCCCAGTCGTGGATGCTCCTGTCGAAGATCGAGTGCGACGACACGCTGTTCCCGATCGACCACTGGACGGCGATCGAGCGCACCCACTACATGGAGTCGTCCAAGCTGTTCGTTCCCGTCGACCGGCCGTTCTGGCTGGACAAGGACGAGGAGACCGGCCGCGACGTCATGTCGATGACGCTGACCGACCGCATGACCCGCGGCACCTACCTGCTGGACAACGGCCCCGACAAGCCCGCCGTCATCTGCCTGTCGTACACCTGGTGCGACGACAGCCTGAAGTGGCTGCCGCTGTCCGCGAACGAGCGGATGGAGGTCATGCTGAAGTCCCTCGGCGAGATCTACCCCAAGGTCGACATCCGCCGCCACATCATCGGCAATCCGGTCACCGTCTCCTGGGAGGACGAGCCCTACTTCATGGGCGCGTTCAAGGCCAACCTCCCCGGCCACTACCGCTACCAGCGCCGCCTGTACACCCACTTCATGCAGGACCGCCTCCCCGAGGACAAGCGCGGCATCTTCCTCGCGGGCGACGACATCTCCTGGACGGCGGGCTGGGCCGAGGGCGCGGTCCAGACGGCCCTGAACGCGGTCTGGGGCGTCATGCACCACCTCGGCGGGTCCACGGACTCCACCAACCCGGGCCCCGGCGACGTCTACGACGAGATCGCCCCGGTCGAACTCCCGGAGGACTGACCCCCTCCCGGTCCCGCGATCCACGGGCCGTCGCCCCGCGCCGTCACCACGCGGGCCGGCGGTCCGTTCCCGTACCGGGCCCCGAGCGGAGCCCGCGCTTGTCCACGGGGCCGGGCCCCTCCCTTCAGCCGCGGGGAGTCAGCAGGCAGCGGCCGACCAGGCCCACGCATGCGTCCAAGGAGTCCGCGAACTCCTCGGCCAGGTCAGGCGCGCGGCGCAGCGTCCACAGCAGCCGCGCCGCGGACCAGGCACCGGCGCGGGCCCGCTCCAGGCTCCACGAGCCGACCAGGTGGGTCAGCGGATCGGCGATCTCCAGCAGGTCCGGACCCGGCATCAGGTCCTCGCGGATGTGCTCCTCCAGCGAGACCAGCGTGTCGCCGACCCGGTCGAAGTCCGCCTCCAGGGCCCGCGGTTCGCAGTCCAGCTCACCGCAGGTGGCGACCACCGCGAGCGCCAGGTCGTGACCGATGTGGGCGTTGATCCCGGCCAGCGCGTGTTGGAGCGGCCGGATCCCTGGGTGGCGGCGGTACTGCAGCAACGGGCGCCAGCAGGCCGGAGCCCGGTCCGCCTCCACCGCCGCCAGGTACCGCTCCGCGAACCGCACGCTGAGGGTCGCCGCGCGCCGCGGCGCCGGGAAACCCCCGTGCTCGATCCGATGGTGCAGGGCCTCCGTCACCGTCAGGTAGACCCGGTTGAAGACGGCGACACCGTCCCGCGGCGGGAGCCGCTCCTCCAGGGCGCGCATCCGCGCCAGCACCGCTTCCATGGGAGGCAGAGTCGCAGGCGCCGGCACGGATCCGGGGAACTTGGCCGTACGCTTCCCCGGTTCGGGCGAAACCCCGTCAACGGGGCTTGTCCTCCGCCTCCCCGCCGTCGTCATAGCCGGACGTGCCCGCATCGAGCAGCGGTTCCTGCGGCTTCAGGTGCGCGGGGGCGAGGCATCGCAGCGCGTGGTAGCCCCCTATCACCACGATCGTGCCCAGTGCGATGCCGCCCAGCTCGAAGTCGTCGGTGATCTGCAGCTTCACCCCGCCGACGCCGATGATGATGCCCGCGGCGGCCGGGACCAGGTTCAGCGGATTGCGCAGGTCCACCCGGCCGTTGATCCAGATCTGGGCGCCGAGCAGGCCGATCATGCCGTACAGGATGACGGTGATGCCGCCGAGGACGCCGCCCGGGATCGCCGCGACGACCGCGCCGAACTTGGGGCACAGCCCGAAGAGCAGCGCGAAGCCCGCCGCGGCCCAGTACGCCGCCGTGGAGTAGACCCGGGTGGCCGCCATGACGCCGATGTTCTCCGAGTAGGTGGTGTTGGGCGGGCCGCCCACCGCCGTGGACAGCATCGACGCGGCGCCGTCCGCCGCGATAGCCGTGCCCAACATGTCGTCCAGGGGGTCGCCGGTCATCTCTCCCACGGCCTTGATGTGGCCGGCGTTCTCAGCGATCAGCGCGATCACCACGGGCAGGGCGATCAGGATCGCCGACCACTCGAAGGACGGTCCGTGAAAGGACGGCAGTCCGATCCAGTCGGCCTCCGCGACCGCGGAGAGGTCCAGACGCCAGTGGTCCACCGCCGCCGTCCCGCCCACCGTCGAGTGGATCTTCCCGAAGAGCCGGTCGAAGAGCCATGAGATCGCGTAGCCGAAGACCAGCCCGAGGAAGATCGCGACGCGCGACCAGAAGCCCCGCAGGCACACCACGGCGAACCCGGTGAACAGCATGGTCAGCAACGCTGTCCACTGGTCCTGCGGCCAGTACGTCGACGCCGTCACCGGGGCCAGGTTGAAGCCGATCAGCATCACCACCGCGCCCGTCACGATCGGCGGCATCGCCGTGTGGATGACGCGCGCGCCGAAGCGCCGCACCGCCAGACCGGCGAGAAACAGCGCCACTCCGACGACGAACACGGAGCCCGTGACCACGGCGCTGTCTCCGCCCGACGCCCGGATCGCCGCGGCGACACCGACGAAGGACAGCGAGCAGCCCAGGTACGAGGGCACCCGGCCGCGCGTCGCGAGTAGGAAGATCACCGTCGCGATGCCGGACATCATGATGGCCAGGTTCGGATCCAGGCCCATCAGCACCGGCGCGACGAAACTCGCCCCGAACATCGCCACGACGTGCTGGGCGCCCAGCCCGGCGGTCCGCGGCCACGTCAGCCGCTCCTCCGGCCGGACCACCGCGCCGGGGGCGGGGGTCCGCCCGTCTCCGTGCAGGGTCCAGCCCACGCCGAGGCGCATGTTCCACTCCTCTTCACCGGTTGTCCCGGTTCACTGGTTGTCCCGGTCCTCCGGACGCGCACGGCAGCGGCCGCGCACACATCGAAGCCGCAGCGTGACAGGGTGCCGCTGCGGCCAGTCGACATATTACGGCCGGATATCGACAGGTTCATCCCTGCCGGCCGATCCGGCGTTCCCGGCGACCCCGCCCCCGGACTGCCCCGTCACCGGCCTCGGGCGCAGCACCGCGGCGCCGATCACCAGCGCGAACGCCAACACGGTCACCAGCCCGAACGACACGACCAGCGAGGTCGCGTCCGCCACCGCGCCGATCGCCGACGGCGCGATCAGCCCCGACGTGTACGTGATCGTCGCGACACCCGCGATCGCCTGTGCCGGGGCCGGCCCGCTGCGCCCCGCCGCGGCGAAGGCCAGCGGGACCACCACCGCGATGCCGAGCCCGATCAGTCCGAAACCGGCCAGCGCCCCCGCCGGATGCCGGACCCCGACGACGAGCAGCCCGCCGAGGGTGGCCAGTACGCCACCCGCGCGGACCGTGCGCACCGGCCCGAAGCAGTCCACCACCCGGTCGCCGACGAGCCTGGCCACGGCCATGGTCAGTGCGAAGGCGGTGGTCGAGGCGGCCGCGAGGCCCGCGTCCGTGTGCAGGACGTCCCGCAGGTAGACCGCCGACCAGTCCAGGCTCGCACCCTCGGCGAACACCGCGCAGAAGCCGATCGCGCCGATCAGCAGCGCGGACCGGGGCGGCAGGGCGAAGTGCGGGGGTGCCTGCGCGTCCCCGTCGCTGCGCAGGTCCAGCACCCCCTGTACGGCGACCAGGCCGCCCGCGGTCAGCACGAGCGCGGCGAACAGGTGGTGTAGCCGGGCGTCGGTGCCGGCGTGCGCGGCGACCGTGCCGGCCGCGGAACCGAGCAGCGCGCCCACGCTCCACATGCCGTGCAGGGAGGACATGATGGAGCGGCCCAGTCGGTTCTCCGTCTCCACGCCCAGCGCGTTCATCGCCACGTCCGACATGCCGGCGGTGGCCCCGTAGACGAGCAGCACCAGGCACAGGACCGGCAGGCTCGGGGCGAGGCTCGGCAGGATCAGCGACAGGGTCCACAGCGCCAGCAGCCCCCGTAGCGCGGCCCGCGCCCCGAACCGGTGGTTGATCCGTCCGGCCAGCGGCATCGCGAGCGCAGCGCCCACGGCGGGGAAGGCGAGCGCGAGCCCGAGGGTGCCCGCGCTGAGCTGGGCGTGCTCCTGGATCCAGGGGATGCGGGTGGCGAAGGAGCCGGTGACCGCGCCGTGGGCGCAGAACACGGTGGCGATGGCGATGCGGGCACGGCGCAGGCGCGCCGGGCTGAGGTCGGTGTCCCCGGTCATGACGCATAAACTATCAGGGAACCTGCCTGATAAATAATGGGCCCGACTCCTAGGATGGCGCCGTGACTCCAGCCCGCACCCCGGTACCGTCCCCCGCCTCACCCAGTACGGCCCGGGCCATCAACGACCGCCTCGCCCTGCAACTCCTCCAGGACTCCGGGCCGCTGACGGCAGCCCAGCTCAAGAACATGACCGGCCTCTCCCGCCCCTCCGTCGCCGACCTCGTCGACCGGCTCACCGCAGCGGGCCTCATCGAGGTCGTCGGCGAATCCGGGGCACAGCGCCGCGGCCCCAACGCCAAGCTCTACGGAATCGTCGCCAGCCGCGCCCACCTGGCCGCGCTCGACGTCCGCACCGACCGGGTCACCGCCGTCGTCACCGACCTGCTCGGCCATCCCCTGGCCGAAGCCGCCCTGCCCGTCGGCGCACCCGAGGACGCCGTCACGGCCCTGCTGCGCACCGCCCACGAGGCCGGTGCCGCCGAACTGCACACCGTCGTCGTGGGCGCCCCGGGCCTCGTCGCCCCCGCCACCGGCGAACTCCGCGACACCATCGGCCTTCCGGCCTGGCACCGTGACCTGGTCACGGCCCTGCAGCGGACCCTGCCCGCCCTCGTCGTCGTAGAGAACGAGACCAACCTGGCCGCCCTCGCCGAGCAGCGCCTGGGCGTCGCCCGCGACCTGGACTCCTTCGTCCTGCTCTGGCTCGGCGCGGGGGTGGGCGCGGCCGTGGTCCTGGACGGCCGGCTGCGCCGGGGCGCCTCCGGCGGCGCGGGCGAGATCGGCTTCCTGCCCGTACCGGGCACCGGGGGCCTCCCCTCGGCCGCCGACTGCGCGGGCGGGTTCCACGCCCTGGTCGGCCGGGACGCCGTCACTGCTCTGGCGCGCCGACACGGCTACGCAGGCCCGGCGGAGCAGGCCGTCACTGGAGCCGCCGGCGAGCTCTTCCTCGAAGCCCTCGCCGAACGCCTCGCCCTGGGCGCCGCGGCCGCCGCGGCCCTCCTCGACCCCGGCTGCGTGGTCCTCGCGGGAGAACTCGGCCGCGCGGGCGGTCCCGCCCTGGCCGCCCGGGTCTCCCACCGCCTGGCGAAACTGACCCCGGTCCCGACGGAGATCCGTGCCACGACCCTGGGCGACCCGGCGGTCCTGGCCGGTGCCCGCCTGGCGGCCCGCGAAGCGGCCCAGGGCGTGCTGTTCGGGACGTGAGGGCCGGGCGGGCCCCGCCGCGCCGATCGATCACGGTCGTGCTGGAGCCCCTCGCCGCAGCCCCCGCCCACCGAAGCCGCCCTCAGGCCTTCGTCCCCGCCCCGCCGTGTCCCCGCCGTGCCGCGAACTGCTCGAACGTCTCGTGGCCGACCGCGTGCGTGGGGGCCAGGTGGCCGCCCCGGCGGAAGGCGGCGTAGGTTCTGCCCGCCAGGGGGAGGGGGAGGACGCGGCGGGTGCGGCCGGTCGCCCGCAGGTAGACGCGGGCCAGGTCCGGCAGGCTACGGATCTGCGGCCCGCCCATGTCCGGGACCCGACCTGACGGGGTCGGGACCGCCAGCTCCGCCAGGCGGGCGGCGACCTCGCCCACCGCGATGGGCTGTACGGATACGCCCTTGGGGATCGGTGCGACGGGCAGCTTGGCGGCCGTGTCCGCCACCATCGCCACGAGGTCGTGGAACTGTGTCGTGCGCAGGATCGTCACGCCCAGCCCCGACGCCTCCAGCAGTCGCTCCACCCGGAGCTTGCGCTTGTAGTAGCCGAGCGGGACCGCGTCCACCCCGACGATCGAGATGTAGACGATGTTCGCGACGGTCCCGGCCCGCCGGGAAGCCTCGATCAGGTTCCCGGCGGCCATGTCGTCGCCCTTGCCGGCCCCGCGCGTGTTGCTCGCGCAGTGCACGATCACCGCCGCGCCCGACAGCGCCGCGTCCAGGCCGCTGCCGTCCCGGAGGTCGACGGGGTGGTCCGGGGCGTGTCGGCTGAGCACGCGGACGTCGTGCCCGCCCGCCCGCAGCCGTTCGGCGACGAGTGAGCCGAGCGTTCCGGTGCCTCCCGTGACGACGATGGTGCCCATGGTGCCGGTCCTTCCCTGGTGGTGTGCGGGGTGTGTCCACCAACTGGACCGGACAGCCTTCAGGAATGTGACAGCTGCCGCCGGATGAATTCCAGCTTCTCCGGGTTGACCACCGTGCTGATCTCGCTGACCAGCCCATTCTCGAATTCCACCAGCAGAACTGCCACCTCGCCGAAGAGCAGCGCGGGCGATCCGTTGACCTCCGCGACGCTGACCGGCACCCCGGCCACGTACTTCGCCATGGCGCCCATCGCGAAGCGGGCCACGTTGTCGCGCCCCAGGATCGGCCGCCGCGCCGCGTTGACCACGCCGCCGCCGTCCGACACGTACCGCACGTCGGCCGCCAGCACCCCCTCCAGTCGGGTGAGGTCCCCGCTCTGTGCGGCGGCCAGGAAGCTGTCCACGAGCCCCTGCCACCGCTCCGGATCGGCGGAGAACCGCTTTTCCGGCGCGGCCTCGCGCTCGGCGGCGATCCGGCCCGCCGCGCGCCGGTAGATCTGACGGCAGTTGGCCTCCCCGAGGTCGAGGAGGCCGGCGATCTCCCGGTGGCTGTAGGCGAAGGCCTCGCGCAGCACGTACACGGCGCGTTCGACCGGGGTGAGCTGCTCCAGCAGCAGGAGCAGGGCCATGGACACGCTGTCCCGCTGCTCCGCCGACTCCAGCGGGCCGAGGGTGCCGTCCCCGGTGAGGACCGGTTCCGGCAGCCAGGGGCCGACGTACCTCTCGCGCTTGGCCCGCGCCGAGGTGAGGCTGTTGAGGCAGAGGTTGGTGACGACCTTGGCCAGCCAGGCCCCCGGGTGCTCGACGGCGGCCCGGTCCGCGGAGTCCCAGCGCAGATATGCGTCCTGCACGATGTCCTCGGCCTCCGCGGCGGAGCCGAGCATGCGGTAGGCGATGCCGAACATCCGGGGCCGGTGTTCCTCGAAATCCGCTACGGACGGGGCGACATGTGTGATCACCGGGCCAGCCTACGAGGCCGGGTCCGGCGGGAAGGCGGGAGGACCCGGTGGCCGCCGGGCCACCGGGTCCCCTCACGTTCTCGGCGGGCGCTCAGCAGGCGCCCTGGTCCTTCCAGACGCCCCATTCGCCGGTGGTGCCGGGTTCCTCGTTCTGGGTCCACCACTGGGCCTTCCAGTTGTGGCCCTGGTGGGAGACGACGTTGCCGCTGTTGTAGATCGTGCCCGCGACGTACGCCGGGTTGGTGCAGGTCCCGCCGGTCGGCGGCGGGGTCGTGGGGGGGTGTGGTGGGAGGTGTGGTCGGGGGAGTGGTGGGCGGGGTGCTGCCGCCGCCCGGCTCGCCGACCGTGGTGCCGCGCGCCAGGTCACCGGCGAGCGCGTACGTCGTGCCGGAGATGTTCACCGTCCAGTTGGAGGGGGTGGACACCGGCAGGTAGTAGTTGAAGGCCAGGTCGACGGAGGCGCCCGGGGCCAGGGACTGCCAGGCCGGGAGCTTCAGCGACACCCGGTGGAAGTCGCCCTTCAGGCCGCCCACGTTGCTCCCCGTGTGGCCACTGCTGATGATCTTCGTGCCGAAGCCGGACTGGTCGGAGGCGTTGTTCGGGGCCGAGGTCGAGTAGTCGAACTGGAACTCGGTTCCGCCGGGCAGTGCCGTCCCCGTGTTGTTGGTGATCTTGATCTTCGGGGTGATCGGGTAGTTCGAGTCGCCCAGCTTGAACTCGGTGAACTGCGTGGTGATGTCCACGGCCCGGGTCGGCAGGGCGGTGGCGCCCGCCTTCGTCGCACCGTACGGGGCGGCCGCCTTGAACTTGTCGTACATCAGCGAGGTGAGCGTCGAGCCCATCTCGTACTGGCCCTTGGCCGCGTTCCAGCCGTAGTCGCCGGCCATCTCCCAGACCATCGTGCCACCGATGCCGCGGTCCACCACGTAGTCGGCCTTGGCGGCCACCGACTGCTCGTCCTCGGTGGAGAGGAAGACCTTCTTCTGCGCGTTCCACAGCCACGGCGCGACCAGGGTCGAGTCGTACTTGCGGGTGTAGGTGCCGGTCAGGGAGGTGTTCGCCGGGAAGCCGTACTGGGTGACGTAGTCGCCGACGATCCCCTTCTCCAGGTTCTTGGCGTGCCACATCGGGTTCGAGCCGGCCGGGGACTCGTTGCCGTTGTCGTCCTTGTCGTGCCACAGGTTGTCGATGCCGACCGCGCCGTCACCGCACTTGGTCAGCCCCGAGCCGGCCGGGCAGCTGGTCGCCGCGGCCTTGCCCCACAGGCCGTCGGTGCCGCCCTGCACGTTCTTGTGGCCGCGGGTGTAGTAGGGCAGGCCGATGTTGATCCGGCCGGCCGGCATGGAGCCGCGGAAGTAGTGGTATGCCCAGTCCGTGTTGAGGTAGCCGATCCCGCCGTACTGCTGGGAGCCGTAGACGCCGGCGGCGGCGAGCTCGCCGTCCTTGCCGTCGTCGAAGAGCGAGGCGTTCGGGCCCACGTACTCGTTCCAGGCGCCGTGCAGGTCGTAGGACATGATGTTGACGTAGTCCAGGTACTGCTGCATCTGGAACGTCTCCATGCCGCGCAGCAGGTAGCCGGAGGAGGGTGCTGCGACGGTCAGCAGGTAGTGCTTGCCGTCGGCGGCGCCGGCCGCGTCCAGCTTCTGGCGCAGGCTCTTCATGAGGGCGTCGTAGCCCTTGACCAGGCCGGCCCGGCGGGCGTTGGCGATCTGCCAGTCCAGCGGATTGCCGGCGTCCTTCATCGTGGTCGGGTACTCGTAGTCGATGTCGACGCCGTTGAACCCGTACGTGCGGATGAAGTCCACCGAGGACTGGGCGAACGTGTCGATGCCCGCCTGGTTGACGGAGCCGTCCGCGTGGGTGGCCATGCTGTAGAAGCCGCCGGAGGCCACGCGCTTGCCGTCCGCGCCGAAGTAGCCGCCGGTCTCGGCCCAGCCGCCGACGGAGATCAGGGTCTTCACGTCGGGGTGCTGCTTCTTGTACTTCGTCAGCAGGTTGAAGTGGCCCTTGTAGGGGAGCGACGGGTCCATCTCGGCCCCGGCGACGCCCGGCCAGGTCATCCCGGTGGCCTCGTTCGTCGCACCGTCGGCGCCGACCGAGATCTTGTTGTCGCTGCCGACGTGCGCGAACGCGTAGTTGATGTGGGTGATCTTGTCCCACGGGATGTTGTTGACCAGGTACGACGGCTGGCCGTTCTTGCCGGTGCGCCAGCCGGTGAAGTAGCCGATGACGCGGCGCTGGTGGTCGGCGCCCATCTTCTCGCGGCCCTCGGTGTCGTAGACCGAGCAGTACGGGACGTCGACACCGGCCGTCTTGTAGAGGCCGTCGGGGCGACAGCTCTCGTTGTCTGCCGCGTGCGAGACGCCCGCGGAGAGTCCGCCGACCAGCAGTCCGGCGATTGCGGCACCGGATGCCAGGAGCAGCGCTCTCGCGCGTGTGGGGGACAGCATTGTGCCTCCTGGGGAGGGGAGGATGCAGGACACGAATGGACACAACATGGAGCAACGTGACTGGTGCAGAAGCTTGTTGGCCCGTGACGTGCGCACATCTGACGGGCTGTTCCCGGGGAGATGAAGGGAACGTTAAAAGGACTAGACCAACCCGTCAATAGGTCTGGACCAGTCGCGCCACTACTTGTCCTGGTTCGCGCCGGGGCGCCCCCGGAGTCACCCTCTGTGAGCCAGGCCACATCGCATCCCCCGCATGGCGGGCGATCGGTCGTGGCAAACTGGCTGGAGTACCAGTAGCAGCGCACTCCGGGGTCGGTGTAATTCCGAACCGGCGGTATAGTCCGCGACCCGTCCGCAGCCAGCGGCCGGTTGACCAGGTGAAATTCCTGGACCGACGGTTAAAGTCCGGATGGGAGGCAGTGCGCGGCGGGCCAGTCACCGGTACGCCGCCGTCGGCGGTTCATCGGCACATCCCCCCGGATGTGCCCGGTCGAGCCGTTGTTCCGGCCTCGGCGTCCCCGTGTGGGCTGTTCCGCTCCATCTGTCGTATCCCGACAGGCCCCGGAGTCCGTGCCCGATGAGGCAGGAGGACCCGGTGGCGACACACGCCGCGCACGCACCCGACGCGGGTACCCGTGCCATGCGACGGGCCATCGCACTCGCCGCCCGCGGACTCGGCTCCACCAGCCCCAACCCGGTCGTCGGCTGCGTCATCACCGATGCCCGCGGCGCCGTCGTCGGCGAGGGCTGGCACCAGCGGGCCGGCGGCCCGCACGCCGAGGTCCACGCCCTGCGCGCCGCAGGCGCCGCCGCCCGCGGCGGCACGGCCTACGTCACCCTCGAACCCTGCAACCACACGGGCCGCACCGGCCCCTGCGCACAGGCCCTCGCTGACGCCGGCGTTGCCCGCGTGGTCTACGCAGTCCCCGACCCGAACCCGCAGGCCAGCGGCGGTGCGGCCACCCTGCGCGCCGCCGGGATCGAGGCCGAGGCCGGACTGCTGCGGGCCGAGGCGGAGGCCGGTAACACCGCCTGGCTGACCTCCGTACGCCTCGGCCGCCCCCACGTGACCTGGAAGTACGCCGCCACCCTCGACGGCCGCAGCGCCGCCGCCGACGGCAGCAGCCGCTGGATCAGCTCCGCAGAGTCCCGCGCCGACGTCCACCGGCTGCGCGCCCAGGTCGATGCCGTCCTGGTCGGCGGCGGCACCCTGCGCGCCGACGACCCGCACCTCGCCGTCCGCGGCGTCGACGGTGCCACCCAGCCCCTGCGCGTGGCCCTCGACACCCGCGCCGCCGTCCGGCCCACCGCCCGCGTCCTCGACGCCGCCGCACCCACCCTGCTGGTCGTCGCCGACGATGCCGACACCCGCCACCTGCCCGGCGTCGACCTGCTCCGGCTGCCCCCGCGCGACGGCCGCATCCCGCTCGACCGACTCCTGGCCGAGCTGTACGCCCGCGGCGTGCGCTCCCTGCTCCTGGAAGGCGGACCCACCCTCGCGGGCGCCTTCCTCGAAGCCGGGGCCGTCGACCGCGTCGTCGGCTACCTCGCCCCCGCCCTGCTGGGCGCCGGCCCCGCCGCCCTCGGCGCCGCCGGCATCACGAACATCACCCACGCCCTGCGCCTCGACATCACCGAGGTCGTCCGGGTGGGCCCCGACCTGCGTATCACCGCCCTTCCCGCCACCGCCCCCAAGGAGCACTGAGTGTTCACCGGAATCGTCGAAGAACTGGGCGAGGTCACCGCCGTCGAGCCGCTCCGGGAAGCCTCCCGCTTCCGGCTGCGCGGCCCCCTCGTCACCCAGGACGCCAAACACGGCGACTCCATCGCCGTCAACGGCGTCTGCCTCACCGTCGTGGAGACCGCCGACGGCGAGTTCACCGCCGACGTCATGCAGGAGACCCTCAACCGCTCCAGCCTCGGCGCCCTGACCGCGGGCTCCCGGGTCAACCTGGAGCGCCCGATGGCCCTCGGCGGACGGCTCGGCGGCCACCTGGTCCAGGGCCACGTCGACGGCACGGGTGAGATCCTTTCGCGCACCCCCTCCGAGCACTGGGAGATCGTCAAGGTCGCCCTCCCGGAGCACCTCTCCCGCTACGTCGTCGAGAAGGGCTCCATCACCGTCGACGGCGTCAGCCTCACTGTCGTCGAGGCCGCAGCCGACTGGTTCACCATCAGCCTCATCCCCACCACCCTCGCGCTGACCACCCTCGGCATCAAGCAGCCCGGCGACCCGGTCAACCTGGAGGTCGACGTCCTCGCCAAGTACGTCGAGCGCCTGCTGGCCGCCGGCGTCGACCCGCTGCGCGCCGACCCGGCGGGAGACTCCCGGTGACCGCCCTGAACTGGCTCAACGCGGAGGCCTTCACGGTCCTCGGCCAGCAGGTCATCTGGTCCGACATGATCGGAAACCTGATGGGCCTGGCCGCGCTCGCCCTCGGCTGGCGCCGCTCCATATGGACCTGGCCCGCCCAGCTGCTGTCCGGCCTCATCCTCATCGCCGCCTACGCCTCCGCGCACCTCGCCGGTGGCGTCGGCAAGCAGCTCCTGGTCATCGGCGTGGCCGTCTTCGGCTGGCGCGCCTGGCAGAGCGGCCGACAGCGGGCCCAGGACGGCTCCATCGCCGTGCGCACCGCCACCTGGGCCGAACGCGGACTGCTCCTCGCCGCAGCGGCCCTCGGCACGCTCGCCGTCGGCGGCCTCTTCACGCTCTACCCGGCACTCTCCTGGAGCCCCTGGGCCGACGCCTACATCTTCGTCGGCACCATCGTCGCGATGGTGGCCCAGGCCCGCGGCCTCGTCGAGTTCTGGTTCGCCTGGCTCCTCGTCGACCTCGTCGGCGTCCCCCTCGCCTTCACCGGCGGCCTGGCCTTCTCCGGACTGGTCTACGTCGTCTACTTCGCCCTCGTGGTGTGGGGTGCCTACGACTGGTACCGGCGCTCCCGCACCAACCCCGCCCCGGCCCTCGAAGGAGCAGCGGCATGACCAGCCTCAAGCCCGTGCCCGACATCCCCGAAGAGACCTTCCGCCTCGACCCCGTCGAGCAGGCCGTCCGCGACATCGCCGCAGGCCGGCCCGTCGTCGTGGTCGACGACGAGGACCGCGAGAACGAGGGCGACCTCGTCATCGCCGCCGAGATGGCCACCCCCGAGATCATCGCCTTCATGATGAGCGAGTGCCGGGGCCTGATCTGCGCCCCCATGGAGGGCTCCGAGCTGGACCGGCTCGAACTCCCCCAAATGGTGCAGAACAACACCGAGTCGATGAAGACCGCCTTCACCGTCTCCGTCGACGCGAGCGCCGCCCACGGCGTCACCACCGGCATCTCCGCCGCCGACCGCGCCACCACCCTGCGGCTCCTCGCCGACGGTGTCAGCGGCCCCGGCGAGTTCGTCCGCCCCGGCCACGTCTTCCCGCTGCGCGCCAAGCCCGGCGGCGTCCTGGTCCGCAACGGCCACACCGAGGCCGCCGTCGACCTCGCCCGCCTCGCGGGCCTGCGCCCGGCCGGCGCCATCGTGGAGATCGCCGGCGAGGACGGCGTCATGCTGCGCCTGCCCGAGCTGATCCCCTTCGCCCGCAAGCACGGCCTGACGATCATCTCCATCGAGGACCTGATCGCCTACCGCCGCTCCGCCGAGCCCAAGGTGCGCCGCGAGGCGGAGGTCAACCTGCCGACCGCCTTCGGCGAGTTCACCGCCCACGGCTACCGCTCCACCGTCGACGGCGTCGAGCACGTCGCCCTCGTCCACGGCGAGATCGGCGACGGCTCCGACATCTTGGTCCGCATGCACTCCGAGTGCCTGACCGGCGACATCTTCGCCTCCCAGCGGTGCGACTGCGGCCCCCAGCTGCACGCCTCCATGGAACGGATCAGGACCGAGGGCCGCGGCGTCGTCGTCTACCTGCGCGGCCACGAGGGCCGCGGCATCGGACTGCTGTCCAAGCTGCGCGCGTACGAGCTCCAGGAGCGCGGCCGCGACACCCTCGACGCCAACCTGGAGCTGGGACTGCCGGCCGACGCCCGCGACTACGCGGCCGGCGCGCAGATCCTCGCCGACCTCGGCGTGCACAGCGTCCGGCTGCTGACGAACAACCCCGACAAGTCCGCGGCCCTGGAGGCACACGGCATCACGGTCGCCAGCCGGGAGTCGATGCCGGTCGAGGCCGGCGAGCACAATCTGCGGTACCTGCGCACCAAGCGGGACCGGATGGGCCACGACCTGCCCTGGCTGGACGGGACAGTGACCACGTCCGCCTGCGGCAACCAGTGAGCACGCACCACCACCCCGTACGTACCACCACCCACCACCGAGGAGCAGAGCTGTGAGCGGCAAGGGCGCACCCGAACTGAGCGTGAAGAACTGCGGAGACCTGCGCGTCGCCGTGATCGCGGCTCAGTGGCACGAGAAGGTCATGGACGGACTGGTCGACGGAGCCCTGCGGGCCCTGCACGAGCTGGGCATCGACGAGCCGACGCTGCTCCGGGTGCCCGGCAGCTTCGAGCTCCCGGTCGTGGCGAAGGTACTGGCCGGCCGAGGCTACGACGCCATCGTCGCCCTCGGCGTGGTCATCCGCGGCGGCACCCCGCACTTCGACTACGTCTGCCAGGGCGTCACCCAGGGCCTGGTCCAGGTGTCGATCGACACCGGGGTTCCCGTCGGCTTCGGAGTGCTCACCTGCGACAACGACGAGCAGGCGCTGGACCGTGCCGGCCTCGAAGGCTCGAACGAGGACAAGGGGCACGAAGCGGTCACCGCCGCCGTCTCCACCGCGATGACCCTGCGTACCGTGAGCGAGCCCTGGCGCTAGGGGGCGTCCTGCCGGTCAGGCCGGTCCCGACCGGCACGACATCCCCTGGTCCACAGAGTGAACCCCGGCACCGGGACACCCGGGTGAGCCCGTACTCTAAGGACATCATGGCGAACAAACCCTCCAAGACCTTCGAAGAGCTCTTCACCGAGCTCCAACACAAGGCCGCCGAAGGCGACCCCGGCACCTCCCGCACCGCCGAACTCGTCCACAAGGGCGTCCATGCCATCGGCAAGAAGGTCGTCGAGGAGGCCGCCGAAGTCTGGATGGCCGCCGAGTACGAGGGCAAGGAAGCGGCCGCCGAGGAGATCTCCCAGCTGCTGTACCACGTCCAGGTGATGATGGTCGCGCGCGGGATCTCCCTCGACGACGTCTACGCACACCTCTGAGTCCGGGCCGCCCGCCGGCCCGTTCCCCAGCACGTCCACCCTGCACACCACGCATCAAAGGAAGCCCCATGCTGCGCATCGCCGTCCCCAACAAGGGTTCACTCTCCGGACCGGCGTCGGCGATGCTCCATGAGGCCGGCTACCGGATGCGCAAGGAGTCCAAGGAACTCGTGGTCGTCGACCCCGAGAACGAGGTGGAGTTCTTCTACCTCCGCCCCAAGGACATCGCGATCTACGTCTCCTCGGGCAAGCTCGACATCGGCATCACCGGCCGTGACCTGCTGCTCGACTCCGGCGCCAGCGCCGAGGAGATCCTCCCGCTGAACTTCGGCCGCTCCACCTTCCGCTACGCCACCACCCCCGGCACCGCGAAGGGCCCCGAGGACTTCACCGGCCTGACGATCGCGACCTCGTACGAGGGAATCGTCGCCAAGCACCTGGCCGACCAGGGCATCGACGCCTCCGTCGTCCACCTCGACGGCGCTGTCGAGACCGCCATCCAGCTCGGTGTCGCCCAGATCATCGCGGACGTCGTCGAGACCGGCACCAGCCTGCGCAACGCCGGCCTGGAGGTCATCGGCGAGCCGATCCTCACCTCCGAGGCCGTCGTCATCCGCGGCAACGGCGCCGACGCCGAGGACCCGCAGGTCCAGCAGTTCCTGCGGCGCCTCCAGGGCGTCCTCGTGGCCCGCAGCTACGTGATGATGGACTACGACTGCCGCGCCGAGCACCTCGAGCGCGCCGTCGCCCTCACCCCGGGCCTGGAGTCGCCGACCGTCTCCCCGCTCCACAACGAGGGCTGGGTCGCGGTCCGTGCCATGGTCCCCGCCAAGGAGGCCCAGCGCATCATGGACGACTTGTACGAGCTGGGCGCACGCGCGATCCTCACCACCTCGATCCACGCCTGCCGCCTGTAGGGGCAGTTCGCCGGCCCCCGGGCCGACACACCGCCTCCTCCTCCGCACGCCGCACCAGAAGGCAACGCACCATGGCCGAGTCCGCCGCCCCGCCCGCACCGCCCGCCCTGCCGGTCACCTTCCGGCCGACCCGCACCCGGGTGGTCCTGCTGGGCGTCGGACTCGCCATGTTCGCCACCATCACGGCCATCGCCGTGATGCTGGAACGCCTCCAGCCGGGCGAGCGGATCAGCTTCGTGTTCACGGCCGTCCTGCTGACCTCCGTCCTCGTCCTGCTCAGCCGCCCCAAGGTGGTCGCCGACGAGGACGGCGTGACCGTCGTCAACCTCACCAACACCCGCCGCCTGGCGTGGGCCGAGATCCTCCGGGTCAACCTCCGCCCCGGCGACCCGTGGGTGTTCCTGGACCTCAGCGACGGCACCAGCCTGCCCGTGCTCGGCATCCAGCCGGGCGTGGCCCGGCAACAGGCCATCCGCGACGCGCGCGCCCTGCGCGCCCTCGCGGAAATCCGGGGAACCGGCACGGACGACAGCTGACCCCGCCGAACCTCGTCGCCGCCTACCGTTGCGGCCAGGATCCCAGTGACTACCCTGGTGGCGGGGCGCAGCCGTGCGCCCTCCCACCGGCCCCGGACCCCGAGGCCCGCGGGCACCTGCAACTTGAGGAGTGACTCCCTCCAGCAATGGACGGATCGTCCGGTAATACCCGCGCCGCCCTCTCCGCGGAGGCGGCGGCATGACCATCCCGCTACTCCTGCTCGCGGCGGCCTTCGCCCTGATCCTCGCCAACGGATTCTTCGTGGCGGCCGAGTTCGGCCTCGTCACCGTGGAACGCCCCGAGGCCGAGCGCGCCGCAGCCGACGGAGACCGCCGTGCCCGCACGGTCGTCAATGCCCTGCGTGAGCTGTCCTTCCAGCTCTCCGGCACCCAGCTCGGCATCACCATCACCTCCCTCGTGGTCGGCATGCTCGCCGAGCCCGCCCTCGCCGCACTGCTGGCCGGGCCGCTCTCCGCGACCGGCCTCCCGAAGGGAGCCGTCTCCGGCGTCGCCGTCGTCATCGGCATGCTGCTCGCCTCCGCCGTCCAGATGGTCGTCGGCGAGCTCGTCCCGAAGAACTGGGCGGTCTCCCGGCCCCTCCAGGTGGCCCGCTTCGTCGCCGGCCCGCAACACGTCTTCTCGCGCGTCTTCCGGCCGGTCATCGCCGGTCTCAACGCCGTCGCCAACCGGCTCGTACGGGCCCTCGGCGTGGAGCCCACCGAGGAGATGGCCTCCGCCCGCACCCCGGGTGAACTGGTTTCCCTGGTACGCCATTCGGCCCAAGCCGGCGCCCTCGAACAGGACACCGCCGACCTCTTCGTCCGGACCCTGTCGCTGGGCGAGCTCACCGCCCAGCACGTCATGACCCCCCGGGTGAAGGTCAGCGCCCTCCAGCACACGGCCACCGCGGCCGACGTGCTCAACCTGACGCGGGCCACGGGCCTGTCCCGCTTCCCCGTCTACCGCGAACGCATCGACGAGATCACCGGCGTGGTCCACCTCAAGGACGCCCTCGCCGTCGCCGAGACCGAGCGCGACCGCATCAGCGTGGGCCGGATCTGCGTCCCCCCGCTGCTGGTGCCCGGCTCCCTGCCGGTGCAGCCGCTGCTGGAGCGGCTGCGCAGCGAACAGCCGATGGCCGTCGTCGTCGACGAGTACGGCGGCACCGCCGGCGTCGTCACCCTGGAGGACATCGTGGAGGAACTCGTCGGGGAGGTACGCGACGAGCACGACCTGGCCGAGGACGAGACCCCCGAACTCGCCGCCGTGGCCGCCGAGGACGGCCGCCCCTCCTGGGAGGCCGACGGCAGCTGCCGCGTGCAGACCCTGCGTCGGATAGGCCTGGAGGTGCCCGAGGGCCCCTACGAGACCGTCGCCGGACTCGTCGCCGACCTGCTCGGCCGGATCCCCGCCCCTGGGGACCGCGCGGATCTCCCCGGATGGAAGCTGTCCGTCCGCAGGGTCGGCCGCAACCGGGCGGAACGCGTCCGGCTGGTCCGGCTGGCGGCCGTACCCGCCGCCGGGGGGCTCCGGAAGCCCGCGGGCCCCGCCGGCGCCGCCGTGCCCGGCTCCGGCCGCCGCGGCGAGCCCGCCCCGCAGCGGGCCGAACTGGAAGGCGCCGCCCGGTGAACGCCCTCCAGCTCGTCTTCGCACTGCTCCTCGTCCTCGCCAACGGCTTCTTCGTCGGCGCCGAGTTCGCTCTGGTCTCCGTACGGCGCAGCCAGATCGAGCCGCTCGCGGCGGAGTCCAAGAGGGCCCGCCAGGTGCTCCACGGCCTGGAGAACCTGCCCCTGATGATGGCCGCCGCCCAGTTCGGCATCACCATCTGCTCGCTCACCCTCGGCGCGGTCGCCGAACCCACCGTGGCCCGGCTGCTGGAGCCCGTCTTCCACGCCGTCCACGTGCCGCAGGGGCTGATCCACCCGCTCGGCTACGCCCTCGCGCTCGCCGCCGTGATCTTCCTGCACCTGGTCATCGGCGAGATGGTCCCCAAGAACCTCGCCATGGCCGCCCCCGAGAAGACCGCCCTGTGGTTCAGCCCCGGCCTGGTCGCCTTCGCCCGCCTCTGCGGGCCGGTCACCACCGCGCTCGGGGCCTGCGCCAAGCTGGTCCTGAAGCTCTTCAAGGTCGAGCCCAAGGACGAGGTCGAGGCCGCCTACACCTCCGCCCAGCTGGGCCGGCTCCTCCAGGACTCCCGGCAGGCCGGACTCCTGGAGCAGGTCGAACAGGAGCGGCTGGAGGACGCACTGGAACTGGGCAGCCGCCCCGTCACCGACGTCCTCCTCGACCGGGACCGCCTGGTCACGGTCGGCCCGGCCGTCACCCCGCGGCAGATCGAACAACTGACCGTGCGGACCGGCTACTCCCGGTTCCCCGTCCGGGCCGACAGCGGAGCCTTCATGGGCTACCTCCACGTCAAGGACGTACTGGACCTGGAGGATCGGGAACGGGCCGTGCCCCAGCGGGTCTGGCGCCGCATGACCACACTGTGCGCCACCGTCCCGCTGGACGACGCCCTCGGCGTCATGCGCCGCGACGCCACCCATCTGGCCCAGGTCGCGGACCAGGCGGGCCGGGTCCTCGGCCTGGTCGCCCTGGAGGACGTGCTGGAGATGCTGGTCGGAGAGGTCCGCGACCCGGCGCACCGGGTTCTAGCCTGACCGGCAAGGACAGCCCCGGCCGTCCGGGGCCGGAGGGACCGCGGCACACCGTCCTTCCGGCCCCGCCGGACGTCACAGCGGCGGCTCCTGGCGCTCCTGGGGCCCGCGGCCCGACAGGACCTCTCCATACGCCTGCATCAGATCCGGCAGCCGCAGGGTGGCCAGGTCGTCCCGCGACGGCTCGCCCGCGAAGCCCGCCAGCCGCAGGTCCCGGTAGGCGCAGCTCTTCTCGTACAGGGTGCGCAGGAAGCGGCCGTTGCCCAGCTCGTCGATCCATCCCTGCTCCACCACGTGCCCGCTGATGCTGCGCAGCTCCTCCAAGGCCTCCTCGTCCCAGTGGTCCCCGTTGGCGTCGGCCAGTACGCCGCCGATGGCGGTCAGCTCCGGCGGCCGGTAGCTGGGGAAGTCCACCCGCGTGGTGAACCGCGAGGACAGCCCCGGATTCGCCGCCAGCAGCCGGTCCATCCCGGCCGGATAGCCGGCCAGGATCACCACCAGGTGGTCCCGGTTGTCCTCGGCCCGCTTCAGGAGCACCTGCAGGGCCTCGTCGCCGTACGCGTCGCCCTTGCTGTAAGCGGTGTTCGACAGCGAGTACGCCTCGTCGACGAACAGCACACCGCCGATCGCCGAGTCGATCAGCTCGTTGGCCTTCACCGCGGTCTGCCCCAGGAACTCGCCGACCAGATCGGCCCGTTGGGCCTCCACCAGGTGGTCCCCGCCGAGCAGCCCGAGCGCGTAGAAGACCCGTCCGAGGATCCGCGCCACGGTGGTCTTGCCGGTACCCGAGGGGCCGGAGAACACGAAGTGTCGTTTCGGAGGCTGCACCGGCAGCCCCTGACCCGCTCTCAGCCGTGCCATGTGCAGCTGCGCGGAGAGCGCCTTCACCTGCCGTTTGACCGGTTCCAGGCCCACCATCCGCTCCAGCTCCGCCAGCGCTTCGGCCAGCGCCGCCGGGTCCGACGGCCCGGTCGGCAACCCCTCCGCCGAAGCCTGCGGCGGGACGGCCGCCTTGCGCCGCACGCCCTCCATCCGGCCGGGCGGGGGAGGCGGCGGAGCCAGCGGGTCGAGCCCCGCCGGGCCGTCCGCGGCGATGTCCTGGACGGGCCCGCCGCCGGGCGAACCGCCCAGGGCGACCGCCGCGAAGTCCCCGCCGGCCGGGGACGGGCCGTGCCCCGCATAGCCGCCGTACCCCGAGTACCCGGCCAGACCCGCCAGATCGGCCATGCCGTCGGTGTCGTCACCGTCCTCGATGGCCGTCAGCCTGGCCGCGGTGTCCATGAAGGAGGGATCCACCCGGTGCACCGCCCGGTACAGAGGCAGCGCCGCCGCACTGCGCCCGGTGCCCTCGTGCGCCCGCGCCAGCCAGTACCGCAGCTCCTTGCGCTGCGGCTGCTCGCTCCGGCAGCGCATCAGCGCTGCCGACAGCAGTGGCTCCGCCTGCCCGTACATCTCCAGCCGGACCCGTGCCATACCGCCGAAGAGTCCCGCCTCGATCCCCAGCAGCGGATCGTTCACCAGCGGCTCGGTGTGCCGGACCAACTGCTCCCAGTCCTTGACCAGGTAGGCCCGGCAGGCGTGCAGGAACCGTACCTGCGCGTCGGTGTCGACGGGCGGCAACGCGGCGAGGGCCTGGTCCAGCTCCGGCACGTGGCGGCCGTCCAGCCAGTGCGAGGCGTGGGCGAGGAGCAGGTCCCGCCGGTTCTCCAGCACTGGCTGCACCCACCAGCCCAGCCAGTACCAGGAGTTCAGGGTTCTGCGGTGCCGGGTGCGCTGCTCGCCGAAGCGGTCCCGGTGCGCGTACATGCGCAATAACGCGTTGCCCGTGTCGACCCGGAGCGCGTGCAGGCCCAGCCACGCGTCGGCCATTGAGGGGTCGAGCCGCACCGCCGTCCGGAACTCCTCCTCGGCCTGCGGGTAGGCGCCCATGGTGCAGGCGTCGACCCCCCGCAACCAGGCGAGTTCGGCCGGGGCGTGCATGCTGCCCGGCGTGCCGAAATCCATCACGTCCCCCACAAGCCTGCCCCGTGGTGCGCCGCAACCCCCGCTTCGAGCGCGCGAGTTGTACCGGTACCCCGCCTGGCGTCGCTGGAATCAGGGCTGCATCGTACCTGCGCTTTCACACCTTACGTAGGGTGCGGCGGGACCGGTTCGGTCCAGAGCCCAGGGCCTGTGCGGTAACACAGAGTGAACGTTCGGGGGGTGGGTGCCGTGCGCGGGACCCCCGTCGAGGGGGGCCGCGGGCAGAACGAAGCCCCCGATCACGGGGGAACAACCGGGGGCTTCGTGTGCGCGGCGGCCGGTAGGGCCCCGCATGGAGAACGTAAGGCCGCTGCGGGCCCCAGGTCAAGCGGGTCGGCGCAGGCCCGGAGAGGCGGACTTCCGAGGCCGTTCAGGCCCGGGGGAGTCCGTCACCTTCAGTGACGGAAGCGGGGTTTCCCGCCGTCGCTCCGGTCCCGCAAGACCACTCGTATCCCGTACCACTCTGGCGTACCAAGGTCTGGGCGAAGGGGCGCGAAGGATCACTGGAGAAGTGCGCGCGCTCCGCGCGCTCCCACCCGTCCCAGAAGTCGGACAGTTCACGCCCGTCCCGGGCGCGGCCCCGCAGCCACGACTGCGCGCGCGGGGTCTCCATCCACAGCAGCCGTGCCAGGTGCGGGCGCAGCGCCCGCCGCCCGGCCCCGACCCCCTCCATCAGGAGCACCGGCGCCGGCTCCAGCACCCGTTCCGGTCCGAGGCGGCGCTCCGCCCAGTCGTACGGGGCCCAGTGGGCCGGCCGGCCGGCGGCGAGGGGCTCCAGCACCCGGGAGCGCAGCCGCTCCTCCCAACCGAAGAGCTCCTCGTGGCTCGCCACGTCGTCCAGGTGCAGCACGGGGGCCCCGCCCAGGGCTGCGGCGAGCCGCCCCGCGAAGGTGCTCTTCCCGGACCCGGCGTGCCCGTCGATCCCGATCAGGCGCACCGGGCCGAGGGAACGCGGCAGGTCGGCGAGCTCCCTCGCGAGTGACTCGAGTGACTGGTGCGGTTCCACCCGACCAGCGTAGACAAGCCCGACACGAGCTGTGGCTTGGGCCTCGGGCCGCCGGGAACCTGGAAGGGTGACACCACCCAAGCGCCGACCCACCCCGGGGGACCACGCGATGACCGCACCCACGCCACGCAGGGCCGTACTCGTCGCCGCGCTGGCGGTCGCCACCGCTGCCACCGCCGCCGCCGTGCCCGGGGGCGGTGCCCCGGCGGTCGCCGCACCCGCCCCGCGCGCCGAGGGCCGCACCGTCGACAACCGCTTCTGGTACTCCTACGGCCACTGGCGGGCGGGCACCCACCGGGGCACCGCGGCCTTCACCGGCACCCGCCCCGGTCTGGAGATCCGGACCGCCGTCGGCCGCACCGAGTACGCGGACCCGCACACCGGACGCCGGAGCACCTGGGAGTACGCCACCTGGACCTCCCCGGTGCACACCTCCACGGTTCCCGCCACCGAGGCCGTCGCTTCCTGGAACGCCCGCACCCCCGCCGGCACCTGGATCCAGGTCGAGCTGCGCGCCACCTACACCGACGGTGCCACCGGCCCCTGGTACGTGATGGGCCGCTGGGCCTCCGGCGACGCGGACATCCGGCGCACCTCGGTGGACGGCCAGACCGACGGCCGGTCCACCGTCTGGACCGACACCCTGGCCGTCGACGCCCCGGCCGCGGCCGGGGGCCTGCGCATCGCCGGCTGGCAGCTGCGCCTGACCCTCCACCGCCGGCCCGGCGCCGCCGAGGGCCCGACGGTGTGGCTGGCCGGCGCGATGGTCTCCGCCGTCCCCGACCGGTTCACCGTCCCGGCCTCCCACCCCTCCGGAACCGCCCATGAGCTGAAGGTGCCGCGCTATTCGCAGCAGACCCACACCGGCCGCTATCCCGAGTACGACAACGGCGGCGAGGCCTGGTGCAGCCCCACCTCCTCCCAGATGGTCATCGAGTACTTCGGCCGCAGGGCCGATCCCGCCGCCCTGGCCTGGGTGAACCCCGCCTACTCGGACCCGCAGGTTTGTCACGCCGCCCGTTCCACCTACGACGCCGCCTACCGGGGCTGCGGGAACTGGTCCTTCAACGCCGCCTACGCCGCCACCTACAGCGGCCTCGCCGGGGTCGTGACCCGCCTCGGCTCGCTGGCCGACCTGGAGACCGTGGTGCGGGCCGGAATCCCCGCCATCACCTCTACGTCCTTCCGCGCGGACGAGCTCACCGGCGCCGGCTACGGGACGGCCGGCCACCTGATGACCGTCATCGGATTCACGGCGGTCGGGGACGTGATCGCCAACGATCCCCATGCTCCCGACAACCCGTCCGTCCGCCGGGTCTACCGACGCGCCGAGTGGGAGAAGGTCTGGCTGCGCACCAAGCGCACGACCGCCGGGGGCAAGACCGCCTCCGGAAGCGGCGGGGTCTGCTACCTCTACGCCCCCGCGCTGCCGTCCCCGGCGCAGGTCCTGGCCCTGCGGGCGGTCGGCGTGCTGTGACGGCGGTACGGCGGTGGGGGAGCAGGGGAGCAGGGGAGCAGGGGAGCGGGGGAGAACGCTGAAATTACCCGTTGACCAGGCAGCCCCTAGAAGCGGAACATAATGGAGTAAATGGCACATAAAGGCTTCTCGTAGGAGGCGGCCGCCATGACCACCCATCCCAGCATCGAGCACCACCCCGACCTCGCCGAGATGCGCACCCGGTTCGAGCGGGTGACCAGCACCCCCCGCGCGCAGGCCGTCGAGGCACTGGCCCTGATCACGGGCCTGTACCTGGCCGCCTCGCCGTGGATCGCGGGATTCGGCATCCTGATCCCGCTGGCGATCAACAACCTGATCGTCGGACTCGCGTTCTGCCTGTGCATGGGCGGCCTGGGATCCGCCTACGAGCGCACCCATGCGATGGCGTGGACGGCGGTCGTTCTCGGCGCCTGGACGATCATCGCCCCGTGGGCCATCGCCGGTGAGATGGACACGACGCGCACGGTGGTCAACAACGTGATCACCGGAGCCGTCGCCCTCTGCCTCGGCCTCGCGATGGCGGCCATGGCCGGCCGCAGCCGGGACACCAGGGTCTAACCGGCCCCGGCCCCGGCGCCGTGCACAACCGCATGCCGGGCCCCGACCGCACCGCGTACCAGGCGGAGCGGCCGGGGCCCGGCAGTGTGACGTGCGCCACCAGTGACCCTCGTCTCTACCGCGAAAGCCGCGAATGCTGGCACATTGGACGCCATGACCGCAGACGCCGCCGCCCCGACCGCACCCGCCGGGAACCCCGCTCGTACCGGGGGCCCCGAGGAGCACTCCAACTGGCTTGAGCACGCCCTCGGCTGGACCCTCGTGGTCCTCGTGGCCATGTTCGTCACCCAGGTCGGCTGGCTCTGACGGCACCGCCCCGGTGCGGCGGGGCCGGTACGCCGGCCGCATGCTCCCGTCGCGCGGGTCTGCCATACTTCGGCCGTCCTGTGGCAGTGCGAGGCTGGGGCCGAACGTGAACGACAGTCAGCAGCATGGCAAGACCAGGCGTTCGCGGGCACGCAGAGCCGAACTCATATCCATCGGGCGCAAGTTGTTCGCCGACACCGCCTACGACGCGCTCTGCATGGACGACATTGCCAGGCAGGCGGGCGTCGCCAAGGGCCTGATCTACTACTACTTCAAGAGCAAGCGCGGCTACTACCTCGCCATCGTCGAGGACTCCGTGGCCGGTCTCGTGGCCCGCGCCCGCGGCGACACCGACCTCCCGAACGCGGAACGGCTCCGCCGCACCGTCGACGGGTACCTCCAGTACGCCGAACACCACCCCGCCGCCTACCGCACCATCGCCACCGGGGGCGTCGGCTGCGACGCCGAGGTGCTCGCCGTCCGCGACGCCGTCCGCGAGGAACTGGTCGCCACCATCGCCGAAGGCGCCTACGGACACCGCACCCTCCCGCCCATCGCCCGGCTCGCCCTCGTGGGCTGGCTCTCCGCCGTCGAAGGGACCACCCTGGAATGGATCGGCGGGCCGAGCGCCCCGGACCGGCCCGGGCGCGCCCGGCTCGGAGCCCTGCTGGCACGCCAGCTCCGCGCGACATTGGCGGTGATCGAGGAGTTCGCCCCGGAGTGTCCGGCACCTCCCCCCGAGGAAGAGACGTTCGAAAACGTCGGTGATCTTGCACCGGTGACGGGAAGCCCCTGATCGGGCATACTCAAGCCGCCGCAGCCGCTGAACAGCCTCTTCCGTGATCCGGGAGGGCAGCATCGGCTGCACAGAGCCCGAGACCCGGCGGCGCGTCCCACACCTCGCGCGTCGCCGCCGTGCCCGAGATGGAGGAGAGCGCCGCCATGACCGACCGCGCCCCGCAGCCGGTGGACCGACAGCTGCCCACCGAGGAGTCCCGCGACCTCCTCGCCCTCGTACGCGAGATCGCCCAGCGCGAGATCCGCCCCCGGGCCGCCGAGGAGGAGGATTCCGGACGGTTCCCCCGAGAGGTCTTCACGCTGCTCTCCGAGGCCGGCCTGCTCGGCCTCCCGTACCCCGGCGAGTACGGCGGCGGCGAGCAGCCGTATGAGGTCTACCTCCAGGTCCTGGAAGAGCTCGCAGCGGCCCGCCTGACCGTCGGCCTCGGCGTCAGCGTCCACTCCTTGGCCTGCCACGGCCTCGGCGGCTACGGCACCAAGGAACAGCAGGCCGCGCACCTGCCCGCGATGCTCGGTGGCGGCCTCCTGGGCGCCTACTGCCTCTCCGAGCCGGCCGCCGGCTCGGACGCCGCCTCCCTCGCGACCAAGGCGGTCCGCGACGGCGACGACTGGATCATCACCGGCACCAAGGCCTGGATCACCCACGGCGGGGTCGCCGACTTCTACACCGTCCTCGCCCGCACCGGCGTCGAGGGGCCCAAGGGCATCACCGCCTTCCTCGTTCCCGGGGACGCGGCCGGACTGACCGCAGCCGTGCCCGAGAAGAAGATGGGCATGAAGGGCTCTCCCACTGCCCAGCTGCACTTCGACGGCGTGCGCGTACCGGACTCCCGCCGCATCGGCGAGGAGGGGCAGGGCTTCTCCATCGCCCTGGCCGCGCTCGACGCGGGCCGCCTGGGCATCGCGGCCTGCGCCATCGGCGTCGCCCAGGCGGCACTGGACGAGGCGCTCACGTACGCGCTGGACCGCAAGCAGTTCGGCCACCCCATCGCGGACTTCCAGGGGCTGCGGTTCATGCTGGCCGACATGGCCACCAAGATCGAGGCCGGCCGGGCGCTCTACCTCGCCGCGGCGCGCCTGCGGGACGCCGGCAAGCCGTTCTCCCGGCAGGCAGCCATGGCCAAGCTCTTCTGCACCGACGCTGCGATGGCCGTCACCACCGACGCGGTGCAGGTCCTCGGCGGCTACGGCTACACCGCGGACTTCCCCGTCGAGCGCCTGATGCGCGAGGCGAAGGTGCTCCAGATCGTGGAGGGCACCAACCAGATCCAGCGCATGGTCATCGCACGTCACCTGGCGGGGCCCGAAACGCGCTGACGAGGTTCGTGGCCGGACGGGTCAGTACAGCCCGCTGCCGGCCGAGGGCCAGACCGGGGACGACGTGAGCCGGGACCACTCCGGGTCCCGCCGGCCGGGCAGGGTGCGGCCGGCGTCGGCCCACCGGGCCAGCAGGTCCCGGTAGATCGGCGGATCGGGCACCTGCTGCTCACGTTGAGGCTCCCGGGGCAGCGGGCGCTGAACCGGTTCTTCGAAACCCGACGAGATCGAACGGCGCCTTCGGCCCGTTGCAGACTGAAGCGTGCTCATGCACGGCCAACGCGGGACGGAAGCCACGGGTAATCGCCCCTGGCGTGCGCGGATCCGTTCGAGGAGTCCCCGGGAGCACGCTGGAGGCGGGGCCGGGCGGGCCGGAAAGCCGGCGGCGGCTCGGCGGCGCGTCGGGGCAGTGGGTGGGTGCGGTGGTTCGTCGGGGCGGTGGATCCCGCCCCGGAACCACCCGCCCGCCCGGTGGGTTTCCGCCCCCGTGGGCCCCGTGGGCCCCCGCTCCTCTCTCCTCCCGGTGGGCCGAAGCCCTGCCACTTCGTGTCCGGCTGTCAGAGCGTGCCAGAAGTCTGGTACCGCAGCATGTTTCTGACGTACCGTCATGTCTGCCTGTGCTGCCCTCGCCCTCGCCTGCCCCGGAGGTCCGTCATGCCCGCAGACCGGCCCGTCGCACTCGACGAGTACCCCATCCACCAGGCCCCCCTGTCGATGAAGCACCTCGTCAGCGGCGACCGGAACGCCTACGACCGGTGCATCTTCCACGTCTTCGACCACGCCGGCCGTGCCGTCCTGATCCTCGGCCTCGGCGTCTATCCCAACGCCGGGGTCATCGACGCCTACGCCACCCTCCGCCTCGGTGACGAGTTGCTGGCGGTCCGGGCCTCCGACGCCCTCACCGACGACCGCATGAACCTCTCGGTGGGCCCCTTGTCCATCACCGTCGACGTGCCGCTCAAGCGGCTCACCCTGCGCTGCGCCCCTGATTCCGGCGACCCGCACGGGCTCTCGTACGACATCACCTGGACCGCTGAGTTCCCCGCGGTCTGGGAACCGCACCACATCCAGCGGCGTGGCGACCGGCTCATGCTGGAAGGCCGCCGCTTCGTCCAGGCGGGCCGCGTCACCGGAACGATCCGTGCCAAGGGCGAGGAGTTCACGCTCACGGCGGGGGAGTGGACCGGTACCCGGGACCGCAGCTGGGGCGTGCGGCCGATCCCCGGAGAGGAGGGCGGCCGGGCGGCCGAGGAGCACCGGCCCGAGGGCTTCCACTGGCTCTGGATCCCGGTCCGCTTCGCGGACCGCTTCGTCATGGTGATCGCCCAGGAGGACGCCGACGGCCACCGCACCCTGAACGAGGCCGTGCAGGTCTTTCCCGAAGGCAGGGGCCGCCCGGACGTTCAGCTCGGCTGGCCGCACACCGAGATCCGCTACCGCCCTGGCAGCCGGCAGCCCGAGAGCGCCGTCATCCATCTCACCGACCCGTCCCGCAAGCCCCTGGAACTGGGGGTGGAGATACTGAACTCCTCCCCGCTCGCCGTCGGCGCCGGCTATCCGCCCGCCGGTGACTGGCAGCACGGCACCTGGCAGGGGCGCGACTGGAGCGACCGCCGGGTCTACGACCTCTCCCACCCGGCCGCCCACCCCATGGCCGCCTTCGGGGTCACCGACCACTCGGCCCGATTCACGCTCGACGGCCGGACCGGGCACGGCATCTTCGAGCACGGCAGCTTCGGGCGCCACGACCCGAGCGGATTCACCGACCACGCCTCCGTCGCCCCGTAGCTCCCGGCCCCGTCCCCGCAGCCCCCTCACGTCCCCCGCAGATCCAGGTCCGAGCAGGAGAAGGGGTCTCCATGACAACCGCACCACGTCCGCGCACCTCCACCCGGGAGCCCGAGGAACTCGGTCGCCGCCTCGGCGCGTGGCTCGACGGCCGGCTCCCCGGGGCGGAGGTCACCAACGTCTCCGTCCCCGGTTCGAACGGGATGTCCAGCGAGACCCTCCTCTTCGACATAGAGCACCCCGACACCCCGCTGCGTGCGTGCGCGCTGCGGCTCGCCGCCGACCCGGCGGCCTACACCGTCTTCCCGACGTACGACATGGCGCGCCAGCATCGCGTGATGAGTCTGGTCGCCGAGCACACGGACCTGCCCGTCCCCCGCGTGCAGTGGTTGGAGGAGGATCCCGGGCCGCTGGGCGCGCCGTTCTTCGTGATGGCCCGCGCCGAGGGCCGGGTCCCGCCCGACGTCATGCCCTACACCTACGAGGGCAACTGGCTGCACGCGGCGACGGACGCCGAACGGGGCGTGCTCCAGGAGGCGAGCATCTCGCTGCTGGCCCGGCTGCACGACCAGTTCCCGGCCGAGGAGGCCGAGTTCCTGCTGCCCGCAGGTGAGGGCTGTCCCCTGCGCCGGCACGTGGAGGCGCAACGGGCCTACTACGCCTGGGTGGTGGGCGGACTGTCGCCTTCCCCGCTGATCGAGCGGGCCTTTGCACGCCTGGAGGAGCTGTGGCCGGCCGACCCCGGCCCCGCCGTCCTGAACTGGGGCGACGCCCGTATCGGCAACGTCGTCTACGACGGCTTCACACCAGTGGCCGTCCTGGACTGGGAGATGGCGGCGTACGCCCCGCGCGAGGTGGACCTCGGCTGGACGGTGTACCTCCACCGGTTCTTCCAGGACCTCACCGTGAGCTTCGGCCAGTCCGGTCTGCCGGACTTCCTGCGCCGGGAGGACCTGGAGCGCCGCTACGCCGAACTGACCGGCCACACACCGCGGGACATGGAGTTCCACACCCTCTACGCGGCCCTGCGGCACGCCATCGTGATGCTGCGCATCGCCTACCGGCAGGCGCACTTCGGGGAGGTCGAGGTCCCGGCGGACCCGGACGGCCTGATCCTGCACCAGGCGAGCCTGGCCGCCATGGTGCAGGGGACGTACTGGTAGGGGAGGGGCGGGAGTGACGGACGGGCGGGGCTCAGGCCGCCTGCGCGTGCTGCTGACGCGTCTGCGCCTGGGGCTGTGGCAGGAGCGGGCGCACGACGCGGATCGGGCGCGAGCCCGGGCCCCCGACGTGCGAGAAGGGCTGCGTCCGCCAGTCCAGGCCCTGGGGCAGGGCCGACGGGGCGAAGGAGTCGGGTTCCGGTGCCTGCGCCGACTGGGTCACGCCGACCGTCGGCAGGGCTTCGGCGGCGGGCCGGCCGGTGCCTGCGCACACGGTGAGCCCGAAGGGGTTCCACGGGGTCAGGCAGAGCGCGTGCTGCGGCAGGTACTCCTCGTCGGCGACGAGGGCGATCGACTGGCCGCAGTCCGGGCAGGTCGCGTGGCGGATCTCGAACCCCTCGACCTCGTCGAGGTATTCGCCGTCCTCCGGGTACCCGTCGTCCTCGGCATCGAGCGGTTCGACAGGCTCCGGTTCGCTGCGACCGGCGCGCTTGGTGTTCGGCATGGATGTACTCCCCCTTGGGTGGGCCGGGCGGGCAGGTACTTCGGCCTCGGCCACAGCAACCACTTCCCGTCGAGCGTCACGAGTAACCACAACAGACCGGCCTCCACCTGCATACCCCTGTGGCCTTGGTCACATGCCTGGCGCAGATGCCTCCAGTGGGCGGACAGCACTGGGCCTGGAGTGCCTTTGGCCGTAAGTTGAGCGGCTATGAGTGCAATGGAGGAGCTGGACCGCCAGATCGTCGATCTGCTCGTGCGGGACGGGCGGATGAGCTACACGGATCTGGGCAAGGCCACGGGACTGTCCACGTCGGCGGTCCATCAGCGGGTACGCCGACTGGAGCAGCGCGGGGTGATCCGGGGCTACGCGGCTGTGGTCGACCCGGAGGCCGTCGGCCTGCCGCTGACCGCATTCATCTCGGTCAAGCCCTTCGACCCGAGCGCCCCGGACGACATCGCCGACCGGCTGGCCGGCGTTCCCGAGATCGAGGCCTGCCACAGCGTCGCGGGCGACGAGAACTACATCCTGAAGGTGCGCGTCGCCACCCCGTTGGAGCTGGAGGACCTGCTGAGCCGGCTGCGGGCCCTGGCGCACGTCTCGACGCGTACGACGGTGGTCCTCTCCACCCCCTACGAGGCGCGCCCGCCCCGCGTGTGACGCCCGCGGGGTCCTCGTGGGGACCCCGGCGGTCGGAGGCGGCCGGCCGACGCGGGACACTGGTCGGCATGACTGACCGCACAGCCCCCTCCGCCGACGCCGCCGGAGCGCCGACCAGGACCGTCCTCCTCCGCGGGGGCGAAGTACACAGCCCCGCCGACCCCTTCGCCACGGCGATGGTCGTCGAGCGCGGCCACATCGCCTGGGTGGGTTCCGAAGGCGCGGCCGACGCCTTCGCGCAGGGTGTCGACGAGGTCGTCGATCTCGGTGGGGCGCTCGTGACCCCCGCCTTCACCGACGCCCATGTCCACACGACCTCCGCGGGCCTGGCCCTGACCGGGCTGGACCTCACCGGAGCCCGCTCGCTGGCCGCCGCGCTGGACCTGGTAAGCGCGTACGCGGCGAGCCGGCCGGCCGACCGGGTGCTGCTCGGACACGGCTGGGACGCCGCCCGCTGGCCCGAGCGGCGCGCGCCGCGGCGCGCCGAGCTCGACCGGGCCACCGGTGGCCGTCCGCTCTATCTCAGCCGCATCGACGTGCACTCGGCCGTGGTCAGCACGGCCCTGCTCGACCTGGTTCCGGGAGTGCGCCCCGACGGGGACCTGCCGCTGACCGCCGATGACCACCACGCCGTGCGGCGGGCCGCGCTGGCCGCGGTCACGCCCGCCCAGCGCGCCGAGGCGCAGCGGGCCGCGCTGGACCGGGCCGCCTCCCTCGGGATCGGCTCCGTGCACGAGTGCGGTGGCCCCGACATCTCGTCGGCCGAGGACTTCACCGCTCTGCTGGCCCTTGCGGCGGAGCGGCCCGGGCCGCGCGTGTTCGGGTACTGGGCCGACCGGGACCTGGACCTGGCCAGGGAGCTGGGGGCCGTGGGGGCCGCCGGTGACCTCTTCGTGGACGGCGCCCTCGGTTCGCACACCGCCTGCCTGCACGCCCCGTATGCCGACGCCTCGCACTCGGGGACGGACTACCTGGACGCGGCGGCGGTCGCCGAGCACGTGGCGGCCTGCACCGAGGAGGGGCTCCAGGCGGGCTTCCACGCCATCGGTGATGCGGCGATCACGGCGGTGGTCGAGGGGGTCCGCGCGGCCGCCGAGAAGGTCGGCCTGGGGCGGGTCCGGGCGGCCCGGCACCGGGTCGAGCACGCCGAGATGATGACCCCGGCCACCATCGCCGCCTTCGCGGAGCTGGGACTCACCGCCTCGGTGCAGCCCGCCTTCGATGCGGCGTGGGGTGGCGAGGAGGGTATGTACGCCGACCGGCTCGGGGCCGACCGCGCCCGGACCCTCAACCCGTACGCGGCGATGCTCAGGGCCGGGGTGCCGCTGGCCTTCGGCTCGGACGCGCCGGTGACCCCGCTGGACCCGTGGGGCACCGTCCGGGCGGCCGCCTTCCACCGGACGCCTGAGCACCGGGTCTCGGTGCGGGCCGGCTTCACCGCGCACACCCGGGGCGGCTGGCGGGCCCTGGGCCGCGACGACGCGGGGATCCTCGTGCCCGGCGCTCCGGCCGACTACGCGGTCTGGCGGACGGGCGAGCTGATCGTGCAGGCCCCGGACGACCGGGTCGCCCGCTGGTCCACCGATCCGCGCTCCGGCACCCCCGGACTGCCCGACCTGACGCCCGGTTCCGAACTGCCGGTGTGCCTCGCCACCGTCGTCGGCGGGCGGGAGGTATTCGTACGCCCACAGGGGTGATCCGGTCGGCCTCGGTTCGGTACCGGCGGCCGGACCCGGATAGGTTCGGCCGGGTCCACCACAGGACGTCGTGCCGGACGGATCCGTCTGCTCAGCGCGCCCGCGCCTCGGGGGCGAGGGAAGGTTTCGCCGGGCGGCGGGTGGCCCCAGGTCGGGGTCCGGAGGTCCAGTAGACAACGGTCACGGCGGCCCGCAGCCAGCGGGAGTCTGATCGGCCCGAAGGACCGCGGGCCCCGATCACCCGCCCGGTGCCGCCCGGTGCCCGCACCGTCGGGGCGGGCCGCGGCCGATGTTCTAGAGTCATCCTCTGCGACCAGACGTACAGGACGTGCGCGAGCACAAAAGGGGACTCAGTGAGCGACGGCGGACAGCGGGCCTACGGGCCGCTCGGTACAGCCTTGGTGATTATTCCGACCTACAACGAGGCGGAGAACATCGGGCTGATCGTCGGCCGCGTCCGGGCGGCGGTTCCCGAGGCCCACATCCTGGTCGCCGACGACAACAGCCCCGACGGCACCGGCAAGCTTGCCGACGAGCTCGCCGCCGGTGACGACCACGTGCACGTCCTGCACCGCAAGGGCAAGGAAGGGCTCGGCGCCGCCTACCTCGCGGGTTTCGTCTGGGGTCTGGACGAGGGCTACGGCGTGATCGTCGAGATGGACGCCGACGGTTCCCACCAGCCCGAGGAACTGCCCCGCCTGCTGACGGCATTGGCCGGCGCCGACCTGGTCCTGGGCTCGCGCTGGGTGCCGGGCGGCCGCGTCGTGAACTGGCCCAAGACCCGTGAGTTCCTCTCGCGCGGCGGTTCGACCTACTCCCGGCTGATGCTGGATCTCCCGCTGCGGGACGTCACCGGTGGATACCGGGCCTTCCGCCGGGAGACCCTGGAGGGGCTGGGCCTGGAGGACGTGGCCTCCGCGGGCTACTGCTTCCAGGTGGACCTGGCCCGCAGGGCCGTGCAGAAGGGTTTCCGCGTGGTGGAGGTTCCCATCACGTTCGTCGAGCGCGAGTTCGGCGACAGCAAGATGAACAGGAGCATCGTCGTGGAGGCACTCTGGCGGGTCAGCCAGTGGGGCCTCAAGGCGCAGGCGGCCAAGCTCCTGGGCAAGGGCGGCGGCACGTCGGGCGACAGGTCCTGAGGCGAGGGCGGCGGCACGTCGGCCGACGGGTCCTGATCCCGGGGAGCCTGTCGACCATGCCGGGTCGCGGGCGCCGTCCCGCGCCGCTCTCCGGTCCGGCCCCGGGGCACGGCCCCTAGGGGGGCCTCCGTACCTCCGGCTGAGGACACTTTTATCCGGCCCCAGGCACACTGGATGCTATGACGACCGGCACTGGATCCCTGCGAACGGGTACCCCGACGGCTCCCCGTCGGCGCTCGCCCGCCCGAACCTTCCTCCCCCTGGCCATCGCCGCCTGGCTGATCCTGGAGATCTGGCTGCTCGGCATGGTCGCCGACGCGGCCGGCGGGCTGGCCGTGGCCGCACTGATCGCCGGCGGACTGGTCCTGGGCGCGGTGGTCATCAAGCGTGCCGGGCGGCGGGCCTTCAAGAACCTGACGGACACCTTCCAGCAGGCCCAGCAGGGGCGGCAGCCCGCCCCGCAGCAGCCCGGCCGGGGCAATGGCCTGACGATGCTGGCGGGCCTGCTCCTCATGCTCCCGGGCCTGCTGTCGGACGTCGCGGGCCTGCTCCTGCTGCTCCCGCCCGTCCGGGCGTGGGCCGGTCGCAGGGCCACGCGTTCTCTGGAGCGGAAGATGGCCGCGGCACCTTCGGGCAGCTTCGGCGATGCCTTCCAGCAGGCCCGCATCCACTACCCGGACGGCAAGATCGTCCAGGGAGAAGTCGTCCGCGAGGACCGGCCGGGGGCGCCGGACGGCCCGGACGCCACCTACCGCCCGCCGCTCACGCCGTAGGCTCGCGATCACGCCGAGGGGCCCCGCCACACACTGTGTGGCGGGGCCCCTCGGCTTGTGCGTTCGTCCGGCTGTCAGGCGGACTTGCGGCTGTCCCGCGGATGCACGGCAATGTTCATGGCGCCGGAGCGCAGGACCGCCAGCCGTTCGGCCAGCACTTCCTCCAGCTCCTCGCGAGTGCGTCGCTCCATGAGCATGTCCCAGTGCGTTCGCGCAGGCTTGCCCTTCTTCTCTTCGGGCCCGTCCCCGTCCACGAGGAGTGCCATGGCGCCGCACGCCTTGCACTCCCACTCCGGCGGAATCTCTGCCTCAACCGAGAACGGCATCTCAAATCGATGTCCGTTCTGGCATGCGTACTCCACCGCCTGGCGCGGGGCCAGATCGATGCCGCGGTCCGTCTCGTAGCTGGTAACCACGAGGCGCGTACCGCGGAGAGCTCGCTCACTCATGAATCGTGCCTCCCGGGCTTGTCGCCCACAGGACAGGTGTCGCTGTCGTCGTCATCCGGTCAACGTCCGGTCGGCGGTATAGATTCCCGCTCCGGGTCGTGCGTCGCCCGTCGTACCGCCCCTTGTTGTACCCACCAGTGCCCGTTTTGTCACATCTGGCAGCAGATGTCACCCAACGTCTAGACTTCTTTGGCGTGCAGTAACGGTCCGCCTGGCAGGCCAAAGGCGTACACTACCGCCCCTTCGCCGCAACGTCTAAATCCGTTCGGAATTCGTTCGTGAATCCGGATCGGGCGCGGGCGGGAACCCGGTCTCAGATCCGCTCCGGAACAGGATTGCCCGCCGCCTCCACCGCGCGGCGCACCGGCACTCGCGCCAGCAGCAGGAACCCCAGTGCGAAGAAGGCCACCAGCGAGATGATCGCGTCCCGGTAGCTGCCCGTCAGCTGGTACGTCAGACCGAAGACGAGCGGCCCCACCCAGCTCAGACCGCGGTCGCTCATTTCGTACGCCGAGAAGTACTCGGCCTCCTTGCCCGCGGGCACCAAGTGCGAGAACAGCGAGCGCGACAGCGCCTGGCTGCCGCCCAGCACCAGGCCGATCATGGCGGCGAGGGCGAAGAACCACACCGGCGTCCGGGCGGGCAGGAAGTAGCCGACCCCCAGCGTCACCGTCCACGCCACCAGCGAACCCAGGATCGTCCGCTTGGCGCCGTAGATCCGGGCCAGTCGGCCCATGGCCAGCGCGCCGCCGACCGCCAGGACCTGCACCAGCAGGACCGCCCCGATGAGGGTGCCCTGTTCCAGTTGCAGCTCCTCGGAGCCGTAGATGGAGGCCTGGGAGATCACCGTCTGCACGCCGTCGTTGTAGATCAGGTACGCCAGCAGGAACGACAGCGTCAGCGGATAGCGCCGCATGTCCTTGAACGTGGCCACCAGCTGCTTCCAGCCGCTGACGGCCGGTGCCGCTCCCGGCTCCCGGACCACGGCGCGGTCGCGCAGCCGACGCAGCGGGATCAGCGCGAAGGCACCCCACCACAGTCCCGCGGAGGCCAGGCAGATCCGGATGGCCATGCCCTCCGAGACACCGAAGGTGTCGTGGCCCAGATAGAGGGCCAGGTTCATGACGAGCATCACGGAGCCGGCGGTGTAGCCGAAGGCCCAGCCGCGCGAGGACACGGTGTCCCGCTCGTCCGGGGTGGAGATCTGCGGCAGGTAGGCGTTGTAGAGCACCATCGACACGGACAGCGACGCATTCGCCACGATCAGCAGGAAGCCGCCGAGCAGATACCGCTCGCCGCCCAGGAGGAACATCGCCGTCGTCGCCGCCGCCCCCGTGTACGCAGCCGTCGCCAGCAGCGGCTTCTTGCGGCCCGTCCGGTCCGCGACCGCGCCCGCGAGCGGCATCAGCAGGACGGCCAGGATCACCGACGCCGAGACCGCATAGGCGAAGAAGGATCCGGCCCGCACCGGTATGCCCAGCGGGTGCACGAAGCCCTCGGCGTCCGCGGCGGCCTTGGCCACCGAGGTGAGGTAGGGGCCGAGGAACACCGTCAGCACGCTCGCCGAGTACACCGATACGGCGAAGTCGTAGAAGTACCAGCCGTGCTGCTCGCGCTTGCGTGCCGCCGCTGCGGCGGCCGTCCCGGCCGTGGCGGCTCTGCCGTCCTCCGCCCCGGATTCCGCTTCCTCGGTCCTGCTGCCGTTGTCCGCGCTCACTCGGTGTCCCCCTCGGTGGTCCCGTACCGCGACGGCCGCCGGATCCGCCGCGGCGGCCGAGGGCGGGTCAGGCCCAGGCGCCGCGCCGGTCCAGCACCGTGCGCAACATGTCGATGTGGTCGGTCATGATGCCATCGACACCCAGGTCGAGGAGAGCCTCCATACGTTCCGGTTCGTTCACGGTCCACACGTGGACCTGCAGGCCCCGCTCGTGCGCGGTCCGGACGAAGCGCCGGTCCACCACCCGGATGCCCGCCTGGGTCTCCGGAACCTGGGCGGCCACCGCCCCGACGCGCAGCGCCGCCGGGATCGCGTACGAGCGCAGCCGCAGCCCGACCACCCCGCGCACGCCGTACGAGGTCGCCAGCCGCGGACCGGCGATCCTCTGGGCGCGGGCCACCCGGCTCTCCGAGAAGGAGCCCACGCAGACCCGGTCCCAGACCCCGGCGCGCGCGATCAGGTTGACCAGCGGGTGCAGTGCCGACTCGGCCTTGACGTCGATGTTCCAGCGCGCGTCCGGGAACTCCTCCAGCAGCTCCTCGAAGAGGGGCAGCGGCTCGGTGCCCCCCACCCGGGCCGTGCGCACCCGCTTCCAGGGCAGCTCGGCGATCCGGCCGCGGCCGTCGGTGACCCGGTCCAGCGTGGAGTCGTGGAAGGCGACGAGCTTGCCGTCGGCCGTGGCGTGCACATCGGTCTCGAAGTACCGGTAGCCCGCCCCGGCGGCCCGGCGGAACGCCGCGGCGGTGTTCTCCAGCCCATCCGCGGCACCTCCCCGGTGTGCGAAGGGGATCGGAGCCGGGTGGTCCAGATACGGATGGCGAAGGCGTACGTGCGTCACGGCGGCAGTATCCCCCGCGGCGGCCGGGAGCGGTGGTACGCGTGGTGAACGGGACAGGGCCCTGGTGCAGGTGGACTGACTCGTGGCACGCTGTGCCCCGGAGAGCAATCCAATCCAGGCCTCTACCGAGGCCAATCGGACGAAAGTGGACCGCACGCCATGGCCGAATGGACCTCAGCGGTCGGTGCCGCCCAGCTGGCCCGCCTCATCACCTCCCAGCAGGAGCGGAACTCCGTGCCGGGCGCCCGCAAGCCGCCCGCCTACCGCACGCTCGCCGACGGGGTCCGGCTGCTCGTTCTGGAGGGCCGGGTCCCGGTCGCCGCCCGGCTCCCCGCCGAGCGCGAGCTCGCCGCCGCCCTCTCCCTCAGCCGTACCACCGTCGCCGCCGCGTACGAGGCGCTGCGCGGGGAGGGCTTCCTCGAATCCCGCCGCGGCGCGGGCAGCTGGACGTCCGTCCCCGCGGGCAATCCACTGCCCGCCCGGGGGCTCGAACCGCTGCCGCCCGAGTCCCTCGGCTCGATGATCGACCTCGGCTGTGCCGCCCTCCCCGCCCCCGAACCGTGGCTGACCCGGGCCGTCCAGGGCGCCCTGGAGGAGTTGCCCCCGTACGCGCACACGCACGGCGACTATCCGGCGGGCCTCCCGGCGCTGCGCCGGATGCTCGCCGACCGCTACACCGAGCAGGGCATCCCCACCATGCCCGAGCAGATCATGGTGACCACCGGGGCGATGGGGGCCATCGACGCCATCTGCAGCCTCTTCGCGGGCCGCGGCGAGCGGATCGCCGTCGAGTCGCCCTCCTACGCCAACATCCTCCAGCTGATGCGCGCCGCCGGGGCCCGGCTCGTACCGGTCGCCATGGGCGACGGGCTGACGGGCTGGGACATGGACGTCTGGCGCCAGGTCCTGCGCGACTCGGCGCCGCGCCTCGCCTACGTCGTGGCCGACTTCCACAACCCCACCGGAGCCCTGGCCTCCGAGGAGCAGCGCCGCGCGATGGTCGCGGCGGCCCGCTCCGCGGGAACCGTCCTCGTCGCCGACGAGACCATGCTCGAACTCCAGCTGGAGCCGGATCTGGAGATGCCCCGCCCGGTCTGCGCCTTCGACCCGGCCGGCAGCACCGTGATCACCGTGGGCTCCGCCAGCAAGGCCTTCTGGGCGGGCATGCGGATCGGCTGGGTCCGTGCGGCTCCCGACGTGGTCCGCAGCCTGGTCGCGGCCCGCGCCTACGCCGACCTGGGCACGCCGGTGCTGGAGCAGCTCGCGGTGAACTGGCTGATGCGGACCGGCGGCTGGCAGCAGGCGGTGGAGATCCGCAGGCAGCAGGCCAGGGAGAACCGCGACGCACTGGTCGCGGCGGTCCGGCGGGAGCTCCCGGGCTGGGAGTTCGAGGTCCCGGCCGGCGGCCTGACCCTGTGGGCCCGCGCCGGCGGCCTGTCCGGCTCCCGCCTGGCCGAGGTGGGTGAGCGGGTCGGGGTGCGGGTCCCCTCGGGCCCGCGGTTCGGTGTGGACGGCGCCTTCGAGGGCTACGTCCGCCTGCCCTTCACGGTCGGCGGGCCGGTGGCCGAGGAGGCCGCCGGCCGCCTGGCGGCGGCAGCGAGCCTGGTCGGCAACGGCGCGGGCGACAGCGGAGCCGAACCTCCGCGCACCTTCGTGGCGTAGCCCGGCGAGGGGCCGCGCGGTGGCCCCGTCACGGCATGGGCAGGAGCGCGTCCGGCGCCCGGTCCAGCCCCGCAGGCCGGGCGCCGGCGGTCCGGGGCCGCACCGCCGTCCCGCCCCGGACGGTGCCCCCGGTCACGGCCGTTCCGGCACGTCGAGGGCCGCCGCGCCCACGGCCTTGGCCAGGGCCGGCCCCGGCCCCGGCTGCCGCTCCGGCAGAAGTTCCAGCACGGCCTGCCGGTGCGCCGGATGCGCGGCCTCGTCGTAGGGGTCCGGGGTCGCCGGGACCTGGAGGCGGTGCACCGGACCCGTACCGAGCCGCGCGTACCCGCGCCCGGGCGGGACCAGGGTCGTGGGCGTGGTGTGCGGCGGCAGCCCCAGGACGTCGGAGATCTGCTGGATCGCGGCGGGCCCGAGCACGATCCGGGCACGCGTGTGCTGCCACACGGAGTCGTGGAGCAGCTCCAGGTGGTCGAACTGCTCGGCCACGACCACCGTGACGTGGGCGGGCCGCCCGTGCCGCAGCGGCACCTGGAGGTGCGTCATGGGGTCCGGCCCGCCCTCGGCCACCGCGAGGTGCGCGAGCACGCTCGGCTGGTCCAGCAGGATCCACAGCGGGCGCCGGGTGTCCTCCGGTGCCGGCCGTCCGGCCTCGCGGGCCCGGTGGATGGCGATGAGGCGGCGTTCGGTCTCCTGCGCGGCCCACTCCAGGGTGGCCACCGCGCCCACCGGTCCGCACTCCACGGCGAGGACGCCGCCGCGGCCGGACAGGCACGCGTACTCGCCGCTGCCGCCGCCGTCGACGACCAGGAGGTCGCCGCCGTGCCGCAGGGCCTGCACGGCGAGCGACCGGAGCAGGGTGGAGGTGCCGCTGCCGGGCTGGCCGACGGCGAGCAGGTGGGGTTCGGTGGAGCGAGGGCCGGTACGCCAGATGACCGGCGGCACGTCGCGGGGCTCGTCGCCGTCCACGACGGGCAGCGTCCGCTGCACGTTGCCGGCATCGGTGAAGCCGAGCACGCTCTCGCCGGGGGAGGTGACGAACGGCTGGGCGGCGATGCCCGTGGGCAGCGCGGCCAGCACGCTCACGTCGAGCTGATTGCCCTCCTCGTCCCAGTCGAAGAGGTACTCCCGTCCGCGCCCGGACTTGGCGTGCAGCAGCGCCTCGATCCTGGCCCGCGAGGCGGCCTCGCCGTCGGTGAAGTAGGCCGGGTAGCGGATGTGGAGCCGGGTCAGCCGACCTGCCTGGTCGAACTCGTAGCCGCTGAAGGCCTTGTCCCACTCCCCGCCGTGGGAGAAGAGAGGACTGGGGTCCTCCGGGATGGAGAAGTAGGGCACGAGGGCCTCGTAGAGGGAGCCGAGCCGTTCGGCCTCGGCATCGCTCGGCCCGGTCTTCACCGGGGTGCGGTCGCGCCCGTGCCAGGCCGCCGTCGCCATGAGGGTGATCAGGGCGAGGAGCGGGCCGTAGGGGACCAGTGCGACCACCAGGACGCAGGCCGCGCCGAGGAACAGCGCGGGACCGCGCTTGTCCTTCGGGGTCTCGGACCATCGGCGCCGTCCGGCCGCGGCCAGGACGCGCAGGCCGCGTCCGATGACGAGGAGGGGATGGAGGACGTCCGTGGCGCTGTCGGCGGCCGTGCGAGCGATGTCGCGGCCCCGGACCAGCGAAGCGGTGCCGCTGCTGAGAATGCGGGGGAGTGGGCGCCGGGCCACGGGCGTCTCCTGGAGTTCCGGTCGTGAGCGGTGTTACGGGTGGGGCTGGGGTGCCTGCTCGGGGGGCGGCTAGAGCTTGATCCCGCCGAGCAGGCTCGCAAGGCTCGCGGTGCTCGCCGTGATGCTGGGGGCGATGGCGGAGCCGGCGAGGAAGAAGCCGAAGAGCGAGCAGACGAAAGCGTGCGTCAGCTTCATCCCGTCCTTCTTGAAGAACAGGAAGCAGATGATGCCGAGCAGGACCACGCCTGAAATGGACAGGACCATGAGGAGTTCTCCTGGTTGGTGGGGACAGTCACCATCAGTTGTTCCAGGCTCACAGGAAGTATCAATGCGAAAAAAGGTGCATACGGGTGAATGAGGAGGTTTTTCACTTGACCGGCTCAGCCCGGCTGGCGCGTCCGCCGGACCGGGGTTCGGGGTGATCCACGCTGCGGACCGGCCCGGACCCGCGCAGGTCGGGGCGCTACTCTGACCGTTCACCCGTACGGACGCAGCGCCGTGCGCCCCCCTGCCCGCGAGGCCCGGGGAAGCTTCATGCCAGCAGCGAGTGAAAGGCGGTACGCGCGATGAGCGAGCACACCGAAGGCGCCTCCCCGGAGGGCCCCGACGAGGACGTCATCGAGCTGGCGACCAAGATCTTCGATCTCGCCCGCCAGGGTGAGAGCGCGCGGCTCGCCGCGTACCTCGACGCCGGGGTCCCGGCGAACCTCACCAACGACCGCGGCGACACCCTCGTCATGCTCGCGGCCTACCACGGCCACGCCGACACCGTCACGGCCCTGCTGGCCCGCGGCGCCGAGGTGGACCGGGCCAACGACCGCGGCCAGACCCCGCTCGCCGGCGCGGTCTTCAAGGGTGAGGAGTCGGTGATCCGCGCACTGCTCGCCGGCGGGGCCGACCCGAACGCGGGAACCCCCTCCGCGGTGGACACCGCGCGCATGTTCGCCAAGGCCGACCTGCTGGAACTCTTCGGAGCCGAGTAATCCGCTTTTTGCCTTGCCACGACCGGTGTGCAGCTCACAGGTTGGTCACAGCAGCCGTAAATGTGGTCGCGGTGCACAAACCGGCTGGGTCATCATGGCGTCGGATTCGATTCGCGGGCACGGGGGACGGGCAGACGGCCAGGACACGAAAGGTGTCCCGGCCCGGTCCGGCCACCCCTTGGTCACGAACCACCGACGAGAGTGAGAAGGCAATGGTCTACATCGAGCGGAACAAGACGGCGGACGTCCTCACATGCTGTTACGCGGCCCTGTGACTCCCGATTCCCGGTTGCGTCCCCAGCTTGATTTGAGGCCATTCCCATGTTCGAACCAGTCATAGCGCCGAGCGGTACCCTGCTCGGCCTCCTCCAGCGGGGCCGTGGCGACGGCACGCTGCACGCACTCGCGGCGCCCAGGGCGGAAGCCCTCCAGGCCCTCAACCAGTGCGTGCTCGGCGATCCGCGCCAGGACTGGCAGGTCGAGAACCGCTCGCTGTACTACGCCAGGCTCTACCTGGATCTCGACGGCCCCCTCGGCGAGATCGAGGGCCACCTCTTCAGCGCCGACGACCTCGTCGACGACACGGACCACCGCACGGGCCTCGCCCTGTCCGTCCTGGGCCACCTGGCCTCGTACGGCCGCGACGACGCACTGATGCTGCTGCGCCGCTACGCCGCGTCCGGGGCCAACTGGGCGTGGGCCCTCGACGAGCTCGCCCTGCGCGACGACGACGAAGGGCTGCGGTCCCTGGCCGCACCCGTCCTCGCCCGCTTCCCCGTCACGGCCGAGGGCGAGGCGCGGCTGGCCGCCGCCGTCCGTGACGCCTACGAGCCCCGGCCGTGGTGTCTGTGGGAGGAGTCCCCGCAGTACGGGGAGCGCTTGGGCGCGGCCCGCCGGCAGGGCTCCTTCGACCGCTGGCAGCGCCAGCTCACCCCGAACGGCCCCCAGCCGGGCTGGGGCGTTCAGGCCGTCTTCGACTGGGCCGCCGACGGCCTGCGCCGCGGCAACCCGCTGCACGTGCCCGCCGCCCGCTGCCTGGCCGCCGTGGCCCAGCCCGAGGACCGCTCCGCGATCCTCGCGGCCGCCGCCGGCGCCGACGGCGAGGCCGCCCGGGCCACCGCCCTGCACCACCTGGTCCTCGCCGAACCCGACAATCCGGCCGTACTGGACCTCATCGAAGCGGCGGCCGACGAGCCCGCCGTGGCCGCGTACGAGCGCATGTGCGGCCCCGCGGCCGTCGAACGGGCCCGGCGCTGGGTCCACCGGCCCGACGCCCTCGGCGAGGCCGCCGCGGCCCTCCTGGCCGCCCGGGGCGGCGCCGAGGACGCCCCCCTGGTCCTGAGCGCACTGCGCTCCACCGTCCGCGGCTCGGGCCCCGACACCCGGCGGCTGTTCGCCCTGGTGGACGGCGCGGGCCGGCTCGCCATCAACTGCGCCGCCCCCGTACTGCGCCACATCTACCGCGAGACGTCCTCGTCCCACCTGCGAGGCCGCGCCGCGCGGGCCCTCGCCAGCACCGACCCCTCCTTCGCGGCGGGCTTCGCCGTCGAGTGCCTCTGGGACTGCGAGGAGACCACCCGCGAGGTCGCCGCCCGCCACGCCGAGACCGCCGACGCCCGGGTGGCCCCCCGCCTGCGCCGCCTGGCGGCGGACCCGGCGGAGGAGGAGGACGTGCAGTCCGCCGTGCGCAGCCGCATCACCCCGGAGTCGGCCGTGTAGCGCCGCCGAGGATCACGACATCCCGCGCCCGGGCCCCGCGACGACGGAGCCCGGGCGCGTCGCGTTCCCGCCCGGGGACACGGTTTCGCCCCGGCCCCCGTGGTACGCGGTGGGGGCCGGGGCGAAAGCATGTGCGGCGCGTGGCGGTCAGTTCGCCGGCGGGGGAGCGTCCAGCGCGTAGTCGACGGCGCAGGACGGGACCTTGGCGGTCTCGATCACGCCGACGCCGACGGTGCGGCTCCGCCCCACCGGGTAGGAGTCCGCCCACTGGAAGGTGAGCGAGAATCCGGGCGGCACCGTCTTGTCGTCGACCTTGAACTCGAGGCCGTCAGCGGAACGCTGCAGCACCTCCGCGGCGGGGTCCGCCTGCGGCGCGCGGAAGCCCCCGCCGGGCTCGGAGCACTGCGACGGCGGCCGTATCGGGACCAGCACCGCCGGCACGCCCAGCTCCTTCAGCGCGTCCACCAGCGCCGGAACCTGACCGGGCTCCGGCATCCCGAACCGCAGTGCGCCGTCCGGGTCCTTCCTGATCCCGGGCGCATCCGTGGCGGACGGGTCGGGCCCTCCGGCGGCGGCGCCGACGGGCCGGGACCCGTCGCGGGTGCTTCCCGGCACCGCCATCACCGCGACGACCGCCACCGTCGCCGCGGCCACCGCGAGGGGGGCGCCGTAGCGGCGGGCGAAGGAGCGGGCCGGGGTCGGGAGCGGGGTCTGCGGGAAGCGGGCCACAAGGGCCGCCTTCAGGCGGTCCTCGAAGCCGCTGGGGCGGGTGGTCATCGGGCTGCCTCCAGTCGGTGTCGGGTGACGGAGCCCACGGCTCCGCGCAGGGCGCGCCGGGCGCGGTGCAGGCGGACGCGGACTGTCGCCCGGGTGATGCCGAGGGCCTGTGCGGCCTCGGCCGGGGTGAGCTCGTCCACCACCACGAGGTCGAGGACGGCACGCAGCGGCTCGGACAGGGAGGCGTGGCGCTCGGCCAGCTCCCGGCAGGCCCGCTCCGCGTCTATGCGCTCCTCCAGCGCGGCCACGTCCTCGTCGTCCAGCAGCCGGCGGCCGCTCAGGCGCGCCAGCGCGCCGCTCTCCCGGGCCTTCCCGCGGGCGTGCCCGGCCAGGACGTTGCGTGCGATGCCGAACAGCCAGGCGACCGGGGCTCCCTTGTGCCCCCGGTAGGTGCCGGCCGATCCCATCGCCGCGAGGAAGACGTCCGCCGTCAGATCGGCCGCCAGGTGCGGATCGGCGACCCGGCGGGTGACGAAGCCGAGAACGGCGTCGACGTGTTCCTCGTAGAACGCCCCGAATCCCTCGGCCGTCCTGAGATCCGGCGGGCCGGTCTCGTGTCGTGGGTTGCGCACCCGGTTCCTCCCCTGCACGAGGGACCCGGTCGGTCCCCTCACCTGGTACTTGGCCGCAGCCCCCGAAAGCGTTTCACCGGGCCCGCACGAACCTGACCGGGGTACCGGGCCGGGCCTGTGCGGCCGCGTCCAGGGCCGGACCCGGCGGGACCACGCCCACCACCGGGTAGCCCCCGGTCACCGGATGGTCGGCCAGGAACACCACCGGCAGGCCGTCCGGGGGCACCTGGACCGCGCCCAGCACCATGCCCTCGCTCGGCAGCTCCCCGGGCCGGGCGCGGACCAGCGCGGGGCCGCCCTCCGTGCGCAGCCCGATCCGGTTCGAACGCGGCGACACCCGCAGCGCCGAGCGCCACAGCCCGGCGAGGGACCCACCGGTGAACCAGTCCGCACGCGGCCCGAGCCGGAGCGGCAGCAGCAACTGCGACGGCGCCGCCGGCAGCCCGTACGCGTCCGCCGCGGGGACCGCTCCCGGCCCGGCCGGTCCCACCGGCAGCGCCATCCCGGCCGACAGGACCGGCGGCCCCAGGCCCGACAGCAGGTCCGTGGAGCGACTGCCGAGGACCGGCGGGACGGCCAAGCCTCCCCGCACCGCGACGTAGCCGCGCAGTCCCGACTCGGCCCGGCCCACCTCCAGCTCCGCCCCGGCCGGCAGCCCGACCGGTGCGCCCCAGGCCACCGGGCGCCCGGAGACCCGTACCGGACAGGGCGCACCCGTGACCGCCACGACCGTCGGGGTCAGGGCCCGCAGCGACACCCCGTCCAGGGTCGTCTCCAGCGCCGCCGCGCCCGGCGGGTTGCCGAGCAGCCGGTTCGCCAGCGCGTACGCCGCCGTGTCCAGTGCTCCCGACCGTGGGACCCCCAGGTGCGCGTATCCCGGGCGGCCCCGGTCCTGGACCGTCGTCAGCGCCCCCGGCCGCACCACCAGCAGTTCAGCCACGGCCGCCTGCCGTGAACCGCACCCGGACGCCCGGCGCGAACAGGGCCGCCGGTTCCCGCTCGGGGTCCCAGAGCACCGCGTCGGTGGAGCCGATCAGCTGCCAGCCGCCGGGGGAGGAGCGCGGGTACACCCCGGCGTACTCCCCGGCCAGCGCCAGCGAACCCGCCGGGACGGCCGTGCGCGGAGTGTCCCGGCGCGGCACGTGGAGGCGCTCCGGCAGCCCCGTCAGATAGCCGAAGCCCGGCGCGAACCCGCAGAAGGCCACCCGGAACGCGAGGGCGCCGACGATGCCCGGCACCTTCCCGGGGTCCACCCCCCACAGCCGGGCCACCTCGGGCAGGTCCGGCCCGTCGTAGCGCACCGGGACGGTGACCAGCGGGCCCTCTTCGCGGGTGAGCGGCGGCACGTCCCAGCGGGCGATGCGGGCCCCGAGCGCGGCGGGATCCCGCACGCCGTCGAGCAGTACCGTCCGGGCCGCGGGCACCAGGTCGCCCACGGTCCCCAGCTCGCCGGCGTCCCGGCGGCGCAGCAGCTCGGCGTGGAGCGCGGCGACCTCCTCGGCCGAACCCAGCTCGATCAGCAGCGCCTGCGCGCCCACCACCAGCGTCCTCACACGAACGCCTCCACCCTCACCCCTGCTGCGCCCAGCGCCTCCCGGATGCGCAGGGCGAGCCCCGCCGCTCCGGGGGTGTCGCCGTGCAGGCACAGGGAGCGCGCGGCCACGGGCATCACGGAGCCGTCGGCGGCCACGACCGTGCCCCGGGCCGCCATCCGCACGGCCCGGGCCACCACCGCGTCCGGGTCGTGCAGCACGGATCCGGGTTCGCCGCGCGGCACCAGTGCCCCGGCCGGAGTGTAGGCGCGGTCGGCGAACGCCTCCGGTACGGGAGCCAGCCCGGCCTCTTCGGCGGCGGCGAGGAGCATCGAGCCGGGCAGCCCGAGGACGGGCAGCCCACCGGTCGCTCCGGAGCCGGCCGCCAGCCGGACGCCCGCGACGACGGCGGCCGCCTGCCCGGCGTCGTGCACGGTCCGGTTGTGGAGAGCGCCGTGCGGTTTGACGTAGGACACCCGGGCTCCGGCCGCCCGCGCGAACACCTCCAGCGCGCCGATCTGGTAGGCGACCTCGTCGGCCAGTTCGCCGGGCGGCACGTCCATGGCGCGCCGGCCGAAGCCCGCCAGGTCGCGGTAGGAGACCTGCGCGCCGATCCGCACGCCCCGCTCGGCGGCCCGTTCGCAGACCCGGCGCATGATGGACGGGTCGCCGGCGTGGAAGCCGCAGGCGACGTTGGCGCTCGTGACGACGGACAGCAGGGCGTCGTCGTCGGTGAGCGTCCAGCGGCCGAATCCCTCGCCGAGATCGGCGTTGAGGTCGATCACCGGAGTGGATGCGATCATGGAATCCATGTGCTGAGCGTAGAGCAGGCGCACGGCGCTCCGGCGGGGGACGGACACCCGCCCCGGGTCGGGGTACTGATCGGGCCGAACCATGCCGTTTGGGATGTTGTCAGCAACAGGACCTAGTCTTTGTCCGTGACTCTCCCCGCCCCGGCGAAGACCCTTCCCTCCCCGGCGCCGGGCCCGGCCGCTGACGAGGGCCTGGCCCGGCGGCTGCGCGCGCTCGCCTGCACCGCCCCGCTCCACGACCTCGACGTACGCAAGGCCAATCTGGCGGGCGAGTACGGCATCTACGCGATGGCGGAGGTCGCGCTCGCCGCGATCGACCTGGTCACCCTCAACATGGACTTCGACACCGGCGCCGACCACGAGCAGATAGTGGCCAGGCTGCTGCCGCGCGTCGCGGCCCAGGCGCCGGCCCGCCCGACGGCCGAGCACGAGCGGGTGGCCCGCTGGGTGCTGGAGAACCTGATCAACGTCGGCAGTGTGGACCGGGGCTTCCGTGCGATCTACGGCACCTTCGGCCCCGACGGCGTCTACGTGCGCCGCGACTACGACTTCAAGCTGATCGAAGAGGTCCCCTACGGCGGCGCGGTCTACCTGCGCACCACCGACGAGGCCGTCAACGTCCTGGTCGGTGCCCTCGACACCGATGTCACCAGCGCCCAGATCGCCGCCGAGGTCAAGCTGGAGGTGCTGATCAGCCGCGGGCGGCTGGCGGATGCCCAACTGGCCGCCGAGCAGGCCCGCTACCGGACCGTGCAGTACGCCGAGACCCTGCGCCGGACCCTGGACGCGACCCGGCGCAACGTCCGGGCGGTGGACTGGCTCCAGGCCGTCCCGGACATGATCGCCGAGGCGCTGGAGCACGTCGCCGACCGCTACCGCCACGAGAACGCGATCCTCACGAACATCCGCAGGGCGCGCGACGAGGCCGAGGAGCCGGAGAACAAGCGCCGCGCGGCCGAGCTCGTCGACATCGTCAAGGACTGCATCCGCCGCCACACCCAGCTGCAGTCCCGGCTGCTGGACGCCGGCCCGCTGTTCCGCGCCGAGCAGGACCGCCAGGCCTTCGCCGCCCCGGCGGCGCGCACCGGCATCGACCTGTACGGGCAGCTCGTCGCCCCGCTCCTGCCGCTGCCCGTGGAGCAGGCGCGCCGGGTCACCGACGCCTTCTTCGCCGCCGGGGCGGGGCTGCGCACGCCCGTCTCGGTGCGGGTCGCCGACCTCGTCGAGATCCTGCTCACCCCGCCGGTGGAACGCGAACACCTCGGCGCGGAGATGCCCGAGCCGGACCTGATCGCCACCCCGGACGACAGCCGCTTCAGCGAGGAGCAGCTCGCCGCCGCGATGCGGCTCCTGGACCTGCCGCACGACGCCCCGCGCCGGCTGTCCGGACTCCTCGCGGAGGCCCGCCGCAGCGATACCGAACTGCCCTACCTGGTGGCCCTGCTGGCCGTGCACGCCGCGAGCCCGGCCGTGGGCACCGCCTACCGCCAGGGCGAGGAGCGGCTGCTCTTCGCCGTGGACGACGGCACCCAGCTCGACGACCCCGAGTTCGGCGGCGCCGACCTCATCGTCGGCACCGCTCTCCTCGACGCCGCCGGCATGGCCGCCGACCGTGCGGAGGCGTCGTGAGCCGCCCTGTCCCGGCGCCGGCCGGACGGGTGGCGGCAGTGGCCGCGCCCGCACCGGAGCCGGTCCCGCCGGGGCCCACACCCGTCCCGCCGGACCTGGCGGCGCGGGCGCCGAGGCGCAGCAGCCCCGGGAAACCCGGCCCCGCCCGGCACCGATTCCTGCCCGGCCCCGGCCCCGGCTGCCGCCGGGCGGTGTCCGCGGCCCACGCTCCGGCGGGGCCGAACGCGCCGGAGCCGCCCGCCGCGCACAGCGGACCCGCCGACCGCCCCCGTACGCCCCGTACCACCCGCACCGCCGAGGAGACGCACCCGTGAGCGACCACCACGCCGAGCACCCCGCGTGGAGCGAGCCCGACACCTCGTCGGCTCCCGTCGCGCCCGCCGCCGGAGGGTCGGTGACCCCGGCGGACGCCGCCGACGCGGCCCGGCTCGTCGCCTTCGGGCTCCAGCCCAAGCTGGCCCCCGCCCGTGACGCCGAGTACGCCGAACTGCTCCGCCGCTACCGTGAGGAACCCGCCTTCGGCCGCCTCGCCGACGCCGTCGCGACCGGCCTCGGCCTCGTCGTGCTGGAGGTGTCCCCGCGCGCCGGAATGGCCGTGGCCGCCGACGAGGACTCCGTCTTCGCCGTCCGCATGGGCGACTACGCCCGCCGCACCGCGGCAGACTCCGCCGACCGGTTCCTGCACGGCCTCGCCCACCTCGCCGTCGCCGCCCTCGCCTTCCCGCGCCCCGAGGACCTCGCCGACGACGGATACATCGGCCGCGTCACCGTCAACGGCGTCGACGCCTTCGTCCGGCAGACCTGCCGCCGTCTGGAGGAGCGTGCCGAGGAGCTCGGTGAGAACACCGACCCGGCCTCCGACGCCCCGGGGCTGGAGGCCGCCTGGCGCGTCTACGCCCGCCGCAGCGCGACCGGTGCCACCAAGGACGCCCGCCGCCTCGCCGGGTCCACCACGGGCATCGTCGGCAAGGCCGCCGCCTTCCTCACCGACTCCGGCTTCCTCCAGCGCACCGGGGACGAGGCCGGCGGCACCTACCGCACCACCCCCCGCTACCAGCTCCAGGTCCGCGACATGGCGGGCAGCTCGGCCATGGCCGAGCTCCTGGAACTCGGCGTGGTCCCCGTCAGCGACGGCTCCGCCACCCTCCTGCCGGCGCCCGAGGGCGACGACCTGGAGCTGGCCGCCGACGCCGGGCTGCCCTTCCACGCCTGAGTCCCGACTCCCCCAGACCCTCCCTCACCCAGACACCACGAGAGTCCGCCGCCATGTACGAGCTGTCCCGGATCCGCCTCTACTCCATCGGGCCCGCCGGCGCACGCTACGCCGACACCGTGCTCGACCTGCGCGGAGTCGGCGAGCCGGTGCCCCACCCGGCGCCGACCCAGGCGGAGTTCTTCGAGGAGGAGCCCACCGGGCCGCCGCGCCGCCCCGCGCCCGCCGGAGTGCTCTTCCTGGAGAACGGCGGCGGCAAGTCCGTCCTCCTCAAGCTGATCTTCTCGGTGATGCTCCCGGGCCACCGCAACACCCTGGGCGGCGCCAGTTCCGGCGTGCTGCGCAAGTTCCTGCTCGCCGACGACTGCGGCCACGTGGCCCTGGAGTGGCAGCACACCCAGACCGGTGAATGCGTGGTCGTCGGCAAGGTCAGTGAATGGCGCGGCCGCCAGGTCTCGGGCGACCCCCGCAAGTTCGCCGAGGCCTGGTACTCCTTCCGCCCCGGCCCCGGCCTGAGCCTGGACAGCCTGCCCGTCGCCGAGTCCACCGCCGTGCGCCCGCCCGCCGAGGGGGCCTCCGGCGCGCAGGGGCGCCGCCGCACCATGAAGGGCTTCCGAGACGCCCTCACCGAGGCGGGCAAGGCCTACCCGCACCTGGAGGTCTGCTTCGAGGAGATCCACGACCGTTGGAACGAGCACCTCACCGAACTCGGCCTCGACCCCGAACTCTTCCGCTACCAGCGCGAGATGAACGCCGACGAAGGTGAGGCGGCCGGCCTCTTCGCGGTCAAGAAGGACTCCGACTTCACCGACCTGCTGCTGCGCGCCGTCACCGACACGCGCGACACGGACGGCCTCGCCGATCTCGTCCACGGCTTCGGCAACAAGCTCGGCCGGCGGGCCGAGCTCATGGCCGAACGCGACTTCACCGCCGGCTCGGTGGACCTGCTCACCAAGATCGTCGAAGCCGGCGCCACCCGCTCCCGACTGCGCGATGTCCACGCCGGTGCCGAGCGCCGCACGCGCACCCTCGCCCGCCGGCTGTCCGCCCGCGCCGCCGAGGAGCGCGGCCGGGCCGCCGACCTCGCCCAGCGCGTCACCGCCGCAGCCCACGACGTCACCGCAGCCGAGTCGGCCCGCGCCCGCAGCGCGGCCGTCTCCGCCGAACTCGCCTACCGGCACGCCTCCCTGGCCCTGACCGTCGCCGACAAGGCCGCCGCCGCGCAGCGCCGCGAACTCCTCGAAGCCCGCACCCTGTACTCCGCCTGGCAGGCCGCCGAGACCGTGCTGCGCCACCGCGCCGCCGCCGACCGCTCCGCCCGTGTCGCCGCCGCGATCCGGGAGGCGGAGCGGGACGCGGCCCCGGCCCTGGCCGCACGTGCCACGGCCGCGGGTGAGCTCGTACGGGCCCTGCACAGCGCCGCGGAGGAGGGCGAGCGGCTCGCCAACGAAGAGGAGGAGCGTTCCGCTGCCCTCCAGGCCACCGGTGAGGCCTCCCACCGCGACGCCACCGCCGCCGCCACGGCCGCCCAGCGGGCCCGGAGCGAGGCCGAGCACCTCCGGGCCAGGCTCAGCGAGGTGCAGCAGGAGACCGCCGAAGCCGTCCGGGCCGGCTGGCTCGACGACTCCGCCCCCGACGCCGACCCGGCCCGCGCCGCCCTGGCCGCCGCCGACGCCGAGAAGGCCGCCGTGGCCGCCTGGGACGAGTCGCGCGAGGCGGCCCGGGCCGCTGCCGAAGCCGCCCGTGAGGCCGCGGCCGCGGAATCTCGGGCCGAGCTGACCGCCGCCCGGGCCGCGGACGCCGCCGAGGCAGCCGAGGCCGCCCACGACGCAGAGCACCGCGCCGCCGCCTCCCTCGCCGCATCGCCCCGCCTCGCGGAGCTCCTCGGACTGCCCTCGGACGTGGGCGCCCCGGACGTTCCGTTCCCCTCTCCCCGCACCGGCGACGACCCCTCGGGCCGGTCCGCCGCGGGCCCCGGCGAAGCCCGGCGCACCGGCCGCGCGGCGCCGGTCACCGCCGCGGACCTGCTCACCGCCGAGGACCTCGACCGGGGCGCCGACGCCCTGCGCGAACTCCTGGCCGACAGTGTCGCCTCCGCCGAGCGCCAGCTGTTCGAGCTGCGCACCGCGGCCGCCGACGACGCCCGCATCCTCGGGGCGCTCGGCGACGGGGGGCTGCTGCCGCCCGGCCCGGACGTCCTCGCCACCGTCGAGTACCTCGGCGAGCACGGCATCCCCGCACTTCCCGGCTGGCGCTACCTCGCCCAGGCCGTGGACCCCGCCGACCACGCGGCCGTCCTCGCGGCCCGTCCGGAGCTCGTCGACGGTGTCGTCATCACCGACCCCGACACCCATGGCCGGGCCCGCGAGGTCCTCTCCGGCGCCGCCCTGCTGCCCCGTTCCACCGTGGCCGTCGGCACGGCCGCGGCCCTGCTCGCCCCCGTGCCCCAGGCCGGCCCGGACGACGCCGTCTCCGGCATCTTCATCGTCACGCCGAACCCGGCCATGCACGACGAGAACGCCGCCGACGAGGAGCGCCAAGCCCTGCGCACCCGAGCCGGTGCCCGCGACACCGAGATCCGCGACCTCGCCGCCCGCCTCGCCGGTGACCGCGAGCTGTCCGCCCGGCTCGCCTCCTGGCGCGCCGGCTGCCCGGCCGGCCGCCTCACCGAGCTCGCCGAACAGGCCGCCGCCGCCCGCATGTTCGCCGAGGAGACCGACAGCGAGCTCGCGGAGGCCCGTACGGTGCGCGCCGAGGCCGACGAGGCCGCCGCCGACGCGGCCCGCGTCCGGGAGGAGCGCCAGGACACCGCCCAGCGCGCCCGCCGCGCCGCCGACGCCCTCTCGGGCCTCGCCTTCCGCCTGCGCGAGCGCGCGGGCTGGCAGGCCCGCGTGCGCGAACTCGCCGACGAGGCCGCCGAGTCCGAGGCCCGTGCCGAGGCCTGCCTGGACCGGGCCCGCGCCGCCGACGAGGACCGCCGCGCGGCGCAGCGCGCCGCCGACGACGCCCGCCGCACGGCCCGGGCCCTGCGCGCCGAGCGCGCCGAGATCGCCGGCGCCCCCGACCGGCTGCCGGAGGCCGACGACGGCCCGCGCGCCCCGCTGCCCGACCTGCGCGAGGCCTACCGCGCCGCGTCCCGGCTCTACGAGAAGGTCGGCGTCGGCGCCGACCTGCGCGCCGAACAGGCCCGCGCCGAGAGCGACGAGAGCGCCGCCCTCGCCGAACTCGACCGCCTCACCAACAAGGTCCGCACCCGTGCCGCCCAGCTCCTGGAGGGCACCGACGGCGCCGACGGCCCGTCCCGCCAGGCCGCGGCCGCCCGCGCCGAGTCGCTCGTACAGATGTTGGAGACCCGGGCGTCGGCCGCCAGCGAGCAGCTCGGCCGGCTGCGCGGCGAGGCCGAACGGCACGCTCCCGCCGAAGGCGAGGCGCACACCGACCTGCCCGAGGAACTGGTCCCCGGGGACGTCGACCAGGCGCAGGCCCTGCTGCGCACGGCCACCGCCCAGCTCGCCGCCCACTCCGCGGCCGTCGAGGGAGCCCGCGCCGCCCACGCCGACCTGCTGCGCGCCCACCGCACCGCCGAGGACGGCGCCGGTGGCTTCGACGAGACCGCGGCCCTGCTGCGGGACCTGCTGCGCGACCACACCCACCAGGACGACGAGCAGGAACCGGTGGCCCACCCCGGCACACTGGAGGAGGCCCGCCAGTCGGCCACCGAGGCCCGCCGCTCCCTACGGGGCTGCGCGGCCGACCTGTCGGCGGCCGAGTCCGCGGTGCGCGAGGCGAGCGACATCCTGGTCCGGCACGCTAACGCCACCCGCTACGAGCAGGTACGCACCCCTGCGCGCCAGCAGATCCGCGAACTGCCCGCCTCCGCCCTGCCCGAGCACGCGGCGGCCTGGGCGGCGGCCTTCGCCCCCCGGCTGCGCGTCCTCACCGACGAGCTGGCGCAGCTGGAGCGCAACCGTGACAGCATCGTCGACCGGCTGCGCGGCCTGGTCGAATCCGCCCTGGCCACCCTCCGGTCCGCGCAGCGGCTCTCCCAGCTCCCCGAAGGCCTCGGGGAATGGTCCGGACAGGAGTTCCTGCGGATCCGCTTCGAGGAGCCCGACCAGGCCACCCTCACGGAGCGGCTCGGCGAGGTCATCGACGAGGCGACCCGCACGGCCGTGAAGAAGAACAGCAGTGCCTCCTTCGGCGAGGGCCGCCGCGACGGCATGTCCCTGCTGCTGAGGGGTGTGCAGGCGGCCCTCGAACCCAAGGGCATCTGTGTGGAGATCCTCAAGCCGGACGCGGTGCTGCGCGCCGAGCGGGTGCCGGTGGGGCAGATGGGCGACGTGTTCTCCGGCGGGCAGCTGCTGACCGCCGCGATCGCCCTGTACTGCACGATGGCGGCCCTGCGCAGCAACGACCGGGGCCGCGACAAGCACCGGCACGCGGGCACGCTGTTCCTCGACAACCCGATCGGGCGTGCCAACGCCACCTACCTGCTGGAGCTCCAGCGGGCCGTGTCCGACGCGCTCGGCGTGCAGCTGCTCTACACCACCGGACTGTTCGACACGACCGCCCTGGCCGAGTTCCCGCTGGTGATCCGCCTGCGCAATGACGCGGACCTGCGGGCGGGCCTGAAGTACATCAGTGTCGAGGAGCACCTGCGCCCGGGCCTGCCGCAGCAGTCCCCGGAGGGGGAGACCATCCACGGCGAGATCACGGCCACCCGCATGTTCCGCCGCGGCGCCGCGCAGACCGCCTGACGCGGTACCCGGTCGATACGGCCCCCGGTCGATACGGCCCCGGTCGATGCGGCCCCGGTCGATGCGGTGCCCGCCGCGTCGACCGGGGGCCGTGCGCGCCCGTGGGGCCGTTCCGGGGCGGCGCCGGAGCCCGGGGGGCCGGGGTCGGGCCTCCCCGTCCGCTCAGTTCCGGCCGAAGCCCGCCAGAGGCCCGTCCTCACGGGCCGTTCGGGCCGGGCCGGCCAGCTTGCGCGCCGCCCGAGCGGCCCTGGCCGCCCGGCGGGCCTCGCGTCGGCGCAGCCGCGCCGTGCTGCTCGGCTGGGACACCACCCCGTACCGCTGGTTCCACGTCTGCCGGGTGATCCACACGTCGAGCACGGCCCAGGTGGCCAGGACGGTCGCGGCGACCGCCCCGAGGACCATCGGGAAGGCCAGCCAGGAGCCGGACAGGCTCAGGAAGAACGTGATCGTCGCCTGGGTCAGGGTCACCGCCACGACCAGCACCGCCCGCACCGCCGAGTCCCGTACCGGGTCCGGCATCCGCCACCGGCGTGCCGGTTCCTCCACCCACAGGCCGCGCCGTGCCGTTCCGGTGCCGCCGCCCTCGTTGCTGCTCATGGTCCGCACACTCCCCACCGCGGTCCGCCCCGCCTACCCCACACGTCTACCCCGACGCGCCCCACCTACAGACAGACGTACGACGGCACCGGGAGATTCCCGAATGCCTCCCGAACGCCGGATGCCTCCTCAGGTGGCAAAGGTCGCGGAACAAACAATTCCAGCCATCCATCAGGGTGCGGGAACTGACACCCCACCAAGTGCCATCTGCCACATATCGGGCTGCACTTGACCGGAAGTATCGGACAACTGGTGATCTACGCATGGGGGTCAGGCCGAAAACGTCCGGACACGCCTTCGAACCTCCTCCCCAGCAGTAGTAGGCTCACGCCGTTTAAATGACGGAACACCGACCCCCGGCAACGGGGTTGACCTGGGGGAGGCTGGGGAGGCCATGCGCTTTCGCGGGAAATCCATCCGCCGGAAGATCGTGGCGTTGCTCCTTGTGCCGCTCGTCTCCCTCACCGCCCTCTGGGGCTTCGCCACGGTCATCACGGGCCGTCAGGCGATCCAGCTCTTCGACGTGGCCTACGTCATCGACAAGGTCGGCTACCCGATCGAGGACATCGCCCGCATCATCCAGAAGGAGCGGCGTCAAACCCTTGTCGTCCTCGGGGACCCCCGGGCCGCCACCGCCACCGCCGAACTCGCCAAGCGCCGCACCGAGACCGACGCGGCCGTCGAGAAGATCGGCGTCAGCGCCCGCGACCCCAAGGTCGTCGACGAGCTCAGTCCGCAGAGCGCCCGGCGCCTGCGCTCGATCGTCACCGCCTTCCACGGCATCGGCTCCATCCGCCGCTCCGTCGACCAGAACGCCCTCGATCCCGGCCAGGCCCTGGACCTCTACAACCGGCTGGTCGACCCCTGCTACGACTTCCTCATGAACCTCCACGGCCTGGACAACGTCGAGGTCGACAAGGAGGGCCGCGCCCTCGTCGGCATCAGCCGCGCCCGCGAGCTGCTCTCCCGAGAGGACGCAGTCGTCGCCTCCGCCCTCGCCGCGCGCAACATCACCGTGGGCGACGTCCGCCGCGTCTCCGACTTCGCCGCCAACCGCAGGCTGCTCTACGAGTTCAACCTCGTGACCCTCCCGGCCGGCGACCGGGAGATCTTCGAGCAGTACTGGAAGGACCCCCAGACCCAGCCGCTGCGCGAAGCCGAGGAGCGCTTCATCACCGGCGGCGCCGTGAACAAGCCGCGCAACCTCTCCGCCGCCCAGTGGGACGAGGCCTCCTCCAAGGTCCTCGACGACCTCGCGGCCATGAACACCGAAGCGGGCAACCGCTACCAGCAGCGCATCGAGCCCGTGGCCACCGACGTCATGATCCAGGCGGCTGCTGCCGGCCTCCTCGGCTTCCTCGCCCTGACCGTGTCCCTCGTCCTCTCCGTGCGCATCGGTCGCGACCTGGTCCGCGACCTGTCCCGGCTGCGCAAGGAGGCCCACGAGGCCTCCGGCGTCCGCCTGCCCAGCGTCATGCGCCGCCTCGCGGCCGGCGAACACGTGGACGTCGAGACCGAGGCACCCCACCTCGAATACGAGAAGGACGAGGTCGGCCAGGTGGGCCAGGCCCTCAACACCCTCCAGCGGGCCGCCGTCGAGGCCGCCGTCAAGCAGGCCGACCTGCGGCGCGGCGTCTCCGAGGTGTTCGTCAACCTCGCCCGGCGCAACCAGGTGCTGCTGCACCGCCAGCTGACCCTCCTCGACACGATGGAGCGCCGCACCGAGGACACCGAGGAGCTCGCCGACCTGTTCCGCCTCGACCACATGACCACCCGCATGCGCCGCCACGCCGAGGGCCTGGTGATCCTCTCCGGAGCCGCCCCCTCCCGGCAGTGGCGCAAGCCCGTCCAGCTCATGGACGTCGTACGGGCGGCCGTCGCCGAGGTCGAGGACTACGAGCGAATAGAGGTGCGTCGCCTCACCCGTCTCGGCATCGTCGGCCCGGCCGTCGCCGACGTCACCCACCTCGTCGCCGAACTCCTGGAGAACGCCACGGTGTTCTCCCCGCCGCACACCGCCGTCCAGGTGCACGGCGAGCGCGTGGCCAACGGCTTCACCCTGGAGATCCACGACCGGGGCCTCGGTATGACCCCGGAGGCACTGCTCGACGCGAACCTCCGGCTCGCCGAGACCCCCGAGTTCGAACTCTCCGACACCGACCGGCTCGGCCTGTTCGTGGTCAGCCGCCTCGCGCAGCGCCACAGCGTCAAGGTGGTCCTCCAGCCCAGCCCGTACGGGGGCACCACCGCGGTGGTCTTCCTCCCGTCGGCCCTGCTGACCGACGCCCCCGAGACCAGTGGCAGCGGTGTGCGCCTCGACGGCCCGCGGCCCGGCAAGGCCGGCAGCAGGGCCGCGAAGGCCGGCCAGATCGGCAGGACGCACTCCGACCGGCCGCTGACCTCCTCCGGCATGGAGCGCGGGCCCGCCGGTCGCCCGCTGTCCACCGGCGAACTGCGCGGCCCGGTCGAGCTGGAAGCCCCCCTCGTCGGCCCCGGCCTGGACGCCCTCGACGACCCGGCCGCGCTGGACGACGACCCGGCAGCCGTCAACGGCCGCCCCGGCAGCAGCCGCCCGGCCATGACCACCCTCGACGACGAGACCCCGCCGAACGGCACCCCGCGCAGCGCCCTGCTCGGCCTGCGCCCGGCGGACCGCCCGCACGCCGACCGGCACACCGAGCGCAACGGCGCCCGAAGCGGCGACCGCAAGCGCGAGCCGCTCGCCCCCACCGGACCGGTCCGGCTGGACACCCAGCGTCTGGAGGTGTCCCGCCCCGACGGAGCCCGCGTGCAGGGTGCCGTACCGCTGCCGCGCCGCCGTCCCGCTCCGACCCTGGTCGCCGAGCACGGCCGCCGGGTGGAGCCCCGCCCGGTCTCGGTGGTCCCGCAGCAGGCCTCCACGGCAGCGTCGGGGGACACGGAACCCGGCGCCGGACCGGACACCGGCGGACTGCCCCGCCGGATCCGCCAGGCCAGCCTGGCACCACAGCTCAGGAACGCCGCGTCGTCCGCGCCCGCAGAAGCCGCCCCCGACCAGGTGGCAGACCGCGACGCGGAGGACGTACGCACGCGCATGTCCGCACTCCAGCGTGGCTGGACGGCGGGCCGCAACCGGCACGCACAGCAGCAGTCCGAGACCGGGGCGGGCACATCCCCCGCCGACGGTCCCGCGAACGAGAACGAAGGGGACGGTCGATGACCGCACCGCAGACCGGCAACGACAGCAGGGGCCGCGGCTCCGGCCCGCTCAACTGGCTCCTCGACGAGCTCGTCGACCGGGTCGGATCCATCCGCAAGGCCGTGGTCCTCTCCGGCGACGGCCTGCCCACGGGCAGTTCCAAGGACCTGACCCGTGAGGACAGCGAGCACCTGGCGGCGGTCGCGTCCGGGTTCCACAGCCTGGCCAAGGGCGTCGGCCGGCACTTCGACTCCGGCCAGGTCCGCCAGACCGTGGTCGAGCTCGACGAGGCCTTCCTCTTCGTCATGGCTGCGGGTGACGGCAGCTGCCTGGCCGTGCTGGCCGACGCCGACTCCGACGTCGGGCAGGTCGCGTACGAGATGACGCTGATGGTCAAGCGGGTGGGCGACCACCTGGCGACCGCCCCACGTACCGGGCTGCCAGCCGGAGGGTGAGTCGGACGGCATGAGTGACCCAGGCCAGGACCATCTCGCCGACGCACCCGCCGGCATGCCCTTCGACCCGTCCGCCCCGGACCACGGGCACTGGTTCGACGACGACGCGGGTCCCGTCGTACGCCCCTACGCCATGACCCGCGGGCGGACCAGCCACGCTGGCCAGCACCGCCTCGACCTGATCGCCCTGGTCGTCGCCGAACCGGCGGCCGACGATCCGGTCTGGGACATGACCCTCTCCCCGGAACACGCCCACATCCTCGGGCTGTGCCGGGAACGACCCCAGTCGGTCGCCGAACTCGCGGCCGACCTCGACCTCGCGGTCGGGGTCGTCCGCGTCCTGATCGGCGACCTCGTCGATCAGGAACTGGTCCACGTGACCAGGCCGGTACCCCCGGCAGAACTGCCCGATGAATCCATTCTGCGTGAGGTGATCGATGGCCTTCGGGCGCTTTAGCCGCACCGGTGCCATGCACGCGGTGTCGCCGGTCGAGCCGCTGACCTTGAAGATCCTGGTCGCCGGAGGCTTCGGGGTGGGCAAGACCACCCTGGTCAGCTCGGTCAGCGAGATCAGACCGCTCAGGACCGAGGAACGGCTCTCGGAGCCCGGCACCGGTGTCGACGACACCGGGGGAGTGGAGGGCAAGAGCACCACGACCGTGGCCATGGACTTCGGGCGCATCACGCTCCGCGAGGACCTGGTCCTGTACCTGTTCGGCACACCCGGACAGGACCGCTTCTGGTTCCTGTGGGACGAGTTGGCCCAGGGTTCCCTCGGGGCTGTCGTCCTCGCGGACACCCGCCGGCTCGCCGACTGCTTCGCGGCCATCGACTACTTCGAGCGGCGCGCGATCCCGTTCGTGGTCGCGGTCAACTGCTTCGACGGAGCCGACCGCCACCCCGTGGTGACCGTCCGCACGGCACTCGACCTCGACCCCGGGGTACCGGTGCTGCTGTGCGACGCACGGGACCGCGAGTCCGTCAAGGACGTGCTGGTGGGGGTCGTGGAACACGCGATGTCCCTGGCCCGTGAGCGGCGCCGGAGCCTGTCCGCGGGGGCCTGACCGCAGCCTCCGTCCCGGCGGCCCGCCCGGTGCGTCCGGGGTGCGTCGGCATGGGCGCGGCCCGTACCCCCGCCGACTGGGGTACGGGCCGCAGCTCTCACGGGGGGTTCGCGGTCCCGGTCGCGACGCGAGACCGTGGAGCGAGTGTGAACCTGCCGTCGGGGCCCGTCAAGCGTTCGGACGACACCGACTGCCGACACCGGCTGCCGGCGCCGACTGCCGACACCCACTGCCGGCGCCGACCGCTCAGCGCACGGCGACGACGGCCGACCCGTGCCCGAACAGCCCCTGGTTGGCGGTGAGCCCCGCCCGCGCCCTCGGGACCTGCCGCTGCCCGGCCGTACCGCGCAACTGCCAGGTCAGCTCGCAGACCTGTGCGATGGCCTGGGCCGGCACGGCCTCCCCGAAGGAGGACAGTCCGCCACTGGTGTTGACGGGGATCCGCCCGCCCAGCGCCGTCGCCCCGTCCCGCACCAGCTTCGCCCCCTCGCCCTCGGCGCACAGCCCGATGTCCTCGTACCACTCCAACTCCAGTGCGGTGGAAAGGTCGTACACCTCGGCGAGCGAGAGGTCCTGCGGCCCGAGCCCCGCCTCCTCGTAGGCGGCGCGCGCGATCGTGGACCGGAAGGATCCGGCCACCGGCTCCGCGGCCGTCGTCGAGTCGGTGGCGATGTCCGGAAGGTCCAGTACCGTCCGCGGATAGGTGGGCGTCACCGTCGACACGGCCCGGATCCGCACCGGATCGGCCATCCCGCGCGAGCGTGCGAAGTCCATGCTGGTGAGCACCAGTGCCGCGCCCCCATCGGAGGTGGCGCAAATGTCCAGCAACCGCAGCGGATCGGCGACCACCGCCGAGGCGGCAACCTCCTCGGTACTGACGGCCTTGCGGTAGCGGGCGTACGGATTGAGCCGCCCGGCCGCCGCGTTCTTCACCTTGACCTGCGCGAAGTCCTCCAGGGTGTCCCCGTGGATCGCCATCCGGCGGCGGGCGTACAGTGCGAAGTATGCCGGGTTGGTCGCGCCCAGCACACGGAAGCGCAGCCAGTCCGGGTCGTCGGGCCGGTCCCCACCGGCCGGTGCGAAGAACCCCTTGGGTGCCGCGTCGGCGCCGATCACCAGTACCACGTCGGCCAGGCCCGCCAGGATCTGCGCGCGGGCCGCCCCGATCGCCTGGGCACCGGAGGCGCAGGCCGCGTACACGCTGGTCACCCGGGCGCCCTGCCAGCCGAGGGCCTGGGCGAAGGTGGCTCCGGCCACGTAGCCGGGATAGCCGGAGCGAACGGTGTCGGCGCCGACGATCGACCCCACGTCCGTCCAGTCCAGCCCGGCATCCGCGAGCGCCGCCCGCGCGGCGACCCTCCCGTACTCGACGAAGCCGCGACCCCACTTGCCCCACGGGTGCATGCCGGCCCCCAGGACAGCGACATCGGCGCTCACGCGACCCCTCCCACCGGCTTGAACTGCCAGGTCACCCAGGTGGTGTCGGCGTCCTCGCCCAGTACGCCGCCCACCACCTCGACCTCCGCGCCCACCGCCAGGTCGGCGATCCCGGTCCCGGGCGCGGCCTGTCCCAGCACGACCATCCCCTCGGCCTCCAGCTCCACCGCGATCAGGGTGTACGGCTCCCAGGGCTCGGCCGGGTTGGACACGTACGGCGCGGGCGGCCGGTAGCGCCCGTCGGTGTAGGACCAGACGCGGCCCCGGGGCGAGAGCGGCACCTCGGCGAGTTTCCCACCGCCGGGGCACCGCGGGTTGCGGCAGTGGACGTCCTCGCGGGGGAAGAACACCGCCGTACAGGCCGAGCACCGGGTGCCGAGCAGCCGGAAGCCGCCCCCGTCCGGTGCGTTCTCGGTGAACCACCCGCTCACGACGGGTTTCCGTGTGCGTGCCAAGACCCCTCCCAAACCCATTCGCTGACGCATCATCAGGAATGAGGAGTCTGCCACGGCCGACGGCCCGGGTCACCGGTTCTCGGTGAGGCGCTTCCCGGCGATCGCACCGGGCCCGCGTCACGGCCGGCCGGAATCGTCCGGTGGGCGTGCCGGCGTGCCGGCGGGGCGGACCCCGCCCACCGCGACGGGGAAGTCGAAGTACGTGTCGGGATACGTCTCCGGCTTGTACGTGAAATGCCACCACTCCTCGGGGAGGTTCACGAACCCCTGCTCGCCCAGCACCCGCTTCAGCAGCTGTCGGTTCGCGCGGACGGCGCCCGTCACCCGTGGATCGTCCGTGTGCGACAGCGGATCGAAGAAGTCGAAGGCGGTCCCCATGTCGACCTCCCGGTGCGGCAGTTCCACCAGGGTCACGTCGACCGTGCTGCCACGGCTGTGTCCGGACCTCTGCGCGATGTACCCCTCGGGGATCAGCCGGTCGCGTTCCACCCGCGGGTGGAACTCCGCCCTGCGCGCCGGATCCTCCGGGCCGTCCTCCCCGCGCGCCCACCGCACGAACCGGTCGACCGCCCGTTGCGGCCGGTAACAGTCGTACACGCGCAGCGAGTAGCCCCGCCGCAACAGCGTCCGCTGCGCCCGCCGCAGGGCTTCCGCGGCCCGCCGGGCCAGCAGGCACTCGGGCTCCTCGTACCCGTCGACCACCGCGCCGGTGAAGTTCCGCCTACCCGCGTACCGCATGTCCTGCTCGATGCTCGGATCCACCTCCCGCAGCGCGGCGAACCCGGGCGGCGCCGAAGGCCCGCCCGCCAGCACTCCGACCAGTCCCACAACAGCCGCCGTCCGCATACCCCTCGGCATACCATCACGGCATGTCGGAACACCTGAGGGACTCGCACTGCTCCACCTGCGGAACGCCGTACGGCACGACCGGCTGGCCCCGCACCTGCCCGTCGTGCGGTACCAGGTCCTACCGCAACCCCCTCCCCGTGGCCGTCACCCTGCTCCCCGTCGAGGACGCGGACGGCACCGGCCTCGTGGTCATCACCAGGACGATCGAACCTGCCCTCGGCGGCATCGCCCTGCCCGGCGGCTTCATCGACTTCGGCGAGGACTGGCGTGACGCCGTCGTCCGCGAGCTGCGCGAGGAGACCGGGATCACCGCCCCCGCCTCGGACGTCACCCTGGCCGACGCCCTGAGCTCCCCGGCCGGCCACCTCCTCCTCTTCGGGCTCCTCCCGCCCCGCCCCGCCGACACGCTGCCCCCCTCGAAGCCGACGGACGAGACCACGGGCTGGCACGTCCTGCGCGCCCCGGCGGCGCTGGCCTTCCCCCTGCACACCCGGGCGGCGGCCTCCTGGTTCGCGGGCCGCTACGCCTGAGCCGTCGGCCCCGTCGGCCCCGTCGGCCCCGTCGGCCCCGTCGGCCGCCGGTGCGGAGTCCGTTCCCCGAGCCGCAGCCGCCCGCACCGTCCGGCCACGGCCCTCCGAGCCGCCCGGCTACAGTCCCCGCACCACGACGTCTTCCACCTCCGTCCCGGCCTGGTCCTCCACCACCACCGTGTCCCCGGCCCACCGCACGGTGTACCGCTCGACCTCGCCGAGCCCGAAGCCCGGCCCCGGGTCCCGGACCACCACCCCGCCGCCCGTACGGCCCCGCGCCGGCGCCCAGACCTCCAGTTCCACCCCGTCGTGCGATGGCGACCCCGACCGCACCGGCAGCAGCGCACCCGCCCGTGCCAGCACCGGGATCCTGCCCTGCGGGGCGTCCAGCAGGATCTGCCCCGGCCCCTCGTAGGCGACCCCGGTCGCCGTGTCGTACCACCGGCCCCGCGGCAGCCGTACCGCCCGCCGGTCCGCCCCGCACTCCAGCACCGGCGCAACCAGCAGCGCGTCACCCAGCAGGAACGAGTCCTCGCAGTCCCGCAGCCGCCGGTCCTCCGGCGCCCCCCACCACACCGGCCGCACATACGGTGCGCCCGTCCGCCGCGCCATGTGCGCCAGACTCACGAAGTACGGCCGCAACCGCTCCCGTTCCGCCATCACCGCCCGCGCCTGCTCCTCCACCTCCGCACCGAACTCCCACGGCTCCCGCCGCCCCGCCCAGATCGCCGAATGTGTGCGGAACAACGGCAGGTACGCGCCCAGTTGCAGCCACCGCACGTACAGCTCCGGCGACGGCGAACCGCCGAACCCGCCCACGTCCGGCCCCGAATACGGCACCCCGCACAGGCCCATGCCCAGCACCAGCGCCAGTGAGGCGCGCAATCCGTCCCAACTGGTCTCCACGTCGCCCGACCAGGTGCCCCCGTACCGCTGCATGCCCGCCCAGCCCGACCGGGAGAACAGGAACGGCCGCTCCGCGGGCCGCAGCCGCACGAGGCCCTCCCAGCCGGCCCGCGCCATGCCCAGCGCGTACACGTTGTGGCCCTCGCGGTGGTCGCCGCCCGCCCCGTCCATCGCGTGGCGCGCCGATCGCGGCAGCGTGGCGTCCCCGAACGCAGCGAAGGACACCGGCTCGTTCATGTCGTGCCAGAAGCCGGAGAAGCCCTGGGCGAGGCGTTCCTCGTACAGTCCGCCCCACCACTCCCGCACCTCCGGATCCGTGAAGTCCGGATAGGCGCACTCGCCCGGCCAGACCTCACCGCGCACTTCCCGGCCGCGCCCGTCCCGTACGAAGGCGCCTCCCGACCCCACCGTCAGCCCGGCCGCGTGCAGCGCGTCACCCGCCTTGACGGCCGGGTCCACGATCGAGACCAGCCGCACCCCCTGCTCCCGCAGCTCCCGCGCCAGTCCCGGCAGATCCGGGAAGCGGTCCGCGTCCACTGTGAACACTCGGTGCCCGTCGTAGTGGTCGATGTCCAGGTGTACGGCCGAGAGCGCGAGCCCGCGCGAGGCGTAGCCGGCGACCACCCGCCGCACCTCCGCAGCGCTCCCGAAGCCCCACCGCGCGTGCTGGTACCCCAGCGCCCATGCCGGCGGCACCGCGGCCCCGCCCGTCAGGCCCGACCAGCCCTGGAGGACCCGCGCCGGTGTCCCCACCAGCACCCAGCACCGCAGCGGCCCGCCCTCCATGCGCAGCTCGCTCGCCCCGGGGCGGTCCTGCCCCGACCCGATGCCCTCCTCGCCCTCGCGCAGCACCACCCGGCCGTCCCAGCAGTTGTCGTGGAAGACCAGGTGGGTGCCCGCGTCGGCCACGACCATCTGCACCGGCATCGTGAGGTACAGCGGATCGACGCCCGGCCCGAAGCCCCCCTTGGGGTCGGTGTTCCACAGCCGGTACGTCCCGTCCCGGAGCCGCGGACCCGCCGCCCGTCCACCCAGCCCGAAGAACCGCGCGTCCGCCGCCACCTCGCTGCGCACCGCCCACCGCCCCCCGCCCCCTCCCGAGCCCGCCCCCTCCGCGGCCTCCCCGCCCGGAGGAACCGGCTCCCACCACCGCGGCGGCGACTCCCGCCGCAGCACCGTCCCGCCCGGCGTGCGCACCTCCAGCGCCCCGTGCCGGGACACCGCCACCGTCACCCGCTCCGACACCACCCGCCAGCCGCCCCCGGTGTCCGCTTCCAGCACGGCCCGCAGGTCCGGTTCGGGTCCGCTCCCGACCACCGCGTACGAGGGCGTCGCCCCGGCCCGGTCCCAGGCCCAGAACACCACCCCGCCCGCCATCACCCGCACCACCAGCTCCGAGCGCGCGAACCGCAGCACGCCCCCACCCGGCCGGGGCTCCGTGCCGACCAGCAGCCCCGGCACCCTCGCCCGCTCCGCGCCCCGGCGCGGGAGCCCCTCGGCGTCCGCGCGCCGCCGCCGCCAGGCCGAGCGCCAGGCGCGCCGACCGCGCTCCGTACCGATGTCCTTCACCGCACGCACCAGATCACGACCGTCCATGCCGCTCACCCTGCCACCGGCCCCCGGCGGAAGGGACGGCGTTCAACTGCCGTTCACCCACCGGCGGCACCTCCCACCGCTCACCCGACCGGCCAGGTCCGCCCTGGTGCAGCCGTCGATCACATGGCATCGTCCCTGTGAGCCGCCGCGCGCACCCCCGCGCGACGGAACCGTACGCACACGAAGCGCGAGCCGCAGACTTGACCGGGAGCCGATCCATGACCTCAGCCACCCAGCCGGAACCCCTCTGGGCGCCGGGCCCCGACCGGATCGCCGCGGCCCGGATCACCGCCTTCCAGGCCTGGGCCGCGACACGCTTCGGAGCCCCGGCGGACGGCGGCTACCCGGCCCTGCACCGCTGGTCCGTCGACGAGCTCGACACCTTCTGGCAGGCCGTCGCCGAGTGGTTCGACGTCCGCTTCACCACTCCGTACGAGGCCGTCCTCGCCGATCGGTCCATGCCCGGGGCCCAGTGGTTCACCGGAGCCACCCTCAACTACGCCGAGCACGCGCTGCGCGCCGCGGAGGATCCGGCCCGCGCCGACGTGCCCGCCCTGCTGTACGTGGACGAGACCCACGAGCCCGTGCCCGTCACCTGGGCCGAACTCCGCCGGCAGGTCGGCGCCCTCGCCGCCGAACTGCGCGCCCTCGGCGTACGCCCCGGCGACCGGGTCAGCGGCTACCTCCCCAACATCCCCGAGGCGGCCGTGGCCCTCCTCGCCACCGCCGCGGTCGGCGGAGTGTGGACCTCCTGCGCCCCCGACTTCGGCGCCCGCAGCGTGCTCGACCGCTTCCAGCAGGTCGAACCCGTCGTGCTGTTCACCGTGGACGGGTACCGCTACGGCGGCAAGGAGCACGACCGCCGCGAGGCCGTCGCCGAGCTCCGGGCCGAGCTCCCCACGCTGCGCGCCGTCGTGCACATCCCGCTCCTCGGCACCCCCGCCCCGGAAGGCGCCCTGGACTGGTCCGCCCTCACCGCCGCGGACACCGAGCCCGTCTTCGAGCCGGTCCCCTTCGACCACCCCCTCTGGGTGCTGTACTCCTCCGGCACGACCGGCCTGCCCAAGGCGATCGTGCAGTCCCAGGGCGGCATCCTCCTCGAACACCTCAAGCAGCTCGGCCTGCACTGCGACCTCGGCCCGGAGGACCGGTTCTTCTGGTACACCTCCACCGGCTGGATGATGTGGAACTTCCTCGTCTCCGGACTCCTCACCGGTACGACGGTCGTCCTCTACGACGGCAGCCCCGGCTACCCGGACACCGGCGCCCAGTGGCGCATCGCCGAACGCACCCGGACCACCCTCTACGGCACGTCCGCCGCCTATGTGATGGCCTGCCGCAAGGCCGGGGTCCACCCCTCCCGCGACTTCGACCTCTCCGCGGTGAAGTGCGTGGCGACCACGGGCTCCCCGCTCCCGCCGGACGGCTTCCGCTGGCTCCACGACGAGGTAGCCGACGATCTCTGGATCGCCTCGGTCAGCGGCGGCACCGACGTCTGCAGCTGCTTCGCGGGGGCCGTCCCCACCCTCCCCGTGCACATCGGGGAGCTCCAGGCGCCCTGCCTCGGAACGGACCTCCAGTCCTGGGACCCGTCGGGCAAGCCCGTCATCGGCGAAGTGGGCGAACTCGTCGTCACCAACCCCATGCCGTCCATGCCGATCCACTTCTGGAACGACCCCGACGGCAGCCGCTACCGCGACAGCTACTTCGAGATGTTCCCGGGCGTCTGGCGTCACGGGGACTGGATCACGATCACCGACCACGGTTCGGTGGTCATCCACGGCCGCTCCGACTCCACGCTCAACCGCCAGGGCGTCCGGATGGGCTCCGCCGACATCTACGAGGCCGTCGAACGGCTCCCCGAGATCAAGGAGTCCCTGGTCATCGGCCTGGAAGAGCCCAATGGCGGGTACTGGATGCCGCTCTTCGTCCACCTCACCCCCGGCGCAGCCCTGGACGACGGCCTGCGCGCCAGGATCAAGGCGACGATCCGCGAGGAACTCTCCCCCCGCCACGTCCCCGACGAGATCATCGAGGTGCCGGGCATCCCGCACACCCTCACCGGCAAGCGCATCGAGGTCCCGGTCAAGCGGCTCCTCCAGGGCACACCGCTCGCCAAGGCGGTCAACCCCGGCTCCGTCGACAACATCGGCCTCCTCGGGTTCTACGAGGAGCTGGCCCGCACCCGCACCCGCGACTGAGGTCACTGTCAGTGGCGCTGATTACGCTGAGTGAGCAAAGGATCGCACTCAGGGGGAGACAGCCATGCCACACAGGAACGACACCGGCACCGGTACCGCTGCGGACACCGGTGCCGGTACCGGAGGCCACCGCAGCCGCAGCACCGCGCGGCGCCGCGCACTGCGCCGCGAGGTCCCCAGCACCGTCGGCCTCCTGACCGACGCCCAGGACTTCGCGGCCATGTGCGGCTACCGCAGCTTCGGCTTCGACCACCCGGCCGACTACACCGACTACCTCCACCACGTCGACGGCCTGCTCCGGTCCCTCTCGGCCCGGGGCATCCACACCACCGTGGTGCTGTTCGACCCCGGCGAGTACGCCGAGTACTGCGGGGAGAACGGCCTGGACCCGGACACCTCCGAGACCCGCACCCGCTTCACCGCGGAATTGACCGGCAGCGGGACCGTCCTGCCCTACACGGGCCAGCCCCTCGACGAGCTCGTGCCCCTCCTCGTCGACGCAGCCGTCCGCCGCGCCACCTGGGAGTACGCCACCGAGGTCCTCGCGCGGGCGGGCCGCTGCGCGGACTGCGGGGACGACATCGGCCACGCGTCCTTCGACCGCGCCGCCGACACGCTGGAACGCCTCGTGGCCGGTGCCGGACCGGGCCACCACCACTTCGTGTGCAGCATCCCGACCGAGGAGGAGCAGCTCGTCGCCGTGCTGCACGCCGACTGCGGCGGCGAGCCCGACACCCTGCCGTACATCGACGACCGCGAGAGCCTCGCCTTCGTGACCGTCCTGGCCGCGGGGCTCGCCCTCGGCGGACCCGGGGGACTGGTGATGCGCAGTACCACCGAGGGCCGTGGGGACCGGGTCCACGGCTGGCGCCTCGACCGCGGCCGCCTCACGGCACTCTCGGCGGCCGCGGTCTTCGACGCCTACTGCACCGACGCCGGCACCGGAGACCTCGTTTCCCCGGAACCAGGCGTCGAGTACTGCCCCGGGTACGAGGTCGACGCCCCCGGCCCGCACCACTGAAACGCCGAGGGGCCCCGCCACCGGCGGGGCCCCTCGGTCCACACGACGCGGCTCCGGCCTACTCGCCGGAGAGCACCGCCTGGGCGGCCGCGCGGGCCTCCTCGGCACTGTCCGCCGCACGGGCCGCGGCCGCTGCGCGCTCACACTGGGCCAGCGTGTGCTTGGCCAGCGTCGCCCTGACGTAGGGGATCGAGGCGGCACCCATCGACAGGGAGGTGACACCCAGACCGGTCAGTACACAGGCCAGCAACGGGTCGGAGGCGGCCTCGCCACAGACACCGCAGCTCTTGCCCTCTGCCTTGGCGGCCTCAGCCGACATGGCGATCAGGTCGAGCAGCGCCGGCTGCCAGGGGTCCTGGAGCCGGGAGACGGCGCCGACCTGCCGGTCGGCGGCGAAGGCGTACTGCGCCAGGTCGTTCGTCCCGAGCGACAGGAACTCGACCTCCTGGAGGATCGAGCGCGCGCGCAGCGCGGCAGAGGGGATCTCCACCATCGCGCCGAACTTCGCCTGGAGACCGGCCTCACGGCAGGCGTCGGCGAAAGCCTTCGCATCCGCGCGGTCGGCCACCATGGGGGCCATGACCTCAAGGTGCACCGGCAGGCCCTCGGCCGCCTTCGCCAGCGCGGTGAGCTGCGTGCGCAGCACCTCCGGGTGGTCCAGCAGCGAGCGCAGCCCGCGCACACCCAGAGCCGGATTCGGTTCGTCGGCCGGCGTCAGGAAGTCCAGCGGCTTGTCGGCGCCCGCATCGAGCACGCGGACGACGACCCGCCCCTCGGGGAAGGCTTCGAGCACCTTGCGGTAGGACTCGATCTGCTTCTCCTCGGACGGAGCCTTCTTGCTGTCGTCCAGGAACAGGAACTCCGTCCGGAACAGGCCCACCCCCTCGGCTCCGGCCTCTACGGCAGCCGGCACGTCCGCAGGCCCGCCGACGTTGGCCAGCAGCGGCACCCGGTGACCGTCGGAGGTGGCGCCGGGACCGGAGGAGGCGGCCAGCGCCGCCCTGCGCTCGGCTGCCGAGGCCTCCAGCTCGGCCCGCTTCTCCGCGGACGGCGCGACGAACAGGTCGCCCGTGCTGCCGTCCACCGCGATCACGGTGCCTTCGGCGATCTCGCCGGCCCCCGGCAGCGCCACGATCGCCGGCACGCCCAGTGCCCGGGCCAGGATCGCGCTGTGGCTGGTCGGCCCGCCCTCCTCGGTCACGAAGCCGAGGACGAGGGTCGGGTCGAGCAGGGCCGTGTCCGCCGGGGCCAGGTCACGCGCGATCAGCACGTAGGGCTCGTCGCTGTCGGGCACACCGGGCATCGGCACGCCGAGCAGCCGCGCCACGATCCGGTTGCGCACGTCGTCCAGGTCGGCCACCCGGCCGGCCATGTACTCCCCGGCTCCCGCGAGCAGGTCGCGGTAGGCGGCGAAGGCGTCGTACACACCGCGCTCGGCGGTGCTGCCGACGGCGATCCGCCGGTTGACGTCCGCCATCAGCTCGGGGTCCTCGGCGATCATCGCCTGGGCCTCCAGCACGTGCTGGGCCTCGCCACCGGCCAGCTGGCCACGCGCGATCAGGTCGGCCGCGACGGCACTCACGGCCTGGCGGGCGCGCCCCTGTTCGCGCGCCGCCTCGTCAGCGGTGATCTGCCTGGCCG
>NZ_CP136996.1:0-1062500 GCF_058344425.1 Streptomyces sp. PL-29 | reverse complement strand
GGTAGAGAATACCGAGGCGTTCGGGTGAACTATGGTTAAGGAACTCGGCAAAATGCCCCCGTAACTTCGGGAGAAGGGGGCCATTCCTGGTGATGAGTCTTGCACTCTGAGCTGGGGGTGGCCGCAGAGACCAGCGAGAAGCGACTGTTTACTAAAAACACAGGTCCGTGCGAAGCCGTAAGGCGATGTATACGGACTGACGCCTGCCCGGTGCTGGAACGTTAAGGGGACCGGTTAGTGACCTTTCGGGGTTGCGAAGCTGAGAACTTAAGCGCCAGTAAACGGCGGTGGTAACTATAACCATCCTAAGGTAGCGAAATTCCTTGTCGGGTAAGTTCCGACCTGCACGAATGGCGTAACGACTTCTCGACTGTCTCAACCATAGGCCCGGTGAAATTGCACTACGAGTAAAGATGCTCGTTTCGCGCAGCAGGACGGAAAGACCCCGGGACCTTTACTACAGTTTGATATTGGTGTTCGGTTCGGCTTGTGTAGGATAGGTGGGAGACTTTGAAGCATCAACGCCAGTTGGTGTGGAGTCGCCGTTGAAATACCACTCTGGTCGTGCTGGATGTCTAACCTCGGTCCGTGATCCGGATCAGGGACAGTGTCTGATGGGTAGTTTAACTGGGGCGGTTGCCTCCCAAAGGGTAACGGAGGCGCCCAAAGGTTCCCTCAGCCTGGTTGGCAATCAGGTGTTGAGTGTAAGTGCACAAGGGAGCTTGACTGTGAGACCGACGGGTCGAGCAGGGACGAAAGTCGGGACTAGTGATCCGGCGGTGGCTTGTGGAAGCGCCGTCGCTCAACGGATAAAAGGTACCCCGGGGATAACAGGCTGATCTTCCCCAAGAGTCCATATCGACGGGATGGTTTGGCACCTCGATGTCGGCTCGTCGCATCCTGGGGCTGGAGTCGGTCCCAAGGGTTGGGCTGTTCGCCCATTAAAGCGGTACGCGAGCTGGGTTTAGAACGTCGTGAGACAGTTCGGTCCCTATCCGCTGTGCGCGTAGGAATATTGAGAAGGGCTGTCCCTAGTACGAGAGGACCGGGACGGACGAACCTCTGGTGTGCCAGTTGTCCTGCCAAGGGCATGGCTGGTTGGCTACGTTCGGGAGGGATAACCGCTGAAAGCATCTAAGCGGGAAGCCTGCTTCAAGATGAGTATTCCCACCTCCTTGAGAGGGTAAGGCTCCCAGTAGACGACTGGGTTGATAGGCCAGATGTGGAAGCCCGGTAACGGGTGGAGCTGACTGGTACTAATAGGCCGAGGGCTTGTCCTCAGTTGCTCGCGTCCACTGTGTTAGTTCTGAAATAACGAACGGCTGTGATTACATGCCAGCGTTCTAAATTTCATAGTGTTTCGGTGGTCATAGCGTTAGGGAAACGCCCGGTTACATTCCGAACCCGGAAGCTAAGCCTTTCAGCGCCGATGGTACTGCAGGGGGGACCCTGTGGGAGAGTAGGACGCCGCCGAACAATTTTTGTGGGGAAGCCCCGTACCTTCTGGTACGGGGCTTTTCCGCGTTCCAGACACCATCGTCGCCTCCTGTAGGGTCAGGGGGCATCGAACGACCGTTTTCTACCGTCACAGTGGAGGCCCCCGGGTGGAGGTCCAGGAGACTCGGGTTCAGACTGACCGAATTTTCACCATTCCCAACATCCTGAGCATGGCCCGCCTGGCCGGCGTGCCCCTGTTCCTGTGGCTGATCCTCGCGGAGTACGACGGGTGGGCGCTGGCCGTCCTCATGCTCAGTGGAGTCAGCGACTATCTCGACGGGAAGCTCGCCCGGCGCTGGAACCAGATCAGCAAGCTCGGCCGGCTGCTGGATCCCGCCGCGGACCGCCTCTACATCCTGTCGACGCTGTTCGGTCTGACCTATCGCGAGATCCTGCCACTGTGGCTCACCGGAGCGCTCCTCGCACGTGAGCTGATGTTGCTGGTCATGGTGTGGATCCTGCGCCGCCACGGATATCCGCCGCCGCAGGTCAACTTCCTCGGCAAGGCCGCGACCTTCAACCTGATGTACGCCTTCCCGCTGCTCCTGCTCAGTGACGGAAGCGGCTGGTTGGCCTGGTTGGCCTCAGTTTTCGGATGGGCGTTCGCGGGATGGGGTACAACCCTCTATTGGTGGGCAGGAATCCTTTACGTGGTTCAAGTCCGCCGTCTGGTGAAGGCTGACGCCACGGCCGATTGAGCCCGTCCGACGCCGGATGACGCGGAGGAGTCGCGAAGTCACCGAACGAGGCGGGTGAGAGTCGGCACGACTGTCATCTCTCAAGGAGGACTCTTCCGACATGAAGGCCGTCGTGATGGCCGGTGGCGAGGGCACACGCCTTCGTCCCATGACCTCGAGCATGCCCAAGCCGCTCCTGCCGGTGGCGAACCGCCCGATCATGGAGCACGTACTCAGGCTGCTCAAGCGGCACGGGCTCAGCGAGACCGTGGTCACCGTGCAGTTCCTGGCCTCGCTCGTCAAGAACTACTTCGGGGACGGCGAAGAGCTCGGGATGGAGCTCACCTATGCCAACGAGGAAAAGCCACTCGGGACCGCCGGCAGCGTGAAGAACGCCGAGGAGGCCTTGAAGGATGACGCCTTCGTCGTCATTTCCGGCGATGCGCTGACCGACTTCGACCTCACCGACCTGATCCGCTTCCACAAGGAGAAGGGCGCACTGGTCACGGTCTGCCTCACCCGGGTGCCGAACCCGCTGGAATTCGGCATCACGATCGTGGACGAGGAAGGCAAGGTCGAGCGCTTCCTGGAGAAGCCGACCTGGGGCCAGGTGTTCTCGGACACCGTGAACACCGGCATCTACGTCATGGAGCCCGAGGTCTTCGACTACGTCGAGGCCGATGTCTCGGTCGACTGGTCCAGCGACGTCTTCCCTCAGCTGATGAAGGAAGGCCGGCCGATCTACGGCTACGTGGCCGAGGGCTACTGGGAGGACGTGGGCACGCACGAGAGCTACGTCAAGGCGCAGGCCGACGTGCTCGAGGGCAAGGTCGAGGTCGAGATGGACGGCTTCGAGATCTCGCCCGGCGTGTGGGTCGCCGAAGGAGCCGAGGTCAGCCCGGAGGCCGTGCTGCGCGGACCGCTCTACATCGGGGACTACGCAAAGATCGAAGCCGGTGTGGAGATCCGTGAGCACACCGTCATCGGGTCGAACGTCGTCGTCAAGAGCGGTGCCTTCCTGCACCGGGCCGTCGTCCACGACAACGTGTACATCGGGCCCCACAGCAACCTCCGTGGCTGCGTGATCGGCAAGAACACCGACATCATGCGCGCGGCACGGATCGAGGACGGCGCCGTCATCGGCGACGAGTGCCTCGTCGGTGAGGAATCGATCGTCCAGGGGAACGTACGCGTCTACCCCTTCAAGACGATCGAAGCCGGTGCCTTCGTCAACACGTCCGTCATCTGGGAGTCACGTGGACAGGCCCACCTCTTCGGCGCGCGCGGTGTCTCCGGAATCCTGAACGTCGAGATCACCCCCGAGCTGGTGGTCCGCCTCGCCGGTGCCTACGCCACCACGCTGAAGAAGGGCGCGATCGTCACCACGGCCCGCGACCACTCCCGTGGCGCCCGAGCGCTCAAACGGGCCGTGATCTCGGCACTCCAGGCCAGCGCGATCAACGTACGCGACCTGGAGAACGTACCGCTGCCCGTGGCCCGGCAGCAGACCGCGCGAGGCAGCGCCGGCGGGATCGTCCTGCGGACCTCCCCCGGAGTACCGGACTCCGTCGACATCATGTTCCTCGACGAACGGGGAGCGGACCTCTCGCTCCAGCAGCAGCGCAAGCTAGACCGCGTGTACGCGCGCCAGGAGTACCGGCGGGCGTTCCCCGGCGAGATCGGCGACCTGCAGTTCCCGGGCAGCGTCTTCGACGGCTACACGGGCTCGCTGCTGCGGCGGGTGGACACCACCGGGATCGCCGACGCCGGACTCAAGGTGGTCGTCGACGCCACCAACGGCAGCGCCGGACTCGTCATGCCGAGCCTCCTCGGCCGGCTCGGGGTGGACGCCCTGACGATCAACCCCGGTCTCGACGAGTCCAGGCCGACGGAGAGTGCCGAATCCCGGCGGGCGGGCCTGGTGAGACTGGGCGAGATCGTGGCCTCGGCACGGGCGGCCTTCGGCGTACGGTTCGATCCGGTGGGCGAGCGCATCTCGCTCGTGGACGAGCGAGGGCGGATCATCGAGGACGACCGGGCGCTGCTGGTCATGCTCGACCTGGTGGCCGCCGAGAAGCGCAGCGGCAAGGTCGCGCTGCCGGTGACCACGACGCGGGTCGCCGAGCAGGTGGCGGCCTACCACGGAACACAGGTGGAGTGGACGACGACCTCGCCCGACGACCTGACCCGCGTCGGGCGGGCCGAGAACACGATCTTCGGCGGAGACGGCCGGGGCGGCTTCATCGTTCCGGAGTTCAGCAGCGTCTTCGACGGCTCGGCGGCGTTCGTGCAACTGCTCGGCCTGGTGGCGCGCACCCAGCTCACACTGAGCCAGATCGACGCCCGGATCCCGCGGGCGCACGTACTCAAGCGGGATGTGCCGACGCCGTGGGCGGTGAAGGGGCTCGTCATGCGACGGGTCGTGGAAGCGGCCGGAGACCGGCAGGTGGACACCACCGACGGGGTGCGGGTGGTGGAGGCCGACGGACGGTGGGCGCTGGTGCTGCCGGACCCGGCAGAGGCCGTGACGCACCTGTGGGCCGAAGGCCCCGACGACGCCTCCGCGCAGGCGCTGCTCGAAGAATGGGCGGGCGTGGTGGACGGCGCCGGGCACTGAGCGCCCGGCGGTCGATGACCTGAACGGAAGTCCGGTGGGCGGGGGCGGGAGGCCCGGCCCTGCCCACCGGACGGACGCATTGGGTGTGTGCGGCGCCGACATGCGACGATGTGCGGCATGTCGCAGCCGCCCCCCCACCGGACTCCGGCGTCCCCTGCGCCTGCGCGCCCCGACGCCTCCATGTCGCTGCTGACGCACGTGATGGACCACAGCCTCGACGAGGGCTACGCCGAGGCGACCGCCCGGCGCCGAGCGGACGGCACGGCCGGCCTGCCCCGCACCCTCAAGGCCAAGCTGGGGCTCGCCGCCGGACTCGTGGTCGCCGCGATGGTCGTCACGCTCGGCGCGGCCGAGGCGCGCCTTGACGCGCCGGTGCTCGCCAAGGAGCGCCAGGAGCTGATCGACCGGGTGCAGCGGGCCGACGAGCGCGCCGACGCCCTGGAACAGAACATCGACCGGCTCAGGACCGATGTCGCCGCACGTCAGCGTGCGGCCCTCAAACAGCCCGGCGGGAGCCAGGGCGAGCTCGTCTCCCAGCTGGCCGGCGCCACCGAGGTCCGCGGGCCGGGGATCAGACTGGTGGTGGACGACGCCAAGGGCTCCTCCACGGGCGGCGGCGGGAAGCCGCGCGAGAGCAGCGGATTCTCCGACACCGGCCGGGTCCGCGACCGTGACATGCAGAAGATCGTCAACGGACTGTGGCAGTCCGGTGCGGAGGCGGTCTCCATCAACGGGCAGCGGCTGACGGAGCTGTCGGCGATCAGGGCCGCGGGCGACGCCATACTGGTCGACAACCGGCCGCTGGTACCGCCGTACGAAGTACTGGCGGTGGGGGACAAGCAGCGACTCGGCCCGGCCTTCCAGGACTCGGCGGACGGCCAGTACCTGCACGTGCTGCAGGAGAGCTACGGCATCCGCTACACCCTGTCCCCAGCCGACGAACTGCGGCTTCCGGCCGCTTCGAGCCTGATCGTCCGCACAGCCACAGCAGTAGAGCAGCAGAAGGGTGCATCGTGATCGCGGTACTGGGCCTCTTGGCCGGAGTGGTGGTCGGACTTCTGGTCCGGCCCGAGGTACCGGCCGTGGTGGAGCCTTATCTGCCCATCGCCGTGGTGGCGGCCCTCGACGCGGTGTTCGGGGGTCTGCGCGCCATGCTCGACGGCATCTTCGTCGACAAGGTCTTCGTGGTGTCGTTCCTGTCGAACGTCGTCGTGGCCGCACTGATCGTCTTCCTCGGCGACAAGCTGGGCGTCGGCTCGCAGCTGTCCACCGGAGTCGTGGTCGTGCTCGGCATCCGCATCTTCTCCAACGCCGCGGCCATTCGCCGCCACGTGTTCCGGGCGTGATCGACATGAACGCGAACGACACCCCCGCCGAGGAACCGAACGTCCCGGAACGGCCTCTTCAACAGGGAAAGGCACAGGCCGAGCCGGTGCCCGAGGAGACCGGCCGGCAGCGGCTGGCGGCCGGCTTGTGGCCTCCGAGGGTCAGCCGGGCCCAACTGATCGTTGCGCTGCTGCTGTTCGTCCTCGGACTGGGTCTGGCCATCCAGGTCCGGTCGAACAGCGACTCCAGCGCGCTGCGCGGGGCGCGGCAGGAGGACCTGGTACGCATCCTCGACGAGCTGGACGGGCGGACCAAGCGGTTGGAGGACGAGAAGCAGCGACTGGAAGACCAGCGCCGGGAGCTGGAGAGCAGCTCCAACCAGGCGGAGGAGGCCCGCAGGCAGACCGCGGAGAAGGAGCGTCAACTCGGCATCCTGGCCGGTACGGTGGCAGCCCAGGGGCCGGGCATCACACTCAGGATCACCGATCCCACCGGCCAGGTGCGGCCCGACCAGCTGCTGGACACGCTCCAGGAGCTGCGGGCCGCCGGGGCCGAGGCTATCCAGATCAACGGGGTGCGCATCGTGGCAGGCTCGTACTTCTCGGACGAGAACGGTGGGGTCGGGATCGACGGCAAGAAGATCACACAACCCTATGAGTTCAAGGTGATCGGGAAGCCCCAGGATCTGGAGCCGGCGCTCAACATCCCGGGCGGTGTCGTCCAGACGCTGGAGAAGGAGCAGGCCACGGTCGCCGTCACACGGTCGGCGAAGATCGTTGTGGACGCCTTGCGGGCTGCGAAGCAGCCTGACTACGCTCGGTCGTCATCGGGGTGAAGGTGGAGCGGAGTGGAAGGTGGAGCGGCTCACGCAGGCTGATGCCTGCGGGGGGTCGCCGCACCGAAGTTGCGGTGCGTGGTGGAAACTGTCTGGTGGTTACGGACGTTGTGAGAATGTCCGGGTCGGCAGGTGTCTGCATGCGGAGTTCGTCCTGCCCCACGGGCGGGTCTGTTTCAGTCAAGGGGAATCGCCCGTGAAGTTGTTTGAGAAGTTGTTCGGCAAGAAGAACCGCGAGGAGAGCGGCGCGGCCAGGCACCGCGCCGGGGGCGCGGAAGGGCAGGGTGACCGGCCGCTGTTCCGCGACGAGGTCGCCGGCGCGGGCGAAGTTCCGGGTGCCCCCGGCGCGTCGTCTGTTGACCCTGCCGGTACCGGCCGCATAGGTTTCGGTGAACCATCAACCTCAAGTGCGGGTGGAGGGTTTGCCCCCGACCCGTACGCCACCAATGCCTCCGCGGGGCAGCCGCGGCGCGAGGAGCCGTCCATGTCGGCCGAGCAGGTTTGCAGCAGGTGCGGACACCGCAGCGATGCGGCCAGCCGGTTCTGCTCCAACTGCGGAGCGCCGCTGCGGGCGGGCCTGACGCCGGAGCGCGCTTCGGAGACCACGTCCACCATCTCGATCTCCGGCCTCGAGGCCTACGAGGCCGAGGTGTCGGGACAGACGCACGTGTCGTCCTCGCTGTCCCCCGAGGCCCAGGCCGCGGTGGAGGCGCTGCCGCCCGGTTCCGCCCTGCTCATCGTGCGGCGCGGACCCAACTCCGGCAGCCGCTTCCTGCTGGATGGCGAACTGACGACGGCCGGCCGGCACCCGCAGAGCGACATCTTCCTGGACGACGTCACCGTCTCCCGGCGGCACGTCGAATTCCGCAGGAGTCAGGACGGCGGCTTCACCGTGGCCGATGTCGGCAGCCTCAACGGCACGTACGTCAACCGTGAACCCATCGACTCCGTCGCCCTGCACAACGGCGACGAGGTGCAGATCGGCAAGTACCGGCTGGTCTTCTACGCGAGCCTGCGGGGCGTCTGACCCTCCCCCGGACCCGGTCCGGGGGCACCCGAGGGAAGGTCCCATGCTGCGCAACCCGACAGGCGGCGCCGGGAACGGCACCGCCGGCTCGGCCGGGCGGCTGGTGAGCATCGGCACGGTGCTCACCACGCTGCGTGACGAGTTCCCCGAAGTCACGATCTCGAAGATCCGTTTCCTGGAGGCGGAGGGGCTGGTCGAACCCCGGCGTACACCTTCCGGGTACCGCAAGTTCAGCACGGAGGACGTGGAGCGCCTCGCCCGCATCCTGCGCCTGCAGCGTGATCACTACCTGCCGCTGAAAGTCATCCGCGAGCAGCTCGACGCCCTTGCACGCGGGGAGCAGGTCCGCATCCCGGCACCGGCGGCGCACGGCGACTGCGCCGATCCGTCGGACCCCGCCGCCCTGTACGGCGAGACGGGGCAGGAGGAGCCTCCCGCCGCCCGGGTGGGGCGGGCCGAGCTCCTGGAGGCCGTGGGCGTGGACGAGGAGCAGCTCGCCGAGTGGGAGTCGTACGGGCTCCTCGCCGAGGCGCCGGGCGGCGGGTTCGACGCCGACGCGCTCACCGTGGCCCGGCTCGTGGCCGACCTGGGGCGTTTCGGCCTGGAGCCGCGCCACCTGCGCGCGATGAAGGCGGCCGCCGACCGGGAGGCGGGGCTGGTGGAGCAGGTCGTCGCACCCTTGCGCCGACACCGCAACCCGCAGACCAGGGCCCACGCACAGGCCACGGTGAAAGAGCTCGCGGGGCTCTCCGTACGGCTGCACGAGGCCTTGGTGCAGACGGCCCTCGGGGTCCGGTTGCGCTGAGCGCGGCGGCCGAGGTGGAGCCCCGACTACCCAAACCTGCCGGGCAGGTCCTAGGGTTGCTGTGTGAACGAGCTCGACGTTGTGGGTGTCCGGGTGGAAATGCCCTCCAACCAACCGATCGTGCTCCTGCGTGAAGTGGGAGGCGACCGGTACCTCCCCATCTGGATCGGTCCGGGAGAGGCGACGGCCATTGCCTTCGCCCAGCAGGGTATGGCCCCTGCCCGGCCGCTGACGCACGACCTGTTCAAGGACGTGCTGGAGGCGGTCGGTGAGGAGCTCACCGAGGTCCGGATCACGGATCTGCGGGAGGGCGTCTTCTACGCGGAGCTCGTCTTCGCCAGCGGGGTCGAGGTGAGCGCGCGGCCTTCCGACGCCATAGCCCTCGCCCTGCGGACGGGGACACCGATCTACGGCAGTGACGGCGTGCTGGACGACGCCGGAATCGCCATTCCGGACGAGCAGGAGGACGAGGTGGAGAAGTTCCGCGAGTTCCTCGACCAGATCTCGCCCGAGGACTTCGGTACCGGCCAACAGTGAGTCGCCGCCGCGTCCTCCACGCCGCGCCATCACCCCATTCGAGTAGCCTTTCCCCGCAATCGGATACGGGAAACCACTCTCAGGGTGATTATCACTCGGCGTGCCGAGTGTGGCGATCGTTGACGCACCCCTGGTGACTGCCTACCTTCGAGGTGGGCAGGTCAAGGACGGAGGGTCGGCGTGAGGATCACGGGCGACGGTACGACCGGGGGCACCCCCGTACGGAGTGGCACCGGGCCGTACCCGCTGCACGGTGGTGCGGCCGGACCCGCGCGCCGCCAGCCGGAGTCGACGCCGGTCGGTTCGCCGGACGGCGACCCGGCGCCCGAGCAGGTCGGCTACCGCGGACCCACGGCGTGCGCCGCGGCCGGCATCACCTATCGGCAGCTCGACTACTGGGCGCGCACCGGGCTGGTGGAGCCCAGCGTGCGGGCCGCCTACGGCTCCGGAACGCAGCGCCTCTACAGCTTCCGCGACGTCGTGGTACTCAAGATCGTCAAGCGTTTCCTGGACACCGGTGTGGCGCTGCAGAACATCCGCACGGCGGTGCAGCATCTGCACGACCGCGGCCTCGCCGACCTTGAGCGGATGACGCTGATGAGCGACGGCGCCACGGTGTACGAGTGCACCTCGCCGGACCAGGTCGTGAGTCTCCTCCAGGGTGGGCAGGGCGTCTTCGGCATCGCCGTGGGGGTGGTGTGGCGCGACGTGCGCAACGCCCTGTCACAGCTGCACGGGGAGCGGGTGGACACCGGCGAGACCCTGGTCCGGCACCACCCGGCGGACGAGCTGGCCGCCCGTCGCAACCGAGCCGGCTGAGCCGGCCTGCCCGGGCCGCGGGAATGTCAGTGGCGTAGGGCAGCATCGGTGCCGTGAGAGCCGCCCCGACCATCCTGCATCTGGACATGGACGCCTTCTACGCCTCCGTCGAGCAGGCGTCGAAGCCGAGCCTGCGCGGCAAGGCCGTCATCGTCGGAGGGCTCGGACCACGGGGGGTCGTCGCCACCGCCTCCTACGAGGCCCGACGGTTCGGGGTGCATTCGGCGATGCCCACGGCGCAGGCCAGGCGGCTCTGCCCGAACGGCGCCTACCTGATCCCGCGGTTCACGCTCTACCGGCAGGTCAGCGACGTGGTCATGGCCATGCTGCGGGAACTGTCGCCGCTGGTGGAGCCGCTCAGCCTGGACGAGGCCTTCGTGGACCTGGAGGCGGGCGGGGCGGCCTTCGACTCGCACTCGGCGCGGGCGACGGGCGAGCGGCTGCGGGCCGGCATCACCGCCGCCACCGGGCTCAGCGGGTCCGTGGGGCTGGCCGGGTCGAAGATGCTGGCCAAGGTCGCCTCGGAGGAGGCCAAGCCCGCGGGGCTGCTGCTGATCGAGCCCGGGACCGAGCGGGAACTGCTCGCTCCGATGCCGGTGCGGACTCTGCCGGGGGTGGGGCCGGCCACCGGGGAGCACCTGCGCCGCGCCGGGATCACCACGGTGGGGGACCTGGCGGAGGCCGGGGAGGACGAGTTGGTCCGGATGCTCGGGCGCGCGCACGGCACGGGGCTGTACCGGATGGCGCTGGGCCTGGACGACCGGCCGGTGGTCGCGGAGCGGGACGCCAAGTCGGTGTCGGTCGAGGACACCTTCGACGTGGATCTGCACGACCGGGTGCGGATCCGGGGCGAGGTGCAGCGACTCGCCGACCGGTGCGTGCAGCGGCTGCGGGGCTCCGGGCACTCGGGGCGCACGATCGTGCTCAAGGTGCGGCGCTACGACTTCTCCACGCTGACGCGGTCCGAGACGCTGCGCGGCCCCACGGACGACGCGGCGGTGGTGCGGGAGGCCGCCGCGCGGCTGCTGGAGGCGGTGGACACCACGGGAGGCGTGCGGTTGCTGGGGGTGGGGGTGACCGGCCTGGCGGACTACACGCAGGAGGACCTCTTCGCCCAGTCGCTCGCGGCCGAGCCTCAGGTGGCGGCCGAGGTGGACGGTACGGGCGGTGCGGCCGGGGGAACCGAGCCGGAGGCCGCCGGAGGGGACGAGAAGCCACAGGAGGGGCCGCCGGCGCCCGCGGAGCAGCAAGAGGCTCCCGAGCGCCGCTGGGCGGCCGGAAGCGACGTACGCCACGTGCTGTACGGGCCGGGGTGGGTCCAGGGCAGCGGGGTGGGGCGGGTCACCGTCCGGTTCGAACAGCCCGGGTCGGAGCCCGGCCGGGTGCGGACCTTCCGGGTGGACGACCCGGATCTGGCGCCGTCCGACCCGTTGCCGCTGGTGGGGGAGGCCGCGTAGGGCGGCGCCGGGGCGCGGGTCAGCCCTCGTCGCCCGCCAGCCGGCCGAAGTCGCGGTCGACGTCGGACGGGAGGGCCGTGTCCAGGCCGTAGTGGTGATAGAGCTGGAGTTCCTGCTCGGGGGAGAGGTGGCGGCCGACGCCGAAATCCGGTGCGTCCCTGATGAGGGAGCGTTCGAAGGGCACCCGCAGGGTCTCGCCGACCATCTCGCTCGGCTCCAGCGGCACGAAGGCGTCCCGGCCGAAGAAGCCGGTGCGGACGGCGGCCCATTCCGGGACACCCGTGGCATCGTCGAGGTAGACCTCGTCGATGGTGCCGATCTTGGCACCGTTGCGGTCGAACGCCTTGCGGCCGATCAGGCTGCGCGGATCGATGTCGGTCTGCACGGTCCCTCCAAATGGTCGCAACTGTCGCAACTGCTCCCTAGTGACTACAGAAGGGCATTTCCGCAGAGGAGGCCACTCGGGGAGCCTCTTGAACCCCGCTGGTAGGCTGGGTGACGGCTGTCGACCCTGTGCGGGAGAGTCCTCCGAGTGAGCAAGACGGAGGCGCCGAAGGAGCAAATCCTCCCCGGAATCTCTCAGGCATACGTACCGCACGGACGAGGCCACTCTGGAAAGCAGGGCGGGTGCCGGGCGCGCAGTGCCGGTCCCCCTCCTCACCGACGGTGAAAGCCGGAGCTCTCGGGAGACCCCCGTGAGATCCGGTGAAACTCTCAGGTGCAGATGACAGAGGGGGAGGCCGTCCGGGTGCCCGCGCCGTGGTGCCCCTCGCAGGTCATATGACCAGGAGGCCTCCGTACATGACCGCCAACCGCATTCCGCTCTCCCAGCTGGAGCGAGGCATCCCCTTCGAACAGCGCCACATCGGCCCGGATGCCGAGGCGCAGGCGAAGATGCTCGCCCAGGTGGGCTACGGCTCCCTGGACGAACTGACCGCCGCCGCGGTGCCGGATGTGATCAAGACCGCCGACGCGCTCGACCTCCCCGAGGCGCGGACCGAGGCCGAGGTGCTCGCCGAGCTGCGCTCGCTCGCCGACCGCAACCAGGTCCTCACCCCCATGATCGGTCTCGGTTACTACGGGACCTTCACCCCGCCGGTGATCCTCCGCAACGTCATGGAGAACCCGGCCTGGTACACGGCGTACACGCCCTACCAGCCGGAAATCTCGCAGGGCCGCCTCGAGGCCCTCCTGAACTTCCAGACCGTCGTCGCCGACCTCACCGGCCTGCCGACCTCGGGCGCCTCGCTGCTCGACGAGGGCACCGCGGCCGCCGAGGCCATGACCCTGGCCCGCCGCGTGGGCAAGGTCAAGGGCAACGTCTTCCTCGTCGACGCCGACGCCCTGCCGCAGACCATCGCCGTCATCGAGACCCGCGCCGAGCCGATCGGCATCGAGGTCGTCGTCGCCGACCTCTCCGACGGCATCCCCGCCGAGATCGCCGAGCGCGGCGTCTACGGCGTCCTGCTCCAGTACCCGGGTGCCTCCGGCGCCGTCCGGGAGATCAAGCCGGTCATCGACCAGGCGCACGAGCTCGGCGCCATCGTCACCGTCTCGGCCGACCTGCTCGCCCTGACCCTCCTGACGTCCCCGGGCGCCCTCGGAGCCGACATCGCCGTGGGCACCACCCAGCGCTTCGGTGTCCCGATGGGCTTCGGCGGACCGCACGCCGGCTACATGGCCGTCCAGGACAAGCACGCCCGTTCGCTGCCCGGCCGCCTCGTCGGCGTCTCGGTGGACGCGGACGGCAACAAGGCCTACCGCCTGGCCCTGCAGACCCGCGAGCAGCACATCCGCCGTGAGAAGGCCACCAGCAACATCTGCACCGCGCAGGTGCTGCTCGCCGTCATGGCCGGCATGTACGCCGTCTACCACGGCCCGGACGGCCTGCGGACCATCGCCCGCCGCACCCACCGCTACGCGGCGCTGCTCGCCGCCGGTCTGCGGGCCGGCGGAGTCGAGACCGTACACGGCGCCTACTTCGACACGATCACCGTCCGTGTGCCGGGCCGCGCGGCCGAGGTCGTCGCGGCCGCCCGGGAGGGCGGGGTCAACCTGCACCGGGTCGACGCCGACCTCGTCTCGATCAGCTGTGACGAGACCACGCTGCGCGCCGACATCGAGGCCGTCTGGGCCGCCTTCGGCGTCACCGCCGACATCGAGGCGCTCGACGAGGCCACGGCCGACACCCTGCCCGAGGGCCTGTTGCGCTCGGACGCGTACCTGACGCACCCGGTCTTTCACCAGCACCGGTCTGAGACCGCGATGCTGCGCTACCTGCGCAGGCTCTCGGACAAGGACTACGCGCTGGACCGCGGCATGATCCCGCTGGGCTCCTGCACCATGAAGCTCAACGCGACCACCGAGATGGAGCCGGTGACCTGGCCCGAGTTCGGCCAGCTGCACCCCTTCGCGCCGGTGGAGCAGGCCGAGGGGTACCTCACGCTCATCAACGAGCTGGAGGAACGTCTCTGCGAGGTCACCGGCTACGACAAGGTCTCCATCCAGCCGAACGCCGGCTCCCAGGGCGAGCTCGCCGGTCTGCTGGCCGTACGCGCCTACCACCGGGCCAACGGCGACGAGCAGCGCACCATCTGCCTCATCCCGTCCTCCGCGCACGGCACCAACGCCGCCAGCGCCGTGATGGCCGGCATGAAGGTCGTCGTCGTCAAGACGGCCGACGACGGTGAGGTGGACGCGGACGACCTGCGTGCCAAGATCGAGCAGCACCGTGACGAGCTCGCCGTGCTGATGATCACCTACCCCTCCACGCACGGTGTGTTCGAGGAGCACGTCGCCGACATCTGCGCCCAGGTGCACGAGGCCGGCGGCCAGGTCTACGTCGACGGCGCCAATCTGAACGCCCTGGTCGGCCTGGCCAAGCCGGGTCACTTCGGTGGCGACGTCTCGCACCTGAACCTGCACAAGACCTTCTGCATCCCGCACGGCGGCGGCGGTCCGGGCGTCGGCCCGGTCGGCGTCCGGGCGCACCTGGCGCCGTACCTGCCGAACCACCCGCTGCAGCCGACGGCCGGCCCGGAGACGGGCGTCGGCCCGATCTCGGCCGCGCCGTGGGGATCGGCCGGCATCCTGCCGATCTCCTGGTCGTACGTGCGCCTCATGGGCGGCGAGGGCCTCAAGCGCGCCACCCAGGTCGCGGTGCTCGGCGCCAACTACATCGCCAAGCGCCTGGAGCCGCACTACCCCGTGCTCTACACCGGCCCGGGCAACCTGGTCGCGCACGAGTGCATCATCGACCTGCGCCCGCTGTCGAAGGCCACGGGCGTCAGCGTGGACGACATCGCCAAGCGCCTGATCGACTACGGCTTCCACGCGCCGACGATGTCCTTCCCGGTCGCCGGAACGCTCATGATCGAGCCGACGGAGTCCGAGGACCTCGCCGAGATCGACCGTTTCTGCGACGCGATGATCGCCATCCGCGGCGAGATCGAGCGGGTCGCGGGCGGCGAGTGGCCGGCGGACGACAACCCGCTGGCGAACGCCCCGCACACGGCGGCTTCGCTGGGCGGCGAGTGGAACCACCCGTACACCCGGGACGAGGCCGTCTTCCCGGGCGGCGTCACGGCCGCCGAGAAGTACTGGCCGCCGGTGCGCCGCATCGACGGTGCCTTCGGCGACCGCAACCTCGTGTGCTCCTGCCCGCCGCTGGACGAGTACGACAACTGAGGCGCCCCCGCCTCTGAGGCCGTCGCACGACATGGTGAAGGGGCCGGCCCCGGGAGACTCTCCCGGGGCCGGCCCCTTCACCGTCCTGCGTCCTCGCCTACGCCGCCGCGAGCGGGCGGTGCGGGGCGATGATCTGCCCGTCCGGCAGCAGCTCACCGGTGTCCTCGAAGAGCAGGACGCCGTTGCACAGCAGGCTCCAGCCCTGTTCCGGATGGTTGGCCACCGGGCGCGCGGCCTCCCGGTCGGCGGATTCGGCAGACGGGCAGGCTGGCTGGTGCTGGCACATGGATGCGTTCTTTCGCTGCGGTGTGGTCTGAGTGCTACGGCTCGATACCTGGTTCATGGCCGTCCCCCTGGGTCATCCCCGCAGCCGCGGGGCGCTTGCCATCAGTGTTCCCCCACGACAGCTGCTTCGCAGGGATTTCCCGGCAGCTGTCCTCATGGATTGATGACGCATCACTCGTGCGGGCGGTTCAGGCCAACTCCCCTGTCATTTCGGATGGTTCACGGGTGGCCCGGGTGGACTAGGCCGAATGGGTCCATCGGGTCAGGCGGCGGGCGCGGCCAGCGAGGGAGGGGCCGGCGCCGTCGCCGGCGTGAGCCGGTGGGTCAGCACCGGCAGGAGTTCGGAGACCGGATGCGGTCGGTACGCGGCGATGCCGGGCGGGGCTGGGGCCAGCGGCACCAGCAGGTCCTCGCCGGCGGGCAGCCCGGCGGCGGGGTCCGCGCCCACCGCCCCGTGCAGCCAGAGCGTCAGCATGTAGAGCTCCGGTACGGAGAGCAGCCGGGGCTGGTAGCCGGTGGTGAGCAGCTCGGCCTGGCGCAGGGCGCGCTCGGTGGCGCAGACGTAGGGGCCTTCGAAGAAGTGGGAGAAGGCCCAGCCGTCGGGTGTCAGTCGGGTGTCCGCCGCCGCGACGTGCCGGTCCCCGCTGCGGATCAGGAACCGCCACCCGACGAGCCGTGTGCGGGGCGGCCGGCCGACGGACGCCAGGTCCGAGAGGTTCAGCCGGTCCATGACGTGGACCGGAAGGGGGAGCTCGGCGGTCAGCGGCCCCTGGACGGCGCGCAGGGACGGAGTGTGCGCCTCGTTGACGGCGGTGGGGGAACCGAGTGCCGTGAGGATGCTGCGCAGGGCGGGTGCGGGAGCCGGGGGGACATGCAGCGGCATGGTGGGTCGCCTCTCACTTGGGAGACCTGTGGAAACGGGGCAGGTGCGGGACGGCGCTGTCGCATTCTGGGGCCAGAGGGGGGCCGAGGGGCAATGGCCGCGCGCCAACTCTCTGCCTCGTTTGCGGAGTTTATACGACATGTGTTCACGCAGTGTTTCGGCTAGCTGTCCCGCCTATTGCCGACAAGGCGCTTACCGGTCCCACTGACATGGCATTCATGCCGGATGTGCGCGCACATGTCGCGCTGACCTCGGAGGTTACCGGAAGGGGGCTCGGCTGGAAAGCGCCTGTTTTCAGGAGCGGGCAAGTGCCACGATGAACTTGCACAATTCCGCTTGCCAGGTGAATGTGCCGAAGCGCCCTTCGGCCAACCCGGCGCGCGCTCCTCGCCACGCACCCCTCCTCCGCGTTATGGATCACGATGCCGGGGCATCATCGACCGTAACGCGCGCCTGGGTGCCCCGGACCAGGCCCACTCGAGGAGGGACGCTTCGATGGGGGAGAAGGTCGTGGCGGGAGGGTTCGACCTGTCCGATCGGCAGCGGTATCGAAGGAAACTCCACGAGTGTCTGGAGGGACTGGAGCGACTTCTGGCGGAGAAGAGGTTCGATCGCCCGAAGAACATGATGGGGCTGGAGATCGAGCTGAATCTCGCGGGAACCGACGGATTGCCGCGCATGGTGAATGCCCAGGTGTTGGAGCGGATTGCCAGCCCTGATTTCCAGACCGAACTGGGAATGTTCAACCTGGAGGTGAACGTTCTGCCGCACCGGCTCGGCGGCCGGGTATTCGACCGGCTCGCCGAGGAGCTCAGCGCGGGGCTGGGATACGCCCACCGGCAGGCCGCCGAGATCGATGCCGGAGTGGTGATGATCGGCATCCTGCCGACGATCTCCCGCACGGACCTGGTCACCGCGAACCTCTCCGCGGTGGACCGGTACTCCCTGCTGAACGAGCAGATCCTGATGATGCGCGGGGAGGACTTCACGCTCGACATAGACGGCGTCGAGCGGCTGATCTGGACCTCCGGGTCGATCGTGCCCGAGGCCGCCTGCACCTCGGTACAGCTGCACCTCCAGGTGACGCCGGCCCGGTTCGCGGCCGTGTGGAACGCGGCGCAGGCCGTGACCGCGGCGCAGATAGCCGTCGGCGCCAACTCGCCCTTCCTGTTCGGGCGGGAGCTATGGCGGGAGTCGAGGCCGCCGCTGTTCACACAGGCCACCGACACCCGGCCGCCGGAGCTCCAGGCGCAGGGGGTGCGGCCGCGCACCTGGTTCGGCGAGCGCTGGGTGGACTCGGCGTACGAGCTCTTCGCCGAGAACGTCCGCTACTTCCCCTCCCTGCTGCCGATATGCGACGAGGAGGAGCCCCTGCGGGTGCTGGCCGAAGGCGGGGTGCCGAGACTGCAGGAGCTGGTCCTGCACAACGGCACCGTCTACCGGTGGAACCGGCCCGTGTACGGGGTCGCCGACGGGGTGCCGCACCTGCGCGTGGAGAACCGGGTGCTGCCGGCCGGGCCGACGGTCACCGACGTCGTCGCCAACGCCGCCTTCTACTACGGGCTCGTCCGCACCCTCGCGGAGGAGCCGCGACCGGTGTGGACCCGGCTGCCCTTCGCCGAGGCGGAGGCGAACTTCGACGCGGCCTGCCGGTACGGGATCGACGCCCGGCTGCGGTGGCCGCGCCGGGGGCGGGCCGGAGGCCTGGTCAGCGTGCCCGCGGTACGGCTGGTCCTGGACGAGCTGCTGCCGATGGCAGCGGCGGGCCTGGACGCCTGGGGCATCGAGCCCAGCGACCGGGACCACTACCTCGGCATCATCGAGGAGCGCTGCCGGCGGCGGGTCAACGGCGCGACATGGCAGGTGGACACCTACCACCGGGCCCTCGCGACGGGGCTGGGCCGGGAAGAGGCACTGGCCGCGACCACCCGGCGCTACAGCGAGCTCATGCACAAGGGTGACCCCGTGCACACCTGGCCCGTCGGGCTGGCTGAGGAGGTGGTTGCGGCGGTTCCCGTCGTGAGCTGAGGCGCCCCGCCGCGCCCGGACACCTCCCGTGCCCGCCCTCGGTGATCCCCCCGCCCGACCGACGGGGCAGTATGGGGGCATCACAACGGGACGGCAGGACGGGAGTCGGGCGTGCGGGCGGAGCCGGAGCCGGTGTTCGTGGAGCTGGGCGAGGACGGGCGGCGGGACCTCCTGCGTACCGAGACCCTGCTCGTCCTGGCGCTTTCGCTGGGCGCCAGCGGGGTCTCGGCGCTGATCAGTTTCATCGGTTCGCTGACCAAGCCGGGCGGTCTGAAGGACCAGGCCGCGACGCTCAACGGCTCCTACGCGCCCGGTCGGCCGTGGCTGGACCTGGCCTGGCAGCTGTTCGGGATCGCGAGCGCGCTGGTCCCCGTACTGCTGGTGGCGCACCTGCTGACCAGGGAGGGCGCGCCCGGGCTGCGGGTGCTCGGCTTCGACCGGACGCGGCCGCTGGGGGACCTGGGCCGCGGCGCGCTCGTCGCGGCCGGCATCGGAAGCGCGGGTCTGGCCTTCTACCTGGGAGCGCGGGGGGCCGGCTTCAACCTCACGGTGGTGCCGGAGGCACTCCCCGACGTGTGGTGGAAGTTTCCCGTCCTGATCCTCTCGGCGATCCAGAATGCGGTGGTGGAAGAGGTCATCGTCCTGGGCTACCTGCTGCGCCGGCTCGGGCAGCTCGGCTGGACTCCGCTGGCGGCGCTGGCCGCCAGCTCATTGCTGCGCGGCTCCTACCACCTCTACCAGGGCATCGGCGGCTTCATCGGCAACGTGGTGATGGGCGTCGTGTTCGTGCTGGCCTACCGCCGCTGGGGGCGGATCGGGCCGCTGGTCGCCGCGCACGCGCTCCTCGACATCGTGGCCTTCGGCGGGTACGCCCTGCTCGCGGGGAAGGTGGGCTGGCTGCCGACGCCGTGACACGGCGCCGCACCCGATCGGCCCCGCAGGGCGGGGCCCCCGGCCGCGACGGTGCGACGCTGGGGGAGTGAGGAGGCGCGTGCGGTGGCTGTCATGGACTCGCTGGTGTCGTTCGCCCCGTTCCTCGTGCCCGTGATCAGTGGCCTCGTCGGCGGGGCCAGCCTCCTCATCCGGGACCGCCGCGAGGCGCGCAGCGCCGACCACAAGTACCGCAGACGGCTGGAGAAGGCCCAGCTGGAGATCCAGTTCATCACCGGCTGGATCCAGGCCAAGCAACTGGCCCCGTCGGACGGCCCCGATCCCGAGCCGGAGCCGGGGCGCTGGCTGGACGACTGCTACGCGTCGGTGCGGCGTGCCCAGGCCGAAGCGGGCGGGCGCCGCCGTTCCGGGCCGGTGTCGCTGCGGCGCCTGTTGCTGCTGGGCGAACTGGCGGGACCGGCCCGGAGCATGCGCGTCGCCTACTGGATCTGCCTCGCCCTGTTCAACCTGGCGCTCGCGTGGTGGGTGAACGCGCTCGTCTCGGGTGTGCCGGGCTTCCTGTACGAGGAGGGTGTCCCGGAGTCCGAGCAGGTCGGCTCCTACCTCCTGACGGCGTTGGTCCTCTTCGTGGTGTCGGCCGTCCTGTGGCTGTGGACGGTGCATCTGGGCGCGGCCGAGCCGGGGCAGGTCTACCGCAAGCGCATCGACTCGGGTGCCTGGGCGGAGACCGAGCGCAAGCGGCGCGACGCGACGCGCGCGAAAGCCGGCGCCAGGGTGCGCCCGGAGGCGGGCGCGGGTGCGAAGCCGGCGGACGCGGAGCGGGGCGGGTCATCCGGCGGGTCCTCCGGATGACCCGCCCCGCGGGCCGTGACCCACGGCCCGTGTCCGTGCCGCTTCCCGGGGCGGTCACGGGGCGATGAGGAGCTCCCCGTCCAGGACCGTGACCGCGTGGCCGGTCAGCAGGGTGCGGTCGCCTGCGAGAGTCACCCGAACAAGCCCCTGTCGGGCTCCGCCCTGGAGGCCGGTCAGCCCGGTGCGGCCCAGGCGCCGCGCCCAGAACGGGGCGAGTGCGGTGTGGGCGCTGCCCGTGACCGGGTCCTCGTCGATCCCGAAGGCCGGGAAGAAGCCCCGGGAGACGAAGTCGTACCCGCGGGAGGGGTCCTCGGCGGCGGCGGTGACGATCACACCCCGCTTGGCGAAGGCGCGCAGGGCGGCGTGGTCCGGCTCCAGCTCGCGGACGGTCTTCTCGTCGGCAAGCTCGACGAGGAGGTCGCCGACGTGCGCGGCGGTGTCGTGGACGGAGAGGACCGGTGCGCCGCCGAGTGCGTGCGCCACGGCGGGCGGCGTCGGGACCGCGGTCAGCGACGACGTCGGGAAGTCCATCGTGATCGTGCCGTCCGCGGCGGTCTCGGCGGTGAGGGCTCCGCATCGGGCGGAGAAGCGGATCAGTCCCCCGGCGAGTCCGCCGGTGGCCAGTACGTGCGCGGTGGCGAGGGTGGCGTGGCCGCACATGTCGACCTCGGCGGCCGGGGTGAACCACCGCAACGCCCAGTCGGCGTCCCCACCGGGCGGCAGCGGGTGGGCGAAGGCGGTCTCGGAGAGGTTCACCTCGGAGGCCACCTGCTGGAGCCAGGCGTCCGGGGGGAAGCCGCCCTCGTCGAGGAGCAGGACTCCGGCGGGGTTGCCGTGGAAGGGGCGGTCGGTGAAGGCGTCGACGATTCGGATGCGCATGGGCCGACGTTAGGACGGTTCCCCGATGGTCGACAAAGGCCAATCCGGGATGACTGGTCTCCCACCCGGGTTGCTCGGCGAAGCGGTTCGGCGGGGCGGTTCGGCGAGCAGTTTCCGATATATCGTTGACGGATCGCGATCGCTCATCGATAGTAGAGGCACCGGATAACCGGTGAAGTGGACACGACGTGGCGAGAGGGGTGCGGGCATGCATGCACACGGACAGCACGGGCACGAGCACGGGCGGGGGCACGGCCACTGCGGGCCGGACCGTCGGGAGGGTTTCCAGGGATTCCGTGCGGCCTTCGGCCCGTTCGGGCCGCCCTTCGGTGCGGGCCCCTTCGGTGGCCGCGGCGGTCGCGGGGGGTCGCGGGGGAGGGCTCGGCGCGGTGACGTGCGCGCCTCGATCCTGGCCCTGCTCGCCGACCGGTCCATGCACGGTTACGAGATGATCCAGGAGATCGGCGAGCGCAGCGGCGGGGTGTGGAAGCCCAGCCCGGGCTCGGTCTACCCGACCTTGAGCCTGCTGGAGGACGAGGGGCTCATCAGGAGTGAGAGCGAGGGCGGCAAGAAGCTGTTCACGCTCACCGAGGCCGGTCGCGCCGAGGCCGAGTCGGGGCCGGACGCGCCGTGGGAGGACGCGGGGAGGGGCTTCGATTTCGAGGCGATGCACGAGGTCCGGCAGGCCGGAGCGGGCGTGATGGAGGCCTTCGGGCAGGTTTTCAGGACCGGCACGCCCGAGCAGCGGGAGAAGGCGCTCGCGGTGCTGGGTGACGCCCGCAGGAAGCTCTACCTCATCCTGGCCGACGAGCACTGAGTGCGCCCGCCCGCGTGCGTACGGCGGCATGCGGGCGGGCGGGCGGGAGCGGGGCGATGTGGGCGTGGGGTCAGGCGACCAGGCCGGCGAGCTTGCGCAGCGACTCGTTCAGGGCGGCGGTGGCCGAGTCCTTCAGCTTGCCCGCCATCAGGGAGACAGCGGCACCGGTGAACTCGCCGTCGATGCGCACCGTGGTGGCTCCGCCGTCCGGGGTCAGGGTGTAGCGGGTCAGGACGGCGACGCCCATCGGGCCCTTGCCGGTGATGGCGAAGAGGCGCTGGTCCTCCAGCTCGGAGACGGTCCAGAGGACTTCGGCCGGGAAGCCCATCATCTTCATGTTCTCGGCGAAGGTGGATCCGACGGCCAGTGTCTGCGGACCGCCCTGCGGGAAGTCGGTGTGGGTCATGCTCCACTGTCCGTACGCGTCCCAGTCCGTCAGCTGGGACCAGAGCTTCGCGGCGGACGCCTCGATGCGTGATTCCGCGGTGACTTCGGCCATGCGGCCACCCCTTCTCGTCGGGTACGTGCGCGGAAGGTAACCTCGGCGACCGGAACATTCAATACTGACGAACCGTCAGATGTGTCGGATCCGCCGGAATCCGACGGTTGTGATCTCAGCTCTGTCTCAACAGGTGTCACGGCAGTGACGCTCCTGACCCGCCCTGTCATGATGACCGGATGCAAGCGTCAGGGAAGAACGCCGGACTGGGCCTCGCCCTCGTCTCGGCGTGTGCGTTCGGCGGTTCCGGAGTGGCTGCGAAGCCGCTGATAGAGGCGGGTCTGGACCCCCTCCACATGGTGTGGCTCAGAGTGGCCGGCGCGGCGCTCGTGCTGTCCCCGCTGGCTTGGCGCCACCGCAACCTCCTCCGGCGCAGGCCCGCGCTGCTCGCGGGTTTCGGTCTGGTCGCCGTCGCGGGCGTGCAGGCCTTCTACTTCGCCTCCCTGTCCCGTATCCCGGTGGGGGTGGCCCTCCTGCTGGAGTACCTGGGGCCGGCGCTGCTGCTCGGTTACATCCGCTTCGTCCAGCGCAGGCCCGTGACCCGCGGGGCCGCCGCCGGCGCGGCCGTGGCCGTCGTCGGCCTGGCCTGCGTGGTGGAGATCTGGGCCGGGCTGAGCCTGGATCTGCTCGGCGTGCTCTTCGGCCTCGCCGCCGCCTGCTGCCAGGCGTTCTACTTCGTCTTCGCCGACCAGGGCTCCGACGGCGAGGACGCTCCCGACCCGCTCGGAGTGATCGCCTACGGCATGCTCGTCGGCGCCCTGGTGATGACGGTGATCGCCCGACCGTGGGAGATCGACTGGCAGGTGCTGGGCGGGGAGGCGTCCGTCGGCGGGACGATGGTGCCGGCGCCTGCGTTGCTCGGCTGGGTCGTGCTCGTCGCGACCGTCTTCGCGTACGTGACCGGAGTGGTCTCGGTCCGCAGGCTCTCTCCCCAGATCGCGGGTGTGGTGGCCTTCCTGGAGGCCGTGGTGGCCACCGTGCTGGCCTGGGTCCTGCTCGGCGAGCACCTGTCGACCTGGCAGATCGTCGGTGGCGCCCTGGTGCTGGGCGGCGCCTTCATCGCGCAGTCCTCCCGACCGGCCCCGCAGCCCGTCGCCGAACCGCACCCGGTGGACCGGGAACCCACGAGAGCCTAGGCTGACGCCCATGCATGCGACCGTGCTTCCGCCTCCCGCGTTCTAGCGGGCGGCGCCTCCACGATGACGGCCCGGCCCGGGGAGCATCCGGGCGGGTCGGTGCTGCCCGCGAAGCGATGACCCGAACCACTCATCCTTCACGCACGCGCGGAGAACACACGTGTCGAACCACTCGCCCGCCGCCGGGCGCAGTCTGCTGTACCTCGTCGTCGCCGGAGCCGCCTGGGGCACCGCCGGGGCGGCCGCCTCCCTCCTCTTCCTGGCCAGTGACCTCGGTCCGCTCGCCCTGTCGTTCTGGCGGTGCGCGGGCGGGCTCGTCGTCCTGCTCGGAGTGCTCGCCCTGCGCCGGGCGCGCCCCGGGCGAGGGCGGGCCCGGCCGTCCGCGGGCGAGCCCTCGGTGGGCTCACTCGTCGTGACCGGGCTGCTGTTCACCCTTTTCCAGGCCGCCTACTTCGCCGCCGTGCGCGAGACCGGGTTGGCTGTCGGCACCGTGGTCACCCTCGGCGCCGGGCCCGTGCTCATCGCGCTCGGCGCCCGCTCCTGGATGGGTGAGCGTCTGGGCCGCGGCGGCACGGTCGCCGTCGTGGGGGCGCTCGCCGGACTCGCCGTCCTGGTCCTGGGCGGCGGCGGCGCCGAGGTGCGCCCGCGGGGTGTCGGGTGGGCGCTCGTGTCGGCCGCCGGGTACGCCGCGATGACCCTGCGGGCCCGCCGGCTCGGGCGCCGCGGTGCGGCCGGGGACCCGCTGGTGACCACCGCCTGGTCCGTCGCGGTGGGCGCGGTGTGCCTGCTCCCGCTCGCCGCCGCCGAGGGGCTGCTGCCGCACACCGCGGACCTGGGGCGGGTGCTGTGGCTACTGCTGTACGTCGCCACCGTGCCGACGGCGCTGGCGTACGCGCTCTACTTCACGGGTGCCGCCGCCGTCCGTGCCGCGACCGTGTCAGTGATCATGCTGATCGAACCGGTCAGCGCGGCGGCGATCGCCGTCCTCGTCCTCGGGGAGCGACTGACCGGCGCCGTCGTGCTGGGCACCGCACTGCTGCTGGCGGCGGTCGGCGCGTTGATCGTGGCGGAGTCCCGCCGTCCGGCGGGCGGGCCCGCCGGACCCGCCGCCGTGCGGCCGGCTCCTCAGAGCGCGGTGAGATAGTCCGGGACGGCGATGCCGGGGGCCAGGTCCGGGGCGGGCACGGGCGTCCCGTAGGTCGCGCCGACCGGGACCACGCCCGCCCAGTACGGCAGGCCCAGGTCCTCGGCGTCGTCGTTCGACGATCCCGTGCGGAGCTTCGCGGACACCTCGTCCAGGTCCACCCGGATCACCGCGGTGGCGGCGAGCTCCTTGGCGTCGGCCGGGCGCACGTCCCCGGAACGGCCCGGGGCGACGGCGTCGATCATGGCGTTCAGTGCCGTTCGGCACTCTGCCTCGTCCGTCACCTGGCGGGCGGTTCCGTGGACGACCACCGAGCGGTAGTTGAGCGAGTGGTGGAAGGCCGAGCGGGCCAGCACCAGGCCGTCGACGTGGGTGACGGTGACGCAGACGGGCAGCCCCGGGTCGGTCCGGCCGGCCGCCAGCAGCGGGCGGGAACCGGTGGAGCCGTGCAGGTAGAGCGACTCCCCGACCCGGGCGAACAGGGTCGGCAGCACCACCGGCGCGCCGTCGCGGACGTAGCCGAGGTGGCAGATGTAGGCCTCGTCGAGTATCGAGTGCACCGTCTCGCGGTCGTAGCGGGCCCGGTCGCGGGAGCGGGTGGGGACGGTGCGGTCGGTGGGCTCGTACGCACCGGGCGTCCCGGTGCTCTCCGTCGGCTGCGCGGCAGGCGTGGCGGTCATGGCGCGGACTCCATTGCACTAGTGCATAATGTGGTTTGTGCTAGGAGAATATCGGATCACCGGGCGTCGTACATCTGATATCGCCGCCAGTGTCGAGGCGGGCGTGGCTTCGGGCGAGCTGCCCCCCGGATCCCCGCTGCCGCCGATGCGGGAGCTGGCGGGGGTGCTGGGCGTCAACCCCAACACCGTGGCGGCCGCCTACCGGACACTGCGCGAACGCGGGGTCATCGAAACGGCCGGGCGGCGGGGGAGCCGGGTGCGCTCCCGCCCGTCGAGCACCCCGCGGGACGCGCTGAGGATGGTGCTCCCGGCGGGGGTGCGGGACGTCGCGCAGGGCAACCCCGACGTGTCCCTGCTCCCCGCGCTGGACGGGGCGCTGGCGGCCGCCGCCCGCCGCCACGGGCGGACACCGACGCTGTACGGCGCGGACCCCGTCGCGCCGGACCTGGCGCGGATCGCCCGAGCCGACTTCGACGCGGACGCGGTGCCGCCCGGGCCGGTCGCGGTGACCTCGGGCGCGCTGGACGCCATCGAACGGGTCCTGGCCGCCCACCTGAGGCCCGGGGACGCGGTGGCGGTCGAGGATCCGGGTTGGGGCGCCGTGCTGGACCTGGTTCCCGCCCTCGGGATGCGGCTGCTGCCGGTGGCCGTGGACGACGACGGGCCCCGCGTCGACGCGGCGGCCCGGGCCCTCGCGGCCGGGGCGCGGGCGCTGGTGGTGACCTCTCGTGCGCAGAACCCGACGGGCGCGGCCGTGAGCGGGGAACGGGCGGCAGAGTTGCGGGAGCTGCTCGCGCGGTATCCGGGAGTGCTGCTGATCGAGGACGATCACGGGCACGGCATTGTCGATCTGCCGGTGCACCCGCTGGGTGGGGTGACCCGGCACTGGGCGGTGATCCGCTCCACCGCCAAGGCCTACGGGCCCGACCTGCGGCTCGCGGTGCTGACCGGGGACGAGGTGACCCTGGACCGGGTGCGGGGGCGCCAGCGGCTGGGCCCCGGGTGGGTGAGTCGGCTGCTGCAGTACGCGATGGTGGAGCTGTGGACCTCGCACGCCGTGGACCGGGCCGCGGTCGCGCGGGCCTACGCGGAGCGGCGGGACGCCCTGGTCGAGGCCCTGTGGGAGCGGGGGGTGCGGGCGCACGGGCGCAGCGGGCTGAACGTGTGGGTGCCGGTGGCCGACGAGACGGTGGTCGTTGCCAGGCTGCTCGCCGCGGGATGGGGGGTGGCCCCGGGGGCCGCCTTCCGCGTCGAGGCGGGGCCGGGAGTGCGCCTGACGGTGTCCGGGCTCGACGTGGCCGAAGTCCCGGCGCTGGCCGACGCGGTGGTCGCGGCGGTCCGCCCCGGCGTGCCGGGCGGGCGCAACGACTGAGCACGGGCCTCGGGCGGCCGCGGCGCGCCCGTCAGGCCGGTTCCCGTCGCCCCGGTGGTCCTGCCGACAGGACCACCGGGGCGCGTGGGTCAGAGCGCCTCGAGCAGACCGCCCAGGGTGAAGACGAGGCCGCACAGCGCGGTCACCGAGGCCAGGAACCGGTAGTACGTGGCGGACGCGATCCGCTGCGCCGGGCCGAGATCGCCACGCGTGTGCAGGGCGAGCTCGGTGTTGGCGGCCGATCGGCGTGCCAGGGCGTCGGCGGCGCCGCGGATGTTCAGTGACACCCAGGCGCCCGCGAGGAGGGCGGCGGGCCCGATGAACAGCAGGACGACGGCCAGGCTCAAGAGGTGTCTCCTCGGAGGTATGAAGATCGGCCGGAGAGTAGCAGGCGGGGTCGGGCCTGCGTGCGGCGGGTGGGGCGGGTCTGGGTGAGGGCGGCGCCCGCCAGGACGATCGCGGCGCCGACCGGGGTGTTCCAGTGCAGTTGCTCGCCGAGGACCAGCACGCCGGCCGTGGTGGCGATGACCGGGATGAAGTAGGTGACCATCTGGGCGGTGGTCGGGCCGACCTCCGTCACCAGGCCGTACTGCATCTGCAGGGCCATGCCGGTGCCCAGGGCGCCCAGCGCGATCACCGACAGGGTCGGCCAGAGCGGGAACGAGGCCGGGGCCGCGGTGAACAGGGCACTGACCAGCGTGAGCTGGAGGGTGGAGAGCATGAGCTGCCCGCCGGTGAGGGCCACGGGGGAGCCCGGGGTGCCGGCCAGCGTGCGGCGGACGTAGATCCAGCCGATGGGGTAGCAGAACGAGGCCAGCAGGGCGAACGCCGTGCCCCTGGCATCGACGCCGGAGAAGCCGTGCCAGGCGCCGAGTACGGTCAGCACACCGAGGAAGCCGAGGCCCAGGCCGGCGAAGCGGCGGCGCGTCGGGCGGTCCTCGGAGAGGGCGACCAGCGACAGCGCCATGCCCCACAGCGGGGACGTGGCGTTGCAGATGCCGGCCAGGCTGGAGGGGATGCTCAGCTCCGCGTACGCGAAGAGCGAGAACGGCGCGGTGTTGAGCAGGAGCGCCGCGACGGTGAGGTGGCCCCAGGTACGCAGGCTCCGGGGCAGCGGCTCGCGGCGGACCAGCAGCACGGCCAGCAGCGCGACCGCACCGAACAGGACCCGGCCCAGCGCCACCTGGAAGGGCGCGTACGCCTCGGTGCCCACCTTGATCAGCAGGAAGCTGAAGCCCCAGACCACCGAGAGGAGGGCGAACCGCACGCGCCAGTCGAGGAGCCCGCGCCGGCGGGGGGCGGTGGTGGGGGAGGCGGCTGTGGCCGTGGCCGTGGTGGAGGCAGTGGCGGAGGCCGGTGCAGGGGGTTCAGGGGCCGGCCGAGGGGCGGCGGGTGCGCTCATGCCCCTTACTGTGCTGGCATCAACTTCGTAGGACAATCGAGATTTTCTCCGAGTGACGACGTAGCATCGCTTATATGTTGAACCTGGAGCGCCTTCGCACCCTCGACGCCCTCGCCCGACACGGCTCGGTCAGCGGCGCGGCCGATGGACTCCACGTCACCACCTCCGCCGTGTCCCAGCAGATGGCCAAGCTGGAGCGCGAGGTAGGACAGCCGCTGCTGGCGAAGAACGGCCGCGGAGTCCGGCTCACCGACGCCGGACGGCTCCTCGCCGACCACGCGGCCCGGATCATCTCCCAGGTGGAGCAGGCCCAGGCCGATGTCGAGGCCCAGCGCGGTCGTGCCGTCGGCGAGCTGCGCATCGGCGCCTTCCCCACCGCCATGCGCGGGCTGCTGCCCCAGGCCCTGACCGCACTGCGCGCCGGCCATCCGGACCTGCGGATCCGGGTGTGCGAGCAGGAGCCCGAGGAGAGCATGACGGCCGTCGTGCGCGGCGACCTCGACATGGCGCTCGCGATCGACTGGCACAACAAGCGCATGCCGGTGCCCGCGGAGCTCACCCGTACCCACCTGCTGGATGACTCCGTCGATATCGCGGTCCCGGCCGGTCACCGGCTGGCCGACCGGAGCGCCATTTCGCTCGCCGAGTTCGCCGACGACGAGTGGATCTCCTGGAACGAGGGCCAGTTCTGCCACGAGTGGCTGGTCTTCACCCTGCGCGGCACCGGAATCGAGCCGCGCATCGCGCACATCGCCGAGGAGCACCACACCCAGCTGGCCTTCGTCGAGGCCGGACTCGGGGTGTGCGTTGCGCCGAAGCTGGGCCGCGGCCCGGTGCCGCCGGGCGTGCGGCTGCTTCCCGTCTGCGACGCCGTACGCCGCCACGTGTACGCCGTCTGGCGTGCGGACGCCGACCGCCGGCCTTCCATCCGTGCTGCGGTCGATGCCCTGCGGACGACGGCGGCCGAGCTCCAGCCGGCGCAGGGCGTGTCGTGACGGCCCCGCCTGCTCCGCGGCGCCCGCGCCAGGTGCCCGCCGCGCCTGCCGCGGGTGCGTGGCGGGCTGTCAGATCTTGCGGAAGTCCCAGGAGACGACCGTGTCCGGAGTCAGGCGGATCCACGCGTGCCGGCCGTCGTGCGGCATCTGCGCGATCCCGAAGTTCTTGACGGGGAAGATTCGCTCGGGCTCCGTCAGTTCGGGGCAGGGCTCGCCCGTGCGCGGGGCCTCGCCCACGAAGACCGCGCTGCCGGACAGTTCGACCCCGCGCAGCTCGTCGTACGACTCGCCCGCGTCCACGACCACCGAAATCCGAGGGTCCTCACGCAGGTCCGCCCAGCGGCGGCTGCGGGTGATCGAGTACAGCCACAGCGAGCTGCCGTCCCACGCGAACCACAGGGCGCCCACGTGCGGGCGGCCGCCGGGCGAGACCGTCGCCACCCGGCAGGTCCGCTGCTCCCGCAGAAAGGCGTCGACTTCCGCCTCGCTCATCATGATGCGGCGGCCCCGCCGCTGAGTACCGTCCATAGGCCACGCACCCCTTCTCATCTGACTGTGTGTCAGGAATCATGAGGGCTCTTCCGACGCCACGCCAGGGGGAGTCATGCCGGATCTCGATCCCGCCACGACCGCGCTGCTCACCGTCGAGTGTCAGAACGGCGTCGTGGGTGAAGGGAGCGCGCTGCCCGAACTCGCCAGGGAGGCCCGGGACTCCGGGATGCTGGAGCGGGTGGCCGCACTGGTCGACGCCGCGCGCGGGGTGGGCGTGCAGGTGCTGCACGCGATCGCCGAACGGCGGCCGGACGGACGGGGGGCCAGCGCCAACGCGCGGCTCTTCCGGGCTGCCGGAAGGCTGCCCGTGCGGCAGTTGACCGGGAGTCGTGCGGTGGAGGTGGCCGCGCCCATCGCGGTGGCCGAGCGGGACCTCGTGGTGCGGCGGCTGCACGGGCTCTCGCCCATGGCCGGTACGGACCTGGACGCGCTCCTGCGCAATCTCGGGGTCCGCACCCTCGTCGTGACGGGGGTCTCCTCCAACATCGCCGTTCCGAACACGGTCTTCGACGCCGTGAACCTCGGCTATCGGGTCGTGGTCCCGGCCGACGCCATCGCCGGCGTGCCCGCTTCCTGCACCGCCGAGGTGATCCGCAACTCGCTCGCGCTGGTGGCGGACATCACCACGACCGAGGCCCTGCTGGGCGAATGGGCCCCCGCGAGCCGCTCCTGAGCGCCTGCATCCGGACAAGCTGGGTGGCCGTCCGGTGAACCGGGGCCGCCCCGGAGCGGTGCGGCGTCCGCAACGGTGCACGTCACCGTCCCGGGCCGTCCGCGGTCACACGGAGTGACGGTTCGATGGCACCCCGTCTGAGCTGCTCGAATGGCCATGCGATATCCGTTATACGAACGGGGTGTCCGTAAAGCGGTCATCGAGATGCGGTGCGCCTTGGAGTCGGCGAGGCTTTGCGGCGACGGAACGCGATACCGAAAGTAATCATCGCGTTCAACCATTGAATCGAAAGAGAGTTGTCCCGTGCGTTACCGTCGCTCCGCCGCCGTCTCCGCCGCCGCGCTCCTCTGTCTGGCCGGTGCCGCCGGCATCGCGCAGGCTCAGCCCGAGAGCCTGTACGCCCCCTCCGCCCTGGTCCTCAGCGTCGCCCAGGGGGACGGTGTCACCGCGTCCACCGTCGTCCGCGCCACCACGGTCAGCTGCGCCCCCGGTGCCCAGGGGACGCACCCCGACCCCGAAGCCGCGTGCGCGGCCCTCAGGTCCACCGGCGGCACCTTCGAGCCGCTGCTGTCCACGCCGGACGAGGACCGGGCGTGCCCGATGCACTACGCCCCCGTCACCGTGTCCGCGGTCGGTGTGTGGGAGGGCCGCCGCGTGGCCTGGGACCACACTTTCGCCAACTCCTGCACCATGGCGGCGACCCTGAACGACGGCGCGGTCTTCGCCTTCTGATCCGGTACACCCCGCCCGACGGCGCCGCGGCAGGCGGCGCCGTCCGGCCGCGACCGCTCCCCAAGGGCCGCTAGGTCCCCAAGGCCCCAAGCGTCGGACGGGCCCGGGCGACCGGCCGCGCAGGTCAGGCGGCCGGGAGCACCTCGGCGGGCAGGCGGCCCGCCCGCACCGCGTCGACCAGGGCCTGGTGATCACGCTCGTTCTGGTCGGCGTACGCCTCGGCGAACTCGGCGAGCGCCCGGTCGAAGACATTGCCCCGGCCCAGGTACGCGGCGATCGCCACCCGGTCGCCGGACCGCGCGTGGGCGCGCGCCAGGGTCATCCCGCAGGCGTTTCCGAAGGTCTCCAACTGCGCGGGCGACATCGTCTCCGGCATCGCGATGCCCTTCCAGTCGCGCAGTTGTCGCACGTAGAAGTCCCGTTTCCTGCCGTCGATCCCGTCCACCCGCTCCCATCCCAGGAAGATGTCGCTCGCCGCCTGCATCAAGCGCTGCCCCGAGACCACGCGTTCCCCCTGGTTCCGGTACAGGCTGGCACCGACGTGGTCGGCGAGCACGGAGGTGTCGGCCTCCTTGGCCTGGAGGAACAGCGGGTCGCGACCGTCCCTGCCGAGCAGGAGCAGGATCCAGCACCGGGTGCCGACGCTACCGACGCCGACCACCTTTCGGGCGACGTCCACCAGGCTGTAGTCCTCCAACAGCGCCCGCCGGTTGCTCTCCAGCGTGCGGCCGTACTGGCCGACCAGCCGGCCCAGCCGGTCCACGAGCTCGTCCCGCTCGGAATCCGGCAGCAGGTCGGCGAGCGGCACCAACAGCGGGGGGTCCGCCGCGATCCTCGGCCGGCCGTCGACCACCTCGGTGAGCTTGTCGAAGACCTGCAGGTTGTCCCGCGACCGTGCCTTCCCCATCGCCGTGGCCAGCTTCTTGCGGCCCCGCTTGTCGAGCTGTTCGTCGACGAGGGCCTGAAGACCCTCCGCGTCGATCTTCGAGTACCAGACGCCGAGATTGCCCATCCCGGCGAAGCCGGACATGGCCTCGCGGTACGAGCGCACCGCGGAGTTCACGATGCGGGCGCGCTCGGCCTCGTCGAAGCCGTTCGCCCGGGCGGCGATGACAAGACTCGCGGAAAGCCGCTTGACGTCCCACTCCCAAGGGCCGGGCAGCGTCTCGTCGAAGTCGTTGATGTCGAACATCAGCCGCCGCTCCGGGGAGGCCAGCAGCCGGAAGTTCAGCAGGTGCGCGTCCCCGCAGAGCTGCACCGAGATGCCCGAGTCCGGGCTGCCGGCCAGGTCGGACGCCATGATGGCGGCGGCTCCCCGGTAGAAACGGAACGGAGACTCCGTCATCCGGGCGTAGCGGATCGGGACCAGCTCCGGCACCCGCGTCGCGGACTGCGCCTCCAGGATTGCCAAGGGGTCGGGCCGGTCCCGACGCGGCTGGTACACGGCGTGCCCCGACCGGGGGCAGCGGCGACGGGCGTCCCTGCCCATCGCGCTGCGCTCCTCGGGCGTGGCACCGGGCACCGCGCGCATCGCGGTGATCGCGTTCCGGGACATGGGGCTCTCCTGACTGCCTGGCCGGACCGGTCTGCCCGTCCGCGTGACCGGCTGCCGGTGCCGCGGACCGCCCGACACCGCCGGCGGTCGGACACGGTCGCTGGGATACCGGGTGCGGCCGGCCCCGCCCGCACCCCGGGGAATCGGCCGGGCCGGGTCCCCGGGGTCCTGCGTACGACCGCTGGCCGCTCCGGCTCAGCCCATACCGTCCATCTGCGCCTCGGCCTCCGCCTCGGCGACGGCTATGGCCACACCGAGCGCCCTGGTGATGTTGCCCGCCGCCGTCATCACGCGGGCGGTGCCGACGATCGGGGCGATGGCGACCAGGACGTCCTGCAACTGCTCGGCCGTCAGCCCGGCCTTGAGGGCGGGGTCGATGTGCGCGACGTAGGAGATCGGCGGGGCGTCCGAGGCGGCGAGGGCCGCGATCCGGACGAGGAGCAGCATGCTCGGGTCCATCCCGCAGCGCTCCAGCGAATCGCCGGTCATGGCGGCGAGGGTGTCCAGAACCGGGGTGTCAGATGCAGTGGACATGTCGCATGCCCTCCTGGGGTGTTGTCGCGCCGGGCGCGGTGGCTGGGGCCGAGGGAGCGGCCGCCCCGAGTCCCGGCACGCAGCCTCGTCCTCAACTCTAGGTCTGCCGCCCGCCGGGCGCGCGAGGGCGCCCGGCGGGTCACCGCACGGAGTGGGTGCGGTACGCAGGGGCGTCTCCGGCAGGGGCGTGCGGCCGCGCGGCCCGGGCCCGGGCCGCCGCCGTACCCCGGCCCTCCGCCGCACGCCGGCTCCGCGCCCCGACGCCCCGGTGGCCGACTGCCCGTCCGGCTGACTCCCGGGCGGGTCGTCGCGCCACCCCCGCGGCCGGCTGGAAGCATGCCCCCATGGCATCCAGGGCAGGGACGGCGACAGGAAACCCGTCGAAGGGGCGACTCGTCCTGACGACACTGGCCGCGGGCCAGTTCCTGATGGCGCTGGACAGCTCCGTCATGAACGTCTCCATCGCCACGGTCGCCGGGGACCTCGGTACGACGGTGACCGGCATCCAGGGCGCCATCACGGCCTACACCCTCGTGATGGCCATGCTCATGATCCCCGGCGGCAAGGTCGGGGTGCTGATCGGCCGCAAACGCGCCTTCCTGATCGGCTGCGTCATCTACGGCTGCGGCTCACTCGTCACGTCCGTCGCACCGAACCTGACCGTGCTGCTGCTCGGATGGTCCTTCCTGGAGGGCGTCGGGGCGGCCCTCATCCTGCCGGCGATCGTGGCGCTGGTCGCCGGGAACTTCCCCGTGGAACGCCGTCCCGCCGCCTACGGGCTCGTCGCGGCGGCCGGCGCCATCGCCATCGCGCTCGGTCCCCTGATCGGCGGGATCGCCACGAGCTACTTCTCCTGGCGGTGGGTCTTCGCCGGTGAGGTGCTCATGGTGATCGGCATCCTCGTGCTCGCCCGCCCCGTCGTGGACGCCGTGAGCGAGGAACGCCCGCGCATCGACCTCGTCGGGGTCGTCCTGTCGGCGCTGGGCCTCGGGACCTTCGTCTACGGGGTGCTCCGATCGGACGAGTGGGGCTGGTTCCGGCCGACCGACGGCGGACCCGGGCTGTTCGGGATCTCCCTGACCCTGTGGCTCATGCTGCTGGGCCTGTTCCTGGTCTGGCTCTTCCTCCGCTGGGAGGGCCGTCTGGTCAAGCGGCGCCAGGAGCCGCTCGTCGACCCGGTCATGCTGCAGAACAAGCAGCTCACCGGCGGGCTGACCATGTTCTTCTTCCAGTACCTCGTGATGATGGGCGTCTTCTTCGTCGTCCCGCTCTACCTGTCCGTCGCGCTCGGCCTGTCAGCGCTGGCCACCGGCGTCCGGCTGCTGCCGCTGTCGCTCACCCTGCTGGCCGCGGCGACGCTGATCCCGCGCTTCCTCCCGGACGTCTCGCCGCGTCGCGTGGTCCGACTCGGGACCCTCGCCCTGCTCGCGGGCGCGGTGATCCTGCTCGGCGCGCTCGACACGGACGCCGGAGCGGAGGTGGTCACCCTCCCCCTGCTGCTGATCGGGTTCGGCATGGGCGCACTGGCCTCCCAGCTGGGCGCGGTCACCGTGTCCGCGGTGCCGCAGGCGCAGTCCGCCGAGGTCGGCGGCGTCCAGAACGCCGTCACCAACCTCGGCTCGTCGATCGGCACGGCACTCGCCGGATCCATCATGATCGCGACGCTCACCTCCTCCTTCCTGACCAGCGTTCAGGAGAGCCCGGCCGTCCCGAGCACCGTCAAGAGCCAGGCGACCGTCCGGCTCGCGTCCGGCGTGCCGTTCCTGTCGGACGCCCAGTTGCAGAGCGCCCTCGCCGAAGCCGGGGTCAGCCCGGAGGTGGCCGACGCCGCGGTCGCGGCGAACGAGGCGGCCAGGGTCGACGGCCTGCGCGCGGCCCTCTCCGTCCTGGCCTTCGCCGCGCTCCTCGCACTCTTCTTCACCCAGCGCATCCCGACCGTGCAGCCCTCCGGGGCGGAGCCGGGCGCGCCGCCGGCGTGAGCCCCGGAGCGGCGGCCGCGCTCAGTGGTCTGCGGCTGCCCGCGGGTGGGGTGCGGGCCGGGCGGGGAGCCGGTAGGAGGCGAGCAGCGCGACCGCGAGGAGGGCGGCCGCCGCCCATGCGGTCCCGGCCAGCGCCCCGCCCGGTGTGCGGCCGTGGTCACCACAGGCGGCCCACACCGTGACCAGCAGAGCGACACCGACCGAGTTGGCAAGCTGCTGCACGGCGTTGAGCACACCGGCGGCCGATCCGGTCTCCGGCTCCGAGACGCTGACGAGAACCACGTCGAACAGCGGCGGGATCACCAGTCCCATGCCCATGCCGATCACCAGGGTCGCCGGAAGCAGCCGCCAGCCGCTGGTGACCCACGAGGCCGGCCCGGCAAGGGCAGCCAGCAGGACCAGGCCGCACACGGTCACGACGATGCCCGCCTGGATCGCCCGCCGTCCGCTGCGTTCCGCCAGGGCTTGGCCCGGGCCGGCGGTGAGGACGATGCCCGCGGCGAGCGGCGCGACGGCGTATCCGGCGCCTTGGGGGGACAGCCCCAGGGGGCCCTGGAGGAAGAGCGAGAGCACCAGCATGAGACCGCTGAAGGCGGCGTAGAAGGCGGTGACCACCAGGAGGCCGCCGGTGTAGCCGCGGTTGCGCAGCAGGCTGGGCAGGACCAGCGGCGAGGGCCGTCGAGGCTGGAGCCGGGCGAAGAGGACGAAGCCCGCGGCACCCGCGGCCATCAGCCCCGGACACCACCACGGCCAGCCGTACCCCGCCCCTTGCACCAGCGGGAAGATCACCGCGGCCGATGCCGCAGCGGTGAGCAGCATCCCGGGTACGTCCATGCGCAGCCCGGGGTCGGCCGGTGACCGGCGGATCCAGCGCACCGCGCCGGCTGCGGTGAGGAGTCCGACCGGCAGGTTCACCAGGAAGATCGCCCGCCAGCCCGTACCGAGCGGGTCCGCCCCGACGAGCATGCCGCCCAGGACCGGTCCGCCGACCGCGCACAACCCGAGAACAGGCCCGAAGAAGCCGAGCGCCCGGCCCAGTTCAGCCCCCTCGAAGGTCTCCTTGAGGATGCCGAAGCCCTGAGGCAGGAGGAGTGCGCCCAGAGCACCCTGGAGCACCCTCCCGCCGATGAGCCAGCCGGGCGTGGTGGCCAGGGAGCACACGGCCGAGGCCGCGGTGAAGCCGAGCGTGCCGATCAGGAACAGGCGGTGGCGCCCGTAGCGGTCTCCGAGCCGCCCCGCCGTGATCAGCAGGACCGCGAACGGCAGGGTGTAGGCCGCCTGTAGCCACTGGCTCAGCGCGGGCCCGCCGCCCAGACCGGCGGCGATCGCAGGAGCGGCGATGCTCGTGATGGTCGCGTCGAGCATGTCCATCACGTCGGCGGCGAGTACGACGGCGAGGACTGCCCATCGATAGCGGTGGGGCTGCGACGGCTGGGGAGGGGTGGGCGCCACAACCTGCGGCGAACGTTGTTCGTTGGTCATGGCGAACAACGTTCGTGGCGAACAGTGTTCGTTGTCAAGTGCTAGGCTGCCGCCATGAGTTCTCCGGCACGTGGCACCCGTTCCCTTCCCGCCAAGCCAGCGCTCAGCGAGCAGTCCGTGGTACGGGCGGGACTGCAAGTCCTGCGCGAGGAGGGACTGACATCGGTCACGATGCGCCGGGTGGCGGCGCGACTCGACACCGGACCCGCTTCGCTGTACGTGTACGTGACCGGGCGGGAGGAACTGCTGCGACTCATGTTCGATGCCGTGGTCGCCACCGTCCCCCTGCCCGAGGCCTCCGCCCCCGCGGCCAGGGGGAGCGAAGCTCCCTCCTCCGGCGGCTCGGGGGCCGGCGCGGGCTGGCGGGAGGCGCTGGCGGCGACCATCGCCGGGGCGGTGCGCGCCTTGAGCGAGTACCCCGGGCTCGCCCGGGTCTCCCTGGGGCACATTCCCACCAGCCCCGCCTGGCTCGACCTCTTCGATCGCGTGCTGGGGCTGTTGCTGGCCGGCGGAGTGGAGCGGCAGCGGGCCGCCTGGGGCTGCGATCTCATCGCGTTGTACATCGGTGCGGCTTCCTACGAGGTCGAGCTTCCGACGCCGCCAGGGAGTTCCGGATCCGACGGACAGGCCGGGTCCGCCCCCGACCCGGCCGCGGGGGGCCGTCTGCAGCAGGCGTTGGATCACCGGCATGCCGCCGCGGACATCGACGCGGCGCTGGACGCACTGGATCCCGTGCGTCATCCCCACCTCGCCGCGTCGGCGGGCCAGCTCCGCTCGGGCACTGCCGAAGAGCGGCTCGATCTGGGGGTGCGGGTCCTCATCGAGGGGCTCGCACCACGCGCGCACATCGACTCCGACCGCCTCGGGGACGACCGCACCGCGCAGCCGGGGACCGGCTGAACCCCGACCGCCGGCCCGCCGGCCCGCTGTCCCGCGCCGACCACGCGGGGCAAGAGCGCGACGGCCGGGCGAAAGGGCAACGGCCCCCGAAGTCCTGTGCGCCGCATACGGGCTCTCCGCCGTGAGGGTGCCCTTCGACGGGGGCGAGGGAAGCGGCGGTTGAGGATCCATCGTCCCGAGCAGCCCGGGCCGGGCCGGCCGGGGACGCCCAGCTGCCCCTCGCCCCGCGCACGGAACCGGAGGCGGCCGTCGGACGGGCGGCTGTGGATTTCCGGTGCGGCGCCGACGACACTGCCGCACCCGGGTGGCTCAGCCGGCGGGGCGCGGGGATGTGGGACCGCCGGAGGTGTGTGACCGTCGAGTCATGAACGTCGGAATCATTGGCGCCGGTCGTCTCGGCTCTGCTCTGGCCGGGGTGCTCACCCGCGCGGGGCACCAGGTCAAGCTGGCCGGCTCGCGCACCCCGGAGAAACTGACCGCGCTCGTCGACGAGCTCGGCGACAACGCCACCGCCGGAACAGCCCAGGAGGCCGCCGACTTCGGCGATGTCGTCGTCCTGGCCGTCCAGTGGGACCAGAAGGAGAGCGCGGCGGCCTCGGTCGCCTCCTGGCGGGGGCGGACCGTGCTGGTACCGCTCAACCCGCTCCGGGAGACCGCCGGCGGACTGGAGATCGTCGACACCGGGGGCCGCCCGCCCACCGAGGTCGTCGCCTCGCTCGTCCCCGGCGCCCTCGTGGTCAAGGGCTTCAACACCTACCTGGCGCAGGTCCTCACCGAGGATCCCGCCGTCAAGGGCGGCCGGCGCATCGTCCTGCTCGCGGGGGACGACGCCGGCGCCAAGCGCAGGGTCGCCGATCTCGCCGACAGCGCCGGCTTCCAGGCCGTCGACACCGGAAGCCTTGCCCAGGGCGCCCCGCTGTTCGACAGCGGCGGTCCGCTCAACGGCCTGGACCGGGACCTCGTAGCCCTCTGACCTTCTCCGGCACCGGGGGACCGGAGTCCGTCACGACCCCGGCTCGACGGCTCGCAGACTCATCGCCGGCGATCACTCTCGATTACCATGTTCCCCTCATGCCGGAAGCCGGCAGCACGGGGGCCGCGATACCGCCGTGGGTACGTCGGGGGCGCGGGGAGACGGGCTCGCCGGCCGGGACTCCCCGGATTCTCCCAGCGCCGCAGCGCCGTTGACCCGTGATTCCTGCCTCTGCGCTCCGGAGCAGTCGTCCGCGGATCGTAGGGCTGAAGAGATGGGTGGCCTGGGGAAGTGCTGAAAGAGGTCGTAGCGACCCGCTATGTCACGCCTTTGCGTGAGGGCGGCTCGCTCCCGGGGATCGTCGAGGCCGACGACTGCGGAACGTACGTCATGAAATTCACCGGAGCCGGTCAGGGCCGCAAGACCCTGGTCGCCGAGGTCATCTGCGGCCGCCTGGCCCAGCGGCTGGGACTCAGGGTCCCCACGCTGGTGCAGATGCAGCTCGACCCCGTCATCGGGCTCGCCGAGCCCGACCAGGAGGTCCAGGAGCTGCTCAAGTCCAGCGGCGGACTCAACCTCGGCATGGACTACCTGCCGGGCTCCATCGGCTTCGACCCGCTCGCCTACCGGGTGGACCCGGCCGAGGCCGGGCGCGTGGTCTGGTTCGACGCCCTGATCAACAACGTCGACCGGTCGTGGCGCAACCCGAACATGCTGGTCTGGCACGGGGACCTCTGGCTCATCGACCACGGCGCCACCATGATCTGGCACCACAACTGGCCCACGGCCCAGGCCGCCGCCGCGAAGCCCTACAACGCCTCCGACCACGTACTGGCCCCCGTGGGACCGGACATCGAGGCAGCGGCCGCCGCACTGGCACCGCTGGTCACCGAGGAACTGCTCACCGAGGTCACCGCCGAGGTGCCGGACGAGTGGCTGGTCGACGAGCCGGGATTCGACTCCGCCGACGCGCTGCGCCGCGCCTACGTGGAGGCGTTGCTGCCGCGCGCGGCCACGATCCACGAGAGGATCTCGCTGGAGGCCGAGGTGAAGGCGCCGACCGGGCCTCCCGGCTGGCTCACCGACCACCTGCCGGAATGGCCCCACAAGACCCACCAGAAGAAGAGCGGCGACGAGTGACCGAGCGGGACGTGTTCGAGTACGCGCTGGTGCGTGTGGTGCCCCGGATGGAACGCGGCGAGTGTTTCAACGCAGGCGTGATCGTCTACTGCCGGGCGCATTCCTACGTCGCCGCGCGCACCCACCTCGACGAGGCGAAGCTCCTCGCGCTGGACCCGGCGGCGGACGTGGCCGGCGTACGGGCCGCCCTGCGCGGGGTCGAGGGCGTGTGCGGCGGCGGCGAGGCGGCGGGGCAGGCGGCGTGTGACGACGCGGGACGCCGGTTCCGCTGGCTGATCGCCCCACGCAGCACCGTGGTGCAGCCGGGGCCGGTGCACACCGGCCTGACGGCCGATCCGGCGGCGGAGGTGGAGCGGTTGCTGGACCTCCTGGTGCGGTAGGCCGTACCTCGTGGGTGTCGGACCGTTGGCCGTTGACACGGGGTGCCAGGGCTCCTAGCGTCTCCTCAGCTGAAGCTACTAAGCGGTTGCTCACCTCTGGGTGGCCGTCTCTCAAGGGCGAGGAGAACCAGCATGTCCACCACCGAGCAGCGCGTCGCGATCGTGACCGGGGCGGCCCGGGGCATCGGCGCGGCCACCGCCGTGCGCCTGGCCGCCGAGGGTCGGGCCGTTGCCGTGCTCGACCTCGACGAGGCGGCCTGCAAGGACACCGTGGACGCTGTCACGGCGGCCGGCGGCCGGGCCCTGGCGGTCGGCTGCGACGTGTCGGACGGCGCACAGGTGGAGGCGGCGGTCGAGCGCGTGGCCGCCGAACTCGGCGCCCCCACCATCCTGGTCAACAACGCGGGCGTGCTGCGCGACAACCTGCTCTTCAAGATGAGCGAGTCCGACTGGGACACGGTCATGAACGTGCACCTGCGCGGCGCCTTCCTGATGTCGAGGGCCTGTCAGAAGTACATGGTGGAGGCCACGTTCGGCCGCATCGTGAACCTCTCCAGCAGCTCGGCGCTCGGCAACCGCGGCCAGGCCAACTACTCGGCCGCCAAGGCCGGTCTGCAGGGCTTCACCAAGACCCTGGCCATCGAGCTCGGCAAGTTCGGCGTCACCGCCAACGCCGTGGCCCCCGGCTTCATCGTCACCGAGATGACCGCCCAGACGGCCGCCCGCGTCGGCATGGGCTTCGAGGACTTCCAGGCCGCCGCGGCCACCCAGATCCCCGTCCAGCGGGTCGGCCGTCCGGCAGACATCGCCAACGCCATCGCCTTCTTCACCGGCGACGCCGCCGGCTTCGTCTCCGGCCAGGTCGTGTACGTGGCCGGCGGCCCCCTCAACTGAAGCGACCGAAGAGAGGCGGGGCATACGTCATGGCGTACAGCGGCACGGACAGCGGCAAGGTCGCACTGATCACCGGAGCGAGCCGGGGCATCGGCTACGGCATCGCGGAGGCACTGGTCGCCCGGGGCGACCGGCTCTGCATCACCGGGCGCAACGAGGAGGCCCTCAAGGAGGCCGTGGAGCGCCTCGGCGCGGACCGGGTGATCGGGGTGGCCGGGAAGGCGCACGACGAGGCCCACCAGGCCCTTGCCGTCGAGCGCACGATGGAGGCCTTCGGCCGGGTCGACTTCCTGGTGAACAACGCGGGCACCAATCCCGTCTTCGGCCCGATCGCGGACCTCGACCTCGGGGTCGCCCGGAAGGTCTTCGAGACCAACGTGATCTCCGCGCTCGGCTTCGCCCAGCGGACCTGGCACGCCTGGCAGAAGGAGAACGGCGGGGCGATCGTGAACATCGCGTCGATCGCCGGCATCTCCGCCTCGCCCTTCATCGGCGCGTACGGGATCAGCAAGGCGGCCATGATCAACCTGACCCTCCAGCTCGCCCACGAGATGGCCCCCGGGGTCCGGGTCAACGCGATCGCTCCGGCGGTGGTCAAGACCAAGTTCGCGCAGGCGCTCTACGAGGGCCGGGAACAGGAGGCCGCCGCGGCCTATCCGCTCGGCCGGCTCGGGCTCCCGGAGGACATCGGAGGGGCCGCGGCTTTTCTTACATCTGCACAAGCGGAATGGATCACGGGGCAAACTCTGGTCGTCGACGGTGGGATGTTCCTCAATTCCGGGGTGCACTGACCGATAATCGGACGTATTTGCCTCCGAAAGGGAGGTAAATGTGTATCGAATGTGCACGGAACCGGTCAAGTGCCTCACGAAACCAACCCATTGGATTCGTGAGGCACTGCGGTAGGGTCTGCCGCACCCCTGGCTGATCGAGGAGCGTGCACGTGTTCAACCGGACCAGATGCCTGCAGATCTCTGCGGCCCTTGCGTCCATATCCCTGCTCGCCGGATGCGGCCTGCTGTCGGAGGACGACGGCGACGAAGCGAAGCGGATCGTCGTCGGGACTACGAGCGCGCCGAGCACCCTTGATCCCGCCGCGGCGTGGGACGGCTCCTGGGAGCTGTACCGGAACGTCTACCAGACCCTCCTGGCCTTCCCCACGGGCTCCACCAAGCCCCAGCCGGACGCCGCCCAGAACTGCGAGTTCACGGACGGCGCGAGCCAGGCCTACCGGTGCACCCTGCGCAAGGGCCTGAAGTTCTCCAACGGCGAGCCCCTCGACGCCAAGGCCGTCAAGTACTCCCTCGACCGGATCATGACGATCGGGTCCAAGGTCGGCCCGAAGGACCTCTTCGGCAGCCTCGACAAGATCGAGACCCCCGACGCGCTGACGGTCGTCTTCCACCTGAAGACCTCCGACGCCACCTTCCCGTACGTCCTCGGCTCACCGGCAGCCTCGCTGGTCGCGCCCAAGGACTACCCCGCCGACAAGGTGCGCGAGGACGGCAAGATCACCGGATCGGGCCCCTACGTGCTGGACTCGTACAAGGAGGGCGGCGAGGCCGTCCTGTCCGAGAACAAGGGCTACGCAGGCTTCGCGAACCGCCAGAACAAGGCCGTCACCATCCGCTACTACGCGGATTCCGAGAAGATGGTCGCCGACCTGAAGGCCAAGGAGCTGGACGCCACCTACCGAGGCCTTTCCGCCTCGCAGGTCACCGACCTCCAGAGCCCCGCCGCACACGGACTCGGCGTCCAGGTCGTCGAGAACGTCGGCGCCGAGATCCGCTACCTGGTCTTCAACCCGAAGGACCCGGCGGTCAACAAGCTCGCGGTCCGCCAGGCCATCGCCCAGGTCATCGACCGCGGCACCCTCGTCTCCAAGGTCTACCAGGGCACCGCGGAGCCGCTGTACTCGATGGTTCCCAAGGGCGTCGTCGGCCACAAGACGCCGTTCTACGACAAGTACGGCGCGGCGGACGTCAACAAGGCGAAGAAGATCCTCAAGGAGGCCGGGATCAACCAGCCGGTCGACCTGACCTTCTGGTACACCACCGACCGGTACGGCGCCTCCACCGCCGAGGAGTTCACCGAGATCAAGCGGCAGCTCGACGAGAGCGGCCTGTTCCGCATCACCCTGCGCAGCCAGCCCTGGAAGACCTTCCAGGAGGGCTACAAGAGCCAGGAGTACCCGGTCTTCGGCCGAGGCTGGTTCCCCGACTTCCCGGACCCGGACAACTTCATCGCGCCGTTCGTCGGCAAGGAGAACGCGGTCGGCACCCCGTACGAGCAGAACGAGATCCTGACCGAGCTGCTCCCCAAGTCCCGCCGCGACAGCGACCGCTCCTCCGGGGTCCAGCAGTTCGAGAAGGCCCAGCAGATCTTCGCCGAGGACGTGCGGCTGCTGCCCCTGTGGCAAGGCAAGCTCTACGTCGCCGCACGCGAGGACATCGCGGGCGCCGAGCGGGCCCTCGACCCGCAGACCGCCATGCAGATGTGGGAGCTGTACCGCAAGACCAGCTGGTAGCCGCGGTCCCGCCCGGGAGATCTCCCGGGCGGCCGACGCGTTGTCAGTGGCCCCCGGTAGGTTCTGGAGCAGTTGCACGAACTTGTACCGGAGGTTGTCGCCGTGACCCAGATGCTGCCCGAGTCCTGGCTCCCCGTCCTCGGCGGGGAGCTGGAGCAGCCCTACTTCAGAGAGCTCACGGAGTTCGTCGAGAAGGAGCGGGCGAACGGGCCGGTCTACCCGCCCCGCGACCAGGTGTTCGCGGCACTGGACGCCACGCCCTTCGAGCAGGTGAAGGTGCTGGTCCTCGGCCAGGACCCCTACCACGGCGCCGGCCAGGGCCACGGCCTGTGCTTCTCCGTGCAGCCCGGCGTCAAGACCCCGCCCTCGCTCCGCAACATCTACAAGGAGATGAAGGAGGAGCTGGGCCTGCCCGTCCCCGACAACGGCTACCTGATGCCGTGGGCCCAGCAGGGCGTCCTGCTGCTCAACGCCGTGCTCACCGTCCGGGAGGCCGAGCCGAACTCGCACAAGGGCAAGGGCTGGGAGAGGTTCACCGACGCGGTGATCCGCGCGGTGTCGGAGCGGCCCGACCCGGCCGTGTTCGTCCTGTGGGGGGCCTATGCCCAGAAGAAGATCCCGCTCATCGACGAGGAGCGGCACGTGATCGTCAAGGGTGCCCACCCCTCCCCGCTGTCGGCCAGGAAGTTCTTCGGCTCCCGCCCCTTCACGCAGATCAACGAGGCCATCGCCGCCCAGGGGCATGAGCCGATCGACTGGCGGATCCCGGACCTCGGCTGACGCCCCACCGCGCCTCGGCGCCATCGCCGGTGCCTCCGGCTAGCGTCTTGACGACCGGACCGGAGCAGGTCCGGCAGAGCAAGCCGGAGGCCGCCGTGACCGAGCAGCAGGAGGCGTCGGAGGACGCCGTCATGACGAGGATCGGCCAGGCGGTCATCCTGCTGCACGCCGGAGACCGGGAGGAGGCCCGCAACCGGCTCGGCGAGATCTGGCAGGAGATCGGCGAGGAGGGGGACTGCCTGCACCGGTGCACCCTGGCCCACTACATGGCCGACGCCCAGGACGATCCCGCCGACGAGCTGGCCTGGGACCTGCGCGCCCTGACCGCCGCCGACTCCCTGGGTGACGGGCACGGGGACGGGTGCCCCGCGCAGCGGGAGCCGCGTCCCGCGATGCGCGTGTTCTACCCGTCGCTGCACGTCAGCCTGGCCGCCGACTACCTGAAGCTCCAGCGTCCCGGCGCCGCCCGGGTCCACCTGGCGCGGGCCCGCGCGGCAGCCGGGGCCCTCTCCGACGACGGTTACGGCGACGGCGTACGGGCGGCCATCGCCCGGCTGGAGCACCGCCTCGCCGCGGAACCGGGCGGCGGCGGCCCCTGGCCCTTCCCCGAACAGGCGTAGGGGGCGTCCTGCCGGTCGGGACGGGCAGGACGCGGCCCCGGCCCCCGTCGGCCGCCCCCCGCCCGCCGGGCGGCCCCCTGGCGCGCCCTCAGCCGCCGTGGACGCCCGCGCAGATCCGGGCCTCCGGGCTGTCGGGGTGCCAGCGGCCGTGGCGCCGGCCCAGCGCGCAGACGTCGGCCGGCCGCACCGGCAGCTTGCGCAGCAGCTCGCGCTCCGCCTCGGCACCGGGCCGGTCGGGGTGCCGGGAGCCGTCAGGACGGCCCGTCGCGGATCCGGCGGCCCGGCGGGGCTCCGGGATGTCCGGTACGGGCGCAGCCTCCTGCACGGCCCCGCCGGAGGCGCCCCGGGCAGGGCGCTGCGAGTTCCGTGCGGCGGGGGTCGGGCCCGCCTGACGGGCGGGCTGCTCCGGGGCCGCAGCGACCGCCTCCAGCGCCTCCAGGGCGGGTGCCCGGACGGCCACGGGGGCGGCACCCGGGCCGCCGCGCGGCTCGTGCCGGGGCGGGACCCCGGCGGCGGGGGCCGCCGCGGGATGCGCGGTTCCGGGGCTCACATGGACACAGCCGGAGACCGCCGAAACGGCGCAGGCGACTCCGAGCAGCAGCTTTGTCGTGGTTCGCGTTGGATGCACCCGCGCAACTCTGCTGTGCGAGGACCCCGTTGCGGAAACCCGGAGCCCATATTCACCCCGCACGGGTGACGGGCAGCGGGGTGACCGGCGGATCGCGGGCCGCCCCGGGCCGGCCGCCGGGCAGTCGTCGGGTAGTTGTCGGGTCAGTCGCCGGTGGCGCCGTCTATCTGCTCGCGCAGCAGGTCCGCGTGGCCGTTGTGGCGCGCGTACTCCTCGATCATGTGGGTGTAGACCCAGCGCAGGCTGAACACCTCGCCGCGGTGGTGGTTCCGGGCCTCCGACACCAGGTCCAGCGAGCGGCCCGCGGCCGCCTGCCGTGCCCGTTCGACCTCCGCCCGCCACACCCGCTCGGTCTCGGCCCGGGTGGCCGCCTCGGTGAAGTGGAAGTCGCCGTCCCGGTCCTCGTCCGTGACGTACAGCTCGGGCAGCTCCTCACCCAGCATGATCTCCCGGAACCAGTAACGCTCCACCTCTGCCATGTGCCGCAGCAGCCCCAGGAGGCTCAATTCGGAGGGCGCGAGCGGAGTCCTGCGCAACTGCTCGTCCCGCAGCCCCTCGCACTTCCACAGCAGGGTGGCGCGGTGGTAGTCGAGCCAGCCGTCGAGCATCTCCCGCTCGGCGGCGGTGGTGGGGGGTTCGGTGCGGTGTGATCCTGAACTGGTGGTCATGGGGCCCATCCTGTGCGAACCGGAGCCCCGGCCACCAGGGATTAAGCTGCGAGGATCCCGCAAGGACCGAATTTGGAGGCCCCGGTGAAGGTCGGCTGCATCGGACTCGGCGACATCGCGCAGAAGGCGTACCTGCCCGTCCTCACCACGCGTGCGGACGTCGAACTGCACCTGCAGACCCGCACTCCCGAGACTCTGGAACGGGTCGGCGCGATCCACCGGGTCCCGGCAGCGCACCGGCACACCGACCTCGACGCCCTGCTCGCCGAGGGGCTCGACGCGGCCTTCGTGCACGCGCCGACCGCCGCCCACCCCGAGATCGTCACCCGGCTGCTGCAGGCCGGTGTCCCCACCTACGTGGACAAGCCGCTCGCCTACGAGTTGGCGGCGTCCCGGCGCCTGGTGGAACTGGCCGAGGAACGCGGTGTCTCCCTGGCCGTCGGCTTCAACCGCCGTTACGCGCCCGGGTACGCGCAGTGCGCCGACCACCCGCGCGACCTGATCGTCTTGCAGAAGAACCGGGTCGGCCTGCCGGAGGACCCACGCACGCTGGTGCTCGACGACTTCATCCACGTCGTCGACACCCTGCGCTTCCTGCTGCCGGGCGAGGCCGACTACACCGGGGTGCGGGCCGTGGTGCGCGACGGACTGATGCACCAGGTGGTGCTGCACCTCTCCGGCGCCGGCTTCAACGCGCTCGGCATCATGAACCGCCTGTCCGGATCCAACGAGGAGGTCCTGGAGGTCTCCGGCACCGACACCAAGCGGCAGGTCGTCAACCTCGCCGAGGTCATCGACCACAAGGGCCAGCCCACCGTGCGCCGCCGGGGGGACTGGGTCCCCGTCGCCCGCCAGCGCGGCATCGAGCAGGTGGTGGACCACTTCCTGGAGGCGGTGGCGGCGGGCCGGATCCTCGGTGCCCGCGACGCGCTGCTCACCCACGAGCTGTGCGAGCTGGTGGTGAACTCGGCTCTGGAGCAGGCGGAGAAGGCCTCCTGAGCACCCGTGCGCCCGCCGCACCGCAGGCGAACGCCAGAGCTGCGAGGGCCGCGGTCACGGGCCAGTCCCCGAAGCGGACGTAGAGGGTCGAGCCCCGGGCGAGCGGTACGTCGTACACCTCGGCGGTCCGCGCCGAGGTGGGCAGTGCGGTGCCGACGCGCTCGCCCGACGGGCCGTTCACCACACTGATCCCGGTCAGCGTCGCATGCACCATCGGGCGGCCGTTCTCGGCCGCCCGCAGGGCCGCCAGCGAGGCGTGCTGGGCCGGTGCCCAACTGTGCTGGAAGGTGGAGGTCGCCGACTGGGCGATCAGCACGGAGGCCCCGTCGTGGGTGAGGCGCCGGCTCATGTCGGGGAACGCGGACTCGAAACAGACCAGCGGTCCCAGACGGACGACCGTGCCCCCGTCCCGCCGGCCCGGCAGGTCCATGACCACCGGCGCGTCCCCGCGCACGCGGTCCTCGCCGGCGGCCCTGCCGACCGAGGTCGCCCAGCCCAGCAGAGCCCGGGCCGGTACGTACTCCCCGAAGGGGACCAGCCGCATCTTGTCGTACCGGTCGCCCGTGGGCCCGCCCGGGCCGACCAGCACCGCGCTCTTGTGGATCCCCGGGCGGTCCGCCCTCCGCGCGTCCACGTTCACCAGCAGCGGAGCCCCGACCTCCGCCGACAGCGCGGCCAGCCGGCGGGCCAGGTCCGGGCGGGCCGTCAGGTCCTCGCCCACGCTGCTCTCGCCCCACACCACCAGGTCGACCCGCTGCCCGGCCAGCGGCCGGGTCAGCCGCTCGCCGGCCGCGAACCGCCGCTCCGCGCTGTCGGGGCCGTCGGGCACCGGTCCCGGTTGTACGACGGCCACCCGCAGCCCGCCCGACTCCGCGGGCCGAACCGCCCACACCCACACCGCGCCCGTCAGCAGCGCACAGCCCATGAGCCCGGCCACCGCCGGGACCCTGGCCCCCGGTACGGCGACCAGCAGCACCAGGGCGCAGTTCACCGCCACCAGCAGCAGACTGATCAGCCACACCCCGCCCACCGACGCCAGCCGGAGCGCCGGCGGAACCTGCCACTGGCTGGCCCCCAGCAGCCCCCACGGCCCGCCGAGCCCCTGCCAGGAGCGGACCAGCTCCGACAGCAGCCACCCGGCCGGTACCAGGACCAGAGCGCAGGCCGCCCGGCCACGGGACGGGCGGCCGCCGAGCAGCTCCCGCACCAGCAGTGCCCAGGGGATCCAAAGCACCCCGAGCAGTGCGGCCACCGGAAGCAGGAACACGTGCAGGCTCGGCAGCAGCCAGTGGTGCACGGCCAGGATGAACCCGGCGCCGCCGAGCCAGCCCTCCAGGGCCGCCCGCCGCCCTCCGGAGGCCGATCTCAGCAACAGCATCCAGGGCACGAGGGCCACGTAGGCGAACCACCACAGCGCGGGGGCGGGGAACGCCAGGGCGGGCAGCGCCCCGGCGGCGACCGCGGCGGGCCCGCGCCAGTGGCGGGACCACCCGTCGTGCTTCGGGATCATGGCGCGCCTCCGCTTCCAGTGTGGCAGTGCAGGGCGGGACCGCCCCCGGGCCGCGCGGACGGAAGGGGAGGAAGCGCTCACGCGGTGGTGTGTCGCCACTTCTCGTGCACGGTGACACGCGTGAGCCGCCAGCCGTCCCGGGTGCGGGCCAGGGCGAAGGCGTAGCGGCCGGCGGCCACGAAATTCGGAGAGGTGACCGCGCCGCCGCCGCGGGCCTCCGGTGCCTGCAGCCGCATCGGGTTGAAGAAGTCCGCCCGGACCTCGGCGCTGTCGCCCGGCGAGCCGGCCACGTCCTCCAGCCGGACCAGCCGGTTGACGATCAGATGCTGCCTCACCGGGAAGAGCTCCATGGTCCGTGCGAGCCATTCCGCGACCTGCCCCACCGGCCCCTCGATCCCGCCGGCCGATCTGTAGTCGGCCCGCCCGCCGGGGGTGAACAGGGCCCGGTAGGCGCCCCAGTCGCCGTCGTCGACGGCCATCGCGTAGCCCGTGACCACGTCGTCGATCGCCAGCCGGTCCATCACCGTCGCGAGATCCACACGCTGAGTCATCGGGTCAGTGTGGGGCTGCGCGGGCGGGAGGCCAAGGGGCGTGCGCGGACCGGACCTCCGTCCCGCCCGTCAGTGACCGGAACGCGCCTCCCGCTGCCGGACCACGACCAGGAACGCGTCGCTCGCCAGATCCATGACCACCTCCGCGGGCACGCCCTCGCGCATCCGCTGGGCCGCGTACTCCTCGGCGGGCCAGCTCCCCCGCGGACTTCCGGCCGGAAAACGCTCCAGTACCACTCGACCCATGGGACACCCCCTGCTGCTTGCCTTGCGCTCTTTTCGTGAACAACGACGCGGAGGCCGCCCGGGAACGTTCCCGGGCGGCCTCCGATTCACGCGAAGTGGTGGAACGCCTCCGATACGAGCCGGACTCGCCGGCTTCATGAACGTTGCTCACAGGTCGGGGGTGCCCCTATCTGTTTCGTCAACCTCGGCGGGGTCGGTTTGAAGGGGTTGATCATGGATGTCGGGAACGTCCCGCGAAGCGGGATGTTCCCGGTGGATCGGGTGCCTGGTGGGCAGTCCGGTGGCCGGCCGGGCCTTGGTGGCCGCGCCGGTGTGCGGGCGTGATCGGGGTCTGGAGGGTGGCGGGGGTGGGGTTGTCAGGCGGCGAGGTCGACGTCGTCGGGGGTGCGTGGTTCGTAGAGGACGCCGGTGCGGATCACCGCGTGGATGACCTTCACCCCTTGGCAGGCAGGCGGGGGCCTGTCCAGCCAACGGAATCCACGTCCCGGTGTTCCAGCCCCCACTTCAGGGCGGTCACGGCGTCCTGGGCGCCGTAGGCCAAACACACGTGCTGTTCGGCCGGGGTGAGGTTGCGCCCGAAGCCGTCGCAGAAGGCGGTGCGGGTGGGAGGCAGGGACGCGCATCCGGAAGCGGGGGAGTTCGCGCTTCACCGCGGGCTCGACGCAGGACCGCTTTGTGTCAGCGAGATCGTGTCCCCTGCAGGTTGTGTCGCTTTGCGCCAGGGCTGAGCCCTTGATGTGCGTCGCGTTACGGCGCGCCATCGTGTCGCTTTTCCAACTGCCTCCTGTGGCGGACATCACGGGGTCGTCCGGCCGCTCTCGTAGGGCCGGAGACTGGAGACGGAGCGTCAGCCACCACGCCGGTCCTCGACCCTACTGAGTGGAAGTCGCCACGCCGTGGTGACCGGATATCGACTCTGTGGATCCGGTCAGCGGGGCGCGGTGGACGAGCGGGAACCGGTGGGCCTTCCGGCTTCTGTGCAGTTCCTGTGGCATGTGCCACGTGGCCGGGAGGCGGCCTTTTAGGTCATCCTCCTGGCGCCTGTTGACCCACCTATGGCCACGGCATAACGTCTCGATTGCTCCGCGCCGCAGACCAGCCATGCGGATGCTTGAGCGGATACCTGTCCTGTGCAGGGGTCTCAATTCACGGGGGAAGATCCCGGCCGTTCGGCGGCCAGGAAGGACAGCGGGGGAAAGCGATGCCCAAGACGGGCGTGATTCGAAGAGGCGTGCCCCGCCACACGTGGAAGCGGACCCAACCGGTGAGCGGTGCGGGAATTCCTTCACCGATGTGCAGGCTGCGCTCCGGTGCCTTCCGGACATCACCGACGGAAGTCGTATGAGCCGACGGGCGGAAGGGCCCGTCGGTCACACAGGCGTGGGCGGGATTCCGGGTGGCGACGATGCCGCCGCGGGTCGGCGCCACGCGTATCTGACGTATTTGATCGGGGGCGTACATGGTGAATTCGGCTGTCGAGGGAAGTAGGGACCTGCCGCACATAACCGGCGGCGGTGACACGGGGGAGAGTCTGACCGACCTGTTGAGAGCCCAGGTCAGGTGGCATCCCGACAGGACCGCGGTGGAGTGCGGCCCAGAGCGGCTGACGTTTCGGGAGCTCGGCCGGTACAGCGCGGAAGCCGCCGCGTACCTGCGCGGGCTCGGGGTGGGGCGGGGCGACTGCGTCGGTCTTTTCGTCGAGCCCTCACTTGATCTCATGACAGGCGTGTGGGGAATTCTCGCGGCCGGCGGAGCGTATCTTCCGCTGTCACCGGACTATCCGGAAGAACGTCTCCGGTACATGGTCGAGGATGCCCGGGTCTGCGTGGTCTTCACGCAGGAACGGCTGCGGGAACGACTGGAGAGAATCGCTCCCCCCGGAACCACGGTCGTCACGCTGCGGGATGTGCTGAATTCGGCGGCGGGGGATACTGGAAAGACGTGGCGGGAATCCGGGCTCGGGCTGCCGGCGGAAGACGATCCGGCGTATGTCATTTACACCTCGGGCAGTACCGGAAAGCCCAAGGGTGTAATGGTCGAACACCGTGCGATCGTCCACCAGATGAACTGGTTACGGACGGCGCACGGACTCGACGAGAACAGAATCGTCCTGCAGAAGACGCCCGCCAGTTTCGACGCCGCGCAGTGGGAGATCCTCGCCCCTGCCTGCGGCAGCCGCGTCGTCATGGGCGCCCCCGGCATCCATCGCGACCCCGAAGGGCTGATGCGGACCGTCGACGCCTATGGCGTGACCACCCTGCAGTGCGTGCCGACGCTGCTTCAGGCGCTCCTCGACACCGAGGAGTTCGGCCGCTGCACCTCCCTCACCCAGCTCTTCAGCGGCGGCGAGGCGCTGTCCAGGAATCTGGCGAGACTGCTGCTCGACACCCTGCCGGACTGCTCGCTCGTGAACCTCTACGGCCCGACCGAGTGCACGATCAACGCCTCCTCGTACCGCGTGGAGCGGGCGGACGTGGAGTCAGGGCCGCAGTCCGTGCCGATCGGCTCCCCGGTCGACGGCATGCGCTTCCACATCCTCGACCCGTCGCGGTCGCCGGTCGCGGCCGGCGAGATCGGCGAACTGTACATCGGAGGCGTCCAGCTGGCCCGGGGCTACCTCCACCGGCCGGACCTCACGGCGGAACGGTTCGTCGACGACCCCGAGCGCGGGCGGCTGTACCGGACCGGGGACCTCGCGTACGGGAACGCCGACGGGAGCGTGCAGTTCGCCGGCCGGGCGGACAGCCAGGTGAAGCTGCGGGGCTTCCGCGTCGAGCTGGACGAGATCCGGCTGGCCGTCGAGTCCCACGACTGGGTCAGGAACGCGGCCGTGATCGTCAAGGACGACCCGCGCACCGGTTTCCAGAACCTCGTCGCCTGCGTCGAGCTGAGCCCCCGGGAAGCCGCGCTGATGGACCAGGGCCGGCACGGTACGCACCACCAGTCGAAGGCGAGCAAGCTCCAGGTCAGGGCTCAGCTGGCGGCCGCCGGCTGCCGGGACACGGATGACGTGGCGGCCCGCGCGTCGGTCGCGCTGCCCGGTGCGGAGCCCACGCCGGAGCAGCGGCGCCGCGTGTTCGCGCGCAAGACGTACCGGTTCTTCGAAGGCGGCGACGTCACGGAGGACGACATCCTGCGGCTACTCGACGAGGACCGGGAGGACCGTACTGCCGCGCGCCCGCCGCGTGAGCCCGCCGGGCTCGGTTTCGGCGAGCTGGGGGAGATCCTGCGCTACTTCGGCCGGTTCCTCAGCGAGGAGCGGCTCCTGCCCAAGTACGGGTACGCCTCGCCGGGCGCGCTCAACGCCACGCAGCTCTACCTCGAGCTTGCCGGCGGTCCCGCCGAGGTGCCCGACGGGCTGTACTACTACCACCCGCTGGAGCACCGGCTCGTCCTGATGGGCCCTCCTGCCGGCTCCGCGGCGCCCAGGGTGCGTCTGCACTTCCTCGGGCGGACCAGCGCCATCGAACCTGTCTACAAGAACAACATCCGCGAGGTCCTCCAGATCGAGGCCGGCCACATGGTGGGGCTGTTCGACGAGGTGCTGCCCCACCACGGGCTGGCGGTACGCGAGCTGGACTTCACCCCCGGGACGAAGGAACGGCTCGACTGCGCGGACGAGGACCACTACCTCGGCGGCTTCGAGGTGGTGCCCGCCGGACAGGGCGACCGCGACGCGGCCGCGCTCGACGTGTACGTCCAGGCGCACCCGGGGCGTGTGCCCGGGCTGCCCGGAGGCCAGTACCGGTATCGCCACGGCTCCGCGGGAGGCGGCGGTGCCCTGGAGCGGGTTGCGGACGACCTCGTACGCAAGAGGGACGTCATCGCCATCAACCAGGCCGTGTACGAACGCGCGAGCTTCGGCATCACCGTGTTCGGCGCGGCGGAGCGGGGCTGGCTCGGCTACCTCGACCTGGGGCGCAAGCTCCAGCGCCTCCAGATGAACTGCCTCGACCTCGGGTTCATGTCGTCCGGCTACAGCTCGGAGACCGGCGAGGACCTGCCCGCGGCCAAGCGGATGGCCGCCCTGCTCCCGGTGGCGGGGAGGCCCTCGTACTTCTTCGTCGGCGGGCGTGTGAGCGAGGAGCAGTGGCACAGCGAGGGCATGAAGGAGGACACCGTCCACATGCGGGGGCCCGCGGAGATGATCCGCGACGACCTGGTGACCTTCCTGCCGGACTACATGGTGCCCAACCGGGTCGTCGTCCTCGACGCCCTGCCCCTCACCGCCAATGGCAAGATCGACGTCCGGGCCCTGGCGAACTCCGAGGCGACGGACGTGACCGGCTCCGACCGCCCCTTCGTCCCGCCGAGGACGCGGACCGAGAAGCGGATCGGCGACATCTGGATGAAGGTGATGAAGCGCGACACCGTCTCCGTCCAGGACGACTTCTTCGCCAGCGGCGGGAACTCGCTCATGGCGGTCGCGCTCGTGAACCGCGTGAACCGGGAGCTGGGCGGCTCCCTCCCCCTCCAGGCGCTGTTCGACGCGCCCACCGTCGAGCAGCTCGCGCTGCGCGTCGCCGGCGGCGGCGCGCAGGAGGGCACCGACCAGGACGTCGCGCGGCTGGTGAGGCTGCGGGACGGGGAGGACGAGGCCGACGGGGCGGCGCCCGTGTTCTGCTGGCCCGGCCTCGGCGGGTACCCCATGAACCTGCGGCTGCTCGGCGACCGCCTGGGCCTGGGACGGCCGTTCGTCGGCGTCCAGGCGTACGGCACCAACGAGGGCGAGACGCCGTACGCGACGATCCGCGAGATGGCCGAGCGCGACGTGCACGCCATCCGGCAGGTCCAGCCCTCGGGCCCGTACACTCTCTGGGGCTACTCCTTCGGCGCCCGCGTCGCCTTCGAGGCCGCACACCAACTGGAGCAGGCGGGGGAGCGGGTCGAGAACCTGTTCCTGATCGCCCCGGGCGCGCCCGAGGTGCGGGCGGACGCCGCTGCCGTACACGGCCATGAACCCTCCTATCGCAACCGGGCGTTCGTCACGATCCTGTTCTCCGTATTCGCGGGGCGGATCAGCGGGCCGCTGCTGGAGGAGTGCCTGCGCACGGCGACGGACGACGAGAGCTTCGCGGCCTTCGTGGCCGGAGCCTTCCCGGGGCTGGACGGCGAACTGGTGCGGCGGATCGTACGGATCGTCCGCCTGACGTACGAGTTCACCTACACCTTCCCGGAGTTGAGGGGGCGGCGGATCGCCGCGCCGGTGACGCTCTTCAAGGCGCGCGGCGACGACAACTCGTTCATCGAGAGCGCCCGCGGCTACGCGGTCCGCGAACCGGCCGTCGTCACCCTCGACACCGACCACTACGCGCTGCTGCGCGACCCGGGAGTCGACGAGCTGGTCCATGTGATCCGGCGCCGCCTCCGAGACCAGGAGAACACACGCAAGAAGGAGTTCACCTTGCCGCACGTCAACATCAAGCACTTCCCCGTAGCACTGAACGAGGAACAGGAGTCCGAACTCGTCGCCGCCGTGACGAAGGCCGTGCACTCCGCCTTCCAGTGCGACGAGGGCGTCATCTCCATCGCGCTCGAAGCGGTGGAGCAGGACGCGTGGAACGAGCAGGTCTACCTCCCCGAGATCGTCGAGCGGGCCGAGCTGCTCCGCAAGACCCCCACGTACTGAGCCATTCAAGGAGAGCCAGGACATCATGACGATTCCCCTCGCGTTCAGCGACGAGGTCGCCCAGGCGCTCGACACCGGTGCTCCAGTCGTCGCGCTGGAGTCCAACGTCATCACCCACGGCCTGCCCTACCCGCACAACGCCGCCACGGCCCGCAAGGTCGAGGCCGCCGTACGGGCGGGCGGCGCGGTGCCCGCCACGATCGGCGTCGAGGGCGGCCGCATCCTCGTCGGCATGACCGACGAGGACATCGAGCGGTTCGCGTCCACGCCCGGTATCCCCAAGGTCAGCAGCCGGGACCTGTCGCTCGCGCTGGCCGGGGGCGGGATGGGCGCCACGACCGTGGCCTCGTCGTTGGTCGCCGCCGAGCTCGCGGGCATCCCGTTCTTCGCGTCCGCCGGGATCGGCGGGGTCCACCGGGGCGCCGAGACCACCATGGACATCTCGTCGGACCTGATCCAGTTCACCCGCTCGAAGGTCGCGGTGGTCTGTGCGGGTGCCAAGAGCATCCTGGACCTGGGACTGACCCTGGAGTTCCTGGAGACCCACTGCGTCCCGGTCACCTCGTACCGCTTCGACGACTTCCCGGCCTTCTACTGCCGTACGAGCGGCTTCCGCAGCCCCCACCGGCTGGACGACGAGGAGCTGATCGCCCGCGCCATCGACACGCACTGGGCGCTCGGCAACCCGGGCGGGTTCCTCGTCGCCACGCCGATCAAGGAGGAGGACGCGATCGACAGCGCGGATGTGGACGCGGCGATCGCCGAGGCGACGGTCACGGCCGAGCGCGACGGCATCACCGGCAACGCCATCACGAAGTACCTGATGCGGGCGGTGGACCGGGTGACCGACGGCCGCTCCTCCCAGGCCAACATGTCCGTGCTGATCAGCACGGCGGAGCTGGCCGGCCGGCTGGCCGTGGCCCACGCCGGCGTACGGGCGGCTGCCGCACAGGCGGAGGCGGTCCGATGAGCGCCGATGTTTCACGTGACACACGAACGGCCCGGCCCCTCTCCGCCTCCCGCCCCGCGGCACTGTTCGACCTCGACGGCACGCTCGTCGACACCCCGCGCGGCATCGTGGAGTCGTTCACCGCCGTCTTCGCCGCCCTGGGCACCGCGCCCGCGCCCGCCCCGGCCGAGATCCGGGCGACCATCGGGCTCCCCCTGGAGCAGGCGTTCGCCAAGCTGCTGGGCGTCGCGCCCGACGATGCGCGCGTGGCGGAGGGCGTACGCCGCTACCAGGAGGCGTTCCGCGAGATCGTCCTGCCGCGGGCGGTGGAGCTGCTGTTCCCCGGCGTCCCGGACGGCCTCGCCGCGCTGCGCGACCGCGGGCTCGCCCTGGCCGTCGCCACCAGCAAGTTCTACGCCAGCGCGGACGCGTTGCTGCGGGCCGCCGGAATCCGGGACCTCTTCGAGGTCGTGCTCGGCGCGGACCAGGTCGAGCGGCCCAAGCCGCACCCCGACTCGGGCCACAGGGTGCTGCGCGAGCTGGGCGGCATACCGGCCGAGCGGGCGGTGATGGTCGGTGACACGACGCACGATCTGCTGATGGCACAGGCGTGCGGGATGCGCTCGATCGCCGTGACATACGGCATCCACGGCCCGGCCGAACTGTCCACGGCCGAACCGACGTGGCTGGCGGACACCTTCGACGACGCCGTCGCACACATCATGGCCGCGTACGGAAACGACGGCTGACGAAGCGAACCGAAAGGCGGCGAAGTGATCGGACGATCGAAGGACTGGCTCCTGGGCATCGCGGGCGGTGTGCTGCTCGCGACGATGCTCCACTACAACAGCCTGCTGGCGAAACACACGACGCCGGCCTACGCGTCGTGGGTGGCCCACGGGGTGGGAGCCGTCGTGGCGTTGCTGCTCGTGCTGCTGACCACGTCGGGAGTCAGGCTGCGCCGCGCGGAGCGGGGCGGCGAGGCGGAACCGGCGGCGCCGACGAAGCGGCCTCTCTGGTTCTACCTGGGCGGCATCCCCGGCGCCTTCACGGTCATGCTGGGCGCGATCACCGTCAACGGGAGCCTGTCGCTGTCCGGGACGATTGCCTTCATGCTCGTGGGCCAGATCCTCTTCGGCCTCGTGTCCGACCACTTCGGGCTGTTCCAGACGCCGAAACGGCGCATCGTCCCCATGGACGCCCTCGTGGCGCTCTGCGTCCTCACGGGCAGCGCGCTGATCCTCTTCGGAGGCACCCAGTGATCCTCTCCATCCTGCTGGCACTGCTCAATGGCGCGTTCATCGTGGCGAGCCGCGCCATCAACGGTCGCCTCAGCACCGTCATCGGCCCGTTCCGGGCCTCGCTGTGGAACCACCTGGTGGGGTTCCTCTTCCTCACCACTGTCCTGGTCCTACTCAGCCAGTGGGAGTTCGGGGCGAAGCCGCCGCTCGTCGCGTACATCGGCGGTGTGGTCGGGGCGCTGTTCGTGGTCGTGAGCAGCTACGTGTTCCCCCGGCTCGGCGCGATGAACGCGGCACTGCTGGTGATCAGCGGCCAGATGATCACCGCCGTCCTCATCGACTGGCAGAGCAAGAGCGTCACGCCCGGCCCCCTGCGCTGGCTCGGGGTGGTTCTCGTACTGCTGGGCGTCTACCTGTCCCGGGTCGCGCAGACGTCGCGTGAAGCCAGGAACGAGGACGCCGAGAACAACGACCCCACGAGCGAAGACCCCAAGAACAAGGACGCCGACGCCAAGGGCGACCAAGACGACGACAAGCACAAGGAGCAGGCGAAGTGATCGACTCGCCCGTGGTCAAGAAGCTGCTGAACGACCGCAGCCACCACATCGAATTCAACGGCCACCTCAGCAACCACGTCAAGCACGCCGTGGTCGCCCTGGCCCGCCTCGGCATGTCCCCGGAGCGCATCCAGGACTACTACGAGAACTACGCACGGCTGACCACGTACGGCCACGGCCTCGAACCGGCCCGCCCCTCCACGCTCGACATCACGGACGACAACTGGCGGGACTTCCTGGGCCGCCGCACCGGCTTCGCCTCGTACTACGCGTACTTCGACCGCAAGGTGGCCGAACTGGGCATGGCGGAGGTGCTGCGCCGCTACAGCCCGGACCTGGTCCCAGGCTGGGTCGGCGCCTTCACGCACGCTGCCATCCACCTCGGCTGGGCGCTGGACGCCGAGAGCCGCTGCATGGCGGTGGAGGGCCTCGCATACATGGCGTTCGCGTCCGTGCCGAGCCACCCCGACCGCATACGGCGCGAACAGGCCGCGCACCGGCGCCCCGAGGACGCCACCCCCATGGACTCCCTGCTGCGCGTCGCCGCCGCCTGGGACGCCGACCGCGAAGCGCTGCGCACCTGGGCGCAGGACGTCGGCACCGTCCCGGAATCGGGCGCTCCGGAAGGCGTCCACCCCGAACTCATACGCTCCGGACTGCAGTTCCGCAATGCCCGCATGCTCGACGTCGGACACCCACTCATGTACGACGCTCCCGCCTGGCTGGACGCACCGGACACCGCGGCCACCTGGGAGCAGCTGTACTACGCGGTCACGCTGCTCTACCTGGCCCGCCCGGGCGACTTCGTCCTGCTGCACCTCATCACGTCCCTGCACGCGATGGAGCAGATCGCCGAGCACCTCCCGGAGGAACAGCGCCGCGATGTCATCGCCTGCTACTGGACCGGGATGCTGGGCGTCGTCCTCGCCCAGGCCCAAGTGCCGAAGCGGGCCAAACTCGCTGCCCTGCACGCGCTGTTCCAGGGCGTCGTCGACGCCGGACCGGACGGGCTGCGCCGCATGGACTGGGAGCTCATCACCGCCCGCTCCTTCGAGGAGGAGGAAGAGCACAACCCCAAACTCGTCCACGTCATGCGCCGGATGTGGGAGCGCACGGGCGGGCTCTCGGTCTACCGGACGGCCGCGGGCCAGTTCACGGACACGCCGCCGCTGCCGCCGTCCTTTGAAGAACCGCCGAACGAGTGACCTGAAACCCGAGCGACCACCGAAAGGACCAACACGACATGGTGAGCACGACCGCCGCAACCACGACCGCCACGGCCACCGCCGATCCGACCGCACTCGTGCACCTGCTGCCGCAGACCAACCAGCTGCGTGCCCTCCACACCGTCATGCGGAACCGCCAGGCCCGCCGCGAGGACTTCGTCTTCGCCGCCGAACGGGTCGTGCGGCTGCTGGTGGAGGCGGCCCTGGAGTTCGTCCCGTACGAGAAGGACGACGTCACCACGCCGGTCGGCGCCACGTACGAGGGGCTGCGCCCGTCCCGCCAGGTGTGCGGCGTCTCGGTCGTGCGGGCCGGCGAGAGCATGGAGGGGCAGCTGCGCGCCGTGTGCCCGTCCCTGCGCATCGGCAAGATCCTCATGCAGCGGGACCCGGAGACCAAGCTCCCCCGGCACTACTGGACGAAGCTCCCGGGCGACATCGCCGACTGCCACGTGCTCCTGCTGGAGCCGATGCTCGCGACGGGCGGCACGGCCGTCGCCACCATCCAACTGCTGCTGGAGCAGGGCGTGTCCGAGGAGAACATCGTGTTCGTCAACCTCATCACCGTGCCCGAGGGCATCGAGGCGGTCACGCGGCGCTTCCCGAAGGTGCGCATCGTGACGTCGTCCATCGAGGAGCGCCTCAACGAGGACGCGTACATGGTCCCGGGCATCGGCGACTTCGGCGACCGCTTCTTCGGCACGGACATCTGAGGGCAATCAGCGATGGACTCCGTCCCCGAGGTGATCGAGAAGGCGGCGTGGCTGTGCCTGGACAGCGGCCGCCTCCTGGTCGCACGTACCCACGGCCGGGACGCCTTCTACCTCCCCGGCGGCAAGCCGGAGCCGGGCGAGAGCGTCCGGGAGGCGCTGGTCCGCGAGGTGCGCGAGGAACTGGGCGTCGAACTGCTGCCGGAGAGCGTGGCGCTCCAGTTCGTGGTGGAGGCGCCGGCCCACGGCGGGGGGCCGGGCACGGTGGTGCGGATGGCCTGCCACAGCGCCGAGCACGTGGGCGTACCGGCACCGCACAGTGAGATCGCCGAGGTCGCCTGGCTCGGGTACGGCGAGGGCGACCGGGAACGCCTGAGCGTGGCCGCCCGGACGGTCATGGCCCGGCTTGCGGCCCAACGAGTGGTGTTCGTCTGAAGAACTGCCCGCCGGCGCCCTGGTTGACCGCTGTGACCGCCGCAAGGTGATGCTGTGGTGCGACGCGATCCGGCTGCCGGCCTTCCTCGCGGTGGGCGCCGCGGCCTTCGCCGGGCAGGTGTGGGTCCCGTTCGTGATGGCCGCGGCCTTCGTGGAGGGCTCGCTGGGCATCTTCTACCAGCGTGCCGAGCAGGCCGTCGTACGCAATGTCGTGCCGCCGGGCCGGCTGCCCGCGGCCCTGCCGCAGAACCAGGCCAGGGGCGCGGCGATCGGGCTCCTCGGACAGCCGCTCAGCGGACTGATGTTCACGATGTCCCGCTGGATGCCGTTCGCGTTCACGGCGGTGGCGAACGTCATCGGGCTGCTGTGCGTCCTCTTCCTGCGCCGCGACCTGCGGCCCGCACCGACCGAACCGCCGAAGAGCCTGCACGTCGACATCAAGGACGGGATCCGCTGGCTGTGGCGGCGCAGGTTCCTGCGCGTCATGACGGCCGTCTTCGCCGGCAGCAACCTCGCCTTCCACGTGCTCGGCCTCACCATGATGGTCGTCGTCAAGGACAACGGCGGCACACCCGCGGTCCTCGGCGTGGTCGCGTCCGTCGCCGGGATCGGAGCCCTGCTCGGGGCGGTCGTGGCCGGGTGGTGGGCGGCCCGGTTCAGCCTCTGCACGACGGCCGTGCTCGGCCACCTCGCGTGGCTCGTCCTCATGCCGTCCATGGCCTTCCTGACCAGCCCGGTCGCCATCGCCGCGGTGGCCGCCGGGAACATGTTCGTGGCCAGCCTCTTCAACGTGACCGGCAACGTCTACATGACGCGCACCACCCCCGACGAACTGCAGGGCCGCGTGATGGGCACCTCGGCCTTCCTGACCTCCGGGGCGAACGCGCTCGGCTCCCTCGTGGGCGGTGACGCGCTCGCCTGGGCGGGCGCGGCCCGGACGGGCGTGGCCGTGGGGGCCCTGATCCTCGTGCTCACCGTCACCGTCGTGTTCAGCCCCTCGGTGCGCGCCGAGGCCCGGTCGGCGGAGTCCGCTACCGGCTGAGCCGCCGGCCCGCGCACCCGGCACGGAACCGGCCCCGCAGCCATGAAGGCTGCGGGGCCGGTTCCGTATGGGGAGGGGCGGATCAGCCGGCCTCGCCGCTGATCCCGGCGAGGATGCTGCGCCCGTCGCCGCCCCGCAGGGCCAGGGCCGCGGGGAGCACGGCCGCCGCCAGCGCGACGGCGGCGCTCACGGCGAGCAGTTCGCCGAGCGGGACCCAGGGCACCATGGCCGGGGTCTCGCCGACCAGTCGTGTCAGCGCCGCCCACGAGCCGGTGATGCTGATGGCCGAGGCGGCCGCGCCGATCACGGCGCCCGCCGCGACGCACATCAGCGTCTCCACCGTCACCGCCCGCAGCACCTGCCCCCTGGTGGCGCCGGCGAGCCGCAGCATCGCCAGCTCGCGACGACGGTCGCTGACCGTCATCACAAGGGTGTTGGCCAGCGCGAGCAGTGCGTACAGGACCGACAGACCGAGGATCATCAGCATGCCGTTGCGGGAGCTCTCCGCGTTGGCGTCGGTGGGCGCGGCCGAGACCTCGTCGGGAGTGCTCACCTTCGCCCCCAGACCGTGCACGGCCGCTTCCAGGGCCGAAGCCGTCCCCGCGAGGTCCGCGCCGTCCCGCACCCGTACGGTGATCCGGCCCGGCAGGCCGGAGCCCGCGTACGCGGAGTCCACGTACGCCCGCACGCTGTCGTTGCCCGGCGCCAGCACGGCGGCGACCCGCAGCTGCTTGGGGGTGCCGTCCGCCAGCCAGAGCCTGACCGTGTCACCGGCGTGCGGTGAACCCGGCCAGATGCTGCTCACCACGACGGACTCGGGGCCGAGAGCGGAGAGCGAGCCCTCGGACACCTTCAGCGCGGACAGGGACTCCAGCGCTGCCGCGTCGACGGCGGCCGCCGAGCGGGCGACCGCGGGCTTGGGGCCGCGGTCGGCCAGCAGCATCGTGGGTGTGCTGACCAAGGTCGTGACCCCGGGTACGGACCGCACCCGCTGGACCACGGCCTGGCTCAGGCCCGGCGTACCGGCCGGCGAGACGACGAAGTCCGAACGGGAGAGCTGCTGGCGGACGTTGCTGACCTGGGCGGCGTTGATGGTGTTGATCGTCCCCAGCAGGCAGCCGGCGAGGCTGATGATGATCACCACTGGGGTGCTGGTGGCGGCCGTGCGGCGGAACGCGGTCAGCGCGCTCTGCCGGGCGGTCGTCCACACGACGCCGCCCGCCTCCTCCGCGTCGGGGTCGCGGCGCCGGGCGGCCGCGGTGGGCAGCGCCGTGAGGAACCTGATCAGCGGCCCGGCGACCACGCCGGCGAGGGTGACGCAAGCGCCGACGATCAGCAGGCACAGGGAGGCCGAGGCGGCGGCGTTCGAGCCGGCCTCCGGCTGCACGGCGGCCGTACCGGAGACGGCCGCGACGCCCGCAGCCAGAGCCAGCCCGCCGAGAACCCAACGCACCAGCTTCCCGGCCCGGGAACTCCGTTCGACCGCCGCGTCCCGCAGCGCCTCGCCGGGGGCGACCCGGCCCGCCCGTACGGACGAGACCATGACGCCGGCCAGCGCGGTGACCATGCCGATGCCCGCGGCGCTCAGCAGCGCCCACCAGGGCACCGGCACCGTGAAGTCAGAGGTGACGATGGAGTGGTCCACCAGCCAGTTACGGGCCAGCGGGGCACCGGCCAGGCCCATCAGAGCGCCCGCGGTCGAGGCGAGCACGCCGACGAGCACGGCCTCGCACCAGATCACCCGGCGCAGCTGGCGCCGGGTGGATCCGACCAGCCGCAGCAGGGCCAGTTCCCGACGACGCTGCGCGATCGACAGCGCGAAGGTTCCGGCGACGACGAAGACGGCGACGAATCCGGCCACCCCGGCCGCCAGACCGAGCGGGGTGTCCACGCTGTCCATCTGGGCCAGTAGGACGAGGTGGTGGGGGTCGGCGACGGCCCGCTCGCTGCCGGTCAGGACGGAGACACGGGCGCCGCCGGCCGCGGCCACGGCCTTGCGTACCTCGTCGGCCGGTCCGTAGGCGGCCAGGGCATCGACGGCGGGTGAGAGTCGTGCCGCCGCGCCGTCGGAGAAGAACAGTGCGTGCTCGAAGGGAACTTCGTCGGTGACACCGGTGACGGTGGCGGTGCGCGGTCCCGTACCGGTCGTCAGGCGCAGCTGCTTCCCGATGAGCGCGGTGGCACCGCCGCCCACCACGATCTCGTCGTCGGCGGCGGGCGGCCGCCCGCCCGCCAGGCGGTAGCCGCCGGCCTCGTGCGCCGACCAGCCGCGCCCCACCTGGTCCTTGGGCCCGCCCTCGAGCTGGGCGTAGAAACTGTGGTCCTCGATGACCCGCCCGGTCGCGGCGACGGCCGCCACGAGCTGCGCGGTCAGGCCCGGCTGCTGGGGCAGCGCCGTGCTCTGCGCCTGACCGGACGTGCCGACGACGTCGACCGTGCTGTTCGGGACGACGACGACCGGCGCCTCGGACCAGCGCTGCCGGGCGGAGTCCACGACGCTGCCGGTCGCGGCGATCACCGGGATCGCCGTCGCCATCAGCCCGACACCGAAGGCGAGCGCGACGAAGGTGCCGACGAAGGACACCCAGCGCACGCGCAGGGTGGCGAAGGCGACGCTCAGCATGCGACGGCCTCCAGGCTGGTCATACGGGCGGCCACCTGCTCGGCCGTCGGGGCATCGATGGAGCCGGCGAGCCTGCCGTCGGTGAGGAAGACGACGCGGTCCGCGCGGGAGGCGGCGACCGGGTCGTGCGTCACCATGATCACCGCGCGGTCGCCGTCGTCCGCCAGGGCGCGCAGCAGACCGAGCACCTCGCGCCCGCTCTTGGTGTCCAGGGCGCCCGTCGGCTCGTCGGCGAGGACGACCGCGGGGCGGCTGATCAACGCCCGCGCAATGGCCACGCGCTGCTGCTGGCCGCCGGACAGCTCGCCCGGTCGGCGCCGGGCCCGGTCGGCCAGCCCGACCGAGTCGAGCGCCGCCAGCACCTCGGACTTCTTGGGCCGCCGGCCCGACAGCTTGAGGGGCAGCGCGACGTTCTGAGCGGCCGTCAGGGACGGCAGCAGGTTGAACGACTGGAAGACGAAGCCGATCTTCTCGCGGCGCAGTACGGTCAGTTCCCGGTCGCCCAGACCGTCGAGCTCGGTGCCGCCGACGAGCACGGTCCTGCTGTCGATGGCCTCCAGTCCCGCGGCCGAGCGCAGCAGTGTCGACTTGCCCGAGCCGGACGGCCCCATGATGGCGGTGAAGGTGCCGAACGGAAAGCCGAGACTCACCCGGTCGAGGCCCACGACGGGCTCGGGTCCGGAACGGTAGGTCTTTGCGACGGAGCGGAGTTCGACACCGAATCGTGTGACGGTCATGCTGGCAAGTACACCTTCTGGCCCATTCCGGAACAATGAACTGCGGATCAGTTGTGGGGGTGGTGCCTGCACCACCCCGAGGGGATCAGTGGATCCGGATTCCGCCCTTGCCGGTGCGCACGGTCACGGCGTGCCGGGCCGTGCGGTTGACCGGAAGACTGATCATCGGGGCCGTCTCGCTGTGCGCCGCGACGGCGTACTCCGTGCCGGCGGGCAGGGCGAGGTCGACCGCGCCGGTGTCCGTGACCACGTCGAGCGCGACGGGCGGTTCGGCGAAGTCCCCCCGCACCGCGCCCCGGGAGGTCTCCACGGACACCTGGGAGGAGCGGCTGTCGGCGAGGGTGGCGGTGCCCGACTCGGTGCGCAGCCCGACGGGGCCGGCCGCACCGCGGACATCGATGGTCCCGGTACCCGTCCGTAGATCGAGCGGGCTGGCGAGGCCACTGGCGGTGATCGCACCGGAGCCCGCGCCCACCCGGGCGGCCAGCCCGGCCGGGACAGCGATGTCCAGCCGCAGGGAGCAGCCCGTGCGGCACGTGGCCCGGACGGAGACCCGGGCGTCCCCCGAGCCGACCGACACCTCGGGCCGGGGGCCCGACCAGGTGCCCGTCGCCACGACCCGTATCTCGGAATCGGTGCCCGGCCGCAGCGAGACGGAAGTGCCCTCGGTCTCGACCTCCAGCAGGGAACTGCCCGCGGCATCGGCCCGCAGCGCCTGCTCGAAATCGCGGGGGGCGGCGAGCAGGGCGACGATGCCCAGGCAGGCGCAGGCCACGGTCACGACCAGCAGTGCGAGGCCGCCGCCGACGGTCCACCCGCGTTCCCGCGCCGACGCCGGACGTGCTGACGTACGGATCTCAGGCTCCCAGGTAGCGCAGGACGGCGAGGACGCGCCGGTGCCCGCCGCCGTCCTCCTTGGGCAGTTCCAGCTTGGCGAAGATGTTGTTGATGTGCTTGCCGACCGCGCTGTGTGTGATCGTCAGGGCCGTCGCGATGGTCGCGTTGGACTCGCCCTCGGCCATCAGCGCCAGCACCTCGCGCTCCCGCGCCGTCAGCGGGTCCTGGCGGCGGCTGCGGGTCAGCAACTGCTTGACGACCTCCGGGTCGAGCACCGTCTCGCCCGCCCGCACCCGTTCCAGCGTCTGGACGAAGTCGTCCACGTCGGAGACACGGTCTTTGAGGAGGTAGCCGATCCCGCCGGTGTTCTCGCCCAAGAGGTCGAAGGCGTACCGCTCCTCCACGTACTGGGAAAGCACCAGGACCCCGGTCCCCGGCCAGCGGCTGCGGATCACCAGGGCCGCGCGCAGCCCCTCGTCGACGAACGTCGGCGGCATCCGCACATCCACGACGCAGACATCCGGCCGGTGTTCCGCCACGGCGGCCAGCAGGGCCTCACCGTCGCCGACCGCGGCCGCCACCTCGAAACCCTCCTCGCCCAGCAGCAGCACCATGCCCTGCCGCAACAGGGCGGAATCCTCCGCGATCACTACCCGCATTGCACATCCACTTCGATCAGAGTCGGTCCACCGGGCGGGCTGGTCACCGTCAGCGTGCCGTCGATCCCCGCGACCCGGCCGGCCAGCCCCGACAGCCCACTGCCGCGGGCCGGATCCGCCCCACCCGCACCGTCGTCACCGATGATCACACGGAGTCGGTTGCCGTCCCGGCGGATCTCCACCCACGCCCGGGAGGCCCCTGCGTGCTTGGCGACGTTGGTCAGCGCCTCCGTCACCACGAAGTAGGCCGCGGACTCGACCGCGGCCGGGGGCCGCGGCTCCGCCTGCACGTCCACGGTGACCGGTACGGGTGCGCGGGCCGCGACGGCGGTGAGCGCGGCGCCCAGGCCCCGGTCGGTCAGCACGGGCGGGTGCAGGCCCCGGGCCAGTTCCCGCAGCTCCGTGATGGCCGCACGGGCGTCCTCGCGGGCGGCCTCGACGATCTCCCGCGTCGCCTCGTCACCCGACTTGCGCAGACGGGAGACCACCCGGCCCAGGGTCATCGCCACGGCCACCAGCCGCTGCTGCGCCCCGTCGTGCAGATCGCGCTCGATCCTCTTGCGTTCCGCCTCGACGGCTGCGAGCAACAGATCGCGGCTCGAAGTCAGTTGCACGACCCGCTCGGTGAGCTCGAGATCCCGGGGCGGCGCCAGCAGGGCCCGCCCGAGCGCCGTGTCGAACGCCGTCAGCGCACGCACCAGGACGGGCGACACGAACACTCCGAACAGCACGGCGGCCACGGAGACCAGAAGGGACTCGCCGAACCCGTCCACGGAGACCGGGCCGAGAGCTGCCCGGCCGCGCGGCAGCCGGTCGTAGTAGCCGGGCAGCGCTACGAGCGTGAGCGGCACGGCCCAGGCCAGCGCGACCCCCGCCCCGGTCACCACCGACACCGGGATCAGCGCCACGAAGTACCCGAGCTCCCGCCACGCGCAGCGGTTGCGGGCCAGCGAGCGCAGCGCGGGCAGCAGCGGCCCGACGCGCCGGGCGGGGGGCGGCGTGGGGATCTCCACCCGGCAGGTCGCGGCGAAGCGGCGGCGTTCCAGGGCCGCGAGCCGGCCGAGCGCCCAGCCCGCGGCGACCACGACCGGTACCCCGGACAACGCGACGGGCAGCAGGGCGATTCCGGCCACCAGCGCGAGCAGGACGGCAGCGGCCGCCAGGGCGATCACCCCGTCGGCCGCGAGATGGGCGCAGCCGCCCCACAGCGCGCCCGACCACAGCGCCAGCCACGGCCGCCGCGGTATCGCGCCGCTCACTCCGGCCGTCGCCATCCGCCCTCACCCCTCTCCTCTTGCTGTCGTCCGGCACGTCCGGCACGTCCGGCACGTCCCGCGTCGCCGCCCGGCCGGCTCGGCCGCTCAGTCCGACATGGCGACCAGCAGCCGGCGCGGTCCCGTGTAGGGGCGCCGGCCGTGACCGACCAGAATGTTGTCGATCACCATGACATCACCAGCCCGCCAGTCCACATCGACCGCCGCCGCCAGACCGCGGTCGCGCACCTGCACCACGTACTCGGCCGCGATCGGCTCGCCGTCGGCGAAGGTCACCGACTGCGGCAGCTGCTCCGGGGGCATCAGCCGGGTCAGTGCGGCCGCCGTCTCGTCGCCGAGCGCGGCCGGGTGCCACTGGTCGGACTGGTTGAACCAGACTTCCGCACCCGTCCGCGGGTGCCGGACGGTGGCGGGCCGGTGCTGGGTGACCCGCAGGCTGCCGTCGCGCTGCCACTGGCTGTCGGCCTGCGAGGCGGCCAGGAACCGGTCCACCTCCTCGCGGTCGGTCGTCTCGAAGGTGTCCTGCCAGCTCTTGCCGAGTCCGGCACCGCCGTGCAGGTTCTGCGTGTAGCGGACGCCGTCGGCGAACCGCTCGCGCACCTCGTCGTCCAGCGATTCCAGCCAGAGCTGGGCATCCACGACCGGGGTGGCGCCGCCGGTCGTGGGCGCGGTGACGCAGCAGAAGGCCAGCCGGGCCGGCCAGCGATGCGCGTAAGAGAGCTCGTTGTGCATCGAGATGGTGAACTCGGCCGGGTACTCGGTCGACGTGTAGACGTTACAGCCCACCCGGGTGCGCGGGGAGTTGCCGTGGACGTACGCGAGCCGGTTGGGGGTTGGGCAGCAGTGCGTCCAGTACCGGGTCGAGTTCCTCCTCGGTGACCTCGAAGCCCCGGAACACCAGGGCCTTCTCCTCGTCGAGCAGGTTCTGGAGGCCAGGGGAGTCCGCCAGGCGGGCCAGTAGCCCCCGCGGCTCCCCGGCGGCCCGTGGCGGAGCCCTCCGGAGTGATTTCGAGCGGCTTCCAGCCGGGGTTCGCAGTCATCGCCAAAGATCCCTTCTGATGTGCGTGTCGACGGATACCGGCTGACCGACGACGGACGCAGCGGTGGCCGTCGCAGCCTGTGCATGGACGTCGCCCGGGTCTGGCAGGCGCTCGACGAGCCGGAGAAGACGTTCCACGCGCTCCGCGCCCTGGCTTCATACGCGCCGGAGGAGGCGACCCGGCCGAAGGTCCGGGGGATCGCGGCGGAGCTGCTGATGATGCACCCAGAGATGCCGGGGCTGCGCCGGTTCTCCCAGAAGATCGGAGCGACTGCCTGATGACGAACGGCGACAGCGTGAGCGAGGACGGCCGGATTTTCCGCGACGCGTGGATCGCCGGGGTAAAGAAGCACTTCCCCGGTGAGCCGAAGCCGGGCTACATCACGCCGTGGGACGAGACGCCGGGGTGGGAACGGCAGTCCGCGGCGGCCGTCTACGGTCAGGTGCGCGGCTTCGTCCACGCGAGTGGCGGGCAGACGGCCAAGCTCAGCCGGGAGCAGAAGGGCCGGTTCGTCGCGTTGTGCTGGATCGCGCAGATCCACAAGCACATCGAGAACCCGAAGCCGGGTTATGTGGCTGACTGGGACGTCCTCCCCGAGTGGCAGCAGGAGACGGACGCCGACATCTTCGAGCACATCGAGCAAATCCTCTGAACCCCGAAGATACCGGAGGCCCCCGCAGGAATTGGCGTGGGCCTGATGCTCGATCAGAGGTTCGCGCCCATGAGGAGCGGCCTATTTCTCCAAGTCGACGGTGGGGGGGGCGACCATCGCCGGGCATGAGCAGGGTCGACTCCTCGCCAGGCATCACCACCGGGGTGGGCACTCCGCAGGGTGGGACCTGCCGACGATCAGGGAGGCGGTTGCGGGCCCGTACTTCAGCGACTCCACAAGCCGCAGCAGATCGTCCCAGTGATGCGCAGTGGGCGGCCACCAGGTCGAGGTTGACCTTCTTCGTCAGCAGCGGCCCCACCATCGGGAACCGCTCCTTGCAGTCGGCCTTCGGGCCGATCCGGTACGAAGTCCGTGCTCGTCTATGTGTTCGCGGGTCACGGAGCCTTCGCCAACCTGAAGTTGGAGGTCAAAGGGCTGGTGTGATTGTTGCTCGGAGTGCTCATGCTGGTCGTGGGCGGAAGCCCACGGAGAAGATCATCCGTCAGCACTGGGCACCCGCCGCTAGCCAGGCGGCTCTCCCGGCACCAGAACCAGGCACTGGCTGTCGGTGCGCTGGTGCCGGTCGTTAGTCTTTCGGTATGGCCGAGCGTGTTGCCCCGGGCCGGGCAGATCATCTGGTCACTCCGGCCGCCGCCGACCGTGTGTGGGCCGGCCTGACGGCCGGTAGCGCGGTACCGACGACTTCCGCAGTATTCACCTGTTTTCCTTCTGATGTCCGGCTGGGGCGTTATGTCTTGCTCGGTACGTGTGTGGTGGAGCTGGTGATGACGGAGGACGGCTGGTGGAGAGTTCCGGAGGCTGAGGTGCGCCGGGCGGCGGCGGCATGGAACGCGGTGGAGGTGGACGCCCTGGATCTGGTCCGCATCGGTCCGTTCCGTGGTGCGCCAGAGCAGGAGCGCCCGGGTGGAACGCTGCGTGGTTGGCGTCGGCGCATCAGCTGGGAACTGCAAGAGGCAGATCATCCCGGACGGCAGGCCGGCCATGAGCCCGGACCGGGGTCTCATCTGGCGGGGGTCGACTGGCGGCTGCTGGTGCAGCGGTCCCGTGACGGGGTGGAGTGGTCGTGGTGGCTTCCGCGGGTTGTGGTCAGGCTGCTGGACACGGCCGAGCACGCCGAAGCCGAGTGGCTGCACACCACGCGGGTCGGCAAGGCGGAGACAGCTGTCACCGAACAGCATCGCCGGGGTCCCCGAGCCACCGACAGCCAGTCCCCGACGGGCGTGAACGGTCCAGCCATCTCGCAGCGCCCGTATACGGGGGAGCTGCGGGGTCAGTTGTACTCGGTGCTGAGCCGCAAGCCGGGCATGTCCCGCCAGGTGGCCGGGTGGGTGTGCGCCGTCTGCGGCACGGCGCCGGCTGCTGTGCTGGATCACTGCCACGAACACGGCTACGTCCGCGCCCCGGTCTGCCCGTCCTGCAACACACTGGAACGCCCCGACCACCTGTACGACAACGACATCCGCGTCGCCAGCCGCTACCACCGCCTCTTCGACACCGACGCGGTCGGCTGGTTGCGCCACTGGCACCGCTGTCCGGGCTGCCGCACCCGCACCACCCTGCCTCTGCCCCACCTCGCCGCATGGACCGCCCACACCGCCTACCGCACCCTGCGCCCCACCCATCCTGACTCCCGCGGACGGAAGCCCTGCGGAGTGCTGCGCGTCTCGTGGACGGGCAGCCAGAACACACCTCGCTCCTGCCTGCTCACCGTCTCCGTCGACTTCTGCCCCGCCGGCGAGCACCGCATCCTGGCACGGGTGCCCTACCGGGAGGCCGTCGAGCAGTTCGGCACCTGGCTGGCAGAGACCGCCCCTGCTGTGGCGGCCGAAGCCGGTCCCGACCGCCTGGACGGCCTCCCTGCCGAACCCCGGCCCGTCATAGCTGACACCAGCGGCGAAGGCCTGGCGCTCTTCTGACCGAACACCAGCAAACCGGCTTCACAGGCCGCGGACTTCGTCCGGCGGCGTGTGCACCGAGCTCGGAAGGAACCGGTGGCTGTCAGGTGGAGCCGTTGATGCGGGTGTGGTGTGTGGTGTCGTGGGCGGAGAGGGTGTTCCAGACAGTGGTGGTGCTCTGGCCGGTGCGTTCGGCGATCCGGCCGACCGGCTCGCCGTTCGCGTAGGCGTCCAGGGCGGCCTCGGCCAGTTTTCGGCGGGCGGCGTGCAGCGCTCCGCAAGGAGGAGTCGCCTCCCCGCTGCCGGCCAACATCTATCTCTCGTTCCTGGACCGGCATTTCTCGCGGATCTGGGACGCGGAGATGACTCCGCCCTGGCGTCGGCGATACCGGCGCAGGATGGGGCGGCCGGACTTCCGGCTTGTGTGTGACGCCGACGACTTCATCGCGCCCGTGCACGGGACGAAGCCCGAGGCGGAAGCGCTCAAGGCAGAGATCGGCGAGCTGCTGGCGCGCCGCCGAACCACGCGGGTGCAGCGGCGGGGATCAGATCTTCTCCACGGTTACACGGATGGGGTCGGTGGTGAGCATGGTGATGTCCTCGATGCCGGACGTCAGGATGGTGACGCGGCCCGGCTGGGCGATTGCAGTGGCGCAGAGTATGGCGTCGATGGCGTACTTATGACCGTGCAGCCCGGCCGTGCGCAGCAGGCCGGCGGCGGACTGGGCGAGGGCCTGGGTGACCGGCTCGACTCGCAGCCGGGACAGCGTCCACTTCAGCGCGGCGTCGTTGATGCGAGGATGTAGCACGTGGAGTCTTGGCGATCTTGGAGCCGGTCGTAGAGGGCTCCCGGCCTGCGATTTCTTGCGTGCGCATTATGTGCGGTGTGGCGTTACAGGCGATATCTCGACGCTGAAATGACGCTCATTTGGCGCTCGTTCTGATGGGGTATCAGGCGACCTGGTTGGGCAGATCAGACTCTGTCAGGTGGGCGTATATCGGTGGGGCGCCGAGGGCAGGTGACGCTGAGCGCAGGCCTACTGAGTCCTGCTGGTCAGATGTCCCGGAAGAGACCAGGCGGCGCCATGATCTGGCCCCGTTGCCGGCAAAAGTCCTGGACTTTGGACGGCAGGTGACTGGCGCTCGGTCGATGCCTTGCGGGATCGGGGGCTCCTTGTGATCGACGACGGCTCTGCGTACGCCGGCGCCAGTGAGTCCATGGTGCCCGCCAAGCCTCGGACGCCCTACAGTGAGCGGCCCGTCGCGCGGGCCCGGCGGGCGAAGGCACAGGAGCTGATCGACCGGCTCGTCGACGAAGGGCGCATCCGGATCACTGATCCCGATGACGACGAGGCCGTAGAGTGGCGGCGCGTCGTCAACTACGCGAAGCGGCACGGCCTGGAACCGATGGGCAAACGCATAGAGAAGGTCCCGTACGGCGCTCCGGGGCTGGAACTTTTCCTCGCTGAGGGCCCGCATCCCAACGCGCGGAGTCGGCGGCCGAAGGCGGGCGGGGGTCTGGTTCCTGTCCCTGCGCGACTGGGGCGCCTGCATCCGATGGTGGCCGCGCTCAAAGAGGACGAGAGTCGGCTGGTGATGCCGTCTGCGCTGCGCCGTAGGTCGCTCCTGTTGGTGCAGGGACTGGCGGCTGAGGCGGTACGGCGAGGGCACGAGGTGAGGAAGGCGCGGTCGTCCTTCTTCGCGCGCGAGGGCGGAGTGGACGTCGCTGTCGACGGCTTCGCGTATACCGTCACTGCCAGGCAGGAGTTCCCGGAGTCCACAGATCCGGAGCGCTCTGCTCGTCTCGTCATAGAGCTCGCCCATGGTCCGACTGGTCGGCCAGGTCGCTGGCGGGATCGGAAGAGCCGGACGCTTGCAGAAGCCCTGGGCGTGATCCTTGGAGAGATCGAGGCACGGGCGGTGGAGGACGCTCGGCGCAGGCAGGATGAACAGCAGGCCAGGGCAGAACGTGAAGTTCGCTGGCAAGCGGCCATGGACGTGGCGAAGGAACGAGTTGTTCGCGGTCAACTCGCCGAGGTGCTTCGCGAAGAGGTCGGGCGCTGGCAAGAGGCCGCTGCCCTCAGCGCGTACTGCACGGTATCGGAACGTCGTATCGGCGAGCTGGACGGTGCTGTGGACGAGGCGGCTTTGGCCTCGGCCCGGCGTTGGTTGCGGTGGGCAAGGGGGTACGTGGGGTCGATCGACCCGTTGACCCGGCTTCCAGGAATGCCGCACACGCGTGAGCCCACACCGGCGGAACTGAAGCCGTACCTCAAGGGATGGAGCCCCTACGGACCGGAACGGCGCGACGGGCGATGACGTGAGCAGCCGGCCAGAGGTGCGGCTCGCACGACTGGTGGCGGGCGGCGCCCGTCAGTCGTCCTTGGCGATCCGGGATTCCCGCTGCCGCAAGCCGGGCCGTTCGTCGGTGCGGCCGCTCAGAGAGGTCGCCGCACGACATCCCCGCGCGTAGGCACCGGGATCGGGTACCGCCTAAGATCCGGCTGAGGTCGATCTCCACAGGGAACAGAACCGCCCCCTTGACCACCCCGCTGAACGCCCCACCGTCCCGGGCCTTCCCTGAACCTGCGCGGGTGCCCCGGATGTCAAGGCCGTTCTGCCATCTGGGAACAGGGACTTCCAGCAGCGCTAGGGTTTCCGGGACAGAGGGAATGGCACGCTGCCGGCCAGGGGAACGAAACACCATGGGACACGGAGCACGAAAGCGACTGGCGAAGCTGCTCGACGCCTCGGAGCGATGCGGGGACTTCAGTACTCGCATCGAGATGTCCGCCCGCGCGCTGCGGATCGAGGTCGACGGCGTCGGGGTGCTGCCCCTGCCGTTGCGCGCTCCGGTCACCAAGAAGCTGATCGCGCAGGCCCGGCAGGCCCGCTTCGGCCGCGGTGAGCAGACCCTGGCCGACACCAGCGTGCGCGATACCTGGGAGATCACCCCGGACCGGATCACCCTGGGCGGCCCCGACTGGGACCGCACCCTGAGCGGCGTCCTCGACGGCGTCCGTACCGCGCTCGGTCTGCCGCCCGCCACCGTCCTGCGGGCCGAACCGCACGCGCTGCTCGTCTACGGCAAGGGCCAGTTCTTCCTGCCGCACCAGGACTCCGAGAAGGACGACTCCATGGTGGGCACCCTGGTGGTCTCGCTGCCCTCGCACCACACCGGCGGTGAACTCGTCGTCTCGCACGCCGGCCGGAGCGTCGTCCACCAGGCGTCCCGGGAGAAGTTGACCTTCGCTGCCTTCTACGCGGACTGCCTGCACGAGGTCAAGCCCGTCAAGTCCGGCTACCGCGTCACCCTCACCATGAACCTCCTCGCCGAACGCACCCGCCCGGCCGGCGAGGACGACGACGGCCCGGCCGCCGACCTGGCCCACTGCCTGACCGAACACTTCACCGAGCCGGCCGAAGAGCGCTACGCCTACGGCCGCCAGAAGACGGCGCCCCCGAACCGCCTCGTGTACCTCCTCGACCACGAGTACACCCAGCGTGGTCTGGACTGGGACCGCCTCAAGGGTGCCGACGCCACGCGTGCCACCCGGCTCCGCCAGGCCGCCGGGCAGGCAGGCTGCGAGGCGGTCCTCGCACTGGCCGAGGTGAAGGAGACCTGGGACGCCGTACCGCCCTACGACCGCTACGACTACTACGGCGATGTCGAGCACTTCGACGGCTGCGAGGACGAGGAGTGCGAGGGCGAGTGCCTCCTCGACCCCGACGGGGAGCCCGGGGCCGAGCGCCGCCGCAGTGGCGACTTCTCCGACTACGAGCTGGGCGACCTGATCGACGACGCGATCACCCTCGACTGGTGGACCCGCCCCGACGGCGCCGACGGTGAGCAGATCTCCCTGCCCGTCTCGTACGCCGAGGTGTGCGCCACCACCGAGAACAAGGACCTCACGCCCTACCAGTCCGAGTACGAGGGCTACATGGGCAACTACGGCAACACCCTGGACCGCTGGTACCGGCGGGCCGCAGTGGTGCTCTGGCCCCGGCAACGCTCGTTCGCGGCACGCGCCGAGGCCGGCTCCGAGGGAGCCCTGCGAGAACTCCAGGGCCACCTGGACACCGGGGAGTTGGAGCTGGCGCGTACGCTCGCCCGGTCGCTCGCCCCGATCTGGAAGCATCATGGTTCGGGCGAAGCGGCCGCTCCACTCTTCACTGCCGCCCTGCACGTCGCGGTGGGACTGGAGGAAGCGGACACCGCCGCGATGCTCCTTGCGCCCTTCGGGGTGGAGACCCTGGGCGAGCGGCACGTCCCCGATCTCGCGGAAGCGGCCGCACGGTACGGGCCGACGTGGTCGCGCGGGGCCGTCGGCAGCTGGTTCGGCCCGGCCGCCGCGTACACCGGGGCGGATCGCGCAGCGTGGCTCGAGTCTCTGCCCGGCCTCTGTGCCGCGCTGCGGACCGCTGACGGTGCCGGAGACGCGGTGGCGGCACCGCTGGTCGAGGGCGTCTGGCAAGCGGCCGAGCAGCAGCTCACCGGCTGGCTCGACGTGGGCCGCGAGGCGGAGCGCCGCGCGGGCATGGAACGGCTGGGAGCTCCCTTGGCCCGCATCCTGCAGGCGTGCGACCCGAAAACCGCCGACACGATCGTCACCGCGCTGCGCGGCCTGCCGGACACCGCCCTGGACTGCCTGCTCCCGGCCCTACGCACCGCGGCCCGCCGACCGACGACCGTACGAGACGGGGCACCCGCGGCCCACGCCTTCCAGACGCTCGCCGACCACTGCGAGGCCCGGCTCACCGCGGCCGTCACCCGCCCCGTACGCGCGGCGGACGACTGGTCACTCACCCCGGCCGGTACCTGCCGGTCCGGCTGCGGCCTCTGCCCCGACCTCGACGCCTTCCTCACCTCCCGCACCCGTCGGGTCATGGATTGGCCGCTTGCGAAGGACCGACGTCGCCACATCCACAGCCGTATCGAACTGGCCGGCCTGCCCGTGTCCCACACCACCCGGCGTCAGGGACGCCCCTACACCCTGGTCCTGACCAAGACGAACGCGGTGTTCACCCGTGAGCGAGCGGCCCGCATCCACGCCGAGACCGACCTGGCGTGGCTGCGGGAGAAATGGCCCCGGCCCCGCGGCTGAAAGGGACAGACAAGCCCCGCGGTCCGCGCGCCTGGAACCGGCAGTCCGCACCCGGGACGCGAATGCCGCCGCGTCCCGGCCGGCCGCGCATCGCCACCTGCCGGTACCTCGCGGCCGCGCAAGCCTGGGCGGCCGGCGGGCCGGCGCCGGACGGGTAGGCCATCGGCTCGATCACCCCGTGGGAATCTACGCGAAAACGGCGGCCTCTCCACGGACGCGAATCCGGATCATGGAGGGGTGGAGGACTGGTACGACTGTAACGACCTGGCCGAACTGCGCATCCGCCTCGATGTGGCGCTCGAAGAGAACGCCGAACTACGCGCGGAGCTCGCCGGGGTGCGAGCCGAGAATCGGTGTCTGCGCACCCGGCTGGGAGTTCCCGCACGCGACGCGCCACGGGCGCTGGCTCCGGTCCCCGAGCCTCCCCCACCGGTCATCACGGAAGGCGGCCACGGGCTGCCGTACGCGGACGCGTCCTCCGGGACGGAGGCGAAGATCGCCCTGTTCCGGGCGCTGTTCGCCGGCCGCGAGGACGTCTACGCCACCCGATGGGTGAGCGCGAAGTCGGGCCGGACGGGCTGGAGCCCCGCCGAGGACAACCCGTTCGCCAAGAACAAGGCCGATGCCGAGCGGGTGTTCTGGCCGCTGACGGACCGGGCCGTCTACAACCACCTCTCCCGCCCCGAGCCCGGCGCCCGGGAGACCCACCTGGGGCTGTACCCGCTGCTGGCTGATGACACCTGCCGGCTTCTGGCGGTCGACTTCGACGGCAAGGACGGCAGCGACTGGCGCGGCGATGCGGCCGCCTACGCCTCAGCCTGTCACGACGCCGGTGTCCCCGCCCTGGTGGAGGTCTCCCGCTCCGGGGCGGGCGCGCACGTGTGGACCTTCTTCACTGACCCCGTCGCCGCGGTCACCGCCCGCACGCTGGGGATGGCGCTGCTGCGCCGGGCGATCGACGTCCGCGGGCAGATGACGTTGTCCAGCTACGACCGGCTCTTCCCCGCCCAGGACCTGCTGCCGACGAACGCCAAGGGCAACGCTCGGTTCGGCAACCTGATCGCGCTCCCGCTGCAGGGGGCCTCCCGCCTCAAGGGCACCACGGTGTTCTGCGACCCGCACACCTGGGAGCCGTACCCCGACCAGTTCGCGCACCTGTCCCAGGCCGAGCGGCTCTCCCCGGCCCAGGTCGAGGCGCTCGTCGACAAGCTCGGCGAGGTCAAGGCGGGCCCGTCGGCGACCGTGCCGGTCCTGCCGCCCAAGCCCCGGCGGCGCGCGCTGGGCAAGGCCCCCGAGGTCGTCGAGGCCCGCTTGTCGGCGATGCTCGCGATCTCCACCAAGGGCCTGCCGGCCGCCTTGCTTGCCGCGCTCAAGCACACGGCGTCGTTCCACAACCCGGAGTTCTACCGACGCCAGAGCCAGCGGTACTCCACCTGGGACACCCCGCGCCTGGTCTGCTCCTTCGACGCCACCGACCCGGACTGGCTGAGGCTGCCGCGCGGGCTGCGCGACGAAGCGGCCCAGCTCATCGCCGCCGCCGGCGGCACACTCACGGTCACCAGCGAACTTGCGGACGCCGCGCCGATCAGCGCATTCTTCACCGGCGAGCTGACCGAAGTGCAAGCCCGCGCGGTCGACGCGGTCAAGGGTCGCACCAGCGGAGTGCTCGTGGCGCCGCCGGGCTCGGGCAAGACCGTGATGGCCTGCGCGCTGATCGCCCACCACAGGACGCCCACCGCGATCATCGTTAACCGCTCCGAGCTGCAGTCCCAGTGGCAGGACCGTCTGGCCACGTTCCTCGACCTCGGCGAGGGCCGCGTCGGTTCCTTGGGCGCGGGCAAGGACCGCCGCAGCCACGTGGTCGACCTGATCATGCTGCAGACACTCAGCCACCGCGACGCCCCCGACGGCCTGCTGGACGGCTACGGCCTGGTGGTCGTCGACGAGTGCCACGCCGTGGGCGCCCAGGGGGCCGAGGCCGCGATCCGCAAAGCCCGCGCCCCTCGATGGATCGGCCTGTCGGCCACCCCCTACCGGGCGGACCAGATGGATCCGCTGATCACCATGCAGTGCGGACCCATCCGACACGAGATCGCCGACGCCAGTGCCTTCGCCAAGCACCTCATCGTCCACCCCACCTCGTTCACCACCGACGAGCCGGGCGACGACGGCGCCTCCTTCCAGGCGATCTACAGCGAACTCGCCGCGAACTGCGACCGCAACACCCAGATCGCCGCCGACATCGCCGACGCCTTTCGGCGCGGACGGTGCAGCCTGGCCCTGAGCAACCGGGTCGAACACCTCCACCAACTCGCCACGTCCCTCGCCGCGCACGGCATCGAACCGCTGCTCCTGCACGGCGGCATGCCGCCGGCCGAGCGAGCCAGGGTCCGCACCCGCCTGTCTGATGAAACGACCACCCCGCCGGTGCTGCTGGCCATCGACAAGCTGGCCGGCGAAGGATTCGACGCCCCCAGGCTCGACACCCTGTTCCTCGCCAGCCCGATCTCCTTCAAGGGACGGGTGATTCAGCAGGTCGGCCGGATCATGCGCAACACCGAGACGAAGAAGTCCCACGTCGAGGCCCACGACTACCTCGACGCGGACGTGCCCTGGCTGGAACGCATGCACCACAAGCGTCGCCGCATCCTCGGACGCCGCGGATTCACCGCCACGCCCCCCGAGATCCTGCCCCAGCCGCCCGCCCAGCCCGTTGTCCCCGCGCTCCACCGACCGGAGCCCTCACAATCCGCGCCGACACCGCCGGTGGCCGAGGTGCGGCGGTGGGCCAAGGACCAGGGGATGGACGTGCCACCGCGAGGCCGACTCCGCAGCGACATCTGGGACGCCTGGCACGAGGCCCATCCCCAGGCTCAGCCGGTCAGCTGATCCGGTGCGCCTGCGGACGTGGGGCGAGGGCGTCCCAGGTCAGTCTGTGACGAACGACCTGAACACCCTCGCAACGGCACTCTACGTCCGGATCGACGACACGTTGCAGGCTTCGCCGGAACTTGCCCCGTGGCGCCCGGCGGTCGGGATCGCACCCACGCTCAGTGACTCCGAACTGCTCACCCTCGCCGTAGTCGGTGCTGCTCGGCTACACCTCCGAGCGGCGCTGGCTGCGCCGTCTCGCGGCGGACTTCCGCGGCATGTTCCCCTCCGTACCCGGCCAGTCCGGATACAACAAGCGGCTGCGAGCGGCCTCGTCGCTGCTCACCCGCATGATCCGGATCCTGGCGGCGGACACCACGCTGTGGAGCGGCGATGCCTGGGTGGTCGACTCCACCCCGGTCGGCTGTGCTCGCGAGAGACCGCGAAGCGCTCCGACCTGGCCGGCTTGGCGCAGTACGGCTACTGCACGTCGCACTCCCGGTACTTCTGGGGACTACGGCTGCACCAGGTGTGCACGGTCGGCGGGCTGCCCGTGCTGTTCGCACTGGCCGGTGCCAAGGCCGACGAGCGCGAGACGTTGCGCGACATGCTCGACACCGCGCCGGACGTGACGGGCCTCCCACTCCCGGCAGACGATCACCGGTGACAAGAACTACTACGGCCGCGAGTTCGAGCCAGACCTGACCGAGCGTGAGCTGGTGCTGTTACGGTCGGCCCGCAAGGGAGAAGCCGAGCGGGCCGGGGCGCATCTGCTCAAGCCGCTGCGGCAGGTCATCGAGTCGATCAACCAGACCTTCAAGGGACAGTCCTGGTCGACCGCGGCGCCCCCGGGCGGGCCCGCGCCCCCGCCGCTTGATCAGCAGCTGGACCATCTGAAACGGTACGAGGTGTTCGGCGGCGCCCTGCCGCTGCCGGGCACGACGGAGGCGGCCACCCGAACATCTCCATGTCAATCTGGCGCACCCTCGCTCACTCATCGCGTCTACGCCTTCGAGCCTCCTTCAGCCCCGACATCGTCTGGAACCGCCTCGACAACGTCGACTTCACCCCCGCCGCCCGCCTCGACCCGACCGCCGACAACCTGGTCGGCGATGTGACCGGCCGCTACGAGCCCCGCGAACCGTTCGCCTTCGTCCTTGCGGGGTCGTGAGGCGGCTCGCAGCTCGTGAAACCGTGCCCCGGCGTCCGGCAGAGAGTCAGGGCACGAGGCTGTGGAGGTCGATGTCGAGGGGGATGGGGACGGAGACCTTCAACCGGTTGCGGTGGATGCCGGTGGCCACGTAGCTGCTGGTCATGACGTCGAGTTCGTAGGTGTGGACGGTGGGGGCGCCGGCCTCGTCCTCGACGCGCCAGAAGTGGGGGATCCTGGCCTGTGCGTACTTGAAGGGCTTCAGGGACCGGTCGCGGTCCGCCGACTCCTCCGAGACGACCTCGATGACCAGGGCGACGTCCTCGGGCGCGTACCAGGTCCGGTCGGGGTCGTAGGAGGCGGTGGTGAGCAGGATGTCGGGCTCGGGGCGGCTCTTCTTGTCGAGCCGGACGGTCATCTCTCGCTCGGCGTCGAACCCGTCGGGGGCGGCCTGGCGCAGGGCGAAGGTCAGGTTCTCCACCAGCCGGGCGTGCCAGGACCGCTGCGGCGACATCATGAAGATCAGGGCTCCGTCGATGAGTTCGGTGTGCCGCGGCGCCTGGGCGAGGCGGTCGAGGTCATCGGCTTCCCAGCCGCTGATCCTGGGCGGGATCATCCAGTCGGGGAGTTCGGCGGTCACGGTTTCCTCCAGGCGCCTCGAAGAGGTCAGGGGCCTTCATCCCGGATCGCGGACGCGGGCCCAACGCTGGTATCAGCGTAGTCGAGCGACCGGACCTCTCACTCGGCCCGTGTGGGTCCGACGCGCCGGACGCCAGTGATCATCTCGGCGGGGATCCGGACGACGTGGTCCATGGACGAGCCGCTCCAACGGCGGGAGGCTGCGAACACGTCGATCAGGTCGCGGGGCGCTCCGCGGTCGGAGAGGGCGCGGACCTTGGTCCCGATCACGTCCTCCGCGAGGACGGGCCCGTACGGGCTCTGGGCGACCGGCCGCCAGAAGATCTCCTTGAGGACGTCGACCTCGCAGTCCTGCCCGGTGGCCGGGTCGGTCACGGTGAAGCGGGCGGACAGCGGGGCGGTCTCCAGCGCGTGCACCTTCCAGCCGCGGGCTTCCAGGCCGGCGCGGAGCGTGGCTGCGATGTCGGCCATGGGCGCCGGGTTCTCGGTGGCGACATCGAGGTCCTGGCTGGGGCGGTTCACGAGGCGGTGCGCCCGCACGGCATACCCGCCAGTGAGGACCAGGGGATACGGGGAGCCGAGGGCGATCAGATCCGCCAGGAGCCGCGCGTGCAGCTCCGGCATGTCCGTCACGCGGCTGCCTGGGTGCGGGAGGCGAGCTGAGCGAAGGCGTCCTCCCACACGGTGTGCACGGTGCGGCCGACGAGAGTGCGCAGCACCGGCCACAGCTGGAGGAGCAGGTCCTGGTTGAGGTAGCGGGGCAGGTCGTCGTGCAGGCCCTCATGCAAGACAGCGCGGTACAGGCCCAGGCGCTGGCGCGGCTTGCCCAGGTCGTACGAGGTCATCCCGGACCAGGCCATGTGCAGCGGCAGCTCGACGACCCCCTGGGTCGGGCCGTGCAACTCGTCCAGCGACTCCGGCAGACGGCACCGGAACTTCTCCCGGTACAGCGCGAGGTCCTCGGCGTCCGTGCCCGAGAGGTTCTTCGACGTGGGTGCGGGGTGGTGTGGGCTGGAGGGCATGCCTCCCATTGTGGCGGCAGCTTCCCGCTCGCCGAGCAGCTGGACGCGACCGATCACCAGTTCCCGTTCAGCCAGTCGCTGGGCTGGTTCTACGAGACCGTCGCCGAACACCTCGGATTCGGCAGCTGGACCAGCTCCGGCAAGCTCATGGGCCTGGCCGGCAACGGGAACCCCGACAGCTACACCCTCGACTTCCCCACCGCCCGCGCTGGCGGCTTGTCGAGAAGGGGCCGAGCGACGTCATCGTGACGGCCGCAGCGGCACTTGCCACCATCAGCCCGGACCCGGAGGAGGCGCTCGCCGGCCGTGTCCAGGGCCTGCTGGCGCGTCTCAGCCTCGACCGACCGGGGCCGGTCGCCACGTAGGAGGGCCCAGCGTCAGCTGCTGTGCGGGCCCTCCTTTCTGCTTCCGACTTCGCAGGTGCGCACCTCTGGCTGCTCGTTTCCCGGTCTCCTTGGTGGGCAGGAAATGATCATGGTGCGGTGCTGCAATCAGGCGCTGGGAAATGCTGGACAGCGCTACCTGCGCGGCCCGGTTTCAGCTGCCGGACTCGCCCGCGTGCGGGCTCAGCACGTCCGTGCCCATCAGCACGAACAGCACGATGCCGAGCAGGATCCGGTAGATCACGAAGGGCATGAAGCTCTTGGTGGTGATGAACTTCATGAACCACGCGATCACGGCGTAGCCCACGCAGAAGGCGATGACCGTCGCGAAGACCGTCGGACCCCAGGAGATGTGGCCCGGCTCCTCGATCACGTCCTTGATCTCGAAGGCGCCCGAGGCCAGCACGGCCGGGATGGCGAGCAGGAAGGAGTAACGGGCCGCCGCCTCGCGGGTGAAGCCCAGCAGCAGACCGCCGGAGATCGTCGCACCGGAGCGGGAGACACCCGGGATCAGAGCCATCGCCTGGCAGAAGCCGAAGATCAGGCCGTCCTTGACGCCCAGCTGCTGGAGCGTCTTGCGCTCGCGGATCGCCCGGTGCCGGCCGCCCTCCTCGTCGCGCGCGGCCAGCCGGTCGGCGACGCCCAGCACGATGCCCATCACGATCAGGGTCGTGGCCGTCAGCCGCAGGTCGCGGGCCGGACCGACGATCGCGTCCTTGAAGGCGAGGCCGAGGATGCCGATCGGGAGCGAGCCCACGATCACCAGCCAGCCCATCTTCGCGTCCTGCTCGGAGCGCAGGGCCTTCGTGTACAGGGAACGGAACCAGGTGGAGACGATCCGCGCGATGTCCTTGCGGAAGTAGATCAGAACGGCGGCCTCGGTGCCGATCTGGGTGATGGCCGTGAAGGCCGCTCCTGGGTCGTGCCAGCCGGCGAATGCCGCGGTCAGCCGCAGGTGGGCGCTGGAGGAAATCGGGAGGAACTCCGTAAGCCCTTGGACGAGACCGAGGATTAGGGATTCGAACCAGCTCATGTCGGGGTGCGCTCGTCCTTGTGATCGTCGGGCAGTTCGGGTCCGATGCTAGGGCCCGTGCGAAGCGCCACTGACCACTGGGGGGTGTCCGGAGGCCAGTTCGTACGCCGGCCCGCCGGACCGAGGGGGCGCCAGACGGTGCCTTCTGCGCCAGCCCACGACCCCCGCGGCCACCACGGAGACCACGATGAAGCCGAACGAGACGAGGAACGCGGGGGATCCGGGGGAGGAGGCACTGGCCCCCGCGATCACGTAGGCCGTGGTGTTCGGGACCACGCCGAGCGCCGTCCCGAGCAGGAAGGGAGCCCAGCCGCAGCGGGATACCGCCGCGCAGTAGTTGGCCACCACGAAGGGCACGCCGGGGAAGAGGCGCACCGCCAGCATCGAGCGGAACCCGTGCCGGCTGAGCTGTCCGTCCGCCGATTCCAGCCAGCGCCCGCGCAGGAGCGGACGCAAAGCCTCCTGGCCCATCGCCCGGCCCAGCCCGAAGGCGATCCCCGCGCCCAGCACGGTGCCCCCCACCGCCGCGACGACGCCGAACTGCGTGCCGAAGACGGCTCCCGCGGCCAGGTTGAGCAGCGGGCGCGGCACGAACGCCGCCGAACACACGCCGTACACGGTCGCGAACAACACGACGGCCGTGCCCACCGGGAGTCCCGGCGGCCAGCCCTCCGAGAGGATCCGCTGGGGTTCGTAGACCAGCACGCACGCGCCGGCCGCTGCGAGCAGCACGACGAGCAGCGCCAGCCGGGCCCACGGCGAGAGGAGGAGGGACATCCCGGGAGACTAGCCCAGCCATGCGTCATCGCGCCGTAATCTGGGCCTCATGCCATCGAACGACGGGCGACCCCCCAGGGTTCCCCGCAGCACCCTGGCCGGCACCCTGCTGGAGCGGCTGACCGGGGCGTACGTGCCCGCGGCCGATCCCGCGCGGGCCGAGGCCATGACCGGTTACATGCAGCACGTGGCGCCCTTCCTCGGCATCCCCGCACCGCTGCGCCGGGAGCTGTCCAGGGCAGTGACGAAGAACACTCCCCGGCCTTCCGAGGCGGACGTCGCGGCGCTCGCACTGCGCTGCTGGCGGCTCCCCGAGCGGGAGTACCACTACTTCGCGGTGGACTACCTGCGCCGCCACGTCGTCCGGTGCTCCTCCGGGCTGCTCCCGGTCGCCCGGCACCTGATCACCACCGTCCCCTGGTGGGACACCGTCGACCTGCTCGCCGCGCACACGGTCGGCCCGCTGGTGGCAGCCGACCCGGACCTCGCCCCGGTGATGGACGAATGGATCGGGAGCGAGGACCCGTGGCTCGCCCGCACCGCCCTCCTCCACCAGCTCCGCCGCAAGGGCACCACCGACGTCGGACGGCTCTTCGCCTACTGCCGCCACCAGGCCGGCCACCCGGACTTCTTCCTCCGCAAGGCCATCGGCTGGGCCCTGCGCGAGTACGCGAAGACGGACCCCGACGCGGTGCGCGCCTTCGTCGACGCCGAACGCGCCGCTCTGTCCCCGCTGTCCGTGCGCGAGGCCCTCAAGAACCTCTGACCTCCGGCCGGTTCACCCGTAAATCATTCGACGGAGGCGGAACGGTCCGCGAGTATCGGCCCATGTCCCGGTTCGCCTTCCCCGCAGCGCCGTCCGCAGTCGCGGACGCGCCGAAGGCTGCCGCATTCCCGGACGCAACCGTCCAGGCCGCCTTCGACGGCGCACGAAGCTGACCCTTCCCGGATCGTCCGGCGGACCCCGCAGGGGGAGGGTCGGCTCGGTTCAGGGGTCCCGTCCACGCTTCGAGCAACGGGAAGAGATCATGGCCAAGACGGCCTTCGTGCGGACCAAGCCGCACCTCAACATCGGCACCATGGGACACGTCGACCACGGCAAGACCACTCTCACCGCCGCCATCACCAAGGTCCTCGCCGAGCGCGGTGGCGCGTCCTTCGTGCCCTTCGACCGCATCGACCGGGCCCCCGAGGAGGCCCGGCGCGGCATCACCATCAACCTCACCCACGTCGAGTACGAGACCGACACCCGCCACTACGCCCACGTCGACATGCCGGGGCACGCGGACTACATCAAGAACATGGTCACAGGAGCGGCGCAGCTCGACGGCGCGATCCTCGTCGTCTCCGCGCTCGACGGGGTCATGCCACAGACCGCCGAGCACGTGCTCCTCGCCCGCCAGGTCGGCGTCGACCACATCGTCGTCGCGATCAACAAGGCCGACGCCGGGGACCCCGAGCTGACCGACCTCGTCGAGCTGGAGGTGCGCGAACTGCTCACCGCGCACGGCTACGGCGGTGAGGGCGCACCCGTCGTACGGGTCTCCGGGCTCGGGGCGCTGGAGGGCGACCCCCGGTGGACCGGGGCGATCGAGGCGCTGCTGGACGCGGTGGACACGTACGTACCCACGCCCGTGCGGTACACGCGGGCGCCGTTCCTGCTGCCCGTGGAGAACGTGCTGACCATCACCGGGCGCGGGACGGTCGTGACCGGCGCCGTCGAGCGCGGCAGCGTGCGCCTCGGCGACCGCGTCGCGCTCCTGGGCGGAGACGGCGAGCCGTCCGAGACGGTCGTCACCGGCCTGGAGACCTTCGGGAAGCCGATGGAGTCCGCCGAGGCCGGGGACAACGTCGCGCTGCTGCTGCGCGGGGTACCACGCGACGGCGTGCGCCGCGGGCACGTGGTGGCCGCCCCCGGCAGCGTGCGGCCGAAGCGGCGCTTCAGCGCACAGGTCTACGTGCTCTCCGGGCGCGAAGGCGGCCGCACGACCCCGGTGGCCACCGGCTACCGGCCGCAGTTCTACATCCGCACCGCCGACGTGGTGGGGGACGTGGACCTGGGCGTTGCGGGCATCGCCCGGCCCGGCGAGACGGTCACCATGACCGTCGAGCTCGGGCGGGAGGTCCCGCTGGAGGCAGGGCTCGGCTTCGCGATCCGGGAGGGCGGACGGACGGTCGGCGCCGGGACGGTGACGGCCGTCCTGGACTGACCCGGCCGACCCGGACCCCGCTGTGGTGACGGCAGGATGGCTGCGCCAGACTGCCGTCACCACAGGCACGCGGACACGACCAAGGGGGCGGGCGGGCATGGGCGGCGACACGGCGCTGGTGCTGGGCGGCGGCGGACTGACCGGCATCGGCTGGGAGTGCGGAATCCTCTACGGCCTCGCCCGCGCGGGAGTGGACCTCACCACCGCCGACCTGATCGTGGGCACCTCGGCCGGCTCGGTGGTCGGCGCCCAGCTCGCCTCCGGGCGGTTCAGCCCCCAGGAGCTGTACGAGCGCCAACTCGGCGACGCGGCGGGGGAGGCGGCCGCAAAGCTGGGGGCGGCCGTCTTCGCCCGGTACGCGCTGGCGATGGTGCGCTCGCGCAGCGACGCCACCGCCTACCGCCGCCGGGTGGGGGCCATGGCCCTGGCGGCGGACACCGGCCCCGAGGCGGACCGCCGCGAGGTGCTCGCGGCCCGGCTGGTCTCGCACGAGTGGCCCGAGCGGCGGTTCGTGGTCACCGCCGTGGACGCGCTCAGCGGTGAGCTCCGGGCCTTCGACCGGGAGGACGGCAGCGGGCTGGTCGACGCGGTGGCGGCGAGCTGCGCGGTGCCCGGGGTATGGCCCCCGGTGACCGTCGGCGAACGCCGCTTCATCGACGGAGGTGTCCGTTCCGCCACTAACGCGGACCTTGCCGCCGGATACGCCCGGGTGGTGGTCATCGCCCCGATCGCACTCGGCTCCGGGCTCGTCCCCGCACCGGCCGCCCAGGCGGCCCGGCTGCGCGAGGCGGGGGCGAAGGTCCTGCTCATCACCCCGTCGGCCACGGCCCGCAAGGCTTTCGGGCGCAACGTACTGGATCCGGCCCGGCGGGACCCGGCGGCCCGGGCCGGCCTGGCGCAGGCCGCGCAGCACACGGCCGCGGCCGCGGCCGTGTGGTCGGGCGGCCCGGACTGACGTCCGGGCTGGAGGACCACACGCCCGGGGGACCGGCGGGCCCCGGACCCGGACCCGGCCTCCGGGGTCCCGGGGCCTGCCGGACAATGGAGCGGTGAGCGACGAACGGATCCCGGTGACCCGGGACGTGGGCCAGGGAACCGCCAAGCTGATGCCGGACATCGACCGGGAACGGGCCTGGCTGCTGACCGTCGACGGGGCCCCTCAGTCCTATGTGGACCTGAACGATCCGCAGCACCTGGAATTCGAGTACGTCCGCCGCCTCGGGCACGTCCTGGACTGCGCGGCGGAGCCCGGGCTCCCGCTGGACCTGCTGCACCTGGGTGGCGGGGCCCTCACCCTGCCCCGCTACGCCGCGGCCACCCGTGCCGGTTCCCGGCAGGCGGTGGTGGAGTTCGACGCCGGCCTGGTCGAGCTGGTGGCCGAGCACCTGCCGCTGCCGGAGGGGTCCGGGATCACCGTGCACACCGCCGACGCCCGGGCCTGGCTGGAGGCGGCGCCGCGGGGGAGTGCGGACGTGGTGGTGGCCGACGTGTTCGGCGGCTCGCGGGTCCCGGCGCAGCTGACCTCGCTGGAGTACGCGCGGGAGGCCGCGCGGGTGCTGCGGCCCGGCGGGCTGTACGCGGCGAATCTGGCCGATGGGGCGCCCTTCGACTTCCTGCGGGCACAGTTGGCCACCTTCGGCGCCGCTTTCGCGGAGCTCGCCCTGCTCGCCGAACCGTCGGTGCTGAGGGGGCGGCGCTTCGGGAACGCCGTGCTGCTGGCCTCCGACGCCCCGCTGGACGTGGTGACGCTGGCCCGCCGGTGCGCGTCCGACGCCTTTCCCGCCCGCGTCGAACACGGTGCCGGCCTGGCCCGCTTCGCCAGGGGCGCGGTGCCCGTACCGGATGCGGACGCGACCCCCTCGCCGGCTCCGCCGGAGGGCGCCTTCAGCCTGGGGTGATGTCGGACGAGGACGAGGACGGGTCCGCGGACGGGAACGGTGTCGTGAACGGGGCCGGGACGGGCGCGGACGGCGTGGCGGCCGGCTCGAAGGCGACGGGGCCCCCGGTCGGGCGGACGGGCGGCTTGCGCGTCATCCGGCGCACGTCCGGGACCAGCAGGACCAGAGCGGTGACCACGACGACCAGGGATGCGCAGCCCCACAGCGCCTCGGTGCGGCCGAAGGAGGATTCGGCGGGCCCGGCCAGGGCCGTGGCCAGCGGGAGCATCGACACCGAGCCGAACCAGTCGTAGGCGGAGACCCGGGAGAACTTCTCCTCCGGGATCTCCTGGTGCATCGTCGTCATCCAGTTCACGCCGAAGACCTCGATCGCGGCTCCGCTGACGAACATCACCGCGCACAGCGCCCACACCGGCAGCGGCACCGCGAGTCCCGCCGACGGCAGCGCGAGCGGGAACACGCACAGCGTGCCGACCAGCAGCAGCCTCCGCGGTTTCCACGCGATCATCAGGACGGCCCCGGCGATGGTGCCGACGCCGAACAGTGCCAGGGCCAGACCCCAGGGAGCCGGCCCGCCCAGCCGGTCCCGGGCGACCAGCGGACCGTAGACCGCCTCCGCCGCGCCGACGACGGCGACGACGACGGAGAACTGGAGCACGATGCTCCACAGCCAGGGCCGGGTGCGGAACTCCACCCAGCCCTCCCTCAGGTCGGCCAGCAGGCCGCCGCCGGGTGACCGGTCGGGGGTGTGGCCGACGTCGAGGAAGGCGCGCAGGGCCCCGGCGATCGCGAAGGCGGCGGCATCCACGGCCAGCACCCAGCCCGGGCCCATCGCGGCAATCATGGCCCCGCCGAGGGCCGCTCCGCCGATGCCGGCGCCGTTCACGGCCAGGCGGAAGAGGGCGAAGGCGCGGTTGGCGTGTTCGCCGGAGACGGTGGAGAGGAGCATGCCCTCGGCCGCCGGGTTGAAGAAGGCCGTACCGGTGCCGCACAGCGCCGTCAGCAGCATCATCTGCCACAGCTGCGGGTCACCGGTGAGGACGAGCAGGGCGAAGACGGCCTGCGAGAGGCAGTTCAGGGCATTGGCGGCGACCATCACGCGGTGGCGCGGCAGGCGGTCGGCCACGGCGCCCCCGACGAGCAGGAAGAGGACGAGCGGCAGCGTGCGGGCGGCGGCGACCAGTCCCACGTCGCCACCCGAGCCGCCGGCCTCCAGGACGGCGAAGGCGGAGGCGATGAGCGCCCCGTGACTGCCGAGGTTCGTGACCACCGCCGCGCCCGTGAGCAGGGTGTAGTTGCGGCCCGCCCACTCCGGTCGGCCGCGGCTGTGGCGGGGCGCCGGGGTACGGTGCGGTGCGTCGGGGGGAGAACTCACTCCCGGACTATCCCCGGCCCGGCCGGGGAAGTCCAAATGGATTACCGGTCCGGGCCGGGGCGCCGTGCGCCGCAGATCATCCGGTGGTGAGCCGGATGGAGCTGAGGATCTTGTCGGAAACCTCGGTGGGGACCTCTTCCTTCACGCCGGCCGCGGTGATCAGGGCGAAGCTGGCGAAGTCGCCGGCGGCGTTGCGGAAGGCGAAGCCGACCGCCTTGCCGTCGGTGGAGCACTTGTGCTCCTTCTTCACGTTGGGCGCAGTCGCGACGACCATGTGGCCCTTGATCCCGGAAGCGGTCGTGAACTCCTTGGGGTCGGTCACCTTGACCGTTCCCTTCGGCTCCTTCTGGGCGAAGCCCGCCCACACCCAGGTGCCGGTGTTGTCGGTCGCGGCCTGGGCGGTGTCCTTGGCGCCCTGGGCTCCCTTGACGCCGGCGTCCGCGATCGAGAACTTTTCGAGATTGCCGTCGGCGTCCTTGTCGACCGTGCACCACTCCCGCTTGAGGGTGGCGGTGCCGGACATGGTGATGACCGGCTTGCCGTCGTTCTTGACCTCGTCGTCGTAGTACAGCGAGACGCCGGGGTCGTTGACGTTCCACTCCGGGGGTACGTCGTAGGCGACGTTGTACTTCGTGTTGGTGACGACTTTCCACCCCGGGATGACGGGCTGCAGGGCGCCGCCGGCCCGCGGGTTGGGGCTGCTGCCGGCCGGGGCGGGCTCCTCGGCGGGTGCGGAGGAGCTCGTGGCCGGCTTGCCGTCGGCCTCGGTCTTCTTGTCGTCCCGGGTCAGGACGTATGCGCCGGTCGCGGCCGCCGCCACGACGACCGCGGCGGCCGCGACGATGGCCACGGTCTTCGTCGAGTACGCGCTGCCGCCGGAGGGCTGGGCCTGCTGCGGTGCCTGGGGCTGTCCCCAGGGCTGGCCCGGGGTGCTCTGCGGCTGCTGGTAGCCCGGTTGCTGCTGGTAGCCGGGCTGCTGCGGGTATCCGTAACCCGGCTGCTGCTGGTACGGGTTCGGCTGCGCGGGCTGTCCCGGCGGCTGCGCGTACGGGTTCTGATGCGCGTCCTGGGGGTTCTGCTCGCCCCCGGGCGGCTGCTGCTGTCCTGGCCACATGGCCGGTAACGATAGTGGGAGGCCCCCCGGGGAGCCACGGCCGCCCCCTGGGGAGCCCTGGCCAATCCTGCCTACTCGTGGGTAACATCGCGTTCTATGAGCGCAGACCAGATGAACGTGGGCGAACTGCTCGCCGCGACCGTGCCGATGGCCCGGACCCTGAACCTCGAGTTCCTGGAGACCACCCCCGAGCGTGCGGTCGTCCGGCTTCCGGATCAGCCCGACTTCCACAACCACGTCGGCGGCCCGCACGCCGGTGCCATGTTCACCCTCGCCGAGTCCGCGAGCGGCGCCATCGTCCTGGCCGCCTTCGGCGAACAGCTCTCCCGGGCCGTGCCCCTCGCCGTGAAGGCCGAGATCGGCTACAAGAAGCTCGCCAAGGGCGTCGTCACCGCCACCGCGACCCTCGGCCGCCCGGCCGCCGAGGTCGTGGCCGAGCTCGACGCGGGCGGCCGCCCCGAGTTCCCGGTCACCATCGCCATCCAGCGCGAGGACGAGGCCGTGACCGGGGAGATGACCGTCGTCTGGACCCTGCGCCCGAACGCATAGCGTCCCGTCCGGTACGTGCCCGTCGCCCATGGGGTGGCGGGCACGTACCGCTTCCGGCGCTAGAGTCCTGGCACGACGGACGATGGAGGGGGTAATCGTGGCCAAGGTCAACATCAGCCTCGACGCCGAACTCGTGGTGGAGGTGATGGTGCTCGCCGGGGTCGGCTCCCCGCAGGACGCGGTGGAGGCCGTCGTACGGGACTACATCGCGCGCGGACACCGCACCGAGGCGCGCATCCAGAGCCAGGACGAGCCCCGGCGCACCCCTGACAGCCTGCCGCCCCTGCCGGAGGGCTGAACCTCGGCGCCCCGGTGGCGCGTCTCGGCCGGGCCCGCGGACACGCGGCCCACAGTGGCTGGGGGAGCGGTCCGGCGCGGGCCGCTCCCCCCGACCCACGCCGCAGGGAGCACCCATGAGCGAGGACGTGTCACGACGTTCGGCGATGCGGCTGATCGCAGCGGCGGGCGGAGTCCTCGGAGTGGGCGGCTGCGCTCCCGCCGGGCCGCCGCCCGGGAGCCTGCGCGGGCCCACCGGCGGCGCACCGGCCGCACCCGCCGCAGGCAGCGGGACCGGTACGGGGGGCGCCGCCCGAATCGACGCCCTGCTGGAGCTGCTCACCCTCGAGGAGAAGACCGCCCTGCTGCACGGGGCCCCCGACCCCGCCCACCGGGGCGGGGCCGGGTACCTGCCCGGCGTGCCGCGACTGGGCATCCCGCCCCTGTGCTTCGCCGACGGGCCGGCCGGGGTGCGGGTCGACCGGCCCGCCACCGCACTGCCCGCGCCAGTACTGCTCGCCTCCGCCTTCGACCCGGCGCTGGCCCGCGCGTACGGACGCGTCATCGGCCGCGAGGGTCGGGCCCTCGGCCAGGACGTCGTGCTGGCCCCCCTGGTCAACCTCATCCGCACGCCGTACGGAGGCCGGAACTTCGAGACCTTCGCCGAGGACCCGCTGCTCACCGCCGACCTGGCCGGCGAGCTCGTCCGCGGCATCCAGGACGAGGGCCTCATCGCCGCCGTCAAGCACTTCGCCCTCAACAACCAGGAACACGGCCGCGACACCGTCGACGTGACCGTCGGCGAGCAGCCGCTGCACGAGACCGAGCTGCGGGGCTTCGAGGCCGCCGTAGCCGCCGGCGCGGGCGCCGTGATGGGCGCCCACAACAAGGTCGACGGAGTCCACGCCTGCGAGAGCCGGCCACTGCTCGACGAACTGCTGCGGAGCAGCTGGGGCTTCGACGGTTGGGTGGTCTCCGACTGGGGCGCCGCGCACAGCACCGTCGCCGCCATCCGCGCCGGCCTCGACATGGAGATGCCCGGCGGAACCCACTTCGGCGGGCCGCTGCGCGAGAGGCGGTGCGCGGCGGCTCCGTGCCGGAAGCCGCCGTGGACCAGGCCGTGCGCCGGATCCTGACCACCATGGACCGCTTCGGGCTGCTCGCGGCCCGGCAGCCCGCCCGCTCCCCGCGCGATGCCGCGGCAGGCGCCCGGGGTCGCGCGCAAGGTGGCTGCCGCCGGTGCCGTGCTGCTCCGCAACGAACACGGCACCCTGCCGCTGACCGGGGCCGCGGCCCGCTCGATCGCGGTGATCGGCCCCACCGCCCAGATCCCGTTCACCGGCGGCGGGGGCAGTTCGCACGTGGTCCCCGACGGAGCGGCCGCCCCGCTCACGGCCATCCGGCGCCGGGCCGGGACCGGAGCGACCGTCCGCCACGCCCTCGGCGAGGACCTGTACGGGCGGCCGTTCCCCGCGGGGCTGCTCACCCCGGCCGCCGACCTGGAGGTCCGCGAGGTCGGTCCCGGTCGCATCTGGACGTACGAGGGCGATTTCCGCCTGGCGGCCGACGACGAGTGGACCCTGCTGGTCCACTACACCGGGAAGCGGCCCGGCGTACGGCTCGACGGGGAGGAGCTGTTCCCCGTCCGGCAAGGCGTGGCCGAGCACTACGCGGGCGGACTGCTCGGCTGCGCACCCGACGGCATGGCCGTGCGCCGCCGCACCCTCACGCTCAAGGCCGGCACGCACCGGCTCGCCGTGAGCGCCGCCGGCGGGGACAAGGGACAGCGCTTCCGCCTGCGGCACGTCAGCGGGGCGATCCGGGCCGCGGACGTCGCCGAGGCGGTGCGCACCGCGAAGGCGGCCCGCAGCGTGGTCCTGTTCGCCTACGAGGACTCCACCGAGGGCAGCGACCGCACCTCACTGGCGCTTCCCGGCGGGCAAGAGCGGCTGATCGAGGCGGTGGCCGCCGCGAACCCTCGTACGACGGTCGTGCTCAACACCTCCTCCGCCACCACCATGCCGTGGCTCGCGCGCACCGGGGCGGTCCTCCAGATGTACTACCCGGGGCAGGAAGGCGCCGGAGCCACCGCCGACATCCTCTTCGCGGACGTGGACCCCGGAGGGCGCCTCACCCAGACCTTCCCGGCCGACGAGCGGACCACCCCGGTCGGCCGGCACCCGGCGCGCTATCCGGGGGTGGGCGGCCGGCAGGAGTACTCCGAGGGCGTCCACGTGGGCCACCGCTGGTACGACGCCCAACGGGAGGCCCCGCTCTTCCCCTTCGGACACGGCCTGTCCTACACGAGCTGGCACTACGAGAAACTCACGGTCCGGGCGCAGCGCGGCGGGCTGCGCGTGGAGTTCACGGTCCGCAACACCGGCCGCCGCAAGGGCACGGAAGTGGCCCAGGTGTACGTGGGCCCCTCGGCGGAGCTCCGGCTCGACCAGCCGGTCCGCGCACTCGCCGGCTACCGGCGGATCACCCTGGCACCGGGCGCGGCGCAGCGCGTCACCGTCGACATCGACGCACGGACGCTGTCGTCGTGGGACCCCGAGAAGCACGGCTGGGTGCCGGGCGCCGGCCGCCGTGACGTGTTCGTGGGACGTTCCTCGCGGGAACTGCCTCTGAGGTCAAAGGCCGAACCGGGGAGCCGATAGGCTGCGCGTTCGGCGTGTCACAGGGGGCGCGCCGGGGACGACTCGGGAGGACGTACCGGTGCACATCCAGGAATGGCTGGAGACGATTCCGGCGGTCAGCATCTATCTCCTGGTGGGTCTGGTCATCGGCCTGGAGAGCCTCGGCATTCCGCTGCCGGGGGAGATCATCCTGGTCAGCTCGGCACTGCTGGCCTCCCAGCACGGGGACATCGACCCCGTCGTACTGGGGCTCTGCGCGATCACCGGCGCGATCGTGGGCGACTCGATCGGCTACGCCATCGGACGCCGGGGCGGCAAACCGCTGCTGGATCGGCTCGGCCGGCGCTTCCCGAAGCACTTCGGCCCCCAGCAGGTGGCTGTGGCGGAACGCTCCTTCGAGAAGTGGGGCATGTGGGCCGTCTTCTTCGGCCGGTTCGTGGCACTGCTGCGGATCTTCGCCGGACCGCTGGCGGGTGTGCTGCACATGCCGTACTGGCGGTTCCTCGTCGCGAACGTCCTCGGCGGGATCCTCTGGGCGGGCGGAACCACCGCCGTCATCTACTCGGTCGGCATCGTCGCGGAGCCCTGGCTGAAGCGCTTCTCCTGGCTGGCCCTGGGCCTCGCCGTGGCGTTCGGGCTCGTCGTGACCCTGGTGGTGCGCAGCCGGATGAAGAAGGCGGCCGAGTCCGCCGGGGCGGCCGGCGCGGAGATCCCCGCACAGCCGGCGGCCCGCGCCACCGTCGGCGAGTGACGGGGCCGCCCGCCCCGGCGGCTCGAAACCCCGGGCCGTGGCCCGCCGGATCGGCCCGAGGGCGTGCGCGCCGGGCGTCGCGGGCCGGGCGGGACTCCCGCGAACGCCCTAACCCCCGGGAGTGACCGAGGCGCGGTGCTGCTTGGCCAACTCCACGTACATCAGGGCATTGCCCCGGATGTGCTCGCGCTCCTCCTCGGTCAGCCGGCGGCGCACCTTCGCGGGGACGCCCGCGACCAGCGAACCGGGCGGGACGACCATGCCCTGCGGCACCAGCGCCTGCGCGGCGACCAGGGAACCGGCGCCGATCACCGCGCCGTTCAGGAGGGTGGCGCCCATCCCGATCAGGCAGTCGTCCTCGACGGTGCAGCCGTGCACGACGGCGTTGTGGCCGATGGAGACGCGCTCACCGATCGACACGGGGAAGCCCGGGTCCACGTGGAGCGTGCAGTTGTCCTGCACGTTGCTGTCGGCGCCCAGCGCGATCGGGCCGCAGTCGGCGCGCAGCACCGCCGAATACCAGATGCTGGCGCCGGCGGCGAGGGTGACCTCCCCGACCACGACCGAGGTGGGCGCGGTGAAGGCCGTGGGGTCGATGTCCGGGTTCTTCCCCCCGACACCCGCCACGAGTGCCTGGGCCGCCTGGTGCGTCATGTTCTCTTCCTCTGCCGTCCGTCGTACGCCGTCTGGGGTCTGCCGTCCTGGTGCCGCGCCAACAGCACCGTAGGGCACGGGGAGCACGGTGCCCGCGATGGGGTGAAGATCACAGGACCGTCGTCCGGACGGGGGAGGCCCGGCGCACTACCGTGGCCGAGTGCCGAAGAAACAGAACACGTTCTCATCTGTGGCCGCCCTGCGCCGCAGACTGGCGAGCCGGGCTGTCCACGCCGGCTGGCGCTGGATGCAGCAGGCCGGTGCGGTGACCGCGCAGGCTCCCGGCCGGCTGCGGTTCGGTGCGATCGGCGAGGGCACCCGCCTCGCCTTTCCGCAGGGCACGGTCTTCGGCGAGCGGTGGATCAGGCTCGGCGCGCACTGCATCATCGGCGAGCAGGTCACCCTCACCGCCGGCATGATGCCGGATCTCGACCTGGGCGCGGAACCGATGCTGGTGCTCGGTGACGGGGTGGTCATCGGCCGCGGCAGCCACGTCATCGCGGACGCCCGCATCACCATCGAGTCGAACACCTTCTGCGGTCCCGGCGTCTACATCACGTCCACCAACCACAGCTACGACGACCCGCACGAGCCCGTCGGGCGGCAGTGGCCGCGCAGCGCACCGGTGGAGATCGGACCCGGCTGCTGGCTCGGTACCGGCTCGGTGATCCTGCCCGGCGCGCGACTGGGCCGCAATGTCGTGGTGGCCGCGGGTGCGGTCGTGCGGGGCGAGGTGCCCGACCACGCGGTGGTGGCCGGTGCGCCGGCCCGGGTCGTGCGGCGCTGGCAGCCGGAGACGGGCTGGCAGCCGCCGCTGCGGACACCCGCTCCGGTGCCGATCCCCGACGGCATGACCCCGGAACAGCTGCGCGGGCTGGCCGAGCTCGCCGAGGCCGAGCGGTAGGACGCCGGGCGGCTCCGGGCTTCGGGGCTCAGCCGGCGGCCAGCAGGACCGTTCCCGCGAGGGCCAGGCCGGCGCCCGCCGCCTGGACGGTGCGCAGCCGCTCCCTGAGGACGGCGAAGGCGGCCAGCGCGGTGATCACCGGGTAGAGGGAGGAGAGCACGGCTGCCATGGTGACCGGGCCGTTCTGGGCGGCGACCGCGTACGTGCCGTTCGCCGCGACGTCTGCCAGGCCGACGAAGGCGAGTGCGGGCAGCAGCCCCCACAGGATCCGCGGGTGCGTTCCCTCCGGGAGGGCGGGGACACCGCGCCGGGTCTGCGCCCACAGGGCCGCGCCGCCGACGCTGACGTTGGTGACCCGCTGGACGAACAGGGCGAGGAAGAGCCCCGTGACGGTGGTGGAGGCCTGGGCGATCAAGGCCATCACCGCCCCGAAGCCGAAGGCCGCCACCAGGGTGAGGACCACGGCCTGCCGCTGGACGGGGGCGCCGCGCAGCTCGGGACCACCCGCGAGGACGATGCCGACGACGGCCACGGCGATGCCGGCGAACTGGCCGGGTCCGGGCCGCTCGCCCAGGAGCAGCCCGGCGGCGACGGGCACGACCACGCCGAGGGAGCCGAGCGGTGAGACCACGCCCATCGGGCCGAGGGCCAGGGCCTTGTAGAAGCTGAGCATGGCGACCGGGCCGACCACACCCGCGGCGACGGCGAACCACAGCTGGGGGCCGGCCTCGTGCCAGGCCCTCGTGCCGAGGACTACGGCACCGAGTACGACGACGGCGACGACCTGCGAGACGACCACCACGGTGAGCGCCGGTATCTTGCGGGTCAGCAGCCCGCCGCCGAAGTCGGCGAGACCCCACAGCACGGCTGTGGCCAGGGCGAAGAGGGCGGTCATCAGGGGCCTCGCAGTACAGTGCGGTGAACGCCGGAGTGCAGCATCGAATACGGAACACGGTAGTGCACCCTGTTGAACCGCAGCATCCAAAATATTGGACGGAATGGTGTCGGATCTCGAACAGCTCACCCAGGCGCTCGCCCGGAACCTCAAGAGGTGGCGCGCAGAGCGCGGCTTCACCCTGGACTCCCTGGCAGCCCGGTCCGGCGTGAGCCGCGGGATGATCATCCAGATCGAGCAGGCCCGCACGAATCCCAGCGTGGGCACGACCGTCAGGCTGGCCGACGCCCTGGGCGTCAGCATCTCCGCGCTCCTCGACCACGACCGCGGCCCCCGGGTGCGGATCGTCGCGCCGGAACAGGTGGTGCGGATCTGGTCGAGCGAGGCGGGCAGCTCGACGACCATGCTGATCGGCACGGACCAGCGCGGGCCCATGGAGCTGTGGACCTGGCACCTGGTGCCGGGGGAGGGCACGGACTCCGTCCCGCACCCCTCCGGCACCGTCGAGATGCTGCACGTCACGGCCGGTGCGCTGACCCTGGTCGTCGGCGACGAGGAGTTCCACGTCCCCGCCGGGGCCGCGGCGGCCTTCGAGGCCAACCTCCCGCACGCCTACCGCAACGAAGGTTCCGTGCCGATGGAGATGACCCTCGCGGTGTCGGTCCCTCCGGTGTCCGCCCCGGTGCCCGCGGCCACGGCGCACGCACACGGCGCCGCGACCGCGACCGGGAACGGCGAAAGCTAGAGCGCCGGGATCTCGATCGCCGGGCAGCGGTCCATCACCATCGTCAGCCCGGCCTCGCGGGTCCGTTCGAAGGCCGACTCGTCGATCACGCCGAGCTGGAACCAGACCGCCTCGGCGCCGACGGCGGCCGCCTGGTCGGCCACGGCTCCGGCCAGCCCGCTGTTGACGAAGACGTCCACCACGTCGACCTTGAACGGGATCTCCTCCAGCGAGGCGTAGCCCGGCTCGCCGTGCACGGTCTCGGCCCTGGGGTGCACGGGGACCACCCGCTTGCCGTACTGCTGGAGCACCCGGGCCACCCCGTAGGCCGCCCGGTCGCGGTTGTTCGAGAGGCCCACCACGGCCCAGGTGTCGCCGAGCTCGGTGAGGATCTTGCGAATGGCCGCCGGGTCGCCGTACACGTGCGCCGCCTCCTGATGGTGTCTTCCGTCGTCTTCCGCTGCTGCTCAGCCGGATCAACCGCACAGGCGCGCGCCCCATTCCCGCAGGGCCGACGGGGCGCCGCGCACCCCGTCGATCCGTTCGAACGCAGCGGGACGGCCACGGACTAGGGTGGAGCGGTGAAGGCAGACCAGTACGTGACGGTGGCCCGTGAGGGCGTCCACGAGTCGGAGATCAACCGCTCCCGCTTCCTGTGCGCGCTCGCGCCGGCCGCGACCGAGCCGGAGGCGCAGGACTTCATCGCGCGGATCCGCAAGGAGCACCCCACCGCCTCGCACCACTGCTACGCCTACGTCATCGGTGCCGACGCCGCCGTCCAGAAGGCCAGCGACGACGGCGAGCCCGGCGGCACCGCCGGGGTGCCCATGCTGCAGATGCTCATGCGCCGGGACGTCCGCTACGCCGTCGCCGTCGTCACCCGCTACTACGGCGGCGTGAAACTCGGCGCCGGAGGTCTGATCCGCGCCTACGGCGGAGTCGTCGGCGAGGCCCTCGACGAGCTCGGCACCGTCACCCGGCGGCGCTACCGGCTGGCCACCGTCACCGTCGACCACCAGCGGGCCGGGAAGACGCAGAACGACCTGCGCTCCACCGGCCGGACCGTGGTGGACCTGCGCTACGGGGCCGCCGTCGAGATCGAGGTCGCCCTCCCCGAGGCGGACCTGCCCGCCTTCGAGGCCTGGCTCGCCGACACCACGGCCGGCAGCGCCGCCCTCACTCTCGGCGGGGAGACGTACGCGCCCTGAGCGCCCCCGGGGACGGGTTAGCGTAGAGGGGTTCAGCGAGCGGGAGACGACCAGGGGGAGACCGTATGTGCGGCGGGGCCGGCGAGTGAAGTTCCTGCACACCTCCGACTGGCACCTCGGCCGGGCCTTCCACCGGGTGAACCTGCTCGGCGCCCAGGCCGCCTTCGTGGACCACCTCGTCGAGACGGTCCGCACGCACGAGGTGGACGCCGTCCTCGTCGCCGGAGACGTCTACGACCGTGCCGTGCCCCCGCTGCCCGCCGTCGAGCTGTACGACCGGGCGCTGCACCGGCTCGCACGGCTGGGCGTGCCCACCGTCATGATCTCCGGGAACCACGACTCCGCGCGCCGGATCGGGGTCGGGGCCGGGCTGATCGACCGCGCCGGGATCCACCTGCGCACCGACCCGGCGGGCTGCGCCGACCCGGTGGTCCTGGCCGACGCGCACGGTGACGTGGCGCTGTACGGGCTGCCGTACCTGGAGCCGGCCCTGGTCAAGGACCAGTTCGGCGCGCAGAAGGCCAGCCACGAGGCGGTCCTGGGCGCGGCCATGGACCGGATCCGGGCCGATCTCGCCGGCCGCCCGCCCGGCACCCGCTCCGTCGTCCTGGCGCACGCCTTCGTCACCGGCGGGCAGTCCAGCGACAGCGAGCGGGACATCGCCGTCGGAGGCGTTCAGGCCGTCCCCGCCTCCGTCTTCGACGGGATCGACTACACCGCCCTCGGCCACCTCCACGGCTGCCAGACGATCAGCGAACGGGTCCGCTACTCCGGCTCCCCGCTCGCCTACTCCTTCTCCGAAGCCGGCCACCGCAAGAGCATGTGGATGATCGAACTGGGCGCACAGGGAGAGATCACCGCCGCCGAGCGCGTCGACACCCCCGTACCCCGTGCCCTCGCGAGGCTGCGCGGACGGATCGACGACCTGCTCGACGACCCCGCGTACACCGTGCACGAAGAGGCCTGGGTGGAGGCCACCCTCACCGACCCGGTACGCCCCGAGGAGCCGATGGCCCGCCTCGCAGCCCGTTTCCCGCACACCCTCACTCTCGCCTTCGACCCCGAGGGCCGCCGGGAGGAGACCGGGGCCTCCTATGCCCAGCGGCTCCGCGGCCGCACCGACCAGCAGATCGCCGAGGACTTCGTCGCCCACGTGCGCGGCGGCGGCCGGCCGGACGAGGCCGAACGCGCCGTCCTGGCGGGCGCCTTCGACGACGTACGCGCCGACGACAGCCACCGGGAGATCCACCGATGAGGCTGCACAGGCTGGCCGTCACCGCCTTCGGGCCGTTCGCCGCACCCCAGGAGATCGACTTCGACGCCCTCTCCGGCGCCGGCATCTTCCTGCTGCACGGACCCACCGGTGCGGGCAAGACCTCGGTGCTCGACGCCGTCTGCTACGCCCTCTACGGTTCGGTGCCCGGCGCCCGCCAGGCCCCCGGCACCAGCCTGCGCAGCGACCACGCCGCCGCCGGCACCCCCACCGAGGTCACCCTCGAACTCACCGCGGGCGGCCGGCGCCTGGAGATCACCCGCCGCCCCGAGCAGGAGCGTCCGAAGAAGCGGGGCACGGGCACCACCAGGGACAAAGCGCAGAGTTGGCTGCGCGAGCGCACCGGCGCGGGCTGGGAGGCGCTCAGCCGATCACATCAGGAGATCGGCGAGGAGATCGAGCAGCTGCTCGGCATCAGCCGCGAGCAGTTCTGCCAGGTCGTGTTGCTGCCGCAGGGGGAGTTCGCGCGGTTCCTGCGCGCCGACGAGGCGGCCCGCGGCCGGCTTCTGGGCCGGCTCTTCGACACCCGCCGGTTCGCGGCCGTGGAGACCCTGCTCGGGGAGCGGCGCCGGGCCGCCGAGGCCCGGGTCCGGGCCGGCGACGAGAAGGTGCTGCACACCGCCCAGCGGCTCGCCCAGGCCGCCGGGGACAGCGCCGACCTGCGGGCCTGGCCACTGCCCGGACACCAGCCGGGAGACCCCGGGCTGGCCGGAGCGGTCCGTGCCTGGGCGGCCGTCGCCCGCTGCTCGGCCCGGGACCGCCTCGACGTCGCCGCGTACGCGCTCGCCGCCGTCGAAGGCCGGCACGCCGCCGCCCGGCGGGCCGCCGAGGAAGCGCGCGAGCTCGACCGGCTGCAGCGCCGGCACGCGGAGACCGTCGGCCGCGCCGCGCTGCTCGCCGAGGCCGGGCCGGAGCGGGAGCGCGTGCGCGGGCTGCTGGACGGGGCCCGGCGCGGAGCGCTGGTGGCCCCCGCCCTGGAGCTGCGCGGCGCGGCCTCCTCGGCACACCTCGCCGCCGCGCACGCCGAGACGGCCGCCCGGGCGGAACTGCCGCCCCCGCTGCGGGAGGCGGGCGCCGAGCAGCTGGCTGGCGTCGAGCAGCGGCTGCGCGAGGAACTGGGCGCGCTCGGCGCCGCGTACCGCGCCGAGCAGCGCAGCGCCGGGATCGGCCGCGAACGGGCCGACCTGGAGCGGGAGTCCCGGGCGGCGGAGGAACAGCACCAGGAGTCCGCCGAGTGGCTGGAGCGCTGGGAGGAGACCCGCACCGCCCTTCAGGAGAAGGTGGACGCCGCCCAGCAGGCCGCCACCCTGGCGGAGCAGCTGGCCGGCCGGCTGGAACCGGCCCGGATGAGCCTGAACGCCGCCCGCCGGCGGGACGGGTTCGCCGCCGAGGAGGAGCGCGCCGAGGGCGAACTGCTCGCCCTGCGCGAGGAGTCGGCGGCCGCGCGGGAGAGCTGGCTGGAGCTGAAGGAGGCCCGGCTGCGCGGAATCGCCGCCGAGCTCGCCGAGGCGCTGGTGGCCGGAGAAGCCTGCGGCGTGTGCGGATCGGCGGAGCACCCCGCTCCGGCACGCCCCGCCCCCGGCCATGTGGACCGCGCCGCCGAGGACGCCGCCCACGCCGTCCTCGAACGGGCCGAGCGGGCACGGGCCGCCGTCGAACGCCGGCTGGCCGCCGCCCGGGAGGCCCGCGCCGAGGCGGCGTCCGCCGCCGGCGACGCCACCACCGCCGAACTCCTTGGTCTCACCGCCGACCTGAGCGCCCGCCACGCCGCCGCCCACGCCGCGGCCGCCGGCCTGCACACCGCCCGCGAGCGGCTCGCCCGGGCCGAACGGGAGTACACCACGCGTAGCGCCGATCGGCTCGACGCAGAGACCCGGGCCGCCGCCAGGGCCTCCCGCCGGGAGGCCCTGGACCGGGAACAGGCCTCGCTGGAGGCCGAACTCGCCCTCGTGCGGGGCGATGCGCCCACCGTCGCGGCCCGTGCCCGAACCTTGGAGGACCGGGTCAGGACCGTCGCCGGTGCCGCGGTCTGCCTGCGCCGGGCCGAGACGGCCGCCGCCCGGCTGAAGGAGGCCGACGCCCAGCTCGCCGACGCCGCCTTCAAGGCCGGCTTCGACACCGTCGAGGCCGCCGCCGACGCGGTCCTCCCCGACTACGAACGCACCGCTCTCCAGCACCGGTTGGATGCTTGGCAGGCCGAGGAGGCGCTTTTGGCGGACCGTCTCGGCGAGAGCGGCACCGCCGAGGCGGCGGCGCTGCCCCCGGCCGCGCCGGACACCGCCGAGGCCTACGCGGTCCAGGCCGCGGCGAAGCTTCGTACGGCGGCCTCCGCCTACGACGCGGCCCGGGCCCGCTGCACCGAACTGGACCGGCTCTCCCGCCAGATGGAGCAGGAACTGCGTGCGCTCGGGCCGCTGCGCGAGGAATACGGCCGGGTGGCCCGGCTGGCCGGACTGACCGCGGGCACCTCCGCCGACAACGAGCGCAAGATGCGTCTGGAGGCCTACGTGCTGGCCGCCCGTCTGGAGCAGGTGGCCGCGGCCGCCACGGTACGGCTGCTGCGGATGTCCGGCGGCCGCTACACCCTGGTCCACTCCGACGCGAGAGCGGGCGGGCGGGGGCGCTCGGGCCTCGGGCTGCACGTCGTCGACGCGTGGACGGGCAGCGAGCGGGACACCGCCACCCTGTCCGGCGGTGAGACCTTCTTCGCCTCGCTCGCACTCGCGCTCGGCCTCGCCGACGTGGTCACCGACGAGGCGGGCGGCACGCGCCTCGACACCCTCTTCATCGACGAAGGCTTCGGCAGCCTCGACGACCAGGCGCTGGACGAGGTGCTCGACGTGCTCGACTCGCTGCGCGAGCGGGACCGCAGCGTCGGCATCGTCAGCCACGTCGCCGACCTGCGGACCCGGGTCCAGACCCAGCTGGAGGTCGTCAAGGAGCGCGGCGGCTCCGTCGTGCGCCACCGCACGGCGGCCCTCACGGACTGAGCGGGCGCCGCGGCAGCGGTGAGGAGTAGACGACGCTCGTCGTCACCGGGCCGAGCCCCGAGATCCTGCCGGTGACCTCCTCCAGGTGCCTCATCGAGCGGGCCGCGACCTTGAGGACGAAGCAGTCATCGCCCGTGACGTGGTGTGCCTCCAGGACTTCGGGGGTGGTTTCCAGGAAGTCGTGGAACGGCCGGTAGTTGCCGTGCGGATAGCGCAGCCGCACCAGCGCGAGGATCGATTTGCCGAGTTTCTCCGGGTCCACCACGGCCGTGTAGCCGGTGATCACTCCGGCCTCCTCCAGCCGGCGGACCCGCTCGGTGACGGCGCTCGCGGACATGGACACGGAGCGGGCGAGCTCGGTGAAACTCGCGCGGCCGTCGCGCTGGAGCGCCTCAAGGATCCGCCAGTCGGTGACGTCAGGGGAATATCCGGTCATGCGCCAGGTCTAGCAGGGAATTCCCCGGCCGTACAGCATAAGTGCCGGGGAATCCAACTTCCCGGCGTGATCGACGGATCGTAGATTTCTGGCCATGACGACGACACAGAACGCTTCCTCCGCCCCGGCCGACATCAACCCCGTGCTCCGTGTCCCCCCGGCCTCCCCGGCAGCCGCCGCCGCGTACTTCGCTGCCGCCCTGGCCTTCCACACGGACGTCTCGGACGTCGCGAGCGCCCTCGAAGCCCCGAGCGGGTCGGGAGCCGGGCCGGGTTTCCAGCTCATCGACACCCGCTCCGCGCCCTCCTGGGACCAGGGGCACGTGCCCGGCGCGATCCACCTGCCCACCGCCCTCATCCCGGAGCAGGCCGAGCAGCTCCTGGACAAGAACGTTCCCGTGGTGACGTACTGCTGGGGTCCCGGCTGCAACGGCGCCGCCCGTTCCGCTCTCGCCCTGGCCGAACTGGGCTTCCAGGTCAAGGAGATGCTCGGCGGCATCGAGTACTGGATCCGCGAGGGCTTCGAGGTCGAGACCGGGCAGGGCACGCGGCAGCGCGGCGAGGCCGACCCGCTGACCGCGCCGACCGGCTCGGACGACTGCGGCTGCTGACGGGGCCGCCCCACGCGCCGGGGCCGCTCGTCTCCACCGGGAGACGGGCGGCCCCGGCGGCGCGCGGTGGCACGTGCCGTCAGAGCTTCGAGAGCTCGTCCAGCAGGTCGTCCAGCCCGAGCGAACCCTGCGACAGCGCCGCCATGTGCCAGGCCTTCAGGTCGAAGGAATCGCCGTGCGCGGCACGGGCATTGTCCCGGCCCAGCAGCCAGGTGCGCTCGCCCAGCTTGTAGCCGATCGCCTGCCCCGGCATCGACAGGTAGCGGGTCAGCTCGCTCTCGATGAACTCCGCCGGGCGGCCGCTGTGCAGGCCGAAGAACTCCTGCGCGAGGTCCACGGTCCACGTCTCACCCGGGTGGAACGGCGAGTCCGCCGGAATCTCCAGGCCCAGGTGCATGCCGATGTCGACGATGACCCGCGCCGCGCGCATCATCTGGCAGTCCAGGTAGCCCAGGCGCTGCTCGGCGTCCTTGAGGTAGCCCAGCTCGTCCATCAGCCGTTCCGCGTAGAGGGCCCAGCCCTCGCAGTTGGCGCTGACCCAGCCGACGGTGGCCTGGTAGCGGGAAAGCCGGTCCGCCACGTGCGTCCACTGCGCGAGCTGCAGGTGGTGGCCCGGCACTCCCTCGTGGTACCAGGTGGACACCAGGTCGTAGACCGGGAAGCGGGTCTGGCCCATCGTGGGCAGCCAGGTGCGGCCGGGGCGGGAGAAGTCCTCCGACGGGGAGGTGTAGTACGGAGCCGCGGGGCCGCCCGGAGGCGCGATCCGGGACTCCACCTTGCGGACGCGCTCGGCCAGTTCGAAGTGGGTGCCGTCGAGGTTCTCGATGGCCTCGTCCATCAGGCCCTGCAGCCAGGCCTGGACCTCCTCCACCCCCTCGATGTGGGTGCCGTGCTCGTCCAGGTGCTTCAGCGCCTCCCAAGGGCCCACGCCCGGGAGGATCTTCGCCGCCTCGGTCTTCATCTCGGCGAGCAGCCGGTGGTACTCCGACCAGCCGTAGGCGTACGCCTCGTCCAGGTCCAGGTCGGTGCCGTTGAAGTACCGGGACCAGCGGGCGTAGCGCTCACGGCCCACGGTGTCCGGCCGGCCCTCGACGGCGGGGGCGTACACCTCGGTCATCCAGTCGCGCAGCTCGATGACTGCGGCGGTCGCGGCGGCGGCCGCCGCGTCCAGCTCGGCGCGCAGGGACTCCGGGCCGCCGGAGGCGAAGTCCTCGAAGAAGGCCGCGGCGGCGCCGTCCTGGCCGGCCCAGGTGGTCAGCTGACCGATCATGGTCCCGGTGGCGCGCGGGCCGCCGTACAGACCGCGCGCCAGACCGAGCTGGAGGGTCTCGCGGTAGCCGGTGAAGGCCGCCGGTACGGCGCGCAGCCGCTCGGCGATAGCCGCCCAGTCCTCGTCGGTGTCGGCCGGGGTCAGGGCGAAGACCTCCCGTACCGAGTGCGCGGGGCTGTGGATGTTGCTGACCGCCCGCAGGTCCTCGTCGGCCTCGTGGACCGCGAGCTCGGCGGTGAGCCGTTCACGCAGCAGACGGCCGCATCGCCGTTCGGCGTCGTCGTCGGCGCCGGGCAGCGCCTCGGCGGCGTCGAGGCGGGCGAGGGTCTCACGGGCGAGTTCGGCGGCGGCCGCACGACCGGCCGGGGAGAAGTCGGGGAGCTTGGCGGAGCTCTCGGCAACACCCAGGTAGGTGCCGGTGATCGGGTCGAGGGCGATGAGGGAGTCGACGTAGGCGTCGGCCACCTGGCGGGGCAGTTGGGGGGCGCTGCTGGTGTGGAGGGTCTCTGACATGCGGCCATCTTCGTATGCGATGCGTCCTCCCGTCATCACCGATTGCCGTCAGCCTCCTGACACGGGCTGGACTACGGCTGCCGGACCCGGCCCGGGACGAGCACCCGACGCCGGGTACAGGCGGCTTCAGGGCCTTCCGCGGAGCGTGGCCGACGAGGGGGCGGCGCGGAGTTTGGCGAAAACCTTACGGAGCCGCCCGCTCCGCCCGGAGCGGGCGGCTGCGGCCGCCGCGGCGGCCGCGGTCAGCGGGTTCAGTGCGGGCGGCGCGGAGCGCGGTGCTCGCGCGGCAGTCCGAGGGGGAGCTCGTGCGGCAGCCGCGGGCCGGCACCGGGCGCGTCCAGCCGTGCCGTGATCACCAGGGTGCCCTCCTCGATCTGGTAGTCGAGGGGGAGCCCGAGACCGCGCATCGCGGCGACCATGCCGGTGTTGGCGGCCTGGGTGACGGCGTACACGCTGTCGCACCCGGCCTCGACGGCCAGGGCGACGAGCCGGCGCAGCAGTTCGGAGCCGATGCCGCGGCGTTGCCAGTCGTCCTCGATCAGCAGGGCGATCTCCGTCTCATCCCCGTCCCATAGCAGGTGGCCGAGGGCGACGAGCTTGCCGGACGCGGTCGTGGCGGCGAGGGTGCGGCCGAAGCGGGGGCCGAGCAGGTGGCCGAGGTAGCGGTCGGCGTCGGCCACGGGTCCGTGGTAGCGCAGCCCGAGGGTCCGCTCGGAGCAGCGGTCGTGCATGGCCCGGGCCGCGGGCAGGTCGGAGCCGTCGGCGCGGCGCACGGTGATCTCGTTGCCCTCGGGGAGGGTCAGGACGTCCTGGCTGCGCGGGACGCGCGGGCCGAGCCGCGCGTCGAGTTCGACCAGGGCGCGGGCCCGCGCGAACTCGGTCGGGGTGAAGGGCAGATAGGGCCGCTCCACGGTGATCGCGCCGCCCGAGGGGTCGCGCAGCCGCATGACCGTCGCCTCCAGCACTCCCTCGACCGGGGCGTCCGCGCCCGCGTTCGGGCGGCCGGAGAGGGTGGTCGCCGGGATCGAGTGGATCGTGCAGCGGCCGAGCAGCTGGCGCAGGGCGAGGGGGAGCTCGGCGGCGTCCAGTGCGGTGCGGGTGGCCAGGCCCAGCAGTCGGGTCGGGGTGTCGACGAGGTCGTGGGCGTCGGCGCGCTCGATCCAGGTGCTGTGCCCGCCGGCCCGGGAAACGGCGCGGGTGAGGTCGCCCGAGGGGAGTTGCTGCGGGGCCCGCAGCAGGAACTCGTCCACGGTGCCGCCCTCGGGCAGCGGGTGCGTCTGGAGGGTCAGGATGTCCACGCCGTTGCGGGCGAGCGCGGTGCAGAGGACGGCCAGTGAGCCGGGCTGGTCCCGTACGGTCGTGCGCATCCGCCACAGTGCGGTGGTCCCGGCCGTGCCGGAGGCGTCGGGCGGCGAACCGGCCGGGCCGTCCGGCGGTGGTGTGCCCTTCGGTGGTGTGTGCTGCGGCGGCGCATGGCTGTGGCGCCGGGCCCACCATGTGTGGAAGGCGGCGGTCAGGAGCAGTGCGATGGCTGATGCGACCAGTAGGACCGGGCCCCTGGGGCCGTGTACGACGAGATTGGCGATGGCGTCGGCGACCGTGACGGCGCAGAACAGGGCGGCCAGTTCGACGACGTCGCGGCGCCAGTGGTGGCGGTGGGGACGCTGGGCGGAGGCGTGGGCGGAGGCGTGGGCGCGGTCAGTCATGCACGACACTGTTCCCCAAGGGTGTTGCGTGATCACGAACGATCTGTGACCGACTGGTTAAGTGTCCATCTGGCCTATTTCACCCGGTTTTTGCGGGTGTTCTAGTCAACCTACTGGCCCACACGCCCGGGCTGGAGGGTCCTGGTGAAGAGAATGCCGCCGCCCTGGCGGCGCAGCCGGACGGTGAGCTCGCCGCTGCGGCCGTCGATGCCGACCTCTCCGTAGTACGGGGGGTGCTCGGACGGCGACATATTGGCGAACGGGGCCGACTGTACGAAGGCCGTATGCGGGCCGAAAGTGGCGTCGAGCCGCCCTGCAGGGAAGCCGCCGGCCCCGATGGGGCCGGAGACGAACTCCCAGAACGGTGCGAAGTCGGCGAAGGCGGCACGCTCGGGGGCGTAGTGGTTCGCGGCCGTGTAGTGCACGTCGGCAGTGAGCCACAGGGTGCCGGTGATGCGCTGGTGCTTGATGTGCCGCAGCAGTTCGGCGATCTGCAGCTCCCGGCCCAGCGGGGCGCCGGGGTCGCCCTGGGCGACGGCCTCGAAGTCCGTCGCTCCGTCGGGGACGACGATGCCCAGGGGCATGTCGGAGGCGATGACCTTCCAGGTGGCCCGGGAACGCGAGAGCTCGCGCTTGATCCAGGCCAGCTGCTCGGGTCCGAGGATGCCGACGGGGTCCTCGGTCAGGTCGCCCGGGGAGTTCGCGTTGCGGTAGGTGCGCATGTCGAGAACGAAGACGTCGAGCAGCGGGCCGTAGCGCATCACGCGGTACATCCGGCCCTCGGCACGGCCGCCCCGTAGGTCGGTGACCGGGAAGTACTCGCCGAAGGCGCGGCGCGCACGGATGGCGAGGGTGTCGACCTCCTTGACGGTGTAGCGGAGGTCGTCGATCAACTGGCCGGGGTACCAGTTGTTGCGCACCTCGTGGTCGTCCCACTGGGCGAGGACGGGGACCTGGGCGTTGAAATCGAGGAGGTTGCGGTCGAGGAGGTTGTAGCGGAAGTTCCCGCGGAACTCGTCGAGGGTCTCGGCGACCTTCGACTTCTCCGCGGTGGTGATGTTGCGCCATACGGTGCCGTCGCGCAGCGGCACCGCCGACTTGATCGGCCCGTCGGCGTAGATGGTGTCCCCGCTGAAGAGGAAGAAGTCGGGGTCGTGCCGGCGCATCTCGTCGAAGACGCGGTAGCCGCCGATGTCGGGGTTGATGCCCCAGCCCTGGCCGGCCAGGTCGCCGGACCACACGAAGCGCACGTCGCGGCGGCGTGAGACCGGGGTGGTGCGGAAGGTGCCGTGGACGGGCTCGGCGGTGCGGCGCGGGTCGTCCGGGTCGGCCAGGACGACCCGGTAGTGGATCTGCTGTCCGGGCGGGAGGTCACGTAGGACGGTGGTTCCGGTGAAGTCGCTGGACGGACCGAGCAACGGGCCGCGGTGGCGGCGTACGGCGTAGCGGAACGCCTCGCTCGGAGAGGTCTCGACGTACATGCGCGCGAGACGGTCGGAACGGGTCCACACGGTGGCCGAGTGCGCGGTGATCTCGCCGGACTGGACGCCCCAGCGCGCGTTCGGCCGACCGGAGCGGGCGAAGGCGGGGGCGGCGAGCGGCGGAGCGGCGAGCAGCGCGGACGACAGGGCGAGGGAACCGCCGATGAGGGACCGTCGGGTGTGTGGATTCGATGCCATCGGAGCGTCTCCTGGGGGGCGGCGAGGACGGGTCGGACCAGCGTGCCGTCGCACACCGGCCCGGCCGCGTCGCCCACGCGAACCACGGATGAACAGCCGCCGGCCGCTGAACCGTTGAGCCGTGCAACCATGTGACCCCGGCTGCTCCGACGTCCTTGCGGGCTCTCCCGTGTCCTCCCGAACTGGGGTCTCCCGCGTCTTCCCGGGCCCTCTCGCGTCTTCCCGGGCCCTCTCGTCTTCCCGCGTCTTCCCGCGCCGTCCCGCGTCTTCCCGCGCCGTCCCGCGCCGTCCCGCGCTGTCCCGCGCCGTCCCGCGCTGTCCCGCGCCGTCCCGCGCTGTCCCGCGCCGTCCCGTGTCTTCCCGCTCCCTCACGCGACCGGGACGGCGGCGCTGCACGCTGTGTCCAGCACCACCCGGGAGACGAGCGCCGGGTCGTCACCCATCGGGACGTGGCCGCAGCCCGGGAGGCGGACCAGCCGTGCGCTGGGGACGGTGTGCTTGGCACGGACGCCCTGTCGGCGCAGCAGCAACCGGTCGCGGGTGCCCCACGCGATGGTGACCGGCAGCCCCGGCACGTCGTCGGTGAAGCGTGCAGAGCCACCCGCGGCCAGGGTGTCGTCGAATCCGGTGGCGTGTCGCAGGGCGAGCGTCTCGGCGACCACGGCCTCGGGCGAACGGCGGTCCGGGCGGGCGTAGATGGTGCCGGTGAGTGCGGTTCGGCCGGCGGCGCTGCGGGAGAGGTGACGGACGGCGGGCAGGGGCAGCGTCCGGGCGCCCGCCCGCATCGCGCGGAGCGCGGCGAAGGCGTATCGGCGTTCCCCCTCGGTCCAGAACCCGGCGGGGGAGAGGGCCGTGACCGAGCGGACGAGACCGCTCCGGCCCATTTCGAGGGCGAGCAGGCCGCCGAGGGAGTTGCCCGCGACGTGCGGTCGTGCGACGCCGAGCGCGGTGCACAGCGCTCCGAGCACCGGGGCCACGGTGCCGAGGGAGTACGGCACGCCGCTGGGCAGCGGCTCCGAGGCGCCGAAGCCGGGCAGGTCGACGGCTATCACATCGTGCTCGGAGGCCAGGATGTCGGCCACCGGGTGCCAGGCCTGGAGGTGGTGGCCGATGCCGTGCAGCAGCAGGAGAGGTTCGCCGGCGCCTTTGCGCTCGTAGGCGACGGTGGCGGTGCGGGGGCCGAGCGGCGCGTCGATCGTGAAGGAGACCGTGGCGGTCATGCTGCTCCTCGTCGGTTGGACTGCTGCGAGACAGGCTGTCAGGAGTGCCCACCGCCATGATTACCGTCGGGTAGCCCTTGACTACAAGCCCTTGCGGCCCACGAGAACATCCCATGAACGGCTTGATACATATGCCCGATCTGCCCGCCAAAGGTATGAGCATTGGTCTTGACCAAGGGGGTGCGCCGTCCTATCGTCGCAGGGATAGTGCAGGAACCTTTAATAAACAAGGGCGCAGAACTGCCGCTGGAACACACGGCGAGTGCAGCGATGGCAGGAGGAGTCAGGGTGGGGACCACGCAGCTGGAAACGGTGCCGGAACCGAAGTACTGGCACCTCAAGACCGTCCTCAGCGAGGCGCTCGACCAGGACTTCGCCGTCGGCGAGGTGCTGCCCAACGAGCGTGAACTCGCAGCCCGCTTCGGAGTCGCCCGCGCGACCCTGCGCCAGGCGCTGGAGCAGCTGGAGCTCGAAGGCCGTCTGCAGCGCCGTCGCGGTGTCGGCACCACCGTCGCCCCGCCGCGGGTCGGCGTCGCCGTCGGCGGCGCGCACCACAGCTGGCCCGGGGAGGCCGCCGACGGTTGGGAGCCGCAGGACACCTCGGAGTCCCTGCCGCCCGCCGCGGTGCTGGGACTCCTCGGCAGCGGCGCGGCGTTCGCCGCCGACCAGCCGGTCCACACCGTACGCCGCACCAGGATGACGAACGGTCAGGCCGTCGCCGCCGAACTGCTGTACGTTCCGGCGGCTTCGGTGCCCGGACTGCCCGCCATCGAGGCCCCGTCGGGACCGGCCCGCGCGCGTGCCGTCCTGCGCGAGCTGCAGCGGCTCGTCCTCGACGGCCAGGACCGCTCGGTGGAGCTCGGCTCCGCCCGCGCCGACGACGCGAAGGAACTGGACCGGCTGCCCGGCGCACCGGTGCTCCTGGTCACCACCCGGTACTTCACCGCCGCGGGTACGGCCGCGGTCTCGGTGGCCACCTACCGCGCCGACACCTGCCGCCTCACCTTCGGAGACACGGGCGGCGTCGAGATCACGCACGAGCCCGTCGCCTCCTGACACCCCGACCGGGCCGGTACGGCCGTGGTCTCCGTCCGGTCCCGCGTCCGTGGGGCGGGCGCGGGACCACGGCCGTACCGCTTTCCGGCGGTGCGCCGGTCCCCGGGTCTGCAGGTCCCCGGGCAGGAGCGCTGCGTCCCACTGCGCGTGGCGTCAGCGGCTGCGGGCCGTGACGGTCTTCTCCACGGCGAAGAGTTCCTCCTCGACGTGGTCGAGCGCGAGCCTGAGGGCACCGGTCGCCACTGCCGCCTCGCCGAGCAGCGACAGGGCCACCCGCGGCGGGCGCAGGCAGTAGCGTGCCAGCTCCCGGCGCAGCGGCTCCAGGACCCCGTCCAGGCCGGCCGCCCAGCCGCCGACGACCACCAGCTCCGGATCCATCGCCAGGACCAGCGCCGCCACGTCGTGCACCAGGCGCTGCAGGAACCGGTCCACGGCGGCGACGGCCCGCTCGTCGCCGCGCTTGGCCTTCGCGAACACCTCGGCGACCGCCGGCTCGTCGAGCGGGTGCAACGGCTCGCCGGTCGTGGACAGCAGCCGCTCGGGCGTCGCCTCACGGCCCAGCAGGTGCAGGGCGCCGATCTCCCCGGCCGCCCCGCCGAAGCCCCGGTGGAGCCGGCCGCCGATGAGCGAGCCCGCACCGGGGCTGAGCCCCGCCATCACGAACACCATGTCCCCGGTGTCCCGCGCGGCGCCCTTCCAGTGCTCGGCGACCGCTGCCGCGTTGGCGTCGTTCTCCACCTGCACCGGGCAGCGGAACGAGCGCCGCAGCCGGTCCCCGAGGGGCAGCCCGGTCCAGCCCGGCAGAGCGGTCCCGAGACGTACCGTGCCGTCCGCCTCCACGATCCCGGGGCTGCCGACCCCGACCGCCCGCAGGGAGTCACGCGGCACGCCTGCCCGGCGCAGCAGGTCGGCGACGGCCGCACGCACCCGCTCCAGCCGCTCGTCGGCCGAGGCCGTCTCGGCGACCTCCTTGGTGCCCGCGCCGATGATGCGGCCGTCCAGCCCGGACAGCAGCACCGCGACCCGGTGCGCGCCGATCTCTATGCCGAGCAGGTGCCCCGCCTCGGCCCGGAACCGGAACCGACGGGCCGGCCGCCCCTGCCGCCGCGCGCCCTCCTCCGCTTCGGCCTCGACGACGAGCCCAGTCCCCATCAGCCCCTCCACGACCCCTTCGACGGTCGGCCGGGAGAGGCCGGTCAGCCGTGTCAGGTCGGTGAGCGTTGGCGACCCGGCCGTGCGCAGTGCCCGCAGCACCACCGCGGAATTGATCCGCCGGAGCAGAGAAGGATCCCCGCCGGTCAGCTGCCCCAACGTGTGTCCTCCCAGCTAGCGAGCTTGTCAGCCGGATCGTACTGCGCGGTGGGTACGGCGGCGAGAAGCAGCCCCCCATCAGCCGGAGCGTCGCCCTGCCGCCCGGGGTCGCTCAGGCGGGTGAGACGAACCCGGACTCGTACGCGGTGATCACCGCTTGCGTGCGGTCGCGGACCCCCAGCTTCGCCAGGATCGCACTGACATGTGACTTGACCGTCTCCGTCCCGATGATCAGCTCGGAGGCGATCTCCACATTCGTGAGCCCCCGGGCCACGAGCCGTAGGACCGCCTCCTCCCGCTCGGTCAGGGCGGCCCGCTCCAGTACCTCCCGCGCCTGCCGGTTGCCGTATTCCGCGGCCAGGGCCCGCACGGCCGCAGGGAAGAGCAGCGTCTCGCCCTCCGCGACCAGCCGTACCGCGTGCACGATCTCCGAAGGCCGGGCCCGCTTCAGGAGGAACCCGTCCGCTCCGGCCCGCAGCGCCTGGTAGACGTACTCGTCGTTCTCGAAGGTGGTCACAACGAGGATCTTCGGCGGGGAGTCCACCGTCCGCAGCACCGCGCGGGTCGCCTCGATCCCGTCGAGCAGAGGCATCCGCACGTCCATGGCCACCACGTCCGGCCGCAGCTGCCGCACGAGCGGGATCACCGAGGCGCCGTCGGCTGCCTCACCGACCACCTCGATGTCGGGTTGGGAGTCCAGGACGGCCCGCAGACCAGCGCGGACCAGGGGTTCGTCGTCGACGAGCAGTACGGTGACCGGCATCCGGTCAGCGTATTCGCTCCAGCGGAAGCCGTGCGCGCACCCGCCAGCCACCCTCGTACGGTCCGGTCTCTGCCTCCCCGCCGAGCAGGGCGGCGCGTTCCCGGATGCCGCGCAGTCCGCTGCCGCCGCCGAGCGAGAGACCGGGCCTGCCCCGCAGGGCGTTCGTCACCTCCAGATCAAGCCGGTCCACGGTCACCGCCACCCGCACCCGGACCGGTACCGGCCCGCAGTGGCGCAGCACGTTGGTGAGCGACTCCTGCAGGATGCGGTAACCCTCCCGGGTGACCGGCCCCGGCAGCTGCTCCACCGGCCCGGTGAGCTTCGCGTCCACCTCGGAGCCGGAAGCACGGGCCGATTCCAGCAGCCGGTCGGCCTCGGCCAGTGTCGGCCTTCGCGACGGCGGCTGACCGGACTCCCTCAACACCCCGAGTACCCGCTCCAGGTCCTCCAGCGCGGCCCGGCCCGTCTCCTCGATGGCGCACAGCGCCCGGTCGGTGAAGGCGGCATCACCCGCGGCGCGGGCCGCCCCCGCCTGAACCACCGCCACCGTGAGCGCGTGCCCGATCGAGTCGTGCAGCTCCCGTGCGATCCGGGTGCGCTCCAGCAACTGCTCCGTACGTGCCTCCAGTGCGCTCAGCCGCTCGGCCGCCGAAGGGCCCAGCAGCCGGGTGGCAATGGCAGTGATCAGCTCGCCGAGCAGGACCACGACGACCATCAGGGCGACGAGCGGAAGAGGCGCCAGCAGCGCGGCGACCCAGCGGCGCTCCGGCATGAAGGGCGTCAGGGGCCCGGGATCCGACGCATACCCGAGAGCGTGAGAGATGAGCTCGACGGTCAGCACGGGCAGCCAGACGGTGGCGGCCATCGCGCCCGTCGCGACGACCATCCGTGTCTCCAGCCACAGCACCGTGCGCCAGCGGTCACCCCAGCGAGCAGAAGGAGCAAGGCTTATGGCGCCGTCGGGGGACCCGCGATCGTACGGGGTGAGGAGGAACTGAGCCTGGAGGCCCTCCGCGAGCCGCACCCAGGGCACCAGCCCGAACGGCAGGACGAGCAGCAGCGGTCCCCACGGCCAGTCCGGCACCACGAACATCCACATGGCCACCAGTAGCAGCGGCACACAGAGGTGCAACCAGCGTGAATAGGTCACTGGTTGGAACGGAGCCCGCAGCAGTCGGTACATGCCTCCATGGTGGCAGCGCCCTCCTCACGGCCGTCTCCCCCACGTGGGGGAGACGGCACCCTCGCACGGGGGAGGGAGAGGATTGGGGACGGCGGCGAGCCTTGAGCCATGAACAGCCTCGAGTTCCGAGAACTGACCAAGGTATACGGCGCCCACCGTGCGGTGGACGGCCTCACCTTCGACGTCCTGCCCGGCCGGGTCACCGGCTTCCTGGGCCCCAACGGCGCCGGGAAGTCGACCACCATGCGCCTCCTGCTGGGTCTGGACCGGCCCACCTCCGGAACCGCCACGATCGGCGGCCGGCACTACCGGGACCTGCCGGACCCGCTGCACCGGGTCGGGGCCCTCCTGGACGCCCAGTCTGCGCACAGCGGCCGGACCGCCCGCGACCACCTGTGCCTCCTCGCCGCCGCCGGCCGTATCGCGCCCCGCCGGATCGAAGAGGTCCTGGAGCAGGCCGGAATGGCCTCCGTGGCCGGGCGGCGGATCAAATCCTTCTCACTGGGGATGCGCCAGCGCCTCGGCATCGCCGCCGCGCTGCTGGGCGAACCCGGGGTGGTCATCCTGGACGAGCCGGCCAACGGGCTCGACCCCGAGGGCATCATCTGGATCCGCGAGCTGATGCGCAGCCTCGCCGCCGAAGGGCGCGTCGTTCTTGTTTCCAGCCACCTCATGTCCGAGACCTCGGCGCTCGCCGACCACTTGGTCGTCCTCGGCGGGGGCCGGCTGCTGGCCGACACGTCGATGGCGGAGTTCATCGACGCCCGCAGCACCCGCAGAGCGCGCCTGCGGACCTCCGAACCGGTGCGGCTGCGGGCCGCTCTGGCCCGGGACGGCTTCGCCCTGGCCTTGGCCGACGAGGGGCGATGGACCGTCGAAGGCATACAGGCGGAGGAGCTCGGCAACCTGGCAGCCCGAGAGGGCATCCCCGTGCTGGAACTGTCCGACGAGCGCGCCTCACTGGAGCAGGCGTACCTCGATCTCACAGCGGAACACGCACAGTTCACCGCGACTCGCTGACGTCACCGACCCTCAAGGAGGCCCCGCCGTGCGTGCCGCCCTGCCCACCGTCCCCGCCCTGCACTCGGAATGGATCAAGATACGGTCCCTGCGTGGAACGCTCGGGGGGCTTATAGCCACTTTCGTCGTCACCGTGGGAGTCCAGGCCCTGATGGCTTCTGCCACCGGCCGGTCCGAAGGCGGAGGCCTGGGTGACGATCCGCTCTTCGCCGCTTTCTCCGGCATCTCCTTCGGCCAGATCGCCGCCATGGTCTTCGGCGCCGGCGCTGTGTCCTGCGAGTTCCACAACAGGGCGCTGAGCACCTCACTGACGGCGGTGCCGAACCGAACGCGTTTCTACCTGTCGAAGATCGTGACGTTGGGCGTCCTGGCCTTGATGGCGGGTCAGGTCACCGGGCTGGCCACCTTCGTCGCGGGGCAGGCGTTCATGGGCCGGCACGCCCTCGAGCTCGGCGACCCGGGCACTTACCGCGCGGTTGTCGGCAGCGGGCTCTACCTCACACTGATGGTGCTGTTCGCGGCCGGACTGACCGCGGTCCTGCGCAGCGGGACCGTCGTCCTCAGCCTGCTCATACCCTTCGTACTGATCGTGTCCTTCGTCGTCGGTGAGGCTGCAGGGGGTGCGGCCCGCTTCCTGCCGGACCATGCCGGGCAGTTGGTGCTGCGCTCCCGGACAGAGGGCGACCTCGGCCCCTGGACCGGGCTCGGCGTGACGGCCCTGTGGGCCGGGGCCGCGATGCTCAGCGGCTGGCTGGCGGTGTGCCGGAGGGACGCGTGACACCGGGCCAATTGTCAGTGCGGCTGGGGATACTGACGCCATGACCACGGCAGAGCACCTCGACACGATCGACCGGCTTCTGGCGAAGGAGTTCCCACAGGTGCCGGTCCGGACCGTCGACAGCAGCAGCGGTCCGGGATTCCATCTGGTGGGCCTGTCCCGGACGCGGGGCTTCTGGGACGACGACGGCTCGGGCCGCATCGAGGCCGCCGACCAGATCAGTGCCGAGTACGGGGCGCTCACCCAGGCCATGACCAACCGGTGGGGCGATCCGCACATCTTCAGCCTGGGGACGCTGAGAGACCGTGTGCTGGAAGGGGAGGCGATACCGGAGCCGTGGAAGGAACTGAGCTGCGGCACCGACCACGTCCACCTGTGGCGGGCCGGGGAGCGCTGGCTGGTGGCCTGCGTGACACAGTGGGACAGCGAGGACCCCTACTTGCTGACGGCAGGGGCCACGGTCGCGGATCCGCCCTAGGCACATACCTGCCGGAGCGTGGCCACATCCAGGTCTGGGGAACGGCGCGATCGGGACCGGGTTCCACTGGGCCGAGGTCCGGACGTCCTGGTCGATCGCTGCCGGGCCGACCGGCCTGCCCGGTCCGCCACACGCTCTAGTCGGCCGGGGATTCCGCGGCCTCGCGGAGGCGGGCGTACTCCTGGGCCATGGAGTCCGCGGTCCAGTGGGCGTTGAGGCCGCTGGGGTTGGGAAGGGCCCAAATGCGGGTGGAGCCGATGGTGCGCTCCTGGGGGCCGATCTGTGCCTTCTTCTCGCCGAAGGCCGTGCGATAGGCGGTCACTCCCACCACTGCCAGCCATTGGGGGCGCAGGAGTTCCACCTTGGCCGTCAGGATGCGGCCGCCCTCGCGGAACTCCTCCGCGCTCAACTCGTCGGCGCGGGCCGTGGCGCGCGCCACGACGTTGGTGATGCCGAGGCGGTAGGCGAGGAGCTCCTCCTGCTCGGCCGGTGCCAGGCGGCGAGGGGTGAAGCCCGAGAGGTGCAGGACCGGCCAGAAACGGTTGCCGGGGCGGGCGAAGTGGTGGCCCGTCGCGGCGGAGAGGAGGCCGGGGTTGATGCCGCAGAACAGCACGCGCAGACCGCCCGCGACCACGTCCGGGAGGACGCGGTCGCGGGCGGCTGCCAGTTCCTCGGGGCTCAGAGGATCGACCCCGGCGCGTACCCGGCGGCCTCCGGGTGCTGCTTGGCGATCGCCTCGATGCGAGAGAGGACCGCGGCGACCTGGTCGCCCGCGGCTCCGGTGAAGGAGAGCTTGTCCGCCATCAGTGCGTCGAGCTGGGGCCGGTCCAGCGGCATTCGCTCGTCGGTTGCCAGCTTGTCCAACAGCTCGTTGCGCTCGGCGCCCTGCTCGCGCATGGCGAGCGCGGAGGCCACGGCGTGCTCCTTGATGACCTCGTGCGCGGCCTCGCGGCCCACACCCGCACGCACCGCGCCCATCAGGACCTTCGTGGTCGCGAGGAACGGCAGGTAGCGGTCCAGCTCACGAGCAACGACCGCGGGGAATGCGCCGAACTCGTCCAGGACCGTCAGGAAGGTCTCCAGCAGGCCGTCGAAGGCGAAGAAGGCGTCGGGGAGGGCCACTCGGCGGACCACGGAGCAGGAGACGTCGCCCTCGTTCCACTGGTCGCCGGCCAGCTCGCCAGTCATCGAGGCGTAGCCGCGCAGGATGACCATGAGGCCGTTCACGCGCTCGCAGGAACGGGTGTTCATCTTGTGCGGCATCGCGGAGGAGCCGACCTGGCCGGGCTTAAAGCCCTCAGTGACCAGTTCGTGGCCTGCCATCAGGCGGATCGTCTTGGCGATCGAGGAGGGTGCTGCGGCCAGCTGGACCAGCGCGGTGACCACGTCGTAGTCGAGGGAGCGCGGGTACACCTGGCCGACCGAGGTGAAGGCGTGCGCGAAGCCGAGGTGGGCGGCGATGCGCTGCTCGAGGTCGGCGAGCTTGGTGGCGTCGCCGGCGAGCAGGTCGAGCATGTCCTGGGCGGTGCCGACCGGGCCCTTGATGCCGCGCAGGGGGTAGCGCTCGAGGAGGTTCTCCAGGCGGTCGTAGGCCACCAGCAGTTCGTCGGCCGCCGTCGCGAACCGCTTGCCCAGGGTGGTCGCCTGCGCGGCCACGTTGTGGGAGCGGCCGGCCATGACCAGCTCGGCGTGCTCGCCGGCCAGCTTGCCGAGGCGGGCGAGCACGGCGACCGTGCGGTCGCGGGCCAGCTCCAGCGAGAGGCGGATCTGTAGCTGCTCGACGTTCTCGGTCAGGTCGCGGGAGGTCATGCCCTTGTGGACGTGCTCGTGGCCGGCGAGGGCGTTGAACTCCTCGATCCGGGCCTTCACGTCGTGCCGGGTGATCTTCTCGCGCTCGGCGATGGAGGCGAGGTCGACGTCCTCCAGGACGCGCTCGTAGTCGGCGAGGGCCGCGTCCGGGACCTCGATGCCGAGGTCCTTCTGGGCGCGCAGCACGGCGAGCCACAGCCGCCGCTCCAGCGTCACCTTGTACTCGGGGGACCACAGCACGGCGAGCTCCGCGGAGGCGTAGCGGCCGGCCAGGACATTGGGGATGCGGGGCTTGGCAGTCACGTGTAGGGATTCTACTTGGGCCGCAGCTGTGTGTTTACGCAGGTCGGGCCGCCGGTCGTGATTGTGCCTTGCTACGAGAGCGGTGCGTCTCCGTAGGGCTGTAGCTCGGGGCGCTTGGCCGGCCGGCCGTCGCCGGAGGAGCGGCCCGTCAGCCGGCGGCCGATCCAGGGGAGCAGGTGCTGCCGGGCGAAGCTCAGGTCCTGGGCCCGGCGTACCGCCCAGCCGGGCGGTTTGGAGGTCGGAAGCTCGCCGCGCCAGTCGAGTGTGGCGGGCAGGCCCAGCGTCTGCCAGACGGCCTCCGCCACCCGACGGTGGCCCTCCGCCGTCAGGTGCAGCCGGTCGGCGTCCCACATCCGGGGGTCTGCGAGCACGGGAGCCCCGTAGAGGTCGACCACCAGTGCGCCGTGCCGGGCCGCGAGCTCGTCGATGGTGGCGAAGAGCTGTTCCATGCGGGGGCGGAAGCGTTCCATCACCGGCCCGCTGCGTCCCGGGGAGCGCATCAGGACGAGCTGCTTGCACGAGGGCGCGAGCAGCTCCACGGCCGCCTCCAGATGGTCCCGGACCAGCCCCATGTCCACCTTGGGGCGCAGGGCGTCGTTCAGCCCGCCTACCAGGGTGACCACGTCCGCGCCCATCGCGGCCGCCACCGGGGCCTGGTCCTGCGCGATCTGCCCGATGAGCTTTCCCCGGACGGCGAGGTTCGCGTAGCGGAAGCCCGGCTCGCGCGCCGCGAGACGGGCGGCCAGCAGGTCGGCCCAGCCCCGGTAGGAGCCGTCCGGCAGGAGGTCGGACATGCCTTCGGTGAAGGAGTCGCCGACCGCGACAAGACTGGTGTAAGAGGCATTCATCTCCATGGCCGAGTGATGTTACCGCGCGGTACCCCTGCCCCGCAGGGCCGGGGACCCGTGCTCCCGCCGTGCCCTACGCGGAGGCAGGTCGTCCGAACAGCTCGCGCAGCACGTCTTCCATCGTCACCAGCCCCGTCATCGCGCCCTCCGCCCCGAGGACGGCTGCCAGGTGGGTGCGGCTGCGCCGCATGGCGGTCAGTACGTCGTCCAGCGGGGTCTCCGCCCGTACCTGCGCGATCGGGCGCAGCGCCGACGCGGGAAACGGCTCTTCGCGCGACTCCCCGTCCGCATCCAGGGCGTCCTTCACGTGCAGGTAGCCCAGGATCCCCTGCTGCGCATCGACCACCGGGAAACGGGAGTACCCGCTCTCGGCCGACAGCCGCTCCAGCCCGGCCGGCGTGACGCCCTCACGGGCCGAGATCACCCGTTCCGCCGGCAGTACCACGTCGTTCACCGGCCGGCGGCCCAGTTCCAGGGCGTCGTGCAGGCGCTCGCTGGCCCGGTCGTCGAGGAGCCCGGCGTCACTGGAGTCCTTCACCATCCGGGCCAGCTCGTCGTCGGAGAACGTCGCCGCGACCTCGTCCTTGACTTCCACCCGCAGCAGCCGCAGCAGGGCGTTGGCGAAGGCGTTGATCGTGAAGATCACCGGCCTCAGCGCCCGGGTGAGCGTGACCAGCGGCGGCCCCAGCAGGAGTGCCGTGCGCACGGGCTCCGACAGAGCCACGTTCTTCGGGAGCATCTCGCCGAAGAGCATGTGCAGATACGTCGCCAGGGCCAGTGCCACCACGAAGGAGATCACGTGCGTCAGCCCGGACGGCACCCCGACCAGGTCGAACAGCGGGGTCAGCAGATGGGCGATGGCCGGCTCGGCCACCACGCCCAGCACCAGTGTGCACAGGGTGATCCCGAGCTGGGCCGCGGCCATCAGGGCCGACACGTGTTCCAGCCCCCACAGGACGGCACGGCCCCGCAGGTCGCCCTGCTCGGCATACGGTTCGATCTGGCTGCGCCGGACCGAGATCAGCGCGAACTCCGCGCCGACGAAGAAGGCGTTCAGGACCAGCGTCGCCAGGCCGATCACCAGCTGGATCACGGTCATCGTGCGTCCTCCGTCCCGTCCGCGGACCCGGCCGACCCGGCGGGCCCGAAGGGCGCGTGCAGCAGCACCCGCGCCGCCCGGCGTCCGATGTCGTCCACTACGTCCAGCCGCCAGCCGTCGAGCTCCAGACTGTCGCCGACGGCCGGGATCCGGCCCAGCTCGGTCGCTATCAGGCCGGCCAGGGTCTCGTACGGGCCGTCCGGCACCCGCAGCCCGATCCGCCGAAGCTGGTCGGTGCGGGCGGCACCGTCGGCGGAGTACAGCCGGCGCCCGGCGGCGTCCGTACCAGCCGGGGCCAGGTCCGGGGTCTCGTGCGGGTCGTGTTCGTCGCGCACCTCGCCGACAACTTCCTCGACGATGTCCTCCAGCGTCGCCACGCCCGCCGTGCCGCCGTATTCGTCGATGACCACGGCCATGGTCTGCTTGCCGGACAGCCGGTCCAGCAGGCGGTCCACGGTCAGCGACTCCGGTACCAGGAGGGGTTCGCGCAGGAGCTGCGAGACCGGGCGGCGGCGCCGCTCCTCGGCGGGCAGGGCCAGGACGTCCTTGATGTGGACGGTGCCCACGACGGTGTCCAGGCTGCCGCGGTACACGGGGAAGCGGGAGAGGCCGGTGGCCATTGTCGCGTTCGCCACGTCCTCGGCGGTGGTCTGTACGTCGAGGGCGGTGACCTGGACGCGCGGCGTCATCACGTTCTCCGCGGTCAGGTCGGCCAGGTTCAGGGTGCGGACGAACAGCTCGGCCGTGTCCTTCTCCAGGGCGCCCTCCTTCGCGGAGTGCCTGGCCAGGGCGACCAGCTCCTGCGGGGTGCGCGCGGAGGCCAGCTCTTCGGTCGGCTCCATCCCGAAGCGGCGCACGAGGTGGTTCGCCGTGGTGTTGAGGTGGCTGATGAGCGGCCGGAACGCCCGGCTGAAGACGCGCTGGAAGGTCGCCACCCGCTTGGCGATCACCAGGGGGGAGGAGATGGCCCAGTTCTTCGGCACCAGTTCGCCGACGACCATCAGGACGACGGTGGACAGGGCCGTTCCGAGGACCAGGGCCGTGGACGAGGCGGCGCCCGCGGACAGCCCGGCGGCCTCGAAGGGGCCCTGCAGCAGGGCGGCGATCGACGGCTTGGAGATCATGCCGATGACCAGGCCGGTCACGGTGATGCCGAGCTGGGCGCCGGAGAGCTGGAAGGTGAGGGTGCGGACGGCCGCGAGGGCGCTGTCGGCACCGCGCTCACCGCGCTCAGCGGCCCGTTCGAGCTCGCTGCGCTCGACGGTCGTGAGGGAGAACTCGGCCGCGACGAAGACGCCGCAGGCAAGGCAGAGCAGCAGTGCCACGACGAGCAGGAGCACCTCGGTCATCGGTCGATCACCTCCGTCCCATGGTCGGCCAGGAGGAGGCGGATCGCGCGACGTCGCGGCGACGCGGAAGGTCGAGGACTCGGGGGCTCGCCCATGGGCGGACGCTCACACACCTTTCCGTCGAGTGGATCCGCTCCTGACGGCAAAGGAACGGCAAAGCGGATGGGGAACCCTCCCCGCGTCGTGCGGCCGGAGGGTGGGATGCGGGCATGAGCGATCTTCACATAGGCCCGGCCTCGGCCGGGGATCTCGGTGCCGTACTGGAGTTCTGGAAGACCGCGGCCCAGGGGACCAGCATCAGCGACGACCTCGCGGGCGTCGAGCAGCTCCACGAACGGGACCCGCAGGCGCTGCTGCTGGCACACCGCGACGGTGAGCTGGTCGGGACGGTGATCGCGGGCTTCGACGGCTGGCGCTGCCACCTCTACCGGCTCGCCGTGCACCCGGGGCACCGGCGGCGCGGTACAGGCCGCGCACTGCTCGCCGCCGCCGAGGAGCGGTTCGCCGCGCTCGGCGGGCGGCGGGCCGACGCGATGGTGCTCGATGGGAACGAGCGGGCGCACCCGGCGTGGGAGGCGGCCGGTTACGGGCCGCAGGAGGCGTGGACGCGGTGGGTGAAGCCGCTCGCCCCGCCGGCGGGGCCGTAGCGGTCCGGGGCCGTGTCCCCGGACCGTCCGGTGCGAGGCCGTGGTGGAGGGCTCCGCCCACCCCGCGTCGGCGGAGCGCGATGGCCGGCGCTCCGCCCCGGGCTCCGCGCCGCGCAGGCCGGCCCCGGGCTCGGGGTCCCCGGCGGTGCCGCACAGCCGGACCCGGTGCCCCGGGCCGGGCTCGGGGTCCGGAGGGCCAGCCCTTCCCCTGCGGGTGCGGCGGTCAGGCGCCGGCGGTGACGAACGCCGGCGGGGACCAGGTGGTGAGGAAGGACTGCGCCGACCAGGTGCCCGAGAGGGGCGGGGCCAGCCAGGAGGGGGCCGCGGCGCGGAAGCGCTCGGGGGGCAGGGTGCCCGAACCCTCCGGGACCGCGCCCAAGAGCGGCAGCTCCGAGGACCTCGGGAGGTCCGCCAGGTTGCAGCGGGCCGCGAGGTCCGGGGAGTGCGGCCAGCTGCCGACCACCACACCCAGCGGGGTCAGACCGCGGACCCGCAGGGCTTCCGCCGTGAGGGTCGTGGAGTTGAGGGTGCCCAGACCCGCCTGGGCGACGATCAGGGTCGGGGCGTCCAGCAGGCGCGCCGCGTCGGCCAGCGTGTGGCCCGCCTCGTCGAACTGCACGAGCAATCCGCCCGCACCTTCCACCAGGACCAGGTCGTGATCCTCCGACAGCCGCCGCGCGGCCTCCGCGATCTGCGCCGGGGCCAGTGTCGGCAGCCCCGCGCGACGGGCGGCCGTGTCCGGCGCCAGGGGCTCCGGGTAGCGGGCCAGTTCCATCGCCGTCACGGAGGGGCCGGCCAGCCGTGCCACCTCCGCCGCGTCCCCCGGCTCCTGCGGACCGACACCGGTCTGTGCGGGCTTGAGCACCGCCACCGAGCGGCCGGCCGCCACGGCCGCCGCCGCCACGGCAGAGGTGACCACGGTCTTGCCGATCTCCGTGCCCGTCCCGGACACGATCAGTACGGACATCTGCGCTTTCTCAGCCTTCCTGGGCCGCCGCGCACACCGCGCGGCAGATACGGGTCACGTCCGCGTCGCCCGTGACGAACGGCGGCATCACATAGATCAGGTCCCGGAACGGCCTCAGCCACACGCCCTCGCGCACCGCCGCCCGGGTGGCCGCGACGACGTCGACCTCGTGGTCCAGCTGGACCACGCCGATGGCGCCCAGGACCCGTACGTCCCGCACACCGGGGATCCCGGCCGCGGCCGCCAGGCCCTCGCGCAGCCCCGTCTCGATCCGCTTGACGTCGAACGCCCAGTCCTGGCCGAGCAACAGTTCCACGGAGGCCAGCGCCACGGCCGTGGCCAGAGGGTTCCCCATGAAGGTCGGTCCGTGCGCCAGCACCGGGACCTCGCCCTGGGAGATCCCGTCCGCCACCCGCTCCGTGCACAAGGTCGCCGCCAGCGTGAGGTAGCCACCCGTCAGGGACTTGCCCAGGCACATCACGTCCGGGGTGACTCCGGCGTGGTCGGCCGCGAAGAGCGCGCCGGTACGGCCGAAACCGGTGGCGATCTCGTCAAGGATCAGCAGGACCCCGTACTCGTCGCACAGTTCGCGCAGCACCCGGAGGTGGGCGGGGTGGTGGAAGCGCATGCCGCCCGCGCCCTGCACCACCGGCTCCACGATCACGGCGGCCAGCTCGTCCGCGTGCGTGGCGATCATGCCGCGCAGGTGGTCGGCGTACGCGGGATCCACGGGCGTGTCGAAGCCGCCCGGCGGGGCGTCCGCGAAGACCTGCCGCGGCAGGTGGCCCTGCCACAGCTCGTGCATGCCGCCCTCCGGGTCGCACACCGCCATGGGCTGCCAGGTGTCCCCGTGGTAGCCGCCGCGCCAGGTGAGCAGCCGGGTCTTGCCGGTGCGCCCGAGCGAACGCCAGTACTGGAGGCACATCTTGACGGCGACTTCGACGGAGACCGAACCCGAGTCGGCGAGGAAGACGTGTTCCAGTCCGGGCGGGGTGATCTCGACGAGCTTCGCCGCGAGCCGGACGGCGGGCTCATGGGTGAGCCCGCCGAACATCACGTGCGACATGCGCCCGAGCTGCGCGGTCACTGCCTCGTTGAGCACCGGGTGGTTGTAGCCGTGGATGGCCGACCACCAGGAGGACATGCCGTCGACCAGCTCGTCGTGACCTTCCCCCTGGGACGGGTCGGCGAGCCTCAGCCGCACCCCCGTGGCGGAGGCGATGACCAGCGGCTCCTGCCGTCCGGGCATCGGGCCGTACGGGTGCCAGACGTGCTGCCGGTCCAGCGCGAGCAGTTCCGCACCGGCCGACCGCGGGTGGGACCGGTCAGGCATTGGGCGCGATGTCCGTCCCCGCGCCGCGGCGGCGCACCGCCACCAGGTCCGACCGCAGCTCGCCGGGCCCGGCCTGGGCCGGCTGCTCCGGCACCGGCGCGGCCTCCGCGTGCGGGTGCCCCGAACAGCCGCCGCACGCCGATCCGCAGCCCACGGCGTCGTCGGCCCCGGCCGCGCCCGAACCGCACACCGAGGCACCGCCCCGGGAACCGCAGCCGCTGGAGGGGGCCGCGTCGGCGGCGTCGGAGCGGTGCGCGGGAAGGGTCGTCGTACCGGCGCCCTCCACCTCGAAACCGGCGTCCGCGATCATGTCGAGGTCGGCCTGGCCGGCCTGCCCCTCACTGGTGAGGTAGTCACCGAGGAAGATCGAGTTGACGATGTTCAGCGCCAGCGGCTGCAGCGAGCGCAGGTGCACCTCGCGCCCGCCCGCCAGCCGGACCTCGACGTCGGGGCAGACGAACCGCGCCATCGCCAGGATCCGCAGGCAGCGCTGCGGGGTGAGGTTCCACTCCTTGGCCAGCGGCGTGCCCTCGAAGGGGATCAGGAAGTTGACCGGGACCGAGTCGGCGTCCAGCGCGCGCAGCGAGAAGACCACGTCGACGAGGTCCTCGTCGGTCTCGCCCATGCCGGCGATCAGGCCCGAGCAGGCCGACAGGCCCGCCGCGTGGGCCTTCTCCACGGTGTCCACGCGGTCGGCGTAGGTGTGGGTCTTGGTGATCTGGCCGTAGGTGGCCTCGGAGGTGTTCAGGTTGTGGTTGTAGGCGTCTGCGCCGGCCTCGCGCAGCTTCTCCGCCTGGCCGTCCGAGAGCAGACCGAGGCAGGCACAGACCTCGATGCCCTCGTTCTGTTCCTTGATCGCCTCGATCGTCTTGCCGACACGCTCCACGTCGCGGTCCGTCGGCCCGCGGCCGCTCGCCACCAGGCAGACCCGCTTGGCCCCGCCCGCAACACCCGCGGCGGCGGCCTGGGAGGCCTCCTCCGGCTTGAGCCACGTGTACTTGAGGATCCCGGCCGTCGAGCCCAGCCGCTGGGAACAGTAGGAGCAGTCCTCCGGGCACAGGCCCGACTTCAGGTTGACCAGGTAGTTCAGCTTGACCCGACGCCCGAACCACTGACGGCGCACCTTGCCGGCCGCGGCCACCACGTCGAGCAGTTCGTCGTCAGAAGTCGCCAGTACGGCGAGCGCTTCTTCGCGGGTCGGCAGCTCGCGCCGCAGCCCCTTGTCCACCAGGGTGTTCAGCAGGTCCATGGAGCTGATCCTGGACCACTCGACCCATCCCGGCCAAGGAGAGATCGCACAACATGGCCGGATGGGTGTGTGTGTATCACCACACCTGGCGGACACGTCGCGGCGGCTAGGGTCGGGCAGGCCTGTGGACTGCCGACAAAACACGAGGACATGCCGATGCCCCAGCACACTCCCGATCCCGCGGACGTCTTCGCCTGGATCGACGCCGCGGAGCGGGCACGGGAGCATGCCGGGCTGGTCCGCACCCTGCGCCCCCGGCCGCCGGTGTCGCCGCTGCTGGACCTCGCGAGCAACGACTACCTCGGCCTGTCCCGGCACCCCGAGACCGTCCGCGGGGCCCGCGAGGCGGCCGAGGGCTGGGGCGCCGGGGCCACCGGCTCCCGCCTCGTCACCGGCACCACCGAACTCCACGCGGAACTGGAACGGGAGCTCGCGGCCTTCTGCGGGTTCGAGGCCGCGCTCGTCCTGTCCTCCGGATACGCGGCCAACCTCGCCGCGGTGACGGCGCTCAGCGACCGGGGCACGCTCGTCGTCTCCGACGCCGGCAACCACGCCTCCATCGTCGACGGCTGCCGACTCTCGCGCGCCGAGACCGCGGTGGTCGCGCACGCCGACCCGGACGCCGCGCGCAAGGCGCTCGCCGCGCATGCGGGCCGGGCTCTGCTGGTCACCGACTCGGTGTTCTCCGTCGACGGCGACGCCGCCCCGCTGGGAGCCTACGCGGCCGTGTGCCGGGACGGGGGAGCGGCCCTGCTCGTGGACGACGCCCACGGACTGGGCGTATTGGGTGAGGGCGGCCGTGGTGCGCTGCACGCCGCCGGGCTGGCCGGCGCGCCCTACGTGGTGGCCACCCTGACCTTGTCGAAGTCGCTGGGCAGCCAGGGAGGTGCCGTGCTCGGCCCGGCCAAGGTGATCAGGCACCTGGTCAACACGGCGCGCACCTTCATCTTCGACACCGGGCTGGCCCCGGCCGCCGCGGGAGCGGCACTGGCGAGCCTGCGCCTTCTCCGGCGGGAGCCGGAGCGCGCCGACCGGGCTCGCGAGGTGGCCGACCGGCTGTACGGGAGGCTCACTGCCGCCGGGCTGACCGCGGCCCGGCCGGACGCGGCCGTGGTGTCGGTGCGTGCCCCGTCGGCTCCGGAGGCGCTGCGCTGGGCCGCCGACTGCCGCGAGGCGGGTCTGTCCGTGGGGTGCTTCCGCCCGCCGTCGGTGCCGGACGGCATCTCCCGGCTGAGGTTGACCGCCCGGGCCGACCTCACGGGGGAGGAGATCGATCGGGCGGTCACGACGATCGTCGCCACCGCGCCTGCCGGGGCCGCGCCGTAGGGCGGGTCGTGAACGCCGCGCCTGCCCTACGGTGCCCGGCACGCACGCCCGCCGCGTGGTCGGGATCGTCCGATTGCGCCCGGTACGGGACGGTCCTGCGCCGTGCGAGCGCACGCACCGGACGCCGCGGGGCCCGTCCCTCGGGCGGACGGCGCCACTGTCGCCACACGCCCTGAGAGGGCCGCTGCCGTGGCCGCGAAGGTCCACTGGGTCACGGCACGAGGCGGGGGTCCGCGCCCCCGCTGGGACCGCCCGGCGGGTGGCCTGCGGCGCTGTGCGGTGTGCTGCCGCGGCCCGGGCCTTAGGCGGACGCGGGCGCCCCGGTCCGTACGGAGGCGAGGAAGCCGTCCCAGGCCGGGCCTGTGAAGAGTACGGCCGGGCCGTCCGTCCGCTTGGAGTCGCGGACGGCCAGCAGACCGCCGCCGAGGACGGCCGCCTCCACGCAGTTGTTCATTCCGGTGCTGCGGCTGCTGCGCCGCCACCGCGGAGCTCTGATCAGAAGTCCGCCGGTGCTTAAGGGGGTTGCGGACACGGGGGTGCCTCCTCTACGCGTCGTCAGCGAGTGAGCTGATGAGTTCACAAGAGTCCTGGGGCGGCAGGGCGTGCGCCTGGATGGTGCGGAACGCGGCGCCGTACGCCTCTAGGTCTTCCTTCCGCTCCAGATAGAGGCTACTCGTCAAATGGTCGAGTACCACCACATCCAGATCGGAGATGTTCGTAAATGAGAAAATGACGAACGGTCCGGTGAGGCCGAGATGGCCACCCACACTGAACGGCAGTACCTGGACGTTCACCTGGGGGAGCCGTGCCACCTGCGCCAGGTGCCGCAGCTGCTCCGCCATCACCCCGGGCCCGCCGATCTGGCGGCGCAGCACCGCCTCGTCCAGCACCGCGCTCAGCTCCAGCGGCGGATCGGCCCGCAGTACCGCCTGCCGGGCCAGTCGTACGTCGACCAGCGCGTCCACCTTCGGTTCCGGAAGCCCGCCGAGCGCGGCCCGGGTCACGGCCCGTGCGTACTCGGGGGTCTGCAACAGCCCGGGCACCACCGACAGTTCCACCGTACGGGCGGACCGGGCTCCCGCCTCCAGGCTGATGAAGTCCCGGTACTCCTGGGGCAGCAGCCCCCGGTAGTCGTGCCACCACTGCCGTCCCCGCCCCGTGTCGCCGCCCGTTCCGGGGCCTGCGGCCGAGGCGGACAGGGCCTCCAGTAAAGCGCGTTGCTCCGGGCTCACGACCTCCCCGTAGGCGTCGAGGAGCAGCCGGATGTCCTCCGGTTTCACGCCGCTGCGGCCCGTCTCGATGCGGCTGATTTTCGACTGGTGCCATCCCACGATCCGGGCAGCCTCACCACTGGTGAGGCCCGACCGGTCACGCAGGGCACGCAGTTCCTCGCCGAGCTTGCGTCGGCGCACCGCGGGACCGTGCTGCACGCCCGCCTCCTTCCACCGGCGCAGGTCGCACCAGTTTGCCGTCCAAATACGCTCTTCCGTAGCAGAGTTCACTGCATCGGGCGACAGATATATGCAGATCTTTGGGGAAAAGCAGATGTGGCGGCACGATGGGTGGCAGTCTGGCGTCCAGCACAGATCCGGGGCGATTCCGCTCCGGTGGGAAAGGGACGTCGCCATGGCAGACCACCAGGAAGCATCCATCACTCTGCCGAGCGATCCCGCCTCGGTGGCCGCTGCCCGACGCTATGTCGGGGAGGTGCTGGGCGCATGGGGGCTGCCCGAAGACGCCGAGGCCGCGGACAGTATCCGGCTGATCGTCTCAGAGCTCGCCACCAACGCCGTGCAGCATACTTTCGGCCAGTCGCCGACCTTCACCGTCGACCTCCGTCTGGAGCGCGAGGAGTGGCTGCGGGTCGGGGTGACCGACAGCTGTCCGCGCCGGCCCAAGCGGCTTCCGGCCGCCGTCCAGCAGGACAACGGCCGCGGGCTGGTCATCATCCGCTGGCTCGCCGTGGAGGCGGGGGGCCGGCTCTCGGTCACCCCCGCCGAGGACGGCGGCAAGACGGTCTGGATCGCGCTGCCCTGGACCGCGGCCGCGCCGGCCGCCGCCGCCGGGGGCTGCTGACCGCAGGCCGCACCGCCGAACCCACCGCGAACGCCGGGCGGCCCTCGGGGCCCCCGGCGTCTTCCGTATACGGAAGTCCCGGCCGGCGGGCCGCCGGCCCGAACCGGGTGCCTTCCCGAAACGTGGGTTAACTCTGCGGAAAAGATCGGCCCATAGCGTGGCGGGCACGTGCGTCCGCCATTGATCACCCATCGGCCGGTAAAGCCGCGGTCGGCGCAACGGAAAGCCTTCCCCTGCGTTGGGCAAGAGACGCTTGGGTCGGAAATGCGCAGGTCAACAGAGTGTTGAACGCCTATAAGGTCACCTCGGCGCGAAGTCGATCTTGTCCCGGAAGCATGGTGATACGAGTGCAACTGACACCGCACGAACAGGAGCGACTGCTCCTCCACGTGGCCGCGGACGTGGCCGAGAAGCGGAGGGCGCGCGGAGTGCGCCTGAACCATCCCGAGGCGGTGGCGCTGATCACTTCGCACATCCTCGAAGGGGCCCGCGACGGCCGGACGGTGGCCGAGCTCATGGCCTCCGGCCGCACCGTGCTGACCCGGGCCGAGGTCATGGAGGGGATCCCCGAGATGATCCACGACGTGCAGGTCGAGGCGACCTTCCCGGACGGCACGAAACTCGTCACGGTCCACGACCCCATCGTCTGACAAGGAGTACCCCCGCATGATCCCCGGCGAAATCGCCTTCGGGGAGGGCCCGGTACTGCTCAACGAGGGCCGCCCCGTCACCCGTCTCACCGTGCTCAACTCCGCCGACCGGCCCGTCCAGGTCGGCTCCCACTACCACTTCGCCGAGGCCAACCCCGGCCTCGACTTCGACCGTGCCGCGGCCCACGGGCTGCGCCTCAACGTCCCCGCCGGTACGGCCGTCCGCTTCGAGCCGGGCATCCCGGCGGCGGTGGAACTCGTCCCGCTGGCGGGCTCGCGGACCGTACCGGGACTGCGCGGCGAGACCGGAGGGCCGCTCGATGGCTGAGATCTCCCGCCAGGTGTACGCCGACCTCTTCGGGCCGACGACCGGCGACCGGATCCGGCTCGCCGACACCGACCTCTTCGTCGAGATCGAGCAGGACCTCGGCGGCGGCCCCGGCCGCTCCGGCGACGAAGCCGTCTTCGGCGGCGGCAAGGTCATCCGCGAATCCATGGGCCAGGCCCGCACCACCCGCGCCGAGGGCGCACCCGACACGGTGATCACCGGGGTCGTGATCCTCGACCACTGGGGCATCGTCAAGGCCGACCTCGGCATCCGCGACGGTCGGATCTGCGGCATCGGCAAGGCCGGCAACCCCGACACCATGGATGGCGTCGACCCGGCACTGGTCATCGGTCCCGAGACCGAGATCATCGCGGGCAACGGGAAGATCGTCACCGCCGGGGCCATTGACGCCCACGTGCACTTCATCTCCCCGACCGTCGTCGACGAGGCCCTCGCCTCCGGGATCACCACCCTGGTCGGCGGCGGTACCGGACCGGCCGAGGGCACCAAGGCCACCACCGTCACCCCCGGCCCCTGGCACCTGGCCCGGATGTTCGCGGCGCTGGAGGCCTACCCGGTCAACATCGGCCTCCTCGGCAAGGGCAACACCACCTCGCGCGAGGCGATGCACTCCCAGCTGCGGGGCGGAGCCCTCGGATTCAAGATCCACGAGGACTGGGGAGCCACCCCCGCGGCCATCGACGCCTGCCTCGGCGTCTGCGACGAGACCGGCGCCCAGGTCGCCATCCACACCGACACGCTCAACGAGGCGGGCTTCGTCGCCGACACCCTCGCGGCCATCGCCGGGAGGACGATCCACTCCTACCACACCGAGGGCGCGGGCGGCGGGCACGCACCCGACATCATCACCGTGGTCTCCGAGCCGAACGTCCTGCCCAGCTCCACCAACCCCACCCGGCCGCACACCGTCAACACCGTCGAGGAACACCTCGACATGCTGATGGTCTGCCACCACCTCAACCCGGCCGTCCCCGAGGACCTCGCCTTCGCCGAGTCCCGCATCCGACCCTCGACGATCGCCGCCGAGGACGTGCTGCACGACCTCGGCGCCATCTCCATCATCTCCTCCGACTCCCAGGCCATGGGCCGTGTCGGCGAGGTCGTGCTGCGCACCTGGCAGACCGCCCACGTCATGAAGCGGCGACGCGGATTCCTCCCCGGCGACGGACCCGCCGACAACCACCGGGCCCGCCGCTACGTCGCCAAGTACACGATCAACCCCGCCGTGGCCCAGGGGATCGCCCGCGACGTCGGCTCGGTCGAGACCGGCAAACTCGCCGACCTGGTGCTGTGGAACCCTGCCTTCTTCGGCGTCAAGCCCGAGCTCGTCATCAAGGGCGGCCAGATCGCCTACGCGCAGATGGGCGACGCGAACGCCTCCATCCCCACCCCGCAGCCCGTCCTGCCCCGGCCGATGTTCGGCAGCCACGGCCGCGCCCCCGGCCTGAACTCGCTGAACTTCACGGCCCAGGCCGCGCTCGACGACGGCCTGCCCGAACGGCTCGGACTCGGCAAGCGGTTCACCGCCATAGAGAACACGCGGAAGGTGACCAAGGCGGACATGCGCAACAACGACGCCATGCCGCGGGTCGAGGTCGACGCCGACACCTTCACCGTCACCATCGACGGCGAAGCGATCGAACCGGCGCCCGCCGCGGAACTGCCCATGGCCCAGCGCTACTTCCTCTTCTGATGGGGTCCGCCACATGAGCCTCGCCGCGCTCCTCGTCCTCGCGGACGGCCGGTTCCCCGCAGGCGGCCACGCCCACTCCGGCGGGGCCGAGGCCGCCTGCAAGGCCGGCCGGATCCACGACGCCGCCACCCTGGAGGACTTCTGCCGCGGCCGGCTGCACACCGCCGGGCTCACCGCGGCGGCCCTCGCCGCGGCGGCCGCCGTCGGGCTCGACCCCGCCGTGCTCGACTCCGCGGCCGACGCCCGCACCCCGTCGCCCGCCTTGCGCACCGCGGCGCGGCGGCTGGGCCGCCAGCTGCTGCGGGCCGCGCGGGCCACCTGGCCCGACCCCGGCCTGGAGCAACTGGCCGCGGCGTTCCCGCGCGGCGCCCACCAGCCCGTCGTGCTCGGCCTCACCGCCCGGGCGGCCGGGCTCGGGCCGCTCGACGCCGCCCACGTGGCGGCGTACGAGAGCGTCGGCGGACCGGCGACCGCCACCGTGCGGCTGCTGGGCCTGGACCCCTTCGAGGCGAGCGGGGTGCTGGCCCGGCTCGCCCCCGAGCTCGACGCGGTCGCGGCCCGGGCCGCCGAGGCCGCCCACCAGGCCCTGCTGGACGGGCCAGGAGCCCTGCCCGCGGCCTCCTCGCCGCTGCTGGAGATCACGGCCGAGGTCCATGCCGACTGGCCGGTCCGGCTGTTCGCCTCCTGACCGACCGCCGCCCCCCTTCGACCCCCGGGAGCCCCCGATGCACCTCGACCACGCCGTCACCCCCACCCACCGGCACACCCACAGTGCCGAACCGCTGCGCGCCGACGGCACCCGGCGCGCCCTGCGCATCGGCCTCGGCGGCCCCGTCGGCTCCGGCAAGACCGCCACCGTCGCCGCCTTGTGCCGCGCCCTGCGCACCGACCTCTCCATGGCGGTCGTCACCAACGACATCTACACCCGCGAGGACGCCGAGTTCCTGCTCCGCGAGGCGGTCCTGCCACCGGAGCGGATCAGCGCCGTGGAGACCGGGGCCTGCCCCCACACCGCCATCCGGGACGACATCTCCGCCAACCTGGAGGCCGTGGAAGAACTGGAGGAGGCCTTCCGCGGACACGCCCCGCTGGATCTGATCCTCGTCGAGTCCGGCGGCGACAACCTCACCGCCACCTTCTCCCGGGGCCTCGTCGACGCCCAGATCTTCGTCATCGACGTGGCCGGCGGTGACGACATCCCGCGCAAGGGCGGGCCCGGCGTCACCACCGCCGACCTCCTCATCGTCAACAAGACCGACCTCGCCCCCCATGTCGGATCCGACCTCGGTCGGATGGCCCGCGACGCCGCCGAACAGCGCGGAGACCTGCCCGTCGCCTTCCAGTCGCTGCGCGGCCCCGAAGGCGTGGCCCCGGTCGCCGGCTGGGTCCGGGAGCGGATCGCCGCCTGGACCGTACGGTGACCACGGCGCCCCCCGCCCCCCGGCCCGCCGCCGGAGTACGGGCCACCGCCCGCATCCACGCCGTGGCCGACGGGCGGGGCGGGACCGCGCTGCCCCTGCTGGCCGGGGAGGGCCCGCTCGCCCTGCGCCGCACCCGCGGCCGGGAGGCCGAGGCGGGGGTCGTCCTCGTCGGAGCGATGAGCGCCCCGCTGGGCGGCGACCACCTCACGGTCCGCGCCACCGCAGGAACCGGGGCCCGGCTGTCCCTGGCCTCGGCGGCGGCCACCCTGGCCCTGCCCGGCCGGGACGGCGAACCCGCCCGCTACGACGTGGAGCTGGACCTGGACGACGACGCCTCGGTGCGGTGGCTGCCGGAGCCGCTCGTCTCGGTCCGCGGCAGTGACCTGCGGGTGCGCACCCAGGTCCGGCTGGCCCCTACCGCGCGCCTGCTGCTGCGCGAGGAGCAGGCGCTGGGACGCCACGGGGAGCCGCCCGGTCTGCTGCGCAGCCGCCTCACCGTCACCCACGGCGGCCGCCCGCTGCTGGACCAGGAGCTCGCCTGCGGCCCCGGCGCACCCGGCGGCTGGGACGGCCCGGCCGGCCTCGCCGGACACCGGGCCGTCGGCCAGCTCCTCGTCGTGGACCCCGCCTTCGCGCAGGACCCGCCGCCGGCCGCGGTGCTGGGAGAGTGCGCCGTCGCGACCCCGCTCGCGGGTCCGGCCGTCCTGGTGACGGCCCTGGCCGGGGACGCCCTCCGGCTGCGCGAGGTCCTCGACGCGGCCTGCCGTACCTATCACCGCTGACGCGGACGACCCGGCCACCGTCGGCCGTACCCGGCCGTTCGGCCGCCGCGGCGCAGACCCGTGAGGAGGGGCAGGCTCAGCGCGTGCTGCGCCGGGCCCTCTTGCGCGCCTGCTCCTCCTCGGCCTTCACCTCGGCCGCGTACCGGTCGACGTACTCCTGCCCGGAAAGGCCCAGGATCGCGTACATGATCTCGTCGGTGACCGCCCGCAGGACGGCGCGCTCGCCCTCCATGCCGGCGTACCGGGAGAAGTCCAGCGGCTCACCGAAGCGGATCGTCACCCGCCGGATGTTGGGGATCTTCTGGCCGGGCGGCTGGATCTCGAAGGTGCCCACCATCGCACAAGGGATGACCGGCACCCCGGCGCCCAGGGCCATCGCGGCCACCCCCACCTTGCCCTTGTACAGCCGGCCGTCGTGCGAGCGGGTGCCCTCCGGGTAGATGCCCAGCAGCTCGCCCCTGGCCAGCACCCCCAGCCCCTCGCGCAGGGCGGCCCGGCCGGCGTCCTTGCCGGACCGGTCCACCGGGATCTGCCCGGCGCTGCGGAAGAACGCCGCGGTCAGCCGGCCCTTGACTCCCGGACCGGTGAAGTACTCGGCCTTCGCGAGGAAGGTGATCCGACGCGCCAGGATCGCGGGCATGAGGAAGTGGTCGGAGAACGACAGGTGATTGCCCGCGACGATCGCGGCGCCCTGCGCGGGGACGTTCTCCAGCCCCTCGATCCGCGGCCGGAACAGCAGCCTCAGCAGAGGTCCGAGGAGCACGTGCTTGAGCAAGTGGTAGAACACCAGGCCGCTCCTGTCGGTATCCCGTCGTCACGGCCATTTTACGGACGGTGAGCTCCGGGACGAGGGGCGGCGGCGGCCTTCCTCAGGTACTGCGTGAGGCGGCCATCCCGGCGGTGAGAAGCCCCAGCACCACCCAGCCGAACCACAGCCAGCCGTTGCTGCCGAGGACCACCGAGTACGTGGCGACGGCCACCAGTGCGGCGAAGGTCATCACTGCCATCGCCTTAACGGATCCGGTCATGCCCCATGGTGGCGCGCCGGAGCGGGATCGCGCTACCGGCCACGCGCCTGAAGCGAGGCGAGATACGCGTTGTACGCCTCCAGCTCCCGGTCGCCGTTGCGGTCCGCGGCCCGGTCGGAGCGCTTCGCGGTCCGCTGCTCGGAGTGGTACCACTGGTAGATCAGGGCGATCAAGACCAGTACCGAGGGGATCTCGCTGAAGGCCCAGGCGATGCCGCCGCCCCACTGCTGGTCGAGCAGCGGATCGATGCCGAGGGATGCGGGCGGGTTCGCGTACGTCTTGATCATCGGCTGGCTCGCCATCATCAGGGCGATGCCGAAGAAGGCGTGGAAGGGCATGCCCGCGAAGAGCTCCAGCATCCGCATGACATAGCCCGGACGGTGCGGACCGGGGTCGATGCCCATGATCGGCCAGAAGAAGATCAGACCGACGGCGAAGAAGTGGACCATCATCGAGATGTGCCCGGCCCGGCTCTCCATCAGGAAGTCGAAGAGCGGGGTGAAGTACAGCGCGTAGAGGCTGGCGATGAACATCGGGATCGTGAACGCCGGATGGGTGATCACCCGCATGTACCGGCTGTGCAGCAGCGCCAGCAGGAGCTCGCGCGGCCCCTTGCGCCCGCGGGCGGCGGGCGGCAGGGCGCGCAGGGCCAGCGTCACCGGTGCGCCCAGCAGCACCAGGATCGGGGTGACCATGCTGATCACCATGTGCTGGACCATGTGCACGCTGAACATCACCATGCCGTAGTCGTTCAGCCTGGTGCACATCACGAGGAGCACGGTCAGCACGCCCAACGTGAAGGCGATGGTGCGGCCCGGCGCCCAGGAGTCCCCTCGCCGGCGCAGCCGCAGCACGCCCCACCCGTACAGAGCCAGCCCGAGCAGGGAGCCGAACAGGAAGAACGCGTCGAAGGAGAACTCCAGTCCGCGCCCGAGAGTGAACGGCGGCAAGTCCATGTGCAGGTCCATGCCGTGCCCGCTGTGGTCCATCTGTTCACTCCCTCGACTGTGCTGCCCCACCACAGTAGTGCCGCCCCCGTACGCTCGTGCGCGCGGGGGCGGTCTGTCACAAAAGGGACGTCGGGCAGGGGCGGGAGAGCCGTCAGAGAACTGTCTGGGCCTCGGCGTAGCGCTCGGCCGGGACGGTCTTGAGGGTGGAGGTCGCCTCGGCGAGCGGCACCATCTCGATGTCGGTCCCGCGCAGCGCGGTGAGCATGCCGAACTCGCCCCGGTGCGCCGCCTCCACCGCGTGCCACCCGAACCGGGTGGCGAGGACCCGGTCGTACGCGGTGGGCGTGCCGCCGCGCTGGACATGGCCCAGGATCACCGGCCGGGCCTCCTTGCCCAGGCGGTTCTCCAACTCGACGGCGAGCAGGTTGCCGATGCCTGCGAACCGCTCGTGGCCGTAGATGTCCTTGCCCCGCTCCTCGAAGGCCATCGAGCCCGGCCGGGGCTTGGCGCCCTCGGCGACGACGACGATCGCGAACCGCTTGCCTGCGGAGAAGCGCTCGCCGACGATCGCCGTCAGCTCGTCGATGTCGAAGGGGCGCTCCGGCACGACGATGGCGTGCGCGCCGGCCGCCATGCCCGAGTGCAGGGCGATCCACCCCGTGTGGCGCCCCATGACCTCGACGACCATCACGCGCTGGTGCGACTCGGCGGTGGTCTTCAGCCGGTCCAGCGCCTCCGTGGCGACCCCGACGGCGGTGTCGAAGCCGAAGGTGACGTCGGTGGAGGCGATGTCGTTGTCGATCGTCTTCGGGACGCCGACGATGGGCAGGCCGGCCTGGGAGAGCAGGTTCGCGGCCTTCAGGGTGCCCTCACCGCCGATCGGGATGATCGCGTCGAGCCCGAGGTCGGCGACGTGCCCGCGGGCACGCTCGACGCCGTCGCGCAGGTGCGCGGGCTGGACCCGGGAGGATCCGAGGATGGTGCCGCCGCGGGCCAGGATGCCGGCGACGGCATCGAGGTCGAGCTTGCGGTAGTCCGCCTCCAGCAGGCCCTTCCAGCCGTCGTGGAAGCCGATCACCTCGTCGCCGTGATCGACGACGGCACGGTGCACGACGGAGCGGATGACGGCGTTGAGGCCGGGGCAGTCGCCACCGGAAGTGAGCACACCTATGCGCATGGCAGAAGAGACCTTTGCAACGTGGGCCGGCGACCGGACCACGTCGTCCGGTTGGAACTACGGCCACCCTACAAGCGGTTTAGCAGTGCGCTGAACCATCCTCCACATGCTGGTCGCACTCCTCGTACAAAACGACGTCGGCCCGGTCCCCCCAAGGGAAAACCGGGCCGAACACATGATGCGGGGGTCGCCCTGATGAGCGGTTCGCCCGGCTGCTACGCGGGCTGCGTGGCAGCCGCGATGCGCTCCGCGCGCAGCGCCTCGTACCACCGGTCGTCCATGGCCGGGAGCGCGTTCACGTCCAGGGCCAGCTTCAGCAGCAGGTCCGCGATCTGCGGGTTGCGGGCCATCACCGGACCGTGCATGTACGTCCCGAACACCGTGTCGTTGTAGGCGCCTTCGGTACCGTCGCCGGTGCCGTTGCCGCGGCCCATCGTCACCCGGGCGAACGGCTTCGCCGTCGGGCCGAGGTGGGTGACGCCCTGGTGGTTCTCGAAGCCGGTCAGCTGCGGCAGGCCCAGGCGCGGGTCGATGTCCGCGAGGACGTCGCCGACGCACCGCTCGCCCTCACCGCGCACGGTGACGACGTCGAGCAGGCCGAGGCCCTCCTGACGGTGGCCCTGGTCGTTGACGAACTCCTGGCCCAGGATCTGGTACCCGGCGCAGACGGAGAAGACGATCGCGCCGTTGGAGACGGCGCGCTCCAGGCCGCCGTCGCGCAGCAGCCGCTCCGCCGCCAGGCGCTGAGGCCGGTCCTCGCCGCCGCCGATCAGGTAGATGTCGCCCGAGGTGGGGATGGGCTGGTCGCTGCGCACGTCCACGCGCTGCACGTCCAGGCCGCGCTGGCGGGCCCGGCGCTCCACCACGAGGGCGTTGCCCTGGTCTCCGTACGTGCTGAGCAGGTCGGGGTAGACCCACACCAGACGCAGGCTGTTGTCGCTCATGCTCGTGTGTCCTCTGGGGGTATGAGTACTAGTTGCCGACGCGGCGGCGCACGTCCTGGAAGGCGGTGTAGTTGGCGATCAGCTCGATCTGCCCGGGCGGTGCGAGCTGCACGGCCTCGTCGATGGTCTCGCACACCCGGAAGTCCAGGCCGGCGACCTCCAGGCGGACGGCGAGGTCCAGCTTGCGGTCGCCGATCACGAAGATCGGGTGACCGGCCAGGCGCGGGTAGTCGACGTCCCACAACCAGGAGGTGTCGGTACCGTCGGCGCCGCGCGCGTTCACGGAGAGGATCACCGGGGCGGGCGGCGGGTCGATCAGCGAAAACGTTTCGAGCCAGCCCGCGGGGTTCTTCGCGAGCAGGAGGCGCAGCTCGCGGCCCTGGAAGTGGACCACGTCGTAGCGGCCGGCGACCGCCTGCACCTGGTACATCCGCTCCAGCGCGACCTGCGGCGGGACGCCGAAGACGGCGGCCACGGCGGCCGAGGTGGCGGCGTTGGCCTTGTTGGCGCGGCCGGGCAGCTGGAGGTGGATCGGCCAGGCCGAGCCGTGCGGGTCCAGCACGTGGTCGCCGGAGAGCACCCACGTCGGGGTCGGGCGGCGGAAGCCGCACTCGCCGCAGAACCAGTCGTCGCCGGGGCGCTGCATGACACCGCCGCAGGAGGGACACGACCAGGCGTCGTCCTTCCACTCCTGACCAGCCGCGACCCACACCACGTTCTGCGAGGAGGAGGCGGCCCAGACGATCAGCGGGTCGTCGCAGTTGGCGACGATGGCCGCCTTGGAGCCCTGGAGGCCCTCCCGCCACTTCTCCGCCAGCATGCGGGTCTCGGCGGCGCGGTCGAGCTGGTCGCGGGAGAGGTTGAGCAGGGCGATCACCTTGGGGGTGACGTCCCGGGCCACTCCGGCCAGGTACTTCTCGTCGACCTCGATGACGCCGTACTTGGCATCCGAGCCGCCGGCGAGTGCCGAGGTGATGCCCGCGGGCATATTGGCGCCCAGGGCGTTGGAGACGACCGGACCGCTGGCCCGCAGGGCCTCGGCGATCAGTCGGGTCGTCGTGGTCTTGCCGTTCGTCGCGGAGACGAGGACGACGTCGAGGTGTTGCGCCAGCGCGCCGAGAAGATCGGGGTCGAGCCTGAGAGCGACCTTGCCTCCGATCACCGATCCGCTTCCGCGTCCCGCGGCCCGCGACACCGCCGCCGCGGCCTTGCCCGCCGTCACGGCCAGCTTGGCCCGCGGCGAAAGCGGCTCCGTGTTGCCTGCCATCGTCCCTTGTCCTCCTAGCGTCGGTCGGCCCCAGCCTATCCAGTACCTGTCCCAGCCTTGACCGCGGCGCCCCCGCCCCGCCGTCGATCTCCTCCCGCGACCGCCCGTCGTACGCTTACGGCCATGCGACAGCGCCTGATCCCCGGTACCACCGGCCTCGTCCGCACCATGAGCCTGCTGGGTGATCCGGTGCTCCACTCACCCTGCCCGGAGGTCACCGAGTTCGGCCCCTCCCTCGACCGGCTCGTCGAGGACATGTTCGCGACGATGTACGCCGCCGAGGGGGTCGGCCTCGCCGCGAACCAGATCGGAGTCGCCCAGCGGGTGTTCGTCTACGACTGTCCCGATGATGAAGACGTACGGCACGTTGGGCACGTCGTCAACCCGCGTCTGGTGGCGGCCGACGGGGACGAGTTCGTCGGGCCCGAGGGCTGCCTGTCCCTGCCGGGCCTGGAGGCGGGCACGGCCCGCTTCGACCACGCGGTGGTGGAGGGGGTCACCTCGGACGGCGCGCCCGTGCGGGTCTCCGGTACCGGGTTCTTCGCGCGCTGCCTCCAACACGAGTGCGACCACCTCGACGGGACGGTGTACGCGGACCGTGTGACCGGCTTGCGGGCCCGCCGCCTGCGCCGGGCGATCGCGAAGGCCCCCTGGGGGGCCCATGCACAGCGCGGCTGACGGATCTTCCCCGAGGGCGGCCTGCCCCGCCACGCCCTCGGCCCCGCCAACCGGCCACCCCGTCGGCCTCGGCGGGCCCGGACGGGTCAGAAGCCGGGGCCGTCCTCGCGGTTGCCGGCGGTGGCGAGGCGGCCCCAGAGCAGGTCGGTGAGGCCCGCGACCAGGTCCGCGCGGCCGCAGGGGCGTTCACCCAGCCACCAGTCGCCGGCCGCGTGCATCATGCCGACGATGCCGTGGCCCCAGACCCGGGCCAGCTGCTCCCCGCCGGGACCGAGGTCCACCCGTTCGCTGATCACCTGGGCCAGCTCCTCCCCGAGCCTGCGCAGCAGGGGCGCCGAGTGCAGGCCGACGTCGAAGCCCCGTTCGGTGGTGTGCGAGTCCTCCGCGGGGTGCATCAGGAAGCGGTACACCTGCGGGCGGGCCTCGATGGCGGCCAGGTAGGTGTCGAGGGTCGATTCCACCCGCCGGCGCCGCTCGGCCGGGGCGTCCAGCGCCGCCCGGAGCGAGCCGAGCAGGGCGTCGGTGTGCCGGACGGCGAGTGCCTGGTAGAGGCCCGCCTTGTCCCCGAAGTGCCGGTACAGGATGGGCTTGGTGATGCCCGCCTCGGCCGCGATGGCGTTCATGGAGGCCTTGGGGCCGTCCCTGAGCACGACCCGGTCGGCGGCTTCGAGCAGCTCCCGCCGGCGGCGCTCGGCCGCTCCGGGTTCGCCGGTCTGCTGCGTGGTCTCCATGACGTGTTCTCTCCCCGCCCTTGCGATGTGCCTGACGCCCACGCAACGTAACACCCGGGGCGCCCCGGCGATCGAATCGGCGGACACGACCGGGCAGCCGTCGACCGAATCGCTCGCGCTTGACAGTGCTTACTCGCCGGTAACAGACTGTGCCCCCCGGATGGGTTACCGCTAGTAACCCCTGGAGTGACGAGTACGGACAGGTGGAGGGGACATGGCGGAGTTCACCATGGAGCTGAACGACGACCAGAAGCAGGTGCGGGACTGGATCCACGGCTTCGCGGCCGATGTGATGCGACCCGCCGCCGCCGAATGGGACGAGCGCGAAGAGACTCCGTGGCCCGTCATCCAGGAGGCCGCCAAGCTCGGCATCTACTCGCTGGACTTCTACGCCCAGCAGTACTTCGACCCGACCGGGCTCGGCATCCCGATGGCCATGGAGGAGCTCTTCTGGGGCGACGCCGGCATCGCGCTCTCCATCGTCGGCACCGGGCTCGCGGCCATCGGCGTCGTGGCCAACGGCACCGAGGAGCAGATCGGCACCTGGATCCCCCAGATGTACGGCACCCCCGACGACGTGAAGGTCGCCGCCTTCTGCTCCTCCGAGCCGGACGCAGGCTCGGACGTCGGCTCGATGCGCACCCGCGCGGTCTACGACCAGGCGAAGGACGAGTGGGTGCTCAACGGCACCAAGACCTGGGCCACCAACGGCGGGATCGCCAACGTCCACATCGTCGTGGCCGTCGTCGACCCGGAGCTGGGGACCAAGGGGCACGCGTCCTTCATCGTGCCGCCGGGCACCCCCGGGCTGTCCCAGGGGCAGAAGTTCAAGAAGCACGGCATCCGCGCCTCCCACACCGCCGAGGTGGTCCTGGAGGACGTGCGGATCCCCGGAAACTGCCTGCTCGGCGGCAAGGAGAAGCTGGACGAGCGCCTCGCCCGGGCCCGTGAGCGGGCCCGCAGCGGCGGGGGCGAGCGCGTCAAGAACGCGGCCATGGCCACCTTCGAGGCCTCCCGGCCGGCCGTCGGCGCGATGGCCGTGGGCACCGCGCGCGCCGCGTACGAGGTCGCTCTCGACTACGCGAAGACCCGTACGCAGTTCGGCCGCCCGATCATCGACAACCAGGGGGTGGCCTTCCAGCTCGCCGACATGCGCACCCAGATCGACGCCGCCCGGTTGCTGGTGTGGCGGGCGTCCTGGATGGCGGTCGCGGGCCGGCCGTTCGAATCGGCCGAGGGTTCGATGTCCAAGCTGTTCGCGAGCGAGGTCTCCAAGAAGGTCACCGCCCAGGCCGTGCAGATCCTCGGTGGCAACGGCTTCACCCGCGAGTACCCGGTCGAGCGGATGCACCGGGACAGCGCGATCTACACGATCTTCGAGGGCACCAGTGAGATCCAGCGGCTGGTGATCGCGCGCACGATCTCCGGCATGCCGATCCGCTGACGCGGGACGGGACCGGACGAAGCGGGCCGGGATACGAGGCGGGCTGGGATGAGGCGGTGCGGGTGCGGGCGGGCCCGCACCGCTGCGTCCCGGCCGCCCGGCTGCGGGCTCGGGGCCGTTGCGTTCCGGCCGCCGCGCGTCCGCCGTCGGGTGCGTGGCGGTGCGATGATCACGCAGGCCCCGGCCGGCTCCTCAGGCGGCCAGCAGCCGGGTGATGGCGCGGCCGAAGACGCGACGGCCGACGGCCGCCACCAGGGGGTCCAGGGCGCGGGGGAGGCCGCGCAGGTGCAGTTCCTCGCGCCAGTGGACCTCCGAACCCCCCGCCGGTAGGGAGTGAATCTCGATCTCCGCCCAGCCCGTCACCGCCCGGCCGCGCTTCTCCAGCCGGACGAGGCCCGCCGTTTCGGACACCGGCGGCCGCCAGACCACGACCTCCATCCGGTCGTCGAACGTGATCCTTCCCACACCCGTGCGGGCCGTGAAGATCGTTCCCGCGTGCGTCGGCGGCGGACTCTCGATGATCGTCCGCGTGAGGGGGACCTGCGCCCCGTGGCGCTCCCAGTCCGTGAGCCTCGACCACGCCTCGGCGACGGGCGCGGACGTACGGTGAACGATCCGGATAACGGGCATGAGCGCATCGTAATCGGGCATACACACCGTGAACTGGACGGCGAATACGGGTTCCGTCCAGGGGTGGCGATCGGTAATACTCGCCGCCACCGTGGATCGCGGTACGACCGGGTGACCACCGGCCCTCCCGCCCCACATCGCGAGGAGGTGCGCCATGTGCTCCCACCAGCCCCCCTGCCCAGCCGCCGACAGCGCCGACCACGACGCCGCCCGCACCGTGGCCTCCCACCCCGAACAGGGATGGAGTCTGCTCTGCAACGGAGTCGTGATCTTCGACGACACCGGTGAACTGCTCCCCGACAGCCGTGCGGTGGACCCCCGCCGCCCGGCCCTGGTCTGAGCGAGGAGGCAGCATGCGCCAGCAGCTGATCCGAAAGCCCGTCCCCAAGCCCGCTCCCCGAGACCTGGACCTGCGCACACCGTCGGGCAGACCCCTCCCGTACTGACGGGAGCCCCGACGCGGTTACACAGCGCGCCGTCCACGGGCCGGGTTCAGCCCGTGGGCGCCGCCGCCCCGCCCCGGAACGCCGCCTCGAAGGCGGCGTCTCCGATCGCCGCCCGCGCCTGCCGTTCGCTCCGGTCCCGTACGGCCGTCAGCGAGGGCGAACCCATCTGCGGTCGGCCCACCGTGCGCCACCAGGCGTGCCCGGTGCCCAGCAGGCGCGCCGCCAGCTCGCCGTCGCCCAGTCCGGCCACCGCCGCGGCCAGCAGGTCCAGGCCGAGCGCGATGCCCAGCCGGTCGCCGAGGAGCCGCTTCCCGGAAAGCATGGCCCGTACGTGGCGTGCGGCCTCCCCGTGGTCGCCCAGGCCCAGCGCGGCCACCGCCAGGACGTAGTCCGCGTACGCCCGCATCCAGCGCTCGCCCAGCTCCGCGCAGGCCTCCCGCAGCGAGTGCGCCTCCTCGGCCGCCTCCTCGAAGCGTCCCAGCGCGCACAGGGAGTATCCGGTGGCCAGCTTGCACAGGAGCCAGCCCGGTCCGGTGGTGCGCCCGCCATGGGCGGCACGGGCCTGCGGGCCGGCCAGCCGCAGGGCCCGTACCGGGTCGCCCGGCATCAGGACCGACGCCGCGTGCAGGTAGGCGGCGCGCAACTCCCGCTCGGGGTCGGCCAGGTGGGCCGCGTCCCGGGCGCACTCCTCGCCGAGGCGCCGCGCCTCGTCCATGTCGCCTTGGAGGACCATGGTGAGCCCGAGGGCCCACCGGGCCTGGTTGTGGGCGAGCCCGGTGCGAGGGGCGAGCCGCAGGGCCCGTTCCAGGAAGGCGCGGCCCTCGTGCACGTGCCCGCACGCGAACCAGTAGAACCACAGCGCCCCGGCCATCTCCAGCGCTGCCGACGGGTCGGCGCCGAGCAGGTGTTCCAGGGCCGTACGCAACTGCGCGTGCTCGGCGGTGATCCTCCGGTACCAGTCCACCTGCCCCGGGCCCATCCAGCCCCGGTCGGCGGCGTGCGAGAGCGCCGCGTACCAGTGGGCGTGCCGGTCGGCGACCAGCTGCGTCTCGCCGAGCTCGCCCAGCCAGTCGTGCCCGTACTCGCGGATCGTGTCCAGCAGCCGGTAGCGGGCGCCGGCGCCGCGTTCCTCGGTGCGCAGGACCACGGACTTGGCGGCGAGACCGGCGAGCGTGCGTTCGACCCGGGCGGCCGGCAGTGGTCCGCCCGCGCATACGGCGCGCGCCGCAGCGATGTCGAAGTCGCCGGTGAACACCGAGAGTCGGGCCCACAGGAGCCGTTCCAGCGGCTCGCACAGCTCGTGGCTCCAGCCGATCGTGGTCCGCATCGTCCGGTGCCGGGGCGGCCGGGAGACGCGGACGTCCGACAGCATTTCGAAGCGCTCGCCGATCCGCTCGGCCATCTGCTCGACCGTCCACAACCGCATCCGGGCACCGGCGAGTTCCAGGGCGAGGGGGATGCCGTCGAGGCGTCGGCAGACCTCGGCGGCGACGGCGGTCCGCTCCGGGTCGGCGAAGACGGCCGCGGCGCGCGGGGTCGCGGCGAGCGCGCGGGTGCGGAAGAGGGCCAAGGCGTCGCTGTCGGGTCCTTCGCAGGGCAGCGGGCGGACCTCGACGACCTCCTCGATCGCGCTGCGCAGGGGCTCCCTGGAGGTGATCAGGATGGTCAACCCGGGTGCCGACTGCAGGAGTTCGCCCGCCAGGTGGCGGCACTCGGGAACCAGGTGCTCGCAGGTGTCCAGGACCAGCAGGAGCTCCCTGTCGGCCATCCACGCGCAAAGTTCCTCGTCGAGGGGGCGGGGGGAGTGGTCGGCGAGGCCGACGGCGTGCGCGACGGTGGCGGTCAGCAGGGCGGGATCGCGCAGTGGTGACAGCTCGACCCACCAGGCGCCGTCGGGCCGGGCCCGGTCGGCGCCGGCGACCGCGCGCAGGGCGAGCCGGGACTTGCCGACGCCTCCCACCCCGGTCAGGGTGATCAGTCTGCGCTCGCGCAACAGCTTCCCGAGCAGCTGGAGTTCGGGCTGTCTGCCGATGAAGCCGGCGGGCTCCGCGGGCAGGTTGCCCGGCGGTCTGCCGGCTCCCGGCCCGGGGGCATCTTCCGTGGAATCTGGCTGATTGTCATTGACCGAGTACTCACCGAACACGGGAGTATTCTGCGTGATCTTCTTATCCCACCGTGCCGTTAAGGCCGGATCGGGTCCCCCGGGTTCATGCGACGAGCGTGATCCGGCGTTCGGCGGAGAACGCCCCCCAGTTGCCGTCGGGGAGCCTTGCGCGCAGCTTCACGGCCCACTCGGTGCCGGTGGGCTCGGCCACCGTGAGGCGGTGTTCCGCCCGGCCGGCCGGTACCGCTCCCGCGCCGAACTGGATGACGGTCGTGGGCCGTCCGTTGACGTACAGCTCGTACTCGGTGGTGGGCCGGCCGGTCTCGGGGGCGGTCCAGGTGAGCGTGACCGTGCCCGGCGAGGCGGTGGCGGTGAGGTCGGCGGGGGCGGTGCCCGGACCGTCGCCGGAGGCGGGCGGGGTGCTCACGTCCACGGCCGGGCCGTCGGGGGAGGAGTTGTCGGCGCCGTCCCGGGCCCGGACCGTGAAGGTGTAGACGGTGTCGGGCCGCAGGCCGGTCAGGGTGGTGTCGGTGTCGCCGGGGCCGGCCGTGTGGATGCGGGCGCCGCCCTGGTAGACGTCATACGCCGTGACGCCCGTGTCGTCCGTCGACGGGGTCCACGACAGCCGGGCCGACCGGGGTCCGGTCGCGCTGCCGGTGGTGGCGCCGGGTGCGGTGGGTGGCGTCCGGTCCTCGGGCTTCGCCGCCGGGGTGGTGGCGAGCGCGGCCGGAGCGGCTTCGGAGAGGTTCCCGGCGGCGTCCCGGGCCCGCACCGTGAAGGAGTAGCCGGTCCCCGGGACGAGGCCGGTGACGTCCATCATGGTCCTCTCGGCCGGGAGTTCCCGTACCAGCCGTCCGCCCTCGAAGACCTGGTAGCGGGTCACGCCGTCGCGATCCGCGGCCGCGTCCCACATGACGTGCACGGTGGTGGCGCTGCCGGCCTGGGCGGTGAGTCCGCTGGGGGCGGACGGCGGCTCGGTGTCGGGCGCGCTGCACGCGGTGAGGCCCATGAGGCCGGTGGGGATCAGGAAGAGGGCGAGCGTGGGGGCGCTGCGTCGCACGGGGTGCCTTCCTCGGCTCCAGTAAAGGTCTAGACATATATGGCACGGCAGGTGCGAGGACGACAAGACCCGCGCGGCGTCGGTCGGTGATGTGTCCCGATTCGTCGACTTCTGATCAGGTCTGGCATTATTGCCAGCTCTTTGCAATAACGGAAGAACGCGAACAGGGATGTGCAGAGCATGACGGCCCGGACGGTACGGGGAGCGGCCAGGGCGACACTGGCCGCCGCACTCATCACGGGCGCGGCGGCCTGCTCCACGCCCGGCGCCGGGGCCGGCGGCGCGGCCGGTACGGACTCGGTCGTGGTCGGCATCGCCACCGAGCCGGAGACCCTCAGCCCGCTGCTGGGCTACGGCAAGGACGGCAACTCCAAGATCTTCGACGGTCTGCTCACGCACGACGGCGACATGAAGCTCCAGCCCGCCCTGGCCGCGTCCCTCCCGGAGGTCTCCGAGGACGGGCGCACCTACTCCTTCACGCTGCGCAGGGGTGTCACGTTCAGCGATGGAGCGCCCTTCTCCGCCAAGGACGTCGTCTTCACCTACCGGACCATCCTCGCCCTGGGGACGAACAACGCCTCCAAGACCGAACTGGATGCCATCGAGAGCGTCGAGGCGAAGGGTGAGGACACCGTCGTCTTCACCCTGAAGTACCCCTACGCGCCCTTCGCCGAGCGGACCGTGCTGCCCATCGCCCCGGAGCACATCGCGGGCAGACAGGACGTCAACAGCGGCGACTTCACCACGCGGCCGGTCGGCACCGGCCCCTACGTGCTCACCGCCTGGTCCAAGGGCGAGAAGCTCAGCTTCAGGGCCAACCCCGGCCACTGGGGCGGTGAGCCCGCCGTCAAGAAGTTCACCATGGCCGTGATCAAGGACGACGACGTACGCGCCACAAGGCTGCGCTCCGGTGAGCTGGACGGCGCCATCCTGCCCCCCGGCCTGGCCAAGGGCTTCGCCAAGGACAGCACGCGCCGCACCTACGCCGCCAGGACCTTCGACTACCGCAACGTGACCCTTCCGACGCACCATGAGGTCACCGGCGACCTCGCCGTCCGCCGGGCACTGGACATCGCCGTCGACCGCACGGCCATGGTCGACAGGCTGCTCGACGGCGCGGGCAAGCCCGCCTTCGGGCCGGTGCCCACCGACAGCCCGTGGTTCACGGCCGGCACCGAGCGCCGCCACGACCTCGACCGGGCCCGCGAGATCCTCGACGACGCCGGCTGGAAGGAGGGGCACGACGGGATCCGCACCAAGGACGGGATCCGCGCGTCCTTCCCGCTCTGGTACACCGCCGGAGACAAGATCCGCCAGGACCACGCCCTCGCCTTCGCCTCCGACGCGAAGAAGGCCGGCATCGAGGTCAAGACCGAGGCCGGGACCTGGGAGGTCATCGAACCCCGGATGAAGACCGAGGCCGTCCTCGCGGGCGGCGGCTCACCGGCCGACCCGGACTTCGACCAGTACCTCCTGCTGACCTCCTCGCTCGGCGGCGACGGCTTCAACAACATGGCCCGGTACGACGACCCGGCCGTGGACGCCGCCCTCGCCGAAGGGCGCCGCAGTGCCGACCCGGCCATGCGCAAGGCCGCGTACGACACCGTGCAGCGCCGCCTCGCCGAGAACCCGGGCTATGTCTTCCTCACCCACATCGACCACCTCTACGTCGTCAACGACGCGTGGGACGGCCCCGGCACGCAGGTGGAGCCGCACGACCACGGTCTCGGCACCGGCCCCTGGTGGAACGTCGAGGACTGGAAGCCCCAGCAGAAGTGAGCCACGCGCAGTGACCCCCCGCTCCGTCCGCCTCCCCTGGGGGCCGATGGCGCGCATGGCGGGGCGGCGGACCCTGGCCGCCGCCCCCGTCCTGCTCGCCGTCACCTTCGGTGTCTTCGCCATCGCCGCGCTGTCCCCCTTCGACCCCGTCAAGGCCTACGCCGGCACCGCCGGACTCACCGCCTCGCAGGCCGAACTCGACCAGCTGCGGATCAACCTCGGCGTCGACCGCCCCCTGGCCGCACGCTGGTGGGACTGGCTGGCCTTGGCGCTCACCGGCGACCTCGGCACCTCCGCCGTCATGCGCCAGCCCGTATCCGACGTGATCGCGGAGCGGCTCGGCTGGTCGGTGCTGCTCGCCGCCTGCGCGTTCGCGGTCGCCGTCCTGACCGGCACCGTGCTCGGCGTGCTGGCCGCCCGCCGGACAGGTGGCGCGCTGGACCGCACCGTGTCCGCGCTCGCCTACACCCTGGAAGCCGCCCCCGCCTTCTGGCTGGCCCTGCTCGCCATCTGGTTCTTCTCGGTACGGCTCGGTGCGCTGCCCCCGGGCGGCCTCACCGACGCCGGCAGCGACACCGTCACCTTCGCGCAGGTCGCCTCCCACCTCGTGCTGCCCGCACTGGTACTGAGCGCCTCCCAACTGCCCTGGTTCTTCCTCTACGTCCGCCAGGGCGTGGCCGACGCCCTCGGGGAGGACCCGGTGCGCGGCGCCCGGGCGCGGGGGTTGGCCGAGCGCAGGGTCCTGCTCGGCCACGCCCTGCGCTCCGGCATGCTGCCGACGCTCACGCTGATCGGCTCTCGGGTGCCCGAACTCATCACCGGCGCCCTGCTGGTGGAGACGGTCTTCAGCTGGCCGGGCATCGCCGCGGCGACCGTGCAGGCGGCCACCTCGGTCGACTTTCCGCTGCTGGCGGCACTGACGGTGCTGGCCAGCGCGGCCGTACTCGCCGGCAACCTGCTGTCCGACCTGCTGTACGGGCTGGTCGACCCGAGGGTGGGCTTCGATGGCTGAGCCGGTCTGGCGCTCCCCGGGCCGCGCCCGGCGCTCCACGCGCACCCTGCGGGTACGCGCCGCCGTGACCGTCATGGCGGTGGTCGTCGCGGCCGTGCTGCTCGTGCCCCCGCTGGCACAGCTGGACCAGCAGGCGGTCGACCTGGCGGCGAAGCTGCAACCCCCCTCATGGGCCCATCCCTTCGGCACCGACGACCTCGGACGCGACCTGCTGCTGCGGTGCGTCTACGGACTGCGCGTCTCCCTGCTCGTCGGCCTGGTGGCCGCACTGGTCGCCACCGTGATCGGCACGGCGGTGGGCGCGGCCGCCGGTGCGCTCGGCGGCTGGGCCGACCGGGTGGCGATGCGGGTGGTGGACACCCTCTCCTCCGTCCCGCACCTGCTCCTGGGCATCTTCGTCGTGGCGGTGTTCCGGCCGGGGCTCTGGCCCGTCGTGGCCTCGGTCGCGATCACCCACTGGCTCTCGACGGCCCGGATCGTCCGCGCGGAGGTCCTGTCGCTGCGCCGCCGGCCGTACGTGGACGCGGCCGTCTCCGGCGGCGCCTCACGGTGGCGGGTCGCCGTCCGGCACCTGGTGCCCGGCATCCTGCCGCAGGCGGGCCTCGCCGCCGTGTTGATGATCCCGCACGCGATGTGGCACGAGTCCGCCCTGTCCTTCCTGGGACTGGGACTCCCGGCCCACCAGGCGAGCTTGGGCAGTCTGGTGCAGACCGCGCGCGGCTCGCTGCTCGCCGGGCACTGGTGGCCCACCCTCTTCCCCGGCCTCCTCCTGATCATCCCGACCCTGGCCATCGCCGGCCTCGCGGGCGCCTGGCGCGACCGCCTGAACCCGCGCCGCCGCTCGGAGCTGACCCTGTGACCCCCTCGCCCGCCGCCGCCCCCGCCGCAGGCGAAGAGCCCCGGACCAGCGAGGGCGGGCCCGTCCTGCGCGTCGAGGGCCTCTCCGTCCGCTTCCGCATGCCCGCCGGCCGCCACGTGGAGGCCGTCACCGGCGCCACCTTCGCCCTGGCCCCTGGCGAGAGCCTCGCCCTCGTCGGGGAGAGCGGCTGCGGCAAGTCCGTGCTCGCCTCCGCGCTCCTCGGACTGCTCCCGGGCAACGCAGAGACCGCCGGATCGGCCCGGCTCGCCGACGGCCTCGACCTGCTCGCCGCCGACGAGCGCACCCTCGCCCGGTCCGTGCGCGGCCGGCGCATCGGCCTGGTCCCGCAGAGCCCCGCCGCGCACCTCACCCCGGTCCGCACCGTCCGCTCCCAGCTGGAGGAAACGGTCCGGGAACTGACCGGAACCCGGCCGCCCGCCCTGCGCGCGGCGGCGGAGACGGCCGCCGGGCGTGCCGCCTTCCCCGCCTCCCACCTCGACCGCCATCCCCACGAGCTCTCCGGCGGTCTCGCCCAGCGCGCGGCCACTGCCCTCGCCCTCGTGGGCGGCGCCCCGCTGCTCCTGGCCGACGAGCCGACCACCGGCCTCGACCGCGACCTGGCCCGGCGCACCGTCGACGAGCTCCGCGCCCACACCCGCGCCGACGGCCGGGCGCTGTTGGTGATCACGCACGACCTGGTCGCGGCCGAGCGGATCGCCGACACCGTCGCCGTCATGTACGCGGGCCGACTCGTCGAGATCGCCCCGGCCGGGTCCTTCTTCGGCCGCCGTGGGCCCCGGCACCCGTACTCCCGGGGACTCCTGGACGCCCTGCCCGAACGCGCCTTCATCCCAGTGCCCGGCGCGCCGCCCGAGCTCGGCGCGCTCCCACCCGGCTGCGCCTTCGCCGCCCGCTGCCCGGCCGCCGACCTGCCGTGCCGGACCCGCCGTCCCGCGCTCACCGAAGGGGTGGCCTGCCACCATGCTTGAGCTCAAGGGCATCACCGGGGGCTACGACCGCCGTGCCCCCGCCTTCCGCGGCGCGGACCTGAGCCTGTGCCCGGGAGAGTCCCTCGGCCTGCTCGGGCCGAGCGGCTGCGGCAAGTCCACCCTGGCCCGGGTCGCCGCCCTGCTGCACCGGCCGGACGAGGGGACCGTCACCCTCGACGGCCACGCCGTGACCGGCTTCTCCCACCGGGCCCCGCGCGCCCTGCGCACCGCGGTCGGTGTCGTCTTCCAGCAACCGCGCCTCGCCGCCGACCCCCGCCTGCGGCTGCGCGACCTCGTCGCGGAGCCCCTCCGCGCGACCGGCCGGCGCGGCGAAGCGGGCACGCGGGTGGCCGAGCTGGCGCAGCGCGTGGGACTCGGCGCGGACCTGCTCGCCCGCCGGCCCCACGAGGTCAGCGACGGCCAGCTGCAACGAGCCTGTCTTGCCCGGGCCCTGGTGCTGCGGCCGCGCTGGCTGGTCTGCGACGAGATGACCGCGATGCTGGACGCCTCCACCACGGCCGCGCTGGTCGCCGTCGTGGAGGACTACCGGGACGAGACGGGGGCCGGACTGCTCGCGGTGGGCCACGACCCGGTGCTGCTGGAGCGCTGGTGCGAACGCACGGCCCACTGGAACGAGATCGTCAAGGACCGACCCCCCGCCGCGTGAGCACTGCGGCCTGCGTCCCGGCCGCCCGCTGCGGGGCCGGCTGCGCCGCCGTGAATCATGCGGCGCATGCATGGACTCCTCGGGCACCGCGCTCTACCGTCGGCCGACGGTGCGACGTCAGACGCGATGTCAACAGGCCCGCTCCGACACGGAGGAGTCGCGGATGTTCCGAAGACCGCTGAGCTGCGCCGCGGTGCCCGTCCTGGCCGTCTTCGCGGTGCTGCTCCACAGCGGCTCCGGGGCCGGGGCCGGCGGGGAGATACCCAAGGCGCCCGGCCACCGGCTGATCGCCCGTTACGAGGGCAGCCCCGCCACCGCCGCTCCGCTGCCGGGCGAGGGACCTCCGCAGCACCCGTACCTCGCGCCGAACGGCCGCAGCGGCATGCACTCCGACGCGGCCGGGAGCGCCACCTCACCCTGGTCCGGTCCGCTCGGCGAGAACCCTCAGGTGACCAGCCAGAAGATCGCGGCCCTGGGAGGCGAGTGCGCCACCGCCACCTTCGACTCGGGCGGCCGACTCGTCACGGTCTGCGGCACCTTCTCGGGCTTCAAAGTCAAGCTCCTGCACCCGGGTACGCTCGCCACGCTCGCGGAGTACCGGCTCCCGCAGCGCTCCTCCACCGTCGAGGCGATCACCTCGCTCGACTTCTCGAAGATCTTCAAGGACACCTCGGGCGGCGCCTACTTCTACCTGGACGACCGGGACCGAGCCGTCCTGGCCGACTCGCGGCAGCACGTCCTGCGCCTCGCCCACTTCCAGAACGCCGACGGAGGCTGGAAGTTCAGCGTCGTCGACGACTGGGACCTCACCGGCCACGTCCCGCACGACTGCGTCACCTGGACCAACCTGCGGCCCAACGGCACCTGCGACCCCGTCACCTCGGTGATGCCCGACTGGGACGGCCGGATCTGGTGGGTGACCCGCCAGGGCCGGGTCGGCACCGTGGATCCGGCGACCTTGCAGATCCGCTCCGTGCGGCTGGAGGGCGAGGAGATCCAGAACTCCTTCTCGGTGGCCGAGGACGGCGTCTCCATCGTCTCCGACCACGCGCTCTACGGCTTCCGGGCCGCCGCCAATGGCACCCCCGAGGTGCAGTGGCGCCAAACCTACGACCGGGGGACCGGTACCAAGCCCGGTTCCGTCAACCAGGGTTCGGGCACCACGCCGGACCTCTTCGGCGACGGCTACGTCGCCATCACCGACAACGCCGACGACCGGATGAACGTCCTGGTCTACCGGCGGGGCGCCGATGTCGCCGCGGACCGGCGGCTGGTCTGCAAGGTGCCCGTCTTCGGCTCCGGCTCCTCGACCACCGACAACTCCCTGATCACCTGGGGCAACAGCATCGTCGTCGAGAACAACTACGGCTACGAGAACCCCGCCGGCCTGCTGTTGGGCAGGTCCGTCGTGGGCGGGGCGACCCGCATCGACGTCCGCGCCGACGGCAGCGGCTGCGACACGGTGTGGGAGAGCGCCGTGCGCGCGCCGTCGGTGGTACCGAAGCTCTCCACCGCGAACGGGCTGCTCTACTTCTACGAGAAGGAGCCCAACGACTGGGGGATCGACGGCTGGTACCTCACGGCCGTGGACTTCCGCACCGGCGAGCGGCGCTGGCGGCAACTGACCGGCACCGGCCCCCTCTACGACAACAACTGGGCGCCCATCACGCTCGGCCCCGACGGCACCGCGTACATCGGGGTCTTCAACGGCATCGTCGCCGTCCGCGACCGCTGACCGCCGGCGGTCACCGCCCTACGCTCTTCCCCGGACGAGCCTGTGGCCTTCCGCCGTCACGGGCTACGGGCGGGCCCTGCCGGCCCTCACAGGGGGAATCGTCTCGCGACGCGTATACGCCAAGCCTCAGTCGCACGGTGCGCCGTGTCCCTGACCCTCGCCACCGTATCCGCGAGCGCCGCCGCCGACACCCGGGGAACGGTGTCCGTCGAGGCCGCGAACGGCGGGTACGTCGGCACCTACGAGTCGGCGGTCGGCAACGCCGAGAAGCGGTACGCCATGACCGGCCGCTACGACAGCGTGCCCGCCGACGGGACCGGGGCCGCCGTCGGATGGACGGTCGCCTACCGCAACGCCCACCGCGATGCCCACTCCGTCGCCACGTGGAGCGGTCAGTACGTCGGCGGCGGACAGGAGCGGATTGTGACCCGGTGGCTGCTGAGTGACGGCACGATCCCCGCCGACCAGTGGAAGCCGATCTTCCTCGGCTGCGACGAGCTCACCCGTGTCAGGCCCTCCGCCGAAGAGTTCGACACGGCGCGCCGGCTGGGCGTCACACCTGCCAATCCACCGGCCTCCGACGGGGGAGTGAGTCGACCCGGCGGTCGAGCGTGCGATCCATCCGCAGCGAGAGGACTACCGCGGCGGGCGGGTCACCCCGGTGCGCACCCGGTGGACCGCCGCCAGGCGCGCCCCCACGTCGAGGTCCCACAGCCGTACGGTGCCGTCCGTGCTGCTGCTCGCCACCGTCCGCCCGTCGGGGGCGAAGACGACCCCCCACACCGCGCTCGTGTGTCCGGAAAGCGCCGCCAACGCGCGCCGGCCGGACACGTCCCACAGCCGCACCGTGCGGTCGTTGCCGCTGCTCGCGAGCGTGCGGCCGTCGGGGGAGAAGGCGATGCCCCGCGCCGACCCGGTGTGACCGGCGAGGGTGGCCTCCGGACGGTGGCTGCCCGCGTCCCAGAGCCGTACGGTCCCGTCGTTGCCGCTGGAGGCGAGGGTGCGCCCGTCGGGGCTGAAGGCAACGCCCCGAACCGCCCCGGTATGACCGGTGAGGGCGGCCAGCGGGCGCCGTCCGGCCACGTCCCACAGGCGAACCGTCAGATCGTCGCCGGCGCTCGCCAGAGTGCGCCCGTCGGGACTGAACGCCACGTCGTTGGCGAAGTCGGTGTGCCCGCTGAGCGTCGCGAGAGGGCGGCGCGCGGCGACGTCCCACAGCCGGACCGTGCCGTCGGAGCCGGCCGAGGCCAGCGTCCGCCCGTCCGGTGCGAAGTCCACCGCGAACACGGTCCCGCCCTGGCCGGCCAGGACCGCCGAAGGGGTCCCCGCGGCGACGTCCCACAGCCGGACCGTGCCGTCGGAGCCGGCCGAGGCCAGCGTCCGCCCGTCGGGCGCGAAGTCCACCGCGAAGACCGTCTCACTGTGCCCCTCGAAGGCGGCCGCCACCCGGCGCCCCGCCACGTCCCACAGCCGGACCGTGTGATCCGCCTCCGCCGTGGCGAGCAGCGTTCCGTCCGGGCTGTACGCGGCGTGCCAGACCTCCGTGAACGGCCGCGAGGCCAGCATCGCGCCCCGCAGGTCCCACAGCACCACCGACTGGTCGAACCCGGCGGTGGCCAGCACCGCCCCCCGGCTGTCGACGGCCACCCCGAGCACGTAGTCGGTGTGCCCGGCGAGCGTGGCCGTCAGCCGGCCGCCGGCCACGTCCCACATCCGGGTGGCGCCGTCGCCGCCCGCGCTCACCACCGTCGTTCCGTCCGGGGTGAAGGCGACACCGTTGACGTCGTCGCTGTGGCCGGTCAGCACGGCCCTCGTCCGGCGTTCGGCCACGTCCCACAGCCGTACGGTACGGTCCACGCCCCCCGTGGCGACCGTATGGCCGTCCGGGGCGAACGCCGCCCCCAGTACCTCGTCGGTGTGCCCGGACAGCACCGCGAGCGGACGTGCCTCGGCCACGTCCCACAGCCGCACGCTCCGGTCGGCGCCCGCCGACACGAGCGCCCGGCCGTCCGCGGCGAAGGACAGGGCGTTGACCCGCCCGGCATGCCCGGCCAGGGACGCGACGGCGCGGTACTCCCCGCTGGTCTCCCACAACCGGACCGTCCCGTCCGGGCAGCCGGTCGCCACGCTCCGCCCGTCCGGTGCGAAGGCCACGGCCCGCGTGCCGGTCGTGCTCGCCGGGAGCACCGCCGCCGGGCGGCCGTCGGCGGTGTCCCACAGTCGCACGGGCCCGTCCGTGGAGGCCGCCGCGAGGGTCCGGCCGTCGGGGCTCAGGGCGACCGAGCGCACCCGTCCGGGAAGCCTGAAGGTTGCGGTCGTGTGCCGGTCGGACACCCGCCGCAGGGTCACCGTCCCATCGGAACTGCCCGTCGCCAGCATGCCGTCGTCCGGTCCGAAGGCGACCGTGTTGACCGGCCCGCCGTGTCCTCCCAGCCGGGCGACGAACGGCTGCGATTGCGTGCTCAGCAGCGCACCGCGAGCCTCGCTCGTCCGCGCGGTCCGGTACGCGTCCCCGGCGAGCAGCATCGAAGCCTCCGGCTGGCCGGCGGCCAGCGCCGCCGACTGCAGCGCGAGCGCCCGTGAGCGGGCGATCCGCTCCTCGCCGAGTGCCCTCGTACGCTGCTGGTACGCCAGCCCGCCCGCGCCCACGGCCAGGACCAGGAGCACGACCAGGGTGGCCAGCATCCGCTGGCGCAGCCGCGCCTGGCGGGCTGCCTGCCGCTCCCGGACCTCCTGGGCCTTCTGGCTCTCCCGGAGGAAGGCCGCCTCCCGGGGGGCGAGGCGGCTCCGGCCGTCGAGCTCGTCCGCCCAGGAGAGGGCGGTGTCCAGCCGGGTACCCCGGTGGAGCGCCGACGGATCGCGGCCCTCGCGCTCCCACTCGGCCGCGGCGTGTGCCAGTTGCTGGTGGATCAGGAGCCCCGCCCGATCCGCGTCGATCCAGCCGCGCAGCCGCGGCCAGGCGTGCAGCAGGGCCTCGTGGGTGATCTCCACGGAGTCACTGTCCATGGTGACCAGCCGGGCCCGGACGAAGGTGTCGAGCGCGGCAGCGGCGGGGTCCGCGGCCGCCGCCTGCGCCATGAGGGCGGTCCGGCTCAGCCGGCGCCGCGTCGCGCCCGTGCCCTCGGCGACGTGCACCAACCGCACCAGGATGCGCCGGAGCGTGGTCTGCTCGGCGGGGTGGAGCCGGGCGAACACCTCCTCGGCGGTGCGGGCGACCGCCCCCTGGATGCCGCCGGTGCGCTCGTACCCGGCGACGGTCAACGTGGTGCCCTCGCGGTGGCGCCAGGTGGCCATCAGGGCGTGGGAGACCAGGGGCAGTGCACCCGAGGGCGTCGTCCCGCCCGGCATGTCATCGCGCAGTCCCACGTCCCGCAGCAGCAGGGGAACCAGTCCCGGTTCGAGGGCGAGGCCCGCGAGCCGGGCCGGGCGGGTGATCGACTCGCGCAGCTCCTCGGGCGACATCGGCTGCAGGACGAACAGCCCGCCGGTGAAGATCGCGGCCAGCTCCGGCAGCTCCAGGCAGTTGCCGGAGAAGTCGGCCCGTACTCCGAGCACCACGACGGCCGGGGGGTGCGGCGTGCGCGACGGACCCGGGACGGCGAGCGCGCACAGCACCCGTACGAACGCACGCCGCTCGTCCTCGTCGGTGCAGAGGGTGAACAGCTCCTCGAACTGGTCGACCAGCAGCACCGGGCGCAGCGGCGGCGGCCGCAGGTCCGGGGAGGCGGCCGGGCGCGACGCCGACAGCCGGTGGACCGCTTCGAGCAGGGCGTGCGGACGCTCCCGCAACTCCTGTGCGGTGATGCCGAGATCGGCGCCCAGCACCGTGCCGGCGCGGCCGAGCAACTCCTCCAGCGGGTGTGTGGTGGGGGTGAACCCGACCACCGGCCAGCTGTCGGTGCCCGGCATCGGGAAGCCGCCGCTCCGCAGGGCCGGTACCAGGCCGGCGTTCAGCAGCGAGGACTTGCCGGCGCCCGAGGGGGCGACGAGCACCACGGGGCCCGTGCCAATCCGCCCGAAGACCCGTTCGACCAGCTCGGCGGTGGCCCGCTCCCGGCCGAAGAACCACCGGGCCTCCCGCGCGGTGTAGGCCGGCAGGCCGCGGTAGGGACACTCGTCCTCCGGCCGCGGCCGGGCCACGACGGCGTCGGCGGCATCGCCCTCCGGGGCCTCCGTCTCCCGTGCCATCCGCAGCAGTTCACCCCCTGCCCCCAGCACGTCGTCGCAGCGCCGTGCGACGTCGACGGTGACGCGCTTCGCGCCGGTCTCGATCTTGCTGAGGTAGCCCTTGCTGTAGTGCGTCTCGCGCGCGAGGTCCGCCAGGGACAGCCCGCGTTGCACGCGCAGACGTCTCAGCTGGGCAGGGAAGGGCCGTGCGGAGTCGTCGGACTCCCGCACGCGGTCGGTCTTCCGCCGGCGGTCCGGATCCCCCAAAACATCCCCCATGGCGTGTGCGCCCAGGCAGCGAGGTGGCGCTGCCCAGGCTACCGCCGGGGGCGGCCGGAGAACTGGATCCTCCGGCCGGTACGACGAGAACAGGAAGGCCCGGAGCCGTCGCGCGCGGCGGCTCCAGGCCTTCACTCGGGGGTGCTACGGGTTGAGGCGGACCGAGTTGATCGGCGTGAGGTCGGCGTACACACCGGTCTTGGCGGCGATGGGGTTGCCGCAGCCCGCGCCGTTGTAGCCGGTGCAGAGGTTTGCGGTCGCACCGCCGTACTGATTGTTGAGCACCCAGTGGTTCCCGAACTGGTTGCTGAGATTGTGTGCCCCGTAGCGGTAGAAGACGTGCGTCGGCTTGACGGCCGGGTTCTGGTTCTGAGGGTAGATGCAGACCGCCCCGTCCGGACATCCTGCCCAGGTGTCGGCCGGCTTGGCCTCCACCGAGGCGCTGAGCGCGACCACGGCGACGACGGAGGTGGCGAGAGCGGCGGCGCCGCGGAACAGCTTGCGCATGGTTTCCCCTTGCGGTTCGTGCCTGGTGCTGACGGCTCCAGACTTGCCCCGCGGGGGCGCCGGGGTCGACGGGTTGCCCGTTGCCCGTCCGGACGGTGACCGGGAAACCCGCCGTGACCTGCGCCTTCGCCGATGAGAGGGCAACGGCGCGGATGCGGGACCGCTGCCGGTACGACGATCCACCCTCAGGACGTCAAAATGCGGCCGTTTGCCCGCGGCATCCATCGATACGCTCACCCAGTGTGGCGATATGTCGCAATCGCCCATAACTTCTGCATGGTGACGAACCGACAACTCAAGACCCTCATGTGTACCGCCGTCGTCATGGCCGCTGGTTTCGGCGTGCTCGCGCCACCCGCATCAGCGGCCGGACACCGCGTGCACCCGGGCGACTCGATCCAGGACGCGGTGGACTCCGCGCGGCCGGGCGACATCATCACCGTGATGCCCGGCACCTACCACGAGAACGTGCTGATCACGAAGAGGCTGACGCTGCGCGGCTGGGGAGAGCAGACGGTGATCAAGCCGCCTGTCGCGAAGACCCTGCCCGCCCGGCCCGAGGCGAACGGACGGGCCGCCCTCGCCTGCTCCCAGGCCGACACCGGCATCTGCGTCATGGGGACCGAGGGGCGGCCCGTCACCGGGGTCGAGATCCGCGCGCTCACCGTCTCGGGCTTCAAGCGGAACGGCATCTGGGCCTCCTACACCGACCGGCTGAGCGTCGAACGCGTGATCTCCGAGAACAACAGCACCTGGGGGATCGCCCAGGAACGCTCCACCCGGGGCTTCTTCCGCGACAACATCGCCCGCGACAACGCCGAGTCGGGCATCTTCCTCGCCAACACGGTCGCGCGCGAGGGCGGCGCCACCGACACCCTGGGAGCCGTGGTCAGGGGTAACAGGCTGACCGGCAACCGGATCGGTGTCACCGTCAGGCGGGTGCGGAACCTCACCGTCAGCGGCAACAGGATCGCCGGCAACTGCGGCGGCGTGTTCGTCGTCGGCGACGAGGGAGAGCCCGGCGCCGGAGACCTGACCATCCGCGGCAACCGCATCCACGAGAACAACAAGTTCTGCAAGGGCAACAGCCGCCTCCCCGACATCCAGGGCGTCGGGGTCGTCCTCACCGGGGCAGAAGAGACGATCGTACGTTCGAACTCCATCCGCGGGAACGTCGGATCCTCCCCGCTGTCGGGCGGAATCCTGCTGTTCAAGAGCTTCGTGGGCGCGACGAACACCGACAACGTCATCGAGGACAACGTGGTGCGGGACAACCGGCCGGCCGACCTGGCCAACCAGGGAGCCGGTTCGGGCAACCGGTTCCTCAACAACCGGTGCGACACCTCCGTGCCCACCGGCATGTGCTGACCCGTGTTCCCCCTCATCAGGAGAATGGAGGCCGTATGACCACGCTGAGTTCCACCCCCGCCCCCACGCCGGCTCCCGTCCCCGCCCCGAACGCAGGCCCCCCGCACACGCCCCCGCCCGCCATGCGCCTGCGCGAGCTCGCCTTCGGAGCGGCCGTCGCCGCCGCCGTACGGGCCGCGGCCCGCCTCCGGGTCGCGGACGCCCTCGGGGAGTCGCCCGCCACCCCCGCCGACCTCGCGGCCGCCGTGCACGCGGAGCCGAAGCCCCTGCAACGGCTGCTCCGCGCCCTGTCCTGCCACGGCATCTTCGCCGAGACCGAGGACGGGAGCTTCGTCCACACCGAGATGTCGCGGCTGCTGCGCGAGGACGACCCGCACAGCCTCCGGCACATCTCCCTGTGGTGCACGGAGCCGTGGACCTGGCAGGCCTGGCCGCGACTGGACGACGCGGTGAGCACCGGTGACGGCGCGAGCATCTTCCACGACCTGTTCGGCAAGGGCTTTTTCGACTACCTGCACGAGGACGCCCACGAGTCGGCGCACGTCTTCAACCGCGCCATGACCACCTCCAGCGTGCAGTCCGCGCTGGATGTCGCGGACCTCCTCGACCTGACCGGCGTCTCGGTGGTCGCGGACATCGGCGGCGGCCAGGGCCACGTGCTGGCCAGCCTGCTCGAGAAGCACCCCACCGTACGGGGGCACCTGCTCGACCTGCCCGGGGTGGTCGCCAAGGCCGATCCCCGACTCCTGGACGGCGGCCCCCTGGCCGATCGGACGGGCATCGTCCCCGGCGACTGCCGCGAGGCCGTCCCCGTCGTGGCCGACCTCTACATCATCAAGAACATCCTCGAATGGGACGACGAGAGCACCCGCAGATGCCTGCGCAACGTCGTCGCCGCGGCCCGCCCCGGAGCCAGGGTCGTCGCCATCGAGAACCTGGTCGACGACACGCCGTCCATGCGGTTCACCACAGCCATGGACCTGATGCTGCTGCTCAACGTCGGCGGTGCCAAGCACACCAAGGAGAGCCTGCGCACCCGCCTGGCCGACGCCGGACTGGTGCTCGGGGACATCCGACCCGTCAACGCGTACCTGCACGCCTTCGAGTGCACCGTGCCCGGGTGATCCTCCCGTCCGGTACGCGTCACGACGCCCCGGGACCGGCGGTGGGCCGGCCCCGGGGCGTCGTCCTGCGTACCGGACGGCGGCGCCTGTCCGCCCGTACGCGTCAGGTTCCGGCCAGCGCGCTGTTGACGAGGTCGAGGAACTCGCGCGGCGACTTGCACTGGTCCGCACCGGCGGGCAGCGCCCGGCCGTGCCGGTTCTCCAGCTCGCCGACGATGCCGAGCAGCCCGAGGGAGTCGAGCCCCCACTCGTCGAACTGCGCGTCGGGCCGGGTCGCCATTGCGGCGGGGTCGACGGCGATCCCCGCACCCTTCTTCATCAGCGCGGCCAGTTCTTCCACGGTCAGTCGGTCGGTCATGACGGCCTCTCCTCAGGCTCGGTCCGGCGAACGCCGGTCGGTGATCAGGCGCATCTCAGAGCGCTCCAGGAAGCGTGAGATCTCCTGGTGGGTGGTGGGGACGCCGTCCTTGGCGCTGTCCAGCAGGCGCGCGAGGACCGCCGCCTTGTGGCCGCCCTCGACGCCGAGCGTCAGGGCCGGCCGGGCGTCGTGCGGCCCGCGCAGGTCGAGAAGGCGGACGACGACGTCGTCGCGCTGGAATACGGTGCTCGCCTCGATGGGGCTCGCCGCGTCGTCCACGGCGGCCTCGTCCTGCGCGGCGAGCAGCCGGGCGAGTTCCATGCCGCACCCCTTCTTGGCGGGATGGAACAGCGCGTGCCGTGCGAGGTCCGGGCTCTCGCCGCCGCCCGCCGCCACGTGGTGCACCGCGGGGAGCGCCGCACGGGTGAAGAAGGTCCGGGCCGAACCGGGGTCGCTGAGATCCCGGTCCTGCTCCAGGTAGGGATTGATGGCCTCCTCCAACGCCCTGACCTGGGGCTGCAGGGCCACGTGGCGCAGCGCCGCGAGCAGGTCGCCCTCGACCTCGACGGCCCGCACGACGCGGTTGCCGTGCATGAAGAGCGAGGTGCGCCGCAGCCGGGTGTGCTCGTCGACCTGCGCCTGTGGGGATGCGTACCCGGCGAGCAGCTCCGCCACGACGGCCTCGCTGCCCGGCTTGACCGTGAAGGTCAGGGCGTGGCGCACCACACCGTCGCCGCGCCTCGGGGAGACCCGGAGACGGCCTCCGGAGCGGTCCGGGCCGTCCACGGAAGCCGGGGCGAAGCCGTGGCCGGCGGACGCGCCGGGGGAGAAGGCTACGCCGGACGGACCGGGGTCCCGGCCGGTCTCCCGCAGCACGCTGAACCTCAGCGAGCGGGTGTCCCGCACGCAGCCGTGCAACGGCTGGACCGAGGCGACGTGCTCCTCGCTGTTGACCCAGGCCAAGAACCGCGGTGCGCTCTCCCATTCACTGGTGATCAGCCACTGTGACGGATTCTCGATCGACTGGCACAGCTCGTCCCGGATGTGCCCGGGAACGCAGGAGACCTGCTTGTGGAGGTTCTCGTAGACCTCCAGGAACTGGTTCTGCGCGCCGTCGTACAGATCCAGCAGCAGCACGACCCGAAGTCGCGAGTCGTCGAAGGCGGACTGGGATATCCGTTCCGACAAGGCTGTCATCGTTCACACTCCTTCGAGACCACACGGTCGCCACGGGACGGCGCCACCCGAACCGATCGTGGTCCGGTGGCCCCGTCGGCGCGAGAGGAGAGAACCAAGCGGGTGAACGAGCGAGCGAACCCCCTTCGTAGAGGGCATGGAAGAGCACATGAAGGAAAACGTCGACCACCGCGTCCCGGTCCTCATCGTGGGCGGCTCGCTGGTGGGCCTGTGCACCTCGCTGTTCCTCGGCCGTCATGGGATCACGCACATGCTGGTCGAGAAGCATGCGGGAACCTCGCTCCACCCGCGTGGACGCGGTATCAACGTCCGCACGATGGAGCTGTTCCGGGTCGCCGGGGTCGAGGACCGGATCCGCGGGGCCGCCTCGGTGCTGGCCGACAACCACGGCATCCTGCAGGGCGGCTCGCTCACTGGTGACGACCAGGAGTGGCTGTTCGAACAGATCGACCCGGGTGGCGCACTGGCGCGGTTCAGCCCGTCGACCTGGTGCCTGTGCAGCCAGAACGACATCGAGCCGGTCCTGATGTCGGTGACGCCGGGGCTCGGAGCGGACCTGCGGTTCTCCACCGAGCTGCTCTCCTTCGAACAGGACGGGAGCGGGGTCACCGCGATCGTCAAGAACCGCGAGACGGGCGAGGAGAGCACGGTGCGCGCCGACTACCTCGTCGCCGCCGACGGGCCCCGCAGCCCCGTGCGCGAACAGCTCCGCATCGGCCGGAGCGGCTCCGGCGACCTGTTCCACAACGTCAGCATCACCTTCCGGTCCCGGATGCTCGCGGACGTGGTCGGCGACCGGCGTTTCATCGTCTGCTATCTGACCAGGCCCGACGCCGACGGGGCGTTGCTGCCCGTCGACAACCGCGAGCGGTGGGTCTTCCACGCCCCCTGGCATCCCGACCGGGGCGAGACGCTGGAGGACTTCACCGACGAGCGCTGCGTCGAGCACATCCGGCGTGCCGTCGGCGCGCCCGACCTGGACGTCGAGATCACCGGGAAGGCGCCCTGGCACGCCGCCGAGCGCGTCGCCCAGCGGTACGCGGCCGGCCGGGTCTTCCTCGCCGGCGACTCCGCCCACGAGATGTCGCCCACCGGTGCCTTCGGCTCCAACACGGGCATCCAGGACGCGCACAACCTCGCCTGGAAGCTCTCCGCGGTGCTGGACGGAGCCGCGGGCCCCGGGCTGCTGGAGACGTACGAGGCCGAGCGGCTCCCGGTGGCGCGGGCGACGAGCGAGCGGGCCTCGGCCCGCTCGGCCGAGCACAGCCACCCGGGCTACGAACCGGACCCCGAGTCCGTCCCCGAGGCGCCCGCGCGCGGCGGCCGGCAGAACGGGGTCCTGTCCGTGGCCATGGGATACCGCTACCCCCACGGCGCGGTGGTGGGAGCCGACCCGGACCTGCCGGTCGTGCCGGACCGCATGCGGCTGTGCGGGGACCCGGGCTCGCGCGCCCCGCACCTGTGGTTGCGCGACCGGGTGGCGGGGACGCGCAGGTCCACCGTCGACCTCTACGAGCGGTCCTTCGTCCTGCTCAGCTCCGAGGGCACCCCGTGGAGCGGCGCGGCCGAATCGGTCGCCAAGCGGATGAGCGTCCGGCTCGACGCCTACGGGATCGGCACCGGCCCGGAGGCCGACCTGGTTGCGGAGGACGGCGCCGACTGGGCCGAGGCGCACGGCGCCACCCCGGCCGGGGCGGTCCTGGTGCGCCCGGACGGCTTCGTGGCCTGGCGCTCGGTGGAGGCGGTGGCGGACCCGGAATCCGTCCTCCACAAGGTCCTCACCACCGTGCTGGACCGCCGCTGACCTCCGGCCCGCGCCCGCGGACGCAGCAGGGCGCCGCCCCACGGAAGTCCGCGGGGCGGCGCCCGTCGAGTACGGCGACGGCCCACGCGGCGTCTCATCCGGGCATCCGAATACTGGACAACTCTGCCCGCCGCCGGGCAACGGCATCTAGTCTGGCCGGGCAGCTGGTTCGCCCCGTCCGCCAGACGGGATGCGTCGTAAGAGGGAACCCGGTGGGAATCCGGGACTGCCCCGCAGCGGTGAGCGGGAACGACCGCCGTCATACGCACTGGGACCGCGACAGGTTCTGGGAAGCGACGGCCAGTAGGTGCCCGCCGGGAGACCGGCAGGCGCGCCCGCGAGTCCGAAGACCTGCCCGTTGCCCGCGCGCGACCCGTCGTGCGCGGAGATCCCGGTGACCTCGTGGGCGGGTCGGCGACACATCAGGCGGGCGACCGCGGGCGCATACGCACGCGCACCGCAAACCGGTCGAGGTCCCTCCTGTCCGTCATCCCTTCGCGCTCCCGACCCGCACCGGGTCCACAGGAGACAGCTCGCGAAGGAGAGTTCCGTGACCAGCAAGACCCCCGCCCCCGCCGTCCGGACCGGTGCCGCCACCGTGTACGGCTACCCGCGCCAGGGCCGGAACCGGGAACTGAAGAAGGCAGTCGAGGGCTACTGGAGCGGCCGGGTCGGTGCCGAAGCCCTCCGGGGCGCGGCCCGAGAACTGCGCCGAACCAACTGGCAGCAGCTGACCGACGCCGGTATCACCGAGGTGCCCACCGGCGACTTCTCGTACTACGACCATGTGCTGGACGCCAGTCTCATGGTCGGCGCCGTTCCCGCACGCCACCGCGCCGCCGTCGAAGCGGACGCCCTGGACGGCTACTTCGCCATGGCGCGCGGCACCCAGGACGTGGCGCCGCTGGAGATGACCAAGTGGTTCGACACCAACTACCACTACCTGGTGCCGGAACTGGGCCCGGACACCGTCTTCACCGCCGACTCCTCCCGGCAGGTGGCCGAGTTCGAGGAGGCACGCGCACTCGGCCACACCGCCCGCCCGGTGCTGGTCGGGCCCGTGACCTACCTGCTGCTGGCCAAGCCCGCCCCCGGTGTGGCGGCCGGTTTCGACCCCCTCGCCCTGCTCGACCGTCTGCTCCCCGTGTACGCACGCGTCCTCGCGGACCTGCGTGCGGCCGGTGCCGAGTGGGTCCAGTTGGACGAGCCCGCCCTCGTGCAGGACCGCACCCCCGCCGAACTGAGCGCCGCCGCCCGCGCCTACCGCGTGCTCGGCGCCGCGGCCGACCGGCCCAGGCTGCTCGTGGCCTCGTACTTCGACCGGCTCGGTGCGGCCCTGGAAGTGCTGGCCAAGGCCCCGGTGGACGGGCTCGGGCTGGACTTCACCGGCGCGGCCGCCGCCAACCTCGACGACCTCGCCGCCGTCGGCGGCCTGCCCGGCAAGCGCCTGGTCGCGGGTGTCGTCAACGGCCGCAACGTCTGGATCAACGACTTCGAGAAGTCCCTCGGCACGCTCGGCACCCTCCTCGGCCTCGCCGGCAGCGTCGACGTGGCCGCTTCCTGCTCGCTGCTCCACGTCCCGCTGGACGCCTCCGCCGAACGGGACATCGACCCGCAGGTCAGGCGCTGGCTCGCCTTCGCCCGGCAGAAGACCGCCGAGATCGCCACGCTCGCCCGCGGACTCGCCCGCGGCACGGACGCCATCGCGGCCGAACTCGCCGCGAACCGGGCCGACCTGGCCTCCCGGACTCACTCGTCCGTCACCCGGGACCCCGCCGTCCGCGCCCGCACCGCGGACGTCACCGAAGCCGACGGCCGCCGCTCCCAGCCCTACGAGGAGCGGGCCGCCGCCCAGCGCGCCCGCCTCGGGCTGCCGCTGCTGCCCACGACCACCATCGGATCGTTCCCTCAGACCGCCGAACTGCGCAACGCCCGCGCCGATCTGCGGGCCGGCCGCATCGACACCGCCGGCTACGAGGAGCGCATCAGGGCGGAGATCCGGGAGGTCCTGGACTTCCAGGAGAAGGCGGGCATCGACGTGCTGGTGCACGGAGAGCCCGAACGGGGGGACATGGTCCAGTACTTCGCCGAGCAGCTGACCGGCTACCTCGCCCCGCGACACGGCTGGGTTCAGTCCTACGGCACCCGCTACGTCCGCCCGCCCGTCCTGGCGGGGGACGTCTCCCGCCCCGACCCGATGACCGTCCGCTGGACGGCGTACGCGCAGTCGCAGACGGCGAAGCCGGTCAAGGGCATGCTCACCGGGCCCGTCACCATGCTCGCCTGGTCCTTCGTCCGTGACGACCAGCCGCTCGCGGACACCGCCCGGCAGGTTGCGCTGGCCCTGCGCGACGAGGTCAACGACCTGGAGGCCGCCGGGACCTCCGTGATCCAGGTGGACGAGCCCGCGCTGCGGGAGACGCTGCCGCTGCGCGGCGCCGACCGCGCGGCCTACCTCGCCTGGGCCACCGAGTCCTTCCGGCTCACCACGGCGGGCGTCCGGCCGGACACCCAGATCCACACGCACATGTGCTACGCCGAGTTCGGCGACATCCTCGGGGCCATCGGGGACCTCGACGCCGACGTCATCAGCCTGGAGGCCGCCCGGTCCCACATGCAGGTCGCCGGTGAGCTGTCCGGCGCCGGCTACCCGCGCGAGGTCGGTCCGGGCGTCTGGGACATCCACTCGCCGCGGATCCCGTCCACCGACGAGGCCTCGGCGCTGCTGCGCGAGGGTCTCGGCGCCATCCCGGCCGAACGGCTGTGGGTCAATCCCGACTGCGGTCTCAAGACCCGGGCCTGGGCCGAGACCCGGGCCTCCCTGGAGAACCTGGTCGAGGCGGCCCGCAGGGTCCGCGGCGAGGTGACCGCAGCCGGCTCCTGACGGGTCGGGCGGGCCGCCCGGCCCGTCAGGCGGAGAGAGGGGGAACGGCGTACTCCGCGTGCGGCCGGTCCCCGCCTCCGTCCCGGTCCCCGCCTCCGTCCCGGTCCCCGCCTCCGTCCCGGTCTGCCCGCCCGGCGGCGGTCCCGGTGAGCCCCGCGACATGGTCGGTGATCATGTCGAGGATGGCCGCCGAGACCGCGGCGTCGCCGAGGACGAGGTGGTTGAGGGTCAGACCGTCCGTCATGGCGGCCAGGTACCGGGCCAGCACGTGCACCGGCACGCGGAGCTCGAAGGGCATCAGGTGGCGGAGCTGCTCGATGAGCTCGGTGTAGGTGTCGGAGTACAGCTCGTACTGGCGCCGTGCCAGGTGCTCGAACCCGGGTCGGCGCAGGGCGTACTGCGTGAGCTCGTAGGTGAGCATGTGCTCGCCCGGGTTGGCGGCCACGTGGTCCCAGTACGCCTGGAAGCCGGCCCGGATGGTCTCGCGCAGGGTGGCCCGCGGCCGGATGGCCTCCCGCGCCACCGTGATGCCGTGCTCGGTGATCGCGACGATGACCGATTCCAGCAGGGCCTGCTTGGAGTCGAAGCAGTAGTGGAAGACGCTCAGGGACACACCGGCCTCGGCGCAGATCGACCGCGTCGTCGCCCTGGCGACGCCGTCGCGGGCCATCACGCGGATCGCCGCCTCGGTCAGCTGGCGGCGTCGCTCGGCCGACGGCATCCGTGCCATGGGCGTCGTTCCCTTCGTTCCGTGCGGTGCGGTGCGGTGCCGTGCGGTCGGGCAAAGGCGTCCGGGGCCGGCCGGATCGGCGGATCCGGCCGGCCCCGGACGCGGGGCGTGAGCACGAGTCAGCTGCTGTAGACCCCGACCTCGTAGAGCGAGTACCCCCACTGCGTGCCGCGCTGCACCCCGTGGACGCGAACGTAGCGGGCCGTGGTGCCGGTGAACAGGGCCGTGTCCAGACCGCCGTCACCGGTGGTGGTGGACCATGCCGACTGCCAGGTGGTGCCGTCGTTCGACAGCTCGATGCGGTAGGCCCGCCCGTGCGCCCGCTCCCAGTCGAGGGTGACGCGCTTGACCAGGTGGGCCGATCCGAGATCGATCTTGATCCACTGGTCGTCGCTCCAGTTGCTCGCCCAGCGGGTGCTCGTGTTCCCGTCCACGGCCCGCGAGGGGGCGTAGCTCGTGAACGGGTTCCACTCCGACGAGCTGGCCGTGGCGGACGCGCCCGCGGCGAGGTTCACTCCGGCCTTGTGCTTCTCGGACGAACCCCACGTGGTGAGGTAGGACTCGGCGCCGCGGAAGAGGTCGTCGACCACGTCCTGGCCGCCGACGATCCGGAGGTCCTCGATCCAGTCCGGCACCAGGCCGTAGTGCGAGGCACCGTCGGTGTTGAGGTCCCAGGTGCGCTGTCCGGTGGTCTGCCGGTCGATGACGGAGCCGCCGTCGACGCTGCGGAACGGGTAGCGGACCGGGTTCGGGGTGTCGGCCCCGCGCGGCCCGGGCCAGCCGCCGACGCCGTTCATGTCGGTGCCGTAGCCGTAGCCGACGCCGTACTTGTCGCGCAGGGCGTTCTTGGCCTTGGCCTCGGCACTGAAGCCCTCGGCCCCGCCCATGTACTGGGCGACGAACCCGCCGAGCTTGTAGAGCCGCTCGGTCCAGTTGTCGTCCATCCAGCTGTGCGAGGAGATGACGCCCGGGTAGGACTCCGACTCCAGGATGTCGAAGGCCCGGCCGGCGGCCTTGACGCTCATGTGGTCGATTTCGAGCATCATCTTGCGTTTCATCATCCCGCGCACCGCGTACTCGCCGAGCTCGGTCAGACCGCGCGTGTTGCACTGCGCGTCCGCCGCGTACGAGGGCACGGAGACGCCCGCGGGGAGCTCCTGCTGCGCCGCGGGAGCGGCCGCGAGCCCGATGGGGTTGTCGTGCTGCGGGCCGGTGCACTTCTCCGTCTTCCAGAAGGTGCCCGTCGACAGGAACTGGCCGACGTTGATCGCGGTGCCGAGGGCGCCCTGGTCGAACCGGACCCCGCACAGGGCGTTGTCGAACTTGTGGCAGAGGAACATGCTCCGCACGCCCAGCCGGTGCAGCTCGTCGAGGCCCCGGTCGATGTCCTCCTTGCTGCACTGCGCGAAGTCCAGGATCTGCTTGCAGCCGAACGGCTCGGAGGTCTCGACGCCGAGGACGACGGCCAGCTTGCCCTGCTTGACGACCTCACGGGCCTGGGCGGAGTCGGTGACGATCCGGAACCAGCCCTTCCCGGGGCCGCCGTACATCGTGTCGATGTAGGACTGCATGTCGTACGTCTTCTGCGCTTCGAGCCGGATGGCGGTCATCTCGTCGCAGCCGCGGTCCTTGAAGAAGTAGACCGAGCAGATCACGCCGTTGGTGACGAGGTCGTTGACGAGCACGCGCTGGCCGCCGCGCCAGGCGCGTTCGACCCACGCGTAGTAGTTCTGCTGGTGGGTGAGCGAGTCGTGGGCGGGCCAGTCCTTGAAGGTCGGCCAGCCGTTCGGGTCGTGCTTGCCGTCGCCACCCTTGGTGATGAAGTCGAAGATCGCCAGGGTGCCGTCGGGGTAGTGCTCGGGGCAGTCCTTGAGCGCGTCGGCCACGCCCCTCTCGGAGAAGGGCTTTCCGCAGATGAGGCGTCCGCCGAAGCCCTCGTTGGACATCAGGTGGTCGTGGGCGTCGACGAATCCGCGGACCCGTCCCTGGGAATCGGTGCCCTTGAAGGGTTCACCGGTGACGTTGATCTCGGAGTCGGGTGCGGGCCGTGCCACCGGATTCCACCAGCCGGGGTCTGCGGCGGAGCTGGGCACGGGGCCGAGCACCATCGCCACCACGGCGAGGAGCAATGACAGGACCGCGATCGGGCTGCGCCTGGGGTGCTTGTCTCGGGAAATGGTCATCACTCACGTCTTCGGTCAGCGGATGGCGCGGTGGAGGAGATGCCGGACCCGTTCGGGGACGCGACGGCCGCGGAAGGCCTTGAAATTGTCATGAACCCGCAAACGGTGGGTCGAGAATCGCCACTGTCGTCGACGGAGTCAAGAGTCCGGGACAGGTGACCTGATGATTCGTCAGGCGCACGCTCGCGTGACCGGGCGGGGACGGGCCCGTCCGGCGTGGCCGGACGACGTGAGCCACGGGACCGCCTACCGTCGGGGTATGAGTGGGATGGCCGTGGTGTACGAGGTGGAGGATCCGGCGGCGGCGCACGCCGGAGGGGCCGGGGGCGCGGGCGGAGAGGCGGCGGTCGTGCGCGTCCACGCGGCGCCCGCCGCGCCCGGGATGCCCGGTGTCCCCGGACCGCGGACCTACTGCGGCAGGGACACCTTCGCGATGCGGGCCGCTCCGCGGACGCCCGCGGAGCGGCCCGGCCCGACCTGGTACGAGGACGGGTACGCGGACCGGGTCTGCCCCGCCTGCGACGAGGCGGTGGGCACCGGCTGAGCCGCCGGGGCGGTGCCGGGCCGGGCGGAGCGTCAGCGCGTGTTGCGCTCGGGCAGGTCCACCTCGGCCGGGGCGACGCCGAAGCCGCGCGCGCCCTTCTTCTCGGCCTGCATGCCGCAGAACGCGGCTTCGAGGGTGCCGCCGAGCGCCGTGTTGGCCGCACCCCTGTTGGAGGTGTTGGCCATCGCCGAGAGGCTGCGCCGGCCGTCGCGGGTGGAGAAGGCGTACGTGTAGAAGCCCTGCACCGTGCCCGTGTGGCCGTAGACCGAGGTGCCGCAGGAGAGGTCGTAGCGGCGCAGACCCAGCCCGTAGAACCGGGTGTTCGTGGCGTCCGTCGGGGTCGCGGTGACCATGGCGTCCAGCAGCGGCGGGGCCAGCAGCCGGCCGCCGAGCAGTGCGGACGTGAAGGTGTTCAGGTCCGCCGGGCTGGAGATCACCGCTCCGGCGGACTGGGCCCACGACACCGTCTGCTCGGTGGAGTCGACCAGCGGAGCCCCGGCCTCGTCGGGGTGGAGGTAGCCGCGGGCGTGCAACCCCCTGATCCTGGTGTCGGGGTGTACGTAGGAGGTGTCGCGCAGGCCCAGGGGCTTGAAAATGCGCCGTTCGTACTCCTTGCCCACCTGGTTGCCCGTGGTCTTCTCGATCAGCATCCCGACCACGACGAAGTTGGTGTTCGAGTAGGCGTACGCCACGCCGGGCTCGGTCGTCCTGGGCTCGCGCAGCGAGAGGTCCAGCAGCTCCTGGTAGCTGAACACCCGGTTGCGCACGGCCTCGAAGCCGGGGACGGTGTGCTCGAACATGGCGTCGGTGTAGTCCGCGAGGCCGCTGCGGTGGGTCAGCAGGTGGCGCACGGTGATCCGCCCGTCGGGCAGCAGGCCGGGCAGGTATCGGTTGACCGGGGCGTCCAGTTCGATCTTCTTCTCGCCGACCAGCTGGAGCAGAACCACCGAGGAGAAGGTCTTGCTGACGCTACCGATCCGGAAGCGGGCCCGCGGGTCCATGGCGGCGCCCGAGCTCCTGTCGCGAACGCCGACGGTCCGGGTGCGGACTCCGTCGGGGCCGCTGAACCGGGCCATGGCGCCGGGCGCGCCGGCGGCGGTCGTGTTCCGCAGCGCCTGGGTGAGCGCTTCGAGGTCGGGGGAGCGGTCGGCGGCCCGGGCGGTGGTCGCGGGCGCGATCGCGGCCGTCACGGCGAGCAGGGCGGCGGTCAGGGCGAGACGGCGGTTCACGGGCAGTGGCACGGTGTTCCTCTGGTCGGTGGTCAGTCGGCAGGGAAGGGCGGGGCGTCGCGGCGGGCCGGGTGGCACGGCCCCGACGCCCCAGGAAGATCATCGATGAGGGGCAGCCGGGGCGTGAGCCGCAACGCGCCGTTCTAGGAGGGAAGTTCCAGCAGGCGGAGCGCCTCCTGGCGCATTTCCACCTTGCGGACCTTCCCGGTGACGGTCATGGGGAACTCCTCCACGACGTGCACGTAGCGCGGGATCTTGAAGTGGGCCAGCCTGCCCGCGCAGTACGCGCGGACTGCGTCCGCGGTCAGCGGCTCGGCGCCCTCGCGCATCCGCACCCACGCCATCAGCTCCTCCCCGTACTTGGGGTCGGGCACCCCGATCACCTGGACGTCGACGACGTCCGGGTGCGTGTGGAGGAACTCCTCGATCTCGCGCGGGTAGAGGTTCTCCCCACCGCGGATCACCATGTCCTTGATCCGGCCGGTGATGCTGAGGTAGCCATCGTCGTCCATCACGGCCAGGTCGCCCGTGTGCATCCAGCGGGCGGCGTCGACGGCCTCCGCGGTGCGCTCGGGCTCCTCCCAGTAGCCGAGCATCACCGAGTAGCCGCGCGTACACAGTTCACCCGGTTCACCGCGGGGGACCGTCCGCCCGGTCCGCGGATCGACCACCTTCACCTCCAGGTGCGGCCCGACGCGGCCCACGGTGGACACCCGGCGCTCGACGGAGTCGTCTGCGCGGGTCTGCGTCGACACCGGCGAGGTCTCGGTCATCCCGTAGCAGATGGACACCTCGGTCATGCCCATGCGCCCGATGACCTCCCGCATGACCTCGACCGGGCACGGCGAGCCCGCCATGATCCCGGTGCGCAGGCTGGACAGGTCGTAGGAGTCGAGGCCGGGCTGCGCCAGTTCGGCGATGAACATCGTGGGGACCCCGTAGAGCGAGGTGCACCTCTCCGACTCCACCGCGGCCAGGGTGGCCGCCGGGTCGAAGGACGGCGCGGGGATCACCATGGCGGCACCGTGGCTGGTGCAGGCGAGGTTGCCCATGACCATGCCGAAGCAGTGGTAGAACGGCACCGGGATGCAGACCCGGTCCTGCTCGGTGTAATGGCACAGCTCGCCCACGAAGAAGCCGTTGTTCAGGATGTTGTGGTGCGAGAGGGTCGCGCCCTTGGGGAATCCGGTGGTCCCCGACGTGTACTGGATGTTGATGGCGTCGTCCGGGCTGAGCGAGGCCTGCGCACGGGCCAGGTCTGCCGGGTCGCCCCGGCGGCCGCGCTCCAGTAGGGAGTCCCACAGGGGACCGCCGAGCACGGCCACGAACTCCAGGGTGGGGCACCGAGGGCGCACCTCCTCGATCATGGCGGTGTAGTCGGAGGTCTTGAAGCGGTCGGCGGCGGCCAGCAGCCGGATGCCGGACTGCCGCAGCACGTACTCCAGTTCGTGGGAGCGGTAGGCGGGGTTCACCGTGACGAGGACCGCGCCGATCCGGGCGGTGGCGTACTGCACCAGTGTCCACTCCGCGCGGTTGGGGGCCCAGATTCCGACGCGGTCGCCCTTGGCGATGCCGAGGTCGAGCAGACCGAGCGCGAGGGCGTCGACGTCGGCGGCCAGCTCTGCGTACGTCCACCGGCGGCCGGCGGCCACGTCGACGAGGGCATCGCGGTCGGGGAACCTGCGTACCGTCCGGTCCAGGTTCTCGCCGATGGTGTCACCGAGCAGCGGCACTTCGCAGACCCCGGACGCGTAACTCGATGCGGCAGACACATGGACCTCCTGGAGACGGACTGGCGGGCGTGTGGACAGGTGGGCGGCCTGGGGCGGTCGCGCCGGGAACATACGGACGGGCTGACGGGGAGCCCCCTGCCAGCCTGCCCCGGATACGCGGGTGCCTACGCCTACGCCTACGCCTGCACGACGGGCCGGGGCCCGAGGTCCCGGGCGGTCCGCGGCGTACGAAGGCGGCCCCGCGGTGCGTGACGCCCGCTCACGTCCGGTGCACTCGGACGGGTCCGGGGGATCGGAGGCGGGGCGGCCGAGGACGAACGGAAGGCGCCCGCCGGGCAGAACCCGGGCGGGCGCCTTCTGTCGTACACGTGGGGCGGGGAAGGGTCAGGGCGTGGAGAAGGTGCGCCGGGGCGCGGGCGCCATGGCGGTGATCGTCGCCGTGGCCGTGAAGACCTCCTCGCCGTTCTGTCGGGCCACGACCCGCACGGGAAGCCGGCGGCCGTCCGGCGCAGCCGTCCGGTCGGGGAGCGCGGTCGTTTCGATCCAGCAGGGCGAGTTCAGCTCCGCGTAGCGGAAGAACCGCATCTCCATGTCGGTCAGGACGCCTCGGCGGGGGAAGGCGGAGGCGTACGCGGCCTGGCGGACGGCCTCCAGCAGCAGCATGCCGGGAGCGTGGTCGACGGGGTGGTCGAAGAGAATCGGGTGGTTGATGTCGGCCCGCAGCTGCGCCCGGTGGGTCGAGCTGGTCGGGGAGAGGACCACGTCGTGGAAGCGGTCGCGGCACACCCGCCGGGGCGTCATCGGCGGCGGGAGCGGGATGACGCGGGCGGCCACCTGTGCGAGGTCGCCGTTTCCCCCGCGCAGGCGCTGGTAGACGGCTTCGGGCTGGTTGGTGAACGCCGCTTCGGCGGTACCCAGGAACTCCCCGTCCCGGGTGGCCGTGACGTGCATGGTCAGGCCCGCCAGCCGGCGTCCCCGGCGGGCTATGCCGGAGCAGCGGATGTGGAGCACGATGTCGGCCGGTCTTGAACCGACCACGAGGGCAGCGGGGTTGGCCGAGTAGCTGAAGGTGTCCCAGATCTGGCGGTGGCCGAAGGGCACGTCATACGCCACATGGCTGAGCAGCGGGATGGCCTGGCGGACGGATTCGGCCAGGAGGAGCGGGTCGTGGTGGCCCGCGTCGGGCGAGTAGAAGCTGTGGGCGCGGGGCCACTGGGCGGTGATGACGTACTCGTCGGGAGCGACGGAACGCCATCCGGTGAGCAGGACTTCGGAGTGTGCGCTCTTGTGCACGTATTCCCGTGGTAACGCGCTGCTGAGCGAGGCGGTCGCGGGCGAGGTGGAGTGAGCAGCTGACACAGTCATTGGTTGAGCCCCCCTGGAACGTCGGACATGAGCTGGTGCTTGTTCGGCGCTGGGTCCTAAAATAAAGGATGTTCGTTTTTTTTGTCGAGAAGGTTAGGTGCACATGTCAGAACGAAAGCAGCAACGAGCCCCTCAACTGAGGGCAGTTCAGACGAAGGCGGCCATCCTCCGCGCCGCGGCGGAGGTCTTCGACGAGTTCGGCTTCAGCGGAGCCAGCATCAGCAAGATCATGAAGCGGGCGGACGTCACGCAGGGCGGGATGTACTTCCACTTCAGCTCGAAGGAGGAACTCGCCTACGCGGTGATGGTCGGGCAGGGCGAGGGCCTGGAGTTCCCCGCGGGCGAGGACGGCCTCCAGCGCCTGGTGGACATCACCCTCTACCTCGCGGAGCAGCTCCGGCACAATCCGGTGCTCCGTGCCGGCGTACGACTGGCGGTGGAGCAGGGCGAGTTCGGCCTCCGTGACGACGTCGCCTACCAGGCCTGGGTGCTCGAATTCCGCCAGCAGCTGCGCTTCGCCCGGGCCAAGGGCGAGCTCCAGCCGGACGTCGACGACCACGAACTGGCGTGGGTGCTGGTCAGCTCCTTCACCGGCGCCCAGCTCTTCTCGCAGGTCTCCACCGGCCGGGCCGACCTGCCCCAGCGCATCGCCTCGCTCTGGCGCTACCTGTTGCCCGCCGTCGCCACCGAGGACACCCGCAAGGGCCTGCGCCTGACCCTGGAGACGGCCGGGGCGGAGCAGCAGGGGTGAGCGGCCGCCAGGTCGTCGTGACCGGGGCGACGGGTTTCGTCGGCTCCGCGGTGCTGCGCCGCCTGCTGGAGCGGGAACCGGGGATCGTGCTGCGCGTGGTGTCCCGTACGGCGGCACCGGCCGCGCCGGGCTCCGTGCACCGGGTCGGTGCGGACCTGGCCGAGCCCGCCTCCCTGCGGGGCGTGTGCGACGGCGCCGACGCGCTGTTGTCGCTCGCCTCCTACATCGGACCCGACGCCGGCCGTTGCGAGGCGGTCAACACCGCTGGTACCGCGGCCCTGATGGCGGAGGCGCGGCGCGCGGGTGTGCGGCGCGTCGTCCACCTGTCGACGTGCGCGGTCTACGGTCCGGGACCGCACCGGGGCGCGGACGCGGCCGAGCTGGCCCCCGCCCCGGTGTCGCCGGCCAGCGCCAGCCGGCTGGCGGGGGAGGCGCCCGTGCTCGCCGCCGGGGGCCTGGTCCTGCGCGCCGGACTGGTCCTGGGCAGCGGGGACCGGTGGGTCGTGCCGGCTCTCGCCGATGCCTTCCGGCGGGTACCGGCACAGTGGGACGGTGGAGCGGGACTGGCCTCCTTCGTCGACGCCGACGACCTGGCGCGGCTCTTCGCGGCCTTCGCCCTCGGGGGAGGTACCGCGGCCCGGGCGGAGGGCGTCCTGCACGCCCACCACCCCGAGCCGGTGCGCAACCGCGACCTCATGCACGCGCTGGCCGCGCAGGGAGTGTTGCCGGAGCGGCCCGCCGCCGACTGGCCCTGGAGCAGATGTGTCGAGGCGCTGGCCGCGACCCCGGGCTGGGTGAGCGAGCGGCAGTTCACGCTGCTGGCGCGGGACCACTGGTACCGCGCGGACGCGGCATGGGGGCTCGCCGGGATCGACCCGGGTCCGGGCCCGCTCGCCCGGCTCGGCCGTGCGGCCGCCTGGTACCGGGAGAGAGGTGCCGTCACACCGGGGTGACGGGGATCTGCCAAAGCCTCAGCGGGATGGGGGCGGACGGGCCGTGGCGGGGATGCGGGCGGGTAGCGTCCCGGAGACAGCCGGTCCTGGTCATCCCGTGAACCTTGTGGAGGAGTGGAAATGCCCGACCTTTCGAACATCGTCAAGGCGTATGACGTGCGTGGCGTTGTGCCGGACGAGTGGGACGAGTCGCTGGCGGAGCTGTTCGGTGGTGCTTTCGTCGAGGTCGTGGGTGGGTCGGCGATCGTGGTGGGGCATGACATGCGTCCGTCGTCGCCGGGGTTGTCGGCGGCTTTTGCGCGGGGTGCTGCGGCGCGTGGTGTGGATGTGACGTTGATCGGTTTGTGTTCGACGGATCAGTTGTATTACGCGTCGGGTGCGATGGGTCTGCCGGGTGCGATGTTCACGGCGTCGCATAATCCGGCGCGGTACAACGGGATCAAGATGTGTCGTGCGGGTGCGGCGCCGGTGGGTCAGGACACGGGGTTGTCGCAGATCCGGGTGTTGGTGGAGGGGTGGCTGGACGGGGGTGTTCCGGAGGTTCCGGCGGGGACGGTGCCGGGGACGGTGACGGAGCGGGACTCCCTGAAGGGGTATGCGGAGCATCTGCGGTCTTTGGTGGATCTGGCGTCGATCCGTCCGTTGAAGGTGGTTGTGGACGCGGGTAACGGCATGGGCGGTCACACCGTCCCGACGGTGTTCGAGGGTCTGCCGTTGGAGGTGACGGAGATGTACTTCGAGCTGGACGGGACGTTCCCGAACCATGAGGCGAATCCGTTGGATCCGAAGAACATCGTGGATCTGCAGGCGCGGGTGGTGGCGGAGGGTGCGGATCTGGGGATCGCCTTCGACGGGGACGCGGACCGTTGTTTCATCGTGGACGAGCGTGGTGTGGGTGTGTCGCCGTCGGCGATCACGGCTCTGGTGGCGTCGCGTGAGCTGGCGCGTCATGGTGGGTCGGGCACGGTGATCCACAATCTGATCACGTCGTGGTCGGTGCCGGAGGTGGTGCGGGAGTGCGGTGGGACGCCGGTGCGTACCCGGGTGGGTCATTCCTTCATCAAGGAGGAGATGGCGAGGACGGGTGCGATCTTCGGTGGTGAGCATTCGGCGCACTACTACTTCAAGGACTTCTGGAACGCGGATACGGGGATGCTGGCGGCGTTGCATGTGTTGGCGGCTCTGGGGGGTCAGGACGGTCCGTTGTCGGAGTTGGTGGCGTCGTATGACCGGTATGAGGGGTCGGGGGAGATCAATTCGACGGTGGCGGACCAGGCGGGCCGGTTGGTTGCGGTGCGGGAGGCGTTCGCGGGTCGTGAGGGTGTGGAGCTGGATGAGTTGGATGGTTTGACGGTGACGGGTGCGGGGTGGTGGTTCAACGTGCGTGCTTCGAACACGGAGCCGTTGCTGCGGTTGAACGTTGAGGCTCGTGACGTGGACACGCTGTCCCGGGTCCGGGACGAGGCCCTGGCCCTGATCCGGGCCTGACCCCCGGCCCGGGGGCCCTGCCGGGGGCCGGGCCCCTTCCGACCCCCGGGCCCGCGCCCTCCGACCCGAGCCGGACCCCCGGCCCCGCCGCTACGCCGACGACGCATACCGCTCCCGCAGGGCCGGCAGACCCCGGTAGGCGTACGCAGCGGACATCAACGTCATGTGGTGGTGCCAGCCGGGGAACGAACGCCCCTCGAAGTCGAGGAGCCCGAAGTCGTCGGCCAGGGCGCCCAGCGAGGCGGCGGCCCGCCCCGTCTGCCTGACCAGCCGCAGCAGGTCGTCCATCCGGGCCCGGCTCATGTTGGTCAGCCAGATCGCACCGCCCGCCCGGACCCCGGCGGCGGGCCGCCGTTCACCGAAGAGGCGGTATGTCTGCTGCCCGCCGGGGGCCGCCGGACCGGCGCCCGGCACCCGGACCAGGGCCGACCGGATCTGCTGCGGGTGCGGGTGAGCGCCTGCGGCGGGGCCGGTGAGCTGCGCCGCGTACGGATGGCTGGTGCTGCCCCGACGGGCGAGCTCGCCCGCAGTGGTGGTGTGCCCGGCCGCCCGGCCCGCCTCGGCCCCCTGCCCCGGCCCGGTCGCGCAGACGGCGAGGGTCGGCGGGACGGACACCAGGAAGTCGTGGCCGCGCCGGCCCAGCATGCCGATCAGGGCGGCGGCGGCACCGAGGCGGCTCAGATCGGCGACGACGGGCGCGTGCACGGCCGAGGTGCGGGCGGCGACCGCGTCCACGAGCTCCAGGACCAGATGCTCCGGGGCCTGGTGTGCCACGTCGGGGGAGATCCGCGCCCGGCGGCGCAGGACCGGATCCGCCGACCAGCCTTCGGGAAGCAGCAGCCGCCAGTCGACGGGCAGGCTCGTGCCGTCCAGCGAGAGAAAGAGGGCGTAGGCGAACTGGCAGTTGACGATGCGTCCGGCGACGGGGTCGAAGCGACGGTGTACGCCGACCGAGTGGTCACCCCGCTTGGGGAAGCAGACTTGCCCGATCGTCCAGGCGCGCACCGGATGGCGTTCCTCCACCCAGCGGACCAGTTCGGCGCGGGCCGGATCCCATGCCCAGGGGCTCGCGTTGATGAACTGCTGCAAGGACTGGGACGCGGTCGGTGACGCGGTCACGGACGCGGCGAGTCTGCGGACGGACTTCTTGCCCGGGGTGGTGAGCAGGCCCTGCAGGTAGACCCGGGCCCATCTTCGCTGGTCGGCCCTCGGTAAGTGGCCGAAGAGGCGTTCGGTGTACTCGTCCAGGGCGGTGCCGCCGGCAGCCAGGGCTCCGGTCCTCATGTGCGCCGTCATCTGCTGTCTCCCCTCCAGTGCGGACATCGGTCTGCGCCATGGCAGCGGTAAGAATACAGAACGTTCGTTTTGTTTTCTAGCTAAAGTGTGGCGCCTCCGCGGCGACTTGGGCACGTTGGAGCACGACGCCACCCGACTCCGCCGCGGGCGGCACGGGACGGCGGGGCATGGTCGCTTCTTCGTCAAGTGATCGTTGTGCGCGGTCGGCGCCGGGGTGACGCTGGAAGCCGCTCCCGTGCCGGGCGCGGGGGTGAGTGAGGAACGAACAGGATGGCATTGGTAGTGCAGTGGTGAAGCAAGAGCGCGGCGTGCGCACCCGTAATCATCTGATCTCGGTGGCCGCCGCCGAATTCGACCGCAATGGATACGACGGGACGTCGCTGTCCCGGCTGAGCAGATCGGCCGGGATTTCGATCGGGGCTGTCACTTTTCATTTTGCGGCGAAGGGGGAACTGGCCTCGGCCGTCGAGGAATCCGGTCGGGCCGCCACCCGGAGAGTGGTCGAGTCCGTGACGGCCCGCGGAGAGCCGGCCCTCGACACCGTCTCCTCCCTCGTCCTGGCCCTCGGCCGGCTGATCGAGGCGGACCCGGCCGTGCGCGCCGCGGCCCGGCTCACCCGGGAACGTGTCGGCGCCGGGCCCGAGTGGTGCGGCTGCTGGCTCCCGGACGTCGAGCACCTGCTGGAACGGGCGGCGGCGGAGGGGCAGCTCCATCCCGAGGTCGACCCGCGCTCGCTCGCCGCGCTGACAGGTCACCTGGTCGGCGGTGTCGTGGCGCGGGTGCGCCGCGACCGGGGCGACCGGCCCGGCGCGATCGCCGGCGAGCTCGCCGATCTGTGGAGCCTCATCCAGCGGCGCGTCGCGGCCCCGCCGGGGGCGGAAGTGCCCAAGTAGGCGAGAAAGCGGCAGAATTCTGGCCACTGGCGCGAGCAGCCGTCTAGCGTCAGCGGCATGAATTCCGTGACTCCGCAGATAACCAAGGCAGTGATCCCCGCCGCGGGACTCGGTACCCGATTTCTCCCGCTGACGAAGGCCACCCCGAAGGAAATGCTTCCGGTGGTCGACAAGCCCGCCATCCAGTACGTGGTGGAAGAGGCGGTCGCGGCGGGGATGTCGGACATCCTCATGGTCACCGGACGCAACAAGCGGCCGCTCGAAGACCACTTCGACCGCAACTACGAGCTGGAGGAGGCCCTCCAGCGCCGTGGTGATCAGGACAAACTCAACAGCGTCTGCGCCTCCACCGAACTCGCCGACATCCACTACGTGCGCCAGCGGGACCCCAAGGGCCTCGGGCATGCCGTCCTGTGCGCCGCGCCGCACGTCGGCAGGGAGCCCTTCGCCGTCCTCCTGGCCGACGACCTGATCGACCCCAGGGACCCCCTGCTCGCCCGGATGGCCGCAGTGCGCGCCCGTCTCGGTGGCAGCGTGGTGGCCCTCATGGAGGTCGACCCGGACGCCATCCACCTGTACGGATGCGCCGCGGTCGAGCGGGCGACGGCCGCCGGCGACGGCGTGCGCATCACCGAGCTGGTGGAAAAGCCGGAGCCCGGCACCGCCCCCAGCAACCTCGCGGTCATCGGTCGCTACCTGCTCGACCCCGAGATCTTCGAGGTGCTGCGCGGCACCGGTCCCGGGCGCGGCGGCGAGATCCAGCTCACGGACGCACTGCGCACCCTGGTCCGCGCCGGCCGTCCCGTGCACGGGGTGGTCTTCTCCGGCCGCCGCTATGACACGGGGGACCGCGCCGAGTACCTGCGCGCGACGGTCCGGCTGGCTTGCGAGCGCGAGGATCTCGGCCCCGAATTCCTCTCCTGGCTGCGGGAGTTCGTCCGTTCCGAGGAGCTCGCGCCGGTCTGAACCGTCGCCCGGTGGGCGACTGGGGAAGTTCCGCGGTCGCCCACCAGGCCGAGCCCGACTCTGCCAACTTGCCCAAATCGCAGCGGGGTTCGGCTGGCAGATTGGTTACCGAACGGTAATTACGTAATTTCTTCTCCGGCCCGGCGAACGACGCGGGCCCCGGGCCCCGAGCACACGAAGGGAGGTGGATCATGGACGACCCGAACGCAGGACACCCGGCGCAGCGGCCCCCCCGAGCCGCCCACGAGATACCGGTCGGCGCACTGCTCGCCGCGGACTCCCCCCGAGCCGTCCTCGTGGACGAGGGCCACGCACAGGCCCTCGCGGACTCCGGCCGGACCCTGCCGCCGCTGCTCGTGCACCGCCCCACGATGCGGGTCATCGACGGCACGCACCGCTTGCGGGCGGCCGTGCTGAGGGGGCGCGACACCGTCGCGGTGGTGTACTTCGACGGCAGCGCCGAGGACGCGTTCGTCCTGGCGGTCGAAGCCAACATCAGCCACGGACTCCCGCTGACACTGGCGGAGCGGACCGCGGCGGCCCTACGGATCCTGCAAACCCACCCTGACTGGTCCGACCGCGGGATCGCGCAGCGGACCGGGCTCGCGGCGAAGACCGTCGCGGCACTGCGTCGCCGGGAGGCGCCGCAGCACGCACCGCAAGGCCGCGTCGGACGGGACGGACGCGTCCGTCCCGCCGATCCGGTCCGCGGACGTGAGGCCGCGGCCCGGCTGCTCGCGGGACGGCCCACCGCCTCCCTGCGGCAGATCGCGCGGGAGGCGGGCATCGCGCCCTCGACCGTACGAGATGTGCGCCGCCGGATCGGCGAGGGCGAGGACCCCGTACCGGCGGGCCAGCGGCGCTCCGGCGGCCCGCAGCCCCCGCCGGCCCGGCCGGCCGACCGGGGACGGGCTCGCGGACAACCACTACCCGCGCTGGTCACCGGCCTGTGCAAGGACCCCCTGCTCAGACTCAGCGAGGCCGGCAGGCTGCTCCTGCGCATGCTCGACCTCCAGGTGAGCGGCCTGCGCCAGCGCGAGCGGATCGTCGCCGCGGTACCCCCGTACCGCGCCGAGACCGCCGCCGCCGCTGCCGCGCAGTGCGCCCGCGACTGGCAGGAACTCTCGGAGGAACTGGGCCGCCGTGCCTCGGCGGAGGCGCGAGCCTGAGCGGCCATCCCCCCATACCGGCCTTCCCTGCTGGAAGGCCCCGTTCATGTGTGTCGGAAAGGAAGTCTGGCGATGTCGGTTGTTGAGGGTGCGCGGGTTGATGCGGGTGGGGGGGAGGGGCCTGTTCGTTTGGATGGGCGCCTGAGGTTGGTGCTTGTGGTGTTGCTGGTGGCGCAGTTCATGCTGGCGGTGGATTTTTCGATCCTGAATGTGGCGTTGCCGGTGATCGGTGACGGGCTTGGGTTCTCGTTGTCGAATCTGCAGTGGATCGCGACGTCGTTTGCGTTGTGTGCTGCGGGTTTCACGTTGTTGTTTGGTCGGGTGGCGGATCTGTTCGGGCGGCGTCGGCTGTTCCTGGTGGGTCTGGCGGTTTTGGGTGTGTCGTCGTTGGTGGGTGGTTTGGCGACGTCGCCTGAGATGTTGATTGTGGCGCGGGTGTTTCAGGGTCTTGCGACGGCGGCGGTGACGCCTGCTGGTCTGTCGTTGTTGACGACGTCGTTTCCTGAGGGTCCGTTGCGGGAGAAGGCGTTGGGGCTGAATGGTGCGTTGATGTCGGCGGGGTTCACCACGGGTGCGATTTTGGGTGGTGTGTTGACGGATCTGCTGTCGTGGCGGTGGGCGTTCTTCATCAATGTGCCGGTTGCTCTGGTGGTGTTGGTGATTGCGCCGACGGTGATTCGTGAGTCGCGTCCGGATGTGCGTCCGAGGTTGGATGTTCCGGGTGCGACGGCGGTGACGTTGGGTCTGCTGGCGTTGGTTTATGGGTTGACGCAGGCGGGTGAGCGTGGTTGGGGTGCTCCGTCGGCGTGGGGTTGGCTGGCGGCTGGTGTGGTGTTGTTGGTGGTGTTCTATGCGGTGGAGTCGAGGTCGTCGGCTCCGTTGGTGCCGGTGAGTGTGTTGAAGAAGCGGACGGTGGCGTGGGGGAATGTTGCTGGTCTGATTGCGTTTTTGACGGAGACCAGTTTGGTGTTCCTGATGACGCTGTATCTGCAGGAGGTTTTGGATTTCTCGCCGTTGACGGCGGGGTTGTCGTTCGGTGTGCTGGGTGTGGGCACGGTGATCGGTGGTTCGGTTGCTCCGCGGGTGATTGGGGCGGTGGGTACGCGGTCGACGTTGATCGTGGGTGGTGTGTTGCAGGCGGTGGCGACGCTGAGTTTGGTGGCGTTGGGTGAGACGTCTGCGTCGATGTGGTTGTTGCTGGTCGCGACGTTCGCGGGTGGTGTGGGCAACATGTTGGTGATCGTCGGGTTCATGGTGACGGCGACGACGGGGTTGCCGGATCGTGAGCAGGGTATGGCGACGGGTTTGGCGACGATGACGCAGCAGATCGGTATCACGATGGGTACGCCGATCATGTCGGCGGTGGTTGCGGCGAATACCGACATTCATGCGGGGATCACGACCGCGGTCGTGGTCAACACCGCGATCGTCGTCCTCGGCATCCTCACCACCGTCCTCTTCCTCAGGAGCAAGGCCGTGCAGACCCCCGTCGCCGGCTGACCGACCTCCTGACCGATCCCCCCCCATGGAAGCGGCCCGGCCCGGCCGCCCCCGACCGTGCCGGGCCGCTTCCCCCCTTCCCGTATCGCCTCCCCAGGTCCCCCTCCCCAGGTCCCCCTCCCCAAGAACTCCTCTTTCCCAAGGAACGTGATGGACCTCCATATCGAAGACCGCGTATACCTCGTCACCGGCGCGTCGTCCGGCATCGGCGAGGCCACCGTCCGCCTCCTGGCCGCCGAGGGCGCCGCCGTCGTCGGTGTCGCCCGCAAGCCGTGGAGCACCGAAGGGCTCGGCGAGCGGGTCAGCACCCTGGCCGCCGACCTCACCGATCCGGCTGAGGCCCAGCAGGTCGCCGACGCCGTGGTAGCTCGCCACGGCCGCCTCGACGGCCTCGTGAACAACGTCGGCGCGCTGGAGTCCCGTACCGGCTTCCTCGACGTGACCGACGAGCAGTGGAAGACCACCTTCGAGGTCAACTTCCACTCCGCCGTCCGCATGACCCGTGCGGCCCTGCCCGCGCTGCTGGAGGCGGGCGCGGGGTCCGTCGTCCACGTGGCGAGCGAGGCCGCCCGCTATCCCGACCCCGGCATCACCGACTACGCCGCCTCGAAGACGGCACTGCTGTCCCTCTCCAAATCCCTGGCCGCGGAGTTCGGCGCACGGGCGGTGCGCTCGAACGTGGTCTCCCCGGGGCCCACCCGGACCGCGCTCTTCGACGCCCCCGGAGGCTTCGCCGACCAACTCGGCGAACGGTTCGGGCTGCCCGCCGACGAGGCCGTCGACCACTTCATCCGTGAGGTGCGCCGACTGCCCAGCGGCCGCATCGGCACCCCCGAAGACGTCGCCGGCGTGATCGCGTATCTGCTCTCGCCCCTGGCGGGCCAGGTCACCGGCGCCGAATGGAGCGTCGACGGCGGCGCCCTGCGGCAGATCTGACCGGGCCGATGCGTGCTTCCCTCTTCGCCCTCGCGGTCGGCGCCTTCGGCATCGGGACGACCGAGTTCGTCATCGTCGGCCTGCTCCCCGAAGTGGCCGACGACCTGTCCGTGTCCATCCCCTCCGCCGGCATGCTGGTCACCGGCTACGCCCTGGGCGTGGTGGTCGGCGCACCGCTGATGACAGCGGCCGGCGCCCGGCTTCCCCGCAAGACCATGCTCGTCCTGCTCATGGCGATCTTCATTGCAGGCAACCTGCTCTGCGCCCTCGCCGGGGACTACACGGCCCTCATGGGCGGGCGGCTGATCGCGGCTCTCACCCACGGAGCGTTCTTCGGGATCGGCTCCGTCGTGGCCGCCGACCTCGTGGCCCCCGACCGGCGGGCGAGCGCCATCGCCCTGATGTTCACCGGCCTGACCCTGGCCAATGTGCTCGGCGTGCCCCTGGGAACCTTCCTGGGGCAGGAGTTCGGCTGGCGTTCGACCTTCTGGGCCGTCACCGGGATCGGGATCGTGGGGCTCCTCGCCCTGATCACCCTGGTTCCGGCACAGCCCGCACCGCAGAGCGGGGCCCTGCGCGGTGAGCTCGCCGTCTTCCGCCGGCCCCAGGTGTGGCTGGCCCTGACCACCACCGTCCTCGGCTTCGGCGGCGTCTTCGCCTCCTTCACCTACCTCGCCCCCATGATGACGGAACGGGCCGGCTTCTCCGACGGCGCGGTCGCCTGGCTCCTCGTCCTCTTCGGGACCGGCCTGTGCGTGGGCAACGTACTCGGCGGCCGGGCCGCCGACCGGGCCCTCATGCCCAGCCTGTACCTCATCCTCGGAGGCCTGTGCGTGGTGCTGGTGGTGTTCACCTTCACCTCACGGGCCGCCCTGCCCGCCGCGGTCACCCTGGCCGCCTTCGGAGCGATCGGCTTCGCCACGGTGCCGCCGCTCCAGGCCCGCGTCATGCAGCAGGCGGCCGGGGCTCCGGCCCTCGCCTCCGCCGCCAACATCGCGGCCTTCAACCTGGGCAACGCCCTCGGCGCCTGGCTCGGCGGCCTCGCCGTCGCCCACGGCCTGGGATGGACCTCGCCGACCTGGATCGGCGCCGGACTCGCCGCCGCCGGACTCGGGACCGCGGCCCTCTCCGGTCACCTCGATCGCAGGAGCCGCCCGAAGCCTCCGGCCGCCGAGGCGTTCCCCTTCCGCACCACTCCCGCACGACCCCACCCAGCCGGTGCCGGGCACGGCACCCGTCCCCTCGTCGAAGAGAAGTGAGGTAGCCCCATGAACGGTGTCGACCGCCGGACCATGCTCACCCGCAGCGCGGCCGTCGTCGGAGGCGCGGCGGTGGCCGGCGCGCTCGCCGGCCCCGCGGCAGCGGCCACGAACCCCGCCGAGTCCGCGGCTTCCGGCGCGGCCGCCGGCAGCGGAGCCGTTGTGCGCCCGGGCGACCCGCGCTACGAGATGCTCACCACCGGCAACAACCAGCGTTTCGTCGCACGCCCCGACTACATCAAGATGGTCCGCTCGACCGCGGACGCCGAACGGGCCCTCAGAGACGCCGTCCGGGCCGGCAAGCGGGTCTCCGTGCGCAGCGGCGGCCACTGCTTCGCCGACTTCGCCGCCCACCCCGAGACCGAGGTCATCATCGACTTCTCGGAGATGACCCACGTCGGCTACGACCCCGCGCGGCGCGCCTTCGTCGTGGAGGCCGGAGCCCGCCTGATCAACGTGTACGAAGCCCTCTACAAGGGCTGGGGCGTCACCATCCCCGGCGGCATCTGCTACAGCGTCGGAGCCGGCGGCCACATCGTCGGCGGCGGCTACGGGCTCCTCTCCCGGGCCCACGGCCTGGTCGTCGATCACCTCTACGCCGTGGAGGTCGTCGTCACCAACGGCAAGGGAGGCGTCCGCACCGTTGTCGCCACCCGCGAGAAGCACGACCCCCACCGCGACCTGTGGTGGGCGCACACCGGCGGGGGAGGCGGCAACTTCGGCCTGGTGACCCGCTACTGGTTCCGCTCACCGGGCGCGAAGGGATCCGAACCCTCCGAGCAGCTGATAGCGCCGCCGTCCAAGGTGTTGGTGAGCGCCCTGGACTTCCCCTGGGAGCAGCTGAACGAGGCCAAGTTCACCCGTCTCCTGAAGAACTTCGGCGCCTGGCACGCCGCGAACAGCGCCCCCGACAGCCCCTACCGCAACCTCTCCAGCCTCTTCAACGTCAGCTCCAAGGCGCACGGCAGCCTGGGCATGTTCACCCAGGTCGACGCGACCGTGCCGAACGCCCGCAAACTGCTCGACGACTACGTGGCGGCCATCACCGCCGGTACCGGGGTCACGCCCCGGGCGCTGACCCGCGCCACCGGCGAACTGCCCGCCATGCCGCAGTTCGCCGAGCCCCGCACCCTGCCCTGGCTCCAGGCGACCCGGCTCGTCGGCACCAACAACCCCACCATCACCAACCCGACCTCACGCGGTGCACACAAGTCCGCCTACATGCGCAAGAACTTCACCGACCACCAGATCTCCGCGCTCTACCGGTACATGAGCCGACCGGACTTCAAGAACCCCGACACCATGCTGGTGCTGTTCTCCTTCGGCGGCCAGGTCAACGCCGTCGCACCGGACGCGACGGCCAACGCGCAGCGGACGTCCATCTTCAAGATGTGCTTCCAGACCTTCTGGCAGGAAGAGAGCGAAGACGCCTTCTACCTGGGCTGGCTGCGCGACCTCTACGAGGACTTCTTCTCGGCGACCGGAGGCGTGCCCCTGATCGACGACAGCACCGACGGCTGCTACATCAACTACCCCGACCGCGACATCACCGACCCCCGCCGCAACCGCTCCGGCGTGCCCTGGCAGACCCTGTACTACAAGGACAACTACCCGCGCCTCCAGCAGGTCAAGAGGCGCTACGACCCGTCCGACTTCTTCCGCCACTCCATGTCGATCAAGCCTGCGCGAGGCTGATCCCGGACGGACGACGGCCGGCGGGCCACCGCCGGCGGTCCGGCGTCCCCCACGCGACCCTGCCCGCGGTCTCCCGACCGTCGTCCCTGCTCAGAAGCCCCGCACTCCCTTCCCCGGAGTGCGGGGCTTCTGGCGTTCCCGAGCGTCTGTTCGAGTGGCCGGGGGAGTTCGTTGACTGTCCGGGCGGCTCCGGGAAAGCTGATGGCAGGCCGGAAGAGGGCAGCCGAAAAAGGCCCCTCGCAGAGTGATCCGATCCCCTGGCCACACCCGTAGCCACACCCGCAGGTCCGCCCGCGGCACCGCCGTGCCGCGTCCTTCCCCCGCCATGCCACGGCCCGATTCCCAACGCGCCACGAAGAAAGAGGAAGCCATGCGTTCCGTCGCCGTAGTCCTCGGCACCCGGCCGGAAGCCATCAAGTTTGCGCCGGTCATCCGCGCCCTCCAGGACGACCCGCGCTTCGAGCCCGTCGTGATCTCCACCGGACAGCACCGCCAGATGTTGGACGAGACCCTCGACGCCTTCGGCCTCAGCGCCGACGTCGACCTGAACGTGATGGCTCCCAAGCAGACCCTCTCCCAGGTCACCTACCGCTCGCTGCGCGGCCTGGAGGACTACTTCGCCGCCTCGCCCGCCGACGCCGTCCTGGTCCATGGGGACACCGCCACCACCCTCACCGGAGCCCTGGCCGGATTCCACCTGCGCATCCCCGTCGTCCACGTCGAGGCCGGACTGCGCAGCGGCCGGCTCGGCTCGCCCTTCCCCGAGGAGGGCAACAGACGGCTCGTGGCGCAGGTCGCCGCCCTCCACCTGGCCCCCACCCCCGGCAACCTCGCGAACCTGCTCCGCGAGGGCATCGCCGCCGACACCGTCACCGTCACCGGCAACACCGTCATCGACGCCCTGCGCTGGGCCAGCGGCCGAGCGGAGAGCTACGGCGACCCGGCCCTGGCCGACCTCGACAGCGACCCGCGGCGGGTCGTCCTGGCCTCCGCGCACCGCCGCGAGGCCTGGCCGCACTTGCCGCAGATCGGCCGGGCCCTCGCCCGCATCGCCGACGAGCCCGGCGTCCGCGTCGTCGTACCGCTCCACCGCAACCCCGTCGTCCGCGAGGCGCTCCTGCCGCACATCGGCAGCCACCCGGGCATCACCGTCACCGACCCGCTCCCCTACCTGAGCTTCTGCAAGCTCATGGGCCGCGCCGACATCATCGTCTCGGACAGCAGCGGCAGCCAGGAGGAGGGGCCCGCCCTCGGCAAGCCGACGCTCGTCCTCGGCGACGTCACCGAGCGCTCCGAGGCCATCGTGGCCGGCACCGCCTGCCTCGTCGGAACGGCCACCGACGGCATCGTCGCCCACACCCAGGAGCTGCTGCGCGACCGTGCCGCCTACGACCGGATGGCCAACGCCGCCAACCCGTACGGCGACGGACGGGCCACCGAGCGCACCGTCGCGGCCCTCGCCCACTTCTTCGGCCTCGGCCCCGCCCCCGAACCCTTCGTCCCCGAAAACGCCGTCGACGAGCTCAGCGTCGAGCTCGCGCGCACGGCCGACTTCGCCCGCACCTGAGCCCCCACCCGGGCCCCTACCCGGGCCCGCGTCCGGGTCCCGATCGAGAGGAGCACGCATGAGAGCCACCCCGTCCGCCGTCGAACGCCCGCTCAACTTCAGCACTCCGTACCTGAGGGCCGACCTCGTGCGCGACGCCGTGGACTACACCGTCGAGGGCCGCAGCATCGTCGTGAACCCCGGTGTGACGCCCGTGACCATCGCGGAGGAACCCCGCAAGACCATCCCCCCGCTCTCCTCCACCGTCCTCTCCGACACCCGCATCGAGAAGGCCGACGCGCTCCTCCTCCTGCGCTCCGCCCCCGACGGCACCGACATCACCGGCATCACCGCGGAACCCGGCTGGTCCCACCTCGCCGACCTCCTCGCCCCCGGCGAGTTCCCCCGCGAGACCCCCCTGCACCGCAGCCCCCAGGACGACATCAACACCGTCCTGTTCGACCCGGCCCATGTGCTCGGCGAGCGCGAGACCCCCACGGACCTGCGCGAGTTCAACGTCCGCGCCAACCTCTGGTTCTCGCCCGCAGGCACCGACTGCGCCGTGCACAACCAGCACGACTTCATCGAGGTCCACACCCAGGTCCACGGCCTCGGGCGGATGCAGCGCTTCCGGGACCGCGACCACGCCACGCTCTACCAGGACGTCCTGATGAGCCCCGGCTACACCACCCCGGACCCGTTCTGCGCCACCGGTCCCCAGTGCACCTACCACTACCCCTGGCACCAGTACCGGGCCGACACCGACTGCGTGTGGCTCGCCATCGAGTACCACCCCGTACCCCGCGCCCTGCGCACCCTCTTCCCCGTGACCACCCCGAACCCTCTGGAGAACCAGTCGTGACCACCACCGGCAACACGGGCGGAACCGCCCTGCGCGCACCGAAGTTCACCGCCGAGGTCGTAGCCGACCAGCTGCGCGACGGCTACTGGCTGGAAGCCCCGGACATCGACGGCGACGGCAAGCCGGACCTCTTCGGCTACGGGCTGCGCCTCGGCGAGATCTACTGGTACGCCAACGACGGCGACTGGACCCGCCGCCTGATAGCCGACCGGATCAAGATGCCCGTCGGCGCCGACTTCGCCGACGTCACCGGCAACGGCCACCCCGACGTCATCGTCTGCTACGACCTGTACGGCCCGATCGGGACCATCCACGACGCCAACACCGAAGGCGGCAAGATCGACTGGCTGGAGAACCCGGGCACCCCCGACAAGGACGAATCCCGTTGGAAGCGCCACTACGTCGGCCGGGCCACCGGGATGCACCGGCTGCGCGCCGGCCACTTCACCCGCACCGACCGGCTCCAGATCATCGGCCTGCCGATCGTCGCCAAGGAGGACGTCCACGCCGTACTGCCCGTCGTGCTGTTCACCCAGCCCGACGACGTGCACACGGCACAGGAGTGGGAGATGACCGTCATCGACGACAGCCACTTCCGGATGATCCACGGAGCCGAGAAGAAGCAGGGCCTGATACCCGGCTCCGACCTGGAGTCCCTGCTGCTGGCCTCCGACGAGGGCGTCACCTGGCTCCACTACGACGAGGCGCGCCAGGAGTGGATCCGGGAGCTGATCGGCACGGGCGAGCTCACCCAGTTCGAGCAGACCGGATTCCGCGGCAGCGGCGACCTCAACGCCGGCCGCCTCGGCGACGACCCGATGGCCTACGTCGCCGCCATCGAGCCCTTCCACGGCAACACGGTGGCCGTGTACACCAAGGCCGGCGACGGGCACAGCTGGAACCGCGTTCTGCTCGACGTCTACGGCGACCCCAACGAGAACGGCGAGGGCCCCGGCCACCAGATCGTCTGCGCCGACTTCGACGGCGACGGCGACGACGAGTTCCTCGTGGCGCTGCGCGGCCCGTGGCCGTGGCAGGGCGTCATGTACTACAAGGCGATCGACGCCGCCAACGGCATCTGGGCCAAGTGGCGGGTCTCGGACGAGTCCGTCGCCCGCATCGCCACCGCCGACTTCAACGGCGACGGCCGCCTGGACTTCGCCACCATCGCGTACTCCGTGCAGAACTACTACGTGGCCAAGGACGCCAAGCTCATGGTCTACCGCAACCAGATCGAGCAGTAGGGGAACCCGTGGCGGCGCCCGGTCCCCGGGACCGGCCGCCGCCCCTCCCTCCCCGCACCCACGAGCCCCGACGGGCAGTCCCGCCTTCCGCGACGCCCCTGCGCGCGCCGCCCGGGACCGTGCCCCCGCCGCACGGCGGACCACGGCCCCGGTGGCCGTCCCTCACGAAACCTCTTCCGCACCTCTTCCGAAAGAGCGATTCCCTGTGGCCTCCACGACGTCCTCCGACGCCGCGAAGCGGGCGAAGCTGCCCTCACTGACCGGCCTGCGGTTCTTCGCCGCCCTCTCCGTCTTCTTCTTCCACGCGTCGCTGACCGACTCCCCGATCCCGCCCAACGCCCCGATCAACCCCTTTGCCGACGCCGGCATCGCGGACTGGCTCTCCACCGCCTTCGGCAAGGCCGGGTACCTGGGCGTCTCCTTCTTCTTCGTCCTCTCCGGCTTCGTCCTCGCCTGGGCCGCCAAGCCCGGCGAGCGCGTCACCGCGTTCCTGCGCCGCCGACTGCTGAAGATCTTCCCCAACCACATCGTCGTCTTCGCCGCCGCGGTGATCCTCTTCGCCGGATCGGCCGTCACCGGAGTCGCCGACTGGCTCCCCAACCTCCTGCTGATCCACACCTGGTGGCCGCAGCCCACCGTCAACCTCAGCGTCAACCCGCCCAGCTGGTCCCTCGGCAGCGAGCTGCTCTTCTACGTGCTCTTCCCCGTGCTCGTCGTCCCGATCCGGCGGCTCCGCGGCCGGACCGCCCTGTGGGGCTGGAGTGCCGCGATGATCGCCGGGATGGTCGCCGTCCAGCTGATAGCCACCTACTTCGTCCCCGACACCCCGAAGTCCACCATCACACCCATCTCCGGGATGCAGTTCTGGTTCGGCTACCTGCTGCCCGCCGGCCGCCTCTTCGAGTTCGTGCTCGGCATCCTGCTCGCCCGCATCGTCCTCGCGGGACTGTGGCCGCGCCGCGTCGGCTTCGCCGTATCCCTGGTCCTGACCGTCCTCGGCTACGCCGCCGCGCTCGTCGCTCCGTTCCAGTACGGATTCGTCGTCGCCACGATCGTCCCCGTCGCCGCGCTGATCGGGGCCACCGCCAACGCCGACGTCCAGGGCCGCCAGACCTTCCTGCGCAGCCGGCCCATGGTCTGGCTCGGCGAGGTCTCCTTCGGCTTCTACCTCGTCCAGGGCGTCACGATCTTCTACCTGCGCTCGCTCCTGGGTGAGCACACCTACAGCGTTCCGGTGGCCCTGCTGGTGATCGCCGGCTTCTTCACCGCCTCGCTGCTCGGCGGCTGGCTCCTGTTCCGCTTCGTCGAGATGCCGGCCATGCGCCGCTTCGGCCGCGCCAGGCCTCGTACGCCGGCCGCACCGGCCCCGGCCCACGAACCGCCCGGCGACCGCACCCCGGTCAGCGCGTCCGTCCGGGACTGACCCGCCGGCCCGCCGCCCTACCGCTCACCGCCCGCGTCGGCATCAGCCGGCGCGGGCTCCGGCGTACCCCGGCCCGCACCGGCCGCCGCGCCGGCGGTCAGGCTCGCCAGCATGCGCAGTGCCGCGTCCGAGGGGGAGGACTCGGGGGCGCTGTAGAGCAGCATCCGGTGGTTGGTGCCGTCGGTGAGGTGCAGGTTCTCGAAGTCGAGGGTCAGCGGGCCCACCACAGGATGGTGCAGGGTCTTCGTCCCGACCGTGCAGTCCCGCACCGGATGCTTCGACCACAGCGAGGCGAAGTCCGGGCTCTGCAGCATGAGCGATCCGATCAGCTCGGCCAGCGCACGGTCCTCGGGATTGCGTCCCGCGACCAGGCGCAGTGCCGCAAGCGCGACCCGGGCCTCGCCCTTCCAGTCCGTGTACAGCTCCCGGGTGTGCGGGTCGAGGAACAGCATCCGCGTGAGGTTCGGGCGTACGGCGGGATCGTCGGGGCTCACGAAGTCCAGGTGCCCGGCGAGCAGGGCGTGCCCCAGCCGATTCCAGGCGAGCACGTTGTTGCGGCCGTCCAGGACGACGGCGGGCACCTGGGGCATCGCGCCGATCAGCCGGCGCGTGGTGTCGCGGGCGTACTCGGGGCGGGGCGAGGGGGCCCGCTTGGCGCGCGGCGGCCGGGCCAGGTTGTGCAGGTGCGCGTGCTCGTCCGGGGTCAGGCGCAGCGCCCGGGCCAGTGCGTCGAGGACGCTGTCGGAGGCGTTCGTGCTCTGACCCTGCTCCAGGTGCGTGTAGTACGTGATGCTCACGCCGGCCAGCAGGGCGAGCTCCTCGCGTCGCAGCCCGGGCACGCGCCGACGGGTGCCGTGGGACGGTAGCCCGACGTCCTCGGGCTGGAGCTGGGCGCGACGGGTGCGGAGGAACTCTCCCAGAGCGGTCGGTGTGTCCATGCCTTCCAGTGTGCCGGGGGAAGGCGCCGGACGTCGCCCCGGAAGGTGGCCCTGGGAGTGCTAGCTTGCGCGGCGCCAGCACAGCCAGGGGGCTGGGTAACCCTTCCCGACCGGTCCAGAGTCGATGGCGCGACGCAACACGCCGTCGCGTGATCGAAAGGGAGTCTGGCGATGTCGGTTGTTGAGGGTGCGCGGGTTGATGCGGGTGGGGGGGAGGGGCCTGTTCGTTTGGATGGGCGCCTGAGGTTGGTGCTTGTGGTGTTGCTGGTGGCGCAGTTCATGCTGGCGGTGGATTTTTCGATCCTGAATGTGGCGTTGCCGGTGATCGGTGACGGGCTTGGGTTCTCGTTGTCGAATCTGCAGTGGATCGCGACGTCGTTTGCGTTGTGTGCTGCGGGTTTCACGTTGTTGTTTGGTCGGGTGGCGGATCTGTTTGGGCGGCGTCGGCTGTTCCTGGTGGGTCTGGCGGTTTTGGGTGTGTCGTCGTTGGTGGGTGGTTTGGCGACGTCGCCTGAGATGTTGATTGTGGCGCGGGTGTTTCAGGGTCTGGCGACGGCGGCGGTGACGCCTGCTGGTCTGTCGTTGTTGACGACGTCGTTTCCTGAGGGTCCGTTGCGGGAGAAGGCGTTGGGGCTGAATGGTGCGTTGATGTCGGCGGGGTTCACCACGGGTGCGATTTTGGGTGGTGTGTTGACGGATCTGCTGTCGTGGCGGTGGGCGTTCTTCATCAATGTGCCGGTTGCTCTGGTGGTGTTGGTGATTGCGCCGACGGTGATTCGTGAGTCGCGTCCGGATGTGCGTCCGAGGTTGGATGTTCCGGGTGCGACGGCGGTGACGTTGGGTCTGCTGGCGTTGGTTTATGGGTTGACGCAGGCGGGTGAGCGTGGTTGGGGTGCTCCGTCGGCGTGGGGTTGGCTGGCGGCTGGTGTGGTGTTGTTGGTGGTGTTCTATGCGGTGGAGTCGAGGTCGTCGGCTCCGTTGGTGCCGGTGAGTGTGTTGAAGAAGCGGACGGTGGCGTGGGGGAATGTTGCTGGTCTGGTTGCGTTTTTGACGGAGACCAGTTTGGTGTTCCTGATGACGCTGTATCTGCAGGAGGTTTTGGATTTCTCGCCGTTGACGGCGGGGTTGTCGTTCGGTGTGCTGGGTGTGGGCACGGTGATCGGTGGTTCGGTTGCTCCGCGGGTGATTGGGGCGGTGGGTACGCGGTCGACGTTGATCGTGGGTGGTGTGTTGCAGGCGGTGGCGACGCTGAGTTTGGTGGCGTTGGGTGAGACGTCTGCGTCGATGTGGTTGTTGCTGGTCGCGACGTTCGCGGGTGGTGTGGGCAACATGTTGGTGATCGTCGGGTTTATGGTGACGGCGACGACGGGGTTGCCGGATCGTGAGCAGGGTATGGCGACGGGTTTGGCGACGATGACGCAGCAGATCGGTATCACGATGGGTACGCCGATCATGTCGGCGGTGGTTGCGGCGAATACCGACATTCATGCGGGGATCACGACCGCGGTCGTGGTCAACACCGCGATCGTCGTCCTCGGCATCCTCACCACCGTCCTCTTCCTGCGGGCCAAGCAGACCGGCAACTAAGGCAACTCCGCCTTGTGACAGACCTGCCGAGGCGGCGAACGTTGGCCCCAGGCACGGAGGGAAGGAACCCCGATGGCAACACCCACCCACTCGGCCCCCGGACAGAGCCGTGCCCAGGTCCGCTGGGAACACGCGAGTATTCCCTCCCCGTCCGGCCCCGTCCCCGCCCGGGTGTACCGGCCTGCGGCGTCCGCACCACAGGGCTGGCTGGTCTGGGCCCACGGCGGCAGCTGGCGCGCCGGCTCCGCCCAGGACTGGCACGGCCCCACCGCCGACCTCGCCCGGACCTCGGGCTTCGCCGTCGCCAGCATCGACTACCGGCTGGTCCCCGAGGTACGCCACCCGGCCATGGTCGAGGACGTACTGGCGGCGCTCGCCTGGGCCCGGAGGCAGGCGCGGGAACAGGCGGGTGAACAGGCCGGGCAGCTCGTGCCCGTCGCGGTCGGCGGAGACAGCGCGGGAGCGACCCTCGCCGCCTGTGCCGCCCTCGCCTGCCGTGACCGGACCCTCCCGCTCGCCGCCCAACTGCTCGCCTATCCGCCGCTGGACCCCGGCTGCACGGCGGCCTCGTACCACCGCTTCCCCGACATGTTCCCCACCGCCTCCTACCTGAAGGCGGCCTGGCGGGACTACCGGGACCCGGGCCGGCCCGACGCCGCCGACGGCACCCGCCTCTACAGCACCCCCTTCGAGGCGGCCGACCTGCGCGGCGTGGCACGAGCCGTCCTGGCCACCGGCGACCTCGACCCCGTCAGTGACGACGTGCACCGCTACGCCCGCCTGCTGCACACGGCCGGAGTGGAGGTCACCCTGCGGGAGTTCGGACAGACCGGCCACGGGGCGTTCCTCCAGCCCGGCCGCGCCACGGGCGCCGCATCCGAGACGGCGTCCCTGCGTGGCTGGCTGGGCGGCGCCCTGCGCCTGCTCACCACACCGGCCGTTCCCCGTGCCTGAGGCGCTCACGCGCCTCCCGTCCCTACGCCAACCCCCCTACCTGGAGCCGACATGAACCCCGACAGCCCCAACCTCGATGCCCTGCTCAGGCATTTCGCCGACCTCCGGGACGGCCACCACGGCGGCGCCGTCACCCGCCCGGACAAGGAGGAGCACTTCCGCACGGCCGCCCGGCTCCTCGACCCGTACGCCCGCCGGGCACTCACCGAACTCAACGACGAACTCCTCCTCGGCCAGGGCGTGGTCGATGCCAGCGGTGTCCAGCGGGCGGAGGACGGAAGCCTCTTCCATGCCTGGACCCTGTGGTGGGACGAGCAGTCGACCGCGGACATCCCGCCGGTCACCCTCTACGCCCAATACGGCGCTGGCTTCCACCACCCGCACCTGCGCGGCGCCACGGTCTCCGAGTGGCCGCTGAACGTCTTCGACGAGGAGCAGGCCGCCGCCGAACTCCCCACGATGCGCGCCATCGCCGCCGCGGACCTCCACAACCTCGTCTTCGAACGGGACTTCAGGATCGTCCCCGCGACCGTGGCGGGCGCCACCGGCCTTCCCGCACACCAGCACTGAACCGAAAGGGCGTCCGCCATGACGAAGCCGCGACTGTCCGTACTGGACCAGACCCCCGTCGGTGAGGACCACACCCCGGACCAGGCGCTGCGCGCCTCCGTGGACCTGGCCCGCGCCGCCGAGGACCTCGGGTACACGCGCTACTGGGCCGCCGAGCACCACGGCTCCCCGGGCTTCGCGAGCAGCGCCCCCGAGATCCTCGCGGGAGCCCTGCTCGCCCGCACCTCGCGCATGCGCATCGGCACCGGAGGGGTGCTGCTGCCCCGCTACGACCCGGCCAAGGTCGCCGAGGTCTTCGGTGTGCTCGCCTCCCTCCACCCGGGACGCGTCGACCTCGGCATCGGCCGGGCCGGCGGTCCCGCACGGGACTTCCCGCAGCGGCTCGCCGAACTGAGCAGACTGCTCGGCGCGGGCGGTGTCGTACCGCACCCGCCGGTTCCGCCGCAGATGTGGCTGCTGGGCGCGGGACGCGAGTCGGCGCGGCTGGCCGGCCTGTTGGGCACCGAGTTCGCCTTCGGGCACTTCTTCTCCCCGACGGGCGGCGAGGAGGCGTTCGACGACTACCGCTCCCAGTACCGCAGGGCCACGGGCCGGCCCGGCGGCGGCGCCCTCGCGGTGCGCGTGGTCACGGCCGACAGCGCAGGCCGTGCCGAGGAGCTGGCCCAGAGCCTGCTGTTGTGGCGTGCCCGCAAGGACCTCGGGCAGGACGCCCCGCTGCCGTCGTACGAGACCGTGCGGCGCCACCGCTGGACGGGAGCGGAGCTGGAACGGGCCAAGGTGCACCGCACGGCCCTCGTCTCCGGAGCGCCCGAGCAGGTGCACGCCGTGCTGACGGGTCTCGCCGCTGCCCACGGAGTGGACGAGCTGATCGTGAACACCCTGACGGCGGACCCGGCAGACCGGCGCCGCTCCTACGAGCTGCTGGCCCAGGCCTTTGACCTCCCGGCGGAACGGCGTGAGGCAGCGGTGCCGGCCGCCCGCTAGTGTCGTGGCCGGGCGTCGCGGGGTGGTGAACCCTTCCGGTCATGGTGGCCGGATGTGTGTCCCGCCGATCCGGCCGTGCCCGCGACGCCCGCCACACCGGCGCCGCGGGCACCACTCGCCGCGTTCGTCCTCATGCTCCTCGGTGTCCCCGAGGAGCAGATCCTCGACGATTTCGCGCTCACTGAGCTGGCCGCCGAACGCCTCACTGCGGACGGGCGGGCCGCCAATCCCGACCGGGTCATGATGTGGCCGAGTACGGCCGTGCCCCGCCGGTGGTCATGGAGCTGGTGCCGGCGGACCTTCGGACCCGGCACGGCTCGGTGCGCGGTTACCTCACGGACCGTGTGGGCCTCCCGGACCGTACCGCGCAGCAGCTGCGCGCCCGGCTGCTGACGGCCGCCGACGCCTGACGCGTGCGGGGCTTCGGCCATCAGCCGGGGCGACCGGCCGGTTCGATCCCGGATCGTGCGCGGGTACGGTCGCGGGATCAGCGGCGCTGCCTTCGGCCCGGACGGCCGCCTCCTGGCGCGCGGCACCGAGACGGGCCGGGCCCGCGAGCACCAGCGTGACGCTGCCGGCGACGTCAGGCCGTGGGGAGAATCAAGGTGCACACCGGGGGCTCGGGACCCGCGGGCAGCGGACCGGCGGTCGGACCGTTGGAATACGGCTACGCCCGCCCATCCGGTCGGCGGCCTCCCGCTCCGGCCGGAGGTGAACCCCTACGCCTGTTCCACGTTGCGCGTCATCCGCTCCAGGACGCTGACGGCGGCCCGGTACTCCTCCGGGGATATGCCGGCGATCGACCGCTCGCGGAAATCACCCACGCGCAGACCGACGTCGGTGAGCCGGGCGTGGCCTTCGTCGGTGAGAGCGAGCCGGCCCGGCTCCGTGCGCATCATCCAGCCGCCCGAGAGCAGGGCTTCGATGGTGGTGGTGAGGGCTTCGGTGCCGGCGTTGGCCGCAAGCACGGTCCGCACGGCCTCGTCAGTGGACCGGGGGGCGTCTTCGACGACGTTGAGCACCTGCCAGGCGAGCCGGGTCAGGCCGCAGTCGGCCAGCAGCGCGTTCATGGCGGCCGTGAGGGCCTGGTCGGTCCGGTTGAGCCAGTAGCCGATGTGCTCCATGGCCCTCCTCCTCGGAGTCGGCGGGATCAGTGGTGAAGGTCGTGGGCCGGACGGTGCAGCAGGCGTATGAGGGTGCGGCAGACGAGGACTGCCAGGGCGACCGCAGTCGGAGGCCGGGGCCCTCGGGGCGACCGGGCCGCATCAGGACCCGGTGAATGCGCGGGTGTTCTCAGAGGCCCACTGCGCATAGGTACGGGCGGGGCGGCCGAGGAGGGTCTCGGTGGTATCGGCGACGGCGGCCGGGCCGTGGCGCGCGGCGGACCACAGGTCGAGCAGCGAGCTGACCACCGGTGCGGGCAGGAAAGCCGCCATCTGCCGCTCGGCGGCCTCGCGGGATATGCGCTCGACCGGGATCGCTCGGCCGATGGCCTCGGAGAGGACGGCGAGCTGTGTGCGGAAGGTGAGCGACTCGGGTCCGGTGAGGGTGACCGAGCGGCCGGCGAGGGAATCGCCGGTGAGGGCCTCGAAGGCGATGTCGGCGATGTCCTCGGGGTGGATGGGCGCGATGTGCGCGTCCGGGTAGGCGAGTTGGACCGGCAGGGAACGGCTGATGGGGCGTGCCCACCCCAAGGAGTTGCTCGCGAAGGCGTCAGGGCGCAGGAAGGTGCAGGTCAGGGAGGAGCCGGCGAGAGCGTGCTCGACCTCGTGGCTGTGGCTCGCGAGGGGGTCGGTTTCTGCGTCGGGGCCGAGCACCGACGACGAGGACAGCAGCACGACGTGTTCGACGCCGGCGGCCTCTGCGGCCTTGACCAGCTCCTGGACACCGGCGGGCTCCGGGTAGAGGAAGATCCGGCGGATGCCCTCCAGGGCCGTCGAGAACCTCTCCGGCCGGTCGAGGGGGAATGCGCAGGTCTCGACGCCGGCCGGGACGGCCGCTTCGGCGGGACGGGCGCTGGCGGCGCGGACGGCGTGGCCGGCGTCGTGCAGGCGGGTGATGACGCCCCGGCCGATCCTGCCGCGGGCACCGGTGATGAGGAGGGTCATGGGAGGCTCCGCTCACAATGTCATTGAAGTCACGCATATGCATGCTGACACGCACACGTTTTCATGTCAACACATACCTGTCGGGGGTCACGTAGATACGATGGCGGCCATGAAGAATCACGAGGCGGAGACGGCCGTGGAGGCCGCCGTGGCCGAAGAACTGCTCAACGCCGTGGGTCCCGCCTTCGGCAAGCTGCGCCGCTCCTCGCTCCTGGAGGTCGAGGACCCGATCTCCGCGAAGGACCTCAGTCGGACCCTCGTCCTCAATGTCGTCCTGGAGATCGCGCGGGGCGGCACCCACGAAGTCACCGTCGGCGCCGTCGGCTCCCACCTGGGCGTCGACCCCTCGGTGGCCAGCCGTATGGTCTCCGACTGCATCTCCGCCGGCTACTTGGTCCGCGCCGCCTCCCAGCGCGACGGCCGCCGCACGGTCCTGCACCTCAGCCCCGGGGGTGAGGAGCTGATGGCCCGTTTCCGCCGCCACCAGCGTTCGGCGTACGAGTACGTCACCGCCGACTGGAGCGAGCGTGACCGCCTCGAATTCGCCCGACTGATGGTGAAGTACGTGGCCTCCCAGGAGGCCCTGCGCCGCCCGTAGCCGCAGCCCCGGCCCGACGGTGGCCCCGCATGCGCAGCCAGGAGGGCGAACCCGGCGAGGTCGGCCGTCTCGCCAGCCGTCAGGAGGCGGGCCGGTCCGGTGGCGCGGGGCGGCTGACGCAGGCCCCTGGGGACGTTCATCCGTGCCGTGCCGGGGCCTCCCCCTCGCACGCTGACGCCGTCCGGCGAAGGGGGCGTGTCGAGCGTCCCGGCAGCGGCCACCTTGCGAGTGCGAGTTCGATCCGCCGACCCGGTGGCCTTCGCCGGCGCCCAGAGGTTTCCCACCAGAGCTGACGCCGCAGGCCGGCGGACGGATGCCGGCGGCGGCACCTGCCGTGTTCGGCCCGGCCGGCCCGGACGGGGCCCGCACGGGCCCGCGTGCGGCGGGGCCGGCGTCGGGAACGACGCGGTCCGCAAGCGGCTGGCCGGCCCGGCCGGGCGGCGTCCCGCACGCAGCGGGGAGGGCCATCCGGCGGACACCTGCATCCATCCCGCCCGCGATCGCGGAATACATGGGTGAACCACCCCGGTCGACGGCGGAACGGAGCACCTCCATGACCGACACACAAGGGCACCCGGCCCGGAACACCGGCTCGCTGTGCCTGGTCACCGGCGCCACCGGCTATATCGGCGGTCGGCTCGTCCCCGAGCTGATCAAGGCCGGACACCGTGTCAGGTGCCTCGCCCGCACTCCCGCGAAGCTGCGCGACCACCCCTGGGCCGGACAGGCGGAGACCGTCCGCGGCGACGTCACCGACGCCGCGTCGCTCGCGCCCGCCCTGGAGGGCGTCGACGTCGCCTACTACCTCGTGCACGCCCTGGGCACCGGGCGCGACTTCGAGGAGACCGACCGCCTGGCCGCGCGTACCTTCGCCGAACAGGCCCGCGCCGCCGGCGTGCGCCGCATCGTCTACCTGGGCGGACTCACCCCGCGCAGCGTCCCCGAACGCGACCTCTCGCCCCACCTGCGCTCCCGTGCCGAGGTCGGCCGCATCCTCCTCGGCTCCGGAGTCCCCACCACCGTCCTGCGCGCCGCCGTCATCATCGGCTCGGGCTCGGCGTCCTTCGAGATGCTCCGCTACCTCACCGAGCGGCTCCCCGTGATGGTCACCCCGAGCTGGGTGCGCACCCGTATCCAGCCCATCGCCGTCCGCGACGTGCTGCGCTACCTGGTCGGCAGCGCCGGGATGCCCGACCATGTCAGCCGTGCCTTCGACATCGGCGGCCCCGAGGTCCTCACCTACCTCGACATGATGCGCCGCTACGCCGCCGTCGACGGGCTGCCCAAGCGGCTGATCTTCCCCGTCCCGGTCCTCACCCCGCGCCTGTCCAGCCACTGGGTCGGCCTGGTCACCCCCGTGCCCCGGTCCATCGCCCGCCCCCTCGCGGAGTCCCTCAAGTACGAGGTCGTCTGCCACGAGCACGACATCGCGGACTGGGTGCCCGATCCCCCCGGCGCCCCCATCCCCTTCGACGCGGCGCTCTCGCTGGCCCTCCAGAGAGTCCGCGATGCCCAGGTCGTCACCCGCTGGTCCTCCGCCGCCGTGCCCGGCGCGCCGAGCGATCCGCTGCCCACCGACCCCCACTGGGCCGGCGGCAGCCTCTACACCGACGTCCGCGAGCGGACCGTCGACGCCCCGCCCCAGGCGCTGTGGCGGGTCGTCGAGGGGATCGGCGGCGAGAACGGCTGGTACTCCTTCCCGCTCGCCTGGGCGGTCCGCGGCTGGCTCGACCGCCTCGTCGGCGGAGTCGGACTGCGCCGGGGCCGGCGTGACGCCGCGCTGCTGCGGATCGGCGACTCCCTCGACTTCTGGCGGGTGGAGGAGATCGAGCGCGGGCGGCTGCTCAGACTCCGTGCCGAGATGCGGCTCCCCGGCCTCGCCTGGCTGGAGATGTATGCCGAGCACGACGGCGAGGGCCGCACACGGTACCGGCAGCGGGCGCTGTTCCACCCGCGCGGCCTGGCCGGCCACGCCTACTGGTGGAGCGTCTCGCCCTTCCACGCCCTCGTCTTCGGCGGCATGGCCCGCAACATCGCGCGCACGGCGGAGACGGCGGCCGGACCGAACCCGTCGGCGCAGCCGGCCGGAGCCGCCGCGGCGGCCGGCGGCCCCACCCGGGGAGCACAGGCATGAACGCCTCGGTCGTCCTCTTCACCTCGGATCTGCGGGTCCACGACCACCCGCCGCTGCGCGCCGCGCTGGGGCCGCGCAACGAGACCGTCCCGCTCTTCGTCCGGGACCCTGCGGTGGATCGCGCCGGTTTCGCCGCGCCGAACCGTCTCGCCTTCCTCGCGGACTGCCTCGCCGACCTCGACCAGGGACTGCGCCGGCGGGGCGGCCGGCTCGTCGTCCGCTCGGGCGACCCCGTCGACGCGGTGTGCGCCGTCGTCCGGGAGGTCGAAGCCGACGAGGTGCACATGGCCGCCGGATGCAGCGCCTTCGCCCTGCGGCGCGAACAGCGGCTGCGCCGGGCCCTTGAGGCCGACGGACGGCGCCTGTACGTCCACGACGGGGTCGTCACCGCCCTGCCGGCCGGCGCCGTGACGCCGAGCGGTTCCGATCATTTCGCCGTCTTCACCCCGTACTTCAGACGTTGGTCCGGGGAGCGGCTGCGCCCGCCCCTCGCGGCCCCGCGCGTGATCCGGGTCCCGCCCGGCATCCGGTCCGAGGAGCTTCCCGCGCGCCCGGCCGCCGGAGCCGTCTCCGCGGGCCTGGCCGCCGGTGGCGAGGAGGAGGCCCGCAAGCGGCTCGCGTACTGGCTCGACCAGTACGCCGACGCCTACGAGGAAGGACATGACGACCTCGCCGCCGACGCCACGTCCCGACTCTCCCCGTACCTCCACTTCGGCGCGCTGTCGGCGGCCGAGGCCGTCCACCGCGCCCGGGCCCGGGGCGGATCGGGCGCCGAGGCCTTCGTACGGCAGCTGTGCTGGCGCGACTTCCACCACCAACTGCTCGCCGCCCGTCCCGCGGTCGCCGACGCCGACTACCGCAGCCGCTCGGACCGTTGGCGCCGCGGCCCGGAGGCCGAGGCCGACCTGCGGGCGTGGCGCGAGGGCCGCACCGGCTATCCCGTCGTCGACGCGGCCATGCGGCAACTGGCGCACGAGGGCTGGATGCCCGGCCGCGGCCGGCTGCTCACCGCCTCGTTCCTGACCAAGACGCTCTACATCGACTGGCGCGCCGGCGCCCGCCACTTCCTGGACCTGCTGGTCGACGGGGACGTCGCCAACAACCAGCTCAACTGGCAGTGGATGGCCGGTACCGGCACCGACAGCCGCCCCAACCGGGTCCTCAACCCGGTGATCCAGGGCAAGCGCTACGACCCCGAGGGCACCTACGTGCGCCGGTGGGTGCCCGAACTCGCCTCACTGACGGGGCCCGAGATCCACGAGCCGTGGAAGGCGGCCGGGTCCGACCGGGCCCGGTTCGACGGCTATCCCGATCCGCTGATCGCGCTCCCCGAGGGGCTGGCCCGCTTCCGCAGGGCCCGGGGTCAGGACTGACCCGCGGCGGCGGGCCGTCCCGTGTCCGCGCCCGCCGCCGTGTCGCAGAGCCCGCGCAGCACGGCCAGGGCCTCCCGCAACCCCCGGGGACGCAGCGTGCCCGCGGCGAGGGGCTGACCGGCCCAGCCCGGGCCCACAGGCAGCACGGCCGGCCGGGCGCGGGCGCCCTTGACGCCCCACGCGACCTCGGCGAGGTGCCGGGCCAGCGGATGGTCGGCGGTGGACCGGGCCTGGGACCACAGCACGACCGCGGCGGGGCCCGTCCGGCGCACGGCCTGGTCGAGCGCCCCGGGCGGCACGGCGGCCCCGAACATCAGGGCGGGCAGGCCGAGCCCGGCCAGGCCCGCGGCCAGCGCCTCCAGCGCGAGGGTGTGCTGCTCGCCCGGCACGCACGCGAGCAGCACCGGAGGTCGGTCCGTCGCCGCCGGGCCACCCAAGGGCGGGGTCCCGGCGGCGCGGCGCAGCGCGCTCGACACGTGCCAGGACAGCAGGTGCTCGACCTCGACGTACCGGTCTCCCGAGGTCTCCCATTTGCGGCCCACGGCGTGCAGGGTCGGCGCCATCACTTCTTCCCAGGCGGTGACCAGGCCGTATTGGGCGATCACCGTTTCCAGCACGTCGTCCACGGTCCGGGCGTCGAGGCGTACTGCGGCGCGGCCCAGCCCGCGGCACTCCTGCCGTACGGCGCCCAGCGGCAGGCCGTTGCCCGAACCGGGCCGGCGGGCCGGTCGGGGGAGGTGCTCGGGGCCGGGGGGCGGGGCGGTCGCGGCGGGCAGGTCGGCCGCCGTGCGGGCCGGCCCGGCGAGCGCGGCCCGCGCGGCTTCCGCGGGCGGGATGCCCGACGAGGTCAGCCGGCACATCTCGTGCAGGACGGCGACGTCCTCGGGGGTCCACCGCCGGTGCCTGCCGTCCTCCCGGGCCGCCGGGCCGATGCCGTAGCGCCGGTCCCAGGTGCGCAGGGTCGTGGGGGCGACCCCCAGCCGGCGGGCCACCGCCCCCGTGGTCATGCCGTGTGCGGAATCCGTCATGGGTCCATGATCCGACGCACAAACGATGCGAGTGGTGCGGAAGCGTGCACGGGCCGGAATCTGGAGGGGCCCCGCCCCGGCGCACCACGGGGCGGGGCACCCGCCCGCCGACCGGCCCGTTCCGGTCCCGGCTCGAGGAGCAGCCGCCATGACCGTCCTGAGCGCCACCGCCCAGCCGTCCCCCGCGACCGGGGAGCGCCTCCTCGACCACGAGGTCGCCGAGGGCTTCGTGCGCGGCGACGAGAAGTGCCTGGCCGCCGCGTACCGCCGTTGGGGCGGCCTCGTCCAGACCCTCGCGGCCCGCACGCTCGGGGATCCCCGCGAGGCCGAGGACGTCAGCCAGCAGGTCTTCCTGGCCGCGTGGCGCGGTCGGGCCGGCTACCGGCCCGAGCGCGGCGCCTTCCCCGGCTGGCTCGTCGGCATCACCCGGCGCAAGATCGCCGACGCGCTCACGGAGCGCACCCGGCGCCTCGACCTGGTCAGCGCGGCCGGTGCCGCCCTGCCGCCGGCGGACGAGCCGGCGGAGGGCCCCGAAGCGGTCCTGGACCGGCTGATCGTCACCGGCGAACTCGCGAGACTGCCCCGCCCGCAGCGGGAGGTACTGGCCATGGCCTTCTACGGGGACCTCACCCAGACCCAGATCGCCGAGCGCACCGGCATGCCGCTCGGCACGGTCAAGAGCCACACCCGGCGCGGTCTGCACCGGATGCGCCACCGCTTCGCCGCCGGAGCGCCCGCCGCGGATCCGGGCGTCGCGAAGTACGCGTGAGCCGTGCCGGGGGTGCGAAAATACCGTCGAGGCGTACGGCGGAGGGAGCTGCGGTGGCGCAGGAGGACGATCGGGTACCCGGCCCGGTGCCGGTCCGGGTGGACGGGCGGACCGAGCGCGGACGCCGCACCCGGGACAAGATCGTGGACGCCCTGCTCGCGCTGCTCGACGAGGGAGCGGTGGAGTTCCCGGCCGAGCGCGTCGCCGAGCGCGCGGGCGTCTCCCGACGGCTGGTCTTCCACCACTTCGCCGACATGTCCGAACTGGTCGACCTCGCCATCACCCGTCGGCTTGAGCAACTGGCCGAGCAGATCAGGCCGCTGCCGGATACCGGGCCCCGCCGGGCCCGGGTGGCGGCGCTCGCCGAACAGCGGGCGCGGATCCTGGAGTGGATCACCCCGGCACGGCTGACCCTGATGCGGATCGACCATCCCTCGCCGCGCATCCAGCAGGTCACCGACGAGGCGTTCGCGGAGGCCCGGCGCCGTGTCGCCGAGATCTTCGCGGAGGAACTCGGCCGCCTGGACGAGAGCCGGGCGGCCGAACTCCTCGACGGCCTGGACGCCGTTACCACCTGGGGGGTCTGGAACCACTGGCGCTCCGGTGGCAAGAGTCCGCAGGAAGCGCGCGCGGCGATGGAGGCCACCGTGCTGAACCTGCTGGCGGCGGCGGACGGCCCGCGGGGCTGAGCGCCGCCGGCGGACGGCTCAGACGGCGCTGACCTTCTCGGCCCGCGCGGTGACGGTCACGCCGTCCGCGCCCACCGACACCCCCGAGGGGCGCAAGCCGAGGGGCAGTTCGGGCAGGGTCCGGGTCTGCCGGGCGAGCGCCTGGGCGATGAGTGGGCTGGCCGGATCCAGGGCCCGGCCCGCCACCGAGGCGGCCGTCGGACGCAGGGAGAGGACGCCGTCGTGGAGTTCGAGCCCCGCCGTGAGCACCACGGGCGCCCCCAGCACGCTGCGGCTGATGAGCAGTTGGCCGTTGCCGGCGTCGGAGATCCGGGTGCCGTCCGTTCCGTCGGCCAGCGAGGAGTACGGGGCGGTGAAGCGGGCCGAGGCCGAGTCCGCCCGGTAGCCGTCGCCCTCGCGGGAGACGTCGTCGAAGGTGATGTCGGCCGTGACCGGGGTGCCCCGGTCGGTCGTCGCGTCGGCCCGCACCCGCACCTCGGGATAGCGCTCGCGGGCGGCCTGCAGGAGGAAGGGCACCCCCTCGATGGAGACGTCGGGGCGTCCCGCGAGGTTCGCCTGCCGCGCACTGATCCGGTCCGCGAGCCGCTTCTCCGCCAGGTCGCGGGCGACCGAGTCGGTGACGGGCAGCGCGAGCAGGAGTACGGCGGCCAGTCCTGCCGCCGTCAGGGCGCGGCGGTGGCGCGGTCGGGTCGGGCGGGCGGCGGGCCCGTCCGGCCTGCGGTCCGTTGTGTCGCCGGGGCGGGTGGTGGTGCGGGGGAGCATGCGGAACCTCACCGTGTGGGAAGGGGGCCGGCGGCGTCGGCCGTGCCGGCTTCGGGTGCGGGGAGGCTCTGGAGTCCTCCGGCCGGCAGGGTGTGGGAGTGGCCCTCGATGTCGAGTTCGGGCAGGAACCGGTCGAGGCGGCGGGGCAGCCACCAGCCGCGGTCCCCGAGCAGCGCCATGGTGGTGGGGACCAGCAGGCCGCGCACGACGGTGACGTCGAGGGCCACGGCCGCGGCCAGTCCGGTGCCGAACATCTTCACCACGGGGTCGTCCGAGAGCAGGTACGCGAGGAACACACTCACCATGATCAGGGCGGCGGAGGTGATGATCCGACCGGTCGAGGCGAGGCCCCCGACGACCGCCTGCCGGCTGTCGCCGCCCACCAGCCACTTCTCGCGCACCGAGGTCAGCAGGAACACCTCGTAGTCCATGGAGAGTCCGAACAGGACGGCGAACATCACCAGCGGTACGTAACCAGGTACGGGCACCGGCCCTTCCAGGCCGATGAGCCGCGCGCCCCAGCCCCACTGGAACACCGCGGTGAGCACCCCGTACGCGGCGGCCACCGACAGCAGGTTCAGCACGGCGGCCTTCAGCGCGAGGAGCGGTGAGCGGAAGGCGGCCAGCAGCAGCAGTCCCGCCACGAGCACCACGGTACCGATCACGGCGGGCAGCCGGTCCGCGAGGCGGTCGTTGAGATCGGTCACCACCGCGGCGACGCCGCCGACGTGCGCGCTCCCCGCGCCGTCGGCGGTGGCTGCGGGCAGGGTGTCCGTGCGCAGGGTGGCGACCAGGCGGGCGGTCGCCGGGTCGCCCGGGGCGGTGGCGGGCGTGACCTGCCAGCGGACGGTGCGGCCGTCCGCGGTGAGCTGTGCCGGGCTGACCGAGGCCACGCCGGGGGTGGCGGCCAGGGCGGCGGAGACCTCGGCGATACGGGCGTCCTGCGGCCCCGCGGCGGGCGCCGTCAGGGTGTCGACGATTTGGAGGGGGCCGTTGACGCCGGGGCCGAACGCGTCCGAGAGCTGCTCGTAGGCAGTGCGGCTGGCCGAGCCGATGGGCTTGTCCCCGGCATCGAGCTGACCGAAGGACAACTGGCTGGCCGGGGCGGCGAGCAGCAGGAGCAGGGTGAGGCCGGCGAGCAGGTGACGCCAGGGGCGAGCCGTGACGCGCTCGGCGATGCGCTGCCAGCCGCGGCCCGTGGCTGCCGGCGGGTCCGTCCCGTCGTGCGCGATGGCTCCCTCCTCCCGGGCGGCGCCGAGGAACCGGGCCAGCAGGCTCAGCAGGGCGGGCAGCAGGGTGAGGGTGGCGGCCACGGCGGCCAGCACCGCGATCGCCGGGGCCAGCGCCAGGGCACGCAGCAGCGGCAGCCCACCCAGCGCGAGCCCGGCCAGCGCCGCGATCACCGCGCATCCGGCGAACGCGGAGGCCTTCCCGGCGGTGGCGGTCGCCAGGGCGGCGGCCTCGGCGGCCGGCACGTCCCGGCCGCGCAACTCCCGGAACCGGGTGAGGCAGAACAGTGTGTAGTCGATCCCGACGCCCAGGCCGATCATCGCGGCGATGGTGGTGGCGGACGACGGCATGTCCATGAGGTGTCCGGCCAGGCCGATGGCGGTCAGCGAGGCGATCAGCCCGGTGACGCCGATGACCAGGGGAAGCCCGGCCGCCGCCGCCTTCCGGAAGCCCGCGAAGAGGATCACGGCGGCGGCCGCGAGTCCGATGAGCTCGCTGTGCCCGGTGTCCGGCCGGTCGACGGCGGCCGCGAGGTCGCCGCCCGGGGTGACCTCGATGCCGGCCGCTGCGGCCGGCCCGGCGGCGCCGGTGATCCGCTCGGAGAGTTCGGCGGTGATGTCGCGACCGGTCACGTCGAGCCCGACGGAGAGGTAGGCCGTGTGCCCGTCCGCGCTCATCGCGGCGGTACCGGCCCGCTCGTACGGCGAGATCACGCTCACGACGTGCGGCACCTCGGCGATGGCCCGGGCGCTGCGCTCGACGGCGTTCCGGGCGCTCTCGCCGGTGAGGGCGGGGCCGTCGGGTCCGGTGCGCAGGACGAGCGGCTGGTTGCCGGAGGCGGGGCCTGGGAAGGCAGTCGCCGCCGTGTCGAGGGCGGCCTGACTGTCGCTGCCCGGGATGGTCACCGCCTCGCTGGTCACGCGGCCGTAGGCGGTGAGGCCGCCGCCGAGCACGAGGAGCAGCAGCAGCCAGGCCCCGATCACCCGTTTCGGCCGACGGGCGCACCAGCGCCCCATCGTCAGGAACATCCGGGCCCTCCGTGACTCGATGGCAACATATTGCACTCGCTGTGCAGCTTTACGCTTGCACTTGAGGTGCGGGAATGTCAATCGGGGGAGGGGAGGGGGCAGGACGGTCTCTTCGACGGTCCCGTCCGGCGGCTTCCCGCCCGGCCCGGCGCTGCCCGGCGCTGCCTGGCCATCCGCGGCGGGCGGTGACGTTCGAATCGGCCTCGGTCGGCCGCCGGCCGTCCGGGACCCGCCTTCCTGGTGTGCACCCGCTCGGGCAAAATGCCTGGTGTCACTGGCAATTACGGGCTTCGCGGCACATCCGTCCCCCACGGCACACCCCCGGGACACCGCGCCGCCCACGGCTTGGGGAGGAGTGGTCCTGGCGTTGCGGTCCTTACAGATACGCCGCATACGAGCACTGCGCGCAACGACCTCCGTGAGGTCGGGGACGGACCGGGCCCAGTCCTTCCTGATCGTGGCCACCCTGCTCTACCGGGCCAGCCACCTCACCGTCGCGGTCATGGCCGTTGCCCACCGCCCGTGGCACCTCCCCCTCCAACACCTCGGCCTTGCCGCGGCGTTGGGCCTGAGCGCACTCACCTACGGCACCGCTCTGCGCCGCGGCCGGTTCGACCGGCGGCACATCTGGGCCGACGTCATCGTGACCGGATGCGTCCTGCCCCTGGCCCTGTGCGCCTGGGGAGGCGTGCGCGAACCCCCCACCATCGCCTGGGCGATGCTGCTCGGCGGATCGGCGAGCGCCACCGCGGCCATCGCCCTGGACCGCCTCCACGCCGTCGTCGTGGTGGGGCTCCTCGTAGTGACCCACTTCATCGGCTACCAGGCCGTAGGCGCGACTCCCGCCGTCGTCGTCGGCCACCTCAACTCGCTGGTGTCCTCTGCCGTGATGACGTACGCCTTCCGCTGGTACCTGCTCCGCCAGGGCCGCCTCGTGGACGAGGCCAACGCCCGCGCGCTGACCGCGGAAGCACACCGGGCCCGCTACGCCGAACGCCTCGAACACCACCGGGCCCTGCACGACACGGTCCTTGCCACCCTGACCACCCTGGCGGCCGGTACCGTCGACGCCAACGCCCCCGAGGTGCGGCAGCGGTGCGCCCGCGAGGCCGCCTACCTGCGCCGCCTGATCCAGCAGACCGCCGACGAGACGCCGCACCGGGAGATCGGCGCAGCCCTGGAGGAGGCGGTCGGATCCGTGGAGAGCCTCGGACTGCGGGTCACCGCCCAGTACCACGCCCTGCCGCAGGTACCGCCCGAGGTCGCCGCCGCACTGGGCCACGCCGTACGGGAAGCCCTCAACAACGTGCGCAGGCACGCCGGAACCGGCCACGCGTACCTCACCGCCACCGGCGACCCGGACGGAAAGGGCGGAGCGGTCGTCACCGTCGTCGACCGGGGACCCGGATTCGACCCGGCCCGGTGCGAGCCGGGCCTCGGCCTGCGCGGCTCCGTCCACGGCCGGATGACCGAGGCGGGCGGCCGTGCCACCGTGGACACCGCCCCCGGCGAGGGAGTGCGCGTGGAGCTCAGATGGCCGGGGTGATCACGGTCGCGGTCGTCGACGACGACCGGATGCTCCGCGACGGACTGCGGGCCTGGCTCGGCGACGTGCCGGACCTGCGACTCGTCGCGACCGCCGGCACCGTCGGCGAACTCCTCGCGGACCGGAATCCGTACCACCCCGACGGCACGGACGGCCCCCACGCCCCCGACGGCGCGGCCGGACCCCCGGCCGACGTCGTCCTCCTCGACCTCGTCCTGCGGGACGGCTCGGACCCCGCCGACAACATCCGCAGGGTGCTGCGCACCGGCAGCCGCGTCCTCATGATCAGCACGGTGCCGGACCGCTCCCGGATCATCGAGGCGATCCGGGCCGGCGCCGACGGGTACCTGACCAAGGACCACGACCTGCCGACCCTGGTGGCCGCCGTGAGGGACCTCGCGGAGGGCAGGGGCACCCCTTCCATGGAACTCGCCTTCGCCTGTGCGTACGACGACAGCCCCGCCCGCCCGCGGCTCTCGCCCCGGGAGCGGCAGATCCTGCTCGACTACGCGTCCGGCATGACCCTGAAGTCCGCCGCCCGGCGCGCGGGCATCACCGTCCACACGGCCAAGGACTACCTGGACCGCGTCAAGGCCAAGTACCAGCAGGCCGGCCGCCCCACCTACACCAAGCTCGACCTCGCCCTGCGGGTACGGGAGGACAGCCTGGAGGGGGGCTGACCCCGGCGCAAGCCCCCCAAACGGACGGCTACAGGGGGCAAGCGGCACCCCCGTACCGTCGAACCGGCGGTGCCCCGGACGGCCCGCCGGGAAGGGGACGAGCCGGTGACCGCACTCTGGCCGGCACGGCCTGCAGGGCCTGCCGAAGACCGTACCGCCACGGGCCGTGTCGGCGGCCCGCACCGGGGGCGGGGGCGACTGATCGGGCGCACGGCCGAGACCGCGCGGATCGCGGACGCGCTGGCCGCCGCCCGCTCCGGGCGGGGCGGAGCCCTCTTCATCACCGGCGAACCCGGAGTCGGCAAGACCCGACTGGCCACCGAAGCCCTCGCCGCGGCTGCCGCGACCGACATGATCACCCTGCGCGGGCGGGCCAGTACCGTCGGCCCGCCCGTCCCCTACCGGCCGCTCGTCGAGGCGCTGCTCCTGCTCGCACGCGCCGGCCTGCTGCCCGATCCCGGGGAATCGGGCGCCCACTGCCCCGTCCTGGCCCGCCTGCTGAGCGACACTCCGGAGACCGGGACCGGCGGGCACGCGGCCGTCTCGCACATCGCGGTGGCCGAAACGGTGTTGCGGCTGCTCGCCGCCGTCGGCCGGGAGCGGGGCTGCCTGCTTGTCCTCGACGACCTGCACGATGCCGACGCCGGGACCCTGGCCGTCGTCGAATACCTCCTCGACAACATCGGCCAGCAGCCGGCCGTGCTCCTGCTCGTCGTGGGCGGCACCCCCCGCGCCGCCGCCGAGCTGGCCGTGCGGGCACGCCAGCGGGAAGCGGCGGAGATCCTCGACCTGAAGCCGCTGACCCGCCCCGAAGTCCGCCTCCTCGTCGCGGCCGAACTGGGCGTCGCACCGGTGGAGGTCTGCCCCGGCCTCCTCCACCGTGCGGTGACCGACAGCGCCGGAATCCCCTTCGTCGTCAAGGAGCTCGTGCACGACCACGCCGCCCGCCCCGCCGACCGCGGTGAGCGGGCCCCGTCCGTACCCGCCGCCGTCGCCGACGACGTCAGGCGCCGTACCGAAGCGCTCGGGCCGCTCGGCACGCGGTTCCTGGGCACGGCAGCCCTGTTCGGCCGGCGCTTCCCCCTGCCGGTACTGGAGCACGCGCTGGGCGTCGACCACACCGCCCTGTCCGAGGTCCTGCGCGCCGCCCTCGCCGCGTGCCTGATCACGCCGGACGGGCCGGGCACCCGGTGGTACGCCTTCCGCTCCCCGCTGGCGGCCGAGGCGCTCCTCGACGGTCTCGGGCCGGGCGAACGCGCCCGGCACGCGCGCCGCGCCGCCCGCGCCCTCGCCCACCTGCACCCGGGACTTCCCGGAGTCTGGCGGGCTCACGCCGCCCGGCTGCACGAGCACGCCGGCGAAGACCTCGAAGCCGCCCGCCTGTACGGCGAAGCGGCGCAGCGGGCGATGGAAGAGGTCGCCCTGGAGCGGACCGCGGAGCAGCTGCCACTGGAGCGGGCCCTGGAACTGCTCACCAGGGCCCACGCCCTCCTCGAACCGGCCGCCGCCCCCGCGCTGCACGCCACGGTGCTGGAGCTGCTGCTGGACGCGGCCGCCCACTCGGCCCACCTCGACCGGTTACCCCGCCCGCCCGCCGTCGAGCAGGGCGTCCCCGCCGCGCGGCGGGCCGGGATCCACGCCCGGCTCGGCACCATCGCCACCCTCACCGGCCGCCCCGCCGAGGCCCTCCGCCACCTCGACACGGCCCGCTCGCTCCTCACCGGCCATCCCGCGGACGGCCACACCGCCTTCGTCGACCTCGCCGCCGCCCACGCCGAGCTGGGCAGGCTCGACCCCGACCGGCTGCACACCGCGGCCCGGCTCGCCCGCCGGGCGGTGGACGCCGCCCGCGGCGCAGACCGGCCCGACGTGGTGTGCAGAGCCCTGCTGCTGCTCGGACAGCTGGCCCGGCACGAGGACGAGACCGCGGCGACGGCCCACTTCGAGCGGGCCCGCGCGATCGCCCTCGCGCACCGGCTCCCCGTACCGCGCAGCGAGGCCGAGGTGCAGCTGGCGATCACGGCGGCGGGCCACGACCACCGGCCGACCCGCCTGGAGCAGGCCGGCCGGGAAGCCCACCGCCGGGGCCTGCTGCCGCTGGCCCTTGAGGCCGGCTCGGCGCTCGCCCTGGAGCGGATCCGGCGGTGCGCCTTCGACGAGGCTCGCGACGGGATCATCGAAGCGGCGGCCGAGGCGTCCGGGCCCGGACTGGGCCGGTCCCTGGCGATGCTCCGGCTCGCCGACGCCGTACGGTACGCCCACCAGGGACGCCGCGCCGAGATGCACGGGGCGCTGGAACGCCTGGAGCCGCTCCTCGACGCCGCGCCCGGCCTGCGCGCCCTGTCGTACGGAACGGCCCGGGCCTTCTGCTCACTGCTGGAGGAGCGGCACGACGCCGCGGAGGCGGAGCTCGCACAGGCGCTCGCCCACGACGCCGAGAACCCGGCCGCCGGAGACTTCGGCCGGCACGGCATCATCGTGCTGCTCGGCGTCCTGGCCGGACGGATCGGCCGCCGGCACTGCCCCGGGATCGCGGAGGCTGCCACCGGCGGCAGCCGCTGGAACCGCCAGTTCGCGGGCCTCGCCCACGCCGTGCTGCTCGGCCGCGAAGGCCACCGCGAGCGGGCCACGGCCGTCGCGGCCGAGGCACTGGCGGCGGCCGCCCCGTACCCCATGGCCCGCTGCCTGGGCATGCGGCTGGTGGCCCGGTCGGCGTACGAGGACGGCTGGGGCGCGCCGGTCCAGTGGCTGCGCGAGGCCGAGGAGTACTTCCACGGCGCCGGCCTCCATCCGGTGGCCGGCGCCGCCCGGGCCCTGCTGCGCGGGATGGGCGCGTCGGTCCGGCAACGGCGCACGGGCACCGAGCAGGTGCCACCGGACCTGCGCAGGTCCGGCATCACCGTCCGCGAGTTCGAGGTGGCCCGGCTGGTCGCCGAACGGATCAGCAACAAGGACATCGCCGGCCGGCTGCACATCTCCCTGCGGACGGTCGAGAAGCACGTGGCGAACGTCCTCCACAAGACCGGCCACCCGAACCGGCGGGCCTTCGCCAGCGCCGCCCGCGACCCCGGCGGGGTCCTGTCGGCAACGTAGTGCGCGTCACGGCGGGCCGACCTCGTCCAGCAGGAAGTCCGCCGGGCCACCGGAGCCGGCGCGGTGGAGCACCCGCAGCACACCGGCCGAGCCGGTCAGGTAGTCGGTGGAGCAGCGCTGCAGGCCCTCACCGGGCACCCCCAGCAGCGGACGCCCGTCCGCGTCGCGCAGACCGAAGCGCGCCGCGGGCTCGAAGAGAAAGACCCGCCGGACGAAGTCGAGCTGCCGCAGCGCGGTGTCGCGGTACGCGGGGTCGCCGGTGAACTCCGCCGCGTCCAGCAGCGTGTCGGCGATCCCGCACATCCCGGTCGCGTACCCCGGCCGCGCCCAGCACCGCAGGTCCAGGCTCCGCAGGACGTCACGGGCCGCGGTCAGGTCCCCGTAGCGCAGCAGCACCTTCGCCAGGCCCGCCGAACCCGCCTCGACGGACGGTCCCGTGCCCCCGTCCCCGCCGCCCGCCGCGGTGCGGGCCATCTCCCAGGCGAGTGCCTCCCGACCCAGTTCCAGGTGGTGCTCCTCGCCCGAGATCTGGTGCATCCGCAGGAGGAACATGGCGACGCCCGCCTGCCCGGAACCGAGCCCCGCCAGCGGCCCCCGGGCGCAGGCCCCGGTCAGCCAGTAGGCCTGGTCCTCGTCACGCCGCGCGGTGTCGTGCAGCGCACGGGCGCAGCGCTGGGCCGCGGCGAGGTCGTGCGGGTCGCGGCCGCGCAGGAAGAAGTGCAGGTTCGTCATGCCCACTCCGGCGAGGCCGTGGTGGAACGTGTGGTCGCGCTTCGCCACCGCGCGCCGGTTGGCCCGGTCGAGCAGCTCCCGGGCCGGTGCCGCGAGCCCGAGGGCGTCGGCCGCCCAGGCGATGCCGGCCAGGCCGTTCATGAGGCCGTCCGGGTACCGGGCCGGGTCGATCTCCGCGAGCTCGGCACGCAGCCGGTCGCGCCATTCGGGCCGGACGGGCACGCCGGAGGCGTGGAGCGCCCACAGGACGCCGCTCGCGCCGGACCCGAGACCGAGCGGGTTCGTGACGTGGGCGAAGGGGTCCACGGGGAAGAAGGTGTCCCGGCGGGTGTCCGCGGCGGCCCGGATGAACGCGGCCACCGCGGCTTCCGCCCCGCCCGGCTCCGGCCGTTCCCCGGCCGCCGGGCGCGGCGGCGCGGCCGGCCCGACGCGGCCGGGCAGCCCCGCCTCGTCCTCCAGCACGTCGAGCAGGCCGACCAGGCCGATCCGACCCCGGGCCAGGTCCACCAGCAAACGGTGCACCCGTTCCGGCCAGCCCAGGCCCTCCGTGACGAGGGTCCGGTACAGGTCCAGGACGTCCTCGCGCAGGTCGGACATGGCCGTGATCGGCAGGATCAGCCCGGCCATGACCCGGGCCAGCGCGTACCGGTCCCCGGCCTCGGTCGCGGGGCCACTGCCGGGGGTGCCGACGGGATCATGGCCGGGCCCGGTCCCGCCGCCGGGCAGCCGGCAGGTCTCCAGGCCGAGGACGCGCACCTCGTAGCTGTCCGGGTCGACGAGGACGTCCGAGGCGGTGAAGCCGCCGAGGACCACGCCGCGATCGTGCGCCGCCCGGACCGCGCGCGCAAGCCCGCGCAGGACGGTCAGGAAGATCCGCAGGTACGCTCGTGACTGCTCGGGGCCGGAGCCCGGCCGCGTGAGCGGGTTGCGTGCGAGCAGCAGCGGGCCGAGGCCGGTGCCTTCGACGAACTCCATCGCGATGTAGTGGTGTTCGCCGTGCTGGAACGTGGCGACGGGAGCAGGGAAGGAGCCCGCGCCGGCCAGCAGGTTCAGGAACATCCACTCGCGGCCGAGGAGGTCGACGGCGTCGTCGCGGGCCTCCTTGAGCAGTACCTTCCGGTCGTCGTCCGCGGTGTCCTCGGCGGTGTGGACGCCGCCGTCGTGCGAGGACCGGATCGTGTCGGTCAGCCGGAAGCGTCCCCCGAGCAGGCCGTCCCCCGCGTCCTCGTCGGCCGGCTTCCAGTCGTCGAACGGCCAGGACGCCCGGTCGGGTGCGGGGGGCTGCCGGCGCCCGAGGACATCGACGGTGCGGGGCGCGTGGAAGGGGCCGTAGCGCAGGTACAGCGCCTTGCTGTCCCGGTAGCGCACGTCCGACGGGACGGACGGGCCCTCCGCCCCGTCCAGGAGGCGGGCCAGGCCGGCCAAGCAGCTCCTGAACTCCACCACGCCGTGCGGGTAGACGGTGGCGAGCGGGCCTCCGCCCCGCATCGCGAAGACGGTGGGGTCGAGGGCGATCTCGAAGTCGGTGCCGAGGGCCGTCAGATGCCCGATCACCGATGCGGCGATCTCGCGCACCTGCCGCCGGCCCGCCGAGATGTGAATCTTCCAGCCCTGGTCGGGCGGGGCCGGGTCGTGCCGGTGGCTCCACCGGTTGCCGCGCCGGACGAAGCGCGCCCGGGTCGCCGCGTCGAATCCGGACAGGAAGTGGTCGGGGTCCGGCTCGTGGAAGACGTCGAGAGGGTCGAAGAACAGCGTGTCGCTCCAGGTGAAGAGGGAGCGGTCGACCCATCGTTCGTTGCGCATCTCTGCTGTCAGCCTCTGTGATCGTCCGAGGGGCCGCCACCGGCAGCAGCCGGTGGGAACGACAGGATCCGGGCCGGGGTACGGGGGAGCACCCCCGCCCGGATCCGTCGGGTCAGTTCAGGTATCCCGGGCCGCGCTGCGTCCTGCGGGCCTCCGTGTTCTGGGGCTTGAGTACGCTCACCCGGTTCACCTCCTAGAAAGGTCGAATGCGCGGGACGCGCGGCTGGAGTAGGACTGGCGCCGGCCGATCGGCACCCCCGACTCAACGCCATCCGCGCCACCCGCGCATGGGCGCCGGACCCGCATATTCCCCGCCCGCACCACCCAGCCACCGGCCGCTCTGGCATCGCGTGAATGGTGGTGGTCCATCCCCTTCCGGCATGACCCATGGCGTGGTAGGGGAGGCGCCTTCGGTTTCCCGCCGGGCGTCCGGTGGGACCACTGACTAGAATTCCTGCTGAGGAAGGGGGCGCCTGATGGGCGCGGACCTGAGCCAGTACACCGGCCGGCCCTCCGGGCTGGTCGGGCAGCAGATCGCCGGATACAAGATCGAGCGCATGATCGGCCGGGGTGGCATGGCCGTCGTCTACTGCGCCAGGGACCTGCGGCTGGACCGCACGGTCGCGATCAAGCTGATCGCCCCGGAGCGGGCGCGGGACGACACCTTCCGGCGCCGCTTCACCCACGAGTCGAGGGTGGCCGCGTCGATCGAGCACCCGCACATCGTGCCGATCTTCGAGGCCGGCGAGACCGACGGCGTCCTCTACATCGCCATGCGCTTCGTGCCCGGCCTGGACCTGCGGGGGCTGCTCGACCGGGAGGGTCCGCTGCCCGTCCCGACCGCCCTGCGGATCGCCGCCCAGGTGGCGTCCGCCCTGGACGCCGCCCACGACCACGAACTGGTGCACCGGGACGTCAAACCCGGCAACATCCTGGTCGCGGCGGGGCCCGACCGGGACCATCCGGAGCACATCTACCTCACCGACTTCGGCCTGACGAAGAAGTCCCTGTCGCTGAGCGGGTTCACCACGGCGGGGGAGTTCGTCGGCACGCTCGACTACATGGCGCCCGAGCAGATCGCCGGTCGGCCGGTGGACGGCAGGTGCGACCTCTACAGCCTGGCCTGCGTCGTCTACGAGACCCTGGCCGGCGGGCCGCCCTTCGTCCGCGAGGAGGACGCGGCCCTGCTGTGGGCGCACCAGTACGACGCCCCGCCGCCCCTGACCGAGCGGCGGCCCGACATCGCACCCGCCGCAGACGAGGTCTTCGCCAGGGCCCTGGCGAAGATTCCCGAGGACCGGTACGGCTCCTGCCTGGAGTTCGTGGCGGCCCTGCGGGCCGCCACCGAGCACGGCCCCCGCACCGAGCAGCGGCCCCGGCGCAGCCAGGAGCGGACGGCGCCGCCTCCCGACCCCCCGGAGTGGGCACTGCCCGTCTTCCGCGTCCCGCCCGGACCGCAGTAGGGCTGTCCGGGCGGGATCGGGTGGGCCCGTCACCCACGGCCCCCAGAAGCCCCAGAAGCCCCAGAAGCCTCAGAAACCGAGGAGCGACTGCTCGGCCCAGATCGTCTTGCCGACGGCCGCGTGCCGGGTGCCCCAGCGCTGGGCGAGCTGCGCCACCAGCAGCAGACCGCGCCCGCCCTCGTCGAAGGTGCGGGCCCGCCGCATGTGCGGGGCGGTGCTGCTCGCGTCGGAGACCTCGCAGATCAGCGTGTCCTTCTCGTGGATCAGCCGTAGCTGGATGGGCGGCTCGCCGTACCGGATGGCATTGGTGACCAGCTCGCTGACCAGGAGCTCGGTGACGAACGAGGCATCCTCCAGCCCCCACGCTGTCAGCTGGTCGGTGGTCCGCCGACGGGCCCGGGAGACGTCGGAGGGATCGGAGGCCAGGTCCCACACCACGACCTTGTCGGCGTGCAGGGCCCGGGTCCGTGCGACGAGCAGGGCCACGTCGTCGTCGGGGCGGTGTGTCAGCAGGGCCGTCAGAACCCGGTCGCAGACCGTGTCCAGGGTGGAGGCGGGCTGGGCGAGCGCGGCGAACATGGTGTCCAGCGCCTCGTCGAGGTCCCGCTCGCGGGGCTGGAGCAGCCCGTCGGTGTAGAGGGTCAGCACGCTGCCTTCGGGAAGGTCGACGTCCAGTGTCTCGAAGGGCAGGCCGCCCAGGCCCAGCGGTGGACCGGCCGGGACGTCGAGGAGGTACACGGAACCCTCCGGGGAGACCACCGCCGGCGGCGGGTGCCCGGCCCGGGCCAGCGTGCAGTGCCGGGTCACCGGGTCGTAGACCACGTACAGGCAGGTCGTACCGATGCCCCCGGCGCTCTCGTCGACGGCCTCCCGGCCGCCCTCGTCCGCGGACAGATGGATGATCAGGTCGTCGAGGTGGGTGAGCAACTCGTCCGGCGGCAGATCCACGTCGGCCAGCGTGCGCACCGCGGTGCGCAACCGGCCCATCGTCGCGGAGGCACGGATGCCGTGGCCGACGACATCGCCCACGACGAGGGCCACCCGGGCGCCGGACAGCGGGATCACGTCGAACCAGTCGCCGCCCACGCCCGCCTCGGTACCGGCCGGCAGGTAGCGGGAGGCCGTCTCCAGCGCCGGGTGGTCGGGCAGTGCCTGGGGGAGCAGGCTGCGCTGCAGCGTCATGGTGCTGGTGTGCTCCCGGGCGGACCGGTGGGCGGTGTGGATGCTCGCCGCCGCCCGGCCCGCGAGATCCTCGGCCAGTGACAGGTCCTGTGGCAGGAAGGGACCCCGGCCGCGGCGGCGGCCGAACACGGCGACGCCGAGGCCGACGCCGCCGGCGTGCATCGGCACCACCATCACCGAGTGGGCCCCATGCGCGCCCAGCCAGGCCGCCGCGGGGTCCTGCGCCATCCACTGGGCGACCGCCGGGGCCGTCGTCGCGTAGACGGCCCCGCGGCCCGAGGCCAGGCATTGGGCGGGCGGCGACAGCGGCGGGTGGACAGCCGTCTCGCCGACCGCCACCCGCCCCTCGGAACTCCCCTCGACGGCCGAGCGCACGGCCGTACGGCACACGGTGACCGGACCCTGCTGCGGGCCGGAGGCCTGGCCGTCCCCCCGCGGCAGGGGATCGAGCAGGTCGACGACCGCGAAGTCGGCGAGCCGGGGCACGGCCACGTCCGCGAGCTCCTGCGCGGTGCGGGTGCTGTCCCCGCTGGTCCCGATGCGCGCGCCGGCGGCGTCCGGCAGGAACATCTGCTGCGTCTCGACCTCGGCCCCGGTCCGGTCGTGCGCGGCGAGGCACACGGCGCGCACCCGGCCGCCCGGATCCCGCAGCGGTGCCACCGAGGTCGCCCAGCCGTGCTCCGCGCTGACGCCCGTGGTGCGCACGAACGCCTCCATGTGCTGCGGCTCCCCGGTCTCCAGAGCCAGACGCATCCTGCGCTCGGTCTCCTCGCTCACCGGGTCCGGGGCGATCTCCGGCAGGCGCAGCCCGGCCATCTCGGACTCCGTGAGGGACAGCGTGCGCTCCATGCCCGCGTTCGCCCGCACCAGTCGCAGGTCGGCGTCGAAGACCGCCAGAAAGCAGGGGGACTGGGAGAACGACCACGCGTGCAGCGGATCACCCCACGAGGAGCCGTCACCGTCCCGCCGGCCCTCCACCGCGGAGACCACGTACCACTGGGTGGCGCCGCCGGTGGAGGTCCGGCGGTGCGCGAGCAGCCCCTGTTCCAGGCGGCCGCCGTCCCGGTGCCGTAGGGCCACCGTGCCACTCCACCGCTCCTGCTCGGCCGGGATCCGGCGGGCCGCGTCGCCGACGGGATCGGCCAGCAGGAACCCGGCGGATCGCCCCACCACCTCGGCGGACGCGTAACCGAGCAGCCGGGCGGCACCTTCGCCCCACTCGGTGACGACGCCCTGCTCGTCGACGGCGGCCGTCGCCGTGTACGCAGGCCCCCGGGCGGCACCGGTCCGCCGCGGGCGCTCACCGGGGGAGGTGGGAAGTTGCTCCATCGCCGCTCATCTCGCCCTCGCTCGATCCGTCGCTGCCGTCCCACGGGACCTGCACGGCCAGGGGCCCCACTGACAAGCATCATCCGGCGGGCCAGGGAGCACCAACGCAAGGCTGCCGGGCGGGCCGCCCGGCCCGGCCGGCCCGCGCGAGACGGCCCCGAGGCTGATGATTCCGGCCTTCCGGCAGGTGTCAGAGGCCGGGAGAGGCGGCCCCGATCCGGTGCGGCGGGCAGGGTAACGAGACCGGATCCGAGCGTCAAGCCACGTCTTTGCGTGCCGTGACTGCGATCCGCGCGCCGGGTGTATTGGACGTACGCCTTCACGGGACCACCCGAAGGCCTCTGCATCGGACGGAGAAACGGAGAAACGTCGTGTCCGAGTATTCCTGGATCCGTGGTGTCGTGCTGGCCGCAGTTTCCGTGGCGCTGATCGGAAGCGGAATCGGCCTGCTGGCGACCTCGCTGGCCGACCCCGCCGCCGTCCCGCGTCCGGCCGTCCTGTTGCTGCCGCAGGACGGCGCGGGCGCCGTGCACACGGGCTATTCCACCGTGACCGTGAAGAAACCGGGGCCCGAGGAACGGCTCACGGCGGACCGGGAGGCCCAGCCCGGAAGGTGAGCGCCCCGATCGGCCCGCCACGGGTGTGCGGCGCGCCGCCCCGAGCCCGGGACCGGGCAGTCACCGGACCGGTTGCGTCGGCCGCTGGGCGCCCGTGCCGGTGGATCGGGCGGGACCGGCCGCGAGGAGCTCCTGGCGGCCGGTCCCGCCCGAGACGCGGTGGAGGCGGTACGAGCCGGGCTCGCGCGCCTCGCCGGCCAGGTGCTTGACGATGCCCCGGCAGACGAACTCCTTCAGCTTCGCACCGGGGCGGCCGGCGACGTGGAACGGGACGGCGACATCGTTCCGGCGGGCGAACTGGAAGATTCCCGCGCGGCGCCCAAGGCTGATGCACTGACCCGCGAACACCGCGTTCAGGGGTGCGGGCCGCTCGCCCGCGATCCGGCTGAGCACCGTGTCGGCCGCCCGCGCGCCCAGCGGTATCGCGGCCTGGCAGCTCATCCGCAGGGGCAGGTCCGAGGGGGCCGCCGAGTCGCCGGCCGCGACGATGCGGTCGTCGTCCACGCTGGTCAGCGTCTCGTCCGTGAGGAGCCGGCCCACCGCGTCGGTGCTCAGCCCGCTGCGTACGGCCAGGTCCGGCACACCGAAGCCGGCCGTCCAGACGGTGACGTCGCTGGGCAGTTCGCGGCCGTCGGCCAGACGTATGCGGTCGCGGGTCACGGCCGTCACCCTGCCGCCGGGCCCTTCGACGACGCCGACGCCGAGCGCGGCCAGCCGCCGGGCGACCGAGCGGCGGCCCCGGGCATGCAGGTACGGGCCCAGTACGCCGCCGCAGACCAGGGTCACCTTCCGTCCCTGCTCGGCCAGTTCGGCGGCGGTCTCGATTCCGCTCGGCCCCGCCCCGACCACCGTCACCGCCGCCGTAGCGGGCGCCGCCGTGAGGACCGGCCGCAGCCGCCGCGCCTCCTCCAAAGTGCTGACCGGGTAGGAGAACTCCGCGGCCCCCGGCACCCCCGGGTCGGCGCTGCCGCTGCCCACGGCGTAGACCAGGTAGTCGTAGGCGGCCGTGCCGCCGGAGGCCAGTGTCACACGGCGCGCGGCCGCGTCGATGCCCGTCACGCTGTCGACCAGCAGGCGGACGTCCGGGCCCAGTACGTCCGCGTACTGCACGACCGCGTCGTCGGAGCCGCCGGCCAGCTGGTGCAGGCGGATCCGCTCCACGAAGGCCGGACGCGGGTTGACCAGCGTCACGCTCACGCCGGTGCGCTGCGTCAGGCGGTTGGCGGCCATGACGCCCGCGTATCCGCCGCCGATCACGACGACTGCGGTGTTCTCGGTCATGGTGGGCTCCCCGTTCTCTCGGTTGTCGGCTTCCGGACACAGGACACCGGTGGCCCGTCCGCTGTGACAGGCAGGGCCGCGTGACCTGCGCCACGCCTTCCGCGCCACCGCCGGCGCCCACTCGCCCCGCTGCGGCTCAGCGCAGCACGGCCGCCAGGAGATCGGCGCCCAGCGACGTCAGGTCGGGCAGGCTGAGGGTGTAGCGGACGTAGCGACCGCGCCGCCGGGCCGTGAGCAGGCCGGCCCGGCGCAGGACGGCGAGGTGCCGGGACACCTCCGGCGGTGAGAGCTCCCAGGCGTGGGCCAGTTCGCGGGTGGTGTGCGGGCCGCGGGCGAGGGTGCGCAGCAGCCGCAGCCGTACCGGATGCGAGAGCGCCTCCAGCCGGAAGGAGACCGTCTCCAGCGACACCGGCTCCGGGGGTTCCGGCTCCGCCACCGGGTACTGCACCACCGGCTGCCAGCCGGGCGCGTGCACCACCGCCAGGTGCGGCCCGCCGAAGACGCTGGGTATGAAGGTGACCGCGCGGCCGTGGGCGGAGGTCGCCTTGTCGGGCAGCTTGTCCAGGACGATGCAGTCGCCGTCCGGAGCCAGCGAGACCGCGCCGGAGACCGCCGCGAGCGCCGCTTCCACGCCCTGTCGCCTGAGCAGGTCGTTCTTCACCCGCAGGTCGGTGGCGAGCCGTACCGCGACGTCCGCCCAGGCGGCGTCGAAGAAGACCTCGGCGCACTGTTCGAGGGTGTCGCGCAGGCTCGCCCGTACGGTGGCCGGGTCCGCGAGCAGCCGTGCCGCGAAGGCCTCCTGCCGTACGCCGCGGGCCTGAGCCAGGTCCAGGGCGCGCTCCCGCGCCGTCCGGTCGTTCAACGGTGAAGGCGCCCCGAAGCGGACCCGGTTGTTGCCGCACGTGGTGACGAGGGCCGCTGTCACGTACCTCTCGTCGTCGATCAGGTCCACGTCGTCCAGCTCCTGGGCGAGGGTCGGCCGGGGGCGGGCAGGGAGCAGGAAGTCGGCTTGTGAGGAACGCCAGAGGAAGTCCGCCTCGCGCAGCCGCTCGGAAAGCTCCGCCGGCATCCCGGCCCGTACCTCCCCGGCCAGGCCGGCGAGCTGCGGATGGTGCCCCGGCTCGGTCAGCACGTGCAGCATCGCGGTCAGCTCGGCCAGCGGGGAGGCGGCGAACCGCAGCCGTTCGGACGGCAGGCCGCCGATGTCGATCCTCAAGGTCACCGGCCCAAGCATCGCCGATCGCACGGGCGGTCGCGCCACCGGGTTGACGATGTACGTCAACCCGCGCGGCCGGGGTGCCGGCCGAACGCAGGGTGAGGCCATGGAACCCATCACCAAGATCCGCCCCCGTGCCCTGGTCCGGGCCTCCGGAGGCCCCCGTTACGCCGTCGCCCTGATCGTGGACGCGCTCGGTACCGGCATGCTGCGGCCGTTCCTGTTGCTGTACGGGGTGATGGTGCTGCGGCTGTCCGGTCCGGCGACCGGTGTCGCCATGACGGCCGGCATCGTCGTCGGCCTGGCGTGCATGCCCGCCGTGGGCCGATGGCTGGACCGGGGCGCCCGCAGTACGGTCGTGGCGGCGGCGATGCTGGTGCGGGCGCTGGGCGTGGCGCTGCTGCTGGCCACCGCGGCCGGGCAGGTCTGGCTGTTCGCGGTGGCGGCGCTCCTCCTCGGCGTCGGCAACCAGGCATGGCCGGCTGCCCATGCGGCGCTGGTCGCCACGGTCGCCCGCGGTCGGGAGCGCGACACCGCTCTTGCGGCGGGCCGTGCCCTGCGCAACGCGGGCCTGGGCGTGGGCGCGCTCCTCGCCGCGGCGTGCCTGACGGGCGGTGCGACGGCCCTCCGGACGATGGCGGCCGCCACCGGGATCGCCTACCTCACCGCGGCCGCCCTGGCCTGGTCGGTCCGCCTGTCTGCACGTCCGGCCGCCGCACCTGCCGATGGCGCGGCGGAGGGCCAGGCGCCCCGGATGGGCGGGCTGGCGGCCGCGAACGTGGTCTACGTCTTCTGCCTCAACGTCCCCGAGATCGCGGTCCCCCTGGTGCTGGTGACCCAACTGCACGCCTCCGCGGTGTGGTCGGCGGCCGTCTTCGTGGCCAACACGGTGCTCGTGGTCACCCTTCAGGTACCGGTCACCGTGTGGATGTCCCGGTTTCCCCGGCGGACCGTGCTGGCCCTCGCCGGCGTGGTGCTCGCCGTCTCCTACCTCGGGTTCCTCGCGGCCGCCTCGCTGGGCGGCGGCTGGGGCGCCCCGGCCGTCGCCGCGGTGTCCGTCGTCTGCACCCTCGGCGAGATCATCTACGCCGGCAGTGCCACCGCGCTGGTCACCGCGCTCGCCCCGGCACACGCCCTCGGGCGCGTCCTCGCCCGCTTCGAGCTTTCCACGGGCTTCGGCCTCGCCGTCTCCCCGGCGGTCATCACCGCTCTCGCGCCCCGAGGCCCCGCCGCCCTCTGGGGCAGCCTCGCCGGTGCCACCCTGCTCGCGGCCTCGGCGGTCGCCGCGGGGAAGGACCGCGCCGGACACCTCGGCCGGAGCTGACGGCCCGCCGCGACAGCGCGCGCCCGGCCCGTTCCCCCGGCCCGTTCCCCCGGGCCGGGCGGTCGGGACGGGCGGTCGGGACGGACGGGCCGCGCCCCGGCCGCCGGTGGGGAACCCGACCGCGCGGGCCGGGCCGGACGGGCCCCGGTCGCCGCCCACCCCCTGCCCGCTCCTCACGGGCGCTTGCTCAGCCCGGGGTGAGGACGCAGAACTCGTTGCCCTCCGGATCGGCCATCACGGTCCAGGAGATCGCGGACTGGTCGATACCGGGATCGGTGGCGCCCAGGGCGCGCAGCCGGGCCTCCTCCGTCCGCATGTCGTCACCGCGGTACGGCCGCACGTCGAGGTGGACGCGGTTCCACACGGTCTTGGGGTCACGGTTTCGGACGAACTCCAGGTAGGGGCCGACGCCTTGGGCGGATCGCAGGGTCGCCTGGCCGTCGGTGACCTCGTGCACCGTCCAGTCCATCGCCTCGCCCCAGAAGCGGGCCATCGCCCGCGGATCGGCGCAGTCCACCACCACCGCGGCGATCGGCCCGGTGTCCCGGTAGATCGGCCGGGGCTCCAGGACGCAGAACTCGTTGCCCTCCGGATCTGCCATCACGGTCCAGGGGACGTCTCCCTGACCCACGTCGGCGGGCTTCGCCCCCAAGTCCTTGAGGCGCGCGACGAGTTCCGCCTGATGGGCGGCCGAGGTGGTGGCCAGATCGAGGTGCACCCGGTTCTTCACCGTCTTAGGTTCCGGGCGGGCGATGAGGTCGATGCAGACGGCCGAGGGATGGGGATAGGTGAAACCCACGGGTTCGAGATTGGTCACGCCGGGGCCCTCGCTGTCCATGCCCCAGCCGAGCGCCTCCGCCCAGAACCGCCCCAGCGCGGAGTCGTCGTGGGCCTTCATGTTGATCTGCACGAGTCGTGTGGCCATGCCCCGATCCTAAAACCCCGTCACCCGGCACCAAGGTTCGGCCACGGCCGGCCCGGGGCGCCGGATGAGGACACGCGCACCGCTCGCGGACCATCGGCGCGGGCCGACCGACAGCCGCACGACAAGGACCGGCGCTGGGGCGGCAAGAAGGATGAGAGAGTCCTACGCAGCGACGTGGTCACCAACCTGAGCGCACCCTCATTCCCACCCTGACCCGACGTGGACGCGGCACCGTGAAGGTCTTCGCCTACGGGCTCCGTGACAGCGTCACGGATGAGGCCGCCGAACCGGCCGCCAAGCTCGTCGCCGCACACGACGTGGTCAACGCCCGGGTCGTACGCCCCCTCGGCCCCGAGAGCGCACGCCCGCGCGGCACCCGCATCCAGCTGAAGGACTTCACCGCCGGGTCATGTTCCGACCCGGGCAGTCCGGTCCGCCCCGTCACCGACTGGCCGGCAGTCCTGCAGGAGACCTTCACCCCGTTCGCCGAGGCCATGGCGGGCGATGGCCTGGCCTTCCTCCACGCGCAGATGCAGGTCGGCCGGTGCGGCCCGGTCCTCGCCGCCGCCGTCGAGGACCGCATCATGGGGGCCGGGGCCGAGATGCGGCACCGGCTCCCTTCGCCCGGGGCGGAGTCTTCACCGGCCCCCGGGCGGCGGGCCGGCACCCGGCGGCAGCCGTGCCGTCGACCGCGCGGGTCAGCCGACGCGTCGGGCCCCCGCCGACGGCACGGCCTCCAGCACGTCCGGCGGCGCGAAGCCGGCGGCCGCGAAGGCGGCCGTCACCGCCCGGGCCACCGGTCCGGCGGCCGCGACCGGGACCAGCGCGATCACGGAGCCGCCGAAGCCGCCACCGGTCATCCGGGCGCCCAGGGCGCCCGCGGCGACGGCGGCCTCCACTGCCAGGTCGGTCTCGGGGCAGGAGACCCGGTAGTCGTCCCGCAGGGAGGCGTGTCCGGCGCTCAGCAGCGGCCCCAGCGCCTCCGGCCGGCCGGCCGTCAGCAGGTCGACCGCCCGCCCGACCCGGGCGTTCTCGGTGACGACGTGCCGGACCAGCGGCGCGAGCGCGCCGGGCAGTCGCGCGAGCGCGCCCGGCAGATCCGTCTCGGAGAGGTCCCGCAGGGCGGGCACGCCCAGCAGTCCCGCCGCGCGTTCGCACCCCGCGCGGAGCGCCGCGTACGCCCCGTCGGCGAGGTCGTGCGCGACCCGGGTGTCGAGCACCAGCAGCCGCAGGCCGTGCCCGGTGAGGTCGAAGGGGACCTGCCGGACGGCCAGGCTGCGGCTGTCGAGGTGCAGCGCGCTGCCCTCCGTGCAGCAGACCGAGGCCATCTGGTCCATGACCCCGCAGGGCACACCGGCGAAGGCGTTCTCGGCGTACTGCGCCACACGCGCCAGCTCGGGCCCTGACAGCCGCAGCGCGTACAGGTCGTCGTACGCGACGGCGACCGCACATGCGAGGGCCGCGGAGGACGAAAGGCCGGCGCCCGTCGGCACGGTGCTGTCCAGGTGCACGTCGGCGCCGCCCGCCGGCAGGCCCCGCTCCCGCAGCGCCCCTACCACCCCGGCGGCGTACCGGGCCCAGCCGCCGACGGTGCCGGGCGAGAGGTCCGCCACCGTCAGCTCCGTGATCCGGCCATCGCCCTGGGCGCTGTGCAGGCGCAGCAGTCCGTCCTGGCGGCGGCGGGCCGCCAGCATCGCGGTGTGCGGCAGCGCCATCGGGAGCGCGAAGCCGTCGTTGTAGTCGGTGTGCTCGCCGATGAGGTTGACGCGGCCCGGGGCGGCCCAGACCCCGTCGGGGGCGCGGCCGTGGATCCGCTCGAACTCCCGCCGCACAGGGTCGATGCGTGCCGCCGTGACGGTCGCGCTCGCGGTCACAAGACCTCCCGCAGCCGTCGGGCCGCCGCCTCCGGCGCCACGTCGTTCATGAAGGCCTCCATGCCGGCCTCGGTCCCTGCGGTGTACTTGAGCCTGTCGGCGGTCCGCCGGACGGTGAACAGCTCCAGGTGCAGGGCGAGTTCCCCACCCCCGATGACCGGCGCCTGGTGCCAGGCCGCGATGTAGGGGGTGGGCGCGGCCAGCCCGAAGAGCCGGTCGAAGCGGCGCAGCAGGTCCAGGTACAGGACGGGGAACTCGGCGCGCTCCGCCTCGGTGAGCCGGGTCAGATCGGGGACCCTGCGGTGCGGGTGGAGGTGGACCTCGTAGGGCCAGCGCGCGGCGTACGGGACGAAGGCCGTCCAGTGCTCCCCGGCGAGGACCACGCGATCGGTGGCCGCGCGGGCCTCCGCGAGGATGTCCTCGAAGAGGTTGCGCCCGGTGCGGGCGCGGTGCGCGGAGGCGGCGGCGAGGTGCTTGGCGGTGCGCGGCGTGGTGGTGGAGAAGGCGTAGATCTGACCGTGCGGGTGGGCCAGCGTCACGCCGATCTCCGCACCACGGTTCTCGAAGCAGTACACCTGCCGTACGCCGGGGCGGGCGGACAGTTCGGCGGTGCGGTCGGTCCAGGCGTCCAGTACCAGCCGGGCCCGCCGCGGCGTGAGATCGGCGAAGCCGGCGCCGTGCTCGGGGGTGAAGCACACCACCTCGCACCGGCCGGCCTCGCCGGCGAGGGATGGGAAGCGGTTCTCGAAGACGGCCACCTCGTAGTCGGCTGCCGGGATCTCGCTCTGCCGGCCGTCCCGGGAGGGGCAGAGCGGGCAGGCGTCCGCCGGGGGGTGGTAGGTGCGGGACTGCCGGTGGGCGGCGATGGTCACCCAGTCGCCGGTGGCCGGGTCCCGGCGCAGCTCGGGGGTGCTCTCGATCCGGTCCGGGGGACGCAGGTCCGCGGCGCCGCGGTCCCGGCCGGGCTCGCTGTCGTAGTAGATGAGCTCGCGGCCGTCCGCGAGCTCGGTGACGGTCCTGTGCACGTGCACGTCCTCGCCTGTCTCGTCAGGGGGGTGACGGCCGGGGCCGACGCGCCCCCGATCATACGGCGGCACGGCACGGCACGGCACGGCACGGCACGGGTGGGGTGGGCGGGACGTGCGGCGCGGGTCGGCTCACGGCTCCTGGTACGGGTCGAAGGGGATCCCCGCAGGCTTGGCCTTCGCGAGGTGGGACGCGAAGGATCCGTCCTTCAGGCCGAAGTGCGCGCTGCCGAAGTCGGCCTGACTGAGGGTGTCCCGGAGCGTCCCGGGGTAGCCCGACCAGCCGACGAGCGTGGGGTACTGCCAGGTGCCGCGGTGGTTCTCCGGCGGTTCGTCGTTGGAGTTCGCGGCGCGGAAGCAGTGCGTGCCGATACCGTCCTTGTGGTAGACGATCTTGGGGTGGGTGCCGGTCCATCGGATCCGGTCGCGCGAGTGGACCACGAAGTCGCCGTGCTCGGAGGTGGCGACGTACTGTGCCTCACCGCCCTGGATCCACACCGCCACGTGCTCCCAGTCGTGGCGGTGGCCCCCGAGGCTGATGAAGGGGATCGCCTGGTCCTTCTCGAAGTACAGCGCGTAGAGCACGGCGCACCAGCCGTTGTTGCACTTCCATCGCGAGTAGCCGTTGGTGTTGGCGAGGTCCGAGGCGTCCCGGCAGTTGCCGTTGAGGGCCCCGGTGGGCTTGAGCCCGCCGTTCAGGATCCCGGTCGGGCCTATCGCGGGTGTCGGGTAGCAGCCGTCGGTGTCGTAGTCGTAGGCGGGCTGGAAGGTCGTCTCGATCGCCTCGGCCTGGCCGGGCAGCGCCGGGGGCGGAGCCGCGAAGGCCGCCTGGGGGACGCCGACGACGAGCGCGAGGGCAGCGCCGACGACGACGAGGGATCTCCGGATGCGACGGTTGGTCCGCACAACAGGCCTCCTGGCCGGTCGGGTTCGAGGACGGCGGACCGGTGGGGCCACCGTCCACCGGCACGCCCGGAGCATCATTCGCGAACCAGGGCTCCGCGGCAAGGGTGCGCGCAGCCTGCAACGGCTGGGTGGGTTACTCGAACGGGCCTTCACACCAGGAGAGTTGATGACATGTCAGAAATGCCGCCCCCGGGTTCCGGTGCGGGAGGGGGTGCGGGACGCGGCTTCCGCGCACGCGACGGATCCGCCCCCGGTGGGCCGGGGCGGATCGGGGGCGGTTCGGGGGCGGACCGGCCGGCGTCACACGGTCACGGGCCGACCGTGTTCATGAGGATGATGGCCGCGAGGTTCAGGAGGATGACGGTGACGACGACGCCGACCGCGATCCAGGCCCTGCGTGATGCGTCCATGCCTGCGGTCACCTCTCGACGGGGGCGCGCCGCGGTGCGGCGGTCCGCGAGGCCGGCCGGCGGGCTCGGCCCCTTCCCATGCTGACCCCGCCGCGCGCGGAGCGCCTGTCGGCCGTGCCGTCCCGGTCCCGCCGGGTCCGGCGCGGCACGGTCAGCCCACCCAGGTCCCCGTCATGCCCAGCACGGCCGAACCGTCCCGGTCCACCAGCTTGGTCCCGGTGAAGTCGCGGGCCCACTGTGAGGTCTGGATGCGGAAGGCGGGGCGGTCGGCGGTCAGCGCCTCCATGACGGCCTCGGCCGCTTCGGTCGGTGTCTGGGCGGCACCCTCCGCGAACTGGCTCACCGTGCGGTCGATGTAGGTGTGCAGTGCGTCGGCGTACGGGCCGGCCTCGGCGACGGCGGCGGCGAGGTCCAGTCCGATGTTGGCGACGAATTCGGTCGCCACCGCTCCCGGCTCGATGACGGACACGGTCACGCCGAGGGTGCGCGCGACGGGCGCCAGGCTCTCCATGTACCCCTCCACCGCGAACTTCGCCGCACAGTAGGCCTCGTTGAAGGGCTGGCCGACGACTCCGCCGACGCTCGTGACGGTGATCAGGCGTCCCCCGGTGGCCCGGAGGTGGGGGAGTGCCGCCTTGGAGACGTTCAGTACGCCGAAGAAGTTGACCTCCATGACCGCGCGGACGTCGGCCACGGATTCCAGCTCCAGTGTGCCGAGGTGTCCGGCGCCGGCGTTGTTGACCACGGCGTCCAGGCGGCCGTAGTCGGCGATCACGCCGTCCACGGCGGCCGTGACGGACTCCTCGTCGACGACGTCGAGGCGGCGGATGTCGATCTCCACGCCGGCCTCGGCGGCGGCCTTGCGCAGCGCGCCGGCCCGCCCCGGGTCGCGCAGCGTGGCCACCGTGCGCCAGCCGGCGCGGGCGGCGGCGACGGCCGCGGCCAGTCCGATGCCGGAGGAGGTGCCGGTGATCAGGACGGTGCGGAGCGAAGCGTCCGCGGCCGTCGCACCGTCGGGGGTGGGGAGGGTGGGCATGGTGCACCTCTGGAGTCTCGGGTATATGTGCGTGCACACACACTTTAAATTTATGTGCGTGCGCACGCAACCTCTAGACTGTGCGACATGCCGAAGAAGCTCACAGAAGCCGAGATGCCGGCGGCCGATTACGCCTTCTACGGGCTGGTCTGGGCCGGGGCGACGATGACGGACCGCGTGGACAAGGCCCTGGTCAAGGCGCACGACCTGCCCGTGTCCTGGTTCGAGGTCATGCTGTGGCTGGCATCCAGCCCCGAGCCGGTGCCCGCCTCCGTCCTGGGGAACAGCACCCTGCTCAGCCGCAGCCAGGTCTCCCGGGTCGTGGACGCCCTGCAGAGCCGCGACCTGGTGGCGCGGACGCCGTCCGTCCGCGACGCGCGCTCCGTGGAGGTCTCCCTCACGCCGGCCGGCCGTGCCCTCTTCGCGGCGGCCGACGCCACCCGGCGCGAGGCCCTGGCGCCGGGTTTCACGGATCTCCTCGACGCGCAGGACCTGGAAGCCCTCGGTACGGTGTGGCGCAAGCTCAAGGCCGCCGCCAAGGCTGCGCAGGCCGAGTAGCCGCCGCTCAGCGGCCCCGGACCGGCCGGCGGCGGGACGTGCGCGGCCTGCGCAGCCTCCGCCCGGACGGGGCCGACGGGGCGAGCGCGAACGTCACGGTGATGCGGGCGCCGCCCAGCGGGCCGCGGGCGATGCGCATGGAGCCGCCCGTCGCGGTCGCCGCCCGCTGCGCGATGTCGAGGCCCAGTCCGGTGGACCCGGTGCTGCTCCCGCGGGACAGCGCCCGGTCCGGTTCGGGGATTCCGGGGCCGCCGTCCTCCACGACCAGCTCCACGGCCTGGGCGGTGCGCACGACCTGGACGCCGAACGGCGTCCCGGGTGCGGTGTGTCGGAAGACGTTCCCGATCAGCGCGTCCACCACAGCGGCGATGTCGTCGTCGGAGAGGCTCACGGCCGTCGGCTCCGAGGTCAGGTCGAGAGCGCAGGACCGGTTCTGCTGCTCCGCCAGGACCGTCCAGAACGCGGTGCGGCGGCGTACGACGTCGGACGCCTCGCAGCGCGGACCGGAGGACCCGGCCGCGGACCGGCCCGCGTCCGGGTCCGCGGCCGGGTCCGTGCCGAGCAGGCCCTGGCCCATGGGGCCCACGGCGAGGGGGGTGCGCGCCGCGGCGATGATGGCCTGGAGCTCCGTCTCCAGCTCGCCGACCGCCGCCTCGACCCTGGCCGACTCCGGAGTGCCGGCCATCCGCTCCGACGCGAGGTGCAGGGCCGTCAGGGGCGTACGAAGCCGGTGCGACAGGTCGGCGACGAGCTCGCGTTCCACGGCGAGCAGCTCGGTCATCCGGTGGGCCATCGCGTTGAAGGCGATGCCCGCGTCGCGCAGCTCCCTGGGGCCCATGGGGTCCACACGGGTGTCCAGGTCGCCCCGGCCGAGCGCGTGGGACGCCTGCGCCAGCTGCTTCGAGGACTGGACCACCTTCGCGCCGAGACGGTCGGCGACCACGACGGAACCACCGACCAGGCCCACCGCGAGGAACACCATGACCGCCCACGACTCCTTGACCCCGCGGGTGAGTTCCGCCTCGGGGACGAAGTTCTCGATGACGGCGACCTGCTCGCCGGGCAGCACCACCGGCTGGAGGCAGATCCAGCCGTCGGGGATCTCCTGGGAGATGGACTCGCGCCCCTGCTGGGCCCGTTTGAGCAGCGCCGGCGGGGCCTTGGAGGTACCGAGGGGTCCGGACCGCGGCAGGTGCACCACCAAGTGGTCGGCCGCGTCCAGGCTCGCCGCGGACTCGCGCAGCGCGTCCGGGTCCGTGGTCAGCGTCAGGACGGGTGCCAGGGCGGCCGCGCGCTGCTCGGCGGCGTTGACACCCTGCTCCTTGACCAACGACATCACCAGTGCGGCCAGCGGTATGAGGAAGGAGAGGGCGACCATGGAGGTCACGGCGAGGGCCACTCCGGCCAGCGAGCGCCTCACCTCGGGGCCACCAGCTTGATGCCGACGCCGCGGACGGTCAGCAGGTAGCGCGGGGCCGCTGCGCGCTCGCCGAGCTTGCGGCGCAGGGACGACAGGTGGACGTCGACGGTCTGGTCGTCCACGTACGGCTCCCGCCACACTTCGGTCAGCAGGCGGCGTTTGGAGACGACCTGCCCCGAGTGGTGGGCGAGGAAGGCCAGGAGGTCGAACTCGCGGCGGGTGAGCCGCAGCTCCCGCCCTGCCAGGTACGCGGTCCGCGCGGCCGGGTCCACCGCCAGCTCGCCCACGACGGTGGCCCGCAGTGGTTCGGCCGCCGCCGCGGCCGGTGCGCCCGCGCCGCCGACGGGCGGGGCGTGGCTGGTGCGGCGCAGGACCGCGGACAGGCGCGCGACGAGCTGGCCCCCCGAGAAGGGCTTGACCAGGTAGTCGTCCGCACCCGCGTTGAGGATCTTGATGATTTCCGACTCGTCGTCACGGGCGGTCGCCACCAAAACCGGTACGGAGGATATGCCCCGGATCATCCGCAGCGCGTCTCCTCCGTCCAGATCGGGCAGCCCCAGGTCGAGCACCACGGCGTCGACCGGCGTCTGGGTGACCTCGCGCAGGGCGCCGAACCCGTCCGCGGCGCTGCGCACGGCGTATCCGTGCTCCGCCAGGACCTCGATCAGTGACTGGCGGATGCTGGGGTCGTCTTCCACGACCAGGACGCTCGGCATGCGGGACACCTTAGGGGTCGGCGTGCCGGGGCTCACCACCAGTACTGCGGGTAGCGGGGTCCGGTGCGGCGGGCGCGCGAGAGGGCGACGCCCGCGAGGACGACGAGCAGCGCCGCCCCGGCCAGCAGCGGTACGAAGGTGCGCGGGTCGGGCGTCCCCAGGACGATGACGACGGCGGTCGCGCAGGCTGGCGAGTGCGGGGTCCGGGCCACGGTCATCACGGCGAGGGCGAGCCCCGCCGCGAGGGCGGCCACCCAGGGCGAGCTGCCGAAGGCGGCGAGTCCCGCGTATCCGACGGCCGCACAGAGCAGGTGGCCGGCGATCACACTGCGGGGCTGGGCCAGCGGCAGACCGGGCGCGCTGTGCACGATCGCCGCGGACGCGGCCAGCGGAGGGATGAGGACGGGCTCGTGGAGGGCGGCGCCGATGGCCACCAGGAGCAGCATCACGGCGGTGGCGCCGCTCACGCCGTGCAGGACGCTGCCCGGCGTCGGAGCCGGGGCGCGTCCGGCGAGGTGCGGCAGAATCCGGCCGCGTGCGTTCGTGGACGGGCGCGGCCGCGCCCGCTCGGGGGCGGTCTGGTCGGTGCTCAAGGGCGATGGCGTCTTCGCGGGAGGGCCGGCGGACGCGCGTCCGTCCGGCGGTGAACGGCAGGGGCGGCGGACGCGGCCGCGAACACCCCAGGATCATACGAAGCCGCCCGAACCGGGCGCCCACCGGGTCCGCTCCCCGCCGGAGACCCGCCGTCAGGGAAGCTCGAACACCGGGCCCTCACCGGTGACGCGCAGCCGCACGGGGCGGTCGGACACCGGGATGGTGCAGCCTTCCCGCGTGCTGCAGCTCGCGTAGCCGACCAGTACCGTCGCGTCTCCGTGCCCGTCGGCGCGGACGGGCAGCGCCGTGGTGACGGGGCCGTCCGGGTAGACGGGGACCCGGGCGTCGACACCGGGCACGCTGATGGACCGTACCCCGGCGGCCGCCGTCAGGTGGCCGTTCGCCTTCAGGGCTCCGGTGACCGCCACCGCGGTCGGCCGGCCGACCCCCTCGACGCCGGCTTCCGGCAGTTCGGTGCTGTAGAGGTGGAAGCCCTTCTTCTCCGGCGTGAACACCGCGGTGAGGGTGCCCTCTGAGCCCTTCCAGTCCGACACCGACAGCGTGACGGTGACGCCGTTCTCGGAGAAGCGCGTCGTGGGAGCGGCGACGGTGGGAGGGGCGGCGCCGGTCACGTGCTGCCCGCCGCAGGCCGAGAGCGCGGCCAGGGAGAGGAGAGCAGCCGCGGCGCGGACCGTGCGGGAGTGCCCCGCCTGCGTGGAAACGTTCATCTGTGCCTCTGCGTCGCGTGTCGTGCACGGGTCCGGTTCGTACGGGTCGGGGCCCCCGGGGCAGTGGTGCTCGCCCGGTCCGCAGGCGCCCGGCGCCCGGCGTCCGACGCCGGGCCGGCGCGGCTGGGACGGGCGTGCCCCTGACCCGACACTACGCGGCCGTCGGCAGGGCCCCGTGGACGAGGACCGCCGTGAACCCCGGGGCAGACGGCGGCGCGCCGGTCGCCGTCCGGCGCGGGCGCCCGCCGCGCCCGCCGTCACGGCTCCTCGGCCAGGAGGCGGGTGAGCAGGGGCCGCAGCTGCTCGTCGGTGACGGCGCCCCCGAGGGCGGCGGCGACGCGTCCGCGCCGGTCGATCACCAGGACCGAGGGGACGGCGTGAGGGTCGACCAGGGAGGGCGGGAACCGAAGCAGGAGGTCGCCGTCGGGGTCGTGGAAGCTGGGGAACGTCAGGCCGTGGGCGCGTACGAAGGACCGGGCCGCCGCCCGGTCCGGGTCCCGGGTGTTGATCCCGAGGAACCGGACTCCGTCGGCCCGGGTCTGCCGGCTGAGCCGTTCCAGGTCGTCCGCCTCCGCGCGGCAGGGGTCGCACCGGGAGCCCCAGGCGTTCAGGACGACGACCTGCCCCCGGAAGTCACCGAGCGCGACCCGCCTGCCGTCCAGGTCCGCACCGGCGAGGGCGGGCGCGTCCGGCCGGATGCCGGGAGCCATGACCTTCGCCCCGGCCGCGGCGCCGACCGTGCCCGGCTGTCCGGCAGGGAGTCCCGCGGCGGGGCGGTCGTCCGTCCAGAGGCCGGCGGCGGCCAGGGCGGCCGCCACGGCGAGGCCGGTGACGGCCGGGGCGACGGGTGACGTGCGTCCCGGTCGTCTCATGAAGCCCACTTGCGCAGGAAGGCGTTGATGCCCTCCGAGGTCAGTGACGGGTTGCCCGTGACGTGGGTGTCGGTGCGCACCGTGCCGGACGGCGAGACGACGACCAGGACCGGCAGGGTGTAGGTGCCGCCCGAGGGGCTGTACGTGCGCAGCAGCGCCGAGTTGGCCGGGCTGTTGCCGCCGATGTCCACCTTGACCAGGTGGTACGAGGCGCCGAGGATCCCGGCGGTCTGCGACTGGGCGAACACCTTGTCCGCGGCCTTGCAGTTGCCGCACCAGTTCGCACCGAAGTCGAGCAGGACCATCCGCCCGTCGGCCCTGGACGCACGCAGGGCCGCGTCGATCTGCTTCTGCGCGTCGGCGGAGCTGTCGTAGCCGGGGCCGGGCACCTTGGCCGGGGCCGGTGCGGCGGACGTGCGGACCGGCGCGGGGGCACCGCCGCGGGCCGACGCGGAACCGGACGGTGTCCGGGAGGGGGTCGCCGAGGCGGAGGGCGACGCGGACGCGGACGGCGAGGCCGACGCCGTCGGGGAAGCCTCGGAGGAGGCCGTCGCGGACGGCGATTCGGTGGGGAAGGGCTGCGCGGACCGGTCGGCCGTCGCGGCTGCGGCGGTGGAGCCGACGGGCTCGGAGGACGGTCCGCAGGCCGAGGCCAGGCCTGCCGCGACGACGGCCGCGACGACCAGCGGCAGCCGTCTTCCCCGGAGTGCGGCGGACCGGGGCGATGTCGTTCGGCGGTCGGCGCGGACGGGTCGGAGCATGCGAGAACTCATGACGAAGACACCCCAGGGCACGGTCGGACTGCGGGATGGGCGAAGCGCCCACGGGCTCGGCGGAGCCGGCGGCCCGAGGGTGCGCCGGGGCGCCCTGCCCCGGCACCGAGGGCTGCTCGGCTGACGCGAGCATAGGACCGTTCGGGACCTGCGCAACCGCCTCGGCGCGATCATGAGCTTGCCCTAAGGAAGAGCTCACCTTCCGCTTCGCCGGAACCACCTCAAGGGCGGACAGAAGGTGTTGACCCGGCGAACGGGGCACGGACGGCCAAGGGGGGGGCGGAAGGGCGGGCGGAGCTCAGAAGGACGATTCGCGGACGCTGGCCTTCGCGCTGGGATCGATCGTCGCCGTGACGACCGACTTGTGGTCGGAGCTGGTGAAGGTGACCGTGAGGGTGCTGTCCGAGGTCTGTGAGGTGGTGGTCCTGAAGCCGCGGCCGGGGACCGCTGAGATCAGGCACACGCCCCGGCTGCCGTACCGCACCGTCACCTTGCCGCCCTGTGTGGGGACGGTGTACAGGCCGGCCCCGCCCTCCGCACAGTCGACCTTCCTCGGGGCGGGGGTCTTGGGCGCACCCGACGTGGCCTTGACGGGCGTGGGGGCGGCCGTCGTGGGGGAGGGGCTCTGCGACGCCGTGGGGGAGGGGCCGGCCGACGCGGTCGGCGACGGCGTGCTCGGGGACGGGCTCCCCGCCTGCCATGCGGGAGGCGTGTCGATGACCGTCGGGGCGGACCGTGCGACCGGGGGCGTATGCCGGGTCGAACCGACCACGAACTGGACCGTCGCGAGCACGGCGGTCACGCTGGCGGCCGTGCAGGACAGCCATATGAGCAGGTAGCGCGAAGTTCGGGGCACGGCCCCATAGTGTCCGACGGCCCGGCCGGTCCGTCACCGGCTCCCCCGAAACCGCCCCAGCCCGCAGGCCGGCCCCGGGGCCGGGGCGGGCGCGGACGCCGACGTCCCCCCACCCGCATACGGGTGGGGGGACGCGGCTGTGGGGGGTGTGTGGGGGCGGTGTGTGGGGGGCGCCCCGCAGGCTTCTCGGGTGGGGCCGACTACCTCGGGGCGCCGAAGTTCTGGGTCCACCACGGGCCCCCGTCGCCCTTGTGGACACCTATGCCGATCTCCTTGAAGGCGCAGTTGAGGATGTTGGCCCGGTGGCCGGAGCTGTTCATCCACGCCTTCATGACGGCGTTCGCGTCGGCCTGCCCGCGGGCTATGTTCTCGCCCAGGTTGGACCAGCGGTAGCCGGCGGCCTCCACCCGGCTGGTCATGGTGGACCCGTCCGGACCGGTGTGTGACATGACGCCAGCGCGGGCCATGGTGTCGCTGTACCCCCGGGCGGCGGCACTCAGCTGGGAGTTGACGGTCACGGCGCCGCATCCGGCCGCCGCCCGCTCCTTGTTGACCAGGGCGAGCACGGCGGACTCGGCGTCCGTGTTGACGGTGCCGCCGCCCCCGCCGGTGCTGCCCCCGCCACCGGAGCCGCCCGTGCTGCCGCTCCCGCCGGTGCTGCCGCCCCCGCCGCCCGTGCTGCCGGAGCCGCCACCCGTCGTGGTGGCCGGCTTGCGTGCGGGCTTGACGGCGGGGGAGGGCTCGGTCGTGGCCGGGGTGCTGCTCTCCGCCGTAGCCGGCTCCGTGGGCGTCGCGGACGCCGAGGCCGAGGCGTCGGGCGTCGGCGACGCGTCGGCGCTCGTCGTGGTCGGGGCGTCGGCGGTGGGCGAGGCGGCGTCGGGGGAGGGGGTCGCCGTCCCGGAGGACGAGCCGGCGGCGTCGGCGCGCCGGTCGGTACGCGCGTCATCGCCGGAGTCGGCCACCGCGACCCCCACCGCCACCACCGCGGCGGCCGTGGTGACGGACAGCACGATGCGCGTGCGCACCGTCTTCTTCCGCCGGGCCTCGACGCGGGTCGACGTTTGGGGAGTTCGGCTGCGGCTCATGCCGGTAACACCTCGCAAGAGAAGAGGAGGAGGGGGGTCCGCCCGAGCCTAGGTCGGTGACCAGCGAAAAGGACGCCCAGAAGGGGTTCTTCACGTTCCCTTAAGGAAGCCCGCAGGATCAGCGCAGGGATGAGCCGGGCAATCGTCCCAACTCGGCCCGGTCCGCCGGGGGGTGACGCATCCCGACCCGATGCCGTCGTCCGGGCGCTGCGGAGCCCGCCGGGCCCGCTTTCGGACCCGCATGCGACACAAGAGAGCGTCCCGGGGCCGCTGTTGCCCCAGGACGCGTACCCGCTTCCCCACCCCGATATGCGCTACCCGTCGAAGTCGGGCAGGACGAGGGAGCCGTCCTCGGCCAAGGTGAAGCCGGGATGGTGGGCGATCTCCCACGCGTGGCCGTCGGGGTCGGTGAAGACGCCCGAGTAGAAGCCGATGGCGTTGACGGAGGCCGGTCGCGTGACCGTGCCGCCTGCTGCCACGGCGGCGGCGAGGACGGCGTCCACCTCCGCGTCGGTGCGCACGTTGTGGGCCAGGGCGATACCGCCGAAGCCGGTCGGCGGGCCGTCCGGGAGACCGCAGTCCGCGGCCAACTTCCGACGGTCCCACAGGACCAGGGCCAGGCCGCCGGCCTGGTGGAAGACCGTCTCCTCGACCTCGGTGCCGCGCCAGCCGAGCGCCGTGTAGAAGCTCTTGGCGCGGGCGAGGTCCACGACCCCCAGGGTGACCAGGCTGATGCGCTGTTCCATTCCGCCACCGTAGCGCCTGGGCCGGGCCCGCTCAGGCGGCCGCGACCCGTGTCGGGTTGACCTGCCGGTGCGCGACTCGCTTTGATCCCCTGGGCGGCGCGAGGGCGTCCGGACGGTGAGCGGGGGCGGACTGATCATGGCGGACGGGCGGTCGCTGGGCCGGCGGTTCCGGTGGCTGTGGACCTCGTACGCCGTCAGCACGCTCGGCACCTGGCTCGCCTTCGACGCGTTCCCCCTGATCGCGATCCTCGTGCTGCACGCCGGGACCACTCGGGTGTCGCTGCTGGCGGCCGTCGGACCCGCGGTCGGGGCGGTCCTGGCGCTGTCGCTCGGACCGTGGGTGGAGTCGCGCCCCAAGAGACCGGTGATGATCGCCATGGACCTGGCCCGGTTCGCGGCGCTGACGAGCGTGCCGGTGGCGTTCGCCCTCGACGGGCTCACCTTCGCCCAGCTCCTGCTCGTCTCGGTCGTGGTCGGCGCGGCCGGAATCGCCTTCACCGCGGCCGGCGGCGCGTGCCTGAAGGAACTCGTCCCGCCGCAGGACCTGCTCGTCGCGAACGGCCGCCTCGAATCCACCACGTGGACCGCCACCCTGCTCGGACCGCCGCTCGGCGGGGCCGCGATCGCCGCGTTCGGGCCGGTGGTGACCGTCCTGGCCAACGCGGTCAGTCACCTGCTCTCGGCTGCCGGGATCCGCGCCATCGGCGGACCGGAGCCGCGTCCCGCGCCGGCCGCACCGCCGCGACGGATGCGGGCCGGCGACCTGTCCGCAGGCTGGCGGCACATCCTGACCGACCCCGTGCTGCGCCCGCTGTTCCTCAACACGGCCCTGGTCAGCGGCCTGATCATGGCGACCTCGCCGCTGCTGGCCGTCCTCATGCTCGGTCCGCTCGGGTTCGCACCCTGGCAGTACGGACTCGCCTTCGCCGTGCCGTGCGTGGGCGGCCTGATCGGCTCGCGGCTGGCGGCGCGGCTCGCCGAGCGGTTCGGCCGGCACCGGGTCCTGCTGACCGCGGGGGCGCTGCGGGCGTGCTGGCTGCCGTGGCTGGCCTTCGTCGGGCCGGGCCCGTCCGGGCTCGTGCTCGTCATGGCCGTCGAGTTCGGGCTGATCACCTGCATGGGCGTCTTCAACCCGGTGCTGGCCACCTGCCGGCTGGAGCGGACCCCGGCGGACCTGGCCGCCCGCACCCTGCTCGCCTGGTCGGTCTCCGGAAAGGCCGCCATCGCCGCGCTGACCGCCCTGTGGGGGCTGCTGGCCTTCGCCACCGGACCGCGCGCGGCGATCGCGATCGCCGGTGTCCTCGCCATGGCCACCCCGCTCCTGCTGCCGCGCCGGGTACCGGAGGGCCGTACCGTCGTCAGCGGCGGGCAGCGAGACGGTCGCTGAGGGCTCCGTGCGCCGGCAGCGGCAAGCACACGGCCGCCGGAGAGCGGTCCGGGAGGACCTGAACCCGGCCGACCCGCCGGCGCCGGCATCCGGTGCGACCGCTTCCGCCGTCCCCTCCGGCGCGGCCGCCCTCACCCGGTCCGGAGGCGGTGCGCTCACGCGTCGTCGAGGGCCGGGCCCGTGCGGCGGGCCAGGGCGTTGCTGCCGATCGAGTTGTGGACGCTGAAGCCCACCGCGTCGGAGCGGTAGCGGTCGTCGGACCACTCGACCGGCCGGCCGTCACGCGTGGTGGTCATGCGGCGCACCCTCAACAACGGGCTGGTGCGCCGCACGTGGAGCAGCTCGGCGTCGCGTGACCCCGCCGCGACCGCGTCGATGAGGTGCTCCCCGTACGCGAACACCAGCCCCGTGTCGTCCAGGAGGCGCTGGGTCACCGACGGGCAGTCCGGCTCGATGCGCTCGACGGCCGGCGCGATCCAGTCGGCGTACACGGTGCGCTCCAGCAGGACGGGCTCGCTGTCCAGACCGCGCACGCGCAGGACGTGCAGCACGGGTGCGCCCGGCTCCACCTGGAGCCACATGACGTCCCGGTCGGTGGCCGGCCGGACCTGTGACGACACCACCCGGCCGGTCGCCGTACGGCCCATGGCCGCCGCCCACTGGGCGAAGCTGCGCAGCTCGGTGAAGCTCTGGCTGCGGCGGCTGGCCAGCACCACGCGCCGCGCGCCCTGCCGGGATCCGATCAGCCCCTCGGAGGTCAGGGCGAGCACGGCCTGGCGGACGGTGCCGCGGGAGACCCCGAAGCGTGCCGCCAGCTCCGTCTCGGCCGGTAGCAGTGCCCCCACCGCGTACTCCTCGCGGTCGATCGCCCGGCGCAGTTCCTCGGCGATCTCCTCGTGCCGGGCCGTCATCGGCTGTGTTCCCGTCCCTCGTCATAACGCTGGCTGTGCGCAATGCACTTGGCGCGTACAGCGTAAGCGCAGGGCCGCGCGGATCGAAACGAGTGCAGAGTGTCCAGTTTGTTGGCTGGAATCCGTCGCCTTCCGTTCACCCGAAGGTCATGGATGCCGGGCCTACTGAGGCCAACTTGTTCAGACAAGTTGGCCTCGGCGCCTTCGGGTCCGCCGTACCGCTCCCATCCCTGCCCGCGCTCCCTCGCGCAACCTCCCAGGAGAGACCGTGTCCCTGCCGAGAAACGCCGCCCTCGCCGGCTGCCTCGCCGTCGTAGCCCTCGCCCTCACCGCCTGCGGCGCGGCCCCCGAGAAGGCCGACAACAAGACCGCCACCGGCAAGGACGCCGCCACCGCGACCTCCGCGGTGGACTTCGGCGGCATGGACGCCCTCGTCGAGGCCGCCAAGAAGGAAGGCGTCCTGCACGCCATGGCCCTGCCCCGCGACTGGGCCAACTACGGCGCCGTCATCGACGGGTTCACCGAGAAGTACGGGATCAAGGTCGAGGTGGAGAACCCCGACGGCAGCAGCCAGGACGAGATCAACGCCGTCACCAGCCGCAAGGGCCAGGACCGCGCCCCCGACGTCCTCGACCTCGGCACCTCCTTCGCCGTCAGCGGCGCCCAGCAGGGCCTGTTCGCCCCGTACAAGGTAGCCGCGTACGGCGACATCCCCTCGGCGCAGCGGGACGACCAGGCGCGCTGGTACAACGACTACGGCGGCTACATCTCCATCGGCTGCGACGCGAGCCGCGTCAAGAACTGCCCCACCAGCTTCAAGGACCTCCTCAAGCCCGAGTACAAGGGCCAGGTCGCGCTCAACGGCAACCCCACCAAGTCCGGCTCCGCCTTCGGCGGCGTCTACGCGGCCGCCCTCGCGAACGGCGGCTCCCTCGACGACATTCAGCCCGGCATCGACTTCTTCGGGCAGCTGAAGAAGAACGGCAACTACACCCCCGTCGAGTCCACCCCGGCGACCGTCGAGAAGGGCGAGACGCCCATCAGCATCGACTGGGACTACCTGAACGCCGGCTACGCCGACCAGTTCAAGGGCAAGGGCGTCGACTGGAAGGTCGCCGTCCCCGAAGACGGCAAGTACGCGCAGTTCTACGCCCAGGCCATCAACAAGGACGCCCCGCACCCCGCCGCCGCCCGGCTGTGGCAGGAGTGGCTCTACAGCCCCGAAGGCCAGAACCTGTGGCTGAAGGGCTATGCCCGCCCGGTGCTCATGAGCACCATGGAAGGGGCCGGAACCCTCGACAAGGCCGCCGCCGCAAGGCTCCCGCAGGTCAGCGGCACCCCGACCTTCCCCACGGAGGCCCAGCAGACCGCGGCCAAGGGCGTCCTGGCCCAGAGCTGGGGCAAGGCGGTCGCCGGCTGACCGCCGGCCGGGCCACGGCAACGACCTCCGATACGAGCACTGACACGACACCCATGACCACCGACATGACATCCCGCACAGCGGCCGCGTCACCCGCGGCCGCCCCGGCGGCCCCCGCCGCCCCCGCCGTCCGGACCGGGCGGCGGTGGGCCCGCCGCTCCGGCGCACTCGCCGTCGTCCCCCTGCTGCTGTTCACCGCGATCGCCTTCGGCCTGCCCGCCGCCGCCATGCTCGACGGCGCCTTCAGCGTCCGGGACCCGGCCAGCGGCACCGCCTCGTACGGCCTCGGCAATCTGACCGCCTCCTTGCAGGGCGCCTACCTCACCGCGCTCGTCGGCAGCGTGGAGCTGTCCGCCACTTCCGCGGTCCTCGCCGCCCTCCTCGGCCTCCTCCTCGCCCAGGCGATCGTCACCTCCCCGCTGCGGGGCCTGCGCGAAGCCGTCCTGACCGCCTCCGGAGTCCTCGCCAACTTCGGCGGCGTCCCCCTCGCCTTCGCCTTCGTCGCCACCCTCGGCAACTCCGGCGTCCTCACCCGCGAGCTGGGCCTGACCGACACCGGCTGGAACCTCTACAGCTTCTGGGGCCTGGTCCTCGTCTACCTGTACTTCCTGGTCCCCCTCATGGTCCTCACCATCACTCCCGCCCTCGACGGGCTGCGCACCCAGTGGCGCGAGGCCGCCCAGAACAACGGCGCCACCCACCGCCAGTACTGGCAGCACGTCGCCCTGCCCGTGCTCGCCCCCTCCCTCCTCGGCGGCCTCGTCCTCCTCTTCGGCAGCGCCTTCGCCGCGTACGCCACCGCCGCCGCGATGGTCGGCAGCTCGGTCCCGCTGGTCACGCTCCAGATCGCCGACGCGATCTCCGGCAACGTGCTCATCGGCCAGGAGAACGTGGCCCTCGCCCTCAGCCTCGACATGGTCCTCGTCGCGGGCCTGGTCATGGCGGTCTACCTGCCCCTGCAACGACGGAGCGCCCGATGGCTCGCCTGACCGCCCACCCGGCCACGGCGTCCCCCTGGCGCGCCCTCGTCCTCGCCGCCGCGGCCCTGTACTTCCTGGTGCCGCTCGCCGCCTCGGTCGTCTTCACCGTCGACGTGCCGGGCCAGGGCCTGAACCTCGACGCCTACACCCGCATCCTGGACACCGAGGGCTTCCTGCCCAGCCTGCTCCTCTCCCTCGAACTCGCCGCCGCCACCATCGCGGTGGTGCTGCTGCTCGTGGTTCCCGCCACGGTGGCACTGCGCCTGACCGCCCCGAAGCTGCGGCCCGTCGTCGAGATCGTGTGCGCGCTGCCGCTGGTCGTCCCGCCCATCGCCTTTGTCGCCGGCATCGGGACCGTCCTGAAGTGGGGACCCGAGCACCTTTCCCGCACCCCGCTCTTCCAGACGTTTGTCGCCGTCCAGAACCCGGACTTCCCGGTCGTCCTGGTCCTCGCCTACGCCGTGATGGCGCTGCCGTTCGCCCACCGCGCCCTGGACGCGGGACTGCGCGCCGTCGACGTCCGCACCCTCGTCGAGGCGGCCCGCTCCTGCGGCGCGAGCCTGCCGCACGCCCTGCTGCGCGCCGTGCTGCCGAACCTGCGCGGAGCCCTCCTGAGCGCCTCCTTCCTCACCCTCGCGCTGGTCCTCGGCGAATTCACCATCGCCCAACTCCTCGGCTTCCGGCCGTTCGCCGTCTGGATCGTCAACATCAGCGGCTCACAGGCCCAGATGTCCGTGGCCGTCTCGGTCATGAGCCTGCTGGTGACCTGGCTCCTGCTCCTGCTCCTCGCCGGTTTCGGCGGCGGCCGCCGCACCCCCTCCCCGACCACCGACCGGAAATGACACCCCTCATGCGCCTCACCGCACCCGCGCCGACCGCGAACGCGACGCCCGCACCGGCCGACGCCGCCACCGTCGAACTGCGCGGCCTGCGTCGGTCCTTCGGTACCACCACCGCCCTGGACGGACTCGACCTCACCGTGCGCCCCGGTGAACTCCTCGCCCTGCTCGGCCCGTCCGGCTGCGGCAAGACCACCGCGCTGCGCATGCTGGCGGGCTTCGAACACCCCGACTCCGGTGAGATCCTCGTCGACGGCAATGACGTCACCGCGGTTCCCGCGCACCGACGCGACGCCGGCATGGTCTTCCAGTCCTACAGCCTCTTCCCGCACCTGAACGCCCTCGACAACGTGGCGTTCGGACTGCGGATGCGCCGGGTCCGCACCGCCGAGCGGCGCGCCCGCGCCGCGGAACTCCTCGAACTCGTGGGCCTCGCCGACAAGGGCGACCGCTTCCCCCACCAGCTCTCCGGCGGCCAGCAGCAGCGCGTCGCACTGGCCCGCGCCCTCGCCCTGCGACCGCGCGTGCTCCTCCTCGACGAGCCGCTGTCCGCCCTCGACGCCAAGGTGCGCCTGACCCTGCGCGAGGAGATCCGCCGCCTCCAGCAGGAACTGGGCATCACCACCCTCTTCATCACCCACGACCAGGAGGAGGCGCTGTCCATGGCCGACCGCGTCGCGGTCATGCGCGCCGGCCGCCTGGAGCAGTGCGCGGCCCCGGCCGAGCTGTACGCCCGTCCCGCCACCGCCTTCGTCGCCGAGTTCGTCGGCACCATGAGCCGCATCCCGGGCAGGCTGCTCGCCTCCGGCGCGACCGTCGCGGTCCTGGGCCGCGAGCTCGCCGTCGACGGCACCCCGCCGAGCACCGGGGACGGCACCGACGTCGACGTCCTCGTACGGCCCGAGTCGCTGGGGGTCACCGCCGACGAGGCGGGGGAGGGCCGAGTCCTCGGCACCTCGTTCCTGGGCGCCACGGTCCGCGTGTCCGTCGCCCTGGCCGACGGCACCCTGGTCAAGGCCGACGTCCCCGCACACGATGCGGGCCACCTGGCCGCCGGCGCGCCCGTCCGCCTGGCGCTGCCGGACCGTCCGGTCCTGGTGGCCCCGCGCGCGAGCTGATCCGCGGACATCCGCGCGGCAGCACCCGCCCGAGTCCGCCCGTACCGCGGCCGCCCGGCCGCGACCCCACCACCCCGCACCGGAAAGAGACCCCGTTCGTGACGTCCTCGCACTCTCCCGTCCCGACCACGCTGCAAGCCGTCCTCTTCGACATGGACGGCACCCTCGTCGACACCGAGCGGCTCTGGTGGGACACCGTGGCGGAGGCGGCCGAGCGGCTCGGGCACGTCCTCCTCGAAACCGACCAGCCGGACGTGCTAGGCCGGCCGGTGGAGCACACCGCCGGCGTCCTCGCCGCCCGCAGCGGCGCCCCCGCCGCAGCGATCGCGGCCCAGCTGCACCGGGCCTTCGCCGACCGGGTCCGTACCCGCGTCGTCCCCCGGCCCGGCGCGCTGGCCCTGCTCGGTGCACTGCGTGCCGAAGGCGTCCCCACCGCCCTGGTCACCGCCTCCCCCAGGGAGGTCGCCGAGACCGTGGTGGCCGCCCTCGCGGAGGAGGGCCACGGCGGCTTCACGGTCACTGTCACCGCCGACGACACCGCGCTCACCAAGCCCCACCCCGACCCCTACCTCGCGGCCTGCCGCGCCCTGCGGGTCGCGCCCGCCGCCTGCGTGGCCGTCGAGGACACCCCCACCGGCATCGCCTCGGCCGAAGCAGCCGGCTGCCAGGTCCTCGCCGTGCCCTCCGTCACCGGGATCGATGCGGCCCCGGGCCGTACCGTGCTGGACTCACTGGAAGAGGCCACCCCGGACCGGCTGCGGGCCCTGGTCGCCGACGCACCGGCACCGCGGTTCCTCGTCCCCGGGTTCACCACCCGCCGCGCCCGCGCCGGCCGGCCCTTCACCGCCCGCGTCGCGGGCCTCCTGCGCGGCGCGGCCCGTCCGGTGACCTTCGCCGCCGCCGACCGCCCCGACTGGCTCACCGTCCACGCCGACGGCACCCTCGCCGGTACCCCGTCGCCCCTGCCGGGGCAGGACTCCGCCGCCGTGGCCGTGGCCACGGCCGAGATCACCGCGGTCGACGCGCACGGCGCCACCGCCCACCTCACCGTCCGTATCCCCGTGGCGGCCGCGGACGCACCCGCGCTCGACCGGGTCCGGGTGATGAGCTGGAACCTGTGGCTCGGCGGCAGCCCCGTCGACGCCCACCGCGACAAGCAGCTGGCCGTGCTCCTCGCCGCCGACGTCGACGCCGTCGGCCTCCAGGAGACCGCCGTGCACGCCGCGCCCGAACTCGCCGACGCGCTCGGCTGGTTCCACCACAGCGCCGGGGAGAACCTCGCGATCCTCAGCCGCCACCCGGTCGTGGACACCCTCGGTGACCCGGAGGTCGGCTTCTACGGGGCGGCCGGGGCCCGGATCCGGCTCGACGAGCGTCCCGACGGCGCCCCGCATGAGCTGGTGCTGTGGACCGCCCACCTCAACCACACGCCGTACGGCCCCTACGACGCCTGCTTCGACGGCCTGGCCGCACCCGAACTGAAAGCCCGTGAGGAGGAGTCGGGGAGGGTCCGGCAGATCAACGCGGTCCTGGACCGGATGGCGCCGGACCTCGCCGCCGCCGATCGCACCCCGGTCCTGCTCGTGGGGGACTTCAACGCCCCCTCGCACCTGGACTGGACGCCCACGGCAGCCCCGCTGCACGGCGGCTACGGACCGGTGGACTGGCCCGTCTCCCGCGCCGTGGAACGGGCGGGGCTGCGCGACTCCTACCGCGAGGCCCACCCGGACCCGGTGGTGGCTCCCGGAACCACCTGGTCGCCCGTCCACCCGTGGCATGAGGACGGCAGCGGCCGCCCGGAACCGCAGGACCGGATCGACTTCGTGCTCCACTCCGGCGACCGCCTCACCGTCGTCGACTCCACGACCCTGGCCACGGGCCGCATCGCCCCCTGGCCGGAGGTCGCGGCCAACGACTGGCCCTCCGACCACGCTGCCGTGGTCACCACCTTCCGCTTCTCCTGACGGCCGCGCGGGACGGCCCACCCCCACCGCGCGGCGACGGCGGCCCGGGGGTAAGGCCGCTGACACGCTTTTTTGTCCGCGGGGCAGAAGCCTTGTCCGGAGCGGCACCGCGCGCGGTAGCCTCCGCGAAGGAGCCGCTCTGCGGAAGAACTCTTCCGAAAGCGCGTGTTCGCGGCGCGCTGTCCGTGCAAACCGACGGAAGGACATACGTGAAGGACTCGAAGGACAGGCTGGAAACGCTGCGGGCCGAGATCGAGCGCCGCAACCCCGCACAGCCCGAGTTCCACCAGGCGGTAGGGGAGGTCCTCGACACCCTGGCCCCCGTCTTCACCGCCCGCCCCGAGTATGCCGACCCGGCCGTGGCCCTGGTGGAGCGGCTCACCGAGCCCGAGCGGCAGATCGTCTTCCGTGTCCCGTGGCAGGACGACCGGGGCCGGGTCCACGTCAACCGCGGCTACCGCGTCGAGTTCAACAGCGCGCTCGGCCCGTACAAGGGAGGTCTGCGCTTCCACCCGTCGGTGGACATCGGCGTCGTGAAGTTCCTCGGCTTCGAGCAGATCTTCAAGAACGCGCTGACCGGCCTCGGGATCGGCGGCGGCAAGGGTGGCAGCGACTTCGACCCGCACGGCAGGTCGGACGCCGAGGTCATGCGGTTCTGCCAGTCCTTCATGACCGAACTGCACCGGCACATCGGGGAGCACACCGACGTCCCCGCCGGGGACATCGGCGTCGGCGGCCGTGAGATCGGCTACCTCTTCGGCCAGTACCGGCGCATCACCAACCGCTGGGAGGCCGGCGTCCTGACCGGCAAGGGCCAGAGCTGGGGCGGCTCCGCGATCCGGCCCCAGGCGACCGGCTACGGCAGCGTGCTGTTCGCCGCCGAGATGCTCAAGGTCCGCGGCGCGTCGCTGGACGGGCTGACGGCGGTCGTCTCCGGCTCCGGCAACGTCGCGCTGTACACGGTCGAGAAGCTGCAACAGCTCGGCGCCAACCCGCTGACCTGCTCGGACTCCCACGGCTACGTCGTCGACGACAAGGGCATCGACCTGGCACTGCTCAAGCAGGTCAAGGAGGTCGAGCGCGGGCGGGTGAGCGAGTACGCGGCGCGCCGCGGATCCTCGGCACGGTTCGTGCCCGGCGGGCGGGTCTGGGAGGTACCCGCGGACGTCGCCTTCCCGTCCGCCACGCAGAACGAACTGGACGCGCAGGACGCCCGTACCCTCGTCGCGGGCGGGGTCAGGGCCGTCTCCGAGGGCGCCAACATGCCGACCACGCCCGAGGCCGTGCGGATCCTGCGGGAGGCCGGGGTCGCCTTCGGGCCGGGCAAGGCCGCCAACGCGGGCGGTGTCGCGGTCAGCGCCCTGGAGATGAGCCAGAACGCCGGCCGTGTGGCCTGGAGCGCGCAGCGGGTGGAGGACGAACTGGCCGCCACCATGCGGGCGATCCACGCGGTCGCCCACGAGACCGCCGAGCGGTACGGAGCCCCGGGCGACTACGTCACCGGCGCGAACATCGCGGGATTCGAGCGGGTGGCGGACGCGATGCTGGCCCAGGGCGTCATCTGATCCGACGCCCACGCCGCGCCGTCACCCCGTCACCCCGTCGGCCGGCCCGTCGGCCCAGTGCACCCGCCCGAGGTGGATCAGGCGCAGCTGGGCGAGGGCCGTGCCGGTGGCGGCCGACCAGTCCTCGCCCCGGAGGGATGCGGTCAGGAACGCCGAGGCCGTCATGAACATGTGGTCCACCAGCAGCCGTGACAGCATGGTCACGTCATCGGCCTGCCAGCCCGCGCTCACGGGATCGGAACCGAGCGCGGCGCCCGTCTCGTCGGCGAAGACGTCCAGTTGCGCGGCGATGGCATCGCGCACCACCGCCACCCCGCCGTGGCGTTCACGGACCAGGAAGCGGACGTGCGCCGGTCGCTCGCGCACGAGTGCGGCGATGAGCCGCACCGCGGCACCGCCGCGCTGTTCGGCGTCACCACTCGCGTCGAGGATCTCCCGCACCGTCCCGTGCAGGCTGTCCAGTGCCTCCTCCACCAGCGCGGTTCCCAGCTCGTCCATGTCGCCGAAGTGCCGGTAGAAGGCGGTGGGGGCGACTCCGGCCGCCCGGGTCACCTCCCGGAGTCCGAGGCTGCCGAAGCTGCGCTCCGCCAGCTCCGACAGGGCCGCGTCCAGGAGAGCGCGCCGGGTGCGGCGGCGCCGGGTCTCGCGAAGGCCGGTCTGAGCACTCATGGCGCGAAGTCAACCGCGTCACAGTCGTCCGCCGCCAGCATGATGCAAACTGAACCGGGTAGTCAGTGAACAACTGTTACCGGAATGGAGGACGTTCTCATGCTCTTCCTCGTAGGCGCGCTGCTGGTGCTCGGCGTCGTCCTCGGCACCGTGGCCCATGTGCCCGCCCCCGTGAGTGCGGTCGCCGGTCTCGCCATCGCCTGCTGGCTCGCCCTCTTCGCCGCACGCGAGCACCTCTCCGGACACCGCCGGGCCGGACGGCTCGGCCACGACCCCCGGGGTGTCCGATGACCCCGATGACGGATCCCCGTACCCCGGCCCGGGCCCCGGCCGGTACCCCTGACGCCGACGCGATGGCCGTCACCGGCTTCGTCCTCGGCCTGGTGGGGCTGCTGGTGATGAACCTGATCCTCGGCCCGACCGCCGTCGTCCTCGGCGCCCTCGCACTCCTGCGGAACACGAGCAGGCCCGGCCGGGCCCGCCTGGCCGTCGGCCTGGGCCTCGCCGACGTGGCACTCCTCGCCTGCCTCGTCACCGCCGACGGGACCTGGTCGTGGAGCCTGGCCTGAGGTCCCCGGACCGCGGGCCGACCGGGACGGTCCGGCGCCACCGATGAGTTCTCCGGCCGCCGCCGGTCTACCTCTTCGTCAGGATGCGGAGCGCAGTCGCCCCGGAAGGGTGAGGAACATGAAGTACATGATCCAGATGAACGTACCGGCCGCAGAGTGGGACGCCCTCATGTCGTCGTACTCCGAGGAGGACATGAGGGCCATGTTCGCGCACATGGACGCCCTCAACAACGAACTCACCTCCACCGGGGAATGGGTGGACGGGCAGGGCCTCGGCGGCCCCGCGCTGGTCAAGACGGTGCGGGCCGGGAGCGACGGCCGGCCCCGGGTGACCGACGGGCCTGCTCGGGCGGGCGACATCCTGGCCGGGTACTGGGTCGTCGACGTCACGGGCGAGGAGCGGGCCCTGGAGATCGCCGCACGGGCGTCCGCCTGCCCCGGACCGGGCGGGAAGCCCGGCAGCGACCCGGTCGAGGTGCACCCGATTCCGGCGGACCCGACGGCTGCCTGAGCCGCGGGCCCGCCGGACTGCAAAGCCGCCTGCCCGGCGACCGGAGACCGCTCGGGGCCGGCCTGGTGAACCTGTACGCCGGACGGCGGCGCGGCGGGTGGCAGCGGTGGCAGTCCCCCGGGGCGCCCGCGAGGCTCGGTACCGAAGGGCGACCGCGAGGAAGGGACAGGGCGATGCCGGAGGCCACACACGTGCGAACGGTTCTGAAACGGACCAATCTGCTGCCTGCGTTCCTGGTGCTCACGGCCATGACCATTGCCCTGTGGCTGACGGGCATGCCGTTCCTCCAGGCCCTGACGATCTCCACCGGAGTGAAGATCGCGATGGCGCTGCTCGAACTCCGGCGACTGCCCGCCCCCGCCGGCGAGACGGCCGCGGAGCAGCCACAGCACTAGGACCTGCGGCGCAGGGCGCGGCGGACCACGACCACGACGATCAGCAGCAGGACGACCACGACCACGACGATCACGAGCTTCTTCAGCCAGCTGCTCTTCTTCTTGCTCTTCTTCTTGCCCTTCTTGACCCCGGTTGCGGCCTGGGCCTGGGACGACGTCGGTGCCCGGAACGCAGTCGCCGCGCCGGTGCCGGCGAGGGCGCCGCCCTGCGGCAGGGCCGTGGCGGCGGGAGCGTGGCGGGCGGCCGGAGCTGCCGCCGAGGCGGTCGCCGCGGGACCCCAGACCAGTCCGGCGAGCACGAGGATCCCGGCGATCGCCCACGCGACCGCGGGGCGCCTCTTCGGGTGGCCGTGACCTGTCATTTCTCTTCCCCCTGTTCTCCCGTACCGATCCGGGACCGGTGGTTTCCGGAAGGCCGGGGCTCGAAAGCATCGTCGACGAGTTCGACCGAGCCCGCAAGGACATGGACCGTCCGGGCGTGCGGCCATGCGCCGGTACCGGTCGCGGGCCCGGCCGTGCACCCCTCAGACCACGGAGAGCAGGTCCACCACGAAGACCAGGGTGGAACCCGCAGGGATCAACGGCGAGGGGGAGCGGTCGCCGTAGCCGAGGCGCGGCGGAATGATGATCTCGCGACGACCGCCGACCCTCATTCCTCTGATCCCCCGGTCCCAGCCCTTGATGACCCTGCCGCCGCCCACGGCGAACTTGAACGGTTGGCCCCGGTCCCAAGAGGCGTCGAACTCCGCTCCGGACGCGAAGGTGACCCCGACGTAGTGGACGCGGACGACCCTGCCCGGCTTCGCCTCGGCGCCGTCCCCGATAAGGAGGTCCCGGACCGTCAGTTCCTGCGGAGCCTCTCCCTCGGGACGTTCGATCTCGGGCTTCGTCGGTTCAGTCATCACAGCAATCCCTCGTACGGACCGGCCGGGCGCACGGTCACTCCGTACGCTGGACGATCACGCTACCGAGAACGCGGACCGGTCGGAGCGCGTCCCCCGCGGAGCGGTGCGGGAGGAATCCGCTCGGCGGAAGCCGGGCGGGACGGCGGCAGGTGAGGTGAAAGGGCCGCTCATTCAGGCCGTCAAGTCCGCCCCGTGCTCCCCACGGACCACGGTTGTGGCGTTCCGGTACCTGCACCGGGCCGGCGAGCATGCCCGATGACGGACCACGGCAGCCGCAAATTTCAGAACTGCCCCAATGGAAAGCCAAGGTGCTGTGCACCTCTACCGTATCGCCCGTCTCGTCGGCAGAGCACCGTTCGATCACCGTTCGATCGATCATGGAGGGGTCGTTTTCGCGGTTTTCGGCCGCATCGTGAGGGCTGAGCGAAATTCAAGGGGCTGGGAGATTGCGTTTGAGTGCAGCCCAGGACCGTGATCGGGATTCACGGCGGCGCGATCTGTCGCGTTCCGTAGCCGGCCCATAGCGTGGCGAAATCGGGCCCTTTACTCGGCGCTCCTCGGCGGCGAAGCTTTGGGCCGGGGCATCGCCCGGTGTCGCCCTCGCGACGGATACCGCGACACGGCCGGAGCCTGGCGTTCTCTTGGGATGGGGCAGGTCGAAACAGAGGGGGCGGGTGGAAGGCCCACATCGGATCCGGAGTTCGGCAGGAAGTGCAGGGCAGGGCGTTCGCGTTCGTTGCCGACGGTGTGGATTTCTGCGGTGTGTTCAGGAGTTGGCTGCATGGGTGGGCGGTCCGTATTCATGCTCGGCGGAATCCTCTATGAGGAATGGAGAAGGTCTCGATCCCGGCCGGCTTCTGTTGTTGTTCACGGATGACTCCGGCCGCAAGGTAATCCGGAGGAATGGGGATGGGCGCCTTTGTGCGCCCGCGTGCACTCCGTTCTCCGCGCCGTTCGAGAGCATCCGGCACCGTCAACGACACAGTGCGCTCGCTGCGCCGGGTGACGCGGGCACGCACGCTCTATATGTTCCGAAGGCATAGTCCAATCTGCAGTCCTCGCGGTGGAGAGGGATGGGCATGACGAGCCAGGCAAGCGAAGTCGAACTCCGGGACCTGCTGGGCAGGTCACTGGAGGCCACGGGGCAGGCCGCGCAGTGGACCGTGGACACGGACACGACGTGGTGCCGCCTCACACCCGCCTCCGCGGCGCAACGCAAGCAGGGCTGGAAGCTGCACGTGTCGGCCACGTCCGCCTCCGCTCCCGCGGTGCTGGCGCGGTCCCTGGACGTGCTCCTGCTGCGGGACTCCATGTTCAAGTTCGCCCGGTCCCTGGAACAGGTGAGCGCGCTCAACTCCCGGGCCACACCGAGGGGCAACTCGGGCAAGTTCATCACCGTCTACCCCCGCTCCGACGCCGACGCGGCCGCGATCGCGCTGGAACTGCACCAGGCCACGGCGGGCCTCGCCGGCCCGCGGATCCTGTCGGACCAGCCCTACGCCGCGAACAGCCTGGTGCACTACCGCTACGGGGCGTTCGTCGCCCGTCAACGGCTCTCCGATTCGGGCCTGTTGGTGTGGTACATGGAGGACCCGGACGGCAACCCCGTGGAAGACGTCCGTACCGGCCGCTATTCCCCGCCGTCCTGGGCGGTGAGCCCGTTCCCGGCCTCGGTGCCTGCCGCGCCGACCGAGGAGCGGGCCACGACGGCCCCGGTACTGCTGGGCGGCCGCTTCTCGGTACGGGAGGCGATCCGCCACACGAACAAGGGCGGTGTCTACCGGGGGAGGGACGTCACCTCGAACGCGCCGGTGGTCATCAAGGAGGCGCGGCCGCACGTGGAAGCCGACGCCTCCGGATCCGACGTACGCGACTGGCTGCGCGTGGAGGCCCGGGTACTGGAGTTCCTCGACGGCACGGGCCTCGCCCCGCGGCTCCTTGCGGTGTTCGAGCACGGCGGACACCTCTTCCTGGCCGAGGAGGAGATCCCGGGCGTCCCGCTGCGCAACTGGGTCGCCGAGCGCTTCCGCGACATCGGGGGCGAGCGCTACCGCGCCGAGGCCCTGGCCCAGGCGGGCCGCCTGGTGGATCTCCTCGCCGAGGCCCACGCACGGGGCTGCGTCCTGCGGGACTTCACGCCCGGCAACATCATGGTCCGGCCCGACGGTGAACTGCGCCTCATCGACCTGGAGCTCGCCGTCCTCAAGGACGACGTCCCGCTCCCGACCACGGTGGGGACCCCCGGCTTCAGCGCCCCCGAGCGGCTGGCCGGCGCGCCGGTCTCGCCCACGGCCGACTACTACAGCCTGGGTGCCGCCGTGTGCTTCGTCCTCACCGGAAAGGTCCCCAGCCTGCTGGCCGAGGAGCCCGCGGCCAGGACCGCGCACGAGCGGCTCGCCGGGTGGCTGGCCGCCTGTGACGACGTGCTGCGGCTGCCCGAGGGCCTGACCGAGATGATCCTCGGGCTGATGAGTGACGACCCCGCCGAGCGCTGGGACCCCGAACGGGCCGGCGCGGCCCTCCGCCGGGCGGTACGCGGACCTGCGGCCCGGGCCGCCGCGGGACCGGCCCATCCGACCTCGCGGTCCGACGCGACGCAGGGCGCGGTGGCGGGGATGGTGGACCACCTCATCGGTTCGATGACCCCGCAGGACGAACGCCGCCTGTGGCCGGTGTCCACCATGGCGGGGGAGACCGACCCGTGCACGGTGCAGCAGGGCGCCGCAGGTGTGCTCGCGGTCCTGACCCGCTACTTCGAGTTGACCGGCGACGGGCGCCTGCCGGAGGTGCTCTCCACGGCGGGACACTGGATGGCGGCGCGGACGGACACCCGCTCCACGCGATCCGGCCTGCACTTCGGCGGCCGGGGGACCGCATGGGCGCTGTACGAAGCCGGCCGGGTCCTCGACGACCGTGTGCTCGTCGAGCACGCGACGGCTCTGGCCCTGGCCCCCCAGGAACCGGCACCCCATCACGACATCACCCACGGCCGGGCGGGCAGCGGACTGGCCGCCGCCCACCTCTGGTACCGCACGGGGGACCAGCGTTTCGCCGAACGCGTCGTCGAGGCGGCCGACGCGCTGGCCGCCGCTGCCACGTCCGAGCCGTCCGGTGTCAGCTGGCCCGCGCCCCCCGAAGTGGTCACCGGGAGCGTCGGCGAACGCTATCTCGGCTTCGCCCACGGGACGGCCGGCATCGGATGCTTCCTGCTCGCCGCTTCAGCCGTCACGGGCCGTCAGGAAGACCGGGACCTGGCCCGGGCGGCGGGGGACGCACTGGTGGCCGCCTCCCTGACGGTCGGTGGGGCGGCACAGTGGCCCTCCAAGGCCGGCGACGTGCCGACCGCCCCGTACTGGTGCCACGGTTCCGCGGGGATCGGCTCCTTCCTGCTCCGGCTGTGGCAGGCCACCGGCGACGACCGGTACGGCGATCTCGCCCTGGCGGCGACGAAGGCCGTGGTGGAGCGGGCCTCGCGCGCCCCCCTCGCCCAATGCCATGGCTTGGCGGGCAACGGCGACTTCCTCCTCGACATGGCCGCCGCCACGGGGGATCCCGCCCACCACGCGTCGGCCGAGGCCCTGGCCCGCCTCATCACCGCCGAACAGATCCACCGCAACGGCCACGTCGTCTTCCCCAACGAGTACGGGGACGTCTCGACGGGCTGGAGCGACGGGTCCGCAGGAATCCTGGCGTTCCTCCTGCGGACCCGCCACACAGACTCCCGGCTCTGGATGATCCAGCAGCCGGGCTGACAGGAAACCCTGTCGACACCACCGAGAGAAGGAGATAGTCATGGAGAACCGCGACCTCGAACTGCTGGCTCACCTGCACGCCCTTCCGGAGACCGACCCGATCGGCGCCGACGGAGTTGCGTTCGCCGACACGTGTGCGTGCGTCGGCCTGCTCACGCTCCTCAACACCGTCTGCGTCGGCATCAGCTGCGCCTGACCCAGGCCGTAGCAGCCCGCGCGGATCCGATACCGCCCGGCGGCCTCGTCAACCGCTCCGCTGTTGACGAGGCAATGAACGCCGGTCGCCCGTAGGCCAGCCACCCCCAGTGCACCCGCGTCGCCAGCCGATCAGGGCAGCACGAGGGATCCCGGCCGACCTCCGGCCGGTGGCCGCCCCCGCGGCAGCCACCGGCCGGAGCGTCCGGCCCCCGCCTTCACGGGGCACGAAGCATCGGCCCCCGAGCACCACACCGCCCCTTCGACCCAGCGCGCGCCCAAGTCCGTGGACGACACCCAGCAGACGAGGACCTGAGTGACCATGCAGCCGCACGCCGGTGCCGATGCCCCCACACGGGTGCCCCTTCCGACCTCAGCCACGGCCCCGGACGGCGCGCGGCCAGCGGCCCGGGGGCCGTACGCCATCAGCACCCGCGGCCTGGTCAAGAGCTACCCCGGCCCGGACGGCACCCTCACCCCCGCCGTGCGCGGCCTGGACCTCGACGTACACCAGGGCGAAACCTTCGCGTTCCTCGGCCCCAACGGCGCGGGGAAGTCGACCACCATCTCCCTCCTGTGCGCCCTGGCCCGCCCCACTGCCGGAACGGCCACGGTGGCAGGCGTCGACGTCCTCACCCACCCGGGCCAGGTCCGCCGCCAGGTCGGCATGCTCTTCCAGCACAGCGCACTCGACATGGAACTGACGGTGCAGCAGAACCTGGGCGTCCACGCCCGGCTGTACGGCATGAGCCGCCGCGACGCCCGACGGCGCACCACCGAGACCCTCGATGCCATCGGCCTCGGCGACCGGCGGCGGGCCCCGGTCCGCACCCTCTCCGGCGGCATGCGCCGCCGCCTCGAACTCGCCCGCGGGCCTCCTCCACGAGCCGCGGGTCCTCTTCCTCGACGAGCCCACCACCGGACTCGACCCCCACGCGCGCGCGCAGGTCTGGGACTACCTGCGCCAGCTGCGCGAACGGCAGGGGACCACCCTCTTCGTCACCACCCACTACCTCGACGAGGCCGAGAACTGCGACCGCCTCGCCATCATCGACGGCGGCCGCCTGGTCGCGCAGGGGGCGCCGGCCGCCCTGAAGGCCGCCATCGGCAGCGACCGGGTGGTCCTGCGCACCCACGACGACCCCGCTGCCGAACGCGTCGTGCGCCGCGCCGCCCCGCCGGGCACCCGTACTGCCGTCGGCGCCGACGGGATCAGCCTGCGCCTGCCCGACGGCAGCTCCTGGATCCCCCGCCTGTGCGCGGCCCTCGCCGCGGAGGGCATCCCCGTCCGGGCCGCCTCGGCGACCCCGCCGACCCTCGACGACGTCTTCTTCCACCACACCGGCCGCAGCATCCACACTGCAGGGCCCAAGGCGGCGGGTGAGGGCCTGTGACCGCCCCCGCCGTCACCGCGCCGGGAAACCCCGACGGCCACGCCGACCCGTATCCGGCATCCCCGGCCCGCCTGCGCCGGGAACTGCGCGCGGTCCACGCCCTGGTCCACCGCGACCTGCTGCGCCTGTCCTTGCAGCGCACCCACACCGCGCTGATGCTGATCCAGCCGGTGCTCTACCTCTTCATCCTCGGAGGCGGTCTGGCCGCCCTGATTCCCACCGCCGCGCTCGGCGTGGGCTACCAGGTGTACCTCTTCCCCGGCATGCTGATGATGACCGTCCAGAGCCCCGCCATCATGGTCGGCATCCGCCTCATCACCGACCGGCAGAGCGGATACCTGCGGGAACTCCTGATGGCCCCGGTCAGCCGCGCCACCCTGCTCCTGGGCAACTGCGCGGGCGGCACCGTGGTCGCCACCGTCCAGGGCGCCGTCCTCCTCGCCCTGGCCGGCACGGTCGGCCTGCCCTACGACCCGCTGCTGCTGGCCCTGCTCCTCGCCGGCATGATCCTGGCCTCCTTCACCATCACCGCCCTGGCGCTCGCCCTGGCCGTCAGCCTCGGTCGCGCCGAGCTCTTCCACATGCTCCTCGGCCTGGTGATGATGCCGCTGCTCTTCCTGTCCGGAGGCTTCTTCCCCCTCGACAACCTGCCCGGCTGGGCACGTGGGCTGGCCTCCCTGAACCCCCTCGCCTACGGCGTGGACCTGCTGCGCCGCTCCATCAGCCTGCGCGTGCCCGACCAGACGACCGCGGCCGGCATCGAATGGTTCGGCCACCAACCCCCGCTCCTCCTGGAAGCCGCAGCCCTCCTCGTCGCGGGCGTCCTCGCCCTCCTCTACGCCACCCGGCGCTTCAGCCGCCCGGAATGACCCCGACCGCACGGGTCCCGGCCGGCGGACGGCGACCGGGCGCGGGCGCCGCTTCCCCGGCCCCACCGTGCGGCAGGAACAGGCCGTTCGGCCCTGCCCGGGCGGGGCCGGGGGGACTGTTCGGCCCTGTCCGGGCCGCCGACCCCACGCCGATCATGAAGCGGTGCCGGGAGGCGCGGCGGATCCCCCGTCCGCAGCACCTCCCGGTCCGTCATGTGTACGGCCGACAGGGAGGCACCGTCCGGTGGACGTGGCAGGAACGAAGAACACGGCGGGTGTGGCGCAGACCCCGCATCACGCGATACCCGGAGGGACGGGCCGGGCTTCGTGGGTGGAGTGGCTGACGACCACCGACCACAAGAAGATCGGCACGATGTACCTGGTGAGCGCCTTCGGATTCTTCGTCCTGGGTGGTGCCATGGCGTTGATGATGCGCGCGGAGTTGGCCCGTCCGGGTACGCAGATCATGTCGAACGAGCAGTTCAACCAGGCGTTCACCATGCACGGCTCGATCATGCTGCTGATGTTCGCCATGCCGTTGTTCACCGGCTTCGCGAACTGGATCATGCCGCTGCAGATCGGCGCGCCCGATGTCGCCTTCCCCCGGCTCAACATGCTCGCCTTCTGGCTCTTCCTGTTCGGTTCGCTCATCGCGGCCTTCGGGTTCCTCACCCCGGGCGGTGCGGCCGACTTCGGCTGGTTCCTGTACGCGCCGCTGTCGGACGCGGTGCACTCCCCGGGCCTCGGCGCGGACATGTGGATCATGGGCGTGGCGCTGTCCGGCTTCGGCTCCATCGCCGGCGCGGTCAACTTCATCACCACGATCATCTGCATGCGCGCTCCGGGCATGACGATGTTCCGGATGCCGATCTTCACCTGGAACGTGCTCCTGACGGCGCTGCTGGTCCTGATCGTCTTCCCGGTGCTGGCCGCGGCCCTCTTCGCCCTCGAATGCGACCGCACGTTCGGCTCCCACGTCTTCGACGCGGCCAACGGCGGCGCCCTGTTGTGGCAGCATCTGTTCTGGTTCTTCGGCCACCCCGAGGTCTACATCCTCGCCCTGCCGTTCTTCGGCATCGTCTCGGAGATCATTCCGGTCTTCTCGCGCAAGCCGATGTTCGGTTACATCGGCCTGATCGCCGCGACGATCGCGATCGCCGGCCTCTCTGTGACCGTGTGGGCGCACCACATGTACGTCACCGGCGGTGTGCTGCTGCCGTTCTTCTCCTTTATGACCTTCCTGATCGCGGTACCGACCGGTGTGAAGTTCTTCAACTGGATCGGCACCATGTGGAAGGGCTCACTGTCCTTCGAGACCCCGATGCTCTGGACGATCGGCTTCCTGGTCACCTTCGTCTTCGGTGGCCTGACCGGCGTCATCCTGGCCTCACCCCCGATGGACTTCCACCTCTCCGACTCCTACTTCGTGGTCGCGCACTTCCACTACACCGTCTTCGGCACCGTGGTGTACGCGATGTTCGCCGGCTTCCACTTCTGGTGGCCGAAGTTCACCGGCACGATGCTGGACGAGCGCCTCGGCAAGATCACCTTCTGGACCCTCACGGCCGGCTTCCACCTCACCTTCCTCGTACAGCACTGGCTGGGCGCGGAGGGCATGCCGCGCCGCTACGCCGACTACCTCGCCGCGGATGGCTTCACCGGGCTCAACACCCTCTCCACCATCGGCTCGTTCCTGCTCGGCCTGTCGATCCTGCCGTTCTTCTACAACGTGTGGAAGACCGCCCGGTACGGCAAGAAGGTCGAGGTCGACGACCCGTGGGGCTACGGCCGTTCCCTTGAGTGGGCGACCTCCTGCCCGCCGCCGCGGCACAACTTCCGCGCCCTGCCGCGCATCCGTAGCGAGTCGCCCGCCTTCGACCTCCACCACCCCGAGATCGCCGCCCTCGAACCGGCCGCTCACTGAGCCGGCGCCGGGCTCCGCACGGCTCAGGCAAGGAGAAGCCCATGTCCCACGTGCTGACGGCACTCGGTGTCGCGGTCCTCTGTGTGTCCGGCAGTGTCTGGTACGTCCCCGCGATCACCGACATACGCGCGGGCGCCGACCGCCCGGTGTCCCGCAGGCTGGGCCGCCACGGCCTGCCTCACGGGCTGGGGGACCGCCGCATTCGTCACGCTGCTGCTCCTGGCGGCAGCGCCCCGGGGGCTCGTCGCTCTCGCGGCGGTGGCCGGAACGGCCGCCTCCTGCGCCCTGGCCGTCCAGGGCCGCGTCCAGCACGGCGCGGAGCAGCGGGAGGAGGCCGGACGCTGGTCGGCGCTGGGTCACCCGCCTCCCGCGCGTACCGGCGCCCTGCCGCGGCGCGCGCCGTTACGGCCTGGGCCGTGGCCGGGTTCACCCTCATACCGGGAACGGCGGTCGCGACGTTCCTCGCCCGCTGGTGAAGACCCGGCGGGGAGGACGGACCGTGGCACGGACCACCGCCCTTCCGCGGTGCCGAGTGTCCCCGGTCCGGCACCAGGGTTGTCATGGACACGTGTATGGGCCCGGCTCGTTCCGGCGGCGGCGCTGTCGAGGCCGCCACCGGAACGAGCCGGGCCCATCCCGCAGTCGGGGGAACCGGTTCTGTTCCTATTCGGTCGCCTGCACGGGATGCTGACGGGGCGGGGTGAGCGCGTGGCTGGCGATCACCGCGGCCTGGACTCGGCGTTCGACGCCCAGCTTGGTGAACAGCCGGGAGATGATGTTCTTGACGGTCTTCTCGGCCAGGTAGAGCCGCTGTCCGATCTCCTTGTTGGTGAGCCCTTCACTGACCAGGACCAGGATCTCCTTCTCCCGGTCGGTGAATCCGGGCAGGCCGGGTGCCGCCTCCTCCGGGGGGACCTCGCCGCGCATCCTCGCCATCAGCCGGGTGGTGGCCCCGGGGTCGAGCATCGACTGGCCCGCGGCGACCGTGCGTACGGCGTTGACCAGGTCGGTGCCGGAGATCTGCTTCAGAACGTAGCCGGACGCGCCGGCCATGACGGCGTCCAGCAGTGCTTCCTCGTCGTCGAACGAGGTGAGCATCAAGCACGCGAGGTCCGGCATCCGCGAGCGCAACTCCCGGCACACGCTGACCCCGTCGCCGTCCTGGAGCCGCACGTCCAGGATCGCGACCTGGGGGCGCAGCGCGGGGATGCGGACCAACGCCTGCTCGGCCGTGGACGCCTCACCGACCACGGTCACGTCGGGCTCGGCGTCCAACAGGTCGTGCACACCCCGGCGCACCACCTCGTGGTCGTCGAGGAGGAAGACGCTGATGGGCGTCTGCGCGGGGGAAGGGGTGCCGCTGGGGGGCATGGATTCTCTCCTTGGCATGGTTCCGTCCGGCACACGCGCGAACGCTGCCCATGGTGCCTTCCACAAGAGGCCGAAGGACAGGGCCGATCGGCCCTGTCCCGGCCGCCGGTGCGGTGGAGCGCCGCGGAGGTTCCCTCCCGGACCCGCGCCTCGAGGGTGGTTGCCGGGTGGGCCGCCGCGCCGGAGGGGCCGCGTCCCGGAACGCGGAGGACGGCCGGCACCGCGGCGGGGCCGGTCGGCCCCTGTCCGGTGGATTCCGGTGCGGCGCAGGCTGGGGTGGTCGGAAAGGCCGGAAGGGGCGAGCGTGCCGGAGGTGAGGTTCACGATGAAGACACCCCTGGTGGGTCAGGTGATGACCCGCGACGTCGTCGCGGCCCGCGCCGGGACGTCCGCGAGGCGACTGGAACAGCTGATGGACCGTCACCGGATCGGCGGCGTGCCCGTGGTGGACGAGGACGACAAGGTGGTGGGTGTGGTCTCCCGCACCGACCTCACCCGCAGGCCGGGCGAGTCCGGCCGGGCCGCGGGCCTTGTGACGGCCGCCAAGCTGATGACGACGCCGGCCGTGACGGTCCATCCGGAGCAGCGAGTGGCCGAGGCCGCCCGTGTCATGGAGCGCAGGCAGGTCGACCGGCTGCCGGTGGTGGACGAAGAGGACCGTCTCATCGGCATCACCACCCGCCGCGACCTGCTGAGGGTCTTCCTGCGGACGGACGAGGAGATCCGCGCCGAGGTCGCGGCGGAGATCACGTCCCGTCTGCCACCGTCCGCCGACGACCTCCTGCGGATCCACGTGCGGGAGGGCGTCGTCACCCTCCACGGGCTGCCCTGCTCCACCACCGATCCCTTCGCCCTGCTGCGAGCGGCCTGGCGGGTGGACGGGGTGCTGGGCGTCGTGCCGCGGCTGACCACCGCGCCGTCATGACGACCCGGCGCCCCGCTGCACCGGAGCCGGTCCCCTCGCCAGGGTGGACCGCCAGGACGGGGCGCCCGGCATGGGCGACGACCCGCAGCGCGACCGGTCCCGGCGGAAGCCGTGGGAACCCTCCCGTACTCCGGTGCCCCACCACGACCACAGCGGCTTCGGGCGAGCGGCGTACGAGCTCCGGGGCGGGCGGGACCGGCCACTCCACCGCGTGCAGGATCCGCAGGATGCCATCGTGAGCCGCCGCCTCCGCAGCGGCCGTCCGTACCGCCGGCACCAGCCCCCCCCCAGCCCCCCGGCGTCGACGACCCCGACCACCACACCCGCTCCCATGCGGCGGCTGCCCCGGCACCTGCGGTTCCACACATAGCGGCGGCCGACCCCGGGCCTACTCGGCGCCCGAGCGGGGAACAATACAAAAAAGAAGTAAAACGTCATCTTTGTGGGTGATTGTCATGCTGCAAGGGCTGCTGGCCGCTCTGGTCGTGGCGGGCGTCGGCGCGGTGCTCTACGTGGCGGCCGCGGCGCGGGTGATCAGACAGTACGAGCGGGGGGTCGTGCTGCGCTTCGGCCGTTTGATGGGTTCCGTCCGCGGGCCCGGCTTCACCATGGTCGTTCCCGTGGTCGACCGGATGCACAAGGTGAACATGCAGATCGTCACGATGCCGGTGCCCGCCCAGGACGGCATCACCCGGGACAACGTGACCGTGCGGGTCGATGCGGTGATCTACTTCAAGGTCGTCGACCCGGTGGACGCGATCATCCGGGTGGAGGACTACGGTTCGCCGTCTCGCAGATGGCGCAGACCTCGCTGCGCTCGATCCTGGGCAAGTCCAACCTCGACGAGCTGCTGTCGAACCGGGAGAAGCTCAACCAGGGCCTGGAGCTGATGATGGACAGTCCGGCCGTCGAGTGGGGCGTGACCATCGACCGGGTCGAGATCAAGGACGTCTCGCTGCCCGAGGGCATGAAGCGTTCCATGGCACGGCAGGCCGAGGCCGACCGCGAGCGGCGCTCCCGCCTGATCAACGCGGACGCCGAGCTCCAGGCGTCCAAGAAGCTCGCCCAGGCGGCGGCGGTGATGTCCGAACAGCCGGCCGCGCTCCAGCTACGGCTCCTGCAGACCGTCGTGGCCGTGGCCGCCGAGAAGAACTCCACGCTGGTCCTGCCCTTCCCCGTCGAACTCCTGCGCTTTCTCGAACGCGCCGGGGACCATCACCAGGACCGGACTCCACAGCCGTCGCACCGGACGGCGCCGCGGACCGAGGGCGGCCCGGTGGACGGCCTGTCCCCGGTCGACACCCGGCCGTCTCTCGCGGGACTACCCGAGGCGCTGGGGAGCTGACGAGCAGGCGCCCCGGGCGGGAACCGGGGCGGGCGGCCCTGCCCGGGGTGGGCCGGTGCCCGTGCGGACGAACCGGTCGCGAAGGTCTCGCCTGGGTGTCACTGCTGGTCACCGCAGCCCTGTACCTGCGGGGCCGGTACCGCGACCGGAGATCACCATAGGGCGGTACGCAGCCGCCACGGCGCCACCGGGAGGCGGGCGTCGGCCCCGTCCCGGGGTTCCCCCGTCGGTCTGCGAGCGGAGCCGGGACGGACGTCAGGGCGCAGCCGTGGTCCAGTGGCCGTCCAGGGCTTGCCCGACGCTGTCGGCGAGGTCTGTCAGGCGGATCCTGTCGCCCGGGTGGAGTTCCTGTGTGGCGATGGCGGACCGCAGCCGCGCGAGGTGCTCGGCGACGACGGGCCGCTGCTCGGGTCCGCTGTGCCAGGCCAGTTCCCGCAGCAGCATGGTGACGCGGGACAGGACCGCGGCATCCGCCGCACCGTAGTGCAGCGGCTGGTCGACGGCCAGGTGGAGGAGTTCGGCGAGGGTCGCCCGGCGCAGTACGACGCGGACCCGGCCGCGGTCGTCGCGCAGGCGCCGGGGTGAGAGGTCGCGCTGCGCCATGGCGCACAGCAGCGCGGAGGAGTGCGAGAGGGCGTGGATCGCGGTGGTCGGATCGTTGACCCCGGGAGACAGCGCCCGGGTGGCCACGTCGGTGAGCTGGCGCAGACCGAAGGAGATGTCCTGATCGGGAGTGCGTTCGGGCGTGGTGCGCAGCGCACGGGCCGTCCGCTCGATCAGGAGGCGCCGCGTGTCCGGAGGGAACGGGGTGCCGGTACGGGACCAGGCGACCCCGGCGGGGGTACCGGCGATCAGTGAGCTTCCCGGGCACCGGTCGATCAGGACGACCGCGTCCGCCTCGATCGCCGCCGCCAGGAGTGCCTTCTCGTCCACGGCGGCCAGGAAGCCCGAGGTCCCCGCGGACAGGGACAGGGCGGTCCGGGCGTCGCCAGGGGCTTCCGGCGCCCCGGCGGCGCCCCCGGGGATGGCCGGGCGGGCCTCGGGGACGAGCCTGCGAAGGGTGTCGTCGGCGGCGACGTGCACATCGCGGAGCATGGTCTCCACCCTGATCTTGCGCGCCAGATGGGACAGGAAGGCCACGAGCGCGAACACGCTCGCCAGCGTGAGGAGGAAGGCGAGCGTGACCGAAAGCTGCGGCACGAACGGCGGTTGCCCGTCGGCCTCGGTGCGCACGGTGCGCAGTACGGTCAGGGCATAGGTGAAGGTGGCGAGGAACAGCGCGAGCGTGGCCTGCACGTAGCGGTCCTGATTGAAGGTCCGCAGCAGACGGGGGGAGAACTGGCTGCTCGCCAGCTGCAGGGTGACCACCGTGAGCGAGAACGTCAGGGCCGTGACACTGATCAGGGAGCCGGCGATCGCTTCCAGCACGGTCCGTGCCGCCGCTGGGCCGCCCCCGAACAGGTACGCCGTGAGCGACTGCGGAACGTGGTGCCCGATCCGCATGTCCAGCCTGGGCAGGCCCACGCCCGCGGCGACGGCGAGGAGGACGCCCAGGGTCGGCAACGGCCACAGCTGGGTCCGCAGCGTGTCGCGGGTCAGCGGACCTGCTCCCATGGGGCGTCTTCCTTCCGATATGAGGACAGCAGGTCCCACCTTGGGGGCTGGTGCCGCCCGGAGGTCGCGCGCACACCGCGGTCCGGGGCCGCCGCATCCGGTAATTCCCCCCAACGGGCCCCTGCCGGCCCACACGGCGCCACGGGCCGGTCGGACGTGCCGGACTCCCCGGGTACGGCCCCCGGCCGGGCCCCGATCCGGCCTCGTGCCCGCCCTTCCGGGCGCCGGGCAACGCCCCCGGGCCACCTCTCTCGGCGCGGTGGAGCACTGGCTCACTCGGAGCGGGCCGCACCGCCGCTTCCCCGGTTGCCGCCGTGCGGCGGGTGGACGGTGAGAACACCGTGCGCGGTCCACCGGACGGCGAGCGCCTCGTCCCGCTCGGCGTCTCCCGTGGCGGTGTCGTCGAGGCGTGGGCGGCCGGTCAGGGGTGGGCTCCGGCCGCGCCGGCCGCCCGGGTGATGGCTTCACCCATGCGCTCCCCGGTGTACGCCTGGCCGCCCATGCCCCAGCCTCCGTCCGGGGCGTTGACGATGTTGATCCGGATGTCGTCGCGATCGTGGCCGGGCGTCATGAGCCCGTACGCGATGTCGGTGGCCCTCTCGATGAAGGCCGCTCGTGTCTCGACGGAGGCCAGGCCGATGTCGGGCAGCTTCAGTTCGATCAGCACGAGGGAACGGTTGGTTCCGCCTGCGTACACGTGCCGAGGGTCGAGTAGGTGCAGCACGCCGGCGACCATCGGCGTGAAGAAGGTGTTGCCGGTCAGGCCACTCACGTCGATGAGAGCCTCGCTGAGCTGCGGAATGATCTCCCGCTCTCCGGCCGGGGTGAGGGCGCCGGTGGGTGCGATGACGGCGATGGGCATGGGTGTGCTCCCCGAGATTGACGGTGAACTAGTACGTACGTCCTAGCGAGATCCACTGTGGAATAGGATGGGCGTACTAGTCAAGCGGGAAGTGACGGAGGGCGGAACGAGATGGCCAAGGAGACCCGGAGCCGGATGGTGGACGCCGCGGTGGACGCGCTGCGCGAACGCGGACTGCAGGGCATGTCGTTCACCGAGGTGCTCGCGCAGAGCGGGGCGGCCCGGGGCGCCATCTACCACCACTTCCCCCGCGGCAAGCACGAGCTGGCGGCGGAGGCCGCCCTGCAGCACGGCCGCGAGGTGCGCGCCGGGCTCTCGGAACTCCGCGCCGCCGACCCGGAGGGTGTCGCCCTGGCCTTCGTGGAGTTCGCACGGCCGGTCGTCCGGGCCGCGGCCCGCGGTGCCGGATGCGCCGTGGCCGCCGTGACCGTCCCCGCGGACGAGGACGGCGGCGCGTTGTGCCGGGCCGCTGCCGAGACCTTCACCTCATGGACCGACCAGCTCGTCCGGAACCTGGGCGAGGCGGGACTGCCGGCGGCCGACGCGCAGGAGAAGGCCGCCCTGCTGATCGCCCTCCTCGAAGGCGCCCAGGTGCTGTGCCGGGCGAGCGGTAGTACGGAGCCCTTCGAACGAGCCGTCCGCGCCGTACGGCCGCTCTTCGCCGCCCCCTGAGCCGCAGGCACGCGCCGGGCCGCCCACCGTCGGGGCGGTCGCGCGCGTCCCTTCCGGCTCCCCTGCCCCGGCCGTCGCGGCCGGAGCCGGGCCGGACGCCCTCAGCCCGCGCGCGAAGACGGGCTCACCGGGTCTCGTGCGCGCCGTCGTGTCCGGTGGCGTAGCGGCTCGGGTCGGCGTCGAAGGCGGCCGCGCAGTGGGCGGAGCAGAAGAGGTACTCGCCGGTGCCGGTCCGGCGGCGCGGCGCGGCCGGGTCCCACGCGTCGATCCGCATGCCGCACACGGGGTCCACGGCCCGTCGTGCGGCGGCGGCGCTGTCGGGCTCCGGGTGTTCCTCGCCAGGATGCGGGTGAGGGCCCGTGGTGTCGGGGCGGCGGAGGGCGGCAGCGCGGTCGGCCGGAGTCTCGACCCGGGGCCGGACGCGGGCCGGTGCGGCGTGCGGCAGGGGAGCGGGGCGCCAGCGGCGCAGGCGGGAGGCGTTGGTGACGACGGACAGGGAGCTCAGCGCCATGGCTCCGGCGGCGATGATCGGGCTGAGGCGGATGCCCCACAGCGGGTAGAGGGCTCCGGCGGCGAGCGGGACGCCGACGGCGTTGTAGACGAGGGCGAAGAAGAGGTTCTGCTTGATGTTGCGCATCGTGGCGCGGGAGAGGGTGACGGCGGTGACGACTCCGCTGAGGGAACCGGAGATGAGGGTGACGTCGGCGGCTTCGATGGCGACGTCCGTGCCGGTTCCGATCGCGAGGCCCACGTCGGCGGCGGCCAGCGCGGGGGCGTCGTTGATGCCGTCGCCGACCATGCCGACGGTGCTTCCCTCGGCCTGGAGCCGGCGGATCTCGTCGGCCTTGTGCTCCGGCAGCACCTCGGCCAGCACCCGGCCGATGCCGACCTGGGTGGCGATCGCGGCGGCGGTACGGGCGTTGTCGCCGGTGAGCATGACCACTTCGATGCCGAGGCGCTGGAGGGCGGCGATGGCATCCGCGGAGTCGTCCTTGACGGTGTCGGCGACGGCCAGGACCCCCGCCGGCCTGCCGTCGATCCCGGCGAGCACCGGGGTCTTTCCCTCGGCCGACAGGCGCGCCGCCTCCGCGCTCAGCGAGCCGGTGTCGATGCCGGCGGTCGCCAGGAGGCGGGGGGAGCCCACGAGAACGGTGTGGCCGGCGACGGTCGCCCTGACTCCTTGACCGGTGACGGATTCGAAGCCGGAGACGGGGGCCGCCGGCGAGGCTGCGCCGCGATCGCGGGTGCCGGCGACGATGGCCTGGGCAAGGGGGTGCTCGCTCGGCTCCTCGGCTGCTGCCACCAGCCGCAGCAGCTCGTCCTCGGTGGTGGCGTCGGCGGTGTGGACGTCGGTGAGGACGGGCTTTCCGGCGGTGACGGTGCCGGTCTTGTCGAGGACGACGGTGCCGATCTTGTGGGCGGTTTCCAGGGCCTCGGCGGAGCGGATGAGGATGCCGGCCTGGGCGCCCTTGCCGGTGCCTACCATCACCGACAGCGGGGTGGCCAGCCCGAGCGCGCACGGGCAGGCGATGATCAGCACGGCCACGGCCGAGACCAGGGCCAGGGTGAGGGCCGGCGGCGGCCCGAGGGTGAACCAGATGGCGAACGTGGCGACGGCGATGGCGATGACGGCGGGAACGAAATACGCCGAGACGGCGTCGGCGAGGCGCTGGATGGGCGCCTTGGACGCCTGCGCGGCCTGTACGAGGCGGATGATCTGGGCGAGCATCGTGTCCGCGCCGACCTTGGAGGCCCGTACGCGCAGGGACCCGGTGGTGTTGACGGTGGCCCCGATGACCTGGTCCCCGGTGCGCTTGGACACCGGCATCGGCTCGCCCGTCACCATCGACTCGTCGATCGCGGAGGAGCCGGTCAGGACCTCGGCGTCCACGGGGATCTTCTCTCCGGGCCGGATCACGATCTCGTCGCCGACGGTCACGTCCTCGACGGGGATTTCGCTCTCGGTGCCGTCCCGTACGACGCGTGCGGTGCGGGCCTGGAGTCCCAGGAGGGAACGGATGGCCTCGCCCGTGCCGGCCTTCGCTCGGGCCTCCAGCAGTCTGCCGAGCAGGATGAGGGTGAGGATGACGCCGACGGCCTCGTAGTACACCTCGCGCACGTCCTGCGGAAGGAGTCCCGGGGCGAGGGTGACGAGGAGGCTGTAGGCGTAGGCGGCGCTCGTGCCCAGGGTGATCAGCGAGTTCATGTCGGCACCGCGGTGGCGCAGCGCCAGCCAGCCGGTGACGTGGATCGGCCACCCGGTGTAGAACATCACCGGGGTGATCAGGGCCAGCTGGAGCCAGCGGTTCAGCAGCCATCCCGGTACCCAGTCGGCACCGAACAGCTCGTGCGCCATGACCGCGAACAGCACCGGAAGGGTGAGCACCGCACCGGTGGCGACCCGACGGGTCAGGTCCGCGATCTCCGCCTGCCGCTCGGCGACGTCGGCGGCCTCCGCCTCGGCCGCCGACCGCTCCACGGCGGAAGCCGGGGCCCCGCCGGATGGGCTGCCGGAAGCAGTGGCGGATGCGGTGGCGGCCCGCCCGGCGTCCGGAGGCGGTGAGGCCGATCCGGGGTCGCCGTCCGGTTCGACGAGCAGGGTGCCGTGGATCATGTTCATGCCGCAGGCGAAGCCGAACGAGCCTGGACGGTCGGGCCGCAGGTGCACCGTGGTGCGCGTGTGGGCGGGCAGCCCGGCGCTCACGTGGAGATCGGGGAACACGACCCGGGAGGTGCACTCCCCTGACTCCTGCCGATCGAAGACCAGCTCCAGCGGCGTGCCCTGCCGGACCTTGATCAGGTTCGGGCTGTAGCCGCCCCGTACGACCACGTCCACCCGCTGCACCCCGTCCTCCAGCCGGGCCGTTCCGGCCCGGCGGGGTCCGAAGAAGTACCAGCCCAACCCGCCGATCACCACGACGGCGGCCACGACGACCACCAGGTCAAGGGCGCCCATGGGCTCTCGCCTCCCTTCGGCCCGTCCCTTCCGGCCTCTTTCAGCATGCGCCCCCTCGCGCTGGTGCGCGGCAGGAGGGACACGGCCGGAATGCGGCAGGGTGACGACGGCGGTGCGGGGCCCGCTACTCCATCCCGGTGATGTGGCCGAGGCCGCTGTTGCACAGCGGGAGCGCCACCGACGGGGGCACCCTGGGGAAGTACCCGTCCAGCTTCAGCAGGTGCAGGAAGCGGGCTCCGTGTGCGCCCGAGCAGCCGATCCACAGACGGCGGCCCCTGGCGTGGAGCAGCCGGTCCGCCTCGACCAGGGGGGCCGCACCGGAGCTGTCCATGAAGTCGATCTCGCAGAGGTCGGCCACGACGTCACGGTTTCCGGCGTGCCGGAGGGCGTTGCCGAGGGCACGTCGTATGAGGGGAGCGCTCACGATGTCTGCATCGCCATGGCAGGAGACGACATAGTGGTGGGGATGGGCGAGATTGAGCGTGAAAAGGTGCACCACAACTCCGGGCGTGGAGTGTCCTCAGTCCGCCGGGGTCTGGGGCGGCACCTGGTTCAGGCCCCCGTCTTTCCGAGGGGGGCCTGAAGCGCATGTTAGTGCCGTGTCACGGCGCCACGCCGATGACGCGAAATAAGCATGACGATAGGACTTATGCGGTGCGCCGGTCGTCCGGCCGAGGGCTTCACGGCTGGAGATCGGGGACCACGCTGTTGGGGTCCGTGATCACCTCCATGGCGATGTCCACCAGCTTGCGGTTGCTCCCGCGTGCCAGTCCACGGAGCGCCGTGAAGGCTTCGTCCAGGCTGGTGTCGAGCCGATGGGCGAGGAATCCCTTGGCCTGTTCGATCACCACTCGACTGTTGAGGGCGTACTGCAGCTGGTCCGCCAGGATCTCCTGGCGTCTCGTGGCCCGTTCCTGGAGGATGCCTATCGTGGCGATGTCCGAGAGGGCCTGGCCGAGCGCGGCACGCCGGTCGTCGAGCGGACCGGGTTCGTGCAGGAACAGGTTGAGCGCGCCGATGACGGTGCCCTTGTGCCGCATGGGTAGGGCACACACGCCGCGGAAACCTTCCTGTCGTGCCGCTTTGGCGAATCGTGGCCAGGGCAGGCTGGCCACCTCCTGAGCTGGGTCCGGATCCGTGTAGTCGACTCTGCGTCCCTCCGTGTAGCAGGCGACGCAGGGGCCCTGGTGCCCCTGCAACTGAAGGAGTTCCAGCAGGCGCGTCTTCTCGCTGGACGCGGCGATCAGGTGCAGCTCCCCCTGCGGATTGGTCAGCAGGATGCCGGCGCCTTCCACGTCCAGGAGCGACACGCAGTGCTCGGCGAGTCTGTTGAGGAAGTCGATGATGTCGAAGTCCTCGACCAGGGTGTCTGCCAGCTCCACGAATGCGGAGGCCAGGGCCTCTTCCCTGTCCATCACTGTGTTCCTCCCTGACCGTTCACCTCGTCACCGGGCTCTTCGGCCGGCCCGCATCGCGGACTGTTGCCGTCGCTCACCGGTTCGAAGACGAGTTGGCCGGCGGTCATCTGTCGAGCGGCCTCCGACAGGGACATCCCGGCGCTGAAGGCATGGGCCCGCATCCGGGCGAACGCCTCCTCGATGCCGACCTGCATCTGAGAGGCGGCCATACCGGTTGCCTGGTAGACCTGAAGGCTCTCCGCTCCGAGACCGAGGGTTCCGGGCTCCGACGAGGCGCTGTCCTCGGACAGCGAGAGCAACTGGTTGAGCGCCACGGTGCAGAGCAGCAGGGCGTCACGGACCTGCAAGGGCATCAGGTGCCCCGGCTCACGACGGTAGAGCGAGAGCGTTCCCAGGCGGATGGCCCCGACCTGGAGGGGGAAGGCGAAGGCCCCGCAGACGCCGTCCCCGTGGGCCTGCGGTGTGAAGCCGGGCCATCTCTCCAGGAAGCGGGGCTCCGCCAGGTCGCCCGCGGTCACGGGTTCCCGGCTGTCCCAGGCGTCGACGCTGGGCCCTTCACCCAGTGTGATCTGCAGGTCCTCCATGGCGCCGGCGACGCCGTCGGTGCTGTGCAGGGAGCCCCGTTGTTGACCGCGGCCGATGAGGATCGCCGCGGACTCCACCCCGCAGGCCTCGACCGCAAGCTCACAGACGATGGCGAGGTTCGGCAGGCCGGGAGCGGCGCGTTCGGTGAGCGCACGGTGGAGCTCCTCGGCGCGTGCCTTCATGGTGGTGCCGCCCTCGGCGTGCGGATCGTGTGGATCATGGCTGTCCGAATCGCGACCCCGGTCCCGGTCGGTGGGGATGGACGTGGGGCCGGTGCCCGCCGCCAGGTGACTGATGCGTGGATTCATGGATGTGCAACCTCCGCGACCACCGTGGTCCCGGGGCGCGGGGAGGATGGAGGGGCCGGGCGTCCCGAGCGAGGGGACCGTTGGTCCCGTCCGGCGGGCTCGAACGGCTCGAACGGCTCGAACGGCCGGGTGCGGCGCGATCCGGCCGCGCGGTACCGCAGTGGAAACGGGGCCGGACGGCTCTCCCGCAGAGCCGTCCGGCCCTGTCAGCCCTCCTTCGGTACGAGGAACGTGGGAGAGCCGGACGGACGGCTTGCTCGGCACCCAGGCAGGGGCGGGAGTCGCATGGAATTCTCCTGGAAACTAGAACTGCCTCGCGATCGGCTCGGCGTCGTGCTGGCCGTCAGGCTCGCCCGTTCCGCCTGCACCTCGATGGGGCTCGCAACCGGCGACACTGAGGCGCTCGTCAGCGTCGTGCACGCGGCAGCCCGGGACCTGTGGGGAAAAGGCTCCGCTCCCACCTTCTGGATGTCGCTGTCCGTGGACGAGGAGGTGTGCCGCCTCACCGTCCAGGGCACGGATCGGGAGAAGGCTGATCAGGAGGCGCCGCGGGCCGCACCGGACTCCGGTGGAGCACGGGGGCGACCGGTCGGCCGGTCCCGGGCCCGGAGCGCCGGATCCGCGTGCCCCGCGGGTCCGGGTGCGGCGGGAAGTCCGGTGACCGCGGCCGTGAGGCTGCGCGGCCCCACGCCATGACGCAGGACTCCGGCTGACCGGAACCGCACATGGGAGTCGCAGGTCGAAGAGCTGGTGTGACCGGTCTTCGAGGAGCGCGTACGGGGTGTAGCCGGAGCCCGTGGAGAAGACCACCCGTCCGAGGGCAGCGGTCGTGAGCCGCAGGAGGCCAAGTGGACGCTGAGGGCGTGCGTGGCGGGAGTGAGGGGCGCGCCGGGGTGTGGTGGCGTCGAGGATGCGGCGGGGCCGTGGTCGGCCGGGAGGTGGAGTCTCCGGGGGAGGTGGTCGGGGTCGGGGAGGCGCTGTGCGCCGCCGCCGTGTTCCTCCGACTGCGGCCGAAGGACTGAACCGACCGATGGTCTTCACGGGGAGCGAGTCGGGTTGTGTGCTCGTTGACCTCTGGTGGGGGCGTTGAGCCTCCACGCCTCCGCTTGGCGGTCTGCCCCGGCTTGCGCTGGGGCAGAGCCGTGTTCTGGGTGTGGCGCGTGATGGACCGGTGCCGTGCGGTGCACGGGCCGGCCAGGTCGCGTGTCGGCCGGGGTGGCGGTCAGTTCTTGGTGCAGAGGGCAGCGGTGGTGGCGTCCGAGCCGTAGGTCTCCGTGTACCAGCCGCTGGCGCTCTGGGTCGGGCCGTTCGCCAGGACGTGGGCGGTGATGCGGCTGCCGTTGGTGGTGAGGTTGTCGAGGCGGTAGCCGCCGGTGGCCACGGTGCTGCCGGCCGGGCAGTAGGCGACCGACATCGGACGGTTGCTGCCCGTCCACTTGGCCGTGGGGCCCACGACGATGGTCTGCTCGCCCGGCTTCGCCTCGGGGACGCAGACGATGTTCGCGGTCACCGTGGAGTAAGCGGCGGACACCTGCCACCCGACACGGCCGTCCTGGACGATGGGGAAGCTGGCCAGGATGAACTGGTACGACTCGGTCGCTGAGCCCTGGAAGCCTCCGGTCATGTAGCCGGCGGACTGCACGGACATCCCCTCCGGGCACAGCACCGAGCTGGTGGAGACCTTGAACGTGGAGCTGTCCTGCGCGCCGGTGGGGCCCCACACGCTGGTGGCGCCGTCGGTCGCCGACGCCGGCTGGACCGCCAGCGTTGAGAACAGGGCCGCGGCGACGGAGACCACGAACGCGGCGCGTCCCAGGGGACGGTGTGCAGTCGGCCGGGCGGCGAGGGATCGCTTGAAGATCATGTTTGCGATCCTGGCAGCCGCCTCCCTCACCGCCCAAACCGATTCACCCCGATTCACCCGTACGGTCCCCGACCCGCTGTCGTCGCAGGGGGAGCCCTCATTCGGCACGGACGCGGGGCGACCGGGACACTGGGCTGCAGCGCTTCTCTTCGCCGTCACCACGCCGACGAGGGTCGGTGTGGTGACGGGAACCGCGACTTCTTCGGGCTGCGCCGTCCTCCGGACGGCGCAGCCCGAACCGCCGAGAGTCGATGGCCCGGACCGCCGATCCGGCTGTCAGCCAGTGGCGGGAGGGTAAACGCTGTCAACGGTGTCCTGGTCGGTGCTGGTCTGCCACTCCATGACCTTGCTGCCGTCGGTGCGTTCCAGGACGCAGCGGTCTGAGCGGAACCAGATGCTCGGGGCCAGCCTCTCACTGTTGGCGGGGTAGGAGCGCTCCACCGTGACCGTGGTGCTGCTGGAGTTCGTGGTCTCGGCGGTGACCGAGATGCCGGTGGTGGATTCCACCTCGCGGGCGTTGGTGGCGGACATGCCCACTGTGGTGCCCTGGGACTCCGTCTTCGGGATCTGCCCGCTGTGGTCGTAGGAGGAGACGACCTTGTAGAAGCCGTACCGCTTGAGGAGGTAGTACGGGCTCTCCTGGGCCTTGCGAGCCTGCCCCAGAGCGGGGTCGGTGACCAGTGGGCAGGGCAGGATTGTGGTGCCGATCAGGACCTCGGGCGTCGTGTGGGGGTTGGGCCGGGTGTACGCGGACGGGGCGGGTACCGGGCCGGCTCCCAGGCCGGTGGGGCCGAACAGGCCGTCGTCCTCGTTGCGGAGGGTGTAGCCAGTGCCCTCCGGCCGTAGGATCCAGATCTGGCTGTTGCGGATGTTGACGTTGGTGGTCCCGTACTGCGGGCTGTCGAGGTTGCCCCGTACCGTGCCGCTGGAGTAGTTGTCCGCAGTCAGGATCGTTCCGCCGACCTTCTGCTCGACGACGTATTCGCCGTTGTCCAGGCTCAGCACCTTCCAGGTCTGGGCCAGTCGCCCCTGGCCACTCGCGACCGACGGGTAGATCGTGGCGTAGCTGCTCGCGCTGAAGTCGGCGCTGGCCAGGTAGCGACCCCCGTGCGCTTGTTCTTCAGCCGGTACGAGTAGCCCACTTCCGGCCACGGCGAGCTCGTCCCGCCAGGCCCGAACTTCCGCTAGCTGCTTGGTGCGCTGTTCCTCGATCTCGTTCAGTCCCGTGCGCCGCGCGGTGATGCATCTCCGCAATTCGGCATCCAGCGTGCACAGGATCGTAGAAGGCCGTTCGCACGCAAGGCGCAGAAACCGGCAAGCCGACCGCACCGTCAGACGATCTGCGCACCAGACGTGAACCCAGGACCAACGGTGGCAGCCCGAGATCCGCTCACACCAGCCTTTTCAACTGCGACTTCACGTTGGCCGAGGCTCAGTGCAGGGCTCTGCCGGGACGGCTCGGACGGCGCGCCCTCAGACGGATCCGCCGGAACGCGGTCAGTCCCGGGGTCTGGGGGAGTGACGGCGTGGGGTCGGCGGTGGGGGCTCCGGATGGTCGGGCCGGGCCGAGGAGTGTCAGGCCGGCGAAGCGGCTCCGGAGTGTGCGTACGGGCAGGAGGGCCTGCCGGCCGCATGGTCGAGCACGGTCAGTCGAGCACGCTCAACGGTCACCGGGAGAAGCGGGAGATGCTGTCCAGCTCCGTATCCAGATGCCACCAGTAGCAGGGGTGGTGCTGCTCCCGACCGAACGGCACGAGGGTGTGGGTGCGGTCGAGGAAGGCCTTGAGCGGACGGTCGACGACGGCGAGCAGCGCTTCCTGCCGGTTGGCTCGAAGGCGGATCAACACCCGCTCGCCGTAGGGTTGTTCCATCGGAGAGACCGTCACGTCGCCTTCTCCGCAGGGGTGTCCGAGGCCGTCCAGGAGGAGCGCTCGGGCGAAGCGCCAGCTGTTCGTGGAGCCGTCGGGCAACGGGATGTCGAGGCGCACCGCGAGGGGGTCGCAGGTGTCGTACTTCATGCGCACCGGGATCCGGTGCGGGGGACCCTCGGTCGGCACGATGTCCATCGGGACCTCCTCGTCGACGAGCTTGCGCACAGGTCGTTCCTTCCTCGTTCTTCGCTTCCACGGCGTCCGCGGCCCCGTGGCACGGCGGCGGGCGCCGCGCACGGGAGCGCGACGGCTCCCGTCGTCACGGGGATCCGGATGCGGCGGGGGAGCTGCTGACCGAAGAGCGGGTACGGGAACGGACAGGCCGATCTGCTCGGTGGTTGGCGTGATCACGCGAGGTTCAACGAAGGGCGGCCGCACCACGTCACCGTGCGGGTTCTGCCGCTCGCGGGGCGGCCCCGGCCGATGCCGGGCGGGCCGGGGGACCTCCTCCGCGTCCCGGCCGGCCGGACGAACGCGCACAGACCGTTAACGCTGGGCTCAACGAGCTGTGCAGATCTCGTCGTCGGTCGGGCCGGCCCGGGCGCCGAGGATGGATGCATCCACGACGAGAGGAAGCCACCCTGGCGAACCCGGTGCCCGAGGCGTGCAAGAGCCCGAGGGACCGCACGCACGCGAGCGGAGCACGCGCCGGACCGGGGCGCCACCGAGACCGCGGTCACCTCGGTCGGCCGGCCGGATGCTGTGCGAGTGACCCGCCGCCGTGCTGCGGGGGCCGGCAGCGGTGGCGGCGCCACTCGCGCTGGGCGTGCTCAACGCCGTGTTCGCCCTGCGAGGAGGAGGCCCGCGAGCTGTACGACAGCTTCGCCGTCCCCGCCCCCGGCGAACCCCTCTTCCAGGCCGCCGCGGCCAACCTCAACCCGTGGACCGAAGCGGCCGTGGACACCACGGCCGCCGACAGCGGCCCCCTTCTGATCATCTCCGGCGAGAGAGACCACACCGTCCCCTGGGCCATCGCCAACGCCTCGTACAAGAAGCAGGCCCACGACGAGCACGCCGTCACCGAGATCACCGAGATCACCGAGATCAACGGCCGCGGGCACTCCCTCACCATCGACCACGGCTGGCGCCAGGTCGCCGACACCGCACTCGCCTTCGTCCGGCGGTTCGCCGAACCCGGCGCGTGACGGCCCCGTCGAGCCGACCGGCCCGCCCGCCACCGCGGAGGCCGAGGCCGACCGCCCAAGACGGGCCGCGCACGTACGTCCCGCCCTGCATGCGGCGCCCCGCCGCAAGTCCGGCGGAACGCGCGGCCGAAGGGGTGCGTACCGGCCAACCTGCCGGTGGGCGACGGCAGCCCTTCGCACGCCAGCCGGAACGCCGGTGCTGCGGTCGCTTCCGGTCACTCGTCGGTGAGCGGGCCGCTCGCCGCCACGGCGAGGTCCTCGACCAGGGCCATGCCGGTCTCCTGTGACCGCTGCCCGTCGCACAACACGGCCAGCAGCAGCGTGTGCCCGGCCGTCTCCACCCGTCCGATGCTGTTGGTCACCCAGAGTCCCGTCCCGCTGCGCGCGAGCCAGCCGTTCTTGAGCTGCGCTGCTCCGGGGGCGTCGGCGGCCGCCGACACGCCCCAGGCCTGATCGGCCGCGACGGAGCCCATGAGGCCTCCGAGGTAGTTCCGGGCCTCCGCGGACAGGACCGAGTCATGACCGAACACCGCCTGGAGCAGACGTAGTTGGTCGTCCGGAGTGGTCCGGGTGAGGCCCCAGTACGCGCCCTCGCCAGGAACCGTCTCGACGAGACCCAGCCGGGTGTTGGCCTCCGCGAGCCCCTGCGCACCACCGATGGCGTCCCACAGGGCGTTCGCCGCGGCATTGTCGCTGTTCTCGATCATGACCGTCGCCCACTGGCGCTCCTGAGCGGTCAGGGACCGCCCGGCGTCACCGGCCCGGAGCAGCAGCGCGGCGAGGATGTCGACCTTGACGATGCTGGCGGTGTCGAACGTGTGCTCCTCGGCATCGACGCTGCCGACCGACACACTGACCCCGGTAGTCACGTCGAGCACGGCCACCGCCGCGTTCCCCTCGGTCCCCGCCGTGGCTTCCCGTACCGCCGCCTCGACCTCGGTCGCCAGCCCATCCGCGATCTCGGTGTCGATGTCCTCCCGTGAGGGAGCCGTCGTCTGCGGACTCGGCAGCGCGGTCACCGAGGCGGCGGTCCGCACCGGGTTCGCGCCCGTCCGGGGCCACGGGCCCGTCTGGGCGACACCGATCGCGCCAGTGAGCGCGGCCAGCGTGCCGATCGCGAGGTAGCGGGGTATCCGGGACGGGGAGCGGTGCCTGTGGCGTGCCATGGGGCGAAGCTACGAACCCGGGATGGGAATGGTGTGTGTGGCAGCTCTGGATCCGCTGTGAAGGCTCCCCGCTCCCCAAGCCCGCCCGTGCGGTGCCACTGACGGGGAGCGGCCACGGGTATCACGACCGGATCGCGCTCCCGTCCCGGCGCCCGGCCCGCCACGACGGCCGCGCGAGCTTCCCCCTCTGCCGTATCGAGCCGGCCGCGGCCGTGGTCAGCCGCCGGCCGGGACGGTCTTGAACTCGACGGGACCGGTGCCCATGCGGAACTTGCCGTTGGAGTACAGCGTCGGGCGCGCCTCGACGTTGCGTCCGCTGTACTGCTCCACGTGCCCGATCCGGACGCCCTCCTCGGCCGTGAAGTCGACCATGGCGATGGCCACCCAGTAGGCCTGGGCCCGGGTGCTGAACAGGGGCACCGTCACGGTGGAGCCGCAGTTGTCGGTGACGACCACCCGTGCTCCGTAGGACCGGAACGATCCGACACCGTTCTCGACCGCGCTGTAGGCGCACAGCAGGACGTAGCCCTGGAGGTCGGGGCGGGCGATCGAGACGGTCTCGCGTCCGGGCTCCCGGGCGTCGCCGTCCAGGGCGATGAAGGGCGGGCCGGTGAGCGAGCCGAGGCGCCGGTAGTAGATGGTCAGATCGGTGGCCTTCGGCCGCTGCCCCCGTACGGTCACCAGGTGCCTCGGGACGGACAGCGCGTACAGGTCGAGGTCCGCGCCGGCCTGGCGTCGCCGCGTGCTCCCGCCGTCCCATTCGAGCGTCGCGGTCACGACGACCCGGGGGTCGTCCTTGCGCAGCGAGAGCACGTCCGTACCGGACTTGGTGAGGACAATGCGCCGCGCGGCGGGGGCCGGCGGTGCCGACGGCGGGGCCGGGACGGGGACCCGGACGGGGGCCTGGACGGGGGCGGGCGTGACGGTCGGGGTCGGGCCGGGGTCGTCCACAACCACGCCGAAGTCCGTCGCGAGTCCGGCGAGGCCGGTGGCCCAGCCCTGTCCCACGGCCCGCACCTTCCACGCACCCGCCCGCCGATACAGCTCGACCACCAGGGCCGCCGTCTCCCCGCCCACCAGCGGCGGCGGTTCGAAGACGATCCGCGTCCCACCGCACTCGACCGCGGCCCGCGGGGTGCTTCCGGCGTCGAAGGAGACGGGGCCGCTCGCGCCGGTGTCGAGCGCGGCGACGATCGCGACGCACTCGACCGACGCGGGGACCGCGGCCAGGTTCACCGTGATCGTCGCGTCCGTCAGCTCCACCCCGCTCTCCACCGGATGGTTGAAGAAGACCAGATCGTGATCCCCGCGGACCCTGCCGTCGGCTCCGAGCAGCACGGCGCACACATCGATCTCCGCGCCGGGCGACACGAGCTGCACCCGGCACGAGGGTGCCGGCAGCGGGGCGTTGGCGCCCTTGGCGAGTCTGATGTCCATCGGTGGCCTCTCGTCGTGTTCCTGTGGGGCGGTCCCGGCTCCGCGTCCCGCCCCGTGCGTTCGGTCAGCGCCCCGTGGCGATGAAGCCCGCCCAGGCGCTCAGGTCGTCGGGCACGATGCGCGGCAGCAGGCGCGCCAGCCCGTCGGGAGCGTGTGGCGGCAGCGACCGGCCCGGGTCCGCCATCCACCGCTGCGCCAGCCGCAGGGCCTCGGCCGGCCCACGGCCCTCGGCCCGCAGGTAGTGGTGGGTCATGAACATCAGCAGCGACGTGGCCTCGTCGGGCACCGGCCACAGCGAGCCGACCACCGACCGCGCCCCGGCCGTGAGGAAGGCCGTGGCGAGGGTGTAGGCCTCGTTGGTCCCGCGCCCGGAGACGTGGCTGCGGCAGGCCGCCAGCACCACCAGGTCCGGGTGCCCGCCGTCCGCGTCGCCGTCGATGGTCTCCGTCAGCTCCTCCGCCGCCAGGTTTCCTCCGTGCAGCAGCAGTGCCGCGCTGTGCCGCACGTTCTCCACCACCGTGGCGTGGCAGGCCAGGTGGAGCGTGCCGCCCCGGCCGGCGCCGGACCGCAGCCACGCGAGCACCTCCTGCGGACGGCCCGTCCCGCCGGGTGTGGTGAGGCCGCCGGCCCCGGCGCGCCCGAGGTAGACGGCCTGCGGGTAGTAGGCCTCGCGCACGGCCGCCGCCTCCCGACCGGCGAAGGGCAGGTCTCCGGTCGGATCGCCGACGATGAGGGCCGCGTCGGTGCGGGGCCGTGCCGGGCGCTCGGCCACCTCGCACAGCAGTCGGGCGGAGGCGGTGTAGGTGAACTCCGCCGTGTCCAGCGCGTACCGGCGCCCTCCGCCGGACCGGGTGCTCCAGGCGGCGTGCCAGGGCACGGCCGACAGCTCTCCCATGGGGACGAGGACCAGCCGGGGCGCCCGGCCGGCCGGTGCGACCGGTACGTCCCGATCCAATCCGCACGCCAAGGGTTCCGCCACCGCCTGCCAGGCCCAGGCGCACAGCCGGTCGAGCCGCTGGGACAGCGACCTTGCACGGGGCGGGACATGGGTGCCGGGCCCGCTGCCCATGTCCCGCCGCGCGGGCCGGCCGCCCCGCTCCGTGGTGGTGACGGTGGTGAGGGCGTCGAATGCGGCGACCGGATCGAACACGGCGGCCGGATCGAACCCGTCGGCCGGGGCGACACCGGCGTCCCTCCGCGGTCCGGTCCGTTCCGGCGGGGTGGCCGTCATCCGGGCCTGCCGGACCGGCCCGCCCTCCGGCCGGACGAGGTACTGGCGTATCGGCTCGGCGTCCTCACGCAGCAGCGGCAGTGGTACGACGCCGGTCCGTCCGTCGGCCGCCACCACGAGCGCGGCGCCGGCGCCCTCACCGACAGAGCCTGGCGGGCCGGCGGGGAGCAGGTAGACCAGGGCGTCGCGCCCGAGCGTCCGCAAAGCGGCGGCGATCCGCGGTACGCCCGGTGGGGAGAGCAGGCGGGCGGCAGCATCGCCGTCCAAGGCCAGCAGCACATCCAGGACCTCGCGGCGCAGGGCGCTCGCCGGAGCGGCACCGGAAGCGAGCACCCTTGCCCATCGGTCCGCCAGCGCGCCGTGCCCGGCGTCGCTCAGGCGTCGTTCGACGGTCCGGGCCGTCGTCGCCGCGTGCAGGACGAGGCCGCGGCAGGCGTCGAGCGTCCAGGCGGCCTCGGCCGGTTCACCGTCCGCCAGGCACCAGTGGGCCACGCTCAGCGCGGTGGCGCTCGCCCCGGCGGCGGCCGTCGCGGCGTCGGCCGTACCGGCCTGGAGGAGCACGCCGTACGCGGTGGCCCGCAGCGCGTCCGCGGCGATGCGCCGGGACCTCTGCCGGTCGCCCGCGGCCCCGTCGTCCCGCAGGCGCAGGGACTTGGCGAACAGGAATCCGCTGTGGGCCCGGAAGGGATGCTCGGGGCCCCCGGTCTCCCGGTACGTCTGGTCCAGGACCTCGATGGCTTCGTCGAGCCGCCGGCGCCGCGACCAGGGGCGGCCCAGGACCGCTTCACCGCAGCCCAGGAGGCCGATGAGCATGCCGGACCCGAGCCACACGTCGTCACCGCGTACGGCTGCGTCCCGGGCCGCCCTCAGCACGGCGGCGGCGTCCCGCAGGGCGGAGCGGTCCCTGCTGCCGTAGGCGCGCGCCGCGCGCGCAGTGCCGATCGCGGCCAGCATCCCGGCGCGTTGTGTCGACGGCATGCCCGCCGTGGAACGGACGAGGTCGAGCGCGGCGATGTCGCCGCTCGCCGGTGGGGTGGCGGTCCGGGCCAGCTCGGTCCGCAGGGCCTCCCACGCCGGATGGCCGGGGTCCATGCCGAGGACCTCGGGGCTCAGGGCGGCGAGGGCCCGGTCCCGTGGGCCGGCGGATCCCGGTTCCAGGAGCGTTGAGAGGACGGGGAAGACGGCCTGGAGGCCGGCGAGGTCCGGCAGGCCCGCGCGCTCGGCCTCGGTCATCCCCTCCATGCGCCGGATGAGGTCCCGCATGGCCCGCACGCCCGCGGTGACGTCGTCGTGGCCGCCGTTCACCACGCCGTTGAGGATTCTGAGGACGGACTCCATGCCGACCATCACGTCCGGGTGCCCGGTGGCCGGGCCGTGCTCGCCCGGGGCGCCGGTCGCGGTCGCCGCCACCCCGGCGGCCTCGACTGCGCGGCCCAGCAGCGGGCCGGCGCGCAGCGCCCCGTAGTGGCCCTGCGCCACGCTGACGGCCATGCTCGCGTTCCGGCCGAGCGCCCCTTCCACGGGCGCGACCGTCTCCAGCAGGGCCTGGAGACGGTCGGGGGTGAGCCGCGTCCGGTCGGGGTCGAGCAGGGGGGTGTGCCGCAGCAGGACCATGGCGTGGGCGACGTGGTCCGTGTCGCGGTCGGTCCCCTGCTGCCAGCGCCGCAGCAGTTCCTCGACGTCTTCGGTGGGCCCGACGAGTTGGTCGACGGTTCGGGTCCAGTGCTCGGCATCCGTCGGCGTACCGGCGCCGGCCGCCGCGGCCGTCTCGGCGCGGTAGCGGGCCGCGTCGGGGTCGGCGGTGTTCCCCCCGCCGGCGAGCAACTGGGCGCGGACGACGGCTCGTATCAGGAGCGCCGACAGGAGGGGATTCGGCTCCGCCGTCCGGTCGAGGACGGCTGCGGCGGCCCGGGCGGAGGCCAGCAGCTCCGCCGGCCGGTCACTGGACAGGTCCAGGCGGTAGGCCGCCAGCTTCAGGAACGGGACGTGCGGGGGGCCGTGTTCCGGCAGCCACCGGGCGGCGGCCTCCTCCAGCAGCTCCAGGGCGTGTGCCTGCTCCGTCGGGTCGGTGTCGGCCGCGGGGAGGTCGACGAGGAAGCAGGCCAGCGCAACGAGCACGTTCGGGACGGCCGCGCCGGTGTGCGCGGCGGAACCGGTGACGCTGCGGACACGGTCGACCAGTGCGCCCGGTGCGGCGGCGGCTCCGTCCACCTGCCAGGCCTGTACCGCTGCGCAGACGGCCAGCGTCTCGGCCCGCTGCGCGCGGTCGGCCCAGAAGGCCTCTCCCTCCGACGCGGACTGCGCCGCGGAGGCGGCCTGCCGGGCCCTCGCCTCCTCGCCCGACGCGGTGAAGGCGGCGTCCGCCTCCCGGAACAGCCCGGCGTCCGAGGCCAGTACCCCCTGGTTGAAGAGGGCGACACCCCGGCCGTCCCCGATGGGCGACACGTCGTCGGCGTCGGCCTGCGCGCCCCGGACCCTCGCTGCCCGGGCTTCGGCGAAGTGGCGGGCCCCCTCGGCGAGGCCGGGCGCGTCACCGATGTGCGCCGCCCGTTCGGACAGCAGCCGGGCCAGGGCTTCCTGCAGCGCCGCGCGGTCCGCCGGCGCCAGGGCGGGTTCGTGGCCTTCGCCGGCCTCGGGGCTTTTGCCGTCGAGGAGCGCCGTGTAGCCCGCCACGGCCCGCGCGTGGTCGGACGGCGCGCCGGTGAGCGACCAGCGCAGGGCGGCGATCTCGGGCAGGTGCAGGCGTGCCCACCGGGCCGCGTCGGCGTCGACGGTGTCCCGTGGGAGGTTCACGACGGCGGCGACCAGCGTCTCGGCGCGATCCACCGTGGCCGGCGTCGGGTGCCCGTCGTCCTCCGTGAGGAGCAACTGGGCCAGGTGCAGGTACCCGTGGGCGCGCAGTTCAACGGGCCCGCCGTCCGCCGCCAGGCCCCGCTCCAGTGCGGCCCGAGCCAGTGCACGGTCGTACGGGCCCTGTTCGGGGTCGCCGCCGTCCGCCACCCGCTCGGCACAGAGCAGGCCGAGCCGCAGCCAGGTACCGGCAGCCTCCGGGGACCCGGGAGCCGCCTCCTGCGCCTCGCCCAGCAGCAGGTCGCGGTCCCAGCGGGAGGCGTCGAACCACTGGCTTTCCCACGGGGGCGGCAGCGGGTGGGCGGGATCGAAGCAGGGGTGGCGGGAGCCGGTCATCGTGGATTTCCCTCGGGTGCTTCGTCCTGGTGCGGATGGCGGGCGGATGTCGGCGGCGGGTGGGCGGCTGCCGCTGTCGGGTGCCCCGTTCAGGGCCGCAGGACCACGCCGAACCGGGTCGTCAGCCGGTGGACCTCCCACCACGTCACGGCGGTGACCGTGACCGGGCCGCCGAGCACGAACAGCAGCGCGAGCGGTACGGGCCCGGGCGGGAGGCCCGACGTCAGGAGGCCGACGGGCACGAACTCCCACACGAGGAGGGCGGTCAGCAGGCCGGGCAGCGCCTTGTGGATCTGGCCGGTCCCGAACCCGGCGCGCACCACGAGGCTGGACGAGAACAAGGTGAACGCCGCAGCCCACACCAGCAGGGCCACGATCACGATGGCGACCGCGAAAGCGATGTACGGGTGATCCTCCAGGGAGCCCAGTACCCCGATGGTCGCCAGCAGCAGCAACGGCACGGACGACAGCGCGCCCACGTACTTGGCCACGGTGATGAGCGGCACGCGCAGCGTGCCCCTCATCCGGGCGTGCTCGCTCACGGAGGCCCATCTCATGAGCAGGTAGACGAGCAGTGGGGCGGTCAGCACCAGCAGCCATGGCGCGACCATCATGCGTACGGCGCCGTCCGTCAGGGCGTTCTCGATGTCGTTCTGCGCCCCGTAGGCGATGAGGAAGACGGACGACGCCAGCACGGCGAGCACCGCGCGGACCTTTTTCATCCGCGACAGGGGAGGGTCGAGGATCGGATCGTGTTCCAGGCGGAAGACGCGATGCGCGCGATTGCGTGCCGATCGGACCAGCGAGTACATGATGAGGAGCGGGATCGTTCCCGGCACCAGCAGGACGGCGGCGTTGAGGCAGCCGGGTACGGACTGCGCGATTTCTCCCACAGACCGCCACTCGCGGAAGCCCTGGGGCGTCTCCTGCGGGGCGGCGGCCCCCCAGCCCTCGGGGGTCTGCTGCCCGTGTCCCCAGCCCTGCCCGGGGTGAGGGGTCGGGTAACCCCACCCTTGGACGGGGTGCGGGGCCGGTTGTCCCCAACCAGGAGCTGGCGGTTGCCCGGCGCCCCAGGGCTGCGGCTGTCCCGGTATGGAACCGTGCCCGTACGGACCGCCGGGGTTGCCCGGCGGCGTCGCGTTCGGAGTGGTGTCGGTCATGCTGTCCCCCTTGCGCCGGAGACCCCCGAGAGGGCGGCGCGGTGCTACGGAACGGATCAGGCGGAGGCACCCGGGCGGTGGCGCGGGTGGTACGGGCCGTACGAGCGGCGCGTATGCGGATGCGGGTACGAGAAGGAACGGAGCATGCGGATTCAGTGCGCCACGGACGGGCGCGAAGGCGTGTGCAGGCAGCCCGGGTTGACGGTGATGTGCCCGTCCGAACGCTGTTACGGCCCGGCCCCGAGCCCGCGCGCCGGGCGGGTGCCGACCTCAAGTGAACCCCAACCCGAGCCTTTTGGAGGCCTGTTTCACCGTCTGCGCCCCGAAGACAACCCGGATTCGCCCTACGGGCGACCCACCCCCTCTGCCAGGCTTTCCGCATGCCAACGGTCAACTGCCTCCTCGTGGGCATCGACGCCTACCCCACCCACCCCTTGACGGGCTGCCGCAACGACGTCGCGTCCGCCGAGCGATGGCTCCGCTCGCTGGCGGACCCCCTGGTGAACATCCGCGTGCTCACCGACGCCGGGGCCCACCGGTCGGCCGTCGTCGAGGCGATCACCACGCACCTCGGCGCGGTCGGCCCCGGGGACACGGCCCTGCTCTGGTTCAGCGGGCACGGCTCCGACCGTGCGACCGAGGATCCGCGCGAGGCCACCGGCCGGGCGCAGGCGCTGGTGTGCCACGACAGCCTGGACGAAGGCGGCCTGCCCCTGGCCGACGACGAACTGGGCGCGCTGCTGGACGGGATCGCGGCGACCGGCGCGCACGTCGTGGCCGTCCTCGACTGCTGCTACTCGGGCGGGGCGACCCGTGAGGACCGTAGGGCCCGCAGCCTGCCCTGGCAGCCGTCGTGGGACCGGCTCACGCGGCGCGGCGCTGGGAGATCGCTCTCGGGACCGGCCGCCGGCGCACCCCGGCACGTCCTGCTGGCGGCGAGCCGTCTCGACGAACTCGCCTACGAGACCCGTGTCCCGGACGCCGACCCGCATCCGGCGACGGAGGTCTCGCCCTCACCCGTCGATCCGGGGAGCAGCCACGGGGTGTTCAGCGCAGCGCTGTTGGAGGTCCTCGCCGACCTGGGCCCCGACGCATCGTGCCGCGAGATCCTCGACGTGGCCACGGCGCGGATGCACGGCAGGCCCGGACGGCAGCACCCCACCCTCCACGGCCGGGGGGACCTCGGGTTCCTGCACGGCGGGCGGGTGCCCGCGTCCCGTTTTCGGCTCGGCTTCGCGCACGGGTCCTGGTCGGTCAACTGCGGTTCCGTGCACGGACTGGACGCGGTGGGGGGCGAGTTCACCGTACGGACTCCGTCGGGCGGAACCGGGACCGTGGCGGTGCGCGAGGTGTTCCCCGAACGGTCCCGGGTGGAACCGCTGGACGGTCTTGCCGGGGCGCTGGACCGTACCCGCCTCACCCCCGCGGTACCGTCCGCCATGGCCTTCCGGCCCGCGGCCGTCACGGTGACCGGTGGCGGTGCGTGGACGGATCCGCTCAGGTCCGCGATCGATGACCACCCCCTGCTGGCGACCGGCGGCGACGGGACGCCGCTGACCGTCGCCGTCACGGACGGGGTCGCGCGCGTCACCGGCGGCAGCCGCCCCCTGCCGTCGCTGCCGCTGCGCGACGACGGCGACGTGGCGGGCGTCGTCAATGCCCTGTCGCACCTGGCGCACTGGCACCGGGTACGCGCCCTCGCGAACCCCGATCCGACGCTGTCCGAGCTCGTCCGGGTCCGCGTGGAGCCGATCCTCGGTGCCCAGCGCCTCTCGGCCACGGGCGAGCTGGTGCACGAGTACACCCCCGACGGGCAGCCGCCGCAGGCCCGCATCACGATCCACAACACTGCGGACCGCAGGCTCTGGTGCACCCTGCTGGACCTGACGGACAGCCACGGCATCTCACACGGGCTCTACGAAGGCGACTTCGTGGCGCCCGGCCACACGGCGTACGCCCTCAGGGGCGCCCCCGTCCTGCTCTACCTGCCCGAGGACCGCTTGGTGCAGCCCGGCGCGTACGTCCAGGACTGGCTGAAGGTCATCGTTTCCGAGAACGAGTTCGACCTCGAACCCCTCCTGCTCCCGCCCTGGTCCACCGAGAATGCGGGGCGCTCGACACGCGGGGCGTCCGCACCGCTCCTGCGCGTCGGGGGATCCGCCGCCGACCGTGACCTGGGCGGGTCCTCCGCGACCGGCCGGTGGGGAACGTCCACGTTGGCCCTGCGCACCGAGGTACCGGGCCCGGCCCGTTGGTGAGGACGCCTGGGAAGGCCCGCGTGTGGACCCGGAACAGGTAGGCCCACGCGGGTCGGTGCGGGGACGCCCAGGCAGGTCACCATGCCAACTGCGACACGGACACGGCGGGAGCGACCCTGGCTCCGTAGCCGGAGAGGACCTGGTTCAGCCAGTGCTCACCCTCCGGTGTCCCGAAGTCGATGCGCGGGGCCGTGTCCGCCTCCAGCAGCTTCGTTGGGCAGCGGTCCTCGAACAGCACGGTCGCCCGGTCGGCCGGTTCCCGCTTCGACGGCCACACAAAGCCCGCCGCCCAGGGTTCCGTGTGCTCTCTGATCCACCGCGCCCAGTCGCGGGTCTGCGGGTACTCGGGGGGCTCGGCGTGAATGAGCCAGGAGTCCTGGCCGACGGCGGCGAGGTCGGCGCCCGACATGAGCGACAGCACGTCGATGTCCTCGGACAGCTGCAGAAAGGACAGGCTCCGCCGGGCCACTGCGGCCCGCGGGAGGAGGCGGAGCCCGCCGTCGGGGCGGAAGGGCACCGACCGCAGCAGCACTTCGCTCACCGCGGCGCCCACGCCGAAGCCCGCGTAGAGGAACCCGAAGGGGGCGCGGGCGGTGCCGTCGAACCGGCCGCCGCCGTAGAGTTCGTCTGCCGGTACGGGGTTGAAGGCCGTACCGGGACGGCGCGAGGAGTGCACCCGGTACAGCGGGGTCCCGGCCGGGAGGACCACCGGTCGCGGAACGCCGGGCAGGGCCGCGGGCGGCGGTTGGTTCGGCACGTCAGTCCCCCTCGCCCGCGCCGGACGCCTCGCGGCCGGCCGCCCACAGTGCGACGTCGCGGCCGGTTCCGAGCAGTGCCGATGGGGGCTCTCCCCACCAGGTGTGCTCCGAGGCCCACCAGTCGGCCGTGCCCCACGGGTCCTCGGCCGCCCCCAGCAGGGCATTGATCCGGGCGACGATGTCCCAGGGGGCGGCGCCGGACTCGAACTGGAACGCTGGGTAGCGGCGCCGGCCCCGTGCGTCGGACAGGGCGATCAGGTCCCGGTGGGTCGGATCGCCGCCCGCCCGCACGAGCTCCGTCTCCGACAGCGCCGGCATGTCCAGCAGCCGTTCGCGGACCGGTCGGAGCCGGGGTCCCACCATGGGATTGCCGTCGATGACGAGCATGCACAGGTCGGCGGCGTCGAATCCGGCCGCGGCCTGGGCCTGCGCTCCGGCATACCGGGCCGCGTCGGTGTCGCGGCGCAGTTGGTCCGCCTCGTCCTCGGGCAGGGCGTCCAGCACCGCCCGTACGACGTGCGCGACGATCTCCGCGCGCTCCGTTGCCCCGGCGTCCTCCTCGGCGCGCAGCCTGCCGAGCAGCGCCGTGAGTTCGTGCCGCACGGGCCGGGGGAGCCGCGGTGCCAGTCGGTCCCACCGTGCGGCGAACACCCCGAGCATGTCGGGGGAACTCACCATGTCCCCTCCACCACCTCGTCGCACCGGTACGCGGCCGGCTCGCCGGCCCCCTCCACCCTGCGACCGTCCAGCACCCGCAGCAGTGTTCCGGCGGAGGCCGGACGCCGCATGACCAGGTGCACCTCGCGCCCGGCGGCGACGGCTGCGGCGAGCGTCGGCCACAGGGCGCTCACGCTCTCCTGGACGGGCAGCCCCCCGCGCCCGGCGCCCAGCAGGGCGAAGCAGATCGAGCGCAGCGGAGGATCGAAGAGCGGCGCTTCCCGCGCCATCAGGGACAGCGCCCCGGAGGCGGCGGCCGCGACGTCCCGGGGCAGGACGTCGTAGTCGTTCGAGCCGGTGCGCGGAATGGCCACCGCGGCGTGGTAGACACGGCGTACGCCCTGTCCGGCCAGGGCTCCGGAGGGGGTCGGGACGACGGTACCCGGAGCCACCGCTCCGTGCGCCAGGCGGTGCTCCCGGCGCCAGGCGGTCAGCCCTTCCTGGAGCGGATCCTCCACGACGGTCCCCGAGGCGTCCCGGACCGCCGCGGCCCGGCGCAGGGCGGCTCCCACCGAGGCCTTGTACGGGCCCGGGAGGCTCAGGTGGGTATTGGTCGGCGCCACCACCACGTCCACGCCGCGCAACAGCTCCACGGGGTGGATGTGCAGGACCACCCGCGCGTGGCGCCCGGCCCCCCGCAGCTCGGCCCGTTGGTGTTGGAGGTCCGGGGCGGGCAGCGGTGCGGCCCGCTCGGCGAGCGTGCGGGGGTGTGCGGCGGCACCGTTCGCGGCGACCCAGCACACCTGCTCGGCCACCTGGTTCAGGACCATCCCCTCCTGGAACTTGCGGAACCGCTCGGTGCTCACCCCGTAGACTTCGGCCGCGAGCCGGCGGCGGTCGGCGGCAGCCCGGCTCCGCAGTGCCGGCGCGAGGCCGAGCGAGAACTCGGCGGCCTGTCGTAGGTCGCCCTCTCCTAGTAGTTCGACGGCCGTCCGCAGCGTCCGCTCCACGGCCATCGGCCAGGAGGCGGGGGGCGGATCCGCCACACAGGCCGCGGCCCGGCGCAGCAGCGGGACGTCGAGGTGGCGCAGCCGCGTCACGCCCTCGCGGCGGACGACCTTGATCTCGGCCAGCATCGACGCGGGGTCGAGGGGCTCCTCGGTCGGCCATGGCATGCTGCCCATCGTGGCACAGCCACGCCTCCGACATGTCGCACTTCCCCGTTCTCGCTCCACCGCCCGCCCCTCTCCCACATGCCCCACAGTGCAGGCTGGTTACGCACACGCGGGGCGGGTAGGGCGAGGCTTGCTCGCCGACCGACGAGTTCCGACGGCTCCCCGCGGACCGCTTCGGCGGATCCGTTCGGCGTGAGCGGGGGCTCGCTGGTGGACGCCGTCCCGGCATCCGACGGTTCGATCCCTGCACTGCTCGCCGCCGCCGACCCGCACCCCGCCTCACCTGCTGTCGTCCCCCCGGTCCTCGTCTGAACAGACAGATCAGGCCGGGCGAGTTCCTCCGCTCCCGGCGTTCCCCCGCCCCGAAGAGGTCGGCCTGCCGGACTTCGGAGGCCGCCGCCGGGCCTGGTGTCAGAACCGGACGGCGGCCGGCTGGGTGCGGAACCCGGGGAGGCGCCTGCCCGTGGGGCGGGCGGTTCTCAAACGCGCGGGGGCGCACTTCAGGATGGCGACTTCCACGGGCACGTACTTGATCGCCTCCTTGTCGGCCGCGACCGGTGGTGGGCCTGACCCTGCGGCTGCCGACTGACTCAAGTGGCTGTCGTCGTGGAGGCCCGCGACCGAGGATCCCTTCCGGTACCCGCAAGCACCGGTAGAGCGGCGGCAACCGTACCCCTCTGAGGCCACTCCTCCCGGCTTCGGGCGGTCGAGCAGTTCCGCGACGAGGCAATGAAGTCGTCTTCCGTGGTGCGGCGGAGCTCTGCGACATCCGAGGCAGCGGCTGTCGGGGGCGCTCAGAAGAAGCCGAGCCGCTTGGGCGAGTACGAGGCGAGGAGATTCTTCGTGTGCTGGTGATACACGCCTCGCGTGCCCTCTGACCAACGGAAACGGCCAGGATTCGGCCATGCCGTGGGTGGCTGGTCCACGTATGGCCCGGATCTTGATCGGCAGGGAATGGGCCTCTGGCGAATCGCCCGTAGCGGCGGCGAGTCGGCACGCAACCGGCGGCACCTCTCCGTTGACCTCACGGCGTCACCTCCTTGGTGAAGTCGGCGTGGCGAGCTCGCGGCGCTCAGCGCTCTGTCTCGCGGTGGGGGTAGTGCTCGGGCAAGCCATGAGGCGTGGGGACCGGTGTTCTGCCGGGCCCACGGTGCCTATCTTGCGACGTCGGGTGCCGCGCTCGGGATTGCCCCCGGCCTCGCCCGGCGCATGGCCATCGCTGCTGCAGTAGGCGCCGGAGCGATGCTCCGTGCCACCGGTGCCAGCCCTGCCGAGCTTCGTGGCGGTGCGGTCGGCCTCACCGTGCCAGCGCCATGCGTCGCCGTCGCCTCCGTCCTGGGCGGCCGTCACCGCGGTGTGCAGGCACAGGCTGCCGAACGTGCCGCGCAGCCGGTCGCTGCCGCCCTCCAGCTGCGGGCGCAGGATGTCGGCGGCATCCGCCACCATCCGCAGCGCCTCCTCGGTGTAGCCGCTGACCCGCAGCCCGTTGCCGATGATCCAGGCCGCTGAGGCGAGCGCGATCGGGTCGTCGGCCTGCTCGGCGGCCATCCGGGCGCGGTCGACGATGACCCAGTACAGCTCGGGCTCGACGATGGGGGCCACGTACTGCTGGGCGAGGGCGTAGGTCTCGGAGAGGACCACCGAGGCCCGGCGCTTCTCGGCGCCCTCCGTGGCCCGCACCGTGGCGTGCCCGGCCTCGATCAGGCGGGGCAGCACCGAGGCGACCGCCGTGCGCTGGTCGCGGGCGCGATGCCAGACGTCCCACGCCTGCCGGACCCGCCCGGCCAGATGCCCGACGTCTTCCGGCGTGCCGGCCGCGGCGAACAGCGGCGCGTGGATCGCCGACGCAGCGCGCCCACGCCAGGATGGGTGACCTTGCCGCCGTCGTACACCGGCACGGAGACATCCGCCTGAGGCAACTCGTTGACGTCCTGGCAACCCAGCACCCGGGCGAGCTGCACGATCATCGCGAGCGACCGGACGGTGCGCTCCCCGCGCTCGACGTTCTTGACCCAGTCCTCACTCCGGCCGACCAGGCCGCCCAGCGCCGAGCGGCGGAGCCCGCGATACTCGCGGCGCCTTCAACAACTCGCCGTCTACCGTCATCTGCACATTGTCATCAGGCATATGAGCCCCCTCAGCAGCTTCCTCACCCTTCTCGGGGAGGACCCCTCGGCCGGCCCGTCCTCGCTGCGGGGCGAACTGGACGACTACGGCCCCGACAGCGGCGACGGCGAGCGGGACGGCGGAATGGAGTGACGCCGTAGATCGCGCGTGTCACTCCGGATCGTTCCGGATGCCCCGCCCGGCGCTCCCCGTCCTACCGTGTCGACGGCGCCCACCAGACCCGACCAGTCCGGAGCCCGGGGAGCAACGATGCCGACGACTACCACCACCGCCCGCCGTCCCGCCGCCACCGCCCTCGGGCAGTGGGAGCGTCAAGTGCTCTCCGCGGTCGGCTGCGGCCTGCGGGACGACGAGATAGCCGACGCCCTCGCGATCCCCGAGGACGCCGTGGCCGAATTCATCGCGCGGATACTCGTCACCCTCCGGCTCCGCGACCGGGCAGCGGCCATCGTCCACGCCTTCGACTGCGGCCTGGTCGTCCCCGGCCGTGGCACCCGTACCCAGCCGGTGAGCTCGGCGCCCCGGCCGGCCGGCCGGGCGACCGGTCCTGCGGTGCGGATCTCCCTGCTCGGACCGGTGCGGGCGTGGCACGACGGGCGGCCGCTGAACCTGGGGCATCCGCGCCAGCAGGCGGTGCTCGCGACCCTGGCGCTGTGCGCGGGGCGGTCCCTGAGCCGGCAGGAACTGCTCGACGACGTCTGGGGCACGGAGCCGCCGGTGGCGAACGTGGTGCCGGTGTACGTCTACCGCCTGCGCAAGACCCTGCGCATCGGTGACAGTCCCGGCTCGGTCATCGAGCACGCCCGGCACGGATACCGGCTCGTCCCGGGCGCGGTCGACGTGGACGTGACGCGGATGGAGGAGCTCCTCGTCGGCATCGGCACGGCCGAGCGCGCGGGTGAACCGGCCGAGGCGGTCCGCCTGTGCGCCCAGGCCCTCGACCTGTTCCGCGGGGAACCGCTGGCCGGTCTGCCCGGGCCGCTCGCCGAGCTGGAGCGGCTGCGGCTCACCCGGCGCAGGATCGCCGTCGTCCAGCGCAAGGTGGAGTGCCAGCTGCGGCTCGGCCAGGATGCCGAGGCCATCTCCGAGCTGTTCGCCCTGTCCGCCGCGCACCCCCTGGACGAGCCGGTGGCCGCGCTGCTGATGCGGGCGCTGTACCGCGACGGCCGCCAGGCCGACGCCCTCACCGTGTTCGACCGGGCCCGCCGCGGCCTCGCCGACGAACTGGGCGTCTCCCCCGGCCGGACCCTGCGGCGGACGCACGAGATGATCCTGCGCGGTGACGAGATCGGCCTCGGCCTCACTCCCTCGGCCGGTCGCACCGCTTTCGCGTGATCACCAGGACGCGGGATACCAGGCGCCGTTGTACCACTGCTCGTTGGCGACGTCGTTGTGGAAGTCCATGTTGAAGTCGTTGGGGTAGTTCCTCACGTGGTTGCCGGGGTAGGTCCAGATTCCGGCGGACTCGTCGCACACGTAGTCCCAGTGGCAGATGGTCTTGACCGGCACATTACCGAAGAACCGGTCGGCACCGGCCAGCGGGGCGCCGACGATTCCGCCGAAGGGGACGGATCCGCCGTTGGCGCCGGGATTTCCCTGCCGCTTCGGGTCGGCGATGAGAATGGCGTTGACATTGCCGAACGTCTGCCAGTTCTCGGTGACCCAGATGTGGACGACCGCAGCGCCCAGCGAGTATCCGCCCATCTTCACGTGCTGCCACGGGCACGCGGCCCGCTGGTCACGTACCAGTCGGTTCAGCTCGTTGACACCGGCCCGGGCGCTCGCGCCGTTGGGAATCTGGGTCGGATATCCCACGTGCTGCTGGATGTTGCCGGAGAAGCCGTCGTTGTTCCACGAGCTTCCCGTACCGCCGACGACGATCGTGTACGTGCCCTCGCACGGAGCCGTCGCCGCCGCCTGCGCCGTGGCGCCCTGCGTCACCGAAATCCCGGCCGTCAGCAGAATTCCGGCCAGCGCGGCCTTGATCCTCTTCGCTCGCATGTCGATCCTCCCGTGTGTTCGGCCTGCGTGCAACGAGATTGGCAGCGGCCGATGACATCCCGATGAAACGCGCTCGGGAATCGATTCCATCGGCATTTCATCGGTGCCTCCTACTGTCGGCCGCCGACCACCTGAATGCATGACGGAAGGCACACGATGAGAGGAACCGGCTTCACACGCGTGCTCGGCAGACTGGCCTTGCTGGTCGGCGTCTGGGCACTGGTCGTCGGGTTGACGGCCTCGGTCGCCGTGGCCCTGCCCGACCCCGGACCGGCCCCGCGCGACGACCACTACGGCGTCTCCCGGTACTTCAGGGGACCGGACGCCCTGCCCCTACCGACCGAGCCCTGCGACCCGGCCGGCCCTTCGGCCGCCGACGGCATCATGGCCGGCCAGCTCAACCCCCAGCTGGGGGCGCGGATGGCGGGCCTACTGACGCCCTACAGGATGTCCTGTGCGCGGATGGTCACCAAGGCGGTCAAGGACCGGGGACTCAACCCGAGGGCCGCGGCCATCGCGATCGCCACGGTCATCGTGGAGACCGACATCAACAACTACTCCCAGGCCGTCGACTACACGAGCATCGGGCTGTTCCAGCAGCAGGACTGGTGGGGCAGCAAGGCGCAGCGGCTGGACCCGGTCTACGCCACCAACGCGTTCCTCGACGCGATGGAGGACATGTTCCCCGGCGGCTCGTGGAACGACGTGGCGATCGGGGACGTGTGCTGGCAGGTGCAGCGGCCGCGCGAGGACCTGCGGTACAAGTACGGCCTGGAGGCGGGCGACGCCGTGATCATCGCCAACGCGCTCTGGTCCGGGATGAGCACGGGTCCCCGGCACCCGTACGGCTCCGGGCGGGTGGTGTCGGGCCGGTCCGCCGACGGACGCCTGGAGGCCTTCGCGGCGGGCGCCGACGGCGTCTACCACTCGTGGCAGAACGAGGTGAACGGCGGTTGGGCGCCATGGCGGTTCGCAGGCGGCCCGGGCGACGCCCAGCTGGCGGTGGCCGCCAACGCCGACGGCCGACTGGAGCTGTTCGCGCTGTCGGGCAGCACGCTCGACCACATGTGGCAGACCGGGCCCAGTGCGGGGTGGTCCGGCTGGGCGACCTTCGGCACCGGCGGGTACCGGCTGGCGGCGGGCAACAACGCCGACGGCCGTATCGAGGTGTTCGCCTCCAACGCCGAAGGCGTGTTCCACCGCTGGCAGACCGCGCCGAGCGGCGGCTGGTCCGGCTGGACAGGGACCGGTGGTGGCCCGGCGAACGCGCGGCTCGCCATGGAGAACGCGCCCGACGGACGGCTCGAGGTGTTCGCGCTGTCGGACTCGACCTTCGGGCACCTGTACCAGATGGGCGTCAACGGCGACTGGTCCGCCTGGGAGCACTTCGGCGAGGGCGGGCACGCCGTGACCGCGAGCCACAACCAGGACGGCAGGCTGGAGGTGTTCGCCTCCAACGCCGGCGGGGTGTTCCACCGCTGGCAGACCAGCCCCACCACATGGTCGGAATGGACGGGCACGGGCACCGGGGGGCTGCCCAACGCCGAGCTGGCCACCTCGCGGTCGGTCGACGGCCGGGTGGAGGTGTTCGCGATCAACACCGACGCGGCCAGCCACTCCTGGCAGACCGCCCCCAACGCGCCCTTCTCGCCGTGGGAGAACTTCGGCACCGGAGGCACTGCGATCGGCGCGAGCAACAACGCCGACGGCCGCATCGAGGTGTTCGGCACCAGCAGTGCCGGTGTCTACCACCGGTGGCAGACCGGGTTCGCCAGCTGGTCGCAATGGGGCTGGCTGAACGGCCCCGGCCCGGCGGTCGGCAGGCCCGCCGCGCCCGCCCGGTCCGCCGCCGCGCCCGCCCGGTCCGCCGCCGCGCCCGCCCGGAGCGCGCCCGTCGGCCGGCCCGTACCGGCGGTCGGCTAGACGTGTCCGCCGGCGGACCGTACAGGCCCGCCGGCGGATGGTGCGAGCCCGCCGTCGTCCCGTACCGCTCGTGCGGTACGGGACGACGGCGGGCTCATGGCGTCAGGAGGCGAAGTGCCTCTCCAGCCGGGGAACCAGGTCCCGGAGGTCCTCCTCCCAGCAGCCGGCGTTGTGGCCGCCGTTGCACAGGGTGCCCCAGCCGGAACCGTCGCCGTAGTTCACGTAGTGGTACGACATGCCCAGCGCGTCCATGGCGTTCTTGACGTGCTTGGCCGCGCCCTCCAGCCAGAACTCCAGGTCGGTGACCGAGCCTCCGCCGTTGCCGACGTAGATCGAGACCCCGATCCCGCCCTGCTTGATCCGGTCCATGTGCTGCGAGGGGTCGACCTCGTTGAACCGCCAGTCGGCGTTGAACACCGGGTACGGCGAGCCGAACGCGGCGTCGCTGTCCACGGAGGGCTCGTAGGCGACGAGGGAGGCGACGACGGCCAGGCGCAGGTCCATGGACCGCACCGACAGGTCGATGTCGCCGGACAGGGACGCGGTCTGGCTGAAGAGGTCCGGGCGCGCCTGGGCGTAGTGGAGGGCTCCGAACCCGCCCATCGAGACACCGGCGACGGCCCTGGCCTTCTTGGTGGCGATGGTCCGCAGGTTGGCGTCGATGAACGGGATCACCTGCTTGAGGTGGAAGTTCTCCCAGTTCTGGGCACCGGCGGCGGTCTTCTGGTTGAGCCAGTTGGCGTACCAGCCCCGGGCGCCGCCGTCCGGGATGACGGTGATCATCCGGTCCGACATGCGCAGCGCCGGATAGTTCTGCTGGATCGGGTCGTCGGGTGATCCGTGCAGGAAGTACATCACCGGATAGCGCCGGTTCGGGTCGTCGTAGTAGGTCTTCGGCAGGATGATCTTGATGTGCTGTTCCTCCGCGACCTCGGGCGTGGTCACGGTCAGGTAGAACTCGGTCGCGTCGCCCGTCGCCGTGCCGACCTGCGTCAGGCCGAACCCGTTCGCCATCGGGGGCGGCGTGCCGTCGTCGGCGGCCTGTGCCGAGGCCGCCGGTATGACCGTGACCACGGCCAGGACGGCGAACACCCATGCCAGCGCCGTGCGCCGGACGTTCGCTGTTCCTCTCACTGTGCTCCCTCTCTTGTGATGCTCTGTCTGCGCTTCGGATTCCGTGCGTCGGATCAGTCGAGGACCTTGACCACCAGGGCCGGTGACGCCGCGATCTGTTCCTCGGTGAACCGCTCGGTCACCCACTGGCCGGCCGAGAAGAGCCTGGTCTGGTCGGCGTGGTGCGGCGAGTTCGGGTCGGCCGACTGGGAGTAGGCCAGGACGGAGCGGGTCTGCGGCGGCCCTTCGGCGGTGAACTGGACCTGCTGGATGAAACTGGACCCGAAGACGACGTCCGTCTTTCCGTCGACCTGGCCCATGGTGATGACGTTGAGTACGCCCAGTTCGCCGATCATTCCGTGGATCGGAATCTGCTCGCCGCCGCGGGTGACCTTCTGGACGTCCGAGAGCGGCGCGTTCAACGGAATGCCCGCCCTGCGCATCGCGAGGACGGCCCGGCCGAACGCGTCGCGGACGGCGGAGCTGCCGGAGTCCAACGAATTCGGTGTGTGTACCGGGTCCTTGGGGTCGAAGGGGACCCGCCAGGGGAGCTTCTCGATGCCCTGTCCGCCCTGCAGGGAGGCCCAGTAGTTCGCGAATAGCAGGGAACCCCGGCTGTCCGCCGTGTAGTCGTGGCTCTTCCAGGCGGCCAGGATCGGGCACGCCTCGCTCACGTTGACCAGGGTGCCGTCCACGAGGATGAGCCCGAAGGGCACGCTCTTGCACATTGCCACGGTGGCGTCGAGGGCGAGGTCGGCCGCTCGGCTGTTGTCGGCGAACAGCAGCTTCCCCATGGTCTCCGAGGTGAAGCCCCTGCCCGGCAGCCCGTCCGTGCCGTCGATCCGCTTCCGGGCGGTCAGGATGAGCTCCTGGGTGCGCAGCGAGCGGGGTGCCTGGGCGTCGCCCATCACCCGGGGGAAGGTCAGCGGCTGGTCGGGGTTGGCCAGCCAGGCGCTGTCGTTGGCGTTGCCCACGAAGTCGTCCCGGATCAGGCGGGGTTGCTTGCGCGGGTCGAGGAGTCCCGGCGCGACCGCGTTCGGGTCGTCGGGCCAGTCGCACGCGCTCCGCTTGCCGTCGAAGATGGAGATCGGCGGCACGTTCGGCAGCCTCAGCGGCTGGTTGAAGAGGAGTTGGCCGGTCATCGTGAGACACGACTGGGCGTGCGCGTCGGTGATATTCGCGGTGGCCTGGATGTCCGCGTACAACGCCTTACCCTTGCGGTCCGCGGCGATCGTGTTGAAGAAGGGGACGCCCTGCGTGGTCTCCAGGGTGTTGACGACGTCTTCGACGTCCTTGGCCTGGTCGAGACGGAACCAGGTGTTCAGCGCCCGCAGGTTGTTCATGTTGACGTCGCGCACGGCGTGCGCGCTGACCACCCAGGGCAGCGACACCCCCTGCATCGACGTGGTGACGGGGCCGTACCGGGTGGACCACAGGGTCCTGGTGACCTTGCCGAGGGAGCCGTCCGACTTTCGCACGTCGACGGTGACCTGCTGCGAGGTCATCTGTTCCCAGACGCCGTCGACGAGGTACGTGGTGGGGTTGAGCGGATCCACCTGGACGTCGAAGAGCCCGAACGGGGCGACCGTGGCGACCGTGTGGCTCCAGGCGACGTCGTCGTTGTACCCGATGTTCACCGCGGGGAGTCCCAGGAGGCTCGCCCCGGAGACGTTGACCTTGCCCGGGATGGTGAGATGGCTCTGCCACATCCGGTTCTTGCCCTGCCACGGGAAGTGCGGGTTGGCCAGCAGCATGCCGGTGCCGCCGGAGACGCCCTGCGAGCCGACGGCCAGCGCGTTGCTGCCCATGCTCTGCTGCCGGCTCACCGCCAGCGCGGAACTGATCTTCGCCGCGGTCTCCTTGGGCGAGGACGCGGGTTTCGCGGGGGCGGACGCCGCCCCCGGGGGCGCGGCGTCGACCTGGCCGTCGAGGAGCGCGTCGGCGCTGCCCATGATGATCTCGGCGTGCGCGTGCCGGTAGACGTCGAGTTCCGTGATCGGCCGCACCCAGGCGGCGCCCCGGCAGGCCGGGTCGGTGAGGGCGTCGGCGCCCGTCTCGGACAGGTACCGGTTGTATCCCTGGACGTAGCCTCGGATGGCCTCCTTGACCTCGGGCTCCGGGCCGTCGGGGGCGGGCTGTGCGATCAGCCGCTCCACCACCCCGTCGTCCTTGATCCGCTGGAAGTACAGGTCGCTCTTGAGATTGGTGGTGGTGTTCTGGTTCTGGCCGGGGCTCGCCCTGCCGTCGGGCCCCAGATGGCGGGACCTCTGGGCGTTGACCATCAGATAGGTGTCGGCCAGGGTGCAGATGTTGTCCTTGGCCGCCGCGTATCCGTAGCCGGTGCCCAGGCCCTCCCAGTCCGAGGCGATGATGTGCGGGATGCCGTACTCGGTGTACCGGATGGTCGGCCTGTCCGGTCCCGCCGCCGGCCGGGTGGCGGCCGTGGAGCCCGTGGCGGCCATCGTGCTCATCACCGCGACGGCGGCCGCCACCGCCATCGGCAGCCTCGCTCTTGCTCGCGTCCGTGCCATCGGCCCGTCCTCCCCTTCGTACCGCTCCTCGTGCGAACGCGGTCACGCTAGGAAGGGGCGATGAAATCCCGATGATGGACCACCGCCGACGGGCGATCCGGTACCCGAGGCGGGGCCGGCTGTCACCCCGTAACCTTCCGGGGTCTCCGGGCCGTCGGGGCGTTGCTACGTTCCCTACCGCCCGCCCGCGCCACCCGGTCGGCGGCCCGCGCCCCCTGGAGGAGCTTCCTGTGCTTCGTGGACTTTCCCGCCGCGCGGTGAGCTCCGTGCTCGCGGCGTCGGCCGCCCTGCTGCTGCCGGCCCTGGTGCCCGCTGCGGCCCCGGCCGCAGCCCGGACCACCTCTTCCACCGCGTCCGTCCGATCCATCGTTCCCGCCGCTTCGGTCGCATTAGCCGCTTCCACCGCGGCGTGCCCGGCGGCGGGGCCCGTGTCCCAGCACTTCCACTCCGGGCACAACGGCGTCGACGTCGCCAACGGGGTGGGGACGCCGATCTACGCCGTGTCCGACGGCGAGGTGACCATCTCCGGGTACGAGCCGGGCTACGGCCAGTGGATCCGGATCCAGCAGCCCGACGGGCGGATCTCCGAGTACGGGCACATGTCCCGGCGGGACGTCTTCGCCGGCGACCGTGTCGTGGCCGGCCAGCAGATCGCCCTGATGGGTTCGGAGGGGAACTCCACCGGCCCCCACCTGCATCTGCGGATCTGGGGGGACTCGTCCGCCTCCTACGGCGTCGACCCCGAGGTCTATCTCGCCGAACGCGGCGTCGTGCTGCCCTGCACCCCGGGCACGGGGCCGCGGCCGAAGCCGCTCGTGTATCCGTCGGAGTCGGGCCGGGTCGTGTCGGCGCGGTCGGCGGACGGGCGTCTGGAGGTGTTCGCGGCCGGGGCCGACGGCATCCACCACGCCTGGCAGCGGGAGGTCAACGGCGACTGGTCGCCCTGGGAGTCGCTGGGCGGTCCCGCCGGCGCCGAGCTCGCGCTCGCGCCCAACGCCGACGGCCGGCTGGAGCTGTTCGCGCTCAACGGGACCACCTTCCAGCACCGTTGGCAGCTGAGCCCGTCCGGCGGCTGGTCGCACTGGGAGGGCTTCGGCGAGGGCGGCCGGGACACCGCGGCCGGAGTCAACGCGGACGGCCGCATCGAGGTCTACGCCTCCGGCCCGGTCGGGCTGTTCCACCGGTATCAGCTCGCCCCCAACGGCGGCTGGTCGGGCTGGGAGTCCACGGGCGGCGGCCCCGCCGACAGCCGTGTGGAGATGGGGAAGGCTCCCGACGGACGCCTTGAGGTCTTCGCCCTCAACGGCACCACCTTCCAGCACCGCTACCAGACCGCGCCCAGCGGCGGCTGGTCCGCGTGGGGCCCGTTCGGCGAAGGCGGCCACGACCTGACCGTCGACCACAACGCCGACGGCCGCCTGGAGGTCTTCGCCTCGGGTCCGGTCGGCGTGTTCCACCGGTACCAGACCGGGCCCTCCGGCTGGTCGGGCTGGGAACGCACCGGCGGCCCGGCCGACGCGCAGCTCACCAGCGAACGCACTCCCGACGGCCGCGTCGAGGTCTTCGCCATGAACGGCACCACCGCCATGCACAGTTGGCAGACCGCCGTCAACGCCCCCTACAGTGACTGGGCCCCCTTCGGCTCCGGCGGTACGGAGGTCACCGCCGCCTCCAACGCCGACGGCCGGATCGAGGTCTTCGGGACCAATCCCTCCGGAACCTTCCACATCTGGCAGACCGGGTTCTCCAGCTGGTCCGGCTGGGAGTGGCTGGGCGGCTCCCCCGGCCCCGGCCAGGGCTGACCGCTCACCCGGAGGGATCAGATCCGTGTTCCCGATCAGCAGACGGAGTGTGCTGCGGGGTGTGGCCGGAGCCGGGGCGCTGCCCCTGCTCGGCCTCTCCCCGGCCGTCGCCTCGCCCACCGGTGACGCCCCGGCGCCCTCGTGGGTCGGCGCGGGCCCCTTCGCGTACGTCCACGACCCGTCGACCCCCGCCGGCCCGCGCTATCTCAACGACCACACGCTGATCAGGGCGCGGGGCCGCTGGCACGTCTTCGGCATCGTCGGCGACAGCGCGCCGCGCGGCGAGGCGCCGGACAGCTCGGCGGAGATCTCCTTCGCCCACGCCTCCGCCCCGGGCCCGCTGGGTCCGTGGACCACTCACGCCGACGCCCTCACCATCGACCGGTCCTACTTCGGTGAGGAGCACCTGTGGGCGCCGCACGTCGTCGAGGCCGACGGCACGTTCTGGATGTTCTACGCCGCAGGCGGCGCGAGCGGGGCGGCCGTCAACCTGGCCACCTCGACCGATCTGTTCACCTGGACCCGCGTACCGTCCGGCCCGCTGTTCCGGGGCCTCGCGGCGCGTGACCCGATGGTGCTGCGGGTGGGGGACGAGTGGGTCATGTACTACACGGAGCTCTCCGCGCCGGGCGGGCACCACGTCGTTGCCCACCGGCGGTCCGCCGACCTGACGCACTGGAGCGAGCCGGGCGTCGCCTTCACCGACGCGAGCACGGACGCGACCGTCTCGGTCACCGAGTCGCCGTACGTCGTCCGACGGGACGGCTGGTACTACCTGTTCATCGGCCCGCGGGGCGGCTACGAGGGAACCGACGTACTGGCGTCGCGGGACCCCTTCCGCTTCGAACTCGCCGGGTACGCGGGGCATGTGGCCGGTCACGCCGTCGAGGTCATCGACGACGGGGGCACCTGGTACGCGAGCGCGGCCGGCTGGTTCCGCAACGGACTGTTCCTCGCGCCGCTCCAGTGGCGTGACACTCCGGTCCCGTGGCAGAGCCCCGACCACCCGGTGGCCGGGCTCGACGTGCACGGCCGCCTCACGCTGTTCGCGCTCGACGCCGCCGACCGCTCGATGCTGCGGCGCGTCCAGCTCGACCCGTACGGCGACGGCTGGTCGGAGTGGGAGCCGTTCGGCGGCCCGGCGGGCGCGGTTCCCTCCCTCGGCCGCGACACCGACGGGAGGCTGGAGGTGTTCTCGATCGCCCCGGGCGGCATCCACCTCAACCTCCGCGTGCAGAGCCCGGACGGCGGGTGGCACGACTGGGAGGGGTTCGGCGGCCCGGCCGGCGCCGCGCCCGCCGTCGCCCGTGACGCGGCCGGCCGGCTGGAGGTCTTCGCCCTCAGCCCGGGCGGCGCGTCCTTCGCACGGCGCCGGCAGCGGTCGCCCGGGGCACTGGCCTGGGATCCGTGGGAACCCGGCTTCGGTCCGGCGGCGGGCGCGCCACCTGTGGTCGCGGCGAACGCCGACGGCAGGCTCGAGGTGTTCGCCCTCGCGCCCGGCGGCGCCGGGATCGTCCACCGGTGGCAGGAGACCCCCGGCGGGCCGTGGACCCCGGCATGGCACCCGTACGGCACCGCGGCGGGCTCCGCGCCCCGGGTGGCCGAGGACGGCAGCGGCCGGCTCGCGGTCGCCGCGATCGGGCCGTCGGGCGTCGGGACCTTCACCCGGCGGCAGACCGCGCCGAGCGGCGGCTGGGACGCATGGCTGCCGATGTTCGGATGGAGCGCCGCCGCCCCGGCGTTCGCCGCCAACGCCGACGGCCGCCTGGAGGCGTTCTCGCTCGCTCCGGGCGGCGCCCGGCTGAGTCACCGCTGGCAGCTCGCTCCGGGCGGTGACTGGGGCCCCGAGCGGGAGTTCGGCGAGCCCGGCGTCCGGCTCGTCGCCACCCCCACGGCCGTACGCGACCCGGCCGGGCGGCTGCACGTCTTCGCCGTGACCGCCGCGGGGCGGATCCGGACCCGTGTCCAGGAGCGGCCGAGCGGCGAGTGGCGGCCGTGGACCTCCTTCGGCGAGCGTGCGGTGGCGCCGCTGGTGTCGCATGCTCCCGCTCTGTGAGCGGAGCGTACGGATCTCGCCACGTGAACGGTGACATAGGCCGCCTCCGGACACCTGTGAGGGCCCCGGACCCGGATTCCGCCCGCCGTTCACGGTGACGTTGCCCACCTTGTGCGGCCCCGGGCCCGGCGGCGGCGGCCGGCCCCGGCCCGGCCCGTCCGCCGCTCCGGCGGCCCGCGGACACGGCCCGTCTCCCGCTCTCCCCGGTGCACGCTCCACGTCCCAACTGCTCGGCGGAGGAACGGAAACAGTCCCACATGGCGGCTCATTTCACGGCGCCGACATGACCTGGGCCGGCGAGAAGGTCCCCGGCGGTCCGCGTCGCACGGAGTCACGGGGGAGAGGCTCCGGGGCGCCCCGCGCACCGTCGTGGCGGGTGGCTCCGGCCGCTGGGCGGCCCGTCCGGACGAGGTGGCCAAAGTACGACGGTGAACTCCCCCTACGGATGAGTATCGTTCGGCTCGTCCGAGAGTACGGCCGGGGGAACGGGGGAACGGGTGAGCGGCGTAGTCGTCCATCTGCCGCGAGGTACGGGAGGCGCCGACGGCGGCGAGCCGGGCGGGGACGCGGTGACGCTCCGGCTCGGCCCGGGCGAGGTGGCCCGCTTCGGACGGGGCTCCGCCGCGGTCCCCGTCGAGCTGGTCCTGGACGACCCGGCGATCTCGCGGCTCGCCGGGGAGATCCGGGTGACCCAGGACCACTGGCAGCTGACGAACTACAGCGCCGGCCACAGCTATCTGGTGGAGAACCCGGAGGGCGCGGGCGAGTACCTGAGGATTCCGCCGCGCCGGGTCGGGGCGCCCATCCCGTTCGAGTTCTCCCGGGTGGTGCTGCCCACCCGGGGTGACGCCACCGTCTCCTTCCAGGTGTTCGCCCCCGACCATGTGTTCCTCGACCCGGAGGCCACGGACGTCCCCTGGGGGAACAGCACGGTGACCGCGTACTCCCTGGACGAGACGGCCACGTACTTCCTCGTTCTCGTCGCGCTCTGCGAGCCGCGTCTGCGGGACCAGTCCCGGGTCGCGGTGCCCACCACCCCGCAGATCGTCGAGCGGCTCAGGGGTCACGTCACGTGCGGCACGCTGACCGCTCGGGCGGTCAGTTCGCACATCGACTACCTGGCCGAGGAGAAGCTGCGCATCGCGGGCCCCGCCACCGGGGAGTCCGGCAAGGGGGACCGCCGCAACGGCAAGCGGGAGGAGATCGTCGGGCTCGCCCTGCGGTTCGGGCTCGTGCGTGAGGAGCACCTCGCGCTGCTGCCGCCCCTGACGGGGGCCGGCGGGCGGGAGCGGCAGGGCGCCTCGTGACCTCCCCGGGCGTCCCGGGAGGCATCGCGGGGCACGACCGTTCGGACGAACTCCCACCCGGCTACCGGGTGGGAGGCTGGGTGGTCTCCGAATTGATCGGGTCCGGGGGGTGGTCCACCGTCTACGCGGCGCGGCCGGCCGACGGGCCCGCGGGCCCCGCCGAGGTCGCGCTCAAGATCATGCCGACCGCGGGACTCGCGCCCCGGCAGGCGCGCAGGATCATGGAGTCCGCCCGCCGCGAGGTCGAGCTCGGGAGCAGGGTCGGGCATCCCCGGCTGATCGGTCTCCTCGGCTCGTTCGTGCTCGCGGCGCCCGACCGGCCCGCCGTGGACGGCGCGATCGTGCTCGTGATGGAACGGGCCTCCGGCAGCCTGCGCGAACTCCTCGACGCGGGGGTGCCCGAGGCGGACCGGGGACCGCTGATCGCGGGAATCTGCGAGGGGCTCGCGCATCTCCACCGGTCGGGCTGGGTCCACGCCGACCTCAAGCCGGAGAACGTCCTGCTGGGTGCCGACCGCTCGGTGAAGCTGTCGGACTTCGGCCTCGCGACCGAGCTCACGGGGACCCACGGGTACGCCCCGCCGATGGGCACCCTGGACTATCTGCCGCCTGAGCGCTGGCGGGCGCCCCTCGGCGAACTCGGCGTCCGGATCAGGCCGACCGCGGACATCTGGGCCTTGGGCATCGTCGTCCACGAGGTGTTCTCGTCGGGCGGTTCGCCGTTCTCCGGCGCCACGCCGGTGGCGCGAGGCGCCGCGGTCCAGGAGTACGGCGAGGGGCGGGCGCCGCTGCGGATGGACCACGCGGTGCCGCCGTTCTGGCGGGAGCTGGCCGCCGACTGTCTCGCCCCGACCCACGAGGCGCGGGCGCCGCACACCGCCGAGAGCCTGCTCGCCCGCATCGCCGGCCGTCAGAAGACGCCCGCCGGCGGGCGTCAGCGGGTCCGGGCCCGCGCCGCCGTCCTCGTGACCGCGATGTGCGGGTTCGCCGCCGCGGCCCTGTGCTCGGACGCTGTGCGGCCGGTCGGGTTCGTGCCGCCCGACGTCCTGGGCTCGACGGCCGGCACGATCCGGGTGTTCAACGCGGAGCGGAGTTGCCGCGAGCGGGTCGACCGGCACCCCGGGTGCAGTCTGGGGCTGGCGATCGATCCCGTACGGCCGTACACGGCGGACAACGTCGTGCCGACCAGGGTGTGGCACGGCGACGTGCTCGCCGCCGACTGCCAGGTCCCCGACGGGCAGCCCATCGTCGACGAGGAGGCCCGGTGGTCCACCCGCTGGTTCCGCGTCCGGCTCCCTTCCGGGTCTGGTCCCCCGGTGGCCTGGCTGCCCGCCGTGCGCACCAAGGAGCGGCCGGCGCTGCCGGAGTGCCCGCGCCCGACGGCCTGAGCCGGAGGTGCGGGGACGCGCGTACCCCCGGGAGAGCTGCTTCCCGGGGGTACGCGAGGGTTCACGCCGTACGGTGTGCGGTCAGTTCGCTTTCACAGGGGCTGGCCCGGAAGTGGTCCGGATCTTGGCCGGCGGTGCCTGCGGTACGGCCGGAAGATCCGAACCGATACCGGAAGTCAGGCAGCGACGAGCTCCTGCTCGCGGTCCGGCGCATCGACCTTGGGCTTCTTGTTCGGCAGCGAGAGCCGGAAGACCTTGTGCCACGCGGAGAACACCTGCTTGGGCAGGGGCCCGGTGACGTACTCCAGCTCGTACTTCTCGAACAGCGCGCGCACCTTCACCGCGACCTCGGCGTACCGGTTGCTCGGCAGGTCCGGGAACAGGTGGTGCTCGATCTGGTGCGACAGGTTGCCGGTCATGAAGTGCATGGCCCGGCTGCCGCTGATGTTCGCCGAGCCCATCATCTGGCGCAGGTACCACTGGCCGCGCGTCTCGCCCTTGATCGACCGGCGCTCGAAGACCTGGACGCCCTCGGGGAAGTGCCCGCACATGATCACCGAGTGGGACCAGATGTTGCGGACCAGGTTCGCTGTGAACGTCGCGGCGAGCGTGGTGAGGAAGGACGGGCCCGACAGCAGCGGGTGGATCACGTAGTCCTTGAGTACCTGCTTGCGGATCTTGCGGCCCACGGCCCTGGCCCGCGCCCGGAACTCCGGGTCCTTGCGGCGGCGCTTGTGCAGGTTCTTGCCGAGCTCCAGGTCGTACGCCGCGATGCCGTACTCGAAGAAGCAGGCGTTGATGAAGTTCCACAACGGCTGGCCGAGATGGAACGGGTGCCACTTCTGGTCCTCGTCGACGCGCATGATGCCGTAGCCGAGGTCGTTGTCCTTGCCGATCACGTTGGTGTACGTGTGGTGCAGCTCGTTGTGCGAATGCCTCCACTGGTCGGACGGCGATACGTGATCCCACTCCCAGGTGGTGGAATGGATCTTCGGGTCCCGCATCCAGTCCCACTGGCCGTGCAGGATGTTGTGCCCGATCTCCATGTTGTCCATGATCTTCGCCACGGACAGTCCGGCCGTGCCGATCAGCCAAGCGGGCGGGAAGAACGAGAACAGCAGCACGCCCCTGCTGACCAGCTCCAGCTTGCGCTGCGCCGAGATGACCTTGCGGATGTAGGCGGCGTCCTTCTCGCCCCGGCTGGCGATCACCTCGTCGCGGATCGCGTCCAGCTCGCGGCCGAGCTCCTCGATCTGCTCCGCGGTCAGGTGGGCGGTGGGGTCGATGGCGGTCAAGGTGCTCCTACCGTTCGATGTCACAGGGGCCCGCCGCGGCGGACACGCAGGTCTGGATGAGGACGCCCGGCTCGGCCTCGGTGATCTCGCCGGTGCGCAGGTCGCGGACGGCGCCCGCCTTGAGCGGCGTGACGCAGCCGAAGCAGATGCCCATGCGGCACCCGGACGGCATGAGCACGCCGGCCTCCTCGCCGACGTCCAGCAGCGGCGTGGCGCCGTCCGCCTCGACGGTCTTGCCGGTGGCGCTGAAGGTGACCTCGCCGCCGTCACCGGCGACGACGAGGGCGGCACGGAAACGTTCGGTGTGCAGGCGCTCTGCGACGCCGTGTTCGCTCCAGAACTCCTCGGCGGCGTCGAGCAGGCCCGCGGGTCCGCAGGCCCAGGTCTCGCGCTCGGCCCAGTCGGGTACCAGTTCGGCGAGACGGGTGATGTCGAGCACGCCGTCCGTGTCCGTGTGCACCTCGGTGAGCTGCAGCTTCCCGTCCGCGACCAGGTCGTGCAGTTCGTCACGGAAGATCACGTCCTGTGGGCGTGGCGCGCTGTGGACCATGACGACGTCGTCGAACTCGGTGTCACGCAGCATGCCCATCACAGGCGTGATGCCGCTGCCGGCCGTCAGGTAGAGCACCTTGGCGGGCCGGGCCCGCGGCAGTACGAAGTCGCCGGTGGGCTGGTCGAGCTGGACCAGCGTGCCCGGCTGTGCCCTGCGGACCAGGTGGTTGCTGACCTTGCCGTCCGGGATCGCCTTCACGGTGATCGTGACGCGGCCGTCCCGGCGGTTCGCCGGCGAGGTGATGGAGTAGGCGCGCCACAGGCGCCTGCCGTCGACGTCGACCCCGATCCGCACGTACTGGCCGGCCGTGTGACCGCGCCAGCCCTTTCCCGGCCTGATCACGATGGTCGCGGCGTCCCCCGTCTCGGGGTGCACGGCCTCGATGCGCCCCCGCAGGTCCGCGCCCGCACGCAGCGGGCTGACCAGGTCGAGGTAGTCCGACGGCAGCAGCGGCGTCGTGACCATCTCCAGCAGTTTCCACGCCCTACTGCGGAGGGCTGCACTCGTCATGACCCCAGCTTGATGCGCCTCAGGGCGTAAAGTCCTGACCGCAGGACGTAAATCTGGCCGGCTGAATTGTTCGCAGGGAATAAAAGACATGAGCCATCCGATCCGGAGGGTCACCGAACCGGCTCTGGACCCGACAACGGTCACCGCACTCCGGGCCGCGCTGACGACCACCGCCGACGAGGTCGTCCAGGCGATCATCGACGAGGTCCCTCCCTACGCCAACGCCCTTTCGGGCCGCATGGGCGTCACCATCCGCCGAGCGGTCCGCACCGCCCTGGGGCACTATCTGGACCTCGCGAGCGGGAACGCCACGGGCGGCGACGCCGGTGACGCGGCCTACGAGCTGGGCCGGGGCGAGGTGCGCGACGGGCGTTCGATGGACGCCCTGCTCAGTGCCTACCGCGTCGGCGCCCGCGTGGCCTGGCGATGCCTGGCAGCGGGTGCCGTACCCGCAGGTCTGCCCGCCGCCGAGGTCGCCAAGTTCGCCGAGCTGACCTTCGCCTACATCGACGAGCTCTCCGCCGCCAGCGCCGCGGGCCACGCCGACGAACTGGCCGCCCGGGGCCGGGACCACGAGCGCCACCTGGAACACCTGGCCCGCGACCTCCTCGCCGGCGCGAGCCAGGATGTGCTGCTGGCCGCTGTTCAACGGGCCGGGTGGCAGCCCCCCGTTACGCTGACCGCCGTCCTGCTGCCCGCCGCCCAGACCCGGCCCGCCTACCGCACGCTCGACCCGGGCACCCTCGTCCTCGACGACCTGCCGGACGCCTACGGCGTGCTGCTCGTCCCCGATGCCGACCGGTCGCACCTCTTGCGGCAGCTGACCGACCGCACCGCCGTGGTGGGCCCGGCCCGGCCATGGACCCGTGCGTCCGCCTCGTACGCACGAGCCGCACGCGCGCGCTCCCTCTCCCCGGATATCCGGGACACCGAGGACCACCTGCCCGAGCTGGTGCTGAGCGCCGACGCGGACGCGTTCGCAGACCTGCGGGCCCGGGCCCTCGCACCGTTGCGGACCTTGCCTGTCGCGACCGCACGGCGGATGGAGGAGACGTTGCGGGCGTGGTTGCTTCACCACGGCAGGCGGGACGAGGTGGCGGCGGCGTTGTTCGTCCATCCTCAGACCGTCCGGTACCGGATGTCGCAGCTGCGGGAGCTGTTTCCGGATCTCGCATCGCCACACCGGGTCCTCGAGCTGACGCTGGCGGTCGGTCTTCGGGCCGGCTGACGCGTACCGCGATCGGGGGAGAGGAGGAACAGAAAGAGTTGGCACCCGTGTCGAGCGGGTCGCGCCGACGGCGCCTGACGGGCGAAAGCCCAGGTCAGGCGCCGTCTTTCAGGCTCTAAAAGAAGCCGAGCTTCTTCGGGGAGTAGCTCACCAGGAGGTTCTTCGTCTGCTGCACCTGCCGAGGTGCGGCCGCGAGAGGAGGACCGGCCCTCGAGAAGGGACCGTCGGCCCTTGTCCGCCCCTGCCGGTCACGAGCAACGTGAATCCCGCTGGCGGACCCCGATGCCTCGCACATCAATACGGAGGACAGTCCTGTGAAGCGCACCCTTGTCGTCGGAGTGGACGGATCCCCGGAAAGCCGGGCCGCTGCGGACTGGGCCGCGCGCGAAGCCGTACGGCGTGACCTGCCCCTGCAGGTGGTCCACGCCTGGCTGTGGCAGCCGCTCGCCGTTCCGATCGTCCAGGACCGCGAAACCGAGTCCCGCCGCGCCGATGACATCCTGAAGGAGGTCGAGCAGGAGCTCACCCACCGGTACCCGTCGCTCGCGCTCACCGCGGAAGTCCTGTGCGACGCGCCCGTGCCGGCCCTGCTGCGCACCGCCAAGGAAGCCGAGATGCTCATCCTCGGCACCCGCGGGCACGGAGCCCTGCTCGGCTTCCTGCTCGGCTCCTACGGTCAGCAGGTGATCGCTGCCGCCGAGTGCCCCGTCGTCTCCGTCCGCTCCGCCCACGCCAGGCCGCTGGCCGTGCCGGAGGAGGGCGAGATCGTCGTGGGACAGCAGGGTGGTGTGGAGGAGTCCGCCGAGGTACTACGCGTCGCGTTCGAGGCGGCCGCGGCGCGCAAGGTACCGCTTCGCGCCGTCCGGGCCTGGAACCTGCCCCCGGTGTACGGATACAGCCCCGGCTCGATGGGGATCGCCGAGCAGTTCGGCGGGCTGGAGCCGTTCGAGAAGGCCGCGCTGGACCAGGCGCTGGAGCCGTGGCGGCTGAGGTTTCCCGAGGTCGAGGTCGTCGCGCACGTGGAGCGGGGCAGCGCCGGCCACGTGCTGCTGTCCGAGGCTTCGGACGCCCAGCTGGTCGTCGTCGGCCGCCGGGTCCGCGAGTCGGCGGTGGGTACGCGCATCGGTTCGGTGGCCCATGCCGTGCTCCACCACGCGGCCTGCCCCGTCGCTGTCGTCCCGCACCACTGACGCCGAATCGACGGTTGAAGCCGGGCCCGCCGTCGTACGGCGTGCCCGGCCCGTCCCGTGGACGGTTCCTACTCCCCGGCCGGACCGGGTGCCGACCGGGCGGGGTCGGCGCGTGACTGGCGATCACCGCGGCCTGGACGCGCCTCTCCACGCCGAGCTTGATGAAGAGCCGCGAGATGATGTTCTTGACGGTCTTCTCCGCCAGGTACAGCCGTTGGCCGATCTCCCGGTTGGTGAGACCCTCGCTGACCATGAGCAGGATCTCCTTCTCCCGGTCCGTGAAGCCCGGTAGCCCCGGGGCCTGCTCCTCCTTGGGCACGTCGCCGCGCATGCGGGCCATCAGCCGCGTGGTGGCCCCGGGGTCGAGCATCGACTGGCCGGCGGCCACCGTCCGGACGGCGGTCACGAGGTCGGTGCCGGTGATCTGCTTGAGCACGTAGCCGGAGGCCCCGGCCATCACGGCGTCCAGCAGTGCTCCCCGTCGTCGAACGACGTGAGCATCAGGCAGGCCAGCTCGGGCATCCGCGAGCGCAATTCCCGGCACACGCTCTCCCCGTCGCCGTCCTGGAGCCGTACGTCCAAGATCGCGACCCGGGGGCGCAGCGCGGGGATGCGGATCAGCGCCTGTTCCGCCGTGCCGGCTTCACCGACCACGGTCAGGTCGGGCTCGGCGTCCAACAGGTCGTGCGCTCCCCGGCGTATGACTTCGTGGTCGTCGAGCAGGAAGATGCTGATGGGATCGGTCGCGCCGCTCATCCGTCCGGATCTCGTCACCAGGTTCCGGTTGGAGGCGGACCCGGCGCAGCCCGTGCCCGCGGACCGGGGCTGATGCCGTGCCCCGGTCCTCAACCCCCGGTGGAGAGGGGAGCCCGCCAGACGAGCCTTGTACCCCCGTCCTCCGGAGTCTCGTGAGTGAAGGAGCCACCCAGGCTCTGCGCCCGCTCGTCGAGGTTGAGCAGGCCGCTTCTGCGGCCTTGGGCCGGAATGCCCGTCCCGTTGTCCGAGACGGTCAGCACGATCTCGCCCTGGCCGGCCTTGAGGGTCACTCCGACCCGGGTCGCCTGTGCGCGGCGGGCGGCGTTGCTGAGCAGCTCGCCCAGCACAGCCATGACGTGGTCGGCGATCTGTGGAGGTACGTCGGTGTCGAGCAGGCCTTCCATGCTCAGGCGCGGCGGGTGACCGAGGGTGGTGGCCGCGTCGCCGACGGCACGGGCGGCGCGCGCCCGCAGACCAGGACCGCCCTCGCGGTCCTTGGTACGCAGCCCGAAGATCGTCGACCGGATGATCTTGATCGTTTCGTCCAGGTCGTCGACCGCCCGGCCGACCCTTTCGGCGCCACCGAGAGGGTGGAGATCACCGTCTCGTCCTCGGTGTCGAAGTCGATCCCGCCACGCTTGTCGGTCAGGTAGGGATTGCCGAACACCTCGTCGCGGACCCGGATCGGCACACCGAGGAAGGCGCGCATGGGCGGGTGATGGGCCGGAAAGCCGTAGGAGGAGGAGTGCGCGCCGAGATCCGTCAGGCGCAGCGGTTCCGGGTGGTGGATGACCTCCCCGAGCAGGCCGTGGCCCGCCGGCAAGGGACCGATCTCGGCGATCTCCTCATCCGTGAGCCCCACGGTCAGGAACTGTGAGAGAGTCCGGCCGTCGGGGCCGATCACTCCCAGCGCGCCGTATTCGGCGTCGACGAGCAGCGCGGCGGCCTCCACGATCCGCCGGAGCACCTGGGCGAGATTCCAGTTCCCGCCCCACCGACACCACGGCTTCCAGGAGGCTGTGCACCCGGTCCCGGGTGCCTCGCACCTCGTCGATGCGCGCTTGGAGCTCGTCCAGCAGCTCGTCCAGTCGCCTCCGCGGTACCTGCGTCAACGGATCCCTCACACCCACGTGCTTTCCCTCCGACGGCTCGCTCGGTGGCCCGATCCACGGTCAGCGTATCGACACGCCCAGGCCCGATGGGCATCGTTGCGCGCGGATGCCAGCCGAGACTGACTTGACCGAAGCGCCGCGGTCTACGAGGACGAGCTGCTACGGCTCCAGACGGAGCTGATCAAACTCCAGGAGTGGGTGCGTGCGGAGTGCGCTCGGCTCGTGGTCGTTTTCGAGGGCCGCGACGCGGCTGGGCAAGGGCGGCACGATCAAGCGTGTCGCGGAACACCTCAACCCCCGGGGCGCACGCATCGCGGCCCTGACCACTCCGACGGAGCGGGAGCGCAGCCAGTGGTACTTCCAGCGTTACGTCGAGCACCTGCCGGCTGCCGGCGAGATCGTCCTGTTCGACCGCAGCTGGTACAACCGCGCCGGAGTCGAGCACGTCATGGGCTTCTGCACCCCCGCGGAGCACCGGCTCTTCCTGCGCCAGTGCCCGCTCTTCGAGCACATGCTCGTCGAAGACGGGATCCTGCTCCGCAAGTACTGGTTCTCCGCCAGCGACGCAGTGCAGGAGGAGCGGTTCCGCGCCCGGCGGAGGACCCGCTGCGGCGCTGGAAGCTCCCCCCCGATGGACCTGGAGTCCCTCACGCGCTCGGAGGCGTACTCGCGCCGAGCGCCGTGCTCGGCGCCATCGTCGCCTATGCCGCCGTCCGCCTCGTCGAACTGGGCGAGTTCCGGCGCCTCGCGGCCTTTCGCCGACGCGAACTGCTCCTGGCACTCGGTTGCCTTCTGGGCGTTCTCGCCCTCGGCATCCTGTACGGGTCCTTGTCGCCGTGACCCTGTCCGTGGTCGAGTTGCTGGCCAGCGTGGCCCGCCCGCACGACGCCGTGGAAGGAATGGTGCCCGGGCTCGCCGGCATGCACGACGTGGACGACTACCCGACGGCGCGGACCGTTCCGGGGCTGGTGATCTACCGCTACGACTCGCCGCTGTTCTTCGCCAACGCGGAGAACTTCCGCCTCGTGCCCTGGCAGCGGTCGACGAGCAGACCTCTCCCACACGGTGGTTCGTCCTCAACACCGAGGCGAACATGGAGGTGGACATCACGGCGCTGGACGCCGTGGACGCACTCCGTCAGGAACTCAAGGACCAGGGCGTCGTCCTGGTCCCGGCAAGGGTCAAGCAGGAACTCCGCGAGGACCTGGACGCATACGGCCTGACCGCCTCTGTGGGCGCCGACCGCATCTACCCGACCCTGCCCACGGCTCTGGACGCCGATCGGGAATGGAGCCGCGGGGCAGGGCCCGAGGCGGAATGAGCAGGACCTGCCGTCCCGAAGAGGGCTGCCCGGCACCTGCTGGTGACTGGGCCGGGGAGCGTAGTCGGGGTGGTTCGGGTCTTCTCCGAGCTGGTGTGTCGCCTGCGCCGGGGGCCTGCTGCGCATGGCAGGGGCTGAGTCTTTGGCTCAGCATCCGGCGAAGCCGGGAGCCCATGTGAGCATGATTTCGCTGGCTTCCGTGAGCGAGGTCCATCTCGGTTCAGTCTTCGGACCGGGTAAGGACGAAGACGCCGTCGTCCGCGCCCTGGGCCCGTTGCAGCTCTCGGCAGGGCGCGGGATATCCATCGATCAAGTCGACGAATCCGTTCCCGTCCACCACGCATCCGCGATGTCCTTGCTCGCGTTCCCGTGCGGCGAGGACGAGTTTCTTGCTGTACTCCCGGTGCGAGTCGGTTACGAACTGACTGGCGAGATCGCCGTGGACGACGAAGGTGATCTTGCGGGAGAAGTCTGGCTTGGAATTCAGGCGGGGGGTTCGCCCCGCCCCGCCGTGTTCGGTCCCGTTCGGTCGCTGCGCAGGGCCCTTCGGCCCTGCGCAGCGACCGAACGGGACCTCTCGGAGAGTGCCGACCGGCCCGCCACCCGGGACTGTTGCCGCCGGGCATGAAGGGGCGCGAGTGACAGAGTTCAAGTGCTCCCCGAGGCGCCCCCAGAGGACGCCCGGCCGGGTGCACATCCCATTACGGCGCCCGTCGAGCGCACCTTCCGCCTCATCTCCGGGGGACCCCATGACGTTTCACGTCGACTCCGAGACCGGCCGGCTGAAGCAGGTCATCCTGCACCGCCCCGACCGCGAACTGACACGCCTCACGCCCACCAACAAGGACGAGCTCCTCTTCGATGACGTGCTGTGGGCCAAGCGCGCCCGCGACGAGCACGACGCGTTCGCCGATGTCCTGCGGGACCGCGGAGTGCGTGTGCACCTCCTCGCCGACCTGCTCACCGAGACGTTGGACGGCATCGAAGCGCGGCAGCTCGTGTTGGACCGGGTCTTCGACGAACGCGAGTTCGGCATCCTCGGCACCGACCGGCTCCGCACGCACTTCGACTCCCTGGAGCCGGCCGCCCTGTCCACCTGCCTCATCGGCGGCGTCACCAAGGCGGAACTGCTCGAGCGCACGGGCCCGATACCGAGCGTACGCCTGCACGCCATGTCGCCCGACGACTTCCTCCTCGCGCCGCTGCCCAACCATCTGTTCACCCGCGACACCTCGTGCTGGGTGTACGACGGCGTGAGCGTCAACCCGATGAACAAGCGGGCACGCCGCCGTGAAACGGTTCACTTCGAAGCCCTCTATCAGCACCACCCCCTCTTCACGAAGGGGGAGTTCCACCGGTGGGCCGACGGGCAGGCGGCCTATCCCGCCACCATCGAGGGCGGCGACGTCCTGGTCATCGGCAACGGCGCGGTGCTCGTCGGCATGAGCGAGCGCACCACGCCTCAGGCCGTGGAGAATCTCGCCCTGCGCATGTTCGCGGCGGGTTCCGCCCAGCGGGTCGTGGCCGTCAGCCTGCCGAAGAGCCGCAGCTTCATGCACCTCGACACGGTCATGACGATGGTCAGCGGCGACACCTTCACCCGATACGCCGGCCTCGGCATGCTGCCTTCCTCCACGATCGAACCGGGGGCCGGCGGGGAGGGCCTGAGGGTCACCGACCACGCCCCCGAGGACATGGACCGGGCCATCGCCGATGCGCTGGGTCTGCCCTCCATCAACGTCCTCACCCCGAGCCAGGACCTGCGGTCCGCCGAGCGGGAGCAGTGGGACGACGGCTGCAACGTGCTGGCCGTGGAGCCCGGTGTGGTCGTCGCCTACGAGCGCAACGTGACCACCAACACTCACCTGCGCAAGAGCGGGATCGAAGTCATCACCGTGCGAGGCAGCGAACTCGGCCGGGGCCGTGGTGGTCCGCGGTGCATGACCTGCCCCATCGAGCGCGAGGCCGCCTGACCACCCCTCCCGCGCTCCCGCGTCCCCCTCACCGCCCGTCGCACACACCCCGTACATATCAAGGAGCTTGCCATGCACGACGACCTGCACCAGCGCCCGTTCGTGAAGGAACTCGACTTCACTCCCGAGGAGTTCCGCCACCTGCTGGAACTCTCCGCCTCCATCAAGACGGCCCGCCGTGAGGGGCGCGAGGAGCAGCGGCTGCGCGGCAGGAACATCGCCGTCATCTTCGAGAAGACGTCGACGAGGACCCGGTGCGCCTTCGAAGTGGCCGCGCACCAGCAGGGCGCGCACGTGACCTACCTCGACCCGGCCGGCTCCCAGCTCGGGCACAAGGAGTCCATCAAGGACACCGCACGCGTCCTCGGCCGCTACTACGACGGGATCGAATACCGGGGCAGCGACCAGCGCCTGGTGGAGGAACTGGCCCAGCACGCCGGCGTTCCGGTCTGGAACGGCCTGACGGACCAGTGGCACCCCACCCAGTCACTCGCCGACGTTCTCACCATGTGGGAGCACACCGACAAACCGCTGAACCAGGTGTCCTTCGCCTACCTGGGCGACGCCAGGAACAACGTCGGCAATTCCCTGCTGATCGTCGCGGCGATGCTCGGCATGGACGTACGCATGGTCGGCCCGCGATCCCTGCACAACGCCTCCGACGTCGTCGACCAGGCGCGGCGGGCGGCGGCCGTCAGTGGCGCGCGGATCACCCTGACCGAGGACGTGACCGAAGGCGTGGCCGGCGTCGACTTCGTCTACACCGATGTATGGCTCTCCATGGGAGAGCCGCCGGAGATGTGGGACGAGCGCATAGCCCTGCTCAAGCCGTACCAGGTGACAACGAAGACTCTGGAGGCGACGGGCAATCCGGCGGTCAAGTTCATGCACTGCCTTCCGGCCTTCCACAACAGCGACACCACCGTCGGAGCCAAGATCGCTGCGCGGACCGGCATGACCGCACTGGAGGTCACCGACGAGGTCTTCGAGTCCTCGCACTCCATCGTGTTCGACCAGGCCGAGAACCGGCTCCACACCATCAAGGCCGTCCTCGTCGCCACCCTCGGCGACTGAACCGGCATCCCCTCGACCTCCGGAGAACACGTCATGCGTGTAGTCGTCGCACTGGGCGGCAACGCCCTGCTCCGCCGCGAGGAGCGGCCGGACGCCGCCGTGCAGCTCGCCAACATCCGCGCCGCCGTGTCCGCGCTCGCCCCCCTCGCGCACGAGCACGAACTCGTCATCACCCACGGCAACGGACCTCAGGTCGGCGTGCTCGCTCTCCAGAGCGCCGCCGACCGCTCCCTGAGCAGCCCCTACCCCTTCGACGTCCTCGGCGCGGAGACCCAGGGCATGATCGGCTACTGGCTGCTCCAGTCCCTGCAGAACGCGCTGCCCGAACGGCAGGTCTGCGCCCTGCTCAACCAGACCCTTGTCTCCGCGGCCGACCCCGCCTTCACCGACCCGGCCAAATTCGTGGGCCCGGTCTACGACCGGACCGAAGCGGAGCGACTGGCCGCCGAACGCGGCTGGACGGTCAAGCAGGACGGCGCCCACTGGCGACGCGTCGTACCGTCCCCCCGTCCACAACGGGTCGTGGAGACCCGGCTCATCCGGCTGCTGCTCAACTCGGGAGCGGTGGCCGTGTGCGCAGGAGGCGGCGGCGTGCCGGTGATCCGTGACGAACAGGGGCAGCTGACCGGCGTCGAAGCCGTGGTGGACAAGGACCTCACCGCCGCCCTCCTGGCCGAGGCGCTCGACGCCGACGCACTCCTGCTGCTCACGGACGTTCCCCACGTCTCGCTCGGCTACGGCACCCCCGGCGCCGAGCCCATCGGACGGACCACGCCCGCGGCCCTGAGGGCCCAGCAGTTCCCCGCCGGATCCATGGGCCCCAAGGTCGACGCCGTGTGCCGGTTCGTCGAGCTCACCGGCGGAATGGCGGCCATCGGCGCTCTCGAAGACGCCCGAGCCATCCTCGACGGAGCCGCCGGCACCGTCGTCACACCCAGCGGCAGCTACCGCGAAGCCCGCCATGACGGAACACAGGACCTGACATGACCCTGCAGAGCGCACCCGCATCCCCGCCGCCGGCCAGAGCCAGAACGGACTCCGGCGCGCCCGACGCCCCACGGCGGCTTCGGTTCCCGTCCGCCTTCACCGTCCTGATCGCCGTCACTGTCGCAGTCTGGGCCCTGACGTTCGTCATCCCCGCCGGCCGCTACGACACCAAGGACGGCAGCCCCGTACCGGGCACCTACCACTCCGTAGAACTGACCACCGGATTCTGGGAGCGGCTCAAAGACCTGTTCCTCGCCCCGGTCAACGGTCTGTACGGCGTCACCGATACCGGGACCGGCCTCACCGCACCCGGCGGGACCGGCTCCTTCGCGGGCGCGGCCGGCGTGTTCCTCTTCATCCTGGCCGTGGGCGCGTTCATCACCGTCACGATGCGCACCGGGGCCCTCACGGCGGGAGTGGCGCGCCTCGCGCAGCGACTGCACCACCGCAGGACCATGCTGCTCGTGGTCCTGCTGACGGTGTTCTCCCTCGGCGGGACCACGTACGGCATGGCCGAGGAAACCCTCGGCTTCTACGGGCTGATGATCCCCCTGATGCTCGGCCTGGGCTACGACCGCATGGTCGCCGCGACAGTCGTCATGGTGGGAGCCGGGGTCGGCACCCTCGCCTCGACCGTCAACCCCTTTGCCACCGGGGTGGCCTCCGACAGCGCCGGCATCGGCACGGGAGACGGCATCGTCCTGCGACTGGTGATGTGGGCCTGCCTGACAGCCCTGGCAGCCGCATACGTCGTGCGCTACGCCCGCCGCGTCACCGAGGACCCCTCCCGGTCGCTGACACCCCTCACCGAGGACGACCTCCGCATTAAGGCTGAGGGCAGCGAAGCGGCGAAGCTCACGAGTCGCCAGCGCACGGTCCTGTACCTCTTCGCGGCCGCGTTCCTCTTCATGGTCTTCGCCGTCGTCCCCTGGTCCGATCTGCACGTCACCTTCCTGCCCACCCTCGGCTGGTACTTCCCCGAACTCGCCGCTCTGTTCATCGTCGCGGCGGTCGCCGTGGGGCTGGTCGGCGGCCTGGGCGAGAAGGGCACGGTGAAAGCCGTCACCGCCGGCGCAGGGGACTTCATCGGAGCGGCGTTGATCGTCATGCTGGCCCGCGGAGTCACGGTGATCATGAACAACGCCAGTGTCACCGACACCATCCTCGACGTCCTGCGGAGTGCTGTGGCCGACACGTCCTCCGGCGTGTTCGCCGTCCTGATGTTCCTGGTGAATCTCCCGCTGGCCTTCTTCGTCCCCTCCTCGTCCGGCCACGCGGCACTCGCCATGCCCATCCTCGCCCCCCTGGCCGACTTCGCCGGAGTGAGCCGGGCCCTGGTGGTGACCGCGTACCAGTCGGCTTCCGGATGGGTGAACCTCGTTACGCCCACCTCGGCCGTCGTCATGGGCGGCCTCGCCTTGGCCAAGATCCGCTACGACCGGTACCTGCGCTTCATGGCACCACTGATGGGCGCCCTGCTGGTGGCCGTCGCCGGATTCCTCGCACTCGGTGCGGCAGTGCGCTGAATCGCTGCGGGCAGGCAAGTGGCCGGCTGGTCGGGACACCGACCAGCCGGCCACCGTCGTGTGCCCGGCACGAGGCGGACCTGTGGGCTCCGCCGGACGGCGCCGACAGAGCCCTGGGCGCCTTTCCGGGCCGCGACCGTGAGCTCCGGCGAGGGCAGGGTGTCCGTGGCCGCTCAAGGAGGTGGGACCTCATGCCCGGACTGCCGGCCATCGGAGCGACTGCACGGGCGCGGTTCCCGTCCTCGCTGTGGACTGGCAGTGCGAGAGCGCCGACGGGCCACTGGTGGGGCGCTCGCCTCCACCGCATGGCCGTGTCACTGCGGCTGCTGATGCGGATACGTTCACGGTGTCGGGCGGCCACCCATCGGGGGTGGCAGGCCTGAGAGTTGCGTCGGCGCAGGCGGGCGGGCAAGGCCTGCACGGACGCTGTGGTCGAGGTGGTGGGGGAAGGGCGGGGACGGCCGCAACGGTCCTTCGCGGCCGGCCTGTGGACCCGGACCGACCGCCCCATCGCGCCCCTCGCCGAGGTGGTTTCCGTCTTTTCCACCCGGTACGACAAGCAACGCACCGACCACTGCGGTCGCAGCACACCAGGAGCCCTCGTCGCGCAGCTGCGCGACGAGGGCTCCTGGTGTCAAGGGGCGACGGCGTCCGTCGGGGGACCGCAACCGGGGCGTATCCGTCCTGGGTGCGGCTCGCGACGATCAGAGATGAGGGACGACCGCCACGGGCGTCGTGGCGTGGTGCAGCACTGCGTGGGCGACCGGGCCGATGTGTGCTCCGACCGCCGCCCGGCGTATGCGCCGTCCGACGATCACCAGCGAGGCTTCCTTCGACGCTTCCACAAGGTGGCCCGCGGGCCGTCCCACCAGGCACTGCTCCTTGACCTCGACCTGGGGGAACTTGCCGCGCCACGACCGCAGTACGTCGGTGAGTGCGCTTGCCTCGCGCTGTCCCGGCGCGACGCCGTGGCCGGGGTCGGCCGCCGCAGGGTCGTACCCTTCGACCACCGGTACGCTCCAGCCGTGCACGACCCGCAGGGTGGCCGCTCGGGCAGCGGCGGCTTCGAAGGCGTACGCGAGCAGCTCGTCGCACGGCCTGGAGAGGTCGAGGCCGAGCACCACGTCAAGGCACTGCCCCTTGCGCTCCCGGTGGCCGCCCGTGCCGGGGAGCGGTTCACACTCGGCCCGTTCCCCGGCCCGTACAGCGACGACCGGACGCTCCGCGTGCGCGATGACGGGCAGGGACACCGATCCGGTCAGGAAGCCGGCCAGGCTACCCAGCCCTCGTGAACCCACGACCAGGACTTCCGCCTTCTCTGCGGCGGACAGCAACACCTCCGCGGGGCGGCCGTGCACCTGCTCGACGGTGATGTCCAGGCCGGGATGCGCGGCCCGCAGCCGGTCGGACGCGTCGTGGGTGACCTGCTCGGCGTAGTGCTGTGTGGCGGTCGCCCCCTCACAGGGCGTGGTGTCCAGGCCAGTGAACGGGGCGTGGGCGAAGGCCCGTGACCAGTCCTGCCAGACGTGCAGGAGGTGCAGGGGCAGGCGGCGCATCTGTGCCTCGCGGGCGGCCCAGTCCGCGGCGGCCAGCGACTCGGCCGAGCCGTCCACAGCGGCGATGACGGTACGTGACATGATTCCTCCGGGTGAGGGGTCTTCGGGTGGTTTGCGGCACGGGTCCGGGGACCGGCGGCCGGGCGCGCGGCGTCGCCCGGAACGTGTTACCGGGACGGCGTGATCAGCCCGTAGTGGCCGTCGTAGCGGTGGTAGAGGACGCAGCCCCGGCCGGTGGCCGTGTCGTTGAAGAAGACGAAAGGCAGCCCGGTGAGGTGCAACCGTGAAACGGCCTCGGTCACACTGCTCGTTGGCACGGGAACCGTGCTCACGCCGAGCAGACCGTCGACCTCCCGTTCCTGACCCAGAGGTCCCAGCGAAGCCATGCGATGCCGCCCGGTACGGACGTCGCGGTAGACGACGCTGTCGTGCCCGGAGGCCAGGTCCGTGAAGAGCCAGAAGTCGTGGTCCATGGCTTCCAGGTCGATCACGGCGTCCTCAGGCGTCTGGTGGACCAGGCTGAAGGACTTGTGCCGCACGATCCGGCGCTCCTCGGCGGGAACGTGATGCCGGTGCTGACGGTGGTCGTGCCCTGCGCCGTCCCTCGATGTCCGGCTGGGCGTGCTGTTGCGGTGGGGGCCGTCCGCCGCATACCGCCGTGGCCGGACGGTTTGCCGAAGTGTTGACGGCTTGCGTGAGCTTCACCCGCACGGTCAGCACGGGTCCGCGCACGTGGCCGATCACCGCTAGCATCTTTCCCTGGGCGTACACGTCCGCGCCATCGGGCACCTGCCCTCGGTTGCGGACCTGAACGTCGGCTGTCCGGCTGGTCTTGGGACCGCTCATGAGAACTCCTCCTCCATCCCTTCCAGCCTGTCTGTCGGCGGCCGCTCCCGGGCAGAGCCGTCCGGACCCCGCCACGGCGCCACTGGTACCGACACCACCCGAGAACCCGGGACTTCCGGTCGGCCGGGCAAGGCCGTTCGGCCTCCAGACCCAGGGACGGGTAAGTCGACGTGCCCCGGCCCGATATCGCGTGACGTGCCGGACGGACAGCACCGCTCGGGTCGGCGGCTCCAGGTCGCCGCGACCGGCCGCGGTGCCCGCCGCCGCTCGGCCGACGGAAGAGCCCGTGGTGTCCCGCCCTGTTGTCAGTGATCGCTCTCGCGGCCGGTTGTCAGCCGGTTCACCACACCCACCACACCGTCCACGCCCCACGTGACGCTAATCAACGTCGCTGAATCGAGGGCAGGTTCAGATGATCCCGCCATGGTGACCATCCCGTCGCGAACGTCGATGCGGAGCCCGTCGATGTGGTGGGCGGCCAGCGCCCGTCCGGAGACGGCATCGGCGACGTCCGCGAGGATCTCCTCGTCCGTCCTCAGGAAGACGCGCAGCAGATCACGCCGCGTGGTGATGCCGATCAGACGGTCCTCCTCGTCCACCACCGGCAACCGGTCGACGTGGCGACGTTCCATGATGCGCGCGGCGTCGGCGACGCGCTGTTCGGGATGCACGGTTACCGCTGGGCTGGTCATCAGCTCGCCTGCCGCCGGGGCGGGCCCCGCGACGGAGTGGGCGTCGGCCGGTCGCCATGGTGTGTGCGCCATCCGATGCCGCCCGGATTCGTGCCGGCCGAGACAGCCCTGTTGCCGGGCGAGGTCTTTCCGGGAGACGACGCCCATGACCTTGTCGTCGTCATCCACCACCGGCAGCCCGCTGATCCGATGGGCGATGAGCATGCGAGCCAGTTCTTCGAAGGAGGTGTCCGGGCGGGCCTGGACCACCTCGGTGGTCATGACTTGGCCCACCGTCCGCTTTTCGACCACGGTGCTCATCTCCACTCGTTGCGCAGGTTTCCGGATACCGCCGATGGCGCCCCGACCTCTGACTGCCCGCCGACCGCTGTGCTCAGCGCGCCGGGGGCCGGGAAGCCCCGGGTTCGTCTGCTCCTCATGCTTGCCGTTGCTTCCAGAGTGGGGCGGAGGACGGCCGGGGGACAGAACCGGTCAGGACCTGCACGCCGGGCCGTTCGGCCCGTGACAGGCCGGTCCGGGCGGGGCCGCCGGGGGGAGGGCCCAACGGCCCTGGCGTGCACCCCGTTCGACCCCTGCCCGCGGCGCGACATGCCCCCCAGGGTGGCACCACTCGCATCGGCACCCAAGGGAAGGGGCGGCGGAGATGACCGTACGCATCGGAATCAACGGTTTCGGACGCATCGGCCGGAACTACCTGCGCTGCGTCATGGAACGCGCGGAGACGAGCAACGGCACCCCCATCGAGGTGGTGGCCGTCAACGACCTCACCTCCCCGGCTGCGCTGGCCCATCTGCTCACCTACGACTCCACCTACGGCCGACTCCACCGCACCGTTGATCACGACGGCGAATCCATTACGGTGGACGGTCACCGCATCGCGGTCACGTCCCGGCGCGACCCCGCCGACCTCGGGTGGGACGCGCTCGGCGTGGACGTCGTCATCGAGGCCACCGGCCGCTTCCGCACCAAGGAGGAAGCCGGCCGGCACCTGACGGCAGGAGCACGCAAGGTGCTGCTGTCCGTCCCCGGCAAGGGCGTCGACGCCACCATCGTCATGGGCGTCAACGAGTCCGCGTACGATCCGCGCGTCGACCACGTGATCTCCAACGCGTCCTGCACAACCAACTGCGTGGCCCCCATGATGAAGGTCCTCAGCGAGCGCTTCGGCATCGTCAAGGGGCTGATGACCACCATCCACGGCTATACCAACGACCAGGTCGTGCTCGACGGCCCGCACAAGGACCTGCGCCGCGGCCGCACGGCCGCGGTGAACATCATCCCGACCAGCACCGGCGCCGCCCGCGCCATCGGCCTGGTGCTCCCGGAACTCGCGGGCACCCTGGACGGCATCGCCGTGCGCGTGCCGGTCGAGGACGGCTCGCTGACCGACCTCAGCCTGGTGCTGGCACGGCAGGTGTCCGCACAGGACGTCAACGACGCTTTCCGGGAGGCTGCCGAGGGACCACTGAAGGGTGTCCTGAGGGTGAGCGATGCCCCGATCGTCTCGCGCGACATCGTCGGAGACCCCGCCTCGTGCATCGTGGACGCCCCGCTGACGCAGGCCAACGGCGACCTGGTCAAGGTCTTCGGCTGGTACGACAACGAGTGGGGCTACACCAACCGTCTTGTCGATCTGACCCAGTACGTCGCCACGCTGCTCGACGCCCGGTGAGCCGGCGGCAGCCCGGGCAGCGGACGCCGTAGAGGCACGGAAGGCCCGGTGGTGGCGCAAGCCTCTGCGCTGCCACAGCGGCCGGAGACCATCGGGCCCCGTCGAGGGACCTTCGGGACCTCAGCCGAGGACGCGTCCCGGGCAAGGCTGTAGGTGACAGGACGGAACGGGTGGCCACCCCGGTGGCCGGCCACGTGTGGCCACGGTGCCACCCACACCAGGGAGCTTTCCATGACACAGGCGACCAGCGACCCCCGCACCACCACCGACGGCACCCCGTCGGACACGCTCATCTCCGTGAACCTCCTGGTCGACAATGCCACCAAGGCGCTCGCCGACTTCGAGTCCTTCACGCAGGAGCAGGTCGACCACATCGTCGCCAAGGCGTCGGTGGCCGCCCTCGACCAGCACACCGCCCTCGCCCGGCTGGCGGTGGAGGAGACCGGGCGGGGTGTCTTCGAGGACAAGGCGGCGAAGAACATGTTCGCCTGCGAGCACGTCACCCACAGCATGTCCCGGGCCAGGACGGTCGGCGTCATCGGCCGGGACGACATCGAGGGCATCATCGAGATCGCCGAACCCGTCGGCGTGCTCTGCGCGGTCACGCCCGTCACCAACCCGACGTCCACCACCATCTTCAAGGCGCTGCTGGCGCTGAAGACACGCAACCCCGTCGTGTTCGCCTTCCACCCCTCCGCGCAGGTGTGCAGCACCGCAGCCGCACGCATCGTGCGGGACGCCGCCGTCGCCGCCGGAGCGCCCGAGCACTGCGTGCAGTGGATCGAGGCTCCCTCCATCGAGGCCACGAGCCTCCTCATGCGACATCCAGGCGTCGCGCTGATCCTGGCGACCGGCGGCAACGCCATGGTCAAGGCCGCCTACTCGGCCGGCAAGCCCGCCGTCGGCGTCGGCGCCGGCAACGTGCCCGCCTACGTGCACCACAGCGCGGACCTGCGCCGGGCGGTCAACGACCTCGTCCTGTCCAAGTCCTTCGACAACGGCATGATCTGCGCGTCCGAGCAGGCGGTCATCCTGGACACCGACGTGTACGACGAGGCGCTCGCCGAGTTCCGGCGCCTGCACGCGTACATCGCGACGGCCGAGGAGAAGCGGAAGCTGGAGACCTATCTGTTCCCGCCGGACCCGGCCGGCCGACAGGGCCGCGTCAACCCGGCCGCCGTCGGGCAGAGCCCCGACCGGATCGCGGAGCAGGCCGGGTTCACCGTCCCAGCGGACACATCGCTCATCCTGGCCGAGGCGAGCCACGTCGGGCCCGACGAGCCGCTGACGCGGGAGAAACTCTGCCCGGTCCTCACCGTGCTGCGAGCCGAGTCGACGCAGGAGGGCTTCGACCTCGCGGCCGACATGGTCGACTTCCACGGACAGGGACACAGCGCGGTGATCCACACCGGTGACCCGGCCCTCGCCGAGCGCTACGGCCGCCGTATGAGGACCGTACGGATCATCGTCAACTCGCCGTCCTCGCAGGGAGCGATCGGCGGCATCTACAACCGTCTGGTTCCGTCCCTGACCCTGGGCTGCGGGTCCTGGGGCAGTACTTCGGTCTCGGACAACGTCTCGGCTGCCCAGCTGCTCAACATCAAGCGCGTCACCACCCGGCAGAACAACATGCAGTGGTTCAAGGTGCCGCCGAAGATCTACTTCGAGCCCCAGGCCATCCGCTACCTCGCGGCGATGCCCGACGTTCACCGCGTCACCGTGGTCACCGACGCGACCATGACCCGGCTCGGTTACGTGGAGCGCGTCAGCCGTGTCCTGCAACAGCGGCAGCAACCCGTGACCATCCAGGTCATCGACGACGTCGAGCCGGAGCCGAGCATCGACTCCGTACAGCGTGGCGCCGCCCTCATGCGCGACTTCCGGCCGGACACCATCATCGCCCTGGGTGGCGGATCCCCCATGGACGCGGCGAAGGTGATGTGGCTGCTGTACGAACAGCCGGACGTCGACTTCGCCGACATGCGGCAGAAGTTCTCCGACATCCGTAAGCGGGCCTTCCGCTTCCCCGTGCTCGGCAAGCAGGCCCGTCTCGTCTGCGTTCCCACCACCTCGGGAACCGGCGCCGAGGTCACCCCCTTCGCTGTGATCTCCGACCCGGCGACCGGCAAGAAGTATCCGCTGGCCGACTACGCCCTGACCCCCAGTGTCGCGATCGTCGATCCCGTCCTGACCGCCGGGCTGCCGGCGTCGCTCGCCGCCGACAGCGGCTTCGACGCTCTCACCCATGCCACCGAGGCGTACGTGTCCGTCTATGCCAACGACTTCACCGACGGTCTGGCGCTGCACGCCATCAGGCTGGTCTTCGACCACCTCGAGGCGGCGGTCACCGGCGAGTCGGCACGGCGGAGCGTGGCACGGGAGAAGATGCACAACGCGGGCACCATCGCCGGCATGGCCTTCGGCAACGCCTTCCTCGGCATCGTCCACGCGATGTCCCACACCCTGGGCGCCACCTTCCACATCGCCCACGGGCGGACCAACGCAATCCTCCTGCCGCACGTGATCCGCTACAACGGCACCGTTCCCGGCAAGCTGACGGGATGGCCCAAGTACGAGAGCTACCGCGCGCCCGAGCGCTTCCAGGACATTGCCCGTGCCCTCGGGCTCCCCGCATCCACCCCCGCCGAGGGCGTGGCCTCGTACGCCGCCGCGGTGGAACGCCTGCGGGACGCCGTGGGCATCGAACCGTCTTTCCGCGCCCTGGGACTTGACGAGGCCGCCTTCATCGGCGCGCTGCCGCAGCAGGCACTGAACGCCTATGAGGACCAGTGCGCCCCGGCTAACCCGCGCATGCCGATGCTGGACGACATGGAGGACATCATGCGTACGGCCTACTACGCCGGGCCCCGGCCGCTTCCCTCCTTCTGACCGCGCGTCGGGCGGCGGCCTCTCTGCGTCCGGGCCACCGTGACCGTGTGGGACCCGCTGCTCCAGGGCAGCCGTATGGGATGCGGCCGCGTATGAGGGCCATCCGGCCCTGGCTGAAGGTCATGCTCGCACGGCACGATGCAGTGGATCCGCCGGCGGGCGGACGATCCGGCGAACTCGGAGTGTGCGATGACGGACAGCAGCGGCGGCCTCACCGGGAAGGAACCGGTGAGGGTCTTCCTCCTCGACGATCACGAGGTCGTGCGCCGCGGTGTGCACGATCTGCTGGATGCCGAGCCGGACCTGACCGTGGTCGGGGAGGCGGGCACGGTCGAGCAGGCGCTCATCCGGGTGCCCGCGCTGCGCCCGCAGGTCGCCGTCCTGGATGTGCGCCTGCCGGACGGGGACGGCGTGAGTGTCTGCCGGGAGCTGCGCTCCCGAATGCCCGACCTCGCCTGCCTGATGCTGACGTCATTCGACGACGAGGAGGCGCTGCTCGACGCGATCATGGCTGGCGCGTCCGGATACGTGCTCAAGCAGATCACCGGAACCGACCTGGTGAACGCCGTGCGGACGGTCGCCTCCGGCCAGTCCATGCTGGACCCCGGCGCCACGGCGCGGGTGATGGCCCGGCTGCGCGGCGGACCTCCGCAGGAGGAGCTTCCGCCGGGTCTGCCCGGCCTGACGGAGCGCGAGGTTGAGATCCTCGCTCTGGTCGGGGAAGGGCTGACCAATCGTGAGATCGGCCAGCGGCTCTACCTGGCGGAGAAGACGGTCAAGAACAACATCTCCCGGCTGCTCGCCAAGCTGGGCGTCGAACGGCGAGTGCAGGCCGCCGTCATCGCCACGCAGGCTCTGGCCGCCCAGGGAGACCAGATCGGGCGGCTCGGCAAGGTGTGACGACTGTCCCAGGAACTGAGCGCTGGTTCACGCGCCCGCGAAACGGCTGAGCGGCCCGGCCCGGCGTACTTCTCGGACGTCGGGCCGGGCCGCTTCCCCATGTCTGCCGGAGAGGCCGGCCGGGGCCGCACCCGAAGCGGGGCGGGGCCGTCAGGCGTGCGGCACGACAGCTACGGGGCAGCGGGCGTGGTGCAGCGTGGCGTGGGTTTCGACCCGATGCGGGTACCGACAGGCGTGTGGCGTGCCCGGCGGCCGACCTGTGGCCCCTCTGCGGGCGGGTCGTGGGCAGGCCACTGTGGAGATGCAAGGCCCTTCCCCGTTCTCCCGAGGAGCCGTTCATGTCCCGCCCCGTCACCGTCGGCTTCGACGGATCCCGTGAAAGCCTCGCCGCCATGGACTGGGCTGCCGGGGAGGCAGTCCGCCGCGCGGCGCCGCTGCGGCTTCGCCAGGTCTGGAGCAAGGACGACGATCCGCGTACGCGTCTGGTGGCCCCGGCGACCGCCCAGGGGTGGGGTGAGCGGGAGCTCGGTACGGCGGAGAGGCGACTGCGCCGACGCCACCCGGGTCTGCGGACCGAAACGCGGTGGGTCTGTGGTGACCCGGTGGAGGAGCTGTGTGCCGCCGCGGACGAGACGGAGCTCCTGGTGCTCGGGTCCCGTGGCCTGGGCGGGCTGGCCGGCTTCCTCGCCGGGTCCGTCTCGCTGGCCGTGCTCGCCCGCACCCGGCGCCCGGTCGTCCTGGTCCGCCCGCACAACCGCCCGGCTGCCGGGAAGGACGGGCCGGCCGGAGAGGTCGTGGTCGGCCTGGACGTGTCCGCACCCGGCGACGAGGTGCTCGCCTTCGGTTTCGCGGCGGCCGACCGGTACGGCTGCGGTCTGCGGGTACTGCACGCCTGGGCCGTTCCGGCGCTCTACGGAGCCGACACGGGCGCTGCCCTGCAACTGATGTGGGCGGAGGTCGCGCAGGACGCGTGCCGGGCGCTCGACGAGGCGCTGGCCCCGTGGACGGAGAAGTACCCCGGTGTGTCCGTTGTCCGTGAATGCCGCCAGGGCCGGCCGGCGCAGGACCTCGTTGAAGCCTCGCGGGGGGCCCGGCTGGTCGTGGTCGGTCGCAGGAACCGGCGTGCGCGGATCGGCACGCACATCGGGGCCGTCACCCACGCCGTCATCCACCACTCCCTGGCTCCCGTCGCGGTCGTGCCGCACGACTGACCGACCAACCGGCCGCTACCGTGCCGCCCCGCTTCCCGGGACCCGACATCCACCGAAGAGACAGGCGAGCAGCCATGACTACCTACGTGTACGACTTCTCCGAGGGCGGCCGGGACATGGCCGGTCTCCTGGGAGGCAAGGGAGCGAACCTCGCGGAAATGGCGCGCATGGGTCTGCCCGTGCCGCCCGGCTTCACCGTCACCACCGAAGCCTGCCGGATCTTCCTCGCCACGGGGCGGGCTCCGGACGGCCTCGACCGGCAGATCGGCGAGCATCTCGCGGCGCTGGAACGAGCCGCCGGCTCGGTCAGGTGACGACCCACTCCTGCTCTCCGTCCGCTCGGGGGCGAGGTTCTCGATGCCGGGCATGATGGAGACCATCCTCGACATCGGGTTGAACGATCTCTCGGTCCTGGGCCTGGCCAAGACCCCCGAGCGCGAACGCTTCGCCTGGGACTCCTACCGGCGCCTCGTGCAGATGTTCGGCAGTACGGTCATGGGCGTCGACGGCTCCCACTTCGAGGCGACGCTCGCCGCAGTCAAGCAGCAACACAGCCGGGGCGACGACACGCAGTTGGACACCTGCGACCTCATTCGGATCGTCGAGACCTTCAAGGACCTGATCCACGAGCGGACCGGGGAGGAGTTCCCGCAGGATCCGGCCGAGCAACTCCGGCGGGCGGTCCTTGCCGTCTTCACCTCTTGGAACGGCGAGCGCGCACGCCTCTACCGCCGACGCGAGCACATCCCGGACGACCTGGGCACCGCGGTCAACATCCAGACCATGGTCTTCGGCAATCTCGGTCCGGACTCCGGCAGCGGCGTCGCCTTCACCCGGGATCCGGCGACCGGCCGACCGGGCGTCTACGGCGACTACCTGCCCAACGCCCAAGGGGAAGACGTCGTCGCCGGCATCCGCAACACCGTGCCACTCCAGGACCTGGCAGGCATCGACCCCGCGTCGTTCGCGCGGCTGCGCGGCTACATGGGGCAACTGGAGGCCCACTACCGCGATCTGTGCGACATCGAGTTCACCATCGAACGCGGCAGACTGTGGATGCTCCAGACCCGCGTCGGCAAGCGCACGGCCCAGGCCGCCTTCGCCATCGCCTCCCAGCTCGCCGACGAAGGACTGATCAGCGAGCGGGAGGCGCTGGGCCGGGTCGGCGGCGAGGCGCTCGCACGGCTGATGTTCCCCCGCTTCGCCACCACGGACTCGAGCGAGGTCGTCGCGCGCGGCGTGCCCGCCTCACCGGGAGCGGCCGTGGGAGCCGTCGTGTTCGACTCGGCGGAAGCGGTCCGCAGGGCGGCCGCCAGCGAGAAGGTCGTGCTCGTACGTCAGGAGACGACGCCCGACGACCTGCCGGGCATGGTCGCCGCCCAGGCGGTGCTCACCAGCCGGGGCGGGAAGACCAGCCACGCCGCGGTCGTCGCACGCGGCATGGGCAAGGTGTGCGTCTGCGGGGCGGAGGGCATCGTCGTGGACACACGGGAGCGGCGCTTCGACGCCGGTGGCGTGACGGTCCACGAAGGCACGGTCGTCTCAGTCGACGGGTCGGAAGGGGTGGTGCGCCTCGGCTCCGTACCCCTGGTCGACTCCGACGTCGTGCGGTACTTCGAGGAGGGCGGTGTGCTGCCGGCCGACGGCACGGCCCGGCAGCCGGTGCGTGATGTCCACCGGCTCATGCGGCAGGCGGACGCCGTGCGGGGCCTGGAGGTCCGGGCGAACGCCGACACCCCCGAGGCCGCGGCCCGCGCCCGTCGCTTCGGTGCCCAGGGAATCGGCCTGTGCCGCACCGATCACATGTTCCTCGGCGACCGGCGCCCCCTCGTCGAGGCGATGATCCTCGCGCACGGCGACACCGAACGAGAGGCGGCACTCGCGGCGCTGCTGCCGCTCCAGAGGCAGGACTTCACCGGCATCCTCGAAGCGATGGACGGCCTGCCGGTCACCGTCCGGCTGCTCGACCCGCCACTTCACGAGTTCCTGCCGGACCGCACGGAACTCGCAGTCCGTCTCGCACGCGGCGAAGCGCTCGGCACACCGGCCGATCCGCACGGCAGCGAACTCCTGGCGGCCGTCACGCGCATGCACGAGGAGAACCCGATGCTCGGCCTGCGCGGCGTGCGCCTGGGGCTGGTGGCCATGCAGGTACGGGCCCTCGCCGCGGCCGTCGTCGCGCGCAGGCGTGCGGGCGGCGACCCCCGGGCGGAGATCATGGTCCCGCTGGTGGACGCGGTCGAGGAGCTCCACCTCGTGCGGGAGGAAGTGGACCGGGTCCTGGCACAGGTTTCGCACGAGACGGGCGTCGACGTCACCTGCCCGGTCGGAACCATGATCGAACTGCCCAGGGCGGCTCTCACCGCCGCCCGGATCGCGAAGGAGGCGGCGTTCTTCTCCTTCGGCACGAACGACCTGACACAGACCACCTGGGGCTTCTCCCGGGACGACGTCGAAGCCGCGTTCTTCTCCGCGTACCTCGACAAGGGCGTCTTCCCCGTCTCCCCGTTCGAGACGATCGACCGTGAAGGCGTCGGCCGGCTGGTGCGGATCGCGGTCGAGGAGGGCCGGGCAGCCCTGGAAGCGAACGGCACCGACGCGAGCGCATAGCCCCCGAACCGTGCTGCCCGGGGGCGCGGAGAGCCACGTCGTCATGGACCCGTACCGCCGCGGCTGCGGGGTAGAGCTCGTGACGCTCTGCGGGAGGGCCCATGGTCCCTCGCCTCGACGGGACCACAGGCCCTCTCCCGCCCGGCTCACCAGGGCCGGTCAGCGGGCTCCGCCTCGCCTCTTCGACCCTGGCCGGCGACACAGCCGACGGGAACCATCAGCAGTGAGAAAGGGCGATCGCCCACCTCGCCTCCGTCCCGGCCCAGGAGATGACGACATGACCGTGACCGTCCAGCACCCTGCCGACGCCAGTCGCACCATTGCCCTGTGGCGCGGCTTCACCGGCGAGGAGTGGCAGCGACACATCGACGTCCGTTCCTTCATCCAGGCCAACTACACGCCCTACGAGGGCGATGCCGCATTCCTCGCCGGTCCCACGGAGCGCACCCGCACGGTGTGGAAGACCGTCACCGCGCTCTTCCCGGAGGAGCGCCGCAAGGGTGTGCTCGACGTGGACACCGCCATGCCGTCCACCATCACCTCCCACGCGCCCGGCTACATCGACCGCGACCGGGAACTGATCGTCGGATTGCAGACCGATGCTCCGCTGAAGCGGGCGATCATGCCCAACGGCGGGCTGCGGATGGTGGACAACGCGCTGCGCGCGTACGGCTTCGCACCGGATCCGTTCGTCACCAAGGTCTTCGGCACGTACCGCAAGACCCACAACGACGGTGTCTTCGACGCCTACACCCCCGAAATGCTGGGTGCCCGCAGGGCGGGCATCATCACCGGTCTGCCGGACGCCTACGGGCGAGGCCGCATCATCGGCGACTACCGCCGCGTCGCGCTGTACGGAACCGCCCGGCTGATCGAGGCCAAGCGAGCCGAGCGGACCCGGCTGGACGAGACACCGTCCACGGCCGACGTGATCCGCGACCGCGAGGAACTGGCCGAGCAGATCAGGGCACTGGGCGAGCTGGAACGGATGGCCGCCTCCTACGGCTGCGACGTGTCCCGTCCCGCAGCCACCGCGCACGAGGCCGTCCAATGGCTCTACCTCGGCTTCCTCGCCGCCGTGAAGGAGCAGAACGGCGCGGCGATGTCCCTGGGCCGCACCTCCACCTTCCTGGACGTCTACCTCCAGCGTGACCTCGACGAAGGAAAAATCGACGAGAGCCGCGCCCAGGAACTCATCGACGACTTCGTGATCAAGCTGCGGATCGTGCGGTTCCTGCGCACACCGGAGTACGACGCGCTGTTCTCCGGCGACCCCACCTGGGTCACCGAGTCCATCGGCGGCATCGGCGAGGACGGCCGCCCCCTGGTCACCCGCACGTCCTTCCGCTTTCTCCAGACCCTGTACAACCTCGGCCCCGCCCCCGAGCCCAACCTGACCGTGCTGTGGTCCCCCCGACTGCCGGAGGGCTTCAAGCAGTTCTGCGCCCAGACATCCATCGACACCAGCTCCATCCAGTACGAGTCCGACGACCTCCTTCGCCCCCGAACCGGCGACGACACCGCGATCGCCTGCTGCGTCTCCGCGATGGCGGTGGGCCAGCAGATGCAGTTCTTCGGTGCCCGTGTGAACCTGGCCAAGGCGCTGCTGTACGCCATCAACGGTGGCCGCGACGAGATGACCGGCGAACAGGTCGCCCCGGCGACGGCCCCGCTGACCGGCGAGCAGCTCGACTACACCGATGTGGCCAACGCGTACGACCGCATGCTGGACTGGCTCGCCGCGACCTACGTCAACGCGCTCAACGTGATCCACTACATGCACGACAAGTACGCCTACGAGCGCATCGAGATGGCCCTGCACGACCACCCGGTCCACCGCACGATGGCCTGTGGCATCGCTGGACTGTCTGTGGCGGTCGACAGCCTTTCGGCCATCAAGCACGCCCGTGTCACAGTCGTTCGGGATGCCACCGGGCTCGCCGTCGACTACCACGTCGAAGGCGACTACCCGGCCTACGGCAACGACGACGACCGCGCCGACCGCATCGCGGTCGACCTGGTCCGCTCCTTCATGGCAAAGGTGCGCCGCCACCCGGCCTACCGGGGTGCCGAGCACACGCAGTCGGTACTCACCATCACCTCCAACGTCGTCTACGGCAAGCACACCGGCAACACCCCCGACGGCCGCCGTGCGGGTATGCCGTTCGCCCCGGGCGCCAACCCGATGAACGGACGTGACCGACACGGGATGGCGGCATCGGCGCTGTCGGTCGCGAAGATCCCGTATGACCAGGCCCGCGACGGCATCTCCCTGACGTCCACCATCACCCCGGAGGGCCTGGGGCACGATCCGGCCGAACGCGCCGGGCACCTCGTCGGGATCCTCGACGCCTACACCGCCGCAAGCGGTTTCCACATGAACGTCAACGTCCTCGACCGAGCCACGCTCGAGGACGCCATGGAACACCCGGACAACTACCCTGACCTGACCATCCGCGTCTCCGGCTACGCCGTCAACTTCGTCCGCCTCACGCGCGAACAGCAACTCGACGTCATCAACCGCACGTTCCACGGTGCGCGATGACCACGGGCCGCATCCACTCCTGGGACCTGTCCACCGGGGTGGACGGGCCCGGCACCCGGTTCGTTCTCTTCCTCAGCGGCTGTCAACTGCGCTGCCTGTACTGCGCCAACCCCGACACCTGGCACATGCGCGAGGGGCAGCAGGTCACCGTGGACGAACTGGTCGGGCGCATCGAGCGGTACCGGCAGTTCACCGCTCTGGCCGGTGGAGGCGTGACCCTGACCGGAGGCGAGCCCCTGCTCCAGTCCGCCTTCACCGCCGAGGTGTTCCGACGCTGCAAGGAGCTCGGCCTGCACACCGCACTGGACACCTCCGGCGCCCTCGGCACTCGCGCCGACGACGCGCTCCTGGCCGATACCGACCTGGTCCTGCTCGACATCAAGTCCTTCGACGCCGGCGTCTACCGGCGTCTGACCGGCGGCAACCTCACCGCCACCCTCAACTTCGCCGTCCGGCTGAACAGGCTCCGCGTCCGTACCTGGATCCGCTACGTCCTGGTCCCCGGCTGGACCGACGATCCGGCTGCCATCGATGGGCTGGGCCGCTTCCTCGCGGAACTGGACAACGTCGACCGTGTCGACGTCCTGCCTTTCCACAAACTCGGTACCCACAAGTACGACTTGCTCGGCATCCCCTTCCCGCTCCGCGACAAACCGGTTCCGGACGCCGCACTGGTCGAGCGCGTTCGCGACCAGTTCCGGGCGCACGGCTTGCGGGCACGGTGAACCAGCCGAATGCGCGTCACACGAGACAGTGCCGGCCTGTCCGCAGGCGGGCTTCTGCTCCGCCTTGGGGCTATTACAACCAGCGTTGTACGGTTCCGGCCCAGCTCATTCCGGCGCCGACAGCGGCGTGCAGAACGGTGGTCTCCGGGTGGATGCGGCCGTGGTCCCGCGCCACGTGGAGTGCCATCGGGAGCGAGGCCGCGCCCGTGTTGCCGAACGCATCGGCAGTGAGGACGAGTTGTGCGGCAGAGATGCCCAGTTCAAGACTCAGGGCTCGCAGCATACGAGGATTCGCTTGATGCGGAATGACGAGGTCGATCTCGTTCAGGGGCAGACCTGACAGTCGGAAGTAGGCCGCGACCTTCTTCCCGTTCATGTGGAGGTAGTGGCCGCCATCGGAGAGGGTGTGTTCGGCTGTGCGCTGCCGCCGGCACGGATTCCCACGATGTCGGCCAGCGCGCCATCAGTCCCCTGCGCGCTGCACAGGATCCCCCTTCCTGCAGCCGCACGGCCTACCACCGCTGCACCGGCACCGTCTGCGAACAGCATGCCCGTGGACCTGTCGGCGGGATTCTGGAACTTGGAGAACGTCTCGGCTCCGATGACCAGCGCGCGTCCATCGGGGTGGGATGCGGCGAGGATGTCGCGGGCCGTCTTCAAGGCGTAGAGGAATCCCGCGCATGCTCCGCCGACATCGGTGGCCCAAGCCCGGTCTGCGCCGAGACGGTGCTGTACCCGACAGGCTGTGGCGACCGCGAGGTGGGACGTGGCCTGGCCGGGCTCCGCGTACTGCCGCTGCCGGACACCGGTCATGCGCTCGATCCACTCCGGGTCCACCCGTACTGGTCGGCGATGTCCGCATTCCTGACTCGGCGCTCCGGGATGTGCACACCCAGGCCCTGGATTCCCAATGCGATGGACGTCGCCTGGCCGCTCACGTGCGGACCTCCTTGGCGTTCGCCTCCTGCACCACGTGCGCACAGTGGGACACGGTCATGTCCTGCTCGGCCAGGAGCGTGTCGTCGATGGGCCTGCCGAATTCCTCCTCGGCTCGCAGTGCGATCTCCACTACCTGAAGCGAGTCGAGGTCGAGGTCTCCGACAAGCCGGGATTCCCGCGGCGCGCCGACGAGCACAGGAGCGAGGTGTCATGACGACCACCGAGACGGCCACCACCGAAGCCGGCGAGATTCTCGTCCGCATCGACCCGGCGGAGAACTGGTACGCGAGCTTGGCCCGGGCAGCGGCAGAGGCCGAGAAGCGCGGGCTGGGGCTTCGCCTCGTCCATATCACAGCCCCTCAACAAGACCTGCCCCCTGCCGCCGAGAGCCGAAGTGCCACTACCGGCCAGTGCCCCTCAGAAGCGGAACGGTGGGGCGAGGAAGACGTCCGTCGTGAAGAACGAGACACAGGCGGAACGCAGTAGCGCCAGGCACACGCCGAGCCCGGCCGGTGGTCATCACCCGGCCGGGCTCGGCGCGCATGGGTTGCTCCCAGGTCTGCGGTCAGCCGCAGACGGTCAGGGCAACCCGGCACACGTGATCGCTTCAAGCGTGCGGTACGACCGCGACCGGGGCTGTGGCGTGGTGGAGGACAGCGTGGACGACCGGGCCGAGATGGGTGCCGATGGCGGAGCGGCGTATCCGCCGGCCGACGACGACCAGTGAGGCGTCTGCCGAGGCTTCGACGAGCTGGTTGGCGGGTTGCCCCACCGAGCAGTCCACTTCGACACGGACTTCGGGGTACTTGTCGCGCCAGGGCCGCAGTTCGTCGGCGAGCGCCGTCGCCGTGGAGGTCGCCATGCCGTCGCGCACCTCGGGCGCGAGCAGCGTCGGGTCGAACGCGAAGGCGGGCGGCATGCTCCAGCGGTGGATCACGTGCAGTGGGGCCCGGCGTACGGCCGCCGCGTCGAAGGCGTGGTCGAGGAGCTCGGCAGACGGGTTGGAGAGGTCCAGCCCGAGCACGACCGACCGGTCGACCAATCTCCGTGCCCCGTCACTGCCGGATACGGGCAGGCAGTCGGCGTTCAGCCAGTCGCCCGGCCGCACGACCACGACCGGGCACTCGGCGTGGGCGAGCACGGCCTGGGAGACGGATCCGACGAGGAAACCGGTCATCGCCCCAAGCCCGCGCGAGCCGAGTATCAGTACCTCGGCCTCCTGCGCGGCAGCGACCAGGACGGTCAGCGGCCGCCCGTCCACCTGCTCCGTGGTGATCTCCAGGCCGGGGTGCCGCTCGGTCAACTGCAGCGCGACCTCCCGGGGGATGCGCTCAGCCCAGTACTGGGGTGACGGGGTGGCCTCGGTCTGCGTCGTGTATCCGTAGGACGGGATCCACTCCTCCATGGCGTGCAACAGCTTGAGGGGGAGCCGGCGCCGCCGGGCCTCCCGGGCGGCCCACTCGGCGGCGGCAAGAGATGCAGGGGATCCGTCGATTCCCGCAATGACCGTACGTGACATGGTGTTTCCTCCGGAGCCTATGGGGCGAATACCGTCGTCGGCGGTGTGTGTCCCACCCTTCCCTTCCGTACCGTGGGGGAACGATGGTCCAGCAGACCCGGGGAATGGGCCGAACGTCCCTCGTCGCCCGGCCGGACAGTGGCTGTGCCGGACACGGACGTGCGCGGTGCTCACACCGGTCACCAAGCACCTGGTACGCGAAGCAGCCCGCGTCCCTCACAGCGGGAACGCGGGCAACGGCGATGGGGAGCGCTGTGCATGGTCAGTCGTGGGGGATTACAGCCACCGGTGTCCGGCAGTGGTGTAGGACCGTACGGGTCATACCTCCGGTGTGGGGACCGAGCCGGTGGGCCCGGGAGAAGGCGTGGTCCAGAACTTCGTCGCACGGGTGCGAGAGGTCCAGGCCGAGGACGATGCCGCCGTTCGGGATCGGAGCGCGGCCCGGAACCAGGACGACAGGATGCCGGGTACGGGCGACCACGGACAGGGCCACCAAACCGGACACGAACCCGGCGACCCCGCCCAGACCGCGGGAACCGAACACCAACAGCTCGGACTCCTCGGCGGCCCCGCACAGAACGGTGGCTGGCTCTCCGCACAGCTCCTGCGCGACCACGTCCAGGCCCGGATGCGTGCGCCGTATCCGCTCGGCCGTGGAGCGGGGTCCGCGTCGTACGGCTCCTGCCGGGGACGAGAACCGATGAGTCGTGAATGGACGTCCGGTTCCAGGCCCCACACGTGCAGCAGGCGAAGGGCGAGACCGCGTCGGCGCGCTTCGTCCGCGGCCCAGGCGACGGGGCCAGGCTTTCGCGAGATCCGTCGAGACCAACGGTGATCGCCCGGGATCGCCGGACCCCGAGATCGGGTGGCGAGGTTGCTACGGGGGGAACACGGAAGGACCTCCGGGGCCGGGACGGCAAGCCGTGCGGTTGGGAGAGGCGAGCCGCAGCTCAGGCGAAGACGGCCTTGAGGGCCCGCAGCGCCGTCAACGGGTCGGACAGTGCGTGGTAGACGGCCGGAACCTCCTTGTCGACGACCAGCAGTTCGTACACCGCGTGCATCGCCCCGCGGACGGAGTACTCGACGGTGAAGACGACGTCTTCGGGGATCTCGGTGAACTGACCGAGGAAGGCGAAGTTGGCCGACCCGGAGGGGACCACCAACGGCCGGTCGTGGATGTCACGGCGCTCGAACTGGCTGGTGATGTAAGGCATCATCACGGTCGTGACGGCGGTGGTGGCGCACACCTCGTCGGCGATGTCGTCGAAGCCGAGATGCCCGAGCAGTTCGATGAGGATCTCCTGTCCCGTGGCCTCCGACATCTTCTTGCCGGTCAACTCGCCCGGCTCGTCCACGAACAGCCCGTACCCCCAAAGGGTGAAGACGTCTTCGGGCTGGCCGGCGAAGTGCGGCTGGTGGGGCACGACCACCGACATCAGCCACCGGGAGTCCTTGAACGTCATCAGCGCCCCGGTGCCGGGGGCATTGCCTGAGAACTCCTCGATCCGCTTGAGCAGTGCCGGGCTGCGCATCGTCAGAGTGAACGACTCCCACTTGGCCTCGTCGACGTTGCCGTTGAAGGATCCGGGCCGACCGAAGTCCGGGGCCTTGCGGGCCAGCGTCTCCCACAGGTTCCAGGCCCCGTCGCGCTTGTCGCGGACCAGCTCGGGGACGGTGTCGTCGCCTCCGTAGCGGGCGTCCGCGGTCATGGAGCCGATGGTGATGAACGCGTAGTCCCGCGGCCCGATTCCGTACGATCCCGCTGTGCCGTCCCGCTCGAAGAGGATGCGCTCGGCCCGGCGCTCGCCGGCCTCGCCGACGGCGAACTCCACGTCGGTGACTCGGATTCCGTGCTCGATGCGGACTCCCTGCCGTTCCAGCCAAGCCTGTACCGGCAGAACGATCGAGTCGTACTGGTTCAGCCGCGTGCGCCGTACTCCGGCGAGGGTGTGGATACGGGGGAGTTCCTGGAGGAAGCGCAGGAAGTAGCGCTTGAGCTCGATGGCGCTGTGCCAGTTCTGGAAGGCGAAGGTGGAGCGCCACATCGCCCAGAAGTTGGTGGTGAAGAAGTGCTCGGAGAAGAAGTCCTCGATCCGGCGCGCGCCGATGACGGACTCGGGCAGGGCGAGCAGGCGGGCCATCTCCACCCGGTCGGCAGTGGTGAAGCCCAGCTCGGAGGCGTCGAGGATTCGGCCGGAGGCGTCGATGAGCCGGGCGTTGGCGTGGGTGAGCCAGCGCGCGTTGAACTCCTCGGTCTCCTGTAGGACGGACACGGTGCCGTTGCCGAGCGTGGGGATTGCCGCCAGGAGGTTCCACAAGCAGACGTAGGCTTCGTCCTCCAGCATTCGGCCACCCCGGGCGACGTAGCCGGTGTCCGGTGCACCACTGCCGTCGAGTGCGCCACCGGTCTGCGGCAGTTCCTCCAGGATGTGGATGTTCTCGCCGGGCATTCCCGCGTCCCGTACGAGGAAGACCGCCGCGGCCAGCGAGGCGATTCCTCCGCCGACCAGATAGGCATGGGAGCTCTGGGTTTCGTTCGTCATGGCCATGCCCTTCCAAGAGCGAGGTGCTTCCCTGCCACTCCGTCCAGTCAACTCCCCTGCCAGCAGGGCCCACAGGAGCCGAGGGGCCTGGTCGCCAGGTCCGTTGGTCCCTTCGGTGCCCCTGGTGGAGAATCGGTATCCGGGGGAGTACATGTGCCCGCCTTTGATGCGTCGCGTGTCGGCAGCCGGTCCTCACCGGGGCAGCTCCGGCCAGCTCCCAAGGGCACTTCTGCCCAGGGCAGGGACGATCACAGGCCAGTCGGCCTTCCGGTACCGCTGCCCTGACGGTCCAGGCTCGTGGCGGTAGCGAGAGCGATGAGGCCGACGGCCATCATGATCAGTCCGACCAGCGGCCGGTCGGCGGTGCGCCATTGCCAGTCCACAGCGAACGTGAGGATGGCGCCCAGACCGATCGATGTGATGGCGCCGATGGCAACGAGACCCGCCATGGCACTCACCTCCCTTGTCCGTCGTCCACGAGGCTCCTTGCCCCGTGCAGACCTCACTGTTCCGAAGGGTGCAGCGGGCTCCCAGGGGCCTGTCGGCCCCTCTCTCGGCCAACAGGGCCCTCACAGTGGCGAGAGCTAACCTTCCGGCCCCCGGCACTCTGCCCCCGCTTCCGAGATCGACGGTGAACCGCGCGGCCCTGACGGACCATTGGCGGCGCGGCGTAGGCCGTTCGCCCTCATGGCCCGCGCCCTCCGTGCGGGGACATTCCAAAGGCTTCCTGAGCCACGTCTCTGCCGGGCCGCTGGAGGAGACGTTCCACTCCTGGGCCGGGGCGGCCTGGGCCGACTGGACCTTCATGCTGGGACTGCTCGGCATCGGTCTCGCCTTGGCGAGCGGCGTCGCCCTACACGTCGCGGCTGGTGCGGGCACCACGATGATGGCGCTCATGTGGGCCCCCGAGTGGCCCCCTGCCAGGCACCTATCGGACGGCAGCCTCAGCATGTCCACGAATCCGTTGGTGGACTATCACGTCCTGTACGCGGCGGTTCTGGTGACCCTCGCGGCGATCGGAGCCGGACGCACCTGGGGTCTGGGCAGCCAATGGCAGAGCCTCACCGAGGCAGGCCACCCGCCCGGTGAGCGAGGTTTGGTCCGTGATTGGTCCGGAACAGCCGGTCTGGAGTGGGATACGGCTGGGAGGAACTGGCAGGAACAGTAAAAAAACAATGTCCGCGTCGAGCGGGTCGAGCCGACGGCGCCTGACGGGTAAAAGCCCAGGTCAGGCGCCGTTTTTCGGGCTCCTAGAAGAAGCCGAGCTTCTTCGGCGAGTACGAGACGAGGAGATTCTTCGTCTGCTGGTAGTGGTCCAGCATCATCTTGTGGGTCTCCCGGCCGATGCCGGACTGCTTGTATCCCCCGAAGGCGGCGTGCGCCGGGTAGGCGTGGTAGCAGTTCGTCCAGACGCGCCCCGCCTGGATCGCGCGACCCGCCCGGTAGGCCGTGTTGACATCCCGCGTCCAGACACCCGCCCCCAGGCCGTACGCCGTGTCGTTCGCGATGCGCACGGCGTCCTCGAAGTCCTCGAAGGCGGTCACCGACACCACCGGCCCGAAGATTTCCTCCTGGAAGATCCGCATGCGGTTGTCGCCCTCGAAGACGGTCGGCTGGACGTAGAATCCGCCGGCCAGGTCGCCTCCGTGGTCGATACGGGCGCCCCCGGTCAGGATCTTCGCGCCCTCCTGCCGGCCGATCTCCACGTACGACAGGACCTTCTTCAACTGCTCCTCCGACGCCTGGGCGCCGATCATCGTGTCGGTGTCCAACGGATGCCCGGGAACGATCAGTTCGGTGCGTGCGACGGCCGCGTCGAGGAAGTCCCCGTACCGGCCCCGCTCGATCAGGGCGCGGGAGGGGTTCGTGCACACCTCGCCCTGGTTGAGCGCGAACATGGTGAAGCCCTCCAGGGCCTTGTCGCGCAGGTCGTCGTCCTGCGACCAGATGTCGTCGAAGAACAGGTTCGGGCTCTTGCCGCCGAGTTCGAGGGTCACCGGCTTCAGGTGCTCCGCCGCGTATTGCATGATCAGCCGGCCCGTGGCCGTCTCCCCGGTGAAGGCGATCTTCGCCACGCGCGGGCTGGAGGCGAGCGGCTTGCCGGCCTCCTCCCCGAAGCCGTTGACGATGTTCACCACCCCCGGCGGCACCAGGTCCGCGACCAGGCCAAGCCAGTAGTGGACGGATGCCGGGGTTTGTTCGGCCGGCTTGAGGACCACGGTGTTGCCCGCCGCCAGCGCCGGTGCCAGCTTCCACACGGCCATCAGGATCGGGAAGTTCCACGGGATGATCTGCCCCACCACGCCCAGCGGTTCGTGGAAGTGGTAGGCGACCGTATCCTCGTCGATCTGGCTGAGCGCGCCCTCCTGCGCCCGCAGCGCGCCCGCGAAGTAGCGGAACTGGTCGATGGCCAAGGGAAGGTCGGCCGCCAGGGTCTCGCGCACCGGCTTGCCGTTCTCCCAGGTCTCCGCGACCGCGAGGGCCTCCAGGTTCTGCTCCATCCGGTCCGCGATGCGCAGCAGGATCGAGGACCGGTCAGCGGCCGAGGTCCGGGCCCAGGCCGGGGCCGCCGCGTGTGCCGCGTCCAGCGCCCGCTCGACGTCCTCGGCGGTGCCCCGGGCGACCTCGGTGAAGGTCTGGCCGTTGACCGGGGAGGGGTTCGCGAAGTACCGCCCGCCGGCAGGGGCGACGTACGCGCCGCCGATGAAGTGGTCGTAGCGGGACGCGTACGACATGAGCGCCCCCTCGGTGCCGGGCGCAGCGTAACGGGCCATGGTGTCCTCCTCCTGCCGGGCGCCGGCCGCCGTCGGACAGCGCTCGGGGGAGGCTAGGAGCGGGCGGGTTGCGGATACGTTGCACGGCGTCCGCGCCGGTCCGGCCGGGCGGCCAGCTCGCGGTCCAGGGAGCGGGCCCGGGCCAGCGCGGACGCCCTCCCCGCGGGCGGCAGCGCCGCCGCCAGCGCCCGCCACGCCTCCGGGTCCTCCGCGCCCCACGCGCTGCACACCCAGTCCGCCAGCAGCCCGGCGTCGGCCCGCGCGATGACGGCCGCCCGCGCCTGCTCCTCGATCCGCCGTCGCAGCCGGACCACCCCGGGAGCCGTAGAGGCCGGCAGCAGTGGACCCGGATAGCGGTGGAGGGCCGCGGAGACGGCACCGGTCGCCAACTGCCGTGTCAAGAGGGTGAAGTCCGCGTCCAGCGGACCGGCCGCGCGGTAGGGGCGCGACAGCGGTGCCGAGGAGCCCAGCAGCGTGCGCAGCCGGGACATCTCGGCGCGCAGCGTCACCGGTGACACCGACTCGTCCTCGTAGAGGGCGATCGCCAGTTCCTCACCGGACAGGCCCTCGGGGTGTTGCGCGAGCAGGGCCATGATCTCGCTGTGCCGACGGCCCAGTCGCAGCTGCCGGCCCCCGGTCACCAGCAGCGCCTCGTCCCGCCCGAGGGCCGTGAGCCGGTCCGGCGCGCCCGGCCGCCCCTCGTCGAGCAGGGCCAGCTGGGCCTCCGCCGCCCGGGCCACTGCACGTACGAACGCCAGGGAGTGCGGGTGCGCCAGGCCGTCGCCGCCGGTGATGTCCACCGCGCCCAGCAGCCCGCCCGTCCGAGGGTCCCGCACCGGCGCTGCTGCACAGGTCCACGGGTGCACCCGGCGGCTGAAGTGCTCCGCCCCGAAGACCTGCACGGCCTCGTCCAACGCCACCGCCGTGCCGGGCGCGTTGGTCCCCATCGTGCTCTCCGCCCAGCGTGTTCCGGGGACGAAGCCCAGGCCCTCAGCCCGACGCAGCGTGCCCGCCTCTCCCTCCACCCACAGCAGGCTGCCCCGCGCGTCGCACACCGCCAGCAGGTGCGCCCCGTGGGAGGCGAAGGCGCCGACGAGTTCCCGGAACAGCGGCATCACCCGGGCCAGCGGGTGCTCCTCCCGGTACGGACGCAGCTCCGCCTCCGCCAGCTCCACCCGCGGTGTGCACTCCGGGCTCAGCCGGGCCCGCGCACACCGCCGCCAGGATCGCGCGATGACCGACCGGACCGGGGCATCCACCCGGCCCTCCCGGGTGAACGCGTCGTGTGCCCGGCGCAGTTCGCGCGAGCGGGCCGCCGGAACGGCCCCGTCCGGCAGCGCCACCGACGGTTTCCGGTCGCCCATCTCACCCTCCTGTGGTGCCGCGGTACCCGGAGCGCCCTCATCGTCGTCCCGGCACCGTGCCCCGGCAAGCGCTACGTCGGCCACGGCGCGGGGCAGACGCCGGCCCGATCCCGTCCGGACCGGGCCGGACGGTCCGCGCAGGCTCCGGCCTGTTCGGGCGGACCGTGCTCCACCGGAGGCGGCCCGGCGAGCGCGGCTTCAGCCCGCCCGCATCGGCCTCCAACGCCGCTGCGGGGTCCGGCGGCGACCGGCCCGACGGGATCCACCGGGGCCTGGGGTAGGTCCGGGAGCGGAGGCAGGGTGAGGTCGCCCCGGTCACCGAGGGGCTGGTGCCGGCCGGGGGAGAACGGTGCGCCGGGGGAGTGCGGGCCGGAGGGGAGGCCCACACGCGGCACATGCGCCTCACGGGGGTGGGGGTGGCCGCGGGCACCTCGACCCGGCACCCGGGAACGCGTGGTCCGGGCCGCGCGTTGAGGGGGTAGTGGTCGACGTCACAAGGAGGTGTCCGCAGATGTCCAATGGCGGAAAGGTCGCGGTTGCCGGAGTCGTGGCAGCCATCGTGTTGTTCTGGGCGGTGGGCTTCTGGGCGGGCCTGCTGGTTCTGATCGGGGTGCCGGCTGCGGCCTACCTCCTGTTGGATCCGTCCCAGAGGCGTCGGGTGCGCGGACTGTCCAGAAAGCAGATCGGCCGCTGACAGGGGACGCCTGACGCCTGACGTCAGGCGAGTGACGCGGGCGCGCAGTGCGTGGCGTGCTCTGTGACGTGAGGGCCGATCGGTGGAAGCGCCGGGCTCCGGCCGGTGTACGGAGCCCGGACGGCGCGGCCGTGGTGCGGGGCCGGTGCGGCCGCGGGGCGGGCTTGCGGCGCCGGCCCGCCCACCCGGCTCAGGCCGCGCCGCTCACGAAGGCCGGCGTGAAATCCGCTTCGAGCAGCATCTGGGACGCGTGGTCCACGAGGTTGCGCAGGACCGACTGGTAGGTCTCGTCGCCGCCCAGTTCGTCCAGGATCCGGTAGGCCTCCGCGCGGAAGCAGTCGATCTCGGCACGGTAGCGGTCGAGGGCGGCGGGGGTCCGCAGGAGGCTCGCGAGTTCGAGCCTGGCCGGATGTGACCGGCTCGCGGCGGCGCACAGTCCCAGGATGTGATCCCGGGAGAGGGGTGAGGCGTCCTCGATGACGGAGGCGAGCAGGTAGGTCACCGTGCCGTTGAGAAGGTCCTCGTCGCGGCCGGACAGGATGTCCTCCTGGTCGTTGAAGAGCTGCCACAGGATTCCGAAGACGTATCCGAATTCACGCCACAGGGCGACCTTTTCGCCCGTGGTGCCCGAGAATATGGCGGCCATGGCCGTGATCATGCCGAACGGGGCGCCGGATTTGCCGCGGTACGTCTCCACTACTGACATGCGGGAGGCGCTGCGAATGTCTCCGCGCATGTCGTCTAACTGGCCGTCGGCTCCTATGATCCAGCCGTCGAGAATCTCGCTTATCAGCGCCCCGCGCGTCGCCTCCGGGAGATCTTGCGCCAGGATGATCTGAACGGGCAGTGCGTTTCCGGTGATGACGGCGGCGAGCAGCGCTTCGTCCTCGGTGAGCTCGCCCGAGATGGACGCGCCGTCGGCGTCGGCCAGGTCGTCGAGATAGCAAGCCGAGGTCCACCACAGCAGGTGCACTGCGGACAGTGGCACCGCCGGCCCTGGGTTTCCCGTTTCTATGGCGTGCGTGAGCAGGGGGAGCACCGAAAGGGGATGTCTCAGTTTGCGCTGTTCGAGGAGCTTGGCCACGGATTTCCTGGTCGTCGCCGCGACGAGTCCGAGCCGGTCCAGAGCGGTTGCGATCTCCGCGTCGATGTCCTGTGCGACCTTCCGGTGTAGGTCCAGGTACGACAAGCAATTCAAGAGTGGCCTCCATCGGGGAATGTGCGTGGGGGTGAGGTGCGCACCCTTCGAGCCGCGTGACTGGCCGATTCGATCATTCCGGAGGAGGGGGATCCAGAGCGATTTTCAGTCGCCCTGACCGGATTTCATTAGTTGACTCGTTAAACTACCGACGGTAATGGATGCTTTTCGCCATTGTGTCGATCATTAATGGTCATTCATGAAGGTGGGCGCCCGATCTGGCTGTCGCGGCTCGCCGCATGGCCCGAATTCGACTATTCGGGGAATCCGGGGACTCCGTTCGGGAGCCGGGTGGGTTGTCCACTGCGCCGAGTCCCCGGCGCACACCGAGGCCGCCCGCCCGCGCCACCCGGCACCGTGGGACGTCCGGCCGGCCGGGCCCGTTCCCGCCGCGATGCGGAAAGAGGACGACCAGCGCCCGGTCCGCCTGTCCGCACACCGCTGCCCGGTCCGCCCCCGTCCCCGGTCCGCCCCCGTCCCCGGTCCGCCCCCGTCCCCGGTCCGCCCGGGTCACGCCGGGCGGACGGCCACGCGGTCGAGTGCAGCCAACAGGTCCGGCACGTCGATATCCCCCTCCCGGGGGACCATGAGCACCTCGCCCGGTTCCTCGTCCAGGAGGAGAAAGGCCGCCTCACCGGTGCGGGCCACCAGCGACCAGCCGGGCCCGTCCACCCGTAGCGTCCGGGCCCCCTCGCCGGCGAAGGAGGACCGCACCCGGCCGGGCGGCGGTGGCATCCGCGTGTACTCCAGGGCCTCCTCCAACGCACGTGCGAGCCCGGGGTGAGCCGCGGCCGCGGCCCCGCCGTCCGAGGCCACGCGCTCGCGCCAGTCGGCCCATTCCCTGGCGATCTGGTCCGCCCCCAGCCGCCGCTGCACCGGACCCCACGCCTCCGCCGACGGCGGTGCCAGCGGCACCCGCCCCGTACCGTCCGCCCCCTGCTCCGGATCGTGCGGCGCCGGGATCCCCGGCGCGGCCACCGACAACTCCACCGGCCAGCCCGCCAGCGAGACCACGATCGTCCGCTCGTCGGGCGACAGGTCGTACTCCATGCCGCAGTCCCACGAGGCGATGGCCGCGGCCACGAGCGAGACGTCGTCGACGACGACCGTCCAGCGCGCGCCGTCCTCGTCCTGGCCCAGCACCAGCCCGTACCCCTCCCGGTCGGGCGCCACGCCCAGCAGGGCACACGCCTCGGGGAAGTCGTCGCCCAGGAAGCCGGGGAACTGCGCGGGGGTCAGGAGTACGGCTGTCAGCACGTACAGCGAGCCGCCACCCTCGTCGTCGGACACCTGGCCTCCCTGCTCTCTCGTCGGCGCACCTTAACCAGCGGGTAACCCGCGCGTCGAGAGCCTGCGGGCCACGATTTCCAAGGTCGCGCGCTGCACGTAGAGTTGGGCACCCGCCACAGAAAGGGACCCGCGGTGCAGCGTTACGACCGGCTGAGGGAGATCCTCCGGCTCGACCCCGACGAGGACTTCCTCGCCATCTACCGGCTCACCGCCACCTACGAGTTCCCCTGGGACTTCACCCGTGCCCTGGAGCTCGCGCTGTTCCGGACGTACGCCGTGCCCGCCATCGGAGGCCTGCTCGCCGAGACCGCCGAGTTCACCGACCGTGCCCAGAAGCGCTACGACGACACCGCGCTGCTCCTCGACGCGATCGTCGAGCACGGCTTCGACAACGACACCGCGCGCACGGCGATCCGCCGCGTCAACCAGATGCACCGCAGCTACGACATTTCCAACGACGACATGCGCTACGTGCTGTGCACGTTCGTGGTGATCCCGTCGCGCTGGCTGGATGCCTACGGCTGGCGCCCGATGACGCACCACGAGCGCCGGGCGAGCGCCAACTACTACGCCACCCTCGGCAGACACCTCGGTATCACCGACATCCCGGGCTCCTACGAGGAGTTCGAAACCACCCTGAACGCCTACGAAGCGGACCACTTCGGCTGGGACGAGGGCGGCCGCAGGGTCGCCGACGCCACCCTCGACCTGATGGCGTCCTGGTATCCGGCGCCGCTCGCACCCGCCATGCGCCGCGGGGGGATCGCCCTCCTCGACGACTCGCTGATCGACGCGTTCCGGTACGAGACCCCACACGCGGGTGTGCGGAAGCTGGTGCGGGGGGCGCTGCGGCTGCGGGGCCGCGCGGTCCGGCTGCTGCCGCCGCGCAGGGCCCCGCACTACGCCCGCCAGAACCCGGAGATCAAGGGCTACCGGGGCGGCTACGACGTGGGTGAGCTCGGCACGTTCCCGGTGCCCGGGTCGGGCGGCTGCCCTGTGCCGCATCCGCGCCGACCCACCGGAGCTGATGCCCAGCCCCCGGCCTGACCCCGGGCGCCCCCGGCGGTGGCCGGGTGCGCCGCCGCCGTAGGGGCATCGTGTCGCGGCGGACGGGCGGACGGGCGGACGGGCGGACGGGCGGACGGGCAGGCAGGCGGACGGGCGGGCGGGTGCGTGGCGGGGCCGGCATCACGCCCGCCGCACGGCCAGCGCCAGGAAGCGGTGGTCCTCGTCTGCGTACGAGCCCAGGTCCCAGCCCGCGGCCGACAGGAGAGGGCGGAGGTTGTGCTCGGCCCGCAGGTCCTGCGGGGTCAGCCGGCGGCCCTGGCGCGCGGCGAGGGCCGCCCGCCCGATCGGGTGGAAGAGCGCGAGCCGGCCACCGGGGCGCACCACCCGAGACAGTTCGCGCAGATTCGCCTCGGGGTCGGGAAGGTGCGCGACGAGGCCCGCGGCGAACACCGCGTCGAGCGATCCGTCGCGCAGCGGCAGCCGGGCCACGTCGGCGAGCAGCAGCGCGCCCGCGTCCGCGCGTCCGGCCCGCACCGCCGCCGCCAGCATCTGCGGGGTCAGGTCCACGCCGAGCACGGTCCCGGCGGGGCCGACGGCGGCCCGGAGCGCGCCCAGGGCCCGGCCGGTGCCGCAGCCCGCGTCCAGCACGCGGTCCCCGGGCCGCAGCCCGCACTCGGTCACGGCGGCGGCGAAGGCGGGTCCGTCCTCCGGGAACTTGCGGTCCCAGCCGGCGGCCCGGGCCCCGAAGAACTCCTGCACGTGCGTGTGGTCCTCGCTCATGGGCACATGATCCCCCACCGCTGCACCGCCAGGTGTCGGCGGCCCGTACGCAAGGTGCACGCGGGGTGATCGAACGTGAACGTAGCTCTGTCATATTCCAGCACTTCCAGCTGCTTTCGAAATGCGCCCCCTGTTCGCGCCCTCACCCGGACTAGCGTCCGTTGGCCATGGGACACCTGGGACATCTGGACCATGCCGCCTTCGGCTGGCTGACACCCGTGCTGTCGTACGTGATGGCATCGATCGGCGCCGCCCTCGGGCTGCGCTGCACCGTCCGCGCGCTCGCCGCGACCGGGACCGTCCGCCGCAATTGGCTCCTCACCGCCGCCTCCGCCATCGCCACCGGCATCTGGACCATGCATTTCGTCGCGATGCTCGGTTTCGAGGTCACCGGCACGGAGATCCACTACAACGTGCCGCTCACCGTCCTGAGCCTGCTCGTCGCCCTGCTGGTCGTCGGCGCCGGCGTGTTCGCCGTCTGCTACGGCACGGCGCGCGGCCGCTCCCTCGTACTGGGCGGCCTCACCACCGGGCTCGGTGTCGCCAGCATGCACTACCTGGGCATGGCGGCCCTGCGCCTGCACGGCGAGATCTCCTACGACCCGCTCCTGGTCTGCCTGTCCGTCGTCATCGCCGTGGTCGCGGCCACCGCCGCCCTCTGGGCCGCCCTCAAGATCAGCTCGCCGGTGGCCGTGGCCGCCGCCTCGCTCCTCATGGGCGCTGCGGTCAGCAGCATGCACTACACCGGGATGGCGGCCGTCTCGGTCAGCGTCAGCCCCTCCGACGAGGCCCTGCCCGGAGCCGACGCGATGCAGTTCGTCTTCCCGCTCGCCGTCGGACTGGGCTCCTACCTCTTCATCACCGCCGCCTTCGTCGCGCTCTCGCCCAGAGTCGGCGAGCGGGCCGCCGCCGACTCGGCCCGGCACCCGGGGGAGCGGCCCGTGGCCGCGCACTGACCCCCGCCTCCGTGGGACCGCGCGCCGCGCCCGTCCCGCCGCCTGTCCCGCCGGTGATCCCACGGACCGGCGGTTCCCCCCACCGACCGACCGCACCCCTGGGCACCGCCCGGAACGAGGAGCCCATGCGAACACCCCGCAGAAGACCGGACGCAGCGGCGCCGCGGCTGCCAGCGCCCCCGGCACGGGGCCGTCGGGCCCACGCCGGGCCACCGGCAGAGGAACCAGCGCAGGAACCGCCGCAGGAACCAGCGCAGGAACCGGTGCAGCAGCGACCGCGCCCGTCGGACGCCGCCCGCCCGCCCGGCTCCGGCGTCCCCCGGGAGCGCGGCCCCCGGCCGCGACTGCGCCCCGCCACCGTCCGCGCGAAGATCCTCTCCCTGTTGATGGTGCCGGTCGTCTCGCTCCTCGCGCTCTGGGCCTTCGCCACCGTCAACACCGCCCAGGACATGGCCCGGCTGGGGCGAGTCCAGCGGGTCGACTCCGAGATACGCGCCCCCGTCACCGCCGCCGTCACCGAGTTGCAGGCCGAACGGCGAGCAGCCGTCCGCCTCCTGGCCGATCCCGCGGCCGACGCGGGCACACTGGACCAGCAGGCCCGCCGCACCGACGGCGCCGTCCGCGCCCTACGGCTCGGAGACCGCCACACCGTCGCCGATTCCGGTGGCTACCGCCCCGACACGGTGGTCCGTCTGGGCGCGTTCGTGGTCGCGGCCGAGGCGCTGGAATCGGCCCGTAAGGACATCACCGACCGTCGCGCCACCCCCGAGGCCGCCTTCGCCATCTACACCCGGGTGGTCGACGCCGCCTTCGCCGTGGGCGGCTCCCTCTCCGGGGGCGAGAGCGCCGAGCTGGGTCCCGACGCGCGGGTCCTGCTCGAATTCGCCCGGGCCGCGGAACTCCTGTCCCGAGAGGACGCCCTACTCGCCCTGCCGGGGCAGCGTAGCGCCGAAACGCTTCGGCAGCTGACCGGCGCCATCGAGTCCCGCCGCGCGCTCACTGAGGCCGCGACCCGCGACCTGCCGGCCGCCCAGCAGGACGCCTGGCGGTCCGTCGCCAAGAGCGCCGCCTACGCCGAACTGACCGGCGCCGAGGACCGGGCGCTCGCCGCCGGAACCTCCCGGGACGGCCGGGGTGCGCCCGCCGGATGGGAGACCGCCCACAGCGGCGTCAGCACCTCGATGCGGGAGATCGAGGAGGCCGCCCACACCGCGGCCGCGGACCGGGCCGACCCCGTCACGGAGGGGGCCTTCAGCCCCGCGGGCGCCGCCGTGCTGCTCGGTCTGCTGGCTGTCGCGGCCTCGCTCGCCATCTCCGTCCGGATCGGCCGGGTCCTCGTCGTCGAACTGGTCTCCCTGCGCAACGCCGCCCTGGAGATCGCCCACCGCAAACTCCCCGAGGCGATGGATCGGCTGCGCGCCGGCGAGCACGTCGACGTGCCCGCCGAGGCCCCGGCCGGCCCGCCCGCCGACGACGAGATCACCCAGGTCGGCGAGGCACTGGGTACCGTACACCGGGCTGCGCTCAACGCCGCCGTCGAGCGGGCGGAGCTCGCCGGAGGGGTCTCCGGGGTCTTCGTCAACCTCGCCCGCCGCAGCCAGGTCCTCGTGCACAAACAGCTCATCCTGCTGGATTCGATGGAACGGCGCGCCGACGACCCGAGCGAGCTCGGCGACCTCTTCCGCCTCGACCACCTGACCACCAGGATGCGCCGCCACGCGGAGAGCCTGATCATCCTTTCGGGCGCGTCCCCGGGCCGGGCCTGGCGGATGCCGGTCCCCCTCACCAGCGTCGTCAGGGCCGCCGTCTCGGAGATCGAGGACTACCCGCGCGTCGAGGTGCACGGGCTCGCCGAGGCCGCGGTGGTCGGCGCGGCCGTCGCCGACCTCACCCACCTCCTCGCCGAACTCATTGAGAACGCGGCCCAGTTCTCTCCTCCGCACACCAAGGTCCGGGTCACCGGCGAACCGGTCGGCACCGGTTACGTCCTGGAGATCGAGGACCGCGGACTGGGCATGGGGCGCGCATCCCTGGCCGACGCCAACCGGCGCATCGAGCAGTCCGAGGGCCTCGACCTCTTCGACAGCGACCGGCTCGGCCTCTTCGTGGTCAGCCGGCTCTCGGCCCGCCACGACGTCAAGGTGCACCTGCGCACGTCGCCCTACGGCGGCACCACCGCCGTGGTGCTCCTGCCCACCTCCGTGCTCCAGAGCGCCACCTCCGCCTCCGCGACCTCCACCGCGACCGCGGTCGGCACCGACGACGCCGACGCGGCGGGCCCGCAGCCCGGCCACCGGGAGGATTCCCCGGGCGCCCGGGACCGCGCCGCGCTCCCGTCGCCCACACCGGCCGCGGAACCGGGCGCGCCCGTGCAGCAGCCCGCCGCGGTCACCGTCGTACGGGACCGTGCGCGAAGCGGCGTACGGGACGGCGTGCGCGGCATTCCGGCACGGGACGTGGCACCCGCGGCAGCGGCGGACGAACCGCGCCCGGCGCCGGTGGCGCCGCTGCGGCCGCGCGCCGCCGTCGGCACGGGCTTCCGTACGGAGGCCGCCGCATCCCCTTCCGCCTCCGTGGCGGAACTTCCGCGCCGGGTACGCCAGGCCAGCCTCGTCCCCCAGCTCCGCGAGGCGCCCGCGCCCGAGGAGCAGGCCGCCGGACGGCCGGCCGGGGACGCGCCGGGGCGCAGCCCACAGGAGGTCCGGGACCGGATGGCGGCCTACCGGGCGGGATGGCTGCGCGGCTCCGAGGAGAACTCCCCCCACGCAGGCAGCGAAGGAGAAGCGTGATGATCGAACACCAGAGGGTCGGCCACGACGGCATCCGCAGGTCGGGCGAGCTCGACTGGCTCCTGGACGACCTGGTGCACCGGGTCATCGAGGTCCGGCACGCCGTGGTGCTCTCCAACGACGGCCTGGCGGTGGGTGCCTCCAGTGCGCTCGGCCGGGAGGACGCCGAACACCTCGCGGCGGTGGCCTCCGGCTTCCACAGCCTGGCCAAGGGCGCGGGACGGCACTTCCAGGCCGGGGGTGTGCGCCAGACGTTGGTCGAGATGGACGAGGGTTTCCTCTTCGTCGCGGCGGCCGGGGACGGATCCTGCCTCGCCGTGCTCAGCGCCGCCGGCGCCGACATCGGCCTGATCGCCTACGAGATGGCCCGGCTGGTGAAGCGGGTCGGCGAACACCTCTGCACTCCGCCCCGGTTCGCGGCGCGGCCGCCGGCCGCCGGCTGAGGGCGCGGTCCGGCACATGAACGGCCAGTGGTACGACGACGAAGCGGGCCCGCTCGTCCGCCCGTACGCCATGACCGGGGGGCGTACCAAGCCGGGACCGCACGGGGTCCGCTTTGACCTGATCGCCCTGGTCGCGGTGGAGCCGCAGGGTGGCGCGGACGAGGCGGCCGAGTCCCTGCTCGGCCCCGAACACCGGGCACTGCTGGGGCTGTGCCGGTCCGAGACCCAGTCGGTGGCGGAACTCGCCGCCGACGCCGACCTGCCCGTGGGAGTCGTTCGGGTGCTCCTCGGGGACCTGCTGGAGGGCGGGCACGTCAAGGTCAGCCGCCCGGTGCCGCCCGCCCAGCTGCCGGACGAGCGGATTCTGCGTGAAGTCATCGAGGGATTGAGAGCGCTTTGATGGGACACCACGACAATCTGACCGCCGGATCCGGCGGACCTGCCGGCGACGGTCCGGACGCGGAGCCGGGGACGGTGGAGGAGGACGCCGAACTGGCCGCGCTCGCGCTGAAGATCCTCGTGGCGGGGGGATTCGGGGTGGGCAAGACCACGCTCGTCGGAGCGGTGAGCGAGATCCGGCCACTGCGCACCGAGGAACAGCTCAGCGAGGCCGGAGAAATGGTCGACGACACGGGCGGCGTCGAGCAGAAGACGAGCACGACCGTGGCGATGGACTTCGGGCGGATCACCATCCGGTCCGGTCTGTCCCTCTACCTGTTCGGCACTCCGGGGCAGGACCGGTTCTGGTTCCTGTGGGACGAGCTGTCCACGGGGGCGCTCGGCGCGGTGGTGCTCGCCGACACGCGGCGCCTGGAGGACTGCTTCCCGGCGGTCGACTACTTCGAGCACCGGCGCATCCCGTTCGTGGTCGCCGTCAACTGCTTCGCGGAGGCGCGGCGGTACGGGGCGCACGACGTGTCGCGCGCACTGGACCTGGAACAGGGGACGCCGGTGGTGCTGTGCGACGCACGGGACAGGGACTCGGGCAAGGAAGTGCTGATCCGGCTGGTCGAGTATGCCGGGCGGGTGCACACCGCCCGGCTGCTGGACTCGGTGGGGCCGCAGGCCGGTTCCGTGTGAGCAGGTCCTGCCACCGGGGTGGGTCAGTCGGCCACCCGGGCTTCGGCGATCACCTGGTCGATCGGGACACGGACCAGGAGCGAGCCGGGGACGCCGTTGCGGCGGCCGATCGCCTCGGCGTCCGCCTCGCCCATGTAGCGGGCGGCGATGCGGGTCGCCCAGGTGAGCACCTCGTCCGCGGCGTCGGCGTAGTCGCTGATCTCGGCGCGGCCCTGGAGGATGACGTAGGCGAAGGGCGGACGCTCGTCGTCCACGCAGAGCGCGACGCGGCCGTCCCTGGCCAGATTGCGTCCCTTGACGGTGTCCTTCCCGGTGTTGAAGACGAAGGAATCGCCGTCGAGTACGAACCAGACGGGGGCGACGTGCGGACTTCCGTCCTCGCGGACGGTGCAGAGCTTTCCGGTGCGGGCGGAATCGGAAACAAATGCCCGCCATTCCTCTTGAGTCATCTTCTTCGCCATGGGCACATCCTCCTTGCCGGAAAGGCACTGGTGGGGAAGGCTTGCCGCACGAGTACGCGGGGTGGGGCACGGCCGAGCGGGCCACGTCAACGGGGAGGGGCCGGGAATGGCACTGGACAAGCAACTGGACTGGCTGTTGGACGACCTGACACGCAGGGTCCCGCAGGTGCGGCACGCGGTGGTGCTGTCCAATGACGGCCTGGTGACGGCGGCGAGCGCGGGGCTGCCGAGGGAGGACGCGGAACACCTGGCGGCCGTCGCGGCCGGGCTGCAGAGCCTGGCGAAGGGGTCGGGACGGCACTTCAGGGCCGGCGAGGTCCGTCAGACGATGGTCGAGTACGACGACGGGGCGCTCTTCGTCATGGCGGCGGGCGCGGGCAGTTCCCTGTGTGTGCTGAGTGCGGCCGAGGCGGACATCGGCCAGGTCGCGTACGAGATGACGCTGCTGGTCAACCGGGTGGGTGAGCATCTGGGAGTGGCGGAGCGGCGCATCACCGGAGGCTGAGCCGGCGCCCCGCGGAGGTTGTCCACAGGCCTCGCGAGATCCCGTCACAGTGAGTTATGGTCCTCACGTAGAGTAGTCATTGTTCGTGGGGGAGGACCGTGATGACACAGATGGTGACTGCGCCGCCGCAGGATGGGGCCGCGCACCAGGGAGACAGGCCCACGGGCCGGGCCGACGACGCCGCGGAGGCGCTGATGGGCAGTGCGCGGGCCGCCGGGGAACTGGGCCTGACCCGGGGTGAGCTGGCCAGGGCCGTCCAGCTGGGGATCGTACGGGCCGGGCCGCCGGCGGCCGGCGGTGCCGCGCGTTTCACGCGGGCGGAGCTGGCGCGGGTACGGGCCGTGGCCGCGGGCCCGTCGGACACCCTGCGCCGGCGGGTCGAGGCGGTGGCCGGGGCCCAAGCGGCGGCCGAGGTGCTCGGGGTCGGCCCGAGCCGGTTCACCCGGCTCGCGCGCTGCGGGCACCTCACGCCCGTCGGCTACCGGATCAACCGCTACCGCGCGGTCGTGTGGCTCTATCTCGCCTCGGAACTTAGGGAGTTCGCCGACGACCGGCCGGGGATGCTGCGCGGGACGGCATCCGCCGAGGACCGGGAACTGCTGGCGGCCAAGGGGGACCTGCGCCCACGCACCTGGCGCGGGCGGCACGTGGGGCTCCTGCTGAGACGGACCACCGATCCATGGGCCCGCGCGGCGGTCCTGGCCCGCGTACTTCCCGAGGACGACCTGCGCGGAGCCGTGCCCGATCCAGCGGAACGGATCATCCTGGCCGCACTGGCCCCGCCTCCGCCGTACGGTCACCCACAGGTTCCCGCCGCCGCGGCGGTGGCGGAGGGGCTGCTGCGCGCCGGGCCGCCGGACGAGGTTCTCCGGTACCGAACCAGGCTGGAGGTCGCCCTGGCGGCGGCCCGGCGTCAGTCGAAATCGACGGGGGACAGGGGGCCGACGTAGACCCAGGCCCCCGCCTCGCGGGCGAAGCTGCTGTGCTCGTGCAGCGAGCCGGTGTGGCGGCCCTCGCGGTAGTGCGCGCGGAACTCCACAGAGCCCTCCGTCTCGAACATCCCGCCGCGCTCGGTGGTGAGGATCTCCAGCCGCTCCCAGCGCTGCCCGGGATCGAGGTCGAGCACGGCCGGGCGCGTGGAGGGGTGCCAGGAGCGGAGCAGGTATGCGGTGTCACCGACGGCGAAGGCGCTGAAGCGGGAACGCATCAGCAGCTCGGCGGTGGGCGCCTGCCGTTGACCGGAGTGGAAGCGGCCGCAGCACTCCGCGTAGGCGGCGGGCAGCCCGCAGGGGCACGGCATGGCGGGAGTGGGCATGGGTCTGCTCAGTTCTTCGGTACGGGAAGGGATGGCCGGCCCGGAGGTCACGCCCGGGCGGGATGGGGGCGGAAGAGGCCCTCTTGGACCACGGAGACCAGCAGCCTGCCCTCCAGGTCGTAGATGCGGCCCCGGGCCAGGCCCCGGCCGCCGTGTGCGATGGGCGATTCCTGGTCGTAGAGGAACCACTCGTCCGCCCGGAAGGGCCGGTGGAACCACATGGCGTGATCGAGCGAGGCCATGTCGAAGCCGCGCATGCCCCAGAGGGGTTCCACGGGGATGCGCACGGCGTCGAGGAGGGTCATGTCACTGGCGTAGGTGAGGGCACAGGTGTGCACGAGCGGGTCGTCGCCCAGCGGGCCCACGGCGCGCATCCATACCGCGCTGCGCGGATCGGCACCCTTGAGCTCCTCCGGAGTCCAGCGGAGCCGGCTCACATAGCGGATGTCGAAGGGCTGGCGGCGGGCCATCCGCTCCAGCGCCTCCGGCAGCGCCCCGAGGTGCTCGCGGATCTCGTCCGCGACCTTGGGGAGCGTGTCGGGATGGGGACAGTGGTGGGGAGGCAGCTGGTGCTCGATGCCGCCCTCCTCCGGGTGATGGAAGGAGGCGGTGAGATTGAAGATCGTCTTGCCCTGCTGGACCGCGGTGACCCGCCGGGTGGTGAAGGACCGCCCGTCACGCACCCGCTCCACCTGGTACACGATCGGCACCCCGGGAATGCCGGGGCGCAGGAAGTACGCGTGCAGTGAGTGGACCGGGCGGTCGCTCTCCACGGTGCGGCCCGCGGCCACCAGGGCCTGGCCCGCGACCTGGCCGCCGAAGACCCGCTGGAGGGACTCCTGCGGGCTGGCGCCGCGGAAGATGTTGACCTCGATCTGCTCCAGATCGAGCAGATCGACCAGTCTCTCGGCGGGGTTCGTCATCAGAGGATCTCCACTGTCGGGTCCGGGCGGTCCGGCGGCGTGCCGGGACGCTTCACAGGGCGCCGAGCTCGCCGACCGAGGTCACCCGGACGACCGCCCGGCCCTCCTCGTCGGACGCGGCCAGGTCGACCTCGGCGCTGATGCCCCAGCCATGGTCGCCGTTGGGGTCGGCGAAGGTCTGGCGGACGCGCCACAGGCCGTGCGCGGGGTCCTCCTCGATCTGCAGCAGCTTGGGGCCGCGGGCGTCGGGGCCGGTACCGAGGTCGTCGTACTCGTCCCAGTACGCGTCCATGGCCTCGCCCCAGGCGTCGGCGTCCCAGCCCGACCCGGCGTCCAGCTCGCCCAGCGTGTCGACGTGGTCGAGGGCGGCCAGCTCGACGCGGCGGAACATGGCGTTGCGGACCAGGACGCGGAAGGCGCGCGCATTCGCGGTGACGGGCTTGACCTGATCGGCCTTCTCCTGAGCCTGTTCCGCCGTCTCCACCTCGGGGTTCGCCAGCTGCTCCCACTCGTCGAGCAGGCTCGAATCGACCTGGCGGACCAGCTCGCCCAGCCAAGCGATCAGGTCCTCGAGGTCCTCGGACTTGAGGTCGTCGGGGATGGTGTGGTCCAGCGCCTTGAACGCGCTGGCCAGGTAGCGCAGCACGATGCCCTCGGTGCGGGCCAGTTCGTAGAAGGAGGTGAACTCGGTGAAGGTCATCGCACGTTCGTACATGTCGCGGATGATCGACTTCGGGGAGACGGGGTGGTCGCGCACCCACGGGTGGCTCTTGGAGTACACGTCGTAGGCGTGGGAGAGGAGTTCTTCCAGCGGCTTGGGATAGGTGACGTCCTGGAGCCGCTCCATCCGCTCCTCGTACTCGATCCCGTCGGCCTTCATCTGGCCGACCGCGATGCCGCGCTCCTTGTTCTGCTGGGCGGCCAGGATCTGGCGTGGGTCGTCCAGCGTGGACTCCACGACGGACACCATGTCCAGCGCGTAGGAGGGGGACTCCGGGTCCAGCAGGTCGAAGGAGGCCAGCGCGAAGGTGGACAGCGGCTGGTTGAGGGCGAAGTCCTGCTGGAGGTCGACGGTGAGCCGGATGGTGCGGCCCTCCGCGTCCGGGGTGTCGAGCTTCTCCACCACGCCGCCGTCCAGCAGGGAGCGGTAGATCGCGATGGCCCGGCGGATGTGCCGCAGCTGTGCCTTGCGCGGCTCGTGGTTGTCCTCGAGGAGGTGGCGCATCGCCTGGAAGGCGTCTCCGGGCCGGGCGATCACCGACAGGAGCATGATGTTGGTGACCTTGAAGCGCGAGGTCAGAGGCTCCGGATCGGCGGCGATGAGCTTTTCGAAGGTGGTGTCCGACCAGGCGACGAACCCCTCGGGCGCCTTCTTGCGGACCACCTTGCGGCGCTTCTTCGGGTCGTCGCCCGCCTTCGCGAGCGCCTTCTCGTTCTCGATGACGTGTTCGGGCGCCTGGGCGACCACGTAGCCCGCCGTGTCGAATCCGGCCCGTCCGGCCCGTCCGGCGATCTGGTGGAACTCGCGGGCGCGCAGCGTGCGGACCCGGTTGCCGTCGTACTTGGTGAGCGCGGTGAACAGCACGGTGCGGATCGGGACGTTCACGCCGACGCCGAGCGTGTCCGTACCGCAGATGACCTTCAGCAGGCCGGCCTGCGCGAGCTTCTCCACCAGGCGCCGGTACTTGGGCAGCATGCCGGCGTGGTGCACGCCGATGCCGTGCCGCACGTAGCGCGAGAGGTTCTGGCCGAACTTCGTGGTGAAGCGGAAGTTCCCGATCAGCTCCTGGATCTTGTCCTTCTCCTCGCGGGTGCACATGTTGATGCTCATGAGCGACTGCGCCCGCTCGACCGCCTGGGCCTGAGTGAAGTGCACGATGTAGACGGGTGCCTGCCGGGTCTCCAGCAGCTCGGTGATCGTGTCGGTGATCGGGGTGGTGACGTAGTCGTACGACAGCGGCACCGGACGGGTCGCGGAGCGGACCACCGAGGTGGGCCGGCCCGTGCGCCGGGTCAGGTCGTCCTCGAAGCGCTTGACGTCGCCGAGGGTCGCCGACATCAGGACGAACTGCGCCTGCGGCAGCTCCAGCAGCGGGATCTGCCAGGCCCAGCCGCGATCGGGCTCGGCATAGAAGTGGAACTCGTCCATCACGACCTGGCCGATGTCGGCGTGCTTGCCGTCACGCAGGGCGATCGAGGCCAGCACCTCTGCGGTGCAGCAGATCACCGGGGCGTCTGCGTTGACCGAGGCGTCGCCGGTCAGCATGCCGACGTTCTCGGTGCCGAAGAGCTTGCACAGGTCGAAGAACTTCTCCGACACCAACGCCTTGATCGGGGCGGTGTAGAAGGTCACCTTGTCCTGGGCCAGTGCGGTGAAGTGCGCACCGGCCGCGACCAGGCTCTTGCCGGATCCGGTCGGGGTGGACAGGATCACGTTCGCCCCGGAGACGACCTCGATCAGCGCCTCCTCCTGAGCCGGGTACAGGGTGATGCCCTGCTCCTCCGCCCACGAGGAGAAGGCCTCGAACAGGGCGTCGGGGTCGGCGGTCGGCGGGAGCTGATCAATGAGGGTCACGCCCCCATCTTGCCTGCCTTCCCGCCGGATCAGGGAACCGGAGGACAGAAGGAAGATCATCGACGGTACGCTGTGCCGTCGATGCGGCCCGAACGAACCGGTCAACAGGGCCCGACACACACCAGCGGGGCGGGGAACAACCATGATGGGTCCGGCGCACTCACTCTCCGGGGCGGCGGCCTGGCTGGGGGTGGGCGCGGCCACTGCGGCCGCCGGCCACCCCATGCCCTGGCCGGTCCTCGTCGTCGGCGCGCTGATCTGCGCCGGCGCCGCCCTCGCCCCGGATCTCGACCACAAGTCGGCCACGATCTCCCGTGCCTTCGGCCCGTTGTCCAAGGGCCTGTGCGAGGTGGTCGACAAGATCTCCTACGCCGTCTACAAGGCCACGCGCTCCACGAAGGACGCCCGCCGTTCCGGTGGCCACCGCACCCTGACGCACACCTGGCTGTGGGCGGTGCTGATCGGCGGCGGAGCCTCCGCGCTCGCCGTCACCGCCGATCGCTGGGGCGTGCTGGCGCTGCTCTTCGTGCACCTGGTGCTCGCGGTCGAGGGCCTCCTGTGGCGGGCCGCCCGGATGTCCAGCGACGTCCTGGTGTGGCTACTCGGCGCGACCAGCGCGTGGATCATGGCCGGGGTGCTCGACCAGCCCGGAAACGGTGCGAACTGGCTGTTCACCGAGCCGGGACAGGAGTACCTCTGGCTCGGCCTGCCCATCGTGCTCGGCGCCCTGGTCCACGACATCGGCGACGCTCTGACGGTCTCCGGCTGTCCGGTCCTGTGGCCCCTGCCGATCGCCGGGAAGCGCTGGTACCCGATCGGCCCGCCGAAGGCGATGCGTTTTCGCGCCGGCAGCTGGGTGGAGCTGAAGGTCCTCATGCCCGTGTTCATCCTGCTGGGCGGCTTCGGAGGCGCCTCGGCCCTCGGCTTCATCTGAGGGCTCTCCCGCCGGTCCCCGGCGGGCTGCGGACTGCCGGACGACCCTTGTCCCGGACGTCGCGGGGTCGGCGGGCGTGCTGGCCCACGGCGGCCCCGGGCACCAGGGGGCGGAGCGATGCTCATCCCCGGTGACCGGGGCCGTCGGGCCGTTCCGGGCCGGCTGGTGCCCCGGGCTCAGCCGTGCCAGGACCTCCAGAGTGCCGCGTACGCCCCGTCCGCCGCGACCAGCTCGTCGTGCGAGCCGAGTTCGCTGATCCGGCCGCCCTCGACCACCGCGATCACATCCGCGTCGTGGGCGGTGTGGAGCCGGTGGGCGATGGCGATGACCGTGCGGCCGTCCAGTACCCGGGCCAGCGAGCGTTCCATGTGACGCGCCGCCCGAGGGTCGAGCAGCGAGGTGGCCTCGTCCAACACCAGCGTGTGCGGATCCGCGAGCACCAGCCGGGCCAGCGCCACCTGCTGCGCCTGCGCCGGGGTGAGTGCCGTGCCGCCGGAGCCGACCTCGGTGTCCAGGCCGTCCGCCAGGGCCCGGGCCCAGCCGTCCGCGTCCACTGCCCTCAGCGCCGCCCACAGCTCGACGTCCGTGGCCTCCGTCCGCGCGAGCCGGAGGTTGTCGCGCAGCGATCCCACGAAAACGTGGTGCTCCTGGTTGACCAGGGCCACGTGCTCGCGCACCCGCTCCGCCGGCATCCGCGACAGCCGGGCCCCGCCGAGGGTGACCTCGCCGGTCCGGGGTCCGTAGATGCCCGCGAGCAGCCGTCCCAGGGTGGACTTGCCCGCGCCCGAAGGGCCGACGAGCGCCATCCGGGTGCCGGGGGGCACCGACAACGCCACCCCGTGCAGGACGTCCACGCCGTCCCGGTAGCCGAAGCGGACCTCCCGTGCCCGGACGTCCCGGCCGTCGGGGGCCGCCTTCGCGTCCCCGGCGTCCGGTTCGATCTCCCGCACACCCACCAGGCGGCCCAGCGACACCTGGGCGATCTGGAGCTCGTCGTACCAGCGAAGGATCAGGCCGATCGGATCGATCAGCATCTGCGCCAGCAGCGCGCCGGTGGTCAGCTGACCCACCGACATCCAGCCCTGGATCACGCAGTAACCGCCGATCAGCAGCACCGAGCCGAGGATCGTCACGAAGGTGACGTTGACGACGGGGAAGAGGACGGTCCGCAGGAACAGCGTGTATCGCTCCCACGCCGTCCACTCCTTGATCCGACGCTCGGACTTCGCGATCCGCTCCGGACCCAGCCGGTGCGCCTCGACCGTGCGGCCCGCGTCCACCGTCTCGGTGAGCACGGCGGCGACCGCGGCGTAGCCGGCGGCTTCCGAGCGGTACGCCGAGGGAGCCCGCCGGAAGTACCAGCGGCAGCCGAGCACCAGGACCGGCAGTGCGACGAGCGCGGCCAGCGCCAGTGGCGGCGCGGTCGCCGCCAGGGCGCCGAACAGCAGGCCCGCCCACACCACGCCGATCGCCAGCTGCGGTACGGCCTCGCGCATCGCGTTGGCCAGCCGGTCGATGTCGGTGGTGATCCGCGACAGCAGGTCCCCGGTACCGGCGCGTTCGAGCACGCCCGGCGGCAGACCCACCGACCGCACCAGGAAGTCCTCGCGCAGATCGGCGAGCATCTCCTCGCCCAGCATCGCCCCGCGCAGCCTGACCAGCCGCACGAAGCACGCTTGCACGGCCAGCGCCGCCGCGAACAGCAGGGCCATCCGTCCCAGTTGCAGCTCGCGGGCCCCCGCCGCCAGGTCGTCGACGACCCGGCCCAGCAGGTACGGGCCGACCATGGAGGCGATCACCGCGACGGCGTTGACGCCCACCAGCAGCAGGAACGCCCGCCGGTGGCGCCGGAACAGGCCGCGCACATAGCCCCGTACGGTTGCCGGCGTCCCCACGGGCAGGGTCGCGGCCGTCTCGGGGGCCGCCGGATCGTGTTCCGGTGGCGCCACGCCGATCATGCGGATTCCTCGATCTCTGTGAGTGCTTCTTCCAGCTCTGTCATGCCGAGTCCGGCGAGGCGCTGCTCCTCGTCCGTCTCGCGGGTGACGACCGCCCGGTAGAGCGGCTCGCGGTGCAGCAGCTCCTGGTGGGTCCCGACGGCCGCCACGGTGCCGCCGTCGATGAGCACGACCCGGTCCGCACGGTCCAGCAGGAGCGGCGAGGACGCCAGGACGACCGTGGTCCGTCCGGAGCGCAGGGCCGTGATCCCGTCCGCGATCCGCGCCTCCGTGTGCGAGTCGACCGCGGAGGTCGGCTCGTCGAGCACGAGCACCTCCGGGTCGGTGACCAAGGACCGGGCCAGCGCCAGACGCTGGCGCTGGCCGCCGGACAGCGACCGGCCGCGTTCGGTGATCCGGGCGTCCATCGGGTCCTCGACGCCGTCCGGCGCCGACTGCAGCAGCGCGTCCAGTACGTCCGCGCACTGGGCGGCGGCGAGAGCGGCGCCGGAGGCGACCGCCCCGGAGGCCGGTACGTCGAACAGCTCGCGCAGTGTTCCCGACAGCAGCACCGGGTCCTTGTCCTGGACCAGGACCAGCCTGCGGGCGGTGTCCAGTTCGAGGTCGTCCAGGGCCACTCCACCCAGGAGCACCGAAGGTTCGTCCTGCGCCGGCCGGTCGCCGCTTCCGTCCGCCTCGCCGCCGTCGCCGTCCTGGTCCCGCTCCTGCGCGTCCCCCGCGGCCACGGCATGGCCGCCGAGGCGCTCCGCCAGCCGCCCCGCCAGGTCCGGATCCCCGCAGACGACGGCGGTGAACCGGCCCGCGGGTGCCAGCAGCCCGGTCCGCGGGTCGTACAGGTCCCCGCCCGCGGCCGGTTCCAGCACCGCACCGTCCCGCACGGGACGCTCCACCGAGTCCGTCCGGGCCAGGGACAGCACCCGGGCGGCCCGCTGGGCCGAGGGGCGCGAGAAGGAGTACGCCATGGCGATCTCCTCGAAGTGGCGCAGCGGGTAGAGGAGCGTCGCCACTGCGCTGAACGCCGCGACGAGTTCACCCACCGCGATGCGCCCGTCCAGGGCCAGCGAGGCGCCGTACCAGACGACGGTGATCAGCAGCAGGCCGGGGAGCACCACCTGGATCGCGGCGATCAGCGCCCACATCCGGGCACTGCGCACGGCGGCCTTGCGGACCTCCTGCGAGGCCTCGCGGTACCGGCCGAGGAACAGCTCCTCGCCTCCGATGCCGCGCAGCACGCGCAGCCCCGCGACGGTGTCCGAGGCCAGCTCGGTCGCCCTGCCCGCCTTCTCCCGCTGGATGTCGGCGCGCCGGGTGGCCCGCGGCAGCAGCGGCAGCGCGGCCAGGGCGATCAGCGGTACGCCGACGGACACGACGACGCCCAGCTCGGGTGCGTAGAACATCAGGCCCACGCACACCAGTACGACGGCGAAGACGGCGGCGAGGAAGCGGGAGACCGCCTCGACGAACCATCCGATCTTCTCCACGTCACCGGTGGACACCGCGACCACCTCACCCGCGGCGACCCGGCGCGTCAGGGCGGAGCCCAGCTCTGCGGTCTTGCGGGCGAGGAGCTGTTGCACACGGGCGGCGGCGGTGATCCAGTTGGTGACGGCGGTGCGGTGGAGCATGGCATCGCCGACCGAGATGGCGACGCCGATCAGAACCAGCAGTCCGCCCACGAGCAGCAGCCGGTCGGCATCGCGGTCCACGACCGCGTCGACGCCCAGGCCCACGGCGTACGGCAGTCCGGCGACGCCGCCGAAGTGCAGCATTCCCCAGCACAGGCTCTTGAGTTGTCCGCCGAGCTGACCACGCCCCAGCCACAGGAGGAAACGGGGGCCGGAGCGCGCGTCTGGTACTCCCGGATCCGGATACGGAAGATCGCTGATCTGCATGACGCCCCATGACTGGTCGAGTGGTCCAAACCGTGCAAGGTTCGCCTTCCGGATCGGGGCCGGGCAATTGATTTTCCGTCTGCCCGGTGCCGGAGGAGACAGGTTTGCGTCTGCGGACACCGGCCGGACGGCAGGTCACGGAGGGCGCGCACCGGCGCTCACGGGCGGGTGGCGCGCTCCAGTTCGACGAGGGCCGAGTGGTAGCTGCGTCCCGTCGCCCGGCCCATCCCCACCTCGCACATCCGGTTCGCCGACAAAGGGGCGTCGAAGGGCCGCGCGGTCACCTCCGCGGCCCACACGACCGAGTCGACGATCCACAGTTCCTCGTGCAGCGAGCGGTTGTCCGGCGTGAGGTACGCGACCACCTCCCGGGCGAGGCCCGGGGTGCAGGAGGAGGCGTCGACGACCAGCGGCAACCGTCCTCCGGCCGTCCAGCACCAGGCCGCCTCGACGATGCGGTTGGCCATCACCCGGCTGCCCTCGGCGTAGCCCTTGGAGTGCCGGATCGTCGAGCAGCAGGTGCCCCTCGACGCCGGCCGAGGCCCGCAGGGTGTGGGCGTCCATCAGCTCGACGGCGAGTGCGCCCGCCTGGTTGAAGCGGGGCACGGCCGCGGCCGCGGCGGGCAGCGAGGGGAAGAAGAGCAGGGCGGTGCACCGTTCGCGGTCGAGCGGGAGGGCGTCGAAGACGACTTCGGAGATGAAGCCGAGGGTGCCCTCCGAGCCGACCATGAGCCCCCGCAGGATCTCGACGGGGGTGTTGCCGTCCAGGTAGGCGTCGAGCCGGTAGCCGGTGGTGTTCTTGATCTCGTGCTTGGCGCGGATCCGGGCGGTCAGCGCGGGATCGGCCTCGATCTGCCGCTTGATCGCCATCAGGCCCCGGCGCAGGTCCGGTTCCCACAGCGGCATGTGCGGCCCCTCGCCTCGTCGTGGCCCGCGGGCGGGCCCCTTCAGCAGGTGCGCTCCTCCGCCGGGGCGTCCGACAGAGCGTTCAGCAGACCGCCGAGCACCTCGCGCTGGTCGGCGGTCAACGGAGCCAGGATTTCCTCCGCGGCGTCGGTCCGCGCGTCGCGCAGACGGCGCAGCGTGGCCCGGCCGGTGTCGGTGAGCTCGATCCTGATGACGCGGCGGTTCGCCGGGTCGGGCACCCGCCGTACGCACTCGGCTGCTTCCAGGCCGTCGACGAGGGTGGTCACCGCGCGGGGGACCACCTCCAGCCGGGCGGCGAGGTCCGCCATCCGGGGCGGCTGCCCGCCCTCGTAATGCGAGACGAGCCGCAGCAGCCGACTCTGGGCGGGAGTGATCCCGAGCGGCACCATGTGGCGCTTCTGGATCCGGTGCAGCCTGCGCGTCAGGCGCAGCAGTTGTTCGGCGAGGAGGCGATCGGTGTCGGAGGCGGAGCTCATGCGGGAACGATATCAGGACCCCGTTCATTGTGAGTATAGGTAACAATGACCTATGCTCCCATGGTGCCGATCCTGTCGGAGCCGGCTCCGCGAACACCTCCGACCCCTGTTTCCTGACCCCGGGAGGGTGCCCATGCCACACGACGAACCGAAGTGGACCCCGTCGAAGGACCCCCTGGATCCGACCCGCCCCGCCCCGGCCGAGCAGCCTCGGGAGCTGCGCCGGATCGTCGGCCTGTTCCGCCCCTACCGCGGCCGGCTGGCCGTCGTCGGCCTGCTCGTCTGCGCCTCCTCGCTGGTCGGCGTCGCCTCGCCGTTCCTGCTCAGGGAGATCCTCGACGTCGCGATCCCGCAGGGCCGCACCGGACTGCTGAGCCTGCTCGCGCTCGGCATGATCGCCACCGCCGTCGTCACGAGCGTCTTCGGAGTCCTGCAGACGCTGATATCCACCACGGTGGGTCAGCGCGTCATGCACGACTTGCGCACCGCCGTCTACGAGCAGCTCCAGCGGATGCCGCTCGCCTTCTTCACCCGGACCCGCACCGGAGAGGTCCAGTCCCGCATCGCCAACGACATCGGCGGGATGCAGGCCACCGTCACCTCCACCGCGACCTCGCTCGTCTCGAACCTGACGGCCGTCATCGCCACCGTGGTCGCCATGCTCGCGCTCGACTGGCGGCTCACCCTGGTCTCACTGCTCCTGCTGCCCGTCTTCGTGTGGATCAGCCGCCGGGTCGGGAACGAGCGGAAGAGGATCACGACGCGGCGGCAGAAGCAGATGGCGGCCATGGCCGCGACGGTCACCGAGTCGCTCTCGGTCAGCGGCATCCTGCTCGGCCGCACCATGGGGCGCTCCGAGTCGCTGACGTCCGCCTTCTCCGAGGAATCGGAGAAGCTCGTCGACCTCGAAGTGCGCGCCAGCATGGCCGGGCGCTGGCGGATGTCCACCATCGGCATCGTCATGGCCGCTATGCCCGCGCTCATCTACTGGGCCGCCGGCATCGCCCTCCAGACCGGCGCCCCTTCGCTCTCCGTCGGCACCCTCGTCGCCTTCGTCACCCTCCAGCAGGGACTCTTCCGGCCCGCCGTCAGCCTGCTGTCGACCGGGGTGCAGATACAGACCTCGCTGGCGCTGTTCGCCCGCATCTTCGAATATCTCGACCTGCCGGTGGACATCACGGAGCGGGCGGACCCGGTCCGGCTGGACCGGGCCAAGGGAGAGGTCACCCTGGAGGGCGTGGACTTCGCCTACGACGCGGAGAACGCCCCGACCCTCACCGGGATCGACATCACCGTCCCGGCCGGCGGCTCCCTCGCCGTCGTCGGCCCGACAGGCTCCGGCAAGAGCACCCTCAGCTACCTGGTGCCACGGCTCTACGACGTCACCGGCGGGCGGGTCGCCATCGACGGGGTGGACGTGCGCGACCTCGACTTCGACTCGCTCGCCCGCTCGGTCGGGGTCGTCTCCCAGGAGACCTATCTCTTCCACGCCTCGGTCGCGGACAACCTGCGCTTCGCCAAGCCCGACGCCACCGACGAGGAGATCACCGAGGCGGCCCGCGCCGCCCAGATCCACGACCACATCGCGTCCCTGCCCGACGGCTACGACACCCTCGTCGGCGAGCGCGGCTACCGGTTCTCCGGTGGTGAGAAACAGCGCCTCGCCATCGCCCGCACCATCCTCAGGGACCCGCCCGTGCTCATCCTCGACGAGGCGACCAGCGCCCTCGACACCCGCACGGAGCACGCGGTCCAGCAGGCCATCGACCGCCTGTCCGCGGGGCGCACCACCATCACCATTGCCCACCGCCTCTCGACCGTGCGCGACGCCGACCAGATCGTGGTCCTCGACGGCGGCCGCATCACCGAGCGAGGCACCCATGAGGAGCTCCTGAAGGCGGACGGCCGGTACGCGGCCCTGGTACGCCGGGACCGGGACGCGGCCCTCACCCCCGAGCCGCCGGAGGAAGCGCAGCTGGCTCCGGTGAATGTGTGACCATATGACAGAAATGCGGGCGGGATGCATAAAAAGTGATGATCTGCGCGTTAGTGTTCCCGCATGCGTCATGAGTCCCGGCCGCACCGGCGCCGATCCCGGCTCACCCGCCGGGGCCGACTGGCCCTCTTCCTCGGCCTCCTGCTCACGCTCGGTGCGGTGGTCCTGATCCCGGTCCTGCGGGGCGCGCAGGAGCCGGAGGTGCCGAGCCGGCTGACGATTCCCGAGGGATGGCGCGCGTCCCAGGTGTACGCGGCGGTCGACCGGGCGCTCAAGCTCCCGCCGGGAACCGCGAAGTCGGCCGCGCCCAGCGCCGCTCTGGCGCTGCCCGCGGAGGCCGAGGGCAACCCGGAGGGGTACCTCTTCCCCGCGACGTACCCGGTGACCTCGAAGACGACCCCGGCCGCGCTCCTCGCCCGTATGGTGCGCACGGCCAACGAGAAGCTCGCCACCAAGGCGGTGGCCGACGGCGGCAAGGCCCACGGGATGACCCCCTACCAGACGGCGACGATGGCCAGCGTCATCGAGGCGGAGGCCGAGAGCCCCGCCGACATGGGCAAGGTCGCCCGGGTGGTGCACAACCGGCTGGCGAAGTCGATGCCGCTGCAGATGGACTCCACCCTCAACTACGCGCTGAACCGCAGCACCCTCGACACCACGCTGAGCGACACCCGGATCGACCACCCCTTCAACACCTACGAACGCCAGGGCCTGCCGCCCACACCGATCGACAGCCCCGGTCTGGCGGCGATGGCCGCGGCGGTCGCGCCGACACCGGGCGACTGGCTCTTCTTCGTCACCGTCAAGCCGGGCGACACGCGCTTCTCGGCGACGTACGCGGAGCACCGGAAGCACGTGGCGGAGTTCAACAGGTACCGCGCCCGGGCGGGCTCGCGCGCCGGGTGACGGGCCCGGGCCCGCACCGGATCAGGGCGCGGGTGCGAGGGCCGGTGCGCGCCGCAGCAGGCGGCGGATCTCACGCACCGCCGCCCGGCCCGCGCGGTTGGCGCCGATGGTCGAGGCCGAAGGACCGTAGCCGACCAGGTGGATCCGCTCGTCGAGCACGGCCCGGGTCCCCTCGACGCGGATGCCGCCGCCCGGTTCGCGCAGGTGCAGCGGGGCCAGGTGGTCGACGGCCGCGCGGAAGCCGGTGGCCCACAGCAGGACGTCCGCGTCCACACGGCTGCCGTCGGCCCAGGCGGCCCCGGTGGTGGTGATCCGGTCGAACACGGGCCGGCGGTTCAGGACGCCCGAGGCCAGGCCGGCCCGGACGGCCTCGTTCAGCGGCAGGCCCGTCACGCTGACCACGCTCTGCGGCGGCAGCCCCCGGCGCACCCGCTCGTCCACCGGGGCCACCGCGGCCCGTCCCTCGGCCTCGCCGAAGCTCCCGTCGCGGAAGACCGGGGGACGTCGGGTCACCCAGGTGGTCCGCTCCGCCACCTCGGCGATCTCCAGCAGGTGCTGGACCGCCGACGTCCCGCCGCCCACCACGATCACCCGGGCGCCGGCGAACGCCCGAGGCCCCGGGTAGTCCGCCGTGTGCAGCTGGCGGCCGCGGAACGTCTCCTGCCCGGGGTAGCGTGGCCAGAACGGCCGGTCCCAGGTCCCGGTTGCGCTGATCAGGGCCCGCGCCGACCAGCTGCCGGCCGAGGTCTCCATGCGCAGCCGCCCGTCGCCCGCCTCGCGTATGGCCGACACGTGCACGGGGCGCCGCACGCGTAGGCCGAAGTGCTCCTCGTAGGCGGCGAAGTACTCCCCGACCACCTCCGACGCGGGCCGCAGCGGGTCGGCGCCGGTCAGTTCCATGCCGGGCAGGGCGTGCATCCCGTGCACCTTGCCGTAGGTGAGCGAGGGCCAGCGGTACTGCCAGGCCCCGCCCGGGCGGGGCGCGTGGTCCAGGACCACGTGGTCGAGCCCCGCCCGCGTCAGGTGGTACGCGCCGGACAGGCCCGCCTGCCCGGCCCCGATGACCGCCACGTCGACCACCGCCGGGTCCCCGTCGCTGCTCGCGCCGTCCGCGTTCCGCCTCAGATCGTTCACGGTTCTACCAACTCGCGGTCGTCGCGGGATCTTCCCGCCCCCCTCACGTGCCGGGGGCACCGGCGGTCCGACCGCTTTGCTCCGCCCCTCGGCCGCCGCAGCTCCCCGCCGCTCCCTCAGGCGGCCGGGCCCGGGGAGCGCGTGCACAGCCACTCGTAGGCGGCGTCCGCGCTGAAACCGGACTGCCCGCCGGGGAAGAGCAGACCAGCGGACGTGAACGCCGTGTCACCGGCGATCTCCGCCGCGTAGGGGACCGCGATGCATCCCATGCCCGCTGCGCGGGCTGCCAGGGCACCCGGCGCCGCGTCCTCCACGACCACGCAGTCGGCCGGCTCGGCGCCCAGCCGCCGGGCCGCCTCCAGGAACACGTCCGGGGCAGGCTTGCCCTGAGCGACCTCCTCCGCGGAGACCGCCGTGGTCAGCAGCGCGTCCAGGCCGGTGCCCGCCAGTACGGCGTCGATGGCCGCGCGGGAGGAACCGGAGGCCACCGCCATCGGCACCCCCTCGGACCGCAGCCGTTCGACGAGCTTGCGCATCTGCGGAAAGACCTCGGTCCGGGTGCGCGCGAGTTCCAGGTAGGCGGCGTTCTGCTCGGCGAGCAGCCGCTCGACCGGCGCCCGGATGCCGTACCGGTCCCTGAGGATCTCCAGGGTCTCCCGTGTGCCGATGCCGATGAAGCGGGCGTGCTGCTCCCACGTGAAGTCGGGGACGCCGTGCGCCTCCAGCGTGCGGCGCCCGGACTCGTAGTAGTTCGGCTCGCTGTCCACGAGGGTGCCGTCGAGATCGAATATGACGGAGATCATCCGCTGTGCCCGTCCTGCCTGTCGCGTCCTGCCACACCCGTACCGGCCATCCTGTCAGGTTCTGCGGGCGTTCCTCCCCACCGCTTCCACCAAGGGCAGCAGCCGGTGTGCGACCCGCTCGCGCAGTGCCACTTCCGTCCGCGTGCGGACCACGCCCGGAAGCCGGATCAGCTGCTGGATCACGTCCTCCAGATGCGCGTTGTCCCGGGCCGCAACCCGGGTCAGCAGGTCCCCGCCACCGGTGATGGAGAAGGCCTCGATGATCTCCGGCACGGCGGCCAGCGCGTCGCCGACGTCGTCCAGGTGGCCCTGGGTGACCTCGATGTGTACGAAGGCCAGCACCGGGTGGCCCAGTGCCGCGGGGGAAAGCACCGGTCCGGTCCCGGTGATCACGCCCGTGCGCTCCAGCCGGTCCAGCCGGGCCTGGAGGGTGCCGCGGGCGACACCGAGGATCCGGGCGTACTCACGGACGCTGGTGCGCGGCTGCTCGATCAGCAGGCGCAGGATTCTGGTGTCGAGCTCGTCCACCGCCATGCCGGGACCATACCAACGGCATGGTTCACCGCCGTCGTTCCCGGCCAGTGACCCGCCCGGTGCGCGGCTGGGGCTGCTTGCGGTACGCCAGGGCCACCACCATGACCGTGGCGGCGGGTACCAGCAGCAGCCAGCCCACCGTCCAGCCGGCCCGGAGCAGCAGCAGCGCCCCGAAGACCCCGCCGGTGAAGATGGCCAGGACGGACAGGCCGCGCAGTTTCCAGCCGGCCGAACCGTACGCGTAGACCGCTTGGTGCCCCATGGCGGAGCCGCCCAGGAACGCCGTCATCGACCGGGTGACCAGCGTCGTGGGCACCCCCGGCACGTCGGCCCGCATGATCGTGGTGTTGCGCAGCCCCATCGCCAGCGCCAGGACCGCCGTCACCGCGAGGTGCCGCGGGGTCGGCGAACCGTACTGCGGCACCAGCCCCCACGCCACCACCGCGGCGGCCAGGATCAGCCCGGCCTCGACGAGGAGACCCATGACGAACCAGCGCCGCCCGCGGGCCTCCGTCACGGCCTCCAGGTGCGAACCGCAGACCACGCCGATGACGAACGCGGCCAGCGAGACGGCGGCGGGGAGCGTCGGAAGGTCGGGCGCCTGAGCGACACCGAAGGCCAGGAACAGCACGTTCCCTGTCTGCATCGCCGTGAAGGCGGGCCCGAGCGCGAGCAGGCTCACCGCCTCGATCACCCCGGTCACCGAGGTCAGGGCGACCATCAGCGCCGGCATGTGCGGCGGCAGCCGCGAACCGGCCGTCCGCCCGGCCTTCCGGTTCTCGTCCATGACGCCCGACAGTGACACGCCTGCCGTGCCCGCCGCCGCCGACATGCCGGAAGGCGTAGGGTCCGCAGGGTGAGTGATCTTCTGCTGGTGAGGCACGGTGAGACCGCCTGGAGCGCCGACGGCCGGCACACCGGGCGCACCGACGTTCCGCTGACCGCACGGGGGGTCGAGGAGGCCATCTGCCTGGCTCCCTACTTCCGGGACCGGCGGCCGGCCCTGGTGCTGACCAGCCCGCTGCGCCGGGCCGTGGCCACCGCGGAGCTCGCCGGACTCCCCGGCGCCGGCATCGACTCCGATCTGTACGAGTGGGACTACGGCGGTTACGAGGGCATCACCACCGCGGAGATCCGGCGGACCACCCCCGACTGGTCCCTGTGGACCCACGGGGTGCCGCCCGGCGACGCGGATCACCCCGGCGAGAGCGCCGCCCAGGTCGGCGCCCGCGCGGACCGGGTCCTGGCCCGGATCGCCCCCGTGCTCCGTGGGGACGACGGCGACGCGGTGCTCGTCGCCCACGGCCACTTCCTGCGCGTCCTGACCGCCCGCTACCTGCGTCTGGAACCTGAGCAGGGCCGGCTCTTCCTGCTCCGCACGGGAACCGTCAGCACGCTCTCCACGGAACACGGCCTCCCCGTGATCGCCGGCTGGAACGCCCGCGACTGACCCGCTCCCGCCGCCCGTCCCCGCCGGGTCCGCGCGGCCCCCGCTCGCCTCGCGCGCCCGGGCCGCCTGCGTGACCATTCGTACATGAGCCATGACGGTGCGGGCGACGGCCCCGGGACATCCGCCCCGGAAGCGGGGCTCAAGGCCAATGCGATCGGATTCCTCGACGCGCTCGTCATCGGTCTGAACTCGACCTCGCCCGCCTACTCCCTCGCCGCCGTCCTCGGGCCGATCGTGGCCCTCGTCGGGATCTACGCGCCGGGCGTGATCCTGGCCTCCTTCGTGCCGATGCTGATGATCGCGGCCGCCTTCTACTACCTCAACAAGGTCGACCAGGACTGCGGGACGACCTTCTCCTGGGTGACACGGGCCATGGGCCCGTGGGCGGGCTGGCTCGGCGGCTGGGCGATCGCCATGACGGGCGTTCTGGTCATCGGCTCGCTGGCCGACGTCGCCGTGAACTTCGGACTGCTCGCCTTCGGCCTGGACGACTGGGCCGCCAACGCCTGGATCCGGCAGGGCCTCACCGTCGCGGTGATCCTGGCCATGACCGCGATCTGCGTGATCGGCACCGAACTCTCCGCCCACCTGCAGGACATCCTCATCCTCGCCCAGGTCTTCTTCCTCCTGGCGTTCGCGGTGGTGGCCATCTACCGCATCTACGCCGGCACCAGCACCCTGGAGGAGATCGAGCCCAGCATCGGCTGGCTCAACCCCTTCGGCGCCGGAGGCGCCGCCCTCACCGGCGGCCTGCTCCTCGGCGTGTTCATGTACTGGGGATGGGAATCGGCGGTCAACCTCACCGAAGAGGTCGAGAACTCCGCCACGGCGCCCGGCAAGGCCGGCATCTGGTCCACCGTGATCCTCCTGGTCACCTACCTGTCCGTGTGCATCGCCGTGGTCGGCTACGCGGGCACCGCCTTCCTCGCCGAGAACGCCGCCGAGGAGGAGGCCATCTTCGCCGTGCTCGCCCACGAGGTCATGGGGGGCTGGGACTGGATGGTGCTGCTCGCCGTCTGCACCTCCGCGCTCGCCTCCACGCAGACCACGATCATTCCCGCCTCCCGCACCGCCCTGTCCATGGCCCGCCGCCACGCACTGCCCCAGCACCTCGCGCACATCCACCCGCGGTTCCTGACCCCGGACGTGAGCACCTGGTGGGTGGCCGGCATTGCCATCGGCTGGTACCTCGTCGTGAACCAGATCAGCGAGAACGCGCTCCTGGACTCGCTCACCGCGCTGTCCCTGCTCATCGCCTTCTACTACGCGCTCACCGGCCTGGCCTGCGCCGTCTACTACCGCCGCCACCTCCTGGAGAGCCCGCACAACCTCCTGCTCATCGGCGTCGGCCCGGTGGTCGGCGCCGGCCTGCTGTTCTGGCTGCTGATCGAGTCGATCGGCGACATGGCGAACCCGGAGAACTCGGCCAGCGGCGTCTCCTGGCTCGGGCTCGGCCCGCCGCTGGTCATCGGCATCGCGATCGCCCTCGTCGGCGTGCTCGTCATGTGCTTCTGGCGGGTACGGGACGGCCGGTTCTGGCAGGAGCGCCGCGGGGTCGTCGACCCGGCCCTCGTCCACCCCAGGAAGCGCTGAGGAGTCCCGATGTCCGTGGTCCTCGGATACGACGAGTCACCCGGCGCCGAGAGGGCCCTACAGGTCGCCCTGGAGGTGGCCGCCGCTTTCGGCGAACCCCTCGTCCTCGTCTACGGGGCGGCCGCTCCGGGCCCCACCGGCGAGGAGTCGCGCGCGCACCGCGAAGCCGTCCGCCAGGCGGGCCGAAGTGCCCTGGCACACGCCGTCGAGGAGGCCGACGCTGCCGGAGTGCCCTCGACGGTCGAGGTCGCCGACGAGAAGCCCGCACAGGCGCTGCTCGACGCCGCCGAACGGCACGGCGCCCGCGTCATCATCGTCGGCAGCTGGGGTGACAGCCCGATGCGCGGCGCCCTGCTGGGCTCCACCCCGCACAAGCTCCTGCACCTCTCGCCGATCCCCGTGCTGTGCGTTCCGACGGAGAGCGCGGCACGCTGAAGGGGTCGGCCGGGCCGCCTCCTAGGATGCCGTGATGACGGAACTCCAACGGCTCCGCGCCGAACACGCCCCGGCCCTGCTCGCGTTCGAACGGGCCAACCGCGCCTACTTCGCGCAGTCGGTGCCCGACCGCGGGGACGCGTACTTCGAGGACTTCGACACCCGGCACCGCGAACTCCTCGCCGGGCAGGCCGCCGGCCGCGACCACCTCCACCTGATCATCGGGGGCGGCGGGGAGGTGCTGGGACGGGTCAACCTGATCGACGTCGAGGGCGGCTCCGCCGAGCTGGGCTTCCGCGTCGCGCAGGACGCGGCCGGCCGGGGCTTGGCCACCCGCGCGGTCCGGCAGGTCCTGGTGCTGGCGGCACGGACGTACGGGCTGCGGACCCTGCGCGCCTGCGCGGACGTCGGCAACACCGGATCGCGCACGGTCCTGGAGCGCACCGGCTTCGTGCCGGTGGAGGAGACCGTCCTGGACGGCCGCCCCACGATCCGCTACGTACGGGACCTGGGGGCGGGACGGCAGCGGCCGGCGGGTGCCTGAACAGCCGTCAGGCACCCGCCGGCCGGGTCCGGCCGTCAGGGGCGGGACAGCGCGCCCTCGGGCGGGGCCGACACCCCGTCCCGCGCGGTCACCTCCCTGGCTCGCAGCCGGGTCAGCGCCGGGCTGGTGACCGCCGTCGTCACCAGCGCCATCAACACCAGCATGGTGAACAACTCCGGTCCGATGACGCCGAGTTCCAGCCCGACGTTGAGCACCACCAGCTCGGTCAGCCCACGGCAGTTCAGCACGGCGCCGATCGACAGGGCCTCCCGCCACGGTCTTCCACAGGCGCGTGCCGCGCCCGCGGCGCCGCCCCACTTGCCGAGGAAGGCCACCGCCAGGATCGCGCCCGTCCAGAGCCACATCCCGGGCGAGCCCGTCAGGCTGCCGAGGTCGGTGCGCAGGCCCGTGTGCACGAAGAACAGCGGCAGCAGAACGGGCACCGTGAAGGCGCGCAGCCGGGCCGCAGAGACCTCTATGCGCCCACCGGTGCGCGGGGTGACCACGCCGAAGAGGAAGGCGCCGAACAGCGCGTGCACGCCGATCAGGTCGGTGGCCAGCGCGGACACGCTCAGCCCGCTGAAGAGCGCCACCAGGACCGCGGCGTCCCCGGCCCGGTCGGCGCGGACCGCCCAGCGGGCCAGCAGCGGCCGCACCGCGTACAGCATGAACAGGGTGAAGGCCACGGCGAGGCCGGCCGTGGTGGCCGCCTCCATCGGGGACCCGGCCGTGGCGAGGGCCACGACCAGGGCGAGCAGGCACCACGCGACGACGTCGTCCACGGCCGCGCAGGCCATCGCGAGGACGCCGAGCGGTGTCCCGTACAGGCCCCGGTCGGTGAGGATGCGGGCCAGGACCGGGAAGGCCGTGATGCTCATGGCCACTGCCATGAACAGGGTGAACGGCATCCGTCCCACACCGTCCGGGGCGAAGCCGTCGTACATCGCGATCGCCAGGAGCGCGCCCAGCACCAGCGGCAGCAGCATCCCGGCCTGGCTCACCGCCACCGCGACGCGGGTGTGGCCGCGCAGGCTCTTCAGGTCGAGCTCCAGCCCGACCAGGAACATGAAGGCGAGCAGCCCGAGTTGGCCGAGCACCGAGGTGTACGGCAGGACGGACGCGGGGAACAGCGCCTGCTGGGCCTGTGGCCAGATCCAGCCCAGCAGGGACGGGCCCAGCAGGATGCCGGTGGCGATCTCGCCCACCACCGGGGGCTGGCCGAACCGGCGACAGACGGCGGCTCCCGCCTGGCAGGCGAGGATCACGGCCGGAACGGCGACCAGCAGTGCCGGCAGCGGGTCAGCGGACGGCACGGGCGTCTCCTTCGGGAGCGCCGGGGTGCAGGGCGGCGGCCGGGTCGAGGCGGGCGTCCGGCGGCGGGACCGCGGCCGCCTGCGACCACTGCGCGTAGCGGCGCAGGCCGTACAACAGGGGCTGCGGATCGTCCCGTACGCTCACCCGGTGGACCTCGGCGAACACGGCCGTGTGGTCGCCGAAGCCGACGGTCCTGACGACGGCGCAGTCCGCGACGGCGTGCGCGTCCGCGGTCAGGTGCGGCCCGCCCGCCCCCAGGGGCAGCCGCCACTCGACGCGCTCGAAGCGGTCGGGTGCGCCCGAGGCGAACAGGTCGGAAGCACCCCGGGCGCGCTCGTGCAGCAGGTTGAGGGCGAAGGCCCCCTGGTCGAGGACCACCGCGAGAGTGGGGCTCGCCGCCCGGACGCACACCACGATGGTGGGCGGGTCGAGCGCGACACTCGCGACGGAACTGCAGGTCAGGCCGTGGGGCAGGGTGTCCGAATCCAGAGTGGTCACGATGGACACCCCGCTGGGGAAGGCCGCCATGAAGGGCCGGAGGTCCGTGCGGCGGCCTCTGGCGGACTCGTCCGGCGCGGCGGGATGGGGCGCGGAGCGGTGGGGCATGTCTGACTCCTGAGGTGGCTGGAAGCGACCGCGGCCCGGCAGCCGGCGGAGAGCCGTGCTGCCGGGCCGCGGTCGCGGAGGGCCTTACGCGCCGTGCAGTTGGCGCAGGTAGTCGTACGCGCTGGGGAGGGTCTCCAGCAGGTTCTGCTGCTGGCGCTTGACGGTGTCGAAGAGCGGCTCGGCGCCGGCCACCGATTCGGGCCGGTGCGCGAGGGTGGGCAGCGGGGCGTCCGGCTCCAGGCCGAGGCCGGCGAAGATGCAGTAGTAGCTGCCGTTGGTCCAGAAGTTGCGGAACTCCGCCTCGAAGTTGCCGTAGTAGGTGGACTCGTCGGTGATCGGGGAGTTGATGGGCAGACCCGCCTTGTAGGCGGAGATCTTCTGCTTGATGTTGTCCGGCAGCACGAGCTTCTTGTTGGCCTGCCAGAACGGCGTGTCGTTGCGCGGCGCGTAGAAGAAGTGCGCCTGGATGAAGTCGCGGGTGTCGTCGAACATCACCTCGATCTCGTGGTTGAAGCTGTCGATCAGACCCTCGTTGAAGGTCTTGTCCGGGAAGTGCTTGGCCAGCTGGTAGATCGCGGCCGTGATGAAGTAGATGCCGGTCGACTCCAGTGGCTCCAGGAAGCAGGACGACAGGCCGATGCTGACGACGTTCTTCACCCACGCTCGGCGGTTGCGGCCGACCCGGAAGCGGATGTGGTTGAACTTCGTCTCCTCGACGTCCAGGCCCCACATGTCGGCGAACTCGCGGGTGGCGGCGTCCTGGTCGGTGAACTTGCTGGAGTACACGTAGCCGGTGCCGAAGCGGCCCAGCATGGGGATCTTCCACGCCCAGCCCGACGACATGGCGATGGCCGAGGTGTACGGCTCCACCCCGTTCGCCTCGTCGTCGTGCGGGACGGCCGTTGCCACCGCGCTGTCGCACAGCAGGTGGTCGCTCATGTCGATGAACGGCTCCTGCATCGCCTGGTTGATCAGCAGCCCGCGGAAGCCCGAGCAGTCCACGAACAGGTCGGCGTCCAGCGCCAGTCCGCCCTTGGTGTGCAGTGTCGTCACGTGTCCGCGGGAGTCCTGCTCGGCCCGCACCATCTCGTCCTGCACGTGGTTGACGCCCTGCTTCTCGGTGGCGAAGCGGCGCAGGAAGTCGGCCACCAGCTGGGCGTCGAAGTGCCAGGCGTACCGGGTCGCCGGGCGACCGTCGAGCCAGCGCGGCGCCTTCATCGCGTCCATCACGGGGGGCTCGCGGAAGCAGGCGTAGTCGAACGGCTCGGTGGTGCGGCCCTCGTACTTGCGCTTGAACCAGTAGTGCGACAGCGGCGTCTGGTCGTAGTCGGGCAGCAGCCCGAAGGGGTGGTAGAAGTGGTCCGGGCCGCCGCCCGGCAGCTCCCGGGCCGTCGACTCGCCCTGCCCGTCGGTGCGCCAGTTCACGAAGCGCACGGCCATCTTGAAGCTGGCGTTGCACTCCCGCATCCACTCGTCCTCGGCGATTCCCAGGTAGTCGAAGAACGAACGCTGGAGATTGGGCACGGTGGCCTCGCCGACCCCGATGCGCGGGATCGTCGGGGCCTCCAGGACGGTGATGTCGACCGTTCCCTGGAGCGCCTTGCCGAGATACGCGGCCGTCATCCAGCCGGCCGTGCCGCCTCCCAGGATGACGACCTTCTGAAGCCGGGTGTCGGTGCTGGTCATGAAACAGCCCTCATTTCGGAGTCGGCGGTTCGGGTGGTCGTGCTCATCAGTGTCGAAAAACGCCCTATCACCGCCCTACACCGCAAGGATCCGGCCGTTGTAGGCCCGATATAGGCCCCCCGAACACACTCTTCGCAGGCAGAGCGGCAGGCGGGACGACGACCGGGAGGACGCGATGACCACCGCAGCGACCGAGAAAGCGGGGCCGGCGGTACGCGTCCGCTTCCTGGGCGATTTCGAGCTGACCGTGAACGGCACCCCCGTGCGGCGCTGGCGCGCCGGCAAGGCCCGCGGCCTCTTCCAGTACCTGGTGGTCCACCGCGGCCAGATGCTCACCCGCGACCGGCTCTATGCGTCCCTGTGGCCCGGCACCGACAGCACCGCGGGCAGCTCGCTCAAGGTCGCCGCCCACGCCCTGCGCCGGGTGCTCGACGCCCACCCCGACCGGCCCGGGGACTCCGGGATCCAGCTGGTCTACCGCGACTTCGGCTACGTCCTGCACGTCGCCGGCCTGTGGTGCGACCTCGACCGCTTCCAGGAACTCGTGCACGCCGGCCTGCGGGCCGCCACCGCCGGCGACACCGCGCTCGCCCGGACCCGGCTGCGGGCCGCGATCGCCCTCTACGGCGGGGAGTTCCTGCGCGGCGAGAGCGCCGACTGGGTCGTCGAACAGCGCGAGTACCTCCGGGCGCTGGTGCTGCGGGCACTGGGCGTGCTGCGCGCGGACGCCGAGGAACGCGAGGACTTCGTGGAGCTCATCGAGCTCTGCAAGCGCACCCTGGAGATCGACCGCCACCACGAGGAGACCTACCGCGCGCTGATGGCCGCCCACGGCCGGCGCGGCGAGCTGGCCTGCGTACGCCGCTGGTACGAGCTGTGCGCCCGCCGGCTGCGCGACGAGCTGGCGGTGGCGCCGGGCGCGGAGACCCAGCGGCTGCTGCGCTCCCTGATCCCGGCCGCCGCCCGCAGCGCCGCTCCGGCACCGGCCTCCGTCGGCGGCGCCCCCGCCACGGTCCGCGCGCTGCGGCCCGCAGGGCGCCAGCCCGGAACGCCCCCGTGGACCGCGGAGGTCCGTACGACCGTCACCCTGGCCCGCCCCGTCCGCAGGGCCAGGCCCGACACCCGGGCCCCGGCCGTCCTGGCCCGCACCGCGGACCCCGCGACCGCGTGACCGACGCAGCTGTTCAGCGAGCCCGTCAACTCCGTGACCGAGTGAGGAACCCACCGTGACCGTGCTGACCGTGCCGACCGTGCCGCAGGACTCCAGACCGCCCGGCGGCGAACCGAACGAGGCACCCCTGCCGCCCCGTTACACCGACCAGTGGATCGGCGGCGCCTGGGTCGCCTCCGACACCGACGGCCGCCTCGTGGTGACCGACCCCGCCACTGAGCGCGCCCTGGCCACCGTGCCCGCCGGCACCGCCCGGGACGCCGACCTCGCCGCCCGCGCGGCCGCCGCGGCCTTCGAGGGCTGGGCTGCCACCCCGCTGCGCGAACGCACCGCTCTGCTGCGCAGGGTCGTCGAGGCCATGGAGGCACGGGCCGACCGCTTCGCCGAGGTCATCACCGCCGAGGTGGGCGCGCCCACCCGGATGGCCCGCCACACCCACGTCGGGCTCTCCCTCGGCATGGCCGCGCACTGCGTCGAGACCGCAGCCTCCTACTCCTTCGAGGAGCGCGTGGGCCACTCGCTCGTCGTGCGCGAAGCGGCGGGGGTCGCCGCTTGCATCACCCCGTGGAACACCCCGCTGCTGCTCACCGTGCAGAAGATCCTCCCGGCGCTCGCGGCCGGCTGCACCGTGGTGCACAAGCCGAGCGAGATCACCCCGCTGCACGCCCGGCTGTTGGCCGAGGCCATCGCCGAGGCGGACCTGCCGCCCGGGGTCTTCAACATGGTCGTCGGCACCGGCGACACCGTCGGGACCGCGCTGGTCGCCCATCCGCTGGTCGACGTCGTCTCCCTGACCGGTTCCACCCGGGCCGGACGCGACGTCTCCGCGCTCGGCGCCGACCGCCTCAAGCGCGTCCACCTCGAACTCGGCGGCAAGAACGCCAGCCTCCTCCTCGACGACGCCGACCTGGCCCCGGCCGTCGCCGCCACCGTCGACCAGATGCTCTTCAACACCGGCCAGACCTGCCTGCAGTGGAGCCGGCTGCTGGTGCCGCGCGAGCGCCAGGACGAGGCCGTGGAGCTCGCCGTCCGGGCCATGGACGGCTACGTCACCGGCGACCCGCGCGACCCCGCGACCGATCTCGGCCCGCTGGTGTCCGCGGCCGCGCACGCCCGTGTCACCGCGTACATCCGCCGCGGCGCCGAGGAAGGCGGAGCCCGTCTGGTCCACGGCGGCCCCGACCGGCCCGCCGGCCTCGACACCGGCTACTACGTCCGGCCGACGGTCTTCGCCGACGTCGACCCGCTCACCACGATCGCCCAGGAGGAGATCTTCGGGCCGGTGCTGTCCGTCATCCCCTACGACGACGAGGAGCAGGCCGTCCGGATCGTCAACGGCACCCGCTACGGGCTGCACGGCGCGGTCTGGTCCGGCGACGACGCCCGCGCCCAGCGGATGGCGCGCCGCTTCCGCTCCGGCCTGGTCGACGTGAACGGCGGCCAGTTCAACCCGGCCGCACCGTTCGGCGGGTTCAAGCAGTCCGGGATCGGCCGAGAGTGCGGCACCGCCGGGCTGGAGGCCTTCCTGGAGACCAAGTCGATGCAGCTCCCGCAGGGCGCGGGGGACCAGGTGGTGGGTCCGCGGCTGCGGGCCACCGAGGCCGCCCGCCCCGTGGACACCGAGAGGAACGACGGATGACCGAGCCCCTTGCCGGGCCGCCCGGGGCGAACGCCCTGGGCGGGCTCCCGCCGCTGTTCGCCCGCCTGGAACGGTGGACCCGCGAACAGCCGAACGAGACCGCGGTCAAGGCCGTGGACGGGAATCTCACCTACGCCGCGCTGACCGCCCGCACCGCCCGGTACGCCGCCGCCCTCGCCCGCGCCGGAGTCGGCCCGGAGACCTCGGTCGGGCTCCTGCTGGGACGTTCCCGGGAGAGCGTGCCCGCCCTCCTCGCCGTCTGGAGCCTGGGCGGGACCGCCGTACCGCTGGACCCCGGGCACCCCGTGGAACGCCTCGGCGGCGTACTGCGCGACGCCGGGGCCGCCGTCCTGGTCGCCACCGGGGTGCCCGCCGGCCTGGAAGCGGGCGGGACCGAACTCCTGACCCCCCGCGAGGTCCGCCGCGGCGCCCCCGGGGCGCTCGCCGTGTCCCCGCCCGCCCCCGACAACTGCGCCTACCTCATCTACACCTCCGGAACCACCGGCCGTCCCAAGGGCGTCGAGGTCACCTACCGCGGCCTGGACACCTTCGTCGAGGCCCTCCGCGGACTCGGCCTGCCGCCCGGCGGTCTGGGCCTCAACGCCGTCTCGCCCGCCTTCGACGGCTGGCTCTGGTGCACCCTCCTCTACCTCGTGCACGGCCAGGGGGTGGCCCTCACCGACCTCTCCCTCGACGGACTGCGGCAGGCCGCGGCGGAGGGCCGCGAGCCGCTGCCCGCCGGACTGCGCACCGTCTCCCTCACACCGTCGCTGCTCGCCGCCCACGGCGCGGGACTCGAATCCGCCGAGGTGGTCGTCGTCGCCGGGGAGGCCTGCCCGGCCGCACTGGCCGAGCGGTTCGCCCGGGACCGCCGCCTGCTCAACGTGTACGGGCCGACGGAGGTGACCATCGCCGCCACCTGGGCCGACAGTCGACGAGGGGACGACGTGACCGGAATCGGACGACCGCTGCCCGGCTACCGGGCGTACGTGCTGGACGAGGAGCTGCGGCCGGTGCCCGCGGGTGCCGAGGGCGAGCTCTACCTGGGCGGGCCCGCCGTCGCCCGCGGCTACCGGGGCCGCCCCGGCCTGACCGCCAGCCGCTTCCTGCCCGACCCCTTCCAGGGCGGCGGCACCCGCATGTACCGCACCGGCGACGTGGTGGTCCGCCGCGACGGCGGCGAACTGGAGTACCGGGGCCGCCGGGACGACCAGGTCAAGATCCGCGGCCACCGCATCGAGCTCGGCGAGATCGAGCGCGTCGCCGCAGAACTCCCCGAGGTCGTCGCCGCCGCCTGCTGCCCGCTGGCCTCGGGACAGGCCCTCGGCCTCGCCGTCGTCGCCGCCCCCGGCGTCGACGACCCGGACGGGCTCGCCGGCCGGGTCGTCGAACGCTGCCGCAAGCAGTTGCCCGCCGCGGCGGTACCGGGCACGGTGCGGGTACTGGACCGGATCCCGACCCTGACCACCGGCAAGGCCGACCGGGTTGCGCTGGCCCGGGCCCTGGAGCAGCCGGAAGACGGCGCCGGAAGCGGCGCGGCCGGGGACGGCGCGGTGAGCGCGAGCGAGCGCACCGTGATGACGGTCTGGGCCGAGGTGCTCGCCACCGAGGTCCCCGGCCCCGAGTCGGACTTCTTCGACCTCGGCGGTCACTCCCTGGCGGCCGCCCGAGCGGTCTCCGAGCTGCGCCGTGCCACCGGACTGCGGGTCGGCCTCGGTGCGCTCCTGGCCCGGCCGACGGTCACCGACGTCGCCGCCGAGATCGACCGGCTGGCGGCCGAACAGGGCGGGTCCGCAGCCGATGCGGCCGGCGCCGCCGAAGGGGCGTAGGCCATGGGCACCTGGATCTCCACCTGGACGGCGGAGCCCGCCGACCCGGCCCTGCCGGTACTGCTCTGCCTGCCCCCCGCCGGGGCCGGCTGCCAGCAGTTCCGCGCCTGGCAGCCCGCGCTCGACGGCACCGCGCAGGTGTACGGCGTACAGCTGCCGGGCCGCGAGAACCGCTGGCGGGAGCCGATGCCGGACACCTTCGACGAAGCCGTCGAGGCCATCGCGGCCGAACTGGTGTCCGTCGTCGGGAACCGGCCGCTGATCGTCTTCGGCCACAGTTTCGGCGGCCTCCTCGGCTACGAGGTGTCTCGCCGTGTCACCCCGCGGGCCCTGGTGGTCAGTGGCTGTCGGGCCCCCGGCCACTGGACCGGCGCCGGACGCGGCATCGTCGACGACGGTGAGGAGCTGGACAAGCTCTTCGACACGGCCGACCTCGACCCGCGGCTGCTCGACGAGGACACCCGGGCCCTGATGGTCGGGATGCTCCGCAAGGACGCCCAGCTCTCCCTGAGCTATGTCCACCAGCCGGGCACCCGGCTGTCCGTGCCCGTCCACGCCTGGGGCGCCGATGGCGACGAGACCGTCAGCGCGGCCGAACTGGACGGCTGGGCGGAGGTCACCACCGCCGGCTTCACCCGGCACAGCACCACCGGCGGACACCATGCCGTACTGCGCCGCCCGCAGCCCGTACTGGACCACTTGACCGCCCTGTTGCGGGGCGAGGGCGCCCCCCTCGCCCCGACCGCCTGACAGCCCGCCCGCACCCATCTGCCGAGTCCGGAGGACACCGTGCCCACCACCCACCAGGTCCTCGTGAACCACGAGGGGCAGTACGCGCTGTACCCCGCCACGCGCGAGACGCCCGACGGCTGGACGCCGGCCGGCTTCGACGGCACCGAGGACGAATGCGCCGCCTTCGTCGACGCCCACTGGCCCGACACCCGCCCGCTCAGCCTGCGAGGAGCCTGAGATGGAGATCGACCTGCTCGACCCGGGCCCCTTCGGCCGCAACGACTTCTGGCCGACGTTCACCTGGCTGCGCGCCAACGCGCCGGTGCACTGGCACCCCGAGCCCGGCAGCGACGACGGCGGCTTCTGGGCGCTGAGCCGGCACCGCGACATCATGAAGGTCTACGCCGACAGCGACACCTTCCTGTCGGGCCGCGGGATGCGGCTGGGCAGCGACCCCGCCGCCGTCGCCGCGGTCGCCCAGCGGATGCTCATCGTCTCCGACGTCCCGCACCACACCCGCCTCAAGCGGGCCCTCGGACAGGCCTTCGGCCCGCAGCAGATGCCGCGCCTGGAGGCCCTCGTCGAGCAGGTCGTCGCCGACCTGGTCACCGAGGCCGCCGAATGCGACGAACTGGACTTCATCGACCTCGCCAAGCAGCTGCCCAACCGGGTGGTCTGTGCCATTCTGGGCATTCCGCGCGCCGACTGGTCCTGGATCGGCGCCCTGACCACCGACGCCTTCGACTCCCCGGACGAGGCGGTGCGCAGCAGCGCCCACTCGGAGATCTTCCTGTACTTCATCGAGCTGCTCGCCGAGCGCCGGGTCCGCCCCGGCGACGACCTGGTCAGCCAGATCGCCCACGACACGCTCGTGGACGAGGGCGACGGCAGCGAACGGCCGCTCAGCGACCACGAGATCGTCTTCAACCTCAACGGCGTCCTGTCCGGAGCCAACGAGACCACCCGCTACTCGGCGGCCGGCGCGGTCCACATGTTCGCCGAGCACCCCGACCAGTGGCGGCTGCTGCGCGGTCTGGGACCCGACGGAATCGCCCCGGCGGTCGAGGAGATCCTGCGCTGGACCACGCCCGGGGTGCACGCCCTGCGCACCGCCGCCCGCGACACCGAGATCAACGGGATCCCCATCGCCGAGGGCGCCCGCGTGACCCTGTGGAACGTTTCGGCCAACCGGGACGAGGACGTCTTCGCCGACCCGCACTCCTTCCGCGTCGACCGCCGCCCCAACCGGCACGTCGCCTTCGGGCACGGCCGCCACCTCTGCCTGGGTGCCCGCCTCGCCCGCTTCGAACTCGGCGCCCTGCTCACCGAGATGCTCGCCGTACTGGACGGGTTCGAACTGACCGGTCCCGCCACCTTCAACTCGTCCAACTTCACCTGGGGGATCAACAGTCTCCCCGTGCGGCTGCTGCGCAGCCGAGCCTTCGCGAAGTAAGAAAGGGCCCGTACTGTGACCACCGCACTCGTCGACTTCAACCGTTCGGACGCCGCGTTCCCCACGACCGGGTACCCGGAACTGCTCGCCGGACAGGCCGCCCGCACCCCCACGGCCACGGCCCTCGCGCAGGGCGGCCGCACCTGGACCTACGCCGAACTGGAGGGCGCCACCAACCGCCTGGCGCACGCCCTGATCGCCCGCGGTGCCGCGCCCGGGGCCAGAATCGGCCTGTGCTATCCGCGCAGCGCCGAGTACGTCCTGGGCTCCCTGGCGATCCTCAAGACGGGCGCGGCGATCGTCGCCCTCGACCCGGTCAACCCGGACGACCGGCTCGCCGCGATGATCGGTGACGCCGACCCGCTGCTCGTCCTCGCCCCGGCCGAACTCGCCCGCCGGATACCCCAGGACGTGCCGCGGGACGAGGTCGCCACCGCCGGACAGGGCATGCCGGACACCGCGCCGCCGTCCGTGACCGGGCCCGACACCGTCAGCCACCTCATCTACACCTCCGGCTCCACCGGCACCCCGAAGGCCGTCCTGGAACGGCACGGCGCGCTCACCAACCTGGTCCACTGGACCACCCGCGCCTACGGGGTCCGCCCCGGCGACCGCGCCTCGTGGATGTCCACCCCCGGCTTCGCCGTCCAGATCATGGAGTGGCTGGCCTACCTGCCGGCCGGCGCCGCGATCCACATCCCCGAGGCGGGCCAGGCGCAGACCCCCGAACAGATCCGCGACTGGCTGGCCGGCGAGGGCATCACCCACACCATGCTGGTGGCCGCACTGGCCGAGCCCGTGTGGGGCCTGAGGTGGCCGGCGGACACGGCGCTGCGGATCCTGGTGACCACGGCCGAACGCGTCCACAGCTGGCCGCCCGTCGACACCCCCTTCCGGGTGGTGATGACCTACGGAACCACCGAGACCACCAACGTCCTGTCCTGCTTCGACCTGGGCGCGGGTACCGACTTCACCAGTCAGGCCACGCCGGAGGAGGTCCGTGCCACCCGCCAGGTCCCGGTCGGCGTGCCCATCGCCAACCTCCGCGTCCACCTCCTGGACGACGACGGCCGTCCGGTTCCCGAGGGGGAGGTCGGCCGGCTGCACGTCTCCGGCGCCGGGGTGGCGGCCGGCTACCACGGCCGCCCCGAGCTCACCGCCGCCACGTTCCACCCGAACTTCGTCGAGGGCGACCCGCACCCGGTGCTCTACGACACCGGCGACCTCGCCCGCCGGCGCGAGGACGGGGCCGTCGAGCTCCTCGGCCGGTCCGACTCGCAGGTCAAGATTCGGGGCTTCCGCGTGGAGCTCGGCGAGGTCGAGACGCACATCGCGCGCCTCGACGGCATCGCCGAGGCGGTCGTCGTCGCCCAGGAGCGCGACCCCGGCGGCAAGCGGCTCGTCGCCTACGCGTCCCCGGCCGGCGGGGCCGAGCCCGACCCGGCCGGCGTGCGCGCCGACCTCGCCCGCACCCTGCCCTACTACATGGTCCCCGCCGCCGTCGTCGTGCTGCCCGCCCTCCCGCGGCTGCCCAACGGCAAGGTCGACCGGCGCAGCCTGCCCGAGCCCCCCGAGGGCCGCGACGGCGTCGGCGCCGGCTACGAGGCACCGCGCAACGAGGTCGAGGACGGCCTGAGCCGGCTGTGGGCCGACGCGTTCCGCACCGACGGCATCGGTGTCCACGACAACTTCTTCGAGCTGGGCGGACACTCGCTGCTCGCCTTCCAGCTCATCGACGAGATCCGCCGCCGCTACGGCGTCGAGCTGAGCCTCTCCGACCTGTCCACCTGCCCCACGGTCGCCGAGCTCGCCACCCTGGTCACCACCGAACGCGCCGGTGGCCGCGGCTCCTTCGGCGGACTCCCGGCGATCGTCCCCGACCCGGCCGCCCGCTTCGAGCCCTTCCCGCTGACCGAAAGTCAGCAGGCCCTGTGGATCGGCCGGGGCGGGCTCGTCGAGCTCGGCAACGTCGGCTGCCACGGCTACTTCGAGTGGGAGAGCGAGAAGCTCGACGTACCGCGCTTCGAGGGTGCCTGGCGCCGACTCGTCGAACGCCACGACGCCCTGCGCACCCGGGTCCTGCCCGATGGCACCCAGCAGGTCTTCGAGGAGATCCCGGCGTACGAGATCCCCGTGACCGACTTCGGCGGCCTCGACGAGGAGACCCGGACGGCGGAACTGGCCGCCCTGCGCGAGCGGCTCTCCCACCAGGTCCTGGACGCCGACGCCTGGCCGCTGTTCGACGTGCGGATCAGCCTGCTCGGCGGCGGGCGTGCCCGCATCCACCTGTCGCTGGACTTCCTCGTCGCCGACGCCTGGAGCTACTTCCAGGTCCTCGTCCCTGACCTGGTCACCTACTACGTCGAACCGGACGCCGAACTCGCCCCGCTGGAGCTGACCTTCCGCGACTACGTGCTCGCCGTAAGCAATTCGCTGCGCGACAGCGAGATCTACCGGCGTTCCGAGTGGTACTGGCGCGACCGTCTCGCCACCCTCCCGCCCGCGCCCGCGCTCCCCGAGCGTCCGGCCGACGCACCCGAACTGCCCGTCCGGTTCGAACGGCGCAGCCACATCGTCTCCCCGGAGCTGTGGACGCGCATCCAGGAGCGGGCACACGCCCGCGAGGTGACCCCCTCCGGGGTGCTGGCCGCCGCCTACGCCGAGGTCCTCGGCAGGGCCTGCGGGCAGGCCCGCTTCACCATCAACTTCCCGCTCTTCAACCGGCTTCCGCTGCACCCCCAGGTCAACGCCCTGCTCGCGGACACCACCACCACCCTGCTGCTCGCCGTCGAACAGCAGGACTCCACCTTCGCCGGACGCGCGCAGGCCGTCCAGCGCCGTCTTTGGGCCGACCTGGAACACCGTTACTTCAGCGGGGTGCAGGTGCTGCGCGAGCTGACCAAGCTGCGCGGCTCCCTCGCACCGGCCATGCCCGTGGTGATGACCAGTCTGGCCGGCCACCCGCCGCAGTACGAGGAGACCGAACTCGGCGCCCCGGTCTACGGCATCTCCCAGACCCCCCAGGTCTCCCTCGACTTCCAGGTCTTCGAGAAGCCCGAGGGGCTCACCTTCAACTGGGACTTCCTGCCCGCCGTCTACCCGGACGGGCTCATCGACGCCATGTTCGAGGAGTTCACCGCCCTGCTGCAGGCCCTCGGAGAGGACGAGGTCTGGGAGCGGTACTCCCCGCCGCCCGGCGAGGAGGGGACCGACAGCGGCAAGGCCGAGGAACGTGACACGGGCGACGCCTGGGAGCGCTACTGGGCCGGCATCCAGCGCACCGGCCGCGGCGGCGACGTCATCTGGGACGCCGACAGCGGCGAGGAGTTCCGGTGGCTCCTGGACCAGGCCAAGCGGCACTTCCGGGGCGACCTGCCGCTCATCGACCTCGGCTGCGGCAACGGCCGCTACAGCCGCGAACTCGCCCCGCACTACCCGTCGGTCATCGGTGTCGACGTCTCCTCCAGCGCCATCGACCACGCCAAGCGGGAAGCCGAGGGCGTGGCGAACGTCGACTACCTGGCGATCGACATGACCGACGCCGAACAGGCAGCAGTGCTGGGGGAGGGGCCCTACAACATCTTCGTCCGCGGTGTCTTCCACGTCCTGGACACCGAGGCGCGGGCCCGGCTCGCCGCGGTCGCCGACCGGCTGCTGGGCGACGAGGGCACGCTGATCGTGCACGAGCCCGACTACTCCAGCAACTCCTTCGGCTACCTGGGCTTCGTGGGAGGCAAGCGCGGCCGCGCCGAGGACCTGGTCGGCCCGCTGGAGGCGGCCGGTGTCCGCCACTCGCACCGCTTCACCCGGCCCGAACTGGCCGAGGCGTTCGGCGCGGACGGCTGGGAGATCGTCGAGGACGAGGCGATAGAACTGCATGCCATCGACCCCCGGTCGGACTCCGACGCGTTGCGGCTGCCCGGCTACTACGCGGTGCTGCGCCGCAGGCGCTGATGGCCGGTCTCGCACTGGCCGGGCCGACCGGGGCGGTGCTGGCCGCGGCCGGGGACGTACGGGAGCTGCTGACCCGTACCGAACTGGACCGCGCCGGCGCCCTCCGGTCGGCCGCCGACCGGGAGGACTTCCTGGCCGCGCACGCACTGGTCCGGCTCTGTGCCGGGCGGCTTCTGGGCCGCCCGGCCCAGAGCCTCACCGTCGTTCAGCGCTGCGGCTCCTGCGACCGGCCGCACGGCAGGCCGCGGCTCGCCGAGGTGCCCGGCACCGCCGTCAGCCTGGCGCACACCCGGGGCTGGGTCGCGGCCGCCGCGGCCGGCGGCCCGGTGGGCGTGGACGTGGAGGCCGTCGAGGAGGCGGAGATGGACTGGCGGACGGCCGAAGCGGTCTGCACCGGAAAGGAACTGGCCGCCCTGCGGTCGGACACCCACCCGCGGCGCGCTTTCCTGCGCCAGTGGGTGCGAAAGGAGTCCCTGGTCAAGGTCGGGGCGGGCACGCTCGACGAGCCCGCCCGCCTCGACGTTCCCGTGTACGGGCAGGAGCCGCCGCGCTGGCACGGCTGGCGGCTGCTGGACTGGGGTGGAGCGGAGGCCGTCGGATGCGTGGCGGCCCGCGAGGAGATGCGGCTGCGGCTGCTCGGCTGAAAGACTGGACACGTGGAACGACGTACGACCGAACGGCTGCTCAGGGCGCGCGCACAGGCGATCGGGGAGGAGGTCCGGGAGGAGTCCGTCGCCGGCGTCCTCGGCCGGGTGCTGGCGATCCAGGCCCAGGACCTGCCCGCGGCCGAGCTCGGACTGCGGGTGCGGGCCCGCGGGCTGACGCGGGAGGCGGTGCGCCGGGCCACCGACATCGAACGCACCGCCGTCCGGGGCTGGTTCATGCGGGGAACCCTCCAACTCGTGCCTGCAGCCGACGCCCGCTGGCTGCTGGCCCTGTTCGGCCCCGTCTACCTGGCCCTCGCCGCGCGGCGCCTGCGCGAGCTCGGCCTCGACGAGGCCCTGTGCACGCGTGCGGAGCGGCTCATCGCCGACGCGATCGCCGCGGAGGGCCCGCTGACCCGCGCCCGGCTCACCGACCGGCTCACCACCCTCGGGGTCGAGCCGAAGGGACAGGCCGCATTCCACCTCATCCGCCGCGCGGCCCTGGCCGGCCTCATCTGCCACGGACCACAACAGGGCGGCGAGGCCACCTTCGTCCTCCTCGACGACTGGTTGCCCGCCACCGGATCCCTGCCGTACACGGGGGAGGCGGCCGTACGGGAGCTGGCGCGGCGTTACCGCGCCGCCCACGGCCCGTCCGACGCCCTGGACTTCGTCCACTGGTCGGGACTGAAGACCACGACGGGCAGGAACGCATGGGCCGCCGTACGCGACACCGGCCCCGAAGCCCCTCCCGCCCCCGGCGAACCCGACGTACGGCTGCTGCCGGCCTACGACAACTACCTCGTCGGCTATCGCAGCCGTGACCTGTCGGTGCCCGCCGAGCACGAACGCCGGGTGTGGCCCGGCGGCGGACAGATCCGCGCCACCGTGGTGGTCGACGGCCTGGCCGTCGGCACCTGGTCCGGCGGCCGACGAGGGGCGCCGGTCACGGTCGAGCCCTTCCCCGGGTCCGAGCCGCCGAGCCCCGCCGTGGCCGCCGGAATCGCCCGCGAGAGCGCCGACATCGCACGCTTCTCCAGCTGAACCATCGCATGTCTACAAGCGTTCTATAGTCCCGGAATTCATAACCGGGGTCTAACTCGCGGTCCATAGCGTCGGTGCCGTCCGACAATTCCGTACCCAATCAGAAAAGGGCGTCGACATGGCACTCGGTCGGCATTCCGATTTCAATCGCCTGTGGTTCGGGCAGACCGTCAGCAACTTCGGCGACAAGATCTCCCTTCTCGCGCTGCCGACCCTCGCGGTCGTGGTGCTGGACGGCGGAGCCTTGGAGGTCGGCGTGCTCGGCGCGCTGCGCTTCCTCCCCTTCCTGCTGCTCGCCCCGATCGCCGGGCTGGTGGCCGACCGGGTCTCCAGGCGCACCGTCATGATCGTCGCCGACCTGGGCCGCTTCCTGGCCCTGGGGACGATCCCGCTGGCGTTCGCCCTCGACTCCGTCACCATGACGCACATCTTCATCGTGGCCGGCATCACCGGCTGCCTGACGACCTTCTTCGAGGTCTCGTACCAGTCCTGGCTGCCCCAGCTCATCGGTACCGAGAACCTCATCGAGGGCAACACCAAGCTGCAGATCAGCCGCAGCGTCGCCGAGGCGGTCGGCGCGGGCGCCGGTGGCGCACTCATCCAGCTGCTCGGCGCCGCACGCGCCATCACCGCCGACGCGTTCACCTTCCTCGTCTCGCTCGTCGCCCTGCTGGTCATCCGCCACCGGGACGTGCGCGAGCGGACCGAGGAGCGGAAGGCCTCCGCGAAGGCGGAGATGAAGGAGGGCATGAAGACCCTCTTCGGCAACCCGGTCCTGCGCGGCCTGTTCACCGCCAACGTCGTGGTCAACCTCGGTGCCGCGATGGGCGACGCGATCCTGATCGTCTACGCCTACAAGGAGCTGAACCTCAGCCCCGGCCAGGTCGGTGCCGCATTCGCCGTCATGTCGGTCTTCGTCATCGTCGGCGCGGTGCTCTCCGAGGTCGTCTCCAAGAAGCTCTCGGTGGGCCGCCTGCTGGTGATCACCGCGGTGGTGCTCGGCGCCGGCTACATCCTGGTCCCGACGGGCGGCGCGCTCGGCGGCTTCGTCGGCCTGATCGTCGTCCAGGCCGTCATCGGCTTCGTCTCCCCGATGTTCGACATCCACGTCCTGAGCCTCGTGCAGGGTGTCACCCCGAACGAGCAGATGGGCCGCGTCAGCGGCACCGCGCTCTCCGCGGTGTACGGCGCCCTGTCCCTCGGCTACTTCGCCGGCGGCGCGCTCGGCGAGGCGGTCGGCCTGACCGGCGGCCTCGCGGTGGCCGGCACCGTCACCATCATCGGCGGCCTGACCCTGCTCAGCGGGCCGGTCGCCAAGATCAAGGAAATGCCCGGCGGCGACGACACCGCCGAGGAGGGATCTCCGGCCTCCGACGAGACCAGGATCACCGCCTGACCGGCACCTCCAGAGGTGTGGAGTGGGTGCCGGCCCAACGGCACCCACTCCACACTGCGCCCCGCACACCGGCACATCCCCACCCGGCACATCCCCACCCGGCGCCGCCGCACGCGGCGTCCCCCTCGCCGTATCCCTCTCCCGACTCCCGAAGACGCACGGAGGCTCAAGGTGAGCGAGTCCCTCGCCGAACGCATAGCCGCACTGCCGAAGTCCCGCAGGGCACTGTTCCAGGCCCTGACGGGCCGCAACGGCGGGCGTGCCGCCGTACGGGAGGACCCTGAGCCGGCACCCCGTGACCCCGCCGACCCGCCGGTGCTCTCCTTCGCACAGCGCCGGCTCTGGTTCATCGACCAGCTCCAGCCCGGCAGCCCCGCCTACAACGTGCCAGTGGCCACCCGCATCCGGGGCCCGCTGGACGTCCCCGCCCTGCACGCCGCGCTCCAGGACGTCGTCGACCGGCACGAGGTCCTGCGCACCGTCTACACCTACCAGGAGGGCGCCTCCGAGGCCCTGCCCCGCGTGGTGGACGGATTCCGGCTGCCCCTGCCGCTGACCGAACTGCCCGACGAGGCATCCGTCCGACCGTTCTACGACGCGGACGCGGGCGCCCCCTTCGACCTGGCCGGCGCCGTCCCGCTGAGGGCCCGGCTCGGCCGCCTCGGCGCCGAGGACCACGTCCTCGTCCTCAACCTCCACCACATCGTCACCGACGGCTGGTCGATGCGGATCCTCTACACCGAACTGGAGCGCGCCTACGCGGCCCGCACCGGCGCTGCCGCCGAGGCGAACACCCCGCTCGCCCTCCAGTACGCCGACTTCGCCACCTGGCAGCGCCGCCGCGTCAGCGGTGACCGGTTGGAGGCACTCACCTCCTTCTGGCAGGAGGAGCTCGGCGGAGCCGTACCCGTGGACCTGCCCACCGACCGGCCCCGGCCCCCCGTCTTCGGTCACGCCGGAGCCTCCCGCTACATCGACCTGCCGCCCCAGCTGATCGCCCGGCTCCGCGCGTTCGGCAAGTCCGAGGGCGCCACCCTCTACATGACGATGCTGGCCGGGTTCGCCGCCACGCTGCGCCGCTGGACCGGCCAGGAGGACATCGTCGTCGGTACCTCCGTCTCCGGCCGCGACCACCCGGCCTTCAGCGACCTCATCGGCTTCTTCGTCAACACCCTGCCGCTGCGCATCAGAACCGGCGGAGACCCCGTCTTCGCCGAACTGGTCCGTGCCACCCGCCACACCACCCTCCAGGCGTACGCACACCAGGAACTGCCCTTCGACCTCATCGTCGACACGCTCGGACTGCCCCGTGACCCCAGCCGGCCGCCGCTCACCTCCGTGATGTTCCTGCTCGACGAGACCCCGGACACCGCCCCCGGCCTGGCCGGCCTCGCGACCGAGCCCATCGACTTCTCCTCGCACGCCACCAAGTACGACCTCATGATCAGCGTCCACGACACCGGCACCGCGGTCCGCGCCCTCGTGGAATACCCCACCGCCCTGTTCGACGCCTCGACCGTGGACCGGCTGCTCGGCCACTTCCTCACCACCCTCGAAGGCGCCGTCGACCGCCCGGACGCCCCGCTGTCGACCCTGCCGCTGCTCACCGACGCCGAACGGGCCGCCGCCCTGGACGACTGGAACGCCACCCGCGCCCCCTTCCCCCAGGACGCCTGCCTGCACCACCTGTTCGAGCAGCACGCCGACCGCCGGCCCGACGCACCCGCCGTGGTGCTCGGCGGAGTCGGCGGCTGGAGCGTCACCTACCGGGAGCTGGAGGAACGCGCCAACCGCCTCGCCCACCGGCTCGTCGAGTCGGGGGCGGGTCCCGGCCGGACCGTGGCGCTGTGCCTGCGCCGCGGTCCCGGACTGGTCACCGCGATCCTCGCCGTCCTCAAGGCCGGCGGGGCCTACGTACCGCTCGACCCGGACTACCCCGCCGAACGCCTCGCCCTGCTGCTGAAGGACGCCGCACCGCCCATCGTCGTCTCCGACGCCGAACTGATCGGCCGGCTCCCCGTGCCGGACGGCACCGCGCGCGTGCTCCTGGACACCGACCGGGCCGTCCTCGCCGAACTGCCCGCCACCCGGCCCGAGGCGCCCGTCACCGCCCGGGACCTCGCCTACGTCATCTTCACCTCGGGCTCCACCGGCACCCCCAAGGGGATCGCCCTGGAACACCGCGGCGTCGTCAACAACCTCCTCGACCTCAACCGTTCCTACGGCATCGGCCCCGCGGACTCCGTGCTCGCCCTGTCCTCGCCCAGCTTCGACATGAGCGTCTACGAAACCCTCGGCATCCTGGCGGCGGGCGGCACGCTCGTCCTGCCCGACCCCGCCGCCGCCAAGGACCCGGCGCACTGGGCCGATCTCGTCGAGCGGCACGGAGTCACCGTCTGGAACTCCGCCCCCGCCCTCCTCGGCCTCCTGGTCGACCAGCTCGAACACACCGGCGGCCCCCGGCTGCCGAAACTGCGCACCGCCTTCCTCGGCGGCGACTGGATCCCCGTCACCCAGCCCGACCGGATCCGCACCTTCGCGCCGGAGCTGTCCTTCGCGGCACTGGGCGGGGCGACCGAGGCGTCGATCCACTCGGTGGAGTTCCGGGTCGGCCGCGTCGACCCGCAGTGGACGAAGCTCCCCTACGGGCGCCCCATGGCCAACCAGCGCACCTACATCCTCGATGCCCACGACCGCCTCGTCCCCGTCGGCGTGCCCGGCGAACTCCACCTCGGTGGGGTCGGACTGGCCCGCGGCTACCTGAACCGGCCGGAGCTCACCGAGGAGAAGTTCGTCCACGTCGAGCTGGCACCCGGCCGCACCGAACGGCTCTACCGCACCGGCGACCTGGCCCGCTACGGCGCGGACGGCACCATCGAGCTGCTCGGCCGCACCGACTTCCGGATCAAGCTCAACGGGCTCCGCATCGAACCCGGCGAGGTGGAAAGCGCGCTGCGCGGCCGCCCCGGTGTCCGCGAGGCCGTCGTCGCCGCCCGCCGCTCCGCCGCCGGGTCCGACCGCCTCGTCGGCTACGTCGTCCCCGAGGCCGGCGCCGCCCTGGACACCGCCGCCCTGAGGACCGCGCTCGGCGCGGTCCTCCCGCCGCACTGCGTCCCCGCCGAGCTGGTGCTGCTGGAGCGGCTGCCGCTGAGCCCCAACGGCAAGGTGGACCGGGGCGCGCTGCCCGACCCGCGCCCGGCCGCCCCCGCCGCACACCTGCCCGCCGCCGCTCCCGCGCACGGCGACGGCGACCCCGTCGCGCTGCGGATCGCCGCCGTCTGGGCCGAGGTGCTGGGCGTGGCCGACGTGGCCCCCGGGGACGACTTCTTCGCCCTCGGCGGAGACTCCTTCGCCGCCGTGCGCGCCGTCCGGGCCGTCGCCGCCGCCCTGCCGGACGGCGGGGCCGCCGCCCTGCGCGTCGTCGACCTCTTCAGCAATCCGACCCCGGCCGGCCTCGCCGCCCGCAGCGCCGAACTCAGCGACCCCGGAACCCGGGCGCACAGCCTGCTGCACCGGCTCACCCCCGAACGCCCCGCCGGCACCACCGCGCTGACCCTGGTCTGCTTCCCGCACGGCGGTGGCGATGCCATCGCCTACCAGCCCCTCGCGGCCCAGCTCCCCCCGCACATCGAGCTCCTGGCCGTCTCCCCGCCCGGGCACGACCCGCTGCGCCCCGGCCCGATGCTGCCGGTCGCCGAGTTCGCCGAACTCGCCGCCGAGGAGATCGCCCGCACCGTGCGGGGCCCGTACGCGGTCTATGGCCACTGCGCCGGAGTCGTCACCGCACTGGAGACCACCCACGTCCTCGAACGCAGGGGACAGCGTCCGATCGCCCTGGACCTCGCCGCCGCCCTCCCGGAGGAGGACCCGGAGTACGCCCTGGAGATGGAACGGACCTCCGGCGACGACGACCTCGTCGCGTACCTGACCACCATGGACGGCTTCGACGGCGTCCTGGACGACCGCGACCTCAGCGCCGTCCTGCGGATGGTGCGGCACGACATGACCGAAGCCGCCCGGTTCTTCGCCCGCACCCCCGGCGGCTACGACCGGCCCCTGGCCACCCCGCTCACCTGCATCATCGGCGACGCCGACGACGCCACCGAGGGCTACGAGGACGGGTACCGCGCCTGGGGCCGGTACGCCGCCGACGTACGGCTCGCCGTGATCCCCGGCGGTCGCCACTACTTCGCCAAGCACCTGCCCGACCGGCTCGCCGCCCTGCTCGCAGACCTGCACCGCAACGGAGGAAACCATGTCTGATCTCGCCGAACGGCTCGGCCGCCTGCCCCAGGGACAGCGCTCCCGGCTGCTGGGGAGAATGCGCAACCAGATGACGGCCGGTGTGGGCCGCCGCATCGAACTCAAGCGCGCCGACCACGGACCGCGCTCCCGCTCCTCCTTCCAGCAGGAGCAGATGTGGTTCGTCGACAAGCTCGGCGCCGGCAAGGCCCGCAACAACATAGCCCTGTCCATAGCGCTGGGCGGTCCGCTCGACCGGGCCGCCCTGCACGAGGCCCTCAACGCAGTCGTGGCCCGGCACCAGGTGCTCCACAGCAAACTCGTCGAGATCGACGGGGTCCCCTGGCAGGAGCCCGTCCCCTCCTTCGTCCTCGGCGTCCAGAGCACCGACCTGTCGGGCAGCGAGGACGCCGACCGCGAACTGGCCGAGCTCACCGCCGACTGCGCCGCCGCCCCCTTCGACCTGGCCGCCGCCCCGCCCGTGCGCGCCCACCTCGTACGCCTCGCCGAGGACCGGCACGTCCTGCTCTGGGTCGTCCACCACATCGCCTGGGACCCGGGATCGACCCGGATCTTCACCGAGGAGCTGACCGCCAGCTACGCCGCGGCCGCCGCCGGCCGGCGTCCCGAGGCCCCCGGACTCGCCGTCGAGTACGCCGACTTCGCTGCCTGGCAGCGGGCCAAGCTGGAGAACGACGAGCACGGCCGGGCGCTCGCCGCCAAATGGCGCCAGATCCTCGCCGGCGCCGTCGCCACCGAGGTCATGCCCGACCACCCGCGCGGTCCCGAAACCCGTGGTGACGGCCGCGGTCTGAAGCTGAACCTCGACCAGAAGCTGCTCGACCGGCTCACCGAACTGGCCGACGCCAACAGCACCACCGTCTTCACCACCCTGCTGGCCGCCTTCAACGCGCTGCTCAGGCACTGGACCCGGACCGAGGACGTCGTCGTCGGCACGGCCAGCGCCTCCCGCCCGCACCCCGACCTGGAACGGGTCATCGGCTGCTTCGTCCAGATGATCACCCTGCGCACCGAGGTCACCGACGCGCTCACCTTCCGCGAGCTCGTCACCCGTACCGCGGCCTCCGTGATGGACTCCTTCACCAGCAGCGAACTGCCCTTCGAGCAGGTCGTGGAGGCCGTCCGCCCGGTCCGCGACCCGCTGCGCCACCCGCTCTTCCAGATCGAGTTCACTTCCCTCGGCCGGTGGGGCACCCACCGGGCACAGGCCGCGGACGTCGAGTTCGCCATGGACCAACTGCACGACGGCGCAGCCAAGTTCGACATGAGCTTCCTCGTCGGCGAGAACGACGGCCTGGAACTCTCCCTGGAGTACAACACCTCCCTCTACCGGCACGGCACGGCCAGCGCCCTGCTCACCGCCTTCAAGCAGGTCCTGGAGCAGGTCGCCGAGAACCCCGACCTTCGGGTCGGCGACATCAGCCTGGTCGAGGAGCCGGCCGCCTCCCGGCACGCCCGCGAGCTCTCGCGGGGCGGCCCGGTCGACGAGGCGGCCTGGACCACCACCCTGGACCGCGCCTTCCGCGAGCGGGCCACCATCCACCCCGACGCCGTCGCCGTCCGGCACGGCACCACCCGGCTGGACTACGCGGCCCTCGACCGCTGGTCCGAGGCCATCGCCCACCGGCTGCGCGACCGCGGCGTCGGACACGGCGACCCCGTCGCGGTGTGCGTGGCCCGCGGCCCGGCCGCCGTCGCCGGAGTCCTCGGCGTCCTGAAGGCCGGCGCCCACTACATCCCGGTCGACCCGGCCGCCCCGGCCGAGCGGACCCGCACGGTCCTCGCCGATGCCAAGGTCCGCCACGCCCTCGTCGACGAGAGCGCGCAGCTGCCCGTACCGCTGGAGCTGGTCACTACCGGGAGTGCGGCCCCGGTCCGCGAGGTGCCCTCCCTCGCCCTCAGCTCCACCCCCGCCGACCTGGCCTACGTGCTCTACACCTCCGGCAGCAGCGGAACCCCCAAGGGGGTCATGATCGAGCACCGCTCGGTCACCCACTTCTCCCGCACCATCGCCAAGGCGTACGAGATCGGGGCCGCGGACCGGGTGCTGCAGTTCGCTCCGCTCACCTTCGACGTCTCCGTCTTCGAGATCTTCACCACGCTGCTCGCCGGCGGCTCCCTCGTCATCGCCACCGACGACGAACGCCGCGACCCCGCCCTGCTCCAGGCCCGGATGCGCGCGGACGCGGTCACCGTCGCCGAACTCCCGCCCGCGCTGCTGCCGCTGCTCGACCAGGCGGCCCTGCCCGACCTGCGCCTGGTCTCGGTCGGCGGCGAGGCCTTCCCCGGCCGGCTGGTCGCCGAATGGACCGCGGGGGAGCGCCGGTTCGTCAACGGCTACGGCCCGACCGAAGCCACCGTCGCGGTGACGCTGATGGACTGCACCGGCAGTTACGACCGCAACCCGCCCATCGGCCGCCCCATGCCCGGTCACCAGGCGTTCGTGCTCGACGAGCGCCTGCGTCCGGTGCCCCCGGGCGTCCCCGGCGAACTGTGCGTGGCCGGACCCGGCGTGGCCCGCGGCTACCTGGGACGCCCCGACCTCACCGCCGAACGCTTCGCGGACAACCCCTACGGCGACGGTCCCGAGACGGCACGCCTCTACCGCACCGGCGACCTCGTCCGCTGGCTGCCCGGCGGCAACCTCGACTTCCTCGGACGCACCGACCGCCAGCTCAAGGTCCGCGGCCACCGGATCGAGCCGGGCGAGGTCGAGGCCGTCCTGACCGGGCACCCCTCCGTGCAGCAGGCCGTGGTGGTGGCCCAGCCCGCCGCGGGCGGCGAGCGCATGCTGGCCGCCTACGTCACCGTCGAGCAGGTCGGCTCCTACGCCTCGGAGGTCGCCGACGCCGAGGGCCTGCGCGCCTACACGGCCGTCCGGCTCCCCGGCTACATGGTCCCGGTCGTCGTCGTCCTGGACGAGCTGCCGCTGACCCCGCACGGCAAGGTCGACACCGCCGCCCTGCCCCTGCCCACCGAGCAGTCGGCGCAGGGCGGGACCCCGCCGCGTGACGCCGTCGAGGAGCAGATCTGCCGCGACATCCTCACCCCGCTCCTGGAGTGGCAGAACCCGGACGTGGAAGGCGACTTCTTCGCCCTGGGCGGCAGCTCCCTCCAGGCCACCATCGTGGTGTCCCGGGTGCGGGCCCTCTTCGGCATCGACATCGCCCTGGCCGACTTCTTCGGCCGTCCCACCGTCGCGGGCCTGGCCGAACTCGTCCGCGCCGCGAAGGCCGAGGCCGCAGGCGAACAGGATCGGCTGCTCGCGGTCTTCGAGCAGATCGAGAACATGAGCGACGAAGAGGCCGCCGCGCTCCTCGGCTCCCTCCAGCAGCCGGAGGGACCCTGATGGCCGGACCGGCAGGGCTGGAGGGGGCGCTCGCCGCACTCCCCGAGGGCAAGCGCGAACTCGCCCGCCTGATGCTGGCCGCCCGCCGGCCCGTCCCCGCACACCCGGCCCCGCGCCCCGGCGCGGGGCCGGTCCCGCCGACCGCCCTGCAGACCCGGCTGTGGCGCCGGGAGCGCACCCACCCGGCCGTCGCCACCGGCTCGCACGCGCTCCGGCTGGCCGGCCCGCTCGATCCGCAGCGGCTGACCGGGGCCCTCACCGCGGTGCTGCGCCGCCACGAGGCGCTGCGCACCCGGCTGGTCCGCTCCACCGCCGGCCAGCCGCGGCTCCACGTGGACGAGGAACCGGCCCTGCGGCTCACCCGGGCCGACCTGTCGGGCTTCACCCCGCGGGCCGCGGCCGAACGGACGGCCCAGCAGCTCACCGAGAGCGCCTCCACCGTCCTGGACCTGGAGAGCGGCCGCACCAGCGCGTTCCGGCTGCTGCGGACCGCTCCCGACGAGCACGTCCTGATCCTCGCCTCCCACCTCGCGGTCTTCGACGGCTGGTCCTCGGGGGTCTTCCTCGCGGACCTCGCCGCCGGCTACCGCGCGGGTCCCGAGGCCCTCACCCCGCCAGAGCTGCAGTTCCCCGACTACGCCGACTGGCAGCACCGCTGGCTTGCCGGACCGGACGGCACCGCCGAACTGGAGCGCCGCCGTGCCGTGTTCGCGGCCGACCCGCCCGCGCCCCGGGCCCCCGGCGGCTTCGAGCGCGGACACCTGCCCGTACGGCTGGCCCGCGGGCCCGTCGACGCCGGGCTGGAGCTGGGCGCGGCCGAGGGGGCCACCCCGTTCATGACCCTGCTGGCCGCGCTCGCCGTCGTACTGGCCCGCAGGGACGACCGTACCTCCGTGGTGATCGGCACTCCGGCCGCCGGCCGGTTCGCCGCACCGCTGGAGGGCGCGGTCGGGCAGTACACCACCGTGGTGCCGATCCGGCTCGACCTCGCGGGCGGACCGACCTTCCGCGAGCTCCTGCTCCGTACCCGCACCGCGGTGGCCGATGCCCTGGCCCACCAGCGCCTGCCCGTGGACGTGCTGTTCGGCGACGGCACGCCCCCGCCGTACAACGTCCTGTTCGCCCTGCACAACTACCCGGCCGTACCGCTGGACCTGCCCGGCATCGAGGTCGGTCAGCTGCCCGGGCCACCCGCCCGCCACCTGGAGCTTTACAGCCCCGACCCGGCCGCGGCCCTGGCCTGCGTCGGTCTGGTCGAGCGGGACGGCGAGATCGGCGGAACCGCCGAGTACAACCGGCACGCGGCCACGCCCGAGGACGTGCGGGGCCTGCTCACCGGCATCGAGGAGGTGCTGGACCGGGCCGTCACCGCGCCCGCGTCCCCGGTCGGCACCAGCCGGCACTGAGCCGGGGCCGGGGCCCCACGGCCCCGGCCTCCTCGCCGACCCCCACCCGGAACCACCCAGATCCGCCTGAGGAGTTGCCCGTGCTCACCACCGAGTTCTACCGCGCGCCCGCGGACTGCGGGCTCGTACGGAGCGGGGCCGACGTGCCCCGCACCCCCATGCGGGCCCTGCGCGAGGACATCCACGACATCCTGGTGTCCGCCCCCGTCGCCGAGGCCCGGCGCACCCGGGACCCCCGGCCCATCCACCGGGCCCTGGGCGAACGGGGCCTGCTCGCACCCCAGTGGCCCGAGGAGTACGGGGGGCGGGGCGTCAGTCAGGTCGCGGCCGCCGTGCTGGTCGAGGAACTCGCCATGCACGACGTTCCCGACCTGCTGCACACGCTCACCGTGCAGATCGTCGGATCCACCCTGCTCCATGTCGCAGGCCCGCAGATGAAGGCGCGCCACCTGCCCGGTTTCGCCGCCGGCACCTCCTTCGGGTGCGTCCTCTTCAGCGAGCCGCAGGCAGGCTCCGACCTCAACATCCTCTCCACCCGCGCCGTCTCCGACGGTCGCGGCGGCTACAAGCTCTACGGCACCAAGGTCCACTCCCTCTTCGCCCGTTTCGCCGACTACGGCCTGTGCCTGGCCCGCGGTGAGGACGACGCCTTCAGCCTGTTCCTCGTGCCACTGGACCAGCCAGGCGTCACCATCCGGCAGATCCCGGGCATCGGCGACGACGCCTTCCACGAAGTCGCCCTCGACGGGGTGTCCGTCACCGCCGACGACGTCGTCGGCGGCATCGGCCAAGGCTGGGCGATCGTCGTCAAGACATTGGCCTTCGAACGCACCGGTCTCGACTACTACGTCAAGGCGCTGCGTTGGTACCGGGCCGCCGTCGACCGGCTGGAGGCCCACACCGACCGGCTGGAGGCCGGCCAGCACGACCAGATCGGCCTGGCCAAGCTCAACGCCCGGCTGCTCGCGGCCGGCACCCTGGTCCGCCGCGTCCTCACCCGCCTCGACCGGGGCGAGCTCAACGAGGACGAGGCCGCCGCCGCGAAGTGGTACACCACCGAACTCGCCGCGGAGGTGGCCTGGTGGGCCGCCGAACTCGACGGCGACACGAGCATGACCCTCGACGACCCGGAGGTCGACGGGGTGGCCCACCCACTCGATTCGGCGATGCGTGAAGCCCCGGGGATGCGGATATCCGGCGGCACCGCCGAAATGATGCTGGAGACGCTGGCCCGGCTGCGTCTCGACTCAGGGGCGGAGGTACGGCCGTGACGACCCAGGCGGTCAACGGGAGCGGTACGGACGGGGCGGCCGGCGAGGCGCCCGAGCGGTGGCGGGAGCGGGAGGACGAGGACTCGCTCTTCCGGCAACTCCGGCTCACCGTGCGGCAGGGCCTGGAGGTCGACGGGGAGACCCCCGCGGGCGCCTGGGAGGCGCTGACCCAGGTCGGGGCCTGGGAGTTCGCCCTCCCCATCGAGAAGGAGGGCCTCGACCTCGGCCAGGCCGTGCTCGCCATGGTCTGCGAGGAGGCCGGCAACGCGATGCAGCCGGTCCCGCTCGTCGACACCCTGCTCGCGCTCGACGTGCTCTCCGCCCTCGGCCCCCTCGCCCCCGAGGGCACCGAGGACCTGCTGGACCGGGTGCGCGCCGGCGAGCTCCAGCTCGCCGTCCCGGGCCGGCTGCCCGATCCGCGCGGCTCCGTACCGCCGGGGATCGCCTGGAAACCGGACGGTGACGGCGCGGGTATCGTCCTGACCGGCACAGGAGGCCCGTTCGCCGCCGGCATCGGGCCGGACGCCCTGCTGGTCTTGGCGAGCGGTCCCGACGGCCCCTGCGTCGCCCTCGTCGGCCTGCCCGCGCAGGGCGTGACCGTACGCCCGCTGCGCGACCACGGCGGGGGAGCGGTCGCCGGTGCCGTCTTCGACGAGGCACGGATCCCGGCCCCCTCGGTACTGCTGCGAGGGATCGCCGCCGAACAGGCCCTCGCCCGGGTCGGCCTGCGCGCCGCCGTCCACCAGGCGTCCCTGCTGGCCGGCATCACCGCGGCCGCCCTGACCGCGGTCGTCTCCCGGATCCGCGGACGGCAGCAGTTCGGCCAGGCCCTGGTCAAGCACCAGGGGCCCCGGCTGCGGGTCGCCGGGCTCCTGGCCCGACTGGACGCCGTGCGCTGGGCCGTCGGCGACGCGGCCCGCGACCTCGACGAGGGCCGCCTCACCCCCGGGGAGGCCGCCGGGCTGATCGCCCTCACGGCGGAGACCGCGCTCGACGTGACGCGGGACGCGGTCCACCTGCACGGCGCCTCCGGTCTCGTGCGGGACGGCCTGGTCGCCGGCTGCTATCGGCGCGCGGCATGGGAGGCCCTGCGCTGCGGACGCCCTGCCCACCTGTGGGACACCGCGGCGCACACCCCCTGATCCGCCGGGCCCCGCGGCGGCCTGCGCCGGCGCCGCGGGGCCCGGCGGGACGTCGCGGACACGACCGGGTACGGCCCGGGCACGACCCGGTAGACCCGGACACGAGGAAGGGGCCCCCGCACCGCGGGAGCCCCTTCCCTGCACCACCGGCGCGACCGTCAGACCAGGTCGCGGCGCATGATCCAGCGGTGCCGCTTGTCGCTCTTGGCCTCGGTGCGCTGGATCCGGCGGAAGCCGGCCCGTTCGAACATGTCCATCGTCCCGACATAGGCGAGGGTCGGGTTCACCCGGCCGCCCTCGGGGTCCACCGGGTAACCCTCGACGGCGGGCGCGCCGTTGGCCCGCGCGTGCTCGACGGCCCCCTCCAACAGACCGGAGGCGACCCCCTTGCCGCGGAACTCCTTGCGCACGACGAAGCAGGTCACCGACCACACCGGCAGCTCGTCCACCGGCTTGATCGTCTTGGAGGAGGTGAGCCGGTCGAGCTGGCGGCGCGGGGCCACGTTGCACCAGCCGGCCACCTCACCGTCGAGGAAGCCGAGGACCCCCGGCGGCGGGTCCGCCTTCTCGGTGAGGGTGCGCAGGTGCTCGCCCCGCTCCTCGGCGGTCATCCGCCCGTAGTCGCCGGTGGTCAGCCGCCACGCCATGCACCAGCACGTGTGCGCGCTCTTGCGGGGCTGGAGCACCCGTCGGACGTCGTCCCACAGATCCGCCGTGGCGGGCCGGACTTCTAAACTCATGCTGTTACTTCGCTCTCTTCCGCTTCTTGTTCTTGCGAGCGTCCCGCCGGCGCGCTCCTGCGCGCCCCGGCGACGACGTCGGTCATCACGGCGGTCAGCACCTCCAGGGCGCGCCGACACGCCTTGTCCCCTGCGTCCAGATGCGTGACCAGCCGGACGGTGTCCGGGTCCGGCGCGGTCACCAGCACTCCTTCCTGCGATGCCCGTGCGACGACCTCGTCGGCGCCCGGCACCTCGACGAGGACGATGTTGGTCTCGGGCGGGCGCACGGGGAAGCCCGCGTCCCGCAACCCCGCCGCCAGCATCCCGGCGTGGTCGTGGTCCTCGCCGATCCGCTCCACGTGGTGGTCCAGGGCGTACAGCCCCGCAGCCGCCAGGATGCCCGACTGACGCATGCCGCCGCCCAGGCCGTGCCGCAGCTTCCGCGCCCTGGGCAGATGTTCGGACCGGAGCAGGAGCACCGAACCGACCGGCGCGCCCAGCCCCTTCGACAGGCACACCGAGAGCGAGTCGGCGGTCTCCCCGTACTGCGCCGCCGCCGTCCCGGTCGCGGCCATCGCGTTCCAGATCCGGGCGCCGTCCATGTGGACGGCCACACCCGCACCGGAGGTCAGCTCGCGCACCTCGCGCAGCGTCTCCAGCGGGTGGACGGTACCGCCGGCCCGGGTGTGGGTCTGCTCCACCTCCACGGCCCGCGTGCCCAGGGTGTACGCGTTGCCCCGCCGGACCGTGCCGGCCAGCAGCGCCGCGGTGACCACCCCGCGCTCCGCCGCCACCGTACGCGTCTGGATCCCGCCGTAGCGGGCGGGGGAGGCCTCCTCGTGGGCCAGGACGTGCGCCTCCGCGTCGCACACGAGCTCCTCGCCGGGGGCGACCAGGAGCTGGAGCGCGATCTGGTTGGCCATCACTCCCGAGGGTGTGAACAGGGCGGCCGGGAAACCGAAGAGACCGGCGAGGCGCTCTTCCAGGGCGCGGACGGTCGGATCCTCCCCGAAGAGGTCGTCACCGACCTCCGCGCCGGCCATCGCGGCCCGCATTCCGGGACCCGGCCGGGTCACCGTGTCGCTGCGCAGATCGACGATGCCGGAGCTGTCGGTGTTCATGACGGTTCCTCAACTCCTCGCTCACGGGGCTTCGGGGTCAGATCGCGCGCCGCCATCCAGTCCAGCAGCGGCCGCACCAGCAGCCAGGTCTCCCGTACGAGTTCCCCGGCGCGCGCCGTGTGCAGGCCCGCGGCCGGACCGTACCGGCGCCCCGCGTCGATCTTGCGGTGGCGCAGCAGGTCCAGCCGCGGGTGGTCCGCGGGCACTCCCCGCGGCCGGGACCTGAGCCGGTCCCCGCCCAGCGCGAAGCCCTGCTCCGTCAGCCGGGCCGCGATCGCTGCCAGCTCCGTGCCGCCGTCCTCCTCCTCGACGGCGGCACGGTAGCGGGCGACCTCGGCCCCGGCGTACGGGTACCAGCGGCCGGAGGCGTACAGCCCGTCCCGGTCCAGGTGCACCCACAGGCCGAGGCAGGGCAGCAAGTCCAGATAGGCGCCCTGGTAGGTCTTGTACGGGGACTTGTCGTGGGACATCCGGGTGTCCCGGACCGGGCCGAGCACCCGCACCGCGTCCGGCCCGGCCCACTCCTCGAAGAACGTGCCCAGTTCAGCGGCCAGCTCGTCCATCGGCGCACGTACGTCACGCTCGTACCGCTCGCGGTGGCGCAGCCGCCACGCCTCCTTGCTGTTGTCGGCCGCGAGGTCCTCGTACAGGCGTAGTGCCGAGGGCGGGAAGCCGCTGAAGGTCACGGCAGGTACCCCGGAAGGGGGTGGGCGGCGCACAGCTCGCCGACCCGGGTGCGGACCCGGTCGCGCAGGTCATCCGGCAGGCTGCCGCCCGGCGCGGCCAGCGCCGTCAGGACGTCCGCGACCAGGTCGGCGCACTCGGCGGCAACCGTCCGGTCCATTCCGCGCGCGGCCAGCGTGTTGGTCCCCAGCCGCAGGCCCCCCGTCACGCGTACGGGTGTGGTGTCTCCAGGGACGCGGTTGCGGTTGACGACGATCCCGCAGGCCTCCAAGGCCTCCTCGGCCACGTCCCCGGTGACGCCGCTGCCGCGCAGGTCGAGCAGCACCATGTGGGTGTCCGTACCACCCGTGACCAGCCGGAAGCCCCGGTCCAGGAGCCGCTCCGCGATCGCCTGCGCGCCGTCGGCCAGCCGCTTGGCGACCTCCGCGAAGTCAGGGCTCGCCACGAAGGCCAGCGCGCGGGCCTTGGCCGCCACGGACGCCAGGTCGGGGGTGCCCTGGGTGAAGGGGAACACGGCACGGCGCAGGGTCGCGGCCAGCGTGCCGCGCTCTGGTCCGGGCCTGCGGGCCTCGCGGCCCAGCAGGATCAGCCCACCGCGCGGACCGTACAGCTGCTTGTAGGTGCTGGTGGTCGTCACGTGGGCGTGGTCGACCGGGCTCTGGTGCAGGCCGGCCGCGACGAGTCCCGCGATGTGCGAGATGTCGGCGAGGAGGTAGGCGTTGGCCTCGTCCGCGATCTCCCGGAACCGGGCGAAGTCGATGCTGCGCGGGTACGCGCTCGCCCCGCACACGATGAGCTTCGGCCGGTGTTCCAGGGCCATTTCACGGATCTGGTCGTAGTCGAGGAGCCCTTCCGGTGTCACCCGGTAGCCGTGGGCGCGGTAGTACCGGCCGGTCACCGAGGCGGGGGAGCCGTGGGTCAGGTGGCCGCCGCAGTCCAGGTCGAGCCCGAGCAGGCTGTCGCCCGGACTCAGCAGCGCCGTGATCACGGCGAGGTTGGCGGAGGACCCCGAGTGCGGCTGCACGATCGCATCCTGCGCCCCGAAGGCGGCGCACGCCCGCTCGATCGCGAGGCGCTCGATGTCGTCGGCGATGCCGCAGCCCGCGTGGTAGCGGTTGCCGGGATACCCCTCCGCGGTCAGGTTCCCGAGTACGCTGCCCTCGCAGGCCAGCACGGACGGGTCCGCGACACTGGACGCCGCGACCATCATCAGCGTCTCGTGCTGGCGCGCCGACTCCCGCGCCAGCAAGTCGTACAGGACGGAATCGCTCTCTCTCAGCCGGGTGTTGGCGTGCGCGGAGAATGCGGCCAGGTCCGGCACGGGCACCCGCGGTGCGCCGCCCCGGTGTCCGTCCCCGTCCAGCGGATCGCTGACGGGCGCGGGCAGGGTGAGACTCATGACTGTCCCCTCTCGGAATCGTCCGTGATGGCCGTGCTGGATGCGCCGGTGTCCTCAGCGGGCCGCATCGGCGGTGTCCGTCCCGTCGGCCTCCAGCGCACCGAAGGCCTCGGCTGCCCGGACCGCTTCCGCACCGTGCTGCCCGTCCGCGGCGATCTTCTCGGCGAGCTCGGAGACCACCGGGTTCTGGAACACGGTCTTGACCGGTACCGGCACCCCGAGCAGCTGCCCCAGCAGCCCCGCGAGCCGGGTCCCGCTGAGCGAATCGCCGCCCAGGGTGAAGAAGTTGTCGCCGGGCGCCACCCCGTCCAGACCGAGGATGTCGGCGACGGCCGCGCACAGCACCAGCTCCAGCGCGCTGCCCGTCCCGTCCCCGCCCTCCCGTGCGGCCTCGTCGTCGGCGGACTGCCGGCTCCCGGCGGAGGAGGCCAGCCGCAGCCGGTCGACCTTGCCGTTGCGGGTCAGCGGCAGCTCGTCCAGCACGGTCAGTGTGGCGGGCACCATGGAGCCGGGCAGCTGCGCGGCGAGCCGCTCCAGCACCCGGTCCGCCGCGGCGGCATCGCAGTCGGCGCCGGCGACCACGAAGGCGTGCAGGCGCCGCACCCCGTGGGCGCTGGCGGGGGCCACCACCACGGCCGCCTCGACCTCCTCGTCCTGGCGCAGCACGGCCTCGATCTCGCCCAGCTCGATCCGATGGCCCTGGATCTTGACCTGGAAGTCGTCCCGGCCCAGGATCTCGATGCTGCCGTCCGGCAGGTAGCGGCCCAGGTCGCCGGTCAGATAGGCGCGTTCGCCCGTCTCCGGCAGGCGCACGAAGCGGCTCGCGGTGCGATCGGCGTCGTTCCAGTAGCCGAGCGCGAGGCCGACGTCACTGGCCACGGCCATCTCGCCGACGACCCCGAGGGGGCGCTCGTACGCCGCGCCGTCGACGATGTAGTAGCGCTGGTTGGTGATCGGCTTGCCGTAGGGGATGCTCGTCCAGGACGGGTCGACCTCGCCGATCGGCTGGAACAGCGACCAGCAGATCGTCTCGGTCGGACCGCCCGAGCCCACGACCTGGATCCGCGGGCTCTGCGCGCGCAGCCGGTCCGGCAGGGTCAGCGGGATCCAGTCGCCGGAGAGCACCGACAGCCGCAGCGACTCCAGCGGCCGGCCGCCGCCGCGGCGCTCGCGCACCTCTGCCTCGCCGACGAGCAGCTCCATCAGGACGGGCACGGAGTTCCAGAGCGTGACCCGTTCCGTCTGCACCAGATCGGCCCAGACATCGGGTTCGGCGTGGTCGAACGGCGGCGGCACCACCACGGTCCCGCCCTGCGTGAGCACCCCGAAGACGTCGTAGATGGACGCGTCGAAGTGCAGCCCCGAGATGGCCAGCAGCCGGTCCCGTGCACCGACCTCGAAGCGTGCCGCGACGTCGCGGATCAGGTTGACCACACCGATGTGGTCGACCATCACGCCCTTCGGCTCGCCCGTCGAGCCCGAGGTGAAGATCGTGTACGCGAGGTCCGCCGGGGTCTGCGCGGTGTCGGGCCGCGTGGCGGTGCCGGTCTCGAAGTCCTTGTCCACCCGATACCGGCGGGCGGTGGGCGGCCAGCTGATCCGGGACTCCAGCGAGGACTGCGTGAGGATCCGGTCGACCTTGGCCTCGGCCAGCAGCCGGCGCAGCCGCTCCGGCGGCACGGAGGCGTCCAGTGGCAGGTAGGCCGCGCCGGAGGCGAGGATCCCGTACACCGCGGCGTACTGCTCCCAGCCCTTCTCCATCACGACGGCGACCAGCTCGCCGGGAGCCGCCCCGTGCTCGCGCAGGGTGTGCCCGATCCGCCAGGCGTACGCGGCCAGCTCGGCATAGCTGAGCCGCCGCCCGGTGGCGTCCACCACGGCCTCCGCGTCGGGTGTGAGCTCGGCCTGCCGGGCGAACAGCTCGTGCAGGGTGGTGTACGGGATCTGCCCGGCGGTGTCGTTGACCTTGCGGCGCAGCTCCCGCTCGGCCGGCGGGATCAGGTCGAAGCGGGTGGTGTGCAGGCTGTCCGGGTCGTCGGTGAGCCGTTCCAGGAGGTCCACGTACACGCCGAAGGCGGCGTCGACGAACCCGGGAGCGAAGGCGCCGTCCACGAAGTCCCAGATGACGCGGAGCTCTCCGGCCAGTTCGCGCAGCTGCACGTCGAGCGTCACCTGCGGGGTCTGCGAGATCGAGTACACCTCCCGGCCCAGGTCCGTGACCGGCCGGCGCACCGGGTAGTCGAGCAGGCTGGTGACGACCACGGGCATCCCCGCCTGCGCGCCCACACCGTGCAGGCGGGTCAGCTCCCGCAGGACGCGCACGCCGTTGAAGGCCCCGTGCTCCACGTCGCGGGCGAGCTGGTCGCGCAGGGCGTGTGCGCGGTCCAGGAAGGTCGCGCCGGAACCGTCGGCGGCGAGCATCACCGCATTGGTGAAGTCGCCGAGCACGCCGGTGATGTCCGGGTGCACGGCCGGGCGCTGGAAGACCGGGTAGTTGATCGTGAAGTCGGACTCCTCCGCCCAGGCCCGGACCACCTCGGCGAAGGCCGCGGTGAGTAGCACCGACGGGGTCAGGCCCGCTCCTTGCGCCCGCGCGGAGAACCGCTGCCAGTCGGCGGGGGAGAGACGGTGCTCGCGCCGGTCGAAGCGGACTTCGCCGGTGTCCCCGCCGGAGCCGCCGGTGGGCAGCGACGGGGCCGGCGGCAGGGTGGGCACGCGCTCCACCCAGTAGTCGCGCGCGGCGCGAAAGGCCTCAGTGTGCGGCAGGGCCTCGGCGCGCCAGCGGGCGTATTCGGCGAAGCCGATTCCGGGCTGGGGGAGTTCCGCCTCCGGGTTCTCGTACAGGTCGACCAGCTCGGGGAAGAGCACCTGGAAGGCGCTGGAGGCATCCAGCACCTGCAGGTCGATCCCCAGGTGGACGCGGCCGAGGTTCTCGGGGCCGCCCAGCCGGAAGATCCGCAGGTCGAACAGCGGCCAGCTGCCCACCGGGAAGACCACGTGGCTCATCTCCTCGCGCAGGGCGGCGAGGTGCTCACGGGCGGCAACGGCGGACAGGTGGCGCAGGTCCACGACCGGTATCTCGAACGGCAGCGGGTCGGACGGCACCCACTGGGTGCCGTCCGTGCTGCCGATCGCCCGGAGCATGTCGTGGCGAGCGACCACCCTGCGCCAGGCGGTGGCGAACCGCTCCGGGTCGAGGTCGGCGCGCTCCCACTCGAAGTATCCGTAGCAGCCGATGCCGCCCATCTCGACGGCTTCGCCCCGCCCGATCATCAGTGCCTGCTGCGTCTCGGTCATCGGGAAGGACGCGGCACTGTCCGCGCGGGCGGGCAGGAGCTCGGTCATGGTCCAACTCCATTCGGTGTTACGGGCCGTTGGCTGTTGCGTGCACGGGTGGATGCGGGCCGGGGACGCCCTGCTGCGGGGCAGGGCGAGGCTAGGGGCGGCGAGTTAGCCGCCGGTTATGCTCCGCAAGGCCGGCCGGCCCGCCGGACACCGGAGCCCGCCCCTGCGCCAGGGAGAGCGCGAAGAGGCGTACGAGCGGATGGAACAGGTAGCAGGGCTGGCCCCACTCGTCGGCGCCGCTCACCTCCAACAGGGCCGCGTCGGCGAGCGCCTCCAGCAGCCGCTCGGCCTCCGCCTCCGGCAGGTCCAGTGCCGTCGCCGCCTCGGCGGCCGGGAAGGGCAGCGCTCCCAGCGCGGCCAGCGCCGGGAACACCGCCCGCACCTCCGGCTCCAGCGCACGCCAGGACGGCAGCAGGGAGGTGTGCACGTCCAGGTCGCCGGAGTGCAGCTCACGCAGCCGGGTGACGGGATCCGCCAGCCTGCGGGCCAGCCGGTCAGGAGTGCAGTGCGGCCGGGCCGCGATCCGGGTTCCGACGATCCGCAGCGCCAGGGGCAGGCCGGCGCAGTGCTCGACGATCGCGGAGGCGGCGCACGGGGCGGCCGCCACCCGGGCGGGGCCGGCCGCAGCGGCGAGCAGCTCCAGCGAGTCCCGCGGCTGCAAGGGGGCGAGGGCCACGGTGTGCGCCCCGGCCACCGTGGGCAGCGCCGTACGCCCTGTCACCAGTACGGCGGGCTCGGGGGTGTTGGGCAGCAGCGGGCCCAGCTGGGCGGCGCCCGAGGCGTTGTCCAGCACGATCAGCAGCCGCCTGCCCCGGGTCCGCTCCCGGTACAGGCGCACCAACTGGTCCTGGTCGTCGGCGGCCGGTACGTCGTCCATCGGGCCCAGCGCCCGCAGCAGAAGGCGCAGCACCCGGGCGGGGTGCCGTGGGGTACCGTCCGCGGCGCGCAGATCGGCGTACAACTGCCCGTCGGGGAAGTGTCGTTGGCAGCGGTGGGCCGCGTGCACGGCCAGGGCGGTCTTGCCCAGCCCCGCCATGCCGGTGACCAGCACCCGGCGGGGTCGTCCGGAGCTCTGCCGATCGGGGGCGAGCGCGCGGCACACCAGCTCCAGTTCCGGTCCCCGGCCCGTGAAGTCGACGGTGTCCGGCGGCAGCATCGCCGGAGCCGCGGCCGACGGTCCGGACGGCCGCGGCCGGGCGGCCGCGCGTACGGCGGGCGCGGCCACCGGCCGGCGGTCGAGTGTGCCGTCGAGCAGCGCCCGGTAGGTGGCCTGGAGCTCCTCGCCCGGATTGATCCCGAGCTCGTCCGCCAGTACCGCGCGGCCGTGGTGGTAGAGGTGGATGGCGTCCGCCTGCCGCCCGGACCGGCACAGGGCGGTCATCAGCTGGCAGCGGATGCGCTCGCGCAACGGGAACTCGGCGACCAGCCCGGTGAGCTCACCGGTGATCTGCTCGTGCCGGCCGAGGGCGAGGTCCGCGGCGATGCGGTGCTCCAGGGTCACGGCCCGGGCCTCCGTCAGCCGCGGGGCCTCGGCGTCCGCGAGGTATTCCGTGGCGTTCGCGAACGGCTGGCCGTTCCACCGGGCCAGGGCGTCGCGCAGCAGCTCTCCGGCGCGTTCGTAGTCCTCTTTGACCAGTGCCTCGCGGCCGGCGAGCGCCAGCTTCTCGAATTCGTCCAGGTCGACGGTCGCATTACCGATGCTCATGGCATATCCCGGCGGTCTGCGATCGATCGTCACATCGTCGCCGAGAATCTTGCGCAGGCGCGAAATATAGGTGTAGAGCTGTGCGCTGACCGTGGCCGGAGGCGCCCAGCCCCACAGCAGCCGGCACAGCCGATCGTCCGACACGACCTCTTCGCGGGCCAGGAGGAGCGCCGCGAGCACGGTGTGCAGCTTCGCTCCGGAGAACGCGACCCGGTGGCCGTCCCGCCGTACCTCTACTGGCCCGAGCACTCGGAATTCCATGTACCGCCCCATCCGTGATTCCTGAGAAGAATCTTCGAACGAAGCTAGAAGAGTCCGTTGTCTCCTCGATATCGTGTCGATTTCGCGGTGTGCCCGGGTCGCGAAATCGGTGGAACACGGAAGAGAAAGGAGCCGTCCCTACTGTTCCGTTCGTGCCGCAGCGAGCGGTGCAGAGATGATCCACCGAGAGGGGAACCCGAGATGCGCAGCACCCGGACGGCGAAGACGACGGCCGCCTGCCTGGTCGTTCTTGCGGGAATGTTCGTGGGTACCGGGGCCGTCTCGGCCGTCACGGCGGACGGGGGCACGAGCGTCGTGGCGGACGACATGCCGTGGGGGATCGTCAAGCCGGTGCACCCCTCGCACCCGGGCTCCGCCGGCACCCACGGCGACATGCCCTGGGGCTGACCGACGGCCGGCGCCCGCCGACGTACCGCACCACCGCGAACCCGCACGACCACACCACCGCACCACCGCAATCCCGCACTCGCGCGCATGCCGCCGCCGCGGCCCGATCCGTACCGGACGGGCGTCAGTCCGCCGGATGCGCCAGGAGGGCCGTCAGTTCCTCCGGAGTGAAGGAACGATGCGGCAGCCCTCCGGACTCCCCACGGCCCGGTTCTCCCGCTGCCTCCCGCACGGCCGTCAGCAGCCGGCTCGCCTGCGCCCGCCAGGGCTGCGCGCCGACCTCGCCGAAGCCGGCACAGGCCCGCCGGAACCTCTCCGCCGCCTCCGCACAGCGGCCCCCGAGTGCGTCCACGCATCCGAGGTCCGTTTCCACCCGCGCGTAGAGAAACCGGTCCGCCAGCTCATCAGTGATCTCCAGGGCCTGTTGCAGCGTGTCCCCCGCCGCCTGCAGCAGGCCCTGGCTCCACTGCGTCTGCCCCAGACCCCGCAGCGCGTGGGCCTCGCCGACCCGGTCGCCCTCACCGCGGGTGAGTCGCAGTACGGCGCCGAACGCCTTGCCGGCCTCACCCAGATCGCCCGCACGCAGCCGCACTTCGGCCAGCCGGTACACGCTCTGCGCCTCCGCCCGCACCGATCCGGTACGCCGGCTCAGTGCCACCGCCTGTTCCGCGAGCGGCAGCGCGGCCGACACGTTTCCCCGGTCCAGCTCGATCTGCGCCTGGAAGCCCAGCAGATGGGCCTCGTTCCCGATGTCGCCGGAGGCGTGGAAACCACTCAGGGCCGCTTCGCAGTACTCCAGCGCCCGCTCCCAGTCACCCTGGAAACGTGCGCACATGGCCAGGTTCCGCTGCGCGAGCGCCGCCCCGTCCAGGTCACCGGTGCTGCGCAACAGCCGCAGCGCGGCCATGTTCCAGCCCTCGGCCTGCTCGTAGCGCCGCTGGTAGATCGCCAGCGACCCCAGGAGCCGCAGCATCGTCGCCTCGCCCTGCTCGTCGCCGGCCCGCCGGGCCGAGGCCAGGGCCTGTTCGGCGCTGCGCTGCCAGTCCTCCAGGTAGTTCTTCGTCTCGAAGTGTGGAACCGCGCTCTCGGTCAGCATCCAGGCGTAGCCGGCCCGGCCCGTCTCCGCCGCCTGGGCCACCACGTCGGTCACCGCGGTGCGCTCCGACTCGAACCACTCCATCGGCGAGCCCAGCAGTTCCTCGGCGAGCTCGCCGAGGAAGCCGGGCGCGGGCGCCGCCGGCCGGCCCACCGGGAACCGCCTGCCGTCGATCCGCCGGTGCGCCTCCTCCGCCAGCCAGAGCCAGGCCCCGAAGGCCCGCTCCAGCGCGGCGTCCGTCTCCTCCTCCGGCTCGTCCGACTCCGCCCGCTCCCGGGCGAACAGCCGCAGCAGGTCCTGGAACCGGTAGCGGGCCGGCCGGCCCGGCGCCGCCTCCGCCACCTCCAGCAGCTGGGCGTCGACCAGGTGGTCGATCAGCTCCTCCGCGTGCCACACGCTGGTGTCCAGTACGGCCGCGCCCGCCCAGGCGGCGAAGTCCGCCGTGCGCAGCAGCCCGAGGCGCCGGTACATCCGGGCCGCCTCCGGCGGCAGGTCCCGGTAGGTGAGCCGGAAGCCGGCCCGCACCCCGCCCTCTCCCGGGCTCAGTACGTCGAGTCGGGACCGGTGGTCGCGCAGCCGCTCCACCAGGCTGCGCACGCTCAGGTTGGGCTTGGCCGCCAGCCGCGCTCCGGCGATCCGCAGTGCCAGCGGCAGGCAGTCGCAGAGCGCGCCGAGCTGCTCCACCGCCACCGGGTCGCTGCCGAACCGGTCCGCCCCGGCCAGTTTGATCAGTAGGGCGGTCGCCTCGGCCGGTTCCAGCATCCGCAGCCGGATGCTCAGCGCCGTGTAGTCGCCGGTCAGGTCACCCAGGTTCTCCCGGCTGGTGGCCAGCACCACGCTGCGTCCGCCGCCGGGCAGCAGGGGTCTGAGCTGTTGGAAGGAGCGTACGTTGTCCAGGACGATCAGCGTTTTGCGGGTGCTGAGCAGACTCCGCAGCAGTGAGGCCCGCTCGTCGGGGTCGGCCGGGACCTGGGGTGCGGCGATGCCGAGAGCGCGCAGGAAGCGGTCGAGCACGGCGGCGGGGGACACCGGTGCCTGCTCCTCGTCGTATCCCCGCAGGTCGGCGAAGAGCTGACCGTCCGGGAACTGGTCGGCGACCTGGCTCGCCCAGTGCACCGCGAGTGCCGTCTTGCCCACCCCGCCCACGCCCACGATCGTCGCCAGGGCGGGGGTGTGCGGGTTGTACGGTTCCTTCAGCAGCCGGTCCAGCGAGGCCATCTCGCGTTGGCGCCCGGTGAACGCCATGACCCCGGCCGGGAGTTGCGCCGGAATCGTGTGCACGGCGGCGGGTGCGGGGGTGACCACGGCCGGGGGCCGGGTCAGTTCCGGTGAGTCCCGCAGGATCAGGTCGTGCAGCTGGCGCAGCCCCGGACCGGGCTCGATCCCGAGCTGCTCGGTCAGTAACCGGCGGCCGTGCAGGAAGACGTCGAGGGCCTCGGCCCGCTGGCCCGACCGGTACAGGGCGAGCATGAGGTGTTCGCGGCACTGCTCGCGCAGCGGGTGCCGGGCCACCAGTTCCGTGAGTTCGCCGATCAGTACACGGTGCCGGCCCAGCTGGAGCATCAGCCCTGCGCGCTCCTCGATCAGCGTGAGCCTCACCTGTTCCAGGCGCGTCGCCTCGGCCTCCAGCCGGGACCCGGGCGTCTCGTCGAGCGCCGAGCCCCGCCAGATGCTGAGCGCCTCCTCGAACAGCGTGCAGGCCTCCTCGGTGCGGCCATGCCGGGCGGCATCGCGGCCCTGGTCGGCCCGTTCCAGGAACTCCTGGACGTCGATGCGGTGCTCGCCCTTGGCCAGCAGGTAGCCGGGGGGAGAGGTGATCAGCACGTCGGTCACTCCCGCCTGCTTGAAGGTCTTGCGCAGGGTGGCCACGCAGATCGCGATCTGGTTCCGCGCCGTCGCGGGAGGGGAATCCGGCCAGACGGCGTCCACCAGGGTGTCCACCGAGACGACGCGGTCGGCGTAGAGCACCAGCATCGCGAGGACGGTCGCCTGGCGCCGGCCGTTGATGCGCAAGGGGCCGTCCTCGGCCTGGACGAGCAGTGGCCCCAGCAGTCTGAAGACAAACCGATTCAACAGGTCCCCCGCCTTTGAAACCCCGCGTCAGGCGCGAACGGTACCGCAAAGACGATTCCCCGGTGCAGTCAACCTTTGGGAAAATCGCCGGCTGTTTCAGGCCAGCTTGTCCGTATAGGCGTAGAGCACCTGAGGGTTCATCACGGAGAGTCGCCGCCGCCGACCGAGGACAGGGCGCCCGACAGCCCCCGAAGCATCTCGGCCGTCCGGTGCACCTCCTCCTCGCCCCCCAGGCTCTCGCACAGATGCCGAGCCAGCTCCGCCAGGCAGGAGTCGATCTCCCGCTTCGCCGCCGCGCCCCGCTCGGTGGCGGCGAGGAGCTTCGCCCGCCGGTGCGCCGGATTGTCCAGGTAGGCGGCGAGCCCCTGGGACACGAGCAGGTCGGCTATGCGCTGCACGCTCTGCCGGGTGGTCCCCACCCGCCGGGCGACCTCGGAGACCGACAGCGACTCGTCCGTCACCGTGCTCAGGATCTGCCAGCGTGCCGCGCTGAGCCCGACCGACAGCGCCAGCCGGTCCACGGCCGCGGTGAACCGTCCGTTCAGTCGGAAGACCGCCACGGCGGCCCGGCTGAACGCCTCGACTTGCCCGGACTCCGCTGTACGCGTCAACGCCGGCCCCCTTCCGTACGCCCCCCGGGTCGCTGCACGATAACAGCGCGTGGTCGCCCGGACGAGAGCCCTGCGCGGTCGAGGTCGAGCAGCCTCCCCGACTGGTCCGTTGGCCGCATCATGGCCGACGAATCCCCTCAGGGGCCATGCCAATGGCCCTGCCCACCGTTCACGAGTTGAGCCAGTGGGCCTCCAGGTGCTTATCTGTGTCCTATCCATGTACTTACGGCGCCGCGCAGCGCCGGACGGCAACGAGGCCGGTTCCGGAGCGCGGCGCCTTCGCCGTGCCCGTCCGCCGCCCACCACCCCCGGGCGGCGCCGGGCCGGCGCGCACCGTTCCAGGGGGGCGGCACACCGCTGTGAAGAGGATGTTCGTAGCTCCGGATCCGGGGCGCCTGCGGCTCAGGACCTCGGCCCGCGCCGTGATCGGCGTCGGCGCCGCCGCAGCCCTCGCCGAACTGTGCGGTCTCTCCCTGACCGCTTCCATCACCGGCGGCCTCGCCGCCCTGCTCGCGCTCTTCACCGTCACCGACGCCAGCGTGCGCCGCCAGGCCGCCACCACCGCCCTGCTTCCCGCTGCCGGATTCCCGGTCCTGGCCCTCGCCACCGCCCTGCACGGGGTCACCCCGCTGCGCGACGCAGCCTTCGTCCTCGTCGTCTTCTGCGGGGTCTACGCCCGCCGCTGGGGTCCGCGCGGTCATGCCCTGGGGATCTTCGCGTTCATGAACTTCTTCATCACGCAGTTCCTGCACGCCCTCCCCGCGCAGCTCCCCGAGCTGTACGCCGCCGTGGGCCTCGCCCTCGGCGCCGCCGCGGCCGTGCGCTTCCTGCTGTGGCCCATTGAGCGGCGCACCCCGCCGCCCGCCGCCCCCGCGCCGCTGCCCGGCCGCGGCCTGGCCCGGCACACGACCCGCCAGGCCTTCCAGGCGACCGCCGCCTGCGCCGTCGCCCTCAGCGTCGGCCAGGTGCTCTCCGAGGAGCGCTGGTACTGGGCCGTCGGCACCGCCTGGTGGATCTTCGTCAACACCGCCTCGCGCGGGGAGACGCTCGTCCGCGGCTTCCGCCGGGTGCTGGGCACCGTCGTCGGCGTGGTGGCCGGGGTGCTGATCGCGATCCCGCTGGACGGCGCGCCCGTGCCCACCGCCCTCCTGGTCGGGGCCTGCGTGTTCGGGATCTTCTACACGGCCGCCGTCTCGTACAGCTGGATGATCCTCGCCGTCACGCTCATGGCAGGCCTGCTCTACGGCCTCCTCGGCGTGCTGGACCCGGGCCTGCTCGTGCTCCGCCTGGAGGAGACCGCCGTCGGGGCCCTGTGCGCCGCGCTGGCCGTGGTGCTCGTCCTGCCGGTCACCACCCACGCCACGAACGACGCCTGGATCCAGCGCGCCCTGCTCTGCGTGCACGCGGCCACCGCCGAGGCCACCGCCCGCCTCGCCGGCTCCCCGGCGGCGGATCCCGCCCCGCACGCCGCGGAGCTGGAGACGCTGCTGGCCCGGGTCCGGATGGCGCTCGCGCCGCTGGTCCACCCGCTCAGTCCGTTCCGCGCGCGCAAGGCCCGCGCCGGCCAGGTCATCACCCTGCTGGACGACTGCGCCCGCGAGGTGCGCGGCCTGGTGGCCGTCGCCGCCGATCCGGACGCCGGCCACGACGCCCGCCTCGCCGCGGCCTGCTGGCGCGTCGAGGCCGCGGTGCAGGCACTGACCGTCGGGGAAAGGGAACTCGAAGGCCCCGCGTCGGCGGACGCCACCGCGCCGCCCGCCGCCACGACCGAGCCCGCGCTCGCCCACCTCCAGGGCCTGGAGCGGGCCCTCGCCGAACTGGCCACGCCGCTGGGCAGCGACCCCAAGGCCCCGTTCGTCATCAGCGCCTGAGCAGCCCTCCCCAGGCCGGCGCCCGCCCCGCGGGCGTCCGGCCGGGGGAGTGCACCACGCCCAGGGCCTGGGTCGCCCGGGTCAGCGCCACGTACAGGTCGCTCGGCCCCAGATCGGCCGGCTCCACCACGATCACCGTGTCGAACTCCAGCCCCTTGGCCTGGCGAGGATCCAGCAGGACGACCTCCCGCGTCAGATCGGGCCCCTCCTCCTGCCGCACCTCCGGCAGCCCGCCCGCCAGCGCCCCGTGCAGATCCCGCGGCGCGATCACCGCCAGCCGCCGTCCGGCCGACCGCTCCCGCTCCACGGCCTGCGCAACCGCCCCGGCGAGGTCGTCGGCCTCCCGCACCCACGGCCGCACCCCGGTGGCCCGTACCGAACGCGGTGGTTCGAAGCCCGGATCGCGCTCGCGCAGCACGGCCGCCGCCACCTCCATGATCTCGGCCGGCGTACGGTAGTTCACCCCCAGCCGGACCAGCTCCCAGCGCTCGCCCACGTACGGCGAGAGGATCCGTTCCCAGGACCCGCAGCCCGCCTCGTCCCCGGTCTGCGCCGGATCGCCGACCAGGGTCATCGAGCGGGTCGGGCAGCGCCGCATGAGCAGCCGCCACGCCATCTCCGACAGCTCCTGCGCCTCGTCCACGATGACGTGCCCGAACGCCCAGGTCCGGTCGGCCGCGGCACGCTCGGCGGTGCTGCGGTGGTCGGCCTCCTCGTGACGCTCCGCCATCCGCTCGGCGTCGATGATGTCGTGCGCCGCGAGGTACTCGCTCTCCTCGTCCTCGAACTCGTACGACCGGGAACCCGCGGACAGGTCCAGCACGCCCTGCGCGTACGCGATGCGCCGCTCGCGCTGCCGCTCCTCGGCGGCGCGCAGCGCGCTGTCGTCCTCTCCGAGCAGCTCGGCCGCCTCGTCCAGGAGCGGCACGTCGGCCGGGGTCCAGTCGGGCCGCGCCGAGGGGCTCCGCCGGACGAGCCGGGCCTCGTCGTCGGGCAGGTGCGTGGGCTCTGCCAGGAAGTCGACGATCAGTTGCTGCGGCGTGAGCGGGGGCCACAGAGTGTCGATCGCCGCGTGCACGGCGGGGCTCGTGGCGATCTCCTTGCCGAGCTGGGCGACATCGTCGGGGCCGAGCAGGTTCGGTCCGCCGTACGGGTCGGCGCCCAGTCGGTCGGCGAGCTGCGCGGTGAGCGCGTCGATGATCCGGAAGGCGAAGACCGGCCTCGCCCGGTTGTGCGGCAGCCCGGTGGCCCGGGCCGCATCCCGTGCCCCGTGAGCCATCGTGCGGTCCAGCAGCAGGGTCCCGTAGTCGTCGTGGTCGATCTCCAGCGCGGGCTCGGGGACGGTGTCGTACTCCTCGCCGCTGTCCGCCGGCACGTGCTCCGGCAGGCGCTGCCGGTCGGCCACGACCCGGGCGAGGACCTGGGCCATCGCGGCGCGGCCCTTCACGGCGGCGGCCCCGGGGCGGTCGGTCCCGGTGGCGTGAACCCCGGGGAACAGCTCGCCCGGGGTGGACAGCAGCACGCCCGTCTCGCCGAGCGCGGGGAGGACCCCGCCGATGTAGCCGAGGAAGGCCGGACCCGGCCCGACGATCAGCACACCGCGCCTGGCGAGCAGCTCGCGGTGGGCGTACAGCAGGTAGGCCGCGCGGTGCAGAGCGACCGCGGTCTTGCCGGTGCCGGGTCCGCCCTCGACGACGAGCACCCCGCGGTGCGGGGAGCGGATGACCCGGTCCTGGTCGGCCTGGATCGTCCGCACGATGTCGTGCATGCGGCCGGTGCGGGCGGCGTCGAGCGCGGCCAGCAGGACCGCGTCGGCGTCGGAACCCTCGTGGCCGGTGCGCTCCGCGTCGGCCAGGTCCAGGATCTCGTCGTGCAGGGCGGTGACCACCCGGCCCCGGCTGCTGATGTGCCGACGCCGGCGCAACCCCATCGGGGTGTGTCCGGTGGCGAGGTAGAAGGGACGGGCGGCCTCGGCGCGCCAGTCCAGGACCAGCGGCGTGTGTTCCGTGTCGTCCGCGCGGATCCCGATGCGGCCGATGTGGTGGTCGCGGCCGTCCGAGAACTCCAGGCGCCCGAAACAGAGACCGTTCTCCCCGGCGTTCAGGGCGGACAGGAGACCGGACTGCTCAGCCACCAGGACATCGCGCTCCAGACGCGCCTGAAAGCCGCTTCCCACATCGCGCAAGGCGCTTTCCACCGCCTGTTCGGCCTGGTCGCGCAGGTCGTCGAGGCGCCGATAGAGATCGGTGACGAATTGCTGCTCTTTCCGGAATTCCTCGGTTGACAATTGCACTCCTGCCGCGATACTGTGCCCACGTTGCGTTTATCGCGCCTTCGTTCGCACGAAAACGCGAACTGATAAATATACGCCTTCCGCTCCCTCGGTTGCCCATTCGGCCGGGGGATTTTTTGCGTACGGTGGATCTCATGACCACCGCACACGGCCCGGCCGACGGAATCGTCTACCGCCTCGCGCGCCCCGAGGACGCGGGCGCCGTCGCGGCCCTGGACAGCTCCTTCACCACCCGCACCGTCTTCGAGGTGGCCGTCTCCGGTGACGGTTCCGGCTTCCTGCTCCGCGAGGTCCCCGTGGACCCGCCCGTGCGCAGGGCGTTCCCGCCCGAGGAGCACGACGAGCAGGGCATCGCAGGCCCCCGGGGGGCCGACGTGGACGCGGACACGCGCACCTTCGTCGCCCTCGACAGCGGCGAGCTCTGTGGCTTCGCCGCCGTCGGCTACGCCGCGTGGAACCGGCGTCTGACGGTCGAGGACATCGAGGTCGCACCCGGCCACCGGGGCCGCGGGATCGGCAGCGCCCTGATGGAGTGCGCGGCTCAGTTCGGCCGGCAGCGGGGTGCGGAGCACATCTGGTTGGAGGTCAGCTCGGTCAACGCCCCCGCCGTGCACGCCTACCGGCGCATGGGGTTCACCTTCTGCGGCCTCGACACCGCCCTCTACGGAGGCACCCCCGCCGCCGGCGAGCAGGCGCTCTTCATGAGCCGGCCCTGCCGCTGATCCGACCCCGCCCCCGCGTGGGGTGCGCCGGCGTGCGGCAGTGGGTCTGACGAAACGTCAACCCATTTCGCGCGCCGCATCGTACGCTTGTGCGGCCCTTGTTCGCAGCCCGTTCCGTGAGGATCACCCGGAGGAGTGTTCCGGGTGCCCGGACGGTACGCCGCTGACCTGCGGCAGGTACAACGGGTCATTGTTTACTGCACATTCATCCGGCACGTACAGGGTGGATCTGGTCGGACAGGGGGTAACCCGCCGGAATGGAAATTCTTCAACAGCGCTCCACCACCGCACAGGTGTGGCAGGCGGCCGAGGAGTTCATCCGACTCTTCCACCGGGAAAACGCCGGCGCGGGTGATCCGCGCGCTCGGCTCGCCGCCGTGAGGGCGGAACTCGCGGACACGGGGACTTACGTGCACACCCCCGAGGAGCTCGTCCACGGGGCGCGCGTGGCCTGGCGCAACAGCAACCGCTGCATAGGCAGGCTCTACTGGAACTCGCTGCGGGTCCGTGACCGCCGCGGGCTCGCCGACGCCGACGCCATCGCGGCCGAATGCTTCGACCACCTGCGCGAGGCCACGAACGGCGGCCGGGTCAGACCCACCATCACGGTGTTCGCCCCGGAGACCCCGCAGCGCCCGGGGCCGGTGATCTGGAGCGAGCAGCTCGTCCGCTACGCCGGCTACGGCGACCATCCCTCGATAACCGTCGGCGACGCCCGCAACGCCCCGCTGACCGAGGCCCTGCTCCGGCTCGGCTGGTCCGGCGGGGCCGGCACCCCCTTCGACCTCCTCCCGCTGGTGGTCCAGGGCTCCGACGACAAGCCCAGGTGGTTCGACACCCCCGCGGACGCGGTCATGGAGGTGCCGATCGGCCACCCCGACGGCGACGGCTGGGAGGACTGGGGCCTGCGCTGGCACGCCGTACCGGCCATCTCCAACATGTGCCTGGAGGTCGGCGGCATCCACTACCCGGCCGCCCCCTTCAACGGCTGGTACATGGGCACCGAGATCGGCGCCCGCAATCTCGCCGACACCGACCGTTACAACCTCCTCCCCGCCGTCGCCCGCCGCCTGGGCCTGGACACCTCCAGCGACCGCTCGCTGTGGAAGGACCGTGCCCTCGTCGAGCTCAACCGGGCGGTCCTGCACTCCTTCGACCGCGCGGGGGTCACGATCGCCGACCACCACAGCGAGTCCCGGCGCTTCCTCTCCCACATGGAGCGCGAGGAGCGCAAAGGCCGCGAGGTGGGGGCGGACTGGTCCTGGATCGTGCCGCCGATCTCCGGCGCCGCGACCCCGGTCTTCCATCGCACCTACGAGGACCGCCCCAGCAGCACGGCCTACGTCCACCATTCCGGCGCACAGGAGCGAGCCCGGGGGCGGGATTTGGTCTAGACCTTCTGTTACCGTCGGCTCGGGACGGATCCGAAAGCGGTGAGAGGGGTTTCCTGTGGGCGACGCGGACAGCACGGACCGAAGCGGCGAACACCGGGCCTACATCGGCTCCTTCACCTCGGGGGGCGGCCGCGGTGTCACCATCGCGGCCGTGGATCCGAAGACCGGGGCGCTGACCCCGCTCTCGGTCGCCACCGCCGAGGATCCGTCGTACCTCGCCCTCGCGCGGGACGCCGGCGTCCTCTACGCGGTGAGCGAGACCGAGCGGGGCGGGGTGGCGGCGTTCCGGCGCACCGCCGGGGGCCTCGCCCCGCTCGGCGCACCTGTGTCCGTCGGCGGCTCCGGACCCACCCATGTCAGCGTGGCCGGAGGTCGCCTGTTCACCGCGAACTACACCTCGGGCAGCGTCAGCAGCCTCCCCCTGGACGCTGAGGGCCGCCCGCACGGCCCGGCGCGCGTCCTCGCACACCGGGGCTCCGGACCCGACGCCGCCCGGCAGGCGGGTCCGCACGCCCACCAGGTGCTGCCGGACCCGACCGGCCGCTGGGTGCTGAGCGTCGATCTCGGCACCGATTCCGTACGGGTCTGCGCGCCGGACCCGGCCTCGGGCGGGCTGCGGCAGCACGCCGAGACGGCGCTGCGCGCCGGTACCGGCCCCCGTCACCTGGTCTTCCACCCGGAGGACGCGTTCGTCTACGTCCTGCACGAGCTGGAGCCGCAGGTGACCGTCTGCCGCTGGAACGCCGCGCTGGGGCTGCTGGAGCCGGTCGGTGAGGTTCCGGTGGCCTCCGAGGGTGCCTCAGGGGTCGTACGGGCGTACCCATCGGCGATCGTGGCCTCGCCGGACGGGAGGTTCGTCTGGGCGGCCGTCCGCGGTACCGACGCGCTGGCCACCCTGTCGCTCGCCGACGGGCCCGGGAGGCCGCGGCTCACGGGCACCGTCGCCTGCGGTGGCAGCTGGCCGCGCGACCTCGCCGCGGACGCCACCGGGAGCCGCCTCTACGCGGCCAACGAGCACTCGGGAGACGTCACCTGGTTCGACGTGGACCCGTCGACCGGGCGGCCGCACAGGGCGGGCGCGCTCGCCGTCCCCGCCGCCACCTGCGTGGTCCTCGGCTGAGATGCCACGCGGGCCGGACGTGCGACGGCCCCCGCAGTCCGGGTGCACCGGGTCTGCGGGGGCCTCCGTGGCGTGTCGGGCGGGTCAGTGCGCGGGCGAGCCCTGGGGGATCCCCAGCGTCGCGGTGTACTGCGCGACGGCCAGCTTGCCGAGCGCCGGGTAGGCGCCGAGCACCTCGGCGGTGGCGCAGTCGGCCTCCTTGCAGGCGGTGTCCAGCAGGCCGTCGGCCGCCTCCGGCCCGATCAGGTAGGGGGCGAGCGCGAGCTGCGTGGAGCCTTCGCGGCGCAGCTGCTCGGCGACCGCGGCCACCGAGCCCTCCTGGTCCAGCGCTGCCGCCTGGACGGGCACGGCGAGGCGGGCCGCGAGCAGCATGCCCGTGATCCCGGCGGCCTGCACGGCCTCCTCGCCCCCGGTGGTCGCCAGGACGATGCCGTCGGCGGCGGTGGTCACGGTGAAGAGGCGGGCGCGGTCGGCGCGGGCCAGACCGGCCTCGGAGAGGCGCACGTGCAGCCCCTCGGCCAGCAGCGGGTGCGGGCCGAGGACATCGGCCAGCTCGGCGGCGGCGGAGGAGTCCATCAGCGCCTGGCGCATCCGGCGCAGCAGGTCGCTGTCCGGACCGGCCAGCAGCGGGACGACCACGGCGTCCGGGCCGGACGGTTCGGGCACCTCGTGGCCGGCGGCGCGGGCGAACTCCGCACGCGCGGTCCGGTCGGCCGCGACGGCGCTCAGCACGCCCGACAGCGACGGGAACTCGGTCGCGTCGTCACCTTCGAGGAAGCCGATGCGGGCGTCGAGGCCCGGCAACTCGGAGCGGCCGATGCTGATGATCTCTTCCGCGAGCCCCCGCGAGGCGGCCGAGGGCGCACCGGGCACGGCGAGCACCAGCGCGGGCGCGCCCTCGGGCGCAGCCGCGGGCTCGGGCCGGCGGTGCCGTCCGGTCGGGCGGGGTCGCGGCATTCGTACGGGCAGGCCATTTGCGGGGCCAGTGGGGGAGCTCATGGCGCCGCATGCTACTGGCTTATCGGAACAAGGTGTTCGGGCAGGGCCTTTTCGTGCCGCATCTGTCCGTATTTATCCGTTGAATTGCAGATACGCTCAACTGACGGACGGCAAGCGCCAGTCCACAGGCTGTGCACCCTGGCCCACCAGCAGCTCGTTCGTCCTGCTGAACGGCCGGGAGCCGAAGAACCCGTAGTCGGCCGACTTGGGCGAGGGATGCGAGGACTCCACCACGGGCAGGTCGCCGAGCAGCGGCCGCAGGTTGCGGGCGGCCCGGCCCCACAGGATGGAGACCAGCGGCTTCCCTCGGGCGGCCAGCGCGCGGATCGCCTGGTCGGTGACGGCCTCCCAGCCCTTGCCCTGGTGTGCGTTCGAGCGGCGGGGAGCTGTCGTGAGCGAGCGGTTGAGCAGGAGCACGCCCTGCCGGGTCCAGGGGGTGAGGTCGCCGTTCGCGGGCCGGCCGGTCCCTATGTCCCGGTGCATCTCCAGGAAGATGTTGTCCAGGCTCGGCGGCACGGGACGCACCTCGGGGGACACCGAGAAGGACAGGCCCACCGCGTGCCCCGGGGTGGGGTACGGGTCCTGGCCCACGATGAGGACCTTGACCTCGTCGAAGGGCTGCTGGAAGGCGCGCAGCACATGGGCCCCGGCGGGGACGTACGTCCTCCCCGCCGCGATCTCGGCTCGCAGGAAGTCGCCCATCGCGGCGATCTGCGCCGCCACCGGCTCCAGAGCGCGGGCCCAGCCCGGCTCGACGATCTCGTTCAACGGTCGTGCTGCCACGGTGGATCACTCTACTGGCCGATCGTCGCCGCCCGCACGCACAGCACGTCCGGCAGGTGCTCGGCGAGCAACTGCCAGCTGTCGCCGTCGTCGTGGCTGGCGTACAGCTCGCCGTTGCGGTTGCCGAAGTAGATGCCCGCGGGGTCCGCGTCGTCCGTGCAGAGTGCGTCCCGGAGCACCGTGCCGTAGTGGTCGGAGTCGGGCAGTCCGCGCGTCAGCGGCTCCCATGTGGCGCCCGCGTCCCCGGTGCGGAAGACCCGGCAGCGGCGCTCGGCCGGCACCCGGTCGGAGTCGGCGTTGAGCGGGAAGACGTAGGCGGTGTCCGGCCGGTGCGGGTGGGCCGCGACGGCGAAGCCGAAGTCGGAGGGCAGCCCGTCCCCGATGTCGCTCCAGCGGCCCCCGGCATCGTCGCTGCGGTAGACGCCCCAGTGGTTCTGCAGGTACAGCCGGTCCGTGTCCCCGGCATCCCGGGCGATCTTGTGGACGCACTGGCCGAACTCGGGGTTCGGGTCGGGCAGGAACACCGCCGAGACGCCCTCGTTGGACGGCTGCCAGCTCGCCCCGCCGTCCACGGTCCGGAACACCCCGGCCGTGGAGACGGCCACCGTCACCGCGTCCGGGTCGCGGGGGTCGGTGAGGACCGTGTGCAGGCCCTCGCCACCCCCGCCCGGCACCCACTTCCCGCGGGTCGGGTGCTCCCACAGCGGGCGGACCAGCTCGAAGGACTCGCCGCGGTCGGTCGAGCGGAACAGCGCGGCCGGCTCGGTCCCGGCGTAGACCACGTCCGGCGCCTCGGGCCCGGCCGGCTGGAGCTGCCAGACCCGCTCCAGCGAGGCTCCGGTGTCCTGGGGGAACTTCACGGCCGGCCTGGCCGGTTCCCGCCAGGTGGCTCCTAGGTCGTCGGAGGTGAAGACGGACGGCCCCCAGTGCGTGCTGTCCGCGCCGACCAGCAGCCGGGGCGCCGGGCCGCGCCGGTCCACCGCGGCCGCGTAGACGGCCTGGGCGTTGAAGTGGGGCTCACCGAACTCCCAGGGCCCGTCGCCCCGGCGGCGGCCGATGAACAGTCCCTTGCGGGTTCCCACGAGCAGCAGTACGTCGGCCATGGCCGGCACCTCCGGACCTCGTCCTCGCGCGCTTCGTTCCTCACAGAGCGTCTTTCCGGCCAGTCTGCACCCGGCCGCCGGCGAAGGCCCGGCAGGCGCCGCACGCCTCGCATCGGATGATCTATACCGATCATTTACCGGCCGGAAATGATTGCGCCTTGCATGGGGGTGTTCGTAATGGGTTGACTTCAAGGGGTTGACTTCAAGCCAACGCCGCCGCACGTGAGAGGACGTATGTGGCCACCGAGCACCTGTCTCCGCTCGACCTCGCCTTCTGGCGGATGGAGTCCGCCGACCACCCGATGCACCTCGGCGCCCTCGCCGTCTTCCGCGCCGCCGGACCGCCCGGCTCCGGCGGCGGGCGCCCCGCCGAGCGTGCCGCCGCACTCCTTACCGCGCGCTGCGCGGCGGTGCCGGGCCTGCGCCGCAGGATCCGGGACGTGCTCCTGCCCCTCGGCGCCGCCGCCTGGTCGCCGGACCCGGACTTCGACCCGGCGCGGCACGTCTTCCTCGTCCGCGCCGACCGAACCCTCCCGCACGAGGCTGCCGGGCCGCTGATGGCCCGCCCGCTGGACCGCGGGCTGCCGCCGTGGGAGGCGCACGTGCTGGACGGGCCGGATCCGGACTCCTTCGCCGTGCTCTTCAAGTTCCACCACGCCCTCGCCGACGGTCTGGGCGCCCTCGCCCTCGCGGCCGCGCTGTTCGACGACGTGCCGGGGCCGCGGTCCCCTGCGCGCCCGGTCCCGGGACAGCGGGCCGGGTCCGTCCTGGGGCGGCTGCCGGGGGCGCTGGCCGCGCGGGTCCAGGGGGTCGGACAGGCCCTGGAGATCGGGGCCGCCGTGGCCCGAGGCGGGTTGCCGCTGGGCGTTCCGGCCGCGCTCACGACCGGTCCCGCCGGCGCGGGCAGCCGCGCCGTCGCCGGTCTCGCGCTCGATCTGGACGAGGTCAATCTGATCCGCAAGGGGGCCGGCGGTACCGTCAACGACGTGCTGATCACCCTGGTCGCGGGCGCTCTGCGGCGCTGGCTGGCCGAGCGCGGCGACCCCGAGCCTCTGGGGGCGGGGCCGCGGGCCCTGATCCCGGTGTCCCGCCGCCGCGGTCCCCGGGGCGCCGAGGGCGCCGGGAACAGGCTTTCCGGGTACTTGCTCCGGCTGCCGTTGGCCGAGCCCGATCCGCTGCGCAGGCTGGACCGCGTACGGGCCGGCATGGACCGCAACAAGGACGCCGGGCCCGCCCGGGGTGCGGGGGCTGTCGCCCTGCTCGCGGACCACGTCCACCCGCTCGGCCACCGGCTCGGCGGCCCGCTCGTCGCCCAGGCGGCCCGCCTGCTCTACGACATCCTCGTCACCAGCGTCCCGCTGCCCGGTCTGACCTTTTCCCTCGGCGGTAGCCGGGTCCACGAGGTCTACCCGCTCGCGCCGCTGGCGCGCGGCCAGTCGTTGGCCGTCGCGGTCTCCACCTACAAGGGGACGGTTCACTACGGCCTGGTCGCCGACGGAGCCGCCGTTCCGGACCTGGCGGCGCTGGCCGGGGCGCTGCGCGCGGAGCTCGACACACTTGTACGAGAGGTCTCGTAGTACGAGGAGGTTCGTAGTATGGTGATTCTCGTACTTAGGCGCCGACCCCGGCGCGCCCGGTGACCCCTGGAGAGCCCCGATGAGTGCTGCCCCCGCCGTACCCGCTGCTTTCGCCGCCCTGTTCGAGCCGTACACCCTGCGTTCGGTCACCGTGCCGAACCGCGTGTGGATGGCCGCGATGTGCCAGTACAGCGCCGAGGCCTCCGGGCCGGACGCGGGGGTCGCCAACGACTGGCACTTCGCCCACTACGCCGCCCGCGCGACCGGCGGCACCGGCCTGATCATCCAGGAAGCCACCGCGGTCTCCCCCGAAGGCCGGATCTCCCCCTACGACCTCGGCATCTGGAACGACACCCAGGTCGAGGCGCTGCGCCGGAGCACCGGCTTCCTCAAGGCCCGGGGGGCCGTGCCCGGCATCCAGATCGCCCACGCGGGCCGAAAGGCCTCCACCGACCGCACCTGGAAGGGCGGCGCACCGGTCGGCCCCGACGCGCACGGCTGGCAGCCGGTCGCCCCCAGCGCCGTGCCGTTCGCCGAGGGCCACGCGGTACCGCACGAGCTGACGACCGATGAGATCGCCGAGATCACCGGCCAGTTCGCGGCCGCGGCCGAGCGGGCGCTCGCGGCGGGTTACGAGGTCGTCGAGATCCACGGGGCCCACGGGTACCTGATCGGGGAGTTCCTCTCCCCGCACAGCAACAGGCGTACCGACGCCTACGGCGGATCCTTCGAGAACCGGACCCGCTTCGCCCTCGAGGTCGTCGACGCCGTGCGGGCGGTGTGGCCCGAGGAGCTCCCGCTCTTCTTCCGCATCTCCGCCACCGACTGGCTGGAGGAGGAGGGCTGGACCGCCGACGAGACCGTGCGCCTGGCCCGGCTCCTGCGGGAGCACGGAGTGGACCTCCTCGACGTCTCCACCGGCGGCCTCGCTCCGGGGGTGACGATCCCGGTCGGCCCCGGATATCAGGTGCCCTTCGCCGCCCGGGTGAAGGCCGAGACGGAGCTCCCGGTGGCCGCGGTCGGCCTGATCACCGAGCCCGAGCAGGCCGAGAAGATCCTGGCCAACGGCGAGGCCGACGCGGTGCTGCTGGGCCGCGAACTGCTGCGCGACCCGTTCTGGGCCCGCCGCGCGGCCGCCCGGCTGGGCGCGCCCGTCCGCACGCCCGAGCAGTACCACCGGTCCTGGTGACGGCGGTGCGGCCGCGCCCACCGCGCCGTGGCCGCACCCACCCGTTCCCGCCGATTCCCGCGACCGCCACGCCTCCTTCGATGCCTCTCGTACCATGGGGATCCGGACCAAGCCGAGTGAGCGGAGCAGGGACATGACGGATCGGGACACCTCCCGCACCCTGGCCCACCCGGAGGCGGCCGAGATCCGCCTGGAAGGCGTGCTGCACGCCCTCTCCGACCCGGTGCGGCTCTCCATCGTCCTGGACCTGGCCGGCTCGGTGGAGGACCTGGCCTGCTCGCACTTCGAGCTGCCCGTCACCAAGTCCACGACCACGCACCACTTCCGTGTCCTGCGGGAGAGCGGTGTCGTGCGCCAGGCCTACCGCGGCACCACCAAGCTCAACGCCCTGCGCCGCGACGACCTGGAGGCACTGTTCCCGGGTCTGCTCGACAGCGTCCTGACGGCGGCAGCGGCCGAGGCGGCCCGGCGCCCGTCCTGACCCGCTCCGGCCGTCCGCGCGGACCGCTGTCGTGGCGTCGGTCGAGGGACGGCTGCCGCGACCGCCTTCCGCGTGCCCCGACCTGACAGGGCGCCCCTCCTTAGGTTCGCCCGGCCGCGTCCAGCAGGCCCGCCCAGTCCGGGATCTTGACGGAGCGCCGTCCCAGGGAGTGTCCGAGGTCCGCCTCGGCCGACTCGATGGCCAGCCAGCCCGGCCACCGGACCGGGTGCAGGCCGGCCGCCCGCAGGGCGTCCAGCGGGTCGCCGGGCAGCTCGCGCCGGGCCAGTGCCCCGGCGTCCTGGAGCAGCGAGGAGGCGGTCTCCTTGGCACACGGCCGGTTCGTGCCGATCACGCCGGTCGGGCCGCGTTTGATCCAGCCCGCCACGTACTCGCCGAGGGAGGCCCGGCCCGCGCGCAGCACCCGGCCCGCGGCATGCGGGACGGTGCCCTTCGCCGGGTCGAAGGGCAGCCCGGCCAGGGGCACGCCCCGGTACCCGACGGAGCGCAGCACCAGCTGTGTGTCGAGGTCCTCGTGGACGCCCGTACCGGTCACCCCGCCGCGGCCGTCCGGCGCGGTCCGCTCGAAGCGCATCGCGCGGACCCGCCCGTCGGGCCCGCCCAGGATTTCCACCGGGCGCAGGTAGAACCGCAGTGCGATCCGGCGCGGTCCGGAGCCGGCGGCTCCGCCGGCCCACCCGCGCAGCACCTCCAGGTTGCGCCGCGCCACCGCAGGCAGTGCCGCGGCCGCGCCCGGATCGGCGTACAGCGGGTCCAGCGCCAGCTCGGCGGGGTCGGCCCGGGCCTCCACGCCCGGCAGCGTGCCCAGCTCCCGCAGCTCCTTGGTGGTGAACTTCCCTTGCGAGGGCCCGCGCCGGGCCACCATCGACACGCTGCCGAGCCCGCTGTCCGCGAGCGCGGCGAGTGCCGGCTGAGGCATGTCCGTGGGCGCCAGCTCCGCCGTGCCGCGGGCCAGGATCCGGGTCACGTCCACTGCGACGTTGCCCGCCCCGACCACCACCGCCGCCTCCACCCCGGGCAGGTCGAAGGCCTCGGCAGCGGCGTCCGGGTGCCCGCTGTACCAGGACACGAAGGCCGTCGCGGAGTGCACCCCGGTCAGCTCCTCGCCCGGGATCCCCAGCAGCCGGTCCCGGGCGGCGCCCACGCAGTACACGACCGCGTGGTACAGCTCCAGCAGCCGCGGTACGGGCAGGGTCTCCCCGCCGACCTCCACGTTCCCGAGGAAGCGGATCCGCTCGTCCTCCAGCACGGTGCGCAGGCTGCCCTGCAGTGATTTGATCTTCTCGTGGTCGGGTGCGACCCCGTACCGCACCAGCCCGTAGGGGGCGGGCAGCCGGTCCAGTACGTCGACCCGTACCCCGGGCACCTCGCGCTGCTGGACCAGCGTCTGGGCCGCGTAGACCCCGCTGGGGCCCGATCCGACGACGGCGACACGAAGCACGGCGGAACTCCTCCCGCAGGTGGTTACAGCATGACACCGGTCCCTTCCGCCGGTCAGCCCATCGTGCGCATCCGGTGGATCTCGGCGCTCTGGGTGGCCACCACCTCGTTGGCCATCTCCTCGACGGCCACGTTGTTCCCGCCGGCCAGTGCCTCGCCCGCCATCGTCAGGGCCCCTTCGTGGTGGGTGGTCATCAGCTTCAGGAAGAGCCGGTCGAAGTCGGTTCCCCGGGCGTCGGCCAGCTCCCTGAGCTGCTGTTCGGTCGCCATGCCCGGCATCGAGGCGTGGTCGTGGACGGGGTCGTGGGCGTGTCCGGGGGCGGTCGTGGCGGTGCCCGCCGGCACCGGCGCCGGATGGCGGGCCAACCACTTCTCCATGGCGCCGATCTCCGGCTTCTGGCCGGCCGCGATCCGTTCGGCGAGGCGCTTCACGGGGTCCGCCGCCGCCCGTTCGGGTGCCAGCGCGCTCATCGTCAGCGCCTGGCGGTGGTGCTCGATCATCCGCTCCACATAGGAGCGGTCGGCGGCGTTCGGGCTGTCGTCGGGTTTCGCCCTGGCGGCCTGTTCGGGAGTGAGCGTGCGTGACGTTTCGCCGGGTCTGCCCGGCGCGACGATCCGGGCCGGACCGTCGTCGGCCCGGTCCGCCCCGCCGTCTTGGCAGGCGGTGAGGGTCAGCAGGAGGCCGGCGGTCGCCGTCGCCGCGGCGAGCCGGAAGGCAACCGCGGTCGAGGCCCTGCGGCCCCGGAGGTCTTTTGCCATGTCCATGAAGGGAAGATACTGCCGGGGTCCTGGTTTCGTTCCCCTGCGGACGGAACCGATCGGGCTCCCATGGGAGGCACAGTGACCTCGCTGCACACCAGGAGAGCGCGCAACAGGGGAGTGGGGGTGGCCGTCGCGGCGGCCGGACTCCTCACGACCCTCCTCGCGGCCGGACCGGCCGCAGCCACCCCCGACCCGGGCGACCTGACGCCCGGCCACGGCAACCACCAGAGCGCGGGCACCGCCGAGGGCGGGCAACCCGCCCCGGGCGACATCCCGGGCCAGGACGAGATCGTGCACAGCGCCAACATCAAACCCCTGGCCAACGTCCCCTCCACCGACCCGACGGCGATCAACTCGGACCTGGCGTTCCAGGGCCGGTACGCCTACGCGGGCAACTACAACGGCTTCACGATCTACGACATCGCCGATCCCAAGGCTCCGAAGAAGGTCACCGAGGTGTTGTGCCCCGGCGGGCAGAACGACATCTCCGTCGACGGCGACCTGCTCTTCCTCTCCACCGACTCCTCCCGCAGCGACGACTCCTGCAACAGCGTCTCGCAGCCCGCGACGGAGAAGTCCTCGTGGGAGGGCATCAAGATCTTCGACATCAAGGACAAGAAGAACCCCAAGTACATCAAGTCCGTCGAGACGGCCTGCGGCTCCCACACCCACACCCTGGTACCGGGCCGCAAGGACATCTACCTCTACGTCTCCTCCTACTCCCCGAGCGAGGCCTTCCCCGACTGCCAGCCGCCGCACGACGGCATCTCGGTGGTCAAGGTCCCCAAGAAGAGCCCGACGAAGGCCGCGGTCGTGGCCTTCCCGGTGCTCTTCCCCGACGGCGGCAACCCGGGTGCGCCCACCAACCCGGGCGTCTCCAAGACCACCGGCTGCCACGACATCACCGTGCTGCCGTCGAAGAACCTTGCCGCCGGCGCCTGCATGGGCGACGGCATCCTCTTCGACATCAGCCGGCCCGAGCAGCCACGCGTCATCGACCGGGTGCAGGACAACGTGAACTTCGCGTTCTGGCACTCGGCCACCTTCAACGAGCGAGCGGACAAGGTGGTGTTCACCGACGAACTCGGCGGCGGTGGCGGGGCCACCTGCAACGAGGCCACCGGCCCCGACCGGGGCGCCGACGGCATCTACGACATCACCGGCCGCGGGAACCAGCGCACACTCACCTTCCGCGGCTACTTCAAGATCCCGCGACACCAGGCCGACACCGAGAACTGCGTGGCCCACAACGGCTCACTGGTCCCGGTCGGCGGCGGCCGCGACATCATGGTGCAGGCCTGGTACCAGGGCGGCGTCTCGGTATGGGAGTTCACCGACTCCACCCGGCCCAGGGAGATCGCCTACTTCGAGCGCGGCCCGCTGACGACGGACCGGCTGGGCGTCGGCGGTTCCTGGTCCGCGTACTACTACAACGGGCACATCTACTCGAACGACATCACCAAGGGCCTCGACGTGCTGCGGCTCGACGACCGGCGCACCGACAGCGCCAAGAGGGTCCGCATGGACCGGCTCAACGTACAGACCCAGCCCGACTACCACTGAGCCGCGTGAGGTCAGGGGTGTGAAGGAGACGTTCCGCCGGGCGGCCCGCCGTCCGGCGGAACACCGAGCTCCCAGTCCAGCCCGTAGCGCTGGAACAGTTCCGCCCGCAGCCGGACGGCCGGCATCGGGGCACCGGGCAGCAGCACCGCCACGACCGCGCCCATCAGCAGGGCGCGCAGCAGCGGGTAGTCCGTGTCCACGTCCGCCGAGCCGTAGCGACCGACGGTGTCCCGCAGCAGTTCGGCCAGCCGCTGCTGCTCCGGGCACTGCACGAAACCCTCGGCCGTGAGGATGCCCGCCATGTGCGTCCGCATCAGCAGCGGTTCGTCCCGCGCGAGCCCCAGGACCGCGTCGATGGCGCGCGCGAGCCGCTCGCGCCCGTCCTCGCTGCGGGGCTCGCGCTCCAGCGCGGCGTACAGGGTCAGGTGCATCAGTCGGTGCACGGCCGACTGGAGCAACTGCCGCTTGCCCGGGAAGTAGTACGAGACCAGGCCGCGCGCCGCCCCCGCCCGGTCGGCGATGTCGCCGAGTGTGGTGGCCTCGTAGCCCCGCTCGGCGACGAGCTCCACCGTGGACTGCAGCAGCCGCTCCCGGGAACGTCTGCGCAATTCTTCATTGACCGATGCGCTGCGCGGGGACATGCTTACTCCTGCGTTGACTGGCTCGCGGCCAATATACTCAGCGCACGGCGTCGCCTGCTCTGGGTGACACGGGGGATCATCCAGGGCAGGCACGCCCCGTCCTCAGCGCCGTCCTCCGCGCGCTCCTCGGCTCAGCGCTCCACCGGCTCACGCCCACCGAAGCGCAGCGACGTCGCCAGAACCACCAGGACCGTGCCCAGCAGCCAGCCCGCCACGACGTCCGAGAACCAGTGGACGCCGAGGTAGAGCCGGGTGAAGCCGACGCCGAGGACCGAAAGGGCCGCCACGGCCCAGGCGGCCGGGGCCCACGTCGGGGCGGGGCGGGGGACCAGCCACAGCAGCATCCCGCACACCACCGTCGCCGTCAGGGCGTGCCCGGACGGGTAGGCCGCGGAGTGCGCGGAGTCCACCGGGTCCGACCACACCGGGCGCTCCCGCCCCACAGCGGCCTTCAGCCCCTGTGACACCGCCAAAGCGCCCACCGTCGCAAGCGCCACGCGCAGCGCCCGCTCCCGGTCGCCGCGCCACCACAGGAGGAAAGCGGCCACGGCAGCCAGCACCCGCATGGTCCACGGGTCCCAGACCAGGTCGGACAGCACCCGCATGGACTCCCTGACCCCGGAGTGGACGACGGCGTGGGCGTGCAGGTCCCGCGCGACCCGGTCGTCCCAGGCCGACAGGGGCTGCCAGCCCGTGACCACCAGGGCGGTCAGCACCGCCGCAAGCAGCGCGCAGCCGATGCCCACCCGACGCAACAGATCGTTCCACATGAAGGGATCCTTGCACCGGCGACGGCCCGGCGGGGCCGGACACCCCTGGAATGTCGTGCCGGTCGGGCCGGGCCCGCGGCGCCGGGGCACCTCCTACGCCAGCGCGCTCAGCCCCGGTACGAAGGCCACCAGCAGGGGGACGGCCGGGACCAGCGTGGCCAGTGCGGTCAGTCGCAGCCGGCGGCCCGGCGACAGCCGGGGCGCGGCCGACAGCAGTCTGCGCACCCGCTGCGGGACGTGCGCCTCCGGCGCTGAGGAGGCCGCGAACACCCCGCGGTCCTCATTGAGTCCGACGAGCGCCAGCGCGACCGTCAGCCGCCCGAACCGCCGCGAGGCCATGTCGTCGGCGGCCAGTTCCACCAGCCGGTGCATCTCCGCCTCGAAGGCCGCGAAGACGGGCACTTGGGGGAAGGCGCGGGCCAGCGCCCGCGAACAGTGCAGCAGCCAGTCGTGCCGGGCCGCCGCGTGCCCCTGCTCGTGCGCCATCACGGCGTCCAACTGGCTTCCCTTGAGCCGGCCCAGCGCCGCCGTCGTGACCACCAACTGCGGCGCCGCTCCCGGCAGCCACCAGGCATCCGGCCGCGGACCCTCCAGTACGACGAGCCGAGCCCCCACCGGGTCCTCTCCGGGCAGCAGCGGGGCCCGCTGCATCAGTTCGCTGCCCTGCGCGCGCCGACGGGCCCGGGCCCGCAGCACCTCCCCGGCCAGCATCGCCCCGGTCCACAGGCCGCCGCCCGCGAGCGCGAGGGCGGTGACGGCGGCCCACGGGCCGCCGGACGCGCCCAGTGCGTACGCGTCGACCACCCCGTGCGGGGCGGCGGCGAAGAGCCGGCCCCGGACCGCCTGCCAGGCCGCCGCGGAGCTCAGCAGCATGGACAGCCCGAGGCACAGCAGTACCGCACCGACGACGCACTGCCACGCCCACAGGGCCACGACCGGTTCTCGCTCGGGCCACTGGGCACGGGCCAGCAGGCGGGGGGCGAGCACCGCGGTCAGGGCGCCGAGCACGAGGAGGGCGGCGGGGACCATCATGGCCACCAGCCTAGAAGCGAGGGGCTACCTGCGGGTACGGGACGGCGGCATTGGTGACGCAGGACACGTTTGCCGGCTGTCGTCACATCGACAGCAGCATCGCCAACATCCCCATTCCCATGGCGAGTCGGCAGGCCCGGTCGAGCTCCGTGGGGGCCCCGTGCGGGGGCCCGGGAGCCGTACCGCCCCCCGTGGCCAGCCGGGTGCCGCCGAGCATCACGTAACCGGCGTAGTAGAGCAGGAGCAGCCCGGTCAGCAGCGGAGGTCCCGCCCCCCGGCCGTGCCCGTGCGTGCCCCCGGAGCCCGCCGCCGCGGCCATGTACACCATCGTCAGCGACCCCACCAGGTGGTGCAGGTGGTGGGTCGTCCCGCCCCGCAGCAGCCACAGGGCGTGCACGGCCGCGGCGCAGAAGACCGCACCCAGCACGGGCGGACGCCACGCACCGGCGGCCCCGAGCGGCACCGCCATGACCGCCATCCCGATTCCCATCACCGCCTCACCGGCTGCGTCCCCGCGCCCCCCGCATGCCCGCCGCAGGCAGTACCCGCCGCTCACCGCGCACAGCAGCACCAGCAGCCAGGCGGAAACAGAGGCGGACAGGGGCGAGGCGGATCCGTGCACGGCGGAACCTCCCGGTTCGTCGGCGTCACGGAGAGGGATGCCCTTCTCACGGGGCCCTCACGCGGGTGGGGATAGGCTCTCCCCGCCGTCCCAGGCATGTCATATGCCACCGCACCGAACGGAGCGCCCATGTCGACCGCCCAGCCCGCAGCCCTCAGCTTCCGCAGCGCCGTCGAGGCGGACGTTCCGGAACTGGTGGCGCTCGTGGAGTCCGCGTACCGCGGGGACGCCAGCCGGGCCGGCTGGACCACCGAGGCGGACTACCTGGACGGACAGCGCACCGATCCGGACGGGGTCCGCGCCGTTATCGAGAGCCGGGACGGGGTCCTGCTCGTCGTCGAGCGAGCGGGCGAGCTCGTTGCCTGCTGCCACATCGAACACCGGGGCGACCACGCGTACTTCGGCATGTTCGCTGTCCGTCCGGGGCTCCAGGGTGCCGGCCTCGGCAAGGAGATCCTCGCCGAGGCGGAGCGCCGTGCCCGCGAGACGTGGGGCGCCGGGGAGATGCGGATGACGGTGGTGAACGTACGGGAGGAGCTCATCGCCTACTACGTGCGCCGTGGCTACCGGCGCACCGGCGAGCTGAGCCCCTTCCCGTACGGCGACGAGCGCTTCGGCATCCCGCTCCGCGACGACCTCGCCTTCGAACTGCTGGTCAAGCCGCTCCAGCCGTGAACCGCCCGCCAGGGTCTCCGCTCAGGCGGTGAAGCGGCCCGTGCTGCGGATCTCCGGGAAGTCCGTGGCCACGCCGTCGAGTCCGAGCGCCCGTGCCAGCCGCAGTTGGTCGAGGGTGTTGACCGCGAGGCCCGTCATCCGCAGGCCCGCTGCGTGCGCCGCCTCCACCGCCTCCAGGGCGATCACGCGGATGTCCAGGGCGATCGCCGCCGCGCCCGCGGCCACCGCCCGGCCCACGGCGGCCTCGGCGCCCTCGACCGGGGACGGGACGAACAGGGTGGTGCGCACCCCCGGCACCCGCCGGGCGGCCTCGGTGAGCACTGCCTCGTGCGCGGAGCCGATCTCCACCCGGGAGACCAGGTCGCGGCGCAGGAGCAGGTCCGCGAGCGCGATGGCCGCGGCCCGGTCCTGGACGGACACGTGCAGCGGCGGCCGTACCGCGTCCAGCACCTCCTCGAACACCGGGATGCGCTCACCCTGGCCGGCGTCCAGACCGCGCAGCTCGGCCAGGGTCAGGTCGGCGACGGTCCCCGATCCGTCGGTGGTCCGGTCCACCTCGGGGTCGTGCACGGCGACGAGGACGCCGTCCTTGCTCAGCCTGAGGTCCAGCGCGATGGCGTCCATGCCGGCACGTTCCGCTCGGATGTACGACCGCAGGGTGTTCTCCGGTTCGACACCCATGACCCCGCGGTGACCGATGGTGAGGAAAGTCAAGGTTCTCTCGCTTCCGTCGACGGCGGCTCCCCGCGCGGTCGCGGTGTCCCTGCCGGCCGCGCGCGATGAGGTCGCATGCTAGTGCGCCGCTCGTGGATGCGGACCACGCCTGCACGGGCCCGCGGGAGCGCCACCGACCGCTTCCCGCCAGGGTTGTGCGCCCCCGCGAGGGCTTTCGCGGCCGTGCCGCGTCACCCGGGCGTGGGCGCGTCCCCGCGGGCTTGACGTGCCGCCGCACCGTGCCGCGTGGAGGATCCCCCGAGGTCGGCCAACAGGGCTTCGCCAGGCTCCAGTTCGGCGAGATGCTGCCGTTCGCTCCAGCGCAGCGCGAGGGCGGGGAGGGTCCCTTCCGGTATGCCGGCGGCCTGGTCCGTCGCCTCGCGCGCTGCGCCCGGTTCACCCCGGGTGTGCGCCGGCTCACCGACCGTCGACCGCAGCGGGGCCGGTTCGGCCGGGTGGCCGAGCCGGATTCGCAGCAGCAGCCCGTGCTTGAGCACCGGGGGTCTGCGTCCGCCCTTCCGGAGCCCGGGGCGGCCACCGCGGGGGACCGGCCTCGGCGGCCGCGGCCCGCTGGCCTCCCCAGCGCGCGCCGCCCCCGCCGTGCTGCCGCCCGCGCACCGGGTGGTCGCCGGGTGCGATCCGCTGCGGGACGACGGGCGGGTGTACCACCGCTGGCTGGCGCGCAGCGGAATCCGGTCGGTTCTGGACGTCCATCCCGGCATGTTTCACGGCTTCCCGGGGCTGGCCGCGGTACTGCCACAGGCATGTGAAGCCTTGGCGCGACTGGGCGGAGCTATCAGTTCCACCCTGACTGACGGGAAGACTTTCGGTGAATCGGGGGGTGATGCAGGATATTTTCCCGAATCTCCTCTTGAGTGGGAGAGCCTCGCACGCATACGCTGTGCGGACGTGAGGTTCTCCTGTGGAGGAAGTGACATGACGGAAACTCTTGTGCCGGGCGTCGGCGGTGCCGTGATATCCGCTGGAGCGCGGGTGGTCGACCACCCTGCGTGGCTCGAGCTCAAGGCCGCCGTGGAGGAGATCCGTCCCTGGCAGGCCGCCGACGGTTCCATCGACTTCGAGGCGGAGGGCGAGCACGCCCGCGCCACCGTCAAGGCAGCGGTCGAGCGCGTGATCGGCGCCGTCGAGGCGCTTTCCCCGCTGCTCCCGCACGCCACCGCGTACCACCAGGCGCTCGTCGCCGACCTGCGCAAGTGGGCCGCGGACGACTTCGGCGTACCGGACTTCCTCGACTCCCTGATGGCCTTCCACCCGGCCGCCGAGCGCGCCGACGGCCTGCAGCACCTCGTCGTCTTCCCGATGTACACGCAGAACGGCAACCCGGACCGCAACCTCGAGGCCGTCGTGCTGAAGATGGTGTGGCCTGAGTGGCTCTCCGAGCTGGAGCGCACCCGCTACGACAACCCGCTCTTCCTCGGTATCACCTTCGAGGACTTCACCCCGGGCTACGACACGCACTCCGCCGTGCTGTTCCCGGAGACCATCGCCGTGCGCGAGGCGCCCGAGCGCTTTACCTGGGGCGGCATCTTCTGTGACCGCGAGGCCGCCCGCTACCGCAAGGTGACCGCGGCCGCCGTCGACATCCTGGGCATCGACCTGCCCGAGGACATCGCGCGCATGGTCGACGACCAGGAACGCTGCGAGAAGGCGTTCGTCCTGTGGGACATGGTCCACGACCGCACCCACAGCCACGGCGACCTGCCGTTCGACCCCTTCATGATCAAGCAGCGCCAGCCGTTCTGGATGTACGGCCTGGAGGAGCTGCGCTGCGACCTCACCGCCTTCAAGGAGGCCGTGAAGCTGGAGTCCGAGGGCAACGAGCACGGCCGTGACGTGCAGTACGCCGTCCTCTTCGACCGGATGTTCCGCTTCCCGGTTTCCGGCGACCGCAACCGCAACTACGACGGTCTCGGCGGCCAGCTGCTCTTCGCCTACCTCCACAAGCACGACGTCGTGCGCTGGACGGACAACAAGCTGAAGATCGACTGGATGCGCGCCCCGCAGGTCACCAACCAGCTCTGCGCCGAGATCGAGGACCTCTACCGGGCCGGCATCGACCGCCCGAAGCTGGTCCACTGGTTCAAGGCCTACGAGCTCGTCTCCACCTACCTCGCCCCGCACCCGGGCTCCAAGTGGGCCAAGGGCGCCGACGCGCTCGACCTGACGCAGCCGCCGCGCAAGCTCGTCGACGACGTGCTTCCGGACGAGTTTCCGCTCAGCATGTTCTTTGAGGCGCTCGCCAAGAAGCTCAAGGGCACCATCGCCTCGACCAAGGGCATCACCGCTCTGAACGCCGAGCACGGCGAGCGGGTCGCCGCGTGAGCACTCGCCCACAGGAGGCTGTACCGATGAACGGCTCCCACAACGGCAACGGAAAGCTGCACGGAGCGGTGGTGGCGGTGGCTGGAGCCGGCGGGCCCGCCGGCCGCGCGGCCCTGCTCCGCCTCGCCGAGGCCGGCGCGGTGGTCGTCGCCTCCGACGCCGATCCGGCACGGCTCGCGGAAGCCGTCGACGCGGCACGCTACGCCCATGGCGGCGCCACCATCACCGGTGACACCGTCGACCTGCTCGACCTGGACGCCACCAAGGCGTGGGCCGAGCAGACCGAGAAGGAGTTCGGGCGGGTCGACGGACTGGTCCACCTCGTCGGCGGCTGGCGCGGCAGCAAGACCTTCACCGACGTCGACCTCGCCGACTGGGCCTTCCTGGAGAAGCTCCTCATCCGCACCGTCCAGCACACCTCGCTCGCCTTCCACGACGGACTGCTGCGCAGCGACCGCGGGCGCTACGTCCTGGTGAGCCAGTCCGGCGCGCACAAGCCGGTCGCCAACAACGCCGCGTACAACGCGGGCAAGGCGGCCGCCGAGGCGTGGACCCTCGCCATGGCGGACTCGTTCCGCAAGGCGGGGGGTGACGAGGGGCCCGGCGCGGCAGCTGCGATCCTGGTCATCAAGGCACTGGTGCACGACGCGATGCGCGCCGAGCGTCCCAATGCGAAGTTCGCGGGCTTCACCGACGTGAAGGAGCTGGCCGAGGCCATCGCCGGCGTGTGGGAGCGGCCCGCCATCGATGTGAACGGACAGCGTCTGTGGCTCACTCCGCAACCGTGAAGACCGATGCCCGCCGGCACCACGATCCGGCAGTGCGCGGCTTCGCCAGCGACAACTACGCGGGAGTCCATCCGGAGATCCTGGAGGCCCTCGCGCTCGCCAACGGAGGTCACCAGGTCTCCTACGGCGAGGACGAGTACACCGAACACCTGCAGAAGATCGTCCGCAGCCACTTCGGCCCGTACGCGGAGGCCTTCCCGGTCTTCAACGGCACCGGCGCGAACGTCACCGCCCTCCAGGCGATGACGGACCGCTGGGGTGCGGTGATCTGCGCCAAGAGCGCCCACATCAACGTGGACGAGGGCGGCGCGCCGGAGCGGATGGCCGGGCTCAAGCTGCTCGCCGTGCCCACCCCGGACGGCAAGCTCACGCCCGAGCTGATCGACGAGGAGGCCTGGGGCTTCGAGGACGAGCACCGCGCGATGCCGCAGGTGGTCTCGATCACCCAGAACACCGAGCTCGGCACGGTCTACACCCCGGACGAGATCAGGGCCATCTGCGACCACGCCCACGGCCTCGGCATGAAGGTGCACCTCGACGGCGCCCGGATAGCCAACGCCGCGGCCTCGCTCGACATGCCGATGCGCACCTTCACGAACACCGTCGGCGTCGACGTGCTGTCCTACGGCGGCACCAAGAACGGCATGATGTTCGGCGAGGCCATCGTCGTGCTCAACCCGGACGCGGCCCGGCAGATGAAGCACGTCCGCAAGATGTCGATGCAGCTCGCGTCGAAGATGCGCTTCGTTTCGGTGCAGCTGGAGGCGCTGCTCGCCAAGGACCTGTGGCTGCGCAACGCCCGCCACGCCAACGAGATGGCGCAGCGACTGGCCGCCGGCGTCCGCGAGACCGACGGCGTGGAGATCCTCTACCCGGTGCAGGCGAACGCGGTGTTCGCGCGGCTGCCGCACGAGGTGTCGCGGCGCCTGCAGAAGCGATACCGCTTCTACTTCTGGGACGAGGCTGCGGGTGACGTCCGCTGGATGTGCGGCTTCGACACCCAGGAGGAGGACGTGGACGGCTTCCTCCAGGCCCTCAAGGAGGAGCTCGCCCGCTAGGCAGGGACCGCGGAACACGTACATGCTGCATAGGTATGCCACTCACTGTAAATCCATTGATGGATGGTGGGTGGCATACCTATGCTCCGGGCCATGCAGCTGATGCAGCAGGATCCCGACGTCCTCGCCTACCTGGCTTCGGATGAAGCCGTGGACCACCGGCATCCCCGCGTGCGGGACAACGCCAAAGCCCTCTGGTCGGCCACCGGGGACGCCTACGCGTACGCGGAGGCCGCCTTCGAGTTCGTCCGCGACACCATCGCGCACTCCGCCGACTCCGGGGACCCTCGGGTCGCCTGGCGGGCCTCCGACGTGCTGGGTACGCGCAACGGCATCTGCCACGCCAAGTCCCACGCCCTGGTCGCCCTGCTGCGCGCCCAGGGGGTTCCGGCCGGGCTGTGCTACCAGCGCCTCGCCGACGACGACGGCTCCAACCCCCTCGTCCACGGGCTGATCGCGCTGCGTCTGCCCGGCAGCGGCCGCTGGAGCCGCCTCGATCCGCGCGGCAACAGGCCCGGGGTCGACGCCCGCTTCGACCTCGCCGAGGAGCGCCTGGCCTTCCCCGTCCGCCCGGAACTGGGCGAGGTCGACTACCCCGGGCTGTACGCGGCCCCGCACCCGGCCGTACTGGCGGCCCTCCAGGATTCCGCGGACCGGCAGGAACTGTGGCGGAAGCTGCCGACGGCGCTCTGAGGCGCCTCCGCGGACGGCCCCCGGGAGAGCCCGGGGGTGCGCCCGTCCCCCGCGGCGCCGAGCCCGCGGCTCCAGGGCCCTCGGACGGGGCCGCCCGGGCGCGGGAGGGGCCCTCAGCCGGCTTCGCGCACCTGCGCGGCGGTCGGCGCCGTACCGCCGAGGTGGGCCGGCAGCCACCAGGAGTCCTCGGGGCTCCGGGGCTTCTCCGGGTAGGCGCGCTGGGCGGCGTCCAGCAGTTCCTGGACGCGCTCGCGCAGCCGCCGCGTGATCGCCCCGGCGTACTGGTCGGTGGGAGCCTCGATCGGCTCGCCCACCCGCAGCGTCACCGGGATGTGGCTGCGCTTGAGGTTCTTCGGACGTCCCTTGGTCCACAGCCGCTGCGTGCCCCACAGCGCCACCGGGATCAGCGGGACGCCGGCCTCCTGCGCCATGCGGGCCGCACCCGACTTGAAGCTCTTCAGGGTGAAGGACTGGGAGATCGTCGCCTCGGGGAAGACCCCGATGATCTCACCGGAGCGCAGCGACTCCAGGGCGTGCTGGTACGCCGTCTCGCCCTGTTTGCGGTCCACCGGGATGTGCTTCATCGCGCGCATCAGCGGACCGGACACCTTGTGGCGGAACACCGACTCCTTCGCCATGAAGCGCACCAGGCGCTTCTGCGGCCGCGCCGTCAGGCCGGCGAAGATGAAGTCGAGGTAGCCGATGTGGTTCGACACCAGGACCGCACCGCCCTTGCGGGGGATGTTCTCGGTGCCCTTCATGTCGATGCGGATGTCGAGCGCGCGGAACAGCCCGTGCGCGGCGCCGATCACCGGAGGGTAGACGAGCTCAGCCATGGGGAGACCCGCTTTCTGTCTGGGGAGGTGCTCCCGGCCGGAAGTTACGGAAGCGTAGGTACGCGACCCTTGGGGATGGTGCCCCAAACGAGGGCCGCTGGCCAGTCCAGGCGTCCGCGCCCGGGGAGATTCTCGTCACGCCGGGAATTCCGCGGGGCCGCCGGGTGTCCCCATCCACGTACGAGCGTACGACGATCATGTGCGTGGACGAAGACGGTGGTGTGACGGGAGTGCGGGTGCTCGGCAGGGAAGAGGGGCGCAACGGCGCGGGCGGGGCGGTGCCCGCGCGCCTGGGCGCCGCGGAACTGGGTGCGCGACCGGGGCGCCGGGCCACCCTGGTGCAGTTCTCCAGCGCCTTCTGCCAGCCGTGTCGGGCCACGCGGCGGATCCTCGCCGAGGTGGCGGAGATGGTCGAGGGAGTCGCGCACATCGAGATCGACGCCGAAGAGCGGCTCGACCTGGTGCGGGCCCTGGGGGTCGAGAAGACCCCGACCGTGCTCGTACTCGACGCCGCCGGACGTATCGTGCGTCGGGCGGCCGGGATGCCGCGCAAGGTGGACGTGATCGCCGCCCTGGGCGCGGCCGTATGACGCGCGGTGCGGCCGGGGGTGGGAGCGGGTCGGGGCCGGGGGTGCCGGAGGCGCCGGTGCACACGCCCGCACACCGCGTGACGCGCCTGACATCTGCCCGATCCCGCTTGACTGGGTCCACGGGAGATCGCCAGGCTGGCGGTATGCGGTATGAACTCCTGCTCTACGGACGGTTCCATGTGGACCTCGTCCGATACGCGAGCGCGCTCTGTCCGGATCGCTGAACGCCCCGTCCCCGATCCCGACCGTGCCCGCGTGTCCTGCGGCAGAAGGCAGAACCCTGATGAGTGCTCCGACGGCCCCGACGGCTGCTTCCCTCCTTTCCGGCGCCGGCCGTCCCGGCTCGCCCGAGCTCCTGCGCTCCGTTTTCCGGCAGCACGCCGCCGGGGTCGCCGTGATCACCGCCCAGGACGGCGGCCGGCCGGTGGGCTTCACCGCCACCTCGCTGAACTCCGTCTCGGCGGACCCGCCGCTGCTGTCCTTCACGATCGGCACCGGGGCCTCGACCTGGCCCGCGGTGCGCGACAGCGAGCACCTCGGCGTCCACATACTTGGCGAGCACCAAAGGGAGCTGGCGGGCCTGTTCGCGCGGAGCGGAGCCGACCGTTTCGGTCAGGACACCGGCTGGGCCGTCGGCCCGCACGGGGTTCCGGTCCTGGACGGCGTGCTGGCGTGGCTGGTCTGCCGGGTGGTGGCGCGGGTGCCCGCGGGGGAGCACCGTGTGGTCATCGCCCAGGCGGTCGTGGGGGACCCGGCCGGGGAAGGCCGTCCGCTGCTGTACCACCAGGGGCGCTTCAACGCGCTGCGCGACTGAATCGTCCCTGCTGGGGCGGGTCGGGCGGCGTTGGGCAGATCACAGTTCGCCGACCTTGCGACTTGGTGGGACCCACGGTGTACTGACGAGTAACATTCCCTTCGGGGCGCGGGCCGCCCCGATCGGGATCCGCCCGACAAGGCGCCTATGCTGCCTGCATAAGGCGGTACACGAAAAGACGATGCGGTAGGAGAGCCGGCGTGAGCCTGAGGATCGTTGTCTGTGTGAAGTACGTGCCCGACGCCACTGGCGACCGGCAGTTCACCGAGGACTTGACCGTCAACCGTGACGACGTCGACGGCCTGCTGTCGGAGCTCGACGAGTACGCCGTCGAGCAGGCGCTGCAGATCTCCGAGAACTCGGACGACGACGTCGAGATCACCGTCCTGACGGTGGGCCCCGAGGACGCCAAGGACGCGCTGCGCAAGGCGCTGTCGATGGGCGCCGACAAGGCCGTCCACGTCGAGGACGACGACCTGCACGGCACGGACGTCATGGGCACCTCGCTGGTGCTCGCCAAGGCCATCGAGAAGGCCGGCTACGACCTGGTCGTCACGGGCATGGCGTCGACCGACGGCACCATGGGTGTCCTCCCGGCGATCCTGGCCGAGCGCCTGGGCGTCCCGCAGGTCACCCTGCTCTCCGAGGTCAAGGTCGAGGGCGGCACCGTGACCGGCCGCCGTGACGGCGACACCGCCAGCGAGCAGCTGGAGGCCTCCCTTCCGGCGCTCGTCTCGGTGACGGACCAGTCGGGCGAGGCCCGCTACCCGTCCTTCAAGGGCATCATGGCCGCGAAGAAGAAGCCGGTCGAGTCCTGGGACCTCGAGGACCTGGAGATCGAGGCCGACGAGGTCGGTCTCGAAGGCTCCTGGACCGCGGTCGACTCCGCCGCGCAGCGCCCGGCCCGCACCGCCGGCACGATCGTCAAGGACGAGGGCGAGGGCGGCAAGCAGCTGGCCGAGTTCCTGGCCGGCCAGAAGTTCATCTAAGGGCTTCGGCCACCCCTCGCTAGCCCCCAGACACCTCGCAATCGCAGGAGAGCAGTCCCATGGCTGAAGTTCTCGTCTACGTCGACCACGTGGACGGCGCCGTCCGCAAGCCCACCCTCGAACTGCTGACGCTGGCCCGCCGCATCGGCGAGCCCGTCGCCGTCGCCCTGGGCGCCGGTGCCGACGCCACCGCCGCGGTGCTCGCCGAGCACGGCGCGGTCAAGGTCCTCACCGCCGACGCCCCCGAGTTCACCGAGTACCTCGTCGTGCCGAAGGTGGACGCGCTCCAGGCCGCGTACGACGCCGTTTCCCCGGCCGCCGTGCTCGTCCCGTCCTCCGCCGAGGGCAAGGAGATCGCCGCGCGCCTCGCCGTGCGCATCGGCTCCGGCATCATCACGGACGCCGTGGACCTGGAGGCGGGTGACGAGGGTCCGGTCGCGACGCAGTCCGCCTTCGCGGCGTCGTTCACCACCAAGTCCCGCGTCTCCAAGGGCACCCCGGTCATCACCGTGAAGCCGAACTCGGCCGCCGTCGAGGCCGCCCCGGCCGCGGGCGCCGTCGAGGCGCTCGCCGTCACCTTCGGCGCCCTGGCCACCGGCACCAAGGTCACCGGCCGCACCCCGCGCGAATCGACCGGCCGTCCCGAGCTGACCGAGGCCGCGATCGTCGTCTCCGGCGGCCGCGGCGTCAACGGCGCCGAGAACTTCGGCATCATCGAGGAGCTCGCGGACTCCCTCGGCGCGGCCGTCGGCGCCTCGCGCGCCGCCGTCGACGCCGGTTGGTACCCGCACACCAACCAGGTCGGCCAGACCGGCAAGTCGGTCTCCCCGCAGCTCTACATCGCCTCCGGCATTTCGGGCGCGATCCAGCACCGGGCCGGCATGCAGACCTCGAAGACCATCGTGGCCATCAACAAGGACGCCGAGGCCCCGATCTTCGACCTCGTCGACTACGGCGTGGTCGGCGACCTCTTCACGGTCGTCCCGCAGCTGACCGCGGAGATCAAGGCTCGCCAGAGCTGACCGGCTGACCTGCGTTTCTCTTCGCAGCATCGCTTCTTCGGGGCCGTGTGGTGATTCTCACCACGCGGCCCCGAGTCGTTTGCCCGGGACGGCGGAGGGACCATTGACGGAGCGGAACCACGTGACTAAATTCTGCTATGCGGATCTAGGCTTCCGTGAAGCGGAAAAGAGGAGAGTGCACGATGGGTCAGCAGGAGAAGGTGGCGACGAGCCTCGCAGGCGCGGTCAGCGAGGGCATCAGCGCCTCCCTCGCGCCGGTGGACGCGGAGCTCGCGCGCCACTACCCGGGCGACCCCGGCACCCGGCAGCCCATCCACACCGTCTACGTGCCCGGTGACGTCTTCGCCGCCGACACCATCCGCTCCTGGGGCGACCAGGCCCTCGCCGCGCTCGACGAGCACGCTCCCGACGCCGCGACCTTCGCCGCGGTGCTCGGCATCTCCGACGAGCTGGCCGTACCGGTCTACGAACGCGTCCGCGCCAAGCTCCTGCGCGAGCCCGTCGAGGACCTCCGGGTCGACTTCGAGGACGGCTTCGGCGTCCGCTCCGACGAGGAGGAGGACCAGGCCGCGGCCCGTGCCGCCCGCCTCGTCTCGGAGGCCTTCGCCAACGGAACGAACGCGCCGTACATGGGCATCCGTATGAAGTGCATGGAAGCGAACGTCCGCGACCGTGGCATCCGCACCACCGACATCTTCCTCTCCGGTCTGCTGGAGCACGGCGGCCTGCCCGAGGGCCTCGTCCTGACGCTGCCGAAGGTCACCTACGCCGAGCAGGTCAGCGCCTTCGTCAAGCTGCTGGAGGCCTTCGAGGCCACCCGCGGCCTGCGCCCGGGCCGGATCGGCTTCGAGATCCAGATCGAGACCAGCCAGTCCATCCTGGCCTCCGACGGCACCGCCACGGTCGCCCGGATGATCGAGGCCGCGAAGGGCCGCGCCACCGGCCTGCACTACGGCACCTTCGACTACAGCGCCTGTGTCGGCGTCTCCGCCGCTTACCAGGCCAGCGACCACCCGGCCGCCGACCACGCGAAGGCGATCATGCAGGTCGCGGCGGCCGGTACCGGCGTGCGCGTGTCCGACGGCTCCACCAACGTGCTGCCGATCGGCACCACCGAGAAGGTCCACGAGGGCTGGAGGCTCCACTACGGGCTGACCCGCCGCGCCCTGGCCCGTGCCTACTACCAGGGCTGGGACATGCACCCGGCGCACCTGCCGACCCGCTACGCGGCCGTCTTCACCTTCTACCGCGAGGGCCTGCAGGCCGCCGCCGCGCGCCTGAAGGCGTACGTGGCCAGGATCGAGGGCGACGTGATGGACGAGCCCGCGACCGCCAAGGCCCTGGCCGGCTACCTGGTCCGCGGCCTCGACTGCGGCGCGGTGGGCCCCGACGAGGTCACCGCCCTGACCGGCCTCACCCGCGCCGAGCTCGACGCCTTCGCCATACCCCGCCGCTCGGCCACCCTGACCGCCACCGCCTGACCAGCACGGGCGCCCCGCCCCCGGACCGCTCCGGGGGCGGGGCGCCCGCGCCGCGCCGCGTGCCACGTGGGCCGGGGCCGGTGGGACGTCAGTCCGCCGGCGGGAGTTCTCCCGAGCCGCGGGGGATGAGACGGGTGGTCAGTTCCGTGCGGACCGGCGGCAGACCGGTGCCCGACAGGCGCTGGAAGAGGCGGTCCGTGGCCACCCGGCCGAGGGCCGCCGGATCCTGCGCGACCACCGTGACGCCCGGGCGCAACAGGTCCGCCAGCTCGAAGTCGTCGAAGCCGACCAGCGCCACCGGGCGTTCCAGGGGAGCCAGGACCCGTACCACGGTGACCGTCACCCGGTTGTTGCCGGCGAAGACGGCGGTCACCGGCTCCGGACCCGTGAGCATCGACCGCGCCGCCGCCGCGACCCGGCCGGGAGCCGTCGAGCCGAGCGACACCCAGGATCCGGCCACGGGGAGGCCCGCCTCCGCCATGGCGGCGTGGTAGCCGCGCAACCGCTCCGCCGCCGTGTGGATATGGGGGTGGTCACCGAGGAAGCCGATTCTGCGGTGGCCGCCCGCGATCAGGTGCGCGACACCGCCGCGCGCCCCGCCGTAGTTGTCCGACAGCACGACGTCGGTGTCGATCCCACCGGCCGGCCGGTCCACGAACACCGTGGCGACACCGGCCCGCATCTCCGGCTCCAAGTAACGGTGGTCGTTCCCGGCCGGGATCACGATCAGGCCGTCCACCCGGCGGGCGCACAGCGCGAGCGCCAACTCCCGCTCCCGGTCCGGGTCCTGCGCACTGGAGCCGTTGACGAGCAGCGCCCCGTGCGCGCGGGCGACTTCCTCAACGGCCCGGTTCAGCGGACCGTAGAAGGGATCGGCCAGGTCTTCCAGGACCAGACCTACGGTGGCGGTACGGCCCTTGCGGAGCACCCGCGCGCTGTCGTTGCGGCGGAATCCCAGGGCCTCGATGGCCTCCTGGACCCGCTTCTCCGTCTCGGGGGTGACGCCGGGCTCGCTGTTGACCACCCGGGACACCGTCTTCAGGCCGACACCCGCCCTGGCGGCCACGTCCTTCATGGTCGGCCGGCTGCCGTAGCGGGGGTCGGACGGGCGGCGGTTGTGGGGCACTGTCGCGATTCCTCCCTAGCTGCCCGGGCGGGCGCGCGGGCCGTGACCTCGAGGATAAGCACTCGGCCGATAGTGAGGTTTCCGTGACAGGGTGGGGCGGGCAAGCCACTGGGGGCTTCGGACGAGCCATGGGGAGAGGGGTAGACGTGATTGTCTGGATCAACGGTACGTTCGGCGCCGGGAAGACCAGCACGGCCCGTGAACTGACCGGAATCCTCCCGGACAGCACGCTGTTCGACCCGGAGCTCATCGGTGACGCGCTGCGGCTGCTGCTTCCGCCCAAACGGCTGGCCGAGGTGACCGACTACCAGGACCTGCCCAGCTGGCGGCGGCTGGTGGTGGAAACGGCCGCGGCGATGCTGGCCGAGGTGGGCGGGGTGCTCGTGGTCCCGATGGCGCTGCTGCACCAGGAGTACCGGGACGAGATCTTCGGCGGGCTGGCAGCCCGGCGGATACCGGTACGGCATGTGCTGCTCGCGCCTGCTGAAACGATCCTGCGCAAGCGCATCGAGACCCGCACGGAACCGGGGGCCCCCGAGGACGTGGACATCCGGGTCCGACAGTGGGCCTACGACCACATCCCCGCCTACCAGGAGGCCCTCGGTTGGCTCACCGGCGACGCGCACGTCATCGACAACGGTCCCCTGACCGTGCGGGAGACCGCCGAGCGCATCGCCGAAGCCGTCCGCTCCGAGACCGCCCGGGTCTGCGACATCGTGCAGACCCCGGAGCCCACGCGGGAGACCGTGGCGGCCGGGGTGCTGCTCTTCGACGAGCGCGACCGGGTACTGCTGGTGGATCCGACGTACAAGGCCGGCTGGGAGTTCCCGGGAGGCGTCGTGGAGGCGGGCGAGGCACCCGCCCGCGCCGGAGTACGGGAGGTCGCCGAGGAGTTGGGCCTCGTACTGGACCGGGCGCCGGGGCTCCTCGTCGTCGACTGGGAACGCCCGCAGCCCCCCGGCTACGGAGGGCTGCGCCTGCTCTTCGACGGCGGCCGCCTCCCGGAAGAAACGGCGGCTCGCCTCCGCCTGCCCGGTCCCGAACTGCGGGCCTGGCGCTTCGTGACCGAGACCGAGGCCGCGGAGCTGCTGCCACAGCACCGCTACGAACGCCTGCGCTGGGCCCTGCGCGCCCGGGAACGGGCCCGCCCCCTGTACCTGGAGGCGGGCGTCCCCACCGGCTGAGGCAGCCCCTCTTCCGCGGGCTCGGTCGGCCGCCCGCGTGCCCCGTGCCGTCGCCGCTCACTCGCCCCGGGCCGGGGCTCAGGCGGCTCCGGCCGCAGCATCGGCCAGGACGGAGGCGGTGTCCACCGTCAGGGGGTCCCCGTGGCCGAAGCAGGCGACCGACGGCGCGAGCCCGGCCAATCGCCGGAAGGACTCCACGGCCCGGCCACGGTCGACGTTGAACACCCCCAACATCGGCGGACCGACGGCGGCGATGCAGTCCCCCGCGAACAGCACGCCGTGGCGCGGCAGGTGGATGCCGATGCTGCCGTCGGTGTGGCCCGGGGCGTGCACCACGTACGCCCCGTCCCCGAACTCCAGCGCGTCCCCGTCCTCCAACTCCCGGTCGACCCGTGTGGGCGGGGCCTCAGGGACGGTCAGACCGTGCTCGTACAACGGGATCTCCCACTCCAGCAGCACCGGTTCGGGGACGGGCCGCTCACCCCGGACCACCGGAGCGTCCAGCCGGTGCGCGAACACCGACGCCCCCCAGCGGGCCGCGAGTTCACCGGCCGAGCCCACGTGGTCGCGGTGGCAGTGCGTCAGCACGATCCGCCGCAGGTGCTCGGGCAGCAGCCCGAGCGAACGTATCGCCCCCTCGATCTCCGCCGCGGATCCGGCGTGACCCGCGTCGACGAGGGTCAGCGCCTCGCCGTCCCGCCAGAGATAGGCCTGACCGATGGGGAAGCGGAGCATGTGGAGCCGGTTCGGGAGTACGTCGACAAGGTCCATGCCGTGAACGTACGGGCGCCCCGCCGCCCCGGGCAGGCGGCTTCACCATGAGCGAAGCACGCCCGGGGCGGAAACGCGGCGGCCGGCACCGCCCGGATCAGGCGCGCCTGGACTCCGCGTAGTTCACGAGGAAGAGGGCCTCGGCCACCGACAGGCGCTCCAGCTCCTCCGGCGACACGCTTTCGTTGACCGCGTGGATCTGCGCCTCCGGCTCGCTCAGCCCGATCAGCAGCATCTCCGCCCGCGGGTACAACGACGTCAGCGTGTTGCACAGCGGAATCGACCCGCCCATGCCGCTGATCTGCATCTCCTGGCCGGGGTAGGCGGCCTCCAGGGCCGTGCGCATCGACGCGTACGCCGGGCTGCCGGTGTCCGCCCGGAAAGGCTGGCCCTGCCCGACGACCTCCAGTTCGAGGCGGGCCTTCCACGGCGTGTGCGCCTCGAGATGGGCCTGGAGCAGCTTGATGGCCTGCGCGGTGTCCACGCCCGGCGGCACGCGCAGGCTGATCAGGGCGCCCGCGCTCGCGTGCACCGAGGGCGTCGCGCCGACGACCGGCGGGCAGTCGATGCCGAGGACGGTGACGGCCGGGCGGGCCCACAACCGGTCGGCGACGGTGCCCTCGCCGATCAGCTCGACACCCTCCAGGACCTTCGCGTCGGCGCGGAAGTCCGCCTCCGGGTACTGCAGGCCCTCCCACACCGCGTCCGAGGCGAGGCCGTCCACGGTCGTCGATCCGTCCGCGGCGCGCAGCGAGTCGAGCACCCGGATCAGCGCGGCCAGCGCGTCGGGCGCGGCGCCGCCGAACATGCCGGAGTGCAGGTTGCCGCCCAGCGTGTCGATCTTCACCTTGAGCAGGCACATGCCGCGCAGGGTGGCGGTCACGGTCGGCAGGCCGAGACGGAAGTTGCCCGCGTCGCCGATGACGATGGCGTCGGAGGTCAGCAGCTCGGGGTGGGCCTGCGCGTACTGCTGGAGGCCGCCCGTCCCCTGCTCCTCGGAGCCCTCGACGATGACCTTCACACCGACCGGCACACCGCCGTTGGCCTTCAGGGCGCGCAGCGCGAGCAGGTGCATGATGAACCCGCCCTTGCAGTCGGCCGCACCGCGTCCATACCAGCGGCCCTCGCGCTCGGTCAGTTCGAAGGCCGGGGAGATCCAGGCGGCGTCGTCCAACGGCGGCTGCACGTCGTAGTGGGCGTAGAGCAGGACCGTCGGCGCGCCCTCGGGGCCCGGCAGGAAGCCGTACACCGACTGGGTGCCGTCAGGGGTGTCGAGCAGCGCCACGTCCCCGAAGCCCTCGGCGCGCAGGGCGTCGGCGACCCAGTTCGCCGCGGCCTCGCTCTCGCTTTGCGGGAACTGCGCCCAATCCGCCACCGACTGGAAGGCCACCAGCTCGGTCAGCTCCCGCTTCGCGCGGGGCATCAGCGAGGCGATGGTCTCGGCGATCGGATTCTGGGACATGGGCACGCTCCTTTTGGGTGCGACGTTGTATCCGTGTACGCGTCCCGCGCAGGTGCGGGGCGTGCGTATGCCGGGTACGGCAAAAGACAGTCCCGATCCTCGCACAGCGGGGGTGGGGCGGCGTCTCGCCGTAGGATTTCCCCGGCATCGGAGCAACCGGGTGATCAGGAGCAGCAACACATCGTGAGCAGCGACGACGACGTACGCGACGCAGGTGCGGAGCAAGGCGCAGGCATGGGCGCGGACGCGGACGCGGACGCAGGCGCAGGCGTGGGCACGAGCAAGGGCGCGGGCCCGGCCGGGCAGGGGGCGGACGACGAGGTGGCCGGGGGATCCGGCGAGGTGTGGGACGTGGTCGTGGTGGGCGCGGGGCCGGCCGGTTCCTCGGCCGCGTACGCGGCAGCCACGGCGGGGCGCCGCGTCCTGCTGCTGGAGAAGGCCGTACTGCCCCGGTACAAGACGTGCGGCGGGGGCATCATCGGCCCCTCGCGCGACGCGCTCCCGCCGGGCTTCGTCCTGCCCCTCAAGGACCGTATCCACGCGGTCACCTTCTCGATGGACGGCAAGCTGGCCCGCACCCGGCGCTCGAAGCACATGCTGTTCGGGCTCATCAACCGGCCCGAGTTCGACGCCGGCCTGGTCGCGGAGGCGGAGAAGGCGGGCGCCACCGTCCGTACGGGAACCGCCGTGACCCGCGTGGAGCAGCACGGGGCGGCCGTGCCCGACCGGCGGACCGTCGCGGTGGTGCTGGCCGACGGGGAGACCGTCCTGGCGCGTGCCGTGGTCGGTGCGGACGGCAGCGCGAGCCGGATCGGCGCGCACGTGGGTGTCGAGATGGACCAGGTGGACCTCGGCCTGGAGGCAGAGATCCCCGTCCCCGCGACGGTGGCGGAGGACTGGAAGGGACGGGTGCTGATCGACTGGGGCCCGCTGCCCGGCAGTTACGGCTGGGTCTTCCCCAAGGGGGACACCCTCACCGTCGGGGTGATCTCGGCCAAGGGCGAAGGGGCCGCGACCAAGCGGTACCTGGACGACTTCATCGCCCGGCTCGGACTCGCCGGCTTCGAACCGGCCGTCTCCTCCGGGCATCTGACCCGGTGTCGCAAGCCGGACTCGCCGCTCTCCCGCGGTCGGGTCCTGGTGGCCGGTGACGCGGCCGGACTGTTGGAGCCGTGGACCCGTGAGGGCATCTCCTTCGCGCTGCGCTCGGGGCGGCTCGCGGGGGAGTGGGCCGTGAAGATCGCCGAGGCGCAGGACGCGGTGGACGCCCGCCGCCAGGCCCTCAACTACGCCTTCGCGGTGAAGGCGGGGCTGGGGGCAGAGATGGGGGTCGGCAAGCGGATGCTGACCGTCTTCGAGGCCCGGCCGGGGTTGCTGCACGCTGCGATCACCGGGTTCCGTCCGGCGTGGCGGGCCTTCGCCCGCATCACGCGCGGCGCCACGACCCTGGCCGACATGGTGCGTACCTCTCCGCTGGCGCGCAGGGCCCTACACGCGCTGGACGCGCGGCAGGCAGCGGCCCGGACCGGCAACCGCGCGTAGGCCCGGTCTGCCCGCGGATTCCGCCGGCGGACGGTGCCGGGCACCAGGTGCGCCGTCCGGCCGGCGTTGCGCCCGCCGGGTGGCGCGTCCCGCGTGTGGCGCGGGCCTGGGGGCCGGCGCCGCACGGTGCTTCCCCCGGCCCTGCGGGGCATGGCGTCCGGATCCGGGCGGACATGCCCCGGGCCGGGCGCCGGATCCGGGGGTGGGAGAGCAGTCGTTGCCGGGCTGAGGGCTGAGGGCTGAGGGCTGAGGGCTGAGGGCTGTGCGCCGCCCGGCCACCTGCGTCCGGCGCCGGGCTCCGAGGCCCCCGAGGCCGGCCCGCGCGGTTTCAGCTCGATGCCGGGACGATCCGGAAGACGGGGTGGTCGCCGGCGACCGCCTGGAGCTCCGCGTCCGACGCCTTCGCGTCGACGCCGCGGAAGAACCGGTCTACCTCCCAGCCCCACTTCTCCAGGTAGGCGCGCAGGATCGCGGCCTTCTCCACCGGGTCGGTGATCTCGACGGCGGTGAACGCACGTACCTTGCGCCCCACTCGCAGCTCACCCCCGCCCGCGGCCCTCATGTTGCGGACCCACTGGGAGTGGCCGCGGGCCGAGACGAGGTACTCCCCGCCCGCGTAGCGGTGCGGATTGACCGGGATGCGCTGCATCTTGCCCGACGTACGCCCGCGCACGGAGAGCTCGGCGCTGCCGGCCAGGCTGATACCGAAGCGGGCCAGCTTCCCCAGGAGGGAGTTGAAGCGGGCGGCGAAAGGGCCGGCCTGGGCGTAGTACGGGGTGCTGGGCGCGTTCACGGGGACCTCCGGCCGTCTTCGGCATCGCCGTCTTCTGCGTTACGAGAGCACTGCTCTTGCTGAGCCAGTGTGCATCGGATCGGTGCACCAGAGCAAGAGCAGTGCTCTCTCAGTGGAGCGGTGGACTGATTCCTGGGCAGTGCTCCGCCGCGTGGCACACTGGCTCCCATGAACACCGTGCGAGGGGCCAGGGAACGGGCCCGCATCGAGGTCGCCGCCGCCATCAAGGACGAGGCGCGCCGCCGGCTCGCGGCCGAGGGGGCCGCCAAACTCTCCCTCCGCGCCGTCGCCCGCGAGCTCGGCATGGTCTCCTCCGCGCTCTACCGCTATTTCCCGAGCCGCGACGAGTTGCTGACCGCGCTCATCATCGACGCGTACGACAGCCTCGGTTCGGCCGCCGAGGCAGCCGATGCCCGCGCCCTCGCCGCCGGCGCCGCGCCCCGCGGCCGTTGGATCGCCGTGTGCGAGGCCGTCCGCGCGTGGGCGCTGGAGCGTCCCCACGAATACACCCTCGTCTACGGCTCCCCGGTACCCGGCTACAGCGCCCCCGCCGATACCGTCGGACCCGCCTCCCGGGTCGGCAACGTCCTGATCGGCGTCGTCCGAGCCGCCTACGAGGGGCGCGGTCTCGCCCTCCCTCCGCTGCCGCCCGCCCTCGGCCCCGAAGCGGCCCGGATGGCCGCCGACTTCGCCGAGGGCCTGCCCCCGGAGGTCGTCGCCGCCCTTGTCGCCGCCTGGGCGCAGCTGGCCGGGCTCGTGTCCTTCGAGCTGTTCGGCCAGTTCAACGGCGTCGTCGAGGAACGATCCGCCTTCTTCACGCACGCGGCCGGCCAACTGGCGCACGGGGTCGGTCTTCCGGTCGTATGACAGCAGGGCGTGCGAGGAGTGTGCTCCCGCGGGAATTCACGTGATGGGGCGATGGCTCGCTCGCCTGTTCCTCGGGCCAATGCGGGAGGTTCAGCCTTGAACGACGGGCCGCCCGTCTAGTGTTCGTCGAGTCCCCCGCAGAGCCTCCACCGGAGGAAACGTTCATGCCTCGCGCCGAGAAGGCCCTGTACGCCGTCCTGGCCACCCTCCTCCTGGCCGCGTCGGCGCCGTCCGTCGGCGCGCCGCCGCGCGAAGCATCCGCCGGGCCCGCTCCCGCCGCCGCCCCGGCGCCCGGTCCGCCTCCCACACCCCGGATGCCCGGTGTGCGGGGCCTGGAGATCGCCGTCCCCGCGTACGTGATGGCGGACGACCGGATGCTGGCCGACCTCACCGCCACCGCCCCGGCCCCTTCCGTGGTCGTCCTGAACCCGGGCAACGGCGACGCCCCCTTCGGTGCTCCCTGGCGGGCCCGCGCCGACGCGCTCCGTGCCCGCACCACCTCCACCGGTGAGCGGACCAAGGTGCTCGGGTACGTCCACACCGACCACGGCAACCGCGAGATCGCCGCCGTCAAGGCCTCCGTCGACAACTACCTCAAGACGCCCGACGGCCGTCTCCACGTCGACGGCATCTTCTTCGACGTCGTCAGCCGCGACTGCGGACCCGACAACGCAACCCGCGACCACTATGCCGAGCTGCGCCGCTACGTCCAGGACACCATGAACGCCGCGGACCCGGACGTCCCCGACCTGGTGGTCAACAACCCCGGCACGGCCATAGCCGACTGCTACCTGGAGCCCGCCCACCGCACCGCCGACGTCTTCGTCACCTACGAGGACACCTACGCCGCCTACACCGCAGCCGGATGGCTCGGCGGCAACGTCTTCGACCACGACTCCGGCTACCGTCCCGGCACCGAACTCGACCCGAGCGGAACGGCCTTCTGGCACCTGGTCCACGGTGTCCCGGGCGACGCCGCGATGCGCGCCACCCTCCGCACGGCCTTCGACCGCGGCGCGGGCTACGCCTACGCGACCGACACGGTCATGCCCAACCCCTGGAACGCGGGCCCGACCTGGCAGTACGGCGCGCAGACCGGCTACGCGGCCACCCTCGGCTAGGACGTCCCGCCGCCGCGGCGGCCGGCGCGGTCGCCCGCGGCCGGGGTCAGCGGTAGTCGTCCGGGTGGCCCTGCATCCAGGTGTTGATCTTGTCGCGCGTGCCGATCAGCAGCGTCTGGTGCGCCTTGAGGTTCCCGAAAGTCCGGTCGCCGCCGAGCTCCGCATCGAGCTTCGCGATCAGCGCGATCGGTTCGGGGAAGTGCCCGGGGCCCTTCGGGTCCGCCTTCATCGCCGCGTCCAGGCGGTGGAGTTCGTCGTGGACCCGCCCGAGGAAGTAGGCGCAGTCGGCCGGCGTGCACGCGTCGTTCAGCGTCGCCTGGAGCCCGGCGAAGGCGTCCCGGACCTTCTCCGGCGGGGTCCCGGGAAGGGTGGAGGCGCCCGGTCCGCCGCTCGCCGGGGGCGCTGACGGGACGGGGGGCGTCGCGGCGGCGGAGGCCGACTCCGCCGGGGGCGCCGTGGATACCGAAGGCGTGGCCGGCGTGGCCGGCGTAGCCGGATCCGCGTCGCAGGAGACCGCGAACCCTGCCAGGAACACCGCGGCCACCGCCGCGCCGCGCCATGTGGAACCGAACATCCGCCACCCCCGTGATCGTCGAGGAAGTGACCATAACCGCTCGTCCGGGAGGCCTCCCAGCCGGGGCACAGGCGGGAGGCCGGGCGGGAGGCCGGGAGGGGACGCCGGCCGGCGCCCGGCCGCCCGCTCCGGCCGCCGGTCAGATTCCGGCCGTCTCCGTCCACAGCGCGGCCAGCGACAGGTCGCCCGTCACCCCAGGACCCGCCAGGGGCAGCCGGTTCCACAGTGCCGCGTACAGCCAGGCGGCCTCGCCGGTCACCTCGCAGTCGACCGGATCGCCCAGGTCGCCCGGCACCGTGCGCGGCGGTGCCGGAGACAGGTGCACGGTCCACACCGCGCCCGTGTCCGCGGCCCGGATCCGCACGGTCCGCGGCTCCGGGGTCCGCACCCGGCTGCGCGGCCGCGCGTGGAAGCCGGTGAGCAGTTCCTCCACCCCGTCCTCCGCGAACTCCGGCGCCGGCGGCGAGAAGGCGACCCCCAGCGCGCTCTCCGCGTCCAGCCGGTGCACGGTGGTCTCATGGGCCTGACGCCGGGCCCAGAACGCCAGCGGCGAGGGCGGAGCGGTCGGCAGGAAGGTCCAGCACTGCACGTCGGCCGGGGCGTCGGTCAAGGTCCGCACCAGGTCGGCGTGGCCCTCCCGGAACCAGGCCAGGAGCTCGCCGCCGACCAGTTCCGGTGCTTGCGGCAGGCCCATCGGCTCCAGCTGCCGCTCCGCGACGTACCCCGTCGCCCAGCGGTGCACCGCTCCGGTGTGCCGCAGCAGGTCGGTGACGTGCCAGCCCGGACAGGAAGGGATGAGGGCGTCCGTACCGGCCCGTTCGGCCGCTTCGGCGAGCAGCTCGCCCTCCCGGGCGAGGGTCTTCACGTATTCAGTGATCTCCATACCGGGAGTCTCGCAGCCCCGGCACCGACAATGGAGGGGTGGACGGGGAACTCTTTCCGCGCGAGCGGACCGTGATCGCCCCCGGCGCGGTGCACGTGCCCGACTGGCTCGGCACCGGCCGGCAGGACGAGCTGCTGGCGGCCTGCCGCGAGTGGGCCCGCCCGCCGGCCGGCCTGCGCACGGTACGCACCCCGGGCGGCGGGGCGATGACCGCCCGGCAGGTGTGCCTGGGCCTGCACTGGTACCCGTACGGTTACGCCCGTACCGCCGTCGACGGCGACGGCGCACCGGTCAAGCCGATGCCGGACTGGCTCGCCGACCTCGGTCGGCAGGCGGTGGCCGCCGCCTACGGGGTGGCGCCCGACCCGGGTGCGGCCGCCTACGACATCGCGCTGATCAACTTCTACCGCGGGGACTCCCGCATGGGCATGCACCGCGACGCGGAGGAGAAGTCCCCGGCGCCGGTGGTCTCCCTCAGCCTCGGCGACAGCTGCCTCTTCCGCTTCGGGAACACCGGTACCCGCGGGCGTCCGTACCGGGACGTCGAGCTGCGCAGCGGGGACCTGTTCGTCTTCGGCGGCCCCAGCCGGTCGGCCTACCACGGGGTGCCGAAGGTGCTGCCGGGCACGGGTCCGCGGACGCTGGGGCTGACCGGGCGGCTCAACATCACGCTGCGGGTCGGCGGGCTCGGCTGAGGGGCGGCGTCCGGCGCCCTCCGATCATGCGAGGATCGATGCCATGAACGGCAACGGGGCCCCGCAGAGGGTGGGGGACGCGACCACGCCATCGGTGTCGAGCGCGGGGGCGCGGACCAGGCTGGAACGGGGTCGCGGTGCGCTCGGTCCGGCGCTGGAGCTCGTCCACACCGGTCGCGCCCCCACCCGTGCGGTCCTGACGGCCGAGCTGGGGGTCACCCGCGCCACCGCAGGTGCGGTCGCGGCCGAGCTGGAGGCGCTCGGGCTGATCCGGGTCGATTCCCGCCCCGGGGCCTCGGGCGGTACGGGCGGCGGCCAGGGCCGTCCCTCGCACCGGCTCTCGGTGGCCGAGGACGGGCCGGTGGCGCTCGCCGCCCAGGTGCACTCGGACGGCTTCCGGGCCGCCCTGGTCGGGCTCGGTGGCCGGATCGTGGCCACCGCACCGGGCAAGGTCACCGTCTCCGCGGATCCGGCGCAGGTGCTCGGCGCGGTCGTCCAGGCGGGCGCGGAACTGCTCGCGGACAGCGGCCGCCGCTGCGTCGGCGCAGGGCTGGCGGTCCCGTCGGCCGTCGCCGAGCCGGACGGCACGGCTCTGAACCCGCTGCACCTGGCCTGGCCGGCCGGTTCCCCGGTACGGGACATCTTCGCGGAGTGCGTGAAGGCCGCCGGGATCGACGGCCCGGCTCTCACCGGGAACGACGTCAACCTCGCGGCGCTCGCCGAGCACCGGCACGGCGCCGGGCGCAGCGCACAGCACCTGCTGTGCGTGGCCACCGGGCACCGCGGCGTCGGCGGCGCCCTGGTGTTGGACGGCCGCCTGCACAGCGGCAGTTCGGGGCTGGCCCTGGAGGTCGGCCACCTCACCGTGAATCCCGAGGGGCGGGCCTGCCACTGCGGCGGCCGCGGCTGCCTGGACGTGGAGGCGGACCCGCTGGCCTTCCTGACCGCGGCGGGCCGCAGCCCCGGCCCCGAGGTGTCGCTGTTGCAGCAGGCCCGTGACCTGCTGCGCGAGCAACCCGAGGAACCGGCGGTACGTGCGGCCGTGCAGGAGCTGATCGACCGGCTCGGCCTGGGCCTCGCGGGGCTGGTGAACATCCTGAACCCGGACCGGATCATCCTGGGCGGGCTGCACCGGGAACTGCTCCACGCGGACCCGGAGCGGCTCCGCGCGGTCGTCGCGGACCGCAGTCTGTGGGGACGCAGCGGTGGTGTGCCGATCCTGCCGTGCACGCTGGACCACAACAGCCTGGTCGGCGCGGCGGAACTGGCCTGGCAGCCGGTGCTCGACGACCCCCTGGGAGCCCTCGCCTAGGACATCACGGCCCGGGAGCGCTCCCGTCGGGGAAGACGGTCAGCCGGGGTGCACGGCCACCGGTGAGGGCACCGCCAGCGCCGCCGGGGCGGAGCCGGGATCGAGGGCCACGACCAGCGTGCGCGCGGGCTCCCGTACCGGCCTGGCCGCGATCGAGACCGGGCGCTGCGGTGCCACCGGCGCGGGCGCCGCCGTCAGGGAGAACCAGACCACCTTGCCCGGTCCGTCGGGCCGTTCACGGACCCCCCAGGCCTGGCTGAGGGCCGCCACGAGGGCGAGCCCGCGTCCGCAGGTCTCCAGCGGTCCGGCCTGCGCCGGGCGTAGCACGGGAAGCCGCGGATCGCTGTCGATGACCGAGACCGTGAGCCGGCCGAGCCGCAACTCGATCTCGACGACGCAGGTCTTGTCCGGCTGTGCGTGGCGGTGGACGTTGCTCAACAGCTCCGTCACGCCGAGCGTGGCGACGTCGATGAGCGGATCGAGCTGCCAGTGGCGCAGCTGGGCCGAGACGATTCTGCGGATCTGGCCGATCCGCGACGGCAAGGCCTGCAGTTCGACGACGCAGTGCCTGCGGGAATGACTGATCACGGCTGCGACTCCCCGACATGAGTGTTACGGGTGCTGCACCCTCGGTAATCCTCCACCAGGGTCACCCACGGTGCCGCGCAGTGCAACCGAACGCGATCGAAAGCGATCCGCATAGATACCCAAAGTGACTATTTGTGCAGGTGGGAGAGGTACATTGCGAAAGGAGAAGGCGAAGCGGAACCATGAAGGAGCACGGCGCATGAGCACCACCGGCACCACCGACATCACAGGCAACCCCGGCACCGGGACCGGCACCGGGGCGACCGCCACGACCGTCGACGTCGACCGCAGTGACGCGGACTACCGCGCCTGGCTCAAAGAGGCCGTGCGCAAGGTTCAGGCCGACGCGAACCGCTCGGCGGACACGCACCTGCTGAAGTTCCCGCTGCCCGAGGCATGGGGCATCGACCTCTACCTCAAGGACGAGTCCACGCACCCGACGGGCTCCCTCAAACACCGCCTCGCGCGCTCGCTGTTCCTCTACGCCCTGTGCAACGGCTGGGTACGGCCGGGCCGCCCCGTCATCGAGGCATCGTCCGGCTCGACCGCCGTTTCCGAGGCGTACTTCGCCAAACTGATCGGCGTCCCGTTCATCGCCGTCATGCCGCGCACGACCAGCCCGGAGAAGTGCCGCCTGATCGAATTCCACGGCGGCGCATGCCACTTCGTGGACGACCCGATGAAGATGTACGAGGAATCGGCTGAGCTCGCCGCCCGCACCGGCGGGCACTACATGGATCAGTTCACCTACGCGGAGCGGGCCACCGACTGGCGCGGGAACAACAACATCGCCGAGTCCATGTACCAGCAGCTCAGGCTGGAGCGCTTCCCCGAGCCCGCCTGGATCGTCGCGACCGCCGGCACCGGCGGCACCTCGGCCACCATCGCGCGCTACGTGCACTACATGCAGCACGACACCCGCATCTGTGTCCCGGACCCGGAGAACTCCTGCTTCTTCGAGGGCTGGACCCGCAACGACCCGGACGCCAGGAGCGATTGCGGCTCGCGCATCGAGGGTATCGGCCGCCCGAGGATGGAGCCGAGCTTCGTACCCGGCGCCATCGACCGGATGATGAAGGTCCCGGACGCGGCGAGCGTCGCCGCCTGCCGCGCGCTGGAGACGGCCATAGGGCGCAAGGCGGGCGGCTCGACCGGCACCGGCCTCTGGAGCGCCCTGAAGATCGTTTCGGAGATGGTGGCGGAGGGCCGTACCGGAAGCGTCGTCACGCTCCTGTGCGACCCGGGCGACCGCTACCTCGACAAGTACTACTCCGACGCATGGGTGGCGGCGCAGGGGCTCGACCTCGCCCCCTACGCCGAGACCCTCGACACACTGCTGACGACCGGCGTCTGGCGCGAACCGGCCGCCTGAGACCCCCACGGGGCGTCCTGGGCGCTGCCCCACTCCCACATGCTGTGCACCACCGGTTCCAGGGCGCGGCCCCGGCCGGTGAGGACGTAGCGGACCCGGGGAGGCCAGCCGGGGATGCGGTGGCGCTCGATGACGCCCACCCGGGTCAACTGGGCCAGCCGGTCCGAGAGGACCTTGTCCGACAGTGCGGGCAGGGCGGCGGACAGCTCGGAGTACGTGGCCCGGCCGCGGCGCAGGAACTCCCGCAGGACCAGGGGCGTCCACCGGCCGGCCAGCGCGGCGAGGGTGACGTCGACCGGGCAGTGTGGCGCACCGGCCGGCGGGACGAGGGTGCCGTCCGGGCAGTCCGCCAGCGCGCCCTGCGCCGGGAAGCCGTCCGCCGCCGGGGCGTCCGCCGCCGGGGCGTCCGCTGCCGGGACGTCCGCAGACGGGCAGCGCCGGCCGTCCAGGGCGTCCTCCGGCGCGTGTCCAACCGTTTGGTGAGTCACGAAAGCCCCTCATAGCGTCCATGGCGAACAGCCCGCCCGCATACCTTCAGGGGGCCCTTGTGCGCATCCATCATCTCAACTGCGGTTCACTCCGGACGATTCCACCGCTCGGGACACCGCTCCGGACACCGCACCCGGCCGGCGCCGCGCACCGCGCGCTGCCCGCCGTCTGCCACTGCCTGGTCATCGAGACGGACACCGACGGACCGGTCCTGGTCGACACCGGGCTCGGCACCGCCGACCTGCGGCAGCCCGACCGGGCGCTGGGCGCGGACTGGGTGGCCTACGCCGAGCCCGTGCTGGATCCGCGGGAAACCGCACTGCACCAGCTCGCCCGCCTCGGGTACGAGCCGCGGGACGTGCGGCACATCGTCGTCACCCACCTGCACCGGGACCACACGGGAGGGCTGGCGGACTTCCCCCACGCGCGGGTGCACGTGCACCCCGACGAGTACCGGGCCGTCACCGACCCGGCGGCCGTGCACCACCGGCACAGCCTCGACCGCTTCATGTCCGAGCACCGGGCGCACGGCCCGCTGCTGACCCCGGCGACCGCGGACGGACGCACGACATGGTTCGGCTTCCCGGGTGTGGCGCGACCGCAGGGTATGGGGTGCGCGTTGTTGCTGGTGCCGCTGCCCGGTCACTCGGCCGGACACGCGGGCGTGGCGGTCCGCGACGACGACGGCCGCTGGCTGCTGCACGCGGGCGACGCGTACACCCATCACGCGGAACTCGAACAGACCCCGCCGCTCGCCCACCCCGTCTTCGAACCGGTCCAGCAGGGCGCGCAGACGGACGCCGCGGCGCGCATCGCGACCCGCGACCGGCTGCGCGACCTCGTCCGCGACCACGGCGACGAGGTCACCGTCTTCAGCGCCCACGACCCGTGGGAGTACGCCCGTCTCGCCGCCGTCACCGGCCGCTCCAACGGCGGGCGCTGAGGCGGGCGTCCAGGGTGCGCACCGCCGTCCGGAACGAGTGGCCCAGGCCCGGGCGGGCGGCCGTCAGGGCCAGCCGGAACCCGGTCGGACCGTCCGCGGCGAAGGTCCAGCGGACGTGCGTGCCCGAGCCGGCCGGAGCAAGCCGCCACTCCTCCAGCAGGGCACGGACGCCGGGGGCGTTGGTCGTGTCGACCCGGTACGCGTAACGCCGTTCGGGCTCCGCAGCCATGATCGTCTCCTGCATGCGCACCCCTCCCAGCAGCCTGATCTCGCGGCCCGCTCCGCCGCGCGCGGGGCGGGCCAGCGTCACCGCCCTGAACCAGTGCGGCCAGTCGGCCACTTCGCGGGCGAGCGCCCGGTACACGGCTTCGGGCGGCGCCGCGGCCTCGGCGGCGAACACCAGCCGGACGGGCGCGTCGTCGATGAAGTCCAGCTCCACCGGGCGGAGTCGGCGATCCATGGGCGATACCTCCGGGAGCGGTGATCGGGACGGACGTGCGCGTCACCATAGCCGTGCGTCCACGAGATGTCCGCTGCGATCCGCCCACGATGTCTCCGCTCGCTGTCTTGCCCGATTTCCCCGTGACTGTCCCGCGTTCTCCCCGCATTCCCCTCGCACGGCAGGGCCGACGGCAGGGCAGCCGACCCGTACGACGGCCCCGTTGCTCCGCTCCGGCGTCGTCCGGTCGGGGCCCGCGCGCCGTACGGCCCGCCCCGCCGCCGGTTCCCCCGTACGGGGCCTGGGCAGGAACCCCGCCGCGCGGGATCCTGGAGCGGCCGCAGCCCCCCGCGAGCGGAGGCCTCCGTGCCCGACCGCCCCCAGCCCGACCCGCCTCCCGCCCTCGAACTCCTCGTCCATGGTGTCGCCGGAGCATCCCCGGCCGAACTGCTCGGCGAGCCGCGCACCGTCCGCGTCACGGGCGACTCCACCGCGGCCGTGTTCCGCCGCGCCGAGGACGCCGATGCCGAAGCCCACCCCGAGCGGTACGCGGGACTGCCCGTCCCCGAGGCCTACTGCTGGTCCCGGCTCACCTCCGGCAACGGAGCCCGCGCCCTGTGGCTGCTGCTCCTGCCCTTCATGGTCGTCAACCTCGCCCACTGGGCCCGGCCGGCCGGGCCCGCCGACGCCCCCGCGCCGCGCGCGGTGCGCACCTACGGAGTCCTCGTACGGATCCTCGCGCTCAGCCTGACCGTCCTGCTGATCGCGGCCGCCTGCGAGGTCGCGCTCGACCTCGCCGCCTGGCAGTGCGCGGGCTCCGCGACCTGCACCGCGCCCGACTCCCGGCTCGGCTTCCTCGCCCCCGACGGCGGCGGCTGGTGGTCGCAGCCCGGGCGCCGCCTCGCCCTCGGCGCGCTGGTCCCCACCGCGCTGACCGGACTGCTCTGGTTCCTGTCGAACCGCACCTGGAGCGCCTACGAATCCCAGCCGCCGCCCGCCGGGGCCGCCGACCCGGACACCGCCTGCGACACCGCGCCCGCGCTCGGCCGCCCCGGGTTCTGGTACGGGCGCCGTATCGTCGCCCGGCTGCGAGCCGCGCACACCGCGGCCGGGCTGCTCACCGTCGCGGTGGCCGTCTCCGCACCCACCGCCGCCCAGGACCGCCGGGCCGCGGTGACCTCCCCCGCCCTCGAACTCCTCGGCTGGATCACCCAGACCCTCCTCGCGGCCGGGGCCGTCACCGTCGCCTGGGTCGTCTGCCGGCGCGGACGCACCGAAGCCCGACCCGACCACCGCCTCGACCGGGCCGCCGTCAGCCTGCTCCCCGGCGCCGCCTTCGCCCTGCTCACCGCCGTCCTCCTGCACGCCTGCTGGTCACGCCCGGGCTGGACCTCCACCGGGCGACTCCCGGGCGACTTCGCCTTCGGGGTCATCATGCTCGGCCAGGGCCTGTGCGTGCTCGCCCTCGCCTCCGTCGCCCGCCACCTGCACCGCAGGGCCCACGATCCGGCGGCCGCCCTGCGCGGATTGGGCGGCCCCGCCGTCGCCATGCTCGGCTGCGCCCTCGGCGGTGTGATGTCCGGCGGGGTCGCCCAGCGGGTCGCCGACTGGATGGACGGCGGGGCCACCCCCGGGATGCCGGGCGCACCGCTGGCCGGGCCCCCCGTCCTGCTTTCCTGGCAGGCCGCCGTCCTGCCGCCGCTGCTCGTCGTACTGGCGCTGCTCGCCGCCTGGTTCGCCGTGCGCGCGACCCGCGCCCGGCGCCGCCTCGCCACCGCCATCGCCGCCGAATACCCGGGAGAGAGTCCGGACGAGGCGCGCAGCCGGCGCATCGCCGGGGCGCGGACGACCGCCGCACTCACCGACTCCGCGCCCTGGTTCGTCGGCGCCGTCTCCGGGATCACCCTGGTGCTCGGCGCGGGAGCCCTGGCCGGAGCCTGGCTCACCGGACGGGTCCCGGGTGAAGCCGCCCGCGGGGGCCCGCCGCTACTGGAAGCCGCCGCCCGCGCCGCCCAGGACGCCGGGTCCTGGCTCATCGGCCTCGGTATCGCGCTCTTCGCGGCCTGGGGGCGACGCGCCTACCGGGACCCGGCCGCCCGGCGGACCATAGGGATCCTGTGGGACGTCGGTACTTTCTGGCCGCGCGCGGCCCACCCCTTCGCACCTCCGTGCTACGCCGAGCGGGCCGTCCCGGACCTGACCTGGCGGATGGCCGGCTGGACCGGCCGCACCGGCGGGCGGCTGGTGATCTCCGGCCACTCGCAGGGCAGCGTGCTCGCCGCAGCGGCCGTCTGGCAGCTGCCGCCCTCCGTCCGCCGACGCGTCGCGCTGCTCACCTACGGCTCCCCGCTCGCCCGCCTCTACGGCCGCTGGTTCCCCGCCTACTTCGGCTCCGGACAGCTCACCGCGCTGCACCGCGACGTCGACTGCTGGCGCAACCTCTGGCGGGCCACCGACCCCATCGGCGGGCCCGCGCTCCCCGGCCCGGACTCGCCGGAGGTGGACCGCGGCCCGCTCGCCGACCCGCTCGCCTACGGGCGCAGCGCCCGCCACCCGCTGCCCGCACCGATCCTCGGGCACGCCGACTACCAGGCGGACCCGGCCTTCGCCGCCGAACGCGCCGCTCTGCTCACCCGGCTGGAGGGGCCGGTCCGGGCCGCGGAGCCCCGCCCGGCGCCGGCCGGGGGAGTACCGGACCAGCGCCCCGGGGTCAGCAAGAGGCGGGCAGCGTCGGCAGATCCGCCGGGAACAGCAGGGTGAGCTCGTCCGTGTCCGGCTCCGACAGCTGGGCCACCCGCCCCGCGTGCCGCTCCACCATCGACTCGAAGGTCTGGCGCGCGGTGCGGCCGTTTCCGAAGGCCGGACCCTTGGGCAGCGCCGTGAAGTACGCCAGCAGCGCCTCGGCCGTGCCCTCCCCGAGACGGTACTCGTGCTCCTCCGCCTGCTGTTCCACGATCCGTAGCAGTTCCCCCGGGCCGTAGTCGCCGAAGGCGATGGTCCGCGAGAACCGTGAGGCCACGCCCGGGTTCACGGTCAGGAAGCGTTCCATCTCCGCCGTGTACCCGGCGACGATCACCACCACCGCGTCCCGGTGATCCTCCATCAGCTTCACGAGCGTGTCGATCGCCTCGCGCCCGAAGTCCCGCCCCGAGTCCTCCGGGGCCAGCGCGTACGCCTCGTCGATGAACAGCACCCCGCCGCGCGCCCGCTCGAAGGCCTCCTGCGTGCGGATCGCCGTGGATCCGATGTGCTCGCCCACCAGGTCCACGCGGGACACTTCGACCAGGTGCCCGAGTTCCAGCACCCCGAGGGAGGCGAGGATCTCGCCGTACAGCCGGGCGACCGTGGTCTTCCCGGTGCCGGGGGAGCCGGTGAAGACCAGATGGCGCCGCACCGAGGCGGCCTTCAGGCCCGCCTGCTGCCGCCGGCGGCCCACCTCGATCATGTCGGTGAGCGCCCGCACCTCGCGTTTGACGCTGTCCAGGCCCACCAGCCCGTCGAGCTGCCCCAACACTGCGTCGGACGGCCGCGCTGCGGCCTCCGGAGCCCCGGCCCGCTCCGGGTCCGCGGGCCGAGGAACGGACGCCCGGGCCGCCGGTGCCGGCTGCGCCACTGGGCTGCGCTCCGCGGCCTGCGGGCGGATTGCGGTCTGCACCCCGGCGAGGCCGCCCGCGGCGGGCTGGGCCGTTTGCCGAGGGCCCGACCCGTCGCCGGTGCACTCCTCGGCGACGGGCCCGTCCTCCGCGAACTCGTAGCCGCCGCGGGCACAGCGCTCCGTGTGGCAGCGTTTCAGCGTGGTGCGGCAGCCGTCGAGGACGTGGAAGCCGAAACCGGAACTGTCCGTCACCCGGCAGGCCGTGAAGGTGCCGCGGCCGCCCGCCGACACGTAGAAGCCGGCTTCGGCCGGTGAGGTGACCGTGCAGCGCTCCAGGGCCGGGTCGGCGCCCTTGGTGACGATCACACCGGTCTGCACGGCGTCGACGGTGCAGCCGGCGAGGGTGCCGCCGCTGCCGTGGTCGCGGAACCAGGCCCCGGTGCCCGCCTCGCGGATGCGGCAGTCGTCGAGCCGCGCCGTGGCCCCGTCGCTCACCGAGACCGCGGTGTTGCGGACCTGGGACAGATCGCTGTCGGTGACCTCGACGGCCGACCCTCGGTCCAGTACGAAGAGCGCGTCGGGCACGTCGTGCACCCGGCAGGAGTCCAGCGAGGCGGAGGCTCCGTCGCTGACCCACACCGCCGGATAGTCGCCCGTGCTGTCGTGGATCTCGCAGGACTCGGCGTCCACCCGGGTGCCCGGGTCCCACACGGACAGGCCGTTGCGCCCGAACCGGCGCACCGAGGTGCGGCTGAGGGTGAGCACCGAACGCGACCGGAGGTCGACCGCGTTCTCCGGGATGTCGTGGATATCGCACCCGGCCAGGGCGAGCACGGCATCGGTGTCGAGCGTGACCCCGTCGGCCGAGGTGCGGTGCACCGCACAGTCGGTGAGGCGGGCGGCGGCCCGTGCGGCGATCTGCACCCCGGCCCCCCGTACTTCGTACACCTCGCAGCCCAGCGCCTCCAGGCCCGAGCCCTCGCCGGTGACGGCGATGCCCGCGCCCGTGGAGTGGTGGATGCGGCAGCGCTCCAGCCGGGGCCGGCCGCCGCCGCGGACGGAGAACCCGGTCTGTCCCGAGGCCACGACCTCGCACTCCTCGAAGACCCCGCCACCGCCGTCCAGTACGGCGATGCCTACGCCGGCCGGGTTCTCCACGGTGCAGCGGCGCACCAGCGGCCGGGCGCCGGGGCCGCGCACCTCGATACCGGCCGCCGAGTGCGTGCTCACGCGCAGGTCGCTCAGCTCGGGGGAGCCGTCCTCGATCAGCAGCGCCGGGGCCGCCCGGTCCTGGCCCTCCAGGTACAGGTCCTGCACCACGGCCGAGGCGCGCAGGGTCAGTGCGACGCCGTCGAGCGGCGCGATCCGCACCGATCCCGACCCGTCCTCGGGCCCGCGCAGGGTGACCGCGTGCTGCAGCACCAGGTTCTCCCGGTAGGTGCCCGGGGCGATGGACAGCACGTCCCCGTCGCCCGCGACGGCGAGCGCGGCGGCCAGCGTCGGATATTCACCGGAGCGGCGCCGCCACCGCGAAGAGCCGCCGTGCGTCACCTGGACCGTGCCCTGAACCATGGTGCTGTCGTGCCCCCACCCTCGTGCTCGCGCTGCCGATGCGGCCGGAGCCGCTGATGTCCGAGGCCACTTGAGAGACTGCTGCCACGGGAGCGACCGGTCCGGCCGCTCCACCGTAGCGCGCGCGGAGCGGATGGGCCGCCAGGTCAGCCACCGGCGTCCGCCCTGCCCCAGTCCGGCCCGACGGCCGCCCATGCCCGGTCCAGGTGTGTGTACCGACGGTGCATGAGCCGTCGTACGACCAGGCGGCGGACCGTCACGGCCATGACGGCCACCCCGGCCGCGGCGGCCAGACCCGCCGTCCCCGCGTGGAAGGAGGCGGCCGATGGGTCGAGCGGCTGTCCCACCAGGCGACCCCGTGCGTCGGTCCATATGCGGAACCGGTCCCCGGGGCGCGGCGGTTCCTCCGCGGCCGGCACCGTGCCCTGGTGGCTGCTGCCGTCGGGCGCGGTCCACGCGGCCACGATCTGCGTGCGTCGGGGGGCGGTCCGCTGTGCCGAGGAGTCGGCGGACACCTCCCCGGCCTGCTCCGGGGCGGGCCGGACGACCACAGCCGGGACGAGATGACGCTCCTGCCGCTGCTCGTGCGCGGCCCGCTGCAGCGTGGCGTCCACACGCAGGCCCGCCACCCAGCCGATGGCCGGAGCCACCACCACGACGCACACGAGCGCTGCGAACGCCACCCATGCCTCGAAGAGATCGGTCGGCCGGCGCAGCGGATTGCGCCGCCAGCGCCACACTCCCATCGCTGTCTTCACGGTCAGGCTCCCCCTGCCGACGGGTGCCCTGCCGGCCGCGTCGGGCTCGCGGCGCACGGCGCCCCGCCCCGCCGCGCCGTCCTCGTCCGGCGACGCTCCGGGCCGCCTGCCCCGTCCGCCCCGCGATGCTTCTCCTCGGCCCCGCGGGGCTGGTCAGACCCCATGGCGCCGTGCGCCGCTCCCTGATACGCCCTGATCGACAAGACACCCCCCTAGCGCCAGTCTCCGTCTGTGCGCGCCCACGCCCTCCGCCTGCCCCGGGGGACGCGTTCCGGGACGCACGAGACATGTGCCACCCGATCCGGACCGGTCTTCCGGTGTCACTGCCCGAGCGGGTGCCCACCTGTTCTGACTGCTCCAACGGCCTGGTCGCGCCGGTTGGTTCCAGCTCGGCGAAGGAGCCCCCCGAAGGTGTCATTCCGGTGGTTCGGGCGTCACCCGCGGGCGGCCCGTCAGGCCAGGACGCGGACCTCGTCGCCCACCTGGAGGGTGCCCGGCCGTAGCGGCACCAGCAGCCGCCCGAAAGCCAGCGACCTGCCGATCCGCCGGTGCCTGCCCAGGGTCTTCAATGGCTCTCTGCCCCGCTCGGCCGTCCGCTGGTCGGTGGTGGTGACGACACACCGGCCGCATTCGCGCGCCCCGCGGAACAGCGCGTCCCCGATGGCGATGCGCTGCCAGTTGTCCTCCGCCCAGGCCTGGGCCCCCGAGACCACCACGTTGGGACGGAAGCGGTCCATGGGTAGCGGGCCCTCATCGGGATGGTCCCCCTGCGCGATGAGCGCGTTGAGGGCGTCCAGCGAGGCGAGTGTGGTGAGCAGCAGCGGATAGCCGTCGGCCAGGCTCACCGTCTCACCCGGGAGTGCGTAGTCCGGATCCACCGGACGCCGTACGGCCGGGTCGTCCAGGTGCACCAGCCGGACCGGTACCCCGAGATACGTGCTGAACCAGTCGGCCGCGGCCCCCGCCGCGACCACGGTCTCGACCTTCTTCCCGAACAGCGACACCGGCTCCAGTGGACCCGGCTCGGGCACCTCCACGACCAGCTCCGTCATGTCCGGAGCGGCCACCGCGATCCGGCCGCCGCCCAGCGGTCGTGCGGAAGCCAGGGCCAGCCGGGGATGGCGGCGTTGGGTGACGACCGTCCCCTCGGGGTCGATCAGGGCCCACCGCCGGTCCCCGGACAGACCCCAGGGCTCCACGGCCGCCTCGTCGGGTGAGGTGCCGGCTACCGACTTGACGGGGTGGACGTGGAGCGCCTGGACGTGCAACTTCGACATGAGGGCATACTGCCAGCCCGCTCCGCCGTCCCGGCGCGCGCGAGGGGCCCGGTCAGTAGCCGCGGCCCTGGTAGGGGCGGCCGTAGGGGTCCTCGTACGAGGACCCCGCGGCCGGAGCCGACACCTGCATGGGCCGCGGCGCGGCCGGGCGCATCGCCTCGTAGCCGGTGGCCATGGCCGCCGGGCGGGGCTGCTGGGGCTGGGGCTGCGACACGAACCCGGCCCGGGCCGCGACCGGCTGCTGCTGCGGAATGTAGGGAGCGGGTGCGTTCTGCAGCGGCATCGGCTGCGGAGCGGCCTGCTGTTGGTAGGGGTACCCGTATGACGGAGCCTGCTGCTGAGGGGTGGCAGCCGGCAGTGCGGGCAGGGCCGACGGCAGGGCCGGCAGGTATCCGCCGCTCGAATAACCCGCGCTCGGGGACTCGTAGGCGGCCGGGACGCGGATCGGGGCGATCTGCGGAGTGCCCCGTTCTGCGACGAGAGAGTCGTAGATGGGGGTGTCCGGGAAGGAGGGCGCGGAGTAGTAACCGCCGCCATAAGTGGAGCGGGGGGAGGTCATGAGACATAAGTTAAGCCCACGAATTCGCGGGGTCTATAGCGAGGTGCCGTCAACACCGCGCTGACCTGCATATTCGCAGGTCAGAGCCACAGCTTTCACTTGACGTTCACGTGCGCGATTTGGTCACTTCCATCCCACCTTGGTCTAACTCGTACCCAACGGTTGCGCGTTGCACCGACTTCTTGCTGACGCAGCGTCACAATGCGGTGACCTCGGATGACGCCCGGTCAGGATGGTGGTTCGCCGGGTCAGGCGTCGCTCGGGCGGGCGTAGGTGCGGCCCTTCCACGACGCGCCCCGCCCGCGGTAGTGCTGGACGGCCGAGTCGACGGTCATCAGGAGGTACAGCAGCGCCGTGAACGGAAGCAGCGGCGCGAGCGCCGCGGACTGGCGGTAGTGGCGCAGCATCGGCACGTACGTGCCGGCCATCAGGAGCCAGGCGAGACCACCGGCCCACGCGGTGGCGGGGCGTCCGGTCGCGAGGCCCGCCAGGAGGGCGGCCGGGGGCACCAGGTAGACGAGCACCAGTCCGGCGACCGTCCCCGCCAGCAGCAGGGGCTGATGACGCAGTTGCGCGTACGCGCTGCGCGAGACCATCCGCCACAGGTCCGCGAGCGCGGGGTAGGGGCGGATGCTGTCCACCCGCTCCGCGAGCCCCAGCCAGATCCGGCCGCCTGAATCCTGGACCGCGCGGGCCAGCGAGACGTCGTCGATGACGGCCTGGCGGATCCGGTCGGGGACCCCCGCCCGCACGGCGGCCCGGGTCCGCAGCAGTACGCAGCCGCCCGCGGCCGCGGCGGTGCGCGCGCCGGGCCGGTTGATCCGGCGGAACGGGTAGAGCTGTGCGAAGAAGTACACGAAGGCCGGTACGACCAGGCGCTCCCACATGCCGCAGACGCGCAGCCGGGCCATCTGCGAGACGAGGTCGAGGTCGGCGGAGACCGCGGCGGAGACCAACGCGCGCAGACTGTCCGGCTCGTGTGCGATGTCGGCATCGGTGAGCAGGAGGAACTCGGGCTCGCCGGCCTGCGCGGCCCGGGCGAGCGAGATGCCGTGGCGCAGCGCCCACAGCTTGCCGGTCCAGCCCGGGGCGGGATCGCCGGGGGAGACGACGGTGAGCGGGAGGCCGGGCCGTTCGGCGGCCAGACGGACGGCGAGGGCGCCGGTGCCGTCGGTGCTGCCGTCGTCGACCAGGACGATCTCGGCCGCACCGGGATAGTCCTGCGCGAGGAGCGAGGGCAGGCTCAGCGGCAGCACCCCGGCCTCGTCCCGGGCGGGTACGACGACGGCGACGGACGGCCAGTGCGCGGGGGCGCTGCGCGGGGGCAGCCGGACGTCGGTGCGCCAGAACATGCCCTGGGCGAGGGTGAGCCACAGCCATGCGGCGAGCGAGGCGAAGGACGCGGCGGTGAGGAGGCCCATGGCGGCAGTGTGCCGCGCAGCCGGGCCGCTGTCCCGCACCCGGCCTCCCGGTGCGGCGCCCCTCGCGCGGGGTCTGGCGGGGCGGGGTGCGGTGGCGCCCCGGCTCCGGGACATCTCCCCGGTCGGCGGTCGCAGGTGGATGCGGCCGTGCGTGGGCGCACGGGCGAAGGCCGGGACCCGGTGGGTGCGGCCGTGTTCGGCACCGGGGCGCCCTCCGGGGTGCGAGGAGGGCGGGCGGACGCGCCGGAGCCCCGCGTGCGGGCCGGGCACAGGGCGGTTTGGCGGCCCGCGCCCGGGCGGAGACGGACGCGACGGTTCCCGGCCGTGCGGCGGCGTGGATATGGGCGGTGCCGGGGTCGGTCGGGGGCGGTGTCGACTAAGGTGGCCGGGTGAAGATCGCGCTCATGGACTCCGGAATCGGCCTCCTCGCCGCGGCCGCCGCGGTGCGGCGGCTGCGGCCGGACGCGGATCTGGTCCTCTCCTCCGACCCCGACGGGATGCCCTGGGGTCCGCGGACCCCCGACGACCTCGCCGGGCGCGCGCTGGCCGTGGCCCGGGCCGCCGCCGCGCACCGCCCCGACGCGCTGATCGTGGCCTGCAACACCGCCACCGTGCACGCCCTGGAGGCCGTCCGGGCGGAGCTGGAGCCTGCCATCCCGGTCATCGGGACCGTGCCGGCGATCAAGCCCGCCGCCGCGGCCGGTGGGCGGATCGCCATCTGGGCCACCCCCGCCACCACCGGCAGTCCTTACCAGCGCGGGCTGATCCGCGACTTCGCCACCGGCGCCCGCGTCACCGAGGTGCCCTGCCCCGGGCTCGCCGACGCCGTCGAGGCGGCCGACGACGCCGCAGTGACCGCGGCCGTCGCCGCGGCCGCCGCGCTGACCCCGGACGACGTCACCGACGTGGTGCTCGGCTGTACCCACTACGAACTGACCGAGGCCCCGATCCGGGCCGCCCTCGCCGCGCGGACCGGGGGAGCGGAGCTGGTCTACCACGGCTCCGCCGAGCCCGTCGCCGTCCAGGCGCTGCGCCGGCTCGGAGCCGTCGCCGAGCCCGGCCTGCCCCGCACGGGCGGCCTGACCGTCCTGCACAGCGGCCGCGAGGCGGCCCTGCCCGCCGCCGCGTTCGCGTATGCGGAGGGCCGCCTGCTGTCCGGTCAGGGCGCCCCCGTCGGCTGACCTTCCGCGGGGTGTCCGCCGGAGCGCGCCGGCTGGCCGTCCGGGGCCCGCCCGGCCGTGGTGGAGGAGCCGGAAGTGGCGCCGTCCCGACGTCGGGGGACCCTCGTGGTGGTCACCACCGGCCGGCGGACGCGCGCGGGATGGTGCGGCCGCCGTCCGGAACGTCAGCGGGAGCCGGCCGTCGCGAGCCGCCGAGCCAACGCGCGCAGGTCCTCCGCCTCCAGAACCCGATCGCCGAACCCGGGCAGCGGTACGTGGAGCGGGGCCGTCCAGTGTGCGGGCACCGCTTCCTGCCCGTAGCGTGCTCCGGCCAGCGCGCCCGTCACCGCGGCGACCGTGTCGGTGTCCCCGCCCAGGTCCACCGCCGCCCGCACGGCCTCCGCGAACCCGCTGGTGGTCCGCAGCGCCCACACCGCCGAGCCGAGGCAGGGCCACACCGCCCCGTTGAACTCGGTGGCCAGGCCGGGGTCCCAGTCGGGCGCGAGGACCCGGCCGTACCGTTCGCGGTGGTCCGGGTGCACCGCGCCGAGCGCGTCCGGGAGGGTGGCGAGCGGATCGGCGCCGTCCAGGGCGACGCGGACGAGCTCGTGCAGGATGGCCGTCCCCTCCCAAGCGGCCCGGTCGCCGTGGGTCAGTGCGGCGATCCGCCGCCCGGCGTCCATGGTCACCTCCCGTCCCCCCGCGGCGAAGTACACCGCCGAAGTGGCGGCCCGCATCAGGGATCCGTTCCCGGCGGCCCGGGCGTTGACCTGGAAGTGCAGGGCCGCCGCCAGGTCCCAGGGCTCGCCGTTGGTGAGCACGTCCTCGGTCTGGAGGCCGATGTCCTTGGGCTGGCCGGCCGCCCACCGCTGGAACCGGGCGAAGACATCGGAGAGTTCGAGGCCGTCGTGCTCCAGCAGCGACTCCGCGACCAGGACAGCCATCTGGGTGTCGTCCGTCGCCTCGCCCGGATCCCAGCCGCTTCCCCCGCACATCTCCCGGCCTCGCGCGCTCAACTGACCCGCCGGCCCGAACTCGTACGGTGCGCCGAGTGCGTCACCCGCGGCCGACCCGAGCACGGCCCCCACGGCCCGGTCGAGCCGGGCGGACGCCATCACCGCGCCTCCTCGGCGCATACGGCGGCCAGCACGCGACGGGCGAAGCCGGTCAGGTCGTCCAGGCCGGCGGCGGCCAGGGTGGCCGGGGCTCCGGCCAGGAGGTGGGGGATGGCCCCGTGCAGGGCGAGGGTCAGGGCCCGGGCCCGCTCCGGCCCATCCGGGAGCCCGGCCGTGCGCAGCAGGTGCGCGTGTGCGGCGAAGTCCTCCGCCGCGATGGGGTCCAGCAGTGCGGCCAGCCACGGCCGCCGTGCCCCCTCGGTCCGGAGCTCCAGGTACGCCAGCGCACCGGGGCGGCCCGGCCCCGCCACGTCCCGCAACCGCCGGGCCAGCAGTGCCGCGAGCTGCTCGGCGTCGGCCGGCCCCGGGCCGGTCCCCGCCGGCGGCGCGGCGGACGCCCGATGCCGCTCCGAACAGTGCTCGGCGACCGCCCGCAGCAGGGCCTCGCGGGTGGGGAAGTAGTTCTTGGCCGTGCCCGTCGGCACGGCGGCTGCCGCATCGACGGCCCGGTGGGTCAGCCCGCGACCGCCCGACTCCGCCAGCACGGCGACGGCCGCGTCCCGCAGCCGGTCCCTACGGTCCGGATTCACGGCGCCAGGATAGCCATGTCGCCTGCTACCGCACATGTGGTACCACGGGCGTGGTGGTCGTGATCGTGGCCGTCGTCGCCGGTGAGGCCGGTGCGGGCCGGGACGGCGGCCCGTCCTGCAGGCGAGACCACGAACCGCCCCGTCACCCCGAACGGCCACGCGGCGGGACGGCGCCCGACGCCCCGGACCCGGCGCCCGCTCTGCGGGACGTCCTTCCGACATCCTCCCCGGCCGAGCCCCCGCCCGTGGTGCGCGCGTCGCGACGGGCTCCGCGGCGACCCGCGGCCGTAGGGTCGGATTCCGCACCGAGGGAGGACACCTGATGCGACGCGTGACCTATGCGATGGGCGTCTCGCTCGACGGCTACATCGTCGGGCCGGACGGTGACTTCGACTGGACCGAACCGGACGAGGAGGTCTTCCGCTTCTGGATCGACGAGACCCGCGAGGTCGGCGTCCACCTCCTGGGGCGGCGGCTGTACGAGACGATGCTCTACTGGGAGACCGCCGACCAGGACCCCTCGCTCGACGCCGCGTCACTCGAATGGATCTCGGTCTGGAATCCGCTCCCGAAGGTGGTGTTCTCCAGTACCCTCTCGGCGGTACAAGGCAACGCCCGCCTGGCCTCGGGCGGCCTGGCCGAAGAGATCGGGCGACTGCGGGCCGAGCCGGGGGGCGGTGACATCGCGATCGGCGGCGCCACGCTCGCCGCCGAGGCAGCCGCCCTGGACCTGATCGACGAGTACCGGATGGTGGTCCATCCCGTGCTCGTCGGCAGTGGCATCCCCTTCTTCCCCCGGCACGGGCGCCGGGTGGACCTCGAACTCCTTGAGACCCGCACCTTCAGCTCCAAGGTCGTCCACCTCCGCTATCGCGTGACACGCCGGCCCGTGCGTCCGCCCGGCCCCCCGGCGACGGGCGGTGGTGTCCGCGCGGAACCTGGGTAGGCTGCTCCGTATGACGGGTCACCCTCCTGGTCCGCTCTGGACGGGCCGGGCCTCCAACCCCATGCAGTGGCTGCTCGCGGCGGTCGGAGCCGCCTGCGTGGCACTCGGCGTCGAGCTGGCCGTCGACAACGCCTGGACCTCCGGCTTCGTCCCCCTGCTCATGGCGGTGACCGGCTGCCTAGCCGCCGGACTGCTCATGGTCTACGGCACGGTCGCCTTCGTGCACGTCGCCGTCACCATCGATGCCCGAAGCCTCTACGTGCGCTGCGGCCACATCGGGCTCCCCCGCCGCAGGATCGATCTCGCGGACGTGGCCTCGGCCGAGTTCCTCCCCCGGATCACCCCGCAGAACTGGGGCGGCTGGGGGTACCGCTGGCGCCCGGAGAAGGGCACCGCGGTGATCGTCCGGCGCGGCGAGGGCTTCGAACTGAGGCTCGTCGACGGCAAGCTCTTCACGGTCACCGTCGACGACGCCGAGAACGCCGTCCGCGTCATCCGCGCCCATCTGCGCAGTCTCGCCGGCTGATACCGCCGGCGGACCGAGGCGCCTGCCCGATCCGAAGCCGCGGGGACGTACACTCCGCCAGATGAGCAGCAGTGTGACGCGCGAGGCCGCCTCGAACGAGCCCCCGCAGCCCGCCGGCGGACCGGCCGAGCCCAGGACGCCGTCCGTGACGCCCCCCGCCGACGGGCCCGCGCCGGCCACCACGGCCGCACCGCCGCGCCGGGGCGCCGCGCCGGTCCGGGCCGCGCTCGCGGCGCTGTCCGGCGTCCTGCTGTACCTCAGCTTCCCGCCCCGCCCGCTGTGGTGGCTGGCCCCGCTCGCCCTCGCCCTGCTCGCGGGCTGCCTGCACGGGCGCCGCCCGCGGGCCGGCTTCGGACTCGGCACCCTCGCCGGCCTCGGCTACCTGCTGCCGCTCCTCGTCTGGACCGGTGAGGAGGTCGGCCCGGTGCCCTGGCTCGCGCTGGCCTTCCTCGAAGCCCTCTTCATCGGCCTGACCGGCCTGGGCATCGCCCTCGTCGGCCGGCTCCCGGCCTGGCCGGTCTTCGCCGCCGCCGTCTGGGTCGCGGGCGAGGCCCTGCGTGCCCGGGTCCCCTTCGGCGGGTTCCCCTGGGGCAAGCTCGCCTTCGGACAGGCAGACGGCGTCTTCACCCCGCTCGCCGCACTGGGCGGCACACCGCTGCTCTCCTTCGGCGTGGCCCTCTGCGGATTCGGCCTCTACGCGGCCGTGCGCCTCGTCCGGCGCCACCCCGGCCGCACCACCGCCGCGCTGACCGCCCTCACCGTCGCCGCCCCCGTCGCCGCGGCCCTCGCCGCCCGGCCGCTGGTCTCGGACGCCGCCGAGGACGGCTCCGTCGTCGCCGCGGTCATCCAGGGCAACGTGCCCCGCCTCGGTCTCGACTTCAACTCCCAGCGCCGGGCCGTCCTCGACAACCACGTCAAGCGGACCATCCAGCTCGCCGAGGACGTCGAGGCCGGCCGGGTGCCCAGGCCCGACTTCGTGGTCTGGCCCGAGAACTCCTCCGATCTCGACCCCTACGCCGAGCCGGACGCCCACGCCGTCATCGACCGGGCGGTCAAGGCCATCGGCGTGCCCGTGGCCATCGGTGCGGTCGTCGCCCCGGAGACCGGCCCGCTGCGCAACACGATGATCCTCTGGGACCCCGTCGCGGGCCCCACGGAGACCTACGACAAGCGCAAGATCCAGCCCTTCGGCGAGCGCATCCCGATGCGCTCCTTCGTCCGGCTCTTCAGCTCCGACGTGGACCGGGTACGCCGCGACTTCGGCCCCGGCACGGAGCCCGGCGTCTTCGACATGGCCGGCAGCGGCGTGGGCATGGTCACCTGCTTCGAGGCCGCCTTCGACGACGCCGTCCGCTCGACCGTCCGGGACGGCGCGCAGGTGATCGCCGTACCGAGCAACAACGCCACCTTCGGCCGCACGCAGATGACCTACCAGCAGCTCGCCATGGACCGGGTCCGCGCCGTCGAGCACAGCCGCACCGTCCTCGTCCCCGTGACCAGCGGCGTCAGCGCCGTCATCCGCCCGGACGGTCGGATCGTCTCGCAGACACAGATGTTCACCGCGGACGCGCTCGTCGCCGAGATCCCGCTGCGCTCGACCCGCACTCCGGCCACCGTGCTCGGGCCGCTCCCCGAGTACGCCCTGCTGCTGCTCGCCGCGGGCGGGTTCGGCGCACTCGCCACCCGCCGGATCCGCGCCGGCCGCGCCGCATGAGACGTGGAGAGTCCCCGGCCTCGTAGGGTCGAGGGATGACCACACCTGATTTCATCCGGCGGATCCGCGAGTCCGCCGGGCACCAGCTGCTGCTCCTGCCCGGGGTCACGGCCATCGTCTTCGACGACCGGGGCAGGGTCCTGCTCGGCCGCCGCTCCGACACCGGGCGCTGGTCCGTGGTCGGCGGCATCGCCGAGCCGGGCGAGCAGCCCGCCGAGACCGCCGTGCGCGAGGTGTACGAGGAGACGGCCGTGCGCTGCGTCCCCGAGCGCGTGGTCCTCGTCCAGATGCTCGACCGGATGACCTACCCCAATGGCGACGTCTGCCAGTTCCAGGACATCACCTTCCGCTGCCGTGCCACCGGCGGTGAGGCGCGGGCCAACGACCACGAGTCCCTCGAAGTGGGCTGGTTCGACGTGGACGCGCTGCCCCCGCTGGATGCCTTCGCGCTGGACCGGATCCACCGGTCCTTGCGCGAGGAGCCCACCTGGTTCGAGGTCCCGGCCGGGACTGCGGACCGGGGCGCGCTGTGATGATCATGACGGCCGCCCCGGGCGGACCCCGCGCGGCCGGCCTGTAGGGTTCCGCTGACCTGGCGGTCTGCAGCGGACCGTCACGCATTCGGGGAGCGGTCGAGGGATGAGCGTGCGAGCAGCGGAGGCGGCAACGGCCGGGATACCGGCGGCGGGCGGGCGCGCGAGCGCTGCGGTACCGCCCGCCGGAACACCCGGCCCGCGGCTCGCGGCGCTCGACGGGATCAGGGTCCTCGCCGCGCTCTCCGTGCTCTTCTACCACTACGCGGCTCTGGACAGCGCCTGGGGGAAGCCGGCCGCGGACGTCTTCCCGGCTGCGCACGCGCTGGCCGTCTACGGCTGGCTCGGCGTCGAGATCTTCTTCCTGGTCAGCGGTTTCGTCATCTGCATGAGCGCCTGGGGCCGCACCGTGGGCGACTTCGCGGTCTCACGGGTCTCCCGGCTCTTCCCCGCCTACTGGGCGGCCGTCGTCTTCACCTCACTCGTCCTGTTCACCTGGCCGGAGGTGCGCGGGGTCGGTTCGTTGAGCGACGTGGTGGTGAACCTCTCGATGCTGCAGGGCGGGATCGGGGTCCCCCACGTGGACGACGCGTACTGGACGCTCTTCGTCGAGCTCAAGTTCTACGTGCTGTTCGCCGTCGTCGTCGTGCGCGGGGTGACCTACCGCAACTGTGTCCTCTTCTGCGGGGTCTGGACCTTCGCCGGCGTCGTGGCCCCGGCCGTCGACAACGGCCTGCTGTCCTTCTTCGCGGTGCCGTCCGCGTCCCCCTACTTCATCGCGGGCATCGCCTTCTACCTGATGCGCCGTTTCCGGCCGAACGCCGTCCTGTGGGCCGTGGTCGGCGTGCAGTTCCTCCTGGCCCAGCACCACGTGCACGCCCGCATGATCTCCAGCCTGGGCAGGGACGCCGCCGAGCAGACGCCCGCCTGGCCGGCGCACGTGGTCATCGCCCTGGGATTCGCCGTCATGGCGGCCGTCGCGCTCGGTGGCCTCGACCGCGTCCGGTGGTCCTGGCTCCGGCACGCCGGAGCGGTCACGTACCCGCTGTACTTGATCCACATGATGGCCGGGCTGACCCTCATCCACCACTTCCGCCGCGACGTCGCGCCCGTGCCGCTGGCGATCGGCGTCACGGCCCTCATGGTGGTCCTCGCCTGGCTGGTCCACCGCCTCGTCGAACGCCCGTTGGGCCGACGGTTGCGGGACGGCCTGCGGCGCGGGTTGCAGGACATCCGCCGCGGGACCCCGCGCCGTGCCGGGCTCGGCCGGATTCCCGCCCAGCCCTGCGCACCCGGAGCGGAACGCGTCCCGGCCGGCCGTTCCTGACGCACCTCCGGCACGATCCCGCGGCCGGTACCGCCCTCAGCCGCGGACCGCGGCCTCCCGGTACAGCTCCACCGCCTGGTCGCCCATCACCGCGCTGTAGGAGATCTCCGGTACGGTCCCGCCGGCCTCGTGGCCCCCCAGCACCCCGGCCAGGGCACCGTCCACCAGCCAGGGGCTGCCGCTGGTGCCGCTGCTGAGGTCGGGGCAGCCGATCCGGCGCTGGGTCGGCGACAGTAGGCCGGTGCTGTTGGCGCAGCGCAGTGGGGCCTCCAGCGTCCGCGGGTAGCCGATGACCGTCACCCTGGCCCCGGGGGGCTGCTCGGCCGCGATCGGGAAGCCGCCGACGAGTTCCTCGACGCGGCCCGTCCGCCCGCTGTCCACCGGGGCCACCGTCGCGAAGGCGATGTCGGCGTCCGGGTCCTGCCCGTCGGTCCACTCCGGTGCCACGTACACGCCGGTGAGTCGCCACAGACCGTACGGCGCCCTTCCGTCCCGGTAGCCCGGCGCGAAGACGGTCGTGGACGGGCTCTCCAGGCAGTGCGCGGCGGTGGCGATCACATCGCGGTCCTCGCTGCGCACCACGGCCGCGGTGCAGAAGTGGCCGCCGTCCAACCCGTCCGCGAACAGCGCGCCCACCCGGTCGGCCTCGGCGCCGGACGGAGCCCACGCGGTGACGCCCAGCGGGGGTCCGGCCATGGTGCCGGGCAGGTCCACGCCGAGCAGCGCGGCCATCGCGGTCAGTGCGAGCAGGATCCGTGATGCCCGCCGCGCACGGGAGCGCCGGGCCGTTCGGGGGAGCGCTTCGTGGATCATGCATGCCACCCTGCCCGCCGAACCTATGACCGGAGGGCGGAGTTCCGTATGAATTCGCTGTGAATCCCGTGAAGCTGTTGTGAAGGCCGGCCCATGCCGGGACGAGGCCGTCCCGAACGGGACAGTGCCGGACGAGCCGCGCGGGCGGCACGGGGCGTGCGGGATCAGCCCCGGCGCTCGTACACCGTCACGCGGCGCCCCCGCACCTGCCGGTCCTCCACTGCCGTGAACCGCTCGCGCAGCACCGTGGCCTTCGCCTTGTCCCGTGCCGCCGACGGAGCCTTCGCGACCTTCGCCGAGTCCGTCACCAGCAGCACCCGCCGCTGCTCCAGCAGCGCCCCACGGATCCGCTCCGGCTGGGCCTCCTCGCCCTTGAGGGTGGCCGAGTCCACCGGGCTCTCGGCCAGCGCCAGGTCGGTCAGGCCCGAGAAGGCGTCCGGGGAGACCAGCGCCGTGTCCCGCCGCGCGGCCGGCACGAACAGCACGGCGTCCCCGTCCCTCTTCAGCCGGGCCACCTCACCGGCCACCGCCAGCACGTCGTCGACCCGGCTGGCCGGATCCCGCTTGCCCAGCTCCACCGGCAGCAGGGCCAGTACCGAGACGCCGACCACCCCCGGGACCAGCAGGGCCGAGGCCTTCGGGAACCGGGGCGCGCAGGCCCGCACGGCAGCCCCCAGAGCCGCACCGATCAGCAGCGCCAGCCCCACCATGCTGAACAGCACGTAGCGGTCCAGGAACAGCGGCTGGACCAGCGACAGTCCGATCAGCCCGACCTGGGGTACCGCCAGCAGCGGCAGCCCCACCGCCGCCGCCGAGAGCCGGGACCGGTCCGGCCGGTCCGCCCAGGCCCCCAGTGCGCCGATCGCCAGGAGGATCCCCGGGCCGATCAGCATGTGCCAGGTCAGCGGCGGTATCCAGGACACCTGGTCGGACTGGCCCCGGCTGAACAGGATCAGCGGCAGCGCCCCCGCCACCGCCCCGGATCCGTACGCCGCCCAGCGCAGCCACACCCCGCGCCCCGCCCGCACCCACCACAGGGTCGCCGCGTGCGCGGGCAGGGCCAGCAGCGACAGCCAGTTCAGCAGCGCGCACACCAGCGCGACCGCCCCGTACGCCGCCCAGCGCGGCCACGTCCGGCGCCCGGTCCGATCCTCCAGCAGCGACACCAGCAGCAGTGCCGACAGCCCGGCCCCCGCCGCGACCAGTGCGTAGGGCCTGCCCTCCTGGAGGTAGAACTGAACAGCCGGCAGCAGTCCGAGCGCCAGGGCGCCCCCGAGCCCCGCCCAGAAACCCGCCAGGCGCCGCCCGATCACGGCCACGCACACCGCGGCGCACGCGACCGCCAACACGGACGGCAGCCGCAGGGTCGTCGTACTCGCCCCGAACACCTCGAAGAGGCAGTGCATCAAGAGGTAGTAGAGCCCGTGGACGGCGTCGACGTTCCCGAGCATCCGCCAGATCTCCCCCGCCGACCGTCCGGCCACCTGCCAGGTCGCCGCCTCGTCGCGCCACACGCTGTCCTGCCGGGAGAGTCCCCACAGGCCGAGCGCCAGGGTCCAGAGGAAGGGGACGAGACAGAGGAGGAGGGGCCCGCGCCGGGCCGCGGGTATGTGGCAACGCATGAAGGTGCTGGATTCCTCGCTCTGGCGTTCGGCGGAAGTCACCAGTCTAGGGACGCCACGGAGGCTCCCCCGACCGCCTGTTGCGCACCGCGGAGCGAGCTCGCCGGCACCGCCCGCCGCCCGCCTCGCGGCAGGGAGCATCAGGCGATGCCCGGCCCGACGTGCACCGGTTCCCGAACGCCGCGGTCGCCGGGCGTCCCCGGGCCTCCGCCGCTGCGGCCGACTCCGCCAAACGCGGGACACGTGACGTTATTTCCTGAAAGGATCGAGCCATCGCGGGCTTCGCTTCAAGGGCCCCGCGGACTTCATGAGCGTGCGACACGCATCCTGGCGGACCCGTACCCCGGCCGACCGATCGCACACCCCGGGACATGGTTCACCTCGCGTAGGTGGCGCCAACTGGCCGTGCGCGAACGCATGGGCGGGTGCTGTCCGGCCGGACTCCGGCGGAGAAAGCGAAGAAACGGGAGGAACCATGTCCGAACTGGTGGCGACCGCCGCTGTGATCGCGCCCTTCGTCAGCGCGGCCGCGGCATCCATGGCCCATGCCCTGGTCGATTCCGCACAGACCAGGCTCGCGGACGGCGCGGTCGAGCGGGGGCGGCAGCTCCTGGACAGAGCACTACACCGCGGCGACGACCAGCCCACCGGCCGTGACAGCGACGCCGTCCGGGCGATCGAGGCCCTCTCCCGGGACGAACGCGAGCTCCTGGAAGGGGCGATCGGCCGGTGGCTGGGAGACGGCACCGATCTGAGCGCCCGAGCCCTGGAGCGGCAGATCAGCGAGGCCGGCCCCGCGGCCAAGCGGTTCCACGTCGCCACCTACGGGAACAACTCGCCGGCGATCGGCGAGGCGGCCGAGGTCACCTTCACCTTCAACACCGCGCCGGACCCGGGTAGCGCCGGAAAGTGAGCGGCAACCCGGCGGGACGGCACAGCGCTCAGACCCGAGGAGACAACTCACCGGCGATCGGCTTCGTCGGCAAGCTGTTCCTCAGCGTCCTCGTCGGTGACGTCGTCGAGTTCGCCGACCGGGCGAAGCGCTGGGGCGGCTGGAACTGGCCGCCGTTCCTGCTCGTTGTCATGCTCGACGGCTACGCCCTGATCAGCGCCCCCGCCGGTCCACCGCACCAGTTCCTCTCCGTGTATCTCGCGATCGCCGGTTCGCTCGTCCTGGCGCTCGCCCGGCTGGCCCACCCCAGGAGCGACAGTCCGGCCCGGCACTGGCGCGTGCTCATCTCGGCCGCCGCCGTGATGCTCGCGGTCGCCGGCACGGTCGGCATGGACCACCTCTCCGATCACGGCGAGAAGGACGTCACCGGCCGCACCAGTCTGACACCGCCCGGCGAGGTCACGCCGGGCTCCGAACTGACGCTCGTCGTCGCGGGCCCCACCGACCGCGCCCACCTGCGGCTGAAACTCACGATCTCCGACGCCCATCCGGATCGGGGGTTCTGCGATCCGGAGACCCACTACGCCGCTCAGCTCCGTGACCGTGCCGCCACCCGGGTCAAGGAGATGCGCAGCGGCCGGACGGCCGACTTCCCGCTGGGTGGTCTCCAAGGCCGGATCGAAGTGCAGATCACCCTGTGGGCCGAAGAGGGGTGCCGGATGAACGTGTCCGTCGCCGAAGCCGTCCTGCACGACTGAGAGGATCCCGTGCCCGCCACGTCCCCGAAGCCACCCCCGTCCCTCCGGCAGCCCGGCCGGATCGGCAGGTCGGCCGCCGTCCTGGCCCTACTGCTGAGCCTCGCCTCGTGCTCCTCCGAGGAACCCGAACCGGAATTCCTCGGCATGCCGCGCATCACGGTCGCCACACACAACGACCTGCCAGGCATGTCGTACTCCGAGAACTACGACCGCTCCGGACTGGACTTCCTCGTCTTCCAGCACGTCAAGGAGGAACTCCACCCCGTCCCCTTCACCGATCCCTTGGACGTCGCCTCGGGTGGCAGGGTCACCCAACTCCGTGAGGGAAGGGCCGACATGGTCATCGCCTCGTTCTCCATCACGGCGGAGCGGATGAAGCTGATCGATTTCGTCGGGCCCTATCTCAAGACCAGGCAGGGGTTTCTCGTCGGTCCTGACAGTGCCCACGTACAACACCTCTCCGATCTCAGCGGCATGAGGATCTGCACCTGGGAAGGGACCACCTCGAAGGAAGCACTGGACGACATCGAGAACACCGTCCACGCCGAACCGGTCGTCCTCACCGACGCCTCGGACTGCATCGAGCAACTCCTCGCCCACGAGGTACAGGCGGTCTCCACCGACCAGACGATCCTCTACGGCTTCGCCCGGCACTACGAGGACGACGGGCTGCGCGTCGTCCCCGACGCGACCATCGGGACGCCGCAGCACTACGGGATCGGCCTGCCGAAGGGGCACCGGAAGGACTGCCGGAAGCTCAAGGACTGGCTGAAGGAATATGTCGGCACCAGTACCTGGACCCGGGACGTGGAGACCTCCCTGCCCGCTCTCACCGCTGCGGACACGGGCTGGATCAGCAAGCACAAGCCGAGCGAAGCGGAGATCGAAGCACGCACGTGCCGCGACGGCATCAGCCCTTGAGCGGCCGGGCGCGATCGCGTCCTGGCAGCTGCCGGTGGACCGCGCGGGCCCGTTCCCCGGCCCGGGCTCCCACGCGGGGGTCGACCGGCGCGAGAACTCCGAGTCGGTCCTCGACCGCCTGGGCCGCGTCCAGGCACAGGTCCTCCCGGAACGCGCGCCCGACGATCTGCACTCCGCAGGGGAGCCCGTCGGCCGTCCCGGTCGGCACGGCCACACCGGGTACGCCCACGAAGCTGGTCACCGTGCACAGGCGCATTCCCGACGCGACACGGTCCCTGCCTGACCTGTCGCGCGATTCCAGCCCCGGCTCGACCGGCGGCTCGGTGAAGACCGGGCCGAGCAACAGCGGGTACTCGTCGAGGAATTCGGCCCAGGAACGGCGGATGTTCAGCCAGGTGCCCATCAGCTTCATGAGCTCCTCCGCGCTTGCGGGCGGGGTCTGCTCCATCGCCATCCCGATATAGCGGTCCCCGCCCGTGCCGAGCAGTCCGCGCACCACCGGCCAGCTCGGGGCGAACTCGGTCACGGTGATCCGGCCGTACGCCTCCAGCGCCTCCGCCATCCGCGGTACGTCCGGTACCTCGCGCACGTCGTATCCGGCGTTGCGGAGCGCATCGGCCGCGGACGCGACGGCTCCGCGAATCGCGGGGTGGACGCCGTGCCCGCCGGGGTCCGCCACGACCGCGACCTTCACACCTCCGGGGAGCGGTTCGCCGTAGGCGGGCACCGGCACGGCCCGCGGGTCTCGCGGATCGGTCCCGGCCAGCGCCTCGAATGCCAGCCGCAGATCGCCCACGCTGCGGGCCAGCGGGCCGTCGGTCACCAGCATCTGGGACGCCGGGCCCGGGTCGTCCGGGCCGAGAACGCGATGGTCGGCGGGAAACCGGCCCGCGGACGGCTTCAGCCCGGCCACACCGCAGAACTGGGCCGGTATGCGCACCGATCCGCCGGAGTCGTTGCCGAGGCCGAGCGCTGCCATGCCCGTGGCGACGGCCACCGCGTCGCCCCCGCTGGAGCCGCCCGGGGTCCGACTGCTGTCCCACGGGTTGACCGTGTCACCGAACAGCTCGCTGCGCGTGTGCATCCCCGCCAGGATCAGGGTGGGGATGTTGCTGTGCCCGATGGGGATGGCTCCGGCCGCGCGCAGCCGTGCCACCGGGGGTGCGTCGGCCGGCGCCACCGCATGACGGAAGCGCTCCGTGCCGAACGTGGTCGGCACGCCTTCGACGGCTGTGCTCTCCTTCACCGTGAAGGGCACCCCCGCGAGGGGCCCCAGCGCTTCACCGGCGGCTCGTCGGCGGTCCGTCTGTGCCGCGGCCTCACGCGCCCGCTCCGCCAGGAGCTGCGTCACCGCGTTCACCTGAGGGTTGACCTCGGCGATGCGGTGCAGGTGGCTGTCGACCAGTTCCACGGCCGAGACTTCTGCGCTGCGTACGGCCTCCGCCTGCGCGGCGGCCGACATCTTCCACAGGGCGTCCTGCATGGCTGCACCTTCCTCGTCCACGTACCAATGCGTATGCATCGGAACGATATCCCGGGAACCGATGCGCTCGCATCGAATAAACTTCGCCTCGAAGCGGAGCGCGGTTGAATCGAAAGGCGGTCGGACATGCCCAGACAGGTGGACCACGGGAGTCGACGCCGCCTCATCGCCGAGGCGGTGTGCCACCTCGCCGACGAGCGCGGACTGGAGGGCGTGACCCTCCGCGACGTCGCCGCCCGCGCCCAGGTGTCGATGGGCGCGGTGCAGCGGTGCTTCCGCACCAAGGAAGAGATGCTCGTGTTCGCTCTCGGCCACATCGGCGAGCGAATCGGCGAGCGGGTACAGGCGCGCCTCCTCGGGAGCCCGGCCCAGTCGGCCGGCACCGCCCTGGGCCACGCAGCCACCGAGCTCTCACTGCTCCGGGAAGAGCACCGGGCCGAGGCCAGGGTCTGGCTCGCCTTCGTCGCCCAGGCGGCTGTCAGCGAGTCGCTGGCCGGGATATTGAAGGCGAACTACGCAACCCTGCACGAGGCGTTCACCCGCCTGATCTCGGAAGCCGTCGAGGGTTCCGAACGCGCCGACGGCGCCGTGCGCCTCGATCCCCACGTCGAGGCCCGCACCCTCCTCGCCCTCGCGGACGGCCTCACCGCGCACGTCCTCATCGGCCACCTCACCCCGCACGAAGCGCACGACGTCCTCCACGCGCACCTGGCCCGCCTGTGGGAGTAACCGGTCGTCAGCGGCCCGCACGCCCCGTCACGCACCTCCGGGCGGTCCGGCTACCGTCGGGGCCCGGGCTTCGTCGTCTTCATGACCCTTCCGGGGCTGGCCATCCTGCTCACTGCCAGGGCCTTCCTCGACGGTCCGCCGTCATCCGCGTGCCTGCTACGGGGCGCAGCGGTACGTGAAGTGCACCGAGGCCGTGCGCTGCCCGGGCGACAGCAGTTGGAGCTCGGCCTTGGCCTGGTAGGTGCCCGCGCCCCGGAACGTCCACAGCAGGTGCAGCCTGGCCTCGCGCTGCCCGCGTGGAACCCGTTCCGTCAGTTTCTCGGACTTGGTGCCGTCGCTGCGGACCCAGCGGTAGGCGAGCGTTCCCGGGCGGCCGTCGGTGGCCACGACGGCCACCACGTCGGCGGTCCCGTCGCAGCCGGGACCGGCCGGATCGGTGCTCACGGCCACGTCGCGGACCTCGATCCCGGGCCCGAACCGCTGCCACCCGAGGTACGCCAGGACCGCGGCCAGCACGGTTGCGGCGAGTGCGTACCGGCGCAGCCCCGCACCCCGTCGCCGCCGGGGTGCGGCGGCCACGGCCACGGCCGCGTCCAGCGGGAACGGTGCGGGCATGGCCGCCGTGACCCCGGGCCCGAAGCGGAGTACGGACCCCTCGACGCGGTCGGGCGCCACCGGCTCCGGCGGACCGGGCGGTCCGCTGAACCAGTGGCTGCCCAGGACGGTCGCGCTGTAGTCGTCGCCCTCGGGGGCGCGGGAACCGCTCATCGTGGCACCTCCACGCAGCGGGCCAGGTACTGCGAGGCCGACGCGGACTTGTTCCCGGCGGTGGGCTTGGTGGTCACCCGGACCCCGCCGTAGCAGCCGCGGTCACGGCTGAAGGTGTGCGACCTGGTCGCGGTGGCGGTCGAACCGCCCTCGACCGTGAACGACTCGCTGCCGTCGGGCACGGAGAAGGAACCCTGAGAGCCGCCGAGGAACCACTCCACCACCACGGTCACCGGCCCGGTGCCCTGGGAGGAGACCGTGATGCCCGCATCGCCGTGGTAGACGCCGGTCTTGAGGGACACGGAGACGTTCGTGACCCGCAGGGTCGGCGTCGGCGTGGGCCGGGGCGTGGGAGACCAGCTCACCGTCGGCCGCCCGGTCGTGGGACTCGGCGACAGCGACAGCGACGGCGACGGCGACGGCCAGGTCGAGGCGGACGGGGAAGCGGACGGGGAAGCGGACGGCGAGGGGCTCGGCGAGGCCGAAGCGCTCGGACTCGGCGACGGCGACGGCGAGGCCGAAGCGGACGCGTCGGGGGTGGGGGAGGCCGACCCGGGAGGGGCCGCGCTCGTCGTGGCGAAGGCGCTCAGCGCCGACGCCCCGCCCGGGGCGGCGCCGCTCGCGTCCGTCGTCAACACCAGCACCGCCCCCAGGACCAGGGACACCCCCGCCGCGATCCAGCCGCGCTTGCCGGGAGCCCAGCCCGAGCCGCTCTCCACCTTCGTCGTCGCCACGGCGGTGGTGCCCGCCGCCGACCCGCCCGCCGAAGGGAACAGCAGCGGCAGCAGCGCGGCCAGCGCCGCCAGCTTGCGCTGCCCGCGTTCCTCCCAATCAGGCCCGTACGCGGCCAGCGCCACGTCCTCCAGTTCGGCCACGAACGCTTCGGCGTTCTCCGGCCGCTGCTCGGGCGCCTTGGCGAGACCGCGCCGGATCAGCGGACGCACGGGCTCCGGGGCCTCGGTCTCCGGCACCGGGGCCTCGATGTGCTGGACCGCGAGCTCGGCGAAGTTCTGCCCGTCGTAGGGCTTGCGCCCGGTGAGGCACTCGAAGAACGTTGCCGTGGCCGCGTACACGTCGGCGGCGGGCGACGCGGGCCGGCCCTGCCACTGCTCGGGCGCCATGTAGGCGGGAGTGCCGGCGACACCGGGGGTGCTGCCGCGGTTCGCCGCGATCCCGAAGTCCACCAGCTTCGACGAGCCGTCGGCCGCGACCAGCACGTTCTCCGGCTTGTAGTCCCGGTGCACGACGCCCGTCCGGTGCGCCGACGCCAGGCCCAGCAGGGACCCCTTGAGGACCACCAGCGCGGCCTCGGCGTCGGCCTGGCCGGACTGCTTGAGCAGCGCGCGCAACGAGACGCCGTCCACCAGCTCCATCACGATGGCGGCGCCGCCGGGCGCCTCCACGTACTCGTACAGGCGCACCACGTACGGAGACTCCAGCCCGCCGAGCAGCCGGGCCTCGGCGCGGAACTCCCCGACGAAGGCGGGGTCCTCGCGCAGCCGGTCGCTGAGGTACTTGACGGCGACCGCCGTGCCCGTGGCGTCGTGGACGGCGAGCACCACCCGGCCGCTGCCGCCCGAGCCGAGCTCGCGGACCTCGGTGTAACCGGGGACAGACCATGCCGCCCGCGTGTCGTTCATCGTTCCTGCCCCCTGCCTGCTGCCTCTGCCTGCTGCCTGCCGTGCGACGCCGGATCCGCCCATGTCACCGGCCGGCCCGGACTCCCCATGGGACGTGTTGCGGGCCACGGCCGGTTCCCGACGGTGTGCGGTGTCTCAGGCCGCGGTCGACTCCGCGCCGATCATGGCGTGCAGCCGGTCCGCGGCCGCCCGCCCGAAGGCCGGGTCGTTGATGTGCGTGTCGTAGTCGTAGAGCCGTACGGCACTGCCCCGCAAGCCCTCGCGCAGTGCCGAGAACAGTGCCCCGTCCGCGCGGGGGTCATGGTACGGGCCGCCCGGCGCGCCGAGTGTGGACAGTCCGCGGAGCGGGACGCAGACGGCCGTGTGCCCGGTCGCCGCGCGGAGTTTGGCGGCGACCCGGCGGCCGAGCTCCGCGCACTCGGCCTCGCTGGTGCGGATCACCGTGATCGACGGGTTGTGGACGTGGACGCCCCGGTCCAGGACCCGCTGGGGCAGGGACTCCAGCGGGCCGAACTTCACCATGTCCAGCGCGCCCAGGCTCACCACCTGGGGCACGCCCGCCCGGCCTGCCGCGCTGAGCCGGTCGGGACCCGCGGTCAGCACGCCCCCGCACAGGTCGTCGGCGAGTTCGCTGAGGGTCAGGTCGAGCACCCCGGCGAAGACCCCCTGGGCCGCCAGGCTCTCCAGCGTCCGGCCTCCGGTACCGGTCACGTGGAAGACGAGCACCTCGTAGCCGAGTTCGGTCAGTCGCTCGCGCGCCGCGTCCACGCCGGACGTGGTCACACCAGCCATGCTCGCCGCGACCAGCGGACGGGGGCCCGCCCCCAGCCGCGCCGGGCGCTCCGCCGAGCCGCGGGCGAAGGATCCGGCCATCCCGGCGATGGCCGCCACGGCGTTCGCCAGGATCGGTGCGGAGACGCTGTTGATCCCCGCGATGTCCACCACGCTGTACATCATCGTGATGTCCGAGGTGCCCACGTACGGGGCGGTGTCCCCGGACGCCATGGACGAGACCATCAGTTTCGGGACGCCCAGCGGCAGCGCGCGCATCGCCCGGGTGGCGATGGAGGTACCGCCGCTGCCGCCGATCGCCAGGACTCCGTGCAGCCGGCCCTCGGCGTGCAGGCGCAGCAGGGTCGCCTCGGCGCCCCGGGCCATCGTGGTCACGGCCGCGCCCCGGTCGGCGGCCGATCGCAGGAGGGACAGTTCGGTTCCCGCGGCCCGGGCCACGGCAGCGCGCGGTACGTCCGCGGCGACCCGGGGTTCACCCATGACCCCCGTGTCGACCAGTACCACTTCGACGCCGGCCCGCAGCAGCCGCTCGCGCAGCCAGCCGTACTCCACACCCTTGGTGTCCAGGGTTCCCACCAGCACGACGTTCGTCATAGCTGCAATGTCCAGGCATGCGGGAACGTTGGCAAGTACGAGCTCTGGTCAAGCCTTCATCAGCGCCAACAGTCTTTCCAGGAAGGGGAGCTGCGCAGGGATCAGCATGCTCTGCGCCATCTCGGGAGTGCACCAGGCGACCCGGTCCAGCTCCGGGAACTCCTGGACGTTCCCCGAACGCGGGGGCCACTCCAGGGTGAAGGTCCCCGGCACCATGAGCGCCGGATCGAGGTCCGCCTCCACCGCCCAGATGGTCACCAGCTTCCCGCTGGAGAGCCGTACCTCGCCCAGCGGCAGGTACTCGCCCTCCGGCGGGGGCAGGCCGATCTCTTCGGTGAACTCCCGGCGGGCGGCGTCGCGCGGGGTCTCCTCCGGCCCGTACTCGCCCTTGGGGATGGCCCAGTCCCCGGAGGTCCTCCCCGACCACAACGGGCCGCCCATGTGCCCAAGCAGGACCTCGACCCCGGGCCCCGGCCGCGAGGGCGCCCGCGCCCCCGCCCCGTCCGTCCGCCGGAAGAGGAGCAGTCCGGCGCTGCGCTTGTTCGTCATGGGCCCATACATGCCCCGTACCGGCGCGGGTCAGTGGTCGTGCACTGGTCAGTGGTCGTGCGGGCCCTCCCGGTGGACCGGTCCGTGCGCGTCCGCGCAGTGCGGGTCGTAGGCGGCCTCGCCCCGCCGGCCGACCGAGAGGAGGGAGTCCTGCACGTGGTCCACCTGCAGCGTGGTGTGGGTGATCCCGTACTCCTCGTCCAGTAGCCGCTCCAGCTCCCGGCGTACGGCGTGGCAGTCGCCCGCCGGTTCGACCAGTACGTGTGCGGAGAGCGCGGCCTGTCCCGAGGTGATCGTCCAGATGTGCAGGTCGTGCACCTCGGCGACCGGCGGGTGCCCGACGAGGCGGTCGCCGACCGCGTCCGGGTCCACATGGGCGGGCGCGGCCTCCAGGAAGATCCGCCCGGAGTCGCGGACCAGTCCGTAGCCCGCCCTGACCATCAGGGCCACGACCACGAGCGTGGCGATCGCGTCGGCCTGCCGGAACCCGGTCGTCATGACGACCAGACCGGCGACGCCCGTTCCGATGAAGGCGAACAGGTCGTTCAGGACGTGCTGGTAGGCGCCCTCCACTGCCAGCGACGAGCGGTTCGCCCGGGAGATGCACCAGGCCGCGGCCACGTTGACGACGATGCCCGCCAGGGCCGTCACCAGGACCAGCCCGCCCTCCACCGGCGGCGGGTCCATCAGCCTGCGCACCGCTTCGTACGCCAGCCAGGCGGCCAGCAGCAGCAGCGTCAGGCCGTTGGCCTGGGCGGACAGTATCTCCGCCCGCTTGAGGCCGTACGTGAATCCGCCGCGGGCCGGGCGGGCGGCCAGCCTCATCGCGATCAGCGCGAGGACGATCGAGACGGCGTCCGTCAGCATGTGGGCCGCGTCGGAGATCAGAGCCAGCGAGTGCGCCATGACGCCGATGACCACCTCGACGGCCATGAACCCGCCGATCAGGCCGAGCGCGATGGCCAGCCAGCGGCGGTCGGCGTCGGCGGACACGCCGTGGCTGTGGCCGCCGGGCCCGTGGCCGTGGTCGTCGTGCCCGTGGTCGTGCCCGGTCATGGCATCCCCTTCGCGTCGCGGCAGCCGTTTGTTCGGTTCCCGTCGCGTGAAGTGAAGCGCACCCGGACGTGATGGGCAAAGGCTGCAACGGGGACCGTTGTCATTCCCCATAAGAGGCCTCTGACCTGCGGTTTCATCCGGCCGCTGCCAGGGTGGCGTGATCGTGGGAAAATCTGCTCATGGTCCAGCGCCCCGGTGTGCCGACCGCGCCCGAGCTCGTCCTGGAAACCGCCACGGGCTCCACAGCGATGAGCCCGGGCCGGACCTACCACGTCGGCAGGGACCCGCTCTGCGAGATCTGCTTCGAGGACGCCCGCGTCTCCTGGCACCACGCGATCCTGCGCCCCGACGGCGACCACTGGACGGTGGAGGACGAGGACAGCACCAACGGCACCTGGGCCGACGGCCACCGCATCCACGAGTGGAGCGTCGGCGTCGGCAGCGAACTGCGCTTCGGCGACGCACGGGACGGCCCGCGGGCCGTCCTCACCGCGCCCCGGCCCCCCGGTGCCGGAGCCCGGCCTTCCAGGGTCTCCAACCCGTCGATGACCACCACCTTCCGCCGGCCGAGCGCCGTCCTGCCGCTGCCCGCCCGCACCACCGTGCGCATCGGGCGCGCCACCGACAACGACCTCGTCATCGACGAGCTCGACGTGTCACGCCGACACGCCGAACTGCGGGCCCTCCCCGACGGCGGCTACCAGATCGCCGACCTCGGCAGCCACAACGGCACCTACCTCAACGGCGCCCCGGTCACGGGCGCAGCCCCCCTCGCCGAGGGAGACATCGTCGGCATCGGCCACCTGGCCTTCTGCCTCGTCGGCGACCGGCTCCAGGAGTACGAGGACACGGGCGAGGTCACCCTGGACGTGCAGGGCCTCACCGTCGCCGTCGACCGCGGTCGCAAGACCCTCCTCGACGGGGTCTCCTTCCCCGTGGGCGCCAAATGCCTGCTCGCCGTCATCGGTCCCAGCGGAGCCGGCAAGTCCACCCTGCTCGGCGCCCTCACCGGCCTGCGCCCCGCCGACCGGGGCGCCGTCCTCTACGACGGCCGCGACCTGTACCGCGACTACGCCGAACTGCGCAGCCGCATCGGACTCGTGCCCCAGGACGACATCCTGCACTCCCAGCTCACCGTCCGGCGCGCCCTCTCCTACGCCGCCGAACTGCGCTTCCCACAGGACACCGCGAAGGCCGAACGCCGGCGGCGGGTCGACGAGGTGATCGGCGAACTCGGCCTCGAACAGCGCGCCGACCAGCCCATCCACAGCCTCTCCGGCGGCCAGCGCAAACGCGTGTCCGTCGCCCTGGAACTGCTCACCAAACCCTCCCTGCTCTTCCTGGACGAGCCCACCTCCGGCCTCGACCCGGGCATGGACCGCTCGGTGATGCACATGCTGCGCGGCCTCGCCGACGACGGCCGCACCGTCATCGTGGTCACCCACAGCGTCCTCAGCCTCGACGTCTGCGACCGGCTGCTGGTCCTCGCCCCAGGCGGCCGCATCGCCTACTACGGGCCGCCCGCGGGGACGCTCGGCTTCTTCGGGTTCTCGCAGTGGCCCGAGGCATTCGAGGCCTTCGAGAACCAGCGCGGCCGCGACTGGGCGGGGGAGTACGCGGCCTCGACGGCCCACCGCACCTACGTCCTGGGCGGGGCCCGCCAGCCCTGGCACGGCGGGGACGACCGGGCGGCCGCCGGGGCCGCCCCAGCGGCCGGCTTCGTCCCCGCGCCTCCCAAGGCGCAGAGCTGGGGATCCCAGCTGTCCACCCTCGTACGGCGCTACGCGGCCGCACTCGCCGCGGACCGGACCTTCCTCGCCATCATGATCGCGCTGCCCTTCGTCATGGGGGCCATGGCCCGCGCCCTGGCCGGCAGCAGGCTCACCCAGGAGACCGCGATCAACGCCCTGCTCATCCTGTCCGTCGGCGGCGTCCTCACCGGGGCCGCCAACGCCGTGCGCGAACTGGTCAAAGAGCGGGTCATCTATCGGCGGGAGCGGGCCGTGGGGCTCTCCCGCTCCGCCTACCTGATGTCCAAGGTCGTGGTGTTGGGCGCGGTCACCGTCGCCCAGGCGGTGGTCCTCACCCTGGTGGCACTCTACGGAGTGGACCTGAACGCACCGGGCGGCCGCGGCGTGCTCCTGAATCCCCTCCTCGAGATCACCATCGCCGTGGCGCTGCTGGCGTTCAGCGCGATGATGCTCGGCCTACTGGTCTCCGCCCTGGTCCGCAAGGAGGAGGTCACCATGCCGCTGCTGGTCCTCCTGGCCATCGTGCAGGTGGTCTTCTGCGGGGCGCTGCTGGAGCTGGACGGCGTGCCCGTCATCGAGCAGCTGGCCTGGCTGGTCCCCTCGCGCTGGGCCCTCGGTGCCATGGCGGGCACCATCGACCTCGGTGCGATCGTGCCCGGCCCGCTCACCGACGACCCGCTGTTCGCGCACAGTCCCGGGGTGTGGCTGCTGAACCTGGGCATGCTGGTGGTCCTGTCCGTCCTCTTCGGAGTGCTGGTGGCGAGGCTGCTGCGCCGGCACGAGCCCGCGATCATGCGGAAGTAGGCCTCATGAGCAGCTCCATGGATTCCGGGACCTCCGTGGCGGACTTCCGGCCCACCCACGTGGTGCCGCCGCCGGGTCTGCCCGCCTGGGAGGCCCCCGACGTATCCCGGCCGACCGCGGCCCTGGACGCCTTCCTGCCGGTGCAGCTGCTGTCCCGGCGCGGGGAGTGGGGGGAGATCCTGTGCGCCAACGGATGGAGCGCCTGGGTCGACGGGCGGCTCCTCCTGGCGGTTCCGCAGCCGCCGCCGACCACGGGGGAGGGGCCGTCCGTACGTGCCGAGGACCCGAGGCCGCTGCTCCAGCGCGGCGCCGACGCCCTGGAGCGCTACCGGCACGCCGTGGACGAGCTGGCCTCCGGCCGCGCCGACACCGACGCCTTCCGGCGCTCCCTGCGCGGGCTGCGGGCGGGTGTGGTCCTCGACGGGGAGTCGGTGTGGCTCTACGACGAGAACGCGGGGCGGTGGATGTACGGCGACGGGACCCGCCTGGCGACCTACGCGGTGACCGAGGGGCCGGGGACCACCCGGGGGCACCCGTCGACGGCGGATCATGACAGCGCCGGTGCGGCCCGACCGGGGCCGGCCGCGCCGCCCGAGGGCCCCCCGGCGGGCCGGCCCGCCGGGGCCACCCCGACCCGGATCGTGGACGCGGGCGATTCCGCACCGGAGTGAAGGACGGGCTCGGGCACCGAAGCGGAGTTCTGCCGCGGGGCGCCCCGCGGCGGACACCGGGCCGGTGGTGCGTGCGCCCGGTCAGGCGTGTGTCGCGGCGGGGGCGTCCACCTGCCCGCGGCGGTGCAGCGGGCGGGCCAGGACGCCACCGAGGAAGCCCGCCACCGCCCCCCACAGGAGGCCGAGGCCGACCGTGCGCCACAGCACGGGGTCCAGCACGATCTTCCCGCCGAGGGCGTCCACCTCGCCGATGCCCAGCAGCGACAGCCCGTACTCGGCCCCGACCCGGGCCAGCAGGCAGACCGTCAGGGTGGCCAGGGCGAGGGCCGCCCCCAGATGCAGGGCGTGCTGCCAGGGCCGGACATGCGCCGGGGAGCGCACGGCCGCCAGCACGCCCGCGCCGAGCAGCAGTACGGCGGCCACCACCACCAGCCACCACGCCCGCGGGTCCCGGGCCGCGAAGGACGCCACATCGACGGGGGCTCCGTCGGCATCGCGCAGCACCTCGTCCACGAGCGGCGGCATCGGCAGCCCGAAGGCCCCTTCCACCCGGGATTCCCAGGCTCCGCCGAAGCCCAGGGTGAGGGCGATCCAGACGAGGTTCGGCAGGGCCAGCAGGAGTACGGCAAGGGTCCGGCCGGCGTTGCCCTGGGTCGCGGCCGCCACCAGGCCGACCGCGACGCCGATCACGACGTAGGCGAGGAGCAGCAGGGTGGTGGCGAAAGCGGCCGGACGCACCGCGGTGTGGAAGCGGACCAGTGCCGCCGGAAGCGGTGCGCGGCGCGACACGAGCAGGGCGATGAGCAACAGGCCCAGGACCCAGAGCAGTCCGAACAGCAGTGTGGCGGGCAGGTCGGCGCGGAAGCCCACCGTCGGCGCGGAGTCGAGGAGTTCGCCGATCACCCCGAGGGTGGAGTCGCCGGTGGAGATGCCGAAGTCCTGCCGGGCCAGGGCCGTCGCGCCGGTCAGGGCGAGCAGCCACAGCACCACCAACGGAACCGCGCGGCCGAGGAGTTCCCGGGGCCCGGCCACGGCCCGGTTGTGCAGTGGGCGCAGGAAGCAGTAGCCGGCCGCGAGAGCGCCGGCCAGGCTCACCGAGAGCGGAAGCACCGACAGGCTCACGTCTGCGCCGGCCAGCAGCCCGGCGTCACCAGAGACCTCCACTGCGCCGCCGGCCCCCATCACGACGACGGCGGCGAGCACGTGCGGGAACGCCCCTTCCGGCAGGCCCCCGGCCCCGGCGCACGCCAAGCCCGCCGCGGCGATCGCGACCATCGCCGCGAAGCCGGCCACGACGGCGACGAGTGCGTCGCGCCACGCCCGCGCGGAGCCCCCGGACGATGCCGATCTCGCTGTCTGGCTCACCCTGCAACCGTGGCACTCCCGGCTTGCGGGCACCACCCGGACGGCGCACACAATGGTCCGATGGGAACTCCCTCCTCCTGGGAAGAAGAGCCCGTGAGCACACAATCCTCCGGCGGGCAGCCGTCGTCAGAGCGACCCACCGGGCCGCCTTCCGGGCCGCTGTCGGGCGGTCAGCAGGTGCCGCCGCCCCCGCCGCCGACCGGGCCGCCCGATGGTCCCGGAGGTTCCGGAACTCCGGGGCCGGACAAGGGCCCTTGGTGGCGGTCCGTTCCACGCCTCGTCACCGCGCTCGTCGCCGTGGTCGCGGCCGTGACCCTGGCGGTGGTGCTGACCCGGCCCGACGGCGCACCGAGCGCCGGGGCCGAGGTGTTCCTCCAGCCGGCCGCCGCGGCCGGCCCCGACCCCTTCACCGAGTCCACCGTGGTGAAGGAGGACGCGCCGCCTCCGGTGAGCCCGGCGCCGTCCCCCACCACGACCGGCTCCGCCCCCGCCCCCGACGGCACCACCACGGGCACCAGGAGCGTCAGCGGATCCGCCCCCGGCGTGTACGGGGGCACCCAGGACGTGGCGAGCTGCGACGTCGAGAAGCAGATCACCGTGCTGGCCGCGGAGCCCGCCAAGAACGAGGCCTTCGCATCGACGCTCGGCATCCAACCGGCTGCCGTTCCCGGGTACCTGCGCTCGCTGACCCCGGTGCAGCTGCGGCTGGACACCCGGGTCACGAACCACGGCTTCCAGAACGGCAAGGTCACCAGCTACCAGGCCGTGCTCCAGGCCGGGACGGCCGTGCTCGTGGACGACCGGGGCGTGCCGCGGGTGCGCTGCGCCTGTGGGAATCCGCTCGGTCCGCCGGTGCCGCTCAAGGCCGCGCCGAAGCGCTACGGGCAGACGTGGCCCTCGTACCAGCCGGCGAAGGTGGTCGTCATCGCGCCGGCCGTGCAGCCCATGACGAAGATCGTCATCTACGACCACCAGAACCGGCACTGGTTGGAGCGCGACAAGGGCCCGCACCAGGACAGGAAGCCGGACCGGCCGATCCCGCCGCCCGTGATCCCGACGCCGCCGACCTCGCCGAGCCCCGCGGTCACCCCGACGCACACCGGCTCGAAGCCGCCGGGACCACCGTCGACGTCGCCCACGCCCACGGGCTCGACGACCCCGACGCCGACGCCCACGACGACGACCACGCCGACCCCGACGACGACCGCCACGCCGACGCCGACATCGCCCACGTCGCCCCCGGTTTCGCCGTCGCCCTCGACGACCCCGTCCCCGACGCCGACGCCTTCGGCCTCACCGTCCGCCTCCCCGTCGCAGTCGCCGTCCGGATCGCCGCCGGTCTCGCCGACGCCCCCTGCGTCGGGTGCCCCCTCACCGACGGTCGCCTCGTCACCGTCCTCGGCCGAGCCACCCTCGGGATCCCCGTCGGAACCTCCCTCGCCGCCGGGTCCGGGGACCTCGGCGGCGTCGCCCTCGACCAAGCCGTCACCGTCGCCCTCTGAGGCGCGCCCACCGCAGCCCGAGGCCCCGCCGTCTGCGGAGTAGCGCCGCGAGGGCGGGGGCGGGAACCACGGCGGAGGCAACGGCGGGAACCGGTAGCCGGCCCCGGCGAGCTCGGCTGGTCCGCTTCCGGACAAGGCCGTTGAAAACGGGTGAGAGCCGCCCGCCCCGACCACCGTGTTCGGACGGCCCTGTTGGTCCACGACGCTGACGAACGGGCCTTCAGGACGCGCGTGTCCGGGCCGTGGCGCGGGCCGGCCCGGTGAAGCCGGGCTCCGCGGTGCGCGAGACGTTCCGAGGATGCGGCAGCGCTCGAAATGGATGGCCCTTGCATGGGAATTGTTCGCCATTCCGGACGGATTGAGGGCCTGCCCGAGATGCCGATCGGATGGACGGTGACTAATATCATCCGTAGGTAACTGTGGCAACCGCGGGATGCACACCCTCTGCCCGCGGTGACAACGCCAGAGCGCGCGGCGTGCGACATACATCGCACCGGCCCGCGAGGTCCACGGTCCGAAGAGGCCGTGTTGACGGGGGATGCGCGCAATCCGACACATCTGTACGGCCACAGGTGCAGCCGTGTACAGCCCGTGCTGAGGAGGAAGAGCAAATTTTCGTGCCACAGCAATGCGTGCCATAGCAACGAGAAGGGTTCTCAACCATGCGAGCAACGAGAGTCAAGCGTCTCTTCGCGGCGTCCGCCATCGGCGTTCTGATGGCCGGCGGAGCCCTGGGAGCCGCAGGCACCGCCTCGGCGGCGACCCCCACCCAGCCCGTCTCCTACGTGAGCGGCGGCGGAGGCTGGGACCACGACAGGGGCGGCCACCACGGCTGGTACGACGACGATGACGACGACGACTACCGCGGCGGAGGCTACGGCCACGGCTACGGCCACGACTGCTGACACCATCGCACGCTGTGCGGCCCGTACGACGGGCCGCACAGTGCCGTGTCCGGCCACGGCGCCCCGCCGCCGTGCGTCCCACGGGGACACCGGCGGAGGACAGTGAGACCCTGGCTGCATGGTCGGTAGGGAAGACGTTCCCGAGGTCGGCTGGCCCGCGCGGCCGGACACGAGCTTGGCGCTCAACCGCATGGGCACCTTCGACTGGGACCTCGACAGCGGGCGGATGTACCTGGATCCCATCGCCCTCGATGTCCTCGACCTGCGCCCGGACGAGTACAGCGGCACTCCCGCCGGGCTCCGCGCCCGCATCGCCCCCGCCGAGGAGGCCCGGCTCGACTCCCGGGTCGCCCAGGCCCTCAAGGACGGCCGGAGCCACTACGGGGCCTATGTCCGCAGCCGCCGCCGCGACGGGTCACCGGCCTGGACCCACGTCCAGGGGCACATCCTGCGAGACCCGGCCGGCCGCCCGTACCGCGTCATCGGCGTCCTGCGCGACGCCGCCCACGATCCGGGTGAGCCCGGAGCCTTGGGGGAGCAGGACGAGGGGCGCCGCCGGATGACCGGCGTGGTCGAGCGGACCACCGCCATCCTCGCCCACGCCCGTACCGTCAACGACGTGACCGACGTCCTCAAGGACCCCCAGGCCCTCGGCCACCTCGGGGCGGTCAGCGTGATGCTGGGCGTCGTCGACGGGGGCCGCATCCACCTGGTCGCGGAGGGCAGGCTCGGCACGTACGTCCCCGAGATCGAGTACACGCGGATCGACGCGCAGTTCCCCATGAGCGTGGCCGTGCGCACCATGCGGCCGGTCTTCATCCTCTCGCGGCAGGAGTTCCAGGAGTCCTATCCGGAACTGTGGCCCTACATCGAGCCGCTGTCCGTCCACAGCGGGGTCTACCTGCCGCTCATCGCACAGGGCCGGCCGGTCGGCGCCCTGGGACTGCTCTACCGGCGCGAGGGCGACTTCACGGCCGAGGAACGCAACGTCCTGATGGCGCTCGGCAGCGGCGTCGCCCAGAGCCTCCAGCGCGCCATCCTCTTCGAGCAGGAGCACGACCTCGCCGAGGGGCTCCAACGGGCCATGCTGCCCCGGCGGATCCCCGCGGTGCCGGGCGCGCTGATCGCCGTACGCTACCGGTCCGCCCGGATGGGGCGGGACATCGGCGGCGACTGGTACGACGTCGTCCCGCTCGGCGGCGGCCGGGTCGGTGTGATGATCGGCGACGTCGAGGGCCACGACACCGACGCGGCGGCCGTCATGGGTCAGCTGCGCATCGTGATGCGCGCGTACGTGGTCGAGGGGCACACGCCGGGCGCGGCGATGGCCCGGGCTTCGGCCTTCTTGCGCGAACTGGACACGGAACGCTTCGCCACCTGTACCTACGCCGAGGTCGACCTCACCACCGGCACACTCCAGATGGTCCGCGCCGGCCACCTCGACCCGGTCGTGCGGCGCGGCGACGGCAGCTGCCATCGGATCCAGGTGGCGGGCGGCCTGCCGTTGGGACTGCCGCCCCGCGAGGCGAACGGGGCGGTGGGCTCCGGCTACCCCGTCACCAGCCTGGAGCTGCACCCCGGGGACACCCTGGTGCTGTGCACGGACGGCCTGATCGAACGGCCCGGAGCCGACCCCGACATCGGCATGCGCGAGCTCATGGCGGCGATCCACAGCGGCCCGGCGGACGTCGAGGAACTCGCCGACGTGCTGTGCGACCTGGTCGGGGACTCCGGCGGCGGGGACGACATGGCCCTGCTCGTCCTGCGCCGCCGCGGTACGCCCACCGGACGCGGCGGCGGCCCGCTGTGCCAGCGCCTGGACCCGGGCGACGCCCGGGCCCCGGCCCTGGCCCGGCATCTCGTTCGGGCCGCGGCGGCCGCCTGGGGCGCGCGGGACCGGGCCGACGAGATCGAGCTGGCGGCGGACGAGCTGATGACGAACGCCCTGGTGCACACGGACGGCGGCGGCCGGATGAGCGTGCGGATCACACCGCAGGGACGGATCCGGATCGAGGTCGAGGACTCCAGCAGCGCCCTGCCGAGGCGGCGCGAGGCCGACGACTGGGCGGTGTCGGGGCGCGGCCTGATGCTGGTGGAGCAGCTCGCGGACGCGTGGGGCGTGGAGCCACGCGGCGGCGGCAAACGCGTGTGGTGCGAGTTCGCCCCGACCGACCCGCAGAGCACGACTCGAAGGCCCGGCCCGTGATCCCTGGTGGTCGGCGCACGACGCCGGGCGTCCGCCGGGGATCGGCCGGGGATCGGCCGGCGGTCCTCGCGGGCCGGGTCAGCGCCGAGGCCGGGCGGGCGCTGCGCACCGACCGCGGCGAGCAGCCGGCAGGAGGCGCCCGGTCCGCCCGATCGAACGGGAATCCTTCCGGCGGCGCTCGGCCGGCCGGGCGAACCGAGCGGCTCGGGTCCGACCGCGCCGTCGCGGCCGGTGCCGGGGGACCGGCCCAGGATCCGACCGCGGCCGATCCCCGGGGGCACGCCCGGTCCCCCGGCACACGCCCGGGGTAGCGGCCGCCCCATCCGGCGGCGTCGTGGCAGTCCGCCGCCCACCGCCGGGACGGGGGACCTACAGTCCCACCAGCGTGACCTCGGTGGCCTTCACACTCGTCCACACCTCGGAGCCGTCGGCCAGGCCCAGTTCGGCCGCCGCGTCCGGGGTGATCTCGGCGACCAGATCGGGCGCCTCGGCCGAGGAGATCAGCACGCGCAGCCGGCTGCCCACCGCGGTGATCTCCCGGACGGTGCCCGGCCACACGTTACGGGGGCTGCCGCCCGGGCGGTCACGGTGCACCGACACCGCCTCCGGGGCGATGATCGCCAGCGCCCGGGACCCCTCGGGCAGGGCCTCGGCGACCACCAGGCGGCCGCCGGCGGCGAGGGTGAGGCCGTCCCCCGAGGCGGTGCCCGGCCAGGCGTTGCGCCCGAGCATGCGGGCCACCCACGGGGACCGTGGGTGCCGGGACACCTCGGCCGGCGGCGCGTCCTGCAGGGCCCGGCCGTCGGCCAGTACGAGCACCCGGTCGGCCAGCGACACCGCCTCGACGGGATCGTGGGTCACGATGAGGCAGACCCCGCCGAAGCCGGCCAGGTGCGTGCGCAGGGTGTGCCGTACGTGGGCCCGCGTGGCCTGGTCCAGGGCCGCGAGCGGCTCGTCCAGCAGCAGGAGCCGCGGCCGGGCGGCCAGAGCCCGGGCGAGGGCGACCCGCTGGGCCTGGCCGCCCGAGAGCTGGGACGGCCTGCGGTGCGCGAGGTGGCCGACGCCCAGCCGGTCCAGCCAGGCCTGGGCATCGCGGCGGGCGTCGGCGCGCGGCACCCGGCGGGCGCGCAGCCCGTACGCGGTGTTCGCCAGCGCGCTCAGGTGCGGGAACAGCGCCCCGTCCTGCGGGACCCAGGCCACCTGTCGCTGGTGCGGCGGCAGGGCGGTGACGTCGGCGTCACCGAGCCGCAGCTCGGCGTGGGCCCGCGGCGTCAGGCCGAGCAGGGCGCGCAGCAGGGTGGTCTTGCCGGCCCCGTTCTCGCCGACGACGGCGATGGTGGTGCCCGGTTCAGCTTCCAGGGTGAGGCGGTTGAAGCCGGTGACGGTGGCATGCAGGGGCCAGCGCCCCGGTTCCGCGCCGTGCGGCGCGGACTCCGTGGGGACTCCGGCTGCCGGGCTGCCCGCCCCGGCCGGTCCCCGGTCCCCCTCCGGTCCCCGGTCCCCCTCCGGTCCCGGGTCCCCCTTCGGCACCAGGGCTTCCTCCGGCGCCGGTGGCCGCGCCGTGATCGCCCCGCGGTCGACCGGGGCGCCCGTCCACCGGCCGCGTAGTGCGATCAGTACGGCCATGGCGATCGCCAGGAGGAGCAGCGACACCGAGGTGGCCGCCTCGGGCTGCTCCTGGAGCAGCAGGTACACCTGGAGCGGCAGGGTCTGGGTCGTGCCGGGAAGGTTCCCGGCGAAGGTGATGGTCGCGCCGAACTCGCCCAGCGCGCGGGCCCAGGTGAGGGCGGCGCCGGCGACCAGGCCGGGCGCCACCATCGGCAGGGTCACCGTGAAGAACACGCGGACCGGCCCCGCGCCGAGCGAAGCCGCGGTCTCCTCGTAGCTCTCCTTGAGGCCGCCGAGGGCGCCTTCCAGGCTGATGACCAGGAACGGCATGGCGACGAAGGTCGCCGCGACGACAGCCCCCGAGGTGTGGAACGGCAGGGTGATCCCGAAGGAGTCCTCCAGCCAGGGCCCGAGCAGCCCCCGCCGGCCGAAGCCCAGGAGCAGGGCGACACCCCCCACGGTCGGCGGCAGCACCATCGGGAGCAGCACGAGCGAGCGGACCAGCGCCTTGCCCTTGAAATCCACGCGGGCGAGCAGCCAGGCCAGCGGCACACCGAAGACGAGCGAGCAGCCCAGCGCCCACAGCGAGACCAGCAGCGAGAGCTTCAGGGCCTCGACCACGTCCGGGCTACCGAGGTGTTCACCGAGGTTGCCCCACGGTGTGCGGACCAGGATCCCGATCAGCGGCATCAGCAGGAACGCGACGGCGAGCAGCGCGGGGAGCGCCAGCGCGAGCGGGGGCCGGGTGCGGGTACGGAGTCTGCTCACGGGACTTCCTGGCTGGGGCCGGCAGGGCCGGGCGGGTGGGACGGTCGTGCGGGGCAGGGGACGCGGGGGCGCAGGGGATGCAGAAGACGCGGGGCGCAGGGGGGAAGCCTATGCGGCAGCGGCCGGCGGAGGCGGCGGTGCGCGGGCACGCCGAAGGGGGCCGTCCGAACCCCAGGACCGGACAGCCCCCGGACGCCCCGGCGCGGCGGAGCGCCGGCTACGGCTGCTGGAAGCCCGCGTCCCGGAGGATCTTCTGCGCCTCGGGGGTGCCCAGCCAGGTGACGAACGCGGCCGCGGCCTCGGCGTTGCGGGACTGCTTCAGCGTGGCGGCCGGGTAGGAGGCCACGGCGTTCTGGTCGTCGGGGATCTCCACGGCGACGACCTTGTCGCCCGCCGCGGTGGAGTCCGTCCGGTAGACGAGGCCGGCGTCCGCTTCACCCAGCTCGACCTTGCTCAGGACGGCGCGGACGTTGGGCTCCAGGGAGACCGGCTTCACTTCGATCCTCTGGGCGTCGAGGATCTGCTTGCTGTAGCGGCCGACCGGCACCTCGGGCGCGGCCAGCACGACCTTGATCTTGGCGTTGGCGAGGTCCCCGAGCTCGTCGATCTTGAACGGGTTGCCCTTGCCGGCCGCGATGACCAGCCGGTTCTTCGCGATGATCGTGGCGTCGCCGGTTTCGGCCTTCAGTCCCTCCATGGTCCTGGTGTCGGCAGTCACCAGCGCGTCGGCCGGAGCACCCTGCCTGACCTGCGCCGCGAGCTCCTGGGATCCGGCGAAGGAGAAGGTGACCTTCGTGCCGGGGTGGGACTTCTGGTACGCCTCGCCCGCGGTCCTGAAGACGTCGGTGAGGGAGGCGGCGGCCAGGACGGTGATCGCCTTCGGTGCGGTGGACGCCGAGGGCGCGGCCGGGTCGGAGCCGGAGGCGGCGGGCTTGTCCTCGCCGCAGGCCGTCAGAGCCACGAGCAGGGCGGCGGACAGGACGGCGGCGGCGGTGCGGCGGAGGGCCGGGGTCGGGGACGGTGACATGGGTGCGGGCTCCTCGGTCGGCTCGGCGGCCGGCCGGGTGCCGGATCCGCGCTGTGGTGACCCGCGCCGGTGACGGGCGGAGCGGGTGGGGAGGGTGCGGCGGTGCTGAGGGATGGTGGTGCGGGGCCGCGGGGTGGGCCGGGAGCGGGTCGTCGGCCCGCCGCGGGCTGCGTCCGCGGTTCAGGCGCGGGCGAGCCGGGCGCGGGCGGACTTCGAGGGGCCGTCGACCGGCGGCCGGCCGGCCCCGCCGCGCCGGTTCACGACCCGGCCGGCGTCGGCCCGGCGCCGCGCGGTGTCCGGGCCGACGCTCGGACGTCGCGCCACCCGCTCCATGGTGTAGGACTGCATGTGCGACAAGGTAGGGGCATGAATGGCGCATGTGCAATCCTCTTTGGTTGATCGCCATGGCAGATGCGGCACCCCTTGGTGTATCCGCCGAACACTGCCGGAAACTCATTCCGTCCTGAGGGGCCCGAATCGTTAGAGTCGGGGCATGGCTGATGAGGTATCGGTGACGGAAACGGGCACGGTGCGGGTCGATGCGTGGATCTGGTCCGTACGTCTGACCAAGACCCGCTCGATCGCGGCGACGGCCTGCCGGGCGGGCCATGTGAAGGTCAACGGGGAGCGCGCCAAGCCGGCGCAGCCGATCCGCGCCGGCGACGAGGTGCGGCTCTTCCACGCGGGGCGCGAGCGGATCGTCGTCGTCAGACGTCCCGTGTCCAAGCGGGTGGGCGCGCCCGTCGCCGCCGAGTGCCTGATCGACAAGAGCCCGCCGCCGCCGACCGCCGTGGAGGCCGCGGTCGTCGGTGTCCGGGACCGGGGCACGGGCCGCCCCACGAAGCGCGACCGCCGCGAGATCCAGTCCCTGCGCGGACGCTGACGCCGAGCGGCCGACCCCGCAGGTCCCTGCGGATCAGCGCGGGCCCGCGGCGTCCGGGACCGGGGGCCCGCGCTGCAGGGCCCTCCGGGCGTCGACGGACCGCACGGGACTCCTCCGCCCGCTTCGGGATCCCTTGGCTCCGGTAGGTCGATCGGCTGACCGGACCGGGGCGCGAACCGCACGAGGCCGCCGCCCGGCGGACCGGCCGGCCGATCTGCCGGGCGGCAGCCTCGCCCGCGGTCGGTCCCCCGGCTTTCGGGGCGGGCCCGCCGCGATCGCGGGAGCCGGCCGTGCGTCCGCCGATCGCCGCCACGCGGCGGACGGCCGCGCGGCCCGCGCCTCAGGCCTTGCGGTAGGCGTACGCCTCGGCCGCGGCCTCCGCGACCTGTGCCAGCGGGGCGCCCGCGGACGCGGCGACCACTGCCGCCACCGCGCCCTCGACGAACGGCGCGTCCACCAGCCGTGAATCCGGCGGAAGCTCGTCCTCCAGCAGCAGCGTCTTCACCGTCAGCACCGAGCTCCCGAGGTCCGCCAGCAGGGCCACCCCGGCGCCCCGGTCCACCTCGCGCGCGGCCTGCACGATCCGCTCCGCGCTCGTGCCGAGCCCACCGGCGGACGTGCCGCCCGCAGCGGCCACCGGAGCCACCGCTCCACCCGCCGCCAGGCCCCGTGCCAGCTCCGCCACCGACTCCGCCACCTGTGCACTGTGCGAGACCAGCACGACCCCGACCAGGTCCGGCGGGGTACCGTCGTCGTCGCGTCCGCCCGTCACCGCGCGTCCTCCGTCCGCCCGGCCACATCCGCGAGCGCCCCGAGCAGCAGCGCCGACGAGGTTGCGCCCGGATCCTGGTGGCCGATGCTGCGCTCACCCAGATAGCTGGCCCGCCCCTTGCGCGCCTGCATCGGCACGGTCGCCAGCGCCCCGCTCTGTGCCGCGTCCGCCGCCGCACGGTACGACGTGCCCAGCGCGGCCACGCCCGGCAGCAGTGCGTCCAGCATGGTCTTGTCGCCCGCGGCCGCTCCGCCCAGCTGTGCCACCGCGGCGACCCCTCGGTCCAGGGCCTCCCGCAGTTCCTCGTCGGACACCTCCGGAGCCTCCCCGAGCTCCTTGCCGGTCCGGCGCAGCAGCATCCCGTACAGCGGGCCCGACGCACCGCCGACCGTCGAGATCAGCGTCCGCCCGGCGAGCTGGAGCACCGCGCCCGGCGCGGCCGGGGCCTCGGCCTCCAGGGTGGTGCGCACGGCCGTGAAACCCCGCAGGAGATTGCTCCCGTGGTCGGCGTCCCCGATGGCGGAGTCAAGCTCCGTGAGCCGGTCCGCCTCACGCTCCACGGCGGCCGCGGCGGCCGCCATCCAGCTCCGGAAGAACTCTGCGTCACGCACCGGATCTCCTCGCCTCGCGTCCGCCCGGGCCACTCCCTGCCGCCACCATAGATCAGCACCCGTGTCGCGGGCCCGCGGTCCGCACGGGCGCGTCAGACCGACGCTGACTCCTACAGCGCCTCGGCTGCGCAGAATCGGTCAATTGGCGCCGCATCCGGTCAACCGGAAGCGCGAGATTCGGCCACGTGGTCGTATGTGTGCTTCTGCGGAATTCGACGAGTGCGAGGCGCGGCGTGGCAGCGACGACTGAAGAGCCGTTCAGGGCTCTGCTGGAAGCGGCACCGGACGCGATGGTGATCGTGGACGACGCCGGGGTGATCCGGCTGGTGAACGCGCAGACCGAGGCCCTGTTCGGCCACCCCCGGGCGGAGCTCCTGGGCCGCCACATCGAGGTGCTGGTCCCCGAGCGGTTCCGTGGCCAGCACCCGGGCCACCGGGTCGGCTACGCAGCGAGCCGCCAGGTCCGCCCGATGGGCGCCGGCCTGGAGCTGTACGGCCTGTGCCGGGACGGGCGCGAGTTCCCGGTGGAGATCAGCCTGAGCCCGCTGGAGACCCCGGAAGGCCTGCTGATCTCGGCGGCCGTACGCGACGTGAGCGAGCGCAGGGCCGCCGAGGAGCGCTTCCGGGCCCTGCTGGAGGCGGCCCCGGACGCCATGGTGATCGTCGACGAGCGCGGCGCGATCCAGCTCGTCAACGCCCAAACCGAGGCCCTCTTCGGGTATGCGCGGGAGGAACTGCTGGGAAGACCGGTGGAGGTGCTCGTACCGGAACGATTCCGCGGTCACCACGCCGACTTCCGCCACGGCTACTTCGTCAACCGCAAGACCCGCCCCATGGGCGCGGGCCTGGAGTTGTACGGCTTGCGCCGCGACGGGGGCGAGTTCCCGGTGGAGATCAGCCTGAGCCCGCTGGAGACGCCCGACGGCACCCTGGTCTCCGCCGCCATCCGCGACGTCACCGAACGCAAGTCGGCCGAGGAGATGCTCGCCAAGCTCTACGAGCAGCAGCGCCACGTCGCGCTGACCCTCCAGCGCAGCCTCATGGGATCCCCACCGGACGTTCCCGGGATGCCCACCGCGAGCCGGTACTTCCCGGCGCGGCAGGGGGCCGGGGTGGGCGGCGACTGGTTCGACCTCATCCCGCTGGGCGGGGGCCGGGTCGGCGTGATGGTCGGCGACGTGATGGGGCGCGGCCTGGACGCCGCCGCCGTCATGGGACAGCTCAAGTCCGCCTCCCACGCGCTGGCCAAGACCGGGATGCCGCCGTGGCAGCTCATGCGCGCCCTGGACGCGGTCGTCAGCGAACTGCCGGACCAGTTCGTCACCTGCTGCTACCTGGTCCTCGACGCCGACTCGGCGGAGATCACCATGTGCTCGGCGGGGCACCTGCCGGTCCTGCTCGTCGCCCCGGGCGGCGAGGTGACCCGGCTGCCGGTCGAGGTGAGCGTGCCGCTGGGGGTGGGGGAGGTGCCCCACCACGAGACCCGGCACACCGTCGAGCCCGGCTCGGTGCTCGCGCTCTACACCGACGGCCTGGTCGAGACGCCGGACAGCGACATCGACGGGCAGGTGGACGGTCTCGCGGCGGCGCTGGAGAAGGCCGTCGCCACGTCGGACGGCCTGGAGGCGGCCGCCGACCGGCTGCTGGACGAACTGCTCCCGGACGCCGACGACAACCCCGACGACGTGACCCTCCTGCTCGTCCGCATCCCCGACACCCCGGTGACCTCGCAGAGCATGCTCCTCGCCGCGGACCCGAGCAGCGTCGGCGCGGGGCGGCGGTTCCTGCGCAACACCCTGGCCCTGTGGGGCAAGGACGACGAGCAACTCCGCGACACCGCCTGCCTGCTCACCTCCGAGCTGCTCTCCAATGCGGTCAACCACAGCCGCGGACCCGTGCGGCTCCGGCTGCGCCAGGCCGGCCGCGAACTCAGCGTCGAGGTCTGCGACGGAAGCCCGGTCCTGCCCCAGGCCCGATTCGCCGCCCCCGACGCCGAATCGGGCCGCGGCCTGCTCCTCGTCGACTCCCTCGCCTCCTCCTGGGGCACGCTGCCGACGGCCGAGGGCAAGGCCGTCTGGTTCTCGCTGCCCCTTCCGGCCCCGCGCCCCGCGCCTCCCCTGCGGCTCCCGCGCGAAAGCGTGCTGAGCCCCGGGACGGCCACGTGATCGAATGGGGGTGTGAACGGCCGTGACGGAAAGGGTCCCGCTGTGTCAGATACGCCCCCGCCGAACGTGTGGGCCGCGCCGCCCGCAGGCGCTCCGCGATGGCCGGCCCCGGCGCAGGGGTGGCCGCTCGCCGTGCACGGCGGGCCCCCGCCGCCCCCGCCGACCGCTACCGCGCCGGCCGGCAGCGCCTTCCACGAACAGGGCCGCAACGGCCGGCAGAAGGCCCCGCAGCGCATCGGGGAGTTCCTCCTGGTCGCCGTCGGGAATCTGGCCCTGCCGCTGGTGGTGATCGCGTTCGGCGCCCTCGCCGGCTACGTGCTGGGGGCGGACTTCGCCGCCGAGGACGGCGAGCGGATCCTGGCGGATCCCCTCGCCGACGAGGCACTCGCCCTGCTCTCCATAGCCACCGGCATACCCGTCGTGCTGCTCGCCGTCCGCTGGTGCGGCAGCCGCCCCGCCGGGACCGCGGCCTCGGTCGTGGGCCGGCTGCGCTGGGGCTGGCTGGTCCGCTGCGCGGCGGTTGCCTTCCCGCTGATCGTCCTCCAGATGGGCGGGCTGGCGCTGTGGGGCTACCTCAGCGACGGCGAGGAGTCCCTCGCCGGCGACTTCCCCGGATGGTCCGGGTTCGTGCTCTCCCTCCTCGTGCTGTGGGCCCTGATCCCCTTTCAGGCCGCGGCCGAGGAGTTCGTCTTCCGGGGCTGGCTCGCCCAGTTCTTCGGTGGGTTCCTGCGGTCCCCGTGGCCCGGCATCGTCCTCGCGTCCGCGCTCTTCGCCGTCGCGCACGGCTTCGGCGAGTGGTCGGGATTCGCCTTGCTCTTCTACTCCGCCCTGTGGTGGGGGTGGCTGACCATCCGCACCGGAGGCCTTGAGGCCGTCATCGCCGTGCACGTGGCGAACAACATGACTGCCTACGGCATCACCGTCGCCCTGGGGGAGCTGGCCGAATCGGGGAACGCGGCGGACGCCCCGTGGCAGGCGCTCGTCCTCGAACTCGTCGCCGCGCCGCTGTACTGCCTGCTGATCGCGCGGCTCGCCACGGCCCACGGCGTTCGCCGCCTCAGCGCTCCGGACCCCGCCGGCCGGACGGAGCAGGCCGCGTAGGCACGGCTCACCGGCCGGCGCCCGATCCGATCTCCACCACCCGGGCCCAGGGCGGTGTCCGGTCCGGGCGGTAGTGCGGGTCGTCCTCGTTCCACCGGAGAGCCACCGGGCGGGTGAAGCGGCCCACGACCGTCCGGCAGGGCGGGCGGGCGGCCGGCCAGGCCGTCTGCCCGTCCGTCAGGACCACGATGACGTCGGGCGGCGGCCCCGCCTGCAGGGCCTTGGCGAAGCCCGCGCGCAGATCCGTACCGCCCCCGCCCAGCAGGGGGATGCCCTCGCCCTCGCACAGCGGGTGCACGATCCGCGCCGCCGCGTCGCAGGGCACCACGGTGACCAGGTCGCGGCGCCCGCCCACGGCCTGCGCGATCGCGGCGACCTCCAGGAGCGCGCTGCCCAGTTCGGCGTCGCTGACCGAACCGGAGGTGTCGATCACCACGGAGACCCGCGGCGGCCTGCGGCGCAGGCTGGGCAGGACGATGCCGGGCAGCCCGGCCGAGCGTCGGGAGGGCCTGCCGTAGCTGTAGTCCTCGCCGGCCCCCGCGCCGGAGGCTGCGGACCGGACCGCCGCGCCCAACAGCTCCCGCCACGCCTGCGGTGGGTGGAAGGCCTCCTCCGCCCACCGCTTCCAGCCCTTCGGAGCGCGTCCCGGGCGCCCGTTGATGCCCTGCGCCACCCGGAAGCGGACCGCGTCCTGCTCGTGCGCGCTGAGGCCGTGCGCGCCGTCCGCTCCCAGGTCCCACGCACGCTCCATCCCGTCGGCGCCGCTGCCGCAGTCCAGCCAGACCAGGGCCTGCGTCCGCGGCCCCAGCCCGAACTGGTGCAGATAGTCCTCCATCAACTCGCCCCCGGACAGACCCAGGTGCTGCGGGGTGACGGCCCCCGCCGGCCGCACCAGCCCGTGGCCGAACACGTCGTCGTTGATCTCCAGGTCCGCGGCGATGTTGATCCGCAGCCGTGCCCCGGGCCCTTGCAGTCCCTGGAGCCGCGCGGTCCGGTCACCCCGCCGGTGGTGGTCGCGCAGCAGGTGGGACACCTCATGGACCCAGACACCGGCCAGGTCCCTGACCGGGGTCCGGTCCACGAACCCGGCGGAGACATACACCCGCCAGTACCTGTCGACGGCCATTGTCGGCACCTGCCGCGACTCCACGGTGTGCAGCGCGAACAGCGCCGTAGCGAGGTACGGCCGGACCCGTGCGGCGTGCAGCCGGGCGGTGTAGAGCTTGTCCCGGTCCAGCGCCCCCGGCGCCCCGGCACTCACGGGCGGGCCCCCGCGGCGACGCCCGCCCGGTCCCCGGCTCCTTCCGCGGCCCGGTCCGCGCGCCGGGACAGGTCCACCACCCCGGCGAGCCGCTCGATCGTGGCGGGTACGTCCCACTCGTCCCGGCGCAGCGCGGCCAGCGCGGTCGCCGGGACGACCACCAGGTCCGGGGCCCCCGTCTCCAGAGCCCGGGCCATGATCGTCCATGCCGCGTCCCAGCGGGACTTCTCCGGACGCCGGTTGACCGCGGACACGATCCCGTCGAGCACGGCCTGGCGCTGGTCGCCCCGTTCGGGTAGTTCGGCGCCGGCCGGGTCGCGGAGCAGTGCTTCGGGGTCCGGGAGCTCCATCCGGTCCAGCGCGGCGAGCAGTTCCAGTCCCGGGCCGTCCCCCACGGTCCCCCTGACCAGCAGGGAGAGGACCTCCCGGGAGGAGCCGGCGGCGGTGGCGAACGCGAGCAGACGCAGTGTCATGTCCCAGCTGCGGGGCGACGGCCAGGCGCCGCCCCGCCGCGTCTCGCCGGAGGGCAGGCGGTGTACCAGTGGGGGCCGGGTGGTGAGGAACCCGCACACCGCGCGCCGGGCGAAGTCGACGGCGGCCGGCAGGGCCTGAGGGTCGAGCCGAGGCAGGGTGGCGCGCGGCCAGGTCCCGCCGAGGCCGCGTACGACGACATCGTGGTCGTGGGTCCACTGGAGGTGGACGAACCGGTTGGCCAGCGGCGGGCTCAGCTCCCAGCCGTCGGCCGCCGAGGACCTCGGGTTGGCGGCCGCCACGATCCGCACGCCGGGCGGCAGGTGCAGGGCACCGATCCGCCGTTCCAGTACCAGGCGCAGCAGTGCGGCCTGCACGGCCGGGGGCGCGGTGGACAGCTCGTCGAGGAAGAGCAGGCCGCGCCCGGCCCGCACCAGGCGCACTGCCCAGTCCGGCGGGGCCATGGGGACGCCCTGTTCGGCGGGGTCGTCGCCGACGACGGGCAGCCCGGAGAAGTCGGACGGCTCGTGCACACTGGCGATGACCGTGGTGAGCGGCAGGCCCAGGGAGGTGGCGAGCTGGGTCAGGGCTGCGGTCTTCCCGATCCCCGGTTCGCCCCACAGCAGGACGGGCAGGTCCGCGGCGACGGCCAGGGTGAGGGCTTCGAGCTGGTCATCGGGGCGGGGCTCGGTGGTGGTCTCGCCGAGCAGGGCCAGCAGAGTGCCGGCGACGTCGAGTTGCGAGAGGGTGGGCATGTCCGTGGGCATGAAGGGTCACCTGCGGGTTTCGTAAAGGGTGAAGGGAGAAGGGGGCACGGCCGACGGCGCGGCCCGCCGGTGCTCAGGAGGCCCGGCGGGCGTGCCGGGCGCGAACGGGATTCGGGGGGAGGCGTCTGGGCCCGGGGCCGGCCAGGCCCGCACGGAACAGCCCGTAGGTGATCCGCCGTCGGGCGGCCGCCTCCAGTTCGTCCAGCAGGGCGCCCGGACGCAGCAGGGCGTCCGGGCCCAGCAGGCCCTCGACGACGGCCAGCGCGCCGGTGACGTCTCCGTGGTCGAGGCGTTCACGGACGCCGGTGAGGCAGTCCGGCCGGCGGTGTGCCGCGTCGATGGCCCGCAGACAGGGCAGGGGAGTTCCGGACAGGGCCGCCAGCAGTTCCTCGCGCCGGACCTCGTCCGGGCCGTGGTCCAGTGGTGTCAGCACCCCGTCGACGAGGCCGATGCGGTGCCGGGCTCCACGGCATTCGACCGGACGCGGTTGCCCGGGCCCCGTCTCCGGGCCGGCGGTTCGCGGCGCCGGTGCTGCTGCGGCCTCCGGTGCCAGGGCGGCGGCGACCAGCGGGTGCAGCCGAGCGGCCTCGATGGAGCCGGTGCGGAGCAGTTCCAGGTCCGGGAGCAGCCGGGCCGCCGCGTCGGGCAGCACCGGGAGCGTGTGGGCGCTGCCATCCGTGGGGGCGGTTCGGATCCGGAGGGAGGGAGCACCGGTGCCGGGCCCGTCCCGGACCAGGTCCAGGACCAGCCGTTGCCGGCCTCCGAGCCGCACGGTGATGCTGCCGGTGTCGCGCCCCTCGGCCCGGAGCACGATTCCGGCCTCGGCGGCCCACCGGTCGACGGCGCAGCCGTGCTCCGGTGGCAGCGCTCCGGCGAGGTCGGGATCCGGTCCGGACGGATCGCGGCACGGCGGCCCGTCGGCCCCGGAGCGGGCCCGCAGTTCGTCCGTCCGGCGGGCGTCCCACAAGTGGCGGTGCAGGTCGAGGCGGAAGCGCCGGTCGGGGCGGGCAGCGCGGCGGGGGTCGGCGCCGGCGACCCCGGCCTCGGAGCGGGAACCGTCCCACAGCGCGAGGCCGATGCGCTGGCCGCCGTCCGCCCAGGCGGGTGGGGTACGGGCGACCAGGTGCACCGGGGCAGCCTTGTCCTCGGGCCCGGCGGTGGCGTACCGGGCGAGGGTGAGAGTCAGGCCGGGGCGCAGCAGCCCGTGGGGAGCGATCCGCGGCATGTGCCAGCGCAGCAGGTCGGGGGCCAGGTGGCGGAGGTCGGCCCGGATCCGGTCCGCGAGGTCGCGGCCGTGCGAGCGGGCCAGGGAACGCAGGTTGAAGTCGACATCGAAGCCTGCGGCGGCGCATGCCGCGGCCCAGTCGCCGCAGTGGCGGCGGGCGGTCGCAGTCTCGATCATGGGTGCCGGCACGGCGTACTGCCGTACGCGGAGCCAGAGGGCGAGGCGGGAGTCCCCGTTCGCGGTCCGAGTGAGCATCAGCGCTCACCTTGCGCGGTGGGGACCTCCGATCCGTGAGTGGAGTGAAGGTTCATCGCGGTGATCGTAGCGACCCCGACCGCGGCCGGCCAGGGTTTTTCCGACGGGTGCCGTCCCGCCCGGGCCACTGGTGGTGGTGCTGGTCGATGACGTAGTGGTGGCCGTGCCGCCAACCGCCGCCGGCCGGGCGGGCGTCCGCGAGGTGAGGGTGACCGGGCGGCAGGTCCGGGTGTACGTGGTCCAGCCGGTCGGGGTCGCGGACCGGCCAGGCCGCCGCCGCAGCGGCGGTGGCGGCCAGGGCGACCGCTCCCAGGGCAGCGGCGGTCACTGATAGGCCGACCCGCGGGGCGAGCCACCCGGCCAGCGGGTAGGTGAGCAGCCAGCAGCCGTGGGAGAGGGAGAACCGGGCGGCGAAGGCGGCGGGCAGGTCCGCGTCAGCGGTGGAGCGGCGGACCACCCGGCCCCCGGGCGTCAGGACGGCCGAGGACGCGGCCCCGATCGCCGCCCACGCCGCCAGCAGCGCGGGCCAGGACCAGTCGCCGGGCCCGGTCGCGGTGAGCCCAGCCGCGGCGGCGAGGACCACCGGGAGCGCGGCGGCGGCCCGGAGCATGACGGCGCGGTCGACGGAACGCCGCAGCAGCCGCGGCAGGGCGAGCGCGGTGAGCGCGGACCCGGCACCGTACGCACCCAGGGCGACCGATACCGCCCCGGCGGGGCGGTCGAGGTGGCCGCGGACGACGGCGACGGTGTCCACGAGGACGAAGGCCCCGGCGGCGGCGACCGCCAGGTCGAGGGCGAGCAGGGCCCGCAGTCGCGGAGTGGCCCGGAACAGGCGGATGCCGAAGGCGGTCCTGGCGTATGCCCCGCCGGTCCGTTCGGCGGGCGCGGGCCGGGGCAGCGCGGAGGTGGTCACGAGTGCGGCGGAGGCGAGGAAGCCGGCGGCGGTGCCGGCGAACAGCCGGTCGTAAGAGACCACGGTGAGCAGCGCCGCGGCCAGGGCCGGGCTGAACAGGCTCTCCAGGTCGTAGGCGAGCCGGCTCATCGACAGGGCCCGGGTGTAGTCCCGTTCGTCGGGCAGGACTTCGGGGATCGTGGACTGGAAGGCCGGGGTGAAGGCCGCCGAGGCCGCCTGGAGCAGGAAGATCAGGACGTGGACCTGCCACACCTCGGTGACGAGGGGGAGGGCCAGGGCGACACCGGCGCGGGTAAGGTCCGTCGCCGCCATGAGGATGCGGCGGGGGACCCGGTCGGCGACGGCGGTCACCAGCGGCGCGACCGTCACGTAGGCGATCATCTTGACCGCCAGGGCGGTGCCGAGGACTTCCGGTGCACCGTCACCGGCGAGGTCGTACGCGAGCAGACTGAGCGCGACGGTGGCGAGCCCGGTGCCGACCAGCGCGACGACCTGGGCGGTGAACAGGCGGCGGTAGGTGGCGTTGCGGAGGACTGACCGCGCGGACGGCACGGAGGGTGAGGACGGCACGGGCGGCCCCGTTCCGGTCGGCGGATCGATGACGCCATGCCAGCGTAGCCAACATGTGCGCACCTGTGCACGTATCGCCGGCGACGAGCCGGGCCATCACGGCCGCCCCGGGCCCGGTCGACGGGCTCAGTCGTGCGGCGGGAGGGAGCCGATCTCGTGGTCCGCGACGTTCATGGCCTCGTCCACCAGCCGGCGCAGGTGTCCGTGGCGCACGGAGTAGACCACGCGGCGCCCGTCCCTGCGGGTGGTGACGAGCCCGGCGAGGCGGAGCTTGGCCAGGTGCTGGCTCACGGACGGACGGGCCGCGCCGCACGCCTCGGTGAGCGTGGTGACGTCCGCCTCGCCCCGGCCGAGCCGCTCCATCAGCGCCAGTCGCGTGCGGTCCGCGAGCAGCGCCAGCACGGACGCGGCGACCTCCAGCCGGTCACCCCGCTCCTGCGCATCCCGCGCACCTGCCGGACGCGTGCCTGAGCTCATGCGGACATCGTAGGGCGCCCGGTGCGCGAAGGGTGCGCCGATGCGCACGCGGGAGAACGCGCACGGGCCTCGCACCCCCCAGGGGGTGCGAGGCCCGTGCGCGCACGTGGCGGTGGATCAGCCGAGGGCGGGCGCCTGCTGCTGAGCCGTCACTTCCGCGCCGTCAGTGCGCGCGTCCAGGAGCCGCTGGGCCAGGATCCCGAAGACGACGGCGAACACCGTCCACAGGACGAGCTGGACGGCCAGCGAGGCCATCCGGAACTCCCACAGCAGGGCCGCGGGGAAACCGGGCTGGACCGCGTCGCTGTTGTCCGGCAGGAACACGAACGCCACGGCGGTGGCGGCGACGAAGCCGCCGGCCGCGGCCAGCGTCGCGTTCCAGTTGCCCAGGCGGGGTGCCAGGCGCCGCCCGAGGATGACCGCGCCGACGCCGAGCAGCACGCTCAGCAGGATCATCAGGAAGAACAGCGTGGTGCGCTGTCCGATCGTGTCCGGATTGCCGACCGCCGGCGGGGTGGCCGGGTACTTGAGGAACGGCACCAGGTAGACCAGGGCGAACGCCCCCGCCCCGGTGAGCGCGGCCGTGGCCCGCGGACTGAAGCCGCCGACCCGGCCGAGGGCGAACGAGAACGCGAGCGAGGCGATGCCGCCCAGCGCGACCCCGTAGACCAGGACACCGGTCGCCAGGCCGACGGTCGACTGGACCGGCCGGCTGACGAGCTCCTCCTCCTCGGCGGCCTCGCCCGACGCGGCGTCACCACCGTGTCCGGCGTGAGCGCTCGGGGCGCTCGCGGTGTCATGGGAGGCGGCGGCCTCCTCCACGGCGATGGAACCCCGTACCGGCGGCTCACCCACCACGTAGGCGACGGCGAAGGCGACCAGCCCCGCGATCAGGCCCGCGAGCATGCCGCGGACCAGCAGACCTCTGACAGTGGAGGCGTACATGTGCGCGGCCTCTCAGTGGCAGGGGAAGCCGAGCAGGTGACGCCCGTCGTGCACCCACTCGTGCACGCCCTCACCGGCGAACACGGCGGTGGCGCCCTGTTCGGCACCGACGAAGTAGAGGGCCACGAGCATCAGGAGACCGACGAAGGCAGCCCAGGGCAGTACCGCGCGCACGGGCAGCGGAGCCGACGGCGAGACGGCGGGGGTGGATATGGCAGCGGAAGCGACAGCCTCGGCCATGATGGAACCTCCTTGGGGAACAACGCGTCCCATACGGTGGTGCAGGACGACGGTCCTCGGGTCTGACTCGCCGCGACGCCCATGGCGAGGGCACCGCAGCACACAGTGGCGCGACCATGCCGGATTCACACCGGGCTTCCGTCTCGCCGTCGTCGCTATGTGGAAATGTCGCCGTGACGCTACCGTGCGGCGGGCCCGCGGCCAAGACCGTGAGTCCCTGATCACACACCTACGCTGCGGTAATGCCGTTGCGGACTCTTCGGAAACGTCGAATGCTCGGCGAGCGGTCCGCGAGTCCTGCTAGAGTCCCCGTCGTTGGCCTTCGGCACGTGTGCTCCGCGCATGCGCCCGGAGGCTTTTTTCATGCCTTCCCACCTGGCCACCGGCCACGACGCCCCGCCGTCCACCGGCTACCGGGCCCTCCTCCGCACCACGGAATTCAGCGGCCTCTACCTCAGCTTCACCCTCACCGCCGCCGCGGGCGCCCTGTCCGGCATCGCGCTCGGCACCCTGGTCGACCGGCAGACCGGCTCGCCGTTCCTGACCGCCGTGAGCATGTACGGGGCGACCTTCACGACGGTCCTGGGCGCCCTGACGCTGATGTCGGTCGCCGACGGGAAACGCCCCCGCCGCACCCTCCTCCTGCTCCAACTCGCCTCGCTCGCGGGCGTCTGCGCCCAGGCGGTGCCCGGGCTGCCGCTCGCGGCCCGGTTCGCCCTGCTGCTGGCCCTCGGCTTCTTCCAGTCCCTCGCAACCGGCGCGCGGCTCGGGCTGCTCGCCGAGGCTGTGCCGGCCGCCGGATACGCACGGGCCCGCTCGCTGCTGAACATGACCGCGGGCGCGACGGCGATACTCGGCTACGCCGGAGGCGCCGCACTGCTGCGATACGCCGGCCCCCAGGGGGTCTTCGCCGTCGCCGCCTGCCTCACCGCCCTCGGGGCGGTCGTGGTGGCGGCCACCGTCCGGGAACGCTCGGTCCGGTTCACCCGTCGTCCGGGCCTGCGGCAGACCTGGCGGACCAACGCCGACGTGTTCTCCCACCCCCGCAGGCGGGCCCTGCTGCTGGCCCTGTGGGTTCCCAACGGCCTGATCGTCGGCTGCGAGGCCCTTTTCATCTCCTACGACCCCGGCCGCGCCGGGACCCTCCTGGCCGCCGGGTCCGCCGGCATGCTCCTCGGCGACCTGGTCGTCGGCAGGCTGCTCACCGCAGGGCGGCGCCGCCGCCACGCCTTCGCCCTGCGGCTGCTGCTCGCCGCACCCTTCCTGCTCTTCGCCCTTCACCCGCCCACCCCTGTCCTGGTGATTTCGGTGTTCCTCGCCAGTGCCGGCTTCGCGGCCACCCTGCCCCTCCAGGAGCAACTCCTGGAACTGACCCCCGAGTCGATCCGCGGGCAGGTCCAGGGCGTCGAATCGGCGGGGCGGATGACCTGGCAGGGCCTGGGCGCCGTGATCGCCGGGGCGCTCGCCCAGTACGTGGGGGCCGGCGCGGCGATCGCCCTCGCCGCCGCTGCCTCGCTCGCCCTCACCCTCCTCACCCGGCCACCCCGCCGTACGCGCGCCCGCCGGCGGCTCTGAACGGCGGGCGGGGAGGCCGGGGCCGAGTCGCACCGCAGGTATTCGCGCATCTGTTCGGTTAAGGGGTTAGGCTGGGGCCATGCACGCGGTCCGGGCTCTGCAGGGCTCCCTCTTCGACCAGGGCGACGAGATCGGCCCCGGCCCTCTCGGCGGGCTGCGCCGGACCGAGCTCGGCGCCGGGGCCTGGGTCGACCACCTGCCCGGCTGGCTGAGCGGCGCGGACGCGCTCTTCGAGCGGCTGGCCGCCGACGTGTCCTGGCGCGCCGAGCGGCGCCAGATGTACGAGCGGGAGGTGGAGGTGCCCCGGCTGCTCGCCTTCTACGGCGAGGGCGAGGCCCTGCCGCACCCCTCGCTCGTCGCCGCCCGGGACGCGCTGAGCAGCCACTACGCCGCCGAGCTGGGCGAGCCGTTCACCACCGCCGGACTGTGCCTGTACCGCGACGGGCGGGACAGTGTCGCCTGGCACGGCGACCGGACCGGACGTTCCGCGACCGAGGACACCATGGTCGCCATCATCTCCGTGGGCGACCCGCGCGACCTGGCCTTCCGCCCCCGCCACGGCGGGGCGACCCTGCTGAGGCTGCCGCTGGGCCACGGAGACCTGGTGGTGATGGGCGGTTCCTGCCAGCGGACGAGGGAACACGCCGTGCCGAAGTCGGCGCGGGCCGTCGGGTCCCGCATCAGCGTCCAGTTCCGGCCGCGGGGCGTGCGCTGAGCCGCGGGGCGTGGATCCGGGCGCACGCCGCACGGGCGCGGCCCACCGCTTCCGGCGGGAAGTCTGCGTGGAGCGGGCCGGTCCGGATCGGATCAGGCGCCGGTCCGGACGTCGACGCCCGACTCCTTCGACGGGCGCGCGGCCGCGGCCGCCGCGTGCAGTGAGCGCAGCGCCAGCATCAGGATCCCGATGTCGTCCAGGTAGACCGGGTCCGGAATCAGGTCCACGGGCGAGACGGTGTAGAGGAGAGCGGCCCAGAACAGGGCCTTGTCGTGCAGCGGGATGCCCGCGTCGACCAGGAGCCGGCGCGCCCTGAGCACGCGCACGAACAGCACGGCCGCGACCACGGCGAGCCCCGCCATGACGACCGAGCCCACGACGAGCCAGACCGTTCCGTCCATGGCGCCCATATACCCCGATTCCGTCCGGTGATACCCCCGGGGCCGCCGGCGGACCTCAGGTCCCCGGTTCGCGCAGTCGGCGCCCGACCTCGCCGAGTCCCTCGGCGAGCGCGTCGAGCTGCGTCGGGGTCAGGACGTCGACGAGGACCTCCCGGACGGTGGCCACGTGCCCGGGTGCGGCCTCCTCCAGTTTCGCGCTACCGGCATCGGTGAGCACGGCGAAGACCCCCCGTACGTCCGAGGGGCAGCTGCGGCGGCGGACCAGTCCGGCCTTCTCCATCTGGGTGACCTGGTAGGTCAGGCCGCTCTTGGAGTTGATCAGGCCGTTGGCGAGCTCCGTCATCCGCAGTTCCCGGCCCGGCGCCGCGGCGAGCCGCACGAGGATCTCGTACTGCGGGTGCGAAAGCCCCGCGTCGTCCTTCAGCTGCTGGTCGAGGCGCCGGTTCACCAGGGCCGAGGCGGCCAGGAAGCCGCTCCAGGCCCGCATCTCGCGCTCGTCCAGCCATCGCGGTTCAGCCATGGGTCCCACCCTACACGGGTTGTTCGAATTTGAATCACCGGCTAGGGTCCATGGCTAGCGGTTCGAATTTGAACAAATTTCTCCCTGCCTCCCCGGGCCGCACCACCGGAAGGACCCCCACGATGACCAGCCCCTCCGTCACCACGACGAAGCCGCAGGCCGCCGCCCCGGCCGCACGAACCCTGCCCGCCACCCCCGGCCAGGACGCCGGCCTGCTGCTCCTGCGTCTCGTGCTCGGCCTGACCATGGCCGCGCACGGGGCGCAGAAGCTCTTCGGCTGGTTCGGCGGTGGCGGCATCAGCGGCACCGGCCAGTTCTTCACCGCCAGCGGCTACCCCGCCGGCGACGCCATGGCCGTCCTCGCGGGCCTGACCGAGACCCTCGGCGGCCTCGGGCTCGCCGCCGGCCTGCTCACTCCGCTCGCCGGCGCCGCCGTCGTAGGCACCCTCGTCAACGCGATCGCCGTCCACGGCACCGGCTCCTTCTTCGCCCCCGCCGGAATCGAGTACGAACTCCTCCTGACCGCGGGCGCCGCGGCCCTCGCGCTCACCGGCCCCGGCCGCTACGCCGCGGACCGCTTCCTGCCCGTCCTGCGAGCCCACCGCCCGGCCCACGGAGCCCTGGCCCTCGCTCTCGGTGCCGTCCTCGCCGCCGTGATGCTGCTCGTGCGCAACTAGCGCGTCGCTCGGGGGTGTCCGGGGCTCGAACTGATTGGCCCCGGACGATCAGGGGAAGAGCGCACCAATGACACAACCCATCGAAGACTACGCACTCATCGGCGACCTCATGACCAGCGGACTGGTCGGCCGCGACGGGTCCATCGACTGGCTGTGCCTGCCACGCTTCGACTCGGCGGCCTGTTTCGCCAGGCTCCTCGGCGACGAGGAGAACGGCCACTGGCGCATCGCCCCCCTCGGCGCCGCCGACGACGAGCGCTGCACCCGCCGCGCCTACATCGACGGCTCCCTGGTCCTGGAGTCGTACTGGGAGACCGAGACCGGCACGGTCAAAGTCATCGACTTCATGCCGCAGCGCGACGTCGCCCCCGACGTCGTCCGTATCGTCGAGGGCATCAGCGGCACCGTCCGGATGCTCAGCACCCTGCGGCTGCGCTTCGACTACGGGCACGTCGTGCCCTGGGTCCGCCGCAGCGACGGAGACCGCGTCGCCGTCGCCGGACCCGACTCCGCCTGGTTCCACAGCGACCCCCCCGTCCGCACCTGGGGCGAGGCCAACAGCACCCGCTCCCAGTTCCCGGTCACCGCCGGCCGCCGCGTCGCCTTCGTCCTGACCTGGCACCCCTCGCACGAACCGCGCCCCGAACCCACCGACCCCTTCGCAGCCCTGGAGACCAGCCTCGCCGACTGGCGCGAGTGGACCTCCCAGTGCTGCTACGACGGCCCCTATCGGGAAGCGGTCACCCGCTCCCTGATCACCCTCAAAGCCCTCACCTACGCCCCGACCGGCGGAATCGCCGCCGCCGCCACCACCTCCCTGCCCGAGGAACTCGGCGGCGTCCGCAACTGGGACTACCGCTACTGCTGGCTGCGCGACTCCACCCTCACCCTCGGCTCGCTCCTCACCACCGGATTCCTCGACGAGGCCCGCGCGTGGCGCGAGTGGCTCCTGCGCGCGGTCGCCGGAGCCCCCGAAGACCTCCAGATTATGTACGGGATCGCGGGCGAGCGGCGCATCCCCGAGAGCGAACTGCCCTGGCTGCGCGGCTACGCCTCCTCCGCGCCGGTCCGCGTCGGCAACGCCGCCGTCGACCAGCTCCAGCTCGACGTGTACGGGGAGGTCATCGACTCCCTGCACCTGGCCAGGTCCGCCGGACTGCCCGCCGAATCCCACTCCTGGCGGATCCAGCTCGCCCTCCTCGACTTCCTGGAGCAGAACTGGCGCCGGCCCGACGAAGGCCTGTGGGAGGTCCGAGGCCCCCGCCGCCACTTCGTGCACTCCAAGGTGATGGCCTGGGTCGCCGCGGACCGGGCCGTCCGGACCCTGGAGGACGACCCCTCGCTGCCCGGCGAGCCGGACCGCTGGCGCGCCATGCGGGACGCGGTCCACCGCGACGTCTGCGACCACGGCTTCGACCCCGAGCGCGGCACCTTCACCCAGTACTACGGCTCCAGCGAACTCGACGCCGCGACCCTCCTCATCCCGAGGGTCGGATTCCTGCCGCCCGACGACCCTCGGGTCATCGGCACGGTCGACGCCGTGCGCGCCGAACTCGGCCGCAGCGGACTGGTCCGCCGCTACAGCACCACCGATTCCGTCGACGGACTGCCCGGCGACGAAGGCGCCTTCCTCGCCTGCTCCTTCTGGCTCGCCGACGCCCTGCACCTGACCGGCCGCGAGGACGAGGCCCGCGTCCTGTTCGAACGCCTCCTAATGGTCCGCAACGACGTGGGACTGCTCGCGGAGGAGTACGATCCCGTCTCCGGGCGTCAACTCGGCAACTTCCCGCAGGCGTTCAGCCACGTCGGCCTGGTCAACACCGCGCTCACCCTGGCCGGCATGGGCCACCGGACGACCGGGGCGGGCTGAGCTAGGAACGGCCCCGGTCGGGCTGCTCCGTCCCGCCAACGAGGGACGCCAGCAGCAGGGCGATGTCGTCCGGCCGGTCGACGGCGTTGCCGATGAGCCGGTCGGCGGTCTCCGTCAGCGGGACCGGCAGCGCCGACGCCAGCGCCAGCCGAAGCCGCTCCACCCCCTCGTCGATGTCCACACCGGGCCGCTCGACCAGCCCGTCCGTGTACAGCGCGAGCACCGCGCCCGGCTCCAGCCGCAGTTCCGTCACCGGGTACGAGGCCTCCGGGTCGACCCCCAGCACCACCCCGCCCGCCAGGTCCAGTACCTCGGTGCGGCCGTCGGGACGGCGCAGCAGCGGCTGCGGGTGCCCGGCCCGGACGGCCAGGGCCGAGCCGGACGCCGGGTCCAGCACCACGTAGCAGCAGCTCGCGAACTGCCCCGGATCGAGGTCGATGAGCAGCCGGTTGGTGCCGCGCATCACCTGCTCCGGCGTGCTGCCGGCCAGCGCGAAGGCCCGTACGGCGCTGCGAAGCTGGCCCATGGTCGCGGCGGCGGCCACACCGTGGCCCTGGACGTCGCCGATGACGAGGGCCAGCCGACGCGACCCGGTCTCGACGACGTCGTACCAGTCACCGCCGACGTCCATGCCCGCGGAGCCGGGCAGATACCGGCCCACCGTCCGCACGTGCTCGCGCACCGGAAGCCGGTGCGGCAGCAAGGCCGACTGCAGCCCGTGGGCGAGCGCCGCCTCGCTGTCGTAGCGCCGCGCCCGCGCCAGGGCCTGCGCGATCAGCCCGGCCAGCGCGGTCAGCACCGTACGCTCCTCCGGGCTGAAACCGCGCGGCGCGTCGAAGCCGAGGATGCACGAGCCGACCGGCCGGCCCGAGGCGATCAGCGGCAGGAACGCCCGGGCGCCGACGTCGGCGTCCAGCGGGATGCCCGGATAGGCCGCGGCCAGCCGCTGCATCGACTCGAAGAACAGCGGCCGGCCCGTGGTCAGCGTTTCCACGCCCGGCAGCCGGACATCGAGGGCGACGCCGTCGAACCGGTCCAGGAAGCCCTGCGGGAAACCGGTCTCCCAGGCCAGGTACAGATGCCGCTGGTCGAGGAGGTAGATCGCCAGCTGGCGGCCGCCGAACGCGGGCAGCAGCTCCTCGGTCACCACCGCCGACACCTGCCGGGCCGTGACCGCCTCCGTCAGGGCGATGGCCAGGGCCACCGGCCGGTACAGGGTGGACGCCTGGTCGGCGGGCGAACCCGGGCCCGTGGCGGGGTCGGCCGAGGCCGACGGCGCGAAGGCGGGCGGGTCGGCGGAGCCGATCGTCAGGGTCACGCCGTCGGCCGCCGGGTAGAGGCCCACCGCCAGCCACGCGCCCGGCGGATGTCGCCCGCGGCGGGCGGCGAAGTGCACCGGCTCCGACGACATGAAGACGGCCCGGAAGTGGTCGTCGTACGCGGGATGCCCGAGCCAGGGCACCGCCTCCCACAGCAGCCGCCCGTGCAGATGCGCGGAGCCGAGGCCCAGAAGGTGCTCCGCCGCCGTATTCACGAAGCCGATCCGGCCCTGCCGGTCGAGGGAGAGCACCGCCTGCGCGAGCCGGTCCACGGCACCGCGGGCGCCCGCGGCCCCCGTCTCCGGCGCCGGAGACGGCATGCACACCGGGTCCCCCTCCCACCCCACCGCTTCCCCCGCCGCCGACAGGGCGGACAGCTCGCGCGCCAGCTCGTCCGCGGCCTGCCGGAGCCGTTTGCGGTCCCCGGCCCCGACCGGGACCCCGGGGGTGGCCGGACGCAGCACCACCAGCACGCCGTAGCGCTCCGACCCCGACGAGACCGGCTCGTACAGCGAGGCGAACGGGAAGGGCAGCCCGGCGACGAACTGGGGGAAGCGGCTCATCGCCGACTCCGCGTCGGTCAGGTGCACGGCCTGCCCCGACCGGTAGGCCTCGGCCACCGGGTAGGGGCGGTTGACCTGCATCCGCCACCACGGCCGGAACAGCGGCAGCGGCAGCCCGGAGAACAGGGCGAGCAGCAGGAGTTCGTCGGAGCGCGAGCGCAGGTAGACCCCTCCCGCGTACCCGCCCACGGCCTCCACCGCGCCCGCGACGGCCCGCGCGAGCGCCTCGACCGTGGCGTCGGTGGCGGTGCCGACGCCGTCCGCTCTCGCCATCACACAGTCAGCATGCGCCATCGGCGACGCCATCGGCATCCCGGCGCCGAGGCCGCCACGACCCCCGCAGCCCCGCGCCACGGGGCCCCGCCACCACTGCGCCCGCCGTGCACGGCCCGGTCCCGCCGGCCGCCGGGACCGCCGCCGCGATGGGCCGACCGCTTCCCTCGTCCGGGGGACGTACGGGGGCGTACGGGTGTGCGGGCCGCCCGCCCGGGCGCACCGCGGGGCACGATACGCACGGGGCCCACCCCCGGCAGGCCCCCGGAAGGCAGAGCATGCGGTTCCAGTACGACACCATCGGCGAGCGCTACGCGGAGTCCGCGAGCACGGCGGCCTTCTCCGCGGCCGACACCTACACCCTGCACGGGGCCCTCGACGCGCTCGGCGGACTGCGCGGCCTCGACGCCCTCGACCTGGCGTGCGGATACGGCTACAACACCCGCCTGCTGGCCCGTGGCGGCGCCCGGCGGACCGTCGGCGTGGACGTCTCCGAGGAGATGATCAGGCTGGCCCGCGAGCACGAGGCGACGAAGGGCCGCCCCGACGTCGAGTACCTCGTCGCCGACGCCGCGGGCCTGCCCGACCTCGGCCCCTTCGACCTCGCCACCGCCGCGTACGTCTTCAGCTACGCACCCGACCGCCGCACCCTCCACGCGATGTTCCGGTCCGTCCGCGCCAACCTGCGCGCCGGCGGCCGACTGCTCGCCATCGTGCCCAACGCCGGGGCGTTCCCGAGAGTGGACTGGTCACCGTATGGCGTCCGCATCCTCGACCGGGTCCGGGACGGCGACGCACCGCTGCTGAAGGCCCACTTCCTGACCGAGCCGCCGGTGCCCTTCGAGTTCCGCGAATGGGCCCACTGCGACCTCGCCGAAGCGGCGGTGGAGGCGGGCTTCGTCACCGTCGGCTGGCAGCCCAACCGAACCCCGCCCGCCGACCGCGTACGCGACGAGGCCTACTGGACGGCGTACCGTGCCTGGCCCATCAGCTCGCTGATGACCTGTACGGCGTAACCGGCCCCGGGCGTCCTGCCGGGGGCCGGGCCCGCGCCGTCCGGCCTCCGGCGTCACCCGCTCGCCGCGGACCTGACCAGCTCGACGATCCGGTCGCGTGCCGCCCGCCCCTGGGCCAGCGCCAGCAGCGGGTACGCGTGCGGCATTCCCTCCGCCTCGTGGAACTCCACCTCGGCGCCCTCCGCGCGGGCCCGGCGCACCAGCTCCCGGCTGTCCGTCGAGAGCACGTCGCGGGTGCCGCTGAACACGGTCAGCGGAGCCAGCCCCGAGAACGTCCCGTACAGCGGGCTCACCAGGGGATCCTCGGCGTCCAGGGTCCCCGCGTACAGCCGCCCGGCCTCCAGCAGCCCCGCACGGGCCAGCAGCGGGTCGGCCTCCTCGATCGCCGGCTGGTCCGGATGGCTCATCGTCACGTCCAGCCAGGGCGAGACCAGCACGATCCGCGAAGGCTGCTCGCCGTCGCGGTCGCGCAGCCGCTGCGCCGCCGCCAGCGCCATCCCGGCCCCGGCCGAGTCGCCGATCAGCACCGTCCCCCCGTCGCCGCCGCCCGCGATCAGCCCGCTCAGCAGGTCGGTGGCGACCGGGACGGTCCGGTCCGCGGTCCCGCGCGGCGCCAGGATGTACGCGGGCACGACGACGCGCGCCCGGGCCCGCGTCACCAGGGTCCGCACCAGCTCCCAGTGCGGGCGCTCCAGCTCGCCCACGTAGCAGCCGCCGTGCAGGTACAGCACCTGCGCCGAAGGCTCGGCCCCCAGCGGGGACACGTCGTACACCGGCCAGGCACCGACGAACGTACGAGAGATGTCAGCGACCCGGCCCAGCCGCCGCGGCGGCAGATGCGACGCGGGCCTGCGGGCGGCAGCCGCCACCCGGTCGCGCACCGCCTCGGCACTCGCGAACCGTCTTCGCCGCCCCACCGCCGCCAGCGCCACCGAAAGTGCCCTGCTGCGCAGACTCGGCACGCCCCTCACCTCCCCTTTTCCCTGCCCCGTCAAGGGAGGAGCATAGGCGTGAAGACACGCTCGTGAAGCTGCGCTGTCGGCCCGCTTAAGAAACTCTCGATGGACCGATCACCACGGAGATCGGCAGATTGGTGCCCGTCACCGACGCCGTTCGAGCCCCGCACGCTCGCGGCGCTCCCTTCCGCATGCCTGGAGCCACCCATGAAGGCACTCGTCAAGCACAAGGCCGAACCCGGCTTGTGGCTCATGGACGTCCCGGAGCCCGAGTACGGCCCCGGCGACGTGCTGATCAAGGTGCTGCGCACCGGCATCTGCGGAACCGACCTGCACATCCGCTCCTGGGACGGCTGGGCGCAGGGCGCGGTCAAGACCCCGCTCGTCCTCGGCCACGAGTTCGTCGGCGAGGTCGCGGCGGTCGGCGCGGACGTACAGGACATCGAGCTCGGCGCGCTCGTCAGCGGCGAGGGCCACTTGGTGTGCGGCAAGTGCCGCAACTGTCTCGCCGGCCGTCGCCACCTGTGCCGCAGCACGATCGGCCTCGGCGTGGGCCGCGACGGCGCCTTCGCCGAGTACGTGGTTCTGCCCGCGCAGAACGTGTGGGTGCACCGCACGGCCGTGGACCTGGACGTCGCCGCGATCTTCGACCCCTTCGGCAACGCCGTGCACACGGCGCTGTCCTTCCCGCTCGTCGGCGAGGACGTGCTGATCACCGGGGCAGGCCCGATCGGCATCATGGCGGCCGCCGTCGCCCGGCACGCCGGAGCCCGCAACGTCGTCATCACCGACGTCAGCCCCGAGCGGCTGGAGATCGCCCGCAAGGCGGGCGCCACGCTCGCCGTGAACGTCGCCGAGTCCTCGATCGCCGAGGCCCAGTCGCAGCTCGGCCTGCGCGAGGGCTTCGACATCGGCCTGGAGATGTCCGGACGTGCCGAAGCGATGCGCGACATGATCGACAACATGACCCACGGCGGCCGGATCGCCATGCTGGGCCTGCCCGCGACGGAGTTCCCCGTCGACTGGGCGAAGGTCGTCACCTCGATGATCACGATCAAGGGCATCTACGGCCGGGAGATGTTCGAGACCTGGTACGCGATGACGGTGCTCCTGGAGGGCGGGCTCGACCTCAGCCCCGTCATCACCGGCCGCTACTCCCACCGGGACTTCGAGGCAGCCTTCGACGAGGCGTCGACCGCCCGCAGCGGCAAGATCATCCTGGACTGGACGGCGTAGGGGCGTCCTGCCCCGACCGCCCTCTTCCCCCACGAACCCTCTCCCCCCGGCCGGGCCCCGCACACCCTCCCCCCTCCGCGGGGCCCGGCCCCCCCTCCGCGCCGCACAAGGAGAACGCAGCATGTTCGAGACCGTACGCGACGACCTCCGCACCACCCTCGACGAGATCCGCTCCGCCGGTCTGCACAAGCCCGAGCGCGTCATCGGCACCCCCCAGAGCGCGGCCGTCGCCGTCACCTCGGGCGGCGCCGGGGGCGCTGCCGGCGAGGTGCTCAACTTCTGCGCCAACAACTACCTGGGGCTTGCCGACCACCCCGAGGTCGTCGCCGCGGCGAAGGACGCACTGGACCGCTGGGGCTACGGCATGGCCTCCGTGCGCTTCATCTGCGGCACCCAGGAGGTCCACAAGGAGCTCGAGGCCCGCCTCTCGGCCTTCCTCGGCCAGGAGGACACGATCCTCTACTCCTCCTGCTTCGACGCCAACGGCGGCGTCTTCGAGACCCTCCTGGGCGCCGAGGACGCGGTGATCTCCGACGCCCTCAACCACGCCTCCATCATCGACGGCATCCGCCTCTCCAAGGCCCGCCGGTTCCGCTACGCCAACCGCGACATGGCCGAGCTCGAGGCCCGCCTGAAGGAGGCCGCCGAGGGCGGCGCCCGCCGCAAGCTGATCGTCACCGACGGCGTCTTCTCCATGGACGGCTACGTCGCCCCGCTCCAGGAGATCTGCGACCTCGCCGAGCGCTACGAAGCCATGGTGATGGTCGACGACTCCCACGCGGTCGGCTTCGTCGGCCCCGGCGGCCGCGGCACTCCCGAGCTGCACGGCGTCATGGACCGCGTCGACATCATCACCGGCACCCTGGGCAAGGCCCTCGGCGGCGCCTCCGGCGGCTACGTCGCCGCGCGCGCGGAGATCGTCGAGCTGCTGCGCCAGCGCTCGCGCCCGTACCTCTTCTCCAACTCCCTCGCCCCGGTCATCGCGGCGGCCTCCCTCAAGGTCCTCGACCTGCTGGAGTCGGCCGGCGACCTGCGCGAGCGCCTCGCCGCGAACACCGCGCTCTTCCGCGCCAGGATGACCGAGGCCGGCTTCGAGATCCTGCCGGGCGACCACGCCATCGCCCCCGTGATGATCGGCGACGCGGCGGAGGCCGGCCGTATGGCCGAGCTGCTCCTGGAACGGGGGGTCTACGTGATCGGCTTCTCCTACCCGGTGGTGCCGATGGGCGCGGCGCGCATCCGCGTCCAGCTGTCGGCGGCCCACTCCACGGCCGACGTCGAGCGCGCGGTGGCCGCCTTCGTCGACGCCCGTGCGGCGCTGGGGACCACCGGGGCCTGAGTGACCTCAGCATCCTGAGACAATGGTGGGGTGATCGACCCCCGCCGGCTGCGCATCCTGCGGGCCGTGGCGGACCACCGTACGGTGACCGCCGCGGCCGCAGCCCTGTACCTCACCCCCTCCGCCGTCTCCCAGCAGCTCGCGGCGCTGGAACAGGAAACGGGCCACGCGCTGCTCACCCGCAGCGGGCGGGGCGTCCGGCTGACCGCAGCGGGGGAGATCCTGCTCGGCCACGCCCACGAGGTGCTGGCGCAGCTGGAGCGGGCGGAGGCCGAACTCGCGGCCTACGCGGGCGGTGCGGCCGGCGAGGTCACCGTGGCCGCCTTCGCCACGGGCATCGCGGAGGTACTCGCCCCGGCGATCGCCCGGCTCGCCCTGGAGCGGCCGGGGATCAGGCTGCGGGTGCGCGACGCGGAGGGCGACCAGAGCCTGCCGCTGCTCCTGGACGGCGAGGCGGACCTGGCCCTCGCGGTGGAATACCGGGGCGCGCCGGGTGCCGACGACGGCCGGCTCTCCGTCCTCCCGCTGTACGCGGAGCCCTTCGACGCGGTCCTCCCCTCGGGACATCCGCTGGCCGACCTGCCGACGGTGTCGCTCGCGGACCTGTCCGACTCGGACTGGGTGGGCCAGTACCCCGGCAACCCGTGCCATGACGTGACCCTGCTCGCCTGCGAACTGGCCGGCTTCCAGCCGAGGTTCGCGCACTCTTCCGACGACTTCCGGGCGGTGACCGCGCTCGTCGGCGCCGGGGCCGGGGTGGCTCTCGTACCGCGCTCGGCACTGCGGGGCATGGACCTCAAGGAGGTCCAGGTCCGCCCGGTCAGCGGGCCGGCCGCCACCCGCCGGGTGTTCGCAGCCACCCGCCGCGGGGCCGAGACCCACCCGTTGATCGCCCCGGTCCTGGCAGCCCTGGTCCGCGAGTCGGAACGCCTGCCGGCCCACTGAGGGGGCGCAGGCTTCGGAGGCGGTTTACCCCCGGATCCCGCCCCTACCTCCCGCCCTACCTCCCGTCCCGCCCACGACCGCCGTTCACACCGTGACCACCTCGACGCCCTCCGCGGTGAAGGCCCGGGCCAGTGGTGGGGCGAGGCCGGTGTCCGTCACCAGGACGTCCACCGCCGAGGTCGGGCAGATGCGGGCAAAGGCGCGGACGCCCAGTTTGCTGGAGTCCGCAGCCACGACCACCCGGCGGGCGCGCTCGCACAGGAGGCGGTTGATCGAGGCCTCGTCCTCGTGCCGGGTGGCCGCACCGTCCCGTGGGTCGAAGCCGTCCACGCCGAGTACCGCGGTGTCCACCGAGAGCTGCCCGAGCACCTCTTCGGCGAGCGGCCCCGTCAGCTCGTACGACTGCGGGCGTGCGACGCCACCCGTCAGTACGATCTTGAACTGCGGCCGGATCACCAGTTCGCCCGCGATGTTGAGGGCGTTGGTCACCACGGTGAGCGCAGGCGAGCCCTGGGCCAGGTCCGGCCGTCCGGCCAGGGCGCGCGCCACCTCCGTGGTCGTGGTGCCGCCCGTCAGGCCGATCACCTCGCCCGGGGCGACCAGCGCCGCCACGGCCTCGCTGATCCGGCTCTTCTCGGCAGCGCGCCGTGACGTCCGGTAGCGCAGGGGGAGTTCGTAGCTGACCCCGTGCAGCACGGCCCCGCCACGGGTGCGGACCAGCAGTTGCTGCTCGGCGAGCTGGTCGAGGTCTCGGCGGATGGTCGCCGCGGACACCCCGAGGGCCTCGGCGGCCGGGTCCACCTCCAGCTCGCCCCGTTCCACCAACAGGTCCAGCAGCGCCTGCCAGCGCTCCTTGCGGGTCATCGGTCGCCCCCTTCCGCGCTCGTCCCGTGGCCCCCGACGGGCCACCTGGCGACACTAACCCAGTCGAACACCCCGTGTTTGCTTGAAGTTGCGCGAAACTGCCCGATATCTTGCAGGAAAACGCATTCAGACCCACCTTTCGCACGAGGGAGCCTGTATGAGTCACATCGCGCACGAGTTGGGCACGCAGCCGACGTGCTGGGCACGGGCCGCCGAACTGGCCCCGGCCCGGCGGGCGGTGCTGCCGCAGCCGGGGGAGCGTACCGCGATCATCGGATGCGGCACCTCGTACTACATGGCCCAGTCGGCCGCCGTGTTGCGCGAAGAGTCGGGCCAGGGGGAGACCGATGCCTTCCCCGCCTCGGAGTTCCCGCGTCACCGCCGCTACGACCGGGTCGTCGCGCTCACCCGCTCCGGCACCACCACCGAGGTGCTGGAGCTGCTGGCCGCACTGCGCGACACGGGCGTGCCCACGACCGCCGTCATCGGCGATCCCGCGACCCCGGTGATGACGCTCGCGGACGAGCTCGTCGTCCTCGACTTCGCCGACGAACGGTCCGTCGTGCAGACCCGGTTCGCGACCACCGCCCTCACGCTGCTGCGCGCCCACCTCGGGCTGCACCGTCCGCAGGCCGTCGCCGACGCCCGCACCGCCCTCGGCGAACCGCTTCCCGCGGAGCTCGACGACCGGGGGCAGTTCACCTTTCTCGGCCGCGGGTGGAGCGTCGGACTCGCACACGAGGCGGCCCTGAAGATGCGCGAGGCCGCGCTCGCCTGGGCCGAGTCGTACCCGGCGATGGAGTACCGGCACGGGCCGGTCAGCATCTCCGGGCCCGGCACCGCCACCTGGTCGCTCGACGAGGCACCCGAGGGCCTCGCCGAGCAGGTGCGCGGGACCGGCGGCCAGTGGGTGGCCGGGCGGCTGGACCCGCTCGCCGAGTTGGTCCGCGTGCACCGCCTCGCCCTCGCCGTGGCCCTCCGGCGCGGGCTGGATCCCGACGCGCCGCGCAACCTGACGCGCTCGGTGATCCTCGGCACCGGCGAGGAGGCGGTCCGATGACCCTCGTCTGCGCGGGCGAGCTCGTCCGGGACGCGGCCGGCGCGGGCCGTGCCGTCGCCGCCTTCAACATCATCACGCTGGAGCACGCCGAAGCGGTCGTCGCCGGCGCCGAAGCGGCCGGACTGCCAGTCATCCTGCAACTCAGCGAGAACGCGGTGAAGTTCCGCGACGGGCGGCTGCTGCCGATCTCCAAGGCCGCCATCGCCTGCGCGGAGGCCGCCGCGGTCCCGGTCGGCCTGCACCTCGACCACGTCAAGAGCCCCGAGCTGCTGCGGCAGGCCTGCGACGCGGGATACAGCTCGGTGATGTACGACGCGGCGCAGCTCCCGTACGCCGAGAACCTGGAGGCCACCCGCTCGGCGGCCGACTGGGCGCACGCCAACGGGCTCTGGATCGAGGCCGAACTGGGCGAGGTCGGCGGCAAGAACGGCGCCGCGCCGCTGGACCCGCACGCACCCGGTGCCCGTACCGATCCCGACGAGGCGCGGCGGTTCGTGGCCGACTCCGGGGTCGACGCACTGGCCGTCGCCATCGGCAGCAGCCATGCGATGACCAGCCGGACCGCGGCTCTCGACCACGCCCTGCTGGCCAGGCTGGCCAAGGCGGTGGACGTACCGCTCGTCTTGCACGGCTCGTCCGGACTGCCGGACTCCGAGCTGGCGGCGGCCGTCGCAGGCGGCATCCGCAAGGTCAACATCGGCACCGCGCTGAACCTGGCCATGACCGAAGCCATCCGCACCCATCTGACCCCGGCGGATCCCCGGCCGTACCTGACGGCGGCCCGCGCGGCGATGGCGGCGACGGCCGCGGCTATGATCGGCGCCCTGAACTGAGGGGAACCGGAGGGCCGTCGTGGACGAACAGCGGGGTCGGCCGGGACGGCCGGCGCAGCGGGGACGCACCAGCCGCAGACGCTTCCTGCTGATCGGCGGAGTCGCGCTGCTGGCCGTGGGCGCGGGTACGGCCTACGTGATGCGGCCCGGGCCGGCCCGGCCCGGGTTCCAGGTGCGCACCGACCTGGAACCCCTGAACGCGCGCTTCGGCCCCTCCGTGGGGACGCTGGGCGATGCGCACTGGCTCGGCTACGACATCGACGAGGAGCCCGGTTCGGCCGAGAGCCGGACCGTCCCGGGCCCCGACTCGCGGATCCGCCTGGTCGGCGTCGCCCGCCTGGCGGCCGGCGGGGCGGCGGCGATCACGGGCAGGGCGGAGTACGCCTTCTCGCCCGCGGCCACGCCGTCCGCGCTGCCCGCCGAGCTGGTCCCGTACGCGCCGGCCGGTGCGGCCTGGCAGCACAGCCCGCGGTTCGACGCATACGCCAACCGTGCGGAGGCGGAGGGGAGTCCGTCGGGGGAGTACCTCTTCGACGCGGGCCTGGACCTCGTCCGCTTCGATCTCCTGTACCTCCGCACCTGAGCGCCCGAACCCCGACGGGCGGACGGCTGGGGGTCAGAGCCCCACGGCCCCGTCGATCCGCTCGCGCAGCAGGTCCGCGTGGCCGTTGTGCCGGGCGTACTCCTCGACCATGTGGATCAGGACCCAGCGCAGGGACACCCGGCCCCGCCACGCGTCGTCGGCCTCGACGTCGAGGTGGGGCGCCTCGGCGACGAAGCGTTCCGCGAAGGCCACTTCGCGGCGCCAGACCTCCCAGGCCTCCTCGACCGCGGCGGGGTCGTCGGCCAGGGCGCCGTCGAAGTCACCGTCCGGGTCGTCGGGTGAGGAGAAGCGGGGCGGGGCGTCCTGACCGGCCAGGACCTTCCGGAACCAGCGGCGCTCCACATCGGCCATGTGCCGGACCAGTCCCAGCAAGGACAGGGTGGACGGTTCCGCCGAACGCCGAGCCAACTCATCGTCCAGGCCGGCGCACTTCAACTCCAGGGTCGTCCGATGGTCCGCCAGGAAGGCCGCCGGCATGGGCCGTTCCTCGCCGGTCGCGGGGCTTGCGAAGCGGTGGTCGCGCTCGGGGTCGACGAAGAATTCCGCTCTGCTGCGTGGCGCCGTCATGGTCGAGCGTATGGCCGCCGGAGCCGGACGGCCGGTACGCGGGTCCTTCCGAATTCTTGCAACAGGTTCTAATCTGACCGCCGCCACACGCCATCAGGCCATCACGCCATCACGGCGAACCGGCTGGACCGCGAGATTCCCGGAGGGGCCGTGCACCTCGAATACACGCCTGAGCAGCAGCAGTTGCGCACAGAGCTGCGCGCCTACTTCGCCGAGCTGGTCCCCGAGGACGTCTACGCCCGCTACGAGGATCCGGCTGCCCAGAAGCGGTTCTACCGGGACACCATCCGCAGGCTCGGTGCCGACGGCTGGCTGGGTGTCGGCTGGCCGAAGGAGTACGGGGGCCGCGGGATGACCCCGATGGACCAGTTCATCTTCTTCGACGAGGCCGCCCAGGCCGTCGTACCGCTTCCCCTGATGGCTCTCAACACGGTCGGTCCCACCCTCATGCAGTTCGGCACGGACGAGCAGAAGGCCTACTTCCTCCCCGGGATCCTCGCCGGGGAGATCGACTTCGCCATCGGCTACAGCGAGCCCGATGCCGGCACCGACCTCGCAGCGCTCAGGTGCAAGGCCGTGCGCGAGGGCGACGAGGAGACCGGCACCTACGTCGTCAACGGGCAGAAGATCTGGACCACCAACGGCGACACCGCCGACTGGGTCTGGCTCGCCGTCCGCACCGATCCGGACGCCCCCGCGCACCAGGGCATCACCATGCTGCTCGTCCCGACCTCGGACCCCGGCTACTCCTGCACCCTCATCAACACCCTCGCGTCCCACGACACCACGGCCAGCTACTACGAGGACATCCGCGTCCCCGCCTCCCGCCGCGTCGGCCGGGAGAACAAGGGCTGGCGCCTGATCACCAACCAGCTCAACCACGAGCGCGTCACCCTGGCCGCACACGGCACCATGGCCATCAGGGCCCTGCACGACGTCCAGCGCTGGGCCGCGTCGGCGAAGCTCGCCGACGGCCGCCGGGTCATCGACCTGTCCTGGGTCCGCGGGCGGCTCGCCCGCACCCACGCCCGCCTCGACGCGATGAAGCTGCTCAACTGGCAGATGGTGAACGCGGTCGAGGCCGGCACCCTCACCCCGCAGGACGCCTCCGCGGTCAAGGTGTACGGCTCGGAGGCCCGCCGTGACGCGTACGCCTGGCTGATGGAGGTCGTCGGCGCCGCCGGCCCCCTCAAGGACGGTTCGGCCGGCGCCGTCCTCCACGGCGAGCTCGAACGCGGCTACCGCAGCGCGGTCATCTTCACCTTCGGCGGCGGCAACAACGAGATCCAGCGCGAGATCATCTCGTGGATCGGCCTGGGCATGCCCCGCGTCCGGCGCTGAAGCCCTGTGACGAGGCTTTTTAGTTGGCACAAAAGCGGGATAGTTGGCGCCAGCTGAAATTGTTGGCCAAGCGAGCAGTAGTTTGACGAGCCGGCTGCCCGAGGTGCCTGACCTGCTACGTTCTGTGAATTGATGAGGTTCGGGCGTACCGTGCGTCGCGGTTCCTGCTTGCTGATCGCGTGTACGGAACCGCAGAGGGTCAGATTTTGGTCGCAGGCAGTCCCAGGCTGGGTTGCGCAGCGGTCCAGACGTGGCTGCTAGTGAATTTGTTGATGATCTATCGCTCGGCACGCGGACTGGGAGTCTTCACGTTGAGGTCTGCGGCGGAGAGGATGTCGTCGATATTGATCTTGAGGTCGGTCTCATGGTCGCAGGCACGCGCCAACTGTGCCGCGTAGGCATCAAGGCGCCTACGGAGTCGGAGCCGGGCGCCGCGCATGTCGTCCCGTTGGAGAACGGAGACTTCTTTGCTGAGGAAGGTGATGTCCCTGATTTCGAGCTCGGCTTTGCGGATGACAGGGCTGTGCAATGGCTCGCCCTGAGTGGCGCCGGCCCACGCGAGAGCGGTTCCGATGTCAGGGTCACCCTGCTCGTGAAGCCTGCGGAGGCGAGGGATCCCGCTGGTCAGGAGGTGCCACTCTCCACTCGGCATGCGCCACTCGGCCAGGCCCCGGCGGCGGCTCGCGTAGTTGATCAGTTCGTCGGAGACATCGAGGTGGTCTGCGATCTGGTCGACTCGGCGGTCGAACTCCGGCCACAGCTTTACGGGTTCGAAGCGCTTGGCAAGGCTGGAGAGGAGCTTGCCAGCCATCTTCGGAGTCAGGCCGAGAGCCTCGGCGCAACGATGCCAGGCGAGTCCGGTGGCGAGTTTTGCCAGTTGGAGAGAGATGGCTCGGCGCAGCGCGCGCTCTCTGGGCTGTTGATCTTTTGGCATGTGGTCGAGGAAGCCGTCGAAGTACGTGTCGAACCAGAGTTTCGGCAGGTAGGCGGGGACCTCCTCAACCGAGTACCGGTGCTTCCGGGATGGTGTCCGCAGGCTGCGGTGCCCGTGGGTGCTGTAACTCTTCGTCGCCAGGGCCTGCGCGAAGCGAGGAGAGATGTCGAGCGACCGGGCGATCTGGCCGTAGTACATCGGGGCACGGGACCGGACGGTTTGGACCAACGGCCGAACCCCTTGGCGGAGAGATGTCTGGTCCTGGTCGCCGAGCAACGTGTCGGCTGCCAGCAGTAGCGCTGCTCGTTGCGTGGTGTCCTCAGGGGCTGCACGGGCGCCGGTGCGCCGGGAGGGTAGGCCCGTGGCTTGGCCGGCTTGGATCAGTTCGGCGATTGGTGCAGCATGCTCGTCGAAGCGTGTCTGCAGGTAGCCGGAGGGGATGAGGTCTGCAGCTGCTGGCCAGCTGAGAGTGATCAGGTGTGCGGCCAAAACCATGTCATCGAAGTACGAGGTGCCGTCCGGATCTTGGTGGTCACCGAAGAGACGTTGGTCGATGCGCTGCTGGAGAGCGAGCAGTTGGCCGAGATCGGAAGCGATTGGTCCGGTCGGCGGCTCCGAGGCATGTTCTAGGCGGGCACCGCAGCGGCCGTCTTCTCGAGCCTTGGAGGTCGCGTCCTGGGCGCGATTGCGGCATTGCAGTGAATGCATTTGCGTGCCCGGACTGGTGATCAGGTTGAAGCGTCCCGAGCTGGAGGTATTGAGCTGCCGTCGGCAGCTTGGGCAAACCGATTCGAGCAGTCGGTGGTGCTGGGGACAGATGAAGGTCACGGGCAGATACCACTGGAGCTTCCACGGGCCGCCCCCTGCCTGTTGGATCGCGCTCCCGTTCCCGCCCAGGCATGGGGGCAGTAGCGCGGTGAGAACTCCATGGCCCAGTGGGCACTGAGCATCGTAGTCGTACGGTGCGGGGTTCGATATGCGGTTCGCAGGGGCGGATAGCGAGACTTGAACCGTCTCAGAGTCAGCGCGTTGACCTCGGCGAGGTCGAGCCTTGTGGCCTGGGCAAAGCGCTGTGCCGTAGGGCCTGGGAGCTCCTGCAGGAGCCGGGTTGGAATGCGGGTGTTATGTACTGAGTGTTCCGCAAGGCTGCATCGGACTGCGAGCCGACTGGGCGGGATCTCGAGTCGGCTGGAGAGCCGCAGGAGGAAGCCAGGCAGGGATTCCTCCTGCAACGGGGTCAGGCTTCGCGCCAAGGGGCGGAAGGTCACAGAGGGGAACACTCCAGCCGGTACGAGAGGCGCAAGAGGAAGCCGGGCAGGGACTCCTCCGGTAAAGGTGCGAGGCTGCGGGCGAGTTCGCGATGCCGGTCGGGTACGTCTGTCACGATGACAACCTTGGTGCTGATGGTGTGTGTCTTCAAGGAGCGTAGTGCGGGGCGGGGGCGAGCGTGATCGCAATGCCCTGAATTCGCTCGTTCTGGGGGCCTTCAGGGCGCTTGTCTACCCGACGGCCGGGGAGGTCCCGACGCCGGACTGTAGTCAGTCCTTCCCCTGAGTCGTCTGGTTTGTCTGGCGGGTGACCCACGACAGCCCGCCGAGGTCGAGGCGTTGCCGCGCTCGGGTCACGGCGACGTATGCCAGGCGGGCCTCGCTCTCGTCGATCGAGGGTGGGGCCGACTGGGTGTGGTTGTGGTCGGGTTCGTCGTCGGTCGGGGGTTCGAAGTCGTCGGCGATCCTCACCGAGGCCCATTCCCTCCCCTTGGCCTTGTGCGCGGTCGACACCGCAACCTGTGCGGCTTCCTCGGGTACGAGGCGGGCGACGGCTGCCAGAATGGCGTCGGGGCCGTGGGTGTCCACGAGATCGACGAAGGGTTGCAGATCGCGGCCATTGGGGTCGTACGCGGCGTATTCCTGCAGGTCGTGCCACGTGGTGAAGAGCAGGAGTTCGGGGTGGTGGGATCGGCGGCCCTGCTTGAGGTCGCGCGCAGCCGTGGCCAGGGCCTGAAGCCCCTGGCCACCTCCCACTAGGGCCACGCGGAGGCCGGCTGACATCAGCTGCATCACCTGGGCCATGGCGCCGACATTCGTGCGGCACAGCACCGCGTCCGGGCGGATGACGGGGCCGAGCTCGGTGGTGATGGTGTCGGTGCCGGTCAGGCGCAGGGGAGCGTCGGCGAGCGTGAGCCACCGGTTGGCTTCGGTGGCCAGGCGGGGGCCGAAGCGGAAGGACTGGGTGAGGGTGAGGCGGGTGCCGTCGAAGCCGGTCATGACGTCCCTGGCGCCGCGCCAGTGGTAGATGGCCTGGGCGGAGTCGCCGACCATGACCAGCTGAGCGTGATCGCGTTGTGCCAGGAACACCTGCTCGACGACAGGGTTCGTGTCCTGTGCCTCGTCGAGGAGGAGGAAGTCGGCCTCGATCCGTGGCTGGGTGAGGGCCCAGATCTTGAGGTAGTGGTCATGGTCGAAGCGGACGACGCCTTCGTCAACGTACTGAAGATCCCGCCACGCCTTGCGGGCGAACGGGACGAGGAATTCTGAGAGTTCGGCATGGTGGTCGGGGTCGTCCAGGCCGCGGAGCTGGGGTACATGGTGGTGACCGATGGTGTACTCGGCGGTGTGGCAGAAGCGAGTGACGGTGCGCAGGGCGGCGTTGGACAGGGTGCGTTGCGAGATGTCGCGGTCGCCGATGCGGAGGGAGTCGGACAGGCCGAGGTCGCACCCGGTTCGCCAGGCGGGCCGGCGTGGGGAGTTCAGGCGGCGTGTATAGCGGTGGCCAACGGCGGCGTAGGCGAGAGCGTGGGCGGTTTTGCAGGTGATGGTCGCGGGGAAGCGGGCGCGGGCGTCGTCGGCGATGGCGCGGTTGAAGGCGAGGTAGCGCCCGCGACGCTGGGTGGAGCGGGCGAGCAGCGCGAGCGTGGTGGTCTTGCCGGTGCCAGCGCCGGCTTGCAGCGCCAGGTGGTCGCCGGCGTGGAAAGCGTCGGCGGCAGCGGCTTGCTCGTCAGTGGGGTTCAAGAAGGGTGTCCTTGTACTGGGGCGGGCATGGTGCGTCGGTCGGCCGGCGATGCAACAGGAGGGGAGGAGCAGTCGACGGCGGCCGCGTCAAAGGGCGGAGTGGTCGATGAGGCTTCAGGTCTCCGGTGAGGCGGGCACTGACCCAGGCAGGTGCGTGTGGATGTGGGCATGGTGGAGGAGAGGGTCGAAGACCCGCCATCCGGCCAGAGCGAGGTCGGGGGCGGTGCTCGTAGCCATATGGGCGGGGCAGCGCTGCGCTCGCCATCGCAGCTGCTCCGCGTACGGTGCACGGTTCAGGCTGTACAGGACCAAGTGCTCCGAGGGCAGGGCGAGGCGCCCCTTGTCCGACAAGACGGTGGTCAAGGTCCAGGAGCCGCTCGGGGCGGCCGGATCCAGGACCGGGTGGGGGCAGCGGTGGCCCCGGCGGGTCTGGGACACGCACCGCAGCGCATCGAGGGGCCGCTCGGCGAGGTAGCGGATGTAGAGGATCTCCACGATCGGCAGGACCAAGCGCTCGGCCGACTGCTTCGACGTCGGGCATGTGACAGGGGGCTGCGGGGTGAAGAGCCCCGCGTCGATCCGTCGGCGGGTGAGCACTCCCAGGCGGCGACGCAATTCCGTCAGAGCAGGGGTGAGGCCGATGTCCGGAGTGCGTCGGGGGCAGACAGTGGCGTGCGGGACACGACACCACGGGGCGTCGGCGCCGCGGTAGGCGACGCCGCCGCTCAGATACCAGCGGCAGGCGATGGGGACGGGACGGATGGGCAGCTCGTGGGGATGCAGGCCGATCGGTCGGTGATTGGCGCGCGGATGCCAGTCGACGAGGTTGCCGCATTCCTGGCACTCACTGCTCTGTCCCCGACGCAGGAGGCGGCTGGGGCTGGAGGTATCGACGCACAGGCGGCGGCGAGGGGGCTTGGTGACGCGGCTGCCGTCCCAGCGGCGGGCGAAGTGGTGCGGTTGCATGGCGAGCAACGTGCCAGGTGGCGCGCCGTGATCCAGCGCAGCGGCCACCGTAGGTCATGCGGATGGCCCTATCGATTGCGACAGGCGTACGAAGCGAGGTGCGGACGTTCGAGACCGGATCGCCGTTCGGGTGAATCACGGGAGGGGCCTGGGGCGGGCTGCCTCGTGCGAGGGAGTCGATCACGACTCTTCGGCGTGAGGCGGTTCGTGCCCGTCGCAGAGTGGCTCCAGCATCTGGTCGATCGGGAGGCCGAAGGCGTGAGCCAGGGCATGCCACGTGGTGATCTTTCCAGTGGTGCGGCCATGCTCGAGGTCGATGAGGGTGCGCCGCGCGAGGCCGCTGCGATGGGCCAGCTCGTCGAAAGTCCACCCGCGCTCATCCCTCATCCGCGCGAGCTGGATGCGCAGGGCGTCGAGGTTGGGGTCGGGAGGGAAGATCGTCACCCCACCATCCGATGGTGCAGACCCCTGCCCCGTCAGTGCAGAGTTCTGCACTATTTGCTAGGGAAGGGGTGATGTTCGCCGGGGCGCCGAGTCGATCTCGTGCTGCGCCCCAGTTCCCCCGTGCCTTGCAAGGCCGAGCCCTGGACAAGAGGAGTACGGGAGCGATGAGGCTCTCCCTGCACGCTGTGGTCCCTCGGGTGTGGACCGTGGAGTTGCGGTCGGGTGTGGGTGGTCCGCGGCTCATGTGCCCGCGCTGCGGGCCCCGGACCGCCCCGGAGCAGGCGGCCGCGGCTCAGTCCGCCGCCCTGCGGCATCTCGCTGCACATGCGCGTGGTGATGCGCTCGCCGGGCACCTGCGCACCTGTCAGTGCCGACAGCGGGAGTGCCGCTGGCATCCCCGGCACCGCGGCTGCGCCGGCCCCATCAGGCTGGTGCTGTCGCGCGACACGACTGGGCGCAACTGGCGGCTGGCTGACTCCTGCACCGCCTGCGCGCACGCGACGCCTCGCGCGGCCGTGGTCCCCGAAGCCGTCACAGCGGTGGCCGTACCCGGGGAACGTGCTGGCCGCGGCGGAGCGGGAGCGCAAGCGGCCGCGCCGCCCCCCGGGCCGTCGTCGGCCACCCGGGTGCGGGAGATGCTCGCGTACCTGGCCGCTGCCCTTCCGGCGTGCACGAGCGCCGCAGCCCGCTTGGCTGCGGTGCAATGCGCCCTCCGTGCCGACTCCGGCGGGCGCGTTCTGCTCTCGGGCGGCATCGCGAGAAGCATGCGGCTGGGGCATCTTCCTGTCATCTGGGAGGAGTTGGAACAGGCCGCCTGGTTGCGCCCCGTTCCTTCGGCGCAGGGTGCCCGCCGTTTCGACCTTCTCGACCCCGCCGTGCTCACACAGGTTCCCGGCCGTGGATCTCGTGCCCAGGCGGCCGACTGGGCCCTGCGCCAGACCTGTCGTGCGACGGTCCGGCGGCAACGAGCCGTCGCTCGCCTGGTGGCACTGCAGGTTGCCGCGCATACCGATGATCAGGGCCGGGGCAGCATCGAAGTCGCTCACCTGACCCGTACGGCAGGTCTCTCCTCCGTGGCCGCGGCTACGCTGCTCGACCGGCTCGCCACGGCGGGAGCGATCGGCCGCTGGAGGCTCGACACGGCAACCGATGAGATCTGCTGGGCTTCGGGAGCGGGCCCTGGCTGGGGTGGCGCCGTTGGCTGACCGCCAGCGCGTTCATCAGGAGGGGAGATTGCGAGTCGGGTCAGGTGAAGTGCAGTGCGGCAGCCTGCCGGTCGCAGGCGGCAGAAAGGAGGTCAGAGTACGTTTCGAGACGGTGCAGGAGCTCGCGTTTGCCACCCTTGCAGTTGGCTGGGGTTCGGAGCTGGTTGATCGACGCGACCAGGCGCTGGGTGCTGCAGCCTGAATCCCTCAGTGTGCCGAGTACGGGGCTGTGAAGGTGATCGCCCTGGGTGACCTGGGCCCAGATCAGCACGGTCGCGGTATTACGGGTGGGAGAGGTGGTCCCCTGGCGGAACTGCTCGAGGCCGCGGCACAGTTCGGCCCAGTCATCAGTCGGAACCTGCCAGGAGGAAAGAAGCTCCCGGCGGCGCCTGTAGTGAACACGATCCGTGCGCCAGTCCAATTGGCTGGCCACACTTTCGACGCACCGTTCAAAGTCCGGCCACAGGTCCCGTGAATTCAACTCCTGCCTGATGACTTTGAGGGACTGCTGTGCAGCGTTCCACGGGATGCCGAGGGCCTTCGCGCAATCAGGCCAGGTGCCGCCGCCGCTCATCTCCGCGAGCTTGAGTGCAGAAACGCGCCGCAGGTGCCGCACCTTCCAATCGGTGAGGTGCACCCAGAGTGACAACAGGTCGCCGAAGTGAGCGGAGAGCCACTCCTGCGGCAGGAGAGCTGGCACATTCTCGATCCGGAAGCGGCTCTCGCGTGAGGGCAAGCTCTGTCGCGCGTGCCGATGGCCGCCGGCCCGGTAGAACCCCTGGTCGTGGCACAGCAGGGAACGTGCCATCGAGGAGGAGACGTCCATGCGTCGCAAAGAGGCGCCGATGCTGGCTGGATGACGGCTGAACGCGGAGGCAGCGAGCGGCCGGACATGATCGGTCATCCCGGCGTCATCGCGCTCCTCGTGACGGAGGAGGCTGTCGGCGGCCACGAGCACCGCCGCGCACTCGGCTGGGTCCTCGGGGGCATCCCAAGCGATGGGCGTGCGTCCGTCGGGCTCAGGAGTGCGGCGGCGAGCGACAGTCGAGGTGACGTGGCGGTCGATCAGGTCGGCCATCGACGTTGAGGACGCGTATCGCGCACCATCCGGCCAACTGAGCCGGATGAGATGTGCAGCGACGATGAGATCGGGAAAGAAGTAGGGATCCGGGGTGGGCTGGCCTGCATCATCGTCGGATCGACCAAGCATCAGACGCTGATCAATGCGGCGCTGCAGGGCAAGCAGCAGGGACAGATCGACCTCGGGCATGAGCTCGGCCCGGTGATTGTGGTCCAGGCGGGCAGCGCAGGGAGCGGCCCGAGTGCCGTGAACATCAGGTACAAGGCGCCGGCATTGAGCCGGGTGCAACCCGCTCGTGGTGCGGTGCGTGATCAGCCCTTGGCGCTCTGTATTCGTCGGCCGATTGGGTGTACCCCGACAACTCGGGCACGTATGGCGGAGCAGGGTGCGGTGCGCGACGCAGGCGTACGAGACAGGAAGATGCCATCGCAGTTTCCAGGGACCGCCATAGAGATTCTGGACGGGACTTCCGTCACCGGAAAGACAGGCGGCGCAGTATCGACTGGAAACGCTGGCAGCCCACGACTTCCGCGCGGCCGTGGTATTGCGGCTGCCGTCCATCCGAACCGACGTCAGGGGTGGATAGACGGCGGCAAGGGACGAAAGAGTCAGGGCGTTGGCCTCCTCCACGTTCAAGCGGGTGGCCGTGGCAAACGGCCCGACCCGCGCGGCGGGCAGCGCGAGTAGGTACTCGCCTGGGAGCCGATTTTGACGATGAACGAGCCCGCACAGACGTGCAACCCTGGCTGGCGATCGCTCCATGCGGTACGCCAGCCGCAGGAGCAGGCCGGGTAGCGATTCCTCGTGGAGCGGACTGAGAGCGCGGGCCAGCGGCCGGGCTGCCACCTCCGTCAGCCCGCCTCGCCGGCCGCGGCGGGTCCGTCATCATCGAAGACGGTGTTGCGGCCCTTCGGCTTCTTCTTCCCATCGGTGGGCTTGTGCGGCGGGATCTTGGGCTGCTCGCCGGACTCCGCGTCCAGGTCGGGCATGTCGCCGGGGGTGACGGTGAACTGGTTGAACAGCTCCTTCGTCAGCCGCTCGCTCTTGTCCTCGATGGCCCGCCGGCAGCCGTGCTGGATGAGCTTCTCCAGCACGCCGACCACGCCGCCGGTGCGGTTGAACAGGTACTCGGGCATGTCGCCTCCGGTCAGCATCCCCTCGGTGTCGTTCAGCAACCGCAGGTGCCTCTCCAAGCGGGAAAGATGATCCAGCCAGGCGGCCATCTCCGGTCCGTCCGTGTAGCGGAACGGGTCGAGGTCCACGATCTGGAAGCGCCGCTCGTGCTGGCCGGCGGCGTGATCGTTCGGGCTGCGGCCGCGGTCCTTGATCGGTTGGTAGATCCATTCCAGGGTCTTCGGGTCGCGACGGCCCTCGCGCAGCAGACCGGAGGTGGGGATGCCGACGCCGACGAGAATGAGCGTGACGGGCATGCTCATCATTTCGCGGATCAGGTCGAGGACGTCCTGGTCGGCTTCCCGATGGAGCTTGAGGCGGGTGATGTCGTCGATGACGAGCGCCCTGGTGGCGTGCTCGACGATGGCCGTCTTGACGGTGCGTACCAGATCCTCCAGACGCATGCCCTTGTAGTCCTCGCCGTAGAAGTCGAGGATGCGCTGGCAGGTGGAGATCGGGGTGGCCTTGACCGGGCAGCGTACGTAGGCGACGGGGGCGACCAGGTCGCGGGTGCCAGGCATGGCGTCCGGGTTCATGTAGTTGTTCAGGGCCATCCACGTCTCTTCGAAGACGGCCAATGCCTCGCACACCGTCTCGGTCTTGCCCTGGGCGCCGTCGCCGTTGACCATGATGCCGCCGCGTGTGCAGGCCTTGTGGCTGAACGCGCCGTCCTCGACGCGGGCCAGCACAGCGTCGGCGACGCCCTCGCTCATCGGAGTCACGTCGATGGGCAGACTGCTGTGGGTGGCGAGCCGGTGCAGGTTGTAAAGGCGCTGCTGGCGCTTTGACTTGAGGGCGAACTCAGCCGCCGTCAGCACGGGCGCGGGGACGAAGACATTGCGGGTCGCGCACCAGCGCCGCCAGCCCTCCCAAGTCGTGCGGTCGATGGGCGGGCCAGGGAGGAAGGAGGGACCGTCGTACGGAGGATTCACTGGCTGACCTCTTCCTCGGCTGCGGCCGCTGCCGCCGCACTGGTCTCGTCTGTGTCGTCGTCGAAGTCGTCGTCGGGCAGCGCCAGCAGGCTGGTGGCGCGCAGCCGCTCGGACAGGTCCTGTGGTGGCGGGGTCGGGCGTTCGGGGACGGCGATTTCACGGCGTCGGCGACGCTCGTTGGTGACCGCGTCCTGACTTTGCTCGGCGCGCTCACGCCAGCGCAGCGGGACGACCTTGCCATCGTCCGAGCCCGTGCGCGCCGCGGGCACGGCGGCGGGCGTCGGCTGGACCGCGGTGGTGTCGGTGGGGCGGTCGGCCGCGGCTGCCGCGGCCTGCGTCACTTCGCGGGCGTGCTCGGCGCGCTGCTTCTTAGTCAGTCGAGTCGGCCACTGCTCGATGGGGATCTTCCCGCCGATCACCTCGAGGAGGACCGGCAGGAGCTCCTTGTCCGACTTCGGCGCCAGCCCGCGCTTGCGCAGTTCACGCATCGCCTCACGGACGCGGGCATCGCTGAAAGCGGGGAACTGTCCTTCCTCGGGCAGACCCACCCAGCGCAAGGTGTGCCAGTCGTGCGTCAGCGGATCCTGGAAGAATACGAAACACGGATCGCGCGGGTCCCGGCGGATGATGTAGCGGTTCTTGGCTTTGCCGCCGCGCCGGGAGAGCTCCCCGCGGTACGCGTCCAGGGCCTCGCCGTCGTACCAAAGGTTCTTGATCTTCACGCCGCGCTTGCCGTGGATCATGACCTGGTGGCTGGGCAGGAGCTGGTAGTACAGCTCGGGCGAGGGGATCCGCAAAGCGAAGCCGCCTTGCATCATGGAGGCGGCGAACAGGCTGTTCGGGCTGTGGTCGCCGCCTGGGTCCCAGCTCGGCGCGTAGGAGTCGAAGCGACGGTTCTGCCAGATCCTCACGATCCAGGTGGCGATGATGTGTTCCATCTCCGCCACAGTCAGGCAGGCGTCAGCCTCGGGGTCGACGCCGCGGTCGGCAGTGTCCACGCCCTGGTAGCCGAGCAGGAGAGCGAACAGCAGCGAACGGATGGCGCCGAACGCGCGCTCCACAGCCTTCTTGTCGGTGGGGCGCAGCACCCGGCTCGGTTTGATGTTCGTGCCGAGGACCCGCTGGACCTCGACCAGGTGGTGGTTGCGGTAGACGGAGCCGTGGTCGGTGGTGACCGTCTCCGGGGCGAAGAACGGCAACCCGGCCACCTCGTGTCCGGCGAAGTCTGCCACCACCGTGCCTGGGATGCCCGGGTAGGCCCACTGCATGTCCTCGCCCCAGTCCGGGCGCATGGGCAGCGGCATTGTCATGTCCCGCAGCACCATCGCCACGTCGATCGAGGAGTCGGAGATCAGGCTGAGTCGGAACGCCACGATCGAATGCGTGTACACGTCGAGTGCCAGCGTGAAATGTACGGAGACGGGATCGCCGAACACGTCCTCCAGTACCTTCACGGGCAGCACGGTGGTGTCCAGGGCCACCACCTGCCCGGGTCTGTGCACCACCACATGCCGACCCGTCGCGTGCTTCTGCGCCATGGCCGCCGAGCGTGCGTAGCGTTGTCGGCCGCCGCTGGAGCCGAACCAGTCCCGCCACACCTGGCGTAGCACGTCGTAGCTGGGAACCTTGGTCTGCTCGCCGAAAACCTCCCGTACGTACTGGTGGATGAGGCGCTCGCGGTCCCGCGCCGTCAGCTTCGCCCGCCGCAGGCTCTCATCACGTACGGCGAACAGAGCCTCGCGCACCTCCGTGGTGATCCGGTGCCCGGTCGCCTCCCGCAGCCACCGGTCGTCCGCGAGGCCGATCGGCCCGAGCCTGCGCCGTGCTACGTCCCAGCGCACCAGCGTCCGCGCGCTCACCTTGTGCAGGGCCAGCGACTTCGCCAGCGCAGGATCCGTGGCCCTCGCCCTGCGCAGCTCGGCCTCCTTCGCCTTGCGGCGCTGCGTCAGCGTCGTGGTCTCCGGGTCGTACTGCGGGAGAGGCTCGTGCGGCAGCACGGCGTCCGGATCACCACTGCGGTAGCCGGTCTCGACCTCCTGGATGTGCTCCAACCGCCGCATCACGTGTTCTTGCTGAACCGGCAGGAGGTCTGCCATCGACTTCGGCTGGCGGCCCCGGCTGGCAGCCGGGAGATCCTTGCGGGTCCGGGAGGACGGCCGGCAACCGGGGCGGTGGATCAGCTCGCTCAGCTGCACCTTCCACGGCGCGCCCTCGTCGCCGATCAGTGTCACGCGGCCCAGATGCGGCAGGCACGTTTCGACCCGCCACACCTCACCATCGATGATCAGCTCGGTGCCAGGCTCCAGTACCCATGTCGATGCCGTCCCATTACTCACGACCGCGCCCCGCGAAGCTCTGCGGGTGCGAGCCGGATCAGGCTCGCGTCCCCGTACGGTACGGAGAGGTCCGCACCGAGGTCTCTGCGCCACAGCAAGTGCAGGGCATGGGCCCTGGCCACTGCGGGAATGGGGCACCGCTCGACCAAGTCCCGCAACGGAAGAGGTCCTTGGGAGGCAGCCGCACACAGCTGGCCCTGTATGTCGAGCACATTGGCCAACGGCCGGCGCTCGGCGGAGAACGCGTCCACCGCCTCCCACACGTGCCGACGCCAGCCGGTCACCACGCCGTAGCGCCATCCGGCGGCCAGCGCGGCCTCGAACGTCGCGGCGAACTTCAGCGCGTCCTCGGGGCGAATCCGACCAGCCGGCCGCACATCGATCACGAACGGACCGCAGTCGGTGAGCAGCAGGTAGTCCGGGGTGTGATCCACCCGCTTGCCGCCCGCGTAGAAACGAAGCCGGAACGGCTGCGAGAGCGCCTCACGCAGCCCGGCCGCGAAGTCGGCGACCAGGAGGAGACACTCCTCCTCGAAGCTCTCAAAACCGTGATGCCTACGCGTCGACACCATGTACTCGAGCCCCGGCCGGTGGTACTGGTCGGTCCGCCAAGTGAACCGACGCACCGGCACCGTGCGTGAAACATCCACCTCATTGAGGTCTCGCACCGAGTACGTGGCGGCAGCGCCCCGCCCGAACTTCCACCTCGTCGTCCAGCGCGCGGCCCACCGTTCGTCCAGGTCCAGCTGGTACGCGTACTCGGTGAATCCCCGATGCAGGAATGCCAGATCCTCCAGGCGACAGGAGTCGGACCAGGTATCCCTCTGTGACTCTTCCGGCACCCGGCGGATGGAACTCGGCTCGGAATCCCTCATATGCACGTCGAGCGCTCCTCAGCAGATCGAGCACGGCCGCGAAGACCAACCATGACGCTACGGTGAGCGGCGCCCACCGCTCGAGCCGATCAGCGCCCTTCACACGCACGAGTGATTCCGCATCGACGACACCACCGCGGCCTGCACGACCGCTGGTGGAGCACCCCCACGGGGAAGTGGCCGTTGGCAGCAAGGTGAAGCGGGAGGGGGTGGCGGTAAGGAGCCCCTTGCCGTGTTTTCTGGATCCATTCCCCGGAGAATCCCAGCCGAAATTGCTCCTTCGCTTGGTGTTCCGTCTAGGGCTGTCTCCCGATCGTGTTGCTGTGCTGTGCGGATCTTGGGCAGCAGGCCATGGCCACCCTCAAGGGGTGGCGCATCCTGCGGAAGCTCCGCTGTAGCACCAACCGAATCACCGACGTCGTGAAGGCCGTCCTCGTCCTTCATCTCGCATCAACGTGAGGTTGTAAAAGGCTCATTGACCGGCACGCAGCCGTCCTCGCCGGGGACACACACGCTGGTTTCACCCAAGCCGCTACCCGTAGGTGTCCTCCTTGGACGGAAAGTCGGAGCCTGTAAAGCCGGCCGTGATGATATCTACGAGAAATCGCTCGGGATGTAGCGGTTTCCGGTCACGACCCCTGCCACGACGGCCCGATCAACCGTTGCGTCTGGAGGGCGGTGCTTTGCCACCCACGACAGTTCGTCAACCCGGAGTGACCCAACTTTGTCCTTTTCTGTGAGGTCGAGGACGAGGAGTTGACCAAAGGGGACATTCGTGTTGCTGTATTCGGCGGCTTGCGCCAAGTATTTCGCTTCCAAATAGCTTCGGTCATTTTTGGTGTGGTTCTTCTTGATTTCTGTAAGGTATTGACGTGATCCGAAGTGGACAAGAATGTCGGCTCGCCCCATTGCTTGGTTGACTGGCTCGACCTGGATCAGGCTGCTGATCTGACCGCCGATGAGCCAGTTGTAGAAGTGCAGTTGTAGGTCGTTCTCCAGTGGCACGAGATCGCCGTGCTCCTTGTCGAAGCGACGGCGGTAGTCGCGGACCTTGATGCGTTTTCCGCTCGCGTCGTACCGCCCTTCACCGAAAGCGGTGGCGGTGTCGAGATCAGCGGCCGCCTTGAGGAACAGCAGCGTCTGCTCGACGAGCACGCTGAACGTTCTGCGCGTCTCCCCAATGAAATCAGGGAAGGTTCTCAGCTCTTTCAGGAATCGATTGAGCATGGGCACAACGACGGGGTCCGAGTTTTGGAGCCGGGTGATGTCTTCCATGTAGGCGAGACCGTCGATCTTCTTCAGTTCATCGTCATCGATCTTCGCTGCCAGACCTGCGGTGAATTCGAGCCCGAGTTTCCTGACCGCCGTGGGGGCGAATCTGTGCGCTCGATCCGCTTCGGCCTCCCCGGGTGCATCCTCGGTCGCGTCGTCGGTTGCTTCGGTTCCGCTCTCCCTCCGGGCCGGAGCTGACCGTGCGGCCAGTTGCTGGTCAACCCGAACGAGGAGGGCCGAAGCCGTTGCGTGGTCGAAGCCGGCGCCCGGGTGCCGCTCTGGCTGCGCCACAGCACGGCGCAGTTGGGCGAGCAGGGCCTGTTGTCGCAGGAACGAGTCCTCGATGGCGGGGTCGACCAGCACGGACAGGCCGCTTCCGTCTGGCGATCCGACGGGGCAGACCGTGCGGGCGGACCTGTAGGCGGTGAGTACGTGGTCGAGGGCCTCCCAGGGTTCCATCCACACGTCGTCCTGGAGTAGTTCGGCGGCCCGTCGCAGCTGCAGGACGAGGCGGCTCCACGCCACATCCGCGGCGGCCTGGGGTTGCAGCCAGGCCGGCTGGTGCATGCCCCAGTTCCATGCGCTCTGCTGATCCAGGGCCGCCTCAAGGCGGTCGGCTGCTTCACGAAGTGCGGGCGTATTCCCCGTGGTGAAGGCGAGCAGGGAGTCACACACCGCGCCATATGCCTGGGCATCATGGCGGGCTTCTTCTGCCGCGTCGGCTGCGTGGAACCATGAGCGGGCGGCTTCCAGGTACTTGCTCACTTGTGCCAGCGACTGGGAGGTCATCGCTGATCGCAGCTTGTCGTATCCGAGTTCTACGAACGCATCGGTATCGCTCGCCTCGTCCGCTGACAGCCTTTCGAGCATGCCGCGCAGTGTCTCGGTGATGGCTTGCTCTTCGTTTGACCAGCGGTCCAGGCCGAGGCCGATGAGGCGAGGGAGGCACTCCACGAAGTCCTCTGGAGCTTCGGTGTCGTCGAGGTCTTCGAGTGTTCCCCAGACTTTGATCGGGCTGATGGCGTTGGATACCGCCAGCCGGACCGCTCCCTCCAGTCTTGCGGCGGCCACAAGCGGCTGCGAGCGCACGAGATCATCCAGGTCCGTCAGCAAGGCACTGTTGAGGCGTTTGGCAAGCGCCTTGGTGGTCTCGATGCTGCTGAAAAGGGTTTCGAGTGTTGCCGTCGTGTGCAGCAGGCTGAGTTGTCTGCCGAGGCCGATCGGGAACCGGCTTGCGGCCTCGTGCCAGCCTTGCTCGGCGTGATCGAAGGCGTGTGTGACGGCTTCGGCCAGCAGGGGCGCGAAGGGGCCTGCGGCGACGTCCTCGATTTCGGCAAGCACGATGTCAGGAGGAAGGTCGACGCTATCGAAGCTGATCACATGGCCCGCGGCCGCCAGATCACTCAGCCGTTCAGCAAGACGCACGGCTCCCCTCCTCTTGCAGCCCAGGATCTGCTACCACAATGGTCTGCCTTCGGATGCCTCCACGATGTGGTCGTCGCCCAGCACGTCGTGGGCCAGGCTCGGGTCCGCAGTGGTGATCAGGACCTGCAGGTTGTTCTCTTCTGCGAGTGCCGCCAGCTCCTGCACCAGCTTGTGGGCGTCGAGGTCCTGGACTTCCTCCGCCTTGGGACTGTCGATCATCAGCAGGCCGGGGTGGGTGGAGATGCCATGTGCGGCTCCCACGCGAAGCAGAGCGATCACCACGGCGATGCGCAGCCGGAGCCGCTCACCGGCGCTCTGCTTGCTGAACGAGTCTGTGGCGCCGCCGTCCTTTATGACTTTCATCCGAGCGGCGCGATCGATCTCGACCGCTTCGAGAGAGGCGATTCCGAAGCGGCGGCCCAGCTGGACGATCTCTGCGTTGACGTCCTGGAAGAGTCTGTCGGCCGCCGTCTTGCTGTCAGTTTCAAGGACGCGGGTGCCGGCCTTGAGGATCTTGATCGTCGTGGTTTCGACTGGGTCGTCCAGGATCTCGGGCAGCTCGGGGAGTACGTCCAGAGCACCTTCCAGGCGCAGGACTGCTTCCTGTGCCGCCAGGCGGGCGGGAAGCTGGGCTACGGACTGTGCACGCCGCAGCCGCTCTTCGATGGCTTCAAGATCCGAAGTGAGCCGGGCCAGTTCCCGCTCGGCAACTTCCAGAGCTTCGCGGGCGGTGGCTTCGGCGTCTTGCGCGCGTTCGAGCCTCTGCTCGGCCTCGGCGGTGACTTCCTCCGGGGCGTCGTCGTCTCCCGTAACAGGCCGCGCGCAGACCGCGCAAGCGTGGCTGTTGCGCTCTTGGAGGCGTCGGTCCTCGGCGATGGCCTGGTCGCACCGGGGACATGCCTGCGGGTCAAGACCGTGGAACAGGAGCCTGGCGGTGGTGCTCTCGGTCACGTCGTTGAGGAGCTTCTCCTCTCGCTGCCGGTGGGAACGGGCCCTGCGATGCACGCGCATGAGCTCCTCCCAGGTCTCCTGGGAGTCGGCCACCGCGCGCGCCAACCGGGCAGCCTCAGTAGCGAGCTGCGCAAGCGACTCTCCCTCGTGCACGGACGGCAGGCTTGCCAGGCGCTCGCGGGCTTCCTCTAGGTCGGCTTCAACCCGCTCCCGCTCCGCCTTGCGGTCGCTGAACGCGTCCTCGGCGCTGGAACGGCGACGCTTGGCTGCGACGTCCCTGACTTCGTAGGCGGTCCTGACTCGCGTCAGAGTCGCAGCTGCTGGCAGGTCCAAGAAGACCTGGAGCAACCGTCCGGGCAGCCCGGCCATCATCTGGTCTCCCAGAAGCGCCTTATCGCCGCCGGCAGGGAGATAGAGCGCCCCGTAGTACGCCGGCCAACCGTGTGACTGCGTGCTGGTCTCCTTGAAGCTGTTGACCAGCGGCTGGAGATCGAGCCTGGCCAGCATGAACGCCTGGATCTGCTCGGCGAAGCTAGCGGAGCTGCCTGCCCGGATGAGGGCAGTCACGCCGCGCCCGGGATCGGGCTCGCGCATCGAGCTGAGGGTGCCGATTTCGAGGCCGCCCAGGACAAGCCCGGAGACGATTTCGCCGTCCGCGATGTTCAGGCGGAATCCCACCGGCTGACCGGCCACCACCGCGTCGAGATCCAGCTCCGTGATCCACTGACGCACTCCGGCCTGCAGATCGCGTGGTGTACCTCGCAGGCACCACGTAATCAGTTCCAGAACGCTTGTCTTGCCCCTCAAGTTCGAGGCGACCAGGGCAGTCAGCCCAGCGGAAAAGGGGAAGGTGGTGTCGAAGGGACCTGGCTCCAGGGATCCGGTGCGCACGCCAGCGACTCGGAGGCGATGGAGCCTCAGTCCACGCGGGCGAGCCGGTGTGAGAGTGAGTGCGAGCCCGTATGTACCGAAAACGTCCCGGATGCTCTCCACCGGCTCATCCGCGGCCGTTGCGATCCTCACCTCGAGGGGTATCTCGGCGTCCGTCACGGCTCCCCCGCATCCTTGTCGGTCCGGTGTTGTGCTCGCAGTTGTTCGAGTCGTGCCCTTGCGCGGGCGCTGACTGAGCCGATGCGCGTACCTCGTGCGGCTTCGGCGTACTCGCGTTGCAGGTACTGACGCTTCTTCAGGTCCGTTCCCCCCAGGCCGTCGGCCAGCGCGATGACGAGAGCGACCCGGTCGACGTAGTAGGTGAACGTTGGGACATCACGGACGATCTGTTTGGCCACCTGCGCGCCAGGGCTCATGAGGAAGTAATCATGCTGGCGCACGCGATTGACCGTCCCCCGGCGCCTTCGCACCACGAGACCGCCGCTGCGCAGCACCGCGAGTGCGTCGTCGAGCGGCTCGTAGGCACCGAAATGATGCCGGAGCATGGGATAGCGGCGCACTTCTGGCTCTTCCGAATCCAGAATTCTGCCGGCCAGCTCCAGCAGCCCCGGCTCCCGACTCGTCTCGAAGTCGGTAAGCAACTCGTCGGCCAGGTAGTCGGGGTTCCGCAGCCAGAAGTCCAGCTTCTGCAGCCGTACCTGTGTCCGTACCACGCCTACGGCACCCGCGAGGTCAGGATCAGCCAGGTCCATGGCATTGGGCTTCTCGCTCGCCCCGTGAATCAGCAACAGCAGGCGCACCGCGTCCTGCTCTCGACTCGTTACGGGAGCTTCTGCTGGAGGCACCGCAAGCTCATTCTCCACTGATCAAGAGTACCGACCGACAGTCACGTAAGTAACCATCCCAACACGAGGAACCGGGCCGGGGACTGAGCCATCAGCGGGCTACTGTGCGGCCTCACGTCTTGCCAGGCGGGCCTCTCAGGTGAACCGTCTGACCTGGGGGGACAGCGAAGGACCCCGACCATGGCCGGGGTCCCTCCTTCTGGCGGATCAGTGCTTCGCGCGGCGGGGCCGCATCACGAACGCCAGGCTACTCAGGGGCGGGATGTCGATGACGCGAAGGGTGTTGGTCCTGTCACGGCGGGAGACGACGATGTGCACCTCCTCGCCTGCGGCGATGGCCCGCTTAGTGGTCCGGATCGCCCCGTCGGGGACTCTCCTGACCCCCGGCACCCGGTCCTCTTTGCTGAACGAGCCGGCCGACAGGCGGGACCGGACCCTCCTCATGACCACGGTGCCGTAGACCCAGGCCACAAGCGCGAGGGCCGACACCGGGATGGCGATTTCGGTGAAGTCCGCAGGGCTGTTCGCAGTGTTGCCGAGATGAGTGACCCAGAGGTTGAGGATGGCGGCGCCCATGGGGAAGAGAACCCAGGAGCGTCGTGACGTTCGACCGGTCAGTCTCACTGGCCTGCGATAGTGCCCGTTGACGTAGAAGCCCCGACGCCGGGGTGCGGTCTGCGGCCCCGGCTGGTCCTGCTGGCTCCTGGGTGCCGCAGGCTCCTGGGGTCCTTCGGCGCGGGACTCGGCGGGTTGCTGCGAGGACGAATGCGGAGTGATGACGTTGGAGCGGTGGATCGCCTGCAGCTCCCGGGTGCCGCGCGGGGCACACCCTCAGGCGCACATGTGGTTCGTTGCCGTCAGATCTCGCCGTCGGCAGCCGACCTCGGTCAGCGGGCCAACCTTCAGGCGGCGGCTTGAGCAGTGGCCGGCATTTCGAGGGGGCTACCAAGGAGAAGCACGGTCGCAGGCGCTGCTAGCTGGCCTAAGATCCTTAGCACGTGCGTCTTGACTCAGGGGATCCGAGCACAGCACAGCTCAGTCCTTAGTGTGACGGCACGGTCAGCTCCGAACGTCCACACAGGGATGACAGGTGGGATCAAGTGAAGATCATCTCGTTCTTCAACCACAAAGGCGGGGTCGGGAAGACCACCCTGGTCTACAACATCGGAATCGCCCTGGCCAGGTCTCATCGTGTTCTCTTCATTGATGCTGACGCTCAGGCGAATCTTACCAGTGCGGCAATTCCTGTAATGGAAATTGAAAAGCTATTCAATGACAACCGCACAATCTACTCGTGCTTGCGCCCAGTTATTGAGGGGTCCGGCGGGCTGAAGTCCGTCAATCCGGTTCAGATCAGGGACAATGCATGGGTCCTGCCCGGCGATATTCGAATCAGCGATTACGAGGAGTTTGCTCCCACGGGGTGGACCGAAGCTTTGGCCGGCATGCCTAGAGGCTTCCAGGTCACCTCAGCATTCTATCGCCTCATCAGGAGCGTGGCATCGCGCATCTCGGCGGAGTATGTATTTGTTGATCTCGGCCCAAATGTCGGAGCATTGAATCGAAATGTGATTCTTGGGTCGACTGGCTTTGTAGTTCCTTTGGCTCCTGACCTCTTCTCGCTAACTGCACTTCCCAGCGTAGGTAAGAGTGTCGCTTCATGGATCACCGGCTGGGAGGCGGCCAAGAATTCGGCCGACAGGAGGAACGCTGAATTTGATTTCGAGCTTCCAGCCGGCAAGCCCAGCCCTCTTGGTTACGTCAGCCAGCAGTTCACTGTGTATCGCGATCAGCCAGCAGAGGCATATAAGCACTGGAACGATAGAATGCCCGAAGCGTACCAGCGGGGCATTGTCGACGAGCTTCAAGCCGTGGGGGTCCGCACTCCATCTGGAGGGACATCCATCGGCGAAGTATCTAACATGTCGAGCTTGATCCCAATCTCCCAGCGCACCCATAAAGCTGTTTTTGAGCTCAATGGAAGCGAGGCCCGGGGCGCTCACTACAGTCGTGCCAGGAACGCCATCCACCTTTTCGCTGATCTCGCAACAAAGATCTCACAACGTGCAGATGAGATGGACCAGGGGTAAGCATGCTGATCACTCTTGATACCAACTTGATTCCCCGCAAGGGAATTCTCCGAAGCGTGGAGATTTCCACAATCTTGCGCATTTCGTCCGCGCTAGGTGCCAGGGTGGCACTCGCTCAGACGGTGCTGGCTGAGTCCATCAGCGCACGGCGTAGAGATTTTCAGGAAGCGATGGATGCGCACAGCAGATCCGTGCAAAAACTCGGAAACTTCTGCAGTGTGGACTCGTACTATATCCCGTCGGTTGATGCAGTTGTCGATGACTGGGAAGCGCAGCTGCGGTCCGCATTCGAGGAACTCCCGTTGATCGGTGACGATGCAGTAGAAGCCCTTGAACGTGAGGCCCTCCGCATTAAGCCTTCAAAGAACAACGGGACTGGTGGCAGGGATGTGGCAATCTGGCTCACCATCAAGAGAGCCCACCTTGTTTCTACCGGACCGACTCATTTCGCCTCGAACAACACCGATGATTTTGCCGTCAGGAAGGGAAGCGACACGCTGCATCCCGACCTCGCCCAAGAGCTGGGAGAGCGACTTGGTGACTTCACGTATCACAAAGACCTCAAGTCGATCATCCGTACCCTATGTTCAGAAGTCGAGGTCTCAATTAGCACTGCTTCGTTTTCCGCTGACCTATCACTTTCGGTCATTGATCAGATCGTCGCACACAATGATCTGAAGAACTTCGCCGACTTTGCAGATGTGGGCCCCGATGAAGTTGGCCCAATCGAGAAAATCACCCTTGATTCCCTGCGAGTTCGAAACGCCTACTCGGCAGGAGGCGTCGTAGTCGGATTCATGACAGCGAAGTTTACTCTTGCTCTCGCCGTGGAGGTGCATGAGACTCTGGGGACAGCGATTGCAGGCATCCTGGGGGGCTGGTTCGAAATGGGCAATGAGGATGTCGCATTCTTCGATGTCACGGTATTGAAAGATGTCCGCTATGAGCGCCCTTGGAGTCCAGAAGATGACGCCTTCGATGAAATCGATACGGCACATCTTGGCTGATTGACCTCGCAGGACGTATGTGAGCCTTTGGCCGGGAATGCCTTCCGGTCCTGATGGGGCGGCGCGAAGCACAAATCGCGTGCGGATCAGGCATGGGTGCTGACCTAGCGTTTTTGATGTGGGCCGCGGGGGGGCGAGTCCGGTTCAGGCCATGGAACGCTTCGAGGGCGGGCTGAAGAACAGGGAGATCGCTGCCGGGCGGTGAGCGGTGGGTGGAGCAGCGGCGCCGTCAGTGGCGCGACCGCGGCGTAGCGGGGTCCTGTCGAAGGGTTCGCCGAAGCGGCCGAGGTTTAGCGACGTGCAGATCGCGAGGCCTGCGCCGGCGGGTTGAGCCTTCGAACACCTCCCCCAGCGGCACGGGAGCCTTGTACGTTGTAGCCCTCCCCTCAGTCTCACAGGCATCATTCGATCAGTGGACACGCCAAAAACACTCAGTGATCACTTTGCCGTGCCCCTCTCCTGCCGGGCAGGATCAGCCCCTCAGGACAGGAATTCATGACGCCGAGCAACCCTGCCGTACGCCCGGAGATCATCGATTTCTACGCCCGTTCCGACGAGGCCGCACGACTCCAGGCCACCGCCATGGGCACCCTGGAACTGGAGCGCAGCCGTGACATACTCCGCCGCCACCTTCCGCCCGCGCTGGCCCTCGTGTTTAGACGTGGGCGCCGGGACCGGCGCCCACGCCCATGACGGATGCACCGTGCACATTGTGGGCTCCGTACCCAAGTGCGTCAGCCAGGCCGGCGCGTAGGTCGGTGACTCACCGGGAGGCGGTGGTGAAACGCTGGAACACGCGGAAGTAGTCGTTTTGCTCCACGACCAAGGTTTCGGACCCGGATCGCTCAAGGAGTGTGTTCTCGAAAAAATAGGGTTGCGTGCCTGACGACACGTGTAGAAGTGCAACCATGCGGCCTCGGTAGTTGACCAGCTTGGATTCTGCGGTCACCCTTCCTGCGAGATCAGGATCGAGACCGCTGCTCTTCAGGAGCTGGCACAACCACATCCAGTAGTCGTTAAGGGACCTGGACACAAGCGGGGCCTCCCTCTCGATGCCGACTACGTGAAACCCTCGAAATCTCTCGGAGTGAACGGAGTCGAGTTCCTTCACCCTTTCCGCATGTCGCTCGTTGTCTGCGATCCCGACCGCTATGTAGCCGGTCACTCTGGGGCCAGTATTGGCGATCGCCGTGATAGTGCGACAGATTTTAATGAAAGCCCTCTCGTCGAATTGGCGAGAGGTGTCAAGCCTGAGGAAACCCTGCTTGCAGTCGAACGACTGCTGTTCGACAATCGCGTTTCCCATCAATTTTTCGAGCTGGCTGGCCCACCCGTATCTGCCGAGGTTGTGTGCGGCCGCCTCCTTCACTTCGAACGCGTCACGGAGTATTCCCTTTATGGCGTCGACTGTTCGCCTCTTCGGGGCCTGCTGCCAGTCGTCTTCATGAGTTGGGAGAGCTGTGTCTGTCATAAGCGATCCCATTCCGTTCAAATGTCCCCAGGCGGTGCGCGGAGAGCCGAGGCGCATCCCTTCCTTGTAGGTGAGCTCGTAGATCGCCAGGAAGGTGGCGTGGAAACATCTGCGCGAACCAGACTCGGTCGCGCAGTTGACGAGGCTCGCGAAGGTACGGGTGTCCTGCGCCAGTATGGACCGCACGATGTCGTACACGTGCATGAAGTGGTCCTCGACGGCCCGTGGATCGTATGCCTCGATGGCTGCGTTGATTTCTGTGTATGAGGGCGTAGTGGGATGCTCGTGATCAATGCTGGTGTAACCGTAGTACTGGTCCCGCATCCTGGTACTAGTCTCAGTCAGGGGATCCATCAAGAAGTCGGCGATGATGTCGAGGACGAGCTGTTCGTCAGCGGACTCGCGGACTTCTGTGGGTTGCAGCAACTCTTCGTGAACCCAGAAGATGTCGTCAACTCGGACGCCGTAGTTGAGACCGCGGTTTGTGATGCTCAGCTGAGGCATCACCCGAAAGGCGACAGCGTCTCCGGGGGATATGTCACCCCTGATCCTCGAAGAAATGACGCGGACCAGGTCGGCCAGAGGGGAGAGTGTCCCGGCTTGTCGAATATTCTGGCGTGAGAGTCGACGTCCGCCAGAATTGATCCTTCGGAAGACCTCGGATACGGCTGCGTCTTCTTTCGGGCGAAATACCGAAAGGGCCAACGTGTAGTCGAGGAGTCGCGTGCAAACCCCTTCGGGCATGATTGGCTCGCGCTGCTGAACCTTTGAGGTTCGAGTGACTCCTGTGGCGGATGATCCAAGGGAGGCGAGATTGAAATAGGCCCCGTTGGTTGAGAATTCATTTTCAATGAAAGAAAATATGGCGTTTAGTCGCTGCATCCCATCGATGAGTTCAAGTTCGATGGCCCCGTCCGTCGACCCAGTCGACGCCATGAAGAACAAGGGAACCGGGAGATTCTCCAACAGCGAGTCAATCAGACGCTGTTTCTCCTCCACGTTCCATACCAACTTCCGCTGGTAGCGGCGGTTGACGCGAAGTCGGTCGGAGAGGTACAGATCGTACAAGTGCCGAACGCTCGCGCCTGAAACGGTGAGCTCTCCGGCCGATGGGGTCGTCATGCCCTGACGGTACTGCAGCCTGCCGTATCCAAGTGGCCATTTGTCGGCCGCAGTTGGATCAGCGAGCTCCTTCAGAGGGGCTACTGATCGGGTGACGGGCCGGTGTCCCGCAACGCCCGAGGCGCCTGGGCTGTTAAGAGAAGTGTTCGACGTGTCAAATCAGCAGCGCAGGAGCCTCGTTGGCTACCTGTCCTGCCGCATTCGACCTGTCACACGCCCTGGTCGAGTGGGTATCCATGCTCATCGTCACCCGTGAGGGTGGCCGCCGCTGCAAGCTCCCGCCCCATCAGCGACGCTCGTGGGCCTGGTTTACCTGCGCCGGCATGACCCGCTCGCGCAGATCCCGGCTGGCTTCCGCATAGCCGTCGGGACCGCCCACGCCTACGTCACGGCCGTCGTCGATCACCTGTCCCGCCGGGCGCCCAGTCTGCTGCGGGTCCTGCGGGAGGCTGATCCTGATCACGTCCTGCTCGACGGGACCCTCACTGAATGCGACCGGGTCGGCGACAGCCGGGCCGACTTCTCCCAGAAGTGCCGCCACGGCGTGAACCTATAGGCCGTGGCCGATCCCGTAGGCGTGCTGTGGATCTCGCCCACGTTGCCCGGCCGCACCCAGACCTGGCTGCGGCCCGTACCTATCGCATCATCCGGATCTCTGAACACCAGGGCGTTCCCATCCTCGCCGACCGCCCATGTCGGCGCCAGTCCCTGGGTGACCACACCGATCAGACGGCCGCCCGGCCGAGACCTCACCATAACCCAGCGAGCGATCAACCGGGCCCTGTCAGCAGCGCGAGCACCGGTCGAACGAAGCGTCGCGCGACTGAAGTCCTGACGAATCTTCCGCAGGGCCCGCTGCAGCCCCAACCGCATGACCGTGATCGCGGCAGCCATCCTCACCCTGGAGCGTCAGCCTGCAAGTCGCTCAGTAGTTGGATTGCGGCGGAGCCCTTGCGACCTGTGCTGTACCAAAGTGTCAACTATCTGTCTGATTCCGGTCCTCAAGTTGCTGAAGCTAGTTGGCATCACCGCGGGTTGCCCGCGTCTTCTGTTGTCAACTGCCGATCCTGGTCACGCATCTGTGACCAGGCGCCGCAGCTGGCTTCAAGACCGCCGCTCGCGAAGCCCTCCAAGTCGAAGGTACCGCGACCGGAGACCGGCCGTACGGAAGTGTCAACATGAACGGCCAATCCGGCGATCCGCCCCGCGACACGGTTGGCATATGTGCTGGTCACCAAGTCACTCAGGCGCCAACTGCGGCGCCTCGTCACACCGTGTGACCTGGACTGCCGGCTGCTGCGGCCCGGCACCGCGACGTGCGTGGGCGCGGTGGCTTTCCCTGGCGCAAACCGCACAGCAGTGAGATGTGGCTCGCCGCCCGATGAGGGGCTGTCGTCGAACCTTTGATTGAGGGGCGTCACCCGAGCCCTCAATCGTTGCTCTACTGGCGTGACCTGTCAACGGCGTCTTTCTCGTCGCACTGCTATCGAGGCAAGGGTGGGAGTGGGGGTGTTGCCCGCGTGTCGAGCGATGCCTGCGAAGGTGGCAGGGAATCCACTCGTGACTGGTCATGTGCCAGATGGCTGTGTGCCTTGAAGCGGACGGGCACATGGCATCGAACGTGAGCGCGACGACCGATTCCGGTCATCTCGGATTAACTCGGCTCTTCGCAAGGCGAGTTAGTCGCATCCTGTGGGGAGGTGTATTCGCGCCGTGACCGATCCGGTGGTGATCTGGATCTGAGAGGGGACTGCGGTGAGTGATGTATTGGGATTTCCCGTGATGGCGGCTTCGGCGCTCACTCAAGCCATCGGGTTCCTCTATCGCCGTGCCGAGGTCGTCCTCGATCGTCGTGCTGCCCGCCGCAGGCCTGATGAGGTGGAACCTTCGCAGCAGATCCCGGCTGTCGTGGCGGGAGACCCGGGCGGAGTATTGGACTTCGATCCGAGGAACGTCACCGACGAACGGGTTCAGCGGCTCGAGGCGCTGCTCGAGGAGCTCGGCCAATATGCCGAGCAGGACTCCTCAGTGGACGGCCGGGACGAGCGACTGCGGCGAGCGATGGGCGGACTTCGCAACGTGTTGGAGGAGGTCTATCAGCGGCGTATCACCTTCGTCGGCGAGGACCGGCCCTCGAGCGGCCGGCGGATCGTGACCAAGGTCGGCGACGTACACGGTGTCTCACGAGCGCTGAAAGCCCGACGCGTTTCCAGCACGGCGTCGTTCGACATCGAACACACCGTAGAGGTCGTCCATCCCGGCGCCGAGATGACCAGCGTCGAGTTCGACGAACTGAACTGATCACTTCCTCGAGGGGGACCACCCCGAGAGCCGGTTGCACGATCACCAACGGGGAGAAAACTCATGGATTCACCCCTGCCCGGAGAGTCTGACGAGCGGGCCAGCGCCGCACAGCCTTCGTACACGGATGACCCGTCGTCCACAGGAGGGCAGAGATGGACGACGGACCGTACGTCGGACCAGACCAGAACAGGCAACGGGCGGACGGACCTCCCCGCCTCCGGCAGCGTCGGCTTCCGGGATCCGTCCCCTGTGCCGTCGCCACGTACCGTCGGCGGTGACGATGATGGCGGAGGGAGGCCGGACGAGCCCGGCCACTCGCCTGAGACCGACGATCCCATGGTGCGAGAGGCGCGCCGGGTGCTGCGTGCGGCCGTGGCGGACCTGCGCCAGGAGGCTCTCTTCAACTTCGGTGAGATGAACGCGGTGAAACTCACCGCGGTGCTTGGGCAGTTGCTGGAGCATTCGGAACTGCCACGGCCCTATCTGAAGACGGTACGGGCCGTGTTCGCCGAACCTGACGGCTATCACAAGGCCTACGACAGGCTGTCGAGTCCGGGCGCGGTGCTCGTCCTGCCCCGCGAGCCGGGTGCCGGCAGGACGTTTACCGCCCATGCCCTCCTGGCTGATCTGCATTTTCGCACTGGCGCCCGAGTAGGGCCGCTGGGCTTCGGGGGCACCAACCGCTTCCCCGTGGGCCGTCTGCCAGCCGAGGGGAACGCCGGGTATCTGCTGGAACTGCCCACTGACGAGGACGGGAGCCTTGCAGTCGCGGACGACTTCGGTGCCACACTCCACCACATCCAACGCGTGCTCGAGAAGCGCTCCTCCTGTCTGATCGTCCTGACGACGCCGGAGCAGTGGCAGCGACTCAAGGTCGGCGCCCCGGATGATCTCGTTCCCGACCTGGGCCGTCCCGACCCGGTGAAGGTGGCCAGAGCGTGGCTCAAAGCAGAAGCTCCCGACCTGGACACGAGCCTGTGGCTGGCCGACCCAAGGATCCGGAAGATCCTTGACGGGCAGGCCCCTTCAGACGTCCTACAAACCGTCGCCCTGATCCTCAAAGTAGACGGGGCCCGATCGGCAGTCCGAGTCGAGAATGCGGCCGACGAGAACACAGACGCCGCGAACGACCCGAGCGCCTTCAACGACAGCGTGCTGAGCGTCGTCAAGGCCCGCACCGACTGGCGCAGGGAACTGCTCGACTGGCACAGCAAACCGGGCCGGACGAACTTCGAGCGGAACTTCCTGCTGGTGGCCGCGCTCCTGAGGAACACAGCCGTCGCACATGTGTATGTCAAGACGGCGGAACTGTGCACGGCGTTCAGTACATCGGTCTCACTGCGGGGCCAGGAAGCTCCAGGTGTCCTGGAGTTGGTCGACAAGATCGAAGCCGAACTTCACCCCATCCGGGACACGCTCGACTTCGGTCGGCCGGGCTGGGACGACGCAGTTCTCAGCTATTTCTGGATCGACCGTCCTGCGGCGCGTAAGGCATTCCTGAGCTGGATGGCCCAGGCCCCCGCAGTCGCCAGCACCAACGAATTCCTGGAGTCGTTCACCCGCGAGGAACGACTCCTGTTGGCGAACCGAGTGGGTGCGTTCGCCGTCCGCTGGGCCGCACGGCACCGCAAAGCGGAGCCTCTGGAGAAGATCATCTGCGCCTGGCAACGTGACAGCGATCTGTGGAAGGCGGCGATCGACCTGGTCTCCGCCGCCGCATTCCACCCGACGATGGCGCGATTCGTACACGAACTTCTTCTGCGTTGGTCCAAGAGTAAGGAGGACGCGGCCTTGCCTCGGCTAGCCGTCGAGGTGTGCGCAGGAGAATTCGGCCGCTGACACACCAACAAGGCCATGGTGCGCCTCAAGCACGCCGCAGCCTCGGACGACCATGTCGTGCAGAAGTCCCTGTACGCCGCGGTCCGCACCATCTGGGCCGACTCGACAGCCCGCGAAAGCCTGTTCAACGCGATCAAGACCTGGTGCGCACCGGACTCCGACCGACTCGTCTCAGGACGCCGTTCCTTCGCCGCCCTGGCCACGCTTACCGCTGGCCATGGCGAAGCTGGGTCACCTCTACCGATCCTACTGCAGAACAGCGCGGCCGACGGAGACTTTCTGCCGACGCCGGAAGGCTTGTCCACTGGCTGGAGCGCCCTGCTCTCCGCACCCGTTGACGATTCCGAACCCGCTGCGGCACTCGCGTTGTGGATGGACGCCGCTCATCAGGACAAGGATCTGCAGCCGCTCGTGTTCGGGGCGCTACGAGGAGCCTTGAGCCATGCCGACCCCGAGCAGGCACGACAGCTCCGTAACAGGCTGAACGACCTGCTGTACGCCTGGCAGCCCTTCCCCGCGACTGACGCGGACCCCAGCCGGGTGCAGCTCCGCCATGAGCTGACCGACCTTCTCTTCCATGATCGAAGCCGAGCCGTCGCCATATTTCATCCCCGCGCCGTGCGCCGTGCGGAGGACGCGTGAGACGACGCAAGGGAAGAGTCACTCCCGAGCGAGAAGGCGACCGCTCCGCCGGCTGGGTTCGCGAGTTCTCGGACCTTCTTCGCAGCTGCGATGAGGGTCTGCACTTCACGGCAGCTTTCCGAGTCGAATGGCAACGCCCGGCCAACGGAGCGGTTGGCATCTCATCTCCGGGAGACGCAGGGCGCCCCGTGCGGCTTCTCGCCGAGAGCCTGGCCTCGCAACGCAGCGTTCTGCGCTGCGAGGCCACTGAGCAGGACATCAACCACGAACTGCGCCACCGCCTGCCTTGGACGATCGACGGCGTCGAGATCGTGTCGGCGGACGTGGCCCTTCGTACGGATGAGCACGCACGCACATGCGCGGAGCGCATCGCCCGGTTACGAAGTGAGGAAGAGCTCGCAGAACTGGCACGCCATCAGGTCTCCGCCCGGATCCGGTTCATGCAGGAGGAGATTCTGCGCACTCCGGCCACTGCCCGTCTCTACCTGATGCTGGAGCAGGCTGGGCGCGAGCTGTCTCCCGGGACCGATGTCGACGACCTCGTGAAGGCCGTCCAGCAATGGCATCCCCAGGCGCAATGGGTCGTCGTGGCCCAACTTCTGCACACCTTTCTCGGCAACCTCGGTCCCCGTGACTCGGGTGACCTCCTGCGTACTTTGCGTGCCCTGTTCCTGGAGTACGGAGAGAAGGAACTTGCAGAACAACTCCCCGTCGGGGAAACGGATCCGGAAGCGGGGCACCGGACGTGAGACCGACGAATGACCGTCGACTGGCTCTGCTCCGGCTCCTGCTCGCTCCACGAACGACCTGGCAGGCGTGGCAGGTGATGCGTCGAGAACCACATGCGCTCAGCTTCGACACCGCATGGCGACGTGCCCGGATCAGGGCCCATCCTGAGGAGGCCCCGTATCTCATGCACGGACACACGGCAGAGCCCCGCGACTCATAGTTGTGAAGGGTGCCGGGTCCGGACTCGCTTGAGCGGAGCGACACCAGCTTCGGAATGACTTCGCAGGCGGCAGATGGGCCTGGCACCCCTTGTGACCTGCGGTGTACGTATGTGCCAAGTATCTCTCTGATTTCGTGCCCGAAAGGGTTGAAACTACTTGGCATCATCGCAGGTCAGGAACGTGCCCAAGTGTCAACTGTCGAGCTTGGTCACAAGCCCCGGCCAGGCGGAGACAGGGCCTCCGGGCCCGGCGGAACGGTACCTGCGGCCGGCGGTAGCGCGTCACGGTGGCCGTGGCCGTGGCCGTGGCCGTGGCCGTGGGCACGGGCATGGAGCGCGGGGCGGCGGCCGACCCGGGAGGCCGTGACCGTCCCCGACTCGACGCACGGTGGACCCGGCCCGGCCTCGACGCCGGGCTCAGTCCCTGCCGATGTGGACGCTGGTGGACTTCACACGGGCGACGGCCCGCACGCCGACGGCGAGTCCGAGCTCCTCGACCGCCTCGCGCGTCAGCAGGGAGACCACCCGGTGCGGACCCGCCTGGATCTCGACCTGGGCCGCAACCTCGCCGAGCGTCACCGCGGTGACGATACCGGGCAGCGCGTTGCGGACGGACGTCGCGACCTCTCCGCCGTCCTCGGCCGGCTCCCGGGCGAGCTCCGCGCAGAAGGCGGCCAGGTCCACGCCCTCGACCATGCGCCAGGCACCGTCCCGCCGGGTCGGGAAGCGCCCCGCATCCGCCCAGCGCCGGGCGGTGTCGGTGCTGACGCGGAGCAGTTGGGCGGCCTCGCCGATGGTGTAGAGATGCACCGTGCAACCCTATGCGCCGACCGCTCCGACGGCTGTTTCGGCGGGCGTCCGCCTCGGTACGCTGGATGCACCGGGCGCCTGCGACGGGGAGGTACGGGATGGGCGCCACCGCTACCGGACCCGGGTTCCGCCCCGGGACGGGGTCCGGCGCCGACCCGGGGCTCTACGGCCCGGCGTCCGTCACCTGGCAGTGCCACGGTGACCCGATGATGTGGATCGCCGGGGTCCGCGCCCTCTACCTCCAGGCCCTCCACCCGCGCGCCGTCCGGGGCGTCATGGAGAACTCCGACTTCCGGAGCGACGCCTGGGGCCGGCTGCTGCGCACCGCCGACTTCGTCGGCACCGTCACCTACGGCACCACCGAGGCCGCCGAGCGTGCCGGGGGCCGGGTCCGTGCCATCCACCGCAGGCTGTCCGGCACTGACCCGGCCACCGGCCGTACCTTCCCCGTCGACGACCCCGAGCTGCTGCTGTGGATCCACTGCGCACAGATCGAGAGCTTCCTGCATGTCCTGCGCCGATCGGGTATTGCGCTCACTTCCGGCCAGGCCGACCGCTACGTCGACGAGAACCGCGTCAACGCACGGCTCGTCGGCCTCGACCCGGCCGACGTCCCCGCCGACACCGCCCAGCTCGCCGCCTACTTCGACCGGGTCCGCCCCGAGCTCGCCGCCGGTCCCGACGCCCGCGCCGTGGACGACTTCCTGCGCGGCCCGCCCGTCCATCCCCTCCTGGTACCTGGCCGAAATCTGCTGTGGCGTCCGCTCGCCGGACTCGCGTACGGCTCCCTTCCCCGCTGGGCGCACCAGCTGTACGGGCGGCCCGCTCCCTCCCCGCGTAGCGTCACCCGGCGCCTGCGCCTCACCGGGCGCGTGCTGCGCAGCATTCCCGCAGGTCTACGGTGGAAGCTGCCTCCAGGTCACATCTTGAAAGCGATGCGTCGCATGGGCCCCGGGAGCCGCCCCTCTCCGTACACACTGCGTACACCAGCGTCCATACTGGACCGGCCGGGGAGGGCGTAGCGCGACAACGGGGGCGACTTTAAGACATGGCGGAGTCCAGACTGATCCAGGGCCGGTACCGGTCGCTCGATCTGATCGGGCGCGGCGGCATGGGCGAGGTATGGCGAGCCCGGGACGAGTCGCTGGGCCGGCATGTCGCCGTGAAGTGCCTCAAGCCGATCGGCGCCGATCAGGACGCCCACTTCACACAGGTGCTGCGGGAGCGCTTCCGGCGCGAGGCCCGCGTGGCCGCGTCCCTCCAGCACCGCGGCGTCACGGTGGTTCACGACTTCGGCGACGACAGCGCCGCGGGGGGCCCGCTCTACCTCGTGATGGAACTGCTCGAAGGCCGCAACCTGAGCCAGCTCATGGAGGACAACGGGACCCGCCCGCTCCCCGTCGACGTGGTCGTCGACGTCGCCGAACAGATGGCCGCCGCCCTCGGGTACACCCACGACCAGGGTGTCGTCCACCGCGACCTGAAACCGGCCAACATCATGCGGCTCGTCGACGGCACCGTGAAGATCTGCGACTTCGGCATCGCGCGCCTCGCGCACGACATCGGCTTCACCGCCAAGCTCACCGGCGGCGGCATGGCCATGGGCACTCCGCACTACATGTCGCCCGAGCAGATCGCGGGCGGTGAGGTCGACCACCGCAGTGACCTCTACTCCCTCGGCTGCGTCCTGTACGAGATCGCCACCGGCGCACCGCCCTTCGACCTCGGCGACTCCTGGTCGGTGCTCATCGGCCACCGCGACACCGCGCCCGTACCGCTGCGCGAGCACCGCCCCGAGCTGCCCGCCTACTTCGAGCAGGTGGTCCTGGACCTGCTGGCCAAGTCTCCCGAGGAGCGCCCGCAGGACGCCCGCCACGTCCACCGCAGGCTCGTCGGGTCCCGGCTCGGCCCCGGCGGGCTTCCCGGCGTGCCCGCCCCGCTGCCGGCCTGGGCCCACGGCATGACCGCCGGCCGCAAGGCCGGCATCGAAGCCCGTCCGGCGAGTGGTGCATGGGCCGTGCTCACCGGCTCCTGGACGGCCGCGCGCCCCGGTGGCGAACATCCCGGGCCGCGCCCCGGCGGGGAGCCGCCCGCCACCATCGTGCGTCCGGCGCCCGCCGAGGACCCGCGCCTCACCGTGGCGTACGGGTTCCCGCGTCCGGCCGGGCCGCGCGAGACCGGCCCGGACGCCCTCACGGCCGGACACGCCCGCGCCCATGCCCTCAGTCGCGCGGGCCGCCCCGAGGAGGCGCTCTCGGTGTACGCGGCCGTGGCCGACGGGCGCGCCCGGGTGCTCGGGCCGGACCACCCCGACACCCTCGCCGCCCGGCAGGAGGCCGCGTACGAGATGGGCCGGCTCGGCCGCCACCAGGAGGCGCACGACACCTACCGCGCGGTGCTCGTCGCCCGTGAGCGAACCACGGGCCAACTGCACCCCGACACGCTGCGCTGCCGGCACAACCTGGCCTGCGCCCTGCGGGCCCTGGGCCGGTACGCGGAGGCCCACACCACGGCCGTCGCGGTCGCCGCGGACCGGGCGGCCGTCCTGGGCGCCGAGCACGCGGACACCCTGCTGACCCGCTACGAGGTGGCGTACGTGCTCGGCCGCCTGGACCGCTGGCAAGAGGCGCTGGCCGGCTTCCGCGAGGTCGCCGCCGCACGGGAACGGGTCCTCGGCCGCGACCATCCCGACACCCTGGCCGCGCGCTACGAAGTCGGCATCGCGCTGGGCCGCACCGGCAGCAGCGCCCAGGCGCTCGACCTCTTCAGTGCCCTGGTCCGCGACCGCACCCGGGCCTACGGGGCGACGGACCCGGAGACGCTGCGCGCCCGGCACGTCCTCGGTGTCAACCTGGGCCGCCTGGACCGCTGGGAGCAGGCGGTGGCCGAGGCACGCCAGGTGGCCGCCGTCCGCGCCCGGGTGCTCGGCGCCGAGCACGCGGACACCCTGGTCAGCCGCCGGGAACTGGCCGTCGGCCTGGGCCGGCTGGGCCGCTGGGACGAGGCCCTCCCGATCTACCGGGACCTGTCCGGCATCCGGGAGCGATCGCTCGGTGACGAGCACCCCGAGACGGTGCTGGCCCACGCCGACGAGGCCCACTGTCTGGAGCGGCTCGGCCAGGTGTGCTACCAAGAGCCATGACGAGCTTCGGGCGGGACGTGTACGACGACGTGATCGTGGGCGGCGGGCACAACGGCCTGGTGGCCGCCGGCTACCTGGCGCGGGCGGGCCGCTCGGTGCTGGTACTGGAGCGGCTCGGCGCCACCGGCGGTGCGGCGATTTCCAGCAGACCGTTCGTCGGCGTCGACGCCCGCCTCTCGCGCTACTCCTACCTGGTCTCCCTGCTGCCCGACAAGATCGTTCGCGATCTGGAGCTGAGCTTCGCGGTACGCCGACGCACCGTCTCCTCGTACACACCGACCGAGCGCGACGGGCGGCCCGGCGGACTGCTCGTCGGCGGGGGCGAGGAGCGCACCCGGGCCTCCTTCGCCCGGCTGACCGGCTCCGACCGGGAGTACGAGAGCTGGCGGGCGTTCTACGCCACCACCGGCCGGGTGGCCCGGAAGGTGTTCCCGACCCTGACCGAGCCGCTGCCCACCCGGGCGGAGCTGCGGGCCCGGATCGACGACGAGGCCGCCTGGCGGATGCTGTTCGAGGAGCCGCTGGGACAGGCCGTGGAGCGCCACTTCGACGACGACCTGGTCCGCGGGGTGGTTCTGACCGACGGCCTCATCGGCACCTTCGCGGACGCGCACGACCCCTCGCTGGTCCAGAACCGGTGCTTCCTCTACCACGTCATCGGAGGCGGGACCGGTGACTGGGACGTGCCGGTCGGCGGCATGGGTGCCCTGACGGACGCGCTGGCGGCTGCCGCGACGAAGGCCGGCGCCGAGATCGCCACCGGGCACGAGGTGCTGCGGATCGACACGGACGGGGCCGGACCCGCCGAAGTGGTGTTCCGTACCGCGGCCGGCGAGGGCCGGGTCGTGGGCCGGACGGTGCTGGTGAACGCCTCGCCGCAGGCGTTGTCCGAACTCCTCGGTGAGGTACCGGCCGAGGACCCGGCGACGGCCCCGGAGGGTGCCCAGCTCAAGGTCAACATGCTGCTGCGACGGCTGCCCCGGCTACGGGACACCACCGTCGACCCGCGCGAGGCCTTCGGCGGGACCTTCCACATCGCCGAGGGGTACGAACAGCTCGCCCGGGCCCACGCCGAGGCCGCGGCCGGGGAACTGCCGTCCGTGCCGCCCTCGGAGATCTACTGCCACTCGCTGGCCGACCCGACGATCCTCGGTCCGGAACTGGTCGAGCAGGGCTACCAGACGCTCACCCTCTTCGGCCTGCACACGCCGGCCCGGCTGTTCGGGCACGACAACCAGCAGGCCCGCGAGGTGCTGCTGACCGCCACCCTCGCGCAGCTCGACGCGCACCTGGCCGAGCCGCTCATCGACTGCCTGGCCTTCGACGCGGACGGCCGCCCCTGCATCGAGGCGAAGACCCCGCTGGACCTGGAGCGGGATCTGCGGCTGCCCGGCGGGCACATCTTCCATCGCGACTTGTCCTGGCCCTACGCGGACGAGGGCGGCGGCCGGTGGGGCGTGCAGACGGCCCACCGCAACGTCCTGCTGTGCGGCGCGGGCGCGGTCCGTGGCGGCGGCGTGAGCGGGATCCCCGGCCACAACGCCGCGATGGCGGTGCTGGAGCGCGCGTAGCCCGGCCGGACCCGGCCGGGTCCGGCCGAGCCCGCGGAGCACGTGCCGGCCCGCCCGCGGACGGGGTGACACGGCGGGCCCGGACGGGTCCGCCGGCGCGGCTACTCGGCGGGCTCGATCACCACGATCGGGATCTCCCGGTCGGTCTTGGCCTGGTACTCGTCGTAGGCGGGCCAGTGCCCCACCATCAGCGGCCAGTACGCGGCGCGCTCCTCGGCGTTCGCCGTGCGCGCCGTGCCCCGCAGGATCTGCGGGCCGACCTGGATGCGGACCTCCGGGTTCGCGCTCAGGTTGCGGAACCACAAGGGGTGCTCGTCGGCGCCGCCCTTGGAGGCGACGAGCAGGTAGCGGCCGTCGGCCTGTCCGTAGATGAGCGGCGTGCGCACCGCGTTGCCGGGCACCCGGCCGACGGTGGTGAGCAGGAGGGTCTGGGTGCCGTTCCAGTAGTGGCCCTCGGCGCCGCCGGAGCCCACGTACTGCTGGACGTGTTCCAGCTGCCAGCTTCCGGCCCGCGGGTCGGTCGGGTGGTCCCAGTCGATTCCGGTCGTCACGGGGTGTCGCCTGCCTTCAGGTCGAACGGTCAACGAACCTCACCAACGAGCATCGGCGCCTGTGGGTGCGCCCTCCCGTCGGGCCGGAAGAGTGAACCCGTCGAAGAGGCCGTCCATTGCCCGGTGCGCCACCGCGGCCGGGGTGGCGCGGACAGCGAGGTCGCGCAGGGCCGCGGCGAGGGGGTGGGTGAGGGCGGCGATCCGGCCCGCGCGGCGGGCCCGGCGGCGGATGGCGTCGGTCCGGGCGCAGCGCGCGGCGCTGTAGGCGGCCAGGGCCGCCGGAACGCCGCCGGTCCCGGCCCCGTCCAACAGGTGGGCGAGGACGACCGCGTCCTCGATGGCCTGGCAACCGCCCTGACCCAGATTGGGGGTCATGGCATGGGCGGCGTCGCCGATCCAGGCCAGACGCCCGCGGTGGAAGCGGGGGAGCGGGGCCGCCAGATCATAGAGGTCGTGCTGGAGCACGGCCGCCGGGTCGATCCGCTCCAGCAGGGCCGGCACCGGGTCGTGCCAGCTGCCGAAGCGGCGCATCAGTTCGGCGCGGATGTCGGCGGGACGGTGGCCCTCGGGCGCGAGGGCGGTCGCGTAGACGTAAGTGCTCCCGTCGGCGAGCGGGACCACGCCGAAGCGTTCGCCGCGGCCCCAGGTCTCGGCGGTGGCCGCCCCGGCCGGGCTCGCGGCGGCCGGCAGGACGGTCCGCCAGGCGGTCTCCCCGCTATGGCGCAGGCCCGGGTGGTTCGGGAAGTACCGGCGGCGCAGCGGGCTGTGGATGCCGTCCGCGGCGACCACGAGGTCGGCGGAGCCGCCGAGGTCGCCGGCCGCGGTGCGGACCACCGGGAAGGTGTCGGCGCCGTCCACGGTGGTGACCTCCGCCCCGTAGCGGACCGTCCCCGCGGGCAGCGCGGCGGTCAGGGCGTGGGTGAGGGCCGAGCGGTGCACGGCGAGCGGCGGGCCGCCGTAGCGGGCGGCGAGGACCGCGGTGTCGGCGCGGGTCAGCCAGCGGCCGTCGGGGCGGCGCAGGCCCATCGCGGTCGGCAGGGCGCGCCCCACCGCGCCGGAGACGTCGAAGCCGATGGCGGCGAAGGCGCGCAGGGCGCCCGGGGCGAGGACGATTCCCGCGCCGACGGCGGCCGGCCCGGGTGCCCGCTCGCACACGGTCACCCGCCATCCGGTGCGGTGCAGTGCCAGAGCCGCGGTGAGTCCGCCGATCCCCGCCCCTGCGACGACCGCGTGATGCTGAACTGCAGACATGGCGGGCCCCTGCCTTCCTCCAGGCCTCTACATGTGTAGAGGGCGATGGCCTCACTCTACACATGTAGAGTGGCCGGGTGTCCCACGCTCCCGCTGCCGACCGCAGAACCCTGATCGCCGACACCGCCATCGGCCTCGTGGCCGCCGCCGGGCTCCGCGGGTTGACCCATCGCGCGGTCGACGGAGCCGCGGGGCTGCCCGCGGGCAGTACGTCGTATTACTTCCGTACGAGGACGGCCCTGATCGCGGCGTGCTATCAGCGGCTGGCCCAGCTGGACCTCGCGGACGTGGACGACGGCAGCCCCCTCGGCTCCGCGCCGCCGGCCCCCGGGTCCACCCTCCCGGAGCCGAACCGGGAAGCGGCCGCGGCCCTCCTGGCCGGCCTGCTGTACCGCTGGCTGACCGCAGGGCGCGAGCGCCAGCTGGCCCGCTTCGAACTCAGCCTGGAGGCCGCCCGCAACCCGGAGCTCCAGGAGGACCTCCGCCGGGCGGGGCAGGGGGCCCGGGGTCGGGCCGCGCGGATCGCCGCCGCCCTCGGGTCCGATCGTCCCGAAGAGACCGCCGAACTGCTCGTCGCCTGGACCGAAGGGCTCCTGTACGACCGGCTGGCAGGCGCTCGGGCCCGCTCTCGTCCCGCCCCGGACCTGGCCGAACTGACCGCCGTCGCACGCCGGATGCTCGCCGCGGCCCTCGCGGACCCGGCCTGAACGCGGAAGAGCCCCGCCGCACCGGGGGATGTGGCGGCGGGGCTCTTCCATCGGTACGCACCGGTGGGATCGAGGCGGGAGGGCCGGTGCGTTCCTCCTGGTGGAGTGTGCACACGCTACGCCCGGAGTGGCTGAAAGAACACCCCTTCGTACGGCTTGAATCATGCGCTTGGGGGCGTCAGGATTTTCTGTTCAGGCAACGTCCGGGGTGCGCTCCCGCGCCTGCGTGAACAGTGCGTGCAGCGGCGCCGTCGGCAGGAGGCGGACGAACGGTGCCAGGACCTCGCCGTGCCGCAGCGGTGCCGCCAGGTGGCTCGCCGGCTTCACGGGCTACGCCCGCTCCAGCGGCAGGTGCGGGGCCTTCAGCTCGGTCCACGCCCCGGGCAGGAACACCGTCCGGCCGGCCCGCGCCCGCCTCGCCTCCACCACCGCGCGTGCCAAGGAGTTCCGCCCGCGCCCGGGAGCGGCTGCCGGGCGACACCGCCGCCCGACTGCGCCGCGTACCGGTACATGCGGACGAAGTGGCCGACCCACTGGTGCAGGCCGCCCTCCGGTACCCCCCGCCCGGCCTCCGTCGCGTCCGTCGCACCGCAGGCGACCAGCATCCGCAGCCACGCCCCGCCGTCGGTGGCCCCGTCCGGGAGGACCTCCACCAGGCCCGCGGCCACGGTGTCCGCCGGCGGATGGGCCGCCAGTACCGGGGAGGCGGCCGTCAGCAGAGCGAGGCGATCATGTTCCGGATCGTCGCACGCGCCACCGGCAGAGCGGCCGGGTGGGCGTGCCGCCTTCGCGCGCACGGCGCGTTCTAGGATCCGGACATGATCGCTCAACTGCAGTGTGTCGTGCTGGACTGTCCCGAGCCGCGGGTGCTCGCCGATTTCTACCAGTCGCTGCTGGGCGGCAACGTCAACCAGCCGGACCGGCGTTGGTCGCTCGACGAGGACTGGGCGACGCTGCACGCGCCGTCCGGCCTGGTGCTCGCCTTCCAGCGCGCTCCGGACCACGTGCCCCCGAGCTGGCCCGACCCCAGCCGGCCGCAGCAGTTCCACCTGGACTTCGGCGTCCCGGACCTGGACCGGGCGCAGGAGGAAGTGCTTGCGGCCGGCGGGACCCTGCTCGACGGATCGGACGGGCGCGGCTGGCGGGTCTACGCCGACCCGGCGGGGCACCCCTTCTGCCTGGTGCGCGACTGACCCGTCGGGCCGCCGGGTCCGCTCAGTCCGCCGACCGGGTCCAGCCGAAGGCCTCCAGGCGGGCCGCATCGTCGGGCCGGTCCTCCGCGAACAGCAGTCGGGCCGGTTCCGCCACACGGACGACGTCCACGTACACCCCGCGGCCGACGTAGCGGCCGGTGGCGGTGTGGCGGAACCGCAGCCGCACCTCGCGGCCGGCCCAGTCGGCGGTGAGGGGGGCCTCCAGGCGGTGCCAGATGCGTCCGGACCAGCCGCCGACCGACCCCTCCGGCCACTCCTCGGCGACACCGCCGGTGGACCGCAGGGTGGTGAACGGCAGCGGCGCCCAGTCCACTCCGTCGGCCGAGGCCTCCAGGTGCAGGGCGCCCGCGCCGGGCACGGTGTCCCACCACACGGCGCAGCGCAGCCGGGCGGCGGCCGTGGCGGGGGTGAGCGGCGGCAGGGTCAGGGTGCCGGAGACACCGGGCACGGTCCCGGAGAACCAGGCGGCGCCGCCGTGCGGGGTGCGGACGGGGACGGCCCGGGCGAAGCGGTTGCCGACGGCGACCCGCGGGGCGCTGCCGGCCCGCCAGGTGCGCACGGGGTGGACGGAGTTGCCGAGCAGGATCAGGAAGGAGTCGGTGGAGGGGTCCAGCACGAGGGAGGTGCCGGTGAACCCGGTGTGGCCGGCCGAATGCGGGGTGGCCATGGCTCCCATGTACCAGTGCTGGTAGAGCTCGAAGCCGAGGCCGTGGTCGTCGCCGGGGAAGGCCGTGTTGTAGTCGGTGAAGAGCAGCTCGACCGAGGCGGGGCGCAGGATGCGCCGGCCCGCGTAGGCCCCGCCGTCGAGGAGGGCGCGGGCCAGGACGGCCAGGTCCCAGGCGGTGCCGAAGACACCCGCGTGGCCCGCCACCCCGCCGAGGGCGTAGGCGTTCTCGTCGTGGACCTCGCCCCACACCAGACCGCGGTCCAGGCCGGACCAGGGCGGGCGTTGCACCTCGGTGGCCGCGGTGACCCGACGCCAGGAGAGCGGCGGGTTGTAGCGAGTGCGGTGCATGCCGAGCGGAGCGGTGATCTCGTCGTGGAGCAGGACGTCCAGAGTGCGGCCGGTGATCCGTTCCAGGAGCAGTTGCAGCGCGATCAGATTGAGGTCGGAGTAGCGGTAGACGGTCCCCGGGGGCTCCTGCGGCCGCACCGACCACAACAGCCTCATCCGGCCCTCGTGCGTGGACTCCTGGTAGAAGGGCGCCCACGAGCGCAGTCCCGAGGTGTGGGTGAGCAGCTGACGAACGGTGATGGCCTCTTTGCCTCCACCGGTGAACTCCGGCAGGTAGCGGTGCACCCGGGCCTCCAGCTCCAGGCGCCCCCGCTCCATCTGTTGGACCGCCAGGATCGAGGTGAACAGTTTGGTCAGGGAGGCCAGGTCGAAGACGGTGTCCTCGGCCATGTCGATCCGCTCGGCTGCGGGGAGCTCGCGGACCCGGTCGGTCCGCCCGTCGTACTCCGCGTACCGGACGGCATGGCCCATGGCCCGGTGCAGGGCGACGGTGCGGCCGCGCCCGGCGAGGACCACCGCCCCCGCGTAGTAGGGGTGTTCGGGTGAGGGGCCCAGGAACCGTCGCGCCTCGTCCGCGACCGCCTCCAAGTGCCGCTCCAGCAGCCCGGCCTGGCGCGCGGATCCGTACCGCAGCCGCAGCCCCTGCAGAGCGCGCCGTCCCACGGGGCCGCCGGCCGCGCCCGGCGCGGCGGGGAGCGCGGCGTGCAGGGCCAGCACTCCGCCGAGCGCGAGCAGCCGCGCCGCGAGCCGCCGCCGGCCGACTCCCGGCCGGGTCACGCGCACTCCGTCGTGCTGCTCCTCCGGCTCCGGCTCCGGCTCCTGAGCCGGCTCCGGCCGCGATTCGCGCCGTCCAGGGCCGGTTCCGCCCGCGCGTACCGCGCGTTTCGTGGGGACTTCCGCCACCGCCTCGGCCTCCGTGTGCACTGCCATGTCCGGCCCTCCTCGTCCGCAACCCGCAACCCGCAACCCGCAACCCGCAACCCGCAACCGAAATACGCGATCCGCGTTCCGCACCGCGCGATCCGCGCCCGCAGTCCCCCGCGGACGTGCCCGAAACCCCGCACCCGCCCGGTGCGCCGCAGGTGAGCGGCCCCGGGTCTGCTGAATCGGCCGAGCGTGCCGCAGGCTAACGGGTATCTGCCCGCAGCTCGGCCACCCTTCCCGCCGACCGGGCCGCAAAGAATCTGACACAGCATCAGAAAATGTCTTCCCTCGGCCGCCGGGCTGCGGCATCCTGCCGCCCATGGAGACGGAGCTGAGCAGGAAACTGGGAGTCGAGCACGCCATCTTCGGCTTCACACCCTTCCCCGCGGTCGCCGCCGCGATCACCCGGGCGGGCGGGTTCGGCGTCCTCGGGGCGGTCCGCTACACGGCACCGGACGACCTCAAACGCGACCTCGACTGGATGGAGGCGCACGCCGACGGCAAGCCCTACGGCCTCGACGTGGTCATGCCCGCGAAGAAGGCCGTCGACGGCATCAGTGAAGCCGACATCGAGGCGATGATCCCGGCCGGGCACCGCGCCTTCGTCCGCGACACCCTCGCCGAACACCGGGTACCCGAGCTCGCCGAGGGCGAGGCCTCCGGCTGGCGCATCACCGGCTGGATGGAGCAGGTCGCCCGCAGCCAGCTCGACGTCGCCTTCGACTACCCCGTCAAACTCCTGGCGAACGCCCTCGGTTCCCCGCCCGCCGACGTCATCGCCCGCGCCCACGAGCGCGGGATCCTCGTCGCCGCCCTCGCCGGCAGCGCCAAGCACGCCCGCCGCCACGCCGAAGCCGGCATCGACGTCGTCGTCGCACAGGGCTACGAGGCCGGCGGCCACACCGGCGACATCGCCACCATGGTCCTCGTCCCCGAGATCGTCGAGGCCGTCGCACCGCTCCCGGTCCTCGCCGCCGGCGGCATCGGCAGCGGCGGGCAGATCGCCGCCGGCCTCGCCCTCGGCGCCCAGGGCGTGTGGCTCGGCTCCCTCTGGCTCACCACCACCGAGGCCGACCTCCACTCGCGCGCCCTCACCGAGAAGCTCCTCGCCGCCGGCTCCGGCGACACCGTCCGCTCCCGCGCCCTCACCGGCAAACCCGCACGCCAGCTGCGCACCGCGTGGACGGACGCCTGGGACGACCCGGAGGGCCCCGGCACGCTCCCCATGCCGCTCCAGGGCCTCCTCGTCGCCGAGGCCGTCTCCCGCATCCAGAAGTACGAGGTCCGGCCGCTGCTGGGCACGCCCGTCGGCCAGATCGTCGGCCGGATGAACAGTGAACGCAGCGTCCAGGCCGTCTTCGACGAGCTCACCGGAGACTTCGAGAAGGCCATCGACCGCATCAACCGCATCGCCGGCCGAGTCCGAGAGGCGTGACCGCCATGACCACCGCGACGTCCACGACCCCCTCCGTCGATCGGCAGCCGCCCAACGGCTTCTGGGCCCAGGCGGCAGCCGACCCGGGACGCATCGTCCTGACCGCCCCCGGCGGCGAGGAGTGGAGCGCCGGCCGACTGCACGCCGACGTCAACCGGCTCGTCCACGGGCTGCGCGCCGCCGGGCTGGAAAGGGGCGACTCCTTCGCCGTCGTCCTCCCCAACGGCGTCGAGTTCCTGACCGCCTACCTCGCCGCCTCCCAGGCCGGCTTCTACCTCGTCCCCGTCAACCACCACCTCGTGGGCCCCGAGATCGCCTGGATCGTCTCCGACTCCGGCGCCAAGGTCCTCGTCGCCAACGAGCGCTTCGCCGCGGCCGCCACCGCGGCGGCCGACGAGTCAGCCCTGCCCGCGAGCCACCGCTACGCCGTCGGAGCGGTCCCGGGCTTCCGCCCGTACGGGGACCTCCTCCACGGGCAGCCCGCCACGGCCCCCGCGGACCGCACCCTCGGCTGGGTCATGAACTACACCTCCGGCACCACCGGTCGCCCCCGCGGCATCCGCCGCCCCCTGCCCGGCAGGCTTCCGGAGGAGACCTACCTCGGCGGATTCCTCGGCATCTTCGGCATCCGCCCCTTCGACGGCAACGTCCACCTGGTCTGCTCGCCGCTCTACCACACGGCCGTCCTCCAGTTCGCGGGCGCCGCCCTGCACATCGGGCACCCCCTGGTCCTCATGGACAAGTGGGCCCCGCAGGAGATGCTGCGCCTGATCGACGCACACGCCTGCACGCACACCCACATGGTGCCGACGCAGTTCCACCGGCTGCTCGCCCTCCCGCAGGAGACGAAGGACGCCTACGACGTGTCCTCGATGAGGCACGCCATCCACGGCGCCGCCCCCTGCCCCGACCACGTCAAGCGGGCGATGATCGACTGGTGGGGCGGCTGCGTGGAGGAGTACTACGCGGCCAGCGAGGGCGGCGGCGCCTTCGCGACGGCCGAGGACTGGCTGAAGAAGCCGGGCACGGTGGGCAGGGCCTGGCCGATCAGCGAACTGGCCGTCTTCGACGACGACGGCAACCGGCTGCCCCCGGGCGAACTGGGCACCGTCTACATGAGGATGAACACCGGCGGCTTCAGTTACCACAAGGACGAGGACAAGACGAGGAAGAACCGCATCGGAGACTTCTTCACCGTCGGGGACCTCGGCCTGATGGACGAGGAGGGCTACCTCTTCCTCCGCGACCGCAAGATCGACATGATCATCTCCGGCGGGGTCAACATCTACCCGGCCGAGATCGAGTCTGCGCTGCTCGCCCACCCGGCCGTCGCGGACGCCGCCGTCTTCGGCATCCCGCACGCCGACTGGGGCGAGGAGGTCAAGGCGGTCGTCGAACCGGCGGAGGGCGTCGCGGCCGGCGGCGCCCTGGCGGCCGAGATCCTGCACCACTGCGAGCAGCGGCTCGCCGGGTACAAGCGACCCCGGACCGTCGACTTCGTCGAGCACATGCCCCGCGACCCGAACGGCAAGCTCTACAAGCGCCGGCTGCGGGACCCGTACTGGGAGGGCCGCGAGCGCGCGATGTGATCCACCAGGGAGCCCGCGAGCCCGTCGTGCCGAGAGGATCCGTGAGAAACACCACGTCAAGGCGCCAGGAGCGCGCCGTGCGACGCACCAGGGGAACACTTCTGGCAAGTTGGACGATATGGGTACGACGAAGCGCAGATCCCCCCTGGCCGACTGGACCGTCCTGGTCCCCGTGGTGGCGCTGATCGCGCTGGTCCTCAGCTGGGGGCGGGAGCTACCCGGCTTCGCCGTGCTGGTCGTCGCCCTGTGCTTGGCCGGTGCCGTGTTGGCGGCCGTGCACCACGCCGAGGTCGTCGCCCACCGGGTGGGCGAACCCTTCGGCTCCCTCATCCTCGCCGTGGCGGTCACCGTCATCGAAGTGGCCCTCATCGTCACCCTGATGGCCGACGGCGGGGACAAGAGCGCGACCCTGGCCCGGGACACCGTCTTCGCCGCCGTCATGATCACCTGCAACGGCGTCGTCGGCGTGTCCCTGCTCGTCGGCGCCCTGCGCAACCGGATCGCCGTCTTCAACCCCGAGGGTTCCGGCGCCGCCCTCGCCACCGTCGCGACGCTCGCCACCCTCAGCCTCGTCCTGCCCACCTTCACCACGAGCAAGCCCGGCCCGGAGTTCTCCACCGGGCAGCTGACCTTCGCCGCCGTCGCCTCACTCGCCCTGTACGGGCTGTTCATCGCCGTGCAGACGGTCCGCCACCGGGACTACTTCCTGCCCGTGAACACCGGCCGGGCCACCGGCCGCGCCGCGGACCCGCAGGACGACCACGCGGCGCCGCCCACCTCCCGAGCCGCCCTGCTCAGCCTTGGCCTGCTGCTGGTCGCGCTCGTCGCGGTCGTCGGCGACGCCAAGGCCGTCTCGCCGACCATCGAGTCGGCGGTGGCCAAGGCCGGCCTGCCCCAGGCGGTCGTCGGTGTGATCATCGCCCTGCTCGTGCTGCTGCCGGAGACCCTCGCCGCCGTCCGCGCCGCCCGACGCGACCGCGTGCAGACCAGCCTCAACCTCGCCTACGGGTCCGCCATCGCCAGCATCGGCCTGACCATCCCGGCCATCGCACTGGCCTCCATCTGGCTCGCCGGCCCGCTCACGCTCGGCCTCGGACCGGTCCACATGGTGCTGCTCGCCCTGACCGTGGTGGTCAGCACGCTCACCCTCGCCCCCGGCCGCGCCACGCTGCTCCAGGGCGGAGTGCACATCGTGCTGCTGGCCGCGTACCTCTTCCTGGCCGTCAGCCCGTGAGGCACAGGGCCGGGGCAGGGGCGAGGCGTGCGCCCCCGGCCACCGCCCTCCCGTCTCCGGCAGGCCACCGTCCTGCCGGAGACGGCACCGCGTCCCGCCCCTCCGGACGGACCGACAACCTGTCAGCATCCCGCCGGGGAGCGCGTCATTGACCCCGGCCCGCCCGACGGCGAGGATCACGCCCATGACGTCAGCACGCACGGGGCAGCCGGGACAGGCGGGGCCGGCGGCCGGCGCCGTACGGGGCAACACGATCGACGGGCTGGTGCGCGACAGCGCGCGGCGGGTTCCCGACCGCCTCGCCGTCCGCCACGGCGAGCGGACCTGGACCTACGCGGAACTCGACGCGGCGGTGACCACGGGGGCCGCCCTGCTGCGGGAGCACCACGCGCTGGCCGCAGGCGACCGGGTCGCCACCTACGCCCACAACTCCGACGCCTACTTGCTGGCCTTCCTCGCCTGCGCCCGGGCCGGGCTCATCCACGTCCCGGTCAACCAGAACCTCACCGGAGAGGACCTCGCGCACATCCTGGACGACTCCGGGAGCACCCTCGTCCTCGCCGATCCCGACCTGGCCGGGCGGGTCCCCGACGGCTTTCCCGTACGGGCCCTGCGCGACGCCCCCGACTCCTTCTTGACCGCTCTGGCCGAGCCGCTCCCCTTCGCGCCCGACCCCGATCCCGACCGCATGGCGCAGCTGCTCTACACCTCGGGAACCACCGCCCTGCCCAAGGGCGCGATGATGACCCACCGGGCCCTCGCCCACGAGTATGAGAGTGCGATCGGGGCGCTGGACCTGGCCGAGGGGGACCGGCCGCTCCACGCTCTGCCGCTCTATCATTCGGCGCAGATGCACGTCTTCCTGCTGCCCTACCTGGCGGTGGGGGCCCGCAACACGATCGTCGAGGCGCCGGTCGCCGAAGAGCTCTTCGACCTCGTGGAGGCGGGTGAGGCGGACAGCCTCTTCGCCCCGCCGACGGTGTGGATCGGCCTGGCCGGCCATCCGCGGTTCGCCGCGGGCGGGCTCGCCGGACTGCGGAAGGCGTACTACGGAGCCTCGGTCATGCCCGTCCCGGTTCTGGAGCGGCTGCGCGAACGGCTGCCGGGGCTCGCCTTCTACAATTGCTTCGGCCAGAGCGAGATCGGGCCGTTGGCCACGGTGCTCGGCCCCCGCGAACACGAGGGGCGGAGCGACTCCTGTGGGCGTCCGGTGCGCCATGTGGAGGCGAAGGTCGTCGACGAGGACGGCGCGGACGTACCGGACGGCACCCCGGGCGAGATGGTGTACCGCTCACCTCAGCTCTGCCTGGGCTACTGGAACGACTCGGCGGCGACCGGCCAGGCCTTCCGGGACGGCTGGTTCCGCTCGGGCGACCTCGTGGTGCGGGACGCGGAGGGCTACTTCACGGTCGTGGACCGGGTGAAGGACGTCATCAACTCGGGCGGGGTGCTGGTCGCGTCGAGGCAGGTGGAGGACGTGCTCTACACCCATCCGGGGGTGGCCGAGGCGGCGGTGATCGGGCTCCCCGACGACCGGTGGATCGAGGCTGTCACAGCGGTGGTGGTGCCGCGCGGTGCGGTGACCGAGGCGGAGCTGGTGGCCTACGCCCGGGAGAGACTCGCCCACTTCAAGGCCCCGAAGCGGGTGCTGTTCGTGACCGCTCTTCCGCGCAACGCGAGCGGCAAGATCCTCAAGCGGGAGCTGCGGGACCGTTTCGGAGGGCGGGCCCGCTGACACCCGTACGGGAAGGCGCGGCCGGTGTCAGTCCGGTGCTGCGTGGTGCTGGGCTCCGTCCCGGGGGAGGAACCCGCTGCGGCGCAGGCGCCGCAGGGTGAGGTGCTCGTGCGCCAGGCGTCCGACGAGCGCGCCGCCGTAGACCACGAAGCCGACCCCGACGAGCCAGGACTGGACGACCAGCAGCGTGCCGAAGGGGCCGTAGGTCACGGCGTTGGACGCGATCAGGGGCGAGAACACCAGCTGAGAGAAGATCCGCAGCCCCAGCAGCCCGAGGCTGGTGGCCACCGCTCCCGGCACCAGAGCCCGCCAGCGCACCCGGCCGCCGAGCAGCAGGCGCTGGGAGGCGATGAAGAAGAGGCAGGTGCCGAAGAGGTCGCCGAGCGTGCCCAGGACCGTGCCGAAGACGTCGTCCGACGGTGCGGGGATCACCACGAGCAGCGCGAGGTAGCAGACGAGCATGGCGAGCCAGACCACGTGCCGCCACATGGTGTGCCAGCGGGCCGTCGGCAGGTCCCACACCTTCTCGTAGCCGGTCTGCACGGCCGAGCCGAAGGTCAGACCGAAGACGGCGAGCGCGGCCAGCCCGAAGGCGGTGGTCCGTTCCAGTGCGGTGTCCGCCGCACCGAAGACCATCTCGATCCTGATGCGCGAGGACGCCGTCACGCCGAGGGCCTGCCCGAGCCAGCGCCCGAACCCCGAGCCGCTCCCGGGCACCGCGGCGGCCACGACCACCAGGAGCGGCACCAGGGTGAGGAATCCGAGGGCCGCGAAGCCCATCGACCGGTGCATCAGCTCCATCTCCCGGCCACGGCTCCAGGCCAGCCCGGCATAGGAGCCCTGGAAGCGGTCGTGGAGCCGCCGAAGGGTCGAGGTCACGCCTCATGCACTACCCGGACCGGTGCGCCGCCTCCCGGAGCCCGGACCGAAATGGGCCCGAAGGGGTGGTTTCGGCGACCCGACTCGGCGTCAGCCCGGTCAGCGGGCCGTGGTCGACGCTCCGCGCGAGGCGGGGCAGGCCTGCCGGGCCCGCTCCGATGCGTCGCGGAGTCGTCTGGTCAACTGGTCGCATGACGCGCACCCTGTACCTCCTGTGTTCGGCCGCCCCACCCGTGTTCGACGTCGCCCGCGTGATCGAGGACGCGCAGGTACGCGGTTGGGACGTGTGTCTCGGACTGAGCCCGACGGCGGCGGACTGGCTCGCGGAAGGCACCGACGGCCTGGCCGCGCTCACCGGGCACCCGGTTCGCAGCCGGTACAAGCGGCCGGCCGATCCCGACGTGTGGCCCTCGGCGGACGCGATCCTCGTCGCCCCCGCCACGTTCAACACGGTCAACGGGTGGGCGCTCGGACTCACCGACCGGTTCGTGGTGGGCGTGGCGGCCGAGGCCCTGGGCAAGGGCACGCCATTGGCCGTCATGCCGTGCGTGAACACGGCGTTCGTCCGGCACCCGCAGTTCGAGCAGAGCTTGGCCGTGCTCCGCGGTGCGGGGGTCCGGGTGCTGTACGGCGATGACGGCTTCACCCCCCACCCGCCGGGACAGGGCGCTGCGCGGCCGTACCCGTGGACCCTCGCGCTGGATGCCGTGGACGACCTCGTCCGCGGGGACTTCCAGGAGCGGGGGAGGTAGCCCCGGAGCCGGGCGGGGGAGACGGGCCCGACGGGTCCGGGCCCGCCGCGCCTGGTCGGCGCGAGCGCCGTGACCTGCGCAGACGTCACTCGTCCCGACATGTGGCCCGATCCATGCCGGTCGGCCCGAAGGGGGTATCGTCCCCCGGTCACGGACGGCGATCGGACCGCCGCCCGGCCAGACCGAGGGAGCCGATATGACTGATCTGACTGCGCTGCGGGCGAGTCTGGCGTCGGGCGAGCACGAGTTCGCCGACACCCTGGCCTTCGTCGCCGCGTGCTACGAGTACCGGCCGCAGGCCTTCCGCAACGGGGAACTGGGAAACGCCGCGGGCGAGAACGAGGGCTCCTGCAAGACGCTGGGACTGGCCGTGTTGGAGGGTCTGAGCGATCAGGAGGCGCTGCTGGCGTTCGGTGAGCACTATCGCAGTGTGCTGGCGACGCCCGACGGTACTGATCACGGCAACATCCGCAACCTCATGGCCCATGGCCTGGCGGGGGTGAGCTTCGCGGGGCAGCCGCTGGCCCGCAGGAGCTGAAGGCCGCGCCTCGTGCCGCCCCACCCCCGCTCCGGCCGGGCAGGTGCCACCCGGCGACCGGCACCCGCGTGCCCCCTGCCCTGCTCCCTCGGACAGGCGCTACTCGGAGTCGAGTTGGTGGTCGTCCCAGACGTAGCTCTCGGGGAGCAGTTCGGTGATGGGGACCGCGCGGATCGTCTCGCCCGATCCGACGATGACCTCGATGGCGGGGAAGTAGTCGAGGAGGACCTGGCGGCACCGGCCGCACGGGGGAACGACCCCCCGGTCGCGGTCGCCCACGGCGACGATCCGGTCGAGCGCGTAGACGCCCTGGGCGGCCGCCGTGCCGATGAGGACCAGCTCGGCGCACGGTCCGCCGGTGAAGTGGTAGGCGTTCACCGCGGTGACGATGCGGCCGTCCCGCGCCCGGGCCGCCGCCGCCATGGTGTGGTGGTCGCCCCGGCAGCGGTTGCGGGCCACGTCGGCCGCGGCCTCGACGAGCGCGTGGTCGACGGGGCGGGTCCTGATGGTCATCCTCTCCGCCTTCTCAGGTGGTCCGTGGCCGGGGCGAGGCCGGGTCGGGACACTGGATGTGGGTGTAGGGCCATGATCCTGACTGGACGTCGCCGTTGGTGACGGTGTCGGCCACGTTCTGGTCGGCATAGTACGTGGCGCGACAGACGGCGCTGCCGGAGCCCTCGGACCGGACGACGCGGACGGTGAACGTCCGGCGCCCGCGGAGGTTGGCGCCGACCCAGCGGTTCAGCAGCAGGGCCGCGGTCTCCTCGCTCACATCGGGCGCCAGCAACTCGGCCGCGTCGCCAGTGTCCTTGAGGACCCGGTGGGCGGGGGTGGGCTTGCCCTCGTCGCTCATGCCCGCGTGGTCGGCGTCGGGGTCGGCGCAGCCGGTCAGTGCGAGCAGGACGGCCGCCCCGACCGCTGCGGCCGTGTGGTGTGTACGCATCACACCAGGCTGGCCCGGTCCGGACGACCGTAGGGCTGCTGTGACAGCCCTGTTACGCGCCGAAGTGTCCTGTCAGGGAGCCGGGGGCCGGCCCGGGGCGCGGAGGTCAACAAGCCTTTTGATCTTGCCCACCGAGCGTTCCAGGGTCTCCGGGGCGAGCACCTCGACCCGGACGGAGACGCCGATCCCCGCCTTGACCGCCTGGACCACGGCGGCGGCCGCGGCCTCCCGCAGGGAGGCGTCCGACTCCCGACGGGCCTCCACCCGGACTGTCAGGGTGTCCATCCGGCCCTCCCGGGCCAGCCTCAGCTGGAAGTGGGGCGCCAGCCCCGGCGTCCGCAGCAGGATTTCCTCGATCTGGGTCGGGTACAGGTTCACCCCGCGCAGGATGATCACTTCGTCGCTTCGGCCCGTGACCTTCTCCATCCGGCGGAAGGCCGGTCGGGCCGTGCCGGGGAGCAGCCGTGTCAGGTCCCGCGTGCGGTAGCGGATCACCGGCATGGCCTCCTTGGTGAGGGAGGTGAACACCAGCTCCCCGAGCTCGCCCTCCGGCATCACCGCACCCGTCAGGGGGTCCACCACCTCGGGATAGAAGTGGTCCTCCCAGATGTGCAGGCCGTCCTTGGTCTCGACGCATTCCTGCGCCACACCGGGCCCGATGACCTCCGACAGGCCGTAGATGTCCACCGCGTCCATGCCGAGGCGCTCCTCGATCTCCCGCCGCATCTCCTCGGTCCACGGCTCCGCGCCGAAGATCCCCGTCCGCAGCGAGGTCGTGCGCGGGTCGACGCCCTGGCGCTCCATCTCGTCCAGCAGGGTCAGCATGTAGGAGGGGGTCACCATGATGACCTCCGGCCGGAAGTCCTGGATCAGCCGGACCTGGCGGTCCGTCATGCCGCCCGAGGCGGGTACGACGGTGCAGCCGAGGCGCTCGGCGCCGTAGTGCGCGCCCAGGCCGCCTGTGAACAGGCCGTAGCCGTAGGCGATGTGGACGATCTGGCCGGGCCTGCCACCCGCGGCGCGTATCGACCGGGCGACGACGTCGGACCAGGTGGACAGATCCCCGTCGGTGTATCCGACGACGGTCGGGCGCCCGGTGGTGCCGCTGGAGGCGTGGATGCGGCGCACCTCGGAACGCGGCACCGCGAACATGCCGAAGGGGTAGTGGTCGCGCAGGTCGGCCTTGGTGGTGAGGGGGAACAGGGCGAGATCGGACAGGGAGCGGCAGTCGTCGGGATGCGCACCGGCCTTGTCGAACGCCTGCCGATAGAAGGGCACCCGCTCGTACGCGCGGTGCAGGGTCGCTCGCAGCCGCGTGAGCTGGAGTGCCGCCAGTTCGTCGCGGCCCAGCCGCTCGCCCTCGTCGTGGAACCCCGCCTGCACCGCCATGTCGTCACCCCATCGTGAGCGCGCCCAAGAACCAACCGATCATTCGGTAGATTGCCAGGGGTGTGCAGGCTAAAGCAATGACTCGAACGGGTGATCGCCTGATCTGGCGGCCTCCATGCCGCGCTTCACCACGCACGGCGGCCTCGCCCCGGACCCGCCGGTCCCCTCAGTGCGCGGGACGGGTGGTCGTGCCGCCGGTGTCCGCCTCCGTCGCGACCGCCTTCGCCCAGCGGTAGTCCGCCTTGCCGCTCGGTGAACGCTGCACGGCCGGCGTGATGACAAGCTGCCGCGGGATCTTGTAGCCGGCGAGCCTGGTGCGGCAGTGGCTCTGGATTTCGTCCAGCGTCGGGGCCTCCGCTCCCGGCCGCACCTGGACCACCGCGGCGACATGGCTGCCCCAGGTCGGGTCCGGGACCCCGGCCACCAGCGCGTCGTACACGTCGGGGTGCGACTTCAGTGCCTGCTCGACCTCCTCCGGATAGACCTTCTCGCCGCCCGTGTTGATGCACTGCGAGCCTCGGCCGAGCACCGTGACGATGCCCTGTTCGTCGACGGTCGCCATGTCTCCCAGCAGTACCCAGCGCTCACCGTCCTTCTGGAAGAAGGTGTCGGCGGTCTTCTCCGGGTCGTTGTAGTAGCCGAGCGGCACGTGGCCGCGCTGGGCGAGGCGCCCCGGCTCGCCGACCGCCACCGGTTCGTGCGTCACCGGGTCCACCACCCGGGTGCGGTCGTTGACCTCCAGGCGGAACCCCTTCTCCGGGCCGGAGTCGTCCGTGGCGCGGCCGTTGGAGCCGGACTCGGAGGACCCGAAGTTGTTCAGGAGCAGGACGCCGGGCACCAGGCTCCGGAATTCGGCGCGCACCGTCTCGGACATGATCGCCCCGGACGAGGAGACGCTGAACAGGGATGACAGGTCGGTGCCCCGGAGCGGTCCCCTGAGGGCGTCGATGAGCGGCCTGAGCATTGCGTCGCCGACCAGCGACACGCTCGACACCTTCTCCTTCTCGATCGTCCGCAGCACCTCCTCGGGGGCGTACTTGCGGTGGATGACCACTCGCTGGCCGTAGTTGAAGGCGATGAACGACGTTAGCGTCGACGTCCCGTGCATCAGCGGGGGAGCCGGGAAGAAGGTCAGCCCGGCGCCGCGCGCCGCCACCCGCTCCGCCAACTCCTCCGGCCGTTTCACCGGCTCGCCCGAGGGCTCGCCGCCGAAGAGTCCCGCGAAGAAGAGGTCCTCCGCCCGCCACATCACGCCCTTGGGCATGCCCGTGGTCCCGCCGGTGTAGATGATGAACAGGTCGTCCGCGCTGCGCGGCGGGAACCCGCGCCCGGGTGCCCCGGCCGCCTCAGCGTCCGCGTACGCGAGCGGGGCGATCGACGGCTCCGCGGCCCCCTCGGGCGCCTCGCCGACCCGGATCAGGTGCCGCAGTCTCGGCGTCTTCGGCAGCGCGGCCGCCACCCGCCCGGTGAACTCGCCCTCGAAGACGAGCGCGGCGAGATCGGCGTCGTTGTAGAGGTAGACCAGTTCCTCTTCGACATAACGGTAGTTGACGTTCACCGGGACGAGCCGGGCCTTGAGGCAGGCGAGCACGGTCTGGAGGTACTCGATCCCGTTGTAGAGGTGCAGCCCCAGGTGCTCGCCGGCGGTCAGGCCGCTGTCCAGCAGGTGGTGGGCGATCCGGTTCGCCGCCGTGTCCAGCTCCGCGTACGTCAGGCGGCGCTCCGCGCCCGTCCCGGGGTGGTCCACGTACACCAGGGCCTCGCGGTCCGGGACCACGTCCACGACCGACTCGAACAGGTCGGCAAGGTTGTACTCCACCGTTCCTCCTGACCCCGTTGTTCCCGATGGCTGGCCCCGCGGCCGGCGGCTCCGGCGGTCATTAGAGCGCCGTGGCCGGCAACTGGGAAGGGCACCGCCCAAGAAAACTGACTGAGTGTCAGAAAACTCTTGAAGTGCACCCTCCCCTACTGCAACCTGTTCTAGGTCTTGAGACGGGAGGACGGCAATGGGTGGGACGGAACACCTGACCGTGGAACGCCGCGGCGCCACGCTGGTGCTCACCATGAACAGGCCCGAGGCGAAGAACGCGCTCTCGCTGCCGCTGCTGGTGGGGCTGTACGACGGCTGGCTGGAGGCGGACGCCGACGACGAGATCCGCTCCGTGGTCCTGACCGGTGCCGGCGGCGACTTCTGCGCAGGCATGGACCTCAAAGCGCTGGCCGGCCGGGGCATGGCGGGAGACCAGTACCGGGACCGCCTCAAGGCCGACCCCGACCTGCACTGGAAGGCGATGCTCCGCCACCACCGGCCGCGCAAGCCGGTGATCGCGGCGGTGGAGGGCCACTGCGTGGCCGGCGGCACCGAGATCCTCCAGGGCACCGACATCCGGGTGGCCGCCGAGGGTGCCACCTTCGGGCTGTTCGAGGTCAGGCGGGGGCTCTTCCCGATCGGCGGCTCCACGGTGCGCCTGCCCCGGCAGATCCCGCGCACGCACGCGCTGGAGATGCTGCTGACCGGACGTTCGTACGCGGCGCAGGAGGCGGCACGGATCGGGCTCGTGGGGCGGGTCGTTCCCGACGGCGCGGCGCTCGCGACGGCCCTGGAGATCGCCGAGCAGATCAACGCATGTGGGCCGCTGGCGGTCGAGGCGGTCAAGGCGTCGGTCTACGAGACCGCTGAGCTGACGGAGCGGGAGGGCCTGGCGTCGGAACTCCTGCGGGGGTGGCCGATCTTCGACACGGCCGACGCGAAGGAGGGGGCGCGGGCCTTCACGGAGAAGCGGCCCGCGGTGTACCGGCGCGAGTAGTCCGGTCGGGGCCCGGCCGCGGCCCCGATCGTGCGCCGGGTCCGGCGCCGTGACCGTCGCCGGGAGGCGCCCGCCCCCTGCCCCCACCCCCTGCCCCCTGCCCCTGCCCCCGACCGCCGGCGGGGCCGAACACACCGGAACCAACCGCATCGGAGAGCCCCATGACAGCTGCCTCCCCGCCGGAGGTGCTCCGCGCGCCCCTCGTCGTCGAGTTCCCGTTCACCCGCTCCCTCGGGCCCGTCCAGAGCGCCTTCCTCACCGGGCTGCGCGAGGGTGTCGTCCTCGGCGTGCAGGCCTCGGACGGCAGGGTGGTGGTCCCGCCCGTCGAGTACGACCCCGTCACCTCGGAGGAGATCCGCGACCTCGTCGAGGTCGCCACCACCGGCACCGTCACCACCTGGGCCTGGAACGACCGACCCCGCCCGAACCAGCCCCTCGACACCCCCTTCGCCTGGGCACTGGTCAGGCTGGACGGGGCCGACACCGCCCTGCTGCACGCCCTCGACGCCCCCGGCCCCGACGCCGTGCGCACCGGCATGCGGGTACGCATCCGCTGGGCCCCCGAACGCACCGGGGCCATCACCGACATCGCCTGCTTCGAACCGTGCGACGCCACCACCGCCCCCCAGAGCCTCCCCGCCCCGCACGACGGCACCTTCCGCGAAGCCGTCACCGGCATCGTCGCCGAGGCCCGCCTGGACTACGTCTACAGCCCCGGCCGCGCCCAGACCGGCTACATCAACGCCCTGTCCGAGCGGCGGACCGTCGGAGAGCGCTGCCCCTCCTGCCACAAGGTGTACGTCCCCCCGCGCGGAGCGTGCCCCACCTGCGGGGTGGCCACCACCGACCGGGTTGAGGTCGGCCCGGCCGGGACGGTCACCACCTTCTGCATCGTCAACATCAAGGCGGCGAACCTCGACATCGAGGTTCCCTACGTCTACGCCCACATCGCCCTCGACGGCGCCGGCCTCGCCCTCCACGGCCGGATCGGCGGCATCCCCTACGACCAGGTCCGCATGGGCCTGCGCGTCGAGCCCGTCTGGACCGAAGGCGGCCGCTACCCCGACCACTACCGCCCCACCGGAGAACCGGACGCGGAGTATGACGCGTACAAGGAGCTCATCTGATGACCGGGCCCAGGACGACCGGGTACGCGAGGGACGTGGCCGTCGTCGCCTTCGCGCAGAGCGACCACCTGCGCCGCACCGACGAGCTCAGCGAAGTCGAGATGGTCATGCCCGTCCTCCACGAGGTGCTGGCCGCCACCGGGCTGAAGGCCGGCGAGATCGGCTTCACCTGCTCCGGCTCCAGCGACTACCTGGCCGGCCGCGCCTTCTCCTTCACCATGACCCTCGACGGGGTCGGCGCCTGGCCACCGATCTCCGAGTCCCACGTCGAGATGGACGGCGCCTGGGCCCTGTACGAGGCCTGGGTCAAGATCCAGACCGGCGATGCGGACACCGCGCTCGTCTACGCGTACGGGAAGTCCTCACCCGGATCCGTGCGCGACGTGCTCACCCGCCAGCTGGACCCGTACTACCTCGCCCCCCTCTGGCCCGACTCGGTGGCCCTGGCCGCCCTCCAGGCCCAGGCCCTCATCGACGCGGGCGAGACCGACGAGCCCGGCCTGGCCGCCATCGCGGCGCGCAGCCGGGCCGACGCCGGGGCCAACCCGCACGCCCAGCTGCGCGGTGCGGTCCCGCACGGCGACTACCAGGTCCGGCCCCTGCGCACCGGCGACTGCCCGCCCGTCGGCGACGGCGTGGCAGCCGTCGTCCTGGCCGCCGGCGACCTCGCGCGGCAGCTGTGCCGACGCCCCGCCTGGATCACCGGCATCGACCACCGGATCGAGGCGCACGGCCTGGGTCTGCGCGACCTCACCGACTCCCCGTCCACCCGAACCGCCGCCGAACACGCGGGCCTCTTCGACGCCCCCGTGGACACGGCGGAACTGCATGCGCCGTTCTCCTCCCAGGAGGTGGTGCTCCGCACGGCACTCCGGCTCGGCGACGGCGTCACGATCAACCCGTCCGGCGGGGCACTCGCCGCCAACCCGATGATGGCCGCCGGACTGATCCGCATCGGCGAGGCCGCCGCCCGCATCCACCGCGGCGCATCCGACCGGGCCGTCGCGCACGCCACCTCCGGCCCCTGCCTTCAGCAGAACCTGGTCGCCGTCCTGGAAGGGGACCGCGCATGAGCACCTCCGCCACCTCCGCCACCTCCGCCACCTCCGGTTCACGGGGCGCCACCGGCAAGGAGCCGGTCGCGGTCGTCGGCATCGGCCAGACCAAACACGTCGCCGCCCGCCATGACGTCTCCATCGCCGGGTTGGTCCGCGAGGCCGCCACCCGCGCCCTCGCCGACGCCGAACTGACCTGGGCGGACATCGACGCGGTCGTCATCGGCAAGGCCCCCGACTTCTTCGAGGGGCGTGATGATGCCGGAGCTGTACCTGGCGGATGCGCTCGGAGCCGTCGGCAAGCCGATGCTGCGCGTGCACACGGCCGGATCGGTCGGCGGGTCCACCGCGCTGGTCGCCGCCGGCCTGGTGGCCGCCCGCGTCCACCGCACCGTCCTCACCCTCGCCTTCGAGAAGCAGTCCGAGTCGAACGCCATGTGGGGCCTCTCCCTCCCCGTTCCGTTCCAGCAGCCCCTGCTCGCCGGCGCCGGCGGATTCTTCGCCCCGCACGTGCGCGCGTACATGCGGCGCACCGGCGCGCCCGACGGGGTCGGCTCGCTCGTGGCGTACAAGGACCGGCGCAACGCCCTGAAGAACCCGTACGCGCACCTGCACGAGCACGACATCACGCTGGAGAAGGTCCAGGCCTCACCCATGCTGTGGGACCCGATCCGGTACTCCGAGACCTGCCCGTCCTCCGACGGCGCGTGCGCGATGGTCCTCACCGACCGGGCGGGCGCGGCCCGCTCGCCGCTGCCGCCCGCGTGGGTGCACGGCGGGGCGATGCGCAGCGAGCCCACCCTCTTCGCCGGCAAGGACTTTGTCTCTCCGCAGGCCGGCAAGGACTGCGCGGCCGACGTCTACCGGCAGGCCGGGATCACCGACCCGCGCCGGGAGATCGACGTGGTGGAGATGTACGTGCCGTTCTCCTGGTACGAGCCGATGTGGCTGGAGAACCTGGGCTTCGCAGAGGAGGGCGGGGGCTGGAAGCTGACCGAGGCGGGCGTCACCGAGATCGACGGAGACCTTCCGGTCAACCCGTCCGGCGGCGTGTTGTCCACCAACCCGATCGGCGCGTCCGGCATGATCCGTTTCGCCGAGGCCGCCCTCCAGGTGCGCGGCGGGGCCGGGGAACACCAGGTCCCCGGAGCACGCCGGGCGCTGGGGCACGCATACGGCGGCGGCGCACAGTTCTTCGCGATGTGGCTGGTGGGGGCGCAGGAACCCACCACGTGAACGGAAACGGCCGTCCGGCCCGGGGCCCGGACCGGTCACGAGTGACTCACCGTGGCCTGTGCGGCACCGGCTGCGATGGTTAACCTGGCCCCCGGACGACGTACCGGGAGGAGCACGCACGTGGCCGAGAGCATGACTTCGCAGCCCCTCGCTGGCTGGGGGAAGCCGGACCTCGATCTCACCGAGGCGGACTGGCAGTCGAGCAGCCGGGGAGCGGGCGACGTCCAGATCGCCTTCGTCGAGGGCTTCATCGCGATGCGCAACAGCGAGCGCCCCGAAAGCCCCTCCCTGATCTTCTCGCCGGACGAGTGGCACAAGTTCGTGCTGAACGCCCGGGGAGGGGAGTTCGACCTCACCTGACCGCCCGCCACCGCCCGCTCCGGCCCCGCCCCGCCGGGGCCGGCGAGCGGCGGTCGCCGCGGACGGGGCACTGCCGGCTGTCGCAGGAGGTGCCGACTGCCGCGAGGCGGCGCACCGCGGGCCCGCACCCCCCGACCGACCCCGCCCGGTCGGTAGGCTGGCGGCATGAACGCAGAGAGAGACCTGCGGACCCTGCTGAGCGGGATGCGGCCCGAGCTGAACGAGGGCGTGTACGTGTTCTGCACCGTTCCGGGCGGTACGGTCCCCGCCGGAACGGCGCCCGTCGCCACCATCCTGGAACCCGAGGGCCTCACGCTCGTGCTGCGCCAGGAGGACGCCGACGCGGCCGGACTGGCCTACGACTACACCGCCGGCTGGATCACCCTGAGGATCCACTCCGCGCTCGACGCCGTCGGTCTCACCGCAGCCTTCGCCACCGAACTCGGCGCCCACGGCCTGAGCTGCAACGTCATCGCCGGCCATCACCACGACCACCTCTTCGTGGCCGCGGACCGGGCCGCCGAGGCCGTGGCCGTCCTGGAAGACCTGGCGGCACGTTCCGGACCGGACCGGTCGGCCCGGGGTCCGCACCCGGACCTTTCCTGAACCCGGCCGGAACCCCTTCGAAATCCGCCCACGAGCCCGCCGCGCGTCCGCCGGGAGCCCGACCGGGGCCCGTCGGTAAAGAAGATCGGATTCTTTCCGGCAGTGGGGCACCCCGAGATGTGCGCGGGCGTACGCTGATCTCCCGGAACAGGCCTGGGGGGTACCAGCCATGACGGACCACCGGACGCGCACACGGCGCACCATGGTCGAACGCGACGCCGAACTCGCCATCGTCGAAGAGGCCCTGGAGCGGCTCACCGGTCCCGGGCCCGACGCCGGCGGCGCGCTGCTGGCCTTCTCCGGCCCCGCCGGCCTCGGCAAGACCACCCTGCTCGCCGAGCTGCGCCGCCGCGCACACGCCCGCTCCTGCACCGTCCTCGCCGCCCGCGGCGGCGAACAGGAGCAGAGCCAGCCCTTCCACGTCGCCCGCCAGCTCATCCAGCCCCAGCTCGCCGGCACCTCCGAACCGGAACTGCGCGCCGCCCTCGGCGGCTGGTACTCCATCGTCGGCCCCGCCCTCGGACTCTGCGGCCCCGAACAGGGCGCCCCGCCCGACCCGCAGGGCCTGCGCGACGGCCTCGACTGGATCCTCACCCACCTCGTCGTCAAGCGCGCCCCCGTCACCCTCGTCCTCGACGACGCGCACTGGGCCGACCCCGAGTCGCTGAGCTGGCTCGCCGCCTTCGCCCCGCGCGCCGAACACCTGCCGCTGCTCCTCGTCGTCGCCTACCGCCCCGACGAACTGCCCGCGCACGCCGACGCCTTCCGCACCCTGCCCGGCCGCGCGGGGCACCGCCCCCTGCCGCTCTCCCCGCTCACCCCGGCCGCCGTCGCGGCGCTCGTCCGCGGGGTCATCGGCGACCACGCCGACGACGCCTTCTGCCAAGAGGCCTGGAACGTCACCGCAGGCAATCCCTTCGAAGCCGTCGAACTCACCGCCAAGGTCCGCGGCAGGGGGCTGCGCCCCGTCCAGGAGAACGCTGCCCAGCTGGCCGACCTCGCCGCCGCCCAGCGCGGCAGCGGCCTCGTCGCCCGCCTCGAACGCCTCGGCCCCTCCACCGTCCGCTTCGCCTGGGCCTGCGCCGTCCTCGGCACCGCCATCCCGCAGGACATAGCCGCCAGGGTCGCCGCCCTCGGCACCGAGGAGGCCGCAGGCGCCACCGCACGCCTGCGGGACGCCCGCATCCTGTCGGCCGCCGGAACCACGCCGGGCCATGAACCGGAAACCGGACTGGAGTTCGTCCACCCCCTCATCGCCACCGCCATCTACCGCGCCATCCCCGACGCGCTGCGCGTCGCCCTGCACGGGAAGGCCGCCGCGGCCGTCGTCGACGCGGGACTGGGCTCCTCCGCCGCAGCCCGCCACCTGCTGGAGACCCACCCCGAGAACGACCCCTGGGTGGTGCGCACCCTGCGCGAGGCGGCCGCGGAGAACCTTCGCGCCGGAGCCCCGGACGCCGCCCGCCGCCAGCTCGCCCGCGCCCTGCGCGAGCCACCCGACTTCGACGAACGCGCCGCCGTCCTCTACGAACTGGGCTGCGCCTCCCTGCTGACCGAGCCCGCCAACACCGTCAACCACCTGCGGGCGGCCCTCACCGAACCCTTCGACGACCCCGCCCTGCGCCAGGGCATCGTCATCCGGCTCGCCCAGGTCCTCGCGCACAGCGACCGCCTCGCCGAGGCCTCGGAATGCCTGGCCCGCGAGATCGCCCAGACCCCGGACGTACGGGCCCGACTGCGCCTACAGTCCGAGCAGTTCATGTGGGACGCCTTCAACGCCGCCGAGACCGACTCCCCGGCCCGGTCCCGGCGCCTCACCCGGCTCGCCGACCGCCTCACCGGCCGCGACCTCACCGAGCGGTACGTGATCGCACTGCGCGCCTGGGACGCCTGCCTGCGCGGCGAGCCGGTCGACGTGGTGCTGCACCACGCCGGCCGGGTGCTGGAGCAGCCCTTCAGCTGGGCCCACGAGGACCGCGGCTTCGAAGTACCCGTACTGGCCGCGATGGTCCACATGTACGCCGACCGACCCGGCCGCGCGGAGGAGCTGTTCGAGGCCGGTACCGCCGAGTTCGAGCGCCAGGGCTGGCGCGGGGCCCACCTGTCCTTCGCGTACAGCCTGCGCGCCTACATCCGCTACCGGCGGGGACGGCTCGTGGAGGCCGAGGAACTGGCCCGGTCCGGCCTGCGGCTCGCCGAACGGGTGGGCCGGCGCACCCCCGTCCACTGGTACGCCATCGCGATCCTCCTCACGACACTGCTCGCCCGCGGCCGCGTCGACGAGGCCTGGGAGCTGGCCCAGGAGCACGAGTTCGGCGCGCCCTTCCCGGCCGCCGTGGTCTTCCCCGACTCGCAGACCGTCTACGCCGAACTGCTGCTCGCCCGGGGCGAGGCACGGGCCGCGATCGCCGAACTGGAGGCGGTGGAGCGGCGGCTGACCCCGCGCGGGATCCAGAACCCGGCCTGGTGCCCGTGGCAGCTGCACCTCGCGCGGGCCGTCGTCGCGGACGATCCGCAGCGGGCCCGCGCCCTGGCCGCCGACGCCGTCCGGCGGGCCAGGGCCTTCGGTGCCCCCTCCGCCATCGGCCAGGCCCTCAGAGTCGCGGCGGAGGTCGCCGCCCCACAGGACCGGACAGCACTCCTCCGGGAAGCCGTCACCCTGCTTTCGGCGGCACCCGCCGGATACGAACTCGCCCGCGCCCTGAACGCGCTCGGCTACGGGCTGCGCGACGCGGACCTGCTGACCGCGGCCGTGGTCACGGCCCGGGAGTGCGGCGCGGACGCACTGGCGGAAGAGGCCACCGAGACGCTGCTGGGCCTCGGCGGCACGCTGCCCGGCGGGTCGCCCCGGGTGGACTGGGTCACCGAGGAGGAGATCCGGGCCGCGGACCGGGCCGTGCGTCACGGCAAGGACCCCGAGCCGGCGTCACCCGACTGGGTGCTGTCCGCGGCCTGCCGCAAACTCGGCACCGACCGGTCCGGGCTGCGCGCCGCACTGGAGTCGTTCGCCCGTAGCTCAACGTGAGCGGGGCCGCCTCCCGGCGGGCAGGGTCACCCCATGGACCACACCGACAGAATCCCTCTGTTCCGGGCCGAGGCGGCGGCCTTCGAGGCGGCGGTCCGCCGGTCTGCGACCAGGGCGATCCGGTGCCGGAGGTTCCCGCGGGCCCCGGCTGGACGGTCACCGACCTGGTCCGCCATCTCGGCGGAGTGCACCGCTTCCTCGCGCACGTACTGCGTGGACGGCTCACCGTCCCACCCGACCCGGCCGGGCTCGACCTCCCTGCGGTCCCCGACGCTCCGGGAGGGCCGGCCGACTGGTTCGCCCGGGGCGCCCACGAGCTCGTGGAGATCTCGCACGAGCTGGGGACGGACACCCCCGTGTGGATCTGGTCGGCGGAGCAGACCTCTGGCTTCTGGCTGCGGATGCAGTGGATCGAGCCGGCCGTCCACCGGTGGGACGCCGAATCGGCGATGGGCACCCCGCTCCGCTCGCGGCCGCCGTGGACGCCGTCCCCCAGCCCCTCGACGTCATGGCCCCGGCCCGCCGCGCCTGGCAGCAGGCGCCGCCGGGTACGGGGAAAGGTACCGCTTCCGGTGTACGGACGGTCCGCAGTCCTGGACCGTCCTCCTCTCGGGTGACCAGGTGCTGCGCGACCCCGGATCCACCGGGCCGGTCGCCGTCGAGGCCGCCGGTCCTGCCGCGGACCTGGCCCTCTTCCTCCGGCGGCGCGTCCCGCCCTCCGTCCTGCACGCCATGGGCGACACCCGCCTGCTCCGGCACTGGTTCACCCTGGTCCCGCCCGTCTGAGGGGCCCGCCCGCGCACCGCGGCGGGATGAGGGGCCCCCGGGCCGTGAAACCCCCGCGGCCACGTACCATGGCCGCATGTCCTTCCTCCGCCGCCACCGCGCCGCCACACCCGCCGGCCCGGACTTCGATGTCCTGGCCATGGACCCGGGGGACTGGCCGGGCAATCTCGGGGCCGGGCTGCTGCCCGCGCCCGACGGCAGCTGCCAGGGGGTCTTCCTCCGCTACGACCTGTTCGGCGGACGCGGCCCCGCGATGATCATCGGAAACCTCCCCGAGGGCTCCCCGGCCCGGGACCTCACCGACGGCCAGGTCCCCTTCGAGGTGGCCCAGCTCCTCGACGCGCTGGAGAACGACGAGGACGTCGAGGTCACCGGTGTCGAGGACTGCCCCGTGATGCAGGGCGACAACCTCCTCATCGTCCGGAAGATCAAGCTGTCGGAGTCCCGCATCTCCTGCGTCCAGTTCGACCGCAGCGACAACGTGCTGGTCACCATCGCCAGCTGGGACCGCCCGATCACCGACGACCTCTACGCGCTCCTGAAGCCGCTCCCCGCCGAGCTCTTCCAGCAGGGCTGACCCCACCGGTTCCCCCGACCGGCCCCGCGGGTTCCCCGGAGCGCCCCCGCGAGGCGACCGGTGGCGAGCCCGCGCGGTCGGCGCCACCCGATCACGCGTCCGCGATGTCGTTCGCCGCCACGTAGCCGAACGTCATCGCGGGGCCGATCGTCGACCCGGCGCCCGCGTAGCTGTGGCCCATCACCGCGGCACTGGCGTTGCCCGCCGCGTAGAGGCCCCGGATCACCGAACCGTCCGGGCGCAGCGCCCGGGCCCGCGCGTCCGTGACGATGCCGCCCTTGGTGCCGAGATCACCGGGCACGATCTTGAACGCGTAGAAGGGTGGGACCCAGATCGGCGCCAGGCACGAATTCGGCTGGACGTTCGGGTCCGTGTAGTAGTGGTCGTACGCGGTGTCACCCCGATGGAAATCGGGATCGGTGCCGTTCCACGCCTGCGCGTTGAACCGCCCCAGCGTCGCTCGCAGGGCCGCCGCCGGCACGCCGATCCGGCCCGCCAGCGCGTCCCACGTCCACGCCTTGTGCGCCGCACCCGCCTCGTACCACGAGTCCGGGAAGGGCAGCGTCGGCAGGATGTCCTTGAACAGGTACTTGTTGCGGTAGTGCTGATCCACGATCAGCCACGCCGGGATGTGCGAACCGGTCGCGCCGCGGTCCTTCTCGTACATCACGTGCACCACATCGCTGTACGGGGCCGCCTCGTTGACGAACCGCGTCCCGTGTGCGTTCACGATCAGCCCGCCCGGGAGGGTCCGTTCGGCCAGGCAGAAGTACGGCTCCCCGGGCAGCGGGATCGACGGCCCCCACCACGCGTCCTCCATCAACGCCAGCGACGCCCCGGCCCGCCGGCCCGCCAGGATGCCGTCGCCCGTGTTCTCCTTCGCGCCCACCGACCACTGGGTGCCAATCGGTTGCTGCTGGTACTGCGCCCGCATCGCCGCGTTGTGCTCGAAGCCACCCGATCCGACGATCACCCCCTTGCGGGCGCGTACGACGCCGCGCGCACCCTCCTTGTCCACCACCACACCGGTGACGGCACCCCCCTCCTGGACCAGGTCCACCAGAGGACTGTTCAGCCACAGCGGTACTCCGGCGCGCTGGAGCCCGGCCCGCAGCCCGGCCGCCAGGGCCTGGCCCATCGTCAGCGGCTTCTCGCCGCGCAGGGCCGCCTTCGTACCGCGCGCCAGACACTCGGCGGACACGGCCAGGCCCCGCGCGCTCACCGCCGCGAGGTTCAGCCACTTGTAGTCCTGGCCGAAGACCACCATCCCGGCCGGCACCGGCATGTACGCCGGGTTCAGGCGGGCCAGTTCACCGCCCAGGATGTTGCCGTCGATCTGGTCGGGCTCGATGGACCGGCCGTTCGGCAGTCCGCCCGGCAGGTCAGGGTAGTAGTCGCTGTACCCCTCCATGAAGCGGAACCGCAGCGGGCTGTTGGCCATCACGAAGTCCAGCATGCGCGGGCCGTTGGCGAGGAACGCGGCCTGGCGGTCGGCCGGTACCTCGGGCCCGACGACGGCCGCCAGGTACGTCGCCGCCTTCTGCGGGGTGTCGGGTACGCCCGCGGCCAGGATGACCGCATTGTTGGGCAGCCAGATTCCGGCCCCCGAACGCGCGGCCGACCCGCCGAACGTGGGGGCCTTCTCGATCACCAGGACAGTCAGTCCGCGCCTCGCGGCGGTGAGCGCGGCCGTCATCCCGGCCGCCCCGGAACCGACCACGACCACGTCGTACTCGCCGAGCAGCGGCTCGGTCTGGACATCCTCGGCCCGGGCCGTGCCGGACGGCAGCACGGCGGCGGCGAGCACCCCGGCCCCGGTGCCGGCGAGGACGGCGCGTCTGGACGGGAGGGGGGCGGGGGAGGTGCGTGAAGCGCTTGCGGACATGGGCAGGCTCCAGCGGAGTGGGGAGGAGTGGATCACTCCAGCATGTCTGATGCTGAGTCAGAAAAGGTGTTCGGGGGATCATGTGATGTCAAGCCATCCGGCATCCCGCATCCGGGCCCGAGGCCGGTCGCCCAGCCCGCACCGACGGGGCCTCGCGCCGCGCCCCGGGCCGTGAACGAGCGAAGTCCCGTGGCGGTGGGAGCCACGGGACTTCGCGTTCAGGGGGAGAGCCGGTCAGCGGGTGCCCACCGCCGCGCGGACCGCTCTGCGGGCCATGCCCGCGTCGTCGTGCAGGCGGCGGAGCAGCAGTCGCTGCTCCTCCCCGGAGGACAGGGCGCCGGCCGCCAGCGGCTGGGCCGGGGCGGTCGCCAGCATCGAGCGCTGCACCGCCGTCTCGGACATCCGGATCTCCCGGGTCAGTACCAGCATCAGGTTGATCAGGAAGGCGTCCCGGGCCACCGGGCCGGCCGACTGCGCCAGCCGGCTGATCTGGGCGCGGGCGGCGGGCGCGTCACCGAGCACCGCCCACAGGGTGGCGAGGTCGTAGCCGGGCAGGTACCAGCCCGCGTGCTCCCAGTCGAGCAGCACCGGACCGGCGGGGGACAGCAGCAGGTTCGACAGCAGCGCGTCGCCGTGGTTGAACTGGAGAGCCGCCCCGGCCAGCTTGACCCCGCGCAGCAGCTTCTGCAGGTCGCCGAGGTCCCGGTCGGTGAGCAGACCCAGCTCGTAGTCGCGGGCGATCCGCCGCGCGTAGTTCATCGGGGTTCCGAACAACTCGGCCGGCGGCCGCCACTGGTTGACCCGGCACACCGCGCCCAGCGCGGCCCGGAGGTCGACCCGCGGCGGCGGCTCCACCGGGTGCCGCTGCAGCGCCGCGACCCGGCCCGCCATCCGCTCCACCACCAGGGTGCAGTTCTCCGGGTCGGCGGCGATCAGCCGCGGCACCCGAACCGGTGGGCGGTGCCGGACGAACGCCCGGTACGCCGCTATTTCGTGCCGGTAGCGTTCACGCCACTCCGGGGAGTGGTCCAGTAAAACCTTCGCGACGGCGGTCATCCGTCCGGTCGTGCCCACCAGAAGGACCGAACGGCCGCTGCGCCGCAGCACCTGCACCGGCGCGAACTCCGGACAGATCCGGTGCACCGAGGCGAGCGCGGTGCGCAGTTGCGCCCCCTGCGGCCCGGAGAGGTCGATTCTTCCGCTGACGGGCTGCGATCCCGTACCCGGCATCCGCCGCGCCCGGACAGTGCCCTGCGCCGGGGCCGACGGGCGGCCGGGGGCGAGGTAGGGGCCGCCGCCGACGGGGAGCGTGCGGTGCGACCGGACCGGTGCGGACACGGAGGACGGTGCTGCGTACATGGTGATACGGATCCCTTCGTGCGCCGACGAGTTGCGTACGCCACCCCGCCGATCCCGTACTTCACCCTGGGGAGTTCCGCCGGTGACCGGGGCGGGGAGGCGCATTCCTACCTGACACCCGGCGCAAGGTGGCGAACCATCGGGCGTGCCCTGGCGAAGCCTGGCGAATAGTCGCTGGGCATCTGACGGGGGGCTACTGTCAACTCAGCCGAGAACCTGGGGGCTTGACGTGAGCAAAGGTCCAAACACCCGCTTGAACGACCTGTTCGGCCTGGCCGGCTGGTCGAAGGGCGAACTGGCGAGGATGGTGAACCGGCAGGCGGCGGCCATGGGCCACCCACAGCTGGCCACCGACACCTCCCGGGTGCGGCGCTGGATCGATATGGGGGAGAGCCCCCGCGAGCCGGTGCCCACGGTACTGGCAGCCCTGTTCACCGAGCGGCTCGGTCGTGTCGTGACCATCGAGGACCTCGGGTTCGTACGGCAGCGGCGCACCTCCAGACGGCAGCCGGACGGGGTTCGCGAGAACCCCGACGGCATGCCGTGGGCGCCCGAACGCACAGCCGCGGTCCTCACCGAATTCACGGGAATGGACCTCATGCTCAACCGTCGCGGTCTGATGGGCGCGGGTGCGGTGCTCACCGCCGGCTCCGCCCTCACCAACGCCATGTACGACTGGCTGCACACCGCCCCCGCCCCGTCGATGCGGGCCCCCGGGCGCTTCGGCGACTCCTTCCAGGCCGACCCAGCGGGATACGACCGCTACGAGGCCGCCCCGATCGGGTCCCAGGAGATCGAGGCGCTGGAGCGCTCCGTCGAGGTGTTCCGGGCCTGGGACGCCTCCAGGGGCGGCGGGCTGCAGCGCAAGGCCGTGGTCGGCCAGCTCAACGAGGTGGGCGGGATGCTCGCCTACCACCACCCCGACCACCTCCAGCGGCGGCTGTGGGGGGTGGCGGCCAACCTGGCGGTCCTCGCCGGCTGGATGTCGCACGACGTGGGACTGGAGCCCACGGCGCAGAAGTACTTCGTCATCGCCGCACACGCGGCCCGTGAGGGCGGCGACCGCCCGCGCGCGGGGGAGGCGCTCTCCCGCGCCGCCCGCCAGATGGTCCACCTCGGCAAGCCGCACGAGGCCCTGGACCTGATGAAGCTCGCCAAGTCCGGGTCCGGCGAGCAGACTCTCCCACGCACCCGTGCCATGCTGCACACCATCGAGGCCTGGGCGCAGGCCGCCATGGGCAAGGGCCAGGCGATGCGCCGGACCCTGGGCGAGGCCGAGGAGCTCTTCGTCTCCGACAAGGGCGATGTGCCGCCGCCGAGCTGGATGCAGCACTTCGACGAAGCGGACCTGCACGGCATGCAGGCGCTCGCCTACCGGACCCTCGCCGACCATGACGCCACGGCGGCTCCGGTCGCCGCGCGCCATGCCAAGGAGGCCCTGCGGCTACGGGGTGAGGGCTACCAGCGCTCGCAGATCTTCGACTACATCTCCATGGCTTCCGCCTGCTTCATCGCCGACGAGCCGGAACAGGCGGACCGCTACGCGCGCCTCGCCCTGGTCTCGATGAACGAGACCTCCTCGCACCGGACGTGGGACCGGTTGCGCGAGATGTACCGGCTCACCGCGCAGTACGCCGGTTACGCGCGCATCGAGGACCTGCGTCAGGAGATCAAGCTGGCGCTCCCCGACGCCCCGGCGCCAAGTGGCCGGCCGGCCACGGGCGTGTAGGCCCCGGCCGCCCCGCCCACGGGTTCCGCATGCCCGCCACGCCCCCCCGCGGCCGGTACCAGGACGAGACCGGCAGGTCGGGACCGGGTACGCCGACGACAGCAACAGGTACGCCGCAAGGCGCTGTGCCCACAGGTACGCAGACGCGAAGGGCCGCGCCCTCCGGCGCGGCCCCGAAGTCCCCACGATCGGCTCCGCGGCCGGCCGTGACCGGACCGGCTATCCGGCGACGCGGGCGACCAGCACGCAGGCGTCGTCCTCCCGCTCGTTCTCGGTGAACTCCTCGATCACGAGCCGCATACAGTCCTGCGCCGACCGCGCCGCACAGAGCCGCGGCGCGAGGGCCAGCAGCCGCTCGGTCCCGTCCGCCCGGCTGAACTCGATGCTGCGCGGTGTCAGGCCGTCGGTGTGCAGGACCAGCAGGTCGCCCACCTCCAGCCGCTCCTCGGCCTGTCCGTACGAGGCCCCTGAGGTCGCGCCCAGCAGCACGCCCTCCGGCGGGGTCAGGGCGCGGCCCGAACCACGGCGGAACAGCAGGGGGGCGGGGTGGCCTGCCTGGGCCCAGGACAGTACCCGGCGCGCGGGATCGTAGCGGCAGCAGACGGCCGAGCCGAGCGCGGGCTGGACGGAGGTCTCCAGGAGCTGGTTGAGCCATCCCATCAGCGGGCCCGGCGCGATCCCGGCCATGGCCATACCGCGCAGGGCGCCCAGCATCATCGCCATTCCGGAGGTGGCCGTCACACCGTGCCCGGTGAGGTCGCCGACCGTCAGCATCGATCCGCCGTCGGGGAGTTCGAGTGCGTCGTACCAGTCCCCGCCGATCAGCGCGCTGGTCGCGGAGGGCAGGTAGTGCGCGGCCACGTCCAGCGTGCCGGTGTCGCTGTGCGGGAACCGCAGGGAGCCGCGCCACGGGGGGAGCACGGCTTCCTGCAGCTCGACCGCCAGCCGGTGCTCGGTCTGCGCGATCTCCCGCTGGCGCTGCAGCGAGTCACGGGACTCGCGCACCGCCCGCTGGCTCCGGCGCAGTTCACTCACGTCCCGCAGTACGGCCCACATGGAGGCCGCGCAGCCGTCGGAGTCGAGTACCGGCTCGCCCCTCATGTGTAACGTCCGGACCCGGCCGTCGGCCCGGACGATGCGGAACTCGCCGTCGATGGGCCTGCCGTCCACGAGGCAGGCGGTGACCCACGCGGTGAGCAGCGGCTGGTCTTCCGAGAACAGGGTGGAGCCCAGTTCGTCGAGGGGGAGCGCACCCGACTCGGGGGACCGGCCGAAGATCTGGAACAGCTCGTCGGACCAGTGGACCTCGTCCGTCAGCAGGTTCCACTCGGCGCTGCCGACGCGGGTCTGGGCCTCAGGTGCCACTTCCGGCGCCGCCCGCGGGAACGCCACCGCCTCGGGGACCGGGGGCAGGCCCTCCTTGAGCTGACCGAGGTGCTCGCGGAGGTCATCGAGGTGGTGCACGGCGAGGTCGCACAGCGCGCGCTGCCAGCGGCCCTGGGCGTCGTCGTCGTCCACGACGGTTTCGCGGCGGACCGCGTCCACGTCTCCCCGCAGACGCCGGGTCTGAGAGATCAGTGCGTCCACCGACCCCGGCTCCGGCGGCTGCGCGGGACGGTCCGCGAAGAGGTGGGACGGCATGAGAACTCCGATACAGGCGCGGCACGGCCAAGTCTGAAGGAAGGACCGGTAACGACTGTTGCACAGGCGGCGACACTGTGTAAGGCGTTTGGCAACATCCGCTACGTTCTTGCTTCTGACATATGCCCGAGTCCTGTCGGGCCCTTCGCGACGTGCGAACGAATCCGGTCAGAGGGGGCTCGGCGGCTCGGTGCGCAAGTCGGCCGGTGGGGCGGGTGGTGCGTCCGCGGCAGGTGGCTGGAATTCGGCCACCCATCCCCTGTGGCTCGATCAAACGCCCGATGTGTGCGAGGTGTTCACGCGGACGTGTGCCCGCGGCAGTCGGTTCAGTGCGCGCCTCGCGATACCCCCGAACGGATGACACCTTCCGAGTGGGGCGACGGTCTCGAGGCTTCCCACCGGCCCGCCCGATCGCTACTCTACGTGCCGGTAATAAACCGGAGGCGGTCCGTACGGTCGTCAGCCACGCCCCGATGGAGACCAACTGCGCCGTCGCGGACGTGCGCGACGACCGCGCCGAGATCTGGTCCGGCCTCACGTCACCCGTCGTCGCCCGCCAGACCATCGCCGCCGACCTCGGACTGCCCTTGGACAAGGTGACGGTGCACGTCGTCCAAGCCGGCGGCTCCTTCGGTCGACGGCTCTTCTTCGACGCCGCCCTGGAGGCCGCCCGGGTCTCCAGGGCCTGCCGCCTCCCGGTCAGGCTGATGTGGACCCGGGTGGACGACACCCGCCATGGGCGGATGCGCCCCGCCACCCACCACAAGATCCGCGCCACGCACCTGCTGGGTGAGGTCCTCAGCTTCGAACACCGTGTTGCCGCGGCCGAGACCGACTTCCGGCACGGGCTAGGCGAGATCATCACCGCGACGGCGGCGCACCTGCCGCCCGGCATCGGCAACGCCACCCTCGCCCAGACCCTGTTCCTGACCACCGTGAAGTCCCCGTACCACTTCGGCCTCACCACCCAGGCGCTCACCGAGGTGCAGACCGGGATCCCCACCGCCTCGTGGCGCTCGGTGTACTCCGCCAACACGCGCGGGGCCGAGGAGATCATGGTCGACGAACTGGCCGCCGCCACCGGCAGGGACCCGTACCGCTTCCGGCGCACCTTCCTGCAGACCGACGCCCAGCGCGCCGTACTGGACAAGGTGGCGGCGGAGGGCCACTGGGGGCGGGCGATGGAGCCCGGCTGCGCGCAGGGCATCGCCTTCCACGAGGAGTACAAGTCCCGCACGGCCTGCCTCGTCGAGATCGACACCCGCGACCGGCGGCACGTGCGCGTCACCAGGGCCGTCATCGCCGTGGACGTGGGCCTTCCGGTCAACCCGCGCGGGTTGGAAGCCCAGATGGCGGGCGGCCTCACCGACGCGATCTCCACCACGCTGCGCGCCGGACTCCACATCGACAAGGGGCTCCCGATGGAGGGCAGTTACAGCCAATTCCACTGGGCGCAGCAACGCGACACCCCGCGGGACCTGCGCGTCTTCGTACTCCCCGCCACCGGCGCGGAGCCGGGCGGCGCGGGCGAGCTCGGCGTGCCCGCCGCGGTCGGCGCGATCGCCAACGCATGGGCCCGGGCCACCGGTTCGAAGCCGCGCAGCTTTCCCCTCGACTTCGACGTCGACTTCACCCCCTACCCCCGCTAGTGCTGTGACCGGAAGAGTTCACCGCCTCACGGCCCCCGGCACGGCGCCTCGCTGTGTCGTCGGACCGCGCGAGTACGCCGAGTACGAGCCGCGGCCCTCTCCGCCGTGCGATGCACCGCACCGGACGCCGCGAGCCGGCGCACCCTTCCGGCCACCGCACTGGCCGCAGAGCCAGGAGTACGCCATGCCGTCGCACACCTTCACCGTCAATGGGCGGAGCGTCACCGTGGAGGCGCCCGACGACCTGCCCTTGCTGTGGGTGCTCCGCGACCTACTGGGTGTACGCGGCCCCAAGTACGGCTGCGGGGTGGACGTCTGCAAGGCGTGCACCAGCCACCTCGACGGGGTGGACGTCCGCCCCTGCGTGGTGCCCGTGTCGGCGTGCGCGGCCGGGCGGTGACGACGATCGAGGGCCTCGCGAACGGGGAGGACCTCCATCCGGTGCAGGAGGCCTGGCTCGAACAGGACGTCGCCCAGTGCGGTTTCTGTCAGCCCGGTCAGATCATGGCCGCCGTCGCGCTGCTCAGGCGCACCAGCGAGCCCACGGACGAGGACATCGACGAGATCGCCAACATCTGCCGGTGCGGCACCTACTTCAGCATCCGGGAGGCCATCCGCAGCGCGGCAGCCAGGATGTGAGCGGCGGATCCCGGCGCCTCCCCCGTGGTGTTTCCTGTGGACCCCGGGACCCGTCCGCTCGTGGACCAACTTATGCGGGAGAGCGCCCGTACGCAGGCTTCGACCTGCCCAGTGAGCGGGCGAGACCGGTATCACAGCGCACAGTGTGCGACGGGTGGTTGAATGCGCCGGTGTCACGGTCCGACGACGTACTGAAAGTCCACCGGCTCGCCCACGGCGGAGGGTCGGCCGCGCTGCTGGAATGGCTCGCCACCCGCCTCGGCGGATGGACCGGGGTGGTGCACTCCGATCCCGCCGCCGAGCACGGCGCCTTCGCCTCGGAAGCAGCCCGGCGGGGGCAGCGGCCGCCCGAGGCCGCCGTCCGCGGCGCCGCCGAGATGAGCGCCCGCGGCGTACGGTCGGCCGTCCTGCACGGCGCCGGATCCGCCACCCTGCTGTTCGCGCTGGACGCCGGGCGCGTGCTGGCCGCCGTACTGCCCGCGTCGCACCCGCCCGACGCGCCCGCGCTGATGGCGGACGCGGCTGTGCCGCTGGCCCTCGTGCTGCGCGCCGAGGACGCGGAGCGGCGGGAGGAGCGCGCCGCCGTCGCCGAGGCGCGCGCCCGCGAAGCCGTGCTCCACCTGCTGATGAACGGCAGGCTCTCCACCGCCCACCAGATCGCCGAGGCGCTGCGGCCGCCGCTGCCCGACCCGATGCGGATGTACATCGCCGAGTGCCGGACCGGCCGGCGCGCCGAAGTGGCGAGGCTGTGCCAGGAGTTGACCGGAGGCCGGGCCTGGATCGTGCGCTGCCCGGTCTACGTGAGCCACCTCATCATCCTGGTGCCCGCCGACGCGGAGGCGGTGTCCGTCGACCACGACCCCCTCGCCGGGGCGCTGGCGGCGGTGGCCCCGGACTGCGCCATCGGGGTCAGCGGGGAAGTCGCCTTGAGCCAGGCGCCGACCGCCTACTCCCAGGCCTTCCACGCCCTGGCGGTCGCCCGCGGCCGCGGTGAACGGCACGCCCGCTTCGGCCCGGGCCCGGAGCTGGCGCTCGCGGCCCACGAGGCCGGGGCCGACTGGGCCGCAGCTCTGCTGGCGCCGCTGCACGCGTACGAGCCCCGGCGTCCGCAGGACCCCGGCGGGCAGGAACTGCGCGCCACCGCCCATGCCTGGCTCGACTTCGGCTCGCACGCCACCCGGCTGCTGAAGGTCCACCGCAACACCCTGTCTGCCAGGATCCGGCTGGTGGAGACGCTGCTCGGACTGGACCTCGCGCGCCTGGGCGACCAGGCGGCGCTCTCGCTGGCACTGCGGCTGACACCGGGAGCCGGGCCGGGCGGCGGCGCGCCGGCCCCGGTGGCCGCCTCCGGGCTCGACGCGGTCCTGCGCGATCCGCGGCTGACCGACTGGGCCCGTGCCCACCTGGGCAGGCTGACCGGACCGGAGGCCCCCGCGGGGGCCCGCGCGACCGTCCGCACCTGGCTGGCGCACGACGCCCGGCTCGTTCCGGCCGCGGCCGCGCTCGGGGTCTCCGTACCCGGCGCCCGCAAGCGGCTGGCACGCATCGAGGCCGTACTGGAGCGTTCGCTGCTGCAGTCCCCGAGCGTCCGGTACGACCTGTGGCTGGCCCACCGGGCCGAGGAGCTCGCCGAGTGACACAGCCCTGCAAAGGGATGTCCACCGGGGGAAATGGACGATCATGCCCGAATGAGGCGAATCCATGCGAAGCGTGTGCTGGTCGGTGAACCCCTCGACACCGCACGGCTCGGCGAGACCCTGCTTCCCAAACGGCTCGCCCTGCCGATCTTCTGCAGCGACCCCCTCTCCTCGGTGGCCTACGCCACCGAAGAGATCCTGCTGATCCTGGCCCTCGGCGGGGTCGCCCTGCTCCACCTCACCTGGTATGCGGCCGCCGCCATCGTCTTCCTGCTCGTCGTCGTCATCGCCTCCTACCGCCAGACCTGCCACGCCTACCCGGGCGGAGGCGGCGCGTACGTCGTCAGCTCCGAGAACCTCGGGCAGACCGCCGCGCTCACCGCGGCCAGCGCCCTCCTCGTCGACTACGTGATGACCGTCGCGGTCTCCGTCGTCTCCGGGGTCTCGGCCATCACCTCGGCGATCCCCGCCCTGACCGAGCACGACGTGATCCTGTCGGTCGCCTTCGTGGCGCTGCTCACCCTGATGAACCTGCGCGGCGTCCGGGAGTCGGGCCGCGTCTTCGCCGTTCCCACCTACGGCTTCGTGCTCGTCATCTACCTCATGTTCGCCGTCGCCGCCGTACGGCTCGGCACCGGTCAGACCATCCGCGCCGAGTCCGCGGACCTGCCGATCGTCGCGGAGGGCACCTACACCGGGCTCGCCCTCGTGCTCCTGGCGATGCGCGCCTTCGCCTCCGGCTGCACCGCGCTCACGGGCGTCGAGGCGATCAGCAACGGCGTCCCCGCCTTCCGCAAGCCCAAGGCGAGGAACGCGGCGACCACCCTTGCCGCGATGGGCTTCCTCTCGGTGACGATGTTCGCCGGCATCACCGCCCTCGCGATGGCCTACGAGGTGCACGTCGCGGCCGACCCCACCGAACTGGGCCTGCCCCCCGGGACCGCGACCTCCACCGCCCTCGCCCAGATCGGCCGGGCCACCTTCGGCAGCTGGCACTTCCTCTTCTACCTGCTCCAGGCCGTCACCGCCGGGGTGCTGATCCTCGCCGCGAACACCGCCTTCAACGGCTTCCCCACGCTCGCCTCGATCCTCGCCAGGGACCGCTACGCGCCCCGCCAGCTCTACAACCGCGGCGACCGGCTCGTCTACTCCAACGGCGTCGTGCTCCTCGCCCTCGCCGCCATCGCCCTCATCGTGGCCTTCGACGCGGAGCTGACCCGCCTCATCCAGCTCTACATCATCGGCGTGTTCGTCTCCTTCACCCTCTCCCAGTCGGGCATGGTCCGGCACTGGCGCAAGGCGCTCGCCTCGCCCGCCACCCCGCGCGAGGAGCGGGTCCACATCCACCGCAGGCTGGCCATCAACGCGGTGGGCGCCACCCTGACCGCCCTGGTCCTCGTCATCGTCCTCGTCACCAAGTTCACCCACGGGGCCTGGCTGGTCGTCATCGCCATGCCCCTGCTCTTCCTCGGCATGAAGGGAGTGCGCCGCCACTATGACCAGGTCGCCCGGCAGGTGGACGTCGCACCCGGCGGCACGCCGCGTCGGCCCGCCCGCCACCATGTGCTCGTCCTGGTAGCCGCCGTGCACGCGCCCACCCTCAAGGCCATCGGCTACGCGCAGGGGCTGCGCCCCGACACCCTGACCGCGGTGACCGTCGCCGCCGAGGAGGCGGAGGCGGCACGGCTGCGCGAGGCGTGGGAGGAGCACGATCCCGGGCTGCCGCTGAAGATCCTCCACTCGCCCTATCGCGAGGTGGTGGGCCCGATCCTGGCGCACGTCGAGGAACTGGCCGCCGACCCGGCCACGGACATCCTGTCCGTGGTCATCCCGGAGTACGTCGTGGGTCACTGGTGGGAGCAGCCCCTGCACAACCAGAACGCCCTGCGGCTCAAGGCGCGCCTGCTGTTCACGCCGGGCGTCGCCGTCATCGACGTGCCGTTCCTGCTGGAGTCGGCGAGGCAACGGAAGGCGGCGGGGGCCGCCGGGCGGGAAGGGTAGCGGGCGCAGGCCCCCGGGGGAGGCCGGAGAGGCCGGGGAGGCGGGGGAGGCCGGAGGCAAGGCGTCCGCTACCGTGGGCAAAGCACTGCACATGCAGTGATCCCGAGTGCCGGGAATCCGGCCGGAAGCCCGCTGGGGAGCCGGCGCCCACCGACCCAGGGAACCGCCCCATGCGCCAGAACCCGCAGCGCCGCACCGCGCTGCTCGACGCCGCCATCGAGGTACTGGCGCGCGAGGGCTCGCGCGGCCTGACGCTGCGCGCGGTGGACGCGGAGGCCGCGGTGCCCACCGGCACCGCCTCCAACTACTTCGCCAACCGGGCCCAGCTGCTCGTGCAGATCCTCCACCGCACCCGGGAACGACTGGTGCCGGACCAGGCGGACCTGACCGGCCCGCTCGACACGAAGGTGCTGCTCGGGCGGCTCCTGGAGCGCATGCGGCGCGAGCGCAGCGTCCACATCGCGATGCTGGAGCTGCGGCTCGAAGGCCTGCGGCGCCCGGAGCTCCAGGCCGAGCTGGCCGCCTTCCACGGCGCGGAGCTGGAGGCGAACATCGACTGGCACCTGGGGGCCGGCCTGCCCGGCGACCGGCAGGGCGTGGTCCTGCTCTACCTGGCGATGCTGGGGCTGATCGTGGACGACCTGACCGTTCCGGCCATGCTGGAGGCCCACCCGGTGGAGGGCCTCATCGAGACGATGGTCGAGCGGCTCCTCCCACAGCGGCCCGCGGACTGACTATCGTGCCGGTGGGGGAAGCATCAGCGTCGCGGCAGGACCGTGGGGAGCGCAGGATGACCGACATCGCCGAGAGCAGGACCTACGGGATCCAGTGGCTGGCGGACTGGGGTGAATGGTTCGCCGGCCTCACCTTCGCCCGGGGTATCGAGCCCGGCGAGCTGGCCGTGCGGCTCGGCGCGGTGGCGGGCGTCCGCCCCGGGCCGCTCGACGCGCCGGCCGCCTGGAACATGGTCGGCGAGACCGAGGACGGCGACGGCGTGGCGCGGGTCGGCAGCTGGGGCGGCTGGTCCTTCGCCGTCGAGCACGGACTGCCGGCCGGGGCGGAACGCCTCGCAGAGGTCTCCCGGGCCGGCGCCGAGGCCGTTCACCTCGACCCGCAGCCCGACCGTCCGCCGAAGCAGTTCGCGTACGCCCGGGACGGCGAGCTGGTGTGCTGCTTCGGGCTCGGCGAGGAGTGCTGGCGCGGCGGCCACCGGCCGGACTTCCTGCTCCCGGAGCTGGTCGGGGCGGGCATCCTGGGCCCCGACGGCGCCGACGCCGGAGCGGGTGATGAGCCGGACGGGGACCGCGAGCGGCGCTTCCTCGCCGTCCTGGAGCGCCGCTTCGGGCTGGCCCTGCCGCACCGCCTGATCGCGGACACCCCGCTCCCCGCGTACGTCACCCGCACCCGCTGACCGGCACCCGGGTCCGGTGATCTTATGCTCGGGTTTACGCGAGTCCGCTGGTTTTGCGGCCTGCGAAGGACTTTGATGGTTCCGCCAGGCGTCGTAACGGAGCAGGGGGACCATTCATGGGGACCGACCGCATCCACAAAGACAGCACACCCACCCTGATCGGTTCCGTGCAGCGGGCCCTGCGGCTCGTGGAGGCGATGCACGCGGAGGGCGGGGCGACCGCCAAACGGCTCGCGCGGGTCACCGGGATCCCCCTGCCGACCGTCTACCACCTTCTCCGCACCCTCAGCCACGAGGGCTACGTCGAGCGGGAGGGCGGCGCGTTCCGCCTCGCTGACGATCTTCCGCTGGCTTCGTGATCAATTTCCGACGCGTTCCGGCCAAGCTCTTACACGCTGAATGGCATGTTCCAGCGGAAAATGCCAGAACGCCCTTTCGCCCTGCCGAACTTGAGTAAGTTCCCTCCTGTCGCGCCGCACAACCGTGCACACCGCACGTCCGGCCGGGAGGGGAGCCCGCGTGCCCGGGATCGACGAATGCCTGCTCGAAGCCATGGCCCTGCCTGGTGCGCGGGGGGCCGCGCTGGTCGACTGGAGCAGCGGGCTGGCTCTCGGCACCATCGGGGAATCACCCGTGGGGGACCACGAGACCACCGCCGCCGAGACCGCCGAGCTGGCCCGTGCGGCCGCGGAGTACGAGTCCTTCGCCCGCGCCGAGGAGGGTCCGGCCCTCGGTGACGTGGTGGGCCCGCCCGGCCCGCCCGTCGAGGACCTGATCGTCACCACCCGCAGTGGCTACCACGTCCTGCGCTTCGTCGAGACGAGCTTCGACAGCAGCGTCTTCCTGCACGTCTGGCTCGACCGGGCCGAGGGCAACCTCGCCCTCGCCCGCCTCAAACTCAGGGCCCTGGCCGAAGGGCTGGTGCTCCGGTGACCACCCCGGCAACGGCCCCGAACGCCCTGGCGGCCGTGTCCCCCCTCCTCACCCGGCTCGCCGCGGAGCGGGCCACCGGTGCCCTGCTCCGCGACCGCGGCACCCTCTTCCTGGAGGACGGCCGAATAGTCCACGCGGAGAGCCCCGCCACCCCCGGTCTCGACGTCCTCCTCACCACCGGTGGCGGCCTCGCCCCCGAACGGTGGCGCGAGGCGGTGGACCGGGCCGGGGCCCGCCGCCAGGTCGCCCGCTTCCTCGTGGACAGCGGCGGGCTGGCCGGCGGGGAGCTCGAAATATGCCATCTCGCCGCCATCTTCGACGCCGCCTTCTTCGCCCTGTCCCCGGGGAGCGGCCCCTCTCGGTTCCGCCGAGGAGCCACCCACTGGATCGGCTCCGTCCGCTCCGTTCCGGCTGCCGCCGTCGAACGGGAGACCCGGCGCCGCCGTGAACTGCTCGACGCGGTCTGGCCGTACCCGCTGCTCGACACCGCCCCGGTGGTGCCGCGGGCGGCCGCGCCGGGTCAGACCGTCACCGCGCGGCAGCGGACCCTGCTGGAGCGGGCGGACGGTGTGCGCACCCCGGCCGACCTGGCCTGGGTACTGGGGCGGCCCGCCTTCCACACCCTGCTCGACGTACGCCGCCTCGCGGCCGCCGGACTGGTCGAAACGCCGCACAGCCCGGCCCCCCCGCCGGTCGACGTACCCCTGCCCGACTGGATGACCCAGGCCCAATCCCCGGACGTGGCGCTGCTCCGCCGGTTACGCGACGCACTGGAGGCAAGCCTGTGAGGCTCCCGCTGCGACCGGCCCTACGCGCCGACCGCTCCGAGCGTAGGCAGCCCGAAAGGAGAAAGGCCGACATGAGTACGGTGCCCCCCGAGGCGGAGGCCGAGATACTCGCCGAGCTCCGCAGGCTGCGGGCCCGCGTACCCCAGCTCACCGGTGCCCTCGCCGCGAGCTCCGACGGCTTCGTCCTCGCCCAGGACAGCGCCGCCGCCGAGGCCGAGGCCGTCGCGGCACTGACCGCCGCCGCCCTCGGCGTGGCCCAGCGGCTCAGTGACAGCACCGGTCAGGGAGCGTTCCGCGAGCTGCTCGTACGCGGCGCCGACGGGTACGTGGCCACCTACGCGGCGGGCGCGGCGGCCGTCCTGACCCTGACCGCCGAGCCGCGCGTCAACGTCGGGCGCCTCCATCTGGAGGCGCGGCGCTCCAGCGTGCGCATCGCCGAACTCATCGAACGCGTGCTCGCGCGCCGGGGCTCCGGCGCCGGGCCGGTCTGATCCGGGCACGGGCCCGACCGCACACGGGCCCCGCCGCGCGCGGGGCGACTACAGCACGTCACATCACATCGCAATCGGTTACAGCACAACGAGAAAGAGGTACCTCTCATGGTCAACGTGGAGACCGCGCTCAAGGAAGCCACCACCCTCATCGAGGGCGCGATCGGCGCGGCCCTGGTCGACTACGGCAGCGGCATGGCCCTCGGCACCATCGGCGGTGGCAAGGACCTCGACCTCTCGGTCGCCGCGGCCGGCAACACCGACGTAGTGCGTGCCAAGGTCCGCACGATGGAGCTCCTCGGCCTGAACGACGAGATCGAGGACATCCTCATCACGCTGGGGAGTCAGTACCACCTGATCCGGCTCATGAAGGGGCGGACGTCCGTGGGCTTCTTCCTCTACCTGGCGCTCGACAAGAAGCGGGCCAACCTCGCCATGGCACGCCATCAGCTGAAGAGGATCGAGGCCGAACTGGAGATCTGAACCGGCCGCCGACCGGGACGGACAGCGTTCCATCGCAGCGTCGAAGTGGCGGACGGCTGAATTCTTTGCCGTCCGCTCCGGCGATCAGTTCCCGATGCCCCATATGGGTGGAGTTTATAGCTCTGTTACAGAGTAAGATGCTGTGAGCTGATCATCGAACAAGCAAAAAAACGCTGGAGAAACCGCCACCCATGCCCCCGCGCCTGAGCATCGTCGTCCCCGTCTACAACGTCGAGCTCTACCTCGACGAGTGCCTGGAATCCATCGCCGCTCAGACCTTCGGCGACTTCGAGGCCATCCTGGTGGACGACGGCTCCACGGACACCAGTGCCGTCATAGCCAAGGCCTTCGCCGCGCGTGACAAGCGCTTCCGGGTTGTCATGCAGGAGAACGCCGGTCTCGGCGCGGCCCGCAACGCCGGCGCCCGCCACATCCACCCGGACAGCGAGTACCTGGCCTTCGTCGACAGCGACGACACCATGCCGGACTACGCCTACCAGCGGCTGATCGAAGCCCTCGACGAGACGGGCTCCGACTTCGCCGGAGGCAACGTCAAGCGCTTTCGCTCGGTCGGCATGAACCCGTCGTGGGGCCACCGGGCCGCCTTCGCCAGGACGCAGTTGCGGACGCATATCTCCAGGTTCCCGGCGCTGGTCACCGACCGCACCGCCTGGAACAAGGTCTACCGGCGCACCTTCTGGGACGAGCACGGCTTCCAGTACCCGGAGGGCATCCTCTACGAGGACGCCCCCGTCAGCATCCCCGCGCACTACTTCGCCTCCAGCGTCGACATCCTCAGCGACTTCGTCTACAACTGGCGCGTCCGCGAGACCGGAGAGCGCTCCATCACCCAGCGCTCCACCGACCCGGTCTCCCTCATCGACCGCGTGAAGTCCGTCCGCCTGGTCCGCGAGTCGCTCAAGGCGAAGCCGGGCGCCACGTACGAGCGCTATCTGCGCGACTACGACCACAACGTGCTGAGCGAGGAACTCCCGCTCATCTACAAGTACGTCGCCGAGGGCGGCCCCGACTTCCGCGCCGCGTTCGTCAAGGAGGTCGGCGGCCTCGTCCGTGAGATCGGCACCGGTCCCTGGTCCGACCTGACCGTCGCGGACCGTCTCAAGGCCTACCTCGCCGGCGAAGGCCGCGTCGAGGACTTCATCGCGCTCCTGAACCACCAGCGCGACTACAGCTACAGCGTGCCGGTCAAGGGCCTCGCCCGCCCGCAGGCCGACTACCCCTTCCTGCAGGGCCGCCCGCCGGTCCCCGCCAGGATCCTCACCCTGGGCACGCGCGAGCTCCGCGTCGTCAGCCGCTTGGAGCAGGCGGCGTGGTCCGACGGCAAGCTGCTGCTGCGCGGCTACGCCCTGCCCGGCCACCTCGGTGCGGAGAGCCGCCTCGGTTCGCGCAAGATGCTGGTCTTCCGCGAGCGCGGCAAGCGGCGCCGCTCCGTCGTCAGCACTCGTACGGTCGCCTCCCCGATGGCCACCGTGAAGTCGCCGCACCTCGCCCTCCGGCACGCCGACTGGGCCGGCTTCACCGCCGTCGTCGACCCCGCGATCTTCCAGTCGGGCGGCAAGTGGCACGACGGGACGTGGACCACATCCATCGCCGTCACCGGCGCCGGCGGCCTGCACCGTGCCCGCCTCCGCGGCGGTGAGCACGACACCGGCCAGAACCCGCCCCCGTTCTGGGTCGCCCCCGACGTCCGCATCGTCCCGGCCGTCTCCGGCGCCCTCACCATCCAGGTCGAGACGACCCGCGCCCGCGGGCTGGACGCCCGGCCCGCCGGTGACGACGCCGTCGAGATCATCGGCGAACTCTCCCCGGGGGTCGACGCCATCCGCCTCAAGGCCGTCCACGTCACCACCGGCACCAGCCTCGAATTCCCACTGGAGACGGGCGCCGCCACCGCCGGCCCGACCCCCTTCACCGCCCGGGTCGGGCTGGCCGACCTGGCCGCCGTACCGGACGCCGCGTGCGAGCCCGGCGGGTGGAGCCCCGAGCCGTGGAGCCTCTCCGTGGTCGGTGCCGACGGCGTCGAGCACCGCCTGGCCCACGACGAGCGCGGCGGCTTCAACGGCCTCGTCCTGCCCCTGCCCGGCCAGAGCGCGGGCCGCGCCCTGTTCGTCAAGCGCGGCAACACCGGCCACCTCACCCTCTCTGTGCAGCCCTCCCCGCCGCTCGTCGACGAGGTCCGGGCCGAGGACGGCACCCTGACCCTGCGGGGCCGTTTCGCGGCGCCCACCGACGAGCCCTACGAGCTTGTCCTGCACAACGCGCACGGCATGGAGTTCAGCTACCCCGTCACCCGGGACGGCGGCGCCTTCGAAGCCACCTTCCGGCCCGTGCTCCCCGAGCCCTTCGCCGGCCGCACCACGCTTCCCGAGGGCCGCTGGTGGCCCACGCTGCGCCCGGCCGCCGAGGGCGGCACCACCGCGGGCCTGCTCGGCGTGGACCGCGGTGCCCCGGTCCAGATGTGCCCCGGGCTCCTCTTCTCCGGTCCGCACCCCGTCACCGTCCAGGGCCGCCGGATGCGCATCGAGACCCGCTTCCACGACCGCATGGCGCTCGTCGCCGACCCGCTGCTGAGCCCGCACGACCGCTCCCGCCACGCGCAGCGCGTCGCCCGCTTCGAGACCTACCCGGCGCAGCGCGCCCTGCCGGTCAAGGACATCGTCGTCTACGACACCTTCCAGGGTTACGGCGCCGGCGACGCGCCGCGCGCCATCCACGAGGAACTGCTGCGCCGCGGCGAGAAGGTCGAGCACGTCTGGTTGGTCAAGGACGGCCGCGCCGAGGTCCCTGCGACCGCCCGCGCCGTGCAGTACGACAGCGTGGAGTCCTGGGAACTCATGGCCCGTGCCCGCTACGTCGTGACCAACGACAGCGTGCCGGCGCTGTTCCAGCGCCGCGCGGGCCAGGTGGTCGTGCAGACCTGGCACGGCACGCCGATCAAGCAGATCGGGCACGACTTCGTGCACGACTACTACACGAGCCCGGAAATCCTGGAGGGGCTCGCGCACGACAGCGCCCAGTGGTCGCTGCTGGCTTCGCCGAGCTCGTACGCGACGCCCGTGCTCAAGCGCGCCCTCGGCTACGACGGAGAGGTCATCGAGGTCGGCAGCCCGCGCACCGACGCGCTGGTGAAGCCGGACGCGCAGCGGATCGCCGAGGTCCGGCGCCGGCTCGGCCTGCCCGAGGGCAAGAAGGTCGTCCTCTACATGCCCACCTGGCGCGAGAACTGCGAGGGCTGGTCCGGCGGCTACAAGCTCGACCAGCGGATCGACCTGGAGCAGGCCCGCCGCGAGCTCGGCGAGGACCACGTCCTGCTGATCCGGGGCCACCACCACGTCACCGAGCAGGTCCGCGAGGGTGTTCGTGACGGTTTCGTCGTCGACGTGTCCCGCTGGCCCGACGCCACCGACCTGCTGCTGGTCGCCGACGTACTGATCTCGGACTACTCCTCCGCGATCTTCGACTTCGCGCTCACCGACCGGCCGATCCTGCTCTTCACATACGACCTGGAGCACTACCGCGGCACGCTGCGCGGCTTCAACTTCGACCTGGAGGAGAAGGCCCCCGGCCCGCTGCTGGCCGACTCGCCGAGCCTGATCGAGGCCGTGCGCAACGTGGACGCGATCGGAGCCGAGTACGCCTCGGCGCGGGCTGCGTTCCGCGAGGAGTTCTGCGACCTGGACAACGGCGACGCCGCCGAGCGGGTCGTCGACCGGATGCTCGCCATGGGCGCGGAGCCCGCGAAGTAGGCCGTACGGTCGCATTCCCGGCCGAAGGAGGACCGGCCCCGGACCCGCCGATGAATTTCGGGTTCGGGGCCGGTCTGTATGGGTGGAGCGCTACCACCCGTCCACCCACCGGCCTGGAGGCAGAGATGAGCGGCAACGGATTCACCACGTGTCTGTGGTTCGACGGCGACGCGGAAGCGGCCGCCGCGTACTACCTGTCGGTCTTCAAGGACGGCAGGCTCGGGCGGATCGCGCGCTACACCGAGGCGAACCCCGAGTCGGAGGGGTCGGTGATGACCGTCGAGTTCGAGATCAACGGGCAGCGGTTCGTAGCCCTCAACGGTGGGCCGCAGTTCCGCTTCACCGAGGCGATCTCCTTCCAGATCGACTGCGCCGACGAGTCCGAGGCCGACTACTACTACGATGCGCTGACCAGGGACGGTGGCCAGGAGTCCGCCTGCGGGTGGGTCAAGGACCGGTTCGGTGTGTCCTGGCAGGTCATCCCGCCGGGGGTCGTCGACCTGGTCAGCGACCCGGACCCGCGGCGGGCCGCCCGGGCCATGGCCGCGATGATGACGATGAAGAAGCTGGACGTGGCGCGGATGCGCCGGGCCGCCGACGCGGATCAGCCCCGCTAGCGCTGTGGCCGGCAAGCCCTCCTGGTCACAGTGTCAGGCCGTCTCTTCCGGATCTTGCCTGATCCGTAAGACCCGAATGCGACAGCCTAGGCGCCGCGCTCGGCGATTCGGTCCAGCAGTGCCGGCAGCGCGGTTCCGATCGGCTCGCGCACGACCTCGTCGGCGAGGGCGTCGTACGGGTCTCCTCCGCGTTCACGATGATCAGCCGGGCCCCGGCCTCCGCGGCCATTCCCACCAGCGAGGCGGCCGGCTGCACCTGCAGCGTCGACCCGACGGCGACGAAGATCTGGCACCCCTTCGCCACGGCCGTGGCCCGTCCCAGCACCACGGGGTCGAGCCGCTGGCCGAACATCACGGTGGCCGCCTTGAGGATCCCGCCGCACGCCAGGCAGGCGGGATCCGGTTCCCCGGCGGCCACCCGGGCCAGTGCCCGGTCCATTCCGGACCGCGCGTGACACGCCGTGCAGACCACCGACCGGGCGGTGCCGTGCAGCTCGAAAACCTTCCGTTCGGGCATCCCGGCGCGCTGGTGCAGCCCGTCGACGTTCTGGGTGAGGACCCGGACCGGGGTGCCGGCGCGCTCAAGCCCGGCCACCGCCCTGTGCGCTGCGTTCGGCCGCGCTCCGAGCGCTCCGATCTCGGCCCGCATCAGCCAGGACCGCCGCCGGATCTCCGGATCGGCCATGTAGTACTCGTACGTCACGAGCTTCTCGGCTTCGGGTTCACGGCGCCACAGGCCCTGTGGTCCCCGGTAGTCCGCGATTCCGGAGTCCGTGGACACCCCGGCCCCGGTGAACACGGCTACGAGTGGCTTCCTCATGCCTCGACCCTACGTACGGCCGCCACCCGCTCGCGAGGCCTTTTGCGGCGCGGGGCCGCAGGGGGCGGGCGTCTGCGGTGAATCCCGGCCCCCACAGGAGTGAGATCCGCGGCGAGTGCTTCCGGGGGACCGACCGGGCGGGTACAGACCGGACATGACGCTGACGTCCCACAGCCTTGGTGCCCTGCTGCTGCCCCTGCTGGCGCTGCCGTTCATGCCGCCCGACCCCGCGGTCGCCGCGCCCACCGTGCCCGCGGCCGTGGTGCCCGCACCCGTCGCGCCCCCGGTCGCCTCGCAAGGGCACACCGCGGATCGGATCGGCCGCTTCCTCACCCGCTTCTACCGGGAGCACGGCCCGTCCGAGCACGACCGCCTCCACCACGTCTCGCAGGTCCTGCGGGACAGGCAGCAGGCGAACGCGGAACGGGACGTCCTGCTCTGCGCGCAGGGCGAACCGCAGGACATCGGCATCGGTCCGGTCACCGTCGCCCCGGCGGCCGGGGTCGGCTGGGCCACCGTCACCACCCACTGGGGCTTGGACGGCACCGACACCTTCACCGCGTACGTACGACTCGACTCCCGGCCCATCCGGATCGACGACGTGATCTGCGCGGGCTGAGCGGTCCGTTCGGCGATCGGCCGCCGCCCCGCCAGCGCGGGCGCGCCTGCCCGCGACGGGCCCGGCGGACGGTGTCCGGTGCGCCGCCGACGAGGACGGCGGCCGATCGGGCACTCCTGCGCACATCATCCGTATCTGGTACAACACGGCTATGACGGGATTCGAGATCATCGGGGCGAGCGCCGCGGACATGGAGATGATCCGCCGCTGGGCCGAGGACGAAGGCTGGAACCCGGGGGACTCGGACCGCTTCGCCTTCGCCGTGGCCGACCCCGAGGGCTTCCTCGTCGGGCGGCTCGACGGGGAGCCGGTCGCCTGCATCTCCGCCGTCCGCTACGGAGCAGGCTTCGGTTTCATCGGTTTCTACATCGCCCGCCCGGCCTTCCGGGGCCGCGGCTACGGCATCCGGCTCTGGCGTGCCGGGATGGAGCGCCTCGACGGCCGGCTCATCGGCCTGGACGGGGTCGTCGAGCAGCAGGACAACTACCGCAGGTCCGGGTTCCGTTCGGCCTGGAACAACATCCGTGTCGAAGGCGTGCCCCAGGGCGGTGACGACGCGACCAGTGAGGAAGGGGGCGAGATCGTGGACGCCGCCACGCTCCCCTTCGGCCTCCTCGCCGCCTACGACCGGCGTTTCTTCCCCGCGCCGCGGGACGCCTTCCTGTCCGCGTGGACCGGGCTGCCCGGCCGGACCGCGCTGGCGGCCGTCCGCGACGGCCGGATCGAGGGCCTCGGGGTGATCCGCCCGTGCAGTGCCGCCCACCGGATCGGTCCCCTGTACGCGGCCACCCCGGCGGTGGCGGCGGCCCTGCTGCGGCGGCTCGCACGGCATGCACCGGGCGGGCTGGTCGCGGTGGACGCCCCGGACGCGAACCCGGAGGCGACCGCGCTCTTCAAGGGCCTCGGGCTGGTTCCGACCTTCGAGGCCGCCCGGATGTACACCGGTCCGGTCCCCGAGCTCGCCCTGGCCGAGCTGTTCGGTGTGACCAGCCTCGAACTCGGCTGAGGAGCCGCCGACTCGGGCGGTGTGCCGGGCGGCGGTCGCACGGCGCCGCCCGGCCGGTCGCCTCACGCGGGATCAGAAGCCGAAGAGGGCGCCCGTGGTGTTCCGCAGCCCGCAGGGGTTGGCGAAGGTGTACGTGTAGTGCAGCCGGCGGCCCTGCCACACCCCGTCGGCCGTCACGGTCATCGGGTCCCACTCCCTCGTGCAGACGGCGTCGGGGGCCGGCGCCGCGAGCGGGTCCAGCTGCGAGCCGACCGCACGCAGCTCACGGCATGCGGTCACCGGGTTCGGGTGGGTTCCGCCGGGCCGGGGCGCGCAGACGAGCGTCACCGCCCGCAGTACCGTGCCGGTGTCGGCGTCCGGGCCGGCCGTCACACTGAGCACCAGCGCGGACGGCGCGTACAGACTCTGCGCGCCGGCCGGCGCGGCGCCGGCCGTGCCGGGCCAGGCCACCGCGGTGAGCGCGGTGAGCGCCACGGCGGCGGAGCCGAGTCCGAGACCCCTTGCAATGGACCGCATTTCGAACACTCCCTTGGGTTGGTGTTTCGGATAGCGGACGCAGTCTTGCCGACGCGGGCCGCGAACGCCCGTTCGCACCTCCAATTTTCGTCACTGATCGTGTGCGAATGACAGCAGACCGCAGCCGTGTGGGAGGGGTGACCTGTGCGGGAGCGGGTCCGTGAATCGGCCGAACACCGACCGGGACATCTCCCCGAAACATGCGGCGGCCCGCCGTAACCGGCCCGCAACAGGGCGGGGAGGGCCGCGTCCGGGGGCTTTCTCCGCCCCGGACGCAGGGGCCTCGACTGCGGCTTCCCTTCGGCGCCGTCCGGAATGCCCGCTAGCCGGCCGCGCCGAGACGCGGGGCGTACAGGTCCAGCAGCCGGGTGCGGGTCTGCTGGAGCCGCATCGCGAGTACGCGGCCGACCCAGTGCCCGATCGCGGACCCGAAGGCCGGGTCGGCGTCCATCAGCATCCGTACGGCCGCCGCGTCGAACTCGTACGCGCGCACCGGCGTCATCGCCTCCGCACCCAGCTGCCAGACGTACGGCGGGAAGAGCCAGGACCAGCCGACCAACTCGCCGGGGCCGAGGTTCTCCACCTGCGCCGGCCGGCGGCCGGCCACCGGGACCTCCAGGGTCACTGTGCCGGAGCGCACGATCCAGAAGGACACCGCCCGGTGGCCCTCGTCGAAGATCCGCGCGTTCTCCGGGAAGTTGACCTCATGGGCCTGCGCCATCAGTCGTCCACGGTGCTCCGCGGACAGCACGGCGGCGATTCGGATGGGGGAAGGTGTGCTCACGACGGCCTCCGATCGGACCCCCCGCGACGCTCCTGCTGCTCCCAGTGTCGCCGAAGCGGGTCGAACGGGCCCTGGCCGTGGCGCTCCTTTCCCGCTGACGCGTGGGCCCCGGGTCGGGGCCGTGTCCGGCGGGGCAGGCGCCGGTCTAGTCCTCCGCGTTCGCCTCCATGCACGCCAGCTCCATCGCGTCCAGCACCGCCTCGTGGCTGCGCCCACTCAGCTCGGAGACGTTCTCGATCTGGGCCGTGGCCCAGGCCGCCAGCGTCATCACCAGGACCCGGAGCCCGTCGGTGCCGAACTCGGCCAGGACCGCGTCGGCCACGATCATGGCCTCCTCCGGGACCTGTTCCGGCGGCTCCAGGCCGGCGAGGCCGCGCAGCATGACGAGGGTGCGCCGGGAGATCTCGGGCGTCATCCCCGCCAGCCGCATGTCCTCTTCCTCGTTCATCCCGCCCCGCCCTCCGCTGCCGAGCCCCCGTTCCCTCAGGGCACGGTAGAGGGGCGCGGCCCCATGCGGGGCCGTTTCCGCAGGGTGGCCGTGGGTGAGCGGGCCAAGGCGGCCGGATCTGGTGGTTCCGGTCCGGGCCGCGACAGCGGTGGGGCTGCACCGAACGGGTTCGGGTGTGCGACTTCCCACGGTGGCGACCCGCCGGTAACTTGACCCGCGGCAACCGCCCGGCCGGGCGGCCGGACCCGGTAGGAGCGAGATGAAGAGCCTGTTACGCACCGCCCTGTGCGCCCTTCTGCTGGCGGCCGGCGCCGTGCCCGCCCAGGCCGCGCAGATCCCGGCGGCAGCCCCGGCGGCCGAGACCGTCACGGCCGCCGGTCCCGGTGACTCCTGGACCCCGCCGCTCTCCACGCGCGGCCGCTACATCGTCGACGCGCAGGGCAACCGGTTCCGCCTGCGCTCCGGCAACTGGGACGGTGCCCAGGGCTCCTGGAACGGCTCCGGCGACCGAAACGACCCCGCCACCCACCACAGCGGCCAGAACGCCAACGGGATCCCCCTCGGCCTGGACCGAGTACCCCTGCCCACCCTGCTCGCCGACTTCCGCGCCCTGGGTCTTAACAGCGTCCGGCTGCCCTTCTCCAACGAGATGCTGCACACCACCACCCCGGTCCCGGACGCGGCCGTGGCGGCCAACCCGGCCCTGCGCGGACGCACCCCGCTCCAGGTCTTCGACGCCGTGGTCGCCGCCCTCACCGAGGGTGGTTTCGCCGTCATCCTCAACAACCACACCGTCACCACCCGTTGGTGCTGTGGTCTCGATGGCAACGAACGCTGGAACAGCGGACGTTCCACGGCCCGATGGGCGGACGACTGGGTCTTCCTCGCCCGCCGCTACCGCGACAACCCGCGCGTGGTCGGAGCCGACCTCTACAACGAGGTCCGCCGGGACGTCTGGGACGACCCCAACTGGGGCCTCGGCGACAACCACGACTGGCACGCGGCGGCCCAGGAGGCCGCCGACCGCATCCTCACCGAGGCCAACCCGAACCTGCTGATCGTGGTCGAGGGCATCAACTGGTTCGGCCTGCCCGTGGACGGCTTCCCGCACGGCCGTCCCGCCCTCACCCCCGCGCGGACCCTGTCGCACACCCTGGTCGTTTCGAACAAGCTGGTCTACTCGGCCCACTTCTACGGCTACACCGGCCCCCGCCACAGCGGAGCCACCGGCATCGGCGAGACCAGCGACCTGCGCTACCAGGACATGACCGCCGCGCAGCTCGAACAAACCCTCTATGACCAGGCCTTCTTCGTGTCCGCGGAGACCGGCGCGCATTTCACCGCCCCCGTCTGGATCAGTGAGTTCGGTATCGGGGCCGACGAGACCGGTGCCGCCCCGCGCACCTGGTTCGACCGCCTCACCGGACACCTGGCCCGCACCGACGCCGACTTCGCGTACTGGCCCCTCGTCGGCTGGAGCACCGCCGCCCACGGCGCCCCCGGCGGGGACACCTGGGCGCTGCTCCGCTACGACGAGGCCGGCCATCGCCGCGGCGTCCTGGACGCGGGGGACTGGCGGACCTCCCGCTGGTCCGGGCTCCTCGCCGCCCCCGGCCGTACCGGGTCCGTCCCCGCCGCCACGGCCTGGCACCAGTTGACCATCGACCACCGCGACCACAACGCCTCGCTGCTCACCCTGGCCGGCGGCGACTGGGACTCGGGCGCCCGCAAGGCCGTCTGCCCCGACGGCTCCCTCCTCGCGGGTCTCGCCCACACCGGGGGACGCGGCCTGTGCACCGGCTCCGGCCTGCGCGCCGCGACCGGCGGGCACACCGTGGTCCGCGACGAGCGGTACGTCCCGGCGGGCGGCGACTGGGCCGGCGGATACACGAAGTTCCAGTGCCCGGCGGGGCAGTTCCTCATCGGCTACAGCGTGCGCGGAGAGCGGGTCTCGGCCGCGCTGTGCGCCCCGGCCCGCACCGCCCTGCCGACGGGCGGGCGTACGCTCTGGTTCGACCGCGGTGACAACCGTCCGGAGGATGGCCCCGGCGGCGACTACGCCCTCGGCCACTACAAGGGCCAGTGCCGGCCCACAGAGTACGCGGCGGGCATCGCCTTCACGACCCGGGTCGCCTCGCGTCCCTCCCCGGCCGCCCTGCTGTGCCGTCCCCTGCCCGGCCCCGAGGCGAACTGAGTCCGGGCCGCCCCACCGCCCACCGGCGCGGAAGCGGGGCGGCCTGCGGAGGCTCTCGGCCCGTTCGGGCGGCACGGGGCGAGCGGACGGGCGTCCGGGGCCGAGCGGCTCGGACGCTCGTGGAGGACCGCACGCCAGCCCCGGTTCTGGCGTGATCTCGTCGCCGAAATGCGCCAAGTGGGGTGAACCGAGCGCCGAACCGATCTAAAGTGCGCCCGTAAGCATCGTCGCGGACACCTGTTCGGCGGTTTTCGGCCATGCCTCGCCAGTGGCGCCTTCCGGCCGCACCGCACACTCAACTGGGGGGTTCATGCGCAGATCCCGTAGGCCGGCGCTCTCTCTCGCCCTGTCCCTGGCCCTGGCCGCCACCGGAGCCGGGCTGGGCCTCGCCGTCGCCCCGCAGGCGGCGGCCGTCACCCCGCCCGTCGCCTTCACCGCCGACGCGCTGTCCGCCTGGCAGCCCAACGGCGTCGTATGGGCCCTCGCCGAGGCAGGCGGACAGGTCTTCGCCGGCGGCACCTTCTCCACCGTGCGACCGCCCTCAGGCGGCTCTGGCAGCGAACGGGAGGCCGTGAACTTCGTTGCGCTGGACGCCGCGACGGGCACGCCGACCTCCTGCGAACTGTCCTTCACCCTGGCCTCCGGCACGGCGACGGTCCGGGCGCTCGCCCTGTCACCTGACAAGACGACCCTGTACGCCGGCGGGTACTTCGGCGCGGTGAACGGCACCGCCGTCTCCAGCATCGCCGCCATCGACGTGGCCAGCTGCACGGTGAAGACGGGTTTCCGCCCGGCGTTCGCAGCCACCGTCCGGGCCCTCGCCGTCACGGGCGACACCGTCTACGCGGGCGGTGACTTCCTCACCGTCTCGGGCCAGCCCCGCCGGCGCTTCGCCGCCGTGGGCGCCACCGACGGGTCCCTGAAGCCCTTCACCGCGGACGCCGACGAGCCCGGCCGCGCCGTCGAGGTCACCCCCGACGGTGAGAACGTGGTCCTCGGCGGTGACTTCTTCACCGTCAACGGCACGAACACGCACGCGCTGGCTGTCGTCGACGCGGCCAGCGGTGCGCTGACCAAGGCCTACCCCGGCTTCATCGAGACCAACTCCGTCGTCAAGGACATCGCGACGGACGCGACCGGCTTCTACACCGCCAACGAGGGCACCGGCGGCGGCGTCTTCGACGGCCGCATCGCACTCGACCTGCCCGGCTTCGGCCAGCGCTGGCGCGACACCTGCCTGGGTGCCACTCAAGCCGTCCTGCCGTACCAGAACGTCCTCTACAGCGCCTCGCACGCCCACGACTGCGCCAGTGTGGGGGAGTTCCCCGACGGCCGGCGCCACCACCTGCTCGCCCAGCCGACCACCGCCGTCGGCAAGCTGGGCTGGTCCCCCGACACCAACGACGGCATCGGCGAGGGCATCGGCCCGCGCGTGATGACGGTCGCTTCGAAGAACGGGGTGCAGTACCTGTGGGTGGGCGGTGAGTTCACCACCGTCAACGGCGCGCCGCAGCAGAGCCTGACGCGGTTCGCCTCCACTGGCGATACGGGCGCCCCCACCGTTCCCGTGGCGAGCGCGGCGAGCTTCGCGCCGGGCGAGGTACAGGTGCGCTGGCGCACCAGTCTCGATCTCGACGACAGCGCGCTGACCTACCGGATCTACCGCAACGGCGCGGCCACCCCGATCGCCACGGTCGCTGCCGACTCGCTCTTCTTCACACGGCCGCAGGCCTCCTGGACCGACACCACCGTTGCGGCGGGCCAGACGTACACCTACCGGGTGACGGCCACCGACGCGGCCGGCAACACCAGCGCCCTGTCCGCCACGGCGAGCGTGACCGTCCCCACCGGGCCCGAGAGCTACCCCAGCCGGATCCGTGCCGACGGGGCCCAGCTGTACTGGCGCTACGACGACGCGATCTTGCCCTACGTCGCGGACTCCTCGGCCGGAGGGAACCAGAACGGCGTGCACATGAACGCCCCCGCCCTGCGCCAGACGCCCGGAGCGGTCTCCGGTGCGAGCACGGCGATCGGCTTCAACGGCACGGACTCCCGGATCTACGCGGACAAGCGGCAGACGGTGGGCAGCGCCTACACCGTCGAGACCTGGTTCAAGACGAACACCACCCGCGGCGGCAAGCTCTTCGGTTTCGGGAGCAACCAGGACCGCGGCAGCTATCAGTACGACAAGCACGTCTACATGACCAACAGTGGCCGGCTGGTGTTCGGCGTCTACACCGGGGCCACCCGCACCATCACCACGAGCGGCGCGTACAACGACAACCAGTGGCACCACGTCGTGGCCACCCAGGGCCCCGGCGGCATGACCCTCTACGTGGACGGCGTCCAGCGCGGAACCCTGGCCGTCACCGCCCACGAGAACTACTCCGGCTACTGGCACGCCGGCGGCGACAGCCTCGGAGGCTGGCCCGACCGCCCGACCAGCGATCTGTGGGCGGGACAGCTCGACGAGAGCGCCGTCTACCCGACCGTCCTGAGCGCGGCGCAGGTACAGAACCACTACGCCCTGGCCACCGCCCCCGCCGACTCGGTGGTCCAGGTCACCGCCGCCGAGGACACCTACGCCAATGCGGGCGCCCCCGGGAGCAACTTCGGCGCCTCATCGTCGCTCGCGGTCCGTGGCACCTCCTTCTACGCGAGTTACCTGCGCTTCGACCTGCCGGCGGCGCCCGCCGGCACGGTACTGAAGTCGGCCGTGCTCAGCGTGAAGACGAGCACGATGAGCGGCGCCGGAACGACCGACACCGTCTCGGTCCTCCCGATCACCGGCACGTGGAGCGAGAGCGGCACGACGTACAACAACCGTCCCGCCCTGGGCGGCCCCGCCCTCGGCGCCTACCCGGGAGTCCCGGACGGCTCGGCGGTGCACACCACCGCGCTGACGACGGGCTCCGTCGCAGGGGCGCTCGGAGGCAGCCTCTCCCTGGCGCTCAGCAGCTCCGGCACGGACGCCCTGTGGCTGTGGTCCTCCGAAGCCCAGGCCAACGACGGTACGCCGCAGCTGACCCTCACCTTCGGCGCACCGTGACCCGAGGCCGACCGGGCGCCGGGGGCGCGGACCACTGCGGTCCGCGCCCCCGGGCGCGTCCGACGGGTGCTCAGTCCAACGTGTAGGTGAAGGCGTACTCGACGGAGCCGGCGCCGTGGCGGCAGGTGAAACCGCCCGAACCCGTCAGGCCCACGAGGTCCCCGGTTCCGGAGCCGGGGACCACCTCGAAACGGCAGACGGTGCCATCGGCGTCGAAGGTGCCGCGCTCCTCCAGCACGAACCGTCCCTCGCGGCCGTCGACACGGCCCGACAACAGCTCCATCCCGCTGTAGCTCCCGGTGCTCTCGCCGGTGTACGCGATCGTGTAGTCGCAGCTGGTGCCGGTTGCCTCGACGCCGCCGGTGAAGCTGTTGGTGACGCGGGCGTGAGCGAGCCGAGGCGCCCCCTCCGCCGCTCCGACGGCGGTCTCCTCCCAGTCGGCGAAGGTGAAGCGGCCGCGGGTCTCCACGGGTGTGGGCATGAGGTCCTCCCGGTGGCCGGACGGTCCCTCCGCCCGGCGCCCTGCCAGGCTGGCAGCCGTACCTGACACCTCCTGTCAGGTACGGCGAGAATGGGCGCCATGCGTGCCGACCGGCTCCTCTCCCTGCTCCTGCTGCTGCAGAACCGCGGCCGGATGACCGCCCCCGAGATCGCCCACGCGCTGGAGGTGTCCACGCGCACCGTTTACCGCGACATCGACGCGCTCGGCGCCGCGGGCGTGCCCGTGCTGGCCGACCGGGGTCCGGCGGGCGGCTACCGGTTGGCCGACGGCTACCGCACGCGCCTCACCGGCCTCACCGACGTCCAGGCGGGCTCGCTCTTCCTGGCGGGCGTCCCGGGGCCCGCCCAGGACCTCGGGCTCGGCGCGGATCTGGCCGCCGCCACGCTGAAGCTCCAGGCGGCGCTGCCCGCCCAGCTCGCCGGACGGGCCCGGCGGGTCCAGGACCGCTTCCACCTCGATGCGACGGCCTGGTTCCGGGATGCCGACCCCGTGCCGTACCTCGCGCGGATCGCCCAGGCCGTCTGGGACCAGCGGGTCCTGTACGCCCACTACCGTCGCTGGAGCGGTGAGGTGCGGCGCGCACTCCACCCGCTGGGCCTCGTCCTCAAGGGCGGCATCTGGTACCTGGTGGCCGGGACCGGGGCGGGGACCGGGACCGGGGCGGGCGCCGGGGGGAACGGGGTCGACAGCGTACGGACCTACCGCGTCGCCCGGTTCCTCGGGGTGGACACCGCCGAGGACGGCTTCGAACGCCCGGCCGGGTTCGACCTCGCCGCGTACTGGAAAGAGTCCACCGGCCGTCTCGACGCAGCCCTGCACCAGCAGACCGCGCGGCTGCGCCTCTCCCCGCGCGGCCGCCGCCTGCTGCCGATGCAGTTCGGAGCGGCGGGCACGCGGGCGCTCGCCGAGGCCGGCCCGCCTGACGCGGACGGCTGGATCCGGATCAGCCTCGCGGTCGAGTCCGAGGCCATCGCCGTCGGCGACCTCCTGCGCCTGGGTACGGAGGTCGAGGTGCTCGGCCCGCCCCAACTGCGCCGAGCCCTCGCCGAAACGGTGACCGCGCTCGCCGCCCGCTACGCGTGAGCGACGGCCCGGCCCGCTCCGGTCAGCGTGGTGGCTCCACTTCCAGAAACCGGCGCCGCCGGGCGCCCCGGTACAGCAGGCACACCCACCCCAGCTCCTCCAGCGCCGCCGCGCAGGCCGCCAGGCGCTCCCGCTCTTCCCCGGCCGCGCCTCCACCTACTGGACCGACCCAGGTCACCTCCAGCCGTCCCGCCCCCTCTGCGACGGCGACCCGGTAGCCCGTCCGCGTACGGCGCCCGTCCGCGTCCAGCGCCGACGGCGTGATCCCGGCCGCCTCCAGTGCGAGGGCCACCGCCCGCAGCGGCTGCCGTACCTCCCAGGGCGCGGGAACCTCCGCGCCCGCGGGGCCGTTGACCAGGCGGCGGATCTGCAACAGCCCCTCGTACGCCGTGCGCACCCCGGCCTCCCGGCGCCCCGGTGGCGCTGCCGCGCCGTCGCCTGTCGCCGGTTCGAAGCCCTGCCCCGGATCCGCCGCCACCCCGCCACCCTCCCGGCTGAGTACCTCACGCCCAACGGCCTGAGTATCCGCCCCGATTCCCCGGAGCGCCGCCGCTGGTCGAATGAGGCCATGAACGACGACGCCCCGCACAGCCCGACCGCCCGTCCGCGCATGCGGCAGGTGACCACCGCCGGGTCGGCCCTGGCCGGAGCTCTGGTCCCGCTCGTCGTCGGCGTCCTCTTCGCCAAGGCGATGGCCGCCGACCCGATGACCCCGGTCAATGCCCTGATCGCGGGCGGCGGACAGCGGGCCGCCCTGCCGAGGGGAGAGTGGAAGCGGCGCGGCCGCACCACCCTGCACCGGCTGCGCACCGCGCGCCGTGACACGGCCCGGCGCTGTGCCCGCGCCCGTGCACGCCGCCCCCGCGGCCGCGTGCACGGAGGCTGAGCTCAGCGGCCGTACTGCCGCAGGCACAGGTCGACCACCGACGGTGGTACGACACCGTCGGCGGCCGCGCACAGCTCGTCCAGGCGGGGCGGCGGCGCCGGCCGGCGGTGCGGGTGCGCGGTCGGGGCCCCGGGCAGCCGGTTGTGTCGCGGCGGGGCCGCCCGCTGCACCCGCGGCCGCTCGCCCGGCGAGGCAGGGGCGGGCGTCCGGTCCGGACCCGCAGCAGGCGCCCGGGCGGTGCCCGGGGCCGGACCGGTCCCGACGGCCGGGGGCAGTTCCCCCAGCGGCAGGGCCGGCGGCGCGGCCCGCTCGGGCCCGTCGGCCGAGGGCACGGACCCTCCTGCGCGGGGAGGGAGCCGCAGCCGGGTCGTGCGGGCCGACGCACACACAGCCGGCGCTCGCCAGGAGCGCGGCGAGGGAGAGGGGGCAGGGCACGGCGTAACTGCATCCGACCACCTTGCCGTACCGCCGGGTGCGGTCCGCCGTCCGCCTCACGCGTCCGGGTGACGGCGGGCGTCTGGCGACACCGGGCGAGGCAGGTGTGGGGGACCGGCACGGACGTACGGGGCGGGGAGGCGCGCCACCGGCCGCCCCCGGGAGCGGAAGACCCTCCGCACGCGGACCGCCGCGCGCGGCCGCAGCGACTCCCGCTCCGCGCGGATCGCCCCCGACAGAAGGGATGGATGTGCGTGTTTCGGGCGTGCGGCTTGACCCGGCCCGTGCCGGACGGCGAGAGTGCGCCCGATCAAGAACCACAGTTCGAGCCGCACCTCGGAGATACCCAGATGTCCATACCGGTTCGCTCCCCCCTCGCCCCGTCCGTGATCTGCGGTTCTCCCGCCCCCGCCGCCCGGCGGCGCAGGGCCTGACCGGCCGGGCGTGGACCGGCACCGCTCTGCCGCGCCGGCCTCCGCTCCCGCCGGGAGACAGCCATGTCCCAGGACCACGATGAGAACGGGCTCGTGCCCGACGACTCCCCGCTCGTACGCCCGTACGTCGCACACTCCGGACCTCCGGTGGGAGCGGAGGCTCCCTCCTGGCCGCAGAGCGGCCCGTTCGCCTTCCCGGGCCCGGCACACGGTCCGACAGGCGGGCCGGCAGACGGCATGGCTGCCGGGGGGCCGGCACCGCTGACCGGGCCCGTCGCGGACCCCGCGCCCGGGCACCGGGGGGCCCGGAGATCCGCGCGAGCGGGCCGCCGCAGCCGGATCCCGGCGGCCGTGGCCGGCGTGTGCGCGCTCGGCGCCGTCGGAGCCCTCGTGCTCCTGCTGACCGGTCCCGACACCCGGCCGACCCGCGCCGACCCGCCGGCCGACCTGTCCCTGCCGGCGCTCCCGGCCCGCAGCCCGGACGCCGGTACGCACGCCCCGGGGCCGGCGCCGTCCGTCCGGTCCGCCGGACCGTCGGCCTCCGCCACCGGTACGCCGGGCGCGACGGCGAGTCCGGGGGTGAAGTCGCAGACCGCATCGAGGACGTCGGCCCCGCGGCCGTCGAGCGCGTTCGTGACCCTGCGCATGGGGGACAGCGGGCCCGAGGTGCGGGCCCTCCAGGAGATGCTCTACGGGCAGGGGTTCACGTACGTCTCCGTGACCGGCGTCTACGACGGCCAGACCAAGCGCGGTGTCGGCCAGCTCCAGCGCGACCGGTCCATCAAGGGCGACCCCCAGGGCGTCTACGGGCCGAACACCCAGGCGGCCATGCAGTAGCGGAGGCGTCGTGGCCAAGGCGGTCAGCCCGGCCTATCCGACCGGCAAGGGCGGCACGGAGTACGAGTGACCAGGCTCCAGGGGTGTTCCTCCGGCCTTGCCCGACCGGTACGCATTCCGGCAGGGTGATCGGATGCCTGCTGCGGATGCCCTGACCCGGGCGCTCGAGACCCCGGGGGAGCCGCTCGTGCGGCCCCTGCCGCAGGCCGTGGCCGGGCTGCGAACTCCTGCGGGCGCACGGATTCCCCGCGCACCTGGCCCGCTTCGCAGCCACCCACGCCACCTGGCACGGGAGCTCCGTGAGCGTCGAGGAACTACTGGTCAGCACTGCCGACAAGGTGTGGAAGGGCAAGCGCGTCCAGGACCTGGAGGACCTCCTGACGGCCCGGCTCGCCGCTGCGACGGGCGTCGAGCGCTGGGCCGCGTACCTGGAGCTGGACGAGGTGCTCGGGCGGATCTCTGAGGGCGCGGACCGGCGGCTCGGGTTCCAGGCCGCCTTTCCCGTGCACCCCTGAGGCCTCCGGGGGCGCCCCCGAGCGGGCGGTGACGGCCGGCCGGCCGTGTCCGAGCAGCCGGGGCGGCGGGAGCGTGGTGGGATGGGCCGGAGCGGGGTCCACCAGCACACGGAGGTCGGGTACATGTCCGAGTCGGGCCGGAGCGGCCAGGAAACCATGCGGGCGATGGCATACGAGACGTACGGCGGGACGGAGGTGCTCTCCGAGACCAGGCTGCCGCTGCCCAAGGTCGGCCCCGGCGAGGTCCTCGTCCGGGTCAAGTGCGCCGCCGTCAACCCCGTCGACTGGAAGATCATGGCGGGCGGGCTCGACCCTCTCATGGACGTCGTCTACCCGGTCGTCCCCTGCTGGGACGTCTCCGGCACCGTGGAGAAGGTCGGCATCGACGTCCCCGAGTACGCCGAGGGCGACGAGGTCATCGCCTACGCCCGAAAGGACTACGTGCACGGCGGGACATGCGCCGAGTTCGTCACCGTGCCCGTACGCGCCCTCGCGCCCAAGCCGGCCTCGCTGAGCTGGGCCGAGGCGGCCGGACTTCCGCTCGCCGGACTCACCGCCTACCAGCTGCTCACCCGCCTCGGCACCGGCAGGGACGACACCGTCCTCATCCACGGCGCCGCCGGCGGCGTCGGCTCCCTGGGCGTGCAGATCGCCCGCGCGCTCGGCGCCCGCGTCATCGGCACGGCGTCCCCGCGCAACCACGACCGGGTGCGCGAACTCGGTGCCGAGCCCGTCGAATACGGCGACGGGCTCGCCGAACGCGTCCGCGCCCTCGTGCCCGACGGTCCCACCGTCGTCGCGGACTTCGTCGGCGGAGTGGGCGGCGTCACCCGGGAGGTCCTCCACGACGACGGCCGGCACGCGTCCATCGCCGACCCCAGCGTGCTCGGATCAGGCGGCGAATGGATCTGGGTCCGCCCCGTCGGCAGCGACCTGGCCGAACTGGGCCGGCTCGCCGACAGCGGACAGCTCAAGGTGCCGGTCGCCAAGACCTTCCCGCTGAACGAACTGGCGGCCGCCTTCGAACTCAGCCAGGGCGGCCACACCCCAGGAAAGATCATCATCGAGGTCTGACCCCGACCACCGGGGCCCGTGGTTCAGGCGACCAGGTCCGGTACCTCACCGCCCGCCGCCCAGGACACCTCCACCCCGCGCAGACCCGCCCGCCAGCGGTCGGCGACTTTGGCCAGCCGCGCGGAGTCCGGCGGAGCGGCGCCCAGGCCGATCGCGTACCGAGCGAGGCCCGGCCCGGACTCGAACGGGCGGGGCCAGGCGTGCACCCCGGTGACACCGGCTTCCTCCAGCGCACCGAGGAGCGCCCGCAGCCGCCCGCGCACCCGTCCCCGCACCTCCTCGAACTCCGCCTCGGCCGCCCGCACGGTCACCACCGCCCAGGCCGCGTGCCGGTGGTGCGGCGCGGGGGCGGCCGAGGCCAGGGCGTCCACCTCCAGCCCCGACTCCAGCAGTTCCCAGGCCCCGTACAACTCCTGCACCAGGAAGTCCCGCAGGCCTGGTGTCACCTGGGCGGTGCAACTGCGCACCGGTTCGGAAGGGGTGAGGACCGTGACCGGATCCGGCCCCGCGGCGGACACCCCCAACGCGACGGGCTCGCGCCAGTCCCAGGCGGCCCACCGCCCGAAGAACTCCCGCACCAGGTCGTCGGCCGGCAGGACCCCCGCCTCCCGGACCGTGCGCGCCGCGAGGACCGACCAGGCCAGCCCCGGCAGGCCCCCGAACGGCGCCGAGTCCAGACCCCTGGCCCGCGCCCACGCCTTCACCCGCCGCGCGAGCCCGGCGAACGCGGCATGCCCGGCGCCGACTGCCTCCCGTACGGCGTCCGCGTCGCTCACCGCGCTCAGCGCGACGGCGGCCGCCTCACCCAGCTCCCCGCGCCGCGCCACCGCCAGCGCCGGGTCGAGGCCGCCGGTGGGGACCACCGCCAGGTCCACGGACAGGGTCCCGACGCACAGGCGCAGGCCCGGCACCCGGGCGCCCGTCACCTCGCGCAGCCCACGGGCACGCGGCAGCGCGGCCGCCACCCGGTCACGCACCAGGGCAACGTCAACGGTCCCCGGCAGCGCCGCCACCAGGTCCAGATCTGCCCCCGGAAGCTCGCAGCCCATCCGGCGCGAGCCGGCCACGTGCACGCGCGCGCCGGGCAGCGCGGCGCCGATCCGCGCCACCACCGCATCGGCGTGGTCGGACCCGCCTTCGGGCCGGGGCCCGGGCAAGGGCTCCGAAGCGCGGCGGACCTCACCCGTCCCCAGCGTCACCACCGCCCGCACCCGCATCGGTCCGTCCCCGCGCCGCGAGAGCACGGCGAGCTCCCCGACCCGCGCGGACACCGCCCCGCCCAGCCTCGCCGCGAACTCCCGGGCCGCCCGCTGCGGGTCGCCGCTGCGCCCCAGCGTCAGGTGCGGGGTGTAGCCCCCGGGCCCGTCGGAGCGCCCGCGGCAGCCGGGAAAGCGGTCCTCCAGCGCTCGCCGGAGCTCCTGCCACGGCGCCTCACCACCAGCCGCCGGGTCCAGCCAGAGGGTGGCCTCCTCGCGGTGGCCGAAGCTGTGCACCCCCTCCAGCCGGACGTCGAACGGAGCGGTCCCCGCAGCGACGTCGGCCAGCAGCGGGACGGCCTCGCCGAAGGAGGACTCCGGTACGAAGCCGAAGAGCAGGTTCACGTGTGCGGGCCAGCGCCCCTGCGCCGGGTCGTGTGCGCGGCGCACCTCCCGCACCGCCTCCGGAAGGCGGGGCGGCAGCCACGCGACGGCCGTCCGCACCGTCGCCGGTACGTCGAGCCGCGCCGGTCCCGCGCCGGGCGACCCGAACTCCACCGTCGCCTCCACGCCGAAGTGGTCGGAGACGAACAGCCCGTCGGGGGCCGGGGTGGCGCCGCGCAGCGCCGCCCGCGTCACCCGGGCCGGGGTCGGGCCCAGCAGGATCCGGTCCAGCCGGGCGGCGCGCCCCGACAGGGAACCCACCGCGGCCAGCGGATTGACCGCCGGGTCGAAGGTCGGTGTGGCGTCCGCCGTCCCGTGCACCTCGCACCAGGCGTCCCGCATGCCGAGCGCGGGTGCGGGCCCCTCGACCCCGTGGCGGCCGTCGTTGAAGTCGCCCAGCAGGGCGACACCGGCTTCGACACCGCCCAGGCCCTCCGCGAGCCGGGCCAGTTCGGCCTCCCGCCGCCCGGCCCCGTTCTCGCTGTGGTCGCTGGTCAGGTGGGTCGCGGCCACCACCAGCGGTCCGGCAGCGGTATCCACCGCCACAGCGGTGACCGCCTTGTGCGGACGCAGGGCGTGCAGGCCCGCCTCGCGCACCGGCAGCCGGCTCAGCACCAGCAGTCCGTACGCGGCGACGTCCCGGCCGCCGGGATCCGTGCCCAGCGTGAACCCGGCCCGCACCCACGGAGCCGCCAGCAGCATGCCGAGCAACTCCGGCTCGACCTCCTGGAGGGCGATCACGTCGGCGTCCGCGGCGGCCAGGTCGTCCAGCAGGAGCGGTCTGCGCCGGGCCGTGGCGATGCGCGGCGCGTCGTAGCGGTCCCACAGGGTGTTCCAGGTCAGCAGGCGCACCGAGGCCGGCGCCGCCGCGGCGTCCACGGGAGCGGCCGGGGCGGGCCGCCACCCGCCGCCGCCCGCCGGATCCCACGCGTACGGGGTCCGCGCGGTGAAGAAGGGGGCCCGCAGCAGGCGCGGGTCACGGACCCGGCCCGCCCCGGTCGCATCGATCAGGTCCACACCGGTGGCCCGGTCCCACACCAGCTCGCCGTCGGCCTCGACGAACAGCACCCGGTGCCAGGGGATGTCCCCGCCGGGCACGAAGGAGGGCAGCGGGACCCGCTTGGGCGCCGCCCCGCGCTGGAGCACGCCGAACACGAACCGCGCCGGATCGAACCGCGGGTCCCAGCGGACCTGGTGGTAGAGCTGCTCACTGGTGCGCATCGCAACCCCCGCCCGCCGTGACCGCGCCGGGAGCGAGGCCCCCGGCCGTGTCCTCCACGTTGCCGCCCGCGCCGACGTACCACGTACGGTGCGCCCGGCCCGCGTACGGCGGGCTGAACCGGTGCAGCTGCGAGGCCAGCACCTGCGCCGGCACCGGGTGCGGGCGCACGCCGTTGCGGCGCTCCAGCTCCCCCTCCTCGACCAGCACCACGGCCTGGGTGACCAGCGCGCCGCGGCGGTGCGCGACCGCACCGACCGGCCCGCGCTGCTGCTCGGTGAGCGAGGTGGCGTCCCACACCACCGTCCCGCCGCGGGCCAGGGCGGCATCGAGCCGGCCCAGGCCCTCGCGCAGCACGTCCGCGTTGGCCCGCTGGTCCGCACGTGAGCCCCGGGCGGCGCGCAGGTCGTCGAGGCAGACGTACGCGTCCACGCCGGGCAGGCCGCGGCCGAAGGTGCTCTTCCCGCTGCCTGAGGGGCCGCACAGCTGCACCAGCCGGGGAAACGATCCGCCGCGCCACTGCCACGTCGCCGCCACGGCCTCCTCCACCGCCGTTCCGGAGATCCTGCCGTCCGCGAACGCGCGTCGGGCCTCCGCCCAGCAGCGGTCGGCCGCGGCCGCCTCCAGCCCGGCGAGCGGCTCACGCAGTGCCTCGCGCAGGCACTCCAGCGGATCCGGGCCGCCCAGCAGCTCCGCCTCCGCGGCCCACAGCGCGGACCATTCCACGCACTCGCGCGCGCCGGGTCCGTCGGCCAGTGCCCCGGCGAGTGCGTGCAGCACGCCGAGATCGGCCGCCGCGGCCAACCGTACGAGCCCGGCCCGCCGGTCGGCGTCGGGGAACGGCCTCTGGAGGCGGGGGTACAGCCCGAGCAGGTCGCCGACGCGCCGGGCGAGCGCCATTCCGGCCGGTCCGGCCGCGAGCCGCGCCGCGACCCGGGCACGCGGTTCGCGGCGCAGCACCGCGGCCAGCACCCCGGCCAGCCGGTCCTCGCCGGTCTTCCCCGACGCGTCGATCCGGGCGGTGGCCTCCGCCACCTCGGCCCCCGCCTCCGCACCGGGTCTCGCCCCGGTGCCCGCAGCCGCGGATCCGGGCGGGCCGACGGCGGCCGACAGGGCCGCGACATCCGGCTCGGCGCCGGAACGCACCGCCCACAACGGGGCCGCCCTCCCGAGCCCGTTGGGCACGACCTGCGCGTGCATCCAGTGCGTGTCGGTCTGCACATGACCGGCCCGCACCCACTTGGCCACGCACCGCCCGAAGTCCGCACGGTCGAAACCGGCGGCCGTGCGCACGACGTAGCCCTCCTGCCGGGCGGTGTCCAGCCTCAGCCTGCGCAGCGCGCGTTCATCGAAGGTGCCGCGCCACAGCACCCGCGGGGAGGGCACACCCAGGCCGTGCAGAAATCGCACGGTCCGGTCCCAGTCGAGACAGCGCTCCCCGTCCCACACCGAGAATCCGTAGAACCAGCTGTCCAGGTCCTCGTACGGGATCGAGTGCCGGGCGTAGAGGTTCTCCCCGCACACCCGCCATCCCGCCGGAATACCGGGGCCGATCCGCCCCTGGAGGCCCTTGACCCAGGCCCGTGAGGGGTGGTGGCCCGAGTCGAGCGAGCGGGCGTGCAGCCCGTCGGCGTACAGGGTGGTGTTCTCCCCGTCGAGCTTCTCGGTGACCACGACCTCCCGGCCGGTCAGCCCCGCGGACCCGACGGCCCGGACGTCGTCCGCCGCGGCCCCCGGCGACCAGGGAAGATGGGGCGTACGAGGATAGTGGGTGCGCATGATCCGCTCCGGCTCGACGACGTGGTGCGCCGTCACTTTAGGTATGCGCGAGCGGGTGGATCCAGCCAATTCAGCGGCAGAGCGCCACGATGGCCGGTGACACCGTGCCCCTGGCCGCCTCGCACAGTGCGGTCATGTCGTACGAACGCCCCGTGGCGGGACGGGACGTGGGCGGCACCGCCGGCTGCGGGCGGGCCTTCCCCCGGGCCGCTGGCTTCGCCGGTTTCACCGTTCTCACGGACCTGGGCGGCTTCGCCCTGCGCGGCGGGCGCACGGGCCGGTGCGGCGCGGACGCCCGCAGGGACGCGGCTCTGTCCGACTCCGACTCCGATTCCGGCTCAGGCGCTGGCGCCGGTTCCGTGCCCGTCACCGCCGGCAGCCGCCCCAACGGCAGGGCGGCAGCGGTGGGTTCACGCGGCAGGCCGCGACTCCCGGCGGCCGGCCGCGGAGTGTCCGGTGAGGTGACGGGCGCGGGACGCACCGTCACGCATCCGGAGGCCATGACGAGCGCGGCAAGGGTCAGGGGCAGGGCCCGGCGCAGCTGCATCCGACCACCCTGCCGTACCGGCGGCGCGCGGACCGCGCCGATCACACGGTCGGGTGACGGTGCTCCCAGGACCCGGAACCCTGCGGAGACCGCTCCTGCACCCCCGTCCCGTGCGCCCGGCGTGCACCGGGCACACACGCTCCGTGGCGCCCGGCCGCCACGCGGGGCGACCGGGGCGGCCGGCACGGGCATCCGGAGCGGAACCGGACGATCGAACATACGATGGGCGGGAACCGGCGCGGGCGGCTCACCGCCCAGCCGGACCGGGACGCCCCTGGGAGACGCATGACACAGGCCGCCGAACCTGCGCGGACCGTCATCCTGACCGTGGACGACGATCCCGGGGTCTCCCGTGCCGTGGCCCGCGACCTGAGGCGTCACTACGGCGCCGGCTACCGGATCGTGCGTGCCGAGTCCGGCGAGTCCGCGCTGGAGGCGCTGCACGAGCTGAAACTGCGCGGCGACCTGGTGGCGGTCATCCTCGCCGACTACCGCATGCCGCGGATGAACGGCATCGAGTTCCTGGAACAGGCCCTGAGCGTGTATCCGGGCGCACGGCGCGTGCTGCTGACCGCCTACGCCGACACCCACGCGGCGATCGACGCGATCAACGTCGTCGACCTCGACCACTACCTGCTCAAGCCCTGGGATCCGCCCGAGGAGAAGCTCTACCCGGTCGTCGACGACCTGCTCACCGCCTGGCGCGCCGGCGACCACCGCCCGGTCCCCGCCACCAAGGTCGTCGGCCACCGCTGGTCGGCCCGATCCTCGCAGGTGCGGGACTTCCTGGCCCGCAACCAGGTGCCGTACCGCTGGTACTCCTGTGACGAGCCGGAGGGACGGCGGCTGCTGGAGGCGGCGGGGGCCGACGGACAGCGGCTGCCCCTGGTCGTCACCCCCGAGTGCACGGTGCTCATCGAGCCCGAGGCGGCCGATCTGGCCGCCCACGTGGGGCTCGCGACGACACCGGCCGCGGACTTCTACGACCTCGTCGTGATCGGCGGCGGCCCGGCCGGCTTGGGCGCGGCGGTGTACGGGGCCTCCGAGGGGCTGCGGACCCTGTTGGTCGAGCGGTCGGCGACCGGCGGCCAGGCCGGGCAGAGCTCCCGCATCGAGAACTACCTCGGCTTCCCCGACGGCGTGTCCGGGGCCCAGCTCACCGAACGCGCCCGCCGCCAGGCCGGCAGGTTCGGCGCCGAGATCCTCACCGCCCGGGAGGTCACGGGACTTGAGGCCAACGGTCCCGCGCGCGTCGTCCGCTTCTCCGACGGCTCGTCCGTCGCCGCGCACAGCGTGATCCTCGCGACCGGCGTCTCCTACCGGCAGCTGCCGGCACCGGGCTGCGACGAACTCACCGGCCGCGGCGTGTACTACGGCTCGTCGCTGACCGAGGCCGCCTCCTGCCAAGGACACGACGTGTACATCGTGGGCGGCGCCAACTCGGCCGGCCAGGCGGCGATGTACCTGTCCCGGGGCGCGAAGTCGGTGACACTGCTGGTGCGCGGGGAGTCGCTGACGGCGTCGATGTCGTACTACCTGATCCAGCAGATCGAGGGGGCGCCGAACATCTCGGTACGCACCCGGACCGTCGTCGGGGCCGCGCACGGCGAGGACCACCTGGAGCGGCTGGCGCTGTACGACACCGCCACCGGTGCGACGGAACTCGTCGACGCCCAGTGGATGTTCGTCTTCATCGGCGCGGCCCCGCTGACCGACTGGCTGGACGGCACGGTGCTGCGCGATGACCGCGGGTTCATCCTGGCCGGCCCCGACCTCACCCCCGACGGTCGGCCGCCCGCGGAGTGGCCGCTGGACCGGCCGCCCTACCACCTGGAGACCAACATTCCCGGCGTGTTCGTCGCCGGCGACGCGCGGGCCCGGTCCGCGAAACGCGTCGCTTCCGCGGTCGGAGAGGGAGCCATGGCCGTGATGCTCGCCCACCGCTACCTGGAGCAGTCATGAGCGGGCCGGACACGCACTGCGACCCGCGGGAGATCGCCTCGCTGTTCCTGTTCGAGAAGCTGACCCCGCAGCAGCTCGGGCAGTTGTGCTCCGAGGGCCGGGTGGAGCGTTTCGCCGCCGGCCCCGTGTACACCGAGGGCGACCCCGCGACCTGCTTCTACGTGATGATCGAGGGCACCGTCGTCCTCTCCCGCCGGGTGGGTGCCGACGACGTCGAGGTGAGCCGGACCTCGCAGCGCGGCGTGTATGCCGGAGCCATGCAGGCCTACCTGGGCGAACGGGTGCCCCAGACGTACACCAACTCGATGCGGGTCACCGAGCCGACCCGGTTCTTCGTACTGCCCGCGCAGGCGTTCTCGGACTTCATGCGGAAGTGGTTCCCGATGGCCGCGCACCTGCTGGAGGGGCTCTTCTTCGGCGCGAGAAACACCCAGCGGGCCATCGGGCAGCGGGAGCGGCTGCTGGCTCTCGGATCGTTGTCCGCCGGTCTCACCCACGAGCTCAACAACCCGGCCGCGGCAGCCGTGCGGGCCACCGCGACCCTGCGCGAACGCGTCGGCAAGATGCGCCACAAGCTCGCCGTCATCGCACAGGGCCACTACTCCCGCGAGGCGATCGCCGATCTCATCGACGTCCAGGAACGCACGGTGGAACGCGTCGCGAAGGCGGTCGCGCTCAGCCCGCTGGAGGCCTCCGACCGGGAGGACGAGCTCGCCGACTGGCTCGACGGCCACGGCATCGCGGAGGGCTGGCGGATCGCACCGACCTTCGTCCAGGCCGGACTGGACGCGGCCTGGCTCGACCAGGTCGCGGCGGCCGTGGACGAGGACATCCTGCCGGGAGCCATCGGCTGGCTCAACTACTCGGTCGAGACCGAGTTGCTGATGGACGAGATCGACGACTCCACCGCCCGCATCTCCCACCTCGTCGACGCCGCCAAACAGTACGCGCAGCTCGACCGGGCCCCCACCCGGGTGGTCGACGTCCACGAACTCCTCGACAGCACCCTGCTGATGCTGTCCGGCAAGATCGGCCCCCGGGTGCGGGTGGTCAAGGACTACGACCGCTCCCTGCCGGAGGTGCCCGCCTACCCGGCCGAGCTCAACCAGGTGTGGACCAACCTCATCGACAACGCCGTCTTCGCCATCGCCGGCACCGGCCGGGACGGCACCCTGACGGTCCGCACGGCACGCGAGGGGGACCGGCTGCTGGTGGAGTTCCGGGACACCGGCACCGGTGTCCCGGCCGACATCCGCGGCCGCATCTTCGACCCCTTCTTCACCACCAAGCCGGTCGGCGAGGGCACCGGTCTCGGCCTGGACATCTCCTGGCGCATCGTGGTCATCAAGCACCACGGCAGCCTCCAGGTCGAGTCCGTGCCCGGCGACACCCGCTTCCAGGTGCTGCTGCCGCTGACCGCACCGGACCCGGACCCGGACAACGCGCCCGGAACCGAGACAGCCCAGGAGCCCGCATGACCGCAATCAAGGGGATCGACCCGACTGTCCCGCCGACCGGCGCCGGCTGCACCGACTGCGACGCGGTGGGCGGCTGGTGGTTCCACCTGCGTCGCTGCGCCCAGTGCGGGCACGTCGGCTGCTGCGACTCCTCGCCCGCCCGGCACGCCACCGCCCACTGGAAGTCCACCGGACACCCGCTGGTGCAGAGCTTCGAGCCGGGCGAGGAGTGGTTCTGGGACTACGACGGCGACGAGATGTACGCGTCCGGGCCCGCGCTGGCCCCGCCGGGTGAACGCCCCGCGGACCAGCCGGCCCCAGGCCCGGCCGGCCGGGTGCCGCCGGACTGGACGCGGCGACTGCACCGCTGACCCGCCCGGCGCCGACCGCTACGGGCGGCCGTGGCGGCGCAGGGCGGCGGGCGTGGTGCCGTACCAGCGCTGGACGGCCCGGCGCAGGGCCCGGGCGTCGGCGTAGCCGCTGCGGGCGGCGATCGCGTCGATACCCAGGTCGGTGGTGTGGAGCAGCTGTGAGACGTGCTCCCGGCGTACGGCCTCGGCCTCGGCGCTCCACGTGGTGCCGTGTTCGTCGAGGCGGCGCTGAAGGGTGCGCGGGCTGACGGCCATACGCCGCGCGACGGTGGACAGGGTCGGAGTGCCCTCGGCCTGGACGGAGGTGAGCGCGCTGCGGAAGAGGTCCAGCCAGTCGCGCAGCGGGACGGCGGTGGCGAGGGTGTGGTCGGCGTGCCGGCGGAGTACGGCGGACAGCCCGGGTTGGGCGTGCGGTGCCGGGGCGGTCAGGTCGCCGGTGCGCAGGGTGATTGAGCTGATCGGCGCCCCGAACTCGATGCTGCGGGTGCCGTAGAGCTCGATGAGCGGCTCGTGCCGGCGGGGCGGCTCGGCGGCCAGGGACACGCGGAGGGGAACCAGGCGCCGCTGCGCGGCCGCGCTCAGCCGGCGCAGGTACAGGCCGAGGGCGCAGGCGCGGACGGCGCAGGCCGCCTCGTGGGCCAGATCGGCCCGGTTGAGGTGGTTGAGGGTGACCCTGCCGGCGTCCTCGGTGATCGCGAGCGTGTCCGTGCCGGTGTCGACGACGGCGGCGAGGTAGCGCGCGGCGTCCCGGATGCCTTCGAGCGGAGTGGGCGCGGAGGTGATCAGGTAGTCCCACACCCCGAGCGTCCCGATGTCCGCCTGCTGGGCCAGCAGCAGGGCCACTTCGGGCCAGGGGGCGTGGACGGTCGCCAGTTCCGCGATGCGGATGCTCGTGACGGCCGGGGGCCGGTACCGGTCGTCGTGGAGGTGCTCGGGCGCCATGCCCAAAAGGTGGGCGTACCCGGTGGGGGGTATCCCGAGCGTCCGCGCAGCACTGACGTTCAGGCGGGCGAGAGCGGAGGACGTTGTCCCCTGGTGAGCATGCGAGACCACAGGGGGTGAGCATAGACCAGCCCGAAATGCCAGCTCATCGCCGCGTTTTGGGTCCCGATGTCCGTCATTCGGCGCGCCGGGTCCCCCCGTGGCGCGTTCGGTCCCCTTGCTGACGTCCGCTGCCATGGGCCGGGTATCCCTCCACGCCCTAGCTTTGTGATCGTTCTCGCGGCGCCCGGCACCCGGAGGCGCACGGAGATCCCGTCCGGTTGGAGTCCCCCCACGGGGGTGGGGGGCTCGGACCCACGGATACGAGGGAGCCGACGTGCCGGCCCCGGCCCGGATCGATCCGGTCACCGGCCACCTCTGGTACGGACCCGAACAGCTCGACGCGTCCCGGTCTAGGCGCGGCCGCCCACCCGCGTGGCCAGCCGCAGGGCGTGTTCCACCGGGCCGCGGCGCAGCGGGCTGTCGGCCCAGATCCGCTGCCAGGCCCACGACAGGACGAGCGCCGCCCCGCTGAAGGCGATCCACGCCGACCAGGATGCGGCACCGTGGGCCGGGCCGGCCAGCACCAGCGCGTGGGCGACGTACGCGCTCAGCGCCATCGCCCCCAGTACCGCCAGCGGCCGCAGCAGCCGGGCGCCGACCGCGTGCCGCGCGGCCAGGGCGCACAGGCCGATGAGGGCGCAGCCGACCCCCGCGTTGCCGAGGGTTTCCAACGGGGTCTGGCTGTAGGGGTCGGCCAGCAGCAGCCAGTGCCAGGACGTGCTCGGCACGGCGCCGAACTGGCCGCCCAGCACCTCCCGCACCGGGTCCGCGGCGGCCGACGCCTCCGGATGATGGACGGCGATCGCCTCCAGCAGCCGCTGCCGAGTGCCGAACACACGGGTGGCCAGCCAGGCCGACCCGTACCCGGCGACCGCGGCCGCCGTCCCCCACAGCGCCATCCGCCGGGCCATCACGCGCTGGCGCACGTCGCACAGCCGGGCGAGGGCCATTCCGGCCAGGACGTACGGGAAGTACGTGGCCAGGGGGTACGCCCCGGTCAGCAGCAGCTCGCACACGGCCGTGCCCAGTCCGGGCCAGCTGGTCAGATCCGCGGCCTCGGGGACCAGGCCGCGCCCGGAGGACCCGTACCCGAAGAGCGGGCCCAGCGCGAACGACAGCAGCGGCCCCGCCACGACCGACGCGCCCGCCACCGCGGTCAGCACCGGGGTGGAGAGCCGGGTGAACGGCTCGGCCGCCAGGAAGTACACGGCGAAGAAGGCGAGGATGACCAGGATCCCCGGCCACAAGGAGGCCAGGAGCAGGCCGAGCAGGGCCAGGACGGCGCAGCGGATCAGCAGGGGCCGCCACCGCGACGCCCAGCCCTCGGGGCGCCGCGCCGGGTCCGTGCCGCGCTGCGCGAGGACCAGGGAGAAGCCCGCGAGGAGGGTGAAGAGCGCAGGCGCCCGCCCGTCGGCCGCGACGAGGAGGTAGCCGGCGCCCTCGGGCCTCGGGCCGGGACCCACATGCACGGCGAACATGCCGAGGACGGCGATGCCGCGCACCGCGTCCACGCCGGCCAGCCGGCCGGAGCCGCCGTCCGGCCCGCGCCCCTCCGCCCCGTTCCCGGCACTGGCTCCGATGCCCGTCCCGGGCCCGGTCCCTGCCGCTGTCCCCGCCACTGCCGTTCCCGCTCCGCCCCGAAGTTGGTCGGACCGGCGGTGTTCATGCCGCCAGTCCGCTCCGGCACCGTACCAACGACGGCGTAACCCGTTCATAAGGACGTACGGGGCGGCGCCGCGGTCGCCCGGCTACGGCCCGGCGCCCGGCGTAACCCGCGGGCCGTGCCCGCTGTTGCACAGGCGACGGGTCCAACCAGGTGAACGGAGTCCCGATGCCGCAGCTGACCGACCACAGCGCGACCGACGAGCGTGAGTGCGCCGCGGGGACCTGGATGACCCCGGAGGACTACGGCGCCTCGCGCGCCGCGCTCTGGACCGCGGCCGTCGTCCTGGTGACCGACACCGACGGCCGGATCCTCGTACAGAGCGTGGACTACCGCTCCGACCGGCTGCTCCCCGGCGGGGCGGTCGACGCGGGTGAGGCGCCGTCCGCCGCGGCCGCCCGGGAGCTGCGCGAGGAGCTCGGCGTCGACGGCCGCTACCCGCGCGGCCTGGCCGTCGACTGGATCCCCGCCGACACCCCCGGCTTCCCGCCGGAGATGCGCTTCCCCGGCGAGGTCCTGCACATCTACGACGGCGGGACCTGGACACCGGAGCGGATCGAAGCCGTCCGCCTCCCGGCGCAGGAGATCACCGGCATCCACTTCGCCGAGCCCGCCGACCTGCCGGCCCTGATGGACCCCGGCGACGCCCGCCGCGCCCTGTCCGCCCTGCGCGCCCGCATCAACGGATGCGGCGCCGCGCTGCTGGAGGACGGCCGCCCCACCGCGCCGACCGCCCTCGACCGGCTCGGTGTGCTCAGCACCCGGCGGATCCCGCAGCACGGTGGCTGGCACCGCGGGCCGGTCCCCGCCGAACTGCCGGTACGGGACCTCTCCGCCTGGCTGTTCGCCCCCGACGGCAGGGTGCTGCTCCTGATCGCCCGGGGCACCGGCACGGCCCACCTCCCGCCCCCGAACACCCCGGCCGCCACGGGCTCGGCCCCGCTCGGCTACCGGTACGGCGAGGAGGGCGCCCATGCCCGCGTTGCGGCCCGCCTCACCGGCCTCCCGCCGGCCGCGGACCCGGCGTACGCCCGGCTGCTCGCCACTCCCGAACAGGTCCGCGAGCTCAGCGACTGGGGCCCGGCCGGTACGGACGAGCTCACCGCGGTCCACGAGGCCCGGGCCCGGCTGGGCCTCCCCGCCCCCGCCCGCACCCCGCTGGTGGAGGTCCCCGAGGAGGGCGTGCGCTGGTGACCCGGGGCGGGGCCGCCCGCCGTCGCCGTGACCGGGAAATCCGCCGTCCGCGGACCACGGTCCCGCAGCATGGGGCCATGAGCGACGACAGCGCGATCACCTACACCCTCTACGTCCAGGCCGATCCGTCCAGGGTCTGGCAGGCCCTCACCGACCCGGCCCTCACCCGCCGGTACTGGGGCCTGAGCTTCGAGACCGACTGGGCGGTGGGGTCGGCGATGGACTGGGTCGAGCGGGGGGCCCGCACCAGCGACCCCGGACAACTGGTCCTCGGCTGCGTCCCGGACCGCTTGCTGTCCTACACCTGGCACACCTTCAGTCCGCAGTGGGCGGCCGCCGTCGGGATCGGCGAGGAGCTGCGGTCGGAGCTGGCGAAGGAGCCCCGTACGAAGGTGACGTACGAGATCGAGCCGGTCGGCGACACCCTCGCCCGGCTGACGATCCGCCACGAGGGATTCGAGCCGGGCGGCACCCTGATGGGCATGTGCCGCCAGGCCTGGCCGATGCTCGCGTCGAGCCTCAAGACCCTGCTGGAGACCGGGGCGGCGCTCCCCGGCCCCGGCCCCGGCCCGGGGCAGGGGCAGGTCTGAGGCGCACCGCTCCTCCGCCCCTCCCGAACGCTGCTCGACGCCTCGGCCGAAAGGCTCCGCCCGCCGCCGGCGGCACGGTCCCGGTGCCGCGCTGGTCGGTGCCCCGCGTACCACCACCGCTCCGCCGCCCGGCGGCCCGCCGCGGGAACGCCGGGGAGCCGGCGCACAGGGCGGGATCCCGTCAACCGGTGCTCCGAGAGCGCCGGAAGGCACCCTGGCCACCGGCCGAGCGCGGTGATCGTGTGGAATGGATGCCATGCGGACAGGCAAGGAACAGCGGCGAGCCGACACCGGTACGCCGGCGGGCGTGCCCGCCATACCGGCGGGCACGGGCCCGGCCGGGACCGACACGGGTGCCGGCCCGACGGCGCGCGCCGGCCAGGGAGCCTCCCGATGAGCCTGCCCGGCCCCGACACGCCTCCCGAGCACTGGCGCTACGCCCGCCACCTGGAGTCCCTGGCGGCGGTGCCGTGCGGCGATGCCCAGGCCGAGGCCGAGGTGGTGAGCGCGGTACTGGGCGACCCCGACCGCGTGATGGCCGAGAGCGCGGTGGTCACCCACCTCGACCGCCGGGCCGCGGCCCTGCTCGCCGACGATAGGTACACCGTCTGGGCGCGGGCCATGTCCGGGGTTCTCGCCGGCCGGGTCTTCCCCGAGCGCAGGCTGCGGGAGTGGAGCCTGCTCACGGCGGTCACCCGTGGCGAGCCCTGGTCCGCGGCCGATCTGACCGGCGCCTCCGACTGGTGCCAGCGCACCGCGGTTCGGCTGCTCACCTGTCACGAGGCGTTGGAGCTGCTGGCCGCCGGGGCCCGCACCCGGCGGGTCCGCAATGCTGCCGCCGAGCGTCTTCGCCGGCGCACCGTCCCCTCGTCGCGGTGACCGTCGTGGCCCGGCGGCCCGGGCCCTGACGCCGAAGCCCTGACCGACCCGAGGCGTCCGGCACCACCCTGCGCCGGGCGCCGTCCGCTGCGGAACGCATCCGACCGCGCTGACCGAGCTGACCGCGCTGACCGGGCGCGTGCCCTCAGATGCCGCGGCGCACCCGGGCGGCACGGCGCGCCTCGGCCTGCTGACGGGCCTCCAACGTCTTGCGGGATTCCTTGCCCTTGCCGGGCCGACCCGGCCGCGTGCCGATGCCGCGGAATCCGAGCTCCGTACCCGACGGCCGGCCCTTGGCATCGGTCGGCGCCGAGCCGGCCAGCGGCTTTCCGGACGGGGCCTTCGCGCCGGTGATCCGGCTGAGCGCGGCCTCACCGGAGCGCACCTGCGTGATCGTCGGCCGGATCCGGGCGTCGGACAGCAGCCGCACCATGTCCCGGCGCTGGTTGGGGGTGACGAGGGTGACGACCCGGCCGGACTCCCCGGCCCTGGCGGTCCGGCCGCCGCGGTGCAGGTAGTCCTTGTGGTCGGCGGGCGGATCGACGTTGACGACGAGGTCGAGGTCGTCGATGTGGATGCCGCGCGCTGCGACGTTCGTCGCGACCAGTACGGTGACCGCTCCGGACTTGAACTGGGCCAGGGTGCGGGTGCGCTGCGGCTGCGACTTGCCGCTGTGCAGGCCCTCCGCCCGTACGCCCATCGCCCGCAGGTGCTTCACGAACTGGTCGACGCCGTGCTTGGTGTCGAGGAACATCAGCACCCGGTTGTCGCGGGCCGCGATCTCCGTCGCCGCCGAGATCTTGTCGGCGGCGTGGATGTGCAGGACGTGGTGGTCCATCGTCGTCACCGCGCCCGCCTGCGGGTCGACGGACGACGAGACCGGGTCCTTGAGGTAGCGGCGCACCAGCTGGTCGACATTGCGGTCCAGGGTCGCGGAGAAGAGCATCCGCTGGCCCGCGTGGTGCACCTGGTCCAGGATTTCCGTGACCTGCGGCATGAAGCCCATGTCGCACATCTGGTCGGCCTCGTCGAGCACGGTGATCCGCACCCGCTCCAGGTGCACGTCGCGCCGCCCGACCAGGTCGCTGAGCCGTCCGGGGGTGGCCACGACGACCTCCGCTCCGGCTCGCAGGGCGCTCACCTGCCGGCCGATCGACAGTCCGCCGACCACCGTGGCCATCCATCCGCAGCCGCAGGGCCGCCGCGTAGGGCTGGAGTGCCTCGGTCACCTGCTGGGCCAGCTCGCGCGTCGGTACGAGGACCAGCGCCAGCGGGCGCTTGGGATCGGCCTGCCGTCCCGCCGTGCGCGCCAGTAGGGCCAGGCCGAATGCCAGGGTCTTGCCGGAGCCGGTCCGCCCGCGCCCGAGGACGTCGCGCCCGGCGAGGGCGTTCGGGAGGGTCGCTGCCTGGATCGGGAACGGCTGGGTGACCGACAGGGAGGTCATGGTCTCCACCAGCTCCACGGGCAGGTCGAGCTCGGAGAACGACTCCACCGGCGGCAGCGCCGGCGACTTCGGCTCGGGCATCGCGAACTCGCCCTGTGGCCCGATGTTCCGGGGGGCCTTGGTACCGGTTCGGGAACCGGCCTTGGCGCCACCCTTCACACCGAAGCGGCCATGAGCTGACGGGTTCCTCATGCAGGACCTTTCGAGGCGGGGGGAGAAGAAGGAAAGGAGGTGGTCAACCGCCCATGGTACCAGCGGGGGGCCGGGCCGCTGGGGCGTCCGGCCGCCCCTCCGAGCCGCCCCGGCCGCGCGGGCGGGGCAGCTCGGGACCGGAGGGCCGTGACATCGCGGCCCGCGCGGGGTGCACCGGCGGTCCTGGCTGCCGGGGGTGGGGCGCCCGATCCCGTGCGGGGCGGGCCGGGTCCCCCGTATCGCGGACAAGGCGACCACACGTGCGAACGTGCGACGCGCCCCGGTTGGCCGCGTCCGGCGTGTGCCGCGGGGGGCGGTTGGGCAGGATTGAGGCGGCCGCGTGTGCGGCCCGCAGTGGACCGTTGTGAAGGATCAGCAAGATGGCAACAGGTGTCGTGAAGTGGTTCAACTCGGAGAAGGGGTTCGGCTTCATCCAGCAGGACGACGGCGGTCCTGACGTGTTCGTGCACTTCTCGGCGATCCAGACCCAGGGGTTCAAGTCGCTGGACGAGAACGCGCAGGTCGAATACACCGTCACGCAGGGTCCGAAGGGCCCCCAGGCGGAGAACGTGGTCCCCCTCTAGCCACCGCCACGAGCTGTGCCGTGAACGAGGCCCCGCCGGTCCGCCGGCGGGGCCTTCCGCGTCCTGGGCCCTATGGTCCGGCCGGTACCGCCCGGTGCAGGGCCAGGAGCAGCAGCCACAGGTGATCCGCCAGGGCGGCCGGATCCGCCGGGATCTCCTCGTGCAGCCAGTCCGCGAGGATCCCGGTGAAGGCCGCGGCGACCGCGGAGGCGACGAGCTCGGGCTGGGGTGCACCCACCGCGACGCGCTCGTCGCGGGCGCGAGCGCGCAGCTCCCGGTGCAGGCGGTCGCCGAGGGGGCCGCCGCCGCCCGGAAGGAGCAGCGTGCGGTAGAGCTGCGCCCGGCCGGCCGCTCCCGTCAGGAAATCGGCCAGCGCGGCCGGGGGCCGTGCCGGGGGGAGCGCGCCGGGGCCGGTCTGCCAGGCGTGTAGGGCGTCGACGGCCGCGTGGACGACGTCCGCGCACGCGTCGACGGCGAGCGCGGTGAGGTCCTCGTAGTGCAGGTAGAAGGTGGCCCGCCCGACGCCGGCCCCGCGGACCACCGCCGAGACGCTGACCTCCGACAGGGGCCGCCCGGCGCATGCGGCCAGCAGGCTGTCCCGCAGCCGGCCCTTCGTCCGGGCCGTCCGCGGATCCTCCGGACTCACGCGGCCAGCAGTGCGGCGCCGAGCGCGAGGGCGCCCGGTAGGGCCTGGACGAAGAGGATCCTGCGGTGGGCGGTCGCCGCCCCGAACACGCCGGCCACGATCACGCAGACGAGGAAGAACACCTGTGTGGCCAGCGAGTCGGTGACCAGCCCCCAGACCAGGCCGGCGGCGAGGAAGCCGTTGTAGAGGCCCTGGTTGGCGGCGAGCGGCGCGGTCAGTTGGGCGGTGTCCGCGTCGAAGCCGTGCAGTGACCGCCCCGGTGGACGCTGCCACAGGAACATCTCCAGGACCAGGAAGTACGCGTGCAGCGCGGCCACGAGGCCGATCAGGATCCAAGCGACCGTCTGCATGGCCGCCTCCAGTTCTGGGGGGGACGAGGTGGGCAACTTCCTGGACAACTGTACAGGAAGTCGTGGTGCTGTCAGGGGGAAACGCGACCGGGTGGGGTCCCCCGCCCGGCACGCCCCCTTCCGTGAGCCGTCCGGCCTCGGAGAGCCGGTTCGTACGGTCCGCCCGGATCCGGCACCCCACGCCGCGACCCGGCGGGCGTCCGTCGGCCTGTGCGCCACCCGGGTGGAGCACACGCCGGTCCCGGAACGGAGGAGCCGTCGCCCTCTGCTCCCGGAGCGTGTTGCGAAAGTCCCGCCCGCCCCGGGGCGCCCGGCACGCCCGCCCCAGCCGTGCCCTGCGGTGCACCGTCCCCGCCGAGAGCGGAGCGCGGCCGGCGGTCAGAGGTGGGCGTCGAGGAAGGCCCGGAACTCCTCCAGGTCCATCGGGCCCGGCCGGCTCGCCACCACCTCGCCGTTCGCGATGAGCACGGCCGTCGGCGCTCCCGTCACGCCGTAGCGCTTGGTCGGCCCCGGGCAGCGGGTGATGTCGGTGCGCACGGCGGTGAACCGCGTCCCGTACTCCCGAACCAGCCGGGCGACGACCGTGTCCATCGCACGGCAGGCCTCCACCGCCTTCGGCCAGGTGCCGCAGAAATAGGCGAGGACGGGCCCCGTCGTCATCGACAGGACGAAGTCGAACTCCTCGTCCTCCTGTGGCCGGTGCACCCCGTGTGCCATGCGTGTCGCTCCTCGCTCGTGCGCCCCTCCGCCGGGAGCGCGGCCCCCATCATCGCCGCCGGTCGGGCGGACGGCCGCCGGGCCGTTGTCAGTGCCTCCTGTGAAGCTGATCGACATGGACGACAGGATGCTCCGGCGCCGGGTCTACGGCGCCGACCACGAGGACCCCGACCCCGGCCCGCGCCCCGGCCGCGCCTACGGCGAGCTGGTCGGCGGGCCGCTCGACGGCCTCCTCCTGGACATCACGGGCTGGAGCGCGCCCCAGCTGGACGAAGAAGCCCGCCTCCCCACCGAGATAGGGCGGTACGGGGCGGGCGGGCGCGCCCACTACCGCCGCCGCGCAGGAGATCCGGGCCACTGGGACTGGACCGGCGACAGCCGCTGACCCGCCACCGGTCTGCGGCCGCCCCCGCCGCCCCGGACGCCGGGTGGCGGCCTCCCGGTGGCTGCCGCGGAAAATTCCTCGAAGGATCTTCCGAGAGCTGTCGATCCGGGCGCCTCCCGTTCGACGTAAGGGTGAGAGGCGGGGAAGGGCCCCGCCGCCACGACCGAGGAGCCACCATGCCGCGCTTCCTGACGATGATCCGCATCGACGAGAAGGACCTTCCCCCGGGCGAGTTCCCGCCCGAGTTCGAGCAGCGGATGGGCGCCCTGCTGGAGGAGATCACCAAGGCCGGGGTCCTGCTCGACACCGCCGGACTGCTGCCCACATCCGAGGGCACCCGCCTCAGCTGGTCCGGCGGGAAGATCAGCTACACGGACGGCCCGTTCACCGAGACCAAGGAGGTCGTCGGCGGCTACTCCCTCAGCCAGTGCAAGGACAAGGCCGAGGCGATCGAGTGGACCCGGCGCTTCCTGGAGATCCACCCGGCGGACTGGAACGTCAGTGCCGAGGTCCGGGAGATCCAGGAGATGTGATCCGGGAGGGGCGATCGCGCCCGCTCGTGCCGCATTTGCCCTGCCTCGTCACGGCTGCTCTGATGGGTGGCCGTGACGGCAGTGGATGCGGCCCGGGCGGTCGAAACGGTGTTCAGGATCGAGTCGGCGCGGATCATCGCCGGTGTCACTCGCATCGTGCGGGACGTCGGCATCGCCGAGGAGATCGCACAGGACGCCCTCGTCACCGCACTGGAGCAATGGCCGGAGTCGGGTGTCCCGGAGCGTCCGGGCGCCTGGCTCATGGCGACCGCCAAGCGCCGTGCGATCGACCTGGTCCGCCGCAAGGAGACCTACGCGCGCAAACTCGCCGAGGTCGGCCGCACCCTGCAGGACGAGCCGCCGCCCGCCGAACCGGCACCCGGCGACATCGACGACGACCTGCTGCGCCTGATCTTCACCGCCTGCCACCCCGTCCTCGCCACCGAGGCCCGCATCGCCCTCACCCTCCGCCTGGTCGGCGGACTGACGACCCAGGAGATCGCCCGCGCCTTCCTCGCCGCGGAGAGCACCGTCGCCCAGCGCATCGTGCGCGCCAAACGGACCCTGGCCAAGGCCGCCGTACCCTTCGAAGTCCCCTATGGCGCCGACCGCCAGGCACGACTCTCCTCGGTCCTGGAGGTCATCTACCTGGTTTTCAACGAGGGCTATGCGGCCACCTCCGGCGACGACCTCGTGCGGCCCGCCCTCTGCGAGGACGCCCTGCGCCTGGCCCGCGTCCTGACAGCCCTCATGCCCCAGGAGGGCGAGGCGCACGGCCTCGCCGCGCTGCTGGAGTTCCAGGCGTCCCGCATCTCCACCCGCACCGGCCCCGACGGCGAACCGGTGCTGCTCGCCGACCAGAACCGGGCCCGGTGGAACCGCCTGCTCATCGCCAGGGGCGCCCGGGCGATGGGCCGCGCCGGCAGCGGCCCGTACTCCCTCCAGGCCGCGATCGCCGGCTGCCACGCGGCGGCCGTCCGCTACGAGGACACCGACTGGGCCAGGATCGCCGTCCTCTACGGACGCCTGGTCCAGTTGACCCCGTCACCGGTCGTGGAACTCAACCGGGCCGTGGCGGTCTCGATGGCCGACGGACCGGCGGTCGCCCTGCCACTCGTCGACGCCCTGACCCGAGAACCGGCCCTGAACTCCTACCACTTGCTGCCGAGCGTCCGGGGCGACCTGCTGGAGCGCCTCGGACGGCCGGGGGAGGCGCGGGCCGAGTTCGAACGCGCGGCCTCGCTGACCCGCAACGAGCGGGAACGCGCCCTGCTCCTGCGGCGCGCCGCCCGCCTCTGATCCGCGTCCCGGGCGGGCCGGGCTCAGCCGCGGCGCGCGAAGGCGGCCACGTCCAGCGGGGTCTTCCGTACCGGCCGGCGCTGCGCGGTCAGGGCGACGGGCCGGCGGAAACCACCGGTGCGGGCGACCTCCTGGACCGTCAGGCGCAGCGCCTCCTGGAAGTCGCGCATGGTCCGCCGGGCCGCCGGGGTGTCGACGTAGATGGAGTTCATGTGCAGCCCGTCCGTGTCGCGCTGGAACCACGAGCACGCGCCGTTGGCCCGCGCCGACCACACATGGGTGGTCGGCCGCCAGTCGTCGTGCCGCTCGGCGCCAGGGCACTTGCGCATGTCGATGTACGAGAAGAAGTTCACCGGGTACGGCCAGGAGCGGGCGGCGAACTCCTCGGGCGCCAGCAGCTCCCACGCCCGCACGAACGGAACGTCGAGATGGGTCATCATCTCGCCGAAACCGGCCCGGACGGAGGCCATCACTTGGGTGAAGTCCCGGCCGGGCGAGGCATCGAACTCGATGGGAAGCGTGTTGACGAACCAGCCCACCGAGTTCGTCCAGGTGCTCCGGCCGCGCTCGCTGACCGGCATGAAGCCCCGGTAGACGCCCGGCCCGCCGGCTTCGCGCAGACACACGGCCACCGAGCCGAGAACGCCCATGAACGGCTTGCCGCCGACGGCCAGGCAGGTCTTCTCGAAGACCTCCGCCTCACCGGCGTCCAGCAGCATCGACGCCTCGTTGACGATGGGGTACATCCGGCCCCGCTCCACGCCGAGGTCGAGGGGAAAGCGCGGGAAGAACTCGCCTTCGGGCCCCATGAAGGACTTCCAGTAGTCCAGACGGCCGTCGCGGGCGTCGATGGACAGGTAGCGGCGGCGCTGCTCCTCGGCGAAGTCGAGATAGCTGGGCGCGGGCGGCAGTGCGACGGCCTCGCCCCGGCACAGACCCTCGTAGGCGGTGAGCACCTCGCGGGCGACGATGGGCATCGACATGCCGTCGCAGACGATGTGGTCGAAGGCCAGGTAGACGGTCGCCGAGTCCTCGCGGACCACCGCACCCATGATGAACAGAGGCCAGGACAGGGTGTCGATGCTCCGCTTGAACCGTTCCACGAGGAAGCCGCTCAGAGCCCCGGCGTCCTCGAAGGTGCCCACCGTGGTGGCGTCCAGGCTGAGCGTATCGGGGGCGTAGGGCTCGCAGGCCACCTCGCCGGCCAGCCGCCGGAACGCACAGCGCAGGACCTCGTGCCGCTGGACGAAGGAGAGCAGCGCCCGGGCCAGGGCCCGTTCGTCCAGCGGCCCGGTCACCTCGAAGGTGACCGCGACCCAGGACGCGACGGGGTCGTCGGCGGCCCGGCTCTCCTCGGCGACGGTGAAGTGCTTGTCCTGGTTGAAGGACGCCTTCCGGCTCGCCGGATCACCCGGACCGTCAGCCTCCGCCACGGTGGACCTGAGCTGCCACTCGACCACCCTGCCGGGTGCCACGTGGTGCGTCTCCAGAGGAAATTGCCGCATACCGTCATCCCTTCGCCCCCGAGTCAACCCCCAGGCCCCTAACGACCCCCGGCCCGGGGAGGTGACGGAATCACCCGTGCGGGGCGGGCGGCCGGGTGGCGGAGGCGGTCCGCCGGCGCAGTGCGGCCTCGAAGAGCGTTCCGCCCTCGATCCCCCCGCCCGACGGTCCGTCGGGACGCCGCCCGCGGCCCCGAACCTCCTCTATCAGGGCCCGGACGGCGAGCGCGCCCCGGCGCACAGCCGGGCCGGACACCTGCGAAGGGGCCGTCACGGCACCCGTCGCGCCATCACGGCCGGCGGCAGCGCGGGGTTGGCGGCCGCGGCCTCCACCACCGCCGGGTCCGGATCGTCGAGCAGTCCGACCACGACCGCTGCCGGGAGCGCCGGATGGGCGGCGGCGCGGACCCGCCACTTCCTGTCGGCCAGGCAGGGCAGCAGCGCGTCGGCCGTCGCGTTGGGGTGCGAGGCGATCTCCCGCAACGCCCCCCGTACCGGCGGATCGTGGCGGGCCAGCTCCGCCAGCAGGTCCGCGGGCGCATCCGGGTTGGCCGCGACCCGCGCGATGACCTGTGCGCCGTGCAGCGACACCATGGCCCGCAGCCGCTCCGGTGACAGCCCCGGATGCGGGGCCACGGCCTTGGCCACCGAGGCGTCCGGATCGGCGGCGAGCCGGTCGCGCAACTCCGGCGGCAGATCGTGCCGGTGCGCCACGAGCATCCGTACGCGCCCCTGTGTCGAACCGGCCGCCTCCGCGAGCTCCTCCGGGGTCGCGGCACAGATCCGTGGCAGCGGATGCGGACCCAGGCGGGTGGTGCCGGTCAGCTGGGCCAGCACGTCGAGCGGAACCCCGGGGTGTCGCGCCACTGATTGCCGTACGTCGTCGTAGGCGTCGGTGGCCAGCATCCGGCTCGCCTCCGCACCGGTACCCGGGTTCCGTGCGACCGCGGCCCGTACCCGGGGCACGGGGTCACCGGCGAGGTGGGCGTATGCCTCCGCCGAGAGGCCGGGATGCTCGGCGACGGCCCACCGCAGCAGCACCGAGGAATGCTCGGCGAAGGTCGCCACGGCCTCCGGGGGAGCAGCCGGATTGGACAGGACCCGTTGCCAGGTGCCATGGACGGTCGAGCCGTGCGTCCCGTCACATGTGGCGTCGGCCGGCAGCTCGCAGGCGGCGTCGGGGCAGTGGGGATCGTGCGTGAAGGGGATCTCCCTGCTGTCGCACACCGAGCAGGAGCGGGCGGGCGGCAGACCGTCTCCGGTGAGCAGCGCTGCCAGCGCGGCGGGTGACACGGCCTCGTTGGCGGCCACCGCCCGCCGGACCTCGGCGTGCGGGTGCCGCGCCAGGCGGTCCGCGACCGGTGTGGGCCTCGTCCACAGGGCGAGTTCGGCGGCCACTTCCGGGTCCGGGTCGCAGGCCAGTGCGTTTTCGACGTCCGCGGGCAGCCCGGGGCAGGCGGCGAGCCGCCCCCGCAGGGAGGGGTCGGGATCCACGGCGAACCGACGGGCCCACGCGGGGAGCCCGCAGCCCTCGTCGAGGAGGGCGAGGGCCGCGAGCGGCCAGACGGCCGGGTCGACGTCGGCGGCCTTCAGATGTCCCGCACGTGCCAGCAGCGCGGCTGTGTCCTCGTCGAGTGCGGCCAGGGACGCGACCTGTACGGGGCCGAGGTCGATGCGCTCGGACAGGCGCTGGACCAGCCAGTCGGCGAGATGCCCGGCGGAGCCCGACGGCACGGGCACCGCCACGGCAAGAGCGACCAGCCGGTCGACCAGCGGCGACGGCAGCGCGGGGTTGGCGGCGAGGCCGCACAGGAGGGGGTTCAGGGACGGGCTCCGGTCCGTGCGGCGGCGGTGGTGGTGTCGGTTGCCGCCGCCGCGAGGGCATCGGCCAGAGCTTCGGCGCCGGCGCTCGCCGGGCGCCGACGGGGCAGGACCAGGCCGATGTGCCGGGCGGGACGAGGGGGTTCGACGCGCACCGTGACCGCGTCCGCGGCGCCGGCCAGCGCGACCTGCGGGACGAGGCAGACCCCGACGCCCGCCGCGACCAGCGTCTGGGCGAAGAAGTAGTCGGTGGTGGACGCCCCCACGCGCAGCTCGAATCCGGCGAGTTCCGCGTAGCGGCGCAGGAATGCCTCCGTCTTGAGACAGCCCAGCACCCACCGGTCGCCGGACAGCTCACCGAGGTCCGCCGAGTCCCGCCCGGCCAGGCGGTGGCCGGGCGGCAGGACCAACCACAGCGGATCCTCCATCAGCGGCCGCCAGCCGAGGCCCGGACGCGTGCCCGGCTGCACCGGCGGCGGCCCGTCGAAGTGATAGGCCAGCGCGAGATCGGCCGCACCGCAGCGCACCATCGGCACGGCGTCCTCCGGCTCGCTCTCCAGTACCGTCAGCTCCACTTCCGGATGCGCCTGCACGAATCGGGAGAGCGCTGACGGCAGCAGGCGCCGGCCCCCGCTGCCGAAGGTGGCGACGGTCAGCCGCGGCCGATCCTGCGCCAGCCGGTCGATCGCCCGGCGCACCTGGTCCAGTTCGGCGGAGATCGTCTCCGCCGCCTCCACCAGCAGCCGCCCGGGCTCCGTCAGCGTGACACCGCGCGTGCTGCGCACCGCCACCGGGTGGCCAAGGGTGCGCTCCAGCGCCGCGACGTGCTGGGAGACGGCCGACGGGGTCAGCAGCAGGGCCCCGGCCGCCTTGTTGAAGCTGCCGTGCTCGGCCACCGCCCGCAGGACGCGCAACCGCTGCACATCGATCATCAGTTTTCCTTACGACCGGTTCAGTCGATGGTCGGTTCCGCTGGGGACGATACAACGCGAGAGTCGGAGCCATGAAGCAGATTCTTGTCATCGGCGGTAGCCGATACTTCGGAAAGTCACTGGTCACGCGCCTGCGCGACGAGGGCAACACGGTCACGGTCCTCAACCGGGGCTCCAGCGCCCCGCCCCCGGGAGTCTCCCGGCTCCTCGCCGACCGCGACGACGAGGACGCGCTGCGCGCGGCCCTGGCCCGGCGCGACTTCGACGTGGTCGTCGACCAGGTCTGCTACACGCCGTTCCAGGCCGCCGTCGCCCGCCGGGTGTTCGCCGGGAGGGCCGGGCGCTACGTGATGACCTCGACGATGGAGGTCTACGACCCGGCCACGCTCCCCACCGGCTCCGCGCCGCACACCGTGCCCGTCGCCGAGGACCACCTGGACCCCACACGCCCGCCGCACGCGCTGCCGGAGCGGTCGAGCCGCCCCATGCCGTCCGAAGCCCACGCCTACGCGGAGGGCAAACGGTCGGCCGAGGCCGTCTTCCTGCGCGAACCGCCCTTCCCGTACGTCAGCGTCCGGACCGCGCACGTTCTCGGCGGAGGCCGGGCGGAGTTCACCGGGCGCCTCGCCCACTATGTGCAGCGGATCGGCGCCGGCACCCCGGTGGACGTCCACGCGACCCCGTACGGCACCTCCTTCATCCACCACCTGGAGATGGCCGCCTTCCTCCACTGGACGGTGCGGCAGACCTTCACCGGGCCCGTCAACGCAGCCTCGCACGGCGCCCCGGACGTCCTCGGGCTCTGCGCGGCGGTCGCCGAACGACTCGGACGACGGCCCAGGTACCGGGTGGTCGCCGCCGGTGAGGAGGCCTCACCCTTCTCCTTCGACCGTGCCTACGCCATGGACAATGGTCGGGCCGCGGCCCTGGGGTTCGCCTTCGGCCGGGTCGCCGACTGGCTGCCCGGCGCGGTGGAGGAGACCGCACGCGCCACCGCCTGACGAGGCTGCTCGCCCGCCCGCGCTCCCTGCCCGGTCAGGACGCCGGCAGGCCGAGGACCTCCAGGATGCCCTCCGCGTACGCGGCCGTCCCGGAGCCCGCGGCGGCGGCCAGCTCTCGGCGGAAACCCTCCGCACCGGTGCGGATGAAGGCGGCGACCTGACCGTGCAGCCCCGCCTCGTGGGTGCCGCCGTCGTCCATGGTGCACAGCAGGGCCAGCAGGGCCCACAGCAGCGCCTCGCGGGTCGCCCGGCGGGGCGGATACGCCGACCACACCGCCATCAGTACGGCGCACACCGCCGGGGCGGGCGGCTTCAGACGCTGGGCGAAGAAGACGTGGCCCTCCAGCGCATGGAACGCGGCGGGGTGACCCTCGGCGGCGTCGCGCACGGCGTCCACCAGGTGGCCGGCGGACCGGCCGCAACCGCATTCGATGCCCTCCCAATCGTGCCGGGCGATCTCCGCCATCACGGAGTCCGGGACCATCGGGCTGCGCGGTAGCGCGTTCAGGCGCCGCAGCGCATGCGACTGCTTCTCACTCCCCCTCATGCGCCACAGTATGAGCCAGGCCGCATCGAGCGGCGAGAGGGGGTGGAACCGGATCACCCGACCGGCCGTCCCCAACCCCGTGTCGATGAAACGAAGGATTCTGATCCTGCTGTTCGCGCTGTTCACGACCCAGGCGGGCGCGCTGATCGACCCCGCCTACGCCTGTGGCTGCGGGGCGATGATCCCCGACGGCCGGTCCCGCATCGGGGTCGAGCGGGAGACCTCCGTCGTGCACTGGGACGGCCGGACGGAGCAGATCGTGATGCGCTTCACCGTCGGAGGGAACGCACAGCGGGCCGCATGGATCATGCCGGTGCCCGGACGCGCCACGGTGGAACTGGGCGATGGGGAGGTGTTCGACACGCTGCGCGATCTGACCCGGCCCGAGCACCGGACCCGGCGCTACTTCTGGCCGCGCGACGGCGACTGGCCTTTCGCACGCACGACGAGCGACGGCGCGGGAGCCCCGGCGCCGGGCGCCGCGCCGCCCGTGGGCGTGGTCGGCCGGGAACAGCTCGGCGACTTCGACGTGGCCCGGCTCACCGCCACCGACCCCGCCGCCCTGAAGAACTGGCTGGAGAACAACGGCTTCCAACTCCCCGACCGCCTCACCACCGAGGTCACGCCGTACGTCGACCAGCACTGGGAGTACGTGGCGATACGCCTCGCCCCGCGCGGCGGACCGGACCGGGTGCTCCGCGGCGACCTCGACCCGCTGAGGATCCGCTTCGACAGCGGCCGACCGGTCTACCCGATGCGTCTTTCCCGCATGGCCAAGACACCCCAGTCGCTCAGCCTGTACGTGCTGGCCGACCACCGCATGGAGCCCGTCGCCAGCATCGGAGGCGACGCACCCAAGGTGACCTTCGCGGGCACCGTCGAGCCGGAGGCCGGCCCGCTGACGGCCCTCACCGACGGAAAACCGATGTTCCTGACGGCGATCGAGCAGGAGTTCCCTGAGCCGGGCCGCATCGACGCCGACCACGAACTGCGCGCGACACCGAAGGACACCCCCTACCGCCGGGTCGTCCACCACGACGAACTGCTGACGGTGGGGAGCGGCATCCCGGTGTGGCTCCTGACGGTCGCCGCGGCGGCCGCGGCGCTCGCGGCCACGGTCCACGCACGGATCCGCGGCCGACGGCGTCGGCCCGCCGCCGCGCTCACCGACCGATAGCGCGGCGGGACGCCCCCCGGCCCGCCGCCGAACCGGGTGCCGCTTCCCGGCTGTACACGCCTCGGTGCATCGCCATCAGCGGGAGGCGTGCTCCGGGGGCGGGCGGTCCGGGGCCGGAGTCCGTCCGGCGGGCGTCCCGTCGCCAGGGGCGTGCAGTGGTGGGGCGGAGCCGCGGGCTGCTGCGCCCCACCGGTTCCGGGGGTGCTACGGGCGCAGGCCCGCGATGAGGGCGGAGGCTACGGCCCGGTCGGCCGGGCCGGTGTTCCAGTCGGAGTTCATCGGGCTGACGGCGATCCGGCCGGCGTTCACCGCCTCGACGTCGCCGCCCCGGGCCGCGGGCCGCAGGACCACCTTCACGGTTGTCTTCCAGGTGCCGTCCCCCGTGTCGGTGAAGTCCGGTTCCAGGACGGTCTGCGGATCCTGGAAGGTCGCGGACACACCGGTGGCCCTACCCGTGCCGTCCGTGCCGACCACCGGGTGGTTGACGTTCAGGCCGATGCCCTCGGGCAGCAGCGGACCGGACCGGGCGCGCGACCGCAGCCGGTCGATCAGCCCGACCGCGAAGTCGAGGGTCGGCCCCATCGCGTTGACCGTGGTGACCGGGTCGGGAACGGACAGGCCTCCCGTGCTCAGGGCAAGGGCGGGCACGCCGTGCTCCAGCGCGGCGATGGCGCCGCCGACGGTGCCCGAGTGGGTGGCGAGCCCGGCGACGTTCGGCCCGAAGTTGGTTCCGGAGACCACCAGGTCGGGCGCGTTCCCGGCGAACACCTCGGCCAGCCCGAAGGCGACGGAGTCGCCCGGAGTGCCGTCGACGGCCCAGACCTTCGGCTCGGGGTGCTTCACCGTGATCGCGGGCGCGTTGGTCACCTTCGTGCCGGTGCCGCTCTGGTTGGTGAGCGGGGCGACGATCGTGACGTCGTGTCCCGCGGCCGTGAGGCGCTCGAAGGCCCTGCGGATCCCCGGCGCGTCGTAGCCGTCGTCGTTGGTGAGCAGAATCCGCAACGGCCCGCCGGGAGCGGCGGGTGCCGGCGCGGTCTGCGGCACCGCAGCCGCGGGCGCCGTGCCGGCCACGGTCGGCGTGCACAGCAGCAGGGCGGCCAGCGGCAGGAGGTGCTTGCGTCTCACAGGGGCTCCTTCGAAAGGGGTGGGAGGCGGGGGAGCGGACGAGGGCGGGGCGGGAGGGGACCGGCGGGCGCGTGACCCTCGGCACGCGCCCGCGGGAGCAACTCGACCGGTTGTGACCCGTCACGACCGGTCGCGGCCGGTCGCGGCCGGCCCGGAGGAGTCCGGAGCCGTGCGGCGCGGTCCGGCACGGGGCAGGCGGTCAGCGCACGCTGCGGATCGGGAGGATCGCGAGCGCGCCGATCAGCGAGAGCGCCCCGCCGACCAGGAAGAGCGGCGTGTAGCCGCCCAGGGCGGTGACCACCGCCGAGGCGACGAAGGGGGCGATGATCTGCGGTCCCGCGTTCGCGACGTTCAGGACGCCCATGTCGCGGGCGGCGTCCTCGGCCCGGGGCAGGACCAGGGTCACGAGCGCGGTGTCCACGGCCATGAAACAGCCGAAGGCGAGGCCGTTCAGCGCGCTGAAGACGAGCATGCCGGTCCACGTCGGGCTGACCACGGGGACCACCATCACGAGGCCGGCGAGCGCGGCTGACACCCCGACGAACGCCTTGCGACGGTTCCAGCGGTCGGACAGCAGGCCGCCCAGCACGGTGGAGGCGGCCATCGAGACCATCGCCACGGGAGTGAGGACGGCCATCGCGGCAGGCGGGGTGAGGCCCTCGGGCAGCGCGATGTGATCGCTGAGGATGTAGAGCTGGTACCCGACGACCGAGAAGTAGCCGAGCACCATCAGGGCACGCCCGATGAAGGCCCACCGGAAGTCGTGGTGGGTCAAGGACGACAGGAACGCGGCCAGTTGGGCGCGCACGGGTACGGATGCGGGCTGCCGGCCGGCCGTCGTTCCGGTGCGCGGCGCGTCGCGGACGAAGCCGGCGAGCAGCAGCGCGGCCACGGCGACGATCGCACCGAAGACGAGGTAGCCGGTGCGCAGGTGCTCCGCGGTCCGGGAGGCGACGAGCACGCCGACCGTGCCGCCGATCGGCAGGCCCAGCCCGACCAGGGCGGACGCGGTGCCGCGCCGGGCCGCGGGGACCCGGTCGGGAACGATCGCGGTGACCGCGGCCTGGTAGGTGTTCATCGTGGCCTGGATCAGACACCAGCCGATGCCGACGAGCAGGGCGGTGGTCACGCTGCCGAGGAAGGCCAGGCCGGCGAGCGAGGCGAGGGCGCCGCCCAGGATCCAGGGGTTGCGGCGGCCGCTGCGGTCGGAGAGGGCTCCGGCGATCGGGTTGAAGGCGGTCGCGAAGACCGAGCTGATCCCGCCGATCACGCCGAGGACGGCGACCTTGTCATCGGGCGCGATCGCGGCGATCTGTGTGGGCAGCAGAACGGATCCCACGCCCATGTAGACGGCCATCAGCGCGGAGTTGGCGACGAGCAGCAGGAAGAGCAGACCGCGGTGGCGGGCGGGGCCCGGGGGCAGGGGGACGGGTGGATCGACGATGTCGTGCGGGGACATGACGACTCCTCGGGACGGAGCGGGGAGGTGGCGGAGGCGTGCGGGAGGGCGGCGCCGCGCGGTGCGGGCGGGAGGCCGGGCGGAGGGCGGAAGCGGTCGTCACCGGGGGTGGGGTGGGCGAACGCATTCCGGAAGGGCGACGCTGTTGTTACACGTGTCACCAAGTGCGTTGAAGACTGTGTAGCACCCATTTCCGGCCATCGCCAGGTCCTGGACCGGGTTGTTGTGCGGATCGTGACCGCCGCGGCGGCCTGCTGGGGGTGTGCTGCCATGACGTGTAACCACTGCGGTGCGGCCTCCGGGCAGGCGGGGTGCGTCGTAGGGCCTCTCGCTCGCTCGGGGTGCGGCAGGGGCGGCCCCGACCCGCCCTGCCTGAACGGGGCGCCGTCGGACCCGAAGAGATCTTGTGGAAGAGTGACGGGCGCCAAAAGTGCGCCATACCTTCGAGGGGCCACGCCCTCGGTGCGCGGCAGTCGCAGAGAGAAGAGGATCGGCCATGCCCCACTCCCCAGACCAGGACCGGCCGGAGGTTCAGCTCCCCGCGGGGCGGCTGCGCGGCACCGTGGAGGGCGGGGTCTGCGTCTTCCGCGCCGTGCCCTACGCCGCACCGCCGGCCGGCGAGCTGCGCTGGTGCCCCGCGCAGCCGCACCCGGGCTGGACCGGCACGCGCGATGCCGCCGTCGACGGTCCCAGCGCGCCCCAGATGTACACGGACGGCGGTGACCCGGTGCTCGGCGGGCACGGGTCGCCACCCTTCGACGAGGACTGCCTCACGCTCAACGTCTGGACGTCTGGACGCCCGCCGCGGACGACGCCTGCCGTCCGGTGCTCGTGTGGATCCACGGCGGCGGCTTCGTGTCCGGCTCGGGCTCCCTGCCCGGCTACTCCGGCGAGACCTTCGCCCGCGACGGAGATCTTGCCGTCGTGAGCATCAACTACCGCATCGGGCCACTGGGTTACCTCAACCCTGACGACGCCGACGAGAGTTCCAACCTCTGGCTCGGCGACCAAATCGCCGCCCTGCACTGGGTACACGCGCACATCGCCGCCTTCGGCGGGGACCCCGACCGCATCACGGTCGCCGGTCAGTCCGGCGGCGCGCTCTCCACCGCCGCCCTCGCCGGACATCCGCTCGCCCGAGGTCTGATCCGGCGGGTGATCCTGCAGAGCCCGCCCCTTGGACTCGACCTCCCCGACCCCGCCGCCTACCGCGAGCGCACCGCCGCCTACCTGGAACTGGCCGGCGCCGAGAGCGTGGCAGAACTGCGCGCACGGTTCTGGCCCGAGCTGATCGGAGCGGCCGCGGGACTCTTCGCCCGGACCGCGACGTGGGGATACTGGCCGACCCCCTTCCTGCCCGTGGTCGACGGGACGTCCCTGTCGGTCCATCCGGCCCTGGCCCTGCTCGACGCGGCCGCCGCGGACATCGACGTCATGATCGGCTGGACGCGCGAGGAGGCCAACTTCGGCCTCGCCCTCGACGAGGGCTATGCCGCCGCCACCCGTGCGCAGGTCACCGACCGGATCGCCGACACCTTCGGGGCGGAGGCCGCCCCCGACGTCTATGCGGAGTACGCGCGGGCCCGCCCCGGCGCCCGCCCCGTCGACGTCCTCATGGACCTGATCACGGACGAGCTCTTCCGGGTGCCCGCCATCCGCCTGGCCGAGGCCAGGGCCGCGTCGGGCCACCCGGTGTGGGCCTACCAATTCGACCTGCCCACGCCCGCCTGCGAGGGTCGGCTCGGAGCCGCACACTGCCTCGAACTCCCCTTCGTCTTCGACAACTTCGACCAGTGGGCGGGCGCGCCCTTCCTGGCCGGGCTGGATCCCGCCGTTCGCGACGGCCTCGCGTACGTGATGCACCGGGCCTGGATCGCCTTCGTCCGCACCGGCGACCCGAACCATCCGGACCTGCCGCGCTGGCAGCCGTACGGCACCCGGGCGCGCACCATGATGCGCTTCGACGCCGTCGTGACCGCCCTCGACGACCTGGCGGGTGCCTCGCGTCTCCTGCACGGGCCCGCCCGCACGTCTGCGCCAGCCCCCCGATCCCGTGGTGTGACTCGTGTAACCTGAAAGGGAAGGAGCACCAGGGAAACCGGAGCACGAGGAGCGTCGAGGGGCGTCATGGCCAAAGACACACGCGTCCCCGCACCGATCACCAGCGCCGACGTGGCCCGGCTCGCCGGGGTATCGCGCGCCACGGTCTCCTTCGTCCTCAACGACACCCAGGGTCACCGGGTCAGCGCGGGCACCCGGGCCCGAGTGCTCGACGCGGCCAAGCAGCTGGGCTACGTACCGCACGCCGCCGCCCGCTCCCTGCGCGCCGGACGCAGCAACCTCGTCCTGATGCCCGCGTCGATCTCGGCGGCCGGCCGGCTCGTCAGCGACTGGGTCGACGACCTGCACAGCGAACTCGACCGCCTCGGGTACACCGCCGTGCTCCACGCGGGTCGCTTCGGCGATCCCGTCGATGCCGCCCGGGCTTGGGCCGAACTGCGCCCGGCGGCCGTCGTCGCCCTGGACGGCGACCGGTTCACGGCCCCGGCGGCCGACCTGCTGACCCGGGCCGGCGTGCGCGCCCTGCTCGCCTTCGCGTCCCACCCCGTCGACGGCGTGCACACGATCGGCTTCGACCACGCCCGCATCGGCGCCACCGCGGCCGAGCACCTCATCGACCGCGGCCGGACCGCGATCGGCGTGGTCATGCCCCGCGAACGCGGCCTGGGCGCCATGGCCGAGCCGCGCCTCGCGGGCGCCGCGTCGGTGGCCGCCCGGCACCCGGCGACCGTCAGCCCCCTGGAGCTGTCCTACACCAGGGAGTCCGCCCGCGAGCTGGCCCGGCGCTGGCCCAGCCTCGGCCTGGACGCGGTCTTCGCCTACAACGACGAGTACGCCGCGCTGCTGCTCCACGCCTTCCGGGCGGAGGGCGTCCGGGTGCCGGACGAGGTCGCCGTCGTGGGATGCGACGACCTGGTGCTCTCCGCGCTTCAGCAGCCCCCGCTCACCACGGTCCGGCTGGACCTGCCCTCGCCGGCGCGGATCGCGGAGGCCGTGCACGAGCTGGTCGAGACGGGGGCGTCGGCGCCGGTACCCGCCGTGGAAGCCGTACTGGTCCACCGCCAGACCTCCTGAAGCGGCGAGGCGGCCGCGCACGTCCGGGCGCGGGGGTCGTGCGCCACGCGGGGCGCCACCGCGGTGACGCCCCGGCGCGGGCGTCCGCCGCGCCGCTGCCCGGCCGTGGGCGCGCGCCCGTGCGTCACCGGACCGCGCCCGTCCCGCCCGCCGCCGGGCAACGGTCCCCGCGGTGGGCGGGACGGGGTGTCAGGCGCCCGCGCCGAGGTGGCGGGCCAGGAAGGCGACGCTCGCCTCGACGATCGCCGCGATGTCCGGGGAGCCGAGGAAGATGTGGTCCGCGCCCTCCACCGGCTGGAGGGTGACGGCGCCTCCGGCGCCCTCCAGGGCGCGGGCGAGGGCCTCGCTCTGGCTGTACGGCACCAGGCCGTCCCGGGTCCCGTGCACCAGCAGGAAAGGCGGGGGAGGTGTCGAGGCCCGGGCGTAGGCCACCGGGCTTGCGGCCCGCGCCAGATCGGGCCGCTCGGCGGGGGAGGCCCCGAGCAGGGCCGTGTACGGGTCCGGGATCTCCACGCCGGACGGCATCGGCGGCATGGGATGGGCGGCCAGGGCGACCAGGTCGGAGACGCCGTACCAATCGACGACCGCGAGCACACCGGTGTCGCCTGCCCCGACCCCTTGGGTGCCCTCCAGCGCGACGACGTCGTCCGGACTTTCCGCGCGGGGTGCGCCGTCCGCAGGGCCGACGAGGCCGGCGAGCGCGGCCAGGTGACCGCCGGCCGATTCGCCCCAGACGCCGATGCGCTCCGGGTCGATGTCCAGGTCCCCGGCGAAGGCGCGGACGTAGCGGATCGCGGCCTTCACGTCGTGCAACTGGGCCGGGAAGGGTGCTTCGAGGCTGTGCCGGTAGTCGATGGAGACGAGCGCGAGCCCGGCCGCCAGCACCGTCCCGTGCAGCAGCGCCGCCGGTACGGTCGGCGGGGGGTATCGGCGGTCGCCGTCCAGCCAGCCCCCGCCGTGGATCCAGACCACGGCGGGGAACGGCCCTTCGCCGGCGGGCACCTGGACGTCGAGCAGCCGGGGGCGGAAGCCGGGGGTCGTCGCGTAGGTGATCCCGTCGAAGCGGCGCACGCCGTCCGTGCCCGTCACGGGCGTCACGGGGGGCCGGTACGGCGGGGGCGGCCAGGTCATGTCGGCGATGTCGAACGCGGTCGGAGGAGTGTGCGTCATTGCGGCCCTTCCAGATCGGCGGGGGTCCCGGCGGGGTGAGTGCAGGCTTCGCGCTGTTTGTCCGAAATGCTTGCGTGGGCAGCCGGGGGAGGCGTAGCGTGTTACACGTGTAATCAAAGACTCTAGCGACGCGTTTCCGCTGCTGACAAGCCGGGAGATGGTCCGGCATCCAGATCGATGACACGAGTCATCTCGGCGGCCGCGACGCCCACCCCCTCCGGGAGCACGTCATGCTCACCACCACCGGCGCGTCCGCCATGCCCGCGACCCCCGTGATCCGGCGCTTCGACCAATGGGTCGCGGATCCGGACGCCGCGAGTGTTTCGCAGGTCCGGGCCCGTGTGCGCGCCACGCTGAGCGCCTGGGCGGTTCCGCTCGACGTGACGGACGTCCTGCTGCTGGCTGTCAGCGAGCTCGTCGGCAACGTCGTCCGCCATGTGGGCGCGGGTCGGATGCGGGTCGGGGTCGCCTCGGGTGCCGGCTGGTTGCGCCTCGACGTCGCCGATCAGGGGGCCGGACCGCCGCGGCTGCCGGCTCCGCGGGTGGACGCCGACCCGACGTCGGAGGGTGGTCGTGGGCTGCTCATCGTGCAGCTGATGGCGGCCGAGCTGGGCGGTGAACTCTGCCTCGTGGTCGACGAGTTCGGCAAGACGGTCCGCCTGTGCGTCCCTGCTGCCCGAGCAGGGGGGTCGTGCGGCCGTCAGGCCTCGCCCGGCGGCCGCCCTGCGCACCGGAATATCGAGAGATGTTGATGGGCGTCAGATATTCGACATATCTTGCTCCCCGTCTCCCCGCTGCTCCCCGATCGAGGTGCCGCCCCATGGAGCTGTCCCCTTCTGCGCATGCCGACTCCTTCTGCCGAGACCGGCTCCCGCCCGTTGCCCTCTGGCCCGAACTCCACTTCGACCTCACGGAGTTGGATTACCCGGACCGCATCAACTGCGCCGGTCGACTGCTCGACGAAGCCGTCGAGCTGCACGGCCCCGACCGTCCCTGCCTGCTCACCCCCACCGAGCGCTGGACCTACGGCGAACTGCGCCACCGCGCCAACCAGGTCGCCCAGGTCCTCACCCACGACTTCGGCCTCCGGCCCGGCAACCGCGTCCTGCTGCGCGGCCCCAACAACCCCTGGCTCGTCGCCGCGTGGTTCGGCGTCCTGAAGGCCGGAGGGGTCGCCGTCACCACGATGCCGATGCTGCGCACCGGCGAGCTCGCCGAGCTCGCCGGTATCAGCCGGCCCTCGCTGGCCGTCTGCGACCACCGCTACACCGGGGAGCTCGAAGCCCTGGGCCGCTCGGGCGTACGGGAACCCGACGGCCCGCACGGACCCGCCGACCCGGCGGCCGGGCCCGCTCTCCCCGTGCTCGTCTACGGCGGGACCGGCCCGGCGGACCTGACCGCCCTCTGCGCGGCCAAGGACGGCCGGTTCGACACGGTGGCCACCGCCGCGGACGACGTCGCGCTGATCGCCTTCACGTCCGGCACCACCGGCCGGCCGAAGGCGACCCTGCACTTCCACCGCGACGTACTCGCCACCGCCGACACCTTCTCCCGGCACGTCCTGAGGCCGCGCCCGGACGACGTCTTCACCGGCACGCCGCCGAGCTCTCCGACGCCCGGGTCGACGTACTCGGCTACGCCTGCTTGGTCGCCATCATGAGCATGGGCCCGGGCTACCACCGGACCTCCGAACAGCGGTTGCACGCCCGGACGGCCGAGAACGGCGCCCCCGCCCCCGTCGTCACCAGTGCCGGGGCACTCGTCCACGGCCTGCACACCATCGTGCTCACCGGCCCGTACGCGAGGGCCCCGCTGCCCGGAGCGCGGCGGGAACCCGGTTACCGCATGGGAGGAGGCACCGTGTAGTTCGGGACCGAACGGTCCTTCGGGTCGAACGGAGTCGGCTTCCACGTCGGAAGCGGGGGCCGTTCGGGCGCCGGCGGCGGGTTCGTACCCCGGTGCGGGTCCTGCGGAACGGCCGCCGGGCCCGCCGGAGTCCGGGTCGGAGCCGGCCCGCCGGTGGCCGAGGGCGTCGGCTCCGCGGTGGGTGGGGAGGGCTCGCCGGCAGTCGGCTCAGGGGAGAGCTCCGACGGCGAGGGGGATGGGGCGGTTCCCGGAGCCCGGGAGACCGGCCCGTCGCCGTCCGGCCCGCTCGCGCCGCCGGAGCATCCGCCCAGCAGCAGGGCGCCGGCCAGCGCCACCGCCACGGCACCTGCACCCGCACCCGCACCCGTAGAACCCATACCCGTTGCCCCCTTCCCGCACGGCCCGTCCGCCGGGGTTGGGCGATCCTAGCCCAGGCAGGCGCGCGGGATCCTGCCGTGCGCCCCCGGCCCGTTCCGTAACGGACGGAAACGGCCCGGTTCGGGCCCCCTGGAGTGACACCGGCGACGGTTCCAGCGCTGTAGGGCATGGCCGCCCTCCGACGGCCGTGCCCCGTCCCGACCACCGACGCCCCGTCGCCCGAACCCCAGAGGCCACGACGCATGCACCCAGCCCCCGGCGCCCCCGACGAGGACACGATGGAGCTCTTCCTCGGCGACATGGGTGCGGCCCGCCCGGCGCAGGGGCCGCCGGACGCCCTCACCGCAGAGGCCCCCGCATGCGTGGCCAGTCCCGTGTTCGTGGACAGTTCGGGGCGCAGGCAGCGTCGCGTGCGCCGGTGGGGCTGCCTGCTGGTGATACCGGCCGCCGCTTACGTGGTCCTGCTCCTGAGCACCCTGATGGGAGGCCCCACCTTCCCGTCGCCGTTCCTCCCCTCCGCCCAGGCCCCGCACACCCCGGCGCCCGACGAGTCGGCCCCGGCCGGCACGGCAGCCCCGTCCCTCCGGGGGACGGCCCGCCCCGGCGCTCCGGCGACTCCGGCCACCTCGCGATCCAGCGCTCCCGCTCCGGTCGCCAGCCCCGCGGCCAGCAGGGCCGCACCCGTCACCGGACCGGGCCCGACGAAGGCCGCCAGCCGACCGGCGGACCCGGTCCAGCCGTCCTCCAGCGGCCGCGGCCGCTTCAGCACGCCGCCCGGCCAGGGCGGCGGCAAGCCCACCGGCCGGCCCTGAGCCCGCGGGCCGGCGCCGCCCACCCCGCCACGCACCGTCCGCCCCCCGCACTGCACCACCCGACGCAGCAGTCAGGAAGTTCCGCCCTCGTGTCGAAGAACCGCCGTCGCCGATCGCAAGGCCGGCACACCTCCGTACGCAACGTCCCCCTGCGCACCCACTGGCTGCTGCTCACCGTCCTGGTGCTCACCCTCTCGGCGGCGCTGCTCCTCAAGGGCTACACCACGCACCTGTTCGACGCCCGCCCGGACGGGGCTGCCCGGGGGCAGGCGGCCGGGACGTCCGTACCGGCGGCGGTGGGTGCAGGGGGGCCGGTGATCGAGGGGGCGGCCGCCCGAACCGCCACCCCGCCACCTCGCACGATCGCTCTGACCTTCGACGACGGCCCCGACCCCGTCTGGACGCCGCGGATCCTCGACGTGCTGCACCGCCATGACGTGCCCGCGACCTTCTTCACCGTCGGCACCCGCGTCGCCGAGAACCCGGACCTGGCCCGCCGGATCGTCGACGAGGGCCACCAGATCGGCCTGCACGGGTTCACCCACACCGACCTCGGCGCCGCCTCGGCCTGGCGCCGTTCCCTGGAGCTGCGCGAGACGCAACTCGTCATCGCCGGCGCCACCGGGGTCACCACGCCCCTGCTGCGGCCGCCGTACTCCTCCACCAACAAGGCGCTCGGTGACGCCGACTGGGAAGCCGTCGTCCAGGCCGGGACGGAGGGCTACCTGACCGTCCTGACGACCCTGGACAGCCAGGACTGGCGGCGCCCCGGCGTCGAACGGATCGTCGCGGGCGCCACCCCCTCGGACACGGCCGGACAGATCGTGCTGCTCCACGACGGCGGTGGGGACCGCACGCAGACGGTCGCCGCGCTCGAACAGCTGGTACCGCGACTCAAGGCGGCCGGCTGGAAGTTCGCCACTGTGGGCGACGCCGTCGCCCTCCCCGAGGCCGTGCAGAGCGCCGGCACCGCCGACCGGTGGCAGGGCCTGGCACTGATCACCGCGATCGGAACCAGCGACTGGATCCTCGACGCGCTGTCGTGGCTCCTGTGGGCGGCGGGCGCGCTCAGCCTGCTCCGCGCGGCCGCGGTGTTCGTCGCCGCGCGGTGGCACGGGCGGATGCGACGGCGGCCCTGGGGCGCTCCGGTCACCGAGCCGGTGAGCGTCATCGTCCCCGCCTACAACGAGAGCGCCGGCATCGAGGCGGCCGTCCGCTCCCTCCTCGCCTCCGACCACCCGGTCGAGGTCATCGTGGTCGACGACGGCTCCACCGACGGAACGGCCGACCTCGTCGAGGCGCTCCGGCTGCCCGGCGTACGCGTCATCCGGCAGCAGAACGCCGGCAAGCCGGCCGCCCTGAACACGGGCATTGCCGCAGCCTCCTGCAACCTGCTCGTCATGGTCGACGGCGACACCGTCTTCGAACCGGACGCCGTCCGCATGATCGTCCAGCCCTTCGCCCACCGCCGCGTGGGCGCGGTCTCCGGCAATGCCAAGGTGGTCAACCGGGGCGGTCTGCTGGGCCGCTGGCAGCACATCGAGTACGTCGTCGGCTTCAACCTCGACCGCCGCCTGTTCGACCTCGCCGAGTGCATGCCCACCGTCCCCGGTGCCGTCGGCGCGTTCCGCCGCGATGCCCTGCTGAGGGTCGGAGGCGTCAGCGAGGGAACCCTGGCCGAGGACACCGATCTGACCATGGCCCTGTGCCGGGACGGCTGGAGAGTGGTCTACGAGGAGCGCGCCAGGGCTTGGACGGAGGCCCCGGCCACGCTCGGCGCCCTGTGGAAGCAGCGCTACCGGTGGTGCTACGGCACCCTCCAGGCCATGTGGAAGCACCGCGGGGCCCTCGCTCAGCGCGGTCAGGCCGGCAAGCTCGGCCGACGGGGCCTGGTGTACCTCCTGATGTTCCAGGTCCTGCTGCCGCTGCTCGCGCCCGTCGTGGACGTCTTCGCCGTCTACGGCCTGGTCTTCCTCGACCCGCTCCGCATCCTCGGACTGTGGACGGCCTTCCTGCTGCTCCAGGTCCTGATGGGCCTGTACGCCTTCCGCCTGGACGGGGAGCGCCCCGGGCCGCTGTGGAGCCTGCCGCTCCAGCAGTTCGTCTACCGCCAGCTCATGTACCTCGTCGTGATCCAGTCGGTGTTCACCGCCGTCGCAGGCTCACGTCTGCGCTGGCAGCGGATGGAGCGCTACGGCAGTCTCCAGGTGCCGGCCGCCCCGGCCGAACCACACACCCGGCAGCCCCACGCCGATCCGGCCGCCGTGCCGTACGAGGGCCACGAGGGGTACGAGGGCCACGAGGGGTACGAGACGGACCCGGCCTGGGCTTCCCACCCGGCGGTACCGGGCCCGCAGAACCACATCTGGCCCTCGCAGGAGTACCGGGGTCCGTAGTCAGGGCGCGTCCTCCCCGGCTCGGGACAGGGCGAACACCCCGGCGCAGACCAGGGCCACGCCCAGCAGTTGGGGGAGCAGCCACCAGCCCGAGCGGAGGTGTTCCTCATACAGGACGACCCCGAGCGCGATGCTGATGCTCGCGTCGCCGAGGGTCAGGGCGGGCTGCGAGGCGATCAGCGGACCGCCCTGCATGGCGTGTTCGAGCAGCAGGAGGGCGCAGATCCCGCTCGCGCCGAAGGCGTAGGTCTCCCAGGAAGTGAAGAACGCGCCGATGCCCCGCTCGTCGAGGACGTGGACGGAGGACTTCATCAGGGCGGCCGTCAGGGCGTAGCAGACGGCGGTGGCCGCGCCGAGGCAGCCGGCCCGCGAGCGGCCGGGCGGCCGTCGCAGGCCGGCGACGGCGAGCAGGGTGACGACCACCGCGCAGGCCGGCAGCGCCACCGCCCACCGCTCGGCCGGCACATCGGTGCGGTTGCCCGTCGGAGAGGCGGCCACCAGCGCGACCCCGAGTCCCGCCACCACACCTGCCACGGCCAGCCACAGGGCCCCCGGCAGCCGCCGCCGGGTCAGCAGCGAGGCGATCAGCAGCGCGAGCGGCAGCTCCAACACGAACAACGGCTGTACGAGGGCGAGCGCGCCCGTGGCCAGCGCCGCGGCCTGACCTGCCCCGGCCGCGATCACGGCCAGGATGCCCACGACCCACACGGGCCGGCGCAGCAGGTCCAGGACCAGACCGAGGCGGAAGCCCTCGCTCTGTGGCACGGTGAGGGCGGCCCGATGCTGGAGCACGGTGGCCAGCGCGTTGCTGAAGGCCGCGAACAGCGCGAAGAAGACCGGCAGCACGACGCCCATGTCCCGATCCTCACCGGGGACGCCGCCGGTCCGTGCCGAAAAACACCGGGTCGCGGGCGCCGCGGCCCCCGCATTCGCCCGTCCGGACCTGCCGCCCGGCCCGAGTCAGCCGCGGCCGGCCACCGCCCGGCGCAGGGCCAGGGCCGCGAGGGCTTCCGGGGCTCCGGACTGGCCGCGGATCCCGGGGAACGCGTTGACGTCCACGATCAGGGGGGTACCGCCGCCGGTGTCGATGATGTCCACTCCGTAGACGTCCAGCGCGAACACCGCTCCGACCCGGCGTACCAGATCGGCCCAGCCGGCGGGCAGTTCCTCCGGGGCCAGCGGGCGGGTCGGGCCGCGTCCCCCGGGGGAGAGTTCGGACCGGCGCAGGGCGGAGAAGACCCGGTCGCCGATGGCCCACAGCTTGTGGTCCCAGCCGTTGTTGGGAGCGTACTCCTGCACCACGACCGGCTCCTGGGGCCAGTCCCGGGCCAACTCCCGCAGCCGCGCGGCGTCATCGGCGCGGGCGACGAGGTCGCCGCGCCGGCTGAGCAGGCTCTTGACCACCACGGGGGCGGACGGCCGCGCCTCGCGCGCCCACGTCCCCAGGGCGCCGACGGTACGGGTCCCGGCGAACGGCAGACCGGCGCGCAGGGCGAGCCCGGCCATCTCCCTCCGGTCCTGGCACAGCGCCGTGGCCGCCGCCGTGTTGACCACCGGCGCTCCCCGGCGCTCCAAGTACCGGGCGAGCCCCAGCGCGTGCGGGGTGCGTGACTTCAGCAGGTACACGTCGGCCAGGGGAAGCGGCACGTCCCCGAGGGTGACCGGATCGAGTGCCTCGACCTCGTGCTCGGCGGCGAGCAGCGCGGTGGTGTCCGCCAGCAGCGGATGTCCTGGCTCCGGGGTGATCAGGCCGATCTTCATACGGAGTCACCCGCCGGGGCGGGGATCTGCGCCGAGGCCTGGGCCGGGATCGACAGGGGGAGCGTGTGCGGCAGCGTCACGGGCGCTGCCGGCGCCGGACCTCCGGCCCGCGCCAGATCCAGTACGGCACGGGCCACCCGCGCCGCCGCGTCTGGCACCTGCCGGAAGCTCGGGAAGTCGTTGACGTCGACGACCACCGGGCCGTCGGGACCCAGCAGCACGTCCACCCCGTACAGGTCCAGTCCGTACGCGGCACCCACCTGCGCGGCGATCGCGGCCACCTCCGCCGACAGCGGCACGCGGCGCTCGCGCACCGACGGATCGGGGTGCAGCGGGGAACAGCGCTCGGTCGCGAACAGCTCCCCGCCGACCGCGTAGACCTTGATGTCCGTACCGGAGTTGGGTACGTACGGCTGGGCGATGAGCATGCCCTCGCCCGCGAGGACGGGCAGCAGCGTCTCCAGTGCCTCGGGCGAGGACACCAGGTGCACGGCCCGGCCGGAGCTGCCGTCGGCGGGCTTGACGACGAGCGGGTACTCGGCTGCCGGAATCTCCCCGAGCAATTCGGGGCGGGCGACGGCGTATGTGGGCGGCAGCGGGAGCCCGCGGCCGTGTCCGATGGCTGCGGCCAGCGCCTTGTCCCGTACGCCGCGGATGGACCGGGCGTCGTTGACGGTGGTCAGCCCGGCCGCGGCGGCGCTCTCCAACAGGGTCAACCCCGGGCCGCCCGACACCGTCTTGAGGACCCAGGCGTCGTGGGCGCCCGCGTCCACCACCTCGGTCATGCGCAGCAGCGAGCCGCCCGGCCGCACGACGTCCACGCGGTGCCCCCACGCGGTCAGCTGCCCGATCACCTCGTTCGGCATACCGTCGTGGCGGTAGTCCTCCTCCACCAGGAAGCAGAGCCTCATCGACCTTCCCCAAAATTCCCGGACGTCCGCCGAATCCGCCCGGCGAGTTGTGACGTCACAGGATGTCATGGACCGCAATGTGATGATCGGTCCGCCTGTGGGTTCCGCCCACCGGAGCGCTCGCGGCGGGCGTCCGACGTCCGGGAGCGGCACCTGCACAACGCCGCGACACGGCAGCCCCGTTCCCGCCGGCGGGGATCGGCCGCCTGCTCGGCGCTCGGGATCCGGGGACCGCCGCGCAGCCGGCCGACTCCGCTCTCCCGCTCGGGAACGAGCACCGGATCCGGGCCGGGCACCGACGCCGGAAAACCGCGTGAATCATCGGACAGGAGGCTGTTAGGTTCATCGCGTGCCGAAGCTGAATCAGATCATCGCAGTCGAAAAGGGCGTCAAGTCCAAGTCCCTCCAGGAGCTGACCCAGGCTCACCACGACGTGCAGAAGCCCGCCCTGCTGGCCGGCATCTCGCGGACGTACCAGCCCAAGGACGAGGAGGGTGAGCAACTGCCGCCCGAGTCCACCCGGGTGCAGGTCAAGGCGGAGGACGTGCTGCGCGCGACGGCCGGGACGCTGACGCGGCTCTTCGACGTGACGGCCACCAAGGACTGGGCGAACCGCACCGCGGCCGCCGACGTGGTCGTCGACGGCAACGTCCTGCTCGCCCAGGTTCCCGTGCCGTACCTGCTCTTCCTGGAGAAGCAGCTCACGGACCTGCACACCTTCGTGCGGAAGTTGCCGGTGTTGGACGCTTCGGAATCCTGGAACCTGGACCCGTCCACGGACGCCTGGAAGACGGACCCGGTGCGCACGATCCGCACCAGGAAGGTGCCGCGCAACCACGTCAAGGCCGAGGCCACCGAGAAGCACCCGGCCCAGGTCGAGGTGTACTACGAGGACGTGCCGGTCGGCTACTGGACGACCGTGAAGTTCTCCGGCGCGCTGCCCGCCCGGCGGGTCAACGAGCTCCTCGACCGGGTCGAGAAGCTCCAGCAGGCCGTCAAGTTCGCCCGTGAGGAGGCCAACGGCGCCGAGGTCACCGACCAGCGGGTCGGGGACGCGGTGTTCGGCTACCTCTTCAGGTAGCCGTCGAGAACCCCTCCCGCATGTCTGCGGGAGGTGCGCGAGAGCGCAAGCTGAAACTGATGTTGAAGCTGAAACAGGGGTGTCAGTTGGGGGTTCGAATCCCTCCCCCGGCATTGCGTGCCGGGGTGGCCCAAGCCGGTAGAGGCGGCCCCTTGAATCTCAGACTATCGCTCCAGTCTCAGTATTCGCCGCCGAACACCGGATCGACCGGGTGCGGACGACCATCGACGGATGGGGGTTCAAGTCCCTCCTGCGCCTCTTTCCATGGCGCGGTAGTTCAAAGGCAGAACACGTCGACCTCAGAATGATCCGCGACTCTTCAACGTGCCGGTGTGCGCAATTGGGTGGCAAAAAGGAGCCCGGGAGCTGGATATGCTCCCGGGCTCCGTCACGTCCGCGCCGAGGTCACCCGGTCAGAGGTCACACCGGGACGGACACGAAGGTCCGGCCGGCCTCGTTCTCGACCAGGACCGCCTTGACGTCGGCCCGGTCCACGGCCGCCGAACCGTCCAGTCCGGCGCCCTTGGCCTCGCCGTTCTCCTGGCTGCCCACGACCCAGCTGCCCGCGGTCGTGCGCTTGCCGTCCTTGGAGACCACGATCAGCCGGCAGCGCTCGCCCGCCGGCACTCCGGTGACCGCCGCCCGCAACCGCACCCACTGGGCGGCCGGCGTCATCTGTACGGTCATCCGCGCACCCGTGCCCGCATCGGTCGCGGAGTGCAGCGTGGTTCCCTTGGGTGGGGGAGAGGGGTCCGCCGAAGCGGTCGGCGATGGGGGCACCGGCAGCGCGACGGGGTCGGGATCGCCCCCGGCCAGTTGCGTACCAGCCCAGAACACGGCGGCCAGCGACGCCGCCACCGCCAGGCCCGTGAGCCCCGCACGACGGCGCGCCGCGCCCGCCCGCTCGCCCCGCATCTGCCGCAGGGTGCGCTGGAGCAGCAGGTCACCGCCCTGCGGCGGTCCGTCGAGGAACGCCTCCTCGGGCACCTCCCCCAGTGCCGCCTCCATCTCGCGCAACGCGGCCACCTCCTCCCGGCACTGCACGCATCCGCTCATGTGTTCCTCGACCCGGCGGACCTCCTCGGCGTCCAGGACGCCGAGCACGTACGGGCCGAGCAGTTCCTCCTCGTGCCGCTGCCGGTTCATGCCACCACCTCACGCAGTCCGGCCGGCTGCTGGGGCGGCCTGCCCGATCCTTTTCCGTCTCTTGTTCCGCCGTCCCGGAAGCCGTCGTCCCTGAAGACGTCGCGTAGGGCCTTGAGCGCGTAGTGCGAACGCGACTTGACCGTACCCGCCGGGATGCCGAGCGTGTCGGCGGCCTCCGCCACGCTCAGCTGCCGGTAGTACAACTCCTTCAGCACGTCGCGGTGTTCCGGGGACAGCCGGTCGAGAGCTCCCAGCACCGTCATGCTGTCCACCACCGAGTCGGCGTGGTCCGCCTCCACCGGGGGAGCCGCCGCGGAACCGGAGACCTCCGGGGGCCGGGCGGCCTTGGCCCGGTACCGGTCGGTGATGATGTTCCGGGCCACGGTGAGCAGCCAGCCGCGTACCGAGCCCTTCCCGTTGACGAGGACCTCGGAGTGCCGCCAGGCACGTATGAGGGTCTCCTGCACGACGTCCTCGGCGGCGGCCCGGTCTCCGGTCAGCCGGGTGGCGTACGCGAGCAGGGCGTGTCCGTGCTCCTCGTAGACCGACCTGATCAGCGCCTCATCGGTCGAGCCCCGCCGCGTGCGGGGCCACAGTGGTCCGGCCATCTCACCCTCTCCGTCTTCCTCGCTTGCGTGGTGCGGTCGGAACACGCCGGCGGCGCCGATACGGTTCATGTGACCTGTGTCACGCGAGGTTTCGGGCCGTCACGTCCGGCAGGCGCGGCCCTCGTTGAGGCACGCGACGACCGCGGCCATCTGCGGCTCGGTCATCGCGTTGACGAACATGGCGTGGTCGGTCCGCGGGCTGTGCCGTTGCTCGGGAAAGGAGTCGATGGCCATGGGCGCCCCCGGGGGGAGCGCGTAGGCGAGGGAGAGGCGGAGTTCGGGCACGGGGAAGGTGTCGGCGGGGCAGACTCCGTTGCCCCCGGGGAACAGCAGGTGCGAGCGGTGCCCGGGGCTCGCGGCGTCGAGGCCGTTCCAGCAGCTCGGGAAGACCAGGGTGCGGGTGACGCGTTCACCCTCGGGGCAGCGCGGGTAGCGGGTGGTGGAGCGTTCGGGGGAACCGGAGCATCCCCAGCGGGCCCGGACGTGGGCGTCGCCGCCGGAGGTGCGGGCGGCCGCGTCGCCCGTCATCGCGCGCAGGAAGGGCGGCATCGCCACGACCTTGCTCACCGGATTGCCCCGGAACTCGACCCGTACCGAGGCCTCCGGCACGATCTCACCGGTGTTCCCGTGTCCGGCGGACGTCTCGTGCGGGCGGGTGCCCGGCCGGTCCGGGCGGCGCAGGACGGGCCAGTAGTACGTCGACCGGTCGCCACCGGCGCAGCTCGTGGCGGCGGCGGCCAGCGTGCGGTCGGCCGACATCGCGTCCGCGGACAGGTTTCCCACGTAGGAGTGCGTGTGGTGGGCGCCGCCCCGCACGCCGGGCGAGACCACGAGGTTGTCCTCGTTGTAGTGCCCCTGCTCGTTGCGGCCGCAATCCACCAGCATGGACCCCGGCGAGCCGTCGCCGCGATCGGCGGGCGTGGCCGGAGCAACGGCGGGGGAGGGCGGGACCTGCCGTATGTCCACGTAGTCGGACGCCGCCGGGGCACCGGATTGCGCCCCGGTACGCGGACCGGCGGCGCGCGTGGCGCCGAGCACCGCGGCGGTCAGCCCACCGCCCAGGCTCAGGCAGATGACCAGAGCGAGCAGTCGGTGTCCATTCCCCATGGCGGTCACGGTTGCCGCTGCCGCCCCCGGCGTCAACCGGGCGACCGCATGGCGGTCGCCGAACCGCCGTTCACAGGGTCTGAGGTGGGGCGATGCACCGCACGGGACCGCAGGGCCGCCAGCCGACCCCGGCACCGCACCGACTGCGGGAGGCGGAGGCCGCCGTGGACGCCGTCGCGGTCCCGAAGGTCCCATGTCCGGCCGGTCGGCGACCGGACACAGTGGGCCCATGACACAGGCAGCGACACCCGCCGAGCTCCTGCACGCATTCGCCCGCACCCGCGCCCGGCTCGACGGCGGCGAGGTCACCTACTGGTGGACCGGCGACGTCCACTCCTGGGCGCCCGGGGAGCCCTACCGGCGACTCTTCGGCTTCGAAGGGCTCAACGTCTCCCGCCTCGTGGCGGACGAGGAGGACGGTGGCTACCGGCTGCTGTCCCGTGAGGCCGCGTTCTACCTGGACCCGGTGACCCGCGAGATCCTGGACACCTGGCAGGACAGGCCCGTCGTCCACGTCTGGAACGACCCGGCCAACCAGAAGTGGCGCCCCTTCCCGGTCCCCGTGACCGAGTTGGGCGACCAGATCTGCTTCAGCCTGGAGATCCCGCTCGCCTATCCTTCCCTGCTGCCCGTCGAGGAGTACCCGGACCACTCCGCCGACGACACCTACCGGGCGCTGGAGCTCTTCCAGTTCTTCGCACCCGCGACCGCCCTGACGGCCGGCGGGGTGAGCGTCCCGGCGACGATGTCCTGGACCCGCATGTCCCCGTGGCTGCCGTGGATGCGGCAGGGAGCACGCCCCGGCGGACTCACCTTCCACTGCCGCGGCCGCAAGCTCGACAGCTACGCGCAGGTGCCCGAACGCACCCGTGCGTACATCGCGGACCAGCACCCCGAGTTCGCCCACGCACCGGAGAGCTGGAGCGAGCCGAACGAGACGAGTTGGACGTACTTCCGCAGGCTCTGCCCGCCGGACCGCGCGCAGTCCTGAACGGCACCCCGGCCCCGCCGGTCCGGCCCCCGGCGGGCGATCTGCGACCCGCACCGCAAAACCCCTGACCACGCCCCCTGACGAGGGAAGCCGGGGGAGCCGCGGGGGGCGGACAAGGGTTTTCCCCGTATCCGGTTCATCCCCGCGTTGCCTACTGTCTGCCCACCGGCGATCTTCCCCGGGCAGGTGGCACACACTCCAACCCCACATGGCGTGTAGGCCTCCCACCGGGGGAAGCGGGCCGGGACCGCCGTTGCCCCTGCCTCGCCGTTGCGGCCGGGGTCAACGTGGCGTGCGGCGGAGGCCGGGGCGAGACCGACCAACTCGCTCCCGGCCCCGCAGCCGCCGGAACCTCCCACACTGCACCGAACCGGCCGGTCCGGCCTGCCCGGAAACGGCCCTCGAAAGGGATCACGTGCACGCAACGAGACGCAGGCTCATATCCGTGGTGGCCATGTCCGTCACCCTGCTCGCCGGCACCGCCACCGCCTCCGTGGCCGTGGCTTCCGAGACGCCCGCCGCGGCCCCCGCCGCCGCTCTCGCCCCGACCACGCCGGTCGAGAACCTGATCGTCGGCTACAAGCCGTCCGCCTCCGAGGCCAGCTCCAACAGCGCCGCCGCCGCAGACGCCGCCGCCAAGGGCAAGAAGGCCGGCAAGAAGGCGAAGTTCGACCGCCGCCTGGGCACCGGTGCCGCGCTGGTCAACCTCGGCGGGACGGTCGCGCCGACCGAGGCCGCCGACGTGATGGCCCAGTTCCGTGCCGACCCGGACGTCGCCTACGTCGAGCCGGACACCCGCGCCTACGCCACGGCCGTGACCCCGAACGACACCGAGTACGCCAAGCAGTGGGACCTCTTCGAGTCCACCGCGGGCATGAACGTCCCGGCCGCCTGGGACAAGACCACCGGCTCCGGCGTCACCGTCGCCGTGATCGACACCGGCTACGTCGCCCACTCGGACGTCGCGCCGAACATCGTCCCCGGCTACGACTTCATCAGCAGCGCCACCTACGCCCGCGACGGCGGCGGCCGCGACAGCAACCCCGCGGACGAGGGCGACTGGAACGCCACCGACGGCGAGTGCGGCGTCGGTTCCAGGGCGAGCAACTCGTCCTGGCACGGCACCCACGTCGCGGGCACCATCGCCGCGGCCACGAACAACTCCAAGGGCGTCGCGGGCATCGCGTACAACGCGAAGATCCAGCCCGTCCGCGTCCTCGGCAAGTGCGGCGGTTCCACCTCGGACATCGTCGACGCCATCACCTGGGCCTCCGGCGGCTCCGTCGCCGGTGTGCCGGCCAACGCCACTCCGGCCAAGGTCATCAACATGAGCCTCGGCGGCCCCGGCGCCTGCGGCACCAGCTACCAGAACGCCATCAACGCGGCCGTCGCCCGCGGCACGACCGTCGTCGTCGCCGCAGGCAACAGCAACGACGACGCGGCCGGCTACTCGCCCGCCAGCTGCAACAACGTGATCAACGTGGCGGCCAGCAACCGCGCCGGCGACCGCTCGTACTACTCCAACTACGGCTCGATCATCGACATCGCCGCCCCGGGCGGTGAGACCCGCCGCGCCACCGACACGCCCGGCACCGTCACCACCCCCGAGAACGCCATCCTCTCGACCCTGAACGCGGGCACCACCACCCCGGGCGCCGAGCTCTACAAGCCCTACCAGGGCACCAGCATGGCCGCCCCGCACATCGCGGGCCTCGCCGCGCTGATGAAGTCGGCGAACCCCGCGCTGACCCCGGCCCAGATCGAGACGGCGATCAAGAACAACGCCCGTCCGCTCGCCGGCACCTGCACCGGTGGCTGCGGCGCCGGTCTCGCCGACGCCGCCGCGACCGTCGCCGCCGTGACCTCGACGCCGACCGGCACGTACTTCGCGAACACCGCGGACTACGCCATCAGCGACTACACCACGGTGGAGAGCCCGATCACCGTCAGCGGCGTGACCGGCAACGCCCCGTCCGCCCTCAAGGTGGGTGTGAACATCGTCCACACCTACATCGGTGACCTCAAGGTCGACCTGATCGCCCCGGACGGCTCCGTCTACACGCTCCACAACCGCTCGGGCGGCAGCACCGACAACATCAACCAGGTCTACACCGTCAACGCCTCCTCCGAGGTCGCCAACGGCACCTGGAAGCTCCGGGTCAACGACAACGCCCGCGGCGACAGCGGCAAGATCGACTCCTGGAATCTCACCTTCTGAGACGACTGACGTCGACTCGGGGTCCGGGCCCAACTCCGCCTGACGGAGCGATAGTACGGACCAATAGAATCCCCGGGCCTGCCGATACTACGGGTATCGGCAGGTCCGCCGGGTTTTCGGTGCCACGTGACTGAATTCTGCGTCACAATGCGGCTCCAGCAGCCGCCCGACCTCGTATTCTCGCCTCTCACAGGAAGGCACAGGAGCCGGGGACCGGAAGGCTGGAGGCGGTGCGTGGCGGCGACGGGGCACGCTGACACAAGCGTCGGACACGGAGAACTGATCAAGGCGGTCGACCGCGCGCTGACGAACCACGGCCGGGCGCTTCTGACCGGACCCGCCGGCGCGGGCAAGACCGAGGTCCTGCGTGCCGTCGCGGCCGCCGCCGGAGCCCGGCGCGAGAGCGTCCTCGCCCTCGCGCCGGAGGCCGCGGACCGATGGATACCCGAGGCCTCCGCCGCGGCCCTCCTCGCCTCCGTCCCCGCGGCCGCCCTGGAGCAGCTCTCCGGCCCCCAGCGCACCGCCATCGCCCTCCTGCGCCGCGAGGCCGACGCGCCCGGTGCCGGACGCGACCACGTCGCCCTGCGCCTGGCCGTCGTCGAGGTGCTCCGCACCCTCGCCGCCCGCCAGCCCGTCCTCCTCGTCATCGACAACGCCCAGTGGCTCGACGCCGAGAGCACGGACCTCCTCCGCTTCGCCCTGCGCCTCACCCCGCCCCGCGTACGGGTCCTGGCCGCCGAACGGGTCCAGGGCGGAGCCCCCCTCGGCGCACCCCTCTGGGGCCCCGGCGTCCCCGCCGTGCGCGTGCCCCCGCTCGGCGCCGACGAGGTCGCCGAACTCCTCCTGCGCCACGGCCTGCCCGCCCGGCTCGCCGGACGCATCCACCAGGCCAGCGGCGGCAACCCGCGCCTGGCCCTGGCCCTCGGCCACTCCCTCGCCGAAGCCGCCGAGGCCCGCGACGGCAGCGCCCACCACGCCGACCCCCTGCCCGTCTCCGGACAGGCGCGCGAGGTCGCCCGCGGGCTCCTCGCCGGCGCCCCGGCCCGGGCCCGCCGCACCCTGCTGCTCGCCGCTCTCGCCTCCCGCCCGACCGTCTCCCTGCTACGACGGGCCGGCCGCCCCGACGCCGAGGCAGAGCTGGCCGAGGCGGAACGGGCCGCGCTGGTCAGGGTCGCGGAGGACGGCGCCGTCGAGTTCACCGCGGGAGCCCTGCCCACCGCGCTCGCCGCCGACGCGGGCTGGCCCGAACGTGCGGCCGGGCACGCCGCGCTGGCCGCCGCGGTCGACGACCCCGTCCAGGCCGTACGCCACCGGGCGCTGGCCACCGACACACCCGATCGGGGGCTCGCCGCCGAGATCACCGAGGCCGCCGCGGTCTGCCGCAGCCGCGGCCAGCGGGCCCTCGCCGCCGAACTGGGCCTGCTCGCGGCCGAACGCACGCCGTTCGGACTGCCCGGCGAGGAACTGGCCCGCCTCGTCACCGCCGCCGAGGACGCCGGCTGGGCCGGCCGCGCCGACCTCGCGAGGCGCGCCACCCGGGCCGTCCTGGCCCGCGACGCCTCGCCCGCCGACCGGGTACGCGCCCGGCTCGCCGTGATCGACGCCGCGGGCCAGGCCCTCGGCACGCTCGACGAGACCTTCGCGTACGCCATGGACGAAGCCGCCGGGGACCCCGCCCTGCAGGCCGCCGTCCAACTGCGGATCGCCTGGAAGCACAACCTCAGCGACGGCGACCCCGTCCGCTCCCGCGACGCCGCCGCCGCGGCCGGCGCCCTCGCCGCGCAGGGCGGCGACCAGACCGCCGAGGCCATGGCGCTGACCGTGCGGGCCCGCATGGGCCGCATCCTCGGGGACGCGGGAGCCGAGGAAATCCTCGACGAGGCCCTCGCCCTGCCCGCGCCCGAGGTGCCGCTCGGCATGCGCAACGCACCGCAGTACCTCGCCGTCCGGCACGCACTCTTCGACGACCGGCTCGCCGACGCCCGCCGCCAGCTGATGGTGCTGCTGCCGGCCGTCCGGCGGACCGGTTCGGCCGAGGACGTCTTCGAGGTGCTCCGCAGCCTCACCGAGGTGGAACTGCGCAGCGGCCGGTGCGAGGCCGCCTCGGCCCACGCCCGCAGGGCCCTGGAACTGACCATCGAGGCGGGCCTCTCGCCCGGCCCCGCCTGGTACGTCGCTGCGACGGCCGAGACCATGGGCGGCAGTTTCGCGCGCGCCGAGAGTTACGCGCGACGCGGCATCCAGGCCTCCCAGGAGGAACAGGACCAGGTCTTCCTCTCCCGCGGGCTGCACGCCCTCGGGCTGATCGAACTGGCCACGGGCGAAGCGGCGAAGGCCGTCGCCACCCTGCGCCGCGTCGCCGAACTGGAGGCCGCCCAGCAGGTGGTGGATCCCTCGATCCTGCGCTGGCACGGCGAACTCGCCGAGGCGCTGATCGCCGCGGACGCACCCGGCGAAGCCGCCGACCTGATCGGTCCCGTCCGCACGGTCGCCCTCGGGCTCGGCCGCACCGGCGTCGTCGCCGCCCTCGACCGGGCCCGCGCCCTCTGCCTGTCCGCGCAGGGCGAGGCGGACGCCGCCGTCCGGCTCCTGGAGGAGACGGCGCAGCGCTTCGACGGGCTCCGACTGCCGCTGGAGCGGGGCCGTACGTTGCTGGCCCTCGCCCGGGTGGAGCGCCGTCGCCGACGGCGGGCGCCGGCCCGGGCGGCGCTCCGGTCCGCGGCCGAGGTGTTCGAGCGGGCCGGGGCCGCGCCCTGGACTGCGCTTGCCCGGGAACCGGCTCCGGGCGACGCGGCGGGCTCTCCGGTCACCGCGGCCGCGACCCTGACCGAGGCCGAGAGCCGCCTGGCGCTCCTGGTCAGCCAGGGCGCGAGCAACCAGGAGGCCGCGGCGAAGCTGTTCCTCAGCGTCAAGACCGTCGAGTCCCGGCTGACCCGCATCTACCAGAAGCTGGATGTACGGTCACGGGCCCAGCTGGCCACCGCGCTGCGCACGCGGTGACCGCACGCACCCCGCGTCAGCAGCTCAGGTTGGCGCCCGGGGTGACGCCCAGCAGCTGGGTGAAGCTCTGGTACTTGGAGATCCGGCTCTGGACCTGGGCGGGGTTGCCGCCGTTGCACTCCAGGGCGCCGTTGATGGAGCGGATGGTCTCGCCGAAGCCCGCGCCGCCCACCATGGCGGCGTGAGCGGTCATCGTTCCCGGCCCGTTCTGCGTGTTCCAGTACCAGAGCGCCGTCTTCATGGCGACGGCCGGATCCTGCTCCACGAGGTAGGGGTTGGCCAGGAGGTTGATGCCGAGGGCGTCACCGGCTGCCTTGTAGTTGAAGTTCCAGCTGAGCTGGATGGGCCCTCGGCCGTAGTAGGCGGCCTGTCCGGCCGGACAGCCGTACGGCTGCGTCGCGTCGCAGTAGTGCGGGTAATTGGCGGTGTTCTGCTCCACGATGTGCACGAGGCCGCCGGTCTCGTGCGAAACGTTCGCGAGGAAGGCGGCGGCCTCGCGGCGTTTGACCGTGTCGTCGCCGGTCCTGGCGAAGCCGGGATAGGCGGACAGCGCCGCGACCAGGCCGTTGTAGGTGTAGAAGGGATTGCGGTTCGGGAACATCTGGTGGAACTGGGCCTCGGAGACGACGAATCCGGACGGGTCCGGGTCCGGGTCGGGGTCGGGGTCCTGGCCGCCCCCGCCGCAGGTGCCCTGGTCCGCCCACACGCCCCACTGGCCGGTGGTGCCGGGCGTCTCGCCCTGGGTCCACCACTTGGCCTGCCAGTTGCGACCGCCGTACGAGGCGCTCATGCCGTTGGTGTAGACGGCCGAGGAGGCCCACGGGGAGGCGCAGGGGGCCGCCGCGGCGGCGGGGGAGGACGGAAGGGCGATGGCGAGACCGGCCGTGACGGCCGCGGCGGCGACCAGGCTGAGGGCGCGGCGGCGAAGCGCACGAATCACGTAACTGCTCCTTCAGTGGGGGGACTTGCCGTGGGGGGCAACAGCGCCCACTGAAACGGAATGGTCTGAACCTGTCAAGGTCTAGACCAAAAGGAGCGCCGGTGTCACGCGTGTCGCGTGACACCGGCGCGGAAGACTCGATCAGCTGCCGGCGGAGAGGTTGCCGGACAGGACCGGGATGTTGCTGGCGATGTGCGAGAGGGACTCGTCGCCCTTGGCCTGGGTGGAGTTCTCCGCGCACTGCTGGTTCTGCGGGTTGGACAGGACGTTGACGTCCTGGACGCCGACGTTGGCGAGGACCGCGACCAGGGACTGGGCGTTGACCTTGGCCGGCAGGCCGACGCAGAGCTTGTTGAGGGAGCCCTGGATCGGGGCGAGCTGCGGGCTCTGGTTCCCGCGGGTCTCCGCGTTGCCGTAGATCTGCGCCGAGTCGTTGCCGTTCACGGTGCTGACGCCGTTGTCGTTGCCGATCGCCATCGCGGGCGAGGCGGCGGCGCCCGCGCCGAGCACGGCGGCGGTGGCGGCGGCGGTGGCCATGAACTTCTTGAGCATCTGGGGGATCCTTCGGTCGCGCTGTCGCATCGGATGGCTGCCCACGGCGGGGCGCGCTGATCAACTGCTGACGGCGCCCGGGGTTATGCCCCGTCACCCGAGTGGCCCAACGGACCGTCGGACCGGCCGGGCTCCGCCGTGGTGGCGGCGGGGCCCGGATCCCGGAGTGGGGAGGGTCAGCCGCTCTTGCGGCGGACCTTCTTGGTCTTGCCGCTCGCGGCGCTGCTGGAGCCCTGTACCTTGGCCCGGTTCTGGTGCGCCTGCTGGGAGTGGGCCTTCGCGGCGTTGCGCTCCAGGGCCTCCCGGAACCGGCGCTTGGCCGCTTCGGCCGGGGACTCGTCCTGCGGGATGCCTGCTTCGTCAGCCATTCGTCCTCCTGGAGTGATCAAGCGGCCCCAGTCTGTCAGTCGCCGTACCTGCTGACCAGCGAGTTCCTGGATGCCCCAAGGGTGCCTTGGGGAGGTTATAAGTTTGAGTTATGGGGGCATAAACCGGCACCGGGTGCCGGGTTAGGTTTACCTTCATTTAGGGTTCCCTTTGATCCGACGTGATCCACCCTGCCGTCGCTCGAAGGGAACCTCTGCCATGCCTCGCCCTCTGCGGGTAGCAATCGTCGGTGCCGGCCCGGCCGGCATCTATGCCGCCGACGCGCTGCTGAAGTCCGAGGCCGCCGTTGATCCCGGTGTGTCCATAGACCTCTTCGAGCGCATGCCCGCGCCCTTCGGCCTGATCCGCTACGGCGTCGCTCCCGACCACCCGCGGATCAAGGGCATCATCACGGCCCTGCACCAGGTGCTCGACAAGCCGCAGGTCCGCCTCTTCGGCAACGTCGACTACCCCGGCGACATCAGCCTCGACGAGCTGCGCTCCTTCTACGACGCCGTGATCTTCTCCACGGGCGCCACGGCCGACCGCGCGCTCTGCATCCCCGGTGTCGACCTCGACGGCTCCTACGGCGCGGCCGACTTCGTCTCCTGGTACGACGGCCACCCGGACGTGCCGCGGACCTGGCCGCTCGATGCCGAGAAGGTCGCCGTGCTCGGCGTCGGCAACGTCGCCCTGGACGTCGCGCGCATCCTCGCCAAGACCGCCGACGAACTGCTGCCCACCGAGATCCCGGCCAATGTCTACGACGGCCTCAAGGCCAACAAGGCCATGGAGGTGCACGTCTTCGGCCGCCGCGGCCCGGCTCAGGCCAAGTTCAGTCCGATGGAGCTGCGCGAGCTGGACCACTCGCCCCACATCGAGGTGATCGTCAACCCCGAGGACATCGACTACGACGAGGGCTCGATCGCCGAGCGGCGCGGGAACAAGCAGACCGACATGGTCGCCAAGACCCTGGAGAACTGGGCGATCCGCGACATCGGCGACCGGCCGCACAAGCTCTTCCTGCACTTCTTCGAGTCGCCCTCGGAGATCCTCGGCGAGGACGGCAGGGTCGTCGGTCTGCGGACCGAGCGCACCGAACTGGACGGCACCGGGAACGTCAGGGGAACCGGCCGGTTCACCGACTGGGACGTCCAGTCCGTCTACCGCGCGGTCGGCTACCTCTCGGACGAACTGCCCAAGCTTCCCTGGGACGTCGAGTCCGGCACCGTCCCGGACGAGGGCGGCCGTGTGATCGACGCCGGCGGCCACATGCAGTCGACATACGTGACCGGCTGGATCCGCCGCGGCCCGATCGGCCTGATCGGCCACACCAAGGGCGACGCCAACGAGACCGTCGCCAACCTGCTCGCCGACCACGCCGAGGGCCGCCTGGGCGCGCCGTCGTCCCCGGAGGCGGAAGCCGTCGAGTCCTTCCTTGCCGAGCGCGGCGTGCGCTACACCACGTGGGAGGGCTGGTACCGGCTGGACGCGGCGGAGAAGGCCCTCGGTGAGCCCCAGGGCCGTGCGCGCGTGAAGATCGTGGAACGCGAGGAGATGCTCGACGCGAGCGGCGCCTGATCGCTGCGGGCCGGGACCGGACGGGCCCGGCCCGTCCGTGCGAGCGGTGGCGGAGGGGAGGCCCGCCGCCGTCCCCCGTACGGGGGACGATTGCGCCGGAACGGAATTGTGGGCCGTGCAAGGGAGTTGGACACGAGCAGGACTCTGACCCCGCAGGCACTGGAGAGCTCATGAAGATCGGCATCATCGGCGCGGGCAACATCGGGGGCAACCTCACCCGCCGCCTCACCGCCCTCGGGCACGAGGTCGCGGTCGCCAACTCGCGGGGGCCCGAAACCCTCACCGCCCTCGCGCAGGAGACCGGCGCCACCCCCGTCACCGTGGCCGAGGCGGCGCAGGGTGCCGAGGTCGTCGTCGTCACCATCCCGTTCAAGAACGTGCCCGACCTGCCGGCAGGCGTCTTCGACGGCGCCGCTCCGGGCCTCGTGGTCATCGACACCGGCAACTACTACCCCCGGCAGCGCGACGGCCGGATCGCCGGCGTGGAGGACGAGGGACTGACCGAGAGCCGCTGGACCGAGCGGCAGCTCGGACGCCCCGTGATCAAGGCCTTCAACGGCACCTACGCCCAGGACCTCCTCGACCGGCACCGCCCGGCCGGTGCCGCGGACCGGATCGCGCTGCCCGTCGCGGGCGACGACGAGGCGGCGAAGAAGACCGTACGCGACCTCATCGAGGAGCTCGGCTTCGACACGGTCGACTCGGGCGGCCTCGACGACTCCTGGCGGCAGCAGCCCGACACCCCCGTCTACGGACTCCGGGAGGGCGTCGAAGGGGTCTCCCGGGCCCTCGCCGAGGCCTCCCCGGTACGCCCGGCGGCCTTCCGAGGCTGAGAGACGGCGGACCGCGGCCGGTAGGCGGCCGGCCGGTGGCAGCGGCCCTGTCCGGGCAACGGGACGGTGTCGGCCCCGCACCGGCTGCGGCAGAGCCCGTCCACGCTGACGCCTCTCGGAGGGCGGTCCGGCAGTGGGGGACACCGGCGGGCGGCGGGTCCGGAACGGGTCTGCGGGGGCTGCCCGGACCGCAGGGCGGCCGACCCGTGCGGGCCCCGTGGGCGGAAGTGGACCCGTAGGGGCTCAGGACGTCCGGCCCCGCTCCAGCACCCCGCGGACGAAGGCCGCCTGGCCCGCGTGCTGGAGGTCGTCGGCGAGCACGCTGACCAGGCGGACTCCAAGGGTGACCGGCGGGTCCCAGCGCTCGTCGACCACCCGGTCCAGGTCGGCGGCCGCGAGCCCCCGGACGAAGCCCAGGGTCTGCTCGTGCACCGCGTCGAAGTAGCCGAGCAGGAGCTCTCCCGCATCCACCCTCACGGCGCCCGCCTGCCGCGCGGAATGGGCGTAGCCGGTGGATTCGGTGGGCAGCCGCAGGGCGAACCGGTCCGCCCAGCCCCCGGCCTCCCACACCTGCTCCAGGCCTGCCGCGGCCGCGATGTGGTCGTCCTGGATCCGGGTCAGGTGCCAGACCAGCCAGGTGACGGAGTTCGCGGCCGGGTCGACGCGGGCGTTCAACAGGTCCGCGGGCGCGCCGTCCACGGCCTCGTACACGGCCTCCCGGATCCGGCCGAACCCGTCCGCGATGACGTCCGTAGCCTTCATGCACCCACCATGCAAGGCCCGGCGGCCCACCCGGTGCGAACGACACGCGGGGGCGGGGCGCCGGGCCGGCGGTCCCGGGTCAGCCGACGGCGTCGGCCTGTGCGGGCTCGGCGGTCCGGCCCGGTCCGGCCTCGGCCGGCCGCGCGGCAGCCGGCGCGGCGGGCCGGTGGCCAGCGCGCAGGCCGAACCGGCCGATCAGCCCGACCAGGGCGAAGGCCGCGGCGCCGATCCCGAAGGTCAGGGTGAACCCGGACTCGGCGGGCAGCGGGGGCACCCCCGCGGGCAGGTGCTCGATGGTGTTGGACGCGAGGATCGTGGTGACGACGGCACTGCCGATCGCGCTGCCCGTCGAGCGGGAGATCGAGTTGATGCCGTTGGCGATGCCGCTCTGGTGCGGCGGGACGCTGGACATGATCACAGCTGGCATGGCGGCGTACCCGAAGCTGACGGCCGCACCGACGACCAGACCGGAGCCGATCACCGAGAACGCGTGGCCGTGGTCGACGGCGAGCCAGCCGAAGCCGGCCGTGCCCAGCAGGGCGGCCATGCCCAGTGCCGTGCGCGGACCGCGATGGCGCACGATCCGGCCGCCGATGGGCGAGGCCAGCAGCGAGACGATCGCGCTGGGCAGCAGGAACTGCACGGAGGCGCGCAGGATCGACGCGTCGAAGCCGTAGCCGGTGAGCGCCTCGGGCATCTGCACGAGGTACGAGACGCCGAGGAAGCTCGCGAACATGCCGAAGCCGACGAGGAGGCCGGCCAGGTTGGCCATCAGGACCGGGCGGTGCGCGAACATCTTCATGTCGACCAGGGGCTCGCGGACCTTGAGCTCGGTCACCACCCACACGGCGGCCATCACGGCGGCGCCGGCGAAGCTGCCCAGCGTACGGCCGGAGGTCCAGCCCCACTCATGGCCCTGCGAGATCGCCAGCAGGAGCAGCAGCAGCGCCGTACCGAGGGTCAGGGCGCCGAGCACATCGGTGCGCCCCCCGGATCCGGTGCGGGTGCGGGGGACCAGCAGGACCACCGCGAGCAGGGCGAGCACCGCGAGGCCGGTCGCCATCCAGAAGGCGTTGCGGTAGTCCGCGTCGGGGCCGGAGGTGAGCAGGCCGGTGGCGACGAGCGCGAGGCCGCTGCCGAACGCGAGCGTGCCGCTGACCAGAGCCATCGCGCCGGGCAGCTTCTGCGGGCGGACCTCTTCGCGCAGCACCGAGAGCGCCAGCGGGAAGATCGCGGTGGCGGCGCCCTGCAGGACGCGGCCCAGGATCAGCAGCGGGAGCGAAGGGGCCAGCGCCGTGAGGACGGAGCCGGCGACCATCACGCCGAGGACGGCCACCAGGGTGGGCTTCTTTCCGTGCTGGTCTCCGAACCGGCCGAGGAGCGGTGTGAAGACCGCCGCGGACAGCAGGGTGGCGGTGGTCACCCAGCTCACGTCGGCGGTCGAGGAGCCGAGGTCGTCGCGGATGAGGCCGAGGATCGGGACCGGCAGGGTCTGCATCATCGACACGACCATCGCGGCGAGGCTCAGGGCGAAGACGACGGCCGTCTCGTGGCGCTGCCGGGAGGCTGCCGCGGCCGGGGAGGGGGTGCTCATGGCTGGGGGGACCTTCTTCGTGTTTCGGAGCTGAGGAGCTTCGGAACCCAGATGTTTGATGTCATCAAGTAACGCGATCGAAGGTAGAGCTCGATATTTCAGGTAGTCAAGTAAACAATTGATAATGTGAAGCAACCTGGGTAGGCTCCTCGCATGAGCGAGACCGCCACCCACACCCCGACGAAGGTCCAGCTGCTGGAGCTGCTCGCAGCCATCGGCACCGCCCAGTGGCGCGAGTTCGCCGCGGCCGCCGCCCAGTACGGCCTCACGCCCACCCAGGCGCGGGTCCTCGCCCAGCTGGACGGCCCGGTGCCCATGCGCGGCCTCGCCGCCCTGCTCGTCTGCGACGCGTCCAACGTGACCGGCATCGTGGACCGGCTGGAGGCCCGCGAGCTCGTGCGGAGGGAACCGTCCGCCGCCGACCGCCGCGTCAAGAACGTGGTGGCCACGGAAGCCGGCCGGGAGGTCATCCGCCGGGTGCGGGAGGAGATGCAGGCGGCCCACGGCGCGCTCGACACGCTCGACGACGCCGAGAGCGCGACGCTCTACGCCCTGCTGGCCCGGCTGAGGCCGTCGATGGAGAAGAGCTAATCTCGACCCCCGTGGACACTCTTCAGCGGATCAACGACGTGCCCGTGCTGATGTGCGCGGCCGAGGGCGAGACCATCGCGGGTGAAAGCGAAGCCCTGGACTGCATCGGCAACGCCTCCTACCTGGGCGCCGAGTGGGCCGTCATACCCGTCGAACGCCTCGACGAGACGTTCTTCCGGCTGAGCACCCGGGTCGCCGGTGGGATCATCCAGAAGTTCGTCCAGTACCGGGTGGGCCTCGTCGTCCTCGGCGACGTCTCCCGCCACACGGAGGCCAGCACGGCGCTGCGCGACTTCGTCCGCGAGTGCAACCGGGGCCGCCAGACGTGGTTCCTCGCTGACACCGACGAGCTGCGCGACCGGCTGACGGGCGCCGGGGCGTGAACGGCGACCACATCCGGATCCTGCGCGCGGCCGACCGCCCCGCCACGGTCTGGAAGAACGGCGGGGGAGTCACCCGGGAGATCGCCGTCTGGCCCGCGGACGCCGACATGGACTCGTTCCGGTGGCGGGCGAGTCTGGCCGAGGTGGCCGCCGACGGCCCCTTCTCGGCCTTCCCCGGCATCGACCGCACCCTGACCCTCGCCGAGGGCGCGGGCATGGACCTCGTGGTGGGAGGCGAGCGCCGGCTCGTCACCGAACGCTTCGCACCGCAGGACTTCGCCGGGGACGAGCCGACGGACTGCCGGCTCGTCGGCGGTCCGGTCGTGAACTTCAACGTGATGTACCGCCGCGGCACGACGACGGCGCGGACCGTCGTCGTCCGGGACAGCCTCGCCCTGGCGGCCGAACCGGGCGAGACCCTGCTGGTGGTCGTCCTGGACGGCTCGGCGGCGCTGGACACCCCGCAGGGCCCGGCCCGCACCCTGGGCCCGTACGACGCGCTCCTCGCCCGGGGCGGGTTCGCCGGACGCGTACGGACCGACGGCCGCGCCGCTGTGGTCCGCTTCCGCTAGGGCAGGGGCCGATCGATCGGGAGCCCGTCCAGCCCGTCCAGCCCGTCCAGCGCGTCCCGGCGGGCTGACGGCGGCACCGGCGAGGGCGGAGCGGCCGACGTCATCTCGCGGGCACGGTGGGGGCCGGGGGGTGAACCTCCAGGACGACCGCGGTGCCGGCCACGGTCCGGTCCTCGTACATCTGGATCTGCTGGCCGGTCTCGACGTGGGTCCAGTGGGCGGGGGTGAGGGGAACGAGGCGGACGGTGGCCCGGCCGCCCGGCTGCAGAAGGGGCATGTCCTCGACCCACAGTCCTGCGATGCTCACCGCGACACCTCCGGTCGGTGAGAGGTTCCCGATGTCCCACAGGGGCCGCAGGACACCGTGACCGGAGATCGGCGTCCTGCGTCGGGCCTCCGTGGTGGGACGAAGCGTCAGATCGGCCCGGACCATTCCGTTGCGGATCTCGGCACACCGCCAGTGGCACCAGGCCCGGCTCTGCTCGAAGCCGAGCTGCTCGGCCGCCTCGGCAAGCTGCTCCCAGAACGCCGAGGGCAGCGGCGGCCCGTCTCCGAGCTCCTCCAGCAGGCCCACGGCCGTCCGCCATTCGTCGTGGGCGAGATAGTCCCAGACGTCCAGCACGGTGAGGTCGTTCTCGGTGGCGAGCTCCTCCGGGACGAGGAGCGAAGCCGCTTCGAGTAGCTCGGTGACATGCATGCAGTCATGGTCCGCCATGCTGTCGGGCCGCGTCGCATCGTCCCGCTCCAGGTCCTGTGCGGCGTCGGGATGACGAGCCCTTCCCGTACACCGCGTCCTGGCGCGCATCGCCCCGCCGGACGGCAGGCGTGCGGTCCGGCGGGGCGGAGTACGTCAGCGGTGGCCCAGTACGTTGACCACCCGGCCGTTGGGGTCACGGACGAAGAACCGCCGCACCCCCCACTCCTCGTCCTGAAGAGGGTGGACGATCTCCGCGCCGCTCTCCCGCACGGCCGTGTAGGCGGCGTCCACGTCGTCCACCTCGATGCTCATGTCGGGAACAACGGGTGCGGTCTTGTCCCGGGACATGATGCTGATCTGCGCCGTCGGACTGGACGGGGACGCGAGCGTCATGATCCAGCCGTGGTTCATGACCTCCTCGAACCCGAGCAGGCCGTAGAACTCGCGGCTCTCCTGTGCAGCCTCCGACTGGACATTGGGTACGACACGTCGCGTGGCCATCGATGTCTCCAAGGTGGGAACGAGCCGGCGTTGGGGCTCCCCAGAGGTACTACGGCCCGCGGGCCGCCGCACGCGCTTTCGGCGCACGCTCCGAACAAGCCGCTGCCGGCCGGTCGCCGATCAGCGGGTGCCGAGCTTGATCCATTTCGCCGTGCTGGGGACGCCCTGCGCGTCGAGCAGGAAGAGCATGTAGGAGCCGGGCGGCGCGTCGGCGGCACCGGGTGGGGTGCGCAGCGCGATCCGGTGGCCCTGGATGTCGGTGATCCGCAGGTCGAGGTGGCGCTGGCTGGTGTTGACCGAGTGCGTTGCCGTCGTCGGGGCCAGCAGTACGGCGCGCCTGACGTCCTCGGCCGTCGAGCTGGACACCTGGAAGGCCGTGTCGTACCGGAGGTCGCCCGCCGGGACCCGGTCGAGCGCCGGCCGGGCGCCCCGGTGCAGGTAGGCGGGCTCGTAGAGCTCGATGCTGCCGTCCATCCCGTCCCCGACGTCGGGATCGTTGGCGATCTGCTGGAGTTCGTCGCCGGTGACCATCATCCGTCCGTCCGGCAGCACCAGGGCGTTGGAGTGGTAGCCGCGCGGCAGCCGTTGGGCCGGTCCCGTCCTCCACCGGCCGCTCGCGTCGCGCACCTCGATCTGTCGGTACTTCGGGTCGGCCTCCGGGTTGAACGGGCCGTGGCCGTAGTCCCTGGTGTCCAGGGCCCCGTTGACAGTGAGCAGCGTGCCGTCCGGCAGGATCAGGGTGTCGTCCTGGGTGCGGCCGAAGGCCCTGGGCTCCTCGGTCGTCCAGCGTCCCCCGGACAGCCGGTATGTGTGCGGGTCACGCGGGTCGCCGCCGAGGACGAGGACGGAGTCCGGTCCCCGGAAGCCCGCCGGCAGCGGCACGGCCGAGCCGTAGCCCCGGAAGTCGGCGGGCCGCCGAGGAAGCTCGCTGCGTACGTCCCCGACCGGGTCGAAGAGCCACTGCTGGTCGGCGTCGCGGCCGAGGCCGTAGATCATCCCGTCGCGCAGCGAGAACAGGTGCGGGTAGTCGTTGCGGAAGGGGGCGTCCGAGCGGAGCCGCTCGGCGGGGACGCCGGCGGGGATGTCGTACGGCCGCCAGGGCACGCGGTGTCCGAGCGCGGGGAAGCGTTCCACCACCGGGGTGGGGGTGCCCGTGCCGCGCTCGGACTGGCCGGACATGATGATCTGTCGGCCGTCCGCCCCGGTCACGACCGAGGGGTACCAGCGGCCGACGGCCAGGTCGCGGTTGCGGAACCACTTCTCGGTCCACGGGTCGAAGACGAAGGACAGCCGGGCGCCGCTGCCGCCCCTGCCGCCGAGGTTGCCGCCGAAGACCCCGACCATCCCGTTGGGTAGGTAGGAGTGCCCGGCACAGAAGAACGGCGCCGGGCGGGGGGAATGGGTGCCGTCGGGCATCAGCACCACCGGCGGCGGTACGTTCCGGAAGGCCCGGGGCCCGGTCCCCGCAGCGGGGTTCCAGAGCCAGGCGCGGCCCGCGTTGGCCGGGCCGACGGTGTTCGTCGGCCCGGTCTCCTTCGTGGGGTCGGACTCCACGCGTTCGAAGGAGAACAGCAGCACCTTCCCGGTGGGCAGCAGGGCCACGTGGACGCCGAAGTCGGGGGAGGGGAAGAACTGCGTGAAGCGGCCGAACCGGGCGGGGTCGAAGCCGGCGTTGACCCTGCGCTGGGACTCCTCCAGACCGGCCAGGCTCGCCGTGCGCCTCGCCTGCGGGTACCCCGTGGTGTCCTGGGCGGCCCGGCGCAGCCGGGCGTGGGCGCGGGCATGCTCCTCGCCCAGGACGCCGGCTTCGTCGCCGGTGTGGTGGACCGCGGCCCGGGCCGGCGCGGGCGGCCCGGCGGTGGGAAGGGCCAGGGCTGCGACGAGGGCCAGCGCCGACAGGACGGCGGACCGGGACGGGCGGGACATCGAACTCCTCACCGCAGGATGGCCCGGAGCGGAGGTCGGGGACGGCTCCGGAAGCCGCTGAGGGACTGAAGGAACCCGCCGATATTAGGGCATAAGTGGAGATATGCCATGGATGACCGGCCCGGCCGATGCTTCTTGAAGGTCTCTTGGGGCCGATTGCCGGGCTATTTGGGGCGATTTATCGTTTCTGCGGTGAATCGTTTCGGCCGTCAAGGTGAGACCGCGTGCCCACCGGCCGGCTCCGTCCGGCGCGGACCGCTATCCATGTCGGTGTGATCAAGTCGCTCCGTACCGGATTCACCGCAGCCGCCGTGACCGCAACGCTCGTCACGCTCAGTCCCGCCGCCGGGGCCTCCCCCTCGGCCCCCCTCGACCAAGTGGCCGTGGATGTCGCCACGGTCAACGGATCGGGCTGCCGTCCCGGCAGTGCCGCCGTCGCCGTGTCGCCCGACAACTCGGCCTTCACCGTCACCTACAGCGAGTACGTGGCCCAGGCGGGCGGCGGCGCCCCCGCCGTCGAGGGCCGCAAGAACTGTCTCCTGTCCCTCGTCGTGCACGTCCCGCAGGGCTACACCTACGCCATCGCGAAGGTGGACTACCGGGGCTTCGGCAGCCTCCAGCCGGGCGCGGTCGGCACGCAGAAGGCCAGCTACTACTTCCAGGGCATGAGCCAGACCGCTTACCGGACCCACCGGTTCGTCGGGGCGCTCGACGACAACTGGCAGGCCACCGACACCACCGGCATCGAAGCCCTGGCCTGGTCGCCCTGCGGCGAGCAGCGCAACTTCAACATCAACACCGAACTGCGTGCGGAGGTGGGCACGTCCGACCCGTCGAGGACCAGCTTCATGGCCCTCGACTCGACGGACGGCAGCATCAACAGCGTGTACCACTTCTCCTGGAAGCAGTGCCCCCAGCGCTGACCGGCAGAGCACGCTGCCGGCCCCGTCGGGGACCGGTTTGCGGCATCGCCTCGCGGACGGATCCGTCCATCGAGCGGCTGTGGCCCGTAGGGCGTGTCCGGCCGTTCATGTGACTACTTCGTGCCCGAGTCGTTCCTGTGGGCATGGGGCGGGGCGATCTCGCGGATGCCGAGTGGGAACGGCTTCGGCCGTTCCCACCGGTCGGCAGCGGGCCTTGTGGCACGGTAGACGCTCCGGTTCTGGCGTCGGGCGCCCGGCGCGTGCCGCTGTCCCCACCCGTGTTGCCGGCGTGCAGGAGAACCTGAAGAGGGTCGGGTGATGCACTCCTCGCCCCGCCCGAGTCGGTGGAGAGCTTCGGCCGTGGTCAACGCCGAGACCTGGTCGTAGAGGTGGGCCTTGTAGGCCCGGGCCTGGTAGCCGAGAGGGACGGCCTCGTCCCGCGTGCTGCCCAGGGGCGGGCGGAGTCGACGGATCGCTGGAACACCTCCAGGGGCGTGTTCGGCACAGCCATGGAGTCTGTGCAGCGGCCGGCACCTCACCGATGGAGCACCGAACAGACCATGGCTCGGCTCGTCGGCTGCCGCCGACTCCACCGCCGCCATGAGCGCAGGATCGAGCACGAAGCAGCGAAGGAGTCCCCGAAAGCGCCCCACAGCGCCTGACCGGCGGGGATCCGGGGCCTGCGTCGGGCGCGGGCTCCACGTCAGGCCGACGCGCGCTCCACCAGGATCGTTTCGGTGATCACCGGCCCCGGCGCGGTCCGGCCCTCGCGGCCGTCTCCCAGCCGCTCCATCAGCAGCCGGGCCATCGTCCGCCCCATGCCCTCGATGTCCTGACGCACCGTCGTCAGCGGAGGGTCGGCGCTCTCCGCCACCGGTTCGGCGTCGTCGAAGCCCACCACCGAGACCTCCCCGGGGACCACCCGGCCGCGCTCGCGCAGCACGCGCAGTGCCCCGGTCGCCATCAGGTCGTTGCCGGCGAACACCGCGTCGATCGAGGGGTCCCGGTCCAGCAGTTCGGCCATCGCGCGGGCTCCGCCCGCCGCGGTGAAGTCCCCCACGGCGACCAGCTCGGACCCCGCGGCCGGGAGTACGTCGCGATAGCCGCTCAGCCGGTCGGCCGCCGAGGTCTGGTCGAGCGGGCCGCAGATGTGCGCGATCCGTCGCCGTCCCCGCGCCAGCAAGTGGCGTACGGCGTCCCGGGCACCCCCGCGGTTGTCCGCGTCCACGTATGTCACCCGGCCGTCCTCCCCGGGCCCGGCGGTCCAGCCCGGACGCCCGCCGTAGACCATGGGCATGCCGATGCGGGCGGCGATGGAGGGCAGTGGGTCGTCGGTGTGCAGGGAGAAGGCGAGGGCTCCGTCGACATGGCCGCCGGCCAGGTACCGCTCGATGCGGTCGTAGTCGCAGTGGTCCTCCACCAGCAGCAGCACCAGCTGGGCGTCGTGCGCGGTCAACTCCTTGCTGATGCCGCGTATCTGACGGGAGAAGAAGGGGTCCCGAGAAGATCCTCGCCTCGGGTTCGGGAATGATCACCGCGACGGCGCCGGTGCGTCGGGTGACCAGTGTGCGGGCCGCGTGGTTCGGGATGTAACCCAACTCCTGGATCGCCGTCTGCACCCGTTCGGCCAGATGCGGGCGGACTCCGTCACCGCCGTTGACCACACGGGAGACCGTGGCCCTCGACACGCCCGCGAGCGCCGCGACGGCCTCCAGGGTGGGACGGCTGCCGGAACGCGGTTCGGGCACGTGATTTCCTCCATGATCAACAGGCGGTGGCCTCGCCGAACAGAAGGGTAACGGGTGATCAACGTCCGGGGTGAGCCCAGGAGGTGGACCGGAGCGGGGAGGGGTGTTCCGCCGGTACGGCCTCCCCGGCACGGACCGCTCCGGCAGGGTGCCGTCGGCCGGGGCCGCGGGCGACGACGCGCCCGTCGGCGGTGACCCGCGGGAAACCGCCCGGTCCCGCGCGACCCGGGCAGGGGCACGCACCCCGCGCGGGCCCCTACCGGGCCGCTACATGTGGGACTGCCCGTAGTAGTGGCCGAACCGGTCCATGAAATTCGGCTCACCGGCGTACTTGGCCTCGTCGAAGTCGGGCGCGTTCCTGATCTGCTCCTTGGTCAGGCTCAGGTAGACCTTCTCCTCGGCCGTGTCGATGCGCTCGACGACGCCGGCCGGCAGGAGGACGTGCTTGCCGAGGATCCAGACGCCCGTGTCGACGACGATGTGGGAGGAGCGGAAGTCGGCGGAGTGCTTGTCGACCTTTCCGATGTGGCCGTCGGTGGCCTCGACCTTGTAGCCGACGAGGTCGATGCCGCTGTGGTGGTCGGCAGCCTCGTGGTATCCCCAGATGTCCTTCTCGGTCACGACTCCCGCCTCTCTGCAACCGTACGCGTAGCCGGCCCCAGGCCCTGCCCGACCGGTGACTCCGGTGAGGAGCCGAGGACGCCGCCCCGGTGGACGGCAAGGAAGGTGGGGGCGCGGCCCGTGGGCGCCCCGTGGCTCCGGTGCACGGCGACCTCCTCAGGTGGAAGGTCGCCGGGGGCCGGCGGGCCGTTCGCCGTCCGGCCCCGTCCAGCGGGTGCCCGGGCCGGACCGGCCGGGCTCGACCGGCCGGTCGAGGCGGCTCGCCTCGTCCGTGTCCGCGGCCCGCGTGGTCCCGTCGTCCCCGCCCGCGTCCCCGGGCGCCTTCCCGGCCCGGGGTGCGGCGTGCGGTGCCCGGTGCCGGTCTTCGTCGCCGTGGTGCAGCGGTACTCCTCCTGCGCCGCCCTGGTCGTCCATGACAGCTCCTTCCATGTCCCCGGAGCCCCCTCACCCGGCGCGTTCCCGGCCGAGGTGACGGGAAACCCCTCTCCATCGCACGGCCCTCGTGTCGTCTCGTGTCATGCGGCCGCCGTTGCCGCCGCCAGGCTGTCGACCACGTCGGCCAGCCGTCCCCGCCGGGCACGGGCGGCCCGCTGACGGCTCGCACCACCGCCCTCCGCACGCAGCCGGTCGAGCAGGGTGTCCACCAGGAGCAGGTCGCCGGCCGCGGCGAGTCCGGGTTCGGCCCGCTCCCGCAGCCGATCGAGCATGTCCCACACCGGCACGTGCGCCCCGCCGACCGGGTCGAGGCCCCATCCGCCGTCCAGCCCGTGCAGGGCCGCGAGCCGGTGCGCCTCGCGCAGCCGCCCGCACTCCAGGAACGGCGCCGGCCTGCCCTCGTCGCGCTCCGGCAACAGCACCCCCGCGAGTCCTCGGACGAGCGCCGCCAGCAGGACGACGGTGTCGAGGCGGGCGTTCACGTCGGCGACGCGGATCTCCAGCGTCGGCACGTGCTCGGACGGGCGGGCGTACCAGTAGATCATCCGTCGGTCCAGCAGGGCCCCGCACCGCACCAGATCATGGGCGATGCGCTCGTAGGCGGCCTCGTCCAGGAAGGGAGCGGGCCCCACCGTGGGCCATCGGGCGTGTTCGACCGCCCGCCAGCTGGCGTGGCCGGTGTCCCGGCCGCGGTCGAAGGGGGAGTTCGCGCTCAGGGCCTGCAGGGCGGGCAGCCACGGCCTGAGCCGGTTGGCCAGGTCCAGGGCCTGCGCCCGGGAGGACACGCCGATGTGGACGTGGCAGCCGCACACCGGCTGGTCGTGGCCCGCCACGGCCGAGGCGAAGCGGACCGCCATGCGCCGGTAGCGCTCGTCCGGAGTAACGGTCAGCGGACGCTCGGGCGGGATCACTGGAGTGCCGGTGCCGACGAGCAGGCAGTCCTGTGCCCGCGCCGCCCGGACCAGCTCGGCCCGCAGCCACGCCAGCTCGGCCCGCAGCACCGCCGTGCTCGACGTCGGGCTCGTGCACGACTCGACCTGTGCGGTGAAGAACTCCGGCTGGACCAGCGGCCCGAGTCTGCCCGAGGCCGCCTCGATGACCCCGGCCGCGCGGCCCACCGGAGCCCTGCTGCGGCGCTCTACGAGCAGGAACTCCTCCTCCACGCCCATGGTCGGTACGGTGGCCGCGGCGGGGCCGCCGCTTCCCGGTCCGACCGGCGCGCGCGGGGACCGGCTCCCGTGACGAGGCGCCGACGTGAACACGGCCAGTGACATCGGGGGTCCTCTCGGTGAGGGTGGGGGCCTCCGGCCTCCGGTAGGAACCGGCATGGCCGAGGCGGTGGTGCCGTCCTTCCAGGCCCTCCTCCTGTGCTTCGCCCACCCGCCGGACCACCCCGCGCGCGGGGGCCGAGGCCGTGGCTAGAGCTCCGGAATGAAAGGGAGGTAGTCCACGTCCCGACCGGACGGGACGACCGCGTAACTGCTCTCGGGGAGTTCGTTCCACACACCCGGAAGGTCACCCAGCGGCTCGGACACCACGATGCGGGTCTCGTCCGACACCTCCCTGAGGTAGTCGATCTCCGGGTAGAGGTGCCGGACCGTGTCGGCCCTGCTGCTGTAGTAGAGCGAGCGCGACCTCCCCTGACTGGAATACCGGAACGCCCACACGCGCTCACCGTCGCTCACCGCCACCGTCATCTGGAGCGGTTCCGCCACGCCGTGCTCCTTGCCGAGGCGCTCCACGAGCCCCGCCATCCTCGCCACCGCGCCCGGGGGGTCCTGGTCGAGCCCGTAGGTGACCGCGAGGTAGAACATCACCTCGGAGTCCGTGGACCCCTCGATGCACGAGAACAGGGCCGGGTCGACGGCCATGCACAGATCGCGCTGGAGCCGGTGGAAGTCCCCGATCGCCCCGTTGTGCATCCACAGCCAGCGGCCGTGCCGGAACGGGTGGCAATTCGTCTGTTGGATCGCCGAGCCGGTCGAGGCCCGCACGTGCGCGAAGAACAGCGGCGAGCGGACGTGCGCGGCGAGCTCCTGGAGGTTGCGGTTGTTCCAGGCCGGGCCGATGTCGCGGAAGACCGCAGGCGTCCCGTTGCCGTCCGCGCTGTACCAGCCGAGCCCGAAGCCGTCGCCGTTGGTCGATTCCACACCCAGCCGGGAACGCAGGCTCTGGTTGATCAGCGAATGCTCGGGGCGGTAGAGCACGGTGTCGAGCAGCACGGGCGTACCCGAGTAGGCGAGCCACCGACACATGCGCACCATCCCTTTCGCGGCCTGCTCCGAGGGTAACTCCGCGGACGGCGCCCTTCCCGCGGGGCGCAGCCGCGCCCGAAGCGCGGCAGGCCCCCGGGCCGCGGCGGGCGGGCCGAGCCCGCACACCGGCTGCGCGCCGTGCCATCCTCGACGTATGACGCACGACGTCGGACCCCCCGGCGAAGGCACCTCACCCGAGGTGCTCGCGCTGGCCAAGGTGGTCGCCAGGCTGCGATCGGAGATCGCGGACCTGGAGGGCGTCTCCGCGTCCACGGCCGTCCTGGAGCGCGCCAAGGGCGTCCTGATGGCACAGGAGGGCATCTCCGCGGACGCGGCCTACGAGAGGCTGCTGGAGCGTGCGACCAGGCAGGGCAGCACCCTCATGGAGGAGTGCTGGCTTGTCCTGGGCCGGGTCGGCCCCGGCCGGCCGCCCGCCGTACCGGCCGGCCCGTCGGTGCCGGCCGCCCCGGACCGCGGTGCCCGGCCGGAGCAGGCCGTCGGCGCCGGGGGCCCCTGCGACGGTCCGCCGGACGCGGACGGGCTGCGCCCGCTGCTGGCCCGGATCGCGGAGTGCCTGGCCGAGGCACGGGACGAGGCAGACGTCGCGGAGCTGCTGCGCGCCGTGCTCGCCGAGGCGATCGGCGTGGACGCCGTGATGATCTACACGGTGACGGTAGCGGGCAGCCTGGACCTGACCGGGCACGCCGGCATCGACGAGGAACTGGCTTGCCAATGGGCCCACGTTCCGCCGCTGAGTGGCGTCGCCGCCCTCGAAGCCATCGCCGCCGGGCACTCCGTGTGGCTCGAGGACCCGGCGCAGGACGCGCGCCGCTACCTGCTGATCGGCAACCCGCCCGAGCGCTGGCCCTCGCGCGCCTGGGTCCCCGTACCGTCCGACGGAGCCGTCAGGGCGGCCGTGGGGTTCCTGCGCACCAGGCCCGGCGTCTTCGACGCAGGTACCCGCACGCTGCTGCGCCAGGCCGTGCGGCTGTGCGGTGCGCTGCTGCGAGCCTTCGGCGCGCCCGGCGGCGGCGCGGCCGAGGGCGCGGCGGCCCCCGACGCCGCGGAACAGGTGCAGCGCATCCTGGACGTGCTGTCCGGCCCCGCGGTCCTGCTCACTCCGCTGCGTTCGGCGGCGGGGGAGATCGAGGACTACCGCATCGACGCGGCGGCGCCGGAGTCGGTCGACGTGGCCGGGCGCCGGGGCAAGGAGCTCATCGGCCGCAAGGTCCTGGAGACGTATCCCACCGTGGCGGGCACCGCACTGTGGGAGGGCTACCAGGACACGCTCGCCACGGGGGCGGTGTACGAGGGGGAGCCCTTCCGGTACCACGACGTGGGGGCCGGATTCCCCCAGGAGTCGGTGTACTCCGTCCGGGCCGCCCGTCTCGGGGACCGCCTGGCGGTCTCCTGGATCCGGCACGACACCAGCGAGCGCGAGATCCGCAGACTGGCCGAACTGCAGCGCCTGGGCAACCTCGGCTGGGCGGCCTGGCACCTGACGACGGACCGCGTCGTCTGGTCCGACCAGGTCTACGCCATCTTCGACCGGGAGCCCGCCCTGGGGCCGATCGGCCTGGAGGAGCTGCCCCGCCACGTGCTGCCTGGGGACCGCGAGGGTCTCGCCGCGTCCGTCCGGCGGCTGCTGAGACTGGGCCACCCCGTGGACCGGCCCTTCCGGATCACCACCGGCGAGGGCGTACGGGACCTGCGGATCGTCGTGGAGGCGCAGACCGCCGCCAACGGCACCCCGGTCGAGGTCCACGGCTTCTTCCAGGACGTCACCGCCCAGCGGGACGCCGAACGCGCGCTGCGGGAGAGCGAGCGGGCCGCCCTGGTCCAGCGCGGGATGCTCCAGGCCGAGCGCGCGCTCGCAGCCCGGCTCCAGTCGACCCTGCTACCCATCCCCGAACAGTCCCTGGAACTCGCCGGCCTGTGCGTCGGAGTGGCCTGCACGCCGGCCGACAGCGGGGCCAACGTCGGTGGCGACTGGTACAGCGCCATCGAACTGCCCGACAGGAGCGCGCTCTTCGTCGTCGGGGACGTGGCCGGCCACGGCCTCGCGGCCGTCGGGACCATGGCTCAACTGAGGTTCACCGCCAAGGGCATGGCCATCACCGGATCGGCCCTCATCGACGTCCTGCGCCGGCTCAACAACCTGCTGCTCCACACCGACGCGGAACCATCCGCCACCGCGACGATGGTCATCGCCCGCTACCAGCCCGAGGACCGGCGCCTGACCTGGGCCCGAGCCGGGCACTTGCCGCCGCTGCTGCTCCGCGGCGGCCGGGCGGGCTTCCTGCCACAGCCCGACGGCTGCCTCCTGGGCGCCGCCCACGACTCCGTCTACGGACAGGCCGTCATCGACCTGCTGCCCGGCGACCGCCTGCTGCTCTACACCGACGGTCTCGTGGAGGAGCCGGGCGAGGACATCGACCTCGGACTGGACCGGCTCGCGCAGGACGCCCTCCGACTTCTGGGGAGCGGCACGGACGAGGAGCTCGCCCGCACGCTGGCGGGGCGGCGTCGGGCGAACCGCGACGACATCTGCGTCCTGGACATCCACCTCCCGGACGAGGCGTGACCCCGTCCGGGACGTGGCTGCCCGGCTGGTGCGAGGGCGGCTGTCGGTTCAGGTGTTGAGGAGCCGGTTGAAGAACGAGCGGTAGTGCTGCAACGCGACCCTCAGGTCCTCCGTCGCCACCTGCTCGCCGCGGTCCCACCGGCCCTCCAGGCCCTGCTTGCGCGTGGAGAAGCTGCCCGCCAGGGCCTGCATGAACGGCGCAGCGCGGCCGGTGCGCACCGGCCGCGCCCGCGAGCGGAAGCGGATCCCGCCGTCCCGTCAGTGGCCGAAGTCGAACCAGTTGACGTTCACGAAGTCGGCCGGCTGGCCGCTGGTGAAGGTCAGATAGACGTCGTGCGTGCCCGTGACCGCGGTGATGTTCGCCGGGATCGTGCGCCAGCTCTGCCAGCCGCCGGTGTCGGCGACGGAGAAGCTGCCCACCGGGGGCGAGGTCCGGCTGTCGAGCCGCACTTCGACGAGCCCGCTGACCCCGCCGGCGGCGCCGCCGGCGACCCTGCCGTGGAACTGCGTCGCCGGGGCGGAGCCGAAGTCCACGCCTCGGAAAAGGGCCCAGTCGCCGTTGCCGAGGGCCGCGAGGTTCTGGCCGCCGCCCGCGTCCGTGCAGGTCTCCTTGGCCACGCCCGACTGGTCGTCGTAGGACTCGGCCTGGATGGCGGCGTACGCGTCGCGGTTGCCGGACGGCGGGGTGGTCGGGGGAGTGGTGGGCGGAGTCGGGCCCCCCTCCGACCGCAGGACGGACACGTAGTCGACGACCATGGAGTGGCCCGGCTCGGTACCGGCGTCGGGTCCGCCCCCGAACGCGTCGGGGAAGCCGCCGCCCATCGCGACGTTCAGGATGATGAAGTAGCCGTGGTTCGTGGCGTCGGCCCAGGTCGCCGCATCGACCTGATCGGCGCGCACGGTGTGGAAGCCCAGTCCGTCGACGGAGAACCGCATCTGCTCGACCGCGGTCGAGCGGTCCCACTCGACGGCGTAGGTGTGGAAACCGGCCTGGCAGCCGGCCCCCGGGCAGGTGCGCTGGCCGCCGATCCCGGACGTCTCGCCGCAGGGGCCGCCAGGGCTCGTGCCGCAGTGCAGCGTCGCCCAGACGGTGTTGAGGCCCTGCACGTTCTCCATGATGTCGATCTCGCCGATGCCCGGCCAGTTCCACCAGTTCCCGCGGTACGGGGTGCCGAGCATCCAGAAGGCGGGCCAGTAGCCCTTGGCCGCCGGGCCGGTGACGTTGGGCATCTGGATGCGGGCCTCGGCGCGGAGCGTGCCGCCCGGCGGGGGCTGGAAGTCGCCCCGACGGGTCTCGACGCGGCCGGACGTCCACCGGCCCGCGGCATCCCGCCGGGGTGTGATGCGCAGGTGGCCCGCGCCGTCGAGCGACACGTTGGCGGGGTCGGCGGTCATCGTCTCGATCTCGCCGGTACCGAAGTTCGCGGGTCCGCCGGGGTAGCTGGTGCCGGTGGTGTACTGCCAGTCGGCGGTGTCCACCCCGGAGCCGGCGGGCCCGTCGAACTCCTCCAGGAACAGCTGGGTCCAGCCCGCGGGCGTGGGGGGAGCCGCGGCGTTCGCGGGCAGTACGGCTCCGGCCGCGGCGGTGGCGACCAGGGCGGTCGTGCCGATCGCGGCGAGGACGGCCCGCCGTAAGGCGGCTCGTTTCCTTCCTGATGTCTCGCGCATGGGTGCCCTCTCTGAAGCGCGCGCCGGGGCGCGGGTGCGGGGGGACGGGGAGCCCGGGTCCATCGTTCTGAGAGCGCTCTCAGAACGATGGCCACTGTGCTCTGCACCCCTGCGGCCGTCAAGAGCCGCGACAGCCGTCTCCCCGCCGGGTACGACCCGGCAGGGAGACGCAGGCGGGAGAACGACCCCTCAGCCGAAGTGGCCGAAGAGGTCGACGACGACGTGGGCGGAGCCCCAGCCGAGATTGGCGAGCTCGACCTTGCCGTCGGTGCCCACCGGTACCGTGACGAGGTTGGCGACGGTCCGTCCGGTCGTCCAGTTGAGGTTGGAGGAGTCGGGACGGGTGGTGCCGGAGGGCCAGACGGTCAGGTGTCCGTCGGACTCCGGGTCGGTGACGGTCACGTTCAGTACGACCGCCCTGGCCCGGCCGAGTTCACCGTTTCCGGAGAGGTCGAGCAGCGTGCTGCCACGGGCGGGCACGGAGCTGCCGGTCCGGGTGTCGAGCACCCGCTGGGGGGCGGCGGCATGGAAGCCGGCGCCGGCCTGGTCCTCGGAGTAGTAGCCGAAGACGTCGGCGATCAGGTGGGCGGTGCCCCAGCTCGCGTTGAACAGCTTCACCGTGCCGTCCGCGCCGACCGGGACCACGACGTGGTTGGGCACCGTCCGGCCCGCCGTCCAGTTGAGGTTGGAGGAGTCGGGCCGGGCGACGCCCGACGGCCACACCGTCAGGTGCCCGTCGTCCTGCGCGTCCGTCACCGTCACGTTGAGCACGACGGCCCTCACCCCGGACTGCGGCACCCCGTCACGGCCGGCCACCTGCAGCGACACCTCGCTGCGGGCGGCGACCGGGGCGGTGCCGGGCCGGCCCACGCCCGTACGGGAGTCCAACAGACGGGCCGGGCCCGCCGGGGTGAAGGTGCTGCCCGAGGTGTCCGCGGAGTAGTAGCCGAAGACGTCGGCGATCAGGTGCGCCGTGCCCCAGCCGGCGTTGTGCAGGGAGACCCTGCCGTCCGCGCCGAGCGGCACCACGACCTGGTTCGGCACCGTCCGTCCGGTCGTCCAGTTGAGGTTGGAGGAGTCGGGACGGGTGGTGCCGGAGGGCCAGACGGTCAGGTGTCCGTCGGACTCCGGGTCGGTGACGGTCACGTTCAGCACGACGGCGTCGGCCCCGGACTGCGGAACGCCCGCCCGGCCCGAGACCTGCAACGACACCTCGCCGCCGGCCGCCACCGGTGCCGTGCCGGGGCGGCCGACGCCCGCCCGGGTGTCCAGCAGCCGGGCCGGGGTCAGCGTGGTGAAGCGGTCACCGGCCTGCGCCGCGGCGATGCCGTTGTTGACGACGTGGATGCGCTGCCCGTCGGCGTCGGTCCACGCGATGTTCGGCCCGGTACGGTCCACCGCCCAGGACCGGTTCGGCCGCCGCTGGAGCTTCCACTCCTCGCCCTGGGCGAGCGTGCGGACCCGCACGGTGCTCTCACCGCCGGACGTCGTGATGCCGTCGTGGAAGTCGAGCAGCAGCAGCCGGCCGGCGGCCAGGTCCTGACGCACCAGATAGCCGTCGCCCAGCAGCGACTCCCGGCCCGAGATCCTGTTGGTCGCGTCGGTGCTCATCACCGGCAACGAAAGGGTCTGGCGGGTCGTGGTGTCGTACACGCCGCTGGTGCGCACCGTGCCCTGGCTGTCCTGGCAGGCCCAGCCGACGTAGCGTCCGACGGCCTCCAGCAGGGTGGCAGGGCAGGGTGTGGTGAAGGTGCCCCGGTCCGCCGAGCCCTGCATGTCCCTGGCGTAGACCGTCCTGTCGCCCTGCAGCGAGAGCCAGAGCGTGTCCCCCTGGATCGCGACGCCGGTCGCCTGCGTCGTGTACACCTGAGCGCGGGCGTCGAGATCACCGATCACGACCTTGTGGTTGGACGTCCAGTTGCCGTTCGCGGTCTGCGCGAGCGCCACGTAGCGGCCCGCGGCGTCGGCGGTCCGGAGGCCGTCGACGTCACCGGTGGGGATGGTGCCCGCCCAGTCGGGGTAGCCGATCCTGCGGAAGACGGCCGCCTTCCGCTGCACCGGCGCCTCCTCCAGGTACCGGCCGTCGCCGGTGGACCGCAGGCCGACGCAACCGGTTGCGTGGCTCGTGCACGTGTTGATGGAGTGCGTTCCGTCGAGGTTCTCGAAGGTCTTGACCGGGGTCGGGTCGTCGGAGATCCGGTAGCTGCGGAATGAACCGGTGGTGTCGCTCGGCTGGAAGCGCACGGTGTCCGACGCGGCGGTGAGCACCCCGCCGCCGATCGACAGGCCGAAGACGGTGGCCGGGGCCGGCGGGACGTCGGTGAGCTTCGCGGCCTGCGGCGTGCCGGTGCCGGTCGCGGTGATCCGCTGGACGGCCACCCGCGGCTGGGTGGCGTACGCGGGCGCCTTGGGGCTGCCGACCGCGATGAGCGAGCCGTCCGGCGCGGGCAGCAGTTGGGAGTCGGCGAGCTCCAGCACGTACTCGACCGCTCCGGACGTCGAGCCGACGGACGTGAAGCGCAGCGGACGGCCCCGATTGTCGCCCGGGGATGCCGAGACGGATTCGGTCACGACCAACCAGTCGCCGAGCAGCCTCAGTTCGCCCGAGAACAGGCCGAGATCGGTGGAACTCAGCACGTTCTGCGGCTGTGCCCGGTCCAGGACGTCCACCATGGTGCCGTCGCCGGTGCGCAGCACTCTGCCCCCGGCCAGCCTGAAGGTGTGCGAGGGCTCGGACCCGTCCCCGTCCGGAAGCGCGCTGGTCTGCCCCGTGACGACGTCGACGAGGGTGGATCGGTGCAGTTCGTCCAGGCGGTGACGCAGGATCAGCGAGTCCCGGTCGCCGTCCTGCACTGTGGTATCGAGGGTCGCGCCGGCCGGCAGCACCACCTTGGTGCGGATCGTGGAGCCGCCGTCCAGCCGGTTCAGGAACCAGCCGGTGACCGCGGAGCTGCTGCCCTCGAACGTCAGCACGGTGCGCCCGTACGTCCCCGCGTAGCTCTGCCCGGTGGGGATCGTGACGGTACCCGCTGCGACGGGCTTTCCGGTGGTCAGGTCGAACAGGTCGACCCGGGCGGGTGCCTGCGCCGCGGCCTCCGTGGGGACGGCGACGGTGTCGGAGGAGGTTCCGTAGCGGTGGTCAGGGGTTCCGCGGTATCCGCCGGCGGGCTGGCCCTGCTCCAGGTCTCCACTGACCGGGGCCGGCAGTCGCAGGCCGGTGTCGGTGGTGGCGCCGGTGTCGTAGCGAGTCCACAGCAGCTGGTCGCCGCCCTCGCGGGCGTGCAGGAGGCCGGTGTCGCCGGCCACGAAGAGCTGGTCCCGGGCGGGGAGGCCGCGCGGGGCAGCGGGCAGTACGAGTTCTGTGGGGCCTCCCGCGGCCGAGGCCCCGGCCGCCGGGGCGGCAGCCGCCCCGGCCGGTGCCGTGGCCAGTAGCGCGGCGGAGGTGACCAGGGCCAGCGCGGCAGCCCCGATCCCTCGGTGCGGGCGTGACGTTCGTCTTGCGGTGGGGTCCACAACCACCCTCTCCTGGGCGAACACGGAGGAAGGGGTCGTCAGGGAGCAGGCCTCGGGCAGCCGCTCTCGCGGGCCGGCCGGCCTGGCTCTTCGTGATCGGCCCCCTCCGATCGTGCGGGAGCATACCAACGGTGATCAATCGATCGCACAGGAGTTCAAGAGAAAGTCTCTACTCGTTCGCGTGTTCGATATCTGGCAAGATGGCTGGCATGCCGATGGAACGCGAAGTCCTCGAAGCCCGCGAAGGTCCTTCGCGGGTCCCTGGCGACCTGCTGAAGGCCATGGAGCTGGCCTACGGTCCGGGCGGATTCACCTGCTCGCCGCCGGTGCCGGAGGCGGAGAGCGCCGACTACGGGGCGTGCGCGTTCACCCTGGACGGTCTCTCGGTCCGATTCCGTGTCGCCCGGACGACCCCGGCGAAGGCCGGCCAGTTCGTCACGGTGTGGAAGAGGTCCGCGGGCGGGCCGATCCAGCCCTTCGATGCCGCGGATCCCGTCGACCTGTTCGTCATCAGCGCCCGTCAGGGCGAGGACTTCGGACAGTTCGTCTTCCCGCGGGAGGTGTTGCGCGAACGGAACGTCGTGTCGACGAACGGCTCCGGCGGGAAGAGGGCGTTCCGCGTCTATCCGCCATGGGCGGCCACCACGAGCCGGCAGGCCCGCAGTACGCAGGCCTGGCAGGTGGAACACTTCCTCCGGCTCTCCGGAGACGGCTCGGTCGACCTGTCCCGTGCGTACGCACTGTGTCACCCGGGGCAGGCTGGATCCTGGGACGTCCGAACGAAATGATCTTCGAGATGGTTGGATCGCTGCGGAAGCGACGATCCGGGATGCGGGGTCACTCGGCTGAAGCCGTGGCGTGTTGACGACGGGTCGTGGGCGGTGATCGAGCCGCTGCTGCCCAAGGTTGCAGGTCGGGAGCGGTATCCAGGACGCAAGCTGCATCCGGACCGGCTGGTGTTCCAGGGTGCTCTGTTCCTCCTGCACGCCGGGGTGAGTGGGGAGCGTCTCCCGCGGGAACTCGGTTTCGGGTCGGGCATGACCTGCCGGCCGAGCTCTGCAGCGTGAGCGCCCTGGACTTCTCCCGGGCACCAGGCGCTGTGGACGGCTCTCGCAACCGGGCGCGCACAGCCGTACGGCTGTGCCGCAGGCCCACATCCCGCCGGGGGCGCCCCGTTAGACTCCCCGAAGCGATCAGTGCGCACGACACTCGTCCAATCGGGGGAACTCATGCCGCAGGAACGTTTGAACCGCCGGAGTCTGCTGCGCGCGGGCGGCGGAATCGGGCTTGCGTCGCTCGGCCTTGGGTACGGAGCGGGAGTTGCCTCCGCGGCGGTGTCCGCGTCGCCGCGCTTCGATCTGACCAAGCCCTCGTATGACCTGTTCCGGCACAAGCCGCTGCACGACGACACCGTGCAGCAGAGCTTCGCCTTCGACAGCGTCAACAAGCGTCTGTTCGTGGCACAGCGGCGGAACGGCACCGACACCAAGGCCGGCGATCTGTGCATCGCCCAGCTGGACTTCGCCGGCAACCATGTTTCGTACATGCATCTCAGCGGCTTCGGCCACGGGGTGTCGTTCGGTGTGGAACCCCGCGGCAGCGAGAGCTGGCTGTGGACCGAGGTGGACGCGAACTCGAACGGCTACGGCACCCGGCTCGGCCGCTTCAAGTTCGTGAAGGGCGGTTCGCTGTCCCGCACATCGTCGGCGATCACCAAGTACAGCCCCGTGTCGGGGGCCGTGGAGTACACCTGCTCCATCGACCCGGTCTACGACAACATGGCCGTCCGTCACCACAAGGACGGCGCGAAGTACATAGCGGTCTACGCCATGTCGGATGCAAAGGCAGGAGACTTCAGCAGTCCCAAGGCCTACTTCAAGCAGCCGTCGATTCGGGGCACCGCGCAGGGCTATACGACTTACGGTCAGCACCTGTACTACCTGACAGGCAACGCGTACTCGTCGAGCAACCCGGTGCCGGGCAACGCCGAGCTCACGAGCGTGAACCTGAACACGGGTGCGATAACGCAGGGTCCGGTTCTGACGAAGGCGGGCGGCACGTTGGAGTTCCGTGAGCCGGAGGGACTGGCGATCTACCGCACGAACGCCGGACAGTCCCGCCTTTTCCTGGGCTTCGCGTCGGGCGCCGCTGGTGACCGGCGCTCGAATCTGTTCTACAAGAACGTCCTGGTATAGCCGCTGATCAGGCCTTGGCAGGCCGGTCCGCACCCGCGCATACGTTCTCGACCGGGAAGCGGCAGGGCCATAGGATCCCCCACGCGCTCGAACGCGTATCCAGGCAGGGGACCTGGATGCGGCAGACCAGTCATGCGGGGGGACCCATGAACACGCGTCTCACCGCGGCCCGCCCTGACCAAGGAGGACCCATGAAGCGCACGATGAATCTGACCGCCAAGGCCGTCACCGCCGGTGCGGCCGCCGTCGGGATGATGGTCGGTTTCAGCGGTCAGGCCGCTGCATCCACCAGCGTGGAGATGACTGCCTACTATGGCGGCAAGTTGGCCGGCAGCGGCTACTTCAACGCCGACCCGTCCGGCTCCGTCCCGGGTGACGCCATCCGGGCCTGTGATCTCTACGCCGACGGCGTGGGCATCGAGGTCCGTATGGACATCAACCCGAGCGGTGCCTGGCACACCGACCGCGTCGCCAGCACCCGCGGCCACAATTCGCCGTACTGCTCGCCCTGGAAGAGCGGCAACATAGCCGAGGAGACCACGGTGGCTCTCAAGATCTGTGCGGTGAAGGGGACCTGGGAGGACTGCTCCCCGGTGCACTACGCCAAGGCGTGAGCCCGCGGCGGCACTGTTCGCCGTGACATCACTGACACGGCCCCGGACCAGGCGTCCGGGGCCGTGTCGCCGTTCAGCGGCGCGTCCGCCGGGCTGCTCGGTCGTGCGCAGCCCGGTATGCGCAGTCATCTTCTGGCGCCGTGCCTCACGGCCGGTCCGGGACGCCCCTGCCCCATAGCCATTCCTGGACGCTCGGGGAGCTGTCCAGCGGTGACGTCCCTCGGCCGCCGCATTCGCCCGCACCCATGCCGGGTCCAACCGCTGGTCGAGGCTGAGCTCGCATGCCCGTTCCTCCAGCCCGACCGGCGAGTTCGTATCGAGGACCTTCGACTCCCGAGGAACCGGCTCATGCGAGTTCATCGCCCCAAGCTGCCCGACAGCAACCCAGCGCCTGCAACCGCCCCTTCGAAGACCATTTCGTTGGGAGTTCTTAATGCCTTGCCGCAGGGAGCAGGGCCGAGAGAGCATCCGGTGCATGGAAGCACCGGCCGAAAGCCTTCGTTCGGACCACGTCGTCCTGCGCCGCTGGCGGACGGGCGATCTCGACGCTCTCGAACAGGCGATCCGCGAGTCGCTCGACCACCTGGTGCCGTGGCTGCCTTGGGCCGCCGACCCCGGCAGGCGGCAGACTGCCGAATACCTCGCCAGGGCCAAGGAGCAGTGGGAGGCCGGGCAGGACTTCAGCTACGCGATCACCTCGGGCGCCGAAGTGATCGGAGGCTGCGCCCTCATGCGCCGCGTCGGAGCGGGCGGCCTCGAAATCGGCTACTGGCTCCACCCCGCGTGGACCGGACGGGGCCTGGTCACCGCGGCCGTCGCCGGTCTGGTCGGCGAGGGCTTCCGGCTGGAGGGCATCGACCGCATCGAGATCCACCACGACGCCGCGAACCAGGCCGGCGGGGCCGTTGCCCGGCGCTCGGGATTCACCGAGATCGGGCGCGGACCGGCGCCCGAAGAACCGCTCGCGCCCGGCGAATCGGGGATCGACGTCATCTGGCGGATGACGGCGGACCAGTGGCGGACGCGGACGGCCGAGGCCGTTGCCGCCCGCCGGTCCGGCTGACCGGCGAACCGGCGCACCGGTGTGCGGCGGGAGCCGGCCGGCGTCCGGCGCGGCTGCACCGACGACCGCTCCCGCTCCACGGCATCCGCGCCCGACCCGGCAGCCCGGGCGCGGGGCGGCAGTGTTCCGTCAGCAGGACCGGGACCCCGGCCGACTCGTCCGCCGCCGGATGCCGGCGGTGGACGGAACCCACCCGTTCGGCCCAGTCCGCCGGACTTCAGCGGCGGGGGCCCAGGACCTCCTCGGCGCCGGGCAGGTCGTGGACGCAGACGCCCCGCCCGGTCAGCGGCAACAGCCCCGCCAGCGGACACGACACCGGCATCTCGTGGTCGACCTCCCATTGCCCGACCTTGTTCCCACCCGTGTGATCCGTCGTGCAGACGGCGTACAGGTGGCCGGCGCACCCCCGGCAGAGCAGGGGCTGGTGGCCGCTCACGGCCGCCCCGCATGGTGCCGCGGACTCGCCGTGCCGCGCCCGGCGGGCGCTTGTACCGTCGGACGCGACAGGGGTCCTGGCGATCCGACCGGACCCCAGAGGCCGGTTCGCGCCTGCGGAAAACGTCCCGTCGGCGCGCCGAGCCACCCGTGTGCCGCCCGCGTCGACGCCGAGCCGGTCCGGCCCGCGCGATGCGACGGGGCGCACGCGCAGCCCCCGTGAGAGAGGCCGTGCCGATGCCGAACGATGCTCCGACAGCGAGCCTGCTGCGTGTGGAACGGGGCGTTGCCGCCCCGGAGGAACTGGCCGCGATCGCGGTCGTCGTCGCCTGCTACGCGAACCGGACCTCCCTCGACCGCGACCGTGGCCGTGACGGCGCGACGGGCGGCGCCGGGACGGGGGCCGGCAGCGGCTCCGGCCGCCGCCCCACCGCCCAGCCCGACGCCGGCTGCTGGGCAGGTTGCTGGACCTGCCGCTGAACCCCGTCCGCCGGCCGCGCGCACGGCCGGCGGACGAGGGGCACGAGTGGTCACGCCCGGCGCAGCACCGTCGAGAGGACCTCGCGCAAGACCGCCGCGGGGTCGGCCGCGGCCCCTTCCGAGCGCCAGGCCACGAAGCCGTCAGGGCGTACGAGTACGGTGCCGTCGGCGTCCAGTCGGTGGACCTCGGTCCAGGGGGCGCCGCCCTCCGGGACCAGGTCCGCCCCCGGACCCGAGCCGATCGCGTACGCCTCCAGCCGCACCCCCAGCTCCCCGGCCACCTGCTCGGCCGCCGCCCGCCACGGCGTACCCGTGGCGCTGAGCAGCACGAAGGAACGCTCGTACAGGTCCAGGGTGGAGATCCGCTCACCGGCCCTGGACAGCCACATGTGTGGGGCGCGGGTCCCGGTGTCGCCCATCGAACCCAGCGTCTCCGGGATGACGGGCCGCCCCGGGTCGCCGCCGACGAGCGCGCCCTGCGGGTAGCAGTACGCCATCGCGGTGGTCAGGACACCGCTGCCCGGCCCGCCGCCCATGGTGGGCGGAGGCGCGTACCCGGGGTGGCTGTGCTCGGCCGAACGGGCCGACGCCCGCTCGCTCGTGGCCCTGGCCACCGGAAGCCGCTCGGCCTGGTAGGTGTCGAGGAGTCCGATGCCCGCCGCCCCGCCGAGCACTGCGGCGATCTTCCACGCGAGGTTGTGCGCGTCCTGGATGCCCGTGTTGGAGCCGAAGGCCCCGGTGGGAGACATCTCGTGGGCGGCGTCCCCGGCCAGGAACACCCGGCCGGACGCATACCGCTCGGCCACCCGTTCGGCCGCGTGCCACGGCGCCTTGCCGCCGATCTCCACGTCCAGATCGGGAACGCCGACCGCCTCCCGGATCTGGTCCACGCACCGCTCGTCGGTGAAGTCCTCCAGCGTTTCGCCCTGGTCGGGGTGCCAGGGAGCGTGGAACACCCACTGGGTGTCGTTGTCCACGGGCAGCAGCGCCCCGTCGGCACCGGGGCGCATCAGGTAGCAGACGATGAAGCGCAGGTCGCCCAGTACCTTCACCAGCCGCTCCGAGCGGAAGGTGACGCTCACGTTGTGGAACAGCTCGCCGTTGCCCGTCTGCGGGATCCGCAGCTGCTCGCGGACGGGGCTGCGCGGTCCGTCCGCCGCGATCAGGAAGTCCGCGCGCACCGTGATGTGCTCGCCCGTGGCACGGTCCTTCACCACGGCGTTCACCCCGGTGGCGTCCTGGTCGAAGCTCATCAGCTCGTGGCCGAAGCGGATGTCGGCACCCTGTGCCCGGCTCTGCTCGGCCAGCACCGGCTCGATGTTGTTCTGGCTGCACAGGCACCACTGCGTCGGGCTGAAACGCGCCAGTGCGCCGGACGGGTCGATGGACTTGATCAGCCAGTTGTGGTTGGCCGTGTCGGTCAGTGACTGCGCTTGCAGAATGCCCTGAATGCCCTCCAGTACGGACGCCGCCCGGCGGATCGCGTGCTCCGCCCCCGCTGTGCGGTACAGCTCCATCGTGCGGGCGTTGATGCCACGGCCGCGCGGGTGCGGGGAGGTACCGGAGTGCTTCTCGACCAGCAGGTGCCTCACTCCGTGGCGGCTCAGAAAAAGCGAGGTGGACAGGCCCACGAGGGAGCCGCCCACGACGAGAACCGGTACGCGAACATCGGCGTTGTCTTCCATCAGCTGCGGGCTCCTGTTTTCTGTGTGGGGGAGTGGACTCTTTATGCCCCCGATCCTGGACGAGGCCCGGTTGATTCGCCGGTTGTCACCCGCTTGATGCGGACATGTAGCGGTACGCCCCTCTCCGGATGACGATGAGCGACAGCGGCTCCCCCGGGACGCGCCGGTTCGTCCTTCCCCCGGTGAGGAGGCCGCCGGCCCGGGCGGATGCCACCGGTGACGGACGAGGGGTCCGTACGCGATGGATCTCCACCCCCCTCAAGAAGGAGTGAGTAGATGACAACCACCCTGCCCGAGCGGGTGTCGCAGTCAGCCTTCGACGGCTCCATGCTCCGGGTCGTCCTTCTGATGGACCTCCACGAGGGGACCCAGCAGCGGTTCTTCGAGGCGTACGAAAAGCTCCGCGACGACATCGCCTCGGTTCCGGGACACATCAGCGACCAGCTGTGCCAGTCCTTCGAGAACCCCTCACAGTGGCTCATCACGAGCGAGTGGGAGAGCGCCCCGCAGTACCTCGCCTGGGTCAACAGCGACCACCACGCCGAACAGGTGCGGCCGCTCGGTGCCTGCGCCCGCTCGATGCGCCCGCTGAAGTTCACCGTCCTGCGCGAGACCGGCCGCGGCTACGAGCAGACGTCCCGCCCTTCCTCGGCGCGTCTGCAGTCCACGCCCCGCCTGGGCGCCGGGATCGTGCGCCACGCCCTCACCTTCACCGTCAAGCCGGGCAGCGAGAAGGACGTCGCGGCCATCCTCTCCAGCTACGCCTCTCCGGCGGCCCGCGTCGACGACCACACCCGGCTGTGCCGCACCTCGCTGTTCATGCACGGCAACCGGGGTGGTGCGGACGGTCGAGGTCCAGGGCGACCTGATGGCGGCCCTGCGGCACGTGTCGGAACAGCCCGAGGTCCGCGCCGTCGAGGAGGCCATCAACCCCTACCTCGAACAGGACCGCGACCTCGGCGACCCGGAATCGGCCCGCATGTTCTTCATGCGCGCCGCCGTTCCGGCCGTCCACCACATCGCCGCACCGGAGCCCGAGTCCGACGAGGTGCAGCGGCACGCGATCTACTACCCGGCGAAGCCCGGCTGCGGCCAGGCGCTCGCCCGGTTCCTGGCCGGGCAGGACGAGGCGGCAGCGCGCAGGTCCACGAGCCCCGTCCGGAGCAGCAGCATCTTCCAGCGCGACGACATCGTCGTCCGGCTGATCGACGTGCGCGGCCCGCTCGACGCCGACCCGGAGACCGTCCACGGCGTCGCGGGCCCCCGCAAGGCCGCGGTGCTCGCCCGCCTGACGGTCGCACCCGGCGGGCGGGGCCGTGCCGCGCACCACACCATGAACCTGATCACCGACCGCCGGGCACCCGCGCAGTCCTGATCCCCCGGGGCAGTCCGGCCCCACCCCCTTCCCCTCTTCCCCACCCTCTCCCCACCCCGATCTCCGTCGAGGCTCTCCCCACACGCCAGGAGGCAACCACCATGACCCAACAGCGCCCACGCATCGTGGACCTGAGCGAGACGCCGCCCAACCGCCGGCGCGGTGGCGACCTGAGGGCCGTACTCACCCCCACCTCGGTGGGTTCGACCAGCGGCTTCATGGGCCTGGCCATCATGGCCCCCGGGGAGTCGATCGCCGAGCACTACCACCCGTACTCCGAGGAGTTCGTGTACGTGGTCAGCGGCCGGCTGGAGGTCGACCTCGACGGGGAACCCCACCCGCTGCGCACCGACCAGGGGCTGCTCGTCCCGCTCAACACCCGTCACCGCTTCCGCAACGTCGGGGACATCGAGGCCCGCATGGTCTTCCACCTCGGCCCGCTCGCCCCGCGCCCCGAGCTGGGGCACGTGGACACCGAGCAGGCCCCGAATCCGGAGGGAACCGCGTGGGAGCAGCCGCCGGACCGCACGGGAGCGGTCTCGTGACCCGCCGGAGGGTGGCCGTCACCGGAGTGGGCGTGGTCGCCCCCGGTGGCATCGGAGTCCGCGACTTCTGGGACCTGCTGGCCGGCGGGCGCACGGCGACACGGGGCATCAGCCTCTTCGACCCGACCGGATTCCGCTCCCGGATAGCCGCCGAGGTCGACTTCGACCCTGCCGCGCACGGCCTCGACGACGAGGAGGCGGCCCGCGCGGACCGCTACATCCAGTTCGCCCTGGTCGCCGCCCGCGAGGCGGTGCGCGACGCCGGACTCGACCTCACCTCGGACGAGGCCTGGCGGACCGGTGTCTCCCTCGGCACCGCCGTCGGCGGCACCACCCGCCTGGAACACGACTACGTCGCCGTGAGCCAATCCGGCTCCTGGTGGGACGTCGACCACAAGCTGGCCGGCCGCCATCTGCACCGCGCGTTCACGCCGGCCACCCTCGCCTCCGCCGTCGCGGAGCAGACGGGAGCACGCGGCCCCGTCCAGACCGTCTCCACCGGCTGCACCTCGGGACTCGACGCCATCGGGTACGCCGTGCACGCCATCGCCGAGGGCCGGATGGACGTGTGCATCGCCGGAGCGTCGGACTCGCCGATATCTCCGATCACCGTGGCCTGCTTCGACGCCATCAAGGCGACGTCGCCGAACAACGACGACCCGGCTCACGCCTCCCGCCCGTTCGACGCCGACCGGGACGGCTTCGTCCTCGGCGAGGGCGGCGCGGTCCTGGTGCTCGAAGACCTGGAACGGGCCCGCGCCCGCGGTGCGACCGTCTACTGCGAGATCGGCGGCTACGCCACCTTCGGCAACGCCCACCACATGACGGGCCTGACCGCCGAGGGCCTGGAGATGGCGAGGGCCATCGAGACCGCCCTCGCCCAGGCCGGGATCGCCGCCGACGAGATCGACTACGTCAACGCGCACGGCTCCGGTACCAAGCAGAACGACCGTCACGAGACCGCGGCGGTCAAGAAGGTCCTGGGAGACCACGCCTACAGGACGCCGATGACCTCCATCAAATCCATGGTGGGGCACTCCCTCGGGGCCATCGGCGCCATCGAACTCGCGGCCTGCGTCCTCGCCATGGTGCACCAGGTGGTGCCGCCGACCGCCAACTACGAGACGCCCGACCCCGAATGCGACCTGGACTACGTGCCCAAGGTCGCCCGGGAACGGAACCTGCGCAGTGTGCTCTCCGTGGGCAGCGGCTTCGGCGGCTTCCAGTCCGCCGTGGTCATGACCCGGCCGAAGGAGGAGGTCTCGTGACCAGCCGTACGGTCATCACGGGCATCGGGGTCGTCGCGCCCAACGGCGTCGGCGCCGACGCCTTCTGGAAGGCGACCCAGTCCGGCGTCAGCGTCCTGGACCGCGTCACCCGGGCGGGCTGCGAGCACCTGCCGCTGCGCGTCGCGGGCGAGGTCCGGGGCTTCGACCCGGGATCCCTGGTCGAGGACAAGTTCCTCGTGCAGACCGACCGGTTCACCCACCACGCCCTCGCCGCTGCCGACCTCGCCCTGGAGGACGCCCGGCTCGGCCGCGCCGACTACGAGGACGACCCCTTCTCCTTCGGTGTCGTCACCGCGGCCGGCTCCGGCGGCGGTGAGTTCGGCCAGCGCGAACTGCAGCACCTCTGGGAGCAGGGGCCGCGCTTCGTCGGCCCGTACCAGTCGATCGCCTGGTTCTACGCCGCGAGCACCGGCCAGATCTCCATCCGCCGCGGACTGAAGGGGCCCTGCGGGGTCGTCTGCAGCGACGAGGCGGGCGGGCTCGACGCCTTCGCGCACGCCGACCGGGCGATCCGCCGGGGCAGTCGGGCCATGCTGGTCGGAGCGACGGAGGCGCCCCTCGCGCCGTACTCCATCGTCTGCCAGCTGGGGTACGAGGGGCTGAGCACGCGGGACGACCCGGAGCGCGCCTACCGGCCGTTCACCGACCAGGCCTGCGGCTACGTCCCCGCCGAGGGCGGCGCCATGTTCGTCGTCGAGGACGAGGACGAGGCCCGACGCCGCGGCGCCACCGTACGCGCCGTACTCGCCGGCCACGCCGCGACCTTCAGCGGCACCCTGCGCCGGGACGAGGCGGGCGAGGGGCTGGCGCACGCCGTCCGCGGCGCCCTCCGGGAAGCCGGCTGCGGCCCCGAGGACATCGACGTGGTCTTCGCCGATGCCCTGGGGACCCCGGAGGCCGACGCGGCCGAAGCGGCCGCGATCCTCCACGCGCTCGGCGACCACGGGCGGAAGGTGCCGGTCACGGCACCCAAGTCCGGTATCGGCAGGGCGTACTGTGCGGCTCCCTCCCTCGACACCGCCGCCGCGGTCCTGGCACTGGAGCACGGAGTCGTCCCACCGACCCCGAACGTCTACGACGTGTGCCACGACCTGGACCTGGTGACGGGCCGTGCCCGCACGGCCGAGCTGCGGACCGCGCTCGTGCTCAGCCGCGGCCGAATGGGATCCAACTCCGCGCTCGTCGTCCGCAAGGCATCCCCGGCGGGCCCCTAGTCCGCCAGTGCGCCGCAACCGAGTGTCCCCCACAGGAAGAGAGCACGCGATGTCCGACCGACTGACAGTGGAGGAGCTGGCGGCCCTGATGAAGACCGCCGGCATCACCGTCGATCCCACCGAGATGGCAAGCCGTCCGGACTCCTCGTTCGACGAGTACGGCCTCGATTCGCTGGGCCTGCTCGGCATCGTCGGTGAGCTGGAGAACCGGCGCGGACGGGCCCTGCCCACCGACGCCGACCGCTGCAAGACCCCCGGGGAATTCCTCGACCTCGTCAACCACAGCCTGATGACTGGAGCCTGACATGCCAGGACACACCGAGAACGAGATCACCGTCAACGCGCCCGTGGAGCTCGTGTGGGAGATGACCAACGATCTCCCCGGCTGGCCGCAGCTGTTCAGCGAGTACGCCTCGCTGGAGATCCTGGAGCAGAAGGGGGACACGACCACCTTCCGCCTGACCATGCACCCCGACGAGAACGGCACGGTGTGGAGCTGGGTCTCCGAGCGGACCGTCGACCGCAAGGGCCTCACGGTCCGCGCACGGCGGGTGGAGACGGGCCCCTTCGCCCACATGGACATCCACTGGCAGTACTTCGAGGTGCCCGGCGGCACCCGGATGAAGTGGACCCAGGACTTCGCGATGAAGCCCGACGCGCCCGTGGACGACGCCTGGATGACCGACAACATCAACCGCAACTCACCGATCCAGATGGCGCTCATCCGGGACAAGATCGAGCAGCGCGTACGCGACGGCCACGCCCCGGCCGCCAGCCGTCTCTGAAACGAAAGGCGAGCACGTCGGATGAACGACACGCACCGCGCTCTCATCGTCGCCCGTATGGCGCCGGGATCGGGCCCCGACATCGCCGGGCTCTTCGCGGACTCGGACGCGGGTGAACTGCCGCACCTGGTAGGGGTCACACGCCGGAGCCTCTTCCAGTTCGGCGACGTGTACATGCACTTCATCGAGGCGGACCGGCCGCCCGGACCGGCCATCGCCAAGGTCACGGACCACCCGGAGTTCCGGATGCTGAGCGAGCGCCTCACGGCCTACGTCAGCCCGCACGACCCGGAGACCTGGCGCAGCCCGAAGGACGCGATGGCCCACGAGTTCTACCGCTGGGAGAACCCCCGCGCGAAGTGACCCGGCGGCCCGGACGGGACCCGCACACCGGCGTGTGCGGGTCCCGCCGCGCGTGGGCCGCGCCGTCCGCCGGTGTGGCGGGGAGGTGCGAAGCGGGAGGGGAGGGGAGCGGGGGAGGGAGCGGCGGCCGGTCCGGCAGCCGAGCAGTCCATAAGCCGAGCAGCCGAGCAGCCGAGCTGGGAAGCAGAGAAGCAGAGAAGCAGGAGGCGGCATGAACCCGACAGACACCGACCATTTCCCGGTGGACCCCGGACGTCCGCACGACGGCGAGCACCCGCGTTCCTCGCTGCGCGTGCTGGTCCTGTCCGGGTCCTCCCGGACCGGCTCGGTCAACGTCCGGCTCGCCGCCCTCGTCGCGGCGATGGTGCGCGAGGCCGGGGCCGTGGCGGAACCCGCGACCCTGCGCGACTTCCCGATGCCGCTCTACGACGGTGACGCCGAGGCCGGCGAGGGGCTGCCGGAGGGCGCCCTGGCCCTGTGCCGGCGGATCGAGGCCGCGCAGGCACTGATCATCGCCTCTCCCGAGTACAACGCCTCCGTGCCGGGCGTCCTGAAGAACGCCGTCGACTGGGTCTCCCGATACCGTCCGCAGCCCTTCAAGGACCAGCAGACCCTGCTGGTCTCGGCGTCGCCCTCGATGGTGGGAGGCAACCGCGGGCTGTGGGCCCTGCGCATCCCCCTCGAACACCTCGGCGCCCGCGTCTACCCCGACATGTTCAGCCTGGCGGGCGCCCACCACGCCTTCACCGGGGACGGCACCCTCGACGACCCGGACCTCGGCGAGCGGCTCGGCGCCACGATCGGCTCCTTCCTCGACCTCGCCGAGGCGGACACCCGCTATCTGTGCCTCCAACGGCGCTGGTACGAGTTCCTCGGCGACCGCACCGACGCTCCGGTCACCTCGCGCGCCCAGGACTGATCATCACCGGTCCGGGGGGTGAGCTATGTTTGGCGCGAGTGACGTGAGAAGGAGGCCCTCCGGTGTCATCGGGGCAGCAGGCACGCGCACAAGCGGCTGCGATCACGCCGAGCGGCCAGTCGTCCGTGGAGGTCCGCCCTCCGGCCGACCGGCTCCTCGCGCTCTTCGACGGCCGCCGCCTGTCCCCGGGCCAGCGGCGCATCGCGCAGTACCTGATCGACCACCTCACCGAGGCGGCGTTCCTGTCGATCACCGAGCTCGCCGAACGGGTGGGCGTCAGCCAGCCCTCCGTCACCCGGTTCGCGTCCTCCCTCGGCTTCAGCGGCTACCCGGCTCTGCGCGACGTGCTCCAGCCGATCGCACTGAGCGCGGTGGCCGGCGCCCCGGACACCCGTGAGCAGATCCGCCGCAATGAGCTGCAGGCGGCCGTCGACGCGGAGATCGAGAACCTGGAGAACGTGCGCCGGCTGCTCGCGGACACCAACCAGGTGCTCGACATCGGCCGTGAGCTGGCCGCCTCGGTCCCCCTGACGATCCTCGGCCTGCGCATCTCGGTCTCCCTCGCGGAGTACTTCGCGTACGCCGCCCGGCGCATCCACCCCGACGTACGCCTCGTCACGCGCGGCGGCAGCGTGGCCTTCGACGCGCTGCTGCAGTCCAGGGCGGCCGGCGGGACCTGGGTCCTGGCGTTCGCCATGCCGCGGCACGCCAGGGAGACCCTCTCCGCCGTCCGGGCGGCCCGCAGTACGGGGCTGCGCGTGGTCCTGATCACGGATCCCACCCTCGGGCCCTTGGTGGACGAGGCCGACGTGGCCCTGACGGCGGCGACCGGTTCCCGCCTGGTGTTCGACTCCTATGCGGCGCCGGGGATGCTCTCGGCGGCCCTGCTGCAGGCGATGGCGGACGCGGATCCCGAGCGGACACAGGCCCGTCTGGAGGACTACGAGCAGGTGGCCGACCAGCACGGCTTCTTCCTGTAGGCGTTCTTCGGCCCCCACGCCGACTTCACCAGGCGATATTCACCCTTTGATGTGCATGAAATTTTTCATGCGCTTGCTTACTCGACGGTATATATGTTTACTGACGACGGCGCTCCTGATCCACCAGATGCCAAGGAGGACGACCCCACGTCCTCTCGAACGCACCGCGGTACGGCGAACCTCCTCCTCACGTCGTGACCGCGGGTCGAGTCCAGGCTTTCGGATCCCGCTGAGCGCCCATGGCGGCCTCGGTCAACCCCTGGGCCGAGGCCGCCCCTCAGACACGTCTCGATCAGAGCTTCGAAACCACTCGGAAGTGACGAGAATGCCCCAGACGGCCACGTTTACGCTCAGCCCGGACTGGCCCCTGCAGGTCAAGGCACCCGGTACGCACGACTGGGAGCGCACGGCCACGCGCTGGCTGCGGGACCTCCTCCCGGCCCGCTACGGCGGCTACCTGACGCTGACCCGTCACCACGCTCTCCTCGCCCGGCACGTCCAGCTCCAGCTGCAGCACGAGATGCGCGCGGTGCGGGCGGCCCTGCAGACGAGCCGCGCGGAGCTGCCCACGATGGGCATCGCCGAATCGGTCATCGAGAACTCGATCAGGATGTACGCCCTGGAGCTGGAGCAGCTCGGCCGGCTCGCCCGCGGTGCCCGGCTGGTCTCCGACGCGCTCCTGGTGGGCACCCCCGCCCAGCGCCGCCGCTGACCGGCGCCCCGCCCGGCGGCTCTCAGGCGGGCTGCCACGACCGCAGCCGGGCGGCGACGTCGAAGACGCTGACGCGCAGCATGCGGATGTCGGTGATGAGCTCGCGCCACTGCTCGTAGGAGGCCTCCACCGCCTCTCCGGAGGCCTCGATGTAGGCGACGGCGACGCCGTAGGCGAAGTACTCGTTCGAGGCGGGCAGTGGTCGCAGCAGTACCAGCGCGTCGAGCAGGGCGGCCGCGCGCCAGTAGGCGTCGGGGTCGTCCACCGCCAGGCTGGGCGTGTTGACCCGGTGCCGGGCAACGGCGGCGACCAGGGCGGAATGGTCGGCCACCGCCACGTCCTTGAACAGCGCCTCCTGCCGCTCCAGCAGCCAGCGGTGATCGATGTGCAGTTCCACGCATCCGAGTATCCCCGCCCCGGGCCCGGCCGTGGGGCTTTTCGCACCGGGCGGCGGACGCGCGTGGGGCCGCGGCGGTGGACGCGGGCCGGGCCACGCGCACGTCCGGGGCGGAGGGCCGCGAGATCCGTCCGCGCAGAAGTGTTCCGCCGCGGGACTTCGCCTCCTACGGTCTGTGCACACAGTTCCGGACCAGGAGGCAGCGTGAAGCGCGAGATCGACATCGACATCGACCAGCTGGTGGCGGCGATGCAGGCGGTCGACGAGGCGGGGCGCCTCTTCGAGGAGGCGCTCGCGGTGTACGAGTCGCGGGGCCTGAAGCGCACCAGCGACGACTTCAAGGTGGCGGGCGGCTCCGTCCAGACGCTCCAGGGCGCCGAGGAGATGGCGCTGGGCACCCGGAAGTTCCTCGCCGAACTCGCGCTGATCCTCGGCTACGCGACGGCCGGCGTCGAGGACCGGGTGCCGGCCCGGCCCGCGGGCGCCCGGGCCGGCTTCACCGGCATCAGCGGCGGCGGCGCCCGGATGGCGAGACCGCTGCTGGACCCGACGCTGCGCGGACTGCGCCTGCTGCTCGGCGTCGGCTTCTTCGAGCCCGCCTTCAAGGCGGAGATCGAAGCGGTCCTCCTGGCCGAGAAGGCGACCTACCCGGACCCGGCCGCCTTCCGCGTCCGCCCGTCGGACGCCGCCGCCTCCGTCGCCAGAAGGCGCTGACCGCCGGGATGCCGGACCGGGCCGTCCCGGCGAGGCTGGGGGTATGCATCATGCGCCCGTCGTCGTGCACCGGATCCTCCCGTCGGGCGGCCGGCAGGTCACCCTGCGGACCGCCGGACGGGAGGAGCCCCTCGGCCTGGCCCGCTCGGACGAGGACGTCATCGAGTTCCTGCGGCGGGCGGGCATGCCGGACCCCGACGACGTCGTCCTCGGCGGCACCGGGCCGGTGGAGTGGGAGTCGGACACTCCGCACGTCTACGAGGCCGACCCGCCGACGGCGGACCTCCCCTGAACCCGTCCCCCCGGACGGCCGCACTGGAGGGGCCCACCGGTCCGTGCACCGCCCCCGCCCGGCCCGCAGGCAGAGCCGGACCCCCAGCGCCGCCTGAGGGGCGGTCAGGAGTCGTCCGCCCGCAGGCACCGCGCGGATCGCGGCGCCTGCGGGTACGGGGTGGGGAGGGGCGGCCGTCGGCGCGAACGGCGCCGTCACCCGGGGGCCTCCGCCGCGAGGAAGCGGATATTCCGGCCCTGGCGCCGACGGGTTCGCGTACTGACGTACATTGTCCAACGGCCCGCTGGGCCGGACGGACAAAACAGGGCGAGTGTGGGCAGGAGTGGCCAGGGCATGGCGCGACGCGGACGTGACGGGGTGGACCGCGGAGTCGGCTCCGTCGAGCCCGCGGTCCCGGGCCCCGAGATAGCCGCGGCGGCCGGCGAGGGGCACCTCGCGCCGGGATGGCTGCGCCTGGGGCGGGACGGCCGGCTGACCGCCTACGCGAGCTGTGCCGGGGGCCTGGTCCGCTGGACCGAGTCGGCGCCCGGCTCGGACGTCTGGCGTGGACCCGAACTGTTCCCCGTGGAGGGGTGGGCCGGCCGGTTCACCCTCAGCCAGGACGCGGGCGGTTTCGTCTGGTTCGCCGGCACCCGCCATCGGGACGGGGCGCCGGACGGTCGTGAGCTGGTCGTCGCCGCCCAGTACCAGACAGGCCGTCCTCTCGGAGAATGGCGAGCGCTGGGCAACCCCTTCCCGAAGGCGGAGGAGGGGGAGGGGCCGCGAGCCCCGCAGGGCGACCCGGTCGTGCTGTCCGACGGCGCCGGCGCACTCCACGTGCTCGCCACCCGGTTCGGGACCGGCGTCCGGGGCAGGACCCGCCGCCCGGACGGCATATGGGGCAATTGGCAGGACTATCAGGGCAAATGGGTGCGCGGTCCGCTGGCGCCGCTCGTGACGGCCCAGGGGCGTGCCGAGTTCCTCGCGCCCTTCCGAGGGGGCGCCTCGTACTGGGGCCAGGGTGGGCCGGGTGCCGCCTTCACCTGGCTCGGCCGCATGGAGGCCGACGCGGTCGAGGGGACGTTCAGCTCCCACGAGACGAGCCCCGGCTGCGGTACCTACTTCTGGCGCCACCCCGCGGACGGGGGAGTCGTCGCCTACCGCCCCCGGACGCCCGCCGGGGCCCCGAGCGCGCTCATGCCGCTGGGTGGTGCCGGGGGCGTCGGCCCCGTCGGCGTCACCCGCGCCCGGATCAACGGCTACGACTGCACGATCCTGCTCCAGCGGGGAGCCGAGGGGTGTCCCGAAATCGCTGCATATCCTACGGAGGGTGAACACTACGGCGCGTGGTGGGCGCCGGTGGGGGAGCGGTGCGCGGGGCTGCCCGCCCTCGCCCGCGACGCGCGGGGCGCCGTCACGATCGCGATGATCGACACGGACGGCGGGCTGCGGATCGCCCGACAGGACCTGACGGACGCGGGCCTCTCCTTCGGGCCCTGGTGTCACGTGGGGTGACCTACCTCACCGTACGCACGGGTGTGATGGCGCCGGAGTGACCCTCCCCGTGCAGGCCGCCGCAACTCGTGGGTAGTTGACGCGTCCAGTACTGCTTCGGCATCGCCGTCCGTTCGCGTGCGTGAAGGTTTGGACGCCTTGAGAGCTTGTGAATAGTTGCTCGTCGTCGAACGGTTGGCCTACGCTGCGCACACCCTGTGAAGGTCGTATAAGTGTGCGGTCACCGCGAGTGCGGTCACAGGCTGTAGGGGGAATCGAGCGTGCGGGGAGCGGTGGTGACCAGATCCCGGGGCGGGTCTGGGGGCGCGCCGCAGCACCTCCCTGCGCGCCGCGAGAAGTGTGTCTATCGAGGAGTTTGCTGAGTGGCAGGTATGCCCCGCCTGAGCGTCGTCGTGCCCTTCCAGGACGTCGAGATCTACCTCCAGGAGTGCCTGGAATCGATAGCCAGGCAGACGTTCCGCGACCTTGAGGTGATCATGGTCGACGACGGCTCGACCGACTCCTCGACCGCGATCGCCGCCGACTTCGCCCGCCGCGACCCGCGCTTCCGGCTCCTGCGGCAGGAGTCGATGGGCCCCGGCCACGCCCGCAACGTCGGCATCCGTGCCGCACACCCGCAGGCGGAGTTCCTCGCGTTCGTCGACGGTGACGACGTCATACCCGAATACGCCTACGAGTTGCTCGTGCAGACCCTGGAGGCCTCGGGCTCCGACTTCGTCTCCGGCAACGTGCAGATGATGAACTCCACCAAGAGGTGGCAGTCCCCGCTGCACAAGGCGCCGATGCGGGCCAACAAGCGCGGCACGCACATCACCAGGCTGCCCGACCTCATCTACGACCGCACCGTCTGGAACAAGCTGTTCCGGCGGTCCTTCTGGGACTACCACTACATCGCCTTCCCCGAAGGCGTCATGTACGAGGACTCCTGGGTGAACATGTTCGCCCACTTCCGGGCCGCCAAGGTCGACATCCTCACCGACATCGTCTACTTCTGGCGCCGGCGCGAGGGCGGGGCCGCGCCCTCCATCACCCAGCGGCACACCGAGTTCAGCAACCTTCAGGACCGCGTCGCCGCGGTGCAGTCGGTCAGCCGCTTCCTCGCCGGGCACCGGGCGCGGTCCTACTCCGACCACAAGCGCAAGTACGACCTCGCCTGCCTGAAGTCCGACCTGATGCTGCACCTGAAGGTGCTCCCGGACGCCGACGAGGAGTACCGCGACGCCTTCATGCGGTGGGCGAACGACTTCCTCGACGAGGCCGACGACGACATCATCCAGGAGCTGCCCGCCGACGCCCGCGTCAAGTGGCTGCTCGTGCGCGAGGGCCGGCTCAAAGAACTGCTCGACGTGGTCGAGTTCGAGCGCAAGGGCGGGCCCATGCCCGTCCAGCGCCGCCTCCACCGCTACCTCAACTACCCCTACCTCGGGGACCGGTCGGTGGGCATCGACAAGAGCGCCTATCGGCTGGACAAGGAGCTCTCGCTGCACGGCTCGCTGAGCAGCGCAGAGTGGGACGACTCCGACCACCTGGTCCTGGAAGGGGCCGCCTACGTCCGCTTCATCAACGTGCACAAGCGGCACATGTCGATGAAGGCGATCGCGCTGCGCAACAAGAAGCAGGGCCGCGTGGTCGTGGCCAAGGCGAAGACCACCTACTACCCGCAGGCCACCGAGTACTCGAACCAGAGCCGCTACTGCTACGACTGGTCCGGATTCCAGGTCCGCTTCGACACCGGCCGTCTCAAGCGCAAGGGCGAGTGGGTCGAGGGCACCTGGGACGTGGCGGCCGGCGTCCTGAGCCGCGGCCTGTTCCGCTACAAGGGGATCGTCCGGGGCGGAGCCGGCAGCGCGGCCAACCCGCCCTACCGGTACGTGGAGAAGAACACCCGCGTGGTGCCCCTCTTCCTCCAGGGCAAGCTCAAACTCCGGGTCGAGCGGGTCCGCTGCCGCATCACCCAGCACCGGATGGCCGGCGACCACCTCGAACTGCGCGGTGTCTACCTGGGCCCCGTGCTTCCCGAGTGGGGCAAGTTCCGGGTGACCAGCATGGGAGGCGCCGGCCGCCACGACGCGTGGGTCCATTTCACGCAGGGCGGCGAGGGCTGGTACACCTTCGTCACCCGCATCCCGGCCAAGGCGCTCGTTCCCGGCCACCGCACGAACTCCTCCGACGGGGTTCCGGAGACCTGGAGCACCGGGGCCAACGGCTGGAAGACCACCCTCCACGTCGAGGGACGCAAGGCCCCCATCTACCCCGTCATGGCCGAGGAGGCCGAGGACGGCCACTACCGCGTGCCGGCCGGGCTGCAGACCGAGGGCGGGGACCGCGAGGTCTTCGTCCACCGCAACGGCTCCGGCTACGTGGTGTTGTTCGAGCGGGACACCCTGCCCCTGGCCAAGTCCGCGACCTGGCTCCAGGACGGCTCCCTCGAGGTCGTCGCCGGCTACGCCGCGCAGGACCGGCTCGACGCGTCCGAGTACGCCACGGCGCACGTCGTCGTACGCTCCCGCGCCCACGGCGCGGAGCGCGTCGTCCCCCTCACCTGGCACGGCAGCGACTTCAGCTTCGTCGTCACCCCCGCCGCGATGCGCACGCTGGCCGGCGACATCCCGCTCGCCGCGGGCCGTTGGGACTTCTTCCTGCGCCGCCAGGACCCCTCCGCCGTCCGGCCCGAGGACCGCTCCGACGACCTCGTGGTCAAGATGACCCAGGAGCTGATCCCCACCCTGCCCCGGGACATGAGCAGCAACGACCGCAGGTACGAACTCCAGTCGGAGGCCTACGACCGGCTCTCGCTCCTGGTCCATTCGGCGATGCCGGACGAGGCCCGCGGACCCTACCGGCAGAAGCTGATGCGCACCAAGACGTACCCGGACGCCCGGCGCAAGCCGGTGACCGCGGCCGTGCTCTTCGACGCCTTCAAGGGCACCCAGTACTCCGACAGCCCGCGCGCCCTGCACGAGGAGATGGTCCGCCGGGGCACCGACCTCGAACACCTGTGGGTGGTGCGCGACGACCAGGTTGCCGTCCCGCCCACCGCCCGTCCCGTGCGCATGTGGTCCCCGGACTGGTACGAGGCCATGGGCCGGGCGAAGTACATCGTCGCCAACAACCACCTGCCCGACTGGTTCGAGAAGCGCGAGGGCCAGGTCGTCGTACAGACCTGGCACGGCACTCCGCTCAAGCGGATCGGTCACGACATCGAGGCCGTGCACTTCGCGGACAAGCGGTACCTGGAGCGCGTGGAGAAGGAGGTGCAGAACTGGGACATGCTGGTGTCCCCGAACAGCTTCAGCACCCCGATCCTCCAGCGCGCCTTCCAGTTCCCGGGGGAGATGGTCGAGAGCGGCTACCCGCGCAACGACATCCTGCGCCGGGCCGACTCCGGACGGGCGGCGCAGGTCCGCCGCCGCATCGGCCTGCCCCCGGGCAAGAAGGTCGTCATGTACGCGCCGACCTGGCGCGACGACCAGTTCTACGCACCCGGCAAGTACAAGCTCGACTTCCGCATCGACCTCGACGACGCCAGGGCGCGGCTCGGCCACGACCACGTCCTGCTCGTCCGGCGCCACCCGAACGTGGTGGACCCGGTACCCGGTGCCGGCGACGGCTTCGTCTTCGACGTGTCCGACTACCCGGACATGGCGGACCTGTCGCTCATCGCCGACGTGATGATCACGGACTACTCGTCCCTGATGTTCGACTTCGTCAACACCGGGCGGCCGATCCTGTTCTTCACCTACGACCTGGACCACTACCGGGACACCCTGCGCGGCTTCTACTTCGACTTCGAGCAGTCCGCACCGGGCCCGCTGGTGTTCACCTCTCCCGAACTGATCGGCGCGATCCGCAACGTCGACCGCATCCAGCACGGCTACGCCGCCCGCTACCGCTGGTTCCAGCAGGAGTTCTGCGACCTCGACGACGGCTACGCCTCGGCCCGGCTGACCGACCGCGTCCTCATCGCGGGCGGGGACCTCGACCCGGCGCGGGCGCAGGCGCCGGCGGTCGGCAGGGCATCGGGCGGTGCGTCGGGCCACACGGTTTCTGCGGACCACCCCGCAGGCCAGCCAGGTCCCTGGAACGCTGGCACCCTCGGCCAGGTGCCGCGCCAGCCGGTGAGAAGAACGGATTCCGAGCATGTCTAAGGCAACCCAGAGCACACGCCGCGTCCTCAGCGGCGTGGACTCCGCCGGAGCGGTGCCCATCGAGTACAAGTTCTCGCACGCGCGCAACGGCAACCGCCATCTGGTCGTCGTCTTCGCGAACCGCTACGCGCCCGGCGAATGGGGGTGGGCGACCGGAAAGCTGGACCTCCTCCGGTCCAACATCCTGTGGATCCGCGACCTGTTCGACGGAGCGAACACCTACTACCTGTGCAAGCGGATGGACTTCTCCCTGGAGCAGTCCGTCGCCGGCGTCATCTCCCGCGTCATGAACGCTCTGGAGCTTTCGCCGGACCAGGTGACCATGTTCGGCAGCTCCAAGGGCGGCAGCGCCGCCCTCTTCTTCGGACTGAAGTACGGCTTCGGGAACATCGTCGCCAGCGTGCCCCAGTTCCAGATCGGCACCCGCGTGGCGGAGGGCAACCCCGACGCGGTGCGGGTGATGATGGGCGAAGCGACGGAGCAGAACATACGCGTCCTCGACTCGGTCCTCCCCGACCTCGTCCGCAGCGGTGCGAACCCGTCGGCCAACATCTACCTGATCACCTCGCCCCAGGACGAGCAGTACGCACGCCAGGTCGAGCCGTTCATCGGGCACTTCCAGGGCCGCGAGAACTTCAACTTCATCTACAACGACTCCTCCCTCATCACGGACCACGGGAAAGTCACCCTGCGCAACCTCCCCACCCTCATGGGACTGCTCAACCTCCTCGTCGAGGGCATGGCCCCCCGCCTGGGCATGGTCCGCAACGGCTACGAGCAGCCGGAGCGCGACAAGTCGGCCATCGAGGCCTTCCTCACGCAGACCTCCCTGGTGCAGTCCGGCGACTCCTTCCCCCGGCCGGTGGTCCGGACCCCGACGCCGGAGGAACGGGTCCCCGCCAACCAGGTCCGCTTCGTGGGAACGGCCGTGGGCGCGGCTCGGGTCAGCTTCTGGGAGGACGGCAAGCACAAGGGCTCCGCGCCCGTCGCCGCCGACGGTACCTGGGTCTGGGAACGCACCACCCCCTGGGCCAAGGGCCGGCACGTCATCAGGCTCTTCGCCGCGGACGTGAACAACTACCAGACCGAGCGCACGGAAGTCGCGTTCACCGCTGTGGAGCACGCCTTCGAGCCGCTGCCCGAGTACGCGGCGGCCCCGCCGCCGCCACCGCGCCCGGTCGAGCGCCTCGTGCTGACGGTGACCGCCCCGGCCGCCCACCAGCAGGTGCCCGCCACCGCCGTGGGATTCGCCGGCTATGCCCCCGGTGCCGTGCGCGTGGACTTCCACGAGGGCGGAGTGGGTCTGGGGACCTGCGAGGTGCGCTCCGACGGGAGCTGGGTGTGGGAGCCCGGCTGGGCCTGGAACGCGGGCGACCACTTCGTCGAGGCCATCGCCGTGGATGCCGTCGGCAACGCCTCCCCGTGGACGGCGGTCCCCTTCACCGCGACGACTGCCTACGGGACCCCGGCCCAGGGCGGTTACTTCAACGCGAGGCACTGACCTGCGGGGTGGCTGACGCCTCGGCCGTCCGGCGTACCCGGATCACCAGGGGCCGGTGGTCCGAGGCATCGGTGTCCACCACGTCGCAGCCGGTGCGGGGCAGCGCGGTGAACAGGTAGTCGAGCTTCGAATCGTCGGTGTGGGTGGGGCGGCCCTTCCGGGAGCCGCCCTTCTGATCGCACTCGCGGAACGTCGTGTACGCCTCCGACGGCCAGATCCAGGCGGACCTGTTCCCGTCGCCCACCGGAGGCGGAGAGTTGAAGTCCCCGCCGAACACCGTGCGGTCGTCCGTCGACGCGGCGGCGACCAGCGAGCTCAGCTGGTCGTCTCGCAGGTCCCAGTCCGGGTGCTCGGCGTCGCTCTTGCGCAGCGAGAGGTGGGCGTTGCACACCCGCAGGCCCTGGGCCGGGACGCGCGCGCACAGGATCCCCCGGTGCAGCCCCACCGTCGGCTGCTCGGTCGGGATCACCTCCACGTCCTGGAGCCGGGAGGCGGCCAGCAGCCCGAAGCCGGCCTGCCCCCGTCCCTGCCCGGTGCACTGGACGGCCGCGCGGGTACCCGCCGAGTCCACGTTGGCGTAGGGCTCGAAGGCGGTGTTCCATTCCGGCCCCAGTCGCGCCGCGGAGGACGACAGGTCCTCCGAGCACACCTCCTGGAGCAGCAGCACGCGCACGTCGGAGTCGCCGATCAGGTCGCGCAGCTGCTGGAACTTGTCCGTCGGGCTGCCCGTCCGCTCACAGCTCCACTGCTGCACCCCGCACATGTTCCAGGTCGCCACGGAGACCTCGTCCGGCTCCGCCGGGCCCAGGCCGGTGCCGGCGACGGGGGCGGACGTACACGCCGCCGCCGTCGACAGGGCGAGCGCCGTCGCCGCGCGGCCGAACCGGCGGCGGAGCGACCGCGGTCCGGTCTGCTTGTGCTTCTGCATTCCGACATCATTGGGTATCCCCCGGTCAGCCGCCGAACCGGCCCCCTCCGAGCCGTTCCGGAACGCGGCCCGAGCCGGTCACCGTCAGGTCTCCTCCGGCGGTGCGGGTGCGGTGCGGGGCGGCGCTGCGCCGCACCGCGCGTCAGCCCAGCGTCCAGGGCACGCGGCAGATGTGCGGAGCCGATCCCTGCGGGCACAGGGCGGTCGGCACGGCCTTGCGGACGGCCCGCCACGTCCGCAGGGAACACCGCAGGCGGACCTCCATGTCCACCGGCTGCCGTGTTCCGCTGCTCCGGCCGGGGTGCTCGATGCGCCACTGTTCCACCAGGAAGTCCAGCGAGTCGTCGTCCGCGTGCGCCACGCTCACGTCGAGGATCCGGGCCCGCCGGGAACCCGCGGCGTCCTCGACGAGCCCCTCGACCCAGGCCAGCCCCTGCTCGTCCGCGTACAGGCCCAGCCTCAGCAGCCGTCTCCTCATCCCACCGCTCCTTCGGGACGGCCGCCTCCGGCGCGGGCGCGGGCGGCGCCCGTCGCCCGGTCGGGCGCGTCGAGTCCGTGGAGCCTGAAGCGGAGGGTCGCCACCGGCGGGCCGGTGCGGCGGGATGGTCCTCCGACGGAGCGGAGCACGTCGCTGTCCATGCCCCCAGCTTGGGGCCTGCCCTCACAGGAGCCACAACCGCCCCCTCCACCCGGACTGGCCCGCGGCCCCTCGCCCACGGCATGATCGGCACGACACGGCCCGGGGTGGCGTGGTGACGAACGAGGGTGTGGGCATGAGCGACGAAGACCGGGTGCTGTACGGGTGCATGGGCCTGGGCGGGAGCTGGGATCCACAGCCGTACGGGTCCGGGGACATCGATGCCGCCGAGGCGGCCGTCGAGGCTGCCCTCGACAGCGGGATCACCGCCTTCGACCACGCCGATATCTACCGGCACGGCAAGTCCGAGGCCGTGTTCGGCGAGGTCCTCAAGAGGACGCCGGGTCTGCGCGACCGGATCACCCTCCAAACGAAGTGCGGGATCCGGCTCGGCGACGAGCACCGCCCGGGCATGTACGACCTGCGCGGGGAGTCCATCACGCGACGCGTGGAGGAGAGTCTCACCCGGCTGCGGACCGACGTGATCGACGTCCTGCTCCTGCACCGGCCCGACCCCCTCGCCGATGTGGACGCCATCGCCTCCGCACTGGCATCCCTGCACCGGCAGGGCCTCGTGCGGCGCTTCGGGGTGTCCAACATGGGCGCGGCGCAGATCGCCCACCTCCAGGCCCGGCTGGACCAGCCGCTCGTGGTCAACCAGCTGGAGATGAGCCTGCACAGCCGGGACTGGGTGGAGGCCGGGGTCCTGCTCAACACCCCCGCGTCCACAGCAGGCGGTTTCCCCTTCGGGACCCTGGAGCACTGCCGCGACCACGGCATCCGCCTGCAGGCCTGGGGCGCGCTGGCCCAGGGCCGCTTCACCGGCCGCCAGCAGACGCCCGCCGAGACGGCCACAGCAGAGCTGCTGGCCGAACTGGCCCGCCGCAAGGGCACGACGCCCGAGACGGTCCTGCTGTGGTGGCTGATCCGGCACCCGTCGCGGATCGCACCGGTCATCGGCAGTGCGCGCCCCGACCGGATCCGTGCCTGCCGCGACGCGGCCCTGAGCGAACCCGACCTCACGCACGAGGAGTGGTACGCGCTCTGGGTCACGGCCCGCGGCGTTCCTCTGCCCTGACCTGACGGCGCCGCCGTTCCGTCGCGGCCATGTCATGCAGTAATCATCCGTACTTGTGGGTACTGCGGCCGAACGGCGCCGGATTTGATAGTTCTGGACAGGTCCGGTGTGAGAAACCTGCGGGAAGGACTGGGCATGTTCGATCTGCTGCGCCCGGAGACCGTCGTGTGCCCCTTCTGCAAGGCCACCGCCGCCGACGGCGCGGCGCGCACGCTGCGGACGGGCTCGGGCTCCCTCTCGGTGACCTGGCACGCCCTGAACTGCCCGCACTACGCGGCCGACCGGATCCTCGCCGAGAAGGAGGGCTGAGGGTCCGCACCCGACCCCGGGGGCCACACCGCCAGGCCTGCCTCCGCACCGCTCGGCCCGGCCACCCGCCCCGGCCACCCGCCCCGGCCATCCGCCCCGGACGGGCGAATCCGGGCCGCGGCGCGTGGCATCGCCGGCCCCGCGTGGCACCCATGGACCATGCCGCCGGTGTCCCCGTTCCTGCGTACGGCCGCGGCGTACGCCTGGCGCCTGCTGGTCGTCGGTGCCGCCGTCTACGCGGTCTTCGCCCTGCTCGGCCGCTTCCACGAGATCGCCGTCGCGGTCTTCCTCGGCCTCGTCGTCACCGCACTGCTGTGGGTGCCCACGCGGCGCCTGACCCGCGCCCTGCCCCGGGCGATCGCCGTCGCCCTGACCCTCATGGGCAGCGCGCTGCTCCTGCTGGGCGTACTGACCCTGGTCGGCGAGGCGGTGGCGGGGGAGAGCACGACCCTGGCCCGGGAGTTCCGGGAGGGACTGGCCAGCATCGAGGAGTGGCTGCAGAGACCGCCCTTCCGGCTGAACCCCGAGGCGCTCTCCGACGTCCAGTCCCGGATCGGCGAGTACCTCTCCAGTCACCGCTCCACGGTGCTCAGCCAGGCGGTCAGCGGGGCCGGGCGGCTCGTGCACGTCCTGACCGTCCTCGCGCTCGCGGTCTTCTGCTCGTTCTTCTTCCTCCACGGCGGCGACCGGCAGTGGGCGTGGTTCTGCGCACAGCTGCCCGAGACGGCCCGGGAGCGTGTGGCGATCGCCGGGCGCGCCGGCTGGCGCACCTTCACCGGGTACACCCGCGGGATCGTGGTCGTCGCGGCGACGAACGCGGTCCTCGTCGGGCTCGCCCTGTACTTCCTCGGCGTCCCGCTGGCCGTCCCGCTGGCCCTGCTGGAGTTCTTCGCGGCCTTCGTCCCCCTCGTCGGGTCACCAGTCGCGCTGGCGGTCGCCGCGGTGGTCGCCCTGGCCTCGAAGGGGCCGCTCGTCGCGGGGATCGTCGTCGCGCTGATCGTGGTCATCGGCCAGATCGAGGGACACCTGCTCCATCCGCTGGTGATGAGCCGCGCGGTCCGCCTGCACCCGCTGGTCGTGGCGATCTCGGTGGTCGCGGGCGCGATCGCCGCAGGCGTGGTCGGCGCCGTGGTCGCGGTCCCGCTGGTCTCCGTCGTCTGGTCGGTCCACTCTGCCCTGCGCGAGGCCCGGGGCACGGCCGACGAGTGACCACGCCCGCGGCTTCCTGCACAATCGCCTGATGAGCGATGACGACCCCTACCTGTGGTTGGAAGACGTATCCGGCGAGGAAGCCCTCGCCTGGGTCCGGGAGCGCAACGCCGAGACCGTGGGCGCGCTGACCGGCGCCCCCGGCTTCAAGGTGCTCGAGCAGGAGATGCGCGAGGTGCTGGACGACGACGGCCGGATCCCGTACGTCGTCCGCCGAGGCCCTCACCTCTACAACTTCTGGCAGGACGCCGACCACGAACGCGGACTGTGGCGGCGCACCACACTGGAGGAGTACCGCACCGACTGCCCGGCCTGGGAGGTCCTCCTGGACCTGGACGCGCTGGCCGAGGCCGAGGGGGAGAAGTGGGCCTGGGCCGGCAGCAGGGTCCTCGCCCCCGAGCACCGGCACGCCCTGGTCCTGCTCTCCCGGGACGGCGCCGACGCCTGCGTCGTGCGCGAGTTCGACCTGGAGGCCCTGGAGTTCGTCACGGACGGGTTCACGGTTGCCGAGGCCAAGACCCGGATCGGGTGGATCGACCACGACCGGGTCTGGATCGGTACGGACTTCGGTGCCGGTTCGATGTCCGCCTCCGGCTACCCGCTCCAGGTGCGCCGGTGGCACCGCGGCACCCCCTTGGAGGACGCCGAGCTCGTCTACCAGGGCCGCCCCGGCGACCTCTCGGCCTCCGGCTGGCACGACGACACCCCGGGCTTCGGGCGGGACTTCGTGCACCGGCAGATCGACTTCTGGAACCAGGAGCTGTTCCTCCTGCCCGAGGATCCCTGCGCCGCGCCCGTGAAAATCGACGTCCCGGACGACGCGAGCGCCTCCGTCCACCGGGAATGGCTGACCGTCACCACCAGGACGCCCTGGCTCGGCCACCCCGCGGGCAGCCTGCTGGCCTTCGACCTCCAGGCCTTCCTGGCCGGTGCGCGGCAGGCCGAGGTGCTGTTCACCCCGGACGAGCGCACCGCGCTCGCCGGATACAGCTGGACCCGCAACCACCTCGTCCTCGCCACCCGGGTCGACGTCTCCTCCGGCCTGGAGCTGCTCACCCCCGGGCCCGGCGGCTGGAGCCGCGCACCACTGCCGGGTCTGCCGCCGCTGTCCACCGCCTCGGTCACCTGCACCGACCCGGACGTCGGCGACGAGTACTTCCACCTCGTCACCGGCTTCCTCCAGCCCTCCACCCTCTACCGGGGCACAGCGGGCGAACAGGACGCCAGCGAGCCCGTCAAGCAGAGCCCCGCGCTGTTCGACACCGCAGGGCTCAGCGTGCGCCAGTTCTTCGCGACCTCCGCGGACGGCACCCGGGTGCCGTACTTCGTCGTCGGCCCCGAGGAGCGGTCCGGCCCCGGCCCCACCCTGCTCTACGGGTACGGCGGCTTCGAGATCTCCATGGTCCCGTCGTACAGCGCGGTCACCGGCCGCGCCTGGCTCGCGCGCGGAGGTACCTACGCCGTCGCCGGCATCCGGGGCGGGCACGAGTACGGGCCGGCCTGGCACCGGGCGGCGCTCGGCGCCCACCGGGTCCGGGCCTACGAGGACTTCGCCGCCGTCGCCCGGGACCTCGTCGCCCGGGACGTCACGACCCCGGCCCAGCTCGGCATCGAGGGCGGCAGCAACGGCGGCCTCCTCATGGGCGCGATGCTCACCCGCGAACCGGAGCTGTTCGGCGCGGTCGTCGCGCACGTGCCACTGCTCGACATGCTCCGCTTCCACAAGCTGCTCGCCGGCGCCAGCTGGATCGCCGAGTACGGCGACCCCGACGACCCGGCGGACCGGCTTCACCTGGAGGGCATCTCCCCCTACCACCGGATCCGGACGGACGGTCCCGCCTACCCGCCGCTGCTCCTGCTCACCTCGACCCGCGACGACCGTGTCCACCCGGGGCACGCCCGCAAGATGGCCGCCCGGCTGCGCGAGGCCGGCCATCCGGTGCTCTTCCACGAACACATCGGCGGCGGCCACGCGGGCGCCACCGACCACCGGCAGTCGGCCTTCAACGAGGCCCTCGTCCACACCTTCCTGTGGGAGCGGCTGGCCCCGCCGAAGTGAACGCCCAGCCGGGCACGCGCACACCGCGTGCCCGGCGCGACCGCGGCGCCCGGTCCGCCCCGGCGGCGTCAGCCCCCGGGGCCGCTCTCCTCCACGTGGTCGAGCTGCTCGTCCAGGGCGAGGGCCGCCGCGATCAGCGACAGGTGGGTGAAGGCCTGCGGGAAGTTGCCCAGCTGCTCGCCGGAGGGTCCCATCTCCTCGGCGAACAGGCCGACGTGGTTGGCGTAGGTGAGCATCTTGTCGAAGGCGTACCGGGCCTCATGCGGTTTGCCGGCCCGGGCCAGCGCCTCCACGTAGACGAAGCTGCAGAGGTTGAAGGTGCCCTCCGATCCTCGCAGCCCGTCCGGGGAAGCCTCCGGGTTGTAGCGGTAGACCAGGCTGTCGCTGACCAGTTCGCGGTCCATGGCGGCGAGCGTGCTGAGCCAGAGCGGGTCGGTGGGGGAGAGGAAACCGACCCGAGGCATGAGCAGGAGGGAGGCGTCCAGCACGTCGGTGTCGTAGTGCTGGACGAACGCCTGCTTGTCCGCGTTCCAGCCGCGCTCGACGATCTGCGCGAAGACGGTGTCGCGCACCCGCCTCCACCGGTCGACGTCGGCGGGGCGGGCGAAGGTGGAGGCGAGGCGGATCCCCCGGTCGAAGGCGACCCACGTCATGAGACGGCTGAAGGTGAAGTTCTGGCGGCCGCCCCGGGTCTCCCAGATGCCCTCGTCGGGACGGTCCCAGTTCTCGGCGAGCCAGTCGAGGACGCCGGCGTACGCCGTCCAGCCCTGGATGCCACCCATGTCGCGGGTCTGGGCCAGGGCGTCGGAGGCCTCGCCGTAGATGTCGAGCTGGATCTGGTCGGCGGCCGCGTTGCCCGCGCGCACCGGCTTGGAGCCCTCGTAGCCGTCGAGGTGGTCCAATACCTCCTCGGTGAGGCGGGCCTCGCCGTCGACGCGGTACATGATCTGCAGGGGTTCGCCCGACGCGGTGCCGCCGGCGGCGAGCCGGTCGAGCAGCCAGCGGCGGAAGGCGGAGGCCTCCTCGACGAACCCGAGGTCGATCAGGGCCCTGACGGAGAGGGAGGCGTCACGGACCCAGGTGAACCGGTAGTCCCAGTTGCGCTCGCCGCCGACCTGTTCGGGCAGCCCCATGGTGAGCGCGGCGATCGGCGCGCCGGTGGGCGCGTAGGTGAGCATCTTCAGGGTGATCGCCGAACGGTGCACGATGTCGCGCCAGCGGCCGCGGTAGGTGCAGGAGCGCAGCCAGGTGTGCCAGAAGCCGCGGCAGGCCTGCAGTTCGGCGCTGATCCCCTCGGCCGACAGCGGAGGTGGCATGGGGCCGTCGTCAGCGTCGCTGGTCAGCACCACGGCCGCCGCCTGCCCGGCCTCCAGGGTGAAGCGGGAGACGAGGTCCTCGCCGTCGCGCCGCAGCACGATGGGGCCGGCGGCGGTGGCGACCTGGAGGTGCAGCTTGGTGCCCGGACCCCGGAAGACCACCGACGTCCGGTCGAGCTCCTCGAACGTGTGGGGGGCGCGGCCGTAGTCGAACCGCGGGCGGCATTCGAGGTCGAAGTCCAGACGGCCCCGCACCACCCGCACCACCCGGACCAGACGGTGGCGCTCGGTGCGCGCGGTGGTGTTCAACGGCACCATGAAGTCGGCGACCTCGCCGACCCCGCAGGGCCCCATGTACCGAGTCACCAGCACGGCCGTGTCCGCCTGGTAGAGCTGACGCACCACGGCTCCCGGCTCGTGGGCGAGATCGGCCGCGAGCCGGCAGTAGCCCCCGCGCTCGCTGTCGAGCAGGGACCCGAAGAGGCTGGGGGAGTCGAACCGGGGGGTGCACCACCAGTCGACCGTTCCCCGCGAGGACACCAGCGCGGCGGTCTGGAGGTCGCCGATCATTCCGTGATCGGCGATGGGCGGGTAAGCGTTCACACGTGCCTCCCTCGCTCGGACCGGGATCCGGCACATGCCGACCGGCGCCTTCCCGGCCCGTGTCCCGGTGCCGCGACAGCCTGGGACCGCCCCGTCCGCGGCGTCCGGGCTGCCGCCGTGCTCCGTCACCCCCAGCGTGCACCGCGGCCGTGACCGCCGCACTTCCGGCGCGGGCCGGGAAACACCGGGCGGACGCCGCCGGAACGCAGGATGGCGGGAGAACGGCCCCCAGGGGTTCCGCGCGGACATCCGATCGGGGGATTCGCGGCCCACGGCGGCGGCGGAAGCCGCTCGGATGCACCACGATCGGCGGGTGCACTTCCGAAGGGAGGACCCCATGAGCACCCCGTTCGCGTCCGCCGCCCCCTACTACGCCCGCTACCGGTCCCCGTACCCGAGGGAGATCCACACGCTGCTCGCGGACCGCTTCGCGCTCGACGGATCCCAGACCGTGCTGGACCTCGGCGCCGGCCCCGGCACGCTCGGCCTGCCCCTGGCCTCCCTGGCCGACCACGTGTACGCCGTCGATCCGGAGCCGGCGATGCTCGCCGAGGGGACCCGGCTCGCCGAGGAGCGAGGCCTGACGAACATCTCGTGGCTGCGCGGCGACGCCGCCCGCGTCACCCGGCTGTGCCTGCCCCGGATCGACCTGTGCGTCATCGGCAAGGCGTTCCACCGGATGGACCGCGGCCGGCTGCTGGCCGACCTGGACGACGTGCTCGCGCCCCGGGGCGGGCTCGGCGTCGTCGTCTCGCTGCGCCGGCCCGGTGATCGGGGACCGGCCTGGCTGGCCGCCGTCGAAGGGGTACGCGAGCGCTTCCTGGGCCCCGGCAGCCCCGGGCAGTCCGACCTCGACGACTGGGAAGACCTCGGCGACCTTCTCGCGAAGTCGCCGTTCTCCCGGGTCGAGACCCACCAGTGCGACCTGCTCGTCCGCCGCACGGTGGACGAGGTGATCGGCCTCCAGCTGTCCTTTCCCTCCTCCAGCCCGGCCGTGCTGGGCGACCGGATGGCCGCCTTCGAGGCGGAGCTGCGCCGGGCCCTGCTCGACCACGACCCCCGCGGCACGTACGCCCGGACCCTCCGCATCGGGGCCGCCGTGGCCACCAGGCCGCGGCGCTGAGCCCGCTCCGGCCCCCGGGGCGACCGATCCGGCTCAGCCGTCGAGCGCGGCGAGGAGTTCGCCTTCGCGGACGGCACTCAGCCCGGCTCGCCGGGTGCGGTCCAAGCCCTCGGAACGCTCCCACTCCAGGATGTCCGCGAGCATCTCCGCACGCGGCCGGTGCCGCAGCCCGGCCGCGTGCGCCGCGGCTCCGCTGCGGGCGCTGAAGCCCGCCCACTGCGGGTCCGGCAGCCACATGGCCAGCGACTCCGGCCCCATGAACGGAGCCACCCCCTGGTCCAGGAGCCACTGGGGGTCCGCCTCCACGACCTCCCCGGCGTGCCCGCCCACACGGCGCGACAGGGCGACCCACTCGTCGAACGGTACGACGGGCCCCACGGCGTCGAAGGTCCCGACCGTGCCCTTCTGCGCGAGGTCGAGCATCCAGCCCGCGAGATCGCGCACGTCCACCACCTGCGTCGGCAGCCCGGGGGAGCGCGGTACGAGCATCGGCCGATCCACCGCGCGGGCGGCTCGGGCCACCCAGTAGCCCGAGCGCCCCGTGTGGTCGCCGGGGCCGCCGATCAGGCCGGCCCGGGCGACCACCAGGCGGTCACCGACCGCCGCGCGCACCGCCGCCTCACAGGCGACCTTGGCCTCGCCGTACTCCTCCCGTCCCACGTACTGCTGCTCGGTGGGTGCCAGCAGCGCGGCCGACTCGTCGGCGCCGACCGTGCCGTGGTCGGCGTAGGCGCTGGCGGACGAGACGTACGTCCAGTGCCGGGTCCGCTCCGCCAGTGCCACGAGCGCGTCGCGAACGAACGCCGGCTGCCACGACACCTCCAGCACGGCGTCCCAGTCGCGGTCCAGGAGCCCGGCGTAGGCGTCCGGGGCCTTCCGATCAGCCGTCACCAGCCGCGCCCCGGGCGCGACGTCACCGCTCTCGCCGCGCGCCAGACACGTCACACCGTGTCCGCGCTCCACCGCCTGCCGCGTGATCTCACGGCCCAGCCACGCGGTCCCGCCCAATATCAGGAGATCCATCGGCCCACCCCAGCACACTGCCGACCCGACCGCGACCCCGGTTCGCGGTCGGCGAAGAGCGGGGCGCGGGCCCAGGGGTCACAGGTCGCGGCGCATGCAGACACGCGGCCACCGGTCCAGGCCGTGTGCCGCCTCACGCGCCCGGATCTCCCGCAGGCCGGGAGTCAGCGTGGCCTCGCCGAGGGGACGGAAGCCGCAGCGGACGTAGTACGGCGCGTTCCAGGGGACTTCGGCGAAGGTGGTGAGCGTCAGCGCCGGCACACCCCCGCCCACCGCGACCGCCGCGAGGCGCTCCAGCAGGGAGCGGCCGATGCCCCGGCGGGAGTGGTCCGGGTGCACGGACACCTGCTCGACGTGGAGGTTGCCGTCCACATGATCGGCGATCAGGTAGGCGACCGGGACGTCCGCCCCGTCCACCGCGACCCAGGCGAGGCCCGCCTCCCGGAAGGCGGCGAGCACGGCGAGCGGCGGCGGCTCGTCGTCCGCGATCTCGGGCATGCCGATGTCCCGGAAGCAGAGCCCCGCGGCCCTCTCGATGTCCTGGAGGGCGGTCAGTTCGTCCTGACGTACAGCGCGCACAGACATGGGGCCATTGTCCGTACGGAGCCGCGCGGGGGCACGCGGGTTTCCGCGGCCCCGTCCGGCCGTGTCCACCCCTTCGCGGACTGTGCTCCGTACGAGTTCACTTCGGGTGCCCGTTCGGCCCCAGGGCCGAGCGCGTGATCATCGGGTTGGCTCCTCATCGGTTTGATACGGCTATGCCACGAATGCGACGCACACGACCGACCACGACGTGGGGCGCGGTGGCTGCGGTGACGGGGGCCATGCTGGTCGTCGCCGCAGCGCCGGGACGGGGGCCCGATGCGGACACCGCGGACGCGACCTCGGCCGGCCCCCCGCGGGAAGCGGCGGTCACGCTGCTGGTGGGAAGGGTGCTGGAGGGGGCCCGCCAGGCCGGCGAAGGGCGGTGCGCGGCCCGGCTGTTCCGCACCCGGCTGTGCGACGGCTGGCAGGAGCAGCGGGTACGGGCCACGGCGCGCGGGGTGGGTTCCGTCCTGGAGGAGCCCGCCGTCGCCGGCGCCGCCTGGGCGCAGGCCCTGCCCACGGACTCCGGCGGGCCGCTGGAGATCGCCCTCACCGAACCGGGCCGCATCACGGACGTGACCGTCTCCGACGCGCACGGCCGCCACCTGTCCGGTGAACTCGGCCCGCACGGTGACCGCTGGCTGAACACCGAGTCGTTGCGCGCGGGGGAGGAGTACACCGTGCGGGTCGGCGCGCAGGACGCGGCCGGTCACCCGGTCGCGGTGACGATGGCCTTCCGGACCGCTCCGCCCGCGGACGGCGGCAGGCTGACCGTCGAGTTCGGGCCGCGCCCCGGCACGTACGGGGCCGGCGAGATCGTGACGGCCGCCCTCAGCCGCCCGGTACCCGCCGACGACCCGGTGGCGCGCGCCCGGCTGGAACAGGCGCTGGAGGTGACCTCGCAGCCGCACGTCGAGGGCGCCTGGCACTGGGTCGACGCCTCGACCCTGCACTTCCGGCCCCGCACCTACTGGCCCGCGCACGCGGTGGTCCGCGTCCGCAGCGGGCTGGACGGGGTCGAGGTCGGGGACGCCCACGGCGGCCCCTCCGAGGACCTGCGTTTCACCATCGGCGACCGGATCGAGGCCGTCACCGACTCCGCCACCCACCGGATGACCGTACGCCGCAACGGACGGGTCATCAGAACGATCCCGGTCACCACCGGAAAGGAGGGCTTCCGGACCCGCAGCGGCATCAAGGTCGTCCTGCGCAAGGAGTCCAAGGTCCGCATGCGCGGCGACACGGTCGGCATCGAGCGCGGCACCAAGGAGTTCTACGACCTGCCCGTCTCCTACGCGACCCGGGTGACGTGGAGCGGCGAGTACATCCACGCCGCGCCCTGGTCGGTCGAGGCGCAGGGCGAGGAGAACGTCAGCCACGGCTGCACGGGCATGAGCACCGAGAACGCCGCCTGGTTCTTCGAAGCGGTCCGCGAGGGGGACATCGTGGAGGTGGTCAACAGCGGGGGACCGCCGATGGCCCCCTTCGGCAACGGGTTCGGCGACTGGAACCTGGACTGGCGCGAGTGGCTCGCCGGCAGTGCGCTGGCCAACGTCGACGCCGCCGCGCCCCGTTCGCCGCTGGCCCCGTCCCGCCTGCACCCCACGACCTGAGCGCGGCCGCCCGGTGCCTGACCTGCCTGACCTACGATCACCACATGATCACAGGTGTGATGTTCGACTTCTCCGGCACGCTGCTGCGCATCGAGTCGACCGAGGACTGGCTCAGCGCGGGCCTGGCGGCCACCGGCGTCCGGCTGTCCGACGAGGAGTTCCGCGAGACGGCCGGAAGGCTCGCGGAGTACGGGGCCCTGCCGGGCGGCCGCGCGCCCCGGAAGGTCCCCGCCGACCTCGAAGCCCTGTGGCACGAAAGGGATGTGAGCGCCCGTCGGCACCGGGCGGCCTACCAAGGCCTGGCGCTGGCGGCCGGCCTCCCGGAGCCGGCGGCCGAGCTGGCCCGGGCGCTCTACGACCGCCACATGAGCCCGGCCGCCTGGCGGCCCTACCCGGATACCGCACCGACCCTGCGCGAACTGCGTCGCCGGGGCATCGCGGTGGCCGTCGTGAGCAACATCGGATGGGACCTGCGGCCGGTGTTCCGCGCACACGGCCTGGACGGACTGGTCGACGTCTACGTGCTCTCCTACGAGCTCGGCGTCCAGAAGCCCGACCCGCTGATCTTCCGGACGGCCTGTGACGGGCTCGGGCTGCCGCCGTCGAAGGTGTTGATGGTCGGCGACGACCGCACCGCGGACGGCGGCGCCGCCGCGCTCGGCTGCCCCGTGCACTTCGTCGAGCACCTGCCGGTCGAGCGGCGGCCGCACGGCCTGGCACCCCTCCTGGACCTGCTGGGGTAGCACTCCGGGCGCCGGCGGCGTTCCGACGGCAGGGCGGCGGCCCGACCGCGCAGGACGCCCGCGGAGCCGTCACCGCGCCGCCGCCTCCGGGGGCGGCCGGAGGCGGAGACGGGCGGCGAGTACGGCCACGTCGTCCTCGGCGTGCCGCGCGTCGAGGCCGGTGCAGACCCTGTCCACCACCTCCGGGGCCCCGCTGCCGGCGGGCATCCTCAGGGCCGCGAGCCGGGCCAGGGACGCGTCGATGTCCTCGCCGCGGCGCTCGACCAGCCCGTCCGTGTAGAGCAGGATCGTCTGGTCCGCGGTGAAGGGCAGGGCGACGGCCTCGTAGCCGCCGATGCCGGTGCCGAGCGGCGGGCCGACGGGCACGTCGAGGAGGGTCCCCGGGCCGTTCGCTGTGAAGGCCGCGGGCGGCAGGTGACCCGCGCTCGCGTACGCAGCCGTACGGCGGGCCGGATCGACCCGGACGAGGAGGCAGGTCGCGGGACGGCGGTCGTCCTCGGCGGCGGCCAGCGTGTCCAACTGGCGCAGCACGCGGTGCGGGGCGAGATCGGTGGAGGCCACGTCGCGCAGGGTGGAGCGGTAGGCGTTCATGTCGACGGCGGCCTCCAGGCCGTGGCCCATGACGTCCCCGATCACCAGTAGGGTGCGGCCGAAGTGGAGCCGTACGGTCTCGAACCAGTCGCCGCCGACGAGGGCGCGCGAGCCCATCGGCAGATAGCGGCTGGCGACTTCCAGGTTCGGGTGCGGCCGGCCGGGCTCGGCGACCAGGGCACGCTGGAGGTCGAGTGCGATCTCCTCGGTGGCCGCCAGCCGGCGGGCGTGCCCGACGTGCGCGCACGCCAGGCGTGCTGCGAAGCGCACGGTCGCCGCCTCGTCGGCGCCGAAGGCGGTGTCCGCGCGGGCCGCGAGCAGCCGTCCGTAGACCTCGCCCCGGCCGGCCAGGGGCACCGGGACGACGTGCGTGGAAGCGGGCGGACCGTGCGGAGGGTCGAGGAGGCCCGCCGTGTCGCCCGCGGCGGCGACCCGACCGCCCGGGCCGTTCCGGCCGCCGGTCAGCTCCACCGCCACGGCGTCGCACGGGCCGCTGACGAGGAACTCGGCGAGCTCCCGCCAGACCGCCACTTCGTCGGAGGACGTACCGATCCGGTCGACGGCCTCCTCCATGGCGCTCATCCGTGCCCGGGGGCCGTACGGGTCCGACGGGTCCGACGGGTCCGACGCCATGGTCCGGTGTCCTGCGCGGGTCAGCCGCCCGCCTCCAGCACGGACAGGACGTTCCCCGCCGGATCCCTGAACCAGGCGATCGGGGGGCCGCCTGCGGTGCGCGAGATGCCCTTCGGGTCCTGTCCGAAGCCGTCGTAGCGCTCGAAGGCCACACCGCGGGCGCCGAGGTCGTCGACGGCCCGGTCGATGTCGGGTACCGGGAAGTTCAGCACGGTGAAGGTGGCCGGGACGTGGTTCTCCTTGGGGTACACCAGCACCTCGGTGTCACCGCCGAGATGGAGGGACAGCATCCCGTTGTCCTCGGAGACCCGCAGGCCGAGGGTCGAGCCGTAGAACTCTCTGGCGGCGTCGATGCTGTCGACCGAAAAGCCGCTGAACGCCCTGCTGTCTCCCAGCATGGTCTTCCTCCGCCCGTCCCGACTCCGGCCGATGCGGCCCTGCCCGCCCTCATCGTCCCTCCGAAGCCGGGCAGCCGCACGGCCGGCGTCGGGGCCGCCGCCTCAGACCGGGGCGTCCCCGGGCTCGTCGCCGCCCATGTCGAGACGGAATGGCGGGTAGGCGTCCGTCATCAGGGAGGCGTAGGCGGTCACCCGGAGCACCCACCGGTTGAGGCCGATGAGCAGGTCGAACAGGTCGCGCGGGTACTTCTCCGTGAAGGCCAGGGTGACGACCGCGATCAGGGCGAGGAGTCCGATCAGACCGCCGGCCGACCAGCCGGAGTGCGCGGCGCCGGTGAACAGGCCGATGACGAGGTACTGCGGGATGGCCAGCAGCCACCACTTCACCAGGACCAGGCCGCGGGAGAGCCGCTCGGGGTAGACGATGTCCAGCCGGGCCGGGTAGTCGGGCTCGGGGCCCAGGCTGAAGGGCGGGTACCGGTCCGTGCCGAGGGCGCCGTAGGCGTAGTAGGAGACCCGCCAGGACCAGCGGAGCACTCCGAGGTTGAAGTCGAACAGGGCACGCGGATAGCGCTCGGTGAAGAGGATCGAGAAGAACGCGATCACGCTGACCACCAGGAACGCCAGCCACAGGAAGGCCAGCACGACGTAGTGGGGGATCGCCAGGAGCCACTTCACCAGCCACAGCCAGCGCGACAGCGGCGTGTCCAGCCTGGCCGACACCGTGACCGGCGGATAGCGGGTCTGCAGGGTCATGGCGCTCACCTCATCGCGTCGCCCGGTTCTCCTCCATCTTCCTTCCCGCCCGCGCGCACCGCACCGTGCGGCCGCCGGATGGCGGTGTGCGCCGGCGTACGCCCTAGGCCGCCGGGAGCGGCCCCGTGCGGCGGGGGCGGGCCCAGCCCGCCGCAAGCGCACGGCGCCCGGCCCGTGTTCTCCCTTGCGCCCCCATGTGCCCCTACGGCGGGTCCCGCCACCGCGCGTACGGTTCCGGGCCATGAGCGGATACGCGATGGAATCGGCCACCCCGGCGGAAATCGGCGCCCAGGCCCTGCCTCCCTCCGACCAGTGGTCCACGGCCCCCGTGGTCCCGGCACCGGTGTGCCGCTTCGAGAACTTCCTCGGCGCCGAACGCGCCGCCACCCTCCTGTCGTACGCGATCTCCCGCGAGGCCGACTTCCGTGCAGGGACGGTCCTCGACCCCCTCTCGGGCCAGGTCTCCCACAAGGGCCGCAGCTCACTCGTCCTGCCCGTCACGAGCTCCGTGTTCAGCGCGCACCTGGCGGACTGCCTGCCGCTCGTCCAGGAGGTCCTCGGCCACCGGGCGGCGCTCACACAGACCCGGACGGTCCTGACCGCGCACGGCGAAGGGGGCCACTACGGCATCCACACCGACGCCTCACGGGTCCGTGACGTCGCGACGGCCCTGTCCGCCGTGTACTACCTCCACCGCGCCCCGCGGGGATTCGGCGGCGGCCGGCTCCGGCTGTACGACACGGTGCTCGCGGACGGCGGCGCCCGGCCGGCGGATTCCTACCGCACCATCGAGCCCGAACACGACACGATCGTGTTCTTCCCGGCCGGCGCCTTCCACGAAGTCGTCCCCTCCACCTGCCCCAGTGGGCACTTCGCGGACCACCGCTTCACGCTCACGACGTGGATCAGCGGCACCGGGTCCGCGGCGACGGCGCCCGACGAACCCTTCCGGATCTGGCCGTGGCTGGCCCAGGCGGCCGAACGCACCCGCCCGCTCGCCGACGTCGAACACGATCACGACGGCGCCGACCCTGTCGCCCTGCCCGTCGCGGACCCCGCCACCCGTCTCACCCTTCCAGCGCCCCGCAGGACGCGTTAGGGCCTGTCCGACGCCCTCCGACTCGCCCGAAAGGTCTCGGGCGCGACAGCATGGAGGGAGAGCGGGCGCTCGGCGGGACGGCGTCGGGAGGAGGCGACACGCGCAGTGAGCAGACATCGCTTTGCGTTCTGCGGGGCGCAGCTCGCCGCCGTCTACGTGGCTGCCGACCAGGACCGGGAACTCCATCTGGCCGAGCTCACCGGCAACCGCGGGGTCCTCTACGGGCTGCCCGCGATCCTCGCCGTCGCAGGCCATTCACCGGCCGCCAACGCCTTCCGCACCGGGCGCCCGCTGTGGTTGACCCCCAAGGAACTCGCCGCGTTCATCGAGGAGGACCCCCACCACTTCCCCAGCCGGGTCCGGGACGGGGCGCCGAGCTCGCCGGCCCGGGTCTCGCTGGGCGCCCTGCCCCTGGGACACGGCGATCAGGAGCTCGGCTGCCTGATCGTCGCGGGCGACGTGGGGGAGGGCTTCAGCGCCGACGACCGCAGTCTGCTGGAGCTGTACGCCGACCAGGTGGCGGCCCGACTCGAATCGGTCGCCGCCCGCTTCGCCGGGCGCCGGGCCCCGCAGGCCCACCTGGTCCAGTCACTGGTCCCCGACCAGGGCGGCGCCTTCATCCTGGACCTGGCCACCGGCCGGATGGAGGCCCACGCGCACGTGCTGGAACTGCTCGGCCTGGCTCCCGAGCAGTTCGACGGACAAGTGGAGACCCTGCTCGCCTGCGCCGTGCCCGACGACATGCCCGCGCTGATGGCGATCGTCGAGCCCGACCGGCTGGCCACCACCGGTCAGCAGCTGGCGTTTCGCATCCGTCGGCCGGGCGGGGAGCTGCGCTGGCTGGGCCTGCGCTGCCGGGTGGAAGTGGACTCCGACGGCGCCCCGCGGCGCGTCCTGGGCGTGGTGGCCGACGCCTCCTATCTGCGGCCCAGCGCGGACGAGGTGTCCCTCGTACAGCGCCTGTCAGCCACCCTCGCGGGGGCCGCGACCATCCGGGAGGTCAGTCGGCTCGCGATCGCGGCCCTGCGCGAGCCGCTCGGCGCGTCCCGCGTCGCGGTGGGCGAACTGGAGCCCGAACACCTCATCGTCACCGCACTCGACCCCCCGGAACCCGATGCCTGGCCGGAATCCTGGCGCGCGGAATGGCGCTCGGAGTGGCCCGACGTGTCACTGGGCGACCTGCCCACCCTGCAGAGCGCGCTCCGCGCCGGTCACATGAGCCTGTGGCCGCCGGGCGCGGCCCTGGAGCCCGGGCTCCAGGGCGTCGGGCCCGGCGGTCTCGCGGTGCTGCCGCTGCCCGCCGAGGGCCGCATGGTCGGGGTGTGCCTGGTGGGCTGGGGCGAGGAGCACCGGTTCGCCCCCGAGGAGCGTTCGCTGCTGACCGCGACCGCCGGCCTGCTGGGCCAGGCCCTGGTGCGCGCCCACGCTCTGGACGCGGGCCACGAACTGGCCACGATGCTTCAGCGCAGCCTGCTGCCCCGTAAGCTCCCCGAGCTGCCGGGCGGGGTCGCCGTCGCCCGCTACCTGCCCGCGACCGCGGGACTGGAGGTCGGCGGGGACTGGTACGACGTCATCCCCCTCGGCGACGGCCACGTGGCCTTCGTCATCGGGGACGTCCAGGGCCACAGCGCCGGAGCCGCCACCATCATGGGCCAGATGCGCACGGCGGTCAGGGCCTACGCCGTGGAGGGGCACCCGCCCGACGTGGTGGTGGCGCGCGCCAACCGGCTGCTCGTCGGCATGGAGACCGACCTCTTCGCCACCTGCACGTACGTGGACCTCGACATGGAGGAGGGCATCGCCAGGGTCGTACGGGCCGGCCACCTGCCGCCGGTGCTGCGCCATCCCGACGGCGTGGCCGAGGAGTTGGCGGTGGAGGGCGGGCCGCCTCTGGGCGTGCTCGCGGAAGCCGCCTTCCCCATGACCGAGACGGGACTGCTCCCCGGAACCCTGCTCGTCCTGTTGACGGACGGCCTGGTGGAGTCCGCACGGCTGCCCCTGGAGGAGGGCATGCACCGGGTGTGCGAGGCGCTCACCGAGTCGGACCCGGTCGATGTCGGAGGGGTGGCCGACGACCTGGTCGCGGGCGTGGGCCGGCGTGACGACGACGTGGCGCTGCTGCTGCTGCGCTACGACGGTACGGGCGGCCGGCCCAGGCGGAGCCACTGGACGGTGTGGCGCCTGCCCAAGGCCGTCCTGCACGCGCGCCGCTTCACGGCGCGCACGCTGCGGTCCTGGGGAGTGGTGGAGGAGATCGACACGGCCCTGCTGATCGTGTCCGAGCTGGTGACCAACGCGATCGCGCACACCCAGGGCGAGGTGGGCATGGACCTGACCCTGTCCACCGACCGGCTGCGGATCGCCGTGAACGACGCGTCGCCGCGCAGCCCCGTCAAACCGGTGTCGGTGAGCTGGGAGTCGACCGGAGGCCGCGGCCTGCTCATCGTCGAGGCGACGGCGACGGCTTGGGGCTCGGTGCCGCTCAGCGGCGGCAAGCAGGTCTGGGCCGAGATCCCCTGGCACCCGCGGACCGCCTGATCCGGCACGGCCGGAGCTCCCCGCCCGCCCCCGGCGGCGGCCCGGACGCCGTGCGGCCGGACCGTCAGCCGGGCCCGGGGCGGCTGCCGGCCACCAGTTCGACCTCGAACCCGTCGGTGTTGACCAGGTACGCGGCATAGGTCCGCTCGCCGCCGGCGTACGGGTGGCGGTCGGGGTACATCAAACTCCAGCCGTGCCGCTTCCCCTCGACGACCAGGAGTTCCACCGACGCGTGGTCCTCCAGGTGGAACGCCAGGTGGTTCAGCCCGGGCCGGCAGCGGTCGTGGTGGTCGTCGGTGAGGGCCGGGGACCGCTCGAACACCAGATAGGTCGCGCCGAGCCGCCAGCTCCGTCCGTCGCCCCAGCTCTGGTACGGCGTGTAGCCCATGGCCTCCAGCAGCCAGCCGAAGGAGGCGACCGCCCGGTCGAGGTCGGGCACCCAGATCTCCACGTGGTGCAGCACTCCGGTGGTCCCGGCCGACGGTACGTCGGACATCGCCCGTCTCCCCCTCCTCGTGTTCCTCCTGCACCGCTGACGGCGCTCCCCATGATGACGGACGTCGGCGGTGCGGCCGTCCGGCGGCCGCTGTGGCAGCCGTCGCTGCCGCGGCTCTACGCCTGCGGCCGCGGGCGTCCCCGTACCGACGCGTCACCGCGGTCGACCGGGATGCCCAGGCGGTCCGCCAGAGTGGTGAGGGCCGTGCCCAGGGGGAGGGCGACACGGGTCACGGCGTGGTGGTCGCCGCGGGTCGGGTCCCGGTTGACGATCAGTACCGGCTTGCCCGCCTGGGCCGCCTGGCGGACGAACCGGAGGCCGGACATCACCGTGAGTGACGATCCCAGGACCAGCAGCGAGGTAGCGCTGTCGACCAGCTCGCGGCAGCGTTCGACGCGCCGAGGGGGAACCGTTTCTCCGAAGAACACCACGTCCGGTTTCAGGACGCCCCCGCACTGTGCGCACGGCACTACGGAGAAGTCCCCGACCTGGTCGTCCGTGAGGTCGGCGTCGCCGTCCGGGTTCAGCCGTGGGGCGACCGGCTCGAAGCCCGCGTTGGCCTCCTCCAGTCGTCGCGCCAGGTCGCGGCGCGAGCCGGAGGCGCCGCAGGCGAGGCACACGACCCGGCCCAGGCTGCCGTGGAGTTCCACCACGTCCTCGCTGCCGGCCGCCTGGTGCAGGCCGTCGACGTTCTGGGTGATCACTCCTGCGAGCAGCCCGTGCCGCCCGAACGCCGTCACGGCGCGATGTCCGGCGTTGGGGGCCGCGCGGCCGAAGGTCCGCCAGCCGAGGTGGCTGCGCGCCCAGTACCGGCGCCTCGCGCGCGCACTCGCGGTGAACTCCTGGTAGGTCATCGGGGTGTGCCTGCGCAGGCTCCCGCCCTCCCCCCGGTAGTCGGGGATGCCCGACTCGGTGGAGAGGCCCGCCCCGCTGAGCACCAGCACGCCGCCGGCCCGCAGCGCGTCGGCGACCGGCCCCGGATCCGCGGTCCCGGGCGGCAGGTCATCGGTGGGAGTCCAGCTCAGAGTGGGGCGCGTGCGCATGCGACCAGCGTACGGAAGCAGCCGGCTGGACACCGCCCCGCCCGCGTGCCGACCGAGGTGGCCGGAACTCGCCCGGCGAAGGTGAACAGAGGTCTACCTACTGGTAACTTGCGCGAGTTGATCAAGGCCAGGGGCGTGGTCGACCCACGCCACGGGCCCAGCCCCCCGGCCGGCCCCCCGGCCCCAGCCACCCCCCAGTCAAGGACCCACATTGGCACGCACCGTCCGGACGACGGCCATCGTCTCCACGTCGGCCCTCGCCCTCGGCCTCTCCCTCCTCGGAGCCGCCGCCCCCGTCCACGCCGCGGAGGCGCCCACACCGCACCTGGACTCGGTCGAGCAGACCCTGCGGCAGGTGTCACCGGGCCTGGAGGGCTCGGTCTGGGAGCGCACCTCCGGCAACCGGTTCGGCTCCTCGGCCCCCGGCGGCGCCGACTGGCTGCTCCAGACACCCGGTTGCTGGGGCGACGCCGCGTGCACCGACCGGCCCGGATCGCGCCGCCTCCTGGACAAGATGCGCCAGGACATCGCGGCCGCCCGGGAGACGGTGGACATATCGACGCTCGCGCCCTTCCCCAACGGCGGCTACCAGGACGCGATCGTCGCGGGTCTGCAGGAGTCCGCGCAGAAGGGCAACCGGCTCAAGGTGCGCGTGATGGTGGGCGCCGCACCCCTTTACCACTCCACCGTGATCCCCTCGTCCTATCGGGACGAACTGCTCGGGAGGCTCGGCCCGGCCGCCGCGGCCAACATCACCCTCAACGTGGCCTCGATGACCACGTCGAAGACCGCCTTCTCCTGGAACCACTCCAAGCTGATCGTGGTGGACGGTGGGTCGGTGATCACCGGCGGCATCAACAGCTGGAAGGACGACTACCTGGAGACCGCGCACCCGGTCGCCGACGTCGACCTCGCGCTGTCCGGGCCCGCCGCCGGCTCCGCGGGCCGCTACCTGGACTCCCTGTGGGACTGGACCTGCCGCAACAAGAGCAACTGGAGCGCGGTCTGGTTCGCGGCCTCACCCGGCGCGGACTGCATGCCCTCCCTGCCCCGGCCCGCCTCCCCGGCGGGCGGCGGGAACGTACCCGCGCTCGCCGTCGGCGGTCTCGGCGTCGGCATCCGCCAGAACGACCCCACCTCGCCGTTCCGTCCCGTACTGCCCACGGCCGGCGACACCAAGTGCGGGATCGGGGTGCCCGACAGGACCAACGCGGACCGGGACTATGACACCGTCAACCCGGAGGAGAGTGCCCTGCGCGCCCTCGTTTCCAGCGCGACCTCGCACATCGAGATCTCCCAGCAGGACATCCACGCCACCTGCCCGCCACTGCCGCGCTACGACGTGCGCCTCTACGACGCCCTCGCCGCCAAGCTCGTCGCCGGTGTGAAGGTCCGCATCGTGGTCAGTGACCCGGCGAACCGCGGCACCATCGGCAGTGGGGGCTACTCGCAGATCAAGTCCCTCTCCGAGGTGAGCGACGCGCTGCGCGGCCGGGTGGTGGCCTTGACCGGTGACGGTGGTCGTGCGCGGACGGCCATGTGCGAGAACCTCCAGCTGGCGACGTTCCGGGCGTCCGACCGACCGACGTGGGCGGACGGCAAGCCCTACGCCCAGCACCACAAGCTGGTCTCGGTGGACGGAGCGGCCTTCTACATCGGATCCAAGAACCTCTACCCGTCCTGGCTCCAGGACTTCGGCTACATCGTGGAGAGCCCGACCGCGGCCGGACAGCTCAGGAGCGACCTGCTGGACCCGCAGTGGCGCTACTCGCAGGCCACCGCGACGTACGACTACGCGCGCGGCCTCTGCCAGGCCTGACGCGCCGCAGGCAGGGCCGACGCGCCACCCCGCACGAAGCCGCCGGGGCACCTCGACAGAGGTGCCCCGGCGGCTTCGTGTGCTGGCGCCCGGCTACAGCGACGGAGGGCCCGAGTGGACCGAGGTGTCGGCGTGCCGGAGCTCGGCGAGCAGTTCGCTCTGGCCCACCAGGAGTTCGGTGAGGATGCGTCGTGCGGCTCTCAGGAGCTCTGCCACATCGCCGCCGGCCAAGGCGTAACTGACCGTGGATCCGTCACGTATGGACACCACGATGCCGGACCGGCGCAGTACCGCCAGCTGTTGCGAGAGGTTGGACGGTTCGATCTCGATTTCGTTCAGCAGCTCGCGCACGGGTACGGGGCCGTTCTGGAGGAGTTCGAGTACGCGGATGCGGACGGGGTGTCCGAGCATCCGGAAGAACTCCGCCTTGGCCTGGTACAGCGGGACCTGCATGTGGCAACGCTCCTACCCGGGTTCCGACCTATGGACGGGGACGGCGTCCGGTTCCGCCGGGCCCGCCCCCGTTGACCATGACCAGCCATTCTCCTGTACCCCGGCTTGGCCCTACCCGGCGCTGACTGAATTCGGATGTGCCGAGTTGAAGATTTCTTCAATTCGTGGGCGAAAAAAGATGCGGGGTACGGGCGGCTAGAGTTCCAGGTCCGCTTCGATGCGCTTGAGCTGGTGCCGGGCCATGGCGAGGTTCGACTTGCCCTTGTCCAGGACGATGTAGAGGAACAGGCCGTTGCCCCCGCGCCCCTTGAGCAGTCGGATGAGGTGGTACTGGCTGCCGAGGGTGATCAGTACGTCCTCGATGTCCTCCTTGATGCCCAGCATCTCCATGGTCCGGGCCTTCGCCCGGATCACGTCGGTGTTCCCCGCTGCCGCGACCGTCAGGTCGAGGTCCTTGCCGCCCCCCAGCATGCCGAGGGCCATGCCACTCGTGTAGTCGACCAGTGCCGCGCCGACGCTCCCCTCGATCGAGGTCATCGCCTCTTTCAGGGACGTCTCCACGTTCACCATTGCAGCCTCCTCGTTTTTTCACGGCCCTGGTCGGCTTCACGTCTCCGACCGGGTTGCAGGAGGGACGCTACGCGCCCGCGGCCAGGATCGTGGCGAACATCAGGTTTCTCGGCAGAATATGGAGCTCGATCCGCTAGTGTGCGGGCCCGTGATCGCCCGACTGCCGGAAAACGTAAGGGAGTCGGGGTCGTGTCGGCAGTCCCCGGCCGGGCCGGCGGGAGCCCCGGTAGAGCGCATCCGTGCAGCTCGGAGCCGGTCGGTGGGCCCACTGCGGCCTCCGGTGCGCCCAAGTCGCGTGCACGGCGAAGCGGTTGGCGGGATTGGCCGAGAGGTGCCGGTCGGCGGGCGGTGGGGCGGTCCGCGCTGCCCGCGGGCCGAAGTCGGCTTGCCCGAGAGGGGATCGGCGCCCGGACGGAGACGGGGGCGCCCACCTGCGGGGCGAGGCGGCGTAACGCGCTCCGCTATCACTCAACGTGTTTAGAGCCGTGGATTCTGGAAACGCTGAGTAGCCACAAGGTGTAAAGGTCAAGGCGAAAGGTGGGATTCATGTCCGTGAGCATTGCAATCATCCTCGTCGTGGTGGCGGCGTCCGTCGCCGCGATCGCACTCTTCCCGGCGGTTGCACCCGCGCCACCCGACCAGACCGCAGACCGGTCCGGTGGGGAGGACCCCCGCGGGAGCGAATCGGGCCGGCCCCCGGCCCGCCGACTGCGCAACATCCCACCGCAGCAGACCAGGGAACGACGGCGAAGCTTCGGCTGATTCGGTGCCCCACCCCACCCCGCCCCACGCGCGTCGTCCCGGGCAGGGCGCGGTGCCGTCGCAGGGGGGCGCGGGGTGGCCGGTGCCGGTGGTGGGCCCGCGGGGCGAGCGGCCCCACCACCGTTGCGTCGGCTACCCCGTGGGGCTCAGCAGAGGGGGCACCGGGCGGCCGTGGCCGGCGGGTCCGAGCGGAAGCCGTGCCGTCCCGGCCGCCGCGCGCAGGAGGCGCTCCACGGCCCGGGAGCGGTGGGTGAGCCTGAGGCGGCGTCCCTGTCGGGGCCACCCGTCCAGAGCCGCCAGGAAGCCGGAGTCGCAGAAGGTGACCTGTGAGCAGTCCAGGACCAGCCCGGTGTGACCGCGGTCGGCCGCCGCGGCCAGAAACGCCCGCAGCGGAGCGGCGCTGAAGTGGTCGATCTCGCCCGCGAGGTGGGCGACCAGGGTGGCGCCGAGGGTGGTGCAGGAGCGGATGAGTATGACGCCGGGCGCGGGGTCCGCGCCCGAATCGTGCACGGTGGGCGGGGCCCCGGTCGCGCGAGGGGCGGGCAGTATCGGGGCGGTGCTTGAGGTATTCACGTCCCCGTCAACGCCTCCCGCAGGGGGTCGGGAAACGACCGGCGGGTTCCTTTCACCCCATGTGATCAGCGGGGATCCCCGGTCGAGGGAAAGATTCCACCCGGACGGGGCATGGGGGCACCCGGGTGCGTCCGCGCGTGGGGCGGCCCGGCCGGCAGACGTCGGCGCCGGCTCCACGACGCGGGAGGCGCTCAGCGGCGCACGCGTGACAGCTGGTCGTTCATCTCGCTCAGGAAGCGCACCACCGTGTGCAGTTCGTCCGGGCTGAAGCGGGCGCGCGCCGCGTCGGTGGACCTGGCCAGCGGCCGGAAGTACTCGCGCGCTGCCGCGCGCCCGGCCGGTGCGTAGTGGATGTGGACCACGCGCCGGTCATCGGCCGCCCGGACCCTTCGGATGTGGCCGGCCTTCTCCAGCCGGTCCAGGCAGGCCGTCGTCGCGCCCGAGGTGAGGTTCATGTGGGCGCCCAGCCGTCCGGGGGTCATGGGGCCCGCCTCCTGGTCCCGCTCGGCGTCCAGCACGGCGATCAGAGCCTGTACGTCGGTCAGGTGCAGGCCCTGGGAGTGCGCGAACTCCTGGGCGATCCGGTTGAACTCGGCGTTCATGGCACGCAGCAGCACCGCGAAGGACTGCAGCCCGATCGGGTCGTCGGGCGGAAGGTCGTTCGGGGGTGTGCCGGCGCTGCGCATCTCCTCAGCATATGATGTCTCGATCGTTGAGATACTTTATGGTCGAGGGAGTGGGAGCTGTGTCCATGAGGAACCCGTCGTGGTGGTTGCGCCGGCTGGTGCCGGCGGTCCTGCTGGTGGCCTGGCTGGCGATCGGCGGCACCCTGGGCCCCTACGCCGGAAGGCTCGGCGAGGTCGCCACCAACGACCAGGCGGCCTTCCTGCCCCGGAGCGCGGAATCCACCAGGGTGCTGGAGGAGCGCCGGGCCTTCGAACGGTCCGAGTCGGTGCCCGCGATCATCGTCTGGCAGGAGTCGGACCGCGGCTCCGTCACCGACGCCCAGCAGGAGGGGGCCACCCGCGCCCTGGCCTCGCTGGCCGGCAAGGCGGGCGTCGTAGCGCCTCCCACCCCCGCCCTGCGCTCACAGGACGGCCAGGCCCTCCAGGCGGTCGTGCCGCTCTCCCCGGACCTCGGTGACGAGCTGCCCACCGTCCTGGACGAGGTGCGCGCGGCGGCGGCCTCCGTACCAGGTCTGAGCGCGCGGATCGCCGGCCCGGCGGCCACGCAGGCCGACCTCGCGGACGCCTTCTCCGGCATCGACGGCCTGCTGCTCGGCGTGGCGCTCGGCGCCGTGCTCCTGATCCTGCTGCTCGTCTACCGCAGCCTGCTGCTCCCGCTGGTGATCATCATCAGCGCGGTGTTCGCCCTCGGCCTGGCCTGCGCCGTCGTCTACGCCCTGGCCGACCGCGGCATCGTGCGGGTAGACGGCCAGGTGCAGGGGATCCTGTCCATCCTGGTCATCGGGGCGGCGACCGACTACGCGCTGCTGCTCGCCGCACGGTTCCGGGAGGAACTCGCCGCCCGGGGCGACCGTACGGCCGCGGCGCTGGCCGCAGTCCGTCGCTCGGCAGGTGCGATCACCGCCAGCGCCGCCACCGTGGCCCTGGGCCTGCTCGCCCTGCTGGCCAGCGACCTGACCAACAATCAGGCCCTGGGTCCGGTCGGCGCCATCGGTATCGTCTGCTCGGTCCTGGCCACCCTCACGTTCCTGCCCGCCGTACTGGTCCTGCTCGGCCGGGCCGCGTTCTGGCCCGCCACGCCCGAGGCCGGCGGAGCTCCGGCCGAGGGACACGGCGTGTGGCGCCGCATCGCGGCCGTCATCGACCGCGCGCCCCGCCGGGTCTGGGCATCGACGACCCTGCTCCTGCTCGTCCTGGCGGCCTTCGCTCCGGCCCTGTCCTCGGGCGGTGTCCCGCTGGACGAGATCTTCGTCAAGGACGCCCCTTCCGTCGCCGCCCAGAAGGCGCTCGGCCGACATTTCCCCGGCGGATCGGGCCAGCCGGCCGTGATCATCGCCGACGCCACCCATGCCGCCGATGTGCAGGCTGCCGTACGCGCGACCCCCGGCGTCGCCTCGGCGGCGGCCGTGACGGCCTCCGGACTGCCGGGCGAAGGCGAGCCCCTCGCCGTCGGCGGCCGGGTCCGCGTCGACGCCACCCTCGAGGCGGCCGCCGACAGCGACTCCGCGCAGCAGACGATCGCCGAACTGCGCACCCGGCTGGCCGCGTTGCCGGAGGCGGACGCCATCGTCGGGGGCTACACGGCCCAGCAGTACGACACCGGACAGACCGCGGCCCGCGACCGAACCGTCATCGTCCCGGTCGTCCTCGGCATCATCCTCCTCGTGCTCGTCCTGCTCCTGCGCTCCCTGCTGGTCCCGGTCCTGCTCGTCGCGACCGTGGCCCTGAACTTCCTGGCCACCCTGGGTGTGTCCGCACTCGTCTTCGAGCACCTGCTCGGGTTCAGCGGCACGGACGCCTCGGTACCCCTGTACGGCTTCGTCTTCCTCGTGGCACTCGGAGTCGACTACAACATCTTCCTGATGTCCCGTGTTCGGGAGGAGTCCCTCGTCCACGGCGTACGCCAAGGGGTGTTGCGCGGCCTGACGACGACGGGCGGCGTCATCACCTCGGCCGGCGTGGTGCTCGCCGCGACGTTCGCGGCGCTGATGGTGATTCCGCTGGCCTTCCTCGTCCAGATCGCCTTCATCGTCGCCTTCGGCGTCCTCCTGGACACCCTCGTCGTGCGGTCCCTGCTGGTGCCGGCCCTCGTGATCGACATCGGCCCGCGTAGCTGGTGGCCCGGCGTCCTGGCCCGCGAACCGCGCTCCGCGCCGCCCGGCACCGGGCAGCCGGGCGCCTCGTAGGGCGTCGCGCGGGACTGCCGGTCCGGTCTCGGCCGAGGTACCGCCGTCACCCTCGTGCCCCACCGCTCCGGCGGCTCAGCCGCGCCCCACCGTTCCGCCGATGCCGCCGATGCCGCCGATCCCGCCGATCCCGTCGATGACGTAACCTGCCGAACGGGCGCGCGATGTGCGCGGTGAGACGGCAGGCTGATGGCGGGGGCGATGGTACGTCGGGAGAACGTCGGTCTGCCGGGCGCCGCCGGACCGGCGGCGCGGGTACGGCCGGCCACCACCTGGGATTCCGCCCTGTCGGCCCGGGAGTTCGCGGCCATCGGCGACGTCGGGTTCGAGCCGGTCGGGCAGGTGCTCGGCACCGCCGTCTTCAACATCGGGTACACCGGTGTCTGGGGCTGCCCCGGTAGTTGGCCCGCGACCGACGACACCAACCGGGTGCCGTCGTCGAGATGGACCTCCTCCTTGTCGCAGCTGGCGCGGACGATGTACGCGGCACGCAGATCGGCCCTGGCCCGGGCGGTGGGTGAATGCGGCGCGCTCGGCGGCGACGGGATCGTCGGCGTGGAACTGCGGGTCGGTGAATTCCCTGCTGGCGGAACGGAGTTCACGGTGCGCGGCACGGCGGTCCGGGCCCGCTCGCGCATTCGGCCCCGTACCCCCTTCACGTCGCACCTGAACGGCCTGGACTTCGCCAGGCTCCTGCACGCCGGGTGGGTCCCGGTCGGACTCGCCTTCGGCCTGGCCCTCGCGACCCGGCACGACGACTGGCGCACCTCCTTCCGCATCCCCCTCACCGCCCGCAACCAAGAGGTCGGCGGCTACACCGCTCTGATCGGCCACGTCCGCCGGGAGGCACGCGAACAGCTGGTCGCGGACGCGCGGAAGTGCGGCGGCGACGGAGTGGTGGTCGACGACCTGGAGCTGCGGGTGGGGGAGAACGAGTGCCCCGGCTACGGATCGACGCGCGACCTCACCGCGCAGGCGCTCTTCGTCGGCACCTCCATCGCCCGGTTCGGCCGCTCCGAACGGCCCGCCGGCACCAGACCGCCACTGACCATCATGAGACTGGAGCGCGAGGGCTGACATGACCGAACGAACGGGGCCGGACGTACGCGGGGAGTCTGCGCCGGCGGTGGCGCAGGACGTGGCCGAGGACGCCATGCGCAGGCTCTCCGGGCCGGAGTCGGGGGAGAAGGGCTCGCTCTTCACCTCGGACCTGACGGTGAACGAGTTCCTGCTGGTGCGCGAGGCCGGCTTCCGCCCGCTCGGCCTGGTCCTCGGGACGTCCGTCCACCATGTAGGCCTCCAGCTCGGCCGGTGGTCGAAGAACCAGGAACTGACCAAGCTGTCACAGGCCATGTACCAGGCCCGCGAGCTGGCGATGAGTCGGATGGAGGCCGAGGCGAGTGCCGTGGGGGCGGACGGGATCGTCGGCGTGCGGCTGGACATCGAGTTCAAGGAGTTCGGCTCGGACATCGCCGAGTTCATCGCGGTCGGCACGGCCGTCAAGGCGGACGGAGCGGACCCGGGGCCGGGCGGGACGTGGCTCAACAACAAGGGCAGGCCCTTCACCTCGGATCTGTCAGGCCAGGAGTTCTGGACGCTGATCCGGGCCGGCTACGCGCCGCTGGACCTCGTGATGGGGTCGTGCGTCTACCACGTGGCACACCAGCGCTTCACCCAGGTGCTGGGCAACGCGGGCCGCAACGTCGAGATCGAACCCTTCACCCAGGCGCTCTACGACGCGCGCGAACTGGCCATGAGCCGCATGCGGGCGGAAGGCGAGGCCCTGGAGGCCGAAGGCATCGTGGCCGTGCAGCTGAAGCAGCACACCCACGGCTGGGGAGGCCACACCACCGAGTTCTTCGCCATCGGGACGGCCGTGCGCCCGCTGCGCGACGCGCACGTCATCGACCGTCCCACCGTGGTGGTGAGCCTCGATGCCTGAGGCGGACGTGGAACTGCTGGCTGCGGCGTTGCGACGGGACAGCGCCGACCTGGAGCTGTACGCGCGGGTACTGTCGGCCAACCTGTCGGACTCACTGCCGGCCGGCGCCGTGCGGGTCCGGCGCAGGCGTTCCCTGGCGGAGCGGGTGGCCGGGCGGGAGGGTTCCGTCGTGGAACTGGACGTCGTGCTCGGAGAACAGAGGCTCGGACTGCGGACGGACCACGGGCGCGTGACCGGGGAGGTCCTGCATGAGGTACGCGGCATCGTGCTCTCCCGGCGCCGGGTCGAACTGGACGAGTGGGTCGACCGTCTGGCCCGAGCCCTGACCGAGGCCGCGGTCTCGAACGCGCGCGCCCGCGAGGCCCTGGAGCGCTTCCTGGCCTGAGAGTTCCCGGTACCGCGATCCGCCCGGGCAGCCGGTTCCGGGCGCTCCCGTGGCCGGGGCGCCCCGCTTCCCGGGCGTGCGCATGCCCGGGCCGAGACCGCCGAAGGGCTCCGGCAGGGTCTGCTGCAGCCCGGTCGGCCTGCCACGGGCTCCCTCGTGGCGCTCCTCCCGGCCCGCGAGCCCACCGGGGACCGGCTCGGCTGCTGCGAGCCGCGGGAGGGCGATGCCGGCGCAGCCCCCCGGTGCCCGCTCCGGCACAGGACCGCCCGCTGGTGCGGGTTCGATCGGCCCCACCTCCTCCGGCGCGGCGTCCCGTGTGCGGCGAGACGGCCCGTGGTGACAACTGCCGCTGTCCCCAACGGTGTTCATAACGGACGGAATGATCTCCTCCGCGGTGGTGCAGCTGCGGAGGAGGGTTTTCGGTCAGGGTGTGGGGTGTTACTCAGGGTAGGGGTGGCCGCCTGTCGCCTCACCAGGCCCCCTTGCCCCCCTTGCCCCACCCGCCCCAGGCCATGTGCGCAAGCGACAGGAATTCACGTCGTCTTACCCCGGGTTGTGCGAAAAATTTCCAGATGCACGCCCGGGAGGCCGCAAAACAAGTCCGAAAGTGACAGGTTTGCTTTGACTCTTGACCGATGGATCCGTGAATGTCGTTCACATGTCCGACACATCCGGAGCCGCCACCGGTGGCCCCATGCGCCAGCGCGACTTCCGCCTGCTGCTCGCGGGAGCCGCCACGGGGCAGTTCGGCGCCCAGGTGACGCTGGTGGCGCTGCCCCTCGTGGCCGTCCTCGTACTCGATGCCCCCGCCTTCCAGGTCGGCCTCCTGACCGCCGCCGAGACCGCCGCCTTCCTACTCGTCGGGCTCCCCGCCGGTGCACTCACCGACCGCATGCGCAAACGCCCCCTGATGATCCGCGCGGACCTGGTGCGCGCGGTGGCCATGGCGAGCATCCCCGCCGCCGCGTTCGGCGGCGTCCTGACCATGGCCCAGCTGTACGCGGTCGCGCTCGTGACCGGAGTGGCGACCGTGTTCTTCGACGTCGCCCATCAGAGCTACCTGCCGCAGATCCTGCCCCGTGACCAACTCGTGGCCGGCAACGGCGCACTGGAGACGGTCCGTTCCACCGCCCACGTCACCGGACCCGGCATCGGTGGCGGACTCGTCCAGCTCGTCGGCGCGCAGTTCGCCGTCATCGTCGACGCCGTCGGCTACCTGCTCTCCGCACTGTTCCTCGCCCGTGTCCACACGACCGAAGAGGCGCCCCGACGCACCGCCGGGGGCTCCCTGCGCAAGGAGATCGGCGAGGGCGTCCGCTTCATATTCGGCCACCCACTGCTCCGGGTCATCGCCTTCACCACCGGCCTCGCCAACTTCTGCACGGCCGTCCTCATGGCGACGCAGACCGTGCACCTGGTCCGCGTCGTCGGCCTGGAGGCCGGCGGACTCGGCCTGGTGCTGTCCGCGTCGGCCGTGGGCGGCCTCCTGGGCGCCCTGTGCGCCGGACGCATCGCCGACCGGCTGGGGCAGGCCCGCGTCATCCTGCTGTCCCTCCTCGCGACCGGCCCGTTCGCACTGCTGTGGCCCCTGTCCGGGCACGGCACGGCCGGGGCGGCCCTGTTCGCCGCCGGATCGGCGGTCGTCTCCTTCGGCGCCGTCGTCTACAACGTCGCCCAGGTCAGCTTCCGCCAGGGCATGTGCCCGCCCCGCCTGCTCGGCCGGATGAACGCCACCCTGCGCTTCCTCATGTGGGGCACCCTCCCGCTCGGTGCGCTCCTCGGCGGAGCCCTCGCCCAGTCCTACGGCTCGCGCACCGCGCTCGCCTGCTGCGCCGTCGGCATCCTCGCCGTACCCGTGCCGCTGCTCCTCTCCCCGCTGCGACGGATGCGGGACCTGCCCGCCCCGCCGGACGCCGACGCCGCCGACGGCACCGCCCACGGGGCACCTTGCGGCACCGTCTCCGCCGGAGACGACGAACGCCCGGCCGTGACACCCGCCGGCTGACCACCGATCCACGGCGCAGGGGGAGCGCCGCCCAGCCGCCGCACCGTGCCACGCGAGCGCGGCCACGACGAAGAGGACCACGTGCCCAGCATCACCAGCCAGTACCTGGCCCGTTACCGGCGTCTCGCCGGCGACCGGTCCGACACCTTGCTCCCGGTCACCGGGGCACAGCGCCGCTTCGTGCTGGTGCGTTCGCTGGACCCGGCGGGACGACCCGACCTGGTACCGATGTTCTTCGCCTTCCCGTCGGGCATCGTCGATCCCGAACGCCTGAGGGCCGCCGCGCGCAGGCTCGCCGCCCGGCACACCGCCCTGCGCTCCCGGCCCTCCGTGGTCCGCGGCACCCCCGTCCTGAGCGTCGCCGCCGACCCGGACATCCGTCTGACCCGGCCGGGGCGTCTCGTAGCGGGGGAGTCGCCCGCCGCCGTGCTCCGCCGCGCGCTCGGCTCCTGGGACGTCCGAGGGCCCTCCCTGCGCCTCTTCCTCGTACCTGACGAGGAGCGCGAGGAGGACATCGTCGCCGTCGTCCTGGACCACGCCGTCTGCGACGGACGCTCGCTGGCGCGCATCGTCGGCGAACTCGGCGCCGCCTACACCGAGGAGGCCACCGGGCACCGCACCGCACCGCGGGAGACGGAAGCCGAACTCACCGCCTACCGCGACGCGGTCCTCGGCCAACTCGCGGCCGAGGAGAAGGCGGAGACGCCCCAAGCGGCCGCCTACTGGGCCGACCGGCTCCGCGCGCTGCGCACCCACGCCCCGGCACCCCGGCCGGACCGGGTCGCCGAGGGCGCGAAGCCCAGCGGCGCCGCGCAGGCCCGGCTGCCCGCGCACGACGGCGGGGTGTCCTTCCCCGGGCTGCTCGACGCCTGCCGCGCGGCCGCCCGCGAGCTGTACGGCACCGGCCGCATCGTCCCGCTGGGCTACCCGTGGGGCGGCCGCCCCACGGGAGCGGAGCCCGTCGTCGGCTGCTTCCTCAACACCCTCGCCTTCCCGGTCGACACCGGCACCGACACGGCTACCGGTCCCGGCCCCGGTCCGGAGGCGACCGCCGATGCCTGGTGGGACGACCTCGACCGGGCCGACGTCCCGTTCGACGCGGTCGTGACTGCCGTCCGGGCCGCCGGTTCGGCCTGGACCGGAAGCCTCGACGGCCTGCTCACGGTGGACGACGACACACGCCGCCCGCCGCTCGTGCTCGACGGCGTCGAGGGGCGGGAAGTCCACGTCGACGGCAGGCCGGTCCGCGGGCCCTTCGCCGTCTCGGTCACCCAGGGAGAGGAGATCCGCCTGCGGATGGTGTGGGACCGGGCGGTGATCGACGACGAGGGCGCGCACCGGGCGTTCGACGCGCTGACGCACGCGCTGCGCCCCTCGGACCACACCGTGCAGTGATCCTGCTGCCCGGGCGCCCCCGCCGCCGCCCGGACGTTCGGCCGCCCCGCCATCCGGGCCGACCGCCGCCCCGCTGGCGCCCCGCGCGCCCCCGGTACCCGACCGCCCCGCGCCCGCCCCCACTCCACCCCACCGCGCCCAGCCGCGCCGTACCGGCGCGGCCCCCCGGACCGCGGCCCCCGATACGCCCGCCGCCGCCCGCACCCCGAGCCCCCACGGCAATCCCCCCCCCACGCAGACAACGGCATCGTGCGACCCGCGATGCCGCCCGCACGACCACCGGACACGACCGTGACCGGCGCGAAGACCGACCCACAACCTCAGGGATCGCCCATGCTTCCCCTCTCCTCCTCGCAGGAGATCGTCTGGCTGCACGAGCAGATGCAGCCCGGCAGTCGCGCCTACAACTTCACCGCCTCACTCGACCTGTGGGGCACGCTCGACCCCGCGGCGCTGCACAAGGGGCTCGCCGCCACGTTGGCGCGCCACCCCGGCCTGCGCCTGGAACTCGTCGCCTCCGCAGGCTCCGTACCGGCACAGCGCGTCGCGCCGCAGTGTGCGCCGAGGCTGCGCACCAGCGACCTCAGCACGGAGGAGGACCCCGAGGCGGCCTTCGCCCGCCTCCTGCGCGCCGAGGCCGAGACCCCGCTGGACACCTTCGAGGCACCGCTGATCCGCTGGACCCTCGTACGGCTGTCCGAGCACCACCACCGGCTGGTCCACGTCGAGCACCACCTGATCCACGACGGGCACTCCTTCGCGATCCTGCTCGACGACGTCTTCCGGGTCTACCGCGCCCATGTGCTCGGCGAGCCCCTGGAGCTTCCGCCCGCCTCGTCGTACGAGGACCACGTCCGGGAGCGTGCCGAAGCCGGGTACGCCGGCGCATCGCTGGACTTCTGGCGGACCGAACTGCTCGACCAGCAGCACGACATGCCGCTGCCGGGCCTGACCCGCCCCGGCGCCCGCCGGCGGCACCACGGCGGACAGCTGCGCCAGACGATCGGTGCCGATCTCGCCGAACGCCTGCGCGAGCACGCCCGTTCCCGGGGACTGACCCCCTTCGCCACGCTCCTCGGACTGTTCGCCGAGCTCCTGCGGCGGCACAGCGGTCGCTCCCGGATGGTCATCGGCACCGCCGTCGGCAACCGTCCCCTCGGATACGAGGACGCCGTGGGCATGTTCGTCAACACCATCCCGCTGGCGATCGTCCTGGACGGCACCGCCCCCGCCCAGGACGTCATGGACGAGGTCACCGACACGCTCATCCGGGCCCTGCCGCACCAGGACGTTCCCGTCCAGGAACTGACCCGGGCCCTCGGCATGCACACCTCCGGCGCCGACAACCCGCTCTTCTCCGTCATGTTCAGCGCCCACGACGCACCCCTTCCCGAGATCGACGTACCCGGCCTCGACATCACCCTCTTCGAGGGCTTCAACACCGGCACCACCCGCTTCGACCTCGACGTGGTCCTGCTCCCGGACGACCGGCGCGGTGTCACCACCCGCCACGGCGCGCCCGGCATGACGCTGGTGTGGGACTACGACGCGGACCTGTTCGGCGAGGACGTCGCCCGTCTGGTCTCCGGCCGCTTCCTCGACCTGCTGCGCGCCTATCTCGACCGTCCCACGACGCCCCTGGCCGACCTGGCCCCGACCGTTGCCGAGCCGGCCGCCGAGGCCCCGACCGTCCCGGCCGACCGCGATCCGCTGGACCCCGCGGCCGCACACCACCCGTCCCTGCCCGCCCTGCTGTGCGGTGCCCGCCGCATCACCTACGGCGAACTCGACGCACGTGTCGGCTCGCTCGCCGAGCGGCTGAAGGACGCCGGTGTGACCCCCGGCCGGCCGGTGGCCGCCGTCCTGCCCAGGGGGACCGACGCGGTCGTCGCCCTGCTCGCCTGCCTGCGGACCGGCGCCGTCTACTGCCCGCTGTCCCCGTCCGACCCGTCGGCCCGGCTCGGCCTGCTGCTGGAGCGGCTCGACCCCGCGATCGTCCTCACCGGTGACGACGCCCCGGACCTGCCGGAAGGACTGCCGACCGCCCGGATCGACGCCCCCGTACTGCCACCCGCACACGGGACCGCCGAACTGCCCGGCACCGCATACGTCATCCACACCTCCGGCTCCACCGGGACGCCCAAGCCCGTCGCCGTCGGCCACGCGGCGCTGGTCCACCATCTGACCGCCACCGCCGACCGGTTCGGCCTCACCACTTCGGACCGGGTCCTGATGTTCGCCCAGCCGTCCTTCGACGTGTCCTTGGAGGAGGTCCTGCCCACCCTGTACGCCGGGGCGTGCCTGGTGCTGCCCGAGCAGGAGGTGCCCACCGGTACGGAACTCGCCGGACTCCTCGCGTCGGCCCGGGTGACCGTCGCGAACCTGCCCACCAGCTACTTCCTCGCCACCCGGGAGGACCTGCGCCCGGTCCTGCGCGACGGGAGCTGGACCCCCGGGCTCCTGGTCCTCGGTGGCGAACGCCTCCCGGCGCAGGCGCTGCGCGGGATCCTCGCCGACACCGACGCCACCGTGCTCAACGTGTACGGCGTCACGGAGGCGGCCATCAGCTCGACCGTCCACGAGATCTCCCGCGACGCCCTCGCCGAGGGGGTCGAGATCCCCCTGGGCACCGAGCTCCCGGGCGAGCGGATCCACGTCCTCGACGCCCACCACCGCCCTCTGCCGTCCGGCGCGGTCGGCGAACTCGCCGTCGCCGGGCCGGGCCTCGCCGAGGGCTACGCGGGCAACGCGGAGGCCACCGCCGCCCGGTTCGTCACCGTCGACGCACTCGACGGGCAGCGCGTCTACCTCACCGGTGACCTGGGCTACCGCGGTCTGGACGGTCTGCTGTACTTCCTCGGGCGGCGCGACAACCAGATCAAGCTGCGCGGTCACCGGATCGAACTGGAGGAGATCGAGGCGGCGGCCTCCGCGGTGCTCGGCGGCCGCTCCTGCGCCGTCGTGCTGGACCGGGAGACCCCCGGCGGCCCCCGGCTGGTCGGCTTCCTCGCCGACGGAGCCGGGGCCGGTGGGGCTGGCGGAGCCGACGGTGCCGCCTTCGACGAGAAGGCCCTGCACACCGAGCTGAGCCGCCGCCTTCCCGGCCCGCTGGTCCCGGCCCGCTGGGCGCGGCTGGAGAGCATGCCCACCCTCGCCGGAGGCAAGCCCGACCGTGCGGCCCTGTCCCGCCGCGCCGCCGCGCTCGAACCCGGCGGGACCGTGGCACCCGATTCCGACACCGGTAGCGGGTCCGGCAGCGAGTCCGACGCCCCGGCCGGCACCGGGCCCGAGCCGACGCCCGCCGCCTCGGGGGATCCGATGACGGCCCTGCTCATCGAAGGCTGGCGCAAGGTGCTCGGCCACAGCCGGTTCGACACCGGCTCCCACTTCTTCCACAGCGGGGGCCACTCCCTGCTGGCCGCCGAGCTGGCCGCCTGGTTGGAGCCCAGGCTGGGCACCCGCCCGCCGCTGAAGGTGCTCTTCCGTAATCCCGTGCTCGCCGACCAGGCCGCCGCCCTCGCCACCACCGCACTTTCCACGGAGTCGTGATGATCCAGTCCCCGACCGCAACAGCCCTTCCCACCACCCCCCACGACACCGGCCTCGACGCCTTCCCGGGCACCGGGCCGAGCATCGCCCAGGGGCCCGCCGCCGCACCGAGCAGCGTCCTCGCCCGCTTCGAGGAGTGGGCCCGGCGCGCCCCGCAGGCCCCGGCAGTGATCGACTCCACCCGGACCTGGACGTATCAGGACCTCGACGTCGCTGCCACGCGGGTCGCGGCAGCCCTGGGCGACCGCGTCCGGCCCGGCGACCTCGTCGGCGTCTGCCTCGACCGCTCCGCCGCCCTGGTGGTGACCGCCGTGGCCCTGGCCCGGATCGGTGCGGTCTACCTGCCGCTCGGTCCCCGCCCCGGCGAACGCCGTATCCGGGCCGTCACCGAGGACCTCGACGTCGCGTGCCTCGTCGGCGACCCCGGTGCCCTGCCCCCGGAGCACCGCGGCGGGGAGCACACCCCGCTGCCGCTGCCCGTCGACGGGGTCAACGCCCCCGCCACCCCGGTGGCGGCCTTCGCCGGCCCCACGGGCGGCACCCGGCGCGCCCCCGACGGCGCCCTGTACGCCGTACTCACCTCCGGTTCCACCGGCCGCCCCAAGGCAGTGGCCGTGGCCGAGTCCTCGCTCTCCGTCGCCCTGGACTGGTACCGGGCCGAGACCGGCCTCGCACCGGGCGACCGCCAGTCCCTGCTCATCGGTGTCGCCTTCGACCCGCACCTGATGGAACTGTGGGCCGCCCTGACCGCGGGAGCCGCCCTCGTCCCCGCCCCGGACGACACCCGCTGGGACTCGAACGTCCTCACCGACTGGTGGCGCGACACCGCCCTCACCCACACCGTGGCGGCCACCCCCACCGTCGAACCGCTGCTGGACCGGCCGTGGCCGCAAGGCCTGAAGCTGCGTCACCTCGTCGTCGGCGGAGACCGCATGCGCCGCCGCCCCGGCAGCGACGTCACCGCCACCGTCCACAATGCCTACGGCCCGGCGGAGGCCACCGTCCTCACCACCGCCCACACCATGCGCGGCACCGACCCGCAGGCCGGCGACCGGACCCCGCCCCCGATCGGCACCGCACTGCCCGGCGTCACCCTCGTCGTCACGGATGCCGAAGGCCGCCCCGTCGCCCGTGGCCAGGAAGGCGAACTGCGGGTCGGCGGCCACTGCCTGGCGCTCGGCTACCTCGATCCGGAACTCACCGCGGCCCGGTTCACCGCGCCCCCGAGCGATCCGGCGCTGTCCGAGGTCGACCGCGTCTACCGCACGGGCGACCGCGTACGGATGAACGCCGACGGCAGCCTGGACTTCCTCGGCCGCCTCGACGACCAGGTGAAGATCAGCGGAGTGCGGATCGAACCGGCCGAGGTGGAAGCCGCTTTCGAGCAGGACCCCCGCGTGCGCACCGCCGTCGTCACGGTGCTGCGCGACAGCTCCGGCCACGGCCGTCTCGTCGCCCATGTACGGCCCGCCGACGGCACCGGCCCGGCGCCCGGCGAGCTCCTCGACGCGGTCCGTTCCTGGCTCCCCGAGCAGGCCGTCCCCGCGGCCGTCCGGATCGTCGACGGCTTTCCGCTCGACGCCAACGGCAAGGTGGACCGCCCCGCCCTGGCGGCCCTGGCCGAGCTGGCCACCGGGGTCCCGGCCGACGCGGCGCCCGCTGCCGGGACCGCGCACGACCCGGCCGAGGCCACCGGCACCGCGACCGAGCTGCTCGTGCTGACCACCGCCCGTGAGCTCCTCGGCCGGCCCGGAGCCGGCCTCGGCCTCGGCGACAACTTCACCGATGCCGGCGGCACCTCCGTCATCGCCGCCCGACTGCTGGCCGCCGTCGAACGCGAGACCGGAGTGCGCCTGCGCGCCCCCGAACTGCTGCGCAGCACCGACCTGCGCGCCGTCGCCGCCCTCATCGACCGCCGCCGGACCCCGCACCCGGAAGGAAACTGACATGACGAAGCCCGCCATGACCCCGACCGCCGCGCAGTCCGCGACCACGCTGCCGGCCCTGGTCGCGCGGCACGCCGAGCTCACCCCCGACGCACTCGCCGTCGTGGACGGCGACACCACCCTCACCTACGGCCGCCTCCTCCAGGCCGGGCACGCCCTGGCCGCACGCCTGCGCGGACACGGAGTGACCCGCGGCGACCGAGTGGCTCTGCTGACGACGCGTTCGTACCGCACGGTCGTCGCCCAGCTCGGCCTCTGGCTCGCCGGAGCCGCGTGCGTACCCCTCGACCCGGCGCAGCCCCGGCCGCGCACGGAGGCGGTGATCGCCGACGCGGAGGTGACGCTCACCGTCGGCGACGCGAAGCTGCTGGACGCGGCCCCCTTCCCCGGCCCTGTCCTCGCCCTGCCCGAGGAGCCGCTGACGGGCAGCCGGGCGGCCGACGGCTGCGACCCGGACGGCGCGGCGTTCATCATGTTCACCTCCGGCTCGACCGGCCGCCCCAAGGGCGTCCTCGTGCCCCACCGGGCCATCGCCGAGCTGGTCACCGAGCCCGACTACGTCACCCTCACCGGCCGCGACCGCGTCCTGTTCCACTCGCCCATGACCTTCGACGCCTCGACGTTCGAAGTCTGGGTCGCGCTCGCCAACGGCGCCGCGGTCGTCGTCTGCACCGAGCAGAGGCCCTCCCTGGAGGACCTCGCCCGGCAGGTCGAACGCCACGGCGTGACGGTGGCCTTCTTCACCACGGCCCTCTTCCACCAACTCGCCGCGCGCCGCTCCCGCGTCTTCACCCAGCTCCGGTCGGTCGTCGTGGGCGGCGAGGCAATGGCCGCCGCACAGGCCCGCGACGTGCTCACCGCCTTCCCCTGGCTGGAGCTCGTCAACGGCTACGGGCCGACCGAGACGACCACCTTCGCGACCGCCCACCGGGTCACCGCGCAGGACTGCGACGCGCAGATACCGATCGGCAGGCCCGTCCACGGGGCCACGGCCCACGTCCTGGACCCCGCCGGACACCCGGTGGCCGACGGGGAGCGGGGCGAACTGTGGATCGGCGGGAGCAGGCTCGCGCACGGCTACACCGGCCTGCCCGAACTCACCGCCGAACGCTTCGTCGAGCACCCCGACGGCGGCGGCCGGCTCTACCGCACGGGAGACATCGCCTCCCGACGCCCCGACGGTGTCCTGCAGTTCCACGGCCGCAACGACGACCAGGTGAAGGTCCGCGGCTTCCGCATCGAACCCGCCGAGATCGAACACGCCCTGCGCGAGCAGCCGGACGTCGACGACGCCGCCGTCACCGTCGACGGCGGCGGCACCCCCGAGGCGCGCCTCGTCGCCTTCGTCGTCGCCGCGCCCGGCCCGGTGCCCGCCGGAGCCGCCCTGCGGGAGCGCCTCACCACCGTCCTGCCGGCCCACCTGGTGCCCGACGCCGTCGCCGTGCTGGAGCGGCTTCCCCTCACCCCAGCGGGCAAGATCGACCGGCGCGCCCTCATCGGGCGCGCCCCCTGCACCGCCGACAGCGCTGCCGGCGGAGAGCCGGCGGCCCGGATGACACCGCTGGAACAGGCCGTCGCCGAGGTGTGGGGGCAGGCACTGGGGATCGAGGTCACCCGCGCCGAGGACGAGTTCCTCCTGCTCGGCGGACACTCCCTGCTCGCCCTCGCCGTCACCGAGGACCTGCGCGAGGAACTCGGCGTGGAGATCCCCCTCGCCGACTTCTTCGCCGCACCGACCGTCGCCGCACAGGCCGCGCTGGTCGAACGCGCCCTCCTGGCCACCCACCGCGACCTCCACCCCGACACCCCGGAGCACAGCGATGCCCACTGACGCCGACCCCGCGGCCCGCGACCGGCAGCAACTCCAGCGGGAACTGCTGCGCCGGGCCCGCGCCGGAACGGCCCGGCGCACGACGGCCGACGCCGGAACCGTCGGGGGCACCGCCCCCGACAGGGTTGCCGGCGCCCCGGCCGCGGGCCGGCCCGGCCGGGCCCCGCAGGCCGAGGGCGCACCCCTGTCCCGTGCCCAGCGCCGCATGTGGCTGATGGAGCGGCTGGGCGGCGCGGGCGACTCCTACCACGTACCGTTCGCCACCCGCGTGCGCGGCCCGTTCGACGCCGCCGCGTTCGCGACCGCGCTCACCTCGCTGGTGGCCCGACACACCATCCTGCGCACCCGCTACACGGAGCACGGGGGCGAGCCCCGGCAGGAGGTGCTCCCGACACCGCACACGGTCCCCGTCCGCGTGGTCGACACCGACCCGGCGCAGGCTGCGGTGCTGCTGCGGCGCGAGGCGGCCCGGCCGTTCGACCTCGCGGCGGGCGACGCCGTACGGGCGCTGGTGCTGCGCCACGGCCCGCAGGACCACACCCTGCTGCTGACGTTCCACCACATCGCCATGGACGGCGCCTCGCTGGAGACCGTCGCCGCCGAACTCGCCGTCCTCTACGCGGCGGCCACCGACGGCACCGACACCCACACGCTCACGGCGGCGCCCCAGTACGCCGACCACGCGCGCCGCGAACACGACGGCCTGCCCGGCCTGGAGGCGGACCTGAGGCGCTGGGGCGACCTGTTGGCGGACGCCGCCCCACCGAGCCTTCCCGGGCCGACGCCGGACGCGGCCGGGCGCCCCGCAGCAGCGCGCAGCCTGCCCCTCGCGCCCACCGTGCCCGAGTCCCTGCGGGCGCTGGGCGCGCAGCGGCGGGCCACGCTCTTCGCGGTGTCCCTCACCGCGGCCTTCGCCGCGCTGCACCGGCTCACCGGCGACGACGACCTCGTCATCGGCGTGGCGGGCACCCACCGCAGCGGAACCGCCATGCGCGGCCTGGTCGGACTGTGCGTCAACACCCTGCCCGTGCGGGTGGAGGTCTCCGGCGACCTGTCCTTCGCCCAGCTGCTGCGACGCGTGAACCACGCGCTCCTCGAAGCCCAGCGCCACCGGCACATCCCCTTCGACCTGGTCCTGGAACGCCTCGGCGCCGGGGCGCGCGGCGCCGACGGGACCGCGCTGGTGCGCGTCACCTCCGACGTCCTCGGGGAGCCGACCGTGCTCCAGCTGCCGGGTACGTCCGCCGAGTACGTCGACATCCCCTCCGACGGCGCGAAGTTCACCCTGTCGTACGGCCTCGCCCTGGGCAGCGCCGACCGGCCCGAGGCGCTCGTCCAGTACGACGCGAACACCCTGGACGAGGGCACGGCGCAGGCGGCCGTACAGGACTACGCGGACCTGCTGCACGCGGTGGCCGCGGACCCGGAGCGGCCCCTCGGCTCGCTGCCCCCCGCCCGCCACGGCCGCGCCCCCGGAGCCGGGGTCGTGGACGCGGACGCGGACGGGCGGAACGCCGGTTCCGCCGCACCGCGGAAGCCGGCGACCGCCGGCCCGGACCACGGCACGCCACGGCCCGCCGGCGGGGAGGAAGATCCGGACCCGGGTGCCGGCGCCACTGCCCGGGACGGCTCGGCGCCGCAGGGCGACCCCCATCCGGCGGCGCAGGCCCTGCGCGCCCACCCGAAGGTCGCCGATGCCGCGGTGGTCCGGCTCCCCCACGGGCTGTCCGTGGCCTATGCCGTCCTCCACGACAGCACCGGCCCGTCCGGTCACGAACTCCTGGGTCTGCTGCGCCGGTCGCTCGCCCCCGAGACGGTACCCGCGGCGGTCACGCTGCTCGACGCGCTGCCGCGGACGGCCGGCGGCGCGCTCGATCCCGCACGGTTGCCCGGGGCGCCGGTGCCGAGCCTCCCGCCCGGCCCCCGGGCCGAAGCGGTCCTGGAGACCTTCACCGGCGTGCTCGGCGTCCGGCCGTCGCCGGACGACGACTTCTTCGGGCTCGGCGGCCACTCCCTCAAGGCGGTGCAGCTCGCCGAACGGCTGCGCACGGACCTCGGGCTGCCGCTCACGGGCCTCGACGTGCTCCAGGCCCGTACGCCCCGGGCACTGACCGCGCTCCTCGACGAACGGGCCGCGCAGCAGAATGCGGCGAAGGCTGCGAGCCGGCCGGCCCCGCGCTCCCGGGACGCCCGCCCCGGGACGGTGCTGGTCACCGGCGCGACGGGCGGGGTGGGTGCCTTCGTGGTACGTGAACTGGTGGCCCAGGGGCGTCCGGTGCTGGCATTGGCCCGGCCCGAGTCCGCCCACCTGATCGCCACCGAGGGCGTCGACGTCGTCGAGGGCGACCTCACCGACCTGGCCGGACTGCGCGACGCCGTCGCACAGGCGGACGCCGTCGTCCACGCTGCCTGCACCTTCACCCGGCACGACGTGGACCTGGCGGCGATGGAGGCGATGGTCGGCGCCTGGCGGCGCGGACCGTTCGTCTTCGTCAGCAGCGTCGACGCCTACGGGCACCCCGGCACGGACCGGGTCGCCGAGGAGGCACCGCCCCACGAGCCGGTCAGCCCGTACGGGAAGGCCAAGCTCGACTGCGAGGCCATGGTGCTGCGTGCCGCGGGCAGCGCGGGACGCGGGGGAGCGAGCGCGGTGCGGTCGCCGATCGTCTGGGGCGCGCACGACCGGCTGCGCGAGCAGCTGCGCTGGGGCGCCATCGGCTCCCTGTACCAGGCGGCCCGTCAGGGTCTGCCGATCGAACTCCCGCGTCCCGGAACCGGCGGACACGACTGGTACGGCGCCGCCTGGGTGCATGCGGCCGCCCTGGCCCGCGCGGTGGCCGAATGCCTGGACCGCCCCGTGCACGGGATCGCCAACGCGTGCAGCGGCCACGTCTCCTGGCGTGACCTCGCCCAGGATCTCGCGGAACTTTCGGGCACCCGGCCGGCCTTCGACGAGATCGGATCCGTCCCCCGCGATCTGGACCACCGCTGGCACTACGACAGCGCTCGCCTGGCCCGACCCCTGCGCCCCCGGGCCGGCGAGGACCGCCGGACGGTCCTCGCCGAGATGACCGCCCCCATGGCCGTGGGCGGCGCCTGACACACCTGCTGCCGTGCCCGGAGCCCGTACGCGGCTCCGGGCGCGGCGCCCGGCAGCGCGGCCCCGGCAGCCTGCGGACGGCACGGTCCTAGCGATTGCGTCCGTGCTGCCAGAGGACGTGGACGACCCGAAGCACCCCGAGGACTCCGCCCATCGACGCGCCGGCCAGTACGAGGAAGTCCTCGAACCCGCCCGGCAGGTCCCACACGGCGACCGGCCCGGCGATCGCCGCAAACACGACGGCGCCGAGGAAGCAGGCGCTCAGCAGCGCGTATCCGATCTCGACCGTCATCGCGTCCCGTTCGGCCTGGCCCCGTCGTCTCGTCGTCATGCTCGAAGGATCGCATGCGGTGGCCGGCGGGCGCCGCGGCAGGGGCGCACGAGGGGGCCGCGGGGGGCCGGACGGGCGGCGGCCGAGCCCCCGGGCGGTGTCGCATCCGTGTCCGGGCGATGAGCGGAACACAGTGAACGGGCGGCGCGGGCCGTATCGGAGCGACATGTGAGAGAGGTGGTCGTATGTCTTCAGCCCTGGAGGCGACGGACGCACTGGTCGTCGGGGCCGGAGTCGCCGGGCTGGCGTGCGCCCGGGATCTGGCCGCGGCCGGCGTGAGCGTACGGGTCGTGGAGGCGGGCGACGCGGTCGGCGGCCGGATGCGTTCCGACCGGATCGGTGGCTTCGTCGTCGACCGCGGGTTCCAGGTGTTCAACACCGCTTACCCCCAGGTGCGGCGCAGGTTCGACCTGAAGCGACTCCGGCTGCGGCCCTTCACACCGGGCTTCCTCGTCCACACCCCGGCCGGTCGGCTCCGCTTCAGCGATCCGACCCGCCGGCCGCGCGCGCTGCCCGGACTGCGCGCGGTCCGCACGGCCGGACCGCGCGACCTGACCGCCCTCGGCCTGCTGTCCGCCCGCGACATGCTGCTGCCCCCCGGCCGGATCAAACGGCGTCCGGACACCGCCACCCGCACCGCACTGGCCGACGCGGGGCTCTCCGAGGAATTCGTCGAGAGGTTCCTGCGCCCCTTCCTGGCGGGGGTCTTCCTGGAGGACGAACTGGAGACCTCCGCCCGGGTGTTCCACCTGGTGTGGCGGAGCATGCTGCGCGGGACCGTGTGCCTGCCGGCCGAGGGCATCGGGGCGGTCCCGCGGGCCCTCGCGACCGGCCTGCCGGAGGGCACCGTACGGCTGGAGACCCCGGCGGCCGGGCTGACGGAGGACGGCGTCCTGACCGCCGAGGGCGCGGAGGTCCCCGCCCGCGCCGTCGTGGTCGCCACCGGCCCGGGGACGGTTCCGGCACTGCTGCCCCAGGTCGCCCTGCCCGACTACCGGATCGTGACGACGTACTACCACGTCGCCGAGCGGTCGCCCCTCGGCGAACCCACGCTGCTCGTGGACACCCGCCGCCGCTTCCTGAACACCTGCGTCCTCAGCGAGGTCGTGCCCTCCTACGCCCCGCGGGGCCGCAGTCTCGTCGCCACTTCGGTGCTCGGCAGGGACGGCCAGGGCCGCGAGCGCGAGCTCCGGGCGGCGCTCGCGGAGGCGTACGGCACGGACACCGACGGCTGGGACCTCCTCACCGTCCGCACCGTCGAGGACGCGCTGCCCGCCATGGCACCGCCCCAGGCGCTGACCCGCACCACGCGGGTGGCGCCGGGCCGGTACGTGTGCGGCGACCACCGGGCCACCGGCTCCGTCCAGGGCGCGATGGCCTCCGGCGCGCGGGCCGCCCGCGAGGTCCTGCGCGACCTGCGGCGCTGAGGCGGACGGGGGATTCAGCCGGTGCAGGTGATCGAGAACGGCACCGGGCGGGAGAGGACCCGGGCGGGGCTCTGGAGTTCCACCGCCATCCCCGTGGTCAGGGTGCCCGTCTTCGCGTAGGCCGCCAGGCGTACGGTGTCGCGTCCGGTCGGGTTGGCCTCGCCGCCGACGGACATGGTGCGCCACTGGGGGTCCACCACCGAGCCGTCGCCGGACACCCAGCGGTAGGAGATCAGCGTGGGCTCGGACGCGCTGAACGTCGCGGTGAACGCCGGGGCCCGGCCCTCGGGAGTCGGGCAACTGCCGCTGTAGGTCGTGTTCGTGCCCGTCACCGACATCCGTACGCCGGCACCCGCCGCGGTGGCGGTGCCGGCGCCGCCACCGTCGCCGCGGGTGAGCACGTGGGCCAGACCGCCGGCGACCAGCAGGCAGGCGGCCGCGCCGGCGGCGAAGGCCGCCGTCCGGCGTCGGCGCGGCGGGCCGGAATCCGCACGGGGCCCGGCGGGCGGCTCGGGCGCGTCCTGCCGCCCGGCGGACACCTCCTCCGGTGCGCGGGAGACGGCGGTGGCCGTCGCCGAGGCCGTCCCTTCGACGGTCTGCGCGGGGGCCGGGACGACGCGGGAGGAGGCCGTGACGGCATCCGTCCCCTGCGCGATGTCCCGCAGGGCTGCGGCGACTTCGGCGGCGGGGGTTCGCTCCGACGGCTCCTTGCGGAGCAGTCCGGCGATGACCGGGGTGAGCGGGCCGGCCCGCGTCGGCGACGGCGGCTCCTGTTCCACCACGGCCCGCAGGGTGCCCAGCACGGTGTCCTGCCGGAACGGGGAGATCCCCTCCACGGTCGCGTACAGCATCACACCGAGGGACCACAGGTCGGACTCCGGGCCCGACGGACGGCCCAGTGCCCGTTCCGGCGGCAGGTATTCGGGGGATCCGACGACCTCGCCGGCCATGGTCAGGGCGGTGCTGCCCTCGACCGTCGCGATGCCGAAGTCGCCGAGTACCACCCGCCCGTCCTCGGAGAGCAGCACGTTCGCCGGCTTGACGTCCCGGTGCTCGACCCCGACGGCGTGCGCGGCGCGCAGCGCGCCCAACACCTCCGCGCCGATGCGTGCGGCGTGCCGCGGGGCGAGCGGTCCCCCGGCACACAGCAGATCCGCCACCGACGGCCCGCGGATCAGTTCCATCACGATCCACGGCCGGTCGTCCTCCATGACCACGTCGTGAACCGTCACCACGTTGCGGCCGCCTATCCGGGCGGCCGCCCACGCCTCCCGCTCCAACCGGCCGTACATCCGTGCGATGTCACCGGCCGGCAGGCCGGCCGGAACCCGCACCTCCTTGACGGCGACCTCCCGGTGCAGGGTCTCGTCGCGGGCCCGCCAGACGGTGCCCATGCCGCCTGCGCCGAGCCGGGACAGCAGCCGGTAGCGGTTCGCGATCAGCACGTCACCGCCCGCCGCGCTCGCTGTCGGGGCGGCAGTGGCGGCCGTGAGTGCGGGCCCCGCCGGGGTCTCGGATTCCTCGTTGTGCATGGGGTGGTTCTCCCTCGTATCGCCGGCCGACGCGAACATCACGTACGGGCGCGGCGCCGGGTTCAGCGGAGCTCGGAATCCGTCGGGTGCCGGGCCGGGGCGATAGGCCGAACGGCCGGGCACACGGTGGGGCGTGCGCGAGAGCGCGCGTGCTTCCGTACGCCCGGCGCGTACCACCGGAAGGGCGTGGAATCCGGCCTAGGGGCCCGGATTTGCCGGGGAGCGACAGCCGTACCGATAGTCACTTTATTCCCGCCTTCGGATGGCTTGGGTAGGTCGGTGGATCTACGCGTGCTTATGCTTCACCCGTTATGACGGAACGTAACGACCCTCACACATCCTGTAGATCGGCCGACGTGGTGGTCCTCGGAGCGGGCCCCGCCGGGCTCGTACTCGGAGTCCTGCTGCACGCCGCCGGGATCGACTGCCTCATCCTTGAACGCGCCTCCCGCGCCCGGGTGCAGACGCGGGCCCGCGCCGGGTTCCTCGCCCCGAACACCGTGCGGATCCTGGACCGCCACGGCCTCGCCGGCGGCCTGCACCGCGACGGCCGCCGCCACGGCGCATGCGAGTTCCGCACGCAGGACGGCCGGTTCCGCCTCGACTACGGAACTCTCGGCCAAGGCGGTCGGCACCACGTCTACCCGCAGCAGAACCTGGTCACGGACCTGCTGACCCACTACCTCGACATCGGTGGACGCATCCGCTTCCACACCGACGCGCTCGCCGTGCACGACGCCGACAGCGCCCGGCCGTCCGTCACGACCCGCGAGCCCGACGGCCGTTCCATCCGGTGGAACGCCCGGTACGTCGCCGGCTGCGACGGCCGGCACGGGGCCGCCCGCCGCTCACTGCGGCCGGGCACCGCCCGCTACCACCACCACGACCACGGCGTGACCTGGCTCGGCCTGCTCGCCGAGACGCCGCCGAGCCTCGACGCCGTCGGATACGCGGTCCACGGCCGGGGCTTCGCCGGACACATGGCCCGCACCGCGGACGTCACCCGCTACTACCTCCAGTGGCAGCGCGGCGCGCCCGCCGACGCCTGGCCCGAGCAGCGCCTCTGGGACGAGCTCGACCTCCGCATGCGCGCGGCGGACCACGGCCCGCTGCAACGGGGCCGACTCCTGGAACGCGGGGTCTTCGACCTGACCTGCGACGTCGTCGAACCGCTGCGGCACGGTTCGCTGCTGCTGGCGGGCGACGCGGCGAGCCTGCTCGCCCCGGCCGCCGCGAAGGGCGCCAACCTCGCCGTCCTGGAGGCCGAGATCTTGGCGGAAGCCCTCGCGGACGCCCTCCTGCGGGGGGACACCGCGGGACTCGACGCGTACTCGGACCGGTGCCTGGCGCACATCTGGCGGGCGCAGGAGTTCACCGGATGGATGACCCGCCTCCTGCACGCGCCACCCGAAGGGAGCCCGGGCGCCGGTGCCGGACCGCACTTCCAGGCGGGTCTCCAGCGCTCCCGGCTCAACTCGCTGCGCACGTCCCGCATCCACCAGGACTGGTTCGCCGAGAACTACGTCGGCGTGTGACCCGCCGCGGCGCACCTCCCCGGTCTCCCCTTCCGCGCCGCCTCCCGCGCCGCCTCCCGTGACGCTCAGCCCTCCGCCTGCTTCGCCCTGCCCTGCTCAGCCCCGTACCGGCCCGAGGACACCCCCACGATGACGACGACCCTGCCCGACAAAACGTTGCTTCCGGACGACGTCGCAGACCTGCGCGCGGCCGCCCGGTTCGTCCGCGAGCACGACAGCGCCGACCTGCTCCCGCTCCTCCTGCCCGGACTCGACGGGCCGGACCTCCGCGCGCTGGCCGGGCGCTGTCGGTTCGCCCACGCGGGGCTGCTGGTCTTTCCGCCTGACGTGGAAGGCCTGCGCGCCCAACTCGCCGCCTGCGAACTAGACATCGACACCCCGTCCCACCCGAGCGTGGTGGTCCGTGAACGGCTCGCCCGCCGCCACGGGCGCGACCCGGCGGAGCTCGACGTCCGGATCCTGCGCCCCCCGGTGTACGGCTCCGCCGGGCAACGGCGCGCGGTCGAGGTGTTCGCCCTGACCGTGCCTCCGCATTCCGGCCTGGAAGGGATCGCCGCCCACGAACGCGCGCGCCGGCACGAGGCGCACCTCGCCTTCGAGATCGATCACCCGGAACCAGTGGCGCTGCGGGGCCTGTGCGCGATCCTCGTCCGCCACGGCGCGAGGCCCGACGGCGGCGGCTACAACCCGCACGAGGACGGTACGGTCCTCTACTTCACCCTCCCCACCGAGGCGTCCTGCGCCTACGGGCGGCTGGAACTCTACGCCCGCGGTGACCACCGGGACACGCTCGCCCATCTGGACCGCCCGGACCGCTTCGGCCGTGCCCGCCCCGATGCCCGACCGCCTGCCGAAACGCTCCTCCACCTGCTCACCGGCGCGTGGACGACCCAGGCACTGGCCGCCTTCGCCCGTCTGGGCCTGCCCGACGCCCTGCAGACCCGTACCGCGTCCCGCCCCGAGGACCTCGCCCGGCGGATGGGCGCGCAGCCCCGAAGCCTCGCCGTGCTGCTGCGCCACCTGGCCATGATCGGCGCCGTCGCCGAGGAGCGGGAGGGATTCCGCCTCACGGAACTCGGCGCTCTGCTGCGGGCGGACGCGCCCGGCTCGATGCGGCCACTGGCCCTGATGTACGGCGGCCCGTTCTACCGCTCCTTCGGCGGCCTCGACCACGCGGTGCGCACCGGACAGCCGGCCTTCGACCAGATCTTCGGGGAGAACCACTTCGACCACTTCGCCCGCGACCCCGAACTCGCTTCGCTCTTCGATCAGTCCATGGCGGCGAGCGCACGGATGTTCCAGCCGCTCCCCACCCACCCGGTCATCACAGCCGCCGCCCAGTCCCCCGAGCCCGCGACCGTCGTCGACGTCGCAGGCGGCAACGGAGAGCTCCTCGGCCGGATCCTCTCCGCTCACCCGCGCCTGCGCGGCGTCCTGCTGGAACGGCGGCACGCCGTCGAGGCCGCCCGCCGCCGGCTCGACGCCGGAGGCTGCGGAGCGCGCTGCGACTACCAGGTGGGCGACTTCGCCGATGTGCCGCCCGGCGGCGACGTCTACGTCCTCTCCCGCGTGCTGCACGACTGGGACGACGACCGCTGCAGGGCCATCCTGCGGTACTGCGCCCGTGCGATGCCCACCCACGCCGACCTGCTCGTGGTGGAGCGCCTCCTGCCCGCCGACGGCTCGCCCTCCCTGGCTACCGCCTGGGACCTGCACATGCTGTGCAACGTCGGGGGGCGAGAACGCCGCGCCGACCACTACGCCCGCCTCCTGGCCGATGCCGGCCTCGAACTCGTCGGCCACAGCTCCCTGCCGCTGGACGCCCATGTGCTGCACGCCCGCAGGGCGGCCGTACCGGATCCCGTCACCCGGCGGGGCTGAGGCTGCGGCGCCGCGCGTACATCCGTCCCGTCTCCGCCTCGGTCCGCCGGCCCGGGACACGTCGGATCCACCTGGTGACCGACGCACCCCGGGGCCGCCGACCGGGCCCGGTCAGTCCAGGACGGCGGTGGCTTCGACCTCCACGAGGTGCTCGGGCACGTCCAGGGCCGCCACGCCCAGGAGCGTGGCCGGCGGGACCGGGGTGACCCCCAGCTTCGCGGCCGCCCGGGCGATCCCCTGCATCAGCCGGGGCATCTTGTCGGGGGTCCAGTCGACGACGTGGACCGTCAGCTTCGCCACGTCCGCGAAGGAACCGCCGACCGCGGCCAGGGCGATGCCGACGTTGAGGTAGCACTGCTCGACCTGTGCGGCGAGGTCGCCCGCGCCGACCGTTGCCCCGTCTTCGTCCCAGGACACCTGCCCTGCGACGAAGACGAGCTTCGACCCGGTCGCGACCGACACCTGCCGGTAGGCGCCGATCTCCGGCAGTCCGGTGGGGTTCATCAGGGTGATGGCCATGCCGTCCCTCTCTTTTGGCTCTCTTGTGGTTACTCAGGAACCGTAGGAGAGTGAACGCTGACGTGGAAGAACGCACTTTTCAGTGACGGGGGAACCTCATGGTGACCAAGCAGTTCAGCGGCTCGCCGGACGAAGCGGACCTGCGGCGCGCGGACTCCCTGGCGCGGCAGATCTTCTCGGACGTCGCCAACAAGTGGGCGCTCCTGATCATCGAGGCCCTGGGGGAGCGGACCCTGCGCTTCAGCGAACTGCGCGACGACGTCGAGGGCATCAGCCACAAGATGCTCACCCAGAACCTGCGCATGCTGGAGCGCAACGGTCTGATCGAGCGGACGGTGTACCCGGTGGTGCCGCCACGGGTGGAGTACGTGCTCACCGAACCGGGTCAGGCCCTGCGGGTGACGATCGACTCCCTGTGCGCGTGGACCCACCGCTACCTCGGCCATATCGAGGCGGCCCGCCACCGCACGGACGGGGCACAGGACGGCCGGTGATCGACTTCCCGGCCGGAGGACGCTCCGCGAAGATGAGGTGAGGGGATCCATCGGGAGGCTGAGGCGTGTGACCGCGGATTCAGAGGACGCACTCACCATCCGCGCCGTCGCCGAGCGGCTGATGAAGGCGCACCCGCAGGTCGACGCAGGCCTGGTGCAGAGCTCGGTACAGACCGCGTACGAGGAGCTCAAGTACGCGCGGGTGCGCACCTACCTGCCGGTACTGATGGAGCGCAGGGCGCGGGACCTGCTTCCTTCCGATGATTAGCGGCCACGGACGGCCGTGCGAGTGACAGGACGAACCCCATGACCATCGAAAGCGTGCAGATCACAGCGGCCACGGGGCACTGGTCGGCGGGCGCCCGGTCGCGGTGCCGGGGTGGCAGCTCCGGCCTCTCCCTCTGGTCCAGGGATTCGGTCCTGTCGATCGGGTCCGTCGGCTCGGTCCTGTCGATCGGATCGGTCGGCTCGGTGCTGTCCGTCGGCTCCGTGGGCTCCGCCCTCTCCGCGGCGTCCGCCGGATCCTCCCTCTCGCTGCTCTCGGCCGGGTCCTGGCTCAGCCTGGGCTCGGTACTGTCCGCGCGGTCCCGCTGGTCGGTGCTCGCCTGGCGCTCGCGCGGCGGTTTCCTGACCGCGGGGGCGGTCACCGCTGCCGCCCTGTACGCGCTGCACCGCCACGGCTGCGGAGACGCGTGAGGTACGACGGGCGGGCGGGCGGGACGGGGCTCGGGCACTGCCTGCGCCCGCCGGGGCACCCGGACGGGTGATGTCAGGGGGTGCGGATACCGTCGCAGGCGATGGGCAGGTGTCGGGGGCCGCGCAGCACCGCGTTGCGGCGGTATGGGGGCGGGTCCTCCAGCAGCCGGGGGTTGTCCAGGCGCCGGGCCAGCTCGCTCAGCGCCAGCTGGGCCTCCAGTCGGGCCAGCGGGGCGCCGAAGCAGCTGTGGATGCCGCTGCCGAGACCCAAGTGCTGGATGTCCTCGCGGTCGGGGTCGAAGCGGTCGGGGTTCTCGAATCGCTTCGGGTCGCGGTTGCCGGACGCCAGGACGAGGGAAACCGTGGCGCCTTTGGGAATGGTGACCCCCGCGACCTCGATGTCGGCGAGCGTACTGCGCCGCGGCAACATGTGCACGGGCGGTTCGTACCGCAGCAGCTCCTCCACGATCGGGACGGACAGGGCGGGGTCCTCGCGCAGCCGCTGCAGCACGTCCGGGTGACGCAGCAGGGTCAGCATCCCGTTCGTGATCAGGTTGACCGTGGTCTCGTGACCGGCGATCAGCAGCAGCGCCGCGGTACTGACGATCTCCAGCGTGCTCAGGGAACCGTCCGGTTCCTCGTCGATGGCCGCCAGCTGGGACAGCATGTCCTCGCCCGGGTGTGTGCGGCGCTCCTCGATCAGCCCGCCCAGGTACATGCCGAGTTCCAGCTGGGCGGCGGACGCCTCACTGCGGCGTTCGGCGGGGTCCGCGCCGGGTGCGGGGTCGAGGCTGGCGGCGATGGTGTCGGCCCAGACGTGGAAGCGCGACTCGTCCTCGTGCGGTATGCCGAGCAGCCGGCAGATCACCGTCACGGGGAACGGGTAGGAGAAGTCTTCGACCAGGTCGATCCGGTCTGGGTTCCCGGAGGCGGCGATGCTGTCGATGAGGCCGCCGACGATGCCGTCGAGCTCACCGCGCATGTCGTGGACCTTGTGCGGGGAGTGCGGGGGCCCGAAGGGACGGTTGGTGATGCGCCGCAGCCGGTCGTGGTCCGGGGGGTCGAGCTTGAGGAAGACCGGAGGCAGGGCCGCCTCGTCCCCTTCGTCCTGCGTCAGCGGATCGCTCGACGGCATGGTCAGGTTGTGGGGGTCGGAACTGATGCGTGGGTCGTGCAGCAGGCCGTGTATCTCGTGGTAGGTGCTCACGAGGTACGGCCCGTCCTCGTCGTGGAACACCGGTGTCTTGCGTAGTTCCTCGTACAGCGGGTAAGGGTCGGCGCGGTTGGAGTAGTCGACGATCTGCCGGAGCATGGCTCTGCCCATGGGATGTCCTCGTGCGGCTCGCGGGGTCGGGGCGTGGAACTGAGCGCGGGCTGGTGGCGCGCCCGGCGCGGCCTGGCGGAGTGGGCGGCTCCGGCCCTGAGTCGGCTTTCGCCGTCCGGTCCGCCCGCGTCCTGCTCGTCGGTCGACTCCGGGCCCGGTCCTACCCAGCATGCACAAAGGCCCCCGGTATCGCCTGCCGGGCGGGGGAGCCGCAGGTCATGCCCTCGTTCGGGCGGAGGGCGGCGCGGCCCCGGGCCCCGGGAGCGCGGCGGGGCAGCGCCGGGCGAACAGGGGCCGGGGCACGGGCTCAGAAGGCGTACACCGGGTTTCCGTTCAGGGTGGTGGACATGATGCACGTGTTGGAGAAGGTGTGCTCCCAGGCCACGCGCCTGCCGTGCAGCACACCGTCCGCGGTGACCGTGACCGGGTCGAAGTACAGGGGGCAGGCCCGCGAGGTGTTCGGATCCGCCAGCAGGCGGTTGAGCTCGCCACCGGTGGCGTTGAGGGCGTCGCACGCGGCCCTCGGGTCGGGGTGGGTGCCCTCGGCGGCGTAGGCGCAGCTGAGGGTGGCCGCGCGCACGGCCCCGTCCGTGTCCGCGGGCGTTCCAGAGGCATGGGCGATGGTGAAGACCATCGCGGACGGGCCGTGCCCGCCCGCGGGTTGGGCCTCGGCGAGCCCCGTGGTGCCTGCAACGCAGAGAAGGCTGAGTGCGGATGTGGCGATGATGCGGCGGCGCATGACAGATTTCCCCTTCGAATCCAGGTCGATGACGGTTCGGCACCTCTGGTCCGGTGCTCAACCGGGGACGAGCCTGGCAGGTTCGAAGGAGGGCCGCCAACGGGCGGTCGTTTTACGGACAGTTCGTTCGGATACCGGTGCCCTCTGCGGTGTTCGCGCAGCTGGCGGGGCACTTCCCGGGCCCGCCGCGCGGCTCAGGGGACGATGTGCGCCGCGCGCCCCGCAGCGCCCGGCCTGGTGGCGGCGGTGGGCGGTTCGCCGGATTGCCCCGCAGGGTGACGGGATGGATGCGCTCGGGCCGCGCCGGACGCCCCGGCGTCGCCGTGCCGGCGCGGCGTCCGGTGCTGCTCCACGAGCGCCACGACCCGGGGGCGTGGTCCTCGCCCGTCACCGGCCTCGGGGCGTGGGCCGCTGCCCGTCACCGGCCGCTCGGTGGGCCGTAGGGCTGGAGGAGCTGGTCGACGGGCGCGTAGTCGTCGGTGAGTGGTCGGGCGCCCCCGGTCCAGGAGGCGAGTTCGGCACCGCTGACGATCTTCCAGCCGCTCTGCCGGGCGTCCAGCGCCTTCTGGGCCGCGCCGAGGTCGACCGGTCGGTCGGACGCGAGGACGACCAGGTTGCCCCCTTTTGGGGCGGCGGTCGGGTCGAGGCCGATGTCCGAGGGCTCGCCGACGAGCGCGACGTGTGCGAAGGTCTCGCCGAGGGTGGCCACTTCGGCTCGGGCGAAGGCCAGAGCACCGTGGTCGATGAGGTTGGCGACGTAGAGGCCGTCCTCGCCGAGCACCCGCCGTACGTCGGCCATCGCTTCCAGCGTCGTGAGGTGCCACGGCACGCTCACGCCCCCGAAGGCGTCACCGACGACGAGGTCGCGACTGCCGGTGTCCAGTCGCCGCAGACCGATCCGGCCGTCCTCCACGCGTACGCCGATGTCCCGTCCCGGCCCCTTCCCGAGCCCGAGCCGGTCGCGGTCGATGCGCACGACCCCGCCGTCGATCTCGGACACGAGGCTGCGCGTCCCGGGCCGCGTGGCCGCGAGGTAGCGGGGGAAGGTGAGTCCTCCGCCGCCCAGGTGGTGGGCGGTCAGCGGCTCACCCGCGGGAAAGGCGGCATCGACCACCGACGCGATGGCGCGCACGTACGCGAACCGGAGGTGGGTCGGGTCGTCGACGTCCACGTAGGAGTGTCGTACGCCGTCCAACACGAGGGTGCGGCCGCTGCCCCGCTCGGGATCCGCGACGACCCGCGCACAGTGGTACCTGGTCTCCATGTCGCAGCCGCCGGGTGCGACGGCGGTGCCGAGGCCGCCTGCGAGGAGCGCGAGGATGAGGGCAGGGGCTCCGGTCCACCCGCGCGATCGCCACTCCACCAGCGCCGAAGCGGTCACCAGGAGTGTTCCGAGTCCGATCAGGATGGCGCTGACGGGCAGCCGCGCGATGAGGACGAAGCCGGTCAGGACCGTGCCGGCGATGGAGCCAGCGGTGCCCACGCCGGAGAGCCGGCCGACGACCGTTCCCGTCTCGGCGAGGCTGGTCAGGTGCAGCTTGGTCACGATCGGCGTGACCGCGGAGAGCAGCGCGCCCGGCACGAGGATGGTCAGGGACGCGATCAGCAGGAGCAGCGCCGGTGCCCACTCCGCGGTGGTGCGCAGCACCGCCGGGGTGAGCGCCACGGCGGCTCCCGACACTCCGAGCGAGGGGCCGATGAGCCGGCGCGGATCGACCTGGTCGGCGATGCGCCCGCCCAGCCAGGAGCCGGCGGCGATCGCGGTGAGGGCGATGCCGATCACCAGCGTGCTGGTTTCGAGGGTGAGGCCGAGGTAGGGAGCCAGCAGGCGCAGCGCGACGATCTCCACCACCAGGACCGACGCCGAGGCTCCGAACACCAGCGCGGCCGCTGTACGGGGACCCGGTCCGCAGGCGCGGGGCGTGCCCTCGGCGATGGGGGAGGAGGACGATCCGGTCACGGCCGACATCCTTGCACGCACCGCAGGGACCGTATGGAGAAAGCGCGCGCTCCGGCCTTCCCGTGGGGTGGCCGGCCGCACCGGCGGTGCCCGGGGCGAAGCGCCGCCACCCCTGCCGCCGTTCTGCCGGTTCCTGCGCTCCGACCACCCGGAACGTCCCGCAGAGCCCTCGGACGGGATGCGCCCGAGGCAGCCGCCGCGCCATCCTCGCCGGGCCCCGGGGGTGCGTCGCCGCGAGCCCGGCCAACTGCCACGATCGAGTGGTGCGGGTTCGCGGCGCGCCCGGCCGAAGCCGTGCGCAGGTGGCAGGGTGGAGACATGTGCGGCCGATACGTCTCCACCCGGGGCCCCGAGGACCTCTCCGGTCTCTTCCGGGCGAGGCCCCCGGACCCCGGGCAGGAGCTGGAACCCAGCTGGAACGTCGCCCCCACCGACGCCGTCTGGGCGGTGCTGGAGCGCGCGGACCGGGAGACGGGTGTGCTGGAGCGCAGGCTGCGGCCCCTGCGGTGGGGGTTGGTGCCGTCGTGGTCCAAGACCCCGTCCGGCGGCGCGAAGATGATCAACGCTCGGGTCGAGACGGTGCACGAGAGGCCCGCGTACCGGCGCGCCTTCGCCAAGCGCCGCTGCCTGCTCCCGGCGGACGGGTTCTACGAGTGGCGGGCCGTCCCCGCGGCGGCCGGCGTGAAGGCCCACAAGCAGCCGTACTTCATCCGGCCCGAGGACGGCGCCGTGATGGCGATGGCCGGGCTCTACGAGTTCTGGCGCGATCCCGGCGTCGCCGACGAGGACGATCCGGCGGCATGGTGGGCGACCTGCACGATCATCACCACCGAGGCGACCGACGGGGCCGGCCGCGTCCACCCCCGTATGCCGCTCTCGCTCGCCCCGGCCGACTACGAGGCCTGGCTCGACCCGTCCCACCAGGACGCGCAGGAACTGCATGCCCTGCTCGCCGCGCCCGGGGGCGGCCGACTGGACGTCCGGGCGGTGTCGACGGCGGTCAACAACGTGCGCAACAACGGGCCCGAGCTCCTCGACGACCCCGCGGACCCGGCGCCCGCGGCGTGGTGAGAAGGGCCCTGCGCCCGCCCTCGGACGGAGGTCAGGCCTTCGGCACGGTGTTCACGTAGTCGGTGCCCGCACTGTAGAAGCCGTCCACCGTCTTCTGGACGTCGGCCTGGGACACCGCCTCGTCGGCCTTGTAGTAGACCCAGTTGACCTTCAGGTCCCACGTGCGGGGACCGCCGGCGAAGGGCAGGTCGATGAACCAGTTGCTGAAGTGGATGTCCATCTTCTCGCGCGGGACGTACTTGCCGGAGCTGGTGAACAGCTCCTTGCCGTCCAGGGAGTAGGTGACCGATCCGTTGACCGCGGTGATCATGAGGATGTGCCAGCCCCCGACGCGCTGCTTGAGCGTGTGGCTGACCCGGTCCGGCGGATCGGCCTTGTACCAGCTGACGTTGTCGAGGCGGGGCCCCGTCGTACCCCAGCCGCCGTTCGGCAGGTACTCGAAGTCCAGTTCGCTGTAGTGCTCCGAGGAGTCCGAGGGGGAGATCGGGAAGAAGGTCTGGACGATGTGGTCGCCGTTGCGGCCGCTCGTGGGCTCGTCGCTGAAGTGGACCCGGGCGGCGAAAGTCCCCGTGAAGAGGTTCTTGCCGGTGCCCTGTATCTCGACCTGCCGGGTGCCCTGCGCGGTGCCGTCGGTGGAGGACTGCAGCCGCAGGACCCTGCCGCCCTGGGCGGTCTCGTCGGAGGGGAAACCGGCGCCGTCCTTGGCCCAGGTGCCCTTGATCCCCGGACCGCCGCCGCCGGTGCGGACCTCCCAGCCGTGGGCGGCGAGCGCCGGGTCGTCGGGGCCGCTGTAGTGGAAGCTGTCGAACAGGGTTCCCGGCGGGCCGGACGGGGTGGGCGAGGCGCTGGGGGCGGGCGCGGAGGCATCGTCGGCGGGGCCGCCGGAGCACGCGGCGAGTACGCACAGCAGGGCAGGCAGCGTGAGCGCGGTCCACACGCGGGAACGGCGGGTGCGGCGGGGCTGGCTCACACAGGGCTCCTTGGAAGGGTAGAGGCGGCACACGGCCCCGCCCCCTGCGGGGGATCGGCTGGTGATCCGGTGCGGGCGTCATCCTAGGCACGCGGTGACGGCCGCAGTGACCGCCGGGTCGGCTCCGGAACGGCTGGCGGAGCCCTGGCGCTCCCCGTTCCGGGGGAGCGACTCGGGCTGACCAGGCACTGGCCAAGGCTCGGGCGCGGGCTGGCCGAACCTACTAACCGGTATTACATATTCCGTTTCGATCTGATCACGACCCCCGGGTAGATCGTTTCAATCCGGACATCCAGCTCAAGTCGCCCTGGTTTGGTGCACTAGCGTTCGGCCTGCGATCCCCACGGTCTACGTACCCTGCACTGAAAGGCCTCGCAAGGTGCGCCCAGTCATCACGCCCGTCCACAACGGATCGCCACGCCAGGCAGAATCCGAAATGTCCGATTCTGCTTCCGGGGAACCCTCCCCCGCACCGGTGTTCGTCGACCAGTCCGGTCTGCGCGGCCGTCTGCTGCGGGGCTTCGGCTGGCCGGTCTCCGTGATCGGCGCCATTCTGGCGGTCGCGATGAGCAGCAGCCTGATCGGCATGCAGGCGGACGCCCCGGCGATGGGCATACCCGTGCGGCCGTCGCTGTCTCCGTCTCCGGTGCCGGCCCCGTCGTCCAGCACGACCGCGTCCCCCGGGGCGGCCGTGCCGTCCTCACCCCGCGCGGTCACGCGGTCCGCGACTCCCAGGGCGAAGACCTCCGCCGTCGCGACGGAGCCCGCGGCGACGCCCTCGAAGTCCGCGGCCGCCCCCTCGAAGTCCGCGGCCGCCCCGACGAAGCCGGCGGTCCCCGCGACGAAGCCCGCGGTTCCCACGCCGGGCGTGGCGAAGTCCTCGGGCCATCCGGCCGAGCAGCCCTGATCACGCTCACCCCCGACCACGCTCACCCCCGACCACGCTCACCTCCGAGCGCCCTCACCCCTGATCACTCTCACCACTGTCTCCAGGAGCGTCATTGTCCCGCCACCAGCGCCGCCGGCAGTCCCTGCTCAGGCCGCGCCGACTGGCCGCGCCGCCACTGCGCTTCTTCATGCCGCTGTCCCTCCTGGCGTGCCTGCTGGCCCTCCTGGTCCTGCGCGGCCTCGCCACGAACGAGGCGTTCCACGACTCCCGTATCGCCATCTCCGTCGACAAGACGACCGTGCCGGAGAACCTGCTCAAGGGCGGTCCGGTCATCGACGCGCGCGGTGCCAAGAACGAGCAGCCCGTCAGCTACCGCATCCCTGACCGCACCGCGGTGCTGAGCTTCGACGACGGTCCCTCCCCGGAGTGGACGCCGAAGATCCTGGAGGTGCTCGCGGCCCGCGACATCCGTGCGGACTTCTTCGTGACCGGGGCGATGACCACCCGCAACCCGGAGCTGATCCGGCAGATCGTCGCGGGCGGCCACGAACTCGGCGTGCACACCTTCACCCACCCCGACCTGGTGTACCAGTCCCGCGCCCGGATCAGCTGGGAGCTGGCGCAGACGCAGCTGGCGCTGGCCGGCGTCGCGGGCGTCCACAGCGCGCTGTTCCGCCCGCCGTACTCCTCCGACGCCACCGCGATGGACGACTGGAACTATCCGGTGATCAAGTACGTGGGTGCGCGCGGCTACCTCACCGCGTTCATCGACCGCGACACCGACGACTGGAAGCGCCCCGGCGTGGACGCGATCGTCAAGGCGGCCATGCCGGCCAAGCCCGGTGCGGGCGCACTGATCCTGTTGCACGACGCGGGTGGCGACCGCAGCCAGACCCTCACCGCGCTCGTGCAGATCATCGACAGGCTGCAGGCCCAGGGCTACCGCTTCACCACCATCTCCGAGGCGCTCGGCGCCTCCAGCGCGACCGTGCCGGTGGACGGATTCCAGCTGTGGGCGGGCAAGGGATTCATCTGGGCCACCCAGGCCGCCGTGCTCACCCTGCCGGTGCTCGTCGGGCTGCTGGCCGTCGTCGGCTTCCTCAACTTCGGGCGGTTCGCGCTGATGCTCGTCCTCGCGCCGATCCACGCCCGCCGCTCCCGACGCGGGGACGCGTGGGGACCGCCCGTCACCGAACCGGTCACCGTGCTGGTGCCCGCCTACAACGAGCGCGAGTGCATAGCCAACACCCTCCAGTCCCTGGCCGCCAGTGACCACCCGATCGAGGTGATCGTCGTCGACGACGGTTCCACGGACGGCACGGCGGACATCGTGGAGGAGATGGACCTGCCGTTCGTCCGGCTGATCCGCCAGGTCAACGGCGGCAAGTCCAGCGCGCTCAACACCGGTATCGCGGCGGCCTCGCACGACATCATCGTGATGATGGACGGCGACACCGTCTTCGAGCCGTCCACCGTGCGCGAGCTGGTCCAGCCCTTCGGGGACCCGGCGATCGGCGCCGTCGCGGGCAACGCCAAGGTCGGCAACCGCGAGAGCCTCATCGGCGCCTGGCAGCACATCGAGTACGTCCTCGGCCACAACCTGGACCGCCGGATGTACGACATGCTGGGCGTCATCCCGACCATTCCGGGCGCGGTCGGAGCCTTCCGCAAGGAGGCCCTGCGGCAGGTCGGCGGAATGAGCGACGACACCCTCGCCGAGGACACCGACATCACCATGGCAGTGCTCTGCGAAGGCTGGCGGATCGTCTACGCCGAGAACGCCCGTGCCTGGACCGAGGCGCCCGCAAGCCTCCAGCAGCTCTGGTCCCAGCGGTACCGCTGGAGCTACGGCAGCATGCAGGCGATGTGGAAGCACCGCCGCGCCGTGACCGCACGCGGTCCGGCCGGCCGCTTCGGTCGCGTCGGGTTGCCGCTCGTCGTGCTGTTCGGCGTGATCGCCCCGCTGCTGGCGCCACTGGTCGACCTGTTCCTGCTGTACGGCGTGCTGTTCGGCGACGCCCCGATCACCCTCACCAGCTGGGGCGGCTTCATCCTGCTCCAGGCGGTGCTGTCCTGGTACGCCTTCCGCCTCGACCGCGAGAAGCCCTGGCACCTGATCAGCCTGCCCATCCAGCAGCTGGTCTACCGGCAGCTGATGTACATCGTCCTGTTGCAGTCCGCGATCACCGCGATGACCGGTGGCCGACTGCGCTGGCAGAAGCTCCGGCGTACCGGCGAGGTCGCCGTGCCGGTGGAGGCCTGAACGTGACCGCATCCATCGACCTCGGACGTTTCCGGGACACCGTCCAGCTGAGGGTTCCCCCCGCTCTGCGCACCGAGGCGGAGCCGGAGCCGGACCCGCAGGCGTCGGAGCCGTCCGGGCGCACGGGCGGCCGTGACCGCTACTTCGACCTGCTTCGCGCGCTGGCACTGGCCCGCGTGGTGCTCTACCACAACTTCGGCTGGTTCTGGCTGCCGCTGGTCTTCCCGTCGATGGGCGTGATGTTCGCCCTGGCCGGACTGCTGATGGCCCGTTCGCTCAGCCGTCCCGCGCTCGGCGTGATCCGCGGCCGACTGCGCCGGCTGCTGCCGCCGATGTGGCTCTTCGGCGCGGTCCTGATCACCCTGCAGGTCTACGCCGGCTGGGGCCCGCACTCCGAGGGCCACCCCACCTGGTGGTGGTCCAAGATGGCGTTCTGGATCCTGCCGCTGAGCACCCCGCCGTACGCGGACGAGCTGTCCGGGTTCTCCTTCGTGGAGCACACCTGGGCGGCGCAGATCACCGTCCCGCTGTGGTACCTCCGGGCCTACCTCTGGTACGTCCTGCTCTCGCCGCTGCTGCTGCGGGGTCTGCGACGTTTCCCGGTGGCGACGCTGTCCGCGCCCCTGGCGATGGTGATCGTCATGAACGTGTTCCTCCTCGACCGGGACCTCGTCTACGGCCGGGTCTGGGAGAACGCCAACGACTTCGCCACCTTCGGCGCCTGCTGGATCCTCGGCATGGCCCACCAGGAGGGGCTGCTCAGGAAGATCCCGCAGTACGTGCTTCCGTCGGTGGCACCGCTGATCATGGTGGCCGGCTTCTGGTACCTGCAGACCCGGCCGGTCGACCCGACCGTGGCCACCGACATCGAGGCTTGGCCGATCGCCCAGGCGCTGTGGTCCTTCGGCTTCGTCGCGATCCTCCTCCACGTCAGTCCGTCCTGGGACCGATGGCCCCGGCCGCTGGAACGCTGGAACGGCCTGGTCGGCCTGCTCAACGCACGCGCCGTCAGCGTCTACCTCTGGCACCAGGTGGCCCTGGTGGCCGCCGTGCCGCTGATCGACCCGCTCTGGAGCGTCCCCTTCGTCTACGCGAACTTCCAGTGGCTGCTGGCCAGCCAGTGGTTCACGCTGCTGGTGGCCATCCCGCTGATGGGACTGCTGGTGCTGGCGTTCGGCTGGGTCGAGGACGTGGCCGCCAGACGCCGGCCGCGGCTCCTGCCGTACGACCGCCGCCAGCGGGGCAAGCGCCGGGCGGCCGACTGACGCGGGCGGACCTGCGTCCGGGGCCGGCCCCGCCCCGACCCCACGGCTCCGGACCCCGCTCGGCGCGGCCGGAGGGGGCGCCGCCCCCGGCCCGGCCGGCGGACGAGCGGCTACGACGTCCGGCAGGCGCCCCGCATCCGGCGCCTCCGCAGCAGCAGGCCCACGCCGGCTCCGGCCAGCGCGGTCACCGCCACACCCGCCGTGGTCCACCAGACGGCGTCCCCGCGGGCGCCGGACGAGGCCTGGGTCCCGGAGGGAGCCGGCGACGACGCGTCCGCGGAGGCCGATGCGGCGGCGTCGGGAGTCGGGGCCGAGACGGCCGGAGTCGCTCCGGTGGACGGAGCGGTGGACGGGGCGGTGGACGGAGCGGGGTCCACCACGGGCACACCGACTTCGAGCTCACCCTTGCCGAGAGCGGGGAAGCCCACCTCGATCGTGACCTTCCACGAACCGGGCGGCAGGGTCTCGGCCGTGGTCCAGCCGGCGGGCGCCGCCGCGGGGTCGCGGACCAGGCGCCAGGGGCCCATCGTGCGGGAACCGTCGACGCTCACCGCGTTCACGGTGGCGGCGACGGTCTCGTCGACGGCGTCCCCGTCGTTCTCCCACGTGATGTCGGCGGTGACGTGGCCGGCGCGCTCCCCGGTCACCAGCACCTTCAGGGTGTCGCCGTGGGCATGTGCGGCAGCGGGGATCAGGAACATGAGACCGAGTGCGGTCAGGGTGGCCGAGAGAACGATTCTTATGCGCATCGTCAGGTGCTCCGGTCGGGATGAGAGGAACCCGGCGGACGGCCGCACGGGGGCGGCCGTCCGCCGGGGGCGGGATCACGGCGTCACGGGGTGGCCCCGGAGCCCCGGCGCGGACGCGCCTGGGCCACCGGGCGTGGCGGGAGCGCTCAGCCGGACTTCTGGAGGGTCCAGGCCTGCGCCGCGCGGCCGTCCGCACGCTGGAGGTCGAGCAGCCAGTACCCGTAGTAGGGGCGGTTGCTGACGGTCAGTGCGAAACCGCCGCTCGGGTCCGTGACGGTCACCGCGCCGCCGCGGGACGTCAGCTTCCAGGCCTGCGCGCGACTGTTCCTGTCGCAGGGCTGCTGCGAGACCCACATGCCCTGCGCGACCGTGCTGCCCGGCTGGAGGCACTTGCCCGAGACCGCGGACCGGATGCGGATCTGGCCGCTGCCCGCGTCGTCGAAGTACCACTGCTGCTGGGCGTAGCCGTTGGCGCGGCCGCCGACGAGCACGGTGCCGTCGGCCGTGCGGCCGCCCCACACCTCCGCCGCCATGCCGGTGCTGCCGTTGCCGAGCGTGTAACGGCTGCCGGGGGTGGTCGTGCCGCCGCCGGCCCCGGTCGTACGGAAGGTCGCGGCCTTGCCGGGGCCGCTGTCGCGGCCGGAGCCGTCACGGGCCGACACGGTCACCGTGTACGAGGTGTTGGGCTGGAGGTTGTAGATGCGCAGCACCTGGGACTGGACCCAGGCCAGGTGCTTGCCGTTCAGCACGACCTGGTACCAGGCGGTTCCCTCGACCTTGGGCCAGCTCACCACGACGGAGTTGGACTGGATCTGGGCCGCGGTCGCGGTCGGTCCGCCCGTGGGCTTCTTGGTCGGGGTCGGGCTCGGCTTCTTCGTGGGCGTCGGGCTCGGGTTCGGGTTCGGGCCGGGGTCCGTGCCGCCGCCACCGCCGCCCTTGGTCTTCATCAGGAACTGGTTGTCGGCGATGTTCCAGTGCGTGGCCAGGTAGCTGCCGGGCTTGGGACTGGTGTGGAAGTAGTCGTCGTGGTTGCAGTCCAGGATGTTCTCGGACGCCTTGTTGGTGCAGATGTTGCGCATCTTCGGGTAGTACGGAGTGTCCGAGTAGCACATGACGTCGTACTCGTCGGTGCAGTGCGCGCCGCGGCTGGTGTTCGGGGCGCTGTTGTTGACGGCGCCCAGGTTGTGGCCGAGCTCGTGCGCGGCGGTGTGACCGCCCCAGCAGCCGGAGTCGGTGCGTCCGTAGGACGGGCCGAAGTTGCTCTGGTTCGACTGGCCGGGACGCTCGTCGCCGGCGAAGGTGCCGATGCCGCAGTAGACCTGGCTGTCGGCGAAGATCATGTACTTGCGGTCGCGGCGGTCCAGGCCCTTGGCGGCGAGCGCCCTGTTGGTCGCACTGAACTCGCCCAGGGCGTTGGCCGGGAGCTCGATGTTGAGCACGGTCGGCGTGCAGTCCGCAGCGGTGACGTAGCGGATGTGGCGTACGCCGCCGGTCTCCTTGGCGCTCGCCGAGTAGATGAGGTCGGCGTCGGCCGCCCACTTGCGGAACGAGGCTACGTACTCGGAGTAGCGGTCCTTGCCGGGGGCGTGGACGTACACGACCTGCACGCGGTTGCCGGTGCTGCCGTCGCCGTCGCACTGGACGGTCTGGCCCGCGGGGCCCGCCGCGACGGCCTGGCCGCCCTCGGTGGCCGCCGGCTGGGGCGCGGTCTCCTTGGTCGCCGCGGCGTCGGCGGCGGGCGCGTCCTGAGGACGCCCGCCGCCTTCCTTGGTGGCCGGGTCGTCGGTCGACGGCTTGGCCGGGTCGGCCGCCGGGGCGGTCTCCTTCACGGCCGGCGGGATGTCCTTGGTGATGTCGACGCCCTTGGGCGGCGCGTCGGGGCCATGGGTGCAGTGCCCGTCCCCGGTGCGGTAGACGCCGACGCAGCGGTCGCCCTTGGGTGCGGGCTGGAGGCCGTCGTAGACCATGCCGCGCGCGTTCTCGTTGGAGGGGGCCGCGGCGAGGGGTTCCGGCTCCTCGTCCCGGGCGGGCGCGGCGGCCGGAGCGGAGGCGGCGGCCTCGACGGTGTCGGCGGCCTGGGCGCCGTCGCCGAGCCCGGAGTAGGCGATGCCCGCGGCTATTACCGCTCCTGCTGCCACGGCGGCGGTGGCGAGTATCAACCGCCTGGGTTTGCGGCGGTGGTCGGCTGCACGTCTGCGACGGCCTGTCATGGGCACCTCAAATCGATGTCGGACTAGCGGGTTCGCGGAAGCCTGCCAGACGAATGCCGCGGAGAATTCGGACAAACGGGGGCGCGGTCCAGGAAATCATTCCGTTACCTGTCGGCATAATTTGACGAACACTCAACTAGCCTTTAAAGCAAGCCAGTTACGCGCGTTGCGCGGTAAAGGTCCAGTCCTTTGGGGCCGGGTTGTTATCAAATCGAGATATGATGCGGAAGCTTGTTGACGGGAATTCAGTCAGGAATTCATCTAATTGCTACCTCCTGAATTCTCTCCGTCACGACCGGTGAGGGGTCGTGCGCCGTTCCCGCCTGCCGACCCGTCGGCTTCCGTGCGGAGTCCGCCAGTTGGCGCGGAGGGGTGCGTGGTGACCGGGGTGGAGGAGGCCCGGCGGCCGCCGATGACGCTCGGTTGGAGGGCGTGACGGGCGCTCGGTGCGCCCCTGGGCGGTGGGGTGTCGAGCGCGATGACCCTGCCTCCCCGGATGGCGAACGCCCCGACCGGTGAGCCCCGGCGGTGGGAGCCGGGACGGCGGCGAGGGCGTCGTAATCCCCGCCGCGGAAGGCGCCGCTGGCCCCGGGAGACGCCGGGGAGGCGCCGGAGACCGCACGCGGGAGGGTCGGTGCCGGATCGGGGTGGGTACGGCGCCCGCATCCGGCGGGGGCTGCGGCCGCCCGGGGTCGTGCGCCCCGGCGGGGCGTCCCCGACCGCCCGGTTCGACGGCGCCGGGCGGCGGGCCGGGCGCGACCGGCCCGGGGGCGCGCAGAGAGCGGCGCGCGGTCGCTCCGTGCCTCGGTCTAGGACCGGGCCGCCGCCTTGCGCAGGTGGCGGTAGAGGCGGTCGCGGTCGTCGTAGAGCCCGCGGCTGTCCGTCGGCACCGGGACGCCGTTGACCGCCATGGTGGGGGTCCCCTCGGCAGGCGACGCGGCCATCGCCTCGTCCGCGGCCTCCACGAAGTCCCGGTGCTTGGTCTCCAGCACGGCCGCGTCGAACTCCGGGCCGCGCAGGCCCGGCACCTTGACGGCCAGGGTCAGCAGCCGGTCCCTGGTGAAACCGCCGGCCTTGCGCACCTTGGCCTGGTGGCGGTACAGCACCTCGTGGTATTTGGCGAACCTGTTGTGGTCCACGGCGGCGCGCAGTGCGTTCGCGGCGAACTTCGACCCCGGGCCGAGGAAGGACCCCAGGGTGAACTGCAGTTGCAGTGCGTCGTTGCGGGCGGCCTGCTTCAGGTACGGGCCGTTGCCTGCCAATTCGAAATCGGCGCAGGCCGGACAGCTCAGGTCCTCGTAGACCCGTACCGACAGGGGAGCGGACGGGTTGCCGATCACGATGGTGGTGCCGTCCGCGGCCAGCGACTCCCGGGCCGCGGGCAGGTTGGCCGTCGCCGACACGTCGAGCGGGTCCGTGGCCTGCGGCGCGCCGCCACGCCGTGCTCCGCAAGCGCCGACGGACGACGCCACGGCGATCGCCGCGGACGCGCCGAGGAATCCACGTCTGGTTCTGACCTGCATCAATACCTTCTCCCCCTGATCAACAGGAAGACCTTACGCGCTTCCGGCCCCGGCCACGCACCGGGTTTTCCACCCGACCGCCGGGCACAGTCCTCCAGGGGTCTCTCGATCCGTGGTGCCCCCCGCCCGGGCCGTCGGGGAAGGGGGCGCATACGGCGCGCGGGAGGCGCGTTCAGTAGAAGATCAATTCGAGCGTGCGCCCGCGGGTGATGTCCGCTCCTTCAAGATCGTCCGGTTGCTAGCGTCCGGGCCATGACTCACACCATCGAGTCCGGCGCCGCGCCGGACCGCTTCGCGCTGCCTTCCGCCCGCGAAGCGAGCGAATCGTTTCGTCCGGTCGTGCTGGACCCCGCACGCCCCGACGACGCCGCAACCCTCAGCGCGCTGAGCGCGTCCGCCCGCCTGCGCGAGGTCCACGACCGGATCGAGGAGCAGGTTGACGAACTCCTGCGCTGCCGGGACCCCCGGGATCCCTTCGGCGGCCGGTCACCGGCCGACGCGGTGGCCGACGTCCTGGGCGAGCGGCCCGCCGCGTACGGCCGCTGGATCTGGTACCCGTGGTCCGGACGCCTGGTGCACCTGCTGCCCGAGGCCGAGTTCCGCCTGGTCCGCACCGACCGCAACCGCGACAAGATCACCCGTGACCAGCAGCAGGACCTGCTCCGCCGCCGCGTGGGCGTCATCGGTCTGTCGGTGGGCAGCAGCGCCGCGGTGACCTGTGCGATGGAGGGCGTCGGCGGCGCCTTCAGGCTCGCCGACTTCGACCGCGTCGGCCTGTCCAACCTCAACCGACTCCAGGTCGGAGTGCACGAACTCGGTCTGGAGAAGAGCGTGCTGTGCGCCCGGCGCATGTACGAACTCGATCCCTACCTGGACATCGAGGTCCACCGCGGGGGCATCACCGAAGAGACCGTCGAGGACTTCGTCGGCGACGGTGACCGCGCCCTGGACCTGCTGGTCGAGGAGTGCGACACCCCCTGGGTCAAGGTCGCCGCCCGCGAACACGCCCGCCTGCGAAGGATTCCGGTCCTCATGGACACGAACGACCGGGGACTCCTCGACGTCGAGCGCTTCGACCTCGAAGGGGACCGCCCGCTCTTCCACGGCCGCATCGGTGCCACGACCGCCGCCGACGTACGCGACCTCGACCGGGAGGCGGCCATCGGCTTCCTCCGCACCGTCGTCGACGAGCAGCGCCTGAGCCCCGCCATGACCGACGCGCTCACCCGCGTCGGCCGTACCCTCTCCAGCTGGCCGCAGCTCGCCAGCGGCGTCATGCTCGGCGCGGCCCTGGTCACGGACACGGCCCGCCGCATCCTGCTCGGCGAGCCGCTGCCGTCCGGCCGCCACTGCATCGACCTCGACGTCCTCGTCCCCGCCGCGCACCCGCTGCCCGCACCGCACGGAGCCACCCGGTGAACCGAGTCCCCGAACTCCGCGGTGACCACCTCCGGCTGCGCGAACTGCACGCCGGCGACCACGAGGCATTCGCCCGGATCCTCACCCACCGCGTGCTCACCCGATATCTCGGCATCGACCGCATGGACCCGGGCCAGGCCCACGACGCCTTCGCCCAGAGCCTCGCCCAGCCGCACACCCATCCGCGCCGCAAGTACACCCTCGCCGTCTGTGCCCCGGAGGACGACGCCCTCGTCGGCACCATGGGACTGCTCGTCGAGGACTACGGCAGCAACGCGATGCTCACCAGCCTGGTCCTGCTTCCCGGCGCTTCCGTCCGCGGGCACGGCCACGAGGCGGGCCGCCTGCTGATGGCCTACGGCTTCGGGCATCTGCGTCTGCACCGCATCTGGGCCGGCCACCGCAGCGACCACCACTTCATGCCTCAGGTGATGCGCGCCGCAGGCCTGCAGCCCGAGGCCACCCTGCGCCAGCTCTTCCGCACCCAGGGCTGCTGGCACGACGTCACCACGTACGCCACGGTCGCCCCCGAGTGGAAGTCCCAGGCCACCCCCGGAGAACTGGCCATCCTCGACGGCGCGGACCGGCTCGACCGCGTCTGACCGCCCGGCCGACGGGGAGTCCGGCCGCGCAACCGGGGAGCACGGGGACGGCCGGGGCCGGCGCTCGCTACAGGCGGATCACGGCCTTCCCGCGTACCCGGCCCTCCCGCAGGTCGCGGATGGCGTCCGGAACACCGGCCAGTGGGTAACTGCGGTGCACGGCAGGCGAGACCGAGCCCGCCTCCAGGAGTTCCGTGAGGGCCTCCAGATCGCCGGCGCGCACCAGGGAGGTGAGCGGGCGGAGGCGGTGGGAGACGAAGGGAGACAGCAGCAGGGCCCCGAGGGACCGTTCGTTCCCGCCGAGCCAGCGCCCGCCGCCCTCCCCGCCGACGATGACGAGGGTTCCGCGCGGGGTGAGGGCGCCGCGCAGGCGGCCGATGGGGCGGTTGCCCGCGATGTCGAGGACGAGGTCGTAGCGGCGGCTGCCGTCGGTGGGATCCGCGACGGCGTAGTCGATGACCTCGTCCGCGCCCAGGGATCGGACGAAGTCGGCCTTGGCGGCGCTGCACACTCCGGTGACGCGTGCGCCGAAGGCCTTGGCCAGTTGCACGGCGAAGGAGCCGACGCCTCCCGAGGCCCCGAGGATCAGCACCGACTGTCCGGGCTCGACCCGGCCGGTCCTCCGCAGGGCCTGCAGGGCGCTGCACCCGGACACGGGCACGGCGGCGGCCTCCTCGAAGCCGAGGTTCCGCGGCTTCGGCGCCAGGGCTCCCTCCTTGGCGCACGCGTACTCGGCGAACGACCCCTCGCCGCTCCCGTACACCTCGTCGCCGGGCCGGAACCGCGTGACGCCCGGGCCGACGGCCTCCACCCGGCCCGACAGGTCCATGCCCCGCACGCGGCTCCGGGGCGCCCGCAGGCCCGTGGCGGCACGCACCGCGTACGGCATGCCCGCCATCAGGTGCCAGACGCCCTGGTCCACGGCGGCTGCGTGAACCCGTACGAGTACCCGGCCGCGGCCCGGTACGGGCCGCTCGGTCTCCTCGATGCGCAGGACCTCGGGCGGTCCGTACACGTCCTGCACCATGGCCTTCACGACGGGTCTCCCTCTGTCTCCGAATACTGGAACACCGCGTCGAGCGGTACCGCGAACACGCGGGCGATCTGGAACGCCTTCTCCAGGGAGGGCGAGTACCGGCCCTGTTCGATGGCGATGACGGTCTGCCGGGTCACGCCGATCCGGCGGGCCAGCTCGGCCTGGGTCATCTCGCCGTGGGCGAAGCGCAGGGCCCGGATCCTGTTGGTCACGAGCGTGGGCCTCACCACGTCTGGAACCCCGTCCGGTAGGCGGCGATCTTCGCCAAGGAGCCGAGCACAGCCGACAGCGCGAAGGCGAGGTAGAGGGTGTTGGCGATCCAGAACTGGTCCGCCTCGGCCATCGCCAGCACGAGCGCGGTCACGCCGCCGATCGCGACGAAGGACTGGCCGACGTGCTCACCGAAGCGGTGGATCTCCCGGTCGCGCTGGTCCTTGGCCCGGTCCTCCTCGGGGGTGAGGAGCGCGGCGGTGATGTGCAGCGCGACCGAGGCGACGACGGATGCGCCGACCGTCCACAGCAGGGCGGCCACGTACGGCGCTTCGGCGAGGGGCTCGCTGCCCGGCCGCCCGAGGACGGCCGCCAGGTAGGCCCCGTACGACGCGAGGGTGACCACGATCATGATCCACGCGCGTTTCTCCTCGATTGCCACGACCACTCCCCATGTAAAGAAAACCGGACATGACCAATGTCAAGCATCCGGCACATCGTGTCAAGAGTTCTTTACATCGCCGTGCGGGTGGTTGCCCCTGGGGCGGGCGGCGTCCGGAGCGGCCGCGCGGGCGGGGCAGCCGGAGCGCGAACGCCCCGTGGCATCGGCGGACCGATGTCACGGGGCGTTCGCGGAGCGGCTGTCCGGGCGGTGGCCGTCAGTGGCTGAGCGACCTGAGTGCCGCCGCGTCGTACGGCCTCAGTTCCTCGAAGCGGTTGCCGAGGACCTTCGCCGCCCAGTGCGGGTCCTGGAGCAGGGCGCGGCCGACGGCGACCAGGTCGAATTCGTCGCGTTCCATGCGGTCCAGGAGGTTGTCGAGGTCGCCGAGCGCGGCTCCCTCCCCGGCGAAGGAGCGCAGGAAGTCGCCGTCGAGACCGACCGATCCGACGGTGATGGCCGGTCGGCCGGTGAGCTTCTTGGTCCAGCCCGCGAGGTTGAGGTCCGACCCCTCGAACTCCGGGATCCAGTAGCGCCGGGTGGAGGCATGGAACGCGTCGACGCCGGCGGCCGCCAGCGGGGCCAGGATCGCCTCCAGCTCCTGCGGGGTCTGCGCGAGCCGGGCGTCGTAGGCGTCCTGCTTCCACTGCGAGTAGCGGAAGATCACCGGGAAGTCGGCGGGGACGCGCTGGCGCACCGCGGCCACGATCTCCGCGGCGAACTTCGTGCGGGCCACCGCGTCGCCGCCGTAGGCGTCGGTGCGGCGATTGGTGCGCTCCCACAGGAACTGGTCGAGCAGATAGCCGTGTGCGCCGTGCAGTTCGACGCCGTCGAAGCCGATCCGCGCGGCGTCCGCGGCGGCGTCGGCGAACGCGCCGATGACGTCGTCGAGGTCGGCGTGGGTCATGGCCCTGCCGGTTCCCTCGGTGCCGTCGACGCGGATGCCGGAGGGGCCGACGGCGGGCGCGTCGGGGTACGGGGCCTCGCCCTGCTTGCGCACCATGCCTATGTGCCACAGCTGGGGCACGATCGCGCCGCCGGCCTCGTGCACGGCCGCGGCGACCTCCGCCCATCCCGCCAGCTGGTCCTCGCCGTGGAACCTCGGAACCCGGTCGCTCTGCCCGGCGGACTCGTGGCCGACGTAGGTCCCCTCGGTGACGATCAGGCCCACGCCGGCGGCGGCCCGGCCGGCGTAGTACGCCCGTACGTCCTCACCGGGCACGCCGCCGGGGGAGAACATGCGCGTCATCGGCGCCATGGCGATGCGGTTGCGCACGGTCAGGCCGTTCAGCGTGACGGGGCGGGAGAGGATCTCGGCCGCGCGGGAGGCGGTGGACGTGGTGACGGTCATGCGGGTCCTCCGGGTTGGGGCTGTGGCTCGTCGGGGTGGGGCGGCGACGAGCCGTGCGAGAAGTGCATAGTACACAGGATGTGTATCATGCATATCGCCGCGGGTGGCGATAATGGAGCGCCGGAAAGGAGCAGGGAGGCGACGTGCTGGAGAAACTCGAACGGGAGCTGATGCTGCTCTCGCGCCACCAGGTGCTCGGCCGGCGTGACCGTGACCCCGAACGCCTGGAGCGCTCGGCCTACCTGCTGCTCAGCCGGATCGACACGCAAGGGCCCATGTCCATCGGACAGTTGGCGGAGGCCTTCGGGCTCGACACCTCCACCGTGAACCGCCAGACGGCCGCGCTGCTGCGCTGCGGACTGGCCGAGCGCGTCGCGGACCCGGACGGCGGCATGGCGCGCAAGCTGCGGATCACCGACGAAGGCGGGCGCCGGCTGGCGGGTGACCGTGAGGTCAACCGCTCCTGCCTGGCCCGCGTGGTCGCCGACTGGTCCCCCGAGGACGTGCGACGGCTCGCGGACGTCCTGGTCCGGCTCAATCGCAGCGCGGAGGCCCTCGAAGGACGGTACTGGCCGCGCACGGAGGGCGAAGCCGCCCGCGCCGGATGCCGCCCACCCGCCGCACCCTCCGACGACTGACACCGTGGTCGCCCGCCCGGGCCGCCGACGTGCCCTGCGGGTGAGTCGGTCCGCCCCGACCCGGTCCGGCGTCCGCCGGGTCAGCCATGGCGGCGGTGGAACCGCAGGGTGGTGAAGACCGCCACGCCGAGCGTGATGTGCATGAGGGACAGGGCCGCGACGGTGCCGCCGTCCGCGTCGGACGACAGCGGGCCGGCGACCGACAGCAGTGCCAGCCCACTGCCCGCGTACTGCGCGATCCGCAGGAAGACCGGCTTCCACAGGGCCAGCAGGAGCGCGACACCCACCCCGACGACCAGCGGCACAACGGACGATCCGATGACGCCGCCGACCGTGATCGGGTGTTCTTCGCCGCCGTCGACGACGACGAGCGAGGCACCGGCCAGCTCTGCGACGGCGAGGACGGCCAGATTGACCGCGGCAGCCCCGAGCGCGCCGCCGGCCAGCGTCTTCCACCAGCCGAAGCCGGAACGGCGGACCGGGTTCTGTACTGCGGCGCGTGACATGAGAGTTCCCCCAAGGTGAGAAGTGCCCGGCTGTGGTCCGGCCGCGGCGTACGAGAAAGCCTCCAACCTGAAGCACACATGAGGTCAAGGCCTCTCCGGACGGCGCCGGAGCGGCCGGCCTCCCGGCCGGGTACGGCCGACTACGCGGTGGGGAGGAGGTCGGCAACGAGGACGGCGAACTCCTCGGGGTCGAGGATGCGGATGCCGAGGTCTTCGGCCTTGGCGCGCTTGGAGCCGGCCTTCTCGCCCGCGACCAGAAGAGTGGTGCGCTTGGACACCGACGACGATGCTTTTCCGCCGGCCCGTTCGATCAGCTCGTTCATCTCGTTCCGTGACAGCGCCGCGAGGGGGCCGGCCATGGAGCCGGTGACCACGACGGCCTGCCCTGCCAGCGGGCCGCCCGCCGCCGGGTCCTCGCTGCCGCCTTCGTCGGCGGCAGGCTCCTGGGGCTCGGCGGCCTGGACGCCGACCTGCTGGGCCTGGAGCTTGTCGAGAAGCGGGGCGAGTGAGGCGAGTTCGGCCGCGATGACACGGGCCTTCTCGGTGCCGATCCCGTCGACCAGGGCCAGCGTCTCGGCGCCGGCCGCCCGCATCGCGGCCATCGAACCGAAGTGCGCCGCGATCCGGCGGGACATGGTGCGCCCGGTGCCACGGACGCCGAGGGCGCAGAACACACGGTTCAGTGCGGCCCCGCGGGCGGTCTCGATCGCGGCCAGGAGGTTGGCGGCGCTGGTCTCTCCCATCCGCTCCAAACCGAGGAGCTGCTCACGGGTCAGCGTGAAGAGATCGGCGATGTCCGTGACCAGACCGGCCTCCACCAGCTGGATCGCGCGAATGCCGCCGAGACCCTCGATGTCGAGCTGGTCACGGCCGGCAGCGTAGATCACCGAGGCCACGGCCTGACAGCTCCGGCCGCGCACGCACCGCCACCGCTGCTCGGAGGCGTCGATCGCGTCGCCGCAGCGGGGGCACACCCCGGGGAAGACGATCGGGCTCTCGCCGCCGGTGCGCCGGTCGGCCAGTGGCGCCTCGACCCGGGGGATCACATCGCCCGCCCGGTACACGTACACCTGGTCGCCGATCATGAGCCCGCGACGGGTGATGTCGGCCGGATTGTGGAGCGTGGCGTAGGTGACCGTCACCCCGTCGATGACCACGGGCTCCAGGACGGCGCGTGGGGCGATGATCCCGGTACGGCCGACGTTCCACTCCACCGACAGCAGGCGCGTCACCTTGTGCTCGGCTGCCAGCTTCCGGGCCACCGCCCACCTCGGGGCACGTGAACCGTTGCCGGCCCGGCGCTGGTCCTCGGCCGAGTCGGCCTTGACGACGACACCGTCGATTCCGAAGGGCAGTTCTGTGCGCAGCCCGGCGATCACGTCGATACGGTCCTGCACCTGCTCCACGGTCTCGCACCGCACCGGCGCCGTGACCGTGCCGGCGGCCGTGTTCGCACCGAGCAGGGCCAGCCGCTCCAGCAGGGCGACGTGACCGAGGCCGTCCAGGCCGTCCAGGCCGACGGCGCCGTAGCCGAAGAACGTCAGCTCGATCCGGTAGGGGCGGTCCTTGGCCCGCAGGGTGCCGGCCGCCCCGCTGCGCGGGTGTGCGAAGGGCGTGGCGGCGTGGGCGAGCCGGATCCGGTTGGCCTCCTCGAACTGCGCGGTCGTCAGCAGCACCTCGCCGCGCAACTCGACGTCGATCGGTTCGGTGAGGCGCGGCGGTAGACCCAGGACGGCCTCGGCGGCGTGGGTGATGTCCTCGCCCGCCAAGCCGTCGCCGCGGGTGAGGAGCTGCACGAGCCGGCCGCCCCGGTAGCGGGCGGCCACCGCGAGGCCGTCGAGCTTCGGTTCCACGCACCACCCGGCCACGGGGTGTCCCAGACGCCGTTCCAGCCCCGCGGCCCATTCGGCGAACTCCTCGGCGTCGAAGACGTTGTCGAGGGAGAGCATCGGCACGGAATGGGGCACGTCCCCTTGGACGGCCCCGCCCGCCACCTTCCCGGTCGGCGACTCGGCGAGCACCGCGTCCGGGTGTGCCTGCTCGTACGTGGCGATGGCACGCAGCAGCAGGTCGTACTCGTCATCGCCGAGCGGGGTGGTTCCGTCGCCGTAGTAGGCGGCCGACGCCGCCACGGCGGTGGTCACGGCCTCGGCGTAGGCGCCGGGCGAGAGCAGGGCACTGTTTTCGGTCATGAAGGTCATCATCCTGCCCACCACTGACAACGCCACGCTTCGGAACCGCCGTCACTGCGAACGGTGCGGAACGACGAGTGGGATGCTGCTGGACGGCGACCCGGGTCGACCGAGGCAGCCCGCGCGCGGGTGCACGGGGCGCCTTCCGTTCCGGCGGGCTCAGGCAGCGTTGACGGGCGGCCGGGGTGCGAAGAGTGCCTGCACGGTTTCGGCTGCCGTTTCGCGCAGCCAGGCGTGGGCGCGGTCGTCGTCGTAGCGCTGGTGCCACAGCAGGTGCAGGGGGACGTCGGGCAGCGGGAGCGGCGGCTGGAGTGTGACCAGGCCGAGTCGGTTGCGGGCGGTGCGGGTGACGGCGTCGGGGAGGGTGGTCACCAGGTCGGTGTCGAGGGCGAGTTGCAGGGCGAAGGCGGCGGTGGGTCCGGCGGCGGTGACGCGTCGTTCGAGGCCGCGTGCGCCCAGGGCGTCGTCGATCCGGTCGCGCAGGTGTCCGCGCCGCGAGACGGTGAGGTGCTCGGCGGCGGCGTAGCGTTCCGGGCTCAGCGTGCCCTCGGAGAGCGGGTGGCCCGGCCGGACGGCGATGACGAGCCGGTCCCTGCCCACGAGCCGGTGGCGGATGTCGGGGAGAGCCGGGGCGCCGGCACTTGATGCGAGGTCGACGTCGCCCCGGCGCAGCTCGGCGTCGTCCGTCCCGGGTTCGGCGGGCAGGCGCAACCGGACGCCGGGGGCGCGGCGGTGGACGGCGGTGATCAGGGCGGTGCCGCAGGCCGCGGTCAGTGCGTCGTGCCAGCGCACGGTGAACACCCGCTCCAGAGACGCCAGGTCGAGTTCCTGCTGCGCGGAGAGGAGCTGGTGGGCCTGCTGGACCAGGGCGTGGACCTGGGCGCGCATCTCCAGCGCCCGGGTGGTGGGCACCATGCTGCGGCCGGTGCGGACCAGGATCTGGTCACCGGTGGCCTTGCGGATGCGGCCCAGCGAGCGGCTCATCGCCGGTGGGGTGACGTGCAGGCGGGCCGCGGCCCCGGCGACGCTGCCCTCTTCCAGCAAGGCGTCCAGGGCCGTGAGCAGATTCAGATCCAATTGCATGGCAGTAACTCTACAAGTGACAAGCATGCACTTGTTGTTAACGATCGGGCGGCCTACTTTCGATGTGCGGGGAGCTGGACAGCCACCCCGCTCCACCCCTCCTCAACCGATCCCCAGGGAGCCCGCCATGAGCACAGCCATGCCCTTCGACGCCGGTACCACGTTCCTGCCCGAGGTGACGGCCGCGGTGAGGACCGCCGGCGCCGCGCTGCGCGACCGCCACACCCCGCACGCCCGGGGCGTGAGTCTGGACGAGGTCGTCGCCGAGATCCACGCCAACGACGACGCCGTACTGGAGGTACTGCGTGAACCGCTGCTGCGGGCCCGTCCGGGGTCGCAGTGGGCCGAGGACGAACTGGCCGGCGGCGCGCTCCCGCCGGGGGAGTGGTGGGTCGTCGACCCCGCCGAGGGCAACATCAACCACGTCCACGGCATGGACGACTGGGCCGTGACCGCCACCCTGGTCCGCGACAACCAGCCGGTACTCACCGTTGTCCACCTGCCGCTGACCGGTGCCACCTACACCGCGGTCGCCGGCCACGGAGCCCACCTCGACCACCGTCCTCTGAAGGTGTCCGCCAAGACCGACCTGGGCGCTGCGCTCACCGGCACCGGCCAGGCCCGGCCCGGCGAGGACGAGCGCACCTTCCGGCGGATCGGCGACTCCGTCACCGCCATGCTCACGAGCGGCCTGGTCGTGCGCGTGTCCGTTCCCGCCACGATGCAACTCATCCACGTCGCCGCTGGACGCGCGGACGCGTTCTGGCAGTTCTCCGACGTCCGCTCCGGCCTGGTCGCCGGTGCCCTGCTGGTCTCCGAGGCCGGAGGCACCGTCACCGACCTGGCGGGCGCCCCCTGGAACACCGCCAGCCGCGACTTCCTGGCCTCCGCGCCCGGCATCCACGCCGCCGCCCTCAAGACCCTCGCGCCCATCGCCTGACCTGCGGTGCCCGCACCGCCCCCGTCACCATCCCGAGACCGCAAGGAGCACCACCACATGACCCGCATCGGCATCCTGGGCGCCGGCCGCGTTGCCACCAACCTCGCTGCCGGGCTCTCCGCAGCCGGACACCACATCACCCTCGGCCACCGCGGCCGGCACGACACCGCAGCCCGCACCACCGGGCTCGCACCGGCGCCGCGGATCGCCTACGCCGACCACCGCACCACAGCCCGCACCACCGACATCGTGATCAACGCAACCCCCGGCGACAGTTCTCTGGACCGCCTCACCGGCCTGCGGGGCGAACTCACAGGCAAGATCCTCATCGACGTCTCCAACGCCACCCGCGACGCCGCGGACGGCCTGCCCGAAGACCTGTGCTATCCGGGTAGTAGCCTCGCCGAGAAGCTCCAGGCGGCACTCCCCGACACCCACGTGGTCAAGACCCTCAACACCATGCTCTTCACGGTCATGACCACCCCTCAAACCCTCGCCACCCCGCCGACCGCCTACCTCTCGGGCGACGACGACCACGCGAAGAAGGCCGTTGCCGACCTGCTCGGCGACCTCGGCTGGCACCCCGGTCAGATCGAGGACCTCGGCGGCATCGACACGGCCCGCGCCACGGAGGCCATGATCCTGATCGTGCCCCACATCCTGCGCCGGCACGGCCTCAAGCCCTTCGCCGTCTCCCTGGCCCGCTGACGGCCATGAAGACCGCGCCACCCCTCGGCGGCCCCCAACGTTGCCGACGGCCCAGCGGCGCGCCCTCGGCTCCTTGCCCTGCTGCGAGAAGCCGCCGGGGGCCGTGCAGCTGCGGAAGACCCCCACCTGCCGGCAGTCGACGCCGGCCGGACGACTGGCGCCGGCCGCCGTCCACGGCCCGACGGCCTCGACCCCGACGGTCCGGCCGCCGGCCCGTGGCAAGCCCGGTCTGAACCAGGTCGCAGCGGACGCCGTCGCGGCGTGCACGGGAGGCCGGGCGCTCGGTGTAGGCGGTGAGAAGGTGGCTGGCTGCCGGTATCCGGCGGAGCGTTATGCTCCGCTCCTGTGGAAGACATCAACGTACGACAGTCGCAGCAGGCCCGAGGAACGGGCGAGGTGGTCCTGCGGTTCAAGGGCAGGGTGGAGAAGAGCGAGCTCCGTGAGGGACTGAAGGTTGCAGGAACGTTCCGGCGACTGCGTTTGCTCGCTGCCGCAGGCGCGTTGGCCATCGCCTCTCTAGGGGTACGCGTCGATGCAGAGGGTGGCTCGGTGAACATCGGCCTCGTGGCCGCGGCCGTCGTCTACGCGACCGTGTTCGCCCTGCTGGCACCCCGGCGGATCGTCACTCATGCTTTCCGCGCCCAGCAGGCCCACGAGGGCGCGGACTGCGTGGTCGACGGCAACGGCATCGCGGCCGTTCTCGACGGCGTGGAGATCAAGCGCTTCGGTTGGCAGGAGATGACGCGGTATCACGAAACCGCGGGACTCTACGTGGTCGTGGGCAAGGTCCGCCTGAGGACCTGGGCGATCGTGCTGCCCAAGCGCCTGCTGACAGCACCCGACGCCGAACTCCTCGGAGCGGTACTCGACTCCCGGCTGTGCTCCCGCACCGGTGCTGCCGTCCCGCCTTCCGCCTGAGGCCGTCACCAGCACGGCGAGGGACCCGGCAGGGGTTCGCTGTCGTGCGGCGCTCCCTGCAATGACCCGTGCCGGAAGGGTACGCGCGGGACAGGCCCCGGCCCCTCGTCCCCGAACGCGGTCCGGCCCGGGGTGCCCCCTTCCGAGGGTGGCCGCGCACTGACGGTGGCCGCAGGCGCCCAGGAGGGGCTTGCGCTGTGCGGGGTCCTGGGTCCTGGATCCGCACGAGCGCACGATCCTGGCCGGTGTCGCTCAACGGGGTTCCGAGCCTCACTCGCGTGACCGGCACCCCGCAACCGGTGAGGGGTGGGCCAAGTGGACGCGCCCGGCCGGTGGCCGGGCGCGTCGTTTCACGTGGTTGAGCGGGCCGATGGGCTGTCTCAGTTGCCGATGCCGGCGGTGCCGATGCCCGAGTTGCCGATGCCGTGGCTGCCGATGCCCGTGTTCGCGATGCCCGCGTTGCCCAGACCCCAGTTGGCGATGCCCGCGTTGCCCACGCCGTGGTTGAAGATGCCCGCGTTGCCCACGCCGTCGTTGAAGGCGCCCGCGTTGCCCACGCCGTCGTTGAAGACGCCGGCGTTGCCCACGCCATGGTTGCCGATGCCCGAGCTGCCCACCCCGTCGGCGCTGGCTGCGCCGACGCCGACGGCGGCCATCACTGCCGCGCCACCCAGCACGGTCGCCACGCGGAGAAGAGTCGCACGCATCTTGATGTACCTCCTGTTTAGCGGACCTTTCCGGTCATATCCCTAACATGTGGTCAGGCTGTACGGGGGGATGTCCGCATCTGGCGTGCCGTCCGGAGACGGGCACCGACGGCACGTGCTCTTCCCGGGCGGCCGCCCGGGAACCGCTCCTGTCCGGCCGGCTGCGGCTTGCCACCCGAGTCCATGGCACCCGCAGGGACCCCGGCATACGCCAAGATCACCCATTTGCCCCTTCCGTCCGGCAGGGACGCGCAAGAACACGGCCCACCGCGCGCTCCGGTCGGGGTTGCCGACGGTCGGCAAGGATCCCGTCAGGCCCACGCCTGCGACCGGTTCCGTAGAAGCCGACGCGCTACCGTTCCCGGTGCTCCTGCTCCGCCGGACGCTACCGGCAGGCGAGGACCGACGCCCGTCGATCCGGCCGAGCATCATCCTGACCTGCGGCGATCGCTGCCGTCGGAGAACGGAGAGGCGCCGGACCAGGGGCATCGGTTACCGTGGACGCATGTCTACGCCCCGAGTTTCCTAGCTGAGGACCCGCTTCCACATCAGAAGTGTGTCCTTTTGCTTTCTCGGAGCGTCATCCCATGATTACCTTTCGTGATGTCGAGCTGCGCGCGGGCGCCCGCCTGCTGCTCTCCGACATCTCCTTCACCGTTTCCCCCGGCGACCGCATCGGCCTGGTCGGCCGCAACGGAGCGGGCAAGACCACCCTCATGAACGTCCTTGCCGGGCGCACCCGGCCGGCTGCGGGCACCGTCACGCACACCGGTCCGGTGGGCTTCCTCGCCCAGGACTCCCGTGCCACGGACCAGCAGGTCACCGTCACCGACCGGATCCTGTCCGCCCGCGGCCTGGACCGGGCGCGGCGCCAGCTGCGAACGGCCGCGACGGCGATGGCCGACGCCGCCTCGCCCGACGTGCTCGACCGGGCGATGAACGCGTACGCCCGCGCCGACGCCGCCTTCCAGGCCGGCGGCGGATACGCCGCCGAGGCCGAGGCCGCCCGGGTGGCCGCCGGCCTGGGGCTGCCCGGCAGGGTCCTGCACGATCCGCTGGGCTCCCTGTCCGGAGGCCAGCGCCGCCGAGTGGACCTCGCGCGTATCCTCTTCGCCGGCCCGCGCGGAGTCCTGCTGCTGGACGAGCCGACCAACCACCTGGACGCCGACTCGGTCGGCTGGCTGCGCACCTTCCTCCAGGCCCATACCGGCGGCCTGGTCGTGATCAGTCACGACACCTCGCTGTTGGCCGCCGTGACCAATCGGGTCTTCCATCTGGACGCCACCCGCACCACGATCGACATCCACAACACCGGCTGGGACACCTACCTCGCCCAAAGGGAGGCGGACGAACGGCGTCGCGCCCGCGAACGGGCGAGTATCGAACGCAAGGCCGCCACCCTGCACGCGCAGGCCGACAGGATGAAGGCCCGCTCGGCAACCGCCGCCATGGCCAAGAGCATGGCCCGGCGCGCCGACCGGATGCTGACAGAGCTCGAACCGGCACGGCGTACGGAAAGGATCGCCAAGATCGCCCTGCCCGAGCCGGCGCCGTGCGGGCGGACGCCGCTGGGTGCGGTCAGCCTGACCAAGTCCTACGGCGACCACCAGGTACTCAAGGGCGTCGACCTTGCCGTGGACCGGGGCAGCCGCCTGGTGGTACTCGGCCTCAACGGCGCGGGCAAGACCACCCTGCTGCGTCTGCTGGCCGGCACGGAACGGCCGGATGCCGGCCGGGTGGTGCACGGTCACGGACTGCGCCTGGGCTACTTCGCGCAGGAGCACGACACCCTCGATTTGGATCTGACGGTCCGACAGAACCTGTCCGCAGCCGCCCCGCACCTGGGTGACGGCGCGGCGCGGCACGTGCTGGGCGCGTTCCTGTTCTCCGGGGATGATGCCGACAAGTCGGCCGGGGTGCTCTCCGGCGGCGAGAAGACCCGCCTGGCACTGGCCGGGCTGGTGCACTCCGGGGCCAACGTGCTGCTGCTGGACGAGCCGACCAACAACCTCGATCCCGCCTCCCGGGGCGAAGTCCTGGCCGCGGTCGGCGGGTACCCGGGCGCGATCGTGATGGTCACGCACGACGAGGGCGCCATCGACGCCCTGCGCCCCGACCGGGTCCTGCTGCTGCCGGACGCGGACGAGGACCTGTGGAGCGAGGACTACCGCGGCCTGGTCACGCTCGCCTGAGTCGGCGCCTCATCCTCACCCGGCCGGGCGGAGGCCACGGGTCCCCGCCCGGCCGAAGTCCGGGGCTGCTTTCACCCGAACGGAGCCGAAGTGCGATGGTTGCCGCGATAGCAGGGAGGTCGTCACCGCCGCCTGCGGAGGGAGGTACGGCTGTCGATGAACGGCGCCTGTGCGGCGTGAGTGCCCCGAATACCTTCCTGACAGGATTGATCATCATGTGGTTGACGTGGGACTCAGGGACGTCGGCGCAAATGTGTCGTCAGGTGGTGCTGGAGGGGTTGGCCCACCGCCGCCATGTCGTGGACGACGGTCATCTCCCCGTCCTGGACGGTGTACCGGCGGCGCGTGGCGGTGACCTCCTTGGCCAGCGGCGTCAGCGAGACGTCCTTGGTCTCGATCTCGAACCCGCCACCGGACACCCGCCCCACGTACGTCTCGACGACACCGGTGGGGTGGGCGAGTACGACCTCCAGGGAGGCGTCGGGAGCCACCCGCCACCACCCCGCCTCGCGCCCCGCCGGCCGCACCGGGGCCCCGGCCTCGTCGATCAGCCACGCCCGGGCCTCGTAGCACAGGAAGGGGCGGCCGTCGTGGCTGAAGGTCACCTCCTGCTCGTAGCGGAAGTCCTTCTCCAGCGTCGGGTACGCGCCGCGGCCGCGGCCGTGCCAGCGGCCCAGGAGCGGCAGCACGGGCGCCAGTAGTGGATGCGGCTGCGGCCCCTCGCCCGGGACGTGGCTGTCGGGGTACGGATTCTCCTGTACCGACTCGGACTTGTTCACCCGGCGTGTCTCCTGTCTGCTCGTGGCCCCGCCGGAACCGAACCGACCGACCGAATCCGCAGCATAAGCGGTGCACCCCCGCGCTCACGGGACGCGGCCCTCGCCCGCCCGCCCCGAAACCGGGGGCGGGCGGGCGAGGGCGGCAGCGGCCCGCGGGTCACCGGGCCGACAGGCCTCCGGCGACCGAGGCGGGTACGGGCGCCAGACCGGCCGGCCGGGTGGTGAAGACGCCCCGGCCCTGGGTCCGGCCGCGGAGCCGGGACGCGTACCCGAACAGCTCGGCCAGCGGCACCGTCGCCGTGATCACCGCGGTGCCGCCCGCGGACGCCTGTCCCGAGACTCGGCCGCGGCGGGCCGCGAGGTCGCCCAGAACGCCCCCGACGCCATCGTCGGGGACGGTCACCGTGACCTCCACGACCGGCTCCAACAGCTCCATCGTGCTGAGCCGCAGCGCTTCGCGCAGCCCGAACCGGCCCGCCGCCCGGAACGCCATCTCCGAGGAGTCCTTGGAATGTGTCGCCCCGTCGGTGAGGGTGACGCGCAGCCCCGTCACCGGGTGACCGCCCAGCGGGCCCCCGGCCAGGGCCTCGCGGCAGCCGGCCTCCACGGCGCGCGCGTACTCCTGCGGCACCCGGCCGCCGACGACCGTCGAGCGGAACGCGAAGACCGGCTCCTCCAGCGGCTCGACGTCCAGCACGACGTGCGCGAACTGGCCCGCGCCACCGTCCTGTTTGACGTGCCGGTGGACCAGGCCGGTCACCCCGCGCACGACGGTCTCCCGGTAGGAGACTTGCGGCCGGCCCACCACGACCTCCACCCCGTGGCCGCGGCGGATCTTCTCCGCGGCCACCTCCAGGTGCAGTTCGCCCAGCCCCGACAGCACGGTCTGCCCGGTCTCCGGGTCGGAGCGCACGACCAGCGAGGGATCCTCCTCCGCGAGCCGCGCAAGCGCCGTCGCCAGCCGACCGGTGTCGGCGTTGCAGCGCGCCTCCACGGCCACCGACACCACCGGCTCGGCCACCGTGGGCGGTTCGAGCAGCAGGGGCGCCCCCGGCGCGCACAGGGTGGTGCCCGCCCGGGCGGATTTGAGCCCGATCACGGCGACGATGTCGCCGGCCACCGCTTCCTCCCTGTCCTCGTGCCGGTCGGCCTGGACCCGCAGGATCCGGCCCACCCGCTCCGTACGGCCCGTGGCCGCGTCCAGTACCGTCGCGCCCTTGCGCAGCGTGCCCGCGTAGACCCGCAGGTAGGTGAGCCGCCCCGGCGCCACGGTCGTCACCTTGAAGGCGAGGGCCGCGAACGGCTCCGCCGGGTCGGGCGCGCGCTCCTGCTCCGCGCCGCCGGCCGTACCGCGTACCGGCGGCATGTCGGAGGGCGCCGGCAGGTACGCCACCACCGCGTCGAGCAGCGCTTCGATCCCGCGGTCGCGGTACGCCGAGCCGCACAGCACCACGACACCGTCCCCGCGCAGCGTCAGCTCCCGCAGGGCCCGGGCCAGGGTCGAGTCGCTCAGCGCCGATGCGGCGCAGAACTCCTCGAAGGCCCCGGTGTGGAGCTCCGCGACCGTCTCCTCCAGCAGCCTGCGCCGCTGCCCGGCCTCCTCCCGCAGGGCTTCGGGGACCGCCCCCGGCGCGATGCCGGCGGAGCCGGACTGCGGGCACAGCGCACGCATCGTCACCAGGTCGACGACGCCGGCGAAGGCGCCCTCGCGGCCGATGGGCAGCTGTACCACCAGGGGTACGACGCCCAGGCGGCGGCGGATCGACGCCACGGCGGTGTCGAGGTCGGCGCCCGCCCGGTCCAGCTTGTTGACGAACGCGATCCGCGGCACACCGTGCCGGTCCGCCTGCCGCCACACGGCTTCGCTCTGCGGTTCGACCCCGGCGACGGCGTCGAACACGGCGACGGCGCCGTCGAGGACCCGCAGCGAGCGTTCCACCTCGTCGGAGAAGTCGACGTGTCCGGGCGTGTCGATCAGATTGATGTGGTGCCCGGCCCAGGTACAGCTCACGGCGGCGGCGAAGATGGTGATGCCGCGGTCGCGTTCCTGCGGGTCGTAGTCGGTGACGGTCGTCCCGTGGTGTACCTCGCCCCGCTTGTGGACGGCGCCGGCCGCGAACAGGATCCGTTCGGTGAGCGTGGTCTTGCCGGCGTCGACGTGGGCGAGGATGCCCAGGTTGCGCAGGGTGCCGAGGGAAGAGGCAGGGGAAGTGGAGGTGCGGGTGCGTCCGTTGGCGCGCATGGCCCGGGGCCTTTCGAATGAAGTGAGGAGATGAAGAGGGCGGCGCGATGTCCCTGACGACGGCCCCGTCACCCCGACCGGCATCGGCCGTCGACGGCCGCCACCCGTGGCCGGAGCAGGGCCGGGCGGGCAGGGCGGTGGCGTACGGAAGGCGGGGAGCGGGACGGACCTAGAGGTGCGTCACGGGTGTACGGTGACGGCCGCGCAGCCGGCACCGGGCGCCACGAGACACCGGGATCACGTCGTACCGGGACGGGGGAGCGTAGGCGGCGCTGCGGTACGTGCACATGGCGCTGCTCCCCTTCTCTTCTCTTCGGACGCGGTACGAGGCGCGCAGTGCCTCTGCGGCAGCGCGTACGGCGAGCTTAGAGAGCGGGCCGGGGCGGACGCACCGCATTTTCCGGGAACGGAACACGCCGTGAGCTGCGGCCCGGTGGGGAGGGAGGCCACTGCTCCCGGTGCGGGTGGCGCCATGTGCCGGCACCCGGCCGCGGCGTCCGTAGGCCCCGCACGGGACGAGGGACTGCGCACCGGCAGGACCTTGCGTCCCCGCCCCACGGGCGCTCCTCGGGCGGCGGAACGAGGGTCGTCCGGTGAGGTCGGCCGTGTCGCCGGCGGCAGGCTGGGCACAAGCGCCGTATGACCCTGCTCCTGCTGTTCCTGCTGCCCCTCGGCCTGGCTCTCGTCCTGCTGACGACCGACCGGCCGCCCAAGCACGGCCGACACCGTCACCTCCGCTGACCCTGGTCTCGGATCCCGATCTCCGATCCCTGATGCCTGATGCCGCCCTGCTCAGGACCGGGACGTCAGCGGCAGCCTGAGCACCAGCCGGGCGCCGCTCGCGCAGTCCTCGGCCGTCAGCGTTCCGCCGTGGTGCGTACTCAGGTCACGCGCGATGGCGAGGCCGAGACCGGCTCCGCCGTGGTCGCGGCTGCGTGAGTCGTCGAGCCGTGTGAACCGTTCGAAGACCCGCTCCCGGTCGGCGCCGGGAATCCCCGGCCCGTCGTCGACGACCTCCAGCACGGCACGTCGCGGTACCGCCCCGCCACCGGTGGTGCGCAGCGTGACGCGCACCTCCTGTACGGCGTACCGCTGCGCGTTGTCGACCAGGTTGGTGACGACCCGGCCGAGCCACAGGGCCCCCGCGGTGACCTCGACATCCGCCGCGAGGTCCACGTGCAGCGGCACCCGGTCGCCGAGCCGGGCCTCCAGCACCTCGCGTACCAGGGCGCCCAGGTCCACCGGCACGGCCGCCACGGGCTGGGCCGCGTCGATCCGAGCGAGCAGCAGCAGATCCGCCGCGAGGCGCTGGAGCCGGTCGATGTCCTCCAGCGCGCCACCGATCAGCTCGGGCCACAGCTCGGGGTCCCGGACGGCCAGCGCGACCTCCAGCTGGGTGCGCAGGACGGTGATGGGGCTGCGCAGTTCGTGGGATGCGTCGGCGATGAACTGCCGCTGGCGGGTGCCGGACGCCTCCAGCCGGTCGAGGGTGGCGTTCATGGTCTCGGCCAGCCGGGCGACCTCGTCGCGGGTGGCCGGAACCGGCACCCGGCGGTGCAGGTCCCGGTCGGAGATCTCGGCCACCTCGGCGCGGATCGCTTCCACCGGCCGGAGCGCGTGCCCGGTGACCCGCCAGGTCACGAGGACGACGGTGGCCAGGAGCAGCGGCATACCGATCACGAGTGCGGCGGTGGTCGTGTCGTCGGCGGCGTCCGCGTCGCGCAGCGAGGCACCGGCGTAGACGGTGGCCGGGCCGTCCGGTGTCTGCGTGACGACCTGTACGACCCGCTGCCGGTGCTCGCCGTCGACCGGACGGACCCGCCAGGTGTGCATCCGGGTTCCCGGCGTACCGGGCGGCGCCGGCGGGAACGGGGGCACCCCGATCAGGTTCGGGCTGGAGTAGAGGACCCGCCCGTCCGCGCTCACCACCTGTACGAACTCCACCGCCCGGCCCGGCGGGCGGGCCCGGCCGAGCTTCCCCGCGGCGGCGAGTTGTGCCACGGTCTCGGCCTGCCGCCGCGCGTCGGTCTCCGCGTTGCGCAGCAGGTTGGCCTCCAACAGGCCGAGCAGGGCGAACGAGGCGAGCGCCAGGGCCGCGGCCACGACCAGGCCCGCGCCCATGGTGGCCCGGGCCCGGACCGTGGTGGGCCACAGCCGGCGCAGGACGGGCCACCGGCCGAGGACGGCACTCCGGAGCGAGTGCAGCCCGTCGCCCAAGCGCCCGCGCAGCCCGTCGCGCACCCGCCCGAGCAGGGCCGACGGTACGGAGGGCTCAGCCACCGTCGGCTGCCAGCCGGTATCCGGCGCCCCGGACGGTCTCCAGGGCCGCTCGGCCGAACGGCGCGTCGACCTTCCGGCGGACGGCGCTGACGTGGACCTCCACGACGTTGGGGTCGCCGTCGAAGGCGGCGTCCCACACCTGCTCCAGGATGTCCCGCTTGGAGACCACCTCGCCGGACCGGCGGCCCAGGTACTCGAGGATGGCGAACTCCCTGGCGGTCAGCCGGACCTCGGTACCGCCGCGGGAGCACGTGTGGCGGGCCGGGTCGATCACGAGGTCGCCGAATCGCATCACCTGCGGGCGCCGGCCACCCGTACGCCGGCCGAGCGCGCGCAGCCGGGCGACCAGCACGAGATAGGAGAACGGTTTGGACAGGAAGTCGTCGGCGCCCGTGTCCAGGGCTTCCGCTTCGTCGTACTCGCCGTCCTTGGCGGTGAGCATCAGGATCCCCGACTCGTTGCCGGCGGCGCGGAGCTTCGCGCAGATCCGATAGCCGTTCAGCCCGGGAAGCATGATGTCGAGCACGATCAGGTCGTAGTCGTGCTCGGTGGCCATCCACAGGCCCTGGGGCCCGTCGTGGGCCACGTCCACCGAGAACCCCTCCGACTGCAGACCCCGCTGCAGGGCCAGGGCGAGCCGCCGTTCGTCCTCCACCACCAGTACGCGCATGCCGAACAGGATCGCAGGCCCTTCCGACGTCCGGCTGAAGAGGTCTTCAGGTGGCTTCAGCTGGGCTTCAGCATCGCCTCAGCATGCTCTGGGGCGAGCCGGGCAGCGCGTCCGGCTGTCCGGAGGAGTAGCCGTATGTCTGAATCCGTTCCGCCGCCCGAGCAGCTGCCCGAGACCGCGCCCGATACCGGCGCCCGCAAGCGCGCGTCGCTGTCCCGTCTGGTGCCCCGCAGCAGCCGAACCCGTTGGGTGGCGGCCGGCGCGGTCGTGGTGGTCGTGGGCGGCGGGGTCGCGGCGGTGGCCCTGGCCGAGCACCACCACGAGCGGGCCCAGCGGGGCCCGCACGCGTTCCGCTTCGAGCCCGGCCACGGGAACGGGCCCCAGCGGGGGCCGCACGGCGGAGGACACGACGAGGACCGCGCGCGGAAGGCTCGCGGTGGTGAGGGCGACGCCGGGGCGCGCGAGCGGTTCGGCCACCCCGGCGTTCCCGGCCACCCCGGCGTCCCCGGTCTCCCCGGCGGCCCCGGTCGGACCGAGCGGAGCGAGGCCTCCGGCAAGGGCGGCCGGGCGCCGGCGCCACTGCCCTCGCTGTCCATCGGCGACGCGGCCGGGAAGGCCGCTGCGGCGGTGCAGGACGGGAAGGTGGAGAGCCTGCGCGTCATCGCCCAGGACGGCGGCGGCAGCGCCTGGCGTGCTGTCGTCCTCGGCCCCGACGGCGTCCGGCACGCGGTCACGGTGTCCGGCACGGACGGCACCATCACCGGCAATACCACCCTCGGCGGATAGTCGGACCGTGCGCGCCTGCCGGGCTCGGGGCCGCTCCACCCGGGTCCCGACGCCCGATCACGCGACCGGTCCCCGGCGCGCCGTCAACGACGTGTTCACCGGCCCGCGGTCGCCGGCGTCGGCGCGGGCGCCGGGGGAGTGGGCCGGGGCGATCCCTGCAGGGCCAGTACGGTGAGCACGACCAGCGCGTCCGTCCAGCCCAGCGGAGCGACGGCGGACGGCAGGCCGGCCGCGTTCACCGTTTCGGGGAGCTCGCCGAGTGCGTTGCGCTTCGACAGCACCCAGTCGAGCACCCGGCCCGCTCTCGCCTGCTCACCCGTGCCGGCCCAGGCCAGGGCGAAGAAGGCGGTGCTGGCCGTCCAGGCGTACGATCCCCAGCTGAAATCTGGGTCGTTGCCGGGCGAGACACCGCCGTTCGGCAACAGCAGCGCCCGGTAGGTCGAGTCCAGCGCCTCCCCGAGGCCGGGCGGGGCGGTGTTGAACGGGGGTGCCATGAACGCCATCGCGCTGTCCCTGCCGTGCTCGCCGTCGACGGTCCGCTGGTACCCCAGCGGAGCGAAGGAGACGGCGATGGCTGCGGACAGCCGCCGCGACGCGGCCGCCCAGCGCTCCGCATCCCCGGCCGCACCCAGCCGTGCCGCCAGGTCCGCCGAGGCGTTCAGCCCGGCCAGGAGGGGAGCTGCGGTGCCGATGTTGGCGGTCGTCGTGTCCAGCTCCCAGTAGTCCGGGGACGCCGGCGGCAACCCGTCCGGGCCGAGGGAGCGGGCGGCGAAGTCGGCTGCCGCCCGCACCATCGGGTAGAGCTCGCGCAGCCGTTCGTCCCGTCCGGCGGCCGGTGCCGCCTGGTACCACTGCCAGGTCGCCCACGGCACCCAGCCGTTCCCGTCCAGCTGCCACGTGCGCGCGTCCGGCGGCCCGCTGCCGTCCAGCTTCGTCCGGGCCTCCCAGGTGCCGTCGGTCCGCTGGGTGCGCGCGTCGTAGGCCAGGATCCGGTACGCCTCCTCGTCGTGCCCGGTCGCCGCGAACGCGGCCGCGGCGAACGCTCCGTCCCGGGGCCACGAGTACTCCCACGGTGGGGACCATGCCGCGGCGAAGGCGCCATTGGGCTTCAGCAGGGCCCGCATCGACAGCAGGGCGCGCCCTGCGGCGGCCCGCTGCCGCGCGGTGGCTCCTGGCACCCGGCCTCTGGCCAGCCATGCGCGGCTCTCCTCGACCTGTGCCAGCGCGCCCGGGTCGTCCGCCTCGACGACGGCCGACTCCGTGGCCCCGGCGGGCAGGTACCGCCAGCGGCCGGAGGGCAGTCGCAGCACGTTGCTCCCCGCGACGTAGGAGGCTCCGACGGCGAAGGACGGCGACACCGCCTCGGTCACCGCACCGTTGGCCAGCAGCCCCGATGTACGGGCCGCGAGAGCGGAGGAGGGTACGTAGCACGGCTCGGTCTCCCCGCACCGCTCGCCGCCGCTGGGGTTGACGCGGAAGGCCGGCCGGGCGGTGTCGTCGGCGTGCCAGCCGCCCCAGTACGCCCGGTCGTAGTTCCAGCTGCTGAGCGAACCGGGCACCGCCCGCCGCGTGCCGTACCAGGCGACCGGCCCGCTCTCCGAGGTCGTGGCCTGGACGAAGAGGTGGTAGGTGCGGCCCGCAGTGATCCCGGTGTCCCCGAGCGGGAATTCCACCCAGCCGGCTCCGGGGCCGCCGAGGGCGGCGAGGTCCACGGTGGCCGAGGCGATCGCCGACGCCGGGTCCGAGCGCACGCGCCGCACCTGGGCGGTCACCGTCCCCGTCGCGGCACCGCTCCCCAGCCAGACGCTCACCCGGGACAGCCGGGTGCCGTCGACCGTGAACTCCTGTGCGGCCGCGTTGTTCGTCGCCTTCACGCTGAAGAGCGCGCTCTCGTGGCGCACCTGCCCGTCGTACGGCACCGCGGCCGCGGCCGCCGCGTCGGGAGCCGCGGCCGGAACCCCGGTCAGCGACAGGCAGAGCAGGGCGGGCAGTACGGTCCTCGCGAACGCCATCCGGATACGGCCCTTCCTCCTCGACGGGACGCGCGTGCGGGGGTGCCCGGCGCCGCATTCCGGACCCACCATGCAGGCAGCCGGCCCCGGGGAGGGGCGCGTCCGTGCGTGTTCCACCGGATCGGGGCACGGAGCCATCCGATCGGGGGCGTGCGCGGGGGGCCGGGGGCGCGCGGAACGGCGAATGCGCTTCGTGGCGGGGATTTCCACGGACCGGCTTGCACGATCGGGCTCGTTTTCCGATGGGGTGGTGATCGGGAGCGCCTGGCGCTCCGCGGCCGCTGGGGCGGGGGCAGGCGGCCGGCCACCCACACTCCACCGGGAAGGTCCGCTCAGACGTGAATGCCGCCGAGACGCTCGCCCTCGTGCTGTTGGCCACCACCGTGGTCGGCGTTGTCACGATCGATGTGCTGCGGGCGCGCACGCGCCCGCCGGGGCCCGGAGCGGGGAGAGCAACCGGAGGGCCGTCCGCCGGCCGACCGCCGAACGCCCCCGCGGCCCGCCGCCGTCGAATCCCCGCCACTGCGACGGACGGCGGCGCACAGCTGTGGGGGAGCGCATGAACGCAGGAGAATTCGATCCGTCGGGATACCGTGCGGTCTCCAGCGAACTCGCCGGCGTGCTGCCGGTGGAGTTCACGGCCTTCCACTCCCAGCAGCACCGTGCCTATCTGCGCTACGCCCACCTGCAGCTGGGGAACCCCAAGGACGCCGAGGAAGTCGTCGACGACGTGTTCACCTTCCTGCTGAAGGTATGGCGCCAGGCACTGAAGGAGGCGAGCCTGCACGGCTTCGCCTGGGCGGTGCTGCGCGAGCACGTCGAGCGGCGGCTGGCCGTCCTGGGACGGCAGGTGGCGATGGTCGAGACGGCCTGGTTCGCCGCACTGCGCCGCTCCTCGCGGGAACGGCTGGAACTGCTGGAGTCGAAACTCGGACTGTACGCGGCGATCGCGGGCCTGTCCGAGCGGCAGTACGACGTGGTGCTGCTCGCCTTCCTGCTGGGCAACGACTGCGACACGGTCGCCCGGATGATGGGGATCGCCCCGGCCACGGTCCGATCGCACATCCGCGGCGCACGCCGAACCCTGTCCCGCAAACTCGGGGTGGACTGGATCCCCGGAGAGGAGAAGGACCAGTGAGCGACAGGCCACGCCACCGAGACAAGCCGCCGTGCGGACTGGACGCGTCCCTGGCGGACGCGACGGTACTCGCGGAGGAGTACGCCGGATACGACGAGGGCGCCGCGCGGCGCCGCATCGCCCGCCGGATCGCCGCGGACCGCGCCCGCGCGGCGGCCGGAACCACCACCCTGGCCGGACCGGCCGCCGCCGCGGGCGGACCGGCCCCCCAGGCCGACACCGACGAGCTGGTCCTCGACGCGGCCTGCCACGTGCGGGCGGCCCGCGGTCTGGACGACCTCGCCTGGTGCCTCGTGGAGAGCCGGGACTTCGCCCAGCTCGCCCTGGCGGTCGACTCCTGGCCCCACGGCGCGAACTCGGCACTCCTCTTTGGCTGCTTGCTGCACCTCGCGGACCGGACGGAGGGCGCGCAGTTCTGGTTCCAGTACGCGGCGGGGGCGGGCTCGCAGACCGCGGCCCGCTGTCTCTACCTGCACCACCTGGCGCGCGCCGAGGTCGCGACCGCCCGGTTCTGGAAGCGCCAGGCCCACATCCTGGCGCCCGACGAACGCCTGCCGCCGCTGCCGCAGATCCCCCACGCGCTCGAAGAGGCCCTCGGGGCCTCCGTCATCTGGACGTCCCCGCCCATCACCACCCAGGACCTCACGTCCCTGACCGGCGGACCGGGCGGGGCCTGCCGGCCGCCGCTGCGGCTCCCGGCGCGCCTGCGGCAGGCCCTGACGGCGCGCCCCCGCAGGGAGCACCCCGACCTGGGGGAGGTCTTCACCCCGGGGCCGCAGGTCGCCGTGGCCGTCGCGCAGAACGCCCGGCTCAACCCCTTGCACCTCACGGAGCAGGCGAACGGGTGGGAAATCGAGGCGCTGAAGCAGCCGCAGCCGACCCGTGCGGCCGCGCCGTCCGCCGGGGGACGGACGGCCCCGGCACCACTGGAATCCGTCCACCGGGCACTGCGCGTCCTGGAAGTCGTCAACCGGCACTCGGGCGGCGTGAACCTGACCCAGATCGCCCGCGAGACGAAGCTGCCGCAGCTGGTCCTCGCCCGGGCGGTGGAGCAGCTCGTCCGCGCCGACCTGGCCACGCCGATCGGACCGGACGCCTATGTCGCCGGCCACATCCTCCTGCTGAGCGAGACGGACGGCGCTGAGGGCCGCCGGCACCTGCGAGAGACCCTGGCCTGGGTGCGGGACGCGGTCGGCGCCGCCGTCTACGTCGCCCGCTACACCGACGGCGAGGTCGCCATCACCCAGTACGCGGACGGTCCGGCCGCGCCCGCGGTGGAGGAGTGGGTCGACTTCCGCGCCGCCGCCCATGCCTCCGCGGTGGGCAAGGCGCTGCTGGCCGAACTGGACCACGACGGCCGGCGGGACCACCTGTCCCGCCACCGGCTCACGCCCTTCACCACCCACACGCTCACCGGTGAGCGGGCACTCTTCCGGCAACTCGACGACCGCCCGCCCAACACGCCCCTCCTCGACCTCCAGGAGTACGCCGTCGGCACGGTGTGCGCGGCGGTGCCGATCACCGCCGGCCCGACCCCGGAATGCGTGGCGCTGTCCCTTCCCGTCCCCGATCCGGGCCGGCTGAAGCAGTCCGCCCGGATCCTGCAGAGCGAGGCGGCGGCGGTCCTGCTCGCGCTGATCGTCGCCGGCAGCCCCCGCCCTGCGGCACGCCGGCCGCAGGACCCCGTCCTCTCCACCTCCGTCTGACCTCGGCCCAGCCCCTGCACCTGCTGGGAGCGCAGGACCCGCCGCGCGGCGCGACGCGGCGGCTCCTGCGCGAGGTCGCGGTCTCCGAGAGGGTGCCGCCCCGGCGACGGCGCGGGACCGGAGGTGGTCAGGGGGCGATCGGCAGCTGCCGCTTGTGCTCGGTGGCCCGGTAACGGTTGACGATGATGTCCAGGGCGGCCGCGTCGACGGGCTTGCCCTCCAGGACGTCGTCGATGTCGTCGTAGGTGACGCCGAGCGCCTCCTCGTCGGCCAGACCCGGATTCAGCGTCTCCAGATCCGCGGTCGGCGTCTTCCAGACCAGCGAGGACGGCGCGCCCAGCGCCTCGGCCACCGCCCGGACCCGGCGCTTGGTCAGACCTGTGAGCGGAACCACATCGGCCGCACCGTCGCCGAACTTCGTGAAGAAGCCCGAGACCGCCTCGGCGGCGTGGTCGGTGCCCACCACCAGGCCCGCGTGCGCGCCCGCGACCGCGTACTGGGCGATCATGCGCTGGCGGGCCTTGATGTTGCCGTGCACGAAGTCCTGGTGGTGCGCGTCGCGGAAGACCGTGCCACCGGCCAGTACCGCCTCCAGCGCCGCGTCGCTGGAGGGCTTCACGTCGACGGTCAGGACCCGGTCGGACCGGATGAACTCCAGGGCCAGCTGCGCGTCGGACTCGTCCGCCTGCACGCCGTACGGCAGACGCATCGCGAAGAACGTCGCCTCCCGCCCGGTGGCGCGGACCCGCTCGACCGCGAGCTGGCACAGCCTGCCCGTGGTCGTGGAGTCCACACCGCCGCTGATGCCCAGCACCAGCGAGCGCAGGCCCGTGGAGACCAGCCGGTCGGCGAGGAACGCCACGCGGCGCTCGATCTCCTGCCGGGCGTCGAAGGACGCGCTCACCCGGAGGTCCCGGGCGATCTCCTGCTGCAGCGATATGGACGCCTGGTCGGTCACGATTGCTCCTCGGTCGGGCCCGCGGACAGTTCGGTTCGCGCCGCGGTGCGGGTCGCGGGCGCGAAGGGGGCCGGAAGAACTCTAGAGGAGGGACCGCGGAGCCCCCGCTCACGGGCGTGGCAACCGAGGCCACGGAGCGGGCGGGGCAGTCGGACGGTGCCCGCCTCCCGGTCATCCCGCCGCGATGAGACCGGGCAGGTCGCGCATGTCGTGGAACACGGTCGTCCCCGGGCCTTCGAGCGCTCCGGCCGGGGTCATCCCGCCCGCGTAGCCCAGGGACCGCATCCCGGCGGCGCGGGCCGCCTCCACACCCGGCCGGCTGTCCTCGACCACCAGGCAGGCCGCCGGTTCGACGCCCATGCGCTGCGCCGCGTACAGGAACAGGTCCGGGGCCGGCTTGCCGCGGGCGACCCCCCCGAGGGCGACCTGGACGCGCGTCGCGATGCGCTCGGTGTCCACGAGCACGCCGTCGCAGTCGAATATGACGAGTTCAATCGGCTTGGTCATGCCCGCAGCATAGGGTCCGGCGAGCGGCGGACGTCGGCCGCGTGCATGAGGTGCCGGGGGCGGGGCAGGCGGAGTGCACGGGGAGAACGCACACCCCGCGCACGACGTACGAAGAAGGACGGACGGCAGGGGAGCGCCCCCGCCGTCCCCCGTCCAACGGAGGAGTTGTTTCCGCGTGACTGAACATGTGTGGAGTTACAAGTCGACCTCGGGCCACCTGGCCGGCACCGATCTGACCGGCTACAAGGTCGAGGCGACCGACGGCGGCATCGGCAAGGTGGACAAGCACTCCGACGAGGTCGGTGACGCCTACCTGGTCGTGGACACCGGTGTCTGGATCTTCGGCAAGGAGGTCCTGCTGCCCGCGAGCACCGTCGTCAGCATCGACCCCGACGAGCGGACGATCTACGTCGACCGCACCAGGGGCCAGATCAAGGACGCACCCGAGTTCCACCGGGACAAGCACCTCGGCGACCGGGACTACCAGCAAGAGCTGGGCTCCTACTACGCCGCCACCCGTTTCGGCCTCCCGCCGCTCTGACCGGCGCGAGTCCCGCCGCTTCGCGACCGTGGGCCCGAACTCGCCGAGTTCGGGCCCACGGTCGTGCCGCGTCCCGGCAGAGCGCAGGCTCCGTCAGTTCACATGCCGTACAGGCGCGTTGTCGCGCAGCTGCCGGGCAGCAGCACAACAGAGCTTTGCGCGAGAGCAATTCCGAGGAGAGGGCAGTTCCATGACGCTGGTACCGCACGCGAACGACACGTCCGTCCCGACCCCGGTGGAGCTCCGCCGGCACGTCGCACGCGCGACCGGCCGACTGCGGGACACCGCCGTGCACGTCGGGCGACTCGTCGAGGACAGGACGCCCGGTCCCGTGCTCGCCGCCGCGTGGCGGACGGCGACCCGCGTCCGGGACACGGCTGCCCGCTCCGGGCGGCTCACCGGGCACCCGCGGCGCGGCCCCGTGCGGGCGAAGGCCGGCCGGGCCGCGAGCCTGGCCCGGTCCCACCGCACCGCGCTGGCCACGGCCGCCGGCGTCCTGACCGTCGCCGTACTCGCGCGACGCTCCCGGCGGGCCCGGCGGGAGCAGTAGGGCGGCCGGAACGCCTACGGCCGGTCCGGCGGTCAGGCCGTGGGCCCGGCCGCCGGCTCCCGCGCCCGTTCGGCGTTGAACTGGGCGCCGGTGAGCAGGGCCAGGTTGGCGAACCAGAGCCAGATCACGAACACGACGATCCCGGCCAGCGACCCGTACAGGCGGCCGTAGGTGTCCAGTTGCGCGTAGAGCGTGAAGAGCCCCGAGGCGGCCAGCCAGAGCAGGGCCGCCAGCACACCGCCCGGCAGGCCCCGCCGGGTGCCCCGCATCTGGGCCGGTCCGGTCCGGAAGAGCACCAGCACCAGGAGCGTCACGACCACCAGCAGCACGGGCCAGCGCAGCAGCGGGACGAGGTCCGGGCCGGCTCCGCCGACGGCCCGTGCGGCCCAGCGGGCCGGCGGCCCGGACACGACCAGGCCCACCGCCCCCACGACGAGCAGCACCAGCAGCAGCCCGGCGTGGACGACGAGAATGTGTGCGGCACGCAGCGGACGCCGCATGTCCGGCACCCGGTGCATGGTGTGCAGGGCGCGGCGGAACACCGCCAGGTAACTGCACGCCGACCACAGCGCGCTCACCACCCCGCCGAGCAGCAGGGCCCACATCGAATGCCCCTCGGGGAGGCCGCCCAGCGCTTCGCGGAGCACCTGCGCCGACTGCGGTGGCGCGTACGCGGTCAGGTCGGTGATCAGCCGGTCGCGCCGCGCCCCGCCCAGCAGTCCGACGACGGACGCGGCGATGACGAGCGCGGGCAGCAGCGCGAGCAGGGCGTAGTAGGTGAGGGCGGCCGCGTGGTCGGCCAGGTTGTCCGTCCAGACGCGGACGGCCGTACGCCGCAACTGGGCGCGGGTGCGTGCCGCGAGGGCGGTGGCGGTGCCGGTGGCGGGAGGGCCGGAACGGCGTGACGCGGTTCCGGTGCTGGGGATGTCGCTCACTCCGTACGCGTGCCCGCCCGCACCGCCTCCATGCGCCCGCGGGGCGCATCCGCCGGACGGGGCCCGGCCGGGACCGCTGCGGGGGAGTGCGGGGGCGTACGGACGGCGGGGCCGGGTTTCCGGCGGATCCGGCCCCGGTCGGGCGGCCCTGAACACGGGGGCCGTCCCGCCTCGCCCGGCTCCGCGGCGCCGGGTGGAAGGGTTCACACCTCGCGCCACCGGGCCATCGCCCAGGAGAACGCCCCGAACAGCATCAGCCCGACGGCCACCACGACCAGCAGCCACGGTCCCACCGGAGTCCCGGCGAACGACCTCATGGTGTCGTCCGTTCCCTTCGCCTGTCCCGGGTCGTAGCGCAGGGCCGCGTACACGACGAAGCCGCCGGCCGCCGTGAACACGGCCCCGCGGGCCAGCCCGCCGGTCACCCCGAGGAAGCCGACCGCCTTGCGCGACCCCTCCCACGACCCCTCCATGGCGAGGTGCCTGCGGAAGCGGCGCCGCGCCGCCTGTACCGCGATGACCACGCCGGCGCCGGCGACGGCGAGTCCCGCGGCACCCACCAGCCACTGGCCGAGGGGCAGACCCAGCGCCTTCGCGGTGATGTCACGGGACTGCTCATCACCGGAACGCCCGCCGCCGCCCGCGGCGAACACGAGGACGGAGAAGGCCGTCACCGCGTAGAACACGCACCGGCCCGCCGAAGCGAGCCGTTTCGTCGGCTTGTCGCCGTCCGGACCGGACGCGCCGAACACGGCCTCCGACAGCCGCCACAGCATCATGCAGACGAGACCGATGCCGACGGCCCAGATCAGGACGGAGCCGAAGGGCTTGTCCGCGAGTTCCTGGAGGGCGCCATGCCGGTCGGCCTCCCGGCCGCCGTCCCCGCCGAAGGCGATGCGGACGGCCAGGATCCCGATCAGTACGTACAGCACTCCGCGCGTCACCAGGCCGCAGCGTGCCGCGACCTCCCGGAGGGTGCCGCCGCGCGACGCGGACCGGGCACCTCTGCTCGCCGCCTGGCTGGTCATGGTGATCAGACCTCGCCGCGCCAGGCGCCCGTCTCGATCCCGCGGGACTCGATGAACAGCTTGAAACGCTTCAGATCCCCGGTGACCTGACGCTTGACGAAGCCGAGCTTGTCGGCCGCGGCCTCGGCCACGCCGTCGGGCACCCAGTTCATGTGCAGCACGACCTTGGTGGTGGTCGCGTCGACCGGCTGGAAGGTGACGAGCCCGGCCTGGCGGGGCTCACCATCGACCGTCATCCACGCCACGCGCCGGTCTGGGAGCTGCTCGGTGATCTGCGCGTCGAACTCGCGCCGGACGCCACCCACGTTCGTCACCCAGTGGGTGAGCGTGTCACTGCGCTGGTCGACGCGCTCGACCCCCTCCATGAAGGCGGGAAAGTCCTCGAACTGCGTCCACTGGTTGTAGGCCGTGCGTACCGGCACGTTGACCTCGACATACTCCTCGACGTGCGACATGCGCATCCTTTCCGCGTCGTCGGCCGTCCCGCGCCCCCGAGGCGCGGGGGCCCGTCCGGACGTCTCGAAGGCGCGGCTACCCGGCCCCGGACCGGCCATGCGCCGGTACGGCGCGGGCACGGCCGAGGGTGCGGGCTCGCGCGGGCGCGCGACCCGGAGCCGGTCAGCCGTAGGCGATCACCACGTCGCGGAAGCCGAGGGAACCGAGCAGCCCCTCCAGCATCGACGTCGTGTTCTTCTCGGTCCGCTCGGCCAGGCCCGCCGTGCGGGCCGCCTCGTCGATGTGCTGTGCGGCGAGCTTCTGCACGGCCTGCTCACCGGCCGGGTTGTCGGAGAACAGGTCGCCGATCCGGTCCAGCAGGCCCCGCTGCTTCGACACCGCGTACGAGCGGTTCGGGTCGAGGGTCGCAGGGCCGAGTACGGCGTGCGGCAGCCGGATCGTGGCCGCGGTGCGGTCCTCGTTCACGGTGACGCTGCGCTCGTCCAGCCCGCCCATGTCGACGTAGCCGCTGACCGTGCCCGCGCCCACGTACAGGGTGCGGGTCCCGCGGATCGCGTCCGGCAGGAAGGGCGCGTCCTCCTCTAGGTCCACGACCACCTGGAAGTTGCCGACGGCGCCCTCGTAACGGTCCATGTCCTGGACCGATTTGAGCAGTGCCGGACCCGACCGGTCCCGGGTGTCGTGGCCGAAGAGGCCGCCGAACGCCGGAACCAGGCTGAAGCGCTCCACGAGCACGATCAGCATCACGACCACCGCCACGCCGACGACGATCCGCCCCCACACCGGGTGCCGCGTGCCGCCCGGCCGATCCGAAGAGGTTTCCATGTCCCGCGGATACCCCGCGGGCACGACTCCACTACGCGGGGACGCCGTCCACCCGCCCTAGTGGCCGGTGGGCCTGCCGGACACCAGCCGGGCGGCGTCGATCTCGGCCCAGACGGCCTTGCCGCCGGGGTGCGCGTCCGCACCCCATCGATCGGACAGCCGCTCCACTATGTGGAGGCCGTGACCGCCCGGTACGCCGCGCCGGGTCGAGGGATCGGGGTGGGGGAGCGTCGTCGAGCCGTCGCACACCTCGATGCGCAGCACCTTCCCGGCCGTGAGGACGAGCTCGTGACAGCCGTCGGCGTGCAGTGACGCGTTCGTCAGCAGCTCGGACACGAGAAGCAGGGTGTCCTCGGCGGTCTCGGTCCCGTACCAGCCCCAGTCGCGCAGGGCCTGTCGCGTGAAGTCACGCCCCTTGGCGACGGAGCCGCGGACGCCCGCCAGGGCGAGCCGGCGGCGCTGCCCCGCGGCGGGTAGGCCGACACTCACAGGATCACCCGTTTCCGGTCCGACGGTCTCCACCGAGCTCTCTCACCCCCGCGTTGACACTGGTCTCTGTCCCAGGCGTATGCCCGGCGCGGGCACGATCGATGTACGGTACCGGCCACGCGTCGCAGACGGCCTCCCGCTCCGCCCGGGCAGGCGCACGACATTGTAGGCGACCGCCGTCTCAGGGCGTGGCCAGGTGCAACCGCAGCGTGAAGCCGGACTCCGTCGCACGGACCTCGACCAGGTCGCAGAGCTGGTGGATCATCCACAGACCGCGGCCGCCGCGGGCCGAGGCCAGCGAGGGGCGGCGTCGTCCGGCCAGGGGGTCCGCCAGGTGTCCGTCGTCGCGGATCTCGGCGACGACCCCCGCCGCGGGCCCCGAGACGCTCCACAGGCGCAGCGTGCCCGTCCCGCCGCCGTGGCAGAGGGAATTCGCCGCGCCCTCACTGATCGCCATGACCAGGTCACCGCGGCGTGTCGCGGTCAGCGCGGTGCCTCGCGCCCACCTTTCGGCGTACGCGCGCACCGAGGCCAGCCCGCCGCGGGCGTAGGCGAGGAGGGCCACCGGGCCGTCGGGCTCGGGCAGCGGGCGGTCCAGGTCCGCCGTGACCCGGGCGGCGTCGGTGTAGGCCTCGCTCGGCAGCTCCCGGCCCTGCTCGATGAGCGTGGGGTGGGTGCGCCGGGCGCCGTCCACCACGGCGGGCTCCAGCCCGGCCACGTCGTACGGGCACAGGACCGTGGCGGGCCGGTCGGCGAAGGCTGTGTTGATGAGGGCCTCGTGCCGGGTGGCCTCCAGCACCTCGGCGGGGGAGCGGCCGGGCCAGACGGGTTCGCCGACGATCCGTGCCGCCCGCCCCGGGTCCCGGTCGGCGAACTCCTGGAGGGCGGCCAGGACGCGGCCCGGATTGCGGCCCAGCTCCGCCATGTCGGTCCAGGTGATGCCGGTGCTCCCGTCCGGGCCGAGGCTGTCGCGCAGGGCGTCCAGGCGACGTCCCGGAACGGCGACGAGCACCGGCTCGTCGGAGGCGAGGGCGGCGCGCACGAATCCGCTCACCCCCGTCACGTACTCGGTGAGGTTCCGGTAGAAGAGGGCGGGGTGGAGGAAGGGTCCGGGCCCGCCGGGCGCAGGAGCGGGGATCATGCTGCGGCCTCCGGCGCGGCGTACTCGTCCGGGAGCATCTCCACCACTTCGTGGTGCGGGTGCGGGTGCGGGTGCGGCAGGTCGTCGGGCAGCGGGCGCCGCTCCTGCCGGCCTGGGTCCACCGAGGCCCGTACACCTGCGGTGACCTCGGCGGGGGCGGGGAGGACCGCGGCGGACGGACCGAGGTGCACGAGGGGCCCGGGTGTCCCGGTCGCGACGCCGAGGACCCCGGGGACGGCTTGCCGGGCGCCGAGGCCGCAGGTGCCGCTCGGGCGCGCGTCGCGCCGGCCCCGCGTCGGCGGGGCGGTCGGCGGCGCGGTCGCGCCCGGGTCCGGGTCCGGCGTCATGGTGCGGGCCTAGGCCGTGAGCATGCCGGCGCGCAGCCGGGTCAGGGTCCGGGACAGCAGGCGGGAGACCTGCATCTGGGAGATGCCCAGTTCGGCGCCGATCTCGGCCTGGGTCTTGTCCTGGCCGAAGCGCATCTGCAGGATCCGGCGGTCGCGTTCGTCGAGCTGGTCCAGCAGGGGCGCAAGGGTGTGGAAGTCCTCGAAGAGCTCCATGGCGGGGTCGACCTCGCCGAGGCGCTCCGCCAGGGGCCGGGTCGTCCGGTTCGCGGTGGAGGGTGCGTCGTCGTCCGCGCCGGCGGCGTCGAGGGAGCCGCTCGTGTAGCCGTTGGCGGCCACCAGCCCGTCGATGACCTCCTCCTCGGACAGCTCCAGGTGCTGGGCGACCTCCTTGACCGTCGGCGCCCGGCCCAGGACGTCGGTCAGGGCCTCCTGTGCCTTGGCCAGTTCCGTGCGGAGCTCCTGCAGCCGTCGGGGGACGTGCACGGCCCAGGTCGTGTCGCGGAAGTACCGCTTGATCTCGCCGGTGATGTACGGCAGGGCGAGCGTGGAGAACTCGACCTCCCGGTCGAGGTCGTAGCGGTCGATGGCCTTGATGAGGCCGATGGTCCCCACCTGGATGATGTCGTCCATGTCGAGGCCGCCGCCGAGCACGCGGGCACGGAAGCGCCGTGCGGCGAACTGCACGAGCGAGAGGTTCATCTCGATCAGGGTGTTGCGGGTGTACTGGTACTCGCGCGTGCCCTCCTCGAGGGACTGCAGCCGACGGAAGAAGTGCCGCGACAGCTCACGTGCGTCGCTGGGCGTCACCTCACGGGCGTTGTCCACCCGGGTCGGCGTTCCGCGCCGTGTCAGGTCCTCGTCCCGCGCCGGTGTTCCCGGGTCCTCCCGGTCACGTACGGGGACGCGCGTGTCGGTTGCGCTAATGGGGCCTACAACGGTGGCCGAGCGAGACATGGTGGGCCGCTCCCTCCCGATTGACTGCGGCTGCCGTCGCGCTTCTGCCCCGGCATCGCGTGTTCACACACTCCGGTTCCAGAGGCTCTCCCGCGCGTCGCCGGCCTGCGGCCGCCGAGGTCCCGGCCGACCCGGGGGAGCGGTGCCGCCCTGGTGAGCAGGCATACTCCCTTGACGAGGACGTACCGAAGCAACACACGTACAGAAGCACACGTACAGAAGCTACAGACGTGCAGGCGGCGATCCGTGGAGGCGGACATGAGCGGATTCGGGGACGCGTACCAGCCAGGTGCGGTGGGGGAGGGCTATCCGGCGGGAGGCGGCTGGGTGGTGGCGGCCCACGGGGAGCTGGACCAGGACACGCTGAACCCGTTGGAAGGGGCCCTCACCGCGGCGGCCGGCCGCCACTCGCTGGTGGTTCTGGACGCCGGCTCCATCACTTTCGGAGACTCCTCCTTCTTGAACCTGCTCCTGCGCCTGCACCACCTCACCGGGCTGCGCATCGCCGCCCCCGGCGAGCAGTTGCGCCGGCTCTTCGCCGTGACCGGGGCCGACACGGTCCTCTCCCTGCACGCGAGCGTCGAGGACGCCCTGGCCGCGTGAGCCCGCGCCGCTGAGCTCCCGGCGTCCGGTTCAGCCGGCGCACGGCTCGGCCCGGTGCGGGTCCGGGCCGCCCGCGGGGCGGAAGCAGGCTGTGATCGCCTTGCCGCCGTGGCACGAGTGGACGTCCAGCGCGTCGGCGAGCGCGGTGACGATGCCCAGCCCGCGACCGGAGGTCGCCGTCGCGTCGGGCCCGGTGCGATCGGCGCGGGGCAGCCGCGGATCGGCGTCGGCGACGCTGACGTGGAGGCAGATGCCGTCCCAGGTCAGTACCAGGTGCGCGGTGCCGGCGGCGTGCAGGTGGGCGTTGGTGACCAGTTCGCTGACGCAGAGCAGTACGGAGTGCACGGTGTCGGCCGCCGCGGCGTTCCACGGCAGGGACGCCAGGTGCGCCGCCGTCCACTGCCGCGCCGCCCGGACGCCGTGCGACATCGGGAACGAACGTGCCCAGCCGACCGCCTTGACCGCCAATGTCCTCACTCCCTTCCGTCGTGGTGCCCCCTCCGTCACCGGTTCGTCTACCCGGAGCCCGCGGCGACATCCGGGGACTTCGGAGCACCGCGGGCGGAAGGTCAGTTCGGGCCGTCCCCCGGCCGGGACGCCGGGCCGGTCCGCTCCTCGGGATTCCGGAGGTACCGCCCTGCGGAGTGATCGAGCGTGCTCCGCCGCCCCTCCGGCGGCGTTAGCCTTCACCGGACCGGTGCCGCGGTGAGGACGGATCCCGGCGGAGCCGGGCGCTCCGGCATGCCCTGCCGTCGTTGGGCCTGTCCTGTCCGCGGATCGGCGCGGTTGTATCGAGAGTGAGGGTGACGAATGGCCGAGCGGGCGGGCGCGGATCCACGGGGTGGCGCTGCGGCGTTGCCGGGTGGCGGAATCGGAGAGTCGGAGCTGCGCCGGTTGCTGGCCGGGCTGACCGCTGTGCGGGACGGGGACTTCCGTACCCGGCTGCCCGACGGGGCGGACGGGCTGCTCGGGGAGATCGCGACCGTCTTCAACGGGATGGTCAACCAGCTGTCGCTGTTTACCTCCGAGGTCACGAGGGTCGCACGCGAGGTCGGCACCGAGGGCCGGCTCGGCGGTCAGGCGGACGTTCCCGGGGTCGGGGGAGCCTGGCTGGACCTCACGGATTCGGTCAACTTCATGGCCGGAAATCTCACCGCCCAGGTGCGCTCCATCGCCCAAGTGGCCACAGCCGTGGCCAAGGGCGACCTCTCCCAGAAGGCCACCGTCACTGCCCGCGGGGAGATCCTGGAGCTGAAGGAGACCATCAACACGATGGTCGATCAGCTGTCCGCGTTCGCCGGGGAGGTGACCCGGGTGGCCCGCGAGGTCGGCACCGAGGGCCGGCTCGGCGGCCAGGCGGACGTCCAGGGCGTCTCCGGAACGTGGAAGGACCTCACGGAATCGGTCAATGTCATGGCCGACAACCTGACGGCCCAGGTCCGATCGATCGCCGAGGTCACCACCGCCGTCGCCCAGGGCGACCTGACGCAGAAGATCAGGGTGGACGCGCGCGGGGAGATCCTGGAGCTGAAGGAGACCATCAACACGATGGTCGATCAGCTGTCCGCGTTCGCCGACGAGGTGACGCGCGTCGCCCGCGAGGTCGGCACCGAGGGCAACCTGGGAGGCCAGGCCACCGTCCAGGGGGTCTCCGGCACCTGGGAGGACCTCACCGACAACGTCAACGTCATGGCGTCCAACCTGACCGGACAGGTCCGGTCGATCGCCCAGGTCGCCACCGCCGTCGCCCGCGGCGACCTGTCGCAGAAGATCACCGTCGAGGCGAAGGGCGAAGTGGCCGCGCTCGCCGGTGTCATCAACACGATGGTCGACACGCTGTCCGCGTTCGCCGACGAGGTGACCCGGGTGGCCCGCGAGGTCGGCACCGAGGGCCGGCTCGGCGGCCAGGCCCGGGTCCCCAACGTGGCGGGCACCTGGAAGGACCTCACGGACAACGTGAACTCCATGGCCAACAACCTCACCGGCCAGGTCCGCAACATCGCCCTCGTCACCACCGCCGTCGCCAACGGCGACCTGTCCAAGAAGATCGACGTGGACGCCCGCGGCGAGATCCTGGAGCTGAAGACCACCATCAACACGATGGTCGATCAGCTGTCCGCGTTCGCCGCGGAAGTCACCCGGGTCGCCCGCGAGGTCGGCAGCGAGGGCCGGCTCGGAGGTCAGGCCGAGGTCGAAGGGGTCTCCGGCACCTGGAAGCGGCTGACCGAGAACGTCAACGAACTCGCCGGCAACCTCACCCGCCAGGTGCGGGCCATCGCCGAGGTCGCCAGCGCGGTCGCCGAGGGCGACCTGACCCGTTCGATCACCGTCGACGCCTCCGGTGAGGTCGCGGAACTCAAGGACAACATCAACTCGATGGTGGGATCCCTGCGCGAGAGCACGCGGGCCAACCAGGAGCAGGACTGGCTCAAGTCCAACCTGGCCCGCATCTCCGGCCTGATGCAGGGCCACCGGGATCTCGCCGCCGTCGCCGAACTCGTCATGGACGAACTGACGCCGCTGGTCGCCGCCCAGTACGGCGCCTTCTACCTCGCCGAGGACGCCCCCCGCGGAACCGTGCTCACCCTCGTCGGCTCCTACGGCCGCCCCGCGGGCAGCGCGGCGGGCACGAGGTTCGCCCTGGGCGAGTCCCTCGTCGGGCAGGCGGCCCGCAGCCACCGGATCATCGCCACCGACCGGGTCCCCGGCGACTACGTCATCTCCTCCGGGCTCGGCCACACGACTCCGGGCAGCCTGGTCATCCTTCCGATCGTCGTCGACGACCAGGTCCTCGGCGTGATCGAACTGGCCTCCTTCAGCGCCTTCACCCCCGTGCACCGGGACTTCCTCGCCCAGCTGATGGAGACCATCGGCACCAACGTCAACACGATCGTCGCCAACGCCCGCACCGACGAACTCCTCGGCGAGTCCCAACGGCTCACCGGCGAACTGCAGGCCCGCTCGGAGGAACTCCAGGTCCAGCAGGAGGAACTCCAGCGTTCCAACGCCGAACTGGAGGAGAAGGCCGCCCTCCTCGCCAGCCAGAACAGCGACATCGAGGCCAAGAACCTGGAGATCGAGCAGGCCCGGCAGGAACTGGAGGCCCGGGCGCAGCAGCTGTCGCTGGCCTCCACCTACAAGTCGGAGTTCCTGGCCAACATGAGCCACGAGCTGCGCACCCCGCTCAACAGCCTCCTCATCCTGGCCCAGTTGCTGGCGCAGAACCCCACCCGCAACCTCACCCCCAAGCAGGTCGAGTACGCGGGCATCATCCACTCGGCCGGCTCCGACCTGCTCCAGCTGATCAACGACATCCTCGACCTGTCGAAGGTCGAGGCAGGCAAGATGGACGTCAACCCCGAGCTGGTGCACCTGCCCCAGCTGCTGGAGTACGTCGACGCCACCTTCCGCCCGATGACCACGCAGAAGAGCCTGGACTTCACCGTCACCACCGCCCCCGACGCGCCCGGCGACCTGCTCACCGACGACGCGCGGCTGCGCCAGATCCTGCGCAACCTGCTCTCCAACGCCGTCAAGTTCACCGAACGCGGCGGCGTCGAGCTGCGCATCGAACCGGCGACGGCCCCGGAGATCCCCGCCGGGGTCTCCCGCCGCGCCCCCATGCTCGCCTTCCGGGTTCGGGACACCGGCATCGGCATTCCCGAACAGCAGCTGGAGTCCGTCTTCGGCGCCTTCCAGCAGGCCGACGGAACCACCAGCCGCAAGTACGGCGGCACCGGCCTCGGCCTCTCCATCAGCCGCGAGATCGCCCAGCTCCTCGGCGGAGCCGTCACCGCCGAGAGCACCCCCGGCCAGGGCAGCACCTTCACCCTTTACCTGCCCGTCAGCCGCGCCGACTACGAGGACGGCCCGCACGGCGAGCCGGCCGGGACGCGCTCGCCCGGGGGCGGCACCCAGGCGTCCGATCCGGGCGGCCGCAGGACCGCCGCGGCGCTTCCGGCGCAGCGCCGCCCCCGTCGTCTGCTGGTGATCGAGGAGCGGCCGGGTGGCCTGCTCTCCCTCGTCGCCGAGAGCGCCGACCGCGACCTCGTCCCCCGTCGGCACGCGGCCGGGGAGCGCGGCGGCATCCAGGTGGTGGGCGCCACCAGCTCGCGGGAGGCGGCCGCCGCGCTGGCGTCCGACGCGTTCCACTGCGTCGTGCTGGAACTGGACATGCCCGGGGGCGAGGCGCTGCGTTTCCTCGACGCGCTCAACGGCGACCCGGCCCTCTCCTCGCTCCCCGTCCTCGCCCATGACAACCCCCGGGGCCGGACCGGCCGGCAGGAGGCAGCGCTGCGCGAGCGGGCCGTCTCGCGCCGGGTGGAACTGCTGTCCAGCCTGGACGAGCTGCGCGAACGCATCGCCCTCCACCTGTCCGCCGAACAGCCTGGGGACGTAGTGCCCCACAGGCAGGCGGACGCGGGGCAGCAGGACGCCCACCTGCCCGACGCCGACCTGGCCGGACGCACCGTCCTCGTCGTCGACGACGACGCTCGCAACCTCTTCGCCCTCAGCGGGATCCTGGAGCTGCACGGCATCCGCGTGCTCCACGCCGAGGACGGCCGCAAGGGGATCGACGCCCTCATCGCCAACGCGGACGTCGCCCTGATCCTGATGGACGTGATGATGCCGGAACTGGACGGCTACGCGGCCACCGCCGAGATCCGGCGGATGCCGGCCTACGAGGCCCTGCCCATCATCGCGGTCACCGCCAAGGCGATGCCCGGGGACCGGGAGAAGAGCCTCGCAGCCGGCGCCAGCGACTACGTCACCAAGCCCGTCGACGCCGACGACCTCATCGCCCGCGTCCGCCACTGGCTGACGCGGTGACCGGGGACACGACACGGCAGGAAGCCGTCCAGCCGCCGTCGGCACCGGTCGCCGCCCGCACCGTCCCGCAGCAGTCCCCGACGCCGCTGGGGCGGCTCGTCGCCACCGTCGAACGGCTGCGCCGGGAGGTGCTGGAGGCGCAGGCCGCCGCGGACGGCCGGGCGCTGGTCGAACTGGCCAAGGGCATCCTCATCGGTCAGCTGAACTGCACCCCGGCCGCGGCGGCACGCCAGCTCGACCTACTGTGCCGGGAGAGCGGCACGTCGCGCCTCGAACTCGCCGCCGACATCGTCAACCAGGCGTCCCGCGACCACGTCAGCGAGATCGCGGCGGCGTTCGTCGACCGTGCCGGTACCGATGACGACCCTGTGGGGCACCCGACGGTCTCGGTCCGGCTGCGTACCGCGGAGAGCGGCATGCTGGCCGCGGCCTCCGACACCCAGGCCGTGGCCGATTCTCTCCTGACCCATGCCCTCGACCCGCTCGGAGCCGTCGCGGTGGCCGTCTGGACCGCCGTCCCCGACGGCTCGCTGGCCCTCGCCGGACACGCCGGGTTCCCGCCCGGGGAGGCCGCCCGCTGGCGCCACGTACCCCCGGGCGTCTCCACCGTCGCCGGTCTCGCACTGCGGGAGCGCCGACTGGTCACCCTGCCCCGCACCCGACGCACCGGCCTCCCCTCGATCGGCCACCTCCAGTGGCCCGACGGCGGACGGATGGCCGTACCGACCGGGACGGGGGGACGGATCCACGGTGTCCTGGAGATCTGCTGGCCCCAGCCCCTGGCCCCGCAGCCGCCGCAGATCGAGCGCCAGGTCGAGGCTCTCGCCGAGCTGTGCGCCCGCACCATGGACGCCGCGCCGCCCGGCGATCCGGCGGTCGGCGACGCGGTGCTCCCGGACGTAGCGGAACTCACCGACCTCGCCGAGGGTCTTCAGGACCCTGCCGTGGTGCTCACCCCGGTCCTCGACTCCGAGGGCCGCCTCACCGACTTCAGGATCCGGCACGTCGGCAGCCGGTTCGTCGATCCCGTGGGACGGCCGCGCGGCGACGTCAACGGGGCGCTGCTGCTGGAGGCCTACCCGATGGCCGCCGCCGAGAACGGGCTGTTCGACATCATCGAGCGCGTCCACGCGACGGGCGAGCCGTTCCGGGCCGAACGCATGAGCCTGACCGCGCTGGTCGACCAGATCCCGCTCACCTCGGTCGCGGACATCAGCGTCAGCCGCCACGGCGCCGCCGTCCTCCTCATCTGGCGGATCGAGGACGAGACGGCCCGACTGGCCAACCTCCTCCAGCACGCCCAGCGCCTGGGCCGCATCGGTGGTTTCGAGGAGAACCTCGCGACCGGGGAGACCACCTGGAACGCACAGCTCTACGCCTTGCACGGGCTCCCGGCCACCGCGGACCCCGTACGGCTGCGGGAACTTCCCGGCCACGCCCATCCGGACGACTCGGCCGCCCTCGGCCGTTTCCTGCGGGCGCTGCTGGGCCACCGCCGCCCCTCCTCGGTCAACTTCCGCCTCCAGCGGCCCGACGGAATCACCCGCCACATCCGGGTGGTGGCCGAGCCCGTCCTCGACGCGGACCGTCGGCTGCACGCCGTACGGGGCGCCTACCAGGACATCTCGGCCCAGCACTGGACCGAGGTGGCGCTGGCCGCGACCAGGGACCAGCTCGCCCACACCGAGGCCGAGTCCGCCGAACGCAACCGGCTGGCGCTCCAGCTCCAGCACGCCATCATGCCGCCCACGCCACCGGCCATCGAGGCCCCGGGGATGCGGGTCGCCGTCCGCTACCGGCCGGCCGAGACCGAGTCGCTCGTCGGCGGCGACTGGTACGACACCGTGGTCCTGCCCTCCGGCCTGATCATGCTGTCGGTGGGCGACGTCGCCGGGCACGGCATCGAGGCCGCCACCGGCATGGTCGTGCTGCGCAACGCCCTGCGCGGCCTGGCCGTGACCGGCGCGGGTCCGGGCCAGCTGCTGTCCTGGCTGAACACGGTCACCCACCACCTGGCCAAGCACGTGACCGCCACCGCCGTGTGCGGCCTCTACGACCCGGGCACACGGCTGCTGCGCTGGGCGCGCGCGGGCCACCTGCCGCCCGTACTCGTCCGCGGAGACCAGGCGGAGGCCTTCCCGCTGATCGAGGGCCTGCTCCTCGGCGCCCTGCCGGACGTCGCGTACGGCGAGCGGGAGGTCCGGCTGGAACCGGACGACACCCTGCTGATGTACACGGACGGGCTCGTGGAGCGCCGGGACTCCTCGGTTCAGGACTCGCTGGGCCACCTGGTGAACGCGGCCGCTGCCGGAGCGGGGGACCTGGACGCACGGTTGGACCGCCTCCTGGCCGGGAGCCGGTCGGACACGGACGACGACACTTGTGTGATCGGTATCCAGGTGGGTTGACCACGATGCCCTACCTGCCGGTAACTTGAGCGCGGCCCAGAAGCGCCGACGGAAGGAACGGGCACGTGCCGAACCACGACCTGACCGGCTTCACCGAAGGTTCGTTCACCCACGACGGCGCGACCCGCCGCGTACTGCGCGCGGGCACGGGCCCTGCCGTGATCGTCATGGCGGAGGTCCCGGGCATCACCCCCAAGGTCATCGCGTTCGCCGAACGGGTGGCCGCGGCGGGCTGCACCGCCGTGCTCCCGGTGCTCTTCGGCGAGCCCGGACGCGACCCGGACCCGCGCAGCGTCGGCTGGGCGAACAGCGGGCGCTACACGGCGTCGACCATGTGGCGGGTCTGCGTCAGCCGGGAGTTCACCCTGCTGGCCACGGGACGCAGCTCGCGGGTCGTGGGCTGGCTGCGGGCCCTGGCCGCCGCCGAACACGAGCGGTGCGGCGGTCCCGGTGTGGGCGCCGTCGGCATGTGTCTGACCGGAGGCTTCGCCCTGGCGATGGCCACGGACGAACGCCTGATCGCCCCGGTGCTCTCCCAGCCGTCGTTGCCCCTGCCCCTCACTCCGGGCCGCGCCGCCGCCATCGACATCAGTCCGGAGGACCTCGCCGTGGTCCGCGGACGCTGCGAGCGCGAAGGGCTGCAGGTCCTCGGACTGCGCTTCCGGGGCGACCGGCTGGTCCCGGGCGACCGGTTCGCCTACCTCCGGCGCGAACTGGGCGACGCCTTCGTCGCCGTCGAGCTGGACGACAGCGACGCGAACCCCGCGAGCCCCCTGCCGCCGCACTCCGTCCTGACGGAGCACCTCGTCGACGAACCGGGCCGGCCCACCCGGGAGGCCCTGAACGCCGTCCTCGACCTCTTCCGCACCCGTCTGCTGCTCCAGGAGCGGCCCACCGCCACCGGCTGACGGCGCGCGCACCGGCCGTGAGACCCCGTCCCGCGTTGCGGCCGGGGTGTCGCAGGCGGCGCGGATCCCCACCGGGAGGGGGCATCGGGCATCCGGTGGTCGTATGAACGGCCGCCGGGATCGCCGCCGGTCCGGTTCGCGGGGTGCGATTCCTGGGGCGCGATTCCTGGGGCGCGTTGTGCAGGCCGGGCGGCAGTCGAGTGGCAATCTGGGACAGAACACCACAAAACCCCGATCCCGTGTGCTGCTCGTCCCGTCCGCGCCGACGTCTCGCCGCCAGTGTGCCGTCGCGCGCCCGGAGCGGCCTCGTGCGCGCGTCACTTCCCCTGGTTCGTGCACGTCGGCGACCGGCGCGTGGTGGGTCTCGAAGGTCCTTCCGGGGGGCAGCGGATCCCGATCCCCGCTGCCGCACCGGGCTCTCGCCTCGCGACGAAGACGGAGTGCTCATGGCCACCAAGAAGAACCTCACAGCCAACCGGGAATCCCTCGTCCACAAGGTTCGCTACGCCGCGAGCCGCCCGCACCGCATCGCCCCGTACCTCAGGCGCGCCGCCCGCGACCGGTGGCTGGCCTTCAAGCACCCCGACCACGTGAGCTACTACCGGGCGGTGATGGCCTCGGACACGCGCCGCAGTCCCGAGGCCGCCGTCGGCAGCCAGACCCACGAACGCTGGCTCGCCCTCGGGAAGATGCAGTTCGACTACCTGCTCGGTCACGGACTGCGGCCCGGGTCCCGGATGCTCGACATCGGCTGCGGCAACCTGCGCGCCGGCTGGCGCTTCATCGAGTACCTCGACGCGGGGCACTACTACGGCATCGACATCTCGCCCGACATCCTCATCGCCGCCAAGCAGACGCTGACCGACCGGGGCCTGCAGGCCAAGGTCCCGCACCTGACGATCACCCGTAACCTGAGGCTGGACTTCCTGCCCGACGGCTATTTCGACGTCGTCCACGCCCACAGCGTCTTCTCGCACTCGCCGATCGAGGTGATCGGCGAGTGCCTGGCCCACGTGGGCCGCGTCCTCGCGCCCGGCGGCCACTTCGACTTCACCTTCGACCGCACCACCGGCACCGAGCACCACGTCCTGCGCGAGGACTTCTACTACCGGACGCAGACCCTCGTGGACCTCGCCGCCCGGCACGGACTTGCCGCCCGCTTCATGGAGGACTGGGAGGAGCTCGGCCACGGCCAGTCCAAGATCCGGGTGAGCGCCGCCGGCGCCGACGTGTGACGACCGGCGGCTCGCCGGGGCCGGCACGGCGGCGACGGGTACGGCGAACCGCGGAGCGGCATCGGTGCCCGCCCCCGGCGGGTGCGCGGCTTCAGGAGACGGCGTACCACTGGCTGGCCCAGCCGGTGTTGATGGTGGCCGTGGACTGCGCTCCGAGGTCCACGGTGGTGGGCAGCGACCTCTGTCCGGTCAGGATGCTGCTGTAGCGCAGGTGAGGCGGCGTCAGCCCGGCGTTGACGGAGATGCCGGCGCCCGTGGACTTCAGGGTGAGGGCGTTGGTGGCCCAGTTGCCGTTCAGCAGCAGCGCGATGAAGTACGTGCCGGGGGCGGCCGTGAAGGGCTTCGCGAGGGGCAGCGGCTTGGCGATGGCGTCGGTCATCAGCTGGGGCGAGATGTCGGCAGTGGATCCGACCAGCGTGCCCTTGGCGTCGTACACGCCGAGGTAGCAGTCGGCCAGCTGGGCGTTCGGGTCCAGGCCGGCCAGCCCCAGCCAGATGTTCGACCAGGTGACCTGCTCGCGCAGGACGATCCGCACCAGCGTGATCCGGCCGCCGACCCCCGCCGACGACTGGGCCGTGACATGGCCGGCGTCATTGGGGTCGCCGGTCCAGGCCAGCAGGTTCTGGTCCTGCGGCCGCGGCCCGTCGAACCCGGCGCCGCCGCCGTTCGGCGCGGCCGGGGCGGACGCCGTGGGACCGGCCTGGGCGGGCCTGCCCCCGTCGGAGGCGGTGCTGCAGCCGGCCAGGGCGAGTATCAGCCCGAGCGCGGTGACGAGGCCGGTGGTGGCGTTGGTGGTGCGGGTGCGCATGGTCCCCCCATGAGGTGCCGGTTGTGCCGACGGACATGATCACACGACCGTCGGCCCGGGCCGGAAGCCGAGGGTCCGGACGCCCGCCACACGAGCGCCGGGCCGGTCCCCCGGGTGCCCGGGGCCGGCCTCCCCGGCCCGGGCCGCACACCCCGCCCCGCCGCCTCCCCCGACCTCGCCGGGGCCCGGGGGCCGGGGGAGCCGCCGAACGGACCAAGGCGCAATCCCGTGCCGAAGCCGCGCGGTGCAAGCGCGCCTATCGTGGGAGGAACCTCACGACCAGGACGGAAGCACACGGACAGGTGGATCGTGAACGGATCCGGGATCGACTACCGGGCGGTGTTCCACGCGCTGCCGGGCGCGGCCGCGCTGCTGACCCCTGATCTGGTGTACCTGGACGTCAACGCCGCGTACCTGTCCGTGGCGGGCCGCACCCGCGAGCAGGTCATCGGCCGCCACATCTTCGACGCCTTCCCCGACAACCCCAACGACCCGGCCGCGACGGGCACCCGCAACATGCGCACCTCGCTGGAGCGGGTCGTGGCCACCGGGGAGCGCGACGCCATGGCCATCCAGCGCTACGACGTGGAGGACCCCGAACGGCCGGGGGTCTGGCAGGAGCGGTACTGGAGCCCGGTCAACGTCCCCGTCCTCGCCCCCGACGGCGCCGTGGCGCTCGTTCTGCACCGGGTGGAGGAGGTCACCGAGCTGATCCGGGCCCGAGGGGCCCGCAGCGGTGAGAGCGCGACGCAGGTGCTGGAGGCCGAGCTCTACAGCCGGGCGCGGGAGCTCCAGGAGCTCAACGAGCGGCTGCGCCGGGCCCACGCGCGGGAACGGGAGGTGGCACTCCACCTCCAGGAGTCGATGCTTCCCGAGCCGAGCCCCCTCGCCCACCACCAGGCGGCCGTCCGCTACCGCCCCGCCGCCGCGGCCCTGAACGTGTGCGGGGACTGGTACGACCTCGTCGACACCCCCGGCTGCACCATCGTCGCCGTCGGAGACGTGGTCGGCCACGGACTGGGCGCGGCCGGGGTCATGGGGCAGCTGCGCAGTGCCCTGTCCGCCGCCTCGCTCGTCGCCGAGGGCCCCGCCCAGGCTTTGGAGGTGCTCGGCCTCTATGCCCGCTCCGTCGCCGGAGCCGAGTCCACCACCGCCGTCTCGGTCTTCATCGACTGGAACAGCCGCACCCTGACGTACAGCAGCGCCGGCCACCTTCCGCCCGCGCTCTGCGGCCCCGACGGCACGGTCGTCTTCCTCGACGGGGCCACCGACCCGCCGCTCGGTGCCCGCCCCGAACACGCGCCGCGTCCCCAGGCCCGTACCGCCTACACCGAGGGCTCGGTCCTGGTCCTCTACACCGACGGGCTCGTCGAGCGCCGGCGCGAGGACATCGACACGGGCCTGGGCAGGCTCGCCGACGCACTGGCCCGCCACCGGGGCGCCGATCCCGCCGTGCTCGCGGACGCCCTCCTGGCCGATCTGGTGCCGCCCGTCGGCGTCACCGACGACACGGTCCTGGTCGTCCTGCGCCTGTAAGGACCGGTCGACACGCCCACCAGATTGCATGAACATGCGTGAGCCTGCATACTCTTCCTATGTCTAAGGTCCTCACCTCCCTTCCCGCCGGCGAGCGCGTCGGCATCGCCTTCTCCGGCGGACTCGACACCTCCGTCGCGGTCGCGTGGATGCGCGACAAGGGCGCCGTCCCGTGCACCTACACCGCCGACATCGGCCAGTACGACGAGCCCGACATCGCGTCGGTGCCCGCCCGCGCGTCGGCGTACGGCGCCGAGATCGCCCGCCTGGTCGACTGCCGCGCCGCGCTGGTCGAGGAGGGGCTGGCCGCGCTCACCTGCGGTGCCTTCCACATCCGCTCCGGCGGTCGGGCGTACTTCAACACCACGCCGCTCGGCCGTGCCGTCACCGGCACCCTGCTGGTGCGCGCGATGCTCGAGGACGACGTCCAGATCTGGGGCGACGGCTCGACCTTCAAGGGCAACGACATCGAGCGGTTCTACCGCTACGGCCTGCTGGCCAACCCGCACCTGCGCATTTACAAGCCCTGGCTGGACGCGGACTTCGTCGCCGAGCTCGGCGGCCGCAAGGAGATGTCGGAGTGGCTGCTCGCCCACGGCCTCCCCTACCGCGACAGCACCGAGAAGGCCTACTCCACGGACGCCAACATCTGGGGCGCCACCCACGAGGCCAAGACCCTGGAGCACCTCGACACGGGTGTCGAGACCGTCGAGCCGATCATGGGCGTGCGGTTCTGGGACCCCTCGGTGGAGATCGCCGCCGAGGACGTGACCATCGGCTTCGACCAGGGCCGCCCGGTGACGATCAACGGCAAGGAGTTCGCCTCCGCCGTCGACCTGGTGATGGAGGCCAACGCCATCGGCGGCCGACACGGCCTGGGCATGTCCGACCAGATCGAGAACCGGATCATCGAGGCCAAGAGCCGCGGCATCTACGAGGCCCCCGGCCTGGCGCTGCTGCACGCGGCGTACGAGCGCCTCGTCAACGCGATCCACAACGAGGACACCCTCGCGCAGTACCACAACGAAGGCCGGCGGCTGGGTCGCCTCATGTACGAGGGTCGCTGGCTGGACCCGCAGGCGCTGATGATCCGCGAGTCCCTCCAGCGCTGGGTCGGCGCCGCCGTCACCGGTGAGGTCACGCTGCGGCTCCGGCGCGGCGAGGACTACTCGATCATGGACACCACGGGTCCCGCCTTCAGCTACCACCCGGACAAGTTGTCCATGGAGCGCACCGAGGACTCGGCCTTCGGCCCGGTGGACCGGATCGGACAGCTCACCATGCGCAACCTCGACATCGCCGACTCGCGCGCCAAGCTGGAGCAGTACGCCGCCCTCGGCATCGTCGGCAACACGCACGAGACGCTCATCGGGGCCGCCCAGGCCGCCTCGACGGGCCTGATCGGCGCGATGCCGGAGGGCGGCGCCGAGGTCATCGCCTCCCGAGGCCGGGCCGAGGGCGACGATGAGCAGATGCTCGACCGTGCCGCGATGGAGTTCGGCACCGACTGATCCACGGCAGTCCCGGCCCGGCGGCGGGCGGCGCACACCTCGGACCCGGAAACCCGGGGAGGGGCGCGCCGCCCGCCGCTTGTCGTCGGGTCGGATGTCGGATGCCGGAATCCGGGTGCTCGATGCCCGACGCCGGCTCGGCCCGTCGGGGATCCGGGCCCCGCGCCGCACCGGGCGGCACTCCGACCCCGTGCGGCTGCCCGCCCGCCCCGGCTCTCAGCCGCCGGTGGGCCGGGCCTCTCCGGGGTCCGGCGCTCCGTCGGCCGACGGCCGCCGCGCGGGGGTGAAGATCCGGTCCAGGTGGTGGCGGAGCACCGCGACGGCCGATTCCGGCCGCCGCTGGCCCACGAGGATGCTGGTGCCCATCGTCGCCGCCATCGCGAGGAGGCTGATCGCCTCGGTGCGCGCGTCGGCGTCCGGATCGGCCAGACCGCCTTCCTGAGCCTGCCGGAGCAGCCCGGTCAGCGCGTCCTCGGCGGCGTCCGGCTTGTCGATGAACGGCTGGGCGGCGAGGGCGTCGTCCGTCACGGACAGGATCGAGTAGGAGCTGTAGAGGAGATGGAAGGTGCGGCTCTCCTCGTCCACGGGCAGGGAGGCCAGGAGGATCGCCTCGACGGTCGCGCGCACCCCGGGATCCGGGCTGACGGCGTCCAGTCGGGCCCCCACCCGCGCGGTGAAGCGGTCGGTGAGGTGCTGCAGCCCGTAGAAGAGCAGCTTCTCCTTGGTCTGGAAGTAGTACTGCACGAGCCGGAGTGACACGCCGGCCTCAGCTGCCACGTCCCTCATGCCGACGGCATGCAGTCCGCGCCGTCCGGCGACCCGGACGAGCGCCTCGGCGATCTGCGTCCGCCGTTCCTCGTGGTCCACGCGCTTCGGCATGTGTCGTCCCGTCTCCGCCCGTCGGTGGTGGTGAGGGCTCCGGCGGCGCCGGCCCTTTTCATGGTACCGCCGTACCATTTTCATGGTACGTTCGTATTACGAAGAACGGATCTTCCCGGAGGTGCCCCGTGCCCCAGACCGCGACCCGACCCCGCGTGCGCCGCGACATCGGCCACTATGTGAGCGACACCCTGCGGGACCGGTACTTCGCCGCCTGTGACGCCCTCTACGCGATGGGCGCGCCCGCCCGCTCCGAGACGGACGTGGAGACGAGCTTCGGCACGACCCACGTCTACCGCTACGGCCCCGCGGACCCGGCCGCCGAATCCCGCACGCCCGTGGTCCTGATACACGGTTCGGGCGGGTGTTCCGCCCAGTGGTACCCGAACACCCGAGCCCTGAGCGCCGACCGGCCCGTCTATGCCCTCGACACGCCCGGCGACCCCGGCCGCAGCGTCCATCGCGAGCCGATGTGGCAGCCCGAGCGCGCGGCCCAGTGGATGGAGGAGGCCCTTGACGCGCTCGGCCTGGACGAGGTCCACCTGGTCGGCTCCTCGTACGGGGGCTGGCTGGTCATCAACCAGGCCCACCTCCGGCCCGGACGCCTGGCCTCCGTCACCGCCCTCGACCCGGGCGGCCTGGAGAAGGTCGGGCTGCGCTTCTTCTTCTGGATCTTCGCCAGCCTCTTCGCCACCTTCGCTCCCAAGGCCTGGCGCCCCCGTCTCGCCAAGTGGCTGGAGCAGCCGGTGATCGTCGTACCCGAACTCCGTGCGTGGGTCCAGGCCGGCGTGCGGGCCTTCCGGATCCGCAGGCCCGCCCCGCTGCCTCTGTCGGACGCGGAACTGGGCTCCATCAGGACGCCGTTCTACCTGATCATGGGCAAGCGAAGCCTGCTCGTGCACCCGAAGCGGCAAGTGGAGCGCGTACCGCGCCTCGTACCCGGCGCCCGGGCCGAGATCCTCGCCGCCACCGGGCACGGGCCGCAGATCGACCACCCCGAGCTGGTCAACGCCAGGATGCTGGCCTTCATGGAGGACGTGGACTCCCGGGGCGCGTGAGGGCCGGGGCGAGGCCCTTCCGGTGCCGTCGCCCTCCTTGTGCGACGTGAGGGGCCGACGTGCGCGGGGTCAGCGTTCGCCGAGGTCCGAGGGGGCCTCCTGAACCAGCCAGCCGTTGCCGTCGGGATCCTCGAAGGAGAGGAAGGAGTTCCAGGTGCCACCCTTGCCGTCTGCCCAGCCCGCGTCGCCGAGATGGCGCACGGGGGAGACGGGCACCCCGCGCTCGGCCAGGGTCGCCCGGGCGGCCTCGATGTCGGTCACGCACATCTGCAGGCCATGCAGGGTGCCCGGGGTCATGACCTTCACGCCGGGCGGTGTGGGCATGCCCTGGAGCAGGGCGACGGAGCACCGTGAGCCGGGCGGCGTCAGCTGGATGACGCGCACTCCGGGGGCGACCTCGTCGTCAAGGTCGACCGCGAAGCCGACCTTCCCGGCGTAAAACTCCTTCGCACGGTCCATGTCGGTGACGGGGACGGGGACGACTTCGATGGTCCAGTTCACGGGGTCTCCTCGGAGACGTTGTCGGTTCGGTCGGCGCCTGTGGCGGGTCCACGGTCGCCGATGACGGTCCGGTCGCGCACGTCGAAACGCCCGTGAGGGGCTGACAGGATGGTCCGGTGAACCCTTGTTCGAGGAAGGTGGGAGGGGTGGCATGATCGGGGGGTGATCGCCGAACCCGCCCGCCCCGGAGCGAAGAAGTGCGTCCTGTTCGACGTCGACGGCACACTGATCGACGCCGTGGACAACCAGCGCCGCATGTGGGGTGAATGGGCGCGCCGCCACGGGCTGGATCCCGACGAGGTGCACCGGGTGGCACTGCGCACCAGGCCGGTGGAGACCTTCGCCGAGGTCGCTCCGGAGCGGGACCCCGAACAGTGCCTGGCGATGCTGCACGCTCTGGAGGACGAGGACGTCCGCTCGGGCACCTACGGCGCGTTCGAGGGTGCGGCCGGACTGTTGGAGGCGCTGCCGTCCGGGTCGTGGGCGCTCGTCACGTCGAACTACGAGCACCGGGTGCGCGGGCGCTTCGCCCGGACCGGCCTGCCCGTGCCGGAGGTCGTCGTCGATGCCGCCTCCGTGGCCGAGGGCAAGCCGTCGCCGGTGCCGTACCTGCTGGCCGCCGCGCGACTGGGAGCAGAGCCGCGGGACTGCCTGGTCATCGAGGACGCGCCGTCCGGAGTCCGCTCCGGGCTGCGCGCGGGGATGACGGTCTGGGGGGTCAACGCTCCCGAAGCGGTGGCCGGGGTGCACCGCCACTTCAGGAGTCTGGGCGAAGCGGCCGCGTCCGTCCTCGCGTTCGCACACGGCACCGGCCCGCACACGTGACAGGCGCCGGCCGCGGCGCGGTGAATGCGCCGCGGCCGGTGGTGTGGCTGGTGTGGGCAGGGCGGTCTCGCTCACGCCGTGGCGAGCACCCCCGTGGTTCGCCACGGCGTGTGCGACGCCGCCCTGGTGCGTCCGTGCGTCCGTGCGTCCGTGCGCGTGTCGTCAGTTGACGGCTGCGCCGTGCGAGTGCGGTGTGCCGGTGGGGTGGAAGCGGGCCATGCGGTCCGTGGGGACGATGGTGGGGAGCAGGAAGTTCCACAGATCGGTGACACGGTGGTGGAGGTCCTCGCGGCGGGTGCGGACGTGCGAGGTGACCTGGATGCCCGTGAACGCGGCGACGAGGAGGGCCGAGAGGGCGCCCACGTCCAGGGAGGGGTGGATGTCACCGTTCTGCTGGGCGGGTGTCAGGCAGGTGCGGCAGGTGTCGATCCAGGCGTCGTACGGCGTCGGGTCGGGGCTGGTGAAGGAGCCGAACTCGATGACCAGACGGATGCCGGCCCGGACCCGGACGTCGGTGCGCAGTCCGTGGGCCATCCGGTGGCTCAGGTCGATGATGGTCTGCAGTCCCGGGTTCTCGATCGCCGGCACGTTCTCCGCGACCCGGAACTGCTCGTCCATCAGCGTGCGGGCGAGGGCCTGCTTGGACGGGAAGTGGAAGTAGAGGGCACCCTTGGTGACTCCGGCGTGCCTGACCACGTCGCTGAGGCTGGTGCCCTCGAATCCGCAGTCGTCGAACGCGATGGCCGCGCCGTCGAGGATGGCCTGACGGGTGATTTCGGCCCGTTCCTGTCTGGCCCTCGCCACGTGGTGGTCCTCCCGGTCGCTGTCGGTGGGGTGTCCGCTGTGGTGTGCCGTCAATGTAATCGGGTGAACCGAAAGAAAACCAGTCGGCAAGTACGTTTGTGTGAGAAGCGAGAAAACGTTCAGTCTGTTGTGGTGCTCCTTGTGCTGCTCTCGTCGGGCGACCCTTGGGCCGTGAAGCGCGAACAGCGACTGTGGTCAGGCGAGTTGACCGGGTGGGACGAGGTGCCCGGGCCCCCCGGGAGGGTTCGCGGGTACGACGACGGGCCCACACCCCCCTCCGGCCCGGCGGCTTCGTCCCGTCCCGCCCCTCGGTCGCGTCCCTGCCGAGCCGTTCCGACGTCCGTACTCCGGTCATGGCGATCGCGGCCTACGTGGCAGCATGAACCCCGCCGCGCCGGTTCCGTCAGTCCGGGTCCGCCGCGTGCCGCACCACCGTCACAACGCTCACAACACGAGGGGGATGGGCTGTGCCTGCTCCACGGATGCGTACGACGCCGCTGCCCGGCATCGGCGTCCAGTACGACCTCACCACCCGCGAACACCGCAACCTGTCGGTCATCGCGCACCGGGACGGCACGCGCACGGTCAGCCTGTACCGTGCGGACGATCCGGACGCGTGTGCCGAGTCGCTGCACCTGACGGGACCGGAAACAGCCTCGCTGATCGACGCGCTGATGCCGGCGCACCACAGTCCGAACCTCCTGCACACCACCGACCTGGGCCTGGTCGCCGAGCGCGTCGAACTCTCCGCGCACTCGCACTGGAACGGCCGTGTGCTGGGCGAGACCCGTATGCGCACCGAGACCGGAGTGTCGGTCGTGGCGGTGCTGCGACGGGCCGAGGCCCGTCCCTCCCCGGCCCCGGACTTCCGCCTGGCCGGTGGAGACACGCTCATCCTGATCGGCACCCGCGAGGGCGTGGACGCCGCCGCGGCGATTCTCGGCAGGGAGTGATCGAGTGCATTCCGCCGTCTTCCTCATCGAATTCGGAGCGATCATCCTGGGACTGGGTCTGCTGGGCCGGGTCGCGGGCCGCCTGAAGTTCTCGCCCATACCCCTGTACCTGCTCGCCGGGCTGGCCTTCGGCACCGGCGGTCTCCTCCCGCTCGGCGCGAGCGAGGAGTTCGTCGCCATAGGCGCCGAGATCGGGGTCATCCTCCTGCTGCTGATGCTGGGTCTGGAGTACACCGCGAGCGACCTGGTCTCCAACCTCAAGACCCAGTACCCGGCGGGGATCGTCGACTTCACCCTCAACGCGCTGCCCGGTGCCGCCGCGGCCCTGCTGTTGGGCTGGGGGCCGGTTGCCGCCGTCGTCCTGGCCGGCGTCACCTGGATCTCGTCCTCCGGAGTCATCGCCAAGGTCATGGGAGACCTCGGCCGGCTCGGCAACCGCGAGACCCCGGTCATCCTCAGCATCCTGGTGCTCGAAGACCTGGCCATGGCCGTCTATCTGCCGATCATCACCGCCCTGCTCGCCGGAGTGAGCCTGGCGGCGGGCAGCCTCACCCTCGCCATAGCCCTCGGTGTCGCGGGCGCGGTCCTGTTCGTCGCCGTCCGCTACGGCCGGCTCATCTCGCGCTTCGTCTCCAGCGACGATCCGGAGAAGCTGCTGCTCGTGGTCCTCGGTCTGACCCTGCTGGTGGCGGGAATCGCCCAGCAGCTGCAGGTATCCGCCGCCGTCGGGGCGTTCCTGGTCGGCATCGCGCTGTCGGGCGAGGTCGCCGAGGGCACCCACACGCTGCTCAGCCCGCTGAGGGACCTGTTCGCGGCCGTGTTCTTCGTGTTCTTCGGCCTGCACACCGACCCGGCGAGCATCCCGCCGGTGCTGCTGCCCGCGCTCGCGCTGGCTGTCGTCACCGCCGGAACGAAGATCGCCACCGGTTACTGGGCGGCCAGGCGGGCCGGTATCGGAGTGAAGGGCCGTTGGCGGGCGGGCGGCACGCTCGTGGCCCGGGGCGAGTTCTCCATCGTTATCGCAGGACTCGCCGTCACCGCCGGCATCGAACCGGCGCTCGGGCCGCTCGCCACCGCCTACGTGTTCATCCTTGTCGTCATGGGGCCGCTCACCGCCCGGTACACCCAGCCCCTCGCGGCCCGGTTCGCCGCGCGCCGGCGTACGGCCGGTCGGTCCGCCGACACGGTGCCGGACACTGCCTCGGCCCTGCCGGAACCGGTGTCGCGGGACCGCTGAGACCGGGGGGCGCGCCGCCTCACGGCAGCCGTTCACGCTTCCGCCGGTTCGTGTCGGAGCGGATGACCGTCACCGCCGCCGCGATCAGCCCGGCCGCGAGGAGTAGTCCGTGAGGCAGGACGGCGCCGGCGACGGCCGAGGCGAGGGCGGCGGTCAGGGCGAGCGCCAGCACGGCCCCGTGTCGGCCGGACCGGTCCCTGGCAGGGCCGCGCCCGCAGCGCGGACGGCCGTGCCCGGTGGCAGACCGCGGCGTGCGGGTCCCGTCCTCGTGGTGCATGCGCCGCTCCTCTCGTGCCCGGGCGCGCCTCCGCGGGCCGGAGGGCGTCGCCCACGCTCAGTGCCGTGGTCCGCTCGACCCGCCGGGGTCGGGGGCGCTGCCGGCGCCGGAGGCCCGTCTCACGACCGGCCCGCGGGCGCCGCTCCGGGTGCCTCGGCGCAGCGTAGGCGGTCGCCGGTCACGGGGGCGCCGTCGGCGATGTTGCGGTCGTAGGTGACGGTCCTGACCAGCGCCGGCTCCGCTCCGACGGCGACGTCGAAGTGCGCGTCGTGTCCGGGCACCGCCTCCGTCCGGGAGCCGGGCAGCGCCGCCGCAAGGGTCGCCGCGTGCTCCTCCTGGCCCGGGGCGTACCGGATGACGGGCGGCCCCGCCGGGCGGACCGGGGGCGCGGACGCGGACGTGTCGGTGACGGCGAAACCATTGCGGCGCAGGGCCGCGGCCACGGTGGCGTCGTCCACCCGGACCGAGACGGCCGCGGGGTTCGTGGGCGCCGGGTTCTCGGCGACGGGCTGGATCCGGGTGTCGCCGGTGATCGGACGGTCCGCGCCCAGGGCCTCCCACAACGCGGCGGCCCGCGTCTCGTCCCACACGAGGGTGGACCCCACGCCGGGCACGCGGTGGTCGAAGAGCCGGATCGGGACGGTGGCGAACTCGGTCCGGTCCGCCCGCAGGCGGCCGAGCGCCCAGCCGATGCGGATCAGGTCTCCCGGGCCCGTACGGGTATCGGTGCGCACGGTCTTCAGCAGGGTGTGTACGGTCCGCGCCGTGCGTGCGGGGTCGGCCAGCGCGCCCTCCAGGGTGAGCCGGGCCAGCAGGTCGTTGACCAGGCGCTGCTGGCGCCGGACGCGGCCCAGGTCGCCCGGCCGGAGGTTGACGTGCCGAGCCCGGGCGTAGCGCAGGGCCTGGTTGCCGTCGGCGTGGTGGCGTCCGGCTCCGATGTCCAGGCCGGAGTTCTCGTCCTTGAGCGGCCTGTCGGTGCACACGGTGGCGCCGCCGAGGTTGTCCACGGTCCGCTCGAAGCCCGCGAAGCCGGTCTCCAGGTAGTGGTCGACGCGGAGTCCGGTGGCCTTCTCGACGGTGGCGACCGCGAGCGGGCCGCCGCCGAGGGCGAACGCGCCGTTGATCTTTCCCTTGCGCGGAGGCATGGCGGTGCCGGCGTACTCGACGTAGGAGTCGCGCGGGATGGAGACGACGCTCGCACGGTGCCGGTCCTCGGACAGGTGCACCAGCATCATGACGTCGGTGCAGTTGCACCCTTTGCCGCCCACGTGGAGCCGGTTCTTCTCGGCCCGGGAGAGCCCCGCGCGACTGTCGATGCCCACGATCAGGATGTTCGTGCCCCGGCCGCCGTCCGCCGCGGTGTGGGCCGATACGGCCTGCGGGCTCACGAGGGAGCCGCAGGAAAGGGCGGTCGCGCAAGCGAGAGCAACGGCGAGTCGACGCAATGCAAATCCCCCAAAAAAGGACGAAATCGTATCGATTAGCGACTTTAGGGGGCGCCGGGAGAGGAGCCGTCGCGCACACGCCGGAGTCACCCGCGCGGCGGTCCGGCGGTCCGGCGGTCGGGTGGGCCCGGGGCTCGGGGGCTACCCGCCGTTGGCGGAGAAGTGCTGGTAGTCCGGATTGGCCCAGCGGCCGCCCCACTGCCAACCCGCCTCGCGGAAAGCCGCGGAGACGGCGTCGTCCGGGTGGATCTGGCCCGCGCGGGCCGGTGACCGCTGCAGGTGGGGGCGTGCACGGGGCGGATGGACGGTCCCGTTGACGTCGACGTACGGATTCTCGGCGGGGTTGATGTCGACGGCGTCGCCCCAGGCGTGCCGTGACAGGCGCCGGGGGTCACCGGTGACGGGGCGGCAGTTGAAGCCCGACGTGTTGTCGTCGGCCATGGCCTGCTCGTCGTTGCGGTACTCGGCCATCACGCGCATCCGGCGGATCGGGAAGCGCGCCGCGAAGGCCCGCTCGAAGACGTGGAGGAGAGGGGTGACGGCGTTCTCGTGGGCGACCATCTCACCCGCGTGGACGCGGCCGTCGAAGCCCCAGTGGTTCATCCGGATCAGGCGGAGCCGCTCCGGCGGGACCGGGCAGCCTGCCCGGTGGGAAGCGCCCAGTTTCGCCTGCGGTACGGCGGTGACGCGCGAGGCGAATCGGGCGGGAGGGACGGGCGGTCCGGTGGGCAGGACCGGCGGGGCGGCCTGCGTGGAGCAGGCCAGTGCGGCCGCGCACAGGGCGGCCGTCAGGGCCGCGGCCGCTGTGGTGTGGCGCACGGGACAACGCTACGACGCGCGCCGCGGGCGGGCATGCCGGAACCGTCCCGGTGGGAGGTGGGACGTGGGAAGCAGGAGGGCGGCAGCACCCGGCCCTCGGCGGGCGGGTCGGGAGGCCGGCGCTCAGCAGCCGATCGGCCCCTCGCCCGTGCTCGCGCATCCGGCGTCGGCGCCCCGGGCGGCCGCCCCGCACAAGGAAGCCTCCACCTTGCCCAGCAGGCGGCCCAGCTCGGCGCGCTCGGCACCGTCCAGACCGTCCAGGGTCTGGCGCTCCAGCTCGCCCCACGCGCGGCTCACCTCGGCGAGGAGCTCGCAGCTCGCCTCCGTCGCCTCGACCAGGGAGGCGCGCCGGTCGGCCGGGTCGGGGCGGCGCCGTACATGGCCGGACTGTTCGAGGCGCTGGAGCATCTTGGTCACCGTGGACGGGTCGAGCCCGACCGCCTTGATCAGCTCCGACTGGCGCACGGCCCCGTTGTCCCACAAGTGCATCATCAGGAACTCCTGGCCCGGATGCAGTCCCAGGTCCCGCAGTAGGCGGCCCGCGGCGATCCGGTGGAGTCGAGCCACCCGGCTGATCGCGTGACTGACCGGGCCGTCCAGCACGGCGCCCGGCACTGCCGCGCACTGCGCGGGCGCGGGCGTTTCCGGGGCGGCTTCCGGGGTCATGGAACGTTCCTCCTGCGTCGTGTGCGTCGGGGTCCCGATGGTGGGGCGCCGCCCGGACCGTCCTCCGGTGCGTCGATCCTACCTGCCACACCGATTTTACCTTGGCCGGCCAATTAATAAGGTACGCTGCACCTCGAAGCCATTACTTGGCCGACCAATTATCCTTGTGAGGCGAAAATGACCAGCGCTTTCGACCCGGTCCGCATGGCCGGCAGCACCCTCTCCAACCGGATCGCCCTGGCCCCGATGACCCGCAGCCGCGCAGGCGAGGGCGGTGTGGCCACCCCGCTCGTCGCCGAGTACTACACCCAGCGCGCCTCCGCCGGCCTGATCATCAGCGAGGGCGTCCAGCCCTCCGTCGTCGGACAGGGCTACCCCTTCACTCCCGGCCTCCACAGCACCGAGCAGGTCGAGTCCTGGCGCGCGGTGACCGACTCCGTGCACGCGGCCGGCGGGCGGATCTTCGCCCAGCTGATGCACTCCGGCCGCATCGGCCACCCGTCGCTGCTGCCCGACGGACTCGTGCCCGTGGCCCCGTCCGCCGTCACCCCCGCCGGTCAGCTGTTCACGGGCGAGGGCATGAAGGACTTCGTCACCCCGCACGAGCTGACCGGCGAGGAGGTGCGGGCGACCATCGCCGACTACGCCGAAGCGGCCCGCAATGCCATCGAGGCGGGCTTCGACGGCGTGGAACTGCACGGGGCGAACGGCTACCTGATCCACCAGTTCCTGGCCCCCGGATCGAACCTCCGCACCGACGAGTGGGGTGGCCCGGCCGAGAACCGCATCCGCTTCGCGGTCGAGGTCGTCCAGGCCGTTGCCACCGCGATCGGCGCCGAGCGCACGGCCCTGCGCATCTCGCCGGGGAACCCGTACAACGACATGTCCGAGCCCGACCCGCGGCCCGTCTACGAGGCGCTGGTCAACGAGATCGACGGGCTGGGACTGGCCTACCTCCACGTGCTGGAGTTCGGCCCCGAGGCCCGGGAGACCACCCTCGCGCTGCGCAAGCAGTTCTCCGGCCTCCTCGTGCTGAACCCGGCAACGGAGGGCCCCACCGATCACCGGGCCCTCGCACTGATCGAGGACGGCACCGCCGACGTCGTCGCCTTCGGCGCCCTCTTCCTGGCCAACCCCGACCTGCCGGCCCGCCTGCGCACCGAGGGTCCGTACAACACCCCTGACACCGCCACCTTCTTCGGCGGCGACGCCCGCGGGTACACCGACTACCCGACCCTTCAGGGCGCCCCCGCACCGATCAGTCCCAGCACCTCGGCCGTGCTGCGCACGTCACCGAACGACCGGTAGACCGTGTGCAGGGCGGCGTTGTGGTCCTGATCGCGCCGGGCCGCGTTGGCGTCGGCGACCATCACCACGCGCAGGCCCGTCGTGGCCGCGTCCCGGGCCGAGGACTCGCAGCAGACGTTCGTGAGCGTGCCCGTGATCAGGACGGTGTCCACGCCGCGCTCCGCCAGCAGTTCCGGGAGCGGGCAACGGCCGGGAAAGAAGGCGCTGTAGGCGTTCTTCTCCACCACCGGATCCTGCGCCCGGACATCGAGGGAGGGCCACAGGCGCGAGCGCGGCGGGCCCTCCCCACCGGTGGCCGCGAACCGTTCGCCGGCCACCGGTCCGTAGAACTCGCCGCTCACACCCCCGAGCGGCGCTTCGTTCGCCGGCACGACCCAGGCCACCAGACCCCCGGCCGTACGCAGCGCCGCGGCGATCCGGTTGATGTGCGGCACGATCCCCCGGGCGTAAGGATTGGCTCCGGCGAAGAAGGGCACCATGTCGATCACGACGAGGGCGGTGCAGGCCGGATCGACGCTCTCGTACGCGTGCCTCCTGCCCCGTCGGGCTTCCTGCCGGGCGTACTCCCGGGGTTCGATCCGCCAGTCGTGGAGCGTGGAATCGGTCCGCATGGGTCTCCTGCCGCCTGCCCGCCTGTGACGGCGGGAGACTGCCCCGCCGCCACCACGGGCAAGCCCCTGCGCGCGTCGGCCGCAGTGCCGGCCTCCGCGGCGCCCCCCTTCGGAAGGCGGGTGCTCCGCGCCCAGGGCGCGCCCGCAGCGCCGGTGCCCGCTCAACCGCGCCGCTCGCGTACGGAGACGGTCACGTGGTCCACCCGCATCGGATGACCCGGCTGAGTGTCCGGCCCCACGTCCCCACCGTCGGCCTGCGGCAGCTTTCCGCCGACCGCCACGTTGAGGATCAGGAACAGCCCGTGGTCCACGGCCCGCTGCCACGTCGCGGAGTCCATCCGGTCGGCCGTCACCCGGTGGTACACCCGGCCGTCCCGATACCAGCGCACCTCCTGCGCCCCCGGGGCGAGGTCCACCTCCACGGCATACGAGTGAAACGCCGTCCGGCAGTCCGGGCACGGCTGGGGACCCGAGGTCAGGCCCACCGGCTCCTGGCACGGTCCGCCCTCCACGACTCCGCAGTGCAGGGAGCCGAAGACGGTGTCACGCCCGTTCACGGACTCCATGACGTCGATCTCCCCCACGCCCGGCCACCCGGTGTAGCCGTCACGCAGCGGTGCGCCCAGGGTCCAGAAGGCCGGCCAGTAGCCGGCCGCCCCGGGCCCGGTCACGTCCGGCAGGGCGATCGACGCCTCGATCCGCAGCACCCCGCCGGGCGGGGGAGCGAAGTCGGAGCGCCGTGTCTCGATGCGCCCCGACCTCCACGCGCCGCCCTCGCGGGTGGGGACGATTTCGAGCACGCCCTTCCCGTCGAGCCGGACGTTGTCGGTCGAGTCCGTCATGGTCTCCACCTCGCCGGTGCCCCACTGCGGCGCCGGGCAGCCGGGATAGCAGGTGCCCACGTCGTGGATCCAGTCGGCGGCCGACGGCGGGCTGCCCGCCGGTCCGTCGAAGTCGTCCCGCAGGAGCCGCGTCCAGCCGTCCGCGCCCTCTTCCGCGCCCGCCGCTCCGGCCGGGCCCGCCGCGGGCAGTGCCCCGGTCTCGGTGAGCAGCCGCTCCAGTCGGTTCGTCAGGACGACCGCCGCCGCATTGGTCAGGTGCGCGTCGTCCCGGTAGAGCAGGATCCGGTCGAGTACCGCCGGGCAGGTCGGGCCCTCACCCGGGCACAGCACCTCGTTGACGCCGACGCTCCGCACGCCCGGCAGCGCACCGGACGCGATCAGCCGCGCCAGGGGGTCGGGCCGCAGGGCGCCGGTACGCCCGAAGGCGCACGCGGCGGGGGAGTCGGGGTGGCCCGATACGCACGCCGGGACGTCCGTACCCGGGACGGGGGTGTCCTCGATGTAGACGATCGGCACGCCCAGGGCCCGCAGCGGTGCCAGGGTCCTGCTCCAGGCCTCGGCCAGGAGCTCTTCGTCCGCCGTGTACCGGTTGAGCGAGGAGACCACGACGAGGCGGGGCCTGCGCTGCTTCCCCAGCCGCTCCAGGGTGTCCGCCCGCCAGGTGTCGCACTCCCGGTAGACCCGGCCCAGTTGCGGGCTGTCCACCGTCAGGTCCGGCAGCGGGCAGCCCTGCTTGACGAATTCCTGTAGCGCCCAGCCCCGAGAGGCGGCCAGCGCCAGTACCGGCGAGAACCACTGCCCGGCGTGCGAGTCGCCGAGCAGGACGATCCGGTCGGGGCTGTCCACCGCGCCGAACAGGCAGTCCGGGCTGCGCGTCTCGGCCGGTGCGACCTCGCAGGGCCCGTCCGGGGGAAAGTCGGCCCGCGCCTGGACGGGGCTGGGCACCACCGGGCCGTCCACGAGCGGCGTCCCCGCGCTCCGGGCCAGCAGGGCGGGACCCGAGGCGGCGCCCGGAGGCAGGCCCTTCGGATCGACCGGGGCGGCGGGACCCAGCAGGTTCAGGGTCGTGGTGCCCATCACCAGCGCGAGCACGACCGGCAGCACGATGGCCGAGACACCCACCGACAGCCCCCGGCGGGGGAGTTCGGAGACGGTACGGCTGCGCCGCAGCGGCTGCTCGACCCACCGCATCGTGCCCAGGGCGGGCAAGACCGCCGCCAGTGTCAGTGCGGTCTTCGCGGGCCAGCCGAGCGGACCGGTCCGGGCCTCGGCGAGCACGAGCACCGGCCAGTGCCACAGGTACAGGGTGTAGGAGAGCCGCCCGAGGGCCCGGGGCGCCCGCCCGGCGAGGAGCCGTCCGACGTCACCGGCACCCGGAGCGTAGCGCTCGCCGCGTCCCGGCACCGCCGCGAGGATCACCGCCGCGGTGGCCAGGGACGGCACGAGCGCCGCCCAGCCCGGGTAGGGGGTGGCGGCGTCGTACGCCACGACGCACCACCCGATCGCCGCGGCTCCGGCCCAGCCGCACACCAGCCGCAGCGGCCGGGGCCCCCGCATCAGGTGCCAGGGCAGCAGGGCGAGCAGTGCGCCCACGCCGAACTGCCAGACGCGTGCGGGCGTGCCCAGGTAGGCGAGGGAGGCCGAGTGCCCCGTCCAGTACAGCGAGAGCACGAAGGACGCGAGGGTCAGCGGGGCGGCGATCAGGACTACCGCGGAGCGCACGGCGCGGCCCCGGCGGACTGCCCGGGCGGCGCCGAGCGCCAGTACGGCCAGCAGCGGGGCCCAGAACAGGTAGAACTGCTCCTCGACGGCGAGGGACCAGAAGTGCAGCAGCGGACTCTGGTCGTGTCCGGCGGCGAGATAGTCCGTCCGCTGCGCCGTGAAGCGCCAGTTGGCGACGGACAGTGCCGCCGCGACGACGTCGTACTCCACATCGGTGCGGCGCAGCGGTACGGTCAGCCAGGCCCCGGCCAGCGCCACCGCGGCCAGCACCACGGCGGCCGCGGGAAGGAGCCGTCGGGCGCGCCGGGAGAAGAAGTCCCCGAGCCGGATCCGGCCCGTGGTGACGGCCTCGCGGACCAGCAGACCGGTGATCAGGTAGCCGGATATGACGAAGAAGACGTCCACGCCCACGAAGCCGCCGGTCGCCCAGGGGATGTCGGCGTGGAAGGCGAGGACGGCGAGGACGGCGACGGCGCGCAGGCCCTCGATGTCGGGCCGGAAGGCGGACCGGTGGGGGCTGGGACCGGACTCGGCGCCGGGGCGGGAGCCCGTCGGCAGCGGGCCGGCCGGAGCGTCGGCGCGTCCCCGGTGCCGGCTACGGCCGGGGGAGAGGAGGAAGGACATGGTGACGGCGCCTTTCAGCTCAGCCAGGGAAGCATCGGGTCGACCCACCCCGACGCCAGCAGGCCGGTGAGCAGGAGGACCGCGGAGGCGGCGACGGTCTCGGGCCAGCGGCGGGGCAGCATCTGGGACGGGGAGCCCGGGCGGGCGCGGAACCCGGCGCGCAACCCGGCGTGGACCCGGGCGCCGACGAGGGCGCGCAGCGAAGTCCCGCTGGCCCGGGCGGGGTTGAGCTCGGCTGCGAGGTCTCGGATCAGCGGGGCGTTGATCTGGAGCTGCACCAGGAGGTAGAGGAGCAGCCCCCAGTTGGGCTCCCAGCCGTTGCGGGCCACCGCCCGTGCGAGCCCGGCGGTCGCCGCTCCGCACGAGAGCACGAGCCACGCCAGCGACACGGCCACCACCCGGCGGGCCATCCCGCCCCGGGAGGCCGCCCCCCGGGCGCCGGTGGGTACCCAGGCGGCGGTGCGGCCGCGCAGCGTGTGCAGGAACGCGGTCGCGGCGGCGACGCTCGTCAGGACGTTCGCCCGGATCACCTCGACCCGCCAGCGGGTCCGGCTGACCCGGGGCAGCAGCACGTGCCACAGCCACAGCGGGGCGAGCAGCGGCAGCACGTGCCAGGGCCGGATGTGGTCCGGGTACCAGAACAGCATCACCAGGGGCGGCAGGGGCGCCGCGAAGGTGTTCACGGCCGTCGTCAGGTAGCCGATGATCCCCTCGTAGAAGCACAGTCGCATGCGCCAGGGAGCCCGCATCCGGCGCAGTACGGGGGTGCCGAGCAGGTGGAGGTTGCCCATGGCCCACCGGTACTGCTGGTTGACGAAGGAGGTGACCCGGTCGGGCGAGGTGCCCTTGGCGACCAGCACCGGTACGTAGAGGGTGCGGAAACCCTTTTCGTGCAGGGCGAGTCCGGTGTACAGGTCCTCGCTGTGGTCGAGCCGGGCGAAGCCGCCGGCCAGGTCGATGGCGGAGCGCCGGTAGACGGCGTTGCTGCCGCAGCAGATGGCGGCGTCGCTGGCGTCCCGGGACGGCTGGATCCAGCGGAAGAACCACTCCTGGGCGGAGCCCGCGGCGCGCTGGATCCAGCTCATGGACCCGTCGGTGTCGAAGCACTGCGGGCTCTGGACGATACCGACGGCGGGGTCGGACAGGTACGGGACGAGATGGCGCAGGAAGTCCGGCCGGGGCGCGAAGTCCGCGTCGAGGATGGCGACGAACTCGGCGGTGCTCAAGGTGAGCGCGTGGTTGAGGTTCCCGGCCTTCTTCAGGTGCCCCCGGTCGGGCCGTACGACGTACTCGTAGCCGTACGAGGCGGCCAGCGCGGCCACTTCGGGACGGTCGGCGTCGTCCAGGACCCACACCGTCAGTGCGTCGGCGGGCCAGTCGACCCCCGCCACCGCGCGGTAGGCGTTGTCCAGGACGGGCAGCGGTTCCCCGCAGGTCGGCAGATACAGGTCGACGCCGGGCAGGACGGCCGGCCGCCAGGCGCGGACGAGCACCTCGTGGGACGGCCGGGTGAGCCGCCGCTGGCGCAGGCTGTTGACGCAGGAGAGCGTCAGTGCCGCGAGGTTGAGGGCGAGGACGGCGAGGAACGCCCAGAGGGCGGGCGTTCGCAGGGCGAAGGCGAACATGGTCGCTGCCGTGAACACGAAGGCGAGCGAGGTGGCGATCAGGACCCAGCGGCGCTGCGGCCCGAAGTACCAGTAGAGCTCCTCGTCGGACGGTGGTTGTGGAAGATGATGGACAGTCACAAAGCCCCCCACGGCTGTGCGCGTACCCGTTTGCGGTGACCCAGCCTAGTGTCAAAGGTATAGACCACTTGCCCGGATCCGGGATGGCGGGCGTAATGAGCCACGGGATTGGCGCGTCTCGAATGGTCCAGACCTCTTGATGATCATTTGACTGGTCGCTCTGGGCCGCTTCGGGAAGTCCCAGGTCACGAGGGGGTGAACAGTCCTGGAACTCCGGTTCGTCCGTGACGAGGAAACCTCACGGCGCGGTGTCACCGCGGTCGCGTTCCTGTCGGAGCAGCTCCGGTAGGTCGCTCAGCCGGTCGAGTCCCCGTACCGGTCCTGCGGTGCGGGCACCCCGGCTCAGCAGGGCCCGGTGCCGGTGGAGGAAGGACCAGTAACCGGCGGTGTAGGGGCAGGCGTCCTCGCCGCTGCGGGAGCCGGGCCGGTAGCGGCACGGCCCGCACAGGTCGCTCATCCGGTCGATGTAGGCGCCGCCCGACGTGTAGGGCTTCGTCGTCATCCGGCCCCCGTCCGCGTACTGCGACATGCCGACCACGTTCGCCAGCATGACCCAGTCGTAGCCGTCGACGAACGAGCGGTGGAACCAGTCGGTGAGCGCGGCCGGGTCCCAGCCCCGCTGGAGCGCGTATCCGCCCAGCACCATCAGCCGCGGAATGTGATGGGTCCACCCGGTGTCCCTGACTTGGCGCAGCACGGTCGACAGGCAGCGTGCGGTCACGGCGTCCGCGTCGAGCGAGAGCCACCACTCGGGCAGCGGGGCGGTGTGCCCCAGGACGTTGGACGAACGGTAGCCCTCGCCGAAGTGCCAGTAGAGGTGCCAGACGTACTCCCGCCACCCGGCGATCTGCCGGACGAAACCCTCGACGGAGTTCAGGGGCGCGGAGCCCGACCGCCAGGCGGCCTCGGCGCGCTCCACGCACTCCGCGGGATCCAGCAGGCCCAGGTTGAGGGAGGAGGACAGCAGGCTGTGGCTCAGCACCGGGTCGGCGGCCAGCATCACGTCCTCGTGGGCGCCGAAGCCGGCCAGCCGGTGGTCGATGAAACGCCGCAGCGCCGTCAGCGCCTCGCGCCGGTCGGCCGGGAAGAGCCGAGGCCCGTCCCTGCCGACGAACGAGACCTCGCCGGCCCGCTCCCACCGGTCGAGGTCCTCCCGGACACCGGCGTCGATGTCGTCCTCACGGGGCCGGTAGGGGGCGGGCGCACCGAGGGTCCGCGCTCCCCGCGGCGGCGGTTCCCGGTTGTCGTGGTCGAGGTTCCACCGCCCGCCGGCCGGCTCGCCCCCGTCCATGAGCAGGTCGTGCTCGCGGCGCACGTGGCGGTAGAAGTTCTCCAGTCGGAGCCCGCCGCCGGAGTGGCCGGCCGCCCACGCCTCGAAATCGTCCCGGCCCACCAGGAAGCCCCGTGCGGGCAGCACGGTCACGTGGCCCAGGGAGTGCACCAGGCCCGCGGCGGCCCGGGAGGTCGGGTGGTACACCGTCACGGGAGAGCGGCCGACGGCCTGGCGCAGGCCCTCTCGGTAGGTGTCGGCCTTGACGTAGACGACCCGGTCCCCCAACTCGGCGGCACGATGACGCATCGCCGAGAGCAGCAGGTGCGCCTTCGCCCGGTGGAACCGGCGCCGCCGGAACACCGCCTGCGATTCGATCATCAGCACGGGGGCGTCGCGAGGGATCCCGCCGTCCCCCGCGGCGGTGAAGGCGGGCCCCAGCTGATCGCCGAAGATCCAGTGTGCGCCGGTCATGTCGCCGCCTTTCCCCAGGTGGTTCGCGTCCTTCCTGCCCTTCCCCGACGACGGGCCCGTCGGACGCACCTTTCGGGTGGTGGGGCGCGGCGCATCCGTTCCTCCCGTTCCGCCCGAAGAGGGGGCGCAGGGGTGTCCGCGAGCAGCGGACGCGGTCCGGTCGCGGAGCGGAGGCTCGATGCAGGGAACCGAGCGGTGGGAGGTCGCGCCCGACGCGGGGCGTCCGCAGGGTCGGGCCTGTGCCCATCGCGACCTGCTGGACGACGTGCGCCCGGTCTCGGACGCACCGTCCGCCGGATGCCAGGGATGCCTGCCGCGCGGGCAGCCCTGGGTGAGACTGAGGCAGTGCGTGACCTGCGGGTACACAGGGTGCTGCGATAGCTCGGCGGGCCGCCACTCCTACGGGCACCACGAGGAGAGCGGGCACCCCGTGGCCGTGTCGCTCGCACCCGACGAGGAATGGGCCTGGTGCTTCACCGACGAGGTCTTCCTCATCCGGACCGGGCGGAACACGGCAGGCCCGCCGGCCGGCGGACCGCGGCACTGACGGGAGATCCTCATGGGAACGAACGGCGCGGACCGGGCCGGGACGGAATCGGTGTGGGACTACCCGCGTCCGCCCCGGATCGAGCCCGACACACGGCACGTGGTGGTGCGGCACGCCGGCGTCGCGCTGGCCGACTCCCGGCGCTGTCTCCGCGTCCTGGAGACCAGCCACCCGCCGGTGTTCTACATCCCGCGGGCCGATGTGCGCATGGACCTCCTCCGGGCCACGGAGCATCTGAGCGTGTGCGAGTGGAAGGGCGCCGCCACCTACTTCGGGCTCGGCCCCGAACTCGCCCGGGAGCCCGACCGGGAGCCCGGACGCGGGACCGTGCCCGACATCGCGTGGAGTTACGAAGCACCGCTCCCGCGGTACGCGCCGATCGCCGGCCACCTCGCCTTCCACGCCGACCGGGTCGAGGCGTGCACTGTGGACGGAGAGCGGGTCCGGGCCCAGCAGGGCGGCTTCTACGGCGGGTGGATCACGGACGAGATCAGGGGCCCCTTCAAGGGCGCGCCCGGGAGCTGGGGCTGGTGAAGGGTCCTGAGGTGATGCCATGACCGGTGAGTCTCCCCACTCTCCCCGAATGACGACCGGAGCCGTCGCGAGGCGTCTGGGAATCTCGCCCACCACGCTCAGGTCCTGGGACCGGCGCTACGGCATGGGGCCGGCGGTCCGCGACGGCGGCCGGCACCGGCGCTGGACCGTCGAGGACATCGCCGTCCTGGAGGACATGTGTCGGCTGACCACGTCGGGAGTGCCGCCGTCCGAGGCCGCCGGTCTGGCGCTGTCCCGGGCCGATCGGTCCCGCCCGGCCGCCGGTGAACCGGCGCCCCCCGCCGACGCGCGCCGCCGCCCGGGCCCGGGACCGGGCGGCGGGCTGCCCCTGGGCGGCATCCGGCAGGAGTTCCGGGGCCTGGCCCGGGCCGCGGTACGGCTGGACGGCCCGGCCATGGACGAGCTGCTGGCCGCGCTGGTGGACGGCCACGGACTCGTGACGGCCTGGGAGGAGGTCATCGCACCGACCCTGCACGCGGTGGGCCGCAAGTGGGAGGCCGCCGGCGACCGCTACATCGAGGTCGAGCACCTCTTGTCCTGGCACGTCTCCACCGCGTTGCGCCAGGTCGTCGGCAACGCCCCGCCGGGCCCCCGGGACGCGGCGCCGGTGCTGATGGCGTGCAGCCCCGGCGAGCAACACTCGCTGCCGCTCGAAGCGCTCGCCGCCGGCCTCGCCGAACGCGCGCTGCCGATGCGCATGCTGGGTGCCGCGGTTCCGGCCGGGGCGCTCATCGCGTCGGTGCGCCGGACGGGCCCCACGGCGGTGGTCCTGTGGTCGCAGTCCAGGGGCACCGGGGACCGCACCCTCGCTCGCCAGGTGGCCGGTACGACCTTCGGGGTCCGCGGCGCCCGCACCCGACCGCTGGTCGTGCTCGCCGGCCCCGGCTGGGGCAACCGGGCCCCCGGCCCCGGCATGATCCGCCCGACCGGTCTGCGCGAGGCGCTGGACGCCCTGTCCCGCCACTGCACGGCAGTGGCGGGCCCGCTCACCGCCTGACGCCGCTCACCGCCTGGCGGGTGTCGCCGAGGCGCGGGGTCTACTGCGGCATCAGTACGGTGTCGACGACGTGGACGGTGGCGTTGGACGTGGCCACGTCGCCGCAGACGATCGCGGCCGTGTCGTTGACCTCGTACGCGTCGCCGCTTCCGGCGGTGGTCAGCGTGCTGCCCTCCAGCGTCTCGAACGATCCGTCCGCCAGGTCGGGCTTGCCGACCGTGGTGCCCACCACGTGATAGGTGAGGATGTCGGTCAGGGCGGCCTTGTCGGCCAGCAGCTTGTCCAGTTCCGCCTTCGGGATCTTCGCGAAGGCCTCGTCGGTCGGCGCGAAGACGGTGATGCCCTCGGCCGTGTCGAGCGTGTCCACGAGGCCGGCCTGCTGCACGGCCGAGGACAGGGTGGACAGGGCGGGGTTGCCGGCGGCCGCCGCGGCGACCGGCTGACCGGCCATTGCGGCCGGGCTGCCCGGGCCCTCCTTCGGCAGGGAGGCGCAGCCGGGGCCGAAGGGGTCCCCGGCGCTCGCGGCCCAGGCCTGGGGGGCCGTGGCCGCGAGGGACAGCGGCAGGGCGACGGCCGCGGCGGCCGCGGCCACGCGGTGGCGTGTGTGTGAGAGTTTCATGACGTGCTCCTTGGCGTGCCGCGGGCTCACCAGCCGGCGGCACGGGCGATGAAGAAGAGGGCGATCAGGAAGGCCCCGACGACGATGAGGACCAGGAACGCCCCGGGGTGCTCCCAGATCCCGCCGTCGCGGCGCTCCTGGTGGGCCGAGGAGATGGATCCTTCGGCCGGGGGAGTCTCCCCGGGGGGTACGCGTGGTATGGACATGACTCCTGCTTTCGGTCGGTGTGCCGGGGGGGGGCCGGCCGGGCCGCGACGCCCGAGCCGGACAACGGCGGCGGTCGGCGGTTCGCGCGGCACCTACCCCCGGCCGGGCCGCGCGGGGACGGACGGGCCCGGCAGGCCGGGGCGGGGACCGTGTGCGGCCGCCGCCTCACGGGCGGCCCGGTCCGGGTGGCGGCGCTGCCAGTAGGGGTTGTCGTGCGGGAGGCCGCCGCTCACGCGCCCGTACATGCCGAACGTCATGATCAGCAGTCCCATCAGGAAGCTGAAGACGACGTTCGACATGCCGAAGTCCAGGACGTTCGCGGGCCGGTCGATTAGGAAGAGGTGGACGAAGCCGCTCAGCACGAACAGCACCCCGACCGTGATATTGACCGAGGAGGCCACGTTGCCCCCGACCACGGCGGCAGCGACCAACAGCAGCCCCACGACGACGGAGACCGTACTGAGCAGGCCGTTGGTGGACAGGCCCGCGACCTGGCGGCCCGCGGTGTCGAAGGCCGACAGGCTGCCCGCGAAGCCGAGGCAGCCGAATACGAGAAGGAGAAGCCCGCACAGGGCCGCCCCGAAACGGTAGAACCGGTTCAGCGGGTGGTCGACGGGCAGTTCGTCACGCAGTCGCACGGAACCCTCCTGGAGAATCACGGTGCACGGATCCCCGAGGCCCCCACCGTCACCCGCCCCGGCGGTCCGGGGCAACTCGCACTGTTTCTGCATCGAAATGCCCGCCCGCCGCCCGGGTGGGGGCAGGCGGGCGGGGAGGGGCCTATCCGCGGGCGTCGACCACCGCGAGGAGTTTGCCACTGGTCGGGCTGCGGTCCAGCGACGCGCCGTCGACTGCTTCGACGACCAGGTCGAGCAGCCGCTCCGCGACCGCGGAACGGAGCTCCGGGTAGCCGGCCAGGAAGACCTCCCGCAGCCGTTCCGGATCCGTCGCCGCGGCGCGTTCCACCCGCACCGTCAGCCGCTCGCGCACGTCGGTGACGTCGAGCCGGACCTGCAGTTCGCCGCGGTGGCCGCCGCTCTCCCCGGCCAGGTCCACGAAGCGGCGCTGGTTCAGGAAGTACGTCGCCACGCGCATCACGTCGCCGGTCCGGCCCCGCAGCTCGAAGCGGGGCGCGTGCCGGCCGCACGGACAGCGGCCGGGGACCTCCCTGCCGAGGTCGCCGATCGCGTACCGGCCCAGGTGCTGGCCGCGCCGGGCATGCGTGGTGAAGACCAGCCGGCCCGTTTGCCCGGGCGGCACCGGGCGGTCCTCGGCCAGGTCCAGGATCTCCATGCTGTGCAGGTCGGCGTGCAGGTGGTGGACGCCGCCGGTGCTCTCGGTGCACTGGTAGCCCAGCGGCCCGAGATCGGTGCTGCCGTAGGTGATCGAGCGGATCACCTCGATGCCGAAGGCGTCCCGCAGGGTCCGCCGCTGTTCCGGGGTGAAGTGCTCACCGCCGTAGAAGACCTTGCGCAGGCCGCCGTACGCCCGCAGCGCGTCCGCCTCGGCGTGCAGCAGCTGCCACAGGTAGGAGGGCATGCCGAACAGGGTGTCGGCTCCGTGGTCGATGAGCGCCTGCGCCGTCGCCCGGTGGTCGGGCCCGGCCGACAGGGGCAGTTGCACCCCGCCGAGCCGTTCCAGCACGGAGAAGAAGCTGATGAAGCTTCCGTACATGGCGCCGCAGTAGAAGAGGTTGGCGGTGCGGTCCGCGACCGGGTCGTAGCCGGCCGCCAGCAGGCCGCGCGCCGCCGCGTGCATCTGGGTGTCGTAGTCGTCGTAGCTGAAGATCGACAGTGCGGGTGCCCCGGTGCTGCCGCCGCTGCGGAAGTACAGCTCGGCATCGGCGCGTGCCACCTGCCGGCCCGGCTCCTGGAGGTCCTCCTTGCCCCGCAGCGGACCCGCAGGCCGCGGCAGGACGACGGGCCGGGCCAGGTCGTCCAGGCAGGCGGTGGTGGCGAAGAGGACCGGATCGGCCCGGACCGCGACGCGGCGGCTGTAGCGCTGGAGGGCGTACACGCCGTCGTGCGGCTCGCCCGCGTAGCTCTCCAGCATGGCGCCGACCGGGGTCACCCGGGTGACGCCCGCGGCCAGCGCGGTCCGGGAGAGCTCGGCGATATCGGTCCGGCTGCCGGCGAGGCCTGCCGTCTGCAGGTAGCGGCGCATCGGGCGCAGGGTCGCGACCATCCGCTTCCGCGGGAGCGGCTTGACCCATACGCTGCGGTGCAGCGGCGAGGCGGTGAGCGGGGACCGGGTGTCCGCCATGACCCGCCACGAGCCGTCCGGCGCGGCGAACACCCGTGTCAGGCCCAGGTGTTCCTCCAGCCGGGCCACCAGCTCGGTGGTGGTCAGCTCGGCCGCCTCCGCCGGGTCCGGCCCGCCCGCCGGCGACGCGCCGGACACCGGCGGCCGGGCGGCGAGCACGGTCGCGAACCGCTCCGCGAAGGCGAACACCTCACCCTCGTCCTCGGTGTCGAGGTAGACCACCTGGGGGCTGGAGCAGGCCTGCTGCTCATGCAGGGTGACGTCGTCCGCCAGAGCGCCCAGCGTCACCGCGTCCGACCAGGCGTCACTCGTCAGATAGGCGAAGGAGATCCGGTGCCCCCATTCCACCAGCCGGCAGCCGGACGGCACGTGGGCCGCCACACCTGCCACGGCGTCCTCTCCGCCCCACACGGCCACGGCGTCCGCGGGCGCGCACATCATGCGCAGCCACTCCTGCCGCGACGACGGGAACCGCAGCACGACGATCCGCGCGGCCAGCGCGCCACTGGGGTCCAGGGCCGCCAGCTCGGCCATCAGGTGCTGTGCGAGCAGGGTGTCGGCACTGCTGGTCTTGAGGATGTTGACGTTCCCGGCGAGCAGGCCCTCGACGATGCTCAGCGGTGCCACCGTCGCCGCGTTGCCGGGGGCGATGTGGGCGACCAGGCCGACGGGTGCCCACGCCTCGTAGACCGTCTCGCGCGGATCGGCCCGGTTCAGCCGGCCGGGAGCCGTGTCGCCCAGTTCCCGGCGCAGCTTGCGGGTCAGCTCACGCCGGCCGAGGAGGGAGCCGAGCTCGGCCAGGACCGTCGGGTCCTCGCCCTCCGGCAGGTGCCCGGCGAGCCGCCCGTGCACGGGATGGGCCGGGTCGCACAGCGCGGTGGCGAGGGCGTCGCAGGCGGCCAGGACGGTCTCGGTCTCCAGTTCCGTCGCCAGCGCGGCCTCGACGGCGGCCGGCAGGTCGGCCAGCCGGCGCCCGGCCTCCTCGTCGCCGACGAAGGAGCCCTGCCAATAGTGGTGGTGCATGCTCATGCTCACGCCATTCCCTTCATCAGTTCGGCCGCGGCGACGGCACAGCTGCGGTTTCGACTCACCCCGGCACGGCCGTGGACGGTGAACCAGGGCGTCCCCAGCCCGCACCCGCAGGCCTCGCCCGGCTGCAGGGAGGCGAGGTCGCCCATGACCACGCTCTGCGCCGGTACCGAGGTGATGTACGGCGACACGAGGTGCAGGTAGCCCCGCTCCCCGTAAGGCACCGGCTCCAGGTCCCGGGTGGAGCGGATCGTCACCCGGGACCAGACGGGGGCGTGCAACCGGTGGTGGTCGCACTCGATGTACGGGATGCAGTGCTCCACCGAGCCGAAGGTGTCCCGGATCCGCTCGCCCGGGATGCCGAGCTGTTCGGTGACGCGTGCGTACAGCTCGTCCTTCTCGACGCGCCGGTCGGCGTGGCCCTTCCAGCCGCCGCCGAGGACGACGAGCGAGCCCTCGGGCAGGCGCAGCGGCGCCAACCCCATGGCCCGCATCCGCTCCAGTGTGAAGAAGAGGAAGGCGGGGAAGCCGAGGATGCGGACCGGGGCGTCCTCGCGCTCGAAGCGGCGCAGTGCCGCGATGCAGCCGAAGGGGTCGAACTCGTGGTCGCCGCCGGTGTTGCGCAGCGCGTACGCGACACTGCGCGCCGGGGCGAAGTCGCACAGGTAGTTGTCGGTGAAGGCGGTGCCCAGGTTCAGCGAGGGGGCCGGCTCGTAGCTGTACAGGAGGTAGTTGACCTCCTGGTCCGGGGTGATCCAGCCGTTGCGCTCGAAGATCCTGGCGACCATGCGCTGCGCGGCGCGGATGGTCCAGCGGTCGAAGAACATCTGTGACTTCTGGCCGGTGGTGCCGGAGGAGGTCAGGTGCAGTTCGACCTCCTCGCGCGGGACGGAGAGTACCTCGTGCCGCTTGAAGAAGTTCGCGTGGACGAGCGGCGTACGGTACGGCTCGGCGGGGGGCGTGGCCTCGTACAGGGAGCGGAAGAACGGGGAGCGTTCGGTGTGCCAGGCGTTGGTCTCCGCCATGGCGGCGGCGAACAAGGAGTCCACCGCGGGCCCGTGGGCGTAGGGGTCGGTCAGGTCGCACAGCTGTTGGACGTGTGGCAGGAGGGCCGGGTCGGGGACGGCGACCGGCGCGAGATGGGGGTTCGTTCCGTTCATGGGGCAACCTCGGATGGTGTGGGCAGGTGCGCCGACGCCCAGGCCGACGCGTAGCAGTCCAGATAGGGCTGGAGGGGCGGTTCGACGGTGACGCCGCGGAAGTCGATCCGCTCGCTGGAGCGGGACACGACGGCGTAGTCGTGGAAGCCGTCACCGTCCGCGCGCATCGCGGGGTAGAGGGCTCCGGCGATGAAGCCCTGGGCCAGGAAGGCGGAGAGGGCTTCCGGGCGGGCCAGCGGAACGAGTGCCTCCACGTAGCCGGCGCCCACCCGGGCCAGCGCCCGGGTGACGGCTTCGAGGTGGGCGGCGGCGGCCGTGGGCTCGGGGTGGGCGGTCAGCAGGGAGCAGTACCCGCCCGTCCGGTTGAGGTAGGCGTAGACCTCGAACCGGCCGTCTTCGGGCGTGAGCAGCACGTTCGGGGTGTGCAGAGGGTAGAACCAGCCCTCCGCACCGGGGAACCGCTCGCGGAAGCGGCGGCGCACGAAGGCCGGGGCCTCGATCACCTCCAGCCGTTCGACGGCCCCTCGCGGTGCGTGCGCGGGGGGCGGGCCGGACACCGTGCGCACCTGCGGGTAGTCGATGCCGAGGGCGTCCCCGGCCGTGCGCAGCAGGGGCAGCAGCACGGCGGGCACCTCGGTGACGGGGATCCGGCGCTCCAGGACGCCGGGGGAGTGACGCGCGTAGAGCGCGAGGCTCTCGCGGCTGCTCAGATCCACGGCGTTGGGCAGGATGCCCAGCGGGCGGAATCCGTTGCGCGCGACGACCCGCTGTGGACCGGACCCGACCGTGCGGACGGTCGCGTACACCGAGTCCAACCGGCCCGTGTCCAGCATCTCGGCGCACAGCGCCCCGGTCAGGGCCGCGGCCAGGCCGGCCGATCGGTGCTCGGGGTGCACGGCGATGCCCTCCAGCCGGGCGATACGGCTACCGGCCTCGCCGCGGATGGCGGCGGACGCGGTCAGCGTCCCGGAGGCGGCGCAGCGGGCGACGAGCCACAGCGAGTGCGGATCCGCCATGAGGCGGGCCATCTCGGCCGGGTCGGTGCCGAGCGCCACGGGGTAGTGCGGGCCGTAGACGGCGTAGTAGAGCTGGCGCAGTTCGGCGATGTCCACGCCGGCAGCCGGGGTGATGACGGCGTTCACCGGGCGCCTCCGAGGGCCTGCGGCGCCTCCGGGCGCCCGGGTTCGGCCGTACGGGACCCCAGCAGGGCGAGCGCGCAGGCGGCGGGCAGCAGGCCGACACCCTGCACCAGGCACAGGGTCTGCGGGGAGAACCGGTCGCCCGCGGCGCCGAACACCAGGGACGCCACCGGCAGGGAGGCGCCCAAAACCGCCTGCATCACGGCGAAGAAACCGGGCTTGTCGGCGGTGGGCACCAGCCGCTGGAACAGGGACACGAACCGGACGCTGACGGCTCCGGCGCACCAGCCGGCCACGGCCAGGCAGCACGCGATGACGAGTCGGTGGGCGAACAGGCCGGGCAGCGCCAGCGCGAGGGCCATCAGGGTCACGCACCAGGCCCCGACGGTCGCGGGCCGTCCGGGCACGCGGGTGCCGGTGAAGGCGCCGACGAGGGCGCCGGCGCCCAGTGAGGCCTCCAGCAGGCCGACCGTGCCACCGCCGCCGTGCAGGACCGAGCGGGTGTAGAGGGGGATCACGACGAACACGGCGGCGGTGAACAGGTTCGCCGCGGTGAAGCAGACCAGGATCCGCCGCACGTAGGGGAGTTCGCCGAGGATCCGGCGCAGCGGGCGCCGCGCCGGCGGTGCGGCCGGTCCGCCGCCGGGAGGCGCCGGGTCGCGGAAGCGGGCGCTCGCGACGAGGACGGCTGCGGCGCCGTAGGCGGCCGCGCAGCCCGCGGCGAGTCCGGCCACACCGGCTCCGTCGACGGTCAGCGCGCCGAGCAGCGCCCCTCCGAGGCCGGCGAGGGACTGGGTGGACAGCTCGAAGCCGGTCGCGGTCTCGATGTCGGCGTCGTCGACGAGTTGGGGCACCGAGGTGGTCAGGCAGGGGTCGAAGAACGCCTGGCAGGTGGCGAGCGCGAGAGCGGCGGCGTACACGCCCGCGAGCGGCGGCCCGCCGCCCTGCGCCCACAGCGCGAGGCCGCCCGCGGTGGCCGCGGCCAGGCCGGCGGCGGTCCGCAGCACCGAACGGTGGGCGAACGTGGCCACGGTGCCGGCCACCACGGGCGCCAGCACCACGGCGGGCAGCGTGCAGAGGGCCATGAACAGGCCCGAGGCCAGACCGCGCGCGCCCTGTACCGCCTGGGCGACGATCCACCAGGCCACGCCGACCTGGAACATGCGCACGGCGGCCTGGGTGAGGACCTGCCCCAGCCACACGGCGGCGAAGGCGCCGTTGCGCAGGACCAGCGGGGTGCGCCTGCCGCCCGGCGGGGGCGCGGGCAAGGGGGTGGGTGGGGGAACGGGTGGGGCAGCGGGTACCGGTGTGTTCACGCCGTCGGCCTCTCGTCGAGGACCCGCACGAGCTTGCCGGAGCGCGGATTGACGGCGAGGTCGCGGTGGCGCGTCCACTCCACGGACAGCGGGTGCACGAACCCGGCGCGCACGCTGTCCGGGTACAGCGGCCGGGTGTCCTCCAGCTCCGCGACGACGGCCCGGGCGAGGGACTCCCTCCGGTCCGCGTCCGGTTCCTCGCCGGGGGCGGCCGCCAGGCGCAGGACGAGTCCGTCGCGGCCCTCCCAGCGGCGGACGACGAGCTGCATCCCGACGACCTGCCGGAAGGTGTCCGCCGCGGCCACGGCATCCTGCGCGTCCTGGGTATAGAGGGAAACGGGGCCGACCCGTACGCCCTCCTCGGCGCGGCCCAGGATCCGGAAGTGTCCGGGTCCGGTGCCGGTCCACTCGGCGCGGTCGCCGGCGGGGTAGCGGATGATCGGCATCAGGCGGCGGAACAGGCTCGTGACGACGACCCGTCCGGGCCGGCCCGGCTCGGTGACGGGCTCGTCCGTGGAGTCGTCGAGGATCTCGACGACGGAGTGCGGCGTGAAGGCCCGGTGCACCCGGGCGTCGGGGCCGGGTACGGGGCGGCCGAGCAGGCCCGCGTCCACGCTGGCGTAGCCGACGGAGCGGGCCTCGGCTCCGGGGAACGCCGTGGCCAGCAGGCGCCGCTGGTCCTCGAAGAGCGCCTCGCCACCAAAGAGGAGCAGCTCGACGGAGTCGAGCCGGACGCCCGACGTGACGACCTGCTCGGCGAGCCGGCACAGGGTGGTGGGCGTACCGGCGACCACCTGAGCCGCGAGATCGCGCAGCGTGGGGATCGTCGACTCGGGCGGGGCGCCGCCGCCGATCGGCAGGCGGACGTTGTCGACCGGCGCGTGGGCGAGCGAGTCGAGGACGAACAGGAAGCTGGCGTACAGCTCACCGGCGTAGAAGAGGTCGGCGACCCGGTGGCCCGGGCGCAGTCCGGTGTCCACGAGTCCCTGCCCGAAGGAGGTGACGAAGGTGCGCCACTCGTCCCGGGTGTAGACGGAGAACTTGGGGGATCCGGTGGTGCCGCCGGTCTTGTAGACCGTGGCCTCGCTGAGCGGGCCGGTCAGCACACGGCTGTCGTGCAGGGTATTGGCCGCCCAGAACGCCTGTTGGTCGACCACCGGAAGGTCGGTGAGGCGGTCGGCGTGCGGTGGCTGGGACGCGTAGAGGTCCCGGTAGAAGGGCGAGTTGTGACGGGCGAAACGTATGAGGTCCGAGAGTTGCTGGGCGGACATGGGCCTTTGCCTAGGTGACGGAAGTGGGACGGGAGCCACGGCGGGGCACGGCGAGTACAGGAACTCGCGTGCCGCATCTACCGGTATGAACGGGGGACCCCCCGGCGCCCCCGCCTCCTCGACGCACGCCCAAAGCTGACGTGCAGTCATGATGATGAAACATCAGTGCACAAGTCACCAAATTGAGCGAATAATCCCAGCCAATGTGGCAGCATTCAACAATTCTTGCGTCTATGGCGGTAGGGGTGTGATGTTCGGTGACTGCCGTGCCGGCGGGCCCGGCTCGCCCTGGGCGCCGACATGTCAGTGGGCTCTGGCAGCATCACGGCCATGACCGATATCGATGACCTTGTGGAACGTGTTGCCACCCGGGCCGCATCGGACAGCAAGGACCTTCCCGCCCCCGTCGACAATGCCCAGATCGCGGAAGCCGACAGGCAACTGGGCTTCACGCTGCATCCACTCCTTGCGCGCCTGTATCGCGAGGTTGCTGACGGGGGCTTCGGCCCTGACTACCGACTGCTGCCACTGCTTGGTCCGGGCTCCAGCGTCGTTGGTGAATACCTGACACGACGTGAGGCGTCGGTTGGAGTGGAGCACCCGGAGTGGCCCGAAGGCGTCGTACCGATCCTGACCTGGGGCTGTGGCATGTATGCAGGGGTTGACTGTCTCAGTGAGGACGGGCAGGTCCTGCTCTTCGAGCCGAACCCGTACAGCGGCGGATCGTGGGATGAGTGTTGGTTCCTCGACTCCGCCAGCCTCGGAGCGTGGCTGGAGGCATGGCTCGCGGGGAGGGGCTGGTTCGAGGAGGACGCCGTCGACGGGGGCGACGTGGTCGAGCCTCAGCCATGGGAACAGGCCGCGGGGCGGCTGTCGTCCGGCGCATAGCGAAGCGGCAACGCTTCGTCCCGTTGGTGCAGGCCCGTCGACCCGAGCGTGCTCACGGTCCCCCTTCGCGGAGGGCAGAACGGCCGCCGGCTCTATCAGGTCGTCCCGTGACACGGTGGTCAGCCACGTGCAAGGCGTGAAGCCTGGACGCGGGAACGCGAGCCGTAGCACGCCTTCGAACGGCACTCCTTCACCGGCGCCCACCGTCACTTCGATGCCCAGACCGTCAAGGTCGACGCCCGCCGGAGCGACGACCTGCATCACCCGGATCCCGGAGGCGTCGTCTCCCGACAGCAGCACGACCAACCTCCTCGTCGAACCAGACCCACCAGACTTCGCCATGTTGCACAAGCCTCCAGACACCGGACGGGAGACAGACGCTGCGCGACCCTGACGCGCTGTGGAGACGGGTGCGGCCACCCTTGATCACCGGTGTGTGAAGACTCACGATCACGCGGTGCCCGCAGGTCACAGCGGAACTGCCCTGTTCGCAGCAGGCGTTCGAGGGCCTGATGAGCCGGATGGCGGAACGGCCCACGCGGGTCGATCCGCCGCCGAGCAAGGGCGTCGGTACTCGGCCTGCCGTCGGACCTGCCGCGCAAGAACTGCTGGACCATTGCCGAGTGGGCCGGGGCAGGACCCCGGACGGCATGCAGCACCTGCTCGGGCGGGCGGAGTGGGACGCCGACCGGGTCCGCGACGACGCGCGGGCCTACGTGTGGAGCATCTGCACGACGACGGGGCGGTGTTGGTGGTCGGCGAGACCTGCGCCGTGATCCCCTGCAACACGAAGTGGAAGGGGGAAGGCCTGTGCATCGCCCCGCAGGGCTCGTCCGGCGCGTTCAGGCCGGTATCCGGCAGGGTACCGGCCTGGCGCGGGTCAGTTGGCGGACGGAGTCCAGTCTGCGGGTAGGCCGGACTGGCTGAGCACGGCGGCCAGACTGTAGTGGTCCTGGTCGGAAGCGATCCGGCGGTGGTTCCTGCCGAGGTCGAGGACGGTGGTCATCGGTACGGCGAACGGCTTGGGAGCACCCTTGAGATGGCCGGAGTAGACGGCCTGGACGGTCACACGGTGCCCGTCCAGGCGGGCGGTGCGGACGGTGACGTGGACGCCGTCGATGAGGGAGTCCGCGCGGGCCTTCCACCCGGAGATCTCCTTGCGGCCGCGGAAGGTGATGCCCACGGCTTCGTCGGTGTAGGTGCCGTCGGCGGTGAACAGGGCACCGAGGGCCCTGGGGTCGGTGCCGTTCCAGGCGTCGGCCCAGGCCGTGACGACCTTCGGCGTACACCGGCCGGTGTCCTGCGCGGCATGTGCGGTGGTCGAGGTGGCTGCGCACAGCGCGACGGCAGCGGTCAGCGTGCTGACGGCGCGGAACGGGCGGGATGCCATGAGGGGACTCCTTCGGGGTGCGGGTGCGGGTGCGGGGGCCGGTCGAACGCGTCGCTGCGCTGCCTCGCCCCGTGATGCAGCGTCGCTCCGAGCCGTGTCCGCTTTCCAGCCCCGGCGGCGCCGTCGGGTGCCCACCACTGTCCACCCGTGTCCGCGCCGCACGTGGCTTCGGAGGGCGGCCCGCCGGCCACCGCGCCGGGATGGCGGAGGCTTCCGGTGCGGTCACCGATCGACACCCTCCTCCCTCCTCCCCGCGTAGACGCTCGCGTATGCGGATGAGCGTTTCGGCTATGTCGCGTCTCGTGCGGCTCGTCTTGACTGAGGTCATGACGAAGACGACGAAGACGACGAAGCACGACACGCAGACCACCGGCCAGGCCATCACCCTCGTCATCGGGGGAACCGGCAAGACCGGCCGCAAGGTCGCCGAGAAGCTCACGGCCCAGGGGCGGCCCGTGCGGGTCGGTTCCCGCGGCGGGGAACCGGCTTTCGACTGGAACGAGCCGGCGACCTGGATTCCGGCGCTGGAAGGCGTCGATCGGGTGTACGTGACGTACTACCCCGACCTGGCCTTCCCCGGCGCCGTCGAGCAGGTGGGCGCCTTCGCCGAGGTGGCGGTCGCCGCAGGAGCACGCCGTCTCGTGCTGCTGTCCGGGCGGGGCGAGGAGGCCGCGCAGCGCAGCGAGGAGCGGCTGAAGGAGTCCGGGGCCGACTGGACCATTGTGCGGGCGAGTTGGTTCAACCAGAACTTCGACGAGAGCTTCTTCCTGGACCCGGTGCTGGCCGGCGTGATCGCCCTGCCGACCGCGGACGGGGCGGAGGCGTTCGTCGACACCGGGGACATCGCCGACGTGGTGGTGGCCGCACTGACCGACGCCCGCCACATCGGCCGGACGTACGAGCTGTCGGGTCCGCGGCTCATGAGCTTCGCGGATGTCGCCGCCGAACTGTCGAAGGCCACTGGCCGTGAGATCGTCTACGTTCCGGTCTCCGACGAGGCCTACCGGGCGGAGTTGCGCGAGCACGGCCTCCCGGAGGACTTCGCCGAGTTGTTCACCCTGATCCTGGACGGGCGCAACGCGCACCTGGTCCACGGGGTGGAAGAGGTCCTGGGCCGCAGGCCCAGGGACTTCGCGGACTTCGCCCGCGAGGCGGCGGCCACCGGCGTCTGGGACGTCCCCTCCGCCTGATGCGACCCGACCGGCCCGACCGCACGTCACCCCGGAGCGGTGGGGCGGAGAAGATGTGCACATGGACATGCTGACCGGCCTGCTCGCAGGCCCGCAGGCCCGGGGTGCCTTCCTCCTCAAATCCGTCCTGAACCCGCCGTGGGCCATGCGGATCGAGGACCGTGCCCCGCTCTCCGTGGCGACGATGGTGCGCGGGTCGGCGTGGATGCTGCCCGACGGGGGCGAGCCGGTGTTGATCGCCCCGGGCGACGTGGCGGTGGTGCGCGGGCCCGACCCGTACACGGTGGCCGACGCCCCGGACACTGCGGTGACGGTGACGGTGGGGCCGGACCAGCGGTGCAGCACGCCGGAGGGCGAGGACGTCACGGAGTCCATGGCACTGGGCGTACGGACATGGGGAGCGGCCCGCGAGGACGCTGGTTCGGCGGTGATGCTCAGCGGTACCTATCAGGCACCGAGTGAGATCGGCCGCCGGCTGCTGGACGCTCTGCCCACACTCCTGGTCAGGCCGGCGGGAGCGGCGGACACGACGCTGATCGACCTGCTCGCCTCCGAGATCTCCAGCGAGGCGCCGGGCCAGGAGGTGGTGCTGGACCGGCTGCTGGACCTGCTGCTGATCGGGGTCCTACGAGCGTGGCCCTCGGCCGCGGACTCGAGTGCGCCCGCCTGGTTCCGGGCCCAGAGCGATCCGGTGGTCGGCCCGGCCCTGCGGCTGCTGCACGACAGCCCGGCCCACGGGTGGACCGTGGAGGAACTGGCCGTGCGGGTGGGGGTGTCGCGGGCGTCGTTGGCACGCCGGTTCAAAGAGGTGATGGGGGAGCCGCCGGTCGGCTATCTGACGGGCTGGCGGCTCGCGTTGGCGGCAGACATGCTGCGGGAGCCGGAGGCCACGGTCGAGAAGGTGGCCCGCAGGGTCGGGTACGGCAGCGCCTTCGCCCTGTCCGCGGCCTTCAAACGGGTCCGGGGGACGAGCCCGCAGGCCTATCGCGCGCACGCCTCGGGGCCCGACGCCGGCCCGGCGCCGGGGTCAGGGGGCACGGTGGTCCTCAGCCGGCCGCAGGCGCGGCGGCCGGGTCCAGGGTGAGGACGCCGACGCGCTCCTCACCGATGAGCTCGCCGGTGGGGACGAAGCCAAGGCCGAGGTAGAAGGGTTCGGGGCTGCCGGAGCCGCCGTGCCAGCTGACGTGCGCCGTCCGGTGGGTGCCGCGGCGCCGGATCTCCTCGATGACGGCACGGACGGCGAAACGGCCGTAGCCCTTGCCCTGACGGCCGGCGTCGATGTTCAAACGCCAGATGCCGCTGCGCCGGTCGTCCGGGTCGACCGCCGGATTCCAGACGATGTCGTGGAAGGCCATCACGAAGCCTACGACGTCGTCGCCGTCGACGACGGCCCGCGGCCAGGCGGCGGCGGGGTGGACGTAGGCCTCGGCGAGCGACTTGACCACGGGGGAGACCAGGTGTGCCTGGTCGGGGCGCACGTGCACGGCGCACACCGCGTCGAAGTTGTCGGCAGTGACGGGTTCCAGTCGCAGGGTCCGCTGCGACGGGTCGATCATGGCGGGCATGGCCTCACCCTAGCGCCACCGCCGATTCCCCCATCCGGGGGAGACGGTCCCCCCGGCAGCGGGAGGCCCGGACCGGGACGAGCCGGAACCATGGAAAGCGTCGGACCAGCACCCGACACCCCACTCCCGCAGGAGGTCTGACCGTGCGCACGCTCGTCCCCGCCGGTGCGCCGCGTGCGGTGGTCCGCGGACCTCCCCGACAGCAGCCCGCGTCCCGCCGGCGTGGCCTCGGGCAACCCGTCGTCCGGCGTTACCCCGGAGGCCGCACGGCACTTGTTCCGGGTCACCGGCCGCCGTGGCTGACATGATCGGCGTACGACACAGGACACACCCGATCACGACGGGGAGGCGAGCGCCATGGGTCTCAAGAAGGCGGTCTACGAGCAGGAGCTGTTGCGGCTGCAGACGGAGCTGGCCAAGCTCCAGGAATGGGTGCGTACGGAGGGCGCCCGACTCGTCGTGATCTTCGAGGGGCGCGACGCCGCGGGCAAGGGAGGAACGATCAAGCGGGTCTCCGAGCACCTCAACCCGCGCGTGGCCCGCATCGCGGCCCTGCCCAAGCCCACGGAACGCGAGCGCGGCCAGTGGTACTTCCAGCGCTACGTGGAACACCTGCCGGCCGCCGGCGAGATCGTGCTCTTCGACCGCAGCTGGTACAACCGTGCCGGCGTGGAACACGTGATGGGCTTCTGTACCCCCGCGGAGCACCAGCGCTTCCTGCGCCAGTGCCCCGTCTTCGAACGCATGCTGGTGGAGGACGGGGTCCTGCTCCGCAAGTACTGGTTCTCCGTCAGCGACGCCGTCCAGGAGGAGCGCTTCCGCCGCCGCACGGAGGATCCGCTGCGCCGCTGGAAGCTCTCCCCGATGGACCTGGAGTCCCTCACCCGCTGGGAGGCGTACTCGCGGGCCAAGGACGAGATGCTCGTCCACACGGACACCGAGGACTGTCCCTGGTACGTGGTCGAAAGCGACGACAAGCGCAGCGCGAGACTCAACATGATCGCCCACCTGCTCTCCTCGGTCCCGTACGAGGACGTGGCCCTGCCGTCGCTCGCCCTCCCACCGCGGCCCCCGTCGACGGGGTACGTACGTCCGCCCAAGGATCTCCAGCGCCCCGTCCCCGACCACGCGGCCACCCTCACCCGCTAGCGAGCCCGTTCGGTTGCGATGAAAAGGCGGCCTGCACAGGGGCCTTGCGTCAGGTCGTCGAGGCGTGAAGGTGGAGGCTGCCGCCGAGGTGGCTCGCGGGCGCCTTGGACATCCTGTTCCGGTGAACGATCAGGCGGCGCGGCGCGGCGCGTCGCTCGTCAGGCCCGGGGATGTCGTAAGGGTCGGTCGGGCGCCGCGTGGCCCCCTCCCGCCGGACGTCGCCCGCGGGCCCGGCGCCGTCGAGCGGACGACGCCGGACCGGCCCCCCCTCAGACGCCGGGGATCTCTCGGGCCGCGAAGGCCGCGCGGACCTGCTGCGCGGCCGCGGCGCCGTACATCCGCTCAGCGGTCGCCACCGTCGTCCGCGCCGCGTCCGCGAAGCTGGTGTCGGGGGCGAACCCGAACTGGGCGTTCACGATGATCCGGTCGGCCGTCCGGGCCCCGAGCGCACCACGGATGTCGAACAGGGCCCGGGACCAGATCTCGCCGTCCGCGTGGACCTCGCCGACGCGGTCCGCGTAGACCTTCGAACCGTCGATCCTCCGCAGGCAGTGCGGGGCGGCGCTGTAGCTGGTCGCGTCCCAGTCGGCGACGCAGCCCACCTCGGTCCGGCGGGTCCATCCGTACCGCGCGACGGCGTGCTCCCCGACCGTGACGGCCAGGTAGTCGCCGAAGGCCTCGCCGATCGCGCCGGCCTCGGGCGAGGTGCCGAAGCCGGGCACCTGGGCCTCGTGCACCGCGTGTCCGTACTCGTGGACGATCACCTCGGCGTCCTCGGCGTCGTCGACCCCGCCCTTGCCGAAGCGGATCTCGTCCTTCTTGTCGGTGAAGAAGGAGTTGTCGGCGCCCCACTGGTTGATGCGAACGTGCTGCACCCGGTCGTTGGCGCCCCGCAGCTCGGTGCCGAAGCCCAGGGACTGGAGGTACTCCTGCGCCTCGTTGACCCAGAAGTAGGCCATGACCTGCTCGAAACGGTCGTCGTGGCGGCTGTACCCGGCGGCCTCGCCGGTTTTGGCCGAGGGACCGGTGTCCGAGCGCACGGAGGCCCAGCGGCCGTGCAGCCCGCCGTCGCCGTCCAGGTTGCGCAGCGCTGCCAGGGCGTACGCGGCGGCGGGGACGGCGGAATCGGCGTCCTTGCCGTCGGTGAGCGTCTGGTCGCCCGTGGACTGGACGGGGTTGACCATGAAGATCCGGCCCTGCGGCGCGGTGGAGCCGGCCGGCGGGGTCGAGGGCTGCGCGGCGGCTGGGCCGGCGAGCGAGAAGAGCGCCACGGTGGCGGTGGCCGCGGCGAGCATGCCGCGGGGTGTGCGGCGGGTCATGGACATCCTCCGGGGGTGGGAAGGCGTGGTGGGGAAGGTAACGGGTGGGGCGGCCGTGATCCTCGCCCATCACCACCCGGCTTGAACAGACCCTGACAAGATCCGATCGGTCCCCGCCTGCCCGGCCGCCCCCGGGCCGGCCGCCGCGAACGCCGCCGAAACGCCGCCCGAAGGCGCACCAGTCATATCTGACGCCCCAACAACTTGTCGTCCGTGCACGGCGATTACCGGACCGCATGTCGATTGTGGGCCGCGTCACGTACCGCCAGAGTGGCCCGCCTCACGTCGGGACACCCAGCACGAGCGGAAGAGGACGACATGTCCAACGGTTCCACCGGCACCCCCCGATCCACCCGGGCGGCCCGCCCCGCGGGCGAGGTCCAGCGCCTCAAGGCCAACTCCGTCGGCCTGGTCGGCGTCGTCTTCATGGCCGTCGCCACCGCCGCCCCCATCACCGCCATGACCGGCAACCTCCCCATCGCGGTCGGCTTCGGCAACGGAACCGGCGCCCCCGCGGGGTACCTCTTCGCCACCGCCGTCCTCACCGTGTTCGCGGTCGGCTACGTGGCCATGGCCAAGCGCATCACCGCCGCGGGCGCCTTCTACGGGTACATCTCCCACGGACTCGGCCGCATCGCCGGCATGGCGTCCGGCATGCTCGCCGTCCTCGCGTACGTCGTCTTCGAGGCCTCGATCGTCGGCGTCTTCTCCTACTTCGCCCGCACCACGGTCCACGACCAGCTCGGGATCGACCTCCCCTGGGTGCTGTACGCGGCCGGGATGCTCGCGGTCACCGCCGGTCTCGCCCACTTCGACATCACCCTGACCGCCAAGGCACTCGGCGTGATGCTGGTCGCCGAGATCGCGGTCCTGTTCGCCGTCGCCACCGCCGTACTGGTCGCCGGCGGCGGCCCCGACGGGATCCCCCTAGAGCCGGTCGACCCCCGGAACGCCTTCACCGGCACCTCCGCCGGCCTGGGCCTCTTCTTCGCCTTCTGGTCCTGGGTGGGCTTCGAGTCCACCGCCATGTACGGCGAGGAGTCCCGCAACCCCAAGCGGGTCATTCCCAAGGCGACGCTCATCTCCGTCGTCGGAGTCGGCCTCTTCTACATCTACGTCTCCTGGATGACCGTCGCAGGCAACGGCCTGACCGGATCCGTGGAACTGTCCACCTCCGCCAACCCCCTCGACCTCTTCCTCGCCCCCACCCGGCACTTCATCGGCGCATGGGCCGTGGACGCCTTCCAGTGGCTGCTGCTCACCGGCTCGTTCGCCTGCGGAATGGCCTTCCACCAGTGCGCCGCCCGCTACCTGTACGCCATCGGCCGCGAGCGCTTCCTGCACCCGGCGCTCGGCCGGACCCACGCGCGCCACGGCTCCCCGCACGTCGCCTCCCTCGTCCAGACCGTCATCGCCGTGACCCTGGTGGCAGGTTTCTGGCTCACCGGCCAGGACCCGTACCTGCACCTGTACACGCTGCTGGCGATCCTGGGCACCATGGCGATCCTAATCGTCCAGACCCTGTGTTCCTTCGCCGTCATCGGCTACTTCCGCCGCAACCACCCCGAGGACCGGCACTGGTTCAGGACCTTCACCGCGCCCCTGCTCGGCGGGATCGCGATGACCGTCGTCGTGGCCCTGCTCGTCGTCAACATGGAGACCGCGGCCGGAACCGCCGCCGATTCCGTCTTCTTCAAGCTGATCCCCTGGATCGTCGGCGCCGTCTTCTTCGGCGGACTGGGTCTCGGCCTGTGGCTCAAGGCCAAGGCGCCCGAGCGCTACGAGGTCATCGGCCGCATCGTTCTGGAGGACGCCGCGGAGCGTACCGACGACGACACCGCCCCCGGTACCGGCGGAACGGCCTCCGGCCCGTCCCCGCACCACGCGAACACCTGATCCGCCCAGGCGTGATCCACGCGCGCCCGGCCCGCAGTCGCCCACCTCGCGAAGGAGTCCCCGTCATGGCCCGTACGCCCCTCATGCACGCACTTCGACGGCTCACCGCCGAACACGCCGCCGCCCACCGGCTGCGCCTGCCCGTCGCTGACGTACGCGGCCTCGGCCGCCGGGACCTGATGCGGCGGGCGGCCGCCCTCGGCCTCGGCACCGCCGTGGCGTGCGCTGCCACCCCAGCCTGGGCTACCACCCCGGCTCGCGCCGCCACCCCCGCCCCCGACGGCAGAAGGCCCCGACCGGCACGCGTCGCAGTGGTCGGTGCGGGCATCGCCGGCCTGACCGCCGCCCTCACCCTCCAGGACGCGGGTATCCCGTGCACCGTCTACGAAGCCAACCCCGACCGCGTCGGCGGCCGGATGTGGACGCAGCGCGACCACTGGGCGTACGGGCAGACCTCCGAGGTGGGCGGCGAACTGATAGACACCAGCCACAAGAAGATGCTGGAGCTCTGCCGCCGCTTCGACCTCCCGACCGAGGACTTCCTCGGCGGCGGCCCCAACGGGGCTGAGGAGGTCCTGTGGTTCAACGGCTCCTACTACTCCCGCACCCAGGCCGACAAGGACTTCAAGGCCGTGTACCAGCAGCTGCGTCGCGACCTCCAGGACTCCGGCGAGGTGTCCTGGAACTCCACCACCCCCGTCGGCACGGCCCTGGACAACATGACCCTCTACGCGTGGATCGAGAGCCGGGTCCCCGGCGGGCACGACTCCCCGCTCGGCCGCTTCATCGACGTGGCCTACAACGTCGAGTACGGGGCCGACACCACCGAGCAGTCCGCCCTCGCCCTGGTCCTGCTGATGGGCTACCAGCCCAACCCCGGGAACTTCAACGTCTGGGGCCTGTCCAACGAGCGCTACCACATCGTCGGCGGCAACGACCAGCTGCCGAACGCCATCGCCGCGGCCCTGCCCGTCGGTTCGATCGTCATGGGCCGCCGGCTGGTCGCGGTGCGCGCCGGTGCCGACGGCACCCAGACCCTCACCTTCGACGACTCCGGCGCCACCCGTACGGTCGTGGCCGATCACACCGTCCTGTGCCTGCCGCTGCCGGTACTCCAGGGCGTCGACACCTCGGCGGCCGGTTTCGACCCCCTCATGAGAAACCTGCTGCGCGACGCCCGGATGGGTGTCTGCACCAAGCTCAACATGCAGTTCACCGCCCGCCCGTGGAGAGGCACCGGCCCCTGGCCCGGGGTGTCGGCGGGCGACTGCTTCACCGACTCGGAGGTCCAGCAGACCTGGGACACCACCAAGCTCCAGCCCGGCACCGGCGGCATCCTGCTCCAGTACGGCGGCGGGACCCTGGCGCGCGCCCTGACACCCGCCACACCCTTCGCCACCGAGTCCGACCCGTACGTGCGACGGCTCGCCGACCGCATGCTCACCGGGATCGACGCGTTCTTCCCGCAGACCAAGGCCGTGTGGACGGGGCGAGCGCAGCTCTCCGCCTGGCACCGCAACCCGTACTCGCTGGGCGCGTACTCGTACTGGCCGACTGGATACCTGCACCGGTACGCGAAGTACGAGGGCACCGCGCAGGGCAACGTCCACCTCTCCGGCGAGCACTGCAGCTACGACTTCCAGGGCTTCATGGAGGGCGGTGCCACCGAGGGCGAACGCGCGGCGCGAGAGGTGATCGCCGCGCTCACCTGAATCGGCGGACCGCGGGGGACGCCACCGCCCCCGAGGGGGGCGGTGGCGTGTGGACGGAGGGGTGTCGGGCCTGCGCGAAGAGCTGCCGATGCTGTCCTTCCGCATCGTCGTCCGGCAGCACGTCACCGAGCCGACCCCGGAGGAAGTCCAGCACGCCGTCCCGCTCCACCACCCCGTCAACGCTCACGCCGATCCGGCGATGGGGCTGCGGCCCGGGACGTCCGCTTCGCCGTCCGAAACGGTGGCTTGACTCGGTGGCGGCGGGACGAAAGCCTTGCCTGGAGTTACCGGTAGGTAGGGGGCGAAGGAGTGGGCATGGACAGGGACGACGCGGAGCTGATGTTCCAGGGAATCGAGCGACAGGCCGAGCTGGTGCGCCACGGCAAGGTCACCTCCCGGGCCCTCGTCGAGGCCGCCCTGCGCCGCATCGACCGGTTCGACCCCTCCCTCGGGGCCTTCCGCGTCGTACTCGCCGAGGAAGCCCTGGCCGAGGCCGACGCTCGGGACGCGCACACGCACACCGAAACGCAGGCCGCACCGGATCCGGCACGGGGTCCGCTGCACGGCGTGCCCGTCGCCATCAAGGACGAGTTCGACGTCGCCGGGCAGGTCACCACCTTCGGCGGTGCGGCCAACCACACCCCCGCCACCGCCGATGCGGAGGCCGTGCGCCGCCTGCGCGCCCGCCGGGGCCGTCGTCATCGGTAAGACGACCATGCCCGAATTCGGCCAGTGGCCCTTCACCGAGTCCGACACCCACGGAACCGCCCACAATCCCTGGGACACCACCCGCACGCCCGGCGGCTCCAGCGGCGGCCGCGGCCGTGGCGGCCGGAATGGTCGGCGCTGCGCTCGGCGGGGACGGCGGCGGGTCCCTCCGTATCCCGGCCGCCTGCTGTGGCCTGTTCGGCCTCAAGCCACAGCGTGGCCGCGTCTCCACCGCCCCGAACGCCCACCTCTGGTACGCCCTCGGCACGGTGGGACCGCTGACCCGTACCGTCCGCGACGCCGCCCTGCTCTACGACGTCCTCGCCGGCACCACCCCCGCCGACCGCTGGAGCGCCCGCCCCGTCACCACCGGCTGGCGGCGGGCCCTGGAGACCCCGCCCGGCCGACTGCGCATCGGCTACTGCGCAAGGCCCGCGGTACCGGGGGTGCGCCCGCACCCCGAGCACGTCGGAGCGCTGCTGGAGACCGTACGCGCACTGCGTGAAATCGGCCATGACGTACGGGAGGTGAACCCCCGCTATCCGGACGCGACGGTCCCGTTCGCGGCGCAGTTCTGCGGCGGGGTGCGTGCGGAGGCCGCCGCCGTCGAACGCCCCGAACTGCTTGAGCCGCGTACCCGGAGCACCCTCGCGCTCGCCCGGCTCGTCCCCGAATCCGCGGTGGAACGCGGGATACGGGCGGGAGAGCGGCTGGCGGCGCGTGCCGACCGGATGTTCATCTCCATGGACCTGCTCCTGACCCCGGTCGTCGCCGCCCGCCCTCGCCCGGTGGGCGCGCTGGAGGGTGCCGGGCTGCTGACGACGCTGGCACGCTCGCGCCCGATGGTCGCCTACACCGCGCTGTGGAACGTCACCGGACACCCGGCGGCCTCTGTGCCCGCGGGCCACGGCGCGGACGGCCTGCCGCTCGCCGTGCAGTTGGTGGGCCGCCGCGATGACGAGGTGTCCGTCCTGCGGGTGGCGGCGCAGTTGGAGGAGGCCCGGCCGTGGGCCGCCCGCCGTCCGCCGCTGATCGCATCCTGAGGGGCGCGCGGACGCCTCCGCATGGGTACGGGTACCCATGCGGAGGCGGTGTACGGGCCTGGTCCGGCCGGTGCTACTTCACCGAGCCCGCCATGACACCCTGGACGAAGTGCCGTTGGAAGGCGAAGAAGACGACCAGCGGGACCACCAGCGACAGGAACGCCCCCGGTGCGAGCACGCCGATGTTGCTGCCGAACTGCCGCATCTGGGACTGCAGCGCGACTGTGAGCGGCTGTGAGCCGGTGTCCGCGAAGAGCAGTGCCACGAGCATGTCGTTCCAGACCCAAAGGAACTGGAAGATGGCCAGGCTCGCGATGGCCGGACGCCCGAGCGGCAGCACCAGCCGGGAGAAGATCCGCCACTCGCTGCCGCCGTCCATCCGGGCGGCCTCCAGCATTTCGCGCGGGATCTCGGCGAAGTAGTTGCGCAGGAGGAAGATGGCGAACGGCAGTCCGTAGGCGACGTGGAAGAGGACGACACCCGAGACGGTCCCGAACAGGCCCACCGCACCGAAGAGTTTCGCCACGGGCAGCAGCCCGATCTGCACGGGTACCACCAGAAGCCCGACGACCACAAGGAAGATGCCGTCCCGGCCGGGGAACTCCAGCCAGGCGAAGGCGTATCCGGCGAGTGCCGCGATGACCACCACCAGGGCCGTGGTCGGCACGGAGATCAGCACGGTGTTCCAGAAGGCAGCCCCGATTCCGGAGTCCTTCAGCAGGGCACTGTAGTTGTCCAGGGACAGCTGGGAGGGATCGGCGAGTGCGGTCCACCAGCCGTCCGTGGCGTTGTCCTGCTCCGAGCGCAGCGACGACAGGAGCAGGCCCGCCAGCGGTGTGATCCATACGAGGGCGACCAGGACCAGGAGGCCCTGGACGGCGGAGCTGCCCAGGAGGCGCGAGACCCGGCCCCCGCGACGCCGTCCGGGCGTGGACGACGGGGACGCGGAGGACGCGCGGGGCGCGGGTGTGAGGGTGGACGGGGACGGGGACGGGGAAGCGGACGCGGCGGCGGTAGGCATCGCCGTCGTCCGCCGGGACGGGCCGTTCCGCTCGGCGGTGCTGTGGCCGCTCATGCTCCACTCCTTCGGAATCGCCGGACGTTGAAGACCATCGCCGGGACGACGAGCAGCAGGAGCACCATGCTGAGCGCGCTGCCGAGCCCCTGGTCGTTGCCGCCGCCGAAGGAGACCATCCACATGCGCGTGGCCAGCACGTTCGCCTCCTCCTGGACCGGTCCCGGCGCGATGATCCACACGAGGTCGAAGACCTTCATCACGTTGATCACGAGGGTCACGAACACCACGGTGAGCACCGGCGCGAGAAGCGGCACGGTGATCTTGCGGAAGATCTGGCCCTCGGTGGCGCCGTCCATGCGTGCCGCCTCCAGCGCGTCGCGCGGGATGGCGGCCAGGCCGGCGCCGATCAGGACCATCGAGAAGCCGGTCCAGACCCACAGGTAGGCGCCGATGATGGCGGGCGTGACCAGCGCCGGACCGAGCCAGCTCACACCCTGGTACGGGGCTTCGAAGTTGGCCGCGGGCAGCCGGACGGTGTAGGCGCCGTCGGCCAGCCCGGCGAACCGGAAGGAGCCGTCATCGGCCGTGGTGGCGGTCGCGGCCACCCGGCCGTCCCGTACGGCCTCGACGGTCATGCCGGGCAGACCCTTCTCACCCGGGTCGACCCTGCCCGGCGTCCCCGCACCACCGGGTGCGAAGTCGAGGTGGACGACGCCTGAGATCGTGTCGGGGCCGGGTGCGGCACCCGCCGGGGCGGCCGGATCGGACGCGGCCCCGGCACCGGCCGGTATCGCGTCGGGAGCGATCCCGATGAACCCGAGGCCGATCGAGTCCCCGGGCCGCAGGGTCGCCTCCGTGGTGTACGGGCCGCCCGCCGGGCCCGTCAGGCCGTAGCCCTCCCGGACCCGGGCGGTCGGATACGCGGCGGCGTCGTCGAAACCGTCGTGGACGGCCACGGCGGCGGCGTTGAGGACGCCCCGGTCCGGGTCCTGGTCGTAGGCCAGCCGGAAGATGATGCCCGCGGCGAGGAACGACACGGCCATCGGGAGGAAGAGCACCAGCTTGAAGGCCGTCGCCCAGCGCACCTTCTCGGTGAGCACGGCGAGCATCAGGCCGAGTCCGGTGAGCAGGGTGGGCGCGACGACGACCCAGACGGCGCTGTTGCGGATGGCCTTGAGGGTCGCCGGGTCCTGAACGATCGCCGCGTAGTTGGCGGCGCCGACGAACCGGTTGCCGTCGGCGTCGAAGAGGCTGCGGCCGAAGGAGAACAGGACGGGGTAGACGACCAGCGCGCCGAGCAGCAGCAGGGCCGGCAGGACGAAGACCACCGCGAGGCGGCGTCTCCTGCGCTGGGCCCGACGCCGCCCGTCGGCCGCGGGGCGGCGCCCGGTCGCCGGACGGGCGGTCACGGTGTCAGCCATGGCGTCGCCTCAGTTCCCGTAGGCCTTGGCGGCTTCGGCCTCGAGCTTCGTGGCGGTGCCCTGCGGGTCCGAGGGGTCGCGCAGGAAGTCCTGGAGGAGCTTCCACTCGCCCGCGCCCTTGGTACCGCCGAACGCGGCCGGGGCCTGGTCCGACATGTCGAAGCGGATCGAGTTGCCGGCCGCGATCAGGGAGTTGGCGGTGCTGCGCGTGGTGTCGTCGCCGTACGAGGCGAAGTCGACCTCGTTGTTCGGGGACAGGAATCCGCCCGCGCCCGCCCAGACCTCGGCGGCCTCGGAGCTCGCGAGGAACTCGACCAGCTTCATGCCCGCCTCGCCGTTCTTGCCGTCCTTCAGGACGACCGCCGCGTCACCGCCGCTGACCACCGGCGCCCGGCCGCCGTCGACCGAGGGGAAGGGGAAGAACTTGGCGTCCTGTCCGAGCTTCTTGCCGAACTGCCCCTTGGCCACGCCGCCCACGAAGTCGCCTTCGTAGACCATGCCGGCCTTGGGCTCCGGGCCGAAGACCTGCGCCACCGACGAGGGGAAGTCGGTGCCGAGCGCGGCCTGCGCGCCGCCGGCCACGAGCTGCTTGTCCTTGAACAGTTCCCCGAGCGTCGTCAGGGCCCGCACGACGCTCTCGTCGGTCCACTTCAGCTTGTGCTGGGCGAGCTGGTCGTACTTCTCCGGTCCGGCCTGGGAGAGGTAGATGTTCTCGAACCAGTCGGTGAGGGTCCAGCCGTCCTCGCCGGCTATGGCGAAGGCCGGGCGGCCCGAGTCCGCGAGGGTGCGGCCGACCTTGAGCATGTCGCTGTAGCTCTTGGGCTCGCCGACGCCGGCCTGGGCGAACGCCTCGGGGGAGTACCAGACGGTCGACTTGTGGGCGGCCTTGAAGTAGAGGCCGTAGTAGGTGCCGTCGACGGTGCCGTAGTTCTTCCACACCGGAGCGAGGGTGGACCCGGCGGTCTTGGCGGTCTGGTCGGACAGCGGCTGCAGCCAGCCCTCCTTCGCGAACTGCTGGAGCACCCCCACCTGGGGAACCATGACCACGTCGGGCGCGTTGCCGCCTTCGATCTTGCTTCCGACGAAGGTGGAGACGTTGTCCCCGGAGGGCACGAAGACCGTCTTGGCGCCGGTCTTCTGGGCGAAGGCGTCGAGCACCTTCTTGAAGCTGTCCTGCTCGGCGCCGGTCCAGACGCCGGCCACGGTCACGGTCTGGCCGCTGAGCTCGCCGCTGCCCGCGGGCCCGGCGGCGCCGCCGCAGGCGGTGGTTCCGAGGGCGAGGGCCAGGGCCGCGGTGGCGGTGGCGGCACTGCGGCGGGTCGTCTTGCCGGTTCGTCGCATGAGGGGTCCTTTCGGGGAGATCCGGGGTTGGGGAGCGGCTGCTCGGGAATTGCGGGGTGACAGGGGCTGCGGGGTGCGGGGCTGTGCGCCGAGGGGTACGGGCCGAGGCCTGGGAAGCGAGGGCCTACGGGCCGAGGGGGTGGGGCCGCGGGGCGGCCGGGCCGGGGACCGGGTACTCGCCCGCCCACCAGGCCGCGGTCGCCGCGGGGAGCACCCCGTCGGGGCAGGGGCCGCTGGCGAGCAGCGGAGTGCCGGGAACCGGCGCGGGCACCGGCTCCGTGCCGAAGTTGACCGCGCAGACCAGGCCGTCGCCGCGGGCGATGGCCAGTACCTGCGCGGGTGCGTCCAGCCACCGCAGGGTGCCCTCGCCGAGCTGCGGCAGGGTGCGTCGCAGCTGGAGTCCTTCGCGGTAGAGGTGCCAGAAGGAACGGGTGTCGGCGAGCGCGCGGTCGGTGGCGTGCTCGGCGAACCAGTCGGGCTGCGGCAGCCACGGCTTGACGCCGGCCGTCTCCTGGCTGAAGCCGAAGGGCGAGGCGTGCCCGGACCAGGGCAGGGGGACGCGGCAGCCGTCCCGTACGTGCTTGCGGCTGCCCGTGCGGCGGAAGATCGGATCGGTGAGGACCTCGTCGGGCAGGTCGAGGACTTCGGGGAGGCCGAGCTCCTCGCCCTGGTAGACGTACGCGGCGCCGGGCAGGGCGAGCATCAGGAGGGCCGCTGCGCGGGCGCGGGCCGCGCCCAGCCCGCTGCCCTCCACCCCGGGCTCGCCCGCGTAGCGGGTGACCGTGCGGACCTGGTCATGGTTGTTGAGGACCCAGGTGACGGTGGAGCCGGTGCCGGCGATGTCGCGCATCGCGTCGGTGATCGTCGTGCGGAAGGCCTCGGCGTCCCAGGGCGCGCTGAGCAGGTCGAAGAAGAAGGCCTGGTGCAGCTCGTCGGGGCGGACGTACTCGGCGTGCTCGCGTGCGGTGGGCACGGACACCTCGCCGACCAGCAGCCGCTCGTGGCCGTCCCGAGCGGTGTACTCCTCGCAGATCGCGCGCCACCGGCGCCACACGCCGTGCACCTCGGGCTGGTTCCAGGCCAGCTGGTTGACGGCGTCGCGGGCCCGCTCGTCCGCTCCGGGGTCGTCCGAGTCGGGCAGCTCGGGGTGCTTGAACAGCCCGGCGGCGACGTCGATGCGGAACCCGTCGACGCCTCGGTCCAGCCAGAAGCGCAGCACGCGCTCGAAGTCGTCGCCCACGACGGGGTCGCGCCAGTTCAGGTCGGGCTGCTCAGGCGTGAAGAGGTGCAGGTACCACTCGCCGGGAGTGCCGTCGGCCCCGGTGGTCCGGCTCCACGCCGGGCCGCCGAACATGGCGCGCCAGTTGTTGGGCGGCTCCTCGCCCTGCGGACCGCGGCCGGCGGCGAAGTGGAAGCGGGATCGTGCCTCGCTGCCGGGGGCCGCGGCGAGCGCTTCGCGGAACCACGGGTGCGCGCTGGAGCAGTGGTTGGGGACGATGTCGAGCAGCAGTCGGAGTCCGAGCCGGTGGGCGTCGGCGACCAGCCGGTCGAACTCGGCGAGATCGCCGTAGACCGGGTCGACGCCGCAGTAGTCGGCGACGTCGTAGCCGTGGTCGTGCTGCGGCGAAGGGTAGAAGGGGCTGAGCCAGATGCCGTCGACGCCGAGCTTCCTGAGGTAGGGAAGTCCGGCGCGGACGCCGGCGAGGTCGCCGACGCCGTCCCCGGTGCTGTCGAGGAAGCTGCGGACGTAGACCTGGTAGATCACCGCGTCGCGCCACCACGGGGCGGAAGGGGCGGCGCTGCGGGAGGGGTGACCGGTACCGGCCGGAAGGGTGCTGAGCATCTCGCGTCGACCTGTCTTTGAATGCGAGAGCGCCCTGGATCAGGTGCGCTGTTATGCATGCATGTTAAGTAGCGGCGACTGGAAGATGTCAACGATGTGTCCAGAAACGGGTCAAAGCTGGGGTGGTTTGTCCGTGAGTCGCCGCGTATGCGAAAGAGGGCTTCTACTTAACATGTAAGTAGAAGCCCTCAGAGAGATGCGGAAATGTGATCAGCCCGTGCGGGCAATGGCCGCGAGCTCGCGCGCCAGCCGCTCCACCGCCTCGTCAGGCGTCTGACGCAAGGCCAGGACGTCCTGCCCCACGGCCTGCACGGCGAGGCTCACCTGGTCATAGCGCGGGCTTTTGGGGCGCGGTGCCGCAGACAGCACGCTCTGCCGCAACGTCGGCAGATAGGGATACGCGCGCACCAGCGCGGGATCCTCGTACAGCGCGGCGCGCACCGGTGGCAGCGCCCCCTCGGTGAGGACCCGGCGCTGCACCCGTTCACTGGTGAGGTACGAGATCAGGTCGGCCGCCGACGCCGGATGGCGGGCGTGGGTGCTGACAGCCAGGTTGGAGCCGCCGAGCACGCTGGTGCCGGGCCCGTCCGCTCCCGGCAGCGGTACGGCACCGAACCTGCCCGCGACCTCCGACCCGGCCGCGCTCGCGTCCGCGTACACGTAGGGCCAGTTCCGCAGGAACAGCAGCCGTCCGTCCTGGAACGCCTTCCGGGACTCCTCCTCCTTGTAGCCGAGCGCCTCGCGGGAGATCCATCCCTCCCGCACCCCGTCCGCGAGGAACCGCAGTCCGGCGCGCGCCCCGTCCGAGTCCACGGCGACCCGGGCGCCTTCGTCGCGCAGGATCGCGCCGCCCGCCGAGTGCACGGCCTCGGTGACGTTGACGGTGAGTCCCTCGTACGGGAGGAACTGGCCCGCGTAGCCGTCCAGCCCGTGGAGCGGGGCGAGCGTGCGCGCCTGGCGGGCCAGTTCGGACCAGGTCCGCGGGGGCTTCTCGCCCGCCAGGTCCAGGATGTCCTTGCGGTAGTAGAGCAGGCCCGCGTTCGTGACGTACGGGACCGCGTACAGTCGTCCGTCGAAGGTCGCGGTGTCCACGACCGGCCGCAGGAAGGCATCCAGCGGGAACCGGTCCCGATCGAGCGGTGAGATCCATCCGGCGGCCGCGAACTCGGAGGTCCAGGCGACGTCGATGTTCAGCACGTCGAACCGGTCGCGGCCGGACCGCAGCTCGCTGATCATCTGGGCCCGGGTCTCGTCGGCCGAGTCGGGCAGCTCGACGAGCGTGACGCGTTCGCCGGGACGGCTCGCGTTCCAGTCGTCGAGGACGGGGCCGAGGTAGTCGGTCAGGTCGCCCGCCGTCACGAGCGTCAGGGGGCCTCGGGCATCGGAGGCGGCAGTACCCGCGCCGGGGCGTACGCCGAGACCGGCGTACCCGGCCAGCAGGACCGCTGCGACCAGGAGAGCTCTACCCGCGGCACGCATCCACCGCATAGATTCCTCCCAGAACACGATCCGGCTGCACTGCCGACCATCGTGGCCTATATATACCCGTTAGGCATGGGCGATACTAGACGTCCAGGCAGACAAGACGGACTCCGGCCACATCCGGCCGAGCACAAGTGAACGGTTGACTACGGAGCGGGAAGGAGGGGCCGAGTGCGGCTGGCGCTCCTTGCGCTCCTCACCCGTAGCCCTGCGCACGGTTACGAGCTCAAGCAGGACCTTGAGAAGCTCCTGGGCGCCGCGTACCCTCAGCCCAACGTCGGCCAGATCTACGTCACCCTCGGAAGGCTGGAGAAGAGCGGCCTGATCGAGGGCGAGGACGTCGAACAGTCGGGCCGCCCCAACAAACGCACGTACAAACTGACGGACGCCGGGCGCGAAGCCGTACTGGCGTGGTTCGAGGACACCGCCGAGGAACCCCGCGTCCGGGACGAGTTCTTCATGAAGCTGGCGCTCGCACCGCGCTCGGGCCTGGCCGATCCGATCGCCCTGATCAACAAGCAGCGGCGCCAGTACCTCAACACCATGCGGGACCTGTCGAAGCTGGCCGCGGCCGAGGACCGCGACAACAAGATCTCCCAACTGCTGATCGAGGGCGCCATGCTGCACCTGCAGGCCGACCTCGACTGGCTGGAACGCTGTCAGGAGGAGCTGGAATGAGCGACGACGCCACGGCCGCTCCGGCCGTGCCGCCCGCCGTCCGCCCCGAGGTGCCCCTCGTCCGCGCCGAAGGCCTGACCAAGACGCACCACGGCGAAGGCGCGCCGGTGCCCGCGGTACGCGGTGTGGACCTGTCCGTCCAACCCGGGGAGTTCGTCGCCGTCACCGGACCGTCCGGAGCAGGCAAGTCCACACTGCTGCACCTGATCGGCGGGCTCCAGCGGCCCGACGGCGGCCGGCTGTGGCTCGACGGGGAGCGGGTCGACGCATACCGCGAGGCCCGCTGGGCCGTGCTGCGGCGCCGCAGCATCGGCGTCGTCTTCCAGTTCTTCAACCTCGTCTCCAACCTCACCGTCGCCGACAACGTCGAACTGCCCGCCCTGCTCGCCGGCGCCTCCCCGAAGGCCGCCCGCGACTCCCGCGCCGAACTACTCGCCGAGCTCGGCCTCGAAGGCCGTGAGCGGTCCATGCCCGGAGAACTGTCCGGTGGCGAACAGCAGCGGGTCGCGCTCGCCCGCGCCCTGGTCAACCACCCCCGGCTGCTCCTTGCCGACGAACCGGCCGGCAGCCTCGACAGCAAGGGCACGCGTGAGGTGCTGCGGCTGCTCACCCGGTTCCACCAGCGCGGACAGACGATCATGATGGTCACGCACGACGCCCGGATGGCCAGCGCCGCCGACCGCGTCATCAGCTTCTTCGACGGCCGCATAGCCGACGACGCACCGCTCGGCGGCGGACGCCCCGGGCCGGCCGGCGGCGTCACCGGCGTCCTCGAACTGAAGGAGTGAGCGTGCGGGCCACCCTGCGCTGGGCGCAGGCCGACTTCCGCGCACACCGCGGCGAAGCCCTCTTCGTGGTCCTGGCCAGCGCCGGGGTCATCGCCTCGCTCCTGCTGGCCGGCGCGCTCTTCGGCTACGCCGCGAACCCCTGGCAGCGGGTCTTCAACCAGTCCCACGGTGCCCACATCTGGCTGCACACCCGCGCCGGTGCGGACACGGGGGCCCTGTCGGGTGTGGAGGGGGTCCAGGCACTGGCGGGGCCCTACCGCACGGCGGCGACGACCGTCGAGTCCCGCGGGGCCCGGGCCGGGGTGACGCTCCGCGCCGCCCCGGCGGAGCCGCCGCGAACCGGACGGCCGCTCGTCGGCGCCGGCAGCTGGCTCACCGCGCCGGACGCCGGCGGGGGCCCGGACGCCGGATCCGTTGTCCTGGAGACCTCGGTCGCCCGTGCGCTCTGGGCGGAGCCGGGCGACACCGTACGCGTCACCGGGCCGGACGGCGCCGCGCACCTGCTGCGGGTGAGCGGAACCGCCGACGTGGCCGAGCCCCGCTACCAGCCCGGCGGCGTGGCGGGCATCGGCTGGGTGCTCCCCGCCACGCTCGACGGGATCGCCCGTGCGGACACCGGGCAGAGCGTGGGGCTGCGCCTGGAGGACCCGGCCGACACGGACTTCATCGTCCAGCGAGCGGTCACCGTACTCGGCGCCGACCGGGTGGCCGAGGTCACCAAGTGGCAGCAGGCTCGCGCCGACGCGGGCGGCGACGACCGGCTCCTGGGCGCGATGTTCGCCGTATTCGGCCTCGGCGCCCTGCTCGCGGCCGCCCTGGCCGCGTCCGGCGCGATCGGCGCCCGTGTCCGGGGCCAGCTGCGGGACATCGCCGTGCTCAAGGCGATCGGCTTCACCCCCGGCCAGGTCGCCCGTGGCTTCCTCGTGCAGCACCTGGCCTTCGCGCTCCTCGGCGTGGCCCTCGGCACCACGGCGATCGCCCTGCTCGGCGCCCGCATACCGGGGCGGATCGGGGAGGCCGCCGCCGTGTGGCAGGACCTGCCCGGCCATACCGCTTTGATGATCGGCATACCCGTCGGCGCGGTGCTGCTGATCGCGGCCTCCACGGGGCTCTCGGCCTGGCGGGCCGGACGGGTGCCACCGGTGCCGGTCGCCCGGGCCGCACTCCCGTCCGCCGCCCCGATGACCGCGCTCGGCAAGCGGGCGCTCGGCGTGCGTGTCCCGCCCGCCCTGGTCCTGGGGTGGCGCGCGGCCTTCCCCCGGCGCGGACGGACGCTGGTGCCGGTCGCGCGGCTCGCGCTTCCGCTGGTGCTCATCACGGTCGCCCTGGTGGCTTGGTCGACCCTGGACCAGTTCCGCAGCCGGCCCGCGCAGATGGGGCTGGCCGCGGCACTGACCGTACGCGCCGAGCAGCCCGCCGGGCCGTCGGACGCGGAGCTGGAGGGCATCCTCGCGGCGGCCGAGGACGTCGAGGCCGTCCACCCGGCCGCCGAGATGGCGGCGCTCGTCCCCGGACAGACCGGAACCATCACCCTGCGCGGCCTCGGCACGGCGCTCCGGCCCTACCCCTCCGCGGTGGTCGAAGGGCGCGCGGTCGCCGGCCCCGACGAGGCGGTGGCCGGGCAGGGGCTGCTGGACCTCCTCGGCGTACGGGTCGGCGACTGGGTACGGATGACGGTCGGCGGACGGCCGCAGATCCTGCACCTCGTCGGCCGCACCATCGAGCCCGAATCCGGCGGCCGGGTGATCACCACGACCCTCGACGCGCTGCGCGAGCGCGACCCGCAGCTGCGGCCCGCCTACCACGCCCTGGAACTGCGCGAAGGCGCCGACCCCCGATCGGTGAGCAGCGCCCTCGCCGCTGCCGCCGGAGCGGCCCTCGACATCCGCGAGACGCCCAACCCGGCGGACCGTCTGGGACCGGCGCGCGGGGTGATCGGTGCCCTGATCGCCGTACTGGCCCTCATCGGGCTGATCGAACTGCTGACCCTGATCGGCACCGGTGTGCGCGACCGGGGCCGCGACCTGCTCGCGCTGAAGGCGATCGGGCTCACGCCCCGGCAGATCGGCGCGATGATCGTGACGGCCGCCGGCCTGACCGCGCTCGCGGCCGCACTGGTGGGCACGGCCGTGGGTGTCCTGTCCGGCACCTGGCTGGTGGACACCCAGGGAGCGTCGAGCGGCATCGGCGCGGGCATCGCCCAGCTGCCTCCGCTGCCGGTGCTGCTGACGGTGATCGCCGGATCGGTGGTGGGCGCGGTGTCGGCGGCCGCCCTGCCCGCGACCCGAACGGCCCGGCGCCGCTTGGCGGACTCGCTCAGTGAGACCCTCTGAGCGGCCAGACCCTCGACCGGCTGTAGTCCGTGGTCAGGGGCACGGACTACAGCCGGCCGCCGCTCATCCAGAGCCGGGACATCGCATCGGCCAGGGCCGGGTACCGGGCGGCCTCGCAGAGCATTTCCGAGAGCACGAGCATTCCGTAGGCGGTGCTCTGTGGATCGCAGTTCTGGTGCAGCCGGATCACGGCGAGGCTCAGGGCCCGGCGTCCGATCAGGATCCCGGCGCGCCGGACGGCGGCAGCCGATTCCAGGTCGGCGCGGGCCCCGCCGAACGGCAGGGTCTCCGTCCGGTGGAGGCCCTGCGGTACCGCCGAGTCGCGCACGTGGTGCACGTACGAATCCGGTGGGGTCTGTCCGTTCTCCACGAGCTTGCGGAATCCGGCGATGCGCAGGCTCGTATTGCGGGGGCGGAGTTCGATGAAGAGCTCGACGAACAGCCCCCGCAGTCCGAGGCGGAGCGGAAGGAACGGCATTTCGCCCTCCTTGCGCCCGGCGCCGCCGAAGAATCCCTGCCCGTCTTCCGCCTTCGCCCGGATGGTCGACGTCAGGGAGCGGTACTCGTGGGCCGAGGCCTGCGCGGGAGAGAACAGGATGGGCATCAGCATGGCCGGCCTGCCGGGGAAGAGGTCCGGGAACCGGACTGGGCGACAATGGTCCCGCCGCAATCGCTCGGGCCGGACTCAGACATACGCTCACCGCCTTCGCCGTCATTCCGACCACCGACGGGTTCCGCACCCTCATCGGGGGTCGGGTTCGGTCTGATGCGATCCTTTCTAGTCGTTCGTTGACGGACCAGGAGAATTGTTGGCTTCCCCTGCTAAGAAATCAGCGCGGGGAACTCGGGCGTCGAGTGCCGGATGTTGCTGAAGGTCTCTCACTCATGCCGGTGATAGGCCTTGTTGGCGATGCGCCAGCCTTCGTCGACGCGGACCAGAAGGAAGACGTCGGTGAACGTGGCCGCACCGTGGCGAAGCGTCATGGTCGCGGTAGCGACGGTGCCGTGGACGCCGACGGTGTCGATCCGACGGGACCGGGCCGCCTCGTCGGGAGCAGGCCGGCCGGGGAAGAGGGCGCAGTAGTCGTCCAGGCGCCACGAGACGAACGCGCCGTCCCGGATCCCCTCGACGTGGGCGGTGGGCAGGAACGCCTGCCGGAAGTGGGCCGGGTCGCCGGTGGCGTGTCCGCGGACGTAGGCGTGGAGCGGTGCGAGCACGGCGCCGGGCACGGCGGGGGAGTCGGCGGTAGCTTCGCCACCCAGGTGGGCAGGGTCCGTGTCATGAGCGTGCGGTGAGGTCATGCGCGCCACACTGGTGCACCGTGACGGCTTCGACAAGCGAAGATGTCGCAGGTCAGCCCTGCGCGATGCGCATACCGGCTGGCTCGCGGTACGAGCCCGCGCCCCCTCGCCCGGTCCGACGCGGAGCCCGCAGGAGTCGGCGGGGCGCACGGGCCGGGCTGCGGGCGTTGTGGTCGGAGGCCGGCCGGAGGACGTCTCGCGGCCGGCCTCAGCGCGCGAGGGTGTAGGCGGTCGGTTCGGACTTGTAGGGCGCGAAGCCGGCGTTGTCCTTGCAGCCGAGCCGCTCCCAGGTCTTCTCGTTGGTGACCGGGTCGGATCCGGTCAGCCGGTACTTGCACGCGCCCTTGATGAAGTTACCCCCGACGCCGCCGGGGAAGTCGATCTCCTTGTTCCACAGGTACGGTGACTGGTAGTTGTTCACCCGCGCGGTCGCGTTCACGTCGATGCCGCCGGGCGCGTAGATCTCGTACACCCAGCCGGTCTGCTCCGCACCGTAGGTGGCGAACCTCTTCGCCACCGATACGTCGCAGCTGGTGCTGAGGTGGGCGCTGAGCTGGCCGCCGCCCTTGACGATGTACTCCGCCAGCGGGGTGAGCCGGTCGCCCCGGGGCGTGAACCCGGTGCGGAAGATCTCCTCGACGGTCTCCCTGGTGTCGCCGCGCCACAGCGTGTTGACGTCATTGCGCCACTGCCAGCGCTCGTTGGACGCCTGGGCCGCGACGGAGCGGGCGATCTGCGGAATGGTGGTGGTGCGCCACCAGTCGACGGCGCGGTACTCGACCACCGGTCCACAAGGGGTGGTGGTCTCGTCCTCCGCCGCGGGCGCCGCCGAGGCGGACGGAGCGAGGGCGGCGGAGAACAGGAACGAGGCGGCGAGGACCGGGAGAGCGACCTTCAGCATGACGTGACGACCCATCAGGCGAACGGTGGGGTGAGCGACATCACCTGTATATAGAGGGCCGTGCGCCACCGGACATGGGCGGGCGGACGATCCACTCGCATGGGTGGATCAGTCATATCGGGATCGCGGCCACTGCCGCGAGCAGGGCGGACATGACGTTCACAGGAAGGGGTGGCCCTCCTGCGCGGTGGTGTCGATCCGTCGCCACGCGAACGGTGCGACGGATCGACACCCCGCTGTCCGGGTCTTGCGGGACGGGGTCAGTCGTTGCGGATGCTGAGCAGGTCGCCGGGTTGGCAGTCCAGTTCGCGGCAGACGGCGGTGAGGGTGGAGAAGCGGATCGCCTTCGCCCTGTCGTTCTTGAGGATGGAGAGGTTGGCCACTGTCACCCCGACCCTGGTCGCCAGTTCGGACAGGGTCATGCCGCGCTCGGCCAGTAGTCGGTCCAGGTGGACCTGGACCCGATGTTTCTCTTCCGGGGGCATCAGACCAAACCCTCCGTGTCGGCGCGCAGCTTCGTTCCTCGTCGGAAGACTTCTCCCAGCCCCAGGACGAGGAACGCCAGCAACACGTACTCGCCGGTGAAGGTGACCGAGAACGGAACCTGCTCGGCCATGGGGGTGTCACTCACCAGCACCTCCGTGGTGAGGGTCGCCAGGACCGGGGCGAGGAGGGCGTGCACCAGCACCGCGAGTCCTATGACGCTGAGGCGGCGCGCGTTCACCAGCACGAAGACGTCGCCGCCGCGCAGGGTCCGGGCCATCGTGAAGAGGAGGGCCAGGACGAGGAACAGGAGCGCGCTGTCGACGATTTCCGGCACGGCCAGCAGCAGGCGCTGACCCAGGTCCGGGTTGGCGAAGACGAGTTCCGCCTGGTGGGTGCCGGTGAGAGTCATGCCGTGTCCCGTCACCGCATCGGTCACGATTGCCGGCACTCGGGTCGCTGTCGCGGCCTCGACCTCGCGGGTGTCCATCGGATCCATCAGCCCCGCCACTCCGAGGGCCGGAAACAGCACGCCGAAGGTGCCGACCAACAGGGCAGCCAGGCCCAGAGCTGCCTCCAGCAGCCGGCTGTCGGTCTGGCTCCACCAGGACTTGGCGTCCATGAATTCCCCTCACCCGCTCTGCGCGTATCAGCGTATCGTTTATCAATAGCATCGATAAGCGATACGCAGCCTGTCAAGGAGGGGCGCCTGTACAGCGAGCCTGTGCAGTCCAGCGGTGACGCGATCTCATTCGGCCGACACCAACGTGGGACGGATGCCGGAAGGCGGGTAGGCGCCACCCATGAACACGGAAGCCCTGAGCCCCGCGAAGGTCGGCCTCGCGCTGAACGCAGCCTCCGGACGGTGGCTGACCACCCTGAACCGCATCGAACGGAGCACCTTGGCCGATCCGGCGATCCGCATCCTCCAGCGGGGGATCCGCTCGCTCCCGTTGGGCGGGACGAGGGACCTGCTGAAGGGCGCGCCGCTGGGGCACCCACTCCACCCCGTCCTCGTGCAGGTGCCCATCGGATGCTGGCTCTCCGCCGCGGTGCTGGACTCCGTCCCCGGCGAGCGGCGCGCAGCCACGACCCTGACGGCCGTCGGCCTCGCGGGCGTGGCGCCGGCCGCGATCGCCGGCTGGGCGGACTGGGCCGACCTGCCGCCCGAACAGGCCCGGACCGGCCTCGCCCACGCCGTCTCGAACGCGGCGGCCGTCAGCTGCTACGCGGTCTCCCTGGCGGCACGCCTGAGCGGACACCCCGCGAAGGGCAGGCTGTGGGGATGGGCCGGTCTGGCGACGGTGGGAGTCACCGGAGCCCTCGGCGGCCGCGTCGCCCACCGGAGGGCCGGCGGAGCCCGTCCCGCCGCCTAGGATCTGTCCGGGCCGGGCCCGTGGTCCCGATCAGCGGCCCCAGCGCAGCGCAGGGGTCTGCACGGGGGCATCCCACAGCCGGAGGATTTCCTCGTCGGCCCGGCACAGGGTCACCGAGCACCCCGCCATGTCCAGCGACGTCACGTAGTTGCCCACGAGGGCCCGCGCCACCGGCACGCCCCGGTCCGCCAGCACGCGCGCCACCTCGGCGTGGAACCCGTACAGCTCCAGCAGGGGCGTCGCACCCATCCCGTTCACCAGGGCCAGGACCGGCCCGTCGGCCGGGGCCACGGCGGCGGGGTCGTCCAGTACGGCGCCCACCGCGAACTCCGCGATCTCACGGGCGGACATCATCGGGCGGCGCTCCCGGCCGGGCTCGCCGTGGATCCCGATGCCGAGTTCGAGCTCGCCGTCCGGCAGGTCGAAGGTGGGACTGCCCTTCGCGGGCGTCGTGCAGGCGCTCAGGGCCACGCCGAAGCTGCGCGATGCCTTGCCGACGCGCTCGGCCACGGCGGCGACCCGGTCGAGCGGAGCGCCCTCCTCGGCGGCCGCTCCGGCGATCTTCTCGACGAAGAGCGTGGCTCCGGTGCCACGCCGGCCGGCGGTGTAGAGGCTGTCGGTGACGGCCACGTCGTCGTCGACCAGTACGCGCTGGATCCGGATGCCGTCCTCCTCGGCGAGTTCGGCGGCCATGTCGAAGTTCAGGACGTCCCCGGTGTAGTTCTTGACGATGAAGAGCACCCCTTGGCCGGAGTCCACGGCCTTGGCCGCCCGCAGCACCTGGTCGGGCACGGGGGACGTGAAAACCTCTCCCGGACAGGCGGCGGAGAGCATGCCGGGCCCGACGAAACCGGCGTGCAGGGGCTCGTGCCCGGAGCCGCCGCCGGACACCAGGCCGACCCGACCGCCCTCGCGCGCCCCCTTCCGAACGACGACCCGCGCTTCCGGGTCCACGTCCAGGTCCGGGTGGGCGGCGGCCAGCCCGCGCAACGCATCGGCTACCACGGTCTCAGGGCTGTTGATCAGCATTTTCATGTCTGTCTCCCGGTGTGCTGGCAGGTGGCTGTGCGTCCAGTGTCGGGCAGTGGGACCGCCGGACACCGGATATCGGCGCCCGGCGGTTCCTGGTGCCCGTGACGCGACCCTGCCCGCCACGGGGCGTCCCGGCGCGTCGAACGGCCCCCGGCCGCCTCGACGCTCCGCAGTCAGGAAGGGCGGTGCCACCGCTGTTGTTCACGCCTCCGGACCCTGATCACGTAGAGGTCGACCAGAGCCACGAGGGCGAGCAGGAAGCAGCACACGGCGAGAGCCGTGTAGAGGCCTCGCGGGGGGCTCGCGGTGCCCGTAGCCCCGGACCCGAGAAGCAGCATGAGGACGCCGATCAGTGCGAAGAACGGCGCGAAGAGCAGGGAGAGCAGGCGGCGGAGCCGCAGGTCGCTGCGGGCCCACCGGGGTTCGCTGCCGTCGTGCCGCCAGCGAGCGGCTGCCGCGCGCGCGTGCCGGTCGGCCGCCCGCCCACTGCGGTAGTGCTGGTGCCGGTGCTGGGATGCCATGACGATCGCCCTCCTGCTGACGAGGGTCCGGGTGCGCGGGACCCGACGGGCGGCGGGCCGGTGCCTCGTCCGTCCGCTCCCGGCGTGGGTCTCCTGCCCGGGGCGCGGCGGCTCACACCCGCCTGACCGGCGCGACGAGCCAGCGCGCCCGCCCCGGGGTTCACTCCGCGGCACCGGGCGGCCGCTGTCGGGGCTGCCGCGTGGTGGGCTCCCCGTCGGCGGCCGGGGCGCCGGGGACCTCGGACTCGGCCCCGGGAACGGGGGTCGTGGACTCCGCCGGTGCCGCCGCGGGTGTGACCCCCGCCTCTGGGTCCGATGGCCGGCCCGGTTCGGCTTCCGGCTCCGGCTCCGGCTCCGACTCCGGCCTTCCGTCCTCGTCGGAAGGGGACCGCACATGCACGATCACCGTGTTCGCCACGGCCACGAGCGGGACGGCCACGACCGCACCGCCGATGCCTGCGACCAGTCCGCCGGTGGCGACGGACAGGGCGACGGCCAGCGGATGGATCCGGACGGCCCGCCCGAGGATGAACGGCTGCAGGACGTGCCCCTCGATCTGCTGCACGAGGAGCACCACCAGCAGGGTCATCAAGGCGGTGAAGACGCCCTGGGTGACCAGCGCGACGATCACGGCGAGCGCGCCGGAGGCGATGGCGCCGATCAACGGTACGAACGAGGCCAGGAAGATCACCACGGCGATCGGGACGGCCAGGGGGACGCCGAGGAAGTAGATCCCGATCCCGATGAACACGGCGTCGATCAGGGCCACGATCAGTGTCCCGCGGATGTAGGCCGTGAGCGTCCGCCAGGCCGGTGGGCCCGCGCCGGCGACGCGGGGCCGCACGGCGACCGGCAGCAGCCTCAGCGCCCACTCCCACACCCGCCGCCCGTCGTAGAGCAGGAAGAGCGTGATGAACATCGCCAGAAGCATGCCGGTGATGACCTCGATGAGGACGGTCACTCCCTGGAGACCGGTCGAGGTGATCTCGCTGGTGCTGGTGCCGATGGCATCGCTCAGCCGCTCGGTGACATCGTTGATCTGCTGCTCGGTCACGTGGAACGGACTGTCGAGGAGCCACCGCTTCAGTTCCGCGATGCCCTCCTGAAGCCGATCGGACAGGCTGTCCAGGTTGTCGAGCACCTGCCATACGACAAACCAGCCGATCAGCCCGAGCGCGCAGAACCCGCAGAGCGCCGTGACGACGGTGGCGAGCCCCTGGGGGAGCCCCCGACCGCGCAGCCGGGCGACCGTCGGCTGGAGCAGCGCGGTGACCAGCAGCGCGGCGACGAAGGCCAGCGCGACCAGCCGGACGGAGCCGATCACCCGCATCACGACCCACACGGCGCCGGCGAGAACCAGGAACCGCCAGGCGACCTCGGCCGCGACCCGCATGCCCCAGGGCACCGCACGGGACGGGTCCGGAACCCGCTCCGGTGCCCGGGCCGGGCGTGAGCGCGCCGCCCGCGCCCGCTCGGCCGCCTCCTCGGCGTCGTGTCGGGCCAGCGCCTGCGCACGCCGCTCACCGACCGCGGTCGCGGCGCCCCTGGCACGGCCGAACACGTCGCGGATCCAGGTCATCCTCGGACCTCCCTCCGCCCCGTTTGACCGTCTGCCCCGGTTTCGGTCCGGTCAGACGACGGGACGGCAGGAGGTGTGGCCGGGGGCTTCCGCTCCTCGTCCGTCCGCGCCGGGTGGTCACCGGTGTCGGCGCGGGTGCCGGACCGCGGCGGCCCGCGAAACCGGCGCCCCAGCGGCCGCGCCCCGGGCATCACCCAGGGGACCGGCCCGTGGAGCGCAGATGCCAGCGGCGTTCGGCATAGGCCAGGTCGTCCCGCCACAGCCGGGCCGCCGCAGAACGCATCACCGGGCGAAGGACCGGGGCGGCCCAGCGGGCGAACAGGAAACCCGGCCGGTCGGAGGCCGCCACCACGGCCTCGGTCACCGCCGTGCGGGGACGGCCGAGCTCATCCGGCCCCAGAGGCGTCGCGTGCGTCTCCACCACCGAGCCCGCGCCTTCGCCCTCGGTGATGCGCATGACGACGGTACGTGGTTCCGGAGCGGTGAAGACCGCCCGCACCGGTACCACCAGCCGCCCGGCCACCTTGAAGGAGACGGCGACGGTGAAGCGGTCCTCGGCGTCGTCCCCGCCGGGCGAGCCGACGACCGTGAGATCCACGAACGAATACGGGTGGAACCAGGCCCCGTGCCATGGATCCAGGCGATTGGCCACGATGTCCTCGGGTTCGCACAGCCCCGTGCCCTCGTACACCGCGGTCACCCCCCGAGCCGGAGCAGGCCGGACCGGTACCACGGGGGCGTCGAGCGGTTCCTCCCCGCCGACCTCGTCGAGCCGCACCCACAGGAGGACGCCGTCGTCGAAGGCCGGCAACGGCTCCCAGCCCGCGAACGACGTGCCGTCGAGAGCGAGTCCGTGCCAATGACACACCAGCGTTCCGCACCGGACCGGGCTTTCCGCGAGGGGTGCCCCGAGGTGCGGACAGGCACCCGGGCCGGCGCGCAGCCGCCCGTCCGTACCGCGCCAGAGCACGACCTCCCGGTCGGCCACGGTGCGGGCCACGGGGCGGTCACCGCCGAGTGAGGAGGACGCCCCCACGACGAACCAGTTCCCCGACGGCCGGGCCTGCGCCCGCTTCAGCGCCTGCGCGATCAGGCTCGGCCTGGCGGCGCGCCAGGTCGGCTGCTGCTGCTCCCACGGCACGGGTCTGCGGCGCAGCGACAGCGGCAGACGGGCCCGCCATGCCGAAGGACCGGGCTTCATACGACCTCCTCGGATACCGGCCGGGCCGGTCCGGCCGGCGGCACCGGCGGCGCCTGCACCGGCGCTCCGCGCCGACGGCGGTGGCGCAGCCTGATCGCCGTCAGCCGGGCCAGTGCCCCCGCCGCGACCGCGGCGCGCTTGCGGCGCGGCACCACGGCACGGCGGTGCAGCACCGCATAGCCGTCCCGGGCGACGGCGTCCAGGATGCTCCCGTACAGGACGTACGCGGTGCGGATGCAGGGCCGGGACACCGGATCGAGCAGGGCGAGGCCGGGCTGCGCCTCCCGGTAGACGCCGCGGGTCAGTGCCCCGAACTCCCGCAGAGCGGCCAGGACACGGCGGTCCTGCCCGCCCGTGTCCCGGCACCGGTGCAGCAGCTCCCGGTCGACCCCGTGCGCGGCCAGTAGGTCGGCCGGGACGTACACGCGCCCACGGTCGAGGTCCTCGCCGACGTCCCGCAGGAAGTTCGTGAGCTGGAAGGCGACCCCGAGCGCTGCCGCGTACGGCTCGGCCTCCTCGCGCCGTACCACCGTGCCCAGCACCGGCAGCATCTGCAGGCCGATCACGGCCGCCGAGCCGTGCATGTAGCCGTACAGGTCCGCATAGGTGGGATAGCCGGTCACCACCAGATCGGACCGCATCGAGGTCATGAAGTCCTGGAAGAGGCGGTGATCGATGGCGTATCGGCGCGCCGTGTCGGCCAGCGCCGCGACCACCGGCTCGCCGCCGCCTCCTTGCCGCAGGCCCTCGTCCAGACACCGCTGGAGCGCCGCCAGCCGCGCACCGCGCAGACCGTCGTCCGCACCGCGATCCGTCGAGTCCACGATGTCGTCGGCCCACCGGGCGAACCCGTACAGCGCGTGCACGGCGGGCCTGCGCTCGACGGGGAGCAGGCGGGTGGCCAGGAAGTACGTCTTTCCCGTGCGCCGCGTTGAGCTCGCGGCAGCGCCGGTACGCCGCGCGCAGCACCGGGTCGGTGATGCCCGCGGCGTCGAGTTCGCGCCGCCCGGTCACCGCGCCGCCCCGCTGGCCCGGGCCGAAGTGCGCCGGGCACCGCCCGTGATCCTGGCCGCCGCCAGCTTCCCCGACACCAGGGCGGTGGGCACGCCCACGCCGGGGGTGGTACCGCAGCCGGCCAGGACGGCGTTCGATGTGCCCCGCACCAGGTTGCGGGGCCGGAACGGACCTGTCTGAAAGAAGGTGTGGGCGGCCGAGAAGGGGGTGCCCGCCGCATGCCCTTGATCCGCCCAGTCGGCCGGCGTGACCAGGCATTCGTCCTCGATGGCGGACGAGATACCGTCCAAGCCGCGCCGTTCCAGCTCGCGCAGCAGGTCGTCCCGGTAGCGGGGGCCCCAGTTCGCCCCAAGCAGCCCCTGAGGGGCCGATGTCGGTGTTCGGACAGGGGGCGAGGACGTAGTGCAGATGGCGACCCGGCGGGGCGAGCGCCGGGTCGGTGGCCGTGGGCCGGGTGATCAGGAGGGACGGATCGCCCATCAGCCTTCCCTGTCGGGTGAGTTCGTCGAAGGTGCTTTGCCAGGCGGCACCGAAGGAGATCGTGTGGTGGGCCAGCTGCGGCCACGTGCGGTCCGTTCCCGCGTGCAGAACGACGGCGGAGGGGGAGTGCCGCAGCCGCACCGGCCTGCGAGGCCGGCGGCCGAGGAGCCGGTAGGCGACGGGCAGGTCCGGCGTGAGGACGAGAGCGTTGCAGGGGATGCGGTCTTTCGCGGTGACGACGGCGGTGATCCGCTCCCCGGAGCGCTCTAGCGCGGTCACCGGCTCGCCGAACCTCAGCTCCGCGCCCGCGCAGGCCGCCGCGTCCGCCATGGCCTGAGGCAGGGCGTGCATGCCCCCGCGCGGGAAGTACACGCCGGCCACCGTGTCCATGTAGGCGATGACGGCGTAGGCGGCCAGCGCCCGGGCCGGCGGCACGCCGGCGTACAGGGCCTGGAAGGAGAACACCCGTTGCAGCCGCTCGTCCTTCAGGAAACGGGCGATGCGCCGGTCCAGCCGCCCGAAACCGCCGAGCGCCGCCAGCCGGGCGAGGTCACCGGTCAGCAGGTCCAGCGGTGAGTCGAAGTTCGCGTCGATGAACCGGCGCATCTGTACCCGGTAGAGCCGCTCCAGCCAGGCGCGCAGCCGCAGGTACCCCGCCGCCTCACCGGCTCCGGCGAACCGCTCGACCGCTGCCGCCATCGCCTCGCCCTCGGTGTGCACGTCCAGGGTGCTGCCGTCGGCGAACGACGCCCGATAGGCCGGGTGCAGCGGGATCAGCTCCACCCACCGCTCCAGTCTCTCGCCGACCGCGGCGAAGGCTTCTTCGGCGAGGCCTGGCATGGTCAGCACCGTCGGGCCGGTGTCGATCCGGTAGCCGCCGCGCAGCAGCCGTCCCGCCCGCCCGCCGGGCAGCTCCTCGCGCTCGACGACGGTCACCCGGCGCCCCGCGCCCAGCAGGTGCAGAGCAGCCGACAGGCCGGCCAGGCCGGCGCCGACGACCACCACGTGGTCCGTGCGGCCGCTCACGGTCCGGGTCATCGCCCGCCCTCCGCCGCGCCGGAGGCCGTGACGGCGGCGGACGTCGGACCCGAGGGGGCCGGCGGATCGTCCACCGAGCGGGAAGCCGCCTGGGCGGTCAACAGCCCGCGCAGCCGGCCCGCGGCGTCCGCGGTGAGCCCGGCGCCGTCGAAGTGACGCATGCCCTGGGCCGACAAGCGCTCGATCCTCGCCTCGACCGCCGCTCGGGCACCCGTCCGCACCAGCACCTCCCTTACCTCGTCGAGGCCGTCGTGCGAGAGGTCCTCCTTCCCGAGGGCGTGTTGCAGCACTTCCAGAGCCCGCCGGTCGGCCGCGGCCTCGGCGCGCGCGACCGCGAGCGCGGCCAGATAGGTCGGCTTTCCCGTGCGGATGTCGCCCCCGCAGCTCTTGCCGGTGTGCCGTGGATCGCCGAAGACGTCCTCGAGGTCATCGCGCAGCTGGAACGCCATGCCCACGCAGCGCCCGGCCGAGCACAGGGCCCGCCGGGTCCGGCCGTCCGCGCCCGCCACCGCCGCACCCAGCGCCAGAGGCCGTTCGACCGAATACAGGGCGCTCTTGAGGCGGGCCGCCCGCAGGGCCTGCGCCGGCGAGCGCGACCCGGTCAGCTGGCCTCGGAGGTCGAGGAACTGACCTGCCACCATCTCGGTGCGCATGTCGCTCCAGACCTCGCGCACGACGCTCGCCGTCCACGGATCGAGGGCCGCTTCCGCCATCACGTCGTCCGCCCACGCGAGGGCCAGATCACCGGCCAGGACCGCGACCGCCTCACCGAAGCGGGCGGCGCGGGCCGGTGCCGCGACACTGCCGCAGCCGTCCCGCACGTCGGCGTGGAGAGCCGGCCGGCCGCGCCGGAGCGCCGATCCGTCCATCACGTCGTCGTGCACCAGGGCACAGGTCTGGAGCAGTTCGAGCGCCGCGCCGATGCGCAGGGCGGCCGCGGCCGTCGGCCCGTCGTCCCCGCCGCAGGCGCGCATCGACCACCAGAGGAGCTGCGAGCGGGTGCGTTTGCCGCCCTCCCGGGTGAAGCGTGCGACGCGCGCGGCCAGTTCCCCGGCGAACTCGGCGTCCAGCACACCGGACCGGGTCAGCCGGTCGCCGAGCACCTGCTCCAGCGCGCTCCCGATCGCGGCGGGCACGTCCGCATCCACGGCCGCGGGGTCGACCGCCGAGGCGATCCCGTCCCGGGCAGGCGAGCCCTGCCCGGTGCCGACGCCCGCCGAGCCGGTCGGGCGGCGCCGCGCAGCGGACCCCGAGGGGGCCACGAGGCGGGGGACGGGCGGCGGTGCGGCCGCGGTCTGGTCCTTCGCCTGGGTGCGGCGCATCCCGGTTCCTCTCGTCGTGGTGTCGATCGCTCCGAGCGTGTGTCTTCGGTCTTTTCCCGTGATACGGATGCGCTCCGGAGCGGATACCCGAACGCGCGGGATTGCCGTCGTGCGGACGCACCTGATCAGGTGACCTCGGCACCAGAGCGCATCCGATCGCACCCTCCGACGGGAAGCCCTGCCCAGGAACGCCGAACCGGGGATGGAGGCAGCGCCGTGCTGAAGGCGGACGTGGCGGTCATCGGGGCGGGCGCCGCCGGCCTGTCCCTGGCCCACCGGTTGAACGGACACGGCGGCCCGGCCCCGTCCGTGGTCCTCATCGACCCCCCGCCCGGTCCGCTGCGGCCCGCCCCCCGCACCTGGTGCTTCTGGGAGTCCGGCCACGGCCGCTTCGACGCCGCGGTGCGATCACGATGGAGCCACCTGCGCGTGAGGCCGCCGGCCGGCCCTGCGATCGAAGCGGACATCACACCGCTGCGGTACAAGATGATCCGCTCCGACGACTTCGAGTCGCTGGTCGGGCAGGACCTCGCGCACAGCTCCAACGTCCGGCGCCTGGAGGCGACCGTCGACACCGTCGAGGAGGCCCCGTCCGGGCCCCGGGTCCTGATGACCCGCGCCGACGGCAGCGGGGATGCCCTGGAGGCCCGCTGGGTGTTCGACTCGCGTCCGCCGGGAAGCCTTCCGGCCGCCCGGACCACCATGCTGCAGCACTTCCGCGGCTGGTTCGTCCGGACCTCCCGGCCCGCCTTCGACCACACGACCGCCGAACTGATGGACTTCCGCACACCGCAGCCCGCCGAGGGGCTCTCCTTCGGCTACGTCCTGCCCACTGGGCCGCGGGAGGCGCTCGTCGAGTACACCGAGTTCTCCCCGTGCGTGCTCACGGGCAGCGGCTACGAGGCCGCGCTGCGGCACTACACCACGGACGTCCTGGCCCTCGGCGACCTGGAGATCCTGGCCACCGAGACCGGCCTCATCCCCATGACGGACGCCCCCGTACCCCAGCGGGTCGGCGCTTCGGTGTTCCGGATCGGCGCCGCCGGCGGCGCGACCCGCCCGTCCACGGGCTACACCTTCGCCGGACTCCAGCGCCAGACCCGGGCCGTCGCCGCCGCGCTGCGGCAGGGTCGCGACCCGGTGCCCCCGGCCGCCCACTCCTCGCGGGCCCGTGCCATGGACGCGGTCCTGCTGCGCGCCCTGGACACCGGCCGGGTCGACGGCCCCGACCTGTTCTGCCGGCTCTTCACCCGCGTCCCCCCGTCCCGGCTGCTCCGCTTCCTCGACGGCCGCACCAGCCTGCTCGAAGACCTGTCCGTGGGCCGCCACGCCCCCGTCGGCCCCATGTTGCGCACCGCCGCCGAATTGCCCCGCCTGCCCCGCCGCCCCTTCCCCTGACCCTCGACCGCGCCACCACCCGTCTCTGGAGAACGTATGACCCTGCTGCGCGACGAGGACCTCGCCGCCGCCTTCGACCACGCCTCCCGCACCTACGACGCACTGGTCGCGGCGAACCCCGGCTACCACGCGCACCTGCGGCGCTCGGTACGCCGCCTCGGTCTCACCGCGCCGGGGGCCGGGTTGAGGATCCTGGACCTCGGCTGCGGCACCGGGGCCTCGACGGCCGCGATCCGCGCCGTCCTGCCCGCCGCGGACGTCACCGCCGTCGACGCATCCGCCGGGATGCTGGCGAAAGCCGCCGCAAAACCGTGGGCGGGCGGTGTGCGCTTCGTTCACGCACCGGCCGAGCATCTGGCGGACGCGGGCGTCCAGGGACCGTTCGACGCCGTCTTCGCCGCGTACCTCTTCCGTAACGTCACCGACCCCGACGCCGTCCTCCACACCGTCAGCAGCGTGTTGCGGCCGGGCGGCAGGCTCGCCGCGCACGAATACAGCCTCAGCGGGCGCCGCACCGACCGCGTCGTGTGGACGGCGGTGTGCCGCGGCATCGTCCAACCCGCGGCCACCCTGCTGGGCGACGGCCCCCTCTACCGCCACTTGTGGCGCAGCGTCGTCCACTTCGACCCGGCCGACCGGTTCGCCACCCGCATCCGCGAAGCCGGTTTCGAAGCGGTCCGGGCCCTGCGCCTGCCGGGCTGGCAGACGGGCATCACCCACACCTTCGTCGCTGCGCGCCCGGCAGGCCCGCGATGACCGCGCCCACGCCGACCGCGGCGCGCCGTGGCAGGGACCGGCGGGCACGCGTCCTGCCCGCCGCACCAGGAGCCCGCCGCGCACAGGGCCGCCCCACGACAGCCGTGATCGGCGGCGGGATCGCCGGCCTCGCCGCCGCCACCGCACTCGCCGAACGGGGCGTGCAGGTGACGCTCTACGAGCGCGAGCCCTACCTGGGCGGCCGGGCGGGCGGATGGCCGACCCGCCTGCGCGACGGCAGCACCGTGACGATGAGCCGCGGCTTCCACGCCTTCTTCCGGCAGTACTACAACCTGCGGGGCCTGCTCCGCCGAACCGACCCCGGCCTGGCGGGCCTCACCGGACTCCCCGATTATCCGCTGCTGCACGCGGACGGTCTCTGCGACAGCTTCCGGCGCGTACCGCGCACCCCGCCGTGGAGCGCGCTGGGCTTCGTCGCACTCAGCCCCACCTTCCGCCTGCGGGACCTGCGCGCCATGAATCCGGCCCCGGCCCTGCCGCTGCTCGACGTCCGCGTGCCGGACGTGTACCACCGGCTCGACGGCACCAGCGCCCACGACTTCCTGGAGGCCATCGGCTTCCCCCAACGGGCCCGGCACCTGGCCTTCGAGGTGTTCTCCCGGAGCTTCTTCGCCGACCCGAAGGAGCTGTCCGCGGCCGAGATGGCCCTCATGTTCCACATCTACTTCCTCGGTTCCGCCGAAGGACTGCTGTTCGACGTGCCCCGCTCGCCCTACCCGGCCGCGCTGTGGGCCCCGCTGGCCGCCTACTTGGAACGGCACCGGGCCGAAGTACGCACCGCAAGCCCCGTCGACCATGTCCGGCCCACTCCGGCCGGCCTCTTCGAGGTGACCGGGAGCGCCGCCACGTCCCGGTACGACGCCGTGGTCCTCGCCCTGGACGCCGGCGGCCTGCGGTCGCTGGTGGCCCGTTCCGACCGGCTGGCCGACCGGCCGTGGCGGGAGCGCGTGGCGCGGTTGCGGTCCGCTCCGCCCTTCCTCGTCGTCCGGCTCTGGCTCGACCGTCCCGTCGCCCCCGACCGGCCGGGCTTCCTGGGCACCAGCGGCTTCGGCGGTCTCGACAACATCAGCGTGCTGAACCGCTGGGAGGACGAGGCCGCCCGCTGGGCGGCGCGCACCGGAGGATCCGTGGTGGAACTCCACGCCTACGCCGTCGACCCGAGCGTCCCCCGCCCCGTTCAGGAGCAGCGACTGCTGCGGCAGCTCCACCGCGTGTACCCGGAGACCCGCGCCGCCGAGGTCGTCGACGTCCGCAACGAGTGGCGTGCGGACTGCCCGTTGTTTCCGGTGGGCGGCTACGCCGACCGCCCCACCGTCCGCACCTGCGATCCCGGACTGGTCCTCGCCGGAGACGTCGTGCGTACCGATCTTCCGGTCGCGCTGATGGAACGGGCGGCCACGACCGGCTTCCAGGCCGCGAACGCCCTGCTCGAACGCTGGGGCCTCCACGGGCAGACCCTGTGGACGGTACCGGACCGCGGTCGCGCCCCCGTACTGCGGAAGGCGGCCGCATGGGCGGGGCGGCGAGCCACCTGATGCCGCCGAACACCGCGGGTCCCCCCGGCCCGGGAGCGTCCTGCGCTCCCGGCACGGTCACGGCTCCCGGCTGCGGTCCAGATCGGTGTACAGCACGTGGTGGTCCGAGTACCGGCTGGGGCGCACGTGGTGCGGGCCCGACACGACACCGCGCAGGAACACGTAGTCGAACTTGCTCTCCCAGTCGGTGGTCGCCGTGCAGTCGTCTGCGTCCCCGCCGGCATCGCCGGCTTGGGGACGGCAGCCGGGGTCCGCGTCCGGGGCCAGAGCCCACAAGGGGGCCAGTTCGGGCGCGTCCGGTACGGCGTTGAAGTCACCGAGGACGATCGCGCGGTCGTGCCGGGCCACCGCGGCGGCGAGCACCTCGACCTGGCCGGCCCGCACCTCGCCCTGCCGCCGCTCGGCGAGGTGGGTGTTGAAGATGCGGACGGGCCGGCCGCCCACCAGTGTGGTGACGGCCAGGTAGCCGCGGTCCTCGGAACCGCCGTCGGGGTACTCGACGCTCACCCGGTCGGTCATCGGCGCTGCCGAGAGGATCGCCTGGCCGTAGCCGCCCGGCCGCCACGGCAGCCCCCCGCAGCGGTTCCAGTTGCGCAGGACTGTTCCGTAGCGGACGTGGTAGGCCAGCCCGTAGACCTCCTCCAGGTATGCGCGGATCCGCTCGACGTCACGTACGCAGGCCTCTTGCAGGCCGATCACCTGCGGCGCGTACGTGGCGATCTCCGTCGCACGGCCGTAGTCGTTCCCGCTCCCGCACGGATTGCAGATGTTCCACGTGCCGACCCGGTCGGGCACGACCTCCTTGGCCGCGCCGGGCGGCAGCCGTCCGGCACGGGGGACGCCCCCGCCCGGCGTGGCCGGGCCGAGGAGCAGCAGCATGCAGACCGCGGCCGTCGCGCCCGCGGCCCCTCGCATGCCCCTGCCCGGCACGATCGCCTCCCCGGAGTGGATGCACAGGATCACACGGGCCCCGGGCCCGGTATCGGGGTGCTTCCCGGCCGGTCCGGCCGGCACCGTCGCGGCCGGCCAACGGACGGGCCTCGTCGACCGCTGGGATCCGACTACCCCCGACGGGGCGGAGCGGAAACTCCCCGGAGCGCACGAACCGGCCCGGGGCGCCGGGCACACCGCGCACCCTGCCGCCCGGAACCGCGGCGGACGGCGCCGCCCACGGCGGTGCGCGCCGTTCCACGATCGGGGGAATGGTCGTCCGCGGTGTTGACGCCCTGCTGCCCGGTGCGCGGGCCGTTCCGGTAGCCTGCCGACGTCACACGGCAGGTCCGGGCCGAGAGCCCGGTGGGATGGAGACGCGGCCATGGCCCTTCGATACGACTGCTCCACGGATTCGGCCCGGGCCGAGGGGCTGACCGCCGCCGCACTGGCGGTCCGGCGGGGCGACCTCGTGGTGCTCCCGACCGACACCGTCTACGGCATCGGTGCGGACGCCTTCAACCCCGACGCGGTGGACAGCCTGCTGGGAGCCAAGGGCCGCGACCGTGCGATGCCCTCGCCGGTCCTGGTCGCCTCCCCGGACGCCCTGCACGACCTCGTGGCCGATCTCCCGAAGCAGGGATGGGCGCTGGTGGAGGCCTTCTGGCCGGGCGGACTGACCCTGGTCACCCGCCACCTGCCCTCGCTGACCTGGGACCTCGGAGAGACGGGCGGTACGGTCGCCGTCCGGATGCCCTCGCACCCCGTTGCCCTCGCACTGCTCGCGGAGACCGGGCCGATGGCGGTTTCCAGCGCCAACCTGACCGGTCGCCCCTCCCCCCAGGACTGCGACGCCGCACAGGACATGCTGGGCGACTCCGTCTCCGTCTACCTCGACGGCGGTCCCACCGAGGCGGCCGTCGCCTCCTCGATCGTGGACCTCACCGGACCGGTTCCGGTCCTCAAGCGGGCCGGAGCCATCGGCGTCCACACCCTGCGCTCCGTCGTGCCCGACCTGCTGGAGGCGTGACCCTCGGTGGGTGGAGGCCCGGGCGGCGTCGTAGCCTGCGGTCATGAGTACATCGCTGTCACCGACTCCGTCCGAGGCCTTCGAGCTGCTGCTGGCCGGCAACCGGCGTTTCACCGCGGGTGCACCTGAGCACCCGAACCAGGACGCGGCACGCCGTACCGAGACCGCGCCCGCCCAACGTCCCTTCGCCGTCCTCTTCGGCTGTTCCGATTCCAGGCTGGCGGCCGAGATCATCTTCGACCGCGGGCTGGGCGACCTCTTCGTCGTCCGCACCGCGGGCCACGTCGCGGGAGCGGAGGTCCTGGGCAGCATCGAGTACGCCGTGAGCGTGCTGGACTGTCCGCTGGTCGTCGTGCTCGGCCACGACACCTGCGGTGCGGTCGCCGCCACCCGCGCCGCCGTGGCGGACGGGGTCAGCGCCACCGGATACGTGCGCGACGTCATCGAACGCGTGACCCCCAGCGTGCTGGCCGCCCGTGCCGCCGGGCTCACCGACGAGGACGACATCATCGCCGAGCACATACGACACACCGTCGACCTGCTCCTGGACCGCTCCCGGGTCCTCGCCGACCAGGTGGCGGCCGGGAGCGTGGCAGTGGTGGGCCTGTCCTACCGGCTGGCCGACGGCAGCGCCAGGGTCGTCACCACCCGCGGCATCCCGCACGAGGTGCCGGCCTGATCTCGCGGTGACGGACTCCTGCCGGTCACGGGCCGGCCGGGGCTCCACGGGCTGCGCCCGCCGGGGACAGGCCGGTGGTGACGTACGCAATGCCCGTCCGGCGCATACGTCACCATCCGTACCGGCCGTCACCCGGATGCCCGAACGCCACCGGCGGGGCTCGCACCGGTCCGGCGGGGCTCTGCGGCCCCGCCGGCGGGCCTGCTCAGCCGGCGGCGGGTTCGGACGCCTCGCCGACCAGCTCCTCCAGGACGTCCTCCATGGTGACGAAACCGACCACGGCGCCGTCGACGCCGGTGACGGCGGCGAGGTGCGTACCGGCGGCCCGCATGGCGGACATGGTGTCGTCAAGGGGGGTCGAGACCGGCACCTCCGTGACGGTGTGCAGGCTCGCTCGGGGGAAGGGGGCCGAGCGATCGGCCGCACCGAGGGCGTCCTTGATGTGCACGAAGCCCAGGATCCCGCCCCCGGAACCGGTGACGACCAGCCGGGAGAATCCGTGCTCCGCGGCGGTGCGCTCCAGCCCGCGCGGCGTGACGTCCTCGCCGACCGTGACGAAGTCGGATCGCGCGATCATGATCTCGCCGACCGTGCGGGTGCCGAGTTCGAGCGCGTCCTGGAGACGTTCGCTGTCCTCCGGGTCGAGCAGACCGGCGTCGCGGGAGTCCGCGACCAGCCGCGCGAGTTCGTCGTCGGTGAAGACGGCGGCGACCTCGTCCTTGGGTTCCACCTTCAGCAGGCGCAGCAGGGTGTTGGCGAAGGCGTTGATGCCGAAGATCAGCGGGCGCAGCGCCCGGGTGACGGCGACCAGGGGCGGTCCGAGGAGCAGCGCGGTGGGTGCCGGGGCGGCCAGCGCGATGTTCTTCGGGACCATCTCGCCGATCAGCATGTGGAGGTACGTGGCCAGGGTGAGCGCGATGACGAAGGCGATCGGGTGGACGAGCGCCTCGGGCACGCCGATCGAGGCGAACGGCGGTTCCAGCAGGTGCGCGATGGCCGGCTCGGCGACGGCGCCGAGGACCAGCGAGGAGACGGTGATGCCGAGCTGGGCGGTGGCCATCATCGCGGAGAGGTGCTCCAGCCCCCACAGCGTGGTCCTGGCCCGCCGGTCGCCCTTGAGCGCGGCCGGTTCGATCTGGCTGCGGCGTACCGAGATCAGCGCGAACTCGGCGCCGACGAAGAAGGCGTTCGTGATGAGGGTGAGTGCGCCGATCAGCAGCTGGACGGTGGTCATCGGGCATCCTCCTCGTGCGTGTGGGTGGCGGCGGGCATGGTGAGCGTCACCCGGTCCGCCCGGTGATGGTCGACGTCGAGCACGGTCAGCTGCCAGCCGTCGACGTCCACCGTGTCCCGTTCGACGGGGATGCGTTCGAGGCGCGTGGCGATCAGGCCGGCGAGTGTCTCGTAGGGACCCTCGGGCACGGTGAGGCCGATCTCGGCCAGCTCGTCGAGGCGCACACTGCCGTCGGCCTCCCACACCTTGCGGCCGTCCTCGTCCGGGGCCTCGATCAGGTCGGGGACCTCCATCGGGTCGTGCTCGTCGCGCACCTCGCCGACGACCTCCTCGACGATGTCCTCCACGGTGGCCACACCGGCGGTGCCGCCGTACTCGTCGATCACCACGGCCATCGTGCGGGCCCTGCGGAGGCGACCCAGCAGGGTGTCCACGGGCAGCGAGTGCGGAACCAGCAGCGGTTCGGTCATCAGGTCCACGATCGGGGTGAGGGGCCGTTTGTCCTCCTCCAGGGCCAGCACGTCCCGGACGTGGACGGTGCCGACGACCTCGTCCAGCGAGTCCCGGTAGACCGGGAACCGCGAGATGCCGGTGGCCAGGGTCAGATGGGCGGCGTCGAGCGCGGTGGCGTGGGCCTCCAGGGCCCGCACGTCCACGCGGGGCGTCATCACGTTCTCGGCGGTCAGCTCGCCCAGGTGCAGGGTCTTCACGAACAGTTCGGCGGAATCGGCCTCTATCGCGCCCTCGCGGGCGGAGTGCCGGGCGAGCGCGACCAGTTCCTCCGGGGTGCGGGCCGAGGCGAGCTCCTCGGCGGGCTCCAGCCCGAAGCGGCGCACCAGGCGGTTGGCGGTGTTGTTCAGGTGCCGGATCAGCGGGGCGAAGACGGCGGTGAAGGCACGCTGCGGACCGGCCACCACCTTCGCCACGGCCAGCGGGCGGGAGATCGCCCAGTTCTTGGGGACCAGCTCGCCGACGACCATCAGGACGACCGTGGACAGCGCCACGCCGAGCAGCGTCGCCGTGGTGGCGACGGCCCCGTCGGGCAGTCCGGCCGCGGTCAGCGGCCCGCGCAGCAGGGCGGAGACGGACGGCTCGGCGAGCATGCCGATGACGAGCGAGGTCACCGTGATGCCCAACTGGGCACCGGACAGCTGGAAGGTCAGCTTTTTGGCAGCCTTCAACGCGCTCTCGGCTCCCCGTTCACCGGCGGCGGCAGCGCGCTCCAGCTCACTGCGCTCGACGGTGGTCAGGGAGAACTCGGCGGCGACGAACACCGCGCAGGCCAGCGTCAGGGCGAGCGCGAGGAGCAGCAGCAGGATCTCGGTCACCGTGCCACCCCCGCTCCCGGATCGTGAACCCCACGGGTCTTCGGGCAGGACGTGGCACGGCAGGGACTGGGAGGTTCACCCATTGCGGGCTGCTGCTCCATTCGCTTCTCGGGCGGACCGCTTGGGTCCGGACGGCTGTTCGGTCACGGACAGTATCCGCGACTCCTTGGTAAAGAGCAAGCAAAGCCCATCCGCCCTGCCGGCGGCGCTTTCGCGTCGTTCTCGCCCGGTTCCCGCGGCGACGCTTCGCGATCCTCCGGTTACTCCTATGCTTCTACATGCGTGTAGATTCAACCATGACTGAAGGAGTGGACGCCACGATGGTGTTCAAGCGACTGCTCGGCTCGATGGGCGTCGGCGGTCCTGCCGTCGACACGGTCCTCGACCCGGTGAGCCCGGTACCCGGTGGCAGCCTGTCCGGCGAGGTCCGGCTCACCGGGGGCCGCGCGGACTGCGACGTCGAGTACATCACCCTCGAACTCGTCGCCCGTGTCGAGGCGGAGACCGAGCACGGCGAGCACGACGGCGTCGCCGTCTTCGAGCGCTTCACCGTCGGCGGCGGCTTCCGCCTCCACGAGGGCGAACAGCGCAACATTCCGTTCACCGTCGCCCTGCCCTGGGAGACCCCCGTCACCGAGCTGCACGGCCAGGCCCTCGGCATCGTCCTCGGGGTGCGCACCGAACTCGGCGTGTCCGGAGCCAGGGACAAGGGCGACCTCGACGCCTTCACCGTCCGTCCGCTCCCGGTCCAGGAGGCCGTGCTGGAGGCCCTGGGGCAGCTCGGCTTCGGCTTCAAGTCCGCCGACCTCGAGTACGGACACATCGGCGGCACCGGCCAGCAGCTGCCCTTCTACCAGGAGATCGAGCTGAGCCCCGCCCCGAGCTACGCCCACCGGGTGAACGAGATCGAGGTCACCTTCCTCGCCTCCGCGGCCGGCATGGACGTCGTCCTGGAGGCGGACAAGCGCGGCGGGTTCTCCGGCGGCCACGACGCCCTCGCCCGTCACACGGTCCGCCACGACCAGGTGGCCCACACGGACTGGAACGCCGAAGTCGACGGCTGGATCCGCGCCCTGGTCGAGGCGCACGGCGCGCACGCGCCCCACGCCTCCTACGGGCACGACCCCTACGGCCACGCGGGCCACAAGGACGATCACGGCCACGGAGGCCACCGGTCCGGCCCCGGCATGGGAACGGTCGTCGCCGCCGGTGCGGCCGGACTGGCGGTCGGCGTGGTGGGCGGCATGGTGGCGGCCGAAGTCATCGACGAGGTAGGCGACTTCTTCGAGGACGACGAGGACGAGGGCGACGACGAAGCCTGACCCCGCGGCGTACGCGGTGGAACAGACGGGCCTCACCGGCCCGTTCGTCACAACAGTGAAGGAGCGGATCATGCTCGACGGTCTGAAGGGTCTGGTCGGCAAGGCGACCGAACTGGCGACGGAGCACCGCGAGGTCCTGGCACAGGGCCTGGAGAAGGCGGCCGACGTCGTCGACGAGAAGACGGACGGCAAGTACGCCGACCACATCGACACCGGGGTGGACAAGGCCAAGGGCTTCCTCACCGGGCTGGGGGAGAAGGCGTAGTTCCGGCCCGGCCGGCCCGTGACCGCGGGCCGGCGCCGCGAGCCGCCGCTCAGGCGGAGAACGTGGCCGCGTGCAGGATGAAGTAGAGGGTGACGGCCGCGTTCGCGGAGGACAGCGCCGAGGCCGTCGCCCCGCCGGCCGCGGTCCACACCGCCAGGCCGGCCCGGGTGAAGGCGGGCGGCCAGGCTCCCCCGGCGGGGGCCGGGCCCAGCAGCGCGGCCACGCGGCGCGGTACCGGCCCGGCCATCGCGAAGTGCGCCGCCGCGACCGGCGGCCCGCCGGGGGAGACCAGGGCGGCCTTGCCGATGGCCCGAGCCACGGTCCGCCTGCTGCCGATCTGCGCAGCGGCCTCCTCGTCGGCCCACCGCTCGCAGGTGTAGGCCACGGCCGTCCGCAGCGGCAGCAGGAAGGGATTGGCGTGTGCCGCGAGCCGGACGGTGAGCAGGAACCGGTGGTGACGGCCGGACAGGTGGGCCCGCTCGTGTGCGAACAGGGCCCGTCGCTCACGGGAGGTGAGCGCCGCGAGCATGCCGGTGCTGACGACGACCCGGTCGAGTCCGCGGCCGGGCAGCGCGTACGCGTACGGAGCCTCGTCCGGCAGTACGGCCACCGGCCCCGGGCGGGCCGTGCGCAGTGCCTCCTCCGTGCGCCGCCGGACCCTGTGCTGCCGCCAGACCGCAGCGGAACAGGACGTCAGTACGGTCAGCAGCGCCGGGATGGCGATCCGCCCGGCGACCTCGTCGTACGGTACGGCCTCCCGGACCTCCGGGTCCGACCAACTGTCGGGCAGGGGATTGCCCGGCAGTTGCGCGGTGCCCACGACCATGACGAGGGCGAGGCACAGCGTGCTGCAGCAGGCCAGCACGGCCGCGACGGCCGTCAACAGCCCGGTCGCAGTGCGCGGGTGGAGATGTTGCTCCGCCAGACGGGCGATCGGCCAGGCGGTCAGCGGAAGGACGAGCGGCAGGAAGACGAAGACCCCCATGGCGTCAGTCTTCCTCCTCCTCGGCCGCCTGGGCCAGCAGGTTGCGGAGCAACTGCTCGTCCCCGGGCGGCAGGGCCGTGACGAAGCGGGTGAGCACCGCCTGCCGGTTCTCCTCGCCGTCCAGCACCTTGCGCATGCGCAGCGCGGCCAGACCGGCCCCGTCCGCGACCGGTGTCCACTGGAAGGACCTGCCCTCCCGCCGACGGGTCACGGCGCCCTTCGCGTGCAGCCGGGTGAGGATCGTGATCACGGTCGTATAGGCGAGCCCGCCGCCCAGGCGCTCCTGCACCCAGGGCACGGTCACCGGACCCGGTGCCTCGCCCAGGGCGGACAGGACGGCGATCTCCAGCTCGCCCTGACCGCGTCGGCGCGGGTGCTGCCCGGAGCCGCCCCTGCGCTCGCCCGTCATACCGCTGCCCTCCAGTCCGCCGGCCCCGCCGGTGCCGGATCGGTTCATCGTACTGACCGGTGGCACCGACTCCGGCGGACTCTCCCGTACGCGGCGGCTGCCTGCGTCCGGTCGGCTACGCCCGGATCTCCAGAACGTCGGAGACCGGACGGCGGGGCGTCCCCGGGCCTTGAGGGCCGTATCCCAGGCGCACGACCATCTGCACGTGCCCCATGGCGTCGAGCGGGTCACGGGCCGTCCATCGCAGTTCCGGCCAGTCCAGGGGCTGCGAGGTCATCGAGGTGGCCAGGCCGTCGGCGGTGGCCTGGAGGAGGACGCGCTCCAGGGCCTGGCCGGCCCGCAGCCAGTCGACCCGGGTGTCCGCCGGGGTGCCGAGCAGCGCGAGCTGGGGCCGCTTCTCGAACACGGCCCAGCCGCGGTCCGCCATGGGGTGGTCCCGGCCGAAGTCCCGCACGGGGGCGGCGCCCGCGGAGCTCCGCGGACCGAACGCGTCGGCGGGAACGCCGTCGCGGCGTGCACCGGACGCGGTGCGCGCGGGCGAGGCCCAGGCCGAGGTCTCCGCGCGGACGAGCGGGTCCATGTCCTCCCGGTGTTCCGCGTCCCGTACCAGGCCGAGCACGGTATCCAGGTGCCAGTCGCCCGCGACGGCGAGCCGGCAGCCCTCCAGCAGCGCGGCGCCCTTCAGCCCGTCCAGGAGGGCGTCCGGTACCGGTTCGTCACTGAACGGGAAGCGGCTGGTGTGCCGACGGCGGAGCGCGTCGTGCAGCACGGCCAGGTCGAGGTCCTCGTCGGACGGTGCGCCGAGGGCCGCGGTCGCCAACAGCCACGGCTGCGAGGCGTCGGGCAACAGGCGCACCCGTGCCCGGAGTCCGTGCCGGACCGCGGACACCCGGAGGTTGAACAGGGCCGCCGCGCAACCGAGGTGGAGAGCACGGTGGTCCGGATCGGTGCGGGGCATGGAGCGTTCCGCGTCGCCGTACAGCTCGATGACGCCGTCGGCACGGCGGAAGACGAACTTCCACGGCTGGGCGTTGTGCATGGACGGGGCGGTGACGGCGTCGCCGACGAGCCGGGCGACGGTGTCGGAGTCGAGGGTCGGGTGTGCTGCGGTCATGGGACTGTCCAGTGGGTGCGGTGCGTCCGGTGCGTCGCTGCGTTCTCGCGTGGGTGCCGCCCGGCCGTGCGCCGTGACGGCGAGCGACGGGGGGCGGCGGGTCGGGTCCGGCGCCTGGTCACCACATCACCGTACGGCCGGCGCGGCCCGTGCGGGCGGCGGAGGTGTCGTCGGTGCGGGCCGTGACGTGGGACGCGACGGCGACGACTCCGTCGAGCTGTTCCACCAGACGCACCAGCACGGGGAGCAGGCTCTGCCGCTCGACGCTGCCGTCCAGTGTCACGATGCCGTCCACGACGTGGACGGCGACGTCGCCGAGCGGCACGTCCAGTACCTCGGCGAGGACCTCGTCGGTGACCCGCCGGCGTATTTCGGAGTCCGGACGCACGAACAGGCGCAGCAGGTCCCTGCGGGTGACGATGCCGACCAGCCGTTCCTCCTCGTCCACCACGGGCAGCCGCTCGACGCCCCGGCGGGTCATCAGCCGGGCCGCGTCACCGGCCGTCACCTCGGCGCCGACGGTGACCGCAGGGGCGGACATGACGTCACCGGCCGTGGGCGGCTCCGCCACCTCGCCGGGTTCCTGCGGGGGGTGCGATGCCGGTGCCAGGTGGGCCAGGAGGTCGGTCTGCGACACGACGCCCACGACGCGGTCCTCGTCGTCGAGGACGGGCAGCCCGGAGACGCCGTACTGGGCGAGGAGCTTGGCGACGTCCTTGAAGGCGGTCTCCGGGGCCACCGAGACGACCTCGTCGGTCATCAGATCCGCCACCTTGATGTGCTTCATGACGTCCTCCTGCTCCGGCGTGTGACGCGAGGAACGTGCGTCCTGGTCGGGGTGTCCCCCCACCATCCGCCGGTTCCCGCCGGTGTTCGAGGGCCGAACGGCCCCCACCGGGGGCCGTAAGGGCCATCGGGACCCTGAGGTGCGGACCGCGCCCGAAGGACGGCACCGCCGCCTCCGGGCGCGGTCCGCACGGAGGAGGTCCTCTGCCACGGTCACAGGTAGCTGCCGCTTCCGTACGGCGCGTAGAGGTCGAGCAGGCGCACTCGGGCTGCCTGCAGCCGGTGGGCGAGCACCTGTCCGACCCAGTGACCGAGGGCCGCGCCGAACGCGCTGTCGGCTTCCATCAGCTCGCGGACGCGCACGGCGTCGAACTCGTGGGCGCGTACCGGTGTCATGGCCTCCGCGCCCAAACGCCAGGTGTACGGTGCGAACAGCCACGAGCAGCCGACCAGCTCACCGGCGCCGAGCCGCTCGATGACCGCCGCGCGTCGGCCCGGCACATGGACGTCGAGGGTCACCGTGCCCGACCGGACGATCCAGAACCGGTCGGCGCGACCGCCCTCGCGGAACAGATGCGCGCCCTCGTCGAAGTTGACCTCACCGGCCATCTCCATCAGGCGGTTGCGGCAGTCGGCCGGCAGCGCCGCGTTGAAGCGGATCGAAGAGGTGGAATCCATCGGAACGGCCTCCTGGTTCAGGTCATGCTCGACGCCCGACCGGCAGCTCAGTGCCTCGGCGCGGCCTCGCCGCCGTTCCCCTGGTCGTGGACGTGCGCGGCGATGACGGCTGCCTGTACCCGCCGTTCGACGCCCAGCTTTCCCAGCAGCCGCGAGATGTGGTTCTTGACGGTCTTCTCCGAGAGGTAGAGCCGCTTCGCGATCTGGCGGTTGGTGAGGCCGTCCCCGATCAGTTCGAGTACGGCCCGTTCCCGCTCGGAGAGCGCCGCCAGGCGGGTGTCCTCGGGTGTCCCGACCGGCTCCGGGGCACGGAGGGAGCGCATCAGGCGTGCGGTCGTCGCAGGGTCGAGCATGGACTGCCCGGTGGCGACCGTGCGCACCGCGGAGACCAGGTCGGTCCCCTTGATCTGCTTCAGCACGTACCCGGCGGCCCCTGCCATGATCGCGTCCAGCAGGGCGTCCTCGTCGTCGAACGACGTCAGCATCAGGCAGGCCAGGCCGGGCATCCGGGAACGCAGCTCCCGGCAGACCGCGATCCCGTCGCCGTCGGGCAGCCGGACGTCGAGGACGGCCACGTCCGGGCGGAGCGCCGGCCCCCTGGCCAGGGCCTGGCCGGCCGTCGCCGCCTCGCCCACGACGGTGATGTCGGCCTCGGCGTCGAGCAGGTCGCGCAGCCCCCGCCGCACCACCTCGTGGTCGTCGAGGAGGAACACCTTGATGGGAGCCTCCGCGGAGGCTCCCGGTACGTTGGACATGATCGCCGCCTGCTCCGGGTGACGCCGTAGGTGCTGGTGCGCTTCCACCGGAATTGTCTCAGGAGGGGGCCGGGCCCACCCGCCGGTAGATCCCCCCGACCGCCTCCGTCACGCAGGGCGACCGCCGGGGAGGTCGGGGATGCACGGGATGCCGGGGCGTGCCGGAGCGGTAGGGCGCCCGTTCAGCACGGCCAGGACCAGTCCGCCACCTCAGGCAGGTCCGTGCCGTGCGCGCGGATCCAGTCGTGGTGGCGGACGCGCTGGTCGGCCATGGCGCGGCGCAGCCCTCCGGCGCGCTCCGCGAGGCCGGGGACGCGGTCGATGACGTCCATGACCAACCGGTAGCGGTCCATGTCGTTGCGGACGACCATGTCGAAGGGGGTGGTCGTGGTCCCGGACTCCTTGTACCCGCGCACGTGCAGCCGGGCGTGGCCCGTCCGGCGGTAGGCCAGGCGGTGGATGAGCCACGGGTACCCGTGGTAGGCGAAGATCACCGGGCTGTCGGTCGTGAAGAGGGCGTCGTACTCGGCGTCCGTCATGCCGTGCGGGTGTTCCTCGTGGGGCATCAGACGGGCGATGTCGACGACGTTGACGACGCGCACGGCCAGCGAGGGGAGGTGCTCGCGGAGCAGGGCCGCGGCCGCCAGCACTTCCATGGTGGGCACGTCGCCCGCGCAGGCGAGGACGACGTCCGGATCGCCGGAGCCCTGGTCGGTGCCGGCCCAGTCCCAGACGCCGGCGCCGCGCGCCACGTGCTCACGGGCCGCGTCGATCGGGAGCCAGTCGAAGCAGGGCTGCTTGCCCGCGACGATCACGTTCACCCGGTCGCGGCTGCGCAGGGCGTGATCGGCCACGGCGAGCAGGGTGTTGGCGTCCGGCGGCAGGTAGACCCGCACGACCTCCGGGCTCTTGTTGAGGACGTGGTCGACGAAGCCGGGGTCCTGGTGCGAGAAGCCGTTGTTGTCCTGACGCCAGACGTGCGAGGTGAGCAGGTAGTTCAGGGAGGCGACGGGCTCGCGCCAGGACAGCTCGCGCGCGGTCTTCAGCCACTTGATGTGCTGGCCGGCCATGGACGCCACGATGTGCGCGAAGGCCTCGTACGTGGAGAACAGGCCGTGGCGGCCGGTCAGCAGGTAGCCCTCCAGCCAGCCCTGGCAGACGTGTTCGGAAAGGATCTCCATGACCCTGCCGTCGCGCGACAGGTTCCGGTCGGTGGCCTCCGTGATGCCCTGCCAGGCCTTGCCGGTGGCCTCGTACAGGCCGTCCAACCGGTTGGAAGCGGTCTCGTCCGGGCCGACGACCCTGAAGTCCCTCCGCCCCGCGGTGTCCCGCATGATCTGTGTCAGGAAGCTCCCCAGGACGCGGGTCGGCTCGTGCAGGCCGCGCCCCGGCTTGGGGACGGGGACGGCGTGCGCGTCCAGCGAGGGGAGCGGGAGCGGCCGCAGCAGGCGGCCCCCGTTCGCGCAAGGCGTCGCCCCGAGGCGGAGTCCGCCGTCCGGGACCCACGCCAGGACCTGCGCCGTCGGACGTCCGCGGGAGTCGAAGAGCTCCTCGGGTCGGTACGAGCGGAGCCAGGCCTCCAGCTGTCGCAGGTGCTCGGGATTCTCGCGGACCCCGGCCAGCGGGACCTGGTGGGCACGCCAGGTGCCCTCGACCGGCTCACCGTCCACGGTCGCCGGTCCGGTCCAGCCCTTGGGCGTGCGCAGCACGATCATCGGCCAGCGGGTGTACTCGCGGCCCGGATCGGCGCCCGCCGTCCTGGCCTCCCGCTGGATGGCCGCGATCCGGTCCAGGGCGTGGTCCATCGCGCGGGCCATGGCCTGGTGCACCAGGGCGGGCTCGCTGCCGGTCACGTACAGGGGTTCGTGCCCGTAACCGCGCAACAGCGCGTCGAGCTCGGCCTCGGGGATCCGTGACAGCACGGTCGGGTTGGCGATCTTGTAGCCGTTGAGGTGCAGGACGGGCAGGACCGCGCCGTCGTGGACCGGATCGAGGAACTTGTTCGAGTGCCAGGACGCGGCCAGTGGCCCGGTCTCCGCCTCGCCGTCGCCGATGACGCAGGCGACCAGCAGACCGGGGTGGTCGAACGCGGCCCCGTAGGCGTGGGAGAGGGCGTAGCCGAGTTCACCGCCCTCGTGGACGGACCCGGGCGTCTCCGGAGCCACATGGCTCGGCACCCCGCCGGGGAAGGAGAACTGCCGGAACAGCCGGGCCATGCCGTCGGCGTCCCGCGCCACGTCCGGGTAGACCTCGCTGTACGTCCCCTCCAGCCAGGAGTTGGCCAGGACGGCGGGTCCGCCGTGCCCGGGGCCCCAGACGCAGAGCGCCTGTAGGGACCGCTCCCTGATCACGCGGTTGAGGTGGGTGTACACCAGGTTCAGACCGGGCGAGGTGCCCCAGTGGCCGAGCAGCCGCGGCTTGATGTGCTCCGGCCGCAGCGGCTGGGCCAGCAGGGGATTGCCCATAAGGTAGATCTGGCCGGCGGCCAGGTAGTTCGCGGCGCGCCAGTGGGCGTCCAGCTCCGAGATCGATTGCGCGGTCAACGCGGTCATGTCCGCTCCTGCGTGCCGGGGTCCGGGGCGTTCGTCGACTGAGCCGATGCCGACAGCCTGCGCCCGTGCGCGGGCGGCCCGCAGGGGAGGACCGTCCCTCGGTGAGGGCCGGTCGGCCCTTCCGTGCGCCTGCCCGTCCCGGGCACGGTGAATGGCGCGGCGGCCGGTCCTTCCCCCGGCCGGCGCGACCCATCCCTGCGGGAGATACCGACGCCCCGCGCGTCAGTACGGAGGACAGACCTGTGAAGCGAACCCTCGTCGTCGGAGTGGACGGCTCGGCGGAGAGCAGGGCCGCTGCCGACTGGGCCGCGCGGGAAGCCGTGCTCCGCAATCTGCACGTGCACGTGGTCCACGCCTGGCTGTGGCAGCCGCTCGCCGTACCGGTCGTCCAGGACCGCGCGACCGAGGCCCGCCGGGCCCAGGAGATCCTGGAGGAGACCGAGGCCGAGCTCACCCGTCGCCATCCCGGGGTCGCGCTCACCGCGGAGGTGGTGCCGGACGTTCCGGTGCCGGCCCTGCTGCGCGCCGCCAAGGGGGCGGAGATGCTGGTGCTCGGCTCCCGTGGGTACGGCGCCGTGGCCGGCTTCCTGCTCGGCTCGTACGGGCAGCAGCTGATCGCCGCCGCCGAGTGCCCCGTCGTCTCCGTCCGGGCTGGGCGGGACGGGCCGGTCCCGGCGGCCGGCGGGGGAGAGGTGGTCGTCGGCCAGCAGGGCGGCGTGGAGGAGTCCGCCGAGGTGCTGCGCTTCGCCTTCGAGGAGGCCGCGGCCCGCAAGGTGCCGCTCCGGGCCGTCCGGGCCTGGAGCCTGCCCCCGATCTACGGCTACAGCCCCGGGTCGATGTGGATCGCCGACCAGCTGGGCGGCCTGGCGCCGTACGAGCAGGAAGCGCTGGAGCAGGCCCTGGAGCAGTGGCGGGCCCGGTACCCCGAGGTGCAGGTGGTCGAGCACGTCGAGCAGGGGAGCGCGGGCCACGCGCTGCTGTCCGCCGCTTCGGACGCAGGGCTGCTGGTCGTCGGCCGGCGGGTCCGCGAGTCGGCGCTCGGGGCGCGCATCGGTTCGGTGGCCCACGCCGTGCTGCACCACGCGGTCTGCCCCGTGGCCGTCGTCCCGCACCGCTGACGCTCCACGGCCGGCTTCCGCGCCCCTGCCACGACGCGACTCCTTCGGCCGGGTCCGTCGCGGACGCACGCCCACCGGCCTTCCGCAGCCCGGCCGGCCGGTCGGACAGGACCCGATCGGCCCGCACGGGAGGGCCGCTCCGGGGCGGGTACCGGCCGGCCCTTCGGACAGGGACCTTCGGCCCTGTCCGAAGGGCCTGCCGGGCCTTTTCCGGGGCCGGCCGCACGAGGTGCACTGAGGGCGCACGGCAATGGCGCGACTCGACGGAGCCGCACGCAGCGCGGAGGACGACATGAGGACCGCCCTGATCGACCTGAGGACCGTGGCACGCGACGATCGCGGCCTGAGAATAGCCCTGGCCGGGGAGCTCGACTTCTTCACCGTGGAGCACGTGGCGCCGCGCCTGCGCGAACTCGCCGGCTCCGGCCACCGCAACCTGATCCTGGACCTGCGCGGCCTCTCCTTCTGCGACAGTGCGGGCATCGCCTTCTTCACCCGACTGGAACGTCACTCCCGCGAGGCGGGAACCCGGCTCCTCCTGTGCGACGTGCCACCCCAGGTGATCAAGTCCATGCGGGTGCTCGCCGCCGACCGCGACCTGAACCTCGTCGTCTCGTGATCACGCAGCCGCCCCGGTCCGCGGACCCGCGACGGATGCGGGAGCTGGACAGGGCCGAGGCACTGGGACTCCTCGCCACGGTGTCGCTGGGACGCATCGTCTTCACCCGGCACGCGCTGCCCGCCGTTCGGCCGGTGAACCACCTCGTCGACGGCGAGGACATCGTCGTCCGCATTCACGGAGGCGGGGCGCTCGGCTCGCTGGCGGCACCGACCGAGGCCCCTGGGGTGGTCGTGGCCTACGAAGCGGACGTCATCGACCCCGACACCCACCTCGGCTGGAGCGTCGTCGTCACCGGCTACGCGCGCCCGGTGGCCGATACCGCCGACGCCGACCGGTACGCGGACCTGCTGCGCCCCTGGGTCGGAACGCCCATGACCGGTGCCCTGCGGATCCACCCGGACCTCGTCACCGGGTTCCGGCTGGAGGAGGCGGCACCGCACCCCGCGCCGGGGGCCTGAAGCCGACCCGTCCCCGCGCTCAGCTCCCGCCGGGCAGCGGTGCCCGCCACACCAGCCGGCTGCCGCCCTCCTGCGGGTTCTCCACGGTGAAGGACCCGCCGACGGCCCGGGCCCGTTCGTCGAGGTTGCGCAGACCGCTCCGGCGGCCCTGCGCCGGAATGCCGGTGCCGTTGTCCGTGACGGCCAGCACGACTTCGCCGCTCCCCGCCCTGAGGCTCACGCCGACCCGGGTGGCCCGCGCGTGGCGGGCGGCATTGCTGAGGAGTTCCCCCAGGACCGCCATGATGTGGTCGGCGATCTGGGCCGGTACGTCGGTGTCGAGCAGGCCCTCCATGCTCAGGCGCGGCGGATGGCCGAGCGGGGTGGCGGCTTCGCCGACGGCACGGGCCGCCCGCGCCCGCAGGCCCGGGCCGTTCTCACGGTCCTTGGTACGCAGTCCGAAGATCGTCGATCGGATGATCTTGATGGTTTCGTCCAGGTCGTCGACCGCCCGGCCGACCCGCTCGGCGGCTCCTTCGTGCTCGACGAGCCGGGCCGCGCTCTGCAAGGTCATCCCGGTGGCGAAGAGACGCTGGATGGCCAGGTCGTGCAGGTCGCGGGCGATCCGGTCACGCTCCTCCAGCAGCGCTATCTGCTCGGCGTCCCGGCGCCGCTCCGCCAGCTCCAGGGCGAGCGCCGCCTGACCAGCGAAGGCCACCAGCGGCTCCAGCTCGCCCTCGCCGAACGCCGGTTCGCCCGCCGCGCGCGCGAGCAGCAGCACGCCCCGGCTCTCCCCGCCCGCCGTGCTCAACGGGACGGCGACGGCCGGCCCCAGCCCCGCCCGCTGCCGGACCTGGGCCTCGGCCGGGTAGTGCGCGTCGTCCGCCCCCGTCATGGCCGTGACGGGTCGGCCCGCCCGGTACGCGGCTCCCGAGAGCGTCTCGGCGAAGGGGACGACGAGTCCCTGCCGTTCCGGTCCGTCCGCGCCGGCAGCGAACTCCACGACCAGGCCGTCCACTCCGGCCACCGGCATGGCGATGTCCGCCAGGCGCGCCGCGGTGATCTCCTGGGCCCGGCGGGCGATGAGTTCCAGCACCGTCGGGCGCGAACAGCCGGACAGCAGGCTCTCGGTGATCTCCGCGTTGGCCCTGAGCCATCGCTGCTGGCGCTGCGACCCCTCGTACAGTCGCGCGTTGTCGATCGCGACACCCGCCGCCACCGACAGGGTGGAGATCACGGCCTCGTCCTCGGTGTCGAAGTCCAACCCGCCCCGCTTGTCGGTGAGGTACAGGTTGCCGAACACCTCGTCGCGGACCCGGATCGGCACACCCAGGAACGTACGCATCGGCGGGTGATGGGCCGGGAAGCCGTACGACGAGTGGTGCGCGCCCAGGTTGGTGAGCCGCAGGGGCTCCGGATGGTGGATGACCTCCCCGAGCAGGCCGTGGCCGGCGGGCAGCGGCCCGATCCGTGCGATCTCCTCATCGGTGAGCCCGACAGTCAGGAACCGGGCGAGCGTGCGACCGTCGGGGCCGATCACGCCCAGCGCCCCGTACTCGGCGTCCACGAGCAGGGCGGCCGCCTCCACGATCCGCCGGAGCACCTGGGCGAGATCGAGCTCCCGGCCGACCGAGACCACGGCCTCGAGCAGGCTGTGCACCCGGTCGCGGGTGCCGCGAACGGCGTCGATGCGCGCCTGGAGTTCGTCCAGCAGCTCGTCCAGCCGCATCCGCGGTACCTGCGTCAACGGATTGCCCGTACCCACGTGTTTCTCCTCCGCCCAACGACCGGTCCTCGCCCGGGCAAGCGTATCGACCCGTCAGGGCCGGAAAGGACGATCCCGCAGGACATCGTCGCCCGTCGGCCTGAAACGGGTCAGGTTCCGACTCCGCATCCGGCTCCGGCGCCGGGGCGGGCCGCCGGGGCCCCCGCGCCGGGTACGGACGGGTCTGCGCCCTGGGCATCGGCGCGCGCCCGGTCGGAGTCGCTGCGCAGGACGCAGAACTCGTTGCCCTCGGGATCGGCGAGAACGGCCCAACCGGACCCGTCGGGGTTGCGGTGGTCGGAGACGAAGGTGGCGCCGAGACCGAGCAGCCGCTCCACCTCATCGTCACGCGTGGTTTCCGGGCGCAGGCACAGGTGGATCCGGTTCTTGACCGTCTTGTGTTCGGGCACTTGGTTGAAGTAGAGCACCGGCCCCTCCGCCAGCAGCACCATCGTTTCCCGGTCGCCCGGTTTGGCGTCCGGATGCATCGGGCAGCCCGTCGCAACGCTCCAGAACCGGGCCAACGCGTAGGCGTCCACACAGTCGACCGCCACGTTCTGCACTATCGAGACCATGCGCGAGATCCTTCCCGATCTTGACCCCGAGTACCAGCGGTGTGCGGGAACAACGAGAGGCCGCTGACCGTTTGTCTTGATGCGGGGCGCAGGAGGACGAAGCCCCCGGGCCCGGTGCGGTGCCCGCGTCGCCGCCGCCGGGAGGTCACACGGGGTCCTTCCCGCTCCCGCTCGTGAACGCCCTGGCCCGCCTTCCCCCCCGGCCGGCTGGGGCCGCCCCGATCGGCCATCCCCCCCGGCCGGTCGGGGCCCTCGTGCCCGCGCCGCCCGGCAGGGCGGAGCCCCACCCGTTGCGGGCAGCGGCGCCCGCCCGGACGGCGCCACCGCCGGATACGGGAACCGGCCAGGCCGGGCCCACGGGCCTACCTCGCCGGTGGCGGGGTAGGCGCCGCGCAGCAGGTGCCGTGTCCCACGGCGGCTACGACCTTCGGGAGGACCGATGACCCGACGAGTGCACGAGGTGATGACGCGCAACCCGGTGGCCGTGGAGCGCCTGACCTCACTGGCGGAAGCGGCGCGGGTGATGCGGGACGCGGGCATCGGGGACGTGCTGGTCGTCGACCAGGGCCGGCTCTGCGGCATCGTCACGGACCGCGATCTCGTCGTCCGCGGGATGGCGGAGGACCGTGACCCCGCGGAGACGACCGTGCACGCGGTCTGCAGCACCGAACCCCTGACCGTCGGGCCCGACGACCACGTCGACGAGGCCGTCGACCTCATGCGCCGGCACGCGCTGCGGCGCCTGCCCGTGCGCGACGCCGGGGGTGAGCTCGTCGGCATCGTCACCCTGGGCGACCTGGAGGTGGAGCGGGACCCCGGCTCGCCCCTCGCCTCCATCGCGGCTGCCGAGGAGGCGGCCCGCGACCGGTGACGGCCGCGACGGACTCCGCCCGCCCGGTGCCCATCGGATCGCAGGGACGTCGAACGGAGCCGAACGGAGCCCGACGGGCCGCGTGGCGGCCTCGCCTCCGGTCGTCCCGCGGCCGGCCGCGTCGTCCTCTACAGGGTCGAACACCGGGCGCGGCGGCTTCACATGGGTGCCCCGGGCCGGTTCCCGGCCCCGCCGACCGGAGGCGCAGCGTGCGTGCGCACTGCGACCCGTAGACCACATGGTGCGGAAAGTAACCGGCTGTGTCAGCGTGGTGGAGAGGAATCCTCGGAATCCTCCGTCCCCGTCAGAAGGAGTCTGCCGTCATGGGCGGAATGAAGGGCAAGCACCGGGAGCCGGGCAAGGGCCGCGAGGACAAGCAGCGCCCGCTGCCGCCCGGACTGGACCCGGTCCATCCCGAGCCCCGCCAACCGTCGCGTCGGCCGGGCCGTCAGGGCGCGCCCCGTGCGAAGGGCCCGCACGCAGACGGCTTCTGACCGGAGCGGCCGGGCGTCCGGGATTCGGGGCAACACCCCACGCACGCAGGGCCCGGCCGGAGCCGCAGTCGCCCCGGCCGGGCCCTGTCCCATCCGAGGCGGCTCCGCCCGAAGGGCGGCGGAACGAGGGAGGACCGACGTACCCGCAGCGGGGCGAGAGCGCCGCGCAGGACCTGCCGTCCTTCGCGCGGGACCGTCCCGTACTGCGGTCAGACAGAGGACTCGGGGCAGTTCGAAGCCGGCCTTCGGCCCGGCGGGAAGCGGGCATCCATGACGGAGCGCCTCCATAGATCGGGTCTGGTCGGCGAACTCTTCGCCGAATTCGCCGGCACCATGATCCTTATCCTCTTCGGTTGCGGTGTGGTGGCCCAAGTGGTCGCGGGCGGGGCCCTCACGGACCCCGCGGGCGGTCTCGGGAACCACGACAGCATCGCCTGGGCCTGGGGCCTCGGCGTGACCCTGGGCGTCTACGTCGCGGCCAGGTTGAGCGGTGCTCACATCAACCCCGCGGTGACGGTCGCACTGGCCGCGTTCAAGGGCTTCCCGTGGAAGAAGGTGGCCCCCTACGCAGTGGCCCAGGTGGCCGGAGCCTTCGTGGGGGCCCTGATCGTCCGCTGGAACTACAGCGAGGCGTTGGCCAAGGCCGACCCCGGTCACACCATCAAGACGCAGGGGGTCTTCTCCACGCTCCCGGCGAACGGCAACACGAACCTGCCGGTGACCGAGTGGGGTGCGCTGCGCGACCAGATCATCGGGACCGCCATCCTCCTCTTCCTGGTGCTGGCCATCACGGACATGCTCGGTACGCCCCCCGGCGCCAACCTCGCCCCGTTCATCGTCGGCCTGATCGTGGTGGCGATCGGCATGGCGTGGGGCACCAACGCCGGCTACGCGATCAACCCGGCCCGTGACTTCGGCCCCCGCCTGGCGAGCTTCCTCACCGGCTACGGCGGGGCATGGCGAGATCAGTACGGCCATCTCTACTTCTGGGTCCCGATCATCGGCCCCTTCATCGGGGGCGTGCTCGGAGCGGCTCTCTACAAGCTCCTCGTCGGCCGGTTCCTGCCGGACGCCGAACCCGAGCCCCCCGGACGGGTACCGGTCCCGGACGAGAGCTGAACCGCACAGAGCTGCCCGCACCCGGGACGGACGCGCATCGGCGCTCCGTCCCGGGCGCCGGCCCCATTCACGGCATTCCCCAGAGGAGGCGGCATCCCATGGCTGACTTCGTCGGCGCAGTGGACCAGGGCACCACCAGCACCCGATTCATGATCTTCGACCATGCCGGCAACGAGGTGGCCAGGCACCAACTGGAGCACAACCAGATCCTGCCGCGCTCGGGATGGGTCGAACACGACCCGGTGGAGATCTGGGAGCGCACCAACTCGGTGATCCAGAACGCCCTCCGGCACGGCAACCTCGACGCCTCCGACCTCGCGGCCGTGGGCATCACCAACCAGCGCGAGACCACCGTCGTCTGGGACCCCCGCACCGGGCGCCCGTACTACAACGCGATCGTCTGGCAGGACACCCGTACCGACTCCATCGCTGCGGCGCTGGAGCGCGGCGGCCAGGGCGAGGTCATCCGCCGCAAGGCGGGGCTGCCCCCGGCCACCTACTTCTCCGGCGGCAAGATCCAGTGGATCCTGGAGAACGTCGACGGCGTGCGGGAGGCCGCCGATAAGGGGCACGCCCTCTTCGGCAACACCGACTGCTGGGTGCTGTGGAACCTCACCGGAGGCCCCGACGGCGGCGTCCACGCCACCGATGTCACCAACGCCAGCCGCACCATGCTGATGGACCTGGAGACCCTCGACTGGGACGACGAACTGCTGGGGTTCTTCGGCATTCCCCGGTCCATGCTGCCCACGATCAACCCGTCGTCCCATCCCGAGGCGTACGGACGGACCCGCACGTCGCGGCCGTTGCGGGAGGCGATCCCCATCACGGGCGTGCTCGGTGACCAGCAGGCGGCCACCGTGGGCCAGGTCTGCTTCGCGCCCGGCGAGGCGAAGAACACCTACGGAACCGGCAACTTCCTGGTCCTCAACACCGGCACCGAGCTCGTCCGCTCGCGGCACGGCCTCCTCACCACCGTGGCCTACCAGTTCGGCGACAGCCCCGCGGTCTACGCCCTCGAAGGCTCCATCGCGGTCACCGGCTCCGCCGTGCAGTGGCTGCGCGACCAGCTGAAGATCATCACTGACGCTGCCGAGACCGAACGCCTGGCCCGTACGGTCGAGGACAGTGGGGGCATCTACTTCGTTCCGGCCTTCTCCGGACTGTTCGCCCCGTACTGGCGCTCCGACGCCCGCGGCGCCATCGTCGGCCTCGCCCGCTACCACGACAGCGGCCACTTGGCGCGGGCCACCCTGGAGGCCATCTGCTACCAGAGCCGCGACGTCGTGGAGGCCATGGAGCAGGACTCGGGTGTGCACCTCGACGTGCTCAAGGTAGACGGCGGCGTCACCGCCAACGACCTGTGCATGCAGACGCAGTCCGACGTCCTCGGCGTACCGGTCAGCCGCCCCGTCGTCGCCGAGACCACCGCGCTGGGCGCCGCCTACGCGGCCGGCCTCGCCACCGGCTTCTGGCGGGACACGGACGAACTGCGCACCCACTGGCAGGAGTCCAAGCGCTGGGAGCCCCAGTGGTCCGAGGAGCGGCGCGCCGAAGGGTACGAGGGCTGGAAGAGGGCAGTGGAACGCACGCTCGACTGGGCCAAGGTCGAGTAACCGCCCGTCCGCGCCCCCTGGCCGGCGGCACTCGCCACCTGGCGCAGACGGGATGACCGCCGGCCTCTCGCATTCTCCGCCGCGCCGAGGGCCTGCCTCCCCCTCTCGGAACCGGCCGTTCGGAGACGGGGAGGCAGGTCACAGACCTGGACCCTTATGGACTTCTTGCTCCGTATGTCACCCTGACCGTCAACCGGGTCACCCACCTGCCGCTCGGCCCGGGCGACGACCCCCACGGATGCACCCATGCCCCTGCCGTTCCCGTCCCGAGCCGTCCCCGCCGTACTGGCCGGTTCCGTGACCGCCCTGCTGGCGGCCTGCGGGCCCTCGGCCGCCGCCGGACCCGCGGCGGGGCCGCGGACGACGCAGGTGCCCACCACGGCCCCGGCCACCGGTCCGGCGTCCGCCGGGGCCGTCGAGCCCGCGGCCACGCCCGCGCGGGATCCGGTCGATGTCCGCACCCGGGAGTCGAACCTGTCCATACCCTCCGCGGGGGTCACCGGGCTCCGCGTGGTCCCGTACGAGGGCACCACCGACGACCGGCCCGGAACCCTCATCCAGGACCGCGGGATCGCAGCCAGCCCGTACGGGGAGCGGGGTGGGGTGGGACCCGGCCAGGTGGGGAACTTCCTGGTCACCGCGCACCGGCTGTCGGCCGGCGGCCCGCTGCGGGACCTGCCCGCCGTCGGCGTGGGCGACCCGGTCGTCGTGACCGCGGACGGGGCCGAGTACACCTACGAGATCATCGCCACCCGCAGGACGTCCTTCCGGTCGCAGCGCTCGCTCGACGAGCAGCGCGCGCCGGTCCCCGGGGCACCCGGCGCGGCCCCCACCCAGGCCATGATCACGATCTCGACCTGCGCCACACCGGAGGACCACGCCGAGGGCAACTTCTGGAGCGACGCCCAGGGCAACCCCGAGCACCGCATCGACAAGATCGGGGTGCTGCGCCGGACAGCGACCTCGACCTAGGGTTCGACACGGAAGTGGATCGTGTTCGTTTCCGATCATGTCTTGCGGGACGCGGGGTCTGACGAACGGGCGGCGTGTCCCCGGCTGGAGTCGCTGCCGCCGCGCGGCAGCAGGCCGGTTCGACCGGATGCGACGGGACGCGGGGTGCCGTCGCCGCCCTCGCCGGTCGCGATCTCGTACGGGTTGGTGGTGGCCCCGTGCCCATCCCGGTGCCGGCGGCGGCGAGGAGTGTGGTGATGCCCCGGTCGGCGGCCGAAGAGTGGCCGGGGGAGTGGGGCGTGCCTAGGTTCGTCGCATGGATACCGAGGGCGCGGCGACCGAGTCGCGGAAGACGACAGCGGTGGAGGACGTCGCGCATCACTTGGTGCGCTGTCTGCGGGCGGAGGGCGTCGAGTACGTCTTCGGGATCCCGGGGGAGGAGAACATCCGCTTCGTCGACGCGCTGAACGACTCCGGAATCCGCTACATCCTGGTGCGCCACGAACAGGCCGCCTCGTTCATGGCGGAGATCTACGGACGGCTGACCGGCCGGGCCGGCGTGTGTTCGGCGACCCTGGGGCCCGGCGCGATCAACCTGCTGCTCGGCACCGCGGACGCCACGACCAACAGCGCGCCGCTGGTGGCGCTGGCCGCCCAGGGTTCCCTGCGCCGCATCCACAAGGAGTCCCACCAGGTCATCGACCTTGTGTCGATGTTCGCTCCCGTCACCCTGTGGTCGGCCCGCATCGAGTGTCCGGACGCGGTGCCGGAAATGATGCGCAAGGCGTTCAAGACCGCTCAGAGCGAGCGTCCCGGTGCCGTGTTCCTGGCGGTGCCGGAGGACATCGAAGCGGACCGTCCCGTCGAGACCCTGGGCTCCTTGCAGATCGATACGGTGCGCGCCGATGCGCCGTCACCCTCCCAGATCGCACGAGCGGTCGAGGTTCTCAGCACGGCCCGGAATCCCATTGTCCTGGCCGGCCACGGCGCCGCGAGAGCCGGGGCCTCGGCCGCCCTGCTGCGGTTCGCCGAGCGGCTGAACATCCCGGTCGCGACCACCTTTCACGGCAAGGGCGTCTTCCCCGACGACCACCCCAACGCCCTCGGCGCGGTCGGCTTCATGCGCCATGACTACGGCAACTTCGGTTTCGACGCGGCCGATGTGCTGCTCTGCGTCGGCTACGAGGTCCAGGAGTTCGACCCTGCCAAGATCAACCCGAACGGCGACAAGCGCATCGTGCACCTGCACCGCTTCCCGGCCGAGGTGGACGCCCACTACCCGGTCGCCGTCGGCGTCGAGGGGGATCTCTCGCAGGCGCTGGACGCCCTCGCGGCAGCACTGCCCGACGGCCTCGCCTACGACGCGTCGAGCAGCACGAAGATTCGTTCGCTGCTCGACGAAGAACTTCGGTACGGACGCGACAACGAGGCCTTCCCCCTGGTGCCGCAGCGCGTGGTGGCGGACGTCCGCACGGCGCTGGACCGCCACGACATCGTGCTCGCCGACACCGGCGCCGGGAAGATGTGGATGTCCCGGCTCTACCCGACCTACGAACCGAACACCTGCCTGGTCTCCAACGGACTGTCCACCATGGGATTCGCGCTGCCGGGCGCCATCGCCGCCCAACTGGCCCGGCCGGACCGACGCGTCCTGGCCATGATGGGCGACGGCTCCTTCCTGATGAACTCCCAGGAACTGGAGACCGCCGTCCGCGAACGCGTCCCCCTGGTCGTCCTGGTCCTCGTGGACGAGGAGTACGGCCTGATCACCTGGAAGATGGAACTGGAGCTCGGCCGCCACAGCCACACCCGGTTCACCAATCCGGACCTGGTCGCCTACGCCGAGAGCTTCGGCGCACGCGGCTACCGGGTCGAGTCCGCAGACCAACTGCTGCCCACGCTGCGCCGCGCCCTGGACGACGACGGCGTTTCCGTGATCGCCTGCCCCGTCGACTACTCCGAGAACCTGCGCCTGACCGACCGGCTCGGCACCCTCAGCGGCCCGTTCTGAGATGCCGGGAAAGCAATCTCAGCGTCTTCCGAGCACATCGGGGGCCGGTTCGCGTTGCGAGCCCGGGCCCGGGCCCGGTCGCGGACGGCATCGGTGCGACGTCGGTTTAGGTCCCGAGCTGACGGATGTCGCGCGGGGGCACTCGGGCGGGCCGGACCGGGCGGCGTCCGACCGGGCGGGAGATTGATCTAGTAGGGAGTGGCGCGGCGGATGCGGGCTAGTACCAGGACCGTGTCGTCGGTCGGCTCGGCGGGCAGCAGGCTCGCGATGATCCGGTCGGCGGCCTCCTCCAGCGGCCCGTTGACCGTGCGCAGCTGCTCCCGCAGGGCGTCCAGACCGGCCCCGATGTCCTGGCCCCGCGCTTCGATGAGGCCGTCGGTGTAGAGGGCGAGCACCGCTCCCTCCGGCAGGTCGATCGCCGACGAACGGAAGGCGACGCCCCCCACCCCCAGCGGGATTCCCAGGCCCTCGCCGATGGTCTGGACGGTGCCGTCGGGGTGGCGCAGCAGTGGTGGCGGATGGCCCGCGTTCGCGATGCGGGCGCGGCCGGTGTGCGGGTCGTAGACCAGGTAGAGGCACGTGGCCAGCTGGATGCCGGAGTCCTGCGCGCACGCGTCGAGTTCGGCGAGCAGTGCCTCGGGTGTGCGGCTGTGGGCGGCCACCGCCTTGGCCGTGATGCGTAGTCGGCCCATCGACGCGGCGGCTGGAATCCCGTGCCCCATGACGTCCCCGACGACGAGCGCGACCTGGTCGCCGGGCAGGTTGATCACGTCGTACCAGTCGCCGCCGACCTCGGTGATCCTGCTGCCCGGGAGGTAGCGGTGGGCGACGCTCACGTGCGTGCCGGATGCCACGGCGCTGGGCAGCAGGGCGCGCTGGAGGGTCAGCGCGATGTCCTGGACCCGGCCGTACAGGCGGGCGTTGTCCAGGCACAGGGCGGCGCGCGAGGCCAGTTCGCCGGCGAGGGTCACGTCCTGTTCGGTGAAGGCCGGGCGGTCGACGGACCGGCCGAACATGGCGATGCCCTGGACCGTGCCCCGGGCGACGAGGGGGGCGAGGACGATGCCGCCCAGGCCGCTGTCGAGCAGCAGCCGGGCCCGGTCCCGGTGGGCGGCCGTGCGGGTCGCGAACGCCTCCTCGACCACGACCGACAGCGGGCGGCCGCTGCTCAGCATCTGGTGGATGCCCGATCCCGGCGGGTACGTCACCCGCTCCAGGCCGCCGACCAGCTCGGGGGCGGGCGGCGGCAGGACCGTGCCACCGGCGATCCGGCGAGTGGTCAGGGGCAGAGCCGGGTCGAACCGCTCGTCCTCGTACATCCACTCGACCATTTCCACGACGGCGCCGTCGCAGAAGTCGGGCATCACGGCGTCGACCAGTTCGCGGGCCGTGACCTCCAGATCCAGGGTGGTTCCGACCTGGGCCGACGCCCGGTCCAGGAGGTCGAGCCGCTGGCGGGCGGCTGTCGCTTCGAGCAGCGCCCTCTCCCGGTCGGTCACGTCGACGAGCAGTCCGCCCAGGCCGGTCCGGGTGTCCCCCGCCCCGCTCAGTGGGAAGAAGCTCACGGAACGGACCTGGTCCCGGTCGGGCCGGCCCGGCGTGCGCAGTCCCACGAGCGCACCCACCAGAGGGTCCCCTTTCTCGGCCACGGCCCGGAGGCTGCGTTCGTATTCGCCCCCGTCGGACGTGATCATGATGTCGGTCATGCGCCGCCCGAGGTGCTCGCCCACGGGAAGTCCGTCCATGTCGGCCAGCACCTGGTTGAGGTGGACGTACCGGAGCTCGTCGTCGAGCATGACCAGGCCGATCGGACAGGTCTCGAAGAGCGCGTCGAGGAAGACGAGGTTCGTCTTGACCCGGTCGAGCTCATCGCCCCTGCTGGCCAGACCCATGACGACCGAGTCGTCCCCGGTCCCGGTCACCGGGAACACCCGGAAGCCGCAGTCGAAGACGCCGCTGTCGCGGTGCCGGGCGGGCATCCGGACCCGCCAGTAGCCGAGGCTGCGGCCGCGCTCCACCAGCCGCGCGGCCCCGCCGGGGTGTCCCGGGACCGGGTCGGGGAAGAGGAGCGAGGCCGGCCGGGACAGCACCTCTTCGGCCGGGTATCCGAACAGGTGGCGTGCGCCGGGGCCCCAGTAGCGGACGCGCTCCTGGTCGTCCAGACCGAACACGGCCACCGACACGTGCTCCAGCAGCGACCCCGGCTCGGACCGGATCGGACCGGGGGCGTCGGCATGCTCACCCCCTGGCCGGTCCGATGGCATCGGAGGTCCCCCTTCGATCGAGGTCTCTCCTCATTGTGCCCGTCATCGGGGAGGCGGACCTCATGGTTCGTCCCGCCCCGGCGCCCGCGCCGTACCGACCGGTAATTCAAGCCAATTATTGCCATGCACCTGACAGGCTCCTGACACTTCGAGGTGGCTGTGGGACGCTCCCGGCACGCACTCCGCACCCCCCTGAGAGGCCCAGAGCCTCGCCCATCCCCACCAGCACGTGGCATGGAGGAGCGACCCATGAGGCACACCACGCCCATCTCCCGCACCACACGACTCGCCCGTGTCGTCGGAATCGCGGCACTCGTCCTCGCGGCGGGTTCGTCCGGTACCGGTACCGCCCTTGCCTACGGCTCCGCCGCCCCGGCGGCCGACCAGAAGGCCGACGGCGTGATGGTCGTCGCCGGCAACAGCTGTGGCTGGACGAACGCGAGCACCAGCGCCGCCGCCCCGAACGCCCTCACCGTCGACCGCACCACGATCAACGCGCCGGGCGGCAACCTCGCCTGCGGTGGCGGTATCGCCGCCACCCTCAACAACAACCCCGCCTTCACGTTCGACGACGCAGCCGGCACGGCCCGGACCGATCTGATCGACATCACCGGCAAGCAGAGCTTCATCTCCTGCCGGTACAAGGCCACGAACATCGTGTGGGACCGTGACGGCACCAGCCGGAAGTACGTCAACCGGGCCTTCACCGCGACCAAGGCCTCAGGCAGCTTCCTGTGCCCGGGCTCGGTGTCCACGCCGAGCGGGGATGCGTCCATGCTGTTCCACTGAGCCGGTCGCTCCACTGAGCCGGTCGTTCCGGTGAGTCGGCCGGGCTCCCTGGCCCACTGGGCGACATGCCCGCGCCCGGTCCGCCTCCGCGTCCCGCACTCGGGGGCGGACCCGTCCCCGGCGCTCCGGAAGGCGCCGGGGAGTTCGTCCACGACCAGAACCACCGGTACCAGGCGCGCGTGGCCCGGGCCGGCCGCCGGGACGGCCGGTTGCTCCACCGTCCTAAGGTGGCCCCATGGATCTTCAGGGCGAACTGCTAGAGCACCCCCACTCCGTCTATGCCCGGCTGCGTGACACCGCGCCGGTCTGCCGCATCACCGGCACCGACGGCACCCCGGCATGGCTGGTCACGCGGTACGACGACGTACGCGCAGCGCTCGCCGATCCCCGGATGTCCCTGGACAAGTCCCGTGCGGGAGAAGGCGGTTACCGGGGGCTGTCGCTGCCGCCGGCCCTGGACGCCAACCTGCTCAACATGGACCCGCCCGACCACACCCGCATCCGCAGACTGGTGAGCCGCGCCTTCACCCCGCGCCGCACCGAGCAACTCCGCACCCCCATCCGCGCGACTGCGGACCGCCTCCTCGACGTCCTCGGCGAGGCCGGGACCGCGGACCTGGTGGCCGCCTACGCCGCACCGCTGCCCATCGTCGTCATCTGCGACCTGCTGGGCGTCCCGGAGGACCGCCGCCTCGACTTCCGCACCTGGACGGACGCACTCATCGCCCCGGACCCCGAGCGGCCCCGGGCCGCCGGCGAAGCCGTGGTGGCGATGCTCGGCTTCTTCACCGAGCTCATGGCGCACAAGCGCAGCAGCCCCGGCGACGACCTCCTTTCCGACCTGATAGCCGTCCGGGACGGCAACGGCAACGGCGACGGCGACGGCGACGGCGACGGCGACCGGCTCAGCGAGGACGAGTTGATGTCGCTCGCCTTCCTCATCCTCTTCGCCGGGTACGAGAACACCGTCCAGCTCATCGGCAACGCGATCCACACGCTCCTGGAGCACCCCGAACAACTCGCGCGCCTCCGCGACGACCCGTCAGGCCTGCCGGCTGCCGTCGAGGAGATCGCCCGCTACGAGGGACCGGCACCCCTCGCCATCCGACGCTTCCCGACGGAAGACCTCACGATCGCGGGGGTCACCGTCCCGGCGGGGGAGACCGTCCTGCTCTCGCTCTCCGCGGCCAACCGCGACCCGGACCGCTTCCCGCGCCCCGACCTCCTCGACCTGGACCGCGACACCTCGGGTCACCTCGCGCTGGGTCACGGCATCCACTACTGCCTCGGCGCCCCCCTGGCCCGAGCCGAGACCGAGATCGCCCTGACCGCCCTCCTGGAGCGCTACCCCGTGCTCGAAGCCGCGGCTTCCGCTCCGCGCTGGCGGCCCTCCCTGCGCGCCCGCGGCCTGACGGAACTCCCGGTCCGCTATGACACGGAGCCCGCCCGGAGCTGAACCCTGCCGCATCAGAGCCGATGCGGTGGCCGGTGGTGACGCACGGTTGGCGCTGGGCCGTCCGGCGGGGTCCAGGCGTGTACGCGTGTCGCGCGGAGAGGGACGATGAGAGGGCTGGGAGGGTAGGGCGGCAGTCCGCGGCGGCCGGAAGGAGGGCTCGCAGATGGGAGCGATCGAGCCCTCGCACGGCGATCCCGACGGGGGGCGGCCCGCCGAGTCCGGACCGGGCGGCCTGCTCGATGTGCTACGCGTGGCCGCCGTGCTGCTGGATGCCGACGGCCGGATCGATCTCTGGAGCCCGCAGGCGGAGGAACTGTTCGGCTACACCGCCGACGAGGCGCTCGGGGAGTACGCGGGCCGCCTGCTGCTCCACGAGGAGCACCTTCCGGTCGTCCTGGACATGTTCGCCGAGGTCATGCGGGACGGGGTCAGCTGGGTCGGCGTCTTCCCCGTCCGGCACAAGGACGGCAGCACGCGCATGGTCGAATTCCGCAACATGCGGCTGCTGGACTCCCAGCAGGAGTACTACGCCCTGGGCCTGGCCGCCGACCAGGCGACGGTCCGGCAGGTCGAACGAGACCTGGCGCTGTCCGCCCGCCTCGTCGACCAGTCGCCGGTCGGGCTCGGCGTCCTCGACACCGACCTTCGCTACGTCTCGGTCAACCCGGCGGAGGAAGCCCTCAACGGGGTGCCCGCCGCGGAGCACATCGGCCGGCACGTCCACGAGGTGCTGCCGGCCGTGGACCCGTCCTTCGAGGCCGCGATGCGCGAGGTCCTGGCCACTGGTGTTCCCATCGTGGACCAGTACACCGTCGGCCGGACCCCGGCGGACCCGGACCACGACCACGCCTGGTCGATCTCGTTCTACCGGCTCGAAGCACCCAACGGGACCGTGCTGGGGGTGGCGACCGCCAGCGTGGACGTCACCGAGCGGCACCGGGCCGTCGAAGAACAACGCCACACCGCGCTCACTCTCCAGCGCAGCCTGCTGCCGCGCACCCCGCCGCGGCGGCCGGGCCTGGAAGTCGCCACCCGCTACCGTCCCGCCCAGGCCACCATGGAGATCGGCGGCGACTGGTTCGACGTGATCCCGCTGAGCGGCGACAAGACCGCCCTCGTCGTCGGCGACGTGATGGGCAGCGGAGTCGGGGCCGCGGCCAGCATGGGCCAGCTGCGCACCGCCACCCGGACACTGGCCGATCTCGACCTCGACCCCGCACAGGTCCTGCACCACCTCGACCACGTCACCGAGGGCCTGGAAACCATCGCGACCTGCGTCTACGCCGTCTACGATCCCTGCGCGGCGCAGTGCCACCTCGCCCTGGCCGGGCACCTGCCACCGGTCCTGCTGCGCCAGGACGGTACGCGTGAGCTCCTCGACCTGCCCACCGGTGCCCCGCTCGGCGGTGTGGGGGTCGCCTTCCGCACCGTGAGTGTCCCGGTCGGGGCGGGCGACCAGCTGGTCCTCTACACCGACGGCCTCGTCGAGACCCGCGACGACCCGATCGACAAGCGCCTGGACGTTCTCCTCGAAGCCCTCGACGACCCCGGCCGCCCGCTGGACGAGACCTGCGACCTGCTGCTGGACACCATGCGCCATCCGGGAGTCCACGACGATGTGGCCCTCCTGATCGCCCGGGCCAGTCCGGGCCCCGGACGCCCCGGCTAGGATCCCGCGGATCGGCGGCGCGCCGATGCCGCGGCCGTATCCCCGCCTGCCACCGCCCGCCGGTCGACTGGCTACGGGGTGGTGCGCGCGGGGAAGGTGAAGTGGTAGCCCTGCGCGGTGAGCCAGGGCAGGTACTGCCCCAGCGCGGCGACTGTTTCGCTGCGGTCGCCGCCCCCGTCGTGGAACAAGACGGTCGGCTGCTGCGGGAGATCGCTCTCGACCGCGGAGATGATCGCGGGCAGGCCCGGACGGCTCCAGTCCTTGGGGTCCACGCTCCAGCCCAGCGGCCGCATCCCGCTCGCCGCGGCGATCGCCCGGCTGTCGGGGGTGAACGCGCCGCCCGGTGCCCGGTAGTAGCCGACCGGGACCCCGGGAGCGGCCTTCTCGATCATGGCCTTGCCCTCGAGGATCTGCTGCTTCTGGTAGGCGACCGGCTTGTGGTCCATGGTTACGTCGTGGTCGACGGAGTGGTTACACAGGCGGTGCCCCTCGGCGGCGACCGAGCGCACAAGCTCCGGATACTTCTGAGCCTTGGTCCCGATCATGCAGAAGGTGGCCTTGACGTGGTTCTTCCGCAGGACCTCCAGGACCTGGGGGGTCCAGCGGGGGTCGGGGCCGTCGTCGATGGTGATCGCGACATCCCGTCCCGGGCCCTGGGCCAGCCGGGAGATCGCCAGAGGTATCCCCGAGGCGCTTCGGGCGGGCCCCGGCTTGCCGGCCGTCGACGCGGAACCGGCGGAATCCTTGGCGGCCGGCTTCTCGGGGGCGGAGGCGGGCTTCCCGGCAGAGCCGCGCGCGGCCTCCCTCGCGGGGCCGGCCGCGGGCTGGTCCGCCGAGCCGTCCGCGGCGGCGAGGGCCGGGGCGGCGGATACGGCCAGGATGCCGAGGACGGTCGCGGCGGCTGCGGATCCCGCCCGCCGGACGCGGCGGGCGGAACTGCTCGTGATGCCCATGGAGGCGCTCTTCCTTTGCGTTCGGCCCCCCGAAATCGCGTTGCGGATCCAGGCTAGGTCATCCATCCGGGAGCCCTTCTGGGCCGATCCGCCGCATCCACACCCGGTACGACGTGCCAGAACGGGACCTGCCGGACCCCGGGGCGGCCCGTCAGCTGTGAGGAGTCTCACCGGCCGGCGGGGCCCCGGCCGTGACGCGGCGGCGCCGGCCGCTCGCCGTGTGCAGCAGCAGCCAGCCGCCCGCCGCGCCGACCGCATACCAGAACAGATCCGGAGCGTTGAAGGTGGAACCGAGGACCATACGGGCGGCGGCACTCTCACGGGACAGCTCCGCCGGCACGGAACTGAGCTGGAGGAACTCGACGGCCCAGCTCACCGCCAGTGCCGTGCCGGCGGCCCGCAGGGGCGTCCACCGGGGCGCGACCAGCACGACGAGGGCCAGCAACAGGACGGTGTACAGCGCGTCCCCGCCGTACTTGGCCACGCTTCCGGCCGCGAAGGCCCGCAGCCCGAGCCCCGCGCCGACCGTCACCGCCGCGGATCCGGCCGCCGCCAGCCGGATCCGTACGAGTCGGGCGGGGGCGGAGGGGGCTGTACGGTCACCGGTTCCGGGCACGAGGGTCACCGGGCCATCCTGCCGGATCCGGGTGTCCGCCCCCGACCCGGGCGACGTGCCGATGCCGCACGCTCGCGGCGCGGGACGGACAGCCGGCCGTTGCCGCCTTCGGCGCGACCTGCCCGCACGGCGGACCGAAGGCGTCCGGCGGTGGGCGACGCGCCCCGGGGGACCGACGGGGGTCAGTCCAGCGGCTGCTCGACGGTGCTCGTGCCGCTGCCCTCCTGGGATTCCCAGGACCAGCTCTCCTGCATGCGCAGGCGGCCGTCGGGGAGTTCGGTCACGAGCGAGGTGCAGCGCCCGGACGCGGTCGTGCCGTCCGGGCGGAGTTGGACGTAGCGGAAGTCGACCGTGTCGCCCGCCCGGGTGCCGATCAGGTGCCCCTTGACCACGTCTCCGCCCTGGTAGTCGGCCCAGACGAGACCGTCGCGTTCGTGGTATTCGAACCGGGTCAGGCGCCCGACCTGGCCGGGCGCCTGGTCTGCCACGGGAACGAAGACGAGGCCGTCGAGCGAGCGTGTCATGCATGACTCCCGGAGGAAGATGGCCCGGGGCCGTCCCGGTCCACAGGAGGAAACGGGCCGCCGCGGGTGGTCGTGGTGGGGGCGAGGGACCGGAACGGGCCACCCGCGGAAGGTGGACGGCCCCGTGCCCCAGGACGCCGCGCCGCGACGAACGAACCGCACGAGTCGCCCCCGGGGAACGCGCGGTCCGCGACAGCGTACGCCCACGAGCCACGAGCCACGAGGGTGTCGCACCACCGGACCGCGGCCGCACCGGGGGCTGTTGAGGCGCCCGCGGATCCGGCCGGGATGACGCCCCGTCACCGGCTCGGGCGGCGTGTGGTCCATGGCTGCCGGAAGCCTGGTGGGCAGGCCGTGTCGCCGAGGGGTCGAGGAGGGAGTCGGGCCCGTCGGGGTGACGGGCCCGACCCCCTCCGCGGTCACTCGTGCGCATGCGCGCCGACCGGTGAGGTCAGGACCTGTGCATGCCCTTCTTGGCCCGGTCCGCGGCCTCTGAGGCCATCTCCTCCGCCTTGCCGGTCATCCGCTCGGCGCTGCCTTCGGCCTGCATGCGCCGGTCGTCGATCGCGTCGCCCGCGGTCTCCTTGAGCTTGCCCTTGATCTGCTTGGCCTTGCCCTTTGCCTTGCTCATGACGAAGTGCTCCTTGAGTGAGGGGGGAATGCACTGCCCACCATGCGGCCGCCCGGAGCGCCCCGCAACGCGCGGTGGACCGTCCGGCTCTCGCCCCGGGGGTGTGGTACGAAATTCCCGCCTGCCGCGCCGCGCCCGCCTTCTTCGCAACACGCTCTAGTCGGGCGGCTCGCCGACCGTCGCCCGTTCGCCAGGAGGCGGCTCGGCCGGGCCGGGACGGGGCTCGTCCGGCCGGGGCCCGCGTTGTGCGTGTGCAGGCTCCCGGGGAGTCGCGTCCGGTTTCCTGGCTGTCGGCCCGGGGCCTTCGGAGGGGGCTTCGGACGTCTTCCGGTCCATGCGGCTCATCTCGTGTCCTTCGTTCTCGACGGTGTTCGTGCGCCCTGTACGCGCTCCTGCGTCTGCCCCGCCGGACGCCTCCCAACCGGTCGCGCGGCATCGGGAACGGGCACGGGTAGGGACGACTTTCGCGGGCAGACGGCGTCTGAAGCGCCACGGCGGATCCAATCGTTCCGCCGCAACTCCAACGCGAGAATGAGGTACTCATGATTGCCGTCGGGCTCATCCTCCTGCTCATCGGATTCCTGACCGGGGTCTCCTTCCTGTGGACCCTCGGGGTCATCCTGCTCGTGGTGGGCGCGGCACTGTGGGTCCTGGGGTCGCTGGGACACGCGGTCGGCGGCCGACGCCACTACTGGTAGACCACGCCGTGGACGCGCCGAGGCCTGTCCCGTCGATCACGACGGGACAGGCCTCGGCGCGTCCACGGGGGCGGATCCCTGCCGGCCCGAAGGACAACCGGCGGTCCCTGACGATGCTGTGGACGAGGATCGGGATCGCCACCGCCATCGCGGCCACATGCGGCCACACCGGGGCGTCCGCGATACGCGCGCTTACCGTCATGCTCACATCAGTCATGTACCGCGCCTGCCCGCAAGATTCACTCACACCTCGCCCCAACCCCCTCGTAAAGAAGGCCGTTTGCTGTCAGGATCGGCCCTTCGTGTCCGGAACGCACCACCGTTGGGGAGAGGACGTACACCGCATGCCTGCCGGTCCGTCGCCGTTCGTGCCGCCCGCACAGCCCACGCAGCCCGCACCCCCGGCTCCGCCGACTCCCACGGGACCGCCCGCGAAGGGCACCCGGCCGGCCACCGCCGTGCTGACCGTCTCCGCCGTCCTGGTGGGCTTGATGGCAGGCCTGTTCTTCGCCTTCGACGTCTCCGTGATGCCCGGGCTCGCGGCCGGGGACGAGCAGACGTACGTCGTGGCGATGCGCGCCTTCAACAAGGCGATCGACGGCAACCCGCTCTTCGGAACCGTTTTCCTGCTGGCGCTGGTGGCCGCCGTGCTGTCGGCGGTCCTGGAGTTCCGCGGCGGGCGGCGGGCCGTGGCGCTCTGGGTGGGTGCGGCCGCCGCGGCCTACCTCGTCGTCCTGCTGATCACCTTCGCCGTGAACATCCCCCTCAACAACGAGCTCGCCGGCGCGGGCGACGTCGCCGGGATGAAGGACTTCGGGATCGTCGAGCGGTTCAGGACGACCTGGGTGACCACCAACATCATCCGCACACTTCTGTGCACCACCGCGCTGGCCGCACTCGCCCGTGCCCTGCTCCTCCACGGCCGCGCCACCCGGTGAACGCCCGTCGGCCCGGCCGGCCCCGAGCTCCTCCGTCAGTGGAGGACCAGGGCCCAGGCGAGGCAGCCGAGGGCGATCGTGCACAGCACGGACCGCCACGCGTTGGCGCGTACCCACGGTGATTCGAAGGCCCGCCGGACCGCCGCGGGGTCGCCGATGCCGTCGACCCGGCCGGCCTGTTCCAGGGCGTTGTTCAGCGGAATGTTGACCCTCGCCGTCACGGCCATTGCCGCGAGATACGCGCCGAGCGCGCCGGCCAGCGGCACCAGCGCGTCCCGCCCGCCACCGCCCACGGCGTGGAGGACCACTGCGGCCGCGACGAACACGAGCGCACCGACGTAGCCCAGCAAGAACCAGCCGTTGAGGATCGCCACGTTGACGCGCTGCATGCTCTCGATGAACGTGCGGTCGCCGGCGACCCGCAGACCCGGCATCACGGCCACGGAGAACCCGTAGAAGAGGCCGCTCATCCATCCGACGGTGATCGTCGCGGCGATCATCGTCGCCAGCCGTGCCGTCTCCACGTGAGGCTCCCCCGGATCGAGTATCGGGTCAGGAACTGGTCTTTGAACGGTCAGGTCACGCCGATCATAGGGTGCGGGGGACCGGTCCGGGGGCCGCGTAGGCTGACAGACCGGACCCTCGCTCCACCGCCCGCCCCCCACGTCACCGCCGAACGGAGTCACCTGCCATGCTGACCGCCCTCACCGGTGTCCACGGGGACCGTGCGGACGCCGTCACCGTCGCCGGCCGAACCGCCTCCTACGAGGAACTCCTGGGAGCCGCCCGGCAGGTGGCGGCGGATCTCACCGCATCGGGGGTCCCCGCCTTCGCGGTGACCGCCACGGCCTCCCTGGAAACGGTGGCCGCCGTGGTCGGTGCGCTGCTCGCCGGAGTACCGTGCGTCCCGCTGCCGCCCGACGCCGGTCCGGCCGAGCGCGGCCACATCCTGCGCGACTCCGGGGCCCGCCCCGTCGAGGTCGACTTCGCCCGCCGCTCGGACAGGACCCCCGTACCGGCCCGGGTGCACGCCCCGGAGGATCCCGCGCTGATCCTCTACACCTCGGGCACCACCGGAGCCCCCAAGGGCGTGGTCCTCAGCAGCGCGGCGATCACCGCCGACCTGGACGCGCTCGCCGAGGCCTGGCAGTGGAGCGCGGAGGACACCCTGGTCCACGGGCTCCCGCTGTTCCACGTCCACGGCCTCGTCCTCGGTGTCCTCGGAGCCCTGCGCACCGGCAGCCGCCTCGTGCACACCGGCCGGCCGACCCCGGAGGCGTACGCGGCCGCGGGCGGGAGCCTGTATTTCGGTGTGCCGACCGTGTGGTCCCGGGTGGCCCGTGAGCCCCGGGCCGCCGCCGCCCTGTCGGGGGCGCGGCTCCTGGTGTCGGGCAGTGCGGCGCTGCCCGCGCCGGTCTTCCGGGACATCGAGCGGGTGAGCGGACACCGCATCGTCGAGCGGTACGGGATGACCGAGACGCTGATCACCGTGAGCGGCCGGGCCGGCGGCTGCCTCCACCCGGGCACGGTCGGGACGCCGCTGCCGGGCGTCGCCACCCGCATCGCGGCCGAGGAGGGCGCGGAGATCGGCGAACTCCAGCTGACCGGCCCCACGCTGTTCTCCGGCTACCTGGGCCGGCCCGAGGCGACCGCCGCCGCGTACACCGAGGACGGCTGGTTCCGTACGGGTGACATCGCGGCTGTCGACGAGAAGGACGGCGTCCACCGGATCGTGGGCCGTGCCTCGACCGACATGATCAAGTCGGGCGGGTACCGGATCGGCGCGGGCGAGATCGAGAACGCGCTCCTGGACCATCCCCGGGTCCGTGAGGCGGCCGTGGTCGGGGTCCCCGACACGGACCTCGGACAGCGGATCGTCGCGTTCGTCGTCGCGGAGGGGGTGACGGGAGCCGAGCTCACCGACTTCGTCGCCGCCCACCTGTCCGTCCACAAACGCCCCCGCGAAGTCCGCTTCGTCGAGTCGGTCCCGCGCAACGCCATGGGCAAGCCGCAAAAGCGCCTCCTCCTGGGCGACACCACCACCGAGCACCGCGCCTGATCGCCGCCCGGCGCGAGGCAGCCCCGCCTCAACCGGATCGGCCTTCGTCCAGCTGTGCGTTGACCCGGGCGGCCTGGCGGGTCAGGTGGTCGCGCTCGGCGAGGTTCGGAGCCTTCAGCGCCGCCTCCGCGTACAAACGGGCCGCCGTCGCCGGGTCGCCGTCGCGTTCGTGGAGGTACGCCGCCACCGCAGTGTGGCGGGGCAGCGAAGTGTCCAGCGCCGCGAGGGCCGCCAGGCCGGCCCGCGGCCCGTCTGCCTCGCCCACGGCCACCGCACGGTTGAGGCGCACGACCGGGCTGTCGGTCAGGCGGACGAGCTCGTCGTACCAGCCGACGATCTGCGGCCAGTCCGTCTCCTCGGTGGCGGGCGCGTCCGCATGGAGCGCCGCGATGGCGGCCTGGGCCTGGAACTCGCCCAGCCGGTCGCGCGCCAGCGCCCCCTGCAACACCGCGACACCCTCGGAGATCATCTGCGTGTCCCACCGGTCCCGGTCCTGCTCGGCGAGCGGCACCAGGCTGCCGTCGGGCGCCGTCCGGGCCGCCCGCCGCGCGTGGTGGAGCAGCATGAGCGCGAGCAGTCCGGCCACCTCGGGATGGTCGACCCCGGCCGCGAGCTGCCGGGTGAGCCGGATGGCCTCGGCGGCGAGGTCGACGTCACCCGAGTACCCCTCGTTGAACACCAGGTACAGCACGCGCAGCACGGTGGCGACATCTCCGGGCCGGTCCAGCCGCACGCCGGACACGGTGCGCTTCGCACGGCTGATCCGCTGCGCCATCGTCGCCTCGGGCACCAGGTAGGCCCGGGCGATCTGGCGGGTGGTGAGCCCGCCGACGGCACGCAGGGTGAGCGCGACCGCGGACGACGGCGTCAGCGACGGGTGCGCGCACAGGAAGTACAGTCGGAGCGTGTCGTCCACGGCGGGCGCCGGCCCGGGCTCCGGCTCCCGGTCGACGAGGTCCTCCCGTCGGCGCCGGGAGGCGTCGGCCCGGTTCACGTCGAGGAACCGGCGCCATGCCACGGTGATCAGCCAGCCCCTGGCGTCCCGTGGCGGGTCGTCCGGCCAGACGCGGACCGCCTCGACCAGCGCGTCCTGCACGGCGTCCTCGGCCGCCGCGAAGTCGGCTCCGCGGCGGACGAGGACGGCGAGCACCCCGGGCGTGAGGCTCCGCAGAAGGACCTCGTCCATCCCGCTGTCACTCCGTGATGGTGGGCGGCGCGGACAGGAACGGGCGCACCTCGAGCCACTCGTGGATCGGCTTCCCGCCCGCCCCGGGAGCCGCCGACAGCTCTCCGGCCAGCTCCACGGCGCGCTCGTAGCCGTCGACGTCGATCACCATCCAGCCGGCGATCAGATCCTTGGTCTCGGCGAACGGCCCGTCGGTGACCGGCGGCCGGCCCTCGCCGTCGTACCGCACCCACGTCCCCTCGGGCGCCAGCGCCTGCCCGTCGACGAACTCGCCCGTCTTCTCGAGCCGCGCCGCGAAGTCGTGCATGTACTGCATGTGGTCAGAGATCTCCTGGGGCGTCCACTGGGCCATGGGGACGCCGTTGACCGCGGCGGGAGCGCCCCGGTAGTGCTTGAGCAGCAGGTACTTCGCCATGGTGCATCTCCTCGGTGCTGGTGCGACCCATTCTGGCCGCCTTCACACCGGGGACGGAGCAGGAAACCCCTTCTCGACATCAGGGCCCGGACTTTTTCGGCGGAACCCGCCGGACGGGGCGGGGCGACCGTCGCGCCGACGACAACCGGGCGCTCAGGCGACCACGCGCAGGCGCGTCACACCCGGGTCGAGCGCACCACGTACGTGGCCGTTCGGAGCGGCCGCGGTCCGCTGCAGGAACCGGACGGCCCCGGCGGTGATGACCTCGCCCGGCAGGACGTTGGGGATGCCCGGCGGGTACGCGGCCAGCGTGTCCGCGGAGATCCGGCCGACGGCCTCCTGCGCCGTCACGACGCGGGCGGGGCTCAGGAACGCCTCTCGGGCGGTGAGTCTGGTGGCGCCGGGCTCCGGCAGCCGCGGCATGCCGCCGTGGCCGGCCGGGCCGGTGAGCGGGGCGGGCAGGGAGTGCAGCGCCTCGACGAACCGGTCGGTGTCGGGGGCGGATCCCGCACCGATCACGGCCACGACCGCTGCGCCGGTCGCCACCTCGACCATGATCCGGTGGTCCCGGAAGAGCCGGCGCCGGGCCTCGTGGCCCGTGATGCCCCCGGCGCGGGTGTCGATCGCGATCCGCAGCGGATCTGCGCCGACGATGTCGCGGAAGGCGTGGAACCCGTCGCTCACCACGGTGAACCGGCCCAGCGCACGGACGGCTCCCCGGACCGCGTCCGCGGCCGTGACGGAGCCGTCCGTCGCGGCGCCGCCGGTGACCAGACTCCGCCGGGCGAGATCCAGCGACGCCGTCAGCAGGGCACTCGCGCTCGTGGACTGCACGAGCCGGAACGCCCGGTCCACGAGGGGTTCGAGCAGGTCCGCGAAGGGCCCCTCCGCCAGATGGAGCATGGCCGACTGCGTCAGACTCCCCGCCAGCTTGTGCGTACTGGAGGTTGCCAGGTCCGCGCCCAGGGAGAGAGCACGCGCGGGGAGTGCGGGATGGAAGCCGAAGTGCGATCCCCACGCCTCGTCGACGATCAGCGGGACGCCCGCGGCATGGGCGGTGTCCGCGATGGCCCGTACGTCGGCGACCGCCCCGAAGTAGCTCGGCGAGACGATGTACACGGCGGCCGCGTCCGGTGTCCGCTCCAGCGCCGCCGCCACGTCCGCGGCAGTCACACCGTGGGCGATGCCCTGCTCGGGGTCGACGGACGGCTGGACGAAGACGGCGTCCATGCCGGACAGCACCAGCCCGTCGATCACGCTGGAGTGCACGCTGCGCTGTACCACGAGCGTGCGCCCGAGGGCGGGGACGACCATCGAGGCGATCTGGTTGCCCTGCGAAGCACCGTTCGTCAGGAACCAGGTACGTCGCGCGCCCCAGGCTTCGGCAGCCAGCCCCAAGGCCCGGTCCAGCGGCGTGTCCGGGCCCAGGTCGATGCCGTCGAGCAGCGGCGGGGAAGTCCAGTTCCGTGATGGCCCGGCCGAGGAATCCGGCGAGGCCCGAGTCGGGGGCCGCGGCGTGCCCGGGAACGTTCAGCCGCAGTCCTGCCCGGCATGGCGCAGCAGGGCCTCGGCGTACGGGGCACTCAGCTGGCCGGCGGCGGCGCCGGCGCGGGAGGGCGGGGGTACTACGGGGACGGGTACGGGGGAGCAGGAGGCATGCCGACCGGTGGTTCTCGTGTTCACGCTGCGAGCGTGACAGTCCCCGGCCCATCGAAGAAGGATGGACTTTTCGTTACCCCTCCATAGGATGTCTATATGCTCGACGTCAGGCACCTCCAGGTGCTGCGCTCCATCGCGCAGGAGGGTTCGCTCGCCGCCGCAGGCCGCGCACTGCACTACAGCCAGCCCACGATCACCCACCACCTCTCCGCCCTCGAAGCCCATTTCGACGCCCGCCTCGTCCGGCGCGGCCCCCGCGGAGCCACCCTGACCGAGCTCGGCGAAGCCCTGTTGCCGCACGCCGAGGCCGTGCTCGAACGGCTGCGCCGGGCCGAGCTGGAAGTACGCGGCCTGGCCGAGCGCGGCATGCGCACACTGCACATCGGTACCTTCCCCACTGCAGGAGCCCTGCTGCTCGCCCCGGCAGTCAGGCGCCTCCACCGCCAGGGGGTGCACGTCTCGCTCACCGAGGGCGAACTCCCCCTCCTGCTGCGCGGGCTGAGGGCGCGCGAGCTGGATGCGGCCCTCGTGTTCTCGCAGCCCGGCGACCGCCTCGATCTCGACGAGGACTTCGAGGTGCACCCGTTGCTGGCCGACCCGCTCTTCCTGGTCCTGCCGGAGGACCACCCGTGCGCAGCGCTGGAGCGGGTACCCCTCGGCGAGCTGCGAGACACCATGTGGGTCGGCGCGGCCGACCCCCACGACCCCTGCGACCGGGTGCTCGCCTGGGCGTGCGCCCAGGAGGGATTCGAGCCCCTGCACGCGATGCGTACCGACGACTACGCGGTGGTCCAGGGCCTCGTCGCGGCCGGGACGGGCGTCGCCCTGGTCCCGCGGCTCGCCCTGGGACACCCCCGGCCCGACCTGGTGGTGCGGCCCCTGGCCCACCCCGAGCCGGCCCGTGAGATCAGCGTCGCCCTGCTGCGTTCCACCTCGGCCGCGGCCGCCCGGGAACTGATCGAGGCCCTGCGGGAACAGGCCACTTTGATCACGGAGCGCTGGGCCGCGGCCTGACACCGTCCCGCCGACGCCCTGACGGGCCCTGGAGCGGCCGGTCGGCGCCCAGGCCGTCCGCCACACTGCGGGCCGGACCGCCTCCTGTCGATCGCAAACCGCACAGCCGGTAAAGCGTCGACCCCTAAGGAGTGAATCGTGCCGGAACCCCGTGACCCTTGGCCGGAACCTTCCATACGTTGGCCGCTCTTCGCTCATCACCACCACTGGGGGGCCGGTGCGCAACCACCGACTCGTAATGACCGCTGCCTTCGTGGCGGCAGGTCTCGGCATCATCCCGGGCACCGCTCAGGCGGCTGATCCCGTACCCGTCGCGGCCGGCGTGGCCGACGCGATCGACAAGGCATCCACGTCCCAGGGTTTCCACAGCCCCGCGGGCCGCACGATCCGCACCACTCTGCCCGCCTCCACCGGTGCGAAAACCGGGGGGAGCACCTTGGCGAACGCCAGGACCGCCGCGCCGCAGACCGCCGCCGCTTCGACCGAGCAGGCCGCACTCGACGCGAGCGCCAACCCCGCCCTCGCGGTGGACGTCAGCGGCACCAGCTACACCGCGCACGGCATCGAACTCACCACCCTGATCACGAGCGCCGACGTCGCACTGGACGTCGTCATCGACTGGGGCGACGGCAAGACCGAGACGGCCACCGCCCAGGGCAACGCCGAACTGCACCACTCGCACACCTACGACAAGTCCGGCGAGTATCAGGTGAAAGTGACGGTGACCGACGGCGCCAACGCCGTCCAGGCCACCAACGGCGGGGCCTTCCTCACCCCCGGCTCCGACTTCACCCCGCACACCCCGACCCGGCTCCTCGACACCCGCGACGGCACAGGCGCGGCCGCGGGCAAGGTTCCCGGGCAGGGCACGGCCCGGGTGAAGATCGCCGGCAACGCCTCCATTCCGGCAGGCGTCACCGCGGTCGCCCTCAACGTCACGGTCACCGAGACCGTCGACAGCGGCTACGTGACCGCGTGGCCGGGAGCCGGTTACGACCGCCCGGACACCTCGAACCTGAACTACACGGCGGGCAGTTCCGTCCCGAACCTGGTGATCGTGCCGGTCGGCGACGACGGATACGTGGAGCTCTTCAACGGCGGCTGGAGCTCGGTGGACCTGATCGCCGACGTCACCGGCTATTTCACCCGGGCCTCGGACAGCGGCTACACCTCGATGACGCCGGCCCGCTTCGTGGACACCCGCGAGGGCATCGGCACGGCCAAGGGCATGCTCGCCGCCCGCAGTGCCTTCACGACCCGGATCGGCGGCCTGCAGGGCGTGCCCGAGAACATCACGGCCGTGGCACTGAACGTCACGGTGACCGAGCCCCAGGGGCCCGGCCACCTGACCGCCTTCTCCGGTACCGGCCAGGCCCCGACGGCGTCGAACGTGAACTTCGTGCCGGGCCAGACGGTGGCCAACGCCGTCATCGTGCCGGTGGCACCGGACGGGACGATCAAGGTCTTCAACGGTGCCTGGTCACCCACCCACGTGGTGGTCGACGTCGTCGGCTACTACAGCAAGGACAGCAAGGCCGCCTTCCTGCCCTTCACCCCGTTCCGGACCCTCGACACCCGGCAGCAGGCCTACGGCTGGCCCGGGGGCCGGTTCCGGGCCCGGGAGTACATCTCCCAGGGGTTCACCCCCGAGTCCGCGACCGCGGCGGGTGTCGAGGCCTACGTACTGAACGCCACGGTCACCGAGACCGCGGGCACCGGGTTCCTCTCGGTGGCGCCGAGCCCCTACGCGCTGCCGGAACCGGGGGAGCCTACCCCGTCGGCCGCGACTCGCCCCGGCTCCTCCACCCTCAACTGGACGGCAGGCGCGACCGTACCGAACCTGGTGCAGGCGAGCGACGGCGAACACGGCGTCATCGACTTCTGGAACCAGGGCCACGAGGACGCCGACCTGGTGATCGACGTCTTCGGCGTCTACCAGACCAAGTGACCCCTGGGGGCGGCACGCACGGGCGGACCGCCCCCTCTCGGCCCGCGCCGGTGCCGCGCGGGCACCGGCCACCCGCGCGGCACCGGCACGGGGGACGACGGCGCGCCTGCCGGACCTGCTAAGTTGACCGTTCTTTTCGTCGGCATGCCGAGCAGGGGGAGTAGGGACGGTGCGGCGCAAGCGGGTGCGATTCGTTGCGGCAGGGCTGGGGTTGGGCGCCCTGGTGGCGGGAGCCGCCGCCTGCGGGCCGTCGGATGCGCAGGCAGCCCGGGCCGGAGCGAGCGGGCAGGACACCGAACCGACAGTGTCCGCCCCGAGCCCGGGTGTGAAGGCCGCCGGTCAGGTCGGTGGTGACGGTTCGCCGTGCCGACTGCCGGTCTCCTTCGACCTGGCCCCGGGTTGGGAGCCGAAGGCCGTCACCCACGCCGGGGACGAGCAGTTCGCGTCACTGTTCGAGCAGGGCGGGACGACGCTCGCCTGCGAGATCAGTGCCAAAGCCAGCGGGAACATCGGATTCCTTCGGGTCTGGGTCGCCGATCAGCCCGTCACGGCCGGGGACGCCCGCGGAGTCCTCGAGGCGTTCATGACCGGGGAGCGGACGAGCGGAGGGTCCCCCGTCTACACCGATCTGAAGACGGGCGCGGGAGGCGGCGAACTGCCCATGGTGCAGGTCGCCTATGAGACGGCCGCCCTCGACGAGCCGAAGCAGGAGAGCGCGTTCGCTGTCGTCACCCCGGCGGGCGAGGGGGTCGTCGTCCACCTGGGCGGTCTGGACTCCACCGAGCACGAGCAGATGCTCCCGGCCTTCCGGCTGGCCCGGCAGTCCCTCAAGGCCGCCCCGCAGCCGACTCCCTGAGCCGACTGCCTGAGCCGACGCTCCGACCGGTACGGCCGAGCGGGAGCGGCCGACCGGGGGAGAGTTGCAGCGAACGTCGCATTCCGATGGTTCGGCACGCCGGAGGAACGTAGCGTCGTGATCATGGAATTACTGGCTGGATCCACCGCCGACCAAGTGCCGGCGAACGCGGCCGCCACCGATGACATGCTGGCCACCCAGCCGGTCGGCTACTGGTGCGGCCTGACCCGGACGGCCGTCACCCGGTACCTGCGTGACGCCAAGAAGGGCACCACCTCGGCCGGGGTTCAGCGCCAGTACTCCGGAACAGCCGGGCCGGACCGAGAACGGGTGGATCGGCGTCTTCGTCGCCTACGCCGCGGTATCCCGCTTGTCCAGCCACGTGAGAATGGCCTGGTTCGTTTCTTCCGGCCTTTCCTGCTGGATCCAGTGGCCGCAGTCGAGGCTGACCACTTCTGCGTGGGGTACGAACTCTGTCAGGTTTTCGGATCTTGCGACAGGGTCGCGGTCACCGTAGATCATGAGGGCGGGCTGGTGGATGATCGGGTCCACGGCCGCCAGGAGGCGCCAGTTTCGGTCGAGGTTCCGGTACCAGTTGATGCCGCCGGTGAACCCGGATGTCTCGAAGGCGGAGACGAGGACGGCCAGTTCGCCGTCGCTCATGATGGGCTCGCCGAGAGCTGTCCGCGCGTAGGCGAGATTGATCAGCGCCATACCCGGCTGAGGCTCCGGCGGCGGCTGGTTCTTCCGGTACAGGTTGCGGAGGAACTGGATGGTGTTGTCTTCGAATACGGCGTCGGCGACGCCCGGCCGCCGGTTGAAGTGGACGAAGTAGAAGTCGCCGCCGAGCATGGCTTCCATGGACTCGATCCACGGCTTTTCACCGCGCTCCTGGTAGGGCAGGCTCAGGTTGATCACCTTGTTGACACGGGTGGGGTGCAGCAGGGTCAGTCCCCAGACGACGAACGCACCCCAGTCATGGCCGACGAAGGTGGCGTCGTCGTATCCATAGTGGTCGAGGAGCGCGACGAGGTCACCCGACAGGTGTTCGATGTCGTAGTCCGTCACTTCGGCCGGGCGGGAGGAGTTGCCGTAGCCCCGCTGGTTGGGTGCGATGACGTGGTAGCCCGCTGCGGCGAGGGCGGGCATCTGGTGGCGCCAGGTGAAGGCGTGGTCCGGCCAGCCGTGGCACAGCACGATGGGCCTTCCCGCGTTCTCCTGGCCCGCTTCGAAGACTTCGAGTTCCACCCCGTTGACCGGAACGAGGGTGGGCTTGGGGAAATCGGTTGAGGTCATGTCGCCATCGTGCCGCCCTAAACCGGTCACCTCATGACCGGTTTATGTGGGAGTTTTGTGGCGTGCGAACCGACCGGCTGGTGGCCATCCTCCTCATGCTGCAACGGCGCGAGCAGGTGACAGCGGCAGAGGTCGCCCGAGAGCTGGAGGTCTCCGAGCGCACCGCCCGCCGCGACCTCGACGCCCTGGCCATGGCCGGGGTGCCCGTCTACTCCACGCAAGGCCGGGGCGGCGGCTGGCGCCTGGTGGGCGGCGCCCGCACCGATCTGTCGGGATTGACCGCGAGCGAGGCCCGCGCCCTGTTCCTGGTCGCCGGACCGGCCTCGGCTGCGACGCCGGCCGTGAAAGCCGCACTGCGCAAACTCGTCCAGGCCCTGCCGGAACCCTTCCGCGCCCAGGCCGAGGCAGCAGCGTCATCCTTGGTCATGGACCCGCAACGATGGGGATCGAACCGGATTGAGCTCCGAGCGCCTCGGTTCCTCGACGGACTCCAGGACGCGGTGATCCGCGGCGTCCAGGTACAGCTCGGCTACGTCGACGGCAAAGGTGCCGAAACGAAGCGAACCGTCCACCCGCTGGGCATCGTCGCCAAAGGCCCGGCCTGGTACCTCGTCTGCCACACCGAGACGGGTCGGCGGACCTTCCGGATCGACCGCGTGTCGTCCGTTGACCCGACCGACGACCCTGTGCACCGGCCCGAGGACTTCGACCTCGCCGCAAGCTGGCGCGAGATCGCCGACGAGATCGAACGCAAACGAACGCCCTTCGAAGTCCAGGCCGTCTGCGCACCCCACGGCATCGGCATACTCCGGATCGGGTTCGGCGACAGGCTCGAAATAGGAGGCACTACGACCGACGGACGTATCGACGTCGTGATCCGCGGCTACGACGAGTACACCATCGCCGGCGAACTCGCCGGGCTGGTCGAATGGCTCGAAGTGATCGGCCCTCCGGCCGTGCGAGACCAACTGGTCTCGATCGGCAACGCGCTCGTCGAACGATACGGCTGACGCCGGCATGGGGCGCTCAGCCCACGTGCTGAGCATTCTCGACGAGCATGATGCGATTCCGCCGGACGCCCGGTCACGACGTCGGCGGGTCCGTCGGCCGGGCTCGCTGAGGGTGGATCGTCTCGTGCCGCGCCAGCATCGCCACGAACTCGGCGATCTTCCGGGTGCGCGTGTCGGCCCGCTTGACGGCATTGACCCGGGTGATGAGGGAGAAGCGGTTGGCCTTGGTGAGCACCTCGAACATCGCCTGCGCCGCTGGGTCGGCGGCGATCGCGGCTCGCAGGTCCGGCGGCACCTCCGCTTCCGACGGCGGCGCGTAGGCGGCCGTCCACCGCCCGTCGGCCTTCGCTGCGTCCACCGCGGCGCGGCCGGCGGGCAGCATCAGGCCGGCCGCCTCCAATCGGGCCACGTTGGCGACGTTGCGTTGGGACCAGACGCTGCGGGGCCGGCGCGGGGTGAACCGCCTCCAAGAGCTCTCCTCATCGCGCTTGCGGGCCTGCCCGTCGATCCAGCCGAAGCACAGTGCCTCGTCGACGGCCTGCTGCCAGGTCAGCGTGGTGACGGAGCCGCCCTTCCTGGTCAGGGCGAGCCACACGCCGGGAGAGGCGGTGTGGTTGTCCATCAGCCACGCGCGCAGCGCCGCGCTGTCGGCCACGATCAGCTCGTCACGTTCGGTTCCGGTCACCATCACAGGCTAGTGAGCTGGTCGTGAGTGGAGCGCACCGGGCCGCTGGACGCGAAGGAACAGCAGCAGCCGGAGCGGATCCATGCCGCCCGCGACCACCACCAGGCCGCGAAGTGGATGCGCCGGCCCGTGCGCCGAAACCCAACCGGCCCGGCCACGGCAGGCCCCTCGACTCGAAGTGCCAGCCGCCCGCCTCCCACTGTGACGTGGGCGAAACGGGCGGCCAGAGAGCACCTCGAACGCGACCAGGCCAGACCATGAAGAACAAGCTGAGGCGGCCGGATCTCCGACCGGTGACGTGCCCGCCACGCCGACCGGTGAGACCGGTCAGGAATGGAGAAGCCACGGCTGCCCCGCGGCGCCTAGCGTGAGGGACATGGCAACCACCACGCACACCCCGGTCCCCACGTCCCCCGCGTCCCTGGCGTCCGTCACCCTCGAAGTGGCCGACCTCGCGGCGGCCCGCCGCTTCTACGCGGCCTTCGGCGTCGAGCAGTACGTAGGCCTGCGGGCGTCCGCCGCGCCGTCCACCGGATTCCGCGGCTTCACCCTGGGGCTCACCGTGTCCGGCCCCGCCACCGTCGACGGCTTCGTCAAGGCCGCAGTGGACGCGGGCGCCACGGTGCTGAAGCCCGCCACGAAGTCCCTCTGGGGCTACGGCGGCGTCGTGCAGGCCCCTGACGGGACGATCTGGAAGATCGCGACTTCGGCTAAGAAGGACACTGGCCCCGACACCCGCCGGATCGACGAGGTCGTCCTGCTGATCGGCGTCGAAGACGTCAAGGCCACCAGGCAGTTCTACGTCGGACACGGCCTGACCGTGGCCAAGAGCTTCGGCGGCAAGTACGCCGAGTTCGCCGCCGGCCGGTCCGGCCCGGTCAAGCTCGCGCTGTACAAGCGCCGCGCCCTGGCCAAGGACCTCGGGGTCCCGGCCGACGGCACGGGCTCCCACCGCGTCGTCCTCGGCGGTACCCCCGAGGCGTTCACCGACCCGGACGGTTTCGTCTGGGAGGTTCCGGACCCGTCCGCCCCCGCGCAGCCCTGACCGCCGGCCCCCCTGCCCGGTCAGGCCGCGCGCGGCACCACGCGCGCGTTGTCGACGTACAGGCACAGGGCGCCGTCCTCGGGGCACCGCAGACCGACCGAGATGCTCCGCAGCGTTCCCTCCGCGGTGAAGGCGAGCGCAACCGCGACCTGGAACACGTCGTGGCCGGCGGGGCACTGCGGCAGGTCCGCCGGTGCGTGGCCCGGGCCCGGCGAGGCGGTCGGCAGCGGTGCCGCCGTGGGTTCGAGCCGCCACGGGTAGGCGCTCGGATGCACGCCCCCGTCCGCAATGCCGAGCGGTATGCAGCAGCCCACGCAGAAGCATTCGCCCGCGGCGACCTCGAACTCGCGTTCCTCGCCACCGCACGGCACGCACCTGGCGAGCAGGGCCTCCACGCGCCCGCCCGGCTCCGTGCGGGCGGCACGGCGCACCAGGAGCAGTGCGTCCCCGGGCCCGGCGCAAGACTCACCCGCCGTTCCGTACATCCATGCGGTTCCATGATCCATAACGTGGATCCTCGCACGCCGGTTCCGCGCGGTGATCATGCGGAGGGTCGAAAACCAGCGGTGGAGGGGTGGCCGGAACTGCTTGGATGCGGCCATGACCACTGACCTTCCCGCCGAGTACGAGATATCCGCCGACACCTCGCGGATCGATGCCGCCCTGGTCCACCGATGGCTGTCGCAGGACGCGTACTGGGCACGCGACCGGTCCCGGGAGAAGCAGGACCGGGCCATCGCGGGCTCCCTGAACTTCGGCGTCTACGAGCGGGCTTCCGGCCGGCAGGTCGGCTATGCCCGCGTGGTGACCGACAAGGCCGACTTCGCGTGGCTGTGCGACGTGTACATCTCGCCCCAGGCGCGCGGCAAGGGGCTGGGCACCGCACTGGTCGGGGCGGTGCGCGAACACCTCGCCCCGTACGGCCTGCGCCGCGTCCTGCTGGCCACGGCGGACGCGCACGAGGTCTACGCCAGGAGCGGCTTCACCCCGTTGGACGTTCCCGAGCAGTGGATGGTGCTGAGCCGTCCGTGAGCCGCCGGGGCAACGGTGATCCGCCGCCTCGGCGCCACCGTCCGCCCGGGAACATCCGTCCACTTGGTCCTCCACCGCGGTGCCTTCCCCCATGTGATCGACGTCCGACGCCGCCCGGCGGGTTCGCCGCGGGTGGACGGGTGAGAGATCATGGCGTGGTGCGGTGCGGTTCGGCTCGGGTGTGAAGGAAAGACGGTCTGTGCGGGAGGCGAAGTTCGTCACGGTCGCGGAGCTGGTCGCGGCGGCGGCGCAGGGAGAGAGCGGCGCGCTGTGGCGGCTGGAGGTGGCCGACCGGCAGCTGGACGCGAACCTGGTGCGCCACCTGCCCGGAACCGGCGGGTCGGCGTATGTCGAGGACGAAGTCGACGTGATGCTGGTCGTCGTCGCGGGCGACGGCACCCTCACCCTGGACGGCACCACGTCCCGGCTGGTTCCCGGATTCCTGGGACTGCTGCCGAGGGGAGCGTCCCGGGCGCTGCTGGCCGGCTCCGAGGGGCTGCTCGTGCTCACCGTCCACCGCAGACGGCGCGGCATGAGCATCGGACGATCCACCCCCGGGGTCGCGCCCGAACCGTGCGCGCTGCACCTGGTCTGCGAGCGGTGCCACCGGCACGCCATCGAGGCGGACGCCCGCTACTGCAGTGGTTGCGGCACGGCGCTGCCGGACCGCCGCGAGGCCCGCTAGTGCGATGTTCGTCCATCCGGGCCGGGGGAGCACCCGCACCCGCAGATCTGACCCGCCCGCCGCGAAGTCGCGACCGCCTTCTCCGGCTGCGGTGCGACGTCGAAGCGCTCCCCCGCACGTGACCTGACCGGACATGACACGGCAGGGCAAGCCGTGCCGTCACACTGAGTGCCGCCGTCACGGGACTATGGTGACCCAGGGTCAGATGTTGTCGGGTTCCGTGCCACGCGCACGGAACGCCCTTCCGGAAAGGCTTGCGCCCGTGTCTGCTGCACTCTCCGATGATCTGAAGCGCATCATCGATGATTCCCCCATGTTCGCGACGGTGGCGACCATCCAGCCCGACGGCAGCCCGCAACTGTCCGTGACCTGGCTCATGCGCGACGGCGACGACCTGCTCATCTCCACGACCGAGGGGCGCAGGAAGGAGCAGAACCTGCGCCGTGACCCGCGTATCACCGTGATGATCAACCCGCCCGACGCGCCCTACACCTACGCCGAGGTGCGCGGCACCGCCGAGCTGACCACGCAAGGCGGTCAGGAGCTGATCAACGAGCTCTCGCGCAAGTACACCGGCAAGGACTACCGGGACTTCAACCCCGCCTCCGTCGACGACGCCACGCGCGTCGTGGTCCGGGTCGTCCCCCGCAAGGTCGTCGGCTCCATCTAGCCGGCAGGCTCCGCGGACGCCCCGGGCCGGGATGGCCCGGGACGGCACGCCCGCCTCGGCGACCCGGCGCCACGCCCTCAGGGCTTCCCTGGGCGAGCGCCGGCCGTTCACCACTAGTACGGCAGGTAGTAGCTGAGCACGTCGGCGGTGAGCGGCGGGAACAGCGCCTGGAACAGCTCCTCGTCCGCGGCGTAGACGTCGGGGCGGATCCGGCTCAGGCCTTCGATGCCGTGCGGTCCGAAGAGCAGGGCGGCCAGATGGTCGGGGGCGACCCCCGCGCCGCCCACCGCTCCAGGCGACTGCATTGCGCTGCCAGTGACGACCTCTCCGAGTCCGTCCTCGAGAACGGGAATCCGGTAGTGGGCGCCGAAGGTGGAGACGACGATGTCCCGGCCGGTGTGGTCGATCCCGGCGGTGGCCAGGCGCTGCCGAAACAGCGGGCGCAGCCGGTCGAGCAGCGCCGCGACATCGGGGACGCGGATGTAGTACTGCTCCGCGCTCCGGCGCGGTTCGGGTTCGATGAACTCCCGCCAGGCGCCGTCCGTCACGGTGCCTGCCCGATGGACGATCCGCACCGGGCCGCCGGGTGCCAGGGCGGCGACACCGCTCAGGAGGCTCCGTGCAGCGGACTCGTCGCGTGCCGCGGCCTCGGCCAGGAGGATCCCTTCGCCGGCGGACGTGGTGCGCCCGGTGGCGATGACCGCGCCGTCCTCCTCCAGGACCCGCAGGCTGCTCGACTCGTGGTCGAGGAGCCATCGCCAGCACGCCGCGGAGTGGGGCACGGCCACGTCGAAGCCGCGCTGGGCCGAGGCCTGCAGAGCGGCCATGGAGGCGATGTCGGAGGGCCGTGCGGCGCGCAGCGTGGCCCGGCCGTCGCCCGCTGGCACGGTGTTCACGCGGAGCGCCTGCGGTACGTCGATGGCGTACTCGTAGCCGAACCGCCGGTAGAAGTAGGGGATGCCGATCATCACCTGGACGAGGTGACCGCGGGCGGCGGAACGCTCGTGGGCCCAACGCATGAGCGACCTGACGAGCCCGCGCCCCTCGTACGCGCTATCGGTGGCGACCAGCTCCACCTGACCGGCGGGAAGACGGATCCCTCCGATGCGCACCTCCTCGTCCAGGAGCGTCGCGGTGGACACCACCCGGTCGCCGTCGACGACCACGGCACAGGCGGACCAGCCCGCGTCGGGATCGGTGACGACCAGCCGGTGGTCGACGGCGTCGTCCGGATCGCCGCGCTCGGACAGGAGCGCACCGATCCGGTCGAGATCCGCGGGCCGGGCCTCGCGCAGGACGAGGCCGTCGGCCAGCGGAACAGCTACGGAGGCATTTTTGATCATGGTCACGGTCAGACAGTGGCACCGCCGGCCCGTCCCGTCCAACGGGTTTCGCGCGGCCCGGCGGCGACCGGGGGTACGTGGACCGCAGGACGGCTTCTCAGACGGCCAGTTCCTGCGGGACCGCCGCGCCGGGCAGTTCCCGTCCGGACCTGTTCTTCACGAGTTCGACGTTCTCGACGAACAGCTGGAAGAGCAGCTGGCTCGCGCCGAGCTCCCGGCCGTTCTTGCCGTTGTTCCCCTGCGCGATTCCCAGGCTGTACGGTTCCTTGTCTTCGGCCTTCACCCCGATGTACCCGCCCAGGGTGCCCTCGTTCGCGTTCGCGTTCTGGTAGGCCCCGCCGCTTTCGTTCGCCTTGCGGATCAGGTCGTTCTTGTAACCGGGGCCGAGCGCCATATGGCGCTGGTCGAAGAGGAGTTCGTGGGCGCCAGGTTTCAGGGTGAACTTCAGCTGGACCGCGTAGGGTTCACCCTGGGTGTCGTAGTATCCGTCGGCCTGACCCTGGTCGCCGAGATGGGCCCCGATCGTCATCCCGGTGTAGCCCCTCTGCCGGAACTCCTTCGCCGTGCCCTCACCGCCGGCTATGTACGTCGTCATCTCGTTGCGCGCGCTTTCGTTACCCCAGTAGTCCAGGGCGCTCTTCGCCTCGTCGAAGCTCATGGAACGGTACAGCTCCATCCGCCCGGAGCCTTCCGGCATTGCGGCCAGAGCGTCCAGGAGCTTGGGGCCGACGGTGGCGATGACCTCATCGATCTTGCGCGGAGGCTTGCTGGCCTTGAACCCCTTCGCGCTCTTCTTGGATGCGGCGATCTGCGCGGACTTCGCCTTGGCGGCCGAGCTGCTGGATCCGCCCATTCCCGCCTTGCCCTCCCAGTACTCGACCGTCAACCGTTCCTGGGGGTCCTCGACGCGCTGCACCGCGGGGCGGGAACCGGCTGAGGCTGTCGGTGCCGCTTGGCGCTGGACGTCCGTGGCGGCCCGGTGGCCGGGTGTCATGACCCGGCTCGCGTTCGCCTCCGCCTCACGCTCGAACCGGTCCGACGGGTCGGAGACCTTCAGGCCCGCACCGTTGTCGGTTCCCGCGACCGGCCCCCGGCGCTGCTGGATGACGTGGGTGAGTTCGTGGGCGAGGGTGTGCTGGTCGCCGCCGCCGGCGCCGATGACGACATGGCTGCCCGAGGTGTAGGCACGGGCACCGACTTCGGCCGCCGAGGCCTTGGCGGCGCCGTTGTCATGGATGCGTACGTCGGAGAAGTCCGCGCCGAGCCGGGCCTCCATGTCGGCGCGGGTGGCATCGTCCAGGGGGCGTCCCGGAGCGCGCAGGACGTCGTGAACGGCGGACCGCTGCACGGCGTGCCGTTCGGGCTGCTGGTGTCCGCATCCGGCAGTGTGCCGGTGCTCCTCCTGGTCCCGGTCGGCGGCGGCCCGTCGGAGCATCTGCACGACTGCGGCGTTGCCCGCGCTCGCCTGCAGTCCCATCAGCCCCGCGGGCGCCGCGGGCGCCGGCTGAGGGGCCGCGGAACGGCGGGAGGACAGCAGCGATGGGTCGTCGGTCTTCCGTGCCGTTCGGGAGTGCCTGGGACTCACGCGATCGCCTTCTCATACGTCGGGGAAACCGCGTCGCGCGGTTGCCGGGCCACACCCCTCAAGGACGGCCACGCGTCGCGACCAGGGGTTCTGAAGCATTATCAGCTGATGTCCCGACGTGAAGCCATGGATCGCGGCCGGGTGCCGGCTCTCTGCCCGGACGTGCACCGGTCCGTGCAGCAGAGGTGCCCTTTCAGGCAGACCCGCCGGGCCCGGACCGGTCCGTACCTGCCGTGGCGCACGCCTCCCCGCTCTCCTGCGGACACGGCGGTGCGCCCGCCCACGAGCCGCCCCCGCCGCAGTCGGCGGAAGGCTCCATCGTGGTGCCCTACGCCATTCCCTTCATGGCGGGCCCGGGGGCCATCACCTCGGCGATCACCATTGCTTCGACAGGGGACGGCTGGTCGGGTCCGATCGCCGCCCTGATCGCCGTCGGCATCACCGTGGCCCTGGTTCCGGTGGGGCATCTGCTGCTGGCCGACCGGATGAACATGTCGGCCCAGTCCATGGCCATCATGACCCGGTCGGCGGCCTGTTCGTGGCCACCATCGGCATCCAGCTCATGCTCGGCGGGCTCACGACCTACTTCGGCATCGGCTGAGCCGTCACCCCTGCGGGCTGTCGCGGGGCGGCGGGGCATCCCCGCCTCCGATCGCCTCGACGCGCGCGGCCCGGCCGGGGAACGCCCGCCGCGGCCAGTGCGTCTGGTGAGGGTCGAAGTCGCTATGTAATGTCACATCGTATGACGCTCTTACGTCGCGCGGCATCGGCCGCCGCCCTCCTCCTCACCGTCCTCCCGGTCACGCTCGCCGCGCCCGCACCCGCTGCCGCCGCCGGCACGTCCGCCTGCCGCCCCCCGGCCTCCGGTCCGCTCGACGCCGAGCAGTCCCGGCTCGCGGACAGCCGTACCACGGCCCTCATCGAGCGAGCCGGCTTCGCTGACTTCGTACGGAGGTTCCCCGCTGCCCTGTGCACGGCCCGCGGTCGCGCCGAGTCCGAACGGCTCCTCGACTCCTGGGGCCAGGCCCTCTGGCAGGCCTCGGTACGGCGGGCCCAGGGGCAGCGTCCCGGAGGCGACCTCGCCCCCGGGGACGACCGGCCGCTGTACTGGGCGCGGCTCGCGATGACCGCGGCGCTCGCCCGCTGGCAGCCGGAGTTCACCGTCGACAAGGCGGCCCTGCGCGCCCGCTTCGAAGACGCCTCCCGGGGCCTCGTCGGCAACGCCTTCAGGACGGCACCCGGCGTACGGAGGATCTTCATCAGTGGATTCGACCCCTTCGGGCTCGATGCGGAGATCCGCCGCGCCAACCCGTCGGGATCGGCCGCCCTCCAGCTGAACGGACGGCGCGTCATTCTCGCCGACGGCACCCCGGCCGAGATCCGCGCCGTCGTCCTGCCCGTGCGGTACGCCGACTTCGACGCCGGCATGGTGGAGCGGGCCTTCACCCCGCAGCTGACCGAGGGCCCCGCCCAGGCCGACATCATCACCACCGTCAGCCAGGGCTACCCCGGCATCTTCACCCTGGAGGACTGGGCGGGACGCGCCAGGTCCGCCGACCCGTACCCGGACAACGCGCGGGCCCTCTCCGGCGGCACCCGGGAGCGTCCGGTGACGGCCCCCGGCCTCGGCCCGGGGCCCGAGTTCATCCGCACCACGCTGCCCGCCGAAGCGGTGACCGCGGCCGTGCAGACCCCCTACCCGGTCCTCCTCAACAGCGACGTGACCGAGATCCCCGCGGGCGGCACGGCCCCCGTCGACCGGACCGACGGCCCCACGCCCGGCTCACGCGCCGTCGCGGGCGGCGGGGGCGGCTACCTGTCCAACGAGGTCGCCTACCGCTCCAACCGGCTGCGCGCCGGACTCGCCCCGCACCTGCCCGGCGGCCACCTCCACACCCCCGTGCTCACCGGCCTGCCGACCGACCCCCGGCTGCTGACCAGCCCCGAGTTCGAACGCAACGAGAGCGCGATCACCGCGGAGGTCCGCGCGGTCCTCGAACAGGCGGCCGTGCGAGGGTAGTCGTGGCCCCGCCTGCGGTGCGTCACCCCGTCATGGGGCAGGATGGCAGCCCGTTCCGGATGCGTACACACGCCCGAAGACGGCCTACGCCACGACGAACTGACAGGTGACAAGGTGACGACACGCCTCCTACGACGTCCGGCGGTGTCCGCCGGCGCAACCCCCGGCCGGCGGCGCGCAGCCGGGGAGGCCCGTTGAACCGGGATCTCCTCCTGCACGACTGGCTGGCGGCGGGCATCGCCCTGGCGGCGGGCGCCGCGGCCGGACTGCTGCTGCGCGCCCTGCTGCGCTGGCTGGGGAGGCACGCCGAGCGCACCCGCTGGCGCGGCGACGACATCATCGTCGATGCGCTGCGCACCATCGCGCCGGGCGCCGCGGTGATCGCGGGCGCCGCCGTGGCCGCCACCACCCTGCCGCTCACCGCGCGCGTCTCGGGGTTCGTGAACCAGAGCCTGACCGCGCTGCTCATCCTCATCGCCACGCTCAGCACGGCGCGGGTCGTCGCGGGCCTGGTCCAGTCGGTGGCGGGGGCGCGTACCGGGGTGGCCGCCTCGGCGTCCATCTTCGTCAACATCACCCGCATCGTGGTCCTCGTGATGGGCCTCCTCGTCGCCCTGGAAACCCTCGGCGTGTCCATCGCACCCCTGGTCACCGCCCTCGGCGTGGGCGGTCTGGCGGTCGCCCTGGCGCTCCAGGACACCCTCGCCAACCTCTTCGCAGGCGTCCACATCCTCGCCTCGAAGACCGTCCAGCCGGGCGACTACATCCGGCTCACCAGCGGCGAGGAGGGCTATGTCGTCGACATCAACTGGCGCAACACCGTGGTGCGGAACCTGTCGAACAACCTGGTCATCATCCCCAACGGTCGCCTCGCGCGGACGAACATGACCAACTTCACCCAGCCGGAACAGCGATTCTCGATCCTGGTCCAGGTGGGCGTGGGCTACGAGAGCGACCTGGAGCACGTCGAGCGGGTGACCCTCGACGTCGTCGACGGCGTGATGGCCGACATCAACGGCGCGGTCCCCGACCACGAGGGTGCCGTCCGCTTCCACACGTTCGCGGACTCACGCATCAACTTCACCGTCATCCTGGGTGTCGGCGAGTTCAGCGACCAGTACCGGATCAAACACGAGTTCATCAAGCGCCTGCACCGGCGCTTCCGTGCCGAGGGCATCTCGATCCCGGCTCCGACGCACACCGTCGCCCTTCAGCACGACGGGCTCCCGGCGCCGATCCCGCACGCGGCCGTTCCCCACCAGCGCGCGTCCTCCCCGCCGACCCCCACGGAACTGACGGACGCGCGCACCTGACACCATGTCCGGGCCTCCGGGCCTCCGGGCCCGCCGCCCCCGCTCGCCCGCCGGGTGCGCGGGGGCTTCCCGACGGGGGCCGGGTGGTGGCCGCCGAATGTGGATTGCCAGGGAAGCGGCGGTTCGGCAGGGTACGTCGCATGGCATCCCTCTACCAGATCCGCGCCGACTTTGATGCCCGCACGATCGTGGTCTACCAGGCGTACGGTCCCGCCATCGCCGACGCGGCGCTGCGGGCGGGTCGCTTCGCCGCACCGTTCTCCTTCCACAGGATGACGTGGATCAAGCCGTCGTTCCTGTTGCCGATGCACCGCAGCAACTGGGCCGGCAAGCCCGGCCAGGAGCGCGTTCTCGGGGTGCGGATGACCCGGCAGGGCTGGGAGGAGGCCCTGTCCCGGGCCGTACTCACGACGGCGGAGCCAACGGCCCTGGCCCGGGCGGCGGTACACGTCCAGTGGGACCCGGAGCGCTCCTCCCGCGGAGCGGCACTCAACCACTACAGCATCCAGGTGGGCATCGGCCGCCACCTGATCCGTACGTTCAACGACGAATGGATCGTCGGCATCACCGACTGCACGCCCGCCGTCCGCAAAGCCGCGGCCCTGATCCGAAGCGGGCAGGCGGACAAGGCCCGGCGGCTGCTTCCCCCGGAGCGCGGCTACCCGCTGCCGCGGGCACTGGAGGGCATCTGTCCGAAGGGGTGACGGCAGCCCTGCCGCTGCCGACGGGGGCGGCAGGCCCCGGCCGGCATCGCCGCCCCTTTCTCGTCCCCTTGACGATATGAGGCGGCTCCTCTTATCGTCGCAGTGACGACATTGAGGGGGTTCTCCATGGCCGACATCACCCGGCGCTTCGGCTGGCGGCACCTGCGCTCCGCGCCCACCGCCCACATCCGCCACCACAGGCGCGGCCGGATCGTGCACGACGGACGGGGGCTCAGCTTCTGGTTCCGGGCTCTCTCGGCCGCGCTCTCCGAAGTGCCGGTCGACGACCGCGAGCTGGCCATGGCCTTCCACGCCCGCACGTCCGACTTCCAGGACGTCGCCGTGCAGGCCACCGTCACCTATCGGATCAGCGACCCGGCCGAAGCCGCGGAACGACTCGACTTCTCCCTCGACCCGGACACCGGGAGCTGGCGCGGGGCCCCCTTGGAGCAGATCGCCACGCTGCTCACCGAGACCGCGCAGCAGCACGCGCTGGACGTACTGGCCCGGACTTCGCTGGCCGTCGCCCTGGTGGACGGCGTCGCCTCGGTGCGGGCGAGCGTCACCGCGGGTCTCGCCGACGAGCCCAGGCTCCCCGCCACCGGCATCGATGTGGTGGCCGTCCGGGTCGTGGCGATCCGCCCCGAGGCCGAGGTGGAGCGCGCCCTGCGCACCCCGGCCCGCGAGCAGATCCAGCAGGAAGCGGACCGGGCCACCTACGAACGGCGGGCCGTAGCCGTCGAGCGGGAGCGCGCCATCGCCGAGAACGAGCTGGCCAGCCAGATCGAACTGGCCCGGCGCGAGGAGCAGCTGATCGACCAGCGCGGCACCAACACCCGCCGCGAGGCCGAGGAGAAGGCGGCTGCCGACGGCATCCGCACCGAGACCGAGGCGGCCCGCAAGGTCCGCCTGGCCCGCGCGGACGCCGAGGCGGAGCGCGAGACCGGCGCGGCCCGCGCCGAGGCCCAGGCCGCCTGGCTGCGGGTGCACGGCGAGGTCGACCAGGCCACGCTGCACGCCCTGGCGGCGACCAGGCTGGCGGAGAACCTGCCGCGGATCGACAGCATCACACTCTCGCCCGACGTCCTCACCGGGCTCCTCGGCAGGCTCGGGCGTCCGGAAGGAGGTTCGGGCGCGTGAGCCTGGCCCCGCGGGCGGTGATCGTGCACCGCAGGACCGAGTACGAGGAACTGCTCGCCCGGCACGGGACGCACGGGCAGGCCGCGTTCGCCCTCTCCAGCCGGGGCCGCACGATCGACGAGGTGCTCCGCCGCCACGACCGCGTACAACAGGCACTGCGGGAGGTGGCCGCCGCCGTGCCGCTCACCTGGCGCAGCTCCCGCGTGGAGCGGGCGGACCTGGACCGGTTCCTGTTCGCCCCGGAGGACGTGGTGGTCGTGGTCGGCCAGGACGGCCTCGTCGCCAACACCGCGAAGTACCTGCACGGACAGCCGGTGGTCGGCATCGACACCGAACCGGGACGCAACCCGGGGGTCCTGGTCCGCCACCGCAGCTCCGACGCACCCGCACTGCTGCGCGCGGCGTCCGCCGGGATCCCGGCGGACGAGCTGACCATGGTCGAGGCCGTCGCCGACGACACCCAGCGCCTCCTCGCCCTCAACGAGATCTACCTGGGCTCGCCGGGCCACCAGACGGCACGCTACCGCCTCGGCTCCGACGGCGACACGAGCCCGGGGGAGGCCCAGGCGTCCTCCGGGGTGCTGGTGGGCACCGGTACCGGTGCCACCGGCTGGCTGCGCTCACTCTGGCTGGAGCGCGGCAGCCGACTGCGCCTGCCCGCACCCTGCGACCCGCGGCTCCTGTGGTTCGTCCGGGAGGCATGGCCCTCTCCCGCCACCGGAACGACGAACGTCGCCGGTGAGCTGGTGCGGGGACAGGCACTGCGGCTGACCGTGGAGTCGGACCGGATCGTGGTGTTCGGCGACGGCATGGAGAGCGACGCCCTGGAGCTGACCTGGGGCCAGAGCGTCCGGCTGGGCATCGCGGAAACATCGCTGCGCCTGGTGACCTGAGCACCCCGCCGGCCGCAGCCAGGGCGCCGGGGCTCGGGGGCGCGACCGCCCCCGAGCCCCGGTCGACAGACCGGCCCGGCCCGGCCCGGGTCCCGGCCCGACGACCGGCGGCCACCGTGCGTCCGATGGCCCGACCCGAGCCGGCGGCAACCCGGTCCACCACCGACGGCGCCGGCCGGGAGGCACCCCCGCCGGACCGGACAGCCGTGCTGGCCCGCCGTGGCGGCGCCGCGCTACGGTACCGCCATGGGCCTGTTCACCCTTTCCTGGACGGCGTTGCGCACCGCGGTCGCCGAGATCCCGGACCCGGACTTCGTGCGGCCGTCGGGCTGCGCGGGCTGGCTCGTGCGGGACCTCGTGTGCCACTTGGTCATCGATGCCCAGGACGTCCTGATCACGCTCGCCACCCCCACCGCGGCGGAGCCCACCGTCGACGCGATGAGCTACTGGCGCGTCCAGGACCGGCCCCCGACCGGCGAGGACCCGCTCGACGCCCTCACCGTCCGGCTGGCCGCCGCGTACGAGGACCCGGGCCTGCTCCGTTTCCACCTCGACGACATCGGCTCCGCCGCCGGCCGTGCGGCCGAACTCGCGGACCCGCGGGCCCGTGTGGGAACCCGCGACGAGGTTCTCACCGTCGCCGACTACCTGGGCGCGTACGTCCTGGAGTGGACGCTGCACCATCTGGACCTGATCGCCCACCTCCCGGACGCCCCGACCCCGCCGCCCGGAGCGGGCCTGGCCCGCTCCCGCACCATGCTGGAGGAGATCGCCGGGACCGCGTTCCCCACGTCCTTCTCCGACCGGGACGCACTCCTGATCGGCACCGGCCGCAGCGAGCCCACCGGTGCACAACGGGCCGAACTGCGCGGTGCGGCGGTGCGTTTCCCGCTCGTGCTGGGCTGACCCGCCCCACCGGGGGCGGAGGATGCGGACCGGGCCCGCCACCGAGCCCGCCGCCCCGAGCGGGGCCGGCCCGCGGCGGCTTCGGCCGTCCTCAACTCCAGGACGGATGGCCCTCGGCAGCGTCGCCGGTCGTCAGCGCACGCTCGCCGGTCCCGTCCGCGCGCACGGCCCGGATCACAGGCTTCTCGTACGGGCCGCGGACGAAGGCCACCCAGGTGCCGTCGGCGGACCAGGCGGGGTCCATCTCATGGGCGCCGGTGGCCACCAGCTCACGATCGCCGCTGCCGTCGGCGCCCACGAGGCGGATGTCGCCCTGGGTGCCCGCGCCGTAGGTCCCGGCCGTGTAGGCGAAGGTGGCGCCGTCCGGTGACCACACCGGGTCGAGTGCCGGATGGGGCAGCCGGGTGACCTGCTGCGGGGCACGGTTCGGGTCGGCGGGGTCGACCAGGTGGATCTGCCAGTTTTCCGGTGCGGTCTGCAGGCAGACCGCGATGCTCCTGCCGTCCGGGGACCACGCCGGATCCTCGACCTGGCCCATGCCCGAGGTGAGCTGGCGGGCCGTGCCATCGGCGACATCGACCACGAACAACTGCTGTACGCCGTTCTTGGCGCGCAGCACGGCGAGCCGGCTGCCGTCCGGCGACCAGGACACCCGGCCGCCGGCGATGGAGGTGATCCGCCGCGCGTTCGAACCGTCGGCGTTGGCGGTCCAGACGGCCGTCCCCTCCGAGGTGCTGCGGGTGAAGGCGAACGACCTGCGGTCGGGGGACCACTGGGGCAGGACGTCGCAGGCGCCCGCGCCCCCGGCCACGAGTTGCACGGGTTTCTCCGCGGCGGCGTCCCGGCGGGCGATGACGCCGTGGCAGGTCCCGGGCCAGCCCGGGGCGGTGTCCTGCCGGATCAGCAGGGGATCGGCCGGGAACGGGGCGGGCACGGCGGCGGAACCGGTGGGCGCGGCCGCACGGGGCTTGGAACCGTCCTCGGCCGAGTCCTTCCAGGGCTGCCACACCAGCACGCCGACGGCCGCGAGTGACGTCACGAGCAACGCGGCCACCGCTGCGCGGCGACGCCCGTCCCGCCCCGGAACCGCCCGCGCGGGCGCGGCGGCGGGGGAGAGCCGCTCGGCGGGGCCGGTCACGGTGTGCCGCTGCTCGGTACGGGAGGACTCCCCGGCGGCGGGTCGGGCGGCATCCGGTGCCGGAAGGCCCCGCGCGGTGTCCGGCGGGTCCGCCGGCGGGTTGTCCTGTGCGGTCGCCGGCGGGTTGTCCGGCGTGGTGGGACGCACCGCCGGTTCCGGGGGCGGGAGCAGCTGCGTCGCCGCCTCGGGCAGCCAGGACCCGTCCTCCGGGTGGCGGACGGTCAGTGTGGCGAGGAAGGCCGCCGGGGTGGGTCGTGCGGCCGGGTCCTTGGCCAGGCAGGCGCCGATGGCCTCGCGGAGTTCACCGGGTACCGCGGTCAGGTCCGGATCCTCGTAGACCACCTTGTAGTGCCTGGCGGCGGACGGGCCGTCGCCGAAGGGCGTGCCGCCCGCGGCCTGGGTCAGCACCACCCCCAGCGCGAACATGTCGACGGCAGGGGTGACCGCTGCACCGCCGGTGAGCTGCTCGGGTGCCAGGAAGCCCGGCGTGCCGACCTGCAGGCCGGTCTGTGTCAGAGCCGTTCCGTCCAAGGCGCGCGCGATGCCGAAATCGATGACGCGCGGCCCGTCCTCCGCGACGATGATGTTGGCGGGCTTGAGATCGCGGTGGATGACCCCCGCTCGGTGGATCGCCTCCAGCGCCTCGGCCAGGCCGGCGGCCAGGACGGTGAGTGTGTCCAGGGGCAGCGATCCGACGCGCGCGAGTACGGCCTGCAGGGTGGGACCGGGTACGAAGGCGGTCACCAGCCAGGCCGGATCCCCGTCCGGATCGGCGTCGACCACCGGCGCGGTGTGGAAGCCGCCGACCCGCCGCGCCGCCGCGACCTCGTCGGCGAACCTGCGCCTGAATCCGGGCTCGGTGCTCAGCTCCGGACGCACGACCTTGACGGCGACCGCACGGCCGGACTGGGAGCGGCCCAGGTAGACCACACCCATGCCCCCCTGGCCGAGCCGCCCCACCAGCCGGTACCGGCCCTCGCCGAGCGAAGTGGGATCACCCGTTTCGAGCGGCTTCATAAGTCCCCCGTCTCACACCTTGCGCGATGAACAGCCCCTCCTTACCCGCCGTGTCGACCGCCAGTCAAGCGAGGTCCCGGCCGTCGGGCTCGGTTCCGTCCACCGGGGTGCCGCTGCCGGCCGCCGTCACGGAGCGGTTCCCCGGGCGGGGGCGTGCGCGGCGGCGGGCGCGGGCTCGCCGGGGCCGGATTCCCAGGGGGCGGGCGCCCGCCCTTCGGTCCAGGCGGCCAGGCCCTCCCCGTCCACCCGTACGATCCTGCAGACATCGGCGTACTCGACGGCGGGCGCGGTGAAGGAGCTGGTCGTCACGATGACCGCCACGTCGGCCTCGTGGACCGCGAAGCAGGTGCCGCCGAAGCGCTGCAGATCCTGCGAGCCGACCCGGTTGCCCTCGGCGTAGTGCTTGCACTGGAGCACCACCCGCCGCCCGTCCGCCGTCGTGGCCAGGACATCGGCTCCCAGGTCGCCCGCCCCGCCGACCACCTCGACCGTTACGCATCCGTCCCGCGCGCACAGGGCGGCCACCGTGTGCTCGAAGCCGTCGGCGTCGACCGCGGTGTGGTCGAGCGCGTCACCCCCGACGTCGGGCAGGTCCACCGGCGGCTCCGGGTGCGCCGCGGGCCCGGGGGTGCGGACCGGGCGCCGGACCGGAGAGAAGCCCCATTTCGCCAGGAGCACGCCGAGCAGCAGCAGCGCGAGGGCGGCGACCAGGGCCGGCGGGAGCCCGCCCCCGCCCGCCCCGGCGGCGGCCTTCAGGAAGGCCGCGACGCCGCCGATGCCGGTGCCCAGCAGCCCGAGCGCGAGCACCGCGTCGCGCCCCAGGGATCCGGCGCGCCCCGGGTGTCCGGCTCGCCGTACGGACGCGGGAGCGTCCTCTTCGCGTGTGGTCATCACCCTTCCCCTCCCGCCCGGCACGCCGTGCTGCCCGCCCCGACCGGTGTCGGGACGGGCAGCACGGCGGACGCCGAAGTCTGTTCGACGCCCGTATGGCCGGGAATCCGGATCCCAAACCGGTCGGGGAGTCCCCGGGGCAGGTTCAGCCCCGGCGCGGCGGGACGGCCATGACCGCTCCCTCGGCGACGGTGGGTGCGGTGGCAAAGGCCAGGTCGGCGCCGGTGATCTCCAGGAGCCGGGCCAGCCGGCGCGGCACGGTACCCGCCAGGACCACCGGCCGGTCCAGGACGGCGGGTTGCAGCATGATGCCGAGCGCGGCCGAGTCGACGAAGGTCACCGCGGTGACGTCCAGGACGAACCGGCTGACACCGGGCGCCGCGGGATCCAGCGCGGTGCGCAGGTCCGCTACGGTGTCGATGTCGAACTCACCCGCCATCACGACGATGCGCACGTCACCGTCGGACCGGGTCTCGACATGACCGCGCGCCTCGGCATCGTGCGTGTCCATGCTGCTCACGTCCTTCTCCTCCGTCAGCCGGTGCGGGGCAGTTTGACCACGGTGACGAAGAAGTCGTCGATCTGCTGGATGGCCCGGATGAACTGGTCGAGGTCCACCGGCTTCGTCACGTAGGCGTTAGCGTGCAGCTTGTAGCTGCGCAGGATGTCCTCCTCGGCGGCCGAGGTGGTGAGCACGACCACGGGGATGTGGTTCAGCTCGGGATCCGTCTTGATCCGTTCGAGGACCTGCCGGCCGTCGTACTTGGGCAGGTTCAGGTCGAGCAGGATCAGATCGGGGCGCGGGGCGTTCGCGTGCTCGCCGCGGCGGTAGAGGAAGTCCAGCGCCTCCAGGCCATCCCGCACCACGTGCAGCACGTTCCCTATTTTGTTGTCTTCGAAGGCTTCGCGGGTCATCAGCTCATCGCCGGCGTCGTCCTCGACCAGGAGGACTTCGGCGGGGGTGGCTTGGGGACGGTCTGCGGGAGTGCTCATCGGCTGGTTCCTTGTGTGGGCAGGGGGGTGGGCGGCGCCGTGTCTGCGCCGGGCCCGGCGGTCCGGGGCGTCTCCGCGCCGACGGCCGCGGGAGTGGTCGCGACGGCGGCGTCGGGGAGGGTGAAGACGATCCGGGTGCCGTCCACGTGGTCGGTGTCGATCCGGATCCGCCCGCCGGCGTGCTCGACGATCTTCTTGCACAGCGAGAGGCCGATTCCGGTTCCGCCGTAGGTTTCCCGACCGTGCAGCCGCTGGAAGATGACGAAGACCTTCTCGGCGAACTCGGCGGGTACTCCGATGCCGTTGTCGGTGACGGTGAAGGTGTGGAATCCCGCCTCCGCGGCGGGGTCGTCGACGACGGCGACCTCGACGCGCGGAGTTCGCTCGGGCGAGCGGAACTTGACGGCGTTGCCCACCAAGTTCTGCCACAGCATGGTCAGGAGGGTCGGGTCCCCCACCACAGCCGGGAGACGCTCGGGACGGATGATCTCCGCGCCGCTCTCCTCCACTGCGGCCGCCAGGTTGCGCAGAGCCCGGTCCAGAGGGCCGTCCAGCGCGACCGTCTCCCGCGCGTCCTGTACGCGGCCCACCCGGGAGAACGCCAGCAGGTCGTTGATCAGAACCTGCATCCGCTTGGCGCCGTCGACGGCGAAGCCGATGTACTGGGCGCCGCGCTCGTCGAGCCGGTCCCCGTAGCGCTTCTCCAGCAGTTGGCAGAAGGAGGCCACCTTGCGCAGCGGTTCCTGGAGGTCGTGCGAGGCCACGTACGCGAACTGTTCCAGCTCGGCGTTGGAGCGGCGCAGCTCCACTGCCTGGGCGTCGAGTTCGGCGGCCGTGCGGTCGAGCCGCTCCGCGTTGCGCCGCGAGGCGTTGAGCTCGGCGACGGTCCGGTGCCGCATGGCCTCCACCGCCCCGGCCAGGTCCCGCAGATCGGACGGGCCGCGCAGGGGGATCTCGTGGTCGAAGGCCCCGTCGGCCACGCGCTGGGAAGCGGTCCGCACCAGGGCGAGCGGCCGCAGCACCCCCACGTGGAGTAGGACGGCGAGGGCCGTTCCGGCCAGCAGGAACGCCACGGCGATCGCCATCAGGATGTGGTCGCGCTGCGAGCGCGCCTCTGCCAAGGTGGTGCGGGCGTCGGCCTGGATGCGGTCGAGGCGTGCCTGCTGCGCGGCGATGCGGCGGCGGACCTCGTCGAAGCGGTCCTTGCCCGCCTGGAGGGAGGGCGGTGCGGTGCCGTCCTCGACGGAGGCCATGGCCGGGGCCGCGAACTCCCCGCGCCAGGTCCGGGCCGCTGCCTCGACGGCCGCCAGGTCCTCGCGCACACCGGTGTCGCCGTCGAGGAGCGTGGACAGGTGGCGGACGGCTGTCGTTTCGTCGGCCAAGCCGCGTTCGTACGGCTCCAGGAGCGCGGGTTCGCCGGTCAGCAGGTAGCCGCGGACACCGGTCTCCTGGTCCAGGAGGGCCGATTCCAGCCGCAGGGCGTCCCGCTGGGCGGGCAGAATCCCGTCGACGAGCCGGTTCCCGGCCGTCGTGGTGTGCGACAGGAGGGCGGCGCCGAGCGCGCCCGTCCCGACGACCATGACGGCGAGTACGACCAGCACGCCGGTCAGCCAGCTCCGGAGGCTCGGTCCTCGGCGCCCCGGGGTGCGTCCTCGGGGTGCTTCGGGCGGCTGTGCGGGGGAGGTCACGTGGGGGAGTTCCATTCCAGGTGGAGGACGGCGACGTCGTCGGCCAGGCCACCCCAGTCCGCGGCGAGGCCCTGTGCCGCCTGGATGAGGGTGTCGACGAACGGTTCGGCGGCGAGGCCGGCGTGGCGGCGGGCGATCTCCAGGAGGCCCTCCTCGTCGAGGCGGTCGGGGCCGGGACCGACACGCCCCTCGATCAGCCCGTCGGTGAAGAGCATCACGGCGTGGCCGGCCTCCACGGGTACGTCGGTGACGGGCCAGCCGGCGCCCCAGCCGGGCACGATGCCCAGCGCGGGCCCTCCCGGAACGGTACGCAGCTCCACACCGGCCGCGGAGCGGACCAGGAAGCCCGGGTGTCCGGCGCGTTGCACGCGGACGGTGCCGGTGCCGACGGGGCGGGTGAGGGAGACCAGTGTGGCGAAGATCTCCGGGCCGGAGCGCTCCGCCAGCAGGATCCGTTCCAGAAGTCCCAGTAGTTCGGCGCCCCGGGCGCCCGCCATGACGAAGGACCGCCAGGCTACGCGCAGGCACACGCCGAGCGCCGCCTCGCTGGGGCCGTGGCCCGACACGTCGCCGACGACGGCGTGCGTGGCCCCGTCGGGGGTCTGGACGACGTCGTAGAAGTCCCCGCCCAGCAGCGTCTGGGCGCGCCCGGGATGGTAGCGGGCGCAGACACTGACGGCATCGGGCGCATTGTCCAGCAGTAACGGCGTGGGAAGCAGGCCGCGTTCGAGGCGTGCGTTCTCCTCGGCGCGGAGCCTGCTCGCCTGGAGGGCGACGGCCGCCAGTTCGGTGCGCTTGCGCTGGATCGCGTAGCGGATGGCGCGCATGAAGACGTCGGCTTCCAGACGTCCCTTGACGAGATAGTCCTGGGCTCCGGCCGCGACGGCGGTCAGGCCCGCCTGTTCCTCCGACAGGCCGGTCAGGACCACGACCGCGGCCTCGGCGGACACGGCAAGGACCTTTTCCAGCCCGTCCAGGCCCTGTGCGTCCGGCAGGTGCAGGTCGAGGAGGACGCACTCCGGCGCCTCGGCCTGCAGCAGCCGCAGTGCGTCGGCGAGGGACCGGGCCCGGCCGAGGCGGACCTCGATCCCGCTGTCCTCCACGAGCTCCTCGACGAGCACCGCATCGCCCTCGTCGTCCTCGATGAGCAGGACGTACGGAGGGATGCCGTTCCACAGCGCCAGCGAGTCGCCCGGCTGGCCGGAGGACGCGGGCCGGGGCCGGATCATCGCCTGCTGCGGTGCACGGGCGGCCGGGCGCTGGGCCCCGAGCCCGGAGATGCTCACCATGGCGTCGCGTCTGTCCCTTCTTGTCCGGACGGCGGACGCCCGACGGACGCCTGGCTCCGTCGGGTAAGCCTAGAGTGATCATTTGCCGGAAGACAATATTTTACGAACTCAATGATTCTGCCATGCCGACGGACGGGCCCGGCAAGCCCCCCGCGGCCGCCGGTCAGGCGCTGTCGGGGATCCGGGCCGGGGACGGCTGCCCGGCCGCCTCCCGGAACGCCGTCAGGCCCGCGGTCAGTGCGTCCACGGCCTCGGGTGCCATCCGGCCGAGCACCGCTGACAGCTCTCGTATCCGGATCTCGCGCCGCTCCTCCAGCAGCGCACGCCCCCACGGCGTGAGCCGCACCTCCACCTCGCGCCGGCTCGCCGGATGCGGTGAGCGGGTCAGTAGCCCCATGGCCTCCAGCCGGTCGCAGAGCCGGGTGACCGACGGCGGACGGGCACCGAGCACGTGGCCCAGGGTCCGCAGATTGACGCCCTCGGCCCCCTCGACGGCGAGCAGAGCCCGCAGCTGCGACGGTGACACGGCGGGTTTCACGCCGTCCTGGCCCCTGGCATGCAGCACGGCGAGGAGCTCCGCCGCGGCGGCGAGGACCGCGGCCGGGTCCTCGTACGCGTCGGAGCGGCCGGGACGGGCCATGCCACCACTGTGCCACCCGCCCGTCCGGGCGGCCCACCCCGCGCCGCGGTCCGCCCCACCGCGCGGTCCACCCCGCGCCGCACCCCGTCCTGCGCCGCGCCTACCGCTCGCCGCCGCCGGGCTGCGTACCCGGCCTGCCGTGCCAGTCCAGGCAGACGACCATCGCGTCGTCGGTCGCGTCCACACCGCCCCGGAAACCGGGCAGTTCCTCCAGCAGCGCGCGGGGCACCTGCGAGGGAGGCAGCAGCCGGGTGCTCGCGACCGCCCGGGCCAGGGCATGCAGCCCGTAGCGCTCGCCCGCCGGGGAAAGGACGTCGTAGACGCCGTCGCTCAGGAAGAACAGCCGGTCCCCGGGCAGGATCCGGAAGCGCTGGCAGGTGTAGACCGTGTCCTCGAACATCCCGAGCGGCAGCTGCGCCTCCAGCCCGAAGGGTTCCAGCGTGCCCCCGCGCAGCCGCCAGATCCGGGGCGACCCGGCGTCGATCACCTCGGCCTCGCCGGTGTCCAGGTCGAAGCGGAGCAGCAGCATCGCCAGGTGCAGCCGCCCCTGGTACTGGCCGTAGAGGGCCTGGTCCGCCAGCGCCGCCTGGTCGGCGAGGCCGAGTCCGGCCCGCCGGGCGTTGCGCAGGGCGCTGACGGCGAGACTGGTCAGCAGAGCGGCGTCGATGCCCTCACCCATGCCGTTGTTGACGGTCAGCGTCAGGTGGTCGGCGGAGGCCGACCAGTCGAAGCTGTCGCCGTGGATGGCGTACGCGGGCTCCAGCTGGGCCCCGAGGTCGTACTCGGGCCGCGAGCAGGAGCGCCCGGGCAGCAGCTGCCACTGCATCTCGGCGGCCAGGGTGAGCCGCCTCGCCCGGCGCGCCTGGAGGAAGAAGTCGGTGTCGCGGTCGGCGACGACGATCTCGTGGGCCAGCGCGTCCGCCACGTCCTGCAGCGGTCCGAGCAGTGCGCCGACCCGGACTCCGGCCGGGTAGCGGACGCTCAGGACCCCGATCCGGTCGCCGCGCACGCTCACCGGCAGGTGGACGGTGGCTCCGTCCGCCCCGGACACCACGTGCGGCTCCTGGGCGCCGAAGGCCCGGCCCTCGGCGCTGTTGTACGCCGACACGGAATCGACGGTGAAGGGGCGTGCCGTGACCGGCTGCAGCCGGGCGCAGGCGTAGTCCGCCATGAGCAGTTCCGCGCTGGCCGCCCCGTGGTCGCGGGTGAGGACGCCGCGGACTTCCTCGAAGAGTTCGTGCGGCGCCGCCTCGCGCAGCCGGCGTTCCACGTTCCCGCCACCCTCGCTGTGTTCGCCTTCGGTCACCGGCCCCGCACCTGTCTTCCTCGCAACTGCCAAGATGGGGGACGACGGAGCCGCCGGCCCGCCGGGGAAGGCTGCGCGTACGTCCGGTAGGGAGTGTCACATGAGTCAGCCGTCGATCGGCTCCCCGCGGCCCGCTGTGTCGGCGGTGGGGGAGATGAGCGAGCTGATCGAGCTGTTGGAGGTGGTCTGGGAGCGGGGCCGGGACACGGTCAGCGACCAGCCCGTCTCCTCCGCGCAGGCCCGGGTCCTGTTCCTCGTGGAGGGCAACGGCCAGCTGAACCTGCGTGAGCTCGGCAGGTTGCTGGAGGCCGCCCCGCCGTCCGTCACGCGGCTCTGCGACCGCCTCCAGGCCGTCGGCTTCCTCGAACGACATCCCGGCTGCGACGACCGACGTGAGGTGCTGCTCCAGCTGACGCCCGCGGGCCGGACGTACCTCGCACGGCTGCGCGCCCGCAGGCAGCAGGTGCTGGCCGAGGCCATGGCCGCGATGCCGCAGGCCTCCCGCGCCGCCCTGGCGGCGGGGCTCGCCGCCTTCTGCGCGGCGGTCGCGGAGCCGCTGCGGCTGCCGGCTCCGGAGTCGTTCACCGGCAGGACCGCCTGACCGGAGCCGGGCGCCGGCCCGCCGCGGCTGCCTTCTGCCGCCGCGGCCCCTACCGGAGCGGGTCAGCTCAGGCGGAGGGCCGTCGTGATGGTCTTTCCGTCGGGACGGGCGGTGCAGTCGACCTGTTCCGTCAGACGCTGGACGAGCGGCCAGCCGTACCCGCCGGGCTGCTCGACCGTGCCCGTACGGGCCGCGGGCAGGCGGGGGCTGGCGTCGCTGACGGACAGCCGCAGGACGTCGTCCGCGATGTCGGCCCGGAAGGCGGTGACGCCGGCACCGTGCCGGATCGCGTTGGTGACCAGTTCCGACGTGACGAGCAGAGCATCCGCGGCGGTGGCACTGCCGAGGTCCACCCCGGCGCGGAGCAGCAGTTGACGGACCTGCTCACGGGCCGCGGCCGCGGTGCCGGGCGGAGCGGCGGGCCGGTGACCGCCGGTGCCCTCACGCTGCTGCTGCGCGCCCCGGGAGGCTTCGGGCGACGGGGGTGGGATCATGCTCACCGCCCGCCCGTGGACGCACGGGCCGGATCGCGGCGGTCCGCTCGGGAGCGGGCGGGAACGCTCAGCATGCGGTCGCGGTCGTCGCGCCGCCGGCCGTGCCGAACGACGGTGCGGATCCGGGCGGCTCGAACAATCGCCGTACGGCGGTCCGCCGCAGGCCGCCCACCGCTGCTCGGGCGGCGGCACGGGCCAGGAGCGGGGGGTTGCCCTCGTCGGCTCCGCCGCGCAGGCCGACGACGGGCGCGTCGCGTTCCGTGGTCGTGGCGACAGCCGCTTCCTCTCCGGTCACCGGGCCATCCTCCTACATAGGGCGCGGGCCTGGCGACCGGGTGCCCGCAGGACGTGCGGACCGACATCGGAACACCCCTCAGGGATGAATCCTCGTTCCCACGTCCGGCCCGGGCGGGGTTGCACGGTGCACGGCCCATGGAGGATGGTTGCCGGAGGGCAACTATCGCGCCGATGCCGGTGCCGAAGTTGTTCCGAGGTCCGTCCGACGTGCTGAACGCGATGAAGAGGTGAGGGGTCCGCGCAGCGGACCTTCAAGGTTTGGTTCCTTCCACCGAGACGACGTCGAACCCGCCCACCGCGGGCCTGTCCTGGAGTCAGGCCCCCTACCCGGTGCTGGTGGCCGACGCCGGCGCCGTCGTGCTCCACGCCAACGAAGCCGCCGGACTGGTCTTCCCGGACGCCCGCCCGGGCGCGTCGATGGCGGACGCGGTCCCCGGATGGCTTGCGTCGGCGCACGCGCGCTGCACCACGCAGCTGCCCGCGCAGCGCCCGTCCGTCCGGGCCGGCACCCTCAAGGGCCCGGTGGGCGACCGCTCGTACGAGGCACACCCGACGCCCGGGGCCGACGGGACGGTCGTCTGGTGGCTCGTGGACGACACCGACCACCGCCTGGCCCGCGAAGCCCTGTGGACGGAACGGGAACGCACCGAGTTCCTGGTCCGCTCCTCCAACCTCCTGCTGTCGTCCCTCAACCTCGACCGGTGCATGGACGTCACGGCGCAGATGGCGGCCGACCACCTCGCGGACGCGGCCCTGGTGTTCGCCCCGCCGCACGGCTGCGAGCTGCCGATCGTGGCGTGCGTCCGCGGCGGCAGCCCCGTGGTGTCCCGAGTGGTCGTCGACCCCGAGGAGGTGCCGGGGCTCGCCGAGGCGCTCCAGGGCTTCCCGCCCGTCCCCTCCCGCTGGCTCGACCCGTCCGCCGCGCCGGCCTGGCTCGTGCCGGACGGCCTCGACACCGTGGGGTCGATCGTCATCACGCCGCTGCCCGGCCACGGCGTGCCCGCGGGTGCCCTGGTCCTGCTGCGGTCCGACGGCGCCGAAGCGTTCACCGAAGGAGAGGAGTTGTTCGCGCGCCTGTTCGCCGCCCGGGCCGGCGCCGCGATGTCCGCCGCCCGGCTCTACGCGGAACAGGCGTCGATCACCGACACGCTGATGCGCGAGCTCCTGCCGCCCTCGCTCCACCAGGTTTCCGGAGTGGAGTACGCCGGCGGCTACCGGCCCTCGAAGGACCACGAGCGGGTCGGCGGCGACTTCTACGACGTGCACCCCGCCGCCGAAGAGGGGGCCCCCTCCCTCGTCGTCCTCGGGGACGTGTGCGGCAAGGGCCTGGAGGCGGCGGTGATGACCGGCAAGATCCGCAACACCCTGCACGCCCTCCTGCCGATGGCCGACGACCACCACCGGATGCTCAGCCTGCTCAACACCTCGCTGCTGAACTCCGAGAACACCCGTTTCGCCACCATGGTCCTCGCCTCCGCGTCCCGGGACGGGAACACGGTGCGGCTGAGCCTGACGAGCGCCGGACACCCCGCCCCGCTGATCCTGCGTTCAGACGGCAGGGTGGAGGAGGCCCGTACGAAGGGCACGCTGGTGGGCGCGCTGCCCCGGATCACCACGCAGACGGCCCGCGTGACGCTGGCCCCCGGGGACACCTGCGTGTTGTACACCGACGGGATCAGCGAGGCACGGGGCGGGCCCATGGGCGGCGCGATGTTCGGGGAGGAGCGGCTGCGCCGCGCCCTGTCGGAGTGCGCGGCGATGCCGGCCGAGGCAGTGGTGGAGCACGTGCAGATGCTCACCGCCCGGTGGGTGGGGGCCGGCCGCCACGACGACATGGCCGTCGTGGTCATCTCGGCGCCGCGCACCAACCACCTCAGCGCCGTGGACGGGCACACCCGCGGGCGGTTCACCGCGTGAGCCCGCACGACCGCAGCGTGGCCCCCGCCGCGACTCCTGCCCCCGTACCCGCGCCCGCGCCCGCCCGTACACCCGCCCGGGCCGGGACTCCGGCTCCCGCGCCGGAGGAACTCCGCGCGCGGATCTGGGAGTCGGTGATGGCGTTCGACGAGGCCGCCACGGTCGGTACGCTGCTGCACGCACTGGACCGGGGCACGCCGGCGGAGGACATCCTGCTGGACGTCATCGCCGCCGTACAGGGCAAGGTCGGCCGGGAGTGGGCGGCGAACCGCATCACCGTCGCCCAGGAGCACGCCGCGACCGCCATCAACGACCGCGCCGTCGCCGCCGTCGCCCTGCACCCGGCCGCGCGCACGGAACCGACGCGCGGCCGGGTCACGGTGGCCTGCGTGGACGGCGAATGGCACGCCCTGCCCGCCCGGCTCCTGGCCGAGGTGCTGCGGATCAGGGGCTGGCACGTCGACTACCTCGGCGCGCAGGTCCCCGCCCCTCACCTCGTCGCGCACCTGCACCGCACCGGCCCCGAAGCCGTGGCCCTCTCCGGCTCCCTCGCGACCCGGCTGCCCGCCGCACACGCGACCATCACCGCCTGTCAGGCCGTCGGGACCCCCGTGATCGTGGGCGGCGCCGCCTTCGGCCCGGAAGGCCGTTATGCACGCCTGCTGGGCGCGGACGCCTGGGCCCCTGACGCACGGGCCGCCGCCGACGAGCTGGCCCGCGGCCCGCTGCCCCGGCCCCGGCCCGGCCACCATGCCGTCGACGACCTGCCGCACCTGGGCGACCAGGAGTACACGCTGGTCGCCCGGAGCCGCCCGCGGCTGGTCCGGGCCGTTTTCGACCAGCTGGAGCAGGCCTCCGCGTCCCTGGGCGGGTACACCGACGAGCAGCGCGAGCGTACCGCCGAGGACCTCTCCCACATCGTCGAGTTCCTGGCCGCCGCCCTCTACACCGGCGACGGGGAACTCTTCTGCGGCTTCCTGCTGTGGACCGCCGGTGTCCTGGACGCCCGCGGGGTGCCGGCCGCCTCGCTGTTGCCCGCCCTGCGCATCCTGGAGCGTGAACTGCAGGACTTCCCCCGCACCGTCGCCACCCTGCGGGCCGGAGCCTCCGGTCTGACCCGTACCCCTCTCACCGATGCCGGGACCGCCGAATGACGAGCCTGCCCCCCGCCCCGCTCGGCCTGACGTACTCGTCCTCGCACGAGGCCGTGCGCGTCGAGCTGAGCGGCGACCTCGACCACCTCCACGCGGACCGCCTGGTAGAAGCCGTCGACCGCCTCCTCGCTGCCCATCCCGGACTGCGGGACCTGCGGCTGGACTGCGCCGGGCTGTCGGCCGTCGACTCCAGCGGCCTGGCGGCGCTGCTGATGGTCCGTCGACGCACCGACCAGGCGGGCGCGGGGCTCCACATCGACGGCCGGACCGTACAGCTGAACCGCATCCTGGAGATCACCGGAACCCTGGAGCACCTCACGGCGCCCAGCGCGGGCGCGCAGGCACTGCGCCGCACCGGCGGCACCCGGCCTGGCGGCCCGGCCGAGCAGAACCCGCCGGCCGCACCGCCCGGCGGCCCGGAGCCGGGCGCCTGAGACCGCGTCAGCCGTGGCACCGGGTGCTCGCCGGTGGGCCTGTGCGGTAGGCCCCCGCACGCCCCGCCGCTGCCGCGGCCGACGCACACCGGGAGGGCAGCGCCGGGTCCGGGCCGGCCCGTAGGAGCAGCAGTTCGTGGTAGAGCGGTGCGGTGGCGGCGACCAGCAGGGCTCGGGCGTCGGCCGGGCCCGGCAGCTCCCCGCGCGCGGTGGCGCGGTCGACGACGACGCGGCAGCGCGCGTAGCGGTCGTCCCAGAAGCGTGCCAGGGCGCCGGCTGCCTCCGGCCGGATCGGCCGGCTGGACCCGCTCGCCCCCCGGCGGCGCCGTCACCGCGTACCCGCTGCCGGACCCTCAGTGCCGGCCGCACGCGGTGGCCGTGGCACCCGACGGCGCCTGCTGGTACACCGCCTGGGCCACCGGACGGATCGGCCGCGTCACCGCGGACGGCCGGGTCACCGAAACGGCCCTGTCCGGACCCGACTGCGAACCGCACGGCCTCGCCTTCGGACGCGACGGCACGCTGTACGTGGCCCAGGAGAGCGGCGACATCACCCGGTGGGACATCACGGCGGCGACGGGGGAGTGACCCGGACCGGGCTGCCCGGCGGCGGCGGTGTGCGCGAGCGCGGCGTGTGACCATCGCAGGATTCACTCGTTTGACGCCAGCGTGAGCACCTCTCAGAGATTCGGCCCGACCGGGGTCGAGCGCGCCGAGGCGGCCCTGGTCGAGCAGTACCCCCGACTGGTCCGGCTCGCCTACCTGACGCTCCCGGACTCGCTGGTCCGGCACACCCGCGTCCTGCTGGCCCACAAAGCCGTGCAGCGGGCGCTGCCCCGCTCCGGCACACCGGCGGGACCGGCCCCCGCAGAGGGCGGGCCCGACCGGCCCGACCCGCACCTCGCGCTGGTCCGCGCCCGCGTCCTGCGGGCCACCCTCACCCCCTCGGGACCCCCGGGCACCCTCCGGGGCCGGATCGCCCGGCCGCCCGTCCCGCCCTTCGTGTGGGGGCTGAGGCTGTGGCCGCCCGCGGGAGGGATCGACGAGGCCGCCCGGACACTCAGCGGTGTTCCGGCCCCGGTGCGTGCGGCGTTCGTCCTCCACCACCTGGACGACCTCCCGGAGCACGAGCTCGTACGCCTCCTCGGCCGGGCAGGGGCGGCCGATCCGGCCGGTGCCCTGCACGAAGCCCTCGCTCTGCCCGTCGGGAAGGAACTCCTCGAGGCGTTGCGTCGACCGGAGTTCGACGCCAGCGTGGTCAGCGCCCGCCCCACCGACCTGCTGCGCAGACGCCGCAGGGCACGGGCCTGCTGGGCCGGTCTCGCCACCCTGGCGCTGGCCCTCACCGCGCTCTGTGTCCACGGCTCGCGGCCGGCTCCCGGCGTGCGGCCGGCCGCCGGGCCCGCGGTCTCCACGGCGCTGGACCCCGCCCGGCTCCAGCGCGTTCCCGCCGAGGCCTGGGCCGACACCGCCCGCGTCGACTTCACCGCCTGGCCCGCCCGCGGCGGCCGGACCGGCGACCGCGACCTGCTGGCCCGTGCACTGGGCACCTGGGCCGCGCCGGGCAGGACGCCGGTCGCCGCGGCGCCCGGCACCACGGCCCAACCGCCCGCGCAGCCGCCCCAACTGCTGTACGCGGGCGAACTGGACGGCCGCGCGGTGGTGCTCATGCGCGACGGGGACCGCGTCGTGCGCTACGGCGAAAGCGCCACCGGGACAACGGGCGGCAGCCGCACGCTCGACGTCACCCGCACCGACGACGCCGGGGTCACCACGGCGGCCGCCCTCACCCTGTCCCGGACCCCCGACGGGACGTCGGCCCGCTACCTCCTCGCCCCCTGGATCGCGACGACCGCCACCCGCGACCTGCTCCGGGCGGGCGACACGGGACACCCGCTCGCCGTCGCCGCCGACGGGGTCACCGCCCCGGCCGCGGTACCTCCGGCCGGCGGATCCTGTACCTCCTGGCCCGTCCTCGAACTCACCTCCTCGACCCGCATCGTCGAGAAGCACTCCTTCGTCCTGACCGACCTCGGCGCGCTGTCCCCGGTACACCTGACCTACACCCCGCTCCCGGACGGTCCCGGCGCTGTCCCGGCCCGCCAGCCGCGGGAGGTCACCGCTCCCGAGGCCCGCACGGCCTGGGCGCGGCTGGCCTGTCGGCTCGGTGATCTGCGTGGCGGCGCCTACCGGGCCGTCAACGTCTGGGACTTCGCGGCCGCCGAACTGCCCGACGGCGCGGGCCGTGCGGTCTGGTCCTGCACCCGGGCCTCCGGCTGGGCCGGGCCCGGCGATGTCGCGGTCCGCCTGCGGCTGGCTTCCGGAACGCCCCGGGACGTGGCAAAGGCCCGGTCCACCGCCGCCTGCGGCAGGTTCGGCCAGCACCTCCTCGCGGGTTTGCGCTGGCGCTCCCCGGCCGGCCGCTGGTACCTGCTGGCCGCCGGAAGCCGCCAAGTCGCCGCGATCACGGCCACGGGAGCCGTGCGCGCCGCCACCTCCGACCGCACCCTCACCGCACCCTGGTCCGGACCCGACGGCCCGGTGTCCCTGGTCGCGACCCTCGCGGGCGGCGGCACGGTCACCGCCCTCGACGGAGCGGGGGGCGGCCGCGACTAGACCGGTGGCCGGGGCGCGGGCCGCCGGTCGCTCGCGGCCGGACCCGCTGCGCCCCTCGTAGAGCCCTGGCGTCCGTGAACGATGCGGCGGGGGCGACCACCATATGGTCGCCCCCGCCTGTTCATCGCGGCTCAGGAGTCGTGCGCCGCTGCCTGTGCTGCCTCAGAACTGCAGCGCCCAGGAGTCGATCTTTCCCGGTGTCGAGGTACGCGTTGTCGCTCACCCCGCAGCTTCCACACGCCGTTGGCGACCTCGGAGGAGGCGTTGACGGTGTAGTTCCTGATGATGTTGTCCGCGCTGCCGCCCGAACGGTTGTGCAGGTTGTACAGGGTGCCGTCCGGCGCGACCAGGTCCACCTTCAGGTCGCCGATGTAGGTGTGCTTGATGTCGACCGCGACGGTCAGCGCCGCCGGGGCGTTGCCGGTGACCCCGCTGACGGTGACGGGCGATTCGACGGTCGAGTTGTCGCTGATCGCGTAGTCGGCCGTGTTCTCGAAGCGCTTGCCCGGCGGGACGGTGCCACCCCCACCGACGTTGAGCAGCAGGTTCGGGGAGCCCGAACCGGGGCTGGACACCACGTTGGGAGTGGCGCCCGCCACGAGGGCGTCACGGACCTGCGCCGGGGTGCTCGAAGTGTTCTGCGACAGGTACAGGGCCGCGGCCCCCACCACGTGGGGCGTGGCCATGGAGGTGCCGGAGATGGTGTTGGTGGCGGAATCGCCGGTGCCCCACGCGGAGGTGATGGAGGAGCCCGGGGCGAAGAGGTCCAGCACGCTGCCGTAGTTGGAGTAACTCGCCCTGGCGTCGGAGCTGGTGGTGGCGCCGACGGTGATGGCCTCGGCGACGCGTGCCGGGGACTTGGTGGAGGCGTTGGTCGACTCGTTGCCCGCCGCGACACCGTAGGTGATGCCGGAGGCTATGGAGTTGCGGACGGCCGTGTCGAGTGCCGAGTCGGCGCCGCCGCCGAGCGACATGTTGGCGACGGCGGGCTTGACGGCGTTGCGGGTCACCCAGTCGATGCCCGCGACGACCTGGGCGGTCGTGCCGGAACCGTTGTTGTCGAGGACACGGACGCCGACGATCTTGGCCTTCTTGGCAACGCCGTAGGCCGATCCGCCGACGGTGCCGGCGACGTGCGTGCCGTGGCCGTGGCCGTCCTGGGCGGTGTTGTCGTTGTCGATGGCGTCGTAGCCGTAGGAGGCGCGACCGCCGAAGTCCTGGTGGGTGATGCGGACTCCGGTGTCGATGATGTACGCAGTGACGCCCTCGCCCGCCTTGTCGGGGTAGGTGTAGCTCCTGTCGAGAGGGAGGGACCGCTGGTCGATTCGGTCGAGGCCCCAGGACGGCGGGTTCGGCTGGGTCGTGTCCACGGTGAAGACCCGGTCCTGCACGACCGACTGGACGGCCGGGTCGGCGGCGAGTTTCCTGGCCTGCGCCTCGGAGACCTTGACGGAGTAGCCGTTGAGGGCCGCGCTGTAGGTCCGGTCGATCTTCGCGCCGTACCGCTTGGCCACGGCCCTGCCACTGTTGGCGGTGGAGCGGGCAGCGGAATCCTTCAGGGTCACGATGTAGCTGCCGGAGACGCTCCCGGCCGCCCCTGCGTTCTCGATGACACCCTGCGCGCCGCTGTCGGCGGCCGAGGCGGGCAGGGCGGCGGCCGCGCCGAGCGCGAGGGCCGCGACCGCGGTCGCGCTGACGCCGGCGAGCCTCCGGCGGGTGTGACGCATCACGGACATGTGGGGGGTCCTCCTCATGGGCGGTGCACTTCGGGGATGGAGCGCAGCCGCTGCCGACAGCCAGGCGACATGCACATGACAGAACGTCAACTCGGCTGCGCTGCAGCAAGGTTGACCCACCCGCCGCCTCACCCACAAGGGGCCGACGGGCGCGTAGCGTCCGTGCCATGCGCCGGCCATGAACGGGCAAAGACGCGCCGCACATGACGCGGGCACGGCCCGCGGTGCCGGCCCGGGGGTCCAAGGGTGCCGGATACCCGCCCGCGCTGCCGCTGCCGCCACGACAGCGTGGCCGACGGGCGGCCCGGTTTCACGCCGAAAGCCCTCAGGGTGGGAGCGCGGCCCGGCTGCGAACCCTCGCCGGTGGAGGCGCTGCCCGCAGCTGCCGCTGCCTGGGCCCCTCTTCGCGGCATCCGGCGGAGCGACGCGCTCCGCAGGTTCTGCGAACCCGACGGATTCCAGCCACACCGCGGCCCGGGGTGAGGGCTCCCATGGCATGCGGTCCGCCGAGGGCGCCGCGAGTCGAAGCCCTCTGGCGCCGGGCCGGAGTCCTGGCGGGGAAGCGCAGGTGGATCGGTCCGGAACGCCGTGCATCGTCGACCGGGCCACGCTGAAGCCGAGTTGTGAAGTTTTCGTGAGCGCGCCGATGCGGTACGGCCGTGGGGCGCGGCACCGCGGGGCGGTGCGGCCGGTCCGGGCGTCCCGCGAGGCGCTCACCGGGGTTCCGGTTCTTGTGATCCTCCTGACAAAAACGTCGGTGAGGAGGTGGAATCCACGAAACGAAACGCGCGCCCGGAGGGCGTCGCCGCCGCGCAGGAGAACGACTGCCGTGACGCCCGCTCCCGTTCTGACCGACATCCGAAGAACCGAAAGGCCGACCACAACTCGCTTACAAAAGGAACTGGTTGCGCCCTCATAACAGGTTTTGACGTATCAGGAGCCGCCTTACGAAGCCTGGTTGGCGCGATCGGAGCATCCGGTCCGATCGTGCTCACCGACTCCTCGCGGCGGTCCTGAACCTGCTTGCCTGCAGCCCGGCCAGCGTGCACACTTGCGCGAATTCCGCTCGGGCGCAGCGTCGCACCCTCATGACAGGTGCACCCGGCACTGATGCCCGGGTCTCCAGCAAGCCACACGGGAGCGAGTGTTGATTACACCGGGCACCGACCGCCGGCAGCATCTTCGAAGCCTCAGCGACGGGGAACTCTGCGCCCTGTTGCGCGGCCATACCGCGGAGCCCGACGTGGTGGTCAGCGACGTGATGGACGAGGTGTTCGCCCGTCACCATTCCACGGTGCTCGCCTACGCCCGCACGTGCTGCCGAGACCTCGCCACCGCCCAGGACCTCGCCGCCGAGGCCTTCGCCCGTACCTACCGGGCCGTCGCCTGGGGGGCCGGGCCCGAGTACGCCTGGCGGCCCTACCTGCTGGCCTGCGTGCGCCGTCTGGCGGCCACCTGGGCGCGGGAGGCATCCCGGACGAGACTGTCCGACGACTTCGAGGAATGGGCCGCCCAGCTCTCCGCGGGCCACGACACCGAGGACGCCGTCTTCACGGAGGAGGAAGGGTCGCTGATCCTGCGTGCCTACCAGTCGCTGCCGGAGCGCTGGCAGGCCGTTCTGTGGCACTCCGTCGTCGAGGGCGAGCCGGCGGCCGCGACCGCGGCACGCCTCGGGATATCGGCGGGCGGGGTGGGCTCACTGGTCGCGCGTGCACGGGAGGGCCTGAGAGAGGCGTACCTGCGCGCCCACCTGGACCAGAGCGCAAGCGACGAGTGTCGCCACTTCGGAGGGCAGATCGCCGCCAGGCTCCGCCGCCCCGGCACCCGCCTCACCCGGGACCTGGGCCGTCACCTCCAGGGGTGCGACGGGTGCGCACGGGCCCAGCGTGACCTGCGGGACGTCAACGGCCGCCTGGGTGTGCTGCTGCTGGGCGGAATCCTGCTGTGGAACCCTGCCTCCTTCCTGTCCGCTCTCGGCGGGAACGGCACACACCTCGCGGCAGCCACCCTGAACGGTACTCAGCTCGCCGGAGCCAAGGCCGGAGCCGTGAAGTGGGCCGCTGCGACGGCCCTGGCGGGAACGGCGGCCACCGTGGCGGTGCTGCTGCCGGCCGACTCCGGCAACAGCGGGGCCGGTCCGGACGCGGCTGCGGTCAGCACGCCCGGAGCCCTGAGGGTCCCGCTCCCCGAAGCCGTCCCGATCGAGGCCATCGGCTCGGCGGACTTCGCCCGGGCACCCGCCACGAAGCTCCCGTCCGCCTCCGCGTCCGCCACGCCGCCCTCGGCGTCGACCTCGGCGTCGCCCTCCCCGGATCGCACCGGTGCCGCTCTGGTCAACGTTGCCTCGGGGCTGTGCGTCGGCCTGGGCGGGCACGATTCCGGCGGCGCGGTGGTGCTGGAGAAGTGCACCGGGAAGGCGGACCAGGGGTGGCAGCGGCTGCCCGCCCACGGCAACAGCTACCAGCTTCGCAATGCGGACACCGGAACCTGTCTGGAGGGAAGCACCGCCGGCGGGAACCTCGCCGAAATCACCCTCCGCTCCTGCCGGACCGGCGCGGACCGGGCGACGCAACTCTGGCGGTTCGAGACGGACGCGCGGCACAGTGCGTACCGCGTCTGGTTCGTTCCGAAGGCCCCGCGCACCGACTACGCCGACCACCTGCTGGGCCCGCGCAACTGGCCGAAGGCCGACCCGCCGCGTCCGGGCTCGGAGTTGGTACACCTGCCCGACTACTACAACTCGGTCAACCTGCTCTTCGACCTGAGGTGACTTTGAGGGTGCGGCCGCCGTCGGAGCGCGGGCCGGGCGGGTGTGCATACTGCTGGACATGAGGTCTTCGCCCGTTGCCCGTATCCATTTGATGATCACGTTCGTGCTGGTGATGTGCGGGATGGCGGGCGGGGCCTGTTTCGGTTGGCTGCTGGGCGGGCGGGCCTTGGGCGTGCTGGCCGCGGTGGCGGCGGGGCTCGGGGCGGGGGTCGGTTCGTTCCTTTCGCGCCGCCACGTGACCTCCTTCCTCCGCTCCGACCCCGCCCCGGCCCCCGCCTCGGGGGCTGGTGTCGAGGGAGGGGACGGGTATGCGGAGGGCGTCGCGGAGGCGGTGTTGGTCAGCGTCGCGACGTATCAGGCGGCGGTGTTCCCCCTGACGACTTTCGGCGTCAGCGGGGAGGAACGCGACGCGCGGCGGGGCGTTGCCTACCGCGTCTGCGCGCATGAGGGTCTGTCACAGGCGGTGCGCGTGTCGGCGGCCGCCGCACTGGAGGCGGTGGACGAGGGGGCGGACGCCGGGCGCGCGCATGCCGCGATGAGGGCGCTGTCACTGGCCGTTCACGACCAGCGGGCCGCCCGCTGAGCAGGCGGTCCACCAGTCCACCAGCCCTGCACCATCCCTGCGCGGCGGCGAGCGAACCTGCAGAGGCCGAGGCCGGTAGCGGCCCCACCGCAAGGCACGGTTGGTGGTGACCATCTGGCCGACGGCCGTGTCGGAGCGCTGGTTCGCCTTGGCTTCCGGAAGCGGTGGCAGGGAGCCTACTTGGCTGCGACCCGGCCTACCGGGTCGCTTCCCGTCGTCAGTGCCGCGTAGGCGGTCTGCCAGGCATCGTCGCCGGGGTGGAGCAGGGTGCGGAGATACGCCGAAGTCAGCCGGGCAACGGCGGCGACGCGCTCGGGGCTCTCGTCGGTGGTCTCGGCGGCGTCGTATCCGGCGATCCCGCCGAGCCCGTGCTCCGCGTCGAACAGGGTGAGCAGGGTCTTGGGGCCGGGGGCCAGGGTGTAGGGGTCCGCGTGCCAGTCCGGTCCCATGTCCGTGAAGTGCCGGGGGTCGTCCTTGTCGCCGGTGACGACCAGCGCCGGTGTGCTCATCGTGGAGAAGTCGACCGCTCCGATCACCGGCCACTGCTGGGCCATGGGCCCGTTGAAGACCTCGCCGCCCCTGCCGGGAGGGGCGAGCAGCGCGCCCGCCTTGATCCGGGGCTCGTGAAGGTGTATCAAGCGGCCGGTGTCGGGGTCGGTGAGTCCGGCGCCCAGCAGGAGGGCGGCGGTGAAGCCGCCGAGCGAGTGGCCGGCGACGGCGACCTTGGTGGGGTCGATCCGTCCGGCGAGTTGCGGCACGGCGCTCTCGATGTGGTCGAGCCGGTCGAGGATGTGGCTCATGTCCTCGGCGCGGGAGCGCCAGAAGTCCGGTGCACCAGGGGCGTCGGCGACCAGGCGGGTCAGTGTGCTGGAAGTGAGGTGGGTGGGTTGGACGACGACGAATCCGTGTGCCGCCCAGAAGTTGACGATCGGTGCGTAGCCGTTGAGCGAGGAGAGGTTGTTCGAGGGGCCGTGGCCGTGGGAGAGGAGGATGACCGGAAGGTCCGTTCCGGTCGCGGGGGCGGAGACGCGCAGCTGAAGGTCTACGGGGCGTCCGGCCACGGACAGGACCACGGGGCTGAAGGACAGGACCGGAACGGTCCCCAGGGCGTCGGCGGTGCTGGCTGTACTCATGAGGTGGGCTCCCTTTCGGTGGCGCCTGCCGTCCACCGGACTCGTGCGGTCAGCAGGCGGAGAGGGCGGTCAGGGGCGTCCCGCTTCGGTTATCCTGAAACGGAGCGCTGCTCCATTTAGTATCCGGAGCGCTGCTCCGTTTTGTCAATCGGCTGTGAAGGAGATCGCAATGGCCGCCGAGGGCCCCGCAGGAGGTTCGCCGTCCAGAGGCAAGCGGGCCGACGCCCAGCGCAACCGGGAGACGGTGCTCACGGCCGCGGCCGAGGTGTTCGTCACCTCGGGCGTCGACGCACCGATCCGCCAGATCGCAGCCCGGGCGGGCGTGGGGATGGCCACCATCTACCGCCACTTCCCGACCCGGGCAGACCTCGTCACCGCGGTGTACCAGCACCAGATCGAGGCATGCGCCGAAGCTGGCCCGCACCTGCTGGCCGGCGCCGATTCCCCGCTCGACGCACTGCGTCAATGGGTCGACCTCTTCGTCGACTTCCTGGTCACGAAGCACGGCCTCGCCGACGCTCTGCAATCCGACAGTGAGCGGTTCGCCGCGTTGCACGCCTACTTCCTCGACCGCCTGCTGCCCGTCTGCGCCCAACTGCTCGACGCCGCGGTCGAGGCCGACGAGATCAGGCCCGGCACACAGCCCTACGAGCTGATGCGCGGCATCGGCAATCTCTGCATCGGACGCGACAACGATCCTCGCTACGAACCCCGACGCCTGATCGCGCTCCTCTTGCAGGGACTCCAGCGGCCCCGGGCGAGCTGATGCCGACGAGCGGCATCGCGTCCACGACCCCGCCACGCCGGCTGAACCGCCGCTTCTCGGCAGCCTGAGGCACCGGCCGGCGGCAGCTTCCCTGAGTCGGCGCTGTCGTCGCTGCTCGGTTCGGGCGTAGAACGTGGGGAGTGGTCGCGGAGCGCTGTCTCGCTGATTCCCGGCCCACCGGTCGTGACCAGGCGATGGGCCGCTGCCGCCGGGTCCGTTGCCCGGGGGCGGCGGTCTGAGCGCCGACGCCGGGGGCGGAGTCCCACAGGCCCTCAGTCGGGGAAGAGGCAGGGGCGCGAGGTTGTCCGGTGCCGTAGGGAACCGAGCGGCAGCCCGCCATGCGAGCGGGCCTGCCCCATGACGCCTGGGGGAGGGGGCGTCATGAGTGCGGGCCCCTGCGGAAGCCCCACCCAGGGCGGGACCTCCGACACGTAAGCGTGTGACCTACGACGCCCTCACCGTCACGGGAACACCTGTGTGCGAGGTGCCCGCCGGGACGGTCCGGAACCTGCTGAGGATCGCCCAGGAGGCCCTCGCGAACGCGGCCCGGCACGCTCCCGGGGGAGCCGTCGGGGTGGAGCTGGAGTTCGCCCCCGCATCGACCGTGCTGAGGATCCGCAACCGCCCCGCCACCCGCTGGCCGGCCCCGGAAACGGGCACCGGGATGGGACTGATCGGCATGCGCGAACGCGTCGCCCTGCTGGGGGGAACGCTCACAGCGGGCCCGGTCACCGAAGGCCCGCACCAGGGCGACTGGCAATTGGAGGCAGTGATCCCGCAATGACCGGAGGAACGACCGGACGGATGCTCGGACCCCTCGCGGAGCAGCGGCCGTTGCGGGTGGTCGTCGCCGACGACCAGGCCGCCGTCCGTGAGCCCCTCGCCGGGGTACTGGCCCTGGCCGAGGGCATCGAGGTCGCCGCGGCCGCGGCCAACGGCACCGAGGTGTTGGCGGCCGTCGCCGCCGGCCCGGTGGACGTGGTGCTGATGGATCTGAGGATGCCCGTCATGGACGGCATCGAGACGACTCGCCTGCTGGCCGACGAGTATCCGGAGGTCGCGGTGGTCGTCCTGACCACCTTCGCCGACGACGACTCGATCCTCGGCGCACTCGGCGCGGGAGCCCGCGGCTACCTGACCAAGAACGCCGGACGCCAGGACATCACCCGCGCGATCCGGGCCGCGGCTGCCGGCCAGTCCGTACTCGACCGCGAGGTCCAGGACCGGCTCCTGGCCACCGTCCGGACCACGGTGCCCCCGCCCGACCGGCCCCTCCCCGAGGACCTCACCCCTCGCGAACGCGAGGTGCTCGGGCTGATCGGCCAGGGCCTGTCCAACCGGGGCATCGCCGAGCAGCTCTTCATCACCGAGGCCACGGTCAAAACGCACATCAACAACCTGTTCGCCAAGGCCGGGATCCGCGACCGCGCGGACGCCGTACGTCGCGCCATTGCCTCCGGTCTGGCCTGACCACACGGGGGAAGCGCCGATGTCCGTCCGCCGCCCCGTACCCGACGTCCGGTCGGAAGCCGCAGAAGAGAGCCTGGAGTTCTACGGCCTGATCAGATGGGAGGAAGTCCTGAACCACGGCTGAATCTTCTCCGCGCCGCTCGCCCCTGGTCCGCTCCGACCGCGCAGATCAGCTTCACGGCCGACGACTTGGACGCGGTCCCGGGCGCCCAGTGTGGTGAGCAGCCGCGACACGTGCGACTTGGCGGTGGCCACGGTGATGAAGAGGTCCTCTGCGATCTCGGCGTACGACCGGACGCGTCCGACCAGGGTCAGCACTTCCCGTTCCCGTTCGGTGATGCCTTCGACCGGCTGCGGGGAGCGCTCCGGGACAGCCGCGGGACGTCCGACGAAGTCCGCGATGAGACGGCGCGTCACACCCGCGGAAATCGGTGCCTCGCCGACAGCGACCACGCGGACCGCCGCGAGGATGTAGTCCGGGGTGGAGCCGCTGCCGACGTTCGTGGGGCTCGTGCGTGGGACGGCGGGGGTGGGCCGCCAGTGTCCAGGAAGCCGCTGGTGAACCGGCGTCAGAGCGGTGGGTTGTCGGAGTTGTGTGGCAGGCTGCGCTCGTGGAAGAGCTCATAGGTACGCAGAGGCCGACGCACAGGATGCTCGACCCGGCCGGGGCCATGGCGGCGCTGGAACGCGCGGTCCCCGGGCTGGTGGCATTGCGCCGGCAGAAGCCGGCCGACTTCGACTGGCGGGCGATCGAGGCGGAAGTCGGAAGGGGTCTTCCGTCCGACTTCAAGTCGCTCTCCGAGTGGTATCCGGCCTTCGGCCTGGACGACTTCCTGAGCGTTCAGCTGCCTTCGCCCGGGGAGGATGCCCTCGGATCCGCGGAGGGCACACGATCGGGGAGGTGGCGCTGCGACTACCCCGCCGACCTGCGTCCTGCCGAGCTCATCTCGACGACCCTGGTCCCCTGGGGGGACCCGGCTGAGGGCGACGAATTCTTCTGGAGCGTGATGGGCGACGATCCTTCGCACGGGCTGGTCACCGTCTGCTCCCGCAACGGTCCCTGGTGGCACTACGAGGGCGGGGTGGTTCAGTTCCTGGCGGAGCTCTGTGGCGGGACGGTGGAGCCGTGGGCGCTCCCGCCGGTCCAGCCCAGGGTGACAGGCGGGGCCGTCGAGGGCGGCGACGGGCATCCGTTTGCTTGAACCGCACGGCGCGCCAGCCAGACGGGCTTGTAGGCCTGACAGGAGAACCGGCCGCACTGGCACGACGCCATCCGAACCGGCGGTACAGCATCCGATGAGGCCCGTGTCGCCGGCAGGGGTTCAGTGGGCCCAGGGGGGCGCCGAGGGCGGGTGAAGTGTTGCTCATGCCAGTCCTCGCTTCGTAACGGGCCGGGAGCGGCTTACGAGACGGTGAGGTCGGTGACCTCCGGCAGTTCGGTGAAAGGTTGTTGCGCGGCACGGGGGATCCCGAGCCGTGCTCGGGCCTGGTGGACGGCGGCGAGCTGGTCGGCCGCCGGGGGTCCCCAGTCGAAGAGCTCCAGAGCCTGCTCGGGTGTGGCCAGGACCCGGATGTGGGTGCGGCCGGTGGCCGGGTCGACTGGTGGCGGGCCGAGACGGGTGAGGGGTGCGGCATAGCGGAGGCGGGCGTACGGCTTGTCGGGGTCGGAGAGGTGGCCGAGGAACAGCGGTTCGTCGAATTCGGCTGCGGCTTCCTCGCCTGCCTCCCGGCGCAGTGTGACGAGCGGGTTGCCGCGGTCATGGGGTTCGGGGGTGCCGCCGGGCAGACAGGCCGCGCCGGTGTCCGGCTCCAGCAGGACCAAGGCACGGCCGTCCGGTGCGAGGAGCCAGCCCCAGGCCTGAACCACCGAGAGCTGGTCCGGGGCAGGGCAGGTGTGGAAGGGGAGGTGGTGCCGGGCGCGGGCGGTACGCAGGACGCCGGCCCGGTCCAGGACGGTGGGGGCGATCGGCAGGCCGTCCTCCAGGAACGCGGGTCCGGCGGAGTTGACGCGGGCGCGGAGAGCGGACAGGGCGCGGCACGCGTCCCCCGGAGCCATGAGAGTGGGCAAATCGGCGGGTTCGACGAACTCGACGGCGTCGATCTCGCCCGGGGCGGGCCGCATCGCGGCATCTGGCCCTCGTCCCGGATGCCGCCGTCGAAGACGTGCAGGAGCTCGCCGGGGAACTTCATGGCGGGCGGTGTGGTGCGGCCAGTGCGGGAGACCCAGTCGACGGCCAGTCCCCGGGTGACGGCCGCCGTGACACCGAGCTTTTCCTTCATCTCTCGGGCAGCGCCCTGGGCGGGGGACTCGCCCAGATCGACGGCGCCACCGGGCAGCAGACGGGTGTGGCGGTAGGCCACGCGCTGGAGCAGGACTTGCCCGCGCTGGTTGGTGATCAGCACGGAGGTTCCGGCCCACAGGGCGTGCGAGGCGCGCAGCGCCCCGTACGTCTCCGCCCGCATCGCAACACTGGGGCGTTCGTCGGGCGCGGATGTCATCGTCATCTCTCTCCGATCGGTGGTTGTTTGCCCGTGGGCGGTGAGAAATGCCCGTCACGCGCCACGATGTCAGACGGTCAGCCGGGCCGGGTCGCCCTTTGTGGGGCCGGAAGTGAGGCGCGTGAAGTGCTCGGCCTGGATGATCCGGTTGCGTTCGGCCTCGGGGAGACGGGCGAGGATGCCGGGGAGGGCACGCTCGCGGGCGACCTCGCCGCGGTGCGCCGAAATCGCCTCCCACTTCTGCGCGGCCCAGGGCGTGACGTCGACGCTGGCGGTCACGTACGCGTCCGGTACAGCGAGGACCGTCTTTCCCACCCCTTCGAGCAGCGGGCGGAGCAGGCCGATGCCGGACTCGGGGTGCGTGGCCGCGTACAGGGCGGTCACCTGCCAGGGCTTGCCGGTGTCGGGGTACGCATGCGGGAGGCCGGCCGCCTGGACGGCGAGGAGGGTGATCTGGTGTGTGCGTACGTGGTCCGGGTGGCCGGTGAGCTGGCCGAGGGCATCGTGGGTGACGACCACGTCGGGCCGGACCTCGCGGATGTGGGTGACGAGGCGGCCGACTGCTGCGTGGAGGGGCACGTCGACGAGCCGGGGTTGGCCGGGGGAGGCCTCGCGGTTGCGGGCGTCGTTGTAGCCGAGCAGGCGGGGAGCACCGGCGCCCAGGATGGCCAGGGCCTCTGCGAGTTCGAGCGCTCGCCGGCTGCCGGCGGCCCAGGTGGCGGTGACGACCGCCGTGCGGGCCCCGGCGGCGTGATGCTGGGCGAGGACGCCCCCGGCGAGGAGGGACTCGTCATCCGGGTGGGCGAAGACGGCAAGCAGGCTGGGTGGCAAGGGGCCTCCAGGTGCGGTCGTGGTGCGGGGACGCCCAGACGCAGGTGATCGAGTGGCGCGTGCAGGGGCTGCTCGGTGGTGAGGGCGCTGGTGTCGATGACGCGGCCGACCGAGTGCATCCGGCCGATGGTGGCCTGCTCGTCCTCGGATGTGCGCCGGCGGTGGTAGGCGCGCACGACTTCGTCGCGTTCGGCGTCCTTGGCAAACTCCCAACTGGCCGCGATCCGCTTCTGGAGCACCACCGGGTCGGTGTGCACGACGAGGTGCTGGAAGCCGCCGTCGGCCTGGCGTAGCGGGGTGAAGTCCTCCTCGGCGTAGGCGGGGTTGAGGACAGTCATCGCAGCTCCTGCCACAACGGTAGATCCTGGTAGTCCGCGGGGCACAGCAGGTGTCCGCTGAGCGTGCTGCGCAGCAGGTCCCTGACGGCCTCCGGGCCGGAGACCGTCGCGCCGGACAGAGCGTGGCACAGCCCGACGGCAAGGGTGGGTTACCACCGCCGAACGGTCCGTTCAACCAGGCGATCATGCGTCCCCGACGGCCGCGGTCATCGTGTCGGCGGACCGCGAAGGCACTGGAAGACACCCGTGGTGGCCCGGCCATCTGAACACCAGCCGGGAAGACGCCTTGTCCAGGTCCAGGTCGTCCCCGACCGACAGCAGATCATCGGGCGTGCCGGCCGGGTGAACGGTCAGGACGGGATGGGCGTGCTGGTCGTTGTCGTCGGCGCGGATGTGGCGGTTCCAGGTCCGGACCGTGGCCGCGAGCTGCTCGGCGAGCTCGGGTCCCTGCTCACCGAACGCGTGCACTACTCACTCCCACTCCTTGTCCTGCGGGCGGTCACCGTCCTTGCGTCTGGATGTGGATCAGGTAGGCGAGCGAGGCGCCGTCGAGGAACGTGGGTGCGTCCCGGTCCTTCGCGATGACGGTCACCCCCTCCTCCGGGTCCTGGTGGGCAAGCAGGCGGCAGAAGCCGGGCAGGGTGGTGGCCGCGTACAACTGCAGCGAGCCGAAGAAGACGGCGCCGCACTACCCGCGGTGCGACCAGGAGACCGCCCACTGCGCGGGCGATGGCGCGCGAGCACCGTCGGGCGGTGCTGGGGCCGGTGGCGCGGTCTGACGGGTCGGCAGGATCACGACTCCATATCCGATGCGAAAACGGCAAGGAAGAGTCCCTTTTGGGCGTTCGGCAGCCGATAGCGTACGCGCGTTCGATCATGTACACGTCCTCAAGGAATCCTCCATGGCCACGCCTCCCGCGCCGCAGTCCCCTGAACAGCCCGCCGCCCCCGTCGTACCGTCCGAGCCTGCAAAGAAGAAGAGCGGTCTGGGCAAGAAGATCCTCGGCGTCGCCGTGGCGATCGCGGTCGCACTGTTCTGGCGCCTGGGACTTCCCCACCTGACGGGCGAGGCCCCGGTGCACGCGGAGGCCGGCGACTGCGTCGTCGTCACCGGCCCGGACAACGACCCCAAGGTCGAGAGCAAGGCTTGCACCGAGAAGGTGGCCGACCTCTACAAGGTCGTCAAGGTCGTCGACAACACCTTTGACGTCGACAAATGCGAAGGCGTGGCCGAGGTCGCTCTTGCGCAGCAGCTCGAGACGGACAAGTTCGTCCTCTGCATGGAACCCGTCAAGAACTGACGCCCCTGCGGCGTCCGTCTCCGCGGTTCGTCAGGGTGCCGGCACAACCTCTCGGCGGCCGTCCGCGACACAGTGGCGATGATCTTCATGCACGAGGCGGTCGTCGTCGGGGGCCGGCCTGCGGGGCCGCAGCCACGGGCGAGACCAAGGCCAGAGCCCTCTCGAACATGGCCGCGCTGCCGCGCGAGACGGCCCCCCGGCCGGCATCCTGAAGCCGCGCTCCGCGCGCCGTGGCCTGCCGTCGGCGCAACCTGCCCACCGGTGTGCCGGCTCGCCCGTGCCTTGGCGACGGCCTACCCGCCTGGTGCAGGCCGTCGCCGTAGACCGATCTCAATGAACGCTGACCGGCCCGCTCGCAGGGTCCTGTCTCAGCGCGCGGTGACTGAGTACGCAGCGAGGGCGCGATTGCCGCGCGGCTTGGCGATCGCCCGGAGCACGTCGGCCTGACTCAGGACGAGCTGTCGCATCGGATCGGGCAGTGCGGCCAGTGGCCCATCGCTTCCCACCAGGTCCAGGCAGGCTGCGATCTCCCAGTCTCCGTCCTGCAGCCCGTCGGTATCGACCGGTTCGCTGCTGTCGGCCGTCCAGCCGGCCTCGGGCAGGAGGCGCAGCAGATGCTCACGGGAGAAAGGTGTGCGGACGTTGCCCTGGCCATGCGATCCCGCGGCCTCGACCTGCCCCTGGACCAGCACGGCGAGCAGGTGCGCCAACTGGTCGTCGGAGACAGGTGTCAGGTCCCACTCGGTGAACCACAGCCGCCGCGCCCACGGCCGTACCCGGGCCAGCGTGTCGCGCAGTTGCCCGAGCGAGCTGAAGTACCAGGAGCAATGTGCGAGCACCACATGGTCGAACGTACCTCTGGGGAAGTCGACTGACGGATCGAGGACGTCCGTGCCGAAGCGGACATCGATACGCGGCCCGAGAGGGCCCGCGGCGAGCCGGGCTGCCGATTCTCCGAGGGTGACCGGGGCCCCGTAGGAGGCCGCAGCCACGTCCACGGCCACCACACGCCCTCTCGGCCCCACTGCCTCCGCAAGGACGGCAGTCATGTCGCCCTGCCCGCAGCCCAGTTCGAGGACGGTAGAGCCGGGTGCGATGTGCCAGCCGGCCACGAGTGCGGCACGGTGGCGAGTCTGGGACAGCTGGGCGTCCGGGCTGTGATCGGCGGCGGCCATGCCGGCCGCGAGCGAGGGGGCCTTGGCGAGGAGATCGGAGTGATTCACAAAGTCCTTGCTGGTACTCGACGGGTCGGTGCGGGCCGAGCGTACGAGACGCACGGGCGGTGGCGCTTCCGATTTCCTGGACGTCACCGGCACGACGGCGGCCAACCCTGTGAACCTGCTCCTGAAGCAGCTCGCGACCAAGACCGGCAGGGCACAGCCCACCCCCCCCCTCCGCCTCGCCAGCACGGCCGCCGCAGACTTCTGCCACCCGGAGACAGGCGGTGCGCGGAAACCGCGGAGTTGCCCCGACCGTTGGACCGGCATGGAGCCGAACAGGCGAGCGGGGCACCAGGGGGCCGGACCCGGGCGGTCACCCCGGACGGCTGCGCGGTCGAGCTGTACACGCGACTGCCAGTCGGGGCCCGAGCCGGACATCATCGCAAGCGCCGTGTCGCCGGGCGCGCGCATCCTGGAACTGCGCTGTGGCGCAGGGTGCGTGATCCACCCGCTCCTGGAACGGGTCTCGCGGTGACGGCTGTCGACGAGTCCCAGGAGATGCTCGATCGCGTTCGAGGGGCACGCGCGATACACGGTGCGATCGAGGACCTCGACCTGGGCGAGTCCTTCGACGTGGTGACGCTTGCGTCGTTCCTCGTACACGCCGGAGACATCGAAGTGCGGCGCGCGCTGCTGCGCACCTGCTCTCCGGCGCCTCGCGGCGGACGGCTGTGCGCTGATCCAACGGGAGGGTGAGGACTGGCACACGAACTTGCCGCGCGAGCGTGTCGATCCCGGAGGTTTCACGGTACGGATCGTGTCGGCGGAGCCGACTGGCGACGGTGCGAACTCGGTGCACGCGAAGTATGAGTTTCCGGACGCCGTATGGACCCAGACGTTCGTGTCCCGGCCGCTGACCGAAGAGCAGTTCAAGGAGGCTCTCGCAGAGGTGGGCCTGAAGGGAGACAGATACCTCACGCAGGACGGGACATGGGCACTGACGAGCCTCGCGACGTATCCGCCGCGCCCGTGAAATTCCGGTGTCTTCGCTGCGTTGCCGCGTTCGCTGCTCTCCGAAGGCGAACGAGTCAGGGCCATCACCGCATGCGACAGCCCCTTCGGCGCCGTACCGAACACGGAATCCGTCGATTGAACGGACGTCTCGATCGGGGGATTGCGAGCACTGCCCGGCCTGAGAGCAGAGCCTGGCGGTATACGGGGAAATTCCAGGGGATCAGGCGGCCGCGCGCTGCTACGGTCGGGCGCTATGAGCTGGCTCCCCGCGAACTTCGTGCATCCCGTCCTGGTCCCGCTGCCGGGCAGTGGTCATCACCTGCGGCCGATCCGGGAGGCGGACACCCCGCTCGACTATCCGGCTGTGATGGGTTCGCGCGAGCGACTGTGGACCATCTACGGCCCGGCCTGGGGCTGGCCCGCGGCCACCATGACCTACGAGGCCGACCGGGCCGACCTGTTGCGGCACGAGCAGGAGATCGCCGCACACCAGTCTTTCAACTACGCACTGTTCGACGCGGCGGAGACGGCTCTGCTCGGCTGTGTCTACATTGACCCACCGGAGAGGATCGGCGCGGACGGCGAGATCTCCTGGTGGGTGGTGGACGAGCTGGTGGACAGCAAGGTCGAGCAGGCCCTCGACGAACTCGTGCCACAGTGGATCGCCGCAGACTGGCCGTTCGAGCAGCCCCGCTTCCTCGGCCGAGAGATCTCCTGGCCGGACTGGCTCGCCCTGCCGGAGCACCCCGACGCGTAAGTGGCTGCCGCCGTCCCGATCCTGTGGGGCGCTGGTCGAACGGGGATGCCGTTCAGGTGATCGCGGTGGGCTCCGGGCACGCAAGCAGGGGCCTTTTGGCAGGTGGGTACATGTCTACGCCAACGAGTGCTCCAGGAGACCCTGTTGCCGCAGCTCTACGTTGTCGTGGAGGGCGGGTCCGGTCCGCTCACCCCGTGGTGCGGCTGTCTCGCATACCGGTTCGGGGAGGCCGCCGCGTCCCACAGCCCATGACGCCGTGGGGATGTGCCCGCCACGTGGCCCCTCAGCGCTGCACGCGGCTCCGCCGAGCGTGACGGCCGGCCCGCCGTTCGCGGGTGGCGCTCCGCCGATCTGGCCGCTTGCCGCGTCATGATTCTGCTCGTTGCCCCACAGTACGGCCGATGAGTTCGCGGCTCGCGGCCAGTCCAAGCTCGCGACACCCCAAGAAAGGACCACCATCATGTCGGAGCTTCTCGTCGACTTCATCACCTCCCTCGACGGCCACGCATCGGGAGAAGGATGGCCTGGGTTCTGGGGCCTTGAGGGGCCGGAATACCTCGCATGGCTCGGTGAGCAGCCCGAGGCCACCTACCTGATGGGAGCGAACACCTACCGCCTGATGTCAGGCTTCGCCGCGGGCGAGGTCCCGAACGGCCAAGACGGGTTCAGGCCCGAAGAAGAGGCGTCCGTCGACGCGCTCACGCAAGCGTCCAAGGTGGTGTTCTCCTCCTCGCTCAAGGAGCCACTGACGTGGGCCAACTCCGCGCTCGTCCGCGACGACGCCGTCGAGGCGGTCCGCGCCATGAAGTCGAGCGGCTCGGGGCTCCTCAGCACCATCGGCAGCCTCAGCCTGTCCCGCTCCCTGCTACGAGCCGGACTCGTCGACCGCTTCCGGGTGGTGATGTTTCCGGTGATCACCGGGGCCACGGGCGAAGAACGCATTTATGACGGCTATCCGGACGTTGCCCTGGAGATGATCGAGCACCGCACCTTCGACGGCCGCATCCAGCTGGTCGAGTACAGGCCCCGGGTGCTCGAGCACCCGCCGCTCGGCGCTCCTGCGTGACCGGGCCGCGGCGGCCGGGGGAACGCAGCCGCGCCTACGGCCTCCGGAGGATGGACCAGCCGTTCTGACGAGATCGGGACACCTTCGGTTCCTCCGGTATGCGGCCGGTACAGGTGTTGCCCGTGACTGCGGTGTGGCGGATGCTGGCCCGAGCCTGGGAATCGGGGGGAATCCATGGCCGCGGTACGCGGGAGCGGAGTGCTCGACGCCTCGCAGGTACGGATCAGGGGCGCTGACGGCGAGGTCGTGGGCGCCGGATTCCTCGTCGCTCCGGACCTGGTGTGCACCTGCGCCCACGTCATCGGCCAAGCCCGCGGGCCGGCCCACGTGGGCGACCCTGCCACAGGGCCCGTGGTCCTTGACTTCCCGCTGGTCGAGGGCCGGCCCGCGGCCCGGGCGGGCGTGGTGTCCTGGCGCCACGCCGGCCAGGACGTCGCGCTCCTGCGGCTGGACGCACCCGTGGCGGGGACACGCCCGGCACCGCTCGTCGACGGCACCTCGGTCTGGGGCCACACGTTCCGCGCGCTGGGCTACCCGTACGGAGCCGACCAGGGCATCTGGGCATCCGGGGTGCTACGGGCCGGGCAGGGCTCCGGCTGGGTGCAGATGGAGGTCCGTGGGAGCGGTCCGACCATCGTGGGCGGGTTCAGCGGATCGCCCGTCTGGGACGACACCCAGGACGGCGTGGTCGGCATGACGGTTGCCGCACACCAGGGCGACCGCACCGCCTACCTGTTGCCCTCCGCCGACCTGGTCGACGGGCGGACGCTGCGCCCGCGCTGCCCGTTCCAGGGGCTGGCACCCTTCGCCGAAGACGGGGCGGAGTTCTTCCACGGACGCGACGACGACACCCGGCGGGTCTTCCGGGCGGTGTCGCGACGGCCGGTCACCCTGGTCGTCGGCCCCTCGGGATGCGGTAAGTCTTCGCTGGTCAGAGCCGGAGTGTTGCCGAAGGCGCGAGGTGCGGGGATGGACGTCTCCGCAGTGCGCGCGGTACCCGGCGTACCGGCCGCCGCGGTGCTGGCCAGGGCCCTGACCGACCTGCTCGATCCCGCACCCGATGAGGTGGAACGGCTCGCCCGGACGGAGAAACTGGCCCGGCTGTTGGAGGCGGGCCGTGACGTACCGGCCGAGCTACGGTCCCGGCTGCTGGCCCGGCCCGGCGCCGCGCCCGCCGGGCACCTGCTCGCGGATGACCCTGGTGCAGTTCGCGCTCACCAATCTGCCACCCGAACTCGTCCCGGTCGCACGGGAACTGGCGACGGGCAAGCTCGTCGTCCTCTCCCCGGCCCCGGACGGCTCCGGTGAGATCGTCGACCTCGCGCACGAAGCCCTCACCCGACCGTGGCTGCAACTGAACAGGTGGCTCACTGACACCCGCGAGTTCCGCACCTGGCAGGAGCAGTTGCGCACCGATCTGCGGCGCTGGGAGGCCCATGGGCGTGAGGCCGCCCGGCTGCTCGGCGGCACCGAGCTGGCGGAGGCACAGCGGCGCCTCGCCGACCATCCGGACGACACCACTGCCGAGGAGACCGACTACGTCCGGCTGAGCACCCGGGCCGCCCGGCGCGGCGCCCGGATTCGACGCGCCGCCGTGGCCACGCTCGCCGCCCTGACCTGCCTCGCGGCGATCTTCGCCCTCCTCGCCTGGCAGGGGCTGCGGCGCACCGAGGACCAACTGCGCGTCCAGGCGGCCGGCCTGCTCGCCCTGGCGGCTGACGACATGCCGGGCCGCGAACCGGCCACCGCGCTGCAACTCGCGCTCGCCGCCAGGAGCACCAAACGGACCACCAAGACCGCCGAGGCACTGCTGCGGCAGTACGTACGCCAGCCGGACCTCCTGCACTCCTACCCCTCCGTCTGGGAGGGGAACGTCAGCGGCATGGACGCCACCCCCGACGGCCGGACCCTGGTGGTTGCCGCCCGGCCCCTCGGGGGCGGCGACCGGTATGTGTTCACCCTGGTCACCGGCGTGCTCGACGGCCGGATCCGGACCCGGAGGCTGGGCGGAGAAGTGCAGGCACGGTACGAGAGCGCCATCAGTCCCGACGGCCGCCTGTTCGCCGTGTCCTCGCCCGATGCGATACGGCTGTGGCGCCTCGACAGCCCGGACCACCCCGAGACGCTCCCGCTCCCCGTCCGTGAGCTGCCTGATGGCGCGGGCAGTTCTGTCGACTTCAGCTCGGACGGAACCCGCCTGCTGCGCACCCTCACCGACCACACGATGGAGTGCTACAACGGGACCCGGCCTTGCGTGGCCGCGTTCGCCGACGCGTGGGAGGTGCCCTCCGGCCGGCGCCTGACCGTCGCCGCCGACCTGCTGCCCCGGACCCGTGTGGGGGAGGTCGCCTTCACCGGCGACGCCGATACCGTGGTCATGGGCATCTCCGACCCCAAGGCCCCGCAGCAGCTGACGGTCAAGGACCTCGCCAGCGGCCGGACGCTCTACACCGCGGGACCCTCCCCCGACGCAGCGATGGCCAGCTCGATCCGGGCGTCGGAGGGACGGTGGGGGTCGCCGAACGGGTCCTCGCCCAGCACGTGGAGGCGGCGGTTCCATGAGCCTCTTCAGCGGCTACCCCAGAGGGGCCGTGACTCTGTGCGGGCGACCGGTCTCTGATCTGCAGTAGTGCTCAGCTCTTGCGGATCCGCCCATCACCTGATCGGTGGCCGTTCTGAAGAGGCTCAATGGCTGGGTGCAGAGGGTGGTTGTTCGGCGAACGAGGTGCGGTAGGCGCGTGGGCTGGTCGCCAGACGGGATGTGAAGTGCTGGCGCATGGTGACTTCGCTGCCGAAACCGGATCGGCGGGCGACCTCGGGCATGGGCAGGTCGGTGCGCTCCAGGAGTTTCTGGGCCGTTGCGATGCGCTGGTCGACAAGCCAGCGCAGCGGGGTGGTTCCGGTGGCTGCGGCGAAGTGTCGGGCGAAGGAGCGGGGGGACATCCTGGCGCGGGCGGCAAGCGCGGCAACGGTGAGTGGCTCGTCGAGATGGGCCAGGGCAAAGGCGCGTACCTCGGCCAGTGCGTCTGCGGCGCGGTCGGTGTGCGGTGTCGGATGTTCGATGAATTGGGCCTGGGTGCCGGTCCGGAAGGGCGCGGTGACCATGGAGCGGGCGACTGTCGCAGCTGCCTCTGCGCCGTGCGTGGCGCGCACCAGATGCAGGCACAGGTCGATGCCGGCAGCGGTGCCGGCGGCGGTCCACAGATTGCCGTCCTCGACGAACAGGGCGTTCCGCTCGACCCGCACCTGTGGGTGTCGGGTCTTCAGTAGGTCGGTCAGTGCCCAGTGGGTTAGCGCCCGGCGGCCGTCCAGCAGTCCCGCCTGGGCGAGCGTGAACGCGCCGCCGCACAGAGCGGCGATGGTGGTGCCTCGGGCGTGGGCGTTGCGTAGGGCTGCGAGGACGGGCTCGGGTGCTGGGGTGATGTGGTCGTCCAAGCCCGGTACGAGGATCAGCTCGGCGCGGGGGAGCCAGGCGAGGGTGCGATCCGGCGTGAGGGTGAGCCCGCCGCGCATCGGTACAGGTTCGGGGCCCGCGGCTACGCGGCGCAGCTCGAACGCGGGGCCCCCGCGGTCGGTGCGGTCCGTACCCCACACCTCGGTGATCACCGAGACATCGAAGGCCCGGATGCCGGGGAAGGCGATCAGGGCGATGCGGTGTGCCGGTGCGGGTCGGATCATCCTGGCAGTAAATCATCGATCGCTGTCTTTTCTCCTCCTGTGGAAGGGCGCACCAGGGCGGCAGGATCGTGGACATGGAGATCACACAGAACGCGGCGCTGGTAGTGGTGGACGTGCAGAAGGGCTTCGACGAGTCGGAATTCTGGGGCCCCCGCAACAACCCGGCCGCCGACCAGAACATCGCCTCGTTGATCGCGGCCTGGCAGGACACGGACCGGCCGGTCGTCTTCGTACGGCACGACTCGAACAAGCCCGGCTCGCCGCTGCGGACCGGGTACGAGGGAAACGAATTCAAGGACTACGTCGAGGAGCGGCGCGGCAAGGGCGGCGGGCCGGAGCTACTCGTCACCAAGTCCGTGAACTCGGCGTTCTACGGCACCCCCAACCTTGACGACTGGTTCAAGGAGGCCGGCATTACCCAGGTCGTACTGACCGGTATCCAGACCAACATGTGCGTAGAGACCACCGCCCGCATGGGCGGCAATCTCGGCTACGACGTGCTGGTCGCCCTCGACGCCACCCACACCTTCGACCTGACTGGCCCGAACGGCTGGCATTCGACGGCCGACGAACTGGTCCGAGCGAGTGCCGTCTCGCTGCACGGCGGGGGCTTTGCCCGGGTGGTGACGACCGGCGAGCTGGTGGCCGCCGTCCGCCCCTGACACCCCAGACCAGGGGCGCGGGCCACCTCCGACGCCCACCCGCGCCAACTCGACCGCTCGCAGGCCAGGTCAAAGACTCGATCACAGTCACATTGCTGTGGTCGGGTAGCCGGATCACGTTGCCGTGACCCGGCCCCCTCAGAACCGGACGTGCGAGCTTTCCCCGCATCTCGATCGCATCGGTGACCAGCGAGGTGCACATGTGATCGGCGATCGACCAGCCCACCACCTTCCTCGAGCAGATGTCGATCACTGTGGCGAGGTAGAGCCAGCTTGCGCCGACGGCTATGTAGGTGATGTCGCCGCACCACCTGGTGTTCAGGGCGTCCGCGGTGAAGTCGCGCATCACCAGGTCCGGCACGGGCGGCGCGGCCTTGTCCGCGATCGTCGTCCGCTTCTTCTTCCGCAGGTGCCGGCCGACGATGTGGTTGACCCGCATCAGCCGGGTCACGCGCTTGCGGTTGATCCGCCGTCCCCTCGCCCGCAGCTCGGCATGGACTCGCGGGGCGCCATAGGCGCCATCATGCTCGGCGTGGATGGTTCGGATCTCGGCCACGGTCCGCTTCTCCTCGGCCTGGCGCTCTGCGCGGGCCTGCCCTGTGGCCAGATGGCGGTAGTAGCCGGCGCGGGGACACCCTGAGCACCCGGCAGATCCGCTTGACGCCAAGGTCGGCGCGGTTGTCGGGGATGAAGTCCCAGCGGCGAGGGCTCACTTCACCTCCCGTGCGAGATAGGCGGCTGCCCGGCGCAGGATCTCGCGCTCGGGGTGCCACTCCTTCTCGGCCTTCAGCAGCCGGGCGTTCTCCGCCCGAAGCCGGGCCAGCTCGTCCGCCTCGCCGCCCGTGTCATAGCGTCCGGGCACGGCCTGGGCCTCGTCCTTGCGCACCCACGTCCGCAGCGACTCCGCGGTGATGCCGAGATCCGCGGCCACCGCCGCGTAGGTCCTCGTCCCGGCCGCGGCACGGTAGAGCGCGACCGCGTCCTTCCTGAACTCCTCCGGATACGGAGACCTGCGTCCCGCCTGGACATCCCTCCCTGGACCATCAAGATCCATTGTCAGGGTGTCCACTCCAAAGGACCAGCCTCAGTCTGGTCCTACTCTGAAGGCGAGCACGCAGACACTCCCGTCCGCAGTGTCGCCTCCTTCACTGACTGGCTCCGCGTGACTGCCGAACGCGAGATTCCGGTCTGGAAGCACCACGCCGCGACGGTCCGTGAGGAGACCAACGCCGACGTCAGCGCTACGTGGCACTGGTAGCCAGTCCTCGCATCAGGTGCCCCTCACCCCCTTGTTTGCGGCCCGGAATGTCCAAGCTGGGGGGACGATGCTCCGGCTCGATGTGTGCTGAGGGTCAGCCTGTCGCGCCGGGCAGGGCCGTGAAGGTCGCGCTGGCTGACCGCGAGGACACCGCTCCTTCCACTGCGAGTTCTCCGTCGATGGAGATCGTGCACTGGAGCCAGCCGTCGGGATGCTCGGGGTTGGACGTGACGATCGTGAGCATGGGCATCGCGCCGATGCCTGACATCACGACGTCCTGCTTCCATGGCGCGACGCCTGCCTTGACCTCCTTCTGCTCTCCTTTCAGAGGGTCGCCGACGGCGTAGGTCACCTCGAAGTAGCCGGTGCCGGTCACCTCGTAGGTGACCTTGGTTCCGCGCTTGCGCCGGAAGGGGAGGAACTTGCTGTGCATGTGCGGCCTCTGAAGAGCGGACAAGGTGAAGTCTCGGTGATCCTCGCACGTGCTGTCGGGACGGCCCGAGCAGGTACCGGGCCACGGACGCGGCTTCTGCGCCCGCCGCCGCACCGGCTCCGGCCTCAGTCCGACGCTGGCTCTGTTCACGTTGTAGAGCAGCGTTTCGACAGCAGTTCGGGAGGCACCCGCCCGCGCCCGACGTTCACGAGAACGAACGGGGCTCTGTCTCACATTCGGTGGTAACGGAACGTCGCGGTCTTCACTTTCGGTACGGTCTTGCTGGTGAGAAGCGTTGACCTGGACATTTATCCGGTGGGGCGGCTGGATGCCGGGAGCGGTCAGTCCCGTGGACTGTGCACCGTGGAGGCCGGACGGATACCCGCCCCAGACGCGTCCGAGCTCGTTGACCTGCAGAGTGTTGCGATCTCCGCCAGCACAGCCATGACGTAGCGCAGACCAACCACCGAATGTGAGCCAGAGCCGAACGATTTACAGTCCCATGGCCACCCGCGGCATCCGCACCCGCCACACCGCCGACGGTCAGGTTGAGGTCACCGTCGCCGCCGGCCACCGGTTCACCAAACTCGTCGCCCACACCGTCGCCGAAGGCCTGTCCGGCATCGAGTACCTCGGCGGGATCCCCGGCACCGCCGGGGCGGCACCGGTCCAGAACGCCGGAGCGTACGGGCAGGAGATCGGCGACCGGCTCACCGCCGTCACCGCCCACGACTGGACCACCGGCCGAACCACCCGGATCCCCACCGCCGAGTGCGGATTCGGCTACCGCACCAGCCGGTTCAAGCAGCAGCCCGGCCGGTGGACGATCCTCTCCCTCACCCTCCACCTGACCCCCTCCACCGGGGCGGCCCCCGTCATCTACCAGCACTTCGCCACAGCACTCCGGGCCCCGCCGGGCAGCAAGCCCCCGCTTGCCGAAGCGGCGGCCGCCGTACTGCACGACCGCGCCGAGCGAGGGCTGCTCCTGCTTTCTCAACCCCACCGTCACCGACGACCGGGCCCGCTTCCTGCGCAGCCAGGGTGCCCCCGTCCACCGCACGCCCCTGGGCGCCTGGCGGGCCAGCGCGGGCTGGCTGCTGGAGGCCTGCGGCTACCGGCCCGGCACCACCATCACCCGCGGGGTCTCCTGCTCCACCCACCGCACGCTGACGCTCACCGCCCAGCCCGGCGCCACCGCGCACAGCTTCCACAGCGCACTGGCGACGATGGCCGGCCACGTACGCATGGCCACGGGCGTACGGCTACAGGCCGAGCCCGCTGCGGTGTGACCGCCACTCACTCGGCTACGAGATCGAGGCACTTCGCGGCGTGCAGTTCCTCCAGTGGCACCTTGTGACGCTTGGCCCCCCAGACGTACGCATGGACGGCCACGTCGGCATGACGCACGACAGAAGCAAGGTTGTTCAGCACACCGACGACCCGCTCCACCCCGAGATGGACCCGTCCCCCGACATGGGCGTCGTGGAGGAAGTCGGCGGCGTCCTCGGCATCAGCGTCCCGGAACTTCTCCACGGCCTCGTCGTCGCGTAGCTCACCGTTCTGGTGGGTCAGGAGGTGCCGTAGGTCCCTGGCCCACTCGACGTCGGGTGTTGCGACGGCGCTTCCGAGAACCGTGTGCGCGGTGACCAGGGTCTTCCAGCCCGGGGAGGTGAACCCCTTCGGAGTCTTCAGGCGCAAGATATGAGTGCCCGTCTTGCCGTCGAGGGTGACGCTCCAGCCCTCGATGACCTCTTGGGCTGCCTTTTCGAGGTAGACCTCGAATGCCGTCACGCCGTTCTTCAAGACCGAGGCCTCCACCATCCACTGGTGGGAGAACGGCCAAAGGCCTCCTACGGCGTCGTGGAACATGTCGACGTGCTCGTCGCCGTAGTGGATCTCTGGGTCGAACACCTCGCTCAGCGTGTCCTCGGCCTGCTTCCACTGACGCTCGTAGGCCTCCGCTGACCACTGGGCCGTCAGCTTCAGAAACGCTCGGTTCTCCGCATCGGTCTTGCGCCAGTTGTCAAAGGCCCGACTCACCGTTCCATGAGCTTCGTCCCAGGTCATGGAACGAGCGTAGGAGCAACGGACCGACCGACGTACCGAGTTTCGGCACCGAGGTCGACGGGGCCCCGCAGGCGCGCATGGGTACGTGGCATCACCCGAGGGGGATGACTCCGCCTTGGACCAGGGGGGAGCACTCAGGGCATTCCTCAGGGTGTCCAGCAGCGCGGCACAGCGAGTCGGTGCGGGCGTTCTCGACGCCCTCCGTGCTCCACCACAGAACCTGCGCGATCTGTTCGACGTCCACGGGACTGTAGCCGTAAGGAAGCGCGGCCGCGATCGAGTCGGACAGCGCAGCATGCGCGTTCTGCTACGCCTGGAGGGCCTGCATCATGGTGGCGTGGTCCGTACGGATCCGCTGCATTGCGGTTGCGGTAATCACGCGATCAGCCTGCCAGCCCGGAGCGGGGCGCCCGTGGAACGGCGAGCATGAACATGGGCCTCGCAATGGTGATCATCGCTAGGTGCTGCGGCACAGCTGCGTGATCGCCGGGTTCGTGACTCCCTGGGAGGCCCGGCAGAGGTCTGCCATGTCCACCCGGCCCGGAGCCGGGGCGGGCGCGGGCCGGTAGCGCGGCGGGGCCGGCGGGCGGGCGGTGTGGACGCTGCGGGTCTTCGGCCTCGGCTTCGGTGCGGAGGCGCCGGTGCGGGGCCGCGTGGACTTCGCGGGCGTACGCCGCGTCGCTTGCGTCTGCGCCGCGGAAGATCGTCGCTTCTCCGTCTTCGGCGCCGTGTGCTGCTCCTCCCGCGGGCGAGGGGTCGGCTGCACCCGGTCCGGGGTGGAGGCGTTCTCAGTCGGGGCGGCCGGGGTCGGCAGCGTGGTCAGCGGCAAGGAGCCTTCGGCAGGCCGAGACCGGTCGGGCGGGGCGGACGCGGCCGACGCCGGGGCTGTGCCCGTGCTCGCGGCGGGTGGCTTGTCGTCGGCCGGAATCACGGAGACGCACCCGGACGTCGTCAGCAGGGCGACAAGCAGCAGGGGCAGGGTCCGACGGTGCATCCGACCACTCTGGCGCAGACGGCATCCGGCCCCTCACAGGCACGCCCGTGTCCTCGCAGTTGGTGGGGAGGGGTGGGCCGGATCGCCGGGACCAGCCAGCCACGCCGGAGCGATCGTCGCGCTCGTCACGGTGCGCAGGGCGCCGTGAGGGCTGCTGCTGCGACGCACCCGGGCAGCGCTCTCCGGGATGGGATCCAGCCCTGATCTGTCTTCCGCCCACCAGGGCCACCGCCGCGCGAGGGGAGTGGCCCTCAGCTCCTCGGGGATCGGAGCCAGCCGCGTCTACACCTCAGAAGGCCGTTCCTCTGACGAGGACGTTGTCGAGCTTCAGCTCTTTGAGGACGGCGGGCTGCGGCTGCTCATGACCCGCCTCTCCGATGCCGCCTCCAAGCCGTACAGGTCGCCGGGTGAGGACGAGCAGGTCATCTTCACCCGGCACATGCTGGACCTGATCCGTCTGATCTCCGATGACGTGGGCTATCACGGCAACTGGGCCGTGTCCGTCGGAGCCAACCGGCTCCGCGGCCGCCGCCGGTACCAAGGGCGGTCGGGTTTTCTCAGCAACCACATGTACAGCGCCGACACAAGCCGTTCCCGATGCAGAATGGCGGTCCGCTGCTCGGCTCGTTGAATCGGCTGTGCCGACAGAGAGGCCCACTGCCGGGCCCCGCTGCTGACGTACGCGACCCCAAGCCCTTCGGCGAGCCCGAGGCGAGCGGGGTGGGGGAGCGGTTCAAAAGCCGCTTCCCCCCTTCTCCACCCACTGCGCCCGGGAGGCCAAGCCGCGCCGGAACGCCGCCTCCGCCTTGTGCCCGGGCTTCTTCGAGCCCTGAGGGCGCCGGCAGGCGCCGAAGCGAGCTCCGTATGGGCGGCGGCCGTCACCGGGTGGGCCGCGCCCCGCACGCCCAGTGCCTCCAGGCGGTCGCGTTGCTGTGGCGGAGCAGCATGTCGGCCATCACGTGGCCGCTTCTGGGCTCCCGGGTAGAATCCGGCCGGTCGAACCGCAGCGAGTCAGAGAGGAGTGAAAGATGAGTTTGTCCGGATTCCCGCGGCGGCGAGGTTCTACAGCAGATGCCAGCGGTCGGCGACCTCCGTCGCGTCGGGGGCGGCTTCCTTCCCAATAGCGCTCCCCGCCAGCTGCCGGAGCGGTTCCAGGTAGTCCCGCCGCTCTCCGACGACCGGACAGCGAGGGTGAAGCGGTCGTTGCGTTCGGACCCGGGCCGGGTGGGCGAGGAGAACAGCAGCGGACCGCCGGGCAGCTGCAGCAGCGAGTCGGAGACCGGCGGCGCATCCAGATCGCGCACCGTGGTGAAGCCGAAGGTTGCGAGGCATACAGCCGTCCCGCCTACCACAAGGTGGGGACGAAACCCCGGCGAACTGGATAGACAACAAGCTCAGCGCCAGGTGTTGGTGTCCACGATCTCGCCGGTCTCCAAGTCGATACGGCCCTGGAAGTCACCTGCGTTGCGCGTGACCATGATCACGAGCGGCCGACCGTCCTGGGGGAAGGCGGTGTAGAAGCCGTGCACGTCATTCGGATCCCTCAGCAGGTCGTGCGGCGGGTGCAGCCGGAACCGCTCCGAGCCGTCGGCCCGGTAGACCACCGCGTTGTCCGACGGGGTGAATGGTGCGCTGTTGATTGCTTCCACCACCAGCACCAGCGTCTCGTCGTACTCCCGCCACGCCATGACGTCCTGTGGCGGAAGCTCGTACGACTTCTCGACGTTCCCGGCGGGGCCGCTCCACCGGATTGTGGTGTCGCCTTGGGCCCAGGTGACCACGACGCCGGGATTTTCTTCTGTCACTTGGGGATCTCCGTGGGTGGGCCGACTGGGATCAGTCGGGCTCGGTCGCCGAATTCCATGATCTCTATTTGAGTCCCGCCGCCGGGCAGATGGCCAAGCTTCGGGTCCATCTGGGGTCCGATGATGCTCTCCTGGACGAGGATTGGGTCACCGTCCGAAATGCGGTAGCGCTGCAGGAGCGAGACGTCATCCTTCCAGTCGGTGCGGACGGCCAGCTGATCTCGAACATACTGCTGGTTGGGGACGCCGTCGAAAGTACCGAACCCGCCCGGTCGGGTCTGGCCCTGCGAGATCACCATGTTGAACTCCTCCCCGGGCTTGGCGAAGCGCGCGAGGATCGGCGACCCCTCCAGGTGCGGGGGTTCACGCCTGGCCGGGGGAAGGGCCTTCTGCTCCTCGCCCTTCTCCGGGCAGGGGCTGAGGCCCAGCGGGTCCGCCCACACGAGCGGGTTGATGACGTAGGCGACCGGGTTCGGGGACGGCGCGAGCCCCAGCGGGTCGCCCGCCAGATAACGGGCCGTCTCGGGGTCGTAAGTGCGGAAGTAATTGTGGTGGAGGCCGGTCTCGGGGTCGTGATATTGGCCCGGGAAGCGCAGCGGGGTGTAGGCGGAGGCGTCCCGGTTCCAGCTCGTCGTGCCCCATACCGTGGAGCGGGTGCGCCAGGCGACCTCTCCCTGCTCGTCGATCAGCTCGGTGGGCGTGCCGACCAGATCGGTGACGATGGCGAAGAACCGGCTGTCGCTCTCCTCCTGCGCGGCCTGCGACGACCGGCGTATGGACTCCACCTGGGTGAGCGGGTGCAGGCCGGAGTGCGTCCAGCTGAGCGTGACCTCGTGCGGGCTGCCCGCCGAGCGCGCCGTCTGCTCGATGAGGGTCGGCCCGTCCCACGTGAAGACGGTCTCCTCCGCGACCTCGTCGACCCTGTCCGGCTGCGCCGACGCTTTACGTGAAGCGTCGATCGACGTGAGTCTCTGCTTCGCGGCACGGCGGCCCAGCGCGTCGTAGCGGTAGCGCCAACGCGTCCCGTCCGGGGTGGTTACCTCGGTGAGCCGGTCGTCCGCGTCCCACGTATAGCGCCAGGTGTCCGGCTTGCGGGAGAGCCGGGTCTTCTGCCGCAGGGTCACGCGGCCCTGGGCGTCGTGCTCGTAGCGGACACGGCCCGCTCGGGTGATCCGCGTCCTGGTGTAGGTGCGTTCGCCGGTGGCCTCGGCGCCCAGCTGCTCCGGCCAGGAGGCCGAGGTCTGGTTGCCCGCTTCGTCGTAGGCGTAGCGCTCCGACCAGGAGGCGGCGTCCACGACGGTGATGCGGGAGGCCGAGTCCAGGGTGAAGGTTCGCGGCCCCGTCGCCTCGTCGTCGATGGCCAGCAGATTGCCGTCGGCACGGTAGCTGTAGCCGCGGCGCAGCAGGGTCCGCTGGTTCGAGCCGGTGATGTGCCGGGTGGTGAGCCGGCCCACCGCGTCGAAGGTCTGGTGCAGCGTCGTGCTGTCGCCGATGCGCCGGGTCAGTTCACGGCCGACTGCGTCACGCTCGAAGGTCAGGGTCCGGCCCGAGGCGGTGATCTCGGTGCAGTGGCCGCCCTCGTCGTAGGTCCAGCGGGTCTGCGCCCCGGTGGGGGTGGTCAGGCCGGCCGGTCGGCTTAGCTCGTCGTACGTGTAGCGGACTGTACGGCCGTCGAGTTGCTCCTCGACGAGTCGGCCGTGCCGGTCGCGGATGCGGAGCAGCCTGGTGCCGTCGGAGGAGACGGCTGTTGCCGGCAGGTCGAAGACGTCGAACTCGAAGGTCGCCGTTCCGGTGGGGGAGGTCTTAGCGTCAGGCCGTCGAAGTCGGTCTCCGAGGTCAGCCGTCCTGCCGCGTCGTACACGTACTCCCAGGTCAGGCCCTGGGGGTTGCGTACGCCCGTGAGCCGCAGCAACGCGTCGTAGGTGTACTCGTGGCGTACGCCGTCGGGACCGGTCCGGGCGGCGAGGAGGTCGAAGTGGGTGTACTCGAAGCGGGTCACACCGCCGGCCGGGTCGGTGAAGGCGGTGCAGTTGCCCTCGCCGTCGTACGTCCACACCGACTCGGCGCCGTCCGCGTTCACCCGGCGGGCGGGACGGCCCTCCGGGGTCCACTCCACGGTCGTCACCCCGCCGAGCGGGTCGGTCACGCGCACCGGGCGCCCGAAGGCGTCGCGTTCGAACCGCGAGGTGGCGCCGAGGGGGTCCGTGATCGTGACCGGCAGACCGGCCGCGTCGGTGGTGAAGCGGGTGACGGCGCCCAGCGGGTTGGTCACCGTGACGACGTGGCCGCGTTCGTCGTAGGCGAAGGTGGTGACGGCGCCTGTCGAGGTGGTGAGCGAGGTGCGGTTTCCGCGCTCGTCGAAGGTCTGGCGGATGATCGTGCCGTCGGCGTTGGCCACCCGTACCGGCAGGCCCAGTTCGTCGTACTCGGTGCCCGCGGTGCGGCCGTCGGGACGGATCGAGCGGGTGATCCGACCCGCCTCGTCGTACTCCTGGAGCGAAGCGGCGCCCAGGGCGTCGGTACGGCTGATCACGCGCCCGGCGCTGTCGTACTGGTAGCGGGTGACAGCGCCGAGCGGGTCGATCTCGGCGACGACCCGGCAGCCCTCGTCGATCACGTAACGGCGCGTGTGCCCGTCGGCGGTCGCGACCGCGGTGACACGGTGGCCGGTCGCCGGGTCGCGCTCGTCGTACGAGAGCGTGAGGGCGAGGTGTCCCTCGGTGCCGCCTTCCGCGACGCAGCGGTCCTGGTCGTCGTAGGCGTAGTCGTAGCGACTGCCGTTGGTGTCGGTCCAGGACGTGATCCGGCCACGCTCGTCATAGGCCAGCCGCAGGGGCAGGCCGGAGGAGTTGACGACCTCCGTCAGGTTTCCGTCGGTGTAGCCGTACGCGAGGACGCGCGGGCCACCGACGAGGTGGAGGGCGGTAATGCGGCCCTCGGCAGTGACGAAGCGCAGGTGGTAGCCGCCGGAGTGGGCTATCCCCAGCGGGGTGCCCGCGTGGTCGTACTCGAAGGTGATGAGGTTGCCGTTGCGGTCCTCCAGCTGGGCGATCGCCGCGAGACCGTCCCCCTCACCGTCCCAGCCCGCCGCCGGCGAGAACCGCCGTATTCGGCCCGTCGCCGGGTCGGTCAGCGTCCAGTCGCCGTCCGGTGTGCGTTCCAGCGGATGGCGCGGCCCGGTTGCCGGGAGCACGGGCAGGCCGGGCGCCGGATGCGGGTAAGCGACGAGAAGCCCGTCATCGCTGACCAGCACCACGCCCTCGGCATCGATCTCCAGGTGCTGGTCGATGGTGGAGGCCCAGGACGGGCCGAACCAGCGGCCGGCCGTGTACCCGGATTCCGCACGGCGCGTGAAGACCAGTGGAAGCGTGCCAGGCAGGACCAGGTCGGTCTGCGGCAGGTACATCTGCCCGGTAGCCAGGTCCACCGGGTCGGTGCAGCCATTGATCTTGTCACAGTCCGGGGTCTTGTGCACATTCGGACCGTCGCTGTCCAGCCCTTGGCGCCCGGGACCCTTCGGTACGTCGTTGGCGGTCTTGGCGGCCGTAGCCGCCCTCTTCGACGGGCCGAGGCCCTTGGTGCCGGCGAGCTCCGGCAGGAGTTTGCCGATGCCTTCGGCGGGGTCCTTCATGAAGTCGTCGAGCATCTGCTTGCCCGCGCCCATGGGGTCATTGACCGCCACGACCAGGCCCGCGACCGTCGAGTTGAGGTTGGTCCGGTACTCCGCCGGGTGGGTCAAGTTGTACGGGTCGAACGGGGTGACCGCGCGGACGAAGTTGACCAAGCCCGCCGTGCCCTTGAGGACGCCGCCCGCCAGGTGGGTCTCCGCGAGCTCCAGGTAGTCCATGCCGTCACCGAACTGCTCCGAGTACGAGGGCTTGGGCGGGGCCGCGTCGCGGGCCGCGCGGACCGCCGTACTGGCCGTCTCCGCGACATCGTTGCGCTGCGTGCGCGCGGTCTTGAGCTTGTCCTCGGCCGCCTTGAACAGCGGGCCGGCAGGGTCGGTGAAATCGTCCGACGGCCGCGGCGGCAGCGTGTCCTTCCCGGCCCTCACCGCCGTCTTGTAGTCGATGATCGACTTGTTGTAGGCGGTGCGCGCGTCCTGCGAGACCTTCTGGGCGTGCTTGTACTCCGCCAGGGCCTCCCTGGCCTGGCGCTGCGCCCACTCGACGGTCTCCGCGAAGCGGCCCATCGCGTCGGCGGCCTTACCGAAGGCCTCGGCCGCCTTGAACCAGCGCGGCGGCTCCTTAGCCAACGCCTCCCGGAACGCGTCCGCCGACGCTCCCTTCAGCCCGTCGCCTTCCAGGCCCTTCAGGCCGTTTCCGACTAGGGTGAAGGAGGACTTGAAGTCGTTCAGGTGCGAGACCTGCGCGCGGATCTTGGAGACGCTGCCGTAAACCAGTTTGTTCGGGTCCTCGGTCTGCCCGAGCTCCAGCTCCGCAACGTCCGCACCGAGCTGGTTGGCGGCCGAGCGGCTCTTGTCACGGACCCAGTCGCCCGCCTCGTCGAGACCGACCTCTTCCGCCACGCCAGCGAGCTTGTCGCCGCCCGACTCGATCACATCGCCGAGGTCCTCGGCCAGATCCTCGGCCCCGTCCTCCCACGAGTCCGGTACGAAATCCCGCCAGCCCATCAGTTACCGCCCCGCTGCGGGCGCCTTCGGCGTAGGCACCGGCCCGGTCGCGGCAGATCACTTCGACCTCGGGGTGGTCGCGCAGCCAGGTGGCCAGCGGCTCGGCGTCCCGGCCCGGCAGCACATCGACCGGGCGCCGTTCTTCCAGGTCCACCAGGATCGTGGCGTAGGAGTCGTTCTTGCGCAGCGCGAAGTCGTCGACCCCAAGGACGCGCACGCTGGCCTGCGGCAACTCCGGCAACGCACGGAGAAGTTCAAGGAGTTTGTACTTGGCGACGCGGATGCTCAGCGCGGCCGCGAGCCGCGCACCCGGCCGAGCCGCCAGACATGCCGCGATCGAAGTGAGCAGTGTGCTCAGCACCGGCGTGTACCGGGCATGCGGGCTGGTCAACCCCTCGACCTGCTCGACGAACGTCACCGCCGGACACTGCGGATTGAGGCACTTGAACCGGCGCACCACGAGTTCGACCACCGTCGAGGCTCCACCCAGGGGCGCGTCAGCGAGCCGGCGCGCGTACCGGCCGTGCACACGCCACGACACCACCCCGCACCTTGGGCACCTTGCCGTCGGCCCTGCGGAGTGCGCGCAGAACGTGACCGTACCGGCCGCACGCTCGATCGACTCGACAACCACACCGGCTAAATGCGGTAGCAACCGTCCCAAACCCCCTGAACCGCACACCCGGTAGATGCCCAGTTCAGACTGGGTACGTCACAAGATCCCCGACAGAGCCGGTAATGTGCAGAGCTGTTAGGGCCTGTCCCCGGCACGGGGCCGGAGAAGCTGCGAACGTGCGCGGATGTTAGCTTCGCTTCCCGTGATGGAGCACCAGGACGACACCAGGGCGGCCTACGACGGGGTCGTCGAGCTGTATGCGTCGCTGTTCGCTAATCGGTTGGAGACGCAGCCGTTCTCGCGGAACATGATCGGCACCTTTGCCGAGATGGTGCGCGGGACGGGGAACCCGCGGGCAGCGGACGTCGGGTGCGGCCCGGGACATCTGACGGCCATGCTGCACGACCTGGGGCTGGACGCCTTCGGGCTCGACCTCTCTCCGGGCATGGTCGACCACGCCCGGCGGGCGCATCCTGCGCTGCGGTTCGACGAGGCGCGGATGGAGGACCTGCCGGTCGAGGACGGCGCGCTCGGCGGCGTGCTGGCCCACTACTCGATGATCCATACCCCGCCTGAAGAATTGCCTGCGCTGCTCGCCGAGCAGGTGCGTGTCCTTGCGCCGGGCGGCCTGCTGCTGGTCTCGTTCTTTGCGACCGACGGACCGGAGCCGGTCCGCTTCGACCACAAGGTAACGCCCGCCTATAGCTGGCCGGCGGACCGGTTCGCCGAGTTGCTGGCCGAGGCCGGGCTCACCACGTTCGCCCGGCTGCTCCACGACCCGGCCTCCGACCGGGGTTTCCTCGACGCCCACTTGCTGGCCCGCCGCCACTAGAGCGTGCCGCGTAGTCTTTGGGCGGCAGCGCTTAAGCGACTTCGGTCTCTCGCTCGATGGCCTTGAGGCGGTTCTTCAGGCGGTAGCTGGGGCCGTTGATGGAGATCACTTCGCAGTGGTGCAGGAGGCGGTCGAGGATGGCGGTGGCCAGGACCTTGTCGCCGAACACCTGTCCCCATTCACTGAAGGTCTTGTTTGAGGTCAGGATGATCGAGCCCTTCTCGTAGCGCTTCGAGATCACCTGGAAGACCAAGTTCGCCTCGGCTCGTTCCAGCGGCTGGTATCCGACTTCATCGACGACGAGGACGCTGGGCCGCAGGTAGGTGCCGAGCTTACTGGTCAGCCGGCCGGCGGCCTCGGCGGCTTTGAGGTGGCGGACCATGTCGTCGAGGCTGGTGAAGTAGATCGAGTAGCCGGCCCGGCAGGCCGCGACCGCTAGGGCGACAGCGATATGCGTCTTGCCCACCCCGGGCGGCCCCAGCAGGGCGGCGTTCGCCTTGGCCTCGACGAACGACAGGGTGGCGAGGTCTTTGACCTTGCGCGGGTCGAGGTCGGGCTGGAAGGAGAAGTCGTACTCGTCCAGAGTCTTGTGGTGGGGCAGCCGGGACAGCCGCAGGCCCTGGCGGAAGCGGCGGTCGTCGCGGACGGCAAGTTCCTCAGACAGCACCAGATCGAGGAAGTCGAGATAGCCCATCTTGCCCTCGTCAGCCCGCCGGATGTACTCGCTGATGGTCTCGGTCAGGTGGGGCAGGCCGAGCTTGTCGGCCGTGTTGCGGATGCGGGTGGAGACCAGCTCGCTCAAGACATTTCCCTCGTGCTCGGGTGGGTGGTGAAGGGACGGGTGCCGGTCAGTTCGTCATAGACCGACAGTGGACGGCGGCCGACCTCGATGCGGGTGGCGGCAGCCCGGTTCAGCAGGGCCTGCAACAGTCCGGCCTCCTCGCCCAGAGGACGTTCGCGCCGGGGCTGGGGGACGTCGCCGGTGGTGGTGCGGCGGCCCTTGCCGGTGGGCAGGCCGTCCCAGTGGGTCTCCTCGACGACCCGGACGCCGCGGCCGACCGCCCGAGGGTGCATGGCCAGCAGCGTCTCGCCGCTGGCGTCCGCGGCGGTCGAGTGCACCATGATCTTTGACTTCGTGGCCCGGATCTCGACCAGCTGGCGGGGGCGGACTCGGCGGGCGGGCACCGAGTAGAGGTTGCCGCCGAAGGCGACCAGGCAGTCCTTGCCGACCGGCCGCAGATGCCGTTCGACCACCAGATAGGGGGTGGGCGGCAGCGGCTTGAGAGCCGCGTGGTCACGGGCCGCCCGTTCGCCGATGACCTCCCGGTGCGTCTTGTGGATCTGGGCCCGCCGCTGCGGCACCCAGGCGGCGAAGGCCGCGTCCTTCTCCTCGACGGAGGAGAAGGCCCGGCCGGACAGGACGTGGTCGCGGACGATGAGGACCTGGCATTCGACGCGGCCTTTCCCGGTGGGCCGGTAGGCGTCGGCCGACTGCCGCGACGTCGCCGAGCGGGTCTCGCAGTACAACGCCCGGAACACGCCGCCGACCCGGAGCCCGCGATAGGTGCGCCGACTGGCGCCGCCGCCGGCCGCTCAGGCGGCTGGGGAGGGAGCGTGTTTCTGGGGTTGTCCCGCCGGGCGGGCCCGGCCCCGCCGCTGTTACCGGAGGAGGTGGGTGGCTGGGCCCGTGTTCCGGGAGCTGGGGAGGGTGCTGTACGGCTCCCTGGTGGGCGTCGGTCCGGCCGTGGACGAGGCAAACCGGGGTCGCGCTGAGGGCGCAGACGGACGGGCTCAGGTGTGGATGCGGTCGTTGGTGCGTTGTGGTGGTCGGCGCTCTCGGCGGAGCTTCTGCCGGGTCCACGGCCCCGCGTGACTGGACTGCTGCCCAAACCATCATGCCGCCAGCCCCTCCGTGTGGAAGGGGTCGTTGAGCTTCACCGTAATGTCGACGTCGCTGTCACCGCGGACGTTGGTGTTGTTGGGATACGAGCCCTTCGACGCCACGGTGATGTCGAGCTCCTCGAACGGCTCGTGTCGGAGCACCGCCTGTTTCACCATGCGCTCGGCGCGTTCCAGCCGGAGCTGTTCGGAAGCATCCGGTGGCTCTTCCACTTGTTGATCAAAGCGATCCGCTGTTCATACGTCAGCTGTCCTGCCATGAAGGCATCCAGGCTCCGGCGCGCCTGCGCCGGCTGACAGCGTATGAGCGGGCACTGACAGCGACTCACCGGTGGAATGCAACCCGTGTGGACCCTGCAGGGCCAGCACGTCGTAGTGCCGATGGAGGATGCGTGCCGTCCACGGGGCCGCGTCTGACCCCCGGCGTAGGGTCTGTCAGTCGAACGTGTAACGAGGGTGGTCCGGGTTACTGGCGTGCTGCGGAGAGGCGGCCGTCGAAGGTGATGCCGAAGGCGTTCAGCGCGGTCTTCCGGCGCATGGTTCAGCGGGCCTGACCACGGCCGGTGGGGTCGAGCGACATGATCGCCGTGTAGACGCGTTTCAGGGCGGCGGTCTCGTTCGGGAAGTATCCGCGGGCCTTGACCGCGCGCCGGATCCTGGCGTTTCGATCGCGTTGGTGGTGCAGACGATGCGGCGGATCTCGGTGTCGAAGCGGAGAGCACATCATGAGAAGCTCCTCGCGGCGGTGTCTGCGCCCCGCCTGGTGCAGGACCGGTCTCTCCGCACCTCTCGCTGGAGCGCCTGGAGTACCTCACCGACGCGGTCGGGCTGCGATCGGCGCTCTGCCCGGCGCCGAAGCTGCCGCCGTCTTGGCACCGGCACTCCGGGAGGAGGCCTGATCTTCCACGCCGGTGGCGCTCGACGCCGGAGTCGAGCATGACTGCCGCCTGGTCCTCAACGGCCTTCTCCCGGTTCCCGCCGTGAGCGGGTGGTGTTGACCCGCAGGGCAGTGATGTCGCCGATGAGGTCTACGGCAGCGGCGGAGGGGCCGGGCTGGCTCAGCCGATCGGCGATCGCCAGCGCCTTCCCGGCGAGGGCTGCCGCCTCTGTCAGGACACCCCGGTCGCGTTGGACGACTGCGAGGTCCAGGCAGGTCAGCGCCACGTATGGCCAGGCGCCGAGGGCCTGGTTGCGGACCAGTGCCTCGCGTAGCAGCTTCTCGGCCTTCTCCGGGCTGCCGGCGGCCAGGGCCAGACGGCCGAGTTCACGACTGACCGTACCGGAGAAGTAGGCTGTGGGCGTGCCGAGCGCTCCCGGGTACCGCCGGAACAGCACGAGCTGGTCATACACCAGCTGCGCAGCTTCAGCATCGCCGACCAGTTCAATGAGGTCGACTAGGTGCAGCAGCACCGCTGGCCACGTCGGGTTCGTCATCGGGATCGGTAGCACCGGGCGCAGTTGGGAGTACATCCCCCGCGCCTCGTTCAGTCGCCCTGCAAGGAACAGCGCCCGCGCCCGCGCGGACAGGATGAGCGGGCTTCTCGGAGCGCGGTCGAGGTCACGCCACATCTCCCTGGGTAGTTCTGCGGGGTCCCCGCGAATCAGGGCCAGTTGCAGGCACAGCACGTAGTTCATCCTGATCGCCGTCTTGTCTCCGCTGGCCTCGGCGATCTTGGCGGCGTCCGCATTGCAGCGGCGGGCGGTGGCGAACTGTCCTTTCAGCGCAGCGCGTGCGGCGCTGACGCGCAGCAGATGCCAGCGGGCGAGCGGGAGCGGAGAACGGTCCGCGATCGCCTCGATGCCGCCAATCGCGTCGTCCACCAGTTCCAGGAGACCCATCATGTAGCCAGCCTGGATACGCCACTCGTGGCCGAGCACCGCGGCGAGCGGGTCGCCGAGCTGCTCGGCGCGGGACACGGACTGCTCACCCAGGCGCAAGCGTCCGGCTGTGTCGTCCGGATGGGCCAAGGTCATCTCCATGGCCCGGGCCGCGTCGAGTTCGGCACGCAAGTCACCGGTGGCCCTGGCCAGACCGAGGGCGGCTCGGGCATGCCTGGCCGCCGTGTCGGGCGAGCCGAGATCGGCCGAAGCAGTGGCGAGCTGCGCGAGCAGCCGAGCCCGTACGGCGCTCGGCATGTCCTCGACGGCCAGCGCCGCCTCGCACAGTTGGCTGATCGCCTGGGAGGCCTGCGGGAATGTGACGCCCTGGAGTACCAAGGCGACCTCGGCGAGCAGGGCAGGCTGGTTGGTCGCGTTCGCCGAGTCGGCCGCTTCGGTGCAGTGGCGCAGGCTGGCGTCGTAGAGCCCGGCAAGGAACTCGGCGCGGGCCAGCTCGATGAGCGCCGGTGCGCGCTGCGGGTCCGTCGGGACGAGTACGGCGGCGGCGTCCGACAGGTGCCGGGCGGCATCGGCGTAGGCGTGCCGTTCACAGGCCTGATCCGCGGCGATCCGGGACCAGTGCGCGGCGGCGGCACGGTGGCCGGGCTCCTTACCGGCCCGTCGCCAGTGCGCGGCGATGCGTGCCGCCTCGGTGGGGTCCCCGGTCCTTTCCAGTGCCTGAGCGGCGGCTCTGTGCAAGGCACGGGCGACGGCTGGGGCGGTTCGGCCGAGCATCTCGTCGCGTACCAGATCGTGAGTGAAGCGGTAGATGCGTCCAGCGTCGGTGGTTTCCACCACGGTCAGGACACCGGCGTGCCAGGCCGCCTCCAGTGCTCGGGCGATGACGGTCTCGCCCAACTTCGGCAGCACCGCGGAGAGCTGAGCCGTGTCCGGCCGTTCGCCGAGCACGGCTGCGGCGTCCATGACTTCCCGCTGCTCAGCGGTGAGCCCGGTCAGCAGCCCGCTGACGATGGTATGGAGGTCGCCCGCGTGCGTGCGCAGTGCTGAAACGAGCAGCGGCAGCCCACCGGTACGCCGGTACGCTTCCGCCGCGTCCGTCTCGCCGACGCACTGGGCGACCTCCTCCCGGGTGAACGGGACCAGACGGAGTGTGGCAGCGTAGCGGCCCAGGTTCGCCAGCGCCCCAGCGGCTTCCTCGGGCCCGGGTTGCCGGAAGGTGCCGAGCACGAACAGTCCGCACTCGGCCGCCTTTTCGGCCACCTGCCACAGCAGGTCAAGGCTGGCGGTGTCGGCCCAGTGCAGATCCTCCAGCACGATGAGCAGGGAGCGTCTGGAGGCTGCCATGGCCAGCGACTCGCATAACCGGGCCAGCTCCTGAAACCTCGCTGCCCGCGCATTGACCGGCTCTGTCACAGGCCACAGCTGCCGTCCGGCCGCGGACGCGGCTCCCGGCGGTGGCCCCGTACGCTGCGCCGGTACCGCAGGGGTGACCCCCGCAAGGCGCAGCGCTTGTTGCCAGGGCCATAGCGGTGGCGCTACCGCATCCCGGGGGCAATGGCCCCGTGCGACGGTGAAGCTTGCGGAATCGGCGTGGCGGCGCAGCACCTCGGCCGCAAGGGTGCTCTTGCCGACGCCTGCCGGGCCCGCAAGCAGCACGACGGATCCGCTGCCGCGCGCCGCGCCTTCGATCCGCTCTCTCAGAAACCCGAGTTCACTTGCGCGCCCGACGAAGTCTTCCCACCCCGGTAGCATCCTGCAGCCGCGTAGGACGAGGTCCTGCCTGCCACGGTCCAGTGGAGGCAGGGATGCCCCCGACGCTCTGCTCGGACCGCCGCTGTCGGCATGCATCTCACCGGGCAGCTTCTGACTGACGTCCATCCGGTCGGCAACCCCGGCTGGACCGAGGGTTCGCCACGATTGCGGATGGGCACTGGCCAGACGGTCTGGCCGGGTTCCCGCCGACACTGGGCCGGGCGCCACCTGCTCGGCCCGCTGATCCTGCCCGGGTGACTTCTGGGCCCGTGGCCCGGAGTCGGGCGGGGAAGTGCGGGCGGAACGCAGCCACCGCCGCCACTGCTCTTCGTCCAGAAGTCCTGCGCTGACCCCATCGGCAGGGATCTGCCGGCCGCGGCGGTGCTCGAGCAGCACCCGGACCAGAATCAGGAACGCTGCCTCCGACTCGGGCAGGTGCCGTCCCTGCTTCCAGTCGCTGACCCGGCGTCCCGAAATCGGCCGGCCCCGCCCGGCGGGCCGGCGCCGGTTGGCTTCGGCCACAGCACTCTTGATCGGAAGATCGGCCGTTTGTGCGAGCAGCTCGCTCAGTCGGTCGGCGAACACCCGTCGTGGTGTCGGATCCGCCTCTGCCATGCCCAGCCCCCAGCAGACCGCAGTATCCGGACCGGACCGGACCGGAAAAAGCCATTGCAGGGCTTCATCAGCAGCGATGCCCCGGCCGTGACGGAACCGGCACCGATCTTCCACGCACCGGATGCATCAATCGGTGCGCACAGGCCGCCCGGTCTGCCCTGTGCCGTCCTTGCGCTTGACAGGGACGGCCATGCGCAGCGCGGAGCAGCCGCGCGAAGGAGATTTCGCCACCACAGCGAAACCAGTATGGGGGAGGAGAACCGTCATGCGCGCTCGATCGCATCGATGTCTTGTGACCTCCTTGGCCGTCGTGCTCCCGACTCTGTCCGGCCCGCCTGTGCCTGGCGATCGGGCTGCCCGCACAAGAAGGGGACACCCCGCTCCGCGGCGTCGTACCGGACGAAACCCGCGCTGCCTCTGCCTGCCCCGTGACCCGCAGCGTGCCGGCTGCCGGCAACCCCGACTGCCATACGGACCGACATCCATTGAGGAGGAATTGACATGAAACATCCACAGGTGATCAGGCGCAGGGCTGTCGCCCTCGCGGCGATCCTCGTTGGCCTAGCAGTCATCACCACGGGCTGTGCCAAGATCGCATCCCAGGGAGTCAAGGTCGCCGTACGGGCGGTGGCCCGGGGCGTTCCGACCGCCGCGCCGTTCTTCGAGGCGGCCCTCAACCTGGGGACAGATGCCCCGGTCGGCAAGACCCTAGCCCTTGAGGGCGGAGCGAAGAAGGGCAACCAGCCCGGCCTGTACGGAGGATCGCGGAACAGCAAGAGCTGCGACAAGAACAAACTCGTCCGCTTCCTGAAGAATCCGGGGAACCGCCAGAAAGCAGTCCAGTGGGCCAAGACGCTGGACATTGACGTTGACCGGATCGAAGCATTCGTGGAGAAGCTCACGCCTGTGGTGCTGCGCAACGACACCCTCGTGAAGAACCACGACTACGAGGAGGGCGAGGCGGTCGGCTTCGACGCCCTGCTGGAGGCGGGCATCGCCGTCCTGGTCGACACCTACGGCAAGCCGGTCGTGCAGTGCAGCTGCGGCAACCCGCTCCGTACTTTCGAGCACGACGTCGACAGCGCCGACGTGACGTTCGACGGAAACGGTAGGGGCAACGGAAAGAAGTGGAAGGCGTACGATCCCAGGAAGGTCGTCAAGGTCGAACCCGTGGCGGAGAAGCAGCCGGTCACGACGTACGAACTGGTCGACATCGAGGAGAAGGACGCGGGCCTCAAACGGCGTGTCGGGACGGACGGTGCGCAGGACGAAGCACTGCCGGAGGACCCCAGCGATGGGAAGGACCCCAGCACCCGGATGCCTGAAATTCGCGTTCCCGCAGTGAAGGGCAGGTCGGCCCAGGAGGCGACGCAGATCCTCGAGGACCAGGGGCTGCGGGTACAGACGAACGACGGAGCGTCCGGCAATGCCGCCCCCGGTACGGTCCTCGGCCAGGACCCGGCCGCGGACGAGCAAGTTGCCCCGGGCACCACCGTGACGCTCACCCTGGCACCGGGCCCGAGCCCGTCCGGGACGGTATCGTCCTCCCCACCTCCTCTGTCCTCCTCGCCGACCAATGGCCCGGGTACAACCCTCGTGACCGCGCTCGCGAATGCAGCGGTCCGCAAGTCCCCCTCGTCCACCAGCCCCAAGGTGAGCTCCGTGGCAGTGGGAGGCCGGTACCCGGCAGCCTGCTACCGCTACGGTGAAACCACCGACGGTCACGGCTCCACGGGCGGCATATGGGTGCAACTCCGGCTGAAGTCAGGGGGCCTCGGCTGGGTCACAGGCACCGCGTTGCAAGAAGCCCCGACCGCCGCGGGACTCAGACAGTGCTGAGCAGGGCCTGGCGCAGCGGTGCATGATCCGTTCCGGTTCCCCGCAACCTCAGCCGGCACCGCGCACTGTGCGTGCGCGGTGCTGTGACCGTCAGGTGCTCGCCGCCGCGCCGTCGCCGGCCGGCCGCAGTCCGAGCAGCCAGCCGACGCAGCCAGTCCCGCCAATCGGTAGCAGCATCAGCACCCCGGACCCAGGCAGATCGGCGGCCGAGGAGACAACGGTGCCGACGTCAGTAGGTGTTGTCGTACCGAACCTGAGACCGGTGTTTTCGCTGGTCAGGCATAGGTTCGGTGCTCTCGTGGGAGGGGTGGCTTGTCGTGTCGTCGTGCCTGGGGAGGCCGGATGTCTTCGGTCGTGGGGTTGCTCGAGCAGCGTGAGCTGGGTGCTCGCCGTCGTGTGGACGAGCTGCGGGAGGAGGCCGACCGCGTCGAGGCCGAGTTGGCCGTGGCCGAGCGGGTATGGAAGGAGTGGGTGATCGCCCGCTCGCGGGTCGGCGAGGTGCTGGGTCCGGTGGACGAAACCGCAGATCACGCACGGACCGAACCGGCGAGGCCGGCGCAGGGGCAGGCGGCGGAGGCATCGTCGGCGTCGATGGCAGCGAAGCCGAAGGCGCAGGTGCCGATGTGGCGCGAGGGGCTGGACGCGTCCGTGCCGTCGATGGACTACCAGCGCATCCTGCAGGCCCTCGCGGACCGGCATCGCCTTCATCAAGGGCCGCTGACCTGCCAGGAGATGGCGGTCTTGTTCGGCCTGGACGCGGTGCCGTCAAAGATGGAGGCGCTGCGGTCGAAGGCGAGGCGTCTGGTGGCGGGGCTGGCCGAGCGGCAGCCGGGCCGGTTCACCCTCGCGCGGAACGTGAGCGGGTAAGGCGACGGGTCATGATCATGCTCATCGACCACATGATCATTGCCTCGGCGCTGGTCGTGGATCGTTCGAAGTCGCGCACCAGGCGGCGGCTTCGCATCAGGTGGGCGAAGAGCCGCTCGACGATTCACCGCTTGGGCAGCACCACGAAGCCGCGCGTGTCGTCGCTGCGTTTGACGATCGCCAGGACCAGGGGGCGAACGCGGTCAGGCAGTGCTCGACGAGGCTGCCGGTGTAGCAGCCGTCGGCCCAGACGAGTTCCAGCTGGTGGTGGGTGCCGGCCACCTCAGCGAGCAGTGCCTTCGCGGCGGCGCGATCTCCGATGTCCGCTGCGGTGACCAGGACGAGCAGTAGGCCGAGGGGTCGACCACGATGTGCCGCTTGCTGGCATTATCTTGAGCTTGCTCGATGGGGAAGGCCCGGACCTGGGCCGATGCGATGTGGACAGTGTCCTCGACGCCGCGAAACGAGAGGCCGTTCCAGGGCCGGAGATTGTCTCGTTCGGTATGTCGTCCGTCGTGTCGGTCAGCTGGGTGACGTCTCGACGGTCACTGCTACTGAGCGGTGCCGAAGTTGGGCTGCTATGAGCTCCATCTCGACGAGAGTGCCCACCAACCCGGTCGTTCTCAGCTCCTCTGCCATCGCTCGTGCTTGTGCCAGAGACAGCTCGTGTACTTCTCGCAGAACGCGGAGGACGGTCACTCGGCTCGCTTCGGGTTCGATCAGCCGGAGTCGGGCAGGCCCGTGTTCCGTCAAGAGCGCCTGGCGGATCTCCTCGGGAGTCGCGCCGCCGCTGTCCTGCTCGCACCAGGCGACGGGGCAGCTCTGGCAGGCCCCCTCCGTTCCCCACCACAGCCTTCCTCGGTCGATGAACTGGCCGGTGTCGCGTATCAGCACGCCGCCGCAGGCTGCGCATAGCGTCGTGATCTTCACGCCCTGGGTGATCACCGTGCTCCTCGTCATCGAACCTGCCCGGATGCTGCCGTATCTGCTCACCATCGTCGACCACATTTCCTCGCCGGCGTCTTGGCCGTGGAGGCAGGTGTTGTCACGGGACAAATCATCGAGCTCTGGGTCCGATCGCTCTGGGAACTGGTGGGTCCGTCGTGACGTGCACGCTTCGGACGTCGGCAGTGCGGCGTTCGCCGAGTGCGAGGGCGAGAGCTTCCCGAAGCTGCCGGTTTTCTGCTTCCAGCTGCCGGTTGCGCGTGGTGGCGGCCTCCAGGCGCCGAAGCAGGGAGAGGTCGGAGGCCCGTTGGCGGTCAGGAACTGGCCGGGTCGCGGGGGCGCGGTGCCGGGCTCGCAGGCGTTCGATCTCGGCCCTGAGGTCCGGCTGGTTGTAGAGCCAGGACCGGGAGACGCCCGCTTCGCGGGCGACGGTCTCGAAGGTGATGGCGGTGCCGGTGGCGTCCATTCGCCGCAGGACGATGACCGCACGTCGTCGGGTTGCCGCGGCACGCCGGTGGGCCGCGGCGACGATGAGGTAGGAGTTGTCAGTCGGCATCGGTGGTCTCCTCGCGCTCTGAGAGGACGTTAAGTCCGTTTCTGGTAGCAGCCTCGTCCGGGCTGGGTGAGGAAGCCTTGGCGGGTGAGGCGTCCGAGGCGGCTGCGGGTGATGTTGACGGATGCCTCGTCGGTGGGCATGTCGAGGAGTTCGTGCAGCTCACGGGCTCGGAAGACCTGGTCGGGGTGCTGGTTGAAGGCGTTCACGATGGCCTGGTAGGCGGTGTTCGTCTCGGGTGGGCCTGGGTCACCTCCAGCGGGTGCAAGTTCGGCGATGACCTTGGCGGTGGTGGCCAGGTCCGCGAGTCGCGCTTCGGCCTCGGCCAGGGCGGCGGTCAAGTGCTGGATCTGGTCGCGTAGTTCAGCGGCCCGGGCGGTGGTCTCGTCGTGCTGGGCCTGGAGGCCGGCCAGGAGCTCGGCGACGTTCACGCGGCCAGCCCGAGGGTGTCGCGCCAGGCCGGAGACGGTGTGGTGAGGCGGCGGGCCATGTTCGCGATCGAGGCCCAGTAGACGCGTGAGGCGGAGTTGTCGGGCCGGTGGTCGTACTCACGGGCGAGGCGGCGGTGCAGCATCAACGTGCCGTTGACCTGCTCCACGATCCACCGCTTGGGCTGCGGAATGAAGCCTTTGCCCTGGTCAGCGGGGTTTCGGCGGACGATCTCGACGTCGATGTCCAGCAGTGCGCCGTGGATGAGGACCTCGTCCTTGAAGCCCTGGTCCACCAGGGCTTTCTCCAGGCGGTTGCCGCACCGCTCGGCGGCCTGGTCGAGCAGGGCGGTGCCGGCGGCGTTGTCATGGGCGGAGGCGTCCAGCACGACAACGCCGATGACCAGCCCCAGGACGTCGACGGGCCAGTCCCCGCTTGCGGCCCGACATCCTCTTGTGCGCGTCCAGCCCCGTCGTGGTCTTCGGGACACCCGCCGCGGCGCGGACGGACTGGGTGTCGATGATCACGAGGGACGGGTCCTCTAATCGGCGGGCTCTCTCCCTCACCTGGCAGCGCAGGAGTTCCTGGATGCGCTGGTCGAGGCCGTCCTGGCGCCACAGCGTGAAGTAGTAGAACACCGCCGACCAGGCCGGCAGGTCATGCGGCAGGTAGCGCCACTGGCAGCCCGTCCGGTTCTGGTAGAAGATCGCGTTCACGACTTCCCGCAGGTCGCAGGACCCGGGATCACCGGTCGCCGACCGTGCCACCCGGTCCTGCTTCCAGGCCGCGATCATCGGCTGGATCAACGCCCACTGCTCGTCCGATAAGTCGCTGGGGTACGGCTTTCTCTCCATGGCCCGCATCTCAGCATGGACATGTCTAGCAGGTGTCCGGCATGGCGATCAGTACCACGATCGAGCGATCACGAACCGAGGAAGAACGGACTTAACGTCCTCTCAGCCCCCAGGACCACAACTCCCAGTCCCAGCCCCAGTCCCAGCCCCAGTCCCAGCCCGAGCCGCAGCCGCAGGCGCAGGCGCAGCGGGTGGTGGCCGCCGCACAGGCGCCTGCGCTGCCGCCCCGCCCCGGGAAGTGTCCGCCCCCGCCCCGCCAGACGTCCGCCCCGGGAAACCTCCACACCGCCCCCGACTGCCGGGGGCCTGCGTGTCTGCTCTCCTACCGCTGCAGCGGCGGGGCCGCCATCTCGCCGGCTTCGAGCGCCACCAGCGACAGCAGCACGATCGATGCCGTCCACGCCAGTGGTGCCACCGACGCCGGCCGGCCCTCCTTGTCCACCTTTTCCGGCAGCTCTCCCAGCGCGTTCCGTTTCGACAGCACCCACTCCAGCACCGGCCCCGCCTTCGCCGGCCGGCCCTCCGCGGCCCACGCCAGTGCGAAGAACGCCGTACTGGGCGTCCACGCCACGGGCCCCCACGGAGCCCCCGGGTCATCACCCGGGGTCAGCCCCCCGTTGGGCAGCAGCAGCGCCCGATAGGTCGCATCCAGCGCCGCCGGCACACCCGCGGCCGCCGTATTGAACGGCGGCGCCATGAACGCCACCGCACTGTCACGCCCGTGCCGCCCGTCGACGGTCCGCTGATAGCCCAGCGGCAGGAACCGCTTCGCGATCCCCGCCGACAGTCGCCGCGCCGCCCGCGCCCACCGCACCGCATCCTGCGGCCGGCCCGCCTCCCGCGCCAGGTCCGCCGACGCGTTCAGCCCGGCCAGCAACGGAGCCGCCGTACCGATGTTCGCCGTGGCCGTCATCAACTCCCAGTAGTCCGCGGACGCCGGAGGCAGCCCGTCCGCCCCCAGCGAACCCGCCGCACGGTCGGCCGCCCTGACGATCATCGGATACAGGGCCATCAGCCGCTCCCGACGCCCCTGCGCCGGCGCCGCCCGATACCACTGCCACGCCGCCCACGGCACCCAGCCGTTGGCATCGAGCTGCCACCGCCGGCCGTCCGGCGGACCCGAACCGTCCAGCTTCGTACGCGCCTCCCAGCTGCCGTCCGCACGCTGGGTGGCGGCACTGTGCCGCAGGATCCGGAAGGCCTCCGCGTCATGCCCGGTGTGCGCGAACGCGGCACACGCGAAACTCGAATCCCGCGGCCACGCATACATCCAGCCCGGACTCCACCCCGCCGCCATCGCCCCGTTCGGCCGCAACAGCGCCCGCATCGCCAACAGCGCCCGCCCGGCCGCCGCCCGCTCGGCCGCGGACCTGCCCGGAATCCGCCCGGAGGCCAGCCAGGCCCGGCTCTGCCCGATCTGCCGCAACGCCCGCCCGTCCCCGGCCGCGACCACCACCGACGCCGACCGCCCCGCCGGCAGATACAACCACCGCCCCGACGCCAGCCGCAGCACATTGCTGCCCTCCACATACCGGGCACCGGCGGCCCGCGCGGCCGAAACCCCCTCGGCGGCAGCCACATTGGACAGCACACCCACGGTGGGAGCCGTGAACCGCGACAGCGGCGCATGACCCCCCGCACCACACACCGGGAAAGCCGTACCCGCGAGCGCCGCCGCGACCACCGCCCAGCAGCCAAGGACACCGGGCACCGCCACTCCCTCCGCCACACCCACGCCCCGCACACCACGCCCCCGCACACCGGGCGCACCAGCCCGCCCCTGCGGCCCATCCTCGAAGACCACCACCCGCCCCGCCACCACAACCCCGCCGCCCGGGTGAGTAGCCCGCACCCCCACCCGCCCCGCCCGGATGCCGCACACGGCAAACCGTGCACATCATGGGTGTTCGCGGGCCGTGTGATCACCACAGCCGGCGGGGCGCACCGGCCGCCCCTCCCGAGGGGCCCCACTGCGAAGGGGAGACCCATGAGTACCGTGGCGGCCGAGGACGAGGAAGAACACCTGCCCCCCTCCTCCCGCACCGGCCCAAGAACCCACTCCCACCCCCACCCGCTCCGACGCGTCGCCCTGCCCGCCGCCGCGACCCTCCTCGCCGCCGCCGGAGCCCTCGTCGCTGTCGGATGCTTCCTCGGCCTCTACACCCGCCCCGCCTCCGACGACTGGTGCGCCGCCTGGAAAACCCGCGACCTGGGCATCCTCGGTATCACCGCCGACTTCTACACCACCCAGAACGGCCGCATCACCAACGCCTTCCTCAGCGGCCTCCTCTACAGCGGCGGACCGGCCGGCACCAAAATCCTCCCCACCCTCATCACCGTCCTGCTCACCGCCGCCCTGGTCCTCCTCGGCCGCCGCCTCCTGCACGCCCTCGGCCGCACCCCACCCCTGCTGCTCCTGACCGCCTGCGCCCTGACCCTCCAGGCCCTCCTCTACTACGCGGGCACCCGCAGCTACCAGGTCCTGCTGTGGGCACCCGCCACCATCTCCCACACCCTGCCCGGCGTCATCGGCCTGTGGGCCCTCCTGCTGGCCCTGGCCACCATCAACCACCCCCGCCGCGCCGTCCGCACCGCCGGCCTCACCGGCGCCCTCCTCATCGGCTTCGCCCTCGGCACCCTCAGCGAACCCTTCGCCCTCGTCAGCGGCCTGACCGCCACCCTGACCGCCCTGCTGTGCCTGCCCCGCCTACGCCTGACCACCACCTGGCGCCCCGTCACCTGGTGCCTGCTGTGGTGCACCGGCCTCCTGTGCGGCCTCACCGTCCTCTACACCTCCCCCGGCGCCCGCTGGCGCCGCGCCCAACAGCCCGAGAAAGAACCACTGCTCTCCGCGAGCGGACTACGGGCCACCTACGAGGACTGGCTGCGCATGTGGGACACCGTCACCAGCCAGTGGGCCTACCTCGCCGCCGCGGCCGCCGGCCTCCTCCTGGGCCTGGCCGCCGCCACCCTCCGCACCCCCCGACCCCGCCCCTCACCCCCGTCCTCATCCCCGCCCTCATCCCCGCCCCTGATCCCGCCGCCGCCCGGGCGGGCGACACGGGCCGCCCTGCTCCTGCTCCCCCTGCCCGTGGTCATCCTGGGATCGTTCGCCGTCGCGGTCGGCCTGCGCAGCGGATACGGGCCCACCGGCTGGACGTACGCCCGCACCTGGACGAGCTACCTGCTACCCATGGAACTGGCCCTGTGCGGCTACGGAGTCCTGCTCGGCGCCTGGGCCGGCCCCCGCCTGGCCGCCCGCCGCCACCCCACCAGCCCCGGCACCCCGGCAGCCGCCGTCACCGCCGCGCTCTGCCTCACCCTGGCCCCCCTGGCCTCCCTCGTCCCCGCCCTCCAGCAACTCACCACCACCACGGTGGCCCGCTCCATCGCCTGGGATGCCCAGAACGCCCGCATCCGCACCGCCGCGGCACAAGGCGCCACGGACATCGGCTACCGCCCGCTGCCCATCGCCAGCCTCGCCGAACCCTTCTTCACCACCACCTACAGCCGGGATTGGGTCGCCGCCTGCGTCTCCCGCTGGTACGGCATCGACCGCATCCACCGCCGCTGACCCCCCCCCCCCCCACACACACCAGCCCCCGCCCGGCCCGCTCGACGCACACCGACCGGGCCCGGAGGGCAGACCACCCCCACCGCGGACTCCTCCCACCGTCCGGCCCACACAGCCCCTCCAAGACACCGCCAGCGCCCCCTGCCCCTGCCGCAGCCACGCACCACGAGCGGGTCCGGCCGCAGGCCCGCCCGCCCGGGACCGGCCCGCCCCTCGCCGCGAGACCCGCCCCGGTGGCCGGGTCAGGCCTCGCGGTCCATCACCCGGCGGGCCGCCTCGGCCTCCGCCGCCGGCGGCGACAACTCGTCGAGGGTGTCGAGCTCGTCGTCCGAACCCAGCTCCTCCTCCCACGCGGCCGCCAGCCGCTCCTGCTCCTCGCGCGGCCTGCCCGCCACGGCCTCCCGCCGGAGCGGCTCCAAAGCCGCCAGAAAACGCCCGACCGCGTCCGCCGTCATGCCGTACTCCTACACATCGTGGGACAGGGGAGAACGCGCCGCCCGCCGGGCCGCGCCCGGCCCAGCATCGCCAACCGGCCCCCCGCCACCAGCCCGACACGGCACGCCGCCACCCGAATGCACCCGCACCCACCCACCTGCGCACGACTGCGGGGTGTCACGGCCCGCCCGGCCGTGACACCCCGCCCCCGGGCGGCCGGCGGTCACCGTCCCCGTCGGGGCGACCACCGACCGGGATCAGCCGCGGTGCTGGTGCCCGCGACGGCCCCAGGACTCGGTGTCGACGACACCGCCGCGGTGGTCGCGCAGAGTGGCGGTGTCGCGGTCGTCCCAGATCTGGCGGGTGCGGCCCTGATAGAGGTCGTGGCGGCTGTCGCGGCCCCGTCCGGTGTGGACCTTGACGGCGGAGCGGCCCTCCAGACGGAAGTCGGGGAAGCGGTAGCGGTTGCCCTGCTGGTCGGTGAGGGTGTAGCCGCGGAGGTTGACGCCGCTCCGGCCGGTGTTCCTGATCTCGACCCATTCACGGTTCAGGGCGCGGTTGGAACGGTCGCCCCGAACCGGGCTGTCGTGGCTGACGTCGCCGATGACGAGGGCGGAGTGACGGCCGTGGTGGTCGCGGCGGTGGTCGTCCGCCGCGGCGGGCACGGCGGCGGCTCCGGCAAGGGTGCCGGCCGCCAGGACAACGGCGAGGATACGGCGGATGGCGGGGGAAGCGGACATGGAGGAAGAACCCCTTCGACGTCGACGAACGGCCCCGACCGGCACCAGCACACACGGACACGAATACGCATACGGGTGCTGCCTGGTCTGGCCTGAAACAAATCCCGGCGCTGGCCGAGGAGTCACACTCTGGCCCCCGGCGCCCCCCGGACACCGCCCGCCCGACCCCCGTTTCCCAATCCGGATATGTCCGTAACCCTCCCTTGTATCGGGCAACCGTCAAGCCCCGATTGACGCCCTGAACACGACAGTTCGCCACCCGCCGTGACACGCCTGCGCAGCAGCCCCCCACCGCCCAAGCCCCGGCACCCGCCACGACCCACACCCCTACGCCGAACGGGTGCACGGCCCTGTAACAGCCACCCCCGCCACTCCTTCGCACACGCCTACGGAAACGGTCCCGGCGTACGAGAAAACACCCCGCCACCCCCGCCCCGCCGACACGCCCTACGGCGCCGTCGCCCCCAGTACTTCCTGACCAACTCATACGAACCGACCCGGTCACGCAGGTCGTAGACAGGCGTGGTCAGCATCAACTCGTCCGCCCCGGTCTCACCCGCCAGGTGCGCGAGCCGCTCCACCACCACCCCCGGCGCCCCGACCGCCTGCTGCGCACGGAAACCGTCCAGCGCCTGCCGCTCCTGCTCGGTGAACGGATGGACCGCCGCCTGCGCCGGCGTGGGGAACGGCACCTCGCTCAGCCCCTTCAACAGCCCGGCCTTGACGACGTTCATCGGACCCGCCCGCCACACCGCCTCCTCCTGCGTCGGCGCACACACCGTCTCCACACACAGCAGCACCCGGGGCCGCTCGCACCAGCGCGACGGGGTGAACGCCGCCCGGTAACCCTCCACGGCCGCAAGGGTGTTGTCCGGGCGAATGTGATGCGCGATCGCCACCGGCAGACCGAGCGCCGCGGCGAGAGCGGCCCCCGCGACACTGGAAGCCAGCAGCCACGGCTCCGGCAGCGGCCCGAGCGCGACCTCCTCCACCAGGAACGACAAGATCGCAGCCACGTCGTCGCGGTACTCCGCGTCCGACGCCGGCCCCGCCCCACGGCGAAGCGCCCGCGCGACACCCTCGTCGAACGTGCCCGGACCACGCCCGACACCCAGATCGATACGGTCCTCATGCAAGGCGGCCAGCGTCCCAAACTGTTCCGCCAGCATGATCGGCGCGTGGTTGGGGGCCAGCACCCCGCCCGAACCGAGACGGATCACCGAGGTCGAGGCAGCCGCGTGCGCCGTCAGCACGACCGGCGGGAACGCGCCGATCGCGGGGGAGTGGTGATGCTCCGCGTACCACAGACGGCGATAACCCAGCCGCTCCACCTCCTGAGCGAAAGCCGCGGTGTCCCGCAGGGTGTCCACGGCGCGGGTGCCCGTCTGCACCATCGCGACTTCCAACGCTGAAAGAGGTATGTCGAGCATCCCGTCAGCATAGGGATCACCCTCCCCGACAACGCCCCCGATGATCGTTTTCGCGCCACCCCGGACGGCCACACCCGTCGGCCGGATCCCCCAAGCTCTCCGAATAACCCGCATACGAGAAAACGTCAAGCCCCGAATTATCGGAACATGACCGCCGCCACAGTGAATGGGCTTACTGGTTACGCGGCCCCACCGGAAAGCCAGAAAGTCGCAAAGCCGGAGAGGCCGTGGACGCGATGGAAACAACCCACATCGCGGAGGCCGCGAAATGACGGGCCCTTTCAGGGCCCAATTCCGATCAGGAGAAAAACCATGAACCGTAAGTTCGAGACGTCCCAGCCCCGCCGCAAGCGCCGAGGTTTCCGCCTCGCGACCGCCGTGGCGGCCGCCGCCATCGCCGGCGGGATCCTCATCCCCTCGACCTCCGCGATGGCGGCCCCCACCACATCGGTGGAAAGCGTCGTCAGCCACAGCAAGCACGACCACAAGAAGCACGACGGCAACCACCACGGCAAGAAGAAGAAGCGCAACAAGGGCGGCAACACCCAGGGCGGTACGCAGGGTGGCGGCAATGGGAACACCCAGGGCGGTACGCAGGGTGGCGGCAATGGGAACACCCAGGGCGGTACGCAGGGTGGCGGCAATGGGAACACCCAGGGCGGTACGCAGGGTGGCGGTAACGGGAACACCCAGGGCGGTACGCAGGGTGGCGGCAATGGGAACACCCAGGGCGGTACGCAGGGTGGCGGCAATGGGAACACCCAGGGCGGTACGCAGGGTGGCGGCAATGGGAACACCCAGGGCGGTACGCAGGGTGGCGGTAACGGGAACACCCAGGGCGGTACGCAGGGTGGCGGTAACGGGAACACCCAGGGCGGTACGCAGGGTGGCGGCAATGGGAACACCCAGGGCGGTACGCAGGGTGGCGGCAATGGGAACACCCAGGGCGGTACGCAGGGTGGCGGTAACGGGAACACCCAGGGCGGTACGCAGGGTGGCGGTAACGGGAACACCCAGGGCGGTACGCAGGGTGGCGGTAACGGGAACACCCAGGGCGGTACGCAGGGTGGCGGTAACGGGAACACCCAGGGCGGTACGCAGGGTGGCGGTAACGGGAACACCCAGGGCGGTACGCAGGGTGGCGGTAACGGGAACACCCAGGGCGGTACGCAGGGTGGCGGTAACGGGAACACCCAGGGCGGTACGCAGGGTGGCGGCAATGGGAACACCCAGGGCGGTACGCAGGGTGGCGGCAATGGGAACACCCAGGGCGGTACGCAGGGCTGACCAAGCCAGCCGAAAGACGCACCACCTCGCAGAGGCTCTCTCTGCGAGGTGGTGCCGTCCCCTTCAGCCGTTGCCCGCCCCGACCCACGTCGGGGCGGGCAACGGCTGAACCCGTACCAGGCCCCGAAACCCAGCCCGACGGGCGAGGAAGCACCGCCGAGCGCGGCCCGGTCCACCCCGCAGCTGCCCCCAGGCACACCATGGGCTACCAGCCCCCACCGCCAGGCGCCACACGACCACCCACCCTCATACGAGATTGTCAAGCCCCGAATCTCCGTCGCTTTCTCCCCGCGCCCGAAAACGGCAATCTGGAGACAGATAAACCGATCGGCCAGTAAACGGAACTGAGGCACCTGGCAAGCCGAATCCCCGGCTCGCAGAAAAACTCGGAATCCGGGTCGACCATTCAAAGGAGATTTAAATGTCGAGGAAGAAGCGCGTCGCCAACATTGCCGGTCTGTCCTGTGTCACCGCGATACTCGCCGGAACGGCGGGAGTGACATTCGCTTCCCAGGCTTCCGCACTTTCGACCGCAGCCCCGGCGGCGGCGGTGTGCAGCCTGAAGAACGGCGAGATCCGCGGCAAGGGCTTCGCCCTCAAGCAGACCTACGACGTCAAGCGCAACGGGAAGACCATCGCCCGCGCCGCCACCGGACCGAAGGGCGACATCCGGGTCGAAATCACCGGCAGCGGTCCGGTCTCCGTAGGCACGGTCCGATGCACCCCGACCGGATCCGCCTCCACGAAGGCCGACATCGCAGTGGCAACAGCACGAGGCACAGCCGCGGCCCAGCAGGCAGCGCGAGGCGGAGCCTCCAAGGAGCAGGCAGCCGCCATCGGTCGAAAGGCAGCGGCTTCGGAAGCGAAGAAGCTCGGGCTGGCGCCCTCCGTGGTGAACCAGGTGACCAACAACGTAACGAACATCGTCAACAACACGATCATCGGCGGTTCGAACAACACCATTGGTGGCACCCAGATCGGTAATGGCAACACCCAGGGTGGTACGCAGGGCGCCGGTAATGGCAACACTCAGGGTGGAACCCAGGGTGGCGGCAATGGCAACACTCAGGGCGGTACGCAGGGTGGCGGCAATGGCAACACTCAGGGCGGTACGCAGGGTGGCGGCAATGGCAACACTCAGGGTGGTACGCAGGGTGGTGGCACCGGGAACACTCAGGGTGGAACCCAGGGTGGTGGCACCGGCAACACCCAGGGCGGTACGCAGGGTGGCGGCACCGGCAACACTCAGGGCGGTACGCAGGGTGGCGGCACCGGCAACACCCAGGGTGGAACCCAGGGTGGCGGCACCGGCAACACTCAGGGCGGTACGCAGGGTGGTGGCACCGGCAACACCCAGGGTGGAACCCAGGGTGGCGGCACCGGCAACACCCAGGGCGGTACGCAGGGTGGTGGCACCGGCAACACCCAGGGTGGTACGCAGGGTGGCGGTAACGGCAACACCCAGGGCGGAACCCAGGGCTGACCAGCAGAC